>NZ_JABXWI010000002.1:0-646107 GCF_014930365.1 Streptomyces caniscabiei | reverse complement strand
CGGCGTGGTTCCGTCAGTGGGCCCGGCTGGAGCGGGTCGCGGTGAGCCTGTGCACCTACGAATGCAGGCTGGTGCCGGGGCTGTTGCAGTCCAGGGACTACGCGCGGGCGGTCTTCGAGGGGACCGTCCCGGTCACGCCGGACGACGAGCTGGACAACTTCATGGACCGGCGCATGGAACGGCAGCGGATGCTCGTCGAGCGGCCGACGACTCCCTTCAGCTTCATCGTCGAGGAGCATGTCTTCCGCCGCCGGTTCGGGGACGGCGCGCGGATGCGCGGGCTGTTCGACCATGTGCTGGAGCTGAGCGCCCCGCGCAATGTGACGCTCCAGATCGTGCCGCTGGAAGCCGGGTTGCACGCGTGCCTCGACGGGCCGGTGCAGCTGTTGGAGACGCCGAAGGGGCAGCGGCTCGCGTACTCGGAAGGGCAGCAGAACGGCCGTCTGATCTGCGACGCGAAAGAGGTGAGCCTGCTCCAGCAGCGCTATGACACACTGCGCTCGCAGGCCCTCAACGCCAAGGATTCGCGGGCTCTGCTGGAGCGACTCCGAGGGGAAGCAGACCTATGAACACGACGGAACTGGCGTGGTTCAAGTCCAGCTACAGCGGCAGTCAGGGTGACAGCTGCGTCGAAGTCGCCGTCACCCCGCAGCTCGTGTGCGTACGGGACTCCAAGGACGTGACCCTTCCGCACTTCGCGGTCGGACGGGCGGGATGGTCGCGGTTCGTGGGGTTCGTGGGGTTCGTGGGCCATGAAGGACGCCGACCGGCGGACCTCACGGCGTAGACCACGGCGGTGGGTGCCTCCCGTTCGGGGCGCCCACCGGCCGCACCGGTCACGGAAATGGACCACCAGAGGAAGATTTCAGCCCACTACAGGGCGGGGCCGGGTCCGTACGTTCGTCGTATGCCAACCAGCAAGCACCTCCTGACCTCGGTTCAGGTGGCCCGCTTCGTCGCGTGGGGATTCCTGCGCCTGGACGGGGTGGTGCCGCGGAACATCAACGAACGGGCCGTGGCCGCGCTGGCCGAGGGCCTGCCGGGAGTGCCGTACGGCACCCCGCTGAGCGCGGCGTTCCCGCCCGACACCTTCGTCCACGCGCTGCTCGAACTGCCGGTCGTCGCCGGTGCCGTGGAGAGTCTGGTCGGACCCGGACCGACCGTCGACCACCACGCCGTGCACGTCCGCGAGCCCCACGAGGGCCACGCGCAGGACCTCCACGCGGACGCGATCATCGACGTACGGCCGGACGCCTTCGACCTCCAGCTCATGTACTACCCGCACGAGGTGACCGCCGAGATGGGCGGCACCCTCAGTGTGCCCGGCAGCCATCTGCGCCGGATCAACGAGACGGACGTCGGCCGTGTCCAGAACCTGCGGGGCCAGACCCGGCTGACCTGCCCGGCCGGCACGGTCGTCCTCGTGCACCACGGCATCTGGCACGGCGGCCGCCGCAACGACACCGCGCGCCGCCGCTTCATGTACAAACTGCGCCTCAACCCGACCGTGCCGCAGGTGCGCCTCTGGGACACCGGCGACCTGCACGACCCGGCCGTCACCGCGGAGTTGGACACCCACTTCCCGTGGTACGAGCAGGCCACCGGCCGACTGGAGATCTACAACCGGGTCCTGCTGTGGCGGGCCCTGACCGGCGACGAGTCGTTCGACGTCGAGCACTGGGTCACGCGCGTCAGCAACCGGCCCGCCCTGAGGAGCCAGGCATGAGGCAACAGGTCCTGGTCCTGTATCTGTCGACCTCGGCGCTCGACTCCCCGGTCGTGGGCTGGTCCCGGTACGACGGGACCGGCCGGACCCGTCCGACGGCGGGAGACGGCGACGAGCCGCCCTACCCGACGGGGCTCGACGCGCTGCTCGACGGGTGGCGCCTCTTCCAGGCGTCGCAGCTCCTGCCGCCCGGGTCCGGTCACGAGTACGACGTCTCCTTCCTGAAGCACGAGTTCTTCTTCGAGAAGCTGGAGGAGACCTCTCCCGGCTGACGTCGAGACCTGTTCCGGCTGACGTCGAGCCGGCCGTGGTCAGTAGCCGTAGATCATCTTGTAGGCGACCTCGGGCAGGAACTGACCGGCCGAGGAGCCGGATCCCACACCGCAGTTGCCGTCCGACTCGCCCGGCACCTTGATCCACAGCAGCATCTCGGCGCCGCCGCCCATCTGGGTGGCGGGGCCGATGCGGCGGCCCGAGGGGTTGCACCACTGGCCGTTGGAGCCGTTGCCGTTGCGGCTGGTGTCCACGACGAACGGCTTGGTGTAGCCGTAGCGGGCACTGAGCTCCCTGTTCACCGCGTTGCCGTAGGCGGTGTTCTCGCCCGTGGTGAGGTAGTTGGAGATGTTCAGCGAGAAGCCGTGGGCCTGCCGCACGCCCGCCTCGTGCAGCCGCTTGGCCATGGTCGCGGCGTCCGTCCAGGCGGGATTGCCGGCGTCCATGTAGACCCAGGTGTTGGGCGCCTGACTGCTGAACCGGGAGAGGGCGCCGCTGAGCATGCTCTGCCGTTCGGCGATCTGCGCCTGGTTCATACAGCCGTAGTCCCCGAGGGAGTCCGGCTCCAGGATCACCAGGGCCGGGCGGTTGCCGATGCCGCCGGCGAACTGGGAGATCCAGCTCGCGTAGGCGGACGGCGAAGAGGCCCCGCCCGCGGAGTGCCCGCCGCAGTAGTCGCGGTTGTAGATGTTGTACGCGACGAGAACGGGCAGCTTGTCCCGGCTGTCCGCGGCGCCCGTGAACGAGCCCGTGGCAGTGCCGATCGAGCCGCTCCACGCGCCGAACCAGCGGGCCATCGGGGTGTTGGCGATGGAGGCGTTGATCGCGGACGCCCGGCCGTCAGCGGGGTTGGCGGCGGCCCACCGCTTCGCGCTGTTGTCGGGGTCCACATAGAACCCGCTGGTCATGCTGGTCGGGTCGGCGGCATGGGCGGACGGAGCGGCGGCGAGCGCGAGCGGCAGGGAGCAGAGCGCTGCCATCAGGGCGCGGAGTCTGCGGCGCATGACATCACCTCGGAATTCCTGGCGGGGATGCGTCGCACGTTCTCGTCCCGAGCGTGCGACGCGCTGAGGAAGTGCGGTGGTTCGACGTGCCGAAGGAGGTGGGAGCGCTCCCATTGGAAGCGCTTCCAGTGGTGCCTGTGGCGCTGAGAAGCTAGGGGGTGTGGTCGGTATCGTGTGGCTGACTGGAAGGACTGTCAAGAGCCGAGGTGTGAATCTCCCTCTGTACAGGGCGAGTTCGAGGCTCTACGGTCCCTTTGACCGGAAGCGCTCCCAGTTTTTCGGTGGGTTCGGCGGGTTCGGTGGGTTCGGCGGGTTCGGTGGGTTCGGCGGGTTCGGTGGGTTCGGCGGGTTCGGTGGGTTCGGTGGGTTCGGCGTTTTCGGCCGGGGGGAGAGGCACATGGTCCTGGCGGGCGATCCACCGCGTCGGCAGCCCACGCTCGACGCCGTGGCCGAACTCGCGGGCGTCTCCCGCTCCGTGGCGTCCCGCGCCCTCAACAACGCGCCGCACGTCAGCCGGGGCAAGCGCGAGGCCGTCGAGCGGGCCGTCCGACAGCTCGGCTACGTGCCCAATCCGACGGCCCGTGCGCTGGCCACGCGGCAGACGGGAGCGGCCGCGCTGGTCGTCTCGGGAGAGGATCCGTCGATCTTCGCGGATCCCTTCTTCGCCCAGGTGATCGTGGGGGCGTCGGCCGCGCTGGAGGAGGCCGACCTGCATCTGATGCTGTGCCTGGCCGCGACCGACCGGGGCCGCGAGCGGGTGGCGGAACTGATCCGCTGCAAGGGCGCCGACGGCGTCATGATGATGGCCCTGCGCGAGGGCGATCCGCTGGCCCGGACGGCCGAGGAGGCGGACATCCCCGTGGTGTTCGGCGGGCGCCCCGTCGGGCCCGCTCCCCGCTGGTACGTGGACGTCGACAACGCCGGCGGCGCCCGCGAGGCGACCGAGTATCTGCTCTCACGCGGCAGGACGCGTGTCGCCGCGATCTGCGGGCGCCTGGACACCGAGGCGGGGCGGGCCCGGTACCGGGGGTACCGGGACGCCGTGCTGGCCGCCGGCCTCGACCCCTTCCCGCCCCGGGCAGGGGACTTCACCGAGCCCGGCGGAGCCGCGGTCATGGCCGCGCTGCTGGCGGAACACCCCGACCTGGACGGTGTGTTCGCCGCCAGCGACAACATGGCGGCGGGGGCACTGCGCACCCTGCGCGAGGCAGGGCGGCGGGTGCCCGCCGACGTCGCCGTGGTCGGTTACGACGACCTGGCCGTCGCCGGGATCGCCGATCCGCCGCTCACCACCGTCCACCAGCCCATAGCGGCGCTCGGGCGGGAGATGGCGCGCATGCTCGTCGCGCTCATCCATGGGCAGGACCCCACCCCGCTGATCCTGCCCACCCGTCTGGTCACCCGCCGCAGCGCCTGACACCGCGCCCGTGGCTTCGTGCGGGCCGCTCGGACGGCGTCCTTCGAGCCGCCGGGCCGCCTCAGCCGGCAGACGGCTTCCTTCGCGCCGCCTCAGCCGGCAGACGGCTTCCTTCGCGCCGCTCAGACGGCGTCCTTGCGCAGCTCCTCCAGCCGGACCGGCCGGTGCTCCGCCACCGAGAGCGTCGCCGCCTCGGCGATCCAGCTGGCCTCCAGGGCGTCGGCGACCGTGCAGGGGGAGGTGCGGGTACCGGCGACGACCTCGGTGAACGCGGCGAGTTCGGCGCGGTAGGCGGGCGCGAAGCGGTCCATGAAGAAGGTGTGCGGGACACCGGAGGGGAAGGTGACACCGGGCTCGGCGGAGCGCAGCGGGAGCTGGGTGTCGAGGCCGGCGGCGATGCTGTCCTTCATGCCGTGGACCTCCAGCCGGACGTCGTAACCCCGGGCGTTGTGACGGGTGTTGGAGATGACGCCGATGGTGCCGTCGTCGAAGGTGAGGAGCGCGGACGCCGTGTCGACGTCACCCGCCTCCTTGATGTACTCAGCGCCCTTGTTGCCGCCCGTCGCGTACACCTCGACGACCTCGCGGCCCGTCACCCAGCGCACCACGTCGAAGTCGTGCACCGCGCAGTCGCGGAAGATGCCGCCCGACACCGCGACGTAGGCCGCCGGCGGCGGGGCCGGGTCGAGGGTGGTGGACCGGACCGTGTGCAGCGCGCCCAGCTCACCGCTGAGGACGGCCTCGCGGGCGGTGACACAGCCCGCGTCGAAGCGGCGGTTGAAGCCGATCTGGGCCTCGATGCCGCTGTCGCGCACGGCGCGCAGCACGGTGAGGCTCTCCTCGACCGTCTTCGCCACCGGCTTCTCGCAGAACACCGGGACGCCCGCCTCGACGGCGGCCAGGATCAGGCCCGGGTGCGCGTCGGTGGCGGCGGTGATCACGACACCGTCGATCCCGGAGGCGAAGACCGCCTCGGGCGAGTCGGCCACGACGGCGCCGAACTTCTCGCCGGCCGCCTGCGCGGCGGCGGCCAGCGGGTCGGAGACGACCAGCTGCTCCACGACGTCCAGACCGGCGAGGGTTTCGGCGTGGAAGGCGCCGATGCGGCCCAGCCCCAGGATGCCAATGCGCATGATCGAGTGTCCCTTTCGGAGGTGCTGAAGAAGCGGGGGAGGAGGAGACGACGAGAGGAAGAGGGGGAGGGGCGGTCAGTCCTGGGCGCCGACGACGTTCTGGTCCCAGTCGATGATCGAGCCGGTGACCACGCCGCTGCGCTCGGAGAGCAGGAAGACCACGAAGTCGGCGATCTCGTCGACCTGGCCGAGCTTGCCCATCGGGAGGCGCTCGGCGGCCCGTTCCCGCCAGTCGTCGGCCGCGTCGTGGAACTCGCGCTGGATCGCGTCCTCGCCCTCGGTCTCCGTCCAGCCGATGTTGAGGTCGTTGATCCGGATCCGGTCCCAGCGGTGGGCGTGGGCGGCGTTGCGGGTGAGGCCCGCGAGGCCGGCCTTCGCGGCGGAGTACGGGGCCAGGAACGGCGGGCCGCCGTGCGCGCAGTTCGAGCCGATGTTGACGATCGTGCCGGGCGACGTGCGGGCCACCAGGTGCTCGACCACGGCCTGCATGGCGAAGAAGGGGGCGCGCAGATTGATCGCGATGTGCGCGTCGAAGAGTTCGGGCGAGGTGTCGAGGAGCGAGCCGCGCGAGGTGAGGCCGGCCGCGTTGACGAGGCTGTCGACCCGGCCGTGCGTGGCGATCACGCGTTCCACGGCGCCGCGCACCTGCGCCGGGTCCGTCAGGTCGGCCCGTACGAACGTCGCGCCGGTGTCCGCCGCGAGCCGTTCGCCGACCTCGGCCCGGCGTCCGGTGAACGCGACGGTCGCGCCCTCGCGCAGGGCCGCCCGGACGACGCCCGCGCCGACGCCCTGGCTGCCGCCGTTGACGAGGACGACCTTGTCCTCCAGTAGTGCCATGGAAGCGTGTTTCCTTTCGATCGGGGCCGGCGGGCCGTGCCGGGCCCGATGAGGGCCCTGGTCGTACGGCCTTTCCCAGCGCCTCCGCCTCTGTCAGTCTTGGGGCGCGAGGCCCCTCGTACAACCCGCAGCGGACCATCAAAAACCCATCATCCGACGGACCGTCGGCCCGCATCGAGATCCAGGACACACCGCCATGGCGCACCCCTACACGATCCGTGAGATCGCCCGGCAGGCCGGGCTCAGCCAGGCCACGGTCGACCGGGTCCTCAACGGCAGGGGAGGGGTGCGGGAGAGCACCGCCCGCGAGGTGCACCAGGCCGTGCGGGACCTGGACCGGCAGCGGACGCAGGTGCGCATCGGCGGCCGTACGTTCATGGTCGACATCGTGATGCAGACCCCGGAGCGCTTCTCCACGGCGGTCCGGGAGGCGCTGGAGGCCGAGCTGCCGTCCCTGCACCCGGCGGTCGTGCGGTCCCGCTTCCACTTCCGGGAGACGGGGTCGGCCTCGGAGATGGTGCGGGTGCTGGACCGGATCGGGCGGCGCGGCTCGCAAGGGGTGATCCTCAAGGCGCCGGACGTCCCGGAGGTCACCGCCGCCGTCGAACGGCTCGTCGCGGCCGGGATCCCGGTGGTCACCTTCGTCACGGACCTGCCGAGCAGCCCGCGCGGCGCGTACGTCGGCATAGACAACCGGGCCGCCGGGGCGACCGCCGCGTATCTGCTACGGCAGTGGCTCGGCGACCGGCCGGGCGCCGTCCTGGTCACGCTCAGCCGCAGCTTCTACCGCAACGAGGAGGAGCGGGAGATGGGGTTCCGCGGGGTGATGCGGGCGGTCGCGCCGCAGCGGGCGCTCGTGGAGGTCACCGACAGCGACGGCCTCGACGCGACCCAGCGGGATCTCGTCCTCGACGCGCTGGAGCGGGAGCCGGGGATCGCCGCCGTCTACTCCATCGGCGGTGGCAACACCGCCACGCTCGACGCCTTCGCCGCGCTCGGCCGCGCGCCGCACGTCTTCGTCGCCCACGACCTCGACCACGACAACACCCGGCTGCTGCGCGAGCACCGGCTCTCCGCCGTGCTCCACCACGACCTGCGCCAGGACGTCCGCCGCACCTGTCAGATGATCATGCGCGCCCACCAGGCCCTTCCCGACGAGGGCCCGTTCCTGCCGTCGGCGATCCAGGTGGTGACGCCCTACAACATGCCGCCGGGGGCGGGCGCGGTCACCGGCTAGCGGGGGCGGGTACGGCGGCCCCGGACCGGAACGTACGCCGGTACGTCAGTGGTGAGATTCCGATCGCCGCGTGCAGATGCTGGCGCAGCGACGTGCCGGTGGCGAAGCCGACGTGGCCGGCGATCTCGTCGACCGGGAGGTCGGTGGACTCCAGGAGATGACGGGCGCGGGCCACCCGCTGCTGGACGAGCCAGCGGCCGGGGCTCATGCCCACCTCGTCGTTGAAGCGGCGGGCGAAGGTGCGCAGGCTCATCCGGGCGTGCTCGGCGAGGTCGGCCAGCGCGAGCGGGGCGTCGAGGTGTTCGAGGGCCCACTGCCGGGTGGCGGCGGTGCCGTGGGCGCCGTCCTGGGGGACGGGCTGTTCGATGTACTGGGCCTGGCCGCCCTCCCGCCACGGCGGGACCACGCAGCGCCGGGCCACCCGGTTGGCGACCTCGCTGCCGTGGTCCCTGCGCACGAGATGCAGACAGAGGTCGATGCCGGAGGCGGCGCCGGCCGAGGTCAGGATGTCGCCGTCGTCGACGAAGAGGACGTCAGGGTCCAGGTCGACCTGCGGGAAGCGGCGCCGGAACAGGTCGGCCAGCGCCCAGTGCGTCGTCGCGGGCCTGCCGTCGAGCAGACCGGCCGAGGCGAGGACGAAGGCGCCCGAGCAGATGGACACCAGCCGGGTGCCGGGCCTGATCCGCGCGAGGGCGGCCGCGACGGGCTCCGGGAGCTCGGCCGACAGCAGCGGTGCGGTCGGCGGGCAGACCCCGAACGAGGGGACGATCACTGTGTCGGCGGTGTCCAGCGCCTCGGGGCCGTGGTCCACGGCGACGGCGAAGTCGGCCGCCGAACGCACCGGGCGCCCGTCCGGGGTGCAGGTCAGCACCTCGTAGAGCCCGTCGGTCGCGTCGAAGATGCGGCTCGGGACGCCGAGTTCGAAGGGGTAGACCCCGTCGAGCGCGAGGACGACCACCCGGTGCGGAGATGTCATACGACCAGTGTGGCACGATCCCATCGAATGATGGCCATCGTGCCATTGTCGTGATCGTCGTGCCCCCGCAGGCTGGACCGCATGACCGACACCACCGAGAACACCAGCGGCGGCGACGCCACCACCACCATGCGAGCGATGACCCAGGACGCCTTCGGCGGACCGGAGGTACTGAGGGAGGCCGAACTGCCGCGTCCCGTGCCGGGGCCGGGCGAGATCCTGGTCCGGGTGCACGCGGCCGGCGTCAACCCGACCGACTGGAAGAACCGTGCCTTCGGACTGTGGCACCCCGAGCCGCTGCCGGTGCTCGGCTGGGACGTCTCGGGCGTCGTCGAGCAGGTCGGCCTCGGGGTCACCCTGTTCGAGGCCGGCGACGAGGTGTTCGGCATGCTGCCCTACCCGCACGGCGCGGGCGCCTACGCCGAGTACGCCAAGGGGCCGGCCCGGGCCTTCGCCCCCAAGCCGTCGAACGTCGACCACGTCCAGGCCGGCGCCCTGCCGCTGGCCGCGCTCACCGCGTACCAGGCGCTCGTCGACACCGCCGACGTCCGGGAGGGGCAGCGGGTCCTGATCCACGCCGCCGCCGGGGGAGTGGGCCATCTCGCCGTGCAGATCGCGAAGGCGCGCGGCGCGTACGCCATCGGTACGGCCAGCGCCGGCAAGCACGAGCTGCTGCGCGAGCTGGGCGCGGACGAGCTGATCGACTACCGGACCACGGACTTCGTGGAGGCGGCCGGGGAGGTCGATGTCGTGCTGGACACCCTCGCCGGGGACGTCCGCACGCGATCCGTGGACGTGCTCGGGCAGGGCGGCACCCTCGTCTCGATCCTGCCGGTCGGCGGGGAGGAGGACGCCGAGAGGGCCGCCGCGCGGGGCGCACGGCTGGAGAAGCTGCTGGTCGAGGCCGACCAGGCGGGGATGCGGGCCATCGCGGCCCTCGTCGAGCAGGGGAAGCTGCGGGCCCATGTCGACGCGACCTTCCCGCTGGCGGAGGCGGCCAAGGCCCACGCCCTCGGGGAGACCGACCGCACGACCGGAAAGATCGTCCTCACGGTCGACTGAATCCTCGGCTGGGGGCTGGGGGCTGGGGGCTGGGGGCTGGGGGTGCGCCGGGCGCCGGGCGGAGGGGTGGGGGGGGCGTTGGGGGCGCCGGTTCGTCGAGCGCCGGGCGGTGGGGCGTGGGGCGGTGGGGCGGCGGTTCGTCGAGCGTCGAGCGCCGGGCGGTCGGGGGGCGTGGGGCGTGGGGCGGTGGGGTGGTGGTTCGTCGAGCGCTGGGCGGTGGGGTGTGGGGCGGTGGGGCGGCGGTTCGTCGAGCGTCGAGCGCCGGGCGGTCGAGTGCCGGTCGGTCGGGCGCGGGGCGGAGGGGCGCGGGGCGGGCGGGGCGAAGGGACGCGGGGCGGTGAAGCCCCGGTCGATCGAACTCCGCTCGGTGGAGCGCCGGCAGGTCGGGCGCCGGTCCGTCGGGCGCCGGCAGGTCGGGCGCCGGGCAAAGGGACGCGGGGTGTTGGGGCGCCGGTCCGTCGAACTCCGGTCGGTCGGGCTCGGGTCGGTCGGGCCTCGGTCGGTCGAGCCTCGGTCGGTCGAACCCCGGTCCGTCGGGCGCCGGCAGGTCGGGCGCCGGGCAAAGGGACGCGGGGTGTTGGGGCGCCGGTCCGTCGAACTCCGGTCGGTCGAGCCTCGGTCGGTCGGGCGCCGGTCGGTCGAGCGCCGGTCGGTCGAACCCCGGTCCGTCGAGCCCCGGCCGGTCGAGCCCCGGCCCGGGGGAATCTGGCCGGTCGAGCGCCGGCCCGGGGGAATCCGGGCGGTCGAGCGTCGGGCCGTACAGCGGTGGTTCGTCGTGGGGCGGGGCGGCCTCGGGGCCGGCGGTGCGTGCGGTGTTCGATGCCTGTGCCGCCTCGGTGTCGAGGACTGGCCGGCTCAGCTCGTGACGAGCTCGGCCGCCCTGCGCTCGATGGTCACGGTCACCGGCTCGTCGACGGTCGCCGTGGCCAGCGGCGCGCCGTGGCCCGCCCGGTTGTGGAACAGCCAGACCACGTCCCGCCCGAACGACCAGAGCAGCGAGCCCAGCGCCAGCGCGACCAGGCCGAAGCCCGCCACGTACGGCAGCAGACCGGAGGCGGCGACCAGCAGGAACACACCCTGGACGGCGGCGACCGTCTTGCGGGCCATGCTGTGCGGCAACGAGTTGTTCAGCCACGGGGCGACCTTGGCGGCGGCCACGAAGACGTACCGCATGAGACCGATCAGCAGCACCCACGGGCCCATCGACATCGCGACGTACACGCTCAGCACCAGGATCAGGAACGCGTCGACCTCCATGTCGAAGCGCGCGCCCAGCGCGGTCGAGGTGTTCGTGCGCCGGGCCACCTGGCCGTCGACACCGTCGAGGATCAGCGCCACGGCGGTCAGCCCGACGAAGAGCGAGACGGGCGGCGAGCTCTGGAAGGAGTCGGCGACCAGCGCGGTGACGGCGCCGACGAGTATCGCCCGCCCGAGCGTGACGCGGTTGGCCGGGCCGAAGGTACGGGTCCGGGTGCGCAGCAGTGCGCGGTTGAGGACCGCCCAGGTGGCGAGCCCGAAGGCCAGCCCGGTCAGCCAGCCCACCGGGCCCAGTCCGATCGCCGTGCCCAGGAAGGCGAGGAGCAGCACCTGGGCGCCGGCGCCCACGGTCGTCTCCGAGAGCAACAGCCGGCCGTCGTATGTGTTGATCAGGGCCACCGCATACCTTCCGAACGTGTGACAAGTGGATCATCGCCGCGTACCGTGTCCGCGAACTTCCACCGCTGCGTACGTGGCGAACCGCTCGACCGTTCACGGAGACGCACATGAAACCGACAGCCAATGCCTTCTGGCTACGCTCCCCGGGGCAGGGCGAGATCCGGACGGAGACCCTCGCCGCCCCCGCCGACGGCGAGGTCCTGGTCCGCGCGCTGTACTCAGGAGTCAGCCGGGGCACCGAGACGCTCGTGTTCCGCGGCCACGTACCCGAGAACCAGCGCGCGACCATGCGCGCGCCCTTCCAGGAGGGCGACTTTCCCGCTCCCGTGAAGTACGGCTACCTCAGCGTCGGTCGGGTGGAAGAGGGGCCCGACGCACTGGTCGGCCGGACCGTCTTCTGCCTGTATCCGCACCAGAGCCGCTACGTCGTTCCCGCGAGCGCCGTCACCGTCGTGCCGGAGTCCGTCCCGGCGGCGCGGGCCGTCCTGGCCGGCACCGTGGAGACCGCAGTCAACGCCCTGTGGGACGCCGCGCCCCTCATCGGGGACCGGATCGCCGTCGTCGGCGGCGGCATGGTCGGCTGCTCGGTCGCCGCGCTCCTCGCGCGCTACCCGGGCGTACGCGTCCAGCTCGTCGACGCGGATCCGGCGCGCGCCGGGATCGCCCGCGCCCTCGGCGTGGACTTCGCGCTGCCCGAGGACGCGCTGGGCGAGTGCGACCTCGTCGTGCACGCCAGCGCCAGCGAACAGGGCCTCGTCCGCTCCCTCGAACTCCTCGCCGCCGAGGGCACGGTCATCGAGCTGAGCTGGTACGGCGACCGCCGCATCGCCCTGCCCCTCGGCGAGGCCTTCCACTCGCGCCGGCTCACCGTCCGCAGCAGCCAGGTGGGAACCGTCTCCCCGGCCGGACGCGTCGGACGGACGTACGCGGACCGGATGGCGCTCGCCCTCGAACTCCTCGCCGACGCCCGCTTCGACGCCCTCGTCACCGGAGAGTGCGCCTTCGACGAACTCCCCGACGTCCTGCCGAAGCTCGCGAGCGGAGAACTGCCGGCGATGTGCCACCGGGTCCGCTACGACGTGGAGTGACCCGGTGGGTCACGTGTTCCGGTTCGTCCCACCCACCCCTGAACTGCCCGAACGGAACGCTGACCTCCGAAGAAACCGGAAAACTCGGCTGAACAACGGGTAGGGAGCAGCCGTACTACACGGCATGCCCCGGCCCGGGGGCAGACGTACCGCACTGGAGGGTCGTCCGTTGTTCAGCATCACCGTTCGCGATCACATCATGATCGCCCACAGCTTCCGCGGGGAGGTCTTCGGACCCGCGCAGCGCCTGCACGGCGCCACGTTCCTCGTGGACGCCACCTTCCGGCGCGCCGAACTGGACGACGACAACATCGTCGTAGACATCGGGCTGGCCACCCAGGAGCTCGGTGCCGTGGTGAGCGAGTTGAACTACCGCAACCTCGACAACGAGCCCGCCTTCGCCAACACCAACACCTCCACGGAGTTCCTGGCCAAGGTGATCGCCGACCGGCTCGCCGAGCGGATCCACAAGGGCGCCCTCGGGGAGAACGCCAAGGGCATCGCGAACCTCACGGTCACCCTGCACGAGTCGCACATCGCCTGGGCGAGTTACGAGCGTGCCCTGTGACCGACGTGACCATCGACCGGGCGGTCGTCGGCACCACCGCGCAGGCATCCGGTGCCACGGACGGGGTAAGCGGCGCCCAGGTGAAGGGCGGGGCCCAGGCGAACGGGGGAGAGCACGTGAGGCTCGGCTATGTGCCCGTGCAGAACGCGGCGCTGAAGAACGCCGCGATCATCCCCATGTCGCTGCGTTCCGTGCACTTCGTGATGCCGGGCGGCGTCGACGACCCCACCCGGCCCAGCGGCGGCAACGCCTACGACCGGCGGATCTGCCTCGACCTGCCCGGCTTCGGCTGGCAGGTGCACAAGCACGCGATCGACGGCAGCTGGCCGCGCCCGGACGAGACGGCCCGCGCCGAACTCGCCCGTACGCTGAGCGAACTCCCCGACGGCACCGTGGTCCTCCTCGACGGACTGGTCGCCTGCGGTGTCCCCGAGATCGTCCTCCCCGAGGCCGAACGCCTCTGCCTGGCCGTGCTGGTGCATCTGCCGCTCGGCGACGAGACCGGCCTGGAGCCCGAACTCGCCGCCGAACTCGACGCCAAGGAACGCACCACCCTGCGGGGCGTGTCCGCAGTGATCGCGACCAGCGAGTGGGCGGTCCGCAGACTCGTGTCACACCACGGACTCGCCCCCGAGCGGGTCCATGTCGCCGCCCCCGGCGCCGACATCGCGCCCCTCGCCTCCGGCACCGACGGCGTCTCCCGGCTGCTGTGCGTGGCCGCGGTCACCCCGCGCAAGGGGCAGCACCGGCTGGTGGAGGCCCTCGCGACCGTCACCGAACTGCGCTGGAGCTGCGTCCTGGTCGGCGGCCTCGACCAGGAGCCCGAGTACGTCGACCACATCCGCTCGCTGATCGCGAAGTTCGGCCTGGAGGACCGCTTCCACCTCGCCGGACCGCAGGCGGGCGCGGAACTCGACGCCAGCTACGCCGCCGCCGACCTGATGGTCCTCACCTCCTACGCCGAGACGTACGGCATGGCGGTCACCGAGGCCCTCGCGCGCGGTATCCCCGTTCTGGCCACGGACGTCGGCGGTCTTCCCGAGGCCGTCGGCCGCGCCCCCGACGGCGGGGTGCCCGGCATCCTCGTCCCGCCGGAGAACCCCGCGGCCATCGCCGCGGAGCTGCGCGGCTGGTTCGGGGAGGCCGATGTACGGCGTCGGCTGAAGGCGGCCGCGCGCGGGCGCAGGGCCGCGCTGGACGGGTGGGCGACCACCGCCCGCAGCCTGGCCCATGTGCTGGGCAGGCTCAGGCACGAACCTCGGAGGGCGGCATGACCACTTCTGCCGATATGACCATGTCCGCGGGCGGGCCCCTGTCGACGGGGGGACCGCTGCCCACGGGGGCGTCCCCTTCGTCGGGCACGCCGGTCACCCCGGGGCCCGCCGCTGCCGGGGGGACCCCGGCCGCCGCCGGCGGGGTGTTGAGCATGGCGGGACGCGGGGGAGACACGCCCGCGCCCGAGGACCACCAGTACGCGCCGCAGTGGCTGGAGTTGCGCGAGAGCGCCGACGCCGACGCCCGCGCGGTGGACCTGCTGGACCCGCTGCGCATCCGCCTCGCCAACCTGCCCGGTCGTGCCACCGGGCTGACCGTGCACGACCTCGGCTGCGGCACCGGCTCGATGGGCCGCTGGCTCGCGCCCCGGCTGGACGGCGCCCAGCGGTGGGTGCTGCACGACCAGGACCCGAACCTGCTGCGGCTGGCCGTCGCGCGGGCGCCGCGCGCCGCCGCCGACGGCAGCCCGGTCACGGTCACCACGCGGCGCGGTGACATCGGACGGCTGACGGCGGCCGACCTCGACGGTGCCTCGCTGGTCACGGCGTCCGCGCTGCTCGACGTCCTCACCCGCGAGGAGATCGAGGCGCTCGCGGCGGCCTGCGCGGGCGCCGGTGTCCCCGCGCTGCTGACGCTCTCCGTCGTGGGCCGGGTGGACCTCGTCCCCGCGCACCCCCTGGACGCCGAGATCGCCGAGGCGTTCAACGCCCATCAGCGCGCGAGCGATCTGCTCGGTCCGGACGCGATCACCGTCGCCTGCGAGGCGTTCGCCCAGCAGGGGGCCACGGTCCGGGTCAACCCGAGCCCCTGGCAGCTCGACACCCGGCACACCGCCCTCACCGAGGAGTGGCTGCGCGGCTGGGTCGGTGCCGCGTGCGAGCAGCGCCCCGAACTCACCGAGCGCGCCGAGGCCTACCTCCGCGAGCGCCTCGCGGCCAACGCGGCCGGTGAACTCCGCGTCGTCGTCCACCACAGCGACCTCCTGGCGCTGCCCCGGCCGAAGGGCGGAGCCTCATGACGGCACCGGTGGAGGAGACGGTCGTGGCCCGTCCACCGGCGACGGAGGACCGCATACGCGTGCGCCCGCGCGGAGTACGGGCCCGGGTGAGGGCGGGCACGCCGGGTGCGCGGGCGCGGGTCCGCGCGCTCACACCCGGCGCGCGCGCACCACGGCCGACGACCTCGACGTCCACTCCGGACACGGACCGATCGGCCCGTTCGGACGGGATGAACCGGGCGGACGGGGCGGGTTCGCGCACTCCTTCCCTGGCGGTCGCGTCCGACGGTCCCTCCGCCTCGGAGCGGATCCCGGGTGCGGCGCCCGCGAAGCCCGGACCGGCACCCGCCGGGTCCCGGCGCGGCTCCCGGTTCGGCCGTGCGCTGCGCACCCACTTCGGCACCCTCGCCGGAACGGCGATCCTCGTGGTCGTGTTCTGGCGGATGGGCACCGGCGTCTTCGTCGACGGGCTGCGCCGGATCGACGGCGGGACGCTCGCGGCGGCCGTCGGGATCGGCGCGCTGACCACGGTGTTCAGCGCGTGGCGCTGGTGCGCGGTGACCCGGGCGCTCGGGCTGCGGCTGCCGCTCGGCCCCGCCGTCGCGGACTACTACCGGGCGCTGTTCCTGAACGCGGCGCTGCCCGGCGGTGTCCTCGGCGACGTGCACCGGGCGGTGCGGCACGGACAGAGCTCCGGCGACATGGGCCGGGGCGTACGCGCGGTGGTGATCGAGCGCACCGCGGGCCAGTTGGTGCTGGCCGTCGTGGGCGTAACGGTTTTGCTGGTGCTGCCGTCCCCCGTGCTGGAGCAGACCCGCCACGCGGCCGGACTGACGGCGCTCGCCGCGCTGGGCGCCCTGGCGATCTGGGCGGCGGTCCGGATGGGCCGCAGGCCGAGCGCCTCCGCGGGCGGCCGGGGCCGCAGGATCAGGGCCGTCCTCGCCGAGGCGCGCGGCGTGCTGCTGAACCGCGACAGCGGACCCGCCGTGCTGTTCTCGTCGGTGGCGGTCCTGGTCGGATACGTGGCGACGTTCCTGCTCGCCGCGGATGTCGCCGGCTCCGCCGCGACGACACGGGAACTGCTGCCCCTCGCGCTGCTGGCCCTGATCGCCATGAGCCTGCCGCTCAACGTCGGCGGCTGGGGCCCTCGGGAGGGCGTCACCGCCTGGTCGTTCGGCGCCGCCGGCCTGGGCGCCTCGCAGGGGCTGACCGTGGCCGTCGTCTACGGTGTGCTCAGCTTCGCGGCCGCCCTGCCGGGAGCCCTCGTGCTCGTCGGACGCTGGTACGGCTCCCTGCGCGCCCGCCGTCAGGCGTCCGAGGTGACCAACGAGAAGTACGCTCCGAAGGATTCCACGAACCCTGCCAGCAACTCCTTCCCCTTCGCGGCGGACGCCAGGGACGGACGGCCGATCACACCGGAATCGGTGTAGGCCGACATACCGAGGGAGAGGAGATGACGGCGGTCGTCGGCAAGGAAATCGGTGGTCTCGTGACCGGGACGGACCAATTCGGGGTGGCAATGCAGAAGTATGGAGGTCTCGATTTCTCCCGCATGCATATCGCTGAGCAACGACGTCTCTACGCCCGCCCGTTCACGCGCGGCGTCCCAGTCCTCCATCGCCGGGAAAAGCGCCATTCGATGTCCCGCCGCGGTGGATTCCTGGACGACATTGCCCAGCACATAATTCCCACCGTGTCCGTTCACCACGACCAGTGCCTCGACGCCCGACGCGCGCAGCGACGCGGCGATGTCGCGCACCATCGCGTGCAGCGTCGTCGCGGAGATGCTGACGGTGCCGGGCCAGGCCGCGTGCTCGTGCGAGCAGGCGATGGTCACGGGCGGCAGGAGGTGCACCGGGTACACGGCGGCTATCTCCCGGGATATCGCGCAGGCGACCAGCGTGTCGGTGGCCAGCGGCAGATACGGACCGTGCTGCTCGTAGCTGCCGACCGGAAGCACCGCGACCTGCCGCCCCGCCGCCGCCCCGCGCGCCCGGACGTCCGCGGTGGTGTCCGTCGGTACAAGACTCGAACTGCTCATCTTTTCACGGCCTTTCGTCTCTGCTGATGCTCCGTCATTTTCGCATGACGTCAGGACTCACCAGATAGGAACCAGATCATGACAGAAAATGTTGGTGTACTCGGCACGAATGCCCAGTCCTCCGGCGCCGTACGTGTGGTGAACGCCCCCCTCCCCACGACCTACGGCGACTTCGAGGCCGTAGGTTATCTCGACCAGGACCGCGGCGAAGAACAAGTGGCACTCGTGTACGGCGACATCAGCGGTGGTGAGGAAATTCTCATCCGGCTGCACTCGGAGTGCCTGACCGGTGACGCGTTCGGCTCGCAGCACTGCGAATGCGGCGAGCAGCTCGACAGCGCGCTGCGCGCGATAGTCGCCGAGGGGCGGGGCGTTCTCGTGTACCTGCGCGGTCACGAGGGCCGCGGGATCGGCCTGCTCGCCAAGCTCCAGGCGATGAAGCTCCAGTCGGAGGGCCTGGACACCGTCGAGGCCAACCTCGCCCTCGGGCTGCCGGTGGACGCCCGCGACTACCGGGTGGCGGCCGAGATGCTGCACGACCTCGGCGTCCGGTCGGTCCGGCTGATGTCGAACAACCCGCGCAAGCGGGAGGCCCTGCTGCGCCACGGCATCGAGATCGCCGAGCAGGTGCCGCTGCTCATCACCCCGTGCGAGGACAACATCACCTACCTGCGCACCAAGCGCGAGCGGCTCGACCACTACCTGCCGCACCTGGACGCGGTGGTCCACTCGTCCTGAGCGCCGGGGTCCGCGCGGCGGCCGCCTCGGAGGAGACTTCGGACACCGGCCGCCGCGCCCGCCCGGAGGCCCGCGCGCTGCCCCTTCGAGCAAGTGCCCGGGCGCCCCGCATGAACGTTCGCCCCGGGTGGAAGACCTGACTCCGTCGGGCATCACGACCACGGTCGGTCGAAGGGAGCGTTCGTGATCCGCAGCGCACGGGTCGTCGTCATCGGCGGGGGAGTCATCGGGACGAGCATCGCCTATCACCTGGCCGCCGCCGGAGTGGACGACGTCGTCCTCGTCGAACGCGACGAACTGGCCTCCGGATCGACCGCGAGGGCCGCCGGCGGGGTCCGCGCGCAGTTCTCCGACGAACTCAACATCCAGCTCGGCGCCCGCAGCCTGGAGGCGTTCGGCCGCTTCCGGCAGGAACTGGGCCACGACATCGGCCTGCACCGCGTCGGCTACCTCTTCCTCCTGACGACCCCCGCCGAGGTCGCCCAGTTCGAGGCGGGCGTCCAGCTCCAGAACGACCTGGGTGTGCCCAGCCGCATGGTGGACCCCGAAGAGGCCCGGCGGCTCTCCCCGCTGATCTCCACCGAGGGCCTGCTGGCCGCCGCGTTCTCGCCCGACGACGGACACTGCACCCCCGAGTCCGTCGTGTACGGCTACGCCGCCGGGGCCCGCCGCCACGGCGCGACCGTGCTGCGCAACTGCGAGGTCCTCGGCATCGAGACCTGGCGGGACACGATCACCGCGGTGGTCACGAGCAAGGGGCGGATCGTCACCGACACGGTCGTCTGCGCGGCCGGCGCCTGGTCCCGCTCCGTCGGCGCCATGGCCGGCGTCGACCTCCCCGTGGAGCCCCTGCGCCGCCAGATCGCCGTCACCGAACCGGTCCCCGGCCTCCCGCCGAACCTCCCCATGACGATCGACTTCACCAGCAGCCTCTACTTCCACACCGAGGGCCCCGGCCTCCTCGTCGGCATGTCCGACCCCGACGAACGGCCCGGCTTCGCCACCGACACCCACGACCGCTGGATCCCCCGCCTGTACGAGGCCATGGAGCGCCGCGCCCCCGCCCTGCTCGACCTGCGCCGCACGGGCGGCTGGGCGGGCCTGTACGAGATCACACCGGACCACAACGCCCTGATCGGCGAGGCCGGTTCCTGCTCCCGCTTCCTCTACGCGACCGGGTTCTCCGGCCACGGGTTCCTCCAGGGCCCGGCGGTCGGCGAGGTGGTCCGCGACCTGTATCTGGGCCGCGTACCCTTCGTCGACATCAGCCCCTTGAACGTCGACCGGTTCACGGCCGACGCGCTGCGCCCGGAGGCCAACCTCGTATGACCGATCTCCACCTGTGGCTGCGCCACGAGACCCGCACCACCGAACGCCGCACCCCGATCGTGCCGTCCGACGCCAGGCGGCTCGTCGAGAGCGGCGTACGGATCACCGTCGAGGACTCGCCGCAGCGGATCTTCCCCGGGGAGGAGTACGAGCAGGCCGGCTGTCAGATCGCCGACCCGGGCTCGTGGGTCTCGGCATCGGCGCGCGCGGTGATCGTCGGTCTCAAGGAACTGCCGGACACCCCCGCTCAGTTGACGCACCGTCATATCTTCTTCGGGCACGCCTACAAGGGGCAGCCCGGCGCCGAGGCGCTGCTGCGCAGGTTCGCGGCCGGGGGCGGGGCGCTGCTCGACCTGGAGTACCTGGAGGACGACCAGGGCCGCAGGCTCGCCGCCTTCGGCTTCTGGGCGGGCTATCTGGGCGCGGCCCTCGCCGTGCTGCACCACCGGGGCGCGCTGCGGGCCCCGCTCGTCCCCACGACCAAGGAGGACATGGAGGCCGAACTCCGGGCCTCCCGGGGGGACTTGACCGCGCTGGTGATCGGCGCCCTGGGCCGCAGCGGCCGGGGCGCGCGCGTCGCGCTCGGCGAGGCGGGCGTCGAGCCGACCTGCTGGGACCTGGCAGAGACCCGTGACCTGGACCGACCGGCCCTGCTGGCACACGAGTTGATGGTCAACACCGTCCTGACGACCAGCCCGGTCCCGCCGTTCCTGACGGACAAGGACCTCGACGACCCGGACCGCCGGCTCCGCACCCTCTCGGACGTCACGGTCGACGTCGGCTCACCCATGAACGTCCTGCCCGTCTACGACACGACCACCGAGTGGGACGCCCCGGTACGGCGGCTGCGCGAACACCCCCCGCTCGATCTCATCGCCATCGACAACCTGCCCTCCCTGCTGCCCCGCGAGGCGAGCACCGACTTCTCGGCCGCGCTGCTGCCGCAGCTGCTGGACTTCGAGACGGGTGGGGCATGGGGGCGCTGCCTCGACCGGTTCCGGCGGGCGAGCGACGAACTGGACCTCACAGAAGGGTAGTTGCCCGATGACCGAGGTGGTCCCCGCGAGCGGCACCGTCCACTGGGTCGGTGCCGGCCTGTCCACGGGCAGCGGCCTGGCGGCGCTGTGCGACACCGCCGCCCGGGTCCGGCTGTGGCACCGCACCGAGGAACGCGCCGAGCGGGCGCTGGCCGCGCGCGGTCTGACGGGCCGGGCCGAGCCCCGCGCGTACACGCTGCCCGCGCTCGCGGCGGACCTCGCGCCGGGAGACGTCGTGGTCTCCATGCTCCCGGCGCCGGACCACGCCCCGCTGCTCGGCGCCTGCGTCGGGGCGCGGGCCCACTTCGCCTGCTCCAGCTATGTCTCCGACGCGGTCCTCGAACAGGTCCCGGCGGCCGCGGCGGCGGGTGTCACCGTCCTCACCGAGGCCGGCCTGGACCCGGGCGTGGACCACCTCTTCGCGCACAGCCTGATCGACCGGGCCACCCGGGAGATCGGCCCGGAGACCCCCGCCGACTACACCCTCACCTCGTACTGCGGCGGTGTCCCGGCCGTCCCCAACGACTTCCGCTACCGCTTCAGCTGGGCCCCGGCCGGCGTCCTGGGCGCCCTGCGCGCACCGGCCCGCTACATCGAGGACGGTGCCGTGACGACGGCCGACCGCCCCTGGACGGCCACCCGCGCCCATGTCGTCGACGGCGAGACCTTCGAGGCCTACCCCAACCGCGACAGCGTCCCCTTCGTCGCCCAGTACGGCCTGCCGCCGGCCTGGACACCGAGGACGTTCGTCCGCGGCACCCTCCGACTCGACGGCTGGCTCACCGCATGGGCCCCGGTCTTCGCGGAACTCGAACGCGGCGACGACCGGCGCATCGCGGAGCTGGCCCGCGAACTGGCCGCGCGTCACCCGACCACCGACGCCGACCGCGACCGGGTCGTCCTCGCCGTCTCCCTCGACGTGCGCACCGGGACGGGCGAGGAGTGGTCCGGCCGCCACCACCTCGACGCCGTCGGCACCGAGGAGGAGAGCGCGATGGCCCGCCTGGTGTCCCGCCCCCTCGCCCTCGGGGTGGGACACATCCTGGACGGCTCACTGCCGGCGGGCCTCAGCCGCGCGGCGGAGACGGGCGAGCGGGCACGGGCCTGGCTGGCCGAACTGGCCGCGACGGGTGTGGAGTTCACCTAGCGAGGCGGATCACGGTGGAAGGGACGCCGCCGGGCCGGGTCGGCGGCGTCGACCCGGCCGCGCTCGGCGCGTGCGTGGTCGAGCATGTGGCGAGACCGGTCAGGATTCGAGAAGCCCGGCCACCGTCCAGCCCCTAGCGTGAGGGACATGGCAACCACCACCTCCACCACGGCCCGCACCGACCTCGCGTCCGTCACCCTCGAGGTGGCCGACCCCGAGGCCGCCCACCGCTTCTACGGCGCCTTCGGCGTCGACACGTACCTTCGCCTGCGGCCGTCCGCGGCGCCCTCGGCCGGCTTCCGCGGCTTCACCCTGGCGCTCACGGTGTCCGGACCGGCCACCGTCGACGGCTTCGTCGCCGCCGCCGTGGGCGCCGGCGCCGAGGTGCTGAAGCCCGCCACGAAGTCGATGTGGGGTTACGGCGGCGTCGTCCGGGCCCCGGACGGCACGATCTGGAAGATCGCGACCTCGGCGAAGAAGGACACCGGCCCCGCCACCCGCGAGATCGACGAGGTCGTCCTGCTGCTCGGCGTCGAGGACGTCAAGGCCACCAAGCAGTTCTACGTGGGCCGGGGCCTGACCGTGGCCAAGAGCTTCGGCGGCAAGTACGCCGAGTTCGCCCCCGGCCGGTCGAACCCCGTCAAGCTGGCGCTGTACAAGCGCCGCGGGCTGGCCAAGGACCTCGGCGTCCCCGCCGACGGCACCGGCTCGCACCGCGTCGTCCTCGGCAGCACCACCGAGTCCTTCACCGACCCGGACGGCTTCGTCTGGGAGGCCGCCGCGCCGCCCGCCGCGCGCGAGAGCGAGTGACAGGCCTAC
This sequence comes from Streptomyces caniscabiei, assembly GCF_014930365.1. Lineage (GTDB taxonomy): Bacteria > Actinomycetota > Actinomycetes > Streptomycetales > Streptomycetaceae > Streptomyces > Streptomyces caniscabiei. Next base: position 623,747 of record NZ_JABXWI010000002.1, on the reverse strand, counting down.
GGGAGGTCCGCCCGGATCACCGCCTCGTGCACCAACCGCTTCAGGTCGGGATACACCGAGAACGACGACCGCCGCCGCACCTGGGTCATGAACTGCACCGTCAGGTCCCGCCGGGGATCCACCCAGAAGATCGTCGTCGCGGCCCCGGTCCAGCCGAACGTGCCCGAGGACGACGGGGTCTCGGTCACCGAGGGGTCGATGACGACGGACACTCCCAGCCCGAAACCGACGCCCACATTGCCCGGCTGCCGGTGGAACGCGCTGCCGTACGTATGGATGTCGACACCGCCCGGCAGCTGGTTGGTGGTCATCATCTCGACGGACCCGGGTGACAGCAGCCGTACGCCGTCGAGTTCCCCGCGCCGTCGCAGGAACTCGGCGAACCGGTGGTAGTCCCGGGCGGTGGCGACCATCCCGCCGCTGCCGGACAGGAAGCGCGGCCGGCCGCGCACCGGCAGACCGGGCACGGGCGCGATCGAGCCGTCCTCCTGCTCCCCGTACAACTCCGCGAGCCGCTCCGCCTGTTCGGGGGTCACCTGGAAGCCCGCGTCGGTCATGCCGAGCGGGCCGAGGATCCGTTCGGCGAAGAAGACGTCGAGGTCCTGCCCCGACACCACCTCGACGATCCGGCCGAGGACGTTGGTGGAGACGGAGTAGTTCCACTGGGTGCCCGGCTCGAACTGGAGGGGCAGGCGCGCGTACTCCGCGATCGTCTGCGCGAGGGTGGCGCCCGGCCGGACCGAGTTCTCCAGCCCGGCGTCGCGGTAGAGCGCGTCCACCGGGTGGTCGTGGTAGAAGCCGAACGTCAGGCCCGAGGTGTGGGTCATCAGATGGCGGACGAGGAGCGGCCGCTCGGCCGGGCGGGTCCGGACGTCGGCGCCCTCACCGGACTCGTACACACGAGGTTCGGCGAACTCCGGGAGGTGACGGGAGACCGGGTCGTCGAGCGACAGCCGTCCCTCCTCGACCAGTATCAGCGCGGCCACGGACGTGACGGGCTTGGTCATGGAGTACACCCGCCACAGCGTGTCCGTCCCGACGGGCAGCCCTGCCGCGCGGTCGCGCGCACCGTACGTCGTCAGATGGGCGACGCGGCCGCCGCGGGCGAGGGAGAGGAGGTAGCCGGGCAGGCGGCCCTCGTCGACCTGGAGGGCGAGGTACTCGTCCAGACGGGCCAGGGTCTTCGGGTCGAGGCCGGCCTCGCGGGGTTCGACCTCTCGGCGCAGTCGTTCCATGGTGGTTCTCCTCCGGTGGCCCGGGTCACGGCTCGCGATCGTGCTCGTGGCCTTCACGCTTCTTGTCTTCATCGTTCCGTACCGATCGCGTTCCATCCCTCGCGGGGCGGGCGGGTCGGGGCATTCGCAGGGCGAGAGGCGCACCCAGCGCGGCCACCGCGGCCAGGAGCAGCAGCGCCGGGCCGGTGCCGAGCGGTATGAGCGTGGTCGCGGCCGCCACACCGAGCGTCGGGCCGACGTTCATCGCGGTCTGCTGGAGCCCGCCCGCCACCCCGGCCTCCTCCGGCGGCGCGTGCCGGACGACGACGGCGGTCGCGGTGACCATCAGCGCGCCGAAACCGGCCCCCAGCAGCAGGAACCCGCCCCCGATCAGCACCGTGGACGACCCCGGGCCGAGCCGGGACAGCGTCAGCACACCGGCGGTGAGCAGCACGGTCCCCGCGAGGGCCGTCGGACGGGCGCCCCACCGGCGCAGCAGGACGGCCGACAGCGGCGCCCCGAGCACCATCGTCACCCCGCCGGGCAGCGCGACGAGGCTGGTGCGCAGCGGATCCATGCCCAGCGCGTCCTGGAGGACGAAGCTGCACACGAAGAGCGCGCCCAGCATCGCCGCGGAGGCTGCCACCAGCACCCCGAGCGCCGCGCGCACGGGCCCTGAGCCCAGCACGCCGGCCGGCAGCAGGGGATCCGGGGTGCGCCGCTCATGGCGGACCAGGAGGGCGGTCGCGCCGACGGCGACCGACAGACCGAGCACGCCGGCGGCCGTCCAGCCGTGCTCCGGCACCCCGACCAGGGTGTGCACGAGGGCCGCGAGGGCGACCGCGAGCAGCGCCGCGCCGGGCAGGCCGAGCCGGGAGCGCTCCGCCCGTGTCGTGCCCCGTGCGAGCGGGGCACGGGCCGCCAGCGCCAGCAGGCCCATGACCAGCGCCGGTACGACGTTGAGGAAGAACACCGCCCGCCAGCCCAGCCGGTCCACGAGCACACCGCCGACCAGCGGGCCGGCCGCCACCGCCACCCCGATGGCGCTGGTCCGCAGCGCGATGGGCATCGCCAGCCGCTCGGGCGGGAACGCGGCCCGCAGCATCCCGAGGGTGGCGGGCTGGAGCAGCGCGCCGAAGACGCCCTGGACGACCCGCAGCCCGATCACCCAGCCCACACCGGGCGCGAACCCGATCCCGGCGGAGGCCGCACCGAACCCCAACACCCCCCAGGCGAACACCCGTCGATGCCCGAACCGGTCGCCCAGCCGCCCCGCGAACACCAACAGCCCGGCCACCGCGATCAGATACCCGGTGCTGGTCCACTGCACCTCGGTGAGGGAGGCGTCCAGGTCGCGCCGCAGGGACGGTTGGGCGATCGTCAGCACCGTGCCGTCGAGTGCGACCAGCACGGCACCGAGCACACTGCACGCGAGGGTGACGCGGCGGTGCGACGCGGACGCGGGCTCGTGCCGGTCGACCCCGGCCTCCGTCGTGGGCGCCGTCATCGGCGCTCGCTCCCCAGATGCGCGTCCAGCGCGGTGCGCAGCAACGGGGTGAAGTCGCCGGCGCCGGTCATGAGTTGGAGGCTGCCCCAGGTCCACAGCTGGGCGATGCCGTAGAGGTTCGCCAGCAGCGCGCCCGCGACGAGCCGGGCGTCGGCGTCGGGCCGGGCCCGCCCGACGAGCTCCTCCAGCAGCGTGAACATCGGGAGACTGGCGTCACGCAACCCCAGTTCGTTGCTCTCCAGCAGGTCGTGACGGAACATCAGCTCGTGCATGCCCCGGTTGGTGAGCGCGAAGTCCAGGTACACGCGCCCCAGCGTCGCGATCTGCTCCCGCGGGCCCGCCGTGCCGTCCCCGAGCGCCGCGACCCCCCGGCCCGCCAGCTCCTCGAACCCCCGGCGCGCGATGGCCGACAGCAGTTCCAGGTGCGTCGGGAAGTAGCGGCGCGGCGCCCCGTGCGACACCCCGGCCCGCCGTGCGATCTCCCGCAGCGACAGGGCCTGCACCCCCTCCGCCGTCACCAACTCGACCCCGACGTCGATCAGTCGGGACCGCAGCCCCGTGTTGCGTTCGTTCATGGGCACTGTCTACCAGGGCGAGTAGACAGTGTCTACCCGCCCTGGTAGACAGTGTCTACCGCGATATTCGGTTGCCCGCCGCGGCGGCCGCGGCTGCAATGTCCGGCATGATCACAGGCGAGCCCGGCCCGGACCGGCACACGGACGACACCGGCGGACCGGTCCTGATCGGCGCCCTCGCCCCCCTGACGCGGCCCGGCTGGGCCGAGGCGGGCCGGCATCTTGTCGCCGGTCTCGACCTGGGCGTGGCGGAGGTCAACGACGCCGGCGGTGTCGCCGGGCGGCCGCTCGAACTGGTGGTCAGGGACACCGCCGCCGACCCGCTGCGGGCCTCGGCGGCCGTGGACGAACTGGCACACCTCGGGGTGGCCGCCCTGGCCGGGGAGTACCACAGCGTCGTCGCCCGCACGGTCGCCGGCCGGGCCGACGCCCTCGGCCTGCCGTACCTCTGCTCCTCCGCGGTCCTCGACACCCTCACCGACCGGCCGACGGACCGCGTCGCACGCCTCTCCCCGCCGCAGTCCCGGGGCTGGCGGATCTACGCGGACCACCTCCTCGGCGCGGGCCACCGCCGTATCGCCGTGGTCACCCAGCCGAGCGTCTACTGGACCGCCGGGACCCGCATCCTGCGGGACCACCTCGCCGCGTACGGCGGCACCGTCGACGAGATCGACGGCGGCGCGCTCACCCCCGCCGACGTGTGCGACGCGCTCGCCGACCGGCGCGCGACGGCCCTGCTCCTGCTGGTCGGCCACCCGCACCCGGCGGTGCCGATCGTCCGGGCCGTCCGCCGTGACCGCCGGCTCGCCGAGGTGTTGATCGGCGCTCCGGCCGGGCAACCGGAGCTTGCCAGTTGGGTGACGTCGCTGGGGGACGACGGGGCCGGAGTGCCGTTCCTCAGCTACGACTCCGACCGGCTCGGTCCCCTCGGCTCACGGGTCGGGACGGCCCTCGCCGATCGGCTGGGCGAAGCGCCCTCCTTCGTCGCCTTCGAGGGCTACGACACGGTCGCGGTCCTCGCCGAGGCCATGCGCACGCACGGCACCGACCGGGCGGGCATCGCCGCGTCCTGGCCGCATGTCACGGTCGAGGGGACACGTGGCCGGATCCGCTTCTCCCGGGTGCCGGGCGTCGGTGTGTGGCAGTGGGCCGAGGCGCCGGTCCAGGTCGTCGACCGGGATCCGGCGGCACCGCACCGTCTGCGGGTCCTGCACTGGGGCTGAGCACGCCGCCGACCGGCGTCGGTCGGCCGGCACCGCCGGGTACCTCAGCCGGAGGTCTCCGCGCGTTCGAGCATGCACAGTCTCTTCTCGTCGGGGTCGCCGATGTACGTCCACAGGTTGGGGTTCTTCTTCGTGCCCCGCGTCTCGTACGTGCCCCGTACCCCGCTCGGCGTGAACGTGAGGTGGACCGTCGAGACGGGGTCGTCCGTGCCGACGCCGTTGCGGGTGTCCCGTTCCCACGTGCCTGTGCCGGGGTTCGGGGCGAGGACGTCGTCGAAGCCGTCGTCGTCGTTGTCGTCGAAGTCGCCGCAGATCTCGGTCGAGGTGAACGTCCCGTCCTCCTTCAGCACCAGACGCCCGCCCCCCTCGTCCACCCACGTGCCCGTGATCCCGGCCGTGCTCATGGTCAGGGGTTTGCCGCCGGGTACGGGGAGCGCGAGACCACTCAGGATGACCAGCCCGAAGGACAGGCCGATCCCGAGCAGGACCAGCAGGCCGCACCCCGCCGCGCCGACGAGCGGGACGAGCGGGACGATCCGCCGGCGCCGTCGGCTCGTCTCGGCCGGGGGCCATCCCTGCCATGGAGGCGGGGTGGCTTTGTAAGGGTCCTCGCCGCGCTTCACATCGTCCCCCTGCGGTGTGGTGCCGCGTGGTCGCGGCGGTGCGATCATCATCCCGCCGAGCCGCCCGCGCCTTCGCAGGGGGGTGCACACGCCTCCGGCTCCACGCGGGAGTCCCCGGGCCCCCTCGCGGGGCGCCCGGGGACTCGGGGCGGTACCGGGCCGTGGCTCAGGCCGCGACGCGCTCCCGGTCGTTCTTCTCGCGCGGGGCGCGGGTGCCGAGGAGTTCCGTCGGGATCCGGTGGGTCTCGCGGGCGGTGAGCGCGGCGATGACCGGCGGGACGCACAGGGCCGCCGTGAACAGGGCGACCGCGAACCAGTCGTCACCGTCCGGGCCGGCGATCTGCGCGGCGAAGGTGACGGCGAAACCGGCGACGGCGAAGCCGATCTGGGTGCCGATGGCCATGCCGGACAGCCGGACCCGGGTGGAGAACATCTCGCCGTAGAAGGAGGGCCAGATGCCGTTCGCGGCGCTGTAGACGACACCGAAGGTGACGATGCCGAGGATCAGGACGAGCGGGTAGGCGCCGGTGGAGATCGCCCACAGGTAGACGAACATCAGCACCGCGCTGCCGGCCGAACCGATCAGGAACACCGGGCGGCGGCCGATGCGGTCGGAGAGCGTGGCCCACAGCGGGATCGCGGTGAGCGCGACCAGGTTGGCGAGCGCGCCCACCCACAGCATCGACGAACGGGACAGGCCGACCGAGTCGCTCGTGCCGTACGCCAGCGCCCACACGGTGAAGATCGTGGAGACCGAGGCGACCAGGGCGCCCGCGATCACCCGGAGCACGTCCGCCCAGTGCTCGCGCAGCAGGACGGCCAGTGGCAGCTTGGCGACGCCCTCGGACTCGGTCTGCTGGGTGAAGGCCGGGGTCTCGTCCAGGGTGCGCCGGATGACGTAGCCGACGACGGCGACGGCGATGCTCATCCAGAACGGGACGCGCCAGCCCCAGGAGAGCAACTGGTCCTCGGGGAGCGCGGCGATCGGGATGAAGACCAGGGTGGCGAGCAGCTGCCCGCCCTGGGTGCCGCTCAGGGTGAAGCTGGTGAAGAACCCGCGCCGGTCCGACGGCGCGTGCTCCAGCGTCATGGAGTTCGCGCTGGCCTGCTCACCGGCCGCCGATATGCCTTGCAGGACACGGCAGAGCACCAGGAGGACCGGGGCGAGGGTGCCGACCTGGTCGCGGGTGGGCAGGCAGCCGATCAGGAACGTCGACAGGCCCATCAGGATCAGTGTGAAGACCATGATCTTCTTGCGGCCCACTCGGTCGCCGTAGTGCCCGAGGAACAGCGCGCCGATCGGCCGCGCCGCGTAGGCGACACCGAAGGTGGCCAGCGAGAGCAGGGTCGCGGTGGCCGGGTCGGACTCGTCGAAGAAGACCGTCGGGAAGATCAGGGCGGCGGCGCTGCCGTAGATGAAGAAGTCGTAGTACTCCAGGGCGCTGCCGATCCAGGCGGCCGTGGCGGCCTTCTTGGGCTGGCCGGGAGGTGCGGCGGGGACGGACACGGCGTGGCTCCTTCGAGGGATCTCCCCATGAGAGGGGGGCGAAGCGGAGGAAGGCAAGGCGGGGCGGGGCGAATCACAGGGGGGAGGGGGCCGGTCCCTGGGGTGGCGGGGCGGCCGTGCCGGGCGCTACCCGGGCTAATTAACGCACTGGATAGTTAGTAGCGGTTGGCTACGGATGTTGCGCCGACGTTTCCCGGGTGTCAAGAGGCGCCGCGGGAGGAACTTCCGGCCGAGACCCGACCGAGACCGTGCGCCCCGCCCGGCGGCTCAGTCCGCCGCGCGGTCCGCCGTCAGATAGGCGATCACCATGTCGCCGAGCATCTGGCGGTAGTGGTCCCGCCGTCCGGCGTCGATGAGGTCACGGCCGAAGAGGGCGCCGAAGGTGTGCCGGTTGGCCACCCGGAAGAAGCAGAACGCGCTGATCATCGCGTGCAGGTCGACGGCGTCGACGTCGGCGGTGAACAGGCCCGACTCCTGGCCCGACTCCAGGATCCGGCGGATCACGTCCAGCGCGGGCGAGCCGATGGTGGCGAGCATCTCGGAGGAGGCGATGTGCTCGGCCTCGTGGATGTTCTCGATGCTGACCAGGCGGATGAAGTCGGGGTGCGCCTCATGGTGGTCGAACGTCACCTCGGCGAGCCGGCGGATGGCCGCCACGGGGTCCAGGTGCTCGACGTCCAGCTCCTGCTCGGTCTGCCGGATCACGGAGTACGCCCGCTCCAGCACGGCGGTGAACAGCTTCTCCTTGCCGCCGAAGTAGTAGTAGATCATCCGCTTCGTGGTGCGGGTCCGGGCGGCGATCTCGTCGACCCGGGCCCCGGCGAACCCGGAACGGGCGAACTCCTTGGTCGCGACGTCGAGGATCTCGGCCCTGGTGCGGGCGGCGTCACGGATGCGCCCGTTCTGTCGTGCCGGTTCTTCGACGCTGGTCATCGGGTTCCTTCGGGCGAGTGCGGCCGGTGCCCGTGATTCTAGGAGCTGCGGCGACGGTCTTCCCTCGGGAGGGAGCGCCTGCTATTACTAACGTACTAGTTCGTACATTAGATCTCGCGGGAGGGCCGCCGTGGCCAAGGACTCGTATCTCGTCGGCCTCATCGGCTCCGGCATCGGGCCGTCCCTCAGCCCCGCCCTGCACGAGCGGGAGGCCGACCGGCAGGGTCTGCGCTACGTGTACCGGCTGATCGACATCGACGACCTCGGCGTCGGGCCGGAGGCGGTGGGCGATCTGGTGCGCGCCGCCCGTGACCTGGGCTTCGACGGGCTGAACATCACACACCCCTGCAAGCAGCTGGTCATCGAGCACCTCGACGGTCTCGCTCCGCAGGCCGCCGCGCTCGGCGCCGTCAACACGGTGGTCTTCGAGGACGGCCGCGCCGTCGGCCACAACACGGACGTCACCGGCTTCGCCGCGTCCTTCGCGCGCGGGCTGCCCGACGCCCCGCTGGAGAACGTGGTGCAGCTGGGCGCCGGTGGCGCGGGCGCGGCCGTCGCCCACGCCACGCTCACCCTCGGCGCCGAGCACGTCACCGTCGTCGACGCGCTGCCCGACCGGGCGGCGGACCTCGCCGCCTCCCTCGACCGGCACTTCGGTGCGGGGCGGGCCGACGCGGCGGCGCCGGACGCGCTGCCCGCGCTGCTCGGAGCGGCCGACGGTGTCGTGCACGCGACGCCGACGGGGATGGCGGCCCACCCCGGGCTGCCGTTCGCCGCCGAGCTGCTGCGTCCCGGGCTGTGGGTGGCGGAGGTGGTGTACCGGCCGTTGGAGACCGAGTTGCTGCGGGCCGCGCGGGGGCTCGGCTGCGCCACGCTGGACGGCGGGGGGATGGCCGTGTTCCAGGCGGCCGACGCGTTTCGGCTGTTCACCGGGCGTGAGCCGGACGCTTCGCGGATGTTGGCGGACATCGGTGAGTTGGCCGGGGCTGCGGGTGCGCGTAACTAAGCGCCGCGGTGGCGGTCCGGTGTGTCGGCTGCGGGTCCGTCGTGGTTGATCGCGCAGTTCCCCGCGCCCCTTACAGGGGCGTGACCCTGTTGCAAGGAGTTGCCCATGCGTACGTCCATCGCCACCGTCTCTCTCAGTGGGTCGCTCACCGAGAAGCTCGCCGCCGTCTCGCGGGCCGGGTTCGACGGGGTGGAGATCTTCGAGAACGATCTGCTGGCCAGTCCGCTCGCGCCGGAGGAGGTGCGGGCGCGCTGTGCGGACCTCGGGCTGAGCATCGATCTCTACCAGCCGATGCGGGACATCGAGGCCGTGCCGACGGAGGTGTTCGCGGAGAACCTGCGGCGGGCCCGGCACAAGTTCGAGCTGATGGGGCGGCTCGGCTGCGACACGGTGCTCGTCTGCTCCAGCGTCCATCCGCTCGCCGAGGACGACGACGCGCTCGCCGCGTACCACATGCGCCAACTAGCTTTGCTCGCGGAAGAGTTCGGCATCCGGGTCGCCTACGAGGCGCTGGCGTGGGGGCGGCACGTCAACACCTACGACCACGCGTGGCGCATCGTGGAGGCGGCCGACCACCCCGCGCTCGGGACCTGCCTGGACAGCTTCCACATCCTGGCCCGGGGCTCAGACCCCAAGGGTATCGAGGACATCCCGGGCGAGAAGATCTTCTTCCTCCAGCTCGCCGACGCTCCGCTGATGGCGATGGACGTGCTCCAGTGGAGCCGGCACTACCGCTGTTTCCCCGGGCAGGGCGGCCTCGACGTCACCGGGCTGGTCGGGCATGTGCGGGCGGCCGGATACGACGGGCCGCTGTCGTTGGAGGTCTTCAACGACGTCTTTCGGCAGGCCGAGGCTGGCCCCACCGCCGTGGACGCCCACCGTTCGCTGCTGATGCTCCAGGAGGCGGCCGGTATCGCCACGCTGCCGAAACGGGTGGTGCCCACGGGCGTCGCCTTCGCCGAACTGGTCACCCCCGACGCCGAACCCGTGGCCGCGCTGCTCGGCGCACTCGGCTTCGCCCGCACGGCACGCCATCGCGGCAAGCCGGTGGACCTGTGGCAGCAGGGCGAGGCACGGGTGCTGGTCAACACCGGCCCGGCCGCCCGGCGCGACGGCACCCAGCTCGCCGCGATCGGACTGGAGTCACCGGACCCGGCCGGCGCCGCCCGCCGCGCCGAGGCCCTGCTCGCGCCGGTGCTGCCGCGCCGCCGCACCGCCGAGGACGCGCCGCTCGACGCGGTCGCCGCGCCCGACGGCACCGAACTCTTCTTCTGCGCGACCGACCGCCCCGGACTCCCCAGCTGGACCGGCGACTTCCGCCCCGTGGCCCACCCGGACGCCGCCGGCCACGTCCACCGCGTCGACCACCTCGCCCTCACCCAGCCCTGGCACCAGTTCGACGAGGCGGCCCTCTTCCACCGCACGGTGCTCGGCCTGCACGCCAGCGACAGCGTCGACGTCGCCGACCCCTACGGTCTGTTCCGCAGCCGCCCGGTGACCAACGACGACGGCAGCGTCCGCATCGCACTCAGCGTCGGCCCCGCCCCCACCGACGACACGGCCCGCGCCCAGCACATCGCCCTCGCCACGGACGACATCGTCGCCGCGGCCCGCGCCTTCCGCGCGGCCGGGGGCCGGCTGCTGGCCGTCCCAGCGAACTACCACGACGACCTGGCCGCACGGTTCGCGTTCGCCGACGGCGAGCTGGAGACGTACCGGGAACTCGGCATCCTCTACGACCGCGACGCGGGCGGCGCGTTCCGCCACTGCTACACCGAGACCGTCGGCCGCGTCTTCTTCGAACTCGTCCAGCGCGACGCCGGATACCAGGGCTACGGCGCCCAGAACGCACCCGTGCGCCTCGCCGCCCAGCACGTGCGACGCCCCGTCGGTTGAGGGGAGGCGGGGTGAAAGGACCCGGAGGTCACTGGCGGCTGACCGTGCGGGTCACGCCCGTCACGACCGTCGTCGCCAGGATCCAGCCGGTGATGACGAGGACGTACGACAGCCACTGGGACCAGCCCTCGGGCGCGTAGGCCCGCTCCTGCCCGAAGTCGATGATCGGCAGGAGTAGATCAAGGGTGTAGACGACCGGGTTGAACACCGGGGCCTCGTCCGCCTTGAGCGGGCTGGGCGCGTGCACCGCGTACGCCACCGAGCCCACCGCCATCAGCGACAGCAGCCAGATCGCCGCGCGCAGCGGACGGAAGCCGTAGCCGACGGTGGCGTCCTGGGCGTAACCCCAGAGCCGCCCGGGCAGGCGGAGCGTGGCGCGATGCCGGCGCTGCTTGGCGAGCTGGACCCGCCGGGCCGCGTCGTCGTCACCGATCCTGCGGTAGGCGGCGGTCAACTGCTCGTAGGAGTAGGGCAGATACCCCTCCCCGTCCCGCTCCAGCATCGGCAGCCGCCGCTCGGCGGGCACGTGCGGGATCAGGGAGGTGTAGGTGAGGCTGTTGAGGAGGACCTGGTCCGGCAGTTTGTCCGGCTCGACGAACAGCACCTCTATCTGGGCGCGGCGCAGGTTCAGCACGCCCTCCACCGGCGGGCCATCGCGCAGCCAGAGTTCGCTGATGACACTGCTGCTCACCCGCAGCGCCGTGCCGCCGGGGTTCGACAGCCGGGCGTAGGACAGCTCCAGCCAGCCGCCCACACGTGCCCCGCGCAGCTCGACCCGTCCGCGCACGTCCGCGTGCCGCAGGACGACGTCGGACTCGGTGGCGAGGGTCTCCGCGCCGAGGGCGATACCGCCGGGCCGGTGCAGCCGGGCGCGTCGCAGGTCGACCTTGCCCGCCACATGGGCGCCGCCGAGCCGGACCTCGCCCTCCGCGCGCAGCCCGGGAGCGCACAACTCCTCCCCGATCTCCGCCTGGTTGAGCCGCAGCGCGGGCTCCCCGTCCGAGGCGGTGAACTCGGCCCGTTCCATGAACAGGGTCCCGGAGATCTGCGCCCCGGTGAGCTTCACCGGCCCCCGGAACCGGCACCCCGTCAGCCGCAGCCCGCCGTCGACGCGCGCCCGCGCCGAACGCAGGCCGGGCAGCGTGGACTTGGACAGATTGAGGTAGTTGAAGTGCGCGCCGGAGAAGTCGGGGATCTCGTCGAAGTGACAGCCGCTCAGCCGTACGACGCTCTCGACCGTCGCGTACTTCAGTTCCAGCCGACCGCTGATCCGGGCGCCCTCGATCTTGAGGGCGGCGACCTCGCCCTCCTCCTGCGGAGCGGTCAGCAGCAGTGCCCGCAACACCCGGGCCCGGACGGTCCGTTCGGGCCCCCAGCCGGCGCCGTCCGCGGTGATCCCGTCCGCGACGGTCGTGACGTCCTCGGTCCCGAAGTCCACCGCCGCGCCGAGCGGAAAGGCGTCCCACACCCGCCGCTCGGCCGCCGTCAGATCGTTGATCATCATCAACGGGAATCTCACCCGCGATGCTTGTACCTGTCAACCATGCCTGGTGCCCCCCAGGCCTAATGCCCCCAGGCTCCCGCATGCGCGCGGTGGGCGTCGGTGAGGCCGTTCGTGAAGAACCGTTCGTAGTACTCGTTCTCCACGTGGTGGACCTGGAGCCACACGCCCGGGACATGGATCGCGTCCGTGTGGGCCGGGAAGCGGCCGTGCGTGCGGAGGATGTACTCGCAGATGTCCCGGGCGCACTCGACCACCCGATCCTCGTACTCACTGGCCTCGGTGAGATAGCGCTGCCCGTAGTCCTCCCGGTAGATCCGGGCGAAGACGTCCCGGTCGGTGTAGACGCCCCCGCGGCCGAACTTGTCCCGGACGATTCTCTCCACCGCCTCCGACATGCTCCCGACCACGGGCGGGCACGCGGCGGCGATCAGCGGTGCGCCGCCGTCGGGGGAGGGGAGCCGGACCGGGTGCGAGCGGACCTTCGCGTACTTGGGCAGCGGGATGTGCCAGCGCCAGATGTCGGCCGGGCGCCAGCGCGGGGTGACGAAGTCGAAGCCGAGCATCCGGCCGTACTCCCGGGAGAACTTCGGGTCGCCCAGGGCGATCTGCGGGTTGATCGTGGCGTGGATCCAGGCGCCCAGGCCCATCGCCTCGGCCGTGAGCATCAGGTTCTGCAGCAGCAGATCCGCCTCGATCTGGGTGCGCATGGGGCCGAGGGCACCGAGCGGCAGCTTGAGGTCCCCGTTGAGGAACCCGTTCCGCACCCACTTGCGCACCCCGGCGGCCCGGTAGAAGTTGCGGTCGTCCACGAGGGTCGGACGGGCCCCGTCCGGCTGGGTGAGCAGATACATCAGCGCGTTCACGTACTGGTGGGAGAGGTCGACCACCGGGAACAGCAGCGTCGTTCCGGGCAGGTTGGACAGGAAGCGGTTGGAGTCCAGGTACGCCGGGAAGTCCCGCTGGTCCGGTCCGACGTCGAGGCGGTGGTCCAGAACCTTCACCTTGGCCTCGCGCGCCCGCGCCACCAGCGTCTCGGCGTCGAACGGCTCGTCCGGTGCCGGTTCGAGCCTGCGCAGGAAGTAGGTGCCCGAGTCGTTGACGAGGAAGAAGTGGGTGCCCTGCGCGTTGTCCGGGCTGCCGGCGGTGCGGCCCGCCATCGTCAGGTTGGGCTTGGACATGATGGGGGTGCCGTTGGTCGGGTCCTCGAAGGGTCGGTCGGGCATGGTGAGGCCGGTGGTGCCGGTGATCGCGATCAGCACCGCCTCCTCCAGCTCCGTCAGAGGCTGGGCCGCGTTGCGGGAGGTGTAGGTCATCGTCCCGGCGGACACTTTGGCGCCCCGGCTCACGCGGTGGGTGCGGCGGCGCCACACGGTCCGCAGCAGCGGACGGTCGAACAGGTCGGCGAGGCCCGGGTGGGTGGTGCCCGCGGGTGTGCCGGGCTGCTCCTGGACGGCGAGCTGTTCGCCCGCCCCGGGTATCGCGGACAGCTCCGGGTTTCCGGGCAGCTCGGAGTGGTTGTCGGTGAACGTCATGCGTGTTTCCCCCGTTGTGGTTCGGACCCGGGCCGTCGCGTGACACCCCGGGTCGTCGTGTCACGGCGTCATGGTGAACCGCCGTCGTACGTACCGGAGTTGCCGGTCGTGGGCACCGTCCGCCACGGCGCGAAGGCGCTCGCGTCGCGGGGCAGGAGAGGTGCCAGCTCCGGGCAGTGGCGCTGGAGCACCGTGTTCATGCCGCTCTTCTCGACCCAGTCGATGCCGAGCGGTGTGTAGACCTCCGGCCGGTAGTCGACCGTCAGGAACCGGTCGCTCTGCAGCCGCCGGCTGGCCATCAGGATGAAGATCCGGAAGGCGGTGTCGCTGAAGCCGAAGCCCTCCGGCGGGTTCTCCGCGAACAGCCCGACCACGGTGTCGACCTCGTCGACGTCCCGGTAGACGTCCTTGAGCCGGGCCAGCGTCTCGGGGTTCTCGGTCAGCTCCTCGAAGGAACGGATCCGCCCCCGGTGCAGCCCGGACCGGAAGTCGTTGTAGCGCGGCACGCCCCGCCTGCGCGTGCGGACCAGGTCGACGACCGACAGGTCGATGATCTCCCCGTCCCGCTCGAAACGCTGGAGCGAGCGCGGGAAGTTGTGCAGGGTGATCGCACCGGGGTGGGCGATGCCGAACGAGTACAGCGCGTTCGCGAGGCCCGTCTTGCGGATCTGCGCCTCGGCCGCCCCGCCCTGGATGTCGAGGAAGCCCACCGTCTCCAGCCGCCGCCCGAACTGGTGCTCCCGCAGCTCGAAGTCGTCCGGGATCAGCGGATGCATGCGGTAGACGGTGGTGAAGTCCTCCGTCAGCGAGTACGGCGCCGCGTGGTGGTCCGGCAGCGTCTTCGGGATGCCCGTGAGCGAATGCGACTCGAACAGCCACAGGCCCAGCTGGTTGAGCCAGTTCCTCGGCGGGCCCGACCAGTTGGTGCGCAGCGCGATGTCGATCGCCTCGGTGGCCAGGATCGCCGGCGTCCACTCCACGGTGTGGATCTTCGCGATCAGCGCGGAGACGACGAGCCGCGCCGTCTGGTAGACCTTCTCCTCGCTCATCGAGGGGTACTCGGCCCGCAGCGCGTCGCAGACCGCGTTGTGCTCCCGCGCGAACAGGGTGTGCATCGCGCTGAGCCCCATCCACCAGCTCTCGTTGAAGCCGGTGAGCGGGATGCCGTTCGTCCCGCCCGGCAGATGGCCGTCCTCCAGACGGAGTTTCGCGCCCCCGTCCGGCTCGCGCAGGAACCGCGCGGTCCGCTCGTTCTCGCCGTACACCTCGGAGCCGTCCCACCAGTGCGAGGCGGAGTTGGCGAACAGGGTCGGCGGGCGGCCGGGCACCTCCAGGCCCTCGTTCTCGGCGAACCGCATCACCCGCTCGGTCGGCCCGCCCGGCACGTTCTGCCAGTTCCCGTCGAAGCCGGGCGGCAGCGGTACCTCCACACTGCGGTCACCCGTCTTGTACCGCCGGTGGTTCACCCAGTCGTGCACCTGGAACTGGATCCACGCCGCCGCCAGCACATTGAGCGAGGTCGCCGGCACGAAGCTCTCCCGGTACAGCAGTTGCCTGCTGACCGTCACCGGGTTCGGTGTGTCGAAGGTGTCCGGCCGGTAGTCCGGCGTCAGATTCCGCCCGAAGGCGGCCCCCACCGCGCCCATCGCCGGCTCCGACAGGTCGTTGTACGTCCCGTCGTACGACCGCTCCGTGCGCAGCCTCTCCGGGACCGGCTCCGGCACGGGCTGCGCCGCCGGCGGAGCCTCGCGCACCTCGGAGTCGATCAGGTTCCGCCGGCGCAGCACCTTCCTCAGGAACACCAGGTTCAGCAGGCTCAGGGACAACGGCAGGCGGTGCCACGGCACGGCACGGTTCAGCAGGCCCAGGGCGGGGCCCACGACACGGCCGAGCAGCTTGTTGCGCAGGGGTTCCTCGGTGACGAAGCGCTGCCCGAGACGGTGTGCGCCACTGGCCCGGTACGCGGCCTTCCGGGCCCGGTTGATATGGCCCAATGGCCGGAAATCATCGGTCGTGTACCAGGGATTGAAGGTCAGGTCCTCGATCCGCCGCGCCGCCGCCCGTGCCTCGGCTCCGTCCAGCTCCTGCGCGGGGATCGTGAGCCGGGCGATCGGCACCGCCGGCGCCACCGCGTCCTTCCACTCCACCGCCGCGTCCTCGATCGGGGTGCGCCGCTCGTCCACGAACCGCTGCACGCACAGGTCGAACGCCACGTCCGCCTGCCCGAGCCGCCGCGCCAGCTCCCGGTGCAGGAAGTCAGGGTCCCGGCGATCGGGCGCGGCCGCCGCCGGTGTGCCGGGCGCGGGCCGCAACAGATACCGCACCGGCCCTGCCTCGCCCCACAGAATGGCGCCCCGGCTCCAATACGTCTCCGTGGCGAGGGAGTCGACCGTCCTACGGGTCGCCGCCGTCACATTGCGCCGCATCCGCGCGGCCGTCCCGAGCCCCACGGCCAGCGGAAGCTTCACGAACAGCCCGAGGGCCTTTCGCAGCGGAGTACGGGCCCCCGCCATGGCCTTGGCGAACGCCACGAACTCCCGGGCGTCGCTCGCGTGCGACACCGGGAAACTGGTCGCCAGCAGGTCATGGCTCACGCCCTCCGCCACCCGCACCCGCACCGCCGCGCCCCGCAGGTCCGGCGAACCGTCGCCCTGCCGGATCCCGCTCGCGTTGGAGAGTCGGACGACGGCCGGATAGTCGGCACCGGGTTGCGCGAAACCGGTCCGCAACGCCACCGGCAGATCGTCGTGGAAGCGCAGCCGCGCGTTCTCCACCCCCAGCGGTGCCTTCGCGTGGAACGCCCGCGAGACGTCTCCGCCCCCGGCCCGCCGGTTCTTGACCTGGACCTGCATCAACTCCCGGGCCAACCGCTCGAACACGAGCCGTTCGGCCTCGGGGCTGCCCCCGTCGTAGCGCTCGTACCGCTGATCGTGCTGCCCGGTCTCGGCCATCGGCGTCTCCTTCGTGCGGACGCGTACGGATGCGTACGGAGGCGTATGGATGCGTGGGAAGACGTAGGCAATGCGAGCGCAGTGCATACGGACAGAGGCCGCACGCTACCGGCGGCGGGGTTCCGGCCACAGCGACAGTTCACGCCATGTACACATCTGACAATAATGCGGGTGAACATCGCATTCCGCCCGGCGAAGGGGAGCGAACGACCCGAGGAAGCCCCCGCAGCGGCGGCTAGCGTGATCCCCATGACGAACGACGGGGCGAAGCCGGATGCACGGGACGACGGCGACGTGCTTCCCGGCGGCACGGTGAACGCGGGCGCGGTCGTCCGGCGGGGCTCCCTCGTCGACCGCCCGGCGCCGCCCACCGCGCCCGCCCTCCACGCGCATCTGCGCGCACTGCGCCGACGCGGCTTCACGGGGGCGCCGCTGCCCGTCGGCCGCACACCGGACGGCCGCGAGCAGCTGACCTTCGTCCCGGGCGACGTGGCGCTGCCGCCGTTCCCGGCCTGGGCACTGACGGAGCCGGCCCTGACGTCGGTGGGGCGGCTCCTGCGCGGTCTGCACGCGGCGAGCGCGGACATCCCGGTCGACACGTGTGCCGCGTGGCCCCGGGAGCTGTCCGACCCCGAGGGCGGGCCGATCCTCTGCCACAACGACGTCTGCCCCGACAACGTCGTCTTCCGCGACGGCCGTGCCACCGCCCTGATCGACTTCGACCTGGCCGCACCGGGCCGACCTGTCTGGGACGTGGCCATGGCGGCCCGCTACTGGGTGCCCCTGCTCGACCCCGAATCGGCGGCCGCCCTCTACCCGGGCGGCCCCCTGGACGCGCCCCGGCGCCTGCGCGTCCTCGCCGACGGCTACGGCCTGTCCTCGGCCGACCGCGCCCTCCTGCCCGGCGTCGTCCAGCAGGCCACGGAGGCCTGCCGGGCCTTCGTGGCCGTACGCGTGGCCGGCGGTGACCCCGTCTACCGCCGGGTCCTCGCGGATCGCGGCGGCTGGGCCCGCTGGGACCGCGTCCGGACCTGGCTGAGGACCCACGAGGAGGCCTTCACCACCGCCCTGCTGGCTTGAGCGGGCCGCGCCCCCGAAGGGGCGCGCCCGCTCCTGCTACGGCTTCGCCTCGACCGCGTGCCCGCCGAACTGGTTGCGCAGCGCGGCGATCATCTTCATCTGGGGGGAGTCGTCCTGGCGCGAGGCGAACCGGGTGAACAGCGACGCGGTGATCGCCGGCAGCGGCACCGCGTGGTCGATGGCCGCCTCGACGGTCCACCGCCCCTCACCGGAGTCCTCGGCGTAGCCGCGCAGCTTCTGCAGGTGCTCGTCCTCGTCGAGCGCGTTGACGGCGAGGTCCAGCAGCCACGAGCGGATCACGGTCCCCTCCTGCCAGGAGCGGAACACCTCCCGCACGCTCGTCACCGAGTCGACCTTCTCCAGCAGCTCCCAACCCTCGGCGTACGCCTGCATCATGGCGTACTCGATACCGTTGTGGACCATCTTGGAGAAGTGCCCGGCGCCGACCTTGCCGGCGTGGACATAGCCGTACGGTCCCTCCGGCTTGAGCGCCTCGAAGATCGGCTGGAGCCGTTCGACGTGCTCCTCGTCGCCGCCGACCATCAGGGCGTAACCGTTCTGCAGACCCCACACGCCCCCGGAGACACCCGCGTCGACGAAGCCGATGCCCTTGGCGCCCAGCTCGGCGGCGTGCTTCTCGTCGTCCGTCCAACGGGAGTTGCCGCCGTCGACGACGGTGTCGCCCGGCGACAGCAGCTCCGCCAGCTCGTCGACGACGGACTGGGTGGCGCCGCCCGCCGGGACCATCACCCACACCACCCGCGGCCCGTCGAGGCGCTCGACCAGTTCGGCCAGGCTGCCCACGTCGGAGACCTCGGGGTCGCGGTCGTAGCCGATGACGGTGTGGCCGGCGCGGCGGATGCGCTCGCGCATGTTGCCGCCCATCTTGCCGAGGCCGATGAGACCCAGCTGCATCGTTGCCATGTCAGTTCACCTGTTCCATGAGGGAGTCGAGCGAAGGCGTGTCAGTCGTCGGCGGCGGGCTGCCCGTCGCCCCCGCCGCGCAGGGCGACGGCGTACATCTCGTCGGCGTCGAGGCGGCGCAGCTCCTCGGCGATCAGCTCGGACGTGGCGCGCACCTTCAGGGCGAGGGTGCGGGAGGGCTGCCCGGGCAGGGTGAGCGTGGCGAGCGGACCCTCGGGGCGGTCGATGACGACCTCGCCCCTGGCGGTGCCGAGGCGCACGCCCGTCACCACCGGCCCGGCGGTCAGGACCCGCTCGACGGACACGCCGAGCCGGGCCTCCAGCCAGCGGGCCAGCAGTTCGGCGCTGGGGTTGTCGGCCTCGCTCTCGACGGCGGCCGAGGTGATCCTCTCCTTGGCCTGGTCGAGGGCGGCCGCCAGCATGGAACGCCACGGCGTCAGCCGGGTCCAGGCGAGATCGGTGTCGCCGGGGGTGTAGGAGGCGCGGCGCTGCTCCAGCGCGGCGAGCGGCGACTCCACGGCGTACATGTCGGTGATCCGGCGCTGGGCGAGCGCGCCCAGCGGGTCCTTGGCCGGGTTCTCCGGCGCGTTCACCGGCCACCACACCACCACCGGCGCGTCCGGCAGCAGCAGCGGCAGCACCACGGAGTCGGCGTGGTCGGACACCTCGCCGTACGTCCGCAGCACGACCGTCTCGCCGGTGCCCGCGTCGGCGCCGACCCGCACCTCGGCGTCCAGGTGCGACTTCGTGCGGTCCTTCGGGGTGCGGGCGTGCCGCTTGATGACGACCAGGGTGCGCGAGGGGTGCTCGTGCGAGGCCTCCTCGGCCGCCTTGATCGAGTCGTAGGCGTTCTCCTCGTCCGTCACGATCACCATCGTGAGGACCATGCCCACGGCGGGCGTGCCGATGGCCCGGCGGCCCTGCACCAACGCCTTGTTGATCTTGCTTGCCGTGGTGTCAGTCAGGTCGATCTTCATGGCCTGCGCCAGCTCCGTCCGTCTTGTGCGAGCATCTCGTCCGCTTCCGCGGGCCCCCAACCACCCGAGGCGTACTGCGCGGGCCTGCCGTTCCCCGCCCAGTACTCCTCGATCGGATCGAGGATCTTCCAGGACTCCTCCACCTCCTGGTGGCGGGGGAAGAGGTTGGCGTCGCCGAGCAGCACATCAAGGATCAGCCGTTCGTACGCCTCCGGGCTGGACTCCGTGAACGACTCGCCGTACGCGAAGTCCATCGTGACGTCCCGGATCTCCATCGAGGTACCCGGCACCTTCGAACCGAAGCGCACGGTCATCCCCTCGTCCGGCTGCACCCGGACGACGATCGCGTTCTGCCCCAGCTCCTCGGTGGCCGTGGAGTCGAACGGGGAGTGCGGGGCGCGCTGGAAGACGACCGCGATCTCGGTGACCCGGCGGCCGAGCCGCTTGCCGGTGCGCAGATAGAACGGGACGCCCGCCCAACGGCGGTTGTCGATGCCCAACTTGACCGCCGCGTAGGTGTCCGTGGTGGAGGACCGGTCGATGCCCTCCTCCTCCAGATAGCCGAGCACCTGCTCACCGCCCTGCCAGCCGCCCGCGTACTGGCCGCGCACGGTGTGCCGGCCCAGGTCCTCCGGCAGCCGCACCGCCTTCAGCGCCTTCAGCTTCTCGGTCAGCAGCGACTCGGCGTCGAAGGCCGCCGGTTCCTCCATGGCGGTCAGGGCCAGCAGCTGGAGCAGGTGGTTCTGGATGACGTCCCGGGCCGAGCCGATGCCGTCGTAGTAGCCCGCCCGGCCGCCGATGCCGATGTCCTCGGCCATGGTGATCTGTACGTGGTCGACGTAACTCCGGTTCCAGATGGGCTCGTACATCTGGTTGGCGAAGCGGAGCGCCAGGATGTTCTGGACGGTCTCCTTGCCGAGGTAGTGGTCGATGCGGAAGACCTGCTCGGGGTCGAACACCTCGTGCAGGACCGCGTTCAGCTCGCGGGCGCTCGCCAGGTCGTGGCCGAACGGCTTCTCGATGACCGCGCGCCGCCAGGAGCCCTCGGGCGGACTGGCCAGACCGTGCTTCTTGAGCTGCTTGACGACCTTCGGGAACATGCTCGGCGGCACGGAGAGGTAGAACGCGAAGTTGCCGCCGGTGCCCCGGGAGACGTCCAGCTCCTCGACGGCCTCGCGGAGCCGCTTGAACGCCTCGTCGTCACCGAAGTCGCCCGGGATGAAGCGCATCCCCTCGGCGAGCTGCTGCCAGACCTCCTCGCGGAACTCGGTGCGGGCGTGCTCGCGGACCGCGTCGTGCACGATCTGCGCGAAGTCCTCGTCCTCCCAGTCCCGGCGGGCGAACCCCACCAGCGAGAAGCCCGGCGGCAGCAGACCCCGGTTGGCCAGGTCGTACACGGCCGGCATCAGCTTCTTGCGGGACAGGTCACCGGTCACCCCGAAGATGACGAGCCCGGACGGGCCCGCGATCTTCGGGAGCCGGCGATCGCCCGCGTCCCGGAGCGGGTTGAGCCACTCGGCGGTCATTCCGCATCAACTCCCTCGCTGTTCAAGGCCTTGCTCACCGCGGTGCCGGGGCGGCCGTCGACGGTCGCCCGGAGCGCTTCCGTGGTCACAGTGATCATCTTCCTTCCATGGCGCGCGTCAGCCGCGGACGGCGTCGGGCCGCGTCGTGCCGTCGAGCGCGTCCCGCGCCGCGGCGACGACGTTCTCGGCGGTGAAGCCGTACTCGGCGAACAGGGTCTTCGCGTCGGCGGAGGCGCCGAAGTGTTCGAGGGAGACGATGCGGCCGTGGTCACCGACGTACCGGTACCAGGTCAGGCCGATCCCCGCCTCGACCGCCACGCGGGCCCGCACGGACGGCGGCAGCACGCTCTCGCGGTATTCGCGCGGCTGTTCCTCGAACCACTCCACCGACGGCATCGACACCACCCGGGTGCCGACCCCCTCGGCCTCCAGCCGCTCGCGCGCGGCGACGGCCAGCCGCACCTCGGAGCCGGTGGCTATCAGGATCACCTCCGGGGTCGCGGTCGAGGACTCCGCCCGGACGTAACCGCCCTTCGCCGCACGGGAGTCGGGCGCGTACGTCGGCACGCCCTGGCGGGTGAGCGCCAGCCCGTGCGGGGCCGGGTTCGTGGTGTGCCGCTTCAGGATCTCGGCCCAGGCGATCGCCGTCTCGTTGGCGTCGGCCGGGCGGACGATGTTCAGCCCCGGGATCGCCCGCAGGGAGGCCAGGTGTTCGACCGGCTGATGGGTGGGGCCGTCCTCGCCGAGACCGATGGAGTCGTGCGTCCAGACGTACGTCACCGGCAGCTGCATCAGCGCGGACAGGCGCACGGCGTTGCGCATGTAGTCCGAGAAGACCAGGAAGGTGCCGCCGTAGATGCGGGTGTTGCCGTGCAGCGCGATGCCGTTCATCTCGGCGGCCATGGAGTGCTCGCGGATGCCGAAGTGGATCGTGCGGCCGTACGGGTCCGCCTCCGGGAGCGGGTTGTCCGCCGGGAGGAAGGACGACGTCTTGTCGATGGTGGTGTTGTTCGACCCGGCGAGGTCGGCGGAGCCGCCCCACAGCTCGGGGATCACCGCGCCCAGCGCCTGGAGCACCTTGCCGGATGCCGCACGCGTCGCCACGGAGGTGCCCTCCTCGAAGACGGGCAGTGCCCGCTCCCAGCCCTCGGGCAGCCGGCCCGCGACGACCCGGTCGAAGAGCCGGGCCCGTTCGGGGGAGGCGGCGCGCCACTCGGCGATCCGCTTGTCCCAGGCGGCGTGCGCCTCGGCGCCCCGGTCGAGGGCGCGGCGGGTGTGGGCGAGCACGTCGTCGGCGACGTCGAAGGTCTTGTCCGCGTCGAAGCCGAGGACCCGCTTGGTGGCGGCGACCTCGTCCGCACCGAGCGCGGAGCCGTGCGAGGCCTCGGTGTTCTGCGCGTTGGGGGCCGGCCAGGCGATGATCGTGCGCATCGCGATGATCGAGGGACGCGAGGTCTCCTCCCGCGCGGCCGTCAGCGCGTCGTACAGGGCGTGCACGTCGACGTTGCCGTTGAAGGCCGGCTCGATCCGCTGCACGTGCCAGCCGTACGCCTCGTACCGCTTCAGCACGTCCTCGGAGAACGCGGTGGCCGTGTCGCCCTCGATGGAGATGTGGTTGTCGTCGTACAGGAAGACGAGATTGCCCAGCCGCTGATGGCCCGCCAGGGAGGACGCCTCGGCGGAGATGCCTTCCTCCAGGTCGCCGTCGGAGACGATCGCCCACACGGTGTGGTCGAACGGGGAGGTGCCCTCGGGAGCGTCCGGGTCGAACAGACCGCGCTCGTAGCGGGCGGCCATCGCCATGCCGACGGCGTTGGCGACGCCCTGGCCGAGCGGACCCGTGGTGGTCTCGACACCGGCGGTGTGCCCGTACTCCGGATGACCCGGCGTCTTCGAACCGTGCGTCCGGAACGCCTTCAGATCGTCCAGCTCCAGCTCGTACCCGGCCAGGTACAGCTGGGTGTAGAGGGTCAGCGAGGTGTGGCCGGGGGAGAGGACGAAGCGGTCACGGCCGGTCCACTCGGGGTCCGCCGGATCGTGACGCATCACCTTCTGAAAGAGCGTGTACGCGGCGGGCGCGAGGCTCATCGCCGTACCCGGATGCCCGTTGCCGACCTTCTGCACGGCGTCGGCGGCCAGCAGACGGGCGGTGTCGACGGCGCGTCGGTCGAGTTCTGTCCAGTTCATCTTCAAGAAGTCCTCGATGAGACGGCGGAAAGCTTCTGGCGTCTTCAAAAGTAAAAGTCTGACTTTTGTGGGGCGAGGTGGCGGTGTGCCAGCCTTCGGTGAAACTGGGACACCGACGACGCGACGGCGAGGACATGACGGACAGAGACTTCCCCGACGGCGGCCGGATCAAGACCTTCCCGTTCCCCGCCGACCGCGGCCTCTCCGGCGTCGGCATGCGGATCGGCCCGATGGACGGCCGGGGCCCCTGGCACGCGGACATACCCCTGGAAGGGGTGCACCGCATCGACTTCCATGTGGTGATGCTGTTCGAGGCCGGCCCGGTGCACCACATGATCGACTTCACCGAGCACGAGGCGGTCGCGGGCGAACTGCTGTGGATCCGGCCGGGGCAGGTGCATCGCTTCTCACGCCCCACCGAGTACCGCGGGACCGTCCTCACCATGCAACCGGGCTTCCTGCCCCGCGCCACCGTCGAGGCGACCGGCCTCTACCGCTACGACCTGCCGCCGCTGCTCCGCCCCGACGAGGCCCAACTCGCGGGTCTGCGCGCCTCGTCGGCCCAGCTGGAACGCGAGTACGTCGACACCGGCACCCTGCCGCCCGGCCTGCACACCGCCGTCCTGCGGCACTCCCTGACGGCCTTCCTCCTGCGCCTCGCCCATCTCGCCGCCGGCTCGACGGCAGAGGAGGAGCACCGGCCCGACGACACCACCTTCACCCGCTTCCGGGACGCCGTCGAGCGGGACTTCGCCGTCAACCACAGCGTCAGCGCCTACGCCGACGCCCTCGGCTACTCCCGCCGGACCCTCGTCCGCGCGGTCCGCGCGGCGACCGGCGAGACCCCGAAGGGCTTTATCGACAAGCGGGTCGTCCTGGAGGCGAAGCGGCTGCTGGCCCACACGGATCTGCCGATCGGCCGCGTGGGCGTCGCCGTCGGCTTCCCCGACGCGGCGAACTTCTCCAAGTTCTTCCAACTGCACGCCGGCGCCACACCGGTGGCGTTCCGGGCGGAGCTGCGATGACACGCGACGAGGGGCGGACTCCACCGCCGTGGAGTCCGCCCCTCGCACAACCCGGCTGTCAGCGGCCGAAGTTGAACCAGTTCACGTTCACGAAGTCCTGCGCCTGACCGCTGGTGAAGGTCAGATAGACGTCATGGGTGCCGGTCACCCGGCTGATGTTCGCGGGCACCGTCCGCCACGACTGCCAGCCACCGGTGTCGGCGATCGAGAAACTGCCGACCGGCCCGTTCGAACGGCTGTCGAGCCTGACCTCGACCAGGCCGCTCACCCCCGCGTCGGCGCCGGACGCCACCCGGGCGACGAACTGCGTCGCGGCCGTGGAGCCGAAGTTCACGTTCTGGAAGAGCGCCCAGTCGCCGTTGGCCAGGGCGCCGATGTTCTGGCCGCCACCGGTGTCGGTCGTGGACTCGGTGAGGGTGCCGCTCTGGCCGTTGTACGACTCGGCCTGGATGGCGCTGTACGCGTCCCGGGTGCCCGTCGGCGGCGGGGTGGTGGTGCCCCCGGCGGCCGACAGCACCTGCACGTAGTCGACGACCATCGGCACACCGGAGCGTGTGTCACCGTCGAGCCCGCCGCCGAACGCGTCGGGGAAGGCGCCGCCCATCGCCACGTTCAGGATGACGAAGAACCCGTGGTTGGTGGCGTTGGTCCAGGTGGTCGCGTCGACCTGGCTGGCGTTGACCGAGTGGAACTGGGTGCCGTCGACCGAGAACCGGATCGTCTCCGGCGTCACCGAGCGGTCCCACTCCATGGTGTACGTGTGGAACCCGGACTGGCAGGTCGTGCCCGGGCACGCCGTGGAGTTGCCGATGCCGGTCGTCTCGTTGCACGGGCCGCCGGGGTTGGTGCCGCAGTGCATGGTGGCCCAGACCTGGTTGCGGCCCTGCACGTTCTCCATGATGTCCAGCTCGCCGACGCTCGGCCAGTTCTGGTAGTTGCCCCGGTAGGGCGCGCCCAGCATCCAGAACGCCGGCCAGTAGCCCTCGGCGGCCGTGCCGGTGACGTTCGGCATCTGGAGCCTGGACTCGACCCGCAGCTTGCCGCCCGCCGGGGGCTGGAAGTCGGTGCGGTTGGTCTCGATCCGGCCCGAGGTCCAGCGGCCGGCCGCGTCCCGGATCGGGGTGATGCGCAGATTGCCGTTGCCGTCGAGAGAGACGTTGGAGGTGCTGTTCGTCATCGTCTCGACCTCGCCGGTACCCCAGTTGGCGGGCCCGCCGGGGTACGAAGTCCCGGTCGCGTACTGCCAGTTGGAGGTGCTGACGCCGGTGCCGGCGGCGCCGTTGAAGTCGTCGACGAAGACCTGCGTCCAGCCGGCGGGCGGGGTGGGGGCGGCGCCCTGCGCGGTCGTCGCCCAGGCCGTGGCCAGCGCCAGCGCGGTGGCCACGGCGAGGAACGCGCGCCGGAGCGGGCGGCGACGGCCCAGGGGTGTTCCGGTGTCGAGTGTGCCGGGTGTGTCGGGTGTGCCGGGTGTTTCACTCATGGCGGCCTCTTCGGTGTACGGAGTGAAAAGCGCGGGTGGGGGGAGCGCTCCGTGGAGTCCCGTCCTGAGAGCGCTCTCAAGAAGAGCGTGCGGTCAATGTGCGCTCCGGCGCTGCGGGCGTCAAGAGTTAAAGCGGAGAAAGTCCTTGCGGGAGAGCCGAGTTCACGATGTGAAGACGGGTCGGTGCGGGCGGTGACCGCACCCGCTCTACGACATGACGGTGCGTCAGTCGCCGAAGGTCGACACGGTCGACCCGCTCTCCATCGGCTCGTCCGGGTTCACCGAGAACGCCATGTTCCCGGCCGTCGCCACGATCGCGTCGTCCACGAGCAGCACCCGGGGCGGGGTCTCGGTCGCGATGTCCCCGGGGTCGTCGAGCGCGTCCGTGCGCCAGACCTCGGCGCCCGTCCGGCTGTCCAGGGCCAGCAGCCGGCCGAACCGGTTGGCGAAGTAGATCTCGTCACGGGCCGCCGACACCACCGGCGCGGACAGGTTCTCCATGTCGGTGGTCCGCTCCCAGAGCACCGTGCCGCTCGCCGCCGACACGGCGGTGACCGACCCGCTGGTCCGCACGAAGTACACGACCCCGTCCACGAGCGTCGCCGCGCCGCGCAGCGCGCGCTTCAGCGGGATCCGGGTGACCTTCCCGGTGTCCGGGTCCACCCGCAGGAACGCGTCGTACGGCCGCTCGTACCCCGCCTGGTAGACCTCCTCGGTGGACTCCGCCTTCAGGAACAGGGGCCGTCCGTCGACGACGCCCAGCGCGAGGGACTTCTCCGGCAGGGGGCTGCGGGCCCGCGGGGTGCCGTCGTCCGGATCGAGGCGTACCAGGGTGAACGGGCGGGTGTCGAGGAAGTCGTCACCCTCCCAGCACAGTTCGTAGGGGTCGTCGCCGAGCACCGAGGGGACGCAGTTGATCCCGGCGGGCTCGGACGTCCGCCACAGCTCCTTGCCCGCCGTGTCGTAGGCGATCACGTCGTAGTGGTCGGGCGCGAGGGTGAGCACGCCGCCGTCGAAGAGGGGCGCCGCCTCGCTCGCGCTGATGGGCCGGGACCACCGCTGCTTCCCGGTGCGGGCGTCCAGGGCCACCAGGCGCCGCTGTGTGCTGTCGGGTTCCGTGTAGACGAGGACGAGGCCGTCCCGTACGCCGATGGGCCGGGCGGTCTGCGGGAGTTGGCCGTACCGCCAGCCCGTGGCGCCGGTGGCGGCGTCCACCTTCCCGACGAGGAAGCCCGTACCGCCGCAGTACAGGTCCGTGCCGTCCGTCCGGCAGCCCGTGTCGTCGTAGTTGACCGGGATGTAGTCGGCGGGGAGGCCGCTGTCGGCCCGCAGCCGTGTCTGCCACGGCCGCCAGCCCTTGGGGAGCGACGCGGAACGGCGGTCCACGGCGGCGCCGGTGCCGGACGCCGTCGTGCCGTCCTCGGCGCCGGTGGGCAGGAGCAGCGCGGCGCTCAGAGCGGAGACGGTCAGGGCGGCGCCGAGCCCGACGAGCAGCAGCCGCCGTCCGACGCGGAGCCTGGGGCGGCGTTCCCGTGCCGGTCGGCCGTCCGCCGGTCGGCCCGGCGGTCCGCCGTCCACCGAGCGGACGTCCGGCAGACGGTCGTTCTCGGTCGTGTCGTCCGCCCGCCCGGCGTCCGTACGGTCCGGATCCGGTCGGTCCGGGTCCCGTCGGTCCGGATCCGGGCGGCCCGGATACGGTCGCTCAGCGTCCGCCTGCCCGGTGTTCGCCCGGTCGGTCTCGGCCCGTGCGGCGGTGGCGGTGCGGACGGCGCCGGTTCCCGTGGTCCCCGTTCGCCCGGAGTCGGTTCGTCCGGAGTCCGTCGGTCGGTCGAGTGGTCCTGGCGCCGGCCCCGGGGCCGTTCCCGTTCCGGCCTCCGCCTCCGTCCCCGCCCCCGTCCCCGCCCCCGTTCCAGGCGTCGGTGCGGTGCCCCGGGGGCCGTTCGTGGGTGAAGTCGCCGATCTCAGGAACAGGCCGTGCAGTTCGGTGAGGTCCGGGCGGGTCGTCGGGTTCTTGTCCAGGCAGCGTTCGGTGACGGTCCGCAGCGGTTCGGGCACCGCGTCCAGCTTCGGGGCCTCGAACATGACCTGATAGCCCGCCAGATAGGGGCTCTCGGCCTTGAACGGGCTGTGCCCGCTGGCCGCGTACACCAGCAGCGAGCCCAGCGAGAACACGTCCGACGCGGCGGTGACGTCCCTCGGCGAGCGCAGTTGCTCCGGTGACATGAACGGCGGCGTGCCGATCACCCGTCCGGTCACGGTGAGCGGCAGGTTGTCGCCGGCGCGCGAGATGCCGAAGTCGATGACGCGCGGGCCGTCCTCGGCCATCAGCACGTTCGCCGGCTTCAGGTCCCGGTGCACGACCCCCGCCCGGTGGATGTCGCGCAGTGCCTCGACGAGCCCCAGCGCGAGGGCCCGGATCCGCTCGCCGTCCAGCGGCCCCTCCTCGCGCACCAGGTCGAAGAGCGTCGGACCCGGCACGTACTGCGTCGCCATCCAGGGCCTGGCCGCCTCCGGATCGGCGTCCACCACGGCGGCCGTGAACGCCCCGCTCACCCGGCGCACCGCCGCGATCTCCTGACGGAACCGGGAGCGGAACTCCTCGTCGTCGCGGTACTGCGCGTGCACCAGCTTGATCGCGACCAGTCGCCCCGACGCGGACCGCGCGCGGTAGACGACCCCCATGCCACCCGAGCCGAGCCGGTCCTCCAGGACGTATCCGCCTATGACGGTGGGATCGTCGTCCCTCAGCGGCATTTCCCACCACGCTCTTGTCCGTACGACAGCCCCGCACGGAGCAGCCTAGGCGATCGGCGCCCGCCCGCCCGACCAGGGGCACTCCGGGGGCCGTGCCGGACCGGTGAACCGGCCACGTCGGAGCGCGGTTTATTCGATGGCCCCGTGCCGCGCGGCCCGTTACCTTCCCCCTCATGGCGATGACTGAGGGCACGTGCACGGACCGGTTCTCCGCGGTGCGCGAGGCGTTGGCGGCCTCGTTGGACGACAAGGACGTGGGCGCCTCCGTCGCCGTGTACGTGGACGGCGAGCCCGAGGTCGACCTCTGGGGCGGGTACGCCGACGCCGAGCGCACCGTTCCGTGGGAGCGGGACACCCTCACCCATGTGTGGTCCACGACCAAGACGATGACGGCCCTGTGCGTGCTGATGCTCGCCGACCGGGGCGCCCTGGACCTGCACGCCCCCGTGGCGACGTACTGGCCGGAGTTCGCGGCGGCGGGCAAGGAGGACGTACGCGTGAGCCAGGTGCTCGCGCACACGGCCGGGCTGCCCCGCTTCGAGGCGCCCACCACGCTGGAGGACCTGTACGACTGGCCGACCGTCACCGAGCGGCTCGCCGCGCAGGCACCGGCCTGGAAGCCCGGCACCGAGGCGGGCTATCACGCGATGACCCAGGGTTATCTGCTCGGGGAGATCGTCCGCCGGGTCACCGGCCGCAGCCTGGGCACCTTCTTCGCCGAGGAGGTCAGCGGACCGCTGGGCGCCGACTTCCACATCGGGCTCCCCGCCGAGCACGACCACCGGGTGGCGCCGGTCATCATGCCGCCCCCCTCGCCGACCGAGGACGGCCCGCCGCCCAACCCGGCCATCCCGGACGGCGCCACCGACACCACCGCCTGGCGCCGGGCCGAGATCCCGGCCGCGAACGGACACGGCAACGCCCGCTCGGTCGCCGCCGTCCAGTCGCTGCTGTCCTGCGGCGGCGCGGCGCGCGGTGTGCGGCTGCTGTCGGAGGAGGGGTGCGCGCGGGTCTTCGAGGAGCAGTTCGACGGCGTCGACAGCGTTCTGCGCGTCCCGATGCGCTACGGCATGGGCTACGGCCTGAACGGCGGCCAACTGCCCAACCCCCGCACCTGCTTCTGGGGCGGCTGGGGCGGCTCGCTCGTCGTGGTCGACCTCGACGCCCGGATGACCGTGGCGTACATGATGAACAAGATGATCGACGGGGGCCTCGGCGACGAGCGGGGCTTCATGATCCTCGCGGCCGCCTACGAGGGCCTGTCGGCCTGAACTCCCCCCGATCCGCAACCGAATCAGCGGCATCACCCGCACCGGCCCCGGGAGGTCTCCGGGGGCGGTGCGCGGCGTGTCACGGACCTCTGGCAGGACCACCGGAGCGCCCGGATCCTCGTCAGGAGGCTGACGTCCCGCGGCCCGGGATCAGCGAGCCGCGGCGGGGTTCGTCCGGCTGCCAGCCCAGCGCGCGGGAGATACCGCGTGCCGCCACCCGTACGGCGGGCGTCAGCACCGGGACCTGGGCGCCGAGCTGGGGCACCACGACCGAGACGGCGGCGACCACGGCCCCGCCCGGCCCGCGCACGGGAGCGGCCACCGACAGCGCGTCCTCGGTGACCTGACGGCTGCTCACCGCCACGCCCGTGCGCCGTACTTCGGCGAGCGCCCGGCGCAGCCGGGGCGCGTCCGCGATGGTGTACGGCGTGAAGGAGGCGAGCGGCCCCCGGCAGTAGACGTCCTGGGAGGCGGCGTCGCTGTGGGCGAGGAGCGCCAGGCCCACGCCCGTGGCGTGCAGGGGCCAGCGTGCGCCGACCCGGATGTGGACGCCGACGGCCGAGCGTCCGGAGAGCCACTCGATGTAGACGACCTCGTCCCCGTCGCGGACCGCGAGCTGCACGTTCTCGTGCGTCGCCTCGTAGAGGTCCTCCAGGTACGGCAGCGCGATCTGGCGCAGCGCGAGCCCGCGCGGGGCGAGCGCCGCGAGTTCCCACAGCCGGAGCCCCACGTGGTAGATCCCGCCCGCGTCGCGTTCCAGCGCGCCCCACTCGGTGAGCGCGCCGACCAGCCGGTGGGCCGTGGTGAGGGTCAGCCCGGCCCGGCGGCTGATGTCGGTCAGCGAGAGCGCCGGGTGGTCGTGGTCGAAGGCGGCCAGCACGGCGAGCAGCCGGTCGGGAGCGGAGCGGGAGGCCCCCGGCGGTGTGCTCCCCGGCGCGGCCGGAGGGGGCACGGGCCCCGGTGTCGGGAGCGCGTCGGTGCTCATCGGCATGGTGTCACCCCAGTCCGGCCTCGGCGATCTTCTGCAGCAGCACATGGAGCGTCTCGCGCTCGGCGGCGTCGAGGGGCTCCACCAGTTCGTCGGAGACCCGCTGTCCGGCCTCGTCGGTGTCACGGAGGAAGGACCGGCCGTCCTCGGTGAGCTCGACGATCCGGCTGCGGCGGTCGTCGGGGGAGGGGCGCCGCTCGGCGAAGCCCAGCTTCTCCAGGTCGTCCACCAGCCCGACGATCGCGCTCGGGTCGTAGCCGAGGGAGGCGCTCAGCTCGCGCTGGAGCGCGCCGGGGGAGGTGGCGAGGAAGCGCAGCAGGGCGTAGTGCCGCAGCCGGAGGCCCGACTCCTGGAGGGAGGAGTTGAACAGCTGCCCGGACCGCAGTCCCAGCCGGTACAGCAGATAGCCGGTGTCCGCGTGCAGCCCGCGCATCCACGGCTCGTGCGCGTCGATCGAGGCGGCGTCCTGTGTCTGCTGGCGGGTGATGGCGGGCTCCCTGGTCCAAGGGCCTGTCCTGCGGGATCAGGCCGGCGCCCCGGACGGGGCGGCGCGAACGTACCGCTCCAGCATGACGCAACGCCCAGGGAACAACAACTATTGACGTCAACAACTATTGCTCTTAACTTCGATTTCGAAGCCGCACTGCGACATCGAGGTGCCGCACGTCGACCTCGAAGCCGTTCCGCCACCGAAGGGACCCCACTCGTGCCCAGCATCGATCTCACCGGCAAGGTCGCCGTCGTCACGGGCAGTGGCCGTGGCCTGGGCCTCGCCTACGCACAGGCCCTCGCCGCCGCCGGCGCCTCCGTCGTCGTCAACGACATCGACGAGGCCGTGGCCGAGGCGGCCGTGAAGTCCATCACCGAGGCCGGCGGCAAGGCCGTCGCCGAGGTGGTCCCGGTCGGCACGACCGAGGCGGCCGACCGCCTGGTGGGCCGCGCGGTGGAGGAGTTCGGGCGGCTCGACATCCTCGTCACCAACGCGGGCATCCTCCGCGACAAGGTGCTGTGGAAGATGTCCGACGACGACTTCGACGCGGTGATCACCACCCATCTCAAGGGCACCTTCACCTGCGCCCGCGCCGCCGCGATCCGCATGCGCGAGCAGGGCGAGGGCGGCTCCCTGATCCTCGTCGGCTCCCCGGCCGGCCAGCGCGGCAACTTCGGCCAGACCAACTACGCCGCGGCCAAGGCCGGCATCGCGGCCTTCGCCCGCACCTGGGCGATGGAGCTGGGCCGCGCGAACATCACCGTGAACGCGATCGTCCCGGTGGCCGCCACCGCGATGACCGAGACCATCCCGGTCTTCGCCCCGTACGTGGAGGCCCTGCGCGAGGGCAAGCCGTTCCCCGACTTCCTGCGCAAGGGCGAGGGCTTCGGCACCCCCGAGGACTGCGCGGCCCTGGTCCCCTTCCTCGCCTCCGAGGCGGCGCGCGGTGTCACCGGCCAGGCCATCGGCATCGGCGGCGACAAGGTGGCACTCTGGTCGCATCCGCAGGAGATCAAGACGGCGTACGCGAACGGCGGCTGGACCCCCGAGGCCCTCGCCGACGTCTGGCCGACCTCGCTGGGCGCCGAACCGCAGACCGTGGGCATCCCCGCCCCGAAGATCCCGGAGGCGTGATGAGCCAGGCCATGAACGTGGAGGAACTCGTCGCGATCGACGTCCACACCCACGCGGAGGTGTCCTCGAAGAAGGGCACGTCATCGCTGGACGACGAGCTGCACGACGCCTCCTCCGCCTATTTCAAGGTCGAGGGCAAGCGCAAGCCCACCCTGGAGGAGACGGCCGCCTACTACCGCGAGCGGAAGATGGCCGCCGTGATCTTCACGGTGGACGCCGAGTCCGCGACCGGCACCGAGCCGGTCCCCAACGAGGAGGTCGCCGAGGCGGCCGCCGCCAACGCGGACGTGCTGATCCCCTTCGCCTCCATCGACCCCTTCCGCGGCAAGGCCGGCGTCAGGCAGGCCCGCCGCCTGGTCGAGGAGTACGGGGTCAAGGGCTTCAAGTTCCACCCCAGCGTCCAGGGCTTCTTCCCCAACGACCGCGCGGTGGCGTACGCGCTGTACGAGGTCATCGAGGAGACGGGCACGATCGCCCTCTTCCACACCGGCCAGACGGGCATCGGGGCGGGCGTCCCCGGCGGCGGAGGCATCCGCCTGAAGTACTCCAACCCGCTGCACGTGGACGACGTGGCCGCCGACTTCCCGCACCTCAAGATCATCCTGGCGCACCCGTCCTTCCCCTGGCAGGACGAGGCCCTGGCGGTCGCCACGCACAAGCCGGGCGTGCACATCGACCTCTCCGGCTGGTCGCCGAAGTACTTCCCGCCGCAGCTCGTGCAGTACGCGAACACCCTGCTGAAGGACAAGGTGCTCTTCGGCTCCGACTACCCCGTCCTCACCCCCGACCGCTGGCTCGCCGACTTCGAGAAGCTGTCGATCAAGGACGAGGTGAAGCCGAAGATCCTCAAGGAGAACGCCGCCCGTTTGCTCGGCCTGACGAAACCGTAGAGGACGCAGATGGACCTCCCCATGTGCAAGGACGGACAGGGGCACACTCATGCGCAATGAGGGACTGGGGTCGTGGCCCGCCCGTCGGGCCCGTAAGACCCCGCAGCGCACCGCGCTGATCCACGGCGACACACGCCTCACCTACGGGGAGCTGTACGAGCGCACCACCCGCCTCGCCCACGCGCTGCGCGCCTCCGGCGTACGCCGCGGCGACCGCATCGCCTACCTGGGGCCCAACCACCCCTCGTACCTGGAGACCCTGTTCGCCGCCGGCACCCTCGGCGCGGTCTTCGTCCCGCTCAACACCCGCCTCGCGGGCCCCGAGATCGCCTACCAGCTGGCGGACTCCGGGGCCAAGGCGCTGGTGTACGGCGCCGGGTTCACCGGACTCGTCGCCGGACTGCCGGGCGGCGAGACCGACGTACGCACGTTCGTCGAGACCGGCACCGAGTACGAGGCGCTGCTGGCGGGGGCCGAGGCCGAGCCGATCGACCAGCCCGTCACCGCAGACGACACCTGCATCATCATGTACACCTCGGGGACCACGGGCCGCCCCAAGGGCGCGATGCTCACCCACGGCAACATCATCTGGAACGCCGTCAACGTGCTCGTCGACCAGGACATCATCACCGACGAACGCGCCCTGGTCTCCGCCCCGTTGTTCCACACGGCCGGGCTGAACATGCTCACCCTGCCCGTGCTGCTCAAGGGCGGCACCTGCGTCCTGGTCGAGGCCTTCGTGCCGGAGACCACCTTCGACCTGATCGAACGGCACCGCATCACCTTCATGTTCGGCGTGCCGACCATGTTCGACCAGATCGCCCGGCATCCGCGCTGGGCCGACGCCGACCTGTCGTCGCTCAGGATGCTCTCCTGCGGCGGCTCCCCGGTGCCGACCCCGCTCATCGCCAGGTTCCAGGAGCGCGGGCTCACCTTCCTCCAGGGCTACGGCATGACGGAGGCGGCCCCCGGCACGCTCTTCCTCGACGCCGAGCACGCCGTGAGCAAAGCCGGGTCGGCGGGTGTCCCGCACTTCTTCAGCGATGTACGGGTCGTACGGCCCGACATGACCCCGGTCGACGTCGACGAGCCCGGCGAGGTCGTCGTCCGCGGACCTCATGTCATGCCCGGCTACTGGGGTTTGCCCGACGAGACGGCCGCGGTCTTCGCCGACGGCTGGTTCCGCAGCGGGGACGCCGCCCGGATCGACGAGGACGGCTATGTCTTCATCGTCGACCGCATCAAGGACATGATCATCTCCGGGGGCGAGAACATCTACCCCGCCGAGATCGAGGACCAGCTCCTCGCCCACCCCGACATCGTCGAGTGCGCGGTCATCGGCATCCCCGA
Source organism: Streptomyces caniscabiei (assembly GCF_014930365.1). Lineage (GTDB taxonomy): Bacteria > Actinomycetota > Actinomycetes > Streptomycetales > Streptomycetaceae > Streptomyces > Streptomyces caniscabiei. Next base: position 589,200 of record NZ_JABXWI010000002.1, on the reverse strand, counting down.
CGACAAGTGGGGCGAGGTGCCGCGCGCCGTGGTCGTGCCCCGCGAGGGCCACGCCCTGGACGCCGACGAGGTACTGGCCTCGCTGGCCGGGCGGCTCGCCAAGTACAAGATCCCGAAGTCGGTGGTGATCGCGGACGAACTGCCGCGCACCGCCTCCGGAAAGCTCCTCAAGGCCCGGGTGCGCAAGCGCTACGGCACCGACTCCTAGCTAAGGAAACACCTCATGAGCATCACTGTGAACGGCATCGACGAGCTCAAGAAGCTCGCCGGCAGCGACCTCGGCGCCAGCGAGTGGATCGAGGTCACCCAGGAGCGCATCGACACGTTCGCCGACGCGACCGGGGACCACCAGTGGATCCACGTCGACCCCGAGAAGGCGGCCGAGGGCCCCTTCGGCGCGCCGATCGCCCACGGGTACCTGACCCTCTCGCTGTTCATCCCCCTGTTCACCGAACTGCTGGACGTCGAGGGCGTCTCGACGAAGGTCAACTACGGCCTGAACAAGGTGCGGTTCCCGTCGCCGGTCAAGGTCGGGTCGAAGATCCGCCTGGTGGGCAAGCTCGCCTCGGTGGAGGACGTGCCGGGCGGTGTCCAGATCACCGTCGACGGGACGATCGAGATCGAGGGGGCGCCGAAGCCGGCGGCCGTGCTGCAGAGCCTGTCCCGCTTCTACGCGTAAGGGTTCGTGGGGAACCGCGCGTCCGTCGTGGCCGGTCGCGCGGTTCCCCGCGCCCCTAGTGACGTGAGTCGGAGATTCTTCGGCAGTAGGGCCCTTCTGATGGATCTCCGCGGCGTCGCGGCGCCCGGCACGCACGCTCGCCGCACGCCGCGAAGGGCCAGGTGGCTCCGCCACAAGGCCCTCCACGCCGCACGCCGAGCGCACGCTCCCCCACTCTCGGCTCCGCTCGAGCGGGAGGGACCCCCACGACGCCGCTCCTTCTCCCACGGAGATCCATCAGAAGGGGCCCTAGAAGCATCCGCCGCTCAACTCACGTCCACGAAAACGGGGTTCGAGTAGAACCACGTGTCCTCCCACGGGTCGCCGTTGCCCGGCTCGTGGGGGATCGGGCCGTGCGGATCGATGGACGCGCCCAGGTAACCCGCCCCGTTCCGCTTGCCGTCGCTGCCGCGCAGGCGGAGGTAGAAGGACTCGTCGCCCGCCGTGACCGGGACGCGCAGGGTGTACGTGCCCTTGCGACCGCTCACGTCCTTGGTGTGCACGACCCTCGTGTCCGGGGCCTTCCAGGCGTCCCGGTCGGTCACCGGACCGCGCACCCCACCCCGGACGACGTCCACGTGGGCCAACTCCGGCAGGATCCCGTGCGGGTTGGCGCGGGATGCGGTCGTCACGGTCACCGTCAGCGTGAGCTTCTCCCCCTTGCGGACGCGCAGCCTGCCGCCCAGGGTGACGCCCCGGCCGTGGTCACGGTCGCGCTTGACCCGGACGTCGAGGCCGTCCAGAAGGTGGCCGTGGTCGACCCAGACGCGGCCCGCGCGCAGGCCCGCCGTCACCGAGCGGTACCCGTAGCGGGTGACGCCCACGTGGGTGCGGCTGAACTGGCCGGGCCAGAAGTCGCTGCCGGGCTGTGGGGTGTCGGTGTTCACCGGGTCGGGCAGCTTGCCGGTGCTGTCGAAGGTCTGCCCGGCCGGCCAGTCGCCGTTCCGCCAGGTGTCGAAGACGATCCGGTGGGCGTCGGAGTTGGTGGTGATCGAGAACAGCCGGCCCTCCGCCAGCATCGCGTCCCAGAGCCCGCCCACGGTCGCCGTCGACCAGTCGAATCCGCCGTACGTGAGGTACGCCTCCACCGGGTAGCCCGGCCAGGACTGGGCCGAGGGCTTGTTCTCGTACTCGCCCCGGATCGAGGTCGTCCCCCGCCAGCCGGGGATGGCCGCGCCCTGGGCGCCGGGCGCGCCCTCCATGCCGATCATGATCTCGGGGGCGGCGTCCCGCCAGTTGCGCAGCTCGTGCGGGGAGTCGATGCCCAGCCGCAGGGGGTGGTTGGCGAGCACCAGCACGTCGTCGACGTAACCCGAACGACGCTGCTCTGCCAGCCACTTGATGGCCTTGACGGCGTGCGCCTCGTTGCGGGCGGTGTCCGCGCCGCCCACGGAACCGTCCGTGTAGCCCAGCAGCTTGCCGTCGTAGGCGCTCTCGAAGCGGGTGAGCAGGTCGACCTCGTGCCGGCCGGGGGTGGTGAAGACCGTGCAGTGCTCGGCGCCCGGGATGTACCACTCCAGGCCCTGGAAGATCAGCTGGCGGGGGTTCTCGGCGCGGGCCCGCAGGATCTCCCGGTGCTCCAACGCGGCCCCGAAGTCGGCGTGCCCGAAGTTGGAGTGCTCGGTGAACACCATCCAGTCGAGGCCGTACTTCGCGCCCGCGGCGGCCAGTTGGGAGAACGTGTACTTGGCGTCGTGGCTGTAGACGCTGTGGATGTGGTGGTCGCCCACGAGATACGCGAGCCGCGGGTCCTCGCCCCCGTACGGGCGGGAAGCGGCCGCGGCCGGGGTCGTCAGGGCGCCCGTCGCGCCCATCGCGAACGCGGCGCCGAAGAGGCCCGCGCCCCGCAGCAGTCCACGGCGCGACACCCCCTGCGCGTCGAGGTCGGCGGCGGAGACGGACGGATCGGCCCAGACGGGCAGCGGCTGCTCGGGTGTGCCGGACAGGTCGGACATGGTGGTTCCCTCGTCTCTCAGTGGTTCATGAACGACTTGACGGGCAGTGCCCGTTCGACGATGCGGACGTCACCGAGGCGTCCGTGCAGGATCTGGTCGATCTTCCCGGCGTACTCGTAGCCGCCGAGGATCCAGGGCAGCCCGACCGAGGCGAGCCCGACGGCCGGGGCCTTCGGGTTGCGCACGACCGGGCAGCCCTGCACATAGAGGGTCGTGTGCCGTCCGTCGTTGACGACCGCGAGGTGCCACCACGTCTCCAGCGGGGTCTCCTGACCCCAGTTGGTCGCGATGCCCTGCTGGTTGAGCGGGCGCACCGCCCACTGCGGCTCCCGGTCGTTCGACAGCGACAGCGTGGCGAGCGGCTCGTCCGGGTCGTCGGCGGTCTTGCCGGCCGCGCCGCCCGTGCCCGTCCGGCCGAGCAGACCCGCCCAGGCGTGCTTCGAGGGATCCCAGTCGGCGGGCAGCCGGTAGAACGCCTCGATGGTGTAACCGTCCCTGAACGTGGCCGAGTTCAGGGGCGCCCCGTCGACCGTGCGCAGATAGGCGCCCGTCAGCGGGGGCTTGCCGCCGTGGAACTCCAGGCTGCCGTGGCCCGGCTGGTCCGGGTGGTGGTCGGCGGACCAGGTCAGGTTGCCGCCGCCGACGGTCACGAGGGTGAGGTCGTTGCCGTGTCCGGAGCGGTCCGGGACGGTGCCGCCGACCTTCGCCCCGTCCTGCTGACCGTCGAACCGCCAGTAGGCGACCGTGCCGGGTATCAGCATGTTCGATGCCGGACGGGCGGCACGGGCGGGCACCGGCGCGAAACCGGAGAACCGCTTCTCGAAGTCGATCTCGACCGTGAACCGGTCGGCGTCGCCGGAGAGTTCGATCTCCTGCCGCTCCAGCTCGTTGAGCCCCTTCGCCGCCCGGCCCAGGATCCACGGCGAGACCGTCTCCACGTCGATGGTGTTCCGGTCGAGGTCGAAGCGGTAGAGCCGGATCATCGCCGCGCCGCCGAAGTACCGGTTCTGGTAGTTCGTGAGGTGCAGATGGACATCGTTGTCGGCAGCGTTCCTCCGGGTCGCCCGCGCCGCCGGCCAGTAGTGCCCGTTGAGGGTGAGGAAGATCTGGTCGTGGTCCTCGATCAGCCGGTCCCACACCTGCTGTCCGTACGCCGAGAGGGAGTCGTCGCCGTCGACGATCTCGTGCGTGGTGAGCACGACCGGAGTTTGCGGGTGCCGGGCCAGGACGTCCTTCGCCCAGGCGAAGCCCTTCGCGGAGAGCCGCCAGTCCAGGGCCAGCACCATCCACTGCCGGCCGCCCGCCTCGAAGAGGTGGAAGGAGTTGTAGCCGTCCGGGGAGGCGCCCCCGAAGGTCGGCCGACCCTCGAAGCGGTCGGGCCCGAACACGTCCAGGTACGGGGTCGGCCCCCGCTGGTCGTCGGTGGACGAGCGCACGTCGTGGTTGCCCGCGAGGACGCTGTAGCCGACGCCCCGGCGGTCCAGGAGCCGGAAGGCCGCACCGATCGCCCCCATCTCCTGCGCGGTGCCGTTCTGGGTGAGGTCCCCGAGATGCGACAGGAACACGATGTTCTCCTCCTCACCGTGTTCCAGGAGGTACCGCAGGGACGCCTCGACGGGCGCCTTGTCGATGCTCGGCCCGTCGAACAGGTACTGCGTGTCGGGCATGACGGCCAGCGTGAAACGCCGGCTCGTGGGATCGGGCCGCCGGCGCTCGGGCGCCGCCTGCGCCACGGCGGGAAGCGAGACGGTGGCGGCCGCGCCCAGCAGGGCCGTGGCGCGCAGGAAGTTACGTCTGCCCGAGCGGGCCTGGGCAGACTCCTGCCCCGGTTCGTGCGAGGTGCACACAGTGACTCCGTAGATGGGGGTTCGTGGTTCAGAGCGCCCGCAGCGTCCACGACCAGCGGTGGACGCCCGGGGGGACGAGGTACGACGGCGCGGTGTCGGGACCGCACGAGGCGGTGCCCAGTCCCCGGTGCGCCGCGTCGATGTGGACGACACAGCCGGGCCGGGGCACCAGCTCGTCGTGGTGGGCGACGGCCGTCAGGTCCGCCGCGCGATACCGGGTGACCGAGACCTGCCGGGGGCCGTCCAGCCGTACCGCCAGGGCGTGGCCGTCCCCGGAGAGCGTGAAGTGCCGTACACCGTGCCGGCCCCCGCTCTCCTGCGGCCGCAGATACGGCGTGAACAACCCGTCCACGGGGGCCGCGTGGTGACCGACGGGCGCCCCGGCGGCACGGTCCGGGTAGCTCTCCCAGGGGCCCTGCCCGTACCAGGCCAGGCTGTCGAGACCCTCGACGGTCTCGAACACCGTGCCGACCCGGGCCACGTCCGTCAGCTCTTCCGGGAGCACGGCCGTCTCCTCCACGAGCACCCGGCCGTCCACCAGCGCCGTGAACGCCTGCTCGTGCTCGACGACGCCCGCACCCGTGGTCCAGCGGGAGCGGACCCGCACCGTGGACCCCTTGCGCTCCACGGCGACCGGGTCGCGCTGCACGCGGTCCAGGCCCAGTTCGCGCCAGCGCTCGGCCATGCCGCCGAGGACGTCGTTGTCGGTCGGGGCCCGCCACAGGCTCAGGACCGGCGGGGAGGCGAGCAGCGGATGCAGCAGCAGCCCCTCCGGATCCGTCTGCGGCGGCGGGACGTGCCCGAGGTCCTCCTCGGCGCCCACCACCGGCTCGCCCTCCTCCGCCGCGTACCACTGCACCTGCGGGCAGCACACCTCGGTGCCGCGCGGCGCCCAGGGCTCGTCGCCGGCCGTCGTCACCCGCAGCGTCAGCCAGATCTCGCCGGCCCCGCCCGCCGGCTCGGGCCGGTCGATCACCGCCGAGCCACCGGGCGGTACGTCCGGCAGCTGGGCCGGAAGCGTCCAGGAGCCGCCGTCGGCCGCGGCGAACTCCCACTCGGCGGCCAGCCACGACAGATCGCGGAAGTGCTGCCGGTTGTGCACCCGCAGCACCCGCCAGTTGTCCTCGCCCTCCACCGACAGCCGCACCGGGGCGGCGATCTCCCGGTGCTCGAACATCACGGGCTTCGGGGTGCGGTCGGGAAGGACGACCCCGTCGGCGATGAAGGCGCCGTCGTGGACGGTCTCACCGAAGTCGCCGCCGTAGGCCCAGCGCAGGCCGGGGCCGGCGACCCCGTTCTCGTACAGCCCGGCGCCCCCACGCCCGGCCGGTCGTCCGTCGTTCACACGCTGGAGGATGCCGTGGTCCCAGAACTCCCAGATGAACCCGCCCTGAAGACCCGGGGTCGCCTCGATGGCGGCCCACGTGTCGGCGAGGGTGCCGTTGCTGTTGCCCATGGCGTGCGAGTACTCGCACTGGATCAGCGGCCTGGTCTGCTCGCCCGACAGCGCGTGCGCCACACAGTCCTCGATGGGCGCGTACATCGGACAGGCGATGTCGGAGGCGTCGTCCGTCGCCGCCCAGTCCAGCTTCGCCGCCCCCTCGTACTGCACCGGACGTGTCGGGTCGTGGCGCCGCAGCCAGCCCGCCGCCGCGTCGTGGTTCGCCCCGTAGTCGGACTCGTTGCCCAGCGACCAGACGATCACCGACGGATGGTTCTTGTCCCGCAGGACCATGCGGGAGACACGGTCCACGAAGGCGTTCAGATAACGGGGGTCGTCGGCGATCTCGTGCGCGTGGTCGTGCGACTCGATGTCGGCCTCGTCCACCACGTAGAAGCCCAGCTCGTCCGTGAGGTCGTACAGGGCCGGGTCGGCCGGGTAGTGGGAGGTGCGGATCGCGTTGAAGCCGAACCGCTTCAGCGTCAGCAGGTCCGCCCGCATGTCCTCGTACGACACCGTCCGCCCCGTCAGCGGATGGAAGTCGTGCCGGTTCACACCTCGGATCCAGACCCGCTCGCCGTTCACCAGCAGGTCCCGGCCGCGGATCTCGACGTCGCGGAAGCCGACCCGGTGGCGCGAGACGTCGGCCACCGTGCCGTCGGCGCGGTGCAGCCGGACGGTGAGGTCGTACAGCTCGGGGGTCTCGGCGTTCCAGGTCCGCACGTCCGGGACGACCGTGCCCAGCCGGGCCTCGCCGAGGAAGTCGGAGACCCGCTCGTCCTCGGCGTTGAACCGGTCGAACTCCCGGTCCTGGGCCAGCTCCAGCCCGGCCGACGCCGAGCCGTCCAACTCCCCGCTGACGTACCACCCTGCGGGCAGCGCGCCCGTCGCCGTCCCCGCCGCCGAGCGCACCCGGCAGTCCACCCGCAGCTCCCCGTCACGGCGGGCCCGCACGGTGACGTCCGCGAGATGGAGCGGATCGGTGGCGTACAGCAGCACCGGGCGGGTGACACCGCCCAGCCACCACTGGTCCTGGTCCTCGATGTGGGAGGCGTCCGACCACTTCACCACCGTGAGCCGCACGGTCGCCCGCTTCCCGGGCCGGACCAGGCCGGACAGGTCGAACTCGGCGGCCAGGTGCGAGTCCTTGGAGACCCCGACGGGACGCCCGTCCACATGGACGAGCAGCACGCTCTCGGCGGCGCCCACGTGCAGCACGATCCGGCGGCCGGCCCACTCGGCGGGGATGTCGACCTCCCGCTCGTACACCCCGGTCGGGTTCGCGGCGGGCGCGTCGGGCGGGAACTGCGGCCAGGGCATCCGGACGTTGGTGTACTGCGGGGGGTCCTCCGCCGCGTGGAGCGCCCAGGAGCCGGGGAGTTCGGCCCAGGTCCAGGACGGCCCGGGCTCCCGCTCGGGCGACGGCAGCAGCTGGAAGCGCCACCGTCCGTCGAGCGGCACCGCCCCCGCGCGCCGGTCCACGGCGCTCATGGGCAGCCGCCCCCAGGAGGTCACCTCGGGGTGCTGCCAGGGGCGCAGGGCGAAGAGTGCGTCGGTCATGACCGTTCCGAAGTCGGGGGTGACAGGGGGGAAGGGGAGGGGACCGGCCTGGGCAGGACGTGCCCGGGCAGGCCCCAGGCCGGGTCGACGGGGATGCCGAGCCGGTCGAGGACCGTGGGGGCGATGTCGATGAGCCGGGGGGAGTCCAGACGGGTGCCGGGGGAGGCCCCGTCCGAGGGGGCTCCCGGCTCGGCGAGGACGACGAAGACCTCGCGTTCGGCGCGGGTGTCGCCGCCGTGACCGCCGGCGTCGAGATGGCCGTGGTCGGTGGTGACCAGGACCGTCCAGCGCTCGTCCGCGCGGGCGGGGTCGCGGCGCCGGGCGTCGATCGCCTCCAGCAGCCGCCCGAGGTGGGTGTCCTGGGCCAGCAGGGCCCGGTCGTAGGCCGGGCTGAGGGGGCCCGTGGCGTGGCCGGCCTCGTCGGTGGCGCCGAAGTACACGAACACCGCGTCCGGGTCGTCCTCGGTGAGCCGGCGCACGGCGGTGTCGGCGACGCGCCGGTCGGCGTCCTCGTAGCCGTCCGACTCGCCGTCGAAGCGCGCGCGTTCGCCGATGGCGGGGCCCAGGGTGCCGCGGTCGACCAGTTCGGGCCAGGACACCGCGGCCAATGTACGCAGGCCCGGCCGCGCGGCTGCGGCGCGGCTGAGGAAGTCGGGGTACCGGGAGTAGTCGGCGCCCTCGAAGTCGTTGCCGGTGACCCCGTGCCGGTCGGGCCACACCCCGGTCAGCACGCTCGACCAGCCCGGCCCGGAGTCGGTGTAGGCCATGCTGGTGGACGGCCCGCCCTCGGCGCCGCCGTCCACCTCGCCGTAGGGCAGCAGACCGCTGCCGTGGGCGCCCGCGGCCATCAGCCCGTACAGCACCGGCGCCGTCGAGGGCGGGCGGGGCGGGACCGGGGCCCCGTCGGCCGCGGCCCGTGGGAGGGGCAGCCGGTCCAGGCGCAGCCCGTCCATCCCCACCACGAGCACCTTGCCGCGCCCCGGCCGCCCCGTGCCGTCGGCGTCCGCCATCTCGTGCACCTCTCTCGGGAGGGGTCGGCTCAACTGCCCTGTACCGCGCCCTCGGTGGCCCCCGCGATGAAGCCGCGCGCGAAGACGGCGAAGACGATCACCAGCGGGAGGGACGCCATCAGCACACCGGCCATCACCATGCTGTAGTCGGTGTTGTGGCCGACGTTGAGCTGGGCCAGCTCGACCTGGAGCGTGACGTGGTCGGGGTTGGTGAGCACGATGAGGGGCCAGACGTAGTCGTTCCAGGCGCCGACGAAGGCGTAGATGGCGAGGAAGGACATCGCGGGCCTGATCATCGGCAGTGCCACGTTCCAGTACTGCCGGAAGAACCCGGCGCCGTCGATGCGCGCCGCGTCCAGCAGTTCGTCGGGCACCCCGGTCTCGATGTACTGGCGCAGCCAGAAGATGCCGAAGGCGTTGGAGAGGGCGGGCCAGACCAGCGCCTTGAGCATGCCGACCCAGCCGAGCTCGGACATCAGGATGAACTGCGGCAGGACGGCCAGCTGCAGCGGCAGCATCATGAACACCAGGAGCAGGCCGAAGAGCAGCTTGCGTCCGGGGAACTCGAACTTGGCGAAGGCGAAGGCCGCCAGGGAGTCGACGAGCAGCACCAGCACCGTGGTGGCGCAGGCGATGACGACCGTGTTGAGCATCGACCCGAAGAAGTCGACCGTGTCGAGCACCCCCCGGATGTTCTCCAGCAGATGCGAGCCGGGGGTCAGCTTCGGCGGGCTCTTGTAGATGTCCCGGGTGGTGTTGGTCGCCATCACGATCGTCCACACGAACGGGAAGACCGAGATCACGACGGCCAGCACGAGGAAGAGGTGAGGGGAGAGGCCCTTGGGACGGCGCGGCCGCTTCCCGCCCGTCGCCGGCTTCGCGCCGGTGGCCGGCCGTGTGGTGACGGCTGTCGTCATGACTTCCTCCCTCGTTGCACGATGCGCCAGTTGATGACGACGAGCACGATGATCAGTACGAAGAAGGCCCACACGATGGCCGCGCCGTAGCCGTAGTCGTTGTCGAGGAAGGCCGACTGGTAGAAGTACAGCAGCGTGGTCAGGCCCGCCTGGCCCGGACCGCCGAGGTTCTGGTTGGCGGCGTTGCTGGCGAAGAGCACCTGGGGTTCGCTGAAGCTCTGCAGACCGTTGATGGTCGAGATGACGACGGTGAACAGGATGATCGGCCGCATGATCGGAATGGTGATCTGGAAGAAGGTGCGGATCGGTCCGGCGCCGTCCATCCTGGCCGCCTCGTAGACCGACTGCGGGATGGCCTGGAGGCCGGCCAGGTAGATGATCATGTTGTAGCCGGTCCACATCCACGTCATCAGCAGTCCGATGACCACCTTGATCAGCCATGGGTTGCTCAGCCACGGCACGGGTGAGATGCCGACCGTGCCCAGGATCGCGTTGACCAGCCCGAAGTCGTTGCTGAACACCGCGCCGAAGAAGATCGCCACGGCGACGATCGAGGTCACGTTGGGCACGTAGAGGGCGATGCGGTAGAAGCCCTTGAAGCGGCGCACCGAGTGCAGCACCGTCGCCAGCACCAGCGCGCCGAAGAGCGTGGGCACGGTGGACAGCACCCAGATGATCAGCGTGTTGCGGATGGACAGCCAGAAGACCGGGTCGCTCCACAGGAACTCGAACTGCTGCAGACCCACGAACTGCTTGGTCCCCAGCCCGTCGTAGCGCTGGAAGGACAGATACAGCGAGTAGAAGACGGGGACGAACGAGAACCCGAGGAAGATCAGGTAGAAGGGCGAGATCGCCAGGTACTGCCGCCAGTACGACAGCACACCGCGACGCGTGGGCCGGGCGACGCCCGCGGGCGGGGTGCGCCGCGGGCGGAAGCGGGCCGGGCCCGGCCCGCCACGGTGCTCGGGCACCGTGGCGGGACCGGTCACCGGAGGTGACGACACCTCAGTTCACCCCCTGTCGCCTGGCGATCTGCTTGGCCTGGGAGACCGCGTCCTTCCAGGCGTCGTCGGGCTTCTTGCCCTTGGCCTCGATGCTGGTCAGCTCGGCCATGAAGGGGGCCATGACCGCGGAGTCGGCGGGCGCCTCGTAGCTGACGGGTATGGCCTCGGCGGCCGGACCGAAGACCTCGATGATCTTCTGCCCGCCGAAGAAGGCGTCGGGGCCTGTCATGGCCGGCATCGCGTACGTCTCCGGGGAGGCGGGGAAGATGGTGGCGTCGGCGAAGCTCTTGGCGTTGTTGTCGGGGCTGAGGATCCAACTGATGATCTTGAACGCCTCTTCGGGGTTGCGACACTGCTTGGGCAGGGTCAGATAGGAGCCGCCCTGGTTGGCCGGTCCGCCCGGGGTCGCGCAGACCCGCCACTTGCCCTTGGTGTTCGGGGCGGCCGACTCGATGTCCAGCGCGTGCCAGGCTGCGCCGACCTCGGTGGTCAGGCTCTTGCCGACGGCGGCGTTCCAGCTCTGGTCGTTGATCTTGGCGTCGAGGCCGAGCGTGTAGGCGCGGATCGCGTGGTCCCACGCGGCACGGATGTGGTCCTGGTCGCCGATGAAGTGGTTGTCCTGGTCGATGAACCGCTTGGTGCCCTGGCCGACCGCGATGCTGAACACCGAGCCCATGTTGTTGATGAGGAAGGTGCCGGGCAGCGCCTTCTTCAGCTCGGTGCCGAGCGCGAAGTAGTCGTCCCAGGTCTTGGCCTCGGCGGCGACCTTCGCCGGATCGGAGGGCAGCCCCGCCTTCTCGAACTGGTCGGCGCGGTAGAAGAGCGCGGTGGGACCGATGTCGATCGGGAAGCCGATCTGCTTGCCGTCCTCGGTCTGCGCGAGCTTGGTCTTCCACTCCAGGTACTGCGAGGAGAGCTTCTTGAAGCCCAGGTCGTTCAGGTCGAGGAAGCGGTCCGCGTTGGGCAGGAAGGAGGCGATGTCCTCGCCCTTGATGCCGGTGATGTCCGGCACGGAGGAGCCGCCCGCCGCGAGCGTGGTGGTGAGCTTCTGCTTGAAGTCGCCGCCGATGGAGGAACTGGTCAGCTTGATCTGGCTCTTGAAGTGCGTCTTGGCCTCGGCGACCACCTTGTCGCTGAGGGCTCCGCCCCAGTACCACATGGTGAGGTTCTTGCCGTTCTTGGTGCCGCCGGAATCCGAGCCGCCGCCACAGGCGACGGTCAGGCCGGAGGCCGCCGCGGTGAACACGGCAGCCTGGAGGAAGCCTCTACGAGAAAGGTCCACGGGTCACTCCTGTTGGTTCCTGTTCGTGGTACTTCGGGGCTTTGGTGCGGGGGGTCAGTGGAGCCGCGCGGGCGGGGTGACCGGGGCGTGGTGCACCGGTGGGCCCACGTCGGCCGGGATGCGGTCCGCGAGGAAGCCGTAGGCCTTCTTCAGGCCGGGGTCGGTCAGCGAGCGCCACCAGCGCTCGACGCCGTACCAGCCGGGTGCGGCGAGGCCTCCGCCGTGCCGGCCCACGGAGAGTCCGGCGGACAGCACGGCGAACCGCAGCCGCTCCGCCAGCGGCCAGCCGCCGAGGGAGGCGGCGACGAAGCTCGCGCCGAAGACGTCGCCGGCGCCCGTCGCGTCGAGCACGTCGACGTCCAGGGCCGGGACCTCCGCGTACTCCCCGGTCGTCTGGTCCACCGCGACCGCGCCCTCGCCGCCGCGGGTGACCACGGCCACCGGCACCAGCTCGCTCAGGGTGCCGAGCGCGGCGACCGCGCTGTCGGTGCGGGTGTAGGCCGTCGCCTCGGTCTCGTTGGGGAGGAAGGCGTGGCACAGGGCGAGTTGGTCGAGCAGGTCGCGCGACCACTGCTGGGTGGGGTCCCAGCCGACGTCCGCGTAGACGAGCGTGCCGTTCGCGGCGGCCTTGGCGAGCCACTCGCGGGGCTCGGCCTCGATGTGCACCAGCGCCGTGCGCGCTTCGGGCGGGTCGCCCATCAGGACGTCCTGGGAGTACGGCGGTTCCTGGCCGTGGGTCACCAGGGCCCGGTCGTGACCGTGTGCGAGGGCGACGGTGACCGGGGTGTGCCAGCCGTCGGCGGTGCGCGAGAGGGAGAGGTCGACGCCTTCCTGTCCGGCGAGGACGTCACGGCAGTACTGGCCGTAGTAGTCGTCGCCGAAGACCGTGGCCAGCGAGGTCCGCAGGCCGAAACGGGCGGCGGCCACCGCCAGGTTGGCGATGCCGCCCGGGCCGCAGCCCATGCCGTCGGTCCAGATCTCCTCGCCCGGTGTGGGCGGCTTTCCCAGCCCCGTGAGCACGAGGTCGTAGAAGAGCAGCCCGGTCAGCAGCACGTCGGGCCGGTCGTCGTCCACGCGCGCACCCTCTCGTCGACACCTGGGAAGGCTCTCGAAGATCACTCTTCAAAAGTCTTCAATTTCGGTGCACAGATCGTGCGCGCCTCCGGGAAGTTTGGCAAGAGTCGAGCAGAAGTGAGCATGGATTTGATTGGGAATGACGAGTACTGTTCAGCGCGTGCTGGCAGAGAGACGACATCAACTCATCCTGCGGGCCCTGCGATCAGGCGGGCCGGCAGCGGTCACCGACCTGTCCGAACAGCTCGGTGTGAGCCCCGCCACCATTCGGCGGGACCTCGTCCGGCTGGAGGAGGAGGGGCTGCTCACCCGGGTGCACGGCGGGGCGGTCGTGGACGAGGGCGACCAGCCCTTCGCCGAGGTCGCCGAGGTGCGGGTGGCCGAGAAGGACGCGATAGCGGCGAAAGCCGCGTCGATGGTCCACGACGGGCAGTCCGTGCTCCTGGACATCGGGACCACCGCGTACCGCCTGGCCCGGCAGCTGCACGGCCGCCGGCTCACCGTGATCACCAGCAACCTGGTCGTCTACGAGGAGCTGGCCGACGACGAGGGCATCGAACTGGTGCTGCTCGGCGGCATGGTCCGCCGCGAGTACCGTTCCCTCGTCGGTTTCCTCACCGAGGACAACCTCCGTCAACTCCACGCCGACTGGCTGTTCCTCGGAACGAGTGGAGTACGTCCCGGTGGCCAGGTGATGGACACGACCGTCGTCGAGGTCCCCGTCAAACGCGCGATGATCAGAGCGAGCGACAGGGTCGTCCTGCTCGCCGACTCCGCGAAGTTCCCCGGCACGGGCATGGCGAAGGTCTGCGGCCCCAGGGAACTCGACGTGGTCGTCACCAACGGCCCGGTGGAACAGGCCACCCGCACGTCACTGGAGGAGGCGGGCGTCGAAGTGGTCACACCATGAACGCCCTCCGGGGCGCGCGGCTGACACGTGTCGGACACCTCCCGCACACGCTGGCGGAGCGGTCCGGACGAACGGCGTCCCGGACGGCCCGCACGAACGCACGATCGGCAAAGGTGGTAGTTGCGTGAAGCTGACGATTCTGGGCGGCGGAGGATTCCGGGTGCCCCTCGTGTACGGGGCGCTCCTCGGGGACCGCGCCGAGGGCCGGGTCACCCATGTCGTCCTGCACGACCTGGACGCCGAGCGGCTCTCCGCCGTCACCCGCGTCCTCGCCGAGCAGGCGGCCGACGTCCCCGACGCCCCCGAGGTGACCGCCACCACCGACCTCGACGAGGCCCTCACCGGCGCCGACTTCATCTTCTCCGCGATCCGCGTCGGCGGCCTGGAGGGCCGCGCGAACGACGAGCGCGTGGCCCTGGCCGAAGGCGTGCTGGGCCAGGAGACCGTCGGCGCGGGCGGCATCGCCTACGGCCTGCGCACGGTCCCGGTCGCCGTCGACATCGCCCGCCGGGTGGCCCGCCTCGCCCCCGACGCCTGGGTCATCAACTTCACCAACCCGGCGGGCCTGGTCACCGAGGCCATGTCCCGCCACCTCGGCGACCGCGTCATCGGCATCTGCGACTCACCCGTCGGCCTCGGCCGACGCATCGCCCGCGTCCTCGGAGCGGCGAAACCCGCCGAGGCCTGGATCGACTACGTCGGCCTCAACCACCTCGGCTGGGTCCGCGGCCTGCACATCGCCGGCCGCGACGAACTGCCCCGTCTCCTGGCCGACCGCGACCTGCTCGGCTCGTTCGAGGAGGGCAAGCTCTTCGGCGTCGACTGGCTCCAGTCCCTCGGCGCGATCCCCAACGAGTACCTGCACTACTACTACTTCAACCGCGAGGCCGTCCGCGCCTACCAGGCCGTCGAGAAGACCCGCGGCGCCTTCCTCAAGGAGCAGCAGGCCCACTTCTACGAGGAGATGCGCCGCCCCGACGCCCACGCCCTCAAGGCCTGGGACCGCACCCGCGCCGAGCGCGAGGCCACCTACATGTCGGAGAACCGGGAGACCGCCGGCGCCGGCGAACGCGACGCCGACGACCTCTCCGGCGGCTACGAGAAGGTCGCCCTCGCTCTGATGCGGGCCATCGCCCGCGACGAGCGCACCACCCTCATCCTCAACGTCCGCAACAAGGGCACCCTCTCGACCCTCGACACCGAGGCCGTCATCGAGGTGCCCTGCCTGGTCGACGCCAACGGCGCCCACCCGGTCCACGTCTCCCCCCTTCCGGACCACGCCACCGGCCTGGTCTGCGCGGTCAAGGCCGTCGAGCGCGAGGTCCTGGCGGCGGCCGAGGCGGGTTCCCGGACGACCGCGGTGAAGGCCTTCGCCCTGCACCCCCTGGTGGACTCGGTGAACGTGGCCCGCCGTCTGGTCGAGGGCTACACGGCCGTGCACCCTGGCCTGGACTACCTGAAGTAGGCTCCCGCCCGGAAAGCGCTTACCGCCCTCGACCTTCCCACCCGCTCCCTCCGCTTTCTGCTCCGCCCCCTCTCTGGAGACCTCTCATGCATGACGAACGCCGCCGGATCGAGGAACGCGTAGAGCGCGTCCACACCCAACGCGTCAAGCCCGCGATCTACGCGGCCTCGGTGCCCTTCGAGGTCGAGGCCTGGCAGGCGCCGGGCGAGCCCGTCCCCTTCGAGGAGGCCGCGGCCGCCTCGTACACCCCGTTCGCGATGGACACCCCCTGGGGCCCGCCGTGGGGCACCACCTGGTTCCGGATGCGCGGACAGGTCCCCGCCGCATGGGCGGGCCGCCGCGTCGAGGCCGTCATCGACCTCGGGTTCGTCGGCGACTGGCCCGGCAACCAGGCCGAGGCCCTCGTCCACCTCGCCGACGGCACCCCGCTGAAGGCGGTCAACCCGCTCAACCAGTACGTCCCGATCGGCAACCCCGTACGCGGCGGCGAGAGCGTCGACTACCTGGTCGAGGCCGCCTCCAACCCCGACATCCTCGCCGACAACTTCTCGAAGATCACCCCGCTCGGCGACATCCTCACCGCCGGCGACAAGCCGCTCTACACCTTCCGGCGCGCCGACATCGCCGTCCTCGACGAGGAGGTCTTCCACCTCGACCTGGACCTCCAGGTGCTGCGCGAGCTGATGGTCCACCTCGGCGAGCACGAGCCCCGCCGCCACGAGATCCTGCACGCCCTGGACCGGGCCATGGACGCCGTCGACCTCGACGACGTCTCCGGCAGCGCCACCGCCGTCCGCGAGATCCTCGCCCCGGTCCTCGCCAAGCCCGCCCACGCCAGCGCCCACACCGTCTCCGGTGTCGGCCACGCGCACATCGACTCCGCCTGGCTCTGGCCCATCCGCGAGACCAAGCGCAAGACCTCCCGCACCTTCTCCAACGTCACCGCGCTGGCCGACGAGTACGAGGACTTCATCTTCGCCTGCTCCCAGGCCGTGCAGTACGAGTGGGTGCGCGACAACTACCCGCAGGTGTGGGAGCGGATCAAGAAGGCCGTCGACAAGGGCCAGTGGGTCCCGGTCGGCGGCATGTGGGTCGAGTCCGACGGCAACCTGCCCGGCGGCGAGGCCATCGCCCGCCAGCTCGTCCACGGCAAGCGGTTCTTCATCGAGCACTTCGGCATCGAGACCAAGGGCGTCTGGCTGCCGGACTCCTTCGGCTACAACGCCTCCTACCCGCAGCTCGCCAAGCTCGCCGGCAACGAGTGGTTCCTCACCCAGAAGATCTCCTGGAACCAGACCAACCGCTTCCCCCACCACACCTTCTGGTGGGAGGGCATCGACGGCACCCGCATCTTCACCCACTTCCCGCCGGTCGACACCTACAACGCCCGCTTCAGCGGCGAGGAGATGGACCGCGCCGTCCGCAACTACCAGGAGAAGGGCGGCGGTACGCGTTCCCTGGCCCCCTTCGGCTGGGGCGACGGCGGCGGCGGCCCCACCCGCGAGATCATGGAGCGGGCCCGCCGCCTCGCGGACCTGGAGGGCTCCCCGAAGGTCGTCGTCGAACACCCCGACGAGTTCTTCGCCAAGGCCCGCGCCGAGTACGAGGACGCCCCCGTCTGGAACGGCGAGCTGTACCTGGAGCTGCACCGCGCCACGTACACCTCCCAGGCCCGCACCAAGCAGGGCAACCGCCGCAGCGAGCACAAGCTGCGCGAGGCCGAGCTGTGGGCGACGACGGCCGCGCTCCACGCGCCGGAGTACGCCTACCCGTACGAGAAGCTCGACCGCCTCTGGAAGACGGTCCTCCTCCACCAGTTCCACGACATCCTGCCGGGCTCCTCGATCGCCTGGGTGCACCGCGAGGCCGAGGCGGAGTACGCCCGCGTGGCGAAGGAACTGGAGGAGCTGACGCGGGAGGCGATCGCGGCGCTCGGCGGCGGTGACTCCCGTGTCTTCAACACCAGCCCCCGCGACCGTGCCGAGGTGGTCCGCACCTCCACGGGCTCCCCGGTGTACGTGACGGTGCCGGCGAACGGCAGCGCGCCCCTCGCGCCCGCCGATGCCCCGCACCCCGTCACCGTCTCCGGCCGCGTCCTCGACAACGGCCTGGTCCGGGTCGAGATCGCCGAGGACGGCACCCTGGCGTCCGTGCGCGACCTCGTCGCCGACCGCGAGGTCCTCGGCGACCGGGGCAACCTGCTCCGCCTGCACACCGACCTCCCCAACTACTGGGACGCCTGGGACGTCGACAAGCACTACAGGAACCGCTACACCGACCTGCTGGAGCCCGAGTCGATCACCGTGGTCGAGGAGGACCCCCTGCTCGGCGCGATCCGCGTGGAGCGGTCCTTCGGCAAGGGCTCCCGCATCACGCAGACGATCACCCTGCGCGCCGGCAGCCCCCGGATCGACTTCGAGACGGACATCGACTGGCACGAGGCCGAGAAGTTCCTCAAGGCCGGTTTCCCGATCGACGTCCGCGCCGCCCACACCTCCGCCGAGATCCAGTTCGGCCACATCCAGCGCCCCACCCACACCAACACCAGCTGGGAGGCGGCCCGCTTCGAGGTCTCCGGCCACCGCTGGGTGCACGTCGGCGAACCCGGCTACGGCGTCGCGGTCATCAACGACTCGACGTACGGCCACGACGTCTCCCGCACGGTCCGCGAGGACGGCGGTACGACCACCACGGTCCGCCTCAGCCTGGTCCGCGCCCCGCGCATCCCGGACCCCGAGGCCGACCAGGGCAAGCACCGCCTCACCTACTCGCTCCTGCCGGGCGCGAGCATCGAGGACGCGGTCGCCGAGGGCTACGCCCTCAACCTGCCGCTGCGCGTCGCGGACGCGGCGGGCGCCCCCGAGCCGGTGGTGTCCGTGGACGGCGAGGGCGTCACCGTCGAGGCGGTCAAACTCGCCGACGACGCCTCGGGCGACGTCGTGGTCCGGATCTACGAGTCGAGCGGCGGCCGGGCCCGAGGCGTCCTGCGCACCGGATTCCCGCTCGCCGGGGCCCAGATCACCGACCTGCTGGAACGCCCCCTGGCGGAGGCGGCCACGGACGGCGACGGCGTCCCGGTGACACTGCGCCCGTTCGAGGTGCAGACGCTGCGGCTGGCGGTGGGGAAGCGGTGACCCTGCTTCCCGGGAAGCGTCAAGGCTGAACGCCGTACCCGCGCCCCTGAACCGGCCGCAGGCCTTTCAGGGGCGCGGGGAACTGCGCGAGAAGCCCCACCGGACCCGCGGATGGGGTCGAAGGGGCGCGGCCCTTGCTGGCTCAGACGGCGAGCGGCCGGTCCGCGGCGGTCGGCTTGCAGGCCACCGGCGGCGCGACAGCCACCGGCCGCGCGTCCACCGCGACGGCCACCTCGGCAACCGGCACCTCAGCCACCTGGTGCGGCAACGCCACCGGCCGCACCGGCCGCGGCCCCGACACCACCGTGTAGTCCTGCCCCAGCCGCGTCGGCAGCACCTCTCCCGGCTCCTCGCCGAGCGCCAACCGCACAGCGGCCCACGGCGCGTTGATCCCGCACAGCGCCAGCTGGTGCAGCCCGCCCGCCGGGCGCGTGTTGATGTCCATGAGGACCGGCTCGTCGCCGTACATCCGGAACTGGATGTTGGTCAGGTAGTGCAGCCCGAACCGCTCCGCGATCCGCCGCGCCGGCTCGATCCACGCCGGGTGGAGCGTGAACCCGCGCCGCCGGCCGTTCTTGGTACGGCCCACGGCCATCCGGACCCGTCCGTCGGGGCCGGTGAGGCAGTCGACGGACACCTCCGGCTGCTCCAGCCGCGGCATCACCATCCAGTCGACCGGCTCCTCGGCCGCCCGTACCGCCTCCACGACCATGTCGAGCTGGACGTACGGGCTCGGGAAGCCACTGAGGTGTTCGAGCGAGAAGGGGGTGCGCGTGACGACACGGAAGCCCACACCGCCCGCACCGGACGCCGGCTTGAAGCACGCCCTGTGTCCGCCTGCCTCCAACTCCTCGACGGCGGCGATCAGTTCGTCGGCGTCGGTGACCCGGAACCACGGCGGGACCGGCACCCCGTGCTCCCGGACCGCCTCGTACGCGGTCACCTTGTCCTCGAAGACCTCGATGGCCGAGGCGGTCGGCGCCAGCAGAGCCGTACCGACGGCGGCGAACTCCTCGCGGTGCGCGGCGAGTGCCGCCTGGTGCAACCGGGGCACGAACACGTCGATGCCGCGCTTGGCGCACTGGTCCAGCGCGTACTCCACGTACGCGGCGGGGGAGAGGCCCTCGGGCTCCAGGTCGGCGGTGTCGGCGGCGGCCAGGACGGGGGAGTCGGCGTCACCGTGCGTGGCATGGATCTCCACCGGACGAGCGTGCGGATTATGCCGCAGCTGATCCATGAAGAAGACATTCTCCGCGTACGTGCGGTTGAGCCAGACGCGTACGCGAGAGACCATGCAGGCCGCCTTTCCAGGGTTCGCGGGCAGGGCGAAGCAGGCCGTGCCCGGCCAGGGGGGATGGAGGTACGCCGAACCGCCGTACGCGAAAGAGAGGCGTGGCGGTGGTGTAGGACGGATCATACGGCCACCGGGGCCCATGTTTCTGTCACGCGCGTGTTAATCCTTGTGGGGCGGGCGCGCCGGGAGCCGTCCGCCCCCGCGCGGCAGGTCGGTCTTGTCCACGGGTACGCACCTGTGTTCTCGTGTTGATGTTCGGTGTCCGGAAGGGAGCACGGGTGGAGTCGAGGGTCGGCCGTCACGGAAATCTGCTGGCCGTCAGTGATCTGCACATCGGCTATCCCGAGAACCGAGCCCTGGTCGAGCGGATGCGCCCCGAGACCGACGACGACTGGCTGCTCGTCGCCGGTGACGTCTCCGAGAAGGTCGCCGACATCCGCTGGGCGCTCAGCACCCTCGCCGACCGCTTCGCCAAGGTCGTCTGGGTGCCCGGCAACCACGAACTGTGGACCCACCCCAGCGAGACCGTCCCCCACAGGGGCGTCGAGCGGTACGACCATCTCGTCGCCCTCTGCCGCGAACTGGGCGTCGTCACCCCCGAGGACCCCTATCCCCTCTGGGAGGGCCCCGGCGGCCCGGTGGTGATCGCACCGCTGTTCCTGTTGTACGACTACTCCTTCCTGCCCGAGGGATGCGCCACCAAGGCGGCGGGACTCGCCTACGCGCACGGCACCGGAATCGTCTGCACCGACGAGCACGTGCTGCACCCCGACCCGTACCCGAGCCGCGAGGCCTGGTGCCACGCCCGTGTCGCGGAGACCGAACGCAGGCTCGCCGAACTGCCGGTAGAGCTGCCGAAGGTGCTGGTCAACCACTACCCGCTGGACCGGCACCCCACGGACGTCCTGTGGTACCCCGAGTTCGCCATGTGGTGCGGCACGGAGCTGACCGCCGACTGGCACCGGCGGTTCAACGTCGAGGTCATGGTCTACGGCCATCTGCACATCCCGCGGACCACCTGGCTGGACGGGGTCCGCTTCGAAGAGGTGTCCGTGGGATACCCCCGCGAGTGGCGACCGCGCCCGGAACCCCCGGGCAGGCTGCGCCGCATTCTGCCGATGGAGGTCGGAGCCGGTGATCGAGGAACTGCTCCCGGGAGCGGTCGTGGTCGTGGAGGCGCACGCCCATGAAGCGGCCGCCGCCGTCGAGGGGGTCGAGCTGTACCCCGAGGAGGAGGCGGTCGTCGCCCGGGCGGTGGAGAAGCGGCGCCGCGAGTTCACCCTCGTCCGTGCCTGCGCCCGGCGGGCCATGGAGAAGCTCGGGGCCGCCCCGCAGGCGATCGTGCCCGGCGAGCGCGGCGCCCCCGGCTGGCCGGACGGACTGACCGGCAGCATGACCCACTGCGAGGGGTACGCCGCCGCCGCGCTGGTCCGCGCCGTCGACCTCGCCTCCCTCGGCATCGACGCCGAACCCCACGACGTCCTGCCCGAGGGCGTCCTGACGGCGATCGCCCTGCCCGCCGAGGAGACCCGGCTGCGCCGGCTGACCGCCGACCACCCCTCGGTCCACTGGGACCGGCTGCTCTTCAGCGCCAAGGAGTCCGTCTACAAGGCGTGGTTCCCGCTCACCCGGCGGTGGCTGGACTTCTCGGAGGCCGACATCGAGCTGACCGTCGGCCCCGACGGCCGCTCCGGCGCGCTGCGCGCCCGGCTCCTCGTCCCCGGACCGGTGGTGGCCGGCCGCCGCGTCGACACCTTCGACGGGCGCTGGACCGTCCGGGGCGGGCTGCTGGCGACGGCGGTCCCGGTTCCCTTCCCCGCGACGGACGAGGACGCCGGATGACCACCCTCTCCTACGCCGAACTGCACCGACAGGTCGCGTCCGACATCGACGCGGAGATCGCCGGCGCCCTGGAGGGCCTCGGGCCGTCGACCGCGGCGGTCCGAAGATCCATATCCGGGCTGCTGGGACATCAGCAGATGAAATACCCGTTGTCCGTGCTCCCCCTCCTCGTGCACGGCTGTGAGACCGGCGTCGCCCGACCGGCCGTCCCTCTGGCGGCCGTGCACGTCCTGTGGTGGACCTCCGCCTGCTACCTCGACGACCTGGCCGACGGCCACGGCGCGCACACCCCCGCCGGACTCGGCCCGGACGAGGCACTGCTGGCCGCCGTCCTCAGCGGACAGGCCCTGCCCATCAGGGTCGTACAGGCCCAGCCGGTGCCGGACGCGGTGCGCAACGCCCTCACCCGGGAGATCGTCGACTGCTCGATCGACGCCGTGGAGGGCCAGCTGCGCGATCTGCGCGGCGACCCGGCGAACGCCTCCCGCGACGCGGTCGTGGCCGCCTGTCGCGGCAAGTCCGGCGCCCCCTTCGCGATGATCACGGCCATGGCCGCGATCCTCTCCGGCGCGGGAACCGAACGGACCGAACTCTGGCGGGAGTTCGGCGATGTCTTCGGGTTCCTCTGGCAGCTGTTCAACGACCAGGAGGACCTGCTCTCCGGCCGCGACGAGGACCTGCGCAACGGCACGGTCACCTATCTCCTCGCCTGCGCCCTGGAGGAGGCACCCCCCGGATCCAGGGCACGGGTCGCGGAACTCGGGCGCGCCGCGCGCGACTCCGCACCGGCCCGCGCCCGGCTCCGCGCGACTCTCCTCGCCCCCGCCGTGCTCCGGCGCTTCGAGAAGGACCTCACGGCGTTCCGCGACGACGCGCACCGCGTCCTCGACGAACTGGGCGGCGACGAGAGCTACCTCCCGGCCCTGCGGCAACTGGTCGACCAGGCCGCCGGGATGTACCTGACCGAGCTCCTGCCCTAGGTAGGGCAGGCCGCGGTCCGCCGGAGGAGACCCGGCGGACCGTCGCCGCCCGCGCCCTCACCTCTCCGGGCACCAGCTCCTCAGCAGTGCGAAGAACTCCTCCTCGTTGCCCGAGAGGCCCGCCGCCGCCAGCGCCTGCTCCGCCTCGGCGAGCGCGGCGGGCGGCACCACGGGTGGTCGGCGGGACTCCAAAGGCCCGTCGAACGCTGCTCGTACGGTTCCCAGCAGCCGCAGATAGGCCTGTACGGCGGCGCGCTCGCGGTCGGTCAGTACGGCGGTCGGCATCGAACGGCTCTCCCCTGGTCGGATCGGCGAAACTCCGTGCCCGCCCCGGCACACGGGCGGCACACTCCCAGCTTGCCGTCCACCACTGACAATCCCGCTCTCCCGCGCGCGGAAGTCGCCCTAGGAGCCCGCTCCCAGCACCGCCCTACGCTCATCCTCCGTCAGGGGCGGTTCCGTCAAAGGGGGTTCGACCGGACCGCGCAGCACCGCGAGGACCACCTCAGGACGGACGAGGGCGCCGATCGGCGCGGTGAGGGTGACCACGCCGAGGTACGGCCTGAAGACCGGCGGGCGGCTCAGCGCGGTCCGCATCAGCCGCTCCACGTAACGCCCGAAGAGCCTCTGCACCGCGTTCGGCCGCTTCCCGATGGCCTCCGGGTAACGGATGTCGGTGCCCGTGGCCAGCTCCCACGCCAGGGTCACCGGCGTCGCCACGGCCTTCTGTACCCGGCGCGCCAGCCCCGGCGCCGTGAGGCCCAGCGCGGCGGCCTTCTCCCGCAGCACGAGGGCGCTCTGCGCGGCGACCGACATGCCGTGGCCGTATATCGGGTTGTACGTGGCGACCGAGTCGCCGATCGCGACGAAGCCGTCGGGCCAGCCGGAGACCTTCTCGAAGAAGCGGCGCCGGTTGATCGTGCTGCGGGTGACCACGACGTCCGTCAGGGGCTCGGCGCGGGAGATCAGCTCGCCCACCACCGGGTGCCGGACGTTCCGCGCGAACGCCTCGAACTCCTCGGTCCGCGCGGTCGGTTGACCCCCGCGGGTGCCCGACACCGTCACCAGCCAGCGCCCGCCCTCGATGGGCACCAGCGTCGCGCTCCGCCCCGGCACCGGCTGCGAGCCGTCCGGCTGCACATTGACCACCGGGTACTCCTCGGTCCCCGCCGGCGCCCGGAAGATCCGGCTCGCGTACACGAGTCCGGAGTCGACCTCCTCCATCGGCGCGGGCGCCACCCCGAGCGTGTCCAGCCAGGCCGTGCCCCGCGAACCGCGCCCGGCGGCGTCCACCACCAGATCGGCCGTGAGCACCCGTTCCTCGCCGTCGGCGGAGGAGACCCGGACGCCCGTGACCCGGGAGGCGTCGCCCGCGAGGCCGAGGATCTCGGTGCGCTCCAGCACCGTGACGCGGTCGTCGGCGACGAGCCGGGCGCGGACGACCGACTCCAGCAGATCGCGGCTGCACGCGATCATGAACTCCATCTCCGGCCAGCGGCGCAACCAGCCCTGCGGCGACAGGGACACCAGCCCGGTCGGCAACGGGATGCGCCGGGCGCCGGCCGCCAGCCAGGCGTCGGTGACCCCGGGCAGCAGCTCCTCCATCGCCCGGGCCCCGCCGGACCAGAGCAGATGGGCGTGCCGGGCCTGGGGCACGCCCTTGCGGGGCTCCGGGCCCTCAGGCAGCGCGTCGCGTTCGACGACGGTGACCTCGGCGTGGTCGCGCAGCGCGGCGGCGGCCAGCAGGCCGGCCAGGCCCGCGCCGACGACGACGGCACGCCGGGGAGTCGTGACCGCGCTGTCGTGCGGGCCGCTAACGGGTTCTCTCATGGAAGTCGCTTCCTGACCTGGTCGCGGCGGCCCATTCGCGGGCGGCCGCTACGACGGGTGACTGACGCAGGGCGATGGACATCCGTACGAGGTCACGGGGGTTCTCGGCCGGCGGGGCGGGGGCGTCGGCCGGGGCCGAGCTGATGACCCGGCCCTCCGGATCGTCCGCCTTCGCCCGCACCGCCGCCGTCACCATCGCCGCGTCGGCCTCGGCCCGCGCCTGGACGGGTTCCGAACCCGACGCCACGGCCGCGTCGTACGCCCTGGCCCGCACCGTCGCGTCGAAGTACGGGTACAGGCTGAGCATGCCGTCGTGGATGTCGGACTCGCGCTGGGTCATCTGCAGCCGGGCCGGCGCCCACCAGGAGATCCGCACCTCGTGGCTCGCCTGGGCCCAGACGGGGCGCAGCTCCCGCCACAGCGGGCCGAGCCGGCGGTACATGGACCACACCGTCCAGGAGTCGCCGAGGCGTTCTCCGGCCAGCGGCAGACAGAAGCCGACCGCGCAGACCTGTGCGCCGACGGACGACAGCACGGGCGCGACATACGTGCTCAGGTAGTCCAGGTCGCCGCCCTGCCAGCGGGCCACCACGGCGATCAGCTTGACCGCCGCGAACGGGACGTTGAGCAGGAATCCGAACGCGATGATCAGCAGCCCGGCGCGCAGCCAGCCGCGGACCTGGAGCGCCCAGCGCCAGCACATCACGTTCATCGCGAGACCCGCGACCATGAACCCGGTCAGGTACAGCACGATCATCTCGCGCAGGAACGGGGCGCCCGCGTAGTACGTGTCGAAGTCCCGCACCCGCTCCACGGGGGCGTCGCCGAGCACGAACAGCGCCACGATCGCCGCGCACACCGCGCCGTACCCGGCGATCCAGCGGCGCGAGAGGCGGCGGGTCGTCTCGGGCGGGCCGCCGCGCCAGTTGGTGATCAGCACCAGACAGGAGCCGCTGAACGCGCTCAGCAGCAGATAGACGACGGCGGCCGAGATGTTGGTGACGCCGGTGACGCGGTTGAGTTCGATGATCGTCGGCGGCGCGGCGAAGCAGAAGACCAGGGCGGCCAGCGTCATCAGCGCGCACACGGATCTGATCAGCGGGTCGCCCCAGTTCCGCAGCAGCGCGGGCGTCTTGAGGGCGAGCGCGATCGTCATCGCGACGGCCGGAATGTAGTAGCTGGACCCGTCCATGTCTTCGGCGTTCTCGGCGTTCTCGGCCTTCTCGGCGTTCTCGGCGTCTCGGCGTTCCGGGGCCGCTCAGCCCTGCGGCCCGCGGTAGCCGAGCGAGGCCCCGATGCGGCCCGCCAGGTGATCGCGGCGCACCGGTCCGCGCAGCGCCGAACCGGCCAGCCACATACGGCACTTGCTGGCCAGCAGCAGTCCGAAGCTCTCGGCGTCCTGCTCGTCGGACAGGTCGAACCGGGTCCGGGCGGCGACCCTCAGCACGGTCTCCCGCAGATCGGCCTCCTGGCTCAATAAGCGCGCGGCGACGGCGGCACCGTCCACGTGCTGCCCGCAGTGCCCGGCCTGCATGTGCCACAGCTCGTGGCCGAGGATCACCAACTGGTGGTCGGGCGCGGTGCGTTCCTCGATGACGACCAGGTCCTGTTCGGCCATGTCCAGCCACAGCCCACTGGCCGTACCGGGTGGGAAGGCGGCGGTGCGGTAGTGGACGGGGCGGCCGCGGCGTCTGCTCATGGCGTCGCACAGGGCACTGTAGAGGTCGGCGGGGTCCGCCGGTGCCGGCAGGGTGAGTTCGCCGACCAACTCGCCGCACAGACGGCGCATTTCCTTTCCGATGCCCACAGATCTCCCCCGGTCAGGACTCGGGCCGCTTGACGCTCTCCAGCAGCATGTCCAACCACTCCGCGACCTTGTCGCGGTGCTGGTCGGTGGGCAGCTGCGCCGCCCGCCAGGCGATGGAACGCACACCGTGGTTCTGGAGCAGCCGCTGCAACGGGTCGTCGGCGGCCTCGGCCGCCGCGCGCTCGCGGTCGGCGAGCTGCTGGAGGAGCTCCTGCTCGGTCCGCATCAGGGCGCTCGCCAGCGCCTCCGGATCCTCGGCGGTGAGGAAACCGGCGTGCACTCTGAAGAAGCGCTGGATGGCGTCGCAGTGCTCCATCGTCGGCCGCCGGTCACCGTTGATCAGGGCGCCCGCCTGCTGGCGCGACATGCCCGCGCCGTCGGCGATCTCCTGCTGGGTGTACTTGCGGCCGTTGGGCTTGAGCCGGGTGCGTCGCAGCAGGTCCAGGCGCTGCAGAAAGCGGGCCTGGACGTCCGGCTCACCGGCGCGCCGACCACTCAGCAGGGCCTTCACGACCGCCTCCGGCACACCCGAGGCCACCGAGAGCCGCCGGGTGTCGAAGACCTCCGCGTGCCCCACGCGCAACTTGTCCGCCAGCGCGGTGACACGGGCCACGACGGCCGGCAGCAGAACCGTCGCCGCGGCGTCCGGAACCTCGAAGCCATCCGTCACCGACAGATCTCCTACGTCTCTCTCAGGCCAATTTCGCGGTACTGCGGAATCCGTGGATCCAAGCCTGGCGCGAGACCCTGGTCCCGGCAAGTACACCGTGAACTGCGGGGAGACTAGCGGTTGTGTCGAACTCACATCCAGGTCTCGCCACAACTGTGGCGAGATTCAGCCGTCAACCGTCGTCGAATGCCACGATAGTTGACACGCCTCCGTCGGGGGCAGGAGGATCAAGGAGCCGCGTGAAGGCCGCATAGGCAAGAGGGGTGACCTCCCGATGGCATATCAGGCAGGAGGGCAGCGGTCGGTACCGCGGCCCGTCCCCGACACTCTCGAAGCCCAGGAAGCACAGGCGTACCTCCAGGACTACGCCGTACTGCTCGACTCCGTCCTGTTCCCGTCCGTCGTCCTCGACCACCGCTGGGACGTCGTGCTGAGCAACGCCGCGTTCCGGGCGCTCTTCACCGGCGTGGGACCCGACCCGACGGCCATGCCGGACGACAACTTCCTCCGCTTCGTGCTCTTCCACCCGGACGCCGCCACCGTCCTCGGGGACCACGAGTCCAGCTGGTGCCTGCCGATGCTCGCCCACTTCGCCGCCGCCGTGGAACGCCATCCCCAGGACCGGGGACTGCAGTCCATCCGCCGGGAGATCGCCCAGGACCCCATCATGGACGCCGCCTACCGCCACGGACTGCCGCACTGGCTGCGCACCGTCGGCCCGGCCGCCGGACGGCACGACGGCGCCGTGCGCCCCCTGGTCCACCCCGACCCGCGCTGGGGCGCCACCCACTGCCGGGTCGTCGGCGAGACTCCCGACACCCTCCGCGACCTGGGCTACCACCGGATGACCCTCGTCCTGCGCGAGGTGGGCCGCCCGGGCGACCCCGCCCGCAGGGCCCGCCGTCCCCGGCGTGCCGTATCGACCCACCTGAGCGTGGTGCCCTCCCCCGAGCGGTGAGCCGCACCCCCTCCGGCGCCGCCGGCGTTCAGGTCGCCGACGGCGCCGGAGGTCAACCCTTGTCCGGCGCGGCCCCCCGTCTGGCCGCCTGGATCTCCTCGTACACCCGGCTGCGCAGCTCCGCGAAGCGCGGAGCCACCCGGGTGTGCAACTGGTCGCGCTCCGCCGGGAGATCGACGGTGAGCCGCTCCTGGACGACCGTGGGGGAGGCGGACAGGACCAGGACACGCTCGCCGAGGTAGACGGCCTCGTCGATGTCGTGGGTGACGAAGAGGATCGTGATCCCCCGCTCCCGCCACAGACCCCGGACGAGGTCCTCCAGCTCGGCGCGGGTCTGGGCGTCGACCGCCGCGAACGGCTCGTCCATCAGCAGGACCTCCGGCTCGTACGCCAGCGCGCGGGCGATGGCGACCCGCTGCTGCATCCCGCCGGACAGCTGCCACGGATACGCGCCCGCCGCGTCCGACAGACCCACCGAGGCGAGCGCGTCCTCGACCAGCCCCCGCCGCCGCTCCCTGCTGAACCTCTTCTGCTTGAGCGGCAGTTCGACGTTGTCGCGGACCCGCATCCAGGGAAAGAGGCTGCGCCCGTACTCCTGGAAGACGACGGCCATGCCCGGCGGCGGCCCCTCCACCCGCCGACCGCCCAGGCGGACCTCACCCGCCGTCGGCCTCAGCAGCCCGGCCACGCACTTCAGCAGGGTCGTCTTGCCGCAGCCCGACGGGCCCACCAGACACACCAGTTCACCCGGGTCGACGGTGAAGGTGAGGTCCCGCACCGCCTCCACCCGCCGCCCGGCACCCTCGTAGACCTTCTGGAGACCCGCCACGTCGAGCAAGGCGTCCATCGCCCGCCGCCCCTTCTCGAGTTCCACTACGACCGCCGGGAGGAAGCGCGCAGACCGTGGTACCAGCCGAGCACGCGCCGCTCGACCAGCCGGAGGACGACGGACAGCACGAACCCCAGCAGACCGAGGACCAGGATGCCGGTCCACATGTCGGGGATCGCGAAACCGCGCTGGAACTGGACGATGGTGTGGCCCAGTCCGTTGCTGGACGCGGTCATCTCGCTGATGACCATGAGGATGATGCCGATGGACAGCGCCTGGCGCAGCCCCGCGAAGATCTGCGGGCTCGCCGAGCGCAGCACGACGTGCCGCAGCCGCGCCGCGCCCGTGATGCCGTACGACCGGGCCGTCTGGGCCATCACCGAGTCCACCGCGCGCACCCCCTCGACCGTGTTGAGCAGGATCGGCCACACACAGCCGCTCGCGATCACCACGATCTTCATCGTGTCGCCGATGCCCGCGAACAGCATGACGACCGGGACGAGCACCGGCGGCGGCACCGCCCTCAGGAA
The DNA here is from genome assembly GCF_014930365.1 of Streptomyces caniscabiei. GTDB lineage: Bacteria > Actinomycetota > Actinomycetes > Streptomycetales > Streptomycetaceae > Streptomyces > Streptomyces caniscabiei. The sequence goes on along the minus strand of NZ_JABXWI010000002.1, from coordinate 560,143 downwards.
CTCCAGGACCGGTTCGCAGAGCGCCCGCACCCGCCGGTAGGAGCCGATGACCGTGCCGAGCGCCACACCGACGGCCGCCGCCAGCGCGTACCCGGCGGTGAGCCGCAGCAGGCTGGGCAGGACGTCGTCGCGCAGCCGCTCGGCCGTCCAGACGTCGGGGAACGTGGCGAGGATCGTGCGCAGCGGCGGCCAGAACACATCGGTGCTGCTCTCCGAGACCAGCCACCACACGGTGACCAGGACGAGGGGGAGGGCGACGACGAACAGCAGCCGGAGCAGGACACGGCTCACACCGCCACCTCCCCGCGCACCGACTGGTGCCAGGCCAGCGCCCGCCGCTCCACCGTCCGCGCCCCCACGTTGATGAGCAGCCCCAACAGCCCGGTGACCACCACCAGCGCGTACATCTCCGGCACCGCCTGCGAGGTCTGCGCGACCGCGATGCGCTGCCCCAACCCCGGTGCGCCGATGACCAGTTCGGCGGTCACGGCCAGGATGAGGGCCACGGCGGCGGCCAGCCGGACGCCCGTCATGACGTACGGCAGGGCCGTGGGCCACAGCACGTGGCGGATCCGCGCCCAGGTGCCGAGGCCGTAGGAGCGGGCGGTCTCCTCGGCGACCGGGTCGACGTCCTGGACGCCGTACAGCGTCTGGATCAGGATCTGCCAGAAGGACGCGTAGACCACCAGCAGCAGCACCGAGCGCAGTTCGGTGCCGTACAGCAGGACCGCGAGGGGGATCAGGGCCACCGAGGGGATCGGGCGCAGGAACTCGATCGTGGAGGACGTCGCCTCGCGCAGATACGGCACGACCGCGATGACGCCCCCCGCCAGGATCCCGGCCGTGACGGCGATCAGCAGCCCGACCGCCCAGCCGGTGAGGGTGTCGCCGAGCGCCGTCCAGAACGCCTCGTCGGCGAACTCGGTGCCGAGGGCGCCCGCGACCCGGCTGACCGGCGGCAGGAAGTCCTCCTTGACCACGCCGAGCCGCGGGACCGCCTCCCACAGGGCGAGGAATCCCGTGAGGCCGGCCGCGCCGAGGGCGGCGTGGGAACCCCTCACGGCAGCAGCTCGTCCAGGTCCGGGGCCTGCTCGAACAGCCCGTCCCGCTGCCCCAGTTCGGCCAGCCGCTCGATCGAGGCGCGGTCCGGCTCGGCGGGCCAGCGGGGCAGCACGACCGTCTCCAGCAGGCTCTGGGGGATCTTGGTGTACGTGGTGATGATCTCCCGTACCTCGTCGGGGTGTTCGTCGGCGTACGCCAGCGACTCGGCCGTGGCCTCCTGGAACTTCTTCACCAACTCCGGGTTCTTCCGGGCGTACTGCCGGGAGGTGAAGTACATGGCCACGGTGAGGTCGGGGGACACGTCGACGAAGTTCGACGCCAGGACCGTGCCGCCCTGGGACTTGACGGTGGCGAGCGCCGGCTCCACCACGCAGGCCGCGTCGACCTGGCCCCCGGACAGGGCGGCCGGCATCTGGTCGAAGGGCATCTCCACGTACTCGACCTTCGACGGGTCGCCGCCGTCCTTGCGGACCGACTCGTTGACCGAGGTGTCGCAGATGTTGCCGAGGGTGTTGGCCGCGACCTTCCTGCCCTCCAGGTCCTTGGCGGACTTCAGGGGGCTGCCCTTCGGCACGGCGATCTCCGCGAAGTCGGCGCCCGCCTTCCCGGTGGAGGCGACCCCGTTCACCACGGCCTCGACCGGCACGTTCTTGGACCGGGCGACCAGCAGGGAGGTCATGTTGCTGAAGCCGAAGTCGAACTGGCCGGCGACGACACCGGGCACGATCGCCGCCCCGCCCTGGGCGAGCGTGGGCTCCAGCTTCAGCCCGCGCTCGCGGTAGAAGCCCTTCTTCTCACCCAGGTACAGGGGAGCGACGTCGATGATGGGGATGACCCCGAGCTCGAGGGTGGTGGTGCCGCCGGACCCCGGGTCCGCGCCGTCCGAGCCGGCATCGGACGAACCGCAGGCCGCCGCGGTGACGCACAAGGTTCCGGCCGCGAGGTGGATGAGCAGACGACGCATGACTCCCCCTGATGGGACCGCGCTACGACGGGTTTGCCCGACATGCTGTGCGCACACCGCACATAAGTGCTCAGCGGGACGGTAGAACGCCGACGGTTGCCGGTCAATGGCGCTGCTCCGCAAGGTCGTCGACAGCCCCGGACATGGTCCGAGCGGCTTCCCGGAGGCGACGATGCCCGATCGAGACCGGTTCGACGCGGCCCGCGCACCACACTTCGTCCGGTCCTTCGAGCGGGGGCTCACGGCCGAGCTGCGCCGTGTACGACGGCAGGGGTTGGAGCTGCTCGGCGGCCAGGTCGCGTAGGGAACCGGCCTCCCGGGCCAGGACCACGCACCGGATGCGTGGCGCCACCCGGGGCCGAGTACGCCGGGGCCGGCTCGCCCAAGACCGTTCGGGGCGCGCGGCTGAACGGAATCACTCCCACTCGGTCCACAGGAACGGTACGCCCTGGTCGACCGGGAGCTGGAAGAGGGGCTCCGCTCGGTCACCGCTCCGGTCCGGGACCGGGACGGCGAGGTGGTGGCCGCCGTGAACATCCCCGTCCACGCCGGCCGTACGTCCGTTGAGGCGGTACGCCCGCGACCTGCTGCCCCAACTGCTCGCCGCGGTCGCCCGGATCGAGGCCGACCTGTGCGCGACCGGGACGGCCGCGAGCCGGGCACGAGCCGTCACCTCCGGCGTCGCCCCGGCCCGGTCGGCCCGCCTGGCCTCGACGCCGCCCCTACAGGTCGAGCACCAGCCGTGACCCCTGACAGCGGGACACACAGATGAGCATGGTCTCCCCGGCCGCGCGCTCCTCCTCGCTGAGAACCGAGTCGCGGTGGTCCGGGGTGCCCTCCAGCACGTCCGTCTCACAGGTCCCGCACGTGCCCTCGGCGCAGGAGTACAGCACCTCGACTCCGGCGGCGCGCACGGTGTCGAGCACGGAGACACCCACGGGAACCGTGACGGTCTTCCCCGTCCGCTCCAGCACGACCTCGAACTCGGCGTCCGGGCCGGTCTCCTGCTCCTTGGGCCGGAACCGCTCGACCCGGAGCGCCCGGCCCGGGCACCGCTCCTCGACCGCGTCGAGCAGCGCGCCGGGACCGCAGCAGTAGACGAGCGTGTCCTCGGGCAGTCCGTCCAGCACGGACCCGAGGTCGAGCAGCCCGGCCTCGTCCTGCGGGGCGACCGTCACCCGGTCCCCGTACGCGGCCAACTCCTCCTGGAACGCCATGGATTCGCGGCTGCGCCCGCCGTACAGCAGCGACCACTCCGCGCCGGCCGCCTCGGCGGCGGCCAGCATCGGCAGGATGGGCGTGATGCCGATGCCGCCGGCCACGAAGCGGTAGCGGGGCATCGGCTCCAGCGCGAAGTTGTTCCGCGGCCCGCGCACCCGGACCTTGTCGCCCCGCCCCAACTCCGTGTGCACGTACGCCGATCCGCCGCGCCCGTCGGGCTCCCGCAGCACCCCGATCCGCCAGGTGTGCCGGTCCGCCGGGTCGCCGCACAGCGAGTACTGCCGCTCCAGCTCGGGCCCGAGCAGCACATCGATGTGCGCGCCCGGCTCCCAGGCCGGGAGTTCCTCGCCCAGCGGGTGGCGCAGGGTGAGGGCGAGGACGCCGTCGGCGGCGAACTCCCGGCTGTCTACGACGAGTTCGGCCTCGTAGACGGGCGACGTGGAGGACGAGGTCATGAACTGTTCCCTTGCGGATCGTGTCCTTGCGGGTGGGCGAGCATCCACTCCCACATCTCGATGGGGTCCTGCGAGGTGTGCTCGCGCCCGCAGTGACAGGTGCCGTGCAGGACGTCCGTGCCCGGCAGCCAGGCGATGCGGTAGATCTCCCCCGTCCGGAGGGTGGGCGGTGTGCTCACAGGACCGGCTCCACCGGCTTCTCGCCCTGCTCGACCAGGCGGGCGAGGATGCGGCGGGCGGCCAGACCACCGGTGTCGATGTTGATGCTCAGCTCCTGGTAGCCGGTGCGCTCGGAGCCCAGCGTCTCCTGGAGCAGGTTCAGCGCGACGACGTCCTGCATGACGACCGTGTGGTTGTTGCCCTTGAGGAACTGGGTGACCTCGTCGTTGTCGGTGGCCCAGTCGCGGGAGACCATCCAGAAGTCGTACACCTTGCCGTCCGTGGACGGGGTGATCGCGTAGGTGATCTCGGTGTGGAAGCCGTTCGGGTCGCTGCCGTCCGCCTCCGGGAGCACTCCCACCGGCGCGATCCGGCTGTGCAGCAGGTACAGGCACGGTGCGAAGTACTCGATGTCCTGCCAGCGGGTGATGCGTCCCTCGATGCCGGTCGACTTCGCGTAGAACGGCGGGCACTCGGCGTCGTCCATGTGCCGGCTCACCCGCACGACACCGGCGCCCTCGTCGACCTCGGTGGTGATCGGCGTCTCGGCGACCTCGGGGGTGCCGATGTAGCCGCCGTGCAGATACGTCTCGTGGGACAGGTCGAGCAGGTTGTCGACGAGGAGCCCGTAGTCGGCGTCGATCGGCTCCATGCCGCGCACGGTCGTCCAGCCGGGGGCGGCCAGGTGCTTGGCGCGCGGGATGGTCTGCGGGTCGGCGAGCGCCGGGTCGCCTATCCACACCCAGATCAGCGAGTCCTGCTCGACCACCGGGTAGGAGGCGACACGGGCCGTCCGCGGGATGCGCTTCTGCCCCGGCACGTACACGCACGCGCCCGTCGTGTCGTAGGTGAAGCCGTGGTAGCCGCACACGATGCGGTCCCCGTCCAGGCCGCTCTCGGAGAGCGGGTACCGGCGGTGCACACACCGGTCGTGCAGCGCGACGGGCGTGCCCTCCTCCTCCGTCCGGTAGAAGACGAGCGGCTCACCGAGGATCGTCCGACCCAGCAGCTCACGGCCGACCTCTTCGGCGTAGGCGGCGACGTACCACTGATTCCTGGCGAAGGCGGTCATGTGAGGCATGGCGATCCCGTCCCTGAGAACCCTGAGAACCGTTCGAGCGGAGGCACGTCGCCTCGCGTGCCACCACATTCCTGAGCCGCCCCGGCACCGGGCAATACCGCTTCCGTCAGACGGAAGGACCGCTTTGCCCGGCCCTGGCGCACCCGCCCGGCGCTGTTCGCGCGGGGGTCCCCGGCGCGTCACACCCGCGCCACGGACCCTTCCCCCGCGTTCGTTCCTCTTGGACCATTCCCCGGGGACTCCCGAAGCACCCCCGTCGCGCAGGTCCCATCCGACGCACCACGTCAGGACAAGAGGTCATCCACCCATGCCTGAAGTCAACCGGCGGCGATTCCTCCAGGTCGCGGGCGCCACAACGGCGTTCAGCGCACTGTCGGCCAGCATCGAGCGGGCCGCGGCGCTGCCCGCGCACCATCGTTCCGGCACGATCGAGGACGTCGAGCACATCGTCGTCCTCATGCAGGAGAACCGGTCCTTCGACCACTACTTCGGCTCGCTGAGGGGCGTACGCGGCTTCGGCGACCCGCATCCGGTGACGCTGGACAACGGGAAGAGCGTGTGGCACCAGTCGGACGGCACGAAGGACGTGCTGCCGTTCCACCCCGAGGCCGACGATCTCGGCATGCAGTTCCTGGAAGGCCTGCCGCACGGCTGGCCGGACGGGCACGGCGCCTACAACGGCGGCAAGTACGACAGGTGGGTGCCGGCCAAGGGCACCACGACGATGGCGTACCTGACACGGGACGACATCCCGTTCCACTACGCCCTCGCCGACAGGTTCACCGTCTGCGACGCCTACCACTGCTCGTTCATCGGCTCGACCGACCCCAACCGCTACTACATGTGGACGGGCTACACGGGCAACGACGGCAAGGGCGGCGGCCCCGTCCTCGGCAACGACGAGGTCGGCTACGACTGGACCACCTACCCCGAACGCCTCGAAGCGGCCGGGATCTCCTGGAAGATCTACCAGGACATCGGCGACGGCCTGGACGCGGCGGGATCCTGGGGCTGGATAGCCGACGCCTACCGGGGCAACTACGGCGACAACTCGCTGCTCTACTTCGACAAGTACCGGAACGCCGAGCCCGGCGACCCCTGGTACGACAAGGCACGCACCGGTACGAACGCGAAGGCCGGCGACGGCTACTTCGATCAGCTGAAGGCCGACGTCAAGGCGGGCAGGCTGCCGCAGATCTCCTGGATCGCCGCGCCCGAGGCGTTCTCAGAGCACTCCAACTGGCCCTCGAACTACGGCGCCTGGTACATCTCCCAGGTCCTCGACGCGCTCACCTCCAACCCGGCGGTCTGGGCGAAGACGGCCCTGTTCATCACGTACGACGAGAACGACGGCTTCTTCGACCATCTCGTGCCGCCGCTGCCGCCGCGCGACGCGGCCCACGGCAGGTCGACGGTCGACGTCGGCCCGGACCTCTTCGCGGGCAGCGCGACCCATGTCGCCGGTCCGTACGGCCTCGGCCCGCGCGTGCCGATGCTCGTCGTCTCCCCCTGGAGCAAGGGCGGTTACGTCTGCTCGGAGACCCTCGACCACACCTCGATCCTGCGGTTCATGGAGCGGCGGTTCGGGGTGCGCGAGCCCAATATCTCGCCGTGGCGGCGCGCCGTCTGCGGTGATCTGACCGCGGCGTTCGACTTCTCCCGCAAGGACAGCCGGCCCGTCGCGCTGCCGGACACCGACGCGTACGAGCCGCCGGACCGGCAGCGGCACCCCGACTACCGGCCGGCCGTGCCGGCGGACCCGAGCATGCCGCGCCAGGAACGGGGGCTGCGTCCCGCCCGGCCGCTGAAGTACGCGCCCCGGGTGGACGGTTCGGCCGACCCGAAGGCCGGGACCCTCACCCTCACGTTCGCCTCCGGCGGCAGGGCCGGCGCGGCGTTCCTCGTGACCTCGGGCAACCGTACGGACGGGCCGTGGACGTACACCACCGGGGCGGGCCGGACCGTGTCGGACACGTGGGACGCCGCGGCCTCCGGTGGCTCCCACGATCTGACGGTGCACGGGCCGAACGGCTTCCTGCGGGTCTTCGCGGGACCGGGGAGGACGGCCGGGGGCGGGCCCGAGGTCACCGCGCGCCACCTCGGGGACGACGTGGAGCTGACCTTCACCCACCGGGGGTCCGGGACGGTGACGCTGAGGGTGGTGAGCGCGTACGGGGGCCGGGCCCGTACGGTCCGGGTGCGGGCCGGGGCGAAGGTCCGGCAGGTCGTGGACCTCCGGTCCACCCGCCGCTGGTACGACCTGACGGTGACCGCCGAAGGGGGGTTCCTCCGGAGGTTCGCCGGACACGTGGAGAACGGGCGGGCGGGGGTGAGTGATCCGGCGCTGGGGCGGGGGTAGCGCGCCCAGCAGCTCGGGAGGATCTGCCGTCGGGCGTCCACCGGCCGTACGTGGCTGATCGCGCAGTTCCCCGCGCCCCTGAGGCCTGCGGCCTTCCGGGCCGCGCCCCTTGGTGGGGCGGGGCCCCGCTGTCTCCGGCGCCCGCCCCAGCTGCGCCCACCCGTGCCGCGGGGGCGGCACGCGTGGGCGCAGGCGGCGGCCTGTGAGGGCCGGCCGGCGCCTCCCGCCCGTCTCCTCAGAGCGCGGTGAGGTGCCCGGGTGCCGGGGTGCCCGGGCGGCGGGGCAGCAACGACGGTTCCGTCGGGGCGTGGTGGGGCTCCAGGGCGAGGACCGCCGCCACGGGGTGGTCCTCGGCCGCCGGTGCGGGACCGGCCGGCCGGGCGGGGTCCATCGGCCGGACGGTGGCCTCCGGGGTCACCCGGGTCAGCAGCACCACGCCCCGCGCGGCGACCACGGCCCCCGTCACCGCGAGCAACGCCCCCGCCACCCCACCCCGCAGGCCCTCCCCGAGCAGGGAGAGGCCGATCACGGCGGCGGCCAGCGGGTTGGAGAGGGTCACGACCGCGAGGGGAGCGCCCAGGCCCCCTCGGTACGCCGTCTGGGAGAGCATCAGCCCGCCCACGGCGAACGCGGCGACCAGCAGCGCCACCACGACGACCTCCAGGTCGAGGAGGGACCCCGAGCGGTCCGTCGCCGCGACCGTGACGGTCTGGGTGAGCGCGGAGGCGACCCCCGAGGCCATTCCGGAGGCACCGGCGTGACGCAGCCCGGGCCGGGCACCGGGCCGCGACAGCAGACCGACCAGGGTGACGGTCGCCCCGGCCACGGCGACGGCCTCCGGAAGGCTCAGCACCTCGTCCGGCGCCGACCCGGACGCGACGACCAGGATCGCGGCGAGACCGGCCAGCGTGAGCGCGGTGCCCCGCCACTCCGTCGGGGTGACCCGGCGCCCCGCCATCCGCGCCCCCAGCGGCACCGCGGCCACCAGGGTGAGCGCGCCCAGCGGCTGCACGACCGTGAGGGGGCCGTACTTGAGGGCCACGACGTGCAGCAGCGCGGCGCCCGCGTTGAGCGCGACCGAACTCCACCAGGCACCGCTGGCGAGCATCCGCCGTACGCCCGGGTCGGCGCTGCGCGAGGCGAGCCGCTCCTGGGCCACGGCGGCGGCCGCGTAGGCGACGGCGGAGACCAGCGACAGGGCGACGGCGACGAGGGTGGCGTTCATCGGCCCGCTCCCACCAGGACCGGTTCCTCGGTGGGCACGAGGGCCCCGGGACGCTGCCCGGCGGTGGTGGCCGTCCGGTGCGGGAGCCGGATCACGGCGAGGACGACGGCCAGCAGGGCACCGGCCACGATCGCGTCCAGCCAGTAGTGGTTCGCCGTGCCGACGATCACCACCAGGGTCACCAGGGGGTGCAGCAGCCACAGCCACCGCAGCCGGGAGCGGGTCGCGGCGATCAGGCCGACCGCGACCATCAGGGCCCAGCCGAAGTGCAGCGAGGGCATCGCCGCGAACTGGTTGGCCAGCGAGTCGGTCGCCGGTGTCGCCGAGTACACCGTCGGTCCGTAGACCTGTCCGGTGTCGAGGAGGTGCGCGCCGTCCAGCATCCGCGGCGGGGCCAGCGGGAACGCGAGGTGCAGCAGCAGCGCCGCCGCGGTCAGCGCGGCGAGGGCCCGCCGCGCCCCTGTGTAGTGCCCGGGCCGCCGCACGTACAGCCAGATGAGGAAGGCCGCGGTGGCGGGGAAGTGGACGGTCGCGTAGTAGACGTTCGCGATGTGGACCAGCGTGTCGCCGTGCAGCAGCACGGACTGCACGGAGCCCTCGTCCGGCAGGCCCAGGGCGCGCTCCCAGCCCCAGAGGTCGTGGGCGTTGCGGAAGGCCTCGGTGGTGTGACCGTTGGCCAGGAGCCGGCCGAACTTGTAGACGAGGAAGAGCCCTGCGACGAGCAGGAGCTCACGGACGAGGGGCGGTCGCGGTATCGCGGCGGCCGGCTCTCGCGCAGGCGCGGTGCGGCATTCCATCCCCGGCCCTTTCACTGACGGCGCTGGTGGCGCTGGTTCCCTTGGCGGCACGACGATCGATACGCCGTAGTACCGATACGTGCCGGTACCGATACGAGAGTGTACCGATACGTCCGAGTACCGAAACGAGGGGGTGTCGATACGGCACTGTACCGATACGGAGCCGTTCCGGTACAGTGGCGTTTCGACAGGCCTTTCGGCACAGGGACGACCGGAGGAGACAGGAGTCATGACGTCGCAGGCAGCGGAGGGGCCGGAGACGGCCGTCGCCTCACGCCGCTCCAAGCTCACGCCCGAGCGCGAGCTGGAGTTCTTCGACGCTGTGCTCGAACAGATCCGTGAGTGTGGTTACGACTCGGTGACCATGGAGGGCGTCGCCGCGAGCACGCGGTGCAGCAAGTCGACGCTCTACCGGCAGTGGCGGACGAAACCGCAGTTCGTGGCGGCCGCGCTGCGCGCGCGCCGCAGTGTCCGCTGCGCGGGGATCGACACCGGCACCCTCGCCGGTGACCTGCGCGAGGTGGCCCGGCATGCCGGGGAGGGCTACGTTCTGGAGGGGCGCCTCTTCCAGGGCCTCGGCCATGCCGTCGCGCAGGACGAGGAGCTGCGGGCGGCCCTGCGCGACGCGCTGGTGGAGCCGGAGATCGACGCGCTGCGGGCGATGATCGCCCGCGGAGTGGCGCGGGGCGAGGTTCCCGCGGACCACCCGGCGCTGGAGTTCGTCCCGGCGCAGATCTTCGGCGTTCTGCGGGCCCGGCCGGTCCTGGAGGGCCGGGACGCGGACGAGACGTACATCACCAAGTTCATGGAAGCGGCCGTGCTGCCCACGCTCGGTCTCTCATAGGGCTCAGGCCGCCGTCCGTGACTCGACCGGACGACGACCTGATCGCGCCGCACCGTGGGGACGGGGGCGGCGCGTAACCCCGGCCGGGTGGGGTTCCTCTGGAGCGGAGAGGAATCCCACCCGGCCGACTTTCCGTCCTCAGGGCCGCACGGCCGCGGGCCGTCCCCTCGACGTCACGCCCCCCTCACACGTCCTGACCGCTGCCGCCTCCGCTGATCGACGCCTTCTTGATGCCCTTGGTGATCTCGTCGATGACCGACTGCTCGGGCGCCTTGTCGCTCACGTCGATGCCGAAGCGGACCACGACGAGCCGCGAGGAGTCGGCGGGGGAGGGGAAGGCGAGCGACTCGACATAGCCGTCGTCGCCCTTGCCCGTGACCACCTTCCAGCGGACGTAGTAGCCCTTCTCACCGGCCACGGTCACCGCCTTGGAGGCCAGCTCCTCGTGCGAGGTGATCTTCCCGTAGCCCTCGCTGCCGTAGGCGTCCTCGGCGGCCTGGGCGATGTCCTCCTTGGCGGCGGCCTCGGCCGTCGTGGCCTTCAGCTTCAGCAGCTCGGCGGGGGTCGAGTAGGCGCCGCCGCGCGTGCACGTCTTCGAGGGATCCGCCGGGCACTTGTACGACGCCTCGGTCGTGACCTGCGCGCCGACCTGCAGCGGAGAGGTGAGCCAGCCCTCGGGCACAGGGATGCTGATGCCGCTGGTGGTGTCGGTGGCGTACCCGTCCTCCTGCGGCGGCTGCTCCGACCCGTCCGGTCCGGGCGTCCGTCCGCCGGAACCCCCCGAGCCACCGGGGCCGCCCTGCCCGTCGGAGCCGCCGCCCGGTCCGCCCTGGCCGCCGTCGTCACCGCGCCCGCCGCTCTGCCCGCCGGATCCCTGGGACGTCGTACTGCCCTCGCTGCCACCGTCGTTGCCGGCCAGCGCGTACACGCCCACCCCGATGCTGGCCAGCACCGCGGCGGCCACGGCGACGGCTATCCCGGTGCGCAGGCCGCGCCTGGGGGCGGGGGCCGGGTATCCGGGGTGACCGGGGTATCCGGGGTGGCCACCGGGCCCTTGCGGGTAGGCCCCGGCGCCCGGCGGGTAGGTCGGCGGACCGAACCCCGGGGCCGAGCCGGCGGGGCGGATCTGGTCCGTCCACGCCTTGCCGTCCCACCAGCGCTCGGTGGCGGGCGCGTCACTTGTCTGCCCGGGGTCGGGGTACCACCCGGGAGGAGTCACCTGCGTCATGGGGCCACCGTATGAGGCCGGAGTGAAAACCGGATGAGAGGGGCGGACATTCGTGCCCAGCCGCTGTCTTGCCCGCCGGTGGTCCTGGCGCTTTTGTGCCGTTCGAGGCCGTCCGACGCGGCGTTCTCCGTCAGCCGTTCGAGGCCCTCGTCCGGGCGCTCACCCGATGACGAGCCGTACCGGGGGCCGACCGGCGTGGGGCGGCGCCGCGCGCTCCCCGCGCGCGCCGGGCTCGTGCGCGGTGTTCCGCTCCGGGCGGGGGAGGCCCCGGCGGCCCGGAGTCACCGATCCCAGCACGCTGGGGTGGCGGGCGCCCGTGCTCCGCGGATCGGTGCCCGGCAGGCCGTGGACGGTCAGGAAGCCCAGCACGGCGAAGGCGTACGCCTCCTTCGCGTCCGCCGGGAGCCCCCACTCGTCCGACACCCGCAGCGGTACGTCCGCCAGCTCGGCGGCCAGCATCCGCATCAGCGTCGGATTGCGGGTGCCGCCGCCCGACGCGATCACCTCCGTGGCCCCCACCGCGCGGACGGCGTCGGCGACCGTCCGCGCGGTGAGCCGGGTGAGGGTGGCCGCGACGTCCGCCGGGGGCAGTTCCCCGAACCCGGCCGGCGCGGCGCGCAGATAACCGGCGTGGAAGAGTTCCTTGCCGGTCGTCTTCGGCGCCGGCAGCGCGTAGTACGGCTCGGCGAGGAGGCGCCGCAGCAGCGGCGGGTGGACGGTGCCGCGAGCGGCCAGGGCGCCGTCCACGTCGTACGGGAGCCGCCCGCCGGTGAAGTCCCGCACGGCCGCGTCGAGCAGCGCGTTCGCGGGCCCGGTGTCGAAGGCGGTGCCGTCGGGGGCGGTCAGGTTGGCGATGCCGCCCAGGTTCAGGGCGACCGGGGTGCCGGGCCGGCCGCGCAGCCACAGCCGGTCGACGAGGCTCACCAGGGGCGCGCCCTGCCCGCCGGCGGCGATGTCCCGGGCCCGGAAGTCGGCCACCACGGGCAGCCCCGTCGCCTCGGCGATCCACGCGGGCTGCCCGAGCTGCAGCGTGCCGAGCACGGCGGTCCCGGCGCCGCCCGCCCCCGACGGAACCGCCGCACCGGCGAGGGCGGCCCGGCCCCTCGCACCGACCCCGCCGCTGTCGCTGTCCTCCCGCGCGCCGATCTCCCCGCCACCCGCGACCCAGTGGTAGACCGTCTGCCCGTGCGAAGCGACCAACTCGGCCCGACCGTCGCAGAGTTCCCGGTCGGCCTCGACCGCGAGGGCCGCGAACGCCTGCCCGATACGGGTGTCCAACCGGCACACCTCGCCGACGGTGGTTGCGGCCGGGGGCAGCGCGCTCGCCAACGCGCTGTGCAGGTCGTCGTCGTACGCCCGGCTGATCCGCCCCAGCGGCCTGAGGGTGAGCGTGTCGCCGTCGAGGCCCAGGTCCGCCGCCGCGGCGTCGACGGCGTCGTACGACGTCCCGGACATCAGTCCGATCACCCGCATGCCCCATCAACTCCCCTGTCCGGCGGTCGGCTTACGGAGCGTCAGCAGGGCGAGCGCGCTCACCGCGCAGGTGGCCGCCGCGTAGTACGCCGGGACGTCCACGTTGCCCGTCCGCTTGACGGTCTCCGTGATGATGAGGCCCGCGCAGCCCGAGAACACGGCATTGGACAGGGAGTAGGCGAGTCCCAGGCCCGTGTAGCGGACGCTCGTCGGGAACATCTCGGAGAGCATGGCCGGCCCCGGCCCCGCCATCAGTCCGACGACCGCGCCCGCCGCGCACACCGCCACGCCCTTCGCTGCGGTCGAGGTGCCCGTGTCCTGGAGGAGGTCGAGCAGCGGCAGCGCCAGTACGGTCACCGCCAGGGCGCCCGTCAGCATCACGGGCCGGCGGCCCACCCGGTCGCTGAGCCGTCCGGCCGGGAGGATCGTGACGGCGAAGCCGAGATTGGCCAGCACGGTGGCCAGCAGTGCCTGCCGGAAGGTGGCGTCCAGGCTGTTCTGGAGATAGGAGGGCAGCACGACCAGGAAGGTGTAGCCGGCCGCCGCCCAGCCCATGACGCGCCCGGCACCGAGCGCGATGGCCCGGGCGGTCTCGGGGACCGGCGGCCGGACCGGTGCCGTTCCCTCCTCGTGCTCCCGCCGAAAGGCGGGCGTCTCGTCCAGCCGCAACCGCAGCCACAGCGCGCCGAGGCCGAGCGGCAGCGTCAGCAGGAACGGCAGCCGCCACCCCCACGACTCCAGTGCCTCGGGGGAGAGGACGGTGGCCAGCAGCGCCGCGACCCCCGCGCCGCCGAGCAGCCCCAGCGCCACCGTGAACGACTGCCACGCGCCGTACAGGCCCCGTCCGCCGGCCGGCGCGAACTCCGTCATCACCGACACCGCGCCCCCGAACTCCCCTCCCGCCGACAGCCCTTGGAGCACCCGGAGCAGCGTCAGCAGCCAGGGCGCGGCGGCGCCGACGGTGTCGTACGTGGGGAGCGCGCCGATCAGGGTCGTCGCGACCGTCATCAGGACGATCACCAGAACCAGCACGGGCCGGCGGCCGATCCGGTCACCGAGCCTGCCGAACAGCGCGGCGCCCACCGGCCGGAAGAAGAACGCCAGCGCGAACGAGGCGTACGTCCGCACGAGCCCCTCGGCCTCACCGCCGCCCTCCGGGGTGAAGAAGCGCGCGGCGATGATCGTCGCGAAGTACCCGTACACCCCGAACTCGTACCACTCGATGAAGTTCCCCACGGCCCCCGCGAACAGGGCCCGCCGGGGCGGCCCGGTGAGGACGGGACGGGGGCTGCGGCCGGGGCCGGATGCGGTCATGCCGTCTCCTTCGGGGTAGGGAACCGCCGTCACCGGAAATACGGAAAACGGGCTGGTGATCACGGGGAGTTGACTGCCCGTCATGTCCAACGGGGCAGGTGGCCGCACGGATGCGTCGCCCGTCCGCCGCCCGGTGTCACCCGACACGGCAATAGGTGCCCGGACCAGCCTCCACTTCGGCATGCAGGGGGCTACGCTCAATGACCTGTGCATCGTTCGGGCGACCTCGGGAGGTAGCGGAATGACGGAGGCACGGCCCGACGCGGCAGCCTCGGCTTCCCTGTGGGAGCGCGACACGGAGATCACCGCCATCACGGAGGCGATCGACGAACTGTGCGTCGACAAGGCGTCCCCCGGGAGCGTGCTGGTCTTCACCGGCGAGGCGGGCGTCGGCAAGACCGCCCTCCTCACCGAGGCCCGCCGGATCGCCGAGCAGCGGGGCTGCCGGGTCTGGTACGCCCGTGGCGGGGAGACCGTCACCTCCGTCCCCTTCAACGTCGTACGACAGTTGCTGCAGCCCGGACTCATGGGGCTGATGGAGGAGGAGACCCGCGAGTACCTGGGCGACTGGTACGACATCGCCGGACCCGCCCTCGGCCTCGCCGAACCCGGTGAGGGCCAGGCGGACCCGCAGGGCGTGTGCGAGGGGCTCGTCGCCGCCGTGAACCGCCTGGTGCGTCGCGCCTGGCCGCTCGTGCTGCTGATCGACGACCTCCACTGGGCCGACCAGGAGACGCTGCACTGGCTGTCCGCCCTGGCCGACCGGCTGACCGAGATGTGCGTCCTCGTCGTGGTGGCCCGACGCCCCGGCGAGGCCACCGGCGAACGCGCCCGCCATCTCGGCCGGATCGCCGCCAAGGCACGCCCCGTCTCCACGCTCAACGCGCTCACCCCCAAGGCCACCGCGGGGCTCACCCGTGCCACGGTCGGCCGGCACGCCGACGACCCGTTCTGCCGCGAGGTCTGGGCGGTCACCGGTGGCAACGCGTACAACACCGTCGAACTCCTCGCCAAGGTGAAGGACTGCGGACTGGACCCGGTGGAGGACTCGGCCGGCGAACTGCGCGCCCTGAACCGCTCGGCGCGCGGCACCGGCCTCGTCGCCCGCCTGGAGGAACTGGGCGTCGAGGCCACGCGGTTCGCGTGGGCGGCGGCCATCCTGCACACCGGGATCACCGTCGACATCGTGGCTCGCCTCGCCAGCCTGCCCCGGGCCTCGGCCGTGCAGTGTGCCGAGCTGCTGACCTCGGCCCGAATCCTCACCGAGCCCGATCCGGCCAACCGTCAGGCGGACGCCGGAGACCTGGAGTTCGTCCACCCGCTGATCGCCACCGCCGTCTACGACTCGATCCCGCCGGGCATCCGCACCGCCTTCCACGGCGTCGCCGCGACGGCCGTCACCGAATCCGGGCGCGGCGCCGCCGCGGCCTCCCGCCACCTCATCGAGGTGCACCCCGACGGCGAGGCCGAACTGGTCGAGCAGTTGCGCGCCGCCGCGGCGGAACACCTGGCCGTCGGTGCCCCCGAGGCCGCCCGCCGCTGTCTGGAGCGGGCCCTGAAGGAGCCGCCGCAGCCGGACGTCCGGGTCCGCGTGCTCTACGAACTGGGCTGCGCCACCCTGCTCACCTCACCCGGCACCACGGTCGAGTACCTCCGCTCGGCCCTGGCCGAGCCCGGCCTCGACAGCGCGGAGCGCGTCGACGCGGTCTTCCGCCTCTCGCAGGTGCTCCTCCACAACGACCAGCTGCACGAGGCCGTCCGCACGCTCGACGCGGAGATCGGGCGGCTGGACCCCGGGCCCGCCCGGATGCGTCTCCAGGCCGCGCGCTACATGTGGGAGGGCGTCCACGCCGGTGAGGAACTCCCGCCGACCCACTCCCAGGAGCTCGCCGCCCTCGCGGCGACCTGCACCGGCCGGGACAACTCCGAACGCGCGCTGCTCATCCTCCGGGGCTTCGACGCGATGACCCGCGGCGAGAACGCGGAGGAGGTCGTCGAACTCTGCGACCGCGCCCTCGTCAACGGCCGCCTCGCGCCCGGACTCGGCTGGACCGACACCGAGTGGGGCATCGAACTGCTTTTGATGCTGGCCAGCGCGTACGCCTACGCGGACCGCCTCGACCGGGCCGAGAGCCTCTTCACGGAAGCCCTGCGCACCTACGAGTCCGCCGGCTGGAGCGGCGGTCATCTCGCGCTGGCCCACGCCTATGTCGGGCTCGGACACCGCATGCGGGGCCGCCTCAGGGACGCGGAGGCCTCCCTGCGCCGGTCGCTGGTGCTGGCCGAGGGGGTCGGTCGCGGACTGCCCCTGTACTGGACCACCACCTGCAACCTGGTCGACACGCTGCTCGTCCGCGGCCACGTCGAGGAGGCCTGGGCCGTCGCCGAGCAGTACAACTTCGCGCCGCCGTACCCGTCCACCATCGTGCTGCCCGAACCGCGGTCCGTACGGGGACGGCTGCTGCTCGCAGTGGGGCGCACCAAGGAAGGCATCAACGAGCTGGAGGCCGCCGAGAAGGCGACGGCGGCCCGGGGCCACCACAACACCGTCTCCGCCACCTGGGGTGGCGCCCTCGCCCGGGCCCTGGCCGGCGAGGACCCGCGCCGGGCCGCCGAACTCGCCGCGAGCGTCCGCCGCCGTGCCGAACGCTTCGGTACGGACACCGCCATCGGCGAGGCCCTGCGCGTCGAGGCGTCCCTCGCCACCGGCCGTAAGGCCACCTCGCTCTACGCCCAGGCGGTCACCTATCTGGCGGCGTCGCCCTCCGCCTACGAGCACGCCGCGGCCCGTGTCGAGTACGGCATCGCCAACCGCTCGGTCTCCGAACTCAACCGGGGCCTGACACTGGCCGAGTCCTGCGGCGCCGACGGCCTGGCCCGGCGGGCTCGGGAGGAACTCGGCCGACTCGAATAGGGCGTGTGCCGGCCGGGAGTACGCCGGGCGGCACCGACGCGGCGTACGGTGCCGCCTCGACGCCCCCTCAGCCCTGCCCCTCCTCCTCCGCCAGCACCCCCTGCGCCACCGCGAACGCCGAGTTCGCTGCCGGGACGCCGCAGTAGACGGCCGTCTGGAGGAGGACGGCGCCGATGTCGTCCGGGGTGAGGCCGTTGCGGCGGGCGGCGCGGATGTGCATGGCCAGTTCGTCGTAGTGGCCGTGGGCGATCAGCGCGGTCAGCGTGACCATGCTGCGTTCGCGGCGGGACAGCGTCGGATCGGTCCAGATCTCGCCCCAGGCGTAGCGGGAGATGAAGTCCTGGAACTCCGCCGTGAAGGGGGTCTGCCGGGACTGGGCGCGGTCCACGTGCGCGTCGCCGAGCACCTGGCGCCGCACCTCCATCCCGCGCTTCGGGTACCCGTCGACGTGCCCGCGCAGCGCCGCCAGTACGGCCTCCGGCCGTTCCGCGGGCGCGAGATGCGACGCCCCCGCGATCTCGGTGAGCGTCGCCCCGGGCACCGCGTCCGCGATCTCCCGCAGATGCGCGGGCGGCGTCGCCGGGTCCTCGCGGCCGGCGACGAGGAGGGTGGGCACGGTGATCCGGGACAGCTCCTCGCGGAGGTCGAACGCGGCGAGCGCGTCGCAGCAGGCGGCGTACGCCTCAGGGTCGGCCCGGCGGTGGTCCTCCACCAGCTCCGGCACGGTGAAACCGGGCGTGAACCACCGCGAGTCGGCACTCCGAGCGAGCCCGGCCAGCCCCTCCCGCCCCTCCCGGCGCACCAGCTCCGCCCGTTCCTCCCACGGCTTGGCGCCGTTGAAGTGCGCCGACGAACAGATCACGGCGAGGGAGGAGATCCGCTCCGGGTGGTGCGCGGCCAGCCACAGACCGACCGCGCCGCCGAGGGAGACCCCGGCGTAGGCGAACCGTTCGACGCCCAGCGCGTCCGCCAGATCCAGGACCAGGGCGGCCAGGTCGCCCACCGTCGCCCCCGGCGCGATCAGCCCGGCGGAGGAGCCGCCGTGCCCCGGCAGGTCCCAGCGGACCACCCGGTGCGTGATCGACAGCTCGGGCGCCACCTTGTCCCACAGCCGGGTGGACGTGCCGAGGGAGGGGCCGAGCAGCAGTGGGGGAGCGGACGTCGGGCCCTCCGCGCGGTGGTTGAGCAGGGTGTCGGTCAACGTCGCTCCAGGGCACGGTCGGTGAGGGCTCCGGCGGAGCCGGTGTATCGGGTGGGGTCCGTGAGGTCCGCGAGGTCGATGTCCCTCAACTCCGGTTCCTCGGCGAGCAGTTCGCCCAGCGGGCGCCCTTCGGCGTAGACGCGCTCGGCGGTCCGGGTCAGCAGCTCCTTGGCGCGGGCCCGGCCCAGCACCGGGGCCAGCTCGGCGGCCAGCCGCTCCGAGACGATCAGCCCGTGGGTGAGGTCCAGGTGCCGGCGCATCGCGTCGGTGTGCACCCGCAGCCCCCGCGCCAGCTCGACCGCGTCCCGGGCGGCGCCCCCGACGAGGCGGAGCAGCTCGCGCAGCGGCTCCCACTCCGCGTGCCACGCACCGGCCGGCCGTTCGTCCTCGGCCGGCAGCGCCCCGTACAGCGTGGCCGCCAGCTGGGGCGCCCGCCGGGCGGCCGCCGCGATGAGCGTCGACCGGACCGGGTTCGCCTTGTGCGGCATCGCCGACGAACCGCCGCCGCTGCCCTCGGTCACCTCCGCGATCTCGGTGCGGGCCAGGGTCAGCACGTCCACCGCGACCTTCCCCAGGGCGCCGGCGGCGAACGCCAGCGCTCCGGCCAGGTCCGCGATCGGGGTGCGCAGGGTGTGCCAGGGCAACTCGGGTGCGCGGAGGCCGAGTTCATGGGCGTAGGCGGTGCTCAGGGCCTGGGTGTCGGTGGCCCCGAAGACGGTGAACGCCGCCGCCGTGCCCGCCGCGCCCCCGAGCTGGGCGGGCAGCGTCGCGCGGACGACGGCGAGCCGGTCCCGGGCGTCCAGGAGAAGCGAGCGCCAGCCCGCGGCCTTCAGCCCGAAGGTCGTCGGCACGGCGTGCTGGGTGAGGGTGCGGCCGGGCATCGCGGTGTCCCGGTGCGCGGCGGCGAGCGCGGCCAGCGCGGCCTCCGTACGGCCGAGGTCGGCCAGGACCAGATCGAGCGTGCGGGCGGCGACCAGCATCGTCGCCGTGTCCAGGATGTCCTGGCTGGTGGCGCCCCGGTGGACGTACGGGCCGTACTCCGTGCCCACCGCCGCGGTGAGGTCCGCGACCAGCGGGATCACCGGGTTGCCGCCGCCGCGCGCGCGTTCGGCGAGGGAGCGTACGTCGAGGACGGCGGCGTCCGCCGCCGAGGTCACCGCGGGCCCGGCCGCGGCGGGGGCCAGCCCCAGCGCGGCCTGGGCGCGGGTCAGCGCGGCCTCGGCGTCGAGCAACGCCCGCAGATAGGCGGTGTCGCTCGTCGCGGCCGCGGCCGGGGAACCGGTCCACCCGGGGGCGAGCAGACCGGTGTCGGCGTCGGCAGAAGTCACTGGAACTCCAGAAAGACCGTTTCGCCTTCGCCCTGAAGGCGGATGTCGAAACGGTAGGTGCCGTTGCCCCCGTCCTCGGCGATCAGCGTGCCCCGGCGCGCCTCGTCCACCCGGGAGAGCAGCGGGTCGGCGGCCAGCGCGGCATCGTCGCCCGGCAGATAGATCCGGGTGTACAGATGGACGAGCAGGCCCCGCGCGAAGACGCAGACGCTGAGATACGGCGCGTTGCGCCCGCGTGCGCCGGGCCGCAGCGTACGCGCGGTCCAGTGGCCGCTGCTGTCGGCCTGGACGCGGCCCCAGCCGGTGAACTCCACGCCGTTGCGGCCCAGGAAGCCGCCGCTCGCGGAGTCGCGGCGCATGGAACCGTCGACCCGCGAGATGTTGCCGTCCGGGTCGGGGCCCCACAGCTCCAGGAAGGCGTCCGGCAGCGGGTTGCCCTCGCCGTCGAGGATGCGGCCGTGCAGGGAGATGGTGTCGGGGTGGCCGAGGGGAGCGATGTCGCCGCCGCCGGGGAAGGGCAGGGCGTGGCCGTAGAAGGGGCCGACCGTGTGCGACGGGGTCGGGAGCACCGTCTCCGGGCGGCTGGTGTCGATCTTCGTCATGGCAGGTCAGCGCCCTTCTTCGATCCAGGTGGCCTGCGGGCCGTCGAGCACGATGTCCCAGACGTAGCCCATCGAGAACTCCGGCACGGACAGGCTGTGGTCGTACGTCGCGACCAGCCGCTGCCGGGCCGCGTCGTCCGTGACCGACTGGATGATGGGGTCGTAGGGGAAGAGCGGGTCGCTCGGGAAGTACATCTGCGTCACGAGCCGCTGGGTGAACGCCGAGCCGAACATCGAGAAGTGGATGTGGGCCGGCCGCCAGGCGTTGAGGTGGTTGCGCCACGGGTAGGGGCCCGGCTGGATGGTCGTGAAGTGGTAGCGGCCCTCGCCGTCGGTCAGTGTGCGGCCCACGCCGGTGAAGTTCGGGTCCAGGGGCGCGTCGTGCTGCTCGCGCTGGTGGGCGTAGCGGCCCGCCGAGTTGGACTGCCAGATCTCCACCAGCTGGCCGCGCAGCGGGCGCCCGTCGCGGTCGAGGAGCCGGCCGGTGAGCGTGATCCGCTCTCCGATGGGCTCGCCGCTGTGCTGCCTGGTCAGGTCGTTGTCGATCTCGGTGATGTCCCGCTCCCCGAAGGCGGGGGAGGACAGCTCCACCAGCTCGGGGTCCTGGGTGATGTCGATGGAGATCGGCGGCTGCTCGGGGTGCCGCAGGACCGAGGAGCGGTAGGGGGCGTAGTCACGGCGGGGGTGGTGTTCCACGGGCGCGCCGTCGGCGACCCGCTTCTCGTAGGCGGCGTGTTCGGCCGCGATCTCCTGATCGATGTCCGCTTGGGTGAGAGTCATGGGGGTTCCTGAAGTCTTGTCGGTCTCGTCGAAGTCGGGGGTCAGGACGGCGCCCCGTCAGGGGCGCGGGGAACTGCGCGACCAGCCACGTACGGCCGGCAGTCGCGGTGACAGCTCAGCGCTCCAGAACGAGGGCGAGTCCTTGCCCCACGCCGATGCACAAGGTGGCGACGCCGACGCCCGAGCCCGCGCGCGCCAGCTGGTGCGCGACCGTCCCCGCCAGCCGCGCACCGGACGCGCCCAGCGGATGACCGAGCGCGATCGCCCCGCCCTGCGGATTGAGGATCGCCGGGTCGAACTCGGGCCATTCGGCGACACAACCGAGCACCTGTGCGGCGAACGCCTCGTTCAGTTCGAGAACCGACAGGTCCCCGAAGCCCTTGCCGGCCCTGTCCAGCGCACGGGTGACCGCCTCGACGGGCGCGAGCCCGAAGTAGTGCGGGTCGATCGCGGAGACCCCGGACGCCGAGATCCGGGCGAGCGGCTCGCGACCGGTGGCCGCCAGCCCCTCCTCGTCCACCAGCAGGAGCGCGGCGGCCCCGTCGTTCAGCGGCGAGGCGTTGCCCGCGGTGACCGTGCCCCCGTCGGGGCGGAAGGACGGCTTCAGCCTGGCCATGGCGGCCAGGGACGCGTCGGCGCGTACGCACTCGTCGGCGCCGAAGGCGACCGGGTCGCCCTTGCGCTGCGGGATGGAGACGGGCGCCAGTTCGGCATCGAGGAGCCCCGCGGCCCGGGCCTTCGCCGCCTTCTGGTGGGAGGCGAGGGCGAACTCGTCCTGCTGCTCCCGGCTGATCTTGTGCTTGTCGGCGATGAGTTCGGCCGACTCGCCCAGCGGGATCGTCCACTGCGGGTCCATGTCCGGGTTGACCATGCGCCAGCCCAGCGTGGTCGAGTACAGCTCGGTGTGCCCGGCGGGGAAGGGTCGGTCGTTCTTCGGCAGGACGTACGGCGCGCGGGTCATGGACTCGACACCGCCGGCGACGGCGATCGACGCGTCGCCCAGCGCGATGGCGCGGGCCGCCTGGATCACGGCCTCCAGGCCCGAGGCGCACAGCCGGTTGACGGTCACGCCCGGTACGGAGGTGGGCAGCCCGGCCAGCAGCGCGGCCATGCGGCCGACGTTGCGGTTCTCCTCGCCGGCGCCGTTGGCGTTGCCGAAGTACACGTCCTCGATCCGCGCCGGGTCCAGGTCCGGCGTCCGGGCGAGCAGCTCACGGACGGCGTGCGCGGCGAGGTCGTCGGGCCGGACCCCCGCCAGGGCGCCGTTGTAGCGGCCGATCGGGGTACGGACCGCGTCGACGACGTAGACGTCCTTGCGAGGGGGACGCGAGGCGTTGCTCATGACAGGCTCTCCTCGGGGACGCGTACCTTGGCCGCGGTCTTGGCGACGATCTCCTCGACGGTGACACCGGGCGCGGTCTCCACGAGCACCAGGCCCTCGTCCGTCACGTCGAGCACACCCAGGTCGGTGATGATCCGGTTCACGCAACGCTTGCCGGTCAGCGGCAGCGCGCACTCCTCCAGGATCTTCGCCGAGCCGTCCTTGGCGGCGTGGGTCATGACCACGATGACCGTGCGCGCGCCGTGGACGAGGTCCATGGCACCGCCGATCCCGGTGATCATCTTGCCGGGGATGGCCCAGTTGGCGAGGTCGCCCCGGGCGGAGACCTGCATCGCGCCGAGGACGGCGACGTCGATGTGGCCGCCGCGGATCATCGAGAAGGACAGTGCCGAGTCGAAGTAGGAGGCCCCCGGCAGGACGGTGACGGTCTCCTTGCCCGCGTTGATCAGATCGGGGTCGACCTGGTCCTCGGTCGGGTACGGGCCGGTGCCCAGGATGCCGTTCTCCGACTCAAGGATCACCTCGACGTCGTCCGGGAGGTAGTTCGGGATCAGCGTCGGCAGGCCGATGCCGAGGTTGACGTACTGGCCGTCCTCGAGTTCGCGCGCGGCGCGGGCGGCCATCTGTTCACGGGTCCAGGCCATCACTCGCTCACCGTTCCCGTCGTCGCGGCGGAGACCGTCCGCTTCTCGATCTTCTTGTCGGCCGCCTGCTCGGGGGTGAGGGCGATGACGCGCTGGACGAAGATGCCGGGCAGATGCACGGCGTCCGGGTCGATCTCGCCGGGCTCGACCAGCTCCTCGACCTCGGCGATCGTCACCTTGCCGGCCATCGCCGCGAGGGGGTTGAAGTTGCGGGAGGACTTGTTGAAGACCAGGTTGCCGTGCCGGTCGCCCCGGACGGCGCGGACGAGCGCGTAGTCGGTGCGGATGCCGCGTTCGAGCACGTACTCGCCGCCGTCGAACTCGCGGACCTCCTTGGGCGGCGAGGCCAGCGAGACACCGCCGTCGCCGTCGTAGCGCCAGGGGAGGCCGCCCTCGGCCACCTGGGTGCCGACGCCCGCCGGGGTGTAGAAGGCGGGGATGCCGGCGCCGCCCGCGCGCAGCCGCTCGGCGAGCGTGCCCTGCGGGATCATCTCGACCTCCAGCTCACCGGCGAGGTACTGTCGCGCGAATTCCTTGTTCGCCCCGATGTACGAACCGGTCACCCGGGCGATACGGCCGGCCGCGAGCAGCACCGCGAGGCCGGACTCCATGGCTCCGCAGTTGTTCGAGACGATGCCGAGACCGGAGACCCCGCGCTCGTGGAGCGCCTGGATCAGCGCGTTCGGTACCCCGCTCAGCCCGAATCCGCCGACGGCGAGCGTCGCGCCGTCCGGCACATCGGCCACTGCCTCCAGGGCTGTGGCGACCACCTTGTCCATCCGTGAGGCCCCATCTCGTCCGCGCACCCGATGACCCGTTAATCAGGACACTGAGCATTTAGTGAAGTTTCCTTCACGCTGCCACTCGTCGGCTCCGTCGTCAAGAGCTGCGAAAAGAGCGAGATCGACGGGTACGGGATATGGACACGCGTCGAGGGGTGCCGGGTATCGTCAGTGCACAGACTAATTGCCGAGCCGAGGAGCGCACATGGCCGCGGTGGACCTCTCCACCCACCCCGGGCACCTGGCCCGACGGTTGCAGCAGGCCCACTACCTGCTGTGGAACGTGATGGTCTCCGAGGAGATCACCTCGCCGCAGTTCGCGGTCCTCAACGCCCTCGTCGACGAACCCGGACTCGACCAGCGCACGGTCGGGGAGCGGGTGGGGCTCGACCGGTCCACGATGTCCGAGGTGGTCAGCCGGCTCGGGCGCCGGGGGCTCCTGGACAAGGTGCGCGATCCGCAGGACGGGCGGCGGTTCCTGCTGCGGCTCACGGACGACGGGGCGCGCACGCACCGCAGGCTCACGGTGCGGACGGCGCGGATGAACCAGATGTTCCTGGCCCCGCTGTCGGCGCGGGAGCAGGAGGTGTTCTTCGACCTGATCCGACGGGTGGCGGACGCGGCGGAGGAACTGCGCACCCCGGCCGAGGCGCTGCGCTAGAACCTGCCCGGGCAAGACCCGGACGGTCGGCACCGGGTGCTCGGCTACCGGGAGTCGGTGGCGTACACCACCCATACCTGGCCTTCGGCGAAGTTCATCGGCTCGCCGTTCGGCGTGGTGAAGTCCGTGCCGTCCGTCGGGCTCTTCCGCTCCCAGCCGGCCTCGAAGGTCTTGCCGTCCCGCAGGACCTCCGCGCGGCCCGAGCCGACGGTCTCGGTGTACGGGGTGTTGTTGCCGAGGAAGTCGTGGAACCGGGACTCGCGGACGGTCACGTACTGGACGACCACCGTGGCAGGGGCGACGCGGACGTCGTCGGTGGTGATCGTCGGCCGTCCGTCCATGGAGACCTGCCAGCGGCGGCTGTCGCCGGACCACGTGAAGGTGAAGCGGGCCGCCGGGTAGCGGACGGTGCGGGAGTCCTCGGGAGTGCCGCCGGAGGGGGCCGGGCCGCGGCGGAAACCGGTGGTGAGGGCGTCGGCGCCGGGCGCCGAGTCCATCAGTTCACCGGGGCGCAGATACAGGTTGTGCGGCGGGGGCTTGTCGGCGCCCCGGAAGTACGCGTCGCCGGCGTCCTCGGGGGTCTCCGCGTGCAGGGGCGCCTTGTCGATCAGCGGCAGGAGTTTGCCCTGTGCGCCCGAGAAGGCCAGGGTCGGCTCGTCGAACTGGCGCAGCAGCTCCAGGTCGGACTCGCGGGCACTGCGCACCGGTCCGACCGCCTCCGGGAACCGGGTGGCGTACACGGCCATCAGCCGGCTGAGACCGCCCTCGACCTGCTCGGCGTAGACGATGTCCGCGGCGTCGAGACCGGTCTGGGGCCGCGCGGCGGCGACGTTGTCGATCTTCACGGCGAGCACGGATCCGGCCGG
Organism: Streptomyces caniscabiei; assembly: GCF_014930365.1. GTDB lineage: Bacteria > Actinomycetota > Actinomycetes > Streptomycetales > Streptomycetaceae > Streptomyces > Streptomyces caniscabiei. The sequence continues at coordinate 534,841 of NZ_JABXWI010000002.1, read as the reverse complement.
CGGAGCGCTGGTCCGGTCGTCCCGGCCGCCGTCGCCCTGCCCCCTGCCGTCGTCGCCGTCCGTGCCGGTCACGGTGCAGCCCGCCAGCACGGCGCCCGCGACCACGGCGGCGAGCAGTGCCCCCGTCGTCGCGCCGCGCCGGGCCCGTTTCCGCACCCGTGGTCTCTCGCCCACCGTACTCAAGTTGCTCATGATGGATCCGATTGTGCACTTATCCATTCATGAATGGCCATAGTGGATTGTTTCTGACTGGTTCGGGGGTGAGGTGCCGGGTACTCGGGCGGGACCTGCTGACCGAGGCGAGGGAACGGAGTGTGGGCACGATGAAGGCAGTGACGTGGCAGGGCAAGCGGGACGTACGCGTGGAGACCGTGCCCGATCCAGTGCTCAAGGAGCCGACCGACGCGATCATCCGGATCACCTCCACCGGGCTCTGCGGCTCCGACCTGCACCTGTACGAGGTGCTCACCCCGTTCATGACGCCGGGCGACATCCTCGGCCACGAACCGATGGGCATCGTCGAGGAGGTCGGCGCCGGCGTCCCCGACCTGGCGGCCGGGGACCGGGTCGTCGTCCCGTTCCAGATCGCCTGCGGCAGCTGCTGGATGTGCCTCACCGGCCTCCCCACCCAGTGCGAGACCACCCAGTGCACCGGCGAGGGCATGGGCGCGGCCATCTTCGGCTACACCCGGCTGTACGGCGCGGTCCCGGGCGCGCAGGCCGAGTACCTGCGTGTCCCCCAGGCCCAGTTCGGACCGATCAAGGTGCCGGAGGGGCCGTCCGACGACCGCTTCCTCTATCTCTCCGACGTGCTCCCCACCGCCTGGCAGGCGGTCGAGTACGCGCACATCCCGCCCGGTGGCAGCGTCGCCGTGCTCGGTCTCGGCCCCATCGGCGACATGGCCTGCCGGGTGGCCCTGCAGCGTGGCGCCGAGCACGTCTTCGGGGTCGACCTGGTGCCCGAGCGGCTGCGCCGGGCGCGCGAGCGGGGCGTGCAGACCTTCGACCTCAGGGACTTCGACAACGAGAAGGAACTGGTCGGCGCGATCCAGGACCGGACCGCCGGACGCGGCCCCGACTCCGTGATCGACGCCGTCGGCACCGAGGCCCACGGCAGCGCGGCCGCCCGGCTCGCCCAGAACGCGACCGGAATGCTGCCCCGGGCCATCGGCTCACGGCTCACCGAGCGCCTCGGCGTGGACCGGCTCGCCGCCGTCCACACCGCCATCGACCTGGTACGACGCGGCGGCACGATCTCCCTCTCCGGCGTCTACGGCGGCAAGGTCGACCCGCTGCCCCTGCTCACCCTCTTCGACAAGCAGGTCCGGCTGCGCATGGGCCAGGCCAACGTCCGCACCTGGAGCGACGAGATCCTGCCCCTGCTCACGGACGACGACCCCCTGGGCGTCGACGACTTCGCCACCCACCGGGTGCCGCTCACCGACGCCCCGCACGCCTACGAGATGTTCCAGCGCAAGGAGGACGGGGCGGTGAAGGTGATCATGGAGCCCTGAGCCCGCGACCGGGATCAGGCGCCCAGGATCTGCGCCAGGTCGTACGTCACCGGCTCCTCCAGCTGTGCATAGGTGCAGCTCTCCGCCGTACGGTCCGGGCGCCAGCGCCGGAAACGGGCCGTGTGGCGGAAGCGGACACCGTTCTCCATGTGGTCGTAGGCCACCTCGGCGACCTGCTCGGGGCGCAGCGGCACCCAGGAGAAGTCCTTCTTCGTGGACCACCGGCTCGGCGCACCCGGCAGCCGGGCCGTCTCGTGCGCAGCCTCGTCGGACCAGGCGGCCCAGGGGTGCTCCCGGACGTCCGTCAGCCGCAGCGGCTCCAGCTCCTCCACCAGCTCCGCGCGCCGCTTCATGGGAAAGGCCGCGCACACGCCGATGTGCTGGAGCGTGCCCGCGTCGTCGTGGAGGCCCAGCAGCAGCGAGCCGACCACCGGCCCGCTCTTGTGGAAGCGGTAGCCGGCGACCACCACGTCCGCCGTCCGCTCGTGCTTGATCTTGAACATGGCCCGCTCGTCCTGCCGGTAGAGCAGGGTGAGCGGCTTGGCGATCACCCCGTCCAGGCCCGCCCCCTCGTACTGCTCGAACCACTGCTTGGCCAGCTCGCGGTCCGTGGTCGCCGGCGCGAGGTGCACCGGGGCGGTCACCCCGGACAGGGCCAGCTCCAGCAGGGCGCGCCGGTCGGTGAGCGGGACGTGGAGCAGCGACTCGTCGTTCAGCGCCAGCAGGTCGAAGGCGACGAAGGAGGCCGGGGTCGTCGCCGCCAGCATCCGGACGCGGGAGTCCGCCGGGTGGATGCGCTCGGTGAGGGCGTCGAAGTCCAGCCGCCGCCCGTCCCGGACGATCACGATCTCGCCGTCCATCACAGACCGCGTCGGCAACCGCTCCCGCAACGCCGCCACCAGCTCGGGGAAGTACCTGGTCAGCGTCTTCCCGGTCCGGCTGCCGATCTCCACCTCGGGCCCGTCGCGGAACACGATCGCCCGGAACCCGTCCCACTTCGCCTCGTAGTGCATGTCCGGCGGGATCTTCGCCATGGACTTGGCGAGCATCGGTTTCACGGGCGGCATCACCGGAAGATCCATGCCTCCGATTCTGCGACCGCCACCACACCGCCGCGCGGCGAACTCCGCCCGGTATGCGGCATTCGGTCGTTCCGCCTACCGTGGCTCGCATGGGCGAAGCGGTGGAACTGGAGGCGGCGGGACGGACGGTACGGCTGTCCAGCCCCGACAGGATCTTCTTCCCGGAGCGCGGCTTCACCAAGCTGGACCTCGCCCGGTACTACATCGCCGTCGGCCCCGGCATCCTGCGGGCCCTGCGCAACCGGCCCACCACCCTGGAGCGCTACCCGGAGGGCGTGACCGGCGAGAACTTCTTCCAGAAGCGCGCCCCCAAGAACATGCCCGACTGGATCCCCACCGCCCACATCACCTTCCCCAGCGGCCGCAGCGCCGACGAGATGTGCCCCACCGAGGTCGCCGCCGTCGTCTGGGCCGCCCAGTTCGGCACGCTCACCTTCCACCCCTGGCCCGTCCGCCGCGACGACGTCGACCGGCCCGACGAACTCCGCATCGACCTCGACCCGCAGCCCGGCACCGACTACGCCGACGCGGTGCGGGCCGCGCACGAACTGCGCGAGGTCCTCCACGAGTACGGCGGCCTGCGCGGCTGGCCCAAGACCTCCGGCGGCCGGGGCCTGCACGTCTTCGTGCCGATCCGGCCCGACTGGACCTTCACCCAGGTACGCCGGTCGGCCATCGCCGTCGCCCGGGAACTGGAGCGCCGGATGCCGGAGCAGGTGACCACGGCCTGGTGGAAGGAGGAGCGCGGCGCGAAGATCTTCGTCGACTACAACCAGACCGCCCGCGACCGCACCATCGCCTCCGCCTACTCCGTACGCCCCCACCCGCACGCCCCCGTCTCCGCGCCCCTGACCTGGGACGAGGTGGGAAGCGCCGTGCCGCGCGACTTCGACCTGGGGACGATGCCGGGGCGTTTCGCCGAGGTCGGGGACGTCCACGCCGACATGGACGAGCACGCGTTCTCGCTGGAGGCGCTGCTGGAGCTGGCGGCGCGGGACGAACACGACCACGGGCTCGGGGATCTGCCGTATCCGCCGGAGTACCCGAAGATGCCGGGGGAGCCGAAGCGGGTGCAGCCGAGCCGGGCCAAGAAGGCATGACGGTGGCCCGCGCCCCAGCCGGCCGCGAGGCAGGGAGGGCACGGGCCACCTTCGGTTGAAGTTTGCCTACAGTTCCTTGATCCGGATGTCGCGGTAGGAGACGACGTCCGTCGTGCCGTGGACCTGGAGTCCGAGATAGCCGGAGGCGAACCGTCGCCCGTCCGTGCCCGGGTCGTCCGAGCGGGGCGGGGTGAAGTCCTGGCCGCCGGTGTTGTCGAACTCGTTGATCAGGACACCGTTGCGGTAGACCGAGTAGTGCTGGTCGACCACCCGGATCTCGTAGTCGTTCCAGGTGCCCTTCTGGGTGACGCCCGCACCGGCGAGCCCCACCCGGTCGAAGCCGTAGACCGACCCCGTCTTGTACATGTCGCCGTCGGGCCGGTCGAGGACCTGCACCTCATGGCCGTACTTGATGGCCACCCACTCCGGCCGCGACTCCTCCGGATGGTCGTGGACCGAGGGGAAGCGCACGAACACACCGGAGTTGGCGTTGCTGGTGCCGGGCGCGTCGTCCCGCCACTGGAGGCGCAGCGAGAAGTCGCCGTACTTCCGCTCGGGGAACCACAGCATGCCGAGCCCGGCCTTCGTCGTCCCCGAGGTGATCGAGCCGTCGTTGTTCAGGCCGAACGAACCGCCGCCCACCTGCTGCCACTTGGCGAACGACTCGGCCGTGCCGTCGAGGATCGTGCGGTAGCCCTCGGTCTGGCCCGGCCTGCCGATGCCCGACTCCTCCGCCGCTTCCTTGACGGCGGTGTACTCGCGCAGGTCGACGACCCCGTCCCGGAACAGCTTGTCGAGGACGGTGTCCACGTGCTTCAGGAACAGCGCGTGGGACGTCCACTCCTTCTCGTCCTCGATCAACTCGTTGATCCGGCACCGGTTGTCGGTGACCCGGTTCGGCACCCCCGAGTCGACCGTGCCGACGAAGACCGTCAACCGCTCGTCGTACTCGGCGCAGTTGGGCGCGGGGACCCCACCGCCCGCGACGACCGTGAAGCTCACCGAGCGCGCGGCGGCCGTGTTGCCCGCCTTGTCGCTCGCCCGGTACGCGACCGTGTGCGTGCCTGCCCGGTCGACCACCACGGGCGCGGTGTAGGCGAGATAGGGGCCGCCGTCCAGCGAGTACTCGACGGCGGCGACGCCCGACCCGCCGTGGTCCGTGGCGCTGACCGTGACCTTCGCGCTCTTCAGGTACGCGCCGGCGGAGTTCCGGTCGCCCTCGACGGTCACGCCCGTCACCGGGGGTGTGGTGTCGGCGGCGGGCGGGGCGACGACGGTGAAGCCGACGCTCTTCTCGGCGGCGACGTTGCCCGCCTTGTCCGTGGCCCGGTATCGGACCTTGTGCGTGCCGACCTCGTGCACCATCACGGGCGCGGTGTACGGCTGCCAGGCCCCCGAGTCGCCGAGGGCGTACTCGATGGTGTTGACCCCCGACCCGGTGTCCGACGCGGAGACGGTGACCGTCGCCATGGACACGTAGTCGCCCTGGGGGTTCTTCTCGCCGGACACCGTCGCCGAGGTCTCCGGCGCGGTCGTGTCGTCGGTCGGCGGTGCCACGACGGTGAACCCGACGCTCTTCTCGGCCGCCGAGTTGCCCGCCTTGTCGACCGCGCGGTAGCGGACCTTGTGCGTGCCGACCTGGTCGACCACCACGGGTGTGGTGTACGGCAGCCAGGCCCCGGCGTCACCGACGGCGTACTCGATCCGCTCGACACCCGAGCCGCCCGGGTCGCTCGCGCTCACCGTCACGGAGGCCGAACCGACGTACGCCCCCTGGGAGTTCTGCGTCCCGGTGACCTGCGCCGAGGTCTCCGGCGCGGTGGTGTCCTCACCGGTGCCCTCGGTCACCACCAGGATGCCCTGCATCTGTCCGTGCCCGGGGATCGTGCAGTAGTAGCGGTAGCGGCCGGGGGTGAGCGTGACCTCGGCGGTGTGGCGGCCGCCCTGGTCGTCGCCGGGGTTGGCCAGGATGTTGAGTGGCACGTCGTTGTTGTACTCCGGGTCGGAGACGTCGAACGTCAACGTGTGCGGCATCCCCATGGTGTTGCCGGTCGCCTTGCTGTTCTCGAACACCAGGGTGGTCGGACCGGCCACCGCCGTCTGCGGCGCGGTCAGGTACTTGGTGATGTCGTCACCGGCGGTCCAGGTGAGCACCTGGGCGGCGGCCTTCTCCCGCGCACCCCCGTCCGTACGGCCGGACGCGGGCGTCGACGTGAGACCGAGGACCATCAGCAGGGCCGCCAACAGGGCCGCCCACAAGCGTCTTTCCCGCATCACTCCGCCTTCCTCGCCAGCTCGTCGGCCGCCGGTGTCGGGCCGCCGCCCGTGTAGGTGACGCGCCACAGCGCCGACTTGGCGTCCGAGGTGAAGAAGCCGCGTCCGTAGTCCAGGACGTACAGCGCGCCGTCCGGACCGAACTTCCAGTCCATGAGGTTCCTGATGCCGTCGGCCCCGACCGGCACGATCTTCTTCAGGGACTCGGCGTGGACCGGGAGTCCGCCGCTGCCCTGGTTCTTCGGGTCCATGACCACCGCGTGGCGCGGCTGGTCGGCGTCGTAGAAGTCGCCGACGAACCACTTGCCGTCCCAGTAGGCGGGCCACCGGACGGAGTTGTCGCCCGACTCGGCGTACCGGTAGACCGGCCCGTTCATCGTCGCCTGGCCGCCGCCCTTGAGCCACGGCAGGAGGTACGTGGCCTCCTCGTTCTTGTAGGAGGGGATGCCGCTCGCGTCCCGGGGGAAGTCGGGGGCGCCTCCTTGCGGCGCGTACCAGATGTTGTTGCCGGTCACCGGGGGCAGGTTGACGAGCCCGTCGTTGTTCGGGGACTCGTTCTTCGGGTGGTCGCAGTCGTACCAGCCGAGCGGCTTCGACGGGTCCGGCAGGTTGCGGTCCCGGTAGGGTTGCTTGTTGCCCATGCAGTACGGCCAGCCCCGGTTGCCCGCCTCGGTGATCGCGGCGAAGGTGTCGTACTTGGCCGGGCCCCAGGTCGTCGACGGTGCCGAGGCGTCCGGGCCGACCCAGCCGGCGTAGAGGACGTCGGTCTGCCGGTCGACGAAGATACGGGCGGGGTTCCTGACCCCCATCACATAGATCTCGCCGCGGGTCTTGCCGCCGCCCTCAGCGGTCTCCCTGCCGGTGAACAGGTTCCCTGCGGGCAGGGTGTAGGTGCCGTCGGGCTCCGGGTGGATGCGGAGGATCTTGCCGTTGAGGTTGTTGGTGTTGCCGGCGGTGCGGCGCGCGTCGGCGAAGGAGACGCCCTTGTAGTTCGGCTCGGGGTTGTTGCCCGAGTAACCGGCGCTGAAGCCGCTGGAGTTGTTGTCGCCGGTGGCGATGTACAGGTTGTCCTTGGAGTCCCAGCTCATCCCGCCGCCCGAGTGACAGCAACTGTGGATCTGCACCGGCCACTTGAGCAGGACCTTCTCGCTGCTCAGGTCGAGCCTGTTGCTCGCGAGGTCGAGGGTGAACCGGGAGACGCGGCGCTCGGCCGTCCGGGTGTCACGGTCGATCCGTGAGTGCGGCGTGTAGTGCAGGTACACCCAGCCGTTCTGCTGGAAGCCGGGGTCCAGCTCGATGCCCAGCAGGCCCTCTTCGACCTTGATCAGCTCGTCGCCGCCGCCCTTGTTGCCGAAGACGGTGAGGGCGCCCGCGAGGGTGACCTTCTTCGTCCTCGGGTCGTAGACGTGGATCTCGCCCTTGCCCTTGCCGATGTCGGGGTTGTTCCAGTCGGTGACCACCGGCTGGGAGGAGTCGGCGCCGCCCCGGCCGATGTAGAGGACCCGTCCGTCGGGTGCGGTGACCAGGCCGTGCGGTTCGCCGATCTGGTCGTTCCGCCCCGGCTGGTTGGGCTGGGTCAGCCGCTCCGCCTTGTAGTTGGCGGTGATGGTCGCCTTGCAGTCGGCCCGTGCCAGCCGGGACGTCCACAGCAGGGCGCCGCGCAGATGCGTACGGAAGTCGCTCTCGTCGTACGCGGAGACGGTCCCGCCCATGCCCGTGTAGAAGGAACGGCCGCCGTCGTAGTCACGGCACCAACTCACGGGGTGGTCCCACCCGTTGGCGCCGGTGCCCGGCTGGTAAGTCGACTCGCGCACCCGGGCCACGGTGTGCACGGAACCCGACGGGTTCTTCGTCCAGTTGAGCCACTTGTCGGGCCGCTTCCACTGCGCCGGCAGGTCCTTGGTGGCCGGGTGCCGCCGGTCACCGACCTCGACCGTCGCCCGCTGCACGGTCGTCGGGCTCGACCCGGCCGGACGCGCGCCGATCAGACCGGTGAACCAGTCCGAGTACGGTTCGGCGCGGGCCGCGTCGTGGACGCCGACGAAACCGCCGCCGGCCTCCATGTACGCCTCCAGCCCCGCCTCCTGCTCGGGATCCAGGACGTCACCGCCACCGGTCAGGAAGACCACGGCGTTGAAGCCGCTCAGCCGGGTCCCGTCGGTGAAGACGGAGGCGTCGCCGGTGGCCACGACCCCGAACCGCTCGGCGGCCGGCCCGGACAGGCCGATCCGTTCGATCGCCTCGATCCCGGCGTTGACGACGGGCGACTCGTCCCCGGCCGCGGCAGAGCCGTGGAAGACCAGCACCTGGGGGCCTGAGCCGCCTGGTGGCGACTTGATCGACATCGTTGTCAGCGGTGCTTCCGGCGCCGGTCGCGCCTGGGCCGCGGGGCCCGACAGGAGTCCCGCGGTGACGACCGAGGCGGTCAGGGTGGCCGCCCAGGCCCGTCTCTTCGCGTCGCTCAACCCTCGTAAGTACATGGGCACCTCCTCGGTCACAGCAACAGCGCCAAGGAAGCTAGCCCCCATTTGCGCGGCTCGCCAAGACCTATGACCGGAATGGTGCGAACTTTGTCCCGGGTGTGGAGAAACCGCCGGGGTGCCGCTACCGTCACACAGGTTGATCACAGGTGCGTCTCCGCAAGATCCGTATGAGCGTGGGGAGTTCCGCATGGACGCGATGGACAGACGAGGGTTCAACCGGCGGGTGCTGTGGGGCGGCGCGGCTGTCGCGACATCGTTGTCCGTGGCCATCGAGACCGTCGGCGCCCCCGAGGCCGTGAGCGCCGCCGAACGGGCGAGGACGGCTCCGGCGGGCGGCGAGGTCAAGCGCGTCAAGATGTACGCCGAGAAGCTGCCCGACGGGCAGATGGGCTACGGCTTCGAGAAGGGCAAGGCCTCGATACCGGGCCCGCTGATCGAGCTGAACGAGGGCGACACCCTGCACATCGAGTTCGAGAACACGATGGACGTGGCGGCCAGCCTGCACGTCCACGGCCTGGACTACGAGATCTCCAGCGACGGCACCAGGCAGAACAAGAGCGACGTCGAGCCCGGTGGCACCCGCACCTACACCTGGCGCACCCACGCCCCCGGCACCCGTCCGGACGGCACCTGGCGCGCGGGCAGCGCCGGCTACTGGCACTACCACGACCACGCCGTCGGCACCCCCCACGGCACGGGCGGCATCCGCAAGGGGCTCTACGGCCCGGTCGTCGTCCGCCGCAAGGGCGACGTCCTGCCCGACAGGACCGTCACCGTCGTCTTCAACGACCTGCGCATCAACAACAGGCCCGCCCACACCGGCCCCGACTTCGACGCCACCGTCGGGGACCGCGTCGAGTTCGTCGTCATCACGCACGGCGAGTACTACCACACCTTCCACCTGCACGGTCACCGCTGGGCCGACAACCGCACCGGCACGCTGAGCGGCCCCGACGACCCCAGTCAGGTCATCGACAACAAGATCGTCGGACCCGCCGACTCCTTCGGCTTCCAGGTCATCGCGGGCGAGGGCGTCGGTGCCGGCGCCTGGATGTACCACTGCCACGTCCAGAGCCACTCCGACATGGGCATGGCGGGCCTGTTCCTGGTGCGCAAGGCGGACGGCACGATCCCGGGGTACGAGCCGCACGCACCGCACGCCGCGGGCAGGACGGACGGGGCGGGAAACGCGGGCGGGGCGGGAACGGGCGGGACGGGCGAGGCGGACGGGGTGGCCGATTCCGGCGAGTCGCACGCGCACGGACACTGACGCCCCTCGGCGCCGAGGTCCCCCTCGCACTCCTGTCCCACCTCACGGAGGTCCCGTCGCAGGGCGGGCCCACCGGCGGGCCACCTCCGGGGGCCGGGAGCGCTCTCAGTGGGCCTCTGTCCAGGGCTATCCTGGGCGGAGCCGCCCCGGAGGAGTGTTCCGCAGTGACCGAGACAGCGTCGCGTCCCACATTGGAGGCCGTGGCCGCGCGGGCCGGGGTGTCCAGGGCGACGGTGTCGCGGGTCGTCAACGGGGGCGAAGGCGTACGGGAGCCCCTGGTCGAGCGGGTGCGCAAAGCGGTCGAGGAACTCGGGTACGTGCCCAATCAGGCGGCGCGCAGCCTGGTCACCCGGCGGCACGACGCCGTGGCCGTGGTGATCGCCGAGCCGGAGACCAGGGTCTTCGCCGATCCCTTCTTCGCCCTGCAACTCCGGGGCATCAGCAAGGAGTTGACCGCGCACGACTCGCAGCTCGTGCTGTTGCTCACCGAAGGGCCCGAGGACTACGCCCGGGTGGGACGGTATCTGGCGGGCGGACACGTCGACGGGGCGCTCGCGTTCTCGCTGCACCTCGACGATCCGCTGCCCGCGCTGATCCGGGGCGCGGGCGTCCCCACCGTGTTCGGCGGCCGCCCCGGCTGGGTCGACGGCTCGCGCGGCGACACGACCACCGTCTACGTCGACAGCGACAACCGGGGCGGCGCGCGGGACGCCGTACGCCATCTCGTCGGCCTCGGCCGCACCCGGATCGCCCACATCACCGGGCCCCTCGACCAGACCTCCGCCGTGGACCGGCTCGACGGGTTCCGGGACGTCATGGTGGACGCCGACCCCCGGCTGATCGTGGAGGGCGACTTCACCCCGGCGGGCGGGGAGCGGGCGATGCGGGAACTGCTGGCCCGCTGCCCCGAGTTGGACGCGGTGTTCGCCGCCAACGACGTGTCCGCGTCCGGCGCGCTGCGGGTGCTGCGGGAGCTCGGGCGACGGGTTCCCGAGGACGTCGCCGTGGTGGGCTTCGACGACATGCTGCCGGTGGCCGAGCAGTCCGATCCGCCGTTGACGACGGTCCGTCAGGACATAGAGGAGATGGGCCGGTTGATGGCCCGGCTGCTGTTCCGGGGCCTCGAACGGCGAGCCGGCGACGCGCGGGCCGATGAGGGCCCGGTCGGCACGCCGTCCAGCGTGGTCCTGCCGACCACCCTGGTACGACGCGCCTCCGCGTAGCCCGTGCGGGCCCGCGGCGTCACCGGCGGAGCGCTCAGGCGCCCACCGTCACCGTGAACCGGCGTGGATTGCCGTCGTGGGCCGCGCCCGACACGTCGGGCTGCCCGTCGGGCCGTACGTCGTCGTACGGGAAGGCGTACCCGATGGGCGAGTTGGCGTGCACCACGCGGGACCAGTGGTTCGTCACCGTCCCCCGGTAGTAGTCGGCGGCCGTCGTGCCGCCCGGCTGGGTGGGGTGGGTCAGCATGATCGAGCGGTTGAAGCCGGCCGCGAGCCGGGCGAGGAGGGCCTTCTTGTCGTCGGGGTCGCCGGGGTTGTTGGCGAACGGGCCGTGGTTGCAGGTGAAGATGTCCTTCGACGTCGGCTTGGCGAAGGAGTGGCCGCCGGCGAAGGTGAGGGTGTCGCCGGATACCCGCCCGGCCAGGACGCCGCGGCCGCCCTGGAGGTCGATCCGCAGATCCGTCGACCGGTACTTCTCCCACACCTGGTCGACATACGAGTCCCAGTAGGCGCGGAACGGCATCTGGTCCGGCCGGTCGAAGTACGGGGCCATCAGGTTCTGCGGGGAGACGACCCGCAGCACCCTGCCGTCGCCGCCCCGGATGACGAGCCGGTCCCAGGGCTGACCGTCCCGCGCCGACTGCGCCACGAGATCGGCGGCGATCCGGTCCACCGCCCCGTTCGGCAGCGGGGCGACCGTGTGGGTGCTGTCGCCTTCCAGTGTCAGCCCGATCGGCAGGGCCGTCACCAGGTCGACATAGCTGATGTTGGCGAAGAGCTGGGTGGGGTTGAACGTGAACTCGCAGAACGACCACGTCTTGCCGTAGTTGGCGTCGGCGGGTGCCGCGAACGCGGGCTCCACCAGGGCGGGACCCGGGTTGAGGAAGAACTCCAGGGTGCTGTCCCGTACGAAGTAGACGCGGGCGCCGAACATCTGAGGCAGCGTCAGCACCTTGGGCGCCGAGCCCGCCGCGCCGAGCGGGATCGCGCAGTCGACCGGCAGCGGCGTCCCGGGCGCCGACGGCGAGGTCGGCCGGTAGACGCTCCCGTCGGCGCGCAGCAGCACCCAGGCGCCCGTCGACTGCTCGTGCCCGGTGACGTACGCCCGGACCGTGCCCGGCAACGAGGCGTTGCGGAGGGCGAGTTGGCAGGTAGCGGGGGCGGCCTGGGCGGGAGCGCCGAGGGCACCCCCGACGGCGGTGGCGCCGACCGCGGCGGCGGTCGTGGACAGGAACGTACGGCGGGAGATCACGATGGCCTCCTGGGACGTGGGGGAGTGGAGGCACAGCGGACGGGGCCCCTGCTGTGGTTCCCCCACTGTTCCCAGGGGAGGTTGAGCCGTCAAGACTTATGACTGAGAGCGCTCTCAAGAACATGGATGGGTTCAGGAGGTGATCGGAAGGTTCGAAGCTCTATCCCTCTGCCTGACCGTCTGGCTGTCCCTGCGGCTGCTCGCTCCTGATCACCGCGAAGCGGGCCCCGTAAGGGTCGGTGAGCTTGGCGAAACGGCCCGCGCCAGGGAGGTCGGTGGCGGGCAGCCGGACGCCGCCGCCGCGCTCCTGCGCCCCGGCCACCGCGGCGTCGGTGTCCGGGACCTCGAAGTACGGCAGCCAGTACGGTCCGGACCCCGCCTCGCTCGGGTCCTCGTCGAGCGGCACGATGCCGGCGAACATCGACCCCGGTTCGGTGCCCGCCGGATGGACACAGGTGTAGGTGCCGCCGGCGATGTCGATCGCGGTGGTCTCCCAGCCGAACACGGCGTTGAAGAACCCGGCCGCCGCGGGCAGATCCGGTGTGTACAGCTCCAGCCAGCACAGCGCGCCCGGGTCCTTGACGACGTCGAGTCCCGTCACGCGGCCGGGCTGCCACACACCGAAGGGCGCCCCCGCCTGGTCGGCGAGGATCGCCATCCGCCCCTCGTCCGGCACGTCCATGGGCCGCATCAGCACGGAGCCGTGGGCCTGCTCGACCGCCTTGGCCGTGGCGTCGGCGTCAGGCGTCCGGAAGTAGATGTTCCAGGACGGCGGGCCCTGCTCCGGCGGGTTCTGCATACCGGCCGCGGCGGTACGGCCGTCGAGCCGGAAGAAGCCGTAGCCGCCCATCTCGGGCCCGGCGGACTCGAACCGCCAGCCGAAGAGATGCCGGTAGAAGGAGGCGGCGCCCTCGATGTCGGGAGTGCCGAGGTCGATCCAGTTCGGGGCGCCGGTGACAAAGCGGGTGGTGAGCATGGCTGCGCTCCTCCGATGAGGTCCGAGGGTCCGTTGCCCGTACCGCCGAGTCTGGCATCGCGCACGCGCCGCCGCCCGGCCATCGGCCGGATACCCCGTGGAACCTGGGGCACGCACCTCCCGCGCGCCGCCGTGTGTCACCCCGGTGGGCGAGAGGACCATGGAGGCCCCGGGCGACGTGTTGATGCCGCGTTGATCGAACGTTTTTCGGCGCCCGGCACGATGCCGTGCATGCACTACGACACGATCACCCCGATCGACCGTGCCTGGCAGGAGCGGGCGCTGTGCGCGCAGACGGGGGCCGACTTCTTCTTTCCCGAGCCCGGCAGCTCGGTCCGTGAGGCGAAGCGCATCTGCGGTATGTGCGAGATGCGTACCGCGTGCCTCGAGTACGCGCTGTCCAACGACGAACGGTTCGGCGTCTGGGGCGGACTCTCCGAGAAGGAGAGACTGCGCCTGCGGCGCACCGACAACGGCTGACCCGACGGCACCGGAACCCACTCATGTCCGACCCCACGGCGCCGCGCCGCACTGGACCGCCGGTGAACCGCCCGCCGCCGCGGGCCGGTCGGTGACGGCCGGTGATATTCGATGGGCCCCGTCCAGGGCGGTCGCATAGGATCCGGGGGCGCGGTTCGCAGGCGACGCGGAGGCAGGCGCACCGCCTCGGCCGGCCGCAGACGCTGGTTCCCATCCGGTCGTCCGAACCGTGCTCGACGGATCGGGCGGGGGGCACGCATGGGCGAAAGCGTTGGGATCACCGAGGAAGAGCTGGCGACCTTTCACCGTACGGTAGGCAGGCTGCGGGCGCTGCCCGTGGACGACCCCGTGCGGCTGCGGACCGAGCGGGTCGCCGCGTCCTTCGCACGCGACGGCTGGAAGCGGCGCCGTAAAGCGCTCAGCGACCAGAAGTCCGCCGCGGACGCCACCGTGCTGGCCGCGACAGCCACCGGAGCCCTGGACCGGCGCGAGGACGCCCCGTTGCCGGAGCGGGCGACGGGCGGCGGGGGTGTGCTCCGCAAGTCGCGGCACTGCTACGTCTGCAAGACGTCCTATCGACACGTCGACTCGTTCTACCACCGGCTGTGCCCGGAGTGCGCCGCCGACAACACCGCCCGCCGTGCCCTCGCCACCGATCTGAGCGGGCGCCGCGCGCTGCTCACCGGCGGCCGGGTGAAGATCGGCTTCCAGCTGGCGCTGATGATGCTGCGCGACGGCGCCGAACTGCTCGTCACCAGCCGCTTCCCGCACGACACCCTGCGCCGATTCCGTGCCGAGCCCGGCAGCGCGAAGTGGCTCGACCGGCTGACCGTCGTCGCCGTGGACCTGCGCGACCCGCGCCAAGTACTGGGCCTGTGCGAGCAGTTGCGGCAGGAGGGGGAGCCGCTCGACATCCTCGTCAACAACGCGGCCCAGACGATACGGCGGCCCCCGGAGTCGTACGCGCTGCTCGCCGCCGGGGAGCGCGACGCACTGCCCGAAGGGGCGCGCCAGGCACCGGGGTTCACACCGATGCGGATGCTCGGGGCCGGGGCCGCCACCCTGCCCGTCGTGTTGCGCGAGGCCGACGAGGCCGGGCTGCTGCCCGACCCCGCCCCGGAGAACTCCTGGTCGGCGCGGCTCGGTGGCCTCGACCCGGCCGAGGTCCTGGAGACCCAGCTGGTCAACTCCCTCGCCCCGGCGCTCCTCTGCGACCGTCTACTGCCGCTGCTCCTAGCCTCCCCGCGCCCCAGCCGCTACGTGGTCAACGTGACCGCCGTCGAGGGCCGTTTCGCCGTGCGCAACAAGACGGCCGGGCATCCGCACACCAACATGGCCAAGGCCGCCCTGAACATGCTCACCCGCACCAGTGCCGCCGAACTCGCCGAGCAGGGCGTCCACATGTGCGCCGTCGACACCGGCTGGATCACCGACGAGAACCCCGCCCCCAAGAAACACCGCATGGCCGGCGCCGGCTTTCGCACCCCGCTCGACATCGTCGACGGCGCGGCCCGCGTCTACGACCCGATCGTGCGCGGCGAGGCGGGCGATCCGGTGTCGGGCGTCTTCCTCAAGGACTACCGGGAGGCGGAGTGGTGAGGGCGGCCGCTAGGGTTGCGGGCAAGGACGGGGCGTAGCGCAGAGGCAGGCGCGCCGGTCTCCAAAACCGGAACACGCTGGTTCGAATCCAGCCGCCCCGCCCCCTGCGCCACACAGTCATCCGCGCCGCACGGCACCTGTGCCGCAGGGGCATTGGCGCCGCACGGGCGTTCGCGCCGCACGGCACCGGCGCCACACGGGTTCCGCACCGCACGGCGCCTGGGTGTCACGGCACCCGCGTCTCGCGGCACCCGCGGTCACCCGCACGGCGCCTGGGCCTCACGGCACCCACGCCACACGGCGCCCGGGTCTCAAGGCACCCGCGCCGCACGGCGCCCGCGCCGTGGGCGTCACGCTCCGGCGCGGGCCGCCATCCGGGCCTTGCGGGCCGCCAGCTTCTCGTCGAACTTGCGGGCCTCCGCGTCCAGTCCGCCCATGTAGAGGCCGAGTTCCTCCTGGGCCTTCATGCCCTCGGGGCCGAGGCCGTCGATCTCCATGATCTTCAGGAAGCGGATGACGGGCGCGAGGACGTCGTCGTGGTGGATGCGCATGTTGTAGACCTCGCCGATGGCCATCTGCGCGGCGGCCCGCTCGAAGCCGGGCATGCCGTGGCCGGGCATCCGGAAGTTCACGACGACGTCGCGCACGGCCTGCATGGTGAGGTCGGGGGCGAACTCGAATGCGGCCTTCAGCAGGTTCCGGTAGAAGATCATGTGCAGGTTCTCGTCGGCCGCGATGCGCGCCAGCATGCGGTCGCACACGGGGTCGCCGGAGTGGTGGCCGGTGTTGCGGTGCGAGACACGGGTGGCGAGCTCCTGGAAGGCGACGTACGCGACCGTGTGCAGCATCGAGTGCCGGTTGTCCGACTCGAAGCCCTCGCCCATGTGCGACATGCGGAACTCTTCGAGCTTGTCCGGGTCCACCGCGCGCGAGGCGAGCAGGTAGTCGCGCATCACGATGCCGTGCCGGCCCTCCTCCGCGGTCCAGCGGTGCACCCAGGTGCCCCAGGCGCCGTCACGGCCGAAGAGGGTCGCGATCTCGTGGTGGTAGCTGGGCAGGTTGTCCTCGGTCAACAGGTTCACCACGAGGGCGATCCGGCCCACCTCGGAGACCTTCGACTGTCCCTTCTCCCACGCCTCGCCGTCCTCGAAGAACCCGGGGAAGTTGCGGCCGTCGCTCCACGGCACGTACTCGTGCGGCATCCAGTCCTTGGTGACCTTCAGATGCCGGTTGAGTTCCTTCTCGACGACTTCCTCCAGGGCGTACAGCAGCCGCGCGTCGGTCCATTCGCCGGACGGGCTGCCGAGGTGGGGAGAAGTGATCGACACAGAGGCTCCAGGGGGACGTGCGGGGGACGGAACGTGCGGTGCTGCCGCGGGGCGGGCGAGCTGAACCTACGGCATCGTAGGCTACGAATCCGTAGGTTACGATGCCGTAGGTTAAGTGTGCTGTAAAGACGTGCGCTGTAAAGACCGCTGATCAGCGGGGTCCCCGCCCACGATCGGCGGCTGTGCCGAAGGCCCCGCGGACCAGCAGGTCCCGGGGCCGCAGGAGTCCGGCGATCACCCGTCAGGCGTACAGTCCGCGCAGCCGCACCGAGAGGCATGTCACACAGCCCTCGAGCTTCTCGAACTCGCTGATGTCGACCACCACGGGCTCGTAGCCGAGATCGGCGTACAGCTCGGCCGTCTTCGGCGCGCTCGCCGCCATCAGCAGCTTGTCGCCGCCGAGGAGCACCACATGTGCCCCGGCCTCCTCCGGCACCGGCAGGAAGCGCCCGAACAGCGACGGGGTGTCCATCTTCGGGATGTGCCCGACGACCGTGCCGTCGGGCAGCGCCGTCACCGCCGACTTCAGATGGAGCACCTTGCTCACCGGCGCGGAGACCACCCGCGCCCCGAGCGGCTCGAACGCGGCCCGCAGCTGCTGGACCCCGGCCGCGTTGGTGCGCCCGCCCCGGCCCACGAACACGGTGTCGCCGACCTTCAGGACGTCGCCGCCCTCCAGCGTGCCCGGGTCCCAGACCCAGTTCACCGAGCAGCCGAGCGCGGCCACGGCCTCCTCGATCCCCTCGGTCTCGTCCCGCCGGGACTCGGCGCCGGGGCGCGCGATCAGCGCCACGTTCTTGTACATGACCACGGTGTCCTCGACGAAGACCGAGTCCGGGCAGTCGTCGGCCGGCTCCACCTCGATCGTCTCCCAGCCGTGGTCGCGCAGGGCCTCGCCGTAGGCCTCCCACTGCTCGACCGCCAGGTCGACGTCCACCTCCGTGCGTTCGACGTGCGTGACGAGGCCTTCGGCCAGGCGGGGGCTGGGGCGGCGGACGAGGGCCTTCTTGCTGGGCACGTGGGTGACTCCGAATCGAACGACGGTTTTCCGGCGCCCGTGAAGCGACGCCGGTCCGCCATCATGCAGTCCCGGCCCACCAGGACAAAACCCCCGGGAGCAGGCTGTGGCCCTCCTGAGATACTCGGCGGTAGCCACGTGCCCGGCCACCGCCCCCGCCGACCGCCCGGGTCACTCGGCCGCCGCGATCTCCTCCGGGGTGGTCGCCCGCAGTTCTCCCTCCTCCATCAGCAGCCACCGGGTGATCCCGATCGACTCCAGGAACGGCAGGTCGTGGCCGGCCACGATCAGCGCGCCCTCGTACCCCTCCAGCGCGGTCGTCAGCTGCCGCACGCTCGCCATGTCGAGGTTGTTCGTCGGCTCGTCCAGCATCAGCAGCTGCGGGGCGGGCTCGGCGAGCATCAGGGCGGCGAGGGCGGCCCGGAAGCGTTCCCCGCCGGAGAGCGTGGCCGCCTGCTGGTCGGCCCGGGCGCCCCGGAACAGGAAGCGGGCGAGGCGCGCCCGGATCCGGTTGTTGGTGGCGTCGGGCGCGAACCGGGCCACGTTCTCGGCGACCGTCAGCTCGTCGTCGAGGACGTCGAGACGCTGCGGCAGGAACCGCATCGGCACATGCGTCCGCGTCTCACCGGCCACCGGCTCCAGCTCACCGGCGATCGTCCGCAGCAGCGTGGTCTTGCCCGAGCCGTTGCGCCCGATCAGCGCGATCCGCTCCGGCCCGCGCAGATCCAGTCCGCCCTTCACCCGGGCGCCGTACCTGAGTTCCAGGTCCAGCAGGGTGAGGACGGTGCGGCCCGGCGGTACGGCCGTGTACGGCAGCTCGACGCGGATCTCGTCCTCGTCCCGTACGGCCTCCACCGCCTCGTCCAGGCGCTCCTTCGCCCCGGCGAGCCGCTCCTCGTGCAGGATGCGGTGTTTGCCGGCGGACTCCTGGGCGGCCCGCTTGCGTGCGTGCGCGATGATCTTCGGCACCCGCTTCTGGTCCTGCATCTTCTGCCCGAACCGCTTGCGCCGGGCCAACTTGACCTGGGCGTCGACGAGTTCGCGCTTCTGTTTCTTCAGATCGGACTCGGCGACCCGCACCATCCGTTCGGCAGCCTCCTGTTCGGTGGCGAGCGCCTCCTCGTACGCGGTGAAGTTGCCGCCGTACCAGGTGACCTCGCCGGAGTGCAGATCGGCGATCTGGTCGACCAGGTCCAGGAGTTCACGGTCGTGGCTGACCACGACCATCACTCCGGACCATGCCTCCACCGCGTCGTACAGCCGGCGTCGCGCGTAGAGGTCGAGGTTGTTGGTCGGCTCGTCCAGGAGGAGCACGTCCGGGCGGCGCAGCAGCAGCGCCGCCAGCCGCAGCAGCACGGACTCGCCGCCCGAGACCTCGCCGATGGTGCGGTCCAGGTCGATGTGGCCCAGGCCGAGTTGGCCGAGGGTCGCGAGGGCGCGCTCCTCGACGTCCCAGTCGTCGCCGACCGCCGCGAAGTGCTCCTCGGCCACGTCGCCCGCCTCGATGGCGTGCAGGGCGGCGCGGGCGGTGGCGATACCGAGTGCCTCGTCGACCCGCAGGCGGGTGTCGAGCGTGACGTTCTGCGGGAGGTAGCCGACCTCGCCCGCCACCCGGACGGTGCCCTCGGACGCGGTGAGTTCACCCGCGATCAGCTTCAACAGGGTTGATTTCCCTGAGCCGTTGACGCCGACGAGTCCGGTCCGGCCGGGGCCGAACGCGATCTGGAGATCGTCGAAGACGGGGGTGCCGTCGGGCCAGGCGAAGGACAGGGAGGTGCAGGTGAGGGAAAGGGGAGTAGACATGAGGAACCTCGCGGGTGCGGGAAGCGGCCAGGGGCGACGCGTTCGAAACACCGCGAGGGCGACACACGAAGGGGCAAGGAAGAAGCCCGCTGCCGAAAGGGACGGCTCGTACGCCGAGGTCGCACGCTACGCACACAGGGGCGCCGGATACGGCGGGGTGTGTGACGCGGTGTCTCAGGACCTCAGACGAGCAACGTCCTTCTCCAATCGACGGCAACAGGACCGTGTAACAACGTACGGAGGGGCCGGAAGGGTGTCAACGCAATTAACGGCCGCACCCGCACCCGCACCGGCACCCGGACGCGCACTCTGGAAGCGGGGGGCCTCAGCAGGCGTCGCGCATCAGCTCCGCCAGGTCGTGGTCCAGGTCGACCTGGTGGTGCTCCAGACCGAGCGGCACCAGATCCATCGAGCGCTCGAGGAAGCGGCGCACCTCGTCGGCGTGGACGTGCACCACGGCCGTGCCCTCGGGGGCGTGGAACTCCAGGACCAGCCGGTCGTAGCCGTAGGGGCGGACCCGTACGTCCCCGTAGCCGACCGAGTCCTCCATGCCGGTGACGAGCAGCTCGCGGGCGAAGGTCCAGCAGACCTCCACACCCTCCAGCGTGGCCGGGGCGGGGAAGGTCATACGGACGGCGAAGGGATCGCGGCGGTCGTAGTGGAGCGTTGCGGGAATGCTCGGCATCCGCGGCGCGGCGGCGACGAGACGGGCCTCTACGGGCTGCTCGATGACGGTGGACAACGCCTTGCTCCCTTGTGACGGGTGGACGGATTCCGGTTGACTGCGGCCGGGCATTTGCAAAGACGCCGGATCGGGCCGATCCGTGCACATGAGGGTCGAGTGACCTCTGTCACCGGGCCCAATCACTGTGGTGATCCATTTCTCATCCCGCGTTCCGGGATATGGGAGAGGACACCGGACGACGCCCGGTGGTTCCCGGCCGAGGCCATCTGGACGACACCTCGGCGGTGCACTAGCTTCGCCCGCCATGAGGGGCTTGGGGCAGTCGAGACGGATGAGTCGGACGAGTCGGACGATGACGACGGGCCTGGCCGCGGCGGCGCTCGCCGCCGCCCTGGCGGTGCCCGCACAGGCACACGGGGAGGGCCGTCCCCCGCACTGGGAACTGAAGGAAACCGGTACTGACGTGCGCTTTCGCGGTCTGGCGGCGGTCAGCCGGAACAGCGCGTGGCTGGCGGGTTCCGCCGGTACGGTGCTCCGCACCGGCGACGGGGGCAGGACGTGGCGCAATGTCTCACCGCCCGGCGCACAGGATCTGCAGTTCCGGGACATCGAGGCATTCGACGCACGCAGGGCGGTCGTCCTGGCCATCGGCGAGGGCGAGGCCTCCCGCGTGTACCGCACGGACGACGGCGGCGCGACGTGGTCCGAGTCCTTCCGCAACACCGATCCGCGCGCCTTCTACGACTGCCTCACCTTCTTCGACACCCGCCGCGGTCTCGCCATGAGCGACCCGGTGGACGGGAGATTCCGCATCCTGTCCACCGAGGACGGCGGCCGCTCCTGGAACGTCCTGCCGAACGAGGGCATGCCCCCGGCGCTGGAGGGCGAGGCGGGCTTCGCGGCGAGCGGGCAGTGCCTGGTCGCCTCGGGGCCGCGCGACGTGTGGCTCGCGACCGGCGGGGCGGCCCGCGCGCGGGTGCTGCACTCCGCCGACCGGGGCCGCACCTGGAAGGCCGCCGACACGCCCGTGCCGGCCGGCGACCCGGCCCGGGGCGTCTTCGCGCTGGCCTTCCGCGACCGGGCGCACGGCATCGCCGTCGGCGGCGACTACCGCGCCGACCAGCCGTCCCCGCGGGCCGCGGCCACCACCGGCGACGGGGGACGCGCCTGGACGACGGCCGCGCAGCCGCCGCCCGCCTACCGGTCGGGCGTCGCCTGGCTCCCGTACGGGCGCGACGCCGCCCTCGCCGTCGGCCCCACCGGCACCGATCTGACCACCGACGGCGGCCGCACCTGGCGCACGGTCGACACCGGGTCCTACGACACGGTCGACTGCACACCGGACCGGGGCTGCTGGGCGGCGGGGGAGCGCGGGCGGGTGGCCCGGCTGGAGAGCTGACCAGGACGGCGGCGTTCCGGTGGGCGGGCGGGTGCGGGTTGTTCCGGCCGAGAGGGGTACTTGTGGCGTGTTCGAATCACGATTCGAATCACGAGAGGAGTGATCGGCCATGCCACGCGGTTCGAGCCCGAAGAGGGAACGCCAGTACGAGCACATCAAGGAGAGCGCCGAGGACCGCGGTGAGAGCGAGTCGCGGGCCAAGGAGATCGCCGCCAGGACCGTCAACAAGGAACGCGCCCGCTCCGGCGAGTCGAGGACCGCGAGCCGCAGCTCCACCCAGGACATGTCGTCCAGCAAGCGCGGTGGGCAGCGTTCGCACTCGGGATCCGAGGGGCCCACGTACGACCAGCTCTACGCCGAGGCCAAGCGACGCAACATCCAGGGCCGTTCGGACATGAACAAGAGCCAGCTCAAGCGCGCCCTCGGCGACAAGTAGCCCGGGGCCGCGCGCCCGTCGAGGGATTGCGTACGCTCGTCGGCACCATGACGACCGTACGCATCCCGGCGGGCTGGCCCGCCACCGAAGAGCAGGCCCTCGCCGTGCAGGACGAGTTGCGGGGCCGGGTGATCCTCGACGAGAGCGGACCGCCGCCGGGCACCGGACACGTCACCGGCGTGGACGTGGCGTACGACGACGAACGGGACGTGGTCGTGGCGGCGGCCGTGGTGCTGGACGCGGCGACCCTCGACACGGTGGCGGAGGCCACGGCGGTCGGGCAGGTCTCCTTCCCCTACGTCCCCGGCCTGCTCGCGTTCCGGGAGATCCCGACGGTGCTGGCCGCGCTCGACGCGCTGCCGTGCGACCCCGGACTCGTCGTCTGCGACGGCTACGGCCTCGCGCATCCGCGCCGCTTCGGGCTCGCCGCGCACCTCGGTGTCCTCACCGGACTGCCCACGATCGGCGTCGCCAAGAACCCCTTCACGTTCACCTACGACGACCCCGGCACCGCGCGCGGCGACACGTCCCCGCTCCTCGCCGGCACCGAGGAGGTGGGCCGCGCCCTGCGCACCCGCGACGGCGTGAAGCCGGTGTTCGTCTCCGTCGGCCACCGCGTCGACCTGGACACCGCCTGCGCCCACACCCTCGCCCTCACCCCGGCCTACCGCCTCCCGGAGACCACCCGCAGGGCCGACACCCTGTGCCGCCGGGCCCTGCGCACCACGACCGCCTGACGCCGGCCCGGCCGGGGCGCGCGCGGGGCGGGTGCCTGAGTCACCTGAGTACGGACTGAGTATCCGTACGGATACCGGCGCGGCGTCATGATCGGCAGGCTGTGCCGTATGACGACGCACCGAGCTCCGAAGCCCGCCGCCGCCCCCACCCAGTCCGTCGAGCGTGCCGTGACGACCGGCCTGATCCTCGCCCTGCTCGCCGGACTGGCCTGGATCGCCGGGATGGTCTACACGCTGACCGGGTGGGCGCAGTAGGACGGGCGCCGCCTCACCGGGTCAGCGGGTCGCCGCCACCCGGAACGTGATCCCCGCCGCGCGCAGCCGCTCGATCAGCGCGTCGCCCATCGCGACGGCCGTCGTGACCTGCCCCGCCGTGGCCGGGAGGTCGTCGAGGGCCAGGCACAGGGCCGACTCGGCGAACATCTTCGCCGTCTCGCCGTAGCCGGGGTCGCCGCCCGCGACCTCCGTGAAGACGCGGCGTCCACCGCCCTCGCCGACGAACCGCACCGAGAACCAGCTCTTCGCCCGCTTCTCCGCACTCGGACCCTCGCCCGGCTTGAGCCGGTCGCCCAGCCAGCGCCGTACCGGCGGCACCTGGGCGGCGGCGACGAGCGCGCCGACGAACGCGACCCCGCCCACCGCGAAGGGCAGCGTGCGGACGGCCGCGTAGTGGCGGTAGCGGAAGTCCGGGCCGTAGCGCCCGAGGGCGCGCGCCGAGCGCTGCACCACCTGCGCGTCGATGGTCGGCAGCGGCAGCGCCCACGCCCCGACCTCCTTGGCGAACCGGGGCGCGCTCACCGGCGCGTACGCCCGGCGGCCCACGAGGCGCGGTTCGTGCCGCTTGCGGTCCTGCGCGGCGGCCATCGTCTCCCGGCCGCGGGAGAACCCGGTGAGCGCGGAGTTGAACGTGCCGCCCGAGAACATGCCCTCGGCGCGCACGAAACCGTCCACGGTGATCGGCACGTCCTCGGGGAGCTGGCGCACCGTGAAGTACGCGCCGAGGTCGTGCGGGATCGAGTCGAAGCCGGCCGCGTGCACGAGGCGGGCGCCGGTCTCCCGCGCGCGGGCGTCGTGCCGGACGAACGTCAGGTCGACGAACTCGGGTTCACCGGTGAGGTCCAGATAGTCGGTGCCCTCGTCCGCGCAGGCGGCCACCAACTCCTCGCCGTGGGTGATGTACGGGCCGACGGTCGTGGCCACCACCCGTGCCTGGCGGGCGAGTTCGCGCACGGCGTCCGGATCGGACCCGTCCGCGCGGAGCACCCCGATGTCCGCGCCGCCGGGCAGCCGCTCGCGCAGCGCGGCGAGTTTCTCCGCGTTGCGCCCGGCGATCGCCCAGCGCAGTCCGTCGGGCGCGTTCTCGGCGAGATACTCCGCGGTCAGCTCCCCGACGAACCCCGTGGCCCCGTAGAGCACGATGTCGTACGTCCGCTCCGCCCTGCCCTGCCCGTTGCTCATGGAACCCCTCAGCGCTCGCCCACGGCCCGCCCACGCGCCGTTGTCGGTGGCTGAGGCTAGCGTGAGGGACGAGCAGCCGAGTGCGCGGGATCCGGAGGTGGCCGTGACCGTACCGAAGAACGCCCTGAAAAAATGGGAGAAGGTGCGCGAGTTCGCCCTCGGGATGCCCGGCGCGGTCGAGGAGTTCCCCTGGGGCGAGAGCGTCGCGAAGGTCAACAAGAAGGTGTTCGTGTTCCTCGGGACGGACGACGGCAGCTATCCGCTGGGCGTCACCGTGAAGCTCAGGGACGACGAGACGCACGCCCACGCCCTCACCTGCCCCGGAGCCGAACCCGCGGGATACGGCCTGGGCAGGTCCGGCTGGGTGCGGGTCCCGCTGGAGGAGAAGGGCGCCCCGGGCGCGGAGCTGCTCTGCGACTGGGTGGAGGAGAGCTACCGCGTGATCGCCCCGAAGCGGCTGATAGCGGAGCTGGAGGCCCGCTGAGCGCGGACCCGGCGGGGGCGGGCTGACACCTGGCGCGACTGCGGGCACAATGACTAAGCGTTTGCTCATTCAGGGCTTGTGCGGAGTGGAACGCGTTCCTAGCATCACTGGTGTTACATCGTTTGTGTCACAGAGCTGGGGGCCAAGATGTCAGTGGCGAAGACGCCCGGGCACGGTCCGCTCGCCGGTGTGCGCGTGGTCGAACTCGCGGGCATCGGCCCGGGACCGTTCGCCGCCATGCTCCTCGGCGACCTCGGCGCCGACGTCGTCCGCGTCGACCGACCCGGCGGCGCGGGCCTCGCGGTGAACCCGCTGTACGACGTCACCAACCGCAACAAGCGGTCGGTGATCGTCGACCTGAAGTCCCCCGACGGCCCGGACACCGTCCTCGACCTGGCCGAACGCGCCGACATCCTGATCGAGGGCTACCGCCCCGGCGTCGCCGAACGCCTCGGCGTCGGCCCCGAGACCTGCCACGCCCGCAACGCCCGGCTGGTCTACGGCCGGATGACCGGCTGGGGCCAGCAGGGCCCGCTCGCACAGCGCGCCGGCCACGACATCGCGTACATCGCCCTGACCGGCACCCTCGGCATGACCGGAGCCCCGGACACCCCGCCCGTCGCCCCCGCCAACCTCCTCGGCGACTACGCGGGCGGCTCCCTCTACCTCGTCGTCGGCGTCCTCGCCGCCCTCCACCACGCCCGCGCCACCGGCACCGGACAGGTCGTGGACGCGGCCATCGTCGACGGCACCTCGCACCTGTCCGCCATGCTCCACGGCATGCTCGCCGCCGGCGGCTGGCAGGACCGCCGCGCCGCCAACCTCCTCGACGGCGGCTGCCCTTTCTACGGCACCTACGAGACCGCCGACGGCCGGTACGTCGCCGTGGGCGCCCTCGAGCAGCAGTTCTACGAGGAGTTCGTCGACCTCCTGGGCATCGGGGACCGGGCCCCGGCCCGCAAGGACACGGCTGCCTGGGGCGAGCTGCGCGAGACGGTCGCGGCCCGCTTCAGGACCCGTACGCGGGACGAGTGGACGGCCGTCTTCGAGGGCTCCGACGCCTGTGTGGCCCCCGTGCTGTCGCTGCGCGAGGCCCCGCACCACCCGCATCTCGCGGCCCGGGGCACCTTCACCGACTTCGGCGGCATCACCCAGCCCGCCCCCGCGCCCCGCTTCTCCGCCACCCACACCTCGGTCCGCACCGGACCCGCCCAGCCGGGCGCCGACACGGCGGACGTGGCCCACGACTGGGGCATAGCCGGCCTCCTGCCCGACGCACGGGCCGAGGACGTCCCCGCCGAGGGCGCCGCCCTGAAGGACAGCGACTGACACCGGCCCCCGGGCCGCACCCTCCCGCCACTGGAAAGGCCAGACTCGTGAGCACCGAAGCGTATGTGTACGACGCGATCCGCACCCCGCGCGGTCGCGGCAAGGCGAACGGCTCCCTGCACGGCACCAAGCCCATCGACCTCGTCGTCGGACTGATCCACGAGGTCCAGGGCCGCCTCCCCGGCCTCGACCCGGCCGCCGTCGACGACGTCGTGCTCGGTGTCGTGGGCCCGGTCGGCGACCAGGGTTCCGACATCGCCCGGACCGCCGCGATCGCCGCCGGACTGCCCGACACCGTGGCCGGCGTCCAGGAGAACCGCTTCTGTGCCTCGGGCCTGGAGGCCGTCAATATGGCCGCCGCGAAGATCCGGTCGGGCTGGGAGGACCTGGTGCTCGCGGGCGGGGTCGAGTCGATGTCCCGGGTGCCGATGGCGTCGGACGGCGGCGCCTGGTTCAACGACCCGATGACCAACCTGGAGGTCAACTTCGTACCGCAGGGCATCGGCGCCGACCTCATCGCCACGATCGAGGGATTCTCCCGGCGCGATGTCGACGAGTACGCGGCACTGTCCCAGGAGCGGGCGGCCGCCGCCTGGAAGGACGGCCGGTTCGACCGGTCCGTCGTCCCCGTCAAGGACCGCTCCGGACTCGTCGTCCTCGACCACGACGAGTATCTGCGCCCCGGCACCACCGCCGACTCGCTCGCCAAGCTGAAGCCGTCCTTCGCGGACATCGGCGAGCTGGGCGGTTTCGACGCGGTGGCGCTCCAGGAGTACCACTGGGTCGAGGAGATCGACCACGTCCACCACGCGGGCAACTCCTCCGGCATCGTGGACGGCGCGGCCCTCGTCGCCATCGGCACCCGGGAGATCGGCGAGCGGTACGGGCTGCGCCCGCGCGCCCGTATCGTCTCCGCCGCCGTCTCCGGCTCCGAGCCCACCATCATGCTCACCGGCCCCGCGCCCGCGACCCGCAAGGCCCTCGCCCGCGCCGGGCTGACCATCGACGACATCGACCTCGTCGAGATCAACGAGGCGTTCGCCGCCGTCGTCCTCCGCTTCGTCAAGGACATGGGCCTCTCGCTCGACAAGGTCAACGTCAACGGCGGCGCGATCGCGCTCGGCCACCCGCTCGGCGCGACGGGGGCGATGATCCTCGGCACGCTCGTCGACGAACTGGAGCGCCAGGACAAGCGGTACGGGCTGGCCACGCTCTGCGTGGGCGGCGGCATGGGCATCGCGACGATCGTCGAACGCGTCTGACACCCCGGCGGAACCAAGAGACTTCAACGGAGACCCCCGCTATGACCGAGAGCACCACCATCCGCTGGGAACAGGACCGCACGGGCCTCGTCACCCTCGTCATCGACGACCCCGACCAGTCCGCCAACACCATGAACCAGGCGTTCCGCGACTCCCTCGCGGTGATCACCGACCGCCTGGAGGCCGAGAAGGACACGATCCGCGGCGTCATCATCACCTCCGCCAAGAAGACCTTCTTCGCCGGCGGCGACCTCCGCGACCTCATCAAGGTCACCCCCGACACCGCACAGCAGCTCTTCGACGGCGGCATGGAGATCAAGCGCCATCTGCGCCGCATCGAGACCCTCGGCAAGCCGGTCGTCGCGGCGATCAACGGCGCCGCCCTCGGCGGCGGTTACGAGCTGGCCCTCGCCTGCCACCACCGCGTCGCCCTCGACGCCCCCGGCTCCAAGATCGGCTGCCCCGAGGTCACGCTCGGCCTGCTCCCCGGGGGCGGCGGAGTCGTCCGCACCGTCCGGCTGCTCGGCATCACCGACGCCCTGCTGAAGGTGCTCCTCCAGGGCACCCAGTACTCCCCGCAGCGCGCCCTGGAGAACGGCCTGATCCATGAAGTGGCCGCCACCCCGGGCGAGTTGATGGACAAGGCCCGCGCGTTCATCGACGCCAACCCCGAGTCGCAGCAGCCCTGGGACAAGCCCGGCCACCGCATCCCCGGCGGCACGCCCGCCCACCCGAAGTTCGCCGCGAACCTGCCCGCCTTCCCCGCCACCCTGCGCAAGCAGACCAACGGCGCGCCCTACCCGGCGCCGCGCCGCATCCTCGCCGCCGCCGTCGAGGGAGCCCAGGTCGACTTCGAGACCGCCCAGGTCATCGAGGCCCGCTACTTCGTGGAGCTGGCCGCCGGGCAGACCTCGAAGAACATGATCCAGGCCTTCTTCTTCGACCTCCAGGCCGTCAACTCCGGCGCCAACCGCCCCCGGGGCATCGAGCCCCGCCAGGTCCGCCGGGTCGCCGTCCTCGGCGCCGGGATGATGGGCGCCGGCATCGCGTACTCCTGCGCCCGCGCGGGCATCGAGGTCGTCCTGAAGGACGTGACGCCCGAAGCGGCCGCGAAGGGCAAGGGGTACTCGGAGAAGCTCTGCGCCAAGGCGGTCGCCAAGGGCCGCACCACCCAGGAGAAGGCCGACGCCCTCCTCGCCCGGATCACCCCCACCGCCGACCCGGCCGACCTCGCGGCCTGCGACGCCGTCATCGAGGCCGTGTTCGAGAACACCGAGCTCAAGCACAAGGTGTTCGAGGAGATCGAGGGGGTCGTGGCACCGGACGCGCTGCTCTGCTCCAACACCTCGACGCTCCCCATCACCGAGCTGGCCGAGGGCGTCGTCCGCCGGTCCGACTTCATCGGGCTGCACTTCTTCTCGCCCGTCGACAAGATGCCGCTCGTCGAGATCATCAAGGGCGAGCAGACCGGTGACGAGGCCCTCGCCCGCGCCTTCGACCTGGTCCGTCAGATCAAGAAGACCCCGATCGTCGTCAACGACTCCCGCGGCTTCTTCACCTCCCGGGTCATCGGCCACTTCATCGACGAGGGCGTCGCGATGGTCGGCGAGGGCATCGAGCCCGCCTCCGTCGAACAGGCGGCCGCCCAGGCGGGCTATCCCGCCAAGGTCCTCTCCCTGATGGACGAGCTGACCCTCACCCTGCCCCGCAAGATCCGCGCGGAGTCCCGGCGGGCCGTGGAGGAGGCGGGCGGGACGTGGACCGTCCATCCCGCCGAGGCCGTGATCGACCGCATGGTCGACGAGTTCGACCGCCCCGGCCGCAGCGGTGGGGCCGGGTTCTACGACTACGGCCCCGACGGCCGCCGCGCCAAGCTCTGGCCCGGGCTGCGCGAGCACTTCACGAAGCCGGGGTACCGGATCCCGTTCCGGGACATGCAGGAGCGGATGCTCTTCTCGGAGGCGCTGGACACCGTGCGGCTGCTGGAGGAGGGCGTGCTCACGTCCGTCGCCGACGCCAACATCGGGTCGATCTTCGGGATCGGGTTCCCGGGGTGGACCGGTGGGGTATTGCAGTACATCAACGGGTACGAGGGTGGGCTCCCGGGGTTCGTGGCGCGAGCGCGGGAGTTGGCCGGGCTCTACGGGGAGCGGTTCGAGCCGCCGGCGCTGTTGGTGGAGAAGGCGGAGATGGGGGAGCGGTTCGGGGACGTGTGAGGTTGCGTGGGGCGGCTCGGGGTTTTCTCGCCCCCCGCCGCCCCTACCCGTCCCTCCCCCACTCTCGGCTTCGCTCGAGCGGGAGGTGCCCCCATCCAGGGGCTGCGCCCCTTCGACCCCCATTTCCCGGTGCGTTCTTTGTCTGCGGGCGGGTGGGGCTTCTCGCGCAGTTCCCCGCGCCCCTGACGGGGCGCGGGTTCGTAGGCCAGGGGAGGGAGTCGGGCATGGTGGTGGCCGGGAACATCGACGAGGTGGTGGACGGGCTCGCCGGGGTCGTGCGGGAGGCGCGGCGTGGCGGTGACCGGGTGGGGTATTTCGCGGCGCTGTACCGACAGGTGACCGTCGAGGTCCGCAGGGCCATCCACGAGGGGCTGTTCGACGACGGCGCCCGGATGGACCGCTTCGACACCCTCTTCGGCAACCGCTACTTCGAGGCGTATGACGCCTGGCGCCGGGACCGGAGCGGGCCGCGCTGCTGGCGCGAGACGTTCGGGCTGCTCGACGACACCGGCACCGTCATCGTCCAGCACCTGCTGCTCGGCGTGAACGCGCACATCAACCTGGACCTGGCCGTCGCCGCCGCGCGGACGTGCCCCGGCGAGGACATCCACGCCCTGCGGCGCGACTTCCTGTTGATCAACGACATCCTCGGTCGGGTCGTGCTCTCCGTGCAGGACTCGCTCGGCGCCCTGTCGCCCCTGATGTCACTGCTGGACCAGGTGGGGGCCCGCACCGACGAGCGGATCCTCGACTTCAGCGTCCGGCGGTCGAGGGAGGAGGCCTGGTTCAACGCGGTGCTGCTCGCCGGCCAGAGCGAGGGGGAACGCGCGGCCACCGTCGAGCGCCTCGACATCCGGGCCGCTGTCCTCGCCCGGCTGATCGCCCGCCCCGGCGGCCTCGTCCGCCCGGCCCTCCAGCTGATCCGGAGCACCGAGAGCGACGACGTGCCCGCCGTCATCGCCCACCTGGACCGCGCCGTGCGGTGACGCAGGTCCGTCCGCCGCGCCGACGGGAGGCGTGGTTCAGGACTCGGCCGCCCACCGGCTCAACTCGTCCTTCAACGACCGCTGAAAGGTCGTCAGCAGCGCCTGCACGACCAGCGGTTGCATATGCGCCGACAGAGACTTCACGGCCTGCGGATCGCGTTCCGCCACCGCGTCGCGGAACAGCCGCGACAACGCCTGGGCCGCCGCGCGCGAGTGCTCGATCAGTACGGCCCGCGCCGCGCGGATCGACTCCTCCGACAGGGGTACGTCGAGCAGCTCCACGCCCAGCCGCAGCAGCCCGGGGTCCACCCGGAGACCGTCACCGTCACCGTCGCCGACCCGTTCGACGACGCCCATCGCCACGAGCCGTTCCACGTCCTCCTCGCCCAGGGACCGCCCGGCCCGCCGGTCCAGCTCCTCCCGCGTGACCGTCGCCACCGCGTCCGGCGCCCAGGAGGCCACCACCGCGCGCTGGAGCGCGAGGTCGCGCGGGGTGAGGCCCGGCGGCAGCCGGCGCAGGTACCCCTCGATGGCCGCCAGGGTCATGCCCTGCCGCTGCAACTCCTCGATCAGCGCGAGCCGAGCGAGATGGTCCCGCCCGTAGTGCCCGACCCGGCGGGGCCCGATCTCCGGCGGCGGCAACAGGCCCCGGGTGCCGTAGAAGCGGACCGTACGCACCGTGACACCCGCCCGCGCGGCCAGCTCGTCCACGGTGAGAACGATCTCCTCGGAGCCGGAGCCGGAGCCGGAGCCGGAGCCGGAGCTCTCCCCGATGTCGGTCGTCATGCACAGCAGTATCGCTGTCCCACCACTGCTGTGACACCTCGGCCGACACCGACTGTCAGTACCGCCCCGTACGGTGGCGTCATGTCGGGGATCACATACGTCCGGGGCGACGCGACCGTGCCGCTGGGCAAGGGCGTCAAGGTCATCGCCCATGTCTGCAACGACCTGGGCGGCTGGGGCAAGGGCTTCGTCCTCGCCGTGTCCCGCCGCTGGCCGGAGCCGGAGGCCGCCTACCGGGCCTGGCACCGCGACCGCGCGACCAACGACTTCGGACTCGGCGCCGCTCAGTTCGTCCAGGTCGGCCCCTACACCTGGGTCGCCAACCTGATAGGCCAGCGCGGCATCCGCACCGGAAGCAAGGGGGTGCCCGTGCGGTACGAGGCCATCGACACGGCCCTCGGGCTGCTCGCCGACAAGGCCCTGGAGCTGGACGCGTCGGTCCACATGCCCCGCATCGGCTGCGGACTGGCGGGCGGCAAGTGGTCCCGGGTCGAGCCCCTGATCGTCGACCGGCTGGTCCGGCGCGGGACAGCGGTGACGGTGTACGACCACGGGGACTGATCCCGGGACGCGGTGCGGTACCGCACGCGGGCGAACGGGTAGGGCACCGGTATGGATCTCCTCCCGATGGACATCGGCCCGTTGAACCCCGCCGTCGCGGAACTCGTCGTCGCGGCGGTCCTGTTCGCGCTCGTGTTCCTCTTCTTCGTCCGGTTCGTGCCCCGGATCCAGCGCGCCCTGGACGCACGGGAGGCCGCGACGAAGGGCACCGAGGCGGAGGCCGAAGCCCTGCGGGAGCAGGCCCGCATCAAGCGGGAGGAGGTGGCGGCGGCCCTCGCCGACGCCCGGCACGAGGCCGCGCGCATCCGACAGCGTGCCCACGAGGAGGGCGCGGCCCTGATCGCCGAGGCCCGCGCCGACGGCCGACGCGAGTACACCGCCCTCCTCGCCACCGGCCACACCCGCCTGACCGAGGACCGCGCCACGGCCGAGGCCGAACTCCGCGCCCACGTGGCGGAATTGGCCTCGGACCTGGCGAGCAGAATCATCGGGGAACAGATCGAGGCAAAGGTCCACCCGCGCCCCTGAAGAGGGGGCGAAGCCCACCCTCCAGGGGCGCGGGGAACTGCGCGACAAGCCACGACGAACCCGCAGCCAAGCCCCGTCCGCACCCCCCGAGCTCTTAGTTGCCCGTGCCCATGCCCGCGCCCATGCCCATGCCCATGCTCCCGCTCACCACCGCCTCAGCGGCCCCACGCTCCTTTCCGGCCACACCATGGCCGAAGTCCCGCGCGTCCCCGAAAGTCCCTCTGTCGCACGGGAGTTGACCGCAGTACCGTCCGCGCATGCCGATACCTGTGCGACGCACACGCCTCACGACCTGGAGAACGCTCGCGACGACAGCCGCGGCCGCCGCCCTCACGGCCACGTTCCTCACCCCGGCCGCCGCCGGCACCCCCACGCCCCGCAAGAGCCAGCCGGTCTACTCGTACGACGACGCCGTCCGCGAATCCGTCTGGGTGGACACCGGGCTCGACGGCGACCGCGACGGGAAGCCGGACCGGGTGGCCGTCGACATCGTCCGCCCGAGTGAACCCGCCGCGCGGGGCCGCGAAGTCCCGGTGATCATGGACGCCAGCCCGTACTACTCCTGCTGTGGTCGCGGCAACGAGAGCCAGCGCAAGACGTACGACGCGAACGGGAACGTCGTCCAGATGCCGCTGTTCTACGACAACTACTTCGTGCCCCGCGGCTACGCGTTCGTCGCCGTCGACCTCGCGGGAACCAACCGCTCCGACGGCTGTGTGGACGTCGGCGGGCGCTCCGACATCCAGTCCGCCAAGGCCGTCGTCGACTGGCTCAACGGCCGGGGCCGGGCCTACACCACCCGCACGGGCACCACGAAGGCCCGGGCCGGCTGGACCAACGGCAGGACCGGCATGATCGGCAAGAGCTACGACGGCACGATCGCCAACGGCGTGGCCGCCACCGGAGTCGAGGGCCTGGAGACCATCGTCCCGATCGGCGCGATCTCCTCCTGGTACGACTACTACTTCGCCGAGGGCGCCCCCCTCTACAACTCGGGCCCCGAATGGCTGTCCGACTACGTCGAGAGCCCCGACGCCCGCGCCAAGTGCGGCCACGTCCAGCGGGAACTCGTCGACGGCGCCCCGCGCACCGGGGACTGGACACCCCTGTGGACGCAGCGCGACTACGTCAAGGACGTGCGGAAGATCGACGCCAGCGTCTTCGTCGTCCACGGTCAGCAGGACCTCAACGTCCGCGCCAAGCACTTCGGCCAGTGGTGGGACGCGCTCGCGAAGCACGGCGTCCAGCGCAAGATCTGGCTCTCCGAGGTCGGCCACGTCGACCCCTTCGACTTCCGCCGCGCCGCCTGGGTCGACACCCTGCACCGCTGGTTCGACCACGAACTCCTCGGCTACGACAACGGCATCGACGACGAGCCGATGGCCGACATCGAACGCCACCCGGACCAGTGGGAGACGTCGACGGTCTGGCCGCCGCGCGGCACCAGGGTCACGACTCTCCGACCGGCCGAGGGCGACGCGCCCGGCGTCGGCGCCCTCGGTCTGCGCAAGCGGTCCGGCACCGAGACCTTCACCGACGACCCCGCGCTGAACGAGACCGACTGGGCCGCCCACGTCGACCGGTCCACCCCGGAGAAGGCGGGCTTCGTCACCGCGCCCCTCACCAGGGACGTGCGCCTGTCCGGCTCCTCCCGGGTGACCGTCACGGCCACGCCCACCACCTCCACCGCCCATCTCTCGGCGGTCATCGTGGACCTCGGCCCGGACACCATCCGCGACTACGCCGCCGCCGGCGAGGGCATCACCACCCTCACCGAGCGCACCTGCTGGGGCCCGAGCACCACCGGTGACAGTTCCTGCTTCCGTGAGACGAAGGCCAGGACCGCCGACGTCGACTACACGATCTTCAGCCGCGGCTGGGCCGACCTCGGCAACCACTCCTCCGCCACGGGAACCCCGCTCACCCCCGGCACCCCGTACACGATCACCCTCGACCTGCACGCGAGCGATCACGTCGTCCCGGCGGGACACCGCCTCGCGCTGATCATCGCGGGCACCGACGAGGACCTCATCGACCCGCCGTCGAGCACGCCCACCCTGACCATCGACCTCGGGCGCACCTCCGCCCAGGTCCCGCTGGTGGGCGGGCGCACGGCCTTCGAGAACGCCACCTCGGGCGCCACCGCCAGGCCTGAGGGCGCGGTCCTCGACGGCGTACGCGACCCGAGCCGGGCCGCCCGCGTCCCGGGCGGTGGCGCATGAGGGCCCGCATCGCGGCGCTGATCGCCACGGCGCTCACCGTGCCCCTGCTGTCGACGCCCGCGCACGCCACGGACACCGCCCCGCCGCGCACGGGCTTCGAACGGTCGGGCGGCGCCCGCTGGACCGGCCAGCCAGAGGAGCAGGCGTTCCTGGCCGCCGTCGACCGGGGGAGCGACCGGGTGTCGACGACCCGGATCGGCACCACCGCGCAGGGCCGCCCGCTCCAGCTCGTCCGGATCGGCACCCGGCCCACCTCGCGCACGGTCCTGCTCATCTGCAGTCAGCACGGCGACGAGCCCTCCGGTCGCGAGGCCTGCCTCACCACCCTGCGCGACCTCGCCTTCGCCAGGGACGCTCGGACCGAACGGCTGCTGCGATCCACCACCGTGCTCGTCGTCCCCACCGCCAACCCCGACGGACGGGCCGCCGACACCCGGGGCAACGGCGACGGCGTCGACATCAACCGCGACCACCTCGCCCTGCGGACCGCCGAGGCCCGGGCCCTCGCCGCCGTCCTGCGTGACCGCAAGCCCGACATCGTCTACGACCTGCACGAATACGGTGCCACCCCGCAGTACTACGACAAGGACCTCTTCGACCTCTGGCCGCGCAACCTCAACACCGACCCGGCCGTCCACGACGAGGCGCGCAAGCTCTCCCTCGACCACGTCCGCCCCGCCGCCGGGGCCGCCGGCCACTCCACCGGCACCTACGGCATCTGGACCGACCCGGTCACCGGCGACCCGATCCGCCAGGTCGCCGGCGACGGTCAGGAACGCATCCTGCGCAACATGTCCGGCATCAAGCACTCCGTCGGGCTGCTGATCGAGAGCCGGGTGGAACCCCTGACGGCCGACACCCCGGAGACGGTCAACAACCTGCGCCGGGTGAACTCCCAACTCGCCGCGCTCAAAGGCCTGTTCGGCTTCGCCGTCGAACGCGGCCGGCAGGTCGACCGGGTGACCGGCGCGGCGCGCCTCGCCGGCCTGCGCGACACAGGGCCGGTGTACGTCGGCGGCGCCGACAACGACCCCGCCGAACCCGCCGAGGTGATCCAGGACCCGCCCTGCGGCTACCGGCTCACCGCACAGCAGTACGCGGAGTCGGCGGACGAGCTGGCGCTGCACGGCGTCCGGGTCCGGCCGGAAAGCGACGGTGACGGCGACGGCGTCCTCGTACCGCTGCGTCAGCCGCTGCGCGCGCTGGTCCCGCTGCTGCTGGACGAGCGGGCGCCGTACCGCCTGACAGCGGGGGTGCCCGACACCGCCTGTTGAACGAGAAAGGATCGAGGTCACATGTGGTAGGGGTTCCTGGGCAGGAGAAGGTCAGTTCCAGCCACTCGCGGAAAGGTTCCACCTGTGACGCACGATCATCGCACCACCCACCACGGGGGAGGCGCGCTTCCAGGTTCGGAGGCGGGTCTCCCCGGCGGCGGGCGGCCCCGGACGGACCGCGTCGTGTTCGGTGTGACGGCGGCGCTCACCCTGGCCTTCGTGCTCTGGGGCGCCATCTGGACCGACGCGCTCGAAACCGTCTCCGGCAAGATGCTGAACGGCCTGATCCACAACGGTGGCTGGGCGTTCATGCTGGCCGCCTCCTGCTTCGTCGTCTTCGCCCTGTGGCTCGCGGTCAGCCGCTACGGCCGCATCCACCTCGGTGTCGAGGGCGAGAAACCCGAGTTCCGCACGGTCTCCTGGGTCGCCATGATGTTCAGCGCCGGCATGGGCATCGGCCTGATGTTCTACGGCGTCAGTGAGCCCCTCGCCCACTACTCCGCGCCCCCGCCGGGCACGAGTCCCACGGGCTCCGGGGAACGCATGGAGACGGCGATGGCGACCACCCTCTTCCACTGGACGCTGCACCCCTGGGCGATCTACGCGGTGGTCGGCCTCGGCATCGCCTACAGCACCTTCCGCAAGCAGCGCCGCCAGACCATCAGCGCCGTCTTCACCCCGCTGATCGGCGAGAAGCACGCGAACGGCACCGCCGGCCGGGCCATCGACATCCTGGCGATCATCGCCACGATCTTCGGCTCGGCGGCCTCCCTCGGCCTCGGCGCCCTCCAGATCGGTTCCGGCTTCCGCGAACTGGGCTGGATGAACAAGGTGAGCACGGGGCTGCTCGTCGCCATCATCGCCGTTCTGACCCTGGCCTTCGTCGCCTCCGCCGTCTCCGGAGTGGAGAAGGGCATCCAGTGGCTGTCCAACACCAACATGGTGCTGGCCCTGGTGCTCGCGATCTTCGTGTTCGTCGTGGGCCCGACGATCCTCGTCCTCGACCTCCTGCCCACCTCGGTCTTCGCCTACCTCGGCGACCTGCCCCAGCTCGCGGGCCGCACCGAGGCCTCCGGCGGCGAGGGCGTCGCCGACTGGCTCGGCAGCTGGACCGTCTTCTACTGGGCGTGGTGGATCTCCTGGACGCCCTTCGTCGGCATGTTCATCGCCCGGATCAGCCGGGGTCGCACCATCCGCCAGTTCGTCGGCGGTGTCATCCTCGTGCCCAGCACGGTCAGCCTCATCTGGTTCGCGGTCTTCGGCGGCACGGCGATGAAGCTCCAGGAGCAGGGCCGGCTCGGTGACGAGGCCACGCCCGAGGGCCAGCTCTTCGCCGTCCTGCACGAGTTCCCCCTCGCCACGGTCTCCAGCCTGCTCGTGATGATCCTCGTCGGCATCTTCTTCGTCTCCGGCGCCGACGCCGCGTCCATCGTCATGGGCACGCTCTCCCAGCGGGGCGCCCTCGAACCCGGCCGCTTCGTCGTCGTGTTCTGGGGCATCGTCACCGGGGCCGTCGCCGCGATCATGCTCCTCGTCGGCAGCGGTCAGGGCGACGCCCTGACCGGCCTGCAGAACCTCACGATCCTGGCCGCCGCGCCGTTCGTCCTGGTGATGATCGGCATGTGTGTCGCGATGATGCGCGACCTGCGCCGGGACCCCGTGATGGTCCGAGAGGAGATGGCCTCCGAGGCGGTCGAACTCGCCGTCATCGAGGGCCACAAGCGCTACGACGGCGAGTTCGAGATCCGGGTCGGACCCGGCCAGGGCACAGAGATCGAGGGGGACCCGATCGGCCACCGCACGGAGTAGGCACGCGCCGGGGCCGGCGTGCCGGGCGCCCTTCAGGGGCGCGCGGGGAACTGCGCGACCGGCCCCACGACCCGCGCCCGACCGCCCGACCGCCCGACCGCCCGTCCTGCCCGGAGCCGCGCCCGGACGGCGGTCGGCCTGGAACCGAGCCCGGACGGCGGTCGGCCCGCAGCCGCGCTCACACGGCGGTGAGCCGAGCGGCCTCCCGCGCGCATCCCCACGCCACCGTGACCCCCGCCCCGCCGTGCCCGTAGTTGTGCACCAACGCCCTACCGCCCGGCAGGAGTTCCCGCTCCAGGCGGACCGCCGGGCGCGCGGGCCGCAGCCCGACCCGGTGCCCGATGATCCGGGCCCCCGCGATCTCCGGCCGGAGCGCCGCGCACCGCGCCACGATCTCGTCCGCGACCACCGGGTCCGGCGTCAGGGACCAGGCGTCCTCCTCCGCCGTACCGCCCAGGATCAGCCCGCCCGGCTGCGGCATGAAGTACGTGCTCTTGGCCCCTTCCTGGTCCACCGACGTGAGCCAGGTGTCGATCCCCGGGTTCTCCACCACGACCAACTGCCCCCGCACCGGCCGTACGGAGGGATCCGGCACCAGCTCCCGGGCGCCCAGCCCCGTGCAGTTGACGACCACGGGCGCGTCGACGGCCGCGAGGTCGGTCACCGTGCGCTCCTCCACCGCACCGCCCGCCGCGACGAACCGCTCGCGCAGCCACCGCAGCTGGACCGGCATGTCGATCAGCGGCAGCCGCGCCCACAGCCCGGCACCCGGGTACTCCCCGGCCGTCGCCGCCCGCAGCCCGGCCACGCGCGAGGCCCACGCACCGAGCCCGTCCAGCGACGTCCCGCCATGTACGCCCTCGACCATACGTACGCCCGTCTCGTCCGGCCGGGCCGCCAACTCCTCGTACACGGCGAGGCTGTCGAGCGCCCACGCGCCGACCCGCTCCTCCGGTTCGATCCGATACGGCCACCACAGTCCACCCGCGACGCCGGACGTCGCACGCTCCCCGGGCTCCCGCGCCCACACCCGAACCCGGCTGCCGCTCTCCGCCAGCACGACGGCGGTCGTAAGACCGACGACTCCGCCACCGACCACGATCACATCACTGTTCGATTCACTGGTCACCCAGGGACGTTAACGGAATATGACATGCAGTGCTCACAAGTCTGCCTTTGTGGGGATACTCACACCATGTCTGCCGAGTACGCGACCTTCGGCCTGGCACCGGCGATGCGAGCCGGTGGCGTCCTCGCCGACGGTGGTTACCAAGTGCACCGGGACTTCGTGGACTTCATCGTCGACGGACGCCCGCTGCTGTTCCAGCTCTCCGACCTCGACGCCGTCTCCCCCCTCGCCTCCGACGTCCCGCCCTCGATCTTCACCGCCCAGGTGCGCAGTCTGCTCCTGGAGGCCGAAGCACCCCTGACCAGCGGCCGTTACGTCATCTACGGCTGCCCCGAATGCGCCGACCTCGCCTGCGGGGCGGTGACCGCGGTGATAGAGCGGGACGGCGACGACTTCGTCTGGCGGGACTTCGCCTGGCAGACGGAGGAGGAGGCCGACCTCAAGCTCAACGGCTACACCGGCATCGGCCCCTTCCGCTTCCACGGCTCCGAGTACCGCGACGCCCTGCAGTCCCTGTTGCGCGAGTCGGACGCCGAGCCGTCGGCCCGGCGCCGGGTCCTCCTCATCGGCGCCCGCGTCTCCGTGCTCGCCCGACTCGCCGCCGCCCTGCGCGCCATCGGGATCGGCGCCGACATAGCGCAGGACGCCACCGGCGTGCCACCGGAGGAACTGCGCGGCTACGGCGCCGTGGCCTTCGGACGGGCCGTCGGCGCGGCGGACCGCGACGCCGTGCGGCGGACCTTCGACCGCGCGGGCGTCCAGGTCGCCTACGTCGACGGGCTCGCCCCGATCATCCCGCTCCTCGTCGCCCAGATCGAGCACGCCCTCGACCGCAGCCCGGCCGAACAGCGCCGCCTCACCCGTCTCGTCGCCGCCGACGGGCAGGCCGGCATCGAGATCACCTCCACCTGCCGGGTGGAGCTGACCGCCTACCGCCTCGACCGTCTCTACCGCCCCCACACCTACCGCTTCTTCGACGGCATCCTCCCGGCGGGCCGGCACCGCATCGGCCTGGACCCCAAGGCGGTGAAGGGAGAATCGTTCATCGTGGCGCGCACCTCGGGGACGGTGCTGGTGGAACCGATGGGCCGCTGAGCGCGCTCCGCCCGGTGCGACGCGCCCCGGGCGCCGCCCTGTCGTTAGGATCGCCCCCTGTGACCGCCACCCTCGTCGTCAAGAACCTCGCCGCCGGACACGGCGACCGCTCGCTCTTCACCGGACTGGACCTCGTCGTCGCCCCCGGTGATGTGATCGGGCTGGTCGGCGCAAACGGCGCCGGCAAATCCACGCTGCTGCGCCTGCTCGCCGGTCTGCTCCCACCGGAGGAGGGCGAGCTGCGGCTGTCCCCGCCGACCGCGACCGTCGGGCACCTGCCGCAGGAACCGGAGCGGCGGGAGGGCGAGACCGTACGGGAGTTCCTGGCCCGGCGCACGGGGGTCGCCGAGGCCCAGCGGGTGATGGACGAGGCGACCCAGGCGCTGGTGGAGGGCGCGCCGGGCTCCGACGACGCGTACTCGGTGAGCCTGGAGCGCTGGCTCGACCTCGGCGGCGCCGACCTCGACGAGCGGGCGGAGGAGGTCGCCGACTCCCTCGGCCTCGGCGTCGACCTGGACCAGCCGATGACCGGCCTCTCCGGCGGCCAGGCCGCCCGCGCCGGGCTCGCCTCCCTGCTGCTGTCCCGCTACGACGTCTTCCTCCTCGACGAACCCACCAACGACCTCGACCTGGACGGCCTGGAACGGCTCGAACGCTTCGTCTCCGGCCTGCGCGCGGGCACGGTCGTCGTCAGCCACGACCGCGAGTTCCTCACCCGCACGGTCACCAAGGTCCTCGAACTCGACCTCGCCCAGAACCAGATCAACCTCTACGGCGGCGGGTACGAGGCCTACCTGGAGGAGCGCGAGACCGCCCGCCGGCACGCCCGCGACGACTACGAGGAGTACGCCGACAAGAAGTCCGCCCTCCAGGACCGCGCCCAGATGCAGCGTTCCTGGATGGACAAGGGCGTCAAGAACGCGCGGCGCAAGGCGAACAACGACAACGACAAGATCGGCCGCAAGTTCCGCAGCGAGGCGAGCGAGAAGCAGGCCGCGAAGGCCCGGCAGACCCAGCGCATGATCGAACGGCTGGACGTGGTGGAGGAGCCGCGCAAGGAGTGGGAGCTGCGCATGGAGATCGCGGCGAGCCCGCGCTCCGGCGCCGTGGTCGCCACGATGCGTGACGCGGAGGTGCGGCGCGGCGACTTCGCCTTCGGCCCGGTCTCGCTGCAGATCGACTGGGCGGACCGCGTCGCCATCACCGGCGCGAACGGGGCCGGCAAGTCCACGCTCCTGGGCGCACTTCTCGGCCGGGTCCCGCTGGACTCGGGCCACGCCGCCCTGGGCTCCGGTGTCCTGGTCGGCGAGGTCGACCAGGCCCGCGCCCTCTTCCACGGCCCCGAGGCCCTCCTCGACGCCTTCGCCAAGGCCGTCCCCGACACCGAGCCCGCCGAGGTCCGCAC
Source organism: Streptomyces caniscabiei (assembly GCF_014930365.1). GTDB lineage: Bacteria > Actinomycetota > Actinomycetes > Streptomycetales > Streptomycetaceae > Streptomyces > Streptomyces caniscabiei. Next base: position 493,638 of record NZ_JABXWI010000002.1, on the reverse strand, counting down.
CCTGCTCGCCAAGTTCGGCCTCAAGGCGGCCCACGTCCTACGGCCGGCGGTGACCCTCTCCCCGGGCGAACGCACCCGCGCGGCGCTGGCGCTGCTCCAGGGCCGAGGGGTCAACCTCCTGATCCTCGACGAGCCCACCAACCACCTGGACCTCCCGGCCATCGAGCAACTCGAATCCGCCCTCGACACGTACGAGGGCACGCTGCTCCTGGTGACCCACGACCGCCGCATGCTGGACGCGGTGAGGGTGACGAGACGCTTCGCGGTGGAGGCGGGCAAGGTGACGGAGAGCTGAGGGCGCGTCCCCGGCTGCGGCTGAGTGGGGCTTCTCGCGCAGTTCCCCGCGCCCCTGAGAGACCAGGCCCCCGTGGCCCTGAAAGGCGACCGGCGACGGGCCTGAAAAGCACGGGGCGCAGCCCCTGCTTTTCAGGGGCGCGGGGAACTGCGCGACCAGCCCCCACCGGGCCCGCACTCACCCACCCACCCCGAACCACTCACCCCCGCTTCTTGTTCACCAACCCCGCCCGCCGCAACGCATCAGCCATCGCACTGTTCGCCGGCGGCGGCGCCGCCGCACCACCCTGCCGCGAACCCCCACGCCCCTGCTGCCGAGGCGGCTGCCCCCCACGCGCCCCGCGCTGAGACCGAGCCCCTCCACCGGCCTGCCCGGCGGCGGCCCCCTTCGGCGCCGCCTCGTCGTCCAACCGCAGCGTCAGCGAGATCCGCTTCCGCGGAATGTCGACGTCGAGCACCTTCACCTTCACGATGTCCCCGGGCTTGACCACGTCACGCGGATCCTTGACGAACGTCCGGGACAGCGCGGAGACGTGCGCCAGCCCGTCCTGGTGGACACCGACGTCGATGAACGCCCCGAAGGCCGCGACGTTCGTCACGACGCCCTCCAGGACCATCCCGGCCTCCAGGTCGGAGATCTTCTCGACGCCCTCCTTGAAGGTGGCCGTCTTGAAGGCCGGCCGGGGGTCCCGCCCCGGCTTCTCCAGCTCCTTCAGGATGTCCGTCACCGTCGGCAGACCGAACGTCTCGTCCACGAAGTCGCGGGGCTTCAGCGACCGCAGCACACTCGTGTTGCCGATCAGCGCCGCGACCTCGCTGCCCGCCGTCTTCACCATCCGCCGCACCACCGGGTACGCCTCCGGGTGCACGCTGGACGCGTCCAGCGGGTCGGCGCCGCCCCGGATCCGCAGGAAGCCCGCGCACTGCTCGTACGCCTTGGGGCCGAGCCGCGCCACGCCCTTCAGCTCGGCACGCGAGGTGAAGGGGCCGTTGGTGTCGCGGTGGGCCACGATGTTCTCGGCGAGCCCGGAGGAGATGCCGGAGACCCGGGCGAGCAGCGGCGCGGAGGCGGTGTTGACGTCGACGCCCACACCGTTCACACAGTCCTCGACCACCGCGTCCAGGGAACGCGACAGCTTCACCTCGGACAGGTCGTGCTGGTACTGACCGACACCGATCGACCTGGGGTCGATCTTGACCAGCTCGGCGAGCGGGTCCTGGAGGCGGCGCGCGATGGAGACGGCGCCCCGCAGCGAGACGTCCATCCCGGGCAGCTCCTGCGAGGCGAACGCCGACGCCGAGTACACGGACGCGCCCGCCTCGGACACCATCACCTTGGTGAGCTGCAACTCCGGGTGCCGGGTGATCAGTTCACCGGCGAGCTTGTCGGTCTCGCGGGACGCCGTGCCGTTGCCGATGGCGATCAGTTCGACCGCGTGCTCCTTGGCCAGCCGCGCCAGCTTGGCGATGGCCTCGTCCCACTTGTTGGCCGGGACGTGCGGGTAGATGACGTCGGTGGCGACGACCTTGCCGGTGGCGTCCACCACGGCGACCTTCACCCCCGTACGGAAACCGGGGTCCAGGCCCAGCGTCGCCCGGGTCCCGGCGGGGGCGGCGAGGAGCAGGTCGCGCAGGTTCGCCGCGAACACGTTCACCGCCTCGTCCTCGGCGGCCGTCCGCAGCCGCAGCCGCAGATCGATGCCGAGGTGGACGAGGATCCGGGTCCGCCAGGCCCAGCGGACGGTGTCCGTCAGCCATTTGTCGCCGGGGCGCCCCCGGTCGGCGATCTGGAAGCGATGGGCGACGATTCCCTCGTACGACGAGGGGCCGGGCTGCTCGGAGGGCTCCTCCGGCTCCAGGACGAGATCGAGGACGTCCTCCTTCTCGCCGCGCAGCATCGCCAGGATGCGGTGCGAGGGCAGGTCGGTGAACGGCTCGGCGAAGTCGAAGTAGTCGGCGAACTTGGCGCCCGCCTCCTCCTTGCCCTCCTTCACCTTGGCGGCGAGGCGGCCCCGTACCCACATGCGCTCGCGCAGCTCGCCGATCAGGTCGGCGTCCTCCGAGAACCGCTCGGTGAGGATCGCCCGCGCGCCGTCGAGGGCGGCCTGCGGGTCCGCGACGCCCTTGTCGGCGTCCACGAACGCCGCGGCGGCGGCCAGCGGCTCGACGGTCGGGTCGCCGAGCAGGCCCTCGGCCAGCGGTTCGAGGCCGGCCTCGCGGGCGATCTGCGCCTTGGTGCGCCGCTTCGGCTTGAAGGGGAGGTAGATGTCCTCCAGGCGGGCCTTGGTCTCGGCGCCGCGGATCCGCTCCTCGACCTCGGGCGTCAACTTGCCCTGCTCGCGCACCGATTCGAGGATCGCGGCGCGCCGCTCCTCCAGCTCCCGCAGGTAGCGCAGCCGCTCCTCGAGCGTGCGCAGCTGCGCGTCGTCGAGCATCTCGGTCGCTTCCTTGCGGTACCGGGCGATGAAGGGCACGGTCGAACCGCCGTCGAGCAGCTCCACCGCGGCCCTGACCTGCCGCTCCCGTACGCCGAGCTCCTCGGCGATCCTGCCTTCGATGGACCGTACTTCGATGGACCCGGGTGTCGTCACGTTCCCGTACCGCCTTCTCCACTGAGGTTGCGCGGCAATTGTGGCAGGTGGCACCGACAGCGGGGGCTCAGGGAGGGAAACGCGCGGGTCCCGGACAGCGCGGGAGCCGGACGCGACCACGCGTCCGGCTCCCATGACTCACGGCCTGGAGCGTCCTCAGGCCCGGCGGGCCCGCCCGGTGCGGCGCGTCGAACTCGACGCGCCCCCGAAGAGCCGGGCCACGGCCCGGAACGGCAGCGTGACCACCGTCGCGATGGCCCCACCGATCTGCCGCAACACGTCTGCGATCGCACGGAACACGTACTTCCCCTTTCGTCTCCCGGCTGGCTGGGCCAGGAACGACCGGGTACCGCGTCCGGCTCCGTTCATGCCTGTGTCGTCCGAGCTCTCAGCCCTTGCCGATCATCCCCGCCGGGAACGCCCCCGCGCCGAGCATCGTCGTCACCAGGCCGGTCATCAGCTCGGTGAGCCGTTCCACCCCGGCCGCGCCCAGGCGCTCGTACGGGGCCAGGTCCAGGCGGTCCGTCGCGTCCTCGATGTCCCTGCGGAGAGCCGTGCCCGCCTGCGTCAGCCCGCCCTCGGCGTCGAGAAGCCCGCGCTCGCGGAGCCGGGCGCACGCCGCGTCCCAGTCGTCCCGCGTCCAGCCGCGCGTGGCGGTGGCCCACTTCGGCGACATGCCCTTCCCGGTCGCGGCATGGCTGGCCAGGGCCTCCACCGGGTCGAGACCGGCGTGCAGGAGCACCGCGAGATGTCCGTCGCCCCGGTGCTCCCGCAGCAGGGTGGCCGCGTGCCAGAGCGCGAGATGAGGGCGCTCGGGTACGGGGAGATCGGCGTGCGCGGCGTACAGGGGGCGCGCGGTCCGCGTGCACGCCTCCGTGGCGCGCAGCGCCAGCTCCGCCGCCTCGGCGATCTCCCCGGAGGCGATCAGCTCCTCGCCGAGGAGTCGGCGCAGCGTGGCGTCGACGGCACGCTCACGGGCGCCCAGCACGACAGTCGGCGACGCCGTCCCCCACACGGCGGGCACGTGCTCCGCCACCAGCTCGTGACGGAAGTTGAAGAACGTCGCCGTCACGGCGCCCGCGCCGACGGCGCCCAGGGCGGCGGCCCGTACGGCGAAGTACGCCGCCCTCGGGTCCTCGACCCCCACGGCGGCCAGCTCCCGCCCGAGGTCCGGCGAGAAGTAGTGCGCGGAGTGGAACGGATTGAGGAGGCTGTGGCAGCGCCGCCCGGCGCGCTCCGGCAGAGAAGAGGTCATGCCGGGCAGGTTACCGACTGGTTGGTACGTCGTCGGGGGCGCCCCCGCCCCGCCTCCGGCCATGGCAGGAAAGGTGGGGTGCTCGTCATTGCGGTCATGCTCCGGCGGCCCAAGAATCGAAGGCATGCGAACTGTCCTGGTCGTCCTCTTCGACGGCGTGCAGAGCCTCGACGTCACCGGCCCGCTGGAGGTCTTCGCCGGCGCGGAACAGCACACACCGGGGACCTACCGCATCCACACGGCCTCCCTGGACGGCGTACCCGTACGCACATCCAGCGGCCTCACCCTCGTCCCGGACCACACCCTCGACGCCGCCCCCGCCCCGCACACCCTGCTCGTCCCGGGCGGCCAGGGCACACGGAACCCGGCCGCCGGCGTCGTCGAGTGGCTGCGCGAGCACGGCTCGCGCGCGGAACGCCTGGTCTCGGTCTGCACCGGGGCCATCCTGCTCGCCGAGGCGGGCTTCCTGGACGGCCGCCGGGCGACCACCCACTGGGCGTACTGCGACACCCTGGCCCGCCGGCACCCGGCGGTCGAGGTCGACCCCGACCCCATCTTCGTCCGCGACGGGCACATCGCCACCTCCGCCGGCGTCACCGCCGGCATCGACCTCGCCCTCGCGCTCGTCGAGGAGGACATCGGCCGCGAGGCCGCCCTCGCCATCGCCCGTCATCTCGTCGTCTTTCTGCGCCGCCCGGGCAATCAGGCCCAGTTCAGCGCCCAGCTCGCCGCCCAGACCGCGCGACGGGAACCGCTGCGCGAGGTCCAGCGGTGGATCACCGAGCACCCCGGCGACGACCTGAGCGTCGAACACCTGGCCGCCCGAGCCCGGCTCTCGCCCCGCCACTTCGCCCGCGCCTTCCGCACCGAGACGGGCATGACCCCCGGCCGGTACGTCGACCGGGTCCGCCTCGAACACGCCCGCCGCCTCCTGGAGGACACCTCCGACGGAGTGGAGGAGGTCTCCCGCGCCTGCGGCTACGGCACCGCCGAGGCGATGCGCCGCGCCTTCGTCAAGGCGCTCGCCATCTCCCCGGCCGAGTACCGCCGCCGCTTCCGCCCGGCCGCCTCGCCCGCCCACTGAAAGGGAACCCCATGCAGATCGCCATCGTCCTCTTCGACCGCTTCACCGCCCTCGACGCCGTGGGCCCCTACGAGACGCTCGGCCGTCTCCCCGACGCCGAGCTCGTCTTCGTCGCCGAGGAGGCGGGCCCGGTCCGCTCCGACACCGGCGCACTCGCGCTCGTCGCCGACAGGACGCTCGCCGACGTCCCGAGTCCCGATGTCGTCGTGGTGCCGGGCGGCCCCGGCCAGTTCGAGCAGATGGAGAACGAGACCCTCTTCGACTGGCTGCGCACGGCCGACCGCACGAGCACCTGGACGACCTCCGTGTGCACCGGCTCCCTGATCCTGGCCGGCGCCGGGCTCCTCGAAGGCCGCCGGGCCACCTCGCACTGGCTGGCGCTGGACTTCCTGAAGCAGTACGGCGCCGAGCCGACGGGCGAGCGGGTCGTCCTCGACGGCAAGTACGTCACCGCGGCCGGGGTGTCCTCCGGCATCGACATGGGCCTGACCCTGGTGGGCCGGATCGCGGGCGACGACCACGCCATGGCCGTACAGCTGATGACCGAGTACGACCCGCAGCCGCCCTACGACGCCGGCGCCCCGCACAAGGCCCCCGCCCATCTGGTGGAGGAGTTCCGCACCAACAGCCGCTTCGCCCTCATGTGACCGGTGCCGGCCGCCCCTCACACCGTCCAGGTGAACCGGGGCTGCCGGCGCTCCAGGAACGCGGCGACGCCCTCCGCGGTGTCGCCGCTGCCGCGCGCCTGCTCGGACCAGTGGGCGTCACGGTCGGTGCGGCCGTTCGCGAACTCCTTGGCCGCCGCCTGCGTCAGCCGTGAGCGCGAGACCAGGGTCCGGGTGAACTCCGCGACCCGGCCCATGAGTTCGTCCTCGCGCAGCACCTCGTCCACCAGCCCCGTGCGCAGCGCCCGCTCCGTGTCGATCAGCTCGCCCGAGAACAGCAGGTACTTGGCCGTGCTCGGCCCGACCAGCGACACCAGCCTGCGGGTGGAGGAGGCGGGATAGACGAGCCCCAGTTTCGCCGGGGTGATCCCGAACAGCGCTCCCTCCTGCGCGAACCGCAGATCGCAGGCCGCCGCCAGCTGCGCCCCGCCGCCCACGCAGTGCCCCCGGATCGCCGCGAGGGTCGGCTTCGGGAAGGCGGCGAGGGCCTCCTCGGCGAGGCCGGCCAGCCCCTGGGCCTCGTCCGGTGACCCCCGCAGCGTGGAGATGTCGGCCCCCGCGCAGAACGTCCCGCCCTCCCCGGTGAGCACCAGGGCCCGTACCTCCGCGTCGTCGGCCAGGCGGTCGAGCAGTGGTGGCAGTGCCCGCCACATCCCGGCTGTCATGGCGTTGCGCTTGGCGGGGTGGTGGATCACGACGGTCGCGATCCCGTCGGCGACGGTGTCGCGCAGCTGAGGCTCCATGTCCCGGATGCTAGCCAGTCGCCCTCCGGGCGATCGGAGGCGGTGGGTGGGGTCGGGGGAGGAAGCGGGCGAGACCGGCGTCAAACGCGTACAACCCGAATAGTTCCGAAAGCGACGCATATCGAAACGGTGCTGTCATGTGCCCGACCGACTCGCTCACGAGTGATCCGAAAGTCGCCGATACACGCTGACTTCTGTTCAGTTCTCCGTGTGCGGTGCCGAGTTGCGAACACTCGACATGTGGTGACAATCGAGCGCAAGGGTGGCGACCGGACCATGGACGACCAAGGGCGCGGGAGCGACCCACGCCCTGACGGCGGCGGGCACGGACCCGACGACCGGAGGCCACCGGAGCCACTGCCTTACGAAGGGGTCTGGCGGTTCACCGCTGCCGCCGTCGACGCCTCGGTGCCGCAGGCGCGGCGCGCCGTCCGGGAACTGCTGGCCCGCCAGGGCGTGCCGATCTCGGACGACCTCGTCCAGGGGCTCCTGCTGATCGTCTCCGAGCTGGTGACCAACGCCGTGAAACACGCGGCGCTCCTGTCGCCCACGCTCGCCGTCGAGGTCGCCGTCGGAGCCGAGTGGGTGCGGGTCTCGGTGGAGGACAACCACCCCTACCGCCCGACCGCCCTGGAGACCGACCACGGCCGGCTGGGCGGCCGTGGACTGCTCCTGGTGCGGGAGATCACGCTGGAGGCGGGCGGGGCCTGCGACGTGGAGCACACCGCGAGCGGCGGCAAGGTGATCTGGGTCGCCCTGCCGCTCGAACCCGCACATCTGATCCAGGGGTGAGGCCGCCGGCCCCGGGCCGGCGGCCGCCGGTCACCAGCCCGCGGCCGGCCCCGTCAGCTCCCTGACCGCCGGACGCGCCGCGTCCAGGACCGTCATGAACCACGCCGAGAACGGGTCCTTGGCATGCCGCTCCGCCAGCTCCGCCGGGGTGACGAACGCGGTGTCCCCGACCTCCTCCGGGTCCGGCCGGAGCGGGGACTGGAGCAGCCCGACGAAGAGATGGTTGTACTCCTGCTCCACCAGACCCGAGTCCGGGTCCGGGTGGTTGTAGCGGACTGTGCCCGCCTCGCCGAGCAGCGCGGGGGAGACCCCCAGCTCCTCGTGGGTACGCCGCGCGGCCGCCGCGAAGGGGGACTCGCCCGGGTAGGGGTGACCGCAGCAGGTGTTCGACCAGACACCGGGGGAGTGGTACTTGCCGAGGGCCCGCTGCTGGAGCAGCAGCCGCCCGCGCTCGTCGAAGAGGAAGACGGAGAACGCCCGGTGCAGTTGACCGGGCGGCTGATGAGCGGCCAGCTTCTCCGCGGTGCCGATCGTGGTGCCGTCCTCGTCGACCAGCTCCAGCAGGATCGCTTCCGTGGTGCCGCTCTCGGGACTGTGCATCGCGGTGGCAGGTGTGATCGGCATGCCCATCCTTCGCCTCGTTCTTCGAGCCTCAAGTCTGCCGCACGCAACCGGTGCTTCCGGCACTTCGCGGTCGACCCGCATGTCCTACCCGCACACCCCGGGCGGAGACACATGGGCCGTGGATCAGACCCCGAAAGCGGCCGCGTACCTGATGGTGCCGGGTGCCACCGCGGCGGATCCGTCCAGGACCAGCGCCATCATCGCCTCGTCCGGCACCTCGAACCCGGGCCGGACGCCGTACTCGGACGCCCGTACGAAGCCGAAGCGCGGGTAGTACGCGGGATGCCCCAGGACGAGGACGAGCCGCTCCCCACGCGCGCGTGCCGCCTCCAGCACCGCGCGTACGACGGCCGCGCCCGCCCCCTGCCGCTGGTGCTCCGGCAGCACCGCGACGGGGGCCAGCGCCAGCGCGGGCACCTCGTCGACATGGCAGCGGGTGATCAGCGCGTACGCCGCGACCGTGCCGTCCGGGGCCTCGGCGACGTAGGACAGGTCGGGCAGCCACGCGCCGGGATCCTCGCGCAGCGCGTCGACCAGCCGCGCCTCCGCGTCGGTCTCGAAGGCGGCGGCATTGACGCCGTACACCCCCGCGCGGTCGGCGGACGTCTCCGGTCGCGTGGTCCAGCCGGTGGTCAGTGGCACAGCTTCGCCTCGTGTTCCGCGTGGCCGCCCGGCTCCAGCTGGAAGGTGCAGTGCTCGACGTCGAAGTGGTCGCCGATGCAGCCCTGGAGGTCGTGCAGCATCTTCTCGTGGCCGATGGAGTCCAGCGTGTCCGAGCTGACCACCACATGGGCGGAGAGCACCGGCATGCCGGAGGTGATGGTCCAGGCGTGCAGATCGTGGACGTCCTCCACGCCGGGCAGCGCCAGGATATGGGCCCGCACCTCGGCCATGTCGACGTTCTTCGGCGCCGCTTCCAGCAGGACGTCGAGGGTCTCGCGCAGCAGCTTCACCGTTCGCGGGATGATCATCACACCGATGGCGAGCGAGGCGATCGGGTCGGCGGCCTGCCAGCCGGTGAGCAGGATGACCGTCGCGGAGATGATCACTGCCAATGAACCGAGCGCGTCCGCGGCCACCTCCAGGAAGGCGCCCCGGACGTTGAGGCTCTCCTTCTGGCCCCGCATCAGCAGCGACAGCGAGATCATGTTCGCCACCAGACCGATCGCGCCGAAGACGACGGTCAGCCCGCCCTGGGTCCCGACCGGGGTGATGAACCGCTGGATCGCCTCGTACAGCACATAGCCGCCGACGCCGAGCAGCAGCAGACAGTTGGCGAGCGCCGCGAGTATCTCGGCGCGGGCGTAGCCGAAGGTGCGGTTGCCGCTCGGCGGACGGTTCGCGAAGTGGATCGCGAGGAGCGCCATGCCGAGGCCCACCGCGTCCGTCGCCATGTGCGCCGCGTCGGCGATGAGCGCCAGTGAATCGGCGAGCACGCCGCCGACGATCTCGACCACCATGACGGTGAGCGTGATCGACAGCGCGATCCGCAGCCGCCCGCGGTAGGCCGCTGCCGCCGTACCGCTGGTCGGCGCGTGCTGCGCGTGCCCGTGATCGTGACCGGCCCCCATGGGATCCGCCTCTCTCATGCGTCCGTGTGTTCGGCTCCGGATCACAGTCAACTACGGGTGGGGGGTATCCGGCAACGCGGCACTGAACACCGTTGTCATGTGCCCTGACCTGCGGAAACGAGTACGCAGGTCAGAGCGCCGCATGATCGGGGACGGTGGTCGGGAACGGCCGGAAAAGGTCAGAGACCGCGGTGCAGCCGCCACCCCGCCCACGCCGACTCGACCATCTCGCGCACCCCTCGCCGGGCCGTCCAGCCGAGCTCGCGCCGCGCCCGCTCGGCCGAGGCGACCGCGCGCGGCGCGTCACCGGGGCGGCGGGGCTCGACGAGCGCGGGACGGCGGTCCCCGGTCACCTCGCCGATGAGGTCGACGAGTTCGCGGACCGAAACGCCTTCGCCCCGGCCGATGTTCACGGTCAGGTCGCCCGAGACGTCCCCGGCGGTCAGGCGCCGGGCCGCCGCGAGGTGCGCGTCGGCGAGATCGGCGACATGGATGTAGTCCCGGATGCAGGTGCCGTCCGGGGTCGGGTAGTCGTCGCCGAAGATCCGCGGGGCCTCGTCACGGGTGAGGCGGTCGAAGACCATCGGGATGACGTTGAAGATGCCGGTGTCGGCCAGGGCGGGCTCCGCGGCGCCGGCCACGTTGAAGTAGCGCAGACACACGGTCGCGATGCCGTGGGCCCGCCCCGCCGCCCGGACCAGCCACTCCCCGGCCAGCTTGGTCTCGCCGTACGGGCTCATCGGGGCGCACGGCGTGTCCTCCGTGATGAGGTCCGCGTCCGGGTTGCCGTAGACGGCCGCGGAGGAGGAGAAGAGGAAGCGCTCGACCCCGGCGGCGGCCGACGCCTCCAGGAGCGTGGCGAGGCCGCCGACGTTCTCCTGGTAGTAACGGGTGGGCTGGGCGACCGACTCGCCCACCTGCTTGCGCGCCGCGAGGTGGACCACACCGGTCACGGCGTGCTCGGTGAGCACCCGCTTGAGCAGGTCGCCGTCGAGGGCGGAGCCGTGGATCAGGGGGATGTCCTCGGGGAGGCGGCCGCGGACCCCCGCGGAGAGGTCGTCGAGGGCGACGACGCGTTCACCGGCCCCGGTCATGACCTTCGCCACGTGTGCGCCGATGTAGCCCGCCCCGCCTGTGATCAGCCATGTCATGCGGTCACTTTATGCGGGGGGTGTGGTGTGCCTATTCGCCGTAGGGGGTGTGGAGGAGTGGCGGGTGCCCGTGCGGTCGTGGCTGGTCGCGCAGTTCCCCGCGCCCCTTCAAGGGCGCGGAACCCGGCCTCTCGTGGAGGAGCGAGCCCGTTCTTTCGTCCCCTATTTCCCGATATCCGCACCGGAGTTTGTGGCGCAACCCCCACATCCCCGATGATGATCGCGGCGGAGGGCCGACGGCTTGAGCAGGCCGAACTGATCCGGCCGTGAACGGGCGGTGAACGCCTCCTTCTCTTCATCCGATAACCTCTGCCGACACGCCGCCGGGTCGCAGCGGGCCGGGGCGCCTCCACCACGTACATGTCCGGCGCGGTCGCGTCGGCACCCAGGGAGTGAGTTCGTCTGTCGACCGCCATCCTCACCGGTCAGCCGGTCCCCGGATCGTCGCTGGAGGGCGATCTGCGGTCGCTCGGCTTCGACGTACGGACCGCCTCCGACGCCGGTGACGCCGAGACGCTCCTGGCGACGGTGCCCGCGGACCAGCGGGTCGCGATCGTCGACGCCCGTTTCGTGGGCCATGTGCACGCCCTGCGCCTGGGACTCACCGACCCCCGCTTCGAGGCCGCCGCCCTCCCGGGCGCCGTGACCGTGCGGCCCGCCGCCCGTCAGGCGCTCACCCGGGCGCTGGCCCGCGAGAGCTCGGACGCGGGCGGCACCACGGCCGTCGCCGTGGACAGCGTCGCCGACCGGGTCGTCGCCGCCCTCGACGCCGACGGCGTCGGTCTGTACCGCCCGGAGCTGGGCACCCTGGTCGCCGCCGTCCCCGCCGACCCGCAGGCCCGCAACGAGGCCCGCCAGGCGGTCACCGCCGTCGACGACGAGGCCGTACGGCTGCGTACGGCGGTGAAGTCCCGCGACGGCTTCTTCACCACGTACTTCATCAGCCCGTACTCCCGCTACATCGCCCGCTGGTGCGCCCGCCGGGGCCTGACCCCGAACCAGGTCACGACGGCCTCGCTGATCACCGCGCTGATCGCGGCCGGCTGCGCGGCCACCGGCACCCGCGGCGGCTTCGTCGCGGCCGGTCTCCTGCTGATCTTCTCCTTCGTCCTCGACTGCACCGACGGCCAGCTGGCCCGCTACTCGTTGCAGTACTCGACCCTCGGCGCCTGGCTCGACGCCACCTTCGACCGCGCCAAGGAGTACGCCTACTACGCGGGCCTCGCCCTCGGCGCCGCGCGTGGCGGTGACGACGTATGGGCCCTGGCCCTCGGCGCGATGGTCCTGCAGACCTGCCGCCACGTCGTCGACTTCTCCTTCAACGAGGCGAACCACGACGCCACCGCCAACACCAGCCCCACCGCCGCCCTCTCCGGCAAACTCGACAGCGTCGGCTGGACGGTGTGGGTACGGCGCATGATCGTGCTGCCGATCGGCGAACGCTGGGCCATGATCGCCGTCCTCACGGCTCTCACCACGCCGCGCATCACCTTCTACGCGCTGCTCATCGGGTGCGCCTTCGCCGCGACGTACACCACGGCGGGCCGTGTGCTGCGCTCGCTGACCCGCAAGGCGCAGCGCACGGACCGGGCGGCCCAGGCGCTCGCGGACCTCGCGGACACCGGCCCGCTCGCCGAAGCGCTGGCGCGGTTCCTGCCGGGCCCGCCGCGCAAGACGGCACTCCTCAGCGCGGCCTTCGGAGCCGTGGCCGTGGTGACCGCCGCCTGGCTCTGGGGCCCTGCCTGGCAGCTCGTCGCCCTGGCCGCCCTGTACGTCGGGCTGTCGGCCGAAGCCGTCGAGCGCTCCCTCAAGGGCCCTCTCGACTGGCTGATCCCGCCCCTCTTCCGCGCCGCCGAATACGGCACCATCCTGCTGCTGGCGGCCAAGGCCGAGGTGAACGGCGCCCTCCCCGCGGCTTTCGGGCTGGTGGCGGCCGTCGCCTACCATCACTACGACACGGTGTACCGCATCCGCGGCGACGCAGGCGCGCCGCCGCGGTGGCTGGTGCGGGCGATCGGCGGTCACGACGGCAGGACCCTGCTGGTCACCGTCCTGGCCGCGCTGCTCGCGCCCACAGAGTTCACAGTCGCGCTCACGGCTCTCGCCGTGGCCGTGGCCCTGCTGGTGCTCCTCGAGAGCATCCGCTTCTGGGTGATCGCCCACAAGACCGGCGCACCCGCCGTACACGATGAAGGAGAACCCGCATGATCGGCCTCGTGCTGGCGGCCGGCGCCGGACGGCGTCTGCGCCCCTACACCGACACCCTCCCCAAGGCACTCGTGCCGGTCGGGCCCGAAGGGTCCGTGGAGGGAGACGCGGAGCACCTCACGGTTCTCGACCTCACCCTCGGCAACTTCGCCGAGATCGGCCTGACCGAGGTCGCGATCATCGTCGGGTACCGCAAGGAGGCCGTCTACGAGCGCCGCGAGGCGCTGGAGCAGAAGTACGGCGTCAAGATCACCCTGATCGACAACGACAAGGCCGAGGAGTGGAACAACGCCTACTCCCTGTGGTGCGGCCGTGACGCCATCAAGCACTCGGTGATCCTCGCCAACGGCGACACCGTGCACCCGGTCTCCGTCGAGAAGACCCTGCTCGCCGCCCGCGGCGACGGCAAGAAGATCATCCTCGCCCTCGACACGGTGAAGTCCCTCGCCGACGAGGAGATGAAGGTCGTCGTCGGCCCCGAGGGCGGCATGACCAAGATCACCAAGCTGATGGACCCGGCCGAGGCGACCGGCGAGTACATCGGCGTCACCCTCATCGAGGGCGAGGCCGCCGACGAGCTGGCCGACGCCCTGAAGACGGTCTTCGAGACGGACCCGCAGCAGTTCTACGAGCACGGCTACCAGGAGCTCGTGAACCGGGGCTTCCGTATCGACGTCGCGCCCATCGGTGACGTCAAGTGGGTCGAGATCGACAACCACGACGACCTCGCCAAGGGACGTGAGATCGCGTGCCAGTACTGACGAGGCTCATCCCCTCGCCGGTCGTCGTGGACATCCGTCCCGGCGCGCTCGATGATCTGGCGACGATCCTGTCGGACCAGCGCATCGCGCCGTCGGGCCGGCTGGCCTTCGCGATCAGCTCGCGCTCCGGCGCCGCGCTGCGCGACCGGTTCGCCCCGGCCCTGCCGGAGGCGGACTGGTTCAGCGACGCCGACGGCACCATCGACGGAGCGGTACGGCTGGCCGACTCGATCAAGAAGGGCGGTCACTACGACGCCGTGGTCGGGCTCGGCGGCGGCAAGGTCATCGACTGCGCCAAGTACGCGGCCGCCCGGGTGGGCCTGCCGCTGGTCGCCGTCGCCACCAACCTCGCCAACGACGGTCTGTGCTCCCCGGTGGCGACCCTCGACAACGACGCGGGCCGCGGCTCCTACGGGGTGCCGAACCCGATCGGCATCGTCATCGACCTCGACGTCATCCGCGAGGCCCCGGTGCGCTTCGTGCGGGCCGGCATCGGCGACGTGATCTGCAAGATCTCCGCCGTGGCCGACTGGGAGCTGTCCAGCCGGGAGACCGGCGAGAAGGTCGACGGACTGGCCGCCGCCATGGCCCGCCAGGCCGCCGAGGCCGTGCTGCGCCACCCCGGCGGGGTCGGCGACGACGAGTTCCTGACCACGCTCTCCGAGTCCCTCGTGCTGTGCGGGATCTCCATGTCCGTGGCCGGCGACAGCCGTCCCGCCTCGGGCGCCTGCCACGAGATCAGCCACGCGTTCGACCTGACCTTCCCCAAGCGCAACGCCCTGCACGGCGAACAGTGCGGTCTCGGGGGCGCGTTCGCCACGTTCCTGCGGGGCAACCACGAGGTCGCGGGCCAGATGGTCGAGGTCCTGCGCCACCACGGCCTGCCCGTCCTCCCGGACGAGATCGGCTTCACCGTGGACGAGTTCGTCCAGGTCGTGGAGTTCGCCCCGCAGACCCGGCCGGGCCGCTACACCATCCTGGAACACCTCGAACTGAGCACCGAACAGATCAAGGACGCCTACGCCGACTATGCCAAAGCCATCAGTAGCTGAGCTGCGCCCGGTCGTTCACCCCCCGGGTGTGAAGGACCGCCGCAGCGGTGAGCACTGGGCCGGCCGGCTCTACATGCGCGAGATCTCGCTGCGGATAGACCGGCACCTGGTGAACACCCGGGTCACGCCCAACCAGCTGACCTACCTGATGACCGTCTTCGGCGTCCTCGCCGCCCCGGCCCTGCTCGTGCCGGGCATCCCGGGCGCCGTCCTCGGTGTGCTGATGGTCCAGCTGTACCTGCTGTTCGACTGCGTCGACGGCGAGCTCGCCCGCTGGCGCAAGCAGTACTCGATGACCGGCGTCTACGTCGACCGGGTCGGTGCCTACCTGTGCGACGCGGCCGTCCTCGTCGGCTTCGGCCTGCGCGCGGCCGACCTGTGGGGCACCGGCCGGATCGACTGGCTGTGGGCCTTCCTCGGCACGCTCGCCGCGCTCGGCGCCATCCTGATCAAGGCCGAGACGGACCTCGTCGGGGTCGCCCGGCACCAGACCGGCAAGCCGCCGGTCCAGGAGTCGGCCGCCGAGCCGCGCTCCTCCGGCATGGCGCTGGCCCGCAGGGCCGCCGCCGCCCTGAAGTTCCACCGGCTGATCCTCGGCGTCGAGGCCTCCCTGCTGATCCTGGCCCTCGCGGTCGTGGACCAGATCCGGGGCGACCTCTTCTTCTCCCGGGTGGGCGTCGCCGTCCTGGCCGGCATCGCGCTGCTCCAGACCCTGCTGCACCTGGTGTCGATCCTCGTCTCCAGCAGGCTGAAGTGAGCGGCGGCATGAAGGTCGGCGCGGTGATCATCACCATGGGCAACCGCCCGGACGAACTCCGCGCCCTCCTCGACTCGGTCGCCAAGCAGGAGGGCGACCGGGTCGAGGCGGTCGTCGTCGGCAACGGCTCGCCCGTCCCGGACGTCCCCGAGGGCGTCCGGACGGTCGAGCTGCCCGAGAACCTCGGCATCCCCGGCGGGCGCAACATCGGCATAGAGGCGTTCGGCCCCAGCGGCCGCGACGTCGACGTGCTGCTCTTCCTCGACGACGACGGCCTGCTCGCCCACCACGACACCGCCGAACTCTGCCGCCGGGCCTTCGAGGCCGACCCGAGGCTCGGCATCGTCAGCTTCCGGATCGCCGACCCGGAGACCGGCGAGACCCAGCGGCGCCATGTGCCCCGGCTGCGGGCGGCCGACCCGATGCGCTCCTCCCGGGTCACCACCTTCCTCGGCGGCGCCAACGCCGTACGCACCCAGGTGTTCGCCGAAGTCGGCGGCCTCCCGGACGAATTCTTCTACGCGCACGAGGAAACCGACCTGGCATGGCGGGCCCTCGACGCGGGCTGGATGATCGACTACCGGTCCGACATGGTGCTGTACCACCCCACGACCGCGCCCTCCCGGCACGCGGTCTACCACCGCATGGTCGCGCGCAACCGCGTCTGGCTCGCCCGCCGTAACCTCCCGGCCCCGCTCGTCCCGGTCTACCTGGGCGTCTGGCTGCTGCTGACCCTGCTCCGCAAGCCCTCCGGACCGGCCCTGAAGGCCTGGTTCGGCGGCTTCAAGGAGGGCTGGAGCAGCCCCTGCGGTCCCCGCCGGCCCATGAAGTGGCGTACGGTGTGGCGGCTGACCCGGCTGGGACGCCCTCCCGTCATCTGACACGCTCGAAATCTGAGAGCATGCGGCCGTACCCGGTCCAGGTTTCCGCCTCGGCCCGACCAGGCCGCGCACTTTGAGGACGAAAGTTTCCATTTGTGAGTGAGACAACGCATGACGGCAGGGTTGTGGTGAGCGACCGTCCGTCGCCCGACGACGGGCTCTCCGCGACGGAACTGGCCGCCAAGTACGGGCTCGCCGTGAGCGGCGCCCGGCCCGGACTCGTGGAGTACGTCCGCCAGATGTGGGGGCGGCGCCATTTCATCCTGGCCTTCTCGCAGGCGAAGCTCACCGCGCAGTACAGCCAGGCCAAGCTCGGTCAGCTGTGGCAGGTGGCCACCCCGCTGCTCAACGCGCTGGTGTACTTCCTGATCTTCGGCCTGATCCTCGGCGCGGACCGCGGCATGCCCCGCGAGGTCTACATCCCGTTCCTGGTCACGGGTGTGTTCGTGTTCACCTTCACGCAGAGCTCGGTGATGGCGGGCGTCCGCGCGATCTCCGGCAACCTGGGCCTCGTGCGCGCGCTGCACTTCCCGCGCGCCTCGCTGCCGATCTCCTTCGCGCTCCAGCAGCTCCAGCAACTGCTGTTCTCGATGATCGTGCTGTTCTGCGTGGCGGTCGGCTTCGGCAGCTATCCGAAGCCGTCCTGGCTGCTGATCCTCCCCGTGCTCGCGCTGCAGTTCCTCTTCAACACCGGCCTCGCGCTGATCATGGCCCGCATGGGGTCCAAGACCCCGGACCTCGCGCAGCTGATGCCGTTCGTGATGCGGACCTGGATGTACGCCTCCGGCGTCATGTTCTCCATCCCGGTGATGCTGGAGGACCACCCGAAGTGGATCGCCGACGTCCTCCAGTGGAACCCGGCGGCGATCTACATGGACCTGATGCGCTTCGCGCTGATCGACGGCTACGGCTCCGAGAACCTGCCCCCGCACGTGTGGGCGGTCGCCGGCGGCTGGGCCGTGCTGATCGCGCTCGGCGGTTTCGTGTACTTCTGGAAGGCGGAGGAGAGGTACGGCCGTGGCTGAGTCACTCATCCCCACCGTCATCGCGGACGAGCTGCACATCGTCTACCGCGTCAACGGCGCCAAGACCGGCAAGGGCAGCGCCACCGCCGCCCTCAGCCGCATCCTCAAGCGCGGCGAGGAGCGGGGCGTGCGCAAGGTGCATGCCGTCAAGGGCGTCTCCTTCGTCGCCTACCGGGGCGAGGCCATCGGTCTCATCGGCTCCAACGGCTCGGGCAAGTCGACCCTGCTGCGGGCCATCGCCGGTCTGCTCCCGGCGGAGAAGGGCAAGGTCTACACCGACGGCCAGCCCTCGCTGCTCGGTGTCAACGCCGCCCTGATGAACGACCTCACGGGCGAGCGCAACGTCATATTGGGCGGCCTGGCGATGGGCATGTCCCGCGACCAGATCAAGGAGCGCTACCAGGGCATCGTCGACTTCTCCGGCATCAACGAGAAGGGCGACTTCATCACCCTGCCGATGCGCACCTACTCCTCCGGCATGGCGGCCCGCCTGCGTTTCTCCATCGCGGCCGCCAAGGACCACGACGTGCTGATGATCGACGAGGCCCTCGCCACCGGTGACCGCGCCTTCCAGAAGCGCTCCGAGGCCCGCATCCGCGAGCTGCGCAAGGAGGCCGGCACGGTCTTCCTGGTCAGCCACAACAACAAGTCCATCCGCGACACCTGCGACCGCGTCCTGTGGCTGGAGCGCGGGGAGCTGCGCATGGACGGCCCGACCGACGAGGTGCTCAAGGAGTACGAGAAGTTCACGGGCAAGTAGTCCCGCACGACCCGGGCCCCGCCGGAACTGCTCCGGCGGGGCCCGGCGTCTGCAAGGGACACAGGGGCGGGGCGCTCGTCCGGCCGACCGGGGACGGCATCCGCAAAGGAATCGCCAACTTCGGCAAGGATGTGTCAACTCCGGCCGCTCATAGGAATCTTGGGGGCAATCGGTGCGTTCTTGTGATGCGCCGGACACCCCTACGGAGCATGGTGCGTTGTACAACGTAAGCTGTACCGGTGCCGAATCGCGGCAAGTGGGTCCATAATGCGCGACACCCGGCATCAGCCGCAGACGCCGCCCACTGGGCGGCGTGTCCGAAATAGTGCGTATTGGGTCGGCAGTGTAGAACGGGAGATGTGACGGCCATGGCTATGGAGACTCCCCAGCGCAACCACGCTTCTGCCGTTCCCGCGCCGGGTGACGAGCGGTGACCGAAACCGGGACGGCGCGCGCCGCGGACCCGGAGCGCGACACCCTCGACAAGGCCCGGGCCGAGAACTTTCCCGTCGCCCCGTTCTTCCTGCCCAGGGCCTGGCGAGACGACCTCATGGCCGTCTACGGTTTCGCCCGCCTCGTCGACGACATCGGTGACGGCGACCTCGCCCCCGGCGGCGCCGACGCCCGCCTCCTGGGCCTCGCCCCGCAGGACGCAGACGACCGGCTGCTCCTGCTGGACGCCTTCGAGGCCGACCTCGGCAAGGTCTTCGACGGCACCCCCAGTCACCCCCTGCTGCGCAGGCTCCGGCACACCGTCCGCCGGCGATCCCTCACCCCCGAGCCGTTCCTCGCGCTGATCGCCGCCAACCGCCAGGACCAGCTGGTCAAGCGGTACGAGACCTACGACGACCTGCTCGCCTACTGCGCGCTGTCCGCCAACCCGGTCGGTCACCTGGTCCTCGCCGTCACCGGCGCCACCACCCCCGAGCGGGTCCGGCACTCGGACGCGATCTGCACCGCACTGCAGATCGTCGAACACCTCCAGGACGTCGCGGAGGACCTGCGCCGCGACCGGATCTACCTCCCCGCCGCGGACCTGAAGCGCTTCCACGTCCCCGAAGCGGACCTCGCCGCGCCCTCAGCGGGCGCGTCGGTGCGCGCCCTCGTCGCCTGCCAGGCCGAGCGCGCCCGCGACCTCCTGGACGAGGGCGCCCCCCTCGTGGACAGCGTCCACGGCAGGCTGAGGCTGCTCCTCGCGGGGTTCGTGGCGGGGGGCAGGGCGGCCGTCCGCGCCATCGCCGCCGCCGAGTTCGACGTACTTCCCGGCCCGCCCAAGCCCGGCAAGCTCCGGCTGCTGCGCGAGGTGGGCGCGACCCTGCGAGGAGAGGGGTGATCCGGACCGTGGAGTCGGAACCACACGTGTCCGCGCCGGTACTCGCCGCCTACAGCTACTGCGAGGCCGTCACCGGACAGCAGGCCCGCAACTTCGCCTACGGCATCAGGCTGCTGCCGACCCCCAAGCGCCGCGCGATGTCCGCGCTGTACGCGTTCTCCCGGCGGGTCGACGACATCGGTGACGGCGCCCTCGCGATCGAGGCCAAGGCGACCCGGCTGGAGGAGACCAGAGCGCTGCTGACCCGGGTCAGGGCCGGCGCGGTCGACGACGACGACACCGATCCCGTCGTGGTCGCCCTCGCCCACGCGGCGGCCGCCTTCCCGATCCCGCTGGACGCCCTCGACGAACTCATCGACGGCGTCCTCATGGACGTGCGCGGCGAGCACTACGAGACCTGGGACGACCTGAAGGTCTACTGCCGCTGCGTCGCCGGCGCCATCGGCCGGCTCTCGCTCGGTGTCTTCGGCACGGAACCCGGCGCGCGCGGTGCGGAACGCGCCCCGGAGTACGCCGACACCCTCGGACTCGCACTCCAACTCACCAACATCCTCAGGGACGTTCGCGAGGACGCGGAGGGCGGACGCACCTATCTGCCCGCCGACGACCTCGCGAAGTTCGGCTGCTCGGCGGGGTTCGCCGGGCCTCTGCCACCCGCCGACTCCGACTTCGCGGGTCTGGTGCACTTCGAGGTGCGCCGGGCCCGCGCCCTGTTCGCCGAGGGGTACCGGCTGCTGCCGATGCTCGACCGCCGCAGCGGCGCCTGCGTCGCCGCCATGGCCGGCATCTACCGCAGGCTGCTCGACCGCATCGAGCGCGAGCCGGAGGCCGTGCTGCGTGGACGCGTCTCGCTGCCCGGCCGGGAGAAGGCCTACGTCGCCGTGCGCGGCCTCTCGGGTCTGGACGCCCGCCATGTCTCACGCCGTACCGTCAGGAGGCGCGTCTGATGGACAATCCGGTCCAAGGCGAACCCATCGGCGAAAAGTGGTACGCAACCCTCCGCACCCATGACGCGTCCCAGACTGCGACGGTCCGCCGCGAACCGCTCCGGCACCCCGGCGGACCGGCAGGGGAGGGTGCACGATGACCGACGGAGCACAGTCGGAGGCACTGCTTGACGCGGATCGCGAGGGCCGGCGCCCGCGCACGGCCGTGGTGGTCGGCGGCGGGCTGGCGGGCATCACCGCCGCGCTCTCGCTCGCGGACGCGGGCGTCCGGGTCACCCTGCTGGAAGGACGGCCCCGCCTCGGCGGACTCGCCTTCTCCTTCCAGCGCGGCGACCTCACCGTCGACAACGGACAGCATGTGTACCTGCGGTGCTGCACCGCCTACCGCTGGTTCCTCGACCGGGTCGACGCCGCCGCGCTCGCCCCCTTGCAGGATCGTCTCGACGTGCCGGTTCTCGACGCCGAGGGCCGGCCCGGCAGACGGCTCGGCAGGCTGCGGCGCGACGCGCTGCCGGTACCGCTGCACCTGGGGCGCAGCCTCGCCACGTACACCCATCTCTCGCTCGCCGAGCGCGCCCGGGTGGGGCGGGCCGCGCTGGCGCTCAAGGCGCTCGACCTCGACGATCCCGTGCTGGACGAGCGGGACTTCGGTAGCTGGCTGGCCGCCCAGGGACAGTCGGCGCGGGCCGTCGAGGCACTGTGGGACCTCGTCGGGGTCGCCACCCTCAACGCGGTGGCCGGCGACGCCTCCCTCGCGCTCGCCGCGATGGTGTTCAAGACGGGCCTGCTCTCCGAGCCGGGCGCCGCCGACATCGGCTGGGCCCACGTCCCGCTCGGCGAACTGCACGACCGGCGGGCCCGCAAGGCGCTCGACTCGGCGGGCGTCCGTACCGTGCTCCGCGCCCGAGCCGGCTCCGTCTCCCGTGCGGAGAACGGGAGTTGGCGGGTCGAGGTGCCCGGCGAGACCCTCGACGCGGACGCGGTCGTGCTCGCCGTACCCCAGCGCGAGACGCACGACCTGCTGCCCGGGGGCGCCCTCGACGAGCCCGGACGGCTGCTGGAGATCGGCACCGCGCCGATCCTCAACGTCCATGTGGTGTACGACCGCAAGGTGCTCAGCAGGCCCTTCTTCGCGGCGCTCGGCTCACCCGTCCAGTGGGTCTTCGACCGGACCGAGGCCTCGGGCCTGCGCGACGGCCAGTACCTGGCGCTGTCGCAGTCGGCGGCGCGGAGCGAGATCGACGCACCGGTCTCCGTCCTGCGCGAGCGGTATCTGCCCGAGCTGGAGCGGCTGTTGCCCGGCGCGCGCGGCGCCGGGGTGAAGGACTTCTTCGTGACCCGGGAGCGCACCGCGACCTTCGCTCCCACCCCCGGCGTCGGACGGCTCAGGCCCGGCGCCCGCACCAAGGCACCCGGCCTGTACCTGGCCGGAGCGTGGACCGCCACCGGGTGGCCCGCGACCATGGAGAGCGCGGTCCGCAGCGGCATCGCGGCGGCGGACGCCGCCCTCGCCGCCGCGGGCCGGCCCCGGAACCGCCTCGTCGACCACGAGGAGGCGGCATGACGCCGCAGGCGCACCGGACCGGCTCCCGCACTCCCGGTACCGCGAACACATCGACATCTGGAGAGACTGTGCCCACTGTGCCCCCGGCCGTGACGGCCGCCGCGAGGACCGCGGTGGACGTGACCGCGCTCCTGGAGCGCGGGCGGACCCTGGCCACACCCGTGCTGCGGGCGGCCGTCGACCGGCTGGCGCCCCCGATGGACACCGTCGCCGCCTACCACTTCGGCTGGATCGACGCCCACGGCAACCCGGCGGACGGCGACGGCGGCAAGGCCGTACGCCCCGCGCTCGCCGTCATGTCCGCCGAGGTCACCGGCGCCGCGCCCGAGACCGGCATCCCCGGCGCGGTCGCCGTGGAGCTGGTGCACAACTTCTCGCTGCTGCACGACGACCTGATGGACGGCGACGAACAGCGCCGCCACCGCGACACCGTGTGGAAGGTGCACGGCCCCGCCCAGGCCATCCTCGTCGGCGACGCCCTGATGGTCCTCGCCAACGAGATCCTCCTCGAACTCGGCACCGCCGAGGCGGCGCGCGCCACCCGCCGCGTCACCACGGCGACCCGTGCCCTCATCGACGGACAGGCCCAGGACATCTCCTACGAGCACCGCGAGCGGGTCACCGTCGAGGAGTGCCTGGAGATGGAGGGCAACAAGACCGGCGCCCTGCTCGCCTGCGCCTGCTCCATCGGTGCGGTCCTCGGCGGCGCCGACGACCGCACCGCCGACACGCTGGAGACGTACGGCTACCACCTCGGCCTCGCCTTCCAGGCCGTGGACGACCTGCTGGGCATCTGGGGCGACCCGGTCTCCACCGGCAAGCAGACCTGGAGCGACCTGCGCCAGCGCAAGAAGTCCCTGCCCGTCGTGGCCGCCCTCGCGGCCGGCGGCCCGGCCTCCGAGCAACTGGGCGAACTCCTCGCCGCCGACGCCAAGGCGAGCGACTTCGAGAACTTCTCCGAGGCGGAGTTCGCCGCGCGCGCCGCCCTCATCGAGGAGGCGGGCGGCCGCGAATGGGCCGTCGAGGAGGCGCGCCGCCAGCACCGGATCGCCATCGACGCGCTGGACTCGATCCGGATGCCCGAGCGGGTCCGGGAGGAGTTCGCGGCGCTCGCGGACTTCGTCGTCGTACGGAAGAGATGAGCACCATCCCCCAGGAGCCGACCGTCATCGGTCGAATAGCCCTCGCGTAGTCGCCGGCCGGTGCCCGTCACCGGACACGCACCGGCCGACGGCTGACCCACCGCAGAGAGATCCGTCCACTGCACGAAGGGGAAGCCATGACAGCGACGACCGACGGAAGCACCGGGGCACTGCCGCCCCGCGCCCCCTCGGCCAGCGACACCGACCACGACACCCCGCAGGCGGCCGGGGTCCAGGACGCCGCCGCGCGCGCCGTACGGCGCTCCACCGACTTCCTCCTCTCCCGGCAGGACGACCAGGGCTGGTGGAAGGGCGACCTGGAGACCAACGTCACCATGGACGCCGAGGACCTGCTGCTCCGTCAGTTCCTCGGCATCCGCGACGAGGGGACCACCCGGGCCGCCGCTCTGTTCATCAGGGGCGAGCAGCGCCCTGACGGCACCTGGGCCACCTTCTACGGCGGCCCGCCCGACCTCTCCGCCACGGTCGAGGCGTACGTCGCGCTGCGACTGGCCGGGGACGAACCCGACGCCCCGCACATGGCGCGGGCGTCCGCGTGGATCCGGGAGCGGGGCGGGATCGCCGCCGCCCGGGTCTTCACCCGGATCTGGCTGGCCCTGTTCGGCTGGTGGAAGTGGGACGACCTGCCGGAGATGCCGCCGGAGATCATCTGGTTCCCGAAGTGGATGCCGCTCAACATCTACGACTTCGGATGCTGGGCCCGGCAGACGATCGTGCCGCTGACGGTGGTCTCGGCGAAGCGTCCGGTGCGGCCCGCCCCGTTCCCGCTGGACGAGCTGCACACCGACCCGGGGCGGCCGAACCCGCCCAGACCCCTTGATCCGCCGGTCAGTTGGGAGGGCGCCTTCCAGCGGCTCGACAAGGTCCTGCACGGCTACCACAAGGTCGCGCTGAAGCGGCTGCGCAAGGCCGCGATGAACAGCGCCGCCCGCTGGATCGTCGAGCGCCAGGAGAACGACGGCTGCTGGGGCGGCATCCAGCCGCCGGCCGTGTACTCGCTCATCGCGTTGCATCTGCTCGGCTACGACCTCCAGCACCCCGTGATGCGGGCCGGGCTGGAGTCTCTCGACCGGTTCGCCGTGTGGCGCGAGGACGGGGCCCGGATGATCGAGGCCTGCCAGTCGCCGGTGTGGGACACCTGCCTCGCCACCATCGCGCTCGCCGACGCGGGCTTGCCCGCCGACCACCCCCAACTCGTCAAGGCCGCCGACTGGATGCTCGGCGAGGAGATCGTCCGCCCCGGCGACTGGGCGGTGAAGCGGCCCCAACTCCCGCCCGGCGGCTGGGCCTTCGAGTTCCACAACGACAACTACCCCGACATCGACGACACTGCCGAGGTCGTCCTCGCGCTGCGCCGGGTGGCCCACCACGACCCGGAGCGCGTGGAGCGGGCCGTCCGGCGAGGGGTGCGCTGGACCGTCGGCATGCAGTCGAGGAACGGGGCGTGGGCCGCCTTCGACGTCGACAACACCAGCCCCTTCCCCAACCGGCTGCCGTTCTGCGACTTCGGCGAGGTCATCGACCCGCCGTCCGCCGATGTCACCGCGCACGTGGTGGAGATGCTCGCGGTCGAGGGCCTGTCCCACGATCCGCGCACCCGGCGCGGCATCGAGTGGCTGCTCGCCGAACAGGAGCCCAGCGGCGCGTGGTTCGGGCGCTGGGGCGTCAACTACGTGTACGGCACCGGCTCGGTGCTCCCCGCGCTGGTGGCCGCCGGGCTGCCCGCCTCGCACCCCGCGATCCGCCGGGCCGTGGCCTGGCTGGAGACCGTGCAGAACGACGACGGCGGCTGGGGCGAGGACCTGCGTTCCTACCCTGACCCCGCCGAGTGGGGCGGCAAGGGCGCCTCCACCGCCTCCCAGACCGCGTGGGCGCTGCTCGCCCTGCTGGCGGCGGGGGAGCGGGACACCAAGGCCACCGAACGCGGTGTCGAGTGGCTGGCCCGGACCCAGCGGGAGGACGGCTCCTGGGACGAGCCGTACTTCACCGGCACCGGGTTCCCCTGGGACTTCTCGATCAACTACCACCTCTACCGGCAGGTCTTCCCGCTCACCGCGCTCGGCCGGTACGTCCACGGCGAACCGGCCGTCCTGACAGCCCAGGGGCGCTGATGAACACGCCCGCCGCCCCGGCCCCGCTGCTGATCGCCTGCGCGCTCGGCATCGAGCAGCTCGCCCTGCGCAGCGGCGACCGGGGCGGCGCCGGGGGCCCGGTCACCGTCGTGCGCACCGGCATGGGCCCCCGGGCCGCCGAGCGGTCCGTCGCCCGGCTGCTCGCGGGCCCGGAGCTGCGCGACGCGGCGGTCCTGGCCACCGGGTTCTGCGCCGGACTCGCCCCGGGCATGCACCCCGGCGACCTCGTCGTCGCCGAGGAGACCCGGGGCCCCGACGGCGCCGTCACGCCCTGTGTGGGCGCCGAACTGCTGGTCAAGGAGCTGGCGAAGGCCGTACCGGGGCGCACGATCCACACGGGCCCGCTCACCGGATCGGACCACGTCGTACGCGGTCACGAGCGGGCGGATCTGTTCGCGACCGGCGCGATCGCGGTCGACATGGAGTCCGCGGTCACGCTCCACCGCGCCGTGCGATCGGGCGCACGCCCCGTTGCGGCCGTCCGGGTGGTCGTGGACGCTCCAGAACATGAACTGGTCCGGATCGGCACGGTACGCGGTGGAATATCAGCCTTCCGCGTCCTTCGTGCCGTCCTTCCCGCTTACTACGAATGGCACCGTTCCCTGCTGCTCCCCCGGAGGTGAGCCAGATGGCCATGCCGCTCCGCCAGTCCATCAAGGTGGCGACGTATCTCGCCGAACAGAAGCTCCGCAAGCGGGACAAGTTCCCGCTGATCGTCGAGCTGGAGCCGCTCTACGCCTGCAATCTGAAGTGCGAGGGCTGCGGCAAGATCCAGCATCCGGCGGGCGTGCTGAAGCAGCGCATGCCGGTGGCGCAGGCCGTGGGCGCCGTCCTGGAGTCCGGAGCGCCGATGGTCTCCATCGCCGGCGGCGAGCCCCTGATGCACCCGCAGATCGACGAGATCGTGAGGCAGCTGGTGGCCAGGAGGAAGTACGTCTTCCTGTGCACCAACGCCCTGCTGCTGCGCAAGAAGATGGAGAAGTTCAAGCCCTCGCCGTACTTCGCGTTCGCGGTGCACATCGACGGGCTGCGGGAGCGGCACGACGAGTCCGTGGCCAAGGAAGGGGTGTTCGACGAGGCCGTGGCCGCCATCAAGGAGGCCAAGCGGCGCGGCTTCCGGGTGACCACCAACTCGACGTTCTTCAACACCGACACCCCGCAGACCATCATCGAGGTCCTCAACTTCCTCAACGACGACCTCCAGGTCGACGAGATGATGATCTCGCCCGCCTACGCCTACGAGAAGGCGCCCGACCAGGAGCACTTCCTCGGCGTCGAGCAGACCCGCGAACTGTTCAAGAAGGCGTTCTCCGGCGGCAACCGCCGGCGCTGGCGGCTCAACCACTCGCCCCTCTTCCTCGACTTCCTGGAGGGGAAGGTCGACTTCCCGTGCACGGCGTGGGCGATCCCCAACTACTCGCTCTTCGGCTGGCAGAAGCCCTGCTACCTGATGAGCGACGGGTACGTCACCACGTACCGGGAGCTGATCGAGGACACCGACTGGGACGCGTACGGCCGGGGCAAGGACCCGCGCTGCGCCAACTGCATGGCGCACTGCGGCTACGAACCGACCGCCGTCCTCGCCACCATGGGCTCGCTCAAGGAGTCCCTGCGCGCCCTGCGCGAGACCGTCTCCGGGAACCAGGCGAACCACGGAAGCCAGGCGAACCACGGGAACCAGGGGTGATGTGATGACCGCCGTGTCGCTGGGCGTCCCCGAGCTGCCCGCCCGACCGATCGCGGAGCGCCGCCCTTCGCGGCGGATCCAGGTCGGGCCGGTGGCCGTGGGGGGCGGGGCCCCGGTGTCGGTGCAGTCGATGACGACGACCCGTACGTCGGACGTCGGCGCCACCCTCCAGCAGATCGCGGAACTCACCGCGTCCGGCTGCCAGATCGTCCGGGTCGCCTGTCCCACGCAGGACGACGCGGACGCCCTCGCCACCATCGCCCGCAAGTCGCAGATCCCCGTGATCGCGGACATCCACTTCCAGCCGAAGTACGTCTTCGCGGCGATCGAGGCCGGCTGCGCGGCGGTACGGGTCAACCCCGGCAACATCAAGCAGTTCGACGACAAGGTCAAGGAGATCGCGCGGGCGGCGAAGGACCACGACACCCCCATCCGGATCGGGGTCAACGCCGGCTCGCTCGACCGGCGGCTGCTGCAGAAGTACGGGAAAGCGACGCCCGAGGCGCTGGTGGAGTCCGCGCTGTGGGAGGCGTCGCTGTTCGAGGAGCACGACTTCCGGGACATCAAGATCTCGGTCAAGCACAACGACCCCGTCGTGATGATCGAGGCGTACCGGCAGTTGGCGGCCCAGTGCGACTACCCGTTGCATCTGGGGGTGACCGAGGCCGGTCCGGCGTTCCAGGGCACGATCAAGTCCGCCGTCGCCTTCGGGGCGCTGCTCAGCGAGGGGATCGGCGACACGATCCGGGTCTCGCTGAGCGCCCCGCCGGTCGAGGAGATCAAGGTCGGCATCCAGATCCTCGAGTCGCTGAACCTGCGGCAGCGGCGGCTGGAGATCGTCTCGTGTCCCTCGTGCGGGCGGGCACAGGTCGACGTGTACCGGCTGGCGGACGAGGTCACCGCCGGTCTGGAGGGCATGGAGGTCCCGTTGCGGGTCGCGGTCATGGGCTGCGTCGTCAACGGGCCCGGGGAGGCGCGGGAGGCGGACCTGGGGGTCGCCTCCGGCAACGGCAAGGGGCAGATCTTCGTGAAGGGCGAGGTCATCAGGACCGTGCCCGAGTCGAAGATCGTGGAGACCCTCATCGACGAGGCGATGAAGATCGCCGAGCAGATGGAGAAGGACGGCGTCGCGTCGGGGGAACCGGCGGTCACCGTGAGCTGACGACACGGGCTGAAGAGCACGGATCGAGAGGGGGCCCGACGTGACGATTCTGGAGAACATCCGGCAACCGCGCGACCTGAAGGCGCTGACCGAGGCGGAACTCGGTGAACTGGCCGAGGAGATCCGGGAGTTCCTGGTGCACGCGGTCGCCAGGACCGGCGGTCACCTGGGGCCCAATCTGGGGGTGGTGGAACTCACCGTCGCCCTCCACCGGGTCTTCGAGTCACCCGTCGACCGCATCGTCTGGGACACCGGACACCAGAGCTATGTGCACAAGCTGCTGACGGGACGTCAGGACTTCTCCAAGCTGCGCGGCAAGGGCGGACTGTCCGGCTATCCCTCGCGCGAGGAGTCCGCGCACGACATCGTCGAGAACAGTCACGCCTCCACGGCCCTCGGCTGGGCGGACGGCCTCGCCAAGGCGCGCCAGGTGCTGGGGGAGCGGGGCCACGTGGTCGCGGTCATCGGCGACGGCGCGCTGACCGGCGGCATGGCCTGGGAGGCGCTCAACAACATCGCCGCCGCCAAGGACCGGCCGCTGATCATCGTCGTCAACGACAACGAACGCTCCTACTCGCCGACCATCGGCGGCCTCGCCAACCACCTCGCGACCCTGCGGACCACCGACGGCTACGAGCAGTTCCTCGCCTGGGGCAAGGACGTCCTGCTGCGCACCCCGATCGTCGGCAAGGAGGTCTACGAGGCCCTGCACGGCGCGAAGAAGGGCTTCAAGGACGCCTTCGCCCCGCAGGGCATGTTCGAGGACCTGGGCCTGAAGTACGTCGGACCGATCGACGGCCACGACACCAAGGCCGTCGAGTCGGCGCTGCGGCGCGCCAAGCGCTTCCACGGCCCCGTCCTCGTGCACTGCCTGACCCAGAAGGGCCGCGGCTACGAGCCCGCCCTCGCCGACGAGGAGGACCACTTCCACACCGTCGGCGTGATGGACCCGCTGACCTGCGAGCCGCTCACCCCCGCCGGCGGCCCCTCCTGGACGTCGGTCTTCGGCGACGAGATCGTGCGGATCGGCGACGAACGCGAGGACGTCGTCGCGATCACTGCCGCGATGCTGCACCCGGTGGGACTCGGCAGATTCGCGGAGAAGTTCCCCGACCGGGTGTGGGACGTCGGGATCGCCGAGCAGCACGCCGCCGTCTCCGCCGCAGGACTGGCCACCGGCGGACTCCATCCGGTCGTCGCGGTCTACGCGACCTTCCTCAACCGGGCCTTCGACCAACTGCTGATGGACGTGGCCCTGCACCGGTGCGGCGTCACCTTCGTCCTGGACCGGGCCGGCGTGACGGGCGTCGACGGCCCCTCGCACAACGGCATGTGGGACCTGTCCGTCCTCCAGGTCGTACCGGGGCTGCGGATCGCCGCGCCCCGCGACGCCGAACAGCTGCGCACGCAGCTGCGGGAAGCGGTCGCCGTGGACGACGCCCCCACCCTGATCCGGTTCCCGAAGGAGTCGGTGGGGCCGGAGATCCCGTCGCTGGAGCGGGTCGGCGGCATGGACGTGCTGTACCGCTCCCCGTCCGCGGGGACCACGGCGTCCTCGGACCGCCCGCCCGGGGAGACCATGGCGTCCTCGGACCGCCCGCAGGTGCTGCTCGTCGCCGTCGGCGTGATGGCGTCGGTGTGCCTCCAGACCGCCGAACTGCTCGGCACCCGGGGCATCGGCTGCACCGTCGTCGACCCGCGCTGGGTCAAGCCGGTCGATCCGGCGCTGCCGTGGCTCGCCGACGAACACCGGCTGGTGGCCGTCGTGGAGGACAACAGCCGGGCCGCCGGGGTCGGTTCGGCCGTCTGCCTGGCCCTGGCGGACGCCGAGGTCGACGTACCCGTACGGCGGTTCGGCATCCCGGAGCAGTTCCTCGCGCACGCCAAACGCGCGGAGGTGCTGGCCGACATAGGGCTGACACCGGTCGAGATCGCCGGGCGGATCGCCGCGTCGCTGGCCGCCCGGGACGAGGCCGAGCAGAACCCGACGAAGGCCGAGCCCGCCGAGGAGAAACAGCGATGACCACCCTGGAACCAGCGGCCGGCACCGAGGAGTTCGACCTCGGCGGACTCCTCGCCGAGCGCGGTGCCGAGCGCTACGAACTCCACGCCCGCTACCTCAACCACCAACTCCCGCGCATGCTGCACACCATCGGCTTCGACAAGGTCTACGAGCGGGCCGAGGGCGCGTACTTCTGGGACGCGGACGGTGCCGACCACCTGGACATGCTCGCCGGGTTCGGGGTGATGGGACTCGGCCGCCACCACCCCGTGGTCCGCAAGGCCCTGCACGACGTGCTCGACGCGCAGCTCGCCGACCTCACCCGCTTCGACTGCCAGCCGCTGCCCGGGCTGCTCGCCGAGAAACTGCTCAGCCACAGCCCGCACCTGGACCGGGTGTTCTTCGGCAACAGCGGCACGGAGGCCGTCGAGACCGCGCTGAAGTTCGCCCGGTACGCCACCGGCAGACCCCGCGTCCTCTACTGCGACCACGCCTTCCACGGGCTCACCACCGGCTCGCTCTCCGTGAACGGCGAGGACGGCTTCCGGGACGGCTTCGCGCCGCTGCTCCCCGACACGGCCGTCCCGCTCGGCGATCTCGACGCGCTGGCCGCGGAGTTGCGCAAGGGGGACGTCGCCGCCCTCGTCGTCGAACCCATCCAGGGCAAGGGCGTGCACGAGGCCCCGCCCGGCTATCTGCTCGCCGCCCAGGAACTGCTGCACCGGCACAAGGCGCTGCTGATCGTCGACGAGGTGCAGACCGGGCTCGGCCGCACCGGGGACTTCTACGCCTACCAGCACGAGGACGGCGTCGAACCGGACCTGGTCTGTGTGGCCAAGGCGCTCTCCGGCGGCTATGTCCCGGTCGGCGCGACCCTCGGCAGGGACTGGATCTTCAAGAAGGTCTACTCGTCGATGGACCGGGTCCTCGTCCACTCGGCGAGCTTCGGCTCCAACGCCCAGGCCATGGCCGCCGGGCTCGCCGTCCTCTCCGTCATGGAGAACGAGCAGATCGTGGCCCATGCCCGGGCGACGGGCGAGCTGCTGAAGAACAGGCTCACGGCCCTTGTCGACAAGTACGAGCTGCTCAGCGACGTACGCGGCCGGGGCCTCATGATCGGCATCGAGTTCGGCAGGCCCAAGTCGCTTGGGCTGCGCAGCCGTTGGACCATGCTCCAGGCCGCCCGCAAGGGACTCTTCGCCCAGATGGTCGTCGTGCCGCTGCTGCGACGGCACCGCATCCTCACCCAGGTCTCGGGCGACCACCTCGAGGTGATCAAGCTGATCCCGCCGCTGATCATCGGGGAGCGCGAGGTGGACCGGTTCGTCGCCGCGTTCACGGAGGTGATGGACGACGCGCACGGCGGGGGCGGGCTGATGTGGGACTTCGGCAGGACGCTGATGAAGCAGGCGGTCGCCGGCCGCTAGCGAGGTCCGGCCGCTAGCTACGTCCGGCCAGTGGCGACGTTCGTCCGCTGGCGACGTCCGTCCGCCGGCGGTGTCCCGAGGGACTTTGCCTCTGAGGCAAGGAATTTGCCGCAGAGGCAAAGCTGCGGCTGAATGGAGGGCATGAGCCCCTCCGAGGGTACGCACCCTCCCGAGCCTCCGGTCGACACGGCACTGCCCGCCGTCGCCCCGCAACTGCGGGGCCTGCGCCGCCGGGCCGCCCTCACCCTGGAGGCCGCCGCCCGAGCCGCCGGCCTGTCGCCCGCCCATCTCTCCCGGCTGGAGACCGGACAGCGCCAGCCGTCGCTGCCGATGCTGCTCGCGCTGGCCCGCGTCTACGGTACGACCGTCTCCGAACTACTCGGCGAGACCGTCGTCGAACGGGACGCCGTGCTCCGGGCGCCCGACATGGAGCCCACCCGGGCCGGCGGCTGGACGTACTGGCAGGCGGGCGCGTCCGGGCGCGGGATGCAGGCGCTGCGCGTCCATGTGCCGCACGGCTCGCAGGGCGACATCGTGCGTGTGCACCCCGGCGAGGAGTGGCTGTACGTCCTCAAGGGGAGGCTGCGGCTGCGCCTCGGGGACACCACGCATCTGCTGGCCCCCGGGGACAGCGCGCACTTCGACTCGCTGACCCCGCACCGCATCGCCGCCGCCGACCACGACGGCGCCGACCTCCTGTTCGTCCACACCCTTCTGCAGAGCCCGACGGCCGCGCTGTGCCTCGGGCCGACCCCGTCCGGAGAGACGCCATGACCGACCTGGAAGACAAGTTCCCCCGCGCCCTGTGGGTGCGGCTCATCATCTACATCGCGGTCGGCCACGTCTTCGCGGCCTTCATCTATCTGCTGTTCGAGGTGGGCGCCAAGCAGTAGCGGCAGGTCCCGGTCGGGCGGGTCCCGGTTCGAGCAGGGCTAGTCGAGCAGACGCTCGCGCAGTCGCTCCCGGGTCTCCGGGGTGAGCTTCAGGCCCTGCTCCAGGTAGGTGTCCACGTCGCCCCAGGTCTCCTCGACGGTGTCGAAGGCGGCCTGGAGGTATTCGGCGCGGGCGTCGAAGAGAGGACTCAGGAGCTCCATGACCTCGGGGGAGTAGGCGTTCGCCGCGCTGCTGCTGCGGTGCACCTTGTACCGGCGGTGCTTGGCGTTCGACTCCAGGTAGTCGGCGACGATGGCCTCGCGCTCCACGCCCAGGGCGAGCAGGGTGATGGCGACGGAGAGGCCCGCGCGGTCCTTGCCCGCCGCGCAGTGCATCAGCGCGGGCACGCTGTCCTCGGCCAGCGCGTGCAGCACCCGGGAATGTTCCGCCGTGCGGTGCTTGATGATCGTCCGGTAGGAGGCGATCATCCGGCCGGCCCCCTTGCCGTCGTCCAGCAGGGCGCGCAGCTGGTCCAGGTCGCCGTCGCGGACCATCTTCCAGAACTCGGCGCCGTCCGCCGGGTCGCTCAGCGGCAGGTTCACATTGAGGACGCCGGGCAGCTCGACGTCCGGGCCCTCCAGCTTCTGGTCGGCCGCGTTGCGGAAGTCGAAGACCGTGTGCAGGCCCAGGGAGGCCAGGAACGCGGCGTCCTCGTCGGTCGCGTGCGCCAGGTGGCCGCTGCGGAACAGCACTCCGTGACGCACCCGGCGGCCGTCCACGGTCGGCAGACCGCCCACATCCCGGAAATTGCGCACTCCGGCCAGCTCGGGTTCGGTCGACGGGATCTGCTGCGTCACTGGGGCTCCCTCCCATCCGTCCGTCCGCGCCGGGCGCCGACGGGCGCCCACTCGACATCGAGGCGCGCACTCGACGATACGACATGGGTGCGTACGCCAATGAGTTGTCCACAGCCGGGTACGTGAGCCCGGAGCGGTTGTCCACAGGCCGCTCGGCGGACACGGCGGCGGTTGTCCACAGGCGCCGTCGACCGCCCACGGCGACCTGCGATGATGTTGAAGCCCGATCGCACCTGTTCGAATCTGTGGGGGCTTGATGTTGGAAATCGGCGCAGACGGCCGGACCTGGATTCTCACCGGGCCCAGGAGCAGCTATGCCCTGCGGCTCACCGAGAACGACGAGCTGCTGCATCTGCACTGGGGCCCCCGGATCGCCCTCGCGGACGCCGAGGAGCTGGCGGTGCGGCAGCAGCTGCCGTACTGGCCGTTCGAGGCCCCGGTCGACGGACACGAGGAGTACCCCGTCGAGGGCGGCCCCCGCTTCACCCGCCCAGCGCTCTCCGTGCGCACGGACGAGCGGCGCGGCACCGAGTGGACCTACCGGGAGTACGAGGCCGATGGCGACGAGCTGCGGCTGCGGTTCACCGACGACGGACTCGGGATCACCCTGCACTACCGGATGCGCGACGACGTGGTCGAGCGCTGGGTCACCCTGGTCAACGAGGGTCCGGCGGTGGAGCTGCTGCGGGCCGACTCGGCGACCTGGACCCTGCCGCGGCGCGAGGAGGAGCCCTGGCGCCTCTCCCAGCTGCACGGGCGGTGGGCGGCCGAGTCCCGCCTCGTGCGCGCCGACCTCACCTACGGCGAGAAGGTCATCGGCAGCCGCCGCGGGCACACCGGGCACCAGCACCTGCCCTGGGTCGCGCTCGACACCGACGCCACCGAGGAGCGCGGCGAGGTCTACGGCTGCGCCCTGGGCTGGTCGGGTTCCTGGCGGATCGCGGTGGCCCAACTCCCGGACGCGCGCGTGCAGATCACCGGCGGCGCCGGATACGACGAATCGGGACTGCTGCGGCTGGAGACGGGCGGGACCTTCACCACACCCGTCTTCGCCGGCCTGTGGAGCGACGCCGGCTTCGGCGGGGCGAGCCGCGCCTGGCACGCCTACCAGCGGGCGTACGTCATCCCGGACGCCGACCAGGACCGGCCGGTGCTCTTCAACTCCTGGGAGGCCACCGAGTTCGACATCTCCGAGGAGCAGCAGGGAGCCCTCGCGCGGCGGGCGGCGGCCATCGGGGTCGAGCTGTTCGTGGTGGACGACGGCTGGTTCGGGGCGCGGACCAGCGACCGGGCGGGCCTCGGCGACTGGACGCCCAATCCCGACCGCTTCCCGAAGGGGCTGCGGCCGCTCGCCGACTATGTGCACGCCCTCGGGATGCAGTTCGGCATCTGGGTCGAGCCGGAGATGGTCAATCCGGACAGCGAGCTGTACCGGGCGCACCCCGAATGGGCACAGTTCCAACCGGGTCGAAAGCGGACGGAACTGCGCAATCAGCTCGTCCTCAATCTCGCGCGTGAGGACGTGCGGGAATACCTGTGGGAACGGCTCGACACCCTTCTGTCCAGCGCGCCGATCGACTATGTGAAGTGGGATTTCAACCGCTGCTTCACCGACGCGGGCTGGCCGGGGGAGCCCTATCCGCAGAAGCTCTGGGTCGAGCACGTGCACGCCTTCTACGCCCTGCTGGACCGGCTGCGGGCCGCGCACCCGGGGGTCGCGTTCGAGTCGTGCTCGGGCGGCGGCGGCCGGATCGACCTCGGGGTCATGGCGCGGACGGACCAGGTGTGGACCTCCGACAACACCGACCCGCTCGACCGGCTCGCCGTCCAGCACGGCTTCAGCCAGATCCATCCGGCCCGGGCCATGGCCGCGTGGGTCACCGACAGCCCGAACAACCAGCTCAACGGGCGGGTCAGCTCGCTGCGGTTCCGGTTCGTCAGCGCCATGGCGGGTGTGCTCGGCGTGGGTGGCGACCTCACCGAGTGGAGCGAGGAGGAGCTGGCCGAGGCCCGGGAGTGGGTCGAGCTGTACAAGGAGATCCGGCCGGTCGTGCAGCGCGGTGACCTGTACCGGCTGCGGCCGCCGACGGGCGGGCTGAGCGCCGTGCAGTACGTCCACGGGGACGAGGTCGTCGTCCTCGCCTGGCTCCAGGCGCAGCACTACGGCGAGCCGCTCGCCCCGCTGCGGCTGCGCGGGCTGGACCCGACGCGGACGTACGAGTGCCGCGAATCGGGCGAAAGGTACCGGGGTGCCGTGCTGGCGCATCACGGATTGCCGACCGGGTTGCGCGGCGACTTCGATGCGACAGTTATCCGCCTCCGTCGCACTTGAGCCTTCTGTCCGAAATGATGCTGTAAATCCAACAAGACCTGGAATAAAGCCTACTGGGCCGTAGGTGAGTGAGCAGCGTCATATCCGTGACGTTCCGTTGCTGCCATGTCCACGTAATTCGGGCGGATTTCCAGGGAGGTTGGAATGGCCCCTAGATCGGTCTATTACGGAGCGTGATGGTGAATTGAAGTAAGGATCAGGGGCGAAGACGCACAGGAAGTCCCCACGGTTGTCTCTGTGGCCACAAGTCGCTTACGTTCGGCGTCAATCCGGACGGACGCCCAATCCTGCCGCCGACCGGAGCCGCGTACCGACCCGATCCACGGCAGGAGCGGGGGACCCACAGGAATCACCGCCTGTTCCGGTCTCCGGAACGGCTAGGGGTAAAGCCGTGCGCAAGCACGGCCGGACATCTCCAGTCCGCACCCGACAGCTCACCTCGCAGGCGCCGGAGAGGAATTCGCCATGCCCGCGAAGGGTAAGCACCGCCGTCCGAAGCCCCAGCGCTTCACCCGCTCGATCGCCGCCGCCGGGACCGGTGGCGCGGCGCTCGCGCTGCCGCTGATCGGAGCCGCCGGCGCCCACGCCGCGACCCCGTCCACCGTTGCCTCGGATGTTTCCGAGAAGCCGACCACGATCGCCGCCGAGAAGACCGCGGCCGAGGCGGGCGCACGGATCGAGCAGGCCGAGAAGGCCGCGCAGGCGGAGAAGGGCACCACCAAGAAGGCGGCGCCCAAGACCTATTCGGTAAAGGTCGGCGACTACCTCGCGAAGATCGCGGACGAGCAGAACGTCGAGGGTGGCTGGAAGCGGCTGTATTCGGACAACCGGGAGGCGGTCGGCTCCGACCCCTCGCTGATCCACCCGGGGCTGAAGCTGTCGATCGGTGAGCGGGCCGCGTCGAGCGAGACGTCGCGCTCGTCGTCGAAGCCGCAGCTGTCGCAGTCCTCGAAGCCCACCGAGCCCGCCAAGACGCCCAAGCCCTCCGCTCCCGCGAAGCAGGAGTCCAAGGACACCCAGGCGTCGACCTCCACGGCGAGCGGCCAGTCCTCCTCGTCCAACGCCTCCGGCTTCAGCAGGCCCATCACGGGCGCGACCGTCGGCACCGCGTACAAGACCGCCGGCAGCATGTGGTCCAGCGGCTACCACACGGGCGTCGACTTCGTGGCCCCGACCGGGACCAGCCTCAAGGCCGTGGGCGCGGGCACCGTCGTCTCCGCCGGCTGGGGCGGCGCGTACGGCAACCAGGTCGTGATCAGGCTCGCCGACGGCTACTACGCCCAGTACGCCCACCTGTCCTCGATCTCCGTCTCCGCGGGTCAGGCGGTCAGCGGCGGTCAGCAGATCGGCCTCTCCGGTGCCACCGGCAACGTCACCGGGCCGCACCTGCACTTCGAGATCCGCACCTCCCCGAACTACGGCTCGGACATCGACCCGCTGGCCTACCTCCGCTCGAAGGGCGTCGGCGTCTGACGACACCGGTTCCCGGCGGCTGACGTCACTGCCACCAAAGGCGGCTGACGTCACCTCCACCCGGCGTCTGACGTCACCGCTCCCCAGCGGCTGACGTCACCTTCACTCGGCGGCTGATGTCGCCCCCCGGCGCCCACATGCCGAAGGCCGGTCCCTGTCATCAGGGGCCGGCCTTCGGCGTTTCATGATCACCGTGTTGCGGTCGTATGGCATGGCCGATCGAAGCCTCGACAGTGCCGCGAGGGGCGGGGACAGTGATCCGCGTAAGCGCTTTCTGTCTCTGTGAAGGAGTGTCGGTGCGTACTGCCCGACGTCGAAGAACCGTCTTCCTGACCGCGGCCGCCCTGTTCGCCGGTCTCTTCTCCGCACCCGGCGGCCATGCCGCGGAGAGACCTCGCCGGGTCGTGGAGAACCTGGACCGGGGCCTGGTCGCCGTACCGTCCGACGGCGGGACCTTCCTCAGCTGGCGGCTGCTCGGCACGGAGTACGCGCGCCACGGCGACGCGATCGGCTTCAACGTCTACAAGGGCCGCAAACGGCTGACCCGGGCGCCGATCACCCGCTCGACGACCTACCGCGACACCAGCCCCGGCACGGGCGCGTACAGCGTGCGGGCCGTCGTCGACGGGCGGGAGGGAAAGCCGGCTTCGGCGCTGGCGCTCGGTCAGGGGTACGCCGAGATCCCGCTCGCCGCGGCGGACGGCTACACCGTGCAGCACGCCTGGCCCGGCGACCTCGACGGGGACGGGCGGTACGAGCTGGTGGTGAGCAGGCTCGCGCAGACCAGGGACCGGCCCGACCTGCTGGAGGCGTACACGCTGACCGGCGAGCGGCTGTGGCGCGTCGACCTCGGACCCGGCTCGTACACCCAGGTCGGCGGGAACGGCGCCAACGACCCTGCGCCCGCCGCGATCAGCGGATCGACGCCGATCGGCGGGTACCGCAACGACGACAACGTGACCGTGTTCGACCTGGACGGCGACGGCCGGGCCGAGGTGCTGGCGCACACGGCCTCCGGCACGACCTTCGCGGACGGCACGCGGGTCACCGCCGACTCGCCCGCCCGGCAGTTCGTCTCCGTCGTCGACGGCGCGACCGGCACCGAGCGCGACCGGCAGCCCGTGCCGGACGACTTCGCCGCCGACGGCCCGTCCGGCGGCCACTTCGGCGTCGCCTACCTCGACGGGGTCCACCCGAGCCTCGTCACCAAGCTCGTCACCCGCGTCGGCGCCCGGCGCGGCGCCTTCCGCGTCCTCTTCCAGACCTGGGACTTCGACGGCACGGACCTGACCCTCCGCTGGAAGTACGTGGTGCCCGCAGACAGCGGCGCGACCAGCTTCCACCAGATCCGCACCGTCGACGTCGACCTCGACGGCAAGGACGAGATCGCCGACGGCAACTACGTGGTGAACGGCGACGGCACCCTCCGGTACGTCGTCGACGGTGCCGGACACGGCGACCGCTTCCACATCGCCGACCTCGACCCCGGCCGCCCCGGCCTGGAGGGATTCGCCATCCAGCAGGCGGAGCTCGGCGTCGTCCCGAACTTCCCCTGGTACTACTACGACACCGGCGAGCGCCTGGTGACCGGGCAGCACCCGGCCGACTGGGAGAACGACACCGACATCGACGTCGGCCGGGGCAGCACCGGCGACATCGACCCGGGCCATCGCGGCTACGAGTACTGGACGTCCACCGCCGACGTCACGGCGCCCGGGGCCGGCGTCCGCAACGTCCGGGACGGCAAGGTCTCCGCGACCACGCCCAGCGTCAACTTCCGTATCTGGTGGGACGGCGACAAGGGCTCGGAGCTGCTGGACTTCACCCATGTCTCCGACTGGGACCCGGCGACCGAGACCAGTACGAGGATCTTCGACCCGGCCGGGGTCGTCTCCGGAGCGCGCAACGCGACCCCCTACTACGGCGACATCCTCGGCGACTGGCGCGAGGAGATCCTCACCGAGACCGCCGACCACACCGCCCTCCGCCTCCACACCACGACGGAGCCGACCGGAACCCGTCTCTACACGCTCGCCCACAACCCCGCGTACCGGCTGGGATGGACCGTCCGGGGCTACCTCCAGTCGACGTACACGGACTACTACCTCGGCACCGAGACCCGCCGGGTGCCGAGGCCCGCGATCTCGGTCCGGTCCCGTTGAACATCCCGGAACGTCACCCATCGAGCGAAGGACAGAAGGAGCGTCGTATGACCACCCGTAGAGCTTTCGGAGCGCTCGCCGCCGGTGCCGCCCTCGCGGCCGTCGCCCCGGCGGCCACCGCCTCCGCCCGCACCTCCCGGCGCCGCGGCAGGCTGATCGCCGCCGACGACTTCCGGCACGGACTGGGGCGCTGGGCCGTGGAGTTGGAGCGCGGCGGCACGGTCACGGCCTCGCGCGGTGTGCTGGAGGTCGACGTACCGGCCGGGGCCACGCTCTGGTTCAAGCGGAAGCTGGAGGGGCCGTACGTCGTCTCGTACACGGCCACGCCGGTCTCCGCGGGCGGGGTCAACGACCGGGTGTCCGACCTGAACAACTTCTGGAACGCCGTCGACGCGCGCTCGCCCGACGATCTCTTCGCCACCCCGCGCGGGGGCGCGCTCGCCGAGTACGACCACCTGAAGACGTACTACGTCGGGTACGGGGCCAACACCAATACGACGACACGGATGCGGCGCTACGTCGGTGAGGCGGGGGTGCGGCCGCTGCTCTACGACTACACCGAGCCGCTGCTCGTCGCGAACGCGCCGCACCGGGTGCTGATCGTCTCGGACGGGTCGAAGGTCCAGTGGTGGAACAACGGACGGCTCGTGTTCGACCACCGCGACCCCGAGCCGTACACGCGCGGGCATTTCGCCTTCCGGACCACCTGGAGCCACTTCCGGATCGAGGACTTCCGGGTGTGGGGACTCCACTGACACGACGGGTGTATTCCGGGTTGACCAACACTTGACACGTGGTCTATCTCACCGCCCGTCAACCCCTTATTACGGTCGCGTAGGCCACATCCGAAGGGGAATCATGGCCCGACGTGACAGACGATTCGAATGGCAGCAGAGCAATGATCGGGTCGTACGTGGCGCTGGGGGACAGCTTCACCGAGGGTGTCGGCGACCCCGGGCCCGACGGGCGGTTCGTCGGCTGGGCCGACCGGTTCGCGGTGCTTCTCGCGGACCGGTTGCCCGAGGGCGACTTCGATTACACCAACCTGGCCGTGCGGGGGAAGCTCCTCGACCAGATCGTGGAGGACCAGGTGCCGAGGGCGCTGGAACTGGCCCCCGATCTGATCTCCTTCTGCGCGGGCGGCAACGACATCATCCGGCCGGGCACCGACCCCGACGAGGTCGCCGAGCGGTTCGAGCGGGCGGTCGTCAGGCTCACCTCGGCCGTCGGCACGGTCATGGTGACCACCGGGTTCGACACGCGTGACGTGCCGGTGCTGAAGCACCTACGGGGCAAGATCGCCACGTACAACCTGCATGTGCGGGCCATCGCCGACCGGTACGGGTGCCCCGTGCTGGACCTGTGGTCGCTGAAGACCGTGCAGGACCGGCGGGCCTGGGACCTGGACCGGCTGCACCTGTCACCGGAGGGGCACACCCGGGTCGCCCTGCGGGCCGGGCAGGTGCTGGGGGTGGACGTCCCGGCCGACCCCGACCAGCCGTGGCCGCCGCTGCCGCCGCGCGGGACGCTGGAGATGCGGCGCGACAACATCCAGTGGGCGCGGGAGTACCTGGTGCCGTGGATCGGGCGGCGGCTGCGGGGGGAGTCCTCCGGGGACCATGTGTCGGCGAAGGGGCAGCTGTCGCCGGACGACATCAGGTTGCGGATCGAGTCCGTGGCCTGAGATTCGAGAAGGGGCGCCACCTCGCAGTGGGAACGCCGCTCCGTGGGCGGCGTTCCGTCCGTCGTGGTCGCCCGCGCAGTTCCCCGCACCCCTGTCGGGGCGCGGGTCTCGTCTCGGTCAGCGGGTCGACGCCGTCAACGAAGCCGGGTCCAGGCCCAGTTCATGGGCCAGGGCCCGGTCGGCCCACTCCTGGGCACGGGTGCGGGAGACGGCTCCGTCGTAGGCCGTGAGCTGCACGGCCAGGCCGTCCAGGAGGGCGGTGAGGCGCAGGGCCGTCGCCGCGGGGTCCGGGCAGTGGAACTCGTCGGCGGCCACGCCCGCTTCGATGACCTCGGTGAGGGCGGCCTTCCACTGGCGGTCCAGATCGCGTGTGACATCGCGCAGGGCCGGATCGCGCAGGGACGCGGCCCAGCCCTCGATCCACAGGCGCCAGCCCTTGGCCTGGCCGGTGGGGGCGTACCAACGCACGGCCGCCCGGAGCCGGCGCAGGGCCGTGGTGCGGCGGCCCAGGAGTTTGCGCAGATGGGCCAGGTCGTCCTCGGCGGCATGGCGGAACGCCTCGGCCACCAGTCGCTCCTTGGTGGAGAAGTGGTAGAGCACCAGGGCGTTGCTCACCCCGAGGACAGCGGCCACGTCGGCGATCCGTACCGCCGCGACGCCCCGCTCCTCGATCTGCTCGATGGCGGCCCGCAGCAGCTCCGCACGCCGCTCGGCCACGCTCAACCGCACCCTGCCCACACGGCAACCCTACCCAGGCCCCCGCGCGGTGCCGCAGGCTTCGAGCCACCGCGACGAGGACCGGGCCGTCAGCGGTGCCAGCCGAAGCGGTCCGTGATCTCCGGGAGGCGGTCGGCGGCGATGGCGTGCGCGGCGGCGCGGGGCGTGCTGCCGTCGGCCTCGGCCCGGGTGAGCATCAGGTCGACGAGGGCGCGCATGGAACGGCGCGTGTGGGTGAACGCCTCGTCGGCGGTGGGGCCGATGTCACCGAACAGGGTCCACCACCACCAGGCGTTCGTACCGGAGTTGACGACGACGTCCGGCAGGACGGTCACGCCCCGCGCGGTGAGCATCTCCTCGGCCTCCGGGAGGACCGGCATGTTGGCCGCCTCGACGATCAGCCGGGCGGTGACGAGGTGGTGGTTGGTGGTGTCGATCGCGTAGGAGACGGCCGCGGGGACCA
The DNA here is from genome assembly GCF_014930365.1 of Streptomyces caniscabiei. Taxonomy (GTDB): domain Bacteria; phylum Actinomycetota; class Actinomycetes; order Streptomycetales; family Streptomycetaceae; genus Streptomyces; species Streptomyces caniscabiei. The sequence goes on along the minus strand of NZ_JABXWI010000002.1, from coordinate 451,446 downwards.
GCACCTCGGCCCCGGTGGCCAGCCAGGCGTCGGCAGGACGTTCCTGGTCGGTGGGCCGGAGCGCCGAGCGGTCGATCGTGCCGTGCGCGTCGCGCGCGGCGAGCAGGGCCTCCACGTCCAGGCCCGCGGGGTTGGCGACGGTGCCCTTGATGTCGGCGACGGCGACGACCGTGAGCCCGGCGCGGGCGAGGAAGCGGGCGGTGGCGCCGCCCATGGTACCCAGGCCCTGTACGGCGACCCGGGTCCCGGCGTACGGCGTGCCCGTCCGGTCCAGGGCGGTGAGCACGGACTCGGCGACACCACAGCCGCCGACCAGTTCGTCGAGACCGATGCCGTCCACCTGGACGGCGAAGGCGTCCGCGAGGCGTCGGCGGGCCGCGGCCTCGTCGTCCAGGAGGGGGTACACCGCCTGGATCGTCGAGACCAGGCCCGCCTCGGCGGCCGCGCGGTCCACCAGGTCCTGGGCGAGCCCGAGGTCCTCGCCGGTGGTCCAGAAGCTCTCGATGTACGGGCGCATCGCGCGCAGGTAGCGCACCAGGACGCCGTAGGCCTCCGGGTGCCGGGGGTCGCAGTCGATGCCGCCCTTGGCGCCGCCGAGCGGGACGTACCGGCCCTCGGGGGCGTAGTGCAGCGCCTCCTTCATGGTCATGCCGCGCGCGAGTCCGGCGACCTCGTCCGGCGTGCAGCCGGGACGCATCCGCAGGCCGCCGCTGCAGACCCCGCGCACCAGCCGGTCCACGACGAGAAAGCCCCGGCGGCCCGTGACGTGGTCGGTCCAGGTGAGCGACATGAAAGGGGTGAAGGTCATAGGGCTCCCCGGGAACAAAAGGATCTACTGAATAGTTGGTCAGTATTGCATCGTGCGGGGACAGTCGGACCCGGCGCTGTCGGAGGGGCGGCCCATAATGGGATGCCTGAGCGAATCCACCTGGAGGTGCCGTGTCCGGTTCCGGATCCCGTTCTCTGAGCTCGGCGCTGCGCGCAGCGCGGCCCGCCGCCTTCGGCGCGGATCCGAGCGGTGCCCGATTGGAGCGGATCCGCAGATCCCCGCATTTCGCGAACGGGGTCTTCGTGAACCCCGAGGCCGCCCAGGTCCGCCCCTCCGGGGGCGCCGCCGTGGAGATGGCGAAGAGCTACTTCCGCAAGGACGAGCGGGTCCGGCGGGCCCCGGCGGGCCTGATCCCCGTGCACTCCACGACCCTCGCCGACCTGGCCCGGCCCCCGGCGAGCGGGCTGCGCACCACCTGGATGGGACACTCCAGCGTGCTCGCCGAGATCGACGGCCACCGGGTGCTCTTCGACCCGGTCTGGGGGGAGCGCTGCTCCCCGTTCGCCTTCGCCGGACCCAAGCGGCTGCACCCCGTGCCGGTGCCCCTCGCCGCGCTCGGCCCGGTCGACGTCGTCGTCATCTCCCACGACCACTACGACCACCTCGACATGCCCTCGATCAAGGAGCTGGCGGGCACGGACACCCTCTTCGCCGTGCCCCTCGGCGTGGGTGCCCATCTGGAGCACTGGGGCGTCTCCGCGGACCGGATCCGTGAGCTGGACTGGCACGAGGCCACGAAGGTCGGCGGCCTCACCCTGACCGCGACCCCCGCCCGGCACTTCTGTGGCCGGGGCCTGCGCAACACCCAGCACACGCTCTGGGCCTCCTGGGTCGTCGCCGGTGACGAGCACCGGATCTACCACAGCGGCGACACCGGGTACTTCGAGGGCTTCAAGGACATCGGCGCGGCGCACGGCCCGTTCGACCTCACCATGATCCAGGTGGGTGCCTATTCGGAGTACTGGCCCGACATCCACATGACGCCCGACGAGGGGCTGCGGACCCATCTCGATCTGCAGGGCGGCGAGCCCGGCGGGGTGATGATGCCGATCCACTGGGCGACGTTCAACCTGGCGATGCACGCCTGGGCGGAGCCGGGCGAGCGCATGATGTGGGCCACCCACGGCGCGGGGGTCACGATGGCCGCGCCGCTGCCGGGAGAGCCGTTCGAGCCGGAGAACACCCCGCCGGTGCGTCCGTGGTGGCGCGCGGTCTCCCAGCAGCCGGTCGGCGGCTGGACCGCCTGGCCCCCGGTGGGGGAGCGGCTGGACCTGGTGGCGGAGAGCTGAGAAACAGGTAGGGAATTCTCCCGACAGGGTGATTTTTCGATGGACGGCGAGGGCCGGGGAGCCATGTGCTCCCCGGCCCTCGCCGTCTATTGGTGACCTTTTCTGAACAACTCTGATCGAAATTCGGGCGCAAAGAGAATGCGGCAGGAACAAGCGTCCGAGGAATTATCGGACTGTCGCACGAAGCCTCATACCAGAGCGGGACGCATTACGGCGGTCTTTGTCAACTGCGCACCGCACATGACGCGTTGGCGACTACTGTGAGTTGCCGTCGGACGACGCTGTGCCGAATTCTTCGACTCTCGCGACCGACACGCGAGGGCGTATGCCCAAGTCGCCCGGACGCGGCACCCCCCACACGCCAGACGGACCAGTACGAGGACGCTGATGTCTCACCTTCGCGCACCGGCCGCCCGCGCAGACCGCCGTGAGGGCGGGCGGCACGGGCGGTCGGCCACCCGCGCCGCCGTCCCCTCGCTGCCCGAGATCCACATACGGCCACAGCTGGTGCGCCTCGCGGTCCTGCCACCCACCGCGGTCGCCCTCAGCGCCTGCGCCGCCGTCCTGTTCACCTTCCGCGCCGGCGGCGCCCGACCCAGCCTCACCCTGTGGGCGGTCCTCGCCGGAGCCGCCGCCGTGGCCCTCGCCGGCATCGCGATCGGCGTCGTGGCCGCCGGGCGCACCGCCAGGTCCGTCCGCGAACGGCTGAGCACCCTGCGCCAGGTCAGCAGCAGGAGCGAGGACGACCTGCGCTCCCTGGTCGACGCGCTGCGCCGCGGCGACCAGCCGCCCGCGCGCGGACCCCGCCTCAGGACCACCGCCGGCGCCGACGACTTCGAGCCGCTCGCCGCCGACCTCGCCCGCGCCCACGACAGCGCCGTCACCGCCGTCGTCCAGGCCTCCCAGCTCTCCAGCCACGCCGGCAGCGAACAGAAGCTCGAAGTCTTCGTGAACCTGGCCCGCCGGCTCCAGTCCCTCGTCCAGCGCGAGATCTCCATCCTCGACGACCTGGAGAACGAGATCGAGGACCCGGACCTGCTCAAGGGCCTCTTCCACGTCGACCACCTCGCCACCCGCATCCGCCGCCACGCCGAGAACCTCGCCGTCCTCGGCGGGGCCGTCTCCCGCCGTCAGTGGAGCAACCCCGTCTCCATGACCGAGGTGCTGCGCTCCGCGATCGCCGAGGTCGAGCAGTACTCCCGGGTCAAACTGGTGCCCCCGGTCGACGGCACCCTGCGCGGACACGCCGTCGCCGACGTCATCCACCTCCTCGCCGAACTCGTCGAGAACGCCACGGTGTTCTCCGCCCCGCACACCCAGGTCCTGCTCCGCGCCAACCTCGTCACCTCCGGGCTCGCCGTCGAGGTCGAGGACCGCGGCCTCGGCATGCCCGTCACCGAGCAGAACAAGATGAACGCCCTGCTCGCCGACCCCGACCAGGTCAACGTCGCCAGCCTCCTCCAGGACGGGCGCATCGGCCTCTTCGTCGTCTCCCAGCTCGCCCGCCGCCACGGCATCCAGGTCCGCCTCCAGAGCAACATCTACGGCGGGGTCCAGGCCGCGTTCGTCGTCCCCCAGGGCCTCCTCGGCGGCGAGCCCGGCGACCTGCCGCAGACCCTGCCGCACACCCACGCCGTCCCCGAGCAGAACACCGGCACCCGCCGTCCCGCCGGGCCGCACCAGGCACCGGCCGCCCCGCCCCAGCGGGCGTCCGCACCCGGCTCCGCCGACCGCCCCACGACCGGCGGACCCGCCCGTGCCGCGAACGCGAACGACCGGTCCGGCCGTCCGGCTCCCGGGCAGCCCGCGCGCCCCGAGCCCGGCCCCCGCGGCGTCCCGAGTCCCGCGCGCGCCACCGTCCCGCGGCAACAGGGACCCGGCCGGGGCAGCGGCCAGCAGAGCCCCGGCCGAGGCGGCACCGGCCCGACGCCGCTGCCGGTGCGCGGCGCCCGGGACGAGCGGCCCAACCCGGCCGAGGCCGTGCCCGGCGTCCGCCCCGACGACCGGCGGACCGTCGCGGAGAACGCCGGGACACCCCCGACCCCCCGGGTCGGCGGCACCGTCCGCGGCACCATGGGCAAGCCCCAGCTGCCCCGCCGCCGCGCCCAGCAGCACATCGTGCCCCAGCTCCGCGGCGGCCCCGCGCCCACGCCCCGCCAGGACCCCGACCACTACATCGGCCACGACCCCGGACTCATGGCCGCCTTCCAGCGCGGGATCGGACTCGCCGAGGCACGCCAGCTGGAGAGCTCCGACTGGGACACCTCCGCCCTGGACACCGTCTCGGCCGACTTCACCTCCCGCGACGACTTCGCGCCCCCCGCCCCCGACGCCGCCTCCCGCATCGACACGGGACAGCCGCGCACCGGCCCGACCACGGGACTGCCGACCCCGCCACCCCACGGCGGCGCGGGCGGCACCGACGCACTCCACATGGAGCTGGCCCACATGGACGCACCCCACAAGGACGCCGCGCAGCCCCTGGGCGGACACCCCAGGGGAGGCACCCCCATAGCCGTACCCCCGTCGGCCCTCGACGCGGCCCACGACCTCACGCCCCGGCAGGACGGGAGCACACCGGCCGGATGACCACCCCCCTCACCACCCCCACCACGGGCCCCACCCCCTGCGCTCCCGCAGACCAACGCACCCCAAGGAGTCGATCCACCATGGCGAGCGAAGCGCCGACCGGCCATGTATCCGACCTCGACTGGCTGATGAGCGGCCTCGTCCAGCGCGTCCCGCACACCACGAGCGCGGTCCTGCTCTCCTGCGACGGGCTGGTCAAGTCGGTCCACGGCCTCGACCCGGACAGCGCCGACCACATGGCGGCCCTGGCCTCCGGCCTGTACTCCCTCGGACGCAGCGCGGGCGTCCGCTTCGGCGACGGCGGCGAGGTCCGTCAGGTCGTCGTCGAACTCGACTCGACCCTGCTGTTCGTCTCCACCGCCGGCTCCGGCACCTGCCTCGCCGTGCTCGCCGGACGGGAGGCCGACGCCGCCGTCCTCGGCTACGAGATGGCGATGCTGGTCAAGAGCGTCCGCCCGTACCTGGTCACCCAGCCCCGGCAAGCCGTCGAACCCTCCGCGATGAGGCCTTGACCGTGCCCGCGGCCGGCGACGGACCCCTGTACGACGACGCCGCCGGGCGTCTGGTGCGCCCCTACACCGTCATCAACGGCCGGACCCGGCCGACCACCGCGCTCGATCTCCTCTCACAGGTGATGGCCACCGGGGCGACCCCCCTCGGCTATCTGGGCCCCGAGCACGCGACCGCACTCGACCTGTGCCGGGCACCCGTCTCGGTCGCCGAGATCGCCGCACACCTCACGTTGCCGGCGACGGTGACCAAGGTGCTGCTGTCCGACCTCGTCGACTGCGGGGCCCTCACCACCAAGCCCCCGGTTTTCCACCACAACCCGACAGACCGGTCTCTTCTGGAGGCAGTGCTCGATGGACTACGACGACAGCTCTGACCCCTTCCCCACCGCACTCAAGATCCTGGTGGCGGGAGGGTTCGGGGTCGGCAAGACGACCTTCGTCGGCGCGGTGAGCGAGATCGCGCCGCTGAGCACGGAGGAACTGCTCACCACAGTGAGCGCCGCCACCGACAATCTCGACGGCATCGAGAACAAGGTCGAGACGACCGTCGCGATGGACTTCGGCCGCATCACCCTGGACCCGCGCCATGTGCTCTATCTGTTCGGCACCCCCGGACAGCAACGGTTCTGGTTCATGTGGGACGAACTCTCCGAGGGCGCCCTCGGCGCGGTCATCCTCGCCGACACACGCCGCCTGGAGGACTGCTTCGCCGCCGTCGACTTCTTCGAGCAGCGCGGCCTCGGCTTCATCGTCGCCATCAACGAGTTCGACGGCTCCTACCGCTACGACGCCGACGAGGTGCGCGCGGCCCTCGACCTCGACCCGGAGATCCCCGTCGTCTGCTGCGACGCCCGTATCTCCAGCTCGGGCGTCCAGACCCTGCTCACCCTCGTCCGGCACCTCCTCGCCCACACCCCGGCGCAGCTGCCGAGCCACGGAGCCCACACGTGACGTACGACCCGCCGCGTCCGGTCGGCCGGCTGCTGCTCACCCCCGAGGACCCGGACGCCCCCGAGCGCGTGGCGCGGCTGCGGCTGCTCGGGCTCGGCGAGTACGCCGAACCGGCCTTCGACGCCTTCGCGGACCGGCTCGCGCAGGTCGCCTCCGTGCCGTACGCGACGGTCAACTTCATCGACGAGGAACGGCAGTTCTTCGCCGGCCTGCATGTGTCGGCACAGCCCACGGCCGACACCACACTGCTCGGGGTCGATCGTCGCCTCGCCCGTGACCACGGGTTCTGCCCGTACGTGGTGGTCCGCCGCAAAGGGCTCGTCCTCGAAGACGTGCGCGAATACCCGAAGTTCGCCGGCAACCCCGTCGTCGACGACCACGGCATCCGCTCCTACCTCGGCGCGCCCCTCCTCGACCGTACGGGCATCGCCCTCGGCACGGTCTGCGTCATGGACGTCCAGCCGCGACCCTGGGGCCGGGCGGGCCTGGAGACCATCAAGGCGATGGCCGCGGAACTCGCCGCCCGGATCGAGGGACGTGAGGCGTTCCCGTGACGCCCGTGGGAGGGCACTTCATGGCGGATCGCCGAGGAGCGGCCACTCGTCGGCGATCCACGTCGCGCCGCGCGGGCGCGGCGGGGGTGTGAAGGAAAGCTGCGGCGGAGGTTAAGAAAACCTCGATGGACCCGGGCCGTCGGTGTGCGGCAGATTGATCGGCGATCCCACCCCTCTCCCCGGTACGGGCCTGTTCGTCATGCCCTGAGCCGGGGGCGCACCCCACTGGAGCCGTAGCGTGAAGGCGCTGGTCAAGGAGAAGGCGGAGCCCGGACTGTGGCTCGTCGACGTCCCGGAGCCCGAGATCGGCCCCGGTGACGTACTGATCAAGGTCCTGCGGACCGGGATCTGCGGAACCGACCTGCACATCCGGGCCTGGGACGGCTGGGCCCGGCAGACCATCCGCACCCCGCTCGTGGCCGGCCACGAGTTCGTCGGCGAGGTCGTGGACATCGGCCGTGCCGTCACCGAGGTCCAGGTCGGCGACCGGGTCAGCGGCGAGGGCCACCTCGTGTGCGGCAAGTGCCGCAACTGCCTCGCCGGCCGGCGCCACCTGTGCCGCGCCACCGTCGGCCTCGGCGTCGGCCGCGACGGCGCCTTCGCCGAGTACGTGGCCCTGCCGGCGACCAACGTGTGGGTGCACCGCGTCCCCGTCGACCTCGACGTGGCCGCGATCTTCGACCCGTTCGGCAACGCCGTGCACACCGCGCTCTCCTTCCCCCTGGTCGGAGAGGACGTCCTGATCACCGGGGCGGGCCCCATCGGCCTGATGGCCGCCGCCGTCGCCCGGCACGCCGGCGCCCGGCACGTCGTGGTCACCGACGTCAGCGAGGACCGGCTGGAACTCGCCCGCAAGATCGGCGTCAGCCTCGCGCTCGACGTACGGGAGTCGACCGTCGCCGACGGGCAGCGGGCCCTCGGCCTGCGGGAGGGCTTCGACATAGGCCTGGAGATGTCCGGCAACCCCGCCGCGATGCGCGACATGATCGCCAACATGACCCACGGCGGCCGGATCGCCATGCTCGGACTGCCGTCCGAGGAGTTCGCCGTCGACTGGGCCCGCGTCGTCACGTCCATGATCACCATCAAGGGGATCTACGGCCGCGAGATGTTCGAGACCTGGTACGCGATGACGGTGCTCCTGGAGGGCGGCCTCGACCTCGCCCCCGTCATCACCGGCCGCTACGGCTACCGCGACCACGAGGCGGCGTTCGCGGACGCGGCGAGCGGCGCGGGCGGGAAGGTCATCCTCGACTGGACTGCGTGAGTCAGCCGCGTCCGGACCGTGTAAGTCACCCGCTTCTCCTAGGAGTTCACGATGTTCGACTCCGTGCGCGACGACCTGCGCACCACCCTCGACGAGATCCGCGCCGCCGGGCTGCACAAGCCCGAGCGGGTCATCGGCAGCCCGCAGTCGGCGACCGTCGCGGTCACCGCCGGCGGCCGTCCCGGCGAGGTCCTCAACTTCTGCGCCAACAACTACCTCGGCCTCGCCGACCACCCCGAGGTGATCGCCGCCGCCCACGACGCCCTGGACCGCTGGGGCTACGGCATGGCCTCCGTCCGCTTCATCTGCGGCACCCAGGAGGTCCACAAGGAACTGGAGGCACGGCTCTCGGCGTTCCTCGGCCAGGAGGACACGATCCTCTACTCCTCCTGCTTCGACGCCAACGGCGGCGTCTTCGAGACCCTGCTCGGCCCCGAGGACGCGGTGATCTCCGACGCCCTCAACCACGCCTCGATCATCGACGGCATCCGGCTCTCCAAGGCCCGCCGCTTCCGCTACGCCAACCGTGATCTCGTCGACCTGGAACGGCAGTTGAAGGAGGCGACCGAAGCCGGCGCCCGCCGGAAGCTGATCGTCACCGACGGCGTCTTCTCCATGGACGGCTATGTGGCCCCCCTCCGCGAGATCTGCGACCTCGCCGACCGCCACGACGCCATGGTCATGGTCGACGACTCCCACGCCGTCGGCTTCACCGGCCCCGGCGGCCGCGGCACCCCCGAGCTGCACGGCGTCATGGACCGCGTCGACATCATCACCGGCACCCTCGGCAAGGCCCTCGGCGGCGCCTCCGGCGGCTACGTCGCCGCCCGCGCCGAGATCGTCGCCCTGCTGCGCCAGCGCTCCCGGCCGTACCTCTTCTCCAACACCCTCGCGCCGGTGATCGCGGCGGCCTCCCTGAAGGTGCTGGACCTCCTGGAGTCGGCCGACGACCTGCGGGTCCGCCTCGCCGAGAACACGGCGCTGTTCCGGAGCCGCATGACCGAGGAGGGCTTCGACATCCTCCCCGGCGACCACCCCATCGCCCCAGTCATGATCGGCGACGCGGCGAAGGCGGGCCGCCTGGCCGAGCTGCTCCTGGACCGCGGCGTCTATGTGATCGGGTTCTCCTACCCGGTCGTTCCGCAGGGCCAGGCCCGTATCCGCGTCCAGCTCTCCGCCGCGCACTCCACGGCGGACGTGCACCGCGCGGTGGACGCGTTCGTGGCGGCATGGGCCGAGCTGGAGGGCTGAGCCGGAGGGCCGAGTCGGAGCCCGGGCAGGTGGTCCGGGCGGAGCGGTTCAGGGGGAAAGCGCGCATTTGAGAGAATCGGTCTCATGATCGAAGCGCGGCGGCTCCACATCCTTCGTGCGGTGGCCGACCACCGCACGGTGACGGCGGCAGCCGCCGCGCTGTACCTCACCCCGTCCGCCGTCTCCCAGCAGCTCACCGCCCTGGAACAGGAGACGGGACACCGCCTGGTCGAGCGGGGCGCGAAGGGCGTACGGCTGACCCCGGCCGGCGAGATCCTGCTCGGCCACACCCACGCGGTCCTCGCCCAGCTGGAGCAGGCGGCGGCGGAACTGGCCGCGTACAGCTCGGGCGAGGCCGGCACCGTCACGGTCGCCTCCTTCGCCACCGGTATCGCCCAGGTCGTGGCACCCGCGCTGGCCCGCCTCGCCCGGTCCGCGCCCGGCATCCGGCTCCGCGTCCAGGACGCCGAGGGCGACGCGAGCCTGCCGATGGTCCTGGACCGGCAGGTCGACATCGCCGTGGCCGTCGAGTACCGGGGCGCGCCGGCCGCCGACGACCCCCGGCTGACCCATGTCGCGCTGTACGCCGAGCCCTTCGACGCGGTCGTGCCCGTCAGCCACCGCCTCGCCGACGCGGCGGAGGTGCCGCTCGCCGAACTGGCCAAGGACCCCTGGATCGGCCCCTATCCAGGGAACCCCTGCCATGACGTCGTCGTCCTGGCCTGCGAGAACGCCGGCTTCCAGCCCCGCCTCGAACACTCCTCCGACGACTTCCGCGCCGTGGTCGCCCTCGCCTCCGCCGACGCGGGCGTGGCCCTCGTCCCCCGCTCGGCGCTGCGCGGCACGGACCTCACGGGCGTGGTCGTACGCCCCGTGGACGGAGTGGCCCCCACGCGCCGCGTCTTCGCCGCCGTACGCCGGGGCGCGGAGGGCCACCCGCTGATCCGGCCGGTGCTGGAGGCGCTGGGGGAGGCGGCGGGGTGAGGAGGCCGACCGAGGAGGCCGACCGAGGAGGCCGGGCGAGATGGCCGGCTGAAGTGACCGATTGAGGTGGCGGGGCATGCTCGGCCGTTGTTTCGCCGTTTCCGGTGCCACCTCCCGGCGGTGATTGTCAGTGCTCACCGCTACCGTGCGTTCCATGCCCGATGCAGAAGACGTACGACGTGTCGCCCTCTCCCTGCCCGACAGTACGGAGAAGGTCGCCTGGAGCATGCCCACCTTCCGGGTGGCGGGGAAGATGTTCGCGACGCTGCCGGAGGACGAGACATCCATGGCCGTGCGGTGCCCCAAGGTGGAGCGGGACGAGCTGGTCCTCGCCGAGCCCGGCAAGTTCTGGATCGCCGAGCACGAGGCGGGGTTCGCCTGGGTGCGGGTGCGGCTCTCCGCCCTGGAGGACGACGCCGAGCTGCGCGACGTCCTCGCCGATTCCTGGCGCCAGGCCGCACCGACCAAACTCCTCGACGCCTACCCGGAGTTGGGGCTCCCCGCCGTCGACTGAGCCGCCCCCGTCCCTGCGTGCCGCTACCGCAGGAACCCCGTGATCCGCTCCCGCAACGTGGCCGCGTCCAACCCGTGCGCGGCCACGTGCTCCTCCGACTGCCCGTAGCGCCGCAGCTCCCGCCGCCCCACGCCCAGCCCGAGCACCCGGTGCGGCACATCGGCGAGCGCGTCGTTGGCGGCGGCCGTCGACGTGCCCGCCAGGTAGGGCTCGACGAGGACCACGTCCCCGCCGGCCGAGTCGGTGGCCCGGCGCAACGCGGCCGAGTCGAACGGGCGCACGGTCGAGGCGTACAGCACGGTCACATCGAGCCCCTCCGTGGCCGCGAGGACCGCGTCGAGCAGGGGCCCGACGGCGACGACGACCCCGCGGCGCCCCTCCCGCACGGTGAGGAACCGCTGCCCGTCCACCGCGAGCGCCTGCTCGTTGGACTGCGCGGACAGCCGTACGTAGACCTTGTCGTCCTTGCCCTCGCCCGCGCCGACCGCGTGCCGGAGCAGTGTCTCGGCCTCGTCGGGATGCCCGGGCACATGCACGGTCCACCCGTCGAGCGTGTCCAGGACGGCGATGTCGCCGGGTGACATGTGGGTGAAGCCGCCGGCCGGCCAGTCGTAGGACGCGGCGGCGCTGACCAGCACCGCGCCGACGTCCTGGTGCCCCAGATCCAGCTTCACCTGCTCGAAGGGCCGTTCCACGAGGAAGCTCGCGAAGGTGTGCAGCACGGGCCGCATCCCGGCCAGTGCCAGGCCCGCGCCCGCGCCGATCAGCAGTTGCTCCCGGATCCCGACGTTGATCACCCGGTCCGGGTGGCGGTGCGTCGCCTCCACGAAGCCGTCCCGGCCGATCTCGGCGAGGACCACCGCGACCCGGGGATCCTCGTCGAGCATGCCGGAGACGACGGGAGCGAAGCGGTCACGCATGGTGTCCATGAGGTCGTTCGTCCTTTCGGGGTGGTTACGGAGATCTCGGGGGTTCAGGCGTTCTTCGGCTCGACGCGGGCCACGACGACCCGCGGCCGTCCCGGGTGCGGCGCGGTGAAGGCCGCGTGCAGGGCGTCGTGGTCGCGACCGTCCACGGTCTCGGCGGACCAGCCCGCCACCTCGAACCGCGCGGCGATCCCGCCCGGCCGCGCATGGCTGGCGGAGGAGTTGTCGATCACGACGGTGTGCAGCCGGTCGAGCCCGGCGGGACCGGCGTAGGCGATCGCCTCGTGGTTGCTGCCCTCGTCCAGCTCCGCGTCGCCGACCAGCACCCACACCGCCGGGTCCATCCGCCCCTGGGCCCGCAGCCCGAGCGCCGTCCCGACCGCGATGGGCAGGCCGTGCCCGAGCGAGCCGCTGCCGATCTCCGCGCCCGGCACCAGCAGCCGGTCCGGGTGGTGGCCGAGCGGCGAGTCGTACGAGCCGAAGCCGGGCAGCCACGCGGCCGGCAGGAAGCCCTTCGCCGCGAGGACCGCGTAGTACGCCATCGGCCCGTGTCCCTTCGACAGCAGGAACCGGTCCCGCTCCGGGTCCTCCAGCCGCTCCGGGCCCACCCGCAGCACCCGGTCGTAGAGCACCCACAGCACGTCCAGGGTGGACGTGGCCGCCGGACCGTGCTTCTCCGCGCCCGTCATCAGCCCCATCAGCTCGGGCAGCTCCGTGAATCCGTACGGTGTCGTCGTCATACGGAAGAGCCTGCGACCTCAACCAAGCTTCAGGTCAAGCGGTGTCGACGGAGGGCCTCCCGCCTCCTCGCGCCGATAAACGCGTGCGCGACCACCGGCCCGAGTGCGGTATTGTTTCCGTGCGCGTTCAGCCAGGGGAAATCCCAGGTCAGACGGGCATCGGGACGTGGCGCAGCTTGGTAGCGCACTTGACTGGGGGTCAAGGGGTCGCAGGTTCAAATCCTGTCGTCCCGACTGGAGACAGTCGCAGATCAAGGGCCGGTTTCGGAGAAATCCGAAACCGGCCCTTGATCGTTTTTCGGCGTCCGGTCAGGGCGGGATCGAGGCCGGGCATCACTGAGTGGGCCATTGGGCGATTCAGTGAGTTATCCGCCGACCCTGGACTTATGTTCTTGGTCATCCCATATGTGGACTTTAGTGTTCGCCGGGAGCAAGAGCTGCGGGATCGAGTCCTGCCACCGTCCGGAGACGAGGTGTGGAGCGTGTGCACGCGAGGTGCGGCTGCCGGCCGGTTTCAGGTCAGAGGGGACGTCGCGGAGGGATGAGATGGCTGCGGGCGTTCGCCGTGATGCCGTTGCTGGCGTCGGTCCTCGCCGCTTGCGGCAGTGACGAGGGCTCCGGCAGGCCCACCCTCAACTGGTACAACTTCCCGGACGACTCAGGGGCGCTGCAGAAGGCGGCCGACCGGTGCAGCCAGGCGTCGGGCGGTCGCTACTCGATCAGCTACAACAAGCTCCCGCGCGCCGCGGACGGACAGCGCCAGCAACTCGTCCGAAGGCTCGCCGCCGAGGACGACTCGCTCGACATCCTGGGCCTGGACGTCACCTGGGCCGCGGAGTTCGCCGAGGCGCGCTGGATCCGGGAATGGACGGGGGCCGCGAAGCAGCAGGCCGTCGAGGGCACCCTGCGCGTACCGCTGCGGACCTCGACCTGGAAGGGCAAGCTCTACGCCGTCCCGTACAACACCAACACCCAGCTCCTGTGGTACCGCAAGGACCTGGTGCCCACCCCGCCCAGGACCTGGGCCGAGATGCTGGACATGGCCGGCGCCCTCGCCCGGCAGGGCAAGCCGCACTTCGTGGAGATCCAGGGCGCCCAGTACGAGGGCCTGACCGTCTGGTTCAACACGCTGATCAACAGTGCCGGCGGTTCCATCCTCAACGCGACCGCGACCGCGCCCTCTCTCGGCCGGCCCGCGGTGCGGGCCGCCGGCATCATGCGCGATCTGGCCAGGTCCCCGGCCGCCGACCCCTCCCTGCCCAATCAGATGGAGGACCAGAACCGGCTCGCCATGGAGTCGGGGACGGCGGCGTTCGAGCTCAACTACCCGTTCGTCTATCCGTCGATGAAGGCGAACAACCCCGAGCTGTTCAAGAACTTCCGCTGGGCGCCGTACCCCCGGGTCGATCCGAACCGCCCGGCACGGCCCACCATCGGCGGCATCGATCTGGCGGTGAGCGCCTACTCGCGCCACCCCGACCTGGCCTTCGAGGCGGCACTGTGCCTGCGCAACCGGGAGAACCAGCTCAGCGCCGCGCTGGAGGGCGGTCTGCCGCCCACCCTGCGCGCCCTCTACGACGAGCCCGCGTTCATGAAGGAGTACCCGTTCTCCAAGGACGTCCTGGCCGCCCTGGAGTCGGCGAGCGTGCGCCCGATCACTCCGGTCTATCAGAACGTGTCGATCGCGGTCTCCCACACGCTGTCCCCGCCGTCCGGGATCGAACCGGAGAGCTCCGTCGACACCATCGGCGAGCAGATCGACGATGCCCTGCGATCCGAGGGTGTGATCCCGTGAAGCACGACCTCTCCCGCCACTCCGTCGCCCCGCGCCGCGGCGCGCGGGCCTCGTCCCCGGGCGGCCCGCGATGAGCACGCGGGCGCGACACGCCGGAACCCCACCGCCACCCGAGGCGCGGACGGAGCAGGCGGGGCCGGACCGGGCGGCACTCTCGGCGGGCGCCCGGCAGGAGCGGCGGCTCGGCTGGCTGCTCTGCGCGCCCGCCGTCGTCGTCATGACCGCCGTGACCGCCTACCCCATCGGGTACGCCGTCTATCTGTCCCTCCAGCGCTACGACCTGCGCTTTCCCGGACGGGCGGAGTTCGTGGGCCTGAGCAACTACGGCGCGGTGCTGTCCTCTCCGTTCTGGTGGGACGCCTTCTGGGTCACCCTGTTCATCACCGCGGTGTCGGTGGCGATCGAACTCGTTCTCGGAATGGGGCTCGCCCTGGTGATGCACCGCACGATCTTCTGGCGCGGCGTCGTCCGCACCTCGGTGCTGATTCCGTACGGGATCGTCACCGTGGTCGCCGCCTTCTCCTGGCAGTACGCCTGGACCCCGGAACTCGGCTACCTCGCCGAGCTGCTGCCCAGCGGGGAGGCCCCGCTGACCGAGCAGTGGCCCGCCCTCTGGCTGATCATCCTCGCCGAGGTGTGGAAGACGACGCCGTTCATGGCCCTCCTGCTGCTCGCGGGCCTCGCGCTGGTCCCAGAGGAGACCCTGAAGGCAGCCATGGTGGACGGCGCCACCGCCTGGCAGCGCTTCACCAAGGTCATGCTGCCGCTGATGAAACCGGCCGTCCTGGTGGCACTGATCTTCCGCACCCTGGACGCGTTCCGGATCTTCGACAACATCTACATCCTGACAGCGGGCGCCCAGGGGACCGGCTCTGTGTCGATCCTCGGGTACGACAACCTGTTCACCGCGCTGAACCTGGGCATCGGGTCGGCGATCTCGGTCCTGATCTTCATCTGCGTCGGGATCATCGCCTTCACCTTCGTCAAACTGTTCGGTACCGCGGCGCCGGGTGCGGAGGTGGGGCGCTGATGGCCGCGGTGGGAAAGACGCACGCCACCCGATGGGGCGTCCTGAACGTGGTGGTCGTGCTGTACGCCCTGTTCCCGGTGTGGTGGATCGCCGCGCTGTCGTTCAAGGACCCCAGCACCCTGACGGACGGGAACTACATCCCCACGGACTGGACCTGGGAGAACTACCGAGGAATCTTCGAGACCGCCGAGTTCACCCGGGCACTGATCAACTCGATCGGCATCGCGCTGATCGCCACGGTGATCGCCGTGGCACTGGGCACCATGGCCGCGTACGCGGTGGCCCGGCTGCGGTTCCCCGGCAAGCGGGTCCTCATCGGCATGTCACTGCTGATCGCCATGTTCCCGCCGATCTCGCTGGTGTCACCGCTGTTCGACATCGAGCGGATCATCGGCATCTTCGACACCTGGATCGGGCTGATCATCCCGTACATGACCTTCTCCCTGCCGCTCGCGATCTACACCCTGTCGGCGTTCTTCCGGGAGATCCCCTGGGACCTGGAGAAGGCCGCCAAGGTCGACGGGGCGACGCCCGCGCAGGCCTTCCGGCTGGTCATCGTGCCGCTGGCCGCACCGGGCGTGTTCACCACGGCCATTCTCGTGTTCATCTTCTGCTGGAACGACTTCCTGTTCGCGATCTCGCTGACGTCCACCGAGTCCGCGCGCACCGTGCCCGCGGCGATCGCGTTCTTCACCGGCAGCTCCCAGTTCCAGCAGCCCACAGGGTCGATCGCCGCCGCCGCCGTGGTGATCACCATCCCGATCATCGTTTTCGTCCTGCTCTTCCAGCGGCGGATCGTCGCCGGACTGACCTCCGGGGCAGTCAAGGGCTGAACGGGGAAGGCAAGGAGGCACCATCCATGGCCGAGATCATCCTTGAGGGAGTCACCAAGCGCTTTCCCGACGGGGCGCTCGCCGTGAAGGACGTGGACCTCGCCATCGCCGACGGCGAGTTCGTGATCCTGGTCGGCCCGTCGGGATGCGGCAAGTCCACCACGCTGAACATGATCGCCGGACTGGAGGACATCACCGAGGGCACCCTGCGCATCGGTGGCCGGGTCGTCAACGACCTGGCTCCCAAGGAGCGCGACGTCGCCATGGTGTTCCAGAGTTACGCCCTGTACCCGCACATGAGCGTCCGGGAGAACATGGGCTTCCCGCTGCGCCTGGCCAAGGTGGACAAGGCCACCATCGACGCCAAGGTGACGGACGCCGCCCGGATCCTCGACCTCACCGAGCACCTGGACCGCAAGCCCGCCAACCTCTCGGGCGGTCAGCGCCAGCGGGTTGCCATGGGGCGGGCGATCGTCCGTGATCCCAAGGCGTTCCTGATGGACGAGCCGCTGTCCAACCTGGACGCCAAACTCCGGGTACAGATGCGCACGCAGATCTCCCGGCTGCAGCGGCGCCTCGACACGACCACCGTGTACGTCACCCACGACCAGACCGAGGCGATGACGCTGGGCGACCGCGTCGTGGTCATGAGACAGGGCCTGGTCCAGCAGATCGGCACCCCGGCCGAGCTGTACGACCTGCCGCGCAACCTCTTCGTCGCGGGCTTCATCGGCTCCCCGGCGATGAACTTTCTGAACGCCACCCTGGAGGCCGGCGCCCTGCGCTCGTCCCTCGGGGACCTGACCCTCGACGACCGTACGAGGCAGGCGCTGGAACGCCGGAACGCGCCCCGCGAGGTCATCGTCGGGCTGCGGCCGGAGGCGTTCGAGGACGCGGCCCTGTCACCCGAGGGGGCCCGGACGGGCCCGGTCCTCACCGTCACCGTGGAGGTACTGGAGTCGCTGGGCTCCGACGCGTACGTCTACTTCGCCGCGGAGGGAGGGCCCGCGACGACCACCGAACTGGAGGAGCTCGCCAAGGACTCGGGCCTGCGCGACACCGGCACCGACACCCAGCACATCGTGGCCCGGCTGAACGCCGCCACCCGGGCCCGCGAGGGCGAACCGGTCGAACTGCGGGTCGACATGGCCAAGGCCCACGTGTTCGACCCGGGGACCGGAGCGAACCTCACGCATCCGGTGAGAGCGGACTGACGACGCACCGCACGGGGCGCGATCCGCGATCCCCGTGCCGGAGATCCGACACGACCCCTTCGCGGGCCGTTCGCCGGTCGGGTTTCCCACGGCCGTCTCCCTCCTTCACCAGCTGATCCGGGCTGCCACCGGCAGGTGGTCGCTGCCGGTGGCCGGGAGGACCCACGCGCTGTGCGGCCGCACACCGCGGACCAGGATCTGGTCGATCCGCGCCACCGGGAACCCGGCCGGCCAGCTGAAACCGAACCCGTCCCCGGCCTCGGTCTGCGCCGAGCGCAGCCGCGCGGTGAGGGCGTCGAAGGCGCGGTCGTCGGTCGTGCCGTTCAGGTCGCCGAGGAGCACCACCCGTTCGTCGCGCTCGGCGGCCACGGCCTCGGCGAGCGCCCGCGCGTTCCTGTCCCGCGACTCCGTCCAGAAGCCCGTCCGGGGGTTCAGCCGTACCGACCCCAGGTGGGCGACGTACACCGTGAGCGGCCCCCGGTCCGTGGCCACCGTGCCGCGCAGCGCCCGGTTGTAGGCCAACTTCTCGTCGACCGGCTTGGTGGCCGCCAGCGGCCCGACATCCTGCGCGATGTCGACCGGCCGGGTGTCCGACAGCGGCAGTTTGCTCCACAGCCCGACCGTCCCCAGCACGGCGTGGTGCGGATACGCCTTCGCCAGCTCCCTCTCGTACGTGCCCCGGGCCTGCGGGGTCAGCTCCTCCAGGGCCAGCACCTGTGCGCCGGAGGCGGCCAGGGCACGGGCGGTGCCGACCGGGTCGGCGTTGTCGGCGCCGACGTTGTGACCGACCACGGTGAGGTCGCCGCCCGGGAGGGACCTGTCACCGAGCAGCCCGCCGAACAGGTGCAGCCACACCGTGACCGCCAGCAGCAGCGCGGCCACCGCGGAGGCCGAGCGGCGCCGGAGCGACACGGCCAGCAGCACCGGGACGAAGAGACCGAACCACGGCAGAAGGCTCTCCACCAGACTGCCGACGTTGCCGATACGGTTCGGGATCTCCGCGTGGAACAGCATGACCAGGCCCAGCAGCAGCGCCAGCGCCGTGAGGACCGGGCCGCGCTTCCAGTGCTCTCGCCGGGAGCCGAAGCGCAGCGCCCGCCGGATGCCGGTGCGCCGGGCACCGGTGGCGGAGTCCGGGCGGTCGGCGTCACCCTCCGCGGTCTCCGGCGTGCCTGTCCCCGCCGTGCCCATCCCCGGCGTGCGCATTCCCGCCGTCGTAGGGCCTCGACCACGGCCTCGTCCACGGCCGGTCACTGTTCGCGTCATGGGGCCAGTCAAGGCGGCGCGGTGTTGCCGGCGCGTATGCGGTTCTCGATACGCCGACGATATGCGCCGCCTCGTAGCCTCGGAGCATGCGTGTCTTGGTGGTGGAGGACGAACCGTACCTGGCGGAGGCCATCCGCGACGGCCTGCGCCTGGAGGCGATCGCGGCCGACATCGCCGGTGACGGCGACACCGCGCTGGAACTGCTCAGCGTCCACACCTACGACATCGCCGTCCTCGACCGCGACATCCCCGGACCGTCCGGCGACGAGATCGCCGCGCACGTCGTCGCCTCCGGCAGCGGGATGCCCATCCTCATGCTCACCGCGGCCGACCGGCTCGACGACAAGGTCTCCGGGTTCGCGCTCGGCGCCGACGACTACCTCACGAAGCCGTTCGAACTCCAGGAACTCGCGCTCCGCCTCAGAGCACTCGACCGCAGGCGCGCCCACAGCAGGCCACCCGTGCGGGAGATCGCGGGCCTGCGCCTGGACGCGTTCCGCAGGGAGGTCTACCGGGACGGCCGCCATGTCGCGCTGACCCGGAAGCAGTTCGCCGTCCTCGACGTCCTGGTGGCCGCCGAGGGCGGTGTGGTCGGCGCCGAGGAACTCCTGGAACGCGCGTGGGACGAGAACGCCGACCCGTTCACCAACGCCGTGCGGATCACCGTCTCGGCCCTGCGCAAGCGGCTCGGAGAACCCTGGATCATCGCCACCGTGCCGGGCGTCGGCTACCGCATCGACACCCGGCCGGAGGCCGGACACCAGGGAGACGGCCGTGGATAGGGCACCCGGGCTGAGCGTCCGTGTCCGGCTCACCCTCAGCTACGCCGGGTTCCTCATGCTGGCCGGCCTCCTGCTGCTCGCGGCGGTGTGGGTGTTCCTGCTGCGGTACGTCCCCGACCGGGCCATGCTCATCACCCCCGACGACAAGCCCGGGAACGGCGTCTTTCCCGTCCGCTCCGCCCTCCTGGACGTCTTCGCGCCGAAGGCGGCCGCCGTCCTGCTGCTCCTGCTGGTCTTCGGGCTCCTGGGCGGCTGGGTCCTCGCCGGCCGTATGCTCGCCCCGCTGACCCGCATCACCCACGCCACCCGCATGGCCACCGACGGATCGCTCTCCCACCGGATCCGGCTGCCGGGCCGCAACGACGAGTTCCGCGAACTCGCCGACGCCTTCGACACGATGCTCGCCGGGCTCGAAGCGCACGTCGCCGAGCACCAGAGGTTCGCGGCCAACGCCTCGCACGAGTTGCGCACGCCCCTGGCGATCTCCAAGGCGCTCCTCGACGTGGCCCGCGCCGATCCGCACCACGACACCGGCGCGCTCGTCGAACGCCTGCACACGGTCAACGCCCGGGCGATCGACCTCACCGAGGCACTGCTCCTGGTCAGCCGCGCCGAAGGGCGGTCCTTCACCCGAGAACCCGTCGACCTGTCCCTGATGGCGGAAGAAGCGACCGAGACCCTCCTCCCCCTCGCGGAGAAGCACGGTGTCACCGTCGAGACCGAAGGTGACATCGCGCCCACGAGCGGATCACCCGCGCTCCTGCTCCAGCTGACCACGAACCTCGTGCACAACGCGATCGTCCACAACCTGCCCGAACGGGGCGCGGTGCGGGTGAACACCGCCGTGCGGGCCGGCGCCCACCCGAGGACCGTGGTGCTCACGGTGGAGAACACCGGCGAGCACCTGACCGCCCAGCTTGCCTCGACCCTCGCCGAACCGTTCCGGCGCGGCACCGAACGCGTCCACACCGACCACGCGGGCGTGGGCCTCGGCCTCGCCATCGTCGAGACCATCGCCCACGCGCACGACGGCACCCTCACCGTCACACCGCGCCCGGAGGGCGGGATCCGCGTCACCGTGGAACTGCCCGCGACCTCCCCGCACGCCGGTCGATGAACGCGCACCAGCGACGACACGCGCTCCCGGACCCGCCTCCCCGACCCCCGGTGCCGGTCCGTCAGAGTTCGACGAGGACCTTGCCCCGGGTCCTCTCCCGGTCGCGGTAGAGGGTCCGGTACGCGTGCGGGACGGCGTCGAAGCCGTGGTGGACGGTCTGGTGGTACCGGACCTCGCCCGCGCGGACCAGGCCGCCCAGCTCCTGGTGCATCCGTGACAACAGCGGTTCCGTGAACCACTCCTGGGCGAAGATCCCCCGGATCGTGGTGCGCGGGAACATGATGTACGGCAGCAGCCGCGGGCCGGTCGTCTCGCCGTTCACCGTGGTGGCCCACTGCCAGCAGACGGCCACCCGGCTGTCCACGTTGAGCATGGTGAACACCGCGTCGGTGACCGTCCCGCCGAGGTTGTCGAAGTAGCGGTCGACCCCGTCGGGGGCGGCGAGCAGCAGCGCCTGCCGAACCTTCTCCGCGTCGTCGGCGCGGTCGTAGCACACCACCTCGTCGAAGCCCAGCTCGCGCAGATACCCGGCCTTGCCGGGCGAGGAGGTCGTACCCACCACCCGCCCGGCGCCCGCCCGCGCCGCCAGCTGGCCCACCAGGGAGCCGACCGAGCCGGACGCCCCGCTGATCACCACGGTGTCGCCGGGGCGCACGGCCAGGAACCTGGTGAACGTGCCCCAGGCGGTCATCCCGGGCGCGCCCATGATGCCGAGCGCGGTGGACAGGGGCAGCCGCTCGTCGTACGCGTCCGGGTCGAGCCGGCGATAGGCGGGCAGGACCATCGGGAAGGCACCGGTCCGCCACACCTCCTCGGCCCCGTTGTGGACGACATGGCTGCGCCAGCCGCCGAAACCCTGCACGAGGTCGCCGACCCGGAAACGGGCCTCCGGGCCCGTCTCCAGCACCTCCATGATCGAGTCGCCGCCCATGTGGTGGCCGAGCGGAGTCTCCAGCGCCAGCCCGTTCTGGTACGGGTCGACCGAGACGTACCGGGTGCGCAGGAGCATCTCGTCGGGGCGGAGGACGATCTCGACGTCCTCGGCCAGCTTCTCGTAGATCCGGTCGACGTCCGGCACCCCGCCCAGATGCTCACGGACGACCCACTGCTCGATCCTCATGCCAGGGCTCCCCTCTCGCTGTCCGCGTCGCCGCCCACCGGAACGACCAGGTGGGTCGGTGCCGGCGCGCTCCGGTCGATCTCGGCGGTGAAGTCCAGTCCGTCGTCCCGGCAGACGAACTGCGTGACGTGCCGCCCGGCCGCCGCCGCGCGGATCAGGCCGCCGATCGTCGCCCAGACCCCGGAGAGGTAGAAGTTCGACAGCCCCGGCAGTACCGGGCCGCTCCGCCTGATCTCGTCCTCCAGGGTCTCCGCGCCCTCCACGAACGGGTTCCAGCCCGGGAAGGTCCCGTCGTAGACGCCCGTGTAGCGGACCTGGGTGAGCGGGGTCGAGACGTCGGCGACGGCCACCGCGTCCCCGAAGCCGGGGAACCGCTCGTCCAGGAAGGAGACGATGCCGGACCGCACCCGGCGTTTGGCGGTCAGATACTCCTTGCCGTGCCTGACCGGCAGCGTGTGCAGCTCCTGCCCGCGCCGCACCCGGGAGGACTGCTCCGGACCCTGGTGCAGCGCCCGCCAGGGGGCGATGTCCGAGAAGTACGTCGCGAAGACCACGGTGGACCCGCGCGGCGCCAGCTCCGGATAGTGCCGGGTGCGGAACTGCACGTTCATGGACGGGCAGCGGATCCCGGTCAGCTCGCTCGCCTGCCGCTCCGTGAGCAGGTACGTGGTGCAGGGGTCGCCCTCCGGGAAGGGCCTGCGCAACCCCAGGAACAGGGAGACGTATCCGGGGGAGAGCTGGCCGGGCTGGTCGATGAGCGAGGTGTAGAGCCTGCGGTAGGTGTCGTTCAGGTAGTGGCCCTTGAGCAGCTTCATCACCGTGGTGTGGCCGTCGGCCGCCGAGACCACGATGTCCGCGCGGTGCTCCCGGCCGTCGCTGAGGCGTACGCCGACCGCGCGGTCCCGCTCGACCAGGACCTCCTCGACCTTGGCGTTGTAGGTGATCTCGCCGCCGAGTCCGCGGTAGCGCTGCTCCACCGACCGGGCCAGGCCCAGCGAACCGCCCTCGGGCACCCCGGCCGCGCGGTTGGCGTGCGAGGCCAGCTGGAAGTAGAACGGCAGCACCGGGAAGGCCGGATGCTTCTCGTAGAGGATGAAGTTGAACGCCTCGCGCAGCAGCGGATCGTGGAACCGCTGCGCGTAGTCGGTCATCAGGACGGTGATCGACCTGCGGATGGTGGCGAAGTACGGGGCGAACGACGCCATCATCCGCCATCGCTCCCTCCTGCCCATCAGCCCGACGGGTTTGAGGAACGGGTAGACCGCGAGCGCCTTGCGGAAGGTACGGACGCCGGCGCAGAACTCCCGGATCGGCGCGGAGTCCATCGGCGAGAGGGAGAGGAGATGGGCCTCCAGCCGGTCGGGATCGGAGTAGAAGCGGACCGCCCGGCCGTCCCGGCCCCGGACGATGTTGAACACGTCGAAGTGCCGCATCTCCTTGCCCTGGAGGGCGCCCAGTTCCAGCCAGATCTGGTACATCTCGTTGCCCGGCCCGTTGCCGAGGAGCCAGCTGACGCACCAGTCGAAGGTGAAGTCGCCGCGGTCCCAGCCGGTGCACGAGCCGCCGGGAATCTCGTGCATCTCGAAGATCCGGGTCCGGTAGCCGTTCATCCGGGCGTAGCACCCGGTGGACAGGCCGCCGAGACCGCCGCCGATGATGATCATGGTTTCGCGTCGGCGTGCCAATCGCCTCGCCCTTCCCGTCTCTCGTGGTCCGTGCCTGTCGTACGGGTGGTGGTGCGGGCGCCCGCTCACCAGGCGACCGGAAGTGCCTGGAGGCCGTTCACCATCGCGTCCTGCTTCCAGCGCAGCTCGTGCTCGGGGACGGCCGGCCGCAGTCCGGGGAGCCGGGCCAGGACCCGTTCGATCGCCACCCGCAGCTCCAGCCGGGCCAGGTGGGCGCCGACGCAGTAGTGCACGCCGTGACCGAAGCCGATGTGGGGATTGGCCGGGCGGTCCAGCACGAGGCGCTCCGGCTCCGGGAAGACCCGAGGATCACGGTTGGCCGCCGCCGTGGCGATCATCACCGCCTCGCCGGCCCGGACGGTGACCCCGCCCAGCTCGACGTCGGCGGTCGCGTACCGGGGGAGGCTGAAGCCGGTGAGCAGCGGCACGTACCGCATCAGCTCCTCCACCGCCCGGGGGATCAGCTCCGGCCGCTCCCGCAGGCGGGTCAACTCCGCTGTGTTGTACAGCAGTTGGTGGAAGAAGTTGCCGATCTGGTTGGTCGTGGAGACGAAGCCGGCGATCAAGAGGTCGCAGGCGATCGAGAGCAGCTCCTCCTCGCCGATCAGCTTCTGCTCCCGGCAGGCCCGCACCAGCGTGGTCAGCAGGTCCTCGCCGGGCTCGCGGCCCCGCAGCTCCAGCACGCGCGCCATGTAGTCCATGAAGGCCTGGCCCTCGGTGGCGAGCACCTCGCCGGGGGTGACGGCGGAGAGCACCGTCTCCGCCCAGGCCCAGAGCATCCGGTGGTCCTCGGCGGGCAGGCCGAGCACCTCACAGATGATGGTGGTCGGCATGGGGATCGAGAAGTCCTCGACCAGATCGGCGGGTTGGCCCGCCTCGACGATCCGGTCGAGCAGTTCGTCGGCCAGTTCCACGGCCCGGGCACGCAGCCGCTCGACTCGGCGGGCCCCGAACTCCCGCGCCACCAGCGAGCGGAGCCGGGTGTGCTCGGGCGGCTCGGTGGAGAACAGTCCGGCGCCGGTACGGGCCACCGGCCGCATCCGGGGCTGGTCGCGGCCCATCGCCGCGGCCAGGCTGAACCGCGGGTCGGCCAGCACCGCCCGTACGTCCTCGTACCGGGTGACCAGCCAGGCGCCGTCGCCGTACGGCATCCGGATCCGGGCCAGCGGCTGTTCGCGCAACTCGGCGTAGGCGGGGTGGAGTTCGAGCCCCCGGGGGGCGAAGGGATAGGGCAGGGCCGGCTCAGGGCGCATCGGTTGCTCCCGCGTCGAGGATCGACCGGGCGAGCCCGGCGTTGTGGGCGACGAACTCGTGGTCGAGCATCTCGGCGTGGCGGCCGAAGCCCGGGACGACGGTCGTCCGGGTGGTCGAGCTGCCGTGCCAGGCGCCGTCGTGCCCGGCCTGGTACAGCGCGGCCTTCTCGGCGTCGGAGATCACGCCGATCGCGGCGGTGACCACCCCGAGGTTGGGCGTCCGGCCGCAGAACCGCAGATAGTCACGGGCGTGGGCGCGGGTCTCCTCGGCGACCACGGCCGAACCGGTGTGCCGCCGCAGATGGTCGGCCAGTTCGCGCTCGAACACCTCGACGTGCTCGTCGGAGAGGTCGAAGGGCTCCGCGATCCGGTGCGAGTCGACGATCACCACATGGGCCACCGTCCGCCCACGCCGCTCCAGCTCCCCGGCCACCTCGAAGGCGAGATTGCCGCCCAGGGAGTACCCGAGGAGGGCGCAGGGCCCCTCCGGCTGGAGCGACTCCACCAGGTCCGCGTACCGGTCGACCTTGTCGTCCCCCGTCACATAGTTGAAGGCGACCAGCCGGTACTCCGGCAGGTGTGCCGCGAACTGCCGGTACACCAGACCGTGGCCACCGGCCGGCGGAAAGCAGAAGAGCGTGCTCGACCGCTCCTTGTTGAACCAGAGGTAGGGCCGACCTCCCGCGATCCGGCCCGTGATGATGTCCTCCACGGTCCGCGCCATCCCGTGCAGGGTGGTGACCTCGAACAGCCGACTGACCGGGACGGCGATGTTGAACTCGGCCTGCAGACCGTGGATCAGCTCGATCAGCTTGATCGAGGAGCCGCCCGACTCGAAGAAGTCGTGCTGGAGACCGGGCCTCTCGATGCCCAGCAGGGACCGCCAGTGCTCGGCCATCCGGATCTCGTAGAGGGTGGTGGGCGGCTCGGCGTCCCGGTCCTCCGCCCGGGCGTCCGGGGCTGGCAGCGCGGCCAGGTCCACCTTGCCGTTGGCGGTGAGGGGCAGCGCGGGCAGTTCGGTGAGATGGGCCGGGATCATGAAGGTCGGCAGAGTGGCGGTCAGCCGGCGGCGGAGCGCGCGCCGGTCGACGGTCCGGCCGGGGGCCGGCACGCAGTAGGCGCAGAGCACCTTCTCGCCCGTGCGGTCGGCGCGGACGGTCACCACCGCACGGTCCACGTCGGGCCACTCGGCGAGCCGGCTCTCGATCTCGCCCGGCTCGATCCGGTGTCCGCGCACCTTGACCTGCGTGTCGGCCCTGCCGAGCAGATGCAGCACGCCGGCGGTGTCCCAGCGGGCCAGGTCGCCCGTGCGGTACAGCCGGACCGGCTCGGTGCCGTCGGCGCCGCCCAGCGGCAGGGTGGTGAACCGGCGGGCCGTCCGCTCCTCGTCGCCCGCGTAGCCGAGCGCGACCCCGGAGCCGCCGATCCACAGTTCGCCGGTGACACCGGGCGGCACCGGACGGCCGTGCCGATCGAGCAGATAGCAGGCGCTGTTGGGGAACGGCCGCCCGATGGGGACGGTCCGGCCGGGCTCCAGCCCCGCCACCGGCCCCTCGAAGTACGTGCTGTCGACGGTGGCCTCGGTGAGGCCGTAGGAGTTGACGAGCCGGGTTCCCGGCCCGCACAGGGCGCGCAGCCGCTCGTACTCCTCGGCCTTCCAGAGGTCCGAGCCGACCACCAGCAGCCGCATGAAGTCCAGCCGCAGGCCGGAGCGTTCGCAGTGCCCGACCAGGAGGCGGACCACCGCCGGGACGAACTCGGCCGCGTCCACCCGCGCGGCGCGCATCACCTCGTACAGCCGGGCCGTGTCGAACAGGACCTCCCGGCCGACCAGCACCAGGGAGCCGCCCGAGCAGAGGGCGCGAACGACGTCACCGGTGAAGACGTCGAAGGAGGGGCCGGCCATCTGCAGATGGACCCTCGCCTCGCTGTCCAGCCGGTACTCCGCCCGCCAGGCCTGGTACGCCGAGGCCAGGTTGCCGTGGGAGACCCGCACGGCCTTGGGCCGGCCGGAGGACCCGGAGGTGTGGATGACGTACGCCGGGTCGTCCGGGCCCACCCGGACGTCGGCGAACTCGTCCTCCTCCGTGTCCGTGGGGGAGGGGGACGCATGGAGTTCGCCCACGGTCACCCACCGGGCGGGCAGGGCTTCGAGCCGGTCCCGGTCGTCGCCGACGACGAGTGTGGCTCCGGCGTTGCGGACCAGGTGGGACAGCCGGTCGTCCGGGTCCGCCGGGTCGAGCGGCAGATAGGCGGCGCCGGCGCGGAGCACGGCGAGCAGCGCGACGATCAGCTCCGGCGACTTCCCCGCGCAGAGCGCCACCACGGTGCCGGGCCCGGCACCCAAGGTCCGCAGCCGGGCGGCGGCCCGCGCCGAGCGCTCGGCCAGTTCGCCGTAGGCGAGGCGGACGGTCCCACCTGAGCCGTCCGGCATCACCACCGCGAGCGCCTCGGGATCGGCCGCCGCCGCGCGCAGGATCAGCTCGTGCACCGGAGCCCCGTACGGCACCCGGCGGTCCGCGCCGCTCCAGCTCCCGAGGACCAGTGCCCGTTCCTCGCGGCCGAGCAGTTCCAGCCCGGTCGCCGCGCGCTCCGGGACGGCCGTGGTCAGCCCCTCCAGCAGGTTGACGTAGTGCCCGGCCAGCCGGGCCATGGTCGCCGGCTCGAACAGATCGGTGTTGTACTTCAGCACGCAGTGGAAGCGGTGTTCCGCCTCGTCCTCGTACGCGGACAGGGTGAGGTCGAACTGCCCCTCCTCCTCGGGGAGTTCGATGTACTCCAGGCGGTAGCCGTACTTCTCGGTGGCGACCTTGTGGTGGAGCAGGATGAACATCGCCTGGAACACGGCCGAGCGGCTCGGGTCGTGCTGGAGGCCGAGCTTCTCCACCAGCAGCACGAACGGGTACTCCTGGTGGTCCAGCCCGCCCAGCACGGTGGTCCGCACCCGGTCCAGCAGCTCGGCCACGCTCGGCTCACCGGCCAGCGACACGTGCAGCGGCAGCGGGTTGACGAAGTAGCCGTACACCCCGGCGAACCTTTCGTCGGTGCGGCCGGTCACCGGACTGCCGACGACGATGTCGTCCTGCCCCGAGTAGGCGTGCAGCAGCAGGTAGTAGGCGCTGAGCAGCACCATGAAGACGGTGACGTTGTGCTCGCGGGCCACGGCGTGGACCCGGGCGCTGAGCTCCTCGTCCAGGACGAAGAACTCCGAGGCGCCGTTGTGGGTCTGCACCGCCGGGCGCGGCTTGTCGACGGGCAGATTAAGGGTCGGGACCTCGGCCGGCAGGTGCGAGCGCCAGTAGTCGAGCATCCTCGACGCCTCGCGCCCGGCCAGGAACTCGGTCTGGTGGTTGAGGAAGTCCAGGTAGCGCGCGGCGACCGGCGGCAGCTCGGGCGCGGCGTCCCGGCGCAACCCCTCGTAGACGGCGAGCAGTTCCTCGATGAAGGTGAAGGTGGAGAGGGCGTCCGAGACGATGTGGTGGACCGCCTTCATGATGATCCACCGGGCCGGGCCGCGCCGGAACAGCCGGAACCGCACCAGCGGGTCGCGCTCCAGGTCGTACGGCCTGCGGTACTCGCGGACGATCAACGCGTGGATCTCGTCCCAGTCCAGGTGCTCGACGTCGTGCACCCCGAAGTCCGGCTCCACCGAGGGGGAGATCCGCTGCACCGCCCGGCCGCCGTCGAGCACGAAGTTCGCCCGGAGGCCCGGGTGCCGCTCGACCATGGTCCGGAACGCGGCGGCCATCAGCTCGGGTTCCAGCTCCACCCGGACCTCGACCGCACCGCCGATGTTGTAGGCGAAGCCGTCCGGGTCGAGCTGCTTGAGGAACCAGAGCGCCTTCTGGTTCTGCGTCAGCGGATACGCCGTCTCGTCCTCGTACCGCTCGACGGCGGCCCGGTCCGTGCCGGGCCGCTCCTTGTCGAGCAACTCGACCAGCGACGCGTGCAGTTGGGTGACCAGCTCGGCCACGGGGGCGTCGCTGAGCAGGGCCACCAGCGGGAGGGTGGTGCCGAGTTCGGTGGTGAGGCGGGCCCGTAGCTCCATCGCGAGGAGGGAGTCCAGGCCGAGCCCGCCGAGTCCGCTGTCCGCCGCGATCTGCTCGGCGGGCACCCGGAGCACGCCGGCGACCAGTGTCGTGAACCAGGCGGTGAGCAGCGCGGGGCGCTCCGCCTCGCCGGCCGCGCGCAGCGCCTCCAGCGGGCCGGTCCGCTCGGTCGCCCGTGCGGACTGCCGGGTGGTGGCCGCCAGGTCGGCGACCAGCTGGGGCGGGGCCGGGTACCAGGCGAGGAAGACCTGCCAGTCCACCACGGTGGCGATCAGCAGCTGGGCGCGGTCCTGCCCGAGCACACGCTCCAGTACGGCCATCCCGGTCCGCGGGGCCAGCGAGCTCATGCCCCGGCTGTCGCGGTAGTGGTCGATCAGACCGAGTTCCTCGATCATGCCGGTGGCCCAGGGGCCCCAGTCCAGGCTCAGCGCGGGCAGCCCGAGCGCCCGGCGGTGGTGGGCGAGCGCGTCCAGGAAGGCGTTCCCCGCGGCGTAGTTGGTCTGTCCGGCGGTGGTCAGCAGCGAGGCGATCGAGGCGAACAGCACGAAGTGGTCGAGCGGTTCGCCTGCCAGTTGCCGGTGCAGGGCGAGGGCGCCGAGCACCTTGGGGTCGTACACCGCGTCGAACGTCTCCCGGTCGAGGTCACCCACCAGGGTGTCGCGGACCTGGCCGGCCAGATGGAACACGCCCCGGATCGGCGGGCGCTCCAGGCGCCGGTGGTCGGCCAGCCAGGCGGCCAGCGCGGACTCGTCGGTGATGTCCAGCGTCACCGGGACCGGTTCGGCGCCGAGCGCCTCCAGCTCGCGCAGGAAGGCGGCGCGCCCTCCCTGCGGCCCGTCCGGGGCGAGGTCGCGCCACCGCTCGCGCGGCGGCAGGGTGCCTCGGCCGACCAGGATCAGCCGACGGGCGCCGCGCCGCACGAGGGTGCGGCAGAGCAGTCTGCCGAGCGCGCCGAAGGCACCGGTCACCAGATACGCGGCGTCCGGGCGGAGGCTCGGCGGCAGCGGCAGGCTCAGCCCCTCGGCGGGGCGCAGCCGGCAGGTGAGCCTCCGGCCGGGGCGCAGCGCGATCTCGGTCTCGTCGGCGACCGCGAACTCACGCAACAGCGCGGTCGCCTCGGCCCCGGCCTCCCCGCCCGGCCCGAGGTCGACCAGCTTCCCGGGGTGCCCCGGCAGCTCCTGGTGCCGCAGCACCCGACCGATGCCCCACGCGGGGGCGCCCAGCGGCTCGACCCGCTCACCGGCGGTCGTGGCCTGCGCGGACCGGGTGACGATGTGCAGCCGACAGCCGGGCAGTTCGGCCGACAGGAGGGCGGCGAGGGGGACGAGGCTGTAGGCGACGGTGCTGGTGGGTGGGTCGGCGGGGTGGGTTGGGGGGTGGGCGTCTGCCGTCGGTGTCGGGGTCTGCCCGTCGGTCGTGGTGCCGGGGTGGGCCGGGGGCGTCAGGGTCGGGTGGTCGAGGTTCCAGAGGTGGACGACCGTGGTGGGGTCGGGGAGGCCGGAGGCGCGGCGGTCGGCCAGGAGGCGGGCGAGGTCGGAGGCGGAGCCGGGCTCCACCGTGGCCGGACCGCCGCCCTCGGCAGGCCGAAAACCGCTGCCGGGCAGGACCAGCGAACAACCGCCCCCGCGCGCGCCGATCCGCTCGGCCAGTGCCGCGCCGACCCCCCGGCGGTCGGCGAAGACCAGCCAGTGCTCCCGCTCCCCGGCCCTCGACTCGGCGTCGTCAGCACTCTCGGGGACCTCGGGAAGGTCCGTCCAGACCGGCTCGGCGAGCCAGCCGTCGATGGTCGCCGGTCCGACGGCGGTGGCGGCCTGCTCGACGTCGGCGGCCCGGAAGCCGGTGACCCCGCCGAGCGAGGCACCCTCCTCGTCGTACACCGCGAGATCGCCCAGCAGTTCGGTGCCGGTGTCCCGCACGACGGTCGCGTGCACCCAGAGGGTCCGGTCGCCGACCGCGTCCAGCCGGACCTCCTCGACGGCGACCGGCAGCCGGATGCCCGCGCCTCCGTGCCGCGCCGTCGACAGCTGGGGGGTCAGCAGGGTCTGGAAGAAGGCGTCCATCATCACCGGGTGCACCTGATGGTCCACGCCCCGGCCCGCGACCGCCGCCGTCGGACGGATCCGGGCCAGCGCCTCGCCGGGGCCGACCCAGACCTCCTCGATGCCCTGGAACGCGGGGCCGTAGTGATAGCCGAGCGCGGCCAGTTCGGCGTAGCACTCGGGCCCCGTCAGGCGGCGCGCGGCCCGCCCACGGATCGCCGTCGCGTCCAACGCCCGTACGGCACAACGGCGTTGACCAGGCCGAACGGTGCCCACGGCATGCACGGTCCGCTCGGTCCCGTCCCCGGCGGGGGTGGCCACGGTGAAGCCGCCCTGCTCGGTGGAGAGGGTGAGGTGGACGGCGCGGCTCTCGCCGTCGGGCAGGAAGAGCGCCTTGCGCAGCTCGATGCCCGCGAGCGCGGCGTCGGTGCCGCCGGTCAGCGTACGCACCGCCTGAACGGCCATCTCCAGGAAACCGGCGGCGGGGAAGACCACGGTGCCCTGGATCCGGTGGTCCTCCAGATACGGCAGTGCCTCGGTGTCCAGCCGGGCCTCCCAGGCCGGTTCGGCGCCGGGCAGGCGGCGACCGAGCAGGGGGTGGTCGATCCGGCCCCGCCTGATCTGGGCGACGGGCCGGGGTTCGACCCAGTGCCGGTCCCGCCGGAACGGGTGGCGCGGCAGGGGGACCACACGTCCGGCGGGCTGGAGCACCGACCAGTCGATCTCGACCCCGAGGTTGTGCAGAGCGGCCAACGACGTGGTGAACGTGCGCTGTTCGTCCTCCTGACGCCGGATCGAGGGCAGGGTGCGGACCTCGGACGTACCCGCGTCCGCGGAGCGGGTGTCACCGGTCGGGTCGGCGGAGCGGGTGTCATCGGTCGGGCGGGTGGCTCCGGGGTCGGGGGTCTGGCGGGTGGTTCGGGCCTGGACCGTCTCGACGATCGACCGGCCGAGCACCGGGTGCGGGCCGATCTCCACGAAGAGGCGGTATCCGTCGTCGGTGAGCCGTTCCACCGCCTGGCGGAAGCGGACGGTGTCCCGGACGTTGTGCCACCAGTACCCGGCGTCCAGCTCGGTGCCGTGGGCGGTGCCCTCGCGCCCCGTGAGATACAGCGGGACCACGGCGGGACGGGCCTTGAGATCGGCGAGGGACTCCAGCAGCTCGCCCTTGATCAGCTCCATCCTGGCGCTGTGGTACGGCACTTCCACGGACAGCGGGCGGGAGAAGACCTGCTCGGCGGTGAGTGCGTCGGCCAGCTCGGCGAGTGCCACCGCGTCCCCGGCGAGCGTGAGCGAGCCGGGGCTGTTGACCGCGGCCACCGAGACCGCGTCGCCGCAGGGCCGGAGCCGCCGGACGGCCTCGGCCTCGGTGAGTGCGACGGCCAGCATGCCGCCGGTGCCGGCCAGCCGGTGCTGGAGCCGGCTGCGGTGGACGACCACCTTGACCGCGTCGGCCAGGTCGTAGACACCGGCCTCGTGGAACGCGGCCACCTCACCGGTGGAGTGGCCGACGACGGCGTCCGGGCGCACCCCGCGACTGCGCCAGAGCGCGGCCAGCCCGACCTGGACGGCGAAGTTGGCGGGCTGGGCGAGCCAGGTCTCGCTCATCCGCGAGTGCGCCTCGGCGGCGGCGAGTTCCTCGGTCAGCGACCACCCGGTCAGCTCGCCGATGTGTTCGGCGCAGCGCTCGACGGCCTCCCGGTAGACGGGCTCGGTGGCGTAGAGCCGGCGGCCCATCGCCCACCACTGCGGGCCCATGCCGGTGAAGACCCAGCAGAGCCGGCGGTGCCGGGGGTCGAGGCGGTGACCGCTCAGCACCCGGGGGTGCGCTTCGCCCCGCAGGTACGCCGAGAACGCCTCGTCCAGCGAGGCGCGGGCGGCGGCGTCGCGGGAGTCGTAGACGACCGAGAGTCGGGCGTCGTGGTGCTGGCGGCGATGGGCCAGGGTGTGGCCGAGGTCGGCCGGCCGGGCCGGGGAACCGCCCCGCACCCCGGCCAGCTCGGCCTGGATACCGGCGACCACCTGGGGCAGGGCGGCGTCCTCCCGCGTGCTGAGCGGAAGCACGGTCCAGAGGGGCTCCCCCTGGGGCTCCCCTTCAGCACCCCCGGCCGACACGGCACCCCCGGCCGACACGGTGACGGCACCCTCCGCTTCAGGCCGTGCTTCCCGTGCTTCTCGCGCTTCTGGCGCTTCTTGCGTTTCTCGCGCTGCCTGCGACTCCGGCTTCGGCTCCGGCCCGAACTCCCGCTCCGGTGCCGCCTCCAGCAGGACGTGCGCGTTGGTGCCGCCGAAGCCGAAGGAGTTGACTCCGGCCCTGGCCGGGCCCTGGTGCGCGGGCCACGGAGTGGGTTCGGTGGGGATCTCGTACGGGAGCGTGGCCGCGTCTATCGCGGGGTTGAGCCGCTCCAGGTTGATGTGTGGCGGGATCAGCCGGTGTTTCAGCGCCAGTGCCGACTTGATCAGCCCGGCCAGGCCCGCCGCCGCCTCCGTGTGCCCGATGTTGGTCTTGACCGAGCCGACGTAACACGTGTCACCGGGCCGCCGTCCGACCGCCAGCGCACGGGCCAGCGCGTTCGCCTCGATCGGGTCGCCGACCGGGGTGGAGGTGCCGTGCGCCTCGACGTACTGGAGGCTGCCGGGGACGATCCCGGCCCGGGCGCAGACCCGTTCGATCAGCGTGACCTGGGCGTCCGGGTTGGGCACGGTGATGCCGTTGGTGCGGCCGTCCTGGTTGACGCCGCTGCCGATGACGACGGCGTGGACGGGGTCACCGTCGCGGAGGGCGTCGGAGAGCCGTTTGAGGGCGACGACCGCGACGCCCTCGGCCCGTACATAGCCGTCGGCGGCCGCGTCGAAGGTGCGGGAGCGCCCCTGTGGGGAGAGGAAACCGCCCTTGGTCTCGGCGATCGTGTACTGCGGCGCGATGTGCAGCAGGGTGCCGCCGGCCAGCGCGAGGTCGGTCTCGCCGCGCAGCAGGCTCTGCGCGGCCAGATGGACGGCGACCAGGGAGGAGGAGCAGGCGGTGTCGACGGAGACGCTGGGGCCGCGGAAGTCGAAGCAGTGCGAGATGCGGTTCGACACCATCGTCATCATGGTGCCGGTGGCGGTGTGCGGGGCCAGGGTCTCGAAGGACAGGTCGGAGAACTGGACGATCTTGTAGTCCAGGGTGAACGCGCCGATGTAGACGCCGACTTCACGGCCCGCCAGCTCGGCCGGCTTCTGTCCGCCGTCCTCCAGTGCCTCCCAGGTCACTTCCAGCAGTTTCCGCTGCTGGGGGTCCATGTGATCGGCCTCGCGACCGCTGATGCCGAAGAAGGCCGGGTCGAACTCGTCGAAGCCGTCGATGTACCCGCCCCGGCCGCCGACCAGCCGGCCGGGCTTGGCCCGGTCCCGGCTGCCGAGGCTGGCCACGTCGTAACGGCTGGGCGGGGTCGCGGTGA
Organism: Streptomyces caniscabiei; assembly: GCF_014930365.1. GTDB lineage: Bacteria > Actinomycetota > Actinomycetes > Streptomycetales > Streptomycetaceae > Streptomyces > Streptomyces caniscabiei. The sequence goes on along the minus strand of NZ_JABXWI010000002.1, from coordinate 417,417 downwards.
TGCAGTCCTTGCCCTCGACCAGGTTCTGCCAGAACGAGCGGTGGTCGGACGCCCCGCCGGGCAGTCGGCAGCCGATCCCGATGATCGCGATCTTCTCGCGCGCGGTCTCGGTGGCGTCGGTGAGTGGCGGGCCGACGGGTGCGGAGACGGAGCAACCGTCGGCGTGGGCAAGGCTGTTGGACGGTGCCGGATGCGGCGGGCCCGTGGGCGTGGAGGTCGGGTGCGGTGGGCGGGAGCGGGGGAGAGGGGGGTGTGCGGGGTCGGAGGGGTCGGAGGGGTCGGAGGTACCGATGCATGAGTCCGTCATGGTCTAGTCCTTGTGACGCTGGGTCGCGCGTGCGGCTCGGATGGCGCTCGGTCGCACGGGCCTGGGGGCGATGGCCGCGCTCCCGGATCCGTGCGGGACGGAGAGCCGGGGCGGCCGAAGTGGTGGAGCACAGTGGTCCGGGTCGGTGGGGAACTGTCGGAGCGTGAGCGGCCGTGCGCCAGGGCTGGAAGTGAGGTGCGGTCACGGCGGGTCCGGCGTCCTCGATCGCTGCCCGCGCATGACGCCCTGTGCCCGCCACCGGATAGTCACCGACAGTGTCCGTTCAGATACTAAGGGTGTTCATCGCTCGACGCGAGGGGTTCTCGGAAGGAATCGGAAAGGGGCGAAGTCATCCGATAAGCATCAGTCGAAATCCCGCCGGAGAGTGAACGGATTCGGCCACCGGGCTCGATGGTGCGATCACCCGTTGATGTCATGAGGGTGCGTTCCGGTGCCGGTCCGCGTCGCGTAGCCCGCCGTGGCGATCCGGACGAAGGAGCGGACCAGGGGATCGGTGCCGGCGTGGTTCCAGGCGACCACCAGACGGCTGGGCGGCATGTCGCGCAGGGGGACGCAGGTGAGGCCCTCCGGGAGGGTTTCGGCCAACGGGGCCACACCGACGGTGCCGTTCCACAGGACGGCCTGGACGCATTCGTGGACGGTGCGTACCACGGGGCCGTCGCGCAGGGTGGCGGCGGGCGCCGGCGCCGTCCAGAAGGCCTGCCACGCGGGATCGGTGCCGTCGGGCAGACGGAACCAGCGCCGGTCGGCGAGGTCCCGGGGATGCAGGGACGCATGACCGGCGAGGGGGTCGTCGGCGCGCAGTACCACACCGACCGGATCGGAGCGCAGGACGCGGCTGCCGATCCCGGTGTCGTCGAAGGGCGCCCGGGTCAGCGCCACGTCGACCAGGCCCGCGCGCAGGCCGGTGGTGGGATCGGTCAGGTCGGCCTCCCGCACGCGGACGTGGACGTCGGGATGGCGTGCACGGAAGGCGGCGATCAGTCGCGTACCGGCCTGTTCGGCGAGGGTGCCGAGGGTGAGCGTCGCCGTGCGGGCGGCGGCGGCGACCCGCGCGCGGGCCTGCTCGGCCTGCCCCAGCAGCGCGCGGGCTTCGTCGTACAGCGCCCGGCCCGCCGAGGTGAGCGTGACGCCGGTGGAGGAGCGGTGCAGCAGCAGGGCGCCGAGATCGTTCTCCAGCTGTTTGACGGTCCGGCTCAACGGCGGCTGGGTCATGTGCAGTCGGGCGGCGGCACGGCCGAAGTGCCGTTCCTCCGCGACGGCGACGAAGTAGCGCAGCGATCGTAAGTCCATGACCGGCGACGATACCCGCGCGGTATCGGGCGTACGGAACGGGTGTTGGACGGTGCGCGGGTGCCCGCACTGGACTGGAGCGCGAGCGCGTCACGGACCGTGCGGCGGACCGATCGATCCCCGCGCGGATCCGCTCCGCGCCCCTTTTCCGCCACAGCCCCTGATCGATCCCTGACTCCCTTGCCACACCCACCAGTTCGAGGAGCCACCGGTATGACCGAGAGCACGCTGTCCGACCCCGTCGTCCGGACCGGCCAGGTGCGGGAGGTGGCCCGCGATGTGCTGGTGATCCCTGACGGCGGAGTGCGACTGGTGCCCAACATAGGGATCATCGGCGGCACCCACTCCGTTCTCGTGGTCGAGACGGGGCTGGGCCCCGACAACGCCGAGGCCGTGCTCGCGTTCGCGGCCGAGCACGCCAGGGGGCGCAGACTCTTTCTGACCACCACGCACTTCCATCCCGAACACGCCTTCGGCGCCCAGGTCTTCGCAGGCGAGGCGACCTACCTGCTCAACCGGGCCCAGGCCGAGGACCTGGCCGGCAAGGGCCCCGGCTACCTCTCGATGTTCCGGGGGCTGGGCGAACCGATCGCCCGGCGGCTGGCGGGGGTGGAGCCGGTCGTGCCGGACACGGTCTACGACGACGCCTTCGATCTGGACCTGGGCGGCCGGGTGGTGCGTCTGCGGGCCACCGGCCGGGCACACAGCAGGGGCGACCAGGTGGTGAGCGTGCCCGACGCCGGGGTGATGTTCACCGGCGACCTCGTCGAGGCGGGGCAGTTCGCCATCTTCCCGTGGTTCCCGCCGTACGACACCGATGTGTCCGGCATCCGCTGGATCGAGGTGCTGAAACGGCTGTCGGCGCAGCATCCGCGCGTGGTCGTGCCCGGCCACGGCGGGATCGGGGGTACGGGGCTGCTGGCCGACGTCCGCACGTATCTGGAACTGCTGCGCGACGAGACATGGCGTCGCCGGGACTCCGCGATGAGCGAGGCGACGATCGCCGAGGAGGTGAGGCAGATGATGGTCGAGCGCCATCCGGAGTGGGTGGGTGAGGAATGGATCGAGCGGGGCGTGGGGTGCTTGTGCGCCGAACACGAGGTGAGCGGGTAGCGCCCGACGTGCCCCGAGCGCCGTGCCTCATGCGACCCATGCGACCCATGCGCCCTGGGTGCCCCGCGCGCCGGAGTGCTCTGCGGGGGAGCGGGCGGTGGGCGGCGCGCAACTGATCTCGTCGCGGCGCATGGCCGGGCTCGGCACGGCGCGTGGCCGGTCTCCTCGCGGCGCGCGGTGGTGATCCGGGGCGTGTCGGGGGTGAGGCGGGGCGTGTCGGGGGTGCTCGGTGGACTTGGTGGTGGGGCGGTCGGTTGGATGGGGGATCGGGCCCGTCCGCGGTGTCGCGGTCGACGACCGCGGGCCGCCCGCCGACACTCGACACGCGCCGGAGATGAGCTGCGATGGTGACCGACCGGTACGGCAACCGTCTGTACGAGTGCACCGCCGAGGGAGCGGCGCACCTGGACCGGGCCGTGGAGGGACTGTTGTTCTTCCGGCCCGAGTTCCCGACCGCCGTCGCGGACGCCGTGGCCGCCTGCCCGGAGTCGCCGATGGCCCAGGCGTTCGCGGCCTATCTGGGGGTGCTGGGGACCGAGTCGCGGGACGCCGAGGAGGCGGGACGTGGGTTCCTGGCCTTCAGCGCCGGGCTGGACCGTACGGCGCTGCCCCTGCGGGAACGGATGCACATGGCCGCGGCGGGGGCCTGGCTCGGCGGTGATCTCGGGCGGGCCGGTCGGATCCTGGAGGACCTGGTCGTGGAGTGCCCTCGCGATCCGCTCGCCCTGGCGGTGGGACACCAGCTCGACTTCTTCACCGGGGACGCCACACGGCTGCGGGACCGGATCGGCGGGGCCCTCCCGGCATGGGACCGGGACGACCCCCACCGCGGGCCGCTGCTGGGCATGTACGCGTTCGGCCTGGAGGAGTCGGGCCACTACGACCGGGCCCAGGAGGTGGCCCGCGCCGCCGTCGAGCGCAACCCCCGGGACATCTGGGCCATTCACGCCGTCGTCCATGTGCACGAGATGCAGGGCCGGTTCGCCGAGGGGCTCGGCTTCCTCGACGCGCGCCTCGACGACTGGGCGAGCGGCAGCCTGCTGACGGTGCACAGCTGGTGGCACTACGCGCTGTACGCCCTGGAGGCGGGCGACACCGCCACGGCCCTGCGGATCTACGACGCCGTCCTGCACCACGAGGAGTCGTCCGGGTTCGTCATGGAACTCCTCGACGCCGCCTCGCTGTTGTGGCGGTTCCTCCTGGACGGCTCGGAGCAGGAAGCCCGTTGGCGGGCCCTGGCCGACGCGTGGGCCGCGCGCGAGGACCCGCCGTTCTACGCCTTCAACGACGCGCACGCCGTCATGGCCTTCGCGGGAGCGGGGCGGCTGGACACGGCGGACGAGTTCGTCGCCGACCGGCGGCGCTGGCTGCGGGCGGCCCGGGAGGACGAGCGGCCGCAGACCAACCGCGTGATGACCGCCGAGGTCGGGCTGCCCGTCTGTGAGGCGCTGGTGGCGTTCGTCCGTGAGGACTACGCGACGGCGGTGGACCTGCTGTGGCCGATCCGCCGCCGGCTGCACACCTTCGGCGGCAGCCACGCCCAGCGGGACGCGGTCCAGCGGACCCTGCTGGAGGCGGCCCTCCGCGCACGTCGGGACGGGCAGGCCCGGCTCCTGCTGGGTGAACGCGCCGGTCTGAGCCCCCACAGTCCCTACAACTGGCTCGGCCGGGCCCGCCTCGCCGACGCCCTCGGGGAAGCGGGCCGCGCCGCCGTCGCCCGCGCCACGGCGACCGAACTGGCGGCCCCCGCCGCGGCGAGGCTCAGCGGGAACGCGCACGACACGTACCTCGGCCGGCAAGCCTGACCCCCGGCCGCTCCCCTCGGTCCCGGCCGGCCCACGGCTCCGTCCCGGCCGGCCCCGCTACAACAGGCAGCCCACGTGCGCCAGGGCCTGCTTCAGCAGGACTCCCTGGCCGCCCGGCATCTCGTTCTGGACGGAGGCCGACGCCGCTTCCTGGGGGCTGAACCACACCAGGTCCAGCGCGTCCTGCCGGGGCCGGCAGTCGCCGGCCACCGGGACGATGTAGGCGAGCGAGACCGCGTGCTGACGCGGGTCGTGGAACGGGGTGATGCCCTGCGTCGGGAAGTACTCGGCGACGGTGAAGGGCTGGAGGGCGGACGGGACACGGGGCAGCGCCACCGGCCCGAGGTCCTTCTCCAGATGGCGCAGCAGTGCGTCCCGCACCCGCTCGTGGTGCATCACGCGGCCGGAGACCAGATTGCGGCTGACCGTCCCGTCCGGGCCGATGCGCAGCAGCAGGCCGACGCTGGTCACTTCGCCGCTGTCGTCGACGCGCACGGGCACGGCCTCGACGTACAGGATCGGCATCCGGGCGCGCGCCGACTCGAGCTCGTCGGACGGCAGCCAGCCGGGCGTGGTTTCGGTCATGTCAGACATTGGCCGATCATACTTTCAACGTCAGTCGGAACGCGCGTCGCTCCGATCACACCTGTCAGAGATGCCCCCGCCGCTCCGCCCGCATGCGCGGCGAAGCGGATCAGTCGTGCGCGGCCCACATTCCGCGCACATGACCGAGGTGGCGGGTCAGCACCGCGCGCACGGCCTCCTCGTCGCGGGCGAGCAGCGCGTCCAGGAGTTCCAGGTGCTCCTGCGCCGACGACAGCAGCCGGCCCGACTCGGCGAGCGCGGTCAGACCGTAGAGTCGGGCACGTTTGCGCAGGTCACCGACCACCTCGACGAGGTGCGCGTTGCCCGCGAGGGCGAGCAGACCGAGGTGGAAACGGGTGTCGGCCTCGACGTACGCGATGAGGTCACCGGCGGCCGCGGCGGCGACGATCTCCCGGGCGGCGGGCCGCAGCGCCTCCAGGGAGACCGGGTCGGCGGTCCGGGCCAGCCCGGCCGTGGTCGGGATCTCGATGAGCGCACGGACCTGGGTGTACTCGTCGAGCTGCCGCTCGGTGACGGCGGTGACCCGGAACCCCTTGTTGGGCACGGTGTCGACGAGCCCCTCCTTGGCCAGATCCAGCATGGCCTCGCGCACCGGCGTCGCCGAGACACCGAAGCGGCCGGCGAGCGCGGGCGCGGAGTACACCTCGCCCGGCCGTAGCTCCCCGGCGATCAGCGCGGCCCGCAACGCGTCGGCGACCCGCTCGCGGTAGCTGCTCTTCTTGCCGCCGAGCACCGGCAGGGCGGGGGCCGGGGGAGCGGCGGCGGCAGCGGTGGAGACGGACGGTACGCCGCCGCGCCGCGACTCCGTGGGGGGCATGCGGTCTCTCCTGTACTCATGAAGCGCCGGGTTCCGGGTTCCGGGCTCCGGCTCCGGGCTCCGAAGTCCGGAGCTCCGGAATCCTAGAGGACGAAGCCGGACGGGAACGGGTCGGACGGGTCGAGCAGATACTGGGCGGTGCCGGTGACCCATGCGCGGCCGGTGAAACTCGGCAGCACCGCCGGGAGACCGGCGACCTCGGTCTCGCCGAGCAGCCTGCCGGTGAAGTGGGTGCCGATGAAGGACTCGTTCACGAACTCGGTGTGCAGGGGGAGTTCACCGCGCGCGTGGAGCTGGGCCATGCGCGCGCTGGTGCCCGTGCCGCAGGGGGAGCGGTCGAACCAGCCGGGATGGATGGCCATCGCGTGCCGCGAGTGCCGGGCGGTGGCGCCGGGGGCGTAGAGGTGGACGTGGTGGACGCCGTGGATCGACGGGTCCTCCGGATGCACGGGTCCCCCTTCGGCGTTGATCGCCTCCATCAGGTCGAGGCCCGCCCGCAGGATCTCGTCCTTGCGGTCGCGGTCGAAGGGCAGACCGAACTGCTCCAGCGGCAGAATGGCGTAGAAGTTGCCGCCGTACGCGAGGTCGTAGGTCACCGTGCGGCCGTCGGCGAGCGTGGTCTTGCGGTCGAGGCCGACGGAGAACGACGGCACGTTGCGCAGGGTGACGGCCTTCGCCGCGCCGTCCTCCACCGCCACCTCGGCCACGACGAGGCCCGCCGGGGTGTCGAGACGGATGGTGGTGACCGGTTCGACCACCTCGACCATGCCCGTCTCCACCAGCACGGTCGCCACACCGATCGTGCCGTGGCCGCACATCGGCAGATAGCCGGAGACCTCGATGTAGACCACGCCGTAGTCGCAGTCGGGGCGCGTCGGCGGCTGGAGGATCGCGCCGCTCATCGCCGCGTGCCCGCGCGGCTCGTTCATCAGCAACTGCTTGATGTCATCGCGGTGTTCACGGAACCACAGCCGGCGTTCGTTCATGGTCGCGCCGGGGATCGTGCCGATCCCGCCGGTGATCACCCGGGTGGGCATGCCCTCGGTGTGCGAGTCGACGGCGTGCAGGACGAGTTTGCTGCGCATGACCGGCCCTCCTTTTCCGCTGTGGGTTACGCGAGCCCCGCCGCGACGGCCTTCTCGGTGGCCGCCCGGATCACGGTCTCCTGCTCCGGCAGCAGTTCCACGCGCGGCGGCCGGCAGCGTCCCCCGGGCCGGCCCACGATGTCCATCGACAACTTGATGGCCTGCACGAACTCGACCTTGGAGTCCCAGCGCAGCAGCGGGTGCAACTGCTCGTAGAGCCTCTTCGCCGTGGCGAGGTCGCCGTCCACCGCCGCGTGGTACAGCTCGACGGTCGCGGCGGGCAGCGCGTTCGGGTAGCCCGCCACCCAGCCCTTGGCACCGGCCAGCGCCAGCTCCAGCAGTACGTCGTCCGCGCCGATCAACAGGTCCAGTTCCGGGGCGAGTTCGGCGAGCTGGTAGGCCCGGCGGACATCGCCGGAGAACTCCTTCACGGCCCGGATGTACCCCTCGCCGTGCAGCTTGGCGAGCAGTTCGGGGACGAGGTCGACCTTGGTGTCGATCGGGTTGTTGTACGCCACGACCGGGACGCCCGCCTTCGCGACCTCGGCGTAGTGCGCGAGCACGGACCGCTCGTCGGCGCGGTACGCGTTCGGCGGCAGCAGCATCACCGCCGCACAGCCCGCGTCCCGCGCCTGCTCGGCCCAGCGCCGGGACTCGGCGGACCCGTACGCGGCGACGCCCGGCATCACCCGGGTGCCACCGATCGCGGCGACGGCCGTCTCCACGACCGCGGCGCGCTCCTCGGGCGTCAATACCTGGTACTCGCCGAGCGAGCCGTTCGGCACGACGCCGTCACAGCCGTTCTCGACGAGCCAGACGCAGTGCTCGGCGTACGCGTCGTGGTCGACGGAGAGGTCGTCGCGCAGGGGGAGCGCGGTGGCGACGAGGACGCCGCGCCAGGGACGGTTCTCGGTGGTGGCCATATGGGGGACGCCCTCCATGAGGTGTGACATATCACTGTGGGTGTGGGTGTGGGTGTGGGTGTGGGTGTGGGTGTGGGTGTGTGCGGGGGCTCAGGGCGGGGCGTCGGCATCGACAGCGGATGCGGAGCCGGGGCCGGAGCGGGAGTCGGATGCGGCGTCGGAGCCGGCGTCCTCCCCGGTTTCGCCCGCCCGTGCCAGCACGCCGAGGGGGACCGGCTGGGCGAATGGTCGCCGGGCCACGCCCTGTTCGCACCCGGCGACGCCCGCGACCGCCGGCCCGCACATGCGCCCCTGGCACCAGCCCATCCCCGCACGGGTGAGGAGCTTCACGGTCCGGACGTCCCCCGCGCCCAGCTCCCCGACGGCCTCACGGACGGCTCCGGCGGTGACCTCCTCGCACCGGCAGACCACCGTCTCGTCGGTGACCTGCTCGGTCCAGTGGGCCGGCGGGACGTACACGGCGTCGAGGACTTCGAAGAACTCCCGCAGTGCGCGACGGGACTTGGCCGCCCGCGCCCATTCGTCCGGGTCCGGCACCCGACCCCGCAGGCGGGCGGCGGCCGACCGGCCGGCGATATGGCCCTCGGCGAGGGACAGGGCCGCCCCGCCGATCCCGGTGGTCTCGCCCGCGGCCCAGACGCCCGGCACATCGGTGCGCTGCTCCTCGTCGACCCACACGCGCGGTCCGGCGGACTCCACACGGCAGCCGAGCGCCTCGGCGAGATCGGTGTGCGGCAGCAGGCCGTGCCCGACGGCGAGCGTGTCGCAGGGGACGCGTCGCCCGGTCCCGCGCCGGACCCGGCCCTCGTCGTCGAGCGCGGCGACGGTCACGGCCTCCAACCGGTCGTCGCCATGGGCCTCGACGACGGTGTGGCGTACGAGGGTCCGTACCCGGCGGCGCAGCAACTCCGCCGCGTACCAGGCCCCTTCGGCGAGCTTGTCCGCGCGGCGCGCCAACGCCCCGGTCCGCAGCACCAGGGCCCCGGGGCCTGCGGACTCGACCAGCGCGGCGACCGTGACGCCCGCCGCCGCGAGCCCGGTCGCCACCGGCAGCAGCAGCGGGCCGGTCCCCGCGACGACCGCCGTACGGCCCGACACCGCGAGCGCGCCCTTCAGCATCGCCTGCGCGCCCCCGGCGGAGACGACGCCCGGCAGGGTCCAGCCGGGGAAGGGCAGCACCTTCTCGTAGCCACCGGTCGCGAGCAGGACGGCGTCCGTGCGCACCTCGACGGGCCGCTCCTGCTCGGGCCCCAGCAGCGCGTGCACGGTGAAGCGCGCGGGGCCCTCCTCATGCCGCTCCACGCACCAGACATGGTGGTCCGGGAGGTGGACGACGCGCCCGGCGGCGACCTCGCGTGCGAGGCCGTCGCGCAGCCGCTGCCAGGTGCGCCACTGGTGGTGCAGGGCCTGCGGGCGCCGGGCGCCGAGTCCGGCCGAGGGCTGCCGGTAGAACTGGCCCCCGGCGGCCCGGGCTGCGTCGACCAGAGTGACCCGTACGCCGCGTCCGGCCGCCGCCAGGGCCGCCGCGAGCCCCGCCGGGCCGGCGCCGACGATCGTCAGACGGGGCGCCCCGGGTTCACTGCTCATGTCCCGTGCCCTCCTGGGTGCGGATCGCGTCGCCCGGTCGGAGCGGCACCAGGCAAGCCCGTTGACCAGGGCGTTCGTTGACGGTGACCAGGCAGTCGAAGCAGACACCGATGCCGCAGAAGATCCCTCGCGGCCGGCCCGCGCCCCGGGTGCCGCGCCAGGACGTCACCCCGGCGGCCCAGAGCGCGGCCGCGACCGTCTGGCCCGGCAGCGCCTCCAGTTCACGTCCGTCGAGGGTGACGGTGAAGGCGGGCCCGGGCTCGGCCCGCGCCAGCTCAAGCGGGTTCATGCCGCGTCCCCCTCGTCCTCCGCGAACCGGTCCGGACGGAACGGCGTGAGATCCAGATCGGGTGTCCCGCCCCCGAGCGCCTGGGCGATCAGATGTCCGGTGCCGGTGGCGAGCCCGATCCCGGCGCCCTCGTGCCCGCAGGCGTGGAACAGACCCGGCACCCTCGGGTCCGGCCCGATCGCGGGCAGATGGTCCGGCATGTACGGCCGGAAGCCGACGTACGTCCGCATCGCGCGCACCTCCTCCAGGAACGGGAACAGCCGGGTCGCGCCCGCCGCCAGTGCCCGTACGACGGGCAGGGAGAACGACCGGTCGAAGCCGACCCGTTCGCGGCTCGCACCGATCAGCACGGGTCCGGCGGCCGTGCCCTCGACCACCGGGGAGGTCTGGAGCGCCGCCGAGTCGCTGGCCACGTCGGCCACGTAGTCGGCGGCGTACACCTTGTGCCGCACCATCGGCGGCAGCGGTTCGGTGACGAGCACGAAGCCGCGCCGGGGGAGGACCGGCAGGCCGGCACCGGCGAGCGCGGCCAGTTCACCGCCCCAGGTCCCGGCGGCGTTCACCACCGCCGGGGCGTGGATGTCGCCCCGGTCGGTCCGTACGCCGCGCACCGCACCGGCCCGTGTGCGCAGCACCTCGGTCACGGTCCGGCCGGTGAACAGCCGGGCCCCTGAGGCCCGTACGAGATGCGCGGCGGCGAGGGTGGGCATGACCTGGGCGTCCTGGGGATAGTGGATGCCGCCCGCGAGGCCCGGCGCCAAGTGCGGTTCCAGTTGCCGGAGTTGTCGCGGGGTGACGGTGAACGCCTCTACTCCGGCGGCGCGTTGTCCGGCGGCGAACTGCTCCAGCGCGGCGAGACCCTCCGGTGCGGACGCCACGACGACCCCGCCCTTGGGCTCGTACTCGAACGCCGTTCCCAGGCCCGGCTCGGCGGCCAGCTCGGCCCACAGGCGCTGGGACAGCAGGGCGAGTGTGAGCTCGGGACCGGGCTCCTTGTCGGAGACCAGGACATTGCCCTCCCCGGCGCCGGTCGTGCCGCCGGCCACCGGGCCGCGGTCCACCACGACGACGCCCAGACCCGCCCGGGCCGCGTACAGGGCGCAGGCCGCGCCCACCATTCCCGCTCCGACAACCACGACGTCGCAGGTCAGTCGCTCGGTCACGCCGGTACTATGTCACATGGCGCTGTCTCGTGAAAGAGCCCCACGGTGCGGCGGGGACCGGAGGACCGGAGGGTGAGCGCGGCACCTCAAAATGTTAGTGACGTAGGTCACTCACAGGGGGTGGGCGCATGCTGCCGCGGCGATTACGGCACGGTGGACAGAACGCATCTGTCGGTTTTCGAGGGTGGGCCGCTGCGCGTGGCGGCCGTGCTCTCCGCGAGCAAGGCGCACTGGCCGTCGGCGGCCACACACCGCCCGGAAAACCGCGGCCGGGAACATTGCCCGGCAGAGTCGAGCAGTGGGAACGGGACCTGCACGGGCACTCCTCCGACCGCATCACCGTCGAACATGCCCTTGCCGATCACAAACGCTGGAAGCAACTGATCCGCTGGACACACCGGCGAGATGTCCTGCCCGACACCTACCGCGCCATCGCCGGCCTCGTCTCCGACCGCACCGCCAACGCCTGAAACCCGGCCACGGCCAGCCCGAACACGCCTCACCCGCTATCACGCACCAACTCGTAGGCCTGGCCTCAATGCCGGTACACGTGCCGCCGCGCGGCGGGGCCGTCGCGAAGGGGGAACCGGCTGGGCACCAGGAACAGGGTGCCCAGTCGGTGTCAGGACTGACCTGGCGTGCGGATCAAGTCGGTTCCGGCAGGGAACGCACGGTCTCCTCTGCACGCGACCGTCCCACCGGGGCCTTTTCTCCGGGAGTCCTGGGAACCAGTCCGATCAGTGCGGCACCGAGGATGCCGGGTACGGCGAGGGCGTAGAAGTTCCACTGGAGCGCCAGCCCGGCTCCGATGATGAGGCCGAGCAGCGGCGGGGCGAGCATGGAGCCGAAGCGGCCGAAGCCCAGCGTCCAGCCCAGCGCTGTGGCGCCCATCCGTACCGGGTAGTACTTGGAGACATAGGCCAGGATGAATGTCTGCGACCCCATCGCCCCGACACCTCCGAGCGCGACGGCCGCGTACAGCACCGCCGTTGGCAGCCGCAGGCTGAGCAGGATCACGGCCGCGCTGGCCAGCAGGTATGTCGTGAAGATGATCGGCTTCGAGCCGAGTCGGTCGGCGGCCAGGGAGGTGCGGCACGACTTGCGAGTCCGGGGGCGGGCGTCGGGCTATGTCAAATTCAGCAGGGTTGTGTGTATGCACATTGAGGTCGGCACGTTACGGAAGGACCCGCGCGCCGAGACCCCGGGAGATGCCGCGACCGGCCAGCACGACAGCAGGGACCAGCAGATGGGTTCGGGCGTCGGCGCATACGACGGACAGGGCCGCGACCACGCGTCCCTTTGAGTCGGAGACGGGGACCGCCACCGAGTGGGCGTCCGGGCTCATCTCCTCGTGCACGACGGCGACGCCGGTTCTCCGGCATTCCGCCAGCGTCAGGCGCAGTGCGGTCGGGTCGGTGATGGTCCTGGCCGTGAGAGGGGCCAGGCCACCCCCTACGACCGCGGTGAACTGTTCCTCGCCTGCGTGCGCCAGCAGTACCTGGCCGACGGCGGACGCGTGCAGGGGCAGCCGACCCCCGACGTTGGACACCACCGGAACCGCTCCCGTCGCGGAGATCCGCTCGACGACGAGGGCTTCGGTGCCGTCGAGGACTGCCAGTTGGACGTGCTGCCGCGTGGCGGCGTGCAGGTCCTCCATCACGGGCATCGCCCGGACGCGCAGGGGCAGGCCTCGCGGGTTGAGCGTGCCCAGCTCCCACAGGCGCAAGCCGATGACGTAGGTGCCGCCGGGGAGGCGTTCCAGCGCTCCCCAGGCCGTCAGTTCGCCGACCAGCCGATGCGCCGTCGCGTGGCGGAGGCCGGTGAGGCGGCAGATCTGGGCGAGGGTCAGCTCCGGGCGGCCGGGTGTGAACGCGTCCAGGATCGCCAGGGCCCGGGAGGTGACCGTGCGGCCACGGTCGCTGCTGTTGGCCGTGTCGGGTCCTTTCGCCGTGCCGGCGGGCCGTCCCCCCCGAGCCATTCTCGACTCGGCAGCCCCCGAGGACAGGAAGATGTCCGTTCAGTGGACATCGTACTGACCCTCTCGGGCTCGGCCATGGACTCTCTCCCCAGTCCTCAAGCCGAAGGGAGTCCAGGCATGCGCATGACCGAGACGTCGCGGGGCGGCGGCGGCCATGGCGCCGAGTCGCAGACCGAGTCATCAGTGGAGTCGCGAGCCGCGTCGCAGAACGGGGCGTCGTTGCGTTTCGAGCACGAGAACCTGACTCAGCGGGTCCGTTTCGCCTCGGGTGAGGCGGCGGTGCTGGTGCGGGCCGAGGTGGAGCGGCTCGGAGCCTCGCGGGTGATGGTGATCGCGGCAGCCGCCGAGGCGGAGCTCGCGCGGACGGTCACGGCCGGTCTGCCCGTCGTGGTGAGGTGGGACGAGGTGGTGATGCACGTTCCCGTCGAGGTGGCCGAGCGGGCCCGTGCCGCGGCCGCCGTCCACCAGGTCGATCTGCTGCTCAGCGTAGGTGGCGGTTCCACCACCGGCTTGGCGAAGGCGATCGCGCTGAGCAGCGGGCTGCCGATCGTCACCGTTCCCACCACGTACGCGGGCTCGGAGGCCACCAACGTGTGGGGTCTGACCGAGCGGGCACGCAAAACCACCGGGGTGGACGCTCGGGTGCTGCCGCGTGCCGTCGTGTACGACGCGGCGCTGACGGTGTCCTTGCCGGTGCCGATGAGCGTCGCGTCGGGCCTGAACGCGCTGGCGCACTGCGTCGACGCGATGTGGGGCCCCCGCGTGGACCCGATCGACCAGGCGCTGGCGGGGGAGGGGATCCGTGCGCTGGCGGCAGGCCTGCCCGCCGTGGTCACCGACCCGGCCGGCCTTCCGGGCCGCGAGCAGACGCTGTACGGGACGTACCTGTCCGCGGTTGCGTTCTCGTCGGCGGGGTCGGGGCTGCACCACAAGATCTGCCATGTGCTGGGCGGTATGTACGACCTGCCGCACGCCCAGACCCACGCGGTGGTGCTGCCTCATGTCCTGGCGTTCAACGCCCCCGCCGCCGCGGAGGTCGAGAAGCGGATCGCGGCCGCGTTCTGCGCGGGTTCGGCGATCGACGGGCTGGAGCGGCTCCGGCGTGACGTGGACGCGCCGAAAGCGCTGCGTGACTACGGGTTGAAGGAGACCGAGGTCGACGACGCCGTGCAGGCGGTCCTGGACGTGGTGCCGGACGGCAATCCGCGGCCGGTGACGGCCGAAGACATCCGGTGCCTGCTGCGTGGGGCGTGGCGGGGCGCGGACCCGCGGCTGATGATCAACGAGAAGGAGAGCCGACGGTGAACGAGCAGAACAAGACGGCCGCCGAGCAGCGGGCACGCGAGCAGGCCCTGGTGGACAGGGTCGTGGCCTCGTTCGAGACCGCCGAGGACCCGCGGCTGAAGCAGCTGATGCAGGCCCTGACCCGGCACCTGCACGCCTTCCTGCGCGAAGTACGCCTGACTGAGGCGGAGTGGGACGCCGGGATCGAGTTCCTCACCGCGGCCGGGCACATCACCGACGACAAGCGGCAGGAGTTCATCCTGCTGTCGGACGTGCTCGGCGCGTCCATGCAGACGATCGCGATCAACAACGAGGCCCACGCGAACGCGACGGAGGCGACGGTGCTCGGCCCCTTCTTCGTCGAGGGCTCACCCGAGATCCCGCTGGGCGGGGACATGTCCTTCGGCGCCGCCGGGCAACCCTGCTGGGTCGAGGGCACGGTCACCGACACCGACGGCAAGCCGGTGCCGGGGGCCCGCATGGAGGTGTGGGAAGCCGACGAGGACGGCTTCTACGACGTGCAGTACGACGACGACCGCACCGCGGCACGAGGCCACCTCTTCAGCGACGGAACGGGCACCTACCGGTTCTGGGCGATCACTCCGACCCCGTACCCCATTCCGCACGACGGTCCGGTCGGCGCGCTCCTCGCCGCCGTGGGCCGTTCCCCCATGCGCGCCTCGCACCTGCACTTCGACGTCCGCGCCGAGGGCAGACGCACCCTGATCACCCACATCTTCGTCCGTGGCGACGAACTCCTCGCCAGTGACGCCGTGTTCGGTGTCCAGGACTCACTCATCCACGACTTCGTGGAGCACCCCGCGGGCACACCCACTCCCGACGGCCGCGATGTCGGTGGCCGGCCCTGGTCGAGTGTCCGCTTCGACATCGTCCTGGCTCCCGCGGACACCGCTGGGCCGGGCATCCTCTCGGGCGACAGGGGCCGGTGAATGACCAGCAAGGACAACAGACGAACGCCCGGCCCGCGCGTGGCCGTGGTCGGCGGAGGAATCGGCGGTCTCGCCACCGCGGCGTTCCTGCACCGGGCCGGCATCGAGGCGACCGTGTACGAGCAGGCGCCCGCCCTCGCCGAGGTCGGTGCGGGCCTCGTCGTCTCCCCGAACGCGGTGCGGCTGCTGCGGGGCCTCGGACAGCTGGACCTCTTCCGCGAACGCGCGGTGCCGCTGCGGGTCGGGTGGGAGTTCCGGCGCTGGGAGGACGGTCGTGTGCTGTTCTCCCAGAACCTCGGCGAGGAATGCGAACGGCGTTTCGGCGAGCACAGTTATGTCGCGCACCGCGCCGACCTCCTCGCCGCGGTGCGGGCGGCGGTCCCCGAGACGGCTTTGCGGCTCGGCACCCGTCTCGCAGGCCTTCGCCGCCTGGACGAGGGCGTGGAGCTCACGTTCACCGATGGCACGAGGGAGGTCGCCGATGTGGTCGTCGGCGCCGACGGCGTCCACACCACCGTGGGGCAGTACGTGACCGAGGCGGGTTCACCCCGGTTCTCGGGCATCTGCGCCTGGCGATGCCTCGTGCCGACCGAGAGTGCGCCGGAGTTCGCGCGCCTTCCGGTCCAGACCCTGTGGCTGGGTCCCGACCGGCACCTGGTCCACTATCCGATCTCGGCCGGCGAGCAGATCAACATCGTCGCGTTCGGGCCGGCGCACGACTGGACGACGGAATCCTGGTCGGCCGAGGGGCGGATCGAGGACCTGCGGGCCGAGTTCGCCGGCTGGTCCGGCGAGCTGCAGGCCCTCCTCGCGGCGGCGGAGCGCACCGGACGGTGGGCGCTGCTCGACCGCGACCCGCTGTCACGCTGGACGAACGGTCCGGTCGCGTTGCTCGGTGACGCCGCGCACCCGATGTTCCCCTTCTTCGCCCAGGGGGCCGCACAGGCGATGGAGGACGCCGCCGTCCTGGCGGGCTGCCTCGCCGACCGACCGGAAGACCCCTCGGCCGCGCTGCGCCGGTACGAGGACATACGCCGACCGCGCGCCACCCGCGTGCAGCAGATGAGCCGAGGGAGGGCGGAGAGCAACCACCTGCCCGACGGGCCCGCCCAGCAGGCCAGGGACGCCTCGTTCTCGAGCGCGGACCCCTTCGCCCAGAGCGGATGGATCTACGGGCACGACGCCCGACTGT
This sequence comes from Streptomyces caniscabiei, assembly GCF_014930365.1. Classification (GTDB taxonomy): domain Bacteria; phylum Actinomycetota; class Actinomycetes; order Streptomycetales; family Streptomycetaceae; genus Streptomyces; species Streptomyces caniscabiei. The sequence goes on along the minus strand of NZ_JABXWI010000002.1, from coordinate 401,004 downwards.
CCGTGCGGGAAGCACGGGCGGCCGGCTGAGCCGACGGGGGCCGTCGGCCGCAGTCGGTGGCCCCCGTTCGCACACACCGTCGCGGCGGCCCTCTCGTCGGTGACCGGTCGGCACACGATCCGAGCCCCCCTCGCCGGAGAACGGCGTGGGCTGCTGAACCCAAAGTTGCGACTTCGGCGAGGACTTCTACGCCACCTGCCTGTACGCCGTCTTCGACCCCGTCGCCCGCACCTGCACCTACTCCCTGGCCGGTCACCCTCCGCCAGTCGTCGTCCAGCCCGACGGCACCGTCTACAGCCCCCACTTCGCCCCGGACCCGCCGCTGGGCGCGGCCACGCCGCCCTTCGAGACGCACCAACTGCGTCTGCCAGAAGAGAGCCTGCTGGTCCTGTGCACCGATGGGCTCGTCGAATCCGCGCTGCCGGACCACGAACAGACGACCGACGACGCCGGCCTGCTCATTGTGCACGCCCGCTGCACCGCCGCCCAGGATGTCGCCTCCCTCGACCTCCCGGACGATCCCCGGGCGGCGGGTCAAGCCCGGGAATACATTCGGCAGCAACTCGACGCATGGGGGCTCGATGATCTCGTACTCACTACAGAACTGCTGGTGAGCGAGCTGATCGGGAACGTCGTCCGCCATGCCAAGGGCCCGATCCGCCTTCGTCTGCTGCGCAGCCGCTTTCTGACCTGCGAGGTCTACGACGGCAGCCTTACGACCCCCCCGTATCCGCCACGCGAGTCACACCGACGAAGGCGGACGGGGTCTGCAACTCGTCGCCGCGATGTCCCGGCGCTGGGGCGCCCGCCATCTCCACGACGGCAAATGCATCTGGTCCGAGCAGGAGCTGCCGCCCACTCGGGCCACGGGGGAGGCTGGGCGTGCGGGTGTGCCGACGTAGCCGCAGATGCTGCCGCACTGGTCGGCTTGTCAGCAATCGATGGTGACGCAGGCTCCCGTGACCCGGGAAACGCACGCACACATCGCCCGGCCCTGTGCGCGCTGACGTTCCGAGAGGAAGACGTCCCGGTGATCGACCTTGCCGGCCACGTCGAGTATCTGGACCCGGCACAGGCCGCACTCTCCTCGGCGACAGTCGTACATCATCTCCACCCCGGCACCCTCGAGGGCGTCCAGAAGGCTCGTGCCGACGGGTACGTCGAAGCTCAGCCCGCGCGCGGGAACCTCCACGCGGAATGGCGTCGCCGACAGGGCGCCGCTCGTGCCGAACGTCTCGAAGCGGAGCCCGGCGGGTGGCCTGGCGGCACGCTCCCAGGCCGCACGGGCAGCGGTGAGCAGCCCCATCGGGCCGCAGACGTACAGCACGCCACCATCGGGGACGGAGGCGACGACCTCGTCGGGGTCGACGAAGGTGTCGTGTATGTCCTCGAAGACCCTGACCCTGCCCGGGTGGACACGTTCGAGGTCGTCGACGAACGCCATATGGTCGCGGGACCGGCCGGCGTAGACGAGCCGGTAGTCGACGTCCTGGGTGTGCAGGGCGCGGGCGAGTCCGACGATGGGGGTGATCCCGATGCCGCCTGCGAGGAGCACGCTCGCCAGGCGGCCAGGGCTGAGCGGGAACTCGTCGATCGGGCCCGCGAAAGTGATCTCAGCGCCAGGGCGCAGCTCGTGCATCCACCGCGACCCTCCACGCCCGTCCTGCTGGAGGCGTACGGCGACGCGGAGCAGGCCGTCGTCGTGGCCCCGGTCGACCAACGAGTAGGAGCGCGGCTCCGGCCCGTCCGGCAGTGGGACGGTGATGTCGATGTGACTGCCCGGCGGGACCGACCGGACCGGCCTGGACGGGCGCATCACCAGTTCCACGATGTCGGGTACGAGTTCGGTGCGTGTCACCACGACCGCGGTGGCGGCGGTGCTGGTCATGCCGTCTCCCTCGTCGTGGCCGCGACGGCCGCCAGGCGGCTCGGGAGTGTACGGTCTCGCCCCTGTTCCCGTGCGACCTGAGCGTCGATGATGCGGCGCACCCACATCCCGCCGACGTCGATGTTGAGGTTGTAGAACTCGTGGTCCGGGTTGGCCTCGATGGCCCGCTGCTGCGCGTTGAGCATGTCCGTGTCCTGGCCGAAGACCCGCGAGACACTGTTGCGAAGCAGGGTGGTCAGGCTCTGGTCGTGAAGGTGGTAGTTACGGGTGAACGCCCAGAAGTAGTGGCAGGTGCCGGCCGTGGCGGGGGTGACCGAGTTGAGTACGTAGCCGTTGACGCCGGCGCTTCGGTCGCCTTCCGGCGCTCCGGTTCCGGCCGGGGCCACACCGACGTCGATGGTGATCGTCGACGGAGCGGTGAAGCGGATGACCTGCCACCGGTCGACGGGCCCGTCGTGGGCGGGGTCCTTTCGGCGCATCTGCATGGCCAGGAAGGGTGGCGCCTCGATCCCCAGCAACCACCGGGTGAGCGTGACCGAATGGTCGTCGTGGGCGACGTCGGGTTCGGCCTCGGAGAGTTCGTCGCTGGCGAGGCTGTCCGCGTGCAGGAACTGCTCGTGGGTGAGGTCCATGAGGTTGTCGAGGACCAGTCGGTAGTCGCAGTCGAGGGTGATGCTCTCACCGTCCCCGGCCCACTGCGGATCATCGTTCGTGTGCAGGTCCGGGATCAGAACGGGGTCGGCCGACGCGGGGTCGCCCAGCCAGACCCAGACGAACCTGTGCCGTTCCACCACCGGGTAGGACGCGACTCGGGCGGAGGGGTTGAGGGTCTCCTGCGCGGGCATTCGGGTGCAGCGGCCGTCGGGCCCGTAGGCGAGTCCGTGGTAGCCGCAGACCACGTCGTCACCGTGCAACTCGCCCATCGACAGGGGCACGAGACGGTGCCAACAGGCATTGGCCATCGCCACCGGTTCACCGGAAGTGGTCCGGTACAGCACGAGCGGTCGCTCGCACACGGTACGTGGCAACAGGGCGCGACCCACTTCGGTGTCCCATGCCACGGCGTACCAGGCATCCAGTGGATACATGACGGTTCTCCTTTTCCGGTTCGGTGCCGGCCCACAAGAGCGCGGACCACGGTGCGAGAAGAGTGCTCGCGCCGGAACGCTAGACACAGCCGGGAAACGAGTCCAACGAATGCTGGAAATGCTTTGTATTCAGCTCGCTAATGAACCGCACGCATCAGCTGCTTCCGAAACCAAATCCGTCCCGGGTCGCCGGCGGTGCGTGGATTCCACACCAGATCGATGCCGAGTGACGGCAGGGGAATCGGTGACTCCATCACCCTGAGCCCGTGCTGGGCCGTAACTCGTCGGGCCAGTCGGCGCTGCAACAGCGCGATCACCGGCGTGCCGCTCACCATCGGGGGGATCATCAGGAAGTCGAAGACGACGCACTGGACGTGGAGATCGGGAAGCAGCTGGGCCAAGGCCTGCTGAGCGCCGACCTGTCCTCCGTTCCACTCGAACACCACGTGCGGCAGCCGGGCGAGGTCGTCGAGGGTCAGCGTCTCGCCGATGCGGTCGTTGTTCGCGTCGGCGACCACGACCCAGTCCTCGTGGTAGAGCCGCTCCCTCGGCAGGGTGGTCGGCACGGTGTCGGGCAGCAGCGTCACGTCCGCCGTCGCGTCGCCGCGGGTGAGGTCCCTGGAGGAATCGGGCGGTTCCAGGTGCAGGCGGACACCCGGTGCGCAGCCGGCGAGCGTGGCGCTGAGGGCGGGAAGGACGGTCAAGGCCGTGGCGCTGGTCGCGGCAATGCGGAAGGTGCGTTCCGAGGTCGCGGGATCGAACGCGGGAGGCGTGAGCACCTGGTTGGTCGCTGTATCCAGGATCAGGCTGACCGGCCCGGCCAGCGCCGCGGCGCGCGCGGTGAGCACGTAGTGGCGGCCGACCCGGACGAGGAGTTCGTCGCCGAGGGTGCGCCGCAGCCGTTGCAGGGCGTTGCTCATGGCCGGCTGTGTCAACCCGACCACCTGGGCGGCGCGGGTGACACTGCGGTACTCCAGGAGGGCGGCGAGCAGCGGGAGCAGGTTGAGGTCGACCCGATACAGGCCGGTTGCGGTGTTCGTCGGTCGAGCGTTGCTGTTCACTCCGGTATTCACCTCGCTCATGTATCGCATGCGAAATTCTGATTCGACTGAACAGCGGCACGGTATTACCGTCTCGATAGGCCCATTTCGTGCCGCACCGCCGCCGGCCGTCGGCAGTTATATTCACGTGCACTCGCCGGCTCCGCCGAACTGGGCTATCGATCACCGCTCACTAGAGGATTTCTTTTCGGCACCCGACGGAGGCTTTGATGCCGACAATCGAGACGGACAAGCGCGAGCTGCGTCAGCTGGTCGAGGACTGGGCGCTGTGGCGCGATGCGGGTGACTGGGAGCGGTTCGCCACCGTGTGGCATCCCGACGACGGCTGGATGACAGCCACTTGGTTCCAGGGTCCGGCGACCGAGTTCATCGCCATCAGCCGGGAGGGCTTCGACAACGGCGTCAGCATCCTCCACTTCCTCGGCGGTCACACCGCCGATGTCGTCGGCGACCGCGCCACGGCCCAGACCAAAATGACCATCAATCAGAGGGCCGTGGTCGACGGAGTGGAGGTCGACGTCGTCTGCACGGGACGCTTCTACGATTTCTGCGCGCGCCACGAGGGCGCGTGGAAGATCGTGCGCCGCCAGCCGATCTACGAGAAGGACCGTCTGGACGTGGTCGATCCATCCGCGACGCTGAGCCTGGACCAGCAGCTACTGGGTCGCTTCCCCGTGGGCTATCGCCATCTCGGCTATCTGCAGACCAAGGCCGGCTTCACCGTGAAGACCGGGCTGCCGGGACTGACGGGTGGGGTCGTGGGGCGCCTCTACGACGAGGGTGCGAAATGGCTGGCCGGCTCGAGCACCCCAGGCGATCCGCACTGATCAGCCCCATTCGTCCGTTACGCGTCCCAGTCCTCCGGGCGTACGGTGAGCGCCACCCGCCCGAGGCTGTTGTCGTCCTCCATGTAACGGTGGGCGTCGGCTGCGCGAGCGATGGGGAACGTGCGGTCGACCACGGCCCGGAAGCCATTCTCCACCTGCTTCCACAGTTCCGCCACCGCCGCCGGGTTGCCCGTGCGGACCCCGATGATGCGGTGGCAGTCGGAGTACACGCGCCGCAGGTCGATTCCCACCTTGCCGCCGAGGAAGGCGCCCGAGGTGACCACCGCGCCGCCGCGGGCCAGCGAGTCGACGGTGGCGTCCCAGACGTCCGGGTCGCCGAGGTTGTCGACGGCGATGTCGACACCGCGACCGCCGGTGGCCTCGCGTACGCGCTTCACGAAGTCCGGTGCGTTGGTGTCGAGCACGAGGTCGGCTCCCGCGGCGGCCATGGCCGCGCGCTTGTCGGCGGAACGGGAGGTCGAGATGATCTTCGCGCCCAGGTGCTGGGCGTAGGCGGCCGTGGTGGAGCCGAGTGCGGAGGACGCGCCCTGGACGAGCACCCAGTGTCCGGGGCGGAGCCCTGCCTGGGTCATCTGGTTGGCGGCGACGGCTCCGAGGAGTGCGAGGGAGGCGGCCATTGCGGCCGGGATGCCGTCCGGGACCCTGTGGACGTTGACCGCGGGTACCACGCAGTACTGCGCGTAGGCGCCGGGCCGGTGTGTGCCTATCACGGTCAGGCCGTCGCAGACTTCCTCGCGGCCGTCCGCGCAGTAGGCACAGGTGCCGCAGGCGACACCGGGCAGGACGGCCACGCGGTCGCCGACCTGGACGGAGCCCACGCCCTCGCCCAGTGCGGCGATCGTTCCGGCGTGGTCCGCGCCCAGGATGTGGGGCGGCTCGATGGTGGCGTAGGGGTGGTTGCCCGCGCGGGCCGTGAGGTCGAGCAGTCGGCCGATACCGACCGAGGCGACCTGGACGAGGACCTCTCCGGGGCCGGGGCACGGTGTGTCGACCGTGGCCTGCTCCAGGACGTCGGGCGGTCCGAACCGGCGGAACAGCATGGCTCGCATGGTCGCCGGAACCGGCAGCGCCGGGGACCAGCCGAGCTCGGAAACGGTCAGCGTGTCGCGCATGACGCCACCACCTTGTTCTCCAGGCGACCGACGCGCTCGATCTCGATGACTATGTCATCCCCGGCGGCCAGGAACTCCCCGCGCGGTACGCCACAGCCGGCCGGTGTGCCGGTGAGGACGACGTCTCCGGGTTCGAGGCGGGTGATGCGGCTGGCCGCCGCTATCACTTCCGGGATCTTCACCATCATCTGTGCGGTGGAGGAGTCCTGCTTCAGGACTCCGTTGACGCTGAGCTGGATCCGCAGGTTCTGCGGGTCGGCGATCTGCCAGGCCGGCACCACCCCGGGGCCGAGCGGGCAGAAGCCGTCCTGCCCCTTGTGGCCGACCCAGTCGAACGTGAACGGCTCGGCGACCGGCTTGTCGGACCTGAGCCGGTCCCGGGCCGAGATGTCGTTCGCCGCCAGGTAGCCGGCCACATGACCCATGGCCTGCTCGGGCGCGATCTCGCGCCCGCCACGGCCTACGACGACGGCCAGCTCGGCCTCCCAGTCGACGCACGCGCCCGGATAGGCGGGCAGCGGCACCGGGTCCCCCGGGCCCGTCACGGTCGTCGTCGGTGGCTTGAGGAAGAAGAACGGGTCCCCCAGCTCGTCGGGGCGTTCACAGCCCATCTCGGCGATGTGGTCCCAGTAGTTGGCTCCGGCGCAGAGCACCTTGCCCGGATAGGTGAGCGGCGGGGCGAGCCGGGCGCCCGCGACGGCGTCGGCTGTCGCCGGGGCCCAGTCGCGGAACAGCGGGGCGAGCGACTCCCAACGGGCGAGTACGTCCATCAGCGTGAGGCCTTCGGTCCCGGGTGGACCCTGGACCACGGTTCCGTCGGTGTAGGCACCGACGGTGACTTTCTCCGAGTCTTCGACCCGGTACTGCACCAGTGACCATTCAGGCGGTTTCATGATTCCTCCGGCATCCGACTCTCTGAAGCAGCTGAACCATAGTGCATACACATTGAGAGGGGAAGGGTGGTTTCTTGCGTGCGTGGCGGTCGATGGAGGGCGCCTGCACTCGTAGGGCGGATGTCGGTGTGCGGGCGGTGGTGGTACTCGGCGGTGGCGCGCCTTTCGTGGATCAGTCGCCATGGGGGGCATGCGTCTTCCTGCTGAAAGACGGTGTCGGGGCGCATGTGTGCCGGGAGTGCTACTGCCTCTTCGTCGCGGTCGCCCCGCGGTCCCCGGCCGTGCGGCAGGCGGGGAAGTAGCCGGAACAGCGCGCCAGGTCGTCGAGGGGTCGGTCTCATGTCGTGGGATCCCGGGTGGCTGCGGTCGGGGGGCGCGATCTGCGGTCCGAAATGGAGAAAGTTCCCCCGGGATCTGGACTCCAGGCCTAAAGGTGTACACACTTGATCCGGTGCTCGTGTGGGATGCGAGTTCACCAGAAACATGAGGAGTGCACATGTTGCGTGCCAAAGGTCTCCTGCACTACGGACTCCAGGTGCCGTCGCTCGACACGGGCGCGGACTTCTACGGCGCGTTCGGACTGGAGACGGCGGAGCGCGGCAACGCGGTGGTGATCCGCTGCGACGGCCGGGAGCAGGACCAGACGGTGCTGACGGAGGGGCCGGTCAAGCGGCTGCACCACGTGGCTTTCGCCGTGGAGCCGGGTTCGCTGCGCGAGTGGCAGCGCCACCTGGAGGGCCTGGGCCTGAGGCTCCTGGACGCGCCGGCCGAGGTGCCCGGCGGGCTGTGGTTCCGCGATCATGAAGGCAACCTGGTCAATATCCGTGACGAGGGCATCGCCGCCTGGCGCGAGTTCGGTACCACCGACGCGCAGGACGCCAACGTCGGTGATCGGGTCCGTCGGATCGACCAGGCCCGTTGGCTGAACGCGAGCGAGAACACCCGCCCCAGCGACTCGGCCACATGCTGATCTTCAGCTCCGACGTGAGCGCCTCCGAAGCCTTCTACACCCGCACCCTCGGGCTGCGCCTGTCGGACCGCATCATCAACGGCGGGCCCGTCTTCATGAACTCGAGGCCCGGTGACCACCATGTCTTCGGGTTCGTCCCGGGAACGCACCCCGGCCTGTACCACTCCAGCTGGATGGTCGCCGACATCGACCAGATCGCCATGGGCGCGCGGCACATGGCCTCCGTGGGCTACGCGAAGGGCTGGGGCCTCGGCCGCCACACCCTCGGCTCGAACCTCTTCCACTACATCCAGGACCCCTGGGGCAGCTGGATCGAGTACTCCAGCGACATGGACCGCATCACCGAGACCTGGCAGCCGAACGACTGGGACTGCCCCGAAGCCATCTGGGGCCCCGGGGCGCCGCCGGCCGACTTCATCACCAACCAGGAAGCAAAGCCCGCGTGACCGTCGTCATCGTGTGACGGGCGGAAGAACCTCGGCGGACGGACGGCCTCCACGTGCCTTCCCTCTGACTCGAAGGAACAGTTCATCCCATGCAATGGAGCATGCCTACCCCGGAGAGCCAGCTCCGCCCGCCCGGGGAACCCACCCGACAGTTGACTGTGGCGGTCTTCCCCGGCGCCGGCGGCGTGCTCCGAGTACGAGCCCGCGGCCACTCGGGCGGCCCTGGGGATCGCGGGCAACGGTCAGTCCTGACGCGGGTACCCGCCCGCCGGGTCGCCGTTGCCGCTGCGCAGTGCCTCGGCGAGTTCGGAGGGGCTGCTCATCGATTGCCGCAGCCGCGCGATGTCGCAGTGCTGGAAGGTCCGGCGGGCGAGCAGCAGTAACCGGAACTGACGGAGCGCGGACCTAACAGGGTTGGCGTCGAGCCTGTTCAGGTTGGCCAGTTGGTCCGCGGTGATCTGCCGGGTGGCGGCGCGCCCGCCATCTGCAGGATGCCGACGAAAGCACGCAGCGTCTCCTCCGCAATTCTCCCGTCATGCCGAACTCGCCGCCGCACTGCTCAAGGCAGATCTCCTCCGCTCTTCCGAAGACCTCCACCGCGGCCCGTGGAACCCGCCGCCATGTCGGCTCTGTCACAGATTCGAGGGCCAGATGTCTCCGCTGCGACCGAGTGAGCGGCACGGTCAGGCGCCGTTGAGCAGCAGTTGCACGAAGGCGGGGTGACCGGTTGCGGCGGTGCCCCCCGTCGACGGGGAGCACGGCGCCGGTGAAGTGAAATCAACGCGGGCCGTGACAGTCCCCCGATGGCAGATGACCGAACTCTGTCCGAGTCGAATGGCTCAGATCCGCGTCCCTGGGCGGGTGTCCAAGGTGTTGGACACCCGCCCCTGTTGCCCTGAGCCGTTTTACCTGGGACACGACCCTGTCGATTTTCAGGCTGCCTACGCCCGCGGTCGTCTCGTCGGCACCAGCCACGTCGGGCAGACCGACCTACCGCACGTTGTCCGGCGACACGACGTTCCAGGAACGCCTACTTGTTGTTGACCTCCCAGGACGCGGTGCCCAGGGTGCTTCTTCCCGACTCGGGTACAGCCGCGGTCTGCGGACCGGAGGCCGAGCCTCGGATGGTGAAACCGAGGTCGTAGGAGTGGTCGAGGAGTTTCGCGTTGTAGGGGCCCCGGGTCGCCTTGGGGGATTGCAGGATGCTGCGGTGTCGCGAGCGGAGCCCTACGGCGTCGGCGTTGTCCGGCAGTCCGAGCACGCCCACCTCGGGACCGCCGAGCCCCGGTGTCGTCGTACGCATGCGGCTCCTTCCCGCTGCGCAAGACAGCATTCGACAGGTGACCGGCTCTGATCCGGTCGAGGGAGTCTGTGCTGTGAGGGGTAATGACAGGGACCCCCAGCGGCGCCCTGGTCTTCCTACGCTGGAGGCATGGACAATCGGGCCGAAGTCAGCGCATTCCTCAAGTCCCGCCGTGGCAAGATCACGCCTGAACAGGCGGGTCTGCCGGTGTACGGGCAGCGGCGGGTACCTGGTCTGCGCCGCAACGAGGTCGCGATGCTCGCCGGGGTGAGCGTCGAGTACTACACCCGCCTGGAGCGCGGCAATCTCGGCGGGGCCTCCGACAGCGTCCTGGACTCACTGGCTCAGGCCCTGCGGCTCAACGACGTCGAGCGCGATCACCTGTACGCGTTGGCGCGCGCGGCCAACTCCGGCCCGGCCCGCGTCCGGCGCTGCTCGAAGACAGTCGTCGTGCGTCCGAGTGTGCTGCGCATCCTCGAGGGTCTGCACGATCAGCCGGCGTACCTGCGCAACAACCGCATGGACATCCTGGCGGCCAATCCGCTCGCCCGCGCCCTGCACTGGGAGGTGTTCGAGACGGAACCCGTCAACACCTGCCGGTTCGCCTTCCTCGACCCGCGGGCCACCCGGTTCTACCCCGACTGGGAACGTGTGGCCCGCCAGGGGGTGGGTGCTTTGCGAGTCGAGGTCGCCAAGAACCCCTACGACCGTGAGCTGTCCAACCTGATCGGTGAGCTGTCCACCCGCAGTGACGCCTTCCGCACCATGTGGGGCGCGCGCGACGTGCACGTCTTCGCCGACGGAACGAAGCGGTTCTGGCATCACGCGGTGGGCGAGATGGAGCTGATCCACGAGATGCTGGACCTGCCCGGCGACGACGGACTGTCCATCACCGTCTACAGCGCCGATCCCGGCACACCGGCCGCGGACGCCCTGAAGCTCCTGGCCAGCTGGGTAGCCACCCAGCACCAGGACCCGGCCTCCGCGCAGGCCGACAGCGAGCGCTGAGCCTGGGTTCGGGTCTCACCCGCTCCCGCCCGCCGCCACACGTCCTCGTGCGGCGGCGGGCTTCTGTCTTCCCGATCGGGTCCGGCGCTCTCGGCACCTGAGTGCGTGGGGGTCCCTGCCATTACCCCTCAGGAGAGTGACTGTTTGCCGCCGGCGGCTGCTGGTTTCGTGGATCGCGGTGGAGTTCGAACAACTCCGCTCACACGTCCCCCTGGCGCGTTCCCCATCCCCGGCAGCGGATTGCCTCCCAGCAGCCGTGCCCCGCGCCGCCCGTTCGAAAGGACCTTCGGTGAATCCCACCGCCTCCCCTTCAGCCGCCGAGCCGGATGCCGCGGCAACCGGCTCGCCTGAGCGGCGCCCCGGCACGGCCCCTGCCGCCGAGAAGACCAAGCTGCCGCCGGTGGTGTGGCTGCTGGGCGCCGTGGCATTCATCATGGGCACGAGCGAGCTGATCGTCGCCGGTCTGCTGCCGGAGATCTCCGGTGCCATGAACGTGAGCGTCTCCAGCGCCGGCCTGCTGATCACCTTCTTCGCCATCGGCATGATGGTCGGTGCGCCCGCGATGTCCCTTGCGACCCTGCGCCTGCCGCGCCGCACGGCCATGATCGCCGCACTGATCGTCTTCGCCGCAGGCCATGTCATCGGTGCGCTCAGCTCCACGATGGCCCTTGCGCTCGTCGGCCGGTTCGCCGCGGCACTCGGCACCGGCACGTTCTGGGCCGTGGGTGCGGCGGTGGCGACCGCCGCGGCCGGGCCGGCCGCCGGCACCCGCGCCATGGGCGTGATGGTCGGCGGCGTGACCGTCGCCAACATCGTCGGCGTCCCGCTGGGCACGGCCGCCGGGCAACTGTCCGGCTGGCAGGGCCCTTTCTGGGTGCTCTCCGTGCTCTCCCTGGCCGCCGCCGTAGTGATCGCCCGCAAGCTCCCCGCCGACACCGGTGCCGGTGACAGCTCCCTGCGCGACGAGATCGGTGCGCTGAAGCGACCGCGCCTGTGGCTCGTCTACCTGGCCATTGCTCTGGTGCAGGGCGGTTTGCTGGCCGTCTTCAGCTACATCGCCCCGCTGCTGACCGAGCGGGCCCACCTTGCCGGGGCCGTCGTCCCGCTGGTCCTGCTCGCCTACGGCGTCGGTGCGCTGGCCGGCACCACGGTCGGTGGGCGTCTCGGTGATCGCCGCCCCTACGCCACGCTGATCCCGGCCACCGTCCTGATGGCCGTTCTGCTGGGCGCGATCACGCTGTGGGCGACCAACAGCGTCGTGGCCGTGGTCCTGGTGGTGCTGCTCGGCGGAGCCGGGTTCTCCACCAACCCGATCGTGGTGGGCCAGGTCGTCCGCGTCGGTGGAGCCGGCCGGTCCCTGCCCATGGCCTTCGCCAACTCCGCGTTCCAGGTCGGGATCGCCGCGGGCTCCTGGTTCGGCGGCATGGCCCTCACCTCCAGCCTCGATCTGAAGGGCCCGTCGCTGGCCGGCCTGGTCTTCGCCCTGGCGGCACTGCTGCCCCTCGGCCTGCTGGCCGCCTCGCAGCGCACGGCCGCGTCGGCGCAGGACTGAGCGGTGCTGACCCATACGGCGCGGCACGGTTCCTTCCGCATGCGCTGATCGGGGTATCCCGACCCATCGCGCCCCCGATCCTGACCTCCGCCCGGGCGGTTCGGTCATTCGAACCGACTGACATCGATCACAAGTGCCTGAGAGCTGTGGCCGAGCCATCCACCAGGCAGTACCCACAAACGCACCAGGAGAAATCTCCATGAGGAAGCAGTTCGCCGTCTATGCCGCAACTGTCGCTGTAGCGGCGGGAGCCCTCACCGCATCCCCCTCTGTATCCGCTGCCACCTGGCACGCACCGACACAGCAGCCGGTCGTCACCCACGTGAACACGGTGTCCGCGTTCGACTACGCCTCCGGTGACGCGCCCGAGAACATCACGGCCAACCCGGACAACACCGTGACGCTCTCCATGCTGGGACTCGTGGCGAACCAGGCGCCCACGCTCGTGAAGCTCACGCCGTCCGGCCACCGCACAACCCTAGCTACCGGTGTTGCCGGCGACCGCATCACCGGCAACACGCGCGGCAGCGACGGCACCGTCTACTACAACGTGCAGTCGGAGAACGCCTCCCGCTCCGGCGTGTGGAAGCTGCCTGTGGGCGGCAGCCCCCGGCGGCTGGCCTCGCTGCCCACCGACGGGCTCCCCAACGGCCTGGCCCTGGACGCGGCCGGACGGACCCTGTATGCCGCCGACAGCCTCAACAAGACCATCTGGGCCGTGCCCGCCTCCGGCGGCCGGGCGACCGCATGGCTGACGGACCCGGCTCTCGACTCCGACGCAGACGCCGCCCTCAAGCTGGGCGTGAACGGTGTCCGCTTCCACAAGGGCGCCGTCTGGGTCACCAACTTCAACAAGGCCACGCTGTTGAGGATCCCGGTCACCGCCGACGGCACCCCCGGCCGCATCCACACCGTGACCCGCGCGCTCGCCAACGCCGACGACTTCAGCTTCCTCAACGAGCACTCCGACGTCGTACTCGCCGCACAGAACGACCCGGCGGACAAGATCACTGTCGTCTACCCGAACGGCACCACCAAGACCGTGCTGACCGTCTCGAACGGACTCGCCTCGCCCACCTCCACAGCGGTGAGCGGAAACCGGCTGTATGTCACCAACGCCGGCCTCACCGCACCCCACGACCCGAAGCTCCAGCGTGGAACCATCAACCTCGCCCAGCTGCTCGCCCACCCGGTCCCGACGCGCCATTGAACCGTCGGCCATCGGGCGGCCCCGATTCCAGGAACCGGAGGCGGGCCCTGGCGAGATCTCCGTCAATCAGATGCCTTGTCAACTCTCATTTTCAGCGGCGTCCCTCAGGGAACGGGACAGGGAACGGGGGGATCGGGGGTGACCATCGGCTTCCTGGGCGCGGCGGCGGGTTTGGGGCACCGCCGACGGCAGAGTGGCCCCCGGTCATTCGCGCGGCCGGCAGCGAGCCGGGCCGACGTTCAGGGGCTGACGTTCAGGGATCGGGCGCCCCGCGGTCTCATGGCGGGGGAGCGTGACGCCGCACGTCCTCGGCGTTCAGAGCCCGAGCCCCTGCACCATCTCGTCGACGACCACCCGGCAGCGGGGCAACGGCCGCCGCCCCGCGCTCCGTACCGGTGCCGTGTCCTCCCCGTCAGGCCGGCCGACTCGGTCCGGTGCGCCGGACCGGTCCGCCGCGTCCGGCGGCGCGGCCACCGGGATCTCCCGCAGCCACTCGTGGACGACCCGCACCGGAACAGCGTGGCGGCGCGCGCCCTCCGTCGCCGTGATCCTTCCGGAGAGGATGTCCGCGAGGGTGCGGATCCGCTCGGTCGGGGAGATGTCCGAGGCTTTCGTGGAGGCGTTCAAGAGCCGGTCCTTTCCGTGGACGTTCACCGGTGTCGTGGTCGAGCCGTCGGAACTCGGTACGTGGTGCGCGGTACTCGGAGCGGGGTCGTCAGCAGCTTCGGACCGTGCGCGGGATCGGCCCTGGCCAGGACATGGCCCACGACCGTCCGGAGGGTGAAGAACCCAGGTCGCGCCCCCGCCGTCCGCCCCCGGGCACCTCACCCTCCCGACCGAGTACCGGGGTGGCCCCTGGTCAGTCCTCCCGCACACGGCCCCGCCCCGGCGGCAACTCGAACGCCCCGCCCCGCATGCCCCGCACCCCCGGCCCCCCGAAACTGACCCCATGCCAGGACAGCCCAGCCGCATCGAGGACTACGCCCTCATCGGCGACCTCCTCACCGCCGCCCTCGTGGGCCGGGACGGCAGCATCGACTGGCTCTGCCTCCCCCGCTTCGACTCGCCCGCCTGTTTCGCCGCCCTGCTCGGCGACGAGGACAACGGCCGCTGGCGCATCGCCCCCGCCGACGAGAACGGCCCGTACGCCCGCCGCCGCTACCGCGACGACACGGCGATCCTGGAGACGGAGTGGGAGACGACCACGGGCCAGGTCCTGGTCACCGACTTCATGCCGTGCCGCAAGACCGGCGCCCCCAGCGTCGTCCGTATCGTCGAAGGCCTCTCCGGCACCGTCGACATGCGGATGGACCTGCGGCTCCGCTTCGACTACGGCCGTGTCCTGCCCTGGATGCGGCGGCGCGGCGGCGCGCTGACGGGAACCGCCGGGCCCGAGTCGGTATGGCTGCGCACCCCCGTGCGGCCGGTCGCCCACGGCACGGCCCACACCGCCGTGTTCCCGGTCCGGGCGGGCGAACAGATCCCCTTCGTGCTGACCTGGCACCCCTCCCACCTGGCCGCACCGCGCCAGGTGGACGCCTTCGAGGCACTGCGCAGCACCGAGTCGTACTGGCGCCGCTGGCTGCGCCGACTCACCTACGACGGGCCCTACCGCGACGCCGTCGCCCGCTCCCTGATCACGCTCAAGGCGCTGACGTACCAGCCGACCGGCGGCATCGTCGCCGCCCCGACCACCTCCTTGCCGGAGGAGATCGGCGGCGTCCGGAACTGGGACTACCGGTTCTGCTGGCTGCGGGACGCCGGCATGACGCTGGAGGCCCTGCTGCGCAGCGGGTTCAAGGCCGAGGCGGACGCCTGGCGGGGCTGGCTGGAGCGGGCGGTGGCGGGGCGGCCCGAGGACGTGCAGATCATGTACGGCATCGCGGGGGAGCGGCGGCTCACCGAGTGGGAGGCCGACTGGCTGCCGGGCTACGAGGGGTCGCGTCCGGTGCGGATCGGCAACGCGGCCGCCTCGCAGCGGCAGCTCGACGTGCCCGGTGAGGTGATGGACACCATCCATCTGGCGATCGGCTGCGGACTGCGCCCCCGCAGGCATCTGGTCTCCCTCCAGGCGGTGTTCCTGGACCACCTGGAGCGTGCCTGGTCCGAGCCCGACCAGGGGCTCTGGGAGATGCGCGGCGCCCCCCGCCACTACACGCACTCCAAGGTGATGTGCTGGGTCGCCTTCGACCGGGCGGTGCGGCTGGCGGAGGCGCACTCCCGTCCCGGCCCGGTTCAGCGCTGGCGCGAGATCCGTGACCGTATCCACCGCGAGATCTGCGAGCGGGCCTACGACCCGGAACGCAACACCTTCACCCAGTCGTACGGCTCCCGGGAGCTGGACGCCGCGCTGTTGCAGATCCCGCAGACCGGTTTCCTGCCGCCGGACGACCCACGGGTGATCGGCACCGTCGAGGCCGTGCAGCGCGAACTCCTCTCCGACGGACTGGTGGCCCGCTACTCGGCGGGCGCCGCCGACTCTCCGGACGGCCTCACCGGCGGCGAGGGGGCCTTCCTCGCCTGCTCCTTCTGGCTCGCGGACGCCCTGCTGGTGATCGGCCGCGAGGACGAGGCCCGCGCGCTGTACGAACGGCTGCTGGAACTGCGCAACGACGTCGGCCTGCTCGCCGAGGAGTACGACCCCCGCGCCCGTCGCCAACTGGGCAACTTTCCGCAGGCGTTCACCCATGTGCCGCTGATCCGGGTCGCCTACGAGCTCGACCTGCACGCCCCGCACGCCCGCCGTGAGGACCCGAGGAAGCCCCAGGACGTCCACCCCTCGGACGACGTGTCCGATTCCTGGACGGCCTCTTGACGCGGGACGTGGGCGGCTCGACACTCCAGGTGGGGTATTTCCTAGTGAACAGGTAGGGAATGATGGGGTGTACGGAGCCGGTGGTCACTCGTGTGCCGCGCACGCGCCGACAGTCCCTTCTGCTGACCTCCCGCCGCCACATCGATCTGCTGCGCGTCTGCAGCGCCGGAAGCCCCGCCGGCTGACCGGCTCCGAGCCGAGCCGGGCCGAGTCGAGCCGGGCCGAGCCGGCCCGAGCCGATCCCCGGCCGGGCCGAGCCGTCGGCGTGGCGCGCCGCGGCGCCCGCGCGCCCGTGTACCCGCGTCACCACCGTTCCCGCGCACCCGCGCACCGTCGCATCTCGCGCCACCACGCCACCGCGTCACCGCGCGTCAGAACCCCGGGGAGACACATGTCCGCCATGCCCGTCCACGCCCTGAACGCCGTTCCGTCGCCACGGCCGCTGCCCTCCTTCCGTGGCCGGATCGGCTGCGACGCGCGCAGCGGCCACTACGCCGTGCCCCGCCGCTACCGGCTCCATCTGTCGCTCTCCTGTCCGGGCGCCCTGCGCATCGCCGTCGTCCACAGCCTCCTCGGGCTGTCGGACGTCTGTCCCGTGACGCTCCTGCCCGCCGTGCCCGACGGCCCGAACGGCGAACACTCCGCGCTGCGCCCGCTGTACGAGGCGAGCGCCCACCGCTACCCCGGGGCGGCCGTGGCGCCGGTGCTCAGCGACGACTGGTCCGGCCGCATCGTCAGCACCCACGCCCCCGACATCATGCGCGACCTCGCCCGCCGCTTCGGCGCCGATCGGCACACGCTGTACCCGGAGGGCGCCGAGGTCGAGATCGAGGGGGTCGCGCGCCTCTGCGAACAGGGCATGGACGGCGCGGCCCAGCGCGCCGGACGGGCCGACGCCGACGACCGGGAACGCCGCGACGCACTCGCCTCCCTGCTGCGCACCCTGCGCTCCCTGGACGCCCGGCTCGCCGGGCAGGAGTACGTCCTCGGCGATCGACTCACCGTCGCGGACGTCGAGTTGTGGGTCTCCCTGGTGCGGCTCGACACCGTGCACCGCTGGCACCTGGACGCCTCCGCCGTGCACCGTGTCGCCGATCACCCGCACCTGTGGGCGTACGCCCGCCGCCTGACCGCCCATCCCGCCTTCGGCCTCCACCTCGACCTCGACGGCATCGCCCGCCGTCACCACGCCCACTGCCGGGGCCTGGAGGCCGCCGGTGCGGCCGTGCAGATCCTGGACTGGGCCTCCCACGTCCCGGACCAGGGCGTATCGACAGACGGACAGGCGTCCCATGTGCTGGACTGACGTTGACAGGGGCCTGCCGAGCCTGAGTTACTTACGCCCACCCGATGAGCACGAGGCCCGCAGGGCCGGAAGACGATGGTGACGGACATGGACGCGACCCCGAGGCACGCCGCATGGCGCCGCCACGGCCGCGTGCCGCTCTGCGCCGACCGCGCCGTCGATCTGCTCCGGGTCAACAGCGCACTGTGTAGCGCACGTTAGCGCGCGGCCGGGCCCTCGCCCGGTGCCGCGCTCCCGTCGAGGCTGACGGTTCTCCGAACCCCTGAGGCACCGCACCAGCGGTCCGCCTCTTCCCGCCAGCCCCGGTGCCGTGCGCATCCGTGTGTCTTCGGTGCCCGCGGGCGACGAGATGTCGCCGCCGGCCCCCGTCCGACGAGTGTCGCCCGCCGTGCTCCCCACGGCGAGCGTCGCCCCGCTCGCCGTACGGCCGAAGTCGCCTGCGTCGCCTGGGGTCTCGACACTCCTCCGGAGCCCTTGATGAGTGAACCCCCAGGCGCCGCCGTGTCCCTGACCGAGGCACCGCCGCCCGCCGACGACACCCCGTCGCAGCGGCTCACCGCCCAGCGGGTGCTGCCGCTGCGCCGCCCCGGCCGCTGGATCGCCACCGCGATCGTGCTGGTCCTCGCGGCCCAGTTCGTCCACGGACTGATCTCCAACCCCTTCTACCAGTGGGACCGCTTCGCCTACTGGTTCCTGCGGCCGACCATCCTCGACGGACTGCTCATCACCCTCGAAGTCACCGCCTACAGCGCGGTGTTGGGCCTCATCGGCGGCATCCTCCTCGCCCTGGCCCGGCTCTCGGACAGCCCCGTCCTGCGCTCGGTGAGCTGGGTGTACATCTGGGCCCTGCGCTCGATCCCGCTGATCGTGGTCCTGCTGTTCCTCTACAACTTCAGCGCCCTCTACCAGACGCTCAGCCTGGGCGTCCCCTTCGGCCCGGCGTTCTTCACCTTCGACGAGTCGCGCATCGCCACCGACATGGCCGTCGCCGTGATCGGTCTCAGCCTCAACGAGGCCGCCTACGCCGCCGAGGTCGTCCGCGGCGGCATCCTCTCCGTCGACCAGGGCCAGCACGAGGCGGCCTCCGCGCTCGGGCTGCCCAAGCGCTACCAGTTCCGCAGGATCGTCTTCCCGCAGGCGCTGCGCTCGATCACCCCGAACTACGTCAACCAGCTGATCGGCCTGATCAAGAGCACCTCGCTGGTCTTCTACGTCTCCCTGCTCGACCTCTTCGGCACCGCCCAGGCCATGGGCTCCACCTACCCCGGCGACATCGTGCCGCTGCTGCTGGTCTCCACCGTCTGGTACCTGATCCTCACCAGCGTCGTCTCCGTCGTCCAGTTCTACGTCGAGCGGTACTACGCCCGGGGCGCCACCCGCACCCTGCCGCCGACGCCGCTCCAGCGACTGCGGGGCGGGATCGCCGACCTGCTGACCCGCATCCGCAAGGAGGCCGCCGTATGACCACCGTGACGCCAGCTCAGGAGGCCGCCACCGTCGAGGTGCACGACGTGCACAAGTGGTACGGCACGCACCGCGTGCTGAACGGTGTCGACCTGACCGTACGGCCCGGCGAGGTCACCGTGATCCTCGGCCCGTCCGGCTCCGGCAAGTCCACACTGCTCAGGGTCATCAACCATCTGGAGAAGCCCGAGATCGGCCATGTCAGCGTCAACGGCGAGCTGATCGGCGTTCGCAGGCACGGCGACCGGCTGAAGGAACTGAACGAGCGGACGATCCTCACCCAGCGCTCCCGGATCGGCTTCGTCTTCCAGAACTTCAACCTCTTCCCGCATCTGACCGTGCTGGAGAACGTGGCGGCGGCGCCGGTGGCCACCGGGAAACTCGGCAGGACCGGGGCCGACGCGCTCGCCCGTGAACTCCTGGACCGGGTAGGCCTGGCCGACAAGGCGGACGCCTATCCACGGCAGTTGTCGGGCGGACAGCAGCAGCGCGTGGCCATCGCCCGCGCCCTCGCCCTGCGCCCCGGCGTCATCCTCTTCGACGAGCCGACCTCCGCCCTCGACCCCGAACTCGTCGGCGAGGTCCTGGAAGTCATCAAGGACCTGGCGAGGAGCGGCACCACGCTGGTGATCGTCACCCACGAGATCGGCTTCGCCCGGGAGATCGCCGACCGGGTCGTCTTCATCGACGGCGGCCGGATCGTCGAACAGGGCCCGCCGGCCGAGATCCTGGACAGGCCGCGGCACGAGCGGACCAAGGACTTCCTCAGCAGGGTCCTCTGACGCGGGGTCCTCCGACCCCGCGCGACCCTCACCCCACCGTGCCTCCCTCCTCCGCGCCTCCCCCTCCGCACTTCCCCCCACACCGCCCGCACCATCCACTCGAACGACAAGGACAGACAGCCATGCCCACGCACACCCGGTTCTCCCGGCGCAGCCTGCTGCGCGGCATCACCGCGGCGACCGCCGCCGCCACCCTCGCCACCGGGCTCACCGCCTGCGGGGGCGACACCGAGGCCGCCACGAGGACCGACGCCGCCGGCACGGTCACCGTGGGACAACTGGCCAACGGCGCTGCCAAGGAGACCCAGATCAAGGTCTCCGAGGTGAAATCCATCAGCGCCGAGCTGCCCGCCGCGATCAAGAAGAGAGGCACGCTGGTGATCGGCTCGGGCACGCTGCCCTCGGGCAGTCCGCCGCTCGGCTTCATCGGCAGTGACCAGAAGACCGTGACCGGCTCCGAGCCCGACCTCGCCCGGCTCGTGGCCGCCGTGCTCGGTCTCGAACCAGAGATACGCCAGTCGACCTGGGAGAACCTCTTCATCGGGATCGACAGCGGCAAGGTCGACGTCGGCTTCTCCAACATCACCGACACCGAGGAGCGCAAGCAGAAGTACGAGTTCGCCTCCTACCGCAAGGACGACCTGGCCTTCGAGACGAAGAAGGACAACGCCTGGAACTTCGACGGGAACCACGAGAACCTCGCCGGCAAGACGGTCTCCGTCGGCAACGGCACCAACCAGGAGAAGATCCTCCTGGAGTGGAAGGCGAAGCTGGCGAAGGAGGGCAAGAAGCCCCTCACCGTCAAGTACTTCCAGGAGAGCAACAGCATCTACCTGGCGCTGAGCAGCGGCAAGATCGACGCCTACTTCGGCCCCAGCCCCAACCTCGCCTACCACGCGGCCAAGACCGCCGGCACTCCCCAGGCGACCCGCATCGCGGGCCAGTTCTCCGGGGCCGGTGAGACCCTCCAGGGCCTGATCGCCGCGACCGCGAAGAAGGACAGCGGTCTCGCCGAGCCGATCGCCGAGGCCATCAACCACCTGATCGACAACGGCCAGTACGCCGAGTGGCTGAAGGCCTGGAACCTCTCCAACGAGTCCGTGGAGAAGTCCGAGGTCAACCCGCCCGGCCTGCCGCTCACCAACTCCTGACCGTCCGTCACCCCGCTTACAGGACGAGCCCGTTGACCGAGGAGAGGACTCCGCCCCCGTGGCCCATCAGACCGACCTCCACGGGGGCGGAGCCCCGCTCGCAGGGGACACATCGGTCCTCGACAACGCCGTCTGGACCTCCCTCGATGGCCCGCACGCCTCCTTCGCCGAACGGGTCGGCGCCGCCGCCCGCTACCCGGCCGACGTCTACGCCTTCGCCGCCCTCGCCGATCCGGAGGACCCCGCGGCCTGGGCCGACCTGCACACACTCGTCGGCCCGGGGGCCGTCGTCCGGGTAAAACCGGTCGGCGCGGTCCCGGACGGCTGGGAGGTGCTCGGCGGTGGACAGGGTGTCCAGCTGGTGGACACCGCCCTGCGGGCCGAACCCGCGCCCGAGGCCGTACGGCTCGGACTCGACGACGTCCCCGAGATCCTGGACCTGGTCGCCCGCACCGGACCCGGCCCCTTCCTGAAACGGACCGTCGACATGGGCACCTATCTCGGTGTCCGGGACGGCGGCCGGCTGGTCGCCATGGCCGGTGAAAGGCTCCACCCGCCCGGCTGGACCGAGATCAGCGCCGTCTGCACCGAC
Organism: Streptomyces caniscabiei; assembly: GCF_014930365.1. Taxonomy (GTDB): domain Bacteria; phylum Actinomycetota; class Actinomycetes; order Streptomycetales; family Streptomycetaceae; genus Streptomyces; species Streptomyces caniscabiei. The sequence continues at coordinate 379,515 of NZ_JABXWI010000002.1, read as the reverse complement.
CCGGAGTACCGCGGCCGGGGCCTCGCCACGCGGCTGGTCCGCGCCGTCGCCGCCGGCATCCGCGCACGCGGCGACACCCCTTTCCTGCACGCCTCCGCGGACAACCTCCCGGCGATCCGGCTCTACGAGTCCATCGGCTTCACCCTGCGCCGCAGCTCCACCATCCGCACGGTCCGGAGCCCCGGAACACCTCCCGCGAGGACCGTATGAACTTCCTAGGAAGGCACCCACCCGTGTCCCCAGCAACCCCCACCCCCTCCTCCCCGTCCTTCTCCTCCACCGCGCCCTCCTCCGAACTGCACCTCGCGGTCGCCCTCGACGGCACCGGATGGCACCCCGCCTCCTGGCGCGAGCCGACGGCCCGGCCCCGTGCGGTGTTCACCGCCGGGTACTGGGCCGACCTCGTCGCCGAGGCCGAGCGCGGACTGCTCGACTTCGTGACCCTGGAGGACGGTCTCGGCCCCCAGTCCTCGCACTTCCTCGACCCCGACGAACGCACCGACCAGGTCCGCGGCCGCCTGGACGCCGTCCTGATCGCGGCCCGGATCGCCCCGCTCACCCGGCACATAGGCATCGTGCCGACCGTCGTGGCCACCCACACCGAGCCCTTCCACATCTCCAAGGCGATCGCCACCCTCGACCACGTCAGCTCCGGCCGCGCCGGTCTCCGGGTGCAGATCACCGCCCGGCCGAACGAGGCGGCCCACTTCGGCCGCCGGACCCTTCCGCGCATCGAGGCCTACGACAGCCCGGACGCCCGGGAGACGGTGAACGAACTGTTCGACGAGGCCGCCGACCACGTCGAGGTCGTGCGCCGCCTCTGGGACAGCTGGGAGGACGACGCCGAGATCCGGGACGTGGCCACCGGCCGGTTCATCGACACCGACAAGCTGCACTACATCGACTTCGAGGGCCGCCACTTCAGCGTCAAGGGCCCCTCCATCACCCCCCGCCCGCCGCAGGGCCAGCCCGTCGTGACCGCGCTCGCCCACGACACCGTCCCCTACCGACTGGTGGCCCGCCAGGCCGACGTCGGCTACGTCACCGCGCACGACACCGGCCAGGCCCGCACGATCGTCGCCGAGATCCGCGCGGAACAGAGCTCCGCCGGGCGCGCCGAGGAGCGACTGCACATCTTCGGCGACCTGGTGGTCTTCCTCGACGACGACCCGGCCGAGGCGGCGGCCCGCCGGGAGCGCCTCGACGCCCTCGCCGGCGAGAAGTACCGCAGCGACGCACCGATCTTCACCGGCACACCGATCCAACTGGCCGACCGTCTGCAGGAGTTGGCGAGCGCCGGGCTGTCCGGCTTCCGGCTGCGCCCCGCCGTCCTCGGCCACGACCTCCCCGCGATCACCCGAGGTCTGGTCCCCGAACTCCAGCGCCGGGCCGCCTTCCGACGCGGCTACGAGGCCGACACCCTGCGGGGCCTGCTGGGCCTGGCCCGCCCCGCCAATCGCTACGCCGCCACGACGGCCTGAGCCGGACGGGAGACACCCACCCCATGAGCAAGCCCCTGAAGTCCACGGACTCCACGAAGCCGCTGAAGCAGATCCACCTGGCCGCCCACTTCCCCGGCGTCAACAACACCACCGTGTGGAGCGACCCCGAGGCCGGCAGCCACATCGATTTCAGCTCCTTCGCGCACTTCGCCCGCACCGCCGAACGCGCCAAGTTCGACTTCCTGTTCCTCGCGGAGGGCCTGCGGCTGCGCGAACAGGGCGGAAAGATCTATGACCTGGACGTCGTCGGCCGCCCCGACACCTTCACCGTCCTCGCCGCGCTCGCCGCCGTCACCGAACACCTCGGGCTGACCGGCACCATCAACTCCACCTTCAACGAGCCGTACGAGGTGGCCCGCCAGTTCGCGAGCCTCGACCACCTCTCCGACGGGCGCGCCGCGTGGAACGTCGTCACCTCCTGGGACGCCTTCACCGGTGAGAACTTCCGCCGGGGCGGATTCCTGCCGCAGGAGGAGCGGTACTCCCGGGCCAAGGAGTTCCTGGCCACGGCGACCGAACTCTTCGACTCCTGGGACGGGGACGAGATCGTCGCCGACCAGGAGTCGGGCGTCTTCCTGCGGGACGCGAAGGCCGGCGCGTTCGTCCACTCCGGCCGGCACTTCGACATCGAGGGCCGGTTCAACGTCCCGCGCTCACCGCAGGGCAGGCCCGTGATCTTCCAGGCGGGAGACTCCGAGGAGGGCCGCGAGTTCGCCGCGTCGAGCGCCGACGCCATCTTCAGCCGGTACGCGAGCCTGGACGCCGGGCGGGCCTTCTACACCGACGTCAAGAACCGCCTCGCCCGCCACGGCCGCCGCCCCGACCAACTGCTGATCCTGCCCGCGGCCACCTTCGTGCTGGGCGACACCGACGCCGAGGCCGCCGAACTCGCCAGGGAGGTACGGCGTCTCCAGGTCAGCGGCGCCACCGCCATCAAGCATCTGGAGTTCGTCTGGAACCGGGACCTGTCCTCCTACGACCCCGACGGCCCGCTCCCCGACATCGATCCGGACACCGGCGACACGCACATCTCCAAGGGCCGCGCCCAGGTGCGCATGTACCGGGACCCGTTGGCGACCGCCCGGGAGTGGCGGGAGCTGGCCGCCGCCAACGGCTGGTCCATCCGTGACCTCGTCATCGAGACCGGCAACCGCCAGAGCTTCGTCGGTTCGCCGGAGACCGTCGCGCGGACCATCAACGACTACGTCCAGTCCGACGCCGCCGACGGCTTCATCCTCGTCCCCCACATCACCCCGACCGGCCTCGACCCCTTCGCCGACAAGGTCGTCCCCCTCCTCCAGGAGCAGGGCGTCTTCCGCACGGACTACGAGGGCACCACCCTCCGCGACCACCTGGGCCTGGACCGGCAACCGCACCCACTGCCCTAGGGCGTGTTGCGAAAGTCCCGCCTGCCTCGCGACGCCATGCACGCACTCTCGCCGCGCCGGGCGAAAGCCCAAGTACATCCAGTACGAGGGCTTCCGCCCGGCACGCCGAGAGCACGCACCTGACGCCGCGAGGCCCGCCCTTCGGGCGAACGACGGGACTTTCGCAACACGCCCTAGGGCCCACCGCTGCCCGACGCCCGCCCGCCCCTGCATCCCCTCCCTCTCGTCGGCTCCGGGCAGCCGTACGGCAGGGGCGGCGCGGGTGGGCGCGGGCGGCGCACCGTCACCGGGACGACGGCCGCGAGCCGGCCGCCGGTGTCCGGTTCGCGTCCAGGGGCGCTTGACACCCGCCCCGCGCGGTCGTTCACTCCGCAGTGATGGGAGTGGTCGCCGTGGCGATCCGCACCTCTTCGCCCGACGCGAGGCCCAGGCGCACCTCGACACCCGTCCGGACGGGAGCACATGATGGCCGACGGTCTGGAGAACCTCGACGACCCGGATGATCCGGACGACGCGGAGGACCCCGACGATCTGGATGATCCCGACGACCCGAGGATCACGACGGGCACCCCGGCGCACCTCGACGGCGACCTCGACGAGGTGGACGCCGGCCGACTCCTCGCGCTGTACGAGCGGATGGCCCTCATCCGCCGCACCGAGCAGGCCGCCCACGCCCTGTCCCTCGCCGGGCCGGTCAAGGGCGCCACCCACCTCGCCGCCGGGCACGAGGCCGTGGCCGTCGGCGCGAGCGCCGCCCTGCGCCCCGACGACTACGTCTTCGCCACCTACCGGGGCCACCACCACGCCCTCGCCCGGGGCGCGACCCCCGAGGAGTGCCTCGCCGAACTCATGGGCAGGGCCACCGGGTTGTGCCGGGGCAAGGGCGGATCGACGCACCTCACCAAGGCCTCGGTCGGCATGCTCGGCTCGTACGCCGTCGTCGGCGCCCACCTCCCCATGGCCGTCGGCGCCGCCTGGTCCGCCCGGCTGCGCGGCACCGACCGGATCGCGGTGGCCTTCTTCGGCGACGGCGCCACCAACGTCGGTGCCTTCCACGAGGCGCTCAACCTGGCGGCCGTGTGGAGACTGCCGGTGCTGTTCGTCTGCGAGAACAACCTGTACATGGAGTACACGCCCACCGCCGACGTCACCGCTGTGCCCCGGCCCGCCGCCGACCGGGCACCGGCGTACGGCCTCGACGGCGAGGTCGTCGACGGCAACGACGTGGTGCTGGTGCGGCGGGCGGTGGCCAGACTCGCGGACCGGGCCCGGGCGGGGGAGGGGCCCGGACTGCTGGAGGCGCGGACGTACCGGCACTACGGGCACAGCAGGGCCGACCCCGGCACGTACCGCCCGGCCGACGAGGTCGCCCACTGGCTGAGGCACGACCCGCTCGACCTGGCCCGGGCCCGGCTCGCCGCCCTCGGCGAGTCCACCCTCGACGTCGACGCGCGCGTCGAGCGGACGGTCGCCCGGGCCGTCGAGGCGGCCGAGCGGGCACCCGGGCCCGACCCCGCCGAGGCGCTCACCGACGTATGGGCCGACGGAGGTGCCGCATGGCGGACATGATCACCTATCGCGAGGCGGTCGCGGAGGGGCTGGCCCGGGAGATGCGGCGCGATCCGACCGTGGTCTGCCTCGGTCGGGACATCGCCGAGGCCCAGGGAGTGTTCAGGACGACCGCCGGACTGCTCAAGGAGTTCGGGCCGCAACGGGTGTGGGACACGCCGATCTCCGAACAGGCCGTCCTGGGCGCGGCGATGGGTGCCGCGATGACCGGGACCCGCCCGGTCGTCGAGATCATGTTCTCCGACTTCCTGGCCTGTTGCTGGGACTACCTCGCCAACGAGATCCCCAAGGCACGCTATGTGACGGGCGGTCAGGTCACCGTGCCGCTCGTGGTGCGCACCGCCAACGGCGGCGGCCTCGGCCTCGGCGCCCAGCACTCCCAAGCCACCGAGAACTGGGCGCTGACCGTCCCCGGCCTGAAGATCGCCGCACCGTCGACACCCGCCGACGTCGTCGGCATGCTGGCGGCCGCCGTCCGCAGCGACGACCCGGTGGTCTTCTTCGAGCACAAGGCCCTCCACGCCACGCAAGGCCCGCCGGCGCCGCCGGACCATCTCGTCGAACTGGGGCGCGCCCGCGTCGTCCGGCCGGGCCGGGACATCACCGTCGTCGCGCTCGCCGCCATGGTCCCCGTCGCGCTCGAAGCCGCCCGGCTGCTGGCGGAGGAGGGCGTCGACGCCGAGGTCGTCGACCTGCGCACCCTGGTCCCCCTCGACGCGGCCACCGTCCTCGGCTCGCTGGCGCGCACCTCGCGCCTGGTGACCGTCGAGGAGAACCCGTACCAGGGCGGCTGGGGCGGCACACTCGTCTCGATCGTCGCCGACGAGGGCTTCGGCCTGCTCGACGCGCCCGTACGGCGGGTGGCGGGGGAGTGCGTGCCGCTGCCGTGCGCCGACACCCTGGAGCAGCGGGTCGTCCCCACCGTCGGCCGGGTCATGGGGACGGTCCGTGACCTCACCGCATACTGACACTCCGTCAGCTTTCAAACGGAACCACCTCTGGGAGGAACGGCGATGACCACACGGATGCTCCTGCGCTCGGGCCATCTCGTCACCATGGATCCGGCCCTCGGTGACCTGCCCCGGGGCGACATCCTCATCGAGGACGGCACGATCACGGCGGTCGAGCCGGAGATCGACGCGGACGTGGACGCCGAGGTGCTCGACATGACCGGCCGTATCCTCATCCCCGGCTTCGTCGACACCCACCGCCACACCTGGGAGGCGCCGATCCGCGGCTGCGCCCCCGACGCCACCCTCGACGACTACTTCGTCGACGTCCTCGACACCTTCGCTCCCGTCTACACGCCCGAGGACGTGTACGCGGGCAACCTGGCCGGCACCCTGGAGTGCCTCAACGCGGGCATCACCACCCTCGTCGACTGGTCCCACATCAACAACACGCCCGAGCACCCGGACGCCGCGCTCCAGGCACTGCGGGAGACCGGCATCCGGGCCCAGTACGCCTACGGCAGCGCCAACACCTCCCTCGCCGACTACTGGTTCGACAGCAAGATCGCGGTGCCCGGCGACGACGTACGCCGGATCCGTGCCGAGCACTTCGCCTCCGACGGCGGCCTCCTCACCATGGCCCTGGCCACCCGGGGCCCCGGCTTCTGCACCGACGACGTGGTCAGGCAGGAGTGGGGACTCGCCCGCGAGCTGGACGTCCCGATCACCGTCCACGTCGCCATGGGACGTCTGGCCGGACGCTTCGGCATGGTCAGGCGCCTGCACCAGATGGACCTGCTCGGCCCCGACACGACCTACGTCCACTGCTGCTACCTCGGCGAGGACGAGTGGCGGATGGTCGCCGACAGCGGCGGCACGGTCTCCATCGCCGCCCAGGTCGAGACCCAGATGGGCCACGGCTGGCCGCCGGTGATGCAGGCGATCGAACACGGACTGCGGCCGTCCCTGAGCATCGATGTCGTCACCACCGTCCCCGGTGACATGTTCACCCAGATCCGCGCCGCCTTCGGCGCCGAGCGCGCCCGGGTCAACGCCGATTGCTGGCAGGCCAACCTGCCGGTCCCCGCCACCATGTTGACGGCGCGTCAGATGCTGGAGATCGCCACTCTCAACGGCGCCCACGTGGCGGGCCTGGAGGACCGTACCGGCTCGCTCACCCCCGGCAAGCGCGCCGATGTCGTCGCCCTCGACGCCACCGCCCTCAACATGGCGCCCGTGCACGACGCGACCGCCGCCGTGACGCTCGGCGCGGACGTCTCCAACGTGGACACGGTCATCGTCGACGGCGTGGTCCACAAGCGCGACGGCAGGCTCCTCGCCGACGTCGACCGGGCCCGCCGCCTGGTCGAGGAGTCCCGCGACCGGCTGCTGTCGGCCGTGGCGGCCGGGAAGCGCGACACCTGACGCACCACCGCGCGACACGCCGGAGAGCCGGGCCCCCGACCGCCGTACGCGGTCGGGGGCCCGGCTCTCCACGGTCATCGGCGAGGCTGACGGGGGTGGCCGGTGTGGCCGGCCCCGGCGCCGTCGGCGTCGCGGGCCGTGCCGCCGTCAGTCCTCGCGCGGCCAGTTCTCGGCCTCGAACATCCAGCGCTGCTTCTCCAACTCGTAGGTCAGCGAGATCAGCAGGTCCTGGGTGACCTTGTCGGCCTCCTCGGTCGCCTCGATCCGCTCCCGCAGCCGCCCGATCGCGGCCTCCAGCGTCTCCACCAGCAGCCGCACCACCTCGGTGTCCCGCTGCCAGCCCTCCTTCGGCCCCTGGAGGTCGAACCGGGCCGCCACGGTCTCCGGCCGGCCGTCCGGGGGAACCCCGATCGCGGCCGCGCGCTCGGCGACCTGGTCGGCGTAGGACCGCGCCGTGGACACCACCTCGTCGAGCTGGAGGTGGATCGAACGGAACCTCGGTCCCACGATGTTCCAGTGGGCCTGCTTCCCGATCAGCGAGAGCCCCAGCAGATCCACCAGGCTCTCCTGCAGCGCGTCGCCCGCGATCCGGCGGGCGGGTTCGGGAAGCGTGCTCCTCACCATCGTCATCTACGCGTCACTCCTCATCGCTTCGTACCGGCGAGCGCCTCGTGCCGAGCGGCGTCGGCGCTGCCGGTTCTGCGGAGCAGGTCGGTGCGTTCCTCCTCGCCCATACCGCCCCACACGCCGGCCGTCTGCCCGTTGCCGAGCGCCCACATGAGGCACTCGCGGCGCACCGGGCAGCGGCCGCAGACACGTTTGGCGGCGGCGACGTCGTTCAGCGCCGGTCCTGTGGTGCCCACGGGGAAGAACAGTTCGGGGTCCTCTCCCACGCAGGCCGCTCTCCGCAACCACTCCATGCGAGGCCGGGTGCCCAGCGCGGACGACGGAAAACGCGGGCTCAGCGACCCAGTACGCAGTCCACGAACTCCTTGACGTCCGCGAGCACTTCGCTCCGGTTCGTCTCGTTGAACACCTCGTGCCGGGCGCCCGGGTAGACGCGCTCGGTCCACTCGGTGCCCCGGAGATCCTCGATCCCCGTACGGCTGCCGGACAGCGGCACGATCCGGTCGTCGTCGCCGTGCAGCCACAGCAGCGGGAGCGGGCCGATGGACCCGCCCTTCGAGATCGCCTCCAGAGCGCGGTCGATGGCCTCCAGCGTCGGCCGCTTGAACGGGCCGTGCCACACCAGCGGATCGTTCGCGTACAGGGCGCCGACCGCCATGTCCCGCGAGAGCAGCTTCGGGTCGAGCGGCACCTCGGGCACCTCCGGCGGCGCGAGCAGCGCCCGCAGCGGTTCCCAGATCCCGATCAGCGGCCCCGACAGCACGACCGCCGCGAGCCCGGCACCGTACCGCTGGGCGTACCGCGCGCCGATCAGACCGCCCAGGGAGTGACCGATCAGCACCACCGGCAGCCCCGGGTACGCGGCCCGCGCCAGCACCTCCACGGAGTGCACGTCGGTGACCACTGCCTCGAAGTCCTCGATCAGCACCCGCTCGCCCGCCGACCTGCCGTGCCCCATGTGATCGGGCCCGAACACCGCCGCGCCGTGCCGCACCAGGGCGTCGGCCACATGCTCGTACCGGCCGATGTGCTCCCCGTAACCGTGCACCAGGAGCACGACGTACCGCGCTCCCTCGCACGGCCATTCCCGCGCGGTGACACCGCCCCGCGTACCGGCGAAGCTGTGCTCGCGCGAGTCGGCCATGACTCCTCCAACTACGTCGGTGAAGGTACCCGGGGGATCTTGCCAGCCCGTCGGACGATGGTCCATGGGCCGTCCGGGGCCAAAGCGCCGACCGGCCGGCGGCGCGTGTCCGGGCACCGAACGCCCGGGCCCGGAACGCCTGGGAACGGCGCGCGCCGGCGGGATCAACTGGCGAGACGCTCCTGTCGTGGGCCGATAGGTGCGCATAGCATCGGACCCCGCATGAACACGATGACTCTCTGGCACCTGTCCACGGCCGAGTTCGCGGCCCTCGCCTTCGCGGCCCTGCTCGTCGGCTTCTCCAAGACCGCCGTGAGCGGTGCCAACACGGTCAGCCTCGCGATCTTCGCCGCCGTCCTGCCCGCCCGCGCCTCGACCGGCGTCCTCCTGCCGATCCTCATCGTCGGCGACGTCCTCGCGGTGCTCACCTACCGCAGGCACGCCCACTGGCCCACCCTGTGGAAGCTCTTCCCGGCGGTCGGCGCGGGAGTCGTCCTCGGCACGCTGTTCCTGGTCTGGGCCGACGACAGGATCGTCCGCACCTCCATCGGCGCGATCCTGCTGCTGATGACGGCCGTCACGATCTGGCGGCGCCGCACGGTCGACAAGGACGACGAACCCGACGCCATCACCACCCGCGCCGGCCGCGCGAAGGCCCGCTCGTACGGCGTCCTCGGCGGCTTCACCACCATGGTCGCCAACGCCGGCGGCCCCGTGATGTCCATGTACCTGCTCTCGGCGGGCTTCCGGAAGCTCGGCTTCCTCGGCACGTCGGCGTTCTTCTTCCTCATCGTCAACGTCTCCAAGGTCCCGTTCAGCGTGGGCCTCGGCCTCATCGACGCGCACTCGCTGCTGCTGGACGCGGCGCTCGCCCTGTTCGTCGTACCGGGCGCGTTCCTCGGCAAGTGGGCGGTGAACCGCATCAACCAGAAACTCTTCGAGCGGCTGGTGATCGCGGCGACGATCGTGGGCGGTCTGCAACTCCTGCTCCGCTGAGCCCCCGCCCCGCAGGTCTTTCCAGGCCCGCAGGGGCCTGATCTCTCAGGGGCGCGGGGAGTCGCCGCGCAACCGTGGCGCCCACGCCCCCGCGTCGACCGCCTGCCCTCCCTGCTCCACCACGTCGGCCAAGCGCCGGGCCCACGCTCCCACTCCGGTCAGATCGACGCCGTAGGGTCGCGGTCGGCCGCTCCCGGCGCCCCACTCCTCGACGGCCCCGGCGCCCCGGCGCAACAACCTGGCCCCGCCCGTGACGTTGCCGCGCGCCGCGTGCGTGAGCCCCACCGCGAGCTGGGCGAGGCCGCGCCACAGCGCGCGCTCCTCGTCGGGCCCGGACTTCCAGGCATCCTCGAAGACCTCGTGCGCATGGAACGGCTTCCCCGAGTCCAGCAGCGCCTGCGCCTCGACGACCGTCTCCTCGGGGTCGCGCACCACCCCCTCGGGCTGCCGCTCCACCCCCGGCGCCCCGTACGGCAACGGGCGTCCCAGCCCGTCCCGGGGCCGCGCGCTCCGCGCCCGCCCCTCCTCGTCCCGGTCCCGCTCCGGCGCCGTCCCGTCCTCCGCTGTCCCGCTCATGCCTCGATTGTCCCTCCAGCTCACCGGCTGCCGGGCAGCGGCCGACGTACGGTAAAGTTCTCAGTGCGCGATCACGCGGTTTCCCCGCGGACAGCGCATCGGGACGTGGCGCAGCTTGGTAGCGCACTTGACTGGGGGTCAAGGGGTCGCAGGTTCAAATCCTGTCGTCCCGACTTGAAAGAGTCGCAGCTCAAGGGGCTGTTTCGGACAAACTCCGGAACGGCCCCTTCAGCATTCTCGGGTTCGCCCCGCGGCAACCGTCTCCACCCGGCCGTCCGTCACACGACGATCTTGAAAATCCCGCTCTCGTCTCCACGGACACCCTTGCGAATCGACCCTCTAGGATGTCGGCCGCACGTCACGTCACACGCGGATGACGTCCGGTCCGTCCGGCGGTGCCCGGGTAGCGGTGTCCACGGGGGAGATTTTCGATGTTCGGAATCATCAGACCATGCCGTCATCGCCTGGGCGAAAGCATGCGCACCGAGTGGATGGCGCACCTGTGTGGGCTGTGCCTGGCGCTGCGCGGAGAGTACGGACAGTTCGCGCGGGTCGCCACCAACTACGACGGCCTCATCGTCTCGGTGCTGACCGAGGCGCAGTCGGAGCGCACCGGTGACTGGCGGCGCGGCGCCGGTCCCTGCCCACTGCGCGGGATGCGGTCGGCGGACGTGGCGCAGGGCGAGGGCGCGCGGCTGGCGGCGACGGTGTCGTTGGTGCTGGCGGCCGCGAAGATACGTGACCATGTGGCCGACGGCGACGGCGTGTTGGGGCGCCGCCCGGTGACGTCGGCGGCCCGCCGCATCGCCCTCGGCTGGGACCGTGCGGGCGCCGCGGGCGGCGAACGGCTCGGCTTCGACACCGCCGTACTGCTCGGCGCGGTCGAGCGCCAGCCGGAGATCGAGCGGTCGACCGGCCCCGGCGGTTCGCTGCTGACCGTCACGGAGCCCACGGAGACGGCGACCGCCGCGGCCTTCGCGCACACCGCGGTGCTCGCCGACCGCCCGGGCAACGCCGAACCGCTGGCGGAGGCCGGCCGTCTGTTCGGTCGCCTGGCACACCTGCTGGACGCGGTGGAGGACCTCGACGCCGACGAGGCGTCCGGTGCGTGGAACCCGATCGCGGTGACCGGCGCGGACCGCGCCGAGGTGCGCCGACTCTGCGACGACGCCGTCCACGGGATCCGACTCGCCTTGGCCGACGCCGAGTTCGTCGACGGCCGGTTGGCCCAGGCGCTACTGGGCGGGGAGTTGGAGCGAGCCGTCGACCGTGTCTTCGACCCCCGGCACCGCCACCACCGGCACCGCCACCAGGCACGTGGCCCGCGCACGCTGCCCTGGCTGGGGCGCCGTACGACGACGGAGCCGGCCTCGGAAACCGCCACAGGCACGACCTGCGGCGTCGGGATGCTCACAGGCGCGGACCCGGAGAGCGCAGCGATGGCGTCGGGCCGGCCGCGGGAGGGGGAGTGCCGGCGCTGTGGCCGCCGAGCCCGGCTGTGCGGCCGGTGCGGGCTGTGCTCCAACTGCTGCACCTGCGACGAGGACGCCGGCCCGGATGACGGGGAGCCCTGGCAGTTCGGCGAGGGAAACCGCGGTGGCGACTCGGGCCGGAGCGGCTCCGGGAGTGACGGCTGGTTCGGCGGTTCGGGCAGCGGCAACTCTGGCGGATCCTCCGGTGGGTCCGGTGGGTCCGGTGGGTCCGGTGGGTCCGGTGGGTCCGGCGGTGGTTCGGGTGACGGCTGCGGTGGTGGTGGCTGCTGCAATCCGTGCAAGTGCTGCTGCGACTGCTGCGACTGAACTCACGACCCGGTACTCCCTCGCATCCCGCCCTCCTGCGAGAGACGGTCGTGTCAGCCGTGCCGATGGCGCATCTCGTGCAGATGGCGGCCCAGCAGCGGGCCGCCGAACACCACGAAGCCGACGCCGATGAGCCAGGACTGGATGATCAGAACGGTGCCGACCGCCCCGTAGGTGATCGCGTTGCTCACGATCAGTGGTGAGAACACCTGGTCCGAGAACCAGCGCAGGCCACCCAGGCCCGCCATCGTGGCCACCGCGCCCGGGAGCAGGGCGCCCCACGGCACCCGCTCGCCCAGCAGGAAGCGCTGGCCCCACCAGAAGAACAGCACTCCGAACAGCGAGACGAGCATGATCCGCACGGCCGACTGGGCCGGCCCGTCCCGCAGTACCGTCCCGCTCCGTGTCTCGGCCAACAGGTATCCCGTGAGCGCGGCGAGCCACACGACGCGGCGCCACACATGGTGCCAGGGACCGGCGGGCACCTCCCAGATCCTCTCGTAGCCGTTCTGCACGCTCGCGGCGAAGCTGACGCCGAACAGCGCGACGAGCAGCCCACTGAGGACGCTGGTCGCGCTCAGCACCCTGCGGGGTGTGGCGAACAGCTCGAGCACCGCGTCGGCCGGACGCCCGGACAAGCTCATCGCGTCGATCACCCACAGGGCGAAGCCCCGTTCCTGGAAGGGGAGCGCCGCCGCCACGACGATCAAGAGGGGGACCAGCGTCACGAGGCCGAACGCGGAGAACCCCATGGCCCGGTGCAGCAGTTCCAGCTCGTTGCCGTGCTGCCAGAGCCGTCCGAGGGCCGAGTCGTGCCACCGGGCCCGCAGTCGGCGATGGCGCGGCCGCCGCTCCCGCGCGGCGCCGGAACCGGAGGGGTCCGTCACGTGTGCCTCACTTCCCGGCGCTCCCGGAGGGACGGGACGGGGCCATGGCCCAGCGGATGGTCCGCGTCACGGCCTGGCCGGTGGGGCGTACGGCGAGGTTCTCGACGACCGGCACGCGGGGGAGCCACAGCATGCCGCGGGCCCAGGCGGGCAGCAGTGCGACGGCGTTCACGGCCAGGGCGCCGTAGAAGGGCCGTACCGCGAGGGGCAGAGGGGGCTGGAACAGCAGGAAGCGTGCGGCGGCCCTGGCCTCGGGCGTGGCCCGCAGCTCGGGCCGGTAGGCGACCAGGCGCTCGGACAGCTCGCGGCGGTCACGCGGCGGGTCGGTCACCCCCAGTGCCTCCGCGACGCGTCCGGTGTCGGCGACATAGGCGTCGTAGCCGTCGGCGTCCAGTGGGCGGGCTCCGTAGTGTTCGTGGGCGCGCAGGAAGCTGTCCGTCTCGGCCGCGTGCACCCAGCCGAGCAGATGCGGATCGGCCGCGTGGTACGACACCCCCTCGCCCGTCGTCCCCCGGATCCGCTCGTGGATGCCGCGGACGCGATCGACCGCGCGCTGGGCGTCCGTGGCGGTGCCGTAGGTGGTCATGGCCAGGAAAGTGCTGGTGCGCTGCAGGCGGCCCCACGGATCGCCCCGGTAGCCGGAGTGCCCGGCCACCGCCGCCATGGCGAGCGGGTGGAGGGACTGCAGCAGGAGCGCGCTCAACCCGCCGATGAACATCGAGGCGTCACCGTGCACCGTGCGGATCGGGCGGTCGGGCCCGAACCAGCGCGGTCCGGGGGTGTCGTGTATGCGGGCCCGTACCGCCGGCCCGTCGGGCCCGGCGACACGGCGGAACAGGGCCTGGCTCAGTTGGTCACGGACTACGGTCAGCACGCTCGGCCTCCCCTCTCCTTCTGTCCAGTGTCCGGCATAACCTCCCTAAAATGGGCATAGCTCCGTTTTCTGTCGATCTGCGGGCATGGGTCCGGTGGGGAGGCGGCTGCGGCGGTGGAAAAGGGGACGCGTGCCGGCGTCGGCGACGCGCCGTGCTGTTCGCGGGCGTCCGCAGCGCGGCACAGCATGGCCCACGGCCGGCGCAGGTGGCCGGACTCTCCCCACCGTCGTGCTGCGCGACTCCGGCCGTCGTCGCACCGGAGGTGGAGGTGAACGCAGAGAACGGTCGGACACGTCAGGAGCACGGGCTACTGTCGCGCGCATGGTCGAACACGATGATCTCCGTGCCACCCGCGAGGCCTACGAGGCCGCTGCCACCACCTACGCCCAGCTCTTCCACGACTCGCTGCGTGAACGGCCGCTGGACCGCGCGATGTTGAGCGCCTTCGCCGAGGTGGTCCGGGCGGCCGGGGGCGGCCGGGTCGCGGACCTCGGGTGCGGGCCCGGCCATGTCACCGCACATCTGCGGGAGTTGGGGCTGGAGGCGTTCGGAATCGACGTCTCTCCCGCGATGATCGAGCTGGCTCGGCGGGCCCATCCGGGGCTGCGTTTCGACGTGGGCTCGATGGCCGCGTCGGACCTCCCCGACGGCGAGCTGGACGGCGTCCTCGCGCGCTGGTCCGTCATCCACACCCCGCCCCGCGAACTCCCCGTCGTCCTGGCCGAGTTCCATCGGGTGCTCGCCCCCGGCGGCCATCTGCTGATCGGCTTCTCGGCCACCGACGGCCCCGGCCACCCGACGCAGGTCTTCGACCACGCCGTCGCGCCGGCCTACCGGTGGTCGCCCGATCACCTCGCCGCGATGCTCCGCGCGGTCGGGCTGGCCGAGACGGCCCGGCTGGTGCGCGAGCCGGAGCCCTCCGACCGGCGGCAGTTCCAGGAGGTCCACCTGCTCGCCCGCAAAGCCCCGACAGCGTCCGTCTGACGGGACGGCGGGCCTTCACAGGGGCCCGTGTTCGGCCGGATGCGGTCTGTGCGTGGCGGGGCGAACCGCAGTAGTTTGTGCGACCGTCGCGTCCTGGGGGGTCTCGTGAACGGTCGCCGTGCGGTCCTCGTCTCTCTTGTGATCACATGTGCCGCGGTGACACCACCGGCCGCCGCCGTGTCACCCGCCGTCGTGTCACCTGCCGTCGTGTCACCTGCCGTCGTGTCACCTGCCGTGGCCATGACGTCGGCCGCGACCGGGGGCACCACCGCGCCCGCGGCCAGGCCGAGTTGGTCGGCGCTGGCGGTCCCGGCGGCGGCCCCGCCGGTGACCGTGGCGGATCTCGCCGCCCGGGGGCCGCGCGAGGCATGGGCCACCGGTTCCGAGCACACCGCCGACGGGCCGCGGCCCACGTTGTACCGGTGGGACGGCACGGCATGGAGCCGTGACACCACCTTCCCCGGCGCCGACGCGCCGGGCCGGCTCGGCAAGGTGCGGTTCGTCGACGACGAGGTGTGGATCTTCCACGAACGCGACGGGGCGGGCGAGATCCTGCGCAGGTCGGCGGGCACGTGGAGCGCCGTACCGCTGCCGCAGGCACTCCGCGTCCACCAGGACTTCACCGCCGTACCGGGCGCGGCATGGGTGGTCGGTGAGGACGACACCGGACCGAAGGTGCTGCGCCACGACGGCTCCGGCTGGACCGCACAGCCCACCCCGGACGGCGTGCTGTACCTGATGGGCATCACCGCGCGGACCGCCGACGACGCCTGGGCCTGGGCGGACACCACCACCGGCACCGCCGTCCTGCACTGGGACGGCACGGCGTGGCGGGACGCACACGTGCCCCTGCCGCCGGACAGCAACGTGCACACCGTCCTGCTCGAACCCTCGGGGCGGGTCACCATCGGCGGCAGCCGGTACACCGACGGCGCCGCCGCCACCTACCTGATGACCTTCGACGGGCACACCTGGCGCACCACCCAGCCACCGCTGGGCGACACCTACACCGAGGGCATGGTCCGCGGCCCGGACGGCGCGCTGTGGCTGCCGGTGCGCAGCGACCGCGCGTTCCAGTCGAAGTACGCGCGGGTGCAGGGCCGGCGCACCACCTTCTCCTACGGCCCCGAGCGCACGAACGCGATCGACGTCAGACCACGCGCCCTGGCGAAGGCCGGACCCTCGCTGCTGGCGTTCGGGACCGTCGAGATCTACGGATACAAACCGAACCTCATGAGCGAGCGGCTGGGAGGCTGACCATGGCACGCCGACTACTCGTCACCGCGCTCGCCGCCACCCTGACCTTCCTGGCCCTCATGACCGCTGCCACGGCGGACACCCTGTCCTGGCGCCACGTGCCGGTCCCCGCCCAGGTACGCCCCCAGGCCGGGCTGAACGAGGCCGTGGCGCTCGGGCCGGACCGGGCGTGGGCGGTGGGCACCGACGCCGTCGGCCGCGAGGCGCCGGGCTTCCCGCTGGTCCTGCGCTGGGACGGAACCGCCTGGCAGCGCCACCCGCTGACCGGGATCGGCTGGCAGGGAGAGCTGCTGTCCGTCGCGGCGGCCTCACCGACCGAGGTCTGGGCGGTCGGCCGCGACGCGGCGGGCGGCGCCCGGCTGCTCCGCCACGACGGCACCGGCTGGCGTGAGAGCCGCCCACCGAGCGGTGTCGTGCTGACCAAGACAGTCGCCGGTGGCGGGGAGACCTGGCTGATCGGTTCCCGGGACGGCGCACAGGTCCTGCTGCGGTGGGACGGGCACGGCTGGCGCGACGTCCCGGTGCCGCCGGGGGAGGTGTACGGCCTGCACATCCTGGCGGCCGACGACGTCTGGGCCGCGGGCGCCACCGCCTCGGGCGCGGCCGTGGCGCACTGGGACGGACAGACCTGGCGGCAGACGATCGTGGACGGGTTCCCGCGCTCGGCCGTCGGCAGCGTGCTGGCGGTCTCGCCGACAGAGGTGTGGGCGGGCGGCACGGCCGGCTTCGTCGGCGGCCCGGTGGGCCGGCCGATCCCGCCGCTGCTGGTCCGCTTCGACGGGCAGACATGGAACCGGGTGACGGTCCCCACCGACTTCGGCGGGATCACGTCCCTGACCCCGACCGCGTCCGGCGCCCTGGGCTGGGTCGCGGTGTCCCGGTCCCAGAAGTGGGGCCCGCCGGGCAGCAACCCGCCGTTCGTCTCCGGGCCGGGCTTCCTCGCCTGGAACGGCCAGACCTTCACCGCGTACGACGAGCCGACGGTGGCCGGGGAGGGCGCCTCCTCGCTGCTGCGGCTGGCGCCGGTGCCGGGCACCGGGACGGTGTGGTCGGTCGGCCGCGCCGCCGGCCCCGAGGGCACGTTCGCACCGCGCGTCCTGCGCTTCGGCTGACGGCGCGGAGCACCGAGGAGGCGGTCCGGTCACACCCGGGCTCTGCCCGCCACGGGCTGCGGGGCGAAGGGACGCAGCAGGTCGGCACCCGGCCGCACCATGCCGTAGCTGCCCTCGGGAACCTCGTTCCAGGCACCGGGCAGATCGCCGAGCGGCTCGGAGACGATGAGGCGGGTCTCGTCGGAGACCTCCCGCAGGAAGGACAGATCCGGGTGGAGCGAGCGCAGCGTCTCGACCCGGGTGCTGTAGAACAGCGAGCGCGACTTCTTCTGGCTGGAGTAGCGGAAGGCCCACAGCGACTGTCCGTCCGTGACGGCCACGGTCATCTGCAGCGGGTACTCCACCCCGTGCTCGTGCCCGACCTGCTCCACCAGACCCGCCATCCGTGCGACGGCACCCGGAGGGTCCTGCTCCAGACCGAAGGTCAGCGCCAGGTGGAACATCAGCTCGGAGTCCGTGGACCCCTCGATGACGGCGAAGAGCTCCGGGTCGACGGCCAGCGAGAGATCCCGCCGGACCAGATGGAAGTCGGCGATCGCCCCGTTGTGCATCCACATCCAGCGGCCGTGCCGGAACGGATGGCTGTTGGTCTGCTGCACCGCCGTACCGGTCGAGGCCCGGATGTGGGCGAAGAACAGCGGGGAGCGGACGTGGTCGGCGATCTCCCGCAGGTTGCGGTTGCTCCAGGCCGGACCGATGTCGCGGAAGACTGCGGGGGTCTGCAGATCCGGCGAGTACCAGCCGACGCCGAACCCGTCACCGTTGGTCGTCTCCACGCCCAGCCGTGAGTGCAGACTCTGGTCGATGAGGGAGTGCGCCGGCCTGTAGAGAATCGTGTCGAGCAGGACGGGCGTTCCCGAGTAGGCGAGCCACCGGCACATCGACCCATCACCTCCTGCCGAGGGGCAACCAGCATTCCCATGGTCGTGCGGCCGCCCGTTGATCGCCACACGACCGCGGGGAAGCCACCGCGACGACGCTCAGCTCCGGTAGCCCCGCAGCTTCCGGTACAGCGTGGCACGGGCGATGCCCAGCGACGCCGCCGTACGGGCCTTGTTGCCGCCGTTACGGCGCAGGGCCTCCAGGATGGCGGAGCGTTCGGCGTGCTCCATGGGGCTGAGCGGCCTGGCCGCCGGGCCCTCACGGACGTGGTCCGGCAGCTCGGCCCGGCGGACGGGGCCCGTCGCACGCCGCTGCTCCGCCAACGCCCGTACGACATGGACGAGTTCGGTGACATTGCCGGGCCAGGGGTGCCGTTCCAGAGCGCGCAGGGCGTCCAGGGTCCAGGTGAGCGGGGGGTGCCCGGGCGCCGGCTTGGGAGCCAGGGCCGCCAGCAACTCCCTGATGTCCTCCGGGCGTTCACGCAGCGCGGGCAGGCTGACCGAGCGGGCGGCCAGGGTGTCCAGGAGGCGCTGGAGGCAGGGTCCCGGGGGTGCTCCGGGGGTGTAGGTGGCGAGCAGGGGTGTGCCCGGATGCGTTTCCAGCAGCGAGTTGAGGGTCGCGGTGTCGGGCTGCGCGAGGCGCTCCGCATGGCGGATGAGCAGCGCGTGGCCCTCCTTCAACACCTCGACCACCGAACCGAGTTCGCGCTCCGCCGCGTCGACCACCTGGAGTTCGTGGGCGAGTTCGTGGGCGAGCGCGGTCTTCCCGGTGCCGCGTTCGCCCACCAGCAGCAGCGGCTCCGGTGACCGGGCCAGCTCGGTGGCGCGACCGACCGCGTGCCGCCACGGCACGGAACGCCCGGCCAGCGCCACGACACCCCGCCCGAGCGGGTGCGCGGCGGCGTCGCCGCGGCGCGCCTCCAGTACGGCCACCGCGCCGATGACAGCCCCGCGGTCCGACACCGGCACGACGGTCGCGGCACACCGGACGCCCTCCGGAAGCCGCACCCGGTAACCGTCACCGACCGCACCGCTCCCGCCCAGGCCTTCACCCCGCGCCGGCTCCCCCTCCGGGACCTGGGCCGCCCCGCCCTCCAGGTCCCGCAGCAGCGCGACCACGCCCCGCTCCAGCGCCTCCAGCCCCTCCGGCGACAGCAGCCGCCCCGCGGCCTCGCTCACCAGCCGGTTGCGGCCGTCGAGGGCGACCACCGCCCGCCCCCGCTCCCGCGCGGCCCGCAGATACGCGTCCAGCAGCACCCGCTCGGCCGGCCGCGACCGCGCCAGCAGCTCCGCCTCCACGGCAGCGGCGGCCGCCTCGGCGAGGGAGGCCCACGGATGCGGCGCGCACTCGGCGCACAACGCGGAGGTGACCGTCACCGTGCCGACCGTCCGTCCGGTCTCCGGCCCGAGCACGGGCACGCTGACGGCGGACATGTCCTGCCACAGATCGAGGAAGTGCTCCGGGCCGTGCACCTCCGCGCGACGGCGGGTACGCAGCGCCAGCGCCGCGCTGTTGTGGCCCACCACCTGCTCGGAGAGGTCCTCGCGGCACGGATCGCCCGGCGCGCACCCGGTCGCCCACAACACCCGCAACCGCTCGTCGGTCAGCAGGAGCGCCGTTCTCCCCGCACCCACGGCGGGGGCGAGTCGTTCGAGTACCGGCCGCGCCGCCGCCAACAGGTCCGACGCGTCCGCCCGTTCACCGTCGCGGCACCGGTCACCGGCGCGTCCGCGGCCGGGGTGCTCCTCCTCGGGCCGCACGCCGTCGTGCCGTACGCCGTCGTGTCGTACGCCGTCGTGTCGTACGCCGAAGAACCGGGCGCGCCGCCAGGCGGCGACGATCTCCTCCGGCACCCCGTCCGGCAGCCGGCGTCCTTCGAGGAACGACTCACGAGCCCTGCGCAGCGACGCCAGGGCAGGGGCGACGGGGAGATGCTCTGCGGTGGTCACGACACCACTCACCGTACCCGGCGAAGTTGAAGAGGCAACGACCACCCCGAGCGCACCGCGCGAACTGTCTCTTATTGAGACACCCACGCTGCCGCCCCGCGCTCCATGATCTTGCACGGTCGGTGCCTGTCCTCATTCCCTGGAGCGTCTCCCGTGCACACCGTCGAGCCCGATGTCGTGACCGACGTACTGATCGTCGGCAGTGGCCCCGCGGGCGCCTCCGCCGCGCTCGCCCTGAGTACCTACGGTGTCCCCAACATCGTGGTCACCCGCTACGCGAGCCTCGCCGACACCCCTCGGGCGCACATCACCAACCAGCGCACCATGGAGGTGCTGCGCGACCTCGGTGTCGAGGAGGAGGTCGTCGCGAAGGCCACCCCGCAGCGGCTGATGGGCGACACCACCTTCTGCACCAGCCTCGCGGGGGAGGAGCTCGGCCGGATCCGCTCCTGGGGCAACGACCCGCTCGTCCAGGCCGCGCACGAACTGGCGAGCCCCACCCGGATGTGCGACATGCCGCAGCACCTGATGGAACCGGTGCTCGTCGACGCGGCCGTGGCACGCGGCACCCGGCTGCGCTTCAGCACGGTCTACAAGTCCTTCGTCCAGGACGCCGACGGCGTCACGGTCACCGTCGAGGACCGGCTGCGCGGTGACGAGTACACCATCCGCGCCAAGTACCTCATCGGCGCCGACGGCGGCCGCTCCCAGGTCGCCGAGGACGCCGGGCTGCCGATGGGCGGTCAGATGGGCGTGGCCGGCAGCATCAACATCGTCTTCGACATGGACCTGTCAAAGTACACCGCGCACCGCCCGTCCACCCTCTACTGGGTGCTGGCCCCCGGCGCCACCGTCGGCGGCATCGGCGCGGGCCTCGTGCGGTGCGTGCGCCCCTGGAACGAGTGGCTGATCGTCTGGGGCTACGACGTCACCGCGGGCGCCCCCGACCTGACCACCGAGTACGCCGAGTCGATCGTCCGCAGGCTGGTCGGCGACGACGAGATACCGGTGACCGTCAAGTCCTCCTCCGCCTGGACCGTCAACGAGATGTACGCCGAGACGTACTCGAACGGGCGGGTCTTCTGCGCCGGCGACGCCACCCACCGCCATCCGCCGTCCAACGGCCTCGGCTCCAACACCTCCGTCCAGGACGCCTACAACCTGGCCTGGAAGCTCAAGCTCGTCCTCGACGGCACGGCCTCCCCGAAGCTCCTCGACACCTACACCGCCGAACGCGCGCCGATCGGCCGGCAGATCGTCACCCGCGCCAACAAGTCCATCGGCGAGACCGCCCCCGTCTTCGCGGCACTCGACGGGCTCGCCCCGCAGACCCCCGAACAGCTGTGGGCCAACATCGCCGCCCGCAAGGACGACACCGAGGCGGCCGAGCAGCAGCGGGCGAGGCTCCGGGAGGCGATCGCGTTCAAGGCGTACGAGTTCAACGCGCACGGCGTCGACCTCAATCAGCGCTACTCCGCGACGAGTTCGGCAGCGGTCGTCCCCGACGGCACGCCGGACCCCGGCTTCGATCGCGACCCCGAGCTGCACCACCAGCCGACCTCCCGCCCCGGCGCCAAACTCCCGCACGCCTGGATCACCTCCGGCACCCGCACGCTCTCCACCCTCGACACCGTCGGCCGGGGCCGCTTCACCCTGCTCACCGGCATCGGCGGCGCCCACTGGCTCCGGGCCGCCGGGGCCCAGGACCTGGAGATCGCCACCGCCGTCATCGGCCCCGGCCAGGAGTACGAGGACCCGTACGGCGACTGGGCACGGCTCAGGGAGGTCGCCGACGGGGGAGTGCTCCTCGTCCGGCCGGACGGCTACGTCGCGTTCCGCCACGCGACGGCGGCCGCGTCCCCCGAGGACGCCGAACGATTGCTGACCGGCGCGCTGCGACGGATCCTCGGACACGACTGACCGGAGGAACCGACACATGACCAGCACCGACGCGAACCGCGACGCCGGAACGGGCGCGAGCACGGACGCAAGCAGCGGCGCGAGCCGTGACATGGGCACCGGCGTGAACCGTGATGCCGGCATCGGCGTGAGCGCGGACGCAAGTACCGGCGCGAGCCGTGACACGGGCACCGACGCGAACCGCGACGCCGGCATCGGCGTGAGCGCGGACGCAAGTACCGGCGCGAGCCGTGAAGCAGGCACCGACGCGAGCCGTGATGCCGCCAGCGGCGTGAGCGCGGACGCAAGTAGCGGCGTGAGCCATGACGCGGCCGCCGACGCGAGCGGGGCCGCCGGCAGTGGTATGACCACGGACATGACCACCGAATTCACCACCCGCATCACCGAGGCGGTCGTCGCCAGCCTCGACGGCACGGCCGATCCGCGCCTGCGCGAGCTGCTGAGCGCCCTCACCCGTCACCTCCACGCCTTCGTCCGCGAGACCGAGCCCACGACGGCGGAGTGGGAGCGGGCGATCGCCTTCCTCACGGCGACCGGGCAGGCCTGCACGGACACCCGGCAGGAGTTCGTCCTCCTGTCGGACGTCCTCGGTGTCTCGATGCTCGTCGAGACGATCAACAGCGACGACCGCGCGGGCGCGACGGAGTCGACGGTCCTCGGCCCGTTCCACATGACCGAGTCCCCGGCCCGCGCACTCGGCGCCGACATCGACCTGGTCGGCGGCGGCGAACCGTGCGTGATCAGCGGACGGGTGCTCTCCGGCGACGGCACCCCGCTGCCCGGCGCGATCCTCGACGTCTGGCAGGCGAACGCCGAGGGCTACTACGACGTCCAGCAGCCCGACGTCCAGCCGCCCGGCAACGGCCGCGGACTGTTCACGGCGGACGCCGACGGCCGATTCTGGTTCCGCACCTGCGTACCGAGCCCGTACCCCATCCCCACGGACGGCCCGGTGGGCGACCTCCTGCGGGCCACCGCCCGGCACCCCTACCGCCCGGCGCACATCCACTTCATCGCCTCGGCCGAGGGGCACACCCCGGTCACCACGCACATCTTCGTGGCCGGCAGCGAACACCTCGACTCGGACGCGGTCTTCGCGGTGAAGGAGAGCCTCGTCCAGGACTTCACGGAGACCGACGACCCGTCGCTGGCACGGCGGTTCGGCATCCCGAACCCGTTCCGCCACGCCCGCTTCGACCTCGTCCTCCCCACCTCGGACGCGCCCGGCGCGGGCGCCCCGGAAGGGTCGTGACGGCGATGGAGTTCGTGTACGAGGCGCAGCCCGTGCGCGTCGTGATGCGCCCCGGCGCGTCGGTGACGGCGGTACCGGGGGAGGCCGAACGCCTGGGGCTGCGGCGCGTGTTGGTGGTCTGCGGGCCGAGGGGCGCGGAGACCGCGCGGGCGGTCGCGGGCGCGCTCGGCGGCGCGTGCGCCGGAGTGTTCGCGCAGGCTCGTCAGCATGTGCCCGTGGAGGTGGCCGACGAGGCGGTCCGGGCGGCACGGGCCGCCGGCGCGGACGGCTGCGTGGCGGTCGGTGGCGGCTCGGCCGTCGGACTGGGCAAGGCGATCGCGCTGCGCACCGAACTTCCGCTGATCGCCGTGCCGTCGACGTACTCCGGCTCCGAGATGACCCCCGTGTGGGGCCTGACCGAGCACGGCGCCAAACGCACCGGCCGCGCCCCGTCGGTCCTGCCGCGCAGCGTCGTCTACGACCCCGAACTCACCCTCACTCTCCCGGTGCCCCTCTCCGTGACCAGCGGCATCAACGCCGTCGCCCACGCCGCCGAGGCGCTGTACGCGCCGGACGCCTCGCCGCTGGTGTCGCTCACGGCGCAGGAGGGCGCCCGGGCGATGGCCGGCGCGCTCCCCGATGTGGCGGCGGACCCCGGGGACCTGGAGGCGCGCGGCCGCGCCCTCTACGGCGCCTGGCTCTGCGGCACCGCGCTCGGCGCGACCACGATGGGCCTGCACCACAAGCTGTGCCACGTCCTGGGCGGCACCTTCGGCCTCCCGCACGCCGAGACCCACACGGTCGTCCTCCCCTACGCCCTCGCCTGCAACGCCCCGGCCGCGCCCGAGGCCCTGGCGGCGCTCGCCCGAGCACTCAACACCGACGACGCCCCCCGGGCCCTGTGGGACCTCTCGGGCCGCCTCGGAGCCCCCCGCTCCCTGGCGGAACTCGGCCTGAAGGAAGCCGACTTGGCGACGGCGTCGGCCCAGGTGACAGCACAGGCATACGCCAACCCGCGCCCGATCACCAGGGCGGACGCCCTGGAGATCCTCAGGGCGGCACACACCGGCGCCCGACCCCCGACGTGGACCTGACGCCCCCCGCAACCCGGCACGACAAGAACCGAAAGGTGAACAGCATGCCCCTCGGACTGCTCCGGCGGCGACTCAGGAATGCCCCCGGAGGCGCCGCGGGCGCCGTGTTCCCGGTACCGGACGGCGCGGGTGTCGTCCTGCGCGAGGTGCTGGACCCCGTTAACCAGCCCATGGCCGCGGCCGATGTGACAGTGACGGAACTGCGCAGCCACCGCGTCGCGGCACGCGGTGCCACCGACCCGTACGGCTTCTTCACGGCCGCTCTGCCGCCGGGCACCTACAGCGTGCTGATCATGGCCGAGGGACTGGAACCGCACCGGGAGACGGTCGAGGTCACCGAGGACACGGGTGTCGCGCGGGAGCGGGTGTGGCTCCGGTCGGCCCGGGCGCTGGAACTCCCGCCGCCCGGGACCTGGCTCTTCGATCCCCCGCACACCGCGATCCGCTTCATCGCCAAGCACGTCGGCATGGCCCATGTGCACGGCCGCTTCGAACGCTTCGAGGGCGGCCTCGCGATCACGCAGGACATGACGCGGTCAAGCGTCCACGTGCGCATCGACGCGTCCAGCATCAACACCGGCAACAACACCCGCGACACGCACCTGCGTTCCGGGGACTTCCTCGACGTCGAACGCTTCCCGTACATCGACTTCACCAGCACCCGCTTCGCCTACCGCGGCGGCAGCAAGTGGACCCTCCAGGGCAGCCTCACCATGCACGGCGTCAGCCGCTCCGTAGCCCTCGACACCACCTACCTCGGCACCGTCAACGGCGGCTACGGCGAGGAACTCCGCTGCGCCGCCCTCGCCAAGTCCGAACTCCACCGCGAGGACTACACCCTCAACTGGCGCTCCATGCTCGCACGGGGCATCGCGGTCGTCGGCCCCACGATCCAACTCGAACTGGACGTCCAGGCGATGTACCGCACCCACGACACACCTACGCCGCCGGAGTAGACACACACCGGGTGCGCGCGACACCTGTTGGGAACCGGGCTCTTGCGGAATGGTGGCCTTCTGTTTGCGGAATCGGCGCGCCACTTTTCGGAATCCGCTGCCGAAATATTGCCCCCATGCGTAAGTATGGGACGAACCGTCTCGTGGACGTGCGAAGAGCACTGGCAGGAGATGGACAGCGTCTGCATTGGGGCGGAGGGACTTGTCCGCACCCATCGGTGTCAGGGGAGCAGCAAGGCATGGATGCGCCTCGGAACAGCCAGAACCGCCCGCCGCAGATCGACATCTCCGGAGTGTCGCCCGGTAGGCTGGAATCGGTGGCTGGCAAGGACACGGTGTTGGGGCATGCCGTGCGACGCCACCTTCAGGAGCGAGATAGTCGGTCGGGGACGACTGAGGTCGTGTTCGAGAGTGCGCTGTGACGATGGCGGAAGCCGGGCCCGAAAGCTTGTCCACCGCCCCTTCCAGAAGTGCCTGCTGAAAATACTCAGTTCGTGCAATCTCTCCTGCCGCTATTGCAACGCGCCGAACACTCCCGTGAACATGGGCTCACCTGGTGCGGATCATCCTCCATGGCTGTGAACCGTTGCTCCTCGGCAGAGCAGACATCGGCGAGCAGCGCCCAGCCGGTTGGGTAAGCCGGTTTGTGCCTGCCGGTCAGCCTTGGCTCAGAGACCGATGCGTAGGCATCCTGTAGTGCGTCCTGGGCGTTGCCATCGATTCGGCGGAGACCGTACGCGGTGCTGCTGGAGTGGCCTGGACGGACACCGGGACCGGAGTCCGCCGGTCTCGGCCCATCCGACTTCGGACGGGCGGAGCCGGGTGCCATTGCGACAACTCGATCGACTGAAATCCCCAGCGGCGATTCCTCGGGGGCCAGGCACCCGCTGCCCTTCGATCAGCCGGGTATCGGTGCGGTCAGTTCAATGGGACGCCTCACGCGGTGGTTGCCAAGGCTCAGAATTCCTGGTCTCTTCCTGGAATCCTGCAAGAGCCGTGCCGGACTCGCGCCACCGATCGCCACCCGCCCCTCCGTCTTCTGATCCCCTTTGAGAAGGAGCAAGACGATGACCCATGACGACCACGGCCGCGGCACCATCATCACCTTCTACTCCTTCAAAGGCGGTACGGGCCGCACCATGGCGCTCGTCAACACGGCTTGGATCCTGGCCAGCAACGGCCTGCGTGTCCTCGTGGTGGACTGGGACCTGGAATCCCCGGGACTGCACACCTATCTCCAGCCCCTTCTCGCCGATCCCGAACTCGCCGAGAGTCCCGGTGTCATCGAGATGGCCAGCGACTTCGTACGTCATGCGGTGGCACCTCACGTGGGCTCCGGCGCGGCCGAACCACCCCCGCAGAGAGAAGCGGGTCCACCTCGGCCGGAAGGAGCGGATCACCGAGAACCAGCACGGGTCGACCGGTACGCCATCAGCACCGTACTGAGGCTGCCACCAGGCGGGAAACTGGACCTCCTGCCTGCTGGAGTGCAGGACCCCGACACCTACGCGGTGAAGGTCAGCACCTTCGACTGGGGCACCTTCTACCGCATGGGCGGGGCCGACTTCCTCACCGCGCTGCGTGAAGACATGGCCGCCCGCTACGACTACGTCCTGATCGACAGCCGGACCGGCCTCAGCGACACCGCCGGCATCTGCACGGTCGTGATGCCGGACATCGTGGTGGACTGCTTCACGTTCAGCCGACAGGGCGTCAACGGCGCTGTCCGCGTGGCGCGTTCGATCCGTCGTAACGCCCCCACACAGCGCGACATCCGCATCGTCCCGGTGCCCATGCGCGTCGAGGATGCCGGCCGTGACCGTCTGGAGGCCGGCCGCTACCAGGCGCGCAATCTGTTCGCTCCCTTCCTGGACTGGCTGCCGCCCGAGGAACTGGACCAGTACTGGAGCAGCGTCGAGATCCCGTACAAACCCAGCTACGCGTACGAGGAGATGCCCGCCACCGTCGGTGAGCGGCGACGGGACGGCACGCTGCTGTCTGCATTCGAACGGCTGACCGCCCGCCTGACCGGCAACCGTGTGACCCAGTTGGAGAACATGCGGGAGCCCTACCGCCGGACACTGCGCGCGGAGTACGAGCGAACCTCCCCGATCATGCGTGGGGAGTTCTACGTCAGCTACGCCGCCACCGAACGGCTGTGGGCCGACTGGACGGCCAAGGTGCTGAGGGCGGCCGGTCACGAGACGACACTCGCCCCGATCGAGGCGGACCACGGCGAGGCCACCGCAGCGGCGGGCCTCGATGCCACGCTGAACGGCGAGGCTCGTATGGTTGTGCTGCTCTCGCCGCAGTACACGGCCGTGCCCGGGGCGCGTGAGATCGGGCAGCGGATCAGCCGCAGGGACCCCTCGGGCCAGATCGGAATGGCCCTCCCTCTGCGGGTCGACGATTCACCGCTCCCGGTGGACTTCGCGCCTCTTCCGGCGGTCAGCCTTGCTGGTGTCGGTGCGGAGCAAGCCGTGATCCGCTTGTTGACCACCGTTGACCGCACCGAGTCGGTCCAGCAGAGTTCCCGCTTAATTGCCCATGAACTGGCCACGACGGTGCGGTTCCCAGGGACTCCGCCGCTCGTCATCGGGGGACGACCGCAGCGCAATGCCGTCTTCACAGGCCGCCGCACACTCATGGAGAAGCTGCGTGACAATCTGCTGGCCGGTACCACCGCGGTGCTGCCGCAGGCTCTCCACGGGCTGGGCGGCGTGGGCAAGACGCAACTCGCGCTCGAGTACGCCTACCGCTTCGAGTCGGACTACGATCTCGTCTGGTGGATCAACGCGGCGGAACCGACGCAGATCCGCCATGACCTGATCACCCTGGCCGGGCACCTTGGTGTGCCCATTGGCGAGGACTTGACGGCCGTATGCAACGAGGTCTTGGACATGCTGCGTCGCGGCATCCCCCACGCGCGTTGGCTGCTTGTGTACGACAACGCCGAGAAGCCGTACGACCTGGACGGTCTGGTTCCGGCCAGTGGGCCCGGTCGCCACATCCTCATCACCTCGCGGAATCCCGCTTGGGCGGAACGTGCCGCACGCATCGAGGTTGACCTCTTCACCCGAGAGGAGAGCGTCGCCCTGCTGCGCCGCTACAACCCGGACCTGGAGGCCGCGGAGGCGGCCCGGGTCGCCGAGGAGCTCGGTGACTTCCCGCTGGCCGTGAGCCTCGCCGCCGCCTCCCTGCAGGAATCGGCGATGCCCGTGGACACCTATGTGGAGATGCTCCGAACCCAGATGACCGACATCCTGCGCAGCCAGTCTGCCCCCGACTACCCGACCTCGGCAGTGGCCACCTGGTCGCTCGATCGATTGCAGTCCCGTACGCCCGCCGCAGCCGCCCTGCTGCAACTGTGCGCGTTCTTCGGGCCTGACCCGATCCCCCGGGACATGCTCAGCAGTCGGCCGGCCCTCGAACTGCTCGAAGGCCACGACCCCGGCCTCTCCGACCCCCTGCTGATGAGCAGGCTGTACGGGGAGATCGTCCGCAACGGCCTCGCCCAGGTCGACCAGCGGACCGACACGCTGACCTTTCACCGTCTCATCCAGCGTGTGCTCCGGGACCAGTTCACCTCCGACGAGCAGACCGCCCTGCGGGAACGGGCTCAGGCTGTGCTCGGCCAGGCCAACCCCAAGGACCCTGACGAGTCCGACACCTGGCGGCGGTATGCCACGCTGCTGCCGCATCTGCGGCCCACCCGGGCAGAGGAAAGCGGCAACCTTGAGGTGCGGCAGTGGATCTGTGACACCGCGCGCTACCTGTGGCGCAGCGGCGACGCCGAGACCGCCATCAGCACGGCCCGCCAGGTCCTCGACAGCTGGTTGCCCCGCTTCGGCGAGGACGACGCGCTCGTCCTGCGGCTGCGCACCGAACTCGGCAACGCGCTGCGTGAGCAAGGCCGCCTGCACGAGGCGTACGAGGTGACCAGCGACGTCCACGAGCGGGCCAGCCGGATGCTCGGAGAAGATCACCCCTACACCTTGGGCGCAGCCATGAGTCTCGGCTCGGACCTGCGCAGCATCGGCCGGTACGCCGACGCCATGGAGAGCGACAGGGAGACCCTGCGACGAACCAAGCGGGTCCTGGGCGATGGTCATGGACGTACCCTTGCGGCGGCCGGCAACCTAGCCGTCTCCGAGTTCTTGTCGGGCAACCGGCAGGCGGCCCGCGACATCAACCGGGAGATCTTGGGACAGCGGCGGGAGATCTTCGGCCCCGACCAACGTGCCACGCTCAACTCTGCCACGAACTACGCCCGCGACCTGCGCGTCGCGGGGGCGCTTCATGAAGCGCTGAAGCTGTCGCAGGACACGTTGAAGCGCAGTCGACGCGCGCTGGGAGCCGACCATCTGATCACCCTCCGCGCTTCCCTCGGTGTCGCGGTCCTGTACCGGAGGCTCGGTCGGTACGAGGATGCGTACACGCTGACCAGCGAAACCTACGAGCAGGCGAAGAAACAACTGGGCCCCGACCATCACGACACCCTTGCCGTCGCGACGAACCTCAGCGCGGATCTTCACGACCGCGGGGAGGCGGTCAACGCATGTGACCTGGCGAGCGAGACCCTCGGCCACTACGAGCGCCGATTCGGACCGGATCACTTGTTCACCCTCACCTGCGCCAACAACCTTGCCGTGCTGCTCCGGCTCACCGGACAGCCGCAGTCCGCACTGGAACTGTCGACCCGCACCGCCGACCGCTTCCGCCGGCTGCTCGGGGCCCGGCACCCGTACACGCTCACGTGCATGCTGAACCACGCGACGGATCTGTCGACGAACGCCGATCACCTCAGGGCCGTGGCGGTGGCCCGTGAGGCATACGAAGGCCTCACAGCGGTGCTCGGGGCCGACCACTACCTCTCCATTTCCGCTGCCTCGAACCTGGCGGTCCAACTGCGCCAGGGCGCATCGGACGAGTCCGGGAGGTCAGACGAGGAAGCCGACCGGCTCCACGCCGAGGCGAAACGGCGCGCCCAGGAGAGCATGGAACTCGGTGGTGATCACCCGTTGACCGTGGCTGTCATCAACTGGCGGCCCATCGACGCGGACATCGAGCCGCCGGTCATCTGAAGCCTGGGCTGAGGACGCCCAGCCGCGCCGGAGGGAGCACGGGGCCGAACCCCCCCGTCGTCGGCTGTTCACTCGGCAGCCGCTCAGATGTCTGAGAGCGGCAGCGGCTGGGTAGTACCTCGGTGCCGTCGGTGCGGCGCGGCACGCTGGGGGGCGCCTTGGATCAGCCGTATTTCTTTCTCAGCTATGCCCGGTGGGACGACCGTGCTGCCTACGTGGGGCGGTTCTACAGCGACCTGCTGCAGGTACTTGACCTGCCCATGACAGTAGCGGCTCGGCAACCCACCTTCCGTGACGTCGAGAACATTCTCCTCGGCGACGACTGGTTGCTGGAACTGAGCCGGGCGGTCGGCTCGTGCAGGGCCATGGTCGCGCTCTACTCGGGGGCGTATTTCCGCAGCGAGTACTGCGGCAAGGAGTGGACCCACTTCTCGGCACGGGTGAAGCGCTACCAGGACAAGACCTCGGTCCAGCCAAGAGCGTTGATCCCTGTGCTCTGGGAGCCCGTGCCACAGCGCCGGATGCCGGCCGAGGTCAAAGCCCTCCAGTACACCGAGCCCGGCCTCGGGGAGACGTATCTCAAGCACGGGCTGCTGCAATTGATGCAGTCGGACCCAGGTGGCGCGGCGTACTGGAACGTGGTCGAGTATGTGGCCCGCAGGGTGCGCGATGCGGCGGACCCGTTCAACCTTCCCGTCGACGAACCGCCGGACTTCGACCTCTCGACCGTCCAGGGTTGCTTTCCGGTCGAGGAGGCGGCCGAACTCGCAGGCCACGTCCTGATCTTCGTCGCTGCCTGCACCAAGTCGTGTCCCCCGATGGGGCGTTCCAGCACCGCTTACTACGGGGAGGCGCCGTGGCTGTGGGCGCCGTACAGTCCACCGAGCCTCCCGACCGTGGTGGAGCGCGCGAAACGTGTCATCACCGGGGATGGACACACCGCGAGCGTAAAGGCGGTGAGCACTCAGCTGATCCGCCATCTCAACAGGGCACTCCACCTCAATCAGGCGTGTGTCCTGCTGGTGGACGCCTGGTCGGCGCGCGAGGCGCCGTATCGGGGGGTGCTCGTCAGATACGACCAGATGCACCACCCGACGACCGCGGTCCTGGTGCCCTGTCACGAGCACGATACGGAGTCGCGTACGGACAACGCGGAACTGTGGGACGGCGTCAGGACTGTTTTCGAGCGGAACTGGATGCGCCGGAACGACCCCCACGACCCGGTGTTCTGGGCGCCGGTGGACCAGCACGAGTTCGACGACATGCTCGCACGCGCGGTGACCGTTACCCAGAACCGGATCGCCGCCAGGGGAAATGCCCGGCGTCTGCCACCGGGCCCGTCGCCCCAGCCGATGCCCCGACTCTGAGTCGCCCGACCACGACTGCCCAGGAGACCCGATGAGCCCCTCCAGCGCACGGGACGGCCAAGGCCAGATCATCACGTTCTACTCGTTCAAGGGGGGCGTCGGACGGACGCTGGCTCTGGCGAACGTCGCGTGGATCCTGGCCAGCCGGGGCAAGCGTGTCCTGGTCGTCGACTGGGACCTGGAGGCCCCAGGGCTGCACAGCTATTTCCACCCGCTGCTCACCGACCCCGAACTGCGTGACACCGACGGCCTGATCGATCTGCTGCGTGCGTACCAGGACGCGGTGCTCCTACCCGGCCATCCGGAGGTCCCGCAGGACGACGGCTGGTTCCGCCGGACCCTGGACCTCACGCCGTACGTCGTCGGACTCGACCTCAGGTTCGCGAGCGGCGGACGGCTGGACTTTCTGCCCGCCGGACGACAGAACGCCGCCTACTCGGACGCAGTGACCTCCTTCGACTGGCGTGCCTTCTACAAGGATCTCGGCGGCGACAAGTTCCTGGCCGCGCTGCGCACGGAGATGGCTGTCCGCTATGACTACGTCCTCATCGACAGCCGTACCGGAGTCACCGACACCTCGGGTATCTGCACTGTGCTGTTCCCCGACCTCCTGGTGCTGGGGTTCGTCTACAACCTGCAGAACATTCGCGGATCCGCGCACGTGGCGCGGGCCGTGACCCGGGGCGCCAAACGGACGATACGCCTACTGCCCGTGCCCATGCGGGTTGAGGACGCCGAGCGGGAACGGCTGGAGGTCAGCCGCGACCGCGCCAGGGATGTCTTCGGCGCTCATCTGTCCTGGGTGGGGGAGGACAGCGTCGAACGGTACTGGGGTGATGTGGAGATCCCCTACAAGACGTTCTACGCGTACGAGGAGATCCTCGCGACGGTGGGGGACCGGCCGTTACAGGAAGGCACCGTACTGAAATCATGTGAACGGCTGACGGACTGGCTCACCGAGGGCGAGGTCCAGCGTGCTGTTCCCCTGAAGGACGACGAGCGGCAACGGTTGCTGACCGCGTACATGAACAAGAGCAAGACCAGCAACGCCAGCCTCCTGGTCAGCTACGCGCCTGAGGACCGGATCTGGGCGGAGTGGGCAGCGTGGCATCTGGAGTCCACCGGGTTTCGCGTCACTCTGCGGGACATCACCGAAACAGGACGGGGCGAGACCGCTCCTGAGATGGTGCGGACCCTGGCCGAGGAGGGCAGGGTCCTCGTTCTGCTGTCCGAGAAGTACGCGGCGCTGCCGCAGTCCGGAGCGCTCTGGAGGGCGGTGAAGGCCAGGGAACGGGCGCTGGCCCCTGAAGTCGTGGCGGTTCGCATCCACGATGCCGCGCGCATGCTCGAGCCGCCCTTCGACCGCGCGGACGCTCCCAGCATCGCCCACCTCACGGCCGTGAACGCCGTACGCCGACTGAGGCAGAGTGTCGGCCCTCCTCCCTCTGCCCCGGCGCGCGGGGTACCCGCACTGCCCACTCCGGAACCCCCGCGCTATCCGGGCACGAAGACACCTGTCGTGTCGCTGCCGCAGAAGAACATGGGCTTCACCGGACGGAACCCCCTTCTTCATGAACTGCGCGACCGGCTGACGTCCACCGAGGGATCCTCGAAGCCCCAAGTCCTCGTCGGCCTCGGAGGGGTTGGCAAGACGCAGACGGCCCTCGAGTACACCTATCGCTATCTCGGCGCCTATGACGTGGTGTGGTGGGTTCTGGCCGCCGAACCCGCGGCCATCGCCTCCGGACTGGCGCGGCTCGCACCCGAACTCGGCATCGAACAGGGGGACGACACCCCTGCCACCGCCCAGCGCGTGCTCAGGGCTCTGGCCGGCGGAACGCCGTACGGCAACTGGTTGATCGTCTTTGACAGCGCGGGTGCCCCGGACGGGATGGCAGAGTGGCTCCCCTCCGAGATGCCTCCAGGTGGGCATGTGCTCGTCACCTCCCGCGACCGCACGTGGGGAGAAGTCGGAAACGTACTCCCGGTCGAGGTGTTCAGCAGGGCCGAGAGCGTCGCTCTCCTCGGTCGGCACAACCCGAGCCTCGCTCAGGACAGTGCGGGGCAGATCGCACACGAACTCGGTGACCTTCCGCTCGCGATCCACCAGGCCGCTGTGTGGCTGGACGTCACAGCCATGCCCGTCGACCACTATCTGCACCTGCTGCGTACACAGACGACGGAATTACTCAAACGAACCGAGAAGCCCTCGCTCGAAATGGCGGGCTGGCTGGTGTCGTTGGAGGAGATCCGGGCCAACAATCCGGCTGCGGCGGACCTGTTGGAGATCTGTTGTTTCTTCGGCGCCGACCCCATTCCGATGGACCTGCTGTACACCCCATCCCTGATGGACGCCTTGACGCTTGAGGAGGGCGTCCCTCGGGACGAGGTGACCATCGCGGTGACCATCGGCAAGATCTTCCAGGAGATCAACCGGTTCGGGCTGGCCCAAGCAAACAGGAGTGAGGGCACGCTCGTCGTCCACCGGCTCGTACAGGCCGAGGTTCGGCACTCGCTCTCCGCCGAGCGGAGCCTGCGCCTGCGTTCCGTGGTTCACGCGGCGCTGGCCGCCGGCAACCCCAGGGCCCCGGTCAACCCGGACAAGTGGCCCCGCTACGCGCAGTTGCTGCCGCACCTGTGGCCCAGCCGGGCGGCAGACAGCGATGATCGGGAAGTACAACAGTGGATCATCGACACCGTGCGCTGCCTTTGGCGCCGTAACCTGCTGGCATCAGCCAGGGACACCGCCCGGCGGGTCCTTGAGGACTGGACCGAGCGCTTGGGTCCGGACAACATCCAGGTTCTGGCTCTGCGCATCCAACTCGGCAACGTGCTGCGTTCCCAGGGCGACTCGCGCGAGGCATGGAAGAACGACAGCGAGGTCCACCGCAGGTTGGCGGCGCTCGAGAATCCTGATCGTCGGCGGACTCTGTTCGCGGCCACGAACGTGGCGGCCGATCTGAACGCGCTGGGCCGCTACACCGAGGCTCGGGAGTGGGACCGCGCGACCTATGAGGCCAGCAAGGAGCTTTGGGGCCCCAACGAACTCAGGTTGTCCATGCACGCCAGCAATCTCGGTGTGGCCGAGTATCTGTGCGGGAACCGGCGAGCGGCGTTGGAGATCCACCGGAAGGTGTACCTCGACCGGCTCGAACTCAATGGCCCCACGAACATCTACACCCTCAGCGCGGCCTCCAACTACGCCCGTGACCTGCGTGAGACAGGTGATCTCTGGACCGCACTCGTCCTTCTGGAAGAGACGTGTCAGAAGCTTTGGGAGAAACTTGGCCCCAGGCATCCCCAGACTCTGTCCGCTCAACGCAACCACGCGGTGGCACTGCGCCGGGCAGGCCGCTACGAGCAGGCTCACGACCTTGTCTCGTCCGTCCATCTGGTCTACGCCGAGGACAGGGGAAGGGATCACCCCGACACCCTCGCGGCCCGCGCCGACCTGGCCAACGTCCTCGCGGCCCTCGGTGAGGTCGACAGCGCCCACGACCATGCCGAACACATTCTGGCCCGCCAGAGGAAGACGCTGGGAGCGTCACACCCCTACACGCTGGGGTGTCAGAACAACCTGGCTATCTATCTTCGGCTGCGCAGCCAGACAGCAACCGCCCGTGCCACGTCCGATAGTGCCCTGCGGGCATTGACCGACAGTCTGGGAGCGGACCATCCCTACACGTTGGACGCAATGATCAACTACGCCAACTGTCTTGCCGAAGGCGGCGAGCCGGAGGCTGCCATCGACCTCGAACGCCGCGCGCTGGCGGGGGCGGTGCGGATTCTAGGTGACGACCACTACGACATCGTCACCTTGCGTTCCAACCTCGCGGTCGACCTCGCCGGGTGCGGTGCGGTGGAGGAGTCGCAGGAGCATTACAATGGCGCTCTGCAACTCGCGGTCCGCACCCTGGGCGAAGACCACCCGACCCACGAGGCGGTGGCGAGCGGAGTGCGTCTGGACGCGGACATTGAATCACCCTTCACCTTCTGATTCCGCGTCTGATCCAGCTGAGGCTCAATCAGCGCGCCGAGGCTCTGTGTGGACCCCCTGTGCGGGGTCCCGCCGTCCGATTTTGGCCGCTGCTATCCTCCGCACACGAATAAGGGTGTATCCCGCCTAGCGGGCGCCCCTGATCAGCTTTGACTCCTGAGGAGAGCGGTGCCATTTCAATCGTCCTCGACAGTCGCGCCCACTACGGCCCCTGTCATTCCCAGTGTGGGCCTGGAGCGGTCTGTCGAGGACCGTACTCGCACCGTCACCGCAAACAACGCTCTCGGCCACATGCTGCGTCGCCTCGAACAGGAGGCCGCGAATCCGGATGCCGCGTACTTCGCCGAGTTCGAGTCGACAATCTACGCT
This sequence comes from Streptomyces caniscabiei, assembly GCF_014930365.1. GTDB lineage: Bacteria > Actinomycetota > Actinomycetes > Streptomycetales > Streptomycetaceae > Streptomyces > Streptomyces caniscabiei. The sequence goes on along the minus strand of NZ_JABXWI010000002.1, from coordinate 343,575 downwards.
GAATCACCGATGCGGTGAACTCTTCGTCGGTCCGGTTAACTCATCAGTCCCTGCGCCAGTTCATCCTCAAGGTGCACAGCCGCTGCAACCTGGACTGCGACTACTGCTACGTCTACCACTCCGCCGACACCAGCTGGCAGGCCAAACCCCGGGTGATGGAGCTGGCCGTCGCCCAGCAGGTGGTGCGGCGCATCGCCGAGCACGCCGTGGCTCATCGGCTGCCCGATGTGCGGGTCGTGCTGCACGGTGGGGAACCGCTGTTGCTCGGGGCCGGACGGCTCGGGGAACTGCTCGGGGTCTTCGAGCGGGGACTGGCGGAGGCCGAGGTGCCCGTCCGCTTCTCCCTGCAGACCAACGGCGTGCTGCTCACCCCCGACATCCTGGACGTGCTGCGGCGGCACCAGGTCGGTGTCAGCGTCAGCCTCGACGGCACGCGCGCCGGCCACGACCGGCATCGGCGGTTCCCCGGCGGCCGGGGGAGCCATGGGCGGGTGAGGGAGGGCCGGGGAAGTCACGGGCGGGTGATGGAGGGGCTCGCTCGACTGGCCGCGCCCGAGTACCGGCATCTGTACGCAGGTCTGCTGTGCACGATCGACCTGGCCAACGACCCGGTCGAGACCTACGAGGCCCTCCTCGCCTCGCGCCCTGCGCGCATCGACCTCCTTCTGCCGCACGGCACTTGGGAGACACCGCCCCCCGGCCTCGCCGATCGTCGACGGCGCATACCCGCCGCCCCGCCGTCGGCCGACCGGGACGCGACGGCCCCCACGGGCGGGACTCCCTACGCCGACTGGTTGCGGCGCGTGTTCGACCGCTGGTACGACGCGCCCGTACGGGAGACCGGCATCCGGCTCTTCGAAGAACTGATGGCCGGCGTCCTCGGCGGTTCGATGCGCACCGAGTCCGTCGGCCTGGCCCCGGCGACGCTGGCCGTGATCGAGACCGACGGATCCATCGAGCAGTCCGACTCCCTCAAGGTCGCGTACGAAGGGGCTCCGGAGACCGGGCTCGATGTGTTCCGCCACAGCTTCGACGACGTCCTGGGCGACCCGCTGATCCGTCAGCGGCAGTCGGGCGCCGACGGGCTGGGGCCCACCTGCGGACGCTGCCCCCTGGTCGCCGTGTGCGGAGGCGGCCTCTTCGCCCACCGGTACGCCCCCGGCAGCGGCTTCCGCAACCCCTCCGTGTACTGCGCCGACCTGGCCGCCCTGATCCTGCACATCAGGGCCCGCGTCCGGGCCGACCTCGCCGGGACATCGCCGGGCCTGCCCGAACTCGACGTCAGGGGCACGTAGGGTAAGGTTTACCTGCGCGTTCACACGACAATCCGTGACGAGCGCGACGGGACGTGGCGCAGCTTGGTAGCGCACTTGACTGGGGGTCAAGGGGTCGCAGGTTCAAATCCTGTCGTCCCGACTTGCTGAACAGCAGGTCGAAGCCGTACCGGTGTGAACCGGTACGGCTTTCTCCGTTCAGGACGACTTCGACTTCTTGTACGCGCGCTCGCAGTACGGCCAGTCGTCGAAGTTCCCCGCACGCTTCCACAGGCGGTGGGCCGCCTGGATGTTCCACTCCGGTTCCAGGGCCTTGCGCGGGGTGCCGCCGAGTTCGCGCAGCCGGGTGTCGGAGATCTGGAAGACGCCCCAGTTCCTGGTGCCGTTGGTGTTCGGCAGGATGTGGAGAGGGTCGAGGAAGGACTGGCAGTCGGCTATCGCGACCGCGTGGTCGGGATCCTCCGCGAACACCTGGCGGACGCGCTGTCGCACCTTGCTCGGCGACCAGCTCCGTATCCGTTCCTTCGGCTCGTAGAGCGCCCGCTTCGTCTCGTTGCCGACCACGCCGTCCGGGTCGAGACCGTGCAGCACCTGGAAGGCGGTGACGCGGCGCAGGGTCTGCGGCCCGAAGGAACTGTCCACGGAGATGTCCGCGCCGGCCTTGGCGAGCAGTCGCTGCACCTCCTTCACGCAGGTGTCGTGCTGCCCCATCCCGACCGGCTCCGCGCACGCGGCGGAGAACAGCAGCCGCCCGTCGTCCGCGCCCTCGGCCGCGGCCTGCTGACGGGTCGCCAGCGTCACCCAGGTCCCGCCGGCCACCAGAAGCAGAAAACACAAGCCGAGGAGGGGCAGCGCCCGCCGACGCCAGGGGTTGCCCGCCGGCACGGTCACGGCCGCGGTCCCGGCCGCTGACGGCACGGTTTCCGTGGACGTGGACGTGGACGTGGACGTGGACGTGGCCGTCGACGCCGATACCGATGCCGTCTCCGCCTCCGTCACCTGTGCCGGTGCGGATCCGGTCGCGCCTGCCGGTGCGGGTTCCGTTGCCGCAGCTGTCACCGCCACCGCCATAGGCACCGGGTCCGTCCCGTCCGGACTCGCGGTGGGCTCAACGGCGGCTTTCCCTCCGCCCGCGCCCTCGTCGGCCATCCGGCTCATGTCGGCCACGGCCCAGAGCCGGTGCAGCTCGCGCAGTTCGGTCGGGGAGGCGCCGCAGATCAGCGCGAAGCGGTGGACGGGGCCGTAGTCCGGGGGCACGTACGACCCCGAGCAGTAGCGGTGAAGGGACGATCTGCTGCTGCCGGTGCGCTGGGCGAGTGCCTCGTAACTCAGGCCGGACCGCTCCTTCAACGACCGCAGGAACGCCGCGAATCGCTCCGGATCGACGGTGGCTGTCACAAGTTACCCCTAGTAATCGGTCGGTCGGATTCGGGACCCTAGACCATTTCCACCTCGTGCGCATCTTGTGTTCGTCGTGTGCGTGTTCGGTGCACGGCCCATCGAATGTCCCACCGGCGTCCCAGCGTTCAGGGAAAAGCCCAGGCAGTGCGGGGGACGGCATCCCACTCTCCCGTGACCTGCGGATTCCTTGCCGGGGCGAGTGTCCCGTCGCCAGAGTCTGCGGTGCTCACCGGGCACCGGTCCGGTGGCTCGAAGAGAGGACTCCCATGAGCTTGCGCACGCGATTCAAGCTGGCCGCCTGCACCGTCGGCGCCGTGGCCGCGGCCACCCTCGCGCTCGGGACCACGCCGGCCGCAGCGAGCGGGACGTACAGCGGGCTCGCCTACGTCTACGGGGCCGACACCTACATCGACGACTGGGGCAACGAGGGCATCCTGTCGACCGGCACCAACACCAACTCCAACGCCACCTGCCTCTGGCAGAAGATCCTCTGGGCGGACGGCTTCCTGGACTCCGCCTCGGACATCGACGGCAAGTTCGGCTCGGACACGAAGGCCGCGACCGAGGCCCTCCAGCGGTACTTCACCCTCGGCGTCGACGGATCGGTCGGCCAGGAGACCTTCGGGCACATGGACAAGTGGCTGTACTTCGTCTCCGGCAGCACCGCCGACGGCCAGACCGCGAACCTGCGCTACGACGGGATCGTGCGCGACTTCAACCTCAGCCGCAACGCGGACGGCAACTACAGCTTCCCCGACGGCGACGGCAACACGCGGCTCGCCGGTTACAACTACCTGTCCTGCACCTGATCCCAACCGCCCCACCTCACCCGCTCCACCTCACCCGACCCGGCCCGCGCCGAGTCACGCGTGCCCCTCGCCGGGGGAAGGGGCACGCGTGGGGCTCGGCGCGGGCCGGGTCAGCCGCCGCCGTCGAGATCGGCGCGCCTGCGCAGCACCTCCAACTCGCCGCCGGCCAGCCGCATCTCGTAGAGCTTGCCCCGGGCGTTCTCGAACGGGCGGTGGACGATCATCATCAACTGCCCCTCGAACGTGCGGAACAGCATCCCGTGGCCGCTGTCCTCCCGCACCAGCGGCCGTCGTTGGTCCCACGGCCCCGTGAGGTCGCCCGAACGGGAGACCGCGTAGGTCTGGACGTAGCCGCCGCTGATGGTGCCGTCGTCGCCGGCCACGTTCTTCTCGTACGTCGACCACAGCATCAGCAGCGAGTCGTCGGGCGTCCGGTACAGCTGAGGGCCGTCGGTGATGTACGGCGCGAGCTGGTGCGGCATTCCGGCCGGGATCTGCTCGGTGAGCCAGGACGCGTCGGAGGCCCTGAAGAGGAGGACCGGCTCCCCGACGGTCCGGGTCAGGTCCGGCGCCAGCCGGATCGCCTCCATGGTGCCGTCGACGGTCTGGAGCCACTCGTGCGCGTAGACCATCCAGGGCTCGCCGGACGGGTCGACGTAGAGCGTGCCGTCGAGGGTCATCAGGTTCTCGGGCGGGGTGGGGCGCGTGGGGTCCACGACGGCGAAGGGGCCCGTCAGGGAGTCGGAGACGGCCGTGACGGTGCCGCGCATGTGGTTCGGCAGAGCGAAGGGCGTGCCCCAGCGGTTGGCCGGCGGCACCTTCAGCGGCTTCTTCTCGTCGTGCAGCGTGGTGAACAGGTAGTACCGGCCGTCCCAGGCGTGCACCTCCGGCGCCCACGCGCCCTCGGTCGCCCAGATCCCCACCTGGTCGGCAGTCCTGAAGACCACCACGGGGTGGCTCCAGTGCAGCAGGTCGGTGCTGCGGTAGACCATCGTGCCCGTCCCGTCCACGCCCGAGACGGTCGGGTCGTTGGACGTGTAGAGGTGGTACGTGCGGGTCCCCTCGTCGGCGACCACGAACGGATCGTGCAGCGGCATGTCGGGCAGCCGCAGCTCGGGGCGGCCCGTCGGTTCGGTCGAGGTCACGGTCGAGGTCACGGTCGAACAATAGTGGCGCCGTCGAAGGGCGTTGAGGCCGAGGCGGCTCCGGCTCGGCGCCGCGGGCCGAGGCGTGGGAACCCGCGGCCGGTCAGGTACGGCTGACGTTGGCCGTGAGCAGCCGCAGCAACTGCTTGGCCAGGGTGTGCTGTTCGGGCGACAGCCCCATGGCCTCCCCGATGTCCACGGGGACGGTGCGAGCCCGCTCCTCCAGCCGGGCGCCGGAGTCGGTGAGCCGGATGGCGACGGAACGCTCGTCGTCCGTACGGCGCTCGCGGCGCAGCAGGCCGCCCGTCTCCAGACGCTTCAGCAGCGGGGAGAGGGTGCTGGACTCCAACTGCAGTGCCGCGCCCAGGTCGCGCACGGAGATCGAGTCCTGTTCCCAGAGTGCCAGCATGACGAGGTACTGGGGGTAGGTCAGTCCCAGTTCGTCGAGCAGCGGCCGGTAGCGGGCGGTGACCGCGCGCGAGGCGGCGTACAGGGCGAAGCAGAGCTGGTCGTCCAGGAGCAGGGTGTGCCCCGGTGCCGGTTCCGCCCCGGCGGGGGTCGCGATCTCGCCGGCTGTGCTCACGGTGTCGCTCCTCGGTCCCGTGCCCTGCATGACGATCTCCCACCCTACCTGCGGCCCCCTCCATTATGGCGGGCACTAAATGATCGAGCAGGTAGTAATCGTGCACAGATTAGTTGTGCACGATTTAATCGCACGCTACTGTCTTCGTGTGCCGCCGATCCGGCGAACGCGTCGGCCGAACCCTGCCCGCGGCACCCGTTTCGAGGAGTCCGTCATGACCGAGAGCACCCACCGCCGTCCCGTCCTCGAACCCGCCGCCGCGGCCTTCGCGGAGGCGACCGCGAACCCGCCGTACCTCTTCGACCTCGGTCCCGTCGAGGGCCGCAAGGTCGTCGACGAGGTGCAGTCGGGCGAGATCGCGAAGCCGGCTGTCGACGAGGAGTGGGTGACCGTGCCGGGAGGGCCCACCGGCGAGGTCAGGGCGCGTGTCGTCCGCCCGGCGGGAGCCGGGGGCGTGCTGCCGGTGATCCTCTACATCCACGGCGCCGGCTGGGTGTTCGGCAACGCCCACACCCACGACCGGCTGGTGCGCGAGCTGGCGGTGGGCGCGCGGGCCGCCGTGGTCTTCCCCGAGTACGACCTCTCGCCCGAGGCCCGTTACCCGGTGGCCGTCGAGCAGAACTACGCGGTGGCCCGCTGGATCGTCGCCGAGGGCGCCGACCGCGGCCTGGACGCCGGCCGGATCGCCGTGGCCGGTGACTCCGTCGGCGGCAACATGACCGCCGCGCTGACCCTGATGGCCAAGGAGCGGGGCGATGTCCCGCTGGTCCAGCAGGTGCTGTTCTACCCGGTGACCGACGCCGCGTTCGACACGGGCTCCTACCGCCAGTTCGCCGAGGGCTACTTCCTGCGGCGCGACGCCATGCGGTGGTTCTGGGACCAGTACACGACCAGCGAGAAGGACCGCGCCGAGATCACCGCCTCACCGCTGCGCGCCACCCCCGAGCAGCTCCAGGGGCTCCCGCCGGCCCTCGTGATCACCGCCGAGGCCGACGTCCTGCGCGACGAGGGCGAGGCGTACGCGGACAAGCTGCGCGAGGCCGGGGTCCCGGTGACCGCCGTGCGCCACCAGGGCATCATCCACGACTTCGTGATGCTCGACGCCCTGCGCGGGACGCAGGCCGCCGAGGCCGCCATCGGGCAGGCGATCGCCACCCTGCGCACGGCGCTCGGCACCGACTGAGCGTGGAGCCGGGCGGGAAGCGGCCGACCCCGGCCGGGAGTGGTCCCGGCCGGGGTCGGCGTCATCCGGATGCGAGGGCTCAGGCGAAGTTCGCCAGCGTCTCGTTCCAGGTGGCCGACGGGCGCATGACCGCGGCGGCCTTGGCCGGGTCGGGCTGGTAGTAGCCGCCGATGTCGGCCGGCTTGCCCTGGACGGCGATCAGCTCGTCCACGATCTTCTGCTCGTTCGCCGTGAGGGTCTCGGCGAGCGGCGCGAAGGCCTTGGCGAGGTCGGCGTCCTCGGTCTGGGCGGCCAGCTCCTGGGCCCAGTACAGGGACAGGTAGAAGTGGCTGCCGCGGTTGTCGATGCCGCCGACGCGACGCGAGGGGGACTTGTCCTCGTTGAGGAAGGTCGCCGTGGCGCGGTCCAGGGTGTCGGCGAGGACCTTGGCCTTGGTGTTGCCGGTGGCCGTCGCGTACTGCTCCAGGGACGGCACCAGGGCGAAGAACTCACCGAGGGAGTCCCAGCGAAGGTAGTCCTCCTTGACCAGCTGCTGGACGTGCTTCGGGGCGGAGCCGCCGGCGCCCGTCTCGAAGAGGCCGCCGCCCGCCATCAGCGGGACGACCGACAGCATCTTGGCGCTGGTGCCCAGCTCCAGGATCGGGAAGAGGTCGGTGAGGTAGTCACGCAGCACGTTGCCGGTCACCGAGATGGTGTTCTCACCGCGGCGGATGCGCTCCACCGACAGCTTGGTGGCCTCGACGGGGGCGAGGATGCGGATGTCCAGGCCCTCGGTGTCGTGCTCCGGCAGGTAGGCGTTGACCTTGGCGATCAGGTTGGCGTCGTGGGCGCGGGTCTCGTCCAGCCAGAACACGGCCGGGTCGCCGGTGGCGCGGGCGCGGGTGACGGCCAGCTTGACCCAGTCGCGGATCGGGTCGTCCTTGGTCTGGCAGGCGCGGAAGATGTCGCCGGCGGAGACCGTCTGCTCGATCACCACGTTGCCGGCCTGGTCGACGAGGCGGACCGTGCCGGTGACCGGGATCTCGAAGGTCTTGTCGTGGGAGCCGTACTCCTCGGCCTTCTGCGCCATGAGGCCGACGTTCGGCACGGAGCCCATGGTCGACGGGTCGTAGGCGCCGTTGGCGCGGCAGTCGTCGATCGCGACCTGGTAGACGCCCGCGTACGAGGAGTCCGGGAGCACCGCGAGGGTGTCGGCCTCCTGGCCGTCCGGGCCCCACATGTGACCGGAGGTGCGGATCATGGCCGGCATCGAGGCGTCGACGATGACGTCGGACGGCACGTGCAGGTTGGTGATGCCCTTGTCGGAGTCGACCATCGCCAGCGCCGGGCCCTCGGCCAGCTCGGCGTCGAAGGAGGCCTTGATCTCGGCGCCCTCCGGCAGGGCCTCCAGGCCCTTGTAGATGCCGCCCAGACCGTCGTTCGGGGAGAGACCGGCCGCGGCCAGCGTCTCGCCGTACTTCGCGAACGTCTTCGGGAAGAAGGCGCGCACCACGTGACCGAAGACGATCGGGTCGGAGACCTTCATCATCGTGGCCTTGAGGTGCACGGAGAACAGCACGCCCTCGGCCTTGGCGCGGGCGACCTGCGCGGTGAGGAACTCGCGCAGCGCGGCGACGCGCATCACGGAGGCGTCGACGACCTCGCCGGCCAGGACCGGTACGGACTCGCGCAGCACGGTGGTGGAGCCGTCGTCGCCGACCAGCTCGATCTTCAGGGAGCCGGCCTCGGAGATCACCGCGGACTTCTCGGTGGAGCGGAAGTCGTTCTCGCCCATGGTCGCGACGTTCGTCTTGGAGTCCGACGACCAGGCGCCCATGCGGTGCGGGTGGGTCTTGGCGTAGTTCTTCACCGAGGCGGGGGCGCGGCGGTCGGAGTTGCCCTCACGCAGGACCGGGTTCACGGCGGAACCCTTGATCTTGTCGTAGCGGGCGCGGATCTCGCGCTCCTCGTCCGTCTTCGGGTCGTCCGGGTAGTCCGGCAGCGCGTAGCCCTGGCTCTGCAGCTCCGCGACGGCGGCCTTCAGCTGGGGGATCGACGCCGAGATGTTCGGCAGCTTGATGATGTTCGCCGCGGGCGTCTTGGCCAGCTCGCCCAGCTCGGAGAGGGCGTCGGGGATGCGCTGGCCCTCCTCCAGGTACTCCGGGAAGACCGCGATGATGCGTCCGGCCAGCGAGATGTCGCGGGTCTCGACGGAGACGCCGGCCTGCGAGGCGTACGCCTTGATCACGGGCAGGAACGAGTGGGTCGCCAGGGCGGGCGCCTCGTCAGTGTGCGTGTAGATGATGGTCGAGTCAGTCACCGGGTGCTCCGCTCCACGTCTGCAACATTGCTCGACATCAAGATATCTCGTGTGGGGGAGGGACTCGACAGGGGTCGGTGTGTGCGGCGGCTCACGGCCCATCTTTCTCGCCCCCGCCGCCCCTACCCGTCCCGTCCCCAGGGGCTGCGCCCCTTCGACCCCCATGCGCGGGTCGGTGGGGCTTCTCGCGCAGTTCCCCGCGCCCCTTTCAGGGGCGCGCAGCCCCTGGGGACGGGACGGGTAGGGGCGGCGGGGGCGAGGAAGCCTCTAGGGGGCCACCTCGACCGACGACTCCCGTTGGTGGGGGATCTCCACGCTGCCGCCCCCCGTCTGGAGAGTGATCGCCCGACGCGGCACCGGCACACTGATCCCCTCCGCCCGGTACCGCTTGTGCAGGCGCTTGATGAACTCGTGCTTGATCCGGTACTGGTCGCTGAACTCCCCGACCCCGAGGATCACGGTCATCCCGATGCGCGAGTCGCCGAAGGTGTGGAAGCGGACGGCCGGCTCGTGGTCGGGGACCGCGCCCTCGACCTCCTTCATCGTCTCGGCGATGACCTCGTTGGTGACCCGCTCCACGTGCTCCAGGTCGCTGTCGTAGCCCACGCCCACCTGCACCAGCAGCGTCATGTCCTGCTCGGGCTGGTTGAAGTTGGTCATGTTCGTACCGGCGAGCTGACCGTTGGGGATGATCACCAGGTTGTTGGAGAGCGACTTGATCGTCGTCTGACGCCAGTTGATGTCGACGACATAACCCTCCTCACCGCTGCTCAGCTTGATGTAGTCGCCGGGCTGGACGGTCTTGGACGCGAGGATGTGGATGCCCGCGAAGAGGTTGGCGAGGGTGTCCTGGAGCGCCAGGGCCACCGCGAGACCGCCGACGCCGAGGGCGGTTACCAGCGGGGCGATCGGGATGCCGAGGGTCTGGAGGATCACCAGACAGCCGATCGCGAGGACCGTGACCCGGGTGATGTTCACGAAGATCGTCACCGAGCCCGCGACCCCGGCCCGGGACTGGGCGAGCGTGCGCACCAGACCGGCGATCACCCGGGCCGACGTGACCGTGGCGACCAGGATGAACAGCACCGTCAGGGACTGGTTCACGTTGTGCTGCACGGTCTTCGTCAGCGGCAGCACCGCCGCCGCGGCCGCCGCGCCGCCGACGAACGCGCCCCAGGGCACCAGCGAGCGCAGCGTGTCGACGATGACGTCGTCACCGCCCCAGCGGGTCTTCGTCGCGTGACCGCCGAGCCAGCGCAGCAGCAGCCGCAGCAGGAAGGCGGCCAACAGCCCCGCGACCAGGATGATTCCGGCCACGAGACAGTCGTCGAGGGTGAGGGTCCGGGTCATCGCTCGCCTCCCGAGGGACGCGGGGAGCGGCCGGGGAACCGTATGTCGTGTCCCGAGGGCCGTATGTGATGTGTCGTCACCTTGCCACCTGCTCGAATCCGGAGTGCGTGTACTCACCTGCCCGGACGCGTGTACGACGTCGGGCGCGACCGCTCATCCTGCCGTATCCGCACGCCTGATCGGCACCGCAGCTGCGCGGATCGGCCGACGACAGGCTCCACGCCCGGGGGAATGTCCGGATGTGCTCGGCGGTACGCCGGCCTCCTCCTCAGATCACCTTCAGCCGGACCAGCGCACCCAGCGTCAACGCCCCCGGCAGCAACGGCAGCCAGACCGTGATCACGCGGAACGCCAGCACCACCGCGGTCGCCACGGCCGCCGGGCCACCGGCCGCCACCAGGGCCACCACCAGCGCGGCCTCCACCGAACCGAGGCCGCCCGGCGTCGGGACGAGGGCGACCGCGACCGTGGCGGCGAGATAGGCGAGCGCCATGTGCGTCACGGGGATGTCGAGCCCCAACGCCAGCCCCACCGTGACCAGTACGCCCGCCTGGAGCGCCGGGAAGGCCAGCGAGCCACCCCACAGCGCCAGCACCCGTGCCGGTCGCGCGTGCACCGCGCGGGCCTCGCGCAGGGCCGTGCCCACGAATCCCGACACGGCCGAACGCAGCCGTCGTACCAGGAACACCGCCGCCACCGCGCCGCACACCACGACAACCGCCGTCACCAGCAGGGGAGTCGACGCGCCCGCGGGCAGCAGCGGGCCGAGGCGCAGGGCCCGGGGGAACGCCACCAGCAGGGCCAGCAGCAGGCCGACCCGGGCGACGGACTCCGCCAGCAGATACAGCGCGAGCGCCGCCGACGAACGGGTCGCCGAGACCCCGCACACCATCATGAACCGCAGGTTCACCGCGCTCGCGCCCAGTCCCGTCGGCAGCAGATGGTTCGCCGTGCCCGCCGCGAACTGGGTGGCCAGCAACCGCCGCACGGGCAGCCGCTCGACCAGCGCCCCCTGCCGTGTCACGGCCGCCGCGACCCAGGTCAGACAGGTCACGCCGACCGCGGCGACCAGCCATGGCCACCGCGCCGCCGCGAGACGGTCGAACCCCTCGGCGAGAACGGAACGGTGCCGTACGGCGACGACCAGGACCAGCACGAGCGGGAGCAGACAGAGGATCCGCCGCACCGGAACGCGCCGGGGGAGTGGTCGGGAAAGCCGGGTCGCTGTCACACCGGGAGAGGCTCTCCGCGCCCGGCCAACAGGGGGTTGCGGGCGTGCGGACGGCGACTGACCGGCGGCGGACGTCACCGCGCTCCGGCGTACGCCGAAAAGCATTTGACCTCAAGCTTGGTCGAGGTTCTAGCGTCGTCCCCATGAGTATGGAGACCACCGCCTGGACCCAGCTGCAGGGTCTGATGACCGCCCAGCGGCACAGCCGCCCCCTCGCCCGGGCCACGCTACGGCGTATCGGCGCCTTCGCCCGTCCACATCGTCGCCGTATCGCGTGGTTCGTCGGCCTCAGCGTCGTGACCGCGCTGCTCGCCGTGGCGACGCCGGTGCTCGCGGGGCACGTCGTGGACGTGATCGTCTCGGACGGGGACGAGAACCTCGTCGTCCGCCTTGCCGTGCTCATCGCCGTCATCGCCGTCGCCGAGGCCGCGCTCGGCCTCGTGGCGCGACGCCTCTCGGCGACGCTCGGCGAGGGCCTCATCCTCGATCTGCGAACCGCCGTCTTCGATCATGTGCAGCGCATGCCGGTCGCGTTCTTCACACGTACTCGTACGGGAGCGCTCGTCAGTCGTCTCAACAACGACGTCATCGGCGCCCAACGCGCCTTCAGCAACACCCTGTCCGGAGTGGTCGGCAACGTGGTCACGCTGCTGCTGACCCTCGCCGTGATGCTCACCCTCTCCTGGCAGATCACCCTGCTCTCCCTCGTCCTGCTGCCCGTCTTCGTGGTCCCCGCCCGGCGCATGGGCCGGCGCATGGCCCGGCTTCAGCGGGAGGCGGCCGACCTCAACGCGGCCATGGGGACCCGGATGACCGAGCGTTTCTCCGCGCCCGGCGCCACCCTCGTCAAGCTCTTCGGCCGGCCCGACGACGAGTCCGCCGAGTTCGCGATGCGGGCCCGCCGCGTACGGGACATCGGCATCCGTACGGCGATGGCGCAGTCGGCGTTCATCACCGCCCTCACCCTCGTCTCCGCCCTCGCGCTCGCCCTGGTGTACGGCCTCGGCGGCTGGTTCGCGCTGCGCGGCACCCTGGAGGCCGGCGCGATCGTGTCCCTGGCCCTGCTGCTGACCCGGCTGTACGCGCCGCTGACGGCGCTGGCCGGGGCGCGCGTCGAGGTCATGAGCGCCCTGGTGAGCTTCGAGCGCGTCTTCGAGGTACTGGACCTCAAGCCGCTCATCGAGGAGAAGCCCGACGCCCGCGAGGTCCCCGAGGGCCCGGTGGCCGTCGAGTTCGACGACGTCCGCTTCGGCTACCCGTCCGCCGACAAGGTCTCCCTCGCCTCACTGGAGGAGGTGGCCGCCCTCGACACACGGGGCGGCACCGAGGTCCTGCACGGTGTCTCCTTCCGCGCCGAACCCGGCCAGACCGTCGCCCTCGTCGGCTCCTCGGGCGCCGGCAAGTCCACCGTCGCCCAACTGCTGCCCCGGCTCTACGACGCGGACGCGGGCACGGTCCGGATCGGCGGCGTCGACGTACGCGACCTCAGCGCGGCCTCGCTGCGCGGCACCCTCGGCATGGTCACCCAGGACGGCCACCTCTTCCACGACACCGTCCGCGCCAACCTGCTCCTCGCCCGCCCCGAGGCGACGGAGGAGGACCTGTGGGAGGTGCTGCGCCGGGCCCGCCTCGACGACCTCGTACGCGCCCTGCCCGACGCCCTCGACACCGTCGTCGGCGAGCGCGGCTACCGACTCTCCGGCGGAGAACGCCAGCGCATGACGATCGCCCGGCTGCTCCTGGCCCGCCAGCGCGTCGTCATCCTCGACGAGGCCACCGCCCACCTCGACAACACCTCGGAGGCCGCCGTCCAGGAGGCGCTCGCGGAGGCGCTGGAGGGCAGGACCGCCGTGGTCATCGCCCACCGCCTGTCGACCGTACGGACCGCCGACCAGATCCTCGTCGTCGAGGCGGGCCGGATCGTGGAGCGCGGACGGCACGAGGAACTGCTCGCGGCGGACGGACGGTACGCGGAGCTGTACCGGACCCAGTTCGAGAGGTCCACGGCCCACGAAACCGGGGCGGAGGCACCGGTGGCGGCGGTCTAGGAACCGTACGGTTCCCCCGGGGGTTCAGCCCTCGACGCCGGTGGTCGCGTGGGCGGCGCCGACCGGCTTGGACTCCGGGGAACCGCGCTGGCGCAGATAGATCGAGAGGATCGCCATCGAGGCGATGGCGAGGAACTCGGACTGCCAGTTCTGCAGCGTACGGTTCCAGAAGTCGGCCGAGACGACGTACGTGGACCAGCTGTCGGGAGCCTGGAGGTGCCGCAGCTGTTCCTCGTTGTACGCCGCCACGCCCGTGATCGACTGGGCCAGCCACGACAGCACGAACACAACCCCCATGACACACCCCAGCGAACTCGCGTACACCTTGAGCCGCAGGCCGCCGGCCGCCGCCCAGCGGGGGGAGTCCGGGCGGGCGTGCGGGCCCACCCGCTGTTCCTCGTCCGATTCCACCTATCGCCTGGCCGACCAGGGCGAGGACGAACAGCGTCAGCAGGACGGCACCCGCCGCGACCGCGCCTCGCCACCGCCAGGGCATCCGGGACCTCCCGTCCGGTCGTCCGCGCACACGTCGACGGACGGTAACCCCGCCTCCGGACCACGCCCGGGTGCCGCGCGACAGGCCCGGTCCGCCGTCCCCCGGCCGGGGCAACCCGCGCTACGACCCTTCCGCGCCCGCACCCGTGCCCGCGCCTTGGTCCCCGTCCACCGGCAGCCGATACACGGCGAAGGCACGCCGGATCACCGGCTGGGCGACATTGCGCACCCGCACCCCACCGCTGGTGATGCCGTGCTCGGTGCCCAGGTGGGCGTGGCCGTGGACGGCGAGATCGGCGCCGGACTCGTCCATCGCCTCGGCCAGCAGATAACTGCCCAGGAAGGGATAGATCTCCAGCGGCTCACCGACGAGCGTGTCCGGTACGGGGGAGAAGTGGGTGAGCGCGATACGCACCGCGCAGCCGTCCTCGGCCAACTCGTCCAGCGCCCGGCGCAGTCCGTCCGCGAGCCCCCTTGTGTGACGGACGAAGGCCTTCATCTCGGGTTCGCCGAACTCGCTGCCGCTGCGCCCGGCGAAGCCGCCGCCGAACCCCTTCGTGCCGGCCACCCCGACCCGTACCCCGTCGACCCGGACGACGGTCCCCTCGCCCTCCAGCACGGTCACCCCCGCGTCCCGCAGCACGGCCGTCACGTCCTCGGGCCGCTCGGCGTGGTGGTCGTGGTTGCCGAGGACGGCGATCACCGGCACCGGCAGCCCCGCCACCTCGTCAGCGACGACCCGCGCCTCCTCCGGTGTGCCGTGCCGGGTCAGATCACCGGCGAGCAGCAGCAGGTCGGCGTGGTCGGGCAGGGTGTCGAACGCCGGGCGGAGCAGACCTCGGCCGTCCGGCCCCAGATGGATGTCCCCGACGGCCGCGACCCGGATCACGACAGCTCCTCGGGACGGTCCGGCGCGGTGACGTCGGCCAGCGTGATGTCCGCCCGTACGGGCACACCCGGCAGCTCCTCCGCCGCCAGGCGCAGGATCGCCTCACGATCGGCCGGCGTGGACGCCGTGCCGGTGATGTGCACGGCGTCGCCGCGCGCCTCGATCCGCATCCCGAGCTCGGCCAGCTCGCTCCGGGCGAGCCGCTCCTCCAGATGGGCTATGCGGTACTCGGTGTGCGCCGGCGGGTGTGCGGCGCGGTGTCCCGGGCCGTCCGCCGGCGGGTGCTCATGTCCTGTCGCCATCGCCGGTCTCCTCCGGCTCGATCACGTGGAGGCGCTCCAGCAGGAAGAGGAACGCGGCCGGCATCGGCTCGGCACCGCACTCCTGCCGCACCCGGTCCCAGTCGATCTTCTCGCGCAGGGTGCGGGCGATCGGCAGCACGGCACCGAAGTCGCAGTAGTGCTCGGAGAACGCCAGGAGACGTCCGACGAGCAGATCAGTCGCCGCCAGCACGGGCATCCACACGGACTGGACCGACAGCACCTCCGCCCGGTCCAGCAGTTCGCGGCTGACCGGGGCCCGGGACGGCCGGAAGATCAGGTCGACCTCCTGGCCCTGGCTCCGGGTCTTCAGCAGCCAGTCCTCGGGCGGCTCGACCACGGACAGCCCTGCGGCCTGGAGGGTGGCGGTGACCGCCTCGATGTCCTCCGGCAGCACACAGAAGTCGACGTCGTGCTGAAGCGTCCCCGGCCCGCCGTGGGCGTACACGGCGACGCCGCCCGCCAGCGCGAAGGGATGCCCACCGGCCTTGAGCAGCGAAGCGACCTCCTTGGCCGCTTCGAGGATGGCCTGGGTCCGATCGGGAGGGAGCCCGTCGTCGTCCGGGCCGGCGAGATCGCCCATGCCATCCACGATAGTGCGACCCCGGCCGATGGCCAGCCGTGCGGGTGCGCGGCCTCACCCTGAGTCATCGCGGCAGGCCGGGGGACGGCGCTCCGGCACGGTGCGGTGCCAGGCCGGTGCCGACGGAGGGAGGCCTCGGCGGTGGAGCCCTCCGCTCAGCCGGTGGGGACCTTGGCGTCATGGCCCTGCGAACCCGGGCAGCGGCGTGCGGGTCCCCGGCCGACGGGCCGTCGATCCGCAGATGACGCGGCATCAGACCGGCCGGCACCGCGGCGCCGAACAGCACACAGCACGCCGGCCGCGGTGCAGGAGGCGAGCCGCTGCCCTTGATGAACGCCTGGCTCGCGGTGAGCAGAAGCCCCGCGATGCCGTCCGGCAGCTGTCCGGCGGCACGGCGGCACCGAGGCTGCCGAACACCTTGGGCGATCTCCGCTCCAGCCATGCGGGGAGCCACCGGGCGCGGCGGCCGAGCATCTGCAGGGCCGCGGGGACGATGAGGCTGCGGATGATCACGGCGTCGAGGAGGATGGCGACGGCCAGGCCCAGCCCGAACTGCTGGAGCATGCGGTCGTCGCTCAGGATGAAGGCGCCGAAGATGAATGTGCGCGATCGCCGGGCTGAGGAGATCAGGAGGCGGCTTCGCGGGGGCCGCCCGAGATCAGTCGGTGGCCGGGACGGCGGTGTACTCCTCGTCGGTGACGGGGTTCAGCCAGTGGACGGCACCGTGCCAGCGCTCCTCGTCCGCTTCGAACAGGACGCGGTCACCGGGCCCCGCCCACGCCATACCCGAGACCAGTCGCTCGCCTCCTGGGCTGCCATGCCCCGGACGCACTCGCACCCTTGTCAGGAGCCAGGGGTCGTAACCCTCGCGGGCTGACCCCGATTTCGCGTGCCGGCTGCCGTAGCGACAACTCGCGCTCACTTCATGCTGCTTCTCTCGCGGGGGCAATTGCCTGTTCACGGACGAGCACGCGGGGGATCCCATGAACGATCACGGCCTCTCGGCACAGGGCTTCGACATCTTCGCCGTAGACGCCGGTTGGCCGGCATCACGGCAGGTCATGGGGCACGGCTACGACGAAGTCACCGGCGACGTCCACGTGTCCCTGTGGTTCGGCTCTCCGTACTTCGACCCCCAGGCCGAGCACGTCACGGTCGTCAGCGCCTCCTCCGGAAACGCGGAGGCCGGCATAGCTCTGGAACGCGCTCTCGGCATCTACTACGGCCTTGGCGGGGAACCCCTGGACGGCTTGCCGGTCTCGGAGTCCGTCACCCTCACCACGGACGGGAATCCCACGACGTTCGAGCTCTGGCGCAACAGCGTCAACCGCTGCTGGGTCGCTCGGGGACGCGTCGAGAGCACGGAAGTGGTCCTGTCCGGCTCCGAGATCGAACCCGGCGAACTCAGCCTGGTCCGTGTGAGCGACCTGACCTCGTTCACGAACCCGTTCGAGTCCCTCAGATAGACGGCGGACGAATGGCCACCCCGGAGTCGAGCGACGTTACTCACAAGCATCGGGTGCAGTCTCTCCGTGTAAGGTGAAGAACGCCCTTGACCTGCACAAAGCAGGCAGGGAGCCGTCTTTCGGGAGTCCAACATGCTGCGCACCATGTTCAAGTCCAAGATCCACCGCGCGACCGTCACCCAGGCCGACCTGCACTACGTCGGGTCCGTGACCATCGACGCCGATCTGCTCGACGCCGCCGACCTGCTGCCGGGTGAGCTCGTGCACATCGTCGACATCACCAACGGCGCCCGGCTGGAGACGTACGTCATCGAGGGCGAGCGAGGCTCCGGCGTGATCGGGATCAACGGCGCCGCGGCCCATCTCGTGCATCCCGGCGATCTTGTGATCATCATCAGTTACGCTCAGGTCTCCGACGCCGAGGCCCGCGCACTGCGGCCCAGGGTCGTGCACGTGGACCAGGACAACCGGATCGTCGCGCTCGGTTCGGACGCCTCCGAGCCGGTGCCCGGATCGGACCAGCGGCGCAGCCCGCAGGCCGTCACCGTCTGAGGCCCCCGGCGACCGCCCGGCGTCCCCGATCCGCACGCGAGGAGTGCCATGAGCGACGTACAGATCCGCGACGACCGGGCGGGTGGCCGCCTCGAGGCCTTCGCCGGTGACGAACTGGCCGGTCACATCCAGTACTTCGTGCTCGCCTCCCCGCAGAGCGCGCTCGTCCCGGTCCACACCATCGTCGAGTCCGCGTACGAGGGGCAGGGCGTCGCCGGCTCGCTGGCCAGGGAGCTGTACGGCATCGCGGCCCGCGAGGGCGTCGTCGTCGCCCCCCTGTGCCCGTACGTCGTGAAGTGGGCCGAACGCCACCCCGAGGAGGCCCCCGCCGCCGGTCCCGAGCTGCTGCGGGCCGCGAAGGACTGGCTGATCGCCCACCCCGAGGGCTTCTGAGGAACCCGTCGGCGAAGGCGGTCGCGGCGGCTCGGCCGACCGGGTGCGTGACCGCGCGGGCGACGGGTACCCGATGGATAGGCCCATGGCCGACGTATCCATGGCTGGAGGACGCGATGACACACCCCGACCCGGACCCCGTGAAGCCGGGCCCCACCCCGGGCCCGGGCCCCGACCACCCGGAACCTTTCCCTCCGCCCCCGTTCCCCGACCCGGTCCCCACCCCCGACCCGGACCCCGTGCCCAATCCCCCGGGCCCGGACCCGGTCCCGGGCGAACCGAGGCCGGGACCGCTGTCCTAGCGGAGCGGACGGAGAAGTGTGGCCCGGCGTGAACTCCTCACGCCGGGCCACATCAACCAGGTTCAGGGGCGCGGGGAACTGCGCGACCAGCCACCGACGACCCGCAGCCGCCGACCGATCAGCACACCCACTCCCTCAGGCAGGCTCGCTCCGGCGGTCCTCAGGCCTCGACCTCGCCGCGGCCCTGCCCCCACAGCGTGTGGAACGAACCCTCGCGGTCGACGCGACGGTACGTGTGCGCACCGAAGAAGTCCCGCTGGCCCTGCGTGAGCGCCGCGGGCAGCCGTTCGGCGCGCAGCGCGTCGTAGTACGCCAGCGCCGCCGAGAAACCGGGCGTGGGCACGCCCTGGCGCGTCGCGGCGACCAGCACCTCGCGCCAGTCGTCCTGCGCCGCCGCGATCTCCTGGGCGAACGTCTCGTCGGAGAGCAGGCTCGGCAGGTCGGGCCGGGCGTCGTACGCCGCGCGGATCCTGTCCAGGAAGGCCGCGCGGATGATGCAGCCGCCGCGCCAGATCGAGGCGACCTTGCCCAGGTCGATGTTCCAGTCGTACTCGGCGCGCGCGGCGTCGATCTCGTGGAAGCCCTGGGTGTAGGACACGATCTTGGAGGCGTACAGCGCCTGCTCGACGCGGTCGGCGAAGGCGCCCGCCTCGGCCGCGCTGAGCGGGGTGGCCTTCGGGCCGGCCAGCGAGCGGGACGCGTCGCGCAGCGCGGCGTGGCCCGACAGCGAGCGCGCGAAGACGGCCTCGGCGATACCGGACACCGGAACGCCCAGGTCCAGCGCGATCTGGACGGTCCAGCGGCCGGTGCCCTTCTGCTCGGCCTGGTCGACCACCACATCCACGAACGGCTTGCCCGTGGCCGCGTCCACGTGCGCGAGCACCTCGGCCGTGATCTCGATCAGGTACGAGTCGAGGCGCCCGGTGTTCCAGGTGCGGAAGATCTCGGCGATCTGTGCGGGGGTGTAGCCGGCCACGTCGCGCAGCAGCTGGTACGCCTCACCGATCAGCTGCATGTCGGCGTACTCGATGCCGTTGTGGACCATCTTCACGAAGTGTCCGGCGCCGTCCGGGCCCACGTGCGTGACGCACGGCGCGCCGTCGGCGGCCTTCGCGGAGATCTTCTCCAGCATCGGGCCGAGGGAGTCGTACGACTCGACCGGGCCGCCGGGCATGATGCTCGGTCCGTTGAGCGCGCCCTCCTCGCCGCCGGAGATGCCCGCGCCGACGAAGTGGATGCCCTGCTCGCGCAGCGCGGCCTCCCGGCGGCGGGTGTCGGCGAAGTGCGCGTTGCCACCGTCGATGATCATGTCGCCGGGCTCCAGGAGCGGTGCGAACTCCTCGATCACCGCGTCCGTGGGCCCGCCCGCCTTCACCATGACGACCAGGCGCCGGGGGCGCTCCAGCGCCTGGACGAAGTCCTTGGCGGTCTCGGCCGCGATGAAGTCGCCCTCGTGCCCGTGCTCCTTGATCAGCGCGTGGGTCTTCGCCGCGGAGCGGTTGTGCACCGCGACCGTGTAGCCGTTGCGGGCGAAGTTGCGGGCGAGGTTGCTCCCCATGACCGCGAGGCCGGTGACGCCGATCTGGGCTGAAGTGCTCATACGGTTGGCTCCTATGGATCCTGATATCGGTGGTGCCGTTCCTGCCCGCCAGTATTGTCCTTCGGGCCATCCTGACGTGCACCGGCCCCGTCCGCACTGCGCGGCCTGCCGGGCTTGAGTACGCGGGAAGGGCCCTACCTGCCTCAATGGGGCGCGCAACCAGATGCCTTGTGCGCCGTCCCTGGTCACTCGCGCGCCGGACGGGGGAACTTACGCGCCGGAGCAGGTCGCTTACCCGCCACTCGCGGGACGGGAGCGGCTGAATTTTCGTCTTGTCCTGGCCGGTTCGCGGCGCTTACTTTTGCGGCTCATGGCATAGGCGAGGGGGGCTGCTCCATGGCCGTACGCGGTCGGCACCGGCGGTACCAACCGAACAGGATCAACCGCGCCTCACTCACCGTCACGGCGGGCGGCGCGGGCATGGCGCTCCCGCTGATCGGCACCGGGGTCGCGGACGCGGCCGATGTCGAGACCTGGGACAAGGTGGCGGCCTGTGAGTCCACCAACGACTGGAACATCAACTCCGGCAACGGCTACTACGGCGGCCTGCAGTTCAGCCAGTCCACCTGGGAGGCCTTCGGTGGCACGGCGTACGCCGCCCGCGCCGACCTGGCCACCAAGGAACAGCAGATCGCGATCGCCGAGAAGGTCCTCGACGGACAAGGGCCCGACGCCTGGCCCGTCTGCTCGGAGCGCGCGGGCCTCACCCGTGGCGGCGGCGGGCCGACCCGCCAGATCGAGGACGTGAAACCCCAGACCACACCGCAGTCCCAGGCCGGCAAGGTCGAGATGTACACGGTGGTCCGGGGTGACACCCTCTCCGAGATCGCCGACTCCCAGGACGTCAGGGGCGGCTGGCGCAAGCTCTACGCGGCCAACCGGGCGACCATAGGCTCCGACCCGAACGTGATAATCCCGGGCCAGCGCCTGAGCCTGCACACGGCCGGCCAGAAGCAGGACCAGAAGAAGGAACACAAGCAGGAACACAAGCAGGAGCGGAAGCAGGAAAAGAAGAAGGTCCAGAAGGAGCAGAAGCAACAGAAGCAGCAGGCCTCCGAGAGGCGGCAGGAGTCGGCGTCGCTCGTCGCTCCCGTCAGCGCCTCCCTCGGCACGCCCTACCGCGCCTCCGGCTCCTCCTGGTCGAAGGGCTACCACACGGGCGTCGACTTCCCCGTGTCGACCGGCAGCACGGTGAAGTCCGTGGCGGCCGGGGAGGTGGTCACCTCGGGCTGGGGCGGCTCCTTCGGCTACCAGGTGGTGATCCGGCACGCCGACGGCCGGTACTCGCAGTACGCCCACCTCTCGGCGATCTCCGTGAAGGCCGGGCAGAGCGTGAGCGCCGGACAGCGCATAGGCCGCTCCGGTTCCACGGGCAACAGCTCGGGCCCGCATCTGCACTTCGAGGTGCGGACGGGGCCCGGCTTCGGCAGCGACATCGATCCGATCGCCTATCTGCGGGCGGGAGGGGTTCGGATCTGACGTGGTGCGGGAGGCCCGGTCCGGGCCTCCCGCTCACGATTTCACACGGTCGCGATGCCGGTCGAGGAGTGCCCTCGGCACGTACGGCCCGCCGTGGAAGGGCAGCGGCAGCAGGTTGCCGGGCAGGACGTCCTCCCCGTACTCCTGACTCCGCCGCAGGAACGGGGCCGGTACGACCACCGGCCTGTCCAGGTCGATCGCGCCCTCGTCCGCCCCCGGCGCCCCGACGGTCTGCCGCGGCAGATCCGCGAGCAGCTGCTCCACGGTGAGCGACTCCACGTCGACGGTCCCGGACGCCGCGCCCCTGGACACCAGAGCCCCGGACACCACACCCCCGGACGCCGTCGCCGGCTGTCCGGTGGCCGGAACCGGAAGGCCCTCGTCGGCCCGGTCCGCCCGCGCCTCGTCGCCGAGCCGCTCGGTGGTCAGCAGGATCAGGCCGCCCGCCGCGACGACCCCGCAGCCCAGCGCGAGCAGGGTGCCGGTCGTGCCGTAGCGGAACGTCTCGCCGAACATCGTGATGCCGACCGCGGCCGCCACCACCGGGTTCACCACGGTGAGCGTGGCCAGCGGGGCCGCCAGGCCGGCGCCCCGGTACGCGGCCTGCGACAGCAGCAGACCGGCCGTCGCGAAGACACCGATGACCGCGAGGGACGGCACGTCGGAGAGGGCCACGCCGTGGGTCCAGTCGACGGCGACCGTCTTGGTGAAGACCGAGGACATGCCGAACGCGACACCGGAGGCGACCGCGAGGAGGATGCTGCGGACCGCCGGGTGCCGGTGCGCCGCGCGTCCCGCCACGGTCAGCGCGGCCACCGCGCCGCCGCTGACCACGGCCACCAGCACCCGCTCGGCGGTGTCCAGTGACTGGGCGTCGGCCGAGCCGACCAGGGAGAGCAGTCCCGCGAGGCCCACCGTGGCCATGATCGCGCCCCGCCAGGCCGTCGCGCCCGCCCGGCGGCCCACGAAGAGCGCCGCCATGGGCAGGGCGAAGACGATGGTCAGCGCGCCCAGCGGCTGCACCAGGCTCAGCGGGCCGTAGGCCAGTGCCACCACGTGCAGCAGTCCGCCCAGGCCGTTCAGCCCGACGGCCGCCCACCAGACGGGCCGGCGCAGCGGCGCGTAGGACCGGCCGGGGGAGGACACCGCGACTCGCTCCTGCACGATCGCCCCGCCCGCGTAGGCCACGGCGGAGACGAACGACAGCAGCACGGACAACGCGAGGGCGCTCATGTGCGGCTCCTCAACGCGGCGCGGGGGCTCCCGGCCCGGCGCGGTGAACGCTCGGCTTTCATGGTGTCCACGATGCCTCGGATACGCGTTCGCGTCGTCGTACCTGAGCACTCAATGAGTCCTACTGCCGTTGGAGTACGGGCGACTCGGGGTCATACCTCAGACGGGCGACACAGGGTGCATGCCGCCTGGTGAACGGCGCGTCGGGGCCCTGGTACTACTCGTCCTCGTGGATGACGACCCCGGCCTCACCGCCCTCTCGACACTCGGCGACTTCTTCGTACTACGCACGGGGCTGCCACCGCACGGCCGACCGCCGACGCTCGCTCAGGCCTATGCGGCACGGGGTGCCGAGGTGAAAGAGGAGGTTTACGCGAATCCCGTAATTTTCCGTGCCCGAAAAGTCGCGCGGAGTCTCCGGGCGCCCGAGCCGCGCGTGGCCGCGTCCATCGCCCACCTCGGCTTCGCCGCCCGGCTGTGGTCGGTGGCCCTGGGCTCGGCCGCCCTGTACGGGCGCGTCCCCGATCTCGACCCCCGCCTCCTGCGCTGGGACCCCGACGCGAGCGCCCCCGACGAACTGTGGCTGACCGAGGTGCGCGGCCTGCCCGCCGAGCGGATCGGCGAGGTCGTACGGGAGGGCCACCTCGTCCCGCTGGCGGCGTCCCTGCGCGCTCAACTGCGGCTCTCCGAGCGTCTGCTGTGGGGGAACGCGGCCTCCGCGCTGATCGGCGCCGTACGTCAGATCGACCGCTGGGCGGTCGTCAACGGCCGTACGGAGGAGGCGAGTCGGGCCCGCGCCCTCGCCACCGACCTGTTCGCGCACCCCACCCTGGTCGGCACGCTCGACCCGGTCACCCTCCGCCGCCGCAGCTGCTGCCTCTACTACCGGCTGCCCGGCGGCGGGCTGTGCGGCGACTGCTGCTTCGACCGGCCGCCCGGCACCCGCCCAGGCAGCGGCTCCCGCTCCTGACCCCGGGCGTGCGCCCGCGCGAACATCGTGGTCTTCCCCAACCGACCCTTCTGGGTGACCATGTGGGAACCAGCCGCTGAGATCAGGGGGTTCCGGGTGCGAGTCGGCCTGCTGACCCGGGAGTATCCGCCCGACGTCTACGGTGGCGCGGGCGTCCATGTCGAGTTCCTCGCCCACGAGTTGAGGTCCCTGGTCGACCTGGACGTGCACTGCTGGGGCGAGGGCGCCGCCGGCGGTGTCGTACGCCACCGGCCCTGGTCCGCGCTCGACGACGCCAACGACGCGCTGCGCACGTTCTCCGTCGACCTCTCCATCGCCGCCGGCCTCGAAGGCCGCGAACTGGTCCACTCGCACACCTGGTACGCCAACCTGGCCGGCCACCTCGGCAAGCTGCTGCACGGCGTCCCGCACGTGATGACCGCGCACTCGCTGGAACCGCTGCGCCCCTGGAAGGCCGAACAACTCGGCGGCGGCTACGCCCTGTCCAGCTGGGCCGAGCGCACCGCGATCGAGTCGGCCGACGCCGTGATCGCCGTCTCCGGCGCCATGCGCGACGACATCCTCGGCTGCTACCCCGCCCTGGACCCGGCGCGGCTGCACGTCGTGCACAACGGCATCGACACCTCGCTCTACCGGCCGGACCACGGCACGGACGTCCTGGACCGCCTCGGCGTCGACCCCACTCGCCCGTACGTCCTGTTCGTCGGCCGCATCACCCGCCAGAAGGGCGTGCCCCATCTGCTGCGGGCCGTCCGGGACATCGACCCGGCCGCGCAGGTCGTGCTCTGCGCGGGCGCGCCGGACACGCCGGAGATCGACCGGGAGTTCCGGGACCTCTTCGCGGAGCTGAGCCGCGTCCGCGAGGGCCTGTTCTGGATCCCGCAGATGCTGCCGCGCCCGGACGTGATCCAGCTCCTCACCCATGCGGCCGTGTTCGCCTGCCCCTCGGTGTACGAACCACTGGGTATCGTCAACCTGGAGGCCATGGCCTGCGGGACCGCGGTGGTGGCCTCCCGGGTCGGCGGTATACCGGAGGTAGTGGAGGACGGTGTCACGGGTCTGCTCGTGCCGACCGAGGACGACTTCGAGAGCGGTCTGGCCCGCGCCCTGGACTCGGTGCTCGCCGACCCCGCGGCGGCGGCCCGGATGGGCGAGGCCGGCCGGGAGCGCGCGGTGCGGGAGTTCGGCTGGGACACGGTCGCCCGGCGGACGGTCCGGCTTTACGAGGAAGTCCTCAAACAGGGGTAGTCACAGGCAGTCAGGATCAGCGTTCGGCACGACCGGGCGTAGTAGAGGGGCGGCGGCATGCGGCGCGGTGGACCTTCGGTGCTGGGAATCGTACTGGCGGGCGGTGAGGGCAAGAGGCTGATGCCCCTCACGGCCGACCGTGCGAAACCGGCGGTGACTTTCGGCGGCACGTACCGCCTGGTGGATTTCGTTCTCTCCAATCTCGTCAACGCGGACATCCTGCGGATCTGTGTGCTCACGCAGTACAAGTCCCACTCGCTGGACCGGCACATCACGACGACCTGGCGGATGTCGAGCCTGCTGGGGAACTACGTCACCCCGGTCCCGGCCCAGCAGCGGCTCGGCCCGCGCTGGTACCTGGGCAGCGCCGACGCGCTCCTGCAGTCCCTGAACCTGGTCCACGACGAACAGCCCGAGTACGTGGCCGTGTTCGGCGCGGACCACGTCTACCGCATGGACCCCCGCCAGATGCTGACCCAGCACATCGAGGGCGGCGCGGGGGTGACGGTGGCCGGTATCCGGGTGCCGCGCACGGAGTCGTCGTCGTTCGGTGTGATCACGCCCGGCTCCGACGGCCGGAGCGTGGAGCGCTTCCTGGAGAAGCCGTCCGACCCGCCGGGCCTGAGTGACGATCCCGAATGCGTGTTCGCCTCGATGGGCAACTACATCTTCACCACCAAGGCCCTGGTGGAGGCGCTCCAGCGGGACGCGGAGGACGAGGACTCCGTGCACGACATGGGCGGCTCGATCCTGCCCCAGCTCACCGACCGGGGCGAGGCCCAGCTCTACGACTTCAGCGCCAACCACGTACCCGGCGAGACCACCCGCGACCAGGGCTACTGGCGGGACGTCGGCACCCTCGACGCCTACTACGACGCCCATATGGACCTCATCGCCGAGCGCCCCGCCTTCAATCTCTTCAACCGCAGCTGGCCCATCTACACCAGCTCCGGCCAGCTCTCCCCGGCCCGCTTCAACGCGGGCGGCATCGCCAGCGAGTCGATCATCAGCGCGGGCTGCCTGATCCGCGGCCAGGTCACCAGATCCGTTCTCTCCCCGGGGGTCGTCGTGGACCCGGGCGCGGTCGTCCAGGGCTCGGTGCTGCACGACAACGTCCACATCGGCCGCGGCGCGGTCGTCCGGGGCGCCGTGCTCGACAAGAACGTCCAGGTGCCTCCGGGTGCCACCATCGGGGTCAACCCCGAGCGGGACGCCGAGCTGTACACCGTCTCCCGGGGCGGGGTGATCGCGTTGGGCAAGGGGCAGCAGGTTTCCTAGCCCTTCAGGGTGACCGGGTGACCGGGGTGCACACAGATGTCGTATGAGTCCCGCCTTTTATCGGAGGCGGGACTTAATCTGTTGTTAACTGTGCGTAGCTTGATCGTACTTGACCGTAATCGGCCAACAGCGATTGACTACCGACTCACCCGTCGTCGACGCGAGGCAAGCCCTTGACTTCTGACCTGCTCGCCCCCCTCGACCTTGCGTTCTGGAACATCGAGTCCGCCGAACACCCCATGCACCTGGCCGCCCTCGGCGTCTTCACGGCGAACTCGCCCACCGCGGGTGCCCACGCCGCCGAGCTGCTCGCCACCCGGGCGGCCGCCGTGCCCGCGCTGCGGATGCGGATCCGGGACGTGTGGTTCCCGGACGTCCGGCTGCCCCTGGCCTTCGGCGGCGCGACCCGGGAGCCCGTCGCCGACTTCGAGCCCTTCGACCACGTACGGCTGCACCCGCCGACCGCCGACTTCCACACGGTGGCCGGACGGCTGATGGAGCGCCCGCTGGAGCGCGGGCGGCCGCCCTGGGAGGCGCACGTGCTGCCGGGGGCGGACGGCACCTCCTTCGCGGTGCTGTTCAAGTTCCACCACGCCCTCGCCGACGGACTGCGGGCCCTCACGCTCGCCGCGGCCGTCATGGACCCCATCGACATGCCCGCGCCCCGACCGCGCCCCGCCGAGCCGCCCCGCGACCTCCTCCGTGACGTGCGCAAACTCCCCGACCTGGTCAGAGGCACCCTCTCCGATCTCGGGCGCGCCCTCGACATCGGCGCCTCCGTCGCCCGCACCACACTCGACGCGACCCTCGGCGCCTCGTCCCCGGCCGCGCTGACCTCCGAGGCCAGCGGCACCCGTCGCACCGCCGGGGTGCTCCTCGACCTCGACGAGGTGCACCGGATCCGCAAGACCGTCGGCGGCACCGTCAACGACGTCCTCATCGCCGTGGTGGCCGGCGCGCTGCGCCGGTGGCTGGACGAGCGCGGGGACGGCAGCGAAGGGGTCGCGCCCAGGGCGCTCATCCCCGTCTCCAAGCGCCGGCCGCGCACGGCGCACCCGCAGGGCAACCGGCTCTCCGGGTACCTGATGAAACTGCCGGTGGACGATCCGGATCCGCTGCGGCGGCTGCGTACGGTGCGTGCGGCGATGGACCGCAACAAGGAGGCCGGGCCGAACCGGGGCGCCGGCGCGGTCGCCCTGCTCGCCGATCATGTGCTGCCGCTGGGGCACCGGATCGGGGGGCCGCTGGTCAGTCAGGCGGCGCGGCTGTGGTTCGACATCCTCGTGACCAGTGTTCCGCTGCCGAGCCTCGGGCTGCGGCTCGGGGGCTGCCCGCTCGCCGAGATCTATCCGCTGGCGCCGCTCGCTCATGGGCAGTCGCTGGCGGTGGCCGTCTCCACGTATCGGGGGAGTGTGCACTACGGGCTGGTCGCCGACGCGGAGGCCGTCCCGGACCTGGACCGGCTGTCCGGGGCGGTCGTCCGGGAGGTGGCGGACCTGCTGGCGGCGTGTGAACCCTGACACCCGTCTCTCGCCCCCGCTCAAAGACTCGGGGCTCCGTCCCGGACCCCGTTCGCGCAGTTCCCCGCGCCCCTGTGGAATGGCCGCAGCCTTTCAGGGGCGCGGGGAACTGCGCGACCAGCCCCCACCGGACCCGCACCCGAAGTTTGGTCACCACACCCCCCGCTCCGTACAATTTCGCGTTCGGTGGCGGACGCGGTGGGCGGGCCGCGGTGATCAGGGAAACGGCAGCGCGATGACGGTGACAGAGGACGGCCCCGCGACCACGGACGAGGTCGTGTACGGCCCCGGCATCGACCCGGACCGGCTCGCCGTGTGCCTCAGCGTGCTGGAGGAGCTCGACACGCTGGAGGTCGACCACCCGGACGCGATCGCGGTGCGCCGGGCGACCGCCGGCGTCTACCGCACGGTCAAGCAGCGCCGCCGCCAGGAACGCCGCGCCGCCAAGACCGCACACGACAAGGCCGTCACCGAGTCCACGGCCACCGGCTCCGCCCAGCGCATCGACGACGAGACCGAGGGCATCCTGCCGTCGTCCGTCACCGAGGCGGGCCGGATCGCCGGGATACTCCAGCGCCCGCGCTCCTGCTACACCTGCAAGACCCGGTACGTCGAGGTCGACTACTTCTACCACCAGCTCTGTCCAGACTGCGCCGGTGTGAACCGCGCCAAGCGCGACGTCCGCGCCGACCTCACCGGCAAGCGCGCCCTCCTCACCGGCGGCCGCGCCAAGATCGGCATGTACATCGCCCTGCGGCTGCTGCGCGACGGCGCGCACACCACGATCACCACGCGCTTCCCCAAGGACGCCATCCGCCGCTTCAAGGCCATGGACGACTCGGCGGACTGGATGCACCGCCTGGAGGTCGTCGGGATCGACCTGCGCGACCCGGCGCAGGCCGTCGCGCTCGCCGACCAGGTCGCCGAGGCCGGTCCCCTCGACATCCTCATCAACAACGCGACCCAGACGGTCCGCCGCCTGCCCTCCGCCTATGCCGCCCTGGTGGACGGCGAGAGCGCCCCGTTGCCCGCCGGTGAGCTCCCCGCGCACCATGTGATCGGCGCCTTCAACTCCGGCGCCGTCGGTGATCTCGGCGGGCCCGCCGCGCTGCCCCTCGGCACCAGCGGCCTCGACGCGCAGCAGGTCGCCGACCTCGCCCTGGTCGCGGGGAACGCCAGTGTCGCCCGGCACCTCGACGGCACCGCCATCGACGCGGGCGGCCTCGTGCCCGACGTGGTCGACAGCAACACCTGGGTCCAGACCATCGAGCAGATCTCCCCGGTGGAACTGCTGGAGACCCAGCTGTGCAACTACACGGCGCCCTTCATCCTGATCAGCAAGCTCCGCCCGGCCATGGCCGACGCCGCCCGGAAGGCGAGCAGCTCACGCGCGTACGTCGTCAACGTCTCGGCGATGGAAGGTGTCTTCGGCCGTGGTTACAAGGGCGCCGGGCACCCGAACACCAACGCCGCCAAGGCCGCGATGAACATGGTCACGCGGACCAGCGCGCAGGAGATGTTCCAGACCGACGGCATCCTGATGACCTCCGTCGACACCGGCTGGATCACCGACGAGCGCCCCCACTTCGACAAGCTGCGCCTCGCCGACGAGGGCTTCCACGCCCCGCTGGACCTCGTCGACGGCGCGGCCCGCGTCTACGACCCCGTCGTCCGCGGTGAGCAGGGCGAGGACCTGTACGGCGTCTTCCTGAAGGACTACGCGCCCGGCAAGTGGTGAGTGGCCCTCGCCCGGTCCGACACCAACTCCAGTACCGTCCGCCAGTCCTCCAGGACCCCGGCGTCCATGCCGGGGGTCCAGCCCGCCTCGTCGGCGTGCCGCAGGGCCAGCACGTCCTCGACGAGCGTGGCGTCCGCCCATCCGCCCGCGTGCAGCCGTACGAGGTCGTCCGTACCGAGGGCGTGCAGCCGTACGAGCCGGGCGACCCGCTCGCCGAGCAGGGGGGCGCACCGTGTCGGCGGCCAGGTCGGCGTGGCCGGTGTCGTCACCCGGACGGAGCAGCCGCCCGACCGCGTGCACCAGGCCCGCCACCTGCAGCTCCTTGTCGGCGGGCCGGCTCCGGCGCAGCAGCGCGGCGGTCCGCAGGGCGTGTTCGTGCGGATCGACCGCGGGGCCCCGGCGGTGGTCCGGTGCCGTGCCGCCGCCCCGGCGGGCGTGCAGCAGATCCATCAGCTCCTCGACACTGCGCAGTTCCATCCGCCGGTCCCTCCCGAGTCCGCCCGCGAGAAATGCCGTTGCGACACATGAGCAGATCATGGTCGGCTTGCGTTTCGGCCAACAGGACCTGAACTACGTACCGAGCGCGGCGATCCGATGGGTCGTCGGATCGGTGCGGGGTGCGAGTACTGAGCCGAACGGGTGATGAGAAACCGAACAAATGGGTCAAATTGCCCTAGGGTAGGGCTTGATGGGCGCTGAATGACTCAAGACAGTTACCTCTTCTTTTCAGCCCCATCGAGCGGCCGCCCGCTCATTTGGTTACTCTGTACCGGACGGACAGCCTTATATGGGTCCCACCCACACCCACGGTCCGTCCCGGGACAAGCCGGTCACCACGGCCTGCTCTCACATCCAGGAAATCCGGCGCCACCGCGTCCGAACTGACATCGACTCAGACCCGAGCGGACGTCGGACGCACAGCGGCAGGCTGGGCCGACGTCCCGAGGGTGACCCGACACATAAGGAGTGCGCGGTGACACCAGAGAAGACGAATCGCGAGCCACGTCCCGAGGAACACACCGAGGGCGGCGGCCGGTCGAAGAAGGAACTGGGCAGCCTGGACGTGTGGGCCAGGTCCGCCCCGATCCGGCTGGCGGGCTACGAGGACGACCTCGCCGAGCCCCACATCCTGCCCAGCGTGGACTGAGCGGGAGCATCGCGATCGCCGTCTGCATGGGCGTGCCAGACTCACGCCCATGCAGATCAGAGAAGCCACCGCCGACGACTGGCCCGGCATCTGGCCGTTCTGGCACCGCGTCGTCGCCACGGGCGAGACCTACACCTGGGACCCGGACACCTCCGAGGAAGCCGCCCGCGCCCTGTGGATGGCCCCCGCCAAACGCGTGTACGTCGTCGAGGACGAGACCGCGACGGTGGTCGGCTCCGCCTATCTCACCCCCAACTACGGTGGTCCCGCCGCCCGCGTCGCCAACGCGGGCTTCATGGTCGACCCCGACCACGGCGGCCGTGGCATCGGCCGCGCCCTCGCCGAGCACGTCCTCGCCGAAGCGGGCGCCCAGGGCTTCCGGGGCATGGTGTTCAACGCCGTCGTCGAGACCAACCCCGCCGTACGGCTGTGGACCTCGCTCGGCTTCACCGTGATCGGCACGGTCCCCGACGCCTTCGAGCATCCGAAGGACGGGCTGGTCGGGCTGCACATCATGTACAAGGCGCTGTGACGCGACCGGTCCCGTACGTCGGAGGACTCCGGGACGCGGCCGGGCCCACCGCGGGTGCGGACAGGCCCGGCCCATCTCGCCGAGCCGGTGGATCACGTCGCTGACGGTGTGTCAACGAGCAGGCCCGGCAGTGGCCTTACGGTCACGGCGCCGGGGTCGAGGCCGGCGCCGCGTGCGGCGCTCCCCGGCTCAGCCGAAGTTCACGTCGCTGCACCACATGTAGGCCTGGTCGAGGTGCGAGGCCTGCCAGATCACGAACACGATGTGGTGTCCGGTGTAGCCGGAGGTCTGGACGGGGAACGTGATGTTCTGTGCCGGGGCGAAGCGGCCGGTCTGCGTGATGAAGTCGAGGTTGCCCCAGCCCAGGGTCTGGGTCTTGGGGTTGAAGCCCTGCTTGCTCACGTAGACCCTGAGGTAGTCGGCACCGTGGGACGCCTGGTCGTACAGGTGGACCGAGAAGTTGTTGCCGACGGTGGTGGTCCTCCACTGCCCGGGCTTGTCCAGGCTGGCGTTCCTGGAGAGGTTGTTGCTGCAGAGCGTCCCGTCGGGGGTCCGCGCCTGGAACTGGCCGCCGAGGCCGTCGCGGAGCGCGCTCATCCAGTTCCACATGGTGTCGGGGTTGGCCTGGAAGGCCTGCCAGCACATGGGGTCCTGGGTCTGCATGGCCGGGTCCATGTGGTTGTTGCCCCATGTCTTCCAGCACTGGTACGCGCGGGAAGCGGGGCCGACGATGGTGCCGTGAGCCTGGGCGGGAGCCGACCAGGTCAGTGCGCCGACAACCACGGCGAACAGCATGACGAGCGCCTGGAGGGGCCGGTGGAGGGGGGATCGCGAACGCCCGGTCGACGGAGTCTGTTTGCGCATGTGGGGGAGCTCCTTCCGGTTGCGAGGCTGTCATGGGAGCGCTCCCAACGGTAGATATCCTGAGTCGGATGTCAATGCGACGGACAGGGTTGATTACAGGGGCGGGCGGCGAGCAGGAGCTCCGTCGTGAGCGGGGAGCCGGAACGGGACTTTGACCGGGAAGTGAGGATGTGGCCTGAATCGCCGCCCGGTCAGGACTTCCGCGCGGGGGACGCGGCCAGCCGTGTCGGCGGCAGGAACTCTCGTACGTACGTCCGCTCCCAGCACGCCCCGGTCTCCCGCAGCTCGCGCCACGTCGTGTAGCGGTAGCGGAAGAGGCGGGCGCGGACGAAGCGGGGCGGGGCGTCGGCGGGGAAGGGGGAGCGGCGCAGCAGCCGGAGCGTGTCGCGGTCGTTCTCCAGGAGGCGCTCCACCAGGGCGCCGAACCAGGACCCGGCGTACGCGGGGGAGAGCGCGGCGAACCACATCAGCCAGTCGAGCCGCAGATGGTAGGGGGCGAACTGGCGCGGCCAGTGCCTCGGGTCCCCCGGCTTGCCCCGGAACTCGTACTCCCGCCACTCGGAGTCCTCCCGCGGCACGTCGTCCGCCGTGCCCTCGACGACCACCTCGTACCGCACCCGGCTGACGCTGCCGAAGGCCCCGTACGTGTTGACCAGGTGCAGCGGGTCGAAGGAGCGGTTCATGACCTGGCGGCGGGAGATCATGTTGCGGACGGGGTGGTAGCTGAGCCAGAGGACCAGCGCGGCGACGACGAGCACGACGACCGCGTACCAGAGGGGTGTGCCGGGGGTGTCCGGCGCGGTCGCGCCGAAGTCGACGGCGGACAGGGCCAGCACGATGGTGATCCAGTTCAGCCAGGAGAAGTTGCCGGAGAGCACCAGCCACAACTGCGTCGCGATCATCAGCGCGGCGGCGGCCGTCGCGACCGGCTGCGGGGCGAAGAGCAGGAACGGCACCACGAGCTGGGTGACGTGGTTGGCGGCCACCTCCGCGCGGTGGAACGGCTTCGGGAGGTGGTGGAAGAACCAGCTGAGCGGGCCGGGCATCGGCTGGGTCTCGTGGTGGTGGTCGAGACAGGTGAGCTTCCGCCAGCACTCGTCGCCGCGCAGCTTGATCAGACCGGCCCCGAACTCGACCCGGAAGAGCACCCAGCGCAGCAGGAACAGCACGACGATCGGCGGAGCCACCTCGTCGTTGCCGAGGAAGACGGCCAGGAAACCGACCTCCAGGAGCAGTGACTCCCAGCCGAAGGAGTACCAGGTCTGGCCGACGTTCACGATCGACAGGTACATCGCCCACGGCACGAGCCACAGCAGCATGGCGGCCCAGAGGGGAAGCAGGGAGTCCAGCCCGGCGACCAGCGACAGCGACACCGCGCAGCCCGTCCACGCCCATGCCGCGAAGAAACGGTCCGAGTAGTGGCGGTGGAACACGCTGGGGGCGTGCCGGAACGGCACCCGTGCGACGAAACGGGGCACCGGCAGCATGCCCCGCTCGCCGATCAGCGCGCGGAACTGCAGGGCCGCCCCCAGGAAGGCGACCGCGTAGATCACGGCCAGGGACCGCTGGAAAAGCAGCCGGCTCAGCCAGAGGTCGGGTGCGGTGAACCAGTCCACGGTATCGACGATAGTGAGCGGAACGCCGTCCGGTCCGATGCCGATCCCTCCACTCGAATAATCGGGCAAATGCTGTCAAAGTTGCCCCATGGTTGATCGGGGAGCGAGCGACTCGGACGTCCCGGACGACTGGCTCTCCCACCCGGACCCCGTCCTGGCCCTCAATCTCATGGGCACCTTCGACTGGGACCTCGACGCCGGTGCGTTCCACATGGACGCCAAGGCCCACGAGATCTTCGACGTGCGCCCGGAGGAGTACGACGGCAGACCGGAGAGCCTGTCCGGGCGGGTGCCCCCGATGGAGGGTTACCGACTCGACGCCCTGGTCTCGCAGGCCCTCAAGGACGGCAGCGAGAACTACGGTGCCTACTTTCGCCTCCGGCTGCGCGACGGCACCCTGCGCTGGACCCACACCCAGGGCTACATCCGCCGCGACGCCACGGGCCGCCCGTACCGGGTCATCGGCATCGTCCGTGACGCCACCCGCGAACTGGACGAGATCCGCTCCCGTACCGAGCAGGCCGCGCTCGACGAGGTCCGCCGCAAGCAGGCCAACGTCGTCCAGGTGATCACGGCCGCCCTGGCCCACGCCCGGACCGTGCAGGACGTGATCGACGTCCTGGAGGACACCGACGGACTCACCCACCTCGGCGCGACCAGCCTGGTCATGGGCCTGGTGGAGGCCGGACGGGTCCGGATGGTCGCCGCCGGCCCCGAGGACAGCTATGTGCCCGGCACCCGGATCACCCGCCTCGACGTGAAGTACCCGATGAACGAGGTGGTACGGCACCTCGCCCCGCACTTCATCGAGTCGCCGGAGGAGTTCGCCGAGTCCTATCCGCTGCTCTGGCCGCACATCACCGACCTCAAGATCACCTCGGCCGCGTATCTGCCGCTGATCGTGCAGGCCCGCCCCATCGGGGCGATGGGCCTGCTCTACAACGACCGGCGCGGTTTCAGCTCCGAGGAGCGCGACGTCCTCATCGCGCTCGGCAGCAGCATCGCCCAGAGCCTCCAGCGGGCCATGTTCTACGAGGGGGAGAAGGACCTCGCCGAAGGGCTCCAGCAGGCCATGCTGCCTCGGTCCATCCCCAGCGTCCCGGGCGCCGACGTCGCCGTCCGCTACCGCGCCGCGTCCTTCGGCGGCTCGCTCGGCCGGGACATCGGCGGCGACTGGTACGACCTCATCCCGCTGCCGGGCGGGCGCGTCGGCGCGGTCATCGGCGACGTCCAGGGCCACGACACGCACGCGGCGGCCGTCATGGGCCAGCTCCGCATCGTCCTGAAGGCCTACGCCACCGAGGGCCACACCCCGGCCACCGTCATGGCCCGAGCCTCCGCCTTCCTCCACGAACTCGACACCGACCGCTTCGCGACCTGCCTGTACGCGGAGGCCGACCTGTCCACCGGAGTGGTCCAGGTCGTCCGGGCCGGGCACATCGACCCGCTGGTGCGGCACACCGACGGCTCCTGCCACCGGGTCGGCGTGGAAGGGGGCTTGCCGCTCGGGCTGTCCGCCGAGTTCGGCGGCCTGGAGTACCCCGTCACCACCGTCGAGATGTTCCCCGGGCAGACGCTGCTGCTCTGCACCGACGGCCTCATCGAACAGCCCGGCGCCGACCTCGACGACGGCCTGCGGACGCTGAAGGCGCTGATCGCCACCGGCCCCGACGACGTCGACGATCTCGCCGACCGGCTCATCGACGTGGCGGAGGAGAGGGGCGGCGACGACGACGTCGCCCTCCTGCTGCTGCGACGCCGCAGCCGCAGCGCGGAGCCCGGCGGGCGGCTCCAGCAGCATGTGGCGCCCGGCGATCCGGAGGCGCTCACCGAGGCGCGGCACATGATCGGCGCGGCGGTCCGCTCCTGGGGGGCGCGGGATCGGGCCGACGAGATCGAGCTGGTCGCGGACGAGCTGATCACCAATGCGCTGATGCATACGGAGGGGGCGGCGATCGTGACGTTGCGGGCGCTCGCGGGGTCCGACCGGCGGTTGCGGGTGGAGGTGGAGGACTCCTCCAGTGCGTTGCCGCGGCGGCGGGAGGCGGGGGAGGCGGGGGTGTCGGGGAGGGGGTTGCTGCTGGTGGACCGGTTGACGGATGTGTGGGGGGTGGAGGCGCGGGGTGGGGGCAAGTGTGTCTGGTGCGAGTTCGTGCTGCCGGGCGCGTGAGGGTTTGGGCCGCCTGATAGCTCGGGGGTGCGGGTTCTTTGGCGGGTGCGGGTGCGTGGGGCTTCTCGCGCAGTTCCCCGCGCCCCTAAAAGCATCAGGCCCCTGCGGGCCTGAAGACCACGGCCTCGCGGGCCTGGAAAGCACGGGGCGCAGCCCCTGCTTTTCAGGGGCGCGGGGAACTGCGCGAGAAGCCCCACCGGGCCGGCAGCCGACAACGCACCCCCCGGCGGAGCCCATGGCACTCTGGATGTATGCCCGAATTGCCCGAAGTCGAGGCGCTCCGGGACTTCCTGGTCGACAGGCTCGTCGGTCATGAAGTCGTCCGCGTGCTCCCCGTGGCCGTCAGTGTGCTGAAGACGTACGACCCGCCCCTGAGCGCCTTCGAGGGCCGGGAGATCACCGGCGTGCTGCGGCACGGCAAGTTCCTCGACCTCGCGGCGGACGGCGGCGCGCTGCACCTCGTGACGCATCTGGCGCGAGCCGGATGGCTCCAGTGGAAGGACCGGCTGCCGGACGGTCCGCCGAAACCCGGCGGCAGGAGCCCGCTCGCGCTGCGGGTCGCCCTGGAGACCGGCGAGGGCTTCGACCTCACCGAGGCCGGGACGCAGAAGCGGCTCGCGGTCCACCTCGTCCGGGACCCGGCGGAGGTGCCCGGCATCGCCCGGCTCGGCCCGGACCCCCTCGCCGACGACTTCGACGTGACCCGCTTCGCCGGGCTGCTCGCCGGGGAGCGGCGGCAGATCAAGGGGGCGCTGCGGGACCAGAGCCTGATCGCGGGGATCGGGAACGCGTACAGCGACGAGATCCTGCACGCCGCGCGGATGTCGCCGTTCAAGCTGGCCTCGTCGCTGAGACCGGAGGAGGTCCGCCACCTCCACGAGGCGCTGCGCACCACGCTCACCGAGGCCGTCGAGCGCTCCCGGGGGCTGGCGGCCGGGAGGCTGAAGGCGGAGAAGAAGAGCGGGCTCCGGGTCCACGGCCGTACCGGCGAGCCCTGCCCGGTGTGCGGCGACACCGTCCGGGAGGTCTCCTTCAGCGACTCCTCGCTGCAGTACTGCCCGACCTGTCAGACGGGCGGCAGACCCCTCGCCGACCGACGGCTGTCACGGTTGCTCAAATAGCCTTGGTCGGGTGATCGAACAGCCCGGATCCGGCGACCGGTCATGATCCGCAACCATTGAAGGTACGGACCAATCCCCGCCGGTTCAGCGCCAGGCCGGGGCCTCGATGGTCACCAGGAGCTCGCCGTCCTGGCTGCGCACCTCGAAGTGGCTGATGTCCTCGCGCTGCATGGCGGTGCCCCCCACCATCTCGGAGGCCTTGTCGGCGCCCTCGGGCGACTTCCAGTTCGCGGCCGTCTCCTCGGAGCCGTCCTTGCCGATCACCACCAGCCGGCAGGCGTGGACGCCCTCGGCCTCCTTGACCTTCAGCTCGATGTCGCTGCCCCAGAGCCGTTCCTCGGCCTTGACCTCGGCCCACACGCCCGTCTTGGCGTCGGTGGCGGCGACGGTGTTCGGAGCCTCGCCCGGACCTGCGAGAACGGCAACGGCGGGCCCGCCGACGGCGATGACCACGGACGCCGCGAGGGCGAACAGCCAGCGCCTGCGCTTCGCCCGGTGGCGGGCGGCCACCTCGTCGAGCAGCCGTCCCAGCATCCGCGGGCCGGGCGCCGCGAACGGGTGCACCGCGCGCGGCGTCGCATTGCGGTAGAGCATCAGCTGGCGGGCAGCCGGACGGAACTCGGTGACCTGTAGCGCGCACTGCGGGCAGCCGCGGACATGGTCCTCGAAGTGGAACGAATCCACCTCGTCCAGCACGCCCAGCGCGTACGCGCCGACGTCGTGATGACGATCCTGGGACCACATGGCGATTCCTCGGGCCGGTGTGCGGTGGGGGTTGCTTCCTGCCCCCACCGGTACGGACCAGACCGGCGAATCACTCAAGCCTCACGACAATGCCAACCAAAAGATTCGGAGCCCTCCGCCGGGCGGATTGGTCCGGGATCGAAAAAGTTGGTTCACCAAGGCCGGGACAGGTGGACGGCCACCACCCGGAGACGGGGTGTCCCGGCTAGAAGAGGTGGATCGCCAAGTGCCCCAGCGGCAGACCGAGCCGCCATGCCGCTGTCCAGACCTTTGGCCCGTCGTCCTCGCCCAGCACCGCGCCGCCGCCCGGCACCGCGTCCAGGTCCGGCGCGAGCAGCTCCGTCTCCTCCAGCCAGCGCCACGCGGCGGCCGCCAGTTCCAGATCCGGGGACGGGCCGCCCGACTCCAGCGCCTCGGCGGTGAAGTCCGCCATGCGCTCGCACACCCAGTCCTGCCACGGCTGGTCGTACGCCGTCAGCGAGAGCCAGGTCTCCAGCTGGGTGACGACCCGGATGCCGGAGAGCTCACCGCCCGCGTCCGAGAGGAAGATGGTCAGCGCCAGGGCGTCCCGCCCCGCACGGAACTCGAAGGACGTCGGCGGCATCAGGTCGCCCGTCCGCAGCAGCTCCTCCGCGATGTACTCGGCATAGAACCACGCCATCGGGACGGCCAGTTCGCCGCCGCCGGCGCCGTCCGTGCTCTCTTGACCTCTGTGCAGCATCCCTTCCTGCCTTCCTCCGGTGCGTGCGCGTCGCCCGACCCCGGGCCTGGAGACCAGGCCCCGGCCCCCATCCGGAACACGGATAGAAGACAGCTGATTGCTCAACAGGGGTCCTCAGCAAGGCGCTTTACGGAGGTTTGACTCGGCCATGGGTTTCACCGCAGGTCGGCCGCGTATCCCGGAAGCACCCGGCGTAGGGCGCGCAGTGCGTAGTACGCGCGGGACTTCACCGTACCGGGCGGGATCCCGAGGGCTTCGGCGGCTTCCGCCACACTCGCCCCCTGGAAGTACACCTGCACCAGTACTTCACGGTGCTCGGGAGTGAGTGTCTTCACAGCTTCCCGTACATCGAGGGTCGCCACCGACCGTTCGGCGTGATCGGACATCACTCGGGCGTTCTCCAGCACCGCGTCCCCCACCTCCGCCGGACGGGCCTGACGGGCCCGCCGCGCGTCGATGGCGAGTCGCCGTCCGACGGTGAGCAACCAGGGGCGTACGGAGTCGAAGTCGTCGGCGCGCAGCGCCTCGGGATGCTGCCAGGCGCGCACGAAGGTCTCCTGCACCAGGTCCTCGGCACGATGGCGGTCCCCGTCCGAGAGCCGCAGCAGCAGGGCGAAGAGGGGGCGGCCGTGTTCGCGCTGGAGCTCGGCCAGCTCGTGTTCGGCGGTCGTCCCTCTGGTGATCGTGGTTCCGGCCGTCATGGCCGTATGGGAACGCGGGGCGCCGCGCGGGGACAGAGGGCGGTCACGGATGTGCGGCGGGCGGTCGAACCTGTCGACGAACGGTGCGACGAACGGTCGGCGCACCCCGCGGGCGGTCCGCCCGCGCGGTCCCGGCCGCCCTCCGCGGGCCTACGGCACCACCGTCACCGGCCAGCGGCCCGCCTTCACCAGGCGCAGGGCGACCGAGCCGACGATGCGGTGGCCGGCCTGCTGGGAGGCGCCGACCACGACCGCGTCCGCCTTGAGCCGGTCCGCCGCCGTCACCAGACCGCTGTACGGGTCGCCGCGGAAGGTGTGGAACTCCCAGCGCACCTCGAAGACCCCCTTCACCTGCTCGGCGGCCTCCCGGATCTCCGCCACCAGCTGCTCGGCGATCTCCTCGGTCGTCCCCGCCACCGGCACCCCGAGCGCCGCGCTCGTCGCGAGCGGCGGCTGCACGTACACGATGGCGAGCAGCGCGTGCTGGCGGCGGGCGAGACCGGCGGCGTAGGCCACGGCACGCAGCGAGGTCTCGGAACCGTCCAGTCCGACGAGGATCACCTTGGGCCCGTCGGTGCCGCGTTCGAACCGGTGTGCTTGCTGATCGGTCACGGTCGCGAGGCTATCCGAGCATCCGGCCTCCGGCGTGCGCCGGGGCGGGCATCAGTCAGGGGCGCGCCGGGGGCGGTCATCAGGGGCGCGGGAAACTCGTCCCATCGTGTGATTTCATGCCGCCGCACCGGTGTCGCGGTGGTGCGCCGTCCCCGCCTTGGTCGACTGATGAGTCATGACGAAGGATCAGATGCTCACGGGACGAAGCCTGTTCACGCGCCGCCATCTGCTGACCGGTACGGCCGCCCTGCTCGGCGCCGCCGGCACGGCGGGCACCGCCGCCCTGCTCGTCGGCGACGGGGGAGCCGGACCGGCACCGGCCGGCGCCCCCGTCCCGGCCGCCGGACCGGTGGGCCGCCCCGCGATCAAGCCCTCCGCGTACCGTCTGGAACCCATCGCCGGGTACGGCCCGCGCGCCCGCCGCCG
This sequence comes from Streptomyces caniscabiei, assembly GCF_014930365.1. Classification (GTDB taxonomy): domain Bacteria; phylum Actinomycetota; class Actinomycetes; order Streptomycetales; family Streptomycetaceae; genus Streptomyces; species Streptomyces caniscabiei. The sequence goes on along the minus strand of NZ_JABXWI010000002.1, from coordinate 303,532 downwards.
CACCCTCGTCCGGGCCGGCGTCCGGCACGAGCCCTTCCTGCGGGTCGACGGACGCGGCCGGAGCATGGTGCTGACCTTCGACGACGGCCCGGATCCCCGCTACACCCCGGACATCCTGCGGATCCTGCGCGACCACGACGTCCGGGCGATGTTCTTCGTCTGCGGGGAGATGGCCGTCCAGCACCAGGACCTGCTGCGCGAGATGGCCGACGACGGCCATGTCGTCGGCAACCACACCTGGACCCATCCGCTGCTCACCACCCTCTCCCGCTCCCGGGTCCACTCGGAGATGGCCCGCACCAGCGAGATCATCGAGAAGGCGGCCGGGGAACCGCCGCTGTGGTTCCGCGCCCCCTACGGCGCCTGGAACCGGGCCGCGTTCCGCTTCGGTGCCGAGCTGGGCATGGAGCCGCTCGGCTGGACCGTGGACACCCTGGACTGGCGCAGACCGGGCGCGCACACCATCGCCGAGCGCGTGGAGGACGGCGCGGGCCCCGGCGTCGTCGTGCTCTCCCACGACGCGGGCGGCGACCGTTCCCAGAGCGTGGCGGCCCTGCGTGACTATCTGCCCGGACTGCTGGAGGACGGCTACCGCATCACCGTGCCGCAGCGGCAGTACGTAGAGGCCCCGCGATGAGATGCGGGGGCGTTCGCCCGCCGGCCGGGAGCGCTCAGCGCACCTCGACCAGGCGGGCGAACACGACGACGTTCCCGTCGTAGCCGTTCTGCTTGGAGAAACCGCCCCCGCAGGTGATGACCCGCAGCTCGGGAACTCCGCTGTTGCCGTAGACGCGATCGCCGGGGAAGTTGTCCTTGGCGAAGACCTCGACGCCGTAGATCTCGAACACGGCGGTCCTGCGGTCCGCGCGCCGGATCTCGACCTTGGCGCCCTTCTTCAGCGCGCCGAGCCCGTAGAAGACGGCCGGGCCCTGATCGTTGTCGACATGGCCGACGACGACGGCCGTGCCCTTCTCCCCGGGGGAGACCGCGCCGGTGAACCAGCCCGCGAGGTTGGGGTCCCGGGCGGGGGGAGCGTCCACCCAGCCCTGCGGGTCCAGTCCGACGGCCACGGCCGGCGCGTCGACCCGGATCGACGGGATCCGCACCCGGTCGACCATGGCGTACGGCAGCGGGTCCGGGGTGCGCGCGAAGGTGCCCCGCGGTGTGCTGAGGCTGTCGGCGGCGGCCGCCGACGCGGGTTGCGGCGGGCCCACGTCGAACTCCCCCGAGCCGTTGCGAATGAGCGCGAGACCGGTCAGCAGAACCAGCGCTATCACGCCCCACGGAGCGCGCTTCTTCCGCCGCTCCTCCCATTCGGCCTCGGCCGGTGCGGACGAAGACATTCGCCATCCCCTCTCGACACGGCCGTCGCCGTGTGCGTCGCGCGTACGGAAACGCTAAGCGCGCCGCAGCGAGACGGCGACGGGGGCGGGTACGAACGGGTGGCGGCGCGAGAGAGGTCTGCGCCATCCGAGTTCGCCGCCCGAAGGAACTTTCTGACGGTCCGTGACCTGCGGTGATATCCGATCATCCGGAGATATCCCCGGCGTGTCCCGTTCCCGGGGCTCACCAGGACGGACCAGCCCCGAAATGCGGCCTCGCGCACGGCGTCCGAGGGTCGTTCCGGGAGGCGCTTTCTCGCCGATCGACCGGGGACGGGACCCGGGGCGTCTTCCGCGGAGGATCACATGCGTACTACTCGTGTCCTGGCGGCCGCGGCCGCCGCGGCCGCCCTGGTCGGTGTCGCCGCGCCGGCGGCCGCCGCCTGGGACCAACCCAGTTCGGTCACGGCCGCCCCCAACGTCATCGCCCGCGGCGGGCAGCTCGTCCTCACCGTCAAGGGCGGTGACGCGTGCGCGACCGCCGGCAGCACGATCAGCTCGAACGCCTTCCCGACCACCAACCTCGCCTCGATGGGTGGCACGACCGCCACGGCCAGGGCGCGGGTCAACTCCGACGCCAGTCCCGGTTCGTACAGCGTCACCACCCACTGCGAGGGCGAGCGCAAGACGTTCACGGGCGTCTTCACCGTCATCGGCGGGGTGCGCGGCGGGCTCGGCGGCAGCAGCTCCACCGGGGCCACGACCACCGACATCGCGATCGGCGGCGGACTGGTGACGGCGGCGGTCGTCGGCGGGGGCGTCTTCTGGATGCGGCGCCGCTCCGAGAACAAGATCTGACTCCGAGAACAGGATCTGACCCACACGGGAACGACGACGACCGGTCCCGTTCCGCACAGCCCCGCGCCCCGGAACCCGCGACGGTCCGGGGTGAAGGGCTGTCGGGGGTGCGGTGCCGTTGCCGGCGGCGGTCAGGAGTGGCTGCCGTCCTCGGGGCGGCGCCGCGACCGGTGCCAGGCCACGCCCAGCGACCCCGCGACGAGTGCCGCGCCGAGGCCGATCTGCGAGAGGTCGAAGCCCGCGACGGTGCCGCCGGCCCCGGCGTGTGAGCCCCGGGTGGGGTGGTGGGTGGGGTGATGGGTCGGGCGGTCGCCGACGATGGTGAGATCCGTCCGGCCGATCTCGTCGCCGCACTGGAACGTCACCTCGTACACCGTGCCGGGCCGGGCGTCCCGGTCGACGGTCGCGGTGGCCGAGGACTGGCCCCTGGGGATGAGGACGGCGTCGAAGACGCCCGAGGAGACGGTCGTACGGCGGTGGCAGCCGTCCACGCTCAGGATCACCTGCCCGCCGGGGGCGACGGCGGAGGGCGTCACCCCGAAGCCGAACGACGTGCGGTCGCTGACCCGTGCCGCGTGCGCGACGGGTGCGGAGAGGGAGAGGGCGGTCACGGCCGGCAGAACGGCCGCGACGACGCGTATCGCGCGCATGGTGGAGCCTCCGGGTCCCCGAGGAGCCTGCTGCGGACCGTTTCCGCCTGCGCCTGAAATGCACCTCGATGACCGAAAAGTTAAGAAGGCGCGCCCGGCGGCGCGACCGCAGTCGCGCGAATGGGGCAAGCGTGTGCTCCGCACAGGGGACCGGACACGCGTACGGCCGGGGGACGGGCGCCGCGCGGCGCCCGTCCCCCGGCCGTGGACCGGGTGCGGAGGACCGTCAGTCGCCCGCGTTCGGGAACAGGGCGAGGAACGGATCCGCCGTGGCCGAAAGCCCCCGGCTGTAGGGGGCGTCGAAGTCCCAGACCAGGAACAGCAGGAACGCGATCAGGGCGGAGAACAGCCCGGCCAGGATCAGTTCGCGCGCCGTGCGCCGGATCTGCAGGGCGAACACCATGCCGACCGTCACCACCGCGCCGATGATCAGGCCGAACCAGACCACGCCGGGCATCGTCTCGCCGGTCGAGTCCGCGCGGCTGCCGCGCGCGGCGTCGGCCGCGGCGATCTGGTCCAGCAGTGGCTGGTAGGCCTGCGCCTCGAAGTCGCTCCGCGGCTCGTAGTCGGTGACCTCGTGGCGCACGGTGTCGAACAGTTCGGTGCCCCGCTCGGTCACCTCGCCCTTCTCGGCCATGACCTTCCACTCGGTGGTCACCACGTGGCCGACATAGGCGTCGATGTCCGCGCGGATCCGGTCGCGCACGTCCGCCGGGTACACCCGCACCCGCTCACTGACCTCGTGCAGGGCCTGCGCCTCCGCCTGCACCTGGTCCTGCGCGGCGCTGCGGGCCTCCCAGACCCCGGCGATCGCCAGACCCAGCACGATGGCGTACACCACGCCGATCATCATGGTGATGTACTCGATGACGTCCGGGGTCTCGGACGGGTCCTCGTCCGCGGGTGCGGCGTGATGCCGTACTACGGCCACGATGAGGACGACCAGACACGCCGCCCCCATCGCGAGGGTGAGAACAAGCCATTCCGACAAGAGGTTCCTCCAGGAATCAGCGCGGACGCAGGGCGGCGGCGGCGAAGACCGCGGGCACGGTGACGAGCAGGGCGAGCGAGACGAGGGACGGGCCGGAGCGCTTCGTCCGTGCGTGCGACGGGGCCCGGTACGGCGGGTAGCTCACCGGGGTCGGCGACACCTTCGGGCGGGGGCTCGGCGTGGGTTTCGGCTTCGGCTTCGGCTCCGGCGGGGGAGTCGGGGCGGCGACGGGCCGGGGCGCCTCCTTCACGGGCGGTGGCGGCACGGGCGGCGGCGGGGCGGGCCTCGGCGGTGGCGGAGGCGTCGGCCTCGGGGCGGGCGGCGGGTCCGGAGTGGGGTCCGGGGCGGGTGTGGGCGCCGGTGGTTCCGGCCGCGGTGGCGGCGTCGGGGTGGGCGTCGGCTCCGGCGGACACGACGGGGTCGGTGGGGGCGTGGGCGTGGGCGACGGGGTCGGCTCGCAGGAGTCGGTGCTCCCGATCGCCACGGCGACCCTGCCTCCGCCGTCCGGGCCGACATCGGCGTACGCGCAGGCGTCGGCGACCGCCGTACCGCTCGGGGTTCCGGTGAGGAGCCAGGTCAGTGCGAGCAGGGCCGACAGCCGTAGGGCGAGTGCGGATCGGGTCCGCTGGGGTCCTTGCACGTCGGAGATCATCCGTGCTCGCGCCCGCGCGTACGCGGGTGCACGGAGGGATTGCTCCAAAAGAGCGAAGAACGGGCCCCGAAGGTTTGACTGCTGACGCCCGGCGCTGACCCCTTTTTCGATACCGGCGCAGGCCGCGGCGCTCACCGCGTCGCGCGCCGCGACACAGACTTCGGAAAGAAATTCGCGCGGCGTTGAACACAGCGGGCACTCCCACGCGTACCTAGGACCAGCAAGCGGCGCAGTAGGGCGCTGCAACACCCACCGGATACACGGGGAGTTGGAATGAAGACCTCCTGGCGGAGCGCCTCACTCGTAGCGACAGCTGCGGCTGTACTGGTGCTGACGACGGCGTGCGGTCAGGAACAGGGGTCCACGTCCGCACAGAACGTGGGCGCCGCTTCCACCCCGACGCTCGGCACCGGCACCATCGCCGGCACCGGAGCGGGTGCGGGCACGGCCGGCGCGGCGGGCTCCGGTACGTCGGACCAGGCCCAGTCCACCACGGCGGCCTCCGCGGGCCAGCTGACGGTGTGGAACAGCGACGAGTACGGCAAGGTCCTCACGGACAGCGCCGGTCGCACCCTGTACCGCTTTGACAAGGACTCCTTCGAGCCGCCGAAGACGACCTGCGAGGGCGAGTGCGCCGTCACCTGGCCGCCGGTGCCGGCCGCGGGCGCCACCGCCGCCCAGGGTGTCGACAAGGCCCTGCTCGGCGAGGTCAGCCGTCCCGACGGCACCAAGCAGCTGACGGTGGGCGGCTGGCCCCTGTACTACTTCGCCAAGGACACCAAGGCCGGTGACATCAAGGGCCAGGGTCTGAAGGGCACGTGGTTCGCCTCGGCGCCCAACGGCAAGAAGGCCTCCATCAAGGGCGGCGGCGGCGCCGACGCGGGCGGCAACGGGGCCGGGGCGGTCGAGCAGGCCGGTCTGACCACCCGCAATGACGCCAAGCTCGGCGAGATCGTCGTCGACAAGAACGGCATGACCGTCTACCGGTTCCTCAAGGACACCCAGTGGCCGATGTCGACCAAGTGCGTCGGTGACTGCCTCGACAAGTGGCCCGTCGTCGCCCCGGTCGACAAGAACGACACCAAGGGCATCCTGCTGAAGGGCTACACGGTCTTCGACCGCCCCGACGGCTTCAAGCAGCAGACCATCAACTGCATCCCGCTCTACACCTTCGCCAACGACAAGGCCCCCGGCGACACCAACGGCCAGGGCGTCGGCGGCACCTGGTTCGCCATCAACGGTGACGGCGAGCCGATCGGCGCCGACAAGTAGGCCGCGACTTCCCCACGCACCGCACCAGCGCGGCCGATCCAGGTCCGCCCCCTCCGCACCGCACCGGAGGGGGCGGACCGTTTGGCATGTCCGGCTTCGAACAGGCATGGCGGGGGCGGTGGTTGGGCATGTGCCATCGGCAGCGGCTTTGAACGGACGGTCAATTTCCGTTTTCGCTCGCTCCTTCGGCGGACGATCAGTAGCCTCAGCTCGAACACCGGATCGCCTACGCCACCCCCGACGCGTTGGAGAACACTGATGGAGCGTCCCGCCTGGGCGCCGCGGAGCATCGACATCTCGATGCCGTCCGTGGCCCGTATGTACGACTATTACCTGGGCGGTTCGCACAACTTCGAGGTCGACCGCGAGGCGGCCCGCCGGGCCATGGAGTTCGTGCCCGGCCTGCCCAAGATCATGCAGGCGAACCGAGCCTTCATGCGGCGGGCGGTGCGGTACGCCGTCGACGCGGGCGTCACCCAGTTCCTGGACATCGGATCCGGGATCCCCACCTTCGGAAACGTGCACGAGGTCGCCCAGGAGGCCAGCCCCGGCGCCCGGGTCGTGTACGTCGACCACGACCCCGTCGCCGTAGCACACAGCCAGGCGGTTCTCGAGGGGAACGACGGCACGGATGTGGTCGCGGCCGACCTCCGCAAGCCCCGCGACATCCTCGAGAGCCCCCGAGTCCGGCGACTGATCGACCTGAACCGGCCGGTCGCCCTGCTTCTGGTTGCCATACTGCACTTCGTGGAGGACAAGGACGACCCGTACGAAGCGGTGGCCGAGCTGCGTGACGCGCTCGCGCCGGGCAGCCTGCTCGTCGTCTCGCACGCCTGCCGCGAGGGGATTCCGCTGCCCGAGGAGCGGGCGGCCGGCGTGGTGGACGTGTACCGGAACATTCGCAATCCGCTGACCATGCGCTCGTCCGACGAGGTCGCGCGGTTCTTCGAGGGGTACGACATGGTGGAACCCGGAGTGGTGCCGATGGCGAAGTGGCGGCCCGACACGGCTTCCGAGGACGACGATCCGTACGCCTACGCACAGTTCGCCGGCGTGGGGACCAAAGCGTGAGGGCGGAGCCGGACGGGCCGGAGGACAGACTCCGCAGGTTCGCGACGATCTGGAGCCGCGCGGTCTTCCCCGCCACCTCCACCTCGCTGACCAGGCCCGAGTTCGAGGAACAACTCCTGCCGCTGGCCCGCAGGCTCAGCGAGGCGCTGCGGGCCAGGATGTACGACGCCGAGGAGGGCAGGGCCGTCGGCGCCGATCTCGTGGCGGCGCACTGCACCGAACCCGAGGCGCTCAGCCGGACCCTGGACTGCGTCGAGTCCTATCTGGTGCTCTACTGCGGCGGCGACGGACCCCAGGAGGACCTGCGGGCCCGCGCCGCGCGACTGCAGTCCGCGATGGCCGCCGGATACGCCGAGGCGCTGCGGCAGCGCACCCTCGCCGAGCAGGAGGCGATCGCCCGCGCGGCGCTGGAGGCCCAGGGCGCCGTCGCCCGGGCGCTGCACGCGACCGAGGCCCGCTTCCGCGCCGTCTTCGAGGGCGCCGCCATAGGCATCGGCATCGCCGACCTCGACGGCAACGTCCTCCAGGTCAACGGCGCGTTGCTGCGGATGTTCGGCGTCACCGAGCAGGCCATGCGCGGGCGGCCCGTCCCCGACTGGCGACACCCCGACGACGCGCCCCAGGTCTGGCGTCTCTACGACGAGCTGGTCCGCGGCGAGCGCGAGCACTACCACACCGAAAAGGCGTTCTCCCGACCCGACGGAACGGTCCTGTGGACCAACCTCACGGTCTCCCTGCTGCGGGACGCGGACGGCCGGCCCCAGTACCAGCTGGCCCTCATGGAGGACACCACCGAGCGCCGGCTGCTCAACCTGCGCCTGCGCTACGAGGCCACCCACGACGCGCTCACCGGACTGCCCAACCGCACCCTGTTCTTCGAGCGCCTGGAGAAGGCCCTCGCGGCGGGCGACGGCCAGCGCTTCGGCCTCTGCTACCTCGACCTCGACGGCTTCAAGACCATCAACGACAGCCTCGGGCACGCCGCCGGCGACCGTCTGCTCGTCGAGGTCGCCGACCGGCTGCAGTCCTGTGCGACCGCGCCCGGCGAGATGGTCGCCCGGCTCGGCGGCGACGAGTTCGTGGCGCTGACCACCGGCACCGACACCGAGCGCGAGGTCGACGAACTCGCCGACCGCATCATGAACGCGCTGGTCACCCCCGTCCGCATCGACGGCCGGGAGCTGCTGGTGCGCGGCAGCATCGGCATCGTCGAGGGCCCGGCGGGGGAGCGCGGCCCGGCGGAGGTGCTGCGCAGCGCCGACATCACGATGTACCGGGCCAAGTCGGCGGGCGGCAACCGTTACGAGATGGCCGACGCGGAGGCCGACGCCCGCGCCATCACCCGGCACGGGCTCACGACGGCGCTGCCCGCCGCCCTGGACCGGGGCGAGTTCTTCATCGAGTACCAGCCGCTGGTCCACCTCGGCGACGGTACGGTGCGCGGCGCCGAGGCCCTGGTCCGCTGGCTCCACCCGCAGCACGGCGTCCTCGGCCCCGACCGGTTCATCCCGCTCGCCGAGCGCACCGGACTGATCGTGCCGCTCGGCCGCTGGGTCCTGGAGCAGTCGGTGCGCCAGGCACGGGAGTGGCAGGAACGGCAGGGAGGCGCGGGCGCCACCGGGCCGCTGCGCGTCAACGTCAACCTGTCGCCGTGCCAGTTGACCCACCCCGGACTGGTCCAGGACACCGTCGACATCCTGGAGCGGGCGGGCCTGGAACCCGACGCCCTCTGCCTGGAGGTCACCGAGTCCGCCCTCATCGGCGCCGACGACGACCTGCTCAAACCCCTGCGCAGGCTCTCGGAGATGGGCGTCGACATCGCCCTCGACGACTTCGGCACCGGCTACTCCAACCTCGCCAACCTGCGCCGACTGCCGGTCCGGGTCCTGAAGTTGGACCGGTCCTTCACCCAGAGCATGCAGCAGTTCCCGGCCGACCCCGTCGATCTGAAGATCGTCGAGGGGATCGTGTCCCTCGCCCACAGCCTCGACCTCGCGGTCACCGTGGAGGGCGTGGAGACCGGCGCCCAGGCCGAACAACTGCGCATACTCGGCTGCGACACGGCCCAGGGCTGGTACTACGCCCGCCCGGGCCCCCCGGACCGCCTGCACCAACTGGCATTGGTGGACGCGACGGGATAGGGGGCGTTTCAGCCGCCGGGTTCTTCCAAGGGGCGCGCAGCGCGCCCCTCCAGGGGCGCGGGGAACTGCGCGACCAGCCACGACGAACCCGCAGACCCCGACGCCGGCTCACCACTCACGGCGAGACCGGGCCCCCGCCGGAGCCACCTCACCGCTCCACCAACATCCGCTGCAACTCCCGCGCGGCCCGAGGCGGAGCCACATCGCTGCGGTGGGCCAGCGCGATCGTCCGATGCAGCCCGGGCCGGGCCAGCGGGGTCACCCGCAGGCCCCGCCCGGAGCGGGTGGCGACCATCCGCGGGACGACGGCCACGCCCAGTCCCGCCCGGACGAACCCCAGCACCGCGTCCATCTCTCCGCCCTCCACCGCGAAGTCCGGCTCGAACCCCGCGGAGCGACACGCGGCGACGGTGAGTTCCCGCAGGTCGTAGCCGTGGCGGAACATCACGAGCCGCTCGCCCTCCAGATCGGGGACCCGGACCGTCCGGCGGCCGTCGCCGGGCTTCGGTGCGTCGGGGGAGGAGACCACCACCAGATCCTCGCGCAGCAGCTCCACCGTGGTGAGCGCGGGGGAGGGCGTGGGCAGCGGGAGAACCACCAGGGCCAGGTCCAGCGCGCCGCGCGCGAGCTGGCGTACGAGGTCGTGCGAGCCGCCCTCCTCGATCAGCAGGCGGATGCCCGGATAGCGGTCGTGGAAGGCGCGCAGCACGTCCGGGAGCAGACCGGTGCACAGGCTCGGTGTCGCGCCCAGCCGGACCCGGCCCCGCCGCAGCTGCGCCAGCTCCTGCACCTCGTGCCGGGCGGTGTCGGTGTCGGCGAGGATGCGCCGGGCCAGCGGCAGCAGCGCCTCGCCGGCGTCGGTCAGGGTGATGTTGCCGCGCGCCCGCTGGAAGAGGTCCGCCCCCAACTCCCGCTCCAGCGCCTTGATCTGCTGCGACAGCGACGGCTGCGCCACATGGACCAGCTCGGCGGCCCGGGTGAAATGTCTGGTCTCGGCCACCGCCACGAAGTACTGGAGCTGCTGGAACTGCATCCCTCCACGATACGGGACGATAGTTTCCCGCTATCGAAACGAGCTGTTTCATGTCTTGGACCGATGAGGTGACGCGGCTCTAGCGTCATGGGCATGGCTCTGGCAACGCGGACGGAACGGGCGGAGCGGGCGGAACGGTCGGCACGAAAACCGTCCCGGGCGCGCTCGGTGTGGGACAGCTCCCTCGGCAAGAAGACGGTGATGGCCGTCAGCGGACTGATCATGCTGGCGTACCTGGTCGTCCACATGCTCGGCAACCTCAAGATCTTCTTCGGGTCCGACGAGTTCAACGGCTACGCGCACTGGCTGCGCACCCTCGGCGAGCCCTTCCTGCACCATGAGTGGGCCCTGTGGATCGTCCGCGTGGTGCTCGTCGCCGCGGTCGTCGCCCACGCCACGGCCGCATACCAGCTCAGCCGCCGTGACATCAAGGCCCGGCCCACCCCGTACGCGCACCGGAAGCGCCGGGCGAGCTACGCGACCCGCACCATGCGCTGGGGCGGCGTCATCCTCGGCCTGTTCATCGTCTGGCACATCCTCGACCTGACGACCGGCACGGTCCACCCGGGCGGCTTCCAGGCCGGCCACCCGTACCAGAACGTGATCGACACCTTCTCCACCTGGTACGGCAACGTCGTCTACATCGTCGCGGTTCTCGCTCTCGGCCTGCACATCCGGCACGGCTTCTGGAGCGCCGCGCAGACCCTCGGCGCCGGCAGCCGCACCCGCGACCGCGCGCTGCGGGCCACCGCGAACGTCCTGGCCCTGCTGCTGACCGTGGGCTTCGTCTCCGTACCCGTCGCCGTCATGACCGGAGTGGTGAGCTGACCATGACTACGTCCTCCGACTACTCCGCGTACGCGGACTACGTGACCGGTGACCCGGTCGTCGACGGCAAGGCCCCCGAGGGACCGATCGCCGAGCGCTGGGACAGGCGCCGCTTCGAGGCCAAGCTGGTCAACCCCGCCAACCGCCGCAAGCACACGGTGATCGTCGTCGGTACCGGCCTGGCCGGCGGCTCGGCCGGCGCCACCCTCGCCGAACAGGGCTACCACGTCGTCCAGTTCTGCTACCAGGACTCCCCGCGCCGCGCCCACTCGATCGCCGCGCAGGGCGGCATCAACGCCGCCAAGAACTACCGCAACGACGGCGACTCGGCCCACCGGCTGTTCTACGACACCGTCAAGGGCGGCGACTTCAGGGCGCGGGAATCGAACGTCCACCGCCTCGCGCAGATCTCCGTCGAGATCATCGACCAGTGCGTGGCACAGGGCGTGCCGTTCGCACGCGAGTACGGCGGCCTGCTCGACACCCGCTCCTTCGGCGGCGTCCAGGTGTCCCGGACCTTCTACGCCCGGGGGCAGACGGGCCAGCAACTGCTGCTCGGCGCCTACCAGGCCCTCAGCAGGCAGATCGCCGCCGGCAACGTGGAGATGCACCCGCGCACCGAGATGCTCGACCTGATCGTCGTCGACGGGCGGGCGCGCGGGATCGTCGCCCGGAACCTGATCACGGGGAGGATCGACACCTACTTCGCGGACGCCGTGGTGCTGGCGAGCGGCGGGTACGGCAACGTCTTCTACCTGTCGACCAACGCCATGAACTCCAACGCCACCGCCGTCTGGCGGGCGCACCGGCGGGGCGCGCTGTTCGCCAACCCGTGCTTCACCCAGATCCATCCGACGTGCATCCCGCGCACCGGCGACCACCAGTCCAAGCTGACGCTGATGAGCGAGTCGCTGCGCAACGACGGCCGGATCTGGGTGCCGAAGGCGCGGGGTGACCAGCGGCCGGCGAACCGGATCCCCGAGGACGAGCGCGACTACTACCTGGAGCGGATCTACCCCTCCTTCGGCAACCTCGTCCCCCGTGACATCGCCTCCCGCGCCGCGAAGAACGTCTGCGACGAGGGACGGGGCGTCGGGCCCGGCGGACAGGGCGTCTACCTCGACTTCGCCGACGCCATCGCGCGGATGGGCCGCAAGGCCGTCGAGGCCAAGTACGGCAACCTCTTCGACATGTACCAGCGGATCACCGACGAGGATCCGTACGAGGTCCCCATGCGGATCTACCCGGCCGTGCACTACACGATGGGCGGGCTGTGGGTCGACTACGACCTCCAGACCACCGTCCCCGGACTGTTCGCGATCGGCGAGGCCAACTTCTCCGACCACGGGGCCAACCGGCTCGGCGCCTCCGCCCTGATGCAGGGCCTCGCCGACGGGTACTTCGTGCTCCCGGCCACCATCAACGACTATCTCGCCCGGCATCCGCGGCAGGACGGGATCGGCCCCGAGCACCCGGCCGTCCAGGAGGCGCTGGCCGAGACGGAGGACCGGCTGAACCTGCTGCTCGCCGTCGACGGCGACCGTACGCCCGACTCCTTCCACCGCGAACTCGGCGAACTGATGTGGGAGTTCTGCGGTATGGCCCGCACCGACAGCGGACTGCGCAAGGCCCTGGAGCGGATCCCGCAGATCCGCGAGGAGTTCTGGCGGCGGATCAAGGTGCCGGGGACGGGCGAGGAGTTCAACCAGTCCCTGGAGAAGGCCAACCGGATCGTCGACTACCTCGAACTCGCCGAGCTCATGTGCCTCGACGCGCTGCACCGCGCCGAGTCCTGCGGCGGTCACTTCCGCGAGGAGTCCCAGACGGCCGACGGCGAGGCGGAGCGCCGTGACGAGAAGTTCTCGTACGCCGCCGCCTGGGAGTTCACGGGGACCGGCACGGCCCCCGTCCTGCACAAGGAAGACCTCGTCTTCGAGTACGTCCACCCCACCCAGCGGAGCTACGCATGAAGCTCACCCTGCGCGTCTGGCGGCAGCGGGCCGCCGACGCCGACGGCGCCATGTCCACGTACGAGGTGGACGACATCTCGCCCGACATGTCCTTCCTGGAGATGCTCGACACGCTCAACGAGGACCTCATCCTGCGCGGTGAGGACCCGGTGGCCTTCGACCACGACTGCCGCGAGGGCATCTGCGGGGCCTGCTCGCTCGTCATCAACGGGGACGCGCACGGGCCGGAGCGGACCACCACCTGTCAGCTGCACATGCGCTCCTTCTCCGACGGCGACACGATCGACGTCGAGCCGTGGCGGGCGTCGGCGTTCCCGGTGGTCAAGGACCTGGTCGTCGACCGGTCTGCGTTCGACCGCATCATCCAGGCCGGGGGGTACATCACCGCGCCGACCGGGGCCGCGCCGGAGGCGCACGCCACGGCCGTCCCCAAGCCGGACGCGGACTTCGCGTTCGAACACGCGGAGTGCATCGGGTGCGGGGCGTGTGTGGCCGCGTGTCCCAACGGGGCGGCGATGCTGTTCACCTCCGCCAAGATCAACCATCTGAACGTGCTGCCGCAGGGGGCGCCCGAGCGGGAGACGCGGGTGCTGGACATGGTGGAGCGGATGGACGCGGAGGGGTTCGGGGGGTGCACGCTCGCGGGGGAGTGCGCCACGGCTTGCCCCAAGGGGATTCCGCTGGTTTCCATCACGAGTATGAACAAGGAGTGGCTGCGGGCTACCCGTAAGGGCGGGATTCGGTAGCGCCGTCGGGGGCCTGACGTCTTCGGGCTGCGGGTTCGTCGTGGCTGGTCGCGCAGTTCCCCGCGCCCCTGAGGGGCGCGCCGCAGCGGGCCGTGGTCACCAACAAACGTTCGCCGAATCGTGCGGACGGGCGGGGTCGGGAGTGGTGCTCAGTCCCGGCCCCGTCTGGATTTTCTGTGTAGGTAGGCTGCGCGCATGATGTTCGGGCGGAGGGGGAGGCAGCGGTTCCTCGAAGCCGTCGCCGGGTTCGACGCCGCCGTGCGGGAGCGGGACGAGGACCGGACCCGGCGCGCCTACCGGGAGATGCACCGGCGGTTCGAGGGAGCCGGGCGGCACGAGATCGTCCAGGCGACGCCCCGGCTGGCCGCGCTGCTGCCGGAGCTGCCCGCCGGGCCCGACACCATGGTCGCCATCGTGATCGGTGCCTGTGTCGAGCGGGGCGCGGACCCGGCGGGCTGCGCGCCCGCGATCTTCCACGGGCTCGACTGGGCGCTCGACGCCACCGGGGAGTTCTGCGCGCGCTGGTCCGCGACCGGCGGCGGGGACTTCCCCGAGCCGGACCACGGGGACCCCGCCCCGGCGGTCGTCGAACGCGTCGGTATGGAGGCCGCCCTCGGCTGGTGGCTGCTCCCGCGCTGGGAGACGGCGGCCGTCGCCCTGCTCAATCACGCCGCCGTACGCACCGGCCTCGACGCCGCGTGGCGCGCACGGGTGCTCCGGGCGCTGCGGACCGTGGAGGAGGCGTCCGGGCACGCCTTCACGTGCCTCGTGTACGCCCTGCTCGTGCTCGACGACGAGCCGCTGGTCGTGCTGCACCGGCCCAGCGGCACCGGGTACGCGATGCGGATGAGCGGCATCGGGGACAACTTCCAGTTGCACACGCTGCTGGCCGATGTGCTCGTCGGGGGCGGTCATGTCCCCGGCCGGGCGCCGTCCGCGCCGGAGGCCGCCGTGTGCCGGGACGCGCCGGGGCAGGTGCCCACGACCGGGGCGTTCAATCTGGTGGCACCCGGCGGGGAGTGGGTGTGGAACGAGGGGACCCCCGGCGACATACCCGTCGTCGACGGCGTACGGCTGCTGGTGCTCGACCCACCGCCGTACGAGCGGAGCTGGCCCGCCGGACGGTTCCTCCCCGGCATGGCGGGCGACCTCCTCCTGGAGCGGGTCCTCGACGCCGATGAAACCCGCGCGTGGCTCGGGAGTTGCGCGCCGGCCAGGTGACGGCCACCGGGACCGTGCCGTTCAACAAGCGCACATCCGGGCTCTCGCAACCGGTCACGCACGTGTCAGTCGGCGTCGGGAGAACTAGGGCGGCGGACCGCACGTCCCCAGGTCCGCCCCTGACGCCGCCGAGTCGGCCCGTGACCAGGAGATGCCATGACCGCCTCCACCCTCGACAGCCCGCCCCAGTCGGCCGCCCCCACCCGCTACATCGTCACCCTGGCCCGCGGCGAGGAGGACGTCCGCGCCGCACAGCGGCTGCGGCACGAGGTCTTCGCCGGGGAGATGGGCGCCCTGCTGGCCTCGCCGCAGCCGGGGCTGGACGTCGACCCCTTCGACGCCTACTGCGACCACCTGCTCGTCCGGGACATCCTCACCGGACAGGTCGTCGGCACCTACCGGCTGCTGCCGCCCGAGCGGGCCGCGGTCGCCGGACGGCTGTACTCGGAGGGCGAGTTCGACCTCGGCACGCTCGACGCCATCCGGCCCTCGCTGGTGGAGGTCGGCCGCTCCTGTGTCCACCCCGACCACCGCGACGGCGCCGTGATCAGCCTGATCTGGGCCGGGATCGCCCGCTACATGGTCCAGGGCGGCCACGAGTGGCTGGCCGGTTGCTGCTCCGTCCCGCTCGCCGACGGCGGAGTGCTCGCGGCGGGCACCTGGGACCGGGTGCGGGCCAGGAACCTGGCACCGCAGGAGTACCGGGTACGGCCGCTGCTGCCCTGGGTCCCCAAGGGCGAGGCCCCGCAGGGCCGTACCGAGCTGCCGCCGCTGCTGCGCGGTTATCTGCGGCTCGGCGCCTGGGTCTGCGGCGAGCCCGCGCACGACCCGGACTTCGGGGTCGCCGACCTGTACGTCCTGCTGTCGATGCGCCGGGTCGACGCCCGCTATCTGCGCCACTTCCTCTCCCTCGTCCCGACGGCGTGACCCGATGAGCGTGTGGCTGCCCAGCGCGCCCTGCAGCCCGCAGGCGTGTGTGGAGGTGAGCAGGCAGGTCGCCGCCGTGCCGCGGGCCGGCGCGCGATTCGTGGCGGTCGTGGCGCTGGTCCTCGTCGGGGTGCTGGTGAGTGTCGTCGGTCTGCGGGCTCCGGCCGGGGTCGTACGGCTGTGGTGCCGGGCGGTCGTACGGGCGTCCGGTGTCCGGGTTCGGATCTCCGGCGCCGCCCCCGACGGCGGGCTGCTGCTCGTCGCCAACCATGTCTCCTGGCTGGACATACCGCTGCTCGGCGCGGTGCGGCCGGCGCGGATGCTCGCCAAGGCCGACATCCGGGAGTGGCCCGTGGCGGGCGCCCTCGTGGCGCGGAGCGGAGTGCTGTTCATCGAGCGGGACCGGATCCGCGCGCTGCCGGACACGGTCACCCGTATCGCGGGCGCCCTGCGCGGCGGGGCGGCCGTCGTCGCCTTCCCCGAGGGGAGCACCTGGTGCGGCCGTGCCCAGGGCCGCTTCCGGCGGGCCGTCTTCCAGGCCGCCCTCGACGCCGACGTGCCCGTGCAGCCGGTCCGCGTCCGCTACCGGTGCGCCGAGGGCGGCGCGAGCACCGCACCCGCCTATGTCGGGGACGACTCGCTGCTCGCCTCCGTGTGGCGGGTGGTGACCGCTCGCGGCGTCGTCGCCGAGGTGGACGTACGGCCCGTCATCGGCCCGGCCGACCACCTCGACCGGCGGGCGCTGGCGGCGGCCGCGCAGACGGCGGTGATCGACGTGGCGGCCATGGTCGAACACGCGACCGAAGCGTATGGCGGGTGCCGGCCGGGTCAGCCGAGCCCCGCGATCCGGGCCAGCCTCGTGTAGGAGTCCAGCAGCGCCTCGCGGTCGTACGTGCTCGTCGTGACCAGGAGCTCCTGGGCGCCCGTCTCCTTGATCAGCGATTCCAGTTCGTACGCCACCTGCTCCTCGGTGCCGTACACCTGGCCGGTCAGCCCGGCCTCGTAGAAGCCGCGCTCCTTCGACGTCATGGTCCGCCGCTCGACCTCCTCCGCAGGGGCGAGCGGCGGGAACGTGCCGCGGGTGCGGGAGTGGGCCATGGCCCACGCCTCGGGGAGCAGGATCCGGCGCGCCTCCTCCGGGGTGCCGGCGACGGCGATCGTGCCGGAGACGACGACGTACGGCTCCTCGGCCCACACGGACGGACGGAACCCAGCGCGGTAGCGGTCGATGCCGTGCCGCATCCGCTCGCGGTCGCGGAGGTCGCCGATCACCATCGGCAGGCCGGCCCGTGCGGCGATGTCGGCGCCCTCGCCCATCGCCAGCACGAACGGGGGGACGGCGAGGCCCTCCGGCGGGCGGGCGTGCACGCCGGTCGGGGAGGTGCCCCGGAACCAGGAGAGCAGCTCGTCCAACTGGCCCGCGAAGTCGTCGGCATCGTCCTTGTCCCGGCCCAGCGCCCGGCGTACGCCGTCCGTGAAGCCGACGGAGCGGCCGAGCCCCATGTCGATGCGGCCCGGGAACAGGGACTCCAGGACGCCGAACTGCTCCGCGACGATCAGTGGGCGGTGGTTGGGGAGCATGACCCCTCCGGTGCCCACGCGGATGGTGCGGGTGGCGGCGGCGACGGCCGCGGCCAGGACGGTCGGGGCGGAGCCGGCCACGCCGGGGACGCCGTGGTGCTCCGACACCCAGAAGCGGTGGAATCCGAGCCGCTCCGCGTCTCGGGCCAGCTGGACGGTGTCCCGCAGGGCCTCGGGGGCGGTGTGGTGTTCGCGGGTGCGGGAGCGGTCGAGGACGGAGAAGCGCATATGGGGTTCAACGTTGTGGGGGTGGGGGGATTCCCGTACGTCGCGGGGTGCGGGTGGGTGGGGGCTGGTCGCGCAGTTCCCCGCGCCCCTGAAAAAGCGGGGCTGCGCTCCTGCTTTTTCGGCCCGAAAGGGCCGTAGGCCCTTCAGGGGCGCGGGGAACTGCGCGAGAAGCCCCCACCGGCCCGCGCGAGACCACCCGCCGACGCCCCCCGAAAAAACCGAACCGCGCCCGGAAGGAATCCGGACGCGGCTCGGTCAAGGTGTCGCTCAGGGGTTACTTGCGGCCGATCGTGATCCCCTTCGTCTTCGCGGCCGTCTTGTTCTCGTAGACCACCGCACCCGAGGACTTCTTCCAGATCTTGATCTTGAAGGTGTCCGGGCCGTCCGTGGCCGTGATCCGGAACGCGTAGCCGGTCTTCCCGTTGACCGTGCCGGAGCCCTGGTAGACCGCCTTCGAGCCGGTGACCACCAGCCAGTCGGAGCCGGTGGAGCGGAACTTCAGCTTGGCCTTGGCGAAGTCGAGCGCCGCCTTGCCGGACGGCCGGGTGTCACCCTTGCCGTACTTGGCGGTGAAGGAGAAGCCCGCCGTGCCGGTCAGCTTCGGGCTCGCCGGGAACGCGCCGGCCGGTGAGGTGAAGCTGCCCTTGCCGGTCGCGGAACCGGCGGCCCGGTCGTAGACGATCAGCTCGGGGAGCGTGCTGCTCACCGAGGCGCCGTCGTCGTCGGTGACGGTGATCACCGGGCGGAAGATGCCGGCCTTGCGGTAGGTGTGCTCGGCCTTGCAGCCGCCGGCGGCGACCTTGCCGGCGGTGGGCTTGGTGCCGTCCTTCCAGTCGACCTTGCAGGTGTGGGTGTCGCGGGTGCCCGGGTCGGTGAACTTCGCCGAGACCGAGGTGCCCTTGCCCACCGCCACCGGGGACTTGGGGCCGGCCGCGGAGGTGATCTTCGGGGCCGCGTTGGTGACGGTCACCGTCACCGTGTCGCTGCTGCGGCCGCCGGTCAGGGTGAGCGTGTACGTGCCGTTGTCGGCGCAGGTGACCGTGGTCTTCGCGGACTTGGCGTCGGCGAAGAGGCAGGGCACGTCGTTGCCGATCGTCCACTGGGCGCCGCCCGCGCCGGAGACCGAGCCGTTCAGCGGGATCTTGGCGCCTTCCTTGCCGGAGGCGTCCGCGCCGGCCCGGGCGATGGTGACCGGGTCGATGCTCTCCAGGGTCGGGACGACCTTCTTCAGCAGGCCGTCGGCGTCGAACTCCAGCTTGTCGATGGTGGTTTCGCGGTGCGTGCCGTCACCGCCGGGGATGGCGAAGCGGTGGTAGGCGATGTACCAGTCGTCGGTGTTCGGGACGTGGACCACCGAGTGGTGGCCGGGGCCCTTGATACCGAGCGAGAGGTCCTTCTCCAGGATCACGCCCTGCTTGGTCCAGGGACCGGTGGGCGAGGAGCCGGTGGCGTAGGCGACCCGGTAGTTCTCGTCACGTGTGTCGTTCTCCGACCACATGAAGTAGTAGGTGCCCTTGCGCTTGATGACGAAGGTGCCCTCGTTGTAGCCGCTGGGGGTGATGTTCGTGACCTTGGCGGCGTCGAACGACACCATGTCGTCGTTCAACGGGACCACGTACGCGCGGCCGTTGCCCCAGTAGAGGTACGACGTGCCGTCGTCGTCGGTGAAGACGGCCGGGTCGATCATCTGGCCCGTGTGGTCACCGGCCTTCAGCAGCGGCTTGCCGAGCGCGTCCTTGAACGGGCCGGTGGGCGAGTCGGAGACCGCGACACCGATGTTCGCGTCGGCGCAGAAGTAGAAGTAGTACTTGCCGTTCTTCTCCTCCATCGCCGGCGCCCAGGCCCTGCTGTCCGCCCAGGAGACGTCCGGACCCAGGTCCAGGATGACGCCGTGGTCGGTCCAGTTGACCAGGTCCTTGGAGGAGTACGCCTTGAACTGCGTACCGCTCCAGCCCTCGAAGCCGTCGGTGGTCGGGTAGATGTAGAAGGTGTCACCGAAGCGGACGATGTTCGGGTCGGCGTTGAGACCGGGCAGGACCGGGCTCTTCATGACCACCGCCGAGACGGTCCAGGTGCGCTTCTTCCCGTCCGAGCCCGTGACCTCGTACGTGACCGGCTTGCTGAAGTCGCGCAGGGTGCCGGAGGCGGGGCTGATGGTCGCGCCGTGGGCGAGGGTGAACTCCGGTGCCAGGGCGGTGACATCACTGCCCGGGGTGAGCGGGAGGACGACCTTGCTGTCCTTGTCGGTGATGATCGCGTCGGTCTTGAGCGCCGGGTGGGTCACTGCCGCGATCCCGGTGGTGTTGCCGCCGAGCTCCAGGACCTCGGCCGGCGTCAGGGCCCGGTTGTAGATCCGGAAGTCGTCGACCTCGCCGCCGAAGTACGGGTCCGGGGAGTACAGCGACTTGCCGATGTAGCCGGAGTGGTCCTTGGCGGAGTCGTACAGGTCGGACGGCTTGACGGTGACCCCGCCGACCCGGGCGACCTCGGCGCCGTCCACGTAGAGGACCGCCGTCTCGGTCGCGCCGTTCAGGGTGACGGTGAGGTGCTTCCACTCGCCCGGGGTGAGCTGGGAGCCGCCGAGCATCTGCTTCTCACCGGACCAGGTGGCCTTGGTGATCGCGGAGAACAGCTTGCCGGCGCCGTTGGACGGCGTGGCGAACAGGTACTTGTTGCTGTCCGGGCCGAGCCCGAACAGCCACTGGAAGTTGTCGCCGCCCTTCCACTTCACGTAGGTGGAGACGGTGACGCCGCTCGCGCCCTTCAGGACCCCGTTCGGGATCTTGACGTACGGCGAGCTGGAGCCGCTGTTGCCGCCGGACATCTTGAACGAGCCGCCGTCCACGCCGGTCCCGAAGTCGGGCGTACGGACGTAGGTGCCGTGGTAGCCGTGGCCGCTGGAGTCGCGGGCGATGCTGCCGCCGGTCTCGTCGAAGTCGTAGTGCAGCAGCAGGTCGGCGGGGACGTCCGGGCCCTCGGCGGAGACCGTGACCTCCGCCGTGACCTCGATCGCCGAGTCGCCGGCGATGTCGCCCTTCACCGTGAAGGTGCCGGTCTGCGCGTACTGCGCGGGGTCCACGTCCTCCCAGGTGACCGCGACGGGCCGCTTCACGCCGTCCGCCGACTCGGCGATGACGGTGGCCGGCAGGACCGGGGCGTCACCGACGCCCGTCTTCACCTTGACGTCCTCGACGTCGGTGATGATCTGGTCCGGCTGGTAGGTCTGCAGCAGCCGGTCGTACTCGGCCTGGGTGACCGGGAGCACCGTGCCGTGCCGGGGCTTGGACGGCAGGTCGTAGCCGGTGGACGGGGTCCAGACACCGGAGGCCAGGTCGGTCGTCTCGAAGGGGATGTAGCCGCGTCCGCCGAACTCGTCGAGGAACGCGTACCACTTCTCCTCGGTGTTCGACTTGAACACCAGCGGGCCCTCGGCGGCGTTCATCGCGCCCTTGCCGATGCCCTCGGCGACGGAGGTCCAGGAGAGGTTGCGGAGCGTGTCGCTCTTCTCCTCGAAGATGAACTTGCTGTTGGGGGTGGAGGAGGTGTTGTTCCGCTCGTCCTTGGAGAGGCGGTAGTACTCGCCGTCGTGCTGGATGACCGTGGAGTCGATGACCGAGTAGCCGCGGTCGACCCAGACCTTGGGCTCGCTGAACGTGTAGAAGTCACGGGTCGTCGCGTACATCATGCGGTTGTACGTGTCGCCGGAGTGGGCCTCGTTGTCGTACAGCTTCGACGCCCAGAACACCACGTACTCGCCGAGCTTCTCGTCGTAGTACGCCTCGGGGGCCCAGGTGTTGCCGGCCGAGTCGGGGGAGACCTTCACCAGACGCTGGTTGGTCCAGTTCACCAGGTCGGTGGACTCCCAGACCATGATGGACTTGCTGCCGGTGCGCTGGGAGGCGTCCCAGTCGCCGTTGCCGTAGATCCTCAGGTCCGTGGCGATCTGGTAGAACTTGTCGCCCTCGGGGGAGCGGATGATGAACGGGTCGCGCAGGCCCTTCTCGCCGAGCGTGGAGGTCAGGACGGGCTTGCCGTCGTTCAACTCCCGCCACTTCAGCGGGTCGTTGCCCTTGCTGAGGGCCGCGTAGAGCTGCTCGCCGTCCGAGGTGCCCTCGCCGGTGAAGTAGCTGAACATATAGCCCTTGAGGGCTTCCTTCTTCGGCAGCTCCGGCACCTTCGCGGTGAAGACGCGGGTCTTCTTCGCGTCGCCCTTGGTGACGGTCGCGGTCAGCTCCACGGTGGTGGCGCCGTCGCCGTGCGCGGGACGCTTCACCACACCCTCGGAGGAGACGACGTCCGTGTTCGCGGAGGACCAGGCGACCTTGGTGCCGAAGGTGCCGGTGGCCGGCAGCGTGAGGTTGCCCCGTGCGTCGTCGAGGTTGTGCACGGTCAGTGCCTCGGCGGCCTGGTCGACGGCGGTCGTGTCGTCGAAGGTGGGGAGGACCGTGACCTCGAAGGTCTTGGTGGCGCTCGCGGGGCCCTTCTTCAGGGTCGCCGTCAGCGTGGCGTGGCCGTCGGGCTGACCGGCGGCGGGGCGGGTCACCGCGCCGGAGTCCGAGACCACGGCGGTGTTGTCGCTCTTCCAGGTGATGGTCGAGCCGCCGGCCGTGCCGGTCTTCGGCAGATCCAGGTCGGTGGTCACCGCGCTGGTGTCGCCCAGGGTGAGGGCGGCCTTGTCGGCGGCGACGCCCTCCGCGGCGATGGGGAGCGAGAGCTGCTCGACCTCGGCGCCGGCGAGGGCCCGGTCGTAGACCCGGAAGTCGCGGATCTTGCCCTTGAAGAGCTTGTCGCTGGTGTAGACCGACTTGCCTATGTAGTTGGCGGTCGTCGTGCCGGAGCCGATGGAACCCGGGGTGGTGGTGACCGAGGTGTTGCGGCCGACCTCGACGCCGTCCTCGTACAGCACGCCCGTGGTGCCGGTCTGGGTGTAGGTGAGCTGCTTCCACACCGCACGGGTCAGGTTGTGCGAGTCGGAGGGCCGGGTGTTCTGCTCGGTCGACCAGTTGCCCGACGCGATGGCGGTGCGCAGGGAGTTGCCGGTGGCGAAGAGGTAGCCGTTGCCCGCGCCGTTGGTGGTGTTGCCGAAGCCGTAGATGAAGTACGGCCCGGCCTGCGACTCGTCCATCAGCACGTCCATGGAGACGCTGATCGAGTTCATGCCCTTCATGACGTCGTTCGGCACCTTGATGTAGGTGTCCGAACCGTTGAAGGCGAGGCCCTGCCCGTCTCCGGTCCAGCCGGCGGTGCCGTTCACCGTGCCGTTCCGGCCGTTGCCGGAGGCGTCGGTGACGGTGGTGCCGGAGGTGGCGTCGAGCTTGTACCAGAGGGCCAGGCCGTCGGTGAGGTCGGCGTCGTCCGCGGCGGCCGGAGCGGCGGGCCCGGCGAGCCCCAGAAGCAGTGACGCGGCGGTCAGTCCGGCGAGCGGACCCGCCCAGCGTCTCGCGCGGCCGCGCAGACGTGCGAAGTACGTCATGTGGAGTATCCCTGCTGAGAGCACGACAGAGGAAGGGAGGCGAGAGGTGAGGGGAGGAGTGGTGGAACGGGGTCGAGAAAGGGCGGGAACCCTCGCCCCGGGTCTCCCGCTGTTTCGGCCATGTGACGTCGTGTTGCGAGAGTGTCAATCGGCGTGTGGTGAGGCGTCAAGGGGTTTCGAACAATGTCCGACAGGCCGAACGAGGAGCCCCCGTCCTCAAGAGAGAACGGGGGCTCCGGTACCGGTGCCTACCGGACGGGACGTATCAATTCCCATGTGTCGACCGCGAAGTCCCGCCGCATGCCGTGCCGTTCGTAGAGGGCGAGGGCTCCGGTGCTGTTGTCGGTGTCGACGCCGAGGCCGATGCGGTCGCGGCCCAGGGACGCGTAGTGACCGAAGGCGTGACGCAGCAGCAGACTGCCGAGACCGCGGCCGCGGGCCTCGCGCAGCACACCGATGCTGGAGATCCAGGCCGCGGCCGAACGGTCGTTGCGGGACCGCAGCGCCGCCACGTCACCGAGACCGTCGACGTGCGCGATCCACAGGAGCGACCAGTCGACGTTCTCGGCGTCGATGTCGTCCAGCCACTGCTCGTACGTGCGCGGCTGGTGGTCGAAGTGGTCGGCGAACGCCGTCTGCAGCACGGCGTGGGCCGTCCTGCGGTCCTGCTCGGAGGCACAGGGGCGCAGGGTGACGCCGGGCGGGAGCGCCGGCAGGGGCTCGGCGGGGGACAGGGCGCGGTCCATCACGTGGTAGCGGCGGACCGCGCGCCAGCCCCGCCCGCGCAACGCGTCGAGGTCCATCGTGGGAGCGATGTTGAGATGCATGTGCACGACGGCCCGGTCGACGCCGTTGGCCGCCGCGCGCTCCGCCGCCCGCGCCTCCATCAGCTCGAACAGGTGCAGCGCGCCCGGCAGTCGGTCCGGCAGCGTGTAGTGGTCCATGTCGATGCGTTCGCCGCCGGACTCGTCCCACTGCAGGCCGTACGCCACCAGACGGTCCCCGTCGAACAGCAGCCAGGAGTCACGCTCCAGGTCCGCCTCCGGATGCTTCAGATCGGCCTGTACCTCGACGAGTTCGGTCTCCGCGCGGCCGATCTCCAGCAGGTCGATCTCGTTGAGCAGCGCGCACACCGCCTCCGCGTCGTCGAGCGTCGCGGGGCGTACGGTCAGGCCGGGTGGGAGGGGGGCGGGGTGCGTCGTGGTCATGGGGCCACTGTCGGGGGGTGGGGGCGGGGGCCGCAACGGGATTTCGTGCGTGCCCCGTCAGGGGCGCGGGGAACTGCGCGATCAGCCACATACCACCCGCAGTCGCCGAACGACCCGCACCCCCGAGCCATGAGGCGCCCTCACACCGCACCCCTACGCCGCCACCGGCAACCCCGGGGTGCGGAAGACCCGTTCGCGGGCGTCGACCGCGAACACCTCGCACCCCTCCCTCGCCGCGGCCCACTCCACACCCTCCGCGCCCATCGCGAACGCGGCCGTCGCCGTCGCGTCGGCCTCGGTGAGCGACGGGGCCACCACCGTGAGGCTGAGGAGGCCCGTCGCCGGGCGCCCGGTGCGGCCGTCGAGGATGTGGTCGCCGCGCTCGTAGCGGGCGGACGTGGCGACCGCGCCGTCCGTCACCGACAGGACCGCGCAGAGGCGGTCGGCCCGCTCCGGGTGCCGCACCCCCACCCGCCACGGCCCGCCCGTCGCCGCCACGTCGCCCCCCGCGTTGAGGCACAGCCGCTTCGCGCCCAGCCCCGTCAGCAGCTCCGCCGCCCGCTGCACGGCCCAGCCCTTGACCATGGCGCAGGGGTCGAGCCCACGCCCCGGCAGCCGTACGTCGAACGCGCCGCCCGTGGCCACCCGGTACTCCTCGCAGAGGGCCAGCACCTCGGCGAGATCCCGGCTGATCTCCTCCGGCGGCAGCTCGCCCCGGTCCAGCCGTGACACCTCGCTGTCGGCGCGGAACGGGCTGAACCGCGCGTCGACCTCGCGCAGCCACGCGAACGCCGGCTCCGCGGCCTCGGCGGTGGCCTCCTCGTCCTCGATCAGCAGCGAGATCGGGAACCCCATGATGTGTTCGACGCGGCGCACCGGATCAGACCTTCGCGTCGATCGCGGCCTGGAGGGACTCCCGGTAGCCGTCGCTGGTGATGGTGGCGCCGGAGACGGTGTCGATGTCGGTGCTCTGCGCCGTCAGGGTCTCCTTGATCAGTACCGGGACGGCGGCCTCGGTCTGCGGGTGGTTCGGCTGCTTCAGCATCCGCACGGCCGTGATCTCGTCGCCCTCGAAGGTCACCTGGACCTGGACGTCGCCCTTGGAGGTGCCGACGGTCGAGCCCGCGACGGTCTGGGCGGCACTCTCCGCCGAGCCGGACGACGAGGAGGAGCCCGACGCGGAGCCGGAGTCGGAACCGGACGCCGCCGACTTCCCGTTCTCGTCGATCGCGGCCTGGAGGGACTCCCGGTAGGCGTCGCTGGTGATGGTGGCGCCGGAGACGGTGTCGATGTCGGCGCTCTGTGCCGTCAGGGTCTCCTCGATCAGTACCGGCACCGCCGCCTCGGTCTGCGGGTGGTCCGGCTGCTGGAGGAACGTGACGGCGGTGATCTTCTCGCCCTGGAAGGTCGCCCGGACCTGGACGGGCCCCTTCTCGGTGTCGATCGTCGGGCCCGTGACCACGGTCGCGCCCGACGACGTGTCCGCGGAGGCCGACGGCGCGGGCTCGGCGGTCGTCGTCGTGGACGTCGTGTCGGTCGAGGGGGCGTAACGCCAGACGGGCACCAGCGCGGCGGCGCTCAGGACCAGGGCGGGTATGGCTCGTTTCACAGTGCTGTCCTCGTGTCCCGGTGTCCCTCAGCCGGCCAGGCTGAAGCGTTCGAAGTGGATCTGCGGCTTGGGCACGTCCAGCTCGCGCAGGCTGCCCAGGACCGCGTTCATCATCGGCGGCGGGCCGCACAGGAACACGTCCCGGTCGGCGATGTCCGGCACCATCCGCAGCAGTTCGCGCGGCGCCAGCAGGTCGGGGCTGACGGGGCCGGAGAGCAGGTGCAGCTCGGCGCCCTTGTCGAAGGCGAGCCGCTGGAGTTCGTCGTAGAGGACCGCGTCCCGCTGCGTGGCGACCCGGTAGATGACCACGGCGTGGCCCTCGATCTCCTCCAGCAGGGCCCGGATCGGGGTGACACCGACGCCGCCGGCGATGAGCACGGACTCGGGCCGGGTGCGGTGCATCGCGGTGAAGGCGCCGTACGGGCCCTCGGCGAACACGCGGGTGCCGACCTTGACGTGCCGCAGCGCGGCCGAGCCCTCGCCGGCCGCCTTCGCGGTCAGCCGCAGCTGGGTGCCGTCGGGCGCGGCCGACAGCGAGAACGGGTTGGCCTGCCACCAGCGGTCCCGGGTCAGGAACCGCCACAGGAAGAACTGGCCGGCCCGCGCGGGCATCCGGTCCAGGTCACGCCCTGTCATGTAGATCGAGACGACGTTGTCGGCCTCGGGGACGACCGCGGTGACGCGGAGCTGGTGGCGCCAGTTGCGCCACAGCGGCAGCACCAGCCGGCCCATGAACACGCTGGTCAGGGCCACGCCCCACAGCACGTACCAGTAGGCCGTCGCGGTCTTGGACGAGGCGAACGACGTCCCCGCCGCGACCTGGTGCGTGAAGGCCAGCACCACCGCGACGTACGTGTACAGATGGATGAAGTGCCAGGTCTCGTAGGCCAGCCGACGGCGGGCGAAGCGGGCTGAGACCACGCCGATCACCGCGATGATGCCGAGCGCGACGATCGCGCGCAGCACGCCCTCGACGGTCTCGGCGAGGTCGACGAGCTGGCTGACCGGGTCCAGGTCCGAGGACTGGGCGTAGCCGAAGGTGATGAACACCACGTGCGTGACCAGCAGCCACAGCACCGAGAAGCCGGTCCAGCGGTGCCACGAGGTCAGCCGGTCCATGCCGATGCGCCGGTCGAACCACGGCAGCCGCGCCACCAGCACCAGCTGGAACGCCATCAGCAGCGCGCCGCACAGACCGGCCAGGCGTCCCAGCACGATCAGGGCGTTCGAGGCGAAGCCCGCCTGCACGAAGAAGAAGGCCACCACGGCGACGTTCGCCAGCAGCACCGCGTACAGACCGGTGCGGGCGACCACTTTGGGACGCGCTCCCGAGCGGCTGACCGCCGCGGGGGGTTGTTGGACAGTGGTCACGGGAGAGCTCCTTGATCGAGTGGGGGATACGAGCTTCTCCGGTGACTGCTGTCGTTTTGCTGTCGGACAACTTTCAAGTATTTATCGATCGGGCCCCCGGGCTGTGAGCGGCTATGGCGCACGGCGCTCGGTGGCGCAGTATGAGCACGTGGAAAAAGTGCGACTGCTCGTGGTGGACGACGACCCGCCGATCGCGGACCTGGTGGCGACCGTCGCCCGCTACGAGGGCTGGGACGCCGTCACGGCGCACACAGGTGAGGAGGCGCTGCGGCGGGCGGCCGAGTTCCGCCCCGACATCGTGGTCCTGGACCTGATGCTGCCCGACGTGGACGGCTTCGGCGTGCTCGACCGGCTCCGCCGGACCGGCACGATGGTGCCCGTGGTGTTCCTGACCGCCCGCGACGGCGTCGCCGACCGGGTCGCCGGCCTCACCCGGGGCGGCGACGACTACCTGGTCAAGCCCTTCGCCGTGGAGGAGCTGATGGCCCGCCTGCGCACCGTGCTGCGCCGCAGCGCCGGGCCGGCCTTCCAGCGCTCGGTGCTCCAGGTCGCCGACCTGACGATGGACGAGGACACCCGCGAGGTCCGCCGCGGCGACAAGCTGCTCACCCTCACGCCCACCGAGTACGAGGTCCTGCGCTACCTCATGCGCAAGTCCCCGACCGTCCTCACCAAGGCGCAGATCCTCGACCACGTCTGGGAGTACGGCTTCGGCGGCCGCTCCAACGTCGTCGAGCTGGTCGTCAGCCGGCTGCGCCGCAAGCTCGACGACACCGGCGAACCCCTCATCCACACCGTGCGGGGATTCGGCTACGTGCTGCGGCAGGCCACCGAGTGATCTCCCGCCTCCAGCAGAGCTATCGCGGTATGCGCCTCGGCACCCGGCTGGCCCTCGGCCTCGGAGCCCTGGCGCTCGTCGTGTTCGCCGTCGTCGGCAACGCGCTGACCATGTACATGCGCGACTACCTGTCCGCGCAGCTCAACGAACAGCTCAAGATCGCCCAGATCGCCCAGTCCAAGAGCATCGCGGACTACGGCACCCTCAAGGGCAAGAAGTACTACCGCTGGTACTACGCCGTGTACGACACCTCGGGCGGCACCCCGGTGCTCCAGAAGCCCGAGGACCCGGGCGACCTGCCCGAGGACATCGACGACTTCACCCTCGTGGCCAAGGCGCTGACCACCGAGGGCAAGGAGGTCACCCGCACCGAGCACCTCAAGGGCCACGGCCAGTACCGGCTGCGGGCCTGCGAGGTGGAACCCGGGGTGGTCCTGGTCAGCGCCGCGCCCATGGACGACATCGAGGACACCGTGGGCCGGCTGATCACGGTCCAGGTCGTCACCTTCGCCCTCGCCCTGATGGCGCTCGTCGTCTTCGGCCGGGCCATGCTGCGGCGGGGCCTGAAACCGCTGAGCGACATGGCGCACACCGCCCGCGGCATCACCTCGCACGACCTGACGGACTCGGCGCGGCTGCCCGTGCGCCACGACAACCGCGACGGCGGGTTCGAGGTCGAGGAACTGCGCACCGCCTTCAACACCATGCTGGAGCACATCGACGACGCGCTCGCCGTCCGCACCGAGGCGGAACAGCGCCTGCGCCGCTTCGTCGCCGACGCCTCCCACGAGCTGCGCACCCCGCTGATGTCGGTACGCGGGTACGCCGACCTCTTCCAGTACGCCGCCGCGCACAGCCCCGAGGAGCGCGACAAGCACCTGGCCCGGCTGCGTGCCGAGGCGGCCCGGATGGGTGTCCTCCTGGACGACCTGCTGATGCTGGCCCGCCTCGACGCCGCCGATGTGGAGGCACCGCTGCGGCTGGAGGAGGCCGACCTGGTGGAGCTGGCGCGCCAGGCGGCCGACGGCTTCCGGGCCGGGCACCCCGACCGTCCGCTGACCGTGGCGACCGGCTCCGACCCCGTGCGGCTGCGCCTCGACCCGCTGCGCATCCGGCAGGTCCTCGACAACCTCCTCACCAACGCCGCGGTGCACACACCGCCCGGTACGAAGGTCTCCGTGGAGGTCGTCGTGGTGTCCGGCACGGCGGAGGTGCGGATCACCGACTCGGGGCCCGGTATCCCGGCCGACGACCAGGAGCGCGTCTTCGACCGCTTCTACCGCGTCGACAAGGCCCGCAGCCGCGACCGCGGCGGCAGCGGCCTGGGCCTGGCCGTGGCCCACTCCCTGGTCCGCGCCCACGCCGGCACGATCACCCTGACCAGCGAACCGGGCACGACGACCTTCACGGTCCGACTGCCACTGGGTGGGGTGCAGTTGTAGGGGGCGGCGCGCAGGTCACGACGGGAGTCACCCCCCCAGCCCGCCCGACCACTCCCACCCCACCCCGTCGCCTAATCTGGCCCCCATGGGTACGACGGTGCGGCGGGCCGCGCGAGCCATGGTTCAGTTGGTCGTCGCCGCCGGGATGGCGTTCGGCATGTACCTCTTCATCACGGTGCTGCTGATCACCGCCGTCGCCACCCTCGCCGTGGTGGGCGCCTGGATGCTGCCCGAGACCGTGATCCTGATCCGCCGCATCGCCGGCGCGAAGCGCCGCCACGTGGCCGCCTGGACCGGCCGGGCCGTCCCCGAGGCCTACCAGCCGATCGAGGGCACCCTCCGCGAACGCCTGCGGATCGCCGTCCGCGACCCCGGCACCCGCACCGACGCCCGCTGGATGCTCGCGTACTACGTCTACGGCGCCCTCTTCCTCCTCGCGGTGCCGCTGTGGCCGCTGGGCCTGGCCGTCGACAGCGTGCGGTGCGGCCTGCTGCGCCGCGACGCCCTGGTCCTGCCGCTGATCAGCCGCCTCGCCGACCTGGACGCCCGCTGGTCCGAGGCCCTGCTCAGGCCGTCCCCCAAGGCCCGCCTCGCCGAACGGGTGGAGGAACTGACGGCGACCCGCGCCGACGCGATCGCCGCCCACGGCGCCGAACTCCGCCGTATCGAACGCGACCTGCACGACGGCGCCCAGGCCCGCCTCGTCTCGCTCTCCCTGCGGCTCGGCCTCGCCCGCCGCGCGTACGACCGCGACCCGGAGGCCGCTCGCAGGCTGCTGCTCGACGCCCAGGAACAGGCCGAGGCCGCACTGACCGAACTCCGCCACGTCGTCCGCGGCATCCACCCCCCGATCCTCACCGACCGGGGCCTGGCCGGCGCCGTGCGTGCCCTCGCCGCCGCCGGCGGGATCGACGTGACCGTCGAGGTGAGCGGGCTGGAGGACACCGACGGCCCGCGCCCGCCCGCCGCGGTGGAGGCCGCCGCCTACTTCGTCGTCGCCGAGGCCCTCACCAACGCCGCCAAGCACAGCGGCTGCGACCACGCCGAGGTCCGCCTCACCCGCACGGCCCGGGGCGTGGACATCCGGGTGCGGGACGACGGCCGCGGCGGCGCCGAGGCCTCCGGCGCGGCCGCCGGGCCCGTCACGACGGGCGGATCCGGACTCCTCGGGATGCGGCGGCGGGTCGCCGCGCTCGACGGGACGATGACCGTGACCAGCCCGGCCGGCGGGCCCACCGTGATCACGGTGGAGCTGCCCTGCGTATGGTGAGCGGAAGGAAACCGACGACCGATCGGGGCACCTCGCGCACACGGCGGTCGACGACTGAGGTGGTACGGCCGTGCGTGTGGTGATCGCCGAGGACAACGCCCTGCTCAGAGAGGGTCTCGTCCTGCTGCTGGCCTCGGCCGGACACGAGGTCGTCGC
Source organism: Streptomyces caniscabiei (assembly GCF_014930365.1). Taxonomy (GTDB): domain Bacteria; phylum Actinomycetota; class Actinomycetes; order Streptomycetales; family Streptomycetaceae; genus Streptomyces; species Streptomyces caniscabiei. The sequence goes on along the minus strand of NZ_JABXWI010000002.1, from coordinate 272,674 downwards.
GGTCGCGGGCAGCGGCCCCGAGGTCCTCCCCGCCCTGCTGGAACACCGCCCGGACATCGCCGTCCTGGACGTCCGGATGCCGCCCGGATTCCGCGACGAGGGACTGCGCGCGGCGCTGGAGGCCCGCCGGCGGCTCCCCGGCCTCCCGGTGCTGGTCCTCTCGCAGTACGTGGAGGAGTCGTACGCCGCCGAGCTGCTCGGCGGCGGAGCGGGCGGGGTCGGCTATCTGCTCAAGGACCGGGTCGGCCGGGTCGACGAGTTCCTCGACGCCCTCGACCGGGTCGCGGCCGGCGGTACCGCGCTCGACCCGGAGGTCGTCGCCGAACTGCTCACCCGCCGCAAGGACTCACCGCTCGACTCGCTCACCCCGCGCGAGCGCGAGGTGCTGAAGCTGATGGCCGAGGGCCACGACAACGCCGGCATCGCCCGCACCCTGGTGGTCACCGAACGAGCCGTCAGCAAGCACATCGGCAACGTCTTCGCGAAGCTCGGCCTGCCGACCGGCGACAGCGGACACCGCAGGGTGCTGGCCGTGCTGGCGTATCTGAACAACACATAGGTGGGTGGGCGCCGTCACGACGGCGCCCACCCACCCAGGGTCTCAACTCAGCTGCACTTGCGTCCGGTGTTGATGCACTGGACCGCCTTGTTCATCAGCTTCTGGTCGAAGACGTTGATGAAGTCACCGTGGTCGGTGACCGGCTTGTGCTGCTGCTCGGGGAAGCTGTCCAGCGAGTAGAACGGACGGGTCTTGCCGTTGTCCTTCACGCTGGGCGCGTCCACGTCGTACACCAGCCGCTGCACCAGCTGCGGGATGGCCTTGAAACCGGCCGCGCAGTTGCCGTTCGCGTCGGCGAAGGCCACGTGCGTACGGTGGTTGGCGCTGTCGATGTTCTTGCCGTCCCAGCAGCTCTGGAACTTGAAGGTGCGCACCACGTCGCTGCCCGCGGGGCAGAGCGGGTACTTGTCCTTCAGCTGCACCTTGTTCTCGAAGCCGGTGCAGCTCCAGGAGGCGTTGGCGTTGGCGGGGCCGTTGACGAACGCCTTGGCGTCACCGGTGATGATGCGCAGCAGCCTGGGCATCGCCACCACCTTGCCGCGGGGGCTGCCCACGAAGTTCAGGGTGGCCTGCTTCGCCGTCAGGATCCGGCCCGAGTTGCCCTCGGCGCCGCCGCCCTGCTGGGCGGCGTCGAACTCCTTGGTGCCGTCCTGGAGTCGCAGCACCGGCCAGAAGTACGACGACCTGTCACCCTTGTTCCGGCAGCTGGTCCCGGCCTTGGCGAGGTCCTGGTCGCTGGAGAAGGCGTCGTTGTCCTGGTTGCCGACGTAGTCGTGCATGTGGTGGGCGCCGTTGGTGACACCGGGCGCGACGATGACGTTGTCGCTGTTGTACAGCTTGTTGGCGTTCACCCCGCACTTGGTGACGAAGCTGCCCTTCGAGGCCTGCGCCGACCTGGCGGGCGTGCGCACGTTGGGCCGCACCTTGGTGATGTCCACGAAGTCGGCGGCCACGGGACCGTTGCCGGCCACCCCGGCATTGGTGTTGTTGCCGCCCTGGTTGGCGCCGCCGCTCGGCGCTGGAGCGGGCTGGTTGCCGGTGGCGCGCAGCGTGCAGGCCGCCAGCGCGTCGAGGCCCTGCGGCTTGGCGGCCACCCGGCCGATGGCGGTGGCGATCCGGTCGATCGTCGCCTTCCGCTTGTCCTTCAGCGGGCCCACGATCGCGTTCTGCGCGAAATTGGGGTCCTGCTGGATCGCCCTCTGCGAGGTGGAGAGGCGCTGGTACGCCTCGGAGATCTGCTTGTCGAGCAGGGCCAGTTCCCTGTCGACCTGAGCCTTCGCCTGGGCCGGTACCGACGTCAGCTTCTGGCCCACGTCGGGGCACTCGATGGTGGACGTTCCGGCCGCGAGCACCTGGTTCTGGGCGGGTGCCTTGGAGCCGGTCTCGCCTGCCGAGGCGTAGATGTTGACCGCCACCAGGCCGCCGGCACCGATGGCCACTGCGGCTGCCGCACCCACCGCTCGGCGGGCGGTGTTCGATCTCTTTCGCGTGTTGCGTCTCATCAGGCCTCTCAAGGACACTCCGGCGCCGGCGGGTCATCCGGCACGGGTCTTGCGCGTCCTCGGTTACGTAAGGGGTACACCGAATGCTCAGAGAATCCTCAGATTCGTAGCATCCTCCAGGTGCGAACCGCCCATGTGGCCCCAATCCGGGCCGGGTTGACCGCCCGTCGGCGCGGAAGCGGCGACGGGGGCCCACCGGCCGGCGACAACCGGCGGCGGGCCCCCGTCACTTGGGACCGTCGCGCCCTCCTACGCGTCGAACGTCACGACCACCTTCTCCGCGGCACCCGGCGTCAGCGCCAGCTCGAAGGCCCGCTCGACGTCGTCGGCGGGCACCCGGTGACTGATGAGCCGGGCGAAACGCTCGTGGTGCTCGACGATCTCGGGGGTGACCTCGAAGATCTCGGTGGGGTAGCCCTGGGAGGCGATCAGGGTCAGCTCGCTGCGGAGCATGCCGCCGAGGTCGATCTCCGACCCCTTCTTCTGCACGGCGACCATGACCAGCTTCGCGCCCCACTTGGCCGAGCCCACCACGGTGTTGAACACGGCGGGCACGCCGGCCGCGTCGATGAAGATGTCGGTGCCGGGCCGGGGCTGCCCCAGCGCGTTGGCGGCCTGGCCGTGCAACTCGGTGAGTCGCGCGGCGACATCCTCCTTGCCCGAGTCGACGACGGCGTCCGCGCCCACGGCCAGTGCCTTCTCCAGCCGGGAGGGGATGACGTCGACCACCACCACGTGCCTCACCCCGCGCAGCTTCAGCCAGATCGCCGCGCCGAGGCCGATGGGTCCGGCCCCGAAGACCACGACCTTGTCGTCGGGCCCGGCCTCCGAACGGTTGACGCAGTGCCGGGCCACGGCCATGGGCTCGTTGAGGGCGGCCACGTCGAAGGGCACGTGGTCCGGGAACACCGCCACCCCCTTGCCGACCTCGGCGTTCTCGATCAGCAGGTACTCGCTCATCCCGCCGTACGCGCCGCCGCAGCCGATGATGCCGGTCGGCGCGTCCTGCGGGTTGATCACCACCCGGTCGCCGACCGCGAGGCCGGTGACCTCGGCGCCGACCTCGACGATCTCTCCGGCCGGTTCGTGGCCGAGCGCCACCGGGATCAGCTCGCCGCCCAGGTGGGCTCGGGACGGTACGCCTCCCATGTGGAGGAAGGTGGTGTCGGTGCCGCAGATGCCGCAGGCGCGGACGCGTACGAGCACGTCCGCGGGGCCGGGCACGGGGCGCTCGACGTCGACGACCTCGACCTTGCCGACACCGGCGGTCCGTACGGACTTCATCGTCGCCATGTCAGGACTCACTTTCTACGAGCTTGCTACGAGAACGGAGGCGGGTGCGCCGACGTCAGACGGCGGCCCAGGCGTCGTCGACCGGCAGCACCACGCCGTTGACGAAGGCGGCCGCGTCGGAGGCGAGGAAGACGATCGCGTCGGCCTGCTCCTCGGCCGTGCCGAGCCGGCCGATGGTGGCGCCGATCAGCCCGCCGATGACGGCCGGACCGTGCGCCTGCTGGTCGGCGTCGACCTGGATGTTGGTCATCGTGGGGCCGGGGGCTATCGCGTTGGCCCGGATGCCCTGCTTGCGGTACATCACCGACAGGCTCTTCACGAGGCCGACCACGCCGTGCTTCGACGCGGTGTAGGCGGCGCCGGCCGCGCTGCCGCGCAGTCCCGCCTCGGAGGCGGTGAAGACGATCGAGCCGCGCTCCGCCTTCAGCATGTGCGGCAGGACCGCCCGGGTGAGCAGGAACGGCGCGGTCAGGTTGACCCGGATGACCCGCTCCCACTCACTGTCGTCGACATCGGCGAGGGCGGACATCCGGTCCATGATCCCGGCGTTGTTCACCAGGACGTCCAGCCCGCCGAAGGTCTCCACGGCGCGCGTGACGACCTCGTCCACGACCGCCTGGTCACTGAGGTCGCCCACGACCGCGACGGCGGTGCCGCCGGCCGCCGTGATCGCCTCCGCTGTCTCCTCGGCGGCCTTCCCGGAGATGTCGGCCACCAGCACCTTCGCTCCCGCCGCGGCGAACTTCAGGGCCGCGGCCCGGCCGATGCCGGACCCGGATCCCGTGACGACGACACCGCGGCCGTCGAGGCCGTTGCTGCTCATATGAGGTCCTTTTCCGTGGCTACTGTCGGCTTCTGCTTGCTTGAGTGAGGCAAGCACAAGAGACTTACTTGAGTCAAGCAACGAGAGGGGTAGGGTGTCGTCCATGACGACCGACGCCCGACCCGCCCCGTGAGGAAAGAGACGGACGCGAATGGCCTTAACCACGCACGGCGGTGCCAGTGAGAAACCGTCGCTCCCCAGGGGCGCGGGCCAGCACGTCCTCGTCGTCGCCGACGACCAGGACGTCTCCGAACTCCTCTCCACCACGCTGGAGTTGGCGGGATACCGGATCCACACGGCCGAGTCGGGCGCGGCAGCCGTGGCCCGGCTCACCGAGCAACGCTTCGACCTGGTCGTACTGGACCTCGCGCTGCCGGACCTGGAGGGCCTCGGCCGGGAGCGCCGCCCCCTGGCCCACCGCCCACCCGTCCTGTTCCTGACCCGGTACGACTCCCTCGGCAGACTCCTCCCCGAGGTCGGCCTCGGCGAACAGGACTACGTCACCAAACCCTTCCGCATCGCCGAGGTCCTGGCCCGCGCCCAGGTCCTGCTCCGTGGCCGAAAACCCGTCCGCCGGGACAGCGAACCGTCCTACCGCGACCTGGTCCTGGACGACCCCGCCTGCCAGGCCCGGCGCGCGGGCCGGGCGTTGCACCTCACCCCGGCGGAGTACCGCCTCCTGCGCTACCTCCTCGTCAACGCGCACAAGGTGCTGTCGAAGGAGCAGATCGGCCGCTACGTCTGGGGCGACTTCCACGGCGACAACGCCATCGAACAACTGGTCTCCCGGCTCCGCCGCAAGGTCGACCGCGAGGCCCCGCCGCTCATCCACACCCGCCGCGGCTTCGGCTACTGGCTCGGCGCCTCCACCGGGGACCGCTGAACGCGCCACCCCGCACACGGCCCCGCCGCACACGCAGGGAAGCAAATCACCCCGGCCGCGCGGTGGCGGCTGACACCCGCCGTACCCGCGACACGGCGGCACCGGACCCCTCCGGTGCCGCCCTGTCGCGTGCCCGAAGGGGCCCCGCCCCGGACGGGCCCAGGATGCGCTCGCGGGCACCAACTGGCCACCGAAGAAGGCCCATTGGTTGGCCAAAAACCCACCCCGACCCACCCCGTCGGCGCGCCTCCCGCCGCCACTCCCACCCCCGATGTGATCCAGGTCACGTCAGCTTTCTGTCAGGCAACTGACCGGGAGCCGTCAGACCGCTCTGTTTGCATGTGCTCATCGAGGCCTCGACGCATCCCCCGGCGCTCCCCCCCCACAGGAGCCCCCACGACCGAGGAGAGACCATGGCCGACACCCTCACCGACGCCGTCTCCGAGACCGGCGGCCCGATCCCCGACTACCCCATGCCGAGGGCGTCGGGCTGCCCGCTCGCCCCGCCCCCGGCCGCCGGCGAACTCCGCGGCGACCGGCCCATCACCAAGGTGCGGATCTGGAACGGCACCACCCCCTGGCTGATCACCCGCCACGCCGACCAGCGCACCCTGCTCACCGACCCGCGCGTCAGCAACGACGACCACGAGCCCGACTTCCCCCACGTCAACGCCCACCGCGCCGCCATCGCCCCGCACACCCCGAAACTGATCACCAACACCGACGCCCCCGAGCACACCCGGCTGCGCCGCTCGGTCAACGCACCGTTCCTGGTCAAGCGGATCGAGGCCATGCGCCCGGCGGTGCAGAAGATCGTCGACGACCTGATCGACGCCATGCTGGCCGGCCCCGACCCGGCCGACCTGCTCACCGCGCTGGCCCTGCCGGTGCCCTCGCTCGTCATCGCCGACCTGCTCGGCGTGCCGTACAAGGACCACGAGTTCTTCCAGGAGAACAGCAACCGGGCCCTCGACAGCGCCCTGACGGCCGAGGAGGCGTCCGCCGCCGCCCGCAACCTGGGCGGATACCTGGACGCCCTGTTCCGGGAGAAGCTCGTCGAGCCGGGCGACGACGTGCTGTCGGAGATGGCCGGCCGGGTCAAGAGCGGCGAGATGGCCCACGAGGAGGCCGTCAGCATGGGCGTCGCCATGCTGATCGCCGGGCACGAGACCACCGCCACGATGATCAGCCTCGGCACGCTCGCCCTGTTCGAGCACCCCGACCAGCTCGCCGTGCTGCGCGACACCGAGGACCCGAAGGTCGTCGCGGGCGCCGTCGACGAGCTGCTTCGCTACCTCTCCATCGTGCACTCGGGCCTGCGCCGGGTCGCCAAGGACGACATCGAGATCGGCGGCCAGATCATCCGCAAGGGCGACGGCCTCCTCTTCGACCTCCAGACGGCCAACTGGGACCCCAGCGCCTTCCCGGAGGCCGAGCGCCTGGACCTGAGCCGCCCCGCACGCCAGCACAACGCGTTCGGCTACGGCCCCCACCAGTGCCTCGGGCAGAACCTCGCCCGCCTCGAACTCCAGGTCGTCTACGGCACGCTCTACCGCCGCGTCCCCACCCTCCGCCCGGCCGCCCCCCTCGACCAGTTGGCCTTCAACCACACCGGCACCACCTACGGCGTGAAGTGCCTGCCGGTCACCTGGTGACACCCCCCCCACGAGTACGCGAACCAAGGAGCACCCCATGCGTGTGGAACTCGACGAACCCAAGTGCGTGGCCTCCGGCCAGTGTGTGATGGCCTCCCCCGAGGTGTTCGACCAGCGTGACGAGGACGGCGTCGCGATCCTGCTGGAGGAGCACCCCGCCGACGACCTCATGGACGGGGTGCAGGAGGCCGTCGCGATCTGCCCCGCCGCCGCGATCCGACTGGTGGACCGGTGAGGCGGATCCTGGTCGTGGGTGCCTCGGCCGCCGGACTGGCGGCGGTCGAGACACTGCGCCGCGAGGGCTACGACGGCACGCTCACCCTCGTCGGCGACGAACCCCACGCCCCGTACGACCGGCCCCCGCTGTCCAAGCAGCTCCTCTCGGCGGAGTGGGACACCGACCGGCTCGCCCTGCGCGCCCCGGACCACCTGGCCGGCCTCGACCTGGACCTGCGGCTCGGGACCGCCGCGACCGGCCTCGACCTGCGGGAGCGCCGGGTACGGCTCGCCGACGGCGACACCGTGCAGTACGACGGACTCGTCCTCGCCACCGGCGTACGCCCGCGTCGGCTGCCCGGCGAGGGGGCGCACGTGCTGCGCACCCTGGACGACGCGCTGACGCTGCGGGACCGGCTGACGCCGGGGACACGGCTGGTGGTGGTCGGCGCCGGGTTCCTCGGCGCGGAGGCCGCCGCCGTCGCCTGGCGGCTCGGCGCCGAGGTCACCCTGCTGGAACCGGCTCCGGTGCCGCTGGCGCACGCGGTCGGCGAGCGGGTCGGCGCGGTGCTGTCCCGGGCCCATCTCGACCACGGGGTGGACCTGCGCACCGGCGTCACCGTCACGGAGGTGGGCGGGCACGGGGTGCGGCTCGCGGACGGCGAGGTGGTCGAGGCCGACGAGGTGCTGGTCGCCGTCGGCTCGCGACCCAACACCGAATGGCTGGCGGACAGCGGCCTGGGCCTCGGCGACGGCGTGCTGTGCGACGAGTACTGCGAGGCCGCGAAGAACGTGTACGCGGCCGGTGACGTGGCTCGCTGGTACAACCCGCTGTTCGGTGTCCCGATGCGCGTCGAGCACCGTACGAACGCCGCCGAGCAGGGCATGGCGGCCGCCCGCAACCTGCTCGCCGCCGATCGGGAGGCCCGCCGGGCCTTCGCCCCGGTGCCGTACTTCTGGTCCGACCAGTACGACATGAAGGTGCAGGCCTACGGCTGGCTGCGCGGCCACGACGAGGTGTCGGTCGTCGACGGCGACCTGGCCGAGCGCCGATTCCTCGCCGTCTACCGCACCGACGACCGGGTCACCGGCGCGCTCGCGGTCGGCATGCCGCCCAAGGCGATCCGGCGGTGGCGCCAGGCCATCGCCGCCGGCGCCGGATGGCGCGAGACGTTCCCGCCGGAGGGCCCGGCGGCATCGAAGGAGGTCGACCATGACACAACAGCGGTCCGGCCCGTCGCGTGACGTGGTCGTCGTCACCGGCGCCGGCGGCATGGGTGTGGCGATCGCCCGCCGGATCGGCAGCGGACGCACGGTCTTGCTCGCCGACTCCTCGCGCGGTCAACTCGACCGTGTGGTGGCTGCGTTGAGCGACGAGGGATACATGGCGCGAGGCGTCGTGACCGATGTGTCCGACCGCGGGTCCGTGGACGCGCTCGCGGCGCAGGCCGCCGGCGCGGGCCGGGTGGCCGCCGTCGTGCACACCGCCGGAGTCTCCGCCGCGCAGGGCTCCGCCGAGACGATCCTGAAGGTCGATCTGCTGGGCACCGTCCACGTCATCGACGCGTTCGAGGGCGTGGCGGGGCCTGGCACGGCCATGGTGTGCGTCTCCAGCATGGCCGGCCATGTCGCCGCCCTCGGCCGCGAGGACGAGGCCGCCCTCGCCACGGCCCCGGTCGCGGAACTCCTCGACATCGGTGCCGTGAAGGCCGTAGGGGACAGCGCGCCCCGGGCGTACATCGTGTCCAAACGGGCCAACCAGCTGCGCGTCGAGGCCGCCGCGCTCGCCTGGAGCCGGCGCGGCGCCCGGATCAACAGCGTCAGCCCCGGGATCGTCGCCACCGCCATGGCGAAGGCCGAGGCCGACGGCCCGAGCGGCGCGCGCATGCTGACCATGCTGGAGGCGAGCGGCGCGGGCCGCACCGGCACTCCGGCGGAGATCGCCGATGCCGTGGCATTCCTCCTCGGCCCCGAAGCGCGTTACATCACCGGCACGGACCTGCTCGTCGACGGCGGCCAGGCCGCCTGGCTGCGGCACCACCGACCGGCCTGACGCCCCGGGTGCCGGGGCTTCACCGCACGACTCCACGACCACAGAGGTCCAAGGACCGAAGAGAGGACACCGATGCCCACCCCCCACACTCCGTCCGGCCCGCCGTCCCTCGACCCCGAGGAGCTGGGCTTCGACCCGGACGCCCTCCGCGCCCGGTACCGCGCCGAGCGTGAACGCCGGATCCGCCCGGACGGCGGCCGGCAGTACCAGCGGATCGCCGGCGAGTTCGAGCACTACGACGACGACCCGTACGCCGACGGGGAGTCCGCCCGGGAACCGCTCACCGACCGTGTCGAGGCGATCGTCGTGGGCGGCGGCTTCGGCGGGCTGCTCGCCGGGGCCCGGCTGCGCCAGGCGGGCGTCGAGTCGATCCGGGTGATCGAGAAGGGGAGCGACTTCGGCGGCACCTGGTACTGGAACCGCTACCCCGGCATCCACTGCGACATCGAGTCGTACATCTATCTGCCGCTGCTCGAAGAGCTGGGCTACGTCCCGAAGTGGAAGTACGCGCCCGGCGAGGAGATCCGGCAGCACAGCCGGGCGATCGGCCGTCACTTCGACCTCTACCGGGACGCCGCCTTTTGCACGGTCGCCACCGAACTGCGGTGGGACGACACCGAGTTGGAGTGGATCGTCAGCACCGACCGGGGCGACCGCATGCGCGCCCGGTACGTGGTCGTCTCCAGCGGCACGCTCAGCCAGCCCAAACTCCCGGGCATCCCCGGCATCGAGACCTTCAAGGGCCACACCTTCCACACCAGCCGCTGGGACTACGACTACACCGGCGGCGACGCGAGCGGCGGCCTGACCGGCCTCGCCGACAAGCGCGTGGCCGTGATCGGCACCGGCGCCACCGCCATCCAGGTCGTCCCCCATCTGGGAGCCGACGCGGCCCATGTGTACGTCTTCCAGCGCACCCCCTCGACGGTCGACGTGCGCGGCAACGGGCCCACCGACCCGGCGTGGGCCGAGACCCTCGCCCCCGGCTGGCAGGCCGAGCGCATGGACAACTTCCTGCGCACCGTCACCGGGATCCGGGCCGGGGAGGACCTGGTGGACGACGCCTGGACCAGCAGCGCCCGGCTCCAGGAGAAACTGATCCCGACCGACGCGTACGCGGACGTCCCGGCGGACGAGCGTGAACGGGCCTACGAGATCGCCGACTTCCAGAAGATGAACGAGCTGCGCGACCGCGTGGCGACCCTCGTCGAGGACCCGGAGACCGCCGAGAAGCTGAAGCCCTGGTACCGCTACATGTGCAAGCGGCCCACCTTCAGCGACCACTACCTCCAGACCTTCAACCGGCCCAACGTCACCCTCGTCGACACGGCCGACACCCACGGCGTCGAACGGATCACCGAGAAGGCCGTGGTGGTCGGCGGGGTCGAGTACGAGGTGGACTGCGTCATCTTCGCCACCGGCTTCGAGGTCGGCGTCTCGGGGCTGCTCTCCGGCCGCCTCCCGGCGTACGGCCGGGACGGCGTCGGTCTGCTGGAGACCTGGATGACGGCCGGCCCGAAGACCCTCCACGGCTTCTACAGCCACGGCTTCCCCAACCTCTTCCAGCTCGGCCCCCTGCAGAACGCCAGCGCCGTCAACTACGTCCACATCCTCGACCAGCAGTCGATCCACGTGGGCGAGGTCGTCGCCGAGGCCCGCAGGCGCCGCGCCCGGTACGTCGAGCCGAGTGCCGAGGCCCAGGACGCCTGGGTCGCCACCGTCCGTGAGAAGGCCGCCGACCTGTACCGGTTCCAGGCGGAGTGCACCCCCGGCTACTACAACAACGAGGGCCGGCCGAGGGAGCGCAGCGAGTCGTACGGCGACGGACCGGTCGCCTTCCACGAACTGCTGAGGCGATGGCGTGCGGACGGCGGCATCGACGACGTCCTCGTGGGCGCCGAGTGAGGTCCGAGGAGACGGTGGTGGACGACATGAACACGCGCCCCAGTCGGTACGACGCATCCGGCGATCTCCGTACCACCAGCGCCCGTTGGGAGACGCGGCGGCTCAACCCGCCCAACCCGCTGTGGGGTTCCAACGGGGTCGCGTTCGGCCCCGACGGGCGGCTGTACGTGGCGCAGTTCCTCGCGGGACAGATCAGCGCCGTCGACACCGCGACCGGGGACGTGGAGGTCGTCGTCCCGATGGACGGTCCCGTGCAGTCGCCGGACGACCTCGCCTTCGGCGCCGACGGTTCGATGTACATAGCCGACCTGGTGCCGGGACGGGTGTGGCGGCGGAGCCCGGCGGGGGAGTACCACCTCGTCTCCGACGACGTCACCAACCCCAACGGCATCACCTGTGTCGGCGACCGGCTCTTCGTCAACGAGATGAGGCCCAACGGCCGGCTGATGGAGCTGTTCCCGGGCGGCGACGACCCGGTCGTCCTCACGGAGGGGCTCGCCCTCGGCAACGCGATGCAGCTCGGCCCGGACGGACACCTCTACTACCCGCACATGATCACCGGTCAGGTCTGGCGGATCCCACCGGACGGCGGGACGCCCGAGGTGGTCGCCGAGGACGTGCACGAGCCGGTCGCGGTCCGCTTCGACCGGGGCGGAGTCCTGCACGTCCTCTCCCGGGGCGTCGAGGGCATCGTCACCCGTGTCGACCTGCACGGCGGAGGTAGCCGCACGCTCGTCACCAGCGGGCTGAAGGGCCTGGACAACGCGGCGTTCGACGACGAGAACCGCATGTTCGTCTCCAGCTACGCGAGCGGCGGCGTCACGGAGCTGCACCCCGACGGCCGCACCCGCGAGATCGTGCGGCGCGGTCTCGACGGCCCCTACGGTGTGACCGTCGACCTCGGCGGCACGGTCTACGCGGCCGACCACTACCGGCTGGCGAGCCCGACGCCCGAGGAGGTGACGACGCCGCTGCTGCTGCCCTTCGCCCACGGCGTCACCGCCGACGGTGAACTGCTGCACTACACCTCGCAGTTCGGCACGGTGCAGACCTACGACCCGAAGAGCGGGGCGCTCAGGGAGCGGGCGCGCGGGCTGGACCGGCCCATCGGCATCGTGGTCGCACCGGACGGTTCCCTCGTGGTCGCCGAGACCGGCGCCGGCCGTGTGGTGGCCCTCGCGGAGGGCGGCACCGACTCCGGCGCGGCCACCGTGACCGCGCTCGCCGAGGGCCTCGACCGGCCCACGGACGTGGCCCACGACGCGGAGGGCCGCCTCTACGTCAGCGAGGAGCGCCTCGGAACCGTGCTCCGGATCGAGGCGGACGGCACCACGGCCGTGGTCGCGGACGGGCTGGCCGCACCCCAGGGGCTGGCGGTCCTCGGCGACGACCTCTTCGTGGTGGAGACGGGGTCCCGCACGCTGAGCGCGGTCCGTCTCACCACCGGGGAGCGGCGGACCGACGCGGAGGACCTGCCGGTGGGCCCGCCGCCGGGTGTCGTCCCGCGCACCGAACCGGCGCTGTTCGCGGACGTCATGCCCGGGATGGCCCGGCGTTTCGCGGGTCTCGCGGCCGCCCCGGACGGCACCCTCCTGCTGTCCGCCAACGGTGAGGGCACCGTGCTGCGGCTGACGCCGAGGACGGGGGAGGGGACGGCGGCTCAGCCGGTGCGGTAGAGCGCGGTGAGCAGTTCGATGGCGGCCGGGGTGGCGGGATGCGGGTCGTCCCGCCACCAGGCCAGCCGGACGGCGATGGGCTCGGCGTCGCGTACCGGCCGGTAGACGACGCCGGGCCGCCGGTACTGGTTGGCGGTGGACTCCGCGGTCACCCCGACGGCCCGGCCCGTCGCGATCGTGGTCAGCCATTCGTCGACGTCGTGCGTCCGCTCGGTCGCGGGACGGGAACCGGGCGGCCACAGGTCGGTGGTGGTCGTGCCGGTGCGGCGGTCGACCAGCAGGGTGTATCCGCTCAGATCGGCCAGCCGTACCGAGCGGCGGCGGGCCAGCGGATCGTCGCTCGCCATCGCGCACAGCCGCCGCTCCAGCCCCACGATCGCCGAGTCGAACCGGCGGTCGTCGACGGCCCGCCGGACCACCGCGAGGTCGCACGAGCCCTCCGCCAGCCCGGCGGTGGGGGAGTTGGCCCGGACGAACTGCAGATCCGTCGCCGGGTGTGCGGCGCCCCAGCGGCGCTGGAACGTCAGCGTGTGCCGGCCCAGCGCCGACCAGGCGTACCCGATCCGCAGCCGCGCCTGCCCCGAGGTCGCCTCCCGCACCAGGTCGTCGACCTCGCCCAGCACCCGCCGGGCGTGCGCGACCACCCGCAGGCCGGTCGGCGTGGGCGTCACCTCGCGCGAGGTCCGCCGCAACAGCCGTACCCCCAGGGCCCGTTCGAGCGAGGCCAGGGTGCGGGAGACCGCCGCCTGGGAGACGTCGAGCGCGAGGGCCGCGTCGGTGAAGGTGCCCTCGTCGACGATCGCCACGAGACAGCGCAGCTGCCGCAGCTCCACCTTCCCGGCCGGTTCCGTGTCGCCATGCGCGTCCATGACTCCAGCGTATGGATGACTGAGGCGTATGGATCGCGACGCGGATGCATTTTGCGCAAGACGGGTGCGGGCGCACGATCGGCCCATGGACACCGCCGCCCTCTCCGCCGCCGGCTCCGCGCCCGCCCCCTCCGGTCCGCTCCCCGCGTCCGCCGCCCCGGCCCCGGCTCCCGGCCCTGCTTCCGGGCCGGGTGGCTCGCGGCTGGCCGGTGTCCTCACCATGGTCGGGTGCGGTGTCTCCAACCAGGTCGGGGCCGCGCTCGGGTCGCTGGCCTTCCCGGTGCTGGGGCCCGCCGGGGTCGTCGCGATCCGGCAGTACGTCGCCGCGGTCGTCCTCGTGGCCGTCGCCCGGCCCCGGCTGAGGTCGTTCACCGCCCGCCAGTGGTGGCCGGTGGTGCTGCTGGCGCTGGTGTTCGGGACGATGAACCTGTCGCTGTACACGGCCATCGACCGCATCGGCCTGGGCCTCGCGGTGACCCTGGAGTTCCTCGGCCCGCTCGCCGTAGCCCTGGCCGGCTCGCGCCGCCGGGTGGACGCGTGCTGCGCGCTGATCGCCGGCCTCGGCGTGGTCACCCTGATGCGGCCCCGGCCCTCCGCCGACCACCTCGGCATGGGCCTCGGGCTCCTGGCCGCCGTCTGCTGGGCGTCGTACATCCTCCTCAACCGCACGGTGGGCCGTCGTATCCCGGGCGCGCAGGGCTCCGCGGCCGCCGCGGGGCTCTCCGCCCTGGCCTTCCTGCCGGTCGGTGCCGTCGTGGTCGTACGGAATCCGCCGACGGCCGGGGCCGTCGGCTACGCGATCGCCGCCGGGGTCCTCGCCTCGGCCGTGCCGTACCTCGCGGACGTGTTCACCCTGCGCCGGGTGCCCGCCCAGGTCTTCGGGCTCTTCATGAGCGTCAACCCCGTCCTGGCCGCGCTCGCGGGCTGGATCATGCTCGGGCAGGAGCTGGGCGGGATCGAGTGGGCCGCGATCGGCGCGGTCGTCGCGGCGAACGCGCTCAGCATGCTCGTGCCGAGCCGCTGAGCGCACGGACGGCTCCGGTGCCGTCCTCGGCCCCCGGCCCGGCGCCTACGGCGTCCCCTCGGCCGCCCCGCCGTGCAGGGCCTGCCGCACGCGCGCGGCGATCAGCGGGTACACCTCGCGGGCCCGGGCGTCGTCGCCGGTGTCGTAACCGTGGTCGGCGCCGCGCACGTCGTGGTGGCCGACCAGGGACCCGGCGGTGCGCAGCCGGTCGGCGTAGGCGACGCCCTCGGACTTGAGCAGGTCGAACTCGGCGGTGACGACGAAGGCCGGCGCGATGCCCCGGAGATCGGCCGTGTCCGAGGGGTGCGCCGGTGAGGCCAGCCGGTCCGCGCGCCGCTTCGGGTCGGGGATGTACGCGCTGTCGAAGACGTCCGCCATCCACGGGCGCAGCATCGGCTCCGCGATCGAGGCCCGCTTGTCGCGGGCGGAGGTGGCGAGGTCGAGCGGCGGGTAGTGCAGGACCTGGAGCGCGATCGGGGGGCCACCCTCCTCCAGCGCCTGGCGGGCCACCGCCGCCGCGAGCCCGCCGCCCGCGCTCTGGCCGCCCACCGAGAGCCGGCCGCCGTCCCACCCGTGCCCGGCCCCGTGGCCGGCGACCCAGCGCACGATCTCGTACGCCTGCCGGGGCGGCGCCGGGAACGGGTGCTGCGGGGCGACCACATAGTCCACGTTGAGCACGGCCGCACCCGCCTCCACGGCTATGCACCGGCACAGCGCGTCGTCCAGCTCGATCTGGGGCAGGACATAGCCGCCGCCGTGGAAGTTGACGTGGACCGGCGGGGGAGGGGTGCCCTCGGCGGTGGGCAGGTACAGCACCGCGCGGGCCGGCCCGTAGGTGGTGGGGATGCTCAACTCACGGGTGGCGCAAGCGTATTCGGGCAGGCGGGCCCGCAGGCCGGCGGCGGAACCCCGCCCGCCGGCCCGGCGGCTCGCCGTCGACGAGATACGCTGCATCGCCTTGGCCGCGAGAGCGGCCACCGCCGGGCGGGCGAGAAGGGACATGGGGCTCCGTTCGGTCGCGGGGGCTACCCGGGCGATGAACTTACTTGAGTCAGGCAACAAGATGGTAAAGTAGTCCCCATGTCCCCATCACCGCTACCCTCCGACCCCGCCTCGGCGGAAGTGATCGAGATCGAGCGAGCCCTCACCCGCATCACCTACCTCAGCACCCGGGCCCGCGCCCACGAACGCCTGATGAGCCTGGCCGGAGTGCCGCTGGACCGTGCCGCCGTGGCCCTGCTGCGGCAGATCGCCGACTCCGAGCCGCTGCGGCCGGGGGAGTTGGCCAACCGGCTCGGCGTCGAGGCCTCCCATGTCACCCGCCAGGTCCAGCAGCTCCAGCGGACGGGCTACGTCACCCGCGTACCCGACCCGGACGACCGCCGCGCCCAGCGCATCGAGCTGACGCCGGCCGGCAAGGAGGCGATCGGGCGGATCCGCGAGGCCGGGGTGCGCGGGATGCAGATGGCGCTCGCCGAGTGGTCCCCGGAGGAGCTGCGGCAGCTCGCGGGGCTGTTCCACCGGATGGTCGACGACTTCCTCACGCATGCGAACGAAGTGGGGGAGCAGGAGGCGGCGGGGGGCGTGCGGGGGGATTGAGGGCCGGCTCGGGTGCGTTGTCGGGTGCGGGTCCGGTGGGGGTCCGGTGGGGGCTGGTCGCGCAGTTCCCCGCGCCCCTGAAAAGCACGGGGCTGCGCCCCGTGCTTTTCGGCCCGAAGGCCGGAGGCCTTTCAGGGGCGCGGGGAACTGCGCGAGAAGCCCCCATCCACCCGCACCCGACAACGCTCCGCCCCCTCAGTAGCCCAACTGCCTCCGTACATACGGCGTCATCAGGGTCTTCGCCTTCGCCAGTGTCGACGTACGACTCCCCAGCACGGCCGTCTCCCCACCCGGCATCGGCACCAGCGTGATCCCGTCGGCCGAGCCGAGAGGGATGATCAGCGGGGTCCGCCGGATCGGCCGGTACACGCGCGGTTCCTTGCGGTGCCGGCCCGAATTGGCCAGGTACGTGCGGATGTTGTGGGCGGCGATGTCCGCCTGGGCGAACGCGACGGGGGAGACCTTCAGCTCGCTCACGTCGTTGACGTCGCCGACCGCGAACACGTCGAGCCGCCCGTCGACCCGCAGCATCCGGTCGACCTTGACCTGTCCGCCCTCGTTCAGCCACGCCCCGTGCCCGGCCAGCCGCAGCCAGAGCGTGTTCGGCGTGGTGCCGTTGGCCCAGAAGGACAGGTCCGCCTCGATGATGCCGCCCCGGCCGTCCCGGTAGGTGCCGAAGTCGGGTCCCTGGGAGACGAACGAGTCGAGTCGCACGTCCACGTCGTGCGACTCCAGCCAGGCCAGGGCCCGCCGCCCGGCCCACTTGCTGCCGGTGGAGCTGAGCAGTTCCGAGCCCGCGTGCGCGAGGGTGACCCGCGCGTCCGGGCGGGCCAGCCGGATCTCGGCGGCGAGTTCCACGCCGCCGGGTCCGCCGCCGACGATCAGGACGTGCTCGGCCGCGGCCACGCTCTCCTGGTGCGCGGCGAAGGTCTTGCCCGCCTCCTCGGAGGTGGTGCCGAGGAAGCGCGCCGGCTCGGGATAGTCCGCGCCGGTCGCGATCACCACCACGTCGTACGGCAGTCGTTCGCCCGTGGCGAGGTGCACCTGCCGTTCGCGGGTGTCGATGTCGACCGCCTTGCCGACGACCACACGGCCGTGGCGCAGCAGTCGGTCGTAGGGGATGAAGGGGGTGGTCGTCCATGGCTCGCGCACGCCCGCGCGCAGCGCGGCGATGCGGTGGAAGAAGACCTCCTTGCGGTCCACGAGGGTGACCCGTGCTGTCTCGTCCAGCTGCTTGGCGAGGCGGATGCCGCCGTATCCGCCGCCGATCACGATCACTTCGCCGTCAGGCACGCCGATTCTCCTGTGCTGGGTGGGGGGAGAGATGACGACCCTAACGTTTGAAACCTCAAGCTACCGGCGGGGTTCGTGGTTGTTGTGTGAAGCGACAAGGGACGACACGAGTCAGCGGCTGCCTAGGCTGGTGCCGTGACCGACAACGACCGGCCCCTCGCCGTTTTCGACCTGGACAACACCCTCGCCGACACCGCGCACCGGCAGCGGTTCCTGGAGCGCAGCCCGCGCGACTGGGACGCGTTCTTCGCCGCCGCGCCGCAGGACCCGCCGCTGGCCGAGGGCGTGGCGCTCGCGCGGGAGAGCGCCGAGGAGTGCGAGGTCGTGTATCTGACCGGGCGCCCCGAGCGCTGCCGCCGCGACACCGTCGACTGGCTCGCCGCGCAGGGCCTGCCGGAGGGGCGGATCTGGATGCGCCGGAACAACGACCGCAGGCCCGCCCGCCGCACCAAGCTGGAGATCCTCCGCGACCTGGCCCGGACCCGCGAGATCCGCGTCCTCGTGGACGACGACGAACTCGTCTGCGAGGACGCGGAACGGGCGGGCTTCACGGTCGTGCGGGCGCGCTGGGCCGCCGCCTCCGCCGCGCTGAAGGTGGCACAGGAGCGGGAGGGGCGGACCTGAGCGCCGCCGGGACCGCGCGGTCAGCCGGTCTCGTCGTCCAGCCGGAAACCGACCTTGAGGCCGACCTGATAGTGCGCGATCTGGCCGTCCTCGATGTGCCCCCGGACCTGCGTCACCTCGAACCAGTCGAGGTTGCGCAGGGTCTGGGCGGCGCGGGTGACGCCGTTGCGGATGGCGTGGTCGACGCTCTCGGCCGAACTGCCGACGATCTCGGTGACCCGGTACACGTGGTCGGTCATGCGGGTTCTCCTTGTCGCGTGCTCCACCGGTGGCCGATGGGCCACACATCACTCCACGGTGCCTCAGGCTCCGCCGGTTCGCGAGGGGGCGGGGTGGGGGGTGCCTGTTTCGTCGCCGGGTGCGGGTCCGGTGGGGGCTGGTCGCGTAGTTCCCCGCGCCCCTGAAAAAGCAGGGGCTGCGCCCCGTGCTTTTTCGGCCCGAAAGGGCCGTAGGCCCTTAGGGGCGCGGGGAACTGCGCGAGAAGCCCCACTCACCCGCACCCGACGACGCACCCCACGACACGGCCCCCTACCCCACCCCGCTCAACGACAGCGCGAACCGCCCCTGCTCGTCCGTCCACCAGTGAGTCAACTCCAGCCCCACAGAACCCAGTTCGGCCCGCACCCCCTCCCTCCTGAACTTCGCGGACACCTCGGTCCGAAGTTCCTCCCCGGCCTCGAAATCGACCGCGAGGTCGAGCGCCGGGATCTTCACGGTCTGCGCCGTACGGGACCGCAGCCGCATCTCGATCCACTCGCACTCCGCGTTCCAGAGGGCGACATGGTCGAACGCGTCGGTATCGAAGTCCGCCCCCAGCTCCCGGTCGACCACGGCGAGCACGTTCTTGTTGAACTCGGCCGTCACCCCGGCCGCGTCGTCGTACGCCGCGACCAGCACGCCCTCGTCCTTGACCAGGTCCGTGCCCAGCAGCAGCGCGTCCCCCGGCGCCAGCAGGGCCCGTACGGCGGTCAGGAACGCGGCGCGCTCCGCCGGCACCAGATTGCCGATCGTGCCGCCCAGGAACGCCACCAGCCGCGGCCCCGGCGTCTCGGGCAGTTCCAGCCCGGCGGTGAAGTCGGCGATCAGCGCGTGCACGTTCAGCCCCGGCCGCTCGGCGACCAGCGCCTCGCCCGCCTGCCGCAGCGCGCTCTCGCTCACGTCCACCGGCACATAGGTGTGCAGGCCCGGCATCGCGTCCAGCAGGTGCCGGGTCTTGTCGGAGGAGCCGGACCCCAGCTCGACCAGGGTGCGCGCACCGCTCGCCGCGGCGATCTCGCCGGCCCGGCCGACGAGGATCTCCCGCTCGGCACGGGTCGGGTAGTACTCGGGCAACTCGGTGATCTTCTCGAAGAGTTCACTGCCGCGCGCGTCGTAGAACCACTTCGGCGGCAGCGTCTTCGGGGTGCGGGTCAGGCCCTCCAGGACATCGGCGCGCAGGGCAGCGTCGGTGGCGTCCTCGGGCAGGGTGCGGGTGAGAAGGAACGGGCTCACGCGGAAGGCTCCTTCGACGGTGCGGAGGCGGACTCGTCGTGCGGGCGGATGGGCTCCTCCAACTCCTTGAGCGGGGTGAGCAGGACGTCCGTACGGCTCGCCGCCAGCAGCGTGCGGTCCGGGACCTCCACCCAGTGCGGATCGTCGTCGTACGGCTCGGAGGCCACGACCGTGCTGCGGCCGGGTTCGGCGAGGTACCACAGCGTGTCGCCCCAGGCCGTCGCGGCGATCGCCTCCCCGTTGGTCAGCAGCAGATTGAGCCGTGAGCCGGGCGCCGCCCGCGCCACGTCGAGGACGGTGTCGGCGAGCGCCTGGCCCTCCGCGTCGCCCGCGCGCAGCCGGTTCAGGACCAGCGCCCACACCAGCGCGGAGTCGTTGCGGGCCTCCATCGACAGCAGCTCAGCGGCGGGCAGACCGTCCGCGAGGTGCGCGAGCGACCGGGGCCAGCCGGTGACCGCCCCGTTGTGGCTGAACAGCCAGGGCCCGGCGGCGTACGGCGCCGCGGCGGCCTCGTTGTCCGCCCCCGGCACCGTGGCGTCCCGTACGGCGGCCAGCAGTGCCCCGGAGCGGACCACCCGGGCCAGGTCGGTGAAGGACAGGTCCCCCCAGATGGGCCCGGACCTGCGGTAGCGCCCCGGCACCGGGTCGCCCTCGGCGTACCAACCGACTCCGAAACCGTCGGCGTTGACCGTCCCGTGCCGCTGCCGCCGGGGCGCCCACGACTGCCGGAACAGGCTGTGCGGCGGATCCACCAGGACCCGGCCCAGCGCCGACTCCGGCCCGAGATAAGCGAGATGACGACACATCAGCGGACCTCCGGGGAGGCATCCCGGGCGGTGCGGAAGCCGCTGAAGATCTGCCGCCGGATCGGATAGTCCCAGTTGCGGAACGTCCCCCGGCACGCCACCGGGTCCACGGCGAACGCGCCACCGCGCAGCACCTTGTGCTCGGGGCCGAAGAACACCTCCGAGTACTCCTTGTAAGGGAACGCCTTGAACCCCGGGTAGGGCAGGAAGTCGCTGGACGTCCACTCCCACACGTCGCCGATCAACTGCCGTACGCCCAGCGGTGATTCACCCGCCGGATAGCTGCCGGCCGGTGCCGGGCGCAGATGCCGCTGCCCCAGGTTGGCGTGCTCGGGCTCCGGATCGGCGTCGCCCCACGGGTAGCGGGCGGAGCGGCCGGTGACCGGGTCGTGCCGGGCGGCCTTCTCCCACTCGGCCTCCGTGGGCAGCCGCCGGCCCGCCCAGCGGGCGTACGCGTCGGCCTCGTACCAGCACACGTGCAGCACCGGTTCGTCGGCCGGTACCACCTCGGTGACCCCGAAGCGCCGTCGCAGCCACTGGCGGCCGTCGCGCCGCCAGAACAGCGGCGCGTGGATGCCGTGCGCACGGATGTGGTCCCAGCCCTCGGTCGTCCACCAGCGCTCGTCGTCGTAGCCGCCGTCCTCGATGAACGCCTGGTACGCGCCGTTCGTCACCGGAGTGGTGTCGATGTGGAACGCCGGGACGATCCGCCGGTGCGCCGGCCGCTCGTTGTCCAGCGCCCAGGGCTCGGTCGAGGTGCCCATCACGAACTCCCCGCCGGGCACGAGGACTTCGGACGGCCCCGTGTACAGCGGGACCGGCTCGGGGTCCGGCGCCGACAGCACGGCGGGCCCCTTGCGGAGCTGATGGGTGATCAACATCGTCTCGTCGTGCTGCTGCTCGTGCTGGGCGATCATGCCGAAGGCGAAGCCCGCGTCGGTGAGCCGGGTGCCGTGGAAGTCGGTGCTCTCCAGCACGTCCAGTGCCCGGCCGCGCACCTCCGCCAGATACCGGCGGGCCTCCTCGGGCGGCAGCAGCGGCAGCGAGGGCCGCTCGGCGCGCGGATGCTCGAAGGCGTCGTACAGCCCGTCGATCTCGGGCCGCATCGCCTCCCGCCCGGCGACGTTCCGCAGCAGCCACAGCTCCTCCTGGTTGCCGATGTGGGCGAGGTCCCACACCAGGGGCGACATCAGCGGCGAGTGCTGCGCGGTGAGATCGGGTTCGTCGACGGCGGTGGTCAGGAGCGCGGTGCGGGCCCGGGCCGTGGTCAGCGCCGCCAGCGCGCGCTCCCGGAGTATGTCGGGGTCGGCGTCGGCCGTCGGGGCCGGCGTCTCGGGTGCGGTCATGCGGGGATGTCCTTCCCGTGGAACAGGTCGAGCAGATCGTCGGCGGGGCAGCGGCCCCGGGCCACATAGCGGTCGGTGTACGCCACGACCGCGTCCAGCACCTCGGGGCTCGCCCCGAGCCGGGGCAGTGCCTCGGCCGCCGCGGCGAAGCAGACGACCGCCGCCTCCCGCAGTTCGGGATCGGTCAGCCCGTCCCGGGTCGCCGCCTCCCACAGCGGATTGCGCGGTGCCGGTCGCGAACCGGCCCGCTCCGCGAGGGGCTTGACGGTCCGGTACGCGGTCTCGGCGGCCTGGGGGTCCTCGAACAGCGCCGCCGTCACGGCGAGCGGCACGATCCACCCGTCCTCGCCCGGCTGCGCGTCGATCATGCGGAACTCCAGATGGCCGCGCGGGCGCACCGGCGGGAACAGCGTCGTCATGTGGTAGTCGAGGTCGGCACGGCTCGGCGGGGTGTCGGACCGCGTCCACTCCCGGAACGTCATCGCTCCGGGCACACCCCAGGGGCCCTCGTCGGCCCGTACGCACATCACGGGCGCGTCCAGCACCAGCCGGGCCCACGCCGCGCGCGGGTCGCCGTCGAGCGAGGGCGCGTCCGTCCGGCCGGGGTCCATGGCGGCCCACAGCGCCTGCCGGGTCGAACGCCAGCCGGTGACCTCGCCGCGCGCCAGCGGGGAGTGCGCGAACGCCGCCACCAGCACGGCGCCGAGCTGGTGCGACAGCCACCAGCGCCGCCGGTGCCCGAGGGGGCCGGGCTCCTCGTATCCGGCGTCGAGACACACCTGCACCGAGGCGGAGGAGCACATCATGGCGCGCCCCTCGGGCCCGAAGCGGTCGAGATAGATCTCCATCGCGTCGTAGCGGGGCTCGTGGAGGTAGCGGGTCGGGGGGTTCCAGGGTTCGTGGCCGTGGCCGCTGATGCCGAGACCCGCCTCGCGCAGCGTCGCGCGTACGGCGGTGAGGTCGGCCGAGACGGACCCGACGCACTCCATCAGGGAGCCGGCCGGTGCCGAGCTGAGCTCCAGCTGGCCGCCGGGTTCGACGGTCAGAGCCGAGTTCAGGGTCAGGGTCCGCAGTGCGGCGTAGGCCGCTTCGAGTCGTGCGGGTGTTGCCGGGAGCCGCGAGTCACGCAGCTCGTGGACGTGCCATTCCAGCTCGACACCGAGGGTGCGGGGCGGACCGGTCTTGAAGCAGATGCCCCGTACCAGGGCCTCCACCTCCGCCTCGGTGACCCGGGAGCGGTGCTCCGTACAGCCACTCGTCGAATCTGACATGTCGGGATCCTCCTGAGATGCCATCTCGTCAACCAAGCCGTCGGTCCCCGCCCGGTGGGGCCGGACCGGCGGCGCGCTCGTCCCACCCAAAACCCTCGCGCCGCTTCCGCACAAGGGGGCACATCGTGGCAATGCGGATCGGGGATCTTCGGTTCCGGAACTCCTGGCACCTCTTCCCGTACCCGTGGCGGGTCATTCACGCGAGGAAACTCCGTTGCGGTCACTCACCAGGATCGCCCAGGATGCGTCCATGAGCACGACGGGGGAGTACACGCGGGCAGCGCTCGCGCGAGACGGGGCGGGGACGCGATGAGCGCCCGCCTGCGGGGAATCGCACACGAGACCGAGCAGATCGTGGCGGCGGGCGGCTATCGGGCCCCGGCAGGCCACGAGGTCTCCCTCGCGGCCGCAATCGAGGCCGCACGGGCCGGCACCCGCCTGTACGGGCCGGCATCCGTGCCGTTCCCACCGGCCGGCGACCCGGTCCCGTCCACCGTCGAGGTCACCGGCGAGAGCAGCCTGGAAGCCGCCCGCCGTCTGACCGCCGCCGACCCCACCCCCGTGGCCGTCCTCAACTTCTCCTCCGCCCGCAACCCGGGCGGCGGCTACCTCAACGGCGCCCAGGCCCAGGAGGAAGCCCTCTGCCGGGCCTCCGCCCTCTACACCTGCGTCCGCGAGGCCCGCGCCTTCTACGACCACCACCGCACCCACCGCGATCCGTTCTACACGGACCGTGTCATCCACTCACCGGCCGTCCCCGTCTTCCGGGACGACCGTGGCACCCTCCTGGACAGCCCGTACACGGCCGGCTTCCTGACCTCGGCCGCCCCGAACGCGTCGGTCGTCCGCCGCACGGCACCGGAGCGCGCGCCGGAACTCCCGCGCGCCCTCGCCGTACGCGCGGAACGCGTCCTGGAGACGGCCGCGGCCCACGGCTACCGGCGGCTGGTCCTCGGCGCCTGGGGCTGCGGCGTCTTCGGCAACGACCCGGCGCAGGTGGCGACGGCCTTCCGTACCCTGCTCACGGACGGCGGCCGGTTCGCGGGCCACTTCGCGCACGTGGTGTTCGGGGTCCTGGACCGCACGAAGGGCGCGGCGGTCCGGAGCGCCTTCGAACGAGAGTTCGCAGCAAACGCGCCGCTCTAGGGGCGCGGGGAACCGCGCGACCAGCCCGCACCGACCCGCAGCCGACGCACGGCCCTAGGGTCCTAACGCCACCCGTACCGTTCCCGCAGCCGGTGCACCACGGAGTTGAACCGCATCCGGTCCAACGCGCAGGCCTCCCGCCGCATCCCTGCCTCGTGCAGCCGCAGGACTCGATCCACATCCACCCACGAGTCCCGCCCCGACCGGTCCCACGGCCCGCTGCCGATCGGCACCCACTCCCGGTCGCCGTCGTGCCGCTTGCTGGACAACTGCACGGCGAGGAAGGTCCCTCGAGCCTCCCGGGCCACGACGAGCACGGGCCGATCCTTCCCCCGCCCGTCGTTCTCCTCGTACGGCACCCACGTCCAGACGATCTCCCCGGGATCCGGGTCCCCGTCGTACGCGGGCGAGTACTCGGTCCGCACCCGCCCCACCTCACGCGGCTCGGCCTCGGTGGTCGCGGTGGGCCCGTAGCGCCCCGGCACATCCTGCTCGGCAAAGGAAGTCACAGGCCACACGCTAACCCGCGCCCCGTCAGGGGCGCGGGTTAGCGTCGATGTGCGGCTCCGCCGCGTGGGCGCGATCAACCACGAACCACCCGCAGTCGACCACCAACAGTCGAAGCTACGGCGCTACGACTCTTTCTCGACCTGTACCTTCTCCACGGCGACCTTCTCGACGGGCACCCCATTGACCCCCGCCGAGCCGCCGCCGGGCACCCCGTTCTGGTTCATGGACGACAACAACTGCCGCGCCAGCCCCAGCCCGGTCCCGCCCATCGTGAGCGCCTTGGCGAACATGTCCGCCATCCCGTCGGCCCCGTTGAGCAGCACCATGTTGTCGACGTTCCCGAACGCGGACGCCCCCGCCTGCACGATCTCCGGCCACCGCTCGGCCAGTTGCTGCGCGATCACCGCCTCCTGGTTCTCCGCCAGCGCGGCGCTGCGCGCCTTGATGCCCTCGGCCTCGGCGAGCCCCTTCGCCCGCGTGGCCTCGGCGGCCGCGAGCCCCTTGGCCTGGCGGGCGGCGGCCTCGGCCTCACCGGTGACCTGCGTCGCGGTCGCCTCGGCGGCGGCCGCCAGCTCGGTCTCCTTGGCCTTGGCCTGCGCGGCGGAGATACGGGCGTCGCGCTCGGCCTCGGCGAGTGTTCGTTTCTCGTAGGCCTTGGCGTCGGCCGGCTTGCGGACGTCGGCCTGGAGCTGCTGCTCGCGCCGGGCCGCCGCCAGCTCCGCGACCCGCGTCTCCTGGACGACGACCTCCTGGAGGGCGGCGGCCTCCGCGAGGGGGCCCGCCTGCTTGGCCTTCGCCGAGGCGTTGTCCCGCTCGGCCTGGTAGCCGGCCTGAAGGATCTCGCTGTCCCGGGTGGCCTCCGCCATGCGCGCCGCCGCCTGCTGCTCGGCCTCGGTGGCGAGCCGGTTGGCCTCGGCCTGGGCGATACGGGCGTCCCGCTGGACGGCCGCCGCGTGCGGCATGGCCAGGTTCTTGATGTAGCCGGTCGGGTCCTCGATCTCGTGGATCTGCAACGAGTCGACGATCAGACCCAGTTTCTCCATCTCCGTACCGCACGCGGCCCGCGTCTGACCGGTCAGCTTCTCGCGGTCGCGGATCATGTCCTCGACCGTCAACCCGCCCACGATGGACCGGAGATGACCGGCGAACACGTTGTGCACCCGCTCCGAGACCCGCTTCTGCTGGCCGAGGAAGCGGCGGGCGGCGTTGGCGATGGACACGAAGTCGTCGCCCACCTTGAAGATCACCACGCCCCGGATCTTCAACGGAATGCCCTGGAACGTCACGCACTCCACGGCCAGCTCGGTCTGGTTCAGATCGAGCGACAGCTTGCGCACGGCCTGCATCCCGGGCAGGACGAGCGTGCCGCGCCCGGTGACGATACGGAAGTTCATGCCTTCCGTCAGGCCCTCCATCTTGTGCTTGGAGCCCGAGATGATCAGAGCCTCGTTCGGTTCGGCGACACGCCACATCAGCTTGAACAGAGCGATCAGAACCACAGCGACCGCTGCGGTCGCCCCCGCGATGATGCCGATGAACATCGGCACACCCCCCTAGGCCAGGTGCCCTTTCGGCACCGAACGTCGGGAGTGTCCCGCGTGGCACAGCGGTGGTACAGGTGCCGGGAGCCCGTTGTTGCAGTCCTGATGCCAACCGGTTCCCGAAAGCCGACAGAGCGCGGCCCTGGCACCTCACGGACCGTCAACTGTCGTACGCCGCAGACACGTACACGGTGCGCGGGGGCAGATACTCCATCACCATCACCAGGGTCCCCGGCTCGATCCGGTCCCTCGCGGAGGCGGGGTAGGCGAGAAAGTGCTCGGCGCCGCCCCGCACCCGGACGATCACCTCCCCGACGAGCCCGGGACCGACCGCACCGGTCACCCGTCCCATCAGCCCGACCATCGACGCTTCGTCCATGGTCACAGCGTACGGGTCCTACCCCGCGCGCCGAACCCGCTCACACGGCGGGCGAGTTCGCGGGCGCGTGCTCCGGCGGCCACCGCTCGTGCCAGCGCTGGTCCGCCTCCAACTGCGCGGCCAGCGACAGCAGAAGAGGCTCGCTGTTCGCGGGGCCGAGCAACTGCGCGCCCACCGGCAGCCCGCCGTCCACGAACCCCGCCGGGACGTTCACCCCGGGCCAGCCCAGCACGTTCCACGGCCAGGCGTACGGGCAGGCCGCGATCATCGCGCGGTCGGTGCCGAGTCCGCCGAGGTTCAGCATGGACCCGACGCGGGGCGGGGGAGCGGCGGTCGTCGGCGCCAGCAGCACGTCGTACGACGAGAAGAGCGCGCCGATCCGCCGGTGCAGCGTGACCTCCGCGCGGCGGGCCAGCCGCAGCGGAGCCCCGCCGAGCAGCCGGCCGAGGCGGGCGGCGTCGAGGGTGCGCCGGTCGAGGAGGCCCTGCTCGGTGAGGGCGCCGACCCGTTCGGCGATGCCGGCGGTGGCGCGCGGGATGAACGTCAGCCCGATCTGCCCGTACCGGGGCTCCGCCTCCTCCACCACGTGCCCGAGCGCGGCGAGCCGCTCCGCCAGCGCCCGCACCCGCTTCTCCACGCGGGCGTCGAGCCGTGCGGGCAGCGCGGTGAACGGCGGCTTCAGGGAGAGGGCGACGCGCAGCCGCCCCGGGTCCCTCCCGACGGCCGCGGAAGCGTCGACGGCGGGCGGCCGGTGCAGATCACCCTCGTGGTTGCCGCTCGCCGCGTCGAGCAGGAGGGCGGCGTCGGCGACCGTACGGGCGAGGGTGCCGTTGACGGTGATGCCCTGGAACGACTCCGCGTGCGGCCAGGTCGAGATGCGGCCGCGCTGGGGCTTGATGCCGACGAGATGGGTCCAGGAGGCCGGGATGCGGACCGAGCCGGCGCCGTCCGAGCCCAGCGCGGCCGGTACGAGCCCGGCGGCCACGGCCGCCGCCGAGCCACCGGAGGAACCGCCCGGGGTGTGGTCCGGGTGCCAGGGGTTCCGGGTGGCGCCGAAGGCCGGTCCCTCGGTGAACGGCCACTGCCCCAGTTCGCAGGTGTTGGTCTTCCCGACGACGATCGCCCCGGCCGCGCGCAGCCGTCGAACGGCCTCGCCGTCCTCGGGCAGCGAGGGGAACTCGCCCCGGCAGCCGAACGCGGTCGGTTCACCCGCCACGTCCATGTCGTCCTTCACGGCCACGGGGACCCCGAGCAACGGCCGCCGCCCGCCCTCCGCCAGCTCCTTGTCCGCCGCCTCCGCCTCCACGAGCGCGGCCTCGGCCCGCACCCGCCGGAACGCGTTCACGGTCCCCTGGGTCGCCTCGATCCGCGCGAGCGCCGCCGTCACCAGCGCCCGTGACGTCACCTCCCCGGCGGCCAGCGCCCGAGCACACTCCACGAGACCCGGCGCACGGTCCACACCCATACGGAACACCTCCGGAAGCAGGATTTTCTACCGAACGGTAACGTCCGCGCGGCCGCAGGGGTACGGGGAGGACGAGTTGGCTGACGGGGACGGCGATTCGCGGTGGAGGAGGGACCACGGCAGGGCTGCCGCCTCCCTCCGCCACACCGTCGAGGATCGCTCAGCCGCGGGCCAAGTGGCGCATGGTGAGGGCCAGATGGAGGCGGAGCCGGCCCTGAGGGGTGCGGACCGGCCAGCCGAGGAGGGCCTCGGCGTGGATCAGGCGGTCCTGGAGCGTGGAGTGGTGGACGTTGACGGCGGCGGCCGCGGACCGCAGGCTCGCCGTCGAGGCGACCGCGTGCAGCGTCGCCAGCATCCAGGGCGAGTCCGCCGCCGCTCGCTCCACGTCCCGTACGTCGGGCGGGGGTTCGGCCCCGGGACGGATCAGTTCGGCGAGGAGGGCGATCCCGCCGAGCGCGTCGGCGTGCGCCACCCGCTCACCGGGGTCCCGCGCGGTGCCCTCGGCCGTGAAGCGCAACGCGGTCCGCGCGCCGTCCCAGGACCCGGGCAGCCCGAGCACGGGCACCGCGGGCCCGACTCCGACCCGGCCCTCGGGAAGCCCGGCCGGCGGCTCGTTCCCGCGTACGCGCAGGATGCGGGGGCGGCCTCCGAGCTGGGCGACGGCGCGGGTCAGGGTCGTGGGATCGTCGGGGTCGAGGCCGAGGCGGCGGGCGGCGTGGAGGCGGGCCCCCTCGGCGGCGGTGGCGTCGAGGACGGTCTCGACGAGCGCCGGGTCGTCGGTGGGGGAGACGGGCGCACGGCCCCGGGTCCGGTCCAGCACCAGCCGGAGGACCCCGGCGGCACGCTCCAGGATGACCGCGTCCACGACGCTCGGCTCGGCGCCCCCGGCCCGCTCCAGCCAGAGCGCGGGCGCACCGCCCGGGGCGAGCGCGGCGGACGGCCAGTCCGGGTCCGGCGGCAGATCGCTGTCCTGGCGCCGCCCGTCGGGCTCCACCCGGACCCGCACCTGCCGCTCCGCGTCGACCAGCCGCGCGGGACACCCGGCGAGGACGGCGGCCCCGCGCACCAGCGCCTCCAGCCCGGCCCGCCCCTCGGCCAGTGTGTCGAAGTAGGCGATGACCCGCACGGCGGCCCCGGCATCGGGATCCACCGCGGTCAGCCGCCCGGCCAGCTCTTTCATACGCCCATAGTGCGCCATGGCTCCGCCGGTGGAGCCGTGTGTTCGGGTGCGGGTGGGTGGGGGCTTCTCGCGCAGTTCCCCGCGCCCCTGAAAAAGCGGGGCTGCGCCCCTGCTTTTTCGGCCCGAAATGGCCGTAGGCCTTTCAGGGGCGCGGGGAACTGCGCGACCAGCCCCCACCGGACGGACGTGTGCGGGTCGAAGGGGCGCAGCCCCTTGAGGACGGGACGGGTAGGGGCGGCGGGGGCGAGGAAACCTACTCCCCGATCAGCCGCCGCAACCACCGCACATGCGCCCCCCGACAGTCCCGAGACACCGCCGCCTGCGGAGCCAACCCGTCGAACCCATGAAATCCCCCCGCCCACACATGCAGCTCCGCCACCCCACCCGCCTGCCACAACCGAGACGCGTAAGCGACGACCTCGTCCCGGAACGTCTCCGCCGACCCCACGTCGAGAAACGCCGGAGGCAACCCCGTCAGATCCTCCGCCCGCGCCGGCGCCGCGTACGCGGACACGTCCGGCCCACCCCGCCGCGCCCCCAGCAGCGCCGTCCACCCCGTCTCGTTGGCCGTCCGGTCCCACACCCCCAGCCCCGCCATCTGGTGCGTGGACGGCGAGTCGTTGCGGTCGTCGAGCATCGGGCACATCAGCACCTGCCCGATCGGCCGGGGCCCCTTCCGGTCCCGCGTGAGCAGCGCGAGCGCGGCGGTCAGCCCGCCTCCCGCACTCGCCCCGGCGATCACGATCCGCCCGGCGTCGCCCCCGAACTCGTCCGCGTGCTCGGCCGTCCACAGCAGCCCCGCGTAGACGTCCTCCACGGGCGCCGGATGCGGATGCTCGGGAGCCAGCCGGTACTCCACCGACACCACGACCGCGCCCAGCTCGCGTGCCCAGGTCAGTGGCTCGTCCACCCCGACCCGGTTGTTGCCGACGACCATGCCGCCGCCATGGATGTGGTAGATCACCGGCAACGGACCCCGTGTCGTGGGGGCAGCGGGGCGGCAGATGAGCAGTGAGATCTCCGGCGCGCCCTCGGGCCCCGGCACCAGCCGGTCCTCGACCTCGAAGAACCCGTCCATGGTGAGGTCCAGCCGCGCCAGCAGCTCGATGCCCGGCCCCTGGCGCATCAGGGGGATGTCGTCCATGCTCAGCTCGCGCGGCACCATGTCCTTCAACGCCTCCAGCGCCGCGGCGAGTTCCGGGTCGAAGGGCGGCGGGATCATGGTCATGGGCTTCTCCTCGTGCGGGTACCGCGTCCACGGTGCTCACCGCGTCGCGCGACGGTTCGTACCGTGATGATGGGCGTCGCCGCGGGGCGCGCGGACGCCGTCGTACGGCGGAGGATGCCCGCCGATCGGCGGGTGGGCGGGGCGGGCCCGGAGCGGTGTCGCCCTCACATTCGACACACAGTTCACGCCATAGCTTTCGGGTGTCATCGCCACCGGACACCCACACGGGTGACCGGACACCCGACGGGGGAGCGGCGCCCCTAGTGCGTCGCCACGGGTCGCTCGTACGCCGTTGGCCAGGCACGGGGCCTCCCGTCGGGCGCGTTGGTCGACGGGTCGGACAGCCGTACGGGGTGACGTCGGTGCCGCCCCGGTGGGGATGGCGCGAAATGACTGCCCGGTTGAACAGATTTCGAACACATTCGCCAAACTGCCCTGCCACAAAGATCGGTGGCCCGACCCCGAGCTCCCGCACGGCCGGTACTCCCCCGGCCGGAACGACCTTCACCGCTTCTGCAAGGATGCCGTCCTCATGGTGCAGATACCGAAAGAGCCCGCCCCGCCCTCGCCCCTGCAGCGATCCGTGCCCACGAGCGCGGACGTGGCACGACTCGCGGGTGTCTCACGCGCGACGGTCAGCTACGTCCTGAACAACACCAGCGCGGTCCGTATCAGCGAACCCACCCGCCGCCGGGTCCACGAGGCGGCCAAGGAACTCGGCTACGTACCCCACGCGGCGGCCCGCAGCCTGCGCGCCGGCCACAGCCGCCTGGTCCTGATGCCCACCCCGAACGTGCCCGTCGGCCCGCTCTACAGCCAGTTCATCAACGAGATCCAGTGGGCCCTGAGCCGCCTCGACTACACCGTCGTGCAGCACGGCGGCATCGGCCTGCGCGGCGACGACGCCGCCCGCGCCTGGGCCGAACTGCGCCCGGTCGCCGTGATCGTGCCCGGTGTCGGCATCGGTCCGCAGGGCGTGGCCGTCCTCAAGCGCTCCGGGGCCAAGGCCGTGGTCACCCTCACCCCCGAACCCGTCGAGGGCGCCCACGCGCTGATCCTGGACCACGCGGGCGTCGGCCACAGCGCGGGACGGCACCTGGTCGAGCGCGGTCGCCGCCGGATCGGGGTCGTCGTGCCCGAGGAGCCCGGCTTCGGGGTCTTCTCCCAGCCCCGCCTGGCCGGCGTACGACGCGCGGTGCTGGGCACGGAGGCGACGGTCACCGAACTGCCCCTCGCCTACGACGAGGCCGCCGCCGCCCGGCTGGCCCGTGACTGGCGATCCCTCGGTCTGGACGCGGTGTTCGCGTACAACGACGAGTACGCGATGCTGCTGATGCGGGCCCTTCAGGACGAGGGCATCGGCATCCCCGACGAGACGGCCGTGGTCGGGGCCGACGACCTGATGACCGGACGGCTGCTGCGGCCGCGCCTCAGCACCGTGCACCTGGAGCTGCCGTCCGGACGCGACCTCGCGGAACTGGTCGACCGCGTGGTGCGCGACCCCGCCACGATCCCCACGACGCACGACGTCCTGGCCGCGAGGATCGTCCACCGCGAGTCGAGCTGAACGCGCCGAGTCGAGCTGAACGCGCCGAGCCGAGCTGAACGCGCCGAGCCGACCGAACGCGCCGAGCAGGACGTGCCGTGCGGGAAGTGCCGAGCCGGACGTCGAGCCCAACGGGCGCCGGAGCGGGGCGCGTTCGGGCCGCCGCCCCCGCCGGCCCCCACCCCTGCACCCGGCACCTCTCACGCCGGCACCCGGCCGGCGCGGCTCACTGGCCGTTCTGCTCGACCTGCGCCTGCTGCTCGGCGACGGCCTTGCGGACCTCGTCCATGTCCAGCCGGCGGGCCTGGCCGATGACGTCGGTCAGCGCGGCCTCCGGCAGCGCGCCCGGCTGCGCGAACACGGCGACCTGGTCACGCACGATCATCAACGTCGGGATGGACTGGATACCGAAGGCCTCGGCCAGCTCCGGCTGGGCCTCGGTGTCGACCTTGCCGAACACCAGATCGGGATTGTCGCCGGCCGCCTTCTCGTAGACCGGGGCGAACTGCCGGCACGGCCCACACCAGGACGCCCAGAAGTCGATCAGGACGAACTCGTTGTCGGTGACCGTCTGGTCGAAGTTCTCCTTGGTGAGCTCCACGGTGCTGCTCATGGCGTACATCCCTCTTCCTGGTGCGTCTAGGTGCTCTGGCGAGCCGCTCTCGACAACGCCACCCGACGGTGGCGTATTCCGCGCGCGTACCCGTGTGGCCACGGCGCACACCACCAACCAGACTGGCCCCATGACGGATACGGAAAACACCGGAACCAACGAGAACGCGGCTGAAGCGACGGCGATCGAGTACGACGTCGTGGTGCTCGGTGCCGGACCCGTGGGGGAGAACGTCGCCGACCGCACCCGCGCCGCCGGACTGTCCACCGCGATCGTGGAGAGCGAACTGGTCGGCGGCGAATGCTCGTACTGGGCGTGCATGCCCAGCAAGGCTCTGCTGCGCCCCGCGATCGCCCGCGCCGACGCCCGCCGCGTACCCGGTCTGCGCGGGCTGGTCGACGGCCCGCTGGACGCCGCCGAGGTGCTCGCCCACCGTGACTACGAGACCGCCCACTGGAAGGACGACGGCCAGGTCGGCTGGCTGGAGAGTGTCGGAGCGACCCTGTACCGGGGGCACGGGCGCCTGGCCGGGCCCCGCCGCGTGGTCGTGGACGCACCCGACGGCGGACGGCAGGTGCTCACTGCCCGGCGCGCGGTGGTCGTCTCCACCGGCAGCCGCGCCCTCCTGCCCGACCTGCCGGGACTCGCCCAGGTCCGGCCCTGGACCAGCCGGGAGGCCACCAGCGCCCAGGAGGTCCCCGGCCGGCTGATCGTCGTCGGCGGTGGTGTCGTCGCCGTCGAGATGGCCACCGCCTGGCGGTCCCTCGGCTCCGAGGTCACCGTCCTCGTCCGCGGCAAGGGCCTGCTGCCCCGGATGGAGCCCTTCGCCGGCGAACTGGTCGCCGAGGCGCTCACCGAGACGGGCGTGGACGTCCGCACGGGTACGTCGGTGACGGCGGTCTCCCGTGAGAACGGGACCGTGGTGTCCCTCACCGACACCGGCGACCGCCTGGAGGCCGACGAGATCCTCTTCGCCACCGGACGCGCCCCGCGCACCGACGACATCGGGCTGGACACCGTCGGCCTGGAACCCGGCTCCTGGCTGCCCGTCGACGACAGCCTCCGGGTGACCGGCAGTGACTGGATGTACGCCGTCGGCGACGTCAACCACCGGGCGCTCCTCACCCACCAGGGCAAGTACCAGGCCCGGATCGCCGGGGCCGCCATCGCCGCCCGCGCGGCCGGTGTGCCGCTGCTGGAGAGCGACCCGTGGGGCGCCCACGCGGCCACCGCCGACCACGCCGCCGTTCCCCAGGTCGTCTTCACCGACCCCGAGGCCGCCGCCGTCGGACTCTCCCTCGCCGAGGCCGAACAGGCCGGCCACCGCGTCCGCGCGGTCGACGTCGAGTTCTCCTCCGTCGCGGGCGCGGGCCTGTACGCCGACGGCTACCGGGGCCGCGCCCGCATGGTCGTCGACCTGGACCGCGAGATCCTGCGCGGCGTCACCTTCGTCGGCCCGGCCGTCGGGGAACTCATCCACTCCGCCACCATCGCCGTCGCCGGAGAGGTCCCGATCAACCGCCTGTGGCACGCGGTGCCGTCGTACCCGACGATCAGCGAGGTGTGGCTGAGGCTGCTGGAGGCGTACCGGGGCTGAACCGCGCAGAGGGGGGGGCTGAACGGGGGCGGCTGGTCTACGCGGCCTACGTGGCTAGTCGGGCAGGAGGAAGCCCAGCTCGCGGGCGGCCCTCGCCGGGGTCGGGTCGTTCCAGCGGTCGGCCATCGCCTGGTTCGAGGAGAGGGAGCGCGGTTCGGCGTGGTCGAGGTAGAGCGTGCCGTTGAGGTGGTCCGTCTCGTGCTGGACGATCCGGGCGGGCCATCCCGAGAACTCCTCGTCCACGGCCCGCCCGTGTTCGTCGAGCGCCCGCAGCCGCACCTTGGCGGGCCGGGCCACCACGGCCTGCCAGCCCGGCACGCTCAGACAGCCCTCGTAGAACGCGTCACGGAACGACCCGATCGCCTCGTACGCCGGATTGACCAGGACGCGGAACGGCTGCGGCACCCGGCCCCGGGCCAGCCGTACCTCCTCCGGCACCGGCGCGGGGTCCTCGATCACCGCGATGCGCAGCGGGACGCCGACCTGCGGCGCGGCGAGGCCGACGCCGGGTGCCGCGTGCATGGTGGCGCGCAGGGCGGCGACGAAGCGGGTCAGGAGGCCCGCGTCGAGCTGGCCGTCGAAGGGCTCGGCGGTGCGGCGCAGCACCGGGTCGCCCGCGGCGACGATCGGCAGCGGCCCCTCGTGGGCGAGGAGTTCCTCGACCCGGTCGCTCAGGGGGCGGGACTCGGTGCGGTCACGTTCGGAAGCCATCGGGCCAGGATGCCAACCGGGCCCGCGCGACGCGAGGCGGCTCTCGCGGAGGCCGCCCGCGCGGGAGACACGGCACCGGCGGCAGGCCTGTGACTCACGTCACACGAAGTGCCGGGAACTCGGAGGGCGCACGCCCCGACTACTGAACCGCCACGACGTCCCCGCATCCCGGAGCATCCGCCGATGACCATCGCCCCCTCGACCGAGACGGACGAGCCCCAGAAACCCCTCGCCCAGCCGGAAGGCTCGACGAGAGGCTGGGCCTCGCTCCGGCCGCTCGTCCTGCGGCTGCACTTCTACGCGGGCGTCCTCGTCGCCCCGTTCCTGCTGGTCGCCGCGGTGACCGGCGGGCTGTACGCCGCCTCGTTCACGGTCGAGAGGATCGTCTACGCGGACCAGACGACCGTAGCGAAGATCGGCGACACGAAGCTGCCGATCTCCGAGCAGGTCGCCGCCGCCCGCGAGGCGCACCCCGAGGGCACCCTCTCCGCCGTACGCCCGTCGCCCGAGGACGACGCGACGACCCGGGTGATGCTGACGGGCGTCGAGGGCATCGACGAGACCAACACCCTCGCCGTGTTCGTCGACCCCTACACCGCCGAGGTGCGCGGGGCGCTGGAGCAGTACGGTTCCACGGGCGCGCTGCCGGTGCGGACCTGGGTCGACAAGTTCCACGCCAACCTCCAGCTCGGCGAGACCGGCCGTCTCTACAGCGAACTCGCCGCGAGCTGGCTGTGGGTCATCTCGGGCGGCGGCCTGGTGCTCTGGTTCGCCCGCCGCCGCGCCCAGCGCAAGGTGCGCGGCACCTCCGGCCGCCGTCGCACGCTGGGCCTGCACGGCACGGTCGGTGTGTGGGCGGCGCTCGGTTTCTTCTTCCTCTCGGCGACCGGGCTGACCTGGTCCACGTACGCCGGCGCCAACATCGAGGTCCTGCGGACCGAACTCCACCAGGCGACCCCGGCCATCTCGTCCGCGGCGGGCGACCACGGCGCCCACACGGGCGGCTCGACGGACGGGACGACGGCCCCGGAGGGCGACCTGGACAAGATCCTGGCCGCCGCGCGGACCGAGGGCCTCGGCGACCCGGTGGAGATCGTCCCGCCCGCCGACGCGTCCTCCACGTATGTCGTCAAGCAGGTGCAGCGCAGCTGGCCCACCAAGCAGGACGCGGTGGCCGTGGACCCGGCGACCGCCGAGGTCACCGACACCCTCCGGTTCGCCGACTTCCCGATCCTCGCCAAGCTGTCCCGCTGGGGCATCGACGCCCACACCGGCGTCCTGTTCGGCCTGGCCAACCAGCTCCTCCTGATGGCCCTCGCGGCCTCTCTCGTCGTGCTGATCGTCTGGGGCTACCGCATGTGGTGGCAGCGCGGCCGCGCCTCGTCCTTCGGACGCCCGGTCCCACGCGGGGCCTGGCAGCACGTACCGCCCCAGATCCTGGTCCCCGCCCTCGCGGTCATCGCCGTCCTCGGCTACTTCGTGCCCCTGCTCGGCATCCCCCTCGCCGTATTCATCGCGGTGGACGTCGCCCTGAGCGAGATCGCCCACCGACGCGGCAAGCGGTCGTACGACGGGCGGGTGGGAGCGAAGTAGGACGCGGGTGGGGGCGGCGGGGCTGTAGGCGGGCGGTGGCGCTGAGGCTTCGGATGGGCCGTGGGCGGCGTGGGCCGGGGAGGCGTGGGCCGGGGGCGGCGGGGCTGCGTGCGGGCCGGTGGCGCCGGGGGTGCACGCGGCCGGTGGGCGCCGGGGCCGGACCACTCCGGCGCGGCCTTGACGGGCGGGCCGAGGGCGCGCCTCGGACGCTCGGCAACCAGCCGCGCGCCACGCGACCGATCGAGCCCGCGACTCGCGCGCCTTGCAAACCTGGGCCCCTAGCAACCTGCGCCCCTAGCAACCTGCGCCCCTACGACTTGAGCCCCGCGACTCAAGCCTCCTGCGTATACGCCTCCTGCGCTCGAAACGCCCCGCGCCCGCGCCCGCATGCGCCGCGCCCCTGCGACCGAAGTGACCCGCACCCGCGCCCACTTGGGCCCGCGCCCCCTGTGCCCGAACCGCCTCGCACCCACCCCCGGCGCTGCGGGGCGTGCCCCCTACCTCATCGCGGCCAGCTCCGCGTCGGCCCGCTCGGTGATGAGTGTCAGCGCGCGGCCGGCGGCAGCCAGCTCCTCGGCCGGGATACCGGCGTAGATCCGGGCGGAGATCGGTGCGACCTCGGCGGTGGATCCGCTGTGGGCGTGCCGCCCGGCGTCCGTGATCCTGAGCCGGGACGGCCGCGCCGGGTCCGTCTCCACCAGCTTCGCGGCGACCAACTCCTCGACCACGGACCGTATCTCGGCCTTCTCGGCCTTGAGCGAGTCGACGACCGTGTCCACGACCCGCTCCCGGTCGACGGGTTCGTCGGCGACCGCGACGACCCGGAGGGCCACCGACTGCTGGAACGTCAGACCGTGCTCGGCCAGCACCTTCTCCAGCACCGCGCGGGCGGCGTAATGGGCGAGGCCGATGACCCGGGAATTCAGAAGCGGTGCGGTGGTGGTCATGGTTGCTCCTTCTCGCGTTCCTGTTGGGCGGACGGGACGAGCGGTACGTCGAGCAGCGCGGTCAGCTCGCGGGCGAACTCCCGGGTGCGGGCGCCGTCGAGACCCCCGAACGGCTCCAGCAGCTGCTCCATCAGCCCCTGGACGATCTCGATGGCACGCCGGGTGACCTCGCTCCCCTTCTCGGTGAGCGTCAGCTGCACGGCACGGGGGTCGCGGGGGTCCCGGGCGCGTTCGACGAGTCCGGCGGTCTCCAGGGCGCGGGCGAGCTTGGAGACGTACAGGGCCTCCAGGCCCGTGTGGTCGGCGAGCTGCCGCTGACTGGGCCGCAGCCCGTCCCGGCGCATGCCGTGCAACGACGCCACCAGCGCGTACTGCGCGTGGGTCAGCCCCAGCGGAGCGACCGCGCGGTCGACCGCGACCCGCCACTTCATGGACAGCCGCCAGACGAGAAAACCGGGCGTCGCGCCCTCGATGACCGAACTCATGGCAGATACCGTACATGGCTACTATAGCCATGGCTAGCATATTGCTCCGGGCGGAGGGCGGAGGGCGGAGGGCGGAGGGCGGAGGGCGGAGAGGGGAGAGGGGAGAGGGAGAGGGCGGTGCATGCGATGCGCGGCCGAGTGCCGCTCCTGGTGGGCCGGAGGACGGCTGACGGGGGCGGCCGGACGGGGCTAGGTTGTGGTGCATGAGCAATCTTGATCGCCAGCCGGTGCCCGCGGTGTGCGGCGGCCGGGGTTTCGTGGTGGCCGAGCCGGTCCGTGAACTCCTCAGCCCCCGCCGGGTGAAGCTCGGCGAGTCGACCGAGGTGCGGCGCCTGCTGCCCAACCTGGGCCGCCGGATGGTGGGCGCGTGGGCTTTCGTCGACCACTACGGCCCCGACGACATCGCCGACGAGCCCGGCATGCAGGTGCCGCCGCATCCGCACATGGGTCTGCAGACGGTCAGCTGGCTGCACCAGGGTGAGGTGCTGCACCGCGACTCCACGGGCAGCCTCCAGACCATCCGCCCGCGCGAGCTGGGCCTGATGACCTCGGGCCGGGCCATCAGCCACTCCGAGGAGAGCCCGAGGTCGCACGCCCGCTTCCTGCACGGCGCCCAGCTGTGGGTGGCGCTGCCGGACAGCCGCCGGCACACCGACCCGCGCTTCGAGCACCACGCCGAGCTGCCCGTCGTCACGGCGGCCGGCCTGAGCGCCACCCTCATCCTCGGCAGCCTGGACGGCGCGACCTCGCCGGGCACGACGTTCACGCCGATCGTCGGCGCGGACCTCACCCTCACACCGGGCGCCGACCTGCGCCTCCCGGTCGAACCCGACTTCGAGTACGCCGTCCTGTCCATGTCCGGCGAGGCCCATGTCGACGGCGTCCCGGTCCTCCCCGGCTCCATGCTCTACCTCGGCTGCGGCCGCACCGACCTCCCCCTCCGCGCCGACACGCCCGCCTCCCTGATGCTCCTCGGTGGCGAGCCCTTCGAGGAGGAGCTGATCATGTTCTGGAACTGGATCGGGCGGTCGCAGGAAGAGATCGTGCAGGCGCGTAGGGACTGGATGGAAGGGTCGAGGTTCGGGGAGGTGAAGGGGTACGACGGGGACCCGCTGCCCGCGCCCGAGCTGCCGGCGACGCCTTTGAAGCCGCGAGGAAGGGCCCGTTGACCTGCGGAAACAGCTGATCATTCGGTGCTGGGTGGGTGACGTGCTGTCGGTGCTGTTTCCCGCTCGGCGGCCGCTCGCGGGGGAGCAGGTGCGTGTGCCGCAGCTACGGTTTTCCGGCGCTGGGCGGTTTCAGGGTCTGGCTGTCTGTGGGCGGCTGTGGCAGGACTCTTGCTAACTCTTTGCTAACTCTGCTGACGCATCATCAGGTGCTGTCGGTGGTGAGCTTGTTCCGCTTTGACGGACACCATCGGTGTGGTGGTCAGGCTGCGAGTGCGGTCTCCTATTCGGCGGGACTGCGGTAGCCGAGGCTGCTGTGCAGACGGTGCAAGTTGTACCAGCCCTCGATGAAATCGAAGATCGCGGTGCGGGCGGCGGCCCGGCTGGGCCAGGAGCTGGTGCCGAGCAGCTCCCGTTTGATGGTGGCGAAGAACGACTCGGCGAGTGCGTTGTCCCAGCACTGTCCGGTGCGGCCGACCGACAGACGCACCACCAACTGGTCTGCCAGCGTGGCGAGTTGGTGACTGGTGTACTGGCAGCCGCGGTCCGAGTGAAAGATCACCGGACCGGTGGGGCGGCGCTGTCGGCAGGCGGCCGTGAGGGCATCGGCGACCAGATCGGTCCGCAGGTGGTCGGCCGTCGCCCAGCCGACCACGCGGCGGGAGGCGATGTCGATGACGGTGGCCAGGTAGAGCCAGCCCTCGTCCGTGGCGATGTAGGTGATGTCGCCGCACCAGCGGGCATCCAGGCCGGCAGGATCCTGCCACCAGAGAGCGGCACATCAAGGACCAACCACCAAGGGCGGTTGCGGCCCGTGCCACCCGCCGATCGCCAACAGCCTGACATTGACGCGAAGAAAGCCGTGGCCCGCTTGAGGATGTCGACGTCCTCGCGCAGCCGGCGGTTCTCCCGCCGCAGTGCGGCCAGTTCCTCGCGTTCACTGCTGGTCAGACCGTCGCGTTCGCCCGCATCGACCTCGGCCTGGCTGACCCACAGCCGCACCGCGGTCTCGGTCAGGTCGAAGTCCTTGGCGATCTGGCCGACCGAGCGGTCACCGCGTCGGCACAGCTCGACGATCTCGGCCTTGAACTCCGGCGTGAACGAACGGCGAGGCCGAGGCTTCTTCTTCCCCATGCTCTCCATGATGGACATCCTCCCGGGGCAGAACCCCTGATCTCGAATGTCCGTCAAAGCGGATCAAGCCCACTCGCCGACGGGTGCGTAGGGGCTGGTCACCACAGCGACGCCCGGCGCGTCGGCGATGCCCTTGAGCGTGCCGGTCATCGCCTTCTCGGCGGCGGGCTCGGTGACCTCGCCGCCGTCATGCTGCCAGACCACCCGGCCGCTCTTGCCCGCGGCGCTGTCGGAGGCCTGCTGCAGCAGGGCCGTGGCCTTGGCCGAGTCGGTGTCCTGTGAGGTCGGGCTGTTGCCGAAGGCGCTGCCCGCGGCGCCGACCCCGGCTCCCAGGGCGAGCAACAGGCCCACCCAGACCAGGACGACTGCGAGCCGGTGCCTATGACACCAGCGGGCGAGAGGGGACATCGACGTGCCTTTCCAGAAAATGCCATGCGACGGAGCCGGTGATCACGGCCCACCCTCACGCTCGCAGTTCTCCGGACTCTCGTCATTGGCCGTTCGCAGACACTTGCGCCTACTGCGATCGCAGCAGACGCGGTGGCGACGAATGGGGGTGCCCCCTGTGGGCGGAGGGGAAGCCGCTGGTCCAGACGTGGTGAGCAGGCTTGAGGCGTGAGCCGAGGCGGTGAGATCGTCGACACCGGAGTCGCCGGGCAGGCGACCGCTACGCCCCGACACCCCTACACCCAAGGCCGTTGTTGGTCGCCGTGCCCGTCCCCGACCCGGTCGCACAGCGCGAGCACCGGGAGGAGCGGCGCGGGCTCCTGGCGCGTGAGCGGGCGGAACAGGGCGCTGCTCAACGCGTCGACCACTGCAGCGATCCGGGACAGTTCGGCTCATGAGCAGGGACATCGGTGATGACTCACGCATCCTGCGGACATCTCCGCGAGGTGGCCCGGCGCGGATATCCGTAGCCACGACGGCGCCTGCCTTGCCCGCCCGCCATGTCGCTGCCCCGCAGCCCCACACCTCGCCCCCTCGAACCGGGCTACCGGCACGTGCTCGTGGCGCCCAGACCGGCGGTGGGCTGACCTCGGCCTTCACCAGACTGGCCATCCCGCACGGCGAGGTTTCGGTCGATCGGCGTGTACAGGGCGAGACGCTCACCGTTCGGACCACTCTTCCTGACGGCGTCAGCGGACTGTTCTCGCAACCCGGGGAAGGGGACGTGTCGACGAGGTCGTCCTCGGCCACCGAGCCCTGGGAACGCGGTTCGCGATGTCCGTCATCAGGCTGATCCCGGTCTTCGTCGTCCTCTCGGTCGGCCAGCGCTACCTCGTCAAGGGAATCGCTACCACGGGAATGAAGTAGCCGCACGGCGGGCGATCACGGAACCGAACAACTGGGCGTCTCGTTGGAGTGGCCAATCATGCCGACCGGGTCCCGTACCGAACCGGCATGGTGTCAGTTTCACCATGCCGGTTCGGTACGGGGCGAGCCTCCGGTTCGGACGGCCGTACTCCCTGAGCCGATGGCTCCCGCGAGACGGCCTGCCTCACATCGAGTTCAACGGCCCTGCCCGGCTTCCGTCGGGACGGGGTCCGCGCTCTCCCGCAACTCGCCGAGTATGCGCGCCTGCTCGGCCTGGTAGCGCTCAATGGCCGCGAGTTTGACGCCTTCGTATCCACGGACCGCATCGGGCAGTTCCGCGAGCCGGCGAACCTCGGCCAGGTTCTCCTCATTCAGGAGCGCGAGCGCGGTCTTGATCGACTCCCGGTACTCGGCGACAAGATCACGCTCGATGCGTCGCATGTGCTGGAGTCCGAACACATCGAGGCGGGTTCCTCGAACGCGACGCAGCCCATGCAGTAGTTTGAGGACCGGGCGGAACCAGCTTCCTAGAGCGACCTTCCTTTCCATGCCAAGGGCTCGCAGGACGGGCGGATGCAGGCGGTGGGAGCGGCGGCTCGCGCTTCCGAATGCCGCGGTGATGTGGTCGTCCACGGCTGGGTCAATGGCGAGTCGTGCGACCTCGTACTCGTCCTTGTATGCCATGAGCTTGTGGAGGCAGCGGGCGACAGCCTCGGTCAGCTCGGTCGAGCCGTAGGCGGCAGCGCGCTCCGTGGCCGCCACCGTCTGGACGAAGTCGACGTAGGCGCGGGCGTAGCGCCTGTCCTGGTAGTCGATGAGGTCGGCCACACGCACGGTGAGGAGGCGATGCAGCTCCGATTCCTCATCATCGGTGACCAACGCCACGAGCTCGGTGGTCCCGGCGGGCAGTCGCAGTTCCACGTCTGGGAGCGTCGGGTCGGCAAGCGTGGCACTCAGCGCTTCGGGGTCGGCGACCGTCTGGCGGCCTCGCCGGAAGGCCTGCACATTGCGTTCCACGGCGACTGCGTTCAGGGTGATGGCCTCTTCGATGGCTGAAGCCGACATCGGCAGCAGCCCGGCCTGGTAAGCGGCGCCCACCAGGAGCATGTTGGCGTGCTGCTCGTCGCCGAACAACTGCTCGGCCAGCGCGCCGGAGTCCAGAGCGATGAGCTGGCGCATCGCGTCGTGGACGGCATGACGTACGACATCGGGAGCCGGGAAGCCGACGGCGGTGTCGACCACCATCTGCCCGGTGGGTATCTCGGTCGTGGTCATGACGGCGACGGTGCGGTCCGCGGAGGCGACGGAGAGGTACTTCGGGTCGGTCGCGACGAGCGGATCGCACGCGAGGTAGAGGTCGCACTGCCCCTCGGCGATCTTGGCGCCCTGTTCGACGACACCCTCGGTGATCTTGATGTCGGAGACGACCGCGCCGCCCTTCTGGGCCAGTCCGGTCTGGTCGAGGCTGCGGGCGTGGCGGCCGTCGATGACGGCCGCGGTCGCCAGCACCTGCGAGGTGGTGACGATGCCGGTTCCCCCGATCCCGGTGATCCGCATGCCGAAGGAGTCGGCGCCGACCGCGCGGACAGGCTCGGCGATGTCGGTGGCCCCCAGGGCGGGAAGCTCGGCGCGCTTCGGCTTGCCGGCGGGTGTGATGGTCATGAACGCCGGGCAGTCGCCGTCGAGGCACGAGTAGTCCAGGTTGCACGAGGATTGGTCGATCCTGGTCTTGCGGCCGAACTCGGTCGGGACCGGGTGGACGGACAGACAGTTCGACTTGCGGCCGCAGTCACCGCAACCCTCGCAGATGCGCTCGTTGATCCACACGCGCGTCGTCGGCGCCTCGGCCTTGCCGCGCCGACGCGCACGCCGTTTCTCGGCGGCGCATTCCTGGTCATGGATGAGGACGGTGACACCGGCAGTGGCCTTCAGCTCCGCCAGCGCCTCCTCGATCTCGGCCCGGTCGAGAACCTTCACCGACTTCGGAAGCCGGGCCCGGGGGATGCGGGCCCTGTCCTCGGTCGTGATGATCACCTTGGCCACGCCTTCGTCGAGGAGCGTGGCGGCGAGCCGGTCGACCGGCAGGGCGCCGACGGCGTCCTGGCCGCCGGTCATGGCGACCGTTCCGTTGTAGAGCAGCTTGAACGTGACGTTCACCCCCGCGGCGATCGCCGCCCGCACGGCCAGGCTGCCCGAATGCATGAAGGTTCCGTCACCGATGTTCTGCACGAAGTGGTCGGCGTCGACGAACGGTTCCAACCCGATCCACTGAGCACCTTCCCCGCCCATCTGGGTCATGCCGACGACCGAGCCGACCTGTTCGGGATCCATGAACACGACCATGGAGTGGCAGCCGATCCCAGCGCCGACCAGTGAGTCCCCGCCGGCGGTGGTCGAGGTGTTGTGCGGACACCCCGAGCAGTAGTACGGGCTGCGGGCCAGAAGCGGCAGCGCCAACGTCGTACGCGCTTTGGGCCGCTGACGCCATGCGCGGGCGGCTTCGATGCCGAGCGGAGCGAGCACCCTGGACAGTCCGGTGGCGATGCTGTCCACGTCGAGCTCTCCTGAGCGACTGAACAGCGATCGCCCGTCCTGGTCCTGTTTGCCGTGGACGACCGGGGCGTCGGTGCGGCCGTAGAGGATCTCCTTGACGGCGGTTTCGAGGAACGGCCGTTTCTCCTCGACGACGACCAGCTGGTCGAGACCGTCCGCGAACTCGATGACTGCCTCGCGTTCGAGGGGGAAGATCATGCCGAGCTTGAGGATCCTGATGCCGTACCGTGCGAGGTCTGTGTCGGTGAGGCCGATGATGCGGAGGCCCTCGCGGACGTCGAGGTAGGTCTTGCCGGATGTCAGGATGCCGATCGTGTCCGACGGCCCGCGCTGGACCAGGCGGTTGAGGCGGTTGAGGCGGGCGTACGCCACGGCACGAGGGAGGCGGATGTCGTGCAGGCTGCGTTCGAGGGCCATGAGGTTGGCGCCCAGCAGCATGGAGCTCGGCTTGTGCGGGCTGGGGCTCCCGTCGCCCTCGGTGCCCGTGATCCGATCGCGTGCCACGACGGCCGTGCACGCTGAGTCCGCCACGGCGGTGGTGATCTTCAGGCCCGACCACAGGCCGCTGAACCGGGAGAGGAACTGCGCGTGGAGCCCGAAGTCGAGGACGTCCTGGGCATCGGCCGGGTACAGCGTCGGGATCGCCAGGTCCGCGAGCGTCGACTCGCTGGCACACGGCACGCTGGACGACTTGGCTCCCGGGTCGTCGCCGACCAGCGCGACGGCACCGCCGGAAGGGCCGGTTCCCACCAGGTTCGCGTGGCGGAGAGCGTCGGAGGCGCGATCGAGGCCGGGGGACTTGCCGTACCAGATGCCCACGACGCCGTCGCACCGCGAAGCGCCGACCTGGCCGGCCAACTGGCTGCCCATGACGGCG
This sequence comes from Streptomyces caniscabiei, assembly GCF_014930365.1. Taxonomy (GTDB): domain Bacteria; phylum Actinomycetota; class Actinomycetes; order Streptomycetales; family Streptomycetaceae; genus Streptomyces; species Streptomyces caniscabiei. Next base: position 227,801 of record NZ_JABXWI010000002.1, on the reverse strand, counting down.
GTCGCGGCGAGCTCCTCGTTCAGCCCCGGTTTGTGGACGATGTCGTGCTCGTGCAACAACGCCCCGCGTCGGCCCAACTCGATGTCGTAGCCGGCGAGTGGTGATCCCTCGTATCCCGAGACGAATGTCGCGGTACGCAGTCCGTTCGCGTTGTCACGCCGGGAGCGGTCCAGCAGAACGCGGACGAGAGCCTGGATCCCGGAGAGGTGCACGACGCCTTCCTCGCGGCGGTAGCGGTCATCCAGACGGAAGCGTCGGCTGCCCGGCTGCTCGGTCTCGGTGATGGGTGCAGTCATCGTCCTCTTCCTCACAACGATCTGGGGCTGCTAAAGGTCCCGCCCGTCTGCGCGTGCGGAGAGACGGCTTCCTCGCGGTCAGGCTGGTTCGCCCAGCCGAGCAGTCGCCCAGCCGAGCAGTGCGCCGCGGAACGCCGATACCAGTCGGCGCGTGATCTGAGCGGGCGGCAGTGAGAGCGTGTCACGCAGGTCGAAGATCTCCCGAGGGTCGAAGAGGACGTTCCACAGGAAGGCGGCCTCGTCCTCGACGCCGGCGAGCTCGCCCACCCCGAGAATCGCCACGAGTTCGCGGATGGGGCGGGCGAGGGCCTCCGCCTGGCCTTCCAAGTACGGCTCCTGGGCCTTGTACCGCGCGAGGAATCCTTCCGAGGACCGGCGGTGCACCAGCGCCGCGCCTTCGGCGAGGATGAGGTCCACCCAGAAGCCGCAGACACTCTCGAGCAGGGCCAGACCGCTGCTCGGCTGCTCGAGACTGTGATCGCGGAACTTGGTCACGATGTCCCGTCGGTAGGCGCTGAGGGCGTCGTCCGCGGACTCGAAGTGCCGGTAAGCCGTCGCGACCGACACATCCGCCTGCCGAGCGATGTCGGCGAGGCTGATCGGCTGCTCGCAACGCTCGAAAAGCTCTGCGGCGGCCTGGATCAGCTTGGCGTTGTTCAACCGCTGATCCCTGCGCATGCGCGTCCTCTTCATCTACGCGGCTCATTTCGTGGGTGCTTGCTTGGCCTGCGTGCGCATGCCCTGCTCGGATTCCGCGATCCGCGCCAGCTCGGCGGCGATTTCATGTGCCTTCTTCAGGGGCACTGCGACGACGCCGTCGGCGTCGGCCACGACCACGTCACCGGGGTTGATGACGACACCACCGATGGCGATGGGCGTCCCGACGGCTCCCGGGCCGTGTTTCCAGGGCCCTGCCGGCGTGACCGAGCGCGACCAAACGGGGAACTGCTGCTGCCGGATCTCGTCGCGGTCCCTGACGGCTCCGTCGACGATCGCTCCCACGGCTCCCCGCGAGGAGAAGTACTGGCTGAGGATGTCGCCCATCACGGCCCGGCCCGGGTAACCGAATCCGTTGATGACGAGGAAGTCGCCGGGTTCGATGTGCGCGACGGCGTCGATCACGGCCAGATCGTCTCCGGCGACCGTCAGGACCGTCAGGGCGCTGCCCACGGCACGGCAGCCGTCCCAGAGAGGTGTGATGCCACCGTCGGGCATACCGAGGCGCCCGAGTGCGTCTCCGATGTTTGCGACCGAGTGCCGCTGGAAATGCGCGAGCAACTCCCCGTCAGGGCGCTGCCATTTCGGGCCGACCTCGATGTTGGGCGAGCCGGCCGATGTCGGCGCGTAGGTCATTTCTGTCCTTCCCCTGTCACGTGATGAATGGGTGCCTGGACGACGTCGATCTCGAGGGAGGCGTCCCGGAGTCCGTGTGCCCGGCCTGTGACGGTGATCCGTCCCGTTTCCCCGGTGGCCCGGACGATCGCCAGGGCACGTCCCTTGAACGACGTGGCGGAATCGTCGAGGAAGCTCTCCTCGGTGGCCGGAGCTCCCGTACCGAATCCCTGGAGGACCCCGGGACCGTCGACCCGGATCGTGATCTTCGTGTCCCGGGCCGGGTTGAGCACACCGTTGCCGTCGACCAGGGTGATGCTGATGTGGGCCAAACGCTGAGGATCGGCGGCGAGTTCGGCGCGGTCCGTCTCCAGGCGCAGGCGCGTGGGCTCGCCGGCGGTGCGCAGCGCCGAGCGTCCCACTTCCGCTCCGTCGCGGTACGCCACGACCTCCAGGACGCCGGGCTCGTAGGGCACGTCGGCTTCGGCGACGAAGTTCCGCTCGGTACCGACGGGCACGGTCGCGACGGTGGTGCCGTTGAGCCGGAACTCGACCTCTTCGGCTGCCACGTAGGCCTCGACATGGAGCGGCGAGCCGACGGGAACGTCGAAGGTCCAGCTGGGGGAGACATCGGTCCAGGTCCATGCCCTGGGCTTGATGACATAGCCGTCGTCTCGGGGGTGTCGCACGGCGAGGTAGGGCGTCTGTGTGAGCCCGTAGACGATCTCGCGGTAGTACGAGATCGGGTGACGCTGCCCGATGATGTCGATGTCCCCGCATTCGGCGGTGAGCCACGGGTAGGGGGCGCGGTGTACCTGCTGGTCCTCGGGATAGACGTGCCGGCCGGTTCCGACCTCGCCGAGGAAGTCCCATGCGGTCCAGGTGAAGTCGCCGATGACGTGGGGGTTCTCGGTGACGAGCTGCCACAGCCGGTCGATCTTCGTCGGGAAGGTCTCCGAGCCCACGACGACGCGGTTGGGGTACGCCTCCTTGTCCAGCACGTACCGGCTCTCGCCGTAGTTGAGCCCCACGACGTCGAGAACGGAGGCAGGTTCGGCGAGTCGCTCTCCGACGACCGGCGAGGCCATGAGGGCGTCGATCAGATGTGTCACCTGGCCCAGGTAGTCGTTCAGGCCCCGGACAGGGGCGGCGTCCTGGCCCAGTTCGGCCTTCAGCGCGGGGATCTTGTCGCGAGCGATGTACATGCCCTGGAGCGCGTGGGTGACCAGGCGGGTGGAATCCTGCTCGCGTACCCGGTCGGCGATGCGGCGGCCCAGGCGCGTACCGTGGGCGGTTCCGGCTTCGATGATCTCGTTGCCGATCGAGTACATGATCACGCTGGGGTGGTTGAAGTCCTTCGCCACGAGCGAGTCGACGTCGCGTTCCCACCACTGCGGGAATCTGCGCGAGTAGTCGTCACCGGACTTCGCGACCGTCCACACGTCGAACAGCTCGTCCATGACGAGCATGCCGAGGCGGTCGCACGCGTCGAGCAGGGCGACGCTCATCGGATTGTGCGCGGAGCGTACGGCGTTGAAGCCCGCGGCCTTCAGCATCCGCACCCGCCGCTCGGCGGCGTCGGCGAAGTCGGCGGCGCCGAGGATGCCGTTGTCGTGGTGGATCGCACCGCCCCGGAGATTGACGGTCTCGCCGTTGATCCGCAGGCCGCGGATCGGGTCGGCGGTGACGGTGCGGATACCGAAGTGCGTGGAAGCCTCGTCGAGCGGGCCGCTGTCGTCGGAGAGGCGCACGGACGCGTGGTAGAGGTGGGGTGATTCGACGCTCCACAGTGACGGCCGTTGGACGTACGCCCGCTGGTGGGTGGTGATCCTGTCGCCCGCCAGGAGCGTGACCCGGGCCCGGTCGGACGTCACGACCTCGCCCCCGGCGTCCAGGATCTCGAGAAGCACTTCGACGACGCGAGTGGAGACGTCCTCGTTGACGATCTCGGTCGCCGCCACCACGGTGGCGAGATCGGCGTCGATGTCCGGCGTGGTGAGTCGCAGCCCGGTCGGGGTGACATGGACGAGGTCGCCGACGAGGACGCTGACGGGGCGGTGGAGGCCACCTCCCGAGTACCAGCGGGAGTCCTGGTGTGCCTGTGCGTCCACCCGGACGGTGTTGGCCCGGCCGTACTGCAGGAAGGGGTCCGCGCTGACGTGGAAGCGGGAGTATCCGCCTGCCCACTGTCCGGCGAGAGCACCGTTGATGTAGACCATCGCGTCGCGGTAGACGCCTTCGAACTCGAAGGTGACTCGCTTCGTCGCCCATTCCTCCGGAACGTCGAACTGCTTCTCGTAGGTCCACTTTCCGTCGCGGAAGTAACCCGTCTGCGGTCCACCGGAGTTCTCCGCGGACCGCCCTCCCCCCAGCATGGCGTCGTGCGGCAGGGTGACTTCTTCCTCACCGGCGCCAGCGACCACGATCGCCTCGTGAACGGACACGAGAGGGCCGACGCGCCACGCGTCGTTGAACGGGATGCGGATCATTGGAACTTCCTTGCTCGAGCGTTCTAGAGGGTCGCGGCCGTGGGGTCCCAGTTCTCGTCCAGGGGGGCCGGCGATGCCACGGTGGATTCGAGGGTCAGTGGTGTCCCGGCTCGTGCCGCCTCCTCGATGGCGAGGAGCACGTCGAGAACGTGGCAGGCGAGAGCGCCGGAGGCGCGTTCCGGTACGTCGTCGCGTATCGAGCGAGCGAGGTCCAGCACTCCCACTCCCCGGCCCCACGTGGACCCGACAGCGGGTACGTCTTCCGGTTCCGCATGGAGAGGGACGAACCTGCCTGTTCCAGCGAAGCGGTTGGGGTTGGGGACCTCGAGTGAAGCTTCCGTGCCGTGCAGTTCGAGGAGGTCGCGGCGGATCCCCGAATCGAAGCTCGTGACGAGGGTCGCCCGAGCGCCGGAGGCGAACTCGAGCAGAGCCATGTGCTGACTCGGTACGCGCACGTCGAACTCGGTCCCGGCGTCCGCGCCGACCAGGACGCGCCTGGCGGCTCGTGCGGTTGAGGAAACCGAGCTCACGCGCCGGACGGCACCCAAGGTCTGCACGAGCGCGGTGACGTGGTACGGCCCCATGTCCAACAGTGGGCCGGCTCCCTGGTCGTAATAGAAGGCGGGATTCGGGTGGGTGCCTTCCGGCCCCGGGGACTGCATGATCGACAGCGCGCTCTTCGGTTCACCGATGCGGCCCGCGAGGACCGCTCGTTGTGCCGTCTGCAGGGCACCACCGAGGAACGTGTCGGGCGCGCAGGCCACGCGAAGTCCTCTCCGACCGGCCTTGTCCAGCAGCAACCGTGCTTCGCGGCGGCTGATGGCGAGGGGCTTCTCGCTCCAGACGTGCTTGCCGCCCGCGAGGATCCGGGCCGACACGACGAAGTGGGCGGAGGGGACGGTGAGGTTCAGCACGATCTCGATGTCGTCGTGGGCCAGGAGCTCGTGGACGAGCAGGGGCCGCAACCCGAACTCCCGCGCACGAGCACGGGCGCGCTCCTGGTCGAGGTCCGCTATCGCGACCACGTTCAGATCAGGGAACCGCGTCAGGTTCTCGAGGTAGTGGCTGCTGATGACGCCGGCGCCGATGACGCCGACACCCACTCGCTTGTCGTTCACCGGTCGACCTCCACCAGAAAACGCAGGCTCTGCTGCACGGCTTCGAACGGGTCGCCCACGTAGTCGTCCAGTTCCACGACGCGGACCGCGTCCGGTGCGGCCTTCAGGATGTCCGCCACCGGCATCGCACCCTGGCCGACAGGCTGCTGCTCCAGGAGGGCTGTGGTGTACGGGCCGTCCTTGACGTGCAGGAACCTGACGCGCGCCCCGAGCCGGGAGATCAACTCCACGGCGGAAGCGCCACCGACCTCGGCCCAGAAGGTGTCGAGTTCCAGGACGACGTCCTCGTCCAGCGCCTCCGCGAAGACTTCGAGGCCGGTCCTGCCGCCGAAGCCCTGACGGACCTCGTGGTCGTGGTTGTGGTACCCGATGGTGACGCCTGCGTCCCGGGCAAGCCTCGCGACGCCGTTCAGACTCGCAGCCGCCGCTTCGATGTCCGCCCGCGTGGTCCAGCGCTGAGCGATGATGTGCGGTTCGATGAGCGTGCCGATTCCGAGCTCTGCTGCCATGCGGACAGCCGCGGAAGCGTTTCCATCGACAAGGCTCGCGTGTGCGCTGAGCGGGCGCAGCGGTGTCTCGGTCAGCGCACGCCGGTACGCGTCGCGGTACTGCTCGAACCTCCACAGCTCCACGTTCTCGAATCCCATCGAGGCAACACGCGCGAGCGTCCCCGGGAGATCGGTCTCGATGGCGTTGCGCAGCGTATAGAGCTGCACTGAGTACAGGCGCTCCGTCATCCGCGTTCTCCCTGGTCCAGTCCGAGTTCTCCCGCATGAGCCGTTGTCACTGTTTCGGCGAGGACGGCGAGCGCTTGGTCGACCGGTTCCACTGAAGAGGGCAGGTTCAGGAAGCCGTGCAGCACGCCGGGCACCGTGACATGCCGTACGGGTGCGCCCGACTTCACGAGTGCGGCCGCGAACGCCTCGCTGCTCGCGCGCAGATCGTCGTACTCGGCGTCGAGCACCAGGGTGGGGCAGAGTCCGTCCAGGACGGCGCTCGCGGGGAAGGCGTAGCCGTGCGGATCCGGCGTGCCGCCCAGGTAGTCGGCGCTCATCCCGGCCACGTCCTCCGGCAGGATCCGGACCATGCGCGGCAACGGCGCGAAGGCTTCGGCCAGGGCCGGCGCGAGGGGCGGGGAGACGGAGTCCATGGTCGCATAGGCCAGTACCAGGGTGGTGGGCAGCCAGTTGTCGTCGTCCCGCAGGCGAAGTACGGCTCCTGCGGCGAGGTTCGCCCCCGCGCTCGCACCGCCGACGGTGATCCGCGCCGGTTCGATGCCGAGCACCGCGGCGTTCTCGCGCACCCATCGGACGCCCGCCACGACGTCGTCGTGCGGCACCGGATACCTCACGCCGTCGACCGCGAGCCGGTAGTCCACGCTCACGACCACGGCGTCGGCCCTGGCGCACACCTCGCGGGCGGTCCAGTCGGCCTCGTGCATGTCGAGATCGCCGAAGACCCAGCCGCCGCCGTGCACCCAGACCAGGCCGGGGCGAGGCCGCTGCGGTGCTGACGGCGGCCGGTAGACGCGGACGGCTATCGGGCCGTGCGGGCCGGGAATGCTCTCGTCGCTGGTTTCGACGGAGGGCATTGCCGGTGCCGCCTTCCAGGTCCGGTATTCCTGCAGGCGCGGTTGCACAGCCGGATCGGCGAGTGCCTCGCGCCAGGACGGGAGGTCCTCGATCAGGCTGAGCCGCGCGGAGATGCTGGGATGCAGGGCCATCAGGGTCAGGTCTCCAGGGGTGTGGGGGAAATCGGGTGCAGCGCGCGTAGGCGGGAGGAGGTGGGGATGTCCGTTCAGCCTCGTGGCCGGCCGGAATCGCCGGGCGGGCAGGCCTACTTCACGCTCCCGGCGGCCAGTCCGGAGCGCCAGAACCGCTGCAGGACGAGAAACGCGACGATCAGGGGGATCACCGAGAGGAACGCGCCGGTGATGGTGATGTTGTAGGGGATGCCTTGGTTCACCCCTTCCCGCCAGTTGGCCAGCCCGACGGTGACCGGCTGGAGTTCGTCGCTGTTGAGCATGAGCAGGGGCAGCAGGTAGTTGTTCCAGATGCTGACGAACTGGAACAGGAAGATGGTGACCAGCGCGGGCGACATGATCGGCATGGCGACCCGCCAGAAGATCCGGGCCTCGCCGGCACCGTCGAGTCGCGCGGCTTCGATCAGTTCGTCCGGTACCGACGCTCCGGCGTAGATGCGTGACAGGTAGACCCCGAACGGGCTGACGATGCTGGGCAGGAAGACGGCCCAGTAGGTGTTGACGAGGTGGACCTGGCTGAACATCAGGTACAGCGGCAGCGCGAACATGACGTCCGGGATCAGGACGGCACCGAGGATGACGTTGAAGGTCAGGTCGCGACCGCGGAAGGGGTACTTGGCCAGCGCGTACCCGGCCATGGCGGACAGCGTCGTGCTCACCGCCGCGCCGCCGACGCTGTAGAGGGCGCTGTTCAGCAGCCACCGGGCGAAGATGCCGTCCTGTTCCTGGAAGACGTCACGGATGTTGGTCCACAGGTCGAAGTGGGAGAACCACAGCCCGTTCGTGGTGAACAGGTAGCCGCTGTTCTTCGTCGCGGTGACCAGCAGCCACCAGACCGGGATGAGCGTGTACAGGGCGAAGAGCGCCATGACCGCGAACACGCCCGCCCGGCCGGCCAGCGATGACGTACGCAGTCGGCCGGGAGGCCCGGCGGCGGCACGTGCTGCTGAGGGAGTGACGGTCGTCATGCGAAGGTGCCCTTCCGCTGGGTGAACTTGAGGAAGCCGAACGACAGCACGAAGGTCAGCAGGGCGAGGATGACCGACTGGGTGGCCGCGTAGTTGTAGTTGTTGATGTCCGCCGACTGCTGCGTGGCCAGGATCGGCGTGTAGGTGGGGGAGACGGTCGGGGCGACCTGACTCAGCACCGCGGGCTCGTTGAACAGCTGGGCGGTACCGATGATGGAGAACACCGTGGTGAGGATCAGCGCAGGCCGCACCGCGGGAATTTTCACGTGCCAGGCGACCCGCCACCCGGAACAGCCGTCCATCACAGCGGCTTCGGTCAGTTCGCCGGGGATCGCCTGCAAGGCCGAGTAGATGATCAGCATGTTGAAGCCGGTCCAGGCCCACGTCATCATGTTGCCGATCGAGGCGAGCACGAGGTCGTCGGACAGGAAGTTCACTTCGAGCCCGACGTGCCGCAGGGCAGCGGTGAACGGGCTGACGCTCGGCGCGTACAGGAACGACCACATGATCGCGGCGATCACGCCCGGCAGCGCGTAGGGCAGGAAGTAGATCTGCCGGAAGAACTTCTTGAACACGGAGCCACGCGAGTCCAGCAGCAGCGCCAGCAGAAGTGCCAGGCCCAGCATCACCGGCACCTGCACGATGCCGAGCGTGAACACCCGCAGGAACGACGACATGAACCGGCTGTCGTGCAGAGCCGTCACGTAGTTGTCGAACCCGGCGAAGACAGTCGTCGACGGTCCCAGTCCGAGGCCGCTGCGGCGCGTCCTGAAGAAGCTCTGGTACACCGCGTAGCCGATCGGTGCGAGCAACATCGCCGTGAACAACAGCCCGAACGGTGCCAGGAAGAGCACCGCTGAACGAGTGTGGCCACGGCCGGGGGTGCGCTTCGCTACCGAGCCGGCGATGGGGTGGGCGAGAGCGTCGCCAGGCGTTCTTGTCGCCATGCCTGCTCCTAGCTCGTGAAGTGGTCCCGTGACGTGGGGACCGGCTGGTCATTGGTGCTGGTCGGGCTGGTCGTCGCCCTGCGGCGGCGGCGCGGGCGGTGGTGGCACGGGGGAGGACGGATCCCCGCATGTCGGGGCAGAGGGCGTGAAGCGGCGGCGCCGGTGCCCGGCAGGTCAGGAAGGCCGCCGGGCGCCAGCCGTCGTTCTCCGCGCGCGTCACTTCCCGACGCTCAGTCCCTGGCTCTTCATGGCCGCGACGGTGCTGTCCTGGACGGAGGTCACGGCCTTCGGGATGGTGCCCTGCCCGGCTCCGGCCTTCTTGAGCCCGTCCTTCATGTCGGACTGAACCTGGCTCATCGTCGGGCCCCACACCCAGCCCGTGCTCGTGTTCGCGGCCGCGGTCTTGAACACGTCGTAGATGTTCTGTCCGCCGAAGTACGCCGACGGCTGGTCCACGGCAGGCAGCTGCTGTCCGCTCGTCGCGGCCGGGTAGATGCCCGTGTTCTTGATCAGACTGGTGACGCTGTCGCTGTCGGTGCTCATCCAGGTCGCGAACTCCGTGGCTTCCTTAGGGTGCTCGCACCCCTTGAGCACCACGGTCGCCGAGCCTCCGCGGTTACCGGCCGCCTTCTGCCCGGCGGACCACTGGGGCATGGGCGCCACGGCCCACTTGCCGGACAGCTCGGGCAGGTTCTTGGAGATCAGCGGAGCCGCCCACACGGCGCTGACGAGCGACAGCAGCTGCCCGTCCTGCACCTTCTTGAACCAGGCCGTGTCCAGCATCGGGTCACTGATGACCAGCTTCTTGTCCAGCAAGCCCTGCCAGTACTGTGCGACCTTGCTCGTCTGCGGGTTGTCGATGGTCACCTGCCACCGGTCGTTCGCGGTACCGAACCACTTGCCTCCGGCCTGCCAGGTCAGTGCCCCCAGGTCATAGGCGTCCTGCGGCGTGGTCGTCAGATAGGCCGAGGGGTTGGCGCTGTGGACCTTCTGCGCGGCCGCGGCGAAATCGTCCCAGGTCTTCGGTGGCGAGATCTTGTACTTCTTGAACAGGTCGGTGCGGTAGTACATCGCCATGGGCCCGGTGTCGACGGGGATGCCGAACACCCTGTCGCCGACGCTGGACATCTGCCAGGTCCACGGCACGAACTTGTCCTTGGCGGAGTCGGCGTACTGGGAGATGTCCTCCAGCGCGCCGGTGGCGATGAAGTTCGAGAGGGTGTCGTAGCCCACCTGTCCGAGACAGGGTGCGTTGCCGGCCTTCACCGCGTTCTGCATCTTGGCGTAGCCGCCGATGCTGCCCGCAGGGATCTGGCTGTACTTGACCTTGATGTCGGGGTGGGACTTGTTCCACAGCGCCACGGACTTGTCGAGGCCGACCGCCGCCCCCCAGAACTCCACCGTCACCGGCTTGCCGCCGGAACTCGAACCGCCCGAGTCGCCGGACCCGCTGCAGGCGCTGAGCGTGACGAGCGAGGCAACGGTCAACATGACCCCAGCCCCCTTCACCCACCGTGAAGCCATGGGAACTCCTTCCGTCGGCCGTCCGCCTTGCGGAGCTTGCCGGTTGATCTGCGAGCGGCGTGTCGCGCACGGAGTCGTTGAGAGCGTCCCGTCATCGGGGACTCGTCCCTACGAACACTGCCGAACGGCTTGCGATTGGGGTTTCACTTGAGGTGTGCGCCAGCCCTTGTTGGCCCGTCTGGCCTACGTGATGTGCTGGCCCCGCGGAGCAGAGTCCGAGGTTCGGAGTGCTTGCGTTCGAACCGAACTGCTCACTCTGAAGTGCGAAGCGAATCTCAGTTGCGTTGACTATGGGGCCGGGTGCGCCGCCTGTCAACGCTTTCTCGTCGACTTTTGGTAAAGAGCCTGGCTCACCGAAAGGGTCGCTGGGCAGCACGGACTTCGGGACCTCTGTGACGCACTCGAGATCCCCGGGGTCCATGCGTATGCGCGCTGTCGCCCGGGCTGATATGTGATCGAAATCGAGGGGGCAGTGCTAAAGCGCGTTGATGACGTGCGTAAAGCGGCGCAGACCCTCTTCGAGTGCCGCTTCGTCCGTGGCGAAGGACAGGCGTACGTGTCCCTCGCCCGACGGGCCGAATTCGGACCCGGCGCGTACGAGCACGCCTCCGTCGGCGAACCGTTGCACGAGTTCGACGGAGGACAGGGCGCTGTCGATACGAGGGAATGCGTAGAACGCTCCGAGAGGCCGGACGACGCTCACCGCGTCGAGACCGTCGAGGTGCCGCATGACCAGATCTCGGCGGTGCTGGAAGCGCGCCGAGAGTGCGTGCAGATCCTTGTCGGGAATGCGTAGCGCCTCGACGGCCGCGTCCTGGACGAAGGTGTTCAGAGGCCCGTTGATCGTCCGGTGAACGAGGTTGATCTTTTCGGCGACCGCGGCCGCGGCGCAGATGAAACCGATGCGCCAGCCGGTCATCGAGTACGACTTGGAGAACGTGCCGGAGAGCAACACCCGGTCCCGCACGGAGATCAGTTCGGATGCCGAGGTGAACGCGATCCCGTCGAAGACGATGTCGCTGTATGCCTCGTCCGACAGGAGGTAGAGGTCGGGGTGATCGCGGAGAATGGCGCCGACTCCTTCGATATCGGCTTTGGAGAACACCATTCCGGTGGGGTTCACGGGATTGCACAGGATGAGCATCCGGGCACCGGGTGCCGCCGCCGCGAGTTTGTGCAGGTCGATCGAGCCGTCAGGCCGCGTGGAGATCCACTCGACCTTGGCCCCTGCCATGGCCGCGTGGTCCGCGTACAGGGAGTAGGTCGGTTCGGGGAGCAGCACTCGATCGCCCGGGTTCAGCAGAGCGAGGACGGTGGCGGCGAGGCCGGCGCTGCCACCGTGAGTGACGACGACATTCGCCGGGTCGATCCCGAGGCCCTGGAAACGCGCCAGGTGGGAGGCGATTTCCTGGCGGAGATCCGGAGACCCCGTGATCTGCGAGTAACGAGTGCGACCGGCGCGCAACGCCCGGACGGCAGCCTCCACCACTGGCTGCGGGGTGTTGCTGTCCGGTTCACCCATGGCCAGAGAGATGGCGCCCGGCACCGCACCGCCCAGCGTTTTGGGCCGCCTCGATGCTGCTCTGATGCGTTCCGGGAGAGAGTCGGCGGTGCGGGAGGGGAGGGCGCTCATCCGATCTCCAGGGAGTCACGAGATGTAAAGTGCGAGAACGTTCTCACATTGAGATGAGCGGTTCAAGGGTTGGGGCGCGGCTGGATCGGCCGGAGGCAGGTGGTGGCACATGCCCGAGCGGGTGCGCGGTGTGCGCGCTGTGGGGCGCTCTGGACGAGCTGGGGTCCGGTGGGCATGACCTGAAGCCCGCCGGAGACGCCGTGGGTGGTTGGTTCCTGGTGCTGAGCTACGGCAACCGCGGGGGAGCCGCTCCTCACCGGCTGCCGGTCGTGTGCCTCAGGCGCCGGCCCAGCCCCGGAGAGCCCCGTAGTAGGCCGTCGTCAGACGGCTGATCGCTTCCTCCTCCGGGAGGCCGGTGCTGATCAGGTCCAGGATCTCGCGTGGATCGAACATGGCGTTGTACAGGAACAACGCGTGATCGAAATGCTCGTCCGGCACGTCCAGGTGCCGCATCACGCTGCGAATGGGGCGCTCCCAGGCGTCCCGGACCGGGGTGATCACCTCATCGTTGCTGCGCAGGCGGGTGAGGAAGCCCGTGCGCGATCGGATCTGGACCATGGCGGGGCCGTAGCTGCGGACCAGGCGAGCCCATTCCCGCACCACGTCCTCGAACAGGGCCGGGCCGGTCTTGGGGCAGTCGTGGCTGTAGTTGCGCAGCTGGACGATCACGCCGAGCAGGTAGGCCTTGAGGAGTTCCTCGACCGACGGGAAGTACCGGTAGGCCGTGGCCAGCGACAGGTCGGCCCGCTCCGCGATGACCCCCATGGTCATCGCGCCGGGCTCGGTCCTGAGGGCTTCCCCCACGGCCTCCAGGAGCTTGCGCCGGTTGCGGATCGCGTCGCGGCGCATGCCGCGCCCAGCACCCTGTTCCTCGTTCTTGACTGTCAGGGGGAGCCTCCCGGGATGCCTCATCGGAGAGAGGTGTCTCACCTCTGGGCAGGACGATAGTGAGGTCCGTCCGAGTCGCTCAAGCGGCGGGGCCTCGCCCGGTGCCGGGATGTGGGTGAAGGGCTTGGCCGATCTGCCTCGGTGCCCCCAGGGGCCTCTGTCCCGGAGGCCTGGGCGAGCAGATCTCAACGCGGAAGGATCGTCACCTCGGCCCGGTTGAAGCGGGAGCTGTTACCCCTGGTGTGGAACGGCACGTAGTCAGGGCTGGGGCCCGTGCTCGACGTCTCGGCCTGCGGCGAGTACTGCTGGTGCGGGTTGCCGGTGCCCAGTACGAGGGGAATCGTCAAGCGTCCCTGGGCGTCGGCGGTGGCCGACCACGCTGAAGCGCCCTCGTGGCCGCGGACGGTGACGCGATACCGCGTGCCCGGGCCAGCCAGTGAGGGCGTCCGTACCGTGGCCGAGCCGTTCCCGACCACTGTGAAGCGGCGCTTACGGGCCACCTCCAGTGCACTGAACTCGGTGACTTCCCGCCGCATCCTTACGGTCCAGTCGTAGGCGCTGTACTGCGGCCTGATCGACGAGAAGGTGAACGACCGGGGAGTGGCGCGGTGCCGCGCGCGGCGGGCGAAGTGGGCCTTCAGGTGCGGTATCCAGGCGCGGAGGTCGGCCTGCCAGTAGGGCCATGTGTGGCTGCCGGGTCCGTAGTCGTGCCACCGGTGTCGGATGTCGAGATCCAGCAGGCGCTCGTGGAAGGACACGTTCTCCTGCTGGATTCTTTGTTCCGTGGGGTCCACGGCCTCGCCGTCGTGCCGGGGCCGGCCGTTGCCCGTGTACAGGGACACGTCCGTGTGGGCCAGATTGGCCGCCAGGTCCCAGGGGTTGTCCCCGCGCCAGCGGACTTCCTGCGTCGCCCACGGGCCCCAGAGGGAAGGGTGGAGCTGCTCGATGATGGTGCGCATCTGGACGTTCTGGTGGTCGACGTCTCCGGAGAACGAGCCGACGGCACCGAAGAGGTCGGGGTGCCGGGCGGCGTACGAGACGGCCCCGAACCCGCCCATCGACAGTCCGGCGGCAGCCCGGGCCCCGCGCTCGGGGATCGTGCGGTAGTGCTCGTCCACCCAGGGGAGGAGCCTGTTGATGTGGAAGGTCTCCCACATCGGCCGGCCGTGGTGGCCGTTGTTCCACCAGTCGGCATACCACTGCGTGGAGCCGGCGTCCGGCATCACCACGATCGCGGGCAAGCCGGCCGTGATCACCTCCGCGTTACCGTCCTGCGTCCAGCTCGAAGCGCTCTGCCCGCCACCGTGGTAGAGGTACAGGACGGGATAACGGCGCCCCTTCTGCGCGTCGTAGCCGCGGGGGAGCAGTACGCGCACCTTGGTCGTGCCGTCGAGAGCGGACGAGGTGAAGGTCAGCTCGCTGAGCCGCGGCGAGAGTCGCTTCTTGTTCACCAGCGCGATGCCGGTTTCGGTGCGGGTTGCCTCGGCTGTCCGGGCTGCCTCGGCTGTCTGGGCGGGAGGGTGACCGCATCCGAAGACCATCACCGCCCCCAGAGCGAGTGCCGCGGGAATCCTCACGCGCCTGCCGTTCAAGATGGTCCGTCTCCTTGTGGTCATGCTTCGCTTCTCTGTCCGTGCCGGGCTCGCGGCGCCCGGGGACACGGGACGGCGGCTGTCTCCGGGGTCGGCGTGCCGCCGTCCCGGTGTTCGGCGATGATCGGGGGCGCGGCGTCCGTGGATGTCGTAGCCGCGCGCTGCGACGTTTCCGTGACCCGCCGCCGTCGATGTCGCCGCGGCATCTGGCGTCGTGCGCTCAAGCCGCTTCGAGACGGGTCGGCCGACCAGGCGCGAGCACGCTCATGGCTCGCCTGGTCGCCGACAAGGAGCCGGATCCCAGTCTCGCCGGTGCGCGGACACACAGGTCGGCCGCGCCCGGAGGAGCCTCGGCGGCCTTCAGCGGGAGCGTCGCCGGGGTCTTCGATACGTGTCGGCAGGGTGCTCGTCGACGAAGGCATGTCCGATCCGATCGATGCCTTGGTCGCCTGCGCCTTCGGATGTGCCGTACCTGGGGAAGTGCTCGCCGGCCTCCGCCACGCCGGGTGCGGTGGGGGTCGCGCGCCGACGAGGCCGGCGGAGAGCCGGGCGGCCGGTTCGGGGCCTTCGCCGCAGACCGGTACCGGACGAGGTCACATCGTGGACCGTGCTCGGGGCGGGTGCGGCGGCGTCGGCCAACGGCGCGGATGCAGCGGATGTCTCGGCCGGGGTGCGAGCCTCGGATGGCCGAGAGCGAGGCATGTGAGGTCTCCTTGACTGCGCGTGTGCGATCGGCGAACCGTCCACCTCAATCTCGAAATTAGATTCGTGCTTCGAGATTGAGGTGGACGCTAGCACACGGTTTCAGTCGCATGGAAGTTCTCAGGTCTCGTCGTCGACTACCCCTGCGAGGAAGGCCTCGATGCCTGTCGACACGTCCACCGCGCCCGGGTTGTACAGCCACTGCATCTGAAGTCCGTCGATGGATGCGATGAGCAGGTTCGCGAGGACCTCCGGCCTGGTGTCGACCTTCAGGCGTCCGCGACCGCGCAACTCGGCGAAGATCCGGGTCAGGTGCAGGCGCAGGCTGTCGTAGCGGGCCCGGTACAGCTCGTGAGCGGGATGCCCGTCGGCTGTGGCCTCGCTCGAGATGATGCTGTGCAGCTGGATCAGTCCGGGTCGGGCCTTGTTGGCGTGTACGACCCGCAGTTGAGTCTGCAGAACATCCAGGTCATCGGCTTCCCGGACGATCGCGGCCGTCTCCCGCTCATGTGCGGCGAGAACCTCGACCAGCAGTTCCGCCTTGCTGCCGAAGTGGTGCAGCAGGCCGGTCTGGCTGATGCCGGCTCGCTCTGCGATGTCCTTCATGGTGGCGCCGTGGAAGCCTCCGGCGCCGAATGCCTCGACGCAGGCGTCGAGGATCTTCTGCCGCACCTCCGCGGTCTTCGCATAGGACCCCCTGGGGCCGCGGGCCCCGCTGCTCGCTGCCTTCGCCTGCTTTGCCACGGGTCGAGCATAGAGCGGTGCCTTGCCCCTGACTTAATTCATCAACGTTCTTCAGTTTTAGCGTGGCGAGGCGGCGAGGCCGCCGCCCGGACGACCTCCTAGTAGGTGACCACGGCGCGGAAGCGGACGGTGCCCTTGGCGACCTTGTCGACCGCCGTGGCCACCTGCTCCTTCGGGAACGTCTCGACCATGGGGGTGACCTTTCCCGCAGCGGCGAGGTCGAGGGCCTCCCGGAGGTACTGCGGCCCGTTGTGGGTGGAACCGATCACCTGCATCCGCATGCCCATGAACGGAAGGCTCCTGCCAGCGGGCGGGACGGTGAAGGGGTCGGTGCCGTCGATGCCCGACAGGACCAGTCGCCCGCCGGGCCGCAGGCCCGTCATCGCCTCCGCCGCGGCCGGATACGAACCGGCGGTCGCCAAGATGACGTCGACGCCGCCCGCTGCGCGCAATTCGACGCCGTTCGCCACGACCTCGTCCGCGCCCAGCCGCCGTGCCACGTCGTGTTTGTCCGGTGAGCTCGTCATCGCGATCGTCTCGAGGCCGCAGGCGTGCGCGAACTGCACCGCCAGATGGCCCACCGCGCCGATACCGAGCACGGCGACCCGCTCGTGCGGCTCGGGCTCCGCGGCGCGCAGGGCGGACCAGCCCGTGTAACCCGCGCACAAGATGGGTGCGGCCGACTCGAAGGCGAGCCCGTCGGGCAGGAGTACCGTCTCGTCGGCGCCCACGACCATGTACTCGGCATGCCCTCCCTGCACGCTGAAACCGGTCGTGGTGGGTGCCGCGCACGCGAAGGCGGCCTGCCCGGTCACCGGCAGGCCCAGACGGCAGTAATCGCACCGTCCGCACGCGGCCCGTACCCAGTGGGTTCCCACCCGGTCACCGACGCGGCGCGTGGTGACCCCCGGCCCGACCGCGACGACCTCGCCCGCCGGCTCGTGTCCGGTGATCGCAGGGTCGACCGAGGGGAACCGGATCGCCCCGGTGGTGGCCAGGACGTCGTTGACGCATACGCCGGAGGCGCGCACCCGCATCAGCACCTCGCCGGGCCCTGGCTGTGGAGTAGGCACCTCGCGCAGTTCCCACCCGCCGTTGACCTCGGGTATCACGGCTGCCTTCACGGAGTTGACCTTTCTTGTGCGACGGATGAGACGGATGAAAGGAGGGCGCGGATGTCGTCGACCACCGACGGCGCAGGAGGGACGCGCGCGTCACGACATGGTCACAGCGTGCTGACGTCGGTGCGACGGCGGTCCTCCTTCATGGGCAGGGAGGTGACGGTGGCGCGGAGCTCGCGCTGGGCGGTGCCGGGGTTCCCCCACAGCACCGTCACCTCGGTGCCCGGTGCCGCCAGGTCGCGATCGATGACGCAGAGGGAGATGGTGCGGCGCAGGTGCGTGCTGTACGTGCGGGAGGTCGAGACGCCTACCGGGTTTCCGTTGACCAGCACCTGGTCGAGGCTGGCGCCGATCTTGCGGGGCATCTCCATGGGATCGGGCAACGGGCCGTCGCCGAACTGGGAGGCGAACAGGGCGATCACGTCCTCGTTGTTCCAGTGCAGGCCTGCCAGGTGGCGCGCCGGGCCGCCTTCGGCCGCCTCCGCGGCCAGCGCGTCGCGTCCGATGAAGTCGTAGGAGGTGAGGGCTCCGCGACGGCCCCAGCCGAGCTCACCGGGGCGGCGGAAGTACTCCGTCACGTCGGTTGGGATGAAACTGCCGTCCGGCATTCCGCGGGGAAAGAGCTTGGGCGCCCCTGGCGTGATGATCGACGAAGGCAGGTAGTCGATGCCGACGGTCGCGATGCCCGCCTCGATGTGGGCCACGAGTTGGGAGCGCATCCCCAGTTGGCGGATGCCGTGCTCGGCCCCGGCCTCGACGACCGCCGTCCAGACCGCGTTGGCGTCGTCGGCGGACCCGTGCAGTTCGTACCCCAGCTCCCCGGAGATCCCCGAGCGCAGAATCCGCACGGGGATGCCGCTGATACTGGTCATGCGGCTCCGGTTGAAGCCGATGTCGCGCAGGCTCTCGCCGGTCGCGGCCTCGAGTGCGAACAGCGACGTCGGCCCCTGGATCTCGAAGATGAACATGTCGGGGCTGATCACCTCGCTCTTGGCGTCCCAGCCGCCCTGGTCGATCTGCCAGGCGGTCCAGTCGACGCCGCCGCCGCTGTAGACGAACTCCTCCTCGGCCACCCGGTACAGCAGGCCCTCGGAGGCGATGTGGCCGCGTTCGTCCAGCTGGACGTGATGCTTGATCTGGCCGGGCTCGAAGCGTGACAGGTTGTTCATGCCGATGCGGGTGAGCGCGGTCAGGGCCTCGGTCCCGTGGACGCGGAGTTTGCCGATGGCCGACCAGTCGCCGATGTAGCACGACTGCGCATGGGCCAGGCTCTCCTCGCCCCAGTTGGTGTACTCGTACGGGATGAAAACGGGCGTCCACCGGAAGAGCAGACCCTTGACGTTCGCCTCGTCCTGGGCGGCGGCCGCCGGGCTGAACACCGCCGGCCGCTCCACGTCGAAGGGACGGTCGGCCAGTTCCAGCAAAGCCTGGTAGCGGTCGCGCTGCCGGTCGATCAGATGCTCCATGGAATTCCTCCGGCGGTGATGGTGGTACGGCATTTCTGACCCGGAATCGTTTCGCCGGGAAGCCGTCATTTCGCTGAGCGCCATACTCACGAGAAAGCTGGACGGCGCGGCCTGTGCCACTGCGCAGGCAGGCGACGACTGCTTGGCCGGGTTCGGCGGCCGAGGGGTCTCGCCGTCGATACACCGCACTGGTCGCGCGGTCACGTCGTCACGTCGCCGACTTCCAGACCCTTCAGCTGCTCCAGGTAGGACGCCATCCACTCCATGGAAAAGCCGCCGTTCAGCCGCAGGGCGAAGTTGTAGAGCAGGAAGGGGTGGACACCGAGCTGGAACAACTCGCGGATGTCGGTCCTGGCCAACGCCTCGCGCTCCTGGTCGGTCAGGTCGCGGTCGGCGAGGGCGGCCTCCGGGACTTCCTTCAGCTGCTGCGCCAGGTCGCCGTCGGCGGCGACCTCCCACAGCACTCGGTTGGTGGCGTACCGGCTCATGGGGCCACCACGTCCGATGCGGGGGCGGACGCATGGTCACCCCAGGCCAGGAAACCGGTCGGCGGGGCGAAGGTGCTGGCTACCTTCTCGGCGTAGTCCGGGGTGACTCCGCCCACAGCGCCGAGCGCGAAGAGGAAGTCGAGGAATCCAGGGGTGCCGCTGCCGATCGCTGCCAGCGACTCGTAGGTGGTCTCCTTGATCAGCGACTCCGTGTCACCGGCGGTGATCTGCCCCCATACCCGTTTGTCCCACTCTGTCTCCGGCTCGGTCTGGAACCGTGCCATGGCCGGGTTGCCGATCGCGTTGGACAGGTGCCCGCTGGCGATGATCGCCACCCGCAGGTCGGCGGGGTGCGCCTCCACCATCTCGACGATTGCGGCGCCGAGGTCGTAGAAACGACGCCCGGTGGCCACCGGCGGAGCCATCACGTTGGTGAAGATCGGAACGACCGGTAGGTCCTGCTCGGGCCTGAGGAAGCTCAACGGGACGGTGAACCCGTGGTCGAGCAGGAAGTCATCGCTGTAGGAGAAGTCGATCCCGCGCTCGAAGCCACCGCGCAGCAGGTGCCGCGCGATGTCCCCTTCCAGGGCGGTGTCGTAGGACCCGATGCCGAACAGCTCCTGCTCGTGCGGGAACGGGCCACGCGCCCGGACCGCCTTGCCGATCAGGAAGGTCGGCATGTTGTCGTAGAACCACTGGTTGAAGTGGTCCCCGGAAACCACCACCAGCACGTCGGGCCGCGCGGCGGCGAGCCGTGCCCGCAGTTCCGCGAAATGGGCTATTGATCGCCGCAGCGGCTCGGGAGCCGCCGATCCGCCGGCGGCAACGCCGGGGAGCAGCGGGTCATGGGGAGTGCACAGCACTTGGACGACGCTGGCCATCGCTCACCTTTCAGCATGGAACCCTCCAGGCAGACCAGCCGTACAGAGGGGACCTCCACATTCGGTGGTAACAGCGTGAGCGGTGCGACGTCGTTGTGGAATAGCGGAACCGGTATGCGCACTATCCGCGGAGCGTATGGTCCGACGACGTTCGTCATGTGGGAGGGTGCGCCGAGTTCGTGGCAGCTGAGGCCGCCCGGTGGAGCATGCCCACCAGCAGCTCGTCACCGAACCGGGGCGCAGCCCGGCCAAGGCATTGCTGGTGGCCGACTGGATGAGCCCGACGACCTCGCCGGCCCGTGTGACGCACCATTCCCCGGAGCAGCGCCACCAGCACCGGAGGGGACACCAGATCCTTTGATGCCGGCCCGTGACGCGAGCTGCATCGAAGGGCAGACACGGCGTGCGGCCGGGTATTCATCTGGTCCATGGCTGCGATATGAAACCACGTATTGGACGTGGCCCAGGCCACCCACAAGATGGTGCTGCACCACGGGAGTTCAGGGCATCCGCAGCGGAGCCGCCGGGCCTCCCGGTGCTCACCGACGCTCGTTGGCATTCGGCCCGGACGTCTCTCATCGCCCTGCACCGATCTCCTCAACCTGCCCTGACGCTCTCGGGAGTCCTGCCATGACCAGCATCCAGAACGCGCTCATCGTCGGCGGGGGCATCGCCGGCCTGACCACCGCGACTGCCCTGTCCCGTACAGGAATCTCCTGTGAGGTCGTCGACCTGGCAGACGGTCCGGCCGGGGCCGCCATCTCACTGCTCAACCGGGCCGTCGACGGTCTCGCCGAGATTGGAGTCCTGGATCAGTGCCTGGACAAGGGGCTGGCGGTGTCCCCGCAGGACATCTTCGCCTACTTCGATGCGGCGGGGAAACCGGTGTCTACGCCGCCCATGCCTCCCGCACCGACGTCCGCTCTACCGCACGGCATCCTCATCTACCGGCCGACCCTGGCGAACATCCTCCGGCGAGCCGCGGAGCAGGCCGGCGCGAGCGTCCGGAACGGCGTGGGTCTAGCCGGGCTGCGGCAGACGGAAGACTCCGTCACCGCCACCCTCACCGACGGCTCGGAGCGGTCGTACGACCTGGCCATCGGCGCGGACGGCATCCGGTCGAAGACGCGTTCGCTCATCCTGGGGAACCAGGTGACCCCGACCTACTCCGGCCTCACGATGTTCCGATGGGTCGCCGACGGGGTGCCGGACGTCGGCCCGATCGGGCACTACGAGTCTGAGTACCTCTGCGTGACCCGGCGGCAGCGGGACGGCGGCCTCTACCTCGCAACCGGCCGCGAGTTCCCGGAGCGCCCGCGCATCGATGCGGCACAGGCCCGCCAGATCGTCCGGGAGAACCTCCGCGCTTTCGCCGCGCCGCTGATGCGCGCGCTGGAGGAGCGGCTCACGGACGACACGAAGATCATCGTCAACGACTACGACTGGCTGCTCGTGTCCGAGCCCTGGTACCGGGGCCGGGTCCTGCTGATCGGCGACGCCGCGCACGCCACCACCGCCCACCTCGGTGCCGGAGGGGGGATGGCGATCGAGGACGGCGTGGTCCTCGGTCAGGAATGCGCGGCCGGCGGCCCGCTCGAGGACGTGTTCAAGCGCTTCATGACGCGGCGCTTCGAGCGGGCTCGCCTGGTCGTGCAGACCAGCGTCGAACTGGACCGCATGCAGCAGCGGGGAGAGCCGATCGCCGCCCAGAACAAGGTGCGGGGGCGGGCGATGGAGGCTCTCTCCAGCCCCTACTAAGCCCCGTGCCCGGCACATGCGGACCGACGACCACGGGAGCCGGCGAGCATGACGACGCACGACCACCGGACCGGGCGCCGCCCCTGACGGACGGCGCCCGGCGGTGCGCTCATCGACGCGCGCCTTCGCGCTCACCGGACTTCGACCCCCGTCGAAGCACCACGCTCGCGTCACCGCCCGCTCACGACAGCCGCTTTCTCGCCCGTGGCCGTGTCCGGGCGGCGCGGACCGGCGGCAGCTGGAGGCCGGGGACGACCCGGTTGCGGATGGTACCGATGCCCTCGACGGTCATCTCCACGACGTCGCCGGGCCGCAGCGGCGGCGGGTCCGGGCGGCCACGGAGGCCCCACAGCTCTGCCAGGCAACCGCCGTTCCCGCAGGTGCCCGAGCCGAGGACGTCCCCGGCGCGGACCTCGCTGCCGCGGGATGCGTAGGAGACCAGCTCCTCGAACGGCCAGCCCATGTTGGACAGCAGGTCATGCCCGATCTCGGTGCCGTTCACGGAGACCCGCATCTCGAGGGACAGGAAGCCCTCGCCGTCTCGGTACGGCTCCAGCTCGTCGGCGGTGACCAGCCACGGGCCCAGGGTGCCGGCGAAGTCCTTGCCCTTGGCCGGGCCCAGGCCGACCTTCATCTCCCGGCGCTGCAGGTCGCGCGCAGACCAGTCGTTGAGCACCGTGTAGCCGAAGACGGCATCACGGGCTTGCTCCGGACTCAGAGACGTGCCGCCCCTGCCGACGACGGCGGCGACCTCGAGCTCGAAGTCGAGCAGCTGCGAGCCGGGCGGGACGGCGACGTCGTCATGGGCACCGACGAGCGCGTAGGGGTTGGTGAAGTAGAAGGTGGGCGCCTCGTACCACTCCGACATCACTCCGCCGTCGGTCATGCTCCGTACCACCCCCTCCACATGCTCCTCGAAGGCCACGAAGTCCCGCACGGTGGGCGGGGCGAGCGGCGGCAGCAGCCGGACGCCGTCCGCCGGCACGGCCCGCGTCTCCAGCGCCGTGCCGCCCGTCTCCAGCGCGGCCGGCAGCCCCGCACGTACGAGGTCGAGCACTGTCGTCCCCTCCGGGAGGGCGTGCAGCCCTGCCTGGGAGACGACACCCGAAAACGTTCTGCCCTGGGACTCCCAGGTCGCGAACTTCATCGACCCGGACCGGCGAGGTGGAGGGGCGGCGGAGTGAGCGTGTTCGACGGACGCCGGACGACGATGACGTCGTGCACCACGGGCACGGTGGGCTCCTTACCCGTCATTTGACGGCGAGGGGGTTGACCGGTGCGCCGACGGCGCCGGTCACGGGTAGGGGGGCGGCCACGAGAAGGAACTCGTAGACGCCGTCGGCGGCGCAGTCGGCCGCCAGGGTGTCGAGGTCCCACAGCTCTCCGATGAACAGGCCGATGTGTGGGATGGCGACCTGATGCAGCGGTTGGAAGGCGACATCGAACTCGTTGGGGCGAACCTCGAAGCCCCAGGTGTCGGTGGCGATCCCGGCGATCTCGGAGGAGTGCAGCCAGTCGGCCGTGGCGAACGACAGACCGGGGGCGGGGCCGCCCGCGTAGTCGCCCCAGCCGTCGCCCGCGGCGATGCCGCGCCGAACGCGGGTGAGCTGGCCGGTCCGGACCAGCAGCAGGTCGCCGCGGCCGACCCGGGCGGTCTCACCTTGCGCGGTGATGGTCGCCTCGAGGTGTTCGGCGGTGATGGCGAAGCCGTCCGGCAGATCGCCCTCGGCACCGATCGCCCTGCCGACGTCGAGCAGCACGCCCCGGCCGGCGATCCTGTCGGCCACGGTCTCGATGCCGGTGAGCCTGTCTCCCTCGCTGGTCACCACCTGTGAGGCGCGGCGTCCGTTGTAGGCCGTGCCGTGGTCGAAGATGTGGCCGAGGCCGTCCCACTGGGTGGAGGCCTGCAGCGGCATGAACACCACGTCGTCCGCGCCGCCGAGCCCGTGCGGGAACTCCGCCGGGCCGAATTCTGCGTCCAGGCCGGAAGAGAGCATGGTGTGCACCGGGTTGGTGCGCCGCCGCCACCCCTTCTGCGGACCTTCCGCGTCGAAGCGCTGGGCCAGCGAGAAGCTCACGCCGCGGCGGGCCAGCCGCGCGCCCTGTGCCCGTTTGGCCTCGTCGAGGAAGTTCAGCGTGCCGAGGACGTCATCGGCGCCCCAGCGGCCCCAGTTGGAGACGCGCTTCGCCGCGGCCGCGATGGCCCCTTCGGGATCGGAGCGGTCGAACGTGGTCACAGGTCTTCCTCCGTGGAGTTCCGATCAAGGATCGGCAGCAAGGTCATCGGGGCTTCGTCATGAGTGCGCGGTTCCCACCGTCGGGATCGGACCCAGGAGGCGGGCGGCGTTGCCACCGCGGATGGCGTCAGTCGCGGCCTGATCGAAGCCAGCCGCCTCCAGGCGGTCGACCGGGTCGACCACGCCCATGTCGAAGGGGTAGTCGCTGCCGAGGGTCACCTGACTCGCGCCCATCGAGCCGACCAGGTGCCGCAGCTGCTCAGTGGTGTAGACCAGCGAGTCGACGAAGGTGCGGCGCAGCAGCGCGGACGGCGGCTCGACGGTGGTGTGCGCGTCGGAGCGGGCCGCCCAGGCGTGGTCGGCGCGGACCATGTAACTGGCCAGGTAGCCACCGCCGTGCGCGGACCAGATCTTCAGCCGCGGGTGCCGCTCGAGCAGTCCGGAGAACACGATCCGGGACAGCGCGAGAGCGGTTTCGGTCGGGTTACCCACGCTGTTGAACAGGTAGTAGGCATTCAGCCGCTCGCCGAGGGTGCAGCCCCAGGGGTGGATGAGCACGGCGGCGCCCAGTTCCTCGGCGGCGGCCCAGAAGTCGGCCAGCGACGGGTCGTCGAGCTCCCGGCCCGGGCCGGCGGAGGTCGAGATCTGCACCCCCCGCATACCGAGGTCGCGGACCGCTGTCACCAGCTGCCCGACCGCCAGGTCGGGGTGCTGCAGCGCTACGGCTCCGATCGGAAGCAGCCGAGTCGGTTCCTTCGCGCACAACGCGGCGATGCCCTCGTTGCCCACCGCGATGATGCGGGTGGCCAGCTCCCGGTCGGCCCACGCATGGGGCAGCGGTACTGCGCTGACCGCCTGCACCTGCACACGCGCGGCGTCCATCGCGGCCAGCCGCAGCTCGAGGTCGACCAGCTTCGGCCCGAGCTCGGCGATCTGCTCCAGGTTCACCGCCAGGGACGCCCGGCCGAGGGTGGCCGCGTCGATCTCCCGCTGCCGTGCCAGGCCCGGCTGCCCCTCGATCAGCGCGTCGACGGCCGGTACGCCCGCATGGGCGTGCACATCGACGGTGGGCACGCTCACGGCGCCACCACCTCATCCGTCCGTGCCGGCTGACAGCGCTGATCCCAGCCGTTGTCCCAGCCGATCAACCTGTCCAGGGACACGGGCCCGGGGCCAGCGAGCAGCACGAGGATGAAGCCCGCCATGATGAGGAGTGGAACCTGCGCGCCGATGCTCTCCGCCGTGTTCTCCGGCGCGAGCCCGAACTGCACCTCCCACGAGAGGGCGAGCGCCATGTGCACGATCGCCGGGATCGCGACGATCCGCGACAGCAGGCCGAGGACGAACATGCCGCCTCCGGCCACTTGCAGCAGGATCGCCGCCCAGCCGATGAGGCCGGGGAACGGCAAGCCGAAAGCCTGGCGGGCGAGTTGGCCGAACTCTGCGGGAGAGTAGTGGAAGCCGTGCGCGATCAGGGTGACCCCGGCGGCCACGCGTACGACGAGTGGTGCCAGAGGTCTGAGGCGCTGGACAGGTGGCAGGGAAACGATCGCCATGTCTGTTTCTCTTCCCGTGGGGTGACGGAGTGGATGAGCGTTGGGGAAAGCCGCGCTCGTGGATCGGCGACCGGATCAAGCGGTCGCTCGCGAGCCGCGGCCGCCCACGGGCCGCACTAGAAAGGCGGGTCGGACGAGGGGGCAGTTGTCGTGGTCGGCCGAGCTCCGGAGACGGACCGGCGCCCTCTCGAAGCCCCTGCCCAGCAGGCCCACGTCGTTCTGGGGCTCACCGGCGAGCTCGGTGGACGTCGTCCTGGCCAGGATCTCCTCCAACACGACCCTCATCTCCAAGCGGGCCAGCGGGGCACCGACGCACTTGTGGACGCCGTGGCCGAAGCCGAGGTGGCGGTTCTGGCTCCGGTCGAGGACGAACTCGTCGGGGTTGTCGAAGGCCTCGGGGGCGCGGTTGGCGGCGGCGATGTTGAGCCCAACGGGGCAGCCCCGCGGGATGGTGCGGCCGTGCAGTTCGACGTCGGGGGCGGCCATCCGGCCGAGTTCGTGGAGGGGCAGGGCGAGGCTGATCATCTCCTCCACTGCCGTCGGTATGAGGTCGGGCCGCGACCGTAGAGTCTCCTGCAGCCCGGGGACGGTGGCCACCCGGTGGATCGCCGACCCGAGTGTCTCCGCAGTCGTGAAGTGCCCGGCGGCGATCATCGCTATGGCGATTTTGATGACCTGGTCGTCGGTGAGTTTGGTGCCGTTGATCTCGGTGGCCAGGGTGCCGCTGATCATGTCGTCGTCGGGATCGAGCGGTGCGGCCCGTCGCTGCGCGACGACGACACCGGCGTACTGGGCGGAGACGCCGAACATGACGTCGTTGAATTTCTCGACGTCGTATTCCGTGTCCAGCACGATCTGCCAGTGGTCGAGCAGCTCCCGCGCGGCCTCTTCGGGAAGGTTGAGCAGCGCCGCCAAGGCCTGGGCCGAGACATGCCTGCAGAGCGTGGGATTCATGTCGGCCTCCCCGGCTGCGAGGAGCGTCTCGATGTGCTCGACGGCGTAGCGCCGGATGAGCGGCTCGAGCGCGGCCATGCGGTCCGGCCTGAAGTAGCGGTTGAGCATGCGCCGGAACAGGCCGTGCTCGGCGAGTTCAAGGTGATGGGGATCTGGTCGCCGAGCGGCATCCCGATGAACGGGGTGGTCGAGGGGTCGCTGCGGAAGCGTGCTGTGTCCAGGGCGGCGGCGCTGACGTCCGTGTACCGGGTCAGGGTCGCGTGCGTTTCGGAGGTGTCGCTGAAGGCGACCGGGCACTCGCGGCGCAGACGGGTGTACTCGGCGTACCGCTCGGGTGAGCGGATCCCACCACCGAGGGAACGGCCCCCTAGGTCCTCCTCTGGGTACCAGTCCGGTTCGACATGTGTCTCGGCGGTGGACGACATGGTGCACCTCGCTGTCCGGTGGATCAGAAATCGCTTGGGTGGGGCCAACCAGGCTGGCCGACCGAGCTCAGTCGGTCGGGAAGCGGCCGAAGTGGGGCTTGCGGCCCTGCAGGACCTCGGCGACGCAGCGGTTGCGCTGCCGTCCGAGGTAGGTGATCTCACTGTCGATGACGTCTCCGTCGTGCAGGAAGCGACCGTGGTGCTTGCCGTTCCCGGGCGGAGAGCCCATGAAGATGATGTCCCCGGGCGTCAGCCGGACGTGCTCGGAGGCGTACGCCACGAACTGCGCCGGGTCGAAGATCATGTCGCCGGTCGGCCAGTCCTGCATGACCTGGCCGTTGACCTTCAATGTGGTCCGGATGGTGTCGTCGAGCGTGAAGAACTGTGCGGGCACGACGAACGGCCCCGCCGGCTTGAACGCAGGCTGGTGCTTGCCCATCCAGTCGAAGCCCCAAGGGATGTCGGTGCGGCGGAACTGGTCGACTGTGCCTAGGTCGTTGACGATCGTGTAGCCGGCGATCAGCCCTGTCGCCTCGTCCGGGGTGAGGAACCGACCGGTGCCGCCGACGACGACCCCGAGTTCGAGCTCCCAGTCGGGCTCGTCGCCCAGGGCTGGCAGCACAACGTCGTCGGTCGCCCCCACGAGCGAGGAGTGCATCCCGACCCAGGTGAAGGGAATCCCCTCTCGCGACCGGCGCTCCATGAACGCGAGATTGCGCTGGAAGAACTCCTCGTCGGTCTCGCCCGCTCGGCGGTTGTGCTGATTGAAGGCGTTCTTCGTCAGCATCTGCGCCGAATGCGTCTTGTAGTTGGCGCCGGCGCCCAGGAGGTTGGGATGGCTGAGCGGCGGCAGCGCACGCAGCTCCGCCAACGGCCGCGTCGGTCGGGAGGAGTCGGTCCACACCTCCTCGAGGAACTGGAGGTTCGTCGTCCAGTCGGCGAAGACCTCGTGCAGGTCGTGGAACCGGTCGGACAGGTCGGTGACCATGCCGTCGGCGGTCACGAGGGCCGGGAAGGCAGGCGTCTCGCCGGCGAAGGTACCGAGGGCGAAGGTTCCCGCGCGCAGCCCGGTCGCCGGGTCGACCGGGTGTTCCGGAGCGCGCGTGACAGGGGTGGTCTCAGTCATGGGTCACGTTTCCGTTTCGGTGACGCTGGGTCGTGCGGGACGCACGACACCTGGACGGCGAAAAGTCATGGATCACCTTTCGCCATTGGTCTGTCCGACCGTTCCGGCGGACGACAAGGAGCCCGGAGGGCGGGCCGGCCGGAGGATGATCTGATTGTGAACCGGGCCACGAGGCCCGGGATATGCTCAGCCTTGTATGTGACCCATCGACGGAACGGATGCTCAGCATCGATCGGCCGGTGCGGGTCGTTCGGCGAAGCCCTCGGAGCCGCACTGCTGTGCTGGTGGGCTCGCCGAACCGCGCCTGAAACAGAAGCCGGGGGAGGACACCGCGGTGATGTACAACTCGACTCCAAGCCCCTCGGCAGGTGGACGCACCTCAGAGCCGTCAGGCCGGATACTGCGCAACCAGGACGTGGCGACCCTGCCCGTCCTGCGTGCCCTGCTGGTCGAGCGCAACGTCACCCGGGCCGGCGAGTCCGTCGGCCTGAGCCAGCCCGCCACCAGCGCGGTGCTGGCCCGCCTTCGTCGCCGGTTCGGCGACCAGCTGCTGATCCGGGTGGGCCGGGACTACGAGCTCACGCCGCTGGCCGCCAGCCTGCTGTCACGGATCGAGTCGGCCACCGAGGCGCTGGAGCGGGTGTTCGGCGATGACTTCGACCCCGCGACGACCAACCGGCAGTTCTCCCTCGCGCTCTCCGACTACACCGTCGCCATCCTGTTCGAGGAACTCAACCGGATTCTGGCCGAGGAGGCCCCCGGCGCCGGACTCGACCTTCGCCCCCTCACCACCAGCTCCCACCTCGACGCCGACGCCCTGATCCGGCACACCGACGGGGTGGTCCTGCCGCACGAGCTGGTGCAGGGCTATCCCGGCCGGCTCCTGCTGCGCGACCGCTGGGTGTGCGTCGTGGCCGACAGCAACACCGTGATCAGCAGCGAGCCGACCCTGGCCGAACTCGCCCTCCTGCCGTGGGTGAGCCAGTTCACCCACTCCGACCCGGCCAGCTTCCCGGCGCTGCGCCACCTGCGGTCGAACGGCATTGAGCCGCACGTGGAGGTGGTGACCGACAGCTTCCTCTCGGTCCCGTTCCTGCTCGCCGGCAGCAACCGCGTCGCCTTCCTTCAGGAGAGACTCGCGCGACGCCTTGCACCCGTGGCGCCCGTGCGGATCCTGTCGAGCCCGGTGGACATCGGGCCTCTCAACCTGTCGCTGCGATGGCACCCGACCATGAGCGACGATCCAGGCCACCGATGGTTCCGCGATGTCCTGGGGCGTGCGGCGGAACGCGTCGCCTAGCGAATCGTCGCCCAGCCGATGCCGGTATCCGACGCATCCGGACGGCGAGCCCGTTGCCGCCGACGGTGGTGCGCGTCACGTGGGTTCGCCGCCCACTGCCGCGGTCGTGGGTCATCGGGGTACGGTTCGCGCGGTTCACAGCCGCCGCCGCGCAGCCGTCCTGGCACGCGCCAGCCCGATCTCCTCGCGGCACTCGTGACATGCGTCGAGAAGGGCGAGGCCCAGAAAACCCAGTGGCGGTAGTCCACCTCGGTCAATGTTCCACCCCAGCCAATGTTCTACAGAACCTTGACGCATTTGGATTCTTCTGTAGAAGATCTGTTCATCGGTATCCGTACTGGCGCGAGGAGGCGCTCGTCATGGTGGTGGTGTCCTTCGACCGCAGTCCGGACGCGTACCGGCACTGGAAGCTGAGCATCGACGGCCCGGTCGCATGGCTGGAGATGGACGTCGACGAGCAGGGCGGCCTGGTTCCCGGGTACGAGCTGAAGCTCAACTCCTACGACCTGGGCGTGGACATCGAGCTCTACGACGCTCTCCAGCGGCTGCGGTTCGAGCACCCCGAAGTGCGCTCGGTGGTGCTGACCAGTGCCAAGGAGAACGTCTTCTGCGCCGGGGCGAACATCCGGATGCTGGCGGCCTCCTCGCACCACTGGAAGGTGAACTTCTGCAAGTTCACCAACGAGACCCGCAACAGCATGGAGGACGCCTCGGAGAACTCCGGGCTCACCTTCATCGCCGCCGTCAACGGCTCCTGCGCGGGGGGCGGCTACGAGCTCGCGCTGGCCTGCGACCGGATCTTGCTGATCGACGACAACTCCTCGGCGGTGGCGCTGCCCGAGGTCCCGCTGCTGGGCGTGCTGCCCGGCACCGGCGGGCTCACCCGGGTCACCGACAAGCGGCGCGTGCGCAAGGACCTGGCCGACCTCTTCGCCACCCGCCCAGACGGCGTCCGCGGCAAGACGGCGGTGGACTGGCGGCTGGTCGACGAGGTCGTCCCGCGCCGGGACTTCCGTACGATTGTCGAGCAACGCGCCCGGGAAGCAGCCGAACACAGCTCCCGCCCGGCCGACGCCCAGGGCGTCGAGCTGACCCCGCTGGGGCGCGACGTCACCGAGGGCGGCATCGCCTACCGGTACGTCCGCGCCGAGTACGACCGCCCGCTCGGCCTGGTCCGCATCACCGTGCGGGGGCCCGACGGGGACGCTCCCGCCGACGCCGCCGCGATCCACGGCCAGGGCGCCGACGGTTGGCTGCTCGCCCTCACCCGGGAGCTCGACGATCTGATCCTGCGGCTGCGGGCGAACGAGATCGAGCTGGGCACGTGGGTGCTGTGCACGGACGGCGACCCCGAGCGCGTACTGGCCCATGAGCGGGCCGTACTCGCAGCCGCCGCCGAGGGCGACTGGCTGGCGGGCGAGATCGTGCACTACTTCAAGCGCACCGTGAAACGGCTCGACGTCACGAGCCGTAGCCTCATCGCGCTGATCGAGCCGGGGAGCTGCTTCGCCGGGCTGTTCCTGGAGCTGGCCCTCGCCTGCGACCTCCAGTACATGCTGGACGGCCCTCCCGTGGACGACCCGGACAGTGACGTCCGTGCCCAACTCACCCTCTCCGAGGCGAACTTCGGCGCCTTCCCCATGGGTAACGGCCTGACCCGTCTCCAGTCCCGCTTCTACCAGGAGGACGACCACCTCGACTGGTTGCGCCGCGAAACCGGGCAGCCCCTGAACCCCGCCCAGGCCCGCGAACTCGGCCTCGTCACCGACGCGCCCGACGACATCGACTGGGAGGACGAGATCCGCATCGTCCTGGAGAGCCGGGCGGCACTGAGTCCGGACGCGCTGACCGGCATGGAGGCCAACCACCGGTTCGTGGGCCCGGAAACCCTCGAGACCAAGATCTTCGGCCGGCTCACCGCCTGGCAGAACTGGATCTTCATACGCCCCAACGCCTCCGGCCCGGAGGGCGCGCTGCGCCGCTACGGCACCGGTCAGAAGGCGGTCTACGACCGGAAGCGAGTGTGACCCGATGGCCACGAAGATCGACTACGACTCCCGGATCCCCAACAACGTCGCCCTCGCCGACGACCGGCGCCTGCAGCGGGCGCTGGAGGGCTGGCAGCCCAAGTTCCTCAACTGGTGGGGCGAGATGGGCCCGACCCTGGAGAACCACGGCGTCTACCTGCGCACCGCCGTGGCCGTCGGACGTGACGGGTGGGCCCACTTCGACCACGTCAACGTGCCCGACTACCGGTGGGGCATCTTCCTCTCCGAGCGCGACCCCGACCGCCGTATCGCCTTCGGCGAGCACAAGGGACAGCCGGTCTGGCAGCAGGTGCCCGGCGAGTACCGCGCCGACCTGCAGCGACTGATCGTCGTCCAGGGCGACACCGAGCCCGCCTCGGTCGAGCAGCAGCGGCTGCTGGGACTGACCGCGCCGAGCCTGTACGACCTGCGCAACCTCTTCCAGGTCAACGTGGAGGAGGGCCGGCACCTGTGGGCGATGGTGTACCTGCTGCACGCCTACTTCGGCAGGGAGGGCCGAGAGGAGGCCGAGGCGCTGCTCTTCCGCAACTCCGGCAGCCCCGACTCGCCGCGCATCCTGGGCGCGTTCAACGAGGAGACCGCCGACTGGCTGGCCTTCTACATGTTCACGTACTTCACCGACCGGGACGGCAAGTACCAGCTCGGTTCGCTGAAGGAGAGCGCCTTCGACCCGCTGTCGCGGACCTGCACCTTCATGCTGAAGGAGGAGGCGCACCACATGATGGTCGGCACCACCGGCGTCGACCGCGTGGTGACCCGCAGCGCCCAGCTGATCCGTGAGCACGACACCCTTGACATCGCGGCCTGCGGCGGCATCCCGCTGGACATCATCCAGAAGTACGTCAACTTCCACTACACGGTCTCCCTGGACCTCTTCGGCGGCGAGACCTCCACCAACGCGGCGAACTACTACACCGCCGGGCTCAAGGGCCGCTGGCAGGAGGAGCGCCGCAAGGACGACCACCGGCTCACCGACGACAGTGCGTTTCTGGACAGGCCGGAGTCCGACGGGAGTTGGTCCCGGGAGGAGGTTCCCGCGCTGCTCGCCCTCAACCTGGACCTGCGCGACGAGTACATCGCCGACTGCGAGAACGGCCTCAAGCGGTGGAACCGGATCCTGGAGGATCATGGCGTCGACTTCCGGCTTAAGCTGCCGCACCCTGCTTTCAACCGGAACGTCGGCCTCGCCGCCGGACACCACGTCGCCCCCGACGGCACGATCGTCGACGAGCAGATCTGGGAGTCCGGCCGCCGTCACTGGCTGCCCACCGCCGAGGACCTGGCGTTCGTCCGGTCGCTGATGCAGCCGGTGTACGAGCGGGGGAAGATCGCCCACTGGGTCGCGCCTCCGGTCAACGGCATCAACGGCCAGGCGTTCGACTACGAGTACGTCCGACTGGTGTGAGGTGAGCCAGGATGCCTGAGGTGTTCAACACGGCGGACTACCTGGTCGACCGGCACCTGCGGGAGGGCAACGGCGCCCGCACGGCCCTGGTCACTCCCACGCGGGCGCTGACCTACGAGGAGCTGGCGGCGGAGGTCCGCCGGGTCGCGGCCGGGCTGCGGGCCCTGGGCGTACGGCCGGAGGAGCGTGTCCTGTTGTGCATGGTGGACGACGTGGAACTCTTCACGGGAATCCTCGCCGCCTTCCACATCGGCGCCGTGGCCGTCCCTGCCTCGACCATGCTCACCGGCCCCGAGCTGGGCAAGCTGATGGCGGACTCCCGTTGCCGGTTCGTGCTGGGCTCCGCCGAGTTCGCCCCCGTCGTCCGGGCGGCACTCCAGGAGGCGCCGGATGCGGAGCACGCCGTCCTGACCGGCGATGACTGCACAGGACTGCCGGTCCACATCCGGGGGCGCACCTGGCAGCAGATGGTGGACGCGGCAGGGGACAGCGAGCCGTATCCGACCTGGCCGGACTCGCCCGCCCTGTGGCTGTACACCTCCGGCACCACGGGCACGCCCAAGGCGGCCATGCACCGGCACATCGACATCAAGGTGGTCGCCGAGAACTACGGGCGGCAGGTGCTGGGCATCCGGCCCGAGGACCGCTGCCTGTCGGTCGCGAAGCTCTTCTTCGCGTACGGCATCGGAAACTCCATGTTCTTCCCGCTGGCGGCTGGCGGCACGGCACTGCTGGAACCCTCCAGACCGTCCGCCGCGCTGTTTGCCAAGCGGGCGGGTGGCGACCGGGCCACGGTCCTGTTCGGCACGCCCAGCTTCTTCGGGCCCCTGCTCGCGAGCGCCGACATCCCGGACGACGCCTTCGCGACCGTACGGCTGGGCGTCTCGGCCGGTGAGGCACTGCCCGCGCGGATGTACCACGGGATGCGGCGACGGTTCGGTGTCGAGGTGCTGGACGGCATCGGCTCCACAGAGATGCTGCACATCTTCATCTCCAACCGGCCGGGCAGGATCCACCCGGGCTCCTCCGGCGAACCCGTCCCCGGCTACACGGTGCAGCTGCGCGACGTCGAGGGCCGCGTGGTGGAGGGCGACGGGGCCCCCGGAGAGCTCTACGTCCGCGGCGAGTCCGCCGCCACCGGCTACTGGTGCCGGGCCGGGACCACCCGCCAGGTCTTCCTCGGCGACTGGGTGCGCACCGGCGACACCTACCTCCGCAACGTCGACGGCACCTATACCTGCATGGGCCGCACCAACGACCTGCTCAAGGCGGGCGGCATCTGGGTCGCCCCGGCCGAGGTGGAGGAACGCCTCCTCGCTCACCCGGACGTGGCCGAGGTCGCCGTAGTGGGCATACCGGACGCTGACGGTCTGGACAAGCCGGTCGCGTGTGTGGTGCCGAAGCCCGGCCGAGAGGTCGATGCGGAGGCGCTCGTCGCCTGGTGCCGGGAGGGCCTGGCCGCGTTCAAGCGACCGCGCGGGGTGATCGGGCTGCCGGAGCTGCCGCGTACGCCCACGGGGAAGATCCGCCGCAATGTGCTGCGGGCGATGGCGCGTGACGGGTCGTGGGCAGAGTCGCCCGCGTCACCGGTGTCCCGGGGTTGAGCCGACGGCGTCTTCGCCCCTACGCCCCGGACCCCCTCTCCTCGGACGCCGGAGAGGCTGACAACCCTCCGCCGGAGGGCTGATTCCACCATGCGACAAGGAGGACGCGCATGTCCCCGCCGCCTGCGGATCACAGCACGGATCTGCTCATCGTCGGCGCCGGCCCCACTGGTCTCTTCGCCACCTACTACGCCGGTTTCCGCGGTCTGTCGGTGACCGTGCTGGACTCGCTGCCAGAGCCGGGCGGCCAGATCAACGCCATGTACCCGGAGAAGCTGATCTTCGACATCGCCGGGTTCCCCGCAGTGCGGGGACGGGAGCTTGTCGACCGGCTCCTGGAGCAGGCGGCACCCTACGACCCGCACTACCTGCTCGGTCACCGGGCCGAGACGCTGGAACGGACCGCCGAGCGCGGCTTCGCCGTGACCACGCACCAGGGCGTGCGGGTGCGGGCCAGGTCCGTGCTCGTCACGGGCGGCATCGGCACCTTCACCCCCCGCCCGCTGTCGGCCGCCGCCGCGTACGAGGGGGCCGGGCTGGCGTACTTCGTGCGCCGGCCGGAGGAGTACGCGGGCCATGACGTGGTGATCGTCGGCGGCGGGGACAGCGCCTTCGACTGGGCCCTCACCCTGCACCCGCTGGCCGCGTCCGTCACCCTGGTCCACCGACGCGAAGCCTTCCGCGCACACCCTGCCACGGTGGCCGCCGTACAAGCCCTCGGCGTGGAGATCATCACCGAGGCCGAGCTGACCGGTGCCGTGGGCGACGGACGGCGCCTCGAGGCCGTCGAGATCACGCAGCGCGACGGGCGGACTCACCGCCTGTCCTGCCGGCGGATCATCGCCGCACTCGGCTTCACCGCCAACCTCGGACCGCTCCTCGGCTGGGGCCTCGACATCGCGAACCGGCGCCACATCCCGGTCGACTCGGCCATGCGGACGTCCGTCCCCGGGATATACGCGGCCGGCGACATCAACGACTACCCCGGCAAGGTGCGGCTGATCGCGGTGGGCCTCGGCGAGGCGGCGACCGCCGTCAACAACGCCGCGCACCACATCGACCCCGAACAGCCGGTGTTCCCCGGCCACTCCACCGACGTTCCCACAGCGGCTGCGACCGCCGCCTAGCACGGAAAAGGCCCTCATGCCCTACGTCATCGCCGAACCGTGCATCGACGTCATGGACCGCTCCTGCATGGAGGAGTGCCCCGTCGACTGCATCTACGAAGGCGACCGCAAGCTCTACATCAACCCGCTGGAATGCATCGACTGCGGCAACTGCGAGCCCGTCTGCCCGGTGCAGGCGATCGCGCAGGACCGCCGGGTGCCACCGGAGCTGAAGGACTTCGTCACCGACAACAAGCGGTTCTTCGCCGAACCGCTGCCGGGCCGGGACGAGCCGATCGGCGCGCCCGGAGGCGCCACGGGCCACGGCGCGGTCGGCGCGGACACCGAACTCGTCGCCGCGTACGCCTCGCGCGGCTGAGCACCCGAGCGGGGAGCGCCGTGAGCGACGGTGAGAGCGTGGTCGACGCGCACGTCCACGCTCCGAGACTGTCCACGCTCAAGCCGGCCTGGTTCGAGTGGGCGGACACCTCGCCGAAGCCGAGGAACGACGGCCGGTGGGGCCGGCCGGCAACACCAGCGGGCTGAGCGTCGACGATCTGGCCGCGCCGCTGCGGCGACCCGGCGGCCCCTTCGCAGCAGACATCGTCGTCCGCGACGCACCGGGTTTCGCCACCAGCTGCCTCGGGGCGGCGATCGGCCTGGAGGCCACGCGGATACTCGAGAAGGGCGTGGCCTCGGCCGAGGGCGTAGACCGTGCGATGCAGCTGGGTCATCGCCACCCGACGTGGCCACTGCGGCTGAGCGACCTCGTCGGACTCGACGTCCGCCTCGACATCGCCCGGCACCTGGCCAAGACGTACGGCCCTCGCTTCGAACCGCCAAGGAACCTGCTGGAGCAGGTCGCCGTGGTGGAGCTCGGCCGGAAGACCGGCAGGGGTTTCCGAACTGGAGCGGCGCGTGATCCCTGCGGGCCCCGTGGACTTCTCCGGGGCCGTGTGGCGCCTCCAGGTGCCTCAGGCCTGGCCGTGACTCCCGGTCAGCTCATTCCACCGCTCCAGCGCCGCCGGGCTCCATTCGGCGTGCCTGCTGTGGAAGAGGTCGGCCGCCTTGGCGCCGCTCCAGTTGGCCGGCAGCAGCTTCGGTGGAAGCCGCGGGTCGAGGAAGGGGAAGCGGCGCCATTCGTGCACCAGCATGGTCTGGGTGTGCAGCATGGCGTCGCCGTCGGCGGGGCGCAGGCCGGTGAACTCGTCGATGAACGCCTCGTAGCGTTCCTCCACGTCGCTGAGGTCCCAGGCGCGGGCCACCATGACCGCCTCGCTGCCCACAGCTCCGTAGGCGGCGGTGAAGGACATCGCGTCGTCGGCGAGCCCCAGTTCCTTCAGCACGCTGAGCGCCTCCGCCTCGCGGTCGGCGTGTGGTGTGATCCA
The DNA here is from genome assembly GCF_014930365.1 of Streptomyces caniscabiei. Classification (GTDB taxonomy): domain Bacteria; phylum Actinomycetota; class Actinomycetes; order Streptomycetales; family Streptomycetaceae; genus Streptomyces; species Streptomyces caniscabiei. The sequence continues at coordinate 190,943 of NZ_JABXWI010000002.1, read as the reverse complement.
CACGCCGGGCTCCGGGGAGCCGAAGCCGGCCCAGTTGAGCCGGGTGCGCACCTGGTGGCGTAGATCCCGCTTGGTCTCAGGCACCGAAACCAGCACCATCAGCCAGATGTCGTCCCAGGTGCGCTCGCCGCCGCCGAAGTCGTAGATGCGCCGCGCGCCCTCGGTCAGCAGGCGCCGCCCCGGCGGGGTGAGCGCCCAGCGCACCCGGCGTCCGACTCGCTCGGAGGCCAGCCATCCCTCGGCGGCGGTGCGGGCCAGCGCCTGGCGGGCCGACTTCTCCTCGACGTCGAACTTCGCCAGCGCGTCCACCAACGCCGAGGTCCACACCGGGCGGCCCTGGGGGAGCACGTACTCGCCGAGCATGGTCATCAGCAGCGACCGTGCGCTGACGTCACCGATCTCCCGGCGCCGGCTGACCACCGGCCGCGCACCTGTTGCGGGGACATGGCCGGTGCGGGTGCTCCGGCGGGGCCCGCGCGACGCGGCATCCACCATGGTCCCTCACTTCCCTTGCTGCCAGGCCGTCCTGCGGTGTCACGCCGTCGCGTGGCACCGGTTTCATCAGCGTATCCGGGCGCTTCGGCGGGGGAGCGGGGAGGGCCGCTCTTTACTTATACATTATCTTGTCGCAAAGTGAATTATCAGTAGAGTGTTTATCGGGTCGGCGGGTGATCGGCCCGACAGGCGAGCGAGGTGGCGGTCATGCCGGTCTATGCCCCTCGGGCCTGATGAGCCGGACATTCATTCCAGCGCCTTCGTCCACCCCGACGCCGTCGTGATCGGGAGCGTGTCGATCGGCGCGGAAGCCAGCGTCTGGCCCGGTGCTGTCCTGCGCGGAGACCTCGGTGGACGCATCGAGGTGGGCGCCCGCACCAGCATCCAGGACGGCGCCGTCCTGCACACCACCGAGCAGTGGCCGACCGTGATCGGCCCCGAGTGCGTGGTCGGCCACAACGCCCACCTGGAGGGATGCACGGTGGAGCGCCACTGTCTCATCGGCTCCGGCTCTGTGGTCCTCAATCGGGCCATCGTGCACGAGGGGGCCGTGGTCGGCGCCGCCGCACTGGTTCCGGAGGACCTCGAGATCCCGCCCAGGGCCATGGCCCTGGGGGTTCCGGTCCGGCTGCGCGAGGGGGAAGTCGATCCCTCATGGGTGGAGTACGCCGTACGCACCTACGTCGAGGCGGGCGCGCGCCATCGGCGCGACCTCAGGCGCATCGACCGCAGCTCTTCGGACTGCCGGGTGGATGAACGCTCACCTGGTTCAAGGTGAGCGGAAATCGACGAGAGAAGAGCAAGGCCCGGCGGCCGGCGTCATCGTGAACGGCTCCGGGGGGGCGAGTCGCCGCCTGAGTGGCCGTCGGTGCGCCGGCGACGCTCGCCGCGATCGGCGGCGGCAGGCCGCTGCTGCGCATGGTGACGGCCAAGGGTTGTTCGTTGTGGGCGTGTGTAGGTCCGCCGGCCGCTCCCGTGAGTGTGGGGGGTGGCCGGCGGACCTGGCGGGTGCTGCCGTCGCGCGGGTTATGCGGGGTTGCCTTGGGCCTGGGTGGAGATGTCGGCCCATTCCTGCCAGGTCTTGAGGCGCTCGGCGTAGATGTGGGGGACGAGGTGGAGGGGGGCGGTGCCGAAGAAGACGCGCAGGGGCGGGTTGTCGGCGTCGACGATCTTCAGCAGGGCGGGGCCGGTTGCGGCGGGGTCTCCGGACTTGACGTCGCTCCAGGCGGCGGCGACGGCGGTGCGCAGGTCGTCGTAGGCGGGCAGCTGTGTGGCGAAGGTGGCGGAGGAGCCGGCCCAGTCGGTTTCGAAGCCGCCGGGCTCGACGAGGGTGACCTTGATGCCGAAGCCGGCGACCTCCTGGGCGAGGGCTTCGGTCAGGCCTTCCAGGGCCCACTTGGAGGCGTTGTAGCCGCCCAGGTTGGGGAAGGAGGTGACGCCGCCGACCGTGGAGATCTGCACGATGTGGCCGCTGCCCTGGGCCCGCAGGAGGGGCAGGGCGGCCTGGGTGACCCACAGGGCGCCGTAGAAGTTGGTCTCCATCTGGTCGCGGACCTGCTGTTCCGTCAGCTCCTCGACCGCGCCGAACAGGCCGTGTCCGGCGTTGTTGACGATCACGTCCAGGCGGCCGAAGTGCTCGTGTGCCTGCTTGACGGCCTCGAATGCGGCGGCCTTGTCGGTGACGTCCAGCGTCAGCGGCAGGACCGCCTCGCCGTGGGCGGCCACCAGATCCGCCAGGGAGTCGGCGTTGCGGGCGGTGGCCGCGACCTTGTCACCACGCTCCAGGGCCGCCTGGACGAACTGACGACCGAAGCCACGCGAGGAACCGGTGACGAACCAGGTCTTGCTCATGGGAAAGCTCTCTCCTTCGAGGTGAAGTCTTATGGGAAGACCGTACATCGGACTGATACCGAGTATCAAGTCGAGTCGCGATATCGACGCTTGTGGACAGTAAGAGTGGCGAGGACGGCGGAGAGCCGGCGAGCAGAGGCGAGGGAGAGCGCGGCTGAGACGGTGAGGCCCCACCGGAAGCCTGGGTTCTGGGAGTCGTCGCAACACCCCAGTTCAAGGGGTGAGATGGAGTTCGAGATCCGCAAGGTGCGGACGGTGGCGGTTTCCTTGGTGACCTGCCGTTCGGCGCAGGTCTGCCGGTGGCGTCAGACTCGCACCCGGTAGAGCGCAGCGAGTTCCGCGGCCACGGCGGCGAGTTCGGCGCGGGCCACGGGCGGGTCGAGGACCTCGACGGCGGCGCCCAGGGAGAGCAGGCCGCGTACGTCGGGTAGTTCGCGGAAGGCGAGTTCCGCACGGGCCCAGCCGTCCTCCATGGGGTGGGGCGGGGCGACCAGCTGGGAGGCGAACAGGCGCTGGAAGATCTCCAGTTGCTCGCGGCGTACGCGGCAGTGGACGCGGATGCCGTCCGGCAGGCTCTCGAAGCGTGCGCGCAGTAGGGCCCAGACGGTGGCCAGGTTCTGGCCGGGGCGGCGGTGCGCGGGTTCGTCGGTGACCGCGGCGGCCTCGACGCGGTCGGCGCGGAACAGCCGGGGCTCACCGTCCCGGTCGGCGACCAGGTACCAGACGCCTGCCTTGCTGACCAGCCCGTACGGGTCCACGGTGTGACGGCGCGGCTCGCGGGCGTCCTGCCGTTTTCCGACATCGCCGCCGCCCGCGCGGCCGAGAAGGCGATGACGGCGAACCTTCCCATGTACGAGCCGGACCGGCCGGTCGACGTCCGTGCCGCTGTTGTCCCGGGGCCTGACGGCGCAGCGCAGGTCCCGGTCCGGATCTACGCCCCGGCCGGGGCCGAAGCGGCGGGCAGCGGCCTGCCCGGCCTGGTGTACCTGCACGGCGGCGGCTATGTGCTCGGCAGTCCGGACTTCTGCCACTCCGACCTGCTGCGGATCGCCGACCAGGTCGGCGCGGTGGTGGTCTCGGTGGACTACCGGCTCGCGCCCGAGCATCCCTTCCCGGCCGGACTGGAGGACTCCTTCGCCGCACTGGTCTGGACGGCCGGGCACGCGACGGAGCTGGGCATCGACCCGGCCCGACTGGCCATCGGCGGCGACAGCGCGGGCGGCGGGCTCGCCACGGCCGTGGCCCTGATGGCCCGGGACCGCGGTGGTCCGGCGCTCCGCATGCAGTACCTGGGCGTTCCGATGCTGGACGACCGGGTGGAGACACCGTCGATGCGGGCCTTCACCGACACCCCGGTGTGGAACCGCCCCATCGCCGAGATCTGCTGGAGCCACTACCTGGGCGGCGAAGGCCGCCTCGGAGGCCCCGACATCCCCGCGTATGCGGCCCCGGCCCGTGCCGCGGACCTCTCGGGGTTGCCGCCGGCGTTCGTCTACGTCTGCGAGTTCGACCCCCTGCGGGACGAAGGGATCAGCTACGCGCAGCGGTTGGTACAGGCGGGGGTCTCCACCGAGCTCCACCTCTACCCGGGAACGTTCCACGGCTCCGCAGGGCTCCCCGGCACGGCGATCAGCCAGGCGATGCTCGCAGGTGTGCTGGACGGCCTCCGGCGAGGACTGCGTGTGCGCTCGGCGGCGTAGCAGCACTTTTCACGGTGGCAGAGTGAGTCTGGAAACGCGCCGACGGGCCCGGTGACCACCTGCTTTCCCGACGGCTTGACGCCACACTTCGACAGGCGGGGCACCGGCGGGCGTGCCAGGCGGAGGCGCCCGCCCCGCGTGCACCAGCGGTACGGCGAGCCGGGCAGAGCGGCCCACGTCGAACACGAGGAACCGGGGGTGGCACGCTCGCGTCGGTGGCCTGCGCGGCCACGGCTCGGTGGCGCGACGTGTGAACCTCGGGCGGCGCCGTCGACTTCGCGCAGCGCCGATTGGCGGGCAGCGGAGCTGGAGGGCCGCGTCGTGCTGACGCAGCATCAGACCGCCGTGAACAACTCCGGCTCCCTCCCGCCCGGGCGGGAATCCCGGCGTGGCCGGTTCAGCGCCACCAGGTGTTCGCGATCCTGGAGGCGCCGCGGCGCCATCGTCATCAACCGGCGAAATCGGGTGCATCCCGCGCAAGGGCGCGTAGGGGAGCGGGGTGTGCCCACTGTAGGTGGTGACGAGGGGCCAGGTCGGCGGACGGCAACTCGTTGTCCACGCTGTCGTCGGACTCCGCCACCACGCAGACTCAGCGGACCTGGACCAAGGGCTCGCTGGGACAGCCGCGGACGGCCTCCCGCGGCAGGGTGATCGCGTCGTCGCGCCGGATCAGGGCCTTGACGTCGACCACGTCCACAGCCGGACCAGCAGAGTGGCGGCGAACGACGTGAGCTCGTAGGCGCGGTCGAAGCGGGCGAGCAGGTCCTCAACGAAGCGCCGCCGCAACCGGGTCGGCGCCGCACTCGTCGCGGGTCGGCGCCTCACGGCGCACGTGGACCGAGGCTTGGAGCTGGTCCGCTGGCTGGGGTCCGGTAGGCGGCTCAGTAGGAGGACGTCGGTGGCTCGCCATCCGTCCTGTGGATTGGTGGCATACCAGTTCGACCATTCCGCATCGGTGCGGCTGTTGTCACTATCAACGACGTCGGCGGGACGAGCAGGCACCGAAAGCCCGGCGCGTCGCCGGCGGCCCCACCCCACCTCCTGCCGCCCGGCCGAGAGTCGGACGGCAGCCCGCCCCAGGAGAAGACGACGATGGTGGTATCCGAAGGGACCCCTGTGCCTCCCGCGCAGGTCGCCGCTGACGCGAGCGGGTCACAACGGCCGCGCAGCCGCTTCGCCGCGCAGCCGGCCCGCCGGGACGGCCGCTGGGACCTGGACCGCCTGGCAACCTTCGGTCCACCCGCGGAGGGAATCCTGTACCGGACTTGGGGCGACAGCTACGACGTCAACACCGTCCGGGCCGCCCCGACGGCCGCCTGTGCCGAGCACGGGATGCGGCTCCTCGGTGTTCCCGACCAGCCCGGCGAACCGGCGCGGACCGCCGTCAGCCGCCTGGGTGAGAAGCGCGTCGCGGCGGAGGAAGTCGCGGCCGTGCAGGTCGACGCCACAGGACCAGCCCAGTTCCCCAGGGGTGCGGAGCAGGTCGCCGATGCCGCCGATGGGGATGAAGCCGCCGCTCGGCTTCGTCGCCGGAAACAGCGTTCACGTCGCTGTTCGCCGCTCAGTTCGGCGACGGACCGGTGCCTGAAACCATTACATGCCGCGCCGAGCCGTTCGGGCCATTCGTCGTGCCGGCGCCCTTGGCCGACCGCGACGCCGTGCGGATCGTCCTACAGGTCAACGGCGAGGTGACGCAGGACTGGCCGCCGACGAGATGGTCCTTCACGGGTGCGGCTCCAGGACCTCGTCCTTGAGGGTCTCCGGCCGGGAAACGGTGCCCACCACGGCGGCCGCTTCTTCTCTGCCGTCGACGTCGCCGGCAGCTCCATCATCGGCCCCGGCCGTCAGCGCAACCGCTGCGTGAACGAGGACCTCCGCGGCGGGTGACCAGTGAACGGAGTCGCCCCGAGCATGCCAGGCCCGGGCGGTGCCCTCTCCGCGCGCTCCAGCGCGACGCACTGCCCGGCATCTCGTCGCAGCGACCCCGGCGCCCCGCCGACCACCACCCACCCAGGAGGCACCCCGTGACCGACCAACCGCACGTCGAGACCCTGCAGCAGCGCATCGACCGCAGCGGGGGCCCGCTGGCGATGCTGCGGACCAATCCCGCCACGCACTACCCGTTCACCTACGCCCAGGAGTACACGAGCTGGCACAACGAGCAGTGGGCCTGGAAGAACGCTTGCGTCCTGTTCGACCAGTCCCACCACATGACCGAGGTGCACATCACTGGGCCCGACGTGAAGCGCTTGATCAGCGACACCGGCGTCAACAGCCCGGCAACCCTCGGCCGCGACCGCGCCAAGCAGTTCGTCGCCGTCGGGCCGGACGGCCGCTACATCGGCGACTGCATCCTGTTCGGCCTCGAGGAGGACCACCTGAGCTTGGTCGGTGTCCCCCAGGCGGCCAACTGGGTGCAGTTCCAAGCTCAACAGGGCGACTACGACGTCGAGTTCAGCGTGGACCCGGCGTCGGTCTACAACCCGCTGGGCCGCCGACAGCACTACCGATACCAGCTCAACGGCCCTCGCACCCAGGAGATCCTGGAACGCGCCGTCGGCGGCCCGATCGATCGCATTCCGTTCTTCCGCATGGGCTCCTTCGAGATCGCGGGGACCCCGGTTCGCGCCCTGAACCACACGATGGCGGGCGTGCCGGGCGAGGAGTACACCGGCCTGGAGCTCTTCGGCCCGGTGGAGCACGGCCCCCGCGTCCTGGAGACGCTGTTGTACGCCGGCGCGCAGAGCGGCCTGCGCCAGGGCGGGGCCGTGTCCTACCTGTCCTCGACGGTCGAGTCCGGGTGGATCCCCGCCGTCCCGTCCGCCGTCTACAGCTCCCCGGAGACGGCCGCCTACCGGCAGCACCTGCCCGGTTTCGGGATGGAGGGCATGATCACCATCGAGGGCAGTTACGTCTCGGACGACATCCAGGACTACTACTTCTACCCCTGGGAGCTGGGCTACGGCTCCATCGTCAAGCTCGACCACGACTTCATCGGCCGCACAGCCCTCGAGCAGGCGGCCCAGGGACCCAAGCGCCTCAAGCGCTGGCTGGAGTGGGACACCGACGACGTCATGGAGGTGGTCCGGGCCGGCTTCTTCGGAGACGGTCCCCGACCCAAGCTGCTCAGCCTGCCCAACCTGAACCCCGCCACGATCTACCTGGACAGCGTGATGCAGGGCGATCGCCTCGTGGGCCTGTCCACGTGGGGTGGCTACACCGTCAACGTCGGGCGCGTGGTGACCATCGCCATCCTCGACGAGTCCTTGACCGACGGCGACCGCGTCGAGGTCCTGTGGGGCGAGCCCGACGGCGGAGCCGGCCGGCCGCTCAGCGAACCCCACCACGTGCAGACCACCATCCGGGCCACGGTACGGAACCGGCCGCCGGCTCAGCACTGATGTGCCGGACCACTCGCCCCCCATCCGAGAGGCCGACCGTGAACCGACTCCACTCCCAGCACGACGTGATCGTGCGCGCTGACCTTGTCCGGGCCGTGAGGGGTCTCGGCTACGAGGTCATCCCGTTCGCCAAGACCGAGCAGGCCGTCCGCGACCACGTCCCGACCGACGTTCCGCTCACCGTGACCGCCTCACCGGCCAAGGGACAGGACGCGACCATCGACCTGGCGGTCGCGCTCGCGGGCCACGGTTATGCCGTGTCACCGCACCTGTCGGCCCAGCAAGTGAGGGACCACCAGCACCTGGCCGGTCTCGTCGGCAGGTGCCGCGACGCCGGTATCACCGGCGTGTTCGTGGTCGGAGGCGACCGTACCGCCACGACGACGGCGTTCGCCGACGCTCTGGCGCTGCTACGGGCGGTGCACGAACTGGACCACGGCTTCACCGACATCGGGATCGGCGGTCATCCCGAGGGCCATCCGGACGTATCGGAGCAGGTGCTGATGCAGGCGCTGGCGGACAAGGCGCCGCTCGCCACGCACATCACGACGCAGATCGTCTTCGATCCCCGAGCCATCCTGGCGTGGATCCACCGGGTCCGCGCCTACGACGTCAACCTGCCGGTCCACGTCGGCCTCCCCGGTGCCGTCCACCGGCAGAAGCTGTTGCGCGTCGCAGGCGGACTGGGCCTCGGGGAGTCGGCGAAGTTCCTGAAGAAGCAGCAGACCCTGCTCCGGCGCTTCTTCCTCCCCGGCGGCTATCGGCCGGACGCCTTGCTCTCGGGGCTCGCGCCCCATCTCGGGGAGGCCGACGACGCCGTCGCCGGGTTCCACGTCTTCACCTTCAACGATCTCGCGCCGACCGAGGCGTGGCGCCGGCGTCTTCTCTCGGACCTGACATGACCGACGCCGCGACCAGCACTGTGCCGGCGCGTACTCACCCTGCCCATCAAACCGGAGTCGCCATGTCCGCACCCACCACGTCCGCACGAACCGCGTCCGCGCCCACCACGTCCCGAGGGAGCACTTCGCGTGAGGGCGGGATCCCTGAGGACCGAGCCGACCACGGGCGTCTGCTGATCCAGTGCCCCGACCGGCCGGGCGTGGTCTCGGCAGTGAGCACGTTCCTGGCCGAGGCCGGTGCGAACATCACGAGCCTGGACCAGTTCTCGACGACTGCCGTCGGCGGCACCCTTTTCCAGCGCACCGGGTTCCACCTGCCCGGCCTGTCCGCAGCCCGGGATGAATTGGACCGTGCGTTCGAAACCGGCGTCGCTCAGCGCTGGGGCATGACTCACCGCCTCACCGAGGCCGCCCGGCCCAAACGTGTGGCCATCATGGTGTCCAAGACCGACCACTGCGTGCTCGACCTGCTCTGGCGTCACCGTCGCGGCCAACTGGACATGAACGTGGTCATGGTCGTGTCCAACCACCCCGACCTCGCCGACGAGGTTCGGCCCTTCGGGGTGCCTTACATCCACGTCCCCGCCACCCGGGACAACCGCGCCGAGGCGGAGAGCCGCATCCTCGACCTGCTGCGCGGCAACGTCGACCTCGTCGTGCTGGCGCGGTACATGCAGATCATCACGCCCTCCTTCCTCGAAGCGGTCGGCTGTCCGCTGATCAACATCCACCACAGCTTCCTGCCCGCCTTCATCGGGGCCGGCCCGTACCAGAAGGCCAAGGACCGCGGCGTGAAGCTGGTCGGTGCGACCGCCCACTACGTCACCGCCGATCTGGACGAGGGCCCGATCATCGACCAGGACGTCGTCCGGGTCGACCACCGGCACACCGCCGCCGACCTCGTACGCCTCGGCGCCGATGTCGAGCGCGCCGTTCTCTCACGCGCCGTGCGCGCGCACCTGGAGGACCGGCTCGCCGTCCACGGCAACTCCACCATCGTCTTCTGAATCGTCTTCCAAGGGATTCTCGTGACCGCGCAGCTCATCGACGGCACCACCGTTGCCCGGCAGGTCCGTTCAGACGTCGCCTCCGGCGTCGCCGCACTCGTGGACGCTGGGGGGAACGCGCCCGGCCTGGCCACCGTCCTCATAGGCGACGACCCGGCGAGCGAGGTGTACGTCCGGAACAAGCGCCGCGCCTGCACCGCGGCCGGCATGACCGACCTGCACCGGCATCTTCCAGCCGAGACAATTCAGGATGACGCTGCCGCGCTCATCGACGAACTGGCGGCCGACCCGGCGGTCTCAGGGATCCTCCTGCAACTGCCGACACCGGCCCACCTGGACGCCGCCGCCCTGCTCGCGCGCATCCCGGCGCACAAGGACGTCGACGGCCTGACCACCGTGAACGCCGGATTGCTCGCCCAGGGCAGCCCCGGCCTGCGACCCTGCACTCCCTCTGGGGTGATGGCCCTGCTCGACGCCCACCGGATTCCTCTCGAGGGGGCCGAAGCCGTCGTCGTCGGCCGCAGCGCCTTGGTCGGGAAGCCGATGGGCCAGCTGCTGCTGGAGAGGAACGCGACCGTCACGATCTGCCACTCCCGCACCCGCGACCTGGCCGCCGTGTGCCGCCGCGCCGACGTCCTGGTCGTGGCGGCCGGCATCCCGGGTCTCATCGGCGTTGACGCTGTCAAGCCCGGCGCCACCGTGATCGACGTCGGCATCCACCGCTCCACGGCGGGTCTGTGCGGGGACGTGGACACCGACGCCGTCGTCGGCACCGCGGCCTTCGTCACTCCCGTCCCCGGCGGCGTGGGCCCGATGACCATCGCCATGCTCCTGGCCAACACACTCATTGCCGCGCGAGCACAGCAGGCGGATCGGTGTGGCCATCCTGGGGTCAGCTCCCTGCGCGGCCGGCGAGCGGACGTCCTCGGCGACGGCGCCGGCACGACGCCGTGACGAGATGGCGCGACGGGACGGCCGCGGCCACGAGACGGGCAGTGGGGTCACCACCGACGGCGCCACCGTCCTCGCCGGGTACGATCACCCGTACTTCGGCCGGTGGCCTGCCGCCACCACGCGCCAGGTCGACGCAGGTCGCCTCGGGAGCGGGCCCTCGTCCGGTTGCCCGCAGCACTGAGGGGCATCGCCGGCTCTGGGCGGTACGCGGCTGGGGACGAGCTGGAACTGCACCGCTGGGACGTGCGGGTGCTCGCCGAGGGCGCGGCCGTCACCCTGGGTGAGGTGACGGTGTCCCAGCACCCGGTGGCCCGGTCCTCGCCTCCTCAGCCCAGCCGCGGGTCGACATGAACCTTGGGCCCGGCCCGGCGTCGGCCGGACGTTCACCGGCGAGCACGGGAACGGCCTGTTCCAGGCCTGCGGTCGCGGCGACGAGCGGCCTGGGGTCCACCGATCCGCCGGCATAGGCCCGGATGGTGTCGTCGAGGCCGGGGGAGGCCGACAGGATGCAGACCGCCGTCACGTCCTGAGTGCCAGCGTGCGGGTGTCGATGCTGCTGGGTTCCCCGGCCAGTCCCACGTACACGACGCGGCCGGCTCGACCAAGTCCATTGCCAGGTCGGGTAGATGGGTGGCGTTCGACGCGTCGACGACAGCGTCGAACGGCAGGTCCGGAACGGATTCCTCCGTCCATACGTGCGCGAAGCCCAGCTCGCGGGCGAAGGCGAGCGAGCTTTGGGTGCGGCCCAGCAGATGCACTTCCGTACCGGCGGCGCGGAGGAACATCGCGACCAGCAGCCGATGGTTCCCGGGCCCAGGATCAGGGTGCGGTCTCCGGGTTGCGGGGCGGTGGCCCGGGCGGCGCGCATGGCGTTGCCGCCCGGCTCCACCAGCTCGCCCAGTACGGCGTCGACGGAGTCACGCATATGTGCAACGAGGAGGCCGGCACCGCGAGTTGCTCCGCGAGGGCACCTGCCGCTCCCCTCGTATGCCGAGTTCCTGCCGTATCTCGCACACGTGCTGGTGGCCGCGTAGGCAGCGGCGGCAGGTGCGGCAGCCGAGCATGGTGTCGCCCATGATCCGTCGCCCACAACCCACGCGGGGTCGACCCCGGAGCCGACCGCCGCCACGCGACCGGTCCACTCGTGGCCCAGCCTCATCGGGAAGGCGGAGTGCCCTTGGCGGAGGTAGGCCATCTCGCCGGTGAAGAACTCCATGTCGGTGCCGCACACGCCGAGACGTCTGGTTCGCCGGGGGCGGCCACCGGTGCAGGGACCTGCTGCACCCCGTACTCCCCAGGGGCAGTCAGCACGAAGGCGCGCATGGGGCGAATGCTAGCTGTGGCCCGAGCCCTACCCAGTTCCATCACGTCACCTGGCCGCAGCCACACCGACGGGGTCAGCCCATACCGACGCCGGGTGGGGTGCCCGTGTTGATCAGGTCGCCGGGTTCCAGGACGAGGAACTGGCTCAGGTAGTGCACGATGAAGTACGGGTCGAAGATCATCGTCTTGGTGTTGCTGGTCTGACGGCGGACACCGTTGACGTCCAGCCACATGCCGAGCGCCAGGACGTCGTCGATCTCGTCGGTGGTGGCCAGCCAGGGTCCAAGGTGCCTTCCAGCTGTAACGCGGCGGACAGTGGGCCAAGGACGTATTCCTGCGCACGCTCGGGCGGCGGGCGTGAAGGCTGCACACCCCTTGGTCAGTCGTGAAGGACCATCGGCGCCATGTCGGGACACCGCCCGCACTGTTGCCCGAGCGGTGCCCCGACACGTGCCGGTCAGACGCGGCGGCGGGTGAAGCGCTGGTTGGGGTTGCCGCTGTAGGTGTACTGGGCGATGCGGGCGCCGTCGGCGGTCGAGTACTCCCAGACATCCATCGCCAGGCCGGACTCCCGGTTGACGAGGCTGATCACGCCACCACCGTGATCGACCACGCGCCACTGCTGGCTGGTGGCGCTGGTGTCGGCCTGCTGGATGATATCCGCGCCGGTCGCGGTGCCCGTGGGCTGGAGGAACAGGCCACTGTGCAGTGCCTTGACGCGGACGTGGCCGTCGCCGGCGTCGACGAACTCGAATTGCTGGTTGGGGCGACTGTTGGTGGTCCGCTGGACGAGTTGTGCGCCGGCGGCGGTGGAGGCCGCGTTGATCTCGGCGGCCTTGCCGCTGTGCTGGGCCAGCAGGGTGTAGAGGCCCGGGCCGCCGGGGGAGTCACCCAGTTGGGCTTCCCACCTGGTGTTGGACCCGGACGCGTCAGCCGGGAGGCGGTCCCGTGCGGCGGTGTCGCCGTACATGGTCCAGCGAGCCCAGTCGACGACGGTCCTCGGGAAGCGCTGGTCGCTCCAGAAGCTGGTGTGGCTGCCGCCGACGAAGGTGAGGAACGCCTTGGGCCAGGTGATCTCCGAGTACGCCTGCCGGGCCGAGGAGTACTGCGTGGTCGAGTCCCGGTCGCCGTGGACGAACAGGACCTTGGCCGAGACCGAGCTGGCTGGGTTGCCCATGTCCACGCAGGACTGGGGGTTGGCGGAGATGATCCGGCTGTCGGGCCAGGAGGTCAGCAGACCGTGGGTGACCATGCCGCCCAGGGAGTGGCCCGAGACGCCGACGCCGATGCCGGTGTTGATGTGTCCGGCCAGCGGTCCGCTCGCGTTGAGCGCGAGGGTGTTGGTCAGGATCTGCGAGACGTCCTTGGAGGTGTTGCCGGTGTTGACGTCGTTGAAGTTGTGGTTGAAGTGCGGGGCGGGGACGATGAAGCCCGCCGAGGCCAGGGCCCGGATGATGAACAGGGAGTTCTGCGGGCTGCTTCCGAGGCCGTGGGTCATGTTGTAGACGGGGAAGACCCCGCCTGCGACCGGGGCGTCCGTCACCGGGTTGCCGCCGGGGGTGCCGGTGGCCGGGTAGTAGACGTAGGTGGTGCACGGGCGGCTGCCGCGGGTCCAGTTGTACCGGCGCACGCCGACCGCGAACGGCGTGGTCGGCGCGGTGTCCAGTGGCCCGGCGGCGGCCGGTGCCTGTCCTGCCCCGAGCAGGGACAGGCCCATGCCCGTCGCTCCGGCCGCGCTCATGCTGAGGAAGGTCCGTCGTCGCAGGGTCATGGTGACTCCTTGGGTGCGGGGATAGGTGGAGGGGTCGGCGTTCGGCTGGGCCCGTTGCCGGGTGCGTCCCGTCGGCGACAGAGGCCAACAGGTCGACGGGGAGCACGGCACAACAGCGGGTGTGGGTGCTCCTGCCACCCGCGTGGGGCGGCAGGAGCGGCGTGCGGTTGGTCGGGCGCACCGGATGTCGGGGTGAGTGTGGCCGTTCCGGTCGAACACGGCCTGGTTCTCCCAGGCGCTGCCGCAGTTGTTGCTGTCGGCCACCGAGTGAGCGAAGCACTGCTGTGAAGCAGTGATGATGTCGCCGGTGCCGTCGTGGTCTCGGCGGTGCGACGTCGGTGAAGCAGGCTATGAGGTAATCAAGTCGTGTTCGCCTGGCTGGGCATGACGTCGATGACCGCCGTGACCGGTCCTGTGCCGGTCGTCCCGGTGACTGTCACCTCACCCGGACTGTCGGTCGCGCCAGGTGGCAACGGCTGCCAGCGGACGGGGACAGTGGTGATCTTGTTGTTGGCGGTGGTGAGCATGTGGATGGAGGAGGGCAGCTTCGGGGCGGCCCTCACCATGGTGCCGATGTAGATGGTGTCCTGGAGGATGTGCTTGGCGCGGCTGGCGTTGAAGACGTTGACGGACGCGTGCGGCTCCCATGTGTTCGCCAGTCCGGGCACGGCCCGGAACATCGGCTGGTAGCCGGCCGGCTCCCACACCAGGACACCTGAACCTCGGTTGTCGACCACGTCGTTGGCGGCCTGGAACACCCTCCGGATCGCGTCCGCCTGCCCCTGAATGGTTCGCGGATACGGCGAGTTGGGCAACGGCGAGCCATCGCCGCCCGACGCGGGGTAGGCGGTTTCGGCGATGTCGATTTCGTAGCCGGGATAGGTGGTGGCCATGGTGTTCAGGTTGAGATCCAGTGCCTCGGGCGTACCGTGCCATTCCGGGTAGTACGAGATGGCCAGCACATCGGGGTTCTGGCCCTTTGCCTTCACCCGGGTGAGGAACTGGTGCCAGAACTCCATGGTTTTGGCGAGCTTGTCCTTGTCGACGATCACGTGTATCTCGACCTTGGATGTCGGTGACGCGTCGCGGACGGCTTTGATCCCGGCCGTGGCCAGGGTGGTGAACCGGTCCCACGACTGGTCGTAGAGCTGCTGCTCCACGGGGTCGGTCGACCGCCAGTACTTCCACAGCAGGCCACCGCCGGGCTTGGACTGGTAGATGTCGGCCTGGTCGACGAAGTACGGCGGATTCGTCGTGCCGATGTGGGCCGCCTCGCTGCCGTACATGAAGCCATTGATGATCTCGTTGCCGACGGCCACCTTCTCCGGCGTGGTGCCCTGCCGGATCAACCGCTTCAGATAGTCGGCGGTGAAGTCGTACACGGCCTGGGACAGGTCCGCGAACTCCAGCTCGGCCCAGGCGCGTGGTTTTGGTTGCTTGCTCGGGTCCGCCCACGAGTCCGCGTAGTGGAAGTCGATCCCCAGGCCCATGCCCCGCTGCTTGATCCACTTGGCTGAGGCCAGCGAGCGCTCCGGGCCCTGGCGCGGTATCGGCGTCGGTTGACCGGTGCTCTCGCTGCGCGGCTCGTTGAATATCCGCAGCCGGGTGTGCTGCATGCCGCGGTCCTTGGCCACGTCGAGCAGATGTGGCCCGGCGCCGCGGTCTTGGGCCAGGGGGTCGACCCAGTACTGCTGGTCCTGGACGTCGTCCATCCAGGACAGATCGGCGCCGAGGGTGAGGTCGTCGCGCAGGTAGTTGAAGACCTGGAGCTCGCTGACACCTGCCCGGGCCCGGCCCGGCCCACCGGTGAACGTCAGCCGGACGAAGCGCGTTGCCGGCCGGGTGACTAGGTGCACTTCCCCTCGCGACACGGCTCGGTTGTGGGACCTGTCGGCGATGGTCCTCCACCGGCGACCGTCAGATGAAGCCTCGACGACGTACCGGTGGGCCACGCCACGGTCCGGGAAGAGCACCTTGACCTTGCGCAGGTTGTCGTAGGTTCCACCGAGGTCGACGGTGAGCCACTGCCGGGCGCCGGCACTACCGGGTTGCCAGGACGTCGTCGGGTCGCCGTCGATGGCCAGACGGGCGTTGGACGAGCCGGTGACAGCCGTCGCCGAGGCCCAGGGCTTGGCAGCGATATTGCTTTCGATCGGCTTGATGTCCGCGGTTCCGAAGGTCGCGTGGGCCGGCTTGGGCACCATGAGTAGGTTCGCGGACACCATGGTGACCAACGTCGTCGTGACCGCGATGGCGCGGGGCAGACGCTTGCTGCTCATGTCCTTCTCCTGACGATGTGATGTACGTGCAGCATGGGCTGTTCCGTACGCTCCGTTGGTCGAGAAGACCGGCGGAGCACGGGGTGTCAGCCGGCCGCGGCTCCGACATCGAGGTAGTCGACGTTGGGTAGTCCGGCTGCCGTGGTCGGATCCAATCGGATGGTGTTGCTGCCGGCGTTCAGCGGGACGGTCACGGTCTTGGTCGTCCACGTCGTCCACGCACCGGTGGACTCGAACGAAACGGTCCCCACCGTGGATCCGTTGACGATCAGGTTCGCCGGCCTCGTACCGCTACTGGAGCCATTGGCGAACCGGACCGCCACCGTCGCCGTACCAGCGGTCGCCGGGGTCACCGTGAACTGCGCGAAGGCCCCCGCAGCGGCACTGCCGTTGCAGAACCCGCCACCGGAATAGCCCGCTTGGTTCGAGTCGATCGTGCCCTGGCACACCGCCGGTGCGGTCTCCGCCTCGTACCGCTGTCCCGATGGCGCGTCGGCAGAGGTCTTGACCAGTGAGAGTTGGTCGACGGTGACGCCGCCCGAACCCGACGCCCGCACGGTGACGGTGGCAGCCCCGCTGGGCAGCGCGATGCCGGTGAGCTCGCGCTTGGCCCAGCCGCTCGACGACGGGATGCCGAGGGTGCGTTGGCTGCCGTTGGCGCCGGTGATCACGACCTGTCCGGCGCTACCCCGAGCGTGCAGGGACAGGGTGTAGGTGCCTGTGGGCACCGACTCGATCCGCTGCTCGACGCCGCCGCTGTTGCTCACCTGGAGGGCGAAGCGAGACCCGTTCACACCACCGTTGACGTTGGTCACAGAACCGCCGAGGTTCCGCCATCCCCGCACACTGGAGACGATGATGCGGTCAGCCTGGATGTCCGGGTTGAGGATGTAGTTGTTCGCCTGCCCGACACGCCACTCTCCGGTCGTGACGTTGAACTGCCACTGGCTCACCGAGTGGAACTGCGGCCTCGCGCCGGTCTTGGTTATCGGCACCCACTGGTTGTACCCGATGCCGTTCCAGGCGAAGTCGGCCCAGCGGTCGCCGGCGTAGATCACCGTGTTCTGCTTGGTGCCCTTGACCGTCACGAAGAACCCGGTCTGCGTCACGTGGCTGTAGTCCATCTCGGTGCCGGCAAGGACGTACTCGCTGCTGTACGAGCCCTGAACGTTGCTGCTGGTCGACTCATTGACGTAGTTGACCGAGGTGTTCCAGCCGTGCAGGTCCGACGCCGCGTGGTAGTACTTGCCGTCGAGCTTGAACATGGCGTTGCCCTCGCGACCGTCGCCGCGGCGGATCTCCACGCCTGGCTCGATCCGCAGCGAGTCGGACTCCCGGAACTTGGCCACGAAGCCGCGCGACCGTCCTTCGCGGTTGGAGAAGATCAGGTAGTCCTTGCCGTCGTCGTCGGTGAAGACGGTCTGATCCCCGGTGCCGGTGGTGGGCGAGTTGGTGATCTGGGTCTGGAAGTAGCCGTAGTCGAAGGTGTCGGTGGGTGAGTCGCCCTGCAGCAGCAGAACGCCGTGCCCGCCCCTGCCCGTGTGCCACATCTGCACGGCGAGCACGTACTTGCCGGTGTTCTCGTTGTACGAGACGCCGAGGCGCCCGACCCAGCCCGCACCCCCCAGGTTGGCGCCGCTGCCCACGCCTGTGGAACGCGTCGCGACCCGGTTCTCGAACTTCCAGTTCACCAGGTCCTTGGACGAGTACACGGGGATCGAGACGAAGCTGACGTTCCCGTCGTACTTCCTCGTCGGATTGGCCCGGTAGAGCTCGGCGCCGGTGTAGTGCACGCCGTACCAGTAGTAGGTGTCGCCGAACTTGAAGACCCCGCCGCCCTGCGAGTAGATGGGGTTGCCGCTGGTGTCGTTCCAGAAGGTGTTGTTCGTGATGGTCTGGAACGTGCCCTCGTCAGCGGCCTTCAGATCGGCGGCGGCGGTCATCAGTGCCGTCTTCGCTTCGGCGACGTCCGTTGTGGTGGCCGACGTGTCGCCGGCGACATCGGCGGCGGCGGTCAACGCCTTGGCGAAGGGCTTCCAGGAGTCAGCCGTGTACTTCGACGGAGTGCGCGTCTGGTAGTCGGACACGAGGTACTTGAGGCCGCGATCCACCACCGGTCCAGCAGCCGCCCCCTGATCCTGGAGCTCTGCTGCCTGTGTCTGCGTTCCAGGTGTCTCCGCCGCGGCAGTGCTCGCCGAGAGCGGTGCCGCTAACACCACGGACAACAGGGTGGCGGCGGCCAACTTCCAGTACTTGGAGACGACACGCGATCTTTGCCTCAAGAGGTCACCTTCCGTCATTCTCAAAGGCGCCGAGATCCGGCGCACTTCCGTTGAAGGGCAGTCCCACGTCGATGCCCTTGTCGATCAGGGCACTGTTCGCCGCGAGACGGAGGTGGGGCAGCACGGGCAGGCTCCCGTCGGTCCGGCGGGGCGCGTCCCAGCCGGACGTCGACACACTGCGGAACTGGGAGTCCGACAGGGGGACGCCGAGGTTCCAGGAGTTGTACGCGGCGTTCGTGCCGCTCATGTACGACGTCGGCGTACCGGTGTAGGCGATGTTGTTGCGCAGGTTGCCCCGGCCGACGGCGGCGCCGCTCGAGTCGACGCCACGCATGTTGAAGTTGGGGTGGTTTCCGTAGCCGGTGTTGTTGAAGAAGTCGTTGGCCACCGGGTGGTGGTTGGCGTAGAAGCCGGCCGCCTTGTTGAGGAACGCCACAGAGAAGCGGACGGTGTGCTTGGGCGCGTTGGCCTCGTAGTCGCCGCCGTAGCCGCCCGACTTGAAGCCGGCTCCGTTGCCGGAGGGCGTCGTCGTCCCCGGCACGTACCCGTTGCGCCAGGCCCACGAGTTCTCGATGATCACGGGCGAGTAGGTGGAGATGAGGTCGAACCCGTCATCGGCGTTCCACCACGCGCGGCAACCCTGGAACACGTTCGCGGGGCGGCCGGCCGGCGTGTAGTGCGAACCGAACCCATCGGCGTTCTCGCCGGGCCCGTCGTTGCTGCGCAGGTCGTAGTTGTCATGCGAGTCCGAGTTGAGGACGAGGTTGCCGCCCCCGCCGTTGATGAACAGGCCGGTGCCCATGTGGTGGTGGGTCTTGATCTGCTCGAAGATGTTGTTGCTGCCGGAGACCCAGATCCCCCAGGACTCGGCGTTGCGGTTGTTGTTCTGCGGAACGCCCTTGACTTCCAGTCCTTTGAGGTGGATCCAGCTGCCGGTGACGTTGAAGCCCTTGATGCGGCAGTTGTCCGTCATCCGCGAGAGGTCGAATACCGGTTTCTCGCCCGGTTGGGCCCAGTACCGGATCGGGTTGCCCGAGCTGCCGCTCTTGTTGAGGGTGATCGCGTCGACCTTGGCGGTCGGGCTCGAACAGGCGCTGTTCGCACGGGTGTAGGCGTAGGTGCCGCCCCGGAAGTAGACCGTGTCGCCCGCCTTGGCGACGGCCTGTGCACGGGCGATCGATGCCCACGGAGCGGCCTGCGTACCTGCTGCGCCGTCGTTCCCGTTCGGGGCGACGTAGTAGGTGTCTCCGGCCGCCGCGGCGCTCGCGGACGCCGAGCCGGGGGCCATGGCGACGGAACTCGCCGTGACCACCGAGAGCAGGAGGGCAGGGGTGCCGAACTTCGCGGTTCTCACAGCGTCATCTCCCGAGTCAGGTGATTTTTCCCGTGTGGCAGTAGGACTCGTGCCTGTCTGAAGAACTCAGCGCAGGTACGAAAGCTGTTTTCGAAGGGCGGGACCACGCGCGTGCTTCTTCAGAACTTCATGGCGCCGGCGGCCAGGTTGGCGATGAAGTGGCGCGAGCCGATCAGGAAGACCCCGATCAGCGGTATCACGGACATGAGCGCTCCGGCGATGACCATCGACTGGTCTGTGGTGTAGACGCCGTTCAGCTGCTGCACGGCCACTTGCAGTGTCACCTTGCCCGGGTCGGTCATCACGATCAGTGGCCACAGGTAGTCGTTCCAGATGTGGAAGAAGGTGAAGATCCCCAGGAACGCCAGCCCCGGGCGCAGCACCGGCAGCCCCACCGTCCACCACTGGCGGAAGAATCCGGCCCCGTCGACCCTCGATGCCTGGATCAGCTCGTCGGCGATCGCCCCCTGCGCGTACTGGCGCATCCAGAAGATTCCGAAAGCGTTGGCCGCACCGGGAATGATCAGCGCTTTGAGCGAGCCGACCCAGCCGAGCCAGGCCAGCGTGACGAACTGCGGCACCAGCGCCAGTTGCATCGGAATCATGAAGGTGGCCAGCACGATCCAGAACAGCACCCTCCGCCCGGGGAAGTCGAATTTGGCGAAGGCGAAGGCGGCCAGCGAGTCGAAGAGCAGCACCAGGAACGTCACGGATGTGGCGCCCACGACGGTGATGCCCATCGACCCCCAGAAGTCGATCCCGTCGAACACCTTGTTCATGTTCTCCCACAGGTGGGGGCCGGGGATCAGCTTGGGCGGGTAGGCGAAGATGTCACCGGTGGTGTTCGAGGCCATCACGAACATCCAGTAGAACGGGAAGATCGTGATCAGCACGCCCAGCAGGAGCACGGCGTGGCCCACGATCGTCCGCGACCGGGCGGCGTTCTCAGCGCGCACGGGACTTCCCCTTCCGCTTGCCGGTGCCGATCGCGTCCTCGTCCCGGCCGCCGATCAGCCGCCAGTTGATGACGGAGAACACCGCGATCAGGAGGAACAGCGCCCAGCCGACGGCCGCGCCATAGCCGAACCGGTTGAAGATGAACGCCTGTTGGTACAGGTAGAGCACGATGGTGGTGGCCTCGCCGCCGGGCCCGCCGACGTTCCCGTTGTCGTCCACCGGGAACAGCACCTGCGGCTCGGTGAACAGTTGCAGCCCGCCGATGGTGGAGGTGACGGCGACGAACAGGATCACCGGGCGGAGCATCGGGAGGGTGATCCGGAAGAAGGTCTGGCGGTTGCCGGCGCCGTCGACCTTGGCCGCCTCGAACACGTCGCTGGAGATGGCCTGCAGGCCGGCCAGGCAGATGATGGCGTTGTAGCCGACCCACCGCCAGGTGGTGATCGCCGCCACGGCGACCTTCATCGCCCACGGGTCGGACAGCCAGCCGACCTCGCCGGCGTGGATCGCCCGCAGCGCGCTGTTGAGCAGCCCGGAGCTGTCGCTGAAGACCGAGCCGAGCACCAGGGTCATCGCCACGATCGAGGTGATGTTCGGGACGAAGTAGGCCACCCGGTAGAACGCCTTGAACCGCACTGCGGTGTGCAGCGCGTAGGCGATGACCAAGGCCAGAAAGATCATCGGGACGGTGGAGAGGATCCAGATGATCAGGGTGTTGCCGATCGACTGCCAGAAGTCGGAGTCGGTCACCAGGTACGCGTAGTTGTCCCAGCCGATCGACCGCATCTCTCCGATGCCGTCCCACGACATGAACGACAGGTAGATGGAGAAACCGACCGGGAAGACGCCGAATACGGCGAAGAGGATGAAGAACGGGGAGACCGCCGTGTACATCGGCCAGTAGCGGCGCCAGCCGGGCAGCGGCCTGGACCCGTCCGGCGGTGGCTTGGCGGTCCTGCCGCGCCGCTCGACGGTCCTCCCGCGCAGCGCATCGGCGAGGCCCATTCAGATCGCCCCCTCGCGGGTGAGTTCACGCTCGATGGTGTTCTGGGCGTCCCTCCATGCCGTGTCGACGTTCTTGCCGGACTCGACGTTGGCGAGCTCGGCGGCGAAGACGGGGTCGATCACCCGGTCGTACGGGCTCCGGTAGACGGTCCTGACCTGCCGCGCCGAGGGGCCGAACACCTCGATGGTGCGCTGTCCGCCGTAGAAGGGCCGGGGCTCACGCATCTCCGGTCTCGTGAAGGAGCGCGGCGAAGACGGGAACAGCGACATCTCCGTGAACGCCCTGACCTGGTTCTCCGGAGACTGCAGCCAGGTGATGAACTTGTAGGCCGCCTCGGGGTTCTTGGAGTACTGGGTGATCGCCAGGAACGAACCGCCGACATTGCCCGCACCGCCGGGCGGGTCGGCCACCCGCCACTTGCCCTCGGTCTTCGGCGCGGCCGACTCCGGGAAGGCGAGGCCCCACCACACCGCGCCGATACCGAACGGCTGGCGGCCGCTGGTGATCACTCCGTACAAGTCGGGGGAGCCCTCCGGGGCGCCGGCCGACAGGCCGTCCCTGCCGATCCGGTAGGCCAGTTCGAATGCCTCGCGCAGTTCGTCCCGGTCGCCGATGTACCGGCCGTCCTCGGTCATGAACTTGCGGCCCAGCTGGCCCAGCCGGATGCTCCAGACCTGGCGGATGTTGGGGCAGATCACCGCGCGCTCCTGGGACTTCCGCAGTTCCTTGCCCAGGGCGATGAAGCCGTCCCAGTCCGGGGCCCGGGCGGCGAGCTCCTTCGGGTCGGTGGTGATCCCGGCTTCCTGAAGCAGGTCGGCGCGGTAGAACAGCCCGGTGGGGCCGGTGTCCATGGGGAACGCGATCATCCGGCCGTCGGGCGTGATGCACTCGTTCCACTTCCAGTCCAGGTACCGGCTCTTCAGCTCGGCCGCGCCGAAGTCGTTGAGGTCGACGAACACGTCCTGGTTGGGGAAGTAGGTGGCCACGTCGGAGTTGATGCCGATGATGTCCGGCACCAGGGACTTGCCGGCGAGCGCGGTACGCACCTTGGTGTTGAAATGGCCGCCGATGTTGGTGCGGCTGAGTCTGAAGCCCTGGGCCCCGGGAATGCCCTTCGTCTCGGCCCGGGCGACCAGCTCGTCGCTCACCGACCGGTCCCAGGTCCACAGCGTGATCTCATCCGGGTCGCCGAGCGAGCGCCGCGACCCGCAGCCGGTCGGCCCGAACCCTCCGGCGGCCGCTCCGGCGCCCAGCGCCAGAAACCGTCTTCGTGACACTGTCATGGACGCGTGTACCACCTTCCGAGGGAGCGGCTCACCCTCTGATCGCTCAGGCGGTGGCCGAACAGACATCGCGAACGGCTGCTCTGGTTGAACGGGGGGCGGCGTGTTTGAGGAGGCTCAGCACTGCCGCCGACGCGCTGCACACATCGCTGCCCACGAGCGGCGGTTATGGACCTCACGGCCCACAGGACGAAGTGGCCGCGCAGCTCCGTGTCCGCAAGCTCGGGCGGCCGACCTCCGGCATGCCCCGGCCGTCGATTACGCCACCGTCAGGTAGGGACGACTGCGTCGTCGGTCTGCGGCACCGCCGTCATTGAGGCCATCCGTGAACCGACCGTCCTCGGTTCGCGCCCACCGCCACGTGCTACCTGAGATACGCGGCGAGCGGGAGGTTCTGGCGGCGCACGTCACCGGCGACGAGCCCTGCGACCCGCTGGGCGCCGTAGGTGTCGAAGTGGGTGTGGTCGTTGCAGAAGAAGGTGCCCAGGGGACCGCTGCCTCCGTAGTCGCCGTTGTTCGGGCAGAAGCGCAGACTGTTGTAGAGCGAGACGCTGAGCGTCTGTAGGTCGATGACGGGGGCCCTGGTGGCGGATCCGGCGGCGAAGGTCTCGCCCACGAAGCCGCGGTTCTTGGTCGCTGTGCCGCCGGAGCAGGTGATGGCGGCCACCGAGGTGAGCAGCACCGGGTGCGCGCCCCGGGCCAGGGCGGCCTGCGCCATCATGGTCATCAGCTGCTGGTACCGGGCCGGGCCGACGTGTCGGGGGCAGGTCGAGGAGGAGTCGTTGATGCCGAACTGGATGAACAGGTAGTCACCGGCCTTCATTCCGGTGCTCGCGTTCAGCATCGCCTGCCAACGTGACGAGTACGTGGTGGACGTGAGGCGGCACTCACCGTCCGAGCCCTTGGTGGTGCTCACGTTCCCCTCGTACAGCCAGGTCTGGATGCTGCGGCCTCCGACGGCCTGGTTCTTGACGGTCACGTCGCTGTTGAACAGGGCGTCGAACTGGCTGCCCCAGCCGACCGGGCACCGGCCGGAGCTCGGGTTGGCCATGGTGGAGTCGCCGGCCAGCCACACGGTGACCGGCGCGGCGGCCGCCCGTGCGGCCGGGGCCTGGGCGCGGGAGGCACTGGTGCAGTTCGGGGCCACGCGGTCCGCCGCGGATGCGGCGCTGACACCGAGGCTCGACAAGGCGATCATGAGCGCGGTCGTGATGAGAATCCGTAAGTTCCTCAACGGTCCCTCCTTGGGACTGGCGCCGGGCGTCGGTCAGCGCAGGTACGCGGCCAGGGGCAGGCGCTGCTCGCGGATGCTCTGGAGCACCAGCCCGCCCATCTGGCTCGCGCCGTACTGCGAGAAGTGGGTGTTGTCCGTGACACCGTCGACGGATGAGCGCAGGAAGAGCTGTGCGGAGGCGGACGGGCCGAGGGATTCGACCAGTGTCTTGCTCTTGGTGGTCAGATCGATCACCGGCACGTTCTGCGCGGTGCCGACCGAGCGCATCTCGGCGGGCAGGTTCACTCCGAGGCCGTTGACGTGCAGTGCTGTGGGCGTGAGCCGGCTGCCGTTGAACTGACGGCGGACCGGCGGGGTCACCAGGACGGGGACGCCGCCCTTCGCACGGACCTGCGTGATCATGGAGGTGAGGTTGCTGCGGAAGGCCGACGCGCTGGTCTGCTTGTCGTTGTGGCCGAACTGGATGAAGACCGCGTCGTGTGGCTTGACCTTCGGCAGCAGGGCCGGGAAGAGCGCCGAGTTCCTCAGGAAGCTGCCCGAACTCTCCCCCGAGTCGGCGTAGTTGGCGACGGACGCTCCGGGACCCACCGTCGGCGTGATCATCTGGCCCCATCCCGTGTACGGGGCCACGGGCTGGTCGCACACGGTCGAGTCGCCGGCCAGGTAGGCGACCAGCGGCTGGGTCGCCGGTTTCACGGAGACGGCCGACACCTGCGGGTTGGTCCCCGCGAACCGGATGTCCAGACCGGGGTTTCCGGTGCCGCCCTGGCCGGTCGGCTGCCCCTCCGGCTGCCGCACGTTGACCGTGAACGAGTATGTGGCGGCGGCGCCGGCGGCCGTCTTCGTCGCCGGAAGCATCAGGCGCCGGGCCTCCACCCACATGTCGGTCTCGGCGGCAGCGGCACCGCCGATGGAGATCGTCACGTCGTAGTTGCCGGGTGAGACCGCGTAGTGACACTTGATCGGCGCAGTGCCGGAACAACCGGCCGGCAGCGCCCGTGTGGCGTCATCGGCATGCGCCGCACCGGTGCCGACCAGCGTCGCGAGGGTCAGCAGACCCACTGCTCCCAGCCTGACCCCGTGCTCTAATGTCATGCCCATTACAATCACCAATCCCCATTCTTGACCGGAGAGTTGTCCGGGTTGAGGTCCGTGGCCCGTCGCTCAGGCCTGGGTGAAGCCGTTCATGATGACGGTGGGCCGCTGCGTGGAGGAGTCCCAGGCACCCATGCCGTAGCCGGTGAACGGGGACACGCACTCCGGCTCCCAGTAGAAGATGCCCTGCCCGCCGTTGGCCTTGAGGGCCTTGATGTAGGCGACCAGCGCGGCCTGGGTGGAGGAGGCGCGGTCCACCCGGCCACCGAACTCGCTCTGCAGGAACGGTTTGCCGTAGGCATCGGAGATCTTCTTCATGTTCGCCACGATCCCGGGGGCGACGTCGGCGCTGCCGTAGGAGGAGAACACCGACATGTCCCACTTGCCGCCGTTCGCGGCGTAGCGGCTGAAGAACGTCGTCATCACGTCGTACTTCTGCGGCTGGGCCAGGTGGATACACACGATCGAGTTCGGTGACACCGTCTTGACCTGGGTGTACGCCGCATTGAGCAGCCCGGTCATCTGCGCCGGGCTGGAGACGCTGCCGACTGGGCGGCAGATCCCGCTGTTGATCTCGTTGCCGATCTGCACCCAGGTGGGGAGCACGTCGTTGTTCCTCATGACCGTCATGGTCTGGTTCACGTACGAGCCCATCGCGGTGCGCATCTGGCTGTAGCTCATGTTCCGCCAGGCCGCGGGCGGGTTCTGCACGCCGACGGAGTTCCAGGTGTCGCCGAACATGTAGTCGAGCATGATCGACATCCCGGCGGCCTTGACCCGCTTGGCGAAGGCGGCCACCTCGTTGATGCCGCAGTGCCCGTTGGCCGGGTCGTTGGAAGGGTTGACGAACGTGCGCAGGCGTACGGCGGTGATGCCGTATCCCTTGAGGATGGTCAGCAGGTCCTGGCTCTGCCCGCCGGCGTTCTTCCAGGAGTAGCCGCGCGCCTCCATCTGAGGTGCCCAGCTGATGTCGACGCCCTTGACGAAGCTCGCCGCGGCCTCGGCAGGCGTCTCGAGTTCGGCGAACGCGACGGCGGTGGCGAGCGCTCCAGCGGTGGCGGTGGTGGCCTTGAGCAGGGTTCGCCGGCTGATGCGCCCGGCAACTGGTGTGGGGGGTTGCGGGGACATGGTCGGTCCTTTCCTTCCGTCGGCCGCGAGTGAGCCATCGCGGTCGGCGGAGAGGAGGGTGGTGAGGAAGAGGCTTCGAGGAGCGAGGCGGATGGGTGGAACAACTGACTTTCAGACTCGCAGAGTTGGTGTGGCCGCGTGCGATCCAGCCGATGCGCCTCCCTCGGTGGGGCAACAACTGTGGCAGAAGTGCTTACGAGTGGCACGTGTCGAAGGGGGTGGCCTGGGCGTGCCCGGGACGCTCCTCCAGGTCGGACCTGTGAGCGATCACAGGGGGGGGTCCGACGGAAGTCCGCAATCGCATCACAACGAACTTCAGGTACATCACGCAGCTTCTCGATCGGGCCCGAAACTGTCAACCATTGCTCCACAATCCATGGAAGACGCAGTGCGATCCTGTGGACCGGAGGCTCGCCGCGCCTCGGCCGTGAGCTTGCTGAAACGGCCGGGAGTCGGCCCAGTTCAAGTGCCCTTCCAGAAGGAATGCGGCGACAGGGACGAGGCTGCGCACGGGGCATCTCGTCGGCTCGCATCCGAACACGCTCGAACAGAAAGGGTCAACAGAATGCTTGACGGGCTATCAGTGAATTTCTACCCTCGCAGCGAATGGGAGCGTTCCCACACCTGTGGTCAGACCGCCGTCTCCGCGATCTTCATACCACCCCCACATCGGAGGTCATAGTGACCGACCCGCACCGGCATCCGCGCACCGCATCGCGCCCATGGCGAATCCGAAGCCGGTCCAGCAATCGGCTGCTCGGCGGCCTGACGGCCGCCACCGCACTGGCCCTCTCCGCACTCACCGGACTGCCGCAGACCGCGCACGCCGCGACCGCGCGGCAGGTGGAACGCCTCGATCGGGGTCTGACCAGCGTCCACACCGGCAGCGGCAACCTGGTGTCGTGGCGGTGGCTGGCCACTGACCCGAACGACGTGGCCTTCAACGTCTACCGTGGCGGCACCAGACTCAACTCCTCGCCCCTGACCACCTCGACGAACTACTTGGACGCAGGCGCCCCGGACTCGGCGGACTACACGGTGCGCGCGGTGGTGAACGGCATCGAGCAGGCGCCGTCCGAGCACGCGCTCCAGTTCCGCACCGGGTACAAGGACGTGCCGATCTCCCCGCCGTCCGGGGGCACTTCACCGGGCAACTCGCCGTACACCTACGAGGCCAACGACGCCTCCGTCGGCGACCTCGACGGCGACGGTGCCCTGGACATCGTTCTGAAGTGGCAGCCGACGAACGCCAAGGACAACTCCCAGTCCGGCTACACCGGCAACACGATCGTCGACGGGATCAAGCTCGACGGCACTCGCCTGTGGCGTATCGACCTGGGCCGCAATATCCGCTCCGGTGCCCACTACACACAGTTCCAGGTGTACGACTACGACGGCGACGGCAAGGCCGAGGTCGCCATGAAGACCGCCGACGGCACGAAGGACGGAATCGGCGCGGTCATAGGCAGTTCCTCGGCCGATCACCGAAACTCCTCGGGCTACGTGCTGTCCGGCCCCGAGTACCTGACGATGTTCAACGGGCAGACGGGCAAGGCCATGCAGTCCGTCGACTACGTCCCAGCCCGAGGCACGGTGTCGTCCTGGGGGGACTCCTACGGCAACCGCGTGGACCGGTTCCTGGCGGGCACGGCCTACCTGGACGGTTCCCGACCCTCGGTGATCATGGCTCGTGGCTACTACACCCGCGCGGTGATCGCGGCCTGGGACTGGCGGAACGGGCAGTTCACCCGCCGGTGGACCTTCGACTCCAACGCCAACAGCGGCTACGCCGGCCAGGGCAACCACCAGTTGTCGGTCGCGGACGTGGACGGGGACGGCAAGGACGAGGTCGTCTACGGCGCGATGGCCGTCGACGACAACGGCAACGGCCTGTGGACGACGCGGAACGGCCACGGGGACGCGATGCACGTGGGCGACCTCGACCCGTCCCGGCCAGGTCTGGAGGAGTTCAAGGTCGACGAGGACAGCTCCAAGCCGTCCTCCTGGATGGCGGACGCGAGGACCGGCCAGATCCTCTGGTCCACCCCGGCCGGCGGTGACAACGGCCGGGGGGTGTCCGGTGACATCTGGTCCGGCAGCGCGGGCGCCGAGTCGTGGTCGTCGCTCGTGAGTGGCGTCCGCAACCCCAAGGGCGCGGTGGTCGCCAGTCGTAAGCCCGGGTCCAGCAACTTCCTGGCGTGGTGGGACGGCGACACCACGCGCGAACTCCTCGACGGCACCCACATCGACAAGTACGGCACCTCCGGCGACACCCGCCTGCTCACCGGCTCGGGAGTCCACTCGACCAACGGCACCAAGTCGACGCCGTCCTTGTCCGGCGACCTCCTCGGCGACTGGCGCGAGGAGGTCATCTGGCCGACGTCCAACAACACGGCCCTGCGGATCTACTCCACGCCGTACCAGGCCAATACGCGGATCACGACCCTCCTCCACGACACCCAGTACCGCACGGCCCTGGCCTGGCAGAACACTGCCTACAACCAGCCCCCGCACCCCAGCTTCTTCATCGGCGGCAACATGCCTACGCCACCCCGCCCCGCCGTCGCGCTGCCGAACAGCCGTGGAACCTGGCATGGTTAACAGAGCGCTGGCAGTGGTGCACGCGGCCCGCTGAGGGTGTTCTTGGGGTTCAGGACCTGCCGGAGGCGGTCGCACGGACCAGGGTGAAGTCCGGAGATCCGCTGCCGCCTTCTTCTGGCCTCATGGTGGTGAGCCGATCCCGTCAGCGGAACCCTGCCACGTAGCCGACAGCACGCCTCGCGAAGGCGCCGGCCGGTCGGCCGGTGAGGCGCTCAACACCACCGCCGCGCCGATCACGGTCGGCGGACACCAACCGTACGGCGTCTTCGTAACTCCCGCGGAGCCTGAGCTCCCGCAGATGTACGGTCACGGAAACCAGCTCCAGGACGACGCCCACCACTGGGCCGATGTCGCCGAAGCCGACGACGGCGGCGTCCTGGCCGGGGGCTGGTCGGCGACGGCACCGGAACCGTGCGCGCCGGCGTCCAGCCCATCACCTGGATTCCGTTCCGCCACTGGACCACTGCGGCCGTACGCGAACGAGGCGGCCGCCGTTTCGTCATGCCCCGGACAGCGGCCATGATGTCGTGAGAAGCCGCCGGCCCGCTCAGTCTGTTGCTGCCAGACGTACCAACGGCAGTGGTACAGAGCGGGGTCGTCCCAAAACCGTCTGCTCGTCGTATCGCGCTGGGTCCCGCACCTTCGACGCCGGGGCCCTGCCGAAGTCCTGGTGAGGCGGATGCCCATCGTGATGAGCGCCGGCCGCCGCGCTCCTCCAGGGTCGAGGGCATGTCGAGTCCGTCTCGGCGGGAATCGTGTCCCGAGAAGCCGGCCCCACCGGCACCGCCAGGACACACAGACCGTGACGCCACCCGGCGGGACTGCTCAGCCGCAGCAGCCGTCCACCTCCCAGATGCGGAGCAGCGCAGGTAGCTTCTCCGGCTGGTCGGCGCGCAGTTGACGAGATCGCACACCGTGTGGCATCGCCACCCGGCCCAACTGCGCGCCCACGAGGTATGTAGAGGCATGTACCCTTCGCCGAGACTCGGGTCCTGTTACGTGCCGGACGGAAGGCCAGAGCCGGCAACACTGCCGCTGACGCCGGTCATGATGGCGTTGATGATGCCCTGCTGGGTGACCGTGAGGGAGCGCCGGTTGAACAGCCCGAACCCGTACCGATCGGTTGCACCGTTGTCCCAGTAGACGGTGGCCGCGCCGTATTTCTTGGCGGTGGCCGCGACGGCCCGTGCAAAGTCCGCGCGATACCTGTTGTTTGACGAATCGAACGATGACTTGTCGATGGCGCCGTATTCGCCGACAACTACCGGATACCCCTTCGCGACGAATGTGTCGTACATCTTTTTCAGCTGCGAGTCCAGATAGTCTTCCTGTCCCCAGGTGGACGTCCTCGATGGGTTGGTCGCCGCTCGTCCCCATTGCGTGATGGTGCCGCTTTCCTCTCCGGCGAAATCCCACGGACTGTAGTGATGAACGGAGATCATGATTCGCCGTTCATTGGCGGGAATGGAGGGGGAGCGGTACTGGTCGGACGGAACCGCGAAGCCGTAGTTCCCCGCTGTGTAATCGATGTTTGTGTTCCAGCCGGGAACGAGCAGCCACCTTGAGCTGTTGTTTCCGCCGGTTTTGCGTACGGTGTCGACGAAAATCTGGTTGTAACTGTTGATGTTTGAGTAGCACGGTTGGGTCGGGTTGCCGTACTGCCCGTCGAACTCCTCGTTCATGGACTCCAGGATCAGGCGCTGGTCGTAGTTCTTGAACCTGTTCGCGATTTGCTGCCAGGCTTTCTGGTACTTGGCCTTGATCGCTGTTTGGGAGGGTGAATCACAGATCAGCCAGGAGCCGTTGATGGTCTTGTAGCCGTCACCGTGCATGTTGATCATCACATGCAGGCCCCTGTTGTAGGCGTAGTTGACGACTTCTTGGATTCTGTTCAGCCAGGACGGGTTTATCGTGTAATCCGGGCCGGGCCCTATGTGTCCCAGGTAGGAGACCGGGATCCGGATGGTTTTGAACCCGGCCGCCCTTACTTTGTCGACGAGGGCTTGTGTTACGGCCGGCTGTCCCCATGCCGTTTCGTTGGGGTATCCGTTGGCATTGGCTTCCAGCTGGTTCCCCAGATTCCATCCCGCGCCCATGTCGGCCACGATCTGCGAAGCGCTCGACTGTGCCACGGTGTCGGCCGATGCCTGATGCGCCGCGCCGTATACAGATGCGGAAACTGCCAACAGGACGGCAAGGAAAATGACTCTGATCTTCCCTGCTAGTGAAACCATGAGCTTTCCTCTCTTGCGTCCTTGAGGGTGTCGGACCCCCAAGTGGATCTGTCTGTGCGAGTGGGGGCGGCCGGAGCCGCCTGCTGTTCGGGCGGTGGTGTCCACGCCGGCCTGGAAACGAACGCAGTCGATTGCGCGGCGGCTGCCCTCGCGGGCGTCCGTGGGCGGCAACGCACCCTGCGCGGCCCGGATGCGCGGCGATCACGGCAGGCGCGCGCACCCGGGCCGTGCGTGGTTGCTCCTCAGCTCAGGACTGATTCCCAGGTGGTGGTGGAGGAAGTGGCGTCGGCGCGAAGGCGGTCGCGGGCCCCGGTGTCGCCGTAGAGGCTCCACCGCATCCAGTCCACGAATGTGTTGATGGTCCGGGAGTCGCCGAAATAGTTGCTGTGGCCGGCGCCGCGGAAGGTGAGGAACGCCTTGGCGGCGGGCAGTTCCCGATACGCCTGACGAGCGGAGGCGATCGGGCACGTTCCGTCCCGGTCGCCGTGCATGAAGAGGGCCTTGGCGCGGACCGACGGGCTCGGGTTGCCCATGTCCACGCAGGACATGGGGATCGCGGCGGTGATCCGTGCGTCCGGCCAGGCCGTGAGCAGGCCGTGGGTGGTCATGCCGCCCATCGAGTGGCCGGAGACGCCGACTCCGACTGCTGTGTTGATGTGGCCGGCCAGCGGGTCGCCGGCCGTGTTGAGGGCGAGGGTCCGGGTGATGACCTCGGAGACGTCCTTGGACTGGTTGCCGTTGTGGACGTCTTGGCCGCTGAGGTTGGCGAAGTGGGGGGCGGGGACGATGAAGCCGGCCTCGGCCAGGGGGCGGATGATCGCCAGGGAATTCTGCGGGCTGCTGCTGAAGCCGTGCATGAACTCGCAGACCGGGAAGACGCCTTGGGCAACGGGGGCGTTGGCGACCGGGGAGCCACCGGGGGTGCCGGTGGCGGGGTAGTAGACGTAGGTGGTCCACCGGCGGGTGCCGCGGCTCCAGGCGTATTGGCGTACGCCGACCGCGAACCGCTGGGTCGGAGCTCCGGCCCGTGCGGTGGCACCTGCTTGGCCCGTGCCGAGCAGGGACATGCCTACGCCCGCGGCTCCGGCTGCGCTCAGGGTCAGCAACCTACGCCGTTGCATGGTCATGAGGACTCCTGGTGTGGGGGGTGTGCGGAGCGCTGTTCGGTCAGGTGTCGCGCAGAGGCATTGGTGAAGCCGCAGCGGTGAGGCTGACCGAGGTGGTGGGGGGGGAGTCGCCGTTGGGGGGCAGGACGGCGAATCGTGCATGGGGGAGGACGTTCCGGGCCTGCCCGAGGTGGGCATCGGCGTGGTGTGGCCTTGCCGGCAGAGGCGCGGCGAGCCGGTGAACACCGGCCGAACCGTGACTTGTTGAGGGAGAAGCCCTTCACGCGCCCGCTATCTGACGGGGAGGTGTTGATTCTGCGGAAGCGGCGCAGGGGGTGCATCTCCTTCCACTGGTCCTGTGCTGCGCCTCTGGGAGCGTTCCCACATCGGGTTGTAACAGTCAGAGTCCCGATCGGGTGCCGGTGTGTCAATCATTGGCGCCCAACTCTGTTGCATTCGAAACGAATTCGATGGATCGCAGGGTCCGGGAGGTGCTGCGTGGTGTCTCCGCGGACCGCTCGGTCACGCTCGCGACGGTCCCTCGTCAGCCGTGGCCTATACCTGCGCTCATGCCGGCGATCGTATGGGCCTTGATGTCGGGGTGCGGTCCTTCCGCGAATCGGGTCACCACGGCGCGGACGTGGTCCTGGGCGGGCTGGAGCAGGCCGTCGTACACCGCGACGCAGACTTCCCGCGCTCGTGACCGGGGCCAGCCGGGCGGCAGCAGCCCGATGGGGAGCAGCGGGTCCAGGATGGGGAACTACTTGGGGCGACGCGCGTACACGCGGATGCACTCCACGACGCCGCATCGCTTGCCCGTCCTGACGAACCCCCCGCGCCCACGACCGTGGTGGTGGGCTCAGCCCGTTGTGTGCCGGGTCGCTCTGTCCTGGGCGGGGTTGGCCGCTGGCTCCTTGGCCGACGACAACTCCCCATGCCGGAACGCGACCTCCGGGCACACAGGACACGGGACCCGCTGATTGCCGTAGACGCACAGAACGAGCACCCCAGCGCCCGCCGCGACGCCCTGCGAGGAGGCACCCGCCGTCGGCTGAACGCCATGCCCGCGGGGGGCTGCGCGACGTCCTCGAATGCGGAGGCTGACAGGGGAGTCGGGCAGCGGGCCGGAGCCGAGAGTCGTCTGGATCTGTCCGATCCGTGCAACGGCCGTGACTTCGCCGTCGGCGACGCGCAGCCCGTACCAATGAGCACCATCGAGCCGTAGCGCGACGGTGAACACACCCTCCCCTGGATCGACGAGGAAGTCGGCCTCCCAGTGGTCTCCGCCGACCCGGGTGAACAGGCCCGAAGGCTCGCCGGTCTCGCTCGGCGTGTGACGCACGACCACCCCTTCCGGCACGCTGCGGACGAACCGGTCGGGACGCTCCCCTGGCGAGACCCACCTGAGATGCGGTCCGAGCGCGGAGAAGTCGTCCTCGAAGTCCCGCTGCCCGGTGGGGACCCCTGCGCTCGCCGGCCTGAAGTGTGGCCAGTCCTCCACCCAGGAGACGTCGGCGAGGAACGTCTCACGCCCGTTGACGTGGAAGCGCGGACTGCGGCCGCGCGGCCGTGTACCGAGATACACCGCTTCCCACGTCCCGTCGGGGCGCTCCACCAGATCGGCATGCCCGGCGTTCTGGACGGGATGAGCCGTGCTGCGGTGGCTGAAGGCAGGATTGTGCGGGGCTGCCTCGAACAGCCCGCGGGACTGCGTGAGCGTGCGACCGACACCACGTGGCCCCGGTCGGTGCCGCCTTCGGCGATGACCAGGTACCACCAGTCGCCGCGCCGGCAAAGGTGCGGCCCCTCGGAATGGGCCAGGCCGGTGCCGTGCCAGATCCATCGCGGCTGCTCGAGGACCACGCCCTGCTCCAGATCGACCGCGACCTGCCTGATGCCGATCTCGGTCTCGGACCATGAGCAGTAGGTGACCAGGCACGTTCCCTCGTCGTCCCAGACCAGGTCCGGGTCGATGCCGTCGAGTTCGGTCAGGCACACCGGCGCCGACCACGGCCCGGTCGGTCGCGTGGTAGACCTGATGACCACCGCGAGCATCGTCGATGTTCGCGGTGATCAGCCAGAACCGTCCCCCGTGATGGCGCAGCGTCAGAGCGTAGATGCCGCGACTCGACGGGCGACCGGCCCGCGGGGAACTGATCGTCCCTCGTCAGGGCGTTGCCGATCTGACGCCAGGACACCAGGTCCCGGGAATGCCAGATCGGGACGCAGGGGCTGTACTCGAACGACGAATTCGCCAGGAAGTAGTCCTCGCCGACTCGGCAAACCGATGGGTCGGGATACATCCCTGACGAGACCGGGGCGGTGGCCGCGTCGGCGCTCCCATCGCCTTCCGGCAGCATCGAACTCATGCGAAACACTTTCCATGCTTCGAATCCGGGCAGGTCAGCACCTGTGCGGACGTGCTCGAGTGGTGGGGTGTCACTGAGGCTCGGCCGATGTGCCGACCCGGCGGGCCGGGTTGTAGGCGCGCAGGAGACCGCACATGCCCAGTGTCTGCCGGGGCGGTTGGGCGATACGTGAGACGGTCGCCTTGTACAGGTGGTTGAAGTCGCCGTTGCGCAGCGAATCGATCTGCCGCAGTGCCGCCTGTGCGGCGGCCAGCGCACCGTCGTCGACTGTCTTCTCCCAGGCGTCCAGGCGTGGCTGGACGAGTCGCACGGCTGCCGCGCAGAAGTCCTCGTAGGCAGAGCGGTTGCCGCGCCGCCACTGGTGCTTCAGCTCCCTGAACCCCTCGATGGCCAGGTCCCTGCGTGCCTGGGCGCGCTCGGGGTCGGGGGTCCCGTCGGCGTCGAGGAGCGAGGCCGCGTCCGGATAGGCCTCGGGGGAGAGGTGCGCGGGCGGGAAGGTCATGACCGCGTCGCCCGCCTCAGGAAGGCCGCTGTTCTGCATGACGACGATCACGCGCAGGTCTTCGTCGTTGATGGCGCGGTGGATCGTGCCAGGGGTGAACCAGACCGTGTCTCCGGGGTGCAGCTCGGTCGTCGTGTGGCCCTTGTGGTTGAGGGTCTCCAGCCGGCCGTGGCCGCTGACGACGACGTAGCACTCCGAGCAGACGAGGTGCATGTGGGGCGAGCCGCCGTGTTCGTCGTCCGCCGTGGGCCAGGGGTACACCTCGAGCTGGCTCAGTCCCACGGCTCCGGGGAAGTCGGGGAGGGCGGTCACGGCGTGAACCTCTGGGCGATCGGCTCGAGTTCACGGCGGTCCACCATGCGGTCGATGAACACGAAGCGGTGGCTCAGGGACAGGGTCTCACCGGGCTCGAGCTTGATCTCGGTGTCGAAGGCGGGCGAAGGGTTGAGGCAGGCGAAGGCACTGCTGCGGGCGAACCACGTCAGCGGGACGGCGGCCGTGGTGGTGCCGGCGTAGGCGAGGACCGTGGCACCGCCGTCGATCTCGTCGTGTTCGCCGGTGATGGCCGCCCAGGCGCCCCGGGTGCCCATGACGGCGTCGCCTTCATGACCCCCGTCGGCGATGACGTCCGCCCCGGTCCAGGACCGGGGCCCGCGCCAGAACAGTCCCGTGTAGCCGGCGCCCGGGCGGCCGTGTGTGGTGGGGCTGCCCAGTTCCAGCGGCACGCGGTGAACGTTGGTCAGGTCGGTGGTGAAGTCCAGCGCCCAGACGCCGTCGCCGGAATCGGCGCTGTGGAAGCGAAGGGTGCGGGTCTCGTCGATCCACACCTCGTCGCTGGAGGCCACCCAGTCCAGGACCTCGGAGATCGACACCTCACTGCCGCGGTCGTCCTGCCGGTCGAAGCCGCGGTGCACCTGCCGTCCGTGGTTCTCGCGCCAGACGTAGCCGTGGCCCGGCGCCCCCTCCTCGAAGGTGGGCCCACCCCAGAAGTTGTCGCCGGACAGATGCGACCAGGTCATCTGAAGGCCCTTGTGCCAGCGGTGGTCCCAGGGCCGGTAGACACCCACGGGCGCACCGGAGAGGGTCTTCAACGGGTAGAGATACGGCTTGGGGGATTCCTCGAGAGGACTGTCCGGCCGGTAGACGTACGTGGCGAGATCCGTGCCCGCGGCCGACACCACGAACTCGGTCCCGGCCTCGTCGTAATCGATCCGGAAGTGGCTGTCAGACACCGGTCTTCTCCTTGTCGGCGTTGTCCTGGGCGGCCGAGAGGCGACCGCTCATGGAGTGGTAGAAGGGGCTGTCCGGCGTGACCATGTCCGGGGTGACGGGACGTCCGGTCGTCGCCGACTGGTAGAGGGCGGCGATGAAGGCCAGGACGCGGCGGCCGTCGTCCCCACTGGCTTCGGGGCGTTGCCCGGCGCGCAGGGAGCGCAGCAGCAGGCGCAATTGCGCGGCGTGCGAACTGGCCTCGTCGTCGAGCGGTGCCCCGAGCTCGGCGGCCGTGGCCTCGGCCCGGTGAGGTGCGGGGGTCCACGTCCAGTGAGTGTTGTCGTAACCGTAGAGGTGGGACAGTTCGACCGTGGCCTCGGGGAAGTCGAAGCGCAGGTAGCTGGTCTCTCGGGGAGAGAGGAGGCTGTTGACCATGGACACCATGGCGCCACTGGCGAAGCGGACCATCGCCATGGAGACGTCCTCGGTCTCCACGTCGCGGGCCAGCGTGCCCATGGCGGCACGGACTTCGCTCCAGTCCCCCATCAGGGACAGCATGAGGTCCATCTGGTGGATGCCGTGGCCCATGGTGGGACCGCCGCCCTCGGTCTCCCACCTGCCGCGCCACGGGACGTCGAAGTAGGCGTCGTCCCGGTACCACAGCGTGTGGCAGACGCCGACCAGGGGAGCGCCGAGGCGGCCGGTGCGGATGTGCTCCCGTAGGGCCCGGGCGGCGGACCCGAAGCGGTGCTGGAAGACGTAGGAGACGTAGGGGCCGCCCTCGCGTTCGTGGGCGGCGACGGCGTCGTACTCGGCGACCGAGAGGGTGGGGGGTTTCTCGCACCACACCGACGCTCCGGCGTCCAGGCAGGCGGTGATGGCCTCGCCGTGGGCGATCGGGGGCGTGCAGACGATGACCAGGTCCGGGTGCTGCTCCTGGAGCATCCGGTCGAGGCTGTCGTAGGCGGCGGGAATGCCCCAGCGGGCGGCGAACGCCTCGGCGCGCCGCAGGTCGACGTCGACCACGGCGATGACGGTCGCCTCGCCGTTCTGGGCCTGGACGGCGGGCATGTGGCAGCCGTCGGCGATGTTGCCGGCACCGACGATCGCCACCCTCGCGGGCTGGCTGTACTCAGTCATGTGGCTCTTTCGTGGAAGCTCGGGCGGTGCCTGGGCGCGGCACCGGGGGTTCGTCAACCGCTGACGAAGAAGGTCGGTTCGACCTGCTCAGCCCAAGGCGTGCACGCGTGACCGTGCGGTCGAGGGGAACGGCTCTGTCGGACGGACTGGGCTCTCGCCGACACGAACAGGGTGGCAGCCCGAACGTAGTGAACGATCACCTTCGTGGTCAAGGGTTGCGTAGTGATCGTTCACATTTTGCGTGACGCCCTACCGGAACGCCGACCGGGCTCAGCGGTTGACCGGGCCGCTCGACCCTCGCGGCACGAGACGGAACAGATCCGCCACCTCGGACTTCGGCTCGGGTTCGCCGCGCAGAAGGGCGAGCAGCGACAGCATCGACTGGCGGCCGACTTCTTCCTTGTTGATGTGTACCGTCGAGATGCTCGGTGAGAAGTACCGGGTGAACTCCTCGTCGTCCCAGCCGAAGACGCTCATCTCCTCGGGCACCCGCACACCGCGGTCCTGGAAGCCGCGCAGTACCCCCAGTGCGACGTAGTCGTTGGCGGCCAGCACGGCCGTCACGCCGGAATCGGCGGGCAGGTCCCGCGCGGCCTCGTAGCCGGAGCGCACGGACCAGTCCCCGTCGACGACGCCGTAGGACGTAAGACCCAGTCGCTCGATCGCCTCCACGTAGACCGCCCGCCGGTTGCGTGCCGAGGCCCAGTCCTGCGAGCCCGCGACGTGGAGGAACCGGCGGTGTCCCTGGTCCGCGAGGTGACGCAGGATCTCCTCGGCGGGCCGTCCGTCGGCCAGCCGTCCCCGGGACTGGAGGTTGTCGTCGTACTCGCCCAGCACCACCACGGGCCACTGCCCGGCGCCCCGGTCGCCGGCGAGGTCCCCGAGCGGTACGAGCGACAGCACCCCGTCCGCCTGCCGGGTCTCCAGCAGGGACAGCACGCTGCGGGCGCGCCGCGACTCGCCGCCCTCCAGCCCGACGACGTCGGTCATGTACCCGGCCTCGTGCGCCGCGGCCGAGGCGCCCCTGAGCAGAGGGATCGGAACGAAGCCGCTCAACTCGGGCAGCACGATGGTGATCCGGTGGGACCGCTGCGTGCGCATCGACCGGGCCATGAGGTTGGGCCGGTAGTCCAGCTCGGTGACGGCACGCTCGATCCTCGCTCGCGTCGCCGGCTTCATGCCGCTGTCGTTCTTCAGGAACCGGGACACGGTCTGGTGCGACACACCGGCCCGCTTGGCGACCTCCCAGATGGTCGGCCGCTTCCTCTCCGGGTCGGAGGCCGCCCTCGGACCGGCGCCCTTCGCGGCGGGCCGACCGGCCCTACCAGCCCGCAGAGGGCGCCCCGCCTGCTCGCACAGGAACTCCAGCAGCTCCGCGCCGGACGCGTCCGCGGGCAGTCCGTAGGCACCGGCGAAGGCCGCGACCCGTGGCGCGAGGTCGTCGACGCGCACCAGGCCACGGGCGGCGGCTTCGGCGACGAAGGTGCCCGTACGGGCCGCGGCGGCACGGGCTTCCAGCAGGTCGACGACGGTACGCGGCACGGTGGTCACGGGCAGCCCGTCGACGACGGTGACGTCCTCGACGTCCATGGCCGCGCGGTGCAGCACGACGGCCTCGTCACGCGTGGTACGGCGGGACGAGACCGTCAGCTCCACAGGGTCGGTGGGCCGGCCGCCCAAGCCGTGCACCGCACACGCGGAGGCGTGGGAGACGACGCCCGCCCCGGAGCCGTCCGTACGGCGCTCCCGCGCCGGGGTCCCGGGATCCAGCCGCAGCCACGCCACCTTGATCCTGAGGTGCTCCGGCTGGGGAGAGGCGGCCAGGCGGTACACGCCGTGGCCGACACTCTCCAGCGCCCCGGACCGCTCCAGCCGCAGGAGCTGGACGCCCTGCACACCGTCCAGCTTCGCCTGCGCGGTGGTCACCAGACCCCACTGACCGGCGGCCCTGGCATCCAGAGCCCGCAACACGTCGGCCTGCGTCATGCAGCAATCATTACACGGGCCTCCTGCGCCGTCCCTTCCCCCCGCGTGGACCGCCTTTCCGGCCTCGCGGGGGAAGGGACGGCGGGCGCGGCTACCTGGGCTGGAATTCCCAGACCGTGTTCGCGTCCTGCGTTCCGGTGTTCCACTTCGCCTCACCCGCGGAGTTCCCGTACAGGTAGGCCCTTCCCGTGTGGGTGTTCCTGACGCGGAGCCCGCCTGCCGTGACCCCTTCCAGGTTCCAGAGCGAGGCGTCCGCGACGGTGCCGGTGTTCCAGATGACGTTGTTGTCGGTGGCGACGGTCTCCAGATACAGGCGCCCCGTTCGCACGTTCTTGATGGTCCAGGCACCGGACGAGTCCTTGGCGACGATCCAGTCCTGGTCGTCGTACACGGTCCCGGACGCGACGATGACCGCGCCGTTCGCGTCGGTGTCCAGGTACTTGCCCGAGGACGTGTTCCTCAGCTTGTACTTTGCGCCGCTGACGAGGTACGAGACCCGCACGCACTCCTCGGTCGCCAGGGTGATCTCGGTGTTCCCGGACACGGTGCTGTACGCCTTCGTGCCGGACTTCACCCAGGTGTCGTCTCCGTCGTAGTGGCCCACCTCGACGGACCGTACGACACCGATGCTTCCCGGCAGTGTGAACGTGGCCTCGGTGGTGGTGGTGAAGGCGAACTCGGCCGCACCGCGCCTGACGCCGAATGCCTGCGCACCGCTCGATGTCGTAAACGCGATGTTGACGCCGCCCACGGTCTTGGTGGTGGTGGTGCTGGCGGTCGCGCTCCGGTTGAACGTCTGCAGGTCGGTTCCGCCGCGTTCCACCGGACGCTTGCTGGCGAGGTCCCGGTGGATCTTGTTCAGCACGTGGTTGAGCCGGGCGACCTTGTCCGAGACGGCCTTGCGGGTGACGACCTTGGTGGTGGGGTTGAAGTCGTACAGGCCGTGGCTGCTGCTGCCCGTGCTGGAGTCCGGGTCCAGGGCGGCGTACAGATTGTGGGCGGTGTTGCCTGCGATGGCGTTGAACTTCTCGACGTCCGCCGCCGCGGATCCGCCGAAGTTCTCCATGATCATGGGGAAGTTCTTCCCCTGGGCCCAGACGGCGTCCCTCCCGTAGTTGTAGAGCGTGTCGAGGCCCGTGGTGTACGGGTCCTTCCCGAAGAAGTCGATGGTCGCCGTCCCCTGGGCCCTGAGGGCCTCGTTCTCGGCGACCGGCACCGTGTCCGCGCTGCCGGCGAGGTTGGTCCGGGTGTACACGGAGTAGTCCGACTGCTTGATCACCTGTCCCAGCTGGGTCAGGTAGTTCAGCAGCACGTCCTTGCGGAACTTCGTCGCGTCGGTGTATCCGCCGCTGTTCCACAGGTCGGTGCTGTAGGTGCTGTAGCTCCGGTCGATGGACTGGCCGCCCTGCTGCTTCGACACGTTCGGTTCGTTCAGCACCTGGATGCCGACGACGGTGTGAGCGGTGTCGGCGGACGCGAGGTGGGTCATGAGCCGACCGAGTACGAACTTCTCCCTGGCGAGCAGGCTCGGATCGGTCTTGTCAAGGAGAGGGTTGCCGTTCAGGGTCAGCTTGGTGCCGTCGGACCTCACCACGGCCTGGTAGTCGTTCATCACGTAGGCCGGCATCCGGGCCGCCAGGGACGAACCGGTCGATTCGTGGCCGAACCACAGGAGTTCCAGCTTGAGGCCGAACTCCCCGCACCAGGCCAGGTACCGGTCGACGTCGGTGAAGTCGAAAACGTCCTTCGAGGTCTCCACCTTCGACCACCAGATCGGGATGTTCACCACGGTGAACCCGTCGTCGCGGATCATCCCGAGCACCGGCTTCAGCTGGGCGTCCGTCCAGCCGAACGTGTACTTGTGCTTCTCGTACCGGAACTGGACGCCACTGTGGAAGAAGGGCTTCCCGTCCACCATCAGGGTGATCTTGTCGTACGTGGATTTCGAGGTGTCGACGTGGGACACCACGCCGCCGGCCGCGGCAGCCCGCGGGAGGCCGCCGACGAGGTTCAGCGCCATGCCCCCGAGGGCCGCCGCCCCGCTCGTGGCGAGGAATCTGCGGCGCGACCAAGGGCCGGTGTTCGACTTCATTGCACTACCTCCGTGTCAGGTGAACTTCTGCCGGATAGTGAACGATCACGATTGAGGGTTCGACGGTGCCCGTCAGGAACCTTCGAGGCAGGGGGGTCGGGCGCAGCGTGATCGAGCCGACAGGCGATGGCGAGGCCCTGGCGATCAGACGGTGGCCGAAACCAACGATGGCGCACATAAGACTGGCTGAAACGCTTGTGTGTCAATGGTGTGAACGGGGAGAGTTGCTTCGCAGCCCAGAGCCGGTCGGCTCAGGTCGTGCCGGTGGGACCCCCACGTAGTGAACGATCACCTGCAGACATCTTGACCGCTCGGGTGAACGATCACTAAGTTGCCCCTGCTGTTGTCGGACACTTCATCGCCCCGGTACTTCGTGGCTTTTCTGTGCGCCCTCGGGCCGAGCCACGGCCGGGTTCCTTCCTCCCCGCCGGGCACCGGTCGGTATCACCAGATCAAGGGAGATCACGTGTATACGGTCATGCGCAGAACGGGCCGTCGGCCCCGAAGATGGGCCGGCTCCCTGGCCGCCGGCATCCTCCTCATCGCGACCTTCCTCACGGCTCCGGCCGCCTCCGCCGCCGAAACCCCCGGCGCGACGTTCCTCAACGAGACGTTCGACGCCCAGACGACCCCCGCGAACTTCGGTTTCCCGGTCGGGGCCGCCATCGGCAACGGCGTACTGGAGGTCACGAAGGGCATGGGCAATTACACGACGTCCGTGCGTCCGTTCGCGTCCTCGATCACCCAGGAGAAGACGCTCGACCTGCGGTTCGACTGGAAGACGGCCATCTCCAGCACCGGGATGAAGACCGGTCTGGAACTGCGCGACGACGCCGGGCACCTCGTCTTCGGGCTGGCCGCGACCGCAGCGGAACTCCGCTACGCCGTGACCGGACCCGACTCGGACTCCACCTCCGCTCCGGACTCACTCAATCCCACCTGGACCAAGATCAGCTTCGACCGGACCAAGTGGTACACGGTCGATCTGCACATGGACTTCACCCTCCAGAAGGTCCAGTACACGATCACCAGCAAGGAGGCGGCGCCGATCGTGCTGGCCTCCGGCACGAAAACCATCACGGGGACCAACCTGGCGAAGTTCGTCGCCTGCAACTACTACGGCACCGGTGTGCAGTCCATCGACAACTTCCGCCTGACCCGCCCCGTGAACCCCGCTTACGGATCCCTCACCGGCTCGTCCGTCTACGCCTTCGGTGACAGCATCGTCTGGGGGCACAAGTACTCCCGCAGCTTCATGAACTTCCTCGCCGAACGTGAAGGCATGACGCTGACGAAGTACGCGGTGAACGGTGCGACCGTGGGTCCCACCAGCAACCAGATCCTCACCCAGGTGCAGAACGCCAACGCGCAGGCGCCCGACTTCGTCGTCTTCGACGGCGGCACGAACGACGCCGGCGAGATCTACACCAACCACACCTACACGGTCGGCACCGTCAGCGCCTCCCAGGACCCCGCCACGTTCGACACCGGCACGTACGCCGGAACGCTCGAAACCACCATCCGCACGATGCGGCAGAAGTGGCCGTCCGCCCAGCTCGTGTACGTGGCCGCCCACAAAATGGGCTCGCGGGACTGGGACACCCAACTCGCCCTGCGCCAGGTGTACCTGCAAGCCACACAGAAGTGGGGCATCGCGGTGGCCGACGTCTTCGCGGACGCGACCCTCGACACGCGTGTTGACGCCCAGCGGGTGGCGTACACGTTCGACAACCTCGTCAACACCTTCCCAGGCAGTGGCGGCACCGGGACGCACCCGAACATCGCAGGCATCACCGACTTCTACGTGCCCGTCCTCACATCGACACTGTCCCAGCTGGCCGACACGACGACGCTCAAGGCGCGACACTCCGGCAAGTGCGCCGAGGCGGTCGGCTCCTCGACCACGGCCGGAGTCGCGATCGAACAGGCCGGCTGCTCGGGCGGCGGCGACCAGCGGTGGCAGCTGCACGACGTCGGCGGGGGCTACTACCAGATCCTCTCCCGGCACTCGGGACTGTGCCTGGACGTGGCCGGCTCCTCCACGGCGAACACGGCCGCGATCGTCCAGCAGACCTGCGACGGCCGCACCAGCCAGCAGTGGCGGCTGAGCGACACCGGCACCGGCTACGTCGAGATCGTCGCCCGTCACTCCGGCAAGTGCCTCGACGTGGACCGGGCCCTCACGACGGACGGCGCCCGGCTGCTGCAGTACACGTGCTGGAACGACGAGTCGCACACGAACCAGCACTGGACCGTGCAGGTCTGACATGAGGAACACGAGCCGCCGGGTGACGGCGGATCCGGCGGCCGACCGCACGGCCCGGACAGGGACCATGCGGCCGGCCAGGCCGGACGATCCGCGGGGCAGCCGAGCTCGACCGGCCCATGCGCTCGGGTCCGGCGAGACGGCAAGAGGAAGGGACCCGGCCTGCCATGGAGAACTCGGCAGTACAGTACCGATGGGCGTGCGGGGCGTGGAGATGCGGCGGGGGGCGGCACGGTGGACGCGGACACGGGACCGGAGAGAGCGGAGCGGGACGTGAAACGGCCGAAACCGCCGTCCAGAAAGCGTCCCACCATCCTCGACGTCGCGGCGCACGCGGGAGTGTCGCATCAGACCGTCTCGCGCTTCCTGCGGGGCAACGGAGGCATGAAGCCGCAGACGGTGGCCCGCATAGAGCAGGCCGTGGCCGAGCTGGACTACCGGCCCAACCTGGTGGCGCGCTCGATGCGCACCCGCAAGTCGAACCGCGTCACCGTGGTCCTGCCGGCCATGACGACCTTCGTGCCCTCGCAGATCCTGCGGGGAGCGTCCGCCGAGGCACAGGCGGCCGGTTACCTGCTGGACATCGTCGGCCTGGAAGGCGACGAACGGGTCAGGGGCGACCGCGTCCGCGCCCTGCTCGACTCCGGTCAGGCCGAAGGGGTGCTGACCTTCACCCCCATCGGCGACCTGGAGAAACTGGGGCTGGACCATACTCCGACCGTCGTCATAGGGGAGTACGACGACCAGATGCGGTCCCACGGGATCACGGCTGACGGCGAGCCGGCCGCCATGATCATCGACCACCTCGTCTCCCTGGGCCATCGGCGTTTCGTCCATGTCGCCGGCAGCACGGACTGGATGTCGGCACGCAAACGACGCGA
This sequence comes from Streptomyces caniscabiei, assembly GCF_014930365.1. Taxonomy (GTDB): domain Bacteria; phylum Actinomycetota; class Actinomycetes; order Streptomycetales; family Streptomycetaceae; genus Streptomyces; species Streptomyces caniscabiei. The sequence continues at coordinate 146,532 of NZ_JABXWI010000002.1, read as the reverse complement.
GGTCTATCTGCGGACGGTCGCCGAGCGGGGCCTGGAGAACTACGCCGTCATCGACGGTGACTGGTCCGTGCGGTCCGGATACGAGGCGGCCCAGGGCCTGTCGGCGGACTCCGGTGTCACCGCGGTCCTCGCCGCCAACGACGACGTCGCCATGGGCGTGATCCGCGGCTTCCAGGACCGCGGATGGCGCGTCCCGGACGACGTGAGTGTCTTCGGATGGGACAACCAGGAGTTCACCGCGTACTTCAACCCGTCCATCTCCACCGTGGATCTCGACCGAGAGGCCATGGGCCGGCGGGCCATGCGGGCCCTGCTCGCCCGCATCCGCGAGGAGAGCGAACCGGAACTGCATCTGGACCTCGACTGCCGCCTCGTGCTGCGAGAGTCGTCCGGACCGGCGAGGACGAACCACACCATGTAGCCCGTCGGCCCTGGCAACCGGCCGCCGTGCAACGGGCGTCCGGACGGACATACGCGCCCGGAGCCCCGTCCGCACCGCGCGGAACGCGCTGACCCGGCATGTTCGCGCACGGTGGCGTTCCGGTTCCGTACCGGTCCGGAACCGGTGAAGTCGCACTAAGTACCCAAGCGTTATGCAGAGACCTCTTGACCGAGATGTGGCCGGTTACTACGCTCGCCGCGTGAACGTTCACTATTGCTGACGCACACAGCCCTCAACTCGGCGCGACGCTCGCGGTCAACCCCGCGGATCAGCTCGGCACACCGACCCAAGGCTCCAGCGTACGTTCACAACAACCCCTGTCAGAGCCGCTGCGGCCCACCCGGGAACCCGACGAGCCGGGCCAGCGCCAGGCCACCTGATCGCAAGTAACTTTCGCAGCCCGCAAAGCAGCCGAGTTGTGAAGTTGGCCGCCACGCGGCGAAACAGTCGGCGTCCTACGCCGGCTTTCTGAGACGACGTTTCCCCCGTCTGGGCACACCGCCCAGTGATGGCAGCAGAGGAGCTCCCACATGAACCACTCGTCCCGTCCGAGCAGACGCTCCCGACTCCGTGTGGTCGGGCTGACCTGTTCGGTCTTCGCCCTCGTCCTGTCCGCGGGCTGTGCCGCGGACTCCTCCGGCAACGACGGCGGCAAGACCGTCATCCGGTTCAACTGGTGGGGGTCGGACGTCCGGCACGAGCAGACCAAGCAGATGATCGCGTTGTTCGAGAAGGAGCACCCGAACATCAGCGTCCAGGTCGAGTACTCCAACTGGGACGACTACTGGAAGAAGCTGTCGACCAGCGCCGCGGCCGGTGACATGCCCGACGTCCTGCAGATCACGGACCCGTTCATGTACTCGTACATCGACAACGGGCAGCTGATGGACCTGAAGAAGGTCAAGGACGTGCTGAACACCGACAAGCTGCCCCCGAACTCGATGTCGATGACGACCGTGAAGGGCGGCCTCTACGGCGTCCCGGCCGGCGACAGCGCGTTCGGCGTCGCCGTGGATCCGGCGGCGTTCAAGAAGGCCGGTGTGCCTATTCCGGACGACACCAAGTGGTCGTGGGACGACTACGTGAAGACCGCCACCGCGATCGCCGAGTCGAAGTCGAAACTGGTCGGCAGTGTGATGCCTCTCTACCCCAACATGGTGGGCCCGTGGCTGCGGCAGCACGGTGAGGACTACTGGACCGAGGACGGCAGCGAAATAGGTTTCACCGAGAAGACCATGACCGGCTACTGGGAGTGGGTCGTCAAGCTGCGTGACAGCGGCGGTACGACCAGCCCCGAGGCAGCGGTCGAGGCCCTGGCCTCAGGAGCCGGTATCGAGCAGAACCTGGTCGCCCAGCACAAGGCGGCCATGACCGAGATGTCCGTCACCCAGCTCGGCGCGCTGGAGGCCGCCAGCGGGCGTGAGACCAAGCTGCTGCTCTTCCCCGGTGAGGACGGTGCCGCCCAGGTCGGCGCCTACACCAAGCCCGGCGTCTTCTACGGGGCCTCGGCGCGGACGGAACACCCCAAGGAGGCCGCGCAGCTGCTCGACTTCCTGGTCAACTCCCCCGAGGCGGGCAAGATCGGGAAGTTCGACCGCGGTGTTCCCGTCAACCCCGACGTGCTCAAGGCGATCACGCCCGAGTTGTCCCCCGCTGAGAAGCGGATCGCCGACTACCTGCGCCGTGCCAACGCCCTGAAGCCGACCGCGGTGCACCTCCCCAACGCGGAGGCCGGCCCCGCTGTCCCGGAGATCTTCCAGCGCCTCAACGAGGACGTGCTGTTCGACCGCCTGTCGCCGAAGGCGGCGGCCAAGAAGTTCATCTCCGAGATCAAGTCCCAGCTCTGAGCTGCCACATGTAGTAGCGCTTCCGGAAGGAATCCCCGCTGTGTCCGATCCGCGCACGAACGATCCGCGCACGAACGATCCGCGCATGAACACCTTTCGCAGTCGACTGCCGGGAGTCGTCTACGGCGGGGACTACAACCCGGAGCAGTGGCCGAGGGAGGTGTGGCAGGAGGACGTCCGGCTCATGCGAGCCGCGGGCGTGCGGCTCGTGAGCCTGGGCGTCTTCTCCTGGGCCATGCTGGAGCCGGCCGACGGCGAGTTCGACTTCTCCTGGCTCGACGAGATCATGGACCTGCTGTGGGCGAACGGCATCCATGTCAACCTCGCGACGCCGAACGCCGCGCCGCCTCCGTGGCTCGCCACGGACTTCCCCGAGATCCTGTCGGTGGACCGGCAGGGAGTGCGGCACGGCATCGGCAGTCGAGGACACTTCTGCCCCTCCTCCCCGGTCTACCGGGACCGCAGCCGGCGCATCGCCACCAAGCTGGCCGAGCGGTACGGGAGCCATCCGGCACTGGCCATGTGGCACATCGGCAACGAGTACCACTCCGACTGTTTCTGTGACCTGTGCGACGACCGCTTCCGCGAGTGGCTGCGGCAGCGCTACGGCGCCCTCGACGAGCTCAACCACCGGTGGGGCACGGCGTTCTGGAGCCAGCGCTACGGCGACTGGTCCCAGGTGCACCTGCCCCGACCTGTGCGCGGCTGGGTCAATCCCTCCCGTGAGCTGGACTTCTCCCGCTTCACCTCCGACCTCCTGCTGGAACTGGTCACACAGGAGCGCGACCTGCTCCACGGGGTCACGCCGGACGTGCCGGCGACCACCAACTTCTTCGGGTGCCGGCTGACCGACAGCCACCGGTGGGCGAAGGAACTCGACGTCGTCGCCTTCGACTGCTACCCCGACCCCGGCAAGCCCCACTCGCTGGCCGTCGCCGCCTTCCAGTACGACCTGATGCGCACCCTGCGCGGCGGGCAGCCCTGGATGCTGATGGAACAGGCGGCCGGCGCGGTCAGCCAGTGGAAGACCAACCAGGTCAAACAGCCGGGCCGGATGCGTCTGGGGTCCTACCAGGCCGTCGCGCACGGCTCCGACGCGGTGATGTTCTTCCAGTGGCGGGCATCCCGCCAGGGGCAGGAGAAATTCCACTCCGCGATGCTCCCGCACGGCGGAGAGAAGACACGGACCTGGCAGGAGGTCAAGGCCCTCGGCAACGAACTGCGGGCCATCGACGAGATCGCCACAGCGCGCACCAGCGCCCAGGTCGCCATCGTCTGGGACTGGCAGAACTGGTGGGCCGTGGAAGGCTGCGCCCACCCGGACAACGCCTTCGACTACCGGGACACCGTCGCCCGGCACTACCGGGCCCTGTGGAACAGCCAGGTCGCCGTCGACGTCGTCACCCTCGACGACGCCCTGTCGCCCTACCGCGTCCTGGTCATCCCCAACCAGTACCTGATGACACGTCAGCACAGCGCGGCCGTGCACAGGTTCGTGGAGGACGGGGGCCATCTCGTCGTCTCGTACTTCTCGGGGATCGTCGACGAGGACGACCGGATCGTCGAAGGCGGATACCCGGGGGCCCTGCGCGAGGTCATCGGCGCGCACGTGCAGGAGTTCTCTCCGCTGCCCGCCGAGGCCACGGTGCCGGTCCGGGCGGCAGCCGAACAGACCGCCCTGACCGGTTTCCTCGCCGCCGCTTCCCTGTGGCAGGACGACCTCGAAACGGAGACCGCCCGACCGCTCGCCGTCTACCGAAAGGGGCATCTCGCCGGCAAAGCCGCGGTGGTCGAGCACGAACTGGGCCAGGGCCGCGCCGTGTACGTCGGCACACGTCTGGACGACGACGCCCTCGAAGCCCTGGTGCGGCACGTCCTGGATCGTGCCGGGGTGCGACCGGTGCACGCCGCACCACGAGGCGTCGAGGTCACCGAGCGACGGACGGACACGAATGTGTACCTGTTCCTGCTGAACCACCGGCAGGACAAGGCGACCGTCGCCCTCGACCGCTCCGGCACCGACCTGATCACCGGACGCCGCCTGGAGGCCGGGCAGACGCTCGTCCTCGACGCGGCGGACGTCGCCGTCGTGCGCTGTCCGCTGTCCGCATCGCAGCACGCCGAGCCGTCGTCGAACGACTCCTGAACCCCGCACCCGATCCAAGAACCCGAGGACGATGACTGTGCTCCGCAGCCCCCTCAGCCAGGCGGCCAGAAAAGAAGAACGGACCGCATGGGTCTTCCTGTTGCCGTGGTTCGTCGGCATGGCCGGCGTCACGCTCGGCCCGATGATCGCCTCGCTGTACTTCTCGATGACCGACTACAACCTGCTGAGCTCTCCCGAGTGGGTGGGCTTCGAGAACTACAGCAAGATGCTCGACGACCCCCGATTGCGCACATCCCTGGGCGTGACCTTCGCCTACGTCGCCCTGAGCGTTCCGTTGCTGCTGGCGGTCGCCCTCGCCCTGGCGATGGTCCTCAACCGGGGCATCAAGGGGCTGGCGTTCTACCGGTCCGTCTACTACCTGCCCTCGCTCCTCGGCGCCTCGGTCGCCGTGGGCATCCTGTGGCGGCAGGTCTTCGGCACCGACGGCCTGGTGAACAAGTTCCTCGGACTCTTCGGCATCGACGGGCCCGGCTGGATCTCCAACCCGGACACCGCGCTGTACAGCCTCGTCGTCCTGCACGTGTGGACCTTCGGCTCCTCCATGGTGATCTTCCTGGCCGGCCTGCGGCAGATCCCCGAGCAGTACTACGAAGCCGCCGCCCTCGACGGCGCCGGCCGATGGAACCAGTTCCGGCACGTCACCGTGCCACTGCTCACCCCGATCATCTTCTTCAACCTCGTTCTCCAGGTCATCAGCTCCTTCCAGTCCTTCACCCAGGCATTCGTCGTCAGCGGCGGGACGGGAGGCCCCTCGGACTCGACCCTCTTCTACTCGCTGTACCTCTACGAGGAGGGCTTCGGCCGGCTCCACATGGGATACGCCTCGGCCATGGCATGGCTGCTCGTGGTGATCGTCGGTGCCCTGACCGCAATCAACTTCTACTTCAGCAAGAGATGGGTGTTCTACGGTGACGGTAAGTGAGATGACACTCCTGAAGGCCGAAGACACTCCTTCGCCTGCTCCAACTCCTGCGCCTGCTCCCGCCGCGCAGCGCCAAAGGCGGGTGGCTCGGATACGCGCGCTCATCAAGCACGTCGTGCTGATCGCCTTCGGGCTCGTGATGGTCTACCCGCTGCTGTGGATGATCGCCAGCTCGGTCAAACCCGACGCCCTGATCTTCCGTGAGCCTTCCCTGCTGCCCACTCAGACCGACTTCGGGCACTACGCCGACGGCTGGAACGCGCTGTCGCACCCGTTCGGGGTGTACCTGCTGAACTCGGCGATCGTCGTCCTGGGGGCACTGCTGGGCAACCTGGTCAGCTGCTCCATGGCGGCCTACGCCTTCGCGCGGCTGAAGTTCCGCGGGCGGGCGGTCTTCTTCGGCATGATGCTGCTGACCCTGATGGTGCCGATCTACGTCCTCATCATTCCGCAGTACGTGATGTTCTCGGAGATCGGATGGGTGAATACGTTCCTCCCGCTGATCGTTCCCAAGTTCCTGGCCACGGACGCCTTCTTCATCTTCCTGATGGTCCAGTTCTTCCGGGGTCTTCCCACCGAGCTGGACGAGGCGGCCAAGATCGACGGAGCAGGGTACTGGCGTATCTACTTCCGCATCCTGCTGCCGATCTCGTTGCCGGCCCTGGCCACCACGGCGATCTTCACCTTCATCTGGACGTGGAACGACTTCCTGAGCCAGTTGATCTACCTGACCAAGCCGGAACTGCAGACGGCACCCGTGGCCCTGCGCAACTACGTCGACGCCACCAGCGGAGCCTCCTGGGGATCACTGTTCGCGATGTCCGTCATCACACTCATCCCGGTCTTCATCGTCTTCCTCGTCGGCCAGCGCTACCTCGTCAAGGGAATCGCGACCACGGGAATGAAGTAGCTCTGTGTCGGCGACGGCTGAAAAGTGGTTCTGGATCACTTTCAGTGCCGGGGCCACGGAGGGTCACCACAAGCGCGATCATGAACGGTCGTGGGTGATGTGTTCCTCCAGGACCTGAGGTTCCACCAGATGGAAGGTGTAGTGATCGAAAACGCAGTGGTCAACGGCGAGTTGGTAGTCGTGCGGGCCCGCGCATCGGCGGAGCGGGCCGCGTGTCCCGCCTGCGGGACGGTGTCGGGCCGGGTGCACAGCCGATACGTGCGCCACCTTTCCGATACTGCGGTCGCCGGCCATCCCGGCGTCGAGCTGATCTGCCGTGACCGGTCCACCGCATATGCCGAGGCCGGACGGCTCGGCGCCCCGGACGCGATTCACGTCGCGGACCTGTGGCCACATCTTCCGCGCGCCCCGCTGGGCGAGGTCCCAGCCACGAGGTCACGGAGTGGTGCCGTGCGCCTCGCCGAGGCCGAGGAGTGCGGTGAAGCGGGCTTCGGCCCGGTCGATCTCCTCGAGCTGAGTGAGGATCGATATGGGGGTGGAGTCACCGACCACCTTCTGCATCAGTGGGGTGCGGTCCAGGATCACGTCCCGGATCGGTTGCAGAGCGCGCGGCGCGTGATGGAAGACGCGCCCGAGGGCGTAGGCGTGCTGGGACTGCCGGGCGGTGTGCGGCTTGCGGGGGGTCTCGAAGGCGTCGAGTGCCTGGCGGACAGCGGCGTAGTCGCTCAGGTCCACCCCTGCCAGGCGGCGGCCGATGAAATAGCCGTCCTCGGTGGCCATGCCGGCGCCGTACCCGGCGTACGGGGAGGTGGGGTGCGCGGCGTCGCCGACGAGGGTGGCGCGGCCCTTGGACCACTGCTTCAGCGGCTTGCGGTCGCGGATCACCCAGCGCTGAACGTGCGCGGGGTCGGTCGCGGCGATCAGCTGGGGGAGCGGACGGGCGAAGTCCTGGCCGAGGCTGGTCGCGTTCGAGTGCAGGTCCCCGGTGAATTCCCGCCTTGCGTCGAACGCTTCGAGTATCCACCACTGGTGGCCGTCACGTCCCTTGTCGCGGATGGCGGTCCAGCTGCCCTGCACCGTGCGGGTGTGGGAGAGAACGCACATCCCGGGCTCGGTCTCGACGCTCTCGTCGAAGGTGTAGCCGCCGAAGATGTGCAGGTTGTGCTCGCGCTTGGGGCTGTCGCCCCACAGAGTGCGGCGGACCAGGGAATCGATGCCGTCCGCGCCGATCACGAGGTCCGCCTCGTGGACTCGTCCGTCCGCGAGGTGCAGTCGAACACCGTTCTCGTCCTGCTCGACGCGCTCCACTGTGTGGTTGACCTGCAGGACTCCCTTGGGCAGCGCGTCGAGCAGCCGCTCGTACAGCTCGGGGCGCAGCAGGCCGATGAAGCCGCCGCCGTAGTCGCGGACAACCTGCTCAGGAAGGGCCGCGCGGACCCGGCGGCGGCCGCGAGCGTTGCGGAACTCGGACGTACAGGGCGCACCCAGGTCCTCGGTGTTCACTCCGAGCAGCCCGAGTGCCTTGATGGGTGGCGGCCACAGGTTGAGGATGTTGCCGGCGGGTCTGGCGTGCGGGTAGCGCTCGAACAGCACGACGTCGTGGCCCACCTGGTGGACGGAGAGTGCGGCGGCCATGCCACCGGGCCCTGCGCCGATGACGGCGACACGGCCGCGCTGGGCGGGAAGCTTCTTCATGGTGGGTTCCTCAGCCTTGGTCGTCGTTGACCTGGTAGATGGTGAGGGAGGGCTTGTCCCGTACACGCTCGGTGCCCGGCCAGCTGCCAGTCATTGCGAGCATGTGTATCTCTGTGAACAGGGATGGTCGCGGCGGAAATCGAGGTGCATCCACGGTTGAAACTGCCGCCCGATTCCGGTCGATGCCTTTGGCGTCGGTGAAGTCGGCGAACCGAACTGGTTGGTGCTATCGGTTGTCGTGCCTCAAGCGGCGGTGCGCAGTTTCGCGGCGGTGGCGGCGGTGATGTCGTGGTGGGTGACGCCGGGGGCGGTTTCGACAAGGACCAGGCCGTTGTCGGTGACGTCGATGACGCCCAGGTCGGTGATGACACGGTGGACGCAGGCCTGGCCCGTGAGGGGCAGGGTGCACTCGTCGAGGATCTTGGGGCTGCCGTCCTTGGCGGTGTGATCCATGAGGACGATGACGCGGCGGGCGCCGTGGACGAGGTCCATGGCACCGCCCATGCCCTTGATCATCTTTCCGGGGATCATCCAGTTGGCGAGGTCGCCGGTCGCGGAGACCTGCATGGCACCGAGCACGGCGGTGTCGATGTGGCCGCCGCGGATCATGCCGAAGGACAGGGCGGAGTCGAAGAAGGCTGCTCCCGGGAGCACGGTGACGGTTTCCTTGCCGGCGTTGATGAGGTCGGGGTCGACGTCGCCTTCAGTGGGGTAGGGCCCGATGCCGAGGATGCCGTTCTCGGAGTGGAGGACGACATGGACGCCCGGCGGGAGGTGTCCGGGTATGAGGGTGGGCAGGCCGATGCCGAGGTTGACGTAGGAGCCGTCGGTGAGTTCGGCGGCGGCGCGGGCGGCCATCTGGTCGCGGGTCCAGGGCATCAGCTGTGCACCGTCTCTCGTGCCTGGGGCGGGGAAATCGTTCGCCGTTCGATCGGTTTGTCGGCGGCCTGCGCGGGCGTGAGGGCGAGGACCCGCTGGACGAAGACGCCGGGCAGATGGATCGCGTCGGGGGCCAGCTCGCCGGGTTCTACGAGTTCCTCGACCTCGGCGATCGTGATGCGGCCGGCCATGGCGGCCAGCGGGTTGAAGTTGGCGGCGGCCTTGTTGAAGACCAGGTTGCCGTGAGTGTCGCCGCGCCAGGCGCGGACGAGCGCGTAGTCGGTGGTGATGCCGTGTTCGAGGACCTGCGCGCGGCCGCCGAAGGAGCGCTTCTCCTTTGCGGGGGAAGCGAGGGCGATGCTGCCGTCCGCCGCGTAACGCCAGGGCAGGCCGCCGTCTGCGACCTGTGTGCCCACGCCTGCCGGTGTGTAGAAGGCCGGGATGCCGGCCCCGCCGGCCCGTAGCCGCTCGGCCAGGGTGCCTTGCGGTACGAGTTCGACCTCCAGCTCGCCGCTGAGGTACTGGCGGGCGAACTCCTTGTTCTCGCCGACGTAACTGCCGGTCACGCGGCTGATGCGGCCGTCGCCAAGTAGTAGGCCGAGGCCCTGGCCGTCTACGCCGCAGTTGTTGGAGACGACCTTCAAACCGGTGGTGCCCTGGGCGTGCAGGGCGTCGATGAGGGCGGCCGGTATGCCGGACAGACCGAAGCCACCAACGGCGAGTGAGGCCCCGTCGGAGATGTCGGCGACCGCCTCGGCGGCGCTCGCGCTGACCTTGTTCACGTGCGGTCCTTTCAACCGGAGGTCGGTCGAGGGGCAAACGGGGGAGCCGGGCAGCACCGTCGACCAGTCGCCGACGGCGACGAGACTGGCGCCGGTGATGTACGAGGCCTCGCCGGAGGCGAGGAGGACGGCGGCGTCGAGCAGCTCGTCAGGGAGGCCGGCCCGGCGGAGTGGGATGTGGCAGCCGATGGCGTGGAGCAGGGTGGTCGTCGGCGAGCAGGCCGCCGCGCCTGGCCCCGGCGCCGATCATTTAGGGGATGACCCAGTTGGCCGGGTGCCTGTGTCGCATCGGTGGCGGTCACGGTCGCTCCCACCCGGGCCGGAGCCTCCCCGTGCCCTGCCGCGCGCGGTTCCGGTGACGACGATTTTGTCGGCCGGCCTGCTCTCCGCCGCGCGGTTCACGGGCGCGTTCGCGGGCGTGTACGGGCGCGAGGGACGGCCACCGGTTCGGCACCGGATACCACGGTGTTGGAGACGGTGCCGATGCCCTCGACGGTGAGGGTGACGGTGTCGCCGGGCTTGAGCGGCGGCGGGTCCTGGCGGCCGCGCACGCCCCAGAGTTCGGCGAGGCAGCCGCCGTTGCCGCAGGTGCCGGAGCCGAGTACGTCGCCGGGGCGGACCCAGGTGCCGCGGGAGGCGTAGGCGGTCATGTCCTCGAAGGTCCAGCTCATGTTGGACAGCAGGTCCTTGCCGACGACCTCGCCGTTGATCTCGGCGGTCAGCGCCAGGCGCAGGAAGCCGTCGCTGTCGCGGTAGGGCTCCAGCTCGTCCGCGGTGACGAGGTAGGGGCCGAGGGTGGTGGCGGTGTCCTTGCCCTTGCAGGGGCCGAGGCTGACCTGCATCTCGCGGGACTGGAGGTCGCGTGCGGACCAGTCGTTGTAGATGGTGTAGCCGATGATGTGGTCGCGGGCCTGCTCGGGGGTGAGGTCCCGGCCTTCGCGGCCGATGACCGCGGCGACTTCGAGTTCGAAGTCCATTGCCTGGCTGCCGGGCGGCACGGGGACGTCCTCGTGAGCGCCGATGACCGCGTAGGGGTTGGTGAAGTAGAAGGTGGGCGCGTCGTACCAGGCGTCCGGGGCCCCCGAGACTCCGTCGATGCATTGCCGTACACCCTCGACGTGCTCCTCGAAAGCGACGAAGTCGCGCACGGACGGCGGTTGGAGCGGCGGCAGCAGTCGCACCTGGGAGACGTGCGGGCCGCGCGGCACGTCCAGGCTTGCGTTGCCCGCCTCGCGCAGTGCCTCGGGACCGGCCTGGATCAGGTCGAGAAGCGTTCCCGCGCCGGGGCAGGGGCAGAGGGTGCCGTCGTCCTCGACGGTGGCAAGACGGCTGCGGCCGTGCTGTTCGTACGTGGCGAAACGCATGGCATTCCTAGGGAGCTGGGAGGGTGGACACAGGCCGGGGGCCCGGCGGCCTGACAGGGCGGGGGAGTGCGCCGAGCCCCCGGGGTCAAGGGGTCAGACCGGCGGAGCGACGAAGACGCCGCGGTCGACGTCGTTGAGCATCTCCTTGGCGACCATCTCGTTCATCGGGTTGGACGTGCCCCACTGGTCGGCGTTCTCGGGCTTCGTCAGGTCGTAGATGTGCGGGTGCCAGGTGTCCTCGTCCAGCTTTTCGAGCTCGGTGGTGTACTCCACGGTGTTGCCGTTCGGGTCGAGGAAGTACGTGAAGGTGTTGTCGCCCGCCATGTGCCGCCCGGGGCCCCAGATCTTGCGGGCGCCGGAGCGCATCACGCGGCCGGAGCCGCGCATGTACTCGTCGATGCCGCGCATCTCGAAGGAGAGGTGTTGCAGGGAGGCGTGCGGACCGCTGGCGATGGCCATGGAGTGGTGCTGGTTGCTGATCCGCATGAAGTGCATGACCTCGCCCATGTGCGGCAAGGCCATCGTGTCGGACAGCCGGAAGTCGAGGTGCTGCTCGTACCAGGCGCGGGTGGCGTTGATGTCGGGGGAGTTCAGGACGACGTGCGAGAGACGGACCGGGATGGACTCCTTCTCCTCGATACGACGGTGCCGGCGTGCCTCGACGTCGGCCGAGACCTCGATGGTGCGGCCGTCGATGTCGAAGAAGCGGAAGCCGTAGCCGCCGCCGGGGGTGTCGATCTTGCCCGGCTGGGAGATCAACTGCACTCCACCCGCGAGGAGTTGCTCGGCGAGTGTGTCCACGTCGGCGGGGTTCGCCGCGCCGTAGGAGATGAGGTCGAGGCGCTTCTCCTCGGCCTTGCGGAGCCGGACGATGTACTGCTCGGGCGAGCCCTCGGCGGCGAGGAAGGAGATGCCGGAGTCCTCGGCGACCTTGGTCAGACCCCAGACGCCGGCGTAGAAGTCGAGCTGCTTGTCGTAGTCCGGCACAGCCAGGTCGACGTGGCGTAGGTGGGTGAGCAGACGTGTGCTCATGGTGGGGGTTCTCCTCGGTGCGGTTCAGATGGTTCAGACAAGGCGGAGCAGCGCTGCAGCGTTGCCGCCGCGTACAGCGTGGAAGTGGGGGGCCGGCAGGTCCGTGACGTCGCGCAGAGCGCCGAGCGGGTCGTCGGTGCCCATGTCGAAGGGGAAGTCGGAGCCGAGTAGGACCCGGTCGTGGCCGGCCACCCGGATCAGCTCGCGCAGGACGTCCGGGTCGTGGACGAGAGAGTCGAAGTACAGCTGCTTGAGGTAGCTGCTGGGCGGGTGCGCGCAATCGCGGGTGTCGGTGCGGGCGAGCCAGGCGTGGTCGGAGCGGCCGATGTGGGTGGGCAGATAGCCGCCTCCGTGGGCGGCGACGATGCGCAACCCCGGGTGCCGGTCCAGGACTCCGGAGAAGATCAGATGGGACAGCGCGACGGCGTTCTCGGTCGGCTGGCCGACGGTGTTGGACAGGTACCACCGGTTGAGGCGCTCGTCGAGCGTGCAGCCGAAGGGATGCAGGAAGAGAATCGCGCCGCTTTCCTCGGTCCGTGTCCAGAACGGCTCGTACGCGGGGTCCGACAGTTCGCGTCCCGGCGCGTGGCTCGAGATCTCGACACCGCGCAGGCCCAGGCCGAGGGCATGTTCGAGGGCTTCGACGGCGAGGCCCGGGTGCTGGAGCGGGACGAGGCCGAGGCCGTGCAGCCGTTCCGGGGCCTGAGCGATGTGCGCGGCGGTGCCGTCGTTGGCCAGTTCCCACACCGTACGGGCCAGGTCCTCGTCGGCCCAGTAGTGGTAGTGCGACGGAGAGGGCGAGACCAGCTGGACGTCGACCCCGGAGGCGTCCATCGCGGCGAGACGGGCCTTGACGTCGGTCAGCCTCGGGAAGCGGTCGCGGAACATCGGGCCGCTGACGGCGATGGCCTCGGGGCCGTTGCGGCGGGCGTCGAGATCGCGGGCCGCGGCCAGACCGGCGTGTCCGGCGACGGCTTCCTCGATCTGAGGGAGCAGGACGTGCGCGTGGACGTCGATCGTGGGTGCGCTGTTCCGGGGACTCACGGGGTTCACGGGGTCTCCTTCAGGACGGACATCGTGCGGCCCATCAGACCGGGGGCGTCGGCGTCACGGATGCCGTCCAACTGCCACCGACCGAGTTGCACGGACGCTTCGACCACCATGCGGACACGGTCGATCCGGCGTTCGTAGAAGCCGGTCAGCAGGGCGTCGAGGGAACTCCAGTCCTGCTCCTCGCTCAGCATCTCGGCCAGTACGGAGGCATCCTCCAGCGACATGGCCGCGCCCTGGGCGAGCGTGGGAGGACAGACGTGGGCCGCGTCACCGATCAGGACGACCCGCCCGCGGTGCCAGGAGCCCTCGACGAGCAGCCGGTCGAACCAGGTGTAGTTGACCTTGGCGGGGTCGGTGATGCTCGCGGCGATCTCCGGCCACGCACCCCCGTACGGCGCGGCCAGCCGCCGCATCTCGTCCGCGTACGAGGCCGGGTCGATGGAAGCGCGGTCGCGGTTGGCCTCGACGAGGTAGGCGTAGATGGTGCTCTTGTTGGTGGGGCAGTAGCCGGCGATGTAGCACGGTCCGCCGTAGGACAGGTCCATGCGCTCCACGCCCTCGGGGCGGGGCACGGGGACGCGCCAGATGGCCATGCCGGTCGGTTCGGGTTTGTCGCTGATGCCGATCATCGCGCGCGTGTGGGAGCTGACGCCGTCGGCGGCGATGACAAGGTCGTAGCGGCCCTCGGTGCCGTCGCTGAACCGGGCGGTGACGCTGGACGCGTCCTGGACCAGTTCCTCGGCGGTGGTGCCCAGGCGTATCGCCGCGCCGCTCTCGAGGACGGCCTCACACAGAATCTCCTGGAGCCGGGGCCGCTGCATGCCGAAGATCGGGGGCAGGTCGTCCCCACCGGTGCGGATGTCCTGCTGGACATGGAACACGGTCCCGTCGGGCGCGGCCAGGCCGACGGCGTCGACGGCGTAGCCGCTCTCCCGGACCTTGTCCCATACGCCCACTTCGCGCAGCACGCGCAGCGCGTTGCCCTGGAGGGTGATGCCGGAGCCGAGCACGTTCCAGTCGGGTTTGGCCTCGATCAGTTCCACGGCGATGCCCGCCCGCCGCAGCAGCACGGTCACGGCGTTGCCGGACGCGCCGCCGCCTATGACGAGGACGGTGCGGGGGCGAGGGTCGTTCATGGGTTCTCCCTGAGATGGTGCCGCGCGACTTCGAGCGGCAGAGGAGGTGTTGCGGGCCGGGCGGGCGAAGGTGGCGTAGCCGTCCGGGCGCGGCTCGCCCGGCCGTCCAGGTCGTTACTTGACGGCGATGGGATTCACCGGTGAGCCGACGGAGCCGGTGATGGGCAGTGGCGCGGCGGTGAGCCAGAACTCGTACCGGCCGTCGGCGGCGCAATGCGCGGCGAGGGCGTCGAGGTCCCACATCTCCCCGATGAGCAGACCGATGTGAGGGATGGCGACCTGGTGCAGCGGCTGGAAGGCGTGGTCGAACTCGTTGGGCCGCACCTCGAAACCCCAGGTGTCTGTGGCGATCCCGGCGATCTCGCTCCGGTGCAGCCAGCCGGCCGTACTGAAGCTCAACCCGGGTGCCGGCCCGCCCGCGTAGTCGCCCCAGCCTTCGTGACGGGCGCGGGCCAGCCGCCCGGTGCGCACGAGGACCAGGTCCCCACGACCGACGGTCACACCATGCGAGGCAGCGGTTGCGGTCAGGTGCTCCTCGGCGATGGCGAAGCCGTCGGGCAGTTGGCCGTCCTGACCGACGACCAGACCCACATCGAGGAGGACGCCCCGCCCGGCGACGTGCGAAGCCATGTGCTCGATACCGGTGACCAGATCGCCTTCGGAGGTGACGACCTTCTCCGCCGAGCGGCCGTTCCACGCCTTGCCGTGATCGAAGATGTGCCCGAGCCCGTCCCACTGGGTGGAGCACTGCAAGGGCATGGCGATCACGTCGTCGGCGCCACCGAAACCGTGCGGAAAGCCCTGGCCACCCAGAGCGGCGTCGGTGCCGGTGGCGAGCATCGTGTGCACCGGGTTGGTACGCCGCCGCCAGCCTTTCTGCGGGCCGTCCATGTCGAAGCTCTGTGACAAGGAGAAGCTGACGCCGTCGCGGATCAGGGCCGCGCCCTCGCGGCGCTTGGCCTCGGTGAGGAAGTTGAGCGTGCCGAGCACGTCGTCCTCGCCCCAGCGGCCCCAGTTCGAGTACGCCTTCGCGGCCTCGGCGATCGCCGCCTCGGGATCCGTACGGTCGATACGATCGGCGCTCATCGGGTTTCCTCCGCGACACAGCGGGTGCGCTGGGCGCCGAGCCCGGTGACCGAGCCGTCCATCACGTCGCCGTCGCGCAGCAGTCGGCCCCAATGGATGCCGTTGCCGGCCGGGCTGCCGGTCAGAACCAGGTCGCCGGGCAGTAGTTGGGCGGTCTGGGAGATGTAGGAGATCAACCGTGCGACACCGAAGATCATGTCCTTGGTGGACTCGTCCTGCATGGTCTCGCCGTTGAGTTTCAGGGTGACCTGCAGGTCGGAGGGGTCCGCGATGGAGCCGGCCGGGACGATCCACGGACCGAGCGGGGTGAAGCCGGGGGCGTTCTTGCTGCGCAGCCAGTCGGTGCCGATCGGGGGCATGTCCCGGCGGAAGACGGTCGCGCGGTCGGTCAGGTCGTTGGCGATGGTGTAGCCCGCGACGTACTCCAGTGCCTCATCCACGGTGACCCGGGAGGCGGGACGGGAGATCACCGCGGCCAGTTCCAGCTCCCAGTCGGGCTTCTCGGCCCAGGCGGGCAGCACCACGTCGTCGTAGGGACCGCTGATCGTGGTCGGCAGGCCGATGAAGACGTACGGGAGGTCCTCGGCGGCCCGCTTGTCCATGATCGCCGCGACCTCGGCGCGGGCCTCCTCGACGGTGCCCGAGGCGTCCGGGGCGCGGTGTGCGACCGCCAGGTCGATCACGTGCTGCCGGTAGTTGGCGCCCGACTGGAAGATCTGCCGCGGCTCGACGGGCGCGTGCGCCGTCATCTCGGCCAGCGGCCGCCAGTCGCGCTCCGGGTCCCCTGCGAGGGTGTGCAGCCGCGGCAGCAGCTCGTCCCAGCGCTCCATGAGTGCGAGCGTGGTCAGCGCGGGTTCACCCAATGCCGTACGCAGGTCGAGTACCTGGCCGTCCTGGGCCACGAGGCCCGGGAACCTGGTCTCGCCCGGTGCCGAAAGGGTGCCGATGGCGAACGGTCCGGAGAAGGGGGTGAAGAGTGCCGACGTGGCTGCGGATGTCACGGAGATTTCCTCCCGATTGCGGTGCCACTAATCTGGCCCGTAGCTTGCAATCAGGGAAATCGATTTCCTGTATATAAGAATCCAGCCGGCGAATACCCATGGTGCCGGCTCCGGAATTGGGATGCTTCGTGAACTTGGCCAGCCTGGACCTCAACCTCGTTGTTGCCCTGCGCGCCCTCCTGCAGGAGCGCAACGTCACCAGGGCCGGCCAGCGCATCGGTCTCAGTCAACCCGCGATGAGCGCGGCCCTGGCCCGGCTGCGCCGCCACTTCGACGACGACCTCCTCGCCCGGGTGGGCGGAGGGTACGAACTGACCGCCCTCGGGCAGGCCCTCCTCGACCGGACCACCACCGCATGCGACCTGCTGGAGCGCGTCTTCTCCAGTCAGGCCGAATTCGACCCCTCTCGCGAGGAACATGAGTTCACGCTGATCGCCTCGGACTATGCGGTTGCCGTATTCGGCACCGAACTCGCCCGCACCGTCCAAGCCGAGGCACCAGGCATCCGGCTCAGGTTCAAACAGGTACCGAACGAAATCATCGACAGCACCGGGTCGCTGCTCAGCACCGTGGACGGGCTACTGCTGCCCCACGGCATCATTCGCGGCTTCCCCACGGTCGAGCTCTACCAGGACAGCTGGGTCTTCCTCGTCGCCGACGACAACCCCGAGGTCGGCGAGCAGCTCACCCTCGACGACCTGGCCCGACTGCCCTGGGTGACGTACCAACGAGCCTACGATGCCCCCGCCGCCCGTCAGATCGCCATGCTCGGCATCGAGCCGCGCGTGGCGGTCTCCGTCGACAGTTTCCAGCTGATGCCGCTCCTGGTCGTAGGCACCCGCCGGGTAGCTCTCCTTCAAAGGCGTCTCGCCGATGAGCTGGACGGACTCGCACCCGTCCGCATCATGGAACCGCCCTATGACGCCGTGCCGATCCAGCAGGCCTTGTGGTGGCATCCAGTCCATATGCACGACGCGGCGCACATGTGGCTGCGGGAGACGATGGTCCGGGTCGCCGAGATGATGGAAGCCGGTCGGCCTACGATCTCCCGTCCGCCGAAATGAGGGTGGGGCTATGCCCTGCATCGGCAAAAGGCACCGCCGAGCGACGGCCGACGCTGAATGGCGGCCGCCGCGTGGAGCCGGTTTGAGTAGTTGCTGCTTGCTGATCTGGCTGGAAAGGTTCGCCGACCGGCCCTGTACCAGCGGCGACGATCGCCTGCTCAAGCTGCGTGTATCGGGTCGCGCCCCCGGGATGGGCGTGCTGCTAGTCCCGGAAGATCCGCTGGTTCCGACTCCGCGGCGAGGGAGGAGGGGCTGCTGTCCCGTACAACCAGTTCGGGCTCCAGCGCGACCGAGGTTCCTGTTCTCGGCTCGCCCTCGATCTGCGCGACAAGGAGTTCAGCGCGCGACGCCCGGCCTCGCCGAAGTCTTGCCGCACCGTGGTCGACGGAGGCCACACGTATTCGGCCTCGGGGATGCCGTCGTAGCCGACCGGGCTGACATCGCCGGCACGTCGCGGCGCGCCTCGCGGAGGGCACGCAGTACCCCGAGGGCCATCTGGTCGTTGGCGTCGAAGAAACGGCGGTGACATCGGGCATGGCGGCCAGGCGCCGCCCCTGTTCATAGCCCGACTGTGCACACCAATCGCCCGTAAGGGGTCTGTCGAACGAACCGCTCTGGCCCGTCGGTGGTGACATCGGGTAGCCGTCAGGGCAGGAGGATGCGATGGCGGAGGAGGTCGAATCCGGCGCGTCCGTGCATTTGTCTCATGATCCTCTGATGCGGGTGTTGACGCCTTAGGTGCGGCCGTTGTGGTCGAGCAAGGCGAGGTCGGCGTTCACGGCGGGCCGGTCGATTTCGAGGCCGTTGGTGAAGCTGCGCAGCTGGGGCAGGCCGACGGCACGGGCGGCCGTGATCCACTCGGTGAGTTTCACGTCGTTGTCCTCGCCCGAGTGCGGTCATCGCCGGGCAGGCCACGGCGATCTGCTCCAGCAGGGTCGTTTCCTTCGGGCGCAGGTTTTCGGGGTCGGTGAGCAGGAGACGGCCGGCATGACGTGGGGTGGTGACGGGGCGATCGCCTTCGGCGCGGCCCTGATTGAGGTAGAAGATCCACGCCGATCACCCGTGGGACCGCCTGCTGCGGCAGCGGCAGGCGTCGCAGATGGCGCAGTGCGGTACTGCGGGAGACCGGCACGGCCAGCAGGCCGGCGAGGCGTGCGGCCGCCCGGCCGTATAACTCGCGCGCCACCTGGGGGTATCTGTCAGACAAGCCGCACCGTGCGGCGCTGATGGCGCTACAGCAGTCCGGGAATCTGCTCGCGGAAGGTCTGCCTCCGGCAGCCCAGGACCGGACGGACCAGCCGCCGTGCCCTCAGGTGGACGAGGACCGGGCGGCCGCCGACCGGCACGTCCGTCCCCGTCCGGCGGTGATACCTGTGCACCTTCCCCGTCGGCGTCCGGCACACCGGACACGGCACCGCCGCATCCCGAGTGCGAGCCGTGACCACCACCGCGTCACCTCCGTCCACCACGTCCTCGACAACCAACACTGACAGCCCGGGAAACACCGTGCTGAGTGGGAGTCGACATCCATCACAAGATCATGGTCAAGGACGGCTACCTGGTGTCACCACCGATGCGGGCCAGAGCCGAACGTCTTAGAGGTCCTAACAAAGGCGTTTCACGTGGCGGTGGGTGATCAGGCAGGCGGCGAGGCCGAGGAAGGCTTCGTGGATGTCGTCGCGTCGTTCCCATCGGATGCGTAGGCGGCGGAAGCCGTGCAGCCAGGCGATCGTGCGCTCGACCACGTAGTGGAAGATACCGAGGCCGGAGCCGTGTGGCTGGCCCCGTTCGGCGATGACCGGGCGGATGCCGCGGGCCCAGAGCAGGCGCCGGCAGGTGTCGTGGTCGTAGCCGCGGTCGGCCAGGAGCGCGTCGGGGCGGTGCCGTGGCCGGCCGACGAGTCCGGCCACGGCCGGGACCTTGTCCAGCAGCGGGATCAGCTGGGTGACGTCGTTGCGGTTTCCGCCGGTCAGCGACACCGCGAGCGGGATGCCCTGGCCGTCGGTGAGGACGTGGTGCTTGCTGCCCGGCCGTGCGCGGTCGACCGGGCTGGGCCCGTTTTTGAGCCACGCCGAGCGGCCCGCACGTGGGAGGAGTCGATCACCGCCCGCGATCACTCCAGCTTCTTCGCCGCCCGTAGCTTCTTCAGCAGCACCAAGTGCAGTTGGCCCCACACACCGGCCTCGTTCCACGCGGCCAGACGCCGCCAGCACGTCATGCCCGAACCGAAGCCCAGCTCCTGGGGCAGGTACTCCCACTGGATGCCGGTATGCAGCACGAACAGGATCCCGCACAAGGCCTGCCGGTCCGGCAACCGAGGCCGCCCCTCCACCAGCTTCGGTCCCGGCTCGGGCAGCAACGGCTCGATCAGCGCCCACAGTTCATCCTGTCGCATTCGAAGCGGATTCGATGGATCGCAGGGTCCGGGAGGTGCTGCGTGGTGTCTCCGCGGACCGCTCGGTCACGCTTGCGACGGTCCCTCGTCAGCCGTGGCCTATACCTGCGCTCATGCCGGCGATCGTATGGGCCTTGATGTCGGGGTGCGGTCCTTCCGCGAATCGGGTCACCACGGCGCGGACGTGGTCCTGGGCGGGCTGGAGCAGGCCGTCGTACACCGCGACGCAGACTTCCCGCGCTCGTGACCGGGGCCAGCCGGGCGGCAGCAGCCCGATGGGGAGCAGCGGGTCCAGGATGGGGAAGTGCCGGTAGGCGTGCATGACTTCGGTCCGTGCGCGCACCGCGTCGGCACCGGTGACGCCGTCGGCGCTGATGTGCGGGAGCAGGCCGCTCCAACGGCTGATGAAGGCCTGGTAATGCTCGGCGATGCCGGTCAGGTCCCATGCCTCGACCGGGTTGCGGTCGACCTCCGTGTCCAGTTCCTCCTGCCGCGCGCGGAACACGGTCAGCGCTCCCCGCGCCAGGTCGGCCACCTCGATCCGTCCCTTGGGGGTCAGGGGGTGCGGCGACACCCAGAGCGCGTCGTACAGCGGCGCGAATCCGCGCCAGCGCAGCGCGGTGCGCAAGGCGCGCCGCCGCGTGCTCTCCTGTTCCGGGACGGAGAAGGCGATCAGTGTCCACCGTCCGTCCCATGAGTCGGGTTGGGTGGTGAAGGTGGCGATCGAGCTGGCGCCGCTCCACAGGTCGACGGCGGCCTGAGACGTCAGCCGGTAGGAGCTGTGCCGCCCTTGCCGGCTGCCCTCCAGCACCCCACGGCGCATCAGCCTGCTGATCGTCGTACGGGCGGCGCCCGGGGTCACCTGGAACTCTCCGAGCAGTGCCACGATCGCCGCCGACGGCAACCACGCCCGGCCGGGGAACGTGTAGTCGGCGATCAATGTCACCGTGAGTCCCTGCGGTGAGACGTTGCTTTGCCAGCCGGGCGACCGCACGGGGCCGACGGCGCCGTCACCCTCGTCGGAGAAGATCTCCTCGAGGTTGGACAGGTTCGGCAAGGTCGGCTCCGACGCGGTGGACAGGGTCGGCACCACTTTAACGGTTGTGGAATCACCGGGTGTAGCTCCGCCGCGACTGCTCCACCAGGCGGGACCTCCGCGCGCAGGTGAAGGCGCCCCGGCAGTGCCCAGGTGCGCGACACCGGCGTACTCGGAGGGCGACGGCAGCGAACCGTCATCCCGGCCCGATGATGACCTGGCGGCGCAGAAAGAGGTTCATGGCGCTCATGGTCAGCACTGTCCGGCCGTGCTGGTCGATGACCTCGATGCCGGGGTGACGAGACGGCGATCCGGCTTGGAGCGCGAGAGGCGGGCGTCCTGCACCGTCGCCCGCAGGAGCAGGCTGTCGCCGGGCCTGACGGGCTGGACCCAGCGCAGTTCGTCGATGCCGGGTGAGGCCAGGCTCGCCACCTTGCTGACGTAGTGGTCGACATACATCCCCATCGTGACGGAACAGGTGTGCCAACCGCTGGCGATGAGACCGTTGAACGGCCCCTGCCGGGCTGCCTGTGGATCGTTGTGGAGGCTCTGCGGGTCGAACTCGTCGGCGAACCGAAGGATGTCCTGCCTGGTCATGGTGATGCTGACGTAGACGTTCACGGCACCCGGCACGTAGTCCTCGAAGTACCGGTCCTCGACCGGGGTGGCGAAGTCGGTGGCGCTCAGGGTCGTGGTGGTGCCTGTCGTCATGCGCGGCGCGGACCCGGTCCTCGGCTGCCATCGCGGCATCAGTCCGAGCGTGCTGTCCGCCCGCCTGAGGGACCTCGTCGCCGACGGCATCCTGGGGAAAAACCCGCTATCGAGCCCTCGGTGCGCGCGGACGCGACGAGTACCGCCTCACCGACAAGGGCCGCAGTCTCCTGCCCATCCTGATCGCCCTCGATGACTGGGCCGAGCGCTGGATCGTCCCGTCCGGCGCCGGCACGATCTCTTTGCTCCACCACGAGTGCGGCAGCCCGGTACAGACGGTGGTGGCCTGCGCCTCCGGACACGACATCACCGCGCCCGGCCAGGTCACGATGCTTCCGGGCCCGGGGGCGAAGCTCGCGGCCGGGTCTGACTGACCGGCACACGGTGGGGAGCGGGGAGCGGGCTCGGCACCCCTGCCTCCCGCTGCGCCTCGAGCTCCCGCGCCCACGTACTGCCCTGGACGTCGCGCTACGGCCTCAGCGAAGCCGGCAATGGATGGGAAGGGCTTGGCATCGCATGGTTGGCGGGCGCAGCCGTCACCGCCGGGTGAGGGTGGACGGCGCCCCGGCGGACTGGTCACCCTCGTCGCTCAGGCTCAGGGTGTCTCGGCCGGTCATCGTGACGACGTAGACATTGCCGCTGGGGCAGGCCACTTCGGCCGACGGGTCGGTGGATTGGCTGGTGACAGCCTTGAGGACCATTGAGGCCTTGCGTACCTCCCGCAGTTGCAGGGTCTCGGTGCATCCCAGCTCAAGGCTGGTGTTCACTTCGGTCACGTTGCTGACCTGCTTGCCCGCCAATTCACCCCGTTCTGCCGGGTGGAGAGTCAGAGCGAAGGTGAACCGGTTGGTTCGGCGCTGATTATCATCGTCGGGGGTGGGATTGCCCGGCCCGGTGCCGACCCATGCACCTGCCCAGGCCGCGGGAAGCGATGTGGCGGCGGATGACGGCGAAGGCGTTCCGCCGGACGCGTCATCGCCGGAGAAACGCTGCACCACGAACGTGCCTGCCGTGGCCATCAGCGCCGCGGCCGTGGTCCCGACGACCACCCGGCCGGTACGGCTTGACACCCACCGTCGCACAGCGTCGGAAGGCGGCAGGACGGCGGTCCCCGCGTCGGCCGCAGCCGGGCCGTCTTCGGACTCACGTGACACAGCCGGCACGGATGGCGATCGCAATGTCGTGGAGATCAACGCGTGCGCCTCCTCCTCCCGCACGGCGAGATCTTTTTCCAGCGCCTCGGGCAGCAACTGCGGCCAAGTACCGCACCGGCCGCCCAGGCGTTCCAACAGAACGCTGACAGTGCCGGGCGTGGGCCGCTGCTCGGGGTCCTTGGCCAGACAGGACCGCAAGAACGGGGTCAGGGCCGGCGGAACGCCGTCGAGGTTCGGCTCCTGATGCACGATGCGGTAGAGCTGCACCGCGGGCGAGAACTCCTCAGTCGGACGGGAAAACGGGCCCCGTCCCGTCGCCGCGTACACCAGCACCGCAGCCAGCGAGAACACATCCCCGGGCGCACCCGATTCCCCGGCACTCGCCTGCTCCGGCGCCAGATAGCCGGGAGTGCCGATCACACCACCGGTCCTCGTGTGACGCGAGTCCTCCCTCGCGCGGGCGATCCCGAAATCGATGAGCAACGGACTACGGCGGCCCAGCAGCACATTGGACGGCTTGACATCCCGGTGGGCCAGCCCGGCCCCGTGGACCGCTCCCAGCGCCCCGAAAAGTTCGGACGCCAGTGCCAGTACGCACGGCTCGGGCAGCGGGCCGTACCGCCGCACCCACTCCGCCAGGGACGGCGCCGCCACGTACTCGGTGGCGAGCCACTGTGGGCGCTGCCCCACCGGGCTGTAGTCCACCACCGCAGGCGTCCAGGGGGAGCGCACCTGGTCGCTGTTACGGATTTCCCGCGCGAACCGCTCCTCGAACCCCTGCTCCCGTCCGAACTCGGCACGCACCGTCTTCAGAGCCAGCGGACGCCCCGACACCGTCCGGGACAGATACACCCGCCCCATGCCACCCTCACCGAGCCGCGCCAGCAGGGGATAACCCCCAACAGCCCCCGGATCCGACTCGTCCAGCAATTCCACGCCCCGCGCCCTCTCCTATGTGCACTGCCGATCAGGTTCAGCCCCCCGGACCAGCACAACCAAGCACCGTATCCGTGGCGTCCGGGCCAAGCATCACCTGTTACACCCGCAACACACTATTCTCAGCGAAACGCCTGGCAGCCCGAGGCCCCCTCACCGGCTGAGAGGCCAAGTGGACGGTCAAAAGGGAAGATCCGGGCTGGGGAGGTGCTCGGGCAGGGTGGGCGGCCTTGCAGCGAATGTGCCGGAAGCCACGGCGGACGCGGGCGGGGGCGAGTCCGCCCAGGAAAACCGGCCTTTCAGTCGGCTCGTGAGTGCCACCCGCTCGGGCTCGACCCGGCGACCTGGGCCGCGTTGCGAACTGCGTGCTCAGGTGCGGAGGCGGACGCGCGAGGTCTGGAGGAGCCACGGCCGGTGTGTGCCCTGGGGAACCAGCAGTGAACCGCGAAGCTCCGCGCTCAGGACCGAGTTCCTCGCTGCTCGCCACCACAGGCCGGCGCTGCGCGCGGGACTGTCCTCCTGCTTCGCTCGCTTGCAGTGGCTACAGGCAGGGATTGGCCGACAGCCATCAACAGGTAGGCGAACTCAGCCACGGCCACCTCGTCCGGTTCGAGGCGAGCAGGAACTGAGCAGCGTCATGACGCCCGCCGTCTCACGGTTCGTCGAGCAGGCGCTGGCCGTTGCGATGCCCATCACGAGTGGCGTCTACGGCGATCGCAGCAGCCGGGGTGGCGAGGAATGGCGTGCACTCCTAGTGCAGCAGTTGCACATGGGCGGCCGCGGCCTGCTGGATTGCGCTGATCTGGGTGTTGTACGCCCCCATCATGGCCGCTTTGCCGGTGGCGAAGCTGCCCGCGGTCACACCGGCGGTCAGGTCCTCGACCATCGTCGACGTATTGACGCTGGCCCCGGAGGAGAGCAGGTCCAGACCGTACTTCCACATGCCGGCGAGCGTCTCGGGCTTCAGCGAGACGTTGCCGTCCTTGTCGAAGAGGTTCTCACCGTGCTGGACGTCCCGTGACCGGTGCAGCGGTTTCGTGGAGGGCCTGCGTGAGTTCGGCATCGACGTCGACGAGCGGCTGGTGGTCGAAGCCGAGTTCAGTCGCCGAGGGGGGCGTGCTGCGGCCCGGGAGCTCCTCCAGCAGGGACTGGACGGCACGGAACTCGTCTTCGCGGTCAGCGACGTCATGGCGATCGGTGTGATGATCGCGCGACGCCGGGCTTGTCCCTGGCCGGGACATCGCCGTCGCCGGCTTCGACGACATCGGCCCGGCGGTGGACGTCGTCCCGGAGCTGACGTCCGTGAACGTTCCTCTGCAGCAGGTCGGGCTCCGCGCGATGGAGCTCGCGCTCTCCGACGATGACGTCCCGCGGATCGTACCGGTCGCCACGAACGTCGTTCTGCGGGCAAGCACCCCCCCTCGATGACCGTCCCGGCTGATCGCGTGGTGAGCGTCGACTGTCCGTCCTGAGCTGCTCCGCGGCCCGGCCGACGCCCTCGTGGCGGGCGACGGTCTTCCGGCCTGCCGAGCGCGCCGTAGCCGATGAGTACGGTGCCGTCCTCGGGAGAAGCTCCGCTCAGATCAGGGCAAGACGCCGAGCCGCGCCGGGCGGCGGACCATGACCAGGCCCGGAGCGGGCTCACGGCGACAGCCGGGAGCGAGCCGCCAGCGGGGCCAGTGGTGCGGACGCAGTGGGCGCCGTAGGACTCCATCAGCTTGGCCTGGCGGGCCAGTTCGGCGGGTTCGGCCAGTGGGACATCATCAGGAAGCCCGCCACATCCATGCCCAGCCCGCGGGCCGCGGCGATGTGCTGGGCGGAGACGCCGGCCTCGGGCCAGTGGGTGGCCACGAGCACGGAGCGGATGCCCGGCGAGTGAGCGCGTTGCAGGTCGTGCAGGGTGCCGACGCAGGGCGGCAGCGGGTGGTCGAGAGCCGGATCGCTACTTCGGTCGCCTCCGCCTGAGCCATCGCTCGCATGTGCCACGCAGGCTCGATGGCTGGACCGGGAGCTGTGTCGAAGCGTAGTTACTCATGCTCAAGAATCCACAGAGGAACTACTTGATACTGAGTATCATAGAGGGCTAGAGTCGCGTATTGCAAGTTCGTTTCGAACGGGAGTGTCCTTATGAGCAAGATCTGGTTCGTCACCGGTTCCTCGCGTGGCTTCGGTCGTCAGTTCGTCCAGGCGGCCCTGGAGCGTGGTGACAAGGTCGCGGCCACCGCCCGCAACGCCGACTCCCTGGCGGATCTGGTGGCCGCCCATGGTGAGGCGGTCCTGCCGCTGACGCTGGACGTCACCGACAAGGCCGCCGCATTCGAGGCCGTCAAGCAGGCACACGAGCACTTCGGCCGCCTGGACGTGATCGTCAACAACGCCGGACACGGCCTGTTCGGCGCGGTCGAGGAGCTGACGGAACAGCAGGTCCGCGACCAGATGGAGACCAACTTCTACGGCGCCCTGTGGGTCACCCAGGCCGCCCTGCCCCTCCTGCGGGCCCAGGGCAGCGGCCACATCGTGCAGATCTCCACGGTCGGCGGCGTCGCCTCCTTCCCCAACCTGGGCGGCTACAACGCCTCCAAGTGGGCCCTGGAAGGCCTGACCGAAGCCCTCGCCCAGGAGGTCGCCGGCTTCGGCATCAAGGTCACCCTCGTCGAGCCCGGCGGCTTCGAAACCGACTGGGCCGGCTCCTCCGCCACCTTCGCCACACAGCTGCCCGCCTACGACGACCTGCGCACCGCCGTCGCCGCCGCCTGGAGCGACGTCAAGTCCGGAGACCCCGCCGCAACCGGCCCCGCCCTGCTGAAGATCGTCGACGCCGACAACCCGCCCCTGCGCGTCTTCTTCGGCACCGCCCCCCTCCACCTCGTCCCCCACATCTACGCCGAGCGCCTCAAGACCTGGCAGGAGTGGGCGGCGGTCTCCGCCGAGGCCGAGGGCGCCGCGGCCTGAAGCCGCCGCGCGGCAGCGAGACGCCGCGGGCCGATCCGTGACGAGGTGGATGGTTCGGGCGGCAGCCCGCAGACATGAAGGCGGGCTCGGTGGTCAGGAGTCACTCGCGGCTCCCGAAGTGTCCCGGGCGGCCCGCGGCGCACTGTAGGCCCGTCCCGGCGAGGTGACGGGAAGGGCCGGGCGGGTGCGGGGCGGTCATCCTCCCCTTCTGTCCCGGTGGCCGTCCAGTCGCCTGACCACAGACCGGAACCCCAGTCGGGCCCGACCCCATCCGCGTCCAGAGTCATCCGTTCGACAGGGGGCAGAGAGTCATGCCGGCCCCGGAGGGCAGCGGCGTCCTTGTGGGACCGCAGAAAGCATGACGGGGGTGTGTGGGTACGAGGAGGGTCAACTTTTCGGGGCAGGTGCCGGAGTCGCAGCCGACCTCGGCGCGGGGTCCGCCCGGCCGGGAGCGCCCAGCGGGCCTGCGGTCACCGTCACGTTCCCTGCGCGCGGCCCAGCGTTTCGTCGTATGCGCTGCCGTCCCTGAGGGCGGACTGGGTGCGGCCGAGCAGGTCCTCCGGGGCAAGTGGACCCTCACCTCGCATCCGCTGACGCGCTCCGTGGGAGTGACTTGAGCGGCCGGCGTGGACAGTGTGGCCGCCGGGAGCCCATGTATCTGATGCTCAGTATCAGATTGAGTCGCTGTTGTATTCTTTACTCATGACCGACTCCGCCCGCACCTCCGCCCAGTCCGCAACCAAACCGCCCGGCCTGCGGGAGCGTATGCGCGCGACGGTCCGGAAGGAAGTCGTCGAGGTCGCGCTCCGGCTCTTCATCGAGCAGGGATTCGACGGGACGACCGTCGACCAGATCGCCGGTGAGGTCGGGCTGTCGCGTGCCAGCCTGTTCCGGTACTTCGGCACCAAAGAAGACATGGTCCTGCAGGGCTTGGAGGAGACCGGCGGTCAGATCGCGGAGGCGCTCGCCGCCCGCCCTGACGCCGAGGGTCCCTGGGAGGCGCTGCGCAGGGCGTTCGACGTCCTCACGCAGGCGAACGAGCAGGCGCCCGAGCAGACACTCAGCTATCTGCGCATGCTCCAGGAGACTCCGTCATTGCGCGCCCGGCACTTCGAGAAGCAGCTGAGCTGGCAGGCGATGCTGGAGCCGGAGATCGCCCGGCGGCTGGGCGTCAGCGCCGACCAGCCGGAGGAGGTCGGGCCGAACGCGCTTTCCGGGGCCGCGCTCGCCTGTCTGGATGCGGCCGCGACAGGCTGGGTGGCCTGTGAGGGCGCCGTTCCCTTGGCCGTACTGCTCGACCGTGCGATGGGCACGCTGACGGAATAGTTTCACCAAGGTCCCCTGCCTCTGGAGCCACGGGGGTAGGCAACGGGGTTTGTCCCTGGCGGAGTTGGCCGGGCAGGCGAGGCTGGCGAAGCAGGCGCTCTCGAATCTGGAGCAGGGCGCGGGCAATCCCATGGGGGACACGCTGTTCTCGATCGCCGTGGTGCTCGGCGTACCCGTGACCCGGCTGGTGGCCGAGTTGTCGGTGGCGAACCCCAGTCCGCGCTCGGCCACCTCCGAGCGGATCCCGGCGATGCGTTGACCGCGGAGATACCGAGAGACAAGGGCAGCCGTCGGCGGTCGACGATCAGGTGGATTTTCGATCCGTTCTTGCCGCGGTCGATCGGATTCGGTCCCGTCAGCCGCCCCTCTTGAGCGCACGGACGTTGACGGAGTCGATCGCGCACCGCGACCAGTCCAAGTCGCCGCGGGAATCGAGGTCGTCCAGGACCGGGCGGTGGAGCTTGACCCACACCCGGGCCTCGATTCACTCGGTGAACCGGCGAAAGGCGGTCACCCCCGACAGCCCAAAGCCCGATGGCAGTTGGTTCCAGGTATATCCCTAGGTGGCCACAGAGATGATCGCGGCCAACACCTCGCGGTCACCTGGCCAGCGCCGTTCCCCGCCCTGAGGCCGTTCCGGAGCTGGCGGGACCACCCGCTGCTGCCGCCGACTCCCTGAAGCCACGAGGAAGGGCCCGTTGAGCTGCGAAAATTGCTGACTCGTCGGTGACGGTCGAGCGATGTGACGGGGCAGAGGGCGCTGCTGAGTGAGTCCAGAGTCTGGCCGTCTGTGGGGCGCTGTGGCAGGACCCTTGCTCACTCGATGCCAACTTCCCTGACGGTTCGTCAGGTGCTGAAGGGCGGGATGGGAACAAGAGGTTCTGGTCTGCTGGTGGTACAGGCTCTGCGCGCTGTTGACCAGCAGAAACGGTGCTGGGCACTCGGCGCAGGGGACAGGCGCGAGGGTGCTGGAGATCAGATGGCGGATCGATCACCGTGTGCCTGAGCCCCCGAAGCGCGGAGAGCGCTCGCCACCTCACGCTCGTCAGGCGCGGGGACCCTGCGGAGCTTGGCCACCCCTGCGGGTGCGGGGACCACACTCGGGGATTTGGGGCTCCAGGGCTGCCGGGTGTCGGTCGACAGTACTAGGGGCCAGGGTGGTGCGGTGACTGCTCAGGTTTGCAGGGAAAGCGGCGATCAAGGTCGACGAGGGTGGGCCGGCCGAGGGAGATGCGGACGGCGATCGACGCAGGGGTGAACGGTGTCGGGACCACGGATGAAAGAGAACGGCGGTCGAGGGGCTACCGCATACTGGGCGAGTTGCGAGTGCAGGCTTCATGGTGTGTCCGCGCCCCCGCCGCAACGGTCCGCCATGTCCGAGCCGTACCTCCTGCCGCCTCCCCCGCAGAAGAAGAGCCGGACTGGTGTCGTCCTGGGGGCTGTGGGCGGGGTCATGGCCCTGTTGATCGTCGCCTGGCTCGTGGTCATGGTCGCCAAGGTCGGCGCCGACGGAGACTTTCCCGAGGCTCGGTACCGGTTGACCCTGTCCAAGGCCCTGCTCGGCGGTGAGTACCAGTTGGAGCAGGACTTCTCCGGTTCACCGCAGGACAGTTTTGTGCAGCACGCCGAGAGCGCACTGGGTGGTCGGGACGTCCGGGCGGCCGTCGCGAGCTACAGGCCCGTCGACCGCGGTGGCCGACTGAACGTCAGCGGCGTGTACGGCCGGTTCAAGGACACTGCCGACGCCCGGAACACCATGCTGAAGGACGCTGCCGACTTGGAGGGCATGTCGGTCGCCCGGGCACCCGAGGACTTCCGCCCCTCCGGCTCGGACGTCACCATCACCTGCCAGGTGGTCGCCAAGGAGGACCTGAACATGCGGGTCGTCAAGCCGCTGTGCGCCTGGAACGGCAACACTGGCGCGCTGATCGGCGAGATCGACCCCGCGGTCCCCTCCAAAAACGCCAGGGACGTGGACCTGGCGAGCCTGGCTGAGCGCACCCTCCGCATGCGAGCCGAGCTTCGGCGACCGATCAGCTGAAGGAGGCCGACCCCGGCAGGGGTTCGTGCGTGAGCATGTCCGAACGGGCTCACCGCCATGTCGCGCCTCACCATGTGATCGCCACTGTCCCAGCCGGCAGACAGCGGCGTCGCGATCCGCACCGCTGCCGACTTCGCGGGCTGTACAGCGGCCCGTAATCAGTCGACCCGCTGTTGCCCGGACGTCACCTCGTGGTCGGCTGCGGCGCAGGCGCTGGGCAGGGCCGGCCTCAACCACCCGGACTGCTTCACCCACGCAGTGGTCTTCCGACGGTGTCCCGCCTGCCACGAACACAGCATCGTAGGCGCGATAGTTGCGAAGACTTTCGGGTGTCTGCGCAGGCCATTGACGTGCTAAGGGTTCGGTTCTACGGTCCCGGCCGACGACGCGACCGCTGTTCGGCGAGACGAACGGCACCCCACCTAGGAGCGTCCGCATGAGCCGTGACCCCCGTACCTCCCACACCCCCCGCACATCCCGCCCGTTCCACCCCTCGCGCAGAGCAACCCTCCTGGCCGTCCCGGCCGCGGTACTGCTCGCCCTGGCCCCCACCGCCGCATCCGCCTACCCCAACCCCGGCACGGTCACGGGGGCCACCGTCGTCCATGATCCGACGATGATCCGCACCTCCGCCGGGCGTTACCTCCTCTACGCCACCGGAGGCGCTCTGTCCTACCGCACGTCCACCGACCGGATCGCTTTCGGGGCAGGGGGCGACGCCTTCTCCACCCGGCCGAGTTGGTGGTCGCAATACGGGGCGACCGAGGCCTGGGCCCCGGACATCTCGTACCAGGGTGGCAAGTACCTGATGTACTACTCCGTCTCGACCTTCGGGTCGAACAAGTCGGCCATCGGGCTGGCCGGTTCGACGACCGGTCTCCCCGGCTCCTGGGCCGACCACGGCATCGTCTACTCCTCCTCCGCGTCCAACGACTACAACGCCATCGACCCCAATCTCTTCGTCGACGACGACGGCACCTGGTGGCTGTCCTTCGGGAGCTGGTGGACGGGGCTGAAGATGATCCAGATCAACCCCTCCACCGGCAAACAGCTCGCAGGTGACACCACCCGGTACTCCCTCGCCTCCCGCCCCACCGCCACGAAGGCGGTCGAAGCGCCGTTCGTCGTCAAACGGGGCGGTTTCTACTACCTCTTCGCCTCCTACGACACCTGCTGCGCGGGCACCGGCTCCACCTACAAGGTCAAGGTCGGGCGGGCCACCAGCGTGACCGGGCCGTACCACGACAGGAACGGCGTCGCGCTCATGAACAACGGCGGGACACCGGTGCTGGAGTCCCACGGCCGGTACATCGGCCCCGGTGGCCAGTCGATCATGAAGGACGCCGACGGAGACCTGATCGTCTACCACTACTACGACGGCGACGACAACGGCCGGCCCAAACTCGGCATCAACCTCCTGAACTGGAGCGGCGGATGGCCCGTCGCCCACTGACCACAGCGCGCCGGAGAGCAGTCCGGCCGACCGCGCCCCGGTGGAGCGTCGGAGTTGCTGCCCGGGATTCGCGCCCTGTATGAGGAGAATGCGGGCGCGTATGCGGGCGCCTCGGACGGGGCACTCGGTTCGAGTGCCCCGTCCGAGGCGACGGCCCGGTGCGGATCAGGCCGGATCAGGTCGGCTCAGGCACCGAGCGCGCGGTCCCGTCCGCGCTCGCGCGTGTCACCGGCGCCGCGTCGCCAGGAGCGCGGGGCACCAGACCGATCAGTACCGCACCGATGAGACCGGGCACCGCGAGGGCGTAGAAGTTCCACTGGTACGCCAGCCCCGCCCCGATGATGAGGCCGAGCAGGGGTGGGGCGAGCATCGAGCCGATGCGGCCGAAGCCCAGTGCCCAGCCCAGCGCGGTGGCGCCCATCCGTACCGGGTAGTGCTTGGAGACATGGGCGAGGACGAACGTCTGCGTTCCCATCGCGCCCACGCCCCCCATCGCGACGGCCGCGTACAGCACCGCCGTGGGCAGTCGCAGGCTGAGGAGGATCACGGCCGCGCCAGCCAGGAGGTACGTCGTGACGATGATCGGCTTCGAACCGAGTCGGTCGGCGGCGAAGGAGATGAGGAGCTGGCCGACGACGGCTCCGAGGTTGAACATGAGCAGGAAGCCGAGTGCCGACCCGGAGGAGTAGCCGGCCCGGCGCATGATCTCGGGGAGCCAGGTGTTGTACCCGTAGATCATGAACAGGCACAGGCACGACATGGCCAGGAAGCAGAGTGTCGCCGCGACGTAGTCGCGCGAGAACAGGGCCTTGACGGGTGACATGCCGTCCCGGCCGGCCGCGTCCGACGGAGAGTGGGTCGACGTCGTCGCCTCCCGGGGCGCCTCCTCAAGGTCGATGTTCCAGCGGCGAGCTGTCTTCTCCGCTTCGGCGTGCCGGCCCTTCGCCCGGAGGAAGGTGATCGACTCGGGCAGGAATTTCAGGGCCACGGGCACGACGAGGATGAGGGGGAGGAGCCCGAGCAGGAACATCGCCTGCCAGCCGTACTGGGGTATCACCGACATGCCCACCAGGGCGGCGATGATGCCGCCCACGGGAAAGCCGCTGAAGATGATCGCGAATACCAGGTTGCGCGTTTTCGGGTGCGAGTACTCTCCGCTGAGGGCACTGGCGGTCGGCAGTACGCCACCGAGCCCGAGGCCTGCGAGGAACCGGAAGAACCCGAACAGTTCCGGGGACGTCGCGGTCGCGCACAGGCCGGTCATCACCGAGAACCAGGTCAGGCAGGCGATCAGCGTCTTGCGTCGGCCCAGGGTGTCGGTGAGCGTGCCGACGGTCGTGGCTCCGATGAGCATGCCGATCAGGGCGAACGAGCCGATCAGACCGGCGCCGGCGGGAGTCAGACCCCACCCGCCTTCGTGAAGCAGCGACGGGATGACAGCGCCGTAGATCACGACGTCGTACCCGTCGGCGACGATGGCGAGCCCGCAGATCGCGAGAACCAGCACGGTGACCGGAGGCCAGGTGGTCTGGCCGCGACTTCCTCCGCGACTGTCTTCGAGCATGACAATTCCTCTCACATGGCTTGCGGGTATGAGTCTCTTTCGCCCGTGGATGCGGCGTGCGTACGTTCGGCGGCGGCAGCCCCGGGCCCGCCGGAGCCATGCCGGGCATGCGGGGCTGAGCGCACGCAGTCAGATCAGTGACCGGTTGTGGCGGCCGGACCGTATCGACTGCGGCTCACCTCGCATCGCTAAGTGTGCACACTATTACAGGGCTGTAAAGGGTGGAGTGCGCGAAAAGGGAGAAGTTGTGTGAGCTGAATGCCCCTGGTCGCGTCGGCGGCGCGAGGGAATGTGTATGCAGAACTGGGGTGAGCGGGCGTCTCAAGGCATCGCGCCGGAACCCAGGCTCCTGGAGACGCTCCGGCCCGCCAGCACAACAGCGGGCGCCAGCAGATGTGTTCGGGCGTCGACACCCACCACGGACAGGGCCGCCACCAGGCGGCCCTTCGCATCGGTCACCGGTGCCGCCACCGAATGGGCCTCCGGGCTCATCTCCTCATGCACGACCGCGACGCCGGTCCGGCGGCATTCCGCCAGTGTCAGACGCAGTGCTCCCGGGTCGGTGATGGTCCTCGGAGTGAAACGTGCCAGGCCGTTCCGCACGACCTCGGTGAACAGCTCCTCGCCGGTGTGCGCCAGCAGCACCTGGCCGGCGGCGGACGCGTGCAGAGGCAGTCGCCCGCCGACCTGGGACACCACGGGAACCGCTCCCGCCGAGGAGATCCGCTCGACCACCAGGGCGTCGGTACCGTCGAGGACGGCCAGTTGCACGTGCTGGCGTGTGGCGGCGTGCAGATCTTCCATGACGGGCATCGCCAGGACGCGCAGGGGCAGCCCGCGCGGGTTGAGCGTGCCCAGCTCCCACAGGCGCAGGCCGACGACGTAGGCACCGGTGGGGAGGCGTTCCAGCGCCCCCCACCCCGTCAGTTCGCCGACCAGCCGGTGGGCGGTGGCGTGGCGGAGGCCGGTGAGGCGGCAGATCTGGGCAAGGGTCAGTTCCCGGCGATCCGGCGTGAACGCGTCCAGGATGGCCAGGGCCCGCGAGATGACTGTGCGACCGAGGTCGCCACTGTTGGCCGTTTCGGGTCCTCTCACCATGGCGGCGGGCCTTCCGCCGGCGTCATTCTCGGCCCGACGGACGCTCATCGCTTCACGCGGTGTCCGTTCAACGGACATCGTAGTGACCTTCGTATGTCCTGGCCTGGACTCTTCTCCCACTTCGACACAGCGGAAAGGAGTTGGGGCATGTGCATGACCGGGACGCCGCGAGCAGGTGGCGGCCATGGCGCCGAGACACTCGACGGAGCGTTGCCGAGTTTCGAGCACGAGAGCCTGACGCAGCGAGTCGTCTTCGCCTCCGGCCAGGCGGCCGAGCGGGTGCGGGCGGAGGTGCGCAGGCTCGGCGCCTCACGGGTGATGGTGATCGCGGCACCCGCCGAGGCCGAACTCGCGTGGGAGGTCACAGCCGACCTGCCGGTCGTGCTGCGGTGGGACGAGGCGGTCATGCACGTCCCCGTCGACGTGGCCGAGCGGGCTCGCGCCGCGGCGGCCGCACACCGGGTGGACTTGCTGGTCAGCGTCGGGGGCGGCTCCACCACCGGCTTGGCGAAGGCGATCGCGCTGACCAACGGGCTGCCGATCCTTGCCGTCCCCACCACCTACGCGGGCTCCGAGGCCACCAGTGTGTGGGGTCTGACCGAGCGGGCACGCAAGACCACCGGCGTCGACGCACGCGTCCTGCCGCGCTCCGTCGTGTACGACGCGACGCTGACGGTGTCGCTACCCGTACGGATGAGCGTCGCCTCGGGGCTGAACGCGCTGGCCCACTGCGTCGACGCGATGTGGGGCCCCCGTGCGGACCCGATCGACCGGGCGCTGGCGGGGGAGGGGATCCGCGCGCTGGCGGCGGGCCTGCCCGCGGTGGTCGCCGACCCGGTCGGCCTGCCGGGCCGGGAGCAGGCGCTGTACGGGACGTACCTGTCCGCGGTGGCGTTCTCGTCGGCGGGGTCGGGACTGCACCACAAGACCTGCCATGTCCTGGGCGGCAGGTACGACCTGCCGCACGCCCAGACCATGCGGTGGTGCTGCCCTACGTGCTGGCGTTCAACGCACCGGCCGCGCCGGAATCCGAGAAGCGGATCGCCGCCGCGTTCGGTTCGGATTCGGCGATCGAGGGACTGCAACGGCTGCGGCGTGACGTGGACGCGCCGAAGGGGCTGCGCGACTTCGGGTGGGCGGAGGCCGAGGTCGACGACGCGGTGGAGGCCGTCCTGGACGCGGTACCCGACGGCAATCCACGTCCCGTTCGGGCCGAGGACATCCGACGACTGCTGCGTGCGGCGTGGCAGGGCGCCGACCCGCGGACGGTGACCGACGACTCGACGGCGAGAACCCACGACAACTCGGTTGCGAGAACCCACGACGACTTGATGGCGAGGAGAGACGATGAGAGGTGAGCGCGGCGGGGCGGCCGATCGGACGACCCCCGAACAGCACGCCCGCGAACAGGCGCTGGTGGAGAAGGTCGTGGCCTCCTTCGAGACCGCGCGGGACCCGCGGCTCAAGCAGTTGACGCAGGCCCTGACCCGCCACGTGCACGCGTTTCTGCGCGAGGTGCGGCTGACCGAGGCGGAGTGGGCGTCCGCGATCGAGTTCCTCACCGCGGCCGGGCACATCACCGACGACAAGCGGCAGGAGTTCATCCTGCTGTCGGACGTGCTCGGGGCGTCCATGCAGACGATCGCGATCAACAACGAGGCCCACGCGAACGCCACCGAGGCGACGGTGCTCGGCCCCTTCTTCGTCGAGGGCTCACCCGAGGTCCCGCTGGGCGGGGACATGTCCTTCGGCGCCGCCGGGCAGCCGTGCTGGGTCGAGGGCAGGGTCACCGACACCACGGGCAAGCCGGTGCCGGGAGCCCGCATGGAAGTGTGGGAAGCCGACGAGGACGGCTTCTACGACGTGCAGTACGACGACGACCGCACCGCCGCGCGAGGACACCTCTTCAGCGACGACACCGGCACCTACCGGTTCTGGGCGATCATGCCGACCCCGTACCCGATTCCGCACGACGGCCCGGTCGGCGCGCTGCTCGCCTCGGTGGGCCGTTCGCCCATGCGCGCTTCCCACCTGCACTTCGACGTCCGCGCCGAGGGCAAGCGGACCCTGATCACCCACATCTTCGTCCGAGGCGACGAACTGCTCGACACCGACGCCGTGTTCGGCGTCAAGGACTCGCTCATCCACGACTTCGTCGAGCACCCGGCAGGCACACGCACACCGGACGGCCGCGACCTCGGGGGCCGGTCCTGGTCGAGTGTCCGCTTCGACATCGTCCTGGCACCCGCGGACACTGCGGGGCCGGGCACGGCTTCGCGCGAGAGGACCCCCGAATGAGCAGCCGGGCCGAGAGACGAACGCCGCACCCGCGCGTGGCCGTGGTCGGCGGAGGAATCGGCGGTCTCGCCACGGCGGCGTTCCTGCACCGGGCCGGGATCGAGGCGACCGTGTACGAGCAGGCGCCCGCCCTCACCGACGTCAAAGCGGGCCTCGTCGTGTCCCCGAACGCGGTGCGCCTGCTGCGCGGCCTCGGCCGGCTCGACCGCTTCCGCGAACGCGCGGTGCCGCTGGAGGTCGGGTGGGAGTTCCGGCGCTGGGCGGACGGGCGCGTGCTCTTCTCCCAGAACCTCGGAGAAGAGTGCGTACGGCGCTTCGGCGAGCAGAGCTACGTCGCCCATCGTGCCGACCTCCTCGCGGCGGTGCGGGCGGCGGTCCCCGAGGGGGCGCTACGGCTCGGGACCCGTCTCGCCGGTCTGCGGCGGCTGGACGGGGCAGTGGAGCTGACGTTCACCGACGGGACGCGGGAGGTCGCCGACGTGGTCGTCGGCGCCGACGGCGTCCACACCACCGTGGGGCAGTACGTGACCGATACGGGCTCACCCCGGTTCTCGGGCATCTGCGCCTGGCGATGCCTGGTGCCGGCCGAGCGCGCGCCGGAGTTCGCGCGCCATCCGGTGCAGACGCTGTGGCTCGGCCCCGACCGGCACCTGGTCCACTACCCGATCTCCGGGGGAGCGCAGATCAACATCGTCGCGTTCGGCCCGGCGTACGACTGGACGACGGAGTCGTGGTCGGCCGAGGGGCGGATCGAGGACCTGCGCGCCGAGTTCGCCGGGTGGTCCGAGGACCTGCGGGCGCTCCTCGCGGCGGCGGAACGGACGGGACGGTGGGCGCTGCTGGACCGCGACCCGCTGCCCCGCTGGACGAAGGGGCCCGTCGCGCTCCTCGGCGACGCGGCACACCCGATGTTCCCCTTCTTCGCCCAGGGAGCGGCACAGGCCATGGAGGACGCCGCCGTCCTCGCGGGCTGCCTCGCCGGCCGGCCGGAGGACCCCACCGCCGCGCTGAGCCACTACGAGGACATCCGTCGCCCACGCGCCACCAGGGTGCAGCAGCTGAGCCGGGGCAGGGCGGACAGCAACCATCTGCCCGACGACCCCGCCCAGCGGGCCAGGGACGCCTCGTTCTCCACCGCGGACGCCTTCGCCCACAACGGGTGGATCTACGGCCACGACGCCGAGCTCACCGTCCGTGAGGCGATGGCGACCGGCTGAGCCTCCTCCCTCGGAACACCACGACGGGCCGGTCGGAGGCAGTGATAGCCTTGCCGGAAATATCACCTATGTCTTGTTGCTCAGTGGTGGAGACCTGACCGCCGCCCCGCTGTGCACGGGTGAGCGGGAGGCGCGGTGACGCCGGGTGACGACGCCCAGGGGGACAGCGCTTGGGGTACGGAGGTCCTGAACCTCGTGCTCCGACAGGCGGTGACGTGCGTGGGCGGCCCGGGGGCCCTGGTGCACCGGTACGACCGTGCCCTCGGCCGGCTGCTCCTGGTCGCCGTCAGTGGTCTCGACCGGGCGAGCGCGCGCGAGTGGGCCGATCTCTCCGACGAGCAGGACGTGGCGCCCGCGCACGCCCTGCGGCAGGGCGGCTACGCCTACGCATCCGGCGACAGCCTGGGCACCGGAGCGGGCGGCACCGCGGCCGTACCCCTACCCGGCGCCGACGGGCCGATCGGTGTGCTGTCCGTCCTCACGGCAGGACCCGGTGAGCCGCGCGAGGCGCGGCGGGACCTGCTCGGCGCGTTGGCGGGGTGGACCGGTGGCCGCCTCGGCGGCGGGCCCGGCGCGTCGCCCGCCCCCGGGTCGGTGGCCGCCGGAGCCGAGCGGTCCGTACGCGTGGGTGAGCTGACCGCCGCGCTGGCCGAGGCCGTCACCTCCCGCGACGTGGTGAAGGCCGTCGCCGAGTACGTCCTGCCGCCGTTCGGGGCCGACGGGCTGGTGTTCCAGATCCTCGAAGGCGGACGCCTGAACGTCGTCGGTGCCGCCGGCTATCCCCAGGAGTTCCTCAGCCTGCTCGACGGCATGCCGCTCGCCGCCCATGCCCCGGTCCGCGATGTGCTGCGCACCCGTACCCCCCGGTTCATCGAGGCGAAGGCGGAGATCTCCCGGCGCTATCCGACGATGCGGAGAGTGAACGAGGCCTCGCCGAAGGAGGCCGTGGCCTTCCTGCCCATGATCGCCTCCGGCCGCGCCATCGGCCTGTGCGTGGTGTCGTTCAGCCGCCCGCGTTCCTTCAGCAACGAGGAACGCGCCCTGCTGACGGCTCTGAGCGGCTTGGTCGGTCAGTCGCTGGAGCGGGCACGACTGTACGACGTGGAGCACGCACGGGCCCGGGAACTGCAACGCGGGCTGCTCCCCAGGACGCTGCCGCGCCTGCCGGCCGCCCACGCCGCAGCCCGGTACCTGCCCGCGGGACGCGGCGAGGAGGTGGGCGGCGACTGGTACGACCTGATCCCCCTGTCCGCCGATCGGGTCGCCATGGTGATCGGCGACGTGATGGGGCACGGCATCGCCGAGGCGGCCACCATGGGCCGGCTGCGCACGGCCGTCCGCACCCTCGCCGACCTGGAGATGCCCCCCGACGAACTGTTCAGCCGTCTCAACGACCTGGTCTCCGAGTTCGGCGAGGACTTCTACGCCACCTGCCTGTACGCCGTGTTCGACCCCGTCGCCCGCACCTGCACCTACAGTCTCGCCGGGCACCCGCCGCCGGTCGTCGTGCACCCCGACGGCGGCGTGCACAGTCCCGACGTCGCGCCCGACCCGCCGCTCGGCGCCGCCAAACCGCCGTTCGAGACGCACCAGCTGCGACTGCCCTACGAGAGCCTGCTCGTCCTGTGCACCGACGGGCTCGTCGAATCCCCGACCCGCGACGCCGACCAGGGCATGGCGCAACTGCGGCAGATCCTGTCCCGCACCGCCGTCGGCACCGCCTGGTCCGGGGCCGGCGACGAGGACGGTGACGCCCGGTTCCTGGAGGAGCTGTGCGACACGGTCGTGGCGGGCCTGCTGCCCGACCGCGAGCAGACGACCGACGACGCCGGACTGCTCGTCGTGCACGCTCGGTGCACCGTCGCCGATGATGTCGCCTCTCTCGACCTGCCGAACGACCCCCGGGCAGCCGGACAGGCCCGGGAGTACGTCCGGGAACGACTCGACGCCTGGGGGCTGGAAGACCTCGTGTTCACCACCGAACTGCTGGTGAGCGAGCTGGTGGGCAACGTCGTCCGGCACGCCAGGGACCCCGTCCGCCTCCGCCTGCTGCGCAGCCGCTCACTGATCTGCGAGGTCTACGACGGCAGCCTCACCACCCCCCGCATCCGCCACGCCAGTTACTCCGACGAGGGCGGACGCGGCCTGCAACTCGTCGCCGCCCTCTCCCGGCGCTGGGGCGCCCGCTATCTTCAGGACGGCAAGTGCATCTGGACGGAGCAGGACCTGCCGCCCACGTAGCCGCCGGCGCCGCGCACCGCTCGGCGGGGTTCAGCAGTCGATCGTGAGGGAGGCTCCCGCGACGCGGGACACGCACGCGCACCCACGGAACGGTGTCGCAGGTACGGAGCCACCCGTGCCGAACGTCTCGAAGCGGAGTCCGGCGGGTGGCTTCGCGGCACGCTCCCAGGCCGAACGGACAGCGGTGCGCAGCCCGTTCGGGCCGCAGACGTACAGCACGCCACCGTCGGGAACCGACGCGACGACCTCGTCCGGGTCGACGAAGGTCCCCTTCCTGAGCGGGAACTCGTCGATCGGACCCACGAAAGTGATCTCCGCGCCGGGACGCAGCTCGTGCATCCGCCGCGATCCGCCGCGTCCGTCCCGCTGGAGGGTATGGCGATGCGGAGCAGGCCGTCGTCGCGGCCCCGGTCCACCAGCGAGTAGGAGCGCGTCCTTGGCCCTCACCTCTGGTGCGCGGCAACAGGGTGCGACCGACTTGGGTGTCCCATGCTGCGGCGTACCAGGCGTTCAAAGGGAACATGGTGGTTTTCCTCCTCCGGTTCGGCGATGGCTGGGCAGAGCCCGGAGCGCGGTGCGAATGAATGTGCTCCCGCCGGAACGCTGAATACCGCTGAGGAATGAGTCCAATGAATGCTGGAAATGCCTTGCAGCCACCTCGTCAATGAACCGCTCGCATCAGCTGTTCTCGGAGCCAGGTACGTCCGGGGTCACCGGCGGTGCGTGGATTCCACACCAGATCGATCCCGAGCTTCGGCAGGGCGACCGGTGACTCCATCACCCTGAGCCTGTGCCGGTCCGCCAGCCGCCGGGCCAGCCGGCGCTGCAGCAGCGCGATCATGGGCGTGCCGCTCACCATCGAGGGGATCAGCAGAAACTCGAAGACGACGCACCGGACGACGAGACCGGGGATCAGTCGGGCCAGCGCCTGCTGCGCGCCGACCCGCCCTCCTTGCCACTCGAACACCACGTGTGGCAGCCGGGTGAGGTCGTCGACGGTGAGCGCCGCCCCGATGCGGTCGTTGTCCGCGTCGGCGACCACCACCCAGTCCTCGTCGTAGAGCCGCTCCCGGGGCAGCGTGGTCGGCATGGTGTCCGGCAGCAGCGCCACGTCGGCCGTCGCGCCGCCGCGGGTGAGGTCCAGGGAGCCCTCGGGCGGCTCCAGCAGCAGGCGGACACCCGGCGCGGACACGGCCAGCGCCGCGCACAGGCCGGGTAGGACGGGCAGGGCCGCGGCACCGGTCGCGGCCATGCGAAAGGTGCGGTCCGAGGTCGCGGGGTCGAACTTCGGAGCGGTGAGCACGTGGTGAGCCGTCGTCTCCAGGATCAGGTTGACCGGCCCGACCAGCGCGCCGGCGCGCGCGGTGAGTACATAGTGGCGGCCGACCCGGACGAGGAGGTCGTCGCCGAGAGTGCGCCGCAGTCGCTGCAGGGCGTTGCTCATCGCCGGCTGGGTCAGTCCGACCGCCTGGGCGGCCCGCGTGACACTGCGGTGCTTGAGGAGGGCCGCGAGCAGAGGCAGCAGATTGAGGTCGACCCGGTGCAAACCGGGAGCGGTGTTCGTCGGTCGTGCATTGCCGTTCACGGCGGCTATTCACCTCACTTATGTTTCGCATGCGAAATGCTGATTCGACGGATCACCGGTCCGGCATTACCGTCCTGGAATGCGGAGCTCTCGGTGATCGCCGCGAATTCCTTGTGACAGCAGCCGACGGAGGTAGTGAATGTCGCCAATCGATTCGGACAAGGCCGAGTTGCGTCAACTCGTCGAGGACTGGGCCCTGTGGCGCGACGCCGGCGACTGGGAGCGTTTCGCCACGGTGTGGCATCCCGACGACGGCTGGATGACCGCCACGTGGTTCCAGGGCCCCGCGCGCGACTTCATCGCGATCAGCCGGGAGGGCTTCGACAACGGCGTCAGCATCCTCCACTTCCTCGGCGGTCACACCGCCGAGGTCGTCGCTGACCGCGCCGTCGCCCAGACCAAGATGACCATCAACCAGCGCGCCGAGGTCGACGGAGTCGAGGTCGACGTCGTCTGCACCGGGCGTTTCTACGACTTCTGCGTGCGCCACGAGGGCGCTTGGAAGATCGTGCGCCGGCAGCCGATCTACGAGAAGGACCGTCTCGACGTGGTGGACCCCGCAGCGACGCTGACTCTGGACCCCGGGTTGCTGGGCCGCTTCCCCGTGGGCTACCGCCATCTCGGCTATCTCCAGACCAAGGCCGGCTTCACGGTGAAGACCGGGCTGCCGGGCCTGACGGGCGACGTCGTGCGACGCCTCTACGAAGAGGGCGCGAAATGGCTGGCGGGCTCGGCCACTCCGGGCGATCCCCACTGATCGACCTCATCGATGTGCGTGGGGCGCCTGCCGGCGTGAGTCCGGTTCAGGCGCCCTTCGTCATGCGGCCGAGCGGAGCGGCCCCTCGGCCGGGGTGTCGGGCGACGCCCCGGCCGAGACCGTGGGTTGTCATGTCGCGCCTCGGCCGAGGGAGGCCACTGTCACGTCGCACCTCGGCCGGGGGAAGGCGCTGTCACGTGTCCCAGTCCTCGGGGCGCACGGTGAGCGCCACCCGGCCGAGGCTGTTGTCGTCCTCCATGTAACGGTGGGCGTCGGCTGCGCGGGCAATGGGGAACGTGCGGTCGACCACGGCCCGGAAGCCGTTCTCCACCTGCTTCCACAGTTCCGCCACCGCCGCCGGGTTGCCCGTGCGGACCCCGATGATGCGGTGGCAGTCGGAGTACACGCGCCGCAGGTCGATTCCCACCTTGCCGCCGAGGAAGGCGCCCGAGGTGACCACCGCGCCGCCGCGGGCCAGCGAGTCGACGGTGGCGTCCCAGACGTCCGGGTCGCCGAGGTTGTCGACGGCGATGTCGACACCGCGACCGCCGGTGGCCTCGCGCACGTGCTTCACGAAGTCCGGTGCGTTGGTGTCGAGCACGAGGTCGGCTCCCGCGGCGGCCATGGCCGCGCGCTTGTCCGCCGAGCGGGAC
Source organism: Streptomyces caniscabiei (assembly GCF_014930365.1). Classification (GTDB taxonomy): domain Bacteria; phylum Actinomycetota; class Actinomycetes; order Streptomycetales; family Streptomycetaceae; genus Streptomyces; species Streptomyces caniscabiei. The sequence goes on along the minus strand of NZ_JABXWI010000002.1, from coordinate 103,735 downwards.
GTCGCGATGACCTTGGCCCCCAGGTGCTGGGCGTAGGCGGCCGTGGTGGAGCCGAGTGCGGAGGACGCGCCCTGGACGAGCACCCAGTGTCCGGGGCGGAGCCCTGCCTGGGTCATCTGGTTGGCGGCGACCGGGCCGAGGAGCGCGAGGGAGGCGGCCATTGCGGCCGGGATGCCGTCCGGGACCCTGTGGACGTTGACCGCGGGTACCACGCAGTACTGCGCGTAGGCGCCGGGCCGGTGTGTGCCTATCACGGTCAGGCCGTCGCAGACTTCCTCGCGGCCGTCCGCGCAGTAGGCACAGGTGCCGCAGGCGACACCGGGCAGGACGGCCACGCGGTCGCCGACCTGGACGGAGCCCACGCCCTCGCCCAGTGCGGCGATCGTTCCGGCGTGGTCCGCGCCCAGGATGTGGGGCGGCTCGATGGTGGCGTAGGGGTGGTTGCCCGCGCGGGCCGTGAGGTCGAGCAGTCGGCCGATACCGACCGAGGAGACCTGGACGAGGACCTCTCCGGGGCCGGGGCACGGTGTGTCGACCGTGGCCTGCTCCAGGACGTCGGGCGGTCCGAACCGGCGGAACAGCATGGCTCGCATGGTCGCCGGAACCGGCAGCGCCGGGGACCAGCCGAGCTCGGAAACGGTCAGCGTGTCGCGCATGACGCCACCACCTTGTTCTCCAGGCGACCGACGCGCTCGATCTCGATGACTATGTCATCCCCGGCGGCCAGGAACTCCCCGCGCGGTACGCCACAGCCGGCCGGTGTGCCGGTGAGGACGACGTCTCCGGGTTCGAGGCGGGTGATGCGGCTGGCCGCCGCTATCACTTCCGGGATCTTCACCATCATCTGTGCGGTGGAGGAGTCCTGCTTCAGGACTCCGTTGACGCTGAGCTGGATCCGCAGGTTCTGCGGGTCGGCGATCTGCCAGGCCGGCACCACCCCGGGGCCGAGCGGGCAGAAGCCGTCCTGCCCCTTGTGGCCGACCCAGTCGAACGTGAACGGCTCGGCGACCGGCTTGTCGGACCTGAGCCGGTCCCGGGCCGAGATGTCGTTCGCCGCCAGGTAGCCGGCCACATGACCCATTGCCTGCTCGGGCGCGAGATCGCGCCCGCCGCGACCGATGACGACGGCCAGTTCGGCCTCCCAGTCGACGCGGGCGCCCGGATAGGCGGGCAGCGGCACCGGGTCCCCCGGACCCGTCACGGTCGTCGTCGGCGGCTTGAGGAAGAAGAACGGGTCCCCCAGCTCGTCGGGGCGTTCGCAGCCCATCTCGGCGATGTGGTCCCAGTAGTTGGCGCCGGCGCAGAGCACCTTGCCCGGATAGGTGAGCGGCGGGGCGAGCCGGGCGCCCGCGACGGCGTCGGACGTAGCCGGTGTCCAGTCACGGAACAGCGGGGCGAGTGACTCCCAACGGGCGAGTACGTCCATCAGCGTGAGGCCTTCGGTCCCGGGTGGACCCTGGACCACGGTTCCGTCGGTGTAGGCACCGACGGTGACTTTCTCCGAGTCGTCGACCCGGTACTGCACCAGCGACCATTCAGGCGGTTTCATGTTTCCTCCGGCATACGGCTCTCTGAAGCAGCTGAACCATAGTGCATACACATTAGGAGGGGAAGGGTGTGCTTCGGGATGCGTGGCGGCGATGATGGAGCGGGGCGCCCATGTGGTCCATGTCATGGCCCTGCATGGACTCTGGCCTGTTCAGGGCCGTCGCTCTCGAGCTGGAAAAGCTTTCCCCGGGCGTATGGACATCGAGTCCAGGAGGTGTACACACTTAGCGAGGGTGCTCGTGTGTGATGCGGGCTTGCCAGAACCATGAGGAGTGCACATGTTGCGTGTCAAAGGTCTCCTGCACTACGGGCTCCAGGTGCCGTCGCTCGAAACGGGCGCGGACTTCTACGGCGCGTTCGGACTGGAGACGACGGAGCGCGGCAACGCGGTGGTGATCCGCTGCGACGGCCGGGAGCAGGACCAGACGGTGCTGATGGAAGGGCCGGTCAAGCGGCTGCACCACATTGCCTTCGCGGTGGACCCGGACTCGCTGCCCGAATGGCAGCGCCACATCGAGGGCCTGGGCCTGAAGCTGCTGGACGCGCCGGCCGAGGTGCCCGGCGGGCTGTGGTTGCGTGACCACGAGGGAAACCTGGTCAACCTCCGGGACGAGGGGATCGCCCCCTGGCGCGAGTTCGGGACCACGGACGCCCAGGACGCCAACGTCGGCGACCGCGTCCGCCGGATCGACCAGGCCCGCTGGCTGAACGCGACCGAGAACACCCGCCCCCAGCGGCTCGGACACATGCTGATCTTCAGCTCCGACGTGAGCGTGTCCGAGGCCTTCTACATCCGCACGCTCGGGCTGCGCCTGTCGGACCGCATCGTCGACGGCGGGCCCGTCTTCCTGAACTCGGGGCCCGGTGACCACCATGTCTTCGGGTTCGTCCCGGGAACGCACCCCGGCTTGCACCACTCCAGCTGGATGGTCGCCGACATCGACCAGATCGCGATGGGCGCGCGGAACATGGCCGCCGTGGGTTACGAGAAGGGCTGGGGCCTGGGCCGCCACACCCTCGGCTCGAACCTCTTCCACTACATCCAGGACCCCTGGGGCAGCTGGATCGAGTACTCCGGCGACATGGACCGCATCACCGAGGACTGGCAGCCGAACGACTGGGACTGCCCGGCCGCGATCTGGAGTCCCGAGATGCCGGTCGACTTCATCACCAACCAGGAGGACAAGCCGAACCACCCCGTCTCGAGTTCGGAGAGTTCCTCATGCTTCCCACGCTGAGCGTGCGGCGCCCGCCCGGCGAGCCCGCCCGGCAGCTCACCGTGGGCGTCTTCCCGGGCGCCGGCGGTGTGCATCTCCACCACGCCCTCGACTCCGGGTACTTCCGGCAGGCGGGGCTGGAGGTGAACCTCGTGCAGGTGGTCTCCTCCGACCAGCAGCTGGCAGGCTGGAACGACGGTGACTTCGACCTCATGCACACCTCCCCCGACCACCTGCTCCGCGGGCTGCTGAAGCGGGACCCGGTGGCCGTCCGCGCCGAGGGCATCGGCGAACTCGCTGTCCACCGGCGTGGGGGAGCCCCTCAGCCGACGGACCGATGGGCCGTGGACAACGCGCACAGCGCCTTCGCGTTCGTGCTGCGCGCCGTACTCAGCGACGTCGCCGCCTTGCCGGTGACCGACGACCGACTCGTCCCGGTGGGCGGTACCTCGCAGAGGTTCCAGGCCCTGCTGTCGGACGCCGTGGACGGCACCACACTCCACCCACCGTTCGACGTCCTCGCCGCCGAGCAGGGCTTTTCCCGCGTCGGCGGCCACCTTCAGGTCGTACCCGACCTCATCACCAACGTGGTGGTGGCCCCACGTGAGACAGCGAAGGCATGGCACACCCGTGCCTACGTCGAGATCTGCCGCCAGAGCACCGAGGAACTGCTCGCCTCCGGCGCACCGGGCGTCGAGGCGGCCCTGCTGCGGCACGGCATGCCCGAGGCGGCCGCCCGGGCCGCGGTCCCCGGTCTCCTCGGGCCCGCCGGCCTGTCGACCTCACCCGAGGTGACCCGGCGCGGCATGGAGGCGGTGGCCGACCTGCGCCGCCGCTGCACACCTGACTGGCAACCCGTCCGCCTGCTCACATCTCTGATCGGACCCGGCCAAGAAGGCTGACGCCGGTCGCAGCCGAGGTGGAGGCGCGGCCGGTGCCGGTACGGGCGCTGACCAGGCGCCCCAAGGGCCGCCGAGAGCGGCATCCCGATCCCGGCCGCCAACCCGGGCACCGCCGCGTACGCGGCTCACCCGTGACCGGACTGCGTGTCGGCGGCGCCGGTCGTCCTCGCCACGTCGAGGAACCCGCACCGTCGACGGCTCTGCGCCTCCGGGCTGGAGGCAGTCGTCCAGGCCGCGCGGGCCATCGCGCTCGGTGCCCGCCTCCGTCGCCATGGCGGGCGGCGTCGAGTCGTTGACCCGCGCGCCATACGTCCTGCCCAAGCACGACCGCCCCTTCCCGGCCGGCCACACCGAGTCGTACTCCACCACCCTCGGCTGGCGCATGGTCAACCCCGCGATGCCACCGCAGTGGAACTTGCCCCTGGGGGAGAGCGCGGAACTGATCGCGGAGAAGCACGGCATCAGCCGTGAGGCACAGGACGCCTACGCGCTCGCCAGTCACGAGAAGGCCACCAGGGCCTGGAAGGACGGCCGGTACGACGCCGAGGTCGTACCGGTACCGGTACCGGATCCGCGGCGCGAGGGCGGCCCGGTGCTGCTCACCCGCGACGAGTGCGTACGGGAGAACGCGTCCCTGGAAGCGATGGCCGGGCTCCAGCCGGCCTTCCGTCCCGTGGGGGGCACGGTCACCGCGGGCAACTCCTCACCCCTCGACGACGGCGCCGCCGCCCTCCTGCTCGCGGAAGAGGAGGGGCTCTCGAAGCGGTCGACCGGGCGCTTGCCGGAGCGAGCCGTTCCCTCGCCGATCTCGATGTCGTCGAGCTGAACGAGGCGTTCGCCGCACAGGTGCTCGGGTGCTTCGCCGAGTGGCCCGAGTTCGAGCCCGGGATCCTCAACCCGCGTGGCGGGGCCATCGTCATCGGACACCCTCTGGGCGCGTCCGGCGTGCGGCTGGCCGGGGCGGTCGCCCACCAGCTCGCGGCCGCGGGCTCGGGTGTGGGCGTGGCGACCCTGTGCATCGGAGTGGGGCAGGGCCTAGCCCTCGTTCTCGAACGATGAGTCACCCCGGACCGACCGGTCTGGGCGGTACCTCGCCAGGTGGATACAGTCACCCGGCTCCTGAGCCTGGTCGAAGACGGGCGAGGCAGTCGTCCACCGTGGAGTTGATAGGGCGCTCTGTATCGGCTGCATACACCTGGGTACACTCCACGGCGTGAGCAGGAGCAGAAGCGAGTCCCGCGAGGAACAGCGGCCGGCCGATGACGAGGGCGAGGCGCGGGCCGAGTCCGCGGCGTCGGGCGGGAGCCCCGCTTCGGCCTCGGGCGGGCGTCGACTCGCTCTCGACGTCCATGGACGCCTGCGCACGATGATCCTGAACGGGGAGCTGCCTCCGGGGTCGGCCCTGCTCCAGGCCGAGATGGCCCGGAAGCTGGGCGTCAGCCGTACCCCCATGCGCGAGGCGTTCCGGCTGCTCCAGGAAGAGGGGCTCATCGACGCGCGGCCCGACCAGCGCGCGCGGGTGCGGTCGGTGGACCCCGAGGACCTCGACGCCGTCTACGGGGCTCGCATCATGCTCGAAACCCTCGCCGTCAGCATGACCGCGAAGTCGTTCACGACTGCCGACATCGAGCGCATGAGCGACGCCCTGGAACGGATGAAGGCGATGGCGGTCGACAAGCACCCCGACGAGTGGCACGCGGCGCACCACGCGTTCCACGGCATCGCCACCCAGGCGGTGGGCCCTCACCTGCAACGCATGATCGCCTCGCTCGGAGAACACAGCGAGCGCTACATCCGCCTGGCTCAGCTGGGCGCGCCCGCGTCATGGGGCAAGGCGTACGCGGAGCACGAAGCGCTCCTGACGGCGATGCGCGAGAGCGACCCGGCCGAAGCCGCACGCGTGGTCGCCCGTCACCTGGCGCGCACCGCGCTGAGCGTGCTGGCGGACATCGCCCCCGAGTACGAACCCGCCGCCACCCGGACGGCCCTGGGGCTCGCGGGCAACGGCCAGTCCTGACGTCCCGTCGCCCTCCGGCGGTCACAGTTCCTCACCGATGGCCCGCGCCATCGACCGCAGAGGTCGGGCCAGTTCCGTCAGCCTGCCCTTCGGGCACCGGGCGGACGGCGCCGCCACGGCGACGGCGGCCACGGCCGTACCTGTGTGGTCGCGCACGCACACACCGACCGCGTTCACGCCCCGCTCACTCTCCTGGAGGTTGAGGGCCCAGCCGGCGCGGCGGATCGCCGTCAGCTCGGCCACCAGGCGCTCGACGTCCTCCGGTGCCTTGGCTCCTTCCCCGGGGAGTCCGTTGGGGTAGAGCGCCCGGAGTCGCTCCGGCGGCAGTTCGGCGAGCAGTGCCTTGCCGCCCGAAGTGACGTGGGCGGGCAGGAGCGCGCCCGTGCGGTAGCCCACGCGCAGCGCCTGCGGACCTTCCACTCCGTCCAGGAACCGGGTCCCGTTGCCCTCCAGCACCATGAGGTGGGTGGTCTCGCGGACCGTGTCCGCCAGGCGCTGCAAGTGGGGACGGGCAACGGTGATCAGGTCGGGAGGCGGGGCGGCCTGACTGCCTCTGATCGCCCGCAGAGCCGGCCCCGGACGGTAGGCCTTGTGACGGTCCTGTTCCGCGAACCCCTCGAACACGAGCATCGCCAGGATCCGGTGAGCCGTCGACCGCGCGACGCCCAGCCGGTCGGCGACGTCCATGACGCGCAGCTCACCGTGCTCATGCAGGAGTCGGACGGTCCGCAAGGCGTTGCCCGCCGCGCTCACCGGATACGAGGGGAGTGGATCCCGTGAATTCTGCATACAGGAATCATAGCCACGATGTGTTCCAGCCTAAGGAATCCAGCAGTAGCGTGGCAGTCATCGACAAACTGAACACACTTTGAACGGGCTGTCTTCGTGCATGCCCTGGAGGTTGCGGTGACCGACACAGCAAGCGGACTGGCCCAGCACAAGCTGCTCGATGAGCTGTATGCAGATTTCGAGGACGCGGGCCTGATACCACTGTGGAACCAGCGCGACGATCTCATGCCGACGTCGCCGCAACCGGCCGCGGTCCCGCACCTGTGGCCGTGGGCGCGGCTGCTGCCGATCGCGGAGCGCTCCGGACGGTTGGTGCCGGTGGGGCGGGGCGGTGAGCGCCGGGCCATGGCACTGTCCAACCCGGGCCTGCCCGGCCTGCCGTACGCCACCCCCACGCTCTGGGCCGCGATCCAGTACCTGGGACCGCGCGAGGTCGCTCCCTCGCACCGGCACAGTCAAGGGGCCTTCCGGTTCGTCGTGGACGGCGAGGGCGTGTGGACGAACGTCGACGGGGACGCCGTGGCGATGCGGCGCGGCGATCTGCTGCTGACACCGAGCTGGGCCTTCCACGAGCACCAGAACGTCACCGACGAGCCCATGACGTGGATCGACGGTCTCGACATCCCGCTGGTCTCCCAACTGGACGCCGGTTTCTTCGAGTTCGGGCCCGACGAGCTGTCCACCCGGGCCACGCCCGAGCGTTCGCGCGGTGAGCGGCTGTGGGCTCACCCGGGCCTGCGCCCGATCAGCCGGCCCGACCGGCGCAACTCCCCGTTGGCCGCCTACCGCTGGGAGCACACCGACGCCGCCCTCACCGCACAGCTGGAGCTGGAGTCCGAAGGAGTCGCCGGGGTGATCGAGCCCGGACACGCCGGTGTCCGTTTCTCCAACCCCACCACCGGCAAGGACGCCCTGGTCACGATGCGCACTGAGATGCGCCGACTGCGGGCGGGGGCGCGGACCACTCCGGCGCGCACGGTCGGCTCGGCGATCTGGCAGGTCTTCGAAGGCGCGGCCACGGCCCACGTCGGCGACCGGGTCTTCGACATCGCCGAGGGCGACCTGTTCGCCGTCCTCTCCTGGTGCGAGGTCGCCCTCACCGCGCGCACCGAGGTGGATCTGTTCCGCTTCAGCGACGAACCCGTCTACGAGGCCCTGGGCCTCGCCCGCACCCACCGAGGAGAACAGAAGTGAAGCTGGCCACCATCCGGATCGACGGCATCACCCGCGCCGTCCGCATCGACGAGAACGCCGCCGTGGACCTGGGCGAAAGCGACCTGGTCGACTTCCTGCGCCGCCCCGACTGGTCCGCCCGGGCCGCGAACGCCGACGGCGACCGCTACGAAGGCCCCCTGGACTACGCCCCGGTGGTCGTGACGCCGGAGAAGGTCGTCTGTGTCGGCCTCAACTACCGCAACCACATCCTGGAGATGGGCCGGGATCTGCCCCAGCACCCCACACTGTTCTCCAAGTACGCACGGGCGCTGGTCGGCGCGTACGACGACGTGATCCTGCCCGCCACGGCCACACAGACGGACTGGGAGGCCGAACTCGCCGTGGTGATCGGGGCCGAGGTCCGGCACGCGGACCCGGAGGAGGCGCGGGCCGCGATCGCCGGATACACGATCCTCAACGACGTCACTGCCCGGGACTGGCAGTTCCGCACACCGCAGTGGCACCAGGGCAAGACCTTCGAGGCCACGACACCCGTCGGGCCATGGCTGGTGACCGCCGACGATCCCGCCGTGGCCGCCCGGGGACTGGACCTGGTCTGCGAGGTCGACGGCGACACGGTCCAGAAGGCCGACACCGGCGACCTCGTCTTCGACCCGGCCACCCTCGTCGCCTATGTGTCCGAGATCGTCACCCTCGTCCCCGGCGACGTGATCGCGACGGGAACCCCGGGCGGTGTCGGGCACGCCCGCACGCCGGCTCGTTACCTGCGGGACGGATCCGTGCTCGTCACCCGGATCGAGGGGATCGGCGAGTGCCGTAACACCTGCCGCGGGGAGCTGCGGTGAGCGGTCGGCCGGACGCGATGCTGGAGTGGCTGGCCAAGGGGACGGCCGCCTTCGAGGCCGCGGTGCGCCGGGCGACCGATGCGAGCCTCCTCCGCCCTTCGTGCCTGCCGGGCTGGAGCCGGGCACATGTCGTCGCGCACCTGGCCCGCAACGCGGACGCCCTGCTCAACCTCCTGAACTGGGCTCGCACGGGTGTCGAGACTCCGATGTACGCCAGTCCCGGCCTGCGGGCCGCCGAGATCGAGGAAGGGGCCCGTCGCCCGGCCGACGAGCTGCGCGCGGACCTGCTCCAGGCCGACGGCCGACTCGCCGGGGATCTCGCGGCACTGCCCGACGAGTGCTGGGAGGCGACCGTCCGGACCGCCAGAGGACGCGAGGTGCCGGTCCGGGAGGTCCCCTGGATGCGGGTGCGAGAGGTATGGGTCCACGCCGTCGACCTGGACACCGGCACGAGCTTCGACGACATCCCCCGTGAGGTCTGCGCCGCCTTGGTCGACGACGTGGCAGCCGGCCTCCGAGCTCGCACGGACATGCCTCCCGTCGAGCTCCGGGCCGAGGACGGCGGCCGTACCTGGCTCCTGGGCGTGCCCGGCGCGGCGAAGCCGGTCTCGGTGACCGGTGATCTCCCCAGCCTGGCCGCCTATGCCACCGGCCGGCGCGTACCAGGCCCTCTGTACGGCGCAGGTGGTGGATCCGTACCGAAACTGCCCGCATGGCTGTGAGACCCGCGACGACGGCACCGCGACATGCCCCTTGAGCGCTCCCGGCTGCCGCCAATGGGTTCAGCCTGTGAAGAACATCGATGTGCTCGTCCTGCACGGATCTCCGGGCGCCGGGAAGACGACCCTGGCGCGGGTCGTCCCGGATTTCCTGCGGGAGGCCGATCTGGCCCACGGGGTGATCGGCCTGGACGAGATCTCGCTGGTCCATACCGACCAGGGCCGTTCCCTCGCGCGCGAGAACCTCGAGGCCATCTGGCCCCGCTACGCCGCCGTCCCCGGTCAGCCGCCGGGAGATGCCGTCACGGGCGTCGGCGGGTGTGGCGGCCTCGGACGACAGGGGGGAGATAACGGGGTGTACGTGGTGTTTGGGGCATGAGCGCTTCTTGTGAAGTCTGCGAAAGGCCAGAAAGACGAGAGATCTGCTGGGTCAGCGACAGATGGCGCTGGACTGCCGGCACAGATCGACGTGGCGCCGCTCCACCAGCGCGGAGGACGCGCCCGGGTGATCAGCGGAAGTATTCATGATCAGGACCTTGCCCATGGGCACTCGGGGTGTCAAGGGGCGTCCGCACCGTGAGCGGGGAGATGTCTGTGTCCGCCGGTGACATACGCAGGGACGCGCCAGAGGGCCGGACCCACAGGGAGATCCTCGAACGCGTCCACCCGGGTATCACCGGCACACGGGTGCCGGTGATACCCGGGTGCGCGGCCCCTGGTGCACCTGTTGACGGTGGTCCGGAGCAGGTCAGTGGCCGGGCTGGGGGCCGGGCCGGCTCGAGCGCATCTGCCATTGGGTCATCGCGCCGAAGGCCAGGACGTTGGCTCGGCGGGTGGTGAAGCGCGAGGTCAGGGTCATCACCCGGTTGAAGGCGCCGGAGACGACGCTGGGCGGTGGGTTGCGCTTGTCCAGTGTGCGCAGTGCGGTGGTGACGACCTGGCGCGGGGTCTGCAGCCGGACTCCGCGGGCCATGTCGTCGGTGCCGGCCGTGTCGAAGAACTCGGTGCGGGTGGGGCCCGGGGAGAGGGCGAGCACGCGCAGGCCGGTGCCGCGCGATTCCTGCCACAGTGCCTCGGTGAAGCTGAGCACGAAGGCTTTGGTGGCGCCGTAGACGGCGGCGTTGGGCCAGGGCTGGTAGCCGAGGGAGCTGGCGACGTTGACCAGGACGCCGGTCAGCTGGCCGATGAAGGCCCTGGTGACGTCGACCAGGGCGGCCACGTTCAGGTTGATCTCCTGCTGGACGCGTGCCGGGTCCTCCTGGCGGAACGGGCTGTGGGTGCCGAAGCCGGCGTTGTTGACGAGGCTGGTGACGGTGATCCCGCGCCGGGTCATCTCCTGGGCCAGTGCCTCGCCCGCGGCCGGCACGGTGAGGTCGAAGGGCACCACGGTGGCGGTGATCTGGTACTTCGCGGACAGCTCGTCGGCCAGGGCCTGAAGCCGGTCCGCGCGGCGGGCGACCAGCACGAGATCCGAGCCGCGCTCGGCGAACTGGCGGGCGAACTCCGCGCCGAGCCCGGCACTCGCACCGGTGATCAATGTGGTCTGGGTACGGTAGTCGATCCTGTTCATGGCGGTCGGGGACACGGCGCCCACGCGGGCACTTCTGCCCCTTCTCTCCTTTCAATTCATGCGACGGTCCGTGACCGTCATCGGGTGTTCGTCTGTTGTCGAGGCGGGCGCGGAGCCTGCCTGGGCGATGGTCGTGGCGTGTGAGGTGATCCCGGTGGTGACCTCGGCGCCCCATGCCCGCATCTCGGCCGCGCGGTCGTCCTCGCGGCGGCTCAGGCTTGTGTGTGGGTGCTGAGGGGCGGCGGGCCCCGGGGTAACTCCGTTACCGGAGCAGGAAGTTGAGGAGGGTTTCGGTGCGCTTGCTGAAGGGGGCGCGCAGCAGGCGGGTGGCGTTCCGGCGTCCTTGGACGTGGATGCCCTTGGGGTGGCTGAGCGTGCGGAAGCCTTCGATGCCGTGGTACTTGCCCATCCCGCTGGCACCGACGCCGCCGAAGGGGAGGTCGTCCTGCGCGACGTGCATGATGGTGCCGTTGACGGTGACGTTGCCGGAGGTCGTGCGGTCGAGGACCTTGCGCCGGTCGGGGCCGTTGTCGCCGAAGTAGTAGAGCGCGAGCGGCCGCGGGCGTGCGTTGACGTAGGTGATGGCGTCGTCTATGTCGCGGTAGCCGAAGACCGGCAGGATGGGGCCGAAGATCTCCTCGTGGGCGATGCGCATGTCGTCGGTGACGCCGAGTACGACGGTCGGTGCGAGGGTGTGCGGGCGGCGGGCCGCGTCGCCAGGCCGGTGTCCGACCTCGATGATCCGCGCCCCGTGGGCGCGGGCGTCGTCGATCAGGTGGGTGAGGATCCTGTACTGCTTGTCGTCGATGATCGAGGTGTAGTCGTCGCTGGTGGGTCCGTCGGGGTAGGCGGCCTTCACCAGTCGGTCGTAGGCGGCGATGAAGGCGTCGATCTCGGATTCGTGCACCAGGGCGTAGTCGGGGGCGATGCAGGTCTGCCCGCCGCTGAGTAGCTTGCCGAAGACGATGTCGGACACGGCCCGGTCGTGGACGTGTCCCTTGGCCACGATGGTCGGGGACTTGCCGCCGAGTTCCAGCGTGACAGGGACGAGGTGGTCGCCGGCCGCCTTCATCACGGCCCGCCCGACCTCGGTGCTGCCGGTGAAGACGAGATGGTCGAACGGCAAGGAGGAGAACGCGGATCCGTCGCCGCTGACCATCGTGACCTGCTCCGGCGGGAAGAGCTCGCTGAGCATCGACGCGAGCACCGCGTTCGTCGCCGGGGTCAGCTTCGACGGCTTGAGCATGACGCGGTTGCCGGCCGCGATCGCGGTGACGACGGGCATCAGCGACAGGTTGACCGGATAGTTCCACGGCGAGATGACGCCGACCACGCCGAGCGGCTGGTACTCGATGCGGTTACTGCCGAAACGCAGCAGCGGCTCGATGCGGCGGCGGGTCGGGCGCATGAACCGGCGAAGGTTGCGCCGCAGGTAGTCGATGCCCTGCACGACCCCCACGACTTCCATCAGCGCGCTCTCGTGTCGCGAGCGATGTCCGAAATCGTCGTTGATCGCCTCCTCTATCTCGCCACGCCGGGCGATCAGCGCCGCCCTGAAGCGGGTCAGATCGCTGCGCCGCGCCTGGAGGGAGGGCGCTCCGTCGCGGAGGTAGGCGGCGCGCTGAGTTTCGAGGATGTGGTGGAAGCGCTCCGCGTCGGTGGGCTGCGCGGTGATGTCGGTGACGGTCATGATCGCGTTCCTTAGCTGTGGGTGAGGGAGCTGTCGGTGAGAGCGACGGGTGCTGCGGGCGCTGGCGGCGGGCCATCCTGCCCGTGAACCGGACCATCGAGCAGCGCGGCCCGCTCATGGCATTCACTCTACGCATGGCTTTGCACTGAGTGCAAGTAGATGCATCACGTGAGTCGAAGTACCATCAATGCATGACTCGGAAACCGACACCCCTTCGGGAACAGACCCGCTCCGTGGTCCGATCACTGCTGGCCCGGACCGCCATCGAGCTGTTCGCCGCCAAGGGCTTCGACAACACGACCCTCGACGAGGTCGCCGCCGCCGCGGGCGTCTCCCGGCGGACCCTGTTCAACTACTTCCGCAACAAGGAGGACCTCGCGCTCAGCGGCCTGGACGAACAGGGCGAACTGATCGCCGCGCGTCTCGCCGAGCGCCCGGCCGACGAGGATGCCTGGACGGCGCTGCGCGCGGCGTTCCAGGTGCTCGAAGAGATCGACATGGCAGGGGAAGCGCGCCTGGAGTTCATCACGCTGCTGTTCGGCAACGACTCCCTGCGTGCAGGGCACGCCGAGAAGCAAGGCCGCTGGCAGGACCTGTTCGCCCCGCTGATCGAACCGCGACTGCCCGACTCCGAGCGCCGCACCCTGCAAGCCCGCGCCGTCGCAGCCACAGCGATCATCTGCATGCAGACAGCCAACGAGGAATGGGTACGCCTGGGCGGCCGGGCCGACATGTTCGACCTCTACGACACCGCCGTACACGCCGTCCGACGACCCACCTGAAACCGGCCGCGTCCGGGATCGCCGGCCGCGTCCAGGATCTGCGGCCGACGCCTCAGTGCTCGAAGACCGCCGTCGCCACCGGCACTGCCAGCAGCAGGCTGAGTCCGACCAGGGGGAGGCGGTCCAGCCACAGGATGGCGGCGAATTCGCGCAGCGTCGCGGCCAGCCAGTAGGCGGGGGAGGTCGGCGCGCCCACGACGTGCACGGACACGCCGGCGCGGCGGGCCAGCAGGCTCGTGCGGTAGACGTGGAAGCCGCTGGTGACCACCGTGGCACGGAGGCCGGCCGTGGTGCCGTCCACGAGGGCCGCGCTGAAGCGGAGGTTCTGCCTGGTGTTGACGGAGCGGTCCTCCCGCACGATCCGGTCGGCGGGCACTCCGCGTCCGCGCAGATAGTCGGCCATCGCGTCCGCCTCGGAGCGGACCTCGTCGTCGCCCTGGCCGCCCGAGACGACGAAGACCACACGAGGCGTGTCCGGTGCGGGGGCGGCGTCGATCGCGAGGGCGTGTTCCAGCCTGCGGGTCAGCAGCGGGCCGGGCCGGTCGCCGTCGAGCCCGGCGCCCAGGACGACGACATGGGTGGTTTCCGGCAGGGGCGTGCTGCGGCCCTGGACGAACACATAGCCGACGAAGGCCAGGAAGAGCAGAGTGAGGTAGCTCGCGGCCGCGTTCACCGCGACCACGAGGGCACCGAACGCCTCGCCGCCGACCGCGTGGAAGACCGCGTTGAGGCCGAGCACCGCCAGCAACCCGCAGCCGGCGGCCCCGGTCGCCAGCAGCGCTGCCTGCGGTCCGTAGCGCCGGACCAGGAGGATGCCGTCCGCCAGCAGCAGCAGGCCCAGCGCGAGCACCACGAGCAGGGCGGCGCCGGCGAGACCGGTGGTGATGGTCGGGTGGGCTGCGGCGCTGCGGCCTGCCACGCCGAGTCCGGCAGAGGTCAGCGCGAGACAGAACAGGACGGCGGTGGAGAACCGGTGCGGTGCCAGCAGGGCGTTGACGACACCGCCCGCGGCGAACACGACCGCGGCGAGGTACTCCGGGTACTCCGGCATGTGCCGCACCGCTCCGCTCTCCCGCCCACCGGGCCGCTGCCCGTGCCCGCCCGCCGCTCGCCGCCCGCGGGTTCCCGGACCCGGTACGAGCGGCTGCCGGCCATCCTCCCAGACCTGCTGTGGTGCGCCGAACGCGGGCGGCGACGGTGGTGTGCAGGACCGGAGCACGCGTCGTGCCTGTGTGTCCTGCCCGGCGGCCGCGCAGAACACACAGGCACGGTGTGTCCTGCAGCCCGGCCCGCAGGCGGTACGCCCGCCCGTGCCGCGGCAGCCGCAGTCCGCTGCCCGCTCCTGCCGCGTCGCGACAGGTCCCGGCCGCAGGTGTCAGTTCAGTGGCTTGTTCAGGACTGCCTTGCGGTGGCTGAACGTCTCGATGGAGTACCTGCCGTGGTAGTTGCCCATGCCGCTTTCCCCCACCCCGCCGAACGGCAGGTCGGAGACGGTGAGATGAGCGAGCGGCAGGCCGTACCCGAGGCCGCCGGAGGAGGTCTCTGCGGCGATCCGGTCGCGGGTCTCACTGGACTCGCTGAAGACGTACAGCGCGAGGGGCTTGTCACGGTCGTTGATGAAGCCGATCGCCTCGTCGAGTCCGGATACGGTGACGAGGGGAAGGATCGGCCCGAAGATCTCCTCCTGCATCACAGGGGACTTCGGGTCGACGTCCGCGAGCACCGTGGGCGCGATGTACTTGCCGGCGCGGTCGCTGCCGCCGCCGACCACGACACGGCCGGAGTCGAGCAGGGCGGACAGCCGGTCGAAATGCCGCTCGTTGATGATCCGGCCGTATTCCGGCGAGGACGCCGGGTCGGCACCGTACAGGGCGTCGACGGCGCGGACCAGGGCGGCCTCCAGGGCGGCTGCGGTCTCCGGGTCGGTGAGGACGTAGTCGGGGGCCACACAGGTCTGTCCGGCGTTGAGGAACTTGCCGCGGGCCAGCCGGTCGGCGACCACGTCGAGGTCGGTGCCGCGGTCGACGAACACCGGGGATTTGCCGCCGAGTTCCAGGGTGACCGGCGTGAGGTGCTCGGCCGCGGCGCGCATCACGATGCGGCCGACGGTGCCGTTGCCGGTGTAGAAGACGTGGTCGAACCGCTCCGCCAGCAGGGCCGTGGTCTCCGGGACGCCGCCCTCGACGACGGCGACCGCGTCGGCGTCGAGATAGGCCGGGAGAAGCTCGGCCAGCGCGGCGGAGGTGGCCGGGGCCAGCTCGCTCGGCTTGGCCACCACCGCGTTGCCGGAGGCGAGCGCGCCGACCACCGGGGCGAGCAGCAACTGGGCCGGGTAGTTCCACGGGGCGATGACGAGTACGACGCCGAGGGGGTCGTACCGCGTCCAGGCGGTCGCGTCGGCGCCCAGGTGCGCGGGGACGGGCGCGGCCTCGGGGCGCAGCCACCCGTCCAGGTGGTCCAGGGTGTGGTCGATCTCCCGGACGGTGAAGTCGATCTCGGTGCGGTAGGCCTCGGTGCTGCTCTTGCCGAGGTCCGCCTTGAGGGCGGCGGCAAGGTCGGCGCCCCGCTCGGTGAGCATCGCCCGCAGTTGGCGCAGCTGGCCGGTGCGCCATTCGACGGGCTTGGTGCGTCCGGCGCGGAAGGTGGCGCGCAGCCGGGCCACGACGTCGGCGGGCTGCTCGGGTGTGTGGTGGCTCATGGTGCCTCGCAGGTGGACGCGGGCGGTCGCCGCCCGGCGCGGAGTCTCGATCACATGTCTGTCAGCCTTTCTTGTGCTCCGCCACATCCCGTCGACGCGTCTTCGTGACGAGACTCACGAGGCCAGGCTCACGAGGCCAGGCTCACGAGGCCAGGCTCACGAGGCGAGGCTCACGAGGCGAGGTCGAATCGCGCCGGAGGACTCGCCGAGAGCGAGGCCTGACAGCGCGACTCCGACAGCGCGACTCCGACGGCGGCGGTCGCCGCGGTAACTCCGGTGTACGAGGCCTGACGCGGTGTTCAGTCGAGGACCGCCGTGGCCTCGATCTCGACCAGATGCCCGGGCACGTCCAGCGCCGCGACGCCGATCAGCGTGGCCGGTGGCGCGTGGGTGACTCCCAACTTCGCGGCCGCCCGGGCCACCCCGGCCATGAGCAGGGGCATCTTGTCCGGCGTCCAGTCGACGACGTGGACGGTGAGCTTCGCGACGTCGTCGAACGACGCGCCCGCTCCGGCCAGCGCGGTGCCCACGTTGAGGTAGCACTGCTCGACCTGGGCGGCCAGGTCGCCCTCGCCGACCGTGACTCCGTCGGCGTCCCAGGAGACCTGTCCAGCGACGAACACCGTCCTTGTACCGGACGCGATCGCCACCTGGCGGTAGACGCCGATCTGGGGCAGTCCCTCGGGGTTCAGCAGGGTGATGGCCATGGTCGTACGGCTCCTTGTGCTCTCTTGTGGTTACTCGGGAACCGTAGGAGAGTGAGCGCTGACGTGGAAGAACGCACTTTCTGGTGACTGGGGAACCTGATGGTGACCAAGCTGGTCAACGGCTCGGCCAAGGACGAAGCCGATGTGACGCGGGCGGATTCCCTGGCGCGGGAGATCTTCACGGACATCGCCAACAAGTGGGCGCTGTTGATCATCGAAGCGGTGGGCGACCGCACCCTGCGCTTCACCGAGCTGCGGGCCGAGATCGAGGGCATCAGCCACAAGATGCTCACACAGAACCTGCGGCTGCTGGAGCGCAACGGCCTGGTCGAGCGCACGGTGTACCCGACCGTCCCGCCACGCGTCGAGTACACCCTCACGGAACCGGGCCGGGCCCTGCGCGCGACGGTCGACGCCATGTGCGACTGGACGCACCGCTATCTGGGCGCCATCGAGACGGCCCGGGACCGGTTCGACTCGGTCTGACGGTTCGACTCGGCCTGACGGCGTGTGGGGCGGGGCGTGCGGCGGACGCGCAGCCGGGGGGCGGGAGGACGCCGGGACGCGGCCGGGCCCACCGCGGGCGCCGGCGTTCGGTGTTCCCCTGCCCGGCGTTCAGTTGCCGGCCGTGAAGAGGGACCGGTTGGCGATGTCGATGATGAACGGGCCGATGTGGGTGGGGTACCGGTCGACGATGGCCTTCTTGTACGCGTCGCCGTCGTCGCCGAGGAGTTCGTGGGCGTCGGTGAGGTAGCGGCGGACGTCCTCGTAGACGTCGGGGCCGGAGGGCAGGCCGTGGCCGGCGAGGATCGTGTCGTAGCCGGATGCGGCGGCCAGGGCGTCGAGGGCCCGCTGCCAGCCGCTGATGTCGTTGTTGCCCAGGTAGAGGTGGACGTCGTTGTAGACGAGGTCCTGGGCGACGAGGACGCCCTGTTCCGGCAGCTTGACGAGCAGTTCGTCGGCGGCCTCGCCGCCGGAGACGGCCTCGAAGACGAACGGGACGCCGTCGATGACCTCGGTGCCCGGGGCCACGTCCACGGTCGGGGTGAACTCGGCGAGCGGGATGACCACGCCGGTGGGCAGATGGCTGTCCCCGCGGGCGATGATCTGCTCGCGCACCTCGGGTAGGGCGTGGACGGGGACGCCGAAGCGGGCGGCGCCGTTGTAGTGGTCGGGGTGGGCGTGCGTGACGATGAGCCGGTCCAGCGGCTTGCCCAGGCCCTTGGCGTAGGTGACGGCCTCGTCGGCGTAGGAAGGGAGCAACTGGGCGTCGATCGCGATGATCCGGGCCGGGGTCTCGATCAGCTGGGTGGTGGTGTGGAAGGTGTCCGCCGGCGACATGTAGCTGTGGATGCGAACCGTGCCCTTGTCGAGGACCGTGACCGTGCCGTTCATGGGGATGCTCCTTGAGGTGGAGGCGGCTCGGCGCCGTCTCGATGTCCTCAACTCTCGCCGTGAAAGCGCAGGCAGACGAGATACGCTGAAGACGCGGCATGGTCATTCGAGGACATCTGGAGATCGCGATGGTCCACGCGGATCCTGCGGGAGCCGATCGCGCCCGGGACGGGTCCATCCTCCGGCTCGACTTCGATCCGCCCGAGGAGCGGGTCCCCGGCTTCGAGATCATCGACCTGGCCACGCTGCACGAACGGCGTCGACGGCGGGGCAGGCGGCCCGACCTGGTGCACCGGGTGGACTTCCACACCCTGACGCTGATCACGGAGGGCAGAGGGGAACACGCGATCGACTTCGTGACCTACCCCTGCCGCCCCGGCACGCTGCTCCGGGTCCGGCCCGGCCAGGTCCAGAGCTTCGTCCGGCCGGGCACGGCCAACGGCACGCACCTGCTGTTCACCCCGGCCTTCCCGCCCCACAGCAGCAGCGCCGACCGGCTGGTGAACGAGTGGTACGGGCCCGCGTGCCGACAACTGGGCGCCAGTCCGTCGTACGCGGTGCTGCACACCCTGCTGGGCCAGATCCGGGGCGAGTACTACCGCCCCGAGCAGTCCGTGTCGGCGGAGATCCTCCAACTCCTGCTCGCCACCGTGCTGTTGCAGATCGACCGGCTGCCTCCCTCCGAGGGCGGCGTCGACCCGCAGGCGGGCGGCGAGGTCTACACCCGCTTCCGCGCCGAGCTGGAACGCTCCTACGCCGCGACCCGCCGCGCCGCCGACTACGCCCACCGGATCGGCTATACGGTCAAGACCCTGACCCGCGCCTGTACGGCCGCCACCGGGCAGCCCGTGAAACACGTCATCGACGGCCGGGTCGCCCTGGAGGCACAGCGCCTGCTGGCCCACACCGACCAGCCGGTGGCGACCATCGCCCGCCGCCTGGGCTTCCTCGAACCCACCAACTTCGGCAAGTTCTTCACCCGCCACACCGGAATGACGCCGGGCGCCTTCCGCCGGACCCACCAGGGGCATCAGGGCTGAGCCAGGGTTGTCAGGGCGGGAGCCCTCCAAGGCCATCAGGTCCGAGCGAGGCCGTGGTGTGCGGCGCACGCCGCAGGACGCCTCCGAACGCAGCAAGCTCGGCGGGCCCTCGACTCCGGATCGCCGCCGATGTCACGTGACGCGGTGCCCCGTGGGTGAGGGTGCCCTAGGGCCCTTCTGATGGATCTCCGCGGCGTCGCGGCGCCCGGCACGCACGCTCGCCGCACGCCGCGAAGGGCCAGGTGGCTCCGCCACAAGACCCTCCACGCCGCACGCCGAGCGCACGCTCCCCCACTCTCGGCTCCGCTCGAGCGGGAGGGACCCCCACGACGCCGCTCCTTCTCCCACGGAGATCCATCAGAAGGGCCCTAGCGGGCGTGAGCGGGAGGCTGCGCAGCGACAGGGTGCTCGGCGGCGGGAGCGTGCCGTGCGCCGCCTCGGTGCGGAACGACTGGAGCAGGTACGCCACCAGGCGCCGGGACGCCGCGTGGTCGCCCGGCAGCGCGGTGACCAGGGCGCAGTGGGACAACAGGGCCACGGCAAGGTCGGAGGGGTGGAAGTCGGCCCGCAGTGCGCCCGCCGCCTGTGCCCTGCCGACCAGGGTCATGAAGTCCCGCTCGGCCCGCTCCCGCGCAGGCGCGTGTTCTCGGGTGCTGTCCGGGAAGGCCGCGACGAACGCGGCCGGGAAACCCCGTTCCTCCCGTTGCAGTTCGCAGACCGTCTCGACCAGCCGCTGGAAGCCCTGCCACGGATCGGGGTCGGCCAGCGCCTCGGTGAGCGCGCGGGCACAGGTCTCCATCTGGTGCGCGAACGCGGCCCGCACCAGGGCGTCCCGCGTGGGGAAACGCCGGTACAGCGTCGCCACGCCGACCCCCGCCCGGCGCGCCACCGTCGCCATCGGCGCGTCGATGCCGTGCTCGGCGAAGACCAGGCGGGCTGCGGCGAGGCCCCGCTCCCGGTTGCGCCGGGCGTCCGCCCGCAGCCCGTCCTGCCCCGCGATCCGAGAGGGTTCCCCCACCGCTGTCTCTCACCTCCGGCCAAATGGACGATCTCGTCCGTTTGCCAGCCTACGCTCGGGCGCCAGGATCCCCCCGCACGGCCACTGGTGGCGAAGGAGAGAACGCGACGATGAACGACCGAATGACGAACGACCAAATGGCGAACGACCGAACGACGAACGACCGAACGATGAACCGAACGACGAACGACCGCACGATGAAAGCCGTGCTGTTCGACCGCTTCGGCGGCCCTGAGGTGCTGTACGTGGGCCGAGTGCCCCGTCCCGCACCGGCGCCCGGCGAGGTTCTCGTGCGGGTGCGCGCGTTCAGCGTGAACGGCGGGGAGTTGGCGGCCCGTTCCGGTCGGGCCCGCCTCATCACCGGCCGGAGGTTCCCGCAGCGCATGGGGCTGGACTTCACCGGCGAGGTCGCCGCACTCGGCACCGGCGCGACCGGCGTCGCGGTCGGCGACCAGGTGTGGGGCGTCCTCGGCCGCACCTCCGGATTCGGCAGCGCCGCCGAATACCTGACGGTGCGGCCCGAGCGGCTCGGCCGGATCCCGGACGGGCTGGACCCCGTGGCCGCCGCCGCGCTGCCGGTGGCCACCACCGCCGTCACGGCCCTCCGCGACAGGGCCGCACTGCGCCCCGGCGAACAGCTGCTCGTACGGGGTGCGGCGGGTGGCGTCGGCAACGCCGCCGTGCAGCTCGGACAGGCGTACGGTGCCGAGGTCACCGGCCTGGCCCGCGCCGCCAACCTCGACTTCGTCCGCACACTCGGTGCCCACCACGCCGTCGACCACCATGCCGTGCCCCTGGCGGAGCTGGGACCGTTCGACGTGGTCCTCGACACGGCGGGCACCGACCTGCGCACCGTAAGGCGGCTGCTGAAGCCCGGCGGTCGCATGGTCACCATCGCCGTCGACCTGACGCGGCCCGTGGCCTCGCTGGGCTACATCGCGGCCAGCGCCGTCCACGGACGCGGCCGGGTGCGCTTCTTCAGCGGCAACCCCGGACGCGCCCACTTCGACGACCTCGCCCGCCAGGTGACGGAGGGGCGGCTGCGGCCGGCGGTGGACACGGTCTTCCCCCTGGAGGAGACGGCGGCGGCACACCGGGCGCTGGAGGCGGGCGGAGTGCGCGGCAAGTACGTGGTCAGGGTCGACTGAGGTGCCTCGGGAGGTGCCGAGGCCCTTCCAGGAGTGTGACCGAGGGACCTAGGAGCGGATGTGGGTGCGGGCTTCCTCGATCCAGCCAGACACGGCCTTCGCACCGCAGCTCTCGGCCACCGAGCGTGCCTCGTCGAGGTGATGGGACGCCGCCGCCGGGTCGCCGGTCTCCGCCGCGAGGTAGGCCAGTGCCACCAGGCCGGCCGCCTCCCCGGGCCTGAAGCCGATCTCACGGCGCAGCGCCACCGACTCGGTCAGCCGCTCGCGGGCCCGGTCGAAGCGGCCCGCGTCCCTGTCGACGAAGCCGAGATGCCGAATCGCGTAGGACATCGTCATCCGGTCGTCGACGGATTTCGCCAGCGCGTACGACCGCTCGAAGTACGGCCTGCCGGTGACACCGTCGCCCTTGACCACCTGATGCCAGCAGCCGACCCAGAACAGCGCGTCCGCCTCACCCGGCACATCCCCCAGACGCTCGTACAACTCGGCCGCGCGCTCGAACAGCGCCAGCTCCTGGGCGTCCTCCTCGCGGTCGTTCAGGAACCGGACGTGCAGCACCTTCCCCCGTGCCATGGCCAGCGGCGCCTCGACCGCGTCCAGCACGTCGTCCGACCGGTCGAGCGCGGACGCGTCCCCGCGGAACATCGCCGCTTCGAACAGCTCTCCCGTACGTGCGATCCAGTCCTGCCCCTGCATACCCCGGCCCTTCCCCGTCGGACGTGACAGCGCCGAGGCTATCCCCGGACTCCCTTACAGGACACGGGAGTTGTCGCGGCACGGCGGCGGGAGGGTGGGGCGACCGGCACCGTCGTCGTTCGCCGGTCGCCGTTCGTCGAACGGCCAGTCACCCGCCGGCGGCCTTGACCTCACGTACCAGTTCGACGGCCCGGCCCAGGGTGGTGAGCCGGGCGTCGAGTGTGTCGCCGGCCGGGTAGAAGCGGACGGTGTCGACGCCGGCGGCGCGCCAGACGCGCAGCCGTTCCCGCACCATCTCCTCCGTGCCGATCAGCGTGGTCGCCAGCACCATCTCGTCGGTGACGAGGGCGGCCGCGCCGTCCCGGTCCCCGGCCTGCCAGCGCTCGCGGACCTCGGCCGCGACCTCGGCCCAACCCTGGCGGCTGTAGGCGTTGTTGTAGAAGTTCGTGGTCGCGGATCCCATGCCGCCGAGGCTGAACGCCAGTTCCTTCTTGCGCCCGGCGACCATCGCCCGCAGCGCGTCCTCGTCCTCCGCGAAGGCGACCTCGGCGCCCTGGCAGATGTCGAGGTCGGCGCGGGTGCGACCGGCGGCGGTCAGTCCTTCGTCCAGGTGGTCGAAGTACGCCTCCTTCGCGCCCTCGGGTACGAAACTGGTGCCCAGCCATCCATCGGCGATCTCCCCGGTCAGGCGCAGCATCTTCGGCGAGAGGGTCGCCAGGTAGACGGGGATGTCGTACTCGGCGCGCATCGACAGACGCATGGGCCTGGCCTCGCCCGGCAGCGGGATCCGGAACTCCCGCCCGGCGTAGGAGACTTTGTCGCCCGAGGCGGCCTGTCGCACGATCTCGACGGTCTCGCGCATCCGGGACAGCGGCCGGTCGAACGGCACCCCGTGCAGTCCCTCGATCACCTGCGGTCCCGAGGGGCCGAGCCCGAGGAGGAAGCGCCCCTCGGAGATCTGCGACAGCGTGATCGCGGCACGGGCGATGGCCATCGGCGTGCGGGTACCGAGCTGGATGATGCCCGATCCGAGCAGCAGGCGTTCGGTTCGCGCGGCGAGGTAGCCCAGCGGCGAGGGTGCCTCCGAACCCCATGCCTCCGCGACCCAGCAGATGTCCAGGCCGAGTTTCTCCGCTTCGGTGACGTAGTCGACGATCTGGCGCCAGTCGCCCCCGGAGGCTTCGATCGTGGTGGAGGTACGCATCACAGGCCCGCCTCGCCCACGGCCTCGGCACCCTCGGCCAGCTTCTTGATCTCCCTCAGGGTGACGGTCATGTTGGCCTCGAACTCCCGCATGCGTACGAAGACGATCTTCTGTTCCTTGTCCGGCATGTGATCGATGGCGAACGAGAGGCCCGAACGGGCGGGCCCCATCTGCATCCACTCCCGCAGCAGCGTGCCGTCGTTCTCCGGCTCCAGGGTGAACCGCCAGAGCGCGGTGGGGTGTTGGGGATCCTCGACGGCCCAGGCGAGCACGCGGGACGGCTCGTACTCGACGATGTGGGACGTGGTGCTCCACTCACCCAGTGCCTCGTGCTTGCTCGTGCCGACGAACCGGGCTCCGAGCGCGGGGCCGTCGCGGTCGTCCAGCCAGCGCACCGACTCCAGTTCGGGGCTCAACCGCGGCATCAGCCCGATGTCGGACACCAGGGTCCACACCCGCGTCGGTGGGGCGGCGATCCAGGTTCGGACCTCCACCGTCGGCCTGTCCGCGTAGCGCGCGCCCGTCCACTCCATGATCTGGCGGCCTCCCTGGCACCGAGAACTCTTACGCAATCAACTGACCAGCAAAGTTGCGTAGATAGACCCACATGTCAAGAGGGGGCGCACGGGCTGTGCCGGATGACTCAGCCCGCGAACCGCTCCCGCACATCAGGCCGTTCGGCCAGGTGGGGCGGGTAACCGGGCCCCATTCGGGGGTGTGTGTCGTCGGCGGTCATCGGCTCGCCGCAGGCCGCGCACACCACCTCGGCGTGGCTCTCCCGGCCGCACGCATCGTGACGCATCGTCACCGGCGGGCCCGCCTCACCGGCCAGCCAACGGTCCCCCCACCGGTTCATCACCAGCAGTACGCCGTAGAAGTCGCGGCCCATCTCGGTGAGTACGTAGTCGTGGCGGACCGGGTCGGTCTGGTACGGCCGCTTCTCCAGCAGGCCCTCGTCCACCAGGCGGCGCAGCCGGTCCGTCAGTGTGTTGCGGGCGATCCCGAGCGATTCCTGGAAGGCGTCGAACCGCCGGATGCCGTAGAACGCCTCCCGCAGCACCAAGGGTGTCCACCAGTCCCCGAGTAGATCCATGGTCCGCGCGATCGAGCAGGGCCACTGCGCAAAGGATGTCCGCCTCATGGCGGCCAGCATAGGTGCGTCCGGTCGAGAGACCCAGCAGGTCAGCCGGAGAAGTCCGGTCGCGGAAGAGGCACGCGAGGTCTTGCGCCCGTGTGAGGGAGATGTCGCACCTCGCGGGGCCGGGCCCGGGCCCGGGATGAGGAACTGGACCCGGACCGGCCCCGCGAGGGTGGGGTCATACTCGGTCGGCTGCGATCAGGATGTACTGGAAGGAGCCGTCCCGGTAGGACTCGATGAACGCCTCCTCGATCCCGGTGACCAGCGAGGACGTGGCCCGCAGCTCCCAGTACGGCAGCGTCTCCCGCGTAAGGTCGACGATGGTGTGCGGCACCAGACGGTTGTCGGCCATGGCGCGCAGATACTCGCGGCGGGAGTGGATGTTGCACTCGAAGTGGGCGTTGATCTGGGAGACCCACTTCGACGGCTGGCCGTATCGGGGGTTCCAGCAACCGGTGATGGTCACATACCGGCCGCCCACCTTCAGGAAGCGGGAGTGCTCCGCGAACAGGTCGTGGAGGTCGACGTACATGGTCGACTCGTTGTTCCACGAGGCCGTGACGCTGCCCTTGTCGAAGGGCGTGTCGAGCATGTTGCACACGCGCGAGCGGACATGGTCCTCGACGCGCAGTTCCCGCGCACGCCTGTTGCCGAAGTCGGCCTGCGTGGCGGACAGGGTGACGCCCTCCACCTTGGAGCCGAAGCGCTGATGAGCCATGATCATGGACCCGCCGCGCCCGCAGCCGGCGTCGACGAGGGTGTCGTCGGGGCCGACGCCGCCGAGGTGGTCCAGCAGGAACTCCGCCTGCGCCGACTCCAGTCGGTGCAGCTCCGCGATGAGCTTCTTCTCGTACTCGCTGTCGGCCGGGTCACCGAGCGCGGAGTGGTCCACGGCACCGATGCCGTAGTGGTGGTGGTAGAGGCCGTCGACGTCGCCGAGGCGGAGGTTGACGGGCCGTGCCTCGTTGTTCCAGTAGCGGGCGATGTCCTTTTGGTACGGCGAGGCCGGAGCCGGGATCTTCGCGGTGGCGGTAGCGGTGGTGGGGGCGGTCGTGGGGGCGGTCGTCTCAGTGGTCATTGAATATCCGTTCTTCACCAGAAATCGGGCAGGCTGTAGCGGTAGGTATTGGTGCGGTGCCAGTCGTGGTTGCCGTCGACCCAGGCGGCCACGCCCCTGAGGAAACGCAGCACGGTGGGCAGGGGGCATGCCTGTGCGAGGTCGGCCGCGGCCGCCTCGAAGGCGTGCTGCAGTTCGTTGTGGACCTCGACGGCCTTCAGATAGGCGTCGCGCTCGGAGAGCTGCTCGCGTTCCGCGAGCACCACCGGCAGGTTCAGGTGGTGGCCCGGGCTGTCGAGCTCCTTGGTGTACGAGTACAGGTCGTTGACGATGGTCGTCGCGTTGCCGGCCAGGGCGATGACCCGTTGCATGTCCGGCCGGGCGTGC
The DNA here is from genome assembly GCF_014930365.1 of Streptomyces caniscabiei. Lineage (GTDB taxonomy): Bacteria > Actinomycetota > Actinomycetes > Streptomycetales > Streptomycetaceae > Streptomyces > Streptomyces caniscabiei. The sequence goes on along the minus strand of NZ_JABXWI010000002.1, from coordinate 77,992 downwards.
AGGTCCGCGGGCAGTTCGTAGCCGCCGACGGTGTCGGTGATCGTGGGGCAGGGGCGGAAGTTGTTGAACTGGCGCATCGCCAGGTACTCCCACACCTCCGGGACATGACCGGTCTCCGCCCAGGCGGCCTCGGCGAGGTACCCCATGTGCAGCCGGGCCATGTCGTGCCGGTAGCGGTCGGCCTGCGAGGGCGTGGCGGCGCGGACGAAGTGGTCCATCGCGCTGTGGTACGCCCGGCGCGGGGCGTCCGAGGCGAGGGACTCCTGCCACGCCGGCGCGTACTCCCCGGTGCTGTGGAAGTGGTCGAGTGCGGTGTGCGCGAGGAGCAGGCGTCCGCCGAGACCGACGGGTGACCCGCCGTGGTCCTCGCAGTAGCAGTCGTCCACCGCGTTCTCCGCGACCATCAGCCGCGTGGCGAGCATCAGATGGTCGACCGTCGGGGCGTCGGGGTGGCAGCCGACCATGTAACGCCCGACGGAGAAGCCGTCGAACTGCCCCTCCCACTCCTCCGGATAGAGCTGGACCTCGTCCTCCGCCCAGCGCTTGATGCGGCGGCTCACCTCCTCGACGCGCACAGGATCGGGCTCCGGGACGGGGTGGTGGTAGAGGCCGGGCACCGCTCGTCCCTCGGCGGCCGGAGCGCGTGCCGGGGACACCGGGTCCGGGAGCGGGGGGCGGTGACGGCCGGCCACGGAGAGCGAGGCCGTGCCCGGTCCGGTCGGTCCGCGCAGGATCGCCCGGAGGGCGGAGTCGGGCGCGGTCGTGTGGGCCGCGGTCGTGTCGGGCGCGTCCCGTACGGCGGCGGCCGCGGGCGCCTGTGCCTGTGCGGGCTCCGGCGTCGGGGGCGGTGACATCGGCGGACCCGGGATCGTGACCGGCGGATGCAGGGACGCCAGAAAGCCGGTGGGGATCGGCGTGACCGGAGGGTTCGCGACCACCGGTGCGGGGGCGTCCGGCACGGCCGCGGGCGGTGTCGGCCGCTGCTCAGGGGGTGCTGATCCGAGGGGCCCGGGGTCGGGCATCGGCGTCTCCTTGCTGCGGTGGGGTGGGTGCTCGGTCGTGCGTGCGCGCATACGGAGGCGCGGGGGCGCGTACGCGCTTACGCGGGGCGTGCCGGGTGCGTACGCGAGCGGGGCGTGGCGGGTGCGTACGTACGCACCCGGGGGCGTATGGGGCACGTGCGGACGCGGGGCGGGTCACCGGGCCGCGCACCCACGTACGTGACGCGGGGCGGGTCGGGCGTGGACCTGCCGCGGTTCGGGTCCGTCTCAGCGCGGTCTGTCGGTGATCTGCACGTTCTCCAGCACTCCGAGGGCGTCGGGCAGGAGCACCGCGGCGGAGTAGTAGGTGCTGACGAGGTAGGAGACGATCGCCTGTTCGTTGATGCCCATGAACCGGACGGAGAGGCCCTCTTCGTACTCGTCGGGCAGTCCCGTCTGCCGCAGGCCGATGACGCCCTGGTTCTTCTCGCCGGTGCGCATCGCGATGATGGAGCTGGTCTGCTCCCTGCTGATCGGGATCTTGTTGCAGGGCAGGATGGGCACCCCGCGCCAGGCGGGGACGGACTGTCCGCCGAGGTCGACGTGGTCGGGGACGAGACCGCAGGCGTTGAAGCCGCGTGCGATGGCGGCGATCGTCCTCGGGTGGGCGAGGAACATCCTGGTGCCTCGGCGACGGCAGAGCAGGTCGTCCATGTCGTCCGGGGTCGGGGGACCGGAGCGGGGCTGGATGCGCTGCTTGAAGTCGGCGTTGTGCAGCAGCCCGAACTCGCGGTTGTTGATCAGCTCGTGTTCCTGGCGTTCCCGCAAGGCCTCGACGGTGAGCCGGAGTTGCTCCTCGCTCTGGTTCATCGGGCCGTTGTAGAGGTCGGCGACCCGGGTGTGGATTCTCAGCACGGTCTGCGCGACGGAGAGTTCGTACTCGCGGGGCCGTAGTTCGTAGTCGACGAAGGTGCCCGGCAGGTCGGGTTCGCCGAAGTGACCGGCCGACACGGCGATCTCGGCCTCACCGTGCTTGTTCTGCGGCTGCCGTGCGCGGGAGGCGAACGTGTCGACATGGGCCCGGAGACGGGGCGCGGACTCCAGGACCGCGCTGAAGTCCGCACGGGAGAGGGTGAGGAGGGTGCCGGAGGTCTCGGCGGTGACCGTGCAGTCGTGGCGGGCGTCGGAGTCCGTCAGCGCGCTCTCGCCGAAGTGGTCGCCGTCGGCCAGCACCGCGACGGCCACCTTCTCGCCGTACTTGCCCTCGGAGGTCCGGCTGACCCGGCCGTGGGCGAGCAGATGGATGCGGTCCGCGGGGCTGCCGCGCTCGACGAGGACGTCGCCCGCCGCGAAGTCGCGCTGCGCGCAGCGGCCGGCGAGGGCGGTGAGGACGTCCGTGTCCTCGAATCCGCGCAGCAGGGCCAGCTCACCGAGCTCCCGGGGGATCACCCGGACCGTGGCGCCCTCCTGGACGAACTCGAGGCGCCCGTCGCCGAGGGTGTGGCGCAGCCGTCGGTTGACCCGGTAGGCCCCGCCTCCGGCCTCGACCCAGGGCAGCATCCGCAGCAGCCAGCGGGAGGTGATCTCCTGCATCTGCGGGGCGGACTTGGTGGTGGTGGCGAGGTTGCGGGCGGCGGCGGTGCTCAGGGACTGCTGCGGCGCGCCGGGTGTGGTCCGGGCGTCCGGGACGCTGTCGACGGACATCGGGGGGTGTCTCCTTGCACGACGGGGCGTCCGGCGCACACGGGTGCGCCGACCGGGGGACAGGGAGGGATGGGCAACGGGCGAGAAGGATCACGGGAATCCGTCCACCTGCAAAAACCTAGCCTCCGGACCGGCCGGATCCACCAGGCAGACGAGATGCTTACCTCGAAGCAGTGACAATCGGTGCGATGCGGTTTATCGGTGCGTGATGGGGCATCGCGCTCCACCGGTCCGGCTGTCGCAAGTGATCTGGGACATATGATCCGGTCATTCCTTATGGGTAGCTTGAGGTGCTTGCCCCTTTCGTGGTGGTGCGTCGTCGAGCGTGCCGCACCCCGATCCCCGCTCCGGGAGACCCATGCGCCCTCGAATAGCCTCCGTGCCGCCCCTCGCCCTGGCCGGCGGTGCGCTGACCGTCGGTGTCGGCGGTCTGTATCTGGCCGGCCTGCTCGTCACCGGTGGTGAGATCGAGTCGGGCACGACCGTGCGCGGGGTGGACATCGGCGGCCTCAGCCGCACCGAGGCCGTCCGCAAGCTGGACGACCACCTGGCGGCGGCCGGCTCGCGGGAGCTGGCCGTGCGGGTCGGCGACCGCCGAGGGAGCGTCGACCCCTGGCAGGCCGGACTCGCCTTCGACGCCGAGCGGACCGTCGACCGGGCGGCCCGCACGGCCTCCGATCCCCTCGGCATGATCGGCGGCCTCTTCCGCTCGGGCGGTGACATCGAGCCGGTCGTACACCTGGACGAGGGGAAGGCCCGCGCCGCCCTCGGGAAGCTGGCGAAGGGCCTCGACCGGCGGGTCGACGACGGGGCCGTGAACTTCGAGGACGGGCGGGTCGAGCAGGTCGCCCCGCACCGGGGCTACGCACTGGACGTGGACGCCGCCGTCGGCACCCTGCGGACCTCCTTCCTGCGCGGTACGGCGGACACGGTCACGGCGCTGCCCGCACGGGAGACCGAGCCGAAGGTGGACGCGGCGGAGGTGCGGCGGGCGGTGCGCGAGTTCGCGCGGCCGGCCATGTCGGCGCCCGTCACCCTCACCGCGGGCGGCAGCCGGTTCACGATCGGCCCGGCCGTCGTGGGCGAGCACCTGACGATGCGGCCGGACGACTCCGGCAGGCTCGTCCCGAAGCTGGACGGGAAGGGCCTGCGGGCGGAGCCCGAGGTGGCCGGCCCCCTGGCCGGCGTGACCGCCACGGCCCGCGACGCCGGGCTGCGGCTGGACGGCGACCGGGTCGTGGTGGCCGACGACGCCCGGACCGGCGTAGAGGTCACCGACCGGGCGCTGAGCGGCGCCGTGCTGCCGCTGCTCACCGAAGCGGGCACGGCCCGTACCGGCGAGGTGGCCGTACGGCGGATCCAGCCCCAGGTGACCCGGGAGAACGCGGCGCACCTGGGGCTGACGGAGAAGATGTCGTCCTTCACCGTCCACTTCGAGCCGGCCGCGTACCGCACGAAGAACATCGGGCGGGCCGCCCAGCTCATCAACGGCTCCCTCGTCATGCCCGACGAGACCTGGAGCTTCAACCGCACCGTGGGACAACGCACCGAGGCCAACGGCTTCGTCGAGGGCGTCATGATCCTCGACGACAAGTTCACCAAGGCGGCCGGCGGTGGTGTCTCCGCCGTGGCCACCACCATGTACAACGCGTTGTTCTTCGCCGGGGTGAAGCCGGTCGAGCACGGCGCCCACTCGTTCTACATCGAGCGGTACCCGGAGGGCCGTGAGGCGACGGTCGCCTGGGGCAGCCTCGATCTCCGGTTCACCAACGACTCCGGTCACGCCCTCTACATCCAGGCCGAGGCCACCGACACCTCGGTGACCGTCACCTTCCTCGGCACCCGGAAGTACGACGACATCAAGTCGGTGAAGGGACCCCGGACCGGGGTGAAGCCGCCGGAGAAGAAGGTGAGCACCGACGAGAAGTGCGTGCCGCAGACCCCGCTCGAAGGCTTCGACGTCACCGTGGAACGGGTCTTCTACGACGACGGCAAGGCGGTGAAGCGGGAGCCGTTCCGCACTCACTACACCCCGCGCGACGAGATCACCTGCGAGGCCCCCGAGGAAGCCGAAGCCGACCGGCCCGACGCCCGATAGGCGGCGCCCGAGGACGGACGGACGGGCGGCGCTCGGCGCCGCCCGTGTGGTGGGTCCGCCGCGGCCGTGGAGGGCCGCGGCGGACGGTGTCTCACGAGGTGAACGGCGTGGAGCCGTCCTCCGCGGCGATCTTCCACAGATGGTCGGCGGTCCCGGTGTCGTCCCACTGCAGGGCCTGGGCCCCGGACGACGTGGACATGTTCTGGATGCCGAGGACCATGCCGCTGTTCTTGTTGACGATCTTGGCGTAGCCGCCGCCGGCGTCGACGATCGACCACAGATGGTCGGCGGTCAGGGTGTCACCCCACTGGAGCGCGGTGGCCCCGGCGGTCTTGGAGGCGTCCTTGATGCCGAGGACCTGACCGCTGTTGGTGTTGAAGATCTTGTAGTAGCCGTTCTCGGCGGGGACCACCTTCCACCAGTGGTTGTCGCCGCTCGCGGCGGTCTGCTGCTGTACGGCGCCTCCGGCGGCGATCGATGCGCCGCCGATGCCGAGTTCCAGGTTGCTGTTCTTGTTGGTGATCTTCACCCGGGGTGTCTCGGGGTACCAGGACTCCAGCTCGGTGACGCCGACGAACTTGCCCGCCTGAGGGGTGAAGAGCACCCGGAACTGGGACGTGGTGATCGTCGGGAAGGTCACCTCGTTGGGGTTGTTCGCGACCGGCGCGGCCGGACTCTTCGTCTGGCTGGGCACATTCACCCAGGCCCCGTCCTTGAGGTACTGCACGGTGTAGCTCGCCGGGACGCGGATGTTCGCGCCGTCGTCGTAGGTGTAGAACTTCACCTCGTTGATCTTGCGCGGTGCCCCGAAGTCGACGCCGAGGTGGTCGGTGGCGTTGGGCGAGCCGGAGTTGGTCCAGCGGTCGTCGGGGATCTTGTCGTAGCGGATCCAGCCGTCGGTGGCCCGCAGCGGGGCGTCGAAGGTGGTCGGCTTGCAGGTCTGGCCGCTGTGGCAGTGCGGGCCGTTGGAGACGGTGTTGGTGTAGGAGGCGAAGGCCTTCGGGTACGGCTGGGTGACCGTGCGGCCCAGCCAGTCCTGCTCGGCGGTCAGCGGGTTGGCGGCCACGTTCATCAGCCGGGCGGGCTGCGCCGGGGTGACGGGGGCGGCCACGTTCACGGTGGTGTTGCCGACCGTCGCGGACTGGTGGATGCGCACGCCGTCCTGGAAGATCTGCAGGCCGCTGCCCTTGCCGTAGTGCGAGCCGTCCCGGTCCCAGCGGATCGAGTACGTGTGCCCGTGGTACGGCAGGCTCTCCACCGCGAACCAGTCCCAGCCGGACGGGACGAGCGGCTTGAGCACCAGCGTGTTGTTCGCCTGCGGCTTGATGCCCAGCAGACCGGAGAGCACCAGGTCGTTGAAGCTGGAGTGGTTGTAGTGCTCGCTGAAGTTGAACCCGTCGTAGATCCAGTCGCCGGTGTCACCGTTGGCGGCCTCGGCGATGTACGGCTTGCCGTCCTTGTGCTGGAGGTCGGCGAACTGGGCCAGCATCGTCTGGTAGTCGGCCTTGGTGACGAAGCTCTGCGTGGGGTAGTCCTGGAGCAGGTTCGCCAGGCCGGTGAGGATCTGGCTCGTCTGGTACGGCCAGCTCGGGCCGTTCCAGTGGCAGCAGTTGGCGTCGTCGCGCTTCTGCTCGGCCGGTATCGCCTCGTAGTTGAAGTACGGGTTGGCGGTGATCCGGTCCAGCTCGGCGAAGCCCGTGCCCTTGGTGAACTTCAGTGTGTTGGCCCCGGTCTTCATCGGGACCTGCACGGTGACGGACTTCGACTCCGAGAACTGGCCCCAACTGCCCCCGGCGGCGTAGCTCACCGTGACCGGGTTGGCCGTGTCCCCGTTCACGACGACCTTGTGCGTCGAGGTGGCGGAGGTGGCGTTGGCGTAGTGGACCGTCACGGGGTACGTGCCGTTGCCGGGCGCGTCCACGGTGAAGGTGACCGCGCTGTCGTCGAAGTCGATCTGGCCGACGTACTTGCCGTTCGATGCGGTGGAGGAGTCGTGGGTGTTCGCGTGGACGACGGTGGCCTGCTCGGCCTCGAAGTCGTGCACCCGCTCCAGGGTCGTCGGCCCGAACGGCGCCTTGAACCGCTTGGCGTCGGTCAGGTACTTCCACGCCGACGAGTACTGCGCGTCGGGGAGGTTGAACGCCCAGGGGGCGTAGCCCATCGCCTCGCGCCAGGTCGTCCGGGTCTGCTTCAGGGTGCCGTTGGTGTTGTCCGTGTTGTAGACCTGCATGAAGAAGTTCCGCTGCGGGTCCCACAGCGAGTTCTGCACGGCGGCCTTGAGCTGCGCGGCCTTGCCGTCGTACTCGCTCGCGGTCGCCGTGTCGCCGTTCATCGTGGAGATCTTGCTGATGGCCTGGGCGGCGGCGAACATGTACGCGTTGATCGTGGGCCGGTAACCGCGGCCGCCGCTGAACCAGTTGCTGCTGTGCATCGACGTCTCGGTGTACTCCGTGGCGTCGGACAGCGGGGTCTGGTGGAACAGGTCGCTGGAGGACTGGGTGCCGTTGACCGTGACGTCGGTGTCGAAGTTGGAGTCCCACCGCTTGTAGAGGGCGATCAGGTGGGGGAGCGCGGACTTGATCTGCGCCGCGTCACCGGTCACGAGATAGCGCTGGTACGCGGCGCTCGTGATCCACTCGCTGAAGTTGCGCGCACCCGAGTTGCCCGCCCCGCGCAGCCAGAAGTCCAGGTAGTCGCCCGCGTAGTCGCGGTTGTGCAGCCAGCGCCCGTCCAGCAGGTGGTAGCCGGTCGCGTCCGGCAGCGCGGTGTACGGGTTCCCGGCGTAGCCGATCGGCACGTCGTACTCGGTCGACACGTACCCCGTGCCCGGGACGGTGTAGCGCAGCGCCCGTTTGAAGGTGCTCCACCGGTAGTAGTAGACCTCGTCGATGTCGTTGTCGGGGGTGTCCAGGAACGGGATGTTGTCCTTGTACCACTGGCGCTCGTCCAGCTGGTTGGCCGCGAGGATCGCGTCCTTGTCCAGGGCGACCGCGTCGGGGTCGTCGGCGGCCAGCGCCGGGCTCGCTCCCGGGCCGGCCGACAGCAGGCCGACGGACAACACCGAGGCGCACAGGACGGCCAGCACGCGGCGCTCGGGTCTGCGGGGATGACGCATAGAGGTGTCCTCCATTGGGCACTCATGCGGTGGTTCGAAATGTTCGAGATTGCGAACACTGTTCGAAAAGCTGCCAGACGCTAAAGGCGCTGATCGGGGGAAGTCAAGAGGGGTGACAAGGGTTCGCGGGGCCGGTTCGCCGCATGCCCGCGCGGGCGTGCGGTCCCCTGCCGAGGGAGGTATGACTGACAGGGAACCCGGCGGAAGGGGTGAGCGCACCCCTGTGCGCCGCCGGAAGGAGCCCCGGTATGCCTGAGGAAGAGACCCGGAGCGGGAGCGGTGGACAGGACCGCGTCACCGCCGCGCCGGGTGGGCTGCTGGATGTGCTGCGGGTGGCGGCCCTCGTCCTCGGCAGCGACGGCCGGATCGTGCTGTGGAGCCCCGAGGCGGAGTCCCTGCTCGGCTTCAGTGCCGAGGAAGCGCTGGGCCAGGACGCGGGCGTCCTGCTGGTGGACCCCGACCACCGGAGCCTGGCGCACGACCTGTTCGACCGCGTACGCACGGGTGCCCGCTGGGCCGGTGTCTTCCCCGTACGGCACAAGGACGGCACCACCCGCCGGGTGGAGTTCCGCACCATGCAGCTGCGCGACGCCCGCGGCGACATCCACGCCCTCGGCCTGGGCACCGACGCCGACACCGTGCGCGACGTGGAGCGGGACCTGGCCCTCTCCCACATCCTGGTCAGCCAGTCACCGGTCGGCATCGCGGTCTTCGACACCGATCTGCGGTGGGTGCGGGTCAACCCGTCACTGGAACGCATCAACGGCGTCCCCGAGGAGGCCGTACTGGGCCGCCGCGTCGGCGAGGTGCTGCCCGCCCTCGACGTCGAGGCCATCGAGTCACGGATGCGGCGGGTCCTCGGGACCGGCGAGCCCCTGCTGGACCAGCAGACGGTCGGCCGGACGGCCGCCGACGGCGAGGAGCACGCCTACTCCGAGTCGTACCACCGGATCCAGGACGCCAACGGCCGGGTCCTGGGCCTCGCGATGGCGATCATCGACATCTCCGAGCGGCAGCGGGCCACGACCGAGATCGCCGAGGCCCGCGAACGCCTGGCGGTGATCGCCGACGCCGGCGTCCGCATCGGCACCACGCTCGACCTGCGTCGCACGGCACGGGAACTCGCCGACGTGGCCGTTCCCACCCTCGCCGACCTCGCGGCCGTCGACGTACTGGACGCGGTGGTCAACCCCGGAGGCACGGCCGCGCCCCGCACGGACGGCTCCCTCGACTTCTGGGCGCTCGCCCTCAAGGCGAACCGTCCCACCGACGCGATCGAGGCCCCGGACCCGGTCGGGGAGCCCGCCCAGTACAGCTCGTCCCGGCTGGTCACCCAGTGCGTGCGCGAAGCGCGGCCGATCCTGCTGGAGCACGTGGACGACGCGGCGGCCCGGCGCATCGCCCGCGACGAGGCCGCGGCGCGGGCACTGCGTCGTGCCGGCGTCCACTCCTGTCTGGTGGTTCCGCTCGTGGCACGCGGCGAGGTCCTGGGCACGCTCAGCCTGTACCGCACGACCGGCCCCCGGCCCTTCGACGACCAGGACCTCACCCTCGCCGGCGAACTGGCCGCACGCGCCGCCATCTGCGTCGACAACGCCCGCCTGTACGGCCGCGAACGCGACATCGCGCTCACCCTCCAGCGCAGCCTGCTGTCCCAGGAGCCACCGCAGCACGGCGGCATCGAGGTCGCCTCCCGCTATGTGCCCGCCATCAGCGAGGTGGGCGGGGACTGGTTCGACGTGCTGCCGCTCAATGACGGCAAGGTCGGACTCGTCGTCGGCGACGTCATGGGCAAGGGGGTGCACGCCGCCGCGATCATGGGCCAGCTGCGCACCGCCACCCGCGCCCTCGCCCGGCTCGACCTGCCGCCGGCCGAACTCCTGCACCACCTCGACGACCTCGCCGCCTCCCTCGGCGACGCGGACACCCTGGCCACCTGCCTCTACGTCGTCTGCGACCCCCGGCACGGCCGCTGCCAGCTCTCCCGCGCCGGCCACCTGCCACCGGTCCTCGTCGACCCGCGGGGCAGAGCCGAACTCCTCGACGTCGCCGGTGGGGTGCCGCTCGGCGTGGGGGGCGTGCCGTTCACCGTCGAGGAGCGGGAACTCGCCGAGGGGGCGCTGCTCGTGCTGTTCACGGACGGCCTGGTGGAGAGCCGCGCCACGCCCGTCGCGACGGGACTGCAACGCCTGCTCGAACTCCTGGACGGCACCAGGCTCCCCCTGGAGGAGACCTGCGACATGCTCCTCGGCGCCCTGGACCACGAACGCAACGACGACGTGGCGCTGCTCCTCGCCCGACGCGGCGGCCCGTGCCCACCGGTCGCCTGACCCGCCACGTCGGCGACCGCGCACCCGCCGCCCGACCGGCCCCCGGGCACAGGCGCGCAGGTCACCGCCCAGTAGAGTGCGCCTCTGTCGTCCCCGAGAGCCGCCCCCGAACCGCCGAGGTAGCACGCAGTGACCCCCGCACGACCAGGACCGCCGTACGCCGTCACCGTCGTCGGACTCGGCGCCGACGGCTGGCGAGGCGTCCCGGACGCCTCCCGGGAGGCCCTGCGCGACGCCGAGGTCCTGATCGGCGGCCCACGCCAGCTCGACCTGCTGCCCCCGGAGTGCGCGGGCGAGCGGATCGCCTGGCCCTCGCCCCTGCGGCCCGCCGTCCCCGCCCTGCTCGCCGCGCACCACGGCCGCCGGATAGCCGTCCTCGCCAGCGGGGACCCCATGTTCTACGGCATCGGCCGCGCCCTCGCCGAGGAGGCCGGTGACCGGCTGCGCGTCCTGCCGCACCCCTCCTCCGTCTCCCACGCGGCGGCCCGCCTCGGCTGGCCGCTGGAGGACGTCGAGGTCGTCACGCTCGTCGGGCGGCCCGCGCCGAGGCTCGCCGCCGCCCTGCACGACGGACGCCGGCTGCTGGTGCTGAGCGCGGACGCCGGCACGCCCGCCGAGGTCGCCGCCCTGCTGCGGGACCGCGGCTTCGGGCCGAGCCGGATACGCGTCCTCGAACAGCTCGGCGGCGCACGGGAACGCATCGGTGACCCGGCCACCGCCGACGACTGGACGCACCCCCGGCCGCCCGGCGACCCCCTCAACATCGTCGCCGTCGAGTGCCGGCGGGCCCCGGACGCCCTCCGGCTCGGCGCCGTCCCCGGCCTGCCCGACGAGGCGTACGAGCACGACGGGCAGCTCACCAAACGGTATGTGCGCGCCGCCACCCTGGCCGCGCTCGCCCCGGCCCCCGGCGAACTGCTCTGGGACGTCGGCGGCGGATCCGGCTCCATCGCGATCGAGTGGATGCGCACCCACCCCTCCTGCCGGGCCGTCACCGTCGAACGCGACCCCGTACGGGCCGCGCGCATCACCCGCAACGCCGACCGGCTCGGCGTGCCCGGACTGCGGGTCGTCACCGGGGCCGCGCCCGCCGCACTGGCCGAACTGCCGCGCCCGGACGCCGTGTTCATCGGCGGCGGCCTCACCGCGACCGGCCTGCTCGACGCCTGCTGGGCCGCGCTGCCCGCGGGGGGACGGCTGGTCGCCAACACCGTGACCCTGGAGTCCGAGGCGCTGCTCGCCGAGGCCCACCGCCACCACGGCGGCGAACTGGTACGGCTCGCGGTGGCGCAGGCCGTGCCCGTGGGCGGCTTCACCGGATGGCGGCAGGCCATGCCGGTGACCCAGTGGGCGGCCCGCAGACCCTTCGCCCCCCTCGACCCCCGCGACACCGCTTCGGAGGCAGACAGATGACCGTGTACTTCATCGGCGCCGGCCCCGGCGCCGCCGACCTGATCACGGTCCGTGGCGCCCGCCGGCTCGCCGCCTGCGAGGTCTGCCTGTACGCCGGCAGCCTCGTCCCCCGCGAACTGCTCGCCGAATGCCCGCCGGACGCCCGACTCGTCGACACCGCCCGGCTCGACCTGGACCAGATCACCACCGAACTGGTCCGTGCGCACGAGGAGGGCCACGACGTGGCCCGGCTGCACTCCGGGGACCCCTCCGTGTTCAGCGCGGTCGCCGAGCAGATGCGGCGGCTGGACGCGGCCGGGGTGCCGTACGAGGTGGTGCCGGGCGTGCCCGCCTTCGCCGCGGCGGCGGCCTCCCTGAAGCGGGAGCTGACCGTGCCGACGGTCGGCCAGACCGTGATCCTCACGCGCGTCGCCCAGCGGGCCACGCCCATGCCGGACGGCGAGGATCTCGCCACCCTCGGCCGCAGCGGGGCGCTCATCGTGCTGCACCTGGCCGTCCGTTACGTGGACCGGGTCGTCGAGGAACTCCTCCCGCACTACGGCGCCGACTGTCCCGTCGCCGTCGTCGCGTACGCCTCCCGGCCCGACGAGGTGATCATCCGGGGCACGCTGGAGGAGATCGCCGGGCGGGTGAAGGAGGCGGGGGTGCTGCGCACGGCTGTGATCATGGTCGGGCGGACGCTGGGGGCTTCGCAGTTCCGCGACAGCCACCTGTACTCGCCGGGGCGGGACCGGCACGAGTGTTGAGGGGGAGGGGGGTGCGTGGGGGGTTGCGGTGCGTTGTCGGGTGCGGGTGAGTGGGGCTTCTCGCGCAGTTCCCCGCGCCCCTGAAAAGCAGGGGCTGCGCCCCGTGCTTTTCAGGCCCGCATGGCCGTGGCTCTCCGGGCCCGCAGGGCCTGGCTTTTCAGGGGCGCGGGGAACTGCGCGAGCAACCACGAACCACCCGCGGTCGCCCACGCACCTGTACCCCCGAGCTGTCAGGCGCCCCGGCCCCCGGTGCTACGCTCCCCTTGCCTCCCGCGGGGGAAGTCCGGTGAGAACCCGGCGCTGACCCGCAACGGTGTGCGTGACGGCCGGGCAAGCCGTCGCGTGAGCCCGATCGCCCGTGGGTGGTGCGACCCGTTGAACGCTCGCCGTGGACTGCGAGAGGGGACCGCACGGCCCCCGCGCCGTACGGGCTGTTCCTCGACCGACGTCCGTCAGGCGGCCCCAGGCGAAGGACCGCCCCGACCGTGCGCCGCAGCCCCGCCCCCAGCCGAATACCCCTGCCCCCACTGCTGACCGGCCTCGCACTCCTGCTGCTGCTGTCGCTCGTGGCCGGCACCGGCCTGGGCGCCGCCGGCATCGGCTGGCCGGACGTCCTGCGGCTGCTCTGGGCCGGTGTCACCGGCGGGACCCTGCACACCGACGACGCCGCCTCGTACACCATCGTCTGGGAGATCCGGCTGCCCCGGGTCGTGCTCGGCGCCGTCGTCGGTGCCGGGCTCGCCGCCGTCGGCGTGGCCGTCCAGGCGATCGTGCGCAACGCGCTCGGCGACCCGTTCGTGCTCGGCATCTCCTCCGGCGCGGCGGTGGGCGCCAACGCGGTCATCCTGCTCGGCGCGTTCGCCGGACTCGGGATCTGGGCGCTGTCCGTCTCCGCGTTCCTCTCGGCGCTCGCCGCCATGGCCCTGGTGTACGCCGTGGCCCGCTCGCCCCACGGACTGACCCCGCTGCGCCTGGTCCTGACCGGGACGGCACTGGCGTACGGCTTCGAGGCGGTCACCACGGTCATGGTGTTCGGCGCGGCCCGGGGCGAGGCGGCCCGGTCGGCGCTGATGTGGCTCCTCGGCAGCCTGGGCGGAGCGACCTGGGCACAGGTGCCGATCGTCGCCGTGACCGTCGCGGCGGGCTGGGCGTGGCTGCGGCGACGGGCCGAGTCGCTCAACGCCCTCGCCATGGGCGACGAGACCTCCGCCGCGCTCGGCGTCCGGCCGGAGCGGCTGCGCCGGGAGCTGTTCCTCGTCACCGCCGCCGTGACCGGGACCGTGGTCGCGGTCAGCGGGGCCATCGGGTTCGTCGGGCTGATGGTGCCGCACGTCGTGCGGATGCTGGTCGGCGCCGACCACCGCCGGGTGCTGGCGGTGGCCCCGCTCGTCGGCGCCGTGCTGCTGGTGTGGGCGGATGTGCTCTCCCGGCTGCTGCTCGCCCCCGCCGAACTGCCCGTCGGGGTCGTCACCGCCGTGGTGGGGGTCCCCGCCTTCCTGCTGCTGATGCGGCGCGGCGGCTACGCGTTCGGAGGCCGCTGACCATGCGACTCGACATCGACGGCGTGACGGTCGAGGCCGCGGGCGCCCGGCTCGTCGACGACATCCGGCTCACCGCCGCGAGCGGGGCGTTCGTCGGGCTCGTCGGCCCCAACGGCAGCGGCAAGTCCACCCTCCTGCGGTGCGTCTACCGGGCGCTGCGCCCGGCCGCCGGCGCGGTGCGGCTGGACGGGGACGACGCGCACGCCATGCCGGCGCGGCACGCCGCCCGGCTGCTGGCCGCGCTGCCGCAGGAGTCGACCGCCGAGTTCGACTTCACCGTCGCCGAGGTGGTCGCCATGGGCCGGCTGCCGCACCGGGACCGGACGGCCGCCTCCGACGCGGAGATCTGTGCGCGGGCCATGAGCCGCACGGGCGTGGACCATCTCGCCGACCGGGGGTTCCCGGCCCTGTCCGGCGGCGAGAAGCAGCGCGTCCTGCTCGCCCGCGCCCTCGCCCAGCAGCCGCGGGTGCTCGTCCTCGACGAACCCACCAACCACCTGGACATCGCCCACCAGCTGGACGTGCTGTCCCTGGTCCGCGACAGCGGCGTCACCGTGCTCGCCGCCCTGCACGACCTCAACCTCGCCGCCGCGCACTGCGACGTCCTGTACGTGATCGCGGGCGGCCGGATCGTCGACTCCGGCCCGCCCCACGACGTCCTGCGCCCCGACCTGCTCGCCGAGGTGTTCGGGGTCCGCGCCCACCCCGTACGGCACCCGGAGACCGGTGCCGTCCAACTCCTGTTCGACCTGCTCCCGCCCACCGCCTGACACCCCCGACCACTCCCTCCCCGAGGACCCTCATGCGCAAGCTGCTCGCCGCCGCCCTCTGCCTCGCCGCGACCGTCACCGCCACCGGCTGCGGCGCGACCGTCGAACCGTCCGACGACGCCGGAGCCCGGTCCGCCGGGAAGGCGGTCACCCTCACCAACTGCGGCCGCGAGATCACCTTCGACAAGGTCCCCGAGCGCGTCGTCACCAACGACGTCGGCATCACCGAGCTGATGTTCGCCCTCGGTCTGGAGGACCGCATGGCCGGGTTCGCCATGCCCGACGACAAGGGCGATCTGAGCGGGGTGCCCTGGAAGGACGGCTACGACGAGGTGAAGTGGCTGTCGAAGGACCAGCTGACCAAGGAGAACGTCCTCGACGCCAGGGCCGACCTCGTCTTCGCCGGCTGGAACTACGGCTTCCGCGAGGACGCCGGCTTCACCCCGGACGCCCTGGAGAAGCTCGGCGTCCCCTCGTACATCCTCACCGAGTCCTGCCGCAACGGGCGGACCGGGACCTCGCGCGGCATCATGCCGCCCCTCGACGCCCTCTACACCGACCTCACCAACCTCGGGAAACTGTTCGGCGTCGAGCAGCGGGCGGCCACGCTGATCGCCGACTTCAGGAAGCAGATCGCCGGCGTGCGCGCGCAGGCACCCGCGAAGAAGCCCAAGGTCTTCCTCTACGACAGCGGCCAGGACCAGCCCTTCACCTCAGGCCGCTACGCCGCCCCCGAACAGATCATCACCGAGGCCGGCGGCGTCAACGTCATGCACGACGTCGAGGACTCCTGGACCACCGTCGGCTGGGAGAGCGTCGTCCAGCGGAACCCGGACGCCATCGTGATCTGCGACTACGGCGACGTCAGCGCCGAGCAGAAGAAGAAGTTCCTCCTCTCCTACGCCCCGCTGCGCGACGTCTCCGCGATCAGGCACAAGCGGATCTTCGTCCTCGACTACGTCGACCTCGTCGAGAGCCCCCGCAACCCGTCGGCCGTCGCCCGCCTCGGCGCCTACCTGCGCACCGTCGCGAAGGGCTAGTGCCGCGTCAGGCAACGTTCGCCCCGTCGCGACGCCCGGCACGCCCTCTCGCCGCACCGGCCGAAAACCCAAGTACATCCAGTACGAGGGCTTTCGGCCGGCACACCGAGAGCACGCACCGGACGCCGCTCCTTGACGGGCAAACGTTGCCTGACGCGGCACTAGCTCCCAGCCTCAGCGCACCTCGCTGCGGCCCACCACCGTGCCCGCGCGGTCGATGCAGATGACGTCGACCGCGACGGGCGCGCCCCGCAGCACGGCCAGGGCCTCGTCGCGGGCCGTCGTCGCCACCAGATCGCCGAGCGGCACCCCGGCCGCCTGACAGAGCTGGAGCGCGGCAAGTCCGGTGTTGGCCCCGGCGACCTCCGCGGCGAGAGCCTCGTCGGCCCCGGCGCGGCGGGCGAGGTCCGCGAGGAAACCCTTGTCGACCTGGGAACGGGCGGAGTGCAGGTCGAGATGGCCGGCGGCGAGCTTGGAGAGCTTGGCGAAGCCGCCGCAGACGGTCAGCCGGTCCACCGGGTGGCGGCGCACGTACTTCAGGACCGCGCCCGCGAAGTCGCCCATGTCGAGCAGCGCGTCCTCAGGCAGCGCGTACTCGGCGACGACCGTCCGCTCCGAGGTCGACCCCGTGCACCCGGCGAGATGCGTGCGACCGGCCGCCCGCGCCACGTCCACGCCCCGCCGGATGGAGTCGATCCACGCCGAGCAGGAGTAGGGGACGACGATCCCGGTGGTGCCGAGGATGGACAGGCCGCCGAGGATGCCGAGACGGGGGTTCCAGGTGGAGCGGGCGATCTCCTCGCCGTGGTCGACGGAGACGGTGATCTCGACGTCGCCGGTGCCGCCGTGGCGGGCGGCGACCTCGGCGACGTGGTCCCGCATCATCTGGCGGGGGACCGGGTTCACGGCCGGTTCGCCGACGGGCAGGGGCAGGCCGGGGCGGGTGATCGTGCCGACCCCGGGGCCCGCCCGGAAGACCACCCCCGCCCCGGCGGGCAGCAGCCGTACCGTGGCCCGGACCAGCGCGCCGTGCGTGACGTCCGGGTCGTCGCCCGCGTCCTTCACGATCCCCGCCATCGCGCTGCCGCCGGTCAGCTCCTCGGCCGCGAGCGCGAACGCCGGGGTCTGTCCCTTCGGCAGGGTGATCGTCACCGGGTCCGGGAACTCGCCCGTCAGCAGCGCGGTGTACGCCGCCGTCGTGGCCGCCGTCGCACACGCACCGGTCGTCCAGCCGTGCCGCAGACCGGTGTGCTTGAGTTGGGCCGCGCGACCGCCCTTCGCCGCGCCGCCGCCCCCGTCGGCACCCTGCTTCTCGTCACCGCTCATGAACGGACCCGGACTCCCATGCACGTACTGATACTCGGCGGAACCACGGAGGCCCGCCGTCTGGCCGAACTGCTGCACGCCATCCCGGGCGTCCGCCTGACCAGCTCCCTCGCCGGACGGGTCGCCAGCCCCCGGCTGCCCCCGGGCGAGGTCCGCGTCGGCGGCTTCGGCGGGGCCGAGGGGCTGGCGGCCTGGCTGCGCGAGCACGGGGTGGACGCGTTCATCGACGCCACGCATCCTTTCGCCGGGACCATGAGTTTCCACGCGGCACGGGCGGCCGCCACCACCCATGTTCCCCTGCTCGCGCTGCGCAGGCCCGGCTGGGCCCCGGGCCCCGGCGACGACTGGCACGACGCCGGCTCCCTGACGGAGGCCGCGCGGCTGCTGCCCACGCTCGGGCGGCGGGTGTTCCTCACCACCGGGCGCATGGGCCTGGCCGCGTTCGCCGCCCTGGACGACCTGTGGTTCCTCGTCCGGTCCGTCGACCCGCCCGAGGCCCCGTACCCGGCCCGGACCGAGGTGCTGCTCGACCGGGGCCCGTTCACCCTCGACGGGGAGCGGGAGCTGCTGCGCCGCCACCGCGTCGACGTCGTCGTGACGAAGGACAGCGGGGGAGCGGCGACCGCGCCCAAGCTGACCGCCGCGCGCGAGGCGGGGCTCCCCGTGGTCGTGGTGCGCAGGCCGCCCGTGCCCGAGGACGTCCCCGTGGTGGCGGACCCGGAGGCGGCGGCCCGATGGGTGGCCGAGCGCCTCCACGCCCGCTGACGCCCGTCCGCCGCACGCGCTCCCGCCCCGCTCACGTCCGCCCGCCGCACGTCCTCGTCCCGCTCACGCCTCCGGATACCGGCGGGGCGTCCACACGATCTGCTCGCCGTCCCCGCGCCGGACCGCCCGGGTCTGGGAGGAACCGACCAGCAGGATCGTGCGCATGTCGACCTCGGCCGGGTCCAGGTCCGCCAGCCGTACGATCCGCACCCGCTCGCCGGAGCCGCCCACGTCCCGGGCGACCACGACCGGGGTGTCCGGCGCCCGGTGTTCGAGGAGCAGCTCGCGCGCCTTGCCCACCTGCCAGGTCCGGCTGTGCGAACCGGGGTTGTAGAGCGCGAGCACCAGGTCCGCCGAGGCCGCCGCGCGCAGCCGCTCGGCGATGACCTCCCACGGCTTGAGCCGGTCGGACAGGGAGATCGTGGCGTAGTCGTGGCCGAGCGGGGCCCCCGCGCGGGCGGCGGCCGCGTTGGCGGCGGTCACCCCCGGCAGCACCCGCACCGGCACGTCCGCGTACTCCTCCTGCGCGGCGACCTCCAGCACCGCCGTCGCCATGGCGAAGACCCCCGGGTCACCCCCGGAGACGACCGCGACCCGCCGCCCGCGCCGGGCCAGATCGAGGGCGAACTCGGCACGCTCCGACTCGACCCGGTTGTCCGAGCCGTGCCGCACCTGCCCCGCCCGCCGGGGCACCCGGTCCAGATAGGTGGTGTAGCCGACGAGGTCGTCGGCGGCGGCGAGCGCGCCCCGCGTCTCGGGCGTCAGCCACAGCGGACCGGCGGGCCCGGTGCCGACGACGACGACTTCGCCCCGCTCCCGGGCCTCGGGCCGCTCGACGTCGACCTGGCTGGGCAGCACGGCCACCGAGAAGTACGGCACCGACTCCGGGTCCACGTCCGCCAGTTCGCCGAGCCGCTCGCCGGCCATGGTGGCCCGCTCCACATAGCGGGCCTCGCCGAGCCGTCCCGAACTCTCCAGCGCGCTCCGCACCTTGGTGAAGGTGCGCCCCAGCTTCATCACCACGGCCACGTCCGTCGCGGCGAGCCGCGCGGTCAGCTCCTCCTCCGGCAGGGTGCCCGGCAGGATCGTCAGCACCTCCTCGCCCTCGGCGAGCGGAGTGCCGAGCCGGGCCGCGGCGGCCGACACGGACGTGACACCGGGGATCACCTCGGTGTCGTAGCGGTCGACCAGCCGCTTGTGCATGTGCATGTAGGAGCCGTAGAACATCGGGTCGCCCTCGGCGAGGACCGCGACCGTGCGCCCGGCGTCGAGATGTGCCGCGAGCCGGGCCGACGCCTCCGCGTAGAAGTCCTCCATCGCACCCTTGTAGCCGCCGGGGTGGTCGGTGGTCTCCGTCGTCAGCGGATACATCAGCCGTTCCTCGATGTGGTCGGCGCGCAGATGCTTCGCCGCGATCGAGCGGGCGATGGAACGGCCGTGCCGGGCGCTGTGATACGCGATCACGTCCGCCTCGGAGATCACCTCGACGGCCCGGACGGTCATCAGGGACGGGTCACCGGGGCCGAGCCCCACCCCGTACAGCTTGCCGCTCACTCTTCCTCACTCGCGATCGCGTTGAGCGCGGCGGCGGCGATGGCGCTCCCGCCACGACGGCCGCGGACGACGAGGTGCTCCAGGCCCGACGGATGCTCCGCCAGCGCGTCCTTGGACTCGGCGGCGCCGACGAAGCCGACCGGCACACCGATGACGGCGGCGGGCCGGGGCGCGCCCTCGTCGATCATCTCCAGCAGCCGGAAGAGCGCGGTGGGCGCGTTGCCCACGGCCACCACCGAGCCCTCCAGCCGGTCCCGCCACAGCTCCAGCGCGGCGGCGCTGCGCGTGGTGCCCAGCTTCGCCGCCAGCGCGGGGACGGCCGGGTCGGAGAGCGTGCACAGCACGTCGTTGTCGGCGGGCAGCCGCTTGCGGGTCACCCCGCTGGCCACCATCTTGACGTCGGTGAAGATGGGCGCCCCGGCCCGCAGCGCCGCACGGGCGCGGGCCACCACGTCGGGGGTGTACGTCAAGTCCCGTACCAGGTCGACCATTCCGCAGGCGTGGATCATCCGGACCGCGACCTGGCTGACATCGGCGGGCAGGGCCGCGAGGTCCGCCTCCGCGCGGATGGTGGCGAAGGACTGCCGGTAGATCGCCGGGCCGCCCTTCTCGTAGTCGTAGGTGGTCACGGTGGTCTTCTCGCTGCTCTCGGTCGTCGTACGGGGGTCGTTCGTGCGGGTCGTGCGCGTGCTCGGGTGCGTGGTCTCGGGTGTGCGTCGTGCGTGTCGTGCGGGTTCTCGGTCGTTATGGGGTGATCTCCCCCAGGGCGTCGGCGAGTCGGGAGGCGTCCGTCATGGACGCGGTGCGGGGGCTCCGGCCGGGGGCGGTGCGGGAGAGCGCGTAGCCGCCGCCCTCCACCGCCACCACGTCGATCCGTTCGCCCCGGGGGTGGCCGCAGCGGCGCTCGCAGCCGGACCAGTACAGGGGGAGTCCCGCGCGGCCCGCCGCCTCCAGGCTGCCGGTCGCGTCCGCCCGCACGTCCGCCAGGGACTTCGCGCAGCCGGGCCGGCCGATACAGGCGCCCACGCGCGGCCAGGGGGAGGCGGGATCGGTGACGAGACCGGTCACCGCGAGCCGGGCGAGCGCGTCGGCCGTCTGCTCCTCGCCCAGACCCGGTACGGGGACGACGACTCCGCGCCAGGGCGTCAGCCGCAGTTCGCGGCAGGGTGTCGTGGCCGCGAGAGCGGTCAACTCCCGCCACTGGAGGGGGGTGAGGCGACCGAGCGGGACGTGGACGGAGAGGGCGTCGCCGACGGCTCCCGGCAAAGGGCCGCCGGGTCCGGAAGGTGGTCGCTCGGGTCCGGAGGATGGTCCGTCGGGTCCGGGTGTGGCCGTACCGCTCTCGTCACGGACCCGGAGCGCGGTGGCGACGCCGGCGGCCGACAGCCGGTCCCGGACCTCGCGGAGAAGCGTGTCCTGGGACGGGAGTTCGGTCACACGCCAGACGCGCGCCCCGCTCTCCCGCGCCGCCTGAAGGAAGGTCTCGGCGGCGGTCAGCGCGGCCCGGGCCGCGTCCTCGCCGGACACCGACAGGCTCTCGCCGGCCGTCCCCAGACTCAGCAGCGCACCGTCGCCCCCGGCCGCCCGGACCGTCACATCGGCGTCCAGCGCGGCCACGTCCCCCCGCCCGTCGTCGAGCGCGAACAGGAACCGGCCCGACAACCGCCGCGCCGCCTCGCTCGCGCACAGCGCGGTGTCCAGGGCGGTCAGCCAGGGCCGTACGTCGCGCAGACCGCGTCCGTCGAGACCGGACAGCGGCGAGGCGACGACGTTGCGCACCCGCTCGTGCCCGGCGGACGGCAACAGGCCCGCCGCGTCCAGCGACCCGGCCAGCTCGCCCCCGCAGCCGTCGGCCAGTCCGCGCAGCTGCACATTGCCGCGGGAAGTGAGGTGAAGATCACCGTCCCCGAGCCGCCCTGCCGCCTCCGCGAGCGCCTCGGCCTGGCGGACGGTCAGCACACCGCCGGGCACGCGGACCCGGGCCAACGCCCCGTCGTCCGCCGTGTGCAGCCGCAGCGTCCCCGGGCAGGCGTCGCCACGGTCCCGTGTGACCGCTGTGGCCTGGGACGATGAACGCGGGGGAGGCGTGGACATGGCGGCGAGCATACCCACCGGCACAACGGACGTATCCTCCGCCCTTTTGGGGCAGCCTTCCTTTTGAGGCGACCCTTACTATGCTGCTCGGTGGATCATCCGGTCCATCGACGCCACCACGGCGACAGGGGAGGAAGCCCGGTGTGAGTCCGGCGCGGTCCCGCCACTGTGAGCCCGTCCCAGGAGGGTCGGGCGAGTCAGGAACTCCCTTCCCCGTACCCCTCGGCCCGTCCGAGCAGGGGAGACTTCCGATTCGACACCGCCCGGGGCGCGGACCCCGAGGAAGGCCAGCAGCCGCATGCAGTCATCGCCCGGGGAGCGCTCCGCGCAGCCCCGCATCCTGCTCCTGTCGACGTCCGACACCGACCTGCTCAGCGCCCGCGCGGCCGCCGGCCCGGTCCCCTACCGCTTCGCCAACCCCTCGCGCCTCGCGCTGGACGACCTCCCGGCTCTCCTCGACGGCACCGACCTGGTCGTCGTACGCCTCCTCGGTGGCATCCGCGCCTGGCAGGACGGCCTCGACCTGCTGCTCGCCGACGGCCGCCCGGTCGTCGTCCTCACCGGTGAACAGGCGCCCGACGCCCAGCTGATGGCCGCCTCGACCGTCCCGGTCGGCATCGCCGCCGAGGCCCACGCCTATCTCGCCCACGGCGGCCCCGCCAACCTGGAGCAGCTGGCCCGCTTCCTCTCCGACACCGTCCTGCTCACCGGCCACGGCTTCGACGCGCCCGCGGCCGCGCCCTCCTGGGGCCCGCTGGAGCGCACCGCCCGCGACACCGCCGACGGCCCGACCATCGCCGTGCTCTACTACCGGGCCCACCACATGAGCGGCAACACCGCCTTCGTGGGCGCCCTGTGCGAGGCGATTGAGGAGAAGGGCGCCCGCGCGCTCCCGCTGTACGTGGCCTCCCTGCGGGCCCCCGAGCCCGAACTGATCGAGGAACTCCGCGCCGCCGACGCCATCGTCACGACCGTCCTCGCCGCGGGCGGCACCAAGCCCGCCGAGGCGTCGGCGGGCGGCGACGACGAGTCCTGGGACGCGGGCGCCCTGACCGGCCTCGACGTACCGATCCTCCAGGCCCTGTGCCTGACCGGTTCGCGTTCCGCCTGGGAGGAGAGCGACGAGGGCGTCTCCCCGCTCGACGCGGCCAGCCAGATCGCCGTCCCCGAGTTCGACGGCCGCCTGATCACCGTCCCGTTCTCCTTCAAGGAGATCGACGAGGACGGCCTGCCGGCCTATGTCGCCGACCCCGAGCGCGCCGCCCGCGTAGCCGGGATCGCCGTACGCCACGCGCGACTTCGCCACATCGCCAACGCCGACAAGCGTCTCGCGCTCGTCCTGTCCGCCTACCCGACCAAGCACTCCCGCATCGGCAACGCGGTCGGCCTGGACACCCCCGCCAGCGCGGTCGCCCTGCTGCGCCGCCTGCGCGAGGAGGGCTACGACTTCGGCACCGACGCCGAGGTGCCGGGCCTGGCCTCCGGCGACGGCGACGAGCTGATCCGCGCCCTCATCGAGGCGGGCGGCCACGACCAGGACTGGCTCACCGAGGAGCAGCTCGCCCGCAACCCGGTCCGGATCCCGGCCGCCGACTACCGCCGCTGGTACGCCGGACTCCCCGAGGAACTGCGCACGTCCGTCGAGGAGCACTGGGGCCCGCCGCCCGGCGAGATGTTCGTCGACCGCAGCGCCAACCCGGAGGGCGACATCGTCCTCGCGGCCCTGCGCTTCGGCAATCTGCTGATCCTCATCCAGCCGCCGCGCGGCTTCGGCGAGAACCCGATCGCGATCTACCACGACCCCGATCTGCCGCCCTCGCACCACTACCTGGCCGCCTACCGCTGGATCGCGGCCCGCGCCGACGACGGCGGTTTCGGCGCCGACGCGATGATCCACCTGGGCAAGCACGGCAACCTGGAGTGGCTGCCCGGCAAGAACGCGGGCCTCTCCGCCGCCTGCGGCCCCGACGCCGCCCTCGGCGACCTGCCCCTGATCTACCCGTTCCTGGTCAACGACCCGGGCGAGGGCACCCAGGCCAAGCGCCGCGTCCACGCCACCCTCGTCGACCACCTCGTGCCGCCGATGGCCCGCGCCGACTCCTACGGCGACATCGCGCGCCTGGAGCAACTCCTCGACGAGTACGCCCAGATCTCCTCCATGGACCCGGCGAAGCTGCCCGCGATCCGCGCCCAGATCTGGACCCTCATCCAGGCCGCCAAGCTCGACCACGACCTGGGCCTGGACGACCGCCCCGAGGACGACGGCTTCGACGACTTCCTGCTGCACGTCGACGGCTGGCTCTGCGAGGTCAAGGACGCCCAGATCCGCGACGGGCTGCACGTCCTCGGCAACCCCCCGGCGGACGCCGACCGCGTCAACCTCGTCCTCGCCATCCTGCGCGCCCGCCAGATCTGGGGCGGCACCCAGGCCCTGCCCGGCCTGCGCGAGGCGCTCGGCCTCGACGAGTCCGCCGCCACCCGTGTCACCGCCGACGAGGCCGAGGCCAAGGCCCGCGCGCTGGTCGAGCGGATGGAGGAGCTGGGCTGGGACCCCGACTCCGTCCCCGACGAGCACGGCGAACAGGTCACCGCCATCCTGGAGTTCGCCGCCCGCGAGGTCGTCCCGCGTCTGGAGGCCACCACCGCCGAACTCCACCACGTGGTCCACGCCCTCAACGGCGGCTTCGTCCCGGCGGGCCCCTCCGGCTCCCCGCTGCGCGGCCTGGTCAACGTCCTGCCGACGGGCCGGAACTTCTACTCCGTCGACCCCAAGGCCGTCCCCTCCCGCCTCGCCTGGGAGACCGGCCAGGCCCTCGCCGACTCCCTGCTGGAGCGCTACCGCGCCGACAACGGCGAATGGCCCACCTCGGTCGGGCTGTCGCTGTGGGGTACGAGCGCGATGCGCACGGCGGGCGACGACGTCGCCGAGGCCCTCGCCCTGCTCGGCGTCCGCCCCGTCTGGGACGACGCCTCCCGCCGCGTGACCGGCCTGGAGGCCATCCCGGCCGAGGAGTTGGGCCGTCCCCGTATCGACGTCACCCTGCGCATCTCGGGCTTCTTCCGGGACGCGTTCCCGCACACCATCGGGCTGCTCGACGACGCCGTACGTCTCGCCGCGTCGCTCGACGAACCGGCCGAGGCCAACCACGTCCGGGCGCACGTCCAGGCGGACCTCGCCTCCCACGGCGACGAACGCCGGGCCACCACCCGGATCTTCGGCTCCCGCCCCGGCACGTACGGCGCCGGACTGCTCCAGCTCATCGACTCCCGCGACTGGCGCACCGACGCCGACCTCGCCGAGGTCTACACGGTCTGGGGCGGCTACGCCTACGGCCGGGAGCTGGACGGCCGTCCGGCCCGCGAGGAGATGGAGACCGCGTACAAGCGGATCGAGGTGGCCGCGAAGAACACCGACACCCGCGAGCACGACATCGCCGACTCCGACGACTACTTCCAGTACCACGGAGGCATGGTGGCCACCGTGCGCGCGCTGCGCGGCACGGCCCCCGAGGCGTACATCGGCGACTCCACCCGGCCCGAGACGGTCCGCACCCGCACCCTCGTCGAGGAGACGTCCCGGGTGTTCCGCGCCCGCGTCGTCAACCCCAAGTGGATCGAGGCGATGCGCCGCCACGGCTACAAGGGCGCCTTCGAACTCGCCGCCACCGTCGACTACCTGTTCGGCTACGACGCCACCACCGGCGTGATCGCCGACTGGATGTACGACAAGCTCACCGAGACCTACGTCCTGGACGAGACCAACCGCGAGTTCCTCCAGCAGGCCAACCCCTGGGCCCTGCACGGCATCGCCGAGCGGCTGCTGGAGGCGGAGTCGCGCGGGATGTGGGAGAAGCCCGACCCGGCGGTGCTGGAAGGGCTGCGCCAGGTCTACCTGGAGACCGAGGGCGATCTGGAGGGCGGCGAGGACTGACGCCGGGCACCGGCGGCCCGGACGAGGGTGTCGAAGAGGGCCTGCTGCACGGGGTCCTCTTCGGCCGTGTCCTCGGGGTGCCACTGCACGGCGGTGAACCAGCCGGGGGAGCCCGGGAGTTCCAGTCCTTCCACCGTGCCGTCGGCGGCGCGGGCGGTGACCTCCAGACCCTCGCCGAGTCGGTCCACCCGCTGGTGGTGGTAGCAGGACACCTCCGCCTTCTGTGCTCCGGCGGCCTGCTCCAGCAGGGTGCCGCGCCGGAGCGCCACCGGGTGCACGAGGTGGCGGTGTTCGTGTTCCGGGCCGCCCATGTCCTGTTCCAGGGTGCCGCCGAGGGCGACGTTGACGACCTGGAGGCCCCGGCAGACCGCCAGCAGCGGGATGCCCGCGTGCAGGGCGGTGCGGGCGACGCCGAGGTCGAAGTCGTCCTGCACCTCGTCGACGTCGTAGACGCCGGCGTGGGTGTCGGTGGCGCCGTAGCGGTGCGGGGCGAGGTCGCCGCCGCCGGGCAGCAGCACGCCGTCGAAGCGGGCGAGGCGCTCGGCCACGTCGCCGTCGGCCACCGGGTGGATGCTCGCGGGTTCACCGCCCGCCCGCCACACGGCCTCGACCAGCGCGCGGGCGTTGACCTCGGCGGCGTACCGAAGCGCGGACGTCGTGGCGGCGAAGCGGGCGGGGATCGCGATCAGGGGCCGGGTCACAGCTGGATCCAGGTCGTCTTCAGCTCGGTGTACTTCTCCAGGGCGTGGGCGGACTTGTCCCGGCCGTTGCCCGACTGCTTCATGCCGCCGAACGGCACGGTCAGGTCGCCCTCCTCGTAACAGTTGACCCACACCGTTCCGGCCCTGAGCGCACGCGAGACGCGGTGGGCGGTGGTCAGGTCGGAGGTCCACAGGCCGGCGGCGAGTCCGTACTCGGTGGCGTTGGCCAGCCGCACGGCTTCGTCGAGGTCGTCGAAGGTGAGCACGGACAGGACCGGGCCGAAGATCTCCTCGCGGGCCAGCCGCATCCCGGGGTCCACCCGGTCGAAGACGGTGGGCTCCAGATAGCTGCCGCCCGTTTCGGCGCGGGTCCGGGAGCCGCCCGCGCGCAGGCGGGCACCCTCGGTCAGGCCGGTGGCGACATGGTCCCGCACGCGCTCCAGGTGGTCCTCGCCGACCAGGGCGCCCATCTCGGTGTCCGGGTCGAGCGGGTCGCCGACGCGCAGCTCCCGGGCGCGGGCGACGATCGCCTCCGTGACGCGTTCGGCGACGGAGGAGTGCACCAGGAGCCGGGAGGGCGCGGTGCACATCTCGCCCTGGTTGAAGAAGATGCCCCAGGCCGCCGTCGCGGCGGCCTTCTCCAGGTCGGGGGCGTCGGGAAGGATGATGTTCGGCGACTTGCCGCCCAGCTCCAGCCAGACGCGCTTGAGGTTGGAGTCGGCGGCGTAGCGCAGGAAGTGCCGCCCGACGGCCGTGGACCCGGTGAACGCCAGGACGTCCACGCCGGGGTGGAGCCCGAGGGCGCGTCCGGCCGTCGGTCCGTCGCCGGTGACGACGTTGAGGACGCCCGGTGGCAGTCCCGCCTCGGTGGCGATCCGGCCGAGCAGCAGAGCGGACAACGGGGAGTTCTCGGACGGCTTCAGCACGACCGTGCAGCCGGCCGCCAGCGCCGGGGCGACCTTCCAGCTGGCCAGGGTGAGGGGGAAGTTCCAGGGCACCACCGCGCCTACGACACCGGCGGGTTCCCGGGTGACCAGGGCCAGCGCGTCGGGGGCGGTGTGGGGCGACTCGTCGGTGAGTTTGTCGGCCAGCTGGCCGTACCAGCGGAAGGTGGTGATCGCCGCCCGCAGTTCGATGTCGTGCGCCTCCGTGTACGGCTTGCCCATCTCCAGGGTGATGGTCAGGGCGAGCTTCTCCCGCTGTTCCTCCAGGAGTTCGGCGACGCGCAGGAGCGTCCGGCCGCGGTCGGCGGGGGCCAGCCGGGGCCAGGGGCCGGTGTCGAAGGCGCGGCGGGCGGCGGCCACGGCCAGGTCGACCTCGGCGCTCCCGGCGCCGGCGACCTCGATGAGGGTCCGCCCGTCGCGGGGCGACACGACGGCGAAGGAGGCGCCCCCGCCCGGCTCGTCCTTTCCGTCGATGTGGTGCCGGTCGGGCAGCTCCAGTTCCTCGGCGCGACGGAGCAGGGCGTCGTGGGCGGGGGCGGGCATCGGCTCTCCTCTTCTTGTCCTGGCGGGGGCGGGCGGTGGCGGTGGCGCGGACGGGTGTGTCGGGCGCCGGTGGTCAGTCCGTGGCGGCCCGGGCGCCCCGGGTCAGCCGTGCCACGACGAGCCCGAGGACCAGCACCGCGGGAACGGTCAGTTGCAGCCACAGGGCGGTGGTCCGGTCGCCGCCGATGAGCGTGGTGAAGTTCTCGATGATCAGCCAGATCGCCCAGGCGATGCCGAGCGCGCCGAGGACCGGCGCGATCAGGGTGTTCCAGGGCCGGGTGTCGGCGCGGGTGCGGCGGAAGAAGACGATCACGGAGACCGAGGTCAGGAAGTACAGCAGCATCATCGCCAGGACGGCCACCCCGCTGAACCAGGAGAACAGCGTGAGCACGGGGTCCTTGCCCAGCAGCGCGAACGGCATGACCAGGGCGGCCGCGATCACCGTCTGGACGACGCCCGCCGCCCAGGGGGAGTGGCGCCCGTTCAGCGTGGTCAGTCCGCGCGGCAGCAGGCCCTCGCGGCCGAGGGAGAACAGGTAGCGGTTGGCGGAGTTGTGGAACGCCAGGATGCCGGCGAACAGCGAGGTGGCCAGCAGGACGGGCAGGACGTCGCCGGTCCAGGCGCCGAACTCGGCGGCGATCGGCGCGAAGACCCAGCCCGCGGCGTCGCCGCCCTCCAGCGCCTTGCCCGCCTCGGCCGTGGCCCGGGAGGCGCCGTGCGCGGAGACCAGCATCCACGAGGTGAAGGCGAAGAAGCCGGTGACGACCGCGACCGACAGATAGGTGGCGCGCGGGACCGTCTTCCTCGGCTCCTTGGCCTCCTCGCCGTAGATGGCGGTCGCCTCGAAGCCGAACATCGACGCGACGGCGAACATCAGCGCCACGCCGGGGGCGCCCTGGAGCGCCGCGTCCGGCGAGAAGCTGTCGGCGAGGCCGAGCCCCTCGGGGCCGCCGCCCTTGAAGAAGGTCACGAAGGCGAAGGCGATCAGGATGCTGAACTCCGCGAGGACGAACACGGCCAGCAGCTTGGCGCCCATCTCGATCCCGGCGGCGCCGAGGACCTGGACCACCACCATCGTGACCAGCGCCCAGACCCACCAGGCGATCCGCACGTCTGCGTAGTGCTCGACGAGGCCGCTGACCGTCGCGCCGTACAGGCCGTACATCGCGGCCTGGATGGCGCAGTAGGCGAAGAGCGCGACACCGGCGCTGCCGGAACCGGCCGAGCGGCCCAGTCCCTTGCCGATGTACGTGTAGAAGGCGCCCGCGTCCACGACGTGGCGGCCCATCGTGACGAAGCCGATGGAGAACAGCAGGATCACCACGCCGGCCGCGATGTACGCGGCGGGGACCCCGGCCCCGTTGCCGATGACGACGGCGATGGGGACGGCTCCGGCGATCCCGGTCAGGGGGGCCTGGGCGGAGAGGACGAAGAAGAGGATGCCCAGGACGCCGAGGGAATCGGGCTTGAGCCTGCCTGCGGTGGATGGATCGTGCGAGCTGTGCGGGGCGACCGCCGTCTGACTGTCCACTCGGATCACCTGTCGGGGACGGGGAGGGATGAGGGAGTTTCGCGCGGGAGGTATCGCGCGGGAGGATTCGCGGATTCGTTTAGGCCCAAACGAATTGCCTCATCGTGGGCCCGAACTATCCGTTTGGCAAGGGGTCGGCTGAAGATTTTCGGCAGGTGTGACCGTGGTGCGGCGAACGCCGAAAAGCCCCGGACGCCGGACGCCCGGGGCCGCGAACGCCGAGGTCAGAGGCTAGGCACGCCCGTCGCCGTCGCTGCCGTCGCTGCCGTCGCCGCCGTCGGCGTGGAGAAGGCGCAGGAGGGCGCGCAGCTCCTCCACGGCCCGTTCCGTGACCTCCGGCTCGTTGAAGACGAGCTGGTGCAGGACGAGACCGTCGAGCGCGGCGAAGACCAGCCGGGTCAGCGCCTTGTCCGCGCCGGCCGGCAGCATCCGGCCCAGCTCGCGCTGGGCGGCGTCGAAGTACTGGTCGTACAGCTCACGGATCTGCGGCAGCAGCTCCGGCCGGCGACGGGACTCCAGCAGCAGTTCGTACTGGAACGCCTGGGTGTCCGGATCGGCCGTGACCATCTCCGACAGCCCGGTGGAGAAGTCCGCGACCCTGCCGGTGCCCGGTTCGAGGGAGCTGGTGTCCAGGGAGGTGCGGATGGTGTGGGCGAGGGCCTCCTCGATCAGGGCGTCACGCGAACCGAAGTGGTGCACGACGAGCCCGTGGGTGACCCCCGCCTCCTCCGCGACCGCCCGGTAGGTGAGCCGGCGCAGCCCGCCCCGGGCCACCACACGCACGGCGGCGTTGAGCAGGGCCTCGCGCCCCTCGCCGTAGTGGAGGCGCTTGCGTGGCCGTCGGCTCTTCGGGACGTCGGCGGAGTCGGTCATGCGCGTGACCCTACCCGGCCGCCACCTGCGCCTCCCCGTCGCGGGACGTCACCGCCCGGCCCGCCGGACCCCCGACGCGGCGTCACCGCCGGGGCGGCCGGATGCCACGGAACTCCCAGTCGCCGCCGAGCGCCGTCGACAGGACCTCCTCGGACTCGGTGGGCTGCGCGCCGACGTCCGCGCGTACGGCGGTGGGGCCGGTGACGATGGGGTTGGTGAGCCTGCCCAGGCCCTCCACCTCCACCTCGACGACGTCACCGGGCTGTACGGGCCGGGAGTTCGCGGGCGTGCCGGAGAGCAGCACGTCCCCCGGGTACAGCGTGATGGTGCGGGCGATGTCGGCGACGAGGTAGTGCATGTCCCACTTCATCTCGTCCGTCGAACCGTCCTGGACGACCTCGCCGTTGACGTACGTCCGCAGCCGCTTGCCGTGGAAGTCCCAGTCGGTGACCAGGCCCGGGCCGAGCGGGCAGAGGGTGTCGGACCCCTTCACCCGGAGCATCGAACCGGCGTCGGTGTCGCGGAAGTCGTGCAGGCCGTAGTCGTTGGCGATCGTGTAGCCGGCGATGTACGCGCCCGCCTCGGCCGGGGAGATGTTCCTGGCCGTCCTGCCGATGACGATGGCGACCTCGCCCTCGTAGTTGAGCCACTTGCAGCCCTCGGGGCGGACGATCGCGCCCTTGTGGGAATTGAGCGACGAGGTCGGCTTGTGGAAGTACGTGGGCGTGTCGGGGAGCTCGATCCGGAACTCGTCGACCCGGCTGCGGTGGTTGAGGTGGACGGCGACGA
Source organism: Streptomyces caniscabiei (assembly GCF_014930365.1). Classification (GTDB taxonomy): domain Bacteria; phylum Actinomycetota; class Actinomycetes; order Streptomycetales; family Streptomycetaceae; genus Streptomyces; species Streptomyces caniscabiei. The sequence continues at coordinate 47,204 of NZ_JABXWI010000002.1, read as the reverse complement.
CCTTCGACGGCACGACCGGCGGCAGGTGGTGCGCCTCCTCGGTCTTGACGCGACGGCCGTCCCCGGCGACGAGTTCGTCCCCGTCGACGGTGACCTGGACGGTGGCGCCGTCGAGGAGGATGCGGCGGTACTCAGGCATGGGTGGGCTCCGTGGTGGTCGTAGGGGTGCTGCCGGTCCAGCCGCCCGCGGGGCGGTCGAACCAGAGGTGGACCTGGCCCGTGCCGACGGAGTTCTCGTACTCCCCGTACTGCCGGGCCCTGGCGGCACAGGCCCGCTCACCCAGCGCGCCCGCCATCATCAGGTAGTGGAAGAACTTGGCCTCGGGCTTGAACTTCCAGAACTCGTCCATGGTGTCGAGGACCTTGTCGTGCCGGCCCTCCTTGAACCAGGTGATCCGCTCCTCGTCGGCCGCGCGGGCCTCGGGGGTGAAGATGTGGACCGGATCGCTGGCCTCGTGGTCGCGCAGCTCGCGCAGCGGCCAGAAGGTGTGCGACAGCGCGCCCGAGGCGATGACCAGCACCCGTCGCCCGGGGGTGGCGGCGATCCCGTCGGCGAGCGCCCGCCCGAGCCGGAGATGGTCCTCCATGTCCCCGGTCTGACAGACCCCGATGGTGACCCACCGCTTGTCGGGCAGCCCCTCGCCGAGGAACTTCCAGAGGTTGATCGTGGCGTAGTAGATCGGCAGGTACTCGTCCTCGATCGCGGTGATCCAGGTGCCGTGCTTGTCCGCGAACTTCTCGATGTTCAGGGCGAGTTCGGGGTCGCCGGGAAAGTCGTAGGGCATCCGGCACATCCCGCGCGGCAGCTCCTCGGAGGTGAAGAGACCGGCGCGGCGCGCCTGTGCGGCGACGACGAACTCGACGGTGGTCGCCCAGTGCGAGTCGAGGACGACGACGGTGTCGTAGTCGTCACGGTCGAAGACGTCCCGGCGCAGCTCCCGTAGACCGGTGACGAGGGTGATCTCCTTGCCCTCGTTGAGCTCCAGCCGGTCGGCCTCCGGCAGGACGATGGTGGGGACGTGGGCGAGAAGTCCCGCCCCGACGATCTCACCCATGGCTGTTCCATCCGTTCGGTGCGGTCACGGTGTTCTTCACGTCGCAGTAGAAGTCGAAGCTCCAGGTGCCGCCCTCCCGGCCGACCCCGGACTGACGGGAGCCGCCGAAGGGTGCCTGGAGGTCGCGTACGAAGAAGCAGTTCACCCACACCGTGCCCGCGACCAGCCGCTCGGTGACCCGTGCGGCGCGCTCCCGGTCGCCGGTGGCGAGGGTGGCGGCCAGCCCGAAACGGGTGTCGTTGGCGAGCCGGACGGCCTCGTCCTCGTCGGTGAAGGTCTGTAGGGTCAATACCGGCCCGAAGACCTCCTCCTGCACGATCTCCGAGTCCTGGGCGACGTCGGTGAGCAGGGTGGGCGCGTAGTACTGCCCGTCCTCGCGGTGCCCGCCGATCACCACCCGGGCCCCGGCCGCCACCGCCCGCCGCACGAACCCGTCGATCTTCTCCAGCTGCCGGGGATGGATGTTCGGCCCGATGTCGGTGGCCTCGTCCCGGGGATCACCCTGGCGCAGGGCGCCGGCCTTCTCCGTGAACCGCCGGGTGAACTCCTCGGCGACCGACTCCTCGACCAGGAACCGGGTCGCGGCCAGGCACACCTGGCCGGCGTTGTCGTACTGCTCCACCGCGAGGTCCACCGCCAGGTCCAGATCGGCGTCCGCGAACACCAACAGCGGTGACTTGCCGCCCAGTTCGAGGCTGAGCGGGGTGAGGTTCGGCGCCGCCGACGCGGCGATCCGCTTCGCCGTCGGCACCGACCCGGTGAAGCTGATCCGCCGGACGTCCGGATGCGAGGTGAGCGCGTCGCCGATCTCCGAGCCGTAGCCCTGCACGACATTCAGCACCCCGGCGGGCAGCCCCGCCTCGGCGGCGATGTCCGCCAGCAGCGACGCGGTGAGCGGGGTCCACTCGGCGGGCTTGAGGATCACGGTGTTCCCGGCGGCGAGCGCCGGGGCGACCTTCCAGGTGGCCAGCATCAGCGGCGCGTTCCACGGGGTGATCAGCACGCACGGGCCGGCCGGGTCCCAGCTCACCTGGTTGGTGTGCCCGCGCGTCTCGAAGTCCTCGTGCTCCAGCGTCAGCAGCCAGTCGGCGAAGAACCGGAAGTTGTGCGCCACGCGGGGCATGACACCCCGACGGTGGGACCGCAGCAACGCCCCGTTGTCGTTCGTCTCGACGATCGCCAGCTCTTCGAGCCGCTTCTCGACCCCGTCGGCGATGGCGTGCAGAATCCGGGCGCGCTCGGCGCGGGGGGTGGCGGCCCAGCCGGGAAAGGCGTCCCGGGCGGCGGCGACGGCGGCCTCGACCTCGGCGGGCCCGCCCCGCGCGATCTCACCGAGGACGTTCCCGTTGATGGGGGAGACATCGGTGAAGGTCCCGGCGGAGGCGACCCGCCGCCCACCGATCCAGTGCCGGGTGTCGACGGAGACTCCGGCGACGGTAATTTTGTCAGACATGAAGGGGGATTCCTTTTCGGAGAGGAGCCAGACCAACCCACCCAGGGGCGCGGGGAACTGCGCGACCAGCCACAACGAACCCGCAGTCGCCCATGAACCTCACTCGGCAATCGCTTCGGACGTCCCGGACTCCAACAACCGCCCGCCGTCCCAAACCACCCCCACCTGCCGGTAGTACGCGGCGATCGGCTCACGAACCTCCAACCGAGCCAGCTCCTCCGTCGGCGCCTCGAACAACTCCAACTCGGCCTCCCCCACCCACGGCTGACCCGCCTCGAAGGACGCCGCCCCGGTCTCGATCAACTCGTCCAGCGCCAGCCCCTTCCCGGCCTCGATCGACGGCAGCCACCGGTGATGCGCCATCGGATGCGCGTTCACGAACCCGTTCGTCTCCGCCGGCTCCCGCAGCGTCACCACCGCCTGGGCCAGCCTCCGGTCCGCCGCGGCCAGGGTCGCCCCGAACCGGGCCCCGGCCGAGATCCGCGGAGCGGGCCCGTACGGGTGCGGCCGGGTCTGGTGGATGGACCCCAGCTTCTTCGGATAGCCCTGGTGCAGACCGCGGGCGATCGCGAAGTCCTTGTCGACCCAGATGTAGACGCACCGCGAGAACGTCCGCCCCTTGTACCGGCAGCGGACGACCGCGAAGGCCTCCTTGTACTGGGAGCGGACGGGGTCGAGCAGTTCCGCCCCCGACGCCGAGCAGGACTGCCAGTCGGCCCAGATCAGCGCGACCGCGCCGGGGTCCTCGTCGGCCAGCTCCAGTGGCTCGGGCAGCAGTTCACGCACCCGCGCCGGATCCGTGCGGTACTCGATCGTGAGCAGGTCGCCCGAGTAGTGCCACGGCGGCGACGGGATCAGCGACGAGGCTCCGCTCGCCGTCTTGGGGTGGAAGTATCCACGGACACTGGTCATGGTCAGGAGATCCTTACGCGGTGAGGGCGGGCTGCTGGAGCAGTGCGGCGCGGTGGCGGGCGGCGGCGGACACGGTCGTGGGTCCGCCGAGCGCGACGACCCCGACCAGCCGGCCGCCGTGGTGGTAGCCGACCAGGACGTCGCCGTCGGGGTCGCCGTCCAGGACCCGTACGTCGTCCCTGCCGAGCACGGGCGCGCCGAAGGACTGCAACCGGAAGTCGTGCTGGTCGCTCCAGAAGGTGGGCAGCGGCGCGAAGGGCGCCGGCTCGGCGCCGGTGAGGACCTTCGCCGCGTGCTTGGCCGTGTCCGTGGGGATGGACCAGTGCTCGACCCGGCGGGGCACACCGTCGTAGCGGGCGTTGGGGAAGCGGGCGACATCGCCGACGGCGACCACGTCCGCGTGGCCGCCGACCCGCAGGTGCTCGTCGGTCAGCACCCCGTCGGTCAGGTCGAGGCCGTTGCCCTCCAGCCACTCCACGTTGGCGAGCGAGCCCACGGACTCCACGACCACGTCGGCGGCCAGCACGGTCCCGTCGGCGAGCACCACGCCCGTGACCCGGTCCTCGCCCTCGAACCCGGCGACGCCCGTGCCGAGCGCGAACCGCACACCGCGCTCCTCGTGCCGTCGCAGCAGCGCACGTCCGAGCAGCTCGCCGAGCGGGCCGACCATGGGCAGCGGCAGCGGATCGACGACCGTCACCTCGGCGACGCCGAGGGCCACGGCGGTGGCGGCCACCTCGCAGCCGATGAACCCGGCCCCGACCACGACCACCCGGACGCCCGGCCGGGTCAGCTCCGCCCGCAGGCCCCGCGCGTCGGCGAGGGTGCGGACGGTGTGCCGGCCGGCGAGCGGGCCGGGGCAGGAGAGCCGGCGGGGCCGCATACCGGTGGCGACGACCAGAGCGCCGTACGACAGCCGCGACCCGTCGTCGAGGACGACGGCCCGCTCGGCGAGGCGGGCGGCGACGACCCTGGTGCCGAGCCGCCACTCCACGTCGGCCACGCTCGCGCGGGGCCGGAAGGCCAGCGACTCGAAGGACGCCTTCCCGGCCAGCACCTCCTTGGAGAGCGGGGGCCGGTTGTAGGGCATGTGCGGTTCCTCGCCGACCAGGGTGATCGCCCCGGTCCAGCCCGCCGCGCGCAGCTGTTCGGCGGCGCGCAGCCCGGCCATGGAGGCGCCGGCGACGACCACACGGCCCGGGCCCTGCGCCCGGCCCGCCTCGTTACCCGTTGCCGTCATGGGCTCAGCCCTCGATCCGGATGGCCTGGAGCGGGCAGACGTCGGCGGCTTCCGCTACCTCGTCCAGGAGTGCGTCGTCGGGGTCGCTGACGTAGCCCAGGCGCCCGTTCTCGTCGAGCTGGAAGACGTCGGGGGCGGCGAACACGCACTGTCCGTGATCCTGGCACTTGTTCATGTCGACGACGACCTTCATGGCCGGTCCTCCTGACGTGGCTCGTTTGACTCCAAACAACATAGGAAGCGGCTCACCCCTGGTCAATACCTGTCCAGGTGGATAATTTTTTGGTCCGGACCCCTTGCGGGCCGCTGGACCCGTTCCTATCGTTTGGCACCAAACAAACGGCCTCAGTCGTCGAGGAGACAACGGTGAGCGCATCCGAAACACCGGCCGTCAGGCAGCACCAGGAGCGGCTGGCCGCCGAGGGCATCGACGTGGTCCGGGTGACGTATCCCGACCTGATCGGTACCGACCGGGCCCGGGACGTGCTGCTCGACCAGCTGCCGACGGCCTGCGAGCACGGGCTCGCCTTCTGCCGGGCGGTCTACCACACCTCACCCCAGGGGGACGTCGTCCCCGTCGCCGGCGGTCTCGACGCGGGCCTGCCCGACATCCATGTGCGGCCCGACCTGGACACCCTGCTCGCCCTGCCCTGGGAGCCCGGTGTCGCCACCTGCCTCGGCGAGAGCATCGACCCCGCCACCGGGGCACCCGCCCCCGAATCGCCCCGCGACCTGCTGCGCTCGGTCCTCGCCCGCTGCGCCGAACAGGGCCTGCGCCCGGTGGTCGGCCCCGAGCTCGAATACTTCCTCTGCGACGCGGACCCGGCGTCCCCGACCGGCTGGACGCGGTACTCCGGCGCCACCGGCGCCGTCTACACCGCCGGCCTGCGCGCCGACCCCGAAAACCATCTGCTGCGCACCCTGCGCCACCTCCGCGACCTGCGCATCGGCGTCACCAATGGCAACCACGAGTTCGACGGCGGCCAGTTCGAGATCAACCTGACGCACTCGGACGCCCTCTCCGCCGCCGACCGCTCCTTCCGCTTCAAGGCCGCCGTCAAGGAACTCGCCCGCAAGGAGGGCCGCCTCGCCACCTTCATGGCCAGGCCCTTCAACGACGCCGGCGGCTCCGGCTTCCACCTCCACCTGTCCTGCGACGACGACCAGGGCCGCAACGCCTTCGACGACCCCGCCGGCCGCCACGGGCTGTCCGACACCGCCCGCCACGCCATCGCCGGGGTCCTCGCCCACGCCCCGGCGCTCGCCGCCCTCGCCAACCCGACCGTCAACTCCTACAAGCGCTTCGGCCCCGACACCCTCGCGCCCTGGCTCATCGACTGGGGCCTGGACAACCGCAGCGCCATGGTCCGCATCCCGCCCGAGCGCGGCGCCGGTGCCCGCCTCGAACTGCGTCTCGGCGACGCCGGCGCCAACCCCTACCTCCTGATCGCGGGCACGATCGCCGCCGCACTGCTCGGCGTCCGGGCGGGGGAGGAACCCCCGGCCCCGCTGGAGGGCTACGGCTACGACACCGCCAGGTCGGCCGTGCTGCCGATGAACCTCTCCGCCTCCCTCGACGCCCTGGAGGCGGACACCGCCCTCACCGAGATCCTCGGCAAGGCCTTCACCACCTCGTACCTCAGCTACAAGCGCGACGAGGTCGAACGCTTCCAACGGCACGTCACCGACTGGGAGTTCACCGAATACGCCTACCACCTGTGACGCCTGGGAGCACCCCCACCATGACCACTTCAGCCCGCCCCGCCTCCGTGCGCGAGGCCGTGCAGGAACCCATGCCGCTGGACGACGTGGACCTCGCCGACCTCGACAACTTCACCGACGGCGTCACCCCCTGGCGCATGTTCCACACCCTGCGCCACCGGGACCCGGTCCACTGGCAGCCCGAGGAGGCCCCCAACTCCGGCTTCTGGGCGGTCACCCGGCACGCCGACATCGCCCGCGTCGACCGCGACGCCGACACCTTCACCTCGACGAGGTTCGTCAACCTGGAGGAGGTCGACGAGGACCAGATCAGGACCCGCGCCTCCATCCTCGAACTGGACGGCGTCCGCCATCGCGCCCTGCGCAGCGTGATTCAGCGCCAGTTCGGCGCGAGCGTCATCAACAGCTACACCGACTTCCTGCGCGGTCTGACCGCCACCACTCTCGACGCGGCTCTCGCCAAGGGCACCTTCGACTTCGTCGCCGACGTCTCCGCCGACTTCCCCATCAACGTCCTGGCCCGCCTCCTCGACGTCCCCCCGGAGGACAACCAGCGGCTCATCGACTGGGGCAACCGCATCATCGGCAACACCGACCCCGACTACGCGGACGTCCTGCTGAACAGCGCCGAGAGCGAGCAGTACCGGCATCTGCCGTTCCGCTCGCCCGCCTCCCTCGAAGTCTTCGAGTACGGCCGCGAACTGGCCCGGCAGCGACGCGGCGGCGACGGCACAGACCTGGTCTCCCGGCTCGTCAACACCACCCCGCGCGACGGCGTCCCGCTCTCCGCGCAGGACTTCGACAACTACTTCCTGCTCCTGGTCGTCGCCGGCAACGAGACCACCCGCCACACCATCACCCACTCCATGCTGGCCCTGCTCCAGCACCCGGAGCAGCTCGCCCGCCTCCAGGAGGACCCGTCCCTGATCCCGGTGGCCACCGAGGAGTTCCTGCGCTGGGCCTCGCCCGTCTACCACTTCCGCCGCACCGCGACCCGTGACGTCGAACTCGGCGGCAAGCAGGTCAAGGAGGGCGACAAGGTCGTCATGTGGTACGCCTCCGGCAACCGTGACGAGGAGGTCTTCGGCAACCCGTACGACTTCGACGTCGCCCGCGCCGACAACGACCACGTCACCTTCGGCAAGGGCAGCCCGCACCTGTGCCTGGGCAATCTGCTGGCCCGCACCGAGATCCGCATCATGTTCGAGGAGCTGATCCCGCGCCTCGCCGACATCCGCCTCGTCGGCGACGTCCCGCGCGTCCGCTCCAACTTCGTCAACGGGATCAAGAAGCTGCCGGTCGAGGTCACCCTCGCCTGACGGACGCCCGGGCACCGGTGGGGGAGATGCCCGCCGGTGCCCGGGTGCTTTCCCCCCCGGCAGGCCGGCCGCTACATCCTTCCTGCCGCCGGACACGTCGACGCACGGCCGGTGCGGCCCCCCACCCGACCGGAGCGGGCACAGGATGTCGGGTGGGGCGGGGTGGCCGCTTCCTAGCGTGGTGGTCGAAAGGAAGGAGGCCGGGGTGCTGGAGCGGCTCAACCAGGCCATGGAGCACATCGAGCGCCATCTCGATCAGTCGATCGAGGTGGCGGACCTGGCGCGGATCGCGGTGACGTCGGAGTACCACCTGCGGCGGCTCTTCTCCGCGCTCGCGGGCATGCCGCTGTCGGAGTACATCCGACGGCGGCGGCTGACCGTGGCCGGTGCCGAGGTGCTGGTCCATGAGCGGACCCTGCTGGAGATCGCGGTGCGCTACGGCTACGGCTCGGGCGAGGCGTTCGCCCGGGCGTTCCGCGCCCTGCACGGCGTCGGCCCCGGGGAGGCCCGGCGCACCGGCGCGAGTCTGCGCTCGCAGCCCCGGATGTCCTTCCGCCTCGTCGTCGAAGGGAGCAGCAGCATGCGGTATCGCGTCATGGACAAGGAGGAGTTCCGGGTGGTCGGGAGGAAGACCCGTGTCCCGCTCGTGCACGAGGGGATGAACCCGGCGATCGCCGACTTCATCCGGGGCCTCGGACGGGAGACGCTCGACCGGATCGAGAGCCTGTCCGACCAGGAACCGAAGGGGATCGTCTCGATCAGCGACAATCTCGACGCCGGCCGGGCCGAGGGCACCGAACTCGACTACTTCCACGGAGCGGTGACGCGAGCCGCCGCGCCCGAGGACATGGACGAGCTGGTCGTCGAGGCCGGGACCTGGGCCGTGTTCGAGAACTCCGGGCCCTTCCCGCAGGCGCTCCAGCATCTGTGGCGGGACGTGTTCACCCAGTGGTTCCCGTCCAACCCGTACCGGAGCCGCCAGGGGCCCGAGATCCTGCGGACCAGGCTCTCGCCCGACGCGGCGCGGGCCGACGCGGAGCTGTGGATCCCGGTCGAGCGGACCTCGCTCTGAGCGCCGGCGCGCGGCGACTTCACCCCGTCGCGCGCCTGCCCCCGTCTCCCGTCCGCCGCTAGCGTGGAACGGCGTCGACCTGAGGTGGGGGCATGAGGGCGATCGTCGTGGGGGCGGGCATCGGCGGACTGGCGGCCACCCTGAGTCTGCGGCGGGCCGGGTGCGAGGCGACGCTCGTCGAGCAGGCGCCTCGGTTCACCGAGATCGGGGCGGGAATCCAGCTCGCGCCCAACGCCACCCGTGTGCTGCGCCGGCTCGGCCTGCTGGACGCGGTCGACGCGTGCGCCACCCGGCCGTCCCGGCTGAGCTTTCGCACCTGGTCCGACGGCGCCGAGATCTGCCACTACGCGCTGGGGCGCGAGGCCGAGGAGGCGTTCGGGGCGCCGTACCTCCAGGTCCACCGGGCCGATCTGCACCGGGTGCTGGCCGCCGCGGTGCCGCCCGGGGCGGTGCGGCTGGGCACCACGGTGGTGGACGTCGGACAGGACGACCGGGCGGCCCATGTGACGACCGCCGCCGCAGAACGACTGGAGGCGGACCTCGTCGTCGCCGCCGACGGGGTGCGCTCCGCCGCCCGCCGACGCCTCTTCGGCGCCGACGAGGCCCTGTACTCGGGGACCGCCGCGTACCGGGCCCTGCTGCCGGCCGAGGAGGTGACGGATCTGGACCTGCCGGAGTACGCGCTCTGGCTCGGCCCGGGACGGCACTTCGTGCACTACTGGGTGCGGCGCGGCGAACTGCTCAACGTCGTGGGCGTCGTCGGGACCGACGCGGCCCGGGAGTCATGGACCGCCCGGGCCGAGCCGGGGGAGCAGCTCCGCGCGTTCGAGGGATGGGACCCCCGGGTGCGCCGCCTCCTCGGCCGGACGGGGACGGTGCTCCGGTACGGCATCCACACCCGCGCCCCGCTCGCCCGCTGGAACACCGGCCGGGTCACCCTGCTCGGCGACAGCGCCCACGCGATGGTGCCCTTCCAGGCCCAGGGCGCGGCCCAGGCCCTGGTCGACGCGGCCGTGCTCGGCGACTGTCTCGCCGGTGCGACACCGGCCGACGTGCCCGACGCGCTCGACCGGTACGTACGCCGCCGGCTCTCCGCCGCCACGAAGGTGCAGGCCGGTTCCGCGCGGGCGGGGGAGGACTACCACCTGCCGGACGGACCGGAGGCCGACGCCCGCGACGCCCGTATGGCCGCGCAGGCGGCGGAGCACGAGTTCGGCCCCCACGCGGGCGCCTGGGGTGTCGACGCGTTCGAGGAGCCGTCGCCGTAAGGGCCCGAAGGGCCGGTGGGGCCGTGCGAGATCGGCACGGAGTGTCTCTTTCGGACGAACATCCAATCTTTCGGCGAGGTGAACTCGCGGGGTTCTGCCGAGTCTCCACTTGATCCATAGTTACGGGCGTGTTTCGGAAGTCTCATTCCGAATAGCGGAATTAGCTCGGAGGATGCCCGTGTCGCTGTCCGTCCCGTCACCGTCGCTGCCCCGGCGCGCCGCCCGTCTGCTGCGCACCTCGCTCTTCCTCCAGGTCGGCCTCGCCCTGGTGCTCGGCGTTCTCGTGGGACGGCTCTGGCCCGACGCGGGCACCGCCGTCCAGCCGCTGGGCGACGGCTTCGTGCGGCTCATCAAGGCCGTGATCGCGCCGCTGGTGTTCTGCGTCGTCGTCACCGGCATCGCCAAGGCGGGCAACCTGCGAGCCTTCGGCCGGATCGGCCTCAAGGCGCTGATCTGGTTCGAGGTGGCGACCACGTTCGCCCTGCTCATCGGGCTGCTCGCGGGCAACCTCGTCCAGCCGGGCGCCGGGATGAACGTCGACCCGGCACAGCTCGACGCCGCCGCGGTCGACTCGCGGACGGGCGGCGGTGCGCTGCCCTCGACCAGCGAGTTCCTGCTGCACGCGCTCCCCGAGAGCGCGGTGGGCGCCTTCGCCGAGAACTCCCTGCTCCAGGTCCTGGTCCTGGCCTGCCTGGTGGGCGCCGCCCTGCTCCACCTGGGCCACACCAAGGTGCCCAAGATCCTCCCCGCGGTCGAGCAGGTGCAGGAGGTCGTCTTCGCGATCGTCGGCTTCATCATGAAACTCGCCCCGCTCGCCGTCTTCGGTGCCACCGCCCATCTGGTCGGCCAGTACGGGCTGGGCGTGATGTCGACGTACGGCAAGCTGATCGCCGTCTGCTACACGGTCGCCGCCCTGTTCCTGGTGCTCCTGGCGGTCGTGCTCAAGGCGGTCACCGGGCTCAGCCTGTGGCAGTTCGTCCGCTACACCCGTGAGGAGATGCTGCTCGCGCTCGGCACCGCCTCCAGCGAGACCGTCATGCCCCGCATGATGCAGAAGCTGCGCCACGCCGGCTGCCGCGACGACGCCGTCGGGCTCGTCGTGCCCACCGGGTACTCCTTCAACCTCGACGGCGCGTCCATCTACCTCTCCATCGCCACGCTCTTCATCGCCCAGGCCGTCGGCGTCGACCTCACCCTCGGGCAGCAGGTCACCGTCGTCCTGATGCTGATGCTCACCAGCAAGGGCATGGCGGGCGTACCCGGTTCGGCCTTCCTCGCCCTCTCGGCGACCGCCTCCGCGCTCGGGGTCGTTCCGGCCGGCGCCGTCGCCCTCCTCCTCGGCGTCGACCGCATCATGGACTCCATGCGCGTCGCCACCAACCTCCTCGGCAACTGCGTCGCGGCCTTCGGCGTCTCCCGCTGGGAGGGTGCCCTGGACACCGCTCGCGCGAAGAAGGTCCTCGGGGGAGAGCTGCCCTTCGTCGGGGAGGAGGCGGACACGGAGGACCACGACGTGCGCGTGACGGCCGGGAACGTGACCCCGGCCGAGGCGGTCGTGAGCCCCCGCGAACCCGCCGAGTCCCAGGACGAGCCGGGCAGGGACCGTCCCGCCAGGACGGCGTGAGACACGAGCGGAGCGGGGGCCCCAGGACCGTCAGGTCGCGGGCTTCCAGCCCGGCAGCGTCGGCAGGACCTTCTCGGCGACACGGAACAGCGCCTCGTCGTCCGGTCGCTGGGAGTCCTGGCGGTAGATGACGAGTTCGAAGGTGCTGCCGCTGTCCTTCGGGTCGGTCGCGACCAGCAGCTGCCGGGCGACGCCGCCGGGCCCGGACTGCGCGTCGCTGCCGTCGAGCCGGAACGAGATGGAGATGGTCCGGCCCGAGGACAGGGCCGCCGCATGCCCGAGGACCTTCCTGGTCTGGACGTCCGCACCCAGGTAGGCGATCGAATCGGCGACCGGGAGATCCTCGGACGACGCCGACAACTCGACGGTGTACGTGTCGAGTTCGACCCTCGCCTCGGGGGTGACGGTCTTGGTGCCGTCGAACCAGGTGGACTCGTTGTCGCTGCCCGACGCGGTCACCGCCTGCTCGGTCGGTGTCCCGAGGAGCTCCGGCAGGTCGGAGCGGTTCAGGGCGGTGCACAGCCGCGCGCCCGAGACCTCGGTCCGGGGCGCCGGGGAGGCGTCGTCCGAGGACGAGCAGACGGCCGGCCCCAGGGTCTCGGGGGTCGTGTCGAGAAGGTCCGCGAGCAGCCACATCCCGCCCAGCAGCACACCGACGGTCGCCACCGCCGAGACCACCTGGGCCGCCGTCCCCATCTCCTTCGGCGGACCCACGCGCACGTCCGTGCGCGGACCCGGCTCCGCATCCGCTGTCGAGTCCGCTCCGGAAGCGGCCGAATCGTCGATCATGTCCCCGTGCCCCCACCTTGATGTGCACACGCCTGACGCGCGCCGGGGGAGCCTAACCGCTGATCGCCGCGAGGAGAAACGGGATTCCGTACGGGCCCTTCCCGTCGCCCTCGAACCCTGCTGAGCAGGCGTGAAGAAGGGCCTCGCAGGGGAGACCGAGACCCTGTGCGCCCGCCGCTCGCGGGCGTTCGTCGCTGTCCCCGCGATCCCCCCCGCCATGGTTGAACGTGAAGGGAAGAACGTGAAACGAAGCAGCGGTACGGCCGAGCAGGGCTCCCTCGGTGTCGCCGTCGTCGGCACCGGCCGGATGGGCGCCGACCACGCGCGCCGGATCTCCGAGGTGATCAGCGGCGCCCATGTGGCCGCCGTGGTCGACGTCGACACCGACCGCGCCGACGCGGTCGCCGCCGGCATCGCGGCGTGCGTGGCCTTCGACGACCCCGCCGAGGCCCTCGCCGCCCCGGGCGTCGACGCCGTCCTCGTGGCCTCGCCGGGCCCCGCCCACGAGGCCGCGCTGCTCGCGGCGTTCGCCCACGACCTGCCCGTCCTGTGCGAGAAGCCCCTCACCCCGGACACCGCCTCCGCGCTCCGACTGCTGGAGGCGGAGCAACGGCTGGGCCGGCGCCGGGTGCAGGTGGGGTTCATGCGCCGCTACGACCGTGAGTACGTCAAGCTCAAGGCCCTGCTGGACAGCGGCGACCTGGGCCGGCCGCTGCTGCTGCACCACCGGCACCGCAACGCCGCGCCCCCGCCCGGTTTCACCGACGCCATGGCCGTCAACGACTCCGTGGCCCACGAGATGGACATCACCCGCTGGCTGCTCGGCCAGGAGATCACCGCTGTCACCGTGCTGCGGCCCCGCCCCTCCGCACACGCTCCCGCCGGCCTGAGCGACCCGCAGCTCGTCGTCTTCGAGACCGACGGCGGCGCGGTGGTCGACGTGGAGATCTTCCTCAGCGCCCGCTACGGCTATCAGGTGCAGGCCGAGGCCGTCTGCGAGGACGGCACCGCCCGGATCGGGGACGGACACGACATGCTCGTCAACACGGCGGGCCGCTGGGGCGGCACGGTCACGCCGAGCTACCTCGAACGGTTCGAGGACGCCTACGACCGACAGGTCCAGGCCTGGGTGGACGCCACCCGGCGCGGCGAGGTCACCGGGCCCAGCACCTGGGACGGGTACGCCGTCGCCGCGATCTCCGAGGCGGGCGTCCGCGCCCAGACCGAGGGCGTCCGCGTGGAGGTGGAACTCGCCGCCCGCCCCGCCCTCTACCGCTGACCTCCGGCGTCCGGGCGATCGCCGACGCTTCCACCGCCCCAGGAAGCCGAACCCGGGCCACGAACCGGTCGGCCACTCCGGCGACGACCTCACCGTCGCCGGTTCCGCAGGCGCCGACCTCCGGCGGGCGGAGGGACAGCCGCACCGACCCGCAGTGGCTGATCGTCCACCGGGGGGCCGCCACTGTGGTCCTGGGGCACCAGCACCAACCTGCTGTGGACCTTCACCGAGGTCTGACGCCCACGGACGCCCGTCGACGCCCGCTCACACCTGGTCGGTCAGATCCAGCAGCACCTTGGAGGCGACCGTACGGTCCCGCGCGGTCTCGAAGGCGGCCACGGACCGCTGCAACGGGAAGGTGTGCGTGACGACCGGGTCGACGGGGAGGCCCTGGGCCAGCAGGGACAGGGCCTCGTCGAACTCGGTGTCGAAGCGGAAGGAGCCGCGCAGCTCCAGCTCACGGGTGACCGCCACATTGCCGAGCAGGCCGATCTCCCCCGGCGGCAGCAGCCCGAGCATGACCACGGTGCCGCCCCGCCGCGCCCGCTCCACACAGCCGCGCAGCCCGGTCGGCGCCCCGGACGCCTCCACGGCGACGTCGAAGACGCCGGCCCAGTGCGGGTCGGCGGGCCGGTCCGCCCGCGCGGTGGCGGTCGCGCCCACCGCGGTCGCGATCCGCAGCGGCTCCTCGTGCAGATCGGCGGCGACGACCTCGGCGGCTCCGGCGTGCCGCAGCGCCGCCACCACCAGACAGCCGATCGGGCCCGCCCCCGTGACCAGGACCCGCCTGCCCCGCACCTCGCCCGCCCGGCGCACGGCGTGCAGCGCCACCGCCAGCGGCTCGGCGAGCACGGCACGGCGCAGGTCGAGCCCGGCCGGCAGCTCGCGGACCTGACCGGCGGGCACGCTGAGACGCTGCGCGAACCCGCCCTGCACATGCGGGGTGTGGGCCGCGCTGCCCAGATAGCGGGTGTGGGCGCAGACGTTGCGGGCGCCCCGCGCACACTCCGGGCAGACCCCGCAGGGCGTGGCCGGATGGATCGCGACCGGCGCGCCGACCGGCGGGGTCTCGGGCCCCTCGGCCCCGGGACCGAGCGCGGCGACATGGCCGACCACCTCGTGACCGAGCACCATGGGCTCGCTCACCGCGAAGTCGCCCACCCGGCCCCGGTGGTAGTAGTGCAGATCGGATCCGCAGATCCCGCCGAGCGCCACGGCGACCTCGATCTCGCCGGGCGCGGGACCGTCGTGGGGCCGCTCCTCGACCCGCAGGTCACCGGCTCCGTGGACAACACACGCGTGCATGGGGGGCTCCTTGGGGGGTCGGCCGGGTCACAGGACGGACAGCATGCCGCCGTCGACGTACAGCAGCTGCCCGTTCACGAAGTCCGAGGCGGGGGAGGCGAGGAAGAGCAGGGCGCCGACCAGGTCCTCGACCTTGCCCCAGCGCCCGGCGGGTGTCCGCCCGCGCACCCAGGCGCTGAACTCCTCGTCCGCGACCAGCGCCGAGGTCAGCTCGGTGTCGAAGTAGCCGGGGCCGATGCCGTTGACCTGGATGCCGTGCGGTCCCAGGTCGGCGCACATGCCCTTGGTGAGCATCTTCAGACCGCCCTTGGTCGCCGCGTAGGGGGCGATGCCGGGGCGTACCGCCTCGCTCTGCAGCGAGCAGATGTTGACGATCTTGCCGTGGCCCCGGGGGACCATCCGGCGGGCGACCTCACGGCCCACGAGGAAGGCGCTGGTGAGGTTGGTGTCGAGCAGGCTGTGCCAGTCCTCGTCGGTGAAGTCGAGGAAGGGAGCGCGGCGTTGGGCGCCGGTGTTGTTGACCAGGATGTCGACGGGGCCGGCCCGGTCCTCGATCCGGGCGACGGCGGCGGCGACCGAGGCGGGGTCGGTGACGTCGAACGCCTCCGCGAGGACCGCCTCGCCGAACGTGCCGGCCAGCTCCTCGCGGGTGCTCTCCAGGGCGACCGGGTCCCGGCCGTTGAGGACGACCGTGCAGCCGGCCTCCAGAAGGCCGACGGCCAGTGCGCGGCCGATGCCCCGGCTCGACCCGGTGACCAGGGCGACCTTCCCGGTGACGTCGAAGAGAGGGTGGCTCGTCATACGCGGATCTCCCTGTTTTCCCACTGAGTGGAAAAGTTATCTGCTCAACGGAAAAACATCGTGGGTGCGGCGGCCGGTCGCTGTCAACCGTGGAAGGCTTTTCCACTCAGTGGTAACTTGCCGCCGTGAGCGGCAGCGAGGTACCCACGGACGTGGTCGGACGGGCGGTCAGGCTGCTCGTCCTGGTCGGCGAGCACCCGCACGGCATCACCCTGTCCGCGCTGGCCCGCGCCGGCGGCGTCCCCGTCAGCACGGCCCACCGGCTGGTCAACTCCCTCTGCCGCGAGGGCCTGGTGGAGTTCGAGGCCGACGGCAAGCGCTACAAACCGGGTCTCGGACTCTTCCGGCTCGGCCAACAGGCCGGACAGGTGTACGGCTTCGCCGGCACCGCCCTCCCCGTGATGCAGCGCGTGACCCGGCAGACCGAGGAAGCCACCCTGATGTCCGTCCTCGACGGCACCCGGCACCTGTACGTGCACTATGTGGACGGCCCCCTCCCGGTCGGCGTCCGCAGCGACCCGGGCCACCACGGCCCGCTGCACTGCACCTCGATGGGCAAGGTCCTGATGGCCTTCGCCCCCGCCGACGTACGCGCGGACCTCCTGGACCGTGTCGAACTCACCCCGCACGGACCGAACACCGTCACCGACCGCGCCGAACTGCGCGCCCATGTCGCCCGCGCCGCCGAGCTCGGCTACGCCACGGCCGACGAGGAGCACCACGCCGGCCTGCGCGCCGTGGCGGTGCCGATCCTGCGCCCCGACGGCACCGTCTTCGCCGCCCTCTCCACCGCCGCGCCCGCCTTCCGCCGCGACCTGGACGACCTGGTCGCCATGGTGCCGCTGCTGCGGTCGGCGGCGGCCGAGCTGGGCGTCCGGCTGCCGGCCCGTTGACCCTGGCCCCCGTCTGCGGTGAACTGCCCGGCATCGGGGGCGAGTTCACGGCTGAGAGGGCTGACGGACATGGCAGACCCGGACCGGAGGCGCACCGGACCGCTCGACGGGAAGACCGCACTGGTCACCGGGGCCGGCACCGGCATCGGCCGGGCGACGGCCCTGATGCTCGCCGAGGAGGGCGCGACGGTGGTCCTCGCCGGACGGCGGCCCCACCTCCTGGACGAGGTGGCCGCCACCGTCACCGCCGCCGGGGGCACGGCGCTCGCCCGCCCGACCCATGTCGAGGACGCGGACGACGTGGCGGGGCTGATCCGCTGGACCCGGGACACGGCGGGCCCCGTCGACGTCCTCGTCAACAACGCGGGGGCGGCCGGCCGGGTCGGCGACGTCCGCCGGCTCGGCGAGGACGAGTGGCACGCCGTGGTCGACGTCAACCTCACCGCGGTCTATCTGCTGGCCCGGGCCGTCCTCCCGGACATGCTGGAGCGCGGCGGCGGCTCGATCATCACGATCTCCTCGCTCGCCGCCGTACGGCCGACCCCACTCGGGGGAGCCCCGTACGGCGCGGCGAAGGCGGGCGTGCGCAACTTCATGGCCTATCTGCGCAACACCTACCGCGACGACCTGATCCGCGCCACCTGCGTCCTCCCGGGCGAGGTCGACACCCCGGTCCTGGACAGCCGCCCGGAACCGCCGAGCGCGGAGCGCCGCGCCGCCATGGTGCTACCGGAGGACGTGGCCCGCGCCGTACTGCTGTGCGCCACGCTCCCCCCGCGCACGGTCGTCGAGGAACTCGTCATCGCCCCTACGGTGTCGGCCCGGACCGGGGGCCGACCGGCGCCAGAGCCGCCGCGGCCGTCTTGAACAGCGGCTGCTTCGAGGCGGGGTCCCAGGCGGTGAGGGTGGTCTCGTTCGCCGCCCGGGGCGGTGACTTCTCGTCGGGACCCACCCCGGAGGGCGTGTCCCAGTAGCCGTAGTGGAACGGCACGAACAGCACACCGGGACGTACGTCCGTCAGCCGGAGCCGCCCGCGCAGGGGCACCACGCCGGGTGCGCACCTCGGGCCGCCGTGGAGGTGCACAGCCGGGTGTTCCCGTCGAGGAGTTCCCGTGAACGGCTCACCACCCGGTCCATCGCCGTGGCCCAGTCGGTCTCGACCAGTTCCCCGCCCGGACCGCCCTGCCGGACCAGCGGCCTGGTCAAGCGGTCGGGGGAGCAGTTCGCCTGCCGGCCGAAGAGGTCCTTCGGCTCCGGCCTGCCGCGGTTGACGCGGTCCACGGCCCTGCCCCGCACCCCGGCGATACGGCGGTCGACGATCGCGATGTCCATGGCGTCGCCGTCGGAGTGCAGCAGCGACGCGGTCCGCACCCACCGCCGCACCGTCTCGGGCCGTACGCCGTCTGAACCGTGCGCTCCGCGGTCGGGGCGGGTACCCGGGCGCGGCCTCGGCTGACGGAGGACCCAGCGGACATGGGAACGGCCGGGCCGGCCCCGTGAGGAGCCGGCCCGGCCGCCGTGACCGGTCGATCAGGTCGGTCGGACCAGGCAGGTCAGACCAGGTCGAACCGGTCCAGGTCGGAGACCTTGGCCCAGGCCGCGACGAAGTCCTTCACGAACTTCTCCTTGGCGTCGTCGCTCGCGTAGACCTCGGCGAGGGCGCGCAGCTCGGAGTTGGAGCCGAAGACGAGGTCGGCACGGGTGCCGGTCCACTTGACCTCGCCGGTGTCCGCGTCACGGCCCTCGAAGAGGGTCTGGTCGGCGGAGGTGGACTTCCACGTCGTGCCCAGGTCGAGCAGGTTGACGAAGAAGTCGTTGGTGAGGACGCCCGGGGTGTCGGTGAAGACACCGTGCGTGGACTGGGCGTGGTTGGCGCCCAGGACGCGCAGACCACCGACGAGGACCGTCAGCTCGGGGGCGCTCAGCGAGAGCAGGTTCGCCCGGTCGATCAGCAGGTACTCGGCGGGGAGGCGGTTGCCCTTGCCCTGGTAGTTGCGGAAGCCGTCGGCCGCCGGCTCCAGCGCGGCGAAGGACTCGGCGTCCGTGTGCTCCTCGGTCGCGTCCACCCGGCCCGGGGTGAAGGGCACCTCGACCGCGTGGCCGGCGTCCTTGGCGGCCTTCTCGACCGCGGCGGCACCGCCGAGGACGATCAGGTCGGCCAGGGAGACCTTCTTGGCACCGGAGTTGAACTCCGCCTGCACGCCCTCCAGGACGCTCAGGACGTGACGCAGATCGTCCGGGTTGTTGACCTCCCAGCCGCGCTGGGGCTCCAGGCGGATCCGGGCACCGTTGGCGCCGCCGCGCTTGTCGCTGGAGCGGAAGGTGGAGGCCGACGCCCACGCGGTGGACACCAGCTGCGAGACGGACAGACCCGAGGCGAGCAGCTTGCTCTTGAGCGCCGCGATGTCGGCCGCGTCGATGACCTGGCCCTCGGCCTCCGGCAGCGGGTCCTGCCAGATCAGGGTCTCCGCCGGGACCTCCGGGCCGAGGTACAGCGACTTCGGGCCCATGTCACGGTGGGTCAGCTTGAACCAGGCGCGGGCGAAGGCGTCCGCGAACTGGTCGGGGTTCTCGTGGAAGCGCTTGGAGATCTCGCCGTAGATCGGGTCGAAGCGCAGCGAGAGGTCGGTGGTGAGCATCGTGGGGAGCTTCTTGGCGTCGCTGTGGGCGTCGGGGATGATCGCCTGCGCGTCCTTGGCCACCCACTGGTTGGCGCCGGCGGGGCTCTGGGTGAGCTCCCACTCGTAGCCGAAGAGGATGTCGAAGAAGTCGTTGCTCCACTGGGTGGGCTTGGTGGTCCAGGTGACCTCCAGGCCGGAGGTGATGGCGTCGCCGCCCTTGCCCGTGCCGTAGGTGGACTTCCAGCCGAGGCCCTGCTGCTCCATGGTGGCGGCCTCGGGGTCGTCGCCCACGTTGTCCGCGGGGCCGGCGCCGTGGGTCTTGCCGAAGGTGTGGCCACCGGCGATGAGGGCGACGGTCTCCTCGTCGTTCATCGCCATCCGGCGGAAGGTCTCACGGATGTCGCGGGCCGCGGCGAGCGGGTCCGGGTTGCCGTTCGGGCCCTCGGGGTTGACGTAGATCAGGCCCATCTGGACGGCGCCGAGCGGGTTCTCCAGCTCGCGGTCGCCGCTGTAGCGCTGGTCGTCCAGCCAGGTGGTCTCGGGACCCCAGTAGACGTCCTCGTCGGCCTCCCAGACGTCGGCGCGGCCGCCGGCGAAGCCGAAGGTCTCGAAGCCCATCTGCTCCAGGGCGACGTTGCCGGTGAGGATCATGAGGTCGGCCCAGGAGATGGACTGGCCGTACTTCTTCTTCACCGGCCACAGCAGACGGCGGGCCTTGTCCAGGTTGCCGTTGTCCGGCCAGCTGTTCAGCGGCGCGAAGCGCTGCTGGCCGCGGCCGCCACCGCCGCGGCCGTCGTGGATGCGGTAGGTGCCGGCGCTGTGCCAGGCCATCCGGACCATCAGCGGGCCGTAGTTGCCGAAGTCGGCGGGCCACCAGTCCTGCGAGGTGGTCAGCACCTCCGCGATGTCCTGTTTCACGGCCGCGAGGTCGAGGCTGCCGAACGCCTCGGCGTAGTCGAACGTCTCGCCGAGGGGGTTCGCGACGACGGGGTCCTTGGCGAGGATCTTCAGGTTGAGCCGCTCCGGCCACCACTGACGGTTCCCGCCGCCCTGGGTCGGGTGCGCGGCGCGCCCGTGGGCGACGGGGCAGCCTCCCGTCTCCTCGGGCTTCGCGTCGGTGACGATCGCGTCGTGGTTCTCGGTCATCGGGGGAGTCCTTCCGAAAAACGGGGGTGGATCACGGTGCTGAACTGCCGGCTGTGGAGCATGAGGGGCACTGGCCCCAGTAGATGACCTCGGCCTCGTCGATCGCGAAGCCGCGGTCGTCGGAGGCGGTCAGACACGGGGCGTGCCCGACCGCGCAGTCGACGTCGACCACGACGCCGCACGAGCGGCACACGAGGTGGTGGTGGTTGTCCCCGACACGGCCCTCGTACAGGGCCGGGCTGCCGGGTGGTTCGAGGCGGCGCACGAGTCCCGCGCCGGTGAGCGCGTTCAGCGCTTCGTACACGGCCTGGAGAGAGATGTGGCCGACACGGTCGCGCACGCCCGAGGCGATCGCCTCGACGCCGAGGTGGTCGCCCCTCCGGACGGTCTCCAGCAGCGCCACGCGCGCGGCCGTCACCCGCAGGCCGGCACCGCGCAGCTCCTCGGCGGTGTTCGGGGGCTGGGATGCGGTCATGGCGACCAACCTACCCTCATAAACACGAACAGTTCAAGAAAACGAACCGTGCAAGTTTTGGGGTGGCTCCGCGGCCGGGCGACGACATCGCCCCAGGGGATCAGCCCAAGGTGAGCAGCAGGATCGCGATCAACGCTCCGACGAGCCCCGCCGTCTGCCGGAAGTTCACCCGTTCGTGGAGCAGGGTCAGGCCGAGGACCGTGGGGACGGCCGGATACAGGGACGCCAGGACGACCACCACGGAGACCAGCTGCCGCTGGGCCGCCCAGAGGTAGAGGATCAACGCGAGCGCGGCCCCGCGCCGATCGCGGCGGCCGACGCCCACACCGTCACCGGCTGCCGGAACCGTCCCGCCCGCCGCCACAGCCCCGGTGCGAGCAGGACCGCCGCCGCCGGCCGCCCCGCGACCATCGGCCACACCCCGCTCCCCGCACCGGCCTGGGCCGGCCCGAGGTACTGCACCGCGACACCCACACTGGCGAGCAGCCCGTCCAGGGCCGCGCCCGCCCGGAACCCGGGCACCCCGCCGCCGCTCCCGGCCCGCGTCGCGGAGGCGTCACCGTGCCGGACCCCGGCCGGCTCCGCCCGGCTGTCGGGGCCGCCGCCGTACGACACCAGCCACAGCGCGGGCACCGTGAGGCAGATGCCCAGCCAGGTCGCACCGGCCGGCCGGTCACCGAGGTGGAGGACACCGCACAGCACGGACAGCGCGACCCCGGTGAGCGCGCTGACCGGCATCACCACGGTCATGCCGCCCCGGCTCAGACCCCGGTTCGGATACGTCATCGCCACCGCGCTCCCGAGGCCGGAGAGCGCACCCCAGGTCACGTCCACGCCCCGCACGTCCGGCGCCGGCACCGCGAACGCCACCACCAGTGCCGGCAGCAGGCCGCCCGTCTGGCCCAACAGCGTGACCACGGCGAAGTGCGCCCGGCGGGACAGCAGCCCGCCGGCGAAGTCGACGATGCCGTACAGCGCGGCGGACGCGAGCGCGAGAAAGGCGGCCATTCGTCCGTGGGTGCCCGCGGAAGCCCATCCATGGTGCGTCGGGGGCGGGAGGGGTACCCGGAAGCGGCCCGAGCGGTGCACGACCCCCGCGCGGCGCTCGGGCTCCGTCGAGCGCCGCGGCCCCGGCGAAGCGCTCCGGCCGGGCCGCCCGCCCAAGGAGGTGCCCCCGGATGAGCCCCATCGAGCACGCGAGCCCTACCGATGCGCCTGCCCCGGACGCGCGGGCCTACGACGCCGAGCCGTTCCTGCCGAGCCGCGGCGGCCTCCCCGCGCACCGCCGGGCCGCGGCCGACTGCCGAGGCTGCCCCCTGCACGAGGACGCCACCCGGACCGTCTTCGGCAAGGGGGACCGATCCGCCCGTCTCCTGCTCGTGGGCGAGCAGCCCGGGGACCAGGAGGACAGACAGGGCGAGCCCTTCGTCGGCCCCGCCGGGCGGCTGCTGCGGCGCGCCCTCGACGAGGCCGGGATCGACTGGGACGCGACCTATGTGACCAACGCGGTCAAGCACTTCAAGTTCACCCGGCCCCCGGGCGGCGGCAGACGCCGTATCCACAAGGCGCCCGAACTGCGCGAGGTAGCCGCCTGCCGCCCCTGGCTGCTCGCCGAACTCCGCCTGGTCCGGCCCGAGATCGTGGTGGCCCTAGGGCCTGTCTGACAATTCCCGTCTGCCTCGCGACGCCATGCATGCCCTCTCGCCGCACCGGGCACAGACCCAAGTACATCCAGTACGTGGGCCTGTGCCCGGCACGCCGAGAGCACGTGCCTGACGCCGCGAGGCCGCCCTCCGGGCGACGACGGGAATTGTCAGACAGGCCCTAGGCGCCACCGCCGGCAAGGCCCTGCTCGGCGGCTCCTTCCGGGTCACCAAGGACCGCGGCGCGCTGCTGCCCCTGCCCGCCGAGGAGGCGGAGGGGGCGCGCGTCGTCGCCACCCTGCACCCCTCCGCCGTACTCCGCGCCGACGACCGCGACGCCGCGTACGCGGGCCTGGTCTCCGACCTCAGGGTGGCCGCCGAGGCGTTGGCGGAGGATGGACCGCGATCTCGAAGCTAGTGCCGGGTCAGGCAACGTTCGCCCCGTCGCGACGCCCGGCACGCCCTCTCGCCGCACCGGCCGAAAACCCAAGTACATCCAGTACGAGGGCTTTCGGCCGGCACACCGAGAGCACGCACCGGACGCCGCTCCTTGACGGGCAAACGTTGCCTGACGCGGCACTAGCCCTGGCCGTCACCCCCGGTCACCAGGACGACCTCCAGGGTGCGCGGGCCGTGGACCCCCTCCACCCGGTCCAGTTCGATGTCGCTGGTGGCGGACGGGCCCGAGATCCACGTCAACGGGCGGGTCGGGTCCAGGAGTTCGATGGCCTGCGGCACCGACGACACGACCTGGTCCGGCACGCGGACGACGCAGATGTGGTGGTCGGGCACCAGGGTGATCCGGCGGCGGCCCTGGTCGGGGGAGCCGTCCAGCACGATCGTGCCGGTCTCGGCGATCGCGAGCGCGCAGGCGGTCACGACGCTGTCGACCCCGTCCAACTCGTGCGCGGTGCTCTCGCCCCGGTCCGGCACCCGTGTCAGGTCGGTCGCCGACAGCCACTCCTCGCGCAGCGCCGGCGGCACCAGCACCGTCTTCGAGCCGTGCGCGCGCAACAGCCCGGCGATCACCTCCGCGAGCCCGTCCGCGTCCGTGCGGTGCACGCGCGCCCGGTAGTCCGCCAGGTTCTCGGCCAGCAACTCCACCGTCTCGGCCGGGCTCAGCCCGCCGTGCTCACGGAGATAGCCCCGCTGGACGGCCTGCTCGTACTGGGGGTCCCTCCCAGGCCCTTCAGGCACTGGGGGAGCGTCGTCCTGGCGTACGTCGGCGAGGGCGCGCCGCACCCGCCCCAGGATCAGATCCCTGCTGCTCACTTGCCCGTGTCCTTTCCGCCGTCGGTCCGCTGCCACCAGTCGCGGAACGGCTCGGGGGGCAGCGCCGGAAGATCGCGGCTGGCGCTCCACGCCTTGCCGGGGCCCGGCAGCGTGCGCGGATGGAAGCGCCGCGTGCGGGACGCGAGCCGCTGCCCGGTGCGCAGTGCGCCGGGGTGGCCGAACGCCCACCGCGCCGCGCGCATCGCCGCCCGTTCGGCCGCGTGCCCCTTCGTGGGCTTGAGGACGACCTTGTTGCCGTTCTCCGTCACAGGTCCGCCCTGGGCGACCCGCTCCCGCAGATGCACCAGCACCTCGGGGATGTCGATGGCGACCGGGCACACCTCGTAACAGGCGCCGCACAGCGAGGAGGCGTACGGCAGCGAGGAGTCGATCTCGCTTCCCGTGCCCCGGAGCTGCGGGCTGAGGATGGCGCCGATCGGGCCGGGGTACACCGAGCCGTACGCATGGCCGCCCGCCCGCTCGTACACCGGGCAGACGTTGAGACAGGCCGAGCAGCGGATGCAGCGCAGGGCCTGGCGGCCGACCTCGTCGGCGAGCGTGTCGGTGCGGCCGTTGTCGATGAGGACCAGGTGGAAGGTCTGCGGCCCGTCCTCGTCGGTCGTGCCCGTCCAGGTGGAGGTGTACGGGTTCATCCGCTCGGCGGTGGAGGAGCGGGGGAGGGTCTGGAGGAACACCTCCAGGTCCTGCCAGGTCGGCACGATCTTCTCGATGCCGACGACCGAGATCAGCGTCTCGGGGAGGGTGAGGCACATCCGGCCGTTGCCCTCGGACTCCACGACCACCAGCGTGCCGGTGTCCGCGACCATGAAGTTGGCGCCGGAGACACCGACCTTGGCCCGCAGGAACTTCTCCCGCAGATGCAGCCGCGCGGCCTCCGCCAGTTCGGCCGGTGTGTCGGTCAGACCCTCGGGGGCGGGGCGCCCCCACTCGCTCATCTCGCGGGTGAAGATGTCCCGGATCTCGCCCCGGTTGCGGTGGATCGCCGGGACGAGGATGTGCGAGGGCCGGTCCTTGCCCAACTGCACGATGAGTTCGGCGAGATCGGTCTCGTAGGCGTGGATGCCCTCGGCCTCCAGCGCCTCGTTCAGCCCGATCTCCTGCGTGGCCATCGACTTGACCTTGACGACCTCGCTCTCGCCGGTCGCCTTGACGAGATAGGTGACGATCCGGTTGGCCTCGTCCGCGTCGGCGGCCCAGTGGACCGTGCCGCCCGCCGCCGTCACCGACTCCTCCAACTGCACGAGGTACCGGTCGAGATGACGGAGCGTGTGGTCCTTGATCTGCTTGCCGGCCTCGCGCAGCTCCGCCCAGTCGGACACCTCCGCGACCGCGGTCGCGCGTTTGGCGCGGATGGTGTGGGTGGCGTGGCGCAGGTTCCCGCGCAGGGTCGTGTTGTGGACGGCCTCGTGCGCGGCCTTCGGGAACGCCGGCATGCCGACGAACGTCCCGCTCATACCAGCGGCTCCTCTTCCGTGCTCGCCAGGATCTCCGCGATGTGGACGGGCCTCACGGCCGTCCGCAGCCGCGTCATCGTGCCGCCGATGTGCATCAGACACGAGTTGTCGGCCGCGCACAGCACCTCGGCGCCCGTCGACTCGGCGTTGCGCACCTTGTCCGCGCCCATCGCCGCCGAGACGTCGGAGTTCTTCACGGCGAACGTACCGCCGAAGCCGCAGCACTCGTCGGCACCCGGCAGCTCCAGCAGTTCCAGCCCCTTCACGGCCTGGAGCAGCCGCCGGGGCCGCTCACCGAGGCCGAGGCTCCGCAGCCCGTGACAGGTCGGGTGGTAGGTCACCTTGTGCGGGTAGTACGCGCCGACGTCCGTCACGCCCAGCACGTCCACCAGGAACTCGGTCAGCTCGTACGTCTTCGGCACGACCGGCGCCAGCGTCCGCGCCAGACCGTCCCCGCGTCCCTCCGCCCGCGCCCGCTCGCCCATCCGCGGGTACAGCTCCCGCACCATCGCCCCGCAGGAGCCGGACGGCGTCACGATCGCCTCGTAATCCTGGAATACATCGGAGAACTTCCGGGCCAGAGGCTCGGCCTCGTGAC
The DNA here is from genome assembly GCF_014930365.1 of Streptomyces caniscabiei. Lineage (GTDB taxonomy): Bacteria > Actinomycetota > Actinomycetes > Streptomycetales > Streptomycetaceae > Streptomyces > Streptomyces caniscabiei. The sequence continues at coordinate 21,242 of NZ_JABXWI010000002.1, read as the reverse complement.
GGTACCCGGTGTTGTAGTGCGCCTGTCCACAGCACGTCTGACCCATCGGGAAGTCGACGTCGACACCCAGCCTGGTCAGCAGTTTCACCACGGCCCTGCCGGTGTCGGGATAGAGCGTGTCGTTGACACAGGTCAGGAACAGGGCGACACGCATCGCGGCTCCTTGGGGGTCGGTCATCGGATGAGTGCAGAGTACGACGCGCGTACGCGAAGAGCGAGGGGTCCCGCGCGACGATCGGCGGGGACGGGCGAATCCGCACGCCGATCGTCGCCGGGGGCGGCCCCGTCGGCGGAGGTCCCGCTCACCTCCCGGCGAGCCGGGCCTCCGCCGCGTGCCAGGCTTCCGGGTCGCCCTGCGGCTCGTACCGCACCAGCGGCTGGGTGCGGGCGAGCAGCCGCCGCATCGCGGCGCGGTCGCCGACCAGGCCGTGGGTGCGGGCCTGGACGAGGACGTTGCCCAGGGCCGCGGCCTCCGCCGGTCCGGCCACCACCGGCAGCCCGCAGGCGTCGGCGGTGAGCTGGCAGAGCAGGGCGTTGCGGGTGCCGCCGCCCACGATGTGGACGACGTCGACGGGGTGGTCGGCCAGCGCCTGGGCCTCGGCCACGGCCCGCCGGTGGGCGAGGGCGAGCGAGTCCAGGATGCACCGGGTGATCTCGGCGGGCGTCTGTGGGACGGGCTGCCCCGACTCCCGGCACGCCTCGGCGATCCGCTCGGGCATCCGGCCGGGCGCGAGGAACACCGAGTCCCCGGCGTCCACCACGGACCGCAGCGCGGGCACCGCGGCGGCGGACCGCAGCAGTTCTCCGAGATCGGGGTCCCCCCACGCCCGTACGCACTCCTGCAGCAGCCACAGCCCCATGATGTTCCGGAGGTAACGGACCGTGCCGTCGAGCCCCAGCTCATTGGTGAAGTTGGCCGCCCGGCTCGCCTCGGTCAGCACCGGGGCGTCCAGCTCCAGACCGGCCAGCGACCAGGTCCCGGTGCAGATGTACGCGAACCGCTCCCCGGTCGCCGGCACGGCCGCCACCGCCGAGGCGGTGTCGTGCGACCCGACCGCCGTCACCGGGACCGGACCGGAGAGGCCGGCTGCCTCCAGGACCTCGGGCCGCAGCAGGCCCGCCGGGTCACCGGGCTGCCGCAGCGGGGCGAACAGACCGAGGTCGATGCCCAGCCGGTCCGCGACGTCCCGCGACCACGCACGGGTCCGCGGGTCGATCAGCTGCGTGGTGGAGGCGTTGGTCAGCTCGGTGCCCTGCTCCCCGGTCAGCCAGTACGTCAGCAGGTCGGGGATCAGCAGCAACCGCTCGGCATGGGCGAACTGGGCGGACGACCGGGCGGCGACCAGCTGGTACAGCGTGTTGAAGGGCGCGTACTGCAACCCGGTCGCCGCGTACAGCTCGGCGGCGGGCACGGTCGTCCACACCTTCTCCGCGACACCCTCGGTCCGGGCGTCCCGGTAGTGCGCCGGATTGCCGAGCAGGGCGCCGTCCGCGTCCAGCAGTCCGTAGTCGACGGCCCAGCTGTCGATCCCGACGGAGTCCACCCGCCCGTCGCCGAGGGCGCCGGCTGCCTTCAGTCCGTCGAGCACTCCCGCGTACAGCGACAGCACGTCCCAGCGCAGCCCCTCGGGGGTGCGCACCGGCCGGTTGGGGAACCGGTGCGCCTCGACGAGCTCCAGCGAGTCCCGGCCCGCGCGGCCGACCATGACGCGCCCGCTGGACGCACCGAGGTCGACCGCCGCGTACGACTTCACGGACCCGCCGGTCGCACGCGCGCTCATCGGAGGAAGGCGGCGGCCACGCCGGCGTCGACCGGGACGTGCAGACCGGTGGTGTGCGTCAGCTCCCCGCCGGTCAGCGCGAACACCGCGTTCGCCACGTGCTCCGGCAGCACCTCGCGCTTGAGGATGGTCCGCTGGGCGTAGAACTCGCCGAGCTTCTCCTCCTCGATCCCGTAGGTCGCCGCGCGCTGGGCGCCCCAGCCGGCCGCGAAGATCCCCGAACCGCGCACCACACCGTCGGGGTTGACCCCGTTGACGCGGATGCCGTGCTCACCCAGCTCGGCGGCCAGCAGCCGCACCTGGTGCGCCTGGTCGGCCTTGGTGGCGGAGTAGGCGATGTTGTTGGGTCCGGCGAAGACGGCGTTCTTCGAGGCGATGTAGACGATGTCGCCGCCCAGGCCCTGCGCGATCATCACGCGGGCCGCCTCGCGCGAGACGAGGAACGAGCCGCGGGCCATGATGTCGTGCTGGAGGTCCCAGTCCTTGGCCGAGGTCTCCAGCAGCGGCTTGGAGATCGAGATGCCCGCGTTGTTGACGACGAGATCGACTCCGCCGAAGGCCAGCGCGGCGGCCTTGAACGCCTCGGCGATCTGCCCCTCGTCCGTCACGTCGACGGTCACGGCGACGGCCTTGTCCGCCCCGCCCAGCTCCTCGGCGACGGCGGCGGCGTTCTCCGCGTCGAGGTCGGCGACGACGACACAGGCGCCCTCGGACACGAGCCGGTGCGCGATGGCCTTGCCGATCCCGCTGCCCGCACCCGTGACGAGCGCGACCCGGGTCGCCAGCGGCTTCGGCTTCGGCATCCGCTGGAGCTTGGCCTCCTCCAGCGCCCAGTACTCGATGCGGAACTTCTCCGACTCCTCGATCGGCGCGTACGTCGACACCGCCTCGGCGCCCCGCATCACGTTGATCGCGTTGACGTAGAACTCGCCGGCCACCCGCGCGGTCTGCTTGTCCTTGCCGAAGCTGAACATGCCCACGCCCGGGATCAGCACGATCGCCGGGTCGGCGCCGCGCATCGCGGGGGAGTCGGGCTCGGCGTGCCGCTGGTAGTAGGCGGCGTACTCCTCGCGGTACTCGGCGTGCAGCTCCTTCAGCCGGGCGATCGCGGAGTCCAGATCGGCGGTCGGCGGAAGATCCAGGACCAGCGGCCGGACCTTCGTACGCAGGAAGTGGTCGGGGCAGGAGGTCCCCAGGGCCGCGAGCCGCGGGTGCTCGGCTGCGGCCAGGAAGTCGAGGACCACGTCGGAGTCGGTGAAGTGGCCGACCTGCGCCTTGTCCTGCGAGGCGATCGCCCGGACGTACGGGGCGAGGGCGGCGGCCCGCTCACGGCGCTCGGCGGCGCCCAGTGCCTCGTACCCCTCCATGACGGGCCCGAAGGGCTCCGCCTTGCCCTTCTCCGCCAGGAACGCCTCGGCGGTACGGATGATGTGCAGCGAGTTCTTCTCGCACTCCTCGGCGGTGTCGCCCCACGCGGTGATGCCGTGCCCGCCGAGGACGCACCCGATCGACTGCGGGTTGGCTTCCTTGATGGCCGCGATGTCCAGCCCCAGCTGGAAGCCGGGCCGCCGCCACGGCACCCACACCACGCTGTCCCCGAAACACTCGGCGGTCAGCTTCTCCCCGTCGGCCGCGCAGGCGAGCGCGATCCCGGAGTCGGGGTGCAGATGGTCCACGTGCGCGGCGTCGACCAGCCCGTGCATCGCGGTGTCGATCGACGGCGCGGCCCCGCCCTTGCCGTGCAGGCAGTAGTCGAACGCCGCCACCATCTCGTCCTCGCGCTCGAGGCCCGGGTAGACGTCGACGAGCGCCCGCATCCGGTCCAGCCGCAGCACGGCGAGCCCGGCCTCGGTCAGGGTGCCCAGGTCGCCGCCGGACCCCTTCACCCACATCAGCTCCACGTCACCGCCGGTGACGGGGTCGGTGTCGGTGCCCTTGGCGGAGGCGTTGCCGCCGGCGTAGTTGGTGTTCCGGGGATCGGCGCCGAGCCGCCGGGACCGGGCGAGCAGCGCTGCGGCTTCGGGATGGGTTGCCATGTGCGGTCAATCCTTACGGTGAGATGAGTACGGGTTTCTGGGTGACGGGTACGGGGTTCAGCTCGGGGCTCGGGGTGCGTTGCCGGGTGCGGCCCGGTGGGGCTTCTCGCGCAGTTCCCCGCGCCCCTGAAAAGCAGGGGCTGCGCCCCGCGCTTTTCAGGCCCGCAGGGCCGTGGTCTTTCAGGCCCGCAGGGGCCTGGTCTTTTAGGGGCGCGGGGAACTGCGCGAGCAACCCACCACGACCCGCGGCCTGCCACGCACAGTCACCCGGCGGACGAATCGCAGCAGATCAAGCCCCCCAACCCGCCTGCTCTCCCCCCACCCGCTCCTCGACGATCTTCGCCGCCCACCCGGACGCGCGGTACGCCTTCAGCGGCTCGGGGTCCAGCCCCATCTCCTCCCGCACCTCCCGCAGCAACGGCCGCACATCCGTGTTGTACGCGTCCATCACGACCGCGTTGGCCTCCAGCACGTCCCCGGCCTGCTGAGCGGAGCGCAACGCGTCCCCGTCCACCAGCAGCGCCTTCGCCGTGGCCTCCTGCACGTTCATCACGGACCGGATGATCGCCGGGATCTTCGCCTCGATGTTGTGGCACTGGTCGAGCATGAACGCGACCTCGGGGGTGAACCCGCCGCCGCGCACGACCTCGTACATGATCCGGAACAGCTGGAACGGGTCGGCCGCGCCCACCATCAGGTCGTCGTCGGCGTAGAAGCGCGAGTTGAAGTCGAACGCGCCGAGCTTCCCCTCCCGCAGCAGCGTCGCCACGATGAACTCGATGTTGGTGCCCGGCGCGTGGTGCCCGGTGTCGACCACGACCTGAGCCTTCGGGCCGAGCTTCAGGCAGTGGGCGTAGGCGGTGCCCCAGTCCGGCACGTCGGTCGTGTAGAACGCCGGCTCGAAGAACTTGTACTCCAGCAGCATCCGCTGGTCGTCCCCGAGCCGCCCGTAGACCTCGGCGAGGCCCTCGGCCAGCCGGTCCTGGCGCTCACGGATGTCGTCCTGGCCGGGATAGTTCGTCCCGTCCGCGAACCACAGCTTCAGATCGCGCGACCCGGTCGCGTCCATGATGTCGACGCACTCCAGCAGATGGTCGACGGCCTTGCGGCGGATCGCCGCGTCCGGGTGGCAGATGCTGCCCAGCTTGTAGTCGTCGTCCTGGAAGGTGTTGGAGTTGATGGCGCCCAGCTTCACGCCGCGCTCCTCGGCGTGCTTCGCGAGCGCCGCGTAGTCCTCCACCTTGTCCCAGGGGATGTGCAGCGCCACGGTCGGCGCCACGCCCGTGAACTCATGGACCTTGCCGGCGTCGTCCAGCTTCTCCCAGGGGTCGCGGGGGACACCCTGTTGGGCGAACACCTTGAAACGGGTTCCGGAGTTTCCGTACGCCCACGACGGCGTCTCGACGGCCTGGGTCTTGAGGGCGGCCTTCACCGCGGCGAGCTCGGTCACGTCAGGGCTCCTACCGGCTTCGATGTCTGAAACGATTCAGCACGGGAAACTATGAGCGCCACGCCGCACTGTCAACCCCCCAGGTCAACCCGGCTTTCCGTGACCCGGTTGTGACCTCTCATATCGAAAAAATTTCGACCGAAACCCATTGACGTGACCTGCGAGTGATGCCTAACGTCCCGGCAACCAAGTTGAAACCTTTCACGACGCAGTGGAGGCGGTTTCCCCGCCGACCACGCCCCGTCGTCGAGGAGCCCTCATGACCCACCGGTCCGACAAGGGTCCGGCCCCCGTTCTCGCTCTGAAGGGCGTCTCCAAGTCCTTCGGCGCCGTACGCGCCCTGCGGGACGTGTCCCTGGAACTGTTCCCGGGCGAGGTGCACGCACTCGCCGGAGAGAACGGCGCGGGCAAGTCGACCCTCATCAAGAGCCTCGCCGGGGTGCACCGACCGGACTCCGGTCAGGTGCTCCTCGACGGCGAGCCCACCGTGTTCCACGGCCCGGCCGACGCCCGCGACGCGGGCATCGCCGTGATCTACCAGGAGCCCACGCTCTTCCCCGACCTCTCGATCGCCGAGAACATCTTCATGGGCCGCCAGCCGCGGCGCGCCCTCGGCCGCATCGACCACAAGGCCACCCACGCGGCCACCCTCGCGCTGATGCAGCGGCTCGGTGTCGAACTCGACCCCGACCGCCCGGCACGCGGCCTGTCCATCGCCGACCAGCAGATCGTCGAGATCGCCAAGGCGCTCTCCTTCGACGCCCGCGTCCTGATCATGGACGAGCCCACGGCGGCCCTCACCGGCAGCGAGGTGGCCCGGCTCTTCGGCGTCGTCCGCACCCTGCGCGAGCAGGGCTCGGCCGTCCTCTTCATCTCCCACCGCCTGGAGGAGATCTTCCAGATCTGCCAGCGCGTCACCACGCTGCGCGACGGGGCCTGGATCTCCAGCGAACCGATCGACGGCATGACCGAGGACGACCTGGTCCGCCGCATGGTCGGCCGCGACCTGGACGAGCTCTACCCGAAGCAGGAGGTCGAGCCGGGCGAGGTCGCGCTCAGCGTGCGCCGGCTGACCCGCGAGGGCGTCTTCACCGATGTCTCCTTCGACGTCCGCCGGGGCGAGATCGTCGGCCTGGCCGGCCTCGTCGGCGCCGGCCGTACGGAGGTGGCGCGCGCCGTCTTCGGCATCGACCGCTGGGACGCCGGCGAGGTCACCCTCGACGGCAGGGCCCTCACCAACGGCGCCCCCTCCACCGCGATGGCAGCCGGGCTCGCCCTGGTCCCCGAGGACCGCCGCGCCCAGGGCCTGGTGATGGACATGTCCATCGAGCGCAACATCGGCCTCACCGGACTCCGTACGACCGTGAAGGCCGGCCTCATGGACCGGGGCGCCGAGCGCAGCCGCTCCCTCGACTGGGCCGTCAAGCTCCAGGTGAAGTACGCCCGGATCGCCGACACCGTCAACACCCTGTCCGGCGGCAACCAGCAGAAGGTCGTCCTCGCCAAGTGGCTCGCCACCGGCCCGAAGGTGCTGATCGTCGACGAGCCCACCCGCGGCATCGACGTCGGCACCAAGGCCGAAGTGCACCGCCTGCTCAGCGAGTTGGCCGCCGACGGCGTGGCCGTGCTGATGATCTCCTCCGACCTGCCCGAGATCCTCGGCATGGCCGACCGCGTGCTCGTGATGCACGAGGGCCGGCTCACCGCCGAGATCCCTCGCTCCGAAGCCACCGAGGAATCCGTGATGGCCGCAGCCACCGGGAGGGCCGCCGCATGACGGTGACCACCCCTCAGAACACCCCCGTCGCCGAGGTGCCCAAGTCCAGCGGCACCCGGCTCGTGGACCGCGTCTTCAAGATGCGCGAACTCGCCATCCTGGTCGTCTTCCTGGTGATGATCGTCGTCACCCAGCTGGGCAACAGCGAGTTCCTCACCGAACAGGGCATCAAGGACCTGCTGCTCAACGCGACCATCCTGGTGCTGGTCGCCGTCGGCCAGTCACTGGTCGTCATCACCCGCAACGTCGACCTCTCGGTCGGCTCCATCCTCGGCATCAGCGCCTTCGCCGCCGGTACGTACCTCCAGGGCGGCGGCAACGCGGTCGTGGCCGTGCTCCTGGCGGTCCTGATGGGCATCGGCTTCGGCCTGCTGAACGGACTGCTCGTCAGCCTCGGCCAGGTGCCCGCCCTCGTCGTCACCCTCGGCACGCTCTACATCATCCGGGGCATCGACTCGATCTGGGTCGGCTCCCGCCAGATCACCGCGTCCGCGCTGCCCGACGGATTCATCGACTTCGGCTCCGGCGGCATCTCCGCGGTGCCGTACCTGGCACTGATCGCGGTGGCGGTCCTGGTCGCCACGGCGTACTACATGAAGCACTTCGGCAGCGGACGCGAGCTGTACGCGCTCGGCTCCAACCCGGAGGCCGCCCGCCTGGCCGGCATCCCGGTCCGCAAGCGGATCCTGCTGGCGTACACCTTCTGCGGCGCCCTCGCCGGCCTCGCCGGCGCGCTCTACCTGGCCCGCTTCGGCAACGTCGACTCCAGCACCGGCAACGGCTACGAACTCACCGTCGTCAGCGCGGTCGTGGTCGGTGGTGTCGTCTTCACCGGCGGCTCCGGCAGTGTCTACGGCGCGGCGCTCGGCGCCCTGCTGCTGACCTCCATCAACAGCGTGCTGCCCGCCCTCGGCGTCAGCTCGGTGTGGGTGCTCGCCATCAACGGCATCCTGCTCATCCTCGCCATCGCCGTGGACCGCGTGGTCGCGGTGCGCGTGGCGACCGCACTGAAGAAGAGGAACGCCCGCCATGGCTGACTCCACCCTGTCGCGTGCGATCCGCTGGGACACGGTCGTCGGCGCCCTCCTCATCGTCGTGCTCCTGCTGTCCTTCACCACCGTCGACGGCTTCGGCAACGCGCTCAACCTGTCCTTCCTGATCGGCAACACCCTGCCGATCGCGCTGGTCGCCCTGCCGATGACCCTCCTCGTGGTCTCCGGCGAGATCGACCTCTCGGTCGCCTCCACCGCCGGCCTCTCCGGCGCGGTGATGGGCGCCCTGTGGAACCAGGGCATGACCATCGAGACGATCATCCCGATCTGTCTGGCCCTCGGCGTGGTCTGCGGACTGATCAACGGACTGCTGGTCACCAAGCTCGGCCTGTCCTCCCTCGCCGTCACCATCGGTACGCTCGCCGCCTACCGGGGCATCGCGCAGATCGTCCTCGGCTCCGACGCGGTCACCGACTTCCCCACCCAGTACCTGGACTTCGCGGCGGGCCGGATCGGCGACAGCTTCGTCCCGCAGGCCTTCATCCCCTTCCTGGTCCTGCTGGTGATCGCCGTGATCGCCCTGCACGCCACCCCCTTCGGCCGCTCGGTCTTCGCGACCGGAGCGAGCGAGGAGGCCGCCCGGTTCGCCGGCATCCGGGTCAAGCGGCAGAAGCTGATCCTCTTCACGGTGACCGGCCTGATGGCCTCCCTCACCGGCATCTTCTGGGCCCTGCACTACGCCAGCGCCCGCTACGACAACGCCACCGGGCTCGAACTCTCGGTCGTCGCCGCCGTCCTGCTCGGCGGTATCGACTTCGACGGCGGCAAGGGAACGCTCGGCGGCGCGATCGCCGGCGTCTTCCTCCTCGGCACCCTGCAGAACGTCATGAGCCTCCAGGACGTCTCGGCCCAGTCGCAGATCGTCGTCACCGGCGTCCTGCTCGTCCTCTCCGTGCTCGGCCCCCGGGTCGCACGCCAGATCTCCGTCGCCAGGGCCGGCCGCAGAGCCGCCCCCGCGCCGGTCACCAAGGCGCCCACTCCAGCCCCCTGAACGGCTGGGCCCCCACCGCCGACCCGTACACCGTCACCCGTCCGCCCCTCCGTATCAAAGGACCCCTCATGCGCAAGACCACCCTTCGTCGCTCCTGTGCGGCGCTCGCCGCCGTCACCTCCTTCGCCCTCGGCGTCACCGCCTGCGGCGGCACCACGAAGAGCGACGTCAAGGACGACTCCGCCTCCGCCGCGGCCACCGGCAAGGCCGACCCCAACGCCGAACTGAAGAAGGGCCTGACCGTCGGCTTCCTGCCGAAGCAGGTCAACAACCCGTACTTCACCTCCGCCGACAAGGGCGGCGAGGCGGCCCTGAAGGAGCTGGGCTCCAGCTACAAGGAGGTCGGCCCGTCCAGCGCCACGGACACCTCCGGCCAGGTCAGTTACGTCAACACGCTCACCCAGCAGCAGGTCGACGCCATGGCCGTCTCCGCGCAGGACCCGGGCGCCCTGTGCACCGCGCTCAAGCAGGCCATGAGCAACGACATCAAGGTCGTCACCTACGACTCCGACACCAAGCCGGAGTGCCGCAACGCCTTCGTCTCGCAGGCCAGCGCCGAGGACCTCGGCCGCACCGAGGTCCAGCTGCTCGCCGAGCAGATCGACTACAAGGGCGAGATCGCGATCCTCTCGGCCGCGCAGACCGCGACCAACCAGAACACCTGGATCGAGTTCATGAAGGACGAACTCAAGGACCCCAAGTACAAGGACATCAAGCTCGTCAAGGTCGCCTACGGTGACGACGACGCCCAGAAGTCCTTCCAGCAGACCCAGGGCCTGCTCCAGGAGTACCCGAACCTGAAGGGGATCATCTCCCCGACCACGGTCGGCATCAAGGCCGCCGCCCAGTACCTGTCGGGCTCCAAGTACAAGGGCAAGGTCATGCTGACCGGCCTCGGCACCCCCAACGACATGCGCAAGTACGTCAAGAACGGCACCGTCGAGGCGTTCGAGCTGTGGGACCCGGCGAAGCTCGGCGAGCTGGCCGCCCGTACCTCGGTGGCGCTGGTCTCCGGCCAGATCACCGGCAAGGAGGGCGAGACCTTCACCGCCGGTGACATGGGCGAGTACACCATCGGCAAGGACGGCGTCATCAGCCTCGGCAAGCCCACCGTGTTCAACAAGGAGAACATCGACAAGTTCAACTTCTGATCTTCGTCGACGAGTCACAGCCACCCCCTCACCCCCCAGGAGCGGTATCTCATGCAGCGCGTCTGCTTCCTCCTCAAGGTCCGTCAGGACCGGATCGACGAGTACCGCGAGCGGCACGCCGCCGTGTGGCCGGAGATGCTCGAAGCACTCACGGCCACCGGCTGGCACAACTACTCCCTCTTCCTGCGCGACGACGGACTGCTGGTCGGCTACCTGGAGACCGAGGACTTCCAGGCCGCGCTGGCCGGCATGGAGGCCGCCGAGGTCAACGCCCGCTGGCAGAAGGAGATGGCGCCGTTCTTCGAGTCCCTCGACGGCGCCCGGCCCGACGAGGCCATGAAGCCGCTCACCGAGGTCTTCCACCTCGCCTGACACCCCCCACGCAGCAGCACCCTCCCCCCTCCCCACCTCGCTCGACAACGGAGTCCCCGAGATGAAGAGACGTACGCTGCTCGGTGCCGCGCTCGCCGGTGCCGTGGTGACCCCCGCCCTCGGCGCCGCCACCGCCCGCGCCGCCGACCCCGGACCCTCGGTCACCCAGACCGGCAACACCCTGCTCGACAGCCAGGCCATCTACTTCGTGTCCTACGACGGACTCGTCAACAACAACGCGTTCCAGAAGAACGCCCTGCTCACCTACAAGGGCTACCAGTACGCCGTCTGGTACACCGCCGACCGCAACGCCGTCGTCGGCCGCCGTGTCCTCGGCTCCGGCACCTGGTCCACCGTCAAGGTCGGCCACACGCTGCGCTACAACGACTCCCACAACGTGATCTCCATGGGCGTCTCCAAGGTCGACGGCCGCCTCCACCTCAACATGGACTCGCACAGCGACGGCTTCACCTACGTCAAGTCCGTCGCCGGCCTCATGGACAACCCGGCCGGTCTGAGCTGGACCACCAGCCGCTTCGGCGCCCCGCAGTCCACCCTGGACGGCCTCGCCCTCACCTCGCAGTTCACCTACCCGCAGTTCGTCTCGATGCCCGACGGCAAGCTCCAGCTGAGCTACCGCGCCGGCATCTCCGGCAACGGCCGCAACGCCCTCGCCGAGTACAACGGCAGCTCCTGGACCAACCTCGGCGAGTGGACGGCCTCCACCGGCACCTACACCAGCGAGCACGGCTCCTCGACGGCCCGCAACATGTACCTGCACGGCATCGACTACGACCGCAACGGGCGCCTGCACGCCATGTTCACCTGGCGCGAGCAGAACGGCGCCGTGATGTGCAACAGCGGCGGCATCACCAACCACGACACCGGCTACGTCTACTCCGACGACCTGGGCCGCACGTGGCGCAACAACGCGGGCGCCGTCGTCGGCACCACCGGCGGCTCCGACAAGGTCTCCGTCACCGACGCCGGCCTCGTCGTGGACGCGCTCAACCCGGACCACTCCCTGATGAACCAGGAGAGCCAGTGGACCGACTCCGCCGGCCGACCGCACGCCATCATCAGCTACGTCCCCGGCCGCTTCGGCCAGTGCACGACCAACTACGTCGCCAACCGCACCGCCAACGGCCGCGCCTTCCTCGTCCGCAAGAGCGCCTCCGGCCCCTGGACGAAGACCGAGATACCGGTGCCGCTCAACTCCAGCCAGCGCACCAAGCTGGTCATGGACAAGTACAACAACGCCTACGCGCTCTTCCCGTTCGGCCGGATCGCCGGAGCCACCGCGGCGTCCGGGCACACCGACTGGAAGATCCTGTTCGACGGTTCCGGGCTGAACGCCTTCGGCGAGGTCGTGTTCGACGAGAGCCGGATCGCCCAGGACAACGTCCTGTCCGTGATGTACCAGGTGAAGTCGAGCGGCACCACACCGTCGGCGCTCCGCGTGATCGACTTCGCCCTGCCCGCCTGACACCCCCTGTACGAGGGTAACGTTCCACCTCCTGACCGGGCCGTTCGTGCGGCGGCCCGACGGTAATGTGAACGTATGCCCGCCGCTCCGTACCTTCCTGGAGGTCCCCGTCCGATGTCGCAGTCGGTGGGTATCAAGGACGTCGCCGCCGCCGCCGGAGTCTCCGTCGGCACGGTCTCGAACGTCATCAACCGGCCGGACTCGGTGGCCTCCGGCACCCGCGCCCGCGTGCTGGCCGCCATCGACCGCCTCGGCTATGTCCGCAGCGAGTCGGCGCGCCAGCTGCGGGCCGGGCGGAGCCGGATCATGGGGCTGCTCGTGCTCGACATGGGCAACCCCTTCTTCGTCGACGTCGCGCGCGGTGCCGAGCGGGCCGCGCGCGACGCCGGGCTCGGCGTGATGGTCTGCAACAGCGCGCAGAGCGCCGGCGAGGAGTCCGAGTACCTCTCGCTCTTCGCCGAACAGCGGGTGCGCGGGGTGCTGCTGACCCCCGCCGACGCCACGGGACGCAACATCGAGGCGTTCCGCCGCCACGGCATCCCCTTCGTCCTCGTCGACCGGGTCGCCGAGGGCACCACCGAGTGCTCCGTCTCCGTCGACGACGTCGCGGGCGGTGCCCTCGCCGTACGTCATCTGGTGGACGCGGGCCACCGCTCCATCGCGTACGTCAGCGGACCGGCGGGGCTCAACCAGGTCCGCGACCGCCGTACGGGCGCCCTGGGCGCTCTGCAGGAGGCGGGCCTCGGCCCCGAGGCCCTGCGGGAGCTGCCCACCGAGCGCCTCGACGTGGCCGCCGGCCGGGACGCGGGCGCCCGCCTGCTCGGCCTCGCCGACCGCCCGACGGCCGTGTTCTGCGCCAACGACCTGCTCGCCCTCGGCGTGCTCCAGGCCATGTACGCGGCCGGGGTGAGCGTCCCCGGCGACCTCGCCATCGTCGGCTACGACGACATCGAGTTCGCCGCCGCGGCCGCCGTCCCCCTCACCTCCGTCCGGCAGCCCGCCGTCACCATGGGCGCCCTCGCCGCCGAACTCCTGCTGGAGGAGACCGAGGCCGACACCGCGACCGTCCCGCACGAGCACCGGCGGGTCGTCCTCCAGCCGGAACTGGTGGTGCGGCGCTCCAGCCTCTCGGCACGCTGAGCGCCCGTTCAGTAGCCGCGCACCGACCGCGGCCGGGGTACTGATCGACGGTTCAGTGGGAATTTCTTGATCCACGGGGTCGGCCGGGCGGAGAATCTGTGCTGGACTGGACCACGGCCTGGAATCCGTCCGCTCAGGGAGCCCTGTTGTCCGTCAGCTACCGGCAGCCCGGTGTCGTCCTCACCGACCGTCGCTTCGCCGTCCCCCTCGATCACGACGACCCGGCGGGGGAGCGGATCGAGCTCTACGCGCGCGAGGTCGTCGCGAGCGACAAGGCGGACGCCGAACTGCCCTGGCTGGTCTATCTGCAAGGCGGCCCCGGCTTCGGGGCGAACCGTTTCGTCGGCCGTGAGGCCTGGCTGGACCGGGCCCTGGAGGAGTACCGGGTGCTGCTCCTGGACCAGCGCGGCACCGGCGCCTCCACCCCAGCGAACCGCCAGACCCTCCCGCTGCGCGGCGGCTCCGCCGAACAGGCCGACTACCTGGCCCGCTTCCGCGCCGACTCCATCGTCCGCGACTGCGAGGCCATCCGCCCCGAGGTCACCGGCGGCGCCCCCTGGGCCGTCCTCGGCCAGAGCTTCGGCGGCTTCTGCGCGGTCACCTATCTCTCCGAGGCGCCCGAGGGCCTGAGCCGGGTCGTCATCACCGGCGGACTGCCCTCCCTCGAAGCGACCGCCGACGAGGTCTACCAGGCCGCGTTCCCGCGCATCGAACGCAAGGTCGCCGCGCACTACGCCCGCTATCCACAGGACGTCGAGCGGGCCCGGCAGATCGCCGAGCACCTGCTCCAGCACGACGTCGTCCTGCCGAACGGCTACCGCTTCACCGTCGAGGCGTTCCAGTCCCTCGGCATCCTCCTCGGCCGCGGCGACGGCAGCCACCGGCTGCACTTCCTGCTGGAGGACGCCTTCGTCCGCACGCCGCACGGCCACGCCCTCTCGGACGCCTTCCAGGAGGAGGTCCAGGGCCTGCTGTCGTACGCGGGCCACCCCCTCTACGCCCTCCTGCACGAGGCCATCTACGGCCAGGACCCGGGCCCCACGGACTGGGCGGCGGAGCGGGTGCGCGGGCGGCTCCCCCAGTTCGACGCCGCCAAGACACTGACCGGCGACGGACCGGTGCTGTTCACCGGGGAGTCCGTGCACCCCTGGATGTTCGACAACGACCCCGCCCTGCGCCCGCTGCGCGAGACCGCCGAGGACCTGGCCCGGGAGCGGGGCTGGCTGCCCCTGTACGACCCGGAGCGCCTCGCCGCCAACGAGGTCCCGGTCGCCGCAGCGATCTACCACGACGACATGTACGTCGACACCGCCCACTCCCTCGCGACGGCCCGCTCGATCCGGGGCCTGCGCACCTGGGTCACGGACGAGTTCGAGCACGACGGCGTACGCGCCGGGGGCCCGAGGGTGCTGGACCGGTTGCTGGCGCTGACGCGCGACGAGGCGTGATCACCGGCGCGGGGCCGGGACCCGGCGTTACTGTGCCGACATGACCGAGCCGCAGCAGGACCAGCTCAAGCCCCTGCCCGACGACTGGCACCGCGCCCTCGCCGTCGTGGCCCACCCGGACGACCTCGAGTACGGCTGCTCGGCGGCGGTCGCCGCGTGGACCGACGCGGGCCGTGAGGTCGCGTACGTCCTGGCGACGCGCGGCGAGGCGGGCATCGACACCCTGGAGCCCGCGCGGTGCGGCCCGCTGCGGGAGCGGGAACAGCGGGCGAGCGCCGCCGTGGTCGGTGTCTCGACGGTCGAGTTCCTCGACCACCGGGACGGCGTCGTCGAGTACGGGCCCGCCCTGCGCCGGGACATCGCGGCCGCGATCCGCCGGCACCGCCCGGAACTGCTGATCACCCTCAACCACCGCGACACCTGGGGCGGAGTCGCCTGGAACACCCCCGACCACGTCGCGGTGGGCCGTGCCACCCTGGACGCCGCCGGGGACGCCGGGAACCGCTGGATCTTTCCCGAACTCCTCGAACAGGGCCTGGAGCCCTGGGACGGCGTCCGCTGGGTCGCCGTCGCCGGCTCCTCCAGCCCCACCCACGCCGTCGACGCCGGCCCCGGTCTCGAACGCGCCGTCGCCTCCCTCCTCGAACACCGCACGTATCTGGAAGTGCTGACGAAGGAGGACCCCGAGACGTACGTGCGCGACTTCCTGACCGGCTTCGCCCGGACCACGGGGGAGCGGTTCGGCGGCAGACCGGCCGTCGCCTTCGAGGTGTTCGCCCGCTGACGGGGAGACCGACAGCGGCTCGTTAGGGTGAACCGTATGGAACAGAGATCCGGAGAAGCCCTCGATCCGCTCGCCCTCAGTGATCTGCGCGCGGACTGCGGCAGTTGCTTCGGCCTGTGCTGCGTCGCCCTGCCCTTCGCCCGCTCGGCGGACTTCGCCGTCGACAAGCCGGCGGGCAAGGCGTGCGGCAACCTCCGGGACGACTTCCGGTGCGGTGTCCACGACCGGCTGCGGACCGAAGGGTTCGGCGGCTGCACCGTCTACGACTGCTTCGGCGCGGGGCAGAAGGTCTCGCAGGGCACGTTCGGGGGTGAGAGCTGGCGGACCGGCGGCCGCGAGCACGCCCGGCTGATGTTCGACGTCTTCCCGGTCGTCCGCCAACTCCACGAACTTCTCTGGTACTTGACCGAATCGCTGACCCTGCCCGCCGCCCGCCCCGTGTACGCCGACCTCCGCCGCGCCCTCGACGAGACCGAGCGGCTGACCGGGCGGACGGCCGAGGAACTGGCGGAGCTGGACGTCGCCGCGCACCGGCAGCGCGTCAACACCCTGCTGCTGCGGGTCAGCGACCTGATGCGCGCGGGCGCCGGACGCAAGCGGAACCGGCGGGGCGCGGACCTCATCGGCGCCCGTCTCAAGGGCGCCGACCTGAGAAAGGCCGACCTCCGCGGCGCCTATCTCATCGCCGCCGATCTGACCGGCGCCGATCTGCGTGGCGCGGACCTGATAGGCGCCGACCTCCGCGACACCGACCTCACCGACGCGGACCTGACCGGTGCCTTCTTCCTGACCCAGCCCCAGCTCAACGCGGCACGCGGCACCGCCGGCACCCGGCTGCCGACGTCAGTCACCCGCCCCGGTCACTGGACGACGTGACCGCCGCTCCACGTTCAGCCGCAGCCCCTCCGGCATCAGCGTCAGCCGCTCCGCCACCCGCAGCCGGTACCCCGGTTCCTGAGTCAGCTCGTACCGGCGCAGCAGCAGGCCCAGCACCAGCGTGGCCTCGTGCAGCGCGAACTGGCGGCCGATGCAGGCCCGCGCCCCCGTGCCGAACGGCTTGAACGTGTGCGGCGCCCGCGAGCGCACCGCCGCCGCGTCGAAGCGGTCCGGGTCGAACCGGTCGGCGTCCGCGCCCCACACCTGCGGGTCCCGGTGCAGCATCGCGGTCAGCACCAGCGCCCAGGCGCCCCGCCGCATGGGATGGACCCCGCCGAGGACGGTGTCCGCACGGGCCTCCCGGGAGAAGGCGGGCGCCGTCGGCCACAGCCGCAGCGCCTCGTCCAGCACCCGGCGCACGTACCGCAGCCGGGCCACCTGCTCGTAGCCGGGCCGTACGGCGTCGCCCCACACCCGGTCCACCTCGGCGCGGGCGCGGGCCGCGAGGTCGGGGTGCCGGGCGAGGTAGTGCAGGGCGAAGGACAGGGCGCCCGAGGTGGTCTCGTGCCCGGCGACCAGGAAGGTGATGACCTGCCGTCGGACGTTCTCGGCGGACAGCCGCTCCCCGGTCTCCGGGTGCGCGGTCTCCAGCATCCGGTCGAGCAGATCGCCGTCACCACGGCCGCCCGCGTGGCTTCGACCGGACTCCTGCCGCGCCCGCACCACCGAGTCGACCGTCTCGTTCAGGAACGCCATGTCGGCCTGGTTGCGCCGGGCGGCGCCGCGCAGCAGCGGCATCAGCGGGTCGGGGACGATGTTGCGGCGCTGCGCGTGCGTCAGGGTGCCGACCATCGCGGCGACGAAGGGGTGCGGCCGGTCGCGGTCGAAGGAGCCGAAGTCATGGCCGAAGCCGGTGCGGGCGATCGTCTCCAGCGTCAGCTTGGTCATGTCGCCGGGCACGTCCACGGCGCTGCCCGCCGCCCCCGCCCGGTCCCAGTGCTCCATCAGGCGCTCGGCGACGTCGAGCATCATCGGGTGGTAGCCGGCCATGGCCTCCCGGCTGAAGCCCGGGGCGAGGACGTCGTGCGCGAGCTGCCAGTTGGGCTCGTGGTTGTACGCCGTGAAGAGTCCGTCCCCGGCCACGGGGCGCAGATTGGCGACGCCGACGCCCACGTGCTTGGCGAACCGCGACTCGTCCGCCATCTCGGCCGCGAGCGCGGCACCCCCGACGAAGACGACCTCCTTGCCGAACGCCTTCCGCCGGAAGATCGGCCCGAGCCGCCGCCCCAGGCGCACGGACTCCTGGACCGGTGTCCGCACGTTCGTGCCCAGCGCGTCGCCGATGACGGGGATCCGGTACGGCGGGTGCGGTATGCGGTGCAGCTCGGGCCAGCCCAGCTCGGCGCTGCGGAATCCCCTCACAGCCGTGGGCCCTGTCGTCGCCGTCATGACCACGTCTCCCTCGCGCGCACGCCGTGCCGAAGCCGCCGTACGGCTGTTGTACTCGGGTTCAATAGTGGGCCCAGTCTCGTCCCGCTGTTGAACTCGCGTCAAGTAAAGTGACGGCATGGCAGCCAGGCAGTCGGAGCGGCCCCGTCGCCGGCTCAGCACCGAGGAGCGGCGGGAGCAGTTGCTCGCGGTGGGGGCCCGGCTCTTCTCGGAGAGCCCGTACGACGACGTGTGGATCGAGCAGGTGGCCGAGATCGCCGGTGTCTCCCGCGGGCTGCTCTACCACTACTTCCCGAACAAGCGGGTCTTCTTCGCGGCCGTCGTGGAGCGCGAGAGCGAGCGGATGCTGCGGATCATGACCCCTGCCCCCGGTGACTCCGCGCGTGAGCGGCTGACCAACGGGCTCGACGCGTTCCTCGCGTACGTCGAGGAGCACGCCCACGGCTTCCGGGCCTTCCATCGCGCGGACGCCACCGGGGACCAGGGCGTGCGCAAGGTCTACCAGCGGGCGCTGGCCGCCCAGGAGGCCCAGATCATGGCCGCCCTCGCGTCGGACACGGAGTTCGCGGCGGCCCTCGAAGGGCGTCCGGAGATGCGGCTCGCCGTGCGCGGCTGGCTGTCGTTCACCACGGCCGTCTGCCTGGAGTGGCTGAGGGGCTCGGAGTTCTCCCGGACGCAGGTGCGGGATCTGTGCACGCGGGCCCTTTTCGGGGTGCTAGCCCCCTGAGCGTCGTCGCCACGGCGACGACAAAACCATGAACCACGGGACGGTGGTTGGCGTACGCCCCGATCTTCGGTAGGTTAGGCAAGGCTTACCTAAGGGAGGTTTGGGATGGGTGACCGTCACACCTGGACGGCCGCGCCCGCCGCGGCGGAGCGTGCCCGCTCGGTGCTCGCGGCGGCGTGGTCCTGCGCGGTGACTGCCGAGGGCGGCCGCGAGGAGTTCGTCGGCGCGCACAGCGTCACGGAGGACGGCCGGGTGATCCTGCGCGTCCCCGAGGACAGTACGCTCGTCGCCGCCGCGATCTGCGCACCGCGCGGCGAACCGTCCGCCGTGCTGGAGTTCGCCGACGTGGCGCCCGTCCCCGTGCGCAACCGCATCAGGGCCCGGCTGTGGATCGCCGGCTGGTTCGCCCCCAAGGACGGCGACCTGGAGTTCAAGGCCACCCGCATCGTGCTGCGCGAGCCGTCCGGCGCGGTCGTGGTCGACCTCGACGAGTTCGCCGCCGCCGCACCGGATCCGCTGGCCACGGCCGAGTCCCGGCTGCTGACGCACCTCGCCGACGCACACCCGGACGCCGTCGAACGCCTCACCCGGCTCGTCCCGCACGACAGCCTGCACGGCGCCGTACGCGTCCAGCCGCTCGCCGTCGACCGGCACGGCCTGACCCTGCGCATCGAGCGGGCCCGCGGCAACGGCGACGTACGCCTGACGTTCCACAAGCCCGCCGACGACATGGCGCAGCTCACCGAGCGGATGCACATCCTGCTCTCCCGGGCGAGCGCCGCGTCCTGCCCGCGCGCGCTACAGCGGCAGCGCACAGACGGCGACGGGTGACGCGAACGGCGCGCCCGCGCGCCGCAGTTCACCGCTGTCCTGATCGACCCGGAAGACACTGACCGCGCCGGACCGCTGGAGCGCGGCGAACAACAGGTCGCCGTCCGGCGAGAGGGCGATCTGGCGCGGGAAGTCCCCGCCGACCGGCACGGTGTCCAGGAGCCGCAGCCGCGCGCCGTCCGCCTCGACCGCGTAGCGCGTCAGACTGTCGTGCCCCCGATTGGCGAGATAGGCGTACGCGCCGTTCGGCGTCACGACCAGCTGCGCCGGGTAGTTGGTGCCCGACCCCGTGCCCGTGGGCTGCGGCGGGCCGGGCGAGAGGCGCCCGCGGTCGGGCTCGTAGGCACAGACCACGACCGTGTTGTCGACCTCGTTCGCGAGATAGGCGTACCGGCCCTCGGGATGGAAGGTCAGGTGCCGGGGCCCCGCACCCGGGCGGACGCTCGCCCGGGAGACCTCGGTGAGCGTGCCCCGGGACTCGTCCAGCCGGTAGGTGTAGACCGTGTCGGTGCCCAGATCGACGGCGAGGACATGACCGCCGTCGGGGCTCGTGACGATCTGGTGCGCGTGCGGCCCGTCCTGGCCGGGGCCCGGCGCCGGAGCGCGGTGCACCACCAGGTCCGTGCGCTCGCCCAGCGCGCCCGACTCCTCGACGGGGTGCACCGCGACACTGCCCGAGCCGTAGTTGGCGCTCAGCAGCCACCGCCCGCTCGGGTGGACCGACAGATGACAGGGCGCCTCGCCGCCACTGCTCCGGGTGCCGAGGACCTCGCGGTCGGAAAGCCGTACGGCGGTCACCCCGCCCTCCGGCCGCTCGTTCACCGAGTAGAGCGTCCGCCCGTCCGGGTGCACGGCGAGGTACGACGGGTCGCCCACCCCGGTGATCGTCCCCTCGCCCGTGATCCGCCCGCTCCGGAGGTCGTACGTCGCCACGCCGATCCCGGTGCCACCGCCCTCGGCCGAGGTGTAGGTGCCGAGGTAGAGCGGCTGGGGGCCGGTGCGGGCGGGGGAGGGGGACGCGGTCGCGGACTCGGTGCCCGACCCGGCGCCGGCCTCCGCCGACGGAGCCGTCGACGCGCCGGACGCGGGGGAGGACGGCGTGGACCCGGCCGTCCCGTCGGACCCCGCGCAGCCCGCCAGGGCCGCCGGGAGGGCTCCCGCCATCAGTCCCAGGGCGCGGCGCCTGCTCCAGCCGCCCCGGTCCCCAACCGCCTCGCTCGTCATTCGTGCACCTCGGGTGTCGCGTCACTCGGCCGCCACCACCTTGACGGGTCGGGGCGCCCCGGCGCAAAGGCGCCAGGCGGGCGTCGCGCGTGTGCGACACCCGCCTGGCGCCTTCGCGCGCGGGCGGTCGGGGCCGTCCGCGGGTCGCCGCCCCCGGCTACCAGTCGCCGTCCTGGACGGGCTTGCCCGGTGCGTCACCCAGCGGTTTCACCTGTCCCGGGGCGGGTGCCTGCCAGGGGTCGAGGTCGTCGCCGAGCCAGTCACCGACGGGCTTCACCGTGCCGAGAGTGTCGGCCGGGTCGAGATCGTGGGCGTCGTTGTCGTAGTACTCGAACCAGGGGAGCCCGGCCCGGGTGTAGGCCGCGCGGTCCACGGGCGACGGCGGCGGGGCCTCCCCGGTGATCCGGCGCCACTCGGGCGGCGTGACCAGGTGCACGAAGACCCGCCCGGCGGGCCGCCGCGCCCAGCTGCCGCGCGGCCAGGTGTCCCGGTAGACCTCCTGGCGCATCGACCCGCCGACCCCGAGACCCATCGCGGCGGGTGCCCGGGACGGGGCGGCGGGAGCACTGCGCGCCGGTGCCGCCCCGTACGCCGCCATGGGGGCGGCCGTCGGGTACGCGCCGCCCGGGGCCGCCGGCCCGCCACCGGGCGCGGCGGGCATCGGGGC
>NZ_JABXWI010000029.1 GCF_014930365.1 Streptomyces caniscabiei | reverse complement strand
GGCCAGGAGCCGGGAGCGGCGCCACCGGGGGCGCCCGGCGTGCTGGGCTGGGGAGAGGGCGCGGAACCCGTGCCGCCCGGCTGGGCGTGCGCGGGAGCGGTCGGGGGCGGACCTGCCGGCGCACCGCTCGCGGCGGCGGCCTGGGCGGCGGGCGCACCCTCATGAGGGGCGGCCGGTGCCCCGGTGGGGCCACCTCCGCCCGGACCCGCCTGCCCGCCGGCGGTGCCACCGGAGCCGTACGCGTCCGAACCCGAACCCGTACCCGGGCCCGAACCCGGACTCGACGTCGCACCCGGACCCTGACCCTGCATCGGGCCCCCGGCCGGCGCTGCGCCCCCGGGACTGCCGGGACCGGAGCCCGCCCCCGCACCTCGAACCGCGGCCCGAGCCGCCGCGGGCCCGCCACCCGGCGGAACCTGCGCGGCGGCGGGAACCTGCGCCGCGTGCGGAGCGTGAGGGGTCTGCGGAGCCATGCCCATGGGCGAGGCCGCTCCTCCGTGCGCGTCGGGCCCAGGCACGTATCCCATGGCCGGGGCGGCGCCGCCTGCGGAGAAATTGACCCCGCGCTCCAAGCGGTCCAGGCGGGCCATGACGGACCGCTCGTCGCCGTAGGTGGCGGGGAGGAGCACGCGGGCGCAGATCAGTTCGAGCTGGAGGCGGGGCGAGTTGGCGCCGCGCATCTCCGTGAGGCCCTCGTTGACGAGGTCGGCGGCGCGGCTGAGCTCGGCGGCGCCGAAGACACCGGCCTGGGCCCGCATCCGCTCCAGGACCTCGACGGGGGCGTCGATGAGGCCCTTGTCGATGGCGTCCGGCACGGCGGCGAGGATCACGAGGTCCCGCAGCCGCTCCAGCAGGTCGGCGACGAATCGCCGCGGGTCGTTGCCGCCCTCGATGACGTGGTCGACGACCTCGAAGGCCGCGGCTCCGTCCCCGGCGGCGAAGGCCTCGACGACCGAGTCGAGCAGCGAGCCGTCCGTGTAGCCGAGGAGCGAGGTGGCCATGGCGTACGTCACGCCCTCGTCCGTCGCGCCCGCGAGCAGCTGGTCCATGACGGACATCGAGTCACGCACGGAGCCGGCGCCGGCGCGCACGACCAGCGGGAGGACACCCTCCTCGACCGGGATCTTCTCCTTGCCGCAGACCTCGCCGAGGTACTCGCGGAGCGTGCCGGGCGGGACGAGCCGGAAGGGATAGTGGTGCGTCCGCGAGCGGATGGTCCCGATGACCTTCTCGGGCTCGGTGGTCGCGAAGATGAACTTGAGGTGCTCCGGCGGCTCCTCGACGACCTTCAGCAGGGCGTTGAAACCGGCCGACGTGACCATGTGGGCCTCGTCGATGATGTAGATCTTGTACCGGCTGCTCGCGGGTCCGAAGAAGGCCTTCTCCCGCAGCTCACGGGCGTCGTCCACGCCACCGTGCGAGGCGGCGTCGATCTCGATCACGTCGATCGACCCCGGTCCGTTGCGGGCCAGGTCCTGGCAGGACTGGCACTCGCCGCACGGTGTGGGGGTGGGGCCCTGCTCGCAGTTCAGACAGCGGGCCAGGATGCGCGCGCTGGTCGTCTTGCCACACCCGCGCGGCCCGCTGAACAGGTACGCGTGATTGACCCGGTTGTTCCGCAACGCCTGCTGCAACGGGTCGGTGACATGCTCCTGCCCGATGACCTCGGCGAACGACTCCGGGCGATAACGGCGGTACAGCGCGAGAGACGACACGCATACGAGGTTATAGGCGCCCACTGACAACCCGGCGCCCGAGACGACAAAGACCCCTCACGCACCCGCCAGAGCCAACCTACCCTTGCTGCCTTCCGGCCCTGGGGGAGTTCAGTCAGATAGCGCCGCGTGAGGGGCTGACCCCAGCCTACCCGATCCCCGGGGCCCGCCGACCCGCCTCCCCGCCCCCGTCCCCACCCCGCCCGCACCTTGATCACCCGCCGTCGAACGCGGTCGCTAGCACCCTCCGCCGTCATGTAATGTTTCCGGCGGAGGATTCGCCTAGAGGCCTAGGGCGCACGCTTGGAAAGCGTGTTGGGGGCAACCCCTCACGAGTTCGAATCTCGTATCCTCCGCCAGTGCCTCACCGGGCACGATGTCGAAGGGCCCCACCGCGAGGTGGGGCCCTTCGTCGTTGCCCTCAGACCTCGTTGTCCTGGTTTTTGTCCACAGCGGGTGTCTCGGGGGTTCCCCAGATGGCTTCGGCGATCTTCCGGGCGACATCCTTGAGCATGGCGTCTGGCACGTGCAGGTACCTCGCCCGCATGCTCGCGGAGGTGCCCGGCTCCCACCCCATGATCTGATCGATGACGCGGACAGGGACACCGAGCAGCATGAGCACGGTGGCGGCCGTGTGTCTGGCGTCGTGCAGGCGGCCGTCCCGAACCCCCGCGTCTTCCAGCAGACGCTTCCAGTCGTGGTAGTCCGTATTCGGGCTCAGCGGGCCACCGAGCGGCTTGGTGAACACGTAGTCCGACTCGGTCCACAGGTCGCCGGCTGCCTTGCGCTCACGCGCTTGTGTCTCGCGGTGTGCACGGAGCATGGCGACCAGCGGGCCGGGCAGGGGCACGGCGCGGCGGCCGGCGCGCGACTTGGTGTTCTTGGTCTCACGTCGCACCTGCACCTTGGCGGGGCAGTACCCCGGTTTCCGGCCGCACGGCGAGGCTTCGGGGCACCCGTGCTCGTACCGGGGGCGCAGTCGGTTCCGGCGCAGTTTCAGGTACTCGTTGTCCAGGTCGACGTCAGACCAGCGCAGTCCGAGCGTCTCGCCCTGCCGCAGTCCGAGCGCGAGGGCGAGCATCCAGCGGGCGCTGTTCCGTCGTTTGTTGGCTTCGAGCAACAAGCACTGGACCTCTTCGACGGAGTAGGGCTCTACCTCGGATTCGTCCTCTTCCATCCGTGGCGGTTTCGCCAGTGCGGCGGCGTTCTTCGCCGCGTAGCCGCGCCGGACCGCCTCCCCCAGTGCGGTTCGGGCGGTGCGGTGGGCCTGGTGAGCCGTACCGGCCTTGCGCTCTCCATTCGCCTGCATGCGCCGGTACAGGCTCTCCAGGTGCTCCGGCTGCAAGCGGTCAAGGCGGTGCTTGCCGATACCGGGCACGAGATGAACACGAACGGCGACCTCGTAACCGTCGTAGGTGTTCTCGCTGACGGTCGGCTTGGCGATGTTCTCGACCCAGTGCTGAAGCCACTTCTCTACCGTCCACGCCTTGCCGGGCTGTTGCGCCGAACCCGCGTCGCGCTGCTTCTCCAGCTTTTTGACTTCCTCGACCAGGTCATCGCGCGTCTTGCGGGTGAGATGCCGGCGGTAGGGCTCACCGTTGTCCTTGTAGCCCATCGGCACGCGCGCGTGCCAACGACCGTCCGCCCCGAAGTAGATCGCGGATTCGCCGTTGGCACGGCGGGTGCCCTTCTTCTTCTCTGCCACGGGCAGACTCCTGCTTTCTCGCTGTCAGGACAGAAACGAAAGGGCGGGCAGTCCCGGAGGACTGCCCGCCGATTCAGGTGTGGTCAAGCAGCTCGTTGCACCGCGCGTCGGCGAGCGAGGTACGCGGCCAGCGCATCGGCGGGCACGCGACGCAGACGACCGATGTCAATGGACTCCAGCTCTCCAGAACGAATGAGCCCGTAGCACGTGGTACGGCCGATCTGGAGGCGCCGGGCGGCTTCCTCGACGGTGAGCAGAACGAGAGTGATGTCTGTGGCGTCGGCGAGTTGGGTCGTGTCCATTCGGAGGACTCTCCTTCGTCGTACGACTGTGGGGTTCAAGCCCCTCTGGGAATTCGAGGCTCTGGTGGGGCGGCGCCTGTCCGAGGTTCGGATTTCTGCGTCACCGCGTCACCTGCGTCATCCAGGAGCCTGACCTGGGGGAATCCGTGACACAGCACGGCGGGGGTGCGTCACTGCCACGTCACCTGCGTCACGGTGGCGTGACGCAGGTGACGCACGATGACGCAGACGGATCGGCTCTGCGTCACGCTCTTTCCGGCTGGTCAGGGGCCGATTTCCGTCGCGTGTGACGCAGGTGACGCAGCGTTCCCCTACTTAGGAAAAAGAGGGGGTGGTGTCTGTTCTTGTGCGCGGCTCAGAGCGCGAAGAAGGAGCCGCTGCGCGGCACGTCCTTCGGGCGGTGCTGCGCACCGAACAGCAAGAGGAGCACCCAGCGCCACGTCGCCCCGGGTGCTCTTCTTGCTGTTGTCCGGTGACCTCGCGTTCAGAACGCGGCCTCCTGCTGCGATCCGGGTGCCGGCGCGGGTTCAGTGAGCTCGATGTAACGGGCCTCGCGGGTGCGTCCCCAGTCCACGACCAGGCCGCGCGCAGCGAGGGTGGGCTGAAGGCGCTTGAGCCGGTCGGAGAGCACCTTGCCGGTGGTCGGCCACCCCTTGGGCAGCGGGCGGCAGTCCTCGCCGCTGTAAAGCCGGGTGAGCAGGTGCAGCCACTCCGCAGACGACATCCGCTCC
This sequence comes from Streptomyces caniscabiei, assembly GCF_014930365.1. Lineage (GTDB taxonomy): Bacteria > Actinomycetota > Actinomycetes > Streptomycetales > Streptomycetaceae > Streptomyces > Streptomyces caniscabiei. Next base: position 91,793 of record NZ_JABXWI010000029.1, on the reverse strand, counting down.
TGTGCCCCGGGTTCCATGCCAGCCGCGTACTGGAGCACAGTCTGCGCGAGCAGGTCGCCCTCGATGACGTCGTCGTTGAGGTCGTCCAGCCCGGCCCGGTAGGCCGCCAAAGCTCCGAGGCCCATCGCCGCGTCGAGCTGCGCGCACAGGTGGGCGAAGTCCGCCATCCGCAGGTCGGTCGGCGTCTCAGCGGTGGCGGCGCGGACCTTGACGGTCAGGTCCAGCAGGGAGCCGAGCATGACGGGCAGGGCTTCCGCATACTCGGCCCACAGCTCCGCTTCCGTGCGCCGCACCTTCGGGCGTTCCAGGCGGAGCGGTAGGAGGCGTTCGGCAAGGTCGGGCCGGATGACGCCGACATCGATACCGGTCAGGAGCAGGGGGCGGCGGTAGCGGGCGCGGAAGACGTCCCCGTCGGTGAACAGGGCCCGCTTGACGCTCTCGGCTCCGGTGACGATGCAGCACATGGCGTCGGACAGGTCCGGGGTCATGTGGGAGAGGTTGTCCAGCGCCGTGACCCATCCCGCGGCCACGGCCGCGATCAGGTTGTCCTCGTCCTTCGGGGCGCGACGCAGGTCCCCCGTCATGCCCTCGATGAGCCGGATCAGCATCCGCCCGCCGGTGGACTTCCCCGCGCCCTGGGGGCCGGTGAGGAAGGGGGCGGGAACGGGCACGGAGGGTTCCAGGCAACCGATCAGCCAGGCCATGGCCAGGCACTCGGTCTCGGCGCCTGCGAAGTTGCACAGCCGAAAGAGCAGGTCGATGCCCTTGCCGTTCGTGTCCTTGGCAGGCAGCGGCAGTTCGCCGGTGAGCTGGGTGCGCCGCCAGCACACCTCGCTCGGGTCGGGGATGCGGATGTCCCAGCCGGTGGGGTGGATGCGGACCGACTGGCCGTCGTTGCGGCCCAGGTCCAACCAGGTGGCCCCATCCGCGCCGGGGGCGACGCGGATGTGGACGGGCTGGACCTGCTCGGTGAGGGCGAGTGCTTCGATCAAGTCGAGTGCCTCCTTCATCGCGGTGCCGTTGAACGTGCCGAGCCCGTCCTTGAACAGGCCGACCATGAGTTCTTGGCGGTGGCTGCCGGTGGTGCCCTGGGAGCGGATCGGGCGGGCCACGGGGTGACCCTTGCGCTGTGCGTAGACGGTGCCGTCCGCGGTGCGGAAGTAGCGGAAGCGCTCTTGCGCGTAGTCCGCGATGACCTTCCGGGCCGGGTTCTTGTCGTCGTCTTCCATGCTCAAAGCCCCAACGTGGTACGTGCGTTGGTCCACACGTCCATGCAGTGCCGCGGCGTCTCGCCCTTGGCCTGAGCGGCGGTGAACAGGCGGGCGATGTGATCCTCGGTGAGGCAGCCGCACCGCCCGTGCGTCGAGAGCACGGCCAGGAACGTCCGGTACACGGCCGTGTGCACGCCGCTGGACGTCTCGGTGATGCGCTGCTCCGCCATGGCGATCCCGCGCTCCAGGTAGGCGGGAGTGCGGTGGCGGCATTCCCCGCCCCCGACCGGCGCCGGAACCCTCACGGATACGGGGGCCGCCGGCTTGGCTGCCGTGAGCGCGCGCACGACGTCGGGCAGCGCGGCCATAGTGCCGGTGCCAGATCCGAGCCAGCGGGCGTAGGCCATCGTGGACTTGATGTCCACGCCGGGCCGCACACCGTTGGCCGACGGCATCGTCCCGCGGTAGAGCCAGTGCTCGCCGCGGGTCGTGGGCACGGTCCGAGTGGCGGGCAGGCTCGCACGGGCCCAGTCGACGGCTTCCGCGTGGTCGAGGTCGACGACGGTCAGCCCGGCGCCGCCGGGGTGGTAGGCGACCGCCGCCGCCTGCCGCCACGCGCCCTCCCACGCCGGGGAGTTCAGGACGGTGGGATCGGTGGTGGCAGCGGCCCAGCCGTGGCAGGGCTGCGGGCAGGCGCAGGGGCCGGGGGTCTTCATGTTCGGCCGGCCGCCGCACCTGTAGTGGGCGCAAGCCGGGCAGTTCCCGAACGGCAGCTTCCCCGCCCGCAGGGGCAGCGGGGGGATTCCGGAGGCGGCCAGTTCGAGCGCGGTGCGCAGGTGCTCACTCACGCTGCCACCTCCCACGTCTGGTGCGGCCTGGCCGCGCGAGAGTGCAGGAGTAGTGCGTAGGCGTGGCGGCCCTGTTGGGGGACGACGCCGTTGCCGATGATGCGGAGCTGTTCCTTGCGGGGGATGCCGGGCACGGCGGTGACCCAGCCGGCCGGCAGGCCCATCATCCATTCGGCGAACGCCGGGGCCAGGCGCCGGTTTCCGCGGGTGCCGGGCTCGGTGGGGCAGGGCGCGGCCTGGCCGGTGACGTGCTCCCAGCGGCGGATGGCGGGCCCGTAGTCGGTGCCGTCGGTGGCGACCCAGCGCTCATCCAGGCGCACCGCCTGGCCGGGCAGGTAGTAACGGCCCTGGGTGTCGCGCTGGTTGGGTCCGCCGTGCGGTCCGTCCGACGCCTTCGGGGTGGGCAGCAGCCTCAGCCGGCGGGCGGGGGCGGCAGCTTCGTCACCGCCGTGCGCAGGTTCATCCCACCCCGCCGTTTCGGGCTCGTGCCGGGGCCGCCCGTGCCATCCGCCGTGGTCGGGGTCGGCATCAGCGGGATAGGCGAGGCCGAACCAGCGGTCACGCTCGTGCGGGGCGCCGACTTCGGCGTCACCAGCTCGTAGACATGTCCACCGCGCGTCATACCCGATCGCGGCCAGGTCTTGGGCGACGACGTCCAGCCCCCGCGAGCGGAGCGCCGCCACGTTTTCCAGGAAGAGGAGGCGCGGTCGAATGTGGCCCACAGCCTCAGCGACGTTTTTCCAGACCCGCGACCACTGGCCATTGATCCCATCCCTTCGTCCGGCGTTGGAGGTGTTGCGGCAGGGGAAACCGGCACTGACCACGTCCGGCCGGTACAGGTCACGGACCCGGCCCCAGTCGGCGCGGGTGATGTCCCCGAGGTTGGGCACGCCCGGGTGCCGGTGGGCGTAGACGGCGCTGGCGTAGGGGTCGTTCTCCGCGAACGCGACGACCTGGCCGCCGATGTGGGCGTGGACGGCGGCTTCCAGGCCGCCGTAGCCGGCGCACAGGCCGACGATGCGGGGCGGCGAGCCGGGGGCTCGCCGGATGTCGGTGGGTTGGGTCATTCTGGATGTCTCCAGTTCCTTGATGGTGACTGGCTGACAAGGGCGGTCCCGCGGCTTTGGCGAGACGATGGGGGCCGCCCTTGGCGTAGTTACTTCTTCGAAAAGACCTTGAGCGTGATGCCGCCCGCGCCGATGGGCCCGGCGGCCCCGGCGATGACGGTGGCGGTGTGGGCGGCGACGTCCATCAGCCAGCACAGGGCGGCGACCACGCCCCAGGTGCCGAGGGCTGCGGCGCCGGCGATCGCGAACGGGATGAGCAGGCGCTGCCAGGGGAAGGCCGTGCTGGTGTTGTCCTGGATGACGAAGACGACCGGCTGTCCGGTGGCCTGCGCGCGGTGGTAGGCGTCGGCGGGGATGTGCGGGGCCATCTGGCCGGGCGGGGTGTGCTGGCTCATTTCTGGCTCCCTCGGGGTGTGCCGCGGGCCCGCGCCAACAGGTGGCGCGGGCCCGTGCGGTGGGTTGCGTGATGGCGTTGTGCTTGTCGCTTGCTTGTCGGCTGTCTTGTCGTGCGGCTTGTCGTCTGGCTTGTCGCTTGTCTTGTCTTGTCGCTTGTCGCCTCCCAGCTCACAAGCCGTTTCCGGGCTCCAAGACCCCGGCAGGCGGCATGTAGGAACGCGAGGGCGACAAGCGACAAGTGATCAGTTGCCGGGGGCGTGGGAGCGGTGGACGTAGCGGGCTTTGGTGCCCTCCCCGACCCGGACGGCGGTGCCGTCTTCCACCCAAGTTTTCAGCCAGCCGACGACTGTCTGACGGGTCGTGCCGTAGGCGTCGGCGAGGGCGCGGGCGATCGCGGATGCTCCGGTTCCAGCGGGGCCGGCGGCGAGCAGCGCGGCGAGTGCGGCCTGTTGCGCGGGGCTGTCCTGCTCGGCCTCGCCCCGCAGCGCGGACAGGTCCAACCCACCCGCAGCGGGCGGGGTGTCATCGGTGGGGGTGTGGGGGTCGGGGGCGGTGGCGAACTGCGCGTCGATCTCCGCGCGGAAGCGGGCGAGCATCGCGTCTTCCGCCGACACCGGGCCGGCCGCCGGGCGGTTGAGCGCGGACAGGTTCAGCCCCGACCCCGTCCCAGCTCCCGTGCTGTCGGTGTGGTCGTCGGGGGTGTGGTCGTGCATCCACGCGGTGCGGGCGGTGTCCCAGCGGCGGGCGTAGGCGGGTCCGGCGGCTTTGGCGGAGATTTCGTCGAGGCGGGGGTGCCGGTCGCTGGTGGCGGTGGTGATCTCGCGGATCTGGTTGGGCAGGATCCGCCATGCCTTGAACAGCGCGGCCGGTGACTCGGGGGTGCCCATGAACCCGGCCCCCTTGTACGGCGCCTGCTCCACCCGCAGACCGCGCCGGCCGGGGAAGAGCTTGCCCAGGTCCATGCCCTCGGTCTCACCACCGGTGAGGGCGACGCGCACCTTGCCCTCACGGCGGATCATCAGGTTGCCCAGCACACTGCCGGTGGCGCCGAGCGCGGTGAGGACGGTGCGGATGCCCATGGCGCGGAGCATCCGGATGACTTCCAGGATCTTCTTCGCGAGTTCCTTCATCTGCCGGTCGGTGCTGACCAGGATCTCCGCGCCCTCGTCGATGACCAGCAGGATCTGCGGAATCTTCGAACTGACCGGCAGAAGATCGGTGTTCGCCTTGGCCAGCAGATCCTGGTACGCCTTCTTGCGATGCAGCCCCACCGCGAGGGCGGCGTCGAGCATGGTCAGGGCTTCCTCGTGGGTGCCGGCGAGCCAGTCGATACCGGGCCGCACCGGCTTGCCGTCCTCCCCCTGCAACTCCCCCTTCAGCGCGGGCAGCACCCAGGGCAGACCGGCGGATCCGGCGTTGAGGTCGATCACCCACGTCAGCACGTCCTCAGCGCGGGCGAACCCAGCCAGGATCGTGTGGACCATGTTCGTCTTGCCCGACCCGGTCGGCCCGACCACTAGCGCGCACTGTTCCCGCAGGTAGGCGGACACCTTCTCTCCGTTGGTCCGCACCCCCCACGGCAGGCCGGTGAGGACCGAGAGCGGCCCGTAGTCGTCGGGGTAGGGGCAGTCGTCCTTGAGGACGTTGACGGTGGTCACGTCCAGGATGGTGCGGCCCTGGTGGATACCGGGCCCCGCGGTTGCGGTGCAGCCGTGCGGCAGCTTCGCATCCGCCGACAGGGCCACCGAGTGCTGCGCGATCCGGTCGTAGGTGATGCCGCCCTGGGGTTCGAGGTCGAGGGAGTAACCGGCCCCGGTCTCCCACTTCTCCACCCCGAGCACCCGCACGGTGATGTGGCAGATCCGCTGAATGCGCTCCACCCACGCGGCGGCGATCGAGCGGCGCTCGGCGGACAGTTCCTCGGCGATCTGCCGCAGTTCGACAGCGAGCGCTTCCTCCTCGCGCGCTTCCTCGTAGAGGGCGGCGGAGCGGGCGGCGGCGCCGATACCGACACCGATCGTGGCCAGGGAGCCGAGGGCGGCCCAGGTGAGGGGTCCGTGGGTCATGGCCCATGTCGTCCATCCGGCGCCGACGAGCCAGGAGGCGGCGCGGGTGGCCAGGGTGCGGCCGGCGTTGCGCACCCGCAGACCGGCGACGGTGTGTGCGAGGGCGCCGGCGGCGCCGACGGCCAGGGCCCAGCCGGGGGGCATGGCGGTGGCGGCGCCGGTGGTGGCGACGGCGAAGGCTCCGGTGGTGGCGGACAGGGCGCCGGTCACGGGTCCGTGACCGGCCGCCCAGTCCAGCACCGGACCACTGCTCGCGACGTTCTTCTTGGCGGTGGTGGTGCTGCTCATCTCAGACGTTCCAGCCCTTCTCGGCCTCGGGTCCGTTGCGGGGGTCCTCGTGGCGGGCGATGTCCTGCTCGTGGGCCTGCCGGAACAGCGGGCCCATGTCCTCGGCGACGGCGACGGCGCTCATGACGGCGCCGAAGATGTCGTTGAAGCCGTCCGCGACTTCCTTCTCCAGCGGGAACTCCGAGTCGGAGCGCTCGGCGAGGATCTTCATCACGTTCGCCACGGATGTCAGCGCGGCGGGCAGTCCCTCGACCATGGCCAGGATCTCCATGGCGTTCTCGGGGTCGTAGGAGTTGGCGGCCTGCTCCATCTCCTCGGCCGCCTCTTCGAACCGGAAACCAGACACGTTCTCTCCTTCACTGACCTGGGATGTTGCGGGGGTCGGAACGTTCGCGGTCGGCCGCTCGACTTGGTCGGCGATCCCGCCGGTGCCGTCCTCGGTGGCTTCGGCGTCGGCGGTGGCTTCCTCCTCGCGGAGGGTCTTGCGGGTGTTCTCGTCGCGCTCCGCGGCTTGCTCGGCAGCCGTGTCGACCATCCGCCGGTACAGGCGACGGCCGGGGTGCATGAGCCACGCGATGCCGAACTTGCGGCCGATCGGGGTGGTCAGGCAGCCCAGCAGCCCGACCGGCAGGGCGAGCAGCGCGGCCAGCAGCCGCCGACCCTGGAACCGGGCTGCCGACCGGCGCAACGCGCGGCGGGCCGCCTTGCGGGCCGGAGCCTTACGCACGGCGGCCCGCTGCGCTTTCACGATGGCGCCGGTCTTCGCGTCGCGCTGGGCACGGGATTTGGCGATCGCCGTATCCCGCGCGGCCCGCGCCTTCCGGGCGGGGCCGCCCATCAGACGGCCGGCCAGCCCCGCCCGCTTACCCGAACCAGCCTTGCCGGCGGTGGCTTTGGCGTTGCGGCGCGCGTCGGCGACCGCGCGCCGGGCGGTGGTGGTCTGCGCCCGCTGTCCGGCGCGCGAGCCTGCCGCGGCCTTCTGCGCGGCGCGTAGCGCCTTGACCTGCCCGGCCTTACCCGCTGCCTTCCCGGCGCCGCCAGCCACGCGCTTGGCGGGGCCGTTGCCGGGCTTGCTGCGGGTCTTCCCCCCGGTCGCGGTGCTGGCGTGACCAGCGGCGGGGCCGGTAGTGCGGCGATGCTGGCCGGGCGCCTTGCCCGACCTGCCACCGGACCCACCAGCCCGAGTACCGGCCGAACGACCCCCGGCACCGCGGGTGCCGGTGCCGTTGCTTCGCAGGCCCGCGCTGCGGGCGGTGCTGCGACCTGCCGCGCGGGCGGCGGCCCGGCGAGCTTGGCGGCGGGGGTTGGGGGTGCGGGAGCGGGCGGCGGCGACGGCGCCGAGGACGACCATGCCGGTCGCGGCCACCATGGCGGCGACCGGGCCGCCGACCAGGGAGGCGGCGGCGACGGTGCCCACGGTGCTGTTCGCCCCGGACAGGGCGAGCGGCACGATCGGCCAGCCGCCGGGGGTGTGCTCCACCTCCTTCACCACCGGGGCCGGGGTGGGCGGGGTGTCGGGCGGCGGGGGCGGGGTGGCCGGTACCGGCTGAACGGCTACCGGCTCGGTGCTGAGTTCCGTCATGCTGTGAGCACTCCTTCGGGGAGTAGGGCCCGGCCGGTGCTGTAGGAGGCGTGTGGCCGGGCCCGCCGGATTGCGGCAGGTCAGTTGCGGTGCGGGTGGTGGGCGGCGATCTCCTGCCAGCGCCGACTGTCCGCAGGGGTGGCGCGGGTGAGGCTCACCCGGAAGTCGCATCCGGGCTGCGTGCAGCGGTGGGTGGTCGTCCATCACGCCTCGATCAGCCGGAACAGCAGGCTGGAGAACGTGGCCAGGCACGAAGCGGTGCAGGCGAACAGCAGCACCGGCGGTACGCCGTAGGCGGACAATCGCACGGCGATCGCGGCGGACAGGGCCCCTCTGACGGCGACCGCGCCAGCGGTGAGGATGCGGTGACGTGGGTCTTTCACTCGTGAACTCCCCTGCTCGGTCGTGGTGTTCAGGCGGGGCGCTGTTCATCGGGGTAGGCGCAGAGCACGCACATGCCCAGCGAGGTCGGCAGGCAGTAGCTGTAGATGACCCGGCACTGCGGGCAGGTGCGGCGGGCGAGCATGGCCAGCGCGAGCGCGCCCCACTTCCGTGAGGTCATGGGCCGCACCGGCCGGGCCAGGTCGACCCGGTACAGGTAGGAGACGCGGGGACCGCCGGCGCGCCGGTTGTAGCGCATCACCTGCGCGGCCACGCTCTGACCGCCCGGACGTAAGCCCTTGGCGCGGAGCTGGCGGCGGGTGGCGTAGCCGTCCGGGGCCATCCGCCACGGGTAGGTGGGGATGCCGTAGCGGGCCCCGGTCGGGTCGAAGCACTTGCTGTAGGCGGTCGGCATCAGTCACCGCCCACGGCGACCAGGTGCGGCCGGTCGGCCTCGTCGGCCTCGCGGACGGCGAGGATCTGCTTACGCGCCCACGACTCGCTCATGCCGTACGCCTCACCGAGCGCACGGGCGGACAGCGGGCGTGCGGCCTGTACGGATTCGGCGTACGTACGGCGTGCGTCCTGCCGCATCCGTTCCAGCTCCGCATCCTCGAACTGGGCTTGGCGTGCGGCTTCCTCCTCCGCGCTCAGCTCCGGCGTGCGGGCTGTGTGCGGGGTGTGCGGGTCGTCGGCCCGCACGGCATCCGCACTCTCCTCCACCTGCGCCGATACGGCCGGAGCAGCGTCCGGCCGCGCGTCGGCGGGGGCGGTGTCGGGGAGGGCGGGCGGGGTGTCGGCGGGGGTGTGCGGAAGGTGTGCGGGCTCATCCGCATGCTCCCCGTCCGGGGCCCGCACGGCGGTGGTGGGCTGGTGGTGCAGCACCTTGGCCACCAGGTCGGAACCGAAGTAGATCGACCCGACGGGGAGCGAGGTGGCCAGCAGCACCAGGGCCCAGTTCGCGGGGTCCCAGTCCGCCAGCCGCCCCCAGTCCACGGCCTTGCCGTGGAGTTCCGGCACGAGTCCGTGGACGTAGTTCAGGACGAGTGAGGCGAGGGTGTAGACGGCCAGCACCCGCAGCGCGAACCGCTTGTCCCGCTGGTCGGTCAGCACGAGCGTGGCGACCAGGGCGAGCGCCATCAGGCCGTCGACCACGAACGGGTACAGGGTCGCGGCGGTCGCGTCCGCGCCGACCACGCGGGCCACATCCCGCAGTGCGTTCCACGAGACGCGGAACGCCATGACGACGACGGCGACCAGGGCCAGCACCAGCAGCGTCTTCCCGATGCGGTTCATGCCGCACCCCCGACCAGCACCGGGGCCGTGGTGGGTGTGGTGACGGTGCCGTAGCCGAACAGCACCACTTCGGCGCCCGCGTAGACGGTGGACGCCTTCAGAACGCGCGTACGGCCGTCGCTCTGCTCTCGGTACACCACGTCGTCCGGGGCGATGCCCACGGCCTCCCGCCACGCCTCGAAGCCGGTCAGGTCGTCGTGAAGCCGCAACTCCAGCCGTTCCGGGTAGATCGGCGACACCTGTACATCAGGCGCCGGCAGGTGCCCGAAGTCCACGGCCAGCAACCGCAGCACCCGCAGCGGGGTGGCCAGGTCGTCCAGGGTCAGGGTCTCGCTCACGCCCCCACCCCCGGCAGGACCATGGCGGCCCGGTTCGCCAGCCCGCGACGCGCGGCCAGCACCTTGCGCCGCGCCCGGCGGATGCGCTGGTGGTCCACCTCGGTGGGCGTGCAGTCGAGCAGACTGATGCGGACGTCCAGCAACTCGACTTCCGCGTCAATCAGCGGCGTCTCGACCGCGAGGGCGTCCAGCTCCGCGAGCGTCGGCTCGCGGTCGAAGTCGTCGGCGGCGGTAACAACCGCCTGAACAGCACCGATGTGCTTCATGGGTCGTGGTTCCTCTCAGGGTGGTACGGCCCGAACAGCACCCACCGGAGTTGCAGCTCCGGTGGGTGCGCGCCGTTGTGGGTGATCAGCCGCGACTACGCGTGGCACGGCCGCAGAACAGCGGCCGGAGTGCCCCGGGCGGGAGTCGATCCCGCGCCCTCACGGCTGAATGCCGGGGCGATGTGCATGTCTCCTTCGGAGGTGTCGCGCCCGTATCAGGTAGCGCGGCATGACTCCGTTGTAGGCGTATGGAGATGCGACCTTTCGGTCTAAGCCCTCCCGAATGACAAGGGTCGGGGGCGCCCTCGGCCCGCTCTGTCCCGGGCCCCTTGACCTCGAACGAGCCCCGAATCAGGGCGCATTGAGGTCCGGCACCCACAGTTCGGCGAACCGACCGGCGGGCACATCCCTAAGGTTCCCTAGGGTTCCCTGTGGTGTCAAGCAGTAAGCTAGGGAACCTCAGGGAAGTGACGACAAGGAGCGGGCAACATGGCAGGCCAGGCCGACAATCGGGCGCCGTACGCGAGGATTGCTGCTCACTACATGGAGCTGATTACGTCCGGTCAACTACCGCCAGGAACGCTCTTGCCGAGCATCAAGAACCTCTCGGAAGAGTGGAAAGTGAGCACGGCAACGGCAGAGAAAGCCCTGCGGAAGCTGCGCAACGAGGGACTTGTCCGCGGCATTCACGGCATCGGTACCGAAGTGCTAGACCAGCCGGCGCCGATGTCGTCCGGCGCTCAGCGACAGGACCGGGGGCGCCGTACCGGTTCGAGCTGGGGTGCAGGCGAGCGCTCCGACTCGCACCAGGCTGCCGTTGTGCCCGCGCCCGATGAAGTGGCGCAAGCGCTGGACATTCAGCCCGGCTCAGACGTGGTGCGCCGTAGCCGCGTATATAGGGACCGGCACGGCATCGTCGCTCACAGCACGTCGTGGATTCCCGCTCGCTACGGGAAGCTGATCCCCCAGCTATCAGAGAGCGCACGCCTGACAGGGGGAACGTCGCTCCAGCTCATTGCTCAGGCGACCGGTCACCCGATCAGCCACCGCATCGACACTGCGTCCGCGCGCCTGGTGACGCCGGAGTACGCCCGACTCCTGGAACTGGACCCTGGCAACCTGCCGGCGGACCCGGTGGTCGTGATGACAGCCAAGTTCGTGGACAGTGAGGGCAACATCGTGGAATACGGCGTGGACCTCGGCGGACCCGGCCGCACATGGCGCACAGAATCGGAGGTCACCCCGTGACGGTCGTGGGCGACCCGCTCGTGAGCATGCTCGAAGGCCACCTAGAAGCACTGTCTACGGCCCGCAGGACTGGCACAATCAAGCCCGAAGCCGAAGCGGAGGTGGCCGCCATCTCCCGAACCAGGACGAGATCGATGCCCCCACACCCGCCGTTCTGCGTTCTTATGGCCGGACTCCCCGGATCCGGCAAGACGACCCTTTCCCGCACCCTCACCGCCCGCGGGTTCACACGGCTGTGCCCGGACGAAGAGATGTTCCGCCGGCACGGCGTCTATGGCGTGGACTTCCCCCGGGGCGTCTTCCCCACCCTTGAGCGGCCCGTCCTCGAAGACGTGGCAGCTGACCTGCGGGAGCAGCTCAAGGCCGGGCACGATGTCGTCGTTGACCACGGTTTTTGGACCGCGGAGGATCGGGCGAAGTGGCGAGCGATCGCCACCGACGTCGGCGCGACTCCTGTACTCGTCTACCTAGCCGCCACCCATGACGAGCTGTGGGCGAGAATCAGCAAGCGCAACGACTTCCACGCGAACGATCCCAACTCGATCTACTTCTCTGAGAGCGACCTACAGCGGTACCGCAAACGGTTCGTCCCCCCACGGGCAGATGAACCGCACGTGTTGTACGACGGCGACCCGGCAGCCGTGATCGCAGCTCTGGAAGCCTCTCGCCCCTGACTCTCAGGGGATCACACGCACAGGTCAGCCGGTCAGTTACTCCGCCTCAGTTTCCGTCTCATTCACCCCCCGTCCGATGCCGTTCATGGCCGTTCAGACGGCGGGCGGGAGTACGGGAATGAACGGGGTAGGACACCCCCCGAACACCGTTCCCGCAGGTGGGAGCAGACCTCGAAAGCGAATGTGGCGCGAGACAAGCGAGGGTGCAAATCCCTGTGCTGCCGTAAGTATGGCTGAACGGTATCCGGAGTTGCTCGCCACTAGTTCCCACCTTCTCCAGGTGGGAAGGGGTCCGAGTTGAGCACTCTTTCTAAGCGCATCAGTGGCACACCTCTCGAACCGCCACTGCCCTACAACCTTCTCTACGGGTTCAAGCACGTCGACTCAGGAAATGAGCCCGACATCTGCTCGAACCAGTCGAAAAGACGAACGCTTCACAGCGGAAAGTCGGGACTTTCACTCTTGACTGGCTGGCTTGCCGTGGTGATGCTATGAAGATGGACGCAGGTGTGGCCACCGCCCTAGGGGCTTCTGTGGCAGCAGTGGCCACAGTGGCAGCGGCTCTAGCCGCAGGTAGAACTCAACGCAGCGCGGCTCGAACGTCAGCACGCGCCCAGTACAGAGAAGATAGACTCCGCACGTACAAAAATTTTCTTTCCTCTGTCGACGAGTTTCATGCCGAATATTTCCGCCTAGCGCGTAGCGTCGAGGTCTGGGAGGACCCATCCACCGAAGCTCGCCTCAAGGAGCTTTGCGAAAGGTGTGAGAAGGTCTGGCTAGATGTGGCTCTGGCGGGTACAAACCGAGCGACGTCAATCGGTAAAGAAATTACCGAGTACTGCCGCATGCTGTATGTGATGAGAGTAGCTGAGGGAATGATTTGGCAGTTACTCCCGCACGGCAAGGGGCGGGACCCGATGGCCGACAAGGGTACTCGTAAATGGTGCGATAAAATATATTCTTTGAGGGCGAAGTTTATACGTGCAGCCAGAAAGTCATTGAATGACGACGTGCGCAGTGCCCTGAGCTAGAAGCGGGCAACGCCTGCACCTATAAAGCATGATGGCGGCGAACGTGGGCGGTCTCCACTGACGACGGTGCATCAGGAAGTCGAGGCACATGGCATGTGACATGCCGATAACTTCAGGAGAGTCGATGGACGTTATCCGCACAAATGGTCGCGCCATCACGGAACGGCTCACAGAGTTGGTCGGTTACAAGGCAGGCCTCGTCGTGTCCGAGGAAGATGTTGCGAGAGTCCTACAGCGACGCGTCTATGTGCAGCTATATCCGGGGACGTCGCTGGAAAAGGTGCTTCTCCGTCCTACCGTTTTCGAGATATTGGGTCGAGCCGCGCTGGAAGGCTTCGGAGTAACCGGTTCCGTCTCTGCCATGCGGCCGCTGGCCATGAGCGTTCAGGAGCAGCTGAACGACCAGGACCTCACCATCCGGGCAGTCGCTTTCACCTTGGCCGAAGTATTTGATAAGCCTGACAATGAGGCTCGATTTGTCGGACTGGGCGACAATGCAATGAAAACCCAGGTGCCCACGATTCATGTGCCGCCCAAGCGAGCAGGAATCATTACACAGAAGGCGCGAACGCTGCATGGTGCCGGTATGGCTCATGCGGTGGCATTCACCCTGAGAGAAATGTCTCTCAGGATATCAGTCAGCCCTTTTAAGTGGCAGCGAGCAGTTGCATGGAACGACGCACTCACCCTGGCTGAACTCTTTACATCCGAGTCAACACTTGCCACGTACGGTCGATTTTTTGATCAAAGATTCGTCAATTACCTTGCAAGTAACTACGAAGAGATCGGCGAGATAAACTGGCGAAAGTTCGAAGCCATGACAGCAGAATATTTTCACCGGGCGGGATTTGAGGTAGAGCTGGGCGCGGGGAGAAATGACAACGGGGTGGATATTAGAGTCTGGGAAAAGTCAGCCGACATTCGCAAAGTATCACCGCTGACGATTATTCAATGCAAGCGGGAGAAAAGGAAGATCGAGAAGGTCGTCGTGAAGGCGCTCGCTGCTGACGTCGATTGGGAGGGGGCCAAGCAGGGTCTGCTAGTAGCAACGGCAGAGTGGTCTCCGGGGGCAAGGGAAGTTGTTGCCACGAGAAGTTATCCAGTGAGTGAAGTCAATGGAGAAGCTCTGCAGTCGTGGCTCATCGGGATGCGTGAGACCGACGCTGGCCTGTGGCTTCCCTAATTGAGAGAGTTCAGAGTGTGCCCCCAGGGGTAACCACGGTGATGCCCGCTGGTGACTACTAGGGTTTCTGCCCGCACTGGACGCATGCCATCTTGCACAGTGGCCGACACTCGCATGTCGATGGTGGGCAGCCCTCGCCGGGTCGTTTGTTTGGCCAACCTGCGGCCAACGTGAGGGGCATTGGGTGCCCTGTGAGAGGAAAACAGCAGGTAAATTGGCAAATCGCTCGTCACGGCTGAGCGGTCTTGAAAGCCGTTGTTACGACGGCGACAGAGCTTATGCGGGCCGCTCCCACGCTGTCAGGGCGCGTGGGAAGGCCCGCCCTTCGGGCTTATCGGCGGTCAGCCATCCCGGTGTCGTCCACCTGCTCGCCTTCCGCCTGGGAAGGCTCAGTCCTGGGGACATCTGGATGCATGGCCGCCCGTTCGGCAGGATCGTCCCGCTCGCCCTCAGCCTGGGAGGGCGTGTGAGAGTACAGCCACGGTTCGTAGTCCGAGTCCGAGGCGCCGGTTTTCATGGCAGGCCTCCTTGGTCGCTTGCTTCCATGCTCCTCCTCGGACCGCAGCAGAGCTAGGGCGGTAGCCGGCTCTGGACGAGACGTGGACGAGAAGTCGGCGTTTTGAACGCTGGACGCACATCCCTGCTGGTCGGATGGAGTGCGAGCGAGTGATCTTGAGAGGACTGTAAAACTGCCGTGCCCCAGAGCGGGGCCGTCTGTAGGCCGTCGGAGGGCGGCCCAGGGGACCACCCAGCCAGCCGCGACCGCAGGATGTCTCGGGTCAACTTGCGCAGCCCAATGTCAGTGCTCGTAGCTACTGTTCGGGCGTGGATGAACTCTTGAGTGAGGTGCTCGGCCTTCAGAAGGTGTGGCAGGCGAAGAACACCGAAGAGATGCAGCGCCGCGGCTTCGTTGTTCGCACCCAGATCCGCGACTGGCTGCGTGAGCATGCCGAAGCTCTCGCCGCAGCCATGGAGATACCCCTCGACGATGTAGGGGTGGAGGGCAAGGACGGAGCCGGTCAGAGGGCTGAAGTCGTATGGACCCGCGTCTACTCGAAGAGCAGAACCCCGAGCGCAACCGACGGCTGGTACATCGTCTATCTGTTCAGCGGCGACGGTGAACGCGTCTACTTGTCGCTCATGCAGGGCACGACCGAGTGGATCGCCGGCGAGCTCAAGCCCCGCGAGCCTGCCGCCCTGAAGAAGCGCATCGACTGGGCCCGCCCGATCATCGAGCAAGTCGCCTCCGAGCGCGCCGACTTGCTGACGGAGATCCGTCTCAATGCACGCACGAAGCTTGGCAAGGGCTACGAGCCGGGCAACGTCGTGGCCATCGAGTACCAGCGTGATGCCATCCCCAACTCGGATGTCCTGAGCGAAGATCTGCTCTTCATGGCGCAGCTCTTGGGCCCCCTCTACAAGGCCACAGACCACGCGACCTACGTTCCCGGCGACCTGCCGGTCGAGGTCCGAGAGGCAACCCAGAGCGCGGCGACCACCGCGAACCGCAGAAGCGCCCGCAGGGGCGGTCAAGGGTTCCTCCTGACCGCAGCCGAGCGCAGGGCCATCGAGAAGCGCAGTGTCCTGCTCGCCACTGAGCACTTTGAGGCCCAGGGATGGACCGTGAAGGACGTCGGCGCCAGCAAGTCGTACGACCTGCACCTGACGCGAGGGGACGAGAAGCTTCACGTAGAGGTGAAGGGGACCACCTCCGACGGTAGCCAGATCATCCTGACGCGGGCCGAGGTCGAATGGCAGCGCAAGTTCGCCCCGAACAACGCCCTTGTGATCGTCCACTCCATCGAACTGGAACGCACCGTTGAACCCGTGACCGCGACCGGTGGAATCCTCCACTGCACCTCGCCGTGGACCATCGAGGAGGAGACCTTGACCGTCATCTCCTACATCCACCAAACCGGCCTGTGAGGCGGTCGGCGAGCACGCGACTTCCTCCCTCAGGTGTCCCCCGGCAGAGGGCGGTACACGGAGCTTCGCAGGTCGTAGGCGGTCAACGGAGCCCGCAGTAAGTCTGGCCGGGGGCTTGGCCTGCTCGCTGCCACCCTGGACGGCTGACGGTGCTGGCCCTGGCACCGCTGGTCTTGGCGCAGAGGTCCGCCGTGAACGATTACTCGACCAAGGTCATCCGCCCCACGGAACGCGCGCGAGGACGAGCCCGCGAACATCGACAGCTCCGGACGCGCGGAGCCGGAGCGCGACATGCTGGAGTTGGGACCCGCTGGTGAAGACATCGTCGACTAGCAAGATCGTGCGCCCCTTGATGTCGCCCGTGTCTCCGGTCCACGTCAGAGCGGCTGCGTGCGCGGTCGCGGCCGAACGCTTGTCGTCCAGGCTCTTGTTGGCTGAGCGGGGCGTTTCAGTCTCCTTGACCAGGCGGTGTGCGCCCGGCGGACTGAGAGGGAAGGCGTGGGTGACGTCTTCGGTGTAGGCGGCATCCATGATCGCCTCCATGTGCTGGATCGGCTGGCGGCCGACAGCGGTGGGATTGCCGACGACGTGGTCGACGCCGCGCATCTGCTCGGGGTGGCTCTCCATCCAGCCGACCAGGAGTCGACCGAAGATCATCGCCCAGCCGTACGCCCCGTCGTACTTGAGTCGGTGGATCTTGTCACGAAGGCTTCCGGAGTACACGGCCATCGCGTCGACACGGGAGAACCCCCGTTCCGCCTCCGGCAGCGCGCACAACCGATTGCTGCACTGCCTGTTGGGCACGACGGCCTGGGAGCAGACCGGGCAGTGGCTGTCGGCGAGGGGCTGGAGGGTGCGCCCGGCGCAGTTGGAGCACAGACGCGCGGTGCCGGTGACGACGTAGGCGCACGCCGGGCAGTTGGGAAAACCTGCCGGATCGGGGAGGGCTGCCGTCATAGGCCGGTCAGGGCAAGCTGCTGGCGCTGCTGGCCGGCGGCCTGGATGTCCGTGGCGCGTCCAAGGCGGTCGGTAATGTCGCTGGAGGCGGTGACCAGGATCGCCCGTCCCTCGTCCAGCATTTTCTTGGCCCATGGCTGGGTATCGGCAAGGGACCGGATTAGGAAGACGAGCTTGCCGTGCTCGGCGGCGAGGCGTGCCTGCATCTTGGCGCCAGAGGTGCTGGAGGCCTCAATGACGACGCTTCCCAGGGTGGTGCCGGAGGTGACGACGTTGCGGCGGGGGAAGGTGTACTTCGCTGGGGGGCTAGTGGGCCAGAACTGGCTCAGCAGAGCTCCGCCCGCGTCCAGGATGGCCTTTGCGAGCGGCCGGTTCTCCGCCGGGTAGATGGCGGCGGCGATGCCGGTGCCCATAACGGCGAAGGTGCGGCCTCCGGCCGTGAGAGTGGCCTGGTGCGCGGCGGCGTCGACCCCTTTCGCCAGACCGCTCGCGATCACCACGTCGTGCTCGATGAGCTCGCGGGCCATGCGGGCCGCCCGAAGCAGTCCATCCTCGGAGGCCTGGCGGGTGCCGACGACGGCGATAGAGCGGGCGTCGCGCTGGTCGAGCTCCCCGCGATAGAAAAGAAATGGCGGAAGATTGCCGATCACGCGCAGGTTTGCCGGGTAGTCCTCGTCGAGGACCGTGACCAGGCGTGCGCCGGTCTTGCTGGCCGCGGCCAGTTCGTCGTCGACACGGGCGCGGGCATCATCGAGGCCGGCTGCCAGGGCCTGCTGTAGCAGGGGCCGGTTCTTGGTCGCGGCACGCGAGTCCTCGCGTAGTTGTCCGTCCATGAGCGCGGCCAGGCCCTCGGAGCTCTGGGCGCCGCGAGCGAGCAGGCTCCAGTCGAGTGTGGCGTCGCTGACCCGCAGTGCGCACAGGGCCAGCAGATCGTGCTGGTCAGCGGTGATATCGAGGTCCATCAGATGTCCTTCTACTCGTGGCCCCGGGATGTTCGAAGGATGAAGCGGTGTCTCGGGCCACTTCCATCATGGCGTACGGGAGCCGCGGGCGGGCCGGAAGGGTGCTGGCGAGTTGGTGGACCGGATGAGGCGCAGACTCAGTTGGTGTTCTGCGCGGTGGCCACGAAGTGGGCCATGGTGGTCGTCAGGGAAGCCTCCGGGCCCGGGCCGTAGGTTCCTGAGAAGACTGCGGACGCGAAGTCGGTAGCCGAGAGGTTACTGACCGTGTATGGGTCGATCGCGACGCCAGGGAGCGCGTAGTTGACGTGGCGGGAGCCGTACTTGCCGACGGTCAAGGCGATGACTTGCGCTGCTCCGGCTTTGCTCAGGAGGGTGCGCGCCCACTCGATGGACTTGCCCTCGGTGGTGAAGTCGTCGAAGACGATCACCGTTTTGCCCTTCAGTTTCCCCCGGTACTTGGGGTTGACCCGGACGGTGCGAGCCTGAGCGGCGATGGAGATGTCCGCCGTGCTCCCTTGGCCTGTGGTCCTTCTCCAGCGCTCCAGGCTTGTGTCCGGGGCTTGGGTGACGCGTTCGAGGAGGTCCTCCCTGTAGTAGGAGCCGACCATCACTTTGGCGTTCGTGAGGAACCCGGCGAGCTGTTCGCTGACCCGCCCCGGCGAGCTGCTGGGGTAGACACAGAAGAAGCTGCGGTTGGGCAGTGTGCCGTCGAGGTAGGCGGAGGACAGCAGGCGCAGCATCAGGATGTCGCGGGCGTCATGGTCCCCGATGGTGATGGTCCGCCCCCGGGTGAAGACGTCCTGGAGCTGGAAGGTCCCGCTGTTCTGAGGGAAGCGCACGTTTGGGGGCAGCAGTGAGCGGATCTTGAAGTCGCGAGCGTCGTCACGGGCGAAGGCCCAGCGCGGTTCGTCCAGGAAGAAGTGCTCCAGGAGCTCTGCAACGTCCGCGGGTTCGCCGGCCGACAGGGTGATCATGCCTTTTGCGTTGCGGACATGATTGGCCCAGCGGGCGAGGACGTGGACGACGCCGGCGTTGATGCCGGTGCGCCAGTCCAATTCTGAGGTGCCGACGAGGGCGATCTGGTTCGTTCGCAGCTTGAGGCGGTCGGCGACTTCCCGCAGCCAGGCACCGCTGCCGCGGTTCGGCGTTCCGGGGATGTCGTCGCGGCACAGGTGGAGGGCGGGCGCGGGCAGGCCGGCAGCCCTCAGGGCGGCCTCGGCGTCGATCGAGTCGGTGGTGAACAGCACGAAGGAGATGTCGTTTTCGTCGAGCCACTCCAGCAAGCCGGGGATCCCGTTGTGGGCGCGCCCAGGTGAGCGCAGGACCGCCTTGTGGTCGATCGCGACCGCGCGCACCGTGCTGTTGTCGTCCATCCCCGCCCCCACTGTTGACCTGCTTGCCATGCTCTCAGCCGTTCTGACCGAGCGCGTGCGTTTTCGGGCTCTCCGTCGGACGGCTCCAGCGTCAGGCGACGGGGGCCTAGGCTGCGCGGCAGGTGGCGGTCTTACTGCTCGGCCGCGATTAGCGCTACGTTCGTCGACATTGCGTCCGGCTCGCGCCGGTGTCGCCGACGGCGAACCCCCTAACGTCCGGAGCCGACCGCGTGGACCACGTTTTCATGCAGGGCCACCTTCAAGGATCCGCGATCGCTGCGGTGCTGGTGTGGCCCAACACGTAGCCGGAGCCCGGCGGTGGGATGTCGTCACGACAGGACCGCGATTGTGGGTCTTCATCGCCGCTTCCGAGCCCGGCCTTGCCCTGTCCGTACTGCCTGGAGTTCACCAGGGGCTAAAGGCCAGCCTGAGGTTCCTCATCCCGTTGATCGATCGGCCGTACGGGTTCTCAAGGGAGCTGGGGGCGGCGCGGCTCTACTGGTGCCGCTGATCTGTCCGGCAGCCTTCTGGACGGAGACACGAATGGGGCAGCGCATGGTGGAAGCGACTGAGCTTGCGAAAATCGGCGCTGGGCTGTTCGGCCTAGTGGTGGGATGGATCGCCTACAGAACTTTGCGTCGGAAGGATGGACCGGCCCAGGTTTCAGACCTCGCCAGCGTGATTGCCGCGGTGGGGGGCGGAGCGGTTGCCGCGCTTCCCTTCGAGGACCCTGACATGTTCGGTGCGTACGCGGTCGGTCTCGGGGTGGGATTCTTCGCCTATCTCCTCATCGGATTCGCCGTGGAGGGGAAGGGAGAGACCAAGTCTTGGATGGATTGAACGATGATCTGGGATCTCTCGTCCGTAGTCTCGAAGCTGCGCGTCCCTGGATTGCACGGGCGGCTGGGGAGCAGTGGCCGGAGCTGGTAGAGCGGCTGGACTGGTTGCTTGCCCAGGTTAGCGGGGAAAATCCGCCGGTGGAGGATTTTCAGCTCCTCCGTCTCGGCTACCTCATGGCAAGAGATCCACTCACGAGGGCTCTTTTCCCGGAGGTAGTCGACCCGTACCTAAGAGACGCAGGGCCGGAAATCTTGTTGCACAGGATGGCTGCGGATACCGGTTTCGTAAGGTGGCCCGGGGATCTTGAACGACTGGCCGAAAGGCTGGAGCCACTGCTGGAATTGCTGCGGGAGCGGGTCCGCGGGGAACCCTATCCTGTGGAGGAGTTTCAGCTCCTCCGTCTCGGCCGGCTCATTGCCAGCGATCCAGACAGCCGTGCTATCGCAGGGGAAGCAAATTATCGGCTTTCAGAACCAGTCGCCATTGGGCAGCTGGAGGGCAACCTGCAGGCTCACTTTCAGGTTGGGCCTCGATTCGTCAATCTGGCCATTGAACGCCGAGGCGACCTCCCACCTGTCCCGCGTGGCATCCCATTGGAGCCCGCGAGCGACCACTTTGTCCGGGTAGACATTGGCGATGTGTCCGCCGACAGCATCGTGACTGGTCCCCGTGAGTCCCCGTTCCCGCTTGAGGCATTGCCGCATACTGCGGAGGGTTACTGGCTGGAAGTAGCGTTGACCAGTGCTGACTTCGATGTGCGCGCCGAAACTGTCCCCTACTTTCTGCCATTCAGTGGGGCAGGCTGGGTCTGCCCTTGCCCACCTGGTGGTCTGCACGAATGTCGGCCCGATTTCCGTCACCGCCATACATACCTCCCCTTCCGTACACCCGACACGGCTGGTGCTGCCCAAGCCCGCCTCAGCATTTGGTTCCGCAATAGCTTGGTGCAATCGCTCCTTATCGTCGCTGACATCGCTCCCGCTGGAATGTCTGGGGACCACGCTGCAACAGTCGACTACACCCTCACCGACGCGCTGACCGACCTCGACGGGGTCGGATCGCGAGGGTTGAGTATTTTGACCAATCAGAGGCCCGATGGGACCCACAGCCTGGTCTTCAACGGCGGTACCGGCGAAGTTGCGTTCACCCTAGCCGAAGCCGCGTTGACCGGAGAGATGAGCAGCGTGCGGCAGTTGCTGCTGGACATGCACATCGAGGGATCGGGCAAGAAGCGTCGCAACCGCCTCGACAAGCGCAACGGGAAAACTCGCGAGGACTTCCTCGAAGATCTCCGTGGTCTTGCACTCCACGGGTACAGGCTGTGGGTCAGCCTGTACCAACAGAGGCCCGAGATCCTGTGCAATGTCACCGGCAAGCCCTCGACAACCATCCAGATCGCGCGTGTTCCCAGTACCACATTCGTGTTTCCATGGGCTGCTGTTTATGACCTCCCCCTCGACTCATACCCTGGAGCGCCTCTCAAGCCATGCCCGGTGGTGGAATCGTGGGACGACACCCAACCCATGATCGCCGACTACCCGTTGCAGTGCCCCGAGGAATCTGCACACCAGGAAAAGAACACGCTGTGTCCCTTCGGCTTCTGGGGAATCCGTCACGTCATCGAGAACCCGCCTTCGACACAGACCCCGTCACGCCAGGTTGTCCTCGGCGACCACCCGCGCTTCGTGGTAGTACGCAGCCACGATCTGGACAGAGACCTGGGCGACCGCCACATCAACGAAGTAGCGCAAACCCTGCCCGGGTTCGCCCGGGTGACTGCGGAAAGTCTCAACCAAGCATGTGCAGCGCTGACAGATAGCGACCTTCAGGTGGTCGAGTTCTACTGTCATGGCAAAGGTAACTCCGCCCGCCACTGGCTTGAGGTGGGCAGTGGTGAGCAGATCCATCCGGAGCAGATCACTACATGGTCCCTGGTGGACTGGGCTCCACCGAACGGACCGGATCGCCATTGGGAAACTACGACTCCAGTGGTCTTGCTCAACGGCTGCCACACGGTCGAACTGACCCCGCAGTCCCCCGTCAATTTCGTCGATACATTCGTCTCCGCCCACGCCAGCGGGGTCATCGGCACCGAGATCACCCTCCACCAGTCGCTGGCTGGTGAAGCTGCAGAACACATGCTCCGCCACTTCGGTGGTGGTCGGGTCGGTATGGGGGAAGTGGTCCGCCGAATGCGGCACGACCTGCTGGCCAAGGGCAATCTGCTCGGACTGACATACACAGCCTACTGCTCAGCAGAACTCCGGCTTGCCCGCTGAACCCCAGGCGTCCCCCGAAGGCAATGATCACCTCCGGACTGGCAGGTTAGAGCATGCGGAGCCAGCCCGCTGTAAATCTGCCAGGTCGCCTTACGTGCAAGCCGCTCGTTGTCCTGGTCTTTGTCCAGTGCGTCGACGGACGCCACAGTTCATCGGCGTACGCCCACCCCGCCTGACCTGCTGTGTGAACCCCTACGAACGCCCCCGTACGGACGCATACACAGTTGGAAAGCGTGTTGGGGGCAACCCCTCACGAGTTCGAATCTCGTATCCTCCGCAGCCGCCTGAACAGGCGAAACGAGAACCCCGGACCGCTCAGCGGCCGGGGTTCTCGGCATGCCCTGGTCTCAGTTTTGGTCTCATTTATCTTCGACTTTTACGACATTCCGCCCAGGTGTAGTGACGTGGCTCCCTCGCGGCGGCCGGTAGCCATTCCAGTCGGTCTGCACTCCGGGACCTGGCCGGGGGCCGATCCGGTTCCGTCTCTTGGCGCCCACTGGGGTCCCCCGTCGCCGTGGAGCAGTTCCAGACAGCCTCAGCCGAGCTTCACTATCCGCACTGCGTGGACGGTGCCGGGGCGTGCCCGCCGGAGGACTGCGGCGGCGGACCCGCTGCAGCGATTTCAAAGTGATCCTCGCCGACCCGGCGCATGAGGAACACCACGCCATGCTGGTGTGGCTCGGACTTCGGTCCGCCACAGAATTCGCCCCTGACCGTTTCGCGCCGGACGAGGCCAACGCGCGGCTGCTGCGCCTCACGGCACAAGGAAGACGAGCCGCCCGGCCACGCCACCGTTCGCGGCACGCGCTGGTAACAGAGGCAGGGGCGGGCGGCGATCGGGTGGGCTCATCTGGGCGCGGAGTGCAGTTCGCGTACCAACTGCGGGGTGAGCAGCTCGCCGGCACGGTCGGCGAGGACGGCCATTTCATAGCCGACGAGGCCCACATCGCACCCTTCGGCGGCGAGGACGCCGAGGCAGCTGCCGTCGCGGATACGACCGACCATGAGGAAGCCCCCAAGCATTTCGATCATGACGAGCTTCATGCCGCGGAAGCCGTGTTCCGTCGCCGCGTTCTGGGCGAGGCTGGTGATGCCGGAGACGACGGCGGCCAAGTGGTCGGCGCGATCTCGGCCGAGGCTGTCCGAGGCTGCCATGAGCAAGCCGTCAGAGGAAACGGCGACGGCATCGGTGACGCCGTCGGCGGTGCGCACGAACTCCGAGACGAGCCAGCCGAAACTCTGGACGGCGGTGGTCACGATGACGCTCCTTGGGGGTTTCTGGCTTCGGCGCGGGCGACACCTGCTCGGAAGCCGTTGAGCAGGGAGGAGACAGTGGGCCTGGCGGGTGGGGGTGAGGTGGAGGGGTCCTCCACGGGGGCGAGCAGGCGCCCGGGGAGGACAAGGAGGGCGGACAGGCCGCCGCCAGGAGTGTCGAAGAGGTGGACTTGAGCGCCTTCACCGAGGCGGTGGGTGAGTCGGCCGACGACGAGGTGGCCGAGGAACCGGGTGGGTGCGGCAACGAGGGCCTCCTCTCCGGAGTCGGAGAGGAGGGCGCCCGCACGTGCTTTGTCGGCTTCGGACATGCCGATGCCGTGGTCGACGACACCGAAGGAGTACGTGTCGTCCTCGATGTCGTACCAGCCGTGCACCTCGACCGGTTCGGTCGGGGGCGAGAAATTCAGTCCGTTCTCGATGAGTTCGGCGAGGAGGTGGGCGACATCTGCGACGGCGTGCCCACGCACCCGCACCGGCTCCACGGTCGCGATCAGAACTCGACGGTACTGCTCCACCTCGGCGACTGCGGACTGGACGACCTCCAGACCGTCGGCGGGTGCTGCCGTGGGCCTTGGCGGATTCTGCCCGGCCAGGACCAGCAGGCTTTCGGCGTTGCGCCGCATACGGGTGGCGAGGTGGTCGAGTTCGAAGAGCTCGGCGAGGGCGTCCGGGTCGAGTTCCTGCTGTTCCAGGCGGGTGATGAGGCTGAGTTGGCGACGTACGAGGCTCTGGTTCCGGCGGCCGAGATTGGCGAGCGATTCCGTGGTGTTGCGACGCAGGCCGGCCTGCTGGGCAGCCAGCTGGAGGGCCGTGTGTTCCACCTGCTGCAGGGACGCCGCGACCTCGGCGATCTCGGCCGCGCCGCCCAGCAGCCGTGCATCGGAGGTGTCCTGCGCGTCCTTTGGTGTCAGGAGCTGAGCAGAGTCCTGCGGGGACTGCTGGATACGGGCGACGGCTGCGGGCAGTCGGCGGCGCGCCACGTCGTGAGCGGTCTCGGCGAGCCCACGGAGCGGGCGCGTGAGCGACCGGGAGGCGACAGCGGCGAGGCCCGCGACCAGGGCGGCGATGAGCGTGCCCGTGACGAGATAGGCGGCGAGGGCGAGTTCGGCGTCGTGGCTGAGCCGGTGAGCCCGGACCCGTACGTCGTCACCGACCGACTGCTGGACGACGTACAGATCGTCGACGAGTACGGTCATCGCGTCCCACCAGGTGCGGGCGTCGGCGCGCAGCGGGGAGCCGTCGGCGGCGCCTTCCGCCTGTTTCTCGTAGGCGGTGGCACGTTCGGCATCCTCGGTCGCGAAGGCTTTCTCCAATGCCGCGCGCTGAGGTGCGGTGGCGACCTGCCGGAAGCGGGTGAGGGCGGCGACGCGGGTGGCTCGCACCTCGGTGAAGTCGATGTACTCACGGCCGTGGAAGGCGCCTTGGGCGAACACACCGTTGAGGAGCCCGCGTTCGAGGGCGACGGACTCCTTGGCGGCGGCCAGCTCGCGCAACGCGGCCAGCCCGTCACGCAGTTGGCGGTCGGCGCCGGTCGCGGTCTCCGCCACCGGATCGACGGCGTTCAGGGCGTTGACGGCGCTGGTGTAGAAGGTGAGTGTCGCGGCCTGGCCGACGGTGCCTCTGTCGGCGGCGGATCGGATGTCGGCGAGACGCCGCAAGTGCCGCTGGACGACGTCCTCGACGGCGCTTTCAGTGCGCATTCCGCGCAGTGCCGTGTCAACGCGCTTGCGGGTGGCGGAAAGCGGTGGGCGGAACTCCTTCTCACCGCCCAACAGGCCGTTGGTCAGGCCGCGTTCGCGCTGCAGCTGGTGCACCAGGGCCTGGATGCGCAGGCTGAGGCCGACCTCGGCACGGGTCGTCCGGGCATCGCCGAGGGCCTCGGCGCGGCCGTGCACGGCGAGACCGGCCACCGCCAGCAGCAAACAGATCGGGACCGTGATGACCACCGCCACTCGGCCCCTGATGCTGCGCCAGCCAGGCATCGGCCGTCGCCCGGGAGTCGTTCGGCCCCCGTGGCGGCGCACTGAACCACCCTTGCCGAATCTGCCCTTGCCGATCGCGGCAACCTTGCCGCGCAGCGGCCGTACGGGCATCCACACCCTCATGTCACGAAGCTAGTCCGCCCGCCGTAGCGGCCGGTTTCCTGCCTGTTAGACCGCGTGGGACATTCCGTTGCGCCGCTCTCACACCGCCGAGCAAGAGATTGTGACCGTGGAATGGTCAAGCACAGGGGTGTGGTGTGGGCGGGAGCGTGACGAGCGTGGCTCCTGTACAGGGCATCCCTGGCATGCGTGCGGCGCTGGCTGGCTGGCTGGCTGGCTGGCTGGCTGGCTGACGATGTTGTTGCCTGAACGAAGTGAGGTGTCCTCCCCGCGACCTGCCATAGCCCCCTGACCGCGGAAATTCGCGTCAGGCCGTCGAGGCGACTCACTGGTCGTGCGGAGGCGGCCGAGCGGGTCCTGTCGGCGTACGTCGCCGAGGCGCTGCGATCCAAGCGCGACCGGGACCGGCTGCTGGAGCTGGTCGACTGTCTGCGGGAGGAACACGGCCCCGTCACTGAGGACGAGCGTGCGGCAGCTTTCCAGGAGTTGAGGTGGTGACGTCTCCGATGACGCTGGTCGAGGCGTACGACGGCAGAACCACCGAGCAGCGCTGGGACTGGGTGTTCTCCCGGCTCAAGGTCGCCGACATCGGAAGGGACGAGGCGCGCCAGGCCCGCCGCCTCCTGGCTGGTGCCAAGCTGCACGGCCACGAGTACGCGATCGACGTCGTGCTCGCCGTCATCGCGCGACAGCAGAAGGGACAGGTCCGGTCTTCGCCTCGGACGTGGACGACCTGGAGCAGCTGGTTCCGGACTCGATCGTCGTCAAGAAGGTGTGACCCGGCTCTCTGGTCTCAGTTTTGGTCTCGTTCACCCCCGTCCGGCGACGTCCGAACTCCCACCAGCACCCGCTCCACCGCAGGTCAGAACACCCCCGACCCTCGCCGAACCCTCAGACGAACATTTGGAAAACGTGTTGGGGGCAACCCCTCACGAGTTCGAATCTCGTATCCTCCGCAGCCGTCCGAACAGGCGAAACGAGGGGCCGAGCCGTGATTGCGGCTCGGCCCCTCGCCGTGCGCTGGTTGCACTTCTAGTTGCATTTAGATCTGTCTATCAAGGACATTTCAGCGAGCGGGGAGCCAGATCTTCTACCGTCATCGGCTCGTCTCGTCGGGCTGAGCCCGCAGCGGGGAGGTGCCCCGGCCCCTGTCTTCGTACGGCATCCGCGGATCATGGAACTGAGCCATCCTTGACCTCGGCGCCGAAGCGGCTTCGGCGCACCCGTGACGTTCCCCGTCTGTCGAGGTGCACCCTCATGAAGTCCCGATCGACGCTTGCGACTTGGCTGAGCGAACTCGACCGTTCCCGCCTGGCACGCATACTCGCCATGCGGAAGGACGCAGCCTCCTCTCCGGAACCACGCTCGGTGGGGGAACTGGCGGACCGTCTCCAACGTCCGGGGTCCGTGGCACTCGTCCTGCCGCAACTCACGCTGCCGTGCTTGCAGGCCGCCGAGGCGCTAGCGGCCCTGGGAGAACGGGCGACCCGGGACAGCCTCGCGGAGTTGCTCGGCTCGACATCCCCTGCGGCCGTACACGCGCTGGACGCGACCCTGGAGGCGCTGTCGGATCGGGCGCTCGTGTGGCACGACGGCAACGGGGCACTCCGCATGCCTACGCCTTTGCGGCAGGCGTGGAGCACGCCCCTGGCACTGGACGCCCCGCTGGAAGAGCTGCTGGTCGGCACCACGTCGGAGGAACTGCGCGGCATGCTGGCGGTCCTGGATATCAAGCCACCCGGCACCAAGCAGCAGCGACTCGCGGCTCTGGTGGAGCATCACAGTGACGCGGAACGGGTCGCCGCGTTGGTGGCGGGGGCACCGGCGGCCACCCGGAAGTTGCTTGAGCAGAGCGCCAGGTCCACGCCGCGTCAGTCTCTGTCCGTCGTGTTCGGGGCTCCTGGCCGCGACCTCCAGCCAGGCGCCCGGTGGGCACTCGACCGCGGGCTTCTGCTCCAGGACCGTCACCGGTACGGGCCCGTCCGGATGCCGGTCGAGGTGGCCTTGGCTCTGCGGGGCCCCGATTGGCACGCGCCGTTCGAACCCCTGCCGCCCGTCGCGCAGTTGGTGGCCGTCACCCCCGTGGAGGTGGAGCGGGAGGCCGCGGTGGCCGCCACCGCGTTCGCGGCCCATGCCGCCTCCGTCCTTTCGGCATGCGCGACCGCTCCACCGACCCGGCTGAAGTCGGGCGGGATCGGCGCGCGTGAACTGGCCCGGCTCGGCAAGGCCGCCCAAGCGGACGACGCCGTCGTGCGCCTCGCCCTGGAGACCGCGTACGCCGCCGGGCTGCTGGCCCACGACGGCGATCGCGTACCTCCCACCGAGTCGTACGACGCCTGGGCCGAGCAGGAGCCCGCAGAACAACTCGCCGTACTGCTCCGGGCATGGCGGGACCTGCCGCTCACCCCCACCCGGGCGCGCGACGAGGACAACAAGGCGCTTCCCGCGCTCGCCGGTGCGCCTGACTGCGGCGGCTGTCTGCAGGCCCGCGACGGGCTGCTCACCGCGGCGGCGGGGCTCCCGACAGGACAGGGTGTGAAGGTCGCTTCGGAGCTGGGGCCGCTCGTGGCCTGGCACCGTCCACTCGCCGACGACGCCTCGCCCCAGGACACGGCACCGTTCAGCACCGTGATCCGCGAAGGCGAACTGCTGGGCGTGCTGGCACGGGGTGCGCTGGCCCCGCTCGGTGCCCACCTGGCGGCCCGCGCCGACGGAGAGCTCGACAGCACAGCCCGGCGGCTGCTGCCCCCCGCGACCACGACGGCCCGGATCGGCGCCGACCTCACCGCCGTCGTCACCGGCACCCCGTCCGCGCGACTCGCGGCGCTGCTGGATTCGATGGCCGACCGGGAGACCCGTGGCACGGCGTCGGTATGGCGCTTCAGTACCGGCAGTATCCGCCGGGCCCTGGACGCCGGCCGCACCCCGGACGACATCACAGCCGACCTGTCAGCCGGCTCCGCCACGGCCCTGCCGCAGCCGCTGACCTATCTCATCGCCGACACCGCACGAGGTCACGGACGGGTGCGCATCGCCCCCGCGGCCTGTGTCCTCCACGGCGACGAACCCGCGCTCCTGGCCGAACTCGCCGCCCACCGCGCACTGTCCAAGCTCGCCCTGCGGCAGCTCGCTCCGACGGTCCTGGTCAGCGGCAGCCCACCCGCGACGACTCTCGCCGCGCTCCGCGCCGCGGGCTACGCCCCGGTCGCCGAGACCTCCGAGGGAACCGTACGCGTCGAGAAGCGCCTGCCGCAGAGGGCCGCCGCTGCCGTCCCGCCCCCGCGAAGGAACGCCGGGCGGCGCGGGCCCCGGACCACCGCGACCCGCGCCTCGGACATGCCCGGCGACGACGGGCTGGACGTCTTGGCCGCCCGGCTGCTCAAGGCCCCGCCGACGGCACCGGAACCCGATCCGTTCGGCAGCGGGGTGCCGTTCGCGACGGACACCGAGGAGATCGTCGCCGGATACGCAAAGCACCTGTCGTACAGCGACGTCCGCCAGGTCGCCCACGCCATCGACACCGGTGCGGCCATCACGGTGGAGTACATCGCCACGTCGGGCAACCGGACCGTACGCACCCTCAGCGACCTGGATCTCGACCCGCCGTACCTCGACGCCTGGTGCCACCTGCGCGAAGCGGAACGCGTCTTCACTCTCTCCCGCATCCATGGCGTGATGCCCGCGTAGGACTCGGCGGCCAGGCCGAGTGCCCGGATGCCCGGGTGCACCACCCCACGGTGCACCTCGCGACCTGGACGACGACCTTGTCGCGGACGTGGCCAAAGCCCTCGGGACGAACACCAAGAAGGAGACGGTCAACACCGCTCTCCGCGAGGTGCTGGAGAGTCAGCGACGGGCCCTGGCTCTCGCCCGGCTGCGGGCCGCGGCCGGAGACGGCGCATTCGATCTGGAGCTGTTCGAGAACAAGGGGAACCACCGCTGGTGAACGCGGCCCAGTTCCTGATCGACACCAGCGCACTCGCTCGGTTCATGTGCGAGGACGCGGAGCAGTACGGCTGGGACCAGGCGCACCGTTCAGGAGCCCCACCCGCCACAGCCACTCCGCAGTTCAGAACGCTCCCGCACACCCCTGTGCCCCCGGACGACCGGCCCTTCGACGTTGTCCGGGCCTCGGGGGTCGTACGGCAGTGTCGTCGGAGTCGGCGTGCGGCGAGGGGGCGGTGGTCGGTGCGGCTGGACGGGTGCAGTTCGGCACCCGGCTCCGGCGCCCTCCACCCGGAGCGGTGTGCCGCCGGATTACATGGGCCTGCGTCTCGGCGCGGGGCGTGCCGGCGTCGTTCACGGCCCGGATCCGACGAACGAAAGAGCGCAATGGCAGAGCGCGACCCTCGCAACCGCACTGGCCGCCGCCCGCTACTTCGCGGGCTCGCCGCTGCCGTGCTCGCGGCCGGCATGCTGGTGGTCTCAGCGGGACAAGGACACGGAACCGGCGCGGCCGCCCCGGCACCCGGCGCACAGTTCACGCCGCTGACGGCGGAAGTGATCACGAAACCGACGCCGTTCGTCGCCACGGACGGCAAGACGCACATCTCGTACGAGCTGCTCACCACGAGCTCCCTGCCCACCAGCACGCCGTTGCGGCTCGACCGTGTCGACGTCCGCGACGCCCGCACGCACCGGGTCGTCGGCTCGTTGAGCGGGCAGGCGCTGGCCGATGCCGCCAATCCGGTGGGTGATCCCCTGCCGGGCGCGGACGGGTACACCCCGGCGCCTCCGGGGCCGACGCCGACCGTCATCCAGGGCTCCCAGCAGTGGATCATCTGGCTCGACCTGATCCTCGACCGCGGTCAGCGGGTGCCCAAGGTCCTCGAACACCACCTCTCGGGTGCCGTCCTGGCCCCTTCCGGTACTTCCGCCTTCGAGGAGACGGTGCAGGCCACCCGGACCTCCGGCAGACCGCCGTTGAACCTGGGCCCGCCGGTCCGTCCCGGCACCTGGTACGCAAGCGAGTCGTGCTGCGGCAACACCCACCACCGTCGCGGCCTCGCCCCGATCAACGGCCGCTTCTACGTGCCGCAGCGCTTCGCGATCGACTGGTACCGGGTCGGGGAGGAGGGGCAGACCTGGGAGGGCGACCCCGCCCTGCTCACCAGCTACCTGAGCTACCGTCAGCCGGTCGTGGCCTCGGCCGGCGGCAGGGTCGTGGAGGTCCAGGACGGACTTCCGGACCAGACGCCGCCCGTCACGCCGCCCGTCCCGCCGATCGAGGACACCGTCGGCAACCACGTCACCGTGGAGGTCGCGCCGGGCCGCTATCTGCTCTACGCCCACCTGACACCCGGCTCGCTCAGGGTCCGGGAGGGCGACCGGGTCGAACCCGGCCAGGTCCTCGGGCTGATCGGCAACAGCGGCAACTCGACCACGCCGCACCTGCACTTCCAGGTGATGACCACCCCCGAGTTCTTCCCGACCGACAGCCCGCCGTTCACCTTCCGGCACTTCCGCGTCGTCGGACACGTCGAACCCCGGATCTGGGACGACAACCTGGGCCTGCAGCCGACCGGTGTCCTGCCGATCACGCCCTCGCCGCACGACGGCCGTCACCGCGCGCGGTATCCGCTCGACCGCGAGGTGCTGGAGTTCTGACCGACTCCGGTCGAGCCGAAAAGAAGAGCCGAGTCGCGATGGCGGCTCGGCTCTTCCGTGCGCGGGCTCGGGCTGTCTCCGGCCGGGCCGCATGCCCCGCTCACGCGGGCTGATCTCACCGGCGACCCCGCGCGGCTGTCATCAATGCCACATCTCGACGGAAACCGGTGACCGCGCAGCGCCCGACAAAATATGTTGAGGCGCCTTACAAACACCTTTCGAATGCCTTGTCGCCGCTCTGCGGTATCCAGACGGAAGTGAGGGGGACCGTGGCGCGTCCCGAGAGACCGCTGGATCCCGCGGCCGGCCCCGTGTCCCGCCTCGCCCATGAGCTGCGGGAGCTGCGCCGGGCCGCCGGCAGCCCCTCGTACCGGACCATGGCCGAGACGGCCGGGTTCTCGGCGGCGGCGTTGTCCAAGGCCGCGTCCGGGGCACGGCTGCCGTCGCTCGCCGCGGTCCAGGGGTATGCGCGCGCCTGCGGGGGCGACCCCGGCGAGTGGGAGCTGCGCTGGAAGCGGGCCGAGGCCGAGGCCGCGGGGGAGGCGGTCGACGACGCCGGGGACACGGCGCCGCCGTACCGGGGACTGTCCCGTTTCGAGCCGGACGACCGTGAGCTGTTCTTCGGCCGGGACCAGTTGGCGGAGGAGCTGCGGGAGCTGGTGTGCGGCCACCGCTTCGCGGTCGTGTTCGGGCCGTCCGGGAGCGGCAAGTCCTCGCTGCTGCGGGCCGGGCTGATACCCCTGATGCGGGAGAGGATCGCCGAGCAGGACGGCCCGGCGGTGCTGCGCATCCTCACCCCGGGCCCGCGGCCCGCCACCACGTACGGCCGTCTGCTCGCGCCGGCCGAGGACGAGCCGGACAGCTGGGTGGTGGTGGACCAGTTCGAGGAGGTCTTCACCCTCTGCCGGGACCGGGAGGAGCGCGGTCGGTTCATCGACCTGCTGCTCGCCGCCCGGGACCCGGGCAGCCGTGTGCGGGTGGTGATCGCCGTACGCGCCGACTTCTACGCCCGCTGCGCCGAGCACCGGGATCTGGCGGACGCCCTGAGCCGCGCGTCCCTGCTGGTCGGTCCGATGCGGGCGGAGGAACTGCGGGAGGCGGTCGTCAGACCCGCCCAGGCGGTCGGCCTGCTCGTCGAGCGGGAGCTGACCGCGCGGCTCGTCGAGGAGGTGCTCGACGAGCCCGGCGGCCTGCCGATGCTCTCGCACGTCCTGCTGGAGACATGGCGGCGGCGCCGGGGCCGGATGCTCACCCTCGCCGGGTACCGGGCGGCGGGCGGGGTGCGCGGCGCGATCGCGGCGACCGCGGAGGAGGTGTACGGGCAGCTGTCACCGGAGCAGGCCCGCACCGCACGGCAGTTGCTGCTGCGGATGGTCGAGCCGGGCCAGGGCACCCCCGACACCCGGCGTCCGCTCACCCGGGCCGAGATGGCGGACTGGGCCGAGCCCGAGGTACCGGCGGTCGTGGACCGGCTGACCCGCGCCCGGCTGCTGACCGCCGACGAGGACGGCGTCCAGCTCGCCCACGAGGCGCTGATCACCTGCTGGCCGCGGCTGCACGGCTGGATCGAGGAGGACCGCGAACGGCTGCGCCACCACCGCCGTCTCGCCGAGGCCACCCGCGCCTGGCTGGAGCACGACCGCGACTCCGGCGCCCTGTACCGGGGCACCCGCCTGGCGCGCGCGGAGGAGCTGTTCGCGGACGACGACAGCATGCTCACCGTGCCGGAGCGGGCCTTCCTCACCGCCGGGCTGGACGGTCGCGAGGCGGAGTCCCGCGCCGCCGCCCGCGCCGCGCGGCGGTCCCGGGCCCTGCTGGCCACCCTCTCGGCCGTCCTGGCCGTCGCCATGGTGGCCGGGCTGGCCGCCTGGGCGGAGCACCACGACAACCAGCGGCGGCGCACCGACGCGGCGGCCCGCCGCGTCGCGGAGGTCGCCGAGTCCCTGAGCACCACCGACCCGCGCACCGCCCAGCTGCTCGGCGTCGCCGCCTGGCGCGTCGCCGAGTCGCCGGAGACCCGCCGCGCCCTGCTCGGCGCCCTCGCCCAGCCCGAGACGGACGTCTTCACCGACCCGGCGCCCGGCGGCGACCCCACCCGTTTCCTCATCCGCTCCGGCCGCGCGCTGCTCAGCAAGGACGGCGGCACCTGGCGCTCCTGGGACGTGACCAGGCACCGTCCGCTCGCCTCGGGCCGGCTGCCCGACGGGATGCTCGTCGGAGCCGGCCCCGACGGGCGGCTGCTCCTGATCACCGGGGACGACGGCACACGGCTGTGGGACAGCTCCGCCCGGCGGTGGACCGGGCCTGCCCTCCCGATCGACTCCGCGGTGGACTTCGGCGCCGACGGCCGCAGCTACGCGGTGAGCGGTCCGGACGACGACCTGGTGCGGCTGTACTCGGCCACCGAGGGCACACCGGTGTTCGAGACCCGGGGCACCGGGCTCGCGAACGTCGCGCCGAGCACCGGCGGGCGTCTGCTGGCCCTCTGCCCCGCCGGCCGCGCACCGCGGGTGTGGGACACCGCCCGCCACCGCACGCTGCCCGGCGCGTGGGAGGACGCGGGCGCCCTCTGCGACGACTACTCGACGCTGGTGTTCGGCGGGCCGGGTGCCGCCGCCGACCGGTTCGCCGTGGCCTCCGCCGACCGGGTCCGCGTCTGGGACGCCGCGTCCGGGCGTCGGATCGCCGACCTCCCGGGCCCTGGCGTGTCCGCGCTCGCCTTCAGCGCGGACGGGACGTTCCTGGCGACCGCCGACGCCGAGGAGATCAGGGCGTGGCGCCTCGCGTCGTCCGGCACGGGCCACCCGGCCTCGTCCGCCCCGGACGACCTCACCTCGTCCGCCACGGCCGACCGCGCCCCGTCCACCACAGACACCCCGGCCTCGTCCACCCCGGGCGACCCCGACCCATCCACCCCGGCCGATCCCACTCCGTCCACCCCGGACGACCCCGCCCCGTCCACCCCGGACGACCCCACCCCGTCCACCCCGGACGACCCCGCCCCGTCCACCCCGGACGACCCCACCCCGGTCTTCCGCCACCCCCTCCACAACGAGCGTCTCTACGGCGACCTCGCCTGGGATCCCGGCCGGCCGCTGCTGCGCTACCTCGAAGGCGGCACCGTCCACACGCTGGACCTCGCGGGCGCCGTCGGCACCGCGTGGCGCGAGCGACCCGTGGACTCGGTGCTGCTCAGCCCGGACGGCCGTACGCTCGCCACCGCCGAACGCACCGGGAACACCGGCATCCGTGTCCGGCTGCGCGACGCCCTCCCCCACGCCCTGCTCCGTTCGAACGGGGGCAGCCCCGCCGGGGCCGTGCCGCGGACGCCGCCTCCCCTGCCTCTGCCCGTCTCGCGGGACCCCGAGCAGCCGGTCGTCGCGCGGGACACCGCGCCGCTGCTGGCCTTCAGCCCCGACGGCGGCACCCTCGCCTACGGCGTCTCCGCGGCCGGCCGTCCGGTCGCGTCCCAGCGGTTCGTCCTCTGGGACCTGGCGCGCGGCCGCGTCCGCACCACACTGGACCTGACGACGCGGCAGTCCGACGGGGCGGTCGTCACACTCGCCCTGGGCCCCGGCGGCCGCACCCTGTACGCCACACGCACTTCCGGCGTCGGCGGCCTGGTCGACGAGGTGTGGGACACCGCACGGCACCGGCAGACCGCCGTGTACCCGGACGTGGCCGACCCCGGGCTGGCCGTCCGCCCCGACGGACGGCTCCTCGCCACCGCCGACCGCTCGATGCGCCTGTCCTCCGGCACGCCCTCCGGCACCGCCCCCGTCGTCCGCAGCCTCGTCCAGGGCGGCGAGCCCGGTGCCCTCGCCTTCGCCCCCGACGGCTCCCGGCTCGTGGCGGGCGACCTGACCGGGCGGGTCACTCTGTGGGACGGCGACCTGAAACACCGCGTGGGCACGCTGCGCAACGTCTTCCCCAGCGCGCTCGGCGACACCGCCGAGGCGGTCAGCGCCCTCGCCGTCAGTCCCGACGGCCGCACCTTGGCCGTCGGCGGCGACGCCGGCACGCTCCAGCTGTGGGACATCGCCACCCAACAGCCCCTCGGCGGCCCGCTGACCACCCCTGGCGACGCCATCGTGTCCCTCGCCTTCAGCCCGGACAGCACGACCGTCCTCGCGGCCGGCGTCCACGCCCCGCTCCAGCGCCACACCATCGACCCCTCCCGGGCCGTCGCCCGGATCTGCGCCCGCACCGGCGGCGACGGCCTGACACCCGCCCAGTGGCGCACCTACGTGCCCGAGGCGCCGTACCGCAAGGTGTGCGGCCATTGATTCCGGGGACACCGGGCCGGGTCACCGGGTCCCGCAGGAGTTGATTCCTCCCTCGGACGGGCTTGGGCACCAACTCGCGTCGGCAAAAGACTGCTCGCAGCCGGTCCCCCGGCCACCGACCGCCCGGCCGCACACGAGTGGTCCCCCCGCATCCGACGCGCAAGGACAAGAGACATCGTGCCCACCATCAAGAAGTGCCTTCTGACAGGCGCCGCCTTCGGTATGGCGATCAGCGGCCTGACCCTCACCTCCGCCCCCGCCGCGAGCGCGACGACGGACGTCAACGGCGCTCACGACTCGCTGCTCCCCAACATGTGCCAGGACGGCTCCAACCGGGGCGGCCAGAGCGTCTGGTACTACAACGTCGACACCAAGCAGCTGCTCGACAGAGACCACGGAAGCGTGGGGAAGAGCCCGGTCTGGCAGTACATCGGCGGCAGCAAGGCGGGGAACCGCTATGCCATGAAGCCGGGCTGGCGCGAGATCAAGGGCCACTGCTTCTACCCCGCGTCGTCCTCCTGGACGTACGAGGGGAAGCAGACCGCGTACTCCGACGAGGTGGCCAACTGCTCGAAGGGCGGCAACGCCACCGAGCGGGTCGACCAGTCCTACAGCACGACGACGACCACCACGAAGACGGTGAACGGCAGCCTCAGCGTCAGCCCCAACATCAGCAAGATGTTCGGGGTCGGACTCGGTGCCGAGTTCTCGTACTCGTGGTCCTACGCCAAGACCGTCGGCTGGGGCCGTTCCGTCAGCCTCGACGTCCCGCCCGGGCGGACCGGGTGGCTCACCGCGGCGCCCATCAAGCGCGTGGTCCGCGTCAACCCGCACTTCTGGATCGACGAGTACAACTGGTACGACGGCACCAAGAAGAACGGCCACGACAAGTGGGGCATCTACGGCACCCAGCGGGACATCGTGGACCGGAACTACTACTACGACGGCACCTCCGACGTGCTCCGCAACGGGCAGCCGGTGTTCAAGTTCTACAAGCACGACCGCGCGGTCACGGCGCGTGAGTGCCGGCGCTGAGACGCCGCCGCTCACGAAGAAGGGCCCCACCGTTCCCGGTGGGGCCCTTCCTGTTCGCGGGTCAGGAGGCGGCCAGGAGGGTGAGGGTGTCGATCACCCGGTTCGAGAAGCCCCACTCGTTGTCGTACCAGGCGACCACCTTGATGTGGCGGCCCTCGACGCGGGTGAGGGCCGAGTCGAAGATCGACGAGGCCGGGTTGCCCACGATGTCGGCGGAGACGAGCGGGTCCTCCGAGTATTCGAGGACGCCGGCGAGCGGGCCCTCCGCCGCCGCGCGGTACGCCGCCAGCACCTCGTCGCGGGTCACGTCGCGGGCGACGGTCGTGTTGAGTTCGACGATCGAGCCGACCGGGACGGGCACCCGGATCGAGTCGCCGGACAGCTTGCCGTCCAGGTTCGGCAGGACCAGACCGATCGCCTTCGCGGCGCCCGTCGTGGTCGGCACGATGTTGACGGCGGCGGCGCGGGCCCGGCGGGCGTCACGGTGCGGGCCGTCCTGGAGGTTCTGCTCCTGCGTGTACGCGTGCACCGTCGTCATGAAGCCGTGTTCTATGCCGGCGAGCTCGTCGAGCACCGCGGCCAGCGGCGCGAGCGCGTTGGTCGTGCAGGAGGCGTTCGAGACGATCGTGTGGACGTCCGGGTCGTACGCGTCGGTGTTGACCCCGTACGCGAGGGTGACGTCGGCGCCGTCCGACGGCGCGCTCACGAGCACCTTCCTCGCCCCCGCGTCGAGGTGGGCCCGCGCGGCCTTCGCCGAGGTGAAGCGGCCGGTGGCCTCCAGGACGATGTCGACGCCGAGTTCGGCCCACGGCAGCTGCGCGGGCTCCCGCTCGGCCAGCACCGTGATCCGGCGGCCGTCGACGACGAGGGTGTTCCCGTCGACGGTCACCGGACGGCCGAGACGGCCGGCGGTGCTGTCGTAGGCGAGCAGCCGGGCGAGGGTGGCGGGCTCCGTGAGGTCGTTGACGGCGACGATGTCGAGGCCGCCGCCGAGGTCGCTGTCGCGTTCGAGCAGTGCGCGCAGCACATTGCGTCCGATGCGGCCGAATCCGTTGATCGCGATGCGAGTCATGAGTGGTGTCCTGTCCCTTCGGTTCACCACCAGCGTCGCGTCCTGCGCACGGCCGGGACAGCGGCGGGATCGCCACGGTTCACAAGGATCGCGCCACGGGCGCGGCGGGCCGCTCCCTCCGTGTGACGGCGGGCTACTCGCCCCGCGTGAAGGTGCGCCGGTACTCGCTGGGCGTGGTGCCGAGGATGCGCTGGAAGTGCATCCTCAGATTCGCGCCGGTGCCCAGACCGACGTCGGCGGCGATCTGCTCGACGCCGCGCTGCGAACGCTCCAGCAGCTCACGGGCCACGTCGATCCGGGCGCGCATCACCCACTGCATCGGCGTGTACCCCGTGTCCTCGGCGAAGCGCCGCGAGAACGTGCGCGGCGAGACCGCCGCGTGCCCGGCGAGGATCTCCAGGGTGAGCGGCTCGCCGAGCCGGTGCAGCGCCCATTCGCGGGTGGCGGCGAAGCGCTCGCCGAGCGGCTCCGGCACGCTGCGCGGCACGTACTGGGCCTGGCCGCCGCTGCGGTAGGGGGCCGCGACCAGGCGCCGGGCCGCGTGGTTCGACGCGGCCACGCCGAGGTCGCCGCGCAGGATGTGCAGGCACAGGTCGATGCCGGAGGCGGCGCCCGCCGACGTCAGCACGCTGCCCTCGTCGACGAACAGCACGTTCTCGTCGACCCGGACGAGCGGGTGCTTCGCCGCGAGCGCCCGTGCGTAGTGCCAGTGCGTCGTGGCGCGTCTGCCGTCGAGCAGGCCCGTCGCGGCGAGCGCGAAGGCGCCCGTCGAGATGGCGGCGAGCCGCGTGCCCCGGGCGTGGGCCTCGATCAGCGCGTCGACGACGGCCCGCGGCGGGTCGTCGCGGTCCGGGAACCGGTAGCCGGGGATGAAGACGATGTCGGCCCACGCGAGCGCGTCGAGGCCGTGGGCGACGGAGTACGACAGGCCGTCGCCGCCGGTCACGAGGCCCGGGGTCGCCCCGCACACGCGCACCTCGTACGGCATGCTCGCGCGCGTCGTGAACACCTGGGCCGGGATGCCGACGTCGAGCGGCTTCGCGCCCACGAGCACCAGGACGGCGACGCGATGCAGACGGGAGGACGGCGACACGGGGACAGGGTACGAGGAGGCGGGGTGCGCGCGGGGTGGGTGCGGGGGTCGTCGTGGTCAGTGGGTGAGGGGCCGGTCCGGTGGCTCGGGGGTGGGCGGGGCGGGGGCCGTGGTGAGGCGGCGGTAGGCGGCGCGGGCCTGGAGGAGGCGGGCCAGGGTCGTGCCGGTGAGGGCGGCGGTGAGCAGGCAGACCAGCCAGAAGGTGTCGCGCGGGTTGGCCCACGTCAGGACGCCCGCGGGTGGGATGGCGAAGCCGTTGAGGAACAGCCAGCACAGGGCGGCCGTGCCGGGGGCCGCGATGAAGCGGGCGTAGACCCCGAGCAGTGCGGAGAGCAGGGACAGGGCCACCAGGGCGAGGCCCGGGCGGTCCGTGCCCACCAGTGCGTTCAGGACGGCCACCAACGCCATCGCGCCCCCGAAGGCCGTCGCCCACACCAGGGGGGTGGCCACGGGCTGGGGGACGGGGCGCGGGCCGCTCCCCAGGGACACCCACTGGATCACGGGCGCGCTCCGGGGGTGTGGGGGCCTCGCCGGACGGGCCGCGCCGGCCCGGGAGGCAGGGGTATGCCGTGTGCCGTCGGGGTGCCCGCTGTGCGGGGTGTGGGGACACCCGAGGGGATCATGGTCGTTCCTTTCGGTCAGCCCGCGACCGGGGTGGGTGGGCCGGTCCCGGGGTGAAGGGGGATTGTTCCATCGGGTGGCCGACCCGGCGGCCGGAGGCCGGTTTTCGGGGTCTCGTTAGGGTGGCACCGACGGTTGTCCGATGACATATCCGAATCAGACAGGAGGCCAGCCGTGGGTGCTCCGCGCCTCAGCAGTACGCCGTTGCCCGGTATCGGGGTCCGCTACGACCTCACGACCAGGGAGCAGCGACGGATCTCGGTGGTCGCTCATCGGGACGGTGCGCGGACGTTGAGCGCGTACCGACAGGACGATCCGGACGCGTGCGCGCTGTCGGTCCGGCTCACCCCGGGTGAGGCGACCGCCCTCGTCGACTCGCTGGCGCCGGACCACCACAGCCCGAACCTGTTGTCCACCACGGAGTTGGGGCTCGTCGCGGAGCGGATCGAGCTGGCGTCGACGTCCCACTGGAACGGGCGGGTCCTGGGCGACACCCGGATGCGGACCGAGACGGGCGCCTCCATCGTGGCCGT
Source organism: Streptomyces caniscabiei (assembly GCF_014930365.1). Classification (GTDB taxonomy): domain Bacteria; phylum Actinomycetota; class Actinomycetes; order Streptomycetales; family Streptomycetaceae; genus Streptomyces; species Streptomyces caniscabiei. Next base: position 51,957 of record NZ_JABXWI010000029.1, on the reverse strand, counting down.
ACTGCGGCGGGCCGAGGCGATTCCGTCGCCGACGCCGGACTTCCGGCTGGCCGGCGGTGACACGCTCATCGTGATCGGCACCCGGGAGGGTGTGGACACGGCCGCCGCGATACTCGGGCGGACGTGAGCCGGTGACGCACTTCGCCGCCCATGTCACCGGTCAGCCCGCCGCACACCTCTTCTTCGCCCAGTCGTCCTCCTCGGGGCACTCCTCCGCCGTCTTCCTGGTCGAGTTCGGCGCGATCATCCTCGGACTCGGGCTGCTGGGGCGGTTCGCCGGACGGTTCCGGCTGTCGCCCATCCCGCTGTATCTGCTGGCCGGACTCGCCTTCGGGGAGGGCGGGTTGCTGCCGCTCGGGACGAGCGAGGAGTTCGTCGCGATCGGCGCCGAGATCGGCGTGATCCTGCTGCTGCTCATGCTCGGCCTGGAATACACCGCCAGCGACCTCGTCTCCAACCTCAAGACCCAGTACCCGGCCGGACTCGTCGACGCCGCCCTCAACGCCCTGCCCGGCGCCGCCATGGCCCTCCTCCTCGGCTGGGGGCCCGTCGCCGCCGTCGTCCTCGCCGGCGTCACCTGGATCTCGTCCTCCGGCGTCATCGCCAAGGTCCTCGGCGACCTCGGACGGCTCGGCAACCGCGAGACCCCGGTCATCCTCAGCATCCTGGTCCTCGAAGACCTCTCCATGGCCGTCTACCTGCCGATCCTCACCGCGCTCCTGGCCGGGGCGGGTCTCGCTGCGGGCAGCGCCACGCTGGCCATCGCGCTCGGCACCGCCGGGGTCGTCCTGCTGGTGGCCGTGCGCTACGGGCGGCACATCTCGCGGTTCGTCTCCAGCGACGACCCGGAGAAGCTGCTGCTCGTCGTCCTCGGCCTGACGCTCCTCGTCGCCGGGCTCGCGCAGCAGTTGCAGGTGTCGGCGGCGGTGGGCGCGTTCCTCGTCGGCATCGCGCTGTCGGGTGAGGTGGCCGAGGGGGCGCACAGTCTGCTGGCGCCGCTCCGGGACCTGTTCGCCGCCGTTTTCTTCGTCTTCTTCGGGCTGCACACCGACCCCGCCAGCATCCCGCCGGTGCTGCTGCCCGCCCTCGCCCTGGCCCTCGTCACCGCGCTGACGAAGGTCGCCACCGGGTACTGGGCCGCGCGCCGGGCCGGTATCTCCGCCAAGGGGCGCTGGCGGGCGGGGGGCACGCTCGTCGCCCGCGGCGAGTTCTCCATCGTCATCGCCGGGCTCGCCGTCACCGCCGGCATCGAACCCTCCCTCGGCCCGCTGGCCACGGCGTACGTCCTCATCCTGGTGATCGTCGGCCCGCTGTCCGCGCGGTGGACGGAGCCGGTGGCGATGTGGCTGACCGGCCGACTGCGCGGGCCGACGCCGCCCGGCCCGGCTGGGGGAGACGCCTCACCGGCGCCTTCGCAGGGAGCCCACGAGGCGCTGGACGAGCAGAACGCGGCCGATCGGGCCTGAGGGGCGGCGGGGTGGCAGGGGCGCCCACCCCCCTCAGTCACCCACGGCCCTCACCCGCCCGTTCCCTCCTCGAAGCTCGCGAAGTACGCGGCGGCCATGTCCTCGTCGGCGTGGCCCTGGGCGGCGGCGCGGGCCAGGCGGTCGGCGCCGGCGGAGGCCACGTCGAGGCGTACGCCGTACCGCTGCCCGGCCTCGACGATCAGCCGGGCGTCCTTGGCGGCGGTGGAGACCGCGAAGGACGCCGGGGAGAGCCGGCCCTCCAGGACGAGCGCGGACTTGGCGCGCAGATAGCCCATGTCGAGCGGGCCGCCCTCGATGATCTCGAAGAAGGACCGCGGGTCGACGCCGAGGACCTTGGACAGCGCCAGGACCTCCCCGGCCGCGTTGGTCGCGGCCAGCACCCAGCTGTTGGCCACCAGCTTGAGCCGGGTCGCGGTGCCCGCCGCGCCGTCCTCGCCGGTCCACACCGTACGGACGCCGACGGCGTCGAAGACGGGTGTCACCGTCCCCCGCCCCTCGACCGGCCCCGCCGCCAGCACCGTCAGCTGCCCCGCCTCGGCGGGCTGCCGGGTGCCGAGGACCGGGGCGTCGTAGAAGACCAGTCCGTGCGCGTCGGCCAGCGCGGCCAGGTCGGCGACGTCCTCCAGGCCCGCGGTGGTGGACTGGACCCAGGCCGTGCCGGGGCTCAGCGCGGGCACCGCCTCACGCATGACGTCCCGGGCCGCCGCCCCGTCGTACAGCACCGTGAGCACCACGTCGGCGCCCCGTACGGCCTCGGCCGGGCTGCCGGCGACCCGCGCCCCGTCGGCGGCGAGCGGCTCGGCCTTCTCCCGGGTGCGGTTCCACACCCGTACGGCGTGACCGGCGCGGACGAGGTTGCGGGCCATCGCGGCCCCCATGATGCCGGTACCCAGGACACTTACGGTGAGCTTGTCCGTCATGACGTCAACTTCCTGCCGCGTACAGTGCGTTGGCAGTTTCGCAGCACGGGGCGGGGCGGAGGGCGCTACGACACCGGGCGAACTCCGATGGCGGAGAGGCGGATCAGGACACGTCCCGGCCGCTCCGCATGCGCGGGCGGTGCCGTGGGAAGACCGGGCCACGTGAGCATCGACACGAACAGGTCATCGACGGGGCCCGCGGGCGGCCTGGACGTACGGCCGGCCTCCGGGTACATCGGCGCCGACATCCACGGCGTCGATCTCGCCGCCCCGCTCGACGACAGGACGGTCGCCGCCGTCCGGGCGGCGCTGCTCCGCTGGAAGGTCGTGTTCTTCCGGGGCCAGCGGCTGGACCACGCCGGGCAGATCGCGTTCGCGCGCCGCTTCGGGGAGCCGATCCGGCTGCGGTCGCGGGGCTCGGTCTCGCCCGTCGGGCACCCCGAGATCGAGACGACCGCCGACCGTCAGGAACTGGGCCGCAAGCACGGCATGGACCAGGCCGAGTGGCTGGAGCGCCGCCGCCACTCCACCCTCCGGGGCTGGCACGCCGACCACACCGCGCGCATCGACCCGCCCGCCCTGACCCTGCTCCGCGCCGAGCGCGTGCCCCCGTACGGCGGCGACACCACCTGGGCCGATCTCGGGGCCGCCTACGCGGGCCTGTCCGATCCGGTGCGCCGGTTCGCTGACGGGCTGCGCGCCGAGCACCGGCTCGGCGTCGGGTACCTCGCGCGTTCCGGCCCCGACCCCTATCTCCGCCATCTCCAGGACCACCAGGTCGCGTCCGTCCACCCGGTCGTCCGCGTCCACCCCGAGACCGGCGAGCGGATCCTGTACGTCAACCCGTACTACGTCGAGAACATCGTCGACGTCACCCGGGCCGAGAGCCGGCTCCTCCTCGAGATGTTCGTCGAGCAGATCACCCGCCCCGAGTACACGGTCCGCTTCCGCTGGGAGCCGGGGTCGGTGGCCCTCTGGGACAACCGCGCCACCGTCCATCTCGCCCCCAACGACACGGCCCACCTGGACTTCCCGCGCATCATGCACCGGGTGATGGTCGCCGGGGACCCGCCGGTCGGCGTGGACGGCACCCGGTCCACGTCCCTCTGCGGCACGCCGCTGCACGACCGGGACGCGTAGGGCCTGGCCGATTCCGGGTAACCGGCACCCCATGGGTGATCTACTCGTCGGAACCTGCTCCTGGACCGACCGCGCGCTGCTGGCCAGCGGCTGGTATCCACGCGGCCACCGCGACGCCGAGCCCCGACTCCGTTACTACGCCGACCGGTTCCCCGTCGTCGAGGTGGACTCCGGCTACTACGCCCTGCCCAGCCGCCGCAACAGCCTGCTGTGGGCCGAGCGGACACCCCCCGGATTCCGCTTCGACGTCAAGGCGTTCTCCCTCCTCACCGGCCACCCGACCCGCCCGGCGGCCCTCCCCGCCGATCTGCGCGAGTCCTTCGGCCCGGGGGCCCTGCGCCGTGGGACCCCCGCCGCCGTGCTGGACCGGGTCTGGGAGCGGTTCGCCCACGCCGTCGAGCCGTTGCGGACGGCGGGCCGACTGGGCGCGGTCCTGTTCCAGTTCCCTCCGTGGTTCGCACCGGGAGGGCGGGCGGAGGGGATGGACGGGACGGACGGAGCGGTGGGGCGCGGGGCCGAGAAGGTGCTGGAGGAGTGTGCGGCCCGTACGGCCGGCTGGCCCGTCTCGGTCGAGTTCCGGCACCCGGCGTGGTGGCGGGGCGAACAGGCCGACCGTACGGCGGCGTTACTGGCCCGGCTCGGCTTCGTCGCCGTCGGGGTCGACATGGCCCAGGGCCTGGAGTCCTCCCTGCCGCCCCTCGCCCCCGTCACCTCACCGGAGCTCGCCGTCGTACGGTTCCACGGCCGCAGCCCCGCCTGGGGCACCGGCAGCAAGGAGGACCGCTTCCGGTACGCCTACTCCGAGCCCGAACTCGCCGCGTGGGCACCGCGGTTACGGAATGCCGCCGACCAGGTCGACGAGCTGCACGTCCTCTTCAACAACTGCTGCGCCGACGCGGCCGTGAGGGCGGCGGAGACGATGCGGCGAGTTCTCGACACGAGCTGACCCCGGCGGGCCGGACAGGCCCTAGCTCACCCGTACCGACTTCTCCACCGTGACCTGGTCGATGTCCGTCGTGCGGACCGTGAGCTTCATCGTCCACTTGCCGGGCAGGGGGAGCTGGAGGGTGTCGGTGGCCCAGTAGCCGCCGCGATCGGTGAGCTTCGCGTCGATCGGGCCGATCCTCTGGGACTTCAGGGTGAACGTGAGGCGCAGTTCCGGGACGGTGGCGATGCCGTCGTCGGGGCCGAAGACCACGGCCTGCACGGAGTTCTTGCCCACCCGCCCAGGACCGAGGTCGATCTGGACCTTGCCGTGACCGTTCGGGGTGCCGACGTCGAAGGGGACCACCGACGAGGAGGCCGTGACCCCGCCCGCCGCCTGGCCCGCGCTCTCCTCGGCGATCTCCGCCGCCGCCCGGCCCGGCAGGGTCCCCGTCAGCACGGTGGTGATCACCAGCACGACGACCGCGACGGTGAACTCCGCGAGCACGGAACGCCGCAGCGCTTGGCGCGGCATGTCGCCGGGGGCGTCGTCCTCGTCATCCGGTGCGGCGGAGGCGCCGGTGGGCCCGGAGCCGTCGGTGGGCCCGGAGGAGCTTGAGGCGCCGGAGGAATCGGCGGCACCGGAAGAGCTAGAGGAGTTGGCGGAGTCGGAGGAGGAGACGTCGGCCTCGGCGGCTCCCACTCGCTCGGGCACCCGCGCCGGCACCGCCACCGCCGCCGAGACGGTCACCGCCGCCGGTACGGCCGCCCCCACCGACCCCCGCGACTCGGCGGTCGACTCACCGGGGCCGGCCCCAGCCCCGGCCCCGGCACGCTCGGCCGCCCCCAGCCGTCCCGTCCAGCGCCGCGAGAACGCCGCCGCCGCCAGCAGAAGCAGCACCGCCACCAGCTTGGCGACGAGGACCTCCCCGTACGCCGTGGACGTGAAGGCGGACCAGGAGCCTAGGCCGCGCCAGGACTGGTAGACGCCGGTGACGACGAGGACGACGACCGAGGCGAACGCGAGCCGCGAGAACCGGTCGACCACGGTGGCCGTCAGGGTCCGCGGCGCCCGGTACAGGACGGTCAGCAGCGCCGTCAGCCCGCCCAGCCAGACCGCCATGGCGAGCAGGTGCAGCACGGACGACGTCATCGCGACCGGCACCTGGATACCGGCCGAGGCGTGCTCGGCGGCCGCCCACGTCCCGGCGAGACCGAGGGAGAGCAGCGCACCGCAGACGAGCGCGCCCTTCCCCCACTCCTGCCGCTCCCCCTGACGGCGCACGCGTACGAGGAGCACGGCGGCGAGCGCGAGCAGCCCCAGCCGGGCCAGCAGCGCGAGCCCCGGCCGGCTGACCAGCGTGTCGCGCAGGACGGAGAGGTCGAGGGCGGCCCCGATCCCGCTGCCCCGCTCGTACGGTCCTCGGAGCAGCAGCAGGACCGCCGAGGCCAGCAGCAGGGCCAGCCAGCCGGCCAGCAGCAGCTTGCGCAGCACCTCGCTGGGCCCGCCGAGCACGACCGTCAGGAAGAAGGTCACGCCGATGAGCAGGGCGAGGGCGCCGTACGCGAAGTAGCGGGTGATGTCGTAGAGGGAGGCGGTGAGGGGGTCCTCGGTGAGGTCGGCCGGGAGGACCGCGGCGGTCGCGGAGGGCTCGCCGACGGAGAAGATCAGGGCACCCGAGATGGGGTGGCTGTCGGCGGAGACCACCCGCCAGGCGATCGTGTACGTGCCGTCGCCGAGGCCGGTGGGGAGGGTGACCCGAGCCGTGTCGGCCCGGCCGCCCGCGCGCCCGGGCCTGCCCGTGTCGACCGCCCGGTTCTCGGGGTCGACGACGCGGATGGAGTCCTCCAGGAGGCTCACCGACTCGGTGAAGCGGAGGGTGACGTCCCGGGGAGCGGTGTCGAGGACGCTTCCGTCGGCGGGATCGCTGCCCTTGAGCGCGGCGTGCGCGGACGCGGTCCCCGTCCCGCCGAGGAGACTCAGGAGCAGCACGACACCCAGCAGCACCAGACGCCGGACCGCGCGCCCCCACCCGCCGGTTCCCGGGTGTCGCCGCGCGCCCCTGTCCCGGCCGCGCGCCTCGCCCCGATCACGGGTTCGAACTCTGCCTTCGTCCCAGCCCCCGGTCCTGCCGTCGACTGGGTCGCTGTACCTGCCTCGGTCCACGTAGTGCTCCGGATCCACGGTCGCCGGCTCTCGGACTCCTCGAACAGGTACGCACACCACGAACGCCGCGTTCAACGCGATCCGCCCCCTGTCTGTCGGCCCCGCCCCTACGCCCGCCCCAGCTCCCGTATCTCGGCGGCCCGCTCCGGGTACAGCCGGGCCAGCTCCGCCGCGTCCCCGTGCTCGTACCCCTCGAAGGTGAACCCCGGCGCCATCGTGCACCCGAACAAGGTCCAGCCCCCGCCACCACCGCCCTCGCCGGTACGACCGCCCGGAACCCGCGCCCCCATCCAGGTCCCCGCGGGCACGACGTACTGCACGTGCTGCCCGTCGAGCACGTCCGGCCCGAGGACGACGGTCCGCGAGGAACCGTCCGGTAGGAGCAGCAGCATCCGGAGCGGATCGCCGAGGTGGAAGTGCCAGATCTCGTCGCCGGGCAGCCGGTGCAGGGCGGAGTAGTCGCCGGGCTCGGTGGTGAGCAGGGCGACGATCGCGGTCCCCTCGGGCCGCCCGTCGCCCCGCTCGGGCCCGGCCCACGTCTGACGGAAACGTCCGCCCTCGCGCGGTATGGGCTCCAACTCGTAGTGCGCTATGAGGTCTTCGGGAGTCATCCGCCCGAGGCTACGCCCACCACCCGAACTACTGACCGAACACGGTCTACTGGCCGAACACGGTCTACTTGCCGAACATGGTCTCCCGCCGCAGGAACGCCAACCGGGCCCGCTTCTCCGGCAGATACACCTCCGGCAGATCGATCTCCGGCAGCACGACGACCGGCCCGGCCTCGAACCCCTGGCGGGTGAACCGCGCGATCGCCTTCTCGTTCCGCTCGTCCGGATCGACGACGACCCGCCGCCGGCCCAGCCCGGCGAACACGTACGCAGTGAAGGCCGCCAGCACCGAGGACGACCACCCCGGCCGCGCTCCCCCGTCCCCGGCGGGCGCCAGCAGGACGTGGACGCCGATGTCCCCCGGCTCGACGTCGTAGCACTCGCCGACCCGGTCGGCCTCCGGCTCGTACGTCTGCAGCAGCCCCACGGGCTCGCCGTCGCGCACCGCGAGATAGGCGTGGTGCGTGTCGAAGGCGTCCATGCCCTCGTAGACCTCCCGCACCTGCTCCTGCGTGAGCCCGTTCATGCCCCAGAACGCGGCCCTCGGTTCCCGCACCCAGCCGTGCACCACCGCGGCATCGGCCCCGGCGTCCAACGGCAGGATCCGCACGGCCCCGAACCCGTCCACCACCTGCTCATGCACGGCCGCGCGATCGGCGTACGGCACGGCGGACCCCCGCGTCCCCCGAGGGGCGTGGTGCTCCTGAGAGCCGTGGTGCTCCTGCGGATCCCGCTGCCCCTGCGACGTCTTCTTCTCCTCAACGGTCATGGCGCTTCTCCTCGCTGCTGCCGCGGTCGGTGTCGTCGTCCTTGGTGAACCGGTCCCAGTCGGTGACGACCGGTACGAGATCGCCCCTGAGCCACAGGGGCAGCTGGTCGCGGTGGTGGGCGGACCCGCCGACGCCGGACGCCCCGAACGGCACCACCCAGAGGCTGTCCTCGCGCCGGGCGAGATCCCAGACGTACCGGGCGGCGGGCCCACGGGCGCTGAGGTCGGTGATGCCGGGAACGGCGGAGGTGCAGAGCACACAGTCGTGATCACCGGCGAGCCCCGGCTCGGGGGCGAGGTGCGGGCGGCCGTGGGTGCCGTCACCGGGCCCCTCGTCCGTGCCGACGCCGGTATCGACGTCCGTGCCGACGTCCGTGCCGACGTCCGGGAGCGCGCGCCACGGCACGAGCCGGTGGCTGTCGCCCCAGCGTCCCGACTCGCCGCCGGCGACCTCCTCCAGTGCCTCCCGCACCACGGCGACCCGGTCGATCCCGTACAACTCCTCGGCCCTGAGCAGATGTTCGAGCGCGAACCCGATCCGTACGGTGAGCGACAGCCACGGCCGAAAGACCTCGGGATACGCCGGCGGCACCGCGAGCGCCGCGAATGCGGGCTCCGCGGCGAGCCGCCGTACGACGGCCCCCCGCAGCGCCGCGTACTCCGCCGCGTCGACGCTGTCGGCCTCCATCCGCCGATCCCAGCGCGACAGCCGCTCGCAGAGCGCGGCCGCGGCCGGTGTGAGGAGCTTCGATCCCCCCGCCGATCCCCCCGCCGGTCCCCGCATCGCGACAGCGGCCACCGTCCTCAACAGGGGCTCGGCGGAGGCCAGATGGGTGTCCATGTGGATCGTGGGCATGTCCGCCGCGGACCACACCCGCTTCTCGTCCAGCAGGGCGCGGATCCGTTCCGCTCGGTGCGGCGGGGCGAACTCGACGCCCAACGGGGTCGCCGGACCACGCTGGTTGGCCATCACCGCGACACCGTCCTCGAACGAGCCGTACGGCGTCTCGTGCCACCCCTCCCACTCGTGCCCCGGCTCCCAGGCCGCGACGACCCGCGCGCGGTTGTCCCGGCTCCGCACCGGAACCCGGCCCGCCACACGGTGCAGCACCCCGCCCCGCGTGTCCGCGGCCTGTACGACGTTCACCGGCTCGGCCCACCGGTCGAACGCCCGGTCCACGTCGGCGACTTCACGGGCCCGGAGGAGCGGCAGCAGCGCCCCGATCCCGAGGTCCTCGGTGACCCGGGGCGGATACCGGAGGCTGAGGGGGCCGACCGATGCGAGGTCGTCGGCCGGGGCGGCGGAGTCGAGGCCTCCGATGACGACCGGTCCCCGAGCGGTCTCGATCACCTCGACCTCGACGGGCTCCCCGCCCGCGACCTCGATGACCTCCACATGCCTGTGCACGGCCCGCCACACCCCATCGGGATCGAGCGCCTCGACGACACCCCCGTCCCCGCCCCCGTGCCCATCCCCGTTCCCCTCCCCATCGCCGGCCCTGTACCGCAGCCGCTCCCGGTACAGGTCCTGGTAGTCGGCCATGGCGTTGGTGATGGCCCAGGCCACGTCGCCGGTGTGACCGAAGTGGGCGATGCCGGGCAGGCCGGGGACGGCCAGGCCGACGACGTCGAACTCGGGGCAGGAGAGGTGGATCTGCTGATAGACCCCGGGCTCCTCGATGAACCGGTGCGGGTCACCGGCGATGACGGCCTGTCCGGTGGTCGTCCGGGACCCGTCGACGAGCCAGCCATTGCTGCCGGAGGTGGCGGGCCCGTCGGTGGCGAAGAGCCCGACCGCGTCGGCGCCGAGATGCCGTACGGCCTCCTCGCGCCAGAGCTTGGCGGGGAACCCGGCGAACAGGATGTGCGTGGCGAGCCAGACCCCGAGGGGGTGCCAGGCCTCCCAGCGCCCGGGCGCGAGCCCGACGCGACCGAACTCCGGCGCGCGCCGACCTCCCGCGACGAGTCCGTCGTTCACGCCCTCCACGTACGCGCGGACCCAGTCGGCGCTCTCCGGGTCCGTGTTCTCCAGCCGGGCGAAGCCTCTTCGCGCCGTGTCCTCCAGACGAGCCCGTCTCGCGAACCGGTCCCAGCCGAGGGAGTCCTCGCCGAGGAAGGCGGCCGAGGTGCCCTGGACGCGGTGGCGTTCGACCTCCAGCTGCCAGGCCCGGTCGAGGGCGGTCACCCGGCCCTGGGCGTGGGCGAGGGCACGGGCGTCGGCGGCGCGCAGGTGCGGAATGCCCCAGGCGTCACGGAAAATCCCATACTCCGCATGGCTCGAATCGCTCCCCCGAGCCCGTCCCCGCACACCGTCACTGTCCCGCATCTCTATGTCCCGCCTGTGATTTAGGTTAGCCTCACCTAAGCAATCTGTGATCAAAGCGTACGTGAAGGGTGCAGAAGCCATGGGGCAGGGGCACGGTTGGGAGGGGGCGGTCCTCAAACTGCTCCGCGGCAAGGACTTCGTCTTCACGGTCACCGGTGCGGAACAAGTCACCGAGCACTACCGCCGGGTCCACCTCACCGACGGCGGCATGCTCGCGGTGACGGGCGTCCACCCGACGATGTGGGTCCGCCTCTGGTTCGAGGCCGCCGGCAAACCGCACCAGCGGGCGTACACACTGGTCGACCCCGACCCGGCCGTCGGCACCTTCAGCCTGGAGTTCGCTCTGCACGAGGGCCACGCCAGCGACTGGGCCCGTGCCGCGAAGCCGGGGGACACCATCGAGGCCACGGTCCACGGCACCGGCTTCACCGACCCCGACCCCACCCCCTCCCACATCCTCGCCATCGGCGACCCGGCCTCCCTCCCCGCCATCAACTCCCTCCTCACCGCCCTCCCCTCCACCCCGACGACGATCTGGTTCGAGACACCGGCGGAGTCCGAGTCAGAAGAGGCGTCGGAGGCGAAGCCGGAAGAGGCGGCGGGGGCGAAAGCGGCGGCGGGAGCGGAGGCCGGTACGGCGGCTGGGGTCGAGACCGGGTCGCCGGACACAGCCGCGTCCACGGTCGAGGTCGGGCGCGGAGCCGACACTCCTGTCCCCGGCGGCACGACAATCGCCGCCGGGGACAGGGACCGAGAGGCGGCCCCCGCCCTCCTCCTTTCCGTCCCCGGCGCGGGCGGACTCCCTCTCCGTCTCGACCCCTCCCACCACGACTTCCGCCCGGTCCCCCGCCAGGACGCCGGCGCACGCCTGATCACCCAGGTGAAGACCGACGCCCCCGCCCTCCTCGCCGGCACCCCCGCCCCGTACGTCTGGATCGCCTGCGACACGGCGACGACGCGATCCCTGGCGGCGTACTTCCGCAAGGAACTGGGCCTGTCCAAGCACCGCGTACACGCCCTGGGCTACTGGCGCCCGTGACGGCACCGGGCTGCGGCCGGCCGGTCGACGGGTGATCATCGGGGCATGAACGTCACCCTGCACCTCGCCCAGGACCCAGAGGCGGACGGCCTCCTCGGCCGGAGCCCCCTCGCCGCACTGGTCGGCATGCTGCTGGACCAGCAAGTACCGATGGAGTGGGCGTTCAAGGGCCCGTGGACCATCGCCCAACGCCTCGACGCGACCGACCTGGACGCCCATGAGATCGCGGCGGCCGACCCGGAGTCCTTCGTCGCGGTGCTCTCCACCAAACCGGCGGTCCACCGTTATCCGGGCTCCATGGCGAAGCGGATCCAGCAGCTGTGCCAGTACCTCGTCGAGCACTACGACGGGGACGCGAGCGCCGTCTGGCAGGACGTGACGACCGGCGAGGAACTCCTCTCCCGCCTCGAATCCCTCCCCGGCTTCGGCCACCAGAAGGCCCAGATCTTCCTGGCCCTCCTCGGCAAGCAGCTCGGCGTCCGGCCCACCGGCTGGCGCGAAGCCGCCGGCTCCTACGGCGACCCCGACTCCTTCCGCTCCGTCGCCGACATCAAGGGACCCGAGTCCCTGGCGAAGGTCCGCGCCCACAAACAGGAGATGAAAGCCGCCGCGAAAGCCGCGAAGGCCGCGAAGACCTCCGGCAAGTAACACCGCGCGCCACGCAGAAGGGCCCCCAAGCCCCCGGGCCCCCGGCCCCACCCCGGGCCGGGGGCCTCCCTTCGGAGCCTTCCCCTCGGGGGCCTTCCCCTCGGGGCCTTCCCCTCGGAGCCTCCCCTCGGAGCCTCCCTTCGGGCGCATCGCGTACGCCGGTTGAGCGGATCTCGCGCACCACCCGACACGCGCACCCGCGTCCCGGGAAAACATCCCCCGTGCACCCCGTCGCCCGCTCCCGCCCCACGGACACCCCCCGTGTCCGAGCAAGGCGGTACGCCCGGCGCAGAACCTGGCTGAGGGTGCTCGCGCTGACCGTCGCGCTCCTGGTCCCCACGGCGCACGCCGCCACCCACGCCGCCGCCTCCCTCCCACCCACGGCGTCGAGCGAACTCCCCACGACCGAGTGCGACCTCCTCGGGAACGCCCCCCGCCCCCAGGCCCGGCACACCCCTCGCCCGTCGGCCCCACCGCGCTCCCCCTCGCCCGTGTCCCCCGTCCCCACACCGGCGCCCCGGCACGGCCGCCCCTGCCTCCCCGCCCCACCCTGGCCCCGGCCCCCGTCCGCCCTGCACGCCCTGCGCTCCGTGGTCCTGCGCTGCTGAGAGAGCCCCAGCTCACGCGCCCCATCGACCACCATCAGCACAGGACAGGAGAACCCCCATGCCCGCAGACCCCTACACGGTCCTTCGCGCGCTCCTCCAGGCAGAGGCCGTACGCAGCACCCCCAAGCCCGAATCCGAACGGGCGTCCGAACACCCCCACACCCCGGACCGCGACGAGCGTCCGCGACGGGACCCGAACCACAGCTGATAACCACAGCTGGTCGACACACCCGACCGACACACCCGATCGACACCCACTCACGGTGAAGCGCCCTGGACCCGCTGAGCTTCAGGGCGTTCACCCGCTCCGCCCCCTCCGCACCCCACCGCCCGACCGAAGGCCGCACGACATCCCGGCGAAGCCCCGGAGAAGTCGCGGCGGCCTCTTCGCGCCCCCGAAAGAACCCCGACGAGCACCCACGATCCCCACCGAACCCCCACCAGAATGACCCTTTTGACCCACTTCGCGGCGCCTTTTCCGGGGTCGCACTCCGTCGCCATGGCTGCGCCCGGAACGTCTCGACCGGTAGGCTTTCCGTGTGATCTTCAAGCGCATCGGAAACGGCCGGCCGTACCCCGACCACGGCCGGGAAAGCACCCGGCAGTGGGCGGACGTCGCGCCGCGCCCGGTCCGCCTCGATCAGCTCGTGACGACCAAGGGGCAGTTGGACCTGGAGACCCTCCTCGCCGAGGACTCCACCTTCTACGGCGACCTCTTCGCGCACGTGGTGAAGTGGCAGGGCGATCTGTACCTGGAGGACGGCCTCCACCGCGCGGTCCGCGCGGCCCTACAACAACGCCAGGTGCTCCACGCCCGCGTCCTCGAACTGGACTAGAACCCACACCCCCCCACACCCCTCACCGCAGGCGACCCCCACCCGCGCACCCCCGGCCGCTCGGCCGCCGGGCCGCGTGCGTTGGCCCTTTCGGGTTGGACTGCAGCGCGGTGAATGATCATCTAGTAGGCATCGCCGTCCAACGGCACTACGCTGCGCCCATGAGCATGCTGACTCCTCCTGGCATGGGCGGCCAGTACCGGATCACGGGGGACAAGTACCCGAGGCTGCGCCGGCCCAAGAGGCGTCGCAGGCTCGTCCTCGCCGTCGCCGCGTCCGCGACCGCCCTCGGCCTCGTCGGCTGGGGAACCCTGCAGCTCATCGACGTCTTCACCGGCGACGGGGACCAGGCCGCCGCGGCCGGCCCCAAGGCGGACTGCGGGACCCGGGTGAGCCCGTCCCCGAAGGCGAGCGGCTCGGCCGGCAAGTCCGACAGCGCCATGACCGGTGCGTCGGCGAAGGGCTTCCCCGCACCCGGCAAGATCACCGTCAACGTTCTCAACGCCACGCCGCGCGCGGGCCTCGCCAAGGAGACCGCCGACGAGCTGAAGAAGCGCGGCTTCCGCATCGGCAACGTGGGCAACGCGACCAAGGAGTACGACAAGAAGGTCAAGGGCGCCGCGCTCCTGCTCGGCGCGAAGGCCGCCGAGGGCACGGCGCTGCCGGTGCTCAACACCCAGCTCGCCGGAGCCCAGCTGAAGACCGACGGTCGCAAGAAGGCCACCGAGGTGGACCTGATCATCGGCACCGGCTTCAAGGCCCTCAGCAAGCAGAAGGACGCCGACAAGGCGCTGGCCGACCTGACCAGCCCCAAGCCGACGCCCACCACGACGAAGACCTGCTGACCCCGTAACAGCCGCTGACCCCGTAACAGCCGCTCACCCCGTAGGGAACCGCTGCCTCCGTGGGAGCCGCCGCCCCGGCTACTCGGCGGCGCCGTACAGCCGGTCGCCCGCGTCCCCCAGGCCCGGCACGATGTAGCCGTGCTCGTTCAGGCGCTCGTCGACCGCGGCGGTCACGACCGTCACCGGGGTGCCCGCCAGCTCGCGCTCCATGATCTCGACGCCCTCGGGGGCGGCGAGCAGCACCACGGCGGTCACGTCGTCCGCGCCGCGGGCGATCAGCTCACGGATCGCGGCGACGAGGGTGCCACCGGTCGCGAGCATGGGGTCGAGGACGTACACCTGACGCCCGGAGAGGTCCTCCGGCATGCGGGTGGCGTACGTGGAGGCCTCGAGCGTCTCCTCGTTGCGGATCATGCCCAGGAAGCCCACCTCGGCGGTCGGCAGCAGCCGGACCATGCCGTCGAGCATGCCGAGACCGGCCCGCAGGATCGGCACGACGAGCGGGCGCGGGTGGGAGAGCTTGACGCCGGTGGTCGAGGCGACCGGCGTCGTGATGTCGACGAGCTCCGTGCGCACGTCCCGCGTGGCCTCGTAGGCGAGCAGGGTGACCAGTTCGTCGGCGAGACGACGGAAGGTCGGGGAGTCGGTGCGCTGGTCGCGCAGCGTGGTGAGCTTGTGAGCGACCAGGGGGTGGTCGACGACATGGAGGCGCATGTCCACAACAGTAACCGGGGCGACAGCCGCGAGCGCCCCCGCACGGTCCGCCCCTCCCGATGGCATCAAACCCCCCATCGGAGGGAAAGTGGGATGAACAGAGCGGCGCCCGAACGAGCCGATGCCTGACGTTCGCCCACTCCGGAAACGCCGCCGATCAGCAGCCGACGGCCGAGCGGGGGCACATGACCGACAAGCCAGTACGAACGGCGAACGGGACCGCGAGGACCAGGGGCGGGCCGACCCGGGCACCCCGAGCCCCCGGGCAGGCGGGCCGCCGAACCGGGGCGCCCCGCGACACCGAGCAGCCGACGGACCGCGCGACACAGAGGGGCGACCAGGTGGCGGGAACGATCGAGGGAACGGTGAAGGGGACGCTCGCGGGAACGGCCCAGGGCCAGGGAACGGCCGAGGGGGCGCGCGAGACCGGAGCGGAGAGCGAGGCGGCGCGACGGCGGCGGCGGGCGCAGTTCCTGCGGGAGCTGACGGAGGCACGGGAGCTGCGCGACCGCGTCCAGCCCCGCCGCGCCAAGGCCGCACGCCTCCGCCACGCCATGCGCATGCGCACGTTCCGCTGGTGAGCCTCGGGGGCCCGGGGGGCCCGGGGACACGCCCCCGCCCCCCTCCGTGATCCCCCGTGATCCTCGCGATCCGCCCCGCGCACCACTGTCCGCCCTCCCCGGAGCCACCCACGGAGACCCATACGGGGCCCGTATGGGAGCCCATGGGGGCCCATGTGGGGGCCCATGTGTCGGGTTCGTGGGGTATGTGTGGGGCGTTCACGGGGTGGTCGTGCATATGCGGCCAGGAACTCCGCGTACGATCCGCTGGTGGCGGCAACAGGTGCGCAGGTGAACGGCGGACCCACCGGCGATCAAAAGAGCCGGACACAGGGAGCCGAAGACGTCCCCTGTGCGCTCTGTTTCTGCCACGATTCCGAGTGGGTGGGGCTCGGACCGCAAGCCTCCCCACCCGCAACCTCCGCCGGGGGGACCCCCGACCGGCACACCTATGACCAGTGGGAGAGTCACGGTGTACTTCGCCGCACTGCTCGCGCGCACCGAAGACGGGTGGGAAGCGAGCGACACAGAGCTCGACGATGTGGAAACCCTGTCGGATCTGGCCGACCTGGCCCGTGAAGCCTCGCCCGACGACGACACGGTGCTGGTGCTCATCGAGCAGGAGGACGCGTGGTTCGGCGTCGTCCGCATCGATGGTGAGGACGACCCTCGTATCTACGTCTCGGACGCCGCCGCCGCTGCCCGCAGCAGCTACGGCGAGATCCTGCTCACCGACGAACTGCTCGGAAGGGATCCGGGCGACGACACCGCCGACCTGGACTCCCTCGACCTGGACGGCACGGAGGACGGTGAGCCGGACGACGATGACGACGACACGAGCGCCGAGGCCGTCCCGCACAGCCCGGTCGGCGACACCGAGATCCTCGACGACCTGGGGGTGACCGAGAAGGAGCTGCGCGCCCTCGACGCCGACGACGCCCTCAACTCGATCGCCGAGGCCCTCGGAGCGTCGGAGGTCCTGGAGACGGTCCGCTGACTCCGCCGCGTCCGTCGGGGCAGTCTCGGCCGGCAGGTCCAACAGGTCCAACGGCTCCGTCGGGGCCGACCGGCGCAACGGGTGCCACCCGCGCGACCGGCGGCGACGCCTCGGGTGGCGCCGATCCCGTACGTGACCGCTGGCGGGCCGCGATGCGGCTCGCCCTGGTCGAGGCCGGGCGGGCCGCCGAGGGTGGTGACGTCCCGGTCGGTGCGGTCGTCCTGTCCCCGGACGGCACGACCGTACTGGCCACCGGTCACAACGAACGCGAGGCGACCGGCGATCCCACCGCGCACGCGGAGGTGCTCGCCGTCCGCCGCGCCGCCGCGGCT
Organism: Streptomyces caniscabiei; assembly: GCF_014930365.1. Classification (GTDB taxonomy): domain Bacteria; phylum Actinomycetota; class Actinomycetes; order Streptomycetales; family Streptomycetaceae; genus Streptomyces; species Streptomyces caniscabiei. The sequence goes on along the minus strand of NZ_JABXWI010000029.1, from coordinate 35,034 downwards.
TTGAGGGATTCAGCGGCGCGAAGCGCCTCCGGCAAGGGTGGTGGCGGGAGACGGGCGGGCGAGTGGCGGCTGACCGGCTGCACCCTGGTCGTGACCCTCGAACCGTGCACGATGTGCGCGGGCGCCCTCGTGCAGTCCCGGGTCGACCGCGTCGTCTACGGCGCGCGCGACGAGAAGGCCGGAGCCGCCGGCTCGCTCTGGGACGTCGTACGCGACCGTCGGCTCAACCACCGCCCCGAGGTCGTCGAGGGTGTCCTCGCCGACGACTGCGCCCGACTTCTCACCGACTTCTTCCGCACCCGCTGACACCCCCTCCGCACCGGCCTCCGGTCCCGCCCGATTCCGATTTCAAACCACGCCGCACCTTGCTGTAAGGTCTCCCTCGGTAGCGTGTCCGAGCGGCCGAAGGAGCTCGCCTCGAAAGCGAGTGTGGCGCAAGTCACCGAGGGTTCAAATCCCTCCGCTACCGCTGGTAGACGAAAGGGCGGTCCCGATGGGGCCGCCCTTTCGTGATCTTCCGTCTCAGTTTCCGTCTCAGTTGGCCGCTCGTTCGCGTTCTGAAGCCCTCGCGCCTTACTTCCCGAGCCGCACTGGGGAAGGACCGGCCCCTAAAGCGCGGCCTCCACGCGCCGCCGCTCCTCGATGCAGGAGTGCGGGCGCGTCCCCAGGAGAGAAGTCCGCACTTGCCTATGGGCTGATCGATGAAGACTTCGGGGGTGATAAGTCCCGTTTAGTAGAGATGTTGCCCGTCTGTCTATGGAGTGTGATCCCCCACAAACCCCCGGTTCTGTTATGTGAGTCGGGCTCGAACCCAGGAGGATTTCGGTGACCCGATGAGCCCGCCGGACAACTTCCTACGGCCGTTCCGGCGAGCCATCGATCAGGTCGCGCGTTCCCTTCACAGAACAGGACCCACAGGTGGACGGTACACAGCAACACCCCGGCGAGGCTCGCCTTTCGAAGGCGACCCTGGTCACGCTCATCGCCCTCATTTCCATGCTTGCTGCCCTTATGGTGGGCATTTACGCCAGCCGTGTGGGCGACCTCACGTTCTACGAAGCCTCCGGTGCTGGGGGCGGGGCGTTTGTCATCGCCTTCACGCTCGGAATGATCATTTTGGGCTACCTGCGGGAGTGACACTCCGCCGGACTGAAGCCGGGGCCGCCCACCGCTGGAATTCCCGTCGGGCGGCCCCAGCGTTTCAGTGGACCGGCGCGAGGGCCCCGGTCAGCCCATCGTCATCGTCGTCCGGCGCATCTCCGGTCGGCTTCCAGATGAGTCCGTCGACCTGCCGGGCGACGTCGTTCCGGACAGAGTCCACCATGTGCTGATACCGCGCGGCCATGGCCGTGGTCGACCACCCCATGAGCCCCATGACGGCGCGCTCGGACACTCCCAGGATCAACAGAACCATGGCGGCGGTGTGCCGGGCATCATGTAGTCGGCCGTCTCGTACCTTCGCGTGGCTGAGAAGTTCCTTCCAGTCGTCGTAATCCGTTCGGGGTGAAGTGCCCCGGCCGGTCGGTGTCGCGAACAGCCACCCCTCATCCGTCCAGTCCTCTCCGGCCGCCGCGCGTTCGGCGGTCTGCTTGGCCTGATGCACCCGGAGTAGATCAACGAGCTGTGCGGGCAGACCGACGGCGCGCCGTCCCGCACGGGACTTCGTGTCGGCCGTCTCGGGGTTCGTCCGCTGACGCTGCGGGCAGTAGCCGGCCTTCCGGCCGCAGGTGTCCCCGCACCCGTGGGCGTAGCGCGGCCGGCGGCGACTACGCCGGACCATCATGACGCCCCGCTCCAGGTCTACGTCAGACCACTTGAGGCCCAGTGCCTCCCCCTGCCGCAGACCGAGCGCGAGCGCCACGGCCCAGCGTGCGGAGTTCCGGCGGTCGTCGGCGGCCCGCAAGAGCCGCTGAACCTCTTCAACGGTGTAGGGCTCGACTTCCTCTTCCCGGACGCGGGGGGCCTTGGCGAGTTGGACGGGGTTCCGCCCCAGGTGGCCACGGCGTACCGCTTCGTTCAGCGCGGTGCGGAAGGTGCGGTGAATCTGGTGGATCGTTCCGGCCTTACGGCCGTCGATCATCATGTTCCCGTAGAAACGCTCGATGTGTTCCGGCCTCAGCTTGTCCAGCCGGTGAGACCCGAGCGCGGGGATCAGGTGCTTCCGGACGGCCACGCCGTAGCCGACCATGGTGTTCTCGTTCACCGCGAGGGGAGCGATCGTCTCGACCCAGTGGGTCAGCCACGTCGTGACAGTCCACGCCTTCCCCGGCTTGGCCAGAGTCTTGGCCTCGCGCTTCTTCTCCAATTCGCGGACGGCCGCCGTCACTTCGGCGCGGGTCTTGCGTTCGACGTGGCGCCGGTCGGGGCGACCGTCGTCGCGGATGCCGACGGTCACTCGTCCGTGCCATTTCCCGTCGGTGCCCAGGTAGATGGAGGATCGGCCGTTGGGCTGCCGGGTGCGCTTCTTCTCTTCTGCCATGCGTACTCCTCAGGCGGCCTGGACGGCGGTGATGGTGGCGGTGTGGTGCTGCCGCTTCCGGCGGCGGGTGACGAACTCCGGAACGGCATCGGCGGGGACCCGGCGGAGGTGGCCGACGGTGATGGACTCCAGCTCTCCGGATCGCACGAGCGCGAAGCATGTGGTCCGGCCGATCTGGAGGCGGCGGGCGGCCTCTTCGACGGTCAGCAGTACGAGGGTGGGGTCGATGGTTTCGGCGAGTTGGGCTGTGGCCATGCGGTGGCTCTCCTTCGTCACATGACGGCGGGGGCTTGGCCCCCTTCTCAGGAGTCCGCTACATCCGCTACATCCGCTACATCGCAGGTCAGCGCGGGTGTTTGGTGTAGCGGATGGCGGCGATGTAGCGGCTACGGCATGCGGGCGGGCGCGGGGCCGTAGCCGCTACATCAGGGGTTTGCCGCTACGGGTTCAGGTGCTTTGACCTGGGGTGTAGCGGCTGTAGCGGATGTAGCGCTTCTCAGGGGCGGGGCGGGGGCGGGCAGTAGCGGGCCCACGCGTCGGTGAGGTCGTCGGCGTAGAAGCCCTTGAGGACGCCGCCGCTGGTGCGGATGTTGCGGGAGGCTATGGGTTCGTTGTCCGCCGTCATGTACTCGCTGAGCATCTTGGACAGGCGCCGGTTGTCGAGCGGCCGGCCGCCCAGGTCGGCCCACGGGGCGTCGTCGAGGGCGTTGAGCCGGTCGAGGATGGCGACGGTGGGAAGGCGGTCGATGCCGATGAGGACGTGGTCGCGCAGGTCGGTGAGCAGTCGGATGCCGAGACTGCCCTTGTCGTTGGCCTGGGAGGCTTTGACCAGGGTCACGCAGGCTTCCCGCGCACGTCGCGGCCAGTCGCCGCCGACGACGTCGGCGACGGCGAGCAGAGGTTCCCACACGTCCGCCGGGCGGTCGGTGACCCCGTCGGGCATCTCCGGCCACGCCCCCATGACGAAGCCGCGGGCGTGTTCGGCCCACTGTGCGAGGCGGTCGCGCAGCTTGTTGCCCTCCGGCTCGTGCAGTCCGGCGCGGAACGGTTCGACGTGCTCGTTCCGGGCGCGGCGGCGCATGCGGACGATGACGGAGCGGGTCAGGATCGTGTCGGGCAGCGAGCCGAGTCCGGCGACCGCGACGGCGGCGTAGGAGGGGAACGGGGTGACTGTTTGCTGGTCGCCCACGCACCGGTAGGTAACGCCCTTGCGGCGGTGACCAGCGTTGAGGAATCCGCGCAGCTCCTCGTTGTCCCCCGCCTTTGGGCCGAAGACGGTGTCGATCTCGTCGAAGAGGATCGACGGGCGCCCGTTCGGGTCGGAGACGGACCGGAAGAGGGCGGCGGCGGACGCGTTGACGGCGACCATGGGGCGCGGCACTAGCGTTTCGACGACTTCCAGCGCACGGGACTTGCCCGACCCCGGCTCGGGGGACAGGAACGCCAGACGCGGGGTGGAGTCGAAGCAGTCGATGAGGTGGGCGTGCGCGTCCCACAGCGCGACGGCGACGTAGGCGGCTTCGGTGGGGAAGACGTTGAACCGGCGGTGGAAGGCTTCGACCTCGTTGAGCAGGGCCGCGCCGTCGATGGTGTCCGTCATGCTGCGGTCCTCCCTTCCTGGGGGGTGCGGAGCGGGCAGGTGTCGCGGTGGGCGGTGTGGTCGGCGATCAGGGCGAGCACGCGGCGGTGGCCGACGGCGCTGCGGTCCCGCCCGCACAGGCACTTCGAGGTGGCGGTGGGGGTGGCGCCGCGCGGTGCGACGATGTGCAGCCATGCCACGGGGTACCGGCCGTCACCGCGCTGCGGGCGAGGACAAACAGCAGAGGAGACGCCCTGACGGGCGGCGCCTTTCGGCTCGCCCACAGCCGACTGCGGCGGGGCCGGTTCGGCGGCGCGGGGGGCGGCCGTGGTGGGGGTGATGCTCTTCAGAGGGGGGCGGGCCGGGGCGCTCATGCCGCGTTCCGTCCGTGCTGGTTGTGGGCGATGGACCAGTTGAGGGCGCTGCGGAGGGTGGAGCGGCACTCGGCGACGGTGAGGCCGGCCGCCTCCCCCGCCTCCTGAAGAGCCTGCTCAACCGTGTGCCGGGGGAGGTCGCCCCATGCGACGAAGCGTCCTAGGGCGCGCGCCGCACGGAACAACGCCGTTTCCCGCCCGCCGACTTGGGCCCCCGCGACGTTCCGTGTCTCTGCGGCGAGTGCTACATCCGCATATCGACGTGATTGCGCCGTTACGGGCCCTGAGGGGGCCTGAGGCGGCTTGGGGGCGGGTTGCAGGATGCTCAGCAGCCAGACGGGCAGAGGGGCCGTCACGGGGGCGCTGAGCGGTTCGTAGTCTCCGGTGGGGGTGGTGCTTCCGGCGGCGACGACGTAGCCGCCCCACGCGCGGGTGTCGACCAACGCGCCGATGGTTCCTGCCGTGTTGGCCAACCTCACCCCGGCGGGGGCGGTGAAGTACAGGTGCTCCCCACCGCTCGCGGTCCGCGTCTGGTAGGTGTCGGGGACGCGGTGACCGGCGCGCTCGCAGAGCGCTGCGAAGGTCGCCGCACCGTCAGGCGCGTCCGAACTGCCCTTGTCCTTGGGCACGTCGAGGTCGACGACGACCAGGCCGGACGGTCCGGTGGCGATGCCGACGTTGAACGGGGCCCTCGACCAGGCGGCGCGGATACGGTCCGGGTCGGTGGTCGCGCGCTGCTCCCACTTCCGGTGCCCGCGCGCGCACTCGCCAGCGCGGGTGCAGGACTTCTCGCCGTGCAGGGCGGGCGGCTTGCCGCCGGGACGCAGCGGGAAGACGTGCCAGCCACGCTCTGCCGCTTCCAGCGCGGCACGCATCAGGTGCTCACTCATGCCGCCGCCTTCGAGGTCGAGTGGACCGGGATGCCGGTGGGCACGGAGACGATGTGCGCGGCGAGCAGCGGCGGCACGGCGTTGCCGACCTGCTCGAACTGCTTGGTCTTGGTGCCGTGGAACGGGTAGTCCGGCCGGAACGACTGGAGAATGGCGGCTTCCTGGACGGTGATGCGGACGGATTCCGCTTCCTCGTTCTCCCAGGCCACGTTGGTGCAGTGGTGGCCGAAGAACAGCGTCCCGGCGGGCTCGGTGGTTGGCCTTACCGTGGCGTTCTTCTGGCTGTTGTGCCGCAGCACCCATTGCCCGCCGGCCTTGACGGTGAAGGTGGGGGCGGGCCCGGCGTAGGGGTCGGCGGTCTGCCTGCTGCCGTCGGGCTTCTGGTTGCGGTTGGTGTGGAGCACCCATGAGCGGGTCTTCTCGGTGAGTGCCCAGGACGGTCGATCGGCGGGGAACTCGTTGCCGCCGGCGGTCTTGCGGTCTCCGCGGGTGTTGACGGTGAGGCCGTTCGCCCAGTTGAGAGCTTGGGCCATGGACACCCATGGTTGAAGGCGTTCGCCGAACAGGACGTCTCCGTGGTCGTGCCGGCTGTGGGTCGGGGGCGGGGCGGTGACCGGGCGGGTGCGGGAGGCGATGAGGATGGCGCGGCGGCGGGTCTGGGGCACTCCGTAGTCGGCGGCGTTCAGCACGCCCACCCACATGCTGTAGCCCCAGGTCCGCAGCACGGCACCGATCTGCTGGAACAGCGGGAGGACGTCGGGGACTTCCTCCAGGCACACCCATTCGGGGCGCAGGTCGTACAGCCAGCGCATCGGCTCGGCGGCGAGCAGGGACCGCTCGTCCTTGCACCGGGCGAGGAGTTCGGCGCGGGTGTCGCGGCCATGGGCGAGGTCGTGAACGGCCTGGTGCACGAGCGCCTGATCGGCGAGCCCGCCGCGCTTCCCGGCGCGGGACCATGCCTGGCACGGCGGGGACGCGATGAGCCCGGCGACGCGGTCCTTGAACGGGTCGGTCGGGTAGGCGGCCACGTCGGTCTGAATGGTGGCGTGGCCGGCGGCGTGCGCGGTCCTGCACGCCGCTGTGTCCCACTCCAGGCCGATGTCGGCCAGGCCGAGCATGCGCAGGCCCTCTGCCCAGCCGCCAGGTCCCCGGAACAGTTCAACGATGTCGCCGGGGATCACGCGGCCGCCTGCTTCGGTCGCGCTCTTGGTCGAGAACGCGTCCACGACCCGGAGTGGCCGGGATGCGACTGGTGCTCGCCGGATGTCGGTCGGTTCGGTCATGCTGGATGTCTCCAGTCCTGTGAAGGGTGCTGGGTGACAAGGGCGGCCCCGGATTCATTGGCGTGAGACGGGGGCCGCCCTTGGCGTAGCTACTGGTAGAAGCGGTTGCGCTTGATGACGGCCTTGCGGATGTTGACCGTGGTGCCGCCCTTGTCGCCGCCCGCGCTGAACACCTGGACGGCGATCCATCCGCCGAAGATGACGGCGGCGAGGGTGATGAGCTGGGTGATGAGCGCCGTCAATGCGGTGATGAATGTGGTGAGGATCAGCAGTCCGCCGCACACGGCGAGGAACCCGATGCCCCCGAGGGCGACGTTCACAGCCGCGCGGGAGACGGGCGGCTTGGCCGCGACTGGTTCGGGCTTCGCGGGCTCGATGGCGTAGCCGGTGACGATCCGCCCGTCCGGCAGAACGACGGACGCCACGGTCGGGACGGTGCCCGGCTGGGCGGGCACGAGGGGCGTCGACGTCGTCGGGGCGGGGGTGATGGGGGTGGGGTGGTGGACTTCCACGGCCCGCCCGGTGGGCATGTGGTGGCCGTTGTCGGGGAACATGCGGAATCCCTTCCGGCAGTTGGTCAGGGAGGCGGATACACCCCTAGTGGGGTGGCGTGTGGAGGGGGTTTCAGGGGTCTGACCTGGGGTGCCTCCCTGCCTCCCTGACTGATCATTCGTGCAGGTCAGGTGGAGGGAGGCGGGTCAGGGAGGGGTTGAGGGAGTTCTCCCTGTCTCCCTGACCCGTCGGGGGTCGGCTCCCTGCTGTCAGTCGGTGGAAGCGGAACCGTCGGTGTCGCGGTTGGTGAGGGCGCGGGTGAGGCGGTCGCGGCCGATGACCATGCGGCCGTCGGACTTGTACGGCTCCGCTCCGGTGCCGTCCAGGACGCGCTTGAGGTCGATGAACGACCACTTGCCGTAGGCGTCCGCGTTCAGGGCGGCGAGGCGCTTGAGGACGTCCTGAGTCAGGACGCGGGAGGCGTCCCCGACCACGTTCGCGATGTCGGCGAGCGGGTCGCGGTCCTCGCCCCGGTCGATGGCGTGCAGGGTGGTGACGCCGTCCCGGAGGGCTTTGGCGCGGTCGGTGATGGCTTCGGCCGCGTCGTCGTCGATGTAGTGCGTGCGCACGGTGATGGACGACTGTCCCTTGGGCACGTCGATGCCGGAGGACGCGACGACCAGGGTTCCCTGGTCGAGGCCGGGGCGCAGGAGGTTGGGGGCGGCGCCGCCGTCGACGGCCTTGTCCCCGAGCGCCATGCGGGCCTGGGACTCGGTGCCCAGGGCGAGGGAGGCGCGGGTGTGGGCGCCCTCGCGGACCAGCTTGGGGAGGTTCTGGTCGGTGGGGTCCTGGGTGCCCTGCCACATCAGCACGTTCACCGCACGCCCCTGGTTGTGGATTTTGCGGACGGCCATGAAGTAGCGGGAGTTGGACTTCGAGCCGCCATACGGGCGCTTGTCCTCGTCCTTGACCGGGCACATGAACGCCACCTGTGCCTCGTCCACCAGCACAATCAGGGCCGGAAAGACCGTTCCGGGCGGGGCCTGGAGACGGCGGTTCATCTCCTCGACCGCCCCCTCCACCATCTCGGTGACCTGGATGACGTGTTCGTCGGTGGGGCCCTGGATGAGCGTGGTGGCAAGCCCGTCGAACATGGCCCAGTCACCCACGCCCTTGAGGTCGCCCATGAGGAACTGCACCGACTTGTCGAGGGCGACCCACAGGGCGAGCGACCGCAGGGCCACGGTCTTGCCCTGGTTCGACAGACCGGTGATCAGAAGGTGGCGCTGGTACAGGCTGAGCGCGGCGGCGTCTCCGCGCAGGTCCTGGCCCCACGGGGCCTTGCCCTTGGCGTAGTCGGCGGTCATCGTCTCGTCGGTGACCAGCGGCGACGGGCCGATCGGCTCATCCAGGGCACCCGAGTCCGCCACCCACAGCCGCACCGTGCGGGCGGCCTCGGGCAGGGTGATGAACACTTCGTGCTCGTGCCGGGTCAGGTTCTCGGCGAGCTTGCGGCGCCGCTGCTGAACCTCGATCGTCGACACCCCCGACGGCAGGGTGACGTCGACCTCCACGCCGCATCCGGCGATGCGGATCGGACCGAGCATGGACGCGCCGGCATCGCCCATCTCCTTGATGGCGTTGCGCAGCGCGGGCACGCCGAGGTCGCGCAGTGCCTTGACGACGATGGACGGGGTGATCGGCTCACCCTCGCTCGACCGGACGTTCGCCGGGAGCGCCCACTGGGGTGCGGCCTGCTGGTGGCGGCCGACGGCCCACAGGGCGAGCAGGGCGAGGAACGGGCCGATCGTGACCGCCGGTCCCCACACGACCTGGACGATGACGATGAGGGTGTGGATGAGGCCGATCACGGCCATGAGCGGGGTGATGACGTCGGCGATGTCCTCGGTGACGATCGCGTGCGCCACCCCGAGCGCGACCAGGACGCCGATGCCGGTGCCGGTGCCGACGGCGAGGCCCTTGGCGGCCTCCACGGGTGAGTGCAGCAGGTCCATGCGGCGGTGGTGGCGGGCGGCGCGGAAGCGCTGCAGGCGCTCCTCCCACTCCTCGGCCGCTTCCAGGTTCCCCGCGGCTTCCGCCGTGCGGATCATGCGCTCGTAGCGGGAGCCGGTACGGCCGTCCCAGGTACGGCGGGCCACGATCCGGGCCCCGCCCACGACATAGGCGCCGTGACGGACGACCACGCGCCCAGTGTTCTTGGTGCGCTCATCGGTGGCCACCCGCTTCTCCGCGCGGCCGGAGCGCACCCACAGCGGGACGGGGGCGGGCGGGGTGGGGTCGGGGACCACGGTCAGCGTGGTCACCGGGGCCGCATCGGCGCCGGGGTCGGGGGTGGGGTCGGTGTTCTTGTGCAGGTGGACGACGGTGTCACCCATGACGGGAGCACTCCTGACTGCCCCGGTGGCGGGGCGGAAGAAACGGGGAAGGCTGCGGGCCCCGCCCGCCCGGCAGACCGGGGCGGGCGGGGCGGGCGCACGGTCAGCGGCCGTGGCGGGCGCGGTTCTCGATCGCGCTGAGCTGGGACGGCTGGTTGCGCGGGCCGTCGACCCAGCAGAAGGGGCGGATGCCGGCGGCGGCCCGGAACACGCGAATGGCCGCACCAGCCGGGGCGGTGGGCAGGGCGTAGACGCGGCCCCGGTCGAGGGAAGCCAGCAGACGGGCGCCATGGTGCTCGCACCCATCAGCACCGCCGCCCACGGCGTCCAGCACGGTCACCGCGACCGGGCCGACGCACGGGGTGGGGTCTTCGGGGTGAGCGGCGGGACAACGGCCGTCCACGCTCACCACCAACTCGACTTCTTCTTGGGCGTGATGTTCGGGCAGCCGTTGCGCATGTGGTCCACGCACTGCGGGCAGTCCTCGCGGGGCCGCAGCTTGCGGTGGACGCTTCGGTCGTGGGCGTGCTGCCAGCACTGCGGGCACTCACCCGGCGGCGTGGTCGCGGCCATGCTCACCACCACCCCGTCGACTTCTTGGCGGCCTTGGCGCGGGCGGCCTCGGTGATCAGCCGCTGACGCTCCCCGTGCAGCGCCGTCAGCTCCGCGTTCAGCCGCGTCTCGACGGCGGACCCGATGGAGTCCATGCGGTCCTCGGCACCGGCCGTGCTGCGGCCCTTGTGGACGCTGCGGGCGCCACCGGCCATGGCGCGGGTCATCGACAGGCGCTCACGGCTGGTCAGCGGCCACCACTCACCCCGGCGGACCGCTTCCAGCTTCTTCGTCGTCCGCTGGATCTCGCGGTCCAGACGGCGGATGTCGGAGTTGCCCATCAGGTCAGCCCTTCCTCGGATACGTGTGGCGGGCGGTGGAGTCAAAGACGGTGCAGGCGGCCATCAGGCGACCCGCTTCCACGCCGCCCGCAGACGGACCTCGGAAGCGGAGTGGCCGGCCGCGCGGAACCGGGCGGACATCTCGCGGTAGGACAGGGCCGGACTCTGGCTGTGACGGATCTCGTCGACCAGCGCGTCAAGCTGAGCGTCGGTGAGCGCGGGGGCGGACTCCAGCGCGGGCAGGGTCTCGGTGGGGCCCCACACGGGCAGTTCCCACCGGGGTGTGACGCCGGGTGTGACGCGGGCCGTCACGCTGGTCAGCGCCCTGCCGGTGTCCTCGCCGTTGCGTGCCGTCTCCAGCGTCGACCACGCCCCGGCGAGGGTGGCGGCGGTCTTGGACTGCACGCGTGCGACGCGGGCGCCTGCTTCCGTCACGGCCGTGAGCCGGGTCTCCTCGGTGGCTGCTTCCGCCCGCAACCGGGCACGGGCAACGGCCGCTTCGTCGCGTGCCTCTTGCTGGATTCCCCGGATCGCACCGAGCGCGGACGGGGTGAGCGCGGTTCGCTCCCAAAGCCCATGCACCAGCCACAAAGCCTTGGCAGCGATCGGCAGCCATGCCACGGCCAGCCACGCACCGACGGAGTGTTCGGCGGTCAGGGCGTGGGCGATGAGGACGCCGGTCGCGATGAGGCCGAACGACCAGCCGACCGCCGTGACGGTCCGGCTGTGGTCGCCCTGCGCGGCGAGACGGCGCTCATAGGCGAGGGTGGCCAGCCATCCCCCGTCGATGCCGAGACCGACGACCAGCGCGACCGGCCACGGCACAGCCGTGCCCAGCCACATCAGCACCACCGCGAGCGTGAGGACCATGGACACCGCCGTCATCGCGACAGCGGGAAGAACGGTCTTGCCCCTCATGCCGCACCCCCCACCACAGCGACCAGCACCGCGAGGGCGAGCAACGCCCCGCCGGCGCAGGTGAGGTCGATGGCGCGACGCAGACCGGTGAACTTCGCGACCGCCAGCCGGGACAGGCCGGCGATGTCCGCGCTCAGGTCGACCTCGGCGAGCGTGGCCGTGATCTCCTCGGCGGTGAGCGTCGCCCACAGCGGGAAACCGTGACGGCCCTTGAGGTTCGGCCGTACCGACCGCAGCAGCAGACCAGCCGCCACGACCAGCACTGCCATGCCGACCCCGCCCACGATGTAGGCGGGCAGGGTGAGCGGGGTGTCCTTGGCGACCGTCCAGGCACCGGCCAGTACCGCGCCGATGAACGCCAGCAGCAGACCGGTCTTCGTGTCGGTCCGCGCGATCTCCGCCTTGACCTCGGCGTGCGCGGCGCTCAGGTTGCGTTCCGCGCTCACAGGTCCTCCCCCAGCGACTCGCGGCACTTGGGGCAGTCGGGCGGGCACGTCTCGTCGTCGGTCTGCGGACCGAGCAGGTAGCGGACCGCGAGCACGCCCAGGGCGAGCACGGCGAACACGGTCGTCCACTGCTGGTCGTGGGCGACGAACTGAGCGAAGACCTCCGCCGCGAACAGCGGGAGGACGAGGGCGTACATCAGGGCCCGGCTCATGCGGCACCGCCGGCCGTGCGGTCGGTGGCGGTGCGGTTGGCCAGTACCCGGCGCTCGTGCAGCACCTTGCCGAAAGCCCGGCGCAACCGCTTGGCGTCCACCTCGTTCGGCGCGTGGTGGAGCGCGATGATCTGCGCGTCGAGCAGGTCGACCTCCGCCAGGATCAGCGGGGCCTCCTGCTCGATCGCGTCCAGCTCGGCGTTCGTCGGCTCCATGAAGTCGGCGAACGCGGTAACAGCGTCCTGAACAGTGACGATGGTGCTCATAGGGTCGTGGTTCCTCTCGTACAGGAACGGCCCGAACAGCGGTCCCGGTGTTCCAGCACCGGGGCCGCGCGCCGTTGAAGTCGGAATGTCCGGCTCCCCTCAGCGCTGCACGTACGAGACGTGCAGCGGAGGCAACCGGCCGCAGCAGCAGCGGAATGGTCGAATCGCGCTGTACCTCACGCGGAAGTCCGCGTAGCCGCCTACTTGGCCGAGGAGAGGCGGCGTGATCCCCATTCAGTTGTCAAAGAGCCGGCGCTTCCTTCGAGCCCGTTTCACGGAGCCCTCCGGGCGGCGGACACAGGTGTGTCGAGGTGCTCGCCGCTCAACCGATCTGACCGGCGGGCACATCCCTAAGGTTCCCTAGGGTTCCCTGCGGTGTCAAGCGGTAAGCTAGGGAACCTCAGGGAAGTGACGACAAGGAGCGGGCACCATGGCAGGCCAGGCCGATAATCGGGCGCCGTACGCGAGGATTGCTGCCCACTACATGGAGCTGATTACGTCCGGTCAGCTACCGCCGGGAACGCTCTTGCCGAGCATCAAGAACCTCTCGGAAGAGTGGAAGGTGAGCACGGCGACAGCCGAGAAAGCCCTGCGCAAGCTGCGCAACGAGGGGCTTGTCCGTGGCATCCACGGCATCGGTACCGAAGTACTGGACCAGCCGGCGCCGATGTCGTCAGGGGCGCAGCGACAGGACCGGGGACGCCGTACCGGGTCGAGCTGGGGGGCAGGCGAGCGGTCCGACTCGCACCAGGCTGCCGTGGTGCCTGCGCCGGATGAAGTGGCGCAAGCGCTGGACATTCAGCCCGGATCCGATGTGGTGCGCCGTAGCCGCGTATATAGGGACCGGCACGGCATCGTCGCTCACAGCACGTCGTGGATTCCCGCCCGGTACGGGAAGCTGATCCCCCAGCTAGCAGAGAGCGCGCGCCTGACAGGGGGAACGTCGCTCCAGCTCATTGCTCAGGCGACCGGTCACCCGATCAGCCACCGCATCGACACTGCGTCCGCGCGCCTGGTGACGCCGGAGTACGCCCGACTCCTGGAACTGGACCCTGGCAACCTGCCGACCGACCCGGTGGTCGTGATGACAGCCAAGTTCGTGGACAGTGAGGGCAACATCGTGGAGTACGGCGTGGACCTCGGCGGACCCGGCCGCACATGGCGCACAGAATCGGAGGTTTCCCCGTGACGGTCGTGGGCGACCCGCTCATAAGTGCGCTAGACGACCGCCTAGGAGCACTGTCTGCGGCCCGCAGGACTGGCACAATCAAGCACGAAGCCGAAGCGGAGGTGGCTGCCATCTCCCGAACCACGACGAGATCGATGCACCCACACCCGCCGTTCTGCGTCCTTATGGCCGGGCTCCCCGGCTCCGGCAAGACGACTCTTTCCCGCACCCTGACCGCCCGCGGGTTCATACGACTGTGCCCGGACGAGGAGATGTTCCGCCGGCACGGCGTCTACGGCGTGGACTTCCCCCGTGGCGTCTTCCCCACCCTTGAGCGGCCCGTCCTCGAAGACGTGGCTGCCGACCTGCGGGAGCAACTCAAGGCCGGGCACGATGTCGTCGTTGACCACGGCTTCTGGACCCCGGAGGACCGGGCGAAGTGGCGAGCGATTGCCACCGACGCCGGCGCGACTCCTGTACTCGTCTACCTAGCCGCCAGCCATGACGAGCTGTGGGCGAGGATCAGCAAGCGCAACGACTTCCACGCGAACGATCCCAACTCGATCTACTTCTCTGAGAGCGACCTACAGCGGTACCGCAAGCGGTTCGTCCCTCCACAGGGAGATGAGGCGCACGTGTTGTACGACGGCGACCCGGCGGCCGTGATCGCAGCCCTGGAAGCCTCCCGCCCCTAACTCTGACGGGTACAGACGCACAGGTCAGCCGGTCCGCACTCCGTCTCAGTTTCCGTCTCATTCACCCCCGTCCGATGCCGGTCGTAGCCGTTCACGTGCCGGGCGCGAGTACGGGAATGAACGGGGTTGGACACCCTCGAACACTGTTTCCGCAGGTGGGAGCAGACCTCGAAAGCGAGTGTGGCGCAAGTCACCGAGGGTTCAAATCCCTCCGCTACCGCTGAAGAAGGGCCCCGTCGTCAGACGGGGCCCTTCCTGCGTTCACGGGTTCGCAGCCTCTCCTACGAACGCATGATCGGGTTACACTCGCCGCCGACAAAGAGGGACCCATGGGGCCCACAGGGCACAAGAGGCGGGGGAGGCCGCGGTGGCGGTGCAGGGGAAGAAGATCGCGCTGTACGTGCTCGTGGTCTTCGTGCTCTACGTGATCATCACGGACCCGGCCAAGGCCGCCGACTACGTCCAGATAGGCTTCGAGGGTGTCTCGAACGCCGCCCGGTCCATCGGCGACTTCTTCACCTGGATCGCCGACGGAGCCCAGTAGCGGCACGCCCCTCGCCCAGTACCTCGTACGACCGTTTCCGGAGCGCCCATGATCCGCCACCTGGTCCTCTTCAAGCTCAACGAGGGCGTCGAGCGTGACGACCCGCGGGTCGTGAAGGGTGTGGACGCGTTCCGCGCGCTCGACGGCACGATCGGGGAGATCCGCTTCTGGGAGCTGGGCTGGAACGTCAGCGACCGCCCCATCGCCTACGACTTCGCGATCAACTCGGCGTTCGACGACGCGGACGCGCTGCGTACGTACGTCGAGCACCCGGACCACCAGGCGGGCGTGGCGCTGTGGCGCGAGTTCGCGACCTGGATCATCGCCGACTACGAGTTCTGAGCCGCCCCACCCCTCCCGTCTTCGCCTCCCCCCATCGCTTTTCTCCGCCCCGCGCTCTCGTAGCGCGGGGCTTTTTTCTCAACACGGCGATATGCGGTGCTTGATCACAGTGCACATGTCTTGTGATGCTATGACCGCTTTTGACGGTTGAGTTGATGGATGAAGAGGTGGCGTTGACCGTGTCGGCCAGTACTGCCCCTCCCCAGGAAGACGTCCCCGCTCCCGATGCCGCGCCGGCCCAGGTCACCAGCCAGGCCACGGCCCCCGCCCCGGAGAAACGTCGCGGCGCCGACACCCGGGCCCTCACCCAGGTGCTGTTCGGCGAGCTGAAGCATCTGGCGCCGGGCACCCCGGAGCACAACCGCGTACGCGGGGCGCTCATCGAGGCGAACCTCCCGCTCGTGCGCTACGCGGCCGCCCGCTTCCGCTCCCGCAACGAGCCGATGGAGGACGTGGTCCAGGTCGGCACCATCGGACTGATCAACGCCATCGACCGGTTCGACCCGGACCGCGGCGTGCAGTTCCCGACCTTCGCCATGCCGACCGTCGTCGGGGAGATCAAGCGGTACTTCCGCGACAACGTGCGCACGGTCCACGTCCCGCGCCGGCTGCACGAGTTGTGGGTCCAGGTGAACAGCGCGACCGAGGACCTCACCACCGCCTTCGGCCGCACCCCCTCCACCGCGGAGATCGCCGAGCGGCTGCGCATCACCGAGGAGGAGGTCCTGTCCTGCATCGAGGCGGGACGCTCGTACCACGCGACCTCGCTGGAGGCCGCCCAGGAGGGCGACGGCCTGCCGGGGCTGCTCGACCGGCTGGGCTACGAGGACCCCGAACTCGACGGCGTCGAACACCGCGACCTCGTACGCCATCTCCTCGTCCAGCTCCCCGAACGCGAACAGCGCATCCTGCTGCTCCGCTACTACAGCAACCTCACGCAGTCGCAGATCAGCGCGGAGCTGGGGGTCTCCCAGATGCATGTGTCGCGGCTGCTGGCCCGGAGCTTCGCGCGGTTGCGGTCGGCCAACCGGATCGAAGCGTAGGCGCTCCGCTCGGTCCGCCGGGTCCGCCCGGTCCGCCCGGTCCGCCGGGTCCGCCGGGTCCGCCCGGTCCGCCCGGTCCGCCCGGTCCGCCCGGTCCGCCCGGTCCGCCCGGTCCGCCCGGTCCGCCGGGGGCCCACTCGTCTGCTGGGTTCCTGTGGTTCCGCGGGTGCGGGCGTGTGGAGCTTCTCGCGCAGTTCCCCGCGCCCCTGTCGGGGGCGGAACCCACGCCTCAGATGAGTAACCATCGGTAAGCAATGACCCCCGCCTCTTCCCGGATGGACCGTGGGGCACGCGGGGCGCACGATGGCAGGCGGGGCGCACAGAATCGGCCAGCGGTACGCGTGTGCAGGCCATGGGCGTGACCGAATGCGCTGTCGAGATGTCACCGGTGAGAGGGAATCGCTCATTGAGGTTCTTTCAGGTCCATCAGCGCTGAAATCCCATCAGAACCCCTGTTTCCAGGGCCTATTCACCCTCTCCATGTCGACATGTCACTACATCGCGTTGCCGACGTGTGACATTCTTCCCCCAGCGCGTTTGCCGTGGCCTCGCCGCCGGTATTCAGGTGGAGGCTGCGTTCCTTACGACGGAGCGTCCGCCGCGACCGTCCGCGACCCAAAGGGGGTGGCATGTCCGCAGACCAGGGCAGCTCGAAGGTGCTCACGCTCGACAAGAGCGAGACCGCGCCCGACGCTATCCAGGCCCCTCAGGACCTTCAGGCGCTTGAGGACCGTCCCGGTCCCCAGGCTCCGCCGGCGTCTGAGTTCCCGGCCTCGTCGGCCTCGGCGAACATCGACACCCGCACCCTGTCCCGCTCCCTGTTCCTGCGGCTCGCCGCGCTGGACGAGAACAGCCCCGAGCGCGCCTATGTCCGGGACACCCTGATCGAGCTCAACCTCCCGCTGGTCCGTTACGCCGCCGCCCGTTTCCGGTCGCGCAACGAGCCGATGGAGGACATCGTCCAGGTCGGAACGATCGGCCTGATCAAGGCGATCGACCGCTTCGACTGCGAACGGGGCGTGGAGTTCCCGACGTTCGCGATGCCGACGGTCGTGGGCGAGATCAAGCGGTTCTTCCGTGACACCTCATGGTCGGTCCGCGTCCCGCGCCGGCTCCAGGAGCTGCGGCTGGCCCTCACCAAGGCCAGCGACGAGCTCTCCCAGAAGCTCGACCGCTCTCCGACGGTCACCGAACTCGCCGCGGTCCTGGGTGTGTCGGAGGAGGACGTCGTCGACGGCCTCGCCGTCGGCAACGCCTACACGGCGTCCTCGCTCGACTCCCCGGCCCCCGAGGACGACGGCGGTGAGGGCTCCCTCGCGGACCGCCTCGGCTACGAGGACACGGCGCTGGAGGGCGTGGAGTACCGGGAGTCGCTGAAGCCGCTGCTGGCGAAGCTGCCGCCGCGTGAGCGCCGGATCATCATGCTCCGGTTCTTCGCGAACATGACGCAGTCGCAGATCGGCGAGGAGGTCGGCATCTCCCAGATGCACGTCTCCCGCCTCCTCACCCGGACGCTGGCGCAGCTCCGGGAGGGCCTGATCTCCGACTGAGGCCATCGGCCTCACGTTGACACGTACCACCGCCGGGTTGCCGAGTTCGGGCAGCCCGGCGGTGGTCGTGCGCGTGTTGCAGGAGGGGGTGCGTGCGGGCCGAGTGGGTGGGGGTGTGGGTACGCGCGCGTCGTCGGGTGCGGGTCCGGTGGGGCTTCTCGCGCAGTTCCCCGCACCCCTGAAAGACCAGGCCCCTGCGGGCCTGACAGACCAGGACCGCGTGAGCCTGGCAGGTGACGGCCGCGCGGGGTTGCAGGGTGACCGCCGCGTGAGACCGCGAGCCTGAAAGGTGACGGCCTGCGGGATGAAAGGCGACGGGGCTGCGGGATGAAAAGCACGGGGCGCAGCCCCTGCTTTTCAGGGGCGCGGGGAACTGCGCGAGAAGCCCCACCGGACCCGCAGCCGCCTGCTCACGGCACCCGACACCCGGCACCCGGCACCCGGCACCCGGCAGACGCGTACGCGCTCGTGTCTACGCCAGCGCGAGCCACACCACCGCGGCCACCACCGCCACCGCCGCGATCACACCGACGATCACACCGACCCGCGGCCCGGAGGACCCGGTCGCGGCGGCCTGCCGACCCCCCGCCGGCGTCTCGTCGACGAAGGCGCGGAACATCTGCGTGCTGCCCGCGGGGTCGTAGTTGCCCTGGGGGCCCTGGTTGTCAGCCATGGCCCGAGACCTTAGCGAATCCGGCGGGACGCACCCAAGCGGGGTTGTCCACCGGGGACACCCCGAACGTTCTCCTTTGCCAAGACTTGGGCCGCATCGACCCTCATTTCATTTGCCTGTAGCAACCATCCAGTCCTATGGTTGCCCTAAGCAACAAACACGGGAGGGACTCCATGGCCGGGCAAGCGCACTACGAGGAGCTGGCCCGTCAGCTCAGTGCCGTCGGGGCCGTCAAGCGGGAGATCGGACGAATGCTCCCGCACGAGTGCCCCGGCGGCTCGGCCGGAGTCCTGACGCTGCTCGGCCGGCACGGCGAGATGCGGATGAGCAAGCTCGCCGAGCTGCTCTCCGTCGACATGTCCGTGACCAGCCGACATGTCGCACACGTCGCCGAGCGGGGCTGGATCGAACGCCTCCCCGACCCGGCGGACAGACGCTCACGGATCTTGCGCCTGACCCCCGAGGGCCAGGCCGTGGTCACCGAGCTGTACCGGCGCACCAGTCGGCTGATGGCCGCCCGGCTGAGCGACTGGTCCGACGACGAGGTCGGACAACTGGCCCGGCTCCTGGGCCGGCTGCGGGAGAGCTTCGACACCACCGCACCGCCCCGGACGCCCGTCCCACCGACCGGGGCGCCCGCGTTACCGACCCGGACGTCCGCGTAGCGGCCCCGCCCGGGGCCCCCGGCGACCATCACCACAACCCGTACACCCGCAAAGACCCGTAAGAAAAGGAAGCCCCATGGCAACGACCACACCAGCCGGTGTGCGGGCTCACGCCAAGCACGGTGGAGGACCCGCCAAGGGTGCCCCCCACAGCGGTGGCGACCACGCCCCGATGACCCACCGGCAGATCATGGAAGCGCTGACAGGCCTGCTGCTCGGCATGTTCGTGGCGATCCTGTCGTCGACGATCGTGTCGAACGCGCTGCCGGACATCATCAAGGACCTGGGCGGCGGGCAGAGCGCGTACACCTGGGTGGTGACCGCGTCGCTGCTGGCGATGACCGCGTCGACCCCGCTGTGGGGCAAGCTCGCCGACCTGTTCTCCAAGAAGCTGCTGATCCAGCTGGCGCTGGTGATCTTCGTGCTGGGCTCGGCCGCCGCCGGACTCTCCCAGAACGCCGGGATGCTGATCGGGTTCCGCGCGGTCCAGGGCGTCGGCATGGGCGGGCTCTCCGCACTGGCCCAGATCTGCCTCGCGGCGATGATCTCCCCGCGCGAACGCGGCCGGTACAACGGCTACCTCGGCGCCACCTTCGCGACCGCCATGGTCGGCGGCCCGCTGGTCGGCGGTGTCATCACCGACACCAGCTGGCTGGGCTGGCGCTGGTGCTTCTACGTCGGCGTGCCCTTCGCGGTCATCGCCCTGGTCGTGCTCCAGCGGACGCTGCACCTGCCGGTCGTCAAGCGGAAGGTGAAGGTCGACTGGGCGGGCGCGTTCCTCATCACCGCCGCCGTCTGCCTGCTGCTGATCTGGGTGACCTTCGCCGGTGACAAGTACGACTGGGTGTCGTGGCAGACGTACGCGATGGTCGGCGGCACGGTCGCGCTGCTCGCGGTGTTCCTGCTGGTGGAGTCGAAGGCGAGCGAGCCGATCATGCCGCTGCGGCTCTTCCGCAACCGGACGATCGCGCTGGCCTCGCTGGCCTCGCTCTTCGTCGGTGTCGCGATGTTCGCCGGCACCATCTTCTTCAGCCAGTACTTCCAGCTGGCCCGCGACAAGTCCCCGACCATGTCCGGCGTCCTGACCATCCCGATGATCGCCGGTCTGTTCGTCTCGTCGACCGTCTCCGGGCAGGTCATCACCCGCACCGGCCGCTGGAAGGCCTGGCTGCTCGCCGGCGGTGTGCTGGTGACCTCGGGCCTCGGACTGCTGGGCACCCTGCGCTACGACACCGAGTACTGGCACGTGGCGATCTTCATGGCGCTGCTCGGGCTGGGCGTCGGCATGATGATGCAGAACCTGGTGCTCTGCACCCAGAACCAGGTCGCCCCCGGCGACCTCGGCGCCGCCAGCTCGGTCGTCACCTTCTTCCGCTCCCTCGGCGGTGCGATCGGCGTCTCGGCGCTGGGCGCGGTGCTGAGCCACCGGATCACGCACTACGCCGAGGAGGGCCTCGCCAAGCTCGGCGTCTCCGGCTCCTCCACGGGCCACGGCGAGATCCCCGACCTGGACGCGCTGCCCACGCCGATCCGCACGGTCATCGAGAGCGCCTACGGTCACGGCATCGGAGACGTCTTCCTCTACGCCGCCCCCTTCGCCGTCCTCGCGCTCGTCTTCTCCTTCTTCATCAAGGAGGTCCCGCTGCGGACCACCGGGGCGCTCGCCCAGGCGAGCCAGGCGAACAATGCGAACGACGCGAGCCCGTCCTCCGGGGTCTCCAGGGTTTCCGGGGTCTCCAGGGTTTCCGGGGTCTCCGAGGCCACCGACGTCGCCGACACCGCCGAGCCCCAGGCATCGGTCACGGCCACGGCCACGGCCCCGATGTCGGGCGTCGGCAGCGGTTCCGGTGCCGGCAACGGCATTGCCGTACGGGGACAGGTCCGCGGGGCCGAGGGCGCGCCCGTTGCCCGGGCCGCCGTGACCCTGATCTCGCTCGTCGGGCGGCAGCTGGGCCGTTCGGTCGCGGGCGCCGACGGGGCCTACGCGGTGGACGTGCCCGCCGCCGGATCGTACGTCCTGATCGCGTCCGCCGACGGGTTCCAGCCGCAGGCGTCCACGGTCGTCGTGCACGACGAGCCGGTCGCGTACGACATCCTGCTCAGCGGGACGAGCGGGCTGAGCGGTGTGGTGCGGGCCGCCGGTGCCGGGCAGGGCGTGAAGGACGCCATGGTCGTGGTGACCGATGTGCGCGGCGATGTGCTGGCCAGCGGAGTCACCGGTGAGCAGGGCGAGTTCGGCTTCGGCGAGCTGGTGCCCGGCGGGGTGACCGTCGCGGTGAACGCCGCCGGGTTCCGCCCGCGCGCACTGCCGGTCGAGGTCGGCGGCACCGGCGTCACCCGGATCGAGATCGACCTGGAGGCCGGGGCCCGGCTGCGGGGAGTGGTCCGGGCGGCGGGCGGGGTGCTGGCCGACGCCCGCGTGACCCTCGTCGACGCGGCGGGCAACGTGGTCGGCACGGCCACCACCGGCGCGGACGGGGCGTACGCCTTCGCCGACCTGGACGGCGGCGAGTACACGGTCATCGCGACCGGCTACCCGCCCGTGGCCACGGCCCTGACGGTCAGCGGTCCCCGCGTCGACGACCACGACATCGAACTCGCGCACCCGGGCGAGTAGTTCGCCCGGACGACCGGTTGAACCACCGGCCGGTGGAGCCTCCCCCCGCTCCACCGGCTGGTCGCACGCTGAGGAGTTGACGGACATGGACACGACGGGACGAGCAGGACGGGCCGGGCTGACCGCGCGGGTCCGCACCCGGGACGGCTGGGCCGTGTCGCACGCGGTCGTGACGGTGACCGACATGACCGGTACGCAGGTGCTGCGGGCCGAGGCGGACGCCGAAGGGCGCGTGCACGACCCCACGCCGCTCGCGCCGGGCGCGTACACGGTGATCGTCACGGCGGTCGGTTACATGCCGACGGCCTCCAGCGCCCTCGTGACGGACGGGGGTACCTCCCGCTCGGGCGAAGCCGAGAGCGGGGGAGGGCGGGTGGAGATCGGCACGGTCACCCTGGCCCGGCTCGGCGGTACGGAACTTCCTCCGCCCGGGCTCTGGACCGTCGACCCCGCGCACTCCTCCGTCGCCGCCGTGGCCCAGCACCTGGGCATCTCCAGCGTCCACGGCCGTTTCACCGACTTCTCGGCCTCCGTCGAGATCGCCCCGACCCCCGACGAGGGGACCAAGTCCCGGGTGGAGGCGGTGATCCGGGCCGCCTCGATCGACACGGGCAACCCGACCCGGGACCAGCATCTGCGCTCCCCGGACTTCCTCGACGTCGAACGGCACCCCGAGATCACCTATGTCTCGACCGGCCTCACGCCCGTCGGCCCGGACCGCTGGACCGTCCACGGCGAGCTGGGCATGCGCGGTGTCGTACGTCCGGTCGACCTGGACCTGGCGTACCTGGGCACCGGCAGGGATCCGTGGGGCGGCACCCGCGCCGCCTTCCGGGCCACCACCGAACTCCGCCGGGAGGACTTCGCCATGAACTACAACCAGGTGGTACAGGCGGGCATCGCGGCGATCGGGACGACGCTGAGGGTCGAGCTGGACGTACAGGCTGTGCAGGATGTGCGGGGACGGGGTGCGTAGCGCTCCCGCAAGGGGCGCGGGGCTGTACCCGATATGCGGCTCCGCCGCGTGGGCGCGAACAACCACGACGCACCCGCAGCCGCCGAACCGGCCGCACCCCCCGAGCCATGAGGCGCCCCCGGCCCTACGCTGAGCGCATGGCACGGAACATCGCGACCAACACGTCGGTATCCCTCGAAGAACTGCTCGACTTCGTACGCCCCCGGCATCGGGCGCTCCTGCTCACCCGGCGGTCCGACGGCGGCCCCCAGGCCTCCCCGCTGACCTGCGGTGTAGACGACTCCGGGCGGATCGTCGTCTCCACGTACCCCGAGCGGGCCAAGACCCGCAACGCCAAGCGGGACGAGCGGGTGAGCCTCGTCGTGCTGAGCGACGACTGGGACGGCCCCTGGGTCCAGATCGACGGCACGGCCGAGGTCATCGACTCACCGGACTCGGTCGAGCCCCTGGTGGAGTACTTCCGCAACATCTCGGGCGAGCACCCGGACTGGGACGAGTACCGCGAAGCGATGATCAAGCAGGGCAAGTCGATCATCCGGATCACGCCGGTGAAGTGGGGCCCGGTGGCCACCGGGGGCTTCCCGGCACGGCTGGTACAGGAGGGCTGAGCGGACCTGTCTGAGGCCGGGCTGAGCCTCCGTGTCTGGGCGGCCGGGCTGCGCCGCCTTCCAGACCCGTGGGTTCAGCCCCTCGTCGCCATCACCTCGATGCCGGCGACGAGGGTGTCCAGGGCGTAGCCGAAGTCGCGTTCGCGCATCTCCTCGACGGTCTCGCCGCCGCGGGCCTCCATCAGGTCGGTGGAGTGCCGGATGACCTCATGGGGTTCAGGGGAGCCGGACACCGCGCTCATGGCGCTGCGGAAGTACTCGTCCTGGGTCATCCCGGCCGCGGCGGAGCGCTGCACGAAGTGGCCCTCGATGGTGCCGAAGCCGTACACGAACTGGAAGACCGCCGCGATGGCACCGGCCTGGCCCCGGGCGGGCAGCGCGGTGCGGCCGATCACGCGCTGCACGGCGAGGGAGAAGTCCAGCGCGTGCGGGCCGATGTTGAGGAAGGTGCCCGCGAGGGGCGAGACCCAGGGGTGCCGGACCAGGACCGCCCGGTACTCCCGGGCCAGGGCGCGCAGTTGGTCCCGCCAGTCCTCGTCCGGGTCCGGGTCGGGCGGGGGCAGCCGCATCTCGGCGAACGCCTGGTCGAGGGCGAGTTCCAGCAGGTCGTCCTTGGTGTCCACGTACCAGTAGACCGACATCGCCGTCACGTTCAGCTCGGCCGCCAGCCGCCGCATCGAGAACTTGGCCAGCCCCTCCGCGTCCAGCAACCGCACGGCCGTCACGGTGATCCGCTCCCGGTCCAGCCCCGAGGGCTGCCCACTCCGTCCGGCCCGCGCCTTCTCCTCCAGCCAGACACTGGCCCGCGCGGCTCCTTCGGACCGACCGGCTCCCTTCACCATGACGCACCTTCCGAGACACGCTTCTTTCAGATGCTGACGATGCTAGGCGGGCGAAGCCCCCGGGAAGTGCCGCGAACGCCGCGCACTTCCGAGGGCACCGGCTGTGCGACGAGGGCGCGCGTTTCCGGCGACGCTGGGTGCGCCGCGAGGGCGCGCGATTCCGACGGGGCCGGACGTGCGGTGAGGGGCTCGCCTTTCCGACGCAGCCGGATGCGCGGCGAGGGGCGCGCACTCCCGGCGACGCTGAACGTGCCGCGCGCAGCGCGCCGTTCAGGGGCGCGGGGAACTGCGCGAACAACCACGACGCACCCGCAGCCGCCGACCCGACCGCACCCCCGAGCTATGAGGCGCCCAACCCCCGCTCCCCCATCTCCGCCCTGCGCAGCAACCCCGCCGCCACCAACCCCCCGAGCAACACAGCCACCGCCCCCACCAGCAGACTCGCCTCCACCCCGGAGGAGAACGCGGACATCACCCCGGCCCGCTCGACAGCCGTGTCCGCCCCCGCCAGCGCCGCCGGCAACGACGCCGCCGCCACCGGGATCAGCGCCGCGAAGCGCGCGTTGAGCACGGCCCCCAGCACGGCCACGCCCAGCCCGGTGCCGAACTCGGCGAGCGTGCCGTTGATCCCGGCGCCCACCCCCGCCTTGGCCGGCGGGATCGCGCTCATGATGGCGTGCGCCATCGCGGGGTTGGCGATCGCGCAGCCCACCCCGATCAGGACCAGCCCGAGCAGGGTCCCGGCGTAACCGCCGGAGGCCATCGTCGCGATGGAGACCAGCCCGCCCGACATCAGCACCATCCCCAGCGCGATCGAGACAGGCATCCCGAGCCTCGCCGTCCACTTCGCCGACAGCCCGGAGAAGTTGAGGACGACGACGACCAGGGCGAGCGGCGCGGTCCGCAGTCCCGCCTCCAACGCGTCGTAGCCGAGCACGAACTGCAGATGCTGGGTGAGGAGGAAGAGCGCGCCGCCCATGCCGAAGGTGATGAGCACGGCCCCGGCGACGGCGCCCGTGAAGCGGCGGTCACGGAAGAAGTGCGGGTCGAGCATGGGGTACGGGATACGGCTCTCCCAGTACGCGAAGGCCGCGAGGACGACCGCGGCGACGGCGGCCGTGGCGAGCACCCGGCCCGACGCCCAGCCGTGTTCGGGGCCCGAGATGATCGCGTAGACGAGGGCGGTCATGCCGACGGTCGACAGCAGCGCGCCCAGCAGGTCCGGCCGGTCCCCCTGGGGATTCTTGGACTCGGGGACCAGCGCGATCACGGCCACCACGCCCAGCGCGGCGACCGGCAGGTTGATCAGGAAGATGGCGCCCCACCAGAAGTGGCCGAGCATGAAGCCGCCGAGAAGGGGGCCGGCCGCGAAGCCGAGCGCGTTGACCGCCGCCCAGATGCCGATCGCCTTCGGCTGCTCCGCGGGGGTGAAGATCTGCATGGCGACGGCGAGGGTCGTGGTCAGCAGCAGCGCGCCGCCGACGCCCATTCCGGCCCGCGCGGCGATCAACTGCCCCGTGGACTGGGCGAGTCCGGCGACCAGTGAGCCGATGCCGAACAGGACCAGGCCCGCGATCAGCATCTTCTTGCGGCCGTAGCGGTCGGCCGCGCTGCCTGCGGTGAGCAGCAGGCCCGACTGCACCAGCGAGTACGCGTTGATCATCCACTGGATGTCCGAGGTGGCCGCGCCCAACTCCTCGGTGAGGGACGGGATCGCCACGTTCAGCACGGTGTTGTCCAGCAGCACGGTGAGCTGCGCGAGACAGATGACACCGAGGATCAGCCAGCGCTGCGGATGCCCCTGGTCGGCCTCGGAGGGGGCCGCCGGGGCGGTGGGGGTGGGGGTCGACATGTTCTACACCGTAGAACAGTTCCTATACGGCGTACAACGCGGTTTTCGACGACGTACGACGGCCGCCGTACGCCGCGATCTCCGGCGCCGAGCGACAGCAGCCCTGCTCGGCGGCGCGCGAAACGGGGCGAAGGCGCGCGGAAAAGGGCGGTGGCCCGGGGGTTCGTCCGCCCCCGGGCCACCGCCCCGCTCGTCTCGCGGCCTGGCCTACTTCGCCTGCGTCAGGTCGTAGAACGTCGTGCCGTCGACCGTCACCGCCTCGAAGTTCTCCTGGACCCAGGAGCTGATCTGCGAGGAGGTGCCGTCACTGCTGCCGCCCCTGCCGCCGCCGGAACCGCCGGCGATGAAGTAGTGGATCTTGCCGTCCTCCACGTACTTCTTGAACTCCGCGAGCGTCGGGGACGGGTCGGTGCCGTTGAAGCCGCCGATCGCCATGACCGGCTCACCGGTGGAGAGCTGGTAGCTCGCCGCGTTCTGGGCGCCGACGGCGGCGGCCGCCCAGGTGTAGTCACTCGCGTTCTTCTCCAGCAGTTCCTTGGCCTCGTCGCTGACGGAGGTGCCGTTGATCAGGCCGCCCATGCCGCCACCACCGCCGCCGTCACCCATGCGACCGCCGTCACCGTTCTGGGTCGTGCCGTTGCCCTGGCCCTGCTGACCCTGGCCTTGCTGACCCTGCTGCTGGTTCTGGCCGCCGCCGAAGCCGCCGGTCGGGGGCTGCCCCATCTGACCGTTGCCCTGCTGGTTCTGACCGTTGCCCTGTTGGTTCTGCTGGTTGTTCTGGCCCGGCATGCCGCCACCGGGGCCGCCGCCCATACCGCCGCCGCCACCGCCGGGGCCGCCGCCCATGCCACCGCGGGTCGACGGGCCGGCCGTCACGATCGAACCGGTGTGCCCCTCGTTGAGCGTGGTGAGGGTGTACGCCGTCGGGCCCGCCACCGCCGTGACGAGGCTCAGGCCGACGACCGCCAGGGCCAAGCGACGGCCCAGCCGAGCCACGAAGACCAGGCCGAGCGCGGCGACCAGACCGCCGACGAGCACGACCCACTTCAGCCAGGGCAGGTAGTCGGAGGAGCGGTTGAGGAGGACGTACCCCCAGACGGCCGTGGCGGTCGTCGCGGCGGCCAGCGTGATCGACGCCCAGTACTTGTCCCGCTGCTCCCAGAGCAGCGCCGCGCCCATGCCGATCAGCGGCGCGATGTACGGGGCGAGGGCCACGGTGTAGTACTCGTGGAAGATCCCCTGCATGAAGCTGAAGATCACCATGGTGATCAGCAGCGAGCCGCCCCAGAGGAGGAAGGCCGCGCGGGTGGTGTCCGTGCGCTTCAGCTTCCGCGTGGCCCAGAGCGCGGCGGCCAGCAGGATCAGCGCGGCCGGGATCAGCCAGGAGATCTGGCCGCCGATGGAGGAGCTGAACATCCGGTCCCAGCCGGTCTCGCCCCAGTTGCCGCCACCGCCGCCGCCTCCGCCGCCGCCGACGCTGCCGGTCTCCTCGCCGTTCAGACGGCCGAGGCCGTTGTAGCCGAAGGTCAGCTCCAGGAAGGAGTTGTTCTGCGAGCCGCCGATGTACGGACGGGACGACGCGGGCCACAGCTCCACGATCGCGACCCACCAGCCGCCGGAGACGATCATCGCGAGCCCGGCGAGCAGTACCTGCCCGACCCTCTTCTTCACCGAGGCCGGTGCGAAGACGACGTACACGAGGGCGAGAACCGGCAGGATCAGGAACGCCTGGAGCGTCTTGACCAGGAAGGCGAGGCCGATGGCGACACCCGCCCAGACCAGCCACTTCGTCTGCGCCTTCTCCAGGGCTCGCTGTGTGCAGTAGACAGCGACGGCCATGAGCAGCGCGAGGGCCGCGTCCGGGTTGTTGAAGCGGAACATCAGCGCGGCGACGGGCGTGAGCGCGAACACCGCCATGGTGAGGAAGCCGGCCGTGGCATCGAAGCGACGGCGTACGGCCGCCCACAGCACCCCGGCGGTGGCGACGGCCATCAGGACCTGCGGGAACAGGATCGCGAAGGAGTTGAGCCCGAGGACCCGCACCGACAGCGCCATCGGCCAGAGCGAGGCCGGTGGCTTGTCGACGGTGATGGCGTTGCCGGAGTCCAGCGAGCCGAAGAAGAAGGCCTTCCAGGACTGGCTGCCCGCCTGTACGGCCGCCGAGTAGAAGGAGTTGGCGTAGCCGGAGGCCGTGAGGTTCCAGGTGTAGAGGCCGCCGATGACAAGGAGAGCGAGGAGGAGGCCGGGGCGGACCCAGCGGTTGTCCTCGGGCCTGCCTCTCCACAGGCGCCGCGCGAAGGGCGGCCTGGGTTCGCCCGCGCCGGGGGCCGGGGGCTCGGCGGGCGCCCCCGGAACGGCCGGTTCCTGTACGGCGGTCGGGGCGGGCGGCGGGCCCTCCTCGGGGCCGGGACTCCCCGGTCGGCTCGTCGTCTCGAAGTTCGTCTCGGAGTTCGTCTCGAAGTGCGTGGTCATCGTGCGTTCCTCGAATCCTGATCGTGCGGGCGCAGAGGCCGCATCCGCATGGTCGGCTCCCCCCAGGTGCGGTCCGCGGCCTCACCAGCGCGGAACGGGGTCGTGGTGTACGTCGGCTGGAACCGGTCCTGGTGGCCGTACGGCCCCGGCTGTCCCGGACGTACCGTCACGGCGGTCGCGTGGACCGGCGAGGAGCTGCGGTGCGGGGTGGTGTGCTGCTGGGTGGAGTGGTGCGGTGTTCCGTGATGCGCGGCGGGGTGGTGTGCGGCGACGACGGTCGAGCCCTCGGTGCTGGAACCGCCGGTGAAGGAGGCGTCGGCGAAGGAGGCGTCGGCGAAGGAACCGTCGCGCCGGTCCGGGAACACCCACGCCCGGAAGAGCAGGAACCGCAGCACCGTCGCCGCGAGGTTGGCCGCGACGAGGACCGCCAGTTCCGTGGAGTGCGCGGGGTCGGAGGTCGCCGCGTTCAGGGCGGCGAGCGAGCCGCTGGTGAGGGCCAGTCCGATGCCGAACACCACCAGGCCCTGCGCCTGATGCTTGACGACACCGCTTCGGCCACGGACGCCGAAGGTCAGCCGCCGGTTGGCGGCGGTGTTGGCGACCGCCGAGACCAGCAGGGCGAGCGCGTTGGCGAACTGCGCCCCGGAGAAGGCCCGGAAGCCGCTGTAGAGGAGCAGGTAGAACAGCGTGGAGAGGCCGCCCACGACGCAGAAACCGAGGAGCTGGCGGGCGAGACCGCGCGGCACGTCCTGGATCTCACGGTCACGGGGATCGTCCCCGAACGGCCGTGCGAGCCGGTCGAGCGCGAGGGACCCGGTGGCCAACGCCTTCCCGACCCGCCACACACCCTTGAGATCGTCGGTGGCGGTCTTCACGATGTGGACGGTCGAGTTCGGGTCGTCCACCCAGTCCACCGGCACCTCGTGGATCCTGAGCCCGGCCCGCTCGGCGAGCACCAGCATCTCGGTGTCGAAGAACCACCCGGTGTCCTCGACGAGCGGCAGCAGCACCTGGGCGACGTCCCGGCGTATCGCCTTGAACCCGCACTGCGCGTCCGAGAACCGGGCCTGGAGCGAGCCGCGCAGGATCAGGTTGTACGCGCGGCTGATGAACTCCCGCTTGGTGCCGCGCACCACCCGCGAGGAGCGGGCGAGCCGGGAGCCGATCGCGAGGTCCGAGTGACCGGAGATCAGCGGGGCGACGAGCGGGAGCAGGGCGTTGAGGTCCGTCGACAGGTCCACGTCCATGTAGGCGAGGACCGGCGCGTCGGACGCGGACCACACGGTCCGCAGCGCCCGCCCGCGGCCCTTCTGCTCCAGCCGGTAGGACGCCACCTCCGGCAGTTCCTCCGCCAGCCGCGCGGCCACCCGCGGGGTGGTGTCCGTCGACGCGTTGTCCGCGATCGTGATGCGGAACGCGTACGGGAACGTGCGCGCGAGGTGCTCATGGAGTCTGAGCACACACGGCTGGAGGTCCTTCTCCTCGTTGTAGACGGGGATCACTACGTCCAGGACAGGCGTACCGGCGTTTCCGGCCGGGAGGTGCTCCCGCGCCGGCAGAGTGCCGGGAGAAGAGTCGGTTCGCATGACAACCACATTCGCGAGCCGCTCTGTTACGCCCGTGTGCTCACACTGTGGTGCGCCTGTGAGTCCGACTGCCGGGTGTCGCGCCGGTCACCAGGCCGTTCCCGCCGAACGCGCCATCGAGCGCGGCATCGAACGCGCCATCGTGCTCGCCGTGTTGCTCGCCGTGTTGCTCGCCGTCGTACCGGGCGTCGTCGAGCTCCCAGTTCGAGGCGTCGTCGAGCAGCGGCACGTCCCGGCCGAGGGCCGGCAGATGCACGGTGAACACGGTCCTGCCGGGCACGCTGTCGACGGTCACCGCACCGCCGTGCGCGTCGGCGACGGCCTGCACGATGGCGAGCCCGAGTCCGGTCGAGCCGGAGGCCCTGGACCGCGACGAGTCCCCTCGCGCGAACCGCTCGAACACGTGCGGCAGCAACTCCTCGGGGATGCCCTGCCCGTCGTCCTCGACGTCGACGCACATCCACGGTCCACGGCGCTGCACGCGTGCGGTGACGGTGGTGCCGGGCGGCGTGTGCGTCCGCGCGTTGGCGAGCAGGTTGACGAGCACCTGTTGCAGCCGGGCCGCGTCCGCCGACACGAGGGCGGGCATGTCCGGCAGGTCGAGCCGCCAGCTGTGGCTCCGCCCGGCGACCCGCGCGTCGCTGACGGTGTCCACGACGAGGGGGATGAGATCGGTCTGTTCGAACTGCAGCGGCCGTCCCGCGTCCAGCCGTGCGAGCAGCAGCAGGTCCTCGACGAGCATGGTCATCCGCCCGGACTCGGACTCGATCCGGCCGAGCGCGTGCCGGGTGTCGGGCCCGATCTCCTCGCGGCCGCGCCGGGTCAGCTCGGCGTAGCCGCGGATCGACGCGAGCGGCGTCCGCAGCTCATGACTGGCGTCGGCCACGAACTGCCGTACGCGCGTCTCGCTCTCCTGGCGAGAGTGCAGGGCGCCGTGGATGTGGTCGAGCATGCGGTTGAGCGCGGCGCCGACCTGTCCGACCTCGGTGTGCGGATCGGTCTCGGAGGCCGGGACCCGTTCGTTGAGGGTGACTTCGCCGGTGTGCAGGGGCAGTTCGGAGACCCGGGTCGCGGTGGCGGCCACCTTCCGCAGGGGCCGCAGGGCGACCCCGACCAGCACGGACCCGGCGATCCCGGCGGCGACGAGCCCGGCACCGGTGACGCTCAGCTCTACGGCGATGAGGGTGCTGAGGGTCTTGGTGACGGTCTCGGTGGGCAGGGCGACGTAGAAGTTGCCCTTGCTGCCCTCGACATAGGTCACCCGGTATTCGCCGAGGTCGGGGAGGTCCACGGTGGAGATACCGGTCTTGGACACCGAGCCGAGGGCGGCCTCCTGCTCGGCGCCGAGAGCGACGGTGGTCATGCCCTGGAAAACGTCGCTGTCGGACGTCTTCGCCTTGGCGACCACGGCGGCGGTGACCCCGCCGTCCGTCCCTACCTGGGCGACGACGGTGTACTCCTCCGTGCCACCCTTGGTGACGAACCCGAAGGGGCCGTCCGGCGGGAGGTCGTCATTCCCGCGGCCCACGGGGAACTTCCCGTCCGGCGGACCGGCGGCACGCTTGGCGACCTCTTCCACCTGGGCGTTCAACTGCTTGTTGAGGTGCTCGCGCAACGCGACCGTGGTCACCGTCCCGATGACCGCGCACACCACGGCGATCAACGCCACCGCGGAGACGACGAGCCGCGTACGCAGCGTGCGCGGCTGTCCTCGCCTCAGCCACTGCGTGGGCCTCGGCCTCGGCCGCCTCTGCGTACGCGTCCGCCGCCGCCCGCTCATGAGGAGGCGGGCTTGATCAGATAGCCGGCCCCACGCCGGGTGTGGATCATCGGCTCCCGCCCGGCGTCGATCTTGCGCCGCAGGTACGAGATGTAGAGCTCGACCACATTGGCCTGGCCGCCGAAGTCGTACGACCACACACGGTCGAGGATCTGCGCCTTGCTGAGCACGCGCCGCGGGTTCCGCATGAGGAAGCGCAGCAGTTCGAACTCGGTGGCGGTGAGGTGGATGTTCGCCCCGCCGCGCGACACCTCGTGGCTGTCCTCGTCGAGCATGAGGTCACCGACGACGAGCACGGAGTCGGAACGCCGGTCGGCGGCGCCGGAGCGGCGGATGAGCCCGCGCAGCCGGGCGACGACCTCTTCGAGGCTGAACGGCTTGGTGACGTAGTCGTCGCCACCGGCGGTGAGCCCGGCGATCCGGTCCTCGACCGCGTCCTTGGCGGTCAGGAACAGCACCGGCACGTCCGGCAGCTCGCGCCGCAGCCGGCCGAGGACGGCCAGGCCGTCCATGTCGGGCAGCATCATGTCGAGGACGACGGCGTCGGGCCGGAAGTCGCGGGCGGTCTGGATGGCACCCGTGCCGTCCCCCGCGCTCCGGATCTGCCATCCCTCGTAGCGCAGGGCCATGGACAACAGTTCGGTGATCGACAGCTCGTCGTCCACCACAAGCACGCGGACGGGGCTCCCGTCCGGCCTCAGCAGTTCGGTGCGCCCCTGGGGCGAGGTCGTGGTCATGCTGGACACCTTGTCGGGGCCCCCTGAGAACACCCTTTCCGGAACCTGTGATTTTTCTGAGAAACGCACAGGCGCCTCTCAGGGAACCCCTGGGAAGATCCCCGACTTCTCGGACACCACCCCCGCCGACCAGCACGTTCCTGATCGTTTCCACGGCGTTCCCCGGGGGACCTCACCGGAGACGCACAGCGCCGCGACCACAGGAACGGACCATGCGCCCACCCGCCCTGACCCCACTTTTATGCAAGCGCCATCATGATGTGCCCGCCCCCACGCCCTGCGCTCCCGACGCGTGCCCCTCCGGCCCTCGGCTCAGAACAACCCGTCCTGCACGCTCGCATCCCCCCGGCTCCTCAACTCCCGTACGGGCAGGGTGAGGACGTCGCGGGGCTCCTCGCCGACGGGGGCGGTCAGCTCCCACCCGGTCATGAGTCGTGTGTCGAGGACGACGACGCCCCGCCCGGTGGCCAGATGCAGATCGGGTCCGGCGACGGCGAGGATCTCCCCGCCCACGGCTCCGCCCGCGACCAGCTGGGTCACCGCACCGTCGGCGGCCGGCAACCCGTCCAGCTCGAACACCCGAAAGTGGTCGACGGCTCGGAAGGGAAGACGCTCCAACGACTCGGGCCACCCCGCGAGCTCCTGGGCCCGCGCATGCAGTTCCGCCAGCTCCCCCACGCGCGCCTCGGCCGCGGGCAGACCGGCCCGCACGGCCCGCTTCTCGGCGTACGGGATCCGATCGGGCACCCCGAGCGCGGCCCGCAGCGTCTCCTCCGACCGCCGCGCGGCCATCAGCGGCCCTCGCCCGAGCCATCCGAAGCAGACGGCCCCCTGCTCCAACAGCCGCGCCGGCCCCCGCTCGACAGCGGTGATCCCGACCTTCACCATGCCGGGCCCGAACCACGCGAGGTACACGTGATACGGCCGCGGGTCGTCGGCGATCGTGTCGGTGGCCACGGAATGCGCCCGGTCGAGCCGCGCACACTCCTCGCACCGGGCCCCGGTACTCCGCCCGGGCACCTCCGCCCGCACCGGACACCGGTTCCCGCGAGCGCCGACGCACGTCCGCCGGTCACTCACGACCCGGAAGGCCACCGTCTTCCCCCGCGGCAGCGGACTCCCCCGGCCGCCCGCCCACCCCAACGACGGCACCGCGCCCTCGCCCCAGCGCAGTCCCGTACATCTCCACACGCGTGCCATCCCCCACGACGTTAGAGGGCACCACTGACAACGCGCCCACCCGCGGCCCGGACTACGGACGCGGGAACGCCAGGACGTGAACGGCGTGACGGGCCGGGCGTGCGGGAGCCTGAGGGCCCCCGTCCCGGCCGCGCGCGGCGCGGTGGGTCCTAGAGCTTGCTCATCTTGCTGTACGGGCTGAGGATCCGCTGCCGCGCCGACCCGAAGTCGACG
This sequence comes from Streptomyces caniscabiei, assembly GCF_014930365.1. Classification (GTDB taxonomy): domain Bacteria; phylum Actinomycetota; class Actinomycetes; order Streptomycetales; family Streptomycetaceae; genus Streptomyces; species Streptomyces caniscabiei. The sequence goes on along the minus strand of NZ_JABXWI010000029.1, from coordinate 1,243 downwards.
AGCGCCGCGATTCCGTCCTCGATGCCGATCACCCGGCCGAGACCGTACATGTCATGTGTGACCTGGTCGCCCACCGCGAAGTGCTTCGGAGGCGGGGCGACCGGGGCCTTGAAGGGACTGGTGGGCAGATAGCGCTTCGGTGCACCTGGCTTTGTCATTGCGACCAGTATGCGCCACGGTGCAAGACCCGAGACTGGCTCGATCGTCTTGATCTTCGTCGCCACGGTCGCCGAAGCCGCCACTCACACGACCCGCGGCCCCCACACGCACGACAAAGCCCCCTCGGAATGATCCCGAGGGGGCTTCGCTCTGTGTGCACTCGGCAGGATTCGAACCTGCAACCTTCTGATCCGTAGGATCGGGCAAGACCCCAGGTGAGAGGCTGACGGCACCGGATCTCGCTCGCTCAGGTGAGCGATCATGCGCGGCTGTGTGCCGTCGTTGCCGTCAGAGCTGCCGTCAACCTGGACTCTGATGCCGCCTCCCGCTTGCTGTACCCGTCGCGCCCGGACCCTTCTGCGAGTTACGACTTTCTCTGCCGGGTTCAAGCCCCGGCTGCGCTCCGCTCCGCCGGGCGCGCTTCCCGACTCTGGCTGCGCCCGCGCTCCTGCCTTCGGCCCGCTCGGCGCTGCTGCCGCCGACGCGCGCCCACATGCGGATAGGGCCGGGTGGCCATGAGTCGATCACCGCATAGCGCGGCACGGTCAAGACGATGCCTCCGGCGGGGGATCGGCCGGCACCGGGATGGAGGGGGCGCCGTTCCCGGCCGCGGGTCCGTAGTGGCGTGCGCGGGGTGCTCCCATCCCGTCCACCGTCGACCCAGGCAGAGCCGAGCAGACGCGGCCCATGGCGTCCAGGTCGTTCGTACAGTGGCGCGCTCCACCTGGACGCCATGGACCACGCCCGCTCCACCGTGGTGTGGGTCGACGGCGGACGGGATGGGAGCTAGGGAAGGTGGTGGGTTGGGCTGTCAGGTAATTGGTGAGGACCGGATGCGCTCGATGGCCCGCAGGACCTCATCGCGGTTCGCCGCGTCGGAGTCGGCATGTCAGTGTTACTGGGCGGCGTCCACGCAGTTCGTGTAAACAGTGATGCTGGCTGCCTCGGTCCCCACGTTGCTGGCCTCAGCCTGCCAGCCGGGCCCTCTGGGCTTGATCCGCTTTGACGGACATTCGAGATCAGGGGTTCTGCCCCGGGAGGATGTCCATCATGGAGAGCATGGGGAAGAAGAAGCCTCGGCCTC
>NZ_JABXWI010000028.1 GCF_014930365.1 Streptomyces caniscabiei | reverse complement strand
AGCATCCTGCAAGGCATCGCGACGGGCGCCTACCTCCTCAACCCGAGCGTCAGCACCACCTACGCGAACGACTCGATCCACAACTCTTGACAATTACTCGTACATGCACTGGCGATTGGCGCCGGTTCCGTTCCGGCGGAGTGGGTGTCTACCGCGCGGTTGAAGACCGCGTGGTCAGCAGGTGCTTCGGCGTGTGAGGGCATCCCGGTTTTGGTGTCCCCCACGGACGTGGGAACCGTTAGCTCGAACCAGGTCTTCTTCCCCGCCGCACAGGGGTGTGATCCCCACTCCGTTGCCAACGCTGCGACGAGGAAGAGACCGCGCCCATTCTCGTCCGCGGACCGAGCTTGAGACGGACGCACCGTAGTGGGGTCGACATCGGTGACTTCCACACGGAGCCGCTGTCCGGTCCACCGTACGGACACAACGCACGCGGCCCGCGTGTGCATGACCGAGTTCGCGACCAGTTCCCCGGTGAGCAACTTCAAGTCCTGGGCCAGCTCCTCGTTCAGGGCTAGCCCGAGCCCCCTTGCACGGCTCACAATTCTGTCTCGTGCAGCCGGCACCGCCTCGACCAGGGGCGGGACGGTAAACGCGTAGGGCGATTCTTCGAACGGGCGCGACATAGCTGGGACCTCTCGGTGGGCAGGAGCTAGTGTGTCAACGCGATCTCCCAAGTGAATGGATCGCTCGCCGACTTCACCAAGCAGCCCGGCAGAGCAACCGGGAAATCCAGTAAGAGCCCGGCAGGCGGCGGACGTCCACCATGGACCACAGGCTGCCTGGCTCCCTATCCCTGAAGTGATATCACCTCAGTAATGCCGCTGTGGCTGTGCCAGCCACTCGCCCAGGGCTGCGACGACCGAGCGCTTTCCCCACTCCGCGAACACACGGTTCTGCTCATCCTCCGGCAAAGCGGCCAGTGTCGCGGTGGCTCCTTTCGGCACGAAGATTGACCACAGATCGGACCAGGATCGTGAACCGTGCCCACGATCGGGCGCCATCGCGATCGTTCCCGGCTCGCGGGTGTCGTCCGCAAAGGTATGCAACTCGCCGTCGGCGTCCGCGTAGACCGCGGCACTCGCGAAACGGCAGGTCCGCTTCTCGGTGAGGTCCGCGAGATGGGTGAATCCGGCGGGGCCGAAAGCCTCCAGAGCCTGTTTCACCATCGGTCCCGGCCAACCAGCGAACTCCTCAATGTAGAAGCCTGAATCCTCGACGAACAACGGCTGTCCGAGAATCGCGTAAGCCTGCCGAGCCTTGTGCTCCGCGATTTTCGCAACTGACGTGGTCTGGATCTCATTCAGCTCCAAAGCCACCTGTTCCACTTCAACACCCCAAGGCGCAAGATGCTCTTGGGCTGTACGATACTTCCCACCATTCCCTGTGCACATCGCAACCGTGATACCCGGCATGAATCGAAGAACCCCTCTTCGGGAACAAAACTCGCGGAACCACGTGGCCGCAGGTCCCATATTCGGTTGTCGCGTGAGGCCATTTCAACAAGATCGGGCACCATCTGCTGCCGTCGATCGTCCTCCGGGAGCACGTCGTCGGCCGTGTTCGGCATGGGCGGCAGTGGGATGGGCTCTGGTGCTGACTCGACCCCCGCTTTCGTCAGACGATTGGTGTGCCAGGTTGATCAGTTGGTTGTGTCATAGCAGCCACTTGCGCCGGGCCGCCAGCCATCGCAGCGTGACCTCTCCGCACCACGTCTGGTGCTGACGCAGGTACGGCGACCAATCGGCTGGGGGCTGTGAACCGGAGACCAGGAAGAAGCCCGAGAGCGCGGCCAGAGCGGCATCGAGTTGACCGTTGTCGACTCCGCGAGCTGTGGGGTGATTCCTGAACACAGTGGTGGCGTCGTGGCCATCAGCGTGTGCTGTGGCCAGGAGGAGTACGAGGTCGAACCAACTAGCGCCAAGGCAAGGCCAGTTCCAGTCGCAGATCCACGCACTGCCATTGGCGTCGACGAGGATGTTGTCCTGGCGGAGGTCGTGGTGGAGGACTGCGTCGCCAGCGACGGCTTGCCGCCACTGGGATTCCAGCTCGGCCAGGGGGGCCAGTCGGCCTGTCGGGACCCATGTGGGGAGGACCGTGGCGCTTGTGGCGCCGGCGGCGAGTAGCCGCCAGTCGTCGAAGTCACCATCTTCGCCGACTGGTTGCAGGCCGACCTGCTGGAATGCAGCGGGTGGTGTGGACAGCGCCTCGGCTGCGGTCGCGTACGCGTCGAGGCTGGCTGCGAGCTCTTCGGTCCTCCACGGCGAGCTGGGCATACGGCCGCTGTCGACGGCGTCGAACCCGAGGATCACCCATCCATCCAGTTTCTCACTCCACCGGTGTCGAGGCGCTGGTACCGCCTGGGGCAGGGCCTGGTTGACCTCGGCTTCTCGCCGGTAGCAGTCGGCGATGTAGGCAAAGTCTGCGCTGTTGACGGCTTTGACGAACTGGGTGCCGCCCGTTCCGGTGATCACGCTGGCAAACCCTTGGGTGAAGCCGCTTCCGGCACTCGGTCGGGCGGCCACGCTGCCCCCGAGTCGTCGGGCGATGAGTTCGCGGACACGCTGGGGCAGGTCGTTCCACTGGGGGCGTACGGCAGTGGAGTGGTACGGCGGCCTCGGGGTGATGACGATCGGCATTCCGCAAGCGTGAGGCCAACGGCCACGTGGCCGCCAGCGAGATTCACCATGCCGTCTCTGCCTCACAAGGCGACGGCGAAGCGTGTGGAGGGTCGGCGGCCGGTCTTCCACGTGTCGAACGCCGGCGACAGCTGCTACCGCCCCCGGCAGGGTCGGATGGCGTTCGTTCACACGCTGAACGCCTACGGCCTGGCCACGAACCGTCTCGTGCCTGGGCTCCTCTAGCAACGTCAGCAGGCCGACGGCACCGTGGCGGTACCCGAGGTTCTGCGGGAGTGGATCCCGGGCGGTTCCTGGCAGCGCCGTCCCGCATCGTTGAGCCAGAAGCATCCTGACGCAGGTCGTGGTGAAGCCCTGCCCTCCGGCTACGGGGAGGCCGGAGGGCAGGGCAGCTCTTCACCAGGGCCGGCTACGGCAGGCCTGGGTGTGGCTACTGGGGGAGTTCGCCCAGGTGCTCGTGCGTCGTCGTCAGAGCCCTGGGCGTTTGGTCGGCGGAGCGAGATCCAGGATCTCTGCCCGAAGCTGCCCGCAGGCAGCGGCCGTCTCCCTGCCGGCAGACAAGTGGTGGGACACCGTCCAACCGGTCAAATCTCTGGAGAGTGCGGCGATGAATTCCTCTTCCCTCGAGCTTGGGAGCAGCGGGCTGCCGTGCACGGGATTGAAGCTGGAGAGCCTCAGTATGAGAAAGCCTCCGGCGTAGGGAGCGAGCAGCTCGGTCAGCGCCGCTTCGTCATCGGGCCGCGTGTTGTGCTCGCAGAGAACGTAGTTCAGCACCACCGGGCGCAGTTCAGCAACAGCTGCCCACAGCGGCAAGACGGTTGAAGGATCGTCCGCGCGGGGGATGACCACCCTGCGCTGAGCGGCGTTGGCGCCGTGCAGCGAGAACATGAGGCGATCCGGGAGCCAGGCCTTGGGCTTCAGGAGATTTCGCACCCAAGCCTGCGGGGCGATGCTGGTTACCTTCACCTGCCGAGCCATTTCCTGGTCGACGATCGTTTTCGCGGCGGTGGTGACGTGGTTCCAGTTGGCGGCAGCGTCACCGACTCCGGCGAAGTCGACCCAGATGAGGGGGCCTTGCTGAGTGCCTACCTGTTGCTCCAGCTGTCCTACTGCAGAGGTAATCTCTTCCGCGTGCAGATTTCGAACAAAAGGAGTCCGCGCGAAGGTGGTGGCGCAATGCGCGCAGCCGTACCTGCAACCCGCCTGGGCCGACATGCACACCGAATAGGCTTGGTGCTCTCCCTCCCAGAGTTGCACGGCTTCGAAGGTAGCCATGTCTGACGTTTTGAAGACGTGCTTGATGCTGCGGTCGGGTGCTTTCGATGGCAGAGTTGAGACGACCTCGACCGAAATTCCGGGCGTGGATATTCCTTCCATCGAAGGAGTTCCTTTCCAGGAGTTACTCGTGCAGGGTCGGTGGGAAACGGGACGATAGCTCGTGACTGGTGTTCACATGCGTCTATTGCTCGTGAATGCATGGACTCTCTGTTGCGAAAGCAGGCGACGAAAATTCTTCTATTCTTTGGGTGGGTCAAATCGATGCGAGGACCTGGCCAAAGCAGCGTAAAACACGATCGCGTCGACCAAAAATCACCGCCGTGATATCACCCAAGAAATACGGTGGTGAAAGGGAGGTGAATCCTCTCGCGCAGTCGGGCTCTGCGGAGAGAGAGCGTGGCCTGCCGGGTATCTCGTTGAGGGCGTCCGGATCTGATACGTGACGAGGGCTTGGGGCAGGGGACTCTGAAGATCTGGATGGCGGTTGACCGTCATTACGGCCGCACGCTGCTCCGACAGGCCGCTCGTTGACGCGATCTTGCTGTCGCATCCCTGCCCGCCCCGCTATGCTCAACAGCAACGCGTTGAAGGAGACGAGTAGCCGCGGGATCACGCGAGCAGAGAGAGCCGCCGGTAGCTGGGAAGGCGGTCTTGCGTCCCAAGGTGAAGACCCTCCTGAGCGCGGGGAGGAACGGCCTCGTTGAAGGCCCAATGCCCCGCCGGCCGGCCCCCGTCATCGGGCATGAATGAGGCCGTGGCTCTCTGAGCTGCGGTAAAGGCGCGGTGGCACCGCGAGTACCCTTCTCGTCCGCGCCCCCAAGGGATCATGACGACGCCCTTTGGAGGGCTGCGATGATCCACATGACTAGCCGTGTACTGGTGTCTGGCCTGCGAGAACATGTCGGGCAGACCGTTTCTGTGTCGGGCTGGGTGAACACGCTCCGCCTGCAGCGCAAGATGCAGTTCGTCGTCGTACGCGACCACACCGGCATGGTGCAGGTCACTCACAAACGCGGCGGCGAAGGCGACGAGGTTGAGACCGCGCTGGAGGGGCTGACGCCGGAGTCCGCAGTCCGGATCACCGGTCGCGTGGTCGACAATCCGATCGTGAAGCTCGGTGGCCTGGAGATCATCCCGGAATCGGTCGAGGTACTGAACCGGGCAGAGACTCCGCTACCCATCGACGAGCAGACCGGACTCGAACACCGCCTGGACTGGCGGTTCCTCGACGTGCGGCGCCGGCCCCAGGCGCAGCTGCTGTTCGCTGTGCAGACCACACTCGAGCAAGGGATGCGGGAGTACGCGTACGGGCAGGGGTGCACGGAGATGCACACCCCGAAGCTGATGGGCACCGCCTCGGAGTCAGGCGCTGAGGTGTTCAAGCTCGGCTACTTCGACCGCTCCGCCTACCTGGCTCAGTCGCCGCAGTTCTTCAAGCAGATGGCGATCTCGGCGGGTGTCGACAAGGTCTTCGAGATCGGGCCCGTCTTCCGCGCTGAGCCGTCGTTCACCTCCCGGCATGCCACCGAATTCACTGGTGTGGACGTGGAGTTGGCGTGGATCGACGGAGTCGAGGACGTGATGGCGTTCGAGGAGCGGATGCTCGCACATGCCATCGCCAAGGTCGCCGACGCACACGGTGAGGCGATCCAGGAGACGTTCGGTGTCGAAGTGACGGTACCGATGACGCCGTTCCCGCGGCTCACGATGGCTGAGACGCAGGAGATCCTGCGGGCCAAGGGATGGGACCCGGTCGGCGTGAAAGAGGACCTGGACCCAGAGGGCGAGCGTGGGATCGCCTCGTACATCAAGGAACAGACAGGGCATGAGTGGGTGTTCGTCACCCACTATCCGACGAGCATCCGGCCCTTCTACCACATGCGGCCGACGGACGACCCGGGTGTGACGCTCAGCTTCGACCTGCTGTGGAAGGGGCTGGAGGTCACCACCGGTGCGCAGCGTGAGCACCGCTACGACGTGCTCTTGAAACAGGCTGCGGAGAAGGGGATGAGCACCGAGCCGATGCAGGACTACCTGAACGCCTTCCGGTACGGATGCCCGCCGCACGGCGGTCTGGGCATGGGGCTCGGGCGGGTCCTGATGGTGATGCTCGGCCTCGACTCGATTCGGGAGGCCACGTTCCTGTTCCGTGGCCCGAACCGGCTCACCCCGTAGTCACGCCAAGAGCCGGGGCCGCTGCACCCTTTGGAGGGTGCAGCGGCCCCGGCCTGGTCAGTAGCGAACGTTTCGCAGATCGAGCTTCCACGCCTCGTCGGGGTGCTGGTCCCAGTAGGCGCGGAGTGCCAATTCACGTTCGGCGAAGCGGCCTTGGTGGCACAGGCCGCCGTGGGAGAGGGTGACGCTCATCGCGAGCGAGGAATCGGTGGTCACCCAGTGCGGGGTCAGGGCGTGGCTCCACAGTCGGTCACCGGGCCCCATCCGTAAGGACTCGCGGTCAGCCGGGTCGTGTTCGGGCGGATCCTCTGCGGTGGTCTCGCCCACCACAGCGGCCTCGGCCGTGAGGTGCTTGTCGGGGTTCCTGTAGCTGTGGAAGGTCTTCGTGCCCTCGACCTGCCACACGAGCCCGTGCGAGTTGTCGTTGTGATACGTCGATGAGGCACCGCCCGTGGAGATGAACAGCAGCGGCGCGCACCGTTGCCATGTGAACCCCCAACTCGACAGCCGGGTTCGCCAGGGGACCATGACCTGCTCTTGGAATCCGCTGAGGAGTCCGTCGTAGAAGCGGGTGAGGTTGAAGTGGACGAGGCGGAACGTCCACGTGGCCACTTCTTCGACCGGGGCTGTGCGGAAGGCCGACGTACGGTCCATGCGTACGGACCAGTCCTCGTCTCCGAGGATGGTGAAGCGCACTTCCTCGTCCCGCCGGACGGCGTCGAGGACGTGAAGGGCGGGCGGAAAGCTGAAGCCGGTGGGGGTGAGGGCGTTGCTGACGCGCTTGTTGGGAGGGATCCGCCACCGTTCGATGAACTCTTCTGGTGTGGTGACTGGGGTCGTCATCGTCCACTCACGGGGTGTCGTCGGCGCGGCAGATGGCCGCGCAGTCTGGGGTGGTCCGGTCCTGCGGTTCGGCGTGGAGAAAGCGACTGATCTCCGCGCGGGGCGCGCGGACGCTCACCCCCGTTTTGCCGTAGGGGCAGCGGCGGATCTCGCCGCTTGCGGACACGTACAGCGTCGCGGACGCGCAGGATGGCCGTCGCTCGGGGTACAGGTGCATGGCTCGCAGCGCGGTGAGGTACTCCTGGAACCGAGGGGTGAGCTGGAAGTAGCGTCCGAGAAGGTCGGCGTCCTCGCGCTGCTGGGCCAGGTAGTTGTAGAAGGTGAAGCCGGCGCGCTGTCGTGCCGTGTCGTCGAGTGCCACCGGGCTGAGCTGGATCTGGACTCCTGACTTGTGGATGCGCTCGTAGACGTCGTGGCACTCCTGGGCTGTGAGTTTCCAGTACGTGAGGTGGAGAACTCTCTCTGCCGTGGGGACCTGCTCGAGCGTCGTGATCGCCGACGCCACGGACCGGGTGGTGCGCCCGAGTGCCATGGCACCGGCCGAGTCGGCGGACACGGTGACGTTCGCGAGCAGGCGCGCGATGTCGGCCAACCGGTCGACGTCGTCGGGGTCTCGGGCCGAGGTGACTGTCGACACGGGAATCCCGAACTGGTGGGCGAGCCGTACGAGCTGGCGGAGTTGGGGGTGGTGAGTGGGTTCGCCGCCGGTCAGGCAGATCGCCTCGACGCCGGTCTCCCTCAGCCGGGACAGTGCCCGGGTGTAGGTGGCGATGTCGAGGAAGCCGTGGGCCCGGTCGGCTCGGAAGCAGAATCCGCAGGCGATCTTGCAGTGGCCAGCGGTGCTGATGAGTGCGGAGCGGAACCGCTGCCGGGTTAACGCGGGCGGGCGCTCGGGCTGGGTAACGGTGTTCACTGCACCCCCGTGCTGTCCCATACGGCGATCTCCACGGTGCTCGCGTAGAAGTCGCACATCTGCGGGTCCGGCCGGTCTCCGCGGATGAGGAGTTGTTCGTTGCGTGAGGGCCCCCCGCAGATCGCGAGGGCAGGGCACTGACCGCATTCGGGGATCGGGGCGACGTTCTTCGCGATGCCGCCCAGCAGGTTCGGGTCCGCTCGCAACTCGTCGAGCGTGTGCAGGAAGGTGGGTGCGGTGAAGTTGATGTCGCAGAGGCTGACCCGGTTGCCGGGTAGTAGGGCGACATTCAGGGTCCGGTCGCTCTGGATGTGGTCGAAGAGCATGGGGCGGCGCCGGTCGAGGGCCTGGAACGCCCGGTCGAGGACGGAGAACATCATCCCGCCGCGCCCGAGGGCGACGAGGCGTGCTTGGTACAGCTCCTTGGCCAGCTCCCTGCCCTCGACCGTCCAGCGTCCGCTGGTGGGTATCGGGGTGTTGGCGTAGATGAACTTCAACCCGAGGTCGTCGATGATCCAGCTGACGGTTTCGGCGAGGCGGCCGATGTTCGCGGTTGTGGGGGTGAGGTTGCATCCCACGTGGATGCCGCCTGCGTCGAGGAGCCTGCGGACGTTGCGTCGGATCCGGTCGTCGGCCGCCTGCCCGCCCAGGAGCCGGCGGTTCTCGGAGTTGATGGCGGGCGGTCCGTCGATGGAGATTCCGACGCCGTACTCGTAGCGGGCGAAGTGGTCGATCATGGCGTCGGTGATGCGGGCCCCGTTGGTGACGACCGTTCGGCGGACCCGCTTGACGTCGTACTGCGCGGCGAGGGAGTCCGCGAGGGTGTCCCCGTACTGCATCAGGTCGAACCGGGTCGTCGGTTCGCCACCGAACCACTGGATGGCCACCTCGTCGTGGCCGGCGTTCGTCTCGAAGAGGTAGGTCAGGCCGTCGGAGATTTCTTGCTCGGTCATGTCCGGCTTGCCGGTGTTGGTCTCGACGAAGCAGTAGCTGCACTTCATGTTGCAGGCGTCGGTGAGGACGACGCGCAGGCCGCTGATCCGTACGGGGACGGGATCCAGGTCGAGTTGGTGGAGCCGGTTGCGGAGTGCTTCACGCTGATCAGCGCGAGGGCTGTCCTGCGTGAAGCCGAGCTCGGCGAGAGCTTTGTGGGTCGCGGTCGGGGGAACCGCGGAGAGGTCGGTGACCTCCCCGCGGTCGAGGTACACACTGTCCAGCGTGACCGGGTCGAGGAGGGCGCCCTCGCCGTCCCGGACGTACTGGATGTACTTCCCCCACAGGAGCTGTGAGGTGACCACCTGTGTTACGCGGCTTCCTCTTCGAGGATGCCGCGCTCGGCCATGACCTTGCGGACGAGCTCCTCGCCGGCGGCCTGCAGCTGTGCTGAGGCCTCCGGCGAGCCTCCGTCGGCGAGGACGATCACGCCGGGGAGGGTCGGGTTCGGGGCGATGACCGTGATGCCGGCGGGCTCGGTGCTGACCACCAGGATGGCGTTCTCGATCGGCACCCAGTCTGCCTGATCCTTCACCGCTTCCAGGATCTCGGCCTGCTTGGCCTGGAAGGCGTCACGCTCGCCCATCCAGACTCCGGCCTTCTGCTTGGAATCGACGACGTCGGCGTAGAGCAGGTGATCGCTCTTGTTTCGTCGTGGTGTCGGCATGGCACTCATCTCCTGTCGCTGGCGCGGCGCATTTCGGATCTGACGTAGTGCTGTGCAGGCCTGGAGTTCGGGCCCTTGATGAGGGTGCTCCGGATTTGCGGGGCGAGCACATCTCAGGGGTGATATCACGGCGGTGATATTCGCAGGATCACGTGAGTACGCTAAGTTGCAATCCTTCGACGCTGACACGCACTCCCCGCGCTTCGATCCAGTCGTCCGGGGCGCCCGACCAGCTCCCTCACACGGGGTTTGCAAGGTATCGATGCCTGGCTCGGCGAGCCGTAAGACGGTGCGAACTGGCAGACTGGCTTATCAACTATCTTCGCCGATCTCTTTTGAACCCTCGGGTGCCGGGCGTAATAGCCAACTGCGCCGCCTTCCGGCGGGCGTGGCCACATAAGTGACCAAAAGGCCTTTCTTCCCTTCTACGCGAACAGCACCATCTCGATGTTGCTGGGATTGGTCTACCCGGCCGAGCGTCACGCTGGCCATTCCGCTTTCTTCCCTGTGAGTGATGGGCCGCACGGTCGGCCTTCCGCTGTCGACGGTTGGAGCATGGGACCGGTGAGTTCTGCCGGAGTATTGAGTCCTGCAAGTAGTTCGACGATCTTGTCGATGTTGGTAAGTCTTCGTACCCCTGACTCCAGCATGGACAGGAAGGCTTGACTCAGACCCGTGAGCTCCGCCATATCACTCTGGCGCAGTGAGCTGCCGATTCGCACAAGGTGACACACTCGGCCAAAATCACGGGCCCAGAGAGCCTCCCGGACGTCCACTCGCTTCCAAACCTCTGGTACCACCTGGGGCGGTGGCGAAGGGGTAGCTGATACGTGTCGCGAACAAGCGCTGCAGTACGGTTCGTTGTTGTATCGGCTCAGAGGTCGTCGACACCATCGACACAGGCGCCCATGCCGCTCAGCGGTGTCCGTGGCGGATGAAGGCGAAGGGCTGCTCTCCCGGCCCCTCGTCTCGACCGTCGTTGCGCCTGCGCGTATCGGGATCCTGTGGGTGTCCTCGTTAACTGCTAAGGCGAGCGGAAAGCGATGGCCGGCATCATTCGACATCGGGGGCACCAGTCTGTGACGGGAAGTCGAGCTCTGCCCACGCCGATATGCCGATACTGAAAGAGTCGTTCACCTTCCACCGGTCGGCCAGTGCGTCTATGAGCCTTAGCCGGGGATCTCTGTCTGGCTCCGAGGAACTTTCCGTCAACTGGCGGAATTCGTGGACTGTGTCCGACACCTCGATTCGCAGGCCACTTCGTACTCGCAGATACCGTGTCTCGATCTCTCCGCCCGGGTGCACATTACCGTGACGTATCGCGTCGGTTAAGATCTCCGAGAGAACAAGGACAGCTGAGTCTTCAATACTTGAGAGGCCCCAACCGCCAAGCACTTTACGGAGTTCGCGACGCGCAAGGCCGACGCAGCGCGGATGGCGACTCCAGCGGAGCACCACCGCACTGCTGCTCTTGGGACCGACGCCATCATCCGGCCGATAGATCACAGGCACTCCTATGCCTCCCCGTACAAGTGGCTTGGTCGCAACGACCGTAGGAGCCGATGGGGAGGCGGACCCGGAGGAATTTTCCGGGTCTGCCAACGAACCTCTCTATAGCGCGCTCTACCTGATGGCGCCGAGCCGCATGGCCAGGTCCTGGACATCCTGACGGTGGGATCGCTTGTGGAGCCGACGAGCTAGGTCCCGAGCGAACTCGTGTGCCTTGATCTGCTCGGGAGCGGTTCGGTAGGCGCGCTTGAGATGGTCTATCGCCTCATCTGTCCGCCCTGCCTCAGCATAGGCGCGGGCAACATCCAGTCGCGCCCGCCCCCGTCGTTCTATCGGCAGTCCTGCCGCTCTGACTCTCGGCGCTACGTCCACGGCTAGTTGGACGTCCTCGAATTCCAGGGCGAGCGCCAGCCGGTGGATCTCTACGTTGCCGGGACCGAAGGAGGTCCACATCGCGTTGGAGTCGCCGCCGAGCAGGTCCGCTGCTTCTTGGGCCTTCCCCATCATGTGATCTGCCAGCGCCCGGTTCCGCATCCGGGCTGCTGCGACGGCTCCGTTGAGGAACAGGGTCCCGTACAGGGAGAGAGAAGCCGGCGTGGAGCGCCACCAACCGGGTTCGAGGTCGTCTGCCGCGTCGAGGGTGACGTTCACCGCCTCTGCCGGCATGCCGGCGCCGAGTTGAACATGCGCGACACCTCGGCGCAGAGCGAGCATTGTGGCGGGGTCTTCGGACTCTGCGGCCGCCATGTCGCCTTGGTCTACAGCGGTCCAGGCCAGGTTGGTCTCACCCACCTTTCGTAGAAGTACCGCTGCCACGTGGCAGGTCAGTGCGAACAACCGGAGTGCTTCGACGTGTTCGGCGCCAGCCGTGCGCTCCTGTGTGGCCAGCCGGGCGTCCGCGAGTAGCCCGGGCAAGCACTCTCCAAGGCGCGCGAACTGGCAATCCTGAAAGAGCCGCCAGGCTTCGTCGACTGCGAACGAGAGACGTTCGAGGCGCACGGTTTCACGGCCGTCGTACAGCGAGCCCGCCAGCCGCCGCGACTGCATCAGTGCGGTGCGAATCGCCGGGATGCTGGCCGCGTGACGACCGCGGTCGTCCAAGAGCGTCGGCGTGCCCTGAAGGTCCTCAACGTGCACTCGCAGAGCGTGTGCCAGGTCCGCGAGCATCTTCACGTTATTCACCGGTATGCGTTCGGACTCGATCCGGTACACCCAGTCCTCAGAGCGTCCCAGAAGTTCGCCGAGCTGCCTTTGGCTCAGACCTCGGCGTTTCCGGTAGAACCGGACTCGCTTGCCGAACGGAAGATGGTCGGTCATTCCCCGCATTGGCGTGCTCCCCTCAGCCTGCTCGATCGAGTTTCACACGGCGTGAGCGCGCGGGAACAGGAGAACCATCATCTGACGGCGCGTGTGATCTGGAACGTAGGCTGACCCCATCGGAGGGCAACAGCGGGCAGCAGGTCCTCGGCGAACATTGGAGGGCGAGAGCAAGTGATCTCAACGCAGGCATGGGCGGATGCTCGGCGGCTGTGGGACTTCCAGCAGATGGGTCACGAGCTGCGACCTTGTTCCGTGGCGATCGGACTTGGCAGCCATGACCTCGGAGTGGCCGACACCACCGCAGACCTCTACCACCGTGGCATGGTGCCGCTCATCGTCTTCACCGGAGCGACCAGCCGTACGACGCGTGAGCGGATGCCCCGAGGTGAGGCCGAACACTATCGGGACCGTGCGGTGGCGCTCGGGGTGCCTGAGAGCGCCATCATCGTCGAGCCGAAGGCCCGGAACACGGGCCAGAACATCCGTTTCTCCCGCGCTCTGCTCGAAGCACAGCGTGTTCCCGTCTCGTCAGTCCTGCTGGTCAGCAAGCCGTACGAGGAGCGACGGGCCTACGCGACGGCGCGAAAGCTCTGGCCGGATGTCGAGTGGGTGAGCGCCTCCACACCCATGGCGCTCTCCGAGTACGTCGATTCGATCCAGGATGCCCGTCTGGTCATCGACATGCTGGTGGGGGCCCAGCAGCGGCTCATGGTGTACCCGCAACAAGGGTTCATGATCGAGCAGGAGATTCCCGACGACGTGGCGGCGGCTTTCGAACGGTTGCGTGGCGACGGCTTCACGAGCCGACTCGTACCGGAAGAGGCGGAACGGGCCTGAGCGTCGGTCCACCCCGCCTCAGAGGAGCCCGCGCCTGGCGGCAGGCTACGGTCGATCTATGTCTGTGGGTACGAGAATCGCTGTTGTCGGTGGGGGCGTCTCTGGCCTGACCACAGGTGTTGCCCTCCTCGAAGCCGGGTTGTCCGTACGCCTGATGGCGGCGGAGGTCCCCGGTCCTACGTCCCTCGCTGCTGGGGCGATGTGGGGGCCGTACCTGGTCGAACCGTGGGCACGAGTACGCGAGTGGAGTCTCACCTCCCTCAGCGAATTCCGAAGCCTCGCAGGCGACCCCAGGACCGGCGTGCGCATGGTCAGCGGGATCGAGGCGGCTCGCAATCCCACGCCGGCGCCTGAGTGGAGCACGATGCTGCCCGACTTCCGCATGTGCGAACCGGACGAGTTGCCCACCGGTTTCGCAAGCGGCTACTGGTTCACGGTGCCTCTGGTCGATATGCCGGTCTACCTGGAGTACCTGCTCCGCCGCTTCAGGAAGGCAGGAGGGACGGTGCAGCACGCGACGGTCTGTTCACTGGACGAAGTCGAAGATGCTTCCGTGATCGTTAACTGTGCCGGTCTGCGAGGCGGGGATCTCGCTGGAGACCTCGATGTCCGACCGATCCGGGGTCAGCACGTGGTCGTGGAGAACCCCGGCATCACGGAGTTCTTCTCCGAAGACACGGGTCTGTCTTCCGATCTCCTCTGCATCTACCCGCACGGCGACACCGTGGTACTTGGCGGAACCGCGCTCGACGGTGAGGCGGGTCTGCAGGACGATGCCGA
Source organism: Streptomyces caniscabiei (assembly GCF_014930365.1). Taxonomy (GTDB): domain Bacteria; phylum Actinomycetota; class Actinomycetes; order Streptomycetales; family Streptomycetaceae; genus Streptomyces; species Streptomyces caniscabiei. The sequence continues at coordinate 87,454 of NZ_JABXWI010000028.1, read as the reverse complement.
AGCTGCTCGAGCCATTGTGGACCGCTGTGCTTCGATCAGGCCGGAACTGGCGAAAGCACCCGTCATCGCCCACCGAGTTGGGGCCAGGCCGACTCGTCCCGAAGTGCGCGTCGAGGCAGAGAACCACGGAACAAGGATCACCGTGCTTCACAACTACGGACACGGCGGAAGCGGCGTCACGCTGTCGTGGGGCTGCGCACGCGAGATCGTCGGTATGGTGGCCACGATGAATGCGCCGTGAATTGGTGCCTGACCTTCGAGAGTTCTGTGCTCTTTCAGGCGGCACCCCATTGAGCTTGGGCATCCATGTTTCTGAGCGTCTCTATGCGATACGACAACTGCTGGGCAGCAGCAGTATCTCCTTGATCCGCACGTCGAATGAAGGACCCGAGTGTGTGAAGGTCTCGGATTTCACAGAGAACCGATTGACCAGACCACTGCCGGATGTCGTAGCCGTACTGTTCGCTGAAATCATCCAGTTGTCCGACGCTTCGCCCGAAGCGGACTCCTTGGAACGTATTGGCCAAGTCGATCTCTCGCGGGCCGAATGCCGCCTCGTCCCAGTCTCCGAGCCTGACGTTCTCGCCGTCCCAGAGCGTGTTGCCCGGATACGCGTCGCCGTGGATGTGCCCGTGCCCCAAGGGAAAATCCAGCTGTTCGTATGCGTGGAGGAGTTCCTGCCTGCGCTCCATGAGCCACGCCCGTTCGTTCGACGCCAGGTAGGTACTGGCCTCCACGGTGGTCTTGAGTGAGGCAAGCGGTTGGTGCCGCGGCAGTGACACCGGCGGGGACGGTAGGGAATGCAGCGTTCTCAGCAGATCGCCCAACCGCCCGGGCGGAGGTGCGCCGTGTTCAGGTTGCGGGTAGTGACGCCAGAACGTGACGACATATGGGTCGTATGCCACAGGCTGGGGTACATCCACAGGCTCTGTCGCCGGGAAGTCGTTCGCGACGAGCCAGCGCGTCAGGGAGACAGCGGTCGCGAGGCGTTGCTGCTGTGAGGCGGGACTGACGCGCACCACAACGCCTTCAGTGGCAAGAAGGAACACGGAAGTGGCGTGGTGGTGAAGCGAGACGAGGGAGCGGTCTGTCAGACCTGACGCCTGGCAGGCCTTGCGGGCGGCGGACTCGGGAGAGACCGTCATTGTCATGAGGTGAGGGCCTTCGCTCTCGTGTCGATCACCTGATAGCCGCGAGTGGCGTCGGCGAGCTCGCGACCAACCCGGCTCCGGGCGAACCGTGGTTCTTCAAGAAGCCTAGCTACTCCCTGCACGGCGTCGCCGAGCTGTCGGATACGGCGGTCGACCGGCAGCTCCAGGATGGGCTGGAGTTGCTCGCCGGCTCCCTCGATCTCCCCGGCGGTGATGCGCGCTGTGACGATGTCGAGGCGTGCCAGTGCTTCGTCACCGTACGACCGCTGTTCCTTCGGGCCCATCTCGTACAGATCGATCGCGGCGGCAGCGTGCTGCTCGGCCCTCTCGTGTTCGCCGAGGAGAGCGTACGTTCCGCCGATGTAGTACTCCTGCTTGGCTTCCGGGAAAGTGAGCAACCCCCCGAATCTGGTGAGTCCGTTGGGGTCTGTCTGCTGCTCGCGGGCATGCTCAAGTTCCTTGAGCGCCGCCAGGGCCGTGTTCCGGTCTCCGACGCGTGCCGCGGCCCTGGCCCCGATCGCAGCGGTTCTGACCCGGGTCTCGCCGACGTGGGCGAACCGGATCGCCTGCTGTGTGTACTCGAGGGCGGTGTGCCGGTGCGTCGACCATTCTGCGATCAGTGCCGCTGTGCCCTTGACCCACGCCCGGAGATCGTCGTGGTCGGCATGCTCGGCGAGGGTCCCGGCCGTCTGGAGTTGGGCGACAGCGGAGTCCTGGTCGCCGAGATTCTGTGACGCGTGGGCGAGGAGCAGGCAACTCGTGCCGGCGAGGAGGTACAGCTCGCGGGTTTGGCGCGGGGGTTGGTGGCCGCTCAGCAGCGAGAAGAGTTGGTCTCTCGTCGTCAGCAGGTCGTGGAAGAGGGGGTACAGCGGAGCATGGACGTAGTCCGTCGCGATCCGGGTGAGCCTGGATTCCAGCCCCTCAAGCTCGACGTCGCTCACGTTGCTCTTCGTGGTCACTTCCGCGAACTGCAGTGACTGGGCCGCAGCTTGTGTCGCGAGCTCGTGGAGGTCTGTTACCTGCTCGCCGGTTGCGAGCTGGAGATCGACGGCGGGTGGTCCCGCGTGCGGCAACGGCAGTGGCGTAAGGGCTGCGTGATGCTCACGGAATGGTGGGGGGAGCAAGGCGTCGGGTGTCTCGATGCCGTTGAGGAACCTCGCGACCTTGTCGAGGTTCGTCAGCCGGCGGGCTCCTGCTTCGAGCATGGACAGGAAACCCTGGCTGAGCCCCGTCATGTGGGCCATGTCGCCCTGGCGGAGCTTTGCCCGCTCGCGGATGAGACGGCTGGCCCGCCCGAAGTCCCAGGCAGCGATGGCAGACTGGACTTCCGGATGCTGCCAGACGGCGTCTGGAACGCGGGGCTGAAGGCGGGTGTCGAGACGCCTGCCGCGCGCGCACGCGGAACACCGGTCCTCATCGTTGTACTGGCTTAAGCGGCATCCGCAGTCAGCGCATACGCGAGCGTGCCTTGGCATCGCACCCCCGTTTCTCGTCCGCGCCCGACAGCGTAGGCGGGGTGCGCGCATGCCGGTATCACTCATGTAATAGGGGCAGTTGAGGCGCGCTGGCGGGCAGCCGCGATCAGGCGCGGCCGAGGGCCGTTCTGGCGATCGCGTCCAGGAGCCGTGGGACGTTTTCGAGACTGTCGAGGACCACGTCGGCTCCGGCTGTGGAGAGTTCGTCGGCAGTGGTCTTGCCGGACGCGACTCCAATCACAGGAGCGCCACCCTCAAGCCCAGTACGGACGTCTTCGAGGGAATCTCCGATGATGACCGTGTTGGAGCGGCTGAAGGCGGTGGTTCCGTACTTGGCCTGGGCTCGCTCCTGTGCGACGGAGACGAGAGCCGGGCGGTGGTCGTCGTCCGAGGAGTATCCGCCGATTTCCGTGTCAAGGAACTCGTCGAGGTGGAGGGCTTCGAGCTTCAGCAGCGCGTTGGGCTTGAGGTTTCCCGTGACGACGGTAGGAACGCAGCCCGGTAGTGCGTGCACGGCTTTGAGGGCGTCCACGGCGCCAGGCAGGAGGACGCCTTGCTCTCGCAGATCGTCGGTGTGTGCGGCGAGGCGCCGCGGCAGGAGTTCCACCATGCGCGGCACCAGGCCGGGGACCTCTGCCTCGGGGACGCCGTTGTCCAGGAGCAGGGATCGAATGGCTAGGGGCATGGTGACACCGGTGCCGCGGGCCGGAAGGCGTTCCGCGGGGCGGCCGACGATCTCGGCGAAGGTCTCCCGGTACACCTGCCGGTCGATGTCACCGACGTACAGCAGAGTGCGGTCGATGTCCCACAGAACGAGGATCTGCCTGGCGTCGGTCAAGTTCGGCTCCCTGCTGCCGTCACAGCGGCGCGTCGCTCCAGTACGTCCTGAGCGTACGGGCTGTGGGCGACGGGCTGGAGTTGTTGGATCATGCTCGTGACGTGGCTGTCGAACCGTGCCGACTGAAGCTTCTCGGCGAGGTCGAGGACCTCGTGTGCCGTGGCGCAGCCGGCTTCGATGTCGCCCTGCTCGACGTGGGCGGTTGCGGCGCGGGAGAGGAACAGGCCCCTGGTGCGGTGGTCCGCTGGGTTGAGTGCCTCCCGGGCCCTCGTGAAGCTGTCGACGGCGCTGCGGGGGTCGCCGAGGTCGAGATAGCAGCTGCCTGCCTGTCCTTGGATCTCGCCCTCGTTGATCCAGTACAACCACTGGGGATCGTGCTCTGAGCGTCCTTGAGCACAGAGCTCGGCGGCTCGTCCGAGTGCGGCGAGGGCCGCTTGCCGCTCGCCGAGTTTCGCGTGGCCGCGGGCCTGCCGGGTCAGCAGCATCGCTTCGAGGGCGGGTACGCCGAGATTCTTGACCTTCTCCCGGGCTCGTTGTGCTGCTGTGACGGCGTGATGCGGCGCTCCGGTGGAGTAGCCATGGATGGCGATGTAGGACAAGGCGCCGGCGCCGAGTCGGATGTCTCCCGAGGCCTTGGCTGCGCGGAGCGCGGCATACAGGTACCCGAGCGTCTGGCCATGCTGGCCGGAGTCGAAGACGAACCAACCCACCTGGGTAGCGGTGTCGGCGATGATCGCTGCGAGCTGCCGTCCACTCACCTCGTCGTACGAAGTTTGCTCCACGAGGTGCTGGAGGAACTGAAGATGCTTATCGCCCAGCGCGGTCAGGGTGCCACTGCCATCGCTCGCGTCCATGGTCCGCAGGCTGTCCGTGGTCCGTTGGAGTCCGTCGAGCAGACTGGGAGAGAGACGGCTTCCCCCGGCCGCGCGGTAAAGAGGTTCGGCTTCGGCTGCGTCCCACTGATTCACGAAGGCCGTGAGCGCTATGCCGCTCGCGGTGAGGAATCGTCGACGGTCCATCGCGCTACCTCCTACCGCAGTCTCCAGTGCTGCCACCATACGGGCCGTGGTCCAGGGCAGGATCGGATCAGCGTCACCAGCGAACTGGGGCGGGGACGGTTGCGACGCTTGGGCTGTGGTCCGAGGAAGGGGGAGTGGGACGAGCTCAGAAGGCACGTCCAGGCCCGTCAGGAACTCGACGATTTTGTCGATGTTGGTGAGGCGGCGGCCGCCTGCCTCCAGCATGGACAGGAACGCCTGGCTCAGGCCGGTGAGCTGTGCCATGTCGTCTTGCCGGAGGCCGGCCTTCTCGCGGACGAGACGGCTGGCTTGGCCGAAGTCCCATGCGGCGAGCGCGTTGCGGACGTCTGTGTCGAACCAAACGTATTCCGGCACAAGAGGGGTGCGTTGTTCTAGGACCCGAGTGCGAGCGCATGCGAAGCAGAGGGTGTCGGTGTTGTAGCTGCTCAGCTGGCCGCCACAGCGGTCGCAGTTTCGCAGCGACTGCTGACGCACGTCATGCCTCCCCGTGGTGAGCGACTGCAGCCCCAATTACCCCTGGTAGAGCCGCGATCACGCAAGTGATATCACTCTGGGAATGTGTACGCGGGACGTTTTGCCGCCAGTGTGGGGGTCCCGCAGCGCGATGTAGAGACGAACCGACCAAGAGCGTGATCGTTTGGTCTACCTGATGCTCATCGCGCTACGGGGAACGTGAACCTGTCGTTGATCCCCCGGAGTCCACGTTGTCCTCCGCCACACGAACAGCGCTGTCCTCGAGCCCTCTGCTGTCCCCCCACGGTCGACCTCATGAGCCTTGCCTGGCAGGAACGCCCTGCCACTGGACGGTGTGCGGTGGCCATTAGCATCTCCGCCGTCGTGCTCCTGGGCATTCTCGTATTCATTTTCGTCAGGAAGAGTGGACTGAATGCAGCGCACGCCATCGTGTGCAGTCTGTTCGGATTCTTCCTGGCGAGTACGTCGATGGCCCCGAGTATCAGTCGTTTCGTCACTGGAATTGCCGAGATGATCAGCCAGATTAGATTTTGAGGTCGGCCCGTTCTGTGGTCGCGCATCGAATTTGCGTTGCGCTGAAGACTCAAACCCCTTCCATTGAGTGCCGTTCCTCCCTCATTCTCCCGAGGCTCTCTGATGACATTGACCCCTAACCGAAAACGCAGGCTGTATCGCGCTGCACGCGTCCTTGAGGCGAGTATTGGCGGCGGTTTCCGGTCTTCGAGGTGTGACCATTTGCGATTTGAGGGCTCTTGATGCCTCTTGTGTATCACCCGGCTGGTCACGACGATGCCCTGCGGGTGGCTCTGGAGGAACTTGAGGCGGGCCGCTGGCGAACGGCCAAGAAGCTGCTGCTGGACACGGGTACTCACTGGGCGCTGCGGACGTCGCGTACTCAAATGTTGGCCGTTGCTGCTGCTCGGTCGGACGTGGTCAGCGTGTGGTTGAGCGAAGAGCCCGGCAGCTACGACGCGCAACTGATGAGCGCCCGCGTGGCCGTGGAGCGCGCGTTGCGTGCACACCGCCAACAGCATTTGCATGCATGGGAGTTCGAGGCCAAGGCGAGACGTGAGTCACTGCTCGCCGCCAACCGTGCACCGTACGACCCCCTGCCTTGGGTGTGCCTCGTGACGTTGGCGCAGATCGACACCCGACAGGTCCGTTCCGAGCATCGCATCGTGCCGGCCGAGCCCATGCTGCCGCACGGTCCGTGGAGCTTGCTGTACGAGGTCAACCAGCGAGATCCGTACAACCGTGAGGCCTATCACCGGGTGCTGCAGTTTCTGCTCGACGTTGAAGGGCCCGGGGGTGCTTCCTTGGCCGCGGTTTTCGACTTCGCAAGATGGGTGGCGTCGCAGCGGCCAGTGGGATCGCCGCTGCTGCTTCTGCCCGCGTACGCGCAGATCGAGCAGCGACGTCGATCCCGGGCTGAACCGTTGTGGCGTCAGCAGTGGGCACAGGACTCGACGCTCGGCTACACACTGAGCGCCTTTTACGAGTGGTTCCGCAAGATTCCCGCTGAACTGTGTTCGGTCGCCGATCTGAGCTGTCTCGCATATGCGTTGTGGGCAGGGAGCCAGTATCTGGAGGCGGCCGAAGTGTTCGCAGCGATGGGTCCGTACGCGGCTCGGGAGCCGTGGGCCTCAGTACACGAGGGTGCCACCGGTCCGGACCCGGGAGAGGCTCTGCTGCTCCGAGCACGTGCCGAGTCCTTCTCTTACGCCCGCTCTCACGGGCAGCGTGCCGGGCCGCATCCCTGATGGGTGCCCGTCCAACCCGGATTGGCATGAACCTGCCCTGTCTTGTTTTCACTGAATTTATGGAGGTGGTCCTGTGTCTCGTGTGGGCGCCAGTCATCGCGCGTCGTTTCGTAAGTCCGACGACGCGTACTTGCGGGAGCTTGGCTACGAGCCGGTACTGACCCGGCGGATGGGTCCGTTCGGGAATTTCGCGATCTCGTTCAGCGTCATCAGCGTTCTGTCCGGCTGCATGACCCTGTACGGATTCGGCCTGAACACCGGCGGTCCGTCGGTGATGTTGTGGGGCTGGGTCGTGGTGGGCGCGATGGTGATGTTCATCGGTGCCGCGCTGGCCGAGGTGACCTCGGCCTATCCGACCTCGGGGGCCTTGTACTACCAGGCGGAGCAGCTCGGCGGGCGGAAGTGGGGCTGGTACACGGGCTGGTTGAACCTGCTGGGCCTGCTCGGCGCGATCGCCGGCATCGACTACGGGGCCGCGCTGTTCGCGGGCGCCCTGTTCAACCTGCAGTGGGGATTCGTGCCGACGCCGGGCAAGATCATGGTGATCTTCCTGTGCATCCTCGCCCTGCACCTGGCCCTGAACCTGTTCGGGGTCCGGCTGGTCAGCATCCTCAACAGCATCAGCGTCTGGTGGCACCTCGGCGGCGTCACGGTGATCGTCGGCGCTCTGGCGATTGTCCCCTCCCACCACCAGTCCTCGGACTTCGTGTTCGGCGAGTTCGTCAACAACACCGGCTGGAGCCCCCTCTACGCGGCGGTGCTCGGTCTGCTGCTGGCCCAGTACACGTTCTGCGGGTACGACGCCTCCGCGCACCTGTCGGAGGAGACGACCGACGCGCAGGTGTCCGCATCACGCGGGATCATCCACGCCATCGGCTGGTCGTGGCTGGCCGGGTTCGTCCTGCTGGCCGGGCTCACGTTCGCGATCCAGGACTACGCGGGCACCGTGGGCACGGCGACGGGGGTGCCGCCGGCGCAGATCTTCCTGGATGCCCTGGGCGTGGCGGGGGCGAAGGCACTGCTCCTGGTGGTGATCATCGCGCAGTTGTGCTGTGGCAATGCCGAGACCGCCGCGGCAAGCCGGATGGTATTCGCGTTCTCGCGTGACGGGGCGTTGCCGGGCTCGCACCTGTGGCGGCAGGTCGACCGCCGTACCGGCACTCCGCGCATGGCCGTGCTGCTGGCGGTCGTGTGCGCCGCACTTCTGGCCCTGCCGAGCCTGTACAGCCCGGTCGCGTACGCGGCGATCACCAGTATCAACGTGGTCGGCATCACCCCGGCGTACGCGATCCCGATCTACCTGCGCATCAAGAACCGGGATCGCTTCCGGCCCGGCCCCTGGAACCTCGGCAACTGGGGTGTGGCCGTCGGCGCGATCGCCGTTGTCTGGGTGGTGTTCGTGACGGTGCTGTTCTGTCTGCCGCAGACACGGCCCGCCGGCGGCCTGGTGTCCGTGGAGACCTTCAACTACGCGCCGATCGCTCTGCTCGTCGTCCTCGCGCTGGCATGGGCGTGGTGGCGGAAGCAGGGCAGCTCGTACGAAGTGCCGGCCCAGAACTTCGACCGCTCGGCGGCCACGTACGAAAACGAGGTCGTCTGATGACGAGAACCACGAGCGGCAACGGCACCGTGGCACGCCTGGCTGCCGCGTCCGTCCCCGAGCGGCGCGGGTGCTCCGAGAAGGCCTTCTCCCTGTCTGACCTGCGGAACTTCGTCAAGGCGGGCGCCATCGACACGGTGCTGCTCGCCGTCCCCGATCTGCAGGGGAGGCTGAAGGGGAAGCGTTACGACGCGGACCACTTCCTCAAGCGCGTCGCGCATCACGGCGCCGAGGTGTGCGCCTACGTCCTGGCCACCGACATCGACATGAGCCCGGCGGACGGCTTCGCCCTGACCTCGTGGGAGACCGGCTACCAGGACCTGTCCGTGCAACCGGACCTGTCGACCCTGAGCATCGTGCCGTGGCTGCCACGCACCGTTGTCGTGCTCGGCGATGCCGTCCACCACGACGGAACACCGATCGACATCGCACCCCGCCAGATCCTCCACCAGCAGCTGACCCGGCTGTCGCGGCACGGTCTGCACCCCAAGGCGGGGATCGAGACCGAGTTCGTCCTCTACAGGGGCACGTACGAGGACGCGGAACAGGCCAACTATCAGGGCCTGCGGCCGTTGACGACGGAGAACCTGGACTACGCCCTCGACCACGACCCCGTATCCGACCGGTTCCTGCGCCGTCTTCAGCGGGCGCTCGCCGGCGCCGGGATGCCCGTGGAAGCGATCAAGACCGAGGCCGGTCCTGGCCAGGTCGAGGTGACCTTCCCGTACGGGAGCGCGCTCAACGCCTGCGACCGGCACCCACTCTTCAAGCACGCCGTGCGCACCCTGGGTCTGCGCGCCGGTCTGGCACCCACGTTCATGGCAGCCCCGGAAACCGACCGAGCCAACGGCCTGCACCTGCACGTCTCGCTGTGGTCGAAGGCCATCAGCCAACTCAACGAGCCTGGCAGCGAGTACGGACTGTCCCAGATCGGTCAGCACGCCATCGCGGGTCTGCTCGCCGGCCTGCCCGAGTTGGGCCCGTTCTACGCACCCAACGTCAATTCCTACAAGCGGTTCACGCCCGGCTCGTTCGCGCCGACCACGTTCACCTGGGGCCGCGACAACCGCACCTGCGCGGTCCGCGTCGTCGGCCGCGGTGAAGGGCTGCACCTGGAGATCCGTGTGCCGGGCGCGGACGCCAACCCCTACCTGGCGCTGTCGGCGGTACTGGCGGCCATCGACCACGGTCTCGAGCGGAAGCTCACCCTTGGTCCCGAAGCGACCGGCAACGCCTATCGCGCGGGTGGGATCCCCGTGCCGCCCACCCTCGGACCGGCTCTGACCGCCTTCCAGAACAGTGCCCTCGCGCAGGAAGCCTTCGGCGCCGGGGTGGTCGAGCACTATGCCCGTCTCGCCCGCCTGGAACTCGCCCACGACGAGCGCCTCGTCACCGACACCGAGCGGCAGCGATGGCTGGCTCGCGCCTGACACGCCCGACTCACAGAAAGGACGCACAACCGTGAGTGCCCGCCCGACCCGCCCGCCCGCGACGCTTCCGCTGACACCCGCACAGCTTCGGATCGCCCAGAAGGTCGCGGAGGGCGAGAACACCCACGCGATCGCCTCCGAGCTGTCCATCACCGTCGGCACGATCAACGTGCAGCTGAAGCACTGCGGACAGAAGCTCGGCGTGAGAGGCCGGGCCGCCGTCGTCCACGCCTGCTTCGTCACCGGGCAACTCCAGCGTCCCGAGACGGCCACCTCTCCGGAGGCGTTCTCGGAAACGGAGATCGAGACATGACGGATGGTCGCGATCGGTACGACGTCACAGGAGTTCGCGGACCGGGCCCGCATCAGCCGTGACAGCGCGCTGGCGCGGGTCAGGGCCCTGCGGGAGCGCGTCAAGGCCGAGAACGACCCGCACCTCGTGATCTTCGGCTGGAGCTGTGAGGTGCTCGACGAGTCCCTGACCGAGATGGCCTCCGGGACCGTCCTTCATGTTCCTACCCCCAGATGACCAGCTCAGGCCGCAATGTCAGTGCCCCCTGGCAAGCTACCCACCCACAACAGGACACTGAGTGCATCCGACCCGTCACCCATCGTGGCGTAGTCGGAGGGCTCGGCGAGCGGAAGGGCGCACCGTGACCGACATGCCCAGCGCACTCCACCACCTGGTGGAGTCGGTGACCGACACGTACACGGTGGTCGCCGAGCACCCCAGGCCCGGCGACATCCGGCCTTCCGTCTGGGAGGTCAACGTGCCTGACGGCGAGAGGTGGTTCGGGAAGCTCCACGCGGGCGCGAAGCTCCACCATCGCGAGGTGACCGCGTACCAGAAGTGGACCGTGGCCATGGGCGCCGGCCGGGCACCCGAGCTGGTCGCCTCGGACACGCACACGCGCACCGCCTTGATCACCGCCGTGCCCGGAGGCGGTCTCGACACGCTGCGCCTGCCGACCGAGCAGGAACGGGCGGCCTACGAGCAGGCGGGCGAACTGCTCGCCCAGTTCCACACCGCGGCAGCCGACGAGCCGACGCCGGCAGCGACGGAGGAGGCGTGGGACGGGGCGGTCGCCCAACTGCTGGACCGTACGGCGGCGTACGTGCCGGAGTACGACCTCGCGATCGTGCGCACGCTCGCCGAGGAAGTGCCTCCGAGCCTGCCCCAGGTATCCCAGCACGGCGACTACATGCCCAAGAACTGGATGTGGGACGAGACCGAACAGCGGCTGCGGATCATCGACTTCGAGCGCACGGAGCTTCGGCCCGCCGCCTACCGGGACCTGAGCCGACTGCGCTACCGGATCCTGCACCACCGCCCCGACCTCAACGCCGCCTTCCACCACGGATACGGCCGGCCCCTCACCACGGAGGAACTCGTCGCATGCCGGGCCTACGGGGCACTGGATGCTCTGGACTCGCTGAACTGGGGGATCAAGCACCGCGACGGCGGCCTGGTCGACGAGGCGCACATCATGCTGGAGAACCTTCGCCTGGAGACCCGCAAGAGGGTGTGGGGCGGGTGGCGTACATGAACGTCTTCGCTCGAACGTCCGCGGCTCCGCACCTGTTCGGCGAGCGTCGCGATGCCTTCGAACTGACCGTCACCAACGCCCTCACTCCCTGCGTCGACAGGGGAGTGCTCACGGAGGACTACGCCTTCACCCTCCTCACGGCATGCCGCCCCTCCGCAGGCGGAGGCCGGTGATCTGTATGGACGAAGCAGACTGGGGCGAGACGTTGACCGCTGACGTGCTGGAAGACCGGTACGGGCTGGTCGCCGACATCGTCGAACCGGTGCACATGGGCACGGACACCATCAACCGGCGAGTCCTGACGGACGACGGGCTGCGGCTGTACGTCAAGCAGTACCCCTCGATGGCCGACCTGGACGAGGCGCGCAACGCGTGGGACATGTCGGAGTACTGCCGGGCCGCGAAACTCCCCGTTCCACGCGTGTGGCCCGACGCCAACGACAACCTGGTCACCATCGCGGGAGGCAGCGCATGGGCCGTGGTCGACGAGGCTCCCGGACGGGTGAACACGTCGGCGATGACGTTCCCCCTCGCCGAGCACATCGGCGTCGTCATGGGACGCATGCACCGTGCGCTCGCCGCCTACCCCCTGCCCAGGCGCGTGCAGCAGACCCGCTGGCGGACCGAGCCCGTCGAGGACGCCGTAGCGAAATGCGACACCGTGCTGGCCAGAGCCACGAGCCAAGGCCACGACCGTCTCGACCAACTGCGCGTCGAACTCGACCAGCGGCGTGGGGACCTGCGGGCCCACGTGCACCTGTTGCGGGAACATCTGCCCGAGACCCTGGCGGAACAGGCGCTGCATGCGGATCTCAGCCGCACCAACCTGATCACCCTCGCCGATGCCGTCACCGGCGTCATCGACTTCCGTTGCGCCAGCGCGATGCCGGCCTGGGAGTTGGGGCGGGCGGCCTTCGATCCGCGCACCGTGGCGACCAGCACCGAGTGGGCCGCTTGCGCACTGGCGATGGCCAGGGCCTACCGCTCGGAGCACCCCAGCCTCCCGATGCGGGAGGTGCGGGCATGCGCCCGGATCGCGCTGCTGTACATGCTGTTCAGCTTCTACGGCGCCACCACCGCCGAGTACGACCTGCCGGGGGAGGCGGAGGCGGATCTGAAGCGGCACTGGCGCGAGCGTCAGATCGCCATCCGCCGCCTGCTCAGTGACCTTGAGGGCATCGAAGACGAGCTCACCGGCCTCGGGGCGAGCGGAGGCACGTCGTGACCATCCAGCACCTACCGACTGCGCTGAACAAAACGGCTGACGAGCGACAGCCTCAACCACGAACGGCATACAGGGGGACGTCTTGGCGTATCAAACGGTGATCGGCCTGCACCTCGCACTCATCCGCGAACAGCGTGATCCGCTGGGATTCCGTACGACCTCCCTGGCCCGGCACCGCGTGTCGGCGGAGGGCTGGAGCCGATGACAACCATCCCGAAGCCCACCGCGACAACCGCGCCGACCGGCGAGGCGGAGGTCTCGGATGAGGAACTGAAGTTCGTCATCCCCGGCGACCGCCGTATCGAGGCCGCCAACGCGATCTCGACCCGTGCGATGGCCCGGCGTCTGCCCCAACTGATCCGCCGGTCCCTCGCACTGGGCTGGCAGGTCGACCGCGCCGCAGTCATCGCCCTGCTCGGCGTGCAGCTCCTCTCGGGGGTGCTGGAAGCGTTCGGGCTGATGGCCACCACCGGGGTGATCAAGCCGCTGATCGCGTCACAGCACATCAACGGCGACCAGCTCCGCTCCGCCGTACCTTCCCTTGTCGTCCTGTCGGGGGCCATCGGTCTGCGTGCCCTGCTGAGTATCGCCTCCACCGCCCTGTCGTCACGGCTGGCCCCGCGCATTGCCCGGGAGGCCGAACTCGAGCTCCTCGACGCGGCGACCAAGGCGGAACTGGCCGCGTACGACAACCCCGGATACAACGACCGCTGGGACGCGGCCGACCGGGGAGTGGAAGTCTCCAGGGACCTCCTCACCCAAGCGCAGTACATCCTTGCCGCAACGGCATCGCTGATCGCCTCAGCGTTTGTCCTGACCGCAGTGCACCCGATCCTTCTGCCGCTCCTCCTCCTGGCAGCCTTGCCGAAGGGCGTGGCCAGCGTGCGTGCGGCGCGCATCAGCTACATCGCCTCGCTCGCCACGACCAAGGACCGGCGGCTGCTGGGCATGCTGCGCTGGTACCTGGTCGACAAGCAGATCGCCGACCAGGTCCGGTCCGGCACCATGGCGTCGTTCCTGCTCGACAAATACCGCACGGCCGGAGCGCGGATCGACAGGACCACCGACCAGGCCACCTGGCGCTCGGCCAGGATCTCCCTGGTGGGCGGGGCAGCGGGAGGTCTCGCCCACGCGGTGGTGTGGGTGGCCCTGGCGCTGCTGGTGTCCGCCGGGCAGATCTCGGTCGCCGCCCTCGGCACCGCGTTCCTCGCATTGGGCCGCGTCAGCGCGGGACTGGACGGGGTCGTCGGCTACGGAGCCCAGCTCTTCCGCACCGGAATGTACTTGGACGACTGGGCGGACTTCATCGACGAAGCCGGAGGACACCGCATCGACCGCGGCTCTCAGGCGCCGGTCGCCCCAACCGTCGTACGCGCCGAGAGCATCACCTTCCAGTACCCGAGCGCCGACCGTCCCGCCCTCGACGACGTCTCCTTGGAGGTCCGGCGCGGCGAAGTCGTCGCGCTGGTGGGCGAGAACGGCTCAGGCAAGACCACCCTCAGCAAGATCCTCTCGGCTCTGTACCTGCCAGATCAAGGAGCGGTCTCCTGGGACGGAACCGACACCAGGGACCTGGACGCGCACGCCACCTGGGAGCGTGTCGCCGTCGTACCACAGTCCTACGCGAACTGGCCTCTGTCGGCGCGGGAGAACATCACCCTCGGCCAGGCCACCGAGGAAGGGGACGCCGCGGTGCTCGCCGCGGCGCATGCCGCAGGCGCCGACGAGGTCATCGACGGGTTGCGCAGCGGGCTGAACACGCTGTTGGCCAAGGAATGGTGGGGTGGGCAGGAACTGTCCGGCGGACAATGGCAGAGGATCGCGCTCGCCCGCGCCTTCCATCGGCCGGCCGGACTGCTCGTCCTGGACGAACCGACCGCGGCCCTCGACCCAAGGGCCGAGCACCGCATCTTCACCGGGCTGCGCCGGCTCGCCGCCGACCGCGCCGTCGTCCTGGTCACGCACAGGCTCACCAACGTGACCATCGCCGACCGCATCGTCGTTTTGGACAAAGGCCGGGTCATCCAGCACGGCACCCCCGAGGAGCTGCTCGCTCAACAGGACGGTTTGTTCCGTGAACTGTGGGATCTGCAGAACGAGCGCACAGGGCGCGTACCTGCCCAGACCGACTCGGACGAGCACGTCGAACCAAATCAGTCTGCCCTGTTCTGAGCACGCGGTGCGGATGGAGAGTTCCGCGAGGTCGGGTTGATCGACGGCGAACGCATACGTCTTCAGGCGTCTGGTGCAGCGGCTCTGCTGGCAGCCCGGACGAGAAATCAGTTGCAGTGAACTGTTCACTGCGATTTGCTAGGGGCATGGCGCAGTCCATCTCCCCCCAGGCCCTGGTACGCCAGCGACTGTTCAGGGACATGAGCGTGGAAGAGCTCGCTGCGGCCGTCGGTGTCACGTCACGTGCCGTGCGCCACTGGGAGACGGGAGCACGGGCCGTAGGCGACCGGGCTTTCGGACGGCTGCTGGAGGTCTTGCGCTGTGATGCTCGGGAGTTGACGGGCAACGAGCCAGGCACCGAGACTCTCGCGGACCTGCGCCGTGTCGCGGGCATCAGCACGGAAGAGACCGCCTCAGTTCTGCGGCGTAAGCGGGGCGCACAGGGTCTGCATCTCAGCGCCGAGAAGATCCGGGACCTGGAACGCGGCCGTCACGTACGCGGCTGGATGTGGCGCTCGCCCGAATCCCTGGGGCAGGTGGCGTGCATGCTGGCCCAGGTCTACGGGGTTCCCGTCCGGGTGGTGATGGACGCCTGGCACCGCAGCCGCCCGGAGGACCCCCTCCCGGTACTTCCCGAGCGACAGCCGCGACGGCCGTCCGAGGAGGCGATGACCGCCTGGCAGGCTCTCAACGATCGACAGCGCACCTACCTGACCTGCATCTTCCAGCAGGACCAGGAGGCCGAGGCGGAGCAGCGGCAGAACCGCTACGCGGGAGCGCGGCGCCAGCCAGCAGTCGAGTGGCGGCGCATGACACTCGCCCTCTCCGTCCCGTCCGACGTCGTCGGCTACACCCGCATTCAGGAGCGGCTGCGCGAGGCCGGGGTGCATGATCCGGGAGCCGGGTCTTCTGTGGCCGCTCTGGAACGACGGGGCCTGATCCGCGTGTACCGGGACCGGGTACATCTCGACGGACTGGGGGACGTGCCCCGCACCAGGGTTGAAATGACCCGGCGTGGCAGGGCGGTGACCCGCACAGCGCTGGGTGTCTCCCGCGAAGCCGGACCGCCGGCGCCGCTACTGTCGCCGTGGTTGTGGAAGATCATGGTCCGTGTCGCACGCGCTGGGGCACAGGGAGTGGACGGCAGTCTCGCCGGACGTGGACCGCACTACCTCGCGGTGGGGCAGAGCCCCGACGGGCGTACCCCGAGCAGGGGCTTCATCGTCCTTCGGCACCCGGACGGAGTGGCCCACGGGCCGTACCGGTGGCTTCTCACCGACTCCGGTCGGCGCCACATCACCGACCACCTCGACGCCTACCGTGCCCTGTACCCCGGTATCGACACCCAGGGGCTCGAAGATGTTTTCGATTAAGGTCTTCGGGGGAAGGGCCACTGTCAGTGCCCTGTCGTAGGGTTCCGGCTCGTGAAGCAAGCTGATGACACGACAGGCATTCAGCAGACACATGCCCTGCTGGAAATCGTCAAGGCGTTCGCCGTGTGTGAGCACGCGATGGCCAGCGAGGAGCTGGACGGCCCGAAGCGTCTGGACCGGCTCATCGAGGCCCACGGGATCCTGATGGCGGCGTGCGGCCCCGGGCATCTGATCCGCTTCGAGGAACTGCTGGGGAGGCTCACCGGTGACCGGGCAGGCTCCCTGGAGGGGCTGCTGCCGGACTGGATCGACACCCGGGCTCTCGCCGGCGTGCGGCTGATGGACAGTGAGGGAGTCGCCACCGAGGACGGGTTCGACTTCCGGCACGAAGCCCAGCGCGTCATGCGGGCCGCCCAGAAGGTCGGCAAGTTCAGCGGCCAGGTGACGAAACCCAAGCTGGATGACGAGTACAGCCAGGAAGCCGTCTTCAGCGCGATCAAAGGCCCCTTCTACGAGAGGCACCGCACCACGCTGGTGGAGAACCCGACGGTCCCGAAGGGAAGCCTCCCTGACCTCAAGCTGCCGTCCCGGGCGAACGACTTCTACAAGCCGATCTCCCAATACGCGCAGTACAACGGTTGGTGGTGGCCTTGTCCCGCCTGCAAGTGGCCGATGAAGGTGGCAGCCACCCGTTCCGGTGCACGCATCCAGGGCAGGGTGCGGTGTCTGTACCCCTGGCACGAAGAGACCGGGGCGTCCTACGAGTTCGTCGTGACCACTCGGAAGAAGTCGGCACCCACCCTGAGTCCGACGTTTGGGTGCAGAGTCCCGTCCGGACGCTTCGCTGCACTGTGGACCGGGGCTGTTCCGCAGCTGCCGGAGGCTCAGCCGGTCGAGGAGTACGTGGCGTTGGTGCGGCCGGTGTGGCGCTACACCGTCGTCCCTGGCCTGCCTGAACTCGCTCTTCACCGTGCTGTCTCAGCGGACCTTGAAGGCACGGCCTGGACGTCACACCTGTGGCCCAACGGAGACCAGTGCGATCACTGGATCACCCAACCGGACAGCGAGAAACCGGCGTTCCCTGCCGACTTCAAGGACTACACGTGGGTGAACCACCTGGTCAGCAAACTCCACATGGACGGTGGTGACCGAGGAGGAGCGGAGTACCTGGTGGTGCCCGACCACCGCCAGGAGCAGGTGGCCCAGCTCGACATGGTGTGCCGCATGCACGGGATGAAGGCGGCGATGACCGCTACCGACTACGTCGAGATGGTCATCACGGGAGTCAAGGAGGGTCGGGCGTGAGCGGGGAGATGACGGGTCGGGAAGCCGGCCTGGCGGGGGCACTTGCACTGGCGGCGCACTACTTTCCGCGCAAGGACGACGAGGGCCGGGTGCTGGCCGGCTTCGAAGAGGCTTCCTTCTTCGCCCACCGCAAGCCGCGGGCGTGGTCGGAATGGGCGAGGCTGCCGGTGGCCGAGAGGAACGTCATCCGTCAGGTGATGGTCCTGATGTCGCCGGAGTGGACGGACCCGAAGAAGCTCAAGGCGGCGGCCCTCGCGTTGCTCGGAGCCTTCGCTCCCGATGCCGACATGGCCGACAGGACAGGTGGTTCGCTGCGACTGCCGACCAGGGAACCCGAAACGGCCGATGCCGTGATTCCCCGGGTGGGAGGGAACTGCCTCGACTATGCGCGGCGTGTTGTCGGCCCCTTCTTCACCTTCGGCAAGCGCCCCAAGGCGCAGGCGTTCGTCGGTCCCGGCACGCATAGGACGAGAACCGCCTACCTGGGCAAGGAGCACGGCACGACCAGCCGTGACATCTACATCCAGGAGACCCCCGGCTTCCTTGAAGCGCCCGGTCACGAGGCTCTGCCACAGGTGAGGACTCGTCCGCAGCGCGACCGTGTGGCACCGACGGTGAAGGGACTCCTGAAGGTTGCCAAGATCCTCAGCGGCCGGGACAAGAGCGTCGCCTACCTCCACAAGACCCTGAAGCGCTTCTTCAAGGGCATGAAGACCACCGACGGCGCGCTGACGGAACTCGACCTGTCCTCGGGGGACCTCCAGGTCCTCAACGCCCCGACGGGAAGCGGCAAGACGGTCCTGGTGCGGGTCATGGCGTCCTGGGCGGCGCTGAACGACGTCCGGATCGCCCTCGCGGTCACCGACGTCCGCGCAACCCTCGACATGGCCTGGGACATCAACAACGACCTGGCTTACCTGCACAGGGAGAGACATCTCCCCGAGCCCGCTCACTGCACTCCGCTGATGTCGCCGACGAGCATGTACCGCCGGGCCATGGACTACGCCGCCCTCAGCCCCTCCACCCAGATCGATCAGTGGGATCGTCGTGCCAGGACCGACATCGGGCTCCTGTCGGCCGGCTGCGCGCAGCGGGCCCTCATGGACCCACCGAACCTGTACCCGCACGGCGAGGAGAATTGCACGTCGCTGACCTCCGCCGCCACCGGATCCACCCGGCACACCTGCTCCTTCGCCCCTGTGTGCGGCAAGTTCCAGCAGTTCTACCGGGCAGCCGACGCGGCCGTGGTCGTCACCAACCACGCGAACCTGCTGGAAGGCCGTACCCGCATCGGTGTCGTGCTGGACGGGCAGGAGTTCCGTGGCAAGGCACGCGGTACGAGGGGCATGAGCGTGCTGGAGATGACGCTGAGGGCCTGCGACGTGATGCTGATCGACGAGATCGACGCCTTCCAGACGGCCGCCGTCAGCCGCTGCACCTCGGAGATCACCTTGGCGTCTCGGAAGCGGACGACTGCTCTTCGGGAGATCGACCAGGACGCCAAGAACCTTCCCATCGTCCACGAGATGGACCTGGTGTCTCCGGTCAGCCACGCCCGCCTGATGGCCGAGATGCTGCTGCTGTGGCTCTGCTCCGGCAGCGGGTTGAAGCTGAACCCGGGCAACGAGACGGACAACCCCGACGGAGCCAGCCGCGACAACACCGGCTGGCGCCTGGCCCGCTCCCGGGACCGCGAAATCCTCCAGCTCCTCTTCCCCGACCAGACGGCCGGCGAGGACATCCCCCCGGACCTCTTCGCCCTTCTCGAAGAGGTCATGCCCGCCCACCGGCATGAGTCCGAGTTTTATGAGGAGACCGAACTCCCCGAGGGAGCCGACTGGGAGGCCGTCCAGACAGCCCTGACAGTGCTTACCGCCCAGCGGGGCCAAGACCATCTCACCGACACGCGCGAGGAGATGCGCAAGCTCCTGGCAGGCATCGTGCCGGATGCGTACAAGCGGTCAGCGGTGGTGAACCTACTGGTCACTCGTACTGTGCTCCGGGAACTCGACGCTGCGCTGGACAGTCTGCGCGAGCGGGCACAGACCCTGCGTTACCTGGACCTCGGGTCAGTCCGCAAGATCCTCGAAACCATGCGCAGCAGTACGGTTGCCACCCTTTACCCCCTGGCGATGCTGGGCCGGTCCATCCACGGCTACCAGGTGAAGGGAATGGACAACAAGGAGAAGGAGGCGGAACTCCTCTCCCGTTCCTTCGGTGGCGACCCGCACACCTTCGTCTCCGAACTCGGCGGCCTCACCGCCCTGCTGACTGCCGGAGTGCAGCGACCGGTCATGGGCCTGTCCGCGACCGCCTACCTTCCTCAGGCCGTACAGGAGCACATCCATGCCCCCGTGCGCTGGTGGCTGCCCGACACCCGCCCCGAGTCCATCGTCACCGTCCCCACCCCGGTTCGAGGCCGCAACGGCGACGCCATGAGGATCGGAGGACTCCCGCCCGAACTGAAACCCAACGCTCTCCGCGACCTCGGTAGGGGCCTGTACGAGCAGCAACTTGCCAAGCGCCTCGTCCGACTGGAGAAGCAGGAACCGGAGCGGGCCCGCGTCATCCTCGCAGTCAACTCCTACGAGCAGGCCGCCTACCTCGCATCGGGGGTGGCGCAGGCCGACGGCCTGAATCACCGGGTCTGCCTGCTGGTGAAGAAACCGGAGAAGCAGAACTACGAGGAGCATCTCCCCGCCCACGTGGACAGGATGGTCCGGGAGGAGCTGAAGGAGTTCCCTGGCCGCGGCGAGATCCTGATCGCCCCTCTCGCCGTCATCGGGCGAGGCCTGAACATCGTGGTCGGTACCCGCTCGGCGGTCCGCGACATCTACCTGTGCGTTCGCCCCGTGCTTAGCATCGAGGACACCGACTGGATGCATGCGAGCGTCAACGCCGCCGGAGTCAACACCCTTCCCGTAGAGGGTTGTGATGAGCCCCTTCCAGTCCTGCAGAAGGCCAGCGAAGCCTCATGGAAGCAGCTGTCCAAGATCCTTCGTTCGCCGGCCCGGTTCTCCAACATGGACCACGACCTCCGCAAGGAGCTCGTGGCAGGCATGCTCGTGCTGCTCATCCAACTCGCCGGCCGAGCCCGCCGTGGCGAGACCGACATGACCCTCCACATCGTGGACCACTCCATCCACGACAAGAAGTTCAGTTCGGACCTGGCCACGATCATCAAACAGATCTACGCCGACTGGAATCCAGAGCAGCTCGAGATCATGAACGAGCTCTACGGTCAAGCACTTCAGGCATTCCTGACCTATGCGGGTCTCGACCGCGACATGATTTGAACCACCCACTGCCAGTCTCCGCCTTTTCGAGACGGAGTTGCGACCGCTTCCCTCTGCCCGGGGAGAGAAACCAGAAAGACGAGGTAACGCCCAATGGGGCGAAGCAACAACCAGCGGGATCTCACCGCACGCACCACCTCGATCAGGTGCACCAGGGAACTCCTGCACGGCATGACCGCCATGGTCTGGAACTTCGGGGACTATCACTCGCCTACACGCAAGGCGTGGAGGGATCTGAGGGGTACGGCCGCACAGAACAGCAAATGGATCAAGAACGAACAGGAATCAGACCCGTTCCTCGTTCCGTACTCCATCGCCGTCACCGTTCTCCAGCAGATCACTGACGGTTATGTCTACCTGGACAAGCACCTGGCGTTCATGGTGACGCTCAACCCCGTGAAGCCCGAGATCCTCAGGGATGTCTTCGCCTACCTGGAAGGAATCGTCCGCAAGGTTCCTGTGGACGAGATCCCTTTGAGGGACGTCCCCGACCTGGCCAAGCGCATCGCGGACACAATTCCCCAACGCCTGAGCCTCGCCGACAACATCCTGCCCAAGGACGACGGTAAGCCCGCCAGCCCCGACAGTTGGGCCTACGAGGCGGTGAGGTGGCACATCGCCAAGAAGCTGGCTTCCGTGTCGTTCCAGGACCGGGAGATGGAGCCGGTCCTCGAAGAGTACGAGGGCAAGAACGGTGAGACCAAGCATAGGACCGTCGACTGGCAGCCCTCAGGGAACGTCGCATCGTTGGACTACCGGCCTGTCAGCAACGGTGATCTGATCGCATGGGACAACCCCATCGGTCCGGTCTTCGCCGGTCTTGCCCATCCGGTGGACCTCGGTGATGCGGTCAAGGCCAGGCCTGAGAACCCCACCCGGGCGCAGGTCCAGTACGCGCTCTCCCGCCTGTCGGTCAAGATGGCCACCTACACGGCCGAGCCCAACCCCGTCCTGAACCTGAACGCGCACATCCGCCGTGTCAACAACACCGTGATCCACTCCAGCACCGTCCTGGTGGACCAGGGGAAGGACCGGCCGCTGCTCTCCCTGTCGTTGGACGGGCGTGGCCTGCGTCAGACGAACAGGCACGCCTTGGAGATCCTGGCGAAGATGGACGCCGACAGGACCTCGCTCAACGCCATCGAGGAACGCGTCACCCACGAGCGAAGCCTGCTCAACGTCCGGGACGAGAACGGCAAAAGGATCGACATCCTGACGCCACCGCCCGGAACGATCCGGCCCACGATGCCGAAGACGGACTCCTTCGCCGTCGGCACCGGCGCAGGCACCCACCACCTGGCGCTGCTCCAGGAGCACATCGGTCGTGCTCTTGGTGACAAGGTGTCCGCCCTTGAGCTGAAGTCGAAGGGGAACATCTTCGGCAAGCGAGCCCATGAGCCGGCCACCTCCGCCGAGGGCAGGGACAAGACGCGGAAGAAGGAGAACGGCGAGTACGTCGATCTCGTCGGCAAGCCCTCGCCCGAGAGCATCCGTCGCTCAATCGAGACGGCCGGGTACAAGACCCTGCGCATCCTGTGCTTGTGGTACCGGGACGAGACCCGGATGCGGATGATCCACGGCATGGCCCACCCCTACGGCCTCGACCCGGACGAACTCGACCCCATCGACGGTGAATCCGTCCCCCTCGCGCCTGGCATCGAGGCCGTCTTCTGCAACGCCGAGGAGCTTCTGGCACACGGTCCCGCTACCCAGCGGGCCTCGGACACAGAAAAGATCACCAGCCGGTTCGCGGAGCCCGGCGTTCTTCTCGCCGCCTGGTGCGAGACCGAGATCCCCGTGCGAGGCGAAGAGCACGAGGGAATGAAGCCCGCCGACGTGAAGAAGGCCCTTGAGGAAAGCGACGCCAAGCACCAGGTCGTGCGCGAACTGGCCAAGGTCACGGTGCCGTCCCAGTTCCTCGTCGGCCGCGTGTACGACCCCTTCACCAAGACCTTCAGCATCGTCAAGAGGCCCAAGAAGGCCTTTGAGGACCACCGCGTCTACATGGGCCTGCTGGATCTCTACCGGTCGTGCGGAGTCGTGGACGACCGCTTCGAACGAGCCCTTTACCCTGACGACGACCCCTACCCGCTGCCCCGCATGGCGTTCGTCGGTATCCACATCCGCAAGCAGGCCACCGATCGCAGGTTCAAGGGCGAGCCAAAGAGGATCATCTGCGCCAGCGCGATCATCCCCTCCCGGGAACCCGGCGGCCCCTGGCGCATGCTCGGCTGGAGCAACATCCACCCGGAGTGGGAGCACTACGCTTTGGCACAGAGCAACTTTCACGCCGCCAACTACCCCCTTCACACGGAGGACGGGGACAGCGATTTCCAGCGCTGGGCACAGGCTGGCGAAGACGTCCAAGAGGCTCTCAAGGACCTTCACGACGAACTAGACGGACTCCCGTATGCCCTGATGATCGACGGCCACGCATGCCGCCGCGTATGGCCTGGCCTCCAGAACAAGAAGCAGGGCCTCAGCAAGGACACCGACGACCCCCGCCTGTGGCTTCCCGGAACCGGGCTTCCTCTTTCCTGGAACCCCGTCAGCATCCTTCGGATGAACTGCATGCAGGCAGAGATGCCGCGACTGGTCTCCGTCACCGAGAAACAGAAGAACGGCAAGACCGTCACCCTCAAGACCTCAAGCGACCTACATTACCCGGAGGACCGGCCCGAAGGCCACCCCTGGTTCCTGTTCACCGTGCCCCGCAACTACGGCAAGAAGCGCCACGGACAGTGGAAGACCCGCTGGCGTGCCGACCCGGGCAAGGCGTCGAAGAACGCCGATGAGCGCAGGGAGAACGAACTGAACTCGCCGTGGTACAGCATGACCACGCGCGAGATCACCCCCATGTACACGCGGAAAGGCTACGACCGGGAAATCCTGGCCGTCGCCGCGGCCCGGCTCAGCCACCAGGCCATCTCCTGGTCAGATCGGACCCGATACCCCGCTCCGCTCCACGCGGCGCTCCAGATGGACCTCGGCCACCCCCAGTACCGACGCTCGGCGCCGAAGGACCCCGAGAGCGTCGAGATCCTGAACGCAGCCAACGGCATCGACGCGTAGACGCCAGGCATTGACACACGGCAGCCCGTGTCCCGCATCGGGGCACGGGCGCGCTCGTGCATGGTCGTGAAGGGACTCCGACCTGCAGGTGAGGGGATGGGTTGGAGCATGCGGCAGAACTAGGCGGCAGCTCTGGCGTTCCCCGGTTGGGAGGAGCTCACCTGCCCCATGGCCCGGTCGATCGTGATCTCGATGACCACGCGCTCCGGATCCGGAGAAGGCGTCCGCCCGTACCGCTTCCCGTAGCGCGCCACAGCATCCTCTACTGCGGCTGGGTGCATGCGGACTTCGGCCGTGCCCTCCAGCGTTGCCCAGCGTCCTCCGTCCACTTGGCAGACGGCGACGCGTGCCTTGCCGGGGAGCGCTGCCTGAACGTTGGCGACTTTCCTGCTTGATTTGCGGGTGATAACCCGAGCGATACCGGCGTCGACGTCCACGGTGACTCCAACCGGCACGACGTGGGGGCGGCCATCAGGCCGGAGCGTCGTCAGGGTGCACAGATGGTACTCGCTCCAGAACTCCACGTAGCCATTTTCCTGGCTCTGCATCTCGGTGCGCATGGCTGGAAGCGTAATCGCGAATCACGTCCCGACTGGCCGAAAGTGGCCATGGCCACAGCTCGTCGTCTGCTGCGTGGAATGGGGATTTCACTGCCTTCCATTACTAAATGGCCGATTTGTAAGCAGTAAAAATATCTCGGATTGGTAACGAACCTGAGGTCTCCCGGTGCACTTGGCGTGGGCGCGTCATCCCTGAGAACTGCCAGTTCAAAAGCATGATCTACAGTCACGTGCGTTATTTTGGTGCGATTTGTTGGGTCGCAGTTGAGGGGCGCTTTTCAGTCAGGTCTTGGTGTGGGCTTCGCGTAGTCTCCGATGCTGTTCCCAAAGCCTGCTGCGGACGCTTTGCGACGTGTCATCGACTGTTCACGCTAGCGACGTTCGGCACCAGGTGAATCTTGGGCGCGCACTCGTGTGGTCCAAGGATCGGGGTGTTCGCGGCAAGGGCCGCGTACTGCTCTCGCTCCCCGGAGCACCTCGGCTGCGTGGTGCAGCGGGGACTGGACATGGTCGAAACGGCGCGGCCGTCGCCCGGCTCCGTCTCGGAGTCATCCACGGCTGGTACGGAGGGATCACCGATGTGGCCTGGAAGAAGTGACCGCGACGCAGCTCAGCCCAAGGCTCCTGCGGAGGAGGGAGTGAGCCGCAGGCGGTTGGGACGGTGGCGTACCGCTCCGAAGCGAACGGTGGAGCGAGACCTGCACCGCCGACTACGGCGAGAGCTTCAGAGTCTCGGCATACAGCCGCCGCTGGACGTGAAGGAGTTGTGCCGGGCGCTCGGCGAGAGGCGTGGGCGCCCGGTTGTCCTGCGGCCTTTCCCACTGGAGAAACCCGGACCATCGGGGCTGTGGGTCGACATGCCGCAGATGGACGTGGTCCTCTACCAGCAGGAAACGACCCCCCTGCATCAGGACCACATCATCCTGCACGAGGCGTTCCACATCATCGTGGCCGAGGACGAGCCGGTCGAGGAGGGGCAGGAAGCTCCGGACGACTTCGTCGAAGGCTGGGCCACGATGATCCCGGTGCTTGATCCCGCCCTGATCCGGCGTGTGGCCCGCCGGTGTTCGTACGACGACGGGGAAGAGTGTGCTGTCGAACTCGCGGCCACGATCATCCTGGAGTGGTCGTCGGTGCTTGATCACGTCACCCCGCTCTCCGAGGATCCCTCCGTTCGACGGGTTCAGGCGGCGCTGGGTGACCGGCGAGGGTGGCTGTGACCCGTGACCGAAGTGATCCTCCTGGGCCTCGCGGTCGCCGTTGTGTGGAAGTTGTACCAGTGGTCGCGAGCGCCTCATGACGCGCCGCTTCGTTCCGTCACGTTGTGCCTGCTGAGCGCGGCGCTGTCGTATCCCCTGGCCATGCCTGGCGGTGCCTCGGGCGTCGACACCGTGGCCGGGCACGGCACCGCGAAGCTGGTGCAGAACGTGCTGCTTCTGCTGACGGTCTACTTCCTGATGTGCTTCTACCTGTACTCGGCTGACGGGCAGGCCGGTCGGCTCCGCGCCAGGCGGGAAGCCCTCCTTGTGGCAGCCGTGGCAGTGGCGATCACGGTCGCCGCGCTGTCGGTCCCGCACAACGTGTTCGCCGGCTCCTTCAGCACGGCGGACATGACGATTCCGCAGATCGCCTTCTTCTACGGCGGCGCCGGCCTGTACCTCATGTACGCCCTCGGCGCCGCCGGCCGCTGGACCCGACGCTATGCCCGCATGTCACGGCGACCGCACGCCACGGGTCTGTGGATGGCCGCAGTCGGCCTCAGCACGATGGCGGTGGCCTGCGCTGTCCGAGCGGTCTTCGTCGCCATCCGGTGGAGCGGCGGGACCGTGCCACAGCCGCTCATGGCAGGTGTCGCGTTCCTGCTCGTGGTGTCCATCCTGCTCTTCTTCGTGGGCGTCACCTATCCGGGGGCCCGCTCGAGGGTGACGTCGGCGCGGCTCTGGATGCGGCGCCGTCGTGACCACCGTCGGCTGGCTCCGCTGTGGCAGCTGCTCGCCGAGGCATATCCCGAGAACGTGTTGCGGCCCGCTTCGTCCGGGCTGTGGGACCGGTGGCGGGCGCGCGGCGTGCACCGCCGCTACCACCGACGGATAGTGGAGTGCCGTGACGGACTGGTCGATGTCAGCCCGCACCTGGCCGACGCGTCGGAGGGCATCGAAGTGCTCGATCTGCCCCCGGCCGTGCTGGCGGACCGCCTTCGGCACGCTGTGGACACGATCGGAAAGGGAGCCCTTGTGCCTCGTCCGGCGGTACCGCTGGCGGTGCCCAAGGAGGCCGACCGGGAAGCAGACGCCCGCCAACTGATCGCCGTGTCGGACGCACTGCGCCTGTCCGCCTGACCAGCGAAGATCAAGGAGAGACCAGATGCTCATCACCGCAGGCCGAGTCCTCGTCGGCTCCGGGACGTACCTGGACGACGGTGCCATTCTCGTCGAGGGTGATTCGATCACTGCGGTGGGGCCGCGCGCGCAGGTCGCTGAGCAGGCAGGTCAGGACGTGGTGCGCCTCGCGTTCCCCGAGGGCACGATCGTGCCTGGTCTTATCGACGCGCATGTCCACCTCGCGTTCGACGGAGGCGCGGACCCCGTGGCCACGCTCCACGAGTCCAGCGACGAGACCCTGCTGACGGACATGCGGCGCCGTGCGGAGCAGCTCCTGCACAGTGGGGTGACGACGACCCGGGACCTCGGCGATCGCAACGGCCTCGCCCTCCGCCTGGACGAGGAGATCGCCCGCGGCATTACTCCGGGCCCGCGGATCGTCTCGGCGGGCACGCCCGCGACCCCACCCGGCGGGCACTGCCACTTCCTCGGGGGCGAGGTCTCCGGCGTCGCCGAGGTCCGCGACCTCGTACGGCGCAACGTCACGGCGGGTGCCGGAGTGATCAAGGCAATGGTCACAGGAGGCGGTCTGACCAAGGACGGGCCGAAGAGCTGGCAGAGCCAGTTCACCCCGGAGGAACTCCAGGCCTTGGTGGACGAGGCCCACAAGGCCGGCATGCCAGTGGCCGCACACGCGCACGGCACGGACGGCATCACCGCGGCCGTGGAAGCGGGCGTCGACACGATCGAGCACTGCACGTGGATGACGAACGATGGCTTCGACCTTCGTCAGGACGTCCTGGAGCAGATCATCGACCGTGGCATCGCCGTCTGCCCTGCCGTCAGCCCTCACTGGCAGATGCTCCCCCGCTTCTTCGGCGAGGAGCGGGCGGCTGCCATGTTCGACCTCGTACGGCAGATGGCGGAGGCCGGCGCCAAGCTCATCGCCGGAACCGACGCCGGAGTCCAGCGCGCAGGGTTCGACGGACTGGTGCCTGCCCTGTCGTTCTACGCGCACCTGGGTCTGCCGAACAGCAAGATCCTCGATATGGCGACCGCCGACGCAGCTGGCGCGCTGGGGCTGGGCGATACGACGGGGCGAATCGCTCCCGGGTTCCGGGCGGACCTGCTGGTGGTCGACGGAGATCCCCTTGAGGATCTCACCGCGTTGAAGGCGGTCCGGACGGTGGTGGCCGCAGGGCAGCGGCACGAGCCGCGCGAGGAGCAATAGTCAAGAGTTGTGGATGGGGCCTTCCGGCGCGGTGATCCCGGCGGCCGGCCGCGAGCCGGGCGTTTTCGCGCACCTTCGAGGCGGTATTGGCGGACAACGGCAGGGCTGTAGCCCCCGGTGTGACAACATCAACGCATGGGCATCTTCGACTCCATCGCGCGTGGCCTCGGTAGCCTCCGCCCGCTGTCCGACGCGGAACTCGAAGACGAGCGCGAGGCGCTGCGACAGCGTTACGTATCAAGCGGGGATGACAACGAGTCGTCGAAGCTCTACGACGAGCTGCACCGCTACGACGAAGAGATGACGCGCCGTGCAAACGAGGCCTATGCCCGCGAGAACCCGAACCCACCAGAGCCCAGGCATCGCGAGCACGGGTGGTACCTGCCGAACGACGACTAGGCGGGCGTCTTCAGGCGGCGAGTAGGCGCTTCTGCACCTTCGAGACTGTGTTCTCCGACCGGCGTGCGCCGGTAGACGACCGCACAGGCGTAGGTGACAGCACGTCCGGGGCTCTTCGGAGTCCCGGACAAGGCGCTACTCGTTCGCCTCCGGTTCTCTCTGCTCCAGCTCCGTGACCAGGTCGTTGACGAATTCCATGACGTTCGCCGGCAATCCCTGGGAGCCCGTCCCCCGACCCCTGAACCGGCCCACGGCCCCGCTCCTCGACGCTGACAGGAGCCGGAGGCCCTCGTAGACCTGACGGGCCACGGCATAGTCCGGCTGGAAGTACATCGGGGACACACCGAAGAAGGCGGCCAGGCCCTCAAGAACGACGGGCGAAGCCGATTCCGCGACACCGGTCCGGAGATCCCGGACGCCCTCCCCGGTGATGACCTTCGACCCGGCATGAGCATTGACGGCGTCGGCGATCTCCGAGTCCGTCGGCGGCCCCTGCTGCCCGGGGTACGAGCGCTCCAGGATCAGAGTGATCTTCTCGCCCAGCGTGCCGGGTGGCCCCGAGGAGGCCGGGACGGTGCCGCCATCCTCGGCGGACTGGCCGGCTTGTGTCTCCTGGGCCTTGGCGATCGACCGGTCCTCTGCCCGCCGCAGCTCCTCCTCGCTCACCCGGTACGCCGACGCCAGGGCCGGGACGTACTTGTCCTTGAGTCGCCGCTCCCCGCGTTCGGCTCCCGCCACCGGACCGGCGCTCTTGGTTCCGATCAAAGATGCCGTTTCGTACTGGTAGTAGCCGGCATCGCACCGCAGGTCCGTCAGATCAGGCAGTCCGGTACGCGGAAAGAGGCCATCCAGCCCCCGGTTGAGGACACGGGCCAGCGCGGGCAACTTCTCCGCATCGGGGACCGCATCCCCGGATTCCCAGCCGGCGACCGTCGAGTCGGCCACGCCGAGGGCCGCAGCCACCTCGGCCTGCGAGATCTCGGCAGCTCGCCGCACCGTGCGCACACGATGTCGGTCGAAGTGACGAGCAGACATCTCAACCTCGTTTTTCGTCAAACCGAAGGAACGTCGACGCGTTGACTTTTTCGTTGAGTCGGAATAGCTTCAGCCTAGCGAAAGGCGGGGGGCTCCGCACCCCTACTCGATCTTCGCCTTCGGCCTCTCTGTGGCGCCTCCGGATAGGGCTGGATCTTGGCGCGACCTGTGCATATGTTCGTCGTCGCCCGCCGGGCAGCCCGCCTGGGGAGCGAGGGCAAGAAGGAGGCACGTATACGAGACGGGCAGACCGACCGGGCCGGGTAAGCCCGGAAAACTGCACCGGCGCCCGGGAGCTACCAACTCCTGGACGCCGGGCCGGCACCCCGAAGGCGCCGATTCACATCTCGCGGGCAGCGGGGCTTTTGCACGAGAACCGCCGCACCGCACTCCTACGAACAACGGAGTATCACATGCTCGCCATGCCGAGCGAAACCCCGGCATGCCCGGACACGGCCCGCCGGCACCGCCTCGCGGCCCAGCTCGCCGACATGATCCCCGGGGCGGCCACCATCCGCGTCAGCCTCACCGACCCCGCGCAGATGTGGCCCCACCCGCACACCGTTGCCAAGGACGCGGGCGGGGCAACGGTTGAGCTGAGCCGGACGACCGCCAGGGTCGCGGCACGCTGGATCATGCGGGTCTGGCCGGACGTGAACTGGACCCGCCCTCACAACCTCGACCTCACCACCGCGACCCTCACCCGCAGCGATCTCGTCGGTCGAGGCCGCTGACATGGCACGGATCCGGACCATCAAGCCGGAGGCGTTCTTCTCCGAGTCGCTCGCCGAGGTGAGCGTCGAGGCGGAGCGGACGTTCTTCGGCCTCCTCACCCAGGCCGACGACCACGGCCGCCATCGCGATAACGCCGCGATCATCGCGGGGCTGCTCTGGCCCCTGCGGGCCGAGCACACGTCGGTCCACGTCGAGGACGACCTCCAGCAGCTCGCCAACGCCGGCCTGCTCTGCCGGTACACCGGCTGCGACGGACGCCGCTACCTCCATGTCGTGACCTGGTTCGAGCACCAGAAGATCGACAAGGCCAGCCAGTCCCGGCTGCCCTCCTGCCCGCAGCACCACGCGGCAGCCCGGTGTGGTCCTTGCAAGGGGACCTGCACCCGGCACCCCGAAGCGTCGCCCACCCCTACCCGAGGACTCGCCGAGATTTCGCCGAACGCTCCCCAAACCCTCGATCTGCCCGCGCAGCCCGCTCCGACGCCTCCCATCCCCCGAAGCGGGGCCCCGGCCGCCCGGCAGGACCCCCTGGTCGGCCTCGCCAGCACCCCTGATCACAGTGACAAGAAAGCCGCAGGTCGGGAGGCATTCGCCGAGGGCTCCCCGAAGCCTCGGAGAGGGCTCGGCGCCTGGATCCAGGATCTTGGATCCTGGATCTTCATTCCCTACGGGGCGCACAGCGCCCGCCACCACCGTCTCGGTCAACGACCTGATCGGCGAGTACGTCGCCGCGTGCGACGAGCGTCCGCCCAGCGACGTGATCGGACACATCGGCCGCATCGCCAAGAAGCTCCTCGGCGAGGGGATCGCCCCGGAGCACGTCCGCGCCGGACTGAAGCGCTTCGCGGAGATCCAGGGCCACCCCAGCCGCCTGCCGAGCCTGGTCAACGACGCCATGAACGCACGAGCGGCCGGTTTGGCGCGGCCGGGAAACCGGCCTAACGTGCCCGCTCACCAGGCGTGGACCAACCCGGTCGACGCTGCCGCCGCCTACGCCGAGGAGCTGTGATGCGCACCCGTACCCGCGACCCGCAGACTCTCGGCGGCGCAGGCACCCTGGACCGGATGGCCCGGATCCTGGCCGCCCGCAACATCGACCCGGCAGCCGTCGCTGCTCTGGTCGACGAGCCCGATTCCTTCTCCCCGCTGGATGCCCTGTTGGCCGCGATGCCCCCGCGCTACCAGGGTGCGGTCGCCGACCATCCGCAGGTCCTGGACTGGGTCCGGGACGTCGCCCAGCAGGCCGTCGCGCCCAGCCCGGGAGCCCGGCGGCAGGTCACCACTGGCCCGAGTCTGCTGCTGGCCGGGGTGGTCGGCGCGGGCAAGACGCACCAGGCGTACGGGGCGGTCCGACAGCTGGTGCGGACCGGGGTGGGCGTGAGGTGGCGCGCGACGACGGCCGCCGACCTGTACGCCGACCTGCGCCCTCGCCCCGGGGTGGACAGCGAGCGGGAGCTGGCGGACGTCAGCCGGTGCCCGCTGCTGATCATCGACGACCTCGGCGCGGCCAAGGCGTCCGAGTGGGTCGAGGAAGTGACGTACCAGCTGATCAACCGCCGGTACAACCACATGCTCCCGACGCTGATCACCACCAACCTGGCGATCAAGGACCTCCGGGCCTACCTCGGCGACCGCGTCACCTCCCGACTCGCGCAGATGACCACCCGGGTCGGGTTCGAGCCGGTCGACCGCAGACGCCACCGCCCCGCCGCCTGACCCACCGCCGGCCGTACCGCCGGGCCGCGCCTCCAGCGCGCTGCCCCATGCACCTCCCGACCCAGCGCACCCCTCCGCCGACACCCCTGCGCGCGGAGAGCGATCGGAGCAACCCGCATGACCACCACGACGATCAGCCCTGCCCGCCACCGGTCGCTCGGTGACCACACCTGGCAGGACCAGGCCGTCTGCCAGAGCACCGAGCACAACCCGGTGGACCCCG
The DNA here is from genome assembly GCF_014930365.1 of Streptomyces caniscabiei. Classification (GTDB taxonomy): domain Bacteria; phylum Actinomycetota; class Actinomycetes; order Streptomycetales; family Streptomycetaceae; genus Streptomyces; species Streptomyces caniscabiei. The sequence goes on along the minus strand of NZ_JABXWI010000028.1, from coordinate 55,476 downwards.
ACATGTTCTTCCCCGAGCCCGACGAGACCGCCAAGATCGCCGCAGCGAAGTCGCTGTGCGGCCAGTGCCCGGTCCGCCGCACCTGTCTGGACGCCGCCCTGGAAGGCGGCGACACCCACGGCATACGGGGCGGGATGACCGAGGAGGAGCGCGAGCCGCTGCACGAGAACATCTCCAGCCGCCTCGACTACAGCCGGGTCAACGCCACCGTCGCCGGGCGCGACGTCCACCTCACCAAGGCCGAGCGCCGCGCGGTCGTTCGTGCCGCCTACCGCCACGGCCTCACCGAACAGCGCCTGGCCTGGCTCCTGAAGATCAGCGAAGAGCACGCCCAGAAGCTGTACCGCGAAACCCGCCGAGCCCTGCGCAACCGAGACCTGGAGCAGACCACGCAGAACACCCCACCCCCTGAGACCGACGGCAAGCAGCTGGGCCGCGACGACTTCGGGACGGCGGCGTGAGCATCGCGAGCGCGCCGAGCACGGCGCATGTCACCGGGTGGGACCGCGCGGTCGTCATCGCCCTCGGTGGTGCGGGATGCGCTCTGTCGTACGACGCCCTGCAGCAGATGGCCGTCGCCATCCACGTCCGGGGGCTGCTGACCTACCTCTTCCCCTTGGTGATCGACGGGTTCATCGCGTACGGCATTCGCGCTCTGCTGGTCCTGCGCGACGCACCGCTGCGCGCCCGGCTTTACGTCTGGACGCTCTTCGGCACGGCCACTGCTGCCAGCATCTGGGCCAACGCGTTGCACGCGGTCAGGCTCAACGAAGAGAACACCTCGGCCACCGGGCTGCGGCTCGGAGACACGGTGGTCGCGGTGCTGTCCACCATCGCCCCGCTGGCCCTGGCCGGAGCGGTGCACCTATACATCCTCATCGCCCGGGGGCCGGTCAAGGCCAGCGACCGAAGTGACCGCGATGGCCTCGGTCACCCCGGTCACCCCGGTCAGTCCGGTCAGTCCGAGCGTCTCCCGGTCACTCGGACTGACCAGGCCAGCCGCCAGCCGCCGCCGCCCGGTCAGGTCACCGCCGGACAGCTGGCCACCGCCCTGACCGACCGGCCCCGCCCGTCCCTGGACAAGCAGACTCCGGATGCCCGGACATTGGCCGGGGACAGCGCCCCAGCGGACAGCGGCAGCCCAGACAGCAGCCATCGTGACAGGGAGACCAAGGCTGCTGACCTGGGCGGACAGCCGGACACCACCCCGGCGGTCAGTGACCGACAGACCGTCACCGAGCCGGTCAAGGGCCACCCGGACAACCTCCCGTCGGCGACTGACCGGCCGGTCACTCCGCCACCGGTCACTGACGGCACTCCCCGGGCAACCGGTGGCCGGCGACCTGACCCGGACACCGAGGAGCTGCTGGAGATCGCCCGGTCGGCGGTCAGGGCCGAGGACAAGCTGACCCGCAAGGTGGTCGCCCAGGCGATCCGCGGTCAGCAGATCCCTCTCTCCAGCGACACGCTGACCGCCCTGATGGTCCAGCTGCGTCAGCAGCACGGCCGGTCGGTCACCACCCCCAGGAACTGACCGCACACCCCATGGGGCGGTGACCGAGCACCTCGGCCGGTCACCCGCCCCGGACAGCCCGCCCCACGACGTCCTCCCGTGAACCGGAGAGCACCGCCATGCGCACGAAGCCCGCGACACCCGCCGAGGTGGACACCTGGCTGACCGTCCTGCACCAGCGCGGCCACATCCACCGAGCCGAGTCCGGTCCCGACAACACCTGGACCGTGCAACGGTGCCGACACAGCCGCCCCTGGACTCTGCACCACCCGGTCCTGGCCATGGACTGGATCGAGGGCATCGTCCGCGACATCCGTCAGCAGGACGCGGAGGCGGGCCGGTGACCGCCAACGACCAGGCGGCCACCACGTCCGGACCGCAGCGTGACCCCAACTCGGCTCCAGGCGGAGCAAGTTGTCGCATACGACGGTCCTACGGCCCGTCGTACGCACTTGCCCCCGCCCAGGGGAGCGGGGGAAGTCCGGCTGCTCCCCGAGCGAGGGCGCACGGGGACCAGCCGGACTCCCGGCACCAGAGGGCGCCCGTCGGGGGAGGAGAAGCAGACGACCGCGCCCCGCGCGAACAGCAGAGCCCGAGCCAACCTGCTTTCCCCGACCGCAAGCCGCGCCGCCGCACCCGCAACCTGAGCCAGCGCACCCACAAGATGACCACTCGCCTGTCCGACACCGAGAAGACCGAGATCACTGCCGCCGCCAAGCAGCGCGCCGTCACCGTGGCCCGTTTCCTCGCCGCCGCCGGCCTCGCTGTCGCCCGCGGTTCGACCATCGTGCATACCAACGAACAGCTCGATGCCGCCATCGACGAGCTGGCCGCTCTGCGCACCGCCATCTCCCGTGTCGGCAACAACATCAACCAAATCGCCTTCGTCTACAACGCCGGAGGACAGCCCCTCCCCGGCGAACTCGACCGCGCCCTGACGACCGTGAACTGCGTCCTGACCCGCGTGGACGACGCGGCCGACATCCTGGTGAAGAAGCGCCTCTGATGGTCCCCAAGATCCGACGCGGCTCGCGCACCCACGGCCTGCTCGTCTACCTGTACGGCCCCGGCAAGCGCGACGAGCACACGGACCCCCACCTCGTCGGCAGTTGGGAGGGCTTCGCCCCCGACCCCGGCCGTGACACCAGCCCCGACCCTGACCCCAAGGTCACCCTCGCCCGGCTCACTGCTGCCCTGGACCTGCGGGTCAAGCAGGCTGGCGACCAGGCGCCGGCCCAGCACGTCTGGCACTGCTCGGTCCGTACCGACCCCGGCGACCGGACCCTGACCGACGACGAGTGGAACACCGTCGCCCGCCGTCTGGTCCACGCGGTCAACCTCGCCCCCGAAGGCGATCCTGACGGCTGCCGCTGGGTCGCGGTGCGCCACGCTGACGACCACATCCACATCCTCGCCACCATGGTCCGAGGCGACCTGCGCCGCCCGAGGATGAACTACGACTTCAAGAAGGCTCAGGCCGAATGCCGTCGCATCGAACAGGAGATGGGCCTGCGTCGGCTCAAGCCCGGCGACGGCACCGGAGCCAAGACGCCCACCAGCGCCGAGCGCTTCAAAGCCGAGCGGACCGGCCGGCCCGAGACACCGCGCGAGACGCTGCGCGAAGCCGTCCGCCAGGCCGTCGCCGGAGCCGCCAGCGAAGCCGAGTTCTTCACCCGCCTTCGCGAGGCGGGCCTGCGCGTCAAGCTGCGGCACGCGCCTTCCGGCGACATTCTCGGCTACACGGTCGCGCTGCCCGGAGACCGCAACCGCGACCGCGAGCCGGTCTGGTTTGCGGGCTCGACCCTGGCCCCCGACCTTTCCTATCCGAAGATCCAGCGCCGCCTCGCCGGCGGAACCCCCGACGAGGCCCCGCTGCCGGAAGCAGACAGCGGCCGGTCGAACTGGTCGCCTCCCGCACGGTGGCGACGCACCGCGACCGGGATCGCCGAGCGAGCCGCAGTCCTCCTGGACAGCGACGACGACGAAGCCGCAGGCCAACTCGTCGGAGTCGGCGAACTCCTGGACGCGGTCGCCCAGACCTCCCCGGCCGCCACCCGCGCCGAACTCGGCGCCGCCGCCCGCTCCTTCGAACGCGCCACCCGCAGCCACGTCCGAGCCGAACGCGCCGACACCCGGGCGATCCGCTCGGCGGCCCGGGGCATCATCCAGGCCGGAGGCGCGCTCGGCCGAGGAGAAGACGGCGGCACCACCGCCATGCTCGTCTCCACCCTCGTGCTGGTGGCGCTGGCCGCAGCACGCTGGCACTCCGCACGCGGTCACGCCCAGCAGGCCGAAGCCTCCCGGCAGGCCGCCGAGCACCTTCGCGCCGCCTACCGCCAAGCCGCCGCCACACCCATGCAGGCCCTGCGCGACCAGGGACGAGCCTTGCCGGAAGCCCAGCGCCGTGCCTACGAGACCACCATCCGCACCGTCCTGCCCGAGAACCGCACCCGACCCGGCACGAGCACGAAGAACGACGCCTTGGCCGCCACCCTGGCTCAGGCCGAGCAGGCAGGCCACGACCCGAAGGCCCTCCTGAAGGAGGTCATCGCCATGCGCGAACTCGACACGGCCGAGGACGTTAACGACGTCCTGGTCTGGCGACTGCGCCGCCTCGCCCAGCTCCCCGCCCACCCGGGCGAAGCTACTCGACGCCCGCAGGCCGGCACCGGTCGCGCCACGCCTCCCGCCAACCCGGCCAGCGTCCGGACCGCGCCCCCGGCCTCGCCGAGGCCCGCCGCACCGGACCCGCACAGCCGCCCGCCGCGCCGCTGACCAGCAGTCCGGCAGGCCCGCCACCGGCCTGCCGACTGCGCGAAACCCCTGGACAACCGATTCCACCGGCTGTTACGGATGAAGAGAAGGCCCTCGACCGGGAGATGACGCTCGTGCTCAGAACGACCGACCACCACGTAGAGCCGACCCCCGTCCTGCCCGCCGCGCCCGCCGGAAGTGATCCGCTGCTGCAGCAGCAGTACGAGACGCAGCCGCCCAGCGGCCCCGGAGCGACGCGATGCCTCAGCCATCCGCCGGAGCTGTCCCTGCGCGGCATCCCCGTGCTGTGCTCGGCCTGCCGGGCCCGGCGCGACTGGCTGCTCATCAACCACGGCCGCAATGTCTGGGTCCGCTGCCGTTGCGGCAACCAGTGGCTCGAGCCCGAGATCAGCCGCGCCGATTTCGACGCCATGATCGCCATCCCGGACGGGACGACCTACCCCAGCGTCGAGCAGGGCCTGATCGCACTCGGCTTCGACGGCGCCTTCGCCGGCACCTACCTGGACTAACGCGCCGAACTGCATCCGTCGCAACAGTTCTCGAAATCCCGAAATCAACTGCTGTGACCTGTATGGATGTTGGTTCCGAAAGCTCAGCAGTGCTGACGTTCGCCCCTGAGGAGGGCAGCGCGAGCCGCTTCCCGCCGGAGGGGGCGGCTCGGCGAATCCGGGCTCGCTGTCACTGGCGGGTGGCATTCTCCGTAGCCATGAGCAGAGAAGACAGCGACGAGGCGTACGTACTCGGCATGTGTGACGAGGTTCTCGGGGAAGTCGGCCGACAGGGGCATCGGTTCGATTGGCTGCTTGGAGATCCCGGAGCCACCGGACGGCGAGTGAAGCTGCCAGTCGATTCGTACTGGCCCTGCCACCAACTAGTAGTTGAATACCGCGAACTCCAGCACGACCAGCCGGTACCGATCTTCGACAAGCCGGAGATACTGACCATCAGCGGTGTGCACCGCGGCGAACAGCGCGCGTTGTACGACGCCCGTCGAGACACCGAGATTCCCGCGCACGGCCTACGACTCGTGGTGATCCGTCCGGCTGACCTCAATGCTGACGGCAGAGGCCGGTTGCGCAGGACCCGAGTATCTGACCTGGAGGCAGTGCGGAACCTCCTGGCGCGGACCAGCGACGAAGACCGCGTGATCGATGTGTTCAGGTGCTGGCTGATCGCCGAAGGCTGGACCCCAGTCACTCCCACCGACAAGTGGACCGACATCGAAGCCCTGCGTGGTGATGAGCGCTTGATCGGGGAGGCCAAGGGGCGCACGAAGGAGAAGGGCATAGACGTCGACATCGTGTACGGGCAGCTCCTGCGTCGGATGACGGACGGGTCCCCGAACACCCGCTACGCCCTGATCGTGCCGACCTCATCCGTAAAGGCTGCCGAGCGGGTTCCGGCCGCTGTTCGACAACTGCTCAGGGTTGATCTGTACGAGGTGGCGGACGACGACACCGTGAGCCACCGGGCCTTGTAGGGCACGGAGGCTCGGGACGGCACACGGAGCGCACGAGGAAACCGCGTTCGGCAGACATGCGGTAGACCGAGAGGGATGTGTCCCGGGCCTCGTGCTTGTGGTCTGCTGACCGGCGAGAGTCCGCCACTGCAGGTGAGCTGCTCCATCAGCCGCTGGCCTCACTGAGAGCCACAGCCTGGTCGATCAGGGTGTGATTACGCTCCCACAGCGCCGTGATTCGCGCGGCTGCTCGATCTGAGTACGCCGCAACGAGATCGTCTTCCTCGCCAGGGGGAGTCAAGTCGAGCTCTTCCCAACGCGGCCACTGATCCCAGAACGGCCGATCTTGCGGGTCGCAGGCGGCTGAGAGGTACTCGTTAACCCTTGGATCCTCGGCACGGATCCCCAGGAAGGGACGCAGATCTCCACCGAAGTCGAAAGGGTCAGGCTCGGCGCGGGTCCCGTAGCCAACGCCGGCCCGAGGGCTGCCGTCGGCAGTACACCATCCTGGCTTGACCAGGAGCACCGCCAACTCGGGGTACGTCCCGAAGTCTCCGCGTATCTTCTTGTGTCCAACTGCCTGGTAGGGAAACGGGCCGACAACCTTCACGGGCTCACTCAGGTCAAGTCGGTTCAGCACCGCCGCGACAGCCGTTGGCAGTTGCTTGAGCACGTCGCGCGCTGCGGCCTTGGCACTGGGCAAGTGCTGGCCGTAGGTGAGCCAGATCCGCGCCGCAGCCTGGTCCGTTGGGGCCATGCCGGTCATCCTTTCCAGGGTGTCCAGAAGATCCCCTGCCGTTTCCCTGCCACGGCGCGTATGGGGGGTGAGCGGGGCAGGGGCCTGTTCAAGAGCGCTCCGGAGCAGGCAAGCGAAGGTGCGCAGACTCATCGGTGTAAAGCGTTCGTCCGCCGGGTCGTCACCGTGGAGCGTGAGGAACACCAGCAGGAGTTCCTGCTGCTGAGCGTGGTCGTCGGCAAGGCGTTTCGTCTGCTCACGGCCTTCGTCCGCGTGCACCTTCAGCTCGACTACGAGCTTGAACGCTGAGGTGGAGATGACGATGTCCGCGCGTGAGCCCGGTTTGACGACCTCCAGGTCCACCCGGACCCGAGCGAGTCCCTCGGCTTCGACGAGGTGCGCCTTGCCCAGCACCCTCAGCATTCCGGTGAGGACGGCGGTTCCGAGGTCGTGCGGCTGGCGGGGGTCGAGCAGCCAGCCGATCAAGAGTTGGTGAGATCTCTCTTTCCTGCTGGTTTGCAGGACATCCATCACAGTCGAGGGACCAGGCATCCAAGGACGAGCCCTACGCTGCCTTTCCAGGTCTGCCCAGACGGCGGACCACCACTGCTCGTTCAGCCGTTCGTCTCCCATGCGAGTGGCTCCCTGCTCAGCCGCGGTTGCTGTGCTTGGGCAGCTCGCCCCGGAAGTCGCAGCCGGGGCACTCGTCCTCGCCCTGGACATGGCCCTCGTACCAGCCGTGGACGGCTGCGTGGAGGATCGCCTCCTCCACCGAGGCTTCGCCGCTGCGGACCGACGCGATGGCGTTGCCGACAATCAGCCGGAGCACGGCGCTGTCGGGCGAGGGGAACGGCGGGGACGGCATCGGCGAGTCGGTCGTCATGGCCGCAGCCTACGGGCGGGAACGACTGACGGTCAGCCGGATGCGGTGCCGTCGTGAGAGGCAGTGCCGTGCAGGTCGCTGCGGAACCCTCGGCCGACCGGCTGCCAGTCCTGCAACGTGGCGGGCCTCCAGCGTGGCTGGTCCTGCACCCTGATGTCGTCGGGCTCCGGCCGAGTGTCCTGGCTCTTGCGGCTGCGGGCGGCCCGGACGCTGATGCCCATGTGGGCGGCGACCTCCGGATACCTCCAGAGCTGCTGCTCGTCGGCCATCGTGTCCTCATCGTTCGTCGGTGATGAGCGTGGGCGGGGTTACCGCAAGGCCGCCCCTGCCGGTTCGGCGAGGGGCGGCCTTGCGGTTGCGGTCAGACTTCGGCGAGGCGGTTGGAGAGGTCCAGGGCGCTGGTGGCGACCGCGAGGGCGGCGCACAGGCCGGTCACCTCGTGGATGGTGGGGCGGACCAGGCGCGGCCAGTCGTCGGGGGCGGCGGGCCAGGAGGCGAGGAGGACCTCGGCGGTGGCCAGGCCGAGGTGGGCGGTGACGTCCCAGCCCGTGTGGGAGGCGGGCTCCCAGTGCAGGCGGATACGGCCGAGCGGGAGTTCAGGGGTGCCCGCCGGGAGCCAGGAGATGTCGAGCGGTCCCTCCGGGAGGGCGGAGACGCGCTGGACCAGTGCGCCGCGCACTCCCGGCGGCATGGGCCGCACGGCGAGGGCGTGCAGCGGGTAATCGGTGGAAGGGTGGGGTCGCGGTGAGATCGGGGCCTCCTGGACAGGTCCGTACGGAGGGTCAGGCCCAGGCGAGGGCGTTGCGGACCGATGCCGGGAGGTAGCCCTCTTGGCCGTTTTCGGCGATGAACGCCATGCCGTCGCCCACGACGACGTCGGTGCCGACGTAGTGGGCGAAGGGCCAGTCGGGGTTGACAGCCAGGCGGATCGGCAGGTCGGGGTCGAGGTTCTGAAGTTGGCGGAGCAGGTGGCCGACGGTCAGGTGCTGGGGCAACGGGGAGCCTCCGGGATCGAGGGCGAAGCGGTGTGGTGATAGAGCGTCAGGGGCGTCGAGGCAGAGTTGGTCGCGCAAGACCTTTTGCTGGGTGGTTCAGCGGCTTGCGATGAGCGCTGCGAGGAACCCGGCCACGGCCTCGGAGGGGGTGTCGGGGCCGAACTCCTGGATCCAGGGCTCCGCGTCGGAGGGGTGGACCCGGACCTGCCAGACGATGCCGCGCTTCCAGGCGGTGGTGTCCTCGGGGAGCCAGCCGACGTAGACGCGGCCGTCCGGGCTGGTGCAGTGCACGTTAGCCTCCGGGGTGTCGACGATCGCCCAGCCGAGCCCGCCCAGCAGTTCGAGTACCGGGCTCGCACAGTGGTCGCTGGAGAGCCAGGCGCGTTCCTCCACGGCGGGGCGGACGACGGCTGGCAGGAGGATGCTGGAGGCGTTCACGAGTGGGCGTCCCTTCGTTGACCTGCGAGTTTTCCCGACGTCCGTACGTTGACATGCGGTGTGCCGAAGTACGTAGTCGTTTCCGGGAAGGTGAGGTCTGCCGTGGGCGAACTGGCCGCCGAGGGGGGAGGAGGTCGGTGGGCCGGGGAATGGATCGACGCGACCGGTTGTCGTAACCGGGTTGCGGCGCGGGGCCGTACAGAGCAGAAGGGACAGGCCGTGGCGGAGTCGAGCAGACACTGGGACGGTGCCGGGCTGGAGCGCAAGATCCGTGGCGCCGCGCGGCCGTGGACAGCGGGCGACATAGCGATGGTGGCCGACGGGCAGTGGGCTGTGGGCATCCAGGCCCGGAGGCAGCGTGACGGGGAAGCCCTGGTGGAGCGTCGGATCGCGGACGGGCGGCGCGTCGAGCTGACGTTGGTGGAGCTGGCCCGCGCGATGGACTCCCGGTTCGGCGCGGCCCATCGCGACGAAGACTCCCGCTGACCGGTTACCGTCCGGGCCCGGTCGTGGCCACCGTGGGGCGGACAGCGGCCGACGGGGCAGGCTGGTCCGGCGGTTGGCCCAGCGCACGCGGCGCGTGCGCGGAGCGGGTGACAGCGGCCTGGGCCAGGCTGAGCGACGGTGTCCGGTTCGCGGTCACGGCGGCTTCGCGGGCCTCGATCACGTGACTGATCGCCTGCAGGGCTATGCGGCTCTCGGCCTGCGCGACGCGCAGGTCCACCGCCGAGCTGGTGATCCGCTCCAGGTCGTGGAAGGCCGGCACATGACCGGGCCGCGTGAGGGCGTGCAAGCGGTCCTGGTGGACGGCGACCGCGTTGTTCGAGACGACGAGGCTCGATCGGATATGCATTGCTGAGCGGAGGAGCGGGTCCTCGACGGGGCGGCGGACCGCGAGGTTCTCCAGCACGTTGATGGGGGTGGCCCAGGCTTTCTCGATCATGGCTGTGGCCTGATCCAGTGCGGTGGCGTCGGGCATGGCGGAACTCCCGGTATTCGGAGGTGTTGCTTCGGTCAGAGGCGACGTCTCGGAGGGGCCAGGGGCGGGAGTCAGCGGCTGTGCCGTGGGGCCGACAGGCTGGCCGGCGGCCTGGCCGCGGCTGCGTGTGCGAGGTTGCCCGACAGATTCTGTGTCGAAGTCGCGGTGCGACTGCGAGCGGCCACCACGCGGAGGTCGGCTGCTGTCTGCGGGGCGCGTGCGGCGCGGTGGACGGCCTGGGCGACAGCGGTGCGGCGCACGTCGAGTGGGGTCGGAGCACGAGAGATCTGAGGATCGGCGGCTCGGCCGACCGGGGCCAGTGTGACCAGGTGCTCCACCTTGCGGTTGATCTGGTGCCGCTCACGAATCGCCGGGGCTGAGTCCGACATGGCGGCTGCGGTCGCCGCGATCAGGTGGGTCGGGGTGCGGGCTGTGAAGACCGCTTCCGCCCGCGTGCCCCAACCCGGAGGACCGGCCCACAGCCTGACGGTTTCGTCGTCCCAGTCAGAGAGGCGGTTGTCGATCAGAACGCCCGCTTGTCCGTCGGGGGCGATGATCTCGACAGTGCCGCGCTCGGCCGCCCCGTCGCGGGTCCAGCCGGCATTGGTCAGCGGCCGGACGGCACCAGCCCAGTACAACGACGGGCTCGTCAAGAAGCGCGCGTTGCCTTCGGTGGCCTCGGCTTCGGCGTAGTCGCGGGCCAGAGCGCTGGTGAGCCCGGCGACGATCTCGGCCGGGGTGCCGTGGTTGAAGGTTGCCGTCCAGCGGGGTGCGGAGACGGCGTCCTCGGCGGCGGTGATCTTCCACAGTTCGAAGTCGTCGCCGAACCAGCCGATCCGTATTCGCTGGTCGGGCGAGGTGACGAGGAGCTGGCAGGGGCCCTCGTCGAGATAGTGGTGCGGCCAGTGACTGACAGGGGCGAAGCCAGCGTCCCCGGTCCCGTTGGAGCCGGCCAGGTACATGGGGCTGACCAGTACCTCTTGATAGGGATGCTGGTCGTAGGGCTGGGTGTTCACGGTCGAGACTCCGAGGTGTAGGAGGGGAACGCGCCCGCGTGCGCAGAGGAACGAACGGCTGGACTGCACGGGGGCGCCGTGGCAACGGCGTGAAGCGGCTGGCTCTCAGTGCCACCCGGATCACCGGCCCCGGGAGGAGGCCGACTGAGCGGCTACGGCCACCGGTACCCGCGGTTGTGGCTGCGGGGCGTGGCTGAACAGGGAGCTGGGCGCGGCGGTGCTCCGCCGCAGGGCCGCTGAGGTACGGATGCCGTCCGACCCCGGCGGGATGCCCGTGTGGGTGCGCGTGGCCGCCGCGACCCGGACAGGGGCGGGACGCGGTGCGGCGACGGGGTTGCTCCAGTGCTCGACGGCTGCGTAGACCGGGCCCAGCGCCCGTCCGGCGGCGGTCAGGACGTACGGATCGCCGTGGCGCGGTCCGGTGCGGGTGACCAGGCCGTCGAGCTGAAGCCGGATCAGGCGCTGTCCTGTTGTTCAGTCCTGTCTGTTCGACGATGTGGACGAACCGCATGGGCCCGCCCGCGTCGAGGGCCTGGATCATGGCGGTCGAGTGGCGAAGGTGCAGCCGACGCACGGCGTCCTCGACGCGCTCGGCACCGGCCACCTTGCCGAGCGGCAGGTGCGCGCGGGACCAGTCGGACAGCGCCCGGTGTACCGGGGAGAGTGCGTTGCCGAACCCACTGAGCTGGTACGGGGCACCCTGGCGATGACTGGCTCGGGTTACCAGCCCGTCATCGTGCATCTGGGCCAGCCGCTTGCCGACGAACTGTTCGCTGACGAAGGGGAGGTGGGCGGCGACGTCACGCACACGCATGGGGCCGCCCTGCTGGGCCAGGGTCTGTGCCGACCAGGTGGTCCACTTCGGCGCTATCAGGGAGAGTGCCTCCTCGATGCGCCGGGCGTCGACGAAGCCGATCTGGGAGGTTGCGGGTTGTGCGGGGGCGGACATGGCGGTAACTCCGTTATGACGATGGGTGAATCGAACGGCGGGGTGCGGATCAGTGAAGGTCGCGCTCGGCGCGGAGACGCTGGAGCACCGTGCCGAGGCGGCGGTTGCTGACGTGGATGCCGCGAGCGCGCAGGCCCTGGCGCAGAGCTTCGCGGTTGAGCCGGGGCAGAAGGGCGGCGACCTCTCGGGCTACGGCTATGAGGTCCTCATCACTCGGCGCAGGGCCGGTTCGCCGGACGGTCGAAGGCCGACGGGCGGCAGGCTGGTCCAGGAGGAGGCGGACGTCCAGCAAGTCCCAGACTGCCTCGGCTTCCGACTGCTCCCGGCGTTCGATGTCCACGACTTCGGCCGCGTACCGCAGCACGAGGTCGTCGAGCGCGTGTTCGCCGTTGCGGCAGCGCTGCCAGGCCGCGTCGAGATTGCGGCGGGCAGCACGGGCATGGGCGTTCGTCGAGGCCAGGCCGTCGAGCCGCCGCAGCACGACCGGCAGAACAGGATCTCCCGAACCGCCATGCGCGCTGTGGCGCTGGAGGTCCTCCAACGGGCGGCCGTACCGGTGCTCGACCAGGTGGCGGGTGTAGATCACGGTGGACATGGGCGTCTTCCTTCGGGGATTTCAGCGGGAGCGAGAGGGCTTGGCAGTCGTGCTGGCGGGGGAACGCGGGTCGCGGGGTGGATGGTCGTCGCTCAGCGCCAAGGGGGGCCCTCGACGCAGAACTCCTCGGCGACCAGATGCGCGCCGGGCCGCTTCGCGATGTCGTGGGGGTTCATTCGGCAGCGTCCATCCGGGCGAGCAGGGAGCGCACCAGAGTGGGCAGGCTGTCGGGGCCCTCGCTGATTCGGACGTGATCGGTTGCCTCGCTGAGGACGTACGCGGCGTCTTCGAGCAGGCCGCTGGAGATCTCCATGCAGGCGTCGGTGATCCGGGAGGCGGCGAGCAGGGACCGCGAGAGCACCTCGACGTAGTCGCCGGGGCTGAGGTCGGCAGCCTCAGCGGCTGTGCGGATGGCGGCCAACTCCAGTGCGCTGAACGCGAAGTCGAACTCGTCGTCCTGGTCCGTTGGTGAGGGCGCGACGAAGGCCGGGTCCGGCGGCTCGGCGGGGATGCCGACGCGCGTGCAGATCTGGTCCACGGAGGCGGTCAGCTCGGCGAGAGACTCGGTGAGCCAGCCGAGCGCGGAAGCGTAGGACGCCAGGGTGAACAGACCGGCGGGGGTGGAAGGCAGCGGCTCCTCGACGACGAACTCTTCGAGCCGGTCGTTCAGTTCGCGGACCACCCGGGGACCGGCGGACAGCGCGCCGAGGACGGGATGCAGGTAGGAGCGGCCGGCGGAAGTGGGGTATTCGGTCGTGAGGACCTCCGAGACGCTCCGCGCGGCGTCGGTGAGCAGCCCGGCCAGTTCGGTGCGGTCGAGGGATGCACGGTCGGCGGTCATCGCATGGAGGCCTTTCGGGAGGCGGCCGGGGCGGCGGGGCTGGCTGCCGCCGGTGCGGTGGCCGGGAGGGACGCGGTCGGGTCGAACGCGTGGGGGGATCGGGACCGGGCCGCCTGGACTCGGGCCTCGGCCGCCGCGTCGGTGCCCTCGTGCCGGTTGAGGCCGGTGCGGTTGGTGCGGAGCTGGGCCGTGCGGTAGACCGCGTAGTCCTCCCGGGCACCGGCCGCGACGAGGTAGATCTCGCGCTTGTGGGTCGAGGTGGGCGGGGCCGGGCGGAACTGGATGACCATCCGGTAGGAGACGGCCGGGTCGACGTACACCTTGTGGAAGCCCGCGAGGCGGCCGGTCAGCGGCAGGCAGTCGTCGCTGCCGCGGACCAGGTTCTGCAGTTCCAGCAGCGCCAGGTCGCGGATTTGGTCGGGGAGTTGACGCAGGTCCGCGATGGCGTCCGGGTGGGCGGCGAAGGCGAAGCGGGCGCGGCTCACATCGGCCTCCGAGGGGTCGGGCGCTGACCCGTTCCTGTCGACGACGCGTTGCCCGTGTCGAGGCCGGCTTTCGGGACTGCGGAGACACCCGATGACCGGGTGAGGGCGGCGCGGGTCAGCCGGGCGGCGGCCTCACCGCGGTAGTCCGGCGGCTGCGGCAGGGGACCGCTGCGGTCTTCCAGCCAGTGCCGGGCGGCGGCCTCGTCGGCGAAGGCGCCCTCGCGCATCGTGTACGTGTGGGCGTCGGGGTTCCCCTCTTCGAGGAAGACACGAATCGGTGCCTGAGCGGCGCTGGAGTCACGGGTCAACGTCCAGGTCTCGGACGGGGCGTAGTCCGAGGTCCAACTGTCGAGGACCGTGTAACGAGAGCCTGACTCCCGGATCTGCCGCTCGACCCAGAGGGTGAGATCGTCGGCGGGCTTCAGGGAGTCCCCTTTGGCCTGGGCGATCCGCTCGGGCGGGCAGCCACGTTCGATCAGCCAGTTCTGGGCGAACGCCAGGCTGGCGTGGTTCGCGGTCTCGAATGTGAACGTGCGCTCGCGTAGGTCCCGCGTGATCTTGATGGCAACGAGCGCCGGATCACCGGGGACGCCCCAGGTCATCGACCTGTCGTGGGCGACGAGGTAGCTGTGCGTCTCGCCCGGGGTGGTGTGGTGCTCGGCCAGCACGGTCAGGTCTCCGGCCCAGACGCTGCGCTCGGCGAGTTCGGAGGCGGCGTCGGCAGGCTCGAAGTCGGCGAGGCGGAAGTCGGGTTCGGCAATCACTGGGTGGCTCCCGTCAGCTCGGGCGCCGGGGTGGCCAGCACGCGGTGGTTGGGCCGGGTCGGGCTCGTCGTGCATGCGGCGAAGGGGCCGTCGGGGGCACGGAGATGAACCAGGGCCTGGTCGAGGTGGTCGCGGTGCCACGACGAGGGACCGGACAGGCCAGCCTCGGCGTCGGTGAGCTGCTGCCACGCGAGCCAGAGCGCGTGCAGCCGGGCAACGGCCTCGGGGTGCTCGTGCCACTGGTCGCACCACGGTCGGGTAGTGCTGATCTCCCGTCCGTAGACGGGCAGGAACAGGTGGTTCACCCAGTCGCTGAGCGCGGCCAGCTCGACGGCGTACGCCTCGCCGCCCAAGGCGAGGATGAACACCGAGGCCGGGACGTCGGCCTTGACGGCGTCGGCAGCGCCTGCAGTGGAGGTGTCTGCGGTCGGCTGAGGGGTTGAGACGGGCTCGGAGCCGAGGCGGTCCAGGATGACGCCGTGCTGGCGTACCTCCGCCATGGTCTTGGCGAGGGTGCTGGCGAGATCGTCGAGGTCGCCGTCGGGAACGCGGAACGGCTCGGGCCCGGGGGTGGCCTTGCTGGGGTCGGACATGGCGGATCCAAGGGAGTGAGCGAGCAGGGCGGGGGCGAGGTGCGGCGCGCTCTTCTTGAGGTCACGGCGGTGCTCCCTTCGCAGGTCGGCATGGGCAAGAGGATGCGGAGATTCCGCGATTTGGCGCGGCCGGGGAAACCGGGTAATGGGGCGCTACGGCGCGGTGCAGCGGGGGCAGCCTGGGAAGGGCGGTGCCAGCAACCGCACGGCCCGGGTGGCCTGTTGGGGGACCACGCCGTTGCCGAGTGCGGTGAGCTGAGCCGGTCGGCCGAGTCCCGGAGTGGCGGTCACCCAGCCAGGAGGCAGGCCCTGCATCCACTCCACGAAGTCGGCGCGCAGGCGTCCGGCGGCGTCGGTGGGCGCCGGCGCGGGGCGGGTGAGGTTCTCCCATCGGGCGATGGCGGAGGCGTACGCTCCCCATCGCCCGACGGTCCCCCCGCTTCCGGGGCCGCCTCCGCCCACAGCGGCAGGACCACCGCCGACAGGGGCGGGCGCCAGCCCTTGCCCGGACGGCGGCCCGGCGTGCCGGTGTCGCTCGCCCTCGGGGTGGGCAGCAGCCACTCCACCTCGTCGGCCAGGTTCGGGCCGTGGCCGCCGCTCTTCCTCTTCGACGGGTGCTGGGAGCCGCCGTTCTTGCCGATGTTGCTCGTCGGGGTCTTGAGCAGGGTGCTCGGCGGGCCAGGCGGCGAGGAAGGTGCGCTCGCGACGATGGGGGGCTCCGACGTCTGAGGCACGAAGCACGAGCCACCTCGCGTCGTACCGGACATCGGCCAGGGAGCCGAGTACGGCACCAAGTGCCCGCACAGGAGGCTGGGTTGGGTCGTCTCCCAGACACCACGGGCAGAATTCCACGTCGCCAGGGGAACCGGCGGGCGAGGTGAGGAGACCTCGGACATTCTCGATCACCACCAAGCAGGGGCGGAGGGCTTCGACCGCACGGGCGACGTGCAGCCACAGCCCCGAGCGGGTGTGGGGGTTGAGTCCGGCCCGGCGGCCGGCGACGGAGACGTCTTTGACAGGGGAAACCGGCCGTCAGGACGCACACCCGAGGCACATTGGCCCAGTCGACGGCGGTGATGTCCTGCAGATTGGGCACGCCGGGCCAGTGCCGGGCCAGGATGCGCGCGGCGTCGGGGTTGATCTCGGCGTGCCAGGCCACGGTGCCGCCGAGCGCGGTCTGGACCCCGAGGTCCAGACCGCCGTAACCCGAGCAGAGCGAGCCGATCAACGGCATTCGTGCGGTGGTGGGTTCCATGTCACCGGCCACGTGCGATTCGGTCCGAGGGGGCTGCCACCGCCGTGGCGACGTTGGGCGGCGGCGAACCCGGAGAACGCGCGGTGGTCGCGGACCGGCTGCGGGCAGCCTGGAGCCGCGCGGACGGAGGAGAGACCGTTGCCGATGCGGAGTGCAGGGAGTTGGCCCCGTCGTGCAGTGCCGCGCCGGCGGTGGCGAGTGCTTCCTCCATCACCCGTACGGCTGCCTCCCGGGCATCCCTGGCGTCGGGCTGGTCGCGCAGACTCTCGGTCTGGTTCAGGAAGGCGAGCTGGTGGGCCACCGCTCCCAGGGCGGAAGCCGCTTCGCCTGCGGGCTCGACGGCGGCGGCGAAGCTGGCGACTACCCGAGCGGTGTGGGGCCCCGGGGCCTGGCTGACGGCTCGGAAGAGGACCTCGTCGCCCAGATCGGTGATCAACTTTCCGAGTTCGGAGATCTGGCGTGCGACGGCGACGGCATCGGGCGAGCGGTGGGGGTCTCCGGGCACCGGCAGTTTCCCGCGCTGGGCGTCGAAGGCGGAGGCCGTGGCGCGCAGGGCCAGGGCGTCGGAGATGGGGGTGTTGTCCACGGTGCATTCCAGGGGTGGGGACGGTCGGATGGGCTGGGTTGGTGGGTGGGTGAGGACGGCTCAGCCGTGGGCACGCGAGGGCGGTCGTGCGGCTGATGAAGTGGAGGCAGGGCCTGGGCATTCCGAGGGCCGTGCGGCCGGTTGCGCCGTGCTGCGGGCGAGCGCGGCGTGGACCTGCGCCGTCGGGGGCCCGTCGGTCGGCGGCGCGGGGGGCGGCGCCGGAGCGTGGTGGCCGTTCGCGGTCTGCCAGCGGGCGCGCACGTTGTCGAGCGGCCCGAGCGCGTGCAGGGCGTGGCTGATGAGCCGTCCGGGGGCCAGGGTCTCGTTCTCGGCCAGGGCGCGGATGGCACGGGCGGAGGCAGCAGCCGTACTGGCGACGGAGGAGCGCATGATCTGCTCGCCGAGCCACTCGGCGCTGCCGGCGCCGACGCCGTCGCAGATGGCGGTGAGCTGTTCGGTGGTCAGCGTGCCGTCGGCGAGCAGACCGCGCCGCTGGGCTTCCCACAGCACGGTTATCCGGTCGATGGGTTCGCCGCGGTGGTGCAGCGCTCCTACGCAGCGGTAGAGCTGGCCGTGGGCGGGATCGGCGAAGTCGCCGGGTCGCAGCCAGCCGACGACCTCGTCCATCGCCTTCGGCTGCTCGACCAGGACCGCCAGCAGGAGCCGCTCGTCCTCGGCGACCTGGTCCGCTCGTGCCGGCGGCGGCGCGACGGGAGTGGTGGGGGGCGGTGTCGCCCGGGCGACCGGGCGCGGTTCGGACCCCCAGCGGCGCGCGAGGTCTTCAAGCACCCCGGTCAGGACGTCCGCATGGTGCAGCGCTTTTTCCACCTCACCCTGGAGGGCGGCGGCGCGGGCTGCCTGGTGGAGGCGGATCGCGTGCACGGTCACGCTGCGGTGGATCGCTCCCTCCAGCACCATCCGGCCGTACACCGGGGCGTGCTCGGGTCGCGGGCAGGCCGAGATCAGGGTGTGGGGATACACGGCGGTCAGCCCTCGGACATGGTTGCTGGCCTCGGCGACGGCGTCCGTCACCCAGGACAGCGGCACGCGTTCTCCGGTCGCCACGGCGGGATGGCTCTCGGTCCGGAGCTTGCGCAAGGCGGCGAACAGCGCCTGGTGGATGGGCCGGTAGAAGTGATCGGGCGCGAGCCAGTCCAAGTGCGCGAGCTGGCCGGGGTCGAGCAGCACCGAGCCGAGCACCGCCTGCTCGGCGCTGAGGAGCGGGTTCATCGCTGCCGCCCGGAGCGGGGAGTCGGCGGGTCGTCCTGCTGCGAGCGGAGATCGACGACGGCCTGGTCAGCGGCGGTCATCGCGTCGGCGAAGCGGTCCAGCTCGCCGGTGAACGTCGGATCGTCGGCGAGGATCGATCCGGAACCGGTGACCAGCCACCACTGGCCACCGCGTCGGACGACCGGTGACCCGGCGAGGCGTTCGGAACGCGCCAGAGGAGGGGACGGAATGCGCGAGGACACGAGGGGACTCCTGAGCAGGTAGAGGAGAGGGGCAGGCCGTGAGGTCGACGTCGGCCTGGACGGGGGTGCCGGGGCGGCAGGACCAGGGCGGGCAGCCGTCCGGATCGCCGTTCTCCAGTTCGGCGTCCGCGAGCGCGTCGAAGATGTCGCCCTGACGTCCGGACCACTCGTGGGCGGTGACCCGGTCGATCGGGGCCAGGTTCAGAGGCCGGCGACTGCGGTGCAGATACGCCTGGCGAGCAGCAGCGTGCCCTCCGTCAGCGGCGACGGCCGCGGTCGAAAGCCGTCTGCGCGGACGCCGGGAGGGGCGACGTGGTGGGCGGTGGGGTGTGCGGTGTGGGGCGGTGGGGTGTCGTGGTGCGTGCGGTGGCGGCTCGGACTCGTGGGGAGGCGTCGTCGGTGTGCCGGAGGGCGTTGGCGGTGTCGGTGAAGCGGCGCCAGGCGTAGTCGGAGCGGTCCGCGGTCCAGGCCGGGGCTCGAGCGACGAGGGCTTCGGCGAGGGCGGCGACGTCGTTCTCG
The DNA here is from genome assembly GCF_014930365.1 of Streptomyces caniscabiei. Classification (GTDB taxonomy): domain Bacteria; phylum Actinomycetota; class Actinomycetes; order Streptomycetales; family Streptomycetaceae; genus Streptomyces; species Streptomyces caniscabiei. The sequence continues at coordinate 36,623 of NZ_JABXWI010000028.1, read as the reverse complement.
GGTGCGGTGCCGCTTGCGAGGAGGGGGCCGGCGGGGGACCACAGGTCGATACGCCATTCGTCGCCGAGCCGGACGGCGGTGACGAAGCCGTCGTCGGGTGCCGGCTGGTAGGTCCACATGTGGGCGTGGACTGTCCAGCCGGGTCCGGCGAAGACGGGTGGGGCGGGCTCGGGCAGCGGTTCGGGTGTGCCGATCTCGAACAGGTCGAGCAGCGGTCCGTCGTTGAGAGCCGCGTCCATGAGCCGCAGCGCGTCATCCGTGGAGACGTCCCGGCGTCCCTTGAGCGCGGCCAGGACGGTGCGCAGGGTGCTGAGGTGCTCCCGAGCGTCGCCGGGGTCGAGCCGGTCCTCGGCGGGCCCGTCCTGGCGTAGCCAGTGCCGCACCGACGCCGCCTGGGACCGCAGCGATTTGATGTCCCCGGCGGAGAGCCGTTCCGGCAGGTGCTCGACGCGGTGGACCAACTGCCAGTAGGGCTTGAGGTGTTCGTTGACGACGTGGCGGGCGATGCGGTCGATCTGGGGGCGGAAGCCGGACACGGCCCCGGCGCGGACCCGGTCGTCGTGGTGGCGTAGATCGGTGAGCACGCGCATGTAGGCGTCGTGGGTGTCGATCCGGTCGCGGACGGCGGACTCGTAGGCCCGGTTGAGGAGTTCCAGATCCGACAGTTCCCGCGCTCCGGACTCGGGGTGGTGGGCTGCTTCGCGCCGGAGGGCGGCGACGCGTTCGGCAGCGGGGACGTCCCAGGCCCCGCTCATGCCGGACGCCCGAAGGCGGAGTTGTTCGCCTTCGCGAGTGCGCGGTCGGTGATGGTGGCCGTGGCGGCGGCGGAGGCAGGCGCGATCGTCTTCGCCGACGGCTCCTTGTACCAGGGCTTGAGGTCGAGCAGCGCGATGCGTAGGCCGGTGGCCAGGAGGAGTGCTTTGCCCTTGGGCAGTGCACGGATCGCGTCGGGGGCGAGGATCCGCTCGGTGCGCATGGACACGGACGTCGACTTGCCGCTGTCGGAGCGGGAGACGGAGACGGTCTGTACCTCGTGCTCCCCGATCGCGCGGCTCAGCTTGTCGGCGAAGTCGATGTCGTCGATGCCGGAGCCGACGATCTTGACCGTGGCGGCGCTCCAGAGTGCGTCCATGCCGGCCTCGCCCCAGCACCGCTGGCCCTGCCGGTAGGACTGCAGGATCGTCATCGGGATCACGCCCCGTGAGCCCAGGTGGCTGTACAGGTCGGGGAGATCGGAGATCTTGCACACGTTGGCGGCCTCGTCGAGGACGCACAGGGCGGGCGGGTCGAGCCGCCCCCCGGAGCGCTCGGCGACGACCACGGCCGCGCGCATCACCGCGTCGGCCGCCGCCGCGATGATCGCCGATGCCGAGCCGCCGCCGTCCTTGCTGAGCAGGTACAACGTGTCGCGGGAGGTGGCGAACGCGGAGGGCTTGAACTCGGGAAGGCGCTTGTCGGGTGTGACCCAGGCGGCGATGTCCGGGTCGAGCAGACAGCTCGCGTACTGCCGCGCGGTCTCGTAGATGCCGTCCCGCGTTTCCGTGGCCCCGCTGACGGTGCCCTGGAGCTGGGCGGCGACCGCCTCGTGGCCGGCATCGGTGAGCAGATCCACCGGCGTGCGGTCAGCGGGGGAGGCGAGCCAGGCCAGGACATCGGTGATCGGGCGCCGATGGCTCGCGGCGGCCAGGAACAGCGCGCCCAGCGTGTTGCTCGCGGCGGTGGACCAGAAGTCGGCACCGCTGGACTCGTCGACGCTGGCGGCGACGAAGTGTCCGGCCAAACGTTTCGCCCCTGCCAGGTCGCGGGCGTCGGCCAGGATGTCCCACCACATCTCGCGCGGGTGGTGGGCGATCTGCTGCGGGTCGAGCGTCCAGATCATGCCGACCTTGGCGCGGGCGTCCACTGTCGCGGTGAAGGCGTCGTTCGCCGCCTTGTTCGAGGTCAGCAGTACCGGGCCGGGGGCGGCGAGGACCGCGGGGATCGCCAGCCCGGACGTCTTGCCGGAGCGCGGGGCCATGATCGCGACGATCACGTCCTCCCAGGAGGCGCGGACCTCGGCCCGGCCCGGGAAGTGCGTGCCGACGAGGATCCCGCGGTCCGCGGGAGCGACCTCCTTCGGTTTGAGGCCGGACAGGCTTGGCCGCAGACTCTTCGCCTTGGCGGCGATCTCCTTGTTCATCAGAGGGGCGAGATCCCGCCTGCGGGCGAGGCCGTTCTTCGCACCACCGCGCAGCCGCAGCCACACAACCAGGCCGATGACGGTGAGACAGACGGAGAGCAGCCCAGGAACGAGCCGCGCGCCGAGCAGCAGAGCGGTGTGGCTCAGGTGCGGCCACAGCGCGTCGGGGTGCAGCAGCGCATTGGTGGCCTCGAACGGCGCCCAACGGCCGGTGCCGACGAGGGCGTTGGTGAGGTTGCCGGTTAGCCAGGCGAGGGAGCCGAAGGCGATGCCGACGCCGAGGACGCCGAACAGGAGGTAGAGGAGCGCGTCGGAGCCGGTGGTGGTCGAGGGCGCGCTGGTACGCGGTGCGGGCATGGCAGGTCCAAGGAGGGAGAGCGGACAAGGCGACGCGGGGCGCGCGGCGCTCTTCTGCTGGTCATCGGGCAGCTCCTGTTCAGGGATGGGGGGCGACAGCCGAGTCAGGACGAGGTCATCGGGATCGCGGCGACCGGGGTGGCGGGGCGCTGGCAGGTGGTTCGGACGTCGCGCCGACGGAGGGCGCGATCCGCTGAGTGCCGGCGTGTGGGGAGGAGGCGCGGGCGGCTCGGCGCCGGTCCGCTTCCGGGTTCTGGGCGGCGGGCGGCTTGTGTCGGACCTGCAGGGGCGTGTCGGAGCCGTGTGCCTTGCCACCGTAGGCAAGCCGGATGTTGTGCTGCATCGCGGCGCCTACGGCCTCGCCGATGCTCGGGTAGAACTCGGGCACTGTTCCTCCTTGGGCGCGGTGCGTGGGTCGGTGCCGGGTGGGTTGGACAGACCCCTCGGACCTTGGCCGGTCTGACGGCGACGCGCTGGCCAGAGCGTCGATGTCTGTCTGCATGAGGTAAATGCGCGCCAGACCGCCGGAGGGGGTACGAGAGGAGAGGATCGGGATCAACGGGTCCGAGGGCTGGCGACCTGCGGCGCACCTACGGCGGTACCGATCTCCGGAGACGGAGTTCCGAGCGCCGAAGACGCCTTGGCCCTGTCCGCCGCGGGCGACGTGGCGAGAGCCGCGCTTCGTGCGTCGGGCGGGGCTGGGGACTGCGTCTGCGCCCCGGCGTGGTCCTGCTCAGAGTCGTTGACACGGTGCAGTTCGCGTCCCGCTCCGACGAGTTCTGATTGTGCTGCGCTGACGAACTCCGCGGCGAAGCCGAACCGGTCGGCGAGCGCGTATGCCGCGTCGTCGAGGTCGGTGATCTGTTCGCCTGCCGTCTCCAGAGCTTCCCGGAGGCGTTCCAGGACGCCGTGTTCGGGATGAAGGAGGTGATCGACCGCCTGGGCAAGGCATGCGCCGTTCTCGGCGGCCCTGATCTGGTCGGTCAGCCGGAGGACTTCGGCTCCGGCGGTGTAGAGCCCGAGGGGGTTGGCCGGGGTGGTCAACCGGCTCGTGTCGAGGTCGGGGTCCAGGTCGACGCTGTACCGGGCGGCGCGGAGCATCTCGGCTGCGTGGGAGGCGATGGCAACTCGCTCAGCCTGCGGGGTGGTGGTCGCCAGGCGGTGGCGGAGGCCGTACCAGTCCTCGATCTGCTGGAATCCGGCGTGCTTGAGGAGCGTGGCGGACAGGTCGTCGCTGGCGCCTTTCGCTGAGACGCTGCCGCTGGGCTCTGTGCTGATGGTGATGTAGGGGGCAGGCACGTGGGTCTCCTGGGCGCGGGGTGTTGGGCGCGAGGCCGGGGGAACGTGGCCGAGTTCGGTGGCGATTCGGTGGCACTCGGTCTGGAGACGGAAGGCGTCGCGGTAGGTGTTGTGGAGGCTGGCGTCCTCGCGGGCGAGGGTGGCCACGACGTGCACTTGCCTTGCTTGGTTGCGCACGGCGATCCACCGGCAGGCGTCCGGATCGCCCTCCGGGGCGATGCCGGTGGCCGCCACGATCCGGCGGGCCACCTCGGCCCACTGCGCGTCTGTCGGGTCGGGGTGCCGGGGATCGGAGCGGACCGAGCAGACCCACACCGGCCGCTCGGGAGCTCGGGCCCCGAGGCGCTCGACGGGTGCGTCGAGGGCGTGGGCCAGGTACGTCGGCGCGTCGGTCTGGGCGAGCATCTCGATCGGGGCACCGTGGCCGTCCCCCGTGATCAGGCGGGGGTTGGTGTGGTTGCCGCGCTCGCCTGGCCCGTACAGGTACTCAAGGAGGCCGACGGTATGGCTGGCACGCTGCAGGTGGGCGATCACGGCGTCTACCTCGAAGGGGGGTGGTGAACGGGAGCCCGGGTGGTCGGGCCGTCGAGGAGAGAGGATCCGCGGAATCCGCGATTTGGCCCGGCCGGAGATGGGTGGTAGATGGCTGTGGTCACCCGGCTCGTCGTGGGCGAAGGCCGTGCAGATGGAGCGGGCGCCGTTGTACATGCGGGCCCAGCGGCCGTCGTGGCGGATGACGGTGCCGACGAGGACCTCGCGCGTTAGCTCGAGCCAGTCGTCGTCGGTCCACTTCGGTGGTGTTGGGGGTCGTGCAGTGACAGGTGAGCCGCTGGCACGCGGTGTGGCCAGTCCCCGGTCGTCGTGTAGCCGATCACGGTCCGCCGCTTCCGCTTTGGAGCCGTCCGGTACATGCCGCTGCCAGCCGCCGTGCGATCACGGCTGGTCTTGGCCCAGCAAGCCTCAACAGGGCCTCCGGCGAGGGCGATTCGGGCCGCGGCCACGGGATTCCGTCAGCTTGATCGACTGCACCACTCAGCGGGACGCTATCCGGCCTTGGACCGCCAGGCCCGACCTGCGTGTCGAACGCTCCGACATCGAGGCTGCCTCAGGTGCCGGTAACGGTGGTCAGAAGGCTCGCAGCTTCTCGATGTGGCGTCTCTGCTGTTGGTCGTCCTGTTTGATGTGCACACTGATAAGCACTCTTTGGCCGTCCGGCTTGTAGTAGATGCGGCAAAGTCGCTCGCTTCCCGCGGTGCCTGTTGCCAAGCTCGTCACCTCAAACCAGCCACGCATTTCCTCAAGCGCCTTCCCTGCAAGGCGCCCAGAGTCAATCTCAGCAAGTGCTCTCATCGTGGATGCTGGCGAATCGAGGTTGGCGATCACATCGACTGCATCGAGAACGAACTCGAGGCGGCTGAACGCCCGAGGCAGGAAGTCAATAACGCCCCCGCGCCGAGGCCGTTGCGCGGTCGCGGCGCGAAGTCGTTCCGTCTCCAGGGCCTCAAGTTCCGAAACCCTCCCAAGGAGTGCGTCTACCTGCACCGCCCAGTTGTCAGCGCGTGCTCCGCTTTCTGCCGCTTCCGAGTCGGCCGCTCGCACACGCTCCAGCAGCAAGGAGTTCTCGGCAAGAGCGAGTTCTCGAAGTTCCTCGGCGTCAGCGAGGTTCTTCACCAGTTCCGCCGTGTCAGCCATGCCTCCCAGGCCTTGTCGGAGCACGGCGAGTTGCTCTTGCAGATCTGAATGACGGCGTTCTGCGAGGGCAACGGATTCTCGGTATCGATGCTCGCTCGCTTCCGCGTTCGCAAGATCGTGACGGAGCTGCGCGACCTCACGTTCAGCCGCCTCGCCCTTGCGTGTCGCGACATACAGTTGGTTGAGCAGCTCCTCGATCCGAGCCTCGGCATCAGCAAGGCGAGCTGTGGTCGGATCCGTGACTGGCACCGTCGGCGCAGAAGACGACGGCGGTGCGATGACATCCCCGACGAGCGCAAGTGCTTCGACCTGGCTGCCCTTGAACCGAAGGCGCGCGAACCAGTCGTAGAAGTTGCCGTCATCTGCTGGACGATGGCTGACGTCCCAGCGCTGGACGTTGAGACCCGCGTCCTCAAGCGCTGACACCAAGCTGCTGGCAACGTGCTCCGACGCGTTGAAGACGACGTTATGCCCGTACTGGTTGGTTTCGAGGTGCCACTCGACGTCGAAACCGCTGGCCTTCTCCAGCGGTTCACCGGCGATGGGAGCGTACGGAACCTCTGCTCCGGTGAACAGGAAACGATCGCAGTCCGCGAGTTCCCAGCTCGTTCCGTCCAAGTCGATGAGATCGCCCTGCCGGAGTGGGTAGACGGAGCCCGCATACGCGACGCCCGCATATCCATCGGGAGTCAGACGAATCGGACGGCGGACTCCGGACTCGACTTCCGTTCCGTGGTCGAGCACTCGCACGAGTACCTTGGCGCTCGCCATGTCACGCCGTTCCGCATCGACAATCCGGGTGCCCCCACTGGCGCTTGCAGGCGGCGCACGGCTTGTAGTATAGGTGTTCCAGCACCTGGGCTTCTGTCGCTCCGTCGCGCACGTGCCGGGTGAAGGCCCTTGAATTGTGCCGGTACAGCACGTCGCCCGGAACGGTCGCCTGGTCCTTGTCCCTCGCCACATTCGCACGGACGACCAGTCCCGCCTGTGGCACGACTGTGGACTCCTCAGGTGCTTTTGGGGCTGCGGCTGCACCTCCGGGCATAGCTGAAGCAGGGAGGCCAAGACCGAACTCCAGGTCGTAGTACGACGCTGTGACTCGATCGTGCTTCTGGCTTGATGACGCCTCGACCGACAACACCAAGTCGTCGTCGAGAACGACCTTCAGCTCGAGGCGCTCGTGCAGTGGCGGGGCGGTCTCGTCGACGGCGAGTGTGATCATTCCCAGCGACGTTCGCCGCTCGCTCGCCTGCGGGTGTGATGACAACGCGGTCGGAGTGGCGATCGGAAATTTCGCCTTCCCGTCCGTCGGATCCGCGCAGTACAGGTGGAGGGTTTCGTGCTTGATCTCTCCACCGAGAGGCATTTCGGTGCCCGCAGCGAGGAGCGGCATCAACGACCCACGGGCGAGCTCGAGTTCGATGGGCTTTGCCAGTCGGAGTCTCTGCCTGTCATGCGCGATCCACGCAGCTCCTTGTGAGATCAACGTGGCACTGTTCGTCGGCACCTCAACTCGGTCCGGGCCAAACAACTCGTGCAGTCGGCTCCGAATCGCGGGCATGGCCGCCATGCCACCGACCACGACGACCAGCGAGACCTGGCCGGGCGCCATCGACAGGCTGCCGAGCAGCGACTCGATCTCATCGATACCTGCCGTGACGAGCGGCCGTGTGATCTCCTCCAGCTCCTGACGCGTGAGCCGGTACTGCAACGTGGCACCTGATTGGAAGTAACTTGGCCGGTAGAACGTCACGTTGGCGCGGTCAGCCGAGAGCTCGATCTTGTTGCGTTCCGCGTCTTGGAGGAGCCGGAGTTCAGCCTCAGGGATCGCGAGGTCGTCGTCAGTGGCACTTCCGCGAGCCCGAGCGCGCTTCACGACCTCGTCGCGAATTACCTTGTCGAACTCGTCGCCGCCGACCTGGGCCGAGCCACCATTACGAAGTTGTCGAACCTGGTCTTCGTCGACTCGACAGAGAGTCAGGTCCAGCGTTCCGCCGCCCCAGTCGACAACCAGGACGTTTCGTCGTGCAAGCCGCCGGGCCATCTCTTCTGGATCGTCTGCTCCCCGGATGAATCCGTACAGGGCGGCGAGCGGCTCGTGGACGAACTGCGCTACACCCATCCCGGCCCCGGCGAACGCCTCTCGCAGCGCCGCGCGTCGGTGCCCATTCATGGTCACGGGGATCGTGACCACAGCGTTGTTGAGGCCGCCGAGCACCTTCCGTTGCGGACTGCGCAGGGACTCCGACCGGACGTGCCGCACGACGTCCGCAACGATGTCCACCGGGCTCCGGTCGACGCCTCCGACGGCGATTACCTCCTCGCCGAGGAGGAACTTCGGCGATTTCACCGTGTTGCCGTGCACCCCAATGCCCGCGGCACCCAACGCGTCCTTGGCCTCGCGACCGACGACTACCTGCTCGCCCTCGTACCGGACGATCGAGGGATGTGGCCGGCCAGTCTCGACGTCCATCACGTCGATCACACGGTCACCAACTACCACCGAAACAAGGCTGTTGGTCGTTCCGAAGTCGAACCCGACGATCACGCGAAGCCTCCAGACGCGTCCTTCAGCTGCTTGACCTCACGCGTGAGGGCAAGCAGAGAACGGTCGAGGAACTCCTCCGCGACGTCGGGCGCACCGTTCCGGAGTGCGTGCAGACCATCGGTAAGCAGATCGATCTCACCCCCGAGACGCCGGATGATGCGCGTTCGCAGCGTTTCGTAGTCGTCCGCCATATGGCTCTTGTCGACCACTCTGTTATCGCGCTCAGCCACGAGCTCCTTCTGCAGTCGCACCACGTCGGCAGAGAACGCGTCGGCGCGAGCCAGCGCAGATTGCTCACGCTCCTCGACGGTCGAAAGCTCATTGCGGAGCCGAGTCTCGCGATTCCGAGCAGCCGCAGCCTCACTCTCGAGATGTGTGACCTGCCGTTCCAAGCGGGCGATCCGGGCGAGGTAGTTCGCGCCGACGATCCCGAGCACCTTGTGATCGCTGCTTGCCCCGACCTGGCTGGCGGCTCGCTCCAGCCCTGCTGCCTCCGGGGCCTCGTACCTCCAGAGAGAGTCGTACGACGCATCGATGAACTGATCCAGGGTCCAATCACGTTGGAGCGCGCGGAGGAGTCCGTAGCACGCGATCGCATGCCTGACGAGGCGCTCACTGTCTGCGGCTTTGAACTGCTTCGGGGCCGCTCCAAGTTCGTCGGCGACCCGCTGAGCCGCGGCACGCACGTGTTCGATCGAGAGCTGCGGATCCTTGCGGGGATCGACCAGCTGGTCCACCCTGCCCCCGAACACCGGGCTGTGGCCCAGTGCGACTACCGCGAGGTCAACGAGCCGGTTCAACGCCGGTGCGAGGCCACCGTCCTCGGCGCGCTTGAGCGGGACCCCTTGGCGCGCCGCGAACTGAAGCAGCTTGAACGGGGCCGACAACGTTGGGTCTGTCGGCGCGAGAGACTCGACCAGCGCGCTCTGTGACGCGATGCCCTCATCGGTAATCGCCAGCTTCTTGAGGTCCTCCTTCGAGAACTCAAGCAGTCGAGCGTTCGACTCGTAGGCGAACGTCAGCAACTCCTCGATCGAGGTAATGATCGGCTTCGGTTTCGTCTTGGACTTGGCCCGCTGTGTCCCCTTCTCCGCAGCGGGTGCCGCTGACGCATTGTCAGTAGGCGCGGCCGAGGCGGTGCCATCGCCGGTAGCGGTAGCCGATGCGGGGTCGCTCGGCCCCGACTCCGCGCCGGGCTCTGGAATGGTCTCGTTGCTCAACGTCCTACCTCTTGCAATCGGGTCCGAAATCCTGCGTACCAGGCGCCGGTCTCCTTGGAGTGCCTGAGCGCCTCGCCATGTCGTGATGCACCATCGATGTCTCCCACAGCGAGCAGCGCCTCAGCCGCGATGAGTCGGACCTTGAATTGGTCCTGGGGCCGGAGCTCGCCCAGCGAGGGCAGTAGTTGGGTGACCATGGATGACTGTGTCCCGTCCAAAGCCGTCGCACCGAGGTCCAGGAGGTCCTCGGTAACGGAGTCGCTCAAGGCCCGATCGAAGCTTCCGTGCGACCGGTCGGCCAGGCTTGTCGTGACGAATGCGCCGCCTGCGAGGAGGGATCGGAACCGCGCCGCGACATCGGAGACGCGGTGGCTGTTGGTCTTGCGTACCGCAAGTTCGAACTGGTTGTAGTGCAACGCGACCAACCCGCAGATCGCCTCCGCTGCGGGGCGGTCGAAGGTCGACAGCAGAGAGACCGCACTGTTGTACCGCTGCTCGTAGATCGGCGCGCCCGACGCATCTACCCGGCCGGGGTCCTCGACCGCTTCACGCGCGAGTACGCCGTACAGGTATGCCGCCACACCTTCGCGGTAACGGCGGGCCGTCACCCCGCGGCCGGCACGCATGATGAAGGTGTCGATTGCGTTGCGACTCAACTCGCGACTGGAGATGAGCTTCTCCAAGGCCTGGTCGACGAGGCAGAGGTCGTCTTCTTCTGCAAGGCAGAAATCGAACTCAAACGTCCGCTCCAGCGGGCCATTGGAAACAGCCACCGTCTGGACGCCAACCTTCACCGACGCAAGGAAGCCGGCGGCCTCAGACGGTGAGGTTTCGCGGCCGTTGATGGCGATGGATTCGACATCCGAGGTCACCCAATCGGCGGAGACACTGGGGCTCGTGACCATCAAGCGCGTGCGCCCGCACTCTCGTCCCCTGAAGAGGAGGGTCGGCCGCTTAGTCGCATGACCGTCGAAGCGGTGCGCTCGGAGGGCGCGCTCGGACGAGAAGATGAGCCCACACTCAGTGCAGGGAAACTCACGGGGCTTTGGCGGGGCTGGTAGCCCGACCCATTCAATTCCGGTCGGCTCATGGAACTCCATGTAGCCGGTGTGCCAGAACCCCACGAGCCCCACCCGTCGCTTCCTGATCCGCGTCCCCTACGCCTTCGGAAGGCTAGTCGGACTGCGGGTACTTTGCGAGGTCGCCGGTTGAGTGAGATCGACCCGTGATGGGCTGTCATGTCACCTTCGTGTGGGCCAAGCTGCCGATGCATGTCTGAGACGCCATCCGCTTCCCGAACGTGATCGTTTGGTTTGGACGGGGTGGGCATGAACTCCGTCTGGCGGCAGGAGAGAAGGGCGTAGTTCTTCCGTTTGTCTCGCTGCCCCGTAGGGGCGGGGCACGGGCGGTCAGACATCTCATGTCGTTGCGTGGTCAAGTCCGCGCTCAGGCGGCGAGGGCCAAAGGGGCTGGGAAGGCTCGGTCGGGGTCGTATGTCGTTCGGTTCTGCAGGCAGTGGTAGAGGCAGCCCAGGAGCTTGTTGAACAGATTCCGCAGGGCGGCGGTGTGGCGTTCTCCGCCGGCTCGTCGCCTGTCGTAATGAGCGCGTGGAGCGTCGGTGCGGAGTGTGGCAAAGGCCCACATGTAGCCAACGCCGGCAAGTCGTTGGTTCTTGACAGTCCGGGCCACGACGACGTGGCTGCGGCCTGACGCCCGTGTCACGGGTGCCGCGCCGGCGTATGCCTTGACCGCCCTCGCGTCCGCGAACCGGGAGCGGTCGTCGCCGATCTCGGCCAACACTCGGGCCCCGGAGAGCACGGACAGACCCGGGAAGCTGGTGATGATGTCGGCGTCCGGGTGCGCGAGGAACGCTTCCTCAGTCGCCGCCGCGAGGTCGGTGCCACTGCTGCAGGCAGCGTTGACCTGCTGGATGAGTGCCGATGTCTGGTGCCCCATGGCCTTTTCGACCAGGGGCAGTTGGTGGAGGTGCTCCGACCGGAAGATCTCCCGGAGCCGTTCAACCTCGGTATCAATGCCGCGGCGCAGGCGACCCGCTCGTGTGAGGAGTGCGCGCAGCTGGCTGCGGGTGAGTCTGGCCGCGGCGGCCGGGGTGGGGGCAGCCGCAAGAACCGCGCGTGCGTGTGCGGAGTCGAGTCCCAGTTTGCCCGATCCGTGGAAGGCAGTGAGGGCGGCCGGGTAGTACTCGCGCAAGTGGGAGCGGAGCCGGTTGACCATCTGCTGTCGATCCCAGATCGCGTCCTGGTGGGCGCGGGCGAGGACGGCGATGGCCTGCCCGGCTTCGCTGTCTGCGGGCAGTGGGCGATGGGCGTGCCGGTCGGTGCGGAGAATGTTGGCCAGTACCCGGGCGTCAGCGGCGTCGGACTTGGCCCGGGAGACGCTGCCGCGGTCGCGGTAGCGGGCGGCGGCCAAGGGGTTGATCGCATAGACCTTGCGACCGGTGGCTCGCAGAGAGGCGACCAGCAGCCCACGGGGAGTCTCGATGGCGATCGGGATCAGGTTCTCGACGTTGTCGCCATGGCGGGCCAGTAGTTCCAGCAGGGCATGGAAGCCGGCGCTGTCGTCGCTGATCCGCAACTTGGCCAACTGGCTGCCGTCCTGGTCGACCAGGGCTATGTCGTGGTGCCCCTCCGCCCAGTCGATGCCGCAGAAAATCGCGCTCAACCTTTCTACCTCCGTCTCGTCGTGCACGTCGTTTCCCGGACGGAGCACGCGGCGCTCTAATAGAAGTGCTCGGGGCACGCCATCTCATGAGCCGTTCGTGTCTCCAGCGACCGGCAGGGACCTCGGTCTGCTGGAGAGCTCTGGGCTCGCGAACTGCTGAGAGGTCGGCCCCTGCCGGCGGGCTGGCGACATGAAACCTGATCCGCTCCTGCCGGGCGGGACCGGTCTTAGACAAGAGATCAAAGGTCCCGGAACTACCGAAGGTCTCCGCCCGGCAGGGTAGGCGCGAGGCAGAGCCGGTCTGACCACGGGGATCTCGTCCCGGAAGTGGGGCAGGCTTCCACCTCACTCGGCAGCCCTTGCGCTCACGAGCTCAGGCTTACCGATGAGCTATTAGAAGTGGGGGTTCTCGGTGGGCCGGTCGGCGCCGGTGGCCGCTTCGAGCAGCTCGGTCAGGTCGCCGGGCTCGGAGGAGCGTTGATCAATCCACCAGCCGGCGCGGGTGATCGTGCGTGCCGCTTCTTCGATCTCCTCCCACTCCGCCTCGCTGGTCTCGCCTTCGAGGACCAGAACGGTGTAGGCGGCGGCCAGGACCTGGTGGCGGCAGCGCACGCCCCAGGCGACGGCGCGCTCGCGGCCTTCGAGGGGTGGCATTCGGTACTGTTCCGACCAGGCTTCGGACGCGGCCTGCTCTTCGGCGCGCTTGGTCTCCAGCCAGGCGGCCTTGTCCTGCTCGTCGCCCTCCCTCGCGGCCCGCCAGCAATCGGTGCACTCCTGCTTGGCGAGCCACTCGGCGAACCCTGCGCGACGGTCGGCCGCACGGTCGGACAGGTCTCGCTCAGCCTGGTGCCCACAGGAGTGGGTGATCTGCCAAAGGGTCTTCACAGCCATGGGAACTGCTCCTTACGGGAGTTGGATCAGCGGTTACGGGAGAACGCGATGCGCGGGTCCACCGGGCGGGCCGCCGGGCCGGAGGCGGCGGGCACGGCCACCGGCGCCTTACCCGGCAGGTCGGCGCGGGCGGGACTGGCGGCGAGCGCGGCGGCGCTCATGGGGAACTTGTGAGTGGTGAAGCCCTGATCGCGCTGGGGGCGCGCTGCCGTCGTAGGCGCGGGTGAGCGGCGCGCGGCTACGTCCTGGGCGAGGAGGGGCTGCACGGCCACCTGGAGGTTGGCACGATGCATCGCCAGCGTGGCAGTGGCGACCTTGTCGAGCGCCTCGCTGCGGTGCGTGGTGATGGGCAGCGTGTAGATGTCCAGGCTCGGTTTGTGTCGCCAGCCGTGCTCTTCCAGGATGAGCGGGCCGTCGAGAGCGGAGGAACCGTCGGCGGTGGCGGCGACCACGCCGAGCTGCGGGTGTTCGGCGAACGCGACGTCCGGCTCGACGCGCGGGGGCCGGTCGGGGGCGGGCGCTGGTCCGGAGGTCGGCGAGGGGTCGAACGCGGTGCCCACGTCGACCCGGTAGCCGGCCTTGCGTAGTAGCGCGACGGCCCGGGTGGTGCGGCCCTGCCCGTCACGCTGCTGGTTGGCCAGTGCGTACAGGTTGGGGTGGTCGGGGACGGGGTGGAAGTCGAATCCCTTCAACATCCAGGTGCTTGCGGCCAGTTGCTTGGGGTTGGCGGCGACGATGCCGAGGTCGGGGTGGCGGCCGACCGCGATGTCGGGAAGCGGGTCGTGCTCGGGGGTGGGCATGGCGGATCCGTCCGATGGGCGCAGGGGGAGCGGGGCGGTCGAGGACGGGGACGGTTCTGCTGGTGCGGGACATGGCGGGCTCCAAGCTGGGCAGCGGTCAGCGATCGGGCGCGGACGAGGGCCGGGCGGGTGGCAGGGAGGCAGGTGCGGCTGAAGCGGACGGCGGCGCGACCGGGGTTGTGGGCCGTGCGGTCGGCGAGACCGCGAGAGCGGCGGCGACCCGGGACGCCGCCGGTTCCTCCGGGGCGACTTGGTCCACCCGGGTCTGGAGCCTGCCGGGGTGGTCGGTGTGCCGGTCGGCCAGGACGCCGCGCATGGACCGAATGTCCAAGGCGTAGGAGTCGAGCTTCTGGGCGATGTAACGCAGCCGGTTCGCGTAGTGGGGATCGGCGGGTTCGTCCAGGCTTCCCCACCAGTCGGCCGTCGTGTTGAGGGACTCCACGACGCGCTGGAGAACGCCGTCACCGGGAGCGGTCAGCTCGCTCAGCGCGGCGACGACTTCGCCCGTGTGCGCCGCCGACCGGATGGACTGGGGCAGGTGGCCGAGCCGGTCGCCGAGGCTGAGCCCCTGATCACCAGGGGGCGGCAGGCTGGGGTCGAGCAGGCCGGGATCGCACGAGACGTCGAAGCCCTCGGCCTGAAGCATGTCGACGGCCCGGGTCACCATCTGCCGCTGCTCGACCGGGTCGGTCATGGCGGAGGGCAGCCGGTGGAAACGCTCGCGGAACAGCACGACGGGGACGAAGCCCGCACGGTGGAGCACCGCGTCGGCGCCGCTCTCGTGGGCAGGTCGCCGCGGTTCCGGCCGGGGCGGCAGGCCGAGCTGGTCCAGGCGAGTGTCGATGGCGGCGAGCAGGCGGGGGATGCTGCCGCCGTGTCGGGCGTGGGGACCGTCGGGCTCCGAGTCGTAGATCACTTCGTGGAGCGTGGAATCGTCGGGATGACCGCGGGTCACCAACCAGCTCTCCGGATACCCGGGTGGGTGGTCGGTGGGCGGTTCCTGGGGCGGAGAGATGATCAGGGCGCTGCCGTCGGGAAGTTCGGCGTGGACGATGTGGTCGCTGAGGCCGTACTCGACGGTGCAGGACAGTCCGCGCTGCCGAAGCGGCGTGGTCAGGTGGCCGTACGGGTGGTCATGCTCCGACGTGCCAGCGGCGGCTTCCTGGATGAAGGGTTCGCTGGTGCGCGCCGTGATGCGTGTGCCCTCCCGCTGGAGGGTGACCAGGGTCTGATCGGGGCGCATGTGGGCTTCTCCGTAGCCGGCTGTCCCCAGGGGGCGACGGCGGTGGGAAGCCGCAGCCGGGGCGGGGGCCGGTAGGGGGTAGTGGCGTTCGTTGAGGATCCGGCGATCGTGCGGTTTGGCCTCGCCGGAAGTCGGTGCTAGAGGCGTCAGCGCGAGCGCCGCACGGCAGGGGGCTCTGACGCCGCCGAGGCGGGCGGCGAAGCGGCGGAGGCACCGTGCTGGCCGGAGGGGGATCGGGCCAGGGCCGCCTGGACACGCCCGGTGTACTCGGACTGGTCATCGCCGATCCGGTCGGTCAGGTGATCGGCAGCCCTGGCCAACGCCGCTCCGCTGTAGCTGAGTTCGTCGGCGTAGTGCCAGCCTTCGGAGTTGCGGATCTCGCGGGCTCGTTCCTCGTAGAGCTCCCGCGACCCGGGCATGGACCCCTCCATGAGCGCGATGACCTGATCCCATTCGCGGCGGATCTCGCCCGCTCGCTCCAGTACGGAGTCGATCCCGCGCAGGCGCAGCAGGTCGGCGCTGATCGGGCCGTCAAGGTAGTCGGCCGGTTGCGCGGCGGCCCGAACACCGGCGAGGACTTCGGGGCCGTGGGCCAGGAAGGTCTCGACGTGCTCCCAGGCGGTAGCGTCCCGGGCCACCTTGCCGTCGGCGTAGCCGGTCTCGTCGACGGGCCAGCCGTCCTCGTCGCAGTACGAGTCGGAGACCGCGGCCCACTGGTCCGAAGCCTGCCTGATGCCGTCGGCGGCGGAGGCCAGGGCCTGGACACGCGCCCGCCATGCTGCCCGTTCGTTGGCATCTTGCGGCTGGCGATCAGGGGTGGCGGAGGAGTCGGGAGAGGTAGGCATGGTCGTTACTCGTTTCTGTACGGGTGCCTCACCGCGAACGCGGCAGCGAGCGCGTGACGGATGGTGGGGCAGGGGATGGAGCGTCGTTCCGCTGGCCGGGGGAGGTCCCCCGGGCCGACGCCGCTGGCGAGAAGCGGGCCGCTGCTGCCGCTTGGTGCGCCCGGGAGTGGATCTCGTGGTCGACGTTCTCCGCGACGAGATGCAGCTCCTCGCCGAGGTCGGTCAACCGGGAGGCGATGGTGTCCAACTCGGACGCGCTGCTTCGGGCACCGTGGGTGCGACACCACTCGGAGGCGGTTTCGAGCATCTGGTGCAGGCGGGCCACCGCGCCGAAGTCCTCAGTGACGGCCTCGCGGAATAGGTCGGTGAACTCCTCGGTCCGGGCTGCGGCGAGGCGGTCGTTCCCGTCAGGTGCCGGTGCGCCGTTGTCCGGACTCGTGGTCGGGCGGGTCGTCGGGGGGCGCTGGAGCGGGGCGGCGTCCTTGACCGCACCGAACCGGAGACCGGGGGCGAGCCCGGACCGGGAAATCGAGACCCCACGGGGGCTCACTGCCGCGCCTCCCTGCTCGGTCCAAGAACTGAGGACTTGTCAGTTACGGTGAACTCACGGGGGTCTGCATGCATCCGGGCGTCCGTGTCGAACAGTTCGCGCTCGGCCGGATGCAGGATGTGCTGCGTGATGAAGCTCCGACCTGCGACTTTCCACAGGCCCCGGCCCTTGGTCAGGGCGGACACGGCCTGGGTTTCGATACCGGTCAGGCCGAGCAGCGACGCGGCTGCGGTGAGCTGGTCGGGCTCCTGGCGGTAGATGACGCGGGTGGAACAGTCGGCGAGGAGACCCTCGGCCAGCACCCGGCCGCGCGAGCCGGCGTCGCCCGCGCTCAGCAGATCGCTGAGGCGGTGGATGACCATCAGGTTGGCGATGCCGAGCCCTCGACTGAGCTTCCACTGGCTCTGCATGCGCTCCAGCAGGCCGACGTGCCTCATCACGCGCCATGCCTCGTCGTAGATCACCCAGCGTCGGCCGCCGTCCGGGTCGGCGAGCGCGGACTCCATCCAGGCGCTCGCGCAGGTCATCGCGAGGACCAGCGCGGTGTCGTCGCCCGAGCCGCCGAGGCGGGAGAGGTCGATGGACAGCATCGGG
Source organism: Streptomyces caniscabiei (assembly GCF_014930365.1). Lineage (GTDB taxonomy): Bacteria > Actinomycetota > Actinomycetes > Streptomycetales > Streptomycetaceae > Streptomyces > Streptomyces caniscabiei. The sequence continues at coordinate 19,723 of NZ_JABXWI010000028.1, read as the reverse complement.
GTGGTCGGGTCGAAGGCGACGGTCGAGGGCGCGTCGAACATGCCGCTCAAGTCGCCGTGGACCAGACGGCGCAGGGCATGCGCGAGGTCCTGCGCGGCGGGACCCATGCGCCCGGCCTGGTCGCCGAGAGCCCGGTCGAGGCGCTCGGGCGCGCCGAGGGCGTGCGCGATCTCGCCGAGCAGGGGCACGGTGCCGCCTGCCTCGGCTTCGGTGACGACCAGGTCCAGCGCGAGATCGAGGGCCGTGTGTTCCATCGGCTGGAGATCGCGCTTCAGTACGGTGCGCGCTAGGCCGGCCAGGAGCAGGAGACGGCGCTTGCGGACCTCCGTTGACCAGTCGTTCTCGCTCACCGAGGCGGGCCGGGCAGGGGCATCCAGGGGGTTCAGCCTGCCCGGGAGCCCCGGCCCCAGCGCGATGCTGTAGCCGCCGAGAGCCTGAGCGACGGCCGTCCACTCGCCCTTGGGGTCGCAGGGCACGTAGACCCGGTAACCGTGGGCAATCGCCCGGGTGGCAATGGACTTGGCCAGCGCGGACTTGCCCATGCCGATGATCCCGGCCAGGACCGCGTTGGGGTTGGTGAAGCCCTCGACCCGGCCGCTGCTGTACAGCGAGAACGGGTCGTAGCAGAACGCGGCCTCCGCGTGGACGTCGCGGCCGATGAAGATGCCCTCCGCGCCCAGTCCGCCCTCGGCGAGGAAGGGATAGGCCCCGGACACGGTGGCGGTGGTCATCCGGTGGGCGGGCAGGCGGAGCTTGCCACCGCGTGCCGAGGAGGAGCCGGGGCGTCCGGACGGCGGATAGGTCGGCCGCAGCTCCGGGTCGAAGGTCTCCTCGTCGCGGCGCGTGGGCGGGGCTCCGGCGAGGCGGGCCTGGCGCCGGGCCTCGGCGAAACCGGCGCGGGCGGCGCGCTGCTCGGCCCGCGACGCCTTGTGGGGGACGAACAAGGGGGAGGCGCTGGCGCGGGTATGGGGCATGAACGATTCTCCAGACGGAAGGCAGGGTCAGTGGCGGACGAGACCGGTGAACGGAGCGTGGAGGTCGGCCGGGGTGGTACGGCGTCGGACCAGGTGCGCGGTGCGCTGGTGGCGCTGGCAGATGGTCAGCTCCGGTGCGCCTTCCGGCAGGCCGGCCTGGCACGCTTCGCGGTCGGGGACCTCACCGGAACCGGGCCGGGGGGCCGCGTGGTAGGCGGCGTGGACATGGTCGGCGGCCTGCCAGACCCGGGTGCGGGCGGCGCTGAGCTGGTCGCCCTCGATCGGCACGAGCTGGCCCGTGCGGGCGGCGTGGGCATCGAGCAGGCCGTGCAGCGAGACGAGGTGGGCGTGCAGGGCGTCCAGTTCGGCGCGGGTGGTGACGAGAGGACCGCCTGGCACGTTGAGCGCGCGGTGGAAGTCGAGCGCGGCGGTGGCGAAGGGCACGAAGTCCTGCGCGGTCGGGCTGGCGGTGCGGGACATGGCGGTGCTCTTTCGGAAGGGATGAGGGCCGACATCAGACGGCGAGGGCGAGCGGCACGGCGGCGACGGTGAACGCCTCGGCCTGCTGCCTGGTGAGCGGCCGGAGGTCGAGCTGCGCGCCGACCGCCGCGGTCTCCACGACCGCGCAGGCGGAACGAAGTTCCTCCTCGGAGTCGGCCGAGACCGTCAGCAGACCGGTCAGGGCGACATCCGCGTGGCCCGCGATGAGCTGACGCTCCCGGGACTTGATGTCCTGGTACTCGATGGAGTCCGCTTCGGAGTCGACCTGGCCACGCCGCGCCCGCTCGGCTGCGTCCGCAATCACACTGGCCTTCTTGCGCTGGACATCACGCAGGGCGGCGTCCAGCCCCTTCGGCTCGTACGACAGCGACAGGGTCCGCCGCACCCCGGCGGTGAACAGCAGCTGGTGCAGGAAGCCCGCCGACGTCTCGGTGCGGGGCCAGTTCTCCACCCAGTACGTGCAGTGGACGGCGGAGTCGGTCGCGATGTGGTCCGACTTCTCGACGACCACGACCGGGCCGGCCGCGGCCGCGTCAGCCTCGGGGCGCCCGGAAGACGACCAACGGTCCAGTGCGGAAAGGGCCTTGGGGTCGTACGCCGTTCGTACGACTGCCGCGATCTCGCGAGCGGTGAGCCAGCCGGTGGGGTTGAGCCCGGCGGTGCGCGCGGCCTGGTCGAAGGTCGAGGTCAACTGCGCCAGGACGCTGAAGGACCCGGTCAGACCACCACCGGCCTGGTTGATCAGCCGCCTGGCGGCCTTGGCGTCCAGCGAGATGGCGACGTACGCCTCGTGCGGAGCAGCGGCCGGGCCGGCGCTCTGGATCAGCTCGCTGTAGACCTGGCCGGCCACCGGGGCATCGGGCCGGCCGTGCTCCTCCCAGTACCGGCGAAGGGCGTCGCCGGAGTCCGGCACGGTGCGCTCGATCACCTGGATCCGGGCGACCTGGCCGGTGCGGGCCAGTGCGGCGAGGGCGCGGCCCCAGCCGTTGACGTTGGCGTTCTGGGTGCCCGGGTCGAGCAGCGCGTAGGCGCGGGAGGACACCTTGACGACGGCTGTCAGCGTGCCGGCGTGGGGATCGTGGACCGCGCCGTACCGGCGGTCGGGTGCGGTGACCACGCGCAGGCTGGCGGCGGTACCGGGCAGGTGGAGGAGTCCTTCGCGGACCGGGCGGCGGGAGGGGCGGACGAGCCAGATCAACTGGCCCCGCATCCGGCGGAGCACGTACCGGGTGACGATCGGCGCCCAGTCGGCCAGGGCCCGGCCTCGGTAGCGAACGAAGACGAGCAGGGCGGTGGCGGCCCACAGCGGGACGAGTTCGAGAGCGCCGACCACGCCACGGGCGAGGATCACGGCGAGCAGGAGCAGGCCGGTGAGGCTCACGACGATCAGTTGCGGGGCGGTGAGGCCGAGCAGGATGCCACGCCTGCTGCGGTGCGGGAACTTCACGGTGGCCGTGGTGGCTTCGGCCTGGCGGTTGTCAGACATGGCGGTTCCAGACGGGGGAGCGGGCGGGAAGGGGCAGAAGGCGCAATGCTCTTCTGGAGGTCATGGCAGGGCTCCGTCTCGGGTGGCCGGAGGGGAATGGGGCGGGCTGGAGGGAAGCAGCCCGCCCCCGGGTGGCGGTGGGTCAGGACCCGGACGGCGGCTGGTCGGGGTAGACCCAGCTCGTCGGAGTCGGGGAGCCGGTCGCCGACGGACCGGTGGATGGCGGCGGTGGTGCGGTGGGACCACCGGGCGGAGCGGCACCTAGGCGGGTCAAGCTGCCGCCCGGAATCGACGCGCCAGCGGGCTGGACGGCGGGAAGATCGCTCCCCTCCGAGCCTCCTGCTTCGGTGTCGGCAGGCCGTGTGATCAGCGCGGGGATGCCGGGACGCTGGATCAGGGCGCGGCCCTTGTCGCCGGAGGCGTTCGGGTCCTCGCCGTACCGGAAGCGGGTCTGCGGCTTCGGAGGTCCGCCGTCGATGCCCTCCTTGCTCAGGTTGCCGCCGGTGGGGTTGATGCCGGAAGCGACACCGTCGCTGCCCGCGCCGGGGACCTTGCTCGGCCCCTGCGGAGCGGGAGTGCCGGTGCTGGCCTGCATCGCGAGGCTGCCCGCGGTCTTCGCCGCGCCCGCGGCGACCGCCATGCCGGCGACGCCGGTACGGTGCAGATCGTCGTGTCCGCCGCCGTCACTCGCCCAGTGGACGAACTTGTAGGTCGCGTACGGGCAGAGCAGGACCAGGACCATCACGACGATGCCGGCCATCGCATCGGAGAGGGCGGCCATGCCGTCCGTGGCGTCGGACTTGCCCATGGCCGAGACGCCGATCAGGAAGACCACGGTCATCAGCAGTTTTGACACGACCAGGGTGGCCGTTGCCTCGATCCAACCCCGCCGCCAGCGCTTGGCGACCTCCCAACCACCACCGGCTCCCGCGAAGACCGCGAGAGCGACCATGATCAGGACGCCGACCTTGCGGGCGACCATCACGCCCCAGTACATGAACGCGCCGATCGCACAGCCGAAGGCGACCAGGGATGGGACTGTCCAGCCGAGGCCGTACATCGGCCCCAACTGGTTGACCTTGATGACGCGGCGGATCGCGTCGTCCACTGAGCTGTTGGCCGCTTGGAACAGGCCGTCGGACAGGGCGTCGACCACCGTGATGGCGACGGAGGTGAAGGCGACGGCGCAGAAGGAGAAGAGGACGCCGGTCATCGTGCCGATCGCGGCTTGGGCGAGTGCGCGTTCGTCCCGTCGCCAGGCCGCGAGCATCAACTGGATGCAGAACGTGCCGACGGTCAAGGCGAGACCGATGGGCAACAGCAGCTCGTAGTTGTCCCGGAACCAACCGGCGTTGAGATCGATGGCGGTGGTCTCGTTGACGGCCCTGGCGGCGAGATCGGCCGCGCTGGCGGCAAGCTCACCCGCTGACTTCGCGATCCACGCCCCGATGCCGTCGGTGACGGTCCCGGCGGGATTGGTGGCGAAGTCGACGGCGCCGCAGACCTTGTCCATCAGCGGAAAGTCGCAGACTCCCATGTCGATACCTCCTTTCAGGGGCGGGGGTCAGGGAGCGACGGCCGACAGGACACCGGCCAGGGCGCAGGGACGGGAGGGACGGCACTGGACCGCGAGGGTGGTGACGCGGTTCTCGGCGCCGCCGTGCGACGAGCCTTTCCAGGCGATCGACTGTTTGCCGGAGACCGTCACGGCGTAGACGTACGCGGTGGTGATCGCCCCGGGGTCCGCCTGCAGGGCCTGGGTGAACGAGTCGGGGAAGTGCGCCTCGTTCACCTTGGCGGTGGCGAACTGGCCGTTGGCGGCCATCTCCTTCCACAGCACGCGCGAGGGGACGAGCGTGTCGACCGAGGCGGTGTCGGCGTACTTCTTCTCGCTGGTCAGCCACCCGCGCAGGGCGACCACCAGCTCGCGCTGGGAGTAGGCGCGGGTGTCGTACGACCACAGCGCCGCGGCTGCCGCCTTGCCGAAGGCGATCGGGTCGTGCGTGGACGTGGGAACGGGCAGGTCGCCGCGGCTGCCGTGCGGTCGTGACGAAGCGGAAGCAGAAGCGGTCGAGGGGGAAGCCGAACTCACCTGCGGTGCGGGAGCCTTGGAGGAGATCCTGCCGTCGCGGGTGAGGTAGGCGGCCAAGCCGGCGAGGGCGACGAGCACCACCAGGACAGCGGTGCCGAGCAGCGCCCGGCGGCGCACGCGAGAAGCGCCGCCGGGGTTCGTGGAGCGGGAAGACATCAGCGGACCTGGCTCCCCAGCGTGCTGAAGAACGCCACCACACCGTTCGCGGCACCCAGCAGGAGAGCCGCGCCAGAGCTGACCAACACACCCTTCTTGCCGTTGGCCTCGGCCTGGTGACCGCCGGAGTGGTGGCCCCAGGCCCACACGCCCGCACTGACGGCGAGCGCCCCGACCACGGCGATGATCCCGAAGAGGTTGATCGAGCCCATCACCTGCTTGAGGACCGACAGACCCGGCAGCCCGCCCTCGTTCGGCTTGATCCCGGGGTCATAGGCGAGCTGGACGACCTTGTCGACGAGGTACATAGTTGTGAACTCCAGTTCGATTTAGTGCACGCCAAAGCCCGAAGGGGCGAAGAGCCAGTGCAGGAAGGGGGAGGGAGAGAAGCGCCGGTCAGACGACTCGGCGGGCCGCGAGAATCTGCGACTTCCAGGACGCGAGGGTCACGAGGCGGACCACGTCCCCGGTGCGCGGGGCGTGCACGATCAAGCCCTGGCCGACGACCATCCCGACGTGTTCCGGGACTTTGGCAGTCCCCTCGGTGAAGACGAGATCACCGGGCCGGAGAGCGTCCACCGATACCGGCTTGCCCTCCTTGACCTGCGTGTACGTCGTCCGCGTGAGGGTGACCCCGGCGGCCCTGTACGCCTGCTGCATCAACGAGGAGCAGTCACAGCGGCCCATGGGGTCGCTCCCGTGGGAGTCGGTGCAGCTCCCGCCCCACTGGTACGGGGTGCCGAGCTGGCCGAGCGCCCAGCGGATCGCCGTCTGAACCTTGGGCGGAGCGTCTGCCGGGATCTTGTACCCGGTCGGCACCGCGCCGGGCGGGATGGTTCCGAAGTCGGTGCCGTCCCCGTCGGCCGTACAGCCGCCCGCGGTACTCGACGCAGCACTGGCCGTGCTGTCCGAGCCGGACGGCGAAGGGCTCGGCGACGTGCCGCCGGCCTTCGACAACAGCGGCTCGATCGCCTGCTGCAAGGCGGTGGCAAGGGGCTCCCACTTCGCGTAAGCCTCGGGGAAGCCGGACCTCTGCACCGCCTGGGCAGCCTGGGTGACGGACAGGGACTGCCAGCCCGAGACCTTTTCCAACGCCTCGTAGAACTTCGTCGAGGTGTGCACCGGGTCGAGGATCTCGTTCGCGGTGCCCCACCCCTGCGACGGCCGCTGCTGGAACAAGCCCAGCGAGTCGCGGTCGCCGTAGGTCAGGTTCCGCAGGCCACTCTCCTGCAGGGCGGTCGCCAGAGCCACGATCTGGCCCCGGGCCGGGATGTTCATCGCGACGCCGGTGGCCTGGATGGTCTTGGCGTTGGGGATCTGCTCGGCCGGGTCTCCCAGGCCCGGCACGGAGACCGTGCCTTTGACGCCGTCCTCCAGGATGACCTTCACCTGAGCAGCAACGGCTGACGTATCCACAGCCTGTGTACCGCCGGTCGAGCAGGAGGCCGAAGCGCTCCCGGCCGCGATACCGAGGATCGGAACGGCCACCAGCAGCGGACCGGAGGCGAAGAGACCGACGACGGCTCCGGTTGTCTTCTTCATCGCCGCTGCCGTACGCCGGGGCGGACAGCCCGGCTGGGCAACGGTGTTGGGTCAGGGCGTGGGCGTATCAGGGCGTGCTGCATCGCAGCGGCTCCTCGCGGTTCGTAGGAGGCGCGGTGCCGACTTCTCGTGCAAAGCCGTCGACACCGCGCCGATGTGAATCCGCCTCTCAGGGCGGGCCCGGATCAGGGGAGTTGGTAGCTCCCGGACGCCGGGTTCAGGTCATGCGTGGCAGCCAGCCGCGCTCGTAATCTCAGGCGGTGCACCGGGTCTCCTCACGGCTTCGGGAACGGGGAGTCAACGTGCCTTCCGGCCCGCGTTCTTGGACGTGGCAATACGGATCAGCACAGGTCAGCAGGGGCGAAGCCGGGCTCCGCCTCGGTGACGTGGCGAGACAGTAGACCGGGATTCCGGCCGCACCAAACGACTGCCGAACCGGGCCCGAACCACGGCACCGGCTCGTTAGGCGCGGCCGGAAATCGCGGCTAACCTCCGGCGCAATCCCGCTCCGAACGGCCGCCGTTGACCGCCGTCCGGGGAGGGCCCAGTCCCGTCGTGCCCTGAAAGAGGCCCCGCACATGAGCTACACGCTGCACCGAGGCGACGCCCTCACCGTGCTGAAGAACCTCCCGGACGAGAGCGTCAACGCCGTCATCACCGACCCCCCGTACAACTCCGGCGGACGCACCAGCTCGGACCGCACCGGCCGCACCGCCCGCGCCAAGTACGTCACGGCCGGATCGGCGCACGACCTGCAGAACTTCCCCGGCGAGAACCGCGACCAGCGGAGCTATCGAAGCTGGCTGACCGCACTGCTCACCGAGGCGTACCGGGCCGCGACCGAGCACTCCGTCGCCATGGTCTTCTCTGACTGGCGCCAGGAGCCGACGACGTCCGACGCCCTGCAGATGGCAGGCTGGACCTGGAGCGGAACGATCCCCTGGATCAAGCCCGCCAGCCGGCCCCGCAAGGGCGGGTTCAAGCAGTCGGCCGAGTTCATCGTCTGGGGCGTCAAGGGCAGCCTCGAAAAGGACCGGGACCTCTACCTGCCCGGCCACTTCATCGCCTCCCAGCCCCGCAAGGACCGTGTCCACATCACCCAGAAGCCGGTCGAGATCATGCAGCAGCTCGTGCAGATCTGCCCCGAAGGCGGCACCGTCCTCGATCCTTTTACCGGCAGCGGCTCCACAGGCGTCGCCGCCCTGCGCGAGGGCCGGCAGTTTTTGGGGGTCGAGCTGTCCTCGCATTACGCCGATGTCGCTGAGGCGAGGCTCCGAGCGGAGCTGACCCAGGACGACTTTGTCCTGGCAGGACCGGAGGCATGAGCATGAGAGCGACCGGACCGGGGCCGACGGACCGCAGACGGATGAGGGCGGCTGGTGCATCGAGAAACCGACGCACCAGCCGCCCTTCCTCTTGCGTCAGGCCGCCTCGAACGCCCGCCGGATCAGCGGTCCGGCCTTCTCCATGTCGGCTGCCGAGGCGATACGCACCTCCAGGTCGCCGGTCCCGAGGTGGCCGATACCGCGCATGTCGCGTGAGAAGCCCTCCTCCAGCTCGACCGTATCCGGGTCGACCTTGAGGTAGACCAGGATCGCCTCGTGCTTCGGACGGAAGATGACGGAGGCGACATTCACCATCCGGCGGTACGCGATGTAGTGCCGAAGCTGAGCCACCTCGACCTCGCCCCAGGCGGTGAGGGCCTCGTCCAGCTCGGCGTACAGGTCCTTCAGGCAGCCAGGAATCGCACCTGCGGTGGCAGTTGCCTGAGCGGATGGCTTCCCGCCTCCGCCAGCGGCACGAGCCGTGCCCTCCCGCTCGCGGCTCTGGCGACGATCCGAGACCGGTCTCGTGGATCCGGGAGTGGACTCGATCAGCAGCAGGCTCAGCAGCCCACCCTCGAAGACGCGGTAGCGCACCAGGTCGACCCGCTCGCGCAGACGGTGCACCGCGACTCGGTCGTGATGCGAGAAGCCAGCGGCGATACAGACCATCCGAGGGTTCCGCCAGTCGATCGAATCGGCGACCTCGGATCCCAGCTTCTCCTTGACCAGTGCCTCGAACTCGTGACGCGCGGAGTCCAACCACGACAGGTATGAGACAGCCTGCGACAGGACACCGCTGTCGGCGCCCTTCTTGTACTCGATCAGCGCAGGTGTGCCGTTCTCGTCCAGGCCCAGCGAGTCGATCCGGCCGCGGTGCCAAGGCCCCGTCGGGTACTCCGACGCCAGGAAGCGGATGCCGAGCATGGCCTCCATGCCTGCCTCGACCCGCCGCTGCAGCTCCACCTCCAGCGTCACCGTGGAGCCGCGCAGCTCGACGTCCTGGCCGTCGGCATCCAGCCGGAACAGCTTCAGGTTGGTCACCAACGTCCCCCTCCGTGATCACTACAGGAGGAGCAATCGAAACCGGCCTGCCGGTATTCCGTACTGGGCGCAAACCACCCCAATCAAGGCCACCTTGCGGAAGGATCTACGCGGCCACAGAGAACATGGGTACGGAGACGAAGTGGAACCGTCGCGTGTCGGAGTCGTGTTGGTCCATGGGTTCTTGGCCTCTCCGAAGACTTGGGACGCGTGACGGCCGCCTGGTTCTCTACGGGGGACCTCGCGGTCCCTGGACCCGCACGAGCTGGCGGCTGTGTTGTGGATCAGAACAGATTGGCCCCTTCGGGCTTCATGCTCACGGATACTCTGTGGAGAAGGCGGCGAAGGGGAGAAACGTGGAGAGCTTGTTCCGAGCGGTCGAGCCACGCGACGACGTGCTAGCGGGCGAACTCACAGAGTCGCGCTTTGCAGCGTCGCTTGAGGAGGTCATCGCTGGTACGGCCCCGGACACGTATGCCGACGCAGGGCACTTCTTCGCGGCCACTTTCCCGTCGGCTGGCTTGAAGTCATTGCTCAATGAGGTCCTCGGCCGCATCGGCGGTGGCAAACCGGACGGCGCCAGTGTGATCCGGCTGGAGACCAACCTCGGCGGTGGTAAGACCCACAACCTCATCGCGCTCTTCCACGCGGCTCGAGGACGACTTGGTGCAGTTCACGCCGCAGAGTTCATGGACGCCTCACTCCTCCCTGGCGAGCCCGTGGATCAAGTGGGGGCGTTCGTCGGCACCAGCACCGGCGCGCAGAGCTTCCCCGAGGTCGCTGGCGTCACTCCCCGCACCGTCTGGGGATACCTAGCACTCCAGGTCGGTGGGGCTGCTGGGTATGAGTTCGTTCGAACGGACGACGAGGCGCTCACTGCGCCGGGCTCCGATGCGATCAAGCGGATGCTGGGGGATCGCCCCTCGCTGCTCCTCATCGATGAGATCGCTCGCTACTACCACGTCGCCAAGGGGGTGCGAGTCGGCGAAACAACACTCGCCAGCCAGACCACGGCCTTCCTGATGGCGCTCATGGAGGCGGTGGACGGCCTGCCCCATGCGGCATTGGTGATTACAACCACCGGGGTGACTGACGCATTCGGCGACGCGACCAGCGATGTGCTTGAGGCCATCAACGAGGCTCGTTCGCTCATGGCGCGCAAGGAGCTAGTCCTCCGCCCCAGCGAGGAACCCGATCTCCCGAAGATTCTCGCGCGTCGTCTCTTCAAGCAGCGCGAGAGCGGTAGCGCCGCAGCGGACGCCGCTCAGGCGTATGCGGAGGCCGCCGATGCTGCGTATGCCAGTGGCCTTGATCTCCCAGAGGGCATGGTTGGCAGCGGCTGGGCATCAGAGGTTGCGCGAACGTATCCGTTCCATCCCGCCCTCATCCGGATCTTGGACAAGCGTCTGTCTACGATCCCGAACTTCCAGCGCACCCGCGGTGCGCTGCGGCTGCTTGCCCGTGTTGTGCGTCGGCTCTGGGCTCAGCAGTCGGATAGCACCTACTTGATTCACCCGCACCACATCGATCTTGCGGAACGGGTTATCGCTGAAGAGCTCTCCAGTCGGCTGGAGAGACCACAGTTCGAGCCTGTGATTCGGGCAGACATCGCATCTCAGGCCGGCGCGGAGTTGTCACACGCTGAGCGGGTCGACGAGCGGATGGGCGCGCCCTACGGGCGGCGCCTTGCCGCTGCGGTCTACCTGTACTCCCTCACGCGTGATGTGCCGGGCGTGCAGCCTCCCGAGCTCTTCGGCGCAACGCTCGTCCCAGGAGACGATCCCAACCTGCTTCAGAAGGCGCTTGATGGCCTCGAGTCCGCCTGTTGGTACCTGCACGCAGATGTGCGCGGTTACCGCTTCTCGACCGAGGCATCCTTGGTGAAGCTGATCCAGGAGGCCGAGAGTGAAATAAGCGTGACCAAGGCGCGCACCAAGGCCACGAGGATCCTGACCGAACAGTTCCGCGACAGCACGCTCAAGGTCCGTCGGCACTGGGACGACGCGAAGGTCCCAGACAACGCCGAGGATGCCTGGCTGGTCGTAATGCACTGGGACGACTTCGGTGACCCGCGCGGCGTTGACCCTCACGGCGCCATCCCTCCCAAGATCCAGGAGCTGTGGGAGCGCACTCCGTCCGGCGGAGTTCGCGAGTATCGCAATCGACTGGTGGTGCTGGCGCCGTCACTGGGCACGCATGATGCGATGGTCCGTGCTGTGAAGACTCACCTCGCCCTTGAAGAGCTCTCCACGAGCACCGACACGCTGAACGCTCTGACTCCTGAAAAGCGGAGCGAGCTGAAGGACAAGGCCAAGGAGTCCGCGCTCATGGCAAGGGTTGCGGTCTGTAACCACGTGAACGCGTTGTATGTGCCTACGAGCCAAGGTCTTGAGGCAGTACAGCTTGATCAGGTCACTACCTCATCGGTATGGCCCAACCAGACCGATGCGATCTTGAGCCGTCTTGCTGCCATGGAGAAGACGCTTCGCGCCGGCGACAAGGCAATCGACCCGGCACACGTAAAGAACAAGCTCGGTGACCTGATGAACCGGCCCCAGCCAACTGAAGAGCTGGTCAAGGCATTCGCCAGGCGCCCTGATCTCAAGATGGTTTTTGACCGGGCCCAGCTGGTCTCTCTGATCAGTGCCGGCGTCCGCAACGGTGTGTGGGAGTACCAGGACCCGGACCGCGGCGACGATGGCTGGGCAACCAGGGAGCACCCCGGTGCGAGCATCCGACTAGCGGCTGATGTGCTCCTGCACCCGCCCGGCTCAGCCCCGGCACCAACGGAGCAGGCGTGTCCTTTGTGTGACACCGTCCATCCTGGTCGGGGGTGCCCGGACGAGACACTGAATGGCTCTCCGAACGGGGGCACTCAGCTCGGGCTGCAACAGGTGAAGCCCACGGTGTTCACTGGCGTTGGCGCGGCTGGTAGTGCCTTCACACAGGCACGCAGCGCAGCAGCGGATACACAACGAGAGAGTTTGCTGGAACTGAAGATTGAGATCGACCACCTGGGCGCCGGAGGCGGACCCGAGCTGCTGAGACTTCATTCGATCGTCCCAGCAGCGACCTTGGGCGCCGACTTGACCTACGAAGTCGATGTGATTGTGACCCTCGGTGATGAGCAGACGCATGCGGCGAAGGTTTCCTACCTGGGCACACCCAGCGATTACACTCCGCTTCGCGAAGCTCTCAAGCAGCTACTCGGCCCGCGTGAGTCCGTGCTCAAGGCATCTGTAACTGCAGCTTTCGCTGATCCATTGCAGTTGTCCGGAGACGTGGTGGAACGGTTTGCTCAGGCTGCGCGAGACACTGGTCCTACCAAGTGCAGAATCACTATGCGCACTGAGAGTGATGGATGAGCCGAGCTGAGCAGTACACCTGCCTGATCACCCGCGATGAAGATGGGCGAATCGTCGCTGTTGACGTAGCTGCAGACGATCTTGATGGAGGTCATCGTGCCATCCATGTGAATGGTGGTCGAGCCACGCACATCGCTGCCCCTCTCCAGGACGTTCTTCGGGCCGCTGGCTTCCGCGGCCGAGACTGGACTTCCCGGAAACCGCTGGAGCTCGATCCGATGCTCGGTGCTCACGCGGAACTGTTGTTGCGCGCAGTGAAGCCCCTACGTCGTGCGGATCGCATCGTCGACATCGCCGAAGGCGTGGCGGGGATGAGCCGGGAGGAGGCGGCGTATTGGCATGCTCAGGTACAACATCGGCATGGGCTTAAGGCGTTGCGAATTCTTCTCGACGGCGGCAGACGCCGGTAATTGCGTTGAGCTACCTGAAGTGCTGCGGCGTCACCCGGGGGCCCTCGACTGACGACCTCTCGGAGTGCTTGCGTGGTGCTTCATCAACTAAGAAATTCGACGATCCATAGCTCGCAGCGGTCGCATCCGCGGTGCGGGTGTAGTGAGAGGACCGCCAGTGAGTCGCAGTTTGATCGAGCAATGGCTGCCTGCCGCAGCGATTGGTGCCGAGAGCCTGCGTGAGCGGGGCAGTGCTAAGGCGTACCCGCCGATCAACTTTCTGCACGTATGGTGGGCTCGCCGCCCGCTCGTAGCTAGCCGCGCCGCTGTTGTCTCTTCGCTGCTGCCAGCCTGGCCGTCTGATGAAGAGGCGATGGGAAACCCAGAAGCGGCCCGTATCCAAAAGGGGCTTCAGGAAGAGTTTCCCGGTGGTGAGCAGAGCTATCAAGACTGGTATGTGAAGTCTCTTGGAATCCTTGGCGATTCGGTTGCTGCAAGGAAGGCTATCAAGGCTGCAAACGAGGCTGGATTGAAGCTCGCTGGAAATGGCTACGGATATCCTCGAGCCTTCACCGTAAATCCTCAGGAAGACACCATTGCGCGAATTCAACGCCTGGCGAACTTGCGCGTGCCAGGCAGCATGGCAGGCCGAGAAGTTCCTAAGGTTCTCGACCCGTTTTCGGGCGGCGGGTCAATCCCATTCGAAGCGGCGCGATATGGGTGCGACACAGTGGCGAACGAATTGAATCCAGTAGCTGCTGCGATCCTGCAAGGAACGTTGGTACTTCCGGCTACGCTCGGACCGCAGTTTGGAAATGTAATCTCTGCTTGGGGAGCAGAGTGGAGTGAGAGGCTGCGCAAGCGTCTCGCCGTATATTTTCCGCAAGAGCGGAATGAAACAATTGTGGCCTATATTTGGGCCCACACTGTCCCCTGTCCCACGACAGGTCGTCCGACCCCGCTGATGCCTGATTTCTGGCTAGAGCGCGGTAACTCCGCGCGCGATTCTGCAATCGCTCTCGAGGTAGACAAGGAATCTGGGGTTTTTGAGACCCGTATCGTTCGTGGTGCTGCAGCGAAGGAATGGGGAATAAAGTCCACTTATAAGGGCGGCGCTGCTACAAGTATTTGGACGGAAGAGGCGTTTTCCGGTGAGCATATCCGGGAAATGGCTCGTTCTGATCGGATGGGGCAAGTCCTTCTCGCTGTTGCCGTTGCCCGAGCTGGATCGAGAGGACGCTTCTTCCGTCCCCCGACAGCTGCCGACATTTCGGCTGTGGCGGAGGCGGAACGCGCGCTAGTGCAGAAAATTCCTGGATGGGAAATTGATGATCTAATTCCAAGTGACGAAATCGACAGTCTCTCGAATTATGATCGAGGGCATCGAATGTATGGCATCAAACGATGGGCTGATTTCTTCTCGCCGCGACAGCTGCTTGTAGGTGTCACCGCGCTAGAAGAGCTCCAAAAGATCACGAGCGAGGCGCGCGATAAAATCGGGGAAGAGAAGGCCGGGGCGCTTTCTTTGTATCTTGCCTTCGCTCTGGATAAGATGATCGACTACAATAGTCGACAGTGCAGCTGGGATTCATCGCGTACCAAGATCAGAAGTACGTTTGATAAGCATAACTTCAACTTCAAATGGTCATTTGCTGAATTTGATGGAGCTTATGCGCTAGCTCCGTGGGCGGTGAATAATGCAGTCGTGAATCACGAAAAGATCTCGGCGTTGATTTCGAGTGGCGACGTACTGATGGGTGAAGCCCAAAAATCAGCTGTGCATGTTGTTCGGGGGTCGGCCAGGAGTTTGCCTCTCGCTGACGAATCCGTCGATGCAGTCGTTACGGACCCGCCATACTATGATAATGTCATGTATGCGGAGATCTCTGATTTCTTCTATGCCTGGCTCAAGCGGTCGCTTCGTGACACCTGGCCGGAGTTTACCGATCTCGCTCGCACTGACAAAGAATCTGAAGCAGTGGCTAATCCTGCACTGTTTAAAGATGTTGCGATGCCGACAGTCCGTGGGCGCCGAAAGGGCGGTGCTGCCAAGACTGCGGCCGACTTGGCTGACGCCAGGTATGAAGAGCTGTTGAGACAATCTTTCCTTGAGTCGTACCGCGTTCTGAAAGCGGAGGGTGTCATGACTGTCATGTTCACCCATAAGCGAATTGATGCTTGGGATACCTTGGGATCGGCTTTGCTGGATGCGGGTTTCTCAATCGATGCTTCCTGGCCGGTGCATACGGAAAGTGAGAATTCGACACATCAGGCGAAGAAGAATGCGGCGCAGTCAACTATCTTCCTGGCCTGTCGAAAGCGAACTGGGAACGAGCCTGCCTACTGGTCAGATATTCGACGTGACGTTGAGCGCGCTGCTGAAGAGGCTGCAACCCGATTCGCCGTCCAGGGCATGACTGGCGTAGACCTCACTATCGCGACATACGGTCCTGTGCTGTCGGTGCTGTCTGACCGCTGGCCTGTATACACTGGTGAACTTGATGACGATGGAAATCCGGAGATCTTGCGGCCGGACGCAGCACTGGACCTGGCCCGAGAAAAGGTTGCTTCGCTAAAGAAGCGGGACCTGCTTGGCGGCCGGGACATCGATTTCGACAGGATCACTGACTGGTACTTGCTGGCCTGGAGCGACTTTGCGGCGGCAGAGTTTCCTTACGACGAAGCCCGCAAGCTTTCCCTGGCAACGCACCTTGACCTCGATGATCTGGCCAAGCGTCACAAGGTGGTTAAGGCGTCGAGTGGAAGCGTCACTCTTCTGACGCCGACGCAGCGAGTCACAGCTGGTGCGCTTGATCCAGAAGCTGCGGAATACGCGACTTGGCTCGACCGGCTGCACGCTCTGATGTCGTTGTACGATTCGGATGGCCTCGGCGCAGCGAAAGCTTGGCTGAATCGCACCGGTCTGGCGGACGACTCCACGCTTACGGAGGTGGTCCGCGCCGCGCTTCACGCGATTCCCCGCGTGAAGGTCAAGGGCGCTTTTGCACGCCCCGAGGCACGGATTTTGGACAGCCTACGAGCGGCTCTGTTCGATCACCTTGACCTACCCGTCGATGAGGTGGAACCCGTTGCTCAGCACGAGCAGCAGAGCTTCGGTTTCGATGTCTGACGTCAGCGTCGTGGCGCCGCCCGGCCTGAGAGGCTTGGACCTGAAGCCTGGTTATGACTCCAGCGATCAAGTGCTGGAGGCGTTCTACATCCCAGCCCTGTCGCGGTCGGTTCACTACAACCGCTCGGTTGGGTACTTCCGCTCCTCTTCGCTGAGTGTTGCCGCGCGCGGTCTGTCTCGCTTCATCAATGGCGGCGGGCGCGTGCGGCTGCTGTGTGGTGCTGAGGTCAGCCCGGGGGACAGGGACGCCTTACTTGGCCGTGCCGAGATCGGCCCGGCGTTCGCCAAAAAGCTTGCCGACGCGCTGGTCACTGAGTCCGAAGTGGATCGACGGCGTCTTGAGGTGCTTGCCTGGTTGGCGAAGGTGGGGCGTCTTGACGTGCGGATTGCGATCCCGGTGGACCAGGACGGGACCCCGATCGTCGGCGGAAACATGGACCCGTACTTTCACGAGAAGATCGGGGTCCTGCGTGACGCGGCTGGCGACGGCGTTGCCTTCCAGGGGTCGGTGAACGAGTCCGCCCAGGCGTGGACTCGTAACTTCGAGTCGTTCTCTGTCTACCCTTCGTGGACTGAAGCTGCCACGTACTTCAGTCACTGGGCCCTGAAGTTCGAGGAGCATTGGGCTGGCCGGATGGTCGGCTTTAGGGTGTACGCCCTACCGGATGCCGCATCAGAGCGCCTGCTGAGCATGGCGCCAGAGGTGGTGCCTGGAGAGAGAGATCCGGAAGAGCCGGAGCCAATGGGCGACGACGCTGCCGTCGCTCGCTATCTGCAGGTGGCGCCGGCTCTTGTCGGTGCCGAGGCCCTCCCGGTGGCAACGACGGGACTGACGCTTTTCCCACATCAGCAGCAGGTGGTTGAACGGCTCGCAGGTCTCTACCCTCGCTCCTGGCTGCTCGCCGACGAAGTTGGTCTTGGTAAGACGATCTCAGCTGGCATGTCGTTGCGCCGGCTCTTGCTGTCCAAGCGCGTGCGACGAGCCCTTATCCTGGCCCCCGCGAACGTTTGTCGGCAGTGGCAGGACGAGCTCTTCGAGAAGTTTGGGCTATGGGTTCCCCGCCTTGAAGGCGGCAAGATCTATGGTGCTCACCCTGACGATGTGCGGAGTGTCGTACCAGGGGTGAATCCATGGGAGGCCGAGCCCGTACTGATCGCCTCCAGCCACCTGGCGCGTCGGCCGGCTGAGCAGGAGCGTCTCCTTGCGGCCGGACCGTACGACCTCGTGATTGTGGATGAGGCACACCACGCTCGCCGTACGCATATTGATGAGGATGAATACCGCCCGGGTCGCTTGCTCGAACTGCTCGATCGCATCACTCAACGGGGAGCAGCCAAGGCACTCTGGTTGCTGACCGCTACGCCGATGCAGGTTGCCCCGATCGAGCTGCGCGACCTACTCGTCCATGTAGGTCTGCAGGGCCCTTTGGCTAGCCCTCATGCATTCGAGAAGTACTTCCGCGAAGTAGCCAGGGGCGATGGCCCGAAGGGCCGCAAGACGGCTTGGGCATGGTTGGACCAGACGCTACGTGACACGCCTCGGCTACCACATACCGCTGCAGAGGAAGCGGTCCTGCGGGGGATCCGAAGCCGAGTGGGACCGATAGCGGCAGCCCGCATTGAGAAGTTCGGCACGGGAGACCTGTCTGGGGAGGAGATCGCCCAGGAGCTGACGCCCAGCGGACTGGCAGCCCTGCGGGAATGGCTGTCTCTTCTCAGCCCTGTCGGACAGTTCGTCACGCGCCATAGCCGAGAGACGTTGAAGATGTACCGCGATCGCGGACTCCTCACAGAGAACCTCGCTGATCGGGACACCCAGCCGGTCGTCGTGCCCTTCACCCAGGAGGAGCAGGACCTCTACGACGAACTCGATGACCTCATCGACCGGCTCATGTCTGCGCACGGAAGCAAGCGTGGCGCCGGCTTCGTATTGACCGTATACCGCCGTCGGCTGACCTCGTCCTGGGCCGCGATCCACGCGACGTTGACGAAGCGACTCAACCGCGAGGCATTGGCGCTCGACGACGATCAGGCGGCAGAGGACTTCGAGGAGGCGTGGAGCGACGCTGGCCTGGAGACCGGAGAAGGACACCAGGTCAACGACTCTCAGGCACTGCCACTGACGCCGACCGAAATCGAGGACATCCGGGGGTACATCAGCCGGATGAAGCACGTGCCGGACTCGAAATTTGACCGATTGCGCTCCGATCTGGACGCTGCCCGTGGGCGAGGACATTCAACTATTGTCTTCACCCAGTACACGGACACACTTCTGAGCCTTCGGGACAGGCTTGTCGGAGCCTATAGATCGCAGCTGGCCACCTTCACCGGACAAGGCGGACAGGTCTTCCGTGAACACGAAGGCTGGGTCGACATCTCCAAGCGTGACCTTGTCGACGCCGTGCGCTCCGGCCGTGTGACCGTCCTGCTGGCCAACGACGCGGCCAGCGAAGGACTCAACCTCCAGGCGTGCAGCTTCCTCATCAATTACGACATGCCGTGGAATCCGATGCGCGTCGAACAGCGCATCGGCCGTGTGGATCGCCTCGGTCAAGCGCGCGATGTTGTCCACATCCGAAGCTACTTCGTACCCAACACCGTTGAGCAAGACGTCTACGCAGCGCTCGCCGGACGAATCGACGACTTCCGGCAGCTGCTTGGGCAACTGCAGCCGATTCTTGGCGCCACCGAACGTGCATTTCAAGCGATCTTCAAGGCGCCGAAGAGCGAGAGGGCCTCAGCTCAGCAACAAGCGATCCGCGAGCTGGTCGACCAAATCGACGTCGTGCGACAGGAAGGCGTCGGCTTCGGCGCAGAAGACGCGATGCCGCTGCCCGAGCACGCCCCTTCCCCCGTTGCTCTTGAGGACCTGCGCGAGGTCCTCTTCGAACGCTTCGGTGCTGTGCTCGACAAGCCTGGCCGCCCCGTCACGTCTGACCCTGCGCGGGCATCGCGTGACGGAGATAGCTGGACAGCACTGGCGACATATGGTCATCCGGCCTTGTCTGAGGCGCTCGCCCGTAGGGCAGGGGCAAGCCTTCCTGACGACAGCGCGCTGGTCATTACTGGCGACGGGGTATGGCCGAGTGTTGCCCTACGCGCCGACCGCACTCCACCCACCGTGGTGTGGGGGCTGAAGGACGTGGACAACCTCGGAACTGCGGCGGCTCGCGGTGAGGCAGAAGAGACAGCCAACACCATTCGGATTGAAGCCATTGGAAGGCAACGGTCGTACGAAAGCGCTCTCAGCGACACTCGCCGACAGCAGGCGTTGGAGGTCATCCGAGCGAAGTTCATCGTCCTTGTTCACGAGGCACTGGCAGCCGGGTGCGCGGCAGCGCGATATGAGGGCGGCGCCAGCATCGATCCGCTGACCGTCTGGCATGCCCTGAACACGGATAGAACGTCGATGTGGGGCTATGCGGAAGCGATGCGCGGCAAGTTGAACGTGCCGCTCGCCCGGCTGATCCCCGCCCGCCTAAGCACCCAGAGGGAACCGATCTCGCCAGAGACTTGGGATGAACTCCGTCGCCAACTCGGACTTCAGCTGGGTGGGTTGATGACCTTGATGCGCGCCACATTTCTTGGGCTGTGAGGGAAGGTGTGGTCCAACGTCGCTTCCTTGCTGGGTGATCGTTTAGGATCCGGGGCTTGTGGCTCGTGATCATGTGGTGGGGATGGCTTCCCGGAACGGATACGGATTGGCGCGTTGACGCGGACGT
>NZ_JABXWI010000027.1 GCF_014930365.1 Streptomyces caniscabiei | reverse complement strand
CAGTGCATCTGTGAGCGTTCACAGTAGAGAAACATCCCGGACACTTGTCAATGGTTGTTGCTGTGCGGTTATGTTGGGCTCGCACCGCCACCGCTGTGTGTGCACGTTCCCAAATGATCGACCAAACGGGAGAGATCCATGCCGGAGACCACCCCCACGGGCCTGACCAGGCTCGCCTTCGGTGGGGACTACAACCCCGAGCAGTGGCCGGAAACCGTCTGGCACGAGGACGTCCGGCTGATGCGCGAGGCCGGCGTCACGATGGTGAGTGTCGGCATCTTCTCCTGGGCCCTGCTGGAGACCTCACGAGGTGTCTACGACTTCGCGTGGCTCGACCGCCTGCTCGACCTGCTCCACGAGAACGGCATCCGCGTCGACCTCGGCACCCCCACGGTCGTCCCGCCGGTCTGGTTCTACCGCGAGCACCCCGAGGCCCTGCCCGTCGCCGCCGACGGCACCCGCTACGAGTTCGGCTCGCGCGGCGCCATCTGCCACAGCAACACCGACTACCGGGCCGCCGCCGCGAACATCACCACGAAGCTCGCCGAGCGCTACGCCGACCACCCGGCGCTCGCCCTGTGGCACGTCCACAACGAGTACGGCGTCCCCGTCTCCGCCTGCTACTGCGACTCCTGCGCCGCGCACTTCCGCCGCTGGCTGGAGCGGACGTACGGCGACATCGCGGCGGTCAACGAGGCCTGGGGCACCGCCTTCTGGGGCCAGCACTACACCGACTTCGCCCAGATCAACCCGCCCCGCACGACCCCCACGGTGGGTAACCCCGGGCAGGCCCTCGACTACAAGCGGTTCGCCGACGAGACGGTCCGCGAGAACTTCGTCGCCGAGCGGGACATCCTGCACCGCCTCGCGCCCGGCATCCCGGTCACCACCAACTTCATGACCGCGCTCAGCCAGTGCGACTCCATGGACTACTGGGCCTGGGGACGCGAGGTCGACCTCGTCACCAACGACCACTACCTGATCACCGACGGCCGCCGCACCCACGTCAACCTCGCGATGGCCGCCGACCTCACCCGCTCGGTCGGCGCCGGCGCCCCCTGGCTGCTCCTTGAGCACTCCACCTCGGGCATCAACTGGCAGGCCCGCAACCCCGCCAAGGCCCCCGGCCAGATGGCCCGCAACTCCCTCGCCCATGTGGCACGCGGCTCCGAGGGCGCCATGTTCTTCCAGTGGCGGCAGTCCCGGCGCGGCGCCGAGAAGTTCCACTCGGCGATGCTGCCGCAGGCCGGCACCGAGTCGCGCGTGTGGCGCGAGGTCGTCGAACTGGGCGCGTCCCTGGACTCGCTGAGCCAGATCAGGGGCAGCCGGACCGTCGCCGACGTGGCCGTCCTGTGGGACTGGCACTCCTGGTGGGCACAGAACCTCGCCTGGCGCCCCAGCGAGGACCACGAGGCCCGCGAACGCGCCGACGCCTTCTACGAGGCCCTCTACGACCGCCACCTCACCGTCGACTTCGCCCACCCGGAAGCCGACTTGTCGGCCTATCCCCTTGTCGTCGTTCCCGCGCTGTACCTCATGACCGAAGCCGCGGGGGACAACCTCAAGGCGTACGTCGAGAACGGCGGCACCCTCGTCGTCTCCTACTTCTCCGGGATCGTCGACGAGCACGACGCCGTCCACGAGGGCCCGTACCCCGGCGCCCTGCGGGACGTACTGGGCCTGACCGTGGAGGAGTTCTCGCCGCTGCTCGGCGGGGAGAGCGTCCGCATCACCGGCCCCGACGGCTCCGAACTCACCGGCGACGTGTGGACCGAGTTCGTGGTGACACGTGGTGCCGAGCCTGTGTGGACGTACGCCGACGGACTCGCCGCCGACCGGCCCGCCGTCACCCGGCACCGGCTCGGCGAGGGCTCCGCCTGGTACGTGTCGACCCGCCTCGACGCGCACGGCCTCGACGCGCTCCTCGGCTGGGCCGCCGACGACGCGGGCATCGCCCCCCGCGCCGACCTGGCGCGCGACGTCGAAGTGGTGCGCCGCGCGGGCGAGTCGGGCGACTTCCTCTTCGCGATCAACCACACCGCGCTCGACACGAAGGTGCCGCTGGACACGGCCGGCACGGAGTTGTTGACCGGCGAACGGGCGGCGGGCCACCTGGGCGTGCCCGCCGGGGCCGTCAGGGTCGTACGACTCGACGCCTGATCAGCAGATGTGGGCGGCGACCGTCACCGAGCCGTACGGGTGACCGCCGCCGCTCCCCGCCCGGGGCCGCTCCTCGGCCCCGGGTCACCCCCGACCCCGACCGGATCTCTGGGGACATCCGGTCGGTCCCGGCGGCGCCGCGCCCACGGCCTTCGGGCGTGGCGCCGCCACAGCACCGCACCACCCGGCTCCCCACCTTCGTCGAAGGGACGACGATGTTCCACGCGAGACGCGCCCTCAGGGCCCTGCTCATACCGCTGTTCGCGGGACTGGCGCTCACCACCGTGCCCGCCGGCTCGGCACACGCCGCCTCCACCCTCACCAACGGGGGCTTCGAGTCCGACGGCACCGGGACCGCGACACCGGCCGGCTGGTCGACGTACTCGGCGGGCGGACAGAACGCCGCCTCGTTCACCGAGTCCGGCGGCCACGGCGGCAGTCACCGCCTGACCCACTGGTCGTCCTCCGCGTACAAGGTCGAGACGTACCAGTACCTGTCCGGCCTGACCAACGGGAACTACAAGCTCACCGCGTGGGTGCGCTCCGGCGGCGGCCAGAACTCCGCCTACCTCGCGCTGAAGAACTGCGGCAGCGCCGAGCAGCGCACCGACATCCCGGTCTCCGCGAGCGGCTGGATCCGCATCGTCACCTCGATCGCGGTGACCAACAACCAGTGCACCATCAGCGTCAACTCCGACGCGAACGCCGGGAACTGGATCAACGTCGACGACCTGACCTTCGCGTCCGGTACGACAGGCGTGCCCATCAAGGGCTCCGACGTGTCCTCGCTCGTCAAGAGCGAGGCCAAGGGCGGCGTCTACAGGAACAGCTCCGGCACCACCGGCGACCCGCTCGCCATCCTCAAGGGCGCCGGGCAGAACTACGCCCGCGTCAAGGTCTGGGTGAACCCCGCCGACGGCTACAACAACAAGGCGCGGGTGCTCGCCGCCGCCAAGCGCGTCAAGGCGCAGGGCATGAAGCTGCTGGTCGACTTCCACTACTCGGACACCTGGGCCGACCCGGGCGCCCAGAGCGTGCCGTCCGCGTGGAGCGGCCACTCCTACAGCCAGCTGCGGACGGACGTCTACAACCACACCTACGACGTCCTCAACGCCCTCAAGTCCCAGGGCACCACGGCCGACATGGTTCAGGTCGGCAACGAGATCAACGGCGGCATGCTGTGGTCGGCGGGCTCCACCTCCAACTGGTCGCAGCTCGCCGGCCTGCTCAACTCCGGCTACGACGCGGTCAAGGCGGTCAACTCCTCCACCCAGGTGGCGCTGCACCTCGCCAAGGGCGGTGACCTGTCCGGCACCCGCTGGTGGTTCGACAACGCGGTCGCCAACAACGTGAAGTTCGACGTCATCGGCCTGTCGTACTACGGCTACTGGCACGGCACGCTCGCGGACTTCCAGACCACGCTGGACGACGCGGCCACCCGCTACGCCAAGCCGGTGTTCGTCGCCGAGACGGCGTACCCGTTCCGCCTCGACAGCGAGGACTCGCACGAGAACATCATCGACCTGTCGAGCGAGCTGGTATCCGGCTACCCGGCCACGACCGCCGGCCAGACCCGGTGGATGAAGGACATCGCGAGCATCGTCGAAGCCGTCCCCAACGGCCGTGGCCTCGGGATCTTCTACTGGGAGTCCACGTGGACCGCGGTCGCGGGCAACGGCTGGGACCCGACGGACGCGGCGTCCGGCAACGGCTGGGAGAACCAGGCGCTGTTCGGCTACGACGACAGGCTGCTTCCGGCGGCTGCGTGGTTCAGCCACCGGTGAGTGCGGCGGACGGGTCCGTTTTGACAGCGCGGGCCGGTGGGGGCTGGTCGCGCAGTTCCCCGCGCCCCTGAAGGGCGCGTCCGAGGGGCCGTACGTTTCGGACGTGCGGCCCCTTCCGCCGTTCAGTCGCCGAGGAACGCGTGCAGCGAACCGGCCATGGCCGTGACGAAGGAGTCCCGGACCTGTTCCGGGACGCTGTCCAGGGAGAGGTACGGGTTGAGGTCCTCCAGCTCCACCAGGAGGAGATCGCCCGACCGGGTGCGGCAGGCGTCCACGCGCTGGATGCCGTGGTCGAGGGTGTTCCAGTCGACGAAGCGCCGGGCGAAGGCCAGGTCGGCCTCGGAGGCCTCGTAGGGTTCCATGACCCAGCGGCGGTCGGGGTCGGGCGCGTGGAGGGCGTACCGGAAGGTGTCGTCGACGTAGTAGAAGGACACCTCGTAGCGGAAGTCGACGCGCGGCTGGACGAGGACGTCGCCCCAGGTCAGGCCCACCAGCTCGGGGCCGGTCAGGAAGCGCAGGCCCAGGGAGTCCGCGCCGGCCTTCGGCTTCACCGCGTACGAGGCGGACTCCGGCAGCCGCTCCAGGTCCTCGGGGCGGTCGACGGTGGGGATGACCGGGTACCCGGCGCCGGTCAGGTCCAGCAGATACTGCTTGCCGACCATGTCCGCGCGGCCGGTCAGCGGGTTGTAGACACGGGTGCCGAGAGCTCTCGCCCGCTCGCGGAAGGCGTCGTAGGCCTCCTGGTAGTGCAGGACGGGCCCGCTGTTGCGGACCACGACCGCGTCGAAGCCGTCCATCAGGGCCGCCGCGTCCAGCGGGTGGCACAGGGCGATGTCGAACTCCGCGCGCAGCCGGGAGGTGAGGAGGATGTCCTCGTCGCAGTAGCGCCGCCCCCGGGCCGGATAGGCGAGGTCGGTGACGTACAGCAGCTGGGGGCGGGCGGGCACGGCGGTCTCCCTGGTCGGTGACGGCCAACCTAACCCGAGGACAGGTGGGGCGGCCCGGCCCCCTGCCAGGATGGACCGGCGCGGACGATCGGGCGGACCCACCGGGAGGCGGACATGACGGGCGCGGCGGACAGGACGGACTCACGCGGCGGTGGTTGGAAACCGCTGGCGTACGTGGGGATCGGCGGGCGCGGGCCCGAGGACGTCGTCGCCGACGGGCGCGGGCGGGTGCTGACCGGCGTCGAGGACGGCCGGATCCTGCGGGTGGACGGGCTCGCGGAGCCGGGGCGGGCCCGGGTCGAGACGCTCGCCGAGACCGGTGGCAGGCCCCTCGGCCTCGAACTCCTCCCGGACGGCGACCTGTTGGTGTGCGACGCCGAGCGGGGGCTGCTGCGGGTCACGACCGGGGACGGGACCGTGCGGGTGCTCGCCGACGAACTGGACGGTGAGCGGCTGCGGTTCTGCAGCAATGTCGTGGCGCTCTCCGACGGGACGGTCTACTTCACGGTCTCCAGCCGCCGGTACCCCCTCTCCCAGTGGATCGGCGACATCGTCGAACACACCGGGACCGGGCGCCTGCTGCGTCTCGCGCCGGGGGCCGGGACCCCCGAAGTCGTCCTGGAGGGGCTCCAGTTCGCCAACGGTCTCGCGCTCTCCGCCGACGAGTCGTTCCTCGTGGTCGCGGAGACGGGGGCGCGCCGGCTGACCCGCGTCCACCTCACGGGGGCCGGGGCCGGCACGAGCGAGCCCTTCGTCGAGGACCTGCCGGGGACGCCCGACAACATGTGGCGCGACCCCGTGAGCGGGTTGATGTGGGTTGCGCTGGCCGGACCGCGCATCGGCGCCCTCGACCGGCTGCACCGCGCGAGCCCGGCCGTGCGCGGCGCCGCGAGCCGGGTGGCGGTACGGGCACCGTTCCGGCCCCTCGGGTTCGCCGGTGCCCTCGCGGTCGACGACGAGGGCCATGTCGTCCACACCCTCATCACCCACCGCTCCCGCTTCCGCATGGTCACGAGCGCCTGCGTGACCGGCGACCACCTGATCCTGGGAAGCCTGTGGGAACGGGGGATCGCGGTGTGCGAGGGAGTGGGGGTGGGGGAGGAGGAGTGAGGCCGGCGAGGGCCGCCGAAGACCTGGGGAGGCGGGCTGCCGGGCCGGGCGCGAGGGTGGGGCGGGCCGGGGACGGCGTGGTCGGCGTCGGGGGCAGTTCATGACCGTGGCCGGCTGAGCCAGGGCGACGGTGACGGCCACGGCGATGGCTGCGGTGACGACCAAGGCGAGAGCCACGGCGACGGCGATGACTGCGGTGACGGCGATAGCGTTGGCGATGGCCACAGTGACGGTGACGGCGACGGCGAGATGGCGGCCAGGACGATGGTCATGGCCGTGGCCGCGACCGAGGGCCGCCCCAGGCCGGTTTGAGCCGACCCGCCGCCGACCCGCCACCTGCCCGGAGCCGACCCGGGCCGGGCCTGCGGCGGCGTACGGCCGGGCGGCCACCGTCCAGCAGAGCACAGGCCCGGCCACACGCGTCGCGTCCGGGCCCGGTGTCGGGTTCGTGCGGTCGTGGTGGTCGGCGCGTTACGCTGGCGGCCAGCCGCGATCACGGTCGTGGCGCGGCGGTGGGGCCCGCCGTACCCGAACCGCGGCGACGGCGCCGACAACGGTCCCTGCTTGCGACGGAGCACGCCCGGCGGACACCCGGGCCCCGGCGAGTAGGAGACGTACACCCATGCCGCCCCCACACCCCGACCGGCCCGCGTCGCGGCCACCCACCGGGGAACCCGAGATCCCCGAGTCCCCGGACGCACCCGTCGCCGACCCGCCCCGGGCCGCCCCCTGGCACGGTCAGGCGCCCGTGGTCGCCGTCGTGGCTGTCGGTGGCGGCATCGGGGCCGTAGCCCGGTACGGGGCCGGCCTGCTCTGGCCCGTCGGGGCCGGCGGTTTCCCCTGGACCACGTTCTGGGTGAACGTGGTCGGCTGCTTCCTGATCGGTCTCCTCATGGTCGCCGTCACCGAGGTGTGGACGACCCATCGCCTGGTCCGCCCCTTCCTCGGCACCGGAGTCCTCGGCGGCTTCACCACCTTCTCCACGTACGCCGTCGACATCCAGCGCCTGATCGAGGAGGGCCGTCCCGCCACCGCCCTGGCCTACCTGGCCGCGACCCTCCTCGCCGCCCTCCTCGCGGTCGGGCTCGCGGTCGGGATCGCCACGGCGACGGCGCGACACGGGCCGGGTGCCGGGCCGGGCGCCGGGCCCGCCCCGAGGTCCGAGAAAGGTGACCCGAGGTCCGAGAAAGGTAAGAGGTCGTCGTGAATTGGCTGCTCGTCGTCGTCGGCGGCATGGTGGGCGCGCCCCTGCGCTATCTCACCGACCGAGCCGTCCAGTCCCGCCACGACATGGGCTTCCCCTGGGGCACCTTCACCGTGAACGTCGCCGGCTCCTGCGTCCTGGGCTTCCTCACGGGCGCCGTGACAGCCGGTGCCGTCGGCTCCCACCTGCACCTTCTCCTCGGAACCGGCCTGTGCGGAGCGCTCACCACCTACTCGACCTTCTCCTACGAGACCCTGAGCCTGGCCCGCGGCGGCGACCGTTTCCACGCCGCCGTCAACGCGGTCGCGAGCGTGACGGCGGGGCTGGGCGCGGTCTACGTGGGGCTGGCGGTGGCGCGGGCCCTCTGGTCCTGAGCGCGGCCCTTACCCGGCCGGAGTAGGACTGCTCTCCCGGCGCGATCACGGTCGCCGTGCCCCGTCGCCGGCCGCTCCTCAGCCATGCCCCCCGTCGGTCATGCCCTCGCAGAGCAGAACTGGACCCCATGAGCACCATCAGCGTCGGTCAGGCAGTCGTCCTCGGAGCGGTGGAGGGGGTGACGGAGTTCCTGCCGGTGTCCTCCACCGGCCATCTGAAGATCACCGAAGGGCTGATGGGGATCCAGGTGGACGACAAGGCGGTCGTCGGGTTCTCGGCGGTCATCCAGGTCGGAGCGATCGCCGCGGTGCTCGTGTATTTCCGCCATGACATCGCGCGCATCGGCTCGGCCTGGTTCCAGGGGCTGTTCGACGCGGGGAAGCGGCAGGAGCGCGACTACCGGTTCGCGTGGTGGGTGATCGCGGCGACGATCCCGATCGTCGTCGTGGGGCTGGCCGCCCGGTCGCTGATCGAGGGGCCGCTCGCCTCCCTGTGGGTGGTGGCCGGCTCACTGATCGTCGGCAGCGGGGTGATGTGGGTCTCCGAACAGGTGGGCCGGCGCAGGCGCGCGGAGGAGGAGACCCGGTTCCGGGACGCGATGCTCGTCGGCGGTTCGCAGATCCTCGCTTTGCTGTTCCCCGGGTTCTCCCGCTCCGGCGCCACCATGTCCACCGCGCTGCTGCTCGACCTCGACCGGGTCGCCGCCACCCGGCTCTCCTTCTTCCTCGGCATTCCGGCTCTCACCGGCGCCGGGCTGTACGAGCTGAAGGACGCCCTCGGCGCGGGGGTGGGCGCGGCCCCGCTGATCGCCGGCACCACCGTGTCGTTCGCGGTCGCGTACGTCTCGGTCGCCTGGCTGCTGAAGTTCGTGACCAGGCACTCCTTCCAGGTGTTCGTGTCGTACCGCATCGTGGTGGGCGTGCTGCTGTTCGGGCTGCTCGCTGCCGGTGGCCTCAGCTGACGTGCTCTGACGTGGCCGGTCACGGCCGGAGGCGTACCGTCGCGCGACGGCCGTGGTCCGCCGGACGGCCTCTCCGCCACCGCCCGTGACCTGGAAGATCGAATACCGGCCCCCTTGACAGCCCCCTCCGGTCACCCGCAGGATCACCCCGTGAACCTGTCAGACAGCCAGACAGGTGGCTCGGCACCCCGGCGCGTCAGCGCCATGGAAGCGGTGCTCACCCACCTCCGCGACGCCATCGAGCGCGGCAAGTACGCCATCGGGGACAAGCTTCCCTCGGAGGCGGAACTCTGCCGGCAGCTCGAAGTGAGCCGTCCGGTCCTGCGCGAGGCGCTGCGCGCGCTCCAGGTGATGGGGCTGACCCAGTCCCGCACCGGCAAGGGCACCTTCGTGATCGCGAACGCCGTCGAGGACCCCACCTTCGGCGACTACGCGGCCAGCGACCTGCTGGAAGTCCGCCGGCACGTGGAGATCCCGGTCGCCGGGTACGCGGCGCTCCGCCGCACCCCGGAGAACCTGGACCACCTGGCGCACCTCCTGGACCGGATGGAGCGGGAGACCGACACCACCGCCTGGGTCGCGATGGACACCCTCTTCCACCTGGCCGTGGCGGAGGCCGCCCAGAACCCGGTGTTCCGCCGGGTGATCGAGGAGATCCGGGACGCACTGGCGCGTCAGTCGGCCTTCCTCAACGAACTGGGCGGCCGGCGCGAGCAGTCCAACCGGGAGCACCGGGCCATCGTCGAGGCGCTGATCGACGGTTCCGAACACGACGCGGTGGAGGCCATGTCCCACCACCTCGACCGCGTCGAGACCACCCTCACCGACATCGTGCGTTCCCCGCGCACGGACAGTTCCACGGAAGGCGGACCCGAGGCGTGAGCGAGCAGCACCTCGAAGAAGAGACGCGCACACCGGCCGCACCGCATGTCGACGCGGGCGACGAGGGCTACAGCAAGTCCCTCAAGGCCCGGCACGTCAACATGATCGCCATCGGCGGCGCCATCGGCACCGGCCTCTTCCTCGGCGCCGGCGGCCGACTGGCCGACGCCGGCCCCTCCCTGTTCATCGCGTACGCCCTCTGTGGTGTCTTCGCGTTCCTCGTCGTCCGGGCCCTCGGTGAACTGGTCCTGTACCGGCCCTCCTCCGGTGCCTTCGTGTCCTACGCCCGGGAGTTCCTCGGTGAGAAGGGCGCGTACACGGCCGGCTGGATGTACTTCCTGAACTGGGCCACCACCGGCATCGCCGACATCACGGCCGTCGCCGTCTACACCCACTACTGGGGCATGTTCTCCGACGTGCCGCAGTGGGTGATCGCGCTGATCGCGCTCGCGGTGGTCCTGACCGTGAACCTGATCTCGGTGAGGATGTTCGGCGAGCTGGAGTTCTGGTTCGCGATCATCAAGGTCGGCGCGCTCGTCCTCTTCATGTGCATCGGCATCTGGCTGCTCGTCACCCAGCAGCCGGTGGACGGGCACACCCCCGGCCCGGCCCTGATCACCGACAACGGCGGCCTCTTCCCCAGCGGTGTCCTGCCGATGCTGCTGATCATCCAGGGTGTCGTCTTCGCCTACGCCTCCGTCGAGCTGGTCGGCGTCGCCGCCGGTGAGACCGAGAACCCCGAGAAGATCATGCCGAAGGCGATCAACTCGATCATGTGGCGAGTCGGCCTCTTCTACGTCGGTTCCGTCGTCCTGCTCTCCATGCTGCTGCCCTGGTCCTCGTACAAGGCCGGCGAGAGCCCCTTCGTGACCGTGCTCTCCAACATCGGCGTGCCCGCGGCCGGCGGCATCATGAACCTGGTCGTCCTCACCGCCGCGATGTCCTCCCTCAACTCGGGGCTGTACTCCACCGGCCGCATCCTGCGCTCGATGGCGATGGCCGGCTCCGCCCCGAAGTTCACCGGTGTGATGAGCCGCAGCCAGGTCCCGTACGGCGGCATCCTGCTCACCAGCGGCGTCTGCGTGCTGGGCGTCGGCCTCAACTTCGTCGTGCCCGCCGAGGCGTTCGAGATCGTGCTCAACTTCGCCGCGATCGGCATCATCGCCACCTGGGGCATGATCATGATCTGTCACCTGCTCTTCTGGCAGAAGACCCAGAAGGGCGAACTGACCCGGCCGAGCTACCGGCTCCCGGGCTCCCCCTGGACCGAACTCGTGACGCTCTTCTTCCTCGCGTCCGTCCTGGTCCTCATGTACGCCGACGGCGGCGCCGGCCGCACGACGGTGCTGTGCGTCCCGCTGATCGTGGGCGCGCTCGTGGCGGGCTGGTTCGGCATACGCGGCCGGGTCGCCCGGAAGTCGACCGGAGTGGATGCGTGAATCAGGCAGTGACGTACGACCCTTCGACCACCGGCGCCCCGGGTACCCCCGCGGCTCCGGTGGCCGCGGCCCCCGCGATCCGGGAACCGCTGCACGCCCCCGTCGCCCACCTCGTACGCGGAGGTGTCATCGAGGGCATCCACCACGGCTCCGTCGTGGTGCTGGGTGCCGACGGGGAGGTGGAACTCCAACTCGGTGACATCGAGGCGGCGTTCTACCCCCGGTCGGCGCTCAAACCGGTCCAGGCCGTGGCCATGCTGCGCGCCGGACTCCCGCTGGACGGCGAACTGCTGTCGCTGACGGCCGCCAGCCACTCCGGCGAGGAACGCCACCTCGCCGGGGCCCGCCGGATCCTCCGGCTGGCGGGCGCCGCCGAGGACGACCTGCGCAACGTCACCGACATGCCGTACGCCCCGGCCGTCCGCGACGCGTGGATACGCGAGGGCAGGCAGCCCTCCCGTCTCGCGCAGAACTGCTCGGGCAAGCACGCGGCCATGCTCTACACCTGCCGGCTCAACGGCTGGTCCCTGGACGACTACCTCGACCCGGCCCACCCCCTCCAGCAGGCCATCGCGGAGATCGTCGAGGACCTCACCGGACAGGCCATCGCCCGGGTCACCGTCGACGGCTGTGGCGCACCCCTGTTCTCCGTCTCCCTGCACGGTCTCGCCCGCGCTCTCTCCCGGATCGTCACCGCCGCCGAGGGCACCCCCGAGCGGACCGTCGCCGACGCCATGCGCGACCACGCCGAGATGGCCTCCGGCGCCGGACGCGACGTCGCCGAGCTGATGCGGGCCGTGCCCGGACTCCTCACCAAGGACGGCTTCGAGGGCGTCCAGGTCGCCGCGCTGCCCGACGGCCGCGCCGTCGCCGTGAAGATCGCCGACGGCGCGAACCGGGCGAGGGTGCCGGTGTGTGCGGCGGCGCTCGTGCGGGCCGGCGTCGAGCCTGCGGCTCTCGCCGGGTTCACGGGGGAGGCGCTGCTCGGGGGCGGGCGGGAAGTCGGGCGGGTCAGGGCGGTGCGGGCGCTGGATCCGTTGCGTCTGCCCTGACGAGGGGCGGGTCGCCGGGTGCGGGTCCGGTGGGGCTTCTCGCGCAGTTCCCCGCGCCCCTGAAAAAGCGGGGCTGCGCCCCCAGCTTTCTCGGGCCGAAGAGCACGGGGCGCAGCCCCTGCTCTTCAGGGGCGCGGGGAACTGCGCGACCAGCCCCCACCCACCCGCACTCGACGACGCACCCCACCCACCACCAACCCCACCCGCACCACGAAAGTAGGCCACACCATGACCGCCGCAGCCACCCGCAGCGAACACGACCTGCTCGGAGACCGTGACGTCCCCGCCGACGCGTACTGGGGCGTCCACACCCTGCGCGCCACGGAGAACTTCCCCATCACGGGCACCCCCATCTCCGCCTACCCCCACCTGGTCGACGCCCTGGCCGCCGTCAAGGAGGCCGCCGCCCGCGCCAACGAGGAACTCGGCCTGCTGGCCCCCGAGAAGGCCGCCGCGATCATCGAGGCCTGCCGGGAGATCCGCGACGGCAAGCTGCACGACCAGTTCGTCGTCGACGTGATCCAGGGCGGCGCCGGCACCTCCACCAACATGAACGCCAACGAGGTCATCGCCAACCGGGCGCTGGAGCTGCTGGGCCACGCCAAGGGCCAGTACGCGCACCTGCACCCCAACGAGGACGTCAACCTCGGCCAGTCCACCAACGACGTCTACCCGACCGCCGTCAAGATCGCCACGGTCTTCGCGGTGCGCGGACTGCTCACGGCGATGGCCGTCCTCCAGGACTCCTTCGCCCGCAAGGCCGTCGAGTTCCGCGAGGTGCTCAAGATGGGCCGCACCCAGCTCCAGGACGCGGTCCCCATGACGCTCGGCCAGGAGTTCTCCGCGTTCGCCGTCATGGTCGACGAGGACCGCAGCCGCCTCGCCGAGGCCGTCGAGCTGATCCACGAGATCAACCTCGGCGCCACCGCCATCGGCACCGGCCTCAACGCACCGGCCGGATACGCCGAGTCGGCCCGCCGCCACCTCTCCGACATCACCGGACTGCCGCTGGTCACCGCCGCCAACCTGGTCGAGGCCACGCAGGACTGCGGCGCGTTCGTGCAGATGTCGGGCGTCCTCAAGCGCATCGCCGTCAAGCTCTCGAAGAGCTGCAACGACCTGCGGCTGCTCTCCTCCGGGCCGCGCGCGGGCCTGAACGAGATCAACCTGCCGCCGGTGCAAGCCGGTTCGTCCATCATGCCCGGCAAGGTCAACCCGGTGATCCCCGAGGTCGTCAACCAGGTCGCCTTCGAGGTCATCGGCAACGACGTCACCATCACCATGGCGGCCGAGGCGGGACAGCTCCAGCTCAACGCCTTCGAACCGATCATCCTGCACTCCCTCTCGGAGTCCCTCACCCACCTCCGCGCGGCCTGCCTCACGCTCGCCGAACGCTGCGTCGACGGCATCACCGCCAACGAGGACGCACTGCGCGCCGCCGTGGAGAACTCCATCGGCCTGGTCACCGCCCTCAACCCGCACATCGGGTACACGGCGGCCACCGACATCGCCAAGGAGGCCCTCGCCACCGGCCGGGGCGTGGCCGAACTCGTCCAGGAGAAGGGCCTGTTGCCCGCCGAACGGCTCCGGGAACTGCTGCGGCCGGAGATCCTCGCGGGCAGCGGCGCCCTGCCGGCCTGATGGATTCCACCGCCTTCCAGCCGATCCTGGAACGCATCGCCGAGGAGATCGGGCGGACCCCGGGCCGGGGCAGGCCCGCCGACTACATCCCGGCACTCGCGGCCCGCGACCCGCGCAGCTTCGGCATGGCCGTCGCGGAGCCGGACGGCACGGTGTACGGCGTGGGGGACTGGCGCGAGCCGTTCTCCACGCAGTCCATCACCAAGGTCTTCACCCTCGCGCTCGACCTGGCGCGCGAGGGTGACGCCCTCTGGGAGCACGTGGGCCGCGAGCCCTCCGGCAATCCCTTCAACTCCCTGGTGCAGCTGGAGTACGAGAACGGCATCCCACGCAACCCGTTCATCAACGCGGGCGCCCTCGTCGTCACCGACCGCCTGCACACCCGCACCGGCGACGCGGCGGGCACGCTGCTGTCCTTCCTCCGGGAAGAGAGCGGCAACCCGGGCCTCGACTTCGACCCACAGATCGCCGCCTCCGAGTCCGCCCACGGCGACCGCAACGCCGCCCTCGCCCACTTCATGGCGTCCTACGGCAACATCGACAACCCCGTACCGGCCCTCCTCGACCAGTACTTCCGCCAGTGCTCCCTCACCGCCTCCTGCGCCGATCTCGCCCTCGCCGCCACCTTCCTGGCCCGGCACGGCGTCCGCGCCGACGGGACCCGGCTGCTGACCCGCAGTCAGGCGAAGCAGGTCAACGCGGTGATGCTCACCTGCGGCACGTACGACGCCGCCGGTGACTTCGCCTACCGCGTCGGCCTGCCCGGCAAGAGCGGCGTCGGCGGCGGCATCATCGCGGTCGTGCCCGGCCGCCTCGCGCTCTGTGTGTGGAGCCCGGGGCTGGACGAGCGCGGCAACTCGGTGGCCGGAGTGGCGGCCCTGGACCGGTTCACCACCCTGACGGGGCTGTCGATCTTCTGACCGGCTCGGCGGCGGTCGGCTCATGGTCACGTCCCGGTACCCGCCCGGAGGGCACGACGTCGTCTGCGCGCCACCCGGCGTTGACAGCCTGACCGAGTGCTGGCCATTGCTTTTCCCGTCGATCTGCGCCGCTGCCAGGCACTCGGCCTGGCCGGATCCGCCTTCCTCGCCCTCGGAGGGGAGACCGCCGGAGCCCTCCCCGTGCGGGACCTGCTCTCGCCGGCCTCGGGGCGCGGCGCGCTGGGCCTCGTCGGTGTCTACTTCGGCGTCGTCCTGCTGACCGCCGCCTGGGCGCTGTTGGGCAAGGTGATACGGGGCCCCGAACCACCCACGCCGCGCGCCCTGTCGCTCGTGCTGGCCGTGTGGGCGGTACCGCTGCTGCTCGCGCCCCCGCTGTTCAGCCGGGACGTCTACAGCTACCTCGCCCAGGGCGCCATGGTCGACGCGCACATGGACGTCTACCTGCACGGACCCGCCCGCCTCGGCGGACCGCTCGCCGACGAGGTGGCCCCCATGTGGCGGCGCACCGCGACCCCGTACGGCCCGGTCTTCCTCGCCGTGGCCTCCGGGCTGTCCGGCCTGACCGAGGGCCGGATACCGGCCGGGCTCATCGGGATGCGCCTGATCGCCCTGCTCGGCGTGGGGCTGATGGCCGCAGCGCTGCCCCGCCTCGCCCGGCACACCGGGACCGACCCGGCCGTCGCCCTCTGGCTCGGCGCGCTCAACCCGCTCGTCCTCCTGCACCTGGTGGCAGGCGCCCACAACGACGCGCTGATGCTGGGGCTGCTGGGCGTCGGACTGGTCCTCGCGCGGGGCCGCCGGTACCTCCTCGGCGTCGTCCTGGTCACCCTCGCGGCGCTGGTGAAGGCACCCGCCGCGCTCGGGCTGGTGGCGGTGGTGATGATGCGCGGCCGTACGGGACGGATCCGGACGGCGACGGCGACCCTCGCCGTCGCCGCCGTCACCACGACCGCCGCGACCGCCCTGGCCGGCACGGGATACGGCTGGATCGCCGCCCTGCGCACCCCCGTGTCCCCGCAGAACTGGTCGCCCACCACCGTCCTGGGCCGCGCCACCGGCACCCTGCTGCACGACCTCGGCAGCGACCTGGCCCCCCTCGCCCTCCCGGCGTGGCGCGCCGCCGGACTGCTGCTGACACTCGCCGTCGTGCTGCACATATGGTTCCGGCTGCGCCCCGGCCCGGTGTACGCGCTCGGCCTCAGCCTGGCGGCCGTGGCCGCGCTGGGCCCGGCGATCCGCCCCTGGTACGCCCTGTGGGGCCTGTTCCTCATCGCGGCCGCCGCACGCACCGTCTCCGTGCAGCGCCGGGTCGCGGCCGCCAGCGGGGTGCTCGCGCTCGCCGTCCTGCCGAGCGGGAACCCGGCGGACACCGAACAGTTCGTCCTCGCGGTGTGCGGGGGAGTCCTCGCGCTGGTCGTGCTGTGGCAGGCCGAACAGGCGTCCCGGGCGCCGGTCCTGGAGCGCACGGCATGAGCGGACCGTACCGGGGGCGGCTTCGGCCCCGCGGCGACCGGGCACGTCTCCTCGTCCTCCTCGGGGCGGCCCTCGCCGTCACCGTCTTCACCGCGACCGTCCCGCTGCTGCGCGGCTTCTTCGACCTGCGCGTCTACCACGGCACGATCGACAGCTGGGTCCATCACGACGGCCATGTCTACGACTACCTGGTGCCGGGCACGACCTACGGCTTCACCTATCCGCCGTTCGCGGCCGTCGTCATGCTGCCGATGGCCCTGGTCGGCCTGCGCACCGCGATCGTCCTCTGCCTGGGGCTGAACCTGGCGGCGCTCGCCGTCGTGCTGTACGTCCTGGCCGGATCGACGCCGCGCCGGCACGGCTGGTACGGCGTCGGCCTCGCCCTGTGCGCGCTCGCCCTGTTCGAACCGCTGCGGGACACCTTCAGCTTCGGGCAGGTGAACTTGCTGCTGCTGGCCCTGGTGCTGGCCGACGCCCGGCTGCTGGCCACGGGCCGGGGGCGTCTGGCGGGGGTCGGCATCGGCCTGGCGGCGGCGGTCAAGCTGACGCCCGCCGTCTTCATCGGACTGCTGCTGCTCGCCCGGCGGTGGCGGGCCGCCGGGCTCGCGACCGCCGTCGCCGCGGCCGCCACCGCGGCGGCGGCCTGGATCGCCCCGGCCGCCTCGCGCTTCTACTGGACCGAGGCCCTGTGGGACACCAGCCGTGTCGGCCGTCTCGACTACGTCTCCAACCAGTCGTTGCAGGGCGTCCTGGCCCGGCTCGTGGCCCCGCACGAACCGAGCCGCGTCGTATGGGCGGCGCTGGTGCTCGTGGTGGTGTGCGTGTGGGCGTGGCGGACCCGGGCGGCGGTCCGCGCCGACGACTGGATCGCCGCCTTCGCCCTCACCGGGCTGACCGGCTGTCTGATCAGCCCGATCACCTGGGTGCACCATCTGGTGTGGCTGCTGCCGTCCTTCGCCGTCCTGCTGCGCCACCGCCGGCTGCGGCCGCTCACGGCGGCGCTGTTCGGGGTGCTGTGCAGCAGCGTCGTCTGGCTCTGGTTCGACGACGCGTCCGGCATCGGCGGCTTCGTGGGCGGCAACACCTATGTGTGGATCACGCTCGGTCTGCTGGTGCGGCTGCCGGTCGGTCAGCCCCGGGCGGACCGACCGAACCTGAGCCGCAGCGTGAGGGCCACGGCCGCCGCGCCCACGCCGGCCGCGCCCGTGATCGCGCCCACCACCGGCCAGCCGGGAACGGTCACCACGGCCGCCTCCGCGCGTTCCGCCGGCAGCGACCCCGGGCCGGCCTGAGGCGCGGCCGCCGGACGCGGCGGAACGAGCGAACCCACCGCGTCGACCCGCCCGGCGGCGGCGAACCCCCAGTCGAGCAGGGAGCGCGCCTCCTCGTAGACGGCGTGGCCACCGCCCGACTCGGGGCGCATCACCGTCACGACGAGGGTGCGCCCGCCCCGTTTCGCGGCGGCGATCAGCGTGTTGCCCGCGTTGGTGGTGTAGCCGTTCTTGACGCCGATCAGCCCCGGGTAGCGCTCGACACCGACGCCGGTGAGCAGCCGGTTGGTGTTCTGGATGCCGTACGACCAGCCGCCCGCCGGGAACTTCGCGGTGGCCGTGGCGCAGTACCCGGCGAACTCCGCGTTGCGCAGCCCGGCCCGTCCGAACACCGCCAGGTCGTACGCGGACGACACCTGGCCGGGCGCGTCGTAGCCGTCGGGGGAGACGACGTGGGTGTCACGGGCGCCCAGGGCGCGGGCCTTGTCCCGCATCTGCTCGGCGGTGGCCTTCCAGCCGCCGTTGAGGTGGGCGAGGACGCGGACGGCGTCGTTGCCCGAGCTGAGGAAGACTCCGCGCCACAGGTCGGCGACGGTGTACGTGCGGTCCTCCTGGACGCCGACGAGGCTGCTCCCGGCGCCGATGCCGGCCAGTTCCTCCCTCTTCACGGTGTGTCTCAGGCCCGCCGGGAGGCCCGGCAGCACGGTGAGCGCGAACAGGGTCTTCAGCGTGCTCGCGGGCGGCAGCCGGCGGTGGGCGTCGTGCGCGGCGAGTACCGCGCCGCTGCCGGCGTCGGCCACCAGCCACGACACCGCGGACACGTCCTGCGGCACCTCGGGCGCCCCGGCCCGGCGCCGCACCTGTGTCCCGTGCCCGTACAGGGACGGTGACCCCGGTGCGGCCTTGGCGTCCTGTGCGCCCGTCTCCGGCCGGGGGCCGACCGCTTCGGGGTCGATCGCGACGGCCAGGGCCCCGAGCGCGCAGACGGCGGTGCAGCACACGGCGATGCGGGCCGCACGGGGCGCGCGGCCCGCACGAGGGGCGCGAGCATCACGGGGAGCGCGGGAGGAGAATCCGATGGTCATACCGAAAACGTAGGAAGGGGCGTGCCCCAGTCCGGGATGCCCGGGCCGAGCGCACGGATGGAGCACCCGGATGCCGCATGTCATGCCGCCGGCAGCGTGGGCCGCACCTGCCGCAGGAAGGCCGCGTTGTCGGGCGTGGCGCGCAGCCGCTCCAGCAGCGCCTCCAGGTTCGGCTGCCCCTCGCGTGACCGCAAGGCCCGCCGCAGACCGTGTACGGCCGTCAACTCGCCCGCTGTGAAGAGGAGTTCCTCGCGTCGGGTGCCGGACGGGGTGATGTCCACGGCCGGGAAGACCCGCCGGTCGGCGAGTGCGCGGTCCAGGCGGAGTTCCATGTTGCCGGTGCCCTTGAGCTCCTCGAAGAAGAAGCCGTCGGCGCGGGAGCCGGTGTCCACCAGGGCGGTGGCCAGGATGGTGAGGGAACCGGCCTCCTCGGTCAGCCGGGCGGCGCCGAAGAGCCGCTTGGGGCCGTGCAGGGCGGCGGCGTCGACCCCGCCGCTGAGGGTGCGGCCACCGGACGCGGCCGCGTTGTTGTGCGCCCTGCACAGCCGGGTCAGCGAGTCCAGGAGGATCACGACGTCCTCACCCTGCTCGACGAGCCGCTTGGCGCGCTCCACGACGAGTTCGGCGAGCGCGATGTGCTCCTTGGGGGACCGGTCGAACGTCGAGGCGTACACCTCGCCCCGCACGGAGCGCCGCATGTCGGTCACCTCCTCGGGCCGTTCGTCGAGCAGGACCACCATCAGGCGGGCCTCGGGGTGGTTGGCGGCGACCGCGGCGGCCACCTGCTGGAGCAGGACGGTCTTGCCGGTCTTGGGCGGCGCCACGATCAGTCCGCGCTGCCCCTTGCCGACGGGGGCGACCAGGTCGACCAGACGGCCCGTCAGGCCGCTCGCCGGGTGTTCGAGCCGCAGCCGCTCGCGCGGGTGCAGCGGGGTGAGGTCGTGGAAGTGCGGGCGTCCGCGCAGCTCTTGCGGCGTACGGCCGTTGATCCGCTCGACCTCGGTGAGGACGCGCCGGCCGTCGTGCGTGCCCTCGACGGTGTCGCCCTTGCGCAGGCCGTACCGGCGGACGAGCGCGGCGGGGACCTGGGGGTCGGCCGGAGTGGGCAGGCAGCCCTCGACGCGCAGCCGGCCCTGTCCGCCCTGCGCGGTCTCCAGGACGCCGGTGACCCGGGCCGGGGGCCGGGGATCGGTGGACGTGCGTTCGAGTGTGGTGGTGGTCATGAGTGGGGGGTCCTTTCGAGGACGTCGGAGAAACGCGAGGAAGGGGGGGAAGGCATACGTCCATGAGGCGGCCCGGTGGGGCGCGGACGGTGCGGGAAAACTGACGGCCTGTCGGAACCCGACGGGCGGTTCAGCGGAAGAGTCCTCGGAAGCCGAGGATGAGAGAGCGGCACCGGCGCCCGAGAAGGGCGAAACACACGTGCCAAGGCCAATGTACCACCACCAGTGGCCGTTCGTCGGGGGATTCCTTACCGATGGCTTACCCGTGGCCGTTGAACTGATCTCGCGAGCCCCCCGTACAGATGGGCGCACCGCCAGCGGTCTTCGCACGGAAGGAACGTCGCGTGTCGCTCTTCACGCGCTCCAGCACATCACCCGACGCGGACACATCGTCCGACACGGACGAGACGGTCGGGAAGGACGAGGCGGCCGGGAAGGACGAGGCGAGCGAGCCGTCGGCGGAGGCCGCACCGGCTGCGCCCGCCGCCCCCGTCCGTCGATGGCGGCGGTACCGGACGGCCTTCCAGGAGAAGTACCCGGTCGCCGCGCGGAGCGTGTCGTGGGGTGTCACGGCACTGGCCGCCGCCCTGGTGTTCTTCGCGCTGCTGATGCCCGGCAAGGTCGAGTACTTCGAGGCACGGCAGTTCCTCCGGGTTCCCGTGGAACCGGTCCTCGCCGCCGCCCTGATGCTGGTGCTGCCCCGGCGGCCGAGGCTGGTCGCCGCGGTCGTCATCGGCGTCGGCCTGGCCGCGCTGATGGTGGTGAAGGCGCTCGACATCGGCTTCAACCAGTTCCTCGGCCGGGGCTTCAACGTCGTCCTCGACTGGGGCCTGCTGGACGACGCCGAGTCGTACGTCCAGGACACGCTCGGCTCGACGGGCGCGACGGCCGCCGTGGTCGGTCTCGTCGTCCTGGTGCTGCTGCTGTTCGTCGTCATGGCCCTGGCGGTCGTACGGCTCGTCGGCCTCCTGGTCCGCGACCGGGACCGGGCGACCCGGGGCACGATCGTCGTCGGTACCGTGTGGATCACCTGCGCGGCGCTCGGGCTGACGCCGATCGGGAACACGGCGGTCGCCTCCCGCAACACCATCGGTTTCGTGCAGGACCGTTGGGGCCGGGTCCAGGAGACCCTGCGGGACGAGGCCGCGTTCGCCGCGGAGGCCAAGAAGGACGCGTTCGCCGACGTGCCCGCCGACCGGCTGCTGACCGGACTGCGCGGCAAGGACGTCATGATCACCTTCATCGAGAGCTACGGCCGCGCGGCCCTGGAGGAGCCGGCCATCGCTCCCGGCGTGAACGCCGCCCTCGACGAGGAGGGCAAGGCCCTGGCCGAGGCCGGGTTCGCCGCCAAGAGCGGCTGGCTGACCTCCGCGACGTACGGCGGCAGCAGCTGGCTCGGCCACTCCACGTTCCTGACGGGCCTGTGGATCGACAACCAGAGCCGCTACCGCACCGTCACCGCCGGTGAACGCCTCACGCTGCCCGGCGCGTTCCACAGGAGCGGCGCTTGGCGGACCGTCGGCATCGTGCCCGGGGTGCAGAAGAACTGGCCGGAGGGCGACTTCTACGGCCTCGACAAGGTCTACGACTCCCGCGATCTCGGCTACCAGGGGCCGAAGTTCAGCTGGTCGACCATGCCCGACCAGTACGCCCTCAGCGCGTTCGAGCGTCTGGAGGCCGCGAAGAAGGGCGACAAGCCGCTGATGTCGGAGATCATCCTGACCTCCAGTCACCAGCCGTGGGCCCCGCTGCCGAAGACGGTCGGCTGGGACGAGGTCGGCGACGGCTCCGTCTACCGGGACATCGAGAAGGCCGGCAAGGACCCCGCGGACGTGTTCACCGACCCCGTCAAGGTGAAGGAGGAGTACGGCAAGTCCGTCCAGTACTCGCTGCACAGCCTGCTGCGGTACGTGGAGAAGTACGGGGACGAGAACACCGTCCTGGTCTTCCTCGGCGACCACCAGCCGATGGCCAGCGTCAGCGGCAACGGCGCGAGCCACGACGTACCGGTCACCGTCGTGGCCCACGACCCCGAGGTCCTCGACCGGATCGCCGACTGGGGCTGGTCGGACGGACTGCGTCCCGGCGACGACGCCCCCGTCTGGCGCATGGACACCTTCCGCGACCGCTTCCTGACGGCGTACGGAGAGGAGCCGAAGACGGCCGGCTCGCCCGCGCCGTAGCGGTACGGCGGCGGCGCGGGCGGCCGTGGCGCGCCCGGCTAGCCGTCGAGTTCGAAGATCCCGAACCCGAAGCCCCGTGCGGTGATGGTGCCGTCCGCGATCTCGACGCCCTGCCCCTCCAGGGTGTCGCGGACGGCACGCTCGTTCGGCGAACTCGCCTGGCTGCGCTGGGGGTTGACCACGACCAGATACCGCCCGCCCCGCACGTACACGAACGGGTATCCCGTGTGCAGCACCTCCACCGAGCCGCCGGAGCCCAGTTCGGGGGTCCGGCGGCGCAGGGCGATCAGGCGGTGGACGAGGTGGAGGAGCGAGTCGGCGTCGGCGCGCTGGGCGGCGACGGTCGGGCGGTCGGGGGAGGGATCCACGGGCAGGTAGAGGCGGTCGGCGGGGGCGGTGGAGAAGCCCGCGTTCGGGGTGTCGTCCCACTGCATGGGGGTGCGGGAGCCCGCGCGGTTGTAGTCGGGGCCGAGGACGCTGCCCTCCTTGTCGGGCAGGCCCGGGAGGTAGCGCATGCCGATCTCGTCGCCGTAGTAGATCGCCGGCAGCGTCGGCCAGGTCAGCTGGAAGGCGAAGGCCGCGGGGAGCTGGTCGGGGGTGCGGGGGCCGCAGTTGAGGCGGGAGAAGTCGTGGTTGGCGGTGGGCAGGGAGACGAACCCCGCCCCGTCGACGGCCGCGGTCGCCCGCTGCCAGGCCTCGACGAACGGTCGCGGTGAGCCCCCGCCGTCCGCGTCGAAGAAGCAGTCGAGCGGGTCCCAGTCCGCGTGGACCGTGCCGCCGCCGTTGTTCCACAGCGAGCGCAGGGCGAGGCCGTCGGTGGGGCCGCCGAAGTGGAGGAAGAAGTCGGCGTGGAAACCGGCCGGGACCGACACCTCCGGCTCGCCCCACTCGGCGAGCAGCACGGCGTCGGGGTGGGCGGTGTCCAGCCAGTGCCGCAGTTCCGTCCAGATGCGGGCGGTCTCGGTCCGGTCCGGGTCGTCCTTGACGAGCGACGCGGCCATGTCGACGCGGAAGCCGGACAGACCGAGGCTCAGCCAGTGGTCCATGACCGTGCGGAGGGCGCGGCGGTTGGCGCGCGGCCCGTCGGCGTCGACCGGCAGCCGCCACGGCTCGGCCGGACGAGCGCGCGCGTAACCGAAGTTGAGGGCGGGCTGCGAGTCGAAGAAGTTCGGGAGGTACGCGCCCGGCCGGGTGCCGGGGGAGACGACGAAGCCGTCGGGCTGGCCCTCGGCGGTCCAGATGTAGCGGTGGTCGTCCGGGTCGTTCGCGGAGGC
This sequence comes from Streptomyces caniscabiei, assembly GCF_014930365.1. Classification (GTDB taxonomy): domain Bacteria; phylum Actinomycetota; class Actinomycetes; order Streptomycetales; family Streptomycetaceae; genus Streptomyces; species Streptomyces caniscabiei. The sequence continues at coordinate 79,212 of NZ_JABXWI010000027.1, read as the reverse complement.
GCGGAACCACGGGTGGTCGATCGATGTGTGGCCGGCGACGAGATCCAGCAGGATCCGGATGCCCCGGCGGCCCGCCTCGTCGACCAGCCGCGCCAGGTCGTCGTTGGAGCCGTAGCGCGGGGCGACGTTCAGATAGTCCGCGACGTCGTACCCGGCGTCGCGGAACGGTGAGACGAAGCAGGGGTTCAGCCAGACGGTGTCGACGCCCAGCCAGGACAGATGGTCGAGACGGTCGGTGATCCCGGGGAGATCCCCGAGGCCGTCCCCGTCGGAGTCGGCGAAGGACTGCGGATAGATCTGGTAGAAGACGGCGTCGGCCAGCCAGGACGGGGCAGGACGGAACGAAGTCATGTCCCGGACCATAGGCGACGGTCCGCGCCCGGCGCTGCCCCGAGCCAGGGCCTAAGCTGAGGCGATGTTCACCCCGCAAGGCCCCAGCCTCCGCGAACTCGCCGTTCAGGCGCTCTCCTCCGTCGAACACGGCTACGACCTGCTCGCACCCAAGTTCGACCGGACGCCGTTCCGTACGCCGGACTCCGTCCTGGAGGCGGTCGAGGCGTTCCTGTCGGCGATGGGCCCGTTCGAGGACGGCCTCGACCTCTGCTGCGGCACCGGAGCCGGGATGGAGGTGCTGCGCGAGGTCTGCCGGAAGAGCGTCACCGGTGTGGACATCAGCGCCGGGATGCTGGCGGTGGGCAGGGAGCAGGTGGGCCCCGGGGGCGCCTCCGCCGACGGCGAGGGACCCCGCCTGTCCTGGGTCCACGGCGACGCCCTCGCCCTTCCGTTCGCCTCCTCCTTCGACCTGACCGTCAGCCTCGGCGCGTTCGGGCACTTCCTGCCGGAGGAACTGCCGCGGCTGTTCTCCGAGGTCCACTCCGTCCTGCGACCGGGCGGGCGTTTCGCGTTCCCGCTGCCGGCGCCCGCCCCGGCCCGCTCCCCCTGGTACTGGGCGGCCCTGGGCTTCGACACGGCGATGCGGGTGCGCAACGCGGTCTGGCGGCCGCCGTTCGTCATGTACTACCGGCCGTTCCGACTCGGTGTCGTACGGCCCGAGTTGGAACGCGCCGGTTTCGAGGTGGAACTGTTCGCGCTGCCCGAGTTCGGCCGGCGGCCCGACGGCAGCCCCCGCTGCCGCATGGTGGTGGCCACCCGCGAGGGCTGACCGGGACCGGCCGGCCAAGCCTCAACGAGTGGACTTCGCCGCCGACTTGATCAGCGCGGTCACCTTGTCCGGGTGGGACATCATCACCACGTGCGAGGAGTTGACCTCGACGGTGTGCGAGCCCGCCCGCTTCGCCTGGAAGCGCTCCAGCGCGGGGGAGATCGTCTTGTCCCCGGTGGCGACCATGAACCAGGAGGGGATCGTGCGCCACGCCGCGGCCTGCGCCGTGGACTCGAACGCCGAGAGGCTGACCGGGCGTTGGGACACCGCCAGCACCGACGTCTGCGAACGCGGCAGGTCACCGGCGAACACGTCGTGGAACTTGTCGGGCTTGATCGCCACATCGGTGTGTCCGGCCCCGTCCGGCAGTCCCTCCAGCGCCGGAAGCAGTTCGGAACCGGGGAAGCGGTTCGCCAGTTCGCCGAGCACCTCGCCCTTGTCGGGCATGAACGCCGCCACGTACACCAGTGCCTTCACCTCCGGCACGGACGCGGCGGCCTCGGTGACGACGGCGCCGCCGTAGGAGTGCCCGACGACGATCTTCGGACCGTCGATCGTGCCGAGGAGCGAGGCGAGATACGCGGCGTCCGGCTGCAGGCCCCGGAGCGGGTTGGCCGGGGCGACGACCGGATAGCCGGCCTTCTTCAGCCGCGAGACGACCCCGGACCAGCCGGAGGCGTCCGCGAACGCGCCGTGGACCAGGACGACGGTGGGCTTCGGTGACGTCCGTTCGGTCGCGGGGGCGGCGGCCGACGGGACGACCGTCGCGGTGAGCATCCCGACCGTGACGGCGACGCCCAGGATCAGAGGACGGTGATGTCTGCGCATGTGTGTGACAGCTCCTGACGAGGTCGAGAGATCGGCGTCGAAGGACCGCTGTTCGCTTCAGGGGGACAGCGAAGGACCACAGTTCGCTCGGGGTCGATACTGGCATCGGTCGAGGTGCCGGGATCGACTGAGCGTGCACTGACGCAGGACTCTCCGTGCAGGACGAGCACACCCCGGACCCGCATGGGGGCCGACTCATGGCTCACAGCGCGCTGTAGACCGCCTCCACCAGTGCCGTCTTGCGCGGGTCGTCGGCGATGTGCGGACCCATGCGGTTCATGACGTAGCCGAGGGAGACGCCGGCCTCCGGGTCGGCGAGACCGCAGGAGCCGCCGTAGCCGTCGTGGCCGAAGGCCCGGGGATTCGGTCCGTACGAGCCGTGCGGACCGCTCAGCCACAGCCCCAGCCCGATCTCCGTGTCCCGGCCGAACCCGGCGCCGAGCACCAGGTCACGGCAGGCTCCCTGTCCCTCACGGACCCGCTCGGCCGCCTTCGCGGACAGCACCTCCCGGCCGCCCCAGGTGCCGCCCGCCGCGAGGATCCCGTACAGCGCGGCCACCGCCCGCGCGGTGCCGTGGCCGTTGGCGGCCGGCACCTCCGCGGCCCGCCACTCGAGGGTGTTGGCCTCCGCCGCGCCGACCAGCGGGTTGGCGAGGGCGGCCAGCGCGGTGGGCGTCAACTGGGCGAAGACCGCCGCCTGTTCACTGGTGGTCGCGGCCGGCGGATGCACCAGCTCGGCCGCGAGGGACGCCTGCGCCTCGGGCAGCCCGATGGTGAAGTCGATGCCGAGCGGCCCGGTCACCTCCCGCGCCAGGAACGCGCCCGGCAGCAGCCCCGACACCCGCCGGACCACCTCACCGACGAGGAAGCCGAACGTCATGGCGTGATACCCGGATTGCGTGCCCGGCTCCCACCACGGCTCCTGCGCGGCGAGCCGTTCGACGGTCAGCTCCCAGTCCTGGAGCTGCTCGAACGACAGCGGCTCGCGCGGCCCCGCGAGCCCCGACCGGTGCGACAGCAGATGCCGGACGAGGACGCCCTCCTTGCCGGCCGCCGCGAACTCCGGCCAGTACACGGCCACCGGGGCGTCCAGGTCGAGCAGTCCCCGGTCGGCGAGGACGTGCGCGCACAGCGCGGTCGCGCCCTTGGTCGTCGACCAGACGTTGACCACGGTGTCCCGCTCCCAGGGGCGGGTCCGCGCCGCGTCGGCCCAGCCGCCCCACAGGTCCACCACGGTCTCCCCGCCCAGCGTCACCGTGACCGCCGCCCCCAGCTCGTCACGCTCGGCGAAATTCTCCTCGAACGCGTCGCGCACGGCCGCGAACCGCGCCTCGCAGTGACCCTGAACCTGAGACTCGGACATGAACCCCTCCGTCGCCCGCCGCCGCGCGCCGGGACGTGGGCCGCCCGGCCTCCCCGAACATACCGACTGGTCGGACAGGAGGGAAGCTGTGCGGCGGAGGCGGCCTCACCCGCCCCGCGGGGTCCGCGACAGGAACATCGGGCGGGAGGGCTCCGTGCGCACCGGGATCAGATGCCAGTAGTCACGGGTCTCCACGGCCAGGCCGGCCGCGTCGAACCGGACGAAGACACAGCCGGCGAGCGTCTGCGGCTCCTGGTCGACCTCGGACAGCACCCGGAACTCGGCGACGGCCACACCGTCCTGGCCGATCACCGGGTCCGAGAAGCGCACGTCGTCCACCCGCTCGTCGGCGAAGGACCAGCGCAGATACGCGGCGAGTTCGTCGCGGCCCCGGTGCGGCTCCCGGAAGGGCATCGAACGGTGCACACAGTCCGGCGCGTACAGCTCCAGGATCGCGTCCACGTCATGGGCGGCCCATGCCCCCTGCCACACCCCCACGAACCGCCGGGCGGCCTCCGCCGTGTCCATGCCGGCCGCCCCCCCTCAGAGGTGGGAGGCCAGCCAGCGCAGCTTGACCGCCTCCTGGTAGGGGCCGCCGCCCTCGTGGTCGTTGAAGTCGTAGACCTCGATGCGCTTGTTCGCCTCGGCCCAGGCGTTGAAGGCGGCGAAGACCGTGGACGGCGGGCAGGTCTGGTCCTCCAGTGCCGCCGAGAACAGCGCCGCGGCCCGGCCGCGCGCGGCGAAGTGCACGCCGTCGAAGTAGGAGAGGGTGCGTCCCACCTGCTCCGTGCGGCCGCGGTGGGTCTTGAGGTACTTGCCGATCTCGCGGTAGGGATCCCGGTCGGTGATGGTGGTGGAGCGCGGGAAGTCGCACAGGAACGGCACGTCGGGCGCGACCGCCACCAGGTCGGGGACCAGCCCACCGACCGCGATCGAGATCCCGCCGCCCTGGCTGGAACCGACCACGGCGGTGCGCGCGGCGTCGGTCCGCGGATGCGCGCGGGCGGCCTCCACCGCGCGTACGGCGTCGGTGTAGACCCGGCGGTAGTAGTAGTTCTCGGGGGCGTCGATGCCCCGGGTCATGAAGCCGGGGAAGGCGGGCGCGCCGGCCACCGGGTCGGCGGTGTCGCCGCCTCCGCCCCAGGCGCTGCCCTGGCCCCGGGTGTCCATGACGAAGTGCGCGTAGCCCGCGGAGGCCCACAGGAGGTGGGTGTGGGACAGGCCGCGACCGCCGCCGTAGCCGATGAACTCCACGACGGTGGGCAGCGGTTCGGTCGCCCCGGCCGGGAGGACCAGCCAGCCCTTGACCGGGTGGCCGCCGAACCCGGAGTAGGTGACGTCGTACACCTCGACCGTCTTCAGCTGCGTGTCGACCGGCTCGAAACGGGCGTCCAGGTCGTGCTCGCGCGCCTCCTGGAGCGTCTTCGCCCAGAAGGCGTCGAAGTCCTCGGGCTCGGTCGAAGCGCTTCGATAACCACGGAGCTCGTCCAACGGCAGGTCGAACAGGGCCATGAAGGACCACCTTTTGAGTTCTGAGGTGCGGATGATCACACCGTACGTGGGGCGTCGCGGGCCCGCCAAGGGGATCTTTCCGGGACCGCGACGCCCCACGGTTCACCCGCGGTGGGTGCCGGGGCTCACCGCTGGTCGGCCCCGACCAGGGCCCGGACCTCGAAGTCCTCGTACACGCTCTCGTCCTCCCGGGGACCGAGACGCGAGCCGAGCCAGCCCAGCAGGAAGCCCGCGGGGATCGACACGATGCCCGGGTTCTGCAGCGGGAACCAGGCGAAGTCGGCGTGCGGATAGACCGACCCGGGGGTGGAGGAGACCACCGGCGAGAACAGCACGAGCACCACCGAGCCGGCCAGACCGCCGTACAGGCTGAGCAGGGCGCCGCGCGCGGTGAACCCCCGCCAGAACAGGCTGTAGACGATGGTCGGCAGGATGGCGGACGCGGCGATCGCGAAGGCGAGGAAGGCGAGCGTGGCGGTGTTGGTGCCCCAGGCGAGGAGGGCGAACATCATGCTCAGGACGCCCAGGATCACCGCGGCGATCCGGGCCACGCCCAGTTCCTGCGTCTCCTTGGCCCTGCCCTTGCGGATCACCTCGCCGTACAGGTCGTGGGCGACGGAGGAGGCCGCGGCGAGCATGAGGCCGGCGGCGACAGCGAGCAGCGTGACGAAGGCCAGGGCCGAGACGATCGCGGTGAGCACCTCGCCGCCCAGCTCGTGGGCGAGGAGCAGGACGGCGGCGTCGCCCTTGTGGTCGATGTCGGCGATGGTCTCCCGGCCGACGACGGCCGTGGCGCCGAGGCCCAGCACGCCGGCCATCAGGCACACGAACGCGACCAGGCCCACGGCCCAGACCACCGAGGCGCGCAGCACCCTGGTCCGGCGTGGCGCGAAGAGCCGCATCATGACATGGGGGAGGGCGGCGAGTCCGAGCACGATGGCCAGTTGCAGACTGAAGAAGTCGATCTTGCTGATGGGTCCGGCCCCGTAGCGCAGACCGGGCTGGAGATAGGCGTCGCCCAGTCCGCTGCCCGCGGTGGCGGACGCCAGCAGTCCGTCGATGTTCCAGTCGAAGCGGTTCAACACCAGGACCGCGACCACCGTGACCCCGGCGACGAGCATCACGGCCTTGACCACCTGGATGAACGTCGCGCCGGGCATGCCGCCGATGGCCGCGTAGATCGTGACGATGGTGCCGATGATGATCACGATCATCGTGCGGGTGGTCGGGCCGGGTTCGCCGACGAACTGGGTCATCAGCGCGATGCTGCCGACCAGTTGGGCCACCAGGTACAGGGTGCACACGGAGAGCGTGCAGATCGCGAGGGCGAGCCGGACCTGCCGCTGCCGCAGCGGCAGCCGTCGGGCCAGGGCGTCGCCGAGGGTGAACTTCCCCGCGTTGCGCAGGGGTTCGGCGATGAGCAGCAGCACCATCATCCAGGCGACGACCGTGCCGCCGAGGTAGAGCAGACCGTCGTACCCGGTGAGGGCGACCAGGCCGGTGCTGCCGAGCAGGGTCGCCGCCGAGAGGTAGTCACCGCACATGGCGAGGCCGTTGCGCAGCGGCGACATGTCACGGTTGCCGAGGTAGAACTCGCCGATCTCGTCCCGTTGCGGCGCCGTCAGCAGGGCGGTGAACAGGGTGATCACGACGACGGACAGGAACAGTACGAACGTCAGCCGCAGGCTGAACGCGTCGGCCACGCTCGCGGAGAAGGTCACCATGCGCCGAACCGCCGTCCGGCCGGAACCCGACGCCGCTCGGCCTCGTCCTCCTCGATCTGTGTCCGGAGCCGCCGGACGACCGGGTCGATCTTCTCGCGCATGTGCCGGACGTACAGGAACGCGGTCACACCCATGACGGCGAACTGCGCCAGGCCGAGGGCCAGCCCGAGCGTGAGATGTCCGATCAATCGCTCGTTCATCACTCCTGGCGCGAAACTCGACAGGAGGACGTACGACAGGAATCCACCGACCGACAACGCGGTCGCCACTATCCCGAATCTGCGATATGCCGCGTTTATCGAACGGAATTCAGGGTGGGCGTGGATAAGCTGTCGGCCGGTCCGTGCGGGGGGAGACGGGACGGAACTGCCGTACCGTGCCGCGTGGTTGGACACAATGCACCCTCTTCGCTGCCTTATGCCTGTGGGGGAAAGCGGAGTATGGCAGCAACGCAATTGAAGTATCAACTGCGTCGAGGAAGTGGATTTTGTGGATGTTTCGAGGGTGGCCGACATGCGCTGCGCAGCTATTACCTGAGAATTGTTCGCGTTCCTTCCCGTGCCGCGTCAGGCCCAGCGGTGTCCCCAGTCGGGCCCCGTCCGCGCCCACTCCTGCTCCCATTCGGCGAGCCGGTGCCGAATGGCGATGCGGCGGACCACGACATGCCCGAGGAGCACGACGGCGACGGCGCCGCCCGTGGCGCAGGTCCCCATGGCCAGCGCGTGCTGCCAGACGGCGGTGGCGGTCGGCGGCGGCTGGACGCTGTGCCCGGCCTCGTCCAGCCACACATCGGCGCGATCGCCCCGGTCGGTGCCCGCCGGCACCCGGGCCTCACCGGTGCGGGAGCCGCCGTCGGGTTCGGTCCACCGGGCACCCACCCAGTACAGGGGCTGCCGGCCGCCGTGCGCCGAGGGCATGGCGGCGGGCGCCTTCTCGACGACCACGGCACTGACCCGGTCCAGCGCGGCCCGCTCGGCCGCGGCGTGCGCCCGCGCGTCCCCGTGGGCCCAGCGGCCCACCGCGACCCCCACGGCCGGGGCGACCACGACGAGCAGCAGCACGACGCACAGCACCGTCCACGCCTCGACGACGTCCGAGCGTCGCCGCAGCGGATTGGCGCGCCAACGCCATCCGAAGACCTGGCCTCGCATCTCGCCCTCCCTCACCGGCACGGTCCTCGGACACGAGAACCCCGGTTAGGACTGGTCCGCACTTCCGGTGTACCCGAAAGAGGGCGGGATGGCATGGTTTGCGCCAGAAATCATGGCGCGAAGGGTCAGCCGAAGCGCTCGATGCGAATGCGGTCGACCGGCTGTCCGGCCGCCACCAGCAGCCGCGAGGCGTGCTCGGCGAACGCGTTGGAGCCGCACACGTACGCCTCCCACCCGCCCGTCGGCGGCTCGGCCAGCGCCGTCGCCACGTGCGCCGCCGACAGCCGCCCCACCGGCGCCCCCTCGGGCGCCCGCCGCGTGAACACGGCCGTGGTCTCCGCGCCGTACTCCGCCGCGTAGATCAGCTCCTCCGGCCCGCGCGCGGACACCAGCAGCCGCAGGGGTACGTCGAGCGCCCGCAGGCGGTGGTGGCGGAGCATCGACATCAGCGGGACGACACCGGAACCGGCACCGACCAGCAGCGCGGGCCGGTCCCCGGGCCAGGCGAAGAAACCACTGAGCGGGCCGCGCACCTCCACCGAGTCGCCCGGCCGGGCCTCGGTGTGGAACCAGCCGGACACCTCACCGCCCTCGACGTGGTCCAGGGTCAGCTCGATGTGCCCCGCGTCGTCCGGCGGGGACGCCAGCGAGTAGTGCCGCTGCGCCGTGTAGCCGTCCCGGGCGGTCAGCCGCAGCATCAGATGCTGTCCCGGCAGATGCCCCGCCCACCCGGGCACCGCGAACCGGAACGTGGACACCAGGGGCGTCTCGCGCCGGATCTCCGTCAGCGTGGCCGTCTGCCACAGGGCCGCCGTCCGGTTGCTCACGGCGATACGGCCGGGCACGGCGAACCGGGTCGGCGGCGAGAAGGCCGTGTGCGGCGCGCCGGCCGTCCGTGACGTGATCGGCGCGATCGGCGGGTACGGGGCTGTCGTCTCAGTCACCGGAGTACCGCTGCTCCTCCCACGGGTTGCCCCGCGCGTGGTAGCCGTTCTGTTCCCAGAAGCCGGGCTCGTCGTGGTCGAGCAGCCGCAGGCCCGCGATCCACTTGGCGCTCTTCCAGAAGTACAGATGCGGCACCAGCAGCCGCGCCGGACCGCCGTGCTCGGCGGGCAGCGGCCGGCCGTCGTACTCCCAGGCGATCCAGGCACGCCCGCCGGTGAGATCGGCGAGCGGGAGGTTCGTGGTGTAGCCGCTGTGCGCGTACGCGACCACATGCGTGGCGGACGCGTCGGGCCGGACCGCGTCCCAGAACGCGTCCAGCGAGACGCCCCCGAAACGCACCCCGAACTTCGACCAGCTCGTCACACAGTGGATGTCGCCCTCGTACACCGACGCGGGCAGCGCGTGCGCCTCGTCCCAGTCCCAGGAGCGGGGCTCCGCCACCAGGCCGTCGATCCGGAACGTCCAGTCGGCGGGTGTCAGGTCGGGCGTGACCTCGGCCGACAGGACGGGCCAGTCGTCGCCGGCGTCGTACTGGCCGGGCGGCAGTCCTGGATGCCGGCCGCGGGAGCGTCCGGTGAAACCTCGGGTGACGTTCATGGGGGTCCAACGTGACGGCGGTGGTTGCTGGTCACTCCACGGTACGTGCCGCCGGAGCGGGCCCCGGCCCCGGGGGCGGCCGGCGATCATTGCGGCCGCGTGAACTCCGCGGCGCCCCGGGAATAGGGGCGCGGCGATCTTCCTTGCCGTCAGTGGCCGGTCCGGGTGGACCGGTCGCCCCGGCGCCGGCCACCGGACGGGCCGGGCAGGCGGAGCAGGCCGGACACGTGGGCCGGCGCGAAGGCCGGGCCGGACGACGGCGGAGCGGAGTGGGAGAGCGCATGACCGAGTACACGACGGGCGGGGGCACGGGCACGGACACCGTGCCGCATGTCCTCGACAACCCCGCCCTCGCCTCCCTCGCCGGGCCGCACGCCCACTTCGCCGAGCGGCGCGGCCGGGTGCTGCGGTATCCGCTGGACGTCTCGCCGTGGCTGGCCCTGCCCGACGAGCCGGACGACGCCGACTGGGCCGACCTCGCGGCCCTGGCGGGTCCGGGCGCCGAGGTCCCGGTCCCGGCCTACGACAGGGGCTTTCCGGCCGGCTGGGAGGTGACCTTCGACCTGGCGGGCGTGCAGCTCGTCGACGACGGCGTCGCCGCGGCCCCGGACGAGGAGGCCGTACGGCTCGGTCCGACGGACGTGCCGGAGATGCTCGCCCTCGTCGAGCGCACCCAGCCCGGCCCCTTCCTGCCGCGCACCGTCGAGATGGGCACCTACCTCGGCATCCGCCGGGACGGCGCGCTGGTCGCCATGGCCGGTGAGCGGCTGCGGCCGCCGGGCTGGACCGAGATCAGCGCGGTCTGCACCGACCCGGCCTTCCGTGGCGCCGGCCTCGCGACCCGCCTCGTCCTCGCCGTCGCCCACGGTATCCGCGAGCGCGGCGAGACCCCCTTCCTCCACACCGCTGCCGCCAACACGACCGCCACCCGCCTCTACGAGTCCCTCGGCTTCCGCGTCCGCCGTACCACCCGCTTCATGGCGGCCCGGGTACCGGCGCCCGCGACGGGGGAGGAGCGGGTGAGCGTGTGAGGGGGGAGGGGACGAGGCGGGGCCCGCGCCCTGACGGGGCGCCGGCCCGCGGACGACCTGCGAGCGAGAGGGGCCGAAGGGGCGCGGCCACCCGCTCGAAGGGCCCCGGCGAAGCCGTTCGGCAGGGCCGTCGTGGAGCCGCTCGGCGTCTTGAGAACCGGTCGTGACCATGGGGTAGGGTTGCCGGGCCAGTCAGCACGTGGACCGAGGAGGTGGGACCCATTACCGCTGTGTCAGGTCGGGTGCTCTCACCTCAACACGACGCGGTGCGCCGCCGCTAGGCCATCGCGGGAGCGCCCTTCGGCCCACCGAAAGGCTCCTCGGCTGTCATGCCACTTCTGTCCCTCACCTCTGTCGTCACGGCCCTGCGCGCCGCCGGTTGCGTCTTCGCCGAGGACGAGGCGGAGCTGATCCTCTCGACCGCCCGCACCCCCGACGAGGCCGCCGCCATGATCGACCGGCGCGTCGCGGGCCTCCCTCTCGAACTCGTCCTCGGCTGGGCGGAGTTCGCCGGCCTGCGTATCACCGTCGAACCCGGTGTGTTCGTCCCCCGCCGCCGCACCGAGTACCTCGTCGAGCAGGCCCTCGCGACCGCCCCCGGCGCCCGCGTCGTGGTCGACCTCTGCTGCGGCTCCGGCGCGGTGGGCGCCGCCCTGGCCGCGTCGCTCGACGGCGCCGAACTGCACGCCGCCGACATCGACCCGGCGGCCGTCCGCTGCGCCCGCCGCAATATCGCGCCCTGCGGCGGCCACGCGCACGGGGGCGACCTCTTCGCCGCGCTCCCCGACCGCCTGCGCGGCCGGGTCGACATCCTCGCGGCGAACGTCCCCTACGTCCCCACCGGCGAGGTCCCGCTCCTGCCGAGCGAGGCCCGCGACCACGAACCCCTGGTCGCCCTCGACGGCGGCACGGACGGTCTCGACGTGCTGCGCAGGGTGGCCGCCGGGGCCCCCGACTGGCTCGCCCCCGGCGGCTGCCTCCTCGTCGAGACGAGCCGGCGCCAGGCCCCGCTCGCCCTCGACACCTTCCGCCGCTCCGGCCTCACCGCCCGCACGGCCGTCTCGGAGGAGGAACACGCCCACGTGGTCATCGGCACCAGAGTGTGAGAGGCCCGGCGTCCCGATGTGGCCTTGCCCTCAGTCATTGTGCAACTAGTTGCACAATCGGCGTGGCGTCGTCTACAACCGTGCTGACGACGCCACGCACGGAGGGCCCCATGAGCCGTTACCCGCATCTGCTGAGCCCGCTCGACCTGGGCTTCACCACGCTCCCCAACCGCGTGCTCATGGGCTCCATGCACGTGGGCCTGGAGGAGGCCGAGCGCGGTTTCGAGCGCATGGCCGAGTTCTACGCGGCCCGGGCGCGCGGGGGAGTGGGCCTCATCGTCACCGGCGGCATCGCGCCCAACGAGGCCGGCCGGCCGTACGAGGGCGGCGCCAAGCTCACCACCGACGCCGAGGCCGACAAGCACCGCGAGATCACCGACGCCGTGCACCGCGAGGGTGGCCGCATCGCGATGCAGATCCTGCACTTCGGCCGGTACGCCTACCACCGCGACCTGGTCGCGCCGAGCGCCCTCCAGGCCCCCATCAGCCCGTTCGTCCCGCACGCGCTCACCGACGCCGAGGTCGAGCAGACCGTCGACGACTACGCGAACGCGGCCCGCCTCGCCCGCCGCGCCGGGTACGACGGCGTCGAGATCATGGGCTCCGAGGGCTATCTGATCAACGAGTTCATCGCCGCCGGGACCAACCACCGCGACGACCGCTGGGGCGGCTCCTACGAGAACCGCACACGCTTCCCCCTCGAGATCGTGCGCCGAGTGCGCGAGGCCGTCGGCGAGGACTTCATCGTCGTCTACCGGCTGTCCATGCTCGACCTCGTCCCCGGCGGCTCCACGCTCGACGAGGTCATCACGCTGGCCAAGGCCGTCGAGGCGGCCGGGGCGACCATCATCAACACCGGCATCGGCTGGCACGAGGCCCGTATCCCCACCATCGCCACCTCGGTGCCGCGCGGCGCGTACAGCTGGGTGACGAAGAAGCTGATGGGCGAGGTCTCCGTCCCGCTCGTCACCACCAACCGCATCAACACCCCGGAACTGGCCGAGGAGTTGCTCGCCGACGGCCATGCCGACATGGTGTCGATGGCCCGCCCGATGCTCGCCGACCCGGACTTCGTCAACAAGGCGCGCGAGGGCCGCTCCGACGCCATCAACACCTGCATCGGATGCAACCAGGCCTGCCTGGACCACACCTTCAGCGGCAAGATCACTTCCTGCCTGGTCAATCCGCGCGCCTGCCACGAGACGGAACTCGTGCTCTCCCCGACCCGGCGGCGCAAGCGCGTCGCGGTCGTCGGCGCGGGCCCGGCCGGCCTCGCCTGCGCCGTGAGCGCGGCCGAACGCGGCCACGAGGTCACGCTCTTCGACGCGGCGAGCGAGATCGGCGGCCAGCTGAACGTCGCCCGCCGGGTCCCCGGCAAGCAGGAGTTCGACGAGACGCTGCGCTACTTCCGCGCGCAACTCGACGCGCACGGCGTCGACGTACGCCTGAACACCCGGGTCACCGCCGACGACCTCACGACGACGGCGTACGACGAGGTCGTCGTCGCCACCGGTGTCACCCCCCGCACCCCCGAACTCCCCGGCGTCGACCACCCCAAGGTCCTCGGCTACCTGGACGTCCTGCGGGACGGCGCCCCCGTCGGCGACCGCGTCGCGATCCTCGGCGCCGGCGGCATCGGCTTCGACGTCGCCGAGTTCCTTACCGACGGCGGGGAGAAGACGAGCGAGGACCCGGCCGCGTACTTCCGGCAGTGGGGCGTCGACATGGAGTACCGCGCCCCCGGCGGCCTCGCCGCCCCCGAGCGGCCCGCCCCGCCGCGCTCGGTCCACCTCCTCCAGCGCAAGACCAGCAAGGTCGGCGGCGGACTGGGCAAGACCACCGGCTGGATCCACCGCACCGAACTCAAGCACCGGGGCGTCACCATGGTCCCCGGTGTCCGGTACGACCTGATCGACGACGCCGGGCTGCATGTCACCGTCGACGGCGTCCGCCAGGTGCTGGAGGTCGACACCGTCGTCCTGTGTACCGGCCAGGACCCGCGCCGCGACCTCTACGACGACCTGGTCGCCGCCGGGCGCTCCGCGCACCTCATCGGCGGCGCCGACGTGGCGGCCGAACTGGACGCCAAGCGGGCGATTCTGCAGGGCACGGAGGTGGCGGCGGCGCTGTAGGAGACGTCGCGGGAGTCCGTCCGAGGGGGTGCGTGCGGCCGTGGCGCACCCCCGGCCTTCCTAGGATGAGCCCATGTCACTCCCGCACGCGATCCTCACCGCCCTGCTCGAGAAGCCCTCGTCGGGCCTGGAGCTGACCCGGCGGTTCGACAGGTCGATCGGCTACTTCTGGTCGGCGACGCACCAGCAGATCTATCGCGAGCTCGGGAAACTGGAGGGCGAGGGCCACATCCGGGCCCTGCCCTCCGAACGGCCCGCCCGGGGCCAGAAGAAGAGCTACGAGGTGCTGCCGGCCGGCCGCGAGGAACTGGCCCGCTGGACCTCCGCGCCCCAGGACCCCAAGCCGTGGCGCGACGCGCTCTTCGTCCGGCTGCGCGCCGCGGCCGTGGTCGGCACCGAGGGCCTGGAGGACGACCTGCGGCGCCATCTCACGCTGCACCGGCGGACGTTGGCGGAGTACGAGAAGATCGAGGAGCGGGACTTCGGGCCCGGCCGCGACACCGCCCAGGACCGGCTCCAGCATCTGATCCTGCGGGCGGGGATCGACCTGCAGACCTTCTGGACGCAGTGGCTGACGAACGCCCTGGAGGAGTTCGCGACGCTGCCGGGGGACACCGGCGGCGGCGAGAGCGGGAGCGCCGAGCAGGAGAGCGCCGACGGGGAGTAGGCGGCCGTACGCCTCACGGGCCGCCGCTCGCCCGGGCATCGGGACGGGCGAGCGGCGGGGGTCAGAGGCGGTGCGGCTTCGCCCGGCGGCGCAGGTACCAGACGGCCGCTCCGGTCCCGAGGGCCACCAGCGCCCCGCCGCCGACGAGGGTGACGGTGCCGTACTCCCGGGTCGCCCCGCCGACGCCGCCCATGACGCCGCGTGCGGGCGAGGCCGTCGTGGAGATGGTGGGGGTGGCCGCCGTGACGATGACGGACTGGGTGCCCGCCGTGGTCCCGTCCTTGCACACCACGATCACGGTGTAGGTGCCCGGGCCCACGTTCGCCCACGAGGCGGACTGGGCGGTGCTGGTGCCGGTGAGGGTCACCTGACGCCCCTGGGAGAAGTTCGCCTGCCCGCCGGAGAGCAGGGAAGCGGTGCCGAACGTGCCGTTGGTGCTGTCGGGGCAATCGCTCGTGGTCACGCTGACCGAGGAACCCGTGGTGCTCACCGAGATCCCCGCCGGGACCGCCGCGGCCGGCTGCGCGGTCAGGGCGATCGGCAGCGCGGCGGCGGCCACCGTCAGGCCGGAGCGGAGGAGTAGCTGAGACGTACGCATGGTCTGCCCTCCAGCGGCACGGTGACGGCACATCCCTTGCGCCGCCGAGGATCGGGGGACCCGTGCTGCCTCAGGGGTGAGCCAACGTGCCCCGCGCCGCGCCCGCATGCGGACGACACCCGGGCAGGTGACGGATACCGCCGTGCGGGGGACGGCACGTGCTCACCCGCCGGTGGTGACCGTCCGCTCCACCGAGAACCCGCCCCAGGTGCCGTCCGGCAGCTTCGCCCGGATCCGCACGCGGTACGTCACCCCGGCCTCCCTCCCCACGTGGAAGCTGTACGTGGCCCGGCCCCGGGGCGGCGTCCCGCCCCAGACGAGGGTGGTCGCCGGCCGCCCGTCGAGCTGGATGTCGTACTCCGTGACCACCCCGTCGACGCGCGGCGGCAGCCAGGACAGCTCGACGGAGTACGCCCCGTCGTCCCGGCGTGCCGTCGCGCGGAATCCGGTGGGCGCGGTGCCCCGCCCGGCGTCCGCTCCCGGAGCGGTGCGCAGCCGTGCCGTCGCGCTCTCGGGCGAGGCGTTGTCCGCCGCGTCCCGTGCCCGCACGGTGAAGGAGTAGCGGGTGCCGGGCCGCAGTCCCGTGACCACCGCCGCCGCCTGTTCCCCGCCCACCGAGTGGATCTTCGAGCCGCCTTGCAGGATGTCGTACGACACCACGTCCCGGTCGTCCGTCGACGGCTCCCAGGACAGCCGCACCGTCCCGCTCCCGAGCACCTTCCCGTCGAGGCGCCCCGGCCGGCTCGGGGCCCGCCGGTCGGCCGTCCCGGCGGCGGGGGTCGTCGCCCGCACCTGCGCACTCGGCGGCCCGAGGTCCCCGGAGGCGCCGCGGGCCCGCACGGTGAACACATACGTGGTGGAGGGCCGGAGCCGGGTGACGTCCACCATGTGCGCGTCGCCCGGGACGTCCCGCACCTTGGTGCGCCCCCGGTACACCTCGTACCCGGCGATCTCCGTGTCCCCGGGCGCCCGGTTCCACATGACGTGCACGCTGGTGGCGCTGCCCGCGTCGGCGGTGACGCCGGGCGGGGCGGGCGGCGGGCTGCCGCCGGGGCGCTCCCGCGTCGCGCAGCCGGCCGTGAGGAGCAGTGAGCCACAGAGCGTCGGCACCAGGACGAGTGCCGGCACAAGGACGCGTCGCACGTTCATGCCCCCTCGGTCGTCGTGCCACGACGGGATTGGTCTGTACCTATCTCCATGTATGGCACGACTGACGCGGTCACATCAAGGGGTGGGGCAGTGGTGACCGTGGTTCACGACACGGCCGGCGGCTACGTATGCTGGTGCTCCTGCACGGCGTGAACTCGCCCGCGTGTCAAGCCAGTTCATGCCGTACGGCGCGGGCCGCTGTCGTCGCCGATCCCGCGCCGACTAAGGCGGCCGAGCGGCCGGGACCGAATCCGGCCCGGCCCTCGGCCGCGCACCCGCGCACCGGAGGCGCGGTGGTCCGTCCGGCCCCCTCCCGGTGGCCGTCCTCTCCGACCCGCACCACCTTTGGGTGAGTGTCCGTCATGTCTCCCCAGGAGAGGGTTCCTCATCGT
Organism: Streptomyces caniscabiei; assembly: GCF_014930365.1. Taxonomy (GTDB): domain Bacteria; phylum Actinomycetota; class Actinomycetes; order Streptomycetales; family Streptomycetaceae; genus Streptomyces; species Streptomyces caniscabiei. The sequence continues at coordinate 62,855 of NZ_JABXWI010000027.1, read as the reverse complement.
GCGTCTCCGCTCGTTGACGCTGGCCGCCGTCGGCGCCGCCCTGCTGGCCCCCGTCGCCCTGCCCGCCCTGGCCCATCCGCAGCGCCTCGTGCAGTACGAGGGCGGTGTGACCGCCGCCGACCTGCTGGCCAGGGCGCGCGGCTGTGTGCGGGTCTCCGAGGGGCTGTACAGCAGTGACGCGGGGAAGCCGGCCGTGATCCCCGTCTGCGGTGTCGACGGCGCGGTGTACTGGAAGGCCGACATGGACATCGACTGCGACGGCCGGCCGAGTCCGCGCTGCAACCGCGAGACCGACCCGTGGTTCCAGCCCGCCACGTCGTTCCTGCAGTCCGACGGGCGATACCTCCGCTCCGAGAGCCTGCCGTTCGTCGTGGTGCCCGCGCCGAGCCGCGTGTGGGACTTCCGGGTCCACGGCATCAAGGGCGGTTCGGTCGCCGCCGTCGTCCACGGGAACCGGGTCGAGTACGCCGTCGTGGGCGACACCGGCCCGCAGAACATCATCGGCGAGGCCTCCTACGCCACGGCCAAGGCGCTCGGCATCCGCCCCGACCCGCGCACCGGCGGCACCGCCTCCGGGGTCACCTACATCGTCTTCGAGGACTCCGGGGTGACCCCGATCGAGGACCACGGGGCGGCGGTCGAACTGGGCGAGAAACGCGCCCGGCAGTGGGTGGAGGGAGCGGTGGTGCGCCGCGGCGTGACCATGCGGGGCGGGGCGACGAACTGACTGGGGGAGCGCCGGCACTCCGGGAGCGCCAAGGCTCTGGGAGCGTCGGCCGGTCGTTCGCCGCGCTCCCCGAAACGGTCTCCCGTGTGAGCCGGGCGCACCCTCCGGGGCCCGCCGCCGGGTGGGGCGGGGCCCCGGAGCCTCACTCCTTCCGGTACGAGTACGCCTCCGACGCCGCGGCCGCCACCGCCGTGAGGTCCGCGCCCGTCGAGGCCGTGACGACCGCCGCGACGGCGCCCTCCACGAACGGGGCGTCCACCAGCCGCGTGTCGGCCGGGAGTTCGTCGCCCTCGGCGAGGAGCGCCTTCACGGTGAGGACCGCGCTGCCGAGGTCGGTCAGGACCGCGACCCCGGCGCCCCGGTCGACGGAGGCGGCCGCCGCCGCGATCAGCTCGGTGCTGGTGCCCAGGCCCCCGCCCTCGGTGCCCCCGGCGGTGGCGACGGGAACCGAGGCGCCCGCACCGGCGAGCCCCCGCGCCAACTCGGCCACCGAGGCGGCGACGGCGGCGCTGTGCGACACCAGCACGATGCCCACCCGCTTCTCCTCAGACATCGGCGGCCTCCGCGTCGGCGGTGGCGGCGAGCGCCGCGATCAGCAGCGCGGCGGAGGTGGCACCGGGATCCTGGTGACCGATGCTCCGCTCGCCCAGATAGCTGGCCCGGCCCTTGCGGGCCTGCAACGGAGTCGTCGCCACCGCGCCCTCCTCGGCCGCCGCCCGCGCGGCGGCGAACGACTCGGCGAGCGCGTCGACCGCCGGGACCAACGCGTCGATCATGGTCTTGTCCCCGGGTGCCGCCCCGCCCAGCGTCATCACCGCGTCCACACCGGCGCGCAGCGCGTCCGTGAGCTGGGCCTCGTTCACCTCGGCGGCGTCGCCGAGCGCCTTGCCGGTGCGGCGCAGCAGGGTGCCGTACAGCGGGCCGGACGCGCCGCCGACGGTCGAGATCAGCTGCCGTCCGGAGAGCACGAGGACGGCGCCGGGCGTGTCCGGTGGCTCTTTCTCCAGCGAGGCCGCCACGGCGGCGAACCCGCGGCGCAGGTTGCTGCCGTGGTCGGCGTCCCCGATCGGCGAGTCGAGCGCCGTGAGCCGCTCGGCCTCGCGTTCCACCGAGGCCGTTGTGGCCTTCATCCAGCGACGGAAGAAATCGGCGTCGAGCACGGAATCTCCTTGCGTGGTAGGTGACGTGACTGGTGGTGAGGGTGCTGCCGAGGGCGGGCCCGGCCCCTTCGCGGCGGTCCCGTCCGGCCCGCTCACACGCCCCAGCGCAGACCGGGGGTCCGTACCGGCGCGTCGTACAGCCGCAGCAGCTCCTCGTCGACCTGGCACAGCGTCACCGACGCGCCGGCCATGTCGAGCGAGGTGACGTAGTTGCCGACGAGGGTGCGGGCCACCGCGACCCCGCGCTCGGTGAGCGCCCGCTGCACCTCCGCGTTGAAGCCGTACAGCTCCAGCAGGGGCGTGGCGCCCATGCCGTTGACGAGCAGCAGCACCGGGTTGCGGGGGCTCATGTCGTCCAGAACGGCGTTCACCGAGAAGTCGGCGATCTCCCGCGAGGTCATCATGGCGCGCCGCTCACGCCCCGGCTCACCATGGATACCGACGCCCAACTCCAGCTCGCCGGCGGGGAGATCGAAGGTGGGGCTGCCCTTGGCCGGGGTGGTGCAGGCGCTCAGGGCCACCCCGAAGCTGCGGGAGTTCTCATTGACCTGCCGGGCCAGCGCCTCGACCCGCTCCAACGGCTGCCCCTCCTCGGCGGCGGCGCCCGCGATCTTCTCCACGAACAGCGTCGCGCCCGTGCCGCGCCGCCCGGCGGTGTAGAGGCTGTCGGTGACGGCGACGTCGTCGTCGACGAGGACCTTGGCGATCTGGATGCCCTCCTCCTCGGCGAGTTCGGCGGCCATGTCGAAGTTCAGCACGTCCCCGGTGTAGTTCTTCACGATGAACAGCACCCCGGCGCCGCTGTCCACGGCCGCCGCCGCCCGCAGCATCTGGTCCGGCACGGGGGACGTGAACACCTCCCCGGGACAGGCCGCCGACAGCATCCCGGGCCCCACGAACCCACCGTGCAGCGGCTCGTGGCCCGAACCGCCCCCGGAGACCAGCCCCACCTTCCCGGCCACCGGGGCGTCCCGCCGCACCACCACCCGGTTCTCCACATCCACGGTCAGCTCGGGATGCGCGGCCGCCATACCCCGCAACGCGTCCGCGACGACGCTCTCGGCCACGTTGATCAGCATCTTCATGTCTGTCTCCCGGTGAGGTCGGTAGGTGTGGTCATGACCCGCGTACGGCCAGGTCGGAGCGGCCACCGTGGCACTCCGTCGGGCAGCCCCACGGTGCGGGCACCCGGCAGGTCCCCTTCCACGGCCCGGCGGGTGGCGAAACGAGCGTAGTGCCAGGCCAGTTGAGTGCGGTACCGCCACCGCCCGACCCGATCCGGAGGAAGGCAGCCCTCGACAGCATCCTCCATCCAGGAGCCCGGGCCTGCCATCGCACCGGAACCGGTGGAAACCGGCGCCGGGCGCGCAGGGCCCGCGACCTCCCGTACCCGCCGGGTGGCGGGGGTGCGCCGGACCTTCGCCGGATACTCCGGGCGCGGGCTGTTCCACAGCCTGGACACATGACCCAGAACGCAGACGGCACGGTCGTCGTCCCACCTGGTGCCCCCTCCACCGAAGCCCTGGTGAGCGACCCGGGCGCAGCGCCCGGGACCACCCGTCCCCAGGCCGGGCGCCTGATCGGCGTGGACCTGGCACGCGGGCTCGCGGTCCTCGGGATGTACGCGGCCCACGTCGGCCCCGACCCCTCCGACGGCGGCACGACCGGCTTCCTCATGGAACTGGCGCACGGCCGTGCCTCGGCGCTCTTCGCCTTCCTCGCGGGCTTCTCGATCATCCTGATGACCGGCCGTCGCGCCCCGAAGACGGGCCGGGCCGGCCGCCAGGCGGTCGCCAAGGTCGTGATCCGGGCACTTCTCCTGCTGGCCGTGGGCACCGCGCTCACCCTGTCCGGCACTCCGGTCGAGGTGATCCTCGCCTTCTACGGCGTGTACTTCCTGATCGTCCTGCCGCTGTACCGGCTCGGCGCCCGCTCGCTGGCGCTCGTCGCGGCGGCCGGCGCCCTGGTGCTGCCGCAGGTCCTGTACCTGGTCCAGCGCCTGCTCCAGGAGAGCGAGCCCGGTGGCCTCTGGGTCTGGCCGGCGAACGCCGACGGCATCCTCTCCCTGATGTTCACCGGGAGCTACCCGGTCCTGACCTGGATCCCGTTCGTCGTCGCCGGTATGGCCGTGGCCCGTCTCGACCTGGCCGCCACCGCCGTACGCATACGCCTGGCGATCACCGGCGCGGGCCTGGCCGTGCTCGGCCACGGCGGGTCGTACCTCGCCCTGCGTCTGGTCCCCGGCGCCATGAAATCCCTCGCCGAGGGCGGCTGGGGCGACAGCGGTGCCGTGGCGTCGGCCTGGTGGTCGGACACCTGGGGCTACCCGAGCGGCACCCCCGCCGGCCTGCTGGTGGCGTCGCCGCACAGCGAGACGACGCTGTCGATCCTGGGCAACACCGGAGTCGCGATCGTGGTCCTGACCGCCTGTGTCGCCGCGATCGACGCCTTCCCCCGCCTGCACCGCGCGGCCCGCCCGGTGATCGCGGTCGGCACGATGTCGTTGACCGCGTACGTCTTCCACATCCTCGGGATCCACCTGCTCGGCATCGAGGAACTGCCCGGATCCCCGCTGCATGTGCTGCTGGGCTTCATCGCCGCCGTGACCGTGTTCGCGACCCTCTGGTCCCGCTTCTTCCGGCGCGGCCCCCTGGAGTGGTTGCTCGGCAAGGCGACCAGGCCGGCCGAACTGGTCCGCTGACCCGGCCGACACCCCCGTCGCCCCGACCGGCGGCCCTGGCTTCCCCTTCCCCACACGGCCTTCCCCAAGCGGCTTTCCCACACGGCCCTCCCCCATGGATTGGAACCCCTCGATGCTGTTCAACCCGCTTCCGAACCCGAACCGCGACCGTTCGGCACAGCCGAAGCGCTTCTCCAGAACCCTGATCGCCGCCACCGTTGCGACGAGCGTGGCCGCCGCCGGTCTCACCCTCGGGGCGGCCACCGACTCCGATGCCAGGACCACGCGGGAGGAGAGCAGGTCGCTCGACCAGCTGTACGCGGCGGCGAAGGCCGAGGGCGGGCGGCTCGTCGTGTACGCGGGAGGCGACTGGAAGGACCAGCAGGACGAGACGAAGGACGCCTTCGAGAAGCGCTTCCCGGGCGTCGAGATCGAGATGGTGGTCGACTACAGCAAGTACCACGACGCCCGGGTCGACAACCAGCTGGCGACGGACAGCCTGGTGCCCGACGTCGTGCAACTGCAGACGCTGCAGGACTTCGAGCGCTGGAAGCGGCAGGGAGTGCTGCTGCCGTACAGGCCGGCCGGGTTCGGCAAGGTGCACAACCGGTTCAAGGACGCCGACGGCGCCTGGATCGCCACCGACGTCCTGGCCTTCGGCGCCGCGTACAACAAGGCTCTCGTCGGCCGGGACGCACCCGACAGCGTCCGGGACTTCGCCGATCCGAGGTGGAAGGGCCGCATCGCCTCCGCCTACCCGAACGACGACGACGCGACGCTCTACCTCTACAGCCGGTACGTGAAGAAGTTCGGCTGGAAGTGGCTGCGGGACATGGCCCGCAACACCGAGTTCCTGCGCGGCTCCGACTCCGCCGGCAACCGGATGGCCGCCGGGGAGAAGGCCATCGGCCTCGGCGGCTGGGTCACCCCGGACGCGGGGAACGACCCCGAGGCCACGACGGTCGGCATGCTGCCCGCGACGGGCGACCCGTTCGTGGCCTGGGGACAGCGCGAGGCGATCATGCGGGACGCCCGGCACCCCGCCGCCGCCAAGCTGTTCCTCAACTGGCAGCTGTCCAAGGAGCGTCAGACCAGTGACGGCTGGTCGGTGCGCACCGATGTCGCTCCGCCGACCGGGCTGAAGAGGGTCTGGCAGTACCGCGACGCCGACATCGACGGTTTTCCGGCGTTCATGCGGAACCGGGCCGAGGCCGAGCGGACGCGTCAGCGGATGACGGTCTACATCGGCGAGGTCGAGGGAGCCCCGACGCCGGGCCGCCTGGGCACCCACCCCGGTACCGCGAAGCCGTAGGGAGCGGGGTGGGCCACGCGCCGCCGTGCTTCCCCCGACACGTGCCGTGCGCGGTCGCACCGGCTCCGAGGATGTCCTCGGGGCCGGTGCGGCGTTTTCCGGCCGCGCCGCGCCGCGCACTCTCCTCCATTCGGCCGGGGCCGAGTGGCCCCGGGCCCCGGGCTTCTGGCCGTTCGGCCGAGGCGGCGGCCTGCCCCCGGGCAGCAGATTGGACCACCGAGCCCGCGAGAGCGCGGGGTCCGGACAGAGGGTGAGGAGTCGGAGATGGCCAGGACAGCGCCGCGCGACGGGCGGACGAACCGGCACCTGGCGCGGGTCACGGCGTTGGCCGCGGCCGTGCTCCTCGGCACGCAGTGGCTCGCCTCGGCGGCGGGCCTCGGCCTCCACTGATCACGACGTACCGGCGCGGTTTCGAGAAAGCAGGACGGCATGGCTGGCGCTACGGCAATTCGGGTGGTCGTCGTCGACGACCAGGACATGGTGCGCTCGGGGTTCGCCGCGCTGCTGTCCGCACAGAGCGACATCGACGTCGTGGGCGACGCCCCCGACGGCCGGATCGGCGTCGAGGTCAGCCGTCGTACCCACCCCGACGTCGTGCTGATGGACATACGGATGCCCGAGATGGACGGGCTGGAGGCGACCCGCCGACTGCTGGACCCGCCGCGCGGCGTGGTGCACCGGCCCAGGGTGCTGATGCTGACCACCTTCGACATCGACGACTACGTCTACGAGGCGCTGCACGCCGGAGCCAGCGGCTTTCTGCTCAAGGACGCGCCGGTCGCCGAACTCGTCCAGGCGGTACGGGTGATCGCCGCGGGTGACGCGCTCCTCGCGCCGTCCGTCACCCGGCGTCTCATCGAGGACGTGGCCCGGCGGCGCCCCGTCGCGCCACGGGCCGCCCGGCTCCGCCTGAACGGCCTCACACCCCGGGAGACGGAGGTCCTGGCCCTGGTGGCGCAGGGTCTGTCGAACACCGAGATCGCGGCGCGGCTGGTGGTGGCCGAGCAGACCGTCAAGACGCACATGACCCGCCTGCTGGCCAAGCTCGGCGCCCGCGACCGGGCCCAACTCGTCGTCTTCGCCTACGAGTCGGGGCTGGTCGTGCCCGGGGCGCCGCCCGTCTGACCGACCGTCTGACCGACCGTCCGACCCGACCGCCTGACCGCCCGCCCGATCGGCCGCGTGTCGTACCCGGGGGTGACACGAAGGTTGGCACCCGGGTGTGATGTGCGGCCCGCCGCCCACGCTCCAGCATCACCGCGTCCCGATCACGGAAACGGTTTCGCAGGAGCGTGAGACATGCACCAGCCCGGCCACGACACGAACGCCGGCCACGGCACGAACGCCGGCCACGGCACGAACGCCGGCCACGGCACGAATGCCGGACGCCACAGGAAGGTCGGCCAGGACAGGAAGGTCGGCGACGACAGCAAGGTCGGCCACGGCAGGGTCGAAGGCCGGCCCGTCGGCGAGTCCACCGGAGGGTCCCTCGGAGGTCGGCCCATCGACCTCGACCACATCGGTGACCTCTACCGCACCTTCGCCGAGGACCTCGACCGCGCCCGCGAACGCCAGCGCACCCTGCTCGCGCCGCCCACCTCGATGAAGGCCCAACTCGACGACATCGAGGCGGAGATCACGTACCTCCTCCTGCGCGAGGCCCGGCCGGAGACGGTGGTGGAGATCGGCACCTTCCACGGCTGGTCCACCACCTGGATCCTGCGCGCCCTGCGCGACAACGGCACCGGGCACCTCTACTCGTACGACATCGTCGACCACGTCGTACGGGAGGTCCCCGAGACCCTGTCCACCGGCCGCTGGACGTTCACCCAGGGGGACGCCCGGGAGAACCTGGAGAAGATCCCGGAGGACGCGGACTTCCTGTTCATCGACGCGGCGCACTCCGCGAACTTCGCCCGCTGGTACCTCCAGCACCTGTTCCCACGGCTGCGGCCGGGCATCCCGGTGTGCGTGCACGACGTCTTCCACGGGCGCAGGGCGCTGCCGTTCACCGAGGGGGCGGTCGTGCTGCGCTGGCTCGCCGAGCGGGAGAACGCCTACTTCACCGCCTCCCGAGCCCACGCTCCCGAGATCCACGACCGGCTGAAGGACATCAAGCGGTCCCTCGCGCTCGGCCACCCCGTCCGGGAGAGCCGCGACAACCCGATGATCTTCTTCACCCTGCGCTGAGACACCCGGCGGCGCCCCCTGTCCGCCACCCCCTACCCGGGTGCTACCCCGAGGTTGGCTCCCCGGTGTGACGCCGGCCGGCCCCCCTGATTCCTAGCTTTCGCCCGTCGGCCCGCCCCCGAGAAAGGCGGGCCGACGGCCACGGAAGCACAGAGCACGGGGGAGCGGGGAGACACACCATGAGGCGTTTCAAGCGAGGGCTCATCGCGTGCGCGCTGGTGCTGGCGACGGTCGCGGGCACGGCGGGCTGGGCGGCGGGCGACATACAGACCGCCGTCACGGGCCCGCCTCCCGGTACGGCGGCCTGGACGGCCGACCGGGTGCTCGGCGGACGACTGCCGGACCCGGCGTCGGCCGCTCCCCGGCAGATCGCCCGGTTCTTCGCCGGCCTGACGGCGGCGCAGCGCACGACACTGGCCGAGCGTCACCCGCTCGTCGTGGGCGGCCTCGACGGGGCGCCGCCCGAGCTCCGGTACGCCGCCAACGCCCGCGCGCTCACCGCCGGACGCGACCGCGAACTGGCCCGTGCCGCCGACCCGTCGCGGCCAGACGGCGTTCGACGCGAGGCACGGGCGCGGGCCGCGACGTACGACGAGCTCCTGGCGCCCGGGCGCCGTGTCCTCGCCTTCGACCCGCGCGGCCGGGGGCAGGTCGCCGAGGTGTACGGCGACCTGCGGACCGCCCGCCGCGTGGCGGTCGTCGTGCCGGGCTCCGACACGGACCTGGGCTCGTACGACGTCGCGGCCGGGATGGCCCGCGACCTGCGGGCGGAGATGACCCGGCGCTCCCCGCAGGAGCACCCCGCGGTGATCGTGTGGGTCGGCTACACGACCCCGGTCGGCGTCGGCTGGGACGCCGCCACCGGGCACCTCGCGGAAGAGGGGGCGCCCCGGCTGCTCCGCTTCCTCGACGGCCTGGCCGCGACCACCCACCCGGTCGCCCCGCCCTCGGTGTTCTGCCACAGCTACGGCTCGGTGCTGTGCGGCGTCGCCGCCCGCCGGCTGACCGGAGAGCAGGCGTCCGACCTCGTGGTCGTGGCCTCTCCCGGCATGCGTCTCGAACACGCCGGCCAGGTGCCGGTCGGGGCCCGGGCGCGGCTGTGGGCGACCGCCCGCGACGCGACCGACTGGATCAGCCGGGTCCCTCCCGTCGAGCTCTTCGGCCTCGGCCACGGCGCGGACCCGGCCGCCCCCGGCTTCGGCGCCCGGGTCGTCGCCTCCGACCGCGCCGAGGGCCACACCGGCTACTTCGAACCCGGCACCGCGTCCCTGACCAACTACGCCGCCATCGCCGTCGGCGACTACGCGGCCGTCACCTGCGTCCGCCCGACCGCCGACACCCCTGCGAAGGACTGCCGTCATGGCCTTCTCTGACCTCTCCGTGGCCGCCGCCCGTATCGAGGCGCGCACACCCGTCCACCGCGACCGCGCCCTCGACGGCCTGCGCGCCCTCGCCCTCCTCGCGGTCCCCGTGGGCCACTGGATGCTCGGCGGTCTCGCCCTCGGCCCCGACGGCGCCCTGCACAACACCAGCCCGCTCGCCGCCTTCGGCTTCCTCGCCCCGGTGAGCTGGGTGCTGCAGATGCTCGGCATCTTCTTCCTGGTCGGCGGCTGCGCCGCCACCCTCTCCCTGCGCCGCTCCGCCGGACGCGGAGTGTCGACGGGAGCCTGGCTGCGCGGGCGGCTGGCCCGCCTCGGCCGCCCCGTCCTAGGCGTCGCCGCGGTGTGGGCCGTGCTCCTGCCGGTGCTGTACGCCGCCGGGGTGCCGGCCACGACACTGCGCACCGGGGCGGTGCTGGTCGTCCAGCCGCTGTGGTTCGTCGGCATCTACGTGCTGGTGACTGCCCTCACGCCGTGGTGCGTACGCGCCGCGCGGACCTGGGGAGGACGGTCCGCCGTACCGCTGCTCGCCTCGGTCGCCGTCGTGGACCTGCTGCGGTACGGCCCCTGGGCGGACGCCATGCCGTCCTGGCTGGGCCTGCTCAACCTCGGGCCGGGCTGGCTGTTCGCGTACCAACTGGGCGTCTGCTGGGGCGAGGGGAGACTCGGGCGGCGCGGTGCCCGGCTGATGCTGCTCGGCGGCGGCGCGCTGTTCGCCGTGCTGCTCCTCGTCCTCCACTACCCGGCGAGCATGGTCGGCGTACCGGGCGCGGCCCGCACCAACTCCCATCCGCCGTCCCTGCTCGTCCTCGCGCTGGCCTGTGTGCAGTGCGGCGCGGCGATCCTGCTGCGGGACCGGCTCGACGGCCTGCTGCGGCGCCGGCGCGCCCTGTGGGCGGCGGTGGTGGCCGTCAACCTCTCCGCGATGACCGTCTTCTGCTGGCACCAGACGGCCCTGCTCACCCTGGCGGTCCCCACCTCGCTCCTCGGCGCCCCGGTGCCCGGCCTCACCACCGCCCCGGACACCGCCGTCTGGATTCTCGCCCGGCTCGCCTGGCTCCCGCTCATCGCCCTCACCCTGCTGGCCCTCGGCCGCCTCACCCACCGCTTCGAAGCGCCCTGGACCGGGATCCGCGGCTCGCGCCGGGCGGTGGTGGCCCTACTGGCGGGGGCCTTCGCCTGCTACGCCATGGCGGTGATCTGACGCACCCGCGACCCACCCTCCCGGTTGTCCAGCGGGCGTCGACAGCCGGGCCGGTTCCGGCGGTCAACTCGGCCTGACGCGGCGGTAGTAGAGCATCCCCTCGTGGTCCGGTGCGGGATCGGGGAGGGTGAAGCCGGCGGACGCGGCGCAGCGGCGACTGGCGTGGTTGTCGGCGTCGATGCCGAGGAAGAAGGTCCTGACGTCGCCGACGTCGGGGTGGGCGAGGACGGCCCGCAGGACGGAGCGGCCGTGTCCGAGCCGCCACCGTGCGGGGTCGACCAGGTGGGCGAGGCCCAGGGCGGGACCGGGGACGGCGTCGGACAGGAGGGGGCCCTCGGGGCCTTCGCCGTGGTGGCGGACCCAGCGGTCGTAGACATCACCGCAGACGAACGCGACCGGCGTCCCGGCAGGATCCAGCCCGAGCCACCCGTGGGCGCGCAGCACCGTCGCGCCGCGGAAGGCGGCGGGGGACTGCTCACCGAGCAGCCGCAGCTGACGGTGGATCCAGGACCGGCCGCCCAGGCGCCTTTGCACCTCCGGGTGGTCGAACCAGTGCTCGATCTGCCGCGCCCCGGTCTCGTCCAGGGGACGCAGCCGCATCCGAGGGCTGTCCGGCTCCGTCCGCGCGTGCTGACTCATGAGGCCGCCCGGGGTCGAGGAACTCGCTCGATGACCGACGGAGCGATCTTTCCCGCACCGGCCCCCTCGCACCACCCGGCGGATCCGGGAGGCTCTCCCCGGGCCGGGCACCGGCCTCGGTGCCGGTGACGCCCCTGGATCGGCCCTCCCCGCCGCCCGGCCGTCCTCGCCCGCGTCCCCCGCCGCGGCCGGGAACGGCCGCTGAGCGTCAGGCGGCGCGGGAACAGTCCGTCAGAAAGTCGACGAGCGCCGCGTTCACCTCGTCCGGGCGTTCCTGCTGCGTCCAGTGGCCGCAGCCGGGCAGCATGACGGGCTCGCGCCGCAGGTCGGGCATCAGGTCCGGCAGGGCCGCGATGAGTTCGGGCGTACCGGGGAACGCGGGCACCAGGTCACGGTCGCCGTAGACGTACAGGGCGGGCGGGGTGACGACGGCGTGGTGCCAGGGCGCCATCAGCTCCCAGTTGCGGTCGAGGTTGCGGTACCAGTTGAGGGCCCCGGTGAACCCCCGGGAGAAACCCTCGACGAGGACGTCGAGGTCGTCCTCGGTGAACCAGCCCGGCAGCGGCCCGGGATCCGCCATGGTCGCCAGCCAGCCCCGCTCGGGGTCGACCAGGGGCTGCCTCTCCTCACCGGTGAGCGGCGCCTCGCCGGAGGCCCAGTAGAAGATCTTCCGCAGGGTGGTACGGGGGTCCTCGGCGAACTCGGCGTCGGCGACGCCCGGGCGGTTGAAGTAGTTCCAGTAGAAGCGGCCGCCGAACCGCTCCTCGGCCACCACCAGCGGAGGCTGCTTCCCCCGGAAGGGAGGCGGCACGCTCAGTCCGGCCACCCCGCGCACCATGTCCGGCCGCAGCAGAGCGGTGTGCCAGGCCACCGGCGCGCCCCAGTCGTGCCCCACCACGTACGCCTTCTCCTCGCCGAGGGCCTGGATCAGCGCGACGACGTCGCCGACCAGATGGAGGATCGTGTACGCGTCGACGGCCTCGGGGCGGTCGCTGCGACCGTACCCGCGCTGGTCGGGGGCGACGACACGGAAGCCCGCCGCGGCGAGCGGGTCGAACTGGCGGCGCCAGGAGTGCCAGGACTCGGGAAAGCCGTGCAGAAGCACCACGAGCGGGCCGGTGCCCTGCTCGGCGATGTGCAGTCGTACTCCGTTCGCTTCGATCATCCGGTGCGCAACCATGCGAACGAGCGTACGCGGCAGGGGATTCGGGCCCGGAAGGGGCCCTTCCGGGCCCGCGCGGCGGTCAGCCGGCCGGGACGGGGAAGATCATGCAGCTGCTGGTGGCGTGGGCCAGCAGCCGGTCCTCGGAGTCCCGCAGCTCCGCCTGGGCGAGGGCGGTCCGGCGGCCGTTGTTGAGGACGGTGCCGATGGCGCGGACCTTGCCCGTGTCGACGGTGATCGGGCGCAGGAACTTCAGGTTCAGGTCGAGCGAGGTGTACCCCATGCCCTGCGGCAGCACGGACTGCACCGCGCAGCCGGCCGCCGAGTCCAGGAGCGTGGCGTACACGCCGCCGTGGACGCTGCCGATCGGGTTGTAGTGCTCCTCGCCCGGCTCCAGGACGAAGACGGCCCGGCCGTGCTCGACCTCCTCCAGGGTGAAGCCGAGGGTGGCGGCCACCGGCGGGGAGGGCAGCCGCCCGGCCAGCATCTCCCGGAGGAACTCGAGCCCGCTGTGCTCGCCGACGGCTCGGGCGGAACGGGTGGGGTCCTCCCACGCGAACGTACGTGACCTGAGCATTTCCACTCCCGGGCTGGCTGGCTTCTCTCAGTGAAGCTAGCTGCGCGCCCCTCTGGCTGTCAATCGCGAAGTCAGCCTAGGATGAGCCCATGAGGTGGCTGGAGACGAGCGCGGAGAACTGCACGGTCCACCGGACGCTGGAGCTGGTCGGCGAGAAGTGGTCGTTGCTGCTCGTGCGGGACGCCATGAACGGCGTCCGGCGATTCGACGACTTCCGGCGGCACGTCGGGCTGTCCGAGGCCGTCCTGGCGGACCGGCTGCGCAAGCTGGTCGCGGCCGGGGTCCTGGAGACCGTCGCCTACCGCGAGCCCGGCAGCCGCACCCGGCGCGAGTACCGGCTCACACGCAAGGGCTGGGACCTGTGGCCCGCGATGATCGCCCTCAAGGAGTGGGGCGACCGCTACACGGCCGACCCCGAGGGGCCGCCTCTGGAGGTGCGGCACGCGGACTGCGGTGACGCCGTGCGGACGGTGGTCGTCTGCGAGGAGGGGCACGGACCGCTGACTCCGCGGGACGCCCGCATCCACCCGGGGCCCTCGGCGCGGCCCGCCACGGGCCGCGCCTGACGGCTTCATCCCGCGGTGCGAGGTCACGTTCCCGACCCGGGGGACGGTCGTCACCCGCCGCTGAGGCAGGTCTCATGGATCAGGGCTTGACGTAGGAGCAGATGGCCAGGGGCGAGTCCGGACCGTACGGGGCCGCGTCGGCCGGCCAGTCGCCCCAGCGGCGCTCCGGTTCGAGGCCGGCGGCACGGGCGTAGGCGTCGAACTCCTCCGGGGCGGTCAGCCGGGAGACCTCGGTGCCGACCCGGGTGGTGCCGTCGGACTCGTACCAGACATGGGAGAGATGCCAGAGCGACCCCTCGGGGAAGAGCAGGGAGTGGCTCTGCAGGCCGGTGCCGGGCTCGGGGTACGGCGTGAAGTACGTGGCCCGGGACCGGCCTTCGTGCAGGGCGAGCACGGCCGGCTTGTTGTGGGTCTCCACGACCAGCCGGCCGCCGGGGGCGAGCAGGTCGGCGGCGCGCCGCACGGCCTGCTGCTGTTCCTCGGGGGTCAGCAGCATGGAGAGGGTGGCGCAGATCGCGTACACCAGCCCCACGGTGCCGTCGGCGGTGTAGGTGCGGATGTCGGCGTGCACGGGCTCCACGGGGGTGTCCTCGGCGAGGTCCCGGCGCAGCAGGTCGAGCATCTCCGGTGAGGAGTCCACACCGGTGATCCTGCCGATCCGGCGGGAGAGCGGGAGGGCGATGCGCCCGTTGCCGACGCCGAACTCGACCGTCCCGGAGGCCGGGTCGGGGTGCAGCGAGGCCAGGAGGTCCACCTCGGTGACGACGGACGCGTCGTCGGGGAAGAGGCGGTGGTACCAGCCGTCGAACTGCCGGCCGTAGCCGATGTCGTCGACGATGCCGCTCGTGGTGGGCGTACCGCTCGTGCTGGGCGCGGTGGATGTGGGGGACGTGGTCGGTGTGCTCATGGGTGCTGCCTCCGCTTCTTGGGTGGGGTGGTCCTCGGATGGGCGTTCCGTCTGGCCTGGGAGCAGGCGCCGAGCAGCACCACGAGGGCGACGCCGAGGACCGCGGGGATGCTGACGGCCCGGGTGGTGATCAGGAAGCCGACGATGCCGAGGGCCACCACGAACGGGATCAGCAGGAAGTCGTTCATCAGGGTCTCCTCCAGGGAGGTCGGGTCAGGACGCCACGTCGCTGAGCGCCTGGAGCCGGGCGAGCCGGCGGTAGAGGTCGCTGTGGCGGTGGAGTTCGTCGTGGGTGCCGACGGCGTGCACCCGGCCCCGGTCCAGCACGACGATCTGCTGGGCCTCGGTGACGGTCGACAGCCGGTGGGCGATGGCGATGACGGCGCAGAAGCCGGAGATCATGGCGATGCTGTCGCGCAGCGCGTTCTCCGACTCGGTGTCGAGGTTCGCGGTGGCCTCGTCCAGCAGCAGGAAGCGGGGTGCCTGGAGCAACGTCCTTGCGATGGCGAGGCGTTGCCGCTGACCACCCGACAGACCCGCCCCCCGGTCGCCGAGTTCCGTGTCGAGGCCCTTGGGGAGCGCGGCGATCACCTCGGTCAGGTTGGCCATGCGCAGGGCCTCGGCGATGTCCTTGTCGTCCGCGTCCGGCGCGCTGTACGTGAGGTTCTCGCGGACGGTGCCGCGCAGCAGCGTGTGGTCCTGGTCGACGTAGCCCACGATGGACCGCAGCTGGTTGAGCGGCATGTCGGTGATGTCGGTGCCGTCGATGAGGATCGCCCCGGACACCGGGTCGAAGAGCCGCTCGATCAGCTGGAAGAGGGTGGACTTGCCGCCGCCCGAGGGGCCGACGACGGCGGTCAGCCCGCCGGCCGGGACGGTGAAGGAGACCCCGTCGAGGACCGTCTTGTCGCTGCCCGGATAGGAGAACCGGACGCTGTCGAAGCGGAGTCCGGGCTCGTAGTCGCGCCTGAGCGGGCGGACCCGCGGCCGGTCGGCGGCCGGCCGTTCGCCGGCCCCGTCCGTCTCGACCTCGATCTTGCCCAGCTCCGCGAGCCGGTCCACCGACGCCCTGCCGATCTGGAACTGGGCGATCGACTCGAACAGCGTCAGCAACGGCGCCACCAGGTAGAACAGATAGAGGATGAACGCCGTCAGATCGGCGGTGGGCATCGCCCCGGTCGCCGTGCGGGCCGCGCCCAGACCGATGACGACCGTCAGGGCGAGCTGGGTGCCGATGCTCATGGTCGGGTCGAGCAGCGACGACATCACCGTCACCCTGATCCCCGACTTCCGCGCGCGCCGGGCGATGGCCGCGATCCCCTCGGCCTCCCGGGCCTCCGCGCGGGAGGCCTTCACCGTCGGCATCGCCCCCAGCACCCGCAGCAGGGCGGAGCCGAAGGTGCCGAGGTCGGCCTGGTTGAGCACCGACACCCGGCGCACCCCGCGCGCCAGCCAGAGGGACACGGCGCTCGTCACCCCGAGGCAGGCCAGGGTCGCGGCGAGCAGCACGGTGTCGATCCAGGCCATCAGGACGATCCCGCCGATGACCAGGAAGCTGTTGTTGAGGATGCTGTCGATCGCGTGGGTCATGGTGGAGCGGGCGAGCATGGTGTCGCTGACCATCCGGGAGAACACATCGCCCTGCTGGAGTCCGCTGTACGCCTTGAACCGGGAGCGCAGCAGCCGCGAGGCCAGGGTCCGGCGGATGTCGTAGACGATGTTCTCCCCGGCCAGCCCGATGACGTACGAGTGCAGTGCGCCGAGGCCCGCGTCGGCGATGAACAGTGCCGCGCCCACCAGGATCGGGCCGGTCACCGAGCGCCCCTCGCCGACGGCGCCGACCAGTTGGCCGATGACCGCGGGCTGGGCCAGGGAGGTCCCTGCCCCCACCAGGCCGAGGAAGATGCCGAGAAGGACCAGCCGGCGGTGCCGGCCCATGGCCCGCCAGGGTCTGGCGCCCTCGCCCCACAGCAGATGCAGATCGAGCTGGGGGACCGCACGGTGCCCGGCCCGCCGCCCCCCACCGTGCTCGCCCTCCTTCTCCAGGTTGACCGGGGGGTCCTGCGGGCGGGTGTGCCGCCCCCGGCCGGCGAGCAGGTCACTCATCCCGGGCCCTCGGCCCCGCGGCGGCCGTCCGTGTCCGGCTCACTCGTGTTCCCTCCCTTCCTCTTTCGCCTGGGACCTGAGCCGCAGGCCCGCCTTGAGCAGGCCGACCGCGAAGATCAGGATCGCGAGCAGGATGAAGGGGAGGGCGAAGTCCATGGTCACGTCACACCTTTGCGGGAGTCTTGGCCGGGGCCGGCGTCAGCGGGGTGCCCGGGGCCTCGGGGCCGAGGGGAACGAACGGGGAGACGAACATCAGCTCCGGACGGTGGCGCGTGTCGAAGCCGGTGGCCCGGGCCAGGGCGAACTGGAAACCCCGTACCTCGTCGGACGCGAGGCCCTCGGACCTGATGAGCAGCCGCAGGTGCTCGGTGACCATCCGGTAGCCGGGCACCCGGGCCGCGGCCTCGAAGCCACCGAACTCCAGGGTCGGGAGGATGTCGGCGCACGCGTCGGAGACGCCCTTGTCCGCGCGCCGGCTCGGGAACCACACGATGTGCTGGGGCTTGCGGGTCTCGGTCGTGAACCCGTCGTGCCAGGGCGAGGCGTTGCCCGCCGCGTCCACCGTGCGGTACAGGAAGTGGCTGTCGTGCATACAGGGGTTGGGGGCGAAGAACCGCCAGTTCGGCACCAGGGACAGCACGTCCTTCGCCCGGAACCGGGAGAACTGTTCGAAGGGATGCTGGCCCGCGACGGTGACGACCAGCATGGCGGCGCCGGCGATCCGCCAGGCCGCGCCCTCGCCGGTGAACGGGTTCCTCAGTGCGGGACGTCGGGTCGGGCTCACCGGGACGCCTCCTTCTCGAGGGTGACGGACCGGCCGGGCCTGGTCCTGCGGGGACGCTCGTCGAGGCCCGCGAAGAACGCGAGGACGTGGTCCGTCACCTGGTGGGCGTAGCGGCTGTTGATCAGCAGGGTGTCGTGGCCCGCGCCCTCGACGACCACCGTCTCGGTGGGCGCCGACCGGTGGGCCTCGGCCAGTTCCCGGTGCATCAGCAGTTGTTCGGGGTCGCGGTCCACGGTCCGCTGGGCGGAGATCACCAGGGCGGGCACGCCCTCGATCGGCGCGAGCCGGCCGGGGAAGGCCTCGAAGTCCTCCCGCAGCGCCGTCCATTCACGGCGGGCCGCGTCCCACATCCGCGCGTCGGCGTACTGGGCGAAGACCTTCTCCTGGTAGGCGGCGGGGAGTTCCCTGATCCACCACGGTCGGGCGAGGAGGGCCCCGGTGCCCAGGCGCAGGGCCCGGCCCATGGAGGTGAAGCTGCCGGCCAGCCCGGCGCCGGTCACCCGCTGCTGAGGGGAGCGGTGGAACTGGTCGGGGTGCGAGGAGTCGAGGTAGACGACGCCGTGCACCCGGTCGCTGAGGTGCGCGACGGCACGGCGGGCCAGCTCCCCGCCGATCGAGTGGCCGACGAGGATCACCTTGCGGTGCGGTGCCACGGCTCCGTTGACCAGGTCGACGAGGTCGTCGACGGACTCCGTCAGGCGGTAGGCGGTGGTCGCCCGGCGGTGGCTTCCGGCGTATCCGGCGCGAGCGTAGGTGATGACGCCGTACGTGGTCTCGTAGCTCAGGCGCTCGCTGATCCAGGCGTAGTGCTCGCTGGTGGACAGCAGGCCGGCGGCGAGCACGAAGACCGGCCGGTCGGCGGATCCCGCCGCCATCTCCTCGTACTGGAGCCGGTTGCCGTGACGGGTCGTCAGCACGCGAGAGGTCCGCCAGCCCTCGGTGGCGCGCATGCGCCGGTGCACGGCGGTGACGCCCGCGGCCGCCGCCGCGCCCGCGAGCAGGGTGAGCGCGGCGGGCAGAGCGCGGTCGTCGCGTCCGGCCACCGCGGGGTGTGTGCGGGGAGCGGCGGTGTAGGCGATCAGCGGGTGCATCGCGGGGAAGGCGGTGGCGAACCGGCCGAGCCCCATGAAGTAGCCGTTGGCTAGATGGAACGCGGCGGCGCTCGCGAGGACGGGACGGGTCAGCTTGCCGCCCTTGAGATAGGCGAGCGGGAAGAGGCACTCCAGCGCCAGCACACCGTGGGCGAGCAGCTTGGCGGACCGGGGGTTGTTCCGGATCCAGGTGTGCATGCCCTCGTGGCCGTAGGTGTGGGTGCGCATGACCCCCGGCAGGGCGGACCCGTCGCGCCAGTCCGGGCCGAGCAGCTTGACCCAGCCGGAGACGAGGTAGGAGAGGTTGGACTGGAGGGCGACGTACCACAGCAGGGCGTCCTTGGCGGCCGGCGAGGGCACCAGACGGGCGCTGCCCGTGGCGAGCTGTACGAGGGTCGCGACCTGGTCGGCGCCGTCGCTGCCGTAGTGCTGGCGGGGGCCGAGGAGGGCGGAGGAGGCACCGAGGAAGAGGCTGCCCGCCCCGCGCCAGGGGGAGCGGCCCGGCAGCAGCATGGCGGAGGCGACGGCGGCCCGTGCGAGGTGGAGGGCCGTCGTGGTCCGGCGTCCGCTGGCGATGTCGATCACTCGGCGCAGCAGGGGGTTCGCGTGCGCGATGCTGTCCTTGGCGATGTCCCAGTCGTTCATGCCCCCCTTGCCCATCTCGTGGCGCTGGGTGAGGTATTCGAGGGACGAGGTGAGGCTCGTCGCGGCGGCCAGCCGCTCCGAGAGGCCCAGCGCACGGTCCCGGCCGACCGGTATCGGGCCGAGCACGGCGGAGGCGACCCTGTCCGGGACCGCGGAGGTGATCCTTCGGACGAGTTTCATGGAACCTCTTTTCCTGGTACTTTCGAATTTGTCTTCGAGTACGGCGGAACCCGCTGCCGGACCAGAACAGCCCTCTGGTCCGACAGCGGGTTCCTATGCGTTCACCGCCGGTCGTCAGACCGCGGGCGGCGTACCACCGACGGCGGCGAGGGCGGCCGCGTTCTGGGCGTTGGCCTCCGCCGCCAGGTTGTTGGCCTCCGCGGCCTGGGCGACGCCGACCGCCGCGGTGGCGGCCGCCGCGATGGCACCGACACCCTCGGCCGCCTGGGCGATGCGGCCGATACGGGCGATCCGCGGGGTGCCCAGGGTCGGGCGAGCGGCGACGTAGACGACACCCTCGACGGGGATTTCCACGCTGTTCAGCGCGTTCTCGATGCTGCTCATTTCTTTCGTCCTCTCGCTTTCGGGACTGCGGAAGTCCTTTTTTCTTCCGTCGCCCTTCTGGAGAAAACATTAGGGCTTCGCCGGCCGCCGCCACATCGATAAAAATGCCTATTCTTGAAAGGCGTCCCGCGCGCCGGAGTCGGGACGCGGACGTGGAAAGGCCCGGACCGATGTGGTCCGGGCCCTTCCGGGGAATGCCGCGGCAGGCGGCTCCCGGTTCATTCCAGGCCGCGCCGCCGCCGGAGGTGACGCAGGGCCGACGCGGCGGCGTTCGCGCCGCACATGCCGTGGGCGCCGGCCCCCGGCGGGGACGCCGCGGAGCAGATGTACATCCCCGGGACCCCCGTGCGGTACGGGTCGGGCGCCACCCGGGGACGCATCACCAGCTGGAGGGCGGTGTTCGCCCCGGTGACGACGTCCCCGCCGACGTAGTTCGGGTTGTAGTCCGCGAACGCGGCGGGGGAGCGGACGGCCATGCCGAGGACCCGGTCACGGAACCCCGGGGCGAACCGTTCGATCTGCCCGATGATCGCCTCGGTCGCGTCGCCGTCGTAGCCGTGCGGGACGTGCGCGTAGGTCCACACCGGGTGGAGGTCGCCCTTGGAGCGCCCCGGGTCGGCCAGGTACTGCTGGCCGACCAGGACGAAGGGCCGTTCCGGCATGCGCCCGGCCTGGATCGTCCGCTCGGTGTGGGCGATCTCCTCGAACGTCCCGCCGAGATGGACGGTGCCCGCCCGGCGGGCCGCCTCGCTGGTCCAGGGGACACCGCCCTCGACAGCGAAGTCGACCTTGAAGGCTCCGGGGCCGTGGCGGAAGCGCCGGTAGGCCCGTGCCACCCGGCCCGGCAGCCGGTCGCCCAGGATGTCGGCGACGGCGCGGGGCGCGAGGTCGAACAGGACCACGTCGGCCGGGGGCAGATCGGCCGGGGTGCGCACCCGCACGCCCGTCTCGATCCGGCCGCCGAGCTCCCCGAGCTGGGCCGCGAGCGCGTCGCCGATCGCCCGGGAGCCGCCCGCGGCCACCGGCCAGCCGTGCCGGTGGCCCGCCGCGATGATGGTCAGACCGACCGCGGCGCCGGCCGGCAGATGGAACGGGCGGAAGGCGTGCGCGGCCACCCCGCCGAAGAGCGCGCGGGCGGCCGGTGACCGCCACCGCCGGGCCACGGCGGAGATGGGCAGCAGGGCCCGCGCCCCGAAGGCCGCGAGGCGCAGCGGATGACGCGGCACATGCGCGAGCGGGAGCATCAGGTCGTCGGCCAGCGCGTCGAAGCCGTCCGCGAGCGGCTCGAAGAGCCGCCGCCACCGGCGGCCGTCCGCCTCGGGGAGGCCGTCGGCCGTCTCCCGCACCGACCGGCGCAGGACACCGGCCTCGCCGGAGTCCAGGGGGTGCGCGCAGTCGATCTCCGGCAGGCGCCAGGTGAGGCCGTGCCGGGCGAGGTCGAGGCCGCGCAGGAACGGCGAGGCGACGGCCATGGGATGGGTGGCGGAGCAGTGGTCGTGCAGCAGCCCGGGCGTCAGTTCGCTGGTGCGGGTGCCGCCGCCGATGCTGTCGGCGGCCTCGAGGACGGTGACCTCCACACCCTCACGGGCGAGGAGGACGGCGGCGGCGAGACCGTTCGGACCGCTGCCCACCACGACGGCCGTAGTCATGGATCCGCGCCTCCTCGTCGACGGCCGCCGGTCCCGGGCCCGGAAATGGGCGGACGGGAAACGACCGGTTCACGCAATGGTGTCGGGTGACGGGGAACGGGCCCTCGAAAGGGCCCGGTCCGGGCCGATTCACCACTCTGCGGGACGTGGGAAAGGCCGTCCCGGCGCCTTTTTCTTTCTTCGACGATAGACGGCGGACCGGCCGGGTGCGATTCGTAAAATTGCCTAATTCACGCGGCGGCTCGGTCAACTCGCGTCCCAGCTCATGTCCGGCTCGGGCTCCGCGTGCGCGTTCGGCTTCGCGTGCCGCCCGGACGGCCTGCGGGACGCCTGACCCGGCTCCGCCGTCTCCTCGGCGCCGGACGGCACCGCCGTGGGAGCCACGGGGAAATGGGCGATGACCCACCAGCCCCCGTCGTCGGCCGGGCCCGCCGCCAGTGAGCCGCCGACCGTCTCCACACGCTCGCGCAGCCCGATCAGGCCGTAGCCGCCGCGGCCTCCCGTGGGACGGGACACCCGCCGCTCCGGCCCCTCGTTGTACACGTCGATCCGCAGCAGGTCGTCGCGGGTGCGGTGGACGCGCACCGTGGCCTGGGTGCCCGGCGCGTGCCGCCGTACGTTGGTCAGCGCCTCCTGCACCACACGATGGACGGCGGAGCCCACCTCGGGCAGCAGCGCGCTTCTGCGGGCGGCTCCGGTGATCTCCAGCTGGGCGGTCGACCCGTCGCCCTGACCGCTGAACTCCGATACCAGTTTGGTGAGTTCGGCGTACGGCTCCTCGGGCCGTTCGAGGGAGATCTGTTCGCCGTCCTCGCGCAGCACCTTGATCAGCCGGCGCATGGAGTCCATGGTCCGCTGTCCGGCCTCGGCGATGTTGCCCAGGATGGGGCCGACCTGCTGCGGCGCGCTCTCGTGGATCACGCCGGCGGCGTGCGCCTGGGCGATGATGCCCGTCACATGGTGGGCCACGAAGTCGTGCAGTTCCCGGGCGAGTTGGATCCGCTCGGCGAGCCGTACGGCGGCGATCGTACGACGGCGCCGGGCGTCCAGGGTGCGCAGGTAGCACCCGGCGCCGACGGCGCCGCCGACCGCGAACGTCAGCAGGAACGGGTAGGTGAGGGTGATGCCGGTGCCGCCGGTGCGCAGGGGTTCGTCGATGACGCTGGCCCCCATCGCGGCGGCCAGTGCCAGGGCGACCCGGGGCCGGGCCACGTCGCGGCAGGTGCGGGCGAGCAGCACCAGCATGCACGCCGTCTCCAGCAGCCCCCACTCGGGCATGGCCCAGCCCATCAGGGAGGTGCCCAGGGTCACCGCCGTCGAGACGGCCGCGCAGAACCCCGTGCGCCAGGTGATGCTCAGCCGCTCGTCGGGCACGAGCACCAGGGCCAGGGCGACGGGACCCGTCACCAGCGGCAGCCAGTCGAGGAAGCCCCGTTGCTGCGACACGATGATGCCCACGTCGAGCAGCCACAGCACACCCAGCGCCGGGTAGAGGGCGCGGTGGTCCAGCCGTCGTGCGCGTGACCGGGGGCGGCCGTGGTGGTGCGGCTGGGTCGCTCGTGCCGAGAGTGCCGCGAGTGACGAAGGTGTCATACAACCGGAGGCTAGGCATGCACATGCTTCCCCGGCAGGGGGTGGGCCGATGTGTGGGAAGCGTCATAGATCCATTACAGGGCGTTCACGGAATCCCCGTCAGCGTCCGGTCCGTACCGTCCCGTTGGACCAGGCCCAGGCCGCCACCTCGACGCGGTTGCGTACGCCGAGCTTGTGGTGGATGTGGCCCAGATGCGTCTTCACGGTGGACAGCGACAGACACAGCTCATCACTGATCTCCTGGTTGGTCCGGCCCACCGCGACGAGCCGGGCCACCTCCAATTCCCGTACGCTCAGGGCGGATTCGGGCACGCCCACCCCGTCCACCGGGGCCGCCGCCCGTTCTTCCAGCTGCTTCAGCAGCCGGACCGTCACCGCGGGCGAGACCAGCGCGTCACCGCGTGCCGCGGCCCGCACCGCCTCGATCAGCAGCGCGGGCGCCGCGTCCTTCAGGAGGAAACCGCACGCGCCGTTGCGCAGCGCGATGTTGAGGTAGTCGTCCTGGTCGAAGCTGGTGACCACCACGACCTGCGTCGGGTGCGTCGCCCCCGGCCCGGCCAGCAGCCGGGTCACCTCCAGCCCGTCCAGTTTCGGCATCCGGACGTCCACCAGGCACACATCCGGCCGCAACGCGCGCGCCGCCTCCACGCACGCGAGTCCGTCCGCGGCCTCCCCGATCACCTCGATGCCCTCCTGGGCGTCGAGGATGAGACGGAAACCGGCCCGGATCAGATCCTGGTCGTCGGCGATCATCACACGTGTGGGGGTGCTGCTCACGCGGCCGAGCATGCCACGGATCATCCGGCCGGTCCGGCGGTCAGGGGAAGCCGGCCGGGCGAACACCCCCGCCGAATCGGGCGGTTGGCGCCAACCCGGAGAAAGTTCCGCCCCGGAGCGGGGGACCGAGGCCGATCGGCCGATGACTACTGCCGGGTATCGGTCGAATGGTCGATGCCCGCCGCCCGGATGTCACGGAAGAGTCACAGCGCAGCAGACGAACGGCACGCGGGTCCTCGACCCCCACTCCGAACAAGGCAGGCACCCATGGCATTGGACAGCTCCGGCCGACTCAGCGCCCGGGAGATGGAGATCCTCCTTCTGGCAGCCCACGGCATGTCGGACGCGGACATGTCTCGTCAGCTGTCGATCTCGGTCCGCACGGTGGCCTCCCATATGCGCAGCATCCGGGAGAAGTTGTGCGCGAAGAACCGCACGCATCTCGTCGTGACCGCGTTGCGCGCGGGAATCCTGGCGCTGCGGACGGACCGTATGGACCGGGGGGACCGTACGGACCGGGCGGACCGTACGGACCGGATCGACCGCATGGATGAAACGTTCCGCTTGACGGGCCGGAGCGGGGTCCGGGCGCAGACCGTCGGAGTCGCGTAGCGGGTGCCAGGGCGCCCCGGGCCGGCCGCGGCCCGGGGCGCCCTCGTGTCAGCCGGTGGGCCCGGGCAGCAGAGAAGTCATCCTGCTGCCGTCCCGGACGATCAACACATCCCGGTAGCTCAGGAGTTGGGGCGAGAGCTGGTAGAGCGGCCCCGGAGCCTCCTTGCGGTTGCCGACGTGGTCGTCCCAGACCTGTTCGCCCGTGCGCAGGTCGAGGCCGGACAGATCCCCGGTCGGACTGAAGAAGTACACGACTCCCAGCCGCTCGGACACCAGAGGAGGCGCGAGGGCGGGCACTGTCTCCTTGCCGGGCAGCTCGACGCCGACCGGGGCCGTCCAGAGGGTGGTGCCCGTGGTCAACGACCAGGCCGAGGCCTCGCCCTTCCAGGACACGGAGATCAGGCGGTCGCCGACGACGTCGAGTCCGGCGAGCTCCTCCTCGATCGGATAGGAGAACGAGGTCCGCTCTCCGGAACCGCTGAGCAGGGTCACCGGCATCTTCCCGCCGGCCCTGTCCTTCGGGGCGAACAGGACCAGCCGGTCCGCCGAGACCCCGGTGAGCAGTTGCGCGCCGTGCACGGTCGCGACCTTCCGTGCCTGTCCGGTGGCGGGGTCCAGCCGGAACACCTGGGTGTCGCCGGGCGCGTCGACGTCCTTCATGCAGATCAGGTACGGCACACCGCCCAGCACCGCCCGCTGGCAGGCGATCCCCTTGTCCCAGGTGTGGCGCCACTTCTCCTTGCCGGTCAGTGGATCGAGGGCAGACACCGTGCGCAGTGTCGGGGTGTTGGCCAGGACCGCGCCGTCGATGAGCATGGCGGCCTGGTCGCCGCGATCGTCCTGCGGCATCTCCACCGTCCACCGCAGCTCACCGGTCTCGGCGCCCACCGCCATCAGATCGGTGCCGCCGGCGTAGTCCCCGTTCGGCTGCTTCTGCGCGGTGTGGTTGCGGAACGCGTAGACCACGCCGTCGCGCACGGCGAACGGGTGGTCGGGCCCGTCGCCCTCCCCGTTGACCTCGATCGTCCACAGCCGCTCACCGGTACGCGCGTCGAACTTCGCGATGTCGTCCTTCGATCCGGCGCAGTACAACGCCGCCCCGTCGGCCAGGCAACCCCGCTCGGTCGCGCCCCGGTCGTCGCTCTGCCACGGCTCCCAGTCCTGCGGCGCCACCGCCGGCCGCACCGGCCGGTCCCGGTCGACCGTGCCGCCGCCCCCGAGCCCGAACACCGCGCCCACGGTGATCGCGGCGACGGCCACCGCCGCGCCCGCGACCTGCGAGAGACGGCGCCGGCCGCGCCGCCGTACCACCTGATCGGCGAGGTCCCCGGGCGCCAGCACCCGGTCCAGCGCGACCGCGCGCAGTGTCTCCCGGACCTTCTCCTCCACCCGCTCCGCCGTCATCCCCGTACCCCCTTCGTCGTGTAACTGAGCCGCCGCCCCTGTCCCGCGCCGCCCGCGCCGCCCGCGCCGCCCGCGCCGCCCGCGCCGCCCGCGGAGCCGTGCAGGCCTTCGGGCCCGAGTTCCGGCACCAGCGCCCGCAGTTTGGCGAGCGAGCGGTACGCCGTGCTGCGCACGGTGCCGACCGGGCACCCCAGCAGCGCCGCGACCTCGGCCTCCGGCAGATCCTCGAAGTAACGCAGTACGACCACGGCCCGCTGTCGTCTGCTCAGCGGCCCAGTGCCGCCCACAGCGCGATCCGCAGCTCGGTGTCCGGCGCGGCACCCGTTTCCCCGGTGGGCTCGGGCAGGACGGGCACCGTCGTCTCGGCGCGATGTCCGCGCAGCCGCCAGCGGTTGACCTGCTGTCGGTAGAGCACCTGACGCACGTACGCCTCGGGCTGCTCGATCCGCGACCAGTGTCCGTAGGCTTTCATCAGGGCGATCTGCAGCAGATCCTCCGCGGCGTGCCGGTCCCCGCCGGTGAGCAGCACCGCGAGCCGCAGCAACGCGGTGGAGCGCATCGCTACGAACTCCCGGAACTCGTCGTGACTCGACGCCTTCATCAACCCTCCCCTTCTTGGCACCCCTCACGACGTGACGGACCGACCGTGACTATCCCTCGCCGGCCGGGATTCCACGATCACCGGCCCGTGACACCGCCGGGCACGGCGATCGTCCTTCTTCTACGGCTCAGGGCGCGCCGTCGACCGGCAGTTCCAGGCGCAGCTCGTAACCACCGTCGGCCAGATGCCTGGAGGTGACCGTTCCGCCGAGGAGTTCGGCCCGCTGCCGCAGACCGATCAGGCCGTGGTGGGCGCCCGGCAGGGAGAGGGCCGGGCGGCTGGGCGCGGTGTTGGTCACGGTCGCGAGCAGCGTGCCGTTCCGTCGGCGCACCCGGATGGTGGCGGTGGCACCGGGAGCGTGCTTGCGGATGTTGGTGAGCGCCTCCTGCACGGTGCGGTACACGGCGCGCTGGACCGGCGGCGGCAGGCCGGCCGGCAGCTCCGTCCGCAGGTCGGTGTCGATGCCGCTGCCGGCGACCAGCCGGTCGAGATCGGCGAGGGAGGGCTGCGGGGTGAGTTCGGTGGGGCGGCTGCCGGAGGCCCGCAGCACGCCGACCATGTGCCGCAGCTCGTCCAGGGTCTGCACACTCAGGCGCCGTATCGTCGCCGCGGCCTCCTTCGCCTCCGCGTCCCGGCTGCCGACCTGGAGGGCTCCGGCGCGCACGGCGATCAGACTGACCTGGTGGGAGACGGCGTCGTGCATCTCCCGGGCGAGCTGGGCGCGTTCCGTCGCCAGCACGCTCTGCGCGATCAGCAGCCGTTCGTGCTCGCGCGCCTCGGACACCTCGACCAGACGCAGCGACAGCTCCCGGCGGGCCTGGACGAGCTGCCCGAGGAAGACGGGCGCGGTCGCCTGCGCCACGCTGTAGGAGAGCGGGATCAGGGCCTGGCGGTCGTCCAGGTCGGTGAACTCCGGCGACGGCCACGACCACCAGGTCAGGTCGCAGACCGTGAACGCCAGCGCGCACACCGCCAACGGCACCCGGTGGTGGATGCGCGAGGAGAGGGTGTACAGCGCCACCAGCGTGGCGAACACCGCGTCCGTGAACAGGGCGGTCGGCAGGGTGAGCAGAAAGGTCGGCAGCGGCAGCGCGCGGCGCACGACCAGCGCGCAGACCGCGAGCAGGGCCGCCGCCGGCTCCAGGGGGTGATGGGGACCCACGTCGTGGATCCACACGTCCGCCAGGCAGGCCACGACGAGCACGGCGTCCGTCGTCCACGCGTGCGGGAGACGGGAGGGCGCCCTCATCCGGCCTCCCGTCCGCCGCCGACGGCGCGCGAGGGCCTGAGCAGACCCGCCCGCTCGGCCAGCAGCGCCGCCTGCACCCGGCTGCCCACCTCCAACTTGGTGAGGAGCGCGCTCACATGGTCCTTGACCGTGCCCGTGCTCAGATGCATCCGGTCACCGATGTCGGTGTTGGACAGCCCCTCCGTGATGAGGACCAGGACGTCCCGCTCACGTGCGGTCAGCCGGTCCACCAACCGGACGGCGGCCTCCCGGGGCCCGTTGTCCAGGTACCCGTCGACGACCGTCCGGGTCACCCGGGACGACAGGACCACCCCGCCCGCCGCCAAGGTCCGTACGAGATACGGCAGTTGCTCCGGATCGGTGTCCTTGAGGAGGAAGCCCGCGGCTCCCGAGCGGAGGGCGGCCGCCACGTACTCGTCCATGTCGAACGTGGTGAGCATGGCCACCACGGGCGGTCGTGGGAGCCTTCTGAGTTCGGCGAGGACCGTGAGCCCGTCCACGTCCGGCATACGGATGTCCAGCAGGACGACCTCGGGGCGCAGCTCCCGCACGGAGTGGACGGCCCGGCCGCCGGGGACCGCCGCCACCACGTCGATGTCGTCCGCGGAGTTGAGGATGTGCTCGAAGCCCGTCCGGATCAGGGCTTCGTCGTCGACCACCAGTACCCGGATCACCTGTGCCCCGCTCGTCGTCGGACCACCACTGGACTTCCGCTGGAACCGCTACGACGTCCGAAGTCGCCGCCGGGTTCCCATTCCTCCGCATTTCCGGTCACCTGGCGGGGGCGGCTCCGGCCGGTCGGCGGGGATTCCTCCAGCCACCCGCGGGATGGGAACGCGCCCCGCGCGCCCCCGACGCTGAAGGCCATGACACCAGACACGTCGACGGACCTGTCGTCCGAGCCGGTCGCCGTATCCCTCCCCGCCCCGGCCCCGGCCCCCGCTCCCGCCCCCGCTCTCCCGCCCGCCGGGACCCCCACGGCCGTCGGGAACCCGGCGAGGCCGTCCACCGGGCGGCTGGTCGGCATCGACCTGGCCCGGGGGCTCGCGGTCTTCGGCATGTACGCCGCACACGTCGGCCCGGATCCGGCGCACGGCGGAGCACTGGGCTTCGTGATGGAACTGGCGCGGGGCCGCTCCTCCGCGCTGTTCGCGCTGCTCGCCGGTTTCACCCTCGTCCTGATCACCGGCCGCCCGCACCCGCGCACCGGGCGCGCCGGACGGCAGGCGGTCGTCCGGACGGTCATCCGCTCGCTCGTCCTGATCGCCCTCGGGTTCGCCCTGACCGCCCTAGACACCGACGTCGACGTCATCCTCGCCTTCTACGGGCTGATCTTCCTCGCCGTCCTCCCCTTCCACCGCCTGCGCGCCCGGACGCTCGCCCTCCTCGCCGTGGCGGGCGCGCTCGTCATGCCCCAACTCCTGTACGTGACACGGCTGTCGATCGGGGAGGGCGACTGGGCGTACGCGGTCGTCGCCTCCGATCCACTGGCCCGGATCAGCGACACGGACGGCCTCATGGAGCTGCTGTTCACGGGCGAGTACCCGGTGCTCACCTGGATGTCGTTCATGCTGGCCGGCATGGCGGTGGCCCGGCTCGACCTCACCCTGGGCACCGTCCGTACCCGACTGGCGTGCGCGGGCGGCCTGTCGGCCCTGCTCGGCTACGGCGGGTCCTGGCTGGCGCTGCGCCTCGTCCCGCACGCGCGGGCCACCGTCGCCGCCGCCACGGACGGCGACTCGGCCGCGTCCGCCTGGTGGTCCGACACCGTCGGCTACCTCGACGACGGCACCCCGGCGGACTGGCTCCTGGTGGGCGCGCCGCACAGCCAGACGACCTTCTCCATCCTCGGCAACGCCGGTTTCGCCCTGCTCGTGGTGGTGCTGTGCGTGACGGCGGTGGACCGCCTGCCGCGCTGCGCGCGCCTCGCCAGGCCCGTGTGCGCCGTCGGCATGACGGCCCTGACGGCGTACGTCCTGCACATCCTCGCCGTCCGGGAGTTCGGCATGAAGGAGGAGACCGGCCCCGCCCTCGTCGACCTCCTCGTCCACACTCTCGCCGCCCTGCTGCTCGCCACCGCCTGGACCCGCCGGTTCCGC
Source organism: Streptomyces caniscabiei (assembly GCF_014930365.1). Lineage (GTDB taxonomy): Bacteria > Actinomycetota > Actinomycetes > Streptomycetales > Streptomycetaceae > Streptomyces > Streptomyces caniscabiei. The sequence goes on along the minus strand of NZ_JABXWI010000027.1, from coordinate 33,178 downwards.
CGTGGACCGCTGGAGCATCTCCTTCACCTCGCTACGCTCCCGGCCCGCCATGTGAAGTGACCGGGACCGGGCGACCTCCGGGCGAACTTCGGCCAAACCGCGGCCCTTTCACCACGTCGGGATGGACAGCTCGCGTCCGTCTGCGCGCAAGCTTCTCTCCGCACCATCGACATGGCCCTGATCATCCGCACGGCCCGACCACCGACCCGGCCGCGACCATCGACGGCCGTCACGACGGTAAGGATGCGAACGCCTGTGAGAACGCCCCGCACTGCTCGAAGAGTCGCCCTGATCGCCTCGGGCACCGCGCTGACCACGTTCCTCGCGGTGTCCCCCGCCGGAGCGGGTACGGCCGCCCTCCCGACGGTGACCGCGACGAGCGAGTCGGCCGCGCTGTACGACGACGAGGCCGGCGGCAACGCCGACGCCGACGACCCGGCGATCTGGCGGAACCCCGCCGACCCGGACCGCAGCCTTGTCGTCGCCACCGCGAAGGAGGGCGGCCTGCGCGTCTACGACCTGGACGCCCGCCTCGTGCAGTCCCTGGCCGCGCCGAAGCCGCCGACGGGGGACGACGCGCCGGGCCGCTACAACAACGTCGACCTCGTCACCGGACTGCGCACCTCCGCGGGCCGGGCCGACGTGGCCGTGGTCAGCGACCGGGGCAACGACCGGCTGCGGATCTACCGCATCGACCCCGCCCGCCCGAACGCCCCGCTGACCGACGTCACCGCCCCGGACGCCGCCCCCGTGTTCTCCGCCGACCAGGCCGAGATCAACGACCAGCGCACCGCCTACGGCCTCGCCACCTGGACGGACAGGGCCACCGGCCGGTCCTACGCCCTGGTCAGCCGACGCGAACGCACCCGGCTGGCCCTCCTCGAACTCCTCCCGGCGGCGCACGGCACGGTCGGCTACCGCACGATCCGCACCCTCGACCTGCCCTCCTCCTTCCGGCTGCCCGACGGCACCCGGTGGAGCCCCTGCGGTGAGCCCGGTGAACTCCCCCAGGTCGAGGGCATGGTCGTCGACCCCGCCACGGGCACCCTCTATGCCGGCCAGGAGGACATCGGCATCTGGCGTCTGCGCGCCGACCTCACCGGCAAGCCCGTCCTGGTCGACAGGACCAGGGAGTACGGCGTCCCTGGCACGTACGACGAGGAGACCGAGGAGTGCGTGCCGGGCGCCGACCCCGGCTACGGCGGGAAGCGGCTGTCGGCCGACGTCGAGGGCCTGACGCTCTATCAGGAGCGGAACGGGGACGGATATCTGCTCGCCTCCAGCCAGGGCGACGACACCTTCGCCCTGTACGACCGCGAGGTGAGCGAGGGCAACGAGTACGAGGGCGGCTTCCGCGTCGGGGCCGCCTCGGACACCCTCGACGCCGTGCAGGAGTGCGACGGCGCGGCCGTCCTCAACGCCCCGCTGGGCAGCCGCTATCCGCACGGCCTGCTCGTCGTCCAGGACGGAAACGAGACCCCCGAGGTCCCGGACGGCGAGGGCGGCGCACGCACGGCGACCGGCTTCAAGTTCGTCGACCTCGGCGAACTGGCGGACGCCGCCGACCTCTAGGGCCGTCAGCCCTCGGCCGTGCCGAGGGGATCCTCCCCGACGAGCCCGCTCGCCATCCACTGCTCCACGGCGGCGACATGGACCGTCGCCGCCGAGACCGCCAGGGCGGCGTCACGGGTCCGCAGGGCGCGGAGGATCTCCTCGTGCTCGCGGTGGGCGTGCTCCACGGCCCGCTCGGTGCGGCTGCCCCGGACGATCCGGGCCCGCTGGGTGCGGGTGGAGAGCACCCGCAGCAGCATCGACAGCACCGGGTTGCCCACCGCCTCGACGATCCGCAGATGGAACGCGATGTCGTGCCCGACGAACTCCTCGACCGTCGCGGCCGCCCGCGACCGTTCGAGGATCAGGCCCAGTTCGTCGAGGTCGTCGGCGGTCAGCAGGGCGGCGGCCGCCCCGGTCGCCTGGGGTTCGAGCAGCCGCCGTACCTGGAGCAGTTGCAGGGCCGTCTGCCCCTGCGAGACGTCCGAGGCGAAGGAGAGCGACTCCAGCAGCAGATGCGGCTCCAGGCTCGACACATAGGTGCCGTCGCCCTGCCGGGTGACCAGGATCCGCATGGCGGTCAGCGCCCGTACCGCCTCCCGCAGCGAACTGCGGGACAGGCCGAGCTGGGCGGCGAGGATCTCCTCCTTGGGCAGACGCGAGCCCGGTGCCAGCTCACCGGCCACGATCATCGCCTTGATCTTGTCCATCGCCTCGTCCGTGAGTGCCACGAGGTGCCTCCCTCCAGCGGGACTACTCCTGCTTCTCGCCCGAGGCGAAGCGGGAGATGATCAGGGCGACGATGATGATCGCGCCGTTGAGGAACTGGTTCCACAGCGGCGGCACCCCCGCCAACGTCATGACATTTACGACGAGTTGGAGCGTCAGCACACCGGTGAGCGCGCCGAACACCGAGCCCTTGCCGCCGTTGAGGCTGACACCGCCGATGACGGTCGCGGCGAACACCTGGAAGATCCAGCCGCTGCCCTGGGTGGCGGAGATCGAACCGTAGTGGCCGCTGTAGAGGATGCCGGCGAACGCGGCCAGCACACTGCCGAGGATCAGCACCGCCCACACGATCCGGTCCACCCGGATACCGGCGGTGCGGGCCGCCTCGGCGTTGCCGCCGATCGCGTACAGCGCCCGGCCGTGCCGCAGCCACGCCAGCGCGCTGCCGCCGAGGGCGAAGAGGACCATGCAGATCCAGATGGCGGCCGGGACTCCGAGCCACGACGCCTTGCCGAGGTAGGTGAAGGAGGACGGCAGCTCCACGATGGACTGGCCCTCGGAGAGGGCGACCTGGAGGCCGCGCAGCATGGTGAGCATGCCGAGGGTGACGATGAAGCCGTTGAGGCGCAGCTTCAGGATCAGGAACCCGTTGACGGCGCCGATCACCACGCCCACCAGGAGGCAGAGCGGTACGGCCGTCCACTCGGGCAGCAGCCCGAGCCCGGTGAACCGGGCCCCGCTGGTGGGCAGCACCAGCCAGACGGCGATGACGGGTGCCACGCCGATCGTGGACTCCAGGGACAGGTCCATCCGGCCGCAGATCAGGATCAGCGCGGTGGCCAGCACGAGCAGGCTCAGCTCGGTGGACTGCTGGGCCACGCCGATGAGGTTGTCGGCGGTCAGGAAGGCCGGCGAGACGATGAACCCGATCAGGCCGAGCACGAGGATGGCGGGGACCAGGGACAGGTCACGGAAGCGACCGAGGTCGAGCCCGCGGCGGGTGTCTCCGGCGGTCTCCCGCGCCACGCTCGTGGCGGGGTCGGTGACATCAGTGGTGGCGGACATGACTACCTTCCGTGCTCTTCGGTGGTGCCGGCGGTGGGATCGGCAGGCTCGGGATCGGCGGGCCCGGGGCCGGCAGGGGTGGGATCGGCAGAGGCCGGATCGGCGGAGGAGGGATCGCTGGAGAAGTCTCCGGCGGAGGTGTGGGCGTCGGTGGGGGCGCCGCCGCCTGTGTGAGGTGCGGCGCCGGCGGGGGCCTCCGACCGGTCGGCCACGCCCTCCATGGCGGCGACCACGTGCTCGTCCTTCCAGCCGCGGTCGAACTCGGCGACCGCCCGCCCGTGGAACATCACCACGAGCCGGTCGCACACCTTCAGGTCGTCCAGCTCGTCGGAGACGATCAGCGCGGCCTTCCCGCCGTCGGCGACCTGCCGGATCCGGCGCAGCAGGAACTCCTTGGACTTGACGTCCACCCCGTTGGTGGGGCGGATGGCCACCAGCACCTGGGGGTCGGTGGCCAGGGCGCGGGCGACGACGACCTTCTGCTGGTTGCCGCCGGAGAGCGCCGACACGGGCGTGGCACCGCCCGGGGTCTTGATGTCGAGGTCCCGGATCATGCGCTGCGCGAAGCTCCGGGTCCGGGCGGGCAGCACGGTGCCGTACGGGCCGAGCTGGTCGGTGACGGTGAGCGTCGCGTTCTCGGCGACGCTGCGGTTGTTCACCAGGCCCTGGAGGTGCCGGTCCTCCGGGACGAGCCCGACACCGACGGCGAGCGCCGACGGCACGCTGCCGCCGCGCACCCGCCGACCGCCGACCGAGATCGTGCCCTGCTCGGGGCGGTGCAGCCCGGCGACGGTCTCACCCACCCGCACATTGCCGCTGGCCGCCGCTCCGGCGAGGCCGACGACCTCGCCCGCCCGCACCGTGAGCGACAGGTCCTGGCAGGCGCCGGGCAGGGTGAGGCCCTCGACGGTGAGGAGCTCGGGGGCGCCCGCCCGCAGCGGAGGACGGTTCTCGACGGCCGCCGCCGCCGTGCGGGTGGTCTCGCCGGTCATGGCCTCGACCAGTGCCTGGTGGCCGAGTTCGGCGACGGGCGCGGTGAGGATGTGCGCCGCGTCGCGGTAGACGGTGACGGTGGTGCAGAGGTCGTACACCTCTTGCAGATGGTGGGAGATGAAGAGGAAGGCGACGCCCTGCCGCTGGAGGTCGCGGAGCTTGTCGAAGAGGCGGTTGATGCCGCGGGCGTCGAGTTTGGCGGTGGGTTCGTCGAGGATGATGAAGCGTGCGCCGAACGACAGGGCGCGGGCGATCTCGACGAACTGCCGCTGCTCGACGGTGAGGTCCCGCGCTCGTGCGTCGGCCTTGACGTCGACGCCGTACCCGGCGAGCAACTCCTCGGCACGGGCGCGTAGTTGCTTCCAGCGGATGGGCCGCAGCGCGCCGTCGCTCTGCCGGTTCAGGAAGAGGTTCTCGGCGACGGTCAGGTCCTGGATGATCGTGGACTTCTGGTAGACGCAGGCGACCTTGGAGCGCCAGGCGTCGATGTCCCCGACGGCGGGCGCGGGCCCGCCGGAGAACCTCAGCGTTCCGGTGTCGGGCTGCTGGAGTCCGGTCAGGACCGACACCAGTGTGGACTTGCCGGCGCCGTTGCGTCCGACCAGGGCGTGCGACTCGCCCGGTGTGATGGTGATCCGGGCGTCGCGCAGCGCGACGGTGGCGCCGAACCTCTTGCTGATGCCGGTGGCCTCGGCCACCGGGGCGCCGCTCCCGGCGGCGGGGTGGCCGCCGCCGTGCGCCGCGGCGGTCGCGGTGTCCGCCATGGTGGATACCGTCCTTCGAGGGGAGTGAGACGAGCGGGCTGCGGTCCAGGGCAACGGGGTACTAGCCCACGTTGTTGCCCCAGAGGGTCTTGTCGTCCACGTTGTCCTTGGTGATCAGCGGTGCCGGGAGCTGGTCCTCCAGGCCATTGGGGATCTCGATGATCGTGGAGCCGTGATCGGTGGCACCGGGCTTGAACGTCTTGCCCTCGGCAGCCGCCTCGGCGTAGAACAGCGCGTACTTGGCGTACAGGTCGGCGGGCTGGGACACGGTGGCGTCGATCTCGCCCTTGCGGATCGCCTCGAACTCCTGCGGGATCCCGTCGTTGGAGACGATCGAGATGTGCCCCTTCTGACCGGCCGGCTTCAACAGGCCCTTCTGCTGCAGCAGCGCCAGCGTCGGCTGGAGGAAGACACCGCCGGCCTGCATGTAGATGCCATTGAGGTCGGGGTGCTGGGCGAGCAGGCTCTGGAGCTTGGCGGAGGCCACGTCGCCCTTCCAGTCGGTGGGCAGCTCGAAGACCTTGATGTCGGGGAACTTGGTCTTCATGCACTCGGCGAACGCCTCGGAGCGGTCCCGCCCGTTGATCGAGTCCAGCGCGCCCTGCAGTTCGGCGACCTTGCCCTTGCCGCCGAGCTGCTTGCCGAGGAACTCGCAGGCCTTGGTGCCGTAGGCGCGGTTGTCGGCGCGCACGACCATGTAGACGTCGCCCTTGTCGGGGCGGGTGTCGACGCTGACCACGGGGATCTTCTTCGAGGCGAGGGTTTCGAGGGTGGAGGCGATGGCGCCGGTGTCCTGGGGCGCCATCACCACCGCCTTGGCGCCGGTGTTCTGGAACACCTGCACATTGGCGACCAGCTTGGTGATGTCGTTCTGCGAGTTGCTGATCGGCAGCGCGTTGATGTCCTCCGCCTTGATGTCCTTCTTCAGGTACTCCGCGTAGGAGTTCCAGAAGTCCGAGTCGGAGCGGGGCAGGTCCACGCCGATCGCGGGCTTGTCACCGCCGGAGCCGGCGGACCCGGAGGAGGTGTCGCGGTTGCACGCGGTGAGGAGGGTGAGGGCCGCGAGGGCGCAGGCCGCTGCGGCGGTGGAGCGGGTGCGAGCGAGATTCATGGCCGGGTTCTCCTTAGCCAGGACAGGGAGGCCGCCCCCCGGGAGGCATACGCGGACCGACGGAGGGGAGGCAGAGAGGGTCAACCGGTGAACGAGCAGCGGAGTTGGAAGGGCCACTACCTCGCTGAGGGTGGTGGAGCGATTCCTCCGATGTATCTCGGACGTCGAGGACGTTACGACGGCATTGCCCGGGCTGACAAGGGGTCGTTCACGAGGAATTCGACGGTGTGGCCGTGTGCCGCCGTCGGCGCTACGGTCGCGGCGAAGTCGTACATGCCGGATCTGTGAGCTGCGGCAAGCCTGGCGTCGATGAGATACATCCGAGGAATACGTTGTCAGGGCGCCGAACTGCCCTTAAAGTCGCGGTGCGCCATTCCTCCGATGAATGCATGAACCCACGGCAAGGGAGCTGCCCCAGTGAAACTGCTACGCGTCGGCGCCCCGGGAGAGGAGCGGCCCGCCGTCCGTACCGACGACGGCACGCTGCTCGACCTGTCCTCCCTGGCCTCCGACATCGACGGTGCCTTCCTCGCCTCCGGCGGAGTCGACCGGGCCCGCGCGGCGGTCGAGGCCGGCGCCCTGCCCGGACTCGACACCGACGGCCTGCGCGTCGGCGCCCCCGTCGCCCGCCCCGGCAAGCTGATCTGCGTCGGACTCAACTACCGCGACCACGCCGCCGAGACCGGCGCCGCGATCCCGCCCCGCCCCGTGGTCTTCATGAAAGATCCGAGCACGGTCGTGGGCCCGTACGACGAGGTGCTGATCCCGCGCGGCTCGGTCAAGACCGACTGGGAGGTCGAGCTGGGGGTCGTCATCGGGCGGCGGGCCCGCTATCTGGCGAGCCCCGAAGAGGCCGCCGAGGTGATCGCGGGCTATGTGGTCAGCCATGACGTCTCCGAACGCGAGTTCCAGCTGGAGTACTCCTCGCAGTGGGACCTCGGCAAGTCCTGCGAGACCTTCAACCCGATGGGCCCGTGGCTGGTCACCGCCGACGAGGTCGGTGATCCGCAGGACCTCGGGCTGCGGCTGTCCGTCGACGGCGTCAAGCGCCAGGACGGGCACACCCGCGACATGATCTTCCCCGTCCACGAGATCGTGGCCTACCTGAGCCGGTACATGGTCCTGGAGCCCGGCGACGTGATCAACACCGGAACGCCCGCGGGCGTCGCCCTCGGCCTGCCCGGCACCCCCTACCTCCGCCCCGGTGACTCCGTCGAGTTGGAGATCGACGGGCTCGGGAGCCAGCGCCAGACCTTCGGCCAAGCGTGAAAGGCAGCTCCGTGACTGCAACCCCCGCCCGGATCACCGCGGTCGACACCTACGACGTCCGGTTCCCCACCTCGCGGGAGCTGGACGGGTCGGACGCCATGAACCCGGACCCCGACTACTCCGCCGCCTACGTCGTGCTGCGCACCGACGCCGCCGACGGCCACGAAGGCCATGGCTTCACCTTCACCATCGGCCGCGGCAACGACGTCCAGGTCGCCGCCATCGGCGCCCTGCGACCCCACCTCGTCGGCCGCTCCGTCGACGAGCTGTGCGCGGACCCCGGCTCCGTCAACCGCGACCTGATCGGCGACAGCCAGCTGCGCTGGCTCGGCCCCGAGAAGGGCGTGATGCACATGGCCATCGGCGCCGTCGTCAACGCCGTCTGGGACCTCGCGGCCAAGCGCGCCGGTCAGCCCCTGTGGCGGCTGCTCGCGCACGCCGAGCCCGAGTGGCTGGTCTCCCAGGTCGACTTCCGCTACATCGCCGACGCCCTCAGCCCCGAGGACGCCCTGCGGCTGCTGCGCGAGGGGCGCGCCGGACTCGCCGAGCGCGAGAACCGGCTGCTGGAGCGCGGCTACCCCGGCTACACCACCTCACCGGGCTGGCTCGGCTACTCCGACGAGAAGCTCACCCGGCTCGCCAAGCAGGCGGTCGCCGACGGCTTCACCCAGATCAAACTGAAGGTCGGCGCCGACCTCGACGACGACGTCCGCCGGATGCGCACCGCCCGCGCCGCCGTCGGCGACTCCGTACGCATCGCCATCGACGCCAACCAGAGATGGAACATCGGCGAGGCGATCGAGTGGACCCGGGCCCTCGCCGAGTACGACCCGTACTGGATCGAGGAACCCACCAGCCCCGACGACATCCTCGGCCACGCCGCCGTCCGCAGGGGCGTCGCCCCCGTGAAGGTCGCCACCGGCGAACACGTCCAGAACCGCATCGTCTTCAAACAGCTCCTCCAGGCCGAAGCCCTCGACGTCGTCCAGATCGACGCGGCCCGCGTCGGCGGCGTCAACGAGAACCTCGCCATCCTGCTGCTCGCCGCCAAGTTCGGCGTCCCGGTCTGCCCGCACGCCGGCGGCGTCGGCCTGTGCGAACTGGTCCAGCATCTGTCGATGTTCGACTACCTCGCCCTGTCCGGCACCACCGACGACCGGGTCATCGAGTACGTCGACCACCTCCACGAGCACTTCACCGACCCCGTGGTGATGCGCGAGGGCCACTACGCCGCCCCCCTCACCCCCGGTTTCTCCGCGACCATGCATCCCGGGTCGCTCGCCGCATACCGTTACCCGGACGGCGCGTTCTGGGCCGCCGACCTCGAAGGACGAGAGGACGTCGCATGACCGGGCAGACAGGTGAGCTGAGCGGACTCCGGGCGATCGTCACCGGGGGAGCGTCCGGCATCGGGCTGGCCACCGCCCGGCTGCTCGCCGCCCGCGGCGCCGCCGTGGCCGTCCTCGACCTCGACCCGTCCGGGGCCGCGGCCCCGCTGCACGGCCTCCGGGCCGACGTCACCGACGACGCCTCCGTCCGGGGCGCCGTCACCGAGGCCGTCGAACGGCTCGGCGGCCTCGACATCCTCGTCAACAACGCGGGCATCGGCGCCATCGGCACCGTCGAGGACAACCCCGACGAACAGTGGCACCGCGTCCTCGACGTCAACGTCCTCGGCATCGTGCGCACCAGCCGCGCCGCCCTGCCCCACCTGCGGGAGTCGCCGCACGCGGCCATCGTCAACACCTGCTCCATCGGCGCCACCGCCGGACTGCCGCAGCGCGCCCTCTACTGCGCCAGCAAGGGCGCCGTGCTGTCGCTGACCCTCGCCATGGCCGCCGACCACGTCCGAGAGGGCGTCCGCGTCAACTGCGTCAACCCCGGCACCGCCGACACCCCCTGGGTCGGCCGCCTCCTCAACGCCGCCGACGACCCCGAGGCCGAGCGCGCCGCGCTCAACGCCCGCCAGCCCCTCGGCCGACTGGTCACCGCCGACGAGGTCGCCGCCGCCATCGCCTACCTCGCGAGCCCCGCCGCCGCCTCCGTCACCGGCACCGCCCTGGCCGTCGACGGCGGCATGCAGGGCCTGCGGCTGCGCCCGGTGGGCTCATGAGGACCAGGACCCTCGGCCGCACCGGAGTCCGGGTCACCGAGCTGGCGTACGGCGCCGCCGGCATCGGCAACCTCTTCCGCCCGGTGCCCGACGAGGAGGCCGCCGCCGCGATCGACGCCGCCTGGGACGCCGGGATCCGCACCTTCGACACCGCCCCCCACTACGGGCTCGGCCTCTCCGAACGCCGCCTCGGCGCCGCACTCCGGGGCCGCCCCCGGGAGGCGTACACGATCTCCACCAAGGTCGGCCGGCTGTTGGTGGAGAACAGCGCCCCCGAGGGCGACGACCTGGCGAACGGTTTCGCCGTCCCGGCCACCCACCGCCGCGTCTTCGACTTCACCGCCGACGGCGTCCGGCGCTCCCTGGAGGCGAGCCTGGCCCGGCTCGGTCTGGACCGGGTGGACGTGGTCCTCCTCCACGACCCCGACGACCACGTCGAGCAGGCCCTGCGCGAGGCCTACCCGGCACTGGAGCGGCTGCGCGACGAGGGCGTCGTCGGTGCCATCGGCGTCGGCATGAACCAGTGCGCCGCACCCGCCCGCTTCCTGCGCGAGACCGACATCGACGTGGTCCTGCTCGCCGGCCGCTACACCCTCCTCGAACAGGAGGGCCTCGCGGAACTGCTCCCCGAGGCCACCGCCCGCGGACGCAGCGTCCTCATCGGCGGCGCCTTCAACTCCGGCCTGCTGATCGACCCGAAACCCGGCGCCACGTACGACTACGCCCCCGCGCCGACTCCCGTGCTCGACCGCGCCCTGCGACTGAGGGCCGTCACCGAACGCCACGGTGTGCCGCTGCGCGCGGCGGCCCTGGCGTTCCCCTCCGCCCACCCTGCGGTGGCGGCCGTGCTGACAGGAGCCCGCTCGGTGGAGGAGGTGCGCGACACGGTCGATCTGCACGGCCGCCCGGTCCCGGCCGCCCTCTGGGACGAGCTGCGCGCCGAGGGGCTGCTCGGCCCGAACGTCCCCGTCCCGCAACCCGAGGAGTCGTCGTGAGGGTCGCCCTGCACACCAAGGTCCGCGCCGACCGCGTCGAGGAGTACGAGGCGGCCCACCGCGAGGTGCCCGCCGAACTGACCGCCGCCATCCGCGCCGCCGGGGTGAGCGAGTGGACGATCTGGCGCAGCGGCACCGACCTCTTCCATCTGCTGGAGGTCGAGGACTACCCGGCGATGATCGCCGAACTGGAGAAACTGCCGGTCAACATCGCCTGGCAGGCCCGCATGGCCGAACTCCTCGACGTCGTCCACGACTACTCGGCGGACGGCTCCGACGCCGGCCTGCCCGTGGTGTGGCAGCTGTGACCGGCCCGCACGGCACAGGCGGCCCGGACGACAGCGAGGACAGGGACGACACGGACGACACGGGCGCCTGGACGGTCGACGCCCACCACCATGTCTGGGACCTCTCCGTCCGTGACCAGAACTGGATCACCGGGCCCGAACTCGCCCCGCTGCGCCGCGACTTCACCCTCCACCAGCTGGAGTCCGCCGCGAGCATCGCCGGTGTGACCGCCACGGTCCTGGTCCAGACGATCACCGTGCCCGAGGAGACCCCCGAGTTCCTGGCGCTCGCCGCCGGCAGCGACGTGGTCGCCGGTGTCGTCGGCTGGACCGACCTCACCTCACCCGCCGTCGCCGACGCCCTGGCCGCACTGCGCGAGGGCCCCGGCGGGAAGCACCTGGTGGGCATCCGCCACCAGGTGCAGGGCGAACCCGACCCGCGCTGGCTGACCCGCCCGGACGTCCGGCGGGGCCTCGCCGCGGTCGCCGACGCGGGACTCGTCTACGACCTCCTGGTCAAGCCCCACCAGCTCCCGGCCGCCGTGGAGGCGGCGGCCGGCCTCCCCGAACTCACCTTCGTCCTCGACCACCTGGGGAAGCCGCCCGTCGCCTCCGGTGAACTGGAGCCGTGGGCGGGGGAGATCCGGCGGCTGGCGGCCCTGCCGAACACCGTGTGCAAGCTCTCCGGCCTGGTCACGGAGGCCGACTGGCACTCCTGGCGGGTCGCGGACCTCGTCCCGTACGCCGACACCGTGCTGGACGCCTTCGGTCCCGAACGGCTGATGTACGGCTCCGACTGGCCGGTCTGCCAACTCGCCTCCGACTACGCCGAAGTCCTGGACGTGGCCGACGCGTTGATGTCCGGACTCGGCGAGGCGGAACACCGGGAGGTCTTCGCGGGCACCGCCGTCCGCGTCTACGGCCTGCGGATCTGAGGCAGCGCCGGCCCGTGCCCGGTGTCCGCCCCCGCCAGGGCCGCCAGCTCGTCCGGTGTGCGCGGACCCGCCTCCTCCTCGGCCAACAGCCCCTGTCCGCGCAGCAGTCCGGCGACCGCCACGCCCCAGGGGAGCCGAAGCCCCGCCTGCTGGAGGAGATCCGTGCGGGCGAGCATCTCGGCCACCGGGCCGGTGCGCGCGCCCGACGGGGTGAGCAGCGCCGCGTCGTCGGCCCAGCGCAGCGCGAGGTCGACGTCATGGGTGGCCATCACGACGGTGGTGCCGGACCGGCGCAGCTCGTCCAGGGTGGCCAGGAGCCGTTCCTGCCCGTCGGGGTCGAGCCCGGCGGTCGGCTCGTCGAGGATCAGGACCCGGGGCCGCATCGCGACCGCCCCGGCGATGGCGGTCCGCTTGCGCTGGCCGTAGGAGAGCAGATGGGTGGGCCGGTCGGCGAGGGCGGCGATGCCGAGCGCGCCGAGCGCCTCGTCGACCCGGGCCCGCACCTGCGCGTCGGACAGCCCGAGGTTCAGCGGTCCGAACGACACGTCCTGCGCGACGGACGCCGCGAAGAGCTGGTCGTCCGGGTCCTGCACGACCAGCTGGACCGTCGTCCGCAGCCGGGTGAGGCCCGTGCGGTCGTACGTCACCGGCCGCCCCTCGACCGTCAACTCGCCGGTACGGGGCCGCAGTCCGCCGCTGAGCAGCCGCATCAGCGTGGTCTTTCCGCTCCCGTTGCGGCCCAGCAGGGCGAGCGCGCGCCCCTCGCACACGTCGAAGTCGAGGTCGCTCAGCACGGTCGGCCCGTCCTCGTACGCGAACGACGCGCCCCGTAGGGAGACCAGCACGGGCTCGCTCATGTCAGCGGCCTTTCCAGGACGAGGGTGAGGGCGGCCACGGCCGCGAGGAGCGCGACACTGGCCGCGGTGAAGCGTGCGGAGACCCGGGCCTCGGGCACCAGGACGCGCAGGGTGCCGTCGTACCCGCGGCCGGCGAGCCCGGTCTGCAGCCGGGCCGCCCGGTCGAAGGCCCGGACGAACGCGGTGGCGCCGAGCCCGGCGAGGGAACGCCAGGTGGCGGCCCGGGTGGTGTGCCCCAGGCGGGCCGCCTGCGCCTCCCGGATCCGGCGCACGGAGTCCAGGAGCAGAAAGCTCATCCGGTAGGTGACCAGGGCCACGTCCACGACCGGTGCGGGCACCCCGGCCTTCACGAGCCGGGGCAGCAGGTCCGACATGGGGGTGGTGAAGGCGAACAGGAGGACGCCGAGGGAGGCGGCCGAGGTGCGCAGCAGCAGTTCCGCCGCGCGGACCGGGCCGCCGTCGGCGAGGGTGACGAACCCGTCGGGTCCGCCGACCTGGACGAGCAGCGGCAGGGCTCCGGTCACGCAGAAGCCCAGCGGCACCCGGTAGGCCCGCCACAGCCGACGGCCGGGCACGCCCGCGGGGCCCAGCAGCACCACGAGCGCGGTCAGCAGGACCAGGGCGGCGCCGGGCCAGGGCGGCAGGGAGATCGCGAGCACGGTGAGACCGAGCCCGAGCACGGCCTTGTCCACGGGATGGCGGCGGCGCCAGCGACTGCTGTGCGCCGCCGCGTCGATCGGCAGCACCCGCGTCAGCCCCGCCCGGCGGGGGGCTCCCCGGAGCCACCGGACGACGGGCCTTCACCGCCGGACGCGCCGGACGCGCCGGACGCGCCGGACGTGCTTTTCGAGGCCCCCGCGGCTGCCGGGGCACTCGCAGCCGCCGTGACGGACACGCCCGCCGTGGACGCCGTGGACGCCATGGACGCCGAGGACGCCGAGGACGCGGTGGACGCCGCGACCGTCTCCTCCGCCGGCCCTGCCGGAGCCGGGCCCGTCCCGTCGGCCGCGTCCAGCAGTGCCCGCACCCGGGCCTCGCCCTGCCGCCGGCCCCGGCGGATGCCGAAGTAGTAGGCGAGTACCCCCGCGCCGAGGGCGGCCTGGAGGGCGAAGAGCGCCGACTCGATCTCACCGGACGGCGGCTCGTAGAGAGGGGAGAACCACGGCTCGTAGTCCGGCTCGATCTCCGTGATCGCCGTCTCCGCCTCGGCGTCGGCGCCCGTGAAGGGCTCCTCCTTGTGGTCGCCGAGACCGAGGGCCAGCGGCAGCACGGCGAGCGCGGCCACGGCGAGCAGCAGCAGTACGTTGATCTTCGTGTTCCGGTTCATCGGGCCACCGTCTCCGCGTCGGTCTCGGTCTCCGTCTCGGCCCCGGTGCGGTCGCGCCGCCCGGTCAGGAGCACGCCCAGCCGGGTCAGTTCGCCCTTGCTCGACTGCACCAGCAGACGCATCACCAGCACCGTCAGCAGACCTTCGCTGACCGCGAGCGGGACCTGCGTGACGGCGAAGATGGAGCCGAACTTGCCGAGCGCGCCCAGGAATCCACTGCTCGGGTCGGGGAACGCGAGCGCCAACTGCACACTGGTGACGCAGTAGGTGACCAGGTCGGCGACGAACGCGCCGAAGAACACCGTCACCATCAGCGGCACGCCGAAGCGTCGCAGCAGCCGGTAGATGCCGTACCCCGCCCAGGGGCCGACGATCGCCATCGAGAAGACGTTGGCGCCGAGCGTGGTCAGACCGCCGTGTGCCAGCAGCAGTGCCTGGAAGAGCAGGGTGATGGTGCCGAGGACCGCCATGATCGGCGGCCGGAACAGGATGGCACCGAGACCGGTGCCGGTGGGGTGGGAGCAACTCCCGGTGACCGACGGGAGCTTCAGCGCGGACAGGACGAAGGTGAAGGCCCCCGAGGCGCCGAGCAGCAGCGTGCTCTCGGGATGCTCCCTGACCTCACGGGTGAGTGCCCGGACTCCGTGGACGACGAACGGCGCGGACGCGACACCCCAGGCGATCGCGTGCGCCGGAGGAAGGAAACCCTCGGCTATGTGCATGGCTCAGCAGACCCTCTCCAGCACCTCGTGGATGGTTGACGTGCCTTGGCCGGTCTCCTGGCTTACGGGTGACACCGCCCGTGCTCCGCCTTCCCGGGTCCGAAGACCCAGTGGCTGTCCGTGAGGACCGGAGCCGGACTTCCCGATCACAGTGGCGAGGGCCGCACCGGCATCACACCGGATTTCCCGTTCACCAAGGCGTGGTGACAGTAGTGCCCGGACAAGGAGGCTGACAAGCGGAGACGAGGGGCGCGCAGGCGCCGTGCACCAGCTCACACCCCGGCGCACGCCCAGCGCCACGCCGAGATGGCCGACCTGACCGAAAGCAGACGGGAGCTTTACTGCGACGTACTTGCAGCTGCCAACACGGCGCACAACGCTGAGGGGACCCGACCCGGCCTGACCCCACGGACGAAGAGAAGGCGCACGCCCCATGGCTCCTGGTACCGACACCGCCCCCTCGGCCACCGCCGGGACGGGCGGTCTCTCCTGGCGGCGGATCCGAGCCTCGATGACGCGCAAGGAGTGGGCGAGCCTCGGCGGGATGGCCGGGTTCATCCTGGCGCTGCACCTCGTCGGCTGGTTCACCCTGGTGGTGATCGTCGCCCCCGAGCACTACAGCGTCGGCAGCGGATCCTTCGGCATCGGCATGGGCGTCACCGCCTACACCCTGGGCATGCGGCACGCCTTCGACGCCGACCACATCGCCGCCATCGACAACACCACCCGCAAACTGATGGGGGAGGGGCGACGCCCGCTGTCGGTCGGCTTCTGGTTCTCCCTCGGCCACTCCTCGATCGTGCTCGCCCTCACGTTCCTGCTCACCCTCGGCGTCAAGACGCTCGCCGGACCGGTCCGCGACGGCGACTCCACACTGCACGACGTGACCGGCTGGATCGGCACCACCGTCTCGGGGACGTTCCTGTACGCCATCGCCGTCGTCAACCTGGTGATCATGGTGGGGATCTGGAAGGTGTTCCGTGAGCTGCGTTCGGGCACCTTCGACGAGGCCGCGCTGGGGGAACGGCTGAACAGCAGGGGCCTGATGAACCGGCTCCTCGGGCGGTTGATGCGGTCCCTCACCCAGCCCTGGCAGATGTATCCCGTCGGCCTGCTCTTCGGCCTCGGCTTCGACACGGCGACGGAGGTCGCGCTCCTGGTGCTCGCCGGTTCGGGCGCCGCCTCCGGGCTGCCCTGGTACGCGATCCTGTGCCTGCCCGTCCTGTTCGCCGCCGGGATGTCCCTCCTCGACACCGTCGACGGCACGTTCATGAACTTCGCCTACGGCTGGGCGTTCTCCCGCCCGGTCCGCAAGGTCTACTACAACCTGGTGATCACGGGTCTGTCCGTGGCCGTCGCCCTCGTCGTCGGCACGGCCGAACTCCTCGGCCTCGTCGCCGAGAAGGCCCGTCTGCACGGCACCTTCTGGGACGGGGTCGCGGGGCTCGACCTCAACACCGTCGGCTATGTCGTCGTCGCCCTCTTCCTCGCCACCTGGGCGGTCGCCCTGCTGGTCTGGCGGTTCGCGCGGATCGAGGAGAAGTGGACGGCGTCCTAGCCCCGTCCTGGCCCTTGTCCTGACCTAGCGGGCGTGCAGCCCGTCCGTGAGGTGGTCGTGGGTGTGCCACCACCCGGTCGGGACGCGCCGGGCGCCCACCAGATGGGGGTGACCGGCGGGGAGGTCGGCGTGCACATGGGCCGCGTCGGCCGTCGTTGCCGCCGGCCACAGCCGTACGGCCAGCAGCGCGCCGCCCAGGGCGAGTGAACCCAGGGCGAGCACCGCCCAGTTCAGCCCGGCCGCCGCCCCCAGCCAGCCGGCCAGCGGATACGTCAGCAGCCAGCAGCCGTGCGAGAGGGAGAACTGGGCGGCGAACGCGGCCGTACGCTCCCCGGGCGCCACCGAGCGGCGGACGAGCCGCCCGGTCGGAGTGAGCACCGCCGAGCACGCGGCACCGAACGCGGCCCACAGCACCAGCAGCCCCGGCAGCCGCCAACTGCCGCCGTGTGCGCCCGTGACGACCCCGAGCCCGGCGAAGACGACGGCCAGCGAGAGCGCGGCCCGCAGCATCACGGCCCGGTCCGGCACCTTGTCCAGCACCCGGGGCAGCGCCAGCGCCACGGCCATCGACCCGGCCCCGTACGCCCCGAGCGCCAGCGGCAGGGCGCCCGCCGACAGGCCCAGCACCTCGCGGACGTAGACGACGGAGTTCACCGTCACCATCGCCCCGGCCGCCGCCACCGCCAGGTTCAGGGCGATGAGGGCCCGCAGCTCGGGCACGCCCAGGAGGAGGCGTGTGCCGGCGGTGGCCCTGGCGAACGCGCCGCCCGTGCGCGGGGCGGCGCCGGCGGCCCGCTCGGGCAGGGCGGTCGAGACCACCAGCGCGGCCGAGCCGAGGAAACCGAGGACCGTGCCGGTGAACAGCCCGTCGTAGGTCATGACGGACAGCAGCGCGGCCGCGAGGGCGGGGGAGAAGAGGCTCTCCAGGTCGTAGGCGAGCCGGGACATGGACAGGGCCCGCGTGTAGTCGCGTTCCTCGGGCAGCACATCGGGGATGACGGCCTGGAACGTGGGCGTGAACACGGCCGACGCGGACTGGAGGAGGAACACCAGGACATAGACCTGCCAGACCTCGCCGACGAAGGGCAGCGACACGGCGATCCCCGCGCGCACCAGGTCGGCCGTCACCATGAGCGCCCGGCGCGGCAGCCGGTCGGCGACCGCGCCCACGGCCGGGGCGATCACCACGTAGGCCACCATCTTGAGCGCGAGAGCCGTACCGAGGACGGACCCGGCGTCGGCGCCCGCGAGGTCGTACGCCAGCAGCCCGAGCGCGACGGTCGCGAGCCCGGTGCCCACCAGGGCGACGACCTGCGCGACGAAGAGCCGCCGATAGGCACGCTGACGCAGGACGGCAAACATGAGCCGATGATAGCCGTCATGTGCGCACTTGCGCACATGACGGCGGAGAGTGAGCGCCCCGAAGGGGCGCGGGGAACTGCGCGACCAGCCCCCACGGACCCGCGGACGAAAGACGGCCCTCCACGCCGCCCGTGCCCCCATGCCCCCAGCGGAGCGCCTACGCTGGGCGCATGCCTGAACGCCACGCCGTGTCACCTGCGTCCGGAGCGCATCTGCGCGCCCCCGACAGCGCACGGCTCACCGAGGCGACCGGAGTGTTCGCGATGCTCTCCGACGTCACCCGGCTGCATCTGCTGTGGCTGCTCGCGCAGGGCGAGTCGGACGTAGGCTCACTGGCCGACCGCTGTGAGGCGTCCCGCACGGCCGTCAGCCAGCATCTGGCGAAGCTGCGGCTCGCCGGCCTCGTGGACACCCGGCGCGAAGGGCGGCACATCCACTACAGCCTCGCCGACGGGCATCTCAGGCGCCTGGTCGTGGAGGCGCTCAGCCACGCGGACCACCGGGTCAGCGGCCAGGCACCGCACGACTGAGGACGACCGTGACCGCCGAAGACCCGCCGTCCCCGCCCGGCCCGCCGACGCGGCCCGCCCCGGACGCCGCGCGCGTGCGGCCGGACAGCCCGCGCGTGCGGCCGGACCGCCGTGGTGCCGGACGGGCGAGCGCCGTCGTGGCCGTGCTGACCGCCGGGCTCGTGCTGTTCCCCCGCTCGGTACCCAACTCCGTGGGCCGGCTGGGCAGTCTGCTGGAGGCGTTCCTGCCGTGGCTCGGCCTGATCGCCGTGGTCCTGCTGGCCGTGGGTCTGCTGCACCGCTCGGCCGTCGCGCTGCTGGCTCTCCTGCTGCCGGTGGCGGCCTGGACGTACACCTTCGGCGGGCTGCTGCTGCCCGGTGCGCGGCCCGGTCCGCGCGAGCTGGTCGTGGTGCAGCACAACGTCAGCGACGAGAACGCCGACCCGGAGGGCACCGCCCGCGCCCTGGCCGACGCCGGGCCCGACCTCATCGCGCTGGAGGAGCTGGTGCCCGCGGCACTGCCGGCCTACCAGAGGACCCTCGCCGCGGAGTACCCGCACCACGCGGTCCGGGGCACCGTCGGGCTCTGGTCGCGGCATCCGCTCACCGGCACCCGCCCGCTGGACATCAAGCCCGCGGGGATCACGGCGGACTGGAGGCGAGGGCTCAGGACCTCGGCCCGCACCCCGCACGGCGACATCGCGGTGTACGTCGCCCATCTGCCGTCGGTCCGCGTCGGGGCGGGCGGCCTCGCGTCGCGGTGGCGTGACGAGAGCGCCGGTCTGCTGGGCCGGGCCGTCGCCGCCGAGACGCGGGACCCGGTGATCCTGCTGGGCGACCTCAACGGCACGGTCGACGACCGCGGTCTCGCGCCGCTCACCGCGCGGATGAACGTGGCGGAGCGCGGCTTCGCCTTCAGCTACCCCGCCGGTCTCCCGCTCGCCCGGATCGACCAGGTCATGGCCCGCTCGGCGACCGTCGCCGACATCCGCGCCCTGCCCGCCACCGGCAGCGACCATCTGCCGGTCGTCGCCCGGGTCAATCTCGGCTGACCACCGGGTCGATGGACTCCAGCGTCGGCACGACCTCCTCGATCGAGCCGTCCGCCGCGAACACCAGCCGGTCCAGGGTGGATTCCCGCCGGACGCCGTCACCGCGCGGGGTGCCGGGGCCCGGGATCGCGAACCGGTGGTAGCAGATGAACCAGTCGTCGGTGCCGGGGACGTTCACCACCGTGTGGTGGCCGGTGGCGAGGATCCCGTACTCCGGGCGCTTGCGCAGGATCACCCCCTTCTCGGTCCACGGGCCGAGCGGGGTGGGGCCGGTGGCGTAGGCGACGCGGTAGTCCTCGCTGCGGGTGTCGTCCTCCGACCACATGTAGTAGTAGACGCCCCGCCGTTCGACGACGAAGGCCCCCTCGCGGAAGTCCTCCGGGGTGAACCGCCGCACCCGCGCCGGGTCGAAGGACACCATGTCGGCGTCGAGCGGGACGCCGTACGCCTCGGTGTTGCCCCAGTAGAGATACGCGGTGCCGTCGCCGTCCGTGAAGACGGCCGGGTCGATCATCTGGCCCGGGTAGTCGTCGCGCGCGATGAGCGGCCGGCCCAGGGCGTCCCGGAAGGGGCCGGTCGGGCTGTCGGAGACGGCCACGCCGATCTGCTGGTCGGCGCAGAAGTAGAAGTAGTACGACCCGTCGCGTTCCGCGGCGGCCGGCGCCCAGGCGTGGCGGTCCGCCCAGCTCACGTCCGACTCCAGGTCGAGGACGACGCCGTGGTTCTCCCAGGTGACCAGGTCGTCGGAGGAGAACACCTCGAACCGGGTGCCGCCCCAGCCCTCGAAGCCGTCCGTCGTCGGATAGACGTAGTAACGGCCGTGGAACTCCTGGATGTTGGGGTCGGCGTACAGCCCCGGCAGCAGCGGGCTGCGCATCGCCACCGCCTCCACCGTCCAGGTGCGGGAAGTCCCGTCGGCCGTTGTGACGGTGTAGCGCTGCGGAGTGTGGAAATCGAGCGGGGTGCCCGACGCGGGCTCGATCCGGGAGCCCGCCGACAGGTCGAACTCCGGGGCGAGGGAGCCGAGTTCGGTCTCCGGGTGCACCGGCAGGACGACCTTCGACGCGACGTCGTCGACGAGCGCGTACGCCTTCAGGCCCTCCGGCACATGTACGTCGACGACGGACGCGGGTGGCGCGAACCCGGTGAGGAGCCGCTCGTACTCGGCCCGGGTCACCGGCAGCACCGAGCCGTGCCGCGCGCCGGGCGGCAGCGCGAACTCCGCACACGGCGTCCACGTGCCGGAGTCCAGGTCGGTGGTCTCGAAGGGCACATAGCCGCGCCCGCTGAACTCGTCGACGAACAGGTACCAGGTGCGGTCGTCCGTGTTCGACCTGAAGACGATCGGCCCCTCGCCCTGCTCGACGGCCCCGTGGCCCATCCGGTCGGCGACGAAGTCGTACGAGGTGTCGCGCAGCCCCTTCGACTTCTCCACGGTGATGAACTTGCCGCCGGGCGCGGCGGGGGAGTTGCCGCGCTCGTCCTTGGTGAAGCGGTAGTAGGCGTCGTCGTGCCGGACGACCGTCGAGTCGATGACCGAGTGGCCGGGGTCGTTCCACAGCCGGGGCTCGCTGAAGACGCGGAAGTCACGCGTGGTCGCGTACAGCATCCTGTTGTGGGTGTCGGCCGTGTGCTCCGGGTCGTCCTCCGCGTACAGCTTCGACGCCCAGAAGACGACGAACGCGCCGAGCTCCGGGTCGTAACAGGCCTCGGGCGCCCAGACGTTGCCGGCCGTGTCAGGGGCGACGCGCACCAGTCGGCGGTCGGTCCAGCGCACCAGATCGGTGCTCTCCCAGACCATGAGCGAGGTGGATCCGGTGCGCTGCACCCGGTCCCAGTCGCCGTCCGGCTCGCCGTGCATCCGGAGATCGGTGGCGATCAGATGGAACCGGTCGCCGTCGGGGTCGCGCACGAGGAACGGATCGCGCAGCCCGCCCGTCCCGAGGTCCGAGGTGAGCAGCGGCGCGCCGCCGTTCAGCTCACGCCAGCGCAGCGGGTCGTCACCCCGGCTGAGCGCGAACCGGATCCGCTCGCCCTCCGGGCTGTCCTCGCCGGTGAAGTAGACGAAGACGTATCCGGCGTAGTCCTGCAAGCCGACCTCCAAGGCTGCGACCTTTTGACAGTTCCTGTGGGAAACCCCGTCGAAGAGTGTTGCTATCTGCGCCGAGTGGCGTCAATCGGCGCAGGGGTCCGGGGTGACAGCGAAAGTTTCGGGGAGGGCGGGCTCGCGCGCGGTCAGCCCTCCAGCCGGCGCAGCCGCTCCGCGTCGCAGGTCCGCGGACAGGTGGAGCAGGCCTCGGCCGGGCGGATCGTGTAGTAGAGGCAGCAGCCCATGCGGGTGCGGGTCGGGTGCTCGCGTCCGTCGTCCGTGCGCAGGGAGCGGAAGTCGGCCCCGCCCGGGAAGGGCGCGTGCGCGGAGGGCAGGACCGCGGAGGCGGCCCGCACACCGGCGGCCTCGTCGCCGCGGGTCCGCCCTAGGTACCAGAGGCCGGAGACCAGGTCGTCGGAGACCAGCCCCCACAGCGCGCGCGAGCCCCGGCGGGCGTACGGGCCCATCGCCTCCAGCACCGGACCCATGTGGTCCGCCACGGCCGCCCTCAACTCGGCGCGCAGCGCCTCCGGGTGGGCGACCGTCCGGGTGCCGGGCAGCAGGGCGGCCGGGTCATCCGGGAGGCAGACCAGATCGGTGCCGGGGGCGACCTCGAACGCGCCCGACGCGAGGTCGATCCGTATGTCGCCGGGGGCGATCCGGGGCACGCGCCGCTCCAGGTACCACACGCCGCTCATCAGCAGGGACACCGACCAGGCGTAGTCGTGCAGGGCGCGGGAGGCGGCGACGTGCCGGGGCGCGGTGTGGTCGTGACGCTCCCGGATGCGGGCGGCCTCCGCCTCCACGAAGGCCTCGACGTCCTCCTGACCGTCCGTCAGGCCGACGGTTCGCCCGGCCGAACCGTCCGCCGATCGTCCGGGTCCGCCGATCCGTACGGACAGCGCCTCGCACGTCGCGTCCAGGCGGCGGTAGGCCGCCGAGAGGAGCACCGGGACGGACGTGGCGGTGTCGGCCTGGGCGGTCTCCAGGTGGGCCACGGTCATCGGTAACTCCAGAGCGTGAAGGGTTTGGCGAGTCGAGGAGGTAAGGCTTACCTTAGCTGCAAGATCACGCGCTGATGACCAAGTGGGGTGTGAAGTAGTCGTGTACGTCGTTGACCAGCAAAGTTACTTACGAGTTGATCAAGGGCGTTGTGGATCACAGTGAGCTCACAGCCGTTGAAAGCTAAAGCATGCCTAACCTAAGCTCACGTTTCGTGACTGCGACCGAAGGGGTCGCGCCGACCGGCGCGCCCTCACGTGCCCTGAGGCACCTGCCCTTGTTCCTCGGCGGAATCGGCGCGCTGGCGCTGGGCGCCGCGCTGAGCCTCGCCCTCGGAGCCCGTTCCGTCCCCCTGTCCACCGTGCTCGACGCGCTGTCCGGACACGCGGAGGGCCGGGACGCCCTGGTGGTGACGGGACTTCGGCTTCCGCGCACGGTCATCGGCCTCGCGGTCGGCGCCGCCCTCGGCGTCGCGGGCGCCGTGGCCCAGGGGATCACCCGCAACCCGCTCGCCTCCCCAACCACCCTGGGCATCAACGCGGGTGCGGGGTTCGCGGTCGTCGTCGCCATCTTCGCGCTGAGACTCACCGACCCCGTCGAATACGTGTGGTTCGCCTTCGCAGGGGCCGCCGCCGCGGCCGTCCTCGCCCAGGCGCTGGCCCGCCGCGCCGGGGACATCGACCCCGTACGGCTCGCCCTCGGCGGCACGGTGCTCCAACTGGTGCTGCTGTCCTGGACCTCGGCCGTCATGCTGGCCAGTCAGCGCACCCTGGACGAGGCGCGCTTCTGGCTGGCGGGCTCGCTCGCGGGACGCCAACTCGACACACTCTGGCCGGTGTTGCCGTCCCTGGCTGTTGGCCTGCTGCTCGCCGCGGCCGTCGCGCCCGCCCTCAACGCCCTCGCCCTGGGCGACGACTCGGCCCAGGCGCTTGGCGTACCCGTCACCCGCATCCGGCTCGCCGGAGGCCTCGCGGTCGTCCTCCTCGCCGGCTCCGCCGTAGCCGTCGCCGGCCCGGTCGCGTTCATCGGCCTCGCCGCGCCCCACCTCGTCCGCCCCCTCCTCGGCGGCGACCACCGCCTCCTCGTCCCCGGCTGCCTCGTCGCCGGCCCCCTGCTCCTGCTCACCGCCGACATCCTCGGCCGCCTGGTCATCCGCCCCGCGGAACTGGAGGTCGGCATCGTCACCGCGTTCCTCGGCGCGCCCCTGCTGGCCCTGCTCGCCCGGAAGGCCGCCCGATGACCCTGACGCACAAGGCGGCCGTACGCCCCGGCACGCACCGCCCGCCCGGCCGGCCCCGCCTCCTCGCGTACGGCGCCACCGGCCTCCTCGCCCTCCTCGCGCTGGTCACGGTCGCCGTCTCCACGGGGGAGATGAACATGCCCGCCTCCGTGGCGCTCCGCGCGCTGCTCGGGTTCGGCGATCCGGGCGACGTCCTGGTGGTGAGGGAGTTCCGGGCGCCGCGCGCCGTCGCCGCCGTCGTGGCCGGCGCGGGCCTGGGGGCGGCGGGCTGCGTCCTGCAACGGCTGTTCCGCAACCCCCTCGCCTCCCCGGACGTGATGGGGGTGACCGGCGGGGCCTCGCTCGGCGCGGTCGCCCTGCTGGCCGCCGGTGCCTCCCAACTCCTCATCCCGCTGGGCGCGTTGGCCGGGGGCCTGCTGGCCGCGCTGCTCCTCGGGGTGTTCGCCTGGCGGTCCGGGCTCGCCGTCACCCGCCTCGTCCTCACCGGCCTCGCCGTCCAGGCGGGCCTCGCCGCCGCGGTCAACCTGATGATCGTGCGCTTCCCCGCCGAACTCGCGGGCTCGGCGCTCCAGTGGACGACCGGGTCGGTGTACGGCCGCACCTGGACGGAGGTCTGGGGCGCGGGCGCCGCCGTGCTGCTCGCCCTGGCCGCCGCGCTGGTCACCCACCGCCGTCTCGCCGTGCTCGACCTCGGCGACGACTCGGCGGGGGCGCTCGGCCTCGACACCTCCGCCGCCCGCCTCCAACTGCTCCTCGTCGCGGTCGCGTTGGCCTCGCTGGCGGCGGCCCTCGCGGGGCCGGTCACCTTCGTCGCCCTCGCCGTCCCGCACATCGTCCGCTTCCTCACCGGCCCACCGACGGCGGCGACGCTCGCGCTGGCGGCGCTCACCGGGGCGGTTCTCCTCCTTGCCGCGGACCTCGTCGTCCAGCACGTCCTCCCGGTGGAGGGCCTGCCGGTCGGCGCCGTGACGGCGACGTTGGGGGCGCCGTGGCTGCTGGTGCTGATGCTCCGCCAGAGCGCGCCGGTGCGGAGGGGGGTGTGAGGGCGCGGTTCGTAGGGGGTGCGTGGGGTTCGTCGGCGGCTGCGGCTCCGGTGGGGGCTGGTCGCGCAGTTCCCCGCGCCCCTGAAAAGCAGGGGCTGCGCCCCGTGCTTTTCAGCCCGCAGCCCCGTCGGTTACCAGGCCCGCAGCCCGGTCGCTTTTCAGGCCCGCAGCCCGGTCGCTTTTCAGGCCCGCAGGGCCTTGGTCTTGCAGGCCCGCAGGGGCCTGGTCTTTCAGGGGCGCGGGGAACTGCGCGACCAGCCCCCACCGGAGCCGCACCCGCCGACGAACCCCACGCACTCCCCACGAACCGCGCCCCCCCCCCCCCGCCCCCAGGAGCCCGCCCCACATGACCCCCACCAACCAACTCTCCACCCACCACCTCGACCTGCGCTACGGCGACCGCACAGTCGTCGGCGGGCTCGACCTGACCCTGCCCGGCGGGGCCGTGACCGCGATCGTCGGCCCCAACGCCTGCGGCAAATCGACCCTGTTGAGAGGGCTCAGCCGCCTGCTCGCCCCCACCGCCGGTACGGTCACCCTCGACGGCTCCGACATCCACCGCATGTCGGCCCGCGCCCTCGCCCTGCGGATGGGACTGCTGCCGCAGCAGCCCGTCACCCCCGAGGCGATCACCGTCGAGGCGCTCGTCCGGCTCGGCCGCTACCCCCACCAAGGCCTGCTGAGCCCCTGGTCCGCCGCCGACCAGCGAGCCGTGGACGAGGCCCTGGACCGCACGGGCACCACCGCGCTGCGCGACCAGCCCGTCGACAGACTCTCCGGCGGACAGCGCCAACGCGCCTGGATCGCCCTGGCGTTGGCGCAGGACACCGAACTGCTCCTGCTCGACGAACCGACCACCTTCCTCGATCTCCGGCACCAGCTCGACGTCCTCGACCTGGTCGCCGCCCTGCACGCCGAGGCCGGCCGCACCGTCGTCATGGTGCTGCACGACCTCGGACAGGCCGCCCGTTACGCCGACCACATGGTCGTGCTCAAGGACGGGCGCCTCGCCGCCGCCGGCCCACCGGCCGAGGTGCTCGACGCGGACCTGGTCAAGTCCGTGTTCGACGTGGACTGCCGGGTCATCCCCGACCCGGAGACCGGCACACCGCTGGTCGTCCCGAAGAGCGGCGCGGCACGGCACACCACCGCGCCCGCCACCGCCTGACCGACCCGCCCCACCCCTCACCCCCTCACCGAGAAAGACCACCCCCTCATGCTCAAGCGATCACCCCTGCGCGGATTCGGCCGTCCCACCGCCGTGCTGCTCACCGTCGTCCTCGGCACGGGCCTCCTGGCCGCCTGCGGCGACTCCGACACGACCACGACGGACGACGCCGCACAGGCCGGTGCCGACGGCGCCGCCTTCCCCCGCACCCTCAAGACCGTGATGGGCGACGTCAAGATCCCGGCGCAGCCCAAGAAGGTCGTCGTCCTCGACACCGGCGAACTCGACGACGTCACCCTGCTCGGCGTCGACCCGGTCGGCGCCGTCGCCCCGCACTTCAAGACGGAGGGCGGCTTCCCCACGTACCTGGAGGGCGACCTCAAGAACACCACGGACGTAGGCCCGCTCCTGGAGCCGAACCTGGAGAAGATCGCCTCTCTCGAGCCCGACCTGATCCTGTCCTCCAAGGTCCGGCACGAGAAGGTCTACGACAAGCTCAGCGCCATCGCCCCGACCGTCTTCACCGAGACCACCGGTGGTGTGTGGAAGGAGAACCTCAAGGTCCACGCCGAGGCGCTGGGGCTGGAGGACGAGGCCGAGGCCGAGCTGGAGGAGTACGAGCAGCGGGCCGAGGCGCTCGGTGAGGCGATCGAGAAGAAGGACGGCGCCCTGCCGACCGTCTCCGTCGTCCGCTTCGTCGCCGGCCCGACCCGGCTCTACGCCTCCAACTCCTACAGCGGTGTCGTCCTGGACGACGTCGGCTTCCAGCGCCCGAAGTCGCAGATCTCCGACGACCCGGCCGTGACCATGAAGGACGTCAGCCCCGAGGAGATCGACCAGGCCGACGCCGACCTCATCTTCGTCACCACCGCCGACACCCCGGACAAGACCCAGCAGAAGCAGGTCACCTCCAACCCGGTCTGGAAGGACCTGCCCGCCGTCGAGGACGGCAAGGTCCACGAGGTCCCGGACGAGACCTGGATGTCCGGCATCGGCGTCCAGGCCGCCGAGGAGATGCTCGCCGACATCGCGAAGGCGACCGGCGTCGAACTCCCGAAGCAGTAACCCCCGCGGTACCCGGGGCGGGCCCCACCACGAGACGGGCCCGCCCCGCCCCACCCCCCACCCGCTAGCGGAAGCCGTGCACCACCCCATGCGCCTGTACCTGCTCGCCCTCAACCCCACCGACTCCGTCACCGAGGGCTTCCTGCCCGCCGCCGCCCGGCTGGGCCTGGACATCACCCTCCTCACCGACCAGTCCGACGCGCACCGCGCGGCGTACCCGGACCGTCCCGGGATCGAGATCCTCCACTGCGACGTACGGGACCACCGCGCCGTCATCACCCGGATCTCCCGCCACCACCGGCCCGACGCGGTCTTCACCAACAGCGACCACCTCCAGACCCAGGCCGCCCTCGCCGCCCACTACTTCGACCTCCCGGGCAAGGACTGGCGGGCCGCCCTGCGGGCCAAGGACAAGGGCGAGATGCGCCGCCACCTCGCCGCGGCCGACGTGGACACGGTGTGGTCCGCCGAGATCACCGCCGCGGCCGACCTCACCGGCCGACTCGTCGTCGACGCCCCCTACCCCCTGGTCGTCAAGCCCCGCGAGGGCGTCGCCAGCGAGGACGTCGTGCTCGTCGACACCGCCGAGGACCTCGTGGCACGCGCCGAGGAGATCCTGTCCCGTCGGCCTGGCGCCACCCTCGTCGTCGAGGAGTACCTGCCCGGGGAGCTGTACACCCTGGAGACCCTCGGCGACGGCCGCGTCCGCCATGTGCTCGGCGGCTTCCACACCGAGCTGTCCCCGCCGCCGTACTTCATCGAGGAGCGGCTCACCTTCGTCCCGGCCCACCCCGAACCGGTCGTCGCGCAGGTGCTCGCCCAACTCGACGCGCTGGGAGTCGGGTTCGGCGCCTGTCACACCGAGTTCGTCGTCCACGAGGGCCGGGCCCGCATCATCGAGGTCAACTACCGTGCCATCGGCGACCAGTGCGATCTGCTGCTTGCCCAGCTCCTCGACATCCCGCTGTTCGAGCACATCCTCCGCACCCACCTCGGCGAGCCGCTCCCCGACGACCTGGGCATCCGGCGCGACGGCGCGGCCCGTCTGGAGTACCCCTGCGCCGACCGGGCCGGCACCCTCGTCGCCGCTCCCGCCGCGACCGACGTCACCGTCGACGGGGTGCGTCTGACGTACCGCCCGCTGCGTGTGCCCGGCGAGCACCACGAGCTGTACCGGACCAACCGCGACTACCTCGGCGTCCTCCGCGCCACCGGCACCGGTCAGCGGAGCGTCGACCGGGCGGTGGCGGACTTCCTCGCCGACCGACGCTGGGAGATCCAGCCGTGACCGCCGTGACCGCCGTGACCGCCGTGACGGCCTTGACAGCCGTGACCGCCGCGACAGCCGTGACCACCGTGGCCCCGGAGAGCACCCCCGAGACCGCAGCGGCCCCCGAGACCGCCGCCGGCCCCTCGGCCACCCCCGCCGACACCACCGAGGCCGACCTGCTCACCCGTGTGCTCGGCGCCCTCCTCCGCGAGGACGTCGTGGGCCTGCGCACCCGCAGTACGCGCGTCGACCTGCCGGACGGCCCCTGGCTGCGCCTGCCCGCCCCCGACGGCGACGACGCCCTCCTCCTCCCGGTCACCGAGGACGGCTTCCAGCACCCCTTCACCGCCCGACTGCCCCTGCTCGTCCGGGAGTCGGACGGCACCCACCTCCCCACCTGCGACACCGCTCTCGCCGCCCTGCGCGCCCTGGCCGACCCCGCCGACCGCGCCGGCTTCGACGCCTTCACCGAGGAGTGCCGTCAGACCCTCGCGACGATGCGGCTGCACGAGGAGACGGCACAGGAGATCGCCGAGGGGCTCACCGACCTCTACGGCGACGACCTCGCCGACTGGACGGGGCTGCGCGGCGGCCTGGCGTACGAGACGCTCGCGGCGCGCCTCGACCACCCCGTCTACCCGACCGCACGCGGCCGCTCCGGCCTCGACGAGCGGCAACTGCGGGACCACGCACCCGAGTTCCACCCGACGTTCGCGCTCCAGTGGCTCGCCCTGCCCAGGGAGGCCGTCACCGTCGCCGGGGACCTCCCGGACGGCTGGCCCACCCCCTCCGGGCTCGGACTCGCGGACCTCGACCACACCCATGTCACCCTGCCCGTCCACCCGTTGACCGTCGGCGCGCCCCTGGACGCGGCACTGCGCGAGGCCGGGCTCGCGGACCGGGCCGTCCTCGCCGACCGGGCGTACCTCCCGGTCGTCCCCACCCTGTCCATGCGTACGGTCGCCCCCGCCTCCGCCCCCTCCCTGCACCTCAAACTGCCCCTGGCCACCGCCACCCTGGGCCTGCGCAACAAGCGGTCCATCAAGCCGGGGACCCTGATCGACGGTGCCGCCGGACAGGGGCTGCTGGCGGCGGTGACCGACCGCGAGCCCCGCTTCCGGGGCCGGGTGCTGCACGCCGACGAGACGGTGTACGCGCACGCCGGACACGAACTGCTCGCCGTCCTGTGCCGCCGCTACCCGACGGACCTCGACGACTGCGCCGTCGTCCCCATGGCCGCCCTCCTCGCCGAGGCCCCCGACGGACGTCTGGTCGTCGACCATCTCGCCGACCGCCACCACGGCGGCGACCCGCTCGCGCTGCTCGACGCCGTGCTCACCCTGTTGTTCGACTGGCAGACCACGCTCTTCGGCTACGGCATCGCCCTGGAATCGCATCAGCAGAACATCTCCCTGGTGTTCGGCCCCGACCCCGGCGACCTGCGCCTGCTGCTGAAGGACAACGACGGGCCCCGCGTCAACCGCGCCCGCCTGGCCGCCAGGCTCGGTGCGGACGGGGGGAATTGGGGCTTCGACGACGCCCGCACCTTCACCACCGACGACCGGGCGGTGGCCGACCTGTTCACCACCATCACCGTCCACCTCTGCGCCGGCGCCTACGCGTTCGGTCTGGCCCGGCACGGCCGTGCCCCGCTGGCCGAACTGCTGCGTCTGGTCCGCGACCGCCTCACCGAGGCCGTCGACCGCCTCGGCGGGGACACGGCGGACGTCCTGCGGGCGCGGGTGCTGAACGCTCCCGAGCTGCCCGTGAAGGCGATGGTGACCGCCGGGACCCTGCTCAGCAAGGCGCGGTCGGGCGCCGCCGACATCAACAAGCACTACACCACCGGCCCCAACTACCTGCTGGGGGAGGGTGGTTCGGCATGACCGCCGAGGCGCTCGCGGTGTCGCGCCCCGCGTTCGGCCGCCGGCAGGTGCACGCCGTGGCCGCCTGCTACTTCGTGGCGTCGTTCGCCGCGCTGGGGCTGCCGCCGTACTTCACCCAGATCCTGCCCGAACTGGGCGACCGCGCAGGCCGCTGGGCGGGTGTGCTGTACGTCGTGCCCACCGTGTTCAGCGCGCTCGCGGCACCCCTGTGGGGGCGGCTCGCCGACCGCTTCGGACGCAAACGGCTGCTGCTGCGGGCCCAGTTGGGCCTCGCCGTCTCCTTCCTGCTGGCGGGCTGGGCCGACTCGCTCACCATGTTCACGGCGGCGCTGGTGCTCCAGGGCATCCTGGGCGGCACGTTCGCCGCTTCCAACGGCTATCTGGGCGCCGCCCTGGACGGTCCGCGGCTGTCGAGGGCGCTGACCCTGATGCAGGGCAGCGCGCGGGCCGCCCTCGTCTTCGCCCCGATCGTCGTCGGCGCGCTGTCCCCGTGGCTCTCCCCGCACCGCCAGTACGCCCTCCTCGCCCTGCTCCCGCTCGCCGCCGCCCTGCTGCTGGCCGCGCTGCCCGAACCGGCCGAGGCCGAGGAGACGGACGGGCGCGAGCGAGTAGTCGCCGACCCCGCTCCCAGGGCCGCCCTGCGGCGGCTCTACGCCCTGGAGTTCGCCTTCGTGTTCTCCACCGTGATCTCCTTCCCCTATCTGATCTCCCTCGTCCAGGAACGCCTCCCCGGCGCCTCCGCCGCCCTGTCCGGCCTGCTCTTCGCCCTGCCGCACCTGTGCTACCTGCTCACCGCCCTGGCGGTGCACCGCGCCGTCCGCACCCGGCCCCGGCACGGCATCGCCCTCGGCTTCGCGCTGATCGCCCTGGGCCTCGCCGGACACGGCGTCGCCGACACCCTGCCGGGCCTCGTCGCCGTACGGCTGGTCCTCGGCGCGGGACTCACCTTCGGCATGGTCGGTCTGTCGGTCCTGGCGGCCGACTGCGCCCGCGGCCGCGCCCCCGGCGGGATGTTCGGCTCCCTGGAGTTCTTCTCCAAGGCCGGCGCCGTCGCCGCCGGAGTGACCGCCGCCGTGGGCAGCGCCCGGTTCGGGCCCGCCGCCCCGGTGCTCATAGGCGGCGGCATAGCCGCACTCACCGTCTTCGCGACCCTCCTTCCCCCACATCCGCGTACCCGCTGGAGCCACTGAATGCCCCCGCTCACCGACTCGCTCGGTACCACCCACCTGCCCACCGCCGACGACGCGGTGGCCCACACCCTCCTCAACTGCCTGCTGCGCGAGGTGTCCGGCCCCGAACACCAGACCGCCGTCATCGACGGTCACCTCCTGCTCCGCCTGCCCCGCCGCGGCCTCCTCCTCCGGGTCGCCCTGCGGCGCACGTCGCTGCTGGGCGCCCACCGCTTCACCGGCCCCGTCCAGGAGCAGTCCGACACCGGCTGGACCCCGCTCGACTGGCGCCGGCTCGCCGAGTACACGCACGACGAACTGTCGCTGCGCACCGGGGTCCGCAACGACGAGTTCCTGCACCAGATCGACTCCAGCCACCGCACCGTCGCCACCGCGCTCGCGGGCCGCGCGGCCGGTGAGCGCGCGGGCCGTGAGTCCGCCGCGCCGGGCCCGCGCGCCACCACCTCCCACGGGCGGCCGGACTACCTCACCTCCGAGCAGTCGCTGCTCTTCGGCCACCGCTTCCACCCCACTCCCAAGGCGCGCACGGGCGACGCGGACGCCTGGCAGTCGTACGCCCCCGAGGCCGGCGCCTCCTTCCCGCTGCGCCACCTCGCCGTCCGCGACCACCTGATCGCCGAGGAGAGCGCCGAGGCGGGCGCCACCGCCGTGCTCGACCGGGAACGAGCCGACGTCCCCGAGGGCTACCGGGTGCTGCCCGCCCACCCCTGGCAGTACGCGATGCTCCGCGAACACCGGCTGCTGCGTGAGGCGCTGGGCCGCGGCGACATCCTCGACCTGGGTCCCGGCGGCCGGGAGTACGCGGCCACCGCCTCCGTCCGCACCCTCTTCGACGGCGACACCTTCCTGAAGTTCAGCCTCAACGTCCGCATCACCAACTGCCTGCGCAAGAACGCCAGTTACGAACTCTCCGGCGCCGTCGCCCTCACCCGCGTGCTGGCCCCCGCCCTCACCGACCTGCAGACCCGCTTCCCCGGCAGCGCGATGCTCCGCGAACCCGCCTACCGCAGCCTCGCCCTGCCCGGCCCCGACGGCACCCCCGACCGGTCCCTCCTCGAAGGCTTCGGCGTCATCGTCCGCGAGGGCCTGTCCCGGCGGCTGCTGCCGGGCACGACCCCGCTGCTCGCGGCCGCCGTCGCCGACGAGTATCCGACCAGCGCCGCCCACGTCTCCCGCCTGCTCGACGGGGCCGGCCCGCGGACCGCCCTGCACTGGTGGCAGGCGTATCTGCGGCTGCTCGTCCCGCCCGTGCTCGCCGCCTACTTCGACCACGGCCTCGTCCTGGAACCCCACCTCCAGAACGTCCTGATCTGCGTCGACGGCGACGGGATGCCCGCCCAGGTCCTCTTCCGCGACCTGGAGGGCACCAAGCTCGTCCCCGAGCACCACGCCGACACCCTCGCCGCGCTCCCGCCCGAGGTGGCGGGCCCCCTGTCGTACGACGCCCGGCGCGGCTGGGACCGAGTGGTGTACTGCCTGCTCGTCAACCACGTCGCCGAACTGCTCGCCGCGCTCGCCGACCTGCACCCGGAGACCGAGGCCGACCTGTGGGCCGCGGTCCGGGCGGCCATCCGGGACCACGCCGACGAGGAGGGCTGCCCGCCCCGTCTCGCCGCCCTCCTGGCGGGCGTCCCGCTCCCCGCCAAGACCAACCTCCTCACCCGCTGGGAACGCAAGGCCGACCGCGAGGCCGGTTACGTCCGTCTGCCCTCACCCCTCGCCGAGGACGTCCTGCGCTGGAGCCCCCGGTGAACCACCAGCCCCGCACGAGCCGCCGGCGCGTCATGAGCCAGGAGTCCACGATGACCCTCCCCACCCCCGCCGTGCGCGACCGGGTCCTCGCCCTCTCGCCCGCCGAACTCCCCGCCTACGTCTACGACTTGACGGCCCTGCGGGAGCACGCCGCTTACGTGCGCGAGATGCTCCCTGTCGGGTCCCAGCTGATGCACGACGTTCTGGTCCCACCTGAGGCTTGACGGTAGGCCTAGGAAACGTGGGAAGCCCCGTGGGGCTTGTTCGCTTTCAC
>NZ_JABXWI010000026.1:111383-112442 GCF_014930365.1 Streptomyces caniscabiei | reverse complement strand
CTGGGTTGATAGGCCAGATATGGAAGCCTGGTAACGGGTGGAGTTGACTGGTACTAATAGGCCGAGGGCTTGTCCTCAGTTGCTCGCGTCCACTGTGTTAGTTCTGAGACAACGAACAGTTGTCGGCTAGAGCTGAACCACACAAAAGAAGAGTGTGCTTGTTCGCTCGAAACCATTAGGGTTTCGGTGGTCATAGCGTGAGGGAAACGCCCGGTTACATTTCGAACCCGGAAGCTAAGCCTTACAGCGCCGATGGTACTGCAGGGGGGACCCTGTGGGAGAGTAGGACGCCGCCGAACAATCTTTGGAAAGGACCCCTGGTCCCAGCGTTCAGCTGGGACCAGGGGTCCTTTTGTTTCTAGAATGCTTGCAGTACCGAAGACAGGAGTCACCATGTCCACCAACTCTCCCGACGATCGACCGGAGCGCGACCAGCGGCGACGGGACAGTGGTGACCGTGGCGGCTACCGCGGTGGACCGCGCCGTGACAACGACCGGCGCGACAACGACCGTGGTGGCTACGGCCGGCGTGACGACCGCCGCAGCGACGACCGCCGTGGGGATGACCGTCGGGGCGATGACCGAGGCGGGTTCCGTCGCGACGATCGCCGCGACGACCGTGGTGGCTTCCGTCGGGACGACAACCGTGGTGGTGAGCAGCGCGGCGGCGGCTTCCGTGGCCGCGACGACCGCCGGGACGACCGCAGGGACGACCGTCGTGATGGTGACCGTGGGCCTCGTCCCGCGTTCCGTCGCGACGACCGTCCGGGGGCCCCTCGTCGTGACGACCGCGATCGCGACCGTGGCTTCCGGAGGGACGGCGACCGGCCGGCTTTCCGCCGTGACGACCGCCGCGACGACCGTCCCGGCGACCGCCGCGACGAGCGTCCCGCGTTCCGTCGTGACGACCGTCGGGATGACCGCAGGGACGACCGGCGCGACAGCGGGGACCGTGGCGATCGTGGTGGCTTCCGTCGCGACGACCGGGACCGTGGATTCCGTCGGGACGATCGCCCCGCTCGTCCTGAGCGTCGTGACGACCGCCCCGCTCGTCCCGAG
>NZ_JABXWI010000026.1:0-111284 GCF_014930365.1 Streptomyces caniscabiei | reverse complement strand
GCGTCGTGAGGGTGACCGTCCCGCGTTCCGTCGCGACGACGACCGTGGTGGCTTCCGCCGTGACGACAACCGTGGCGAGCAGCGCGGCGGCGGGTTCCGCGGTCGCGACGACCGTGGCCGTGACGAGCGACGCGGGGACGACCGGGGTGGGCGTCCGCCCTTCCGCCGTGACGACCGTCGCGACGACTTCCGGCGCGATGACCGCCGGGACGGGGACCGTCCGCCCTTCCGCCGCGATGACCGGCGCGACGACTTCCGTCGTGACGAGCGTCGTGACGACCGCCCCGCTCGTCCTGAGCGTCGTGAGGGTGACCGTCCCGCGTTCCGTCGCGACGACGACCGTGGTGGCTTCCGCCGTGACGACAACCGTGGCGAGCAGCGCGGCGGCGGGTTCCGTCGTGACGACAGCCGTGGTGGTGAGCGTGGCGGTGGTTTCCGCGGGCGTGACGATCGCGGCCGGGACGACCGGGGCCGTGGTCCCCGTCGGGACGACCGTGGGGGTCGGCCCGGTGGCTTCCGCGGCCGGGACGACCGGCGCGGCGGCGACGACCGTCGTGGCGGCGGGCGCTTCCGCGACGAGCGTGACCGGGACCGTGAGCCGATCAAGCGGCTGCCGATCCCGGAGGACGTCACCGGCGAGGAGATCGACAAGGACGTACGGCAGGAGCTGCAGAGCCTGCCGAAGACGCTCGCGGACGACGTCGCCAAGAACCTGGTGATGGTCGCGCGGCTCATCGACGAGGACCCCGAGGGCGCGTACGGCTACTCCCGGGTGGCGCTGCGGCTGGCGTCGCGTGTCGCGGCCGTGCGGGAGGCGGCCGGCTTCGCGGCGTACGCGAACCAGAAGTACAGCGAGGCCCTCGCGGAGTTCCGTGCGGCCCGGCGGATGACCGGCAACGTCGAGCTGTGGCCCGTCATGGCGGACTGCGAGCGTGGTCTCGGGCGGCCCGAGAAGGCGCTCGACATGGCCGGGGCGCCCGAGGTGCACAAGCTGGACAAGGCCGGGCAGGTCGAGATGCGGCTCGTCGCGGCCGGCGCCCGGCGTGACATGGACCAGCTCGACGCGGCCATCGTGACGCTGCAGAGCCCGGAGCTGGCCTCCAACTCCGTACAGCCGTGGACCGCGCGCCTGCGGTACGCCTACGCCGACGCGTTGCTCGCGGCAGGGCGTGAGGACGAGGCGCGCGAGTGGTTCGCCAAGGCCGTCGAGGCCGACAAGGACGGCAGCACGGACGCGTCGGACCGGCTCGCGGAGATGGACGGCGTCGAGTTCGTGGACGTTCTCGTCGAGGACGAGGACGAGGCCGAGGCCGAGGACGAGGCCGGAATCGAGCACAAGGGCGGCGTCGCGGATGACGTCGAGCGGAGCGGTGCCGAGGAAGCCGAGGATGCCGGGGCGCTGCAGGACGCGCCGGCCACGGCCGTCGAGGCCGTCGAGGACCTCGACCTCGACGTCGACGATGAAGACCTCGGCGTAGACGATGACGACGACGACCTCGGCGTCGACGACAAGGACTGACGTCCGGGAGAGACGGTGAAGGGCGGGATCCCGTACAGGGGATCCCGCCCTTTCGTATGTCTGGCCATCGGGGACCAGGGTCCCGGCCTGCGGAGGGCGGCGGTTCAGAACTCCAGTGCGCGCAGGACCAGCCCCGACGCCGGCTTGGGGCCGAACGACGTGGACTTGCGGGGCATGGTGACGCCCTGGCGGGCCAGGTCGCGTACGACCTCCTCGCGGACCGGGTGCATGAGGACGGCCGTACCACCGTCGCGCTCGGCCTTCTCGACCGTGGCGGCCGTGTCGTGGATGTAGGCGACATGCGCCGGGGAGTCCTCGGGGATGCGCCAGACGTGGTCGAGGAGCGTGGCGTGCAGGACCGTCGCGTCCAGCGTGCGCCAGGCCGACGGGCGGTCGGCGGGGATCGTGCGGGCGAGGAGGTCCGGGTCCGGGCGGTCGACGAGGTGGAAGGCGCCGTCGCCCGCGAGGACGAAGGCGTTGCCGGCGGCGGACGTGTCCGCCAGGGCGTCGAGGGCCTCCGGGAGCTCCCCGTCGAGTCGGCGTACGCGGAACAGGCCGTCCAGGGCGGTGAGGGCGTCGCTGAGCGGGAGTTGATGGAGGAGGCGGTGGATCGCGCGCACACGCAGGGGGTAGCGGGCGGTGTCCACCAGCAGGACCAGGCCGTAGTCCCAGGGGCTGGGGGACGGGTGTTCCGTGCGGAGCCGGAGGTAGGTCGCCCAGCGGTGGTGGCCGTCGGCTATCAGGGCCTGGTGGCGGGCGAGGTCCGACCGGATCTCGGTGAGGTCGGCGGGATCGGTGACCGCCCAGAGGCGATGGCTGAAGCCGTCCTCCGTGGTCGTGGCGAGGAGCGGGGCGCCTGCCGTGGTGCGCTCGACCACGGCTGTCGCCCCGGTCGTCGCGCCGTCCCCCCGGTAGGTGAGGAGCAGAGGCTCCATGTTGGTGCCGGTGGCGCGCATCAGGGCCGCGCGGTCGGCGATGACATGGGGGATGACGTCCTCGTGGGGCAGTACCACGCCCGCGGAGGGCTCGGAGAGGCGCAGGGCGCCTATGAGACCGCGTTGGAGGATGCTGCCGTCCGCCTGCTCGTAGACGTAGAGACCGGGCTCGGCGTCGGCGGCCAGGACGCCGTCGGCGAGCCAGCGGCGCAGTGTGTCGGCGGCCTGTTCGTCACGGGCGGCGGGCGTACCGGCCTGGGGGAGTATCAGGCGGACGATGTTGTGCGGATCGGCGGATTCGAGGTGGAGCAGACCGTCCGGCCGTACGACGACGTCGTACGGCGGTGATGTCACGGCGGCCAGGCTGCCGACCCGGTCGGGGTCGTAGCGAAGCCCCCGGAACGGGGTCAGTTCGAGGCCGCTGCGCGCCGGGTTCTCCTCCGCGGGACCTGCGTAGTTCATTGATGCATCGTATGGGTGTCGGTGGCGTGAGGGATGATCGGGGAAAGTGACCTGACCGATTGTTGACCGACGGGCGTCCGACCCGGCCGGTCGGGAGACCGTCGGAGCGAGCGAGGAGCGGAGCACGATGAGCCAGGCAGTCAGGACGCGGCCCGACGGCAGTGGGCAGGCCCTGAGCGAGGCGTACGACACGGCTCTGCTCGATCTGGACGGTGTGGTGTACGCGGGAGGGAGTGCGATCGCGTACGCCGTGGAGTCCCTGAGTACGGCGCGCGCCGGTGGGATGCACCTGGCGTACGTGACCAACAACGCGCTGCGGACGCCCGACACGGTGGCCGCGCATCTGACGGCCCTCGGGATACCGACCGAGGCCGGTGACGTCATCACCTCGGCGCAGGCCGTGGCTCGGCTGATCAGTGAGCAGTTGCCCGCCGGGGCGCGGGTGCTGGTCATCGGTGGTGAGGGCCTGCGGGTGGCGCTGCGGGAGCGGGGCCTTGAGCCGGTCGAGTCGGCGGACGACGATCCGGCGGCGGTGGTGCAGGGGTTCGGCGGCCTCGACCTGCCCTGGGGGCGGTTCGCGGAGGCCTGCTACGCCATCGCGCGCGGGGTGCCGTGGTTCGCGTCCAACACCGATCTGACGATCCCGAGCGCGCGCGGGATCGCACCGGGCAACGGGGCGGCGGTGCAGGTCGTCCGCATCGCGACCGGCGCCGAGCCGCAGGTGGCGGGCAAGCCCCTGCCGCCGATGCACCGCGAGACGATCCTGCGGACCGGTGCCGAGCGGCCGTTGGTGGTCGGGGACCGGCTGGACACGGACATCGAGGGGGCGTTCAACGGCGAGGTCGACTCGCTGCTGGTGCTGACCGGCGTGACCGACGGCGCGCAGTTGCTGGCCGCGCCCCCGCAGCACCGGCCCACGTATGTCGACGCCGATCTGCGGGGCATGCTGACCGGGCAGCCGGAGGTCGTCGAGGCGGGCGCGGGTTTCCGCTGCGGCGGCTGGACGGCCACGGCGGGGCCGGATCGGCTGGAACTCGACGGCGAGGGCGAGGCCCTGGACGGGCTGCGGGCGCTGTGCGCGGCGGCCTGGACGGCGGCCGGTGCGGGATCGTGCGAGCTGGACGGGGCGAAGGCGCTGGCCAGGCTGGGGTTGTGACGGGCTGAGTGGGCACCCGTCTCCGTGCGGCCGGGCGGTGTTCGCGGACGCGATCGAGCCGAAAAAGGAGGATAGGCTAACCTAACCGGGTGTTGGTCGACAGTCCTCCTGAACCGAGCGCGGACACCGCCCCCGCGCCCCCGAACCGCCGGGCGGCACGTGCCGCCGGGCTTCTCGTGGCCCTCGTGCTCCTCGGCCTTGTCGCCCTGGCGAGCATCGCGATCGGTGCGAAAGAACTCTCGTTCGAGCAGGTCTGGCACGGTCTGTTCGAGGACACGGGGACGTACGGCGACGCCGTGGTCGGGGAGCGGATCTCGCGCACGCTCCTCGGACTGCTCGCGGGAGCCGCGCTCGGGTTGGCCGGTGCCGTCCTTCAGGCCCTCACCCGGAACCCGCTGGCCGACCCGGGCCTGCTCGGCATCAACGCGGGCGCGTCCGCGGCCGTGGTCACCGCCATCACCTACTTCGGCGTCACCTCGCTCAGCGGCTATGTGTGGTTCGCGTTCGCGGGTGCCGCCGCGGTCGGGGCGCTGGTCTGGTTCCTCGGTGGCAGCCGGGGCGCGACGCCGGTACGGCTCGCGCTCGCGGGCACGGCGATCAGCGCGGCGCTGTACGGCTACCTCCAGGCCGTGATGATCATGGACGACGCGGCGCTCTCCAAGATGCGCTTCTGGACGGTCGGTTCGCTGGCCTCGGCGACCGACGGGACCATCACCCAGGTGCTGCCCTTCCTGGCCGTCGGCACGGTCGTCGCGCTGCTGCTCGCCCGCCCGCTGAACGCGATGGCCATGGGCGACGACACCGCCCGCGCGCTCGGCGCCGACCTCAACCGCACCCGCGCGCTCTCCATGGCCGCCGCCACAGTGCTGTGCGGGGCCGCGACCGCCGCCTGCGGGCCGATCGTCTTCGTCGGGCTGATGGTCCCGCACGTGGTGCGCTCCTTCACCGGGCCCGACCTGCGCTGGATCCTGCCGTACGCGACCGTCCTGTCGCCCGTGCTGCTGCTCGGCGCCGACGTGATCGGTCGCATGGTGGCGCGGCCCGCGGAGCTTCAGGTCGGCATCGTCACCGCGATCCTGGGCGGTCCGGTCTTCATCTTTCTCGTACGACGGCGGAGGACGGCCCAGCTGTGAAGACGCAGGCCACGAGGGAGACACACGACAGCGGCGAGCGCGCCGGGCGCGTCCGTGCGCTGCGCACGCCCGGCGGACTGTCCGTCCGGCTGGACGTACGGGCGTTCACCGTCGTCGTCCTGCTGCTGGTGGCGGCGCTCACCGCGAGCGTCGTACTGATCGGCACCGGCGACTTCCCGATCCCGGCCGGCGACGTCCTGCGGACGCTGCTCGGCGACGGGAACGCGGGCCAGGAGTTCATCGTCAACGAGCTGCGGCTGCCCAGAGTCCTGGTCGGGCTGCTCGTCGGGGCCTCGCTCGGGCTCGGCGGGGCGCTGTTCCAGTCCATCTCCCGCAATCCGCTGGGCAGTCCGGACGTGCTCGGCCTCTCGCAGGGCGCCACCGCCGGCGCGCTGGTCGTCATCGTGCTGTTCTCGGGCAGCGCCGACCAGGTGGCCCTCGGGGCGCTCGTCGGCGGTCTGGTCACGGGTTTCGCGATCTACGTGCTGGCGTGGAAGCGGGGCGTGCACGGCTACCGGCTCGTACTGGTCGGCATCGGTGTCTCCGCGATCGTCACGGCGGTCAACGGCTATCTGATCACCAAGGCCGACCTCGTCGACGCGGCCCGCGCGGTCGTGTGGATGACCGGCTCCCTCAACGGCCGTGACTGGGAGCAGGTCCGGCCGCTGCTGATCATGTGCGCACTCCTTGTCCCGCTGGTGCTCGGCAACGCGCGCGGGCTGCGGATGACGGAGATGGGCGACGACGTGTCGTACGCCCTCGGAGTGCGCGTCGAGCGCGTACGGCTGCTGCTGATGGTGTCGGCCGTGCTGCTCACCGCGGGGGCCACCGCCGCCGCAGGGCCGGTCAGTTTCGTCGCCCTCACCGCGCCCCAGCTCGCCAAGCGGCTGACCCGCTCCCCGGGCCCGAACCTGGTGCCCGCGATGTGCATGGGGGCGACCCTGCTGATCGTCGCCGACTGGGCCTCGCAGCGGGCCTTCGGGGCCGACCAGCTGCCGGTCGGCGTGGTCACCGGCGTACTCGGCGGCGTCTACCTGCTGTGGCTGCTGGTCACCGAGCGCAAGGCCGGGCGGATATGAACGACAACGACAGCGCGTCGGCCTACGGGAACGACAACGCGTCGGCGCACGCGAAAGACCAAGGGAGCACCGTGAACCGCCTGTCCGCCGAGAACGTCACCCTCGCCTACGACCAGCGGGTCATCGCCGAGCAGCTGTCGGTGGAGATTCCCGACAACTCCTTCACCGTGATCGTCGGCCCCAACGCCTGCGGCAAGTCCACACTGCTGCGTGCCCTCTCCCGGATGCTGAAGCCGTCCCAGGGGCGCGTGCTGCTCGACGGGCAGGTCATCCAGTCGATGCCCGCGAAGAAGGTCGCCCGGACGCTCGGGCTGCTGCCGCAGTCGTCGATCGCGCCGGACGGGATCACCGTCGGCGACCTCGTGGGCCGCGGCCGGTACCCGCACCAGGGGCTGCTGCGGCAGTGGTCGGCCGAGGACGAGCGGATCGTGCGGGAGTCCATGGAGTCGACCGGGGTGGCCGAGCTGGCCGACCGGTACGTCGACGAGCTGTCCGGGGGCCAGCGCCAGCGGGTCTGGATCGCGATGGCGCTCGCCCAGCAGACCCCGCTGCTGCTGCTCGACGAGCCGACCACCTTCCTCGACATCCAGCACCAGATCGACGTGCTCGACCTGTGCGCCGAACTCCACGAGCAGCAGGGCCGCACGCTGGTCGCCGTGCTGCACGACCTCAACCACGCCGCCCGCTACGCCACCCATCTCATCGCCCTGCGCGGCGGCTCGGTGATCGCCCAGGGCGCCCCGTCCGAGATCGTCACGGCCGAGCTGGTCGAGGAGGTGTTCGGGCTGCGCTGCCAGGTCATCGACGACCCGGAGACGGGCACGCCGCTGGTGGTGCCGGCGGCGCGCCGGGCCAGGACCGGGACGGCGAGGCCCGAGAAGGCCGGGGAGACCGAGAAAGCCGCGGAGACCGAGAAGGCCACGAAGGTGGGAGCTACAGAAGCTTCCTGAGCTGGAGCAGGTCACGGAAGCCCGCCTCCAGCTTCACCCGGCCCGAGCCCCAGGCCTTGGCGAAGTTCAGGTCGCCGTCGACGAGGGCCACCAGGTCGTCGCCCGTCATCGCGAGCCGGATCTGGGCCTTCTCGGCGGGTGGCCCCTGGAGGGTGTCGCGCACCTCGATCCGGCCGTCCCGCATCCGGCCC
Organism: Streptomyces caniscabiei; assembly: GCF_014930365.1. Classification (GTDB taxonomy): domain Bacteria; phylum Actinomycetota; class Actinomycetes; order Streptomycetales; family Streptomycetaceae; genus Streptomyces; species Streptomyces caniscabiei. Next base: position 103,859 of record NZ_JABXWI010000026.1, on the reverse strand, counting down.
ACGAAGGTGATGTCGAGGTCCGTGATGTGGCAGCTCACCGAACGGTCGAGGGTCGTCGCCTCGCGCACCTGTCCGTCGGCGCCTGCCATGGTGTCCGAGAGCTTTTCGAGCGCGGCGCGGCACTCATCGATCGTTGCCATCGCGATCGACGGTACCCCAGAGCTTCGCGGTAGCGTCTGGGCATGAGCGACTCTTTGCCCGAGGTCGTGACGGAGACGGACGCGGCGGTTCCGGAGCCGGCGGCCGAGGCCGCACTCGAACCCGAGTACGACCCCGCCGCCCCGGCCCCGCTGGACGTGCCCCGCACCGCCACCGGCCACCCCGAGGTCGACCTCGCCCTCGACCGGCTGGCCGACGCCGACCCCCTCGCCACCGACGGCCATGTGGAGGTGTACGAGGATGTACACCGGGGGCTGCGCGACGCGCTCACCGCGCTGGACGCCCGCCCGGGACCTCCGGCTCCCACCCGTCACCCGACCGCCGCCCCTCAACGAGACCCTTCGGGTCGCACCCATCGATCGCCGTACGAAAGCAGGAGCTGAACCCACCGTGGCAGGAGTCGCACGCCGCCGTCTGGACGCCGAACTGGTCCGGCGGAAGCTCGCGCGCTCGCGTGAGCACGCGAGCCAGCTGATCGCCGCCGGCCGGGTCACCGTCGGCAAGACCGTCGCGACCAAGTCCGCCACACAGGTGGAGACCGCGGCCGCGATCGTGGTCGTGAGTGACGACGGCGACCCCGAGTACGTGTCCCGGGGCGGCCACAAGCTCGCCGGAGCCCTGGAGGTCTTCGTCCCGCTGGGGCTGGTGGTCGAGGGCCGCCGCGCGCTGGACGCCGGAGCCTCCACCGGCGGGTTCACCGACGTACTGCTGCGGGCCGGAGCCGCGCAGGTCGTCGCCGTGGACGTCGGATACGGACAACTCGCCTGGACTCTCCAGAGCGATGAACGCGTCACCGTCAAGGACCGTACGAACGTACGCGAGTTGACGCTCGAAGCGATCGATGGGGAGCCTGTGGATCTTGTCGTGGGGGATCTGTCCTTCATCCCGCTCGGCCTGGTACTGCCCGCCCTGGTGCGGTGCGTGAAGCCGGACGCCGATCTGGTGATGATGGTCAAGCCGCAGTTCGAGGTGGGTAAGGAGCGGCTGGGCAGTGGGGGAGTCGTGAGGAGTCCGGAGCTGCGCGCCGAGGCGGTGCGCGGGGTGGCCCGGCGGGCCGGGGAGCTGGGGCTCGGGGTGAAGGGTGTGACGGCCAGTCCGCTGCCCGGTCCCTCGGGGAATGTCGAATACTTTCTGTGGCTGCGTGCCGGGGCTCCCGCGCTGGACCCGGCCGACGTCGACCGAGCAGTGGCGGAGGGGCCGCGGTGACTCAGGACCGATCTCGAACTGTCTTCCTGCTCACCCACACCGGGCGGCCGGCGGCGATCCGCAGTGCCGAACTCGTCGTCAAGGGGCTGGTGCACCACGGCATCGTCGTGCGCGTCCTGGAGTACGAGGCCGAGGACATCCCGCTGCCGGAGGAGGTGGAACTCGTCAAGGAGGCCACCCCGCAGTGCCTCGACGGGTGCGAGCTGCTGATCGTCCTCGGCGGTGACGGCACGCTGCTGCGCGGCGCAGAGTTCGCCCGCGCGTCCGGGGTGCCGATGCTCGGCGTCAACCTCGGCAGCGTCGGCTTCCTCGCGGAGGCCGAGCGGGACGACCTCGACAAGGTCGTCGACCGGGTGGTGACCAGGTCCTACGAGGTCGAGGAGCGGATGACCGTCGACGTCGTCGTTCATCAGAACGGGAACATCGTCCACACGGACTGGGCGTTGAACGAGGCGGCCGTGCAGAAGGCCGGCGCCGAGAAGCTGTTGGAAGTCGTCCTGGAGATCGACGGGCGGCCGGTGACCGGGTTCGGGTGCGACGGGATCGTACTGTCGACGCCGACCGGGTCGACGGCGTACGCGTTCTCGGCGGGCGGGCCGGTGGTGTGGCCGGAGGTCGAGGCGCTGCTGATGGTGCCGATCTCCGCGCACGCGCTGTTCGCCAAGCCGCTGGTGACGTCGCCGAATTCGGTGCTCGCGGTGGAGGTGCTGCCGCACATTCCGCCGGGGGTGCTGTGGTGCGACGGGCGGCGGACCGTCGAGCTGCCGCCGGGGGCGCGGGTGGAGGTGCGGCGGGGGGCGGTGCCGGTGCGACTGGCTCGGCTGCACCACGCTTCGTTCACCGACCGGCTGGTGGCCAAGTTCGCGTTGCCCGTTTCCGGGTGGCGGGGGGCTCGGCACTAGCGGCTTGGGCGCGCTGTAGCTCTCCGGGGTGACATTGGGGACGGGGGGCGTCGCGGTCCGCCTCCTCGACCTCGTAAGGTCGTGTCCGTGTTGGAGGAGATGCGGATACGGTCGCTCGGAGTCATCGACGACGCTGTCGTCGAGTTGTCGCCTGGCTTCACCGCCGTGACGGGTGAGACGGGTGCCGGCAAGACCATGGTCGTCACCAGCCTCGGCCTGCTGCTCGGCGGGCGGGCTGACCCGGCGCTCGTGCGGATCGGTGCGAAGAACGCCGTCGTGGAGGGCCGGATCGCCGTGCCCGAGGGCGCGTCGGCGGTGGTCCGGGCCGAGGAGGCCGGGGCCGAACTCGACGACGGGGCGCTGCTGATCAGCCGCACCGTTTCCGCCGAGGGACGGTCCCGGGCCCACCTCGGCGGGCGTTCGGTCCCGGTGGGGATGCTGGCCGAGCTGGCCGACGAACTCGTCGCCGTGCACGGGCAGACCGACCAGCAGGGGCTGCTGAAGCTGTCCCGGCAGCGGGCGGCGCTCGACCGGTACGCGGGCGACGCGGTGGCCGTACCGCTGACCAAGTACGGCGAGGCGTACCGGCGGCTGCGGGCCGTGGCCGGTGAACTGGACGAGATCGTCACCCGTGCGCGGGAACGGGCCCAGGAAGCCGACATGCTGCGGTACGGCCTGGACGAGATCGCCGGAGTCGAGCCGCGGGCCGGTGAGGACGTGGAGCTGGCCGAGGAGGCCGAGCGGCTCGGGCACGCGGAGGCGCTGGCCTCCGCGGCGAGCGCCGCGCACGCGGCGCTCGCGGGCAATCCGGAGGACCCGGAGGGCGTGGACGCCTCGACGCTCGTCGCGGGCGCGCACCGCGCGCTGGAGGCCGTGCGGTCGCACGACCCGGCGCTCGCCGTGCTCGCCGAGCGGATCGGTGAGGTCGGGATCCTGCTGGGCGACGTGGCCGGGGAGCTGGCGGGATACGCCGACGACCTGGACGCCGACCCGCTGCGGCTGGCGGCCGTGGAGGAGCGGCGGGCCGCGCTGACGGCCTTGACGCGGAAGTACGGCCAGGACATCGCCGCGGTGCTGTCGTGGGCCGAGGAGGGCGCCCAGCGGCTCACCGAGCTCGACGGCGACGACGAACGCATCGACGAGCTGACCGCCGAGCGGGACGCGCTGCGGGCCGAGCTGGGCGGCCTGGCGCAGGCCCTGACGGACGCCCGCGCGGAGGCCGCCGAGCGGTTCGCCGCCGCCGTCACCGCCGAGCTGGCCTCCCTCGCCATGCCGCACGCGCGCGTGTCGTTCGAGATCCGGCAGAACGACGACCCGGACGGTGTCGAGGTGGGCGGACGTACGGTCGCGTACGGGCCCTCCGGCGCGGACGAGGTCGAGCTGCTGCTCGCGCCGCACCCGGGAGCGCCGCCGAGGCCCATCGCCAAGGGCGCGTCCGGGGGTGAGCTGTCGCGGGTGATGCTGGCCGTCGAGGTGGTGTTCGCGGGGACGGACCCGGTGCCGACGTATCTCTTCGACGAGGTCGACGCCGGTGTCGGCGGGAAGGCCGCGGTCGAGATCGGTCGGCGGCTCGCCCGTCTCGCCAGATCGGCACAGGTCGTGGTGGTCACGCATCTGCCCCAGGTGGCGGCGTTCGCCGACCGGCAGCTGCTGGTGGAGAAGACCAACGACGGCACGGTGACCCGGTCCGGTGTGAAGGTCCTGGAGGGCGAGGACCGGGTGCGTGAGCTGTCGCGCATGCTCGCCGGTCAGGAGGACTCGGAGACGGCACGGGCGCACGCGGAGGAACTGCTGGCTGCGGCCCGCGCGGACGCGTAGGGGCCGTTTCGCGCCGACACGCGGCGGGACGTGAGTCGCGTGGAGGGGCAACCTCGTGCGGGAGTTCACTCGTGTGGGTGAGCCTGGGTCCGGGGTTGCCCGCCCTTCCGGCCGCTGCCCCGTTCGGCTGTCCCGGAACACCCTTGCGGCCTGGCATCCTTGGTCAGGTATGTCCGACCCCGAACCAGGAGCCACGGCCACGTGAGCCACGTGAGCAGCCACTCACCACACGGCCAGTCGCCGCTGCGGACCGTGCAAGTGCTCGGCGGCGGCAGCGCGGTGAGTAGCGCGCATGTGCGATCGCTGGCCTCGGGGCTGGTCGCCAGGGGCGTGCGGGTCACCGTCTGCGCCCCCGGTGAGACGGACGGTCTGTACGACTTCACCGGTGTCGGCGCCCACCACGTCCATGTGCCCCGCAGCAGCGACCCGGCGTCGGTGGCCAGTCTGCGCAGTGCCTGCGCGGACGCCGACCTGGTGCACGCGCACGGCCTGCACGCCGGCTTCCGCGCCACCCTCGCGCTCGGCCGGCGCACCACCCCGCTCGTCGTCACCCTGCACTCGCGCTCGCACGCCGAGGGGGCGCGGGCGCATCTGCTGCGGCTGCTGGAGCGGCGGGTCGCCAAGGCGGCGGCCGTGGTCCTCGGCACCTCCTCCGACCTCGTCGACCGGGCCCGCAGCCGGGGTGCGCGCGACGCCCGGCTGGCCGCCGTCGCGCTGCCCGTGTCGCGCCGGGCCGTCCCCGGCGAGGACCCGGAGCGGCCCGCGTCCAAGGTCAGGGCCGAACTGGGCGCCACGGAACGCCCGTTGCTCATGGCCGTCGGCCCGCTCGACCGCCACTGGGGGCACGAGACCCTGCTCGACGCCGCCCGGCAGTGGCGCGACCTCGACCCTGCCCCGCTGCTGGTCGTGGCGGGTGAGGGGCCGTCGAGGGCGGTGCTGCAGCGGCGCATCGAGGACGAGGAGCTGCCCGTACGGCTCGTCGGGCGGCGCGACGACGTCTGCGAACTGATCGCGGCCGCCGACCTCGCGCTGCTGCCCGGCGGTCCCGAGGCCCGCTCGGTCCTCGCGCAGGAGGCGCTGCACGCGCGCGTGCCGCTCGTCGCCGCCGCCGTCGGATCGCTGCCCGACCTGGTCGGCGACGGCGCCGAACTCGTCCCGTACGGCGACGCCGGGGCGCTCGCCGGAGCCGTCCTGCGCCTCCTCGGGGACCCCGCCCACCGCGAGGTGCTGCGGGAGCGGGGTGCCCGGCAGGCGGCCACCTGGCCGACCGAGGACGAGACGGTGGCCCAGGTGCTCAGTGTCTACGACGAGTTGACGCAGCTCAGGCCCCTGACCTGACCTGACGGCCGGGCCGGCGTCCGGCCTCAGCCGACGTGTCGGCGTGCCCGCAGGGCCAGGCTCAGGGCCAGCACCGCCTGGGGGTCGTCCAGATCGGTGCCGAGCAGTTCGCCGATGCGGGCGAGACGGTTGTAGAGGGTCTGGCGGTTGAGGTGCAGTTCGCGGGCGGTCTCCGCCTTGCGGCCGGCGTGCGCGAGATAGGTCTCCAGAGTCGGCAGCAGCGGCGGCCTGGACCGCTCGTCGTGGTCGCGCAGAGGGCCGATCGCGCGGTCCACGAAGGCGGCCAGGTCGGGGTGGTCGCGCAGTCGCCACAGCAGCAGGTCGATGTCGAGGCGCCGGGCGTCGTACCAGGGTCGGTCGGCCAGTCCCTGCGCGGCCGTCGCCGTCTCCGCCGCGTGCCTGAGGCCCGCCGAGGCGGCTGCCCAGCCGCCGGGCACGCCGACGACCACCACGGGCGGCCGGCCGCCCGGCCGCTGCGTCCCGGCGCGCTCCGCGCCGGCCCGGAGCGCCGCCGAGACCCTGTCGGCCACCGCCGGCCGCTCCGACTCCGCGCGCAGGCCCAGCAGCAGCGGTACGCGGCCCTCCACGGGGCGTACGCCGAGCAGCACGGGTACGCCCACGGAGGCCAGCTCCTCGGCCACCGCGCGGGCCAGGACGGCCCAGCCCCCGCCGGGGGAGAGGCCGTCGGCGAGCCGCATCACGACCGGCAGCAGCGGGCCGGCGCCCGGCTTGAAGCCGAGGACGCGGGCCTGCGCGGGCGCGTCCTCGGCCCGGACCCGGCCCTCGGCGAGGTCGGTGAGGAAGTCGCCGCGTCCCCGTGCGGCCAGCTCCTCCTCCTGCCGGGCCTGCATCAGGACGACGGCGAGGATGCCGGCCGCGCGCTCGGCCGCCATCCGGTGGACGGGCGCCGAGGGGGCCACGACGGGCAGGAGGACCAGACGGGCCCGTACCGAGCCGGTGCCGGGACCGCCGCCGGGTACGTCGACGAGGGTCGTCCCGGCGGGCGGCTCGTCCTGGTGCCGGTCGCGCAGCCCCTCCCACACCTGGAGCGGATCGGTGTCCGCCGGACCGGTCCCGGCGGCGTACAGCAGCTGTCCGTCGGGGGTCTCCAGGAAGACCGGGTTGCCGCTGAAGTCGGCCAGGATGCCGAGGACCTGCGGCACTCCGCCGCCGCCGAGCAGGGCCTCGGTGCAGCGGCGGTGGACCTCCTCGGCCTGCTGCAGGAGCGCGTAGTGGCCGTTGACGATCTCGGTGTGGATCTCCTCGGTGACCGTCACGAAGGCCACCTCGCGGTGCAGTTGGACGAGCGGGAGCCCCGCCGAGCGCGCCGTCTCGACGAGGGCCGGGGGGAGCCGGGTGAACCGCGGGCCCAGTTCGACGACCAGGGCCGAGATACCGCGCTCGGCGAGGGTCCGGACGAACGCGCGCTGGTCGGCGGGGCGGGTGCCGAGCCCGTACCCGGTGGTCAGCAGCAGCTCGCCGCCCTTGAGGAGCGAGGCGATGTTGGGGACCTCGCCCGCGTGCACCCAGCGCACGGTGCGGTGCAGCCGGTCGGCGCCCGCGAGGACCTCCGGCAGCCCGCCGCGCAGTCCGGGCAGCTCCAGCGCCCGCCGCACGGTGATGCCGCCCTGTGCCTCGCGGCCCTCACCTGGTTCGCGGCCTTGACGGGTGTCCATGCAGCGGACGGTACCCGCTCGTCAGGCCGGCGGGATGTTGTGGTTGAAGCGGAAGACGTTGTCGGGGTCGTACGCGGTCTTCACCGCCGTCAGCCGCCGGTAGTTGTCGACGCCGAGACCGGCGACGACCCGGTCGGCGCCCTCGTCGCCGACGAAGTTGAGGTAGACGTCGCCGGTGCTCCACGGCCGTACGTCGGCGCGCACGTCCCGTACCCAGCGCTTGCACCGGTCGTCGTCCTCGGGGTCCTCCCAGACGCCGAAGGGGTGGACGACCCAGGGTGAGTCCCGGTAGGGGACCGGGTAGTGGGCGGGGCCCTCCGGTATCGCGCCGCCGAGCGGGAAGAGCACGTGCTGGGTGCCGGTCGGCACGGGCATCGACCAGGCGCGGGTGGCGAGCACGTCCACCAACTCGTCCGGCAGGCCGGTCAGATACTCCGCCGACCAGTAGTTCCGCATGCCCGGCGGGTCGTCGATCATGCACTGCACGTCCGCGTACGGCATCGCGCCGACGAGCTCGGCCTCGTGCGGCATCGCCAGGAGCGGCTGGGCGACCTTGCGCATGTCGTCCTCGGTGCCCGCGTACGTCAGCAGGACGGCGCAGGTGAGCCTGCCCACCTGGTGCTCGGGGACGAACTCCTCGGGCGGGGCGGTGAGATAGAGGACGCCGCCGCTCGCCTCGCGCGGTCCGGTCTCGACGACCTCGCGGTACACGCGGATCACCTCCGGGCCGTGTTCCGGGCGGTAGAGCAGCAGGGCGACGGCGAAGGCGGGCAGTTCGTGCAGCCGGAGGGTGAGCGCGGTGGCCACGCCGAAGTTCCCGCCGCCGCCGTGCAGGGCCCAGAACAGGTCCGGGTGCTCCTCGGTGTCCGCGTGGACGGCGTGTCCGTCGGCGGTCACCAGTTCGACGCCGAGCAGGTTGTCGACGGCGAGCCCGAAGGTGCGGTCCAGCCAGCCGCTGCCGCCGCCGAGGACGAAGCCGCCGACCCCAGTGGTCGACGCGCGGCCTCCGGTGGTGGCCAGGCGGTGGGGCTCGGTGGCGCGGTCGAGGTGGCTCATGGTGGCGCCGCCGCCTACCCGTGCGGTTCTGGACGCGGGGTCGACCGTGACCTCGTGCATACGGCGGAGGTCGATGACGAGCCCGTTGTCGTTCAGCGCCATTCCGGCCACGCTGTGGCCGCCGCCGCGCACCGCGATCTTCAGGTCGAGGTCGCGGGCGAAGCAGACCGAGCGGACGACATCGGTCTCGTCGGCGCACTGCGCGATCACGGCCGGGCGCCGGTCGATCATGGCGTTGAACACCGTGCGGGCGTCGTCGTACCCCGGGTCGTCCGGCGCGAACACGTCGCCCACCAGATCAGCGCGCAGTGCGGCGAGCGCCGCCCGCGCCTTCGAAAAGGGTGCCATGGTGAGCCGCCCCCTTTCGGTCAGGGGACAGGGCTCCTTCCAGGCTAGGCGGGCAAGGCGGATCGGGCCTGCTCGGCGGTGACGAGGTGCCGCCCGCGCCCACCCGTACCAGCGAGCGCAAGCGCTTGCCGTGTGCGCCTGTGCGCGCCCCGGTCCGCCGCCGTGCGCGCCGGACCGGAGGGCGCGCGGTCAGCCGCCGTACGCCCCCGAGGCGGTCAGCCGCAGGGCCGTGTCGATGAGGGGGACGTGGCTGAACGCCTGCGGGAAGTTGCCGACCTGGCGCTTGAGCACCGGGTCCCATTCCTCGGCGAGGAGGCCGAGGTCGTTGCGCAGGGAGAGCAGCTTCTCGAAGAGCTTGCGGGCCTCGTCGACCCGGCCGATCATCGCCAGGTCGTCCGCCATCCAGAACGAGCAGGCGAGGAACGCGCCCTCGTCGCCCGGCAGCCCGTCCACGCCCTCCTCCTCGCCGGAGGTCGGGTAGCGCAGGATGAAGCCGTCCGGGGTCGACAGCTCGCGCTGGATCGCCTCGATGGTGCCGATGACCCGCTTGTCGTCCGGCGGCAGGAAGCCCATCTGGGGGATGAGGAGCAGCGAGGCGTCCAGCTCCTTGGAGCCGTACGACTGGGTGAAGGTGTTGCGCTCCTTGTCGTAGCCCTTCTCGCACACGTCCCGGTGGATGTCGTCGCGCAGCTCGCGCCACTTCTCCAGCGGGCCGTCCGCGTCACCGGACTCGATGAGCTTGATCGTGCGGTCCACCGCGACCCAGGCCATGACCTTGGAGTGCACGAAGTGGCGGCGCGGACCGCGCACCTCCCAGATGCCCTCGTCCGGCTCGTCCCAGTGGTCCTCCAGGTAGCGGATCAGCTTCAGCTGGAGGAGGGAGGCGTAGTCGTTGCGGGCCAGGCCCGTCATGTGGGCCAGGTGCAGGGCCTCGGTGACCTCGCCGTACACGTCCAGCTGGAGCTGGTGGGCGGCGCCGTTGCCGACCCGGACCGGCGCGGAGTTCTCGTACCCGGGCAGCCACTCCAGCTCGGCCTCGCCCAGCTCCCGCTCACCGGCGATGCCGTACATGATCTGCAGGTTCTCCGGGTCGCCGGCCACGGCGCGCAGCAGCCACTCGCGCCAGGCGCGGGCCTCGTCGCGGTAGCCGGTGCGCAGCAGCGAGGAGAGGGTGATGGCCGCGTCGCGCAGCCAGGTGTAGCGGTAGTCCCAGTTGCGGACGCCGCCGACGTGCTCCGGCAGGGAGGTGGTCGGCGCGGCGACGATGCCGCCGGTCGGGGCGTACGTCAGGGCCTTCAGCGTGATCAGCGAGCGGACCACGGCCTCGCGGTACGGGCCGTGGTACGTGCACTGGTCCACCCAGTCACGCCAGAACTCCTCCGTGGCGACGAGCGAGGGCTCGGGCTCCGGCAGCGGCGGGGGCTGCTTGTGCGAGGGCTCCCAGGAGATCGTGAACGCGATCCGGTCGCCCGGCGTCACGGTGAAGTCGGCGTAGGTGGTCAGCGCCTTGCCGTAGGTCTCGCACTCGGTGTCGAACCACACCGAGTCCGGCCCGGCGACGGCCACCGTGCGTCCCTCGTGCTTGTGCACCCAGGGCACCACCCGGCCGTACGAGAACCGCATGCGCAGCGCCGAGCGCATCGGCACCCGGCCGCTGACGCCCTCCACGATCCGGATCAGCTGCGGGGCGCCGTCACGCGGCGGCATGAAGTCCGTCACACGGACCGTGCCGCGCGGGGTGTCCCACTCGGATTCCAGGATCAGCGAGTCGCCGCGGTACCGGCGGCGGGAGGCCGTGGGCGGCTCGGCGTCGGCCGCGTGCGCGGGACCCAGTCTCCAGAACCCGTGCTCCTCGGTGCCGAGCAGTCCGGCGAAGACGGCGTGGGAGTCGAAGCGGGGCAGGCACAGCCAATCGACCGTGCCGTCCCGGCAGACCAGCGCGGCGGTCTGCATGTCTCCGATGAGTGCGTAGTCTTCGATGCGCCCGGCCACGTGCAACTCCAGTCGAACGGCCACGTCGTCGCCCCCCGAGGGGCGGTCGCTGTGCGGTGTGCGGTCAGGGGACCCAAGGGATCGACAAAGGAACCATGTTTCCAGAGTGATCCAAGGGACGGTGTCATGCGATGTCGCTCAACGATCCTCAACGCAAATGAGGCGATCGTTGCTCAACGCACTGACGAGCTCTCATGATTACCGGAGACGGGCGGGGGTGGTGCCGTCGCGCCGGCCGCGCTCGGCAGCGAGTGTCCGAAGAGGATACGACGCACCGGAGGGCTCCGCGTGCCGCTCCAGGCAACACGGGTGAGCCGAACGGGTGAGCTAATGGTGAAGACCGACCGGGATGCCCCGACGATCGTACGAGGTCCGTGTCGGCCCGTGCGCGGAGCGTGGCCGGAAGCGATCGTGTCCCGTCGCTGATACCCTGGTAGCCCGTGGACCGGTGGGCGCCCCGACGCAAGAGGGACCCCCGAACCGCAGCGAAGGCACCCCCGACGGATGAGCTCGGGCGGCGGCCGACCCGCACACCGAACCGCGACCACGGGAGCCCCCTCTTGGCCATGCCGCCCGCTGCTTTTCGAAACTCGACGACCAAGCACATCTTCGTCACCGGGGGTGTCGCCTCCTCTCTCGGCAAGGGTCTGACCGCCTCCAGCCTCGGCATGCTGCTCAAGGCCCGCGGCCTGCGCGTCGTGATGCAGAAGCTCGACCCCTACTTGAATGTCGACCCCGGCACGATGAACCCCTTCCAGCACGGCGAGGTGTTCGTCACCAACGACGGAGCCGAGACCGACCTGGACATCGGACACTACGAGCGCTTCCTCGACCGTGACTTGGACGGCTCCGCCAATGTCACTACAGGCCAGGTCTACAACACGGTCATCGCCAAGGAGCGGCGCGGCGAGTACCTGGGCGACACCGTCCAGGTCATCCCGCACATCACCAACGAGATCAAGCACCGCATCCGCCGCATGGCCTCCGACGAGGTCGACGTCGTCATCACCGAGGTCGGCGGCACCGTCGGCGACATCGAGTCGCTGCCGTTCCTGGAGACCGTCCGCCAGGTCCGTCACGAGGTCGGCCGTGACAACGTCTTCGTCGTCCACATCTCGCTCCTGCCGTACATCGGTCCCTCGGGGGAGCTGAAGACGAAGCCGACGCAGCACTCGGTTGCGGCCCTGCGCAACATCGGTATTCAGCCAGATGCGATCGTTCTGCGCTGTGATCGTGAAGTTCCCGCCGCGATCAAGCGCAAGATCTCCCTGATGTGCGACGTCGACGAGGCCGCCGTGGTCGCGTGTCCCGACGCCCGCTCGATCTACGACATCCCGAAGACCGTGCACGGCGAGGGCCTGGACGCCTATGTCGTCCGCAAGCTGGACCTGCCGTTCCGCGACGTGGACTGGACGACCTGGGACGACCTGCTCGACCGCGTCCACAACCCGCTCCACGAGATCAACCTGGCGCTGGTCGGCAAGTACATCGACCTGCCCGACGCCTACCTCTCGGTCACCGAGGCACTGCGCGCGGGCGGCTTCGCCAACAAGGCCCGGGTGAAGATCAAGTGGGTCACCTCGGACGACTGCAAGACCCCGGCCGGCGCCGCGGCCCAGCTCGCCGACGTCGACGCCATCTGCATCCCCGGCGGCTTCGGCGACCGGGGCGTCTCCGGCAAGGTCGGCGCCATCCGCTACGCCCGCGAGAACCGGATCCCGCTGCTCGGCCTCTGCCTGGGGCTGCAGTGCATCGTGATCGAGGCCGCGCGCAACCTGGCCGACATCCCGGACGCCAACTCCACCGAGTTCGACTCCGGCACCGCGCACCCGGTCATCTCCACCATGGCCGAGCAGCTGGACATCGTCGCCGGTGAGGGCGACATGGGCGGCACGATGCGGCTGGGCATGTACCCGGCCAAGCTCGCCGAGGGGTCGATCGTGCGCGAGGTGTACGACGGCAAGGAGTACGTCGAGGAGCGCCACCGCCACCGCTACGAGGTGAACAACGCCTACCGCGCGGAACTGGAGAAGAAGGCCGGTCTGCAGTTCACCGGGACCTCGCCCGACGGCAAGCTCGTCGAGTACGTCGAGTACCCGCGCGAGGTCCACCCCTACCTGGTCGCGACCCAGGCGCACCCCGAGCTGCGCTCCCGTCCGACCCGCCCGCACCCGCTGTTCGCGGGGCTGGTGAAGGCCGCCGTGGAGCGGAAGACCGGCAAGTAAAGCCGAGCGGCGCGAGAGCTGTACGGTGACCGGGGTGCGCGTCTTTCGGGACGTGTGCCCCGGTTTCTTTTCGCATGTGTGGGAGGACGAGTCGACATGACGATCAAGGACACCGCCGAGGAGTGGGAGGTCCGGGCGAGCGAGACCCCGTTCGTCGGCAAGAAGACCTCCGTGCGCACGGACGACGTGGTGATGCCCGACGGGTCGGTCGTCCGCCGCGACTACCAGGTGCACCCCGGGTCCGTCGCCGTCCTCGCCGTCGACGACCAGGACCGCGTCCTCGTCATCCGGCAGTACCGGCACCCGGTCCGCGAGAAGCTGTGGGAGATCCCGGCCGGGCTGCTCGACGTGCCCGGCGAGAACCCGCTGCACGCGGCCCAGCGCGAGCTGTACGAGGAGGCGCACGTCAAGGCGGAGGAGTGGCGGGTCCTCACCGACGTCTACACCACGCCCGGCGGCTGCGACGAGGCCGTGCGGATCTTCCTGGCCCGGGACCTCTCCGAGGCCGAGGGCCGGCGGTTCGACGTGGAGGACGAGGAGGCCGACATGGAGTTGGCCCGGGTGCCGCTGGACGAGCTGGTGCGGGGGGTGCTCGCCGGGGAACTGCACAACAACTGCCTTGTGGTGGGGGTGCTTTCGCTGGTGGCCGCGCGCGCGAACGGCGGCGTCGAGGGGTTGCGCCCCGCTGAGGCGGCTTGGCCCGCGCGGCCGTTCGAGAGCTAGGGCCTGTCGTTCGGATCACGTCTGGGCCGCGGGTCGTGGGTGAGCTGCGGGTCCGTCGTGGCTTGTCGCGCAGTTCCCCGCGCCCCTGAAAGCATCTGGGGCGCGGCTCTTCTTCTCGTCACCCTCACCGCACCAGTCGTACGATCTGCTGATCCGATCGAGCGATCTCACCGCCCCGCTCCGCCCTGATCGTCGCAGAGCGTGAACTAGGCTCGGGAAACGCCCGAACCGGAGTCCCGGCGGGCTTGCGCGTGCGGTGGGACGGGAGTGTGGCCCGTGGCGGATCAGGCGGTGGATCTCGGGGATGCCCGGGTGTCCGGAACGGGGCGGCCCCCGGCTGTCGAGGCCGCCCTCACGGAGAGTCAGTTCCTGGGCCGTACGCGAGAGTTGAAGGAACTGCGGGCCGACATCGACCGTGCCGGGCTCAACACCCTGGCGGGCCGCAAGGCGCCCCACGCGCGCGTGCTGCTCATCGCCGGCCGGCCCGGCTTCGGCCGCACCGCGCTCGCCGAGGAACTCGTCCGGCAAGTTACCGACGGTTACCCCGATGGGCTGCTGCGGACCCGGCTCACCGAACCCGACGGCACCCGGATCCCGATCGAGCGCGCGGCGCGGGATCTGCTCGGGGGGCTCGGACTCCCGGCGCCGGCCGGTGCCGACGAGGACGACCTCAGCGAGGCGCTGCGCGCTGCGCTGGCCGACCGCCGGGTGGTGCTCCTGCTGGACGACGCGGCCGACGCCGAGCAGGTCGACGCGCTGCTGCCGGACACTCCGGACTCCCTGGTCGTCGCGGTCTCCGGCGGGCCGCTGACGGGTATCTCCGACGTCCGCCCCTGCACCCTGGGCGGGCTGGACACCAAGTCCGCCGTGGAGCTGCTGGAACGCTTCAGCGGCTCGGTGCGCATCACCGTGGACCCGCGCTCCGCCGAGGGGCTCGCCGAGGTGTGCGGGGCCCAGCCCGCCGCGCTGCGGCTCGCCGGGGGCTGGCTGGCCGCCCGGCCCTCCGTCGCCGTCGCCGACCTTGCCAAACAGCTGCGCGCCGACGGGGACGACAGCCCGCCGCTCACCAAGGTCTTCAAGCTGTCGTACGCCTCGCTGCCGACCACCGCCGCCCGGATACTGCCGTTGCTCGCCCTGGCCCCCGCCGGCCTCATCGACCCGCACATCGCCTCCGGCCTCGCCGGCTGCTCGGTCGGCACGGCCCGGGACGCACTGGACGACTTCGTGGCCCTGGGCTTCCTGCACGAGGTCGACTCGCCGCTGCCGCAGTACGAGGTCCCCGGTTGCCTCCAGCCGCTCCTGCGGTCCCTCGTGGAGAGCCAGGCGCGGCCGGGGGAACTGCAGCTGGCCCGGGCGCGCATGCTGGAGCGGACGGTGCGGCTGCTGCAGTCCTGCCGGGCCATCACCGAGACCGACAGCCCGCTGGCCCGCGAGAAGCTCCTCGCGATGCCCAAGGAACTGCGGTTCCCGACCCCCCGGGCCGCCGAGGAGTGGCTGCGCGTGCGCCGGCCCGCGCTGCTGGCCGCGGCCCGGCTCGCGGTCGCCGACGGCGAGCTGGACACCCTCGCCCGCCGCCTGATGTCGCAGCTGGTCAGAGCCCTGGTGGCGCACTTCGGCACGCAGGCCGCCGCCCCGGACCTGTACGACCTGCACGGGCTCGTCCTCGATGTCGCCGAGCGCCGCGAACTGCCCCGCGAGCAGGCGGCCGCCCTGCTGAACCTGGGCGACCTGGACGCCAGGACCGGCCGTACGACGGCGGCGCTGGCCCGCTACCGGGCCGCGCTCGACGCCGGACGGCGGGCGAACGACCCGTACGCCACCGGCCGCGCGATGGAATCCGTGGGCGCCGCCCATCAGGAGCTGGAGGACTACGAGCGGGCCGCCGACTGGTACGGCAGGGCGCTGGCCCAGCGGCTGGCCCGGGACGAGCGCGAGGACGCCACCCGGCTGTACGGCCGGATCGCCGCCGCGCACACCTACGCGGGCCGGTACGGCGAGGCGCTGCGCAACTGGAGCTCGGCGCTCACCGGCCACCGCCGGCTCGGCGATGTGGGCGGCCAGGCAAGGGTGTTGAGCGAGATGGCGCGGGTCCAGGAGTACGCCGGGCGGCCCGAGGAGGCGCTGCGGACCTGCCAGGAGGCCGCGGAGTGGGCGCGGCGCGCCGACGACGTCCGGCTGCAGGCCGCGATCCAGCTGCGGATCGCCGACACCCTGGAGCGGCTCGGCGACCCCGCGGCGGCCCGGCTGCACCGGGCGGCCGCCGAGCGGCTGCTCGGCGACGAGGCCCAGGACCCCGAAACCGGCGAGATCGAGCCGGAACAGGGTGCTAACGCCTACGAAATCCGTAGTGCATCCGCGAAAGATTGATGCATTGAAAGGCTAGACAGCGGGGACACCTTCATTAGACTGGCTGCGCCGCCGGTTCTCCTGCGGTGTCTCCCGGTGCGCTCAGATGCGTACGGGTATGTCCTGCATTGCGTGGGCATCTTCCGCCTGTGCGTGCGAGCCCCACACCCCTCCGAGCCAAGGACCGTGATCGACGTGAAGGTCGGCATCCCCCGCGAGGTCAAGAACAACGAGTTCCGGGTGGCGATCACCCCCGCCGGCGTGCACGAGCTCGTGCGCCACGGGCACCAGGTCGTCATCGAGCAGGGCGCCGGAGTCGGCTCGTCGATCCCGGACGTCGAGTACGTCGCCGCCGGCGCCGAGATCCTGGCCACGGCCGACGAGGTGTGGGCCGCGGCCGACCTGCTGCTCAAGGTCAAGGAGCCCATCGCCGAGGAGTACCACCGCCTCCGCAAGGACCAGACGCTCTTCACCTACCTGCACCTGGCCGCCTCCAAGGAGTGCACGGACGCCCTCGTCGAGTCGGGCACGACCGCGATCGCGTACGAGACCGTCGAGCTGCCGAACCGCGCGCTCCCCCTGCTCGCGCCGATGTCCGAGGTCGCGGGCCGGCTCGCCCCCCAGGTCGGCGCGTACCACCTGATGCGGGCCAACGGCGGGCGCGGCGTGCTGCCCGGCGGTGTGCCGGGGGTGCTGGCCGGGCGGGCCGTCGTCATCGGCGGTGGTGTGTCGGGCTGGAACGCCGCGCAGATCGCCATCGGCATGGGCTTCCACGTGACCCTGCTCGACAAGGACATCAACAAGCTCAAGGAGGCCGACAAGGTCTTCGGCACCAAGATCCAGACCGTCGTCTCCAACGCCTTCGAGCTGGAGAAGGCCTGCCTGGAGGCCGACCTCGTCATCGGCGCCGTCCTCATCCCGGGAGCCAAGGCCCCGAAGCTGGTCACCAACGAGCTGGTGTCGCGGATGAAGCCGGGAAGTGTCCTTGTCGACATCGCGATCGACCAGGGCGGCTGCTTCGAGGACTCCCGGCCCACCACCCACGCCGAGCCGACCTTCCCGGTCCACGAGTCGGTCTTCTACTGCGTCGCCAACATGCCCGGCGCGGTGCCCAACACCTCCACCTACGCGCTGACCAACGCCACGCTCCCGTACATCGTGGAACTCGCCGACCACGGCTGGGCCGAGGCCGCGCGCCGTGACCCGGCGCTGGCCAGGGGGCTCAACACCCATGACGGCAGGGTCGTTTACCGCGAGGTGGCCGAGGCGCACGGCCTGGAGCACGTCGAGCTGGCGTCACTGCTCGGCTGATCCGCCGACGCGGGGACCCCGTCCGCGGTGCGTCGACGGCCCGCTGACCGGCTGCTTCAAGTCACCTTTCGGTAAAAGGCGATACGTCAACACAGGTCGTCAACAGCGTCGTCCCGGCCGGATCTTGCCCCACAAGGTCCGGCCGGATGTGTGTATGGTCACTTTGCGACACTCGCGCAACTGGCCACGAACGTAACCGTTCGGTTGTTTCGCGCACCGGTGAAACCTGCCGTGCGACGGCCCTACGCCCTTGACAGCCGCATGTTTCATTGCCGACACATCGGGCCGGGTCCGGCGGATTGTGTTGCTGCGGACCGCCGACACGCCATAGAGTCGCCAACCGTCGGCATGGTGCCACGCTGACCTATCTAGAAGTTTCCTGGTCACCAAGGAGGTAAGACGACTTGTGAATGAGTCGACATTTACTCCCGGGGGTGGTCAACCAGGAATGCCTGCGCCGGTCTCGGGTCCCACGGGGTTCGCGGCTGTCGGCTCGGTCGCTGTCCGCACCTTCGCAGCCCACCAGAGTCCGCAGGCAACTCCGACAGCACTCCAGAGCATGGATGGCCAACACGTGAACGCCATGGCCGGCGACGGAAGTGGCGGGGTCCACAACCACTTCGCCGACTACGACGAGCTGCCCGACGGGCACTTCTACGACCCCGACGCCGAGTACGAGCCCGATCCGGAGTACGCGGCCACGCTCGCGCCCGACGCGGCCCGTCAGCGCCGCGAGCGCATCGGTCCCACCGGTCGCCCGCTGCCCTACTTCCCGATCCCGGGCCCGCTGACCGACCACGGTCCCGCGACGATCATCGCGATGTGCAACCAGAAGGGCGGCGTCGGCAAGACGACGTCGACCATCAACCTGGGTGCCGCGCTCGCGGAGTACGGCCGCCGGGTCCTGCTCGTCGACTTCGACCCGCAGGGCGCCCTCTCGGTCGGCCTCGGGGTGAACCCGATGGAGCTCGACCTCACGGTCTACAACCTGCTCATGGAGCGGGGCATGTCGGCCGACGAGGTCCTGCTGAAGACCGCGGTCCCCAACATGGACCTGCTGCCGAGCAACATCGACCTGTCGGCGGCCGAGGTCCAGTTGGTCTCCGAGGTCGCGCGCGAGTCCACGCTGCAGCGGGCGCTCAAGCCGCTGCTGGCCGACTACGACTACATCGTGATCGACTGTCAGCCCTCGCTCGGTCTCCTCACCGTGAACGCCCTCACGGCCGCCCACAAGGTGATAGTGCCGCTGGAGTGCGAGTTCTTCGCACTGCGCGGGGTGGCGCTGCTGACGGAAACCATCGAGAAGGTCCAGGAGCGGCTCAACCCCGACCTGGAGCTCGACGGCATCCTCGCCACGATGTACGACTCGCGCACCGTGCACAGCCGTGAGGTCCTCGCGCGCGTCGTCGAGGCGTTCGACGACCACGTCTACCACACGGTCATCGGGCGCACGGTCCGCTTCCCGGAGACCACGGTCGCCGGTGAGCCGATCACCACGTACGCCTCCAACTCCGTCGGCGCCGCCGCCTACCGCCAGCTCGCCAGGGAGGTGCTCGCCCGGTGTCACGCCGAGTGAGTCTGCCGGGGGCCGACGAACTCTTCCGTACGACAGGGGGAATGGCGCTGCAGCCGTCCACTCCCCGGCGGGGGGCCAACGGAGAGGTCCGTGTGCCCGCTCCCGCCGGGGACAGCGACGGGGCCGCCGGCGCGGAGGACGCCCCACCGTCCGTGCCCGTGCGGGGCGGTGACGGCGAGGGGTCCGAGCATGTGGCCGCGGACGCCGAGTCCGACGGTGAGCAGCCGCGCAGCCGCTCCGCCGCCGCCGGTGCCGAGCGGGCCGCCGCGGCCGGGCGCCTGCCGAAGCCGCAGGAAGGTTCAGCCGCCGCCGCGCCCCGCAAGAAGGGGCGGGCCTCCGGGCGCCGGCCCAGCGGGCGGGAGCGGCACGACGAGAAGATCACCGTGTACGTCTCCGCCGAGGAGCTCATGGACCTCGAACACGCGCGGCTGGTGCTGCGCGGGGAGCACGGGCTGGCCGTCGACCGGGGGCGGATCGTGCGCGAGGCCGTCGCCGTGGTGCTGGCGGATCTGGAGTCCCGTGGGGACGCGAGCATCCTCGTACGACGGCTGCGGGGGCGGTAGGATAGCTGAGCGCTTGCCAGAACGAGCGTGGTGTGACTCGATCGTGTGATAGTCCGCTTCCAGGCTTGCGGTGGCCTGGCCCGTTCGGGCTACGGTGATCAGGCGATCTGGGCCGCTGAGCGTGGTGCGGGCGTGCGGGGCCCCTCCTCCACCGGAGTGATGGTTCGGGGCCTCCCCGTTGCTCTTTCGGCCACGTGCCCACTGCCGGAGCGCACAGGGAACCAGCCTCCTGGGATCGGACCACGCACGGGATGCGTGTCGCTGCTCCAGGGTCGAGTACGCCGGGGACCAGTTCGCCCAAGACCGTTCGGGGCGCGCGGCTGAGTGAGCTCACTCCTCCTCAGTCCACAGGAACGGTAGCCTGCGGGGGCTATGGCCTCGTCTGATGTTCCCGCCGCCCCCTCCAGCGCAGCCGCCGTTCGTCGGCGTGCGCTGGGGCGGGGGCCGGGCGTGGCCGCATCTGTTACCGAGGGGGCCGAACTCCCCCCTGAGGGACGCGTACCTCCTGTATCAAAGCCGGAGGATACCCCCGACGGTGTCTTCAAGGTCCGGCTCTCCAACTTCGAGGGGCCCTTCGATCTGCTGCTCCAGCTGATCTCGAAGCACAAGATGGACGTCACCGAGGTGGCGCTGTCCAGGGTCACCGACGAGTTCATGGCGCACATCCGGGCCATGGGACCGGACTGGGACCTCGACGAGACGACCGAGTTCCTCGTGGTTGCCGCGACGCTGCTGGATCTGAAGGCCGCGCGGCTGCTGCCCGCCGCCGAGGTCGAGGACGAGGCCGACCTCGCGCTCCTCGAAGCCCGGGACCTGCTGTTCGCCCGGTTGCTCCAGTACCGCGCGTACAAACAGATCGCGGACATCTTCAACCGGCGCCTGGACGAGGAGGCCCGCCGCTACCCCCGGACCGTCGGGCTGGAGCCGCACCACGCCGAGCTGCTGCCCGAGGTGGTCATCAGCATCGGGGCGGAAGGATTCGCCAGGCTCGCCGTGAAGGCGATGCAGCCGAAGCCGAAGCCGCAGGTGTACGTCGACCACATCCACGCGCCCCTGGTGAGTGTGCAGGAGCAGGCCGGGATCGTGGTCGCGCGGCTGCGGGAGCTGGGGGAGGCGTCCTTCCGCGTGCTCGTCGAGGACACCGACGACACCCTCACCGTCGTCGCCCGCTTCCTCGCGCTGCTGGAGCTCTACCGGGAGAAGGCCGTGGCGCTGGACCAGGAGACCGCCCTCGGGGAGCTCCTCGTGCGCTGGACCGGCGGGGACGGGGACGCCGAGCCCGTGGTCACGGACGAGTTCGACCGGCCGCCCGAACCGCCGAAGGAGGAGACGAAGGCATGAGCGAGAAGACGAGGGAGGGGGCGAGGGCGGGGACGGCCGAGGATCCGACCGGGGCGCCCGCGGGGTCGAGCGGCGTCGCCGGTCTCGACCTCAAGCCCGCCCTGGAGGCCGTCCTCATGGTCGTGGACGAACCCGCGACGGCGGACCATCTGAGCAAGATCCTGGAGCGGCCGAAGCGGCAGATCTCCAAGGCGCTGCGGGAGCTGGCCGACGAGTACGCGGCACAGGGGCGCGGCTTCGAGCTGCGGCTGATCGCCGGGGGCTGGCGGTTCTACACCCGGCCCGAGTACGCCGCCGCCGTCGAACGGTTCGTGCTCGACGGGCAGCAGGCCCGGCTGACCCAGGCCGCGCTGGAGACGCTGGCGGTGGTCGCGTACCGGCAGCCGGTGAGCCGCAGCAGGGTCTCGGCCGTACGAGGGGTCAACTGCGACGGAGTGATGCGCACCCTGCTCCAGCGGGGTCTGGTCGAGGAGGCGGGCGCGGAACCCGAAACAGGTGCGATCCTGTACAGGACGACGAACTACTTCCTGGAGCGGATGGGCCTGCGCGGTCTGGACGAACTCCCGGAACTCGCGCCCTTCCTCCCGGAGGCGGAGGCGATCGAGGCCGAGACCCAGGAAGCCGTACCGTCGTTCGATCCGGACGCTCCGGATTCCGAGGACACAGACGACAAGACGGAACTTTGATGCGAAGCAGCAGCGGCAGGAACAGCAGCGGAAACAACGGCGGGAGCCGTGGTGGCAACAGCGGCGGCCGCGGCGGGAGCGGTGGTGGACGCGGCGGGAGCGGGAGCGGCGGCGGCCGTGGCGCGAGCGGTGGGAGCGGCGGCGGCCGGGGCAACTACCGCGGTGCGGGCAACGACCGCGACGACAAGCAGGGCGGCCGGCCGAAGAAGCCCCGCCCCGAGGAGCGCCGTTACGACGTTGGCCCCGGCGGCTCCCCGGACGGTCCCAAGTCCGGGCGCGGCGCCTCGGCGCGCGGCGGGTCCAAGGGCGGTCCGAAGCAGTCCCAGCAGCAGCGCGGGCGGTGGGCCCCGGCGACCTCGCGCGAGTACGACGCGCGGGCCGAGGAGCGCAACCGCGAGCGCTACGCGGGCAAGAAGGACGTCAAGCTGCCCAAGACCTTCCCGGGCGCCGAGCAGGAGGGCGAGCGGCTGCAGAAGATCCTCGCGCGCGCGGGCTACGGCTCCCGGCGGGCCTGCGAGGAGCTGATCGAGCAGGCGCGGGTCGAGGTCAACGGCGAGATCGTGCTGGAGCAGGGCAAGCGGGTCGACCCGGAGAAGGACGAGGTCAGGGTCGACGGCCTGACGGTCGCGACGCAGTCGTACCAGTTCTTCGCGCTGAACAAGCCGGCCGGCGTCGTCTCCACGATGGAGGACAACGAGGGCCGGCAGTGCCTCGGTGACTATGTGACCAACCGCGAGACGCGGCTGTTCCACGTCGGGCGGCTCGACACCGAGACCGAGGGTGTCATCCTGCTCACCAACCACGGTGAGCTGGCGCACCGGCTGACCCACCCCAAGTACGGCGTGAAGAAGGTCTATCTCGCGCACATCGTGGGCCCGATCCCGCGTGACCTGGGCAAGCAGCTCAAGGACGGCATCCAGCTGGAGGACGGGTACGCGCGCGCGGACCACTTCCGGGTCGTCGAGCAGACCGGCAAGAACTACCTCGTCGAGGTGACCCTGCACGAGGGGCGCAAGCACATCGTGCGCCGGATGCTGGCCGAGGCCGGGTTCCCGGTCGACAAGCTGGTGCGCGTCGCCTTCGGGCCGATCACCCTCGGCGACCAGAAGTCGGGCTGGCTGCGCCGCCTGTCGAACACCGAGGTCGGCATGCTGATGCAGGAGGTCGACCTCTAGGGGGTGTTTCGGAAGTCCTGTGGGGTGCCCGCGGCGTCCGGTGCGTGCCGGGCGCCGTGGGTGCTGTGCGGGACTTTCGAAACATCCCCTAGGGCCCGGGTCCGTCAGGACGCCAGGTCCGTGCCGCCTCCGTGCGGCGCGAGCGAGCAGGGGCCGGTCCCGTTTGCCGTCGGGGCCGGCTCTTTGCCGTTCCCGGCGCCGCGCTTGACGACGTTCTTGGCGTTCCTTTCCTCGTAAAGGGCTTGTGGCCCTGGCCCTCGCGGTTTTATAGTCGTGATGACTATTAGTCATGGTGACCATTAAGGGGGCGATGGACATGACCTCACCCGAGGGCTACGACAAGTACGCGTTCGAACCCTTCGCCGTCACCGTCGACCTGGCCGTCTTCACCGTCCGCGCGGGCACCCTCCAGGTGCTGCTCGTCGAGCGCGGCCAGGAGCCGTACGCGGGCCGTTGGGCGTTGCCCGGCGGGTTCGTGCTGCCGGACGAGTCCGCGGAGGAGGCCGCCTGGCGGGAACTCGCGGAGGAGACCGGCCTCAAGGACGACTCCGGACTCCACCTGGAACAGCTGCGGACCTACAGCGAACCCGGCAGAGACCCCCGGATGCGGATCGTCACCGTCGCGTTCGCCGCGCTGCTGCCGGACCCGCCCGTCCCGCACGGCGGAGGCGACGCAGCGCAGGCCCAGTGGCTGCGCTTCAACGCCATCGGGCCGCTCGCCTTCGACCACGACCGCATCCTCGCCGACGCCCACGAACGCGTCGGCGCCAAGCTCGAATACACCTGTCTCGCCACCTCCTTCTGCCCGCCCGAGTTCACCCTCGGCGAGCTCCAGCAGGTCTACGAGACCGTGTGGGGCACTCCGCTCGACCGGCCCAACTTCCGGCGCAAGGTGCTGGCCACGCCGGGCTTCGTCGAACAGGTGCCCGGTGCCGCCCGCCTGACCGGCGGCCGCGGCAAGCCCGCCGCGCTGTACCGCGCGGGTGGGGCCACCGCCCTGCACCCGCCGCTGCTGCGACCCACCACAGAAGGACGGCCCTGATGACCATGTCGCTCCGTACGAAGCGCTCCGCCACCGGCTCACTGATCGGACTCGCCCTCGGCGACGCCCTCGGCTTCCCGACGGAGTTCAGCGACGTCGCCTCGATCCTCGCCAAGTGCGGCCCCTGGCGGAAGATGGGGTTGCCGAAGCCCGCGATCGTCACCGACGACACCCAGATGACGCTGGCGCTGGGGCACGGGCTGCGGGCCGCCATGGACCGGGGGTCGCTCAGCCCCGAGGCCCTGGTGGGGGCCGTCCGCAAGGAGTTCGTGGAGTGGTCCCGCTCCCCGGAGAACAACCGCGCCCCCGGCCACACCTGCCTGGTCGCCTGCGACCTCCTCGCGGTCGAGCGCCACCCCTGGCAGTACGCCAGCCAGATCCACTCCAAGGGCTGCGGCGCCAACATGCGGGTCGCGCCGCTCGGCCTGATCGGCCCGCTGAGCGAGGAACAGCGCGCGGGCGCCGCCCAGTTGCAGGCCGCCCTCACCCACGGCCACCCCACCGCCCTCGCCGCATCCGACCTCACCGCCCACGCGATACGGCTGCTCGCCCAGGGCGCCGAACCGATGGGTCTGGTCGGCCTGCTGCGCTCGTACGCGTACGAGAACCGCTCCCGGTACCACGCGCGCTGGCTCGGCGATCTGTGGACCTACAGCCAGGACCCCTCGCCCGAGCACTACATCGCCCGGGGCTGGGACGAGTGCCTGGAGGCCCTGGACCGGGTGCAGAGCGCCCTGCGGCTCCCCTCGCCCGAGACGGACCCCTGCCTGGCCACGGGAGAGGGCTGGATCGCCGAGGAGGCCCTCGCCACCGGGCTGCTGTGCTTCCTGCTCTTCGTCGACGAGCCCGTCACCGCGCTGCGCCGCGCCGCCTGCACCTCGGGCGACTCCGACTCCATCGCCTGCCTCACGGGTGCCTTCGCGGGCGCCTACCACGGGCCGGACGCCTGGCCCGCCGAGTGGGCCGACCGGATCGAGTACCAGGGCGACCTCGTCTCGCTGGGAGCCCTCTGGGACGCTTGAGGGATGACCGACGCCCTGACCGACGCCCTCGACATCGACCTGGCACCGGTGGTCGCCGAACAGCCCGACCCCCTGCTGTTCGCGACCGTCTCCGGCGCCCACCTGTACGGCTTCCCGTCGCGCGACTCCGACGTGGACCTGCGCGGAGTGCACGTGCTGCCCGCGGCCGAACTGGTCGGGCTGCGCGAGCCGGAGGAGACCCGGTCGAGGATGTGGGACCGGGACGGCGTCGAGATGGACCTCGTCACGCACGACCTGCGCAAGTTCGCCCGGCTGATGCTGCGCCGCAACGGCTATGTGCTGGAGCAGCTGCTCTCGCCGCTCGTCGTGCACACCGGTGAGGCGCACCGCGAACTGGTCGCGCTCGCTCCCGGGGTCCTCACGCGCCACCACGCCCACCACTACCGGGGGTTCGGTGTCACCCAGTGGCGGCTCTTCGAGAAGACCGGTGAACTCAAGCCGCTGCTCTACACGTTCCGCGTGCTGCTCACCGGTATCCACCTCATGCGCAGCGGCGAGGTGCAGGCCCATCTGCCCACGCTGGTGCCGCAGGTGGACGAGGCGCCCGGGTATCTGCCGGACCTCGTCGCGGCGAAGGCGGCCCTGGAGCACGGCAAGGCCGAGGTCGACCAGGAGCGCGTCGCGCGGGACGTGGAGCGGCTCCAGGAGGTGCTGGAGCGGGAGCAGGCGCTGTCAGCGCTCCCGGAGAACCCCTCCGCGTACGACGCCCTGCACGACTTCGTCGTCCGGGTCCGCCTCGACGGCGCGAAGGTCTGAGCCGGCCCCGCGATCCGACGGTGCCGCGAGGTCCTGGTGGGCGCGCAGGGCCGACGTGTGCCGGGTGCGGACGAGGAAGTCCTCGACCCGGGCCCGGTCCGGCTCCGGCGGCAGCGGGCTGCGGTGCGCCGCCTCCTCGGCCTCCGTCGCCAGCCGGGCCATCCACGACTCGACCCGGGCCCACGCCACCTCGCCGCGCTTCACCGCCAGCAGGGGCTCGCGCTGGTCGCCCACGTCGACGGTGAGCGCGCCCGTGCGCAGCAGATCGCGGCAGCTCATCAGGAGGCGCAGGAGATGCATGGCGTGCTTCCAGCGCGGGGCGCCGTGCGTACGGACGTCCGCGTCGAGCTTCTTGCGCTGGCCGAGGGCGTAGCGCGCGAACGTCTCGTGGGCCTGCCGGGAGAGGAACGCCCCGCGCAGCGCGAGCAGTTCCCGGCCGGTGGCGTCGACGTGCTCCACCGAGGGGGAGTGCAGGCACTCCAGGATGTTCGGGTTGGCGCGCAGGGCCAGATTGCAGAAGCGCTCCAGCTCCCAGCTGAACTGTTCCTCCGCCGGGCCCTCCACATGGGTCGGCGGCTTCTCGAAGCGCCAGAACAGCTCGGTGGGGGCCAGGAAGACGCCGCGCCGGTCCGTGTCGCTGTCGTCCGTCGCCAGACCGAAGGCCCGCGACCCCATCACACAGGAGTAGATCGTGTGGTCGCGGACCAGCGTGTGATGGGGGTGCGGGGGCTGCATGCCCGGGAGCGTACGTGGTGCCTCAGGCCAGCCGAATCGAATTTCCCGCGACCTCGATCTTCTCCGCGGGCAGTGGCTGGGTGGCCGGGCCGCGCACCACCGCGCCGTCGGTGATCGTGAACCGGCTGCCGTGGCAGGCACAGTCGATCGTCTCGTCCGAGACGCTGCTGACGATGCAGCCCTGGTGGGTGCAGACCGCCGAGAAGGCCTTGAAGTCGCCCTCCTGCGGCTGCGTCACGACGACCTTCCGCTCCTCGAAGATCTTGCCGCCGCCCACCGGGATGTCGGCCGTCGAGGCCAGCTCCTCACCGGCGCCGCCCGTGCCGGCGTCCCCGGGCGAGGTCTGTTCCTGGGAGTCGCCGCCATCGCCGCCATTGCCCCCGCCGCACCCCACCAGCAGCGCCGCCGTGCCCGCCGCGCCGGTCGTGAGCACCGTGCGCCGCGTCGAACCCATCGTCATGTCGTCACTCCGAACGTGCGGAAGAACCCAACTCAGGAGAGAGTGCCACAAAACGCGCGATCCGTACGTCACGGGCGTCTCGGCAGGCGGGCGCCGCGTACCGGCCCGGGGCGGGCTGACTAGGCTGGTCGTGCAACGAGTCGGCGGGTGAATCAGCGAGGAGCAGAGTCGTGGCGGTACGAGCGGTCCGGGGCGCCGTCCAACTCGAACGGGACGAGGCGGGGCACATGGACGAGCAGGTGGGCGAACTGCTCACCGCGGTCCTGGAACGCAACGGGCTCGGTCCGGACGACCTGATCAGCATCTGGTTCACGGCCACCCCCGACCTGCACAGCGACTTCCCGGCCGCCGCGGCCCGCAAGCTCGGCATCGTGGACGTCCCCCTGATCTGTGCGCAGGAGCTGGACATCGAGGGCGCCATGCCCCGGGTCGTACGGATCCTCGCGCACATCGAGTCCGACCTGCCGCGCTCCGAGATCGCCCACGTGTACCTGGGTGCCGCGGCCGCGCTCCGCAAGGACATCGCCCAGTGAGAACCGCACTCGTCATCGGCACCGGGCTGATCGGCACCTCCGCCGCCCTCGCTCTCGCGCAGCGCGGGGTGATCGTCCACCTCACCGACCACGACCCCGAGCAGGCCCGTACGGCGGCCGCGCTCGGCGCCGGCACCGACGAGGCGCCCGAGGGCCCGGTGGACCTCGCGATCGTCGCCGCCCCGCCCGCGCATGTGGCCGCGACCCTCGCCGACGCCATGGGCCGGGGACTCGCGCGCGGCTACCTCGACGTGGCGTCCGTGAAGGGCGGCCCGCGCCGGGAGCTGGAGGCGCTGGGCCTCGACCTCTCCTCCTACATCGGCACCCACCCCATGTCGGGGCGCGAGAAGTCGGGGCCGCTGGCCGCCACGGGCGACCTCTTCGAGGGCCGCCCCTGGGTGCTCACCCCGACCCGGGACACCGACACCGAGGTCCTCAACCTCGCCCTGGAGCTGGTCTCTCACTGCCGGGCCGTCCCGGTGGTCATGGACGCCGACGCCCACGACCGGGCCGTCGCCCTGGTCTCGCACATGCCGCACCTCGTCTCCAGCCTGGTCGCCGCGCGGCTGGAGCACGCCGAGGAGTCGGCCGTACGGCTGTGCGGGCAGGGCATCCGGGACGTGACCCGGATCGCGGCCTCCGATCCCGGCATGTGGATCGACATCCTCTCCGCCAACCCCGGCCCGGTCGCCGACCTCCTCGCCGACGTCTCCGCCGACCTCGACGAGACCGTCCAGGCCCTGCGCGCCCTCCAGGCCTCCGACGAGGCCAAGCGCCGCGAGGGCGTCACCGGTATCGAGGACGTCCTGCGCCGCGGCAACGCCGGCCAGATCCGCGTTCCCGGCAAGCACGGGTCCGCGCCGCGGAGCTACGAGGTGGTGGCGGTGCTGATCGACGACCAGCCGGGCCAGCTGGCCCGCATCTTCGCCGACGCGGGCGCCGCCGGCGTCAACATCGAGGACGTCCGCATCGAACACGCGACCGGGCAGCAGGCGGGCCTGGTGCAGCTGATGGTGGAGCCGAAGGCCGCGGTGGTGCTCACGGGGGCACTGCGGGAGCGGGGCTGGGCGATCCGGCAGTAGGAGGCAGGGGCCCCGCACGAGCGGGGCCGGGGGCGTGCGTCCGGGCAGGGCCGGACGGGGTACGCACAGCCAGTACCCTTGTCCGGGGCCTCTTCCGTCCCGCCCCACCATCTCGGACCAGGAAAGGTGCTCCCCAGTGGAACGCGCCACAGTGATCGTTGCCATCGACGGCCCCTCCGGCACGGGCAAGTCGAGCACCTCGAAGGCCGTGGCCGCGCAGCTCGGGCTGAGCTACCTGGACACCGGCGCCCAGTACCGGGCGATCACCTGGTGGATGGTCAACAACGGCATCGACATAGAGGACCCCTCGGCGATCGCCGCCGTGGCGGGCAAGCCGGAGATCGTCTCGGGCACCGACCCGTCCGGGCCGACCATCACCGTCGACGGCACGGACGTCGCCAGCCCGATCCGCACCCAGGAGGTCACCTCCAAGGTCAGCGCCGTGAGCGCCGTCCCCGAGGTGCGGGCCCGGATCACCGAGCTGCAGCGCTCCATCGCCTCGGGCGCCGAGAACGGCATCGTCGTCGAGGGCCGGGACATCGGCACGACCGTCCTGCCGGACGCCGACCTGAAGATCTTCCTCACCGCCTCCCCGGAGGCCCGCGCCGCCCGCCGCAGCGGCGAGGTGAAGGGCTCCGACGTGCAGGCGACCCGCGAGGCGCTGCTCAAGCGGGACGCGGCCGACTCCAGCCGCAAGACCTCCCCGCTCGCCAAGGCGGACGACGCGGTCGAGGTGGACACCTCCGACCTCACCCTCCAGCAGGTCATCGAGTGCGTCGTCACCCTCGTCGAGGAGAAGCGGGCGGGGAAGTGAGCGAGGCAGCGGCGGACCGGCCGACCTCCACCGGGACGGCACCGACCGGGACGACCTCGGTCGAGGCCCCTTCGGAGCTCGGCGCCGAGGTGGGCCGGCGTATCGGCGTCGGTCTGATGTACGGGCTGTGGAAGCCGCGCGTGCTGGGCGCCTGGCGGGTCCCCACGACCGGCCCGGTGATCCTCGCCGCCAACCACTCCCACCTCGTCGACGGCCCGATGGTCATCGGTGTGGCGCCCCGGCCCTCGCACTTCCTGGTCAAGAAGGAGGCGTTCGTCGGTCCGCTCGGCCCCTTCATGCGCGCCGTCGGCCATGTGCAGGTGGACCGTTCCACCGCCGACCGCACCGCCATCACCCAGGCCCTCGCCGTCCTGGCCAACGGCGGAGTGCTGGGCATCTTCCCGGAGGGCACCCGGGGCGAGGGCGACTTCGCCTCGCTGCGCGCCGGGCTCTCCTACTTCGCCGTGCGCAGCGGAGCACCGATCGTCCCGGTCGCCGTACTGGGAAGCACCGACCGGCGCGGACGGTTGATCAAGGGGCTGCCCCCGCTGCGCTCGCGCGTCGACGTCGTCTTCGGCGACCCGTTCGAGGCGGGCGACGGCACCGGCCGGCGGACCCGCAAGGCACTCGACGAGGCGACCGTGCGCATCCAGAAGCAGCTCGGCGCCCACCTGGAGAACGCCCGGCGGCTCACCGGCCGCCGGTAAAACGCCGGGCGTCCGATCGGGCGCTGGGCGACACTGAGTAGTGGATCAGCCGGTCGACAGGCCGGGTGCCCCACCGATCACCACGATGAACTACGAGGTACGGACTTCATGAACGACCAGTTTCCCTCCGAGCACGAGCACGGAGAGCTTGGCGACGCCGAGTACGCGGAGTTCATGGAGCTCGCCGCGGAAGAGGGCTTCGACGTCGAGGACGTCGAGGGCGCGATCGAGGAGGCGGGCCACGGCCCGCTGCCCGTCCTCGCCGTCGTAGGCCGCCCGAACGTGGGCAAGTCGACTCTGGTGAACCGCATCATCGGCCGCCGCGAGGCGGTCGTCGAGGACAAGCCCGGCGTCACCCGTGACCGCGTCACCTACGAGGCCGAGTGGGCGGGCCGCCGCTTCAAGGTCGTCGACACCGGTGGCTGGGAGCAGGACGTCCTCGGCATCGACGCCTCCGTCGCCGCCCAGGCCGAGTACGCCATCGAGGCCGCCGACGCCGTCGTGTTCGTCGTCGACGCCAAGGTCGGCGTCACCGACACCGACGAGGCCGTCGTACGACTGCTCCGCAAGGCCAACAAGCCCGTGGTGCTGTGCGCCAACAAGGTCGACGGCCCCAGCGGCGAGGCCGACGCGACCGCGCTGTGGTCCCTCGGCATCGGCGAGCCGCACCCGGTCTCCTCGCTGCACGGCCGTGGCACCGGCGACATGCTGGACGCCGTCCTGGAGGCACTGCCGGAGGCGCCCGAGCAGAGCTTCGGCACGGCCGTCGGCGGCCCGCGCCGCATCGCCCTGATCGGCCGCCCGAACGTCGGCAAGTCCTCCCTCCTGAACAAGGTGGCGAACGAGGAGCGCGTCGTCGTCAACGAGATCGCGGGCACCACCCGTGACCCGGTCGACGAGCTGATCGAACTCGGCGGCGTCGTCTGGAAGTTCGTCGACACGGCCGGCATCCGCAAGCGCGTCCACCTCCAGCAGGGCGCCGACTACTACGCCTCGCTGCGCACCGCGGCCGCCG
This sequence comes from Streptomyces caniscabiei, assembly GCF_014930365.1. GTDB lineage: Bacteria > Actinomycetota > Actinomycetes > Streptomycetales > Streptomycetaceae > Streptomyces > Streptomyces caniscabiei. Next base: position 73,231 of record NZ_JABXWI010000026.1, on the reverse strand, counting down.
TGGAGAAGGCGGAGGTGGCGGTCATCCTCATCGACGCCTCCGAGTCCATCTCCGTGCAGGACCAGCGCATCGTGACGATGGCCGTCGAGGCGGGCCGCGCGATGGTCATCGCCTACAACAAGTGGGACACCCTCGACGAGGAGCGCCGCTACTACCTGGAGCGGGAGATCGAGACCGAGTTCGGTCAGGTCGCCTGGGCGCCCCGGGTCAATGTCTCGGCCCGCACCGGCCGGCACATGGAGAAGCTGGTCCCCGCGATCGAGACGGCCCTGGCCGGCTGGGAGACCCGTGTCCCGACGGGCCGGCTGAACGCCTTCCTCGGCGAACTGGTCGCCGCCCACCCGCACCCGATCCGGGGCGGCAAGCAGCCCCGCATCCTCTTCGGCACCCAGGCCGGCACCAAGCCCCCGCGCTTCGTCCTCTTCGCCTCCGGCTTCATCGAGGCGGGCTACCGCCGCTTCATCGAGCGCCGGCTGCGCGAGGAGTTCGGCTTCGAGGGCACCCCGATCCACATCTCGGTGCGGGTGCGCGAGAAGCGCGGCAGGAAGAAGTAGGCACGAGCGACACGAGGAGGCGGCCACCCGGACTTCGGGGTGGCCGCCTCCTCGTGTGCTGCGCTCCGCTTCAAGACCTCCGCGCTTCAAAGACCTCGGCGCGGACCCGGGGGCAGCGGGGACGGGATGTGGTGCATCCCCGTGTGCCCGGTGGGGATCCGCCCCACCGGCTGCCACACGGCCGTCGTCGAGGTCGTGTGACCGGGCTGGGTCTCGCGCTGGGTGGCGAGATGTCCCGCCGCGTGCCGGGCGCCGTACGAGCCGGAGGTGTACGACCCGGTGGCGCGCTGTCCGCCGGAGCCGTGCGCCAGGCTTCCGAAACCCGTGAAGCCCAGCTCCTCCTCCCCGTGCCGGTCGCCCGGCAGGGTCCGGTAGGTCCTGACCCACTCCGCGTAGAGCGAGTCGTAGATGGGCGTGGCCGAGGACCCGCCCGACGGATCCTGAGTCGGCCGCATGGACGGGATCGACTGATAGGACTGGCGGCGAGGAACGTCGTATGCGTGCACGTCTGTGCCAACGACCTCACGACGGAAGGGATGCGCTCCCTCAACCATTCAGCCTCCGGCCCGGGAAGCGCCCTGAAGGGGCGCGGGGAACCGCGCGAGAAGCCCCGCACGACTCGCGGCCGACTGACCAGCCGCATTGCTACGGCGGGTCGTCACGGCTCGCCGAGCGGAGCGATCAGGTCCCGGCCAGCGGCAGCGTCGCCGCCACCAACTTCCCGTTCGCCGCCGCCTTGTCGAGCGCGTCCCGCAGCAGGTCCTCCCGCGGCTGCCGCCCGATCGACCCCACGGGTGCCGCGAACATCAGCACCTGCTGGTGCTTGTTGGCGGCGGCCCGCCACGCGTCGGCGACCTGGAGCGCCTGATGCGCCTGCCACCACGCGACGGGCGAACCACCGGAGGTGCCCGGCTGCAGGATGGCGTGCAGCTGCCCCATGGCGAGCAGCACGGACCAGCCGTGCAGCACGGGGGGCACGGAGTCGATCTGGGGGAGCGGCATGAAGCCCTGCTCGATGAGCAGCGGCAGGAAGTCGTCGCCCGCGCCGGTCGTGCCCGGGCGCGCGATGGGGGCGGTCGGCTCGACGACCAGCGCCGGGTGCAACTCGCCGCTGAGCAGGATCAGTCCGCTGGTGACACCGAGCACGGCCTGCTCGGGCGCGGCCTGGGCCTGGTTGTCCCCGGCGATGGAACGGGCGGCGCCCTGCAACTGCTCCTCGGTGACCTGGACGACCTGGGAGGGCAGACAGGTGGCGTGGGCGAAGGCGAGCACGGCTGTCTCGTCGCCGACGAAGAGGACGGTGCTGGTGCGCTCCTGCTCGGAGTCGCCGGGGGTGCGGCACGACGTGCAGTCGTAGCCGCCGGGGGCGTTCTCTCCGGCGAGCAGCCGGTCGGCTTCTTCGTCGCCGATCTCGGCGCGTACCTCGTCGCTGACCTCGAGCATGCGCGGCACGGGTGGCTCCTCGGGATGCGGTGCGTGGCGGTGCCGGGTGGCGCCCGGCCCATGAGCGCGGAGGTTCCGGCTCATGCAGAAGACAACGGGCGATCTGTGGCCGGAGTCACGCCCGAGGACGAACGGAATCGAACCAACCGCAGCGCAGGGTGAATCCCAGGGCGGAATCGGTTACTCCGCGCCAACTTCCCGAGCGTCCGGCGAAGTTGATCCGGTGAAGTGGGTCACAGGCCGCCGAGGTCACCGGCCGACATATCAGGAAATCAGGGAATGAAATGGGTGGCCGGAATTGGTTGCTACTCCGGGTAACGGTGAACTGGCCTCGCACGACGAGCCCTTGCTTGCTGACAACCCGTCAACCTCCCTACATTCCCGGCCGTGTGCAACGAGCACCGCTCGGGTACGTCCGCCGGCCGCGCAGAGCCAGACAGCGCGCAGCACCACCTCCGGCGGACGGGGCGGAGCGCGACACCCGCGTCCGTGCGCGGGAAGCGCCCCGCTCGGGGGGACCCCGGGTCCGTGGAGAGGGATCTTCATGTCCGAATGTGCTGAATACGCCGATACCACGCGCGGCAGCGCCCGGAAGACGCGTACGACGCGTACGACGGCGGTTCTCGCCGGGGCGGCGCTGCTCGCCCCGCTCGGGCTCCTGGCCGTCACCGGCAGCGCCTCGGCGGCCGACAGCGGAGTGTGGGACCGCATCGCCAAGTGCGAGAGCGGCGGCGACTGGCACATCAACACCGGCAACGGCTACTACGGCGGCCTGCAGTTCGCCGCCTCCACCTGGCGTGCCTACGGCGGCACCGCCTACGCGGCCACCGCCGACAAGGCCTCCAAGGCCCAGCAGATCGCGATCGCCACCAAGGTCCAGCGCGCCCAGGGCTGGGGAGCGTGGCCCGTCTGTTCCGGACGTGCCGGGGCGTCCGGCGGCGCGCCCGCCGCGCCCTCCACCGGCACCACCGGCTCGGCCACCTCCACCGGGGCCGGGAAGTCCGTCAAGTCGGCGCCCCCGAAGGCACCGTCGCGCTCCACCGGCCACCCGGACCGCAGCGCTTCGCGCGGCGACTACACCGTGCGGCAGGGCGACTCCCTGAGCGGTATCGCCGTCCGGCACGGCACCACCTGGCGGCAGGTCTACGCCGCCAACAAGGACGTGATCGGCGGCGACCCGAATCTGATCGTCCCGGGGCAGCGGCTCGACCTCTGACCTCCGGGCCCCGACCCGATCAGCCCTGTCCGCCGGACGGTCGGGCGAGTTCGGTCGCCTCCCCGCCGAACGCCAGTGCCCCGCGCCGGAGTTCGTACGCGAGGACGCCCGGTACCTCGCTCACCGCCGGCGGCAGGCGCTGCTCGGCGAGGACCACACAGGCGTCGAGGCCGCTCAGCAGCTCGTACGTACGGGCCGCGACCGCGGGCGACATGCCCTGGGTGGGTTCGTCGACGAGCACCACGCGCGCCCGGTCCGACAGGGCCCGGCAGAGGGCGAGCATGCGCTGCTCGCCGCCGGAGAGGGTGCCCGCTCGGCGGGGGAGCAGGGGTTCGAGCGCCGGATAGGCGTCCAGGGCGCGGGAGAGTGCGGCCCCGGCGAGTTCGAGGTTCTCGCGCACGGTGAGCGCGCCGAAGACGGCCCGTCGTTCCGGTACGAGGACCAGGCCCCGCCGCGCGCGCTCGTACGCGGGTGTCCCCGTGATGTCGGCCCCGTCCCACACCACGGCACCCCCGAAGAGGGCGACCGTGCCGGCGAGGGCCCGCAGCGCGGTCGTACGACCGGAGCCGTTGCGGCCCAGCAGCACGGTGAGACCGGGGCCCGGGGCGGCGAGGGTGAGGCCGTGCAGGGCCTCCAGGGGGCCGTAGCGGACGCGGGCGCGGCGGAGGGAGATGACGGTCATCGTCCGGCCTCCGGGGCGAGCACGTGGCCGGCCGGGCCGGAGGTGACGATGCGGCCCGCCGCCATGACATGGACGACGTCCGCGAGCTCCGCGACGAGGTCGAGGTCGTGCTCGACGACGAGCAGGGCCGTGCCGTCGTCGGCGAGGGCGCGCAGGACGCGGGCCAGGGCGGCCACCTCGGGCGAGTCGAGGCCGGCGGCCGGCTCGTCGAGCAGCAGCACGCGGGGGCTGCCGGCGAGCGCCCGCGCCAGCTCGACCCTCCGCAGGGTCCCGGTCGGCAGCCCGGCCGCCGGTGCCGTGCTCACCGCCCCGTCCAGCCCGAACAGCCGCAACGCCCGCTCCGCGGCCCCGGGATCGGCGATCCGCCCCTGCTCGGCGCCGACCCGTACGTTGTCCGCCACGCTCAACGACGGGAAGACGGCCAGCTGCTGGAACGTCCGCCCGACGCCGAGCCGGGTACGGGCGTGCGCGGGCAGTCGGGTGATGTCCCGCTCGCCGAGCCGCACGCTTCCGCTGTCCGGCCGCAGCGTTCCGGCGAGACAGTGGAAGAGGGTGCTCTTCCCGGCACCGTTGGGCCCGACGACCGCGCTGACCCGCCCCGGGAGGACATCGAGGTCGACACCGTCGAGGGCGGCGAACCCGCCGTAGCGGAGCTGGAGGCCGCGGGCCCGGAGGGAGGGGGCGGGGCGAGGAGTGGAGGCGCCGGCGCGGCTATCGGGCGGGCGGCTGGTGCTGACGTCTGTGCGGGTGTCCCTGGTGCCGGTGGCGCTGACGGTGTCGGCCGAGGCGTCGGCCACGGCTTCGTCGGCGGTGGTGCGGGCATCGGTGTCGGCGGGAGGCGCGGGGGGCCGTTGGGCGTCGGCGTCGGGCCCGAGTGGCTGGTGCGGGGCCCTGGACGGCTCCCCGCCGCGCCACGCGGCTCGTGCCCCACCGGGTGGGCTCGCCCCCTGTCGTCCCCGCGCCCTCTCGCGCGTGCCCGTGCCGGCTCCGGCGGCCCCGCTGCCCGACGTCGCGTGCCTGCCCGTCCCGACTCCCGCGGCGCCCGTCCTCACCGGCCCCCTCCGCCCCATCTCGGCCGGCGCGCCCGACCGCACCCGTCGCCGAGCGCGCACCCCCGCCGGGGTCAGCTCCCCACGAACCCCCGGTCGCAGTCGGGCGAATCCCCTCCGCACCGCCTCGTACGGGCCGCCGGGGAGGCGGCCGATCAGGACGGCCAGGGCGCCGACGACCGCGGTGGCCACGCCGCCCTCGGTGCCCGCGTCCAGGCCCACCAGCAGGGCGGCCGCCGCGAGGGCGCCGAGGGAGCTGTCCGCGCCGAGGACGACGACCGCGGCGAACCACAGGAGGCTGCGGACGGGGTCGTAGGCGGCCGGGTCGAAGGCGCGCACACCCATCGCGAGCATGCCGCCGCCGAGTGCGGCGAGGGCCGCGCCCGCGACGAACGCCGCGAGTTTCAGCGACGGGACGCGCACGCCCGCCGCCGATGCCCCCGGCTCGTGGTCGCGCACGGCGGCGAGCGCCCTGCCCGTGCGGCCCCGGCGCAGGGCGTGGGTGGCCACGAGCGCCAGGCAGAGCAGGGCCAACTCCAGGACGTAGTACGCGCGGTCGCCCTCGAAGCCCGGGGGACGGGAGAGGTCGAGGCCCGAGGTCGCGTACGGCTGGGCGAAGACGAAGCGGCTCACGCCGACCCCCACGGCGAACGTGGCCAGCGCCAGCGCCAGGCCGTGGCGGCTGATCGCGGGCCAGCCGGTGAGCAGGCCGAGCGGGGCCACCAGGAGCACGGCGACCAGCAGGGCGGCCGGTGAGGGAAGGCCGGGGAGGAACGGGAACCGCCCGGCTGTCAGGAGGGCCGTGAACAGGGCGCCCAGGCCCGCGTAGGCAGCCTGGCCCAGGGAGATCTGCCCGCCTCGGCCCGTCACCACCACCAGGGAGAGCAGGACCACCCCCAGGGCCGGCACCTGGACGGCCGTGTGCAGGTCCTGGCCCGCGAAGCCCAGCGGGATCAGGAACAGCAGCAGGGCCACGATCCATGCGCCGACGGGCGTGCGGACCCGCGCGGTCGCCGTGCGGGGCGGCGCGTCGCGGTCGCCCACACCCGGCAGGACCAGGGCCGCCACGAGGAGGGCGACCACGAAGAGGTTGGCGCCCACGGCCCGCAGCAGCGGCTCCGCCCAGCCCGCCGGATGGAACCGGGTCAGCTGGCTCTGCGCGACCGCGACACCGAGCGCGACCAGCACGGCCACCGGAAGGTTCCGCATCCGGGCGGCGACCGCCACGGCCACCACCTCCATCACCAGCAGCGGCATGCCGTACGGGTCGAGGCGTACGTACGGGGCCAGCAGGACCCCCGTCAGACCCGCGGTGAAGGAGCCGAACGCCCAGCCCGCGGCGGCGACCCGGTCCGCGTCGATGCCGCCGAGCACGGCGAGGGAGCGGTCGTCGACGACGGCGCGCAGCTCCCGGCCGAGGCGCGTCCAGCGGGTGACCGCGCCGACGGCCGCCGCGACGGCGAGGGCCACCGCGAGCTGGCCCCACGGATCGGCGGCGAGCAGGGTCGGGGCGTCGTCCCGCGCGCCCTGCCCCCACAGCAGCGCGGTCCCGCCGACGAGGAGGACGAAGACGCCGATGGAGGCGACGAGGGACTGCGCCGGGTCACCGCCGAGCACGGCGAGCGGGCGGAAGACGAACCGTTCCAGGATCAGGCCGATCGAGGGCGCCACGATCAGCAGGGTCACCACCGCGCCCGGCCAGAGGGGCCATCCCCACTCCACGGTGAACTGGCGCAGCAGATACGCGCACACCACGGCGATCGCCCCGTGCGCGAAGTTGAGCACGCCGGTCGCCCGGTAGGTCACGATCAGGCCGATCCCGGTGAGGGCCGCCGCGCTGCCGACCGACAGCCCGGCCAGCGTGAGGTCGTATGTCAGCGACGCCATCAGCCCTCCGCGGAGTCGCCCCGGGAGGGTGCCTCGCAGATCGGGCACGGTCGCAGCGCGCCACTCGTCAGCACGCGGGAGTCCGCCGGCACCGCTTCCGCCTTCCCCGCCACCAGCGGGCAGTCGGCGCGGTGCCAGAGGGTGCCGCCGGGCACCATCAGCAGGGTGCCGCTGGTGGCGAGGGGGCCGGCCGGTGCCTGCGGGGAGGCGTCGTCGTCGGGTTCCGCGGCGACCAGGAGGCCGTACAACTCCTCGACCCGTGAGGCGGCCAGGGCGTTCCGGCCGTGGGCGAGGAGGACCGCGCCCGCGACGATCAGCGCGGCGCCAGGGACTGTGCAGGAGGCCAGATAGGGGAGCTGACGTGCGGCGAAGCGCTCGCCGGAGACGCCGTACCAGCCGACGACGCACAGCACCGCGCCGCCGGCGAGCGCGGCCCAGCCCGCCCAGCCGGACCAGAGGACGGGGTGCGCGGTGCGCGGTCGGGCTGTCCGCATCCGGGGCATCCGGGACTCCCCACACGTCGTGTGTCTGTCCATCACAGCCGATGGCTTGCACTATGCCTTCTGCAAGCTGACCCTGAAAGAACCGGGCGCATGCCGCCCGGACCGACACCCGGTGGTGAGCCAGATGGTTCTCGGGAGCGACCTCAGGCGGGCGAACGGACGCGGGTCCGGGGCGGCGGGACGGGGAACGGCCCTGGCGGCCGCCCTGATCCTGCTCCTCGCCCCGGCCCTCGCGGCGTGCAGCGACGACAGCGGTGGCGGCGGCGACAGCCCTCCGCCCACCCCCTCCGTGGAGCGGACGACGAGCGAACCCGCCGAGGAGACCGTGTCCGCGAGCGCGCCCGCGGACACGGCGGCGGCCGAGCAGGAGATCAAGAAGAACTGGAAGGCGTTCTTCGACCCGGCCACCTCCACGAAGGAGAAACAGGCCGTGCTGGAGAACGGCGACGAGATGGGCCCCGTCCTCGCGGCGTTCAGCGGTGACGAGCGCGGCGGGCAGGTCGAGGCGGAGGTCCGGAAGATCGAGTTCACCTCGGCGACCGGCGCCGACGTCACCTACACCCTGCTGCTGGAGGGCGCCACGGCACTGCCCGACGCGGCGGGCACGGCCGTCGAGCAGGACGGCACCTGGAAGGTGTCCGTCAAGACCCTGTGCGGGCTGGTCGCGCTGAGCGGCAATGCGACACCGGGCCCGGGCTGCTGAGACGGCCGCCGCGGGCCTGCTGCTCCTGCTGGCCACGGCCTGCGGCAGCCGGCTCCCGGAGAGCGACTTCGAGCGGGGGAGCGCCCCGCCCGCCCCGTCGAGCCGGGCGCCGCTGCGCGTCGGGATCATCACCAGCGTCACCAGCCCCGTCGGCGGCACGGCGTTCACCGGACCGCGCGACGGCGCGAAGGCCTACTTCGCCGCGCTCAACGCGCGCGGCGGCGTCGACGGCCGTCGCGTCGAGGTGCGGGAGTGCGACGACGGGGGCAGCGGTGTCGGCAACAACGAGTGCGTGCACCGGCTGGTCGAGGAGGACGGAGTGGTGGCGCTGGTCGCCACCACCGCCCTGGACTACGCGGGCGCCGCGCGGGTCGCACGCGCGCGCGTGCCCGACATCGGGGGCCAGCCCATCGGGCCCGCGTACGACACGTACCCGTATCTGTACAGCGTCTACGGCAGCCTCGCCCCCCGGCACGGCACGACCGGTTGGGACGGCAAGCAGTACGGCGGCACCGAGGTCTACCGCTATTTCGAGCGCGAGCACGGCGCCCGCACCGCCGCCGTGGTCTCGTACAACCAGTCGGCGTCCGCCGCGTACGCCCGCCTGGTGGTGCGGGGGCTGCGGGCCGAGGGATACGAAGTGGTCACCGAGCAGGTCGACTTCGCGCTGCCCAACTTCCGCGCGGCCGCCGCCGACATCAAGGAGCAGGGCGCCGACCTGGTCTTCGACGCCATCGACGGCCACGGCAACGCCCGGCTCTGCCAGGCGCTGGACGACGTGGGTGCCGACATCACCGCCAAGGTCACCAACGTGCAGAACTGGACCTCCACGGTCGCCGAGGAGTACGCGGACGCCCCGCGCTGCCGCAACGCCCTGTGGGCCACCGGCTCCAGCCGCAATCACGCGGACGTCGGCGACCCGGCCGTGCGGGAGTTCCGGGACGCGACGAAGGGCCTGAAGACGCACTCCCAGTGGCAGTTGGAGGGCTGGGCGGCCGCGATGTGGTTCACGGACGCGGCGCGCTCGTGCGCCGGAAACACGGAGGGCGTCACACGCGCCTGCGTCGACCGTTTCATGAACCGCGACGAGCCCTACAGCGCCGACGGACTGCTCCTCCCCGTTCGCTTCGAGCGGCTCGCCGAGCCCCCGACGACGCGCCGGACCTGCGTGTCCGTGGCCCGTTGGCGGGACGGGAAGGGGTGGGTCAGCCAGGGCGACATGAACGCCACCTGCTTCGACGTTCCGCAACTGTCCTACAGCCCCTGATGCGTTTCGAGGCGAACAGGTTGCCTCGTCCGGCTATCGATCACGCAACCGTTCGCAAACAAGTTGATGATGATGTCCAACCATTCCCGGGGGCACCCGGTCTAACCGTATGGCGCTGGACCAGCAGCGCCATTGACGGTTGATCACATTGACGGTGATCAGTGAAAACAGGGGGCTCGGGGGACGCATGCACATTTCTTTCCTCATACACAACGCGTACGGGATCGGGGGAACGATCCGCACGACGTACAACCTGGCGAACACCCTGGCCGAACAGCACGACGTGGAGATCGTCTCCGTCTTCCGCCACCGTGACGAGCCGGTCTTCGACGTCGACCCGAGGGTCCGGCTGCGCGGCCTCGTCGACATCCGGGAGGGCGGCGCCGACAAGGGCCACGCCGATCTGGAGCGGCCCGCCAAGGTCTTCCCGCGCGCGGAGGGCCGCTACGGGCAGTACAGCGTCATGACCGACCGGCGCATCGCCGAGCACCTCGCCTCGGTCGACGCCGACGTCCTGGTCGGCACCCGGCCCGGACTCAACGTGCACATGGCCCGCCAGACCCGCCGCGGCCCGATCCGCGTCGGCCAGGAACACCTCACGCTCGACAGCCACTCCGCCGCCCTGCGCGCCACGCTGCGCGGCGTCTACCCGAGGCTCGACGCCCTCACCACGACCACCGAGGCCGACGCGCGCGCGTACGGCTCGAAGATGCGGTTGCCCGGCGTCCGCCTCCAGGCCGTGCCCAACCCGGTGCCCGCACCCACCGTCGACCCGGCGGACGGCACCGGCAAGTGGGTCGTCGCCGCCGGGCGCCTCGCGCCCGTCAAGCGGTACGACCTGCTCATCAAGGCCTTCGACAAGGTGCGCGAGGAGCGGCCCGACTGGCGCCTCAGGATCTACGGCGGCGGCAAGCAGAAGGACAAACTCCGCGCCCTCGTCGACAGGTTGGGCCTCTACAACCACGTCTATCTGATGGGTCCCGCCAACCCCATCGAGCCCGAGTGGGCCAAGGGGTCCCTCGCCGCCGTCACCTCCAGCCTGGAGTCGTTCGGCATGACGATCGTCGAGGCCATGCGCTGTGGCCTCCCCGTGGTCTCCACCAACTGCCCGCACGGTCCCGGCGAGATCATCGACGACGGCGTCGACGGCCGCCTGGTCAAGGTCGGCAGCGTCAAAGCCATCGCCGACGGTCTGCTGGAACTCATCAACGACGACGACCGGCGCCGACAGATGGCGCAGGCCGCGCTCAAGGACTCCGAGCGCTTCGACCCGTCCCGCATCGCCGAGCGTTACGAGACGCTCTTCGGCGACCTCGTCGCCCGCGGCGGCACCTCCTCGGTGGGCCGGATGCGCGGTTCGCTGCACCGTACCCGGGGCGCGCTGCTCGGCAGCGCGTACGCCGTTCGGGATGCCGGACGTTCCGTTCTCAAGAAGGGGCGCACCGCATGATGACGCTGGCTCCCCAGCAGTCCACGCACCGCGACGACCAGGAGGACAGGGCCACGACCCCCCGCGCCGACTGCGTCGCCGACTTCGCGGGCGGCCTGACCTTCCAGGTCCCCGACCGCGGCGAGACCGGCCCGGCCCATCTGCTGCTCGTCCTCCGCGACGGCGAGGGGGAGGTGCGCCTGCCGCTCACCCCGGCCGGTGACGGTGTGCTGAGGGCCGCGCTGCCGAGCAGCGCGGACGTCCCCGAGGGCTTCTGGGACGTCTACCTCCAGACGGCCGAGGACGAGCCGCGCCGCCTGTCCCCGGGCGTCAACGACCTGCGCTCCCTCGTCGACCGCGCCCCCGCCGCCTCGTCCGAGCGGATCGCCGTCCGCATCCCGTACGGCACCAAGCACGGCAACCTCACCATCCGCAGCTGGGAGCGCTCCCCGCACGCCGAGGCCGGTGAACTGCACATCGGCGAGGGCCGGCTGGAGGTGACCGCCCGGCTGTACGGCGCCGAGCCCACGACCGGGGCGTACGCCGAACTCACCGACCAGAACGGGGTGCTGACCGCCGTACGGACCGACCTCACGGCGCACGGCGACACGGGCGAGGTCCGCTTCACCGTGGCCTACGGCGCACTGCGGCCCGGCCACTGGGACCTGTGGCTGCGGCCCGGGGGCGAGGACGGACCGAAGGTGCGGGTCGCCCGGCTGCTCGACGACGTCGTCGACAAGCACCCGGTCTTCGTCTACCCCAGGTCCCGCGCCGAGTCGGCGCACGGCCCGGTGGAGGGCGAGCCGTACTACACGGCCCACAACGACCTCTCCGTCACGGTCGTCGCCGTCGACTGAACCGGACACCCTCGGCGGGCGCCCCGGAGTCCGGGACCATCAGGATCCTTCGGGGCCGCCTGTCGGCCGTTCCTGACCGAACCGGGGGTGCGGTGTCCGCTCCTGGCCCCTGCGCGTCTGCGGCGGGGTGATCGCCGCGAACCTCGGATGGTGCAGGTCGAAGGCGGGGGCCTCCGAGTGCACCCGGGGCAGCGTCACGAAGTTGTGGCGTGGCGGCGGACACGAGGTCGCCCACTCCAGCGACCGGCCGAAGCCCCACGGGTCGTCGACGTCGACCCGCACGCCGTACCGGGAGGTCTTCCAGACGTTGTAGAGGAACGGCAGCGTGGACAGGCCCAGCAGGAAGGAGCCGATCGTCGAGACCGTGTTGAGGGCCGTGAAACCGTCGGCGGCCAGATAGTCCGCGTACCGCCGGGGCATGCCCTCGGCGCCCAGCCAGTGCTGCACCAGGAACGTGGTGTGGAAGCCGACGAAGAGCGTCCAGAACTGGATCTTGCCGAGCCGTTCGTCGAGCATCTTCCCGGTGAACTTGGGCCACCAGAAGAAGAACCCCGCGAAGGTGGCGAAGACGACCGTGCCGAAGACGACGTAGTGGAAGTGGGCGACCACGAAGTAGGAGTCGGTGACGTGGAAGTCCATCGGCGGCGAGGCCAGGATGACCCCGGTGAGCCCGCCGAAGAGGAACGACACCAGGAAGCCGGTCGCCCACAGCATCGGTGTCTCGAACGACAGCGAGCCCTTCAGCATCGTCCCCGTCCAGTTGAAGAACTTCACCCCGGTCGGCACGGCGATCAGGAAGCTCATGAACGAGAAGAACGGCAGCAGCACCGCGCCCGTCGCGAACATGTGGTGCGCCCACACCACGATCGACAGCCCGGTGATCGCCATCGTGGCCCCGACCAGCGTCAGATAGCCGAAGATCGGCTTGCGGCTGAAGACGGGGATGATCTCCGTGATGATCCCGAAGAAGGGCAGGGCGATGATGTAGACCTCCGGGTGCCCGAAGAACCAGAACAGGTGCTGCCACAGCAGCGCGCCGCCGTTGGCCGCGTCGAAGACCTGTGAGCCGAAGCGCCGGTCCGCCTCCAGGACCAGCAGCGCCGCGGCGAGCACCGGGAACGCCATCAGGATCAGGATCGACGTGAACAGCGTGTTCCAGGTGAAGATCGGCATCCGGAACATCGTCATACCGGGGCCGCGCATCCCGATGATCGTGGTCAGGAAGTTCACCGCGCCGAGGATCGTGCCGAACCCGGACAGCGCCAGCCCCATGATCCACATGTCGGCCCCGATCCCCGGCGACCGTTCCGCGTTGTTCAGCGGCGCGTAGGCGAACCACCCGAAGTCGGCGGGCCCCGAGGGCACCAGCAGCGAGCCCAGCACGATCAGCCCGCCGAACAGGAACAGCCAGTACGACAGCATGTTCAGCCGGGGGAAGGCGACATCGGGCGCGCCGATCTGCAGCGGCATGATCTCGTTGGCGAACCCGGCGAAGGTCGGTGTCGCGAAGAGCAGCAGCATGATCGTGCCGTGCAGGGTGAACAACTGGTTGAACTGCTCGTGGTCCACGATCTGGGTGCCCGGCCGGGCCAGCTCGGCGCGCATCACCAGCGCCATCAGGCCGGCGGCCAGGAAGAACAGGAAGGACGTGACCAGATACAGATGGCCGATCTTCTTGTGGTCGGTCGTGGTCAGCCAGTCGACCACCAGCCGCCCGGGTGTCCTCGCCCCCGCGGGCCGGGTCGGCGCCTGTACGGTCTCGGTCCCCATCGCTCGCCCCTTCGCTGCCGCGTCCTGGGCCCGTGATGCACGCACGCCATGATGCGCGTGCCCCGGTCCGCTCCGACAGGGGGCGTACGGGGGAAGTGTGGGGGAACCGTGTATTTCCCATGAGCTGGGGACTTCCGGGAACCGTCCGGGAATCGGTGGGAAAAGGCTGGACATGCACCGGACACACACGGCCCCGGACATGCTTTCCGACGGGCTATTCGTGATGGTGTCGAAGCGGTCGGGAATTACGTTCGGCAGCACGCGGAAGGCGTAAGGAACCGCTCGTACGTGTGACTGCGTTGGGCCGAAACGGGTGTCGTGGTTCTGTGACAGAAGCGTGACTGCGGGGCGACAGCGGGGCCCCCGGCCGCCTACCGTGGCGGTCATGGCACCCTTTCCCACCCCTTCCGAAGAGCCCCGGGACGACCCCGACGCCTACGTCGGTCTGGAGGCGCCGCAGGCCGAGCGTCGCGCCGCCGAACGCGGCTGGTCCACTGTCAGAAAGCTGCCGCCGGGCGCGATCATCACCATGGAGTACCGCTTCGGCCGGCTGAATCTGGAGGTCGAGGACGGCCGGGTGAGGCGCGCCTGGAAGGGCTGAGAACCGAACGCCGTCGGTCCATGACGGGCGAAGGCCCGGCTCCCTCGGGAGCCGGGCCTTCGCCGTGCGGGGCATGGGCTGTGCGTACCGGGCCCCGCTGTCTCGTGTCAGCCGCCGGCCGGTCGGATGTCAGCCGCCCGCGACCGGTCGTGCGGAGGGCGCGTTACGGGCCACCCGGTCGGCGTGGGGCGGCCTACGGGTGCCGAGCGGCGTCACCGGGGTCCGCTCCGACCTGGTCAGATGCGGGCCGGGGGACAGATGCAGCGGCACGATCGGGGGGTGGGTGGCGCGGGCCGCGATGCCGGTCTCCCGGGCGCTCGCGGGCTCCTCGGCGGGTGTCCGCAGCGGGGCCGTGCCCACGGCGGGCGCCGGCGCGGACACCGGGACGGGCGCCGTACGACGGTCGCGCCAGGCGTCCCGTACGGAGAAGAGCCAGACCTCCGCGCGGGCGATCATCGGCTCGAACCAGGGCAGCGCCAGCATGATCAGCAGACCGGCGGCCCAGCCCAGCAGGACGTCGCTCAACCAGTGCGTGCCCAGATAGACCGTGGTGAGGCCGACGCCGAGCGAGATCACGGCGGACAGCGCGGACAGCCAGCGCCTGGCCCTCGGCGTCGACGCCAGATAGGCCAGGATCCCCCAGGTCACCACGGCGTTGGCGGTGTGTCCCGAAGGAAATATGTCGCCGCCCAGCCACATCTCGTTGGAGCCGATCTCGGTGGCGTAGTGCGGACCGAGCCGGCCCATGCCGAGCTTCGCGGCGCCGACGGTGATGTTCAGCAGCAGCAGCGAGACGCCGAGCGCGAGCATCGGCCGCAGCGTGTGCTGTCTCCAGGAGCGCCAGCCCAGCCAGGCGGCGACCATCACGGCGGTGGGGCCGCGCTGGCCGAGGACGACGTAGTAGTCCAGGAAGGCGTGGATCTGCTGCCACTGCTGGTACGGCCGGAAGAACATGATCTGCCAGTCGAGCCGGACCAGCCAGGACGTGATGACGACGGCCCACACGATGGCGACGTAGAAGGCCAGGGTGGAGGCGAACAGCACCACCCGGTGGCGGGTCATCACCGGTACATCGATGTGGGCCGGCCGTTCCGGCTCACGGTCCAGCCTGGAGAAGACCCGGTCCAGACGGGTCGGCTTTAGTTCGGTACGCACTCAATCGACGTTACAGCGAGTGAGCTCGTACGCGGCGTGAATCACCGGCTTTGTGATGACGCCGTGATGTGGGATTCCTCTCAGAATGATGTTTATTTCTGCTGAATGACGAATCGTTGCGCCACTCGGCCTTCAATTCCATGGCCTAATGTCGAGCGGTCGTTTTGCGGCCCTTTTGAATTCGTTCACCGATTGCACGTGCGGAATTACCCGACTGCTCGCTGTCCGTCGCGGCCCGGTCACGGCGGACCGGAACCATTCAGCCAGAACGCCCCGTAGAGGGCCGACACCGCCGCGACACCGCCGAGAATCGCCGCTGACCTGGACGTACGCGCGCCGGCGAGAGCGCGCGCGAGCGGCAGCAGCAGCGGGAAGGCCGGCATCAGCAGCCGGGGCTTGGAGCCGAAGTAGCTCGACGCGCACAGCGCCAGCGCGGTGACGACCCCCGCATAGACCAGCAGCGGGAGTGGCTGTCCCTGGCGTACACAGACCGCGTACAGCCAAATGATCAACGCCACTCCGATGATCAGCCCGACACCCGCCAGGGCCGAGGGGAACGACGTGAACTTGTCGGCGACGAAACGCGTGAAGGCGTAGCCCCCGTCGAAGCCGTTGCGCCACCCCGCCTGGACGTCCAGATAGCCGAGCGGGCCCTTGCCCGTGCGCCGGCCGACCCACAGCACATAGCCGGCCGCCCCCAGGGGAGCGAGGAGCATTCCGAGGGCGCGCGGCCACCAGCGAGCGCCTCCCGATATATCCGTGCCCCGGTTTCGTACGAACGGGGGAGCGGGGGTGGGGCCCCCGGCGCGCGGGAGGGTGTCTCGCCGCTCCCGTAGGTACGACACGATCGCCGCCGCCCACACCGCAGCCACCACCGCGAGCCCCACCGGCCGGGTCAGCCCGGCGAGCGCCGCGAGCGCGCCCGCCGTCACCCAGCGGCCGGTGAGGACGGCGTACAGCGACCAGGCGGCCAGCGCGGTGAACAGCGACTCCGTGTACGCCATCGACTGCACGACCCCGACCGGCAGCACGGCCCACAGCAGTACCGCGCACACCCCGGCCCGGCGTCCGTACAGCCGGTCCGAGACCGCGAAGATCCCCCAGGCCGCGGCGAGCGAGGCGACGGTGCCGACGACCAGACCGGCATGGGCGTACGACAGCGGCGTCACCGCGGACACCGCCCGCTCCAGCCAGGGCAGCAGCGGGAAGAAGGCCAGGTTCGAGTGGATGTCACCGTTCGGCAGCCGCACCTCGTAGCCGTAACCGAGGTCGGCGACCCGGGTGTACCAGAGCGAGTCCCAGCGGGCCGACAGCAGCGTCAGGGCGCTCTTGTCGCGGGCCGCGCTCCACCCGGCGAGGGCGACGAGGCCCAGGGCGCGCACGGCCGCGTACCCGAGGAGCGCGGGGGCGGCCCGCCTCAGGAGGGGCGCCGCCGGGCGCGTGGCAAGATCGGTCACGCGCTCGATTATCGACGGCGCCGGGAACCGGCCCGGACGCCGTCACGTAGTGGTCCATGAGGAACCGTGATGGTCCGTGACCGCGGAACTCCACGGACGAGTGATGAAGGAGCCATGGAGGACCGGTGGACGGCCCGGCGCGTGGCGTATGCCACACGTCACATGAGCGTTCCATGAGACACCCACCACGTTCCACCGGCGGGAACTCGCGTACGCTGACGGCTCGCTCGCCTATTCGTTGCGCGGGTCCGGGACACCGCTCCTCCCGAACCGTGACCGCCGGGGACTCCCCGCCCCGCCGGTTCCGCCGAACGCGAGAGCATTCTGGGAGGTACGTACATGTCCGGGACGCCCACGGCCGCCGCACGACGCCGTCGGGACGCCGGGGCCGGTGCCAACCGCTGGGTCGTCCTCGTCGTCCTCTGCGTCAGCCTGCTGCTCGTCGCCGTCGACGCCACCGTGCTGCACGTGGCGGTGCCCGCCGTCACCGAGGACATCAAGCCGAGCGCCATGGAGCTGCTCTGGATCGTCGATGTCTACCCGCTGGTCTGCGCCTCGCTGCTGATCCTCTTCGGCACGCTCGGCGACCGGGTCGGCCGCAGACGGATCCTCCTCCTCGGCTACGCCCTCTTCGGCATCGCCTCCGCCCTCGCCGCCTTCGCGGACAGCCCCCAGGTGCTGATCGCGGCCCGTGCCCTGCTCGGCGTCGGCGGCGCGATGATCATGCCCGCGACGCTGTCGATCCTGCGCCAGGTCTTCCCCGACCGCCGCGAACGGGCGTTCGCCATCGGCATCTGGAGCGCGGTCGCCGCCGTGGGCGCGGCCGTCGGACCCCTCCTCGGCGGGTTCCTCCTCGAGCACTTCTGGTGGGGCTCGGTCTTCCTCGTCAACATCCCGCTGATGCTGGTCAGCCTGCCCGTCGGACGGCTGCTGCTGCCCGAGTCGACGGGCGACCGCGACGGCCCCTGGGACGTGATCGGCGCCCTGACGGCCGCGGTCGGTCTCTTCGGCGTCGTCCTCGGCGTCAAGCGGCTCGGCGGCGGCCACCCGCCCTTCGACCCGGGCACCGCGCTCGCCCTCCTCGGCGGCGCCACCCTGCTGGCCGCGTTCGTACGACGGCAGCGGCGCCGCACCCATCCGCTGGTCGACCTGCGGATGTTCGCGCGCCCCGCGTTCAGCACCTCCGTCGGCTGCATCGTCCTCGCGATGCTCGCGCTGGTGGGGCTCGAACTGATCGCCGCTCAGTATCTGCAGCTGGTCCTCGGCCTCTCCCCGCTGGAGACGGGCCTGCGGCTGCTGCCGCTGACCGTCGCCGCGATGGCCGCCGGGCTCGTCGGCTCCCACATGCTGCACCGCTTCGGGCCGCGCCGCATGGTCTGCGCCGGCTTCTGCCTCACCGCCTTCGCGGTCGTCCTGCTGACCGCGATGGGACGCCACGACAACGCGGGGCTGCTGCTCGCCGGGTTCGTGCTGCTGGGCTTCGGCCTGGAGACGACCCTGTTCGGGGCGTACGAGTCGATGCTCAGCGAGGCACCCGCGTCGTCGGCCGGCGGGGCGTCCGCGATCGGCGAGACCTCCTACCAGCTGGGCGCCGGCATCGGGATCGCGCTCCTCGGCAGTGTGATGAACGCGGCGTACGCGCCCGGGCTGTCGTCAGTGCCGGGGGTGCCTTCGTCGGCGTCCGCTGCCGCCGGGCACTCGCTGGGGGAGGCGTACGAGGTCGCGGACCGGCTGGGCGGGTCCTCCGGGGAGGCGCTGCGGCATGCCGCCCGGGACTCGTTCGTCCATGGTCTGCATGTGACGTTGCTGGTGAGCGCGGCGCTGCTGGTGCTCGGCGCGGTGATGGCGTTGCGGCTGCCCCGCGGGATGGAGTGCGAGGGCGCGTCCGCGGAGGTGCCCGGGCCGCGGGAGGCGAAGTCGGCGACGCCAGTACGTGCGGAGTCGATGCGCTGAGTCGCGTTCGGCACCCTCTGCTGGTGCTGGGCCGGGCGGGGTTCCGCTCACCGGCGCCTGCGGGGTGCCGCTGCGCCCACCCTCCCCCACTCTCGGCTTCGCTCGAGCGGGAGGCGCCCCCACCGCCCAGCGGCACGATTGCCCGCAGCTGGGAGCGGCTGAGTGGGCGAGTGGGTACGGTGCTTAGCGTCGCTAGTTTTCGTGAGCCGGAGGTGCACCCATGAGCTTCGCCCCCGCCGATCTCCTCGGCCTCGACGATCTGCTCGACCCCGAGGATCTCGCCGTGCGGGAGACCGTGCGGACCTGGGCGGCGGACCGGGTGATGCCGTACGTCGCCGAGTGGTACGAGCGCGGGGAGTTGCCCGCGATCCGGGAGCTGGCACGGGAGTTGGGGACCATCGGGGCCCTCGGGATGTCGCTCCAGGGGTACGGGTGCGCGGGGGCCAGCGCCGTGCAGTACGGGCTCGCCTGTCTGGAGCTGGAGGCCGCGGACTCGGGGATCCGGTCGCTCGTCTCCGTGCAGGGGTCGCTCGCGATGTACGCCATCCACCGGTTCGGCAGCGAGGAGCAGAAGCAGACCTGGCTGCCCCGCATGGCCTCCGGTGAGGTGATCGGCTGCTTCGGTCTCACCGAGCCCGACCACGGGTCCGACCCCGCGTCGATGCGTACGTACGCCAAGCGGGACGGTGGCGACTGGGTGCTCGACGGGCGGAAGATGTGGATCACCAACGGGTCCGTCGCCGGGGTCGCCGTCGTCTGGGCGCAGACCGACGACGGCATCCGGGGGTTCGCCGTACCGACGGACACCGCCGGGTTCTCCGCGCCGGAGATCAAGCACAAGTGGTCCCTGCGCGCGTCCGTCACCAGTGAACTCGTCCTGGACGACGTGCGGTTGCCCGCCGACGCCGTACTGCCGGACGTCACGGGGCTGAAGGGCCCGCTGAGTTGTCTCTCGCACGCCCGCTACGGAATCGTGTGGGGCTCGATGGGCGCCGCGCGCGCCTGTTTCGAGTCGGCCGTCGAATACGCGAAGACGCGGGAGCAGTTCGGGAAGCCGATCGGGGCGTTCCAGCTCACCCAGGCCAAACTCGCCGACATGGCGGTCGAGTTGCACAAGGGGATTCTGCTCGCCCACCATCTGGGGCGGCGGATGGACGCGGGACGGCTCCGTCCCGAGCAGATCAGTTTCGGCAAGCTGAACAACGTGCGTGAGGCGATCGAGATCTGCCGTACCGCCCGCACGATTCTCGGCGCGAACGGGATCTCCCTGGAGTACCCGGTGATGCGGCACGCGACGAACCTGGAGTCCGTGCTCACCTACGAGGGCACCGTCGAGATGCACCAACTCGTGCTGGGCAAGGCGCTCACCGGTCTCGACGCCTTCCGGTGAGCCGCGCCGGGTGACCCGGACACCGAAAGGACGGGCCGGCGAGCGGCCCTGCCTCAGCTCTGGTTGAAGAAGCCGTCCACCGGGCGGCTCGCGACCTCGCCGCTGACGATCTCGGTGTCGGCGGGGGTCAGCAGGAACACGCGGTTCGACACGCGCTCGATCGAACCGCGCAGACCGAAGATCAGACCGGCCGCGAAGTCGACGACACGCTTGGCGTCGGCGGGCTCCATGTTCGTGAGGTTCATGATGACCGGGACACCGTCCCGGAAGAGCTCGCCGATGTGCCGGGCGTCACGGAAGCTGTCCGGCGTGACCGTGCCGATCCGGCGGCCGTGCTCCTGCGCCGACTCGGACGCGACCTTGACACGAGGGTCGGTGACCCAGGCCTCGCCGGTGCCGGACTCCCGCTCATCGGCGTAGTCGTCGTCGTAGTAACGCTCGTCGTCGTTGTCGTCGACGAGGCCAAGCCAGGCACTCGCCTTGCGCACCGATCCCATGGACGCCTCCTCTCGCAGCGGTCTTTCGTGCTTTCCGCATCCCTATCGTCGTCCATGATGCGGATGTCTCGCCAAGTGGATAGACGCCGCACGGGGGTTTCGTGACGGTACTGGTGCAGAACGAATTCGTCGAGAGTCCATGTGCCCCAAGGGCTCCGCTGTACACACCTGCTGACAGGGAGTGAAATAATATTGTTCACGGCGTTTGGGTGAGTACTGCTGCGTCCGGGTGAACGTTCCGGCGGCTACGATGCGGCCACGCCGAGGGGCGTGCGAAGGCATCGGGAGACACGGGGGAGTGTCGTGTTCGGAATGGTGAGGCCCTGTAGCCATCGGCTGGGCGAGGGGCTGCGGACGCAATGGATGGCGCATCTGTGCGGGCTCTGTCTCGCACTGCGGGGGGATCACGGGCAGTTCGCCCGGATCGTCACCAATTACGACGGCTTGCTGGTCTCGGTTCTGACGGAGGCTCAGGCCGAGCGCACCACCGACTGGCGGCGCACCGCCGGGCCCTGTCCGCTGCGCGGGATGCGTACCGCCTCCGTCGCACGGGGTGAGGGCGCGCGGCTCGCCGCCGCCGTCTCCCTGGTGCTCGCCTCGGCCAAGGTGCGTGACCATGTCGCAGATGGGGATGGACTGCTCGCGCGCAAGCCGGTGGCGCACGCCGCGCGCCGGATCGCGACGAACTGGGGGCGCGCGGGGGCGCGTACGGGATCGGACATCGGGTTCGACACGGCGGTGCTGGTCGACGCCGTGGACCGACAGCTCGGCATCGAGGCGCTCGCCGGTCCCGGGACCCCGCTGCTGACAATCACCGAACCGACCGAGACGGCGACCGCCGCGGCGTTCGCGCACACCGCGATCCTGGCGGGACGACCGGGCAACGCCGAACCGCTCGCCGAGGCCGGATGCCTCTTCGGGCGGCTCGCCCATCTGCTGGACGCGGTGGAGGACCGGGCCGCCGACGCCGCCGGCGGCGCGTGGAACCCGCTGACCGCCACCGGGACCTCCCTCGCCGAGGTCCGCAGGCTCGCCGACGACGCGCTGCACGGCATCCGCCTCGCCCTGCGCGAGGCCGAGTTCGTGGACGGCAAGCTGGCCCATCTGCTCCTCGTGCACGAACTGCGCAGGTCGGTGGACCGCGCGTTCGGAGCCGTGCCGGTGTGCTCGGCGCATCAGCAGGGCGGGCCGCATCAGCAAGGCGGTCCGCAGGTGCCGGGCAATCCGTACGCGGGCGGTGCCGGTGACCCCTATATCGGAGGCGGAGGGAATCCGTACGCCGGCGGGGGCGGCAACCCGTTCGGCGGTGGTGGCTCCGGATACGGCGGGGGTGGTGGTTTCGGTGGCGGGCCGGCGCCGCAGCCGCCGCGGCGGCGGGGGTTCTGGGCGGGGTGCGGGATGTTCATGCTGCTGTGCTGCACCTGTCAGATGTGTTGTGCGAAGGAGTACGAAGGTCCCTGGTCCCGGAAGAAGCGCGAGGGCATCTGCCGGGACTGCGACTGCTGTGACGCGTGCGAGTGCTGCGGCTGCGACTGCTGAGAGCGCGGCCGCGCGGAACCGGGAGAACAGGGGAGCGCGAGGGGAGGGCGCTGTGTGAAGGCCGGGGGAAAACGCGAACGGCGCCCCGCGGAATCGGGGCGCGCAGTGGGATCGGCTCAGCTCAACAGGAGGAGGACCACACTCGACCGAAGTCGATGTGGGAGCGCTTGACCAGCCACTGCTGCGGATGCATGGACCAAGTGGAACAGGCATCCGAATGCGCGTCAACCGGCTTGAGACGCGACGCTCATAGTTCGGACAACCTTGACAGCGAGGGGAACAGCGGCCGTAGTCTCGGCGCAGACCGCTGCTGAGGGGCTCGGTCGCCCGCGTCCGGCTCGACCGGACGCGCTCGTGTGAAGGCACCCGTGTTCAACTCGGACATCACGGAGCCTTTCGCATGCCGTCTGCCTCTTCCTCCCACCCCTCCCTGCCCTCCTCGCGCCCGTCCCTGGTGATCGTCGGGGCCGGGCCGCGCGGCACCGGCCTGATCGAACGGATCGCCGCCAACGCCGGCGCGCTCCACCCGGGTGCCGGGTTCGACATCCATCTCGTCGACCCCCATCCGCCGGGTGCCGGGCGCATCTGGCGGGCGGAGCAGTCACCGCTGCTGTGGATGAACTCGCAGGCCGAGGACGTCACCATGTTCACCGACGAGACGGTGCACATGGAGGGTCCCGTACGGGAGGGGCCCACCCTGCACGAGTGGGCGGGCCTCGACGGACGGGTCTTCCCGGACCGGCGGACCCAGGGCGAGTATCTGCGCTGGGTGCACGGCCGCGCCGTGGCCGACCTCCCCGAGGGGGTCACCGTCCGCCATCATCCACGGCGGGCGCTCCGGGTGACCGGTCCGCCCGAAGGGCGCCAGCAGGTGTGGCTGGAGGGGCGGTCCCGTCCGCTGCCCGCAGACCTCGTGGTCCTCGCGCTCGGCCATCTGGACGCCGAACTCGACGACGAGCAGCGGGAGTTGGCGGCCTACGC
Organism: Streptomyces caniscabiei; assembly: GCF_014930365.1. GTDB lineage: Bacteria > Actinomycetota > Actinomycetes > Streptomycetales > Streptomycetaceae > Streptomyces > Streptomyces caniscabiei. The sequence continues at coordinate 50,298 of NZ_JABXWI010000026.1, read as the reverse complement.
CCGCACCCACGGGCTCGTCCATCTGCCGCCGGACTTCACGGCCGACAGCGACCTGTCGTCGCTGGCGCCCGGGGAACCGGTGCTCGTGCGGGGCTTCGGGCTCGCGTTCGTCGACCTCATGGTGCTGCTGACGGAGGGGCGCGGCGGGCGGTACGAGGGGGACGCCGACGGGGAGCTGACGTATCACCCCTCGGGACGGGAGCCCGTGCTGTACGTCGGGTCGCGGCGCGGGGTGCCGTACCACTCGAAGATCGGGTACGACCTGGAGGGTGAACGGCCGCCGCTGCCCCGGTTCTTCGGGCCCGCCGAGGTCGACGCCGTGCTGGAGCTGACGGGCCGGGCCGGGCGGGTGGACTTCCGGCGCGAGGTGTGGCCGGCGGTGGAGAAGGAACTGGGGTTCGCGCACTACCACCGGCTGTTCCGGGCCCATCCCGAGCGGACTGCCATGGCCTGGGCGGACTTCGAGGAGAAGTACGCGGCGGCGGACGCGGGGGAGCGGTCGGTGCTGGTGGCCTCGGCGGTGCCGGACGCGGCCGACCGGCTGGACCTGGCCGCGCTGGACCGCCCGTTGGCGGGGGTGCGGTACGGGTCGTTCGAGGAACTCCAGGACGGTCTCCGCGGCTATGTCGAGGCCGATCTCGCACGCCGTCACGATCCCTCGTTCAGCCCGGACCTGGGCGTCTTCTTCGGACTGCTCTCCGTCTACGGGCAGCTGATCCGGCTCGGTGACGTCGGACCGTGGTGGCACGGGTTCTTCAGCTGTCTCGCCTCCGGTCCGCCCGGACCCCGGCTGCGGCAGATGCTCGCGCTGTCGCGGGCCGGCGTCCTGAACTTCCTTGGGGCGGACATGGCGGTGGCCGCCGTGGACGGGGTCTTCCGCGCCTCCGGTGCCACCGTGCCCGGCGGGTCGGTCGAGGCGAGAACGCTGGTCGAGGCACGGCTGCCGGAGCCGACGGTCGCGCGGGTACGGGACGGATTGCTGCGCGAGCTGTTCGAGGGCGGGGGTGTCGTCGAGACGGCGGAGGGGCTGGTCGCCGTCGACCCGCGGGACGGACGCGTCCTGGACCGGGCCGGGCACCCGCACCCCAGACGCTTCGCCCTCGGCCCCTACACGAACAGCCGTACGCCGGGCGCGTTCACCCGGCCGCGTACCGGAGGGCCGGCCTTCCGCCAGAACGACGCCACGGCCCGGGCCGTACTGGCGTTCCTGCGTGACCTCGGGCAGCGCGCGGCCGCGTGAGGACCGGCCGAGGGGGTGCTGCCTCGGCCCCGGTGCCGGTCCGGTGCCGGTGTTGTCGCCGATGCCCGATGCCCGATGCCTTTGTGCCCGGCGGACGGCGAGGGGCGAGCGACGTGCGAGGTGCGCGGGTGTCGAGGGCGCGGGTGTCGCGGGGCTCGGGGCGGTGTGCCGAAGGGGTTTCTGCGCCGGGGGCTCTGCGTTCGGTGAGGTTTTCGTAGCCGTGTCTGTGCGGTTTCCGTGTCCGTGGTCGGAATGGAGAGAGGTCGGTCGGTATGGGGTCGTCGTACGGTCGGGGGCGGTTGCACCTGGCCGCAGCCATCGATCAGCGGGTGGAGGGCGGCGCGGAGGTGTGCGTCGAGCTCGCCCGGCTCGCGGAGCGCGGGGCACTGGACTTCGTGACGGTCGGGGACGCGTTCACGCGGCCGGGGCCGGACGCGCTGGCGGTGTCGGCCCAGGTGGCGCCGGAGACGGGACGGGTCGGGCTCGTGCCGGTGGTGACGGCGACGCCCGACGAGCCGTGCCGGGTGCGGGCGGCCGTGGCGACGCTCGACCGGGTCAGCCGGGGCCGGGCCGGGTGGTGGCTCGGGACGCCGGGCCCGGAGGAGGGGGCGGTGCAGGTGAGGGCGCGTCACGTCGGGTCCGTGGGCGCGGGGGATGCCGGGGGTGCCTGGCACCCCGCCCGGCAGGCCTCGGCGGGGACCCGGCCGCAGCACGGGCACCCCGTACGGGTCGTCGACGCGACCGAGGGGGAGAGCCGTGGGGCCGCCGCCCACTGTGCGGACGTGGCACTCCTGCGGGTCGCCGACCCGGACCACGCCGACGCCGTACGGACGGAGCTGCGGGACGGGGCGGCCGGGGTCGGACGCGACCCCGACGAGCTGCGGGTCCTGGTGAGCCTGCGTGTGGACCTCGGCGGTGGGGAGTACGCGGCCGAGCCGGGCCACGGCGGGGGAGGGCCGCGCCGGACCGCCGACGGCCCGCTCTACCGGGGCGGCCCCGTCGCCCTCGCCGAGCTGATCGCCGACTGGCACCGGGCCGGGGCCACGGACGGCTTCCATCTCGTCCCCGTCGAACCGCGCCGTGACCTGGAGCGACTCGTCAACGGGACGGTGGCGCTGCTCCAGCACCGCGGGCTGTTCCGCACCTTCTATCCGGGCAGCACGCTCCGCGAGCACCTGGGGCTGGGGCCCGCCCAGCGGCACATCGTGACCGGAGGAGGGGTATGACCGACCGCCGAACGGGCGCGGCTCGCCAAGTGTGGCCATGCTCAAGGCCGTCCATGACCCCGGGTGGCGGAACCGAACGGCTGAACGGCCCAACGCATCACTTCCGGACACCCCCGGGCGGTGGACCCGGGTACTCCGACCGGGCGCCTCGGGCGGTGGCCTCCACCGCGGCCGACGATAGTGGTGATCGACGCTTCCGGGCCCTGCGGCCTGCTCCGACGACCCGTCAGCCGATCCCTCCGGGAGCCGACAAGGATTCACACAGAACCCGCACATATGGCCTGGTGGGATCAACTGGCATGGAGGGCGAGCCGGTTGGGTCCCAAGAGGCCGAAAGGCACCCTTGCGTGGGTCGGCGGTACGGCCGAATACTTCCCCCCAGCGCCTTGTCAGGGGCACGGCGTGTCCGGAATCCGGACCGATGCCCCTGATCTGCGCCTCACGGGCCCCGACCCCACGCGGGCCCCCGACTTCCCTTTGGAGGGAACGAACAGTGAGGATCAAGCGCACCACCCCCCGCAGCGGCATAGCGAGACGGACCCGGCTGATCGCCGTGACCGCCGGACTCGCGGCCGCGGCCGCCGTCACGGTCCCCACCGCCAACGCGGCAGGCACCCAGACGTTCAGCGCCTCCGAGCTCAAGAGCGCCAGCTCATCGGTGCTCAAGGCCGATATCCCGGGCACCGCCTGGGCGATCGACCCGGCGACCGACAAGGTCGTCGTCACCATCGACAGCACCGTCTCCCAGGGCGAGCTGGCGAAGATCAAGGAGGCGGCGGGCGGGAACGCCGACGCCCTGACGATCAAGCGGACCCCGGGCAAGTTCAACAAGCTGATCAAGGGCGGCGACGCCATCTATGCGAGTAGCTGGCGCTGTTCGCTGGGCTTCAACGTCCGCAGCGGGAGCACGTACTACTTCGTGACCGCCGGTCACTGCACCGACGGCGCGGGCACCTGGTACTCCAACTCCGGCCGCACCACGGTTCTCGGCCCGACCGCCGGGTCGAGCTTCCCGACCAACGACTACGGCCTCGTCCGCTACAGCAACACGTCCATCGCCAAGGACGGCACCGCGGGCAGCGTGGACATCACCAGTGCGGCCACCCCGAGCGTGGGCACCAACGTGATCCGCACCGGCTCCACCACCGGTACCCGTACCGGACGCGTGACCGCTCTCAACGCGACCGTGAACTACGGTGGCGGCGACATCGTCTACGGCATGATCCAGACCACGGTCTGCGCCGAGCCCGGCGACTCCGGCGGTCCGCTCTACGGCAGCAACGGCGTGGCGTACGGTCTCACCTCCGGTGGCAGCGGCAACTGCACCTCCGGTGGCACGACCTTCTTCCAGCCGGTCACCGAGGCCCTGAGCGCGTACGGCGTCTCGGTCTACTAGGTCGGCGGATCGACAGGCCGACAGGTAGACAGGCCGACAGATCGACAGCTCGACAGGCCGGGCGGGAGCCGGCGCACTTCCCCCCGGCGCCGACTCCCCACCCCGGCCGCGGCCGGCAGTAGGCGGCAGCAGGCGAGCCCCCGCACACACATCGTGTGCGGGGGCTCGCCCTCGTTCCGGGGCGGGGTTACCGTCGACCTGTACTCCCTCTCGTACGCCCACGTCGGACCCTGGGGGGCCGTGATGGTCGAGGAGCTGGTGACGGCGGGGGTGGCCCTCGCGTCCTTCGGCACGGTCTATGTGATGTCGGCGGCCCGGGTCGTGAAGCAGTACGAGCGGGGGGTGGTCTTCCGGCTCGGCCGGCTGAAGCCGCAGGTGCGGGGGCCCGGTTTCACGATGATCGTGCCGTTCGTCGACCGGCTCCAGAAGGTCAACATGCAGATCGTCACGATGCCGGTGCCCGCGCAGGAGGGCATCACCCGGGACAACGTCACCGTACGCGTCGACGCCGTCGTCTACTTCAAGGTGACCTCGGCGGCGGACGCGATCGTGCGGGTGGAGGACTACCGGTTCGCCGTCTCCCAGATGGCCCAGACCTCGCTGCGGTCCATCATCGGCAAGAGCGAGCTGGACGATCTGCTCGCCGACCGGGAGAAGCTCAACCAGGGGCTGGAGCTGATGATCGACAGCCCGGCGGTGGAGTGGGGCGTCACCATCGACCGGGTCGAGATCAAGGACGTCTCGCTGCCCGAGACCATGAAGCGGTCCATGGCGCGACAGGCCGAGGCCGACCGGGAGCGCCGGGCGCGGGTCATCAACGCGGACGCGGAGTTGCAGGCGTCGAAGAAGCTCGCGGAGGCGGCCAAGGAGATGTCCGAGCAGCCTGCCGCGCTCCAACTGCGGCTGTTGCAGACGGTGGTGGCGGTGGCGGCGGAGAAGAACTCCACGCTGGTGCTGCCGTTCCCGGTGGAACTGCTGCGGTTCCTGGAACGGGCGGCTCCGCCGGGGAGCGGGGCGTCTTAGTCGGTGGAGCTGGTGGTTCGTCTGCGGGCCGGTGGGGCTTCTCGCGCAGTTCCCCGCGCCCCTGAAAGCCTCAGGCCCCTGCGGGCCTGAAGGACCACGGCGCTGCGGGCCTGAAATGACCACGGCGCTGCGGGCCTGAAATGACCACGGCGCTGCGGGTCTGAAAGGCACGGGGCGCAGCCCCTGCTTTTCAGGGGCGCGGGGAACTGCGCGACCAGCCCCCACCGGACCCGCGGCTGGGGGTCAAAGGGGCGCAGCCCCTGGACGATGGGACGGGTAGGGGCGGCGGGGGCGAGGAACTCGCGCGCGCCCCAAGAATCGATGCGGAAGCAACTCCCGTCCCGCGAGACCCGTTTGGTTCCGGACCTCTGATGGGTGAATTTCAGACAGGACTAGACCTCACCCGTTGCTGAGGAATCCGTTGCTTCTCGTGTTTGCAGTGTGAACAAGCGTGGTCGAGAGGTGGGGCGTTACCGGACGGTAATGACATAGGGGGCGTGCGCCCTCGTCGTGCGTCAGGCCTGAAGTCGACCTTGTGTGCCCCCCGTGCGCCTAGGAATAGTTGTCGCCGCACAGTTGGCATGGACGCGGCGTTTTTACCGTCTGCCGCCTTCCTGCCCGTATACCTTCCGGTCGAAAGGGGCCCCCACGCCCCTCTTGGCCAACCCCCCACAGGAGGAAGCAAGTTGAAGCACCGACGCATACCCAGGCGCCGTGCCGTCGTGACGGGTGCGGGCATCGCCGCACTGGTCGCCGCGGGAGTGACCTTCCAGACTGCGAACGCGAGTGAGACCGCGCCGACCCCCGCGCCGAAAGCGCTCTCCATCACGGCGGCCGGAAAGCTCGCCCTGACCCTCGACGCGGACCTCGGCGCCGACGCGGCGGGAACGTACTACGACGCGAAGAGCAAGCTCCTCGTCGTCAACGTGCTCGACCAGGCCGCCGCCGAGACCGTCGAGGCGGCCGGCGCCAAGGCCCGCCTCGTGCAGAACTCCCTGGCCGAGCTGAAGAGCGCCCGGACGACCCTCAAGGCGGACGCCACCATCCCCGGTACCGCCTGGGCCACCGACCCGACCACCAACAAGGTCGTCGTCACCGCCGACCGGACCGTCTCCAAGGCGGAGCTGGCGAGACTCACGAAGGTCGTGGACGGTCTCGGGGCCAAGGCCGAACTCAAGCGCACCAAGGGCGAGTACAAGCCCTTCGTCGCGGGCGGCGACGCCATCACCGGCGGCAGCGGCCGGTGCTCCCTCGGCTTCAACGTGGTCAAGGGCGGCGAGCCGTTCTTCCTGACGGCCGGTCACTGCACCGAGGGCATCTCCACATGGTCGGCCGGCGGCCAGGTCATCGGCGAGAACGCCGACTCCAGCTTCCCCGGCGACGACTACGGCCTGGTGAAGTACACCGCCGACGTCGACCACCCGAGCGAGGTCAACCTCTACAACGGCTCCACGCAGGCCATCTCCGGGGCCGCCGAGGCGACCGTGGGCATGAAGGTCACCCGCAGCGGTTCGACCACCCAGGTCCACAGCGGCACGGTCACCGGCCTCGACGCCACCGTGAACTACGGCAACGGCGACATCGTCAACGGCCTCGTCCAGACCGACGTCTGCGCCGAGCCGGGCGACAGCGGCGGCTCGCTCTTCTCGGGCGACAAGGCCATCGGCCTCACCTCCGGCGGCAGCGGCGACTGCACCTCGGGCGGCGAGACGTTCTTCCAGCCCGTCACCGAGGCGCTGTCGGCGACCGGCACGCAGATCGGCTGACAGCCGGTCAGCCGGCCGGCCGTTCGGGTGCCGGCCGGTCCGTCGGCTTCTTCCTCAGGGCCGCCATCACCACGGTGATGGCGGCCCCCGCCGCTGCCCAGGCGGAGAGCACCAGCAGCGGGCCGGTGGTGTCGTTGCCCTCGAAGTAGGCGATGGAGCGGGCCACCCAGACACCCGCGCCCGGGGGCAGTGCCGGGCCGATCGCCGCCCAGAACGGTGGGAGCAGCGGCGGCGGCAGGGCGCCGCCCGCGCTCGGGTTGCCCGCGATCACCACCAGCAGGACGGCCACGCCGATACCGGCGATCCCGAAGACGCACTGGAGCGCCAGCGTGGCCGCGCCGACCGCGAAGACCACCAGGGCCCCCAGCCCCCACAGCGCCGCCAGGCTCCCCGGCAGGGCGCCGAGGACGGGCCCGGCGATGACCGCGCCGCCGAGTCCGCCGAGGATCGAGAACAGCGCGAGGGTGCCGAGGCGGATGATCCCGCGCCGGAGGTTGGTGGGCCGTGCGCCCGCGCTCACCGCCAGTGCCGAGGCGCACAGATAGCCGCCCACGCACCAGCCCACGACCAGATAGAAGGACGTGAGCCCGTTGGCGTCCCCGATGTCGGCCGGGGCCACGTCCACCGTTCGTACCGTGCGGCCCTCGGACCGTTCCAGCGCCGTGACGAGGGTGGCCAGCGCGTTGGCCAGGGTGCGTCCGCCGCCGGAGGCGACCAGCAGGGTGTCGGTGGTGCCGGCCGGGTCGATCAGCAGGGCACCGTCGATCTCCCGGTCCAGGATCCGCTCACGTGCCGCCGCCCGGTCGGTCACCGTCCGCGGGTCCAGCGGCTCGCCCGGCAGCCGCTCCAGCCGGGTCACCGCCTGCTCGGCCGCCGCTCCTGGCGCGACCACCCCGAACGGTACGTCCCTGAGCTTCGGGTTGTGCAGCGCCCCCACGTACGAGGCGACGAAGAGCAGTTGCAGGGCGAGCACCCCGACGACGAGCAGGACGGCCCGCGGGGTGACCCCGTCCCTGAGCTCGTCGAGGAAGGACCTGGGGGCGGGCTCGGCCGTCTGTGTCATGTCCCCACGGTCGGAGGCGGGCGGCGTTTGCGCAGGTGGGACGGGGCCGAATGGTTGTCGTACAGAAGTTCGAAAAGTGGTCTATGGTGGAGGTGAGGAGGCTGTGAACTGATGTTCGAGCCAAGTGGCTGATCGAGTGGCTGATCGAGGCTGCGAGTGGCTGGGCGACTGGTGGATCGAGTGCGGGAGGTGCGTGTGCCGGGGTTCACGCATCTGCACACCGTCTCCGGGTTCTCCCTGCGGTACGGCGCCTCGCACCCGGAGCGGCTGGCCGAGCGCGCCTCCGAACGGGGCATGGACGTCCTCGCGCTCACCGACCGGGACACCCTCGCGGGCGCCGTCCGGTTCGCCAAGGCGTGCGCCGGGGCCGGGGTCCGCCCACTGTTCGGGGTGGAGCTGGCGGTGGGGGCGCCCGCGCCTTCCGCGCGGCAGGCGCGGCGGCGCGCCCCCGTGCGCGGCGGCGCCTTCCTCGACGAGTCGACCCCCCGGGTGACGTTCCTCGCCCGGGAGGGCGCCAAGGGCTGGGCCGAGCTGTGCAGAATCGTTTCGGCGGCGCATGCGGGCGGTGGCCCGGAGGGGAGCAGGAGCGAGGTTCCGCCGCTGCTGCCCTGGTCGGAGTGTGGAGCCGAGGGCCTGACCGTGCTCCTCGGCCCCGCCTCCGACGTGGGGCGCGCGCTGGCCGCCGGGCGTCCCGACCGCGCCGCGAGACTCCTCGGGCCCTGGCGGGAGAGGTACGGCGACGCCCTGCGCCTCGAAGCGGTGTGGCACGGCCGCGAGGGCACCGGCCCCGGTTCGCTGCGGCTGGCCGCCCGGACCGTCGGCTTCGCCGCCGAGCAGCGGATACGGCCCGTGCTCAGCAACGCCGTCCGGTACGCCGACCCCGGCATGGGCCCGGTCGCCGACGTCCTGGACGCGGCCCGGCGGCTCGTCCCCGTCGACCCCCGGGGGGAGCTGGACTCCGGCGAGGCCTGGCTCAAGGGCGCGGACGCCATGCTGGGCGTCGCCGAGCGGGTCGTCGAGGCCGCCGGGTACCGCCGGGACACCGCGTACCGGCTGCTGGAGCAGACCCGGGCGACGGCCGCCGAGTGCCTGGTCGACCCGGAGGACGACCTCGGCCTCGGCACCGTCCACTTCCCCGAGCCACGTCTCGTCGGCGCGGACCGTCGCACCGCCCAGCGGGTGCTGGCCTCGCGGGCGGCGGCCGGGATGATGCGGCACGGCTACGGCGCCCGGCGGGCGTACTGGGAGCGGATGCACCGGGAGCTGGATGTGATCGCCCACCACGGCTTCGCCTCCTACTTCCTGACGGTCGCCCAAGTCGTCGACGACGTACGGAAGATGGGGATACGGGTCGCCGCGCGCGGGTCCGGCGCCGGTTCCCTGGTGAACCACCTCCTGGACATCGCGCACGCCGATCCCGTCGAACACGGGCTGCTGATGGAGCGGTTCCTGTCCAGGCGGCGGGTCGCGCTGCCCGACATCGACATCGACGTGGAGTCCGCGCGCCGGCTGGAGGTCTACCGCGCGATCATCGGCCGCTTCGGCACCGAGCGGGTCGCGACCGTCGCGATGCCCGAGACCTACCGCGTCCGCCACGCCGTCCGGGACGTGGGCGCGGCCCTCTCCCTGGACCCCGCCGACATCGACCGGATCGCCAAGTCCTTCCCGCACATCAGGGCGCGGGACGCGCGGGCGGCGCTCGAAGAGCTGCCCGAGCTGCGGCAGTTGGCGGGGGAGAAGGAGAGGTACGGCCGGCTGTGGGAGCTGGTCGAGGCGCTGGACGCGCTCCCGCGCGGGGTCGCCATGCATCCGTGCGGGGTGCTCCTGTCCGACGCGTCCCTGCTGAGCCGTACGCCGGTGATGCCGACCAGCGGGGAGGGGCTGCCCATGTCCCAGTTCGACAAGGACGACGTCGAGGATCTCGGGCTGCTCAAGCTCGATGTGCTGGGCGTGCGGATGCAGTCGGCGATGGCGCACGCGGTGGCGGAGGTGGCGCGGGCGACGGGGGAGCGGGTCGACCTGGACGCGCTCGACTTCGAACGCGGGGCCGGCGATCCGGCGACGTACGAACTCATCCGCTCCACCGAGACGCTGGGCTGCTTCCAGATCGAGTCGCCGGGGCAGCGGGACCTGGTGGGGCGGCTCCAGCCGGCCACCTTCCACGACCTCGTGGTGGACATCTCGCTGTTCCGGCCGGGGCCGGTCGCCGCCGACATGGTGCGGCCGTTCATCGAGGCCCGGCACGGGCGGGCGCCGGTCCGCTACCCGCACGAGGATCTGGCGGAGCCGCTGCGGGAGACGTACGGCGTGGTCGTCTTCCACGAGCAGATCATCGACATCGTGCACCTCATGACCGGCTGCGGCCGGGACGAGGCCGACCGGGTGCGGCGCGGGCTGTCCGACCCCGAGTCGCAGGGGCGGATCCGGGTCTGGTTCGCGCAGCACGCGGCGGCGAAGGGATATGACGCCGAGACGATCCGGCGGACCTGGGAGATCGTCGAGGCCTTCGGGTCGTACGGCTTCTGCAAGGCGCACGCGGTGGCCTTCGCGGTGCCGACGTACCAGTCGGCGTGGCTGAAGGCGCATCATCCGGCGGCCTTCTACACCGGGCTGCTCACGCACGATCCCGGGATGTACCCCAAGCGGCTGCTGCTGGCGGACGCGCGGCGGCGTGGGGTGCCGATCCTGCCGGTGGACGTGAACCGGTCCGCGGTCGCCCATCATATCGAACTGGTGTCTGAATCAAGGGGGTCGGGGGAGGAGAAGGCCTGGGGGATCCGGCTCGCGCTCTCCGATGTGCACGGCATCAGCGAGGCCGAGGCGGCGCGGATCGCGGACGGGCAGCCGTACGCCTCGCTGCTGGACTTCTGGGAGCGGGCGCGGCCGAGCAGGCCGCTGGCGCAGAGGCTCGCCCAGGTCGGCGCGTTGGACGCGTTCGGCGCCAACCGGCGTGATCTGCAACTGCACCTGACCGAGCTGCACCGGGCGGGCCGGGGCGCGGGCGGAGGCCAGCTCCCGTTGTCCGGCGGGCGACGGACCGCCTCGGCGGGTCTGCCGGACCTGTCCTCCGCCGAACGGCTCAGCGCCGAGCTGGGCGTGCTGTCGATGGACGTCTCGCGCAACCTGATGGACGACCACCGGGCCTTCCTCGACGAGCTGGGCGTGGTGTCGGCCCGGCGGCTGCGCGAGGCGCGGCACGGGGAGACGGTGCTGGTCGCGGGGGCCAAGGCGGCGACCCAGACCCCGCCCATCCGTTCCGGCAAGCGCGTCGTCTTCACCACCCTCGACGACGGCACCGGCCTGGTCGACCTCGCCTTCTTCGACGACTCCCACGACACCTGCGCCCACACCGTCTTCCACTCCTGGCTGCTGCTGGTGCGCGGGGTGGTGCAGCGGCGTGGCCCGCGCAGCCTCAGCGTGGTGGGCGCCGCCGCCTGGAACCTCGCCGAGCTGGTGGAGCTGCGGCGCGAGGGCGGCCTCGACGCGGTGGCACCCCGGCTGGCGGCGCCGGCGGAAACCGGGAACGACGGAAACACCGGGGGCACCGGGAGCACCGATGGTGAGCCGGACGGCAGGCGCGGCGACACCGGGCGGCGGATCCGGATGCCCACCGGATACGAGATGCATCCATGGGCCGACCTCAGGCCCGCGGGCGAAGAGCCCTCACAAGGTCCTTCTCAGATGCGGAAGTTGTGGCACCAGAGCCCAGGGAGTGCGGGATGACCATCCTCTGCGTACGTTTCCAGCTGCCGTCGGGGTACGAGGCCGCCCTGCCCGGTCTCCTCGGCCTGGTCGAGGACTTCACCCCGGTCGTGGAGGCGCTGCCGCCGGACGGCGCGCTGGCCGATCTGCGCGGCGCCGAACGGTACTTCGGCCGGGACGCCGAGGAACTGGCCCGGCTGATCCGGGTCCGCGCCCTCGCGCTGTACGGCGTCGACTGCCTGATCGGCGCCGGGCCCGGACCGCTGACGGCGCGGCTGGCGCTGGGGGCGGCGGCACCCGGCTCGCCCTGCGCGGTGCCCGAGGACCTCGTCGTGGACTTCCTCGCCGAGCTGCCCGTCGGCGAGCTGCCCGGCGTCGGCACCGCGACCGCCCGCACCCTGCGCGAGTACGGCCTCGAAACCCTCGGCGGGGTCGCCTGCGCCCCCCTGTCCACACTCCAGCGTCTGGTCGGCGCGCGCACCGGCCGCGACCTGTACGAGAAGGCCAACGGCGTCGACCGGGGCCGGGTCGTACCGAACGCCGTCGCGCGCTCGCTCGCCACCGAACAGCCTTTTCCGTACGACGAGTTGAACCCGGACCGGCACCGCCGAGCCCTGCTCGCCGCCACCGAGGAGCTGGGCTCCCGGCTGCGCGCCCTGGAGAAGGTCTGCCGCACCCTGACCCTCACCGTCCGCTACGCCGACCGGTCCTCGACGACCCGTACCCGCACGCTCAAGGAGCCGACCGCGCACTCCCCGGCGCTCACCGCGACCGCCTACGCCCTCTACGACGCCCTCGGCCTCCAGCGCGCCCGGGTCCGCGCGATCGCCCTGCGCGCGGAGGGCCTCACCCCCGCCGACCAGGCCTCGCACCAGCTCGCCTTCGATCCCGTCGACGAGAGGCTCCGCCGTATCGAGGAGGTCGCCGACCGGGCCCGCGCCAAGTTCGGCCCGCACGCGGTGATGCCGGGGACGCTGGCGGCGTGACACCCCGGCGGGCGGTCAGTTGGCCCACGGCGGCACGATCCGCGTACCGTCGGCCAGCTCCGCCTCCAGACCGACGGAGGTGGTGACCCAGGACGTGGCGACCTCGTCCGTCGGGTTCTCCACGGTGACGGTCGTGCCGGCGTTGATGATCACCGTGTCGCCCGCCGTGACGCGATGGGTGTGATCGTCGAGGGTGATCAGCAGTTCCCCGCCGAGGAGGTGGAAGATCTCCTCCCGGTTGACGGTGTGCGCGGGCGCCTTGGTCCCGGCGGGTATCTCGCCCCGCCAGGCGGCCAGTTCCCTGCTGCCGGTGAGCGGAGTGGCGTACGAGACGAAACGCGCGCCGTGGATCTCGTGGACGACGGCCTCGGACGAACGGACGACAGGCATACGGGCCTCCTGGGATCTTCGGGGGGTCTTCGGGAAATTCGGGCGGGATGGTCAAGTAGCTTGACTACCTGACCTTATGGTCAAGCTGCTTGACCGATCCGTCAAGGGTGTTTCAATGCGGGCGTGCAGAACTCCGAAGCCCTGGCCCTGTCCGCCGCCCTGCTCGCCGCCGCCGGTGATCTGACGCGCCGTATCGACGAGGGGGTCGCCGCCCGCGGGTTCGAGGGGCGGCCCTCGTACGGGTTCGCGTTCGCGCGGCTCGCTCCGGACGGTGCGACGGTCACCGATCTCGCCGCCCATCTCGGGGTGACCAAGCAGGCGGCCAGTCAGCTGGCCGACGAACTCGTGCGCAAGGGGTACGTGGAGCGTCGGCCGCATCCGCGGGACGCCCGCGCCCGGCTGATCGTGCTGACCGAACGCGGCTGGGCCTGCACGCGGGCGGCGGAGGAGGCGGCGGCCGAGGTGGTCGCGGCGTGGGCCGAAGCGCTCGGCGGAGAGGGTGAGGTGCGGGCGTTGCGCGACCGATTGCTGCGTATCGCGCCCTACGGTCCCATCAAGCCCGCCTGGTGACGGTTCGACGTCACGTGTCAGTGGTCCCGATCATCACTTGAAGTTTTTACTGACGCGTAACTTCCCACCTTTCCTACTCGCCCGTAACTTGGCGAAGAAGAACAGCATCCTCGTGATCCGGATCACAGGGCGAACGTCGCCGCACGTCCCTTGAGCCGCAAGGAGATCACCCGATGCTGCCCTGGAAGCGCCTGATCAGACCGCTGGCCGCCCTGAGTCTCGCCGTCGCGGCGACCCTCGTGCCGGGCACCGCCGCCCAGGCCGCCGACGCGGCCGCCGCGCCGAGCCGTGGCTGGAACGACTACTCCTGCGAACCCTCCAGCGCCCACCCCCGCCCCGTCGTCCTCGTCCACGGCACGTTCGCGAACTCCGTCGACAACTGGCTGGGCCTCGCGCCGTACCTCGTGAACCGCGGCTACTGCGTCTACTCCCTCGACTACGGCCAACTCCCCGGCGTGGCCTTCTTCAACGGGCTCGGCCCCATCGACAGGTCGGCCCAGCAGCTCGACGCGTTCGTCGACCGGGTGCTCGCCGCGACCGGCGCCGCCGAGGCCGACCTCGTCGGCCACTCGCAGGGCGGCATGATGCCCCGCTACTACCTCAAGTTCCTCGGTGGAGCCGCCGAGGTGAACGCGCTCGTCGGCATCGCGCCCTCCAACCACGGCACCACCCTGAACGGCCTCACCCAGCTCCTCGACCACTTCCCCGGCGCCGGCGACCTGCTCTCCACCGCCACCCCGGCCCTCGCCGACCAGGTCGTCGGCTCCCCCTTCCTCACCAAGCTCAACGCGGGCGGCGACACCGTCCCCGGCGTGACCTACACCGTCCTCGCCACCCGGTACGACGAGGTGGTCACGCCCTACCGGTCCCAGTTCCTCGACGGGCCGAACGTACGCAACATCGTCATCCAGGACCTCTGCGCGCTCGACCTCTCCGAGCACGCGGCGATCGGGCTCCTCGACCGGATCGCGTTCCACGAGGTCGTCAACGCCCTCGACCCGGCCCACGCCACCCCGACGACCTGCCTCTCGGTCGCCGGCTGACACGTGCCGGTACGTCCCGCCGGGGCCTGTCCGGCCTGAGCCGCCCGACAGGCCCCGGATGCCGGGGACGATCAGCAAGCTAGCCCCAAGGGGCCGCGGAATCGCCTGCTGAGGGCGGGTGCGGAGGATCCTTATGGTGGCGTTAAGGAGGGGCTAACCGAGGGCTCAGGAAACACCTTCGGAGGAGCGCTCGGAGCCTCCCGAAGATCCGGTTCTTACCTCGGTGCGTGACACTGGGCCCGTTCGCAACCGCCGTACGAGAGAAGGGAACCCGCGCATGACCGCCGTACGCGGAACAACCGTGGACATCGCCACCGAGGACGGCACGGTCGACGCCTACCTCGTCCACCCCGACGACGACGCCGCGCATCCGGCGGTCCTGTTCTACATGGACGCGTTCGGGCTCCGGCCGCACCTGCGGGCGATGGCCGACCGGCTGGCCGGTGCCGGGTACACGGTCCTCGTGCCCAACGTCTTCCACCGGTCGGGGCGGACACCGGTGTTCGACCTGCCCGAGTTCATCGACCCGGCCGCGCGCCCGGAGATATGGGAGCAGATCCTGCCGGCCATGACGGCGCTGACGCCGGAACTCGCGCTGCGGGACGCGGCGGCGTATCTGGGATGGCTCGCCGACAGCCCGCGGGCCGCCGAGGGGCCCGTCGGGATCACCGGGTACTGCATGGGCGCCCGGCTGGCCCTGCACACCGCCGGCGCCTTCCCCGAACGCGTCGCCGCCGCGGCCGGTTTCCACGGGGGACGGCTGGCGACCGACGCCCCGGACAGCCCGCACCTGGCGGTGCCCCGCATCACCGGCGAGGTCTACCTCGGCCACGCCGACGAGGACCCGTCACTGCCCCCGGAGCAGATCGACCTGCTCGACAAGACGCTCACCGAGGCCGGGGTGCGCCACCGCACCGAGGTCTACGAGGGCGCCCCGCACGGCTACACCCAGGCCGACACCGCCTCGTACGACGCCGAGGCGGCGGAGCGCCACTGGACGGCCCTGCTGGACCTGCTCGACCGCACCCTGCGGCAGGGGGTCTGACCGGGCCCGTCGGGGCCCACGGACCGGTACGCCCCGACGCCCGCGGTCGGGGCGTCGGGGCGGCTTGCCGGAGGTCGGTGGGGTTGCTGGAGTCGGTGGACGCGCGTACGCGCTCGCGGCAGGGGCGCGGTGCCTCAGCCGTCGGGCCACCAGGTGCGCGCGATGTCCTTTCGCACTTCCCGGCGCTCGACGGGGCGTTCGTCGGCCTCGTCCCGCACCCGGCGGGACGAGGACTTCCTCAGGGGCTTCTGCACGGTCGTACGGCGCATGGCTGCCTCCTTGCGTCCACCGGGTTCCGCGTTTTCACGGAGGTAGACCTTTTCCGGGAGCGTTACTCATCGTTCGTGCTCTGTCAGTGGCGGCTGTCACCATCTGGACTGTCAGTGGCAGGTGTCACTCTGGCGGCATGACCAACATCGACGACGGCGAAACCTCTCCAGCCCTGCGAACACCGGGGAACCCGACGGCAGATGACTCCTTGGGAGCCGTCGACTGGGACGCGGAGGCCCCCTCCTTCGACGACGAACCCGATCACGGCCTGCGGGAACCCGCTGTCCGGGAGGCCTGGGCGGCCCGGCTGCGGGACTGGCTGCCGAACCGCGCCTCGGACGTGCTCGACCTCGGCTGCGGCACCGGCAGCCTGTCGCTCCTCGCGACCGAGCAGGGGCACCGGGTGACCGGCGTGGACTCCTCCGGGGCCATGGTCGCCCTCGCCCGCGCCAAGCTCGCCGGG
Source organism: Streptomyces caniscabiei (assembly GCF_014930365.1). GTDB lineage: Bacteria > Actinomycetota > Actinomycetes > Streptomycetales > Streptomycetaceae > Streptomyces > Streptomyces caniscabiei. The sequence goes on along the minus strand of NZ_JABXWI010000026.1, from coordinate 34,115 downwards.
CGCCCCGCCGTGTTCCTCGTCGGCGACGCGGCGGCCCCGCCCGTGGGGGAGGAGCGGTTCGACGTGCTCCTCGTCCGCCATGTGCTGTGGACCCTGCCCGACCCGGCCCGCGTGCTGCGCCACTGGTGCGGGCTGCTGCGGCCCGGAGGGCGGCTGGTGCTGGTCGAGGGGGTGTGGGGCACGGTCAGCCCGGTCGGCATGTCCGCCGAGCGGCTCCGCGGACTGCTCGCGCCCCTCGTGTCCGAGGCACGGCTGGTGCGGCTGTCCGACGACCCGCTGCTGTGGGGCAGGGAGGTCGAGGACGAGCGCTACGCGATCGTGGCCCGCCTCTGACCCCCGCGTCGGCACCGGCCACGACGAGCCGGCACCGGCCACGACGAGCCGGCACCGGTCACGCCCCGCCCCGCACCGACCCCGGCTACGCCAGCAGCGACTCCAGGCCCCCCTCGGTGGTGGCGAGTGCCTCCAGCGCGTCGAGGGCGGCGACGGCCGCCGCCGCGGCCTCCGGGTCGCTCCGCGCGAGCCCGCTCTCCTCGAACTCGTCCTCGTCCAGCCGCAGTACGGTCCCGCCGTCGGCGGACCGCCACAGATCCAGATCGAGGTCCTCGACGACGACCTCCCCACCGGAGAGGACGGCGGGCCTGGTGATGTCGCAGTACCAGCCCTTCAGCCCGCCCCGGGCGTCCCGGACCTCCTTCACCGCGTACCACCGGTCGCGCCAGTAGTACTCGGTGAACACGTCACCGGGCCCGAAGCGTACGAAGCCGAAGTCCCGCACGCCCTCGGTCGCCCAGTCGGCGCGGACCACGATCCGGGTGCCGTCGTCGCCCAACAGCCGCGCGGGGTAACGGATCTTCGTACGGCCCGCCTTGAGCAGGACGACGTCCACCGCGCGTCCCTCCTGCCGGGAGTCAGCCGAGTTCACGGACATACCGCACCTCCGTCGCGCACACCTCGTAACCGAACCACTTGTTGACCGCGAGCATCGGGCCGTTGCCGGCGTCGTTGCCCGTGAACGCCTCTGCGTACCCCGCGGCCCGGGCGCGGCGCAGGGAGTCGTTCTTGGCGAGCTTGGCGAGACCCCGGCCGCGGAGGGCACGGGCCGTGCCCGTCATCGCGGTGAAGTAGCGGTCCCGGCCGTCCGTGCGGACCGCGGTGAAGGCGGCGGGGGTGCCGTCCACCACGACCACCGTGCTCAGATCCCGGTCCAGCAGGGGGTGGCCGTAGGTCTGCGCGAGCCACTGCCCGTAGTCGCCCAACTCGGCCTCGACATCGCCCGGTTCGTCGGCCGTGGTCTCCGCGTCCAGGTCGAACAGGGGACGCGGGTCGTCCGCGAAGTCGGCGGCCGTCCGCAGCTCCACGCCCCCGGGCGGGGAGTCGAGCGGGGGGAGGGTGCCGTGGGCCAGGTCCAGGCGGAGGAAGTGCGCGGAGCGGCTCGGCGCGTAGCCGCGGCGCTCGGCGAACGCGCGGTTCTCCGGGGTGTCCAGCACCCACGACAGCAGCCGCCGCGCGCCCACCGCGGTCAGCCGCTCCTCGGCGGCCCGCGCCAGCAGGGCGCCCGCGCCCCGGCGCAGCCGCTCCGGATGGACGTACACATTGACGTCGCCCTGGCCCGGTACGGGGCTGTCGTGGGCGAGGGAGAGCTGCGCGGTGCCGATCACCTCGCCGTCCGCCTCGGCGACCAGCAGCCGGTGGTGCGCCTCGGCGGGCGCTAGCGTCATGTCGTGGAGCACGGACTCGGCGGTGCCGACCAGGAAGGGCAGGGCACGCCGTCGTACGTCGGCGAAGGCCTCGGCGTCCGCCGGGTCGGCGGCGCGGAGGTCGCGCACGATCAGTGTCATGTGGGGGCACGCTACGGGGGCGGCGCCGGCAGTCGCCTCCGATTTTCCGGTGGGTACGGGACAATCGCCGCGTGACCTTGAAGATTCGCATCGTGGAGGGGAGCGCGCCCTATGAGCAGGTGCGCGCCCAGATCTCGGAACAGGCCCGCTCCGGCGCGCTGCCCGTGGGATACCGGCTGCCGACCGTACGGGGGCTCGCCGAGCAGCTCGGGCTCGCGGCCAACACCGTCGCCAAGGCGTACCGGGCGCTGGAGACCGACGGGGTGATCGAGACGCGGGGGCGCAACGGGACGTTCGTGGCCGCCGCCGGGTCGGCCGCGGAGCGTGAGGCGGCGGTGGCGGCGGGGGCGTACGCGGAGAGGGCGCGCCGACTCGGGCTGAGCGAGGCCGAGGCACTCGCGGCGGCCCGGGACGCGCTGCGGGCCGCGTACGCGGAGTAGCACCCCGGGGCCGGGCCCGCGCCGACGGCTCAGGTCCGCGCCGGCCGTCGCGGCTGCGGCGTGCGGGTCGGCCGCAGGCCCGCGCTCCGGGCCGCGCCCGCGAACGTCGTCGCGTCCCTCACCGCCGCCGCGTGGGGGTCGTTGTTGAAGTAGACGTAGGCGTCGGCGGTGGCGGGCCAGGTGTCGGCGATGCGGTGGGCCCAGGTCGTCAGGGCCTGGTGGCCGTAGTGGGGCCAGGGGCGGGCCCGGCCCTGGTGCAGGCGGAGGTAGGACCAGTCGGTGGTGCGCCACAGGGGTGTGGCCGGGCGGGAGCGGCTGTCGGCCCAGCACAGGGCCGCGCCGCGGGACTCCAGGACCTCGCGGATCTCGGGGGTCCACCACGAGTCGTGGCGGGGCTCGACCGCGACCCGGGTGCCGCCGGGGAAGCAGCCCAGGCAGGCGTCCAGGAGACCGGCGTCGGCCTTCAGCGTCGGGGGCAGCTGGAGCAGGACCGGGCCCAGCCGGTCGCCCAGGCCCGCCGCGTGGCTCATCAGACGGAGCACCGGCTCCTCGGGGTCCCGCAGCCGCTTGATGTGGGTCAGGTACCGGCTCGCCTTGACCGCGACCACGAAGTCCGCCGGCAGTCTCTCCCGCCACGCCTCGAAGTTCTCCTTCGTCGGCAGCCGGTAGAACGCGTTGTTGAGCTCGACCGTCGCGAACCGCGCCGCGTACTCCTCCAGCCACAGCCGGGTGGGGCAGCCCGCCGGGTAGAGGGCGCCCCGCCAGTCCTTGTACTGCCATCCCGACGTGCCGACGAACACGGTCATACATCCATGAAAACACTCGAACGGGACCGCCTACAGGTACAGGCCCGCGTCCGCCCCGCCCCGCGGCTCCGGCAGCGACGTCGGTGACGTGCCGCGACGCAGCGCGTACAGCTCGGCCAGGGTCGCCCCCTCGCGGCCGACACCCTCGTCCGTGCCGAGCCAGCCCACCGCCTCCGCGCGGGTCAGCGCGCCCACCTCGATCCGGGCCAGACAGCGGCCGGGGCGGACCACGGCCGGGTGGAGGCGCTCCAGGTCCTCGTTGGTGGTGACGCCCACCAGGACGTTGCGGCCCTGCCCGAGCAGGCCGTCCGTCAGGTTCAGCAGCCGGGAGAGCGCCTGGCCCGCCGTGTGCTTGGCCTCGCCCCGGATCAGTTCGTCGCAGTCCTCCAGCAGGAGCAGCCGCCAGCGGCCCTTGCCCGCCGCGTCCTCCTCGCCGATCGCGATGTCCATCAGATAGCCGACGTCGGAGAAGAGCCGCTCGGGGTCCAGCACGCAGTCGACCTGGCACCAGTCCCGCCAGGAACGCGCCAGCGTGCGCAGCGCGGAGGTCTTGCCGGTGCCGGGCGGCCCGTGCAGCAGCAGGAGACGGCCCGCGATGTTCTCCGGGGTCGTCTTCATCAGGCGGTCCATCGCGTCCGCCACCGGGGCCGTGTAGTTCGGCCGGACCTCTTCCCAGGTGCCCGCCGAGATCTGCCGGGTCGTGCGGTGCGGGCCCCGGCGCGGCGAGACGTACCAGAAGCCCATCGTCACGTTCTCCGGCTGCGGCTCGGGCTCGTCGGCCGCGCCGTCCGTGGCCTGGCCGAGCACCTTCTGAGCCAGCTCGGCGGTGGTCGCGGTCACCGTGACGTCGGCGCCGCGGTTCCAGCGGGAGATCAGCACCGTCCAGCCGTCGCCCTCGGCGAGGGTCGCGCTGCGGTCGTCGTCCCGCGCGGAGCGCAGCACCCGGGCGCCCGGCGGCAGCAGGGTGGCCCCGGACCGTACCCGGTCGATGTTCGCCGCGTGCGCGTACGGCTGCTCGCCCGTCGCGAAACGGCCGAGGAACAGCGCGTCGACGACATCGGACGGGGAGTCGCTGTCGTCGACGTTGAGCCGGATCGGCAGTGCGTCGTGTGGGTTGGCAGACATGTCGCCATGATCCGTCACCGAGGGCTCCCCGTGCATCCGCTTTCCGTGGTGCGCCGGTGGTGTCCTCCCGTGAGCCGCCCGATTGCCCGGGAGTTCACCGACGGAACCTCCCCGGGCGGGGGTCCGCGCGGTTACTGTTGCCCATGATGGGACGTCATGGGTGGATTGCGGGGGACCGGCGGTGGCGGCTCACCGCGCTTCTGGGCGTGGGGGTGGCCGCGCTGGCCCTCGTCGTGACCCTGCTCAACACACTTCCCGGGGACGGCAGCACCGCCGGCACCACACGGGACGGCGACAAGGTGCACGGCACGCCCGCGACCCCGCCGGGCGTCACCGCACCCAGTGTGGGCTGGGGCTTCACCCACACCCAGTTCAGCGCGGACGAGGGCAGCGGCACGGCGGTCGAGCGCGTCGAGGAGCGGCTCGCCGAGCAACCCCTGCCGCAGATCCAGCACATCATGGGCTGGGGCGCGGGCAACCCCGAACCCGTCGAGGGGCGTTACGACTTCGAGGAGATGGACCGGCGCGTCGACTTCGTCCGCGCCACCGGCGGCACCCCCGTCGTGACCCTGTGCTGCGCGCCCGACTGGATGAAGGGCGGCAGACCGGGCGCCGACCGGACCGACTGGAGCCAGGCCGCGCTGGAGACCGCGCCCGAGCCCGAGCACTTCGCGGACTACGCCGACCTCGCCGCCACCGTCGCCAAGCGTTACCCGGACGTACGGCACTTCATCGTCTGGAACGAGTTCAAGGGCTTCTGGAACGACGCGGAGGCCCGCTGGGACTACGAGGGATACACCCAGCTGTACAACCTCGTCTACAAGGCCCTGAAGAAGGTCGACGAGGACATCATGGTCGGCGGGCCCTACCTGGTCATGGACAGCGTCGACCCCCGCCAGAAGCAGGACGCGTCGACGTCGCTCAAGGGGCCGTGGGGCGCCATGGACCAGCGGATCCTCGACGCCTTCGACTACTGGAACAAGAACAGGGCCGGCGCCGACTTCGTGGTGGTCGACGGGTCCAGCTACACCCGGGACGACGAACTGGTCCCCGACGAGTTCGCGGCGACCGACAAGTTCACGGCCGTGAGCCGGTGGGTGCGGGAGCGGTCCGGCGATCTGCCGCTGTGGTGGGCCGAGTACTACGTCGAACCGGCCGACAAGGACGACAACCGGCACGGCTGGTCCGAGAACCGCCGGGTCGCCGTCCAGGCCTCCGGTCTGATGGCCATGGCCGAGGGTGGTGCCACCTCCGGGTTCTACTGGAACCCGGAGGAGAAGACCGGCGAGTGCCCCGGCTGCCTGTGGACCCCCACCGACACCAAGGGCGGTGGCGCGTCGCTGCCCATGTACGGGCTGCTGTCCCGGTTCAGCGAGGAGTTCCCGCCGGGGACGACGTACGAGACGGTGTCCGTCGCGGCCGACGACAAGCCGAACGTGCGCGTGCTGGCCGACGACAAGGCCGTGCTCGTCGTCAACACCCTCGACCGCAGGATCAGTGCGGAGATCGACGGGAAGAAGTTCGACATGGGGGCGTACGAAACGAAGTGGCTCGACAGGTAGTCGGGTGACCGCGCGCCCCTCTCAGGGGCGCTACGGCGCGCCCATCGTCAGGAACCTCTGCACCAGTGACGCCAGCAGCAGAGCCAGCAGCGGCAGGCTGAACCAGAAGCTGCCCTGGAGCCAGCGGAGTTGGCGGACGCCGGGGCGGACCGCCACGCGGACCGTCTCGCGGACGCTCAGCAGCACGATCAGGGCGATCGCGGCCAGGCCGCCCACCACCGACCAGGGCGTCCAGGTGACCTGGGGGCCGATCGGGCCGGGATCGGGCTCCGGTGCCTTCCCGGGCTGGTCGCGCAGGGCGAAGATCGTGGCGTCGTCATTGGCGAGCACCTGCTTCATGTCGGCGCGCCTGCCGAGGTTCTCGATGAGCCGGGTGTCCCAGTCCGCGGGGTAACCGGCGTCCATCTGGAGGTTGGTGACCTGGCTGCGGTTGACGATCAGGAACGAATGCGCGCCCGCGTCCTTCAGCGCCTTGACCACACCGGAGACCAGGACCGGATCGCTCGGCGCGAGCGTCGGCACGTACTCGACCTTCTCCATGTCCCGGGCGCCCCACGGCATCGCGGGCGTCACGTTGTTCACCGGGTCGTCGCTGAGCCAGAGCAGCCGTACCGTCGGGTCGTCGTGGGCGTAGACGTACTCCATGGCGGCGACCTCGCCCGGCCGGACGCGTTCGAAGGGCTCGTTGCCCCAGCGGGCGACCAGGAAGCCGCCGATGAGGACGAGGCCGGCCATGAGCGCGGCCGGCGGGGCGAGGTTCCTTCGGTCCTTGTCGCGTTCCCCGGCGGTGACGCCGGTGCGCGGGAAGAGGGCGAGCCCGCCCAGCAGCGCGGCACCCGGCAGCGCGAACATGAAGACCCGCAGGGCCATCTCACCGCCGTACGACTGCATGCCGAAGCCCAGGAACGGCACGAACGTCAGCACGAGCAGGGAGCGTTCGCGGTACTTGTTCGCGCGGCGGCGCCAGAAGCCGAGGCAAGCCAGGAGCATGACCGAGCCGGCGAGCGCCACGCGCGCGTACAGCACGAGCTTGTGGGTCGAACTGCCCTCGCCGATCCGGCCGGAGACCGAGGAGGTGACGTTCCCGCCGACCCCGCCGACCCCGCCGAAGAGTTCGTCGAAGTGGCCCGACCAGTACGGCTCGGCGAGGAAGCCCACCCAGACGGCGACCAGCACGGCGAACAGAATGGGAAGGCCGCGCAGTTCCGAGCGGCCGACCAGGACGAGGGCCGCGAGGACACCCAGCATCACGAACGGGGTGAGCTGGTGGGCCGGGACCGTCGCCGCGTACAGCGCGATCAGGACCGCCAGGAGCACCGCGCGCTGCCGGCGGTTCGTCGGCTCGACCTCCGCCTCGCCGGGACGCACCGCGCCCCACAGCATGTGCGGGGCGCGGAACCAGACCAGCAGGATCGCGACGAAGACCAGGTAGAGGAGGTAGGTGAAGCCCTGGGGGGAGAAGTAGTCCTGGCCCACCCAGCCGCTCAGGACGAAGATCCAGACCCCCGTCCACCTGGCCCGCCAGCTCGCCCGCATATGGCGGGCGAGAAGGAACATCGGTGCCAGGTAGAGGAGTTGGACGGCCGTCGGCCACCACCGGATGATCTCGGTGAAGTCGGTGACCCCGCAGGCCTGCGCCACGAACGCCGCCGCCGCGAAGAACCCCGGCCAGCTCCACCGGGCGTCCAGGTCGGGTACGGCCGTGCCGGTGCGGTCGATGTAGTCGATGAAGCCCAGGTGCTGCCAGGCCGTCGCGAAGCGGGGCTCGGTCTCGATCACGGCGGGTAGCGCGTGCAGTGAGAAGACGGTGGCCAGCAGTGTGATCAGCAGCAGCGCGCGGTGCTCCCGCGCCGGCCACAGCAGCGCGGCGAACACGACCGCCAGCAGGGCCGCCCCGGCCAGGGTCGGCGTCGGCAGCACGGAGATCAGGCCGAGGCCGCCCATGCGGTCCAGGTCGGAGTCGTCCAGCGCCAGCGCGGGCACCCAGTAGAGCAGCAGCGCGGAGAGCAGCAGGAAGCCGAGGACCAGCCCCGTGACGGTGGGGTGCGGCAGTCGTTCGCGGAGGGGCACCCGAGGCGGGTCCCCGGCGGACGGCTCCGCCTCGGCCGGGGGTGCCAGCGGTTCCCGTACGGACTCCTCCGGGTTCTCGGCCGCTCGTACGGCGTCCGGTTCCCCCGGGGCCTCCTCGGACGGGGCGTCCGCCTCCGGGGCCGGCGGCCCGAGCGGACGGGTCGGCCGGTCCTGGGCCCAGGCCGGGCGGTGGTCCCTGCGTGGCATCGCGGTTCCGGTGGGCGGGGTGCCGGGGCCGGGCCGTACGTCCGGGCGGCGTTCCAGATGGTCGAAGTCGACGTGGACGCCGAGGGCGAGGGTGTCGGAGTCCAGGCGCCGGGACCAGGCGCCGTTCTGCTTCTTCGCGGCGGCGGCCACCCGGCCCAGGTCGGCGAGATCGCCGTCGGGTGCCGCGTCCGCGGGCGCCTCGGCGGGCCCGGCGGTGCGCAGGATCCGGTACAGCCGCGGCGCGGCGATCAGCACGATCACCGCGAGGCTGGAGATCTCGGCGACGCCCGCGCCGGTCAGCCCCATACGGGGGAGCAGGAGCAGGGTCAGACCGAGGACCAGGGCGCACAACAGGCCCTGCAACCAGGCGAGTCCGGCGGTACGGCTCTGCGCGCGCAGCACCGCGAAGTACGTCTCCATGACGACCCGCAGGACCGCGCCGACGGCGAACCAGCGCAGCAGCGGGGTCGCCGCGTCCGCGTACGCCTGCCCGAAGACCGCCAGGATCCAGGGCGCCCCGAAGAACAGCACCGCGCACACCGGCAGCATGATCCGGGCCATCCGCTTCAGCGCGGCCCGGGTGTTGGCGGCCAGGCGCGCCGGGTCGTGCGCGCCCTCGACGGTCAGTGAGGCCCCCATGTTGATGGCGAGCAGATTGACGGTGCCGCCGATGGTGGTGGTGATGTAGAAGTACGCGTTGTCGGCGGAGCCGACCTGGGCGGCGACGATCACCGGGACCAGATAGACCACCGCGAGCGAGAACAGGGAGCCCGTGTAGTCACCGGCGAGGAAGCGGCCGATCTCCCTCAGGGACGGCGGGTGCGCGTGGTCCTCGGTGGCCCGCACATGGCCCGGGATCAGCCGCCGGAACACCAGCCAGCCCAGCGGCAGCACCGACATCGCGATCGCCGCGACCCAGGACACGAAGACGCCCATGGTCGGGATCGCGGCCGCGAACACCACGAGGAGCACCAGCTTCACCGCCGAGAACACGGTGTTGCCGACCGGCACCCACACCGCGCTGCGCAGCCCGGTGAGCACCCCGTCCTGGAGCGTCAGCGTCGACCAGGCGACCACCGCGAGCACGAAGAACACGGCGTAGAACGGATCGTGCAGAAAGCTGTACGACGACCCCCACAGGCCCAGCGTCAGCAGGAACACGCCCGCCGCCAGCGCCACGATCACCGCACTGCCCGCGTACGTGCGGAAGATCAGCCGTCCGGTGTCGCGCCCCGCGACCGGGATGAACCGGGCCAGGGCACCCGTCAGCGTCAGCGCGGTGAGCCCGGCGAGGAGCTTCATCGCGGCGATCGCGGCGGAGCCCTGACCGACCGAGGCCTCGGTGTAGTAGCGGGCGGCGGCCAGCCAGAAACCGAGGCCGAGCACGGCCGAGATACCGGTGTTCAGCATCAGGGCGTAGGCGTTGCGGAACAGCTGGTCGCCCCCCGCCCCCCGGCCCAGCCCGGGCAGGCGCAGCCGGCGCCCGGGGCCGGGCGCCGGCTCGGGCTCCCCAGTCGTGGCGCTGTCGGCCTCGTGAGCCGTGGTGGTCGTCGTGTCAGACACGGGAACGGACGGCCTTCCGGAGCTGTCGTGCTCTTCGGACCATGGCGTACCCCTTGGTGAGGGCACGGTCCCGGGCGAAGGTGCGGGCGATCGCGCGGCCCTCGACGAGCCGCTCGAACTCCGCGATGCCCGTGGAGCGGCGCACGGTCACCCGCCGCAACGCGTACGGGCCCTGCGTGCGCCGGGCCAGCGCGTTGCCGACGGCGAGCGACTGGGCGAAGCCCGTCTCCCGTACCGCGACGCGCACCCGGCGGCTGGAGTAGCCGTACGGGTAGGCGAACGAGACGGGCCGGGCGCCCAGTTCGTCGGCGACGATGTGCCGGCAGCGCCGCAGCTCGAACCGGAGCCGGTCGTCGTCGAGCATGTCGAGCTGCGGGTGGGTGTGGCTGTGCCCGCCGATCTCCACACCGTTGTCGGCGAGTTCGCGGACCTGGTCCCAGCCGAGCATGGTGTCGAGGGCCTCGCCGTTGTCGTAGGGGCCCTCGATCCAGCCCGTGGTGACGAACAGCGAGGCCGCGAAGCCGTGCTTGGCGAGCACGGGCAGGGCGTGCCGGTGCACGCCCGCGTAGCCGTCGTCGAAGGTGATCAGCACGGGCCGGGCGGGCAGCGGGCGGCCGTGCCGCCAACTCGCCGCCAGGTCGGCGGTGTTCACCGGGGTGAGGCCCAGGTCGTCGATGAGCGCCAGCTGTTCCGCGAAGGCCTCCGGGGTCACCGACAGGTCCCTGGTGGCGTCGTTCGGCGCGGTGGACACCGCGTGGTACATCAGGATCGGCACGGCCGCGGCCGCCGTTCCCGTCGTCTCCGTCATGACGAGCCCCCCTCGCCCCCCTTGCCGACCGGGCCGTCCGGAATCTCGCCGACCGAGAACGTGACCTCGCCCCTGCGGGCCCGGACGCTCCCGACAACGTACCCCCCGGCCGCCGCCGCCACCCCCGTGACGATCGCGCCCGCACGTCCCGCGCCCCCCGCGCGGCCGAGCAGCGCGTCCCGCAGCCCGCGCGCCACCCCGGCGGGCAGCACCCGCGTGGTGTACCGGCGCTCCGACTCCAGCCCCTTGCCCGCGCCCACGCTCCGGGCCACCAGCGCCTTCGACAGGCCCTCGGCGTAGGTGCGGGAGCGGAAGTACGCGAAGCGCTCCCGTACGTCGGGCACCCGGTGGTGGATCACCGCCCGGTCGTCGAGCAGCAGCACCGCGTCCGGCCTGGCCCGGGAGAGCCGGATGCACAGCTCCGTCTCCTCGCAGCCCAGCGGGCGCTTGTCCCCGTCGCGGCCGATACCGGTGGCGAAGCCCCCGGCCGCGTCGAAGGCGCTGCGCCGGAACGAGGCGTTGCCGCCGAGGACGTTGCGGACCTCGGCGACACCGCCGGGCAGACCCTTGTAGGCGCAGCCCACGACCCAGTCGAACTCTTCGGGGAACCAGGCCGGGCGGCGGCCGGACGCCCACACGGGCACCGTACGGCCGCCGACGGCCATGACCCGGGGGTCGGTGTACCCCTGGGCGAAGTGGCGCAGCCAGTCGCGCTCGGCCACGGCGTCGTCGTCGAGGAAGGCGATGATCTCCCCGTACGAGGCGGCGATGCCCGTGTTGCGGCCGGCGGACAGCCCGCGGGGGCCCGCGTTGGCGAGCACGCGCACCTCATGGACCTCTTTGTACTCCCCGCTCAGACGCTCCAGCAGGGACCGGTTGTGGTCCACCACCAGGAGCGTCTCCAGGGCCGGCCGGGACTGGGCGCGCACCGAGGAGACCGCCGCGAGGATGTCCTCCCAGCGGTCCTCGGTGTACACGCAGATCACGACCGAGACGGTCGGCTCGTTCAAGACACCTCTCCCCGCCCGGCGGTGAGCATCGTCGCGTGCGAACGGCGGCGCAGGGCACGCCGGTTGGAGCGCTCCTTGAGGATCACCCTCAGCACCCGCAGTCCGTCGCGGACGGCCCGCAGATTGCTCGCGCCGTGGATGCGCAGGTACTCGTGGCTGGGGATCTCCTGCACCTTCAGGCCCGCCTTGACGACCCGGATGTTCATCAGGGTCTCCACCTCGAAGCCGGTGCAGTCGAGGTCGATCTTGTCGAGGCAGTGCCGCCAGAACGCGTTGTAGCCGTAGCACAGGTCGGTGTAGCGGGCGCCGAACTTGCGGTTGACGGTGGTGCACAGCGCCCAGTTGCCGAGCTTGCGGATCAGGGTCATGTCGTCGGTGCCGCCGCCGTTGGCGAAGCGGGAGCCCTTGGCGAAGTCGGCGCCCGAGACGAGGGCGGAGACGTAGGAGACGATCTCGTGCCCGTCGGCCGAGCCGTCCGCGTCGACCATCACGATGATGTCACCGGTACACGCCTCGAAGCCGGTGATCAGGGCGTCCCCCTTGCCCTTGCCCTGCTGCGGGACGACCTTGACGTCCGGCCACAGGGAGCGGGCCACCTCGACGGTGTCGTCGGTGGAGTTGCCGTCGACCAGGACCACCTCGTGGATCCAGCCCGGCAGTGTCTTGAAGACGTACGGAAGGTTCTCCGCCTCGTTCATGGCGGGGATCACCACGCTCACGGGCGGAGCGATGGCCAGATGGTTGGAGATGGGCCGGTACGTGACCGGCTCGGGTATTGCCGGGCGCAGAACTGAGCTCATGAGTCTGGTCCCTCTCGTCCGGTGAACCACCCGCCCCTGGGTGGTTCGGAATGTTGTCCGGTTCGAAAGGGGGGTTCTCACTTACGGCACGGCGAAGTCGATCTCCGTGCATGCCGGGTGAGCTGGCAAAGCCGGCCGACTGTCGCGACTCGGCAGTCGGTCGCGCGGCACGACTCGGTGAACGCGGTCACCGAGCACGGCACCCCCCTACCGCGCCCCGCGCCGGGACCGCCGCGCTCCTTGAGCCCTCCCCTAGGAGCATGTGCCGACGGACCGATGCGGGTGAATGTACGACGATGCAAGACGGTATTGATGATTGAGACCATATGGCAAGACCTCTTACGAGGTCTCACGTTTTTGTTGATGTGTCCGTTACCTGACCCCCCGACCGGAATTTCCCCATCCGCTTCAGCAATTTATCGGCAGGTTCGAACAGTTCCGGTCGGGCCAGGACCGTGTTCCGCAAGGCCCGGACCGGCGCCCGTCGCGCCCGGTGCCCGAACGCCACCGGATGGCGCCGGGTGACCCACCCCTCCGACACGGAGATCTCCCGGGTCTTCAGGGAATCCTTGTACTGCTTCTGGCCCCGGCCCAGATCCAGGTAGGCGATGCCGTCGGCGGCACCCTCCTCGGCCATGTGCAGATGCAGCAGCAGGCCCGGCGAGAACCGCGCGAACGCCGGGTCGTACGCCGGGAACCAGCAGGTCAGCACCCGCTCCGAGCGCAGTCCGAAATGAGCCGCGGCCGGCTTGCCGTCCGCGTACAGCACGGACAGCTGGCCGGCGAAGGACGCGGAGCGGGAGTGGAAGAGCCGGTGCACCAGCCGGGTGATCCACGGGTGCGCGAAGCGGTCGCTGCGGCCCGTCCTGCGGTACTGCGCCGACTTCCAGGCCATCAGCGTGCGCAGGACCCTCGGGTCGCGCTCGTCGTGCACATAGCGCACCTCGCTCACCGCGCGGGCGAGCCGGCGCTCCTTGGCGAACGTGGAGCGGAGGAACTTCGGCGAGCGGGCCCGCACCTGGTCCAGATAGGCCTCGTAGCCCTGCTCCAGGTCCATGACCGGGGACGGGAAGCTTTCGGTGACATGAGCGGCGAACGGGGTCTGCCCCTCGGCCAGGTGGTCGAACTCCCACACCGCGAGGCCGCAGGCCCGCAGCAGTTCCTGGGCGTCCCAGGTGAAGCCGGGGCGGTGGACCACGCCCTGGCAGTCGGAGAGACCGAGACCGATGGCTCTGCCCACTCCGACGGTGGATCTCTGGTACGGGAAGAAGGCCGCCGGCTCGCCGCCCTCCCGCACGACCGCGATCCGCACCCCGCGTCGGCAGCGGCCCACCGCCAGGGCGAACTCCGGGGACAGGAACGGGTTCGCCAGCTCGGGAGCGCCGTGGAGGTGGGCCTTCGACTGCAGAGCGGTCCAGGCCGCCCGGTCTGCGGCGGTCAGCTCGCCGGGGCGGTACACACTGATGTCCACGTCTCAGGTCCGTCTTCTCTCCGTACGGGCACCGGGGCGCCGTACCAGACTCGGCAGGATGACGAGCGAGCTGATCACGGTCACGGCCGTGATCCCACCGGTCACCGACCACGAGTGGGTGGCGATCATGCCCTGGGCGACGAGGAGGTTCACCGCGATCGCGCCCGCGAGGGACGTCACGACCCGGCCGAACGGCTCCAGCCCGCGCAGCACGGCACCGATGGCGGCTCCTGGCGCGACGAGGAGGAAGAACAGGGTGAACGGGCCGCGCAGCACCGAGTCGGTGTCGGCGAACGCGAGCAGCGCGCCCACCCCCGCCACGGCCGCGGCCACGCCCGCCAGCAGCGGCCCGCCGCTGCCCGACAGCGATGACTTGACACGCGAGGTCTGCATTGGCGACTTTGCCCCCTGAAGCGCCGGATGCCGGGCTTCAATGTCGCTCAGTCGGCGCGGGGGAGTCAATACGTCGAGACCGGCCACGGCCGACCGTACGCCCGATCGTCACCCGCCGGCGGGGAGACGGGGGCCGCACACGAGGAATCCCCGGAGGCGACCCGCGCCTCCGGGGAAACTTCTGTTCACGGTGCCGCCGTCGTCCTTACGGGACGATCTGCAGCAGACGGTTCGGGGAACCGGTGCCGGGGCTGGTCACCTTGCCGGTGACGGCGCCGGCGGTCAGGGCCGAGGCGACCTGGGCCGGGGTGGCCGAGGTGTGGCCGGCCAGGTAGACGGCGGCCGCGCCCGCGACGTGCGGCGTGGCCATCGAGGTGCCCGAGATGGTGTTGGTCGCGGTGTCGCTGGTGTACCAGCCGGCCGTGATCGACGAACCCGGGGCGAAGATGTCCAGGACCGCGCCGAAGTTGGAGTAGCTCGCCCGGGCGTCGGTGTTGGTGGTGGCGCCGACCGTGATCGCCTCGGTGACACGGGCGGGGGAGTACGAGGAGGCGTTGGCGCTGCTGTTGCCGGCCGCGACGGCGTAGGTCACACCGCTGGATATGGAGTTGCGGACGGCGGTGTCGATGGCGGTCGAGGCGCCGCCGCCGAGTGACATGTTGGCGACGGAGGGGCCGCTGTGGTTCGCGGTCACCCAGTCGATACCGGCCACGACGCCGGCGGTGGTGCCGGAGCCGGCGTTGTTGAGCACGCGCACGGCAACGATCTTCGCCTGCTTGGCGATGCCGTAGGTCGAGCCCGCGATGGTGGACGCGACGTGCGTGCCGTGACCGTTGCCGTCCTGCGCCACATTGTCATTGGAGACCGCGTCGTAGCCGTTGAACGCGCGGCCGCCGAACTGGGCGTGCGAGATGCGCACACCCGTGTCGATGACGTACGCCGTCACCCCGCTGCCCGCGCTGTCCGGGTAGGTGTACGTGCCGGAGAGCGGCAGCGACGCCTGGTCGGAGCGGTCAAGGCCCCACGGGGCGTTGGTCTGGGTGGCGTCGACGGTGAAGACCTGGTCCTGCTCGACGGAGGCGATCGCCGGGTCGGCGGCGAGTCTCTTCGCCTCGGTCGCGGAGAGCTTGGCCGAGTAACCGTTGAGCGCGGACTTGAAGGTCCGCTTCACCGTGCCGCCGTACTCCTCGACCAGGTCCTTGCCGGCGTTCGACGCGGCCTTGAGGCCCGCGCTCTTCTTGAGCGTGACGATGTAGCTGCCCTTGACGGCGGTGGGGGAGCCGGCCGCGAGCACCTTGCCCTCGGCCGGGGCGGCCTGGGCGGGGAGCGCGGTCAGGCCGCCGAGCAGGGCGGCGGTCGCCATGGTGGTGACGGCGGCGACGCGGAGGTTCTTGCTACGCAGGTGTGCCATTACGAGGGTTTCCTCCTCATAGGCGACGCGCGCCCGGGTGGGGCGCGCGTTCGTGGGGGGTGCGTGCGGGATCGCACGCACGGCCAGGAGCGTCGCGTTCCGCTCGCGGCTGTAAGCAGACTGGGTGCTCTACGGGCGTAGCTCAAGAGAGTTGAAGTGTTGTCATGTTTCTGTCACACACCTGAAATCGAACGCGAAGGGAACATGGCGGATGCGTTCGCTTGCGGACGGGAAAGTATTGACATGAACACTTCCGATCAACACGCGTAGTTGCTACGACGGTTGAGGCAGAGATCCTGCTAAAGGGAGGTTCCATGAGACGTTCCCGACTTGCGGCATACATGACCTCACTCCTCCTCGCCGTCGGCGCATCCCTCACCGGGGCCGCGTCGGCGCAGGCGTCCCAACAGGCCGCCGCCACCGGCTATGTGGCGCTCGGCGACTCCTACTCCTCGGGTGTCGGCGCGGGGAGCTACCTCTCCTCCAGCGGCGACTGCAAGCGCAGCACGAAGGCCTACCCGTACCTCTGGGCGGCCGCCAACGCTCCCTCGACCTTCGACTTCACGGCCTGCTCGGGCGCCCGAACGGGTGATGTTCTGGCGAGTCAGCTCGGGCCGCTCGGCGCGAGCACGGGGCTGGTCTCCGTCTCCGTCGGCGGCAACGACGCCGGCTTCGCCGACGTCATGACGACCTGCGTCCTGCAGTCGGACAGCGCCTGTCTCACCCGCATCAACACGGCCAAGGCGTACGTCGACTCCACGCTCCCCGGCCAACTCGACAAGGTCTACTCGGCGATCAGCGCGAAGGCACCGGCCGCCCATGTGGTGGTGCTCGGCTACCCCCGCTTCTACCAGCTGGGCGGCACCTGCCCCGGCCTCTCCCAGGCCAAGCGGTCCGCCATCAACAACGCCGCCGACTATCTGAACACCGCGATCGCCAAGCGCGCCGCCGACCACGGGTTCACCTTCGGCGACGTCCGCTCCGCGTTCACCGGGCACGAACTGTGCTCGGGCAGCGCGTGGCTGCACAGCCTCAACCTGCTGAACATCGGCGAGTCGTACCACCCGAAGGCCGCCGGCCAGTCCGGCGGGTATCTGCCGGTGTTCAGGAACGCGGCCTGACGGCCCCGTTCAGGGCTCCGGCTCCGGCTTCGTCCTCGTAGTCGGTGTCGGAGTCGCTGTACCCGTCAGGGTTCTCCGAGTCGTCGGAGGGGGAGGTCCCGCCCGTGGTCGGGGCCTCCGACTCGCACGTCACCGAGAACGCGACCTTGTTCGACTCCGTCTTCACCGGGCCGCGCACCTCGACGCTGATCTCGTCCGTGTGGCTCCCGTTGGTCGAGACGACGACCCGGTCCTGCTTGGTCTTCTCACCGCCGGATGCGAACGACAGGGTCTTCCAGCCCTCGTCCTCGACCTCGCCGCTCCTCGCCACCCACCGGTAGTCGACGTCCACGGGGACACTGCCCACGGTGAACGTCGCGGTGAAGGTGGGCGCGTCGGCGTCCTGCGGCGGGCAGGCGCCGGAGTAGTCGGTGTTCGCGCCTTCGACGGTCACCTCGACCGACTGGGCGGGCGGCTCGGTGGTCGGCTTCTCCTCGTCGGTGGGCGTGTCCGAGGGCGTGTCGTCGCCGCTCGTCTCGTCTCCGCCGCCGGGTTCCTCGCCCGTACCGCCGTCGCCCGTCTGGTCGTTGGTGCCGCCCACCGTGCCCGCCCCGTTGGTCGGGCTGCCGTCCTTGCCGCCGTCGTCCTGGTTGACCAGGGCGTAGGTCAGGCCGGCGATGGCGAAGGCGATCGCCGCGATCCCCGCGACCAGGAAGACGAGGGCCCGGCGGTTGCGGTCCGGCCCGCGGGCCGGCACCGGGGACGGGTGGGTCGCCGCCGGGGTGGCGTGCGACGGGGTCGGCGGCCCGAACTCGTCGGTGCCCGCTCCCGGTCCGGTCCGCGCGCCCGGGCTCGGGAAGCCCGCCACCGTCGGGCTGTACGGGGTGGTGGGGGCCGTGCCGGAGTACGCCGCGCCTCCCCCGGAAGGCGTGCCCCCGGCGCCGATGATCCGCAGGTCCCGCTCGGCCTGCTCGGCGGAGATCCGCTCGGCCGGATCCTTGCGCAGCAGCCCCTCGATCACCGGGGTCAGCGGACCGGCCCGGTGCGGCGGCGGGAGCTCCTCGTCGACGACCGCGCGCAGGGTGTTCAGCGGAGTGTTCTGGCGGAACGGCGAGTTGCCCTCGACCGCCGCGTACAGCAGCACCCCGAGCGACCACAGGTCCGACTCGGGGCCGAACGCCCGGCCCAGCGCGCGCTCGGGGGCGAGGAACTCGGGGGAGCCGATGACCTCGCCCGTCATGGTCAGCGCGGAACTGCCCTCGACCGTGGCGATGCCGAAGTCGGTGAGGACGACCCGGCCGTCGTTGGAGATGAGCACATTGGCCGGTTTCACGTCCCGGTGCAGCACCCCGGCCTCGTGCGCGGCGCGCAGCGCGGACAGCACCTCGGCGCCGATGTGCGCGGCGCGCTGCGGCGGCAGGGGGCCCTCGCCGTCCAGGAGATCGGCGAGCGACAGACCGCGCACCAGTTCCATCACGATCCACGGGCGGCCGTCCTCCATGGCCACGTCGTACACCGTGACGACATTGCGGTTGGCGACCCGGGCGGCCGCCCACGCCTCCCGCTCCAGGCGGGCGTACATCCGCTCGACGTCGGAGACCGCGATCCCGCCGGGCGCCCGTACCTCCTTGACGGCGACCTCGCGGTGCAGCACCTCGTCGCGGGCCCGCCACACGGTTCCCATACCGCCCTCGCCCAGCGGGGTCAGCAGCCGGTAGCGGCCCGCGATCACCCGTTCAGCGCCCGGTTCTTCGGACACGGCCATCCCCCGTCACTCGCATCCGCACACGCGTCGGCCCGGAATCTCCACTCCGTGCGATTTCTCCCCAAAAGTAGCTCAGCCCAGTGCGGATGTTGCCCCCCTGAACACCAGAACGACACCGAGCGCGACGACCAGCAGAGCCGACGCCAGCGGTACGGTCCTGCGCACCAGCGCGGCCGTCGGCCCGCCGAGCCGGCCCTCGCCCCGGTCCATCACCCGCGTCACCCAGCCGCCGGCCTTCACGACGGCGTACCCGGCCGCCGTCAGCGTGAGCGCCAGACCGATGCCGTACGCCAGCACGAGCAGCAGCCCGAACCACGCCTTCCCCAGCGCCGCCGCGCCGACCAGGACGACCACGGCCGACGGGCTCGGCACCATGCCGCCCGCGAAGCCGAGCAGGATCGTGCCGCGCAGGGTGGGCGCGGTGGGGTGCGTGTGGGTGAAGCCGCCGTGGGTGTGGGTGACACCGCCGCCGAAGAGAGAGCGCTTCTCCTGGGGGGCGTGGTCGTGGCTGTGCTCGTGGTCGTGGCTGTGGTCGTGGCTGTGGTCGTGGCTGTGGTCGTGCTGGTGGTTGTCGTGTGTGTGGTCGTGGTCGTGGGTGTGTGCGTGACCGTGGTCGTGGTCGTGGGTGGCGACCGACGCGTGGGTGTGGGGGTGGGTCTCGCCGTGCGCGTGGGTGTGTGAAGGGGCGGCCTGGGCGAGTACGAGTTCCCGGCTGGGCTCGGGCTCGTGGTCATGGCCGTGGTCGTGGGAGTGGCTGTGCCCGTCTCCGTGGTCGTGGCTGTGACCATCGTCGTGCTCATGGCTGTGGCTGTGACCATGGTCGTGGCCATCGGCGTGGTCGTGGTCGCGCGAGTGATCGTGGTGTCCGTGCCCGTGCCCGTGGTTGAGCGCCAGTTTGTGGTTGAGCCAGGCGCGGCGGGCCAGGGTGACGCCCGCTCCCATCACGAACAGGCCGCTCGCGATGCCGAGCCAGGTGATCACGGACGGGGCGGCGGCGGAGCCGGCCAGGACGAGGAGGCCCAGGGCGACGACGCCCAGGGTGTGGGTGACCGTCACGGACGCGGCCATGGGCAGCACGTCCCGCATCCGGGCCCGGTCGCGCGCGGCGGCCGTCGCGGCCATCAGGGTCTTGCCGTGCCCCGGGCCGAGCGCGTGCATGGCGCCCAGGAACAGGGCGATGCCGAAGGCCAGGGCGCCGAAGCCGAAGGTGAGGTCGCGGCTGGAGACCAGGTCGTCGAGGGCCCTGGTCCAGCGGTCCGCGCCGCGCGGGAGGATCGAGGCGCCGGGCGCCGCGCTCTCCTGCTCGGCCAGCGCGGGACCGCCCGGCCGCACCTGGAGCGAGGCCGTCGCGGTGTCCTCCGGCGACTGCAACAACTCCTCGGGGTAGCTGGTGAGTCGCTTCGACACCGACTCCTCCGGCACGTCCGACCCGGCGAGGGTCGTCCGGTCGCCCTGGGCGGTGACCTCGCGCCAGCCGGGCCCGGAGTCCACGGCGGCGTGGAAACGCACGTCGGCGGCCCGGTCCGGCAGCGCGGCCGTCAGCCGGCACTCCACCCGCAGTGTCTTCAGGCCCGCCTGCCCCGGCCGCTCCTCGGCCCGGCTCGACTTCAGCGCCACCTCGGCGGCGCTCCCGTCGACGGTGACCTCACTGCCTTCGGCGGCCTTCTCGCACCTCGCCCGGGCCCAGCTCTCCCTCCCCTGCCGTTCGATGGCGGGGCCGGCCTGGGTCGCCGGGATCTCCGCCAGGTCCTCGACATGGAGGATCCTCAGCTGCCCGGGGGCGGCGACCAGGCCGTCGTACCGGTTGACGGTGAAGTTGCCGAGGGGGTGGGCGCTCGCCGTCGTGGCGGGGCCGGCGAGAACGAGTGCGCAGGCGGCCAGGAGCACCGCCGTGCCGGAGGCGAACGCGCGCCGGGGAGCGATCACTTGGCGGTCTCCAGAGCCTGCAGTGTCTTCAGGGTCCTCCGGGCCTCGGCCGCTCCCAGCGGCGAGAAACCGGCGTTGAGGTCGAGCGCCGCCTTCAGCGAGGCGCGGGCGTCCTTCTTGTCGCCGGCCGCGTACTCGACCATGCCCCGGTGGTACAGGAACGTGGCGTCCCGATAGCCGGTGGCGGTGGCGCGGCGGGCGTACGGCAGGGCCTCCTCGTCGCGGCCGTTGACGTGCAGCGCCCAGGCGAGGGCGTCCGCCGTGTGCACGGTCTCGCGGCGCTTCCACTCGGCCTCGGCGGCCCGCAGCGCGGACTTGGTGTCGCCGTGGTCGGCGGCGGCGAGCGCGGTGTCGAGGTCGGCGTTGACGCCGTTGGAGCGGGCGATGGCGGTGTAGGCGTCCACCAGCGCGTACTGGTCGCGCGCCTTGCTCTTGTCGCCCTTGGCCTCGTACAGCTCGCCGAGCACGACGAGCGGCCCCGGCAGCGGGTAGGCGGACACCACCTGCTCCAGGCCGCGGACGGCGTCCGCGCCGTCGCCGCTCGCGGCCTGGGCGCGGGCCCGGCCCTCCAGGGCGGGGAGATAGGTGTCGTCGGCGCCGAGGGCGCGGGCGTAGTGGTCGAGCGCGGTCCCGTAGTCGCCCTGCTTCCAGGCGAGTTGACCGAGCTGGGTGGCCACGTAGGCGATGTCGCCGCGGGTGGTCGCGGAGTCCAGGGCCTGTTCCAGGACCCGGCGGGCGGTCTTCACGTCACCGCGCAGCTCGTACACATAGGCGTAGCGGGTGAAGACGGGGATGCCGGGGCGGCGGGTGTCGGCGAGCCGGACCGCCTTCAACGCGTCCTCGTAGCGGCCGAGTTCGACGAGGGCGTCGACGCGGCTGCACAACGCCCGTTCGCTGTACGGGTTCTCCTTCAGCGCCCGGTCCGCGTACCGCAGGGCGTCCTCGAACTCGTGGCGGGCGGCGGCGAGGGCGGCGAGGCCAGCGAGCGCCGGGTCGTTGTCCGGGCGCAGCTCCAGCGAGCGCTTGAGGGCCTTCTGGGCCTGCGGGTAGCGGGAGGGGTCGCCCTTGACCCGGGCCTGTTCGACGTAGGCGAGGCCGAGCGTGGACCAGGAGCCGAAGTCCTTGGGCTGCTGCTTGAGATGGGCCTGGAGCCGCTCGACCGCCGTGTCGAGGTCGCCGCCGGCGAGCTGGGCCGCCGAGACGCCGGGCGAGGAGGACATGGCCACCGTCCGGTCGTCGTCCCGGGCGCCGAGGGCCACCGCGAACCCGGTGAACGCGACGGCCAGCGCCGCCGCGCACGCGGTGAGCCGCGCCAGCCGCCGACGGGCCGACTCGGGCGCGGGCCCGCGGCGAGCCCCGCGCCCGAGCACCGGACCCACCTCACTCTCCGCCACGGCCCCGAGCCCGCCGCCGGCCCCGGAACGGGACGCGGAACCGGCTTCGGTGTCCGACCCGGGTGCGGACTCGCCGTCGGACGCGGCTTCGGACACCGGGCTCGGCTCGGTGTCGGATGCGGAGTCGGGCTCGGTGCCGGACACGGGGTTCGGCTTGGCGTTACGCCCGGATGCGGATGCGGATGCGGACGTTGCGCCGGGCTTGCTGTCTGGAGTGGCCTCGGCGTCGTGCTCGGTGCCTGACGCGGCCTCGGTGTCGCATGCGGTGTCGGCCTCGGCGTCGGGCATCAGCCTCGGCTCGGCATCGAACCCGGACGTGGCCTCGGCGTCGGACGCGGCCCCGCCGTCCGACGCAGCCCCGGCGTCGGGCGCCGGCCCGGTGGCAGCCGTCGGCCCGGGTTCGGCGAGGGCGTCCCGGGCGGGCTCGGGAGCACCCTCGTCGGGACGCGGACGCCCGTGCTGCGGCGCGCTCTCGTTCGTACGCGGGGACATGCCCTCTCCTCAACGTCCTTGCCTACTGCGGTGATCGTGGTCGTGGGGCGCGGCCCGCGCCGTGGGGGATGGATACGAGCGGGCCGCGCCGGTCACGGCGGCCGGGCCCCATGGGGAAGGGCCCGGACGCGGGGCCGGCTAGTAGTACGCGCGGTCGTTGCGACGGCGCCACCACAGCAGGCCCGAGCCGATCAGCAGGACACCGGCGGCGCCGGCACCCGCCGAGGCGGCGATCAGGGTGGTGTCGTCGGTGCCGCTCTCGACACCGCCGCCCAGCGCGCTGCGGACGTTGTTGGTGGTGTTGCCCTTGACCGTCTTGCCCCGCGAACCGGCCGTCGGCAGACCGACGTACGGGAAGGACTTGCCGAACTTCTTGTCGTTCTTGTCGACCGCGTCGCCCAGGTCGTTGGGCGCGTCGACCAGTTCGCCCTCGACGACCTGGAGCGCGATGTCGATCACGTCGTCGGTGAGCCGGCGTCCGTTCGGGAAGCCCTGGTTGTCACCGTCCAGCACACCGAGCCGCTTCGGCTTCTTGGTGGGCTCGATGGAGGTGTTGAGCCGCAGCTGCTCCGAAGGGGTCACGTGCGGCGGCTGGTTGAGGCCCTCGACGCCCTTGAGGAAGACGTCGACGAGGTCGTTGCGCGGCTCCTTGGGGGCCGGGATCTTGTAGATCGCCTCGATGAGCTTGGGCAGCTCGGGCTCGGTGACGTTCTTCAGGAACTGGGCGTCGTCCACCGGCGAGGACGCGTTGAACTTGTCCTTGTCGCCTATGGGGTTGACGACCTCGTTCACCAGCGGCATGCCGAGGCGCGACACCTGGTGGTACTGGCCGTCGGCGCCCTCGCGCTGCGTCGTCGACCAGATGCCGACGATCGGCTGGTCCTTGGACTGGGCGAGCGCCTCGCTCGGGATCTGCAGGGCGATCGAGTTGACGTTGTAGCCCTTCAGCGTGTCCCGCCCGACCTCGGAGAGGTCACCGCCGTAGAGCAGGTCGAAGACGCGCAGGTCCAGGAAGAACGGGTCGTCGGCCTGACCCGCGTACGTGGTCACCCCGCTCGCCGTCTTGTACACGGCCTCGTCGCGCAGCTTCTTGAAGTCCGGCATCGACGCCTTGCCGACGTTCGACGGCGCCACCCACACGTCGTCCGCGAGCTTGGTCTTGGAGACCGCGCGGCGGTTGTCCAGCTTGATGAGGTCGATGTCGTACGTCTGCGTGATGTTCAGGTCCGGGTCGTCGAGGCTCTCGACGACGCCCGTGTTGTACAGGAAGGTCTTGTCGTTCTTCGTCTTCGTCTTGAACGTGTACCGGAAGATGAGGTCTTCCTGGGCGTCGCCGTCCTGGTCGACGCGGATGTCGTACTCCGCGTCCTCGGAGAAGGTGAAGAAGTTCGGTCCGCCCGCCGGCTCCTCGAAGGGGATCCAGTTCGCGATCACCGTGGTCGTGTCCGGCTTGTCGGGGCTGACGAAGGCGTACACGTCGGTGTTGTCGAACTGGGGCTCCCCCGAGATCAGCGGGGCTTCCCGGTGGCTGGAGGCGGAGGCCGCCCCCGGCTGCAACACGGTGACGCCGGCGGCCGCGAGTCCTCCGGCGGCCAGCGAAGCACAGATGAGGGACGCGATGCTCCGCCGTCCCGCGCCGCTCCTGGAAGTAGGTGTCGTCATGCCGTCCGTCCTCTGTCCCAACTTGCCTGACGAACGCCATTCGGAGCGGTCGGCAGGGTGGATTGGTCGAATCCCAAACGTTCTTACGGCGCGTTTGAAAGGTTGTTTCAGCGGAGAGCGGGATTTGTTGATCCGGATGTCGTCCGGATCCGTAACCCCATCCGGAGGTGGGTCGGTTGCGAATGCCTTACGCGCGAGGATGGCCGTGCTCGGCCGGAGGCGAGGGGGAGCGAGTGGAGGCGGACAAGCTGCTGGTCCGGGTGGCCGGGGGCGACCAACGGGCGTTCGAGGAGTTGTACGCGGTGGTGTCCGGCCCGGTGTTCGGGCTGGTGCGCAGGGTCGTGAGGGACCCCGCGCAGTCGGAGGAGGTGGCCCAGGAGGTGCTGCTCGAACTCTGGCGCTCCGCGGGCCGGTTCGATCCGGACCGGGGCAGCGCACTGTCCTGGATACTCACCCTCGCGCACCGACGCGCGGTGGACCGGGTGCGCAGCGCCCGCGCCGCCACCGAGCGCGAGCAGCGCGAGGGACGACGCAACCACCACCCCGCCTTCGACCAGGTCGCCGAGGAGGTCGAGGCCGGACTCGAACGCCAATGGGTACGCCACTGCCTGGATAAGCTCACCACCCTCCAGCGCGAGTCCGTCACCCTCGCCTACTACGACGGCTACACCTACCGTGAAGTGGCCGAGCGGCTCTCACTGCCGCTCGGCACGGTCAAGACCCGTATGCGCGACGGACTCACACGGCTGCGCGAATGCCTGGGAGGAGTCGCATGAGCGCCCTGTACGGCCGGCCCGGGGGAGGTGCCGAGTGAGCCTGTTCCGCCGCGAGGACCTGCACTCGCTCGCCGCTCCCTACGCCCTGGACGCCCTGGAGCCCGACGAGCGGCGCCGCTTCGAGGAGCATCTGGAGCGCTGCGACCGTTGCCCGGCCGAGGTGCGCGCCCTGTCCGAGGACGCGGTCCGGCTCGCCTGGTCGACGGCCGCGCCCGCGCCGGCCGCGATGCGCGACCGGGTCTTCGCCGCCGTACTCAACACCCCCCAGGAGAACCGGTCCTGGAGCGCCCAGCCGTCGCGGCCCCAGCATCTGCCGCGGCATGTGTGGGGGACCGAGCCGCCGCCGAGGTCGCGCGCCCGTGCGCCCCGGTTGCGCTCTTGGCTCGTCCCGCTGTCCACCGTCACGGCGGCCGCCGCACTCGTGGTGGCGTCCCTCTTCGCCGTCCAGGCCGACCGCACCCGCGACGAGCTGGCCGCCGAGCGGGTGCGGGCGAGTGAGATCGACCACGTTCTCGCGGCACCGGACGCCCGCGCGACCAGTGACCGGGACGCGGAGGGCCACAGAATCGGAGTGATCGCTTCCGCGGAGGAGGGGAGCGCGATCGTGACCCTCAGCGGATTCGAGGACCTCCCGAAGAAGCGGGTGCACCAGCTCTGGCTCATGCGCCCCGACGTGCAACCACGCTCCCTGGGCCTCTTCGACGGCGACACGCCCTTGGTCACGAGCGGATTGGACACCGACGCGACGTCACTCGCCGTGACCGTCGAACCCGACGGTGGATCACCGCAGCCCACCAGCCAGCCAGTTGTCCAACTCGCCCTGGAATCGGTCGGATTCGGAGAGTAGTCAGCAACACCGTTACGGGGTAGGTGAATACCAGGGCCGTGATTCCCGAGTGCTCGGGAGGGGCGATATGGTTACGCTGCCCGGGCCGGGTGGACTCGTACGGGTGGGGAGTGACATGGAACAGATAACAGTGCGCAGGGCGCGGGTCCCTGCGATCACGTGCGGGAGCAGCGCGACCAGTTCGCGTCTCGACCGACATCTCTCGGTGCTGAGCGGCCCCGCCGTGCCACAGCGCGAGGCGGCCGAGGCGACCTCGCTGATGCGCGAGCTGACGTCACGTTCCCCGCAGGAGCGCAGCAGCCGCAAGGACACGCGCGTCGGCCGGGTCTCGCTGTTCGCCCCCCTGAAGAGGCTGCGCCGCTCGCTGTTCGGCAGCCGCTAGCACCACAGCACCAAGGGCTCTCCCGCAGGAGGCCCGCGCTCAGGCCACCACGCCGTCCCGGCGCAGCGCTGCGATCTCGTCGTCCGTCATCCCCGCGGCACGCAGCAGCGAACCGGTGTGCTCCCCGAGCGCGGGCACGGCCCCCATCCGCGCCTCGTCCCCGCCCGGCAGCGTGATGGGCGGCAGCAGTGCCCGCAGCGGCCCCACCGGTGACTCCACCTCCCGCCAACGGTCCCGGGCCGCCAGTTGCGGATGTTCGGCCACCTCCGTCACATCCCGTAGCCGCGCACAGGCGATCCCCGCCGCCTCCAGCCGCGCCAGCGCCTCGTCGGTGTCCAGCAGCCCCAGCGCCCCGGCGACCAGTTCGTCGGTACGCGCCCGGCGCTCGACCCGCGCCGGATTCGTCGCGAACTCCGGGTCGTCGGCCAACTCCGGCCGCCCCAGCACCTGTTCGGCGAGCCGCCGCCACTCCCGGTCGTTCTGCACCGACAGCAGCACCCGCCCGCCGTCCGCCGTCGGATAGGCGTCGTACGGCGCGATCACCGCGTGCCCGAGGCCCGTGCGGGCCGGAGCGCTCCCGCCGTGCATCGCGTGGTGCAGCGGATGCCCCATCCACTCGGCCAGCGCCTCCAGCATCGACACCTCCACCGGCCCGCCCCGCCCGGTCACGCCCCGGCGGACGAGCGCCGCGAGCACCCCGGAGAACGCGTACATCCCGGCGGCGATGTCCGCTGCCGGGATGCCCGCCTTGACCGGCCGCTCCGGGGTCCCCGTCACCGACACCAGCCCGGCCTCGCACTGCACGAGCATGTCGTAGGCCCGCTTGCCGGCGTACGGCCCCGACGCCCCGTACCCCGAGATGTCCACGGCGATCAGCCGGGGGTGCGCCGCGCACAGCGTGGCCGCGTCCAGACCGAGCCGGGCCGCCGCGCCGTGCGCGAGGTTCTGCACGAACACGTCCGCGTCCGCCACCAGCCGGCGTACGACGGCCAGGCCGCGCGGGTCCTTCAGATCCAGCGCGAGGGACTCCTTGCCCCGGTTGCACCACACGAAGTGCGAGGCCAGGCCCCGGGCCGCCGTGTCGTAGCCCCTGGCGAAGTCACCGCCGTCCACCCGCTCGACCTTGATCACCCGTGCGCCGAGGTCGGCGAGCTGCCGGGTGGCGAAGGGGGCCGCGACGGCCTGCTCGACGGCGACGACGGTGATGCCGTCCAGGGGCAGGGGATCACCGGCGCGGGGGAGTGGTCGCATGCCGTGGATCATGTCCCCGCCGGGGCGCCGTTGTCACCAGGGAGTGCCGCGTGTCACGCGCCCCGGCGAGCGTCCCGGCGTCGACGGCCTCCGGCCCGTCCCCCGAACGGGCCGGAGGTCACCTGGGGCCCGCCGCGTAGGTGCGCACCGCGAGCGGCACGAACATCGCGAGCAGGACCGCGCACCAGAGCAGCGACCCGGCGACGGGATGCGACACCGGCCAGGCGGCCCCCTCCGGCACGGCCGCGTTCCCGAAGAGGTCGCGCAGGGCGGTCGCGACCGCGCTGATCGGGTTCCACTCGGCGGCCGTGCGCAGCCAGCCCGGCAGACCCTCGGTCGGGATGTACGCGCTGGAGAGCAGCGGCAGCAGGAAGGTCGCACCGCCCAGCTGCCCGGCCGCCTCCTCGTTGCGGGTGAGCAGCCCCAGGAAGATGCCGATCCACACGCAGGCGAACCGGAACAGCAGCAACAGCGCGAGCGCGCCGGCCGCCGCGAGCGCGCCCCCCTCGACCCGCCAGCCCACCACCAGCCCGACGAGCAGGAACAGCACCGTCCCCGCGACGGTCACCACCAGGTCCGCCAGCGCCTGGCCGAGGGGCACGGCGGCCCGGCTCATCGGCAGCGTCCGGAAGCGGTCCATCACGCCCCGGTGGGTGTCCTGGGCGGCCTGGAACATCCCGGTCATGATCCCGCCGGAGGCCGTCGCCACCAGCAGACCGGGCACCAGGAACCGCCGGTACTCCTCGCCCGGCACGGCGAGCGCGCTGCCGAAGACGTACCCGAAGAACAGCAGCATCGAGACGGGCATGGTCTGGGTGAGGATCAGCAGCCCCGGGTTGTTGCGGACCCTCCGCAGCTGCCGGCCCAGCATCGCCGTGCCGTCGTACGCCAACGCGCTCATGCCGCACGCTCCTCGAGGTCTCGTCGGTCGCGGAGGTCTGCCGGTGCGCCTGAGGTGAGACGGAGGAACACGTCGTCGAGAGTGGGCGGGCGCAGGCTCGCGTCGAGCAACGGCACGCCCGCCGCGTCGAGTTCGCGCACCAGCCGGGGGAGGGTGAGCGTCGGGTCCAGCGCGATCACGCCGACGGCGTGCCGGTCGTGGTCGAACGAGGGTTCCGCGCCCGTGAGTTGGTCGAGGACACCGGCCGCGGCGGTCATCGCGTCCGCGTGGGCCACGACGACCTCCGCGTACGCGCCGATGAGCGCCTTGAGTTGGGGTGGCGAACCGCTGTGCGCGATCCGGCCCCGGTCCATCAGCACGACGCGGTCGGCGAGTTGGTCGGCCTCCTCCAGGTACTGCGTGGTCAGCAGCACGGTCGTCCCCTCCTCCTTCAGGGCGCGCACGGCGTCCCACGTCCGGTTGCGGCTGACCGGGTCGAGGCCCGTGGTGGGCTCGTCGAGGAAGAGCACCGCCGGGCGGCGGACGAGGCTGGCCGCGAGGTCGAGCCGGCGGCGCATGCCGCCCGAGTAGGTGGAGACCGGCCGGTCGGCGGCCTCGGTCAGGCCGAAGCGGTCGAGGAGTTCGGCCGCGCGAGCCGCCGTGTCGCGGACCCGGTGCAGCCGCGCGAACAGCCGGAGGTTCTGCCGCCCGGTGAGGTCGCCGTCGACCGACGCGTACTGCCCGGTCACCCCGATCATCCGCCGGACCGCGGCCGGCTCCCGCACGAGGTCGTGGCCCGCGATCCGCGCCGACCCCGCGTCCGGCCGCAGCAGCGTCGCCAGCAGCCGTACGGCCGTCGTCTTGCCCGCCCCGTTCGGGCCGAGCATCCCGACCACCGTGCCCTCCTCCACGGCGAGATCGAGGCCGCGCACGGCACGGACGTCGCCGAAGCTCTTCTCCAGACCCTCACTAAGTACAGCGTACGTAGTAGTCATGGGTCGACCATAGCGCATTACGTACGCTGTACGTAACTAGGATGGTGGCCGAGGTGATGACCGATGGCTGGCCGAGCGGCCCGACCCGAAGTGATCTGGGCGCGCCCCGAGCGCACCGGCCGGGGCCCGCGGCCCGCGTTCAGCCGCGCGGACATCGCGGCGGTCGCCGTGCGGCTCGCCGACGCGGGCGGCCTGGACGCCGTGTCGATGCGGCACGTCGCCGCGGAGCTGGGCTGCGGCACGATGTCGCTCTACAACTACGTCCCCCGCAAGGAGGACCTGTACGAGCTGATGGTCGACGTGGTCGCCGGGGAGCACGAGCTGTGGGAGCCGGGCGGCGACTGGCGGGCCGATCTGCGCCGGGTGGCCCACCAGGCGCGTGACCTGCTGCGTCGCCACCCCTGGATGCCCCGGCTGATGTCGCCGGTCTACGGCTTCAGCCCCAACGGGCTGCGGTATCTGGAGCACTGCATGGCCTGCATGGACTCGCTCGAAGCGCCGTACGGGGCGAAGATGCAGCTCCTCGGGATGCTGAACGGGTGCGTGACGACCTATGTCGCGAACGAGCTGGCGACCGCCGAGCGGGTGCGGTCGCTGCCGTGGTCGGAGGAGCGGGAGAACGAGGTCCGGATCGCCTACCTCGGCGGGCAGATCGCGAGCGGGGCGTATCCGCGGCTGGCCGCGGCGTTCATGGAGGACTCCGGGCCGATCGACCTGGAGGCGGTGTTCGAGTGGATGCTGGACCGGGTGCTGGACTCCTTCGCGCCCTAGCGGGCCGCCTTACAGCAGGGTGAACTGGCCCTCCGGGCCCTCCTCGCGGTGGTCCAGGACCGAGGCGGGCCGACGGGAGGAGTCCGGGACGGGGAGCACCCCCGCCCGGCGCAGGTCCGTCGTCGTGATCGGGTCCTCGACCGTCAACTCCTCCTGCCTCGGCCGAAGTTCGGCCAGCAGCGCCAGCACCGTGATCAGTTCGAGCAGCTCCGAGGTCCAGGACTGCGGCCAGGTCGCCGGGCGGATCGCCTCCAGGGTGCCCGGCTGAGCCGGTTCCGTCCGGCGGGTGAACCACTCCTCCAGCACGCGGACACCGCCGACGTGGAAGTCCCAGGCCTCGGACGGGACGGGGGAGATACGGCCCTCGTCGACGACGAGACTCTCCTCGTCGCGGTCGTAGCGGAACTCGACGGGACGGGACGGGAGCGGGGCGCGCACATAGGGCCGACGGCCGCCGGGGAGCTTCGGGCGTTCGCCGTCGCGGCGCATCAGCCACAGGACGCGGCGGCCCAGCTCGACGCCCCGCGACCAGCGGCCGGGGTCGGCCGGGAGGGGCACCGCGACAGAGCCGGGGCCGGGGCGCGCGGCCACCAGGATCCAGGCGAGGACGTCGACGGGATCCACGCCGCCGCCGGTGCCGAGGCGCTCGCCCAGGTACTCCGTCAGA
Source organism: Streptomyces caniscabiei (assembly GCF_014930365.1). Taxonomy (GTDB): domain Bacteria; phylum Actinomycetota; class Actinomycetes; order Streptomycetales; family Streptomycetaceae; genus Streptomyces; species Streptomyces caniscabiei. The sequence goes on along the minus strand of NZ_JABXWI010000026.1, from coordinate 3,700 downwards.
CCCGGTGCCAGGTTCGGCTCGACGGCACCCGGGCGGCGGTACAGCGGGTGGACGCGGCCGACGCGGGGGCCGTGCGGCGGGGCGAGCGGGAGCACGGACGACGCGGTGAGCAGAGGGCCCACGGAGTCCTGGGCGACCGTCTGTTCGACCACGAAGACCTGACGGTCGTCCGCCACCCGCCACAGCTCGGGACGGGCGGCGTCGATGAGCCGGTGGTCGGGGACGAGCCACTGCTCGTCGAAGGGGGCGGCCAGCACCCGGACCGGCTCCGGGCAGGGGCCCGACTCCCGGGCCAGCCGGCCGGTGCCGGTGGTCCGGCCCGGCAGCTGCGTCACCGCCGAGGTGAGCGTGCGGGAGCGGGTGGGGACGAACAGGGTCTCGCGGTCCGGGCCCTCCGCCTTCATCAGGGCGTCCCAGCGGGCCTTCAGGGACACGGCGTCGGGGGCCGCCGGCCACCCCCGGCCCAGCCGTGGCGGTGCGACGGACCACGGCATGAGGTCCGCGAGCGGCGGAGCGTCGTCGGGCGTCACGCTGGGCATCGTACGGCCTCGTCAGTGGGCGTCGAGGGACACGGTGAACGAGAAGCGGTCGCCGCGGTAGTGGATGACCGCGACGTCGAGGACGCGGCCGGACTCGTCGTGGGTGACGCCCGTGTAGTGCAGGATCGGGCTGAGCAGCGGCACCTGGAGGAGGCGGGCGGTCTCCGGGTCGGCGATCCGGGCCTCGACCGTGTCGGTGATCCGGCCGATGCGCACGCCCACGACGTCGCGCAGCACCTTGGTCATCGGCCAGCGCAGCAGATCGTCACGGTCGATGCGCTCGGCCAGCTCGGGACGCACGTAGTTGCGGGCGTGGTTGGTGGGCTCGCCCGTCCGCTCGTCGCCGCGCAGTCGGTGGTAGAGGGCCACCTCGGTCAAGTCCGGGAAGTACGGCGAGAGTTCACCCGACAGGGGGGTGCTGCCCTGCTCCAGCAGCTCGGTCGTCATCCCCGACTGCTGGGCCACGATCGCGTCCACGGAGCCGAGCAGCCGGACCGGTGAGCCCCGCCGGGCGCTCGGCTCGATGAACGTGCCGCGCCGGCGGTGCCGGCTGATCAGCCCCTCGCCCTCCAGCTCCTTCAGCGCCTGCCGCATGGTCAGCACGCTCACGCCGTAGTGCACGGCCAGCTGCTCCTCGGTCGGCAGCCGCAGGGGCTCCTGCGGCTGCCGGCCCAGTATCGAGGCGCGCAGGGACTGCGACACCTGGTACCAGAGCGGCAGCTTGCGGTTCAGGACGATCGAGTCCGGAGCGAAGGAGGTCACGTCGGTATCCGTACCCGGCCCGGCGGGTTCAGCGCAACGGGCCGAAGTGGCGCCGCAGCCCGGACCACACGTCGTCGTACCGCTGTTGCAGCTGCTCCGAGCGGGCCGCCTGCGCGGTGGTGAGGACCGGCCAGCGCGTCTCGAACATGAAGGCGAGCCCGTCGTCCACCCGTTGCGGCTCCAGCTCCGCCGCGCTCGCCCGGTCGAAGGTCTCCCGGTCCGGACCGTGCGCCGACATCATGGTGTGCAGCGAGCCGCCCCCGGGCACGAAGCCCCCTTCTCCGGCTGTCTTCGCGTCGTACGCGCCCTCGATCAGCCCCATGTACTCGCTCATCACGTTCCGGTGGAAGTAGGGCGGCCGGAACGTGTCCTCACCCACCAGCCAGCGCGGCGCGAACACCACGAAGTCCACCGCCGCGAGGCCCGGGGTGTCGCTCGGCGAGGTCAGCACCGTGAAGATCGACGGGTCCGGGTGGTCGTAGGAGATCGTCCCGATGACGTTGAAACGGCGCAGGTCGTAGACGTACGGGGTGTGGTTGCCGTGCCAGGCGACCACATCGAGCGGGGAGTGGTCGTAGCGGGCGGTCCAGAGGTTGCCGCAGAACTTGTTCACCACCGTGACCGGGCCCTCGACATCCTCGTACGCGGCCACCGGCGCCCGGAAGTCACGGGCGTTCGCGAGGCCGTTGGCGCCGATGGGGCCGAGGTCGGGGAGGCGGAAGGGGGCGCCGTAGTTCTCGCAGACGTAGCCGCGGGCGGAGCCGTCGAGGAGGTCGACGCGGAAGCGGACACCCCGGGGGATGAGGGCGACCTCGCCGGGCTCGGCGCGCAGCAGGCCGAACTCCGTGCGCAGCAGGAGGCCGCCCCGCTCGGGGACGATCAGGAGTTCGCCGTCCGCGTCGCCGAAGACCCGCTCCATGGCGGAATTGGCGTGATACAGGTGCACCGCCATACCCGTGCGCAGGGTCGCGTCGCCGTTGCCGCCGAGGGTCCACAGCCCGTCGAGGAAGTCGGTGCCCTCCGCGGGCTCCGGCAGCGGGTTCCAGCGCAGTCGGTTGGGGTCGGGGACGGTCTCGGTGAAGGGGGCCGTGCGCAGCGTGCCGTTGTCCGTGCGCGTGAACGCGGGGTGCGCGGCCGAGGGGCGGATCCGGTAGAGCCAGGAGCGGCGGTTGTGCGACCTCGGCTCGGTGAACGCCGTGCCGCTGAGCTGCTCGGCGTACAGGCCGAGCGGGGCGCGCTGCGGGGAGTTGCGGCCGTGCGGCAGCGCGCCCGGGACCGCCTCCGAGGCGTGCTCGTTGCCGAAGCCGGAGAGGTACTCCAGCCCCTCGGCCGTCTTCCTCGCGTCCCCGCTCATGCCCGCTCCCTCGCGATCTTCGATTCCTGTGCTTCACCGTAGGATTCGGCCGGGGCGGGTGCAAGGGGGCGAAGCGGCGGCGAGGGCCCGACGGACGACAACCGGACGCCGCCGGGGCGTCCACAGATCGGGTGCATCGGGCGGAGGGGGAGAACCGGACCGCGGGGGGATCCGTCCTGTCAGTGCGGTGCTCTAGTCTCCCGGCAGGCTGTGGGCGTGCGGATGTCCGGTGTCCGCGCGGTCCCGCGCTGAGCGGGAGCGGCGGTACCGGCCGTACTGATATTCGGACAGCTCATCGGACCTAGGCGGAAAGGCATCATGAAGCCCGTGTCCCAGGCGACCTCCCTGCGCCGCGCCCCCGTGCAGCGGCGCAGTGCCGAACGACTGACCAGGATCCTCGACGCCTGCGCCGACCTCCTCGACGAGGTCGGCTACGACGCGCTGAGCACCCGTGCCGTGGCGCTGCGCGCGGGTGTGCCCATCGGCTCCGTCTACCGCTTCTTCGGCAACAAGCGCGCGATGGCCGACGCGCTGGCCGAGCGCAACCTGGACCGGTTCACCGACCGGGTCACCCGCCGGTTGAAGGCGACGGGCGGGCGGGACTGGCGCACCGCGATGGACGCCGTCCTCGACGAGTACCTCGACATGAAGCGCAACACCCCGGGCTTCGCCCTCATCGACTTCGGCAACCAGATCCCGGTCGGCGGCAGCCGCCAGGAACCCAATCACCGCGTCGCCGACCGCCTGTCGCAGCTGCTCTCCGCGTTCATCGACCGCGCCCCCGACGAGGACCTGCGCCGCACCTTCCTGATCGCCGTCGAGACCGCCGACACCCTGGTCCACCTGGCCTTCCGGGTCTCCCCGGAGGGCGACGAGCGGATCATCCTGGAGATGCGCGAGCTGCTGCGGGCCTATCTCGCGCGTGTATTGGACTGAGGCCGGCCCGGGGGCCGGGGCCCGGCGATGCCGCCGGCCTCCGGCACCGGCCCCGGCCTCCGACCCCGGCCCCGGCCTCCGGCCCCGGCCCCGGCCTCCGGCCCCGGCC
>NZ_JABXWI010000025.1 GCF_014930365.1 Streptomyces caniscabiei | reverse complement strand
GAACGGACGCTTCCTTTGTACTCACCCGAGCTACTCTCGGGCTTTCCTCCGGGCAGTTTCCCTTCGGTCTTGCTGTCTTGCGTTTCCGACTCTATCAGACCGTTTCCGGTTCCGATTTCCTCGGTGCTTTCCAGGTTTCCGCTTCCGCGTTTCCCTTTCCGGCGGTTCCGACTCTATCAGATCCTTTCGGGCCTGATTCCCAGTCAGCGGGAGTTGCCTTCGCGGCCGTTGGGCCGTTCCGACGTCCCAAACCTTAGCGGATCTGTCCGGCAGTTCCCAATCGGGTCTGTCGAACCCATACCGAACCCAAATCGAATTGAATTCGGGCAGACCGAATTCGCCCCGTTGGGAGATCGTGCTGGTTGGTTTGGGTGCCGCTTGAGCGGCGGAGGTGCTGTCGCAGAACCGTTACGGCTCCGCGGCAACCCGAAGAACTCTACGGATCGCGGGGTGGATTGTCAAGCCTCCCCCGGGTGACCCGCGGCCAAACCTCGGCCGCCGCCGACGTACGGCCTCAGTCCAGGTCGGTGAGACGGCCGCCGGCGTCCGGCTGGGCGTGCTCGACGCGACGGAGGAGCCGGGTCAGCACCTCGCCCAGGACCGTGCGTTCCAGTGGAGAGAGGTCCTGGAGGAGGTCCTCCTCGAAGACCGAGGCGAGGCGCATGGCTGCCAGCCACTTCTCACGGCCGTCGGGGGTGAGCTCGACGATGACGCGTACGCGGTTGTTCTCGTCGCGCTCCCTCGTGACCAGGCCCTCCGTGACCATGCGGTCGATGCGGTGGGTCATGGCGGCCGGCGTCAGGCCGAGCCGCTTGGCCAGCTCGCTCGGGCCCATCCGGTACGGGGCACCGGAGAGGACGAGGGCCTTCAGGACCTCCCACTCGGCGTTGCTGATGCCGAGCTCCGAGGTCTGGCGGCCGTAGGCGACGTTCATACGGCGGTGGAGCCGGGAGAGGGCCGAGACGATCTTCTCGACCTGGGGGTCGAGGTCCTGGAACTCGCGCTGGTAGGCGGCGATCTGCTCTTCGAGTGTCGGCTCGGCGGTGCCGGAGGTGCCGGAGGTGCCGGGGGTGTCGCCCATGGGCCGCAGTATGGCACGCCACCGCTTGGCATCGAAGTCCTTCGAGGTGTACTGTTTAGGTCTAAGTTTTAGCTTCGAAGTCTTCACTGCTAATACCTACCCAGGTGTGCGGAGGGCTTCCCTACCTAGGCAGGTGAACGTGACCAGGGGGATGGGCGCAGCGATGCGCCGGATTCATGTGGCCAACGCGCTCGGCGCGTTCGGACTCGGCTTCACCGTCCCGTATCTGTACGTCTATGTGGCGCAGGTGCGGGATCTCGGTGCGATGACGGCGGGGTTGGTGCTGGCGGTCTTCGCCGTCGCCGCGCTCGTGGTGCTGCCGTTCGCGGGGCGGGCCATAGTCCGGCGCGGGTCGCTTCCGGTGCTGCTCGCCGCCCTGGTCACCGCCGCCGTCGGGTCGCTGAGCCTCGGGCTGGCCACGGGTGCGACGAGCGTGTTGCTGTCCGCGGCGGTGCTCGGGGCGGGGCAGGCCGTGATGCAGCCGGCGCTCGCGACGATGATCGTCGACTGCTCGGGGGCGGAGAACCGGTCGCGGGCCTTCGCCACTCAGTTCTTCCTGCAGAACCTCGGGCTCGGGGTCGGCGGGCTGATAGGCGGGCATCTCGTCGATGCCACGCGTGCGGGCTCCTTCGTTCTGCTGTTCTCCATACAGGCGGCGATGTTCCTGCTGCTCGTGGGTGTGATGGCGACCGTGCGGATACCGCGTGCGCCCAAGGTCGAGGGCGTGTCCGCGGGAGCGTCGAGCAAGGGCGGCTGGAAGCAGTTGCTCGGCAATCGGGCCATGGTGCAGCTGTGTGTGCTGGGCTTCGTGCTGTTCTTCGCCTGCTACGGGCAGTTCGAGTCGGGGCTCAGCGCGTACGGGGTGGAGGCGGCCGGGATATCGACCTCCGCGCTCGGGACGGCGCTGGCGGCCAACACCGCGGTGATCGTCGTCGCGCAGTTCGCCGTGCTGCGGTTCGTGACGCGGCGTCGGCGGTCCCGGGTGATCGCGGCCGTCGGTCTGATCTGGGCCGTGGCCTGGGCTGTCGCGGGCTTCGCGGGGCTCGGGCACGGGAGCCGGGAGATGGCCGTGGCCGCGTTCGTCTCGACGTACGCACTGTTCGGGCTCGGGGAGGCGATGCTGTCGCCGACCGTCGCGCCGTTGGTCGCGGACCTCGCTCCCGCCGGGCTGGCGGGACAGTACAACTCGGCCTTCGCCCTGGTGAAGCAGCTCGCGCTGGCGGTCGGTCCGGCGGTCGGCGGACCGATGGGCGCCTCGCTGCACGCGCCGTACATCGTGGCGTTCCTGCTGTGTTCGCTGGGGATCAGTGTGCTGGCGCTGCGGCTCGGGCGGCAGCTCACGGCCGTGCAGGACCAGCCCGCGCTCGCGAGCAGCCGTGTGGTCGCCGGGAGCGGGACGGCCGCCGTGGAGCCGGTGGCGGCCCGGGCCTGACAACCGGGCCCGCGGAAGGGGTCGGGCGCGGCCCCTTTCAGCCAGGGCACCGGCCACGGCACACGCCACCCGCTCCGGCACGGCGCGACGGACCGCGGCCGGGGTGTGCCCCAGGCCGCTCAGCCGGTTCCTGGCAGGGCGAACTCGCACCACACCGCCTTGCCGCCGCCCGGTGCGCGGCGGCTGCCCCAGTTGGAGGCGATGGTGGCGACGATGGCGATACCGCGGCCGGACTCGTCGGCGGGCTCGGCGCGGCGGCGCCGGGGGAGGTGGTCGTTACCGTCGGTGACCTCGACGATGAGGCGGCGGTCGGTGCGGCGCAGGCGCAGGCGCATGGGCGGGGTGCCGTGCTGGAGGGAGTTGGCGACGAGTTCGCTGGCGGCCAGGACGCCGAGGTCGTGCAGTTCCGGAGGGAAGCGCCAGCTGGTCAGGACGCCGGAGGCGAACGCGCGGGCGCGTGGGGCCGCTTCGACGCCGCCGAGGAGTTCGAGGGCAGCGTTGCGGAAGAGTTCGCTGTCGGGGCCGGTGCGGGAGGGGTGCTGGAGGACGAGGACGGCCACGTCGTCGTCGTGGTCGGCGGTGACGCCGGTGGAGCGGACCAGGCGGTCGCAGACGACCTGTGGGGTGCCGGTGGCGCCGGACAGGGCGCGCTCCAGGGCGGCGATGCCCTCGTCGAGGTCCTCGTTGCGCCGTTCCACGAGGCCGTCCGTGTAGAAGACGGCCGTGGAACCGGGGCCGAGGGGGATGGAGCCGGAGGCGTGGGTCCAGCCGCCGGTGCCGAGCGGCGGGCCGGTCGGTTCGTCGGCGCGCAGGACGGTGCCGCTCTCGTCCCGGACGAGGATGGGGAGGTGGCCGGCGGAGGCGTAGACCAGGCGGCCCTCGTTGGGGTCGTGGACGGCGTAGGCGCAGGTCGCGATCTGGTTGGGGTCGATCTCCGTGGCCAGGCCGTCGAGGAGTTGGAGGACCTCGTGCGGGGGGAGGTCGAGGCGGGCGTAGGCGCGGACGGCCGTACGGAGCTGGCCCATGACGGCGGCGGCGCGGACGCCCCGTCCCATGACGTCGCCGATGACGAGGGCGGTGCGGCCGCCGCCGAGGGTGATGACGTCGTACCAGTCGCCGCCGACGGCGGTCTCGGTGCCGCCGGGGTGGTAGACGGCGGCGATGCGCAGGTCGTCGGGCTGTTCCAGTTCCTGCGGGAGCAGGGAGCGCTGGAGGGTGACGGCGGTCTCGCGCTGGCGGCGCTCGCTGGCGCGCAGGCGTTCGCCGGCCTCGGCGTGGTCGGTGACGTCGGCGGCGAAGATCAGTACGCCGCCCTCGGTCTGTCCGGTGCCGCTCGGTACGTCGACGGGGGTGCAGGTGATCGTGTAGCTGCGGCCGCCGGGGGCCTTGCGGGACTTGACCGTGCGGGGTCTGGAGCTGCGCAGGACCTGGTCGAGCAGCGGGAGGAGGCCGAGGGCGTCCAGCTCGGGCAGGGCCGCGCGGGCGGGTTCGCCGAGGGGGCGTACGCCGAAGGCCGCGACATAGGCGTCGTTGACGTAGGCCGTGCGGTGGTCGGGGCCGTGGACGAGGGCGACGAGGGCCGGGATGCGGTCGAGGATCTCGCGGGTGGGGAGGTCGTCGACGGCGGGCACGGCCGGGTGGTCGTCCGGAGGGTCGTCGCTCTGCCGTTCGACACGGGCCGCGGGCACGGAGCCTTCCCCCCGCCGGTCCGGGGTGACCGTGTGTTCGGTCCGCGCTGCGGCGCGGCGCTGCGTACCGGGGAGCCGGGCGCTCCAGCGCGTGAAGTTCACCGAATCCTTGCCTCGTGCCTCGTGTGGTCGTCTGTGGCCGGCTCCGGATCCGGCCGGTGGCCCGGGGGGGGGTTGCCCCGGGTGCGGCGGTGGGGGACGCCTGGTCGTGGGTGCCTGTGGGCGAGGGGGTGGCCCCGCCCGGGATCATGGATCACGTCACGGACCAGTCTGGCCGACCGGACCGACATCCGTCAGACGTCGGCCTGGACGCCGGAGTTCCTGGATCCGGTCAGGACGACCCCTTCGGGTTCTCAGGAGGCTTTCCACCGGCCGCGAGTTCGAACTCCGCACGGGGATGTTCGAGTGAACCGAGCGAGACGATCTCCCGTTTGAAGAGTCCGGCGAGGGTCCATTCGGCGAGGACGCGGGCCTTGCGGTTGAAGGTGGGCACCCTGCTCAGGTGGTAGACGCGGTGCATGAACCAGGCCGGGTAGCCCTTCAGTTTCCGTCCGTAGACATGGGCGACGCCCTTGTGCAGGCCCAGCGAGGCGACCGAGCCGACGTACTTGTGGGAGTACGTCTCCAGAGGCTCGCCACGCAGCGAGTGGGCGATGTTGTCGCCGAGAGTGCGGGCCTGGCGGACGGCGTGCTGGGCGTTGGGCGCGGTCTCCTTGCCGGCTTCGGCGGTGACGTCGGGGACGGCGGCCGCGTCACCGGCCGCCCAGGCGTGCGCGACACCCTCCACCGCCAGCTCGGCGGTGCACTTCAGCCGCCCGCGCTCGTTAAGCGGCAGGTCGGTGGCGGCGAGGACCGGGTGCGGCTTCACCCCGGCCGTCCAGACGACCGTGCGGGTCGGGAAGCGGGCCCCGTCGCTGAGGACGGCGACGCGGTCGGCGCACGATTCGAGGCGGGTGTGCAGCCGTACGTCGATGTTGCGGCGGCGCAGCTCGGTGACCGTGTAGCGGCCCATCTCCTCGCCGACCTCCGGGAGGATGCGGTCGGAGGCCTCCACGAGGATCCACTTCATGTCCTCGGGCTTCACGTTGTGGTAGTACCGCGCGGTGTAGCGGGCCATGTCCTCCAGCTCGCCGAGCGCCTCCACGCCGGCGTAGCCGCCGCCCACGAAGACGAAGGTCAGGGCGGCGTCGCGGATCGCGGGGTCACGGGTGGAGGAGGCGATGTCCATCTGTTCGATGACGTGGTTGCGCAGGCCGATGGCCTCTTCGACGGTCTTGAAGCCGATGCCGTGGTCCGCGAGGCCGGGGACGGGCAGGGTGCGCGAGATCGACCCGGGGGCGAGGACCAGTTCGTCGTACGTCAGCTGCTCGGCGGTCGAGCCCTCCTCCTCGGTGGCGAGGGTGGTGAGGGTCGCGACGCGCTTGGCGTGGTTGATCGCGGTGGCCTCGCCGATGACGACCTTGCACTTGTCGAGGACGCGGCGCAGCGGTACGACGACATGGCGGGGCGAGATGGAGCCCGCGGCCGCCTCCGGAAGGAAGGGTTGATACGTCATATAGGGGTCGGGGGACACGACGACGATCTCGACGTCGCCGCGTCCGAGTTCCGGTTTCAGCTGTCGCTGCAAGCGCAGCGCTGTGTACAGCCCGACGTAACCGCCGCCGACGATGAGGATGCGCATCGGTTCCTTCACCATCCCATGACGCACCTTGCTCGTTGGTTTGTCCACAGGCCCGGCAATTTGTGTGACCGGTCGCCCAGGGGGCGCGGGGTTGGCCGATTTACCGGCGTGCACGACAGGTGCGCAGGTCAGGAGGTGTGAGACCGGTTGCAGGAGGGGGCGCAAACCGGACGTAAACCGCCCGTACTCCGATCGAGGGGCGCTCCGTGCGGAACGTGCCCCTTCTGAATTGACTCCCTCTCAACTATGTTCGTGTGTCGACGGGGTGTAGGGGGGATGCGTTCAAGAGATTCGGTCGGGTCCGGGGTCGAGATCGTGGATGTCGGGTCCGGGTCCGGATTCCGGGTGGGCCGCGACGGGCGGTCGGTCCGGGGACCGGGTCTCCGACGAAGGTGATCGGTGACCACCGAGGGCCTTGGACGCTCGTTCCGCCGCTCCGGCTTCCGATGACGGGGAGAGTCTCCGGGGGGAGACGTCATTACCGGGGGAACACGTATGCATATTCAGGAGTCTCATTGGTCGTCCGCGTCCACCATCGCACCCAGCGGTGCGATCGGCTCGGCGGGCGGCAACGGACGCGGTGACGGAGTGCGGTCCACTCCGCTCCGCGTGGACGCACAGCGCAACCTCGAGCACGTGCTGCGCGCGGCGCGCGAGGTCTTCGGCGAGCTGGGATACGGCGCGCCGATGGAGGACGTGGCCCGCCGCGCCCGGGTCGGCGTCGGCACGGTGTACCGGCGCTTCCCGAGCAAGGACGTCCTGGTCCGCCGGATAGCCGAGGAGGAGACGTCTCGGCTCACCGAACAGGCCAGGGTGGCGCTCGGGCAGGAGGAGGACCCGTGGCAGGCGCTGTCGCGGTTCCTGCGGACGTCGGTGGCCTCCGGTGCCGGGCGGCTGCTGCCGCCGCAGGTGCTGCGGGTCGGCGTCGCCGAGGACGGGTCCGACGAGGTCGGCGGGATCGTCGTCGACGAGGCACGGGTGCCGCAGCAGCGGATGCAGCCGACGACCGAGCTTCGGCTGGTGTCGGCGGACTCCGGTGCGGGTGGCTCCGCCGGTGGTCTCGGTGGGCCGGTGGACGATGCCGGTGCTTCGGCGCTGCTCGAGGTCGTGGGGCAGTTGGTGGAGCGGGCCCGGGCCGCGGGTGAGCTGCGCCAGGACGTGACGGTGGCGGATGTGTTGCTCGTGATCGCCACGGGTGCGCCTTCGTTGCCGGATGCGGCGCAGCAGGCTGCCGCGTCGGCGCGGTTGCTGGACATCTTGTTGGAGGGGCTGCGGTCTCGGCCTGCCTGAGGGTAGGTGGGGTTTCGCCCCAGGGGCGGCGCGGGGTGGTTTCTTTCGCCCCCGCCGCCCTTACCCGTTCCCTCCCCAGGGGCGCTGCCCCTTCGACCCCGGGGGGGGGCCGCTCGGATACGTTGCCGGGTGCGGGTTCGGTGGGGGTTCTCGCGCAGTTCCCCGCGCCCCTTAAGGGCCTGCGGCCCTCTCGGGGCGCGGGCTCGTCGATCCTCGTTCGAGTGAATGCGTGGCCTGAGGTCTGGGAAGTGCGCTCGGACGAGTGGTATGCCCGTAGTGCTAGGGACTGAACAAAAGCCAATATGGCACTCTGCCCTGGTGTTCGGGACGGTGTCGGCTGGCGGCGGGGGCTTCCGCGATGGGTGTTGACGGGCGGGACGAGTCGAAGTCGGCGGAGGGGGCGGAGGCGGAGGCCGGCACGGAGGCCGGGCCTCAGGTGCCGCGGCAAGGGGGGCGCGGCGTTCCGGCGCAGTGGGACCGTTCCGACTCCGGTGTGCTGCCGCCGAGGGCGCCCTCCGATGCCGATCTGATCGCGTGGATGCGGTCGGGGGACGACTCGGCTTACGAGGAGCTGTACCGGCGGCACGCGCAGGCCGTGCGTCGGTACGCCCGGACCTGCTGCCGGGACGCCCACACCGCCGACGATCTGACGGCCGAGGTCTTCGCCCGGATGCTGCAGGCGGTCCGCCGGGGCTCCGGCCCGGAGCACGCCGTACGGGCCTATCTGCTGACCTCGGTACGGCGGGTCGCCGCGACCTGGACGAGTTCCGCCAAGCGGGAGCAGCTGGTCGACGACTTCGCGGTGTTCGCGGCGCAGGCGTCGCGCGGGGCCGAGGTGTCGGACAGCGACACGCTGGACCTCGGGGCCGATGTGCGGGCGATGCACGAGGCCGAGCAGTCGATGGCGATGCAGGCGTTCCGTTCGCTGCCGGAGCGGTGGCAGGCCGTGCTCTGGCACACGGAGGTCGAGGACGAGTCGCCGAGCGAGGTCGCCACGCTCTTCGGACTGGACGCCAACGGCACCCGGGTGCTGGCCAGCCGCGCGCGGGAAGGGCTCAAGCAGGCGTATCTACAGGCCCATGTGAGCGCCACGCTCGCCGGGAACTCGGCGGAGTGCGCCCGCTACGCCGACCGGCTCGGGGCGTACGCCCGCGGCAGCCTGCGGACCCGGGCCGAACGGGGGCTGCGCGCCCATCTGGAGGAGTGCGCGGCCTGCCGGCTGGCCGCCGGGCAGATCAAGGACGTCGCGAGCGGGATCCCCGCCGTCGTACCCGTCGCGGTCATCGGGTGGTTCGGTGCGGCCGGGTACGCGAAGGTGGCCGCGCTCGTCGCGGGTGGCGCGGGGACCGGTGCGGCCGGGGCCGCGGGCGCGGCGGCGGGGGCCGGGGCCAGCGGTGGCTCCGGGGGCGCGGGGGCGGGTGGCGGGGCCGCCGCGGAGGGCCTCGGCGCGCCGGCGAAGGCCGGGATCGCGGTGAGTGTGGCCGGGATGGTCGCCGCGGCCGTGGCGCTCGCGCTGGCGAACGACGAGGTGAAACCCAAGGAGCCACTGGCCAGACCGCCCGCCTCGCAGCCCGCCGAGGCCGCCCCGGAGCCGGACCCTCCGACGGAGCCGGAGGAGAGGCCCGCGCCGCGGGTGCCCGCGAGGATGGTGCCGGCGTCCGAGCCGTTGCCGACACCGACCCCGTCGCCCTCCCGGCCGCGCGCCGCGACTCCGGCTCCGGCTCCGTCCGCGAAGCCGACTCCCGCTCCCACACCCACCCCCACGCCGACACCCGCACCGCCGAGGCCGTCCCCCACGCCGCCCCCGACACCCGCTCCCCCGCCCCCGCCCCCTCCCTCGGCCGTCTACCGGTGGAACGAACTGCGGTACGGCGTCCTCGGCGACGGCACCGAACCCGAGATGCGGCTCGGCAAGAGCGGCTGGGTCTGGCAGCGGTACGGGATGTCGGTCGCCGGGAGGCGGTACGCGAACGGGGTGACCGTGCACGGCCGCTCCTCGGTGACCATCGACCTCAACCGCCGCTGCACCTCGTACAACGCGCTCATCGGCGTCGACGACCTGACCCACGGCCTCGCCAGGGTCTACTTCTCCGTCTACGGCGACGGGGTGCGGCTGTGGAAGTCCGGGCTGGTGCGCGGCGGTGACCCGGCGGTTCCGGTCCAGGTGAACCTCAGCGGGCGGGAGACGGTGCGGCTGGTCGTCGAGCCGGACGGCCCCCACGACCTGGCGGTGCTGGCGGACTGGGCGGAGTCGTCGTTCAGGTGTGAGTGAGGGGGGCGGCCGCCCGCGTCATCTCGTACAGCGTCGGCTACTTCGCCGTCACCGTGTCGCCGTACGCCGTCGCTCCGCTCGTCGTGGAGGTCGCGGTGGCCTTCCAGCGCCAGGTGCCGGAGGTGCTGGCGGTGACGGTGGTGCGGAGCTTTCCGCCCGCGTCGGTGGTGACCGTCTTGACCGTGGAGTACGTGGAGGTACCGGACCGCTTGAACTGGAGGGCCACGGAGCGGCCCGCGTGCGGGACGTACGTGTTGGTGTTCCAGTCGGCCCGGGTCAGGGCGCCGGTGACGGTGAGTTTGCCGCCCTTGGCCACGGGCTCGGGGCCGGCCTGGGTGGTGGCGAGCTTGGCCAGCCGCTTCACCTGGATCTTGGCGCTGGTCTCCAGGTCGTAGAAGTCCTGGTCCTTGGCGGCCGCCTCGGCGGTGAAGCGCCAGGTGCCCGCCGAGCTGTTCCTGAGGTCGTAGTAGTCGGTGCGGTCGGCGTCCAGGGTGAACTTGAACACGCAGCGCATGGTGGTGGACGAGGGTCTGGCGCAGTCGGCGCTGCGGGCGTGGATGATCCGGTCGTCGGAGCTGACGAGCTTGGCCCCGAGGATGCCGTTGATGCCCGATCCGTCCTTGGCGGTGGCGGCGACGCTGACCGTCTGGGCCGCGCTGACGCCGATGTTGAAGGTCTTCTGGTTGAAGTTCACCGAGGTGAAGACCGTGTCGCCCTTCGCGGTGTCCGCGTGGGCGGCGGCGGGGACGAGCAGCGAGAGCAGCGCCGAGGTGGCGAGGGTGGCGGCCGCGGCCGTACGTGTACGCATGGTTCTCCAGGCACAGGAGCTACGGCACCTCGGGGCGCGCCGTGCGGTGGGGGCGCTTACGTGCACGTGAGGTGCTGGGGAGCCGGACGTCTGTCCGATCTCGATGGAGACCGTCGGCGGACCCGATTGGTTGTACGCATCCGGATGCCGAGATTCCGCTCCCCCTCCTGCCTCACCTGTCAGGCCCGTCGGGCCGTCGCCCCCGCGCCCAGGGCGCCCCGTTGCGGGGTGATGCCGGCCGGGACCGCGCGCTGTCTGGCCGGGGTGCCGGTCCAGCACGTGCCGCGGCGGGAGAGGAGGCGGCGGAGCCAGAGTTCGAGGGCGACGAGATCGGCGAGGCCGTCCAGCGGGAGGGGCTCGCCCTCGGCTGCCGCGCGGAGGGCCTTGCGGACCACGCGGGCCTCCACCAGACCCGCCTGGGCGAGGAGAGGCGTGTCGAAGAGGGTGATCAGCGTGTCGGCGGCCATCCGGAGGCCGGTGCGGGCGGCCGCGGTGGAGGTCGCGTGCGACGGGGCGCCCCAGCCGGGCGGGAGGTCGGTCACGCCGGCGCCCTCCAGGACCGTACGGAGTATGGCGGCGCGGGCGCCCGGCCGGACGCGCAGCGCCTCGGGGAGGGCCCGGCAGGCGCGGACGACCTGGTTGTCGAGGAAGGGGGTGTGGAGGCGCTGGGAGCGGATCTCGGCGGCCTGTTCGAGGACTCTGAGGTCGGCCGTGTGGCGGGCCAGGGCCGCGCGGGCGCGGAAGTCGCCGGGGCGCTGGCCGGGGCCGACGGTGGAGCGGCCGGTCGTCGCGCCCAGGCGAATCGATACTTCTGCCAGGGCCTCGCCGGTCAGCCAGCGGGCGGCGGGGCCGGGTCTGGCCCAGGTGAGGGCCGCCAGGGAGGCGCCCACCGCGCCGCCGGGCTCGTCGAAGCGGCGCTGCATCAGACGGGTGGCGAGGACTTCGACGCCGGCGCGGTACGGGGTGCGGGCCAGTTTTCGCGCGGCGCCGTAGACCCGGGCGGGGACCAGCACCGAGCCGTCGGCCTTGGCGAGGGCGGCGACCGGGCGGACCAGGTGGCGGCGTTTGCGGTCCATCAGGAGGTCGGCCAGCCGGGCCGGGTGGGCGTCCAGGACCTGGCGGGCGCCGTAGCCGGTGAAGTGGTCGGCGCTGCCGGAGGCCAGACGGGCGCGGTGGCGGGCGGCGGTCACGAGGGACGGGCCCGGCTCGTCGGTGAGGGGGACGTCGAGGTCGGCGTACGGGAGGACCTCTTCGCCGCCGGTCACGACGACGTGGTGGAGGCGGGGATTGGCGGCGAGCGTGCCCGCGCGCTCCAGTTCGGTCTCGCGGCCGGAGGTGGCCAGGTCGTTGAAGGTGACGGCGAGGAGGCGCTCACCGGCGCCCGTGCCGTGGCCGAGGACCGTGCCGGGAGCGCCGGGCAGTCCGGCGGCGAGCAGGGCCAGGGTGCCGGAGGCGGGGCCGCCGGAGACGTCGGCGCCGATGCCGGGCACGGGCATGCCCCGGGCGGCGCGGCGCTCGGCGGGGCCCATGCCGGGCACCGGGCCGGGATCGACGTCGGGCACGTGCCGGGGGGCCGAGAGGCGGACCCGTACGGACTCCACGAGGGCGTCGCGGACGGCGTCCACCGCGCTGGCCGGGTCGGCGGAGGGCGCGGCGACGGCGAGGGAGGCCACCTGCTCGTAGCCGGCGATCTCCCGCGCCCCGGCGCGCAGGATCAGTGCGTGCCCCGGAGGAATGCGGCGCACGCCGTCGTACGGAGTGGAGTCCTGGAGGGCGTCCGGTACGTCGGGGGCGGCCAGCAGGGCGGCCAGATGCCCGAAGTCGAGGTTGGCCTCGACGAGGTCGGCGAGGGGCAGGGCGGCGGTCGCGTACGCCGTGCCGCCCGCCCAGGGAGTGTGGAAGACCGGGCGCGCGCCCGCGAGGTCGCCGCAGACGGTCACCCGGCGGCCGACCTGGACGACGGCCGTGTAGCTGCCGGGCCAGGCGGTGAGATGGCGCAGGGCACCGCCGCGGGCGGCGAACAGGCCCACCCGCAGCTGCTCGTCGGAGGCGCCGCAGATACCGAGGACGGCGAGGCGCGTCTGGGCGTCGGCCTGCACGACGCGCACCTCGTCGGGGCGCCAGTCGCCGACGGCCCACAGCGGATCGGGGCCGCCCCAGAGCACGTGCGAACCGACCGGGCGCACGGTCTCGCCGTCGGGTCCGGTCGCGCCGACGGAGCCGTGGGCGGGCGCGCCAGCGGCGGTACTGCTCCATCCCACCAACCACCGCATCGACGCCTCCACAGGCTGTGGACAACCGGTGCACCGCACGAACGGCTCCCATGCTGCCACGAAGGAGGCTTGTCGGAGGGCGTGCGGCGTGGCTTGCACACCGGTAAGTGCGCCCCTGGGGAGCCCTGAGCGCTCCCCCGTCACACCCTCAAGTCGCCCCCGAGGAGGGGTGGTCGACAAAGGTGGACCCCGGGTCTACGACGTGAATGCGCCCCCGGTACGCTCCCCCAAAACACCTAACGCGCCCTCAAGAGACGTGGTCGGGGCGGTATTCACCCTCGACGACCACCGTCGATTTTCAGCCAAATCGGCCACGAGGGGCGAAGTTCACCGGCCCGCTCCTCCACCCCCGATGGCGACTCAGCGTCAACGCACAGTCCGGGAGGCGGAGTTCGCCCCCCGGACCGGTCCGCCGCCCGCGGGGATGTAGGCGGCGGTGTCCCCCAGCCCACTGGATCCAGTACAGCGGGCCGACCCACGCACGACCATGGAACCGCTCCCCCCATGGCCGGAGAAGAGCGCACGGACAGGCGCACGGCCACACAGCGGGAGCACGTGACAACACTCCGTACTTCGTCCGCACTTTCGTACGGACCACAATCCCGCCATCCGGATTTGGGCCCCTTAACGCTTGGGATGCGGCGAACTACGCTGGGTTTACGAATGCCGCGTGCCTATGCCGCCGCGGCAGCCGTCTGTTCGAGGGGTGGCGCAATGTCCAGGGAGCAACGCGGGCCGAACGAAAAGCTCGGCGCCGTTCTCGCCCTCGCGGGAATCAGCAACGCAGGACTCGCGCGTCGCGTCAACGATCTTGGCGCCCAACGCGGGTTGACACTTCGCTACGACAAGACCTCGGTGGCGCGGTGGGTCTCCAAGGGCATGGTCCCCCAGGGTGCCGCGCCGCATCTCATCGCGGCCGCGATCGGGCAGAAACTCGGTCGCCCGGTGCCGCTCCACGAGATCGGCCTGGCGGACGCGGATCCCGCCCCCGAAGTGGGCCTCGCCTTCCCCCGTGACGTCGGCCAGGCGGTGCGCGCGGCGACGGAGCTCTACCGCCTCGACCTCGCCGGCCGCCGCGCGGGCACCGGCGGCATCTGGCAGTCCCTCGCCGGATCGTTCGCGGTGAGCGCGTACGCGACACCCGCGTCACGCTGGCTCATAACCCCGGCCGACAGTTCGGTGGCGCGCGAGGCGGGCTCCGCTGAGGGCTCCGGGTCGCCGCTGAAGGTCGGCCACAGCGATGTGCAGAAGCTGCGGGAGGCCGCCGAGGACGCCAGGCGCTGGGACTCCAAGTACGGAGGCGGCGACTGGCGTTCGTCGATGGTGCCGGAGTGCCTGCGGGTCGAGGCGGCGCCGCTGCTGCTCGGCTCGTACTCCGACGAGGTCGGCCGCGCCCTCTTCGGAGCCTCCGCCGAACTCACCCGCCTCGCCGGCTGGATGGCCTTTGACACGGGTCAACAGGAGGCGGCGCAGCGGTACTACATCCAGGCGCTGCGACTGGCGCGGGCCGCGGCCGACGTGCCGCTGGGCGGGTATGTGCTCGCCACCATGTCGTTGCAGGCGACCTACCGGGGCTTCGGGGACGAGGGCGTCGACCTCGCGCAGGCCGCGCTGGAGCGCAACCGGGGGCTCGCCACCGCGCGCACCATGAGCTTCTTCCGGCTCGTCGAGGCGCGGGCGCACGCCCGCGCGGGCGACGCGGCGGCCGCCGGGGCGGCCCTCAAGGCCGCCGAGGGGTGGCTGGAGCGGGCCCGGGACGGCGACCACGACCCGAGCTGGCTCGGGTTCTACGGGTACGACCGGTTCGCCGCGGACGCGGCCGAGTGCTACCGCGACCTCAAGGCGCCGCGTCAGGTGCGCCGCTTCACCGAGCAGGCGCTGTCGCGGCCGACGGAGGAGTTCGTACGCTCGCACGGGCTGCGGCTCGTCGTGTCGGCGGTCGCCGAGCTGGAGTCCGGCAACCTCGACGCGGCGTGCGAGCAGGGGGTGCGGGCGGTGGAGGTCGCGGGGCGCATCTCGTCGGCGCGCACGACCGAGTACGTGAAGGATCTGCTGCACCGGCTGGAGCCGTACGGGGATGAGCCGCGGGTGATCGAGCTGCGGGAGAGGGCTCGGCCGTTGTTGATGACGCCGGCGTAGGTTTTGGGCGCCTGATCATCTGCCGGGTTTATGTGGTTTGCGCGAGTGCGGGTGCGTCGGGGCCGATCGCGCAGTTCCCCGCGCCCCTGAAGGGCGCGGCTCTGGGTGCCCGGCGACGAAGAACGTGATCGGCGTCATGCGGACGGCTTCCGGGTTTGAGGGCATTGTCAGTGGTGCAGTGCACTATCGGAGTCGGGAGGTGGGGCGCGTGCGGAGGCAGGGCGCTTACGACTGTGATGTGCTCGTCGTCGGCGGCGGGATCGTCGGGCTGTCCACGGCGTACGCGATCACGCGGGCGGCGCCGGGCACGCGGGTCACCGTGCTGGAGAAGGAACCGGGACCGGCCCGGCACCAGACCGGGCGGAACAGCGGTGTCATCCACAGCGGGATCTACTACCGGCCGGGCTCGCTGAAGGCGGCGTACGCGGTCAAGGGCGCCGCCGAGATGGTGAAGTTCTGCGCCGAGTACGGCATCGACCACGCCGTCACCGGCAAGCTGATCGTCGCGACGGAGCGGTCGGAGCTGCCCCGGCTGCACGCGCTGGTGCAGCGCGGCCGGGAGAACGGGATCCCGGTGCGGGAGCTGGGCGCCGCCCAGATCGCCGAGTACGAGCCGGAGGTGCGCGGGCTCGCGGCCATACAGGTCGGCACCACCGGGATCTGCGACTTCGTGGGCGTCGCGCGGCAGCTCGCCCGCGCGTCCGGCGCCGAGATCCGGTACGGCGCCGAGGTCGAGCGGATCGACCGGCGGGCGTCACTGGGGGTCGCCGTACGGGTGCGGGGCGGCGATGTGGTCCGCGGGCGGGTGCTGGTGAACTGCGCCGGGCTGCACTGCGACGAGGTGGCCCGGATGACGGGGGACGACCCCGGGATGCGGATCGTGCCGTTCCGGGGGGAGTACTACGAGCTGGCGCGGCCCGAGCTGGTGCGCGGGCTCGTGTATCCGGTGCCCGACCCGGCGTTCCCGTTCCTCGGGGTGCATCTGACCCGGGGGATCGACGGGGGCGTCCACATCGGGCCCAACGCCGTGCCCGCGCTGGCCCGGGAGGGGTACGGCTGGGGGACCGTACGGCCCCGGGAGCTGGGGGCGACGCTGGCGTGGCCCGGGTCCTGGCGGATAGCGCGGCGGCACTGGCGGTACGGGGCCGGGGAGCTTAGGCGGTCCGTGTCCAAGAAGGCGTTCACCCAGGCGGTGCGGCGGTTGTTGCCGGCGGTCTCGGAGGGCGATCTCGTGCCGGCCGCGGCCGGGGTGCGGGCGCAGGCCGTGCTGCGGGACGGGACGCTGGTGGACGACTTCCTGATCAGGGAGGGAGCGCGGGCGGTGCATGTGCTGAACGCGCCTTCCCCTGCGGCCACGGCTTCGCTGCCGATCGGGCGGGAGGTGGGGAGGCGGGCGCTGGCGGCGCTGGCCGGGGCGTGAGGTGCCTCGGGGTGGACGCGCGTGGGAGCCGCTTCGGTCGGGGGTCGTAAAATTGTGGGACTGTGTCTGACTCCATCGATGCCCCCGAGCCCCGCACCCCCGGTGCCTCCCTTCGGCACACCCGGGCCAAGGGTGAGCCCCGGTTCCCCGACGGGCCCAGGGCGGATCCCGCCGGGTCGCACTTCGAGCGGCGGATCCGGAGCTTCCAGCCGCGGCGAAGCCGGGTGACGGCCGGGCAGGCGGACGCCCTGCAACGGCTGTGGCCCAAGTGGGGGCTCGACATCGACGGGCGGGACCTGGACCTCGTCGAGCTGTTCGGCAACGACCGTCCCGTCGTGCTGGAGATCGGCTTCGGAATGGGCGAGGCGACCGCGCGGATGGCCGCCGCCGACCCCGAGACCAATGTCCTCGCCGTGGACGTGCACACACCGGGCCAGGGCAACCTGCTGAACCTCGCGGACCAGGGCGGTCTGTCCAACATCCGGGTCGCCAACGGTGACGCGATCATCCTTCTGCGGGAGATGCTCACGCCCGACTCGTTGGACGGGCTGCGGGTCTACTTCCCCGACCCCTGGCCCAAGAAGCGGCACCACAAGCGGCGGCTCATCCAACCGGAATTCCTCACCCTCGTCGCGTCACGGCTCAGACCGGGGGCAGTCGTGCACTGCGCGACGGACTGGGAGCCGTACGCCGAGCAGATGCTGGACGTGCTCACCGCGCACCCCGATTTCGAGAACACCCGGGTCGACGGCGGCTTTGCGCCACGTCCCGCGTTCCGGCCGCTGACCCGTTTCGAGGGGCAGGGACTGGACAAGGGTCATGTGGTGAACGATCTGCTCTTCCGCCGCGTACAGCAGCGTGAGCAGGAGCGGAACCCGAAGCGGAAGCAGGAGCAGGAGCAGAAGCAGCAGTCCGAACTGCCCCCCACAGGCGCCTGACGACTAGCCTTCACCGCCCGGCGGGGCGTACCACGCGCCGTCGCGGGCGGCGCCCGTCCCTCGTTAGGGTCAACGCAATGGCCACCAGTTCCCCCTACCCGACGCACCCCAGCGGTCCCACCGGTGGGTATGTGTTCAGGCCCACCCGCTGGTGGCAGCGGAAGAGCGTCAGATACGGGGCGCTCATAGGACTGCTCGCCGTCTCCGGGCTCGTCATCCTCGCGCTCGTCCGGGAGCAGACCGGCACGGAGGGGTTTCTCGTCGGGCTGGGGCTCGCGGTGCTGCCCGTGCCGCTGCTCATGGCGGCGTTCCGGTGGCTGGACCAGGTGGAGCCCGGGCCCTGGCGGAACCTGGTGTTCGCGTTCGCCTGGGGAGCCTGCGCGGCGGCGCTGATAGCCATCGTGGCGAACAGCTTCGCGACGCGGTGGATAGCGACGGCCACGGCCGACCCCTCGCACGCCGACACCCTGGGGGCCACCGTCATAGCCCCCGTGGTCGAGGAGACCGCCAAGGCCGCCGCCGTCTTACTCGTGTTCCTGTTCAGGAGACGGGACTTCACCGGGGTCGTGGACGGGGTGGTGATCGCGGGTTTCACCGCGACGGGCTTCGCGTTCACCGAGAACATCCTGTACCTGGGGACCGCCTTCGGGACGGACCAGCTCAGCGGGGGGAGCGGTCTCGCGTCGGTCACCGCGGCCACGTTCTTCGTGCGGGTGATCATGTCGCCGTTCGCGCATCCCCTGTTCACCGTGCTGACCGGGATCGGGTTCGGGGTGGCGGCGTTCGCCGCGGAGTGGCAGCGGGGGCGGCGGGTGCTCGTACCGGTGGGCGGGCTCCTGCTCGCCGTGGGGATGCACTCGGTGTGGAACGGGTCGGCGACGTTCGGGGAGTACGGCTTCTTCGCGGTGTACGCGGCGTTCATGGTGCCGGCGTTCGGGTTGCTGACGTGGTGGGTGATCTGGGCCCGGCAGCGGGAGTTGCGGATCGTGCGGGAGGGATTGCCTGCGTATGCGGCCGCGGGGTGGCTGACGCCGGTCGAGCCGTCCGTGCTGGGGTCGATGCGGGCTCGGCGGGTGGCGCGGGAGTACGCGGCGCACCACTTCGGGAAGGCGGGGGGCCGGTCGATCGCGGAGTACGAGGTGTGCGCGACGAAGCTGGCCTTCCACCGGTACCGGGGGTTGCGGGGGCGGGCCGGGGGTGACTTCGCGTTGCGGGAACGGGAGTTGTTGTTCGAGCTGTGGCGGCGGCGGGACTTGGCCCGGGCCGCGATGGGGTATGCGGGGCGGGAGGTCGAGGCGAAGTACGCGTACGGGTACGGGTACGGGGCCGCGCGGGGGTATGGGTACGGGGCCGCCGGCGGGGCGTACGAGGGGTACGGCGCGTACGAGAGGCACGGGGCGGCGGCGTATCCCTCGTACAACCCCTATCGGTATTAGCGCGCCGGGTGAGGGCGGGGTCGGGGCCGTGCCGGTGCGTTCCGTCCGGACCAGGGGTTACGCCGAGGCCTCGGTCAGGCGGGTCAGTTCTTCGGGGGTGAGGGTGAGGTCGGCCACGCCCAGGAGTGCGGGGAGTTGGTCCAGGGAGCGGGCCGAGGCGATGGGGGCCGCGACGGTCGGCTGGGCTGCCAGCCAGGCCAGGGCCACGGTGGCGGGGGCGACGCCGTGGGACTCGGCGATGTCGTCGAGGGCGGCCAGGACGCGGGGGCCCGCCGGGGTGTCGAGGTAGGCGCCGGCGCCCGCGGCCCGGGGGCTGTCGACCGTCGTGCCGGGGCGGTACTTGCCCGTCAGGAAGCCCTTGGCGAGGGCGAAGTACGGGACGGCGGAGAGGCCGGAGTCGGCGGCGACGGCCTGGAGGGGGCCCTCGTAGGTGTCCCGGGAGACCAGGTTGTAGTGGGGCTGGAGCGCCACATAGCGGGCCAGGCCCTCGGCGTCCGAGAAGTCCAGGGAGGCCTTCAGGCGTTCGGGGCTGATGTTGGAGGCGGCTGTCGCGCGGACCTTGCCGGCCTTCACCAGGTCGTCGAGGGCGGTGATGATCTCCTCGACGGGGACCTCGGGCTTGTCGAAGTGGGTGTAGTAGAGGTCGATGTGGTCCGTGCCGAGGCGGGCCAGGGAGGCGTCGGCGGCGGCCTTGATGTTGGCCGCCGTCAGGCCCTGGTACTCGGGGTGCTGGCTCACCTTGGTCGCGATGACCACGTCGTCGCGGTTGCCGCGGGACCTGACCCAGTTGCCGATGATCCGCTCGGACTCGCCGCCCTCGTTGCCCTCGACCCAGGACGAGTACGAGTCGGCCGTGTCGATGAAGTTGCCGCCGGCCGCCGTGTAGGCGTCGAGGACGGCGAAGGACTGTGCCTCGTCCGCCGTCCAGCCGAAGACGTTGCCGCCGAGGGCGAGCGGGAAGACCTCGATGTCGGACGAGCCGAGCCTGCGAAGAGAAGTCATGTCCGACGTCAACCAGCGGACCGGACGCCAGCATTCCCCATCGGTGGGAGGGATGCCGACGGTTCGCCAGGCGCGGGGCGCTCCGGAGAGCACACGAACGCCGCGTCAGCCCGGGGGCGTACGCGGCGTTCGCTGTGCTGTGGGGGCTGCGGCTTACGGGGTCAGGCCCTTGCTGCGGAGCCAGGCCGCCGGGTCGATGCCGCTGGCCGAGCCGCCGGGGTGGACCTCCATGTGGAGGTGGGCGCCCGTGACGTTGCCGGTGGCGCCGACGCGGCCGATGACATCGCCGGTGGCGACCTTCTGGCCGACGCTGACGCCGATGGAGGACTGGTGGGCGTACCAGATCTCGGTGCCGTCATCGAGGGTGAGGACGGTCTTGTAGCCGTAGGAGCCCTCGTAGCCGGCCTGTGTGATGGTGCCGCTGTGGACGGCCTTGATGAGCGTGCCGGTGGGGGCCGCGAAGTCGAGGCCGGTGTGGTAGCCGGAGGACCAGTACGGGCCGGCCTGACCGAAGGTGGAGGTGAGGGTGTACGAGGAGGTGGGAAGGGTGAACTGCTTCGCCAGGGCGGCGAGACGCTCGGCTTCCTTCTTCGCCGCGGCCTCCTCCTCCGCCTTCTTCTTGGCGGCGGCCTCCTTGGCCTCGGCTTCCTTCTTCTCCTTGGCGGCCTGCTCGGCGGCCTTGTCCGCGGCGGCGGTCTGCGCGGCCTCGGCGGCGGCCTTGTCGAAGGCGTCCTGCTGGGACTCGGCCTGCGCCATGATGCGGGCGCGCAGCGCCTCGCCGGCGTCCGCGGTGCCCTGTTCGGTCTCGGCGGCGGTCAGACCGGCGCTGCTGAGGGGGGTCCTGGAGGCCTCGGGCTCCGGCTCGTCGGCCTCGTCCTCGAAGACCGAGCCGACGTTCGGCATGTCGGGCATCGATATGGAGACCGGGGCCTTGCCGGACTGCGCGCTGGCCATGCCGGCGCCGCTGACGGCGGCTATGACACCGACGCCGAGGACCGTGGAGCTACGGGCCAGTCCGTTACGGGCGAGTACGCCGCTCTTCTTGGCGACGCGGTGCCGGCCGCGAGCGGGGCGCAGGGTGTCCTCGTTCGGATTCCACTCCTGCCAGGGGCCCTCGTTGTCGCTGTCATAGCTGCCGTAGCCGAACGTCTGGCTCTCGCCGTCACGTTGGGCCGGCACGAACGGGGCTTCGGTCGCGGACCGGTTCGACGCCACGTGGGCGTACTCCTTCCTTCCTCCTCGCCTACCGGGTTAGCTGACGGGTTCGGAGCAGGAAGGTCTCCTACGCGCGTAAACCGGTCGTGCGTACAGCCACGGCGGTTTCCGTGCGATTCACCCCAGGGTGGTGGTTCCCCGGTTCCCTTGCGGGATTCGGCGCGTGAGCACGGAGCCGTCTCTTGTGACGGCTGGGACGACCGCGCTGCGTTATCGAACGTTAATAGACGCGAGTACTCCATTCCAAGCTGTTCTGAATGATCGTTCCGGCTTTCGCGCTGGACTTTACGGGTCATGAGGGGTGGAAAACGGGCGAGTTGACCTTGACTCACGAGTAACAGTTGCCTTGACGGGACGTCAGTTTCTCTACGGAACACGGTGACACGGACACGCTCGGTGACATCGGTGGCATCGGTGTGGGGGTGGGGCCGTCACTCAGGGGCGGCGGACCGCCAGGAGGGCCATGTCGTCCGTGGTGCGGTCACCCGTGTGCCGGCGGACCTCCTGCGCGAGAGTCGTCAACAGGGCGCGCGGGGCGGTGAAGCTGCGGCCGGCCAGGCGCGCGGCCGGGTCGTAGAAGACGCCGTCCGCGTCCCGCGCCTCGGAGAGGCCGTCGGTGTAGAAGAGCAGCGTGGCGCCGGACGGGAATCCGGTCTCCTCCGCGCGGTCGGGCCAGGTGCCGAGGTCGTCCATGCCGAGCGGGAGAGCGGGCTGCCGGGCGTCCAGCGTGCACAGGGTGCCGTCGGCGTGCAGCAGCAGGGGCGAGGGGTGGCCCCGGTTGACGATCCGGGCGCGACCGACGCCGTGCGGGAACTCGGCGAGCACGGCCGTCACGAACCCCTCGTGCTCGACCGCCGCGTCCCGTCGCGTGGCCTCCCGCCGTGTCCCCTCCCGGGCCAGCGCGCGTTCCAGCCGCTGGGCCACCGCTTCGAGTGTCGCCTCCTGTTCGGCCGCCTCCCGGAACGCCCCGATCAGCACCGCCACCGCCGACACCGCCCCGAGCCCCTTGCCGCGGACGTCGCCGACGATCAGCCGTACACCGTGGGGCGAGTCCTGCACCGCGTACAGATCGCCGCCGATCGACGCCCCGGCCTGCGCGGCCTCGTACCGCGCGGCGACCTCCAGCCCGCCGATCCGCTCCTGCGGCACCGGCAGTACGGCCCGCTGCGCCGCCTCGGCGATCTCCCGGGCGGTGGCGAGCCGGGCGTCGCTGCGGCGGACGAGGCGGTTGATCAGTACGGCCAGTACGGCGACGGTGGCCACCGTGGCGATCTCGGTGAGCTCGTCCACCCGGCCCGCGTCGTCGTAGTAGAAGCGCACGAAGGCGATCCCCGCCACCGACGTGACGCCGACGACCACCGTGCCGAGCAGTGTGAAGAGCGGGGCCGTCACCAGGGGCGCAGCGGTGAAGAAGGGGACCGCGGTGAACTCGCGCGGGGTGAAGTGGTCGTAGAAGAGGCCGGTGGCGATCAGCAGCACGGGAAGGGCGCGGGCGAGCGTACGGGCGTACGAGAACCGCCGCCCACCCGGCTCCCGCACGACCTCCACGCCCTCTCGGTGCCCCACGGATACAGGGTTTCCGGGGGCGGACGGCGGGGCTAGTCGACGGGGCCGAGTGGGCTAGGGCCTGTCGGAGGGGGTGCGGTGCGGGAGGGCAGGTGAGTGGGTGGGCGGGGGCGGGCCGGGTCAGCCGGCCGTGAGACCCGTCAGGCCCGTCGCGCCCGTCAGCTCGTGCAGGGGGAGGGTGTGCTGGGTCTGGAGGACCTTGGCGCGGAGGTAGCGGACGTTGTGGGCGGTGGTGAAGACGCCCGTGGGGACGCGGTCGCGGACGGCCACGCCGAGGTCGCGCAGCTGCTGGGCCTTGTCGGGGTTGTTGGAGAGCAGATCGAGCTCGTCGATGCCGAGGGCACCCAGCATCTGGGCCGCCGCCGTGTAGTCCCGGGCGTCCTCCGGCAGCCCGAGCGCCGCGTTCGCCTCGTAGGTGTCGAGGCCCTGGTCCTGGAGGGCGTACGCGTCGAGCTTGTTGTAGAGGCCGATGCCCCGGCCCTCCTGGCGGAGGTAGAGGAGGACGCCGCCGCGGTCGGCGATCCGCTCCACCGCCTCGCGCAGCTGCGGTCCGCAGTCGCAGCGGGCCGAGCCGAACACATCGCCGGTCAGGCACTCGGAGTGCAGCCGGACCAGCGGGGCCGCGCCGGGGGCGGGGTCGCCGAGGACGATCGCCAGGTGCTCCCGGCCGTCGACGAGGTCGTGGAAGGTGACCATCTCGGCGTCGACGCCGTAGCCGTCCTGGAAACGCAGCGGTACCCGGACGCGGGCACGCGGGGTGGCAGCGGGAAAGTCGGGCATGCGGTTCTCCGGTCCTGGTGCGGGGTGTCGCTGTGCTTCAGTTTTGAAGCACAACGCTCGGAGTGACTCTAACCCGTGCTTCAAATTTCAAGCAACCGGTTTGGGGATACGTCACATTCCCGTCACGCGCGATCGGCCCGTCCCGCACGGTCCCGCTCGTCCGTCACACGCGGTCCCGGTCGTCCGTCACACGTCCCGCTCGTCCGTCACACGCGGTCCCGTTCGTCCTGCTGGCCCGACGAACACGCGCGGCGGCGCCACGGGAGGTCGTCCGAGCCGGGGGCCGACCGGGGGTCTCCGCCCTGGATCGCCGTCGCGATGGCCGCGCAGATCTCTTCGAACTGGCCGATCTGCTCGGGGCTGAGATGGTCGAAGACGGCCCTGCGGACCGTCTCGACATGCCCCGGCGCCGTGCGCTCCAGCAGGGTCATGCCCTCGTCGGTAAGCACGGCGACGCTGCCGCGCTTGTCCCACTGGCAGTCCTCGCGCCGCACCACGCCGTCCTTCTCCAACCTGGTCACGACATACGTCAGCCGGCTGCGCGTGATCTTCAGGCGCTCGGCGAGCTCGGTCATCCGCATCCGCCGCTCCGGGGCCTCGGAGAGGGCGGACAGCACGGAGTAGTAGAGGTGCGGCAGGCCGGCCTCCTGCTGGAGCTGCCGGTCGAGCGCGTCCTCGAGGAGGGAACTCGCCGCCACGTAGGCGCGCCAGGCACGCTGTTCGTCGGGGGTGAGCCAGCGGGTCGTCATACGTACAGTGTAGTTAGTGTTTAAAACTTGAACCAAGGGAGCGCGTCCCATGCCCCAGCCCTACGTCCTGTTGTCCGCCGCCGTCTCCCTCGACGGCTTCCTGGACGACACCGGGCCCGAGCGGCTGCTGCTCTCCGGCCCGGCCGACTTCGACCGGGTCGACGAGGTGCGCGCGGCCAGCGACGCCATCCTGATCGGCGCCGGCACCCTGCGCACCGACAACCCCCGGCTGCTGGTCAACTCCCCCGAGCGGCGCGCGGCCCGGATCGCCGCCGGCCTCCCGGAGTACCCGCTGAAGGTCACGGTCAGCGCGTCCGGCGAACTCGACGCCTCGGCCCAGTTCTGGCACACCGGCGGCGAGAAGATCGTGTACACCACCGACAAGGGCGCGGCACGGCTGCACGGACTGGGCCTGCCCACGGGACCGAACGGCGTGGTCGTCGTCCCCGTCGGCCCCGAGCTGGAGTGGACGGCCGTCCTCGGCCACCTCGGCGACGTACGCGGCGTGGGCCGCCTCATGGTGGAGGGCGGCGGCCGGGTCCACACCCAGCTCCTCCAGCAGAACCTCGCGGACGAGGTGCAGCTGGCCGTCGCACCGCTCTTCGTCGGCGAGGCGGACGCGCCGCGGCTGTTCGGGGCGGGCGCCTACCCGGGCGGGCCGAAGAGCCGGCTGCGGCTGCTGGAGACCCGGCCGGTCGGCGACGTCGTCCTCATCCGCTACGCCCCCACCGTCCCCGGCACGGGCCCGGCCGTCTCCCCCGCAGACCGGCACTGGCTCGACCTCGCCTGCACCCTGGCCGCCGCGTGCCCGCCCTCGCGGACCGCGTTCAGCGTGGGGGCGGTCGTGGTCGCGGCGGACGGTACGGAACTGGCCCGCGGCCACTCCCGCGAGGGCGACGACCCCGTGGTCCACGCCGAGGAGGCCGCGCTCGCCAAGCTCGACCCCGCCGACCCGCGCCTCGCCACGGCCACGGTCTACAGCAGCCTCGAACCCTGCGCCCACCGCGCCTCCCGGCCCGCGCCCTGCGCCCGCCTCGTCCTCGACGCGGGCGTCCACCGCGTCGTCACGGCGTGGCGCGAGCCGGACACGTTCGTCGAGAACGCGGCAGCGGGCAACGCGGTGCTGTCGGCGGAGGGCGCGGAGGTGGTGGTGCTGCCCGAGTACGAGGAGCGGGCGAAGGCACCGAACAGGCATTTGGTGGGGTGAGGGGAGCCGCCGCGACGGCCGGCGAACGGGGGTCGGCGGTGGCCAGGGGCAGCCGGTGAACAGGGGGCGCTGGTTAATGGTGTGCTGGGGGTCCCGCGGATGGCGTACACTGGTTTCAACGACGCGGGGTGGAGCAGCTCGGTAGCTCGCTGGGCTCATAACCCAGAGGTCGCAGGTTCAAATCCTGTCCCCGCTACTGAAGGCCTGGGGCCGGAATCCGACAAGGATTCCGGCCCCAGGTGTTTGTGCGAGGTGCTTAGGCGTGCCGTGCGGTGCGGTGCTGTCAGGGCTGTGTACGGCGGGCCGCCGCCACCGCCTCGGTGTAGAGCTCGCGGGTGAGGTCCTCCGGGACGACACCCAGGTCGGCGAGCACCGCGCGGATGTCGTCGAGGGCCGCGGCGACCTCGGCCTCCTCCTGGACCTGGGTCTCGATCTCCAGGAACGTGCCGTCCAGCTCGGGGACCCGTACGAGGGTCGCGAGCATCCGTCGCCCGTACGCGTCGAACGCATGGCTGCGGCAGCGCTTCTCGAACACGATCGCCGGTACGTAGCCGAGGTGCTCCAGGATGGCGTGCGCGTTCTGCGAGTCCTCGACCCGCGTCTCGTACTCGGGCTTCGAACCGGACACCTCGTCCACGGCGGCCGCCTTGAAGGTGAGCAGCGTGCGCCGCTCCCCCGTGCCGTGGTCGGCCAGGAACCGCAGCCGCAACTCCTCGTCCCGCGCGCGCAGACTGCCGTCGGGCAGGTCGTAGTACGTGTCCTGGTACGTCTCGGACCTGCCCACACCCCGCTCGTCGAGCGCCCGCGCAACGACCTCCGGCGCACGGACCCGGGCCTTCAACTCCGCCTCGATCACGCCGGGCCCCTCTCCTCACCCACCGCGCTTCCCTCCGCCCTTTCCCTCCCCCTGTCTCGCAGTGACACACATGGGCCGTGTCGGCATGCCTGCCTCAGGACGGCGTGTGAGGCTCGATATCGCGGCAGGCCTGCCGGTCGGCGAGGCCTCCCGGGTGCGGTTCGGCGTGGCGATGCGAGGAGGCAGTGCGCATGTCGGTGGAGAGGACCGGGTCCGGGGCCGTGTCGCCGTCGGATCCGATGGCGCTTCTCCGGAGCCGGGCCTACCTGGTTCTTCTGGCGATGGCCGCGTTGATCGGCGTACCGGTGTCGGCGGCGGCGTTCGGTTTTCTCGCGTTGGTCGGCGAGGCCCAGCCGTTGATCTACTCGGATCTGCCCGAAGCGCTGGGGTTCGACGGAACGCCGGCCTGGTGGCCCTTGCCGCTGCTGGCTGTCGGGGGGCTGCTGGTGGCGTTGACGGTCCGGTACCTGCCCGGACACGGCGGTCATGAACCGAGCGCCGGGTTCCAGCCCGCCGGCGCGCCCCCGCCCGTCGAACTGCCCGGCATCTTCCTCGCCGCCCTGGCGACGCTCTGCTTCGCCGCCGTCCTCGGGCCCGAGGCACCCCTCCTGGCGCTCGGCAGCGGGCTCGCCGCCGCTGCCGTACGGCTGGTCAGACGCGACCCGCCGCAGCAGATGACCGCCGTGCTGGGCGCGGCGGGGAGTTTCGCGGCCGTCAGTTCGCTGCTGGGGTCGCCGCTGCTGGGCGCGTTCCTCCTGATGGAGGCCTCCGGGCTGGGCGGGCCGATGATGGCCATGGTGCTGGTGCCCGGCCTGCTGGCCGCGGGCGTCGGCGCGCTCATCTTCGTCGGACTGGGCTCCTGGAGCGGGCTGGGCACCTACTCGCTGGCCCTGAACGATGTCCCCGAAGCCACTCGCCCGACAGCGGCGGAGTTCGGCTGGGCCCTTGTCATCGGGCTGTCGGCCGCGCTCGTGGGGGCGGGCATTCGGTGGCTCGCCGTGCGGCTCAAGACGCACGTCGAGCGGCGGCGGGTCACGGCCACGGTCGTCGTCGGCCTGATCGTGGCGGGGCTGGCCATCGGCTATGCGGAGGGCACCGGCAAACCGGCCACCGACGTGCTGTATTCGGGGCAGACGGCGCTGGACCCGTTCCTCGCCCACAGCGCCGCGTACTCGGTGGGAGCGCTGGTGCTGCTGGTGCTGTGCAAGGGCCTCGCCTACTGCGCGTCGCTCAGCGCCTTCCGGGGTGGACCGATCTTCCCCGCGATGTTCGTGGGCGCGGCGGGCGGCATCCTCTGCTCCCATCTGCCGGGGCTGAGCCTGGTCGCGGGGTTCGCGATGGGCATCGGAGCGATGAGCGCCGCGATGCTGCGCCTGCCGCTGGTCTCCGTCCTGCTGGCGACGCTGCTGATCGGGGCCCAGGGGATCACGGTCATGCCGCTGGTGATCGTGGCGGTGGTGGTGTCGTACGTGACTACGGCGAGGCTTACGCCGCTGCCGACGCCGACGCCAGGGGCGGGGTCAGGGTCAGGGTCAGGGTCAGGGTCAGGGTCAGGGTCAGGGCGACGAGAGGTGTAGTTGTTCGCTTCTGTCTCCCGTTCCGGTCGGCGCGGTACCGGCCGACCGGAAAGGGAGACAGAGCGCGCGGGCTACGCCTGCATCCCGCGTCCGTTCTCTTCGGTGACTTCGACGTCGTCGGTGTCCGGTACGGGCAGGCGCAAGCCCCGGGACTCGGCGACGCGCAGGGCGTCCGTCAGGCACTCGGCGAGACGGATGCCCGCGTAGCGGACCTCGGTGTACGGCGAGGCCGGGTCGTCCAGCACGGCACGGGCGAGGTCGAGTACGTCGGTGCCGGTGGCGAGTTGGGTGGCCTCCAATGCGTCGGCGACGCGGGAGACGTGGCCGCCGTTGCGGTCGGTCACCAGATAGCAGGGTTTGCCCTCGGGCGACGGCCAGGGCAGGAGACGGAGTGTGGGCGCGCAGCCGGGCACGGGGGGCGTGCCGTTGACGTGTGCCATCAGACGGCCACCTCCCGCATGCCGACCAGGTGCTGATCGAGGTCGACCCCGAAGTCCGCGGCGAGGACGAGCGCGAGCCGGCGGCGCTGCTGGAGGGCGGCCTCCTCCTCGTGTGCGGCGAGGTAGGGACGGACCAGGGCGGACGCGGAGCCGTCGATCGGGGCGTGGAGGCCGTACGGGGAACGGTGCCGGGGAAGTCCGGAGAGCGCGGGGGCGGGGGCCGGGTGGCGTACGGCGGTGACGTGCAGGCAGAGGTAGGGACGGTGGCGGGTGAGGCGCCGTTTACCGGTGCCGGGGGAGAAGAGGAGGCGCAGCCATTGGAGGGCGCGGGGGATAAGGTCGGTCATGTCGACGCTCCTTGTAAGCGTTGGCCGTGCCCCGGGAGGTTGCCGCCTCGCCGGGGTCTTCTGATCTCGACGATACCGCTAACTGCGTCCCCCTGCACCCTTCCGATTACTTCCGCGTCTCTCTGCGTCGGGACGCGTTCCACTCCTGCGGTACGCGTAAGGCTGCGGCACGGTGGAGGGATGACGGAGCTTCCGCGCTACGAGTACGTGAAACTCGCCGACGCCATCGCCGCGGACATCGCCTCCGGCAAGTTGCCGCAAGGGGCCGCGCTGCCGGGCGAGCGAGCTATGACCGATCTGTATCGCGTCAGCATCGGCACAGTGCGCCGAGCTGTCGTCGAACTCCGGAAACGGGGGCTCGTCGCCACCCTGCCCGCCAAGGGGACGTATGTCATCGCGATGCCGGACTCAGCGGACGGCACCGCCGAAGAGGGCGGGCTGGACGGCTGAAGGGGCCGCTCGCACCGGGCATGGACGAGGCGTCACAGCTCCGAATCCGACAGAGACCACCCGTTCGGCCAATCGCCGGGGGCAGAGGGCTTCAGGATGTCGAGCCGCGGGGCCGGATCGTCGTCGCGGGTCGTGACGGCGACCAGGGCGGAGCCGTCGGGGAGCCAGACCAGGCCTCGGTCGGCCAGACGTTCGTGGCGCGGGAGTGCTGCGGACCATGCGGGCACGGTGCCGTCGAGGGGGTAGACGTTGACCTGCTTCCCCTTCGGGCCGGCGGACCGTACGCCGGTCGCGATCAGGGTTCCGTCCGGGGACGGTGCCACGGCGACGGGGGCCTGCTGTGTGAACCAGGCGCCCTTGTCCCCGAGTCCCTCGCCCGTGCGAGCGGTGAAGCCCTGGACGCGGTCTTCTGATCCGGCCGCGGTGAGGAGGCGTGAGCCGTCGGGGGTGAGCGCCAGGTCGTTGAGGTTGCTGCCGCCGCGCCGCTCGTCGGCGTCGAGGGTCAGTTTCCCGTCGGCGCCGATGCTGTAGGCGAGCAGCCGGACGGGGCTGAGGTGCGGCTGACTGGCCACGATGGTCTGGCCGATGTTCCTGGTGGCCGCACTGTCAACCGCGGGCGCGGCGAGTACGGGGGCCCGCTCGAAGCGGATGGTGGCGCCCTGCTGGTCGAGCTCCATCTCGGGCTTCTCGGCGGCGGTGTCGAGCCGCGCGATACCGCCCTCCCACGCGTCACAGCCGTAGCCGATCCACAGGACGGTGCCGATGCGGGCCAGGTGGGTCGGGCAAAGGTGATTCTGGTCGGCTCCGGCGCGATACCGGGCGGTCTCCTTCAACGTCTCGGTGTCGATCACGGAGACAGCGTCTCCTGCGGCGAGGGCGACGAACAACGACTTGCCGTCCTGGCTCAGCGCCATCCCGTGGGCACCTTGCTGACCGTCGACCAGCTGGACGTCCCTGCCTGGGCCAGACCCCACCCGCTTCCTCTCCGGAAGCCCCACGACGGCCAGGCTCTGCCCAACCGCGCCACCGCTGACGTAGACCTGCCGGTGCAGTTGGTCGACGACGGCGGCGCCGTAACCGGGCAACGGCAACGCACCCTGGGTGCCTCGGCCCTCCACCTCGGCTGTGGCTGATCCGCCCAGGGCACTCACCGAGAGAACGGCCCAGCCGAGCACGGCGGCAACAACGACGGTTGGTCTCTTCCGCATGGCAGACCCCTCAACGGTGGATGCTCGACGTGGGTTTGGCCGCCCGCACATCTCAGGGGGCACCGCACGTGCCAGGCCTGTGACAACAGCCAAGATCCCTGCTTGGACGGAATCACGATCCCGGCCGCAGGCGCACGCGGACCGAGGCGAATGGCTGACCTCGCCCACATTCACGCACGAGCCACCTCCCGCAGTTGTCAGGACTCTGGAATGAGACCAACCGAGCCCGTCATGGCCAAGCAAGCCCTGCGCCGTTTCGCGCCGCCGGTCACCGACGGGACGGGCAGGCAGAACTCTCACATCAGGAAATCGAGCACCTCTCTCACTTCCTCCTCACGGTAACCACTCCGCAAGAACAATTCGTCGGGCCCCAGCGACGCACAGGCTGCTTCGAGCATGCGCCGCCACTTCATGATGTCCTCCGGGGCAGCCACGATCTCGATTGCCGATTCTGCATTGAGGAGCGGCTGCTCACGGCTTTCCGAAATCACGCGGAGTCGGACGTTGGCCGTGGCCTGGTCGATTTCACCCCGCGTCAGACGGAGGATGCGCAGGAAGTCGTCCGCATCCGCACGCGTGCACCCTTGGGAGTGGATCACTCGGTCCGAAATGTTCGGCAGCTCCTTGGCAACCTGGAAGACGATTGCGAACCGCTCCGGACTAATTTCCAGAATCCCGCCGAATTCGTCAACTCTCCAGTTCGTGGAGTCACTCGAGTTCGTCAAAGTACTTCTTTCCAGTCTTGGGTGTGAAAACCGTTCCCCCCTGCGTACTGGGATCCTCGATGACCACGGCCCCCTTGTCAGGGTCCCAGTACCCCACGCGCCCTCTCTTCAGGTACCTGACTTGCAGATTGGGAACATCACCCGTGAGGACTCCGTCTACGTACTCGGCTGTGGCCCTCGGGTCGATACCTCGCACATAATGCGATCCGTCACCCGCTGCTGCCCGTTGCGCCGAGTGCTGGGCGATGTTCACTGATTCCGGTTCGAGGGGACCACAGGGGTTCGAATTGTGGACGAGGACCGGTGTCTCACCCGCCAGCACATAGTACGTATGCGCGTCCCTGACGGTGAGGTTGTGGACCCGGGCGCTTCGCCTACTGCCCTCGACCGCCGCGACCTGCACATACGTACCCGCTGACGTTCGCAACCACTGCCCAACGGCGAGCTCAACGGCCTTGGTCCACCGGCCGGTGTTCCGCACCCAGAACGGATGGTTCCCCGTGGCCGTCAGCGTGCTGGTCCGGTCGCCCTTCGCCCCGTCGGTGTCGACGGTCACCCGGACCAGTTCCTTCTCCCCCGCGCTCGTGATCGTGGCGGTCACCTCGCGGGCCAGTGGCCTCTCGTCGCCCGGCTGGGCGGCCATGACCCGGTCGCCCTTGCGCACGGCCTCGATGGGCTTGGTGGCGCCGTCGGCCATGAGGACGCGGGTGCCGGGGACGAAGCTCGACGGGAGGGGGCAGGAGGCGCCCTCCGCCGCCCGAGGCTGAGCCGGGGTCGCAGGGGTTCCCGACGTACCGGCTGCCCCCGCATCGTCCGCCTTCCCCCCCTTGTTCAACGCCTGCCCCGCGTCCACCGCCTCGTCCGCGAATTCCCCCGCCTTCCGCGCCAGCTTCGCCGCGCCGATCGCGTTGCCCACCACCGGGATCGCGGAGGAGAGCGACAGCCCCGCCTCGACGTAGTTGCCCTCCGCCAGGTACAGCACCCCGTTGGCGACGTCGGCGATCTCGCCGACCACCGGGACCATGCCCACCACGTCCAGTACCGTGTGCGCGAGCTCGCTCCACGACATGCCGAACAGGTGGCCGTCCAGTTCCACGTTGCTGATCGGGTTGCCGCCGGCGAAGCCGTAGCGGTTCTGGGTCCAGGGGTCCGTGGAGAGGTTCAGGTCGGACAGGGCGCCGTTGTACATGTCGCGGGACAGGAACTGGTTCAGCCCGGGGTTGTAGTCCCGGAAGCCCATGTCGTACGTGCCCGAACCGCCGTCCCAGCGGCGGGAGTTGAAGCGGTAGAAGTTGAAGGGCTCCGAGGTGGGGTCGGCCGACGACGAAGGCTTGTCGATGCCCGTGAAGGACTTCTCGTCCGCCTGCCCGTATGCCGTGTAGCCGTAGGTCGCCTTCGTGTCGCCGCTGTCGTCCGTGACGTGTTCGACGTCGTTGTGGGGGCCGTAGCCGAAGAAGACCGTGTCGGGGTCCTTCGTGCCCTCCGTGTCGAAGGTGACCTGGGAGAGGCGTTCGCCCGCCGGGCCGTACTGGTACGCCTTGCTGAGCTTGCCGTCCTTCTCCTCCGTGAGGAGCTGCTCGCCCAGCCCCAAGTAGTGGAAGTCGGTCGTCCGTTCCTTGTCGCCGCCGCCCGCGTCCGTCGTCGTGCTCGTACGGCGGTCGAAGGCGTCGTACGTGTGGCGGGTGACGAGCGACGTCGGGCCACCTCGCGCCTTCGGCGTGCGGTGTTCGATCAGGCGGTCGAAGCCGTCGTAGACGTTCTTCTGGGCAGGGTCGCCACCGGTCGTGACCTGGGAGAGGCGGCCGTACACGTCGTACAGGTAGGAGGATGCGACGCCCCCGGCGGTCGACGACAGGAGTCTGTCCCGGTCGAAGTCGAAGACGGACTCGACCCCACCGACCTCCTGCTCGACGACGTTGTTGTTCTGGTCGTAGCGGTAGGTCTCGGTGCGGTCCGGGCCGCCGTTCCCGTCCACCTTCTTGACCTCGGTGCTGCGGTTGCGCGCGTCGTACGTGTACGTCGCCACCGTGTCCAGCGTGCGCCCATGGTCGTCGGCGTCCATCTTGAGCGAGGCGTCACGGGTGCGGTTGCCGTCGGGGTCGTAGTCGATCTCGTGGCGGGAGACCAGGGCCCCGCCGCCGCCGTCCTTCTTCTCCTCCTGCACCGCCAGCGCGCCGTCGAGGTAGTGCCAGTGGTCGACGGTGTTGCCGTTGTCCTTGGTCTGGCGGTTGATGCGGCCGGTGGGCCACCAGGTGAAGGTGGTCTTCTTCTCGTCGCCGTCCGTGGAGGGGCCCTTGGTCAGCGCCTCCGAGAGCAGGCCGAGGGTGTTGTACGTGTAGTGGGAGGTCTCCGGGTCACGGCCCGCCGCCGTCACCTGGTGGTCGGTGAGGTTGCCGTCGGGGTCGTACGTGAACTGGGCCGTGCGTGGGGTCTCGTCGCCCCGCGCCCGTTCCTCCACCGCGGATGGGCGTCCCAACGGGTCGTTGGTGACGGTCCAGGTGCGGGACGGCTCCGGCTGCGGGCCCTCGGCGATGCGGGTCACCAGGCCGTCGGGGTCGTAGCCGTAGTGGTACTCACGCGCTTCGTCGTCCGCGGCGTCACGCTTCGCCCCGGGCTCCGTCTCCGTCCTGACCAGCTCCACCGCGTCGGCGAGCACCAACCGCCCTGCGGTCTCCTCCGCGCCCGCCAGCGTGACCGCGTACTGCTCACCCGCCTTGAACGCGAACCGGCCCAGTTCCCGCCACCCGCCCCCGCCCTCCGCACCACCGGAGGCAGTGCTCTGATCCACGGCGACGGTCGTCGCCCGGCCGTCCTCGTGCGGGATCACGAACTCCCCGCGGCCACCCCGCTTGCCGTCCCGGTCGTGGTGGGGCCAGCGGGCCAGCACCCGGTACGTTCCGTCGCTCGGCACCGCGAGGTTCCAGGCGAAGGAGGCGGAGCGGTCCTCGGCGGGGTGTGTGTGGTAGTCCGTGCCGAAGACGTCCGGGTTCTGGTCGGGGTCGGCCTTCTCCAGCGTCCACCGGCCGGTGGGGGTCGTGCGGCCCGTGTCGGAGTTGTCGGTGAGGACGGTCTCGCGGCTCGCCGGGGTGCCGGAGTCGCGATGCCGCCTCAGCTTGCCGTCCGGGTAGTACTCCCAGCTCATCGTGCGGTTCGCGCCACCGCCGTCACCGGTGAGGGTGCGGCTGATCTGGTTGCCCACCGGGTCGTAGGAGTAGTCGGTGCGGATCTGCCAGGGGTCGGTGCTGCGGCGGAGCAGGCCGTCGTCGAAGTAGGTGTGGCGGGTGACGCTCCGGTCGGTGGACTTCCCCGACGGCGGCGTGTGCACCTCGGTGAGCTGCCCGACCTCGTCGTAGACATTCGTGACGCGCTGCCGGTCCTTGAGGTCGGGGTCCTTCGGGTCGTGCGGCAGGATCTGCTCGGAGACCCGGTTCAGGGCGTCGTAGACCGTCTCCTGCGCCAGGTCCTCGTCATTCTCCGCGACCGAGCGGGGCGTGAAGATCTTCGTCCGGTTGCCGGCCTCGTCGTACGCGTAGCGCGTCGTCCGGTACTTGATCCGCTCCTCGGGCACCTCGCAGTTCTGTCCCTCAGGACAGGAACAGTCGAAGCGGCGTTCGTCGCCCAGGCGGTGCGGGGCCCGGATCTCCACGGGCGCGCCGACCGCGTCCAGTCGCGTCCTCGTCGTCGCCCCGCACTGGTCGGTGACGGAGATCAGATGGCCGTCGCGGTCGTAGCCGTTGCGCACCACGTTGCCCTCGGCGTCGGTGACGGCGCTGATCTGGTGCGCCAGATCGTACGTGAACCGCTGGTCGGGGACGGGCGGGCGGACCCGGGCGCGGCCACGGCCCTGGCTATGGCCACGATCGGCCTGCTCGGCCTTGGCGTTCGTGCGCGGCCGGGTGACCGACGCGACGTTTCCTGCCCGGTCGTACACATACGTCGTACGGCCCTGAAGCGGATCCGTGGTCTCGATCAGGCGGTGCAGCTCGTCGTAGAGGAAGACGCTGCGGTGGCCGCGCGGAGTGGTCGCGGCGACGCGGTTGCCCACGCGGTCGTAGGCGTAACGGGTGGTGCGCTGGGGGCCGTCGGGGGTGTCGCGGGGATCGGTGACGCTGAGCAGGCGGTCGGCGGCGTTGTAAGTGGCCGTCGTGACCGCGTCGTTGGGGTCGATGGCGCGTACGACGTTGTCGTTGGCGTCGTACGCGGGTGCGGGGACGCGGATCCATCGCTTGTCCTCGTCCTCCGCGCCGAGGTCACGCGGCAGCACCGCGCCGAGCGGGCGGCCCAGCAGGTCGTACTCGTAGCGGCTGGTGCGGCCCTTGGCATCGGTGACGGCCGTGACGGCGCCGACGGCGTCGTATCGGAAGCGGGTCCGGTGCCCCAGCGCGTCGATCGCCCGTGCCGGGTGGCCGGTGGGGCCGTACTCCGCGAAGCGGGTGGCATGGCCGCGCGGATCGGTGCTCTCCAGCAGGCGTCCGCGGTCGTCGTAGACGTTGTACGAGGTGTACGGCGCCCTGCGCGGCCCCCGTGATCTCTCCGATCCGGCCCCCTTGCCGTCGGCCTCCCCGGTGTTGCCCCGTGGGTCGGTCACCGAGACGACGTTGCCGTACCCGTCGACGCCGAACGTCCAACGGCGGCCCTCCGGCGAGACCTTCTCCACCAGATCGGCGACATGGCCGCGCAGCGCGGTGCGGTAGGTCAGGCCGGTGGAGGCACGGTCCTCGGGGTCCTGGGCGTTCTCCAACGGGCCGGTGATCTCGAGCGGATAGCCGGTGCGCTGGTCGTAGCGCCAGGTCGTCACCGCCCCGCCCGGCTCCTCCAGGCGCCGCACGTTGTTGTCGGCGTCCCAAGCCAGCCTGGTCGCCTCGCCCTTGGCGTTGCGGGACTCCACGGCTCGGCCGAAGCCGTCGAGGCGGAAGGCGGTGCGCTCACCGGTGGCATCGGTGACGGTGGTCCAGCGGCCCTTCGTGCGCCGGTCGTCGTGGCCTCGCACGCCCGCCTGCGCCTTCGCACCCCGGTCGTCGTGCCCCTTGGCGCTCCCGTCGCGATGGCCCCCGGCAGTTCGGTCGAGGCGGGTGACGCCGCCCAGGCGGTCGGTGATCGTCGTCACCCGGCCATGGGCCGCGCCCGCGCCCGCCACCGCGCCTACGCCCGCCGCGCCGGCGCGCACTCCCTCCCGCTCGCGCCTCTCCTCGTAACCGATGCGCGTGCGCCCGCCCTTCGGGTCCGTGACCCCGGTCAGCCGGGGTGTGCCGTCGGAGGACCGGTCGTAGGCGAAGACCAGCGAGCGGGCCACGCCCGACCCGGCGGCGTCCGTGACCTCGCGCAGCGACCCGCCCCTGCCGTACGAGAACTCCACCCGCCGCCCGTGCACATCGGTGACGGACACCAGCCGCCGTACCGCCACGCCCCCGTACCCGCCGTCGCCACCGTCGCCGTACTCCAGGGTCAGGACCCGGCGCCCGGACGCGTCGGTCACCCGGCGCAGAACGGGGGGCACCAAGAACCCGTCCCCGCCCCCGTAGTGGAAGCGGAGGGTGTTGCCGTTGCGGTCGACGACGGCGGTCGGCCGCCCCTGTGCGGAGAAGAAGAACTGGGTACGGTCTGGCCGAGTGAACACCCAGCGCCGGTCCGGAACGCCACGGGTGCGCTGGAGATGGAAGTGCACGCCCGCCGGGTGGGCGTAGTCCCAGTCGCGGGAGTCGGCACTGCCGTGGCGGTCGAGCCGGAACGTGTGCCCCGTGCCGTCCCCGTCGATCAGGTGCACGGACTTCGGGAAGCCCGGCACGCCGTGCGGCCCCCCTGCGAAGTGCAGCGGTGACCCGAGGCGGGTGAGCGTGGAGGCCGACACCGACCAGCCGGGGCCGGCGACCGTGTCGGAGGCGTCCTGAGTGTTGTGGGTCAGCCGCAGGAAGGCGGCGGGGCCGAGGCTCGGGTGGGCGAACAGGTTCCAGCTCGTCGCCGCGTTGCCGCCGGCCGCGTTGACGGCGATCCCGGCACCGACACCGGCCTCGGCGCGGGTGTATTGGTAGAACCGCTCCAGCCCCAGGTGGTCGGAGCCGGGACGCTCGACGACGACCCGCTCCCGCGCCTGGCCCACCCGCGCTGTCGGAGGCTCGGCCTCCGACAGCCACGTTCCACTGCGCCGGTCGTACAGGTCCCAGGCGAGGAACAGCGAGGTACGGGCCGCCGAGGAGCCGGGCAGAGAGGGGGCCCGTACGTCGGCCCGCACCTCGGCGGACTCGCCCGGCGCCAAGTCCTCGGGGAGCGCGGCCAGATGCTCCACCGGCCGTTCGCCCCGCCGGTAGGTGTACTCCGAGCCGTCCGGCCGGTACCACCGCACGCCGAGGGCGATGTCCTGGGCCCGCCAGGGCTGTCGGCCCGTGTCAGTCACCGTGACCGGCACGTCGGCTCTGTCGCCGGGGCCCCAGCGCAGGGGGGTCGTGGGCGCGAAGTAGGTCGCCCCGCGCGGTGGGCCCTCGGCCCGGTCCATGGCAGCGTCCCTCGTACCCGAGGCAGGGGGCAGCCGGTGGGGCAACGGCTCTCCGGACGGGAGCAGCCCGCCCGGATGCCGTCCGGGTTCGCCCTGCCACACGGGAGCGGGCACCGCCCTGCCGGACCCTCCTCCGTCCGGTCCGTTCGCACGGACCGGGGCCTGCGCACCCAGCAAGGTCGTCAGAACGGAGCCGACGACGAGGAGGACGAGAGGGAACCGGCTGCGGGGCATGCGTCAGCTCCAGGCACGGGAGGGAATCCCGAGGCGACCCACGGACCTGATCATTACAGTCGGACGATAGAGAAATTACATAGCGTGACATTCGGTCGCCGTGTGCGCCATCCGAACGAAAACGCCCGGCCCAGGCCCTTGAGCTGTCACCGTCGGACGATCCGCAGTCCGTCGCCCGCCCCGCCCACTCCGTCCGAGCCGCCCGTCCCGTCCGTCCCGTCCAGAACACGCCCGAGGGGCGATGGGGCATCAGGGGAGGAGGGCGGGCGGAGCATCTGCCCGGCTGCCAGGTCGCGGTACATGGCGCTGCCGGCGAGCAGCTCGTCGTGCGTGCCGCAGGCGCTGGTGCGGCCGTCGTCCAGGACGACGATCTGGTCGGCGTGCTGGACGGTGGAGAGCCGGTGTGCGATCACCAGGAGGGCGCATTCCCGGGCCACGTCCCTCATCACGGTGGCGAGCGCGGTCTCGTTGATGGCGTCGAGGTGCGAGGTGGGTTCGTCGAGGAGGAGCAGCTGAGGACGGGCGAGCAGGGCCCGGGCCAGGGCGACGCGCTGGCGCTCGCCTCCCGAGAGGGTGTTGCCGCGCTCGCCGAGCAGCCCGGACAGGCCGTCGGGCAGCCGCCGTACGACGTCGTCGAGCTGGGCGAGTTCGACGACGCGTCGCACGTCGGCCTCGGTGGCGTCGGGCACGGCGTAGGTGATGTTGTCCCACAGCGTTCCGTGGACCACATGGGTGTTCTGGTCGACGACGGCGATCCGCGCCCGGCACTCGGCGCGGGTCAGCTCGGCGGCGGGCCGCCCGTCGAAGAGAAGAGCCCCGGAGTCCGGTTCGTAGAACCTGGCCACCAGGGCGAAGATCGTGCTCTTCCCGGCTCCCGACCGGCCGACCAGAGCGGTCTGGTGCCGGCGGGGCACTGTGAAGGTCACGCCGCGCAGCACCGGCCGGTCGGGGTCGTAGCCGAAGGTGAGGCCCCGCAGTGCGAGCGCGGGTTCCTCGCGCGGCCTGGCCCGCACGGCGGGGTCGGACACCCGCACCCGCTCGGCCGTCGACGGACGCTCCACCGACACCACCGACACCACCGACACCGGAAGCCTCACGGACTCCGAGGGCTCCACCGGCTCCGCCGGGAGGGACAGTGCCCGCTCGATGCGTTCGTAGGCCCCCATGCCGCGCTGGATCAGGCCGACCGCGCGGAAGACCGAGGACAGGGGCAGGACCAGATAGGAGGCGTACAGCAGGAAGGCGACCAGGTCACCGAGGGAGTTGCTGTCGCCGCTGACCCGCAGGCCGCCGATGACCAGGACGAGCAGGAAGGACCCCTGGACGGCGAGTTCGACCGCCGGGCTCATCACCGACGCGAGCTTCGCGGTCCGCACCCCCGCGTCGTACGCCGCCTCGACCCGCTCACCGATACGCCGGGCCTCCCGCTCCTCGGCCCGGTGCACCCGGACCATCGGCAGGGCGCCGAGCGCGCGCTCCAGGTCGGCGGCGATCGCGCCGATGGACGACTGCAGTCGCTCGGAGGCGGCCCGGATGCCCTTCAGCAGTGACGCCACCACCACGGCGGCGGCACCGACCGTCGCCGCGACCAGGAGCAGCAGCAGGGCGTCGATCCACACCATGAGGGCGATCGCGCCGGCCGCGACGAGGGCCCCGGTCACCAGGTCGACCAGGGCCTGTGAGACGACCTCCCGGAGCAGCGTGGTGTCGACGGTCACCCGGGAGATCAGATCGCCACCGCGGTGCCGGTCGTGCTCCCGCATCTCCAGCCGGAGCAGCCGTGCCACCAGGCTGTGCCGCAGCTGTCGTACGACGCCCTCGCCCGTGCGCTCCAGGACGAAGCGCCCCACCGCACCGGTCGCCGCTTCGGCGCCGAACAGGACGGCGAGGAGCAGCAGCAGTGTCCACACCGCCTGGCCGCGCCCGCTGACGTCCACGACCTGTTTCGCGACGAGTGGCTGCGCCAGCCCCAGCGCCGAGCCCGCGAGGGTGAGCGCCGAGGCGACGGCGATGGACGCCCGGTGGCCGACGGTGAGCCGGAACAGGGTGAGGACGGCGGCGCGGGTGGAGCGGTCGCCCCCGGACACGGCGTGGTCGTGGCCCTCGGAGCCGCCGCCTGGGCTGTGACCGGAGGTGTCGTCGGAGCTGTCGCTCATCGGGCCGTTCGGTTCGAGGCGGGGACGACGATGAGCCGGGTGAAGTAGTCGTCCGGCACGCCCTCGTCCACGGGGTGGCCGTCCGCCTCGATCCAGGCGTGCGCGGTGAAGGGAGGCACGACGCGCACTCCGGTGCACCACGTCGGCCAGGTCCCGCCGAGCCGGCACAGCAGGGCGGCCCCCAGGGACCGGGGCAGGCAGCCCTTCGGCCCGGCGCAGCGCAGGCTGACGGCGCACATCGCGTCCCGTGCCCCCCTGGCCCGCGCGGCGGGGGCCGGGGCGGCTCCGCGGCGGAGGAGTTCGAGCACGGCGCGGATGCGGCGCGGGGGCAACAGCGACAGCGCGAGGGCGGGCAGGAGTACGAGACGGGCGGCCAGACGCCGGGCGAAGGGCACTCCGGTGGGACGCTCCAGGGAGCTGGGGGTCGTCATCGGGCCAGCCCCGATTCCCGCAGTTCCCGTACGAGCGCCGTGACGTCGTGCTCCGCCCGGGCTCGGTCGATGTCGAACTCCGCGACCAGCGCGTCGGCCGCCGCGGCCTCGTCCCCGCCGTCGAGGAGTGTCCTGACCACCAGCGTGGCGGTGGGGTTGAGCTCCCAGTAGGCGCCTCCGCGCTCGTCCAGCAGGACGGTGCCGTACTCGGTCTCCGCGGTGGAGACATCAGGACCGAACCGCAAAGCCATGGTGCGACTGCCTTTCTCCGGTGG
Source organism: Streptomyces caniscabiei (assembly GCF_014930365.1). Lineage (GTDB taxonomy): Bacteria > Actinomycetota > Actinomycetes > Streptomycetales > Streptomycetaceae > Streptomyces > Streptomyces caniscabiei. The sequence goes on along the minus strand of NZ_JABXWI010000025.1, from coordinate 74,288 downwards.
CGTTCTCAGGGGGCGTTCTCAGGGGGTACGAGCGCGGGTCAGGCCGCGCAGCCAGACCTCGGTGGCGATGGTCGAGTAGAGGATGGCGTCGCGCAGCCCGGGGGTGGAGGGGCGCTCGGCGAGCCGGCGCAGCGCGTTCCCGTCGACCAGGCCGAGCCGCTCCAGCCGGGAGTCCTCCCACAGCGCCATCAGGTCGGCGCGGTGCCGGCGCAGCCCTTCGGCGGCGTCCATGGAGGCGGCGGCCTTGTTGGTACGTCGCAGGCACGCCTCGGGCACGACGTCTCGCATGGCGGCGGTGAGCAGCGGCTTGTACCGCCAGGGCGACACGCGTTCGCTCGGTCGTACGGCAAGGCACGCCTCGATGACGCGGTCGTCGAGGAACGGCGAGGCCATCGGCAGCCCGGCTCTCGCGGCCATGCGGTCCCACTGGCGGATGATGCGGGTGCAGGAGCGGATCTGCTCCAGGTCGGCGTGCAGCCCGCGGTCCGGGTGCAGCGGTGTGGCGGTCGTGGCCGCCTCGCGCAGCGCCCTGCGCGCGGCCCGTTCGGCGTCGGGGGTGACCCAGTCGAACAGGCGTGGGGGCATTCCCCAGCCGAGGCTCGTGGTGACGGTGGCGGGGACCGGGTCACGCAGGCGCCCTGCCGCGTCGGCCAGCCATGTGCCGTAGGGGCGGGAGTCGGCCAGGGCGCCGAGCGTGTCGCGGAGCGGCCACTGCCACAGGGCCCGGAAGCCGCGTAGCTGTCGCAGCGCGAACAGCGGCCGGGTGCGCGCCAGTCGGTGGTAGTACGCCTCGGAGCACCAGGCCACGTGGTCGCCGCCGATGCCGGTGAGATGGAGCCTGCTGCCCCGCTCGGCGAGGCCCGGCAGATGGTGCAGGACCCGGGAGCGGTCCATGACGCCGATGGTGGGTTCGTCCAGCAGGTCGTCGATGGAGAGCAGTTCGTCGTACACCAGCGGCGAGGCGTCGGCGTCCCACACCACGTGCTCCACGTCCGGCAGATGCCTCATCGCCTGCTCGGCCCAGTGCAGGTCGGTGTCGGCCGGATCGCGCCCCGGCCAGGTGCTGGCCACCACGCGGGCGGCCGAGCGGTCGGCCAGGAAGCAGACGGACGTGGAGTCCAGTCCGCCGGACAGGTCGCAGCTGACCACGCCGCCTCGGCTGGTACGGGCGTCGACGGCGGCGGTGAGGACCTCCCGGACCGACGGGGCACCGTCGGCGAGCGGGCGGACCGGCTCCGGTGGCGTCCACCAGCGCGCGTGGCGGGCACTGTGCCCGTCCGCCCCGATGAGCAGCGCGTCCTGCGGTGGGACGGCGGTGACCTCGCGCCAGAGGGACGTCTCGAACAGCGGGTAGGGAACCGGCCACAGCAGCCGGACCGCCAACTGCTCCGCGTCGGGCTCCGCGTCGAGCGCGTGGGCGAGCAGGTCGGCGCGGGTGGCGGCCACCCGCACGCCGTTCACCTGGGCGTGGAAGACGAGCCGGAGCCCGGACGCGGTGCCCTGCACCCTGAGTCGGCCGTCGAGAGCGGCGACGAGGTGGAAGCTTCCGGGGAGGGACCGGGCCAGTGCGCCGACCTCGGCGGGATCGCGCAACCGTGCCGCGTGGCGCCGCAGTTCGGTGGCGTCGATCGGGCAGCAGCCGATGACGGCCAGTGCCGCGTGGCCGGCGCGCGCGGTGACGATCTCCTCGTCGGCCCACCGGCCGACCAGCCAGGGCCGGCCGGAGGCGTGGGCCAGGGTCCGTGTTCCGGGGCGGGCGAAGGAGCAGGCCACGGCGGCCGCGTCCGCACGGTCGGTGAAGACCGCGAAGTCCGCGTCGCCGGGACCCGTCCCCGCACTTGTGTGCGGTTGCGTCATGACGTCAGGTCAGGGACCGTCGGCCGTCAGTTCTTGCTCAGGATGAGACGGTCGTTGCCGGAGCTCTGCAGGAGCCCGGTCTTCTTGCGGAAGGTCCCGAGTCGGACCAGCGTCGGCGCTTCGTAGGCCTTCTTCATGATCTCTCCTCTGCTCGGTCTCGCGACCGCTTCCTGCCGGCGCACAGAGCAGCGAGTGCGCTGGTGGCGTGCACGGGGCTCATCCGAAGCCCGGGGCGGAAGCGGGCGCATCACCTAGCTATCTGCACAGCCGTATGCCGGCACAAGACCGCCCAAGAGAGTGTGATTGTATGCAAATTGCACATGACGTCGGAAAATTCAGCCGAGCGACGAGTTGGTCAAAAGTTCCACCATCGATGGCACACGCAGGCACACACGCTCGAAAGAACGCTTCCACCAGTGCGTCGACCCCGTACGCGGATCCGTTCCCCCCGCCTCGACGACGGGACCCTGAAGGGAGCCGCCGGGGCGCACTCCGCTCGGCGCATGCTCCATTTGGGCGGTGACCGAGGAGCGCACTTCTCGGCAACGGGGCCTCTCCCCCTACGAGTCCGCGAAGACCTCGCACACGACCCCGAAAACACCGCGGCGCCCGAGCCGACCGAAGCCGACCCGAGCGCCGCGTAGCAGGTCAGAGGGGGTAACCCCCACCCGCGAACCGTAGGCCCTGTGGGACTCGAACCCACAACCAATGGATTAAAAGTCCTGGCCATGGCGTGATGGGTGATTCCGGACGGTGCTTCGAGATCCGGAACCACCAGGTCAGAGCACGTTCAGGCTCCCGGGCGATCTACCTCGTGACGGCTCGTGCTGCACCGTCCGCTCACGCATCGCTCACGCAAGAGAGGCTGATGACCAGTGCATTTGCTCCATTTGGCGCGGCTCTACTTGCCGAGCAGACTCATCAAGTACGGCGCCGACGGCGGCCGGGATCGCGCGTGACCTCCGCGTGCGGAGCAGACGCTAGGCCCTTCCACCGTGATGTCAAATCGCCGGTTGACCTCCGCGAGCGCGGAGCGGAGGATGCGATCGGAGTGTGTCTCGAAGCTGGCATCGGGTGACCTCCGCTGGCGCAGAGCGGACTACAGGTGGGACATCAACCAGACCGGCTGGGCCGGGTGACCTCCGCGGGCGCGGAGCAGACAGCGCCCGCGACACCGACATAGTTGCGGAAGCCAGGCGACCTCTGCGGGAGCGGAGCAAACGAGAAGCGCTGGGCGGCGTGGCGTACCTGCAGGTGTGGAGCAGCCCCTGCCTTTTCCGTGTTCGCAGTAATGCCCAACGGGTGACCTCTGCTGCTGAGCAGACGCCTTGATGTCCGGCGTGGGGTCGGCGAAGTACGGTTGACCTCTGCGGGGGCGGAGCAGACTTCGGCGCCCAGTAGGGCAGTTCCGGCACCGCACGGTGACCTCTGCAGATGCGGAACAGACCAGCTCGTCCAACCGCCCTCCCTCGTCGACGGCGGGTGACCTCTGCGGGAGCGGAGCCCACCTGTGCCACACCGCCTCAACTATCAGCGTCCGCAGAGAACCTCGACCAAGAGGCGGAGCGGGCTTGATGAAGTGCTTCGCGAAATAGGCGTACATCGGGTGGCCTCCGCGCGTGTGGAGCTGACGCCGACAGCGAGATGCTGGAGTACGGGGTCGACGGGTGACCGCCGCGGACGCGGAGCTGACCTCTGGATTCGGGATCTTCACCCCACCGATCCCGAGTTACCTCCGCGGCTCGGAGCATACGCAGCCACGTGCGGAAACCGGCATGGTGGGCACCTCCACAGGTGCGGAGCGAACACGAACAGCGGAGTCCACTTCGAGACGGCCCGCGAGTAACCTCCGCAGGTGCAGAGCGGACGACGACCAGCTCAGCAGCGTGACTTCGCCTTCCGAGTGGCCTCTGCGAGTGCGAAGCGAACAGCCCCGGTTGGTACGGCGGGGCCCTCTGGGTTGGGTGACCTCCGCAGAGCGGAGCAGGCGACGACATGTACGTTCTCCACTGGCTCGATGACGGGTGACCTCTGCGAGTGTGGAGCCGGCATGGGGGGGCGTTCGCGAAGGCGCCGGACCCCAGGTGATTTTCGCTAGTGCAGAGCAAACCAGATGATCTAGGGCGAAACACGGGCGAGAACGGGTGACCTCTGCGGGGGCAGAGTAGACCACTTGGAGCCACAGACTCGGCCGTTGGCGGCCGAGTGACCTCTGCAGGTGCGGAGCAGACTGGATGATCGACATCCTCTACGTCGCGGCGATCGAGTGGCCTCTGCGGGGGTAGAGCAGATCGGCGCATGGCGTCCATCTTCCAGAAGTCGTGCGGGTGACCTCGCCGTTGCGGAGCAGACTCGTTGGGGACCTCACTGTAGGCCGTCAGCTTCGGTTGACCTCCGCGGGCTCGGAGCAGACCAGTGCTTAATGATCAGCCCAGCGATCGTCCAGGGGTGACCTCTGCGGGTGCGGAGCGGACGCGATCATGTGCTCGCGTATCTGCTCGTACGCCGGGTGACCTCCGCGAGTGCGGAGCGGACGTAGGCAGCCTGTCGCCTTTCTCGTTGTTGCACGGGTGACCTCCGCGAGTGCGGAGCGGACTCCCGGACGACCAGGTCGTGAGCGAGCAGGACGGGTGATCTCCTCGGGTGTGGAGCGGACGACCTCGCCAAGTCGTCCGGCCTGTTCGGCGGAGGGTGGCCTCCGCAGCTGCGGAGCAGCATGGGGAAGGCGTGCGCGAAGGCGCCGAACCCCGGGTGACCTCTGCGGGTGCGGAGCAGACGACGAATTCGGGGTCGTGAAGCCCACGTTCAACGGGTGACTTCCGCACGTGCGGAGCAGACATGTGCCATGTGTCTTCCACGATCAACGTCCGCAGGTAACCTCCGCTGCTACGAAGCAGACTGCGGCCACCTCATGGTCGTTCGAACGAAGGTCACGTCCGCTGAGGTGGTGTATCGATGGGCTTGATCCGCTTTGACGGACATTCGAGATCAGGGGTTCAGCCCCGAGAGCATGTCCGTCAAAGCGGATCAAGCCCAGGTGACCTCTGCGGATGCGAAGCTGGCAGCCGAGGCATCCGTAGCCACAAGCTGAGAGTAGCCTCCGCAACACGAAGCGGATCCACTGATGCCGACGGCCTGACCCGTCGGGTCGGAGCCACCTCTGCGGACGCAGAGCGGGCAGACTGGCCGTGCAGCACTGCACGGAAATCACCGGGCGACCTCCACGCGTGCGGAGCAATTGCCTGCAGGACCAATGAGGGAAACCGGCCTACTGGGTGACCCCTCCGGGTGCAGAGCAGACCTCGACGCTGACAGTTTCTGCCCGGGCAACTGCGGGTCACTTCTGCGGGTGCGGAGTGGACACACCGTTCTCCAGGCTGAAAACGTTCGCGTCCGGGTGACCTCCGCGAGTACGAAGCGGACTCATTGGGGACCTCGGCGTACGCGGTCAACTTCGGGTGACCTCTGCAGGTGCGGAGCAGACACGTCCCCCGACTGGCGCGCCGACGCGTGGTACGGGTGACCTCTGCGAGTGCGGAGCAGACCTTATTGACCTGCACAGGCAAGTCGGCTTTGCCATTTTGTTATCAAGGTGCGTGGCTCAGGGCCGGGGACCAGCCTGGTTACTGGCGTACGAGGCCGTTCTGTGGGTCGAGGCTGATGGCTCTTCCTGCTGCCCGGTAGGGGTTGATGGCGGTGCGTGTGACCGGGTGGGGGAGCAGGATGAGGTCGCGTAGGCCGGGAATGTGGGACCAGTTGTCGGGGGTGTGAGTGGCGGGGCCACGGCCGGTGAGCCATTGGCGGTTGACGGGGATGGTGGTCTGCATCAGTTCTCTGATGGTGTGGCGGTCGTTGGGGTCGATGTGCTGTGGCAGGGCGGTTCGGGGGGTGTGGTGGGTGGGGTGGAGCCAGTGGTTGCCGTCGGGCGTGAGGTAGGTGGGCAGGATACGGATGCTGTCGGCTCCGAGGCGGGTGGTGATCTGGTCGGGGTGTTCATCGGTGTTGGTGAGGGGGTGCAGGTCGCGGACGGCTGCCGGGGCGGGGATGGCGGTGAGGTGAGCTGTGGCGGCGCGTTGGGTGTCGTCGGCGAGGCGGGCGGTGTCGTCGGCGCCCGCGAACTCGGGTCCGTAGACCTGGTCGACGAGGCGTTGGACGTCTTGGGGGACGTTGACCGGTTCGCCGTCGAGGGTGGTGAGGAGGTCGCGGGTGCGGCGTAGGAGGGAGGCCGGGTAGACGTCTCCCCAGGCAGGCGGGGGGAGTTGGCCGGAGGGGATGAGGACGGCCAGGCGGGGTGTGTTCGCCCAGGTGGGGCGGTCGGTGCGGGGGTGGCGGTGGCCGCGGCCGGCTCGCTGGAGGAGGAGGGCGAGTGGGGCGAGGTCGCTGATGACGAGGTCGAAATCGACGTCGAGTGACTGTTCGGCGACCTGCGTGGTGATCACGACGAATGGCCGGTTGGGGCGTTTGCCGTTGGGGCCGGTCCATCGTTGGAGGCGGCGGGTGATTGCGGTGCGCTGCCGGGCGGGCATCCGGGCGTGGAGGATCCGTACGAGGGGCCGGTCGGTGCTGGTTGCCCAGGTGGTGTCGAGGAGGTCGCGGGTGGCTTGGGCGTCGGCGACGGTGTTGCAGATGATCAACGCGCAGCCCTTGTGGGCCTGTTCGAGGGGGGCGAGGAGGTTGAGGACGGCGCGGGCGCGGCCTCGTGCGCGGTCCGGGTTGTGGGTGTGGGTGCAGGTGATGGTGTCGATGGTGAGCGGGTGGGCTCGGTTGGAGCCGAGGGTGGGTGAGGTGGTGATGGTTCCGGTGGTGTGGTCGGTGTGGGTCCAGCCGGGGTAGCTGGGGTTGATCGGTGGGGTGTCGTGGTGTCCGGCGCCGCGGCGGTAGGCGTGGATGAGGGCTGCGGCGGTGTCGCCGGTGACGGTGGCGGACAGCAGGACGACGGGGACGCCGAGTGCGCCGAGCCATTCGAGCAGGCGCAGGGTCAGCGCGTGGCCGTGGGCGTCGTAGGCGTGGACCTCGTCGATGATGACGGTCTTTCCGGACAGGCCGAGCCAGCGCAGGGCCATGAACCGGTGCGGGAGGACGGCGAGGGCGGCCTGGTCCCAGGTGCCGACGGCGATGCCGGCGAGGAAGCCGCGGTGGCGGCCGCGCAGCCATTCGGCCACGATGTCCGGGCTGCTGGTCGCGGTGACGAGCTGGTCAGGGGTGTAGTCGGCGTCCAGCCAGGCCATCGCGTGCAGCAGCGTGATGGGAGGCGGAGTACGGCAGTTGGCGCGGGTGTACGCGCGGACGCGGGCCCACATGGCGTCGGTGGTGGCCATGGTCGGCAGCAGGAAAGCCAGGCCCTTGGTGCCGGCAGACGGCCCCATGACGCGTTCGGCGAACAGGGCACATTCGGTTTTGCCCTCGCCGGGCGGAGCGGTGATCAGCAGTAGTCCGGGGCCGTTCTTCGCCAGGGCTGGGAGGGACTGGGCGAGGCTGGTCTGAAGGGGGTGCGGGGTCTTGCCGCGCAGGTGGGGGAAGAGGTTGCGAAAGCTGCGGGTGCGTCGCCAGGTGGGTGGGACGAGTTGGGCTTCGCGCAGTGTCTTGGGAGCGGCGCGGCGGGCGCGTCGTGCGTGGGCGTGCCAGTCGTGGGTGCGGTCGCGGTCCCAGCGGCGCTGGCGGGCGCGGATCCAGGGCAGTTGGGAGACGAGCCAGTCGGCCAGGATCACCAGGCCGGTGGTGACCGCTGCGGCGGGGCCGGTGGCCGGGCGGGTGGGCCAGGTGGGGGTGCCGAAGAGGTCGTGGATGAGGTACATGAGGTGTTCGCGCTGCTCGTCCCACGCCTTCTCCCCCAAGCCGGGTGCGGCGGCGAGCGGGCAGGTGAGTTCGCTGCCCTGATGGGAGAGGGCGATCGGGTAGGTGCCGTGGTGGCCGCCGAGGAGCTGGCCGATCTGGTGGGCCGCACCGCGGGTGGGACGGCCATTGAGCGGCAGACGGTGCAGGCGGTGCAGGAGTTCCGGCAGGACAAGGTGGGTAGCCCGCTGGTGGCTCGGACTGCTGATGTTGGCGAGTGCGGGTTCGTATCCGGGTTCTCCGGTGAGCGGACCGGCGCCCGGCACGCAGCCCTGGAAGCCGGGAGTGATCTTGCCGAGGTCGTGGAGGCCGGCAAGGCAGATGACGAAGGTGCGGGCCTCGGGCTCGGTCAGTCCCCAGCCGTCGGCGATGACCGTGCGCTGGCGGGGGGTGAGGTAGCGGTCCCACAAGGCTGCCGCCATCACGGCGGCGTCGATGGCGTGGCAGCCCAGCGGATACGGGTGGGTAAGACCGCGTTCCTTGCCCCACAGCCGGGGCTCGAACGGAGCGGACACGCGCCCTGATTCCTTTCGTACGGACGGGCCACCCGGCCCCGGCGTCGGCCGGGGCCGGGTGGCAAGGACGGTGGGGGTCAGGGGCGGTAGGGGGCGATGGACAGCAGGCCCAGGCCGTAGGCGCGGCCCTGGCCGATGCCGGTGGTGATCGCGGTGCGCAGGGCCTCGGGGTCGGTGACGGTGGCGACGCCCTCGAAGCGCATGGCACGCAACCGGATCCCCTTGGCATCAGTGCGAGAGCCGAGCACGTCGGGCTGCGGGAGGTCGAGGACGAGTTGGTTGGCCAGTCCCGCCCGGCCGGCTTGGCGCTCCCACCAGGCCAGGGCATCCTCGCCCGAGACGGGCACGCGCCTGCCGCGCCGGGCACCGGGCACCGGCACGCTCTTGATCGGGTTGGCGTCGATCCGGAACCGCACGACGCGGCCTTCGTCCACCCAGTTGAGCAGCGGGCCCAGGTCGCGGTATTCGACCTGGCTGGCGTAGCCGGAGGGCAGGGCGTTGCGGTTGATGGGCAGCGTGGACTGGATCAGCAGCAGCGCACCGGCCTGCTCGCGCTCGATGCGGTAGAGGGTGTTCGTGGCCGTCCTGGGGGCGGGTCCGAGGGCGTCGGGGAACAGGGCCTGGACGGTGGTGTGCAGGCGGGTGGCGTCCTTGAGGTCACGGTGGACGTCCCGGCTGCGGGCCTCAAGGTGGAGCCGGGCCAGGTGCACCGTCTGGGTGACGGCCGTCGGGGTGGTGGTCATGCGGCGGCTGCCTCTCGGTAATCAGTCAGTGCGGTGAGCCAGTCAGTGCCCCGGCCCGCGTCGTCGGCGTCGGGCAGCGGGCGTTGCCGCTCCCACACGGGGCGGCCCGTGAAGTGGCGGTGCGGGCCGGGCTGGTCGCGGATCTCCGTGTCCGGCAGGGCTCCGGGCTCGGGGGCGGCGTCGTAGAGGAACGTCACCGGCTCTCGGGCGCCGTACCGCGCTGGGGTGCGGTGCAGCGGCAGACGGTCGAGTTCGGCCACCGGGTCGCTCACGTCGGACCGGATGAGGATCGGGGTGTCCGGAACACAGGAACGGCGCCCCAGGTACGGGGCGAACCGGGGACGCTGGAGGGCCTGGGTGCACGGGGCGAGCGTGGGCCGGGGGCCGGTGACGGCGACGGTGAAGGCGGCGTCGGTCAGGTACTGGCGCTGGGTGAGGATGGTGCCCTCCCTCAGCTTGCGGAACTTGCCGTCGGCGGTGGGCGGGGTGAGATGGCGGGGGTAGCCGCCGCCGACGGTGTGGAAGTCCATCTCCCGCTGGCCCGGCCGGTCCACGCGGATGGTGTAGGACAGCTCGGCGAGGTCGGTGTTGTCGCTGTCGCGGGGTCGGCCCAGGCAGCAGGCGAGCAGTCCGGTGAGGCCGGAGCGGGTGGGCCAGCGGTGGGTGGTGCGTACTTCGAAGTCCGCGTCCGAGCCCCAGGACTGCAAGGGTCCGGACAGGTGGAGCAGGAGCCCGCCGCTCACGCCAGCTCCTTGGTGACGGTGTCGCTCACGCGGGCGATCAGCTCGTCCAGGCCGTCGAGGCGGTCGCCCAGCGCGTCGAAGGAATCGTCGGTCAGTCCGCTGTGGGCGTGGGTGATCAGTCCCCCTGTGCCCAGGAAGCGGTGGTGGGCCCGGGCGTGGTCGTTCAGCCGCTGCATGGAGCGGGGCAGGTAGCCCTCGGCGCTGTCGGGCACCGGGGTCTCGTAGGCGCCGACCAGGCTGACCGGGCGGTCCGACCGCAGTGCGGCGTAGGTCAGGTGCGGCACGGTGAACGGGGCGGTGCCGGAGGCTTTGGCCGGCAGGACCGTGGTGATGAAGGCGCGCATGAACTCTGCGAGTACGGCCTGGGCGGTCTGGGTGTCGCCGTCGAGGTTGCGCACAAGTTCGGTGACGTTCAAGGAGGTGTAGCGGTAGAAGGTGGCCGAGGTGTAGCGCTGGTCCCCCATGTGCCCGGCGCCGCGCTCGGTGCCCTCCTCTTCGAGGATGTCGTCGACCGCCGTGAAGTAGTCCAGCTGGGTGCTGGCCGCGTGAGTGCTCAGTCCGTGCGCCATCTGCACCGCGCCGTCCACGATGGAGCCGGACTCGTTGGCGAGCATGCGGCCGAAGGCAGCGACCGAGGCGTTCTTCGACTGAAGGATCGTGAGCACCGCCGCCTTCGGCAGGATCTTGGCCGCGTACCTGGCCAGCGGGCTGCCCTCGCCGACGGCGGGCTCTTCCTCGTCGTCCGCTGCCGGTTCCAGGTCGGCGTCCGCCTTCCTGCGGGTGGTCCTCTTCGCCGCCTTCGCCGCTTCGGCCTCGATGTCGTAGACCGCCTGGGTGATGTCGCCTCGGTGGCCGTCGGCGAGGTCTGCCAGTTCGTCCAGTGCGCTCTCCGGCAGGAACAGCAGGGCGTTGGTGCCACCGGAGTCGGTGATGCCCAGCCCCTTCACCCCGGCCGCCAGAATCAGCATCTGCCCAGCGGCCCGGGCCAGTTCCGGCTGCCAGCCGCGTGCTGCCAGCCGCTTGGCGACGGCCTGTGGCACGCCACGGGTCCGCAACGCCCGGATGCCGACCGCCCTCTCCACAGCCGTACGGGTGTGCCGCTTGCCGTTCTGCGATGAATTGCGGGCGCGCATCACACCGCCGTAGCGCGCGGACTTCGGAGCCCCCTGCCGATCCCTGTTGAGATTGGAGTAGGGGTAGGACTGGATCAGGTGGAGATCGACGTGCAGGTTTCCGGGGCCGAAGTTGATCACTTGGTCTTCTCCTCAGCGGTGCGGATGGTGGGGGTGTGGTAGGCGCGGGCCCATTCGACGCGGACGTCGTCCGCCCACTTCGGCCAGCGGGTCAGATCCCGCAGCAGCACCGGCCACTTGACGGGGATCTGCTGCGAGCGCAGCAGCGAGATCGCGCCGGGAAGCTCTCGGTACAGGTCCTCGCTGCCGAGTTCGGCCAGGTGCGACAGCGCGTCGGCGGCGTTCTCCCGGCGCATCGCGCCCGTGCGTGCGGCGCGGGCGTAGGACCAGCCCAGGTTCTGCCACATCTCCGCCGGTTTCGCAGCGGGCGGGGGGTTCGACTTCGCCGTGCGGGGGTTGGGGGCGTCGTGGACCGCGTACAGACAGGCCACGAGCAGATACGGGAGTTCGGCCTCGCGGGTGGGCGCGTAGGAGGGGATCCCTCCGGCGGGCAGCAGATGCATGTACAGCCGCCACGGGGAGGACAGTTCCTCGGCCAGGCCGTCACGCAAGGCGGCGCGGCCGCCCGGGGTGGCACACGCGCTACGGACGGTGCGCATGAACCGCTCGAACGACTCCAGCGGGTTCTTCTTGACCGACGGGGCGGGCGGGGACTCGGTGGTCACGCGGCCTTCGCCCTCCTTCCGGGAGTCCGGGGGTGGGTGAGCTGGGTGCGGGCCTGGGCCACCGGGTGCAACCCCTGCGGGGTGATCGCGGCCGGCCGGGTGATGGCGTCGTAGATCTCCAGGGCCAGGCCGCGAAACCGGGGCACCTCGGCGCTGTCGTGGCTGATCGCCGGCCAGAACAGCGCCTCGGCGCGGTCCCAGTACGCGGCGGTCGCCTCATCCGCCCACGGGCAGGACTTCTCACCGGGCGCCAGGTGCTTCCACACCGTACGAAGAGCCCTGGCCAGATCGGCCGCCGCGCCCTCCGCCGCTCTGCGGGTGTCGGCCACGCGGGCGGCGCGTTGCGGATGCCGGGAAGGAAGGAACGCGGCGATGCTCGCCGGGGTCGTCACGGCGTACCAGTGTTCGTCCTTCTCCTGTTTCTCCTGGTGGCAGCCCAGCGCCCGCACGCGCACCGGCCCCAGCCCGTCAAGGACTTCCTCGGGAAGGTCGGCGAACGCGGACAGCCAAGCCGGAAGAATCTGCCCCTTGACGCCCGCCGCGGCGGGGTTCTTCGCGTGGATGAAGGCGTCGAAATCCCTCAGCAGGGAACGGCGCCAACTCGCCCGCACCGGGCCACCCTTGGCGCGGTCGATGACGAACGGATCCCTGGCCGCGGGCAGATCCGTCCGCGTGGCCCAGGCCACCCAGCAGCCTGTCGTCTCCGCTCCCGTCTCGTCCGCAGACAGCAGGACGTGGTGGGCGCTCCGGCCGGTCAGCAGCGAGACGGGCCCGCACACGGGTGATGGCAGCAGGGGGTCTTCGAGTTCCTCGCGCTCCCACGGCGCGAGATCCTGTGCCGGATCTTCTCCTCCAGTCGGCGGGGGGCACGCCAGGACGAGTGAGGTGAACAGACTGCCGCCCAGCGGGTGGAAAGACACCAGCGCCCGCAATGGCGCGGCCTTCATGTTCTTGGAGTTCACGCCGCCGTGCCGGCGCTGGGCCCCCGTGCCCGACGGGCCGTAGCCGCGCCAGGCGAGCAGCCAGCCCAGGGCCTCGTCCGACGGTACGGGGACATCCTGCGGCGTCCGGTCGAGCCAAGGCTGGTTCGATCCCGACGGCCTCGGCATCACCAGTTTCCCGGGCGGCGCCTGGCGCGAGCACTCCGCCGCAAGACGGGGATCCTGGAGGAACGGCCGGTGCGGATCATAGAGATCGAACCGGTGCCGCCACCGGTCGAAGTACGTGTTCACGGCCCCCGCATCGAACCGGCCCGCCGACAGCAGCGCGTCGAAGCGCTCCTCCCATTCATCCCGGTCGGGCACATCAAGGCCGCCGGCGCGGACCGCGAGCGCGGTCAGAAGGCGCCGCAGCATCGACTCCACCGCCGGGTTCGCCACCTCAAGGTCCGCCACAGCATGAGCGGCCAGAAGTGCCGTGCGCAGACCGACTCCTCGGCGACCACCAGGCTCAGCCCCCGGCACCAAGGCCGCCAACTCCTCGGGATCCGCGTCCCGACGGAACACCAGCGTGACGCACGGCTGGTCAGCCGCGATGAAAGCACGCAAGATCCCCCCTCCTCCCACTCTCGGAAACGCCAACAGCGCCCGAACACCGACGAGTTCACGCATAGTCGCCGACGTCAAGCAGGGAGTGACGCTAAGGGGACGTATGGAACCGGCGCAACCGGAACCTCCGAACTCACCCCAACTGTCAGAGCCGCCCGATACAGTCCAGGTGGACACGCTCTGCACACATAGAGGTAACCCAGGGACGTATGGGGCAAATCTCCGCAATATCTCCCAGCTCCGCATCAGCGGAGACTCACACCCCCGCCCACCCGATCGAGTGACTTAAATGCATGTCCCACGACTGCGATAGGTCACGATCGAAAGAACGGGCTTGTCGTAACGCACAAAATGGCAAAGCACCCCTAACCATGCAGGTCAGCAAGGGTTGGCTCCGCGTCCGCGGAGGTGCCCCGACCTACTCCGCGACCTGGTCGGGCTCGTACGCGTTGGCTCCGCGTCCGCGGAGGTGCCCCGAACTGGGAGTTCAGGTACAGGACGCGGTGCCGGTTGGCTCCGCGTCGCGGAGGTGCCCCGCCAATGGCCCAACTCTGGTAGGCGAGCGCATGGTTGGCTCCGCGTCCGCAGAGGTGCCTCGAGGGGCCGGTGCGTGGCGTAGAGAGTGCGTCCGTTGGCTCCGCGTCCGCGGAGGTACCCCGCGGGAGCAGGTGCGCCAGCTCGGCAACGCGGTGTTCGCTCCGCGCCCGCGAAGGTGCACCGCGCTGCGCCCACAACGACTTGAGCGTGCCGTCGTTGGCTCCGCGCCTGCGGAGGTCACCCGGTGGTGAACGCCCGCGTGAGAGGGTCGATTTGGTCTGCTCCGCACCCGCGGAAGTCGCCCACACTGATCGACGATCAAGGCCAAGACCGTCGCGTTCGCTTCGCATCCGCGGAGGTCACCCGTCCTTGGAGTCCTGGCCAGAACATGAGGTTGGTTCCGGACGCTTTCCCCACGTCCGGAACCGCCTGGTCAGGAGCACCTCCCCGCACATCAGGCTTCGGTGCATGACGGCTCCTGCCGAACCGTCCGCTCACGCAGAGCACCCCGCATGAACTGCACCGGAACACTCTGGACAGGCCGCACTTGCGGATCCATCCAAGATCACAAAAAGTAGGCCCAACCCTACAGACACCGGCCCGTTCGACGGTCAGCCTGGGCGCATCGACTCAGCCTCGTTTCTGTGACGCGGATCTTCAAGATCAGCAAATGCATCAACTGTGATGCGGACACGCGCCTTCACGGCGGCGAGTCTTGTACGCGGCGCCTCAAAGAGGCTCGGCTCGTTCAGTTCAGCCGCATGTCTGCCTGATCGCGTGGGCGAATCCGAGGGTGATCACGAAATGTACCTAGCGTGGTACAGACTTCGCGGCGCGAGGCGGAGAGGCTGGTGCCCGAGGTGAGGAGCAGCCAATGAGCGGGCTCGCGGTGGAATTCGAAGTCATTGCTGCCATTTGTGCCGCGAGGGTTCTGATTCGCCAACTCCGAGGGCTGTTGGTGGACATCGGTAACGCAATCCGCGCTTGGCGATCCGTGCGCGACGCCTTGCAGAACGAGCAGGAGGAACACCACGGCTGATCTCTGCGCTCGCTCCGACTTGGAGGCGGGCGGTCGGCACCAAGCCAGGGCGTTCGGCAGTCGCGCCGCTGCCACCACTGGGTTGGATCTCTGCGGCTGGCCTGGCGACAAAAGGGCGCGGCGTTCCGTTCGGAACGGAGTGGTGGCAGGGGCCTTCCTGGCCTGATCGCGCTTCTGAAGCGGTATCCGCCGGTCGTACAGCGGGGTGCCTCGTGGCGGCGGGCCAGTTGCTACGGGAGCGAACGGCGCACTCTGGTGCGGTGGATGCCCATTGCGCTCGTTACAGTGAGTTCGCGATCGCCCACACTTGACTACTCCGGCCGTTTACGCAACGAGAGCGGGCCACGCAAGAGAGGGGAATACGCGCATGATTCAACGCCTGGCCATGGCTTCGGCACGCTCTCCGCCGTGACATTAGCGTTGACGCGTCTCCCTCTGGAACTTGGCAAGTCGTGGGCTTCTGTGGCCCACTCCGCTCAAAGCAGCCGCCTCAGTTGAAAGCGAGCGCTCGGTAGACATTGCGGACATCCGTCAGGGGTTGGCGGTCGCGGGTGTAGTAGAGCTTATTCGTCAACAGAATTGCCCACCGTCGGCGCCGGGGTGAGATCCACATGCCGGTTCCCGTGAAGCCGTAGTGCACCCAGATGTCGTCGGCTGGATCAGCACCGGGGGCGGGATGCCAGAACAGCCCACGTGCGGGGGCAAGTGAGCCGGTCTGGACACTGAGCGACGCCTCGGACCAGGCAGACCCGAAGCCCGCTCGCTCGGGGACAGCGTTGTCGTTCAACATGTAGCGCAGGAAGCGGGCCAGGTCGTCGAGGACGGTGAAGGCGCCGGCGATGCCGCACACGCCGCCGAGGAGGCGGGCGGAGAAGTCGTGGGCGGTGCCCTTGAGGTGGGTGTTGGTGTCCGGGTCGAGTTCGGTGGGCGCGCACCGGGCGACCGTCGCGGCGGGTAGGGGGCCGAAGCAAGTGGCTTTCATGCCCAGGGGCTGCCAGGTCCGTTCCGTGGCGAGTTGGTCGAGGGGCTGGCCGGAGATGTGTTCGGCGAGGTAGCCGAGGATGAGTGCGGCTCGGTCGGTGTATTCGACGGCCTCGCCCGGTGGGCGGTGGAGGGCTTCGTGCAGTACGCCGTCGCGGATGTCCTGGGGGTCGGTGCCGTACAGGTTCTTCAGTTGGGCCCGTAGCGGGACCCCTGCGGTGTGAGTGAGGAGTTGGCGAGCCGTCACGGCCGCGAGCGGGTGGCCGTCGACCTCCGGCCAGAACTCCCCGAGGGGAGAGTCGAGGTCGAGTTTGCCTTCTTCCCACAGTGCGCCGATGGAGGACCAGACGGCAAGGATCTTGGTGAGGCTCGCGGCGTCGAAGACGGTGTCGGGACGCATCGGAGCGTGCGGTACGTCGGGGTCGAGGACGCCGGTGGTGCCGTGGGCGTGGATGCCAGAGGCGTCGCCGACGGCCCAGACGGCGCCGGGGTAGACCTTGTAGCGGACGCCTTCGTCGAGCAGGGCTTCGATGCGGTCGGTGCGGTACGTCATGGTCTCCCTGTTCGCCGTGGGCATCCCGCCGGTCAGCGTAGTGACGGGCGTGGGTGGGGTGTGGCAATGGCGTGTCGGACGCCAGCTGGTCAGGGTGGTCCTAGGTGAGCTGGCGGCCCACATCGGTCAGGGCCTGCGCGGTGGCGGAGAGCGGGTAACGGGCGGCGTTCGCGTGGCCCGCCCGGCGCAGAGCCGGAAGCAGGCCAGGTGTCGTGCGTAGCCGGTCCAGGTCGCGTGTGAGGGCTGCGGGGCTGGTGAAGTCGGTTGCCACGCCGGAGGCGGCGAGGGCTTCGCTCAGGCCGGGTACGGGTTGGTAGAGGACGGGGAGGCCGCAGGCTTGGGCTTCCAGTGCGACCAGGCCCATGGCCTCCAGAGTGGTGGAGGGCATGACCAGTAGGTCGTGGTTGGTGAAGGTCTTCCACAGCTGTGGGCGGCGGAGCCAGCCGAGGTAGCGGGCTCGTACGTCGGCTCGTTGCAGCAGTAGGGCCAGCGTGTGGAACTGGGCTGGGGGTGCGGCGACGCTCAGTTCAACGCCCGGCACCAAGGCCAGGCTCTTCACCAGGGCCTCGACGCCCTTCTCGGCCGTGAGTCGGCCCGCGTACAGCAGCCGTAGGTGGCTCGTTGGAGAGCGGGCAGGCCGGGCCGGTGGATCGGTGATCAGGTGGTCGGGGATGCCCCAGGGGATGTGGGTGATCTTGCGGCGGTTGACCAGTGGGACGAGTTTGCGGAGTTGGTCGGCCATCGCGCTGGTGGGGACGACGATGGCGTCGACGGCCTTCGTGGTCTCGTGCAGCACTTGGAGCTGGTCGCGGTGGGCCTCGGCGAAGAGCAGGTCGGTGCCGTGGACCAGGGCAATGCGGGGGTGCGCGGGGAGCGCGCGGATCAGGGCGGGGGTGGCGCCGAAGGTGAGGTGCTGCAGGTGCAGGACATCGATCCGGGTCGGGTCGATCGCGGCCGTCAGTGCCGAACGTAGGGCGGCTACGTATCGGCTGAAGGCTGGGCCCTCCAGGCACTTCCCGGGGACTTGGAGGAGGTCGAGGCCGGCCGGAAGGGGAGGTCGAGGGCCTGTGGGGGCGAGCATGAACGCCCGCGCCGGGATGAGCGGTTGCTCGCCCGTGTAGAGGTCGAGGAAGAGTTCGACACTGCCTCCTGGGCTTCCGGCAGGCAGGTCCAGCAGGGTGGCGGCCAGCGGCCCAGCGGTCGGTCGCGGGGTCACCGGACTCCTCCAGGGTTCTCTTCGTAGAGGCGGGAGATGTCGATGCCGTCCGTCGCCGCGTACTTGGCGTCCTGCTGCTGGTAGCTGGCCGGTGTGCCGAAGGCGCTGAGGAAGACGAGCTTGCCGAAGGTCATGCCCGCGTAGATGCGAACCGGCCGGGCGGCATGGATCTCCAGGGTCCAGCGGATGGCATGGCCTTGGTGGCCGAGCGGGGCGGAGACATGGACCCAGATACCGAGTGCGCCGATGGTCCGATCGCCGTTGAGCATCTGCGCGTACGACTCGGAGCCCGTCCTCTCCAGCGTGACGCCGAGGTAGAGAACACCCGGCTTCAGCACCAGGCCCGTCGCGGGGATGGTCTGCTCGGCGCACTCAGTGGGGAGGGCTGCATCCAGATCGCCATCGCAGATACGGATGGTGTCGCCGACTCGCCAGTCGTAGGCGTTCGGGGAGAGGCGGGCAGGGTCGTACGGGTCGATCGTGATCTCACCTGCCTGGATGGCGGCGCTGATCGCGGGGCCGGTGAGGATCACGAGGCGACCGCCTTGAGCCGGGCCGTGTCGCGCCAGTAGGCGGAGGGCTGCGGGCCGACGGCGGCCTGGTACTTGCCCTGGTAGGGGGCGATGGCGCCGGTGGAGACGAAGAACATGATCTGCCCGATACACATGCCCGCGTACACCCGTACAGGGCGAATCGGGGAGAGCATCAGCGTCCACTGGCCGTGGAAGCCGATGTCGCCGATCGGTGCGGTGATCTCGACGAACAGCCCGAGCCTGCCGACGGAGGAGCGGCCGAAGAGCAGCGGTACGTAGGTGTCGGAGCCGACCTGTTCGACGGTGTGTCCGAGGTACAGCTCGCCGGGCCGGAGTACGTATCCGCTCTTCCTGATCGTGATCTCGTGGGTGGGGTTGGGGCGGTGGGCGTCGATCACGGTGTCGGTGTAGGTCAGCAGGGTGGGGCCGAGGCGGACGTTGTAGCTGTTGGGGTTGACCTGATCCGGTTCGAAGGGGGCGATGGTCAGGCGGCCGTCGTGGGCAGCGGCGGTGATCTCGGGTCCGGTGAGGATCATCGCTCGCCTCCTGCGACGGTGGGGTCGGTGTCTGCCAGGGGTGTGGCCAGGACGCTTCGTACGGCTTGGCCGAGCCGTAGTCCGGCCTGATGTGTTCGTCCGCCGAGGTGGCTGTTGGCGAGGTAGCCAGTCGTCAACACGCTGCTCGTGGCTGGGGGCAGAGGAGTGGGAGCCGTGACCAGGGGGCCGACGCGTTCGGTGAGGTGGCCGAGCAGCTTCTCGTGGTCCTGGGCGTGGTCGTCGGAGAGGTGGGCGTGGACGAGTTGGTTGTCGAAGGGCTCGATGGTCAGCAGGTCGCCGAGGGTGAGCACTTCGCCGAGAGGTGTGGAACGCAGGGCGGTCTCGTTGAGGACGACCGCGTCCGCGCCGAGGCCCGAGTGCAGTCGGCCGGCGACCTCTGTCAGCAACTGGTGTCGGTCCAACGGGGTATTGCGGTAGGGCTCGTTCACGTTGCCGAGCGGACTCGCGAGCCTCCGGTCGATGAGTTCAATCTCGTCTCGCACCGTGGCGAGGCCCTCGGGCCACCCGTGCGAGCTGGGGAAGGTGCCCCTGCGGGCGGCCCAGCCGGTTCCGACGGGCTCTGCGGCGGCGTACCCGATGCCGAGTTCGCGTCCTTTGACGACGAGGGTGTCGCCGACGGCTACGGGACCGTACGTGTCGCTGTGGCAGTGCCCGGAGAAGATGACGTCCGCCAAGGGGCAGGCGGCGGCCAGCTTCAGGTCCTCGTCGAAGCCGGAGTGGGACAGCACGATCCAGGTGTCGGCGCGGTGGTGGAGTGCGAGCATCACCTCGCGCAGGGCCTGGGCAGAATCGGTGACGTGGTGACCGATGCGATCGCCGGCGGGAATCGCGTCGAACGCCTGGGCCCCGATCACTGCGGTGACGGCGACGCGTCGGCCGGCGATCTGCTCGATGCGTACGCGGTCGAAGAGGGGCTTGCCAGCGTCGTCAGTCGTGTTGGCGCACACGGTCATCTCGCGCAGCCCCGGCTCGAAATGGTGCCGCCAACCGTGATTCCCGGGGGCCAGCAAGTCGTAGAGGCTGGTGAGGATCTCGTGCTCGATCTGGCCCTGGCCGAGGCGGTAGAAGCCGCTGCCTTCGAAGAAGTCGCCGCAGTCCACGATCAGGCTCTCGGCCCTGGCGGCATGGAGGTGGGCGAGCATCGGTGCGGGGGAGGCGAAGGCGGAGTGGACATCGGTCGTGGCGATGATCCGCCGTAACTGTCGGTTCATGGCGTGACCTCGCAGATGTCGGCGCCGAGGGCGTACAGCTTGGTGGGGAGGTCGGCGTGGCCGCGTCGGAGCTGGTCGAGGCCGCCCAGGGTGGTGACGCCGTGCGCGGTCAGGCCAGCGATGAGCAGGGCGGAGCCGGTGCGGATGTCGGTGGCCTCCACTCCGGCGCCGGTCAACTGCTGCGGACCGGTGAGACGGCACTTGGTGGGGGACAGTTCGTGGATCACGGCACCGAGACGGGCCAGCTGCGGCAGCAGGTTGCCGTGGCGGCCGGGGTTGATGGTGTCGGAGAAGAGGTGGGTGCCGGGGCGGGTGAGGGCCAAGGCCACCAGGGAGGGCTCGAAGTCGGCGTCCAGGCCACTGGGGGCGAGGGAAGCGACAGCTCGAAGTGACCGGCTGGTGGGACGGCTGTCTCGCGCTCGGACGATGAGTACGTCGTCCTCCGTGTCGGCGGGGACTCCGAGCCATCGGAGGGCCCTGACCAAGGGGACGACATCGTCAGCGCGTACGCCGCAGATGCGCGTGTCGCCGCCTGTGACCGCGACCGCGCACGCCAAAGTCCCAGCCTCGATCTTGTCGCCGGGAACCCGCCACACGATGCTCTCCGGAGGAACGGACAAGGACGGCGCGAGAGCGAGAAGCGCCTCGCTCACTCGGCACTGCCAACCAGCCGCCCTCAACGCTTCTACGACAGCGAGCACCTCCGGCGAGAGGTTGGGCATCCCCAGCCGCAGTGGCCGTCCGGCCACGACCGCGCGCAGGAGGGCGGCGATGGTCGCGCCCCGGGAGCGGAAGGGCAGTGTGATCGCGACGGTTCCGGCCCTGGGAGTGCCGGCTGCCTCCACAACGTAGCCGTCGTCGTCGACGGTAGTGCGGTCGCCGAAGTGTTCGTAGACCTTGAAGTGCTGCTCCATGCCGCGTTCCCCGATCCGGCAGCCGCCCGGCCAGGGGAGCCGGGCCCGCCCGTACGTGCCCAGCAGGGCGGGGACGAGGTAGTACGAGGCCCGGATGCGGGCGGCGATGTCGAGGTCGGTCCCGGCTTCGGACTTGTGGCCCGGCAGGATCACTGCGGTCTGCGGGTCGCTGACGGGCCGGGCCGTGTGCCAGCCGGCCTGCTGGAGCAGGGCGAGCATCGTCTGTACGTCGGCGTTCGCCGGGACGTTGCCCAGATGCACTGGGCGGTGCAGAGCCGCCGCGGCGGCCAGGAGCGGCAGGGCTGCGTTCTTGGACCCGTCGACTGTGACGGAGCCGGTGAGAGGGCTCCCGGGTCGGATGGCCACCACTTCGGCGGCGACTGGAGGGATCCGTACGGCTGTCAACCGTCAA
Source organism: Streptomyces caniscabiei (assembly GCF_014930365.1). Classification (GTDB taxonomy): domain Bacteria; phylum Actinomycetota; class Actinomycetes; order Streptomycetales; family Streptomycetaceae; genus Streptomyces; species Streptomyces caniscabiei. The sequence goes on along the minus strand of NZ_JABXWI010000025.1, from coordinate 53,240 downwards.
CTCCTTTGCAGAGGAACGTGTCGTGAGGGCTGGGCTGGGGCGCCGACCTTGAACTCGGCCCAGCAGCGTTTGCCGGACGGCAGCGGATCGACTCCGTGGCGATCGGCCAGGGTGGCGACGAGGAACAGGCCGCGCCCGCCCTCTGCCTCCATGTCCGGCAGTCCGGCTCGCGGGACCGTGTGGCTGGCATCGGTCACCTCGATCAGCAGACGCTCGCCGTCGAGGCGGGCGCCGGCCGAGATCGGGCCGCGGCCCGCGTGCCGTACCGCGTTCGTCAGCAGCTCGGCGGCGACCAGTTCTGCCGTGCTCAGCAGGTCCTGGTCGAGGGAGGCGTTCCAGCGCCGTATCCCGTTCACGAGCTGCTGCCGCGCGGATCGGGCGGCGGCAGGTGTGCAGTGAACGGAGAATCGGATCTGGTGCGCTTCCATGAGCTGCCTCCTGGATTGGTGCGGCTGCTCCACGCAACCGCTCCGGAGGCAAGCGGGACTACGCCGTGTGCTGGGGCTGCATCACTTATGCAGGAGCCGCATCGCGGTGAATCGCCGCTCGGTTACGCTCGGTTGAGCAGGCAGGATCGGCGACGGCAGGAGGGGCCGTGGCACAGATGGCCGAAGAACAGAGCGAGGCGAGACGGATCGGCGGAGTGATCCGTCAGGCACGTGTTTTACAGCGGCGCTCGCAGAAGGACGTGGCCGCCGCACTGGGGTATCACCAGTCGAAGGTGAGCCGTCTGGAAAGCGGCAGGGGCACGGAGGACGTGCGCACGCTGCGCGAGGTCGCGCAGGTGCTGGACATTCCGCCGCACCGTCTCGGCCTCGCCGCCGCTGCTGAGACCGGCCCCGCCGCCGAGCCCGGAGCAGAGGACATGCACCGCCGTACCTTCCTCGCCGCGAGCGTGGCCGCGCTCGCGGCCCCGCCGTCGCCATCATCGTCGTCGACCACCGCGCATCACGACCTGATCCAGGTTCTGATGCCGGGCACGGGCCCCGCCGCCACCGGCCAAGCGTTGGGCATCGGCGAGTTGCGGGACCGGGTGCGGGCAGTACGCCGGATGTTCTACGTGTGCGACTACGCGGAACTGGAGCAGGCCCTGCCGGGGCTGATCGCCGACCTGCGCCTGGCCGCCGACGGTGGTTCCTCCGGCTCGGCGGAGGCGTCCGGGCTGCTCGCGACCGCGTACCAGACATCGGTGAGCCTGCTGCTGAAACGAGCCGACCAGGGCAACGCCTGGCTCGCGGCCGGTCGGGCCATGGCCGAGGCTGAACGGTCCGAAGACCCGGTCGTCCTCGCCGCCAGCGTCCGCGTGCACGCCCACGTCCTCGTACGGGACAAGCACACCGCCCAGGCCGTGAACATGATCCGACACACCGCCGACCAGCTCACCGGCTCCTACGACCAGCGCGCCCCCCGATACCTGGCGGCACTCGGACTGCTCCTGCTGCGCGGGGCGACCGCCGCCAGCAGAAACGGCGACCGCGACACCACCCAGGGCTTCCTCACCGAGGCCAAGGAAGTGGCCCGCTACGTCGCCTTCGACCAACCGGACGCCTGGGCGAACTTCAGCCCCACCAACGTCGCCCTGCACGAGGTCAGCGCGGCCGTCTCCTTCGGCGACGCCGGCATAGCCCTGCAGACCGCCCGGCCCCTCATGCGCCGCCACATTCCCGTCCCCGAGCGCCGGGCCGCCCTGTGGGTGGAGACCGCCCGCGCCTACAGTCAGCAGGGCAGACTCGCCGACGGCTACCAGGCCCTGCGCATCGCCGAGAGCTGCGCGGCACAGGACATCCGCCGCCCGGCCGTACGCGAACTGGTCGCCGACATGGCAGCCCGCGACCGCCGCCGGGCCCTGCCCGAGCTGCACCACTTCAGCCGCCAACTGGGAGTGCCCGCGTGAGTGATCAGCACGACAAGCCGTTCCTCCAGATCGTGGTTTGCGCGGCCGGAGTCGCCGGGGACGTCGGCAAGCTGATCACCGCAGCGCACGAGCGGCAGTGGGACGTCGGCGTCGTCGCCACACCACAAGGGCTCGGTTTTCTTGATGTGGAGGCGGTGGAGGGCCAGATCGGGCGCCCCATCCGCTCCGCCTGGCGCTCGGCGGGCGAACCGCGCCCGACCCGGCCCGCCGATGCCATCGCGGTCGCCCCGGCCAGTTTCAACACCGTCAACAAGTGGGCCGCCGGAATCTCCGACAACCTCGCCCTCGGCATCCTGTGCGAAGCACCCGCCATGGACGTCCCCATCGCCGTACTGCCGTACCTCAACTCCGCCCAGGCCGCCCACCCCGCCTACCGCAGGAGCTTGGAGCAGCTCCGCGAGATGGGCGTCCTGATCGGCTCGTACGAGCCCCATCGCCCGAAGGCCGGCGGCGGGGCCGACCGCTACCGGTGGGAGGAAGTACTGGAGCTGCTCGCCCCTGGGCTGTTCGAGCGGTCGTGATCACGCTGCGCCGTGCGCCGTCACGCCTACAGGCCAGCACCGGTAGCCGGGCCCGTTCATGGCCTCTCAGTCGGAGCGCTTGTACCGGCTCAGAACCCGCCGCCGGCCCGCCCAAGTACCACGTCCACCACGTCAATGAGGGTTCGACCCGAACCTCCAGCGCCTCGCGGGCGCCGTGGTGTCGAGACAGCGGGCCAGCCACCTTCCGCTTCCAAGTCTGATTTGGCCATGCCGGATGGGCACACTGCGCTGGGTGCCTACCTGCGCTGTCGGTGCTGCTGTTCGGTAGGCGATGGAATCACCGCTGGGAGCCGACCGTTTCGGGTCTGCTGAGTGGGGACCGAGCCTGCCGTGGTCGTCTGCAGGCGGGCGGCTTCGGCTCGGCGATTGGGTGCTGGGTTACGGCCGGTGTGCTGGATGCGGGTGATGAGCACGCGAGCGGGCTGTCGTGCGGTGGTCAGCTCGCGCTGGGCGACGGCTTCCTTGAGGAGTTGGTGGGGTTGGTGGCCGCGGGCTTCTGCGTCGGCGAGGACGGTGGCGAGCGCGGACCAGGCCGGGTCGGCGAGGATTCGCTCGGCGTGGTCGGGGACGGCTGCTCGTACGTCGCTGGCCAGAACGCGCCGGGCTTGATCCCTGGGTGGCCGGGCTGTGAGTTCGGCGAGCGTCGGGGTGAGGGCGCGGTCGGCGGCTGTCTGGAGGTGCTGGACGGCTTCGCGGGCGGCGTCGGCCTGGTGGGCATGGTGCTTCGCTTCGTGCCAGCGTCCGGCGATGATGGCGGCCCAGACGAGGGCTGCGATGAGTGCGGCCAGGGCGCTGCCGTCGGGGCCGGTGGCGGTGTGGACGATGTCGCGGGCCGCGGTGCGCAGGGCGTGGGCGGCTCGGTCTTCGGCCCGGATCTGGGACCGCTGGGCCCTGGCGAACGCCTTGGAGGCGGCTTGGAGTTCGGCGCGCAGATGGGCGGGTGCCGTCTGGGCGGTGGCTTCGAGTAGTTCGCCGAGGGCGGTGATGTGGGCTTGGGCGTGGGTGTCGTCGGTGAGGTCGGTGTGGAGGGTGTCGAGGGCATCGGTGGCTTGGTGCCAGGGGGTGCTGGGGTGGTTACGGCGGGCGGTGGGGTGTTCTTCGGGGCGGCTGGATTCGAGACGGGCCTTGATTTTGGGCAGGGAGAGGTCGGGGGAGATCTTGCTTCCGGGGTGGTAGATCTGCTCGCCGGCCTCGTTGACGTCGCCGGGGCGGCCGGCGGCGTATCCCAGGAGGTCTCCTGACGGGCCGCGCCGGACCTGGACCTCGATGCCGCTGGCTTCGAGGTAGGCGATGAATTCCTCGGCATTGGTCGCGTGCGGGATGGCGGCGCGGATGCGGTCCTGGAGCCAGGCGCGGCTGGGCTGGTCCCAGCCGAGGCGCTCGGCCTTGTGCATCTCGGCCTGGGTGGGGCGGCGGGCGCCGGTGCGGTCGCCCTTCTTCAACTGCCTGAGCCCGTAGTCCTTCTCGATCTCGCGGCAGGCGTCGCCGACGCGGAGGCCGCTGTCGTGGAGTTTGGGGCGGCGGCCGTCTTCGCGGACGGTGGTGGCGAGGATGTGTATGTGCTCGTCGGCGTGGCGCACGGCGATCCAGCGGCAGGCCAGGTCGTCACCGGCCGGAGCGATGCCGGCGGCCTGGACGATGCGCTGGGCTATCTCGCCCCACTCGGTGTCGGAGAGGTAGCGGTCCTCGGGTGCGGCGCGGACGGGGCAGTGCCAGACGTGGTCGGTGACCGGCTTGCCGAACTCGCGGTTGCGCAAGGAGACCGGCTCGTCGAGGTAGCGGGCGAGCTCGGTGAGGGTGGCGTTCTCGTCGCGGCCGGGGTCGGGCATGCCGAGCATCGCGAACCCGGCCACGATGTGCGGGTCGAAGTGCTCGTCGTGGGTTCCGCGGCCGTAGAGGTAGGCGAGCAGGCCACGGGTGTTGGCCCCGGCCGGTTTGATGGCGGCGATCACGCGGATGCCTCCGTCTCCGGGTCGGCGGGCTGGCGCAGGGCCTCGGCGATCAGCTCCAGCAGGTGGTGGAGTTCGGTAAGGCGTTGGCGGATGTCGGGTGGGGTGTGGTCGCTGTTGAGGGCGCGGGCGATCTGGTTGACGTTGCCGCCGATCCGGTTGAGCTGACGCAGAACCTGAACACGGAAGTGGTGGGTGCGGCGGCGGTCTTCGGACAGGGGCAGGTTGGCGGTGAACCGGCCCGTGATGAAGGCGAGGACGATGTCGGCGGCGAAGCCGGAGTCGCCCTTGTAGCCGTGCTCGGCAGCGGCCTGCTGGAGACGGGCTCGCTGGTCGCCGGTGAAGCGCAGCGGGCCGACACGGTCGGTGCGCTTGGTGCCGGTGAAGCGGCGGATCGTGGGCTGCACGCTCTGCACGGCAGGCTCGCCGGCGGCGATGGCTGTGCTGTCTTCGGGGCGCAGGACGGCTCGCTGGACGGGGTGAAGCGTGTCCGGGTCGGATCCGCCCTCGGCTGCGACCCCTTGGTCCGGCGCCCCCTGGCGCTGGGCCGTCTCCGCCGCCCCCGGGGCGGAGACCCCCGACGTCCGGCCTTGAGTCGGACTCGGGGTACTACTGGCTCCGCCAGGGGCAGCCCGTCCGAACGCCTGCCGCAAACGCCCCATCAGAGTAGGGGACTTCGTCAGCGGCAGCGGTTCGTCTGGAGCGTGATCGGAGCGGTACGGGTCGTGCGTCACAGGCGGTTCTCCAGAAGAGGCGGGGGCAGGCCGGTCGGGGGGAAGGACTGGCGGAGTGCTGGTGGCCGGCGCGCCATCCACAGCTGTGGATTGGCGGGCGGCAAGCGGCACCTATGGTCGGCTGGCCGGGGTGACCGGAAGGGGTTCCGGTCACCCCGCAGGGATTCCGGTCAGCCGCTGCTCGGACGGGTCTTGGCGGCGGCTTCGATTTCGGGCCGGAGCATCTCCATCACCTCGGTCTGCCGCTGACTGCCGATCGTCAAGTTCCTGTCCTTGACGGTCTTCCGGAGAAGGGAGCGGCTGAGTGTGCCGTGCTCAGCGAGGGCGATCCGGCCGATCTCCACGAGTTCCGCGAGTGTGGCCTTGGGCGGACGACCACCGCGCGGCTTGCTCTCCGAAACTTCGGGCGGTGGTTCCGTCGGCTGGCCGGAACCAGCCGCCGGAGGCTCAGTGGGGCGGACCGGCTCGGCCGGGGGCTCGGCGGGCGCGGTGACCGGTGATATCGGCGCCTGGACGGGTGCGGCGTCGAAGTGGTCGGCGGGTTGGTCGACCAGTTGGTGGATCTGCCGCATCAGGACACCGAAGGCCAGCAGAGCGGCGGTCGGTGGGACTGCGGCGACCACATAGTCGAGCAGGGGCACGGCGCTGGCGTTGCCCGTACCGCTGACCCCGGCCACGTTGAGCGCGATGGAGCCGACCGACCCGGTGGCGGTGAGGGCGATCGCCCAGCCGTCGGTCACCCGGCGCAGGCCCGCGCGAAGCATGAGCAGTTCGCCCGCGACGATGAACGCGTCCAGAGTCGCCGGCCAGGCCCACTGGCGGACCGGGGAGCTCTTGAGGCCGTGCTGTCCGGCGACCTCCGCGAGGTGCGCGTACGACAGCCAGAACCCGCCGGCAGTGAGCGCCACGATGACGACTCCGGCCGCGATGAGCGCGTATCGCTCGGCCGCCTGCTTGGTCGTCATCGGCCGCCCTCTGTCGGGGCGATGGTCCCGGTGGGTGGGTGTGGAGAGGGTGGTCAAGCGGGGGTCTCCTGGGGTGGTGGCGTGGTCCGTCTTTGCCGTCTTGGCCGTTGCAAGCGCAGGTCAGGGCCGGTACGGCACAAGGGCTGGTGTTCCGTCCTTGCGGCGCCGGCGCGTCCTGGGGGCACACACGGGCGGCGGGTGCTGCGGTTCGGTGGCCACGGACGGATCGCATCCGTCTTGGCGTCCCGGCCGCATACGCGGTGACCTGCGGTGATACGGCGGGGACGCCCGGGACGGCACAAGACGGATCCGGGCAGCGTCAGGTTGGTGGCAGCACGCTCTTCATGATCGCGTTGCCGTCTTGCCCCCGGTTTCCGTCCCGGCCGCATGCCGTTTGACCTGCGGGATCACGGCAGGGACGGCAGGGACGGTCACCGGGGGAGGCGGGGCTCAGCCCGAGGCTGGGGTGGTGGGTTCGGCGTTCACTGAGTGAACGGTGGGGCAGTAGCGCCGCCACGCATCGAGGAACTTGTTGCGCGTGTAGCCCTTGCGCTGGGTGCCGTCGGCGAGGCGGACGTTGCCGGGCCTGATGTCGAAGGCGCGCAGCAGCGAGCCGAGCTCACGCGGGCCCAGCCCCTTACGACCCCACTCCGCCCACGGGCCTTCCAGGTCCTGGCGCAGGTGGTGCAGGAGTTCGTCCGTGGAGAGGCTGTCGACCTCCCGCTGGGCTACGAAGACCCGGCGGATGTCGGCCAGGATCCGCGCTGAGCTGGGGTGGTCCTCCTCGGCCGCCACTTCGGCTGCCACCATCTCCGCGCACGCCGCGCGGGCGAGGCGGGGCCAAGGGCCGGCGGCGAGGTCGGCGACGATCACCAGGGGTTCCCAGGTGTCGGCGGCGCGGTCCTCCACCGGCATCGCCGGTTCCAGATCGGCGGCCTCGTCGAGCAGCGGCCGGGCCCAGGCAGCGATGCGGTCGCGGAGGTCGTGGAGGGCTGGGGTGTCGCGGCGGGAGCGGAAGGGTTTGACGCTCTCACCCTCGGCCCGGCGGCGCATGCGGATGACCACGGACCGGTCCATGATCGTGTCGGGCAGGTCGCCGATGCCCGCGAGTGCGGCCATGGCGAAGGTGGCGAACCGGTGCGGGGTGTGGTCGTTGCCGACCACCCGGGTGACGTACCGGTTGCGCTGGTGTCCGGCGTTGAGCAGGCCGCGCATCTCCTCGTTCTTCTCCGCCTGCTTCGGCGTGCCGAAGATGGTGTCCGCCTCATCCACCAGCAGCGTGGGCGGCTCCTCGGTGATGGACCGGAAGACCGCCGCCGGGGTGGTGTTGATGGTGAGCATCGGCTCGTGGACCGTCTCGGTCAGCACGTCCAGCAGCCGCGACTTGCCGCACCGCTTCGCCGGCCCCACCACCGCCAGACGCGGGGCATGCTGCCACGCGGGCTGCAGATGCGTCGCCGCCACCCACAGCGTGACCGCGTCCAGCGCCTCCGGCGAGGGCAGGATCACGAACCTGGCTATCTTCGCGCGCAGTTCGTCCAGCAGCGCCGAGCCCGGTGTCGGCTCCGGATCCAGGGGTGTGTCCGAGGGCGCGGCGGCTTCGACCGGCACGGTGTCCTCGGGTTCGCGCTGGTCGGGGTTGCCCGGCACCGCGACCAGCGGCCAGGCGGCGGTACCGGGCGCGGAATAGGGCTCGGGTGTCGTAGGTTGCACAGGGCGGCTCCTCTTCTGCGCCACCGGGCATGCAGGCCCGGTGCGCGCGGATCGTTCGTTGGATGCGGGCGGCGGGGTTTCCCGAGCCTCCGGCGTTACCGCGCCGGAGGCTCGCTGCGTTCAGAGACTGAACACTCGCTCTGTCCCGAGACGGGACGCTCGCGTTGTTCCCCGAGGGAACACGGACAGTACGTCCACGCCCGTCGACAGTCCAGCGTTTCTGTGTCAGCTCAGCGCAGAACCGTCTGCTACGCTGCCCCGCTTTCACGCCGCCAGCCCGAGCAGCTCCAGCAGGTCTGCGGTCACTACCCGGTAGGCGTTGCCGAGCCGCAGCACCTTGCACGGATACTCGCCCCGCTTCGCCAGCTCATATCCCTTGCTCCGCCCCAGCCCCAGTGCTCGGTTGCTCGTATCCAGGTCAACAGCCACAGGCAGGGCGAGCAGCTCTTCCCGGCTCATCCCCTTCGAGCCCTTCGACCGTCCGTTCGTCGCGTCTTCGCGCATGCAGTGCGCCCCTTTCGGTACAGCCCTCGGCGAACATGCCCATCACATCCGGCTCCAGGCGGGTACCAACCATCATGCGCAAGCTACTGTGTCTTCATGACACAACACCGTATGGATGCTGATGAGGACGACTTCCCGGAGTGGGCAGATCGGATCAAGGCCAACGTGGCCGGCGAAGTCCGGCGCAGAAGGAAGGAGATGGGATGGAGCGCACAGGACTTGGCGGACCGGTGCGAGCAACTCGGGCATCCCATCCCGCGCAACGTGATCGCCAACATGGAGTCTGGCCGTCGGGCCAATCTGCCGCTCGTGGACGTCATGGTCCTGGCGGCGGCCCTGGAGACGTACCCGGTCTGCCTGATCTTCCCGGTCGGTTACGTCGAGCAGACCCAGGAACTCCCCTTCCAGCACCTCATCCCCACCTGGGACGCGCTACGACACTTCACCGGTGAAGAGGAGGTGCCGATGTACGACGCGGGCCTGGTCCCCGACTTCGAGCGCCACGCCAGCCTCGTGCAAACCGCCCTCGCCGCCCTCGAAGAGGAAGAACAGGCCCGGTTCGCGGCCAAGACGGCCACCAGCCGCGCCCAGCAGGAGGAAGCCGAGCGCAAGCGGACCAAGTACGCCGACCAGGCCATCTCCGCCAAGTACAGCCTCCGCCACCTCCGCCGCGAGCTCCGCGAGGAGGGCGCCACCCCACCCCATCTGCCACCCGCGCTGGGCGACGTCGACCCACCCGATGAAGAACCCAACACCACCCCGGAGGAACGCGTTTGAAAGGCTCCACCCACCGCCGCTGCTACTGCCGCGACCCCAAGACCGGCAAACCGCTCGGCAAGAAGTGCCCCCAGCTCTCCAGCCGCAAGCACGGCGCATACTCCATACGCCAGGAGCTCCCGCCCCACGAGGACGGCACCCGTCGCTCCTTCAGCCGAGCTGGCTACGAGTCCCTGAAGGCCGCCCAGGCGGACCTCGACCACGTCCGCTCCCTGCTCGCTCTGGCGGACAAGGACGACCCGGACAGCCTCCAGCGCCTCGTCGCGATGCTGGAGGAGGTCGCGGTGGAGAAGGCCCCGCTGCCGGCCATCGAGGAGACCCGACGCCGTCTGAGGGCGGGTCTCGCTCTCCGTGGCCGCCTCACCGTCGGCGAATGGCTCGACCAGTGGTTCGCCGCGAAGAAGCGCCGCAAGACCACGCTCAACGGCTACGCCTCCCACATCCGCGTCCATCTGAAGCCCCGCATCGGGCACGTACGCCTCGACCGCCTCAACGTCGGCCACCTGGTGGAGATGTTCGACGCGATCGCCGACGAGAACGAGGTGATCGCGGCCGAGAACGAAGCCCGCCGTGAGCAGATCGCCCGATGCAAGCCGAGCAAGCCCGGTCGCCCCGTCGGAGCCGAGCGCCAGCTGCTCGCGGCCGAACGGGCCAAGCTGGCGGAGATGAAGCCGTTCCGGAAGACAACCGGCCCGGCCAGTCGTCAGGCGATTCGCCGCACTCTCCGCGCGGCCCTCAACTCCGCGATCGCCCAGCAGCTGATCACCTTCAACCCGGCGTCCCACGTCGAGTTGGAGTCCGGCAGGCGCCCGAAGCCCCTCCTGTGGACGGAGGAGCGGGTCCGGCGGTGGCGCGAGACGGGCGAGATGCCGGGCCCGGTCATGGTGTGGACCCCGCAGCAGTTCGGCGCCTTCCTCGACGCCGCCGAGGGCGACCGCCTGTACGCGATCTTCCCCCTCATGGGCACGCGCGGCCTCCGGCGCGGCGAGGCGGTCGGCCAGGACTGGCACGAGATCGATCTCCACGCCGGCCTCATCACCCCCGCCAAGGAGATCGTGGTGGACGGCTGGGACCCCTACGAGTCCGAGCCGAAGACGGACGGCAGCGCGAACACGATCGCGCTCGACAGCATGAACATCGCCGCCCTACGCGACCACAAGGCCCGCCAGGAGAAGGAGCGCGCCGAGTGGGGCACCGCTTGGCAGAACACCGGCAAGGTGTTCACCAAGGAGGACGGCTCCTGGCTTCACCCGGAGACGGTCTCAGAGACCTTCCGCCGCATCCTCGCCACAACCGACCTGCCGCCCATCACATTGCGGGACCTCCGCCACGTCTCCGCAACGCTCACGCACGGAGGCGGCGGCGACATCCACACGGTGAAGGAGACCCTGCGCCACTCCACCATCACGCTGACCTCGGACACGTACACGAGTCTGCTCCCTGAGCTGGACCGTGACATCGCCGAGAAGGCAGCGAAGCTGATCCCGCGATCGCGTCCGGTAGCCATCGAACCGTCGGCCTCAGCCGCAGCCGATCCGCAGGCCGCGGACACATCCGCTCACGCTTCGCGCACGCAGGGCCCCGAAAGCTGAGCAACGGCTGAGGCGGCCGAAGCCGACCCTCGCGCGGCGTATCAGGCCAGGGACGATCCCCTCCCGTGTCCGGCAGCTGCCGGACCGTGAATTCACCGGCTCGGGAGAAGAAAGCCCTGCCGTTCGTCCCCGGTGAGTTGCCGGAAGACACGTGTACGAGCCGAGCCGAGCAGGGTGTCGAGATCTGTGGACGGATCCCAGATCCTGACGGTGCGGTCGCGGGAGACCGTGGCCAGGAGCGAGCCGTCGGGGTGCCAGGCCAAGCCGTTCACCTGATCGTCATGGACTCCGATCACCTTCAGCTCCTGGCCGTCGGCGGGGTTCCACAGCCGAATAGTCCGGTCCCAGGACGCGGTGGCGAGACAAGCGCCGTCGGGAGACCAGGCAACACCTTGGACCCGTTCCCGGTGGCCGGTCATGGTGTGCAGTTCGGTGCCGGTGAAGGGGTCCCAGATACGGACGGTGTTGTCCCGGGAGCCGGTGGCGAGCCGCTGTCCCTCGGGAGACCACGCGATGCTCCACACATAGTCCGTGTGACCGTGGAGCGTTGTCGCAAGGGTTCCCGCTTCGAGGTCCCAGACGCAGAGCGCCCTGTCCGTCAACGACGTGGCGAGATGGCGGCTGTCGGGAGACCACGCGGCACCACCGAGCCATTGGTCCCGGCCCTGGAGCACCATGAGTTCGGCGCCATCCACCACGTTCCACAGGCGAGCGGTGCGGTCCCGCGATGTCGTGGCGATCCGCGTGCCGTCAGGCGACCAGGCGGCGCTCGTTATCTCGTCACGGTGACCGCGAAGCAGCAAGAGTTCGGTCCCGTCGCCGACGTTCCATACGGTGGCGGCGCCTCCTTGGGAAACCGTGACCAGCCGTGTGCTGTCGGGTGACCAGGCCGCGTCGGACACGTCCCCTGCATGACTGAGGGACGCCACCGCCGAGCCTCGGTCGACATCCCAGACCACTGCCGTACCGTCCTGGGATGCGGTGGCGAGACGGGTGCCGCACGGAGCCCAAGAGACGTTCACGACCGATCCCTTGTGGCCGAGCAGGGTGCTGCTCTGTCCGCCGGGCGCGGTGCTGTCCCAGACGGCAACGGTCCTGTCGCGGGAGACAGTGGCTATCCGAGAGCCGTTCCAGGCAATGCCGTTGATGCTGTCGGTGTGACCGGGCAGCAGTGTCTGCTCGTCGGTGTCCAGGTCCCAGATGAGGGCTGTTCGGACTTCGTCGCCCACGGCAAGACGCCGTCCGTCAGGGGACCACGCGACACAGCTCAGTTTCTCCCTGCATTCCAACTGCCTCCGCAGCGCCCCCGTACCAGGGGTTCCCGGAGGGGCTTCGGCTTCGGCGACGGCCGAGACGAAGACCATACGGTCCTCCGACACCGAAGCGAGCAGCCGGCCGTCGGGCGACCACGCCACAGCCGAGACCCCGGCCCGGTGCCGTGCCAGAACGGCGACTTCGCGGCCGCTGGCCGAGGACCAGACACGCACCGTGCCGTCGTCCGACGCGCTGGCGAGCTTCCGCCCATCGGGAGACCACGCCACATCCCACACGGTCCGCTCGTGGCCGGTGAACCGGGCCACCTCCACCAAGTTCGCCACGTCCCAGAGCCGTACGGTGCGGTCACCGCTCGCCGTGGCCAGCCGTTCTCCGTCCGATGCCCACACGATGCTCTCGATCGCCTCGTCATGCCCGGTGAGCAGACCGGCCTCGGTCCCGGTCTCGACGTCCCACACGGTGGCGGTGCCGTCCCGGGAGCCGCTCGCGAGGTGCTTCCCGTCGGGCGACCAGGCCACCGACTGCACCCGGTGACCGCCGCCACCGGGCGTGAGGACGACTGGATCAGCGGACCGCTCTGTGTTCCAGACCCGTATCGTCCCGTCGTCGGAGCCGGTGGCCAGGCGGGCTCCGTCCGGTGACCAGGTCACAGCGTTGATGTCCTGCCCGTGGCCGCGGAGGACCGCCCGTACCCGAGAGGCGTTGAGGGCGGTGTGCAGCGCCTGTTGGGCGGCCGAAGTCGGGGCGCACTCCTCAAGGGCAGCAAGCGCACCCAGGATCGCCAACTCCGGATCACTCGTGGCGATCTCCATCACACGCACGGCCACCGCGTCGGCGAGCCGCTCCAGGGACGCTCGATCCAAACGGGCCGAACTCTCCAGGAACTCAGCCACGAGCGGCACGTCGGCCAGGGAGCCGTCCGCCTCATCCACCCATTGGCGCGCGACGCGCAGCCGCTCGCCGTTCAGCAGATACGCCTCCTGGCGGGCCGAGCGCTCCCAGTCCCGCGCCCACCGTTCCAGCTCCGTACGGTGACGAAGCTCCTCCGTGCGAGCCGCGACAGCCTGGCGCAGCGGCGGCCACTGACGGAACAGCGCCTCATGGGCTACGTCCAGGACGCCGTCAGCACCGGTGAGCAGCCGGCCGACGACGAACGCCTCGGCCACGGCGCGCTCCCGCTCCGTGAGGTGTCCGCGTTCGACGCGGCGGCGGGTCGGCTCACCGTGCTCCAGGGTGACGAACTTCAGCAGGGTCGTAAGCACAGGAGCGTCCCCGTCCGACGCCCGCAGCTCCGCGGTGATCCGGTTGGCCTGTTCAGACAGCGTCCCGGCGACACCGCCCAGACTGCGGTAGTCCTCCGACGTCACAGTGCCGCCGGCGCCTACCCGCAGATACAGCTCCTGGAGCGTGTACGCGAGCAACGGCAGCGCGTCGCCGCCTCCGGCGTCGTCCACCATCACAGCGGTGACCCCCGGTGCGAAGGCCATGCCCGCGCACGCGGCCGGTTTCTCGATCACCTGCAGCAACTCCGGACGCCCGAGCACTCCCACCAGCGTCGGTTGCCGCACCAACTCGGCGTGCCCGCTCTCCAGGAAATCCGTGAGGAAGTCCGACCGCAACGTGGCCACCACCCACAGCAGAGGATCTGCGGCGATCGCATCCCTGATCAGAGAGAGGAAGGTCTCCCGCTCCTGCTCCCCGCTCAGCGTGAAGATCTCCTCAAGCTGGTCGATGACCAGCAGCAGCGGCACAGCCCGCCCACCCCGCATGGCACGCAGCCGATCCGTACACCGCCTGAGGCCCACAGCGCCCCCGGCCAACTCCGCCCGCACCTGCTCTACGGTCATGTCCATCCGCGTCGCGGCCAGACTCGACGCCAGACTGGTCAGTGGATCGGTACCCGGAGCGCAGGGTGGCACGATCTCCCAGTGCCCTCGCCGCCGTCTGAGAGCCGGCAGCAGCCCGGCCAACACCAACGAGGACTTCCCACTGCCGGAGGGACCGATCACACCGACGAACCGGTGCGCACGAGCCGGTACGGAGGGATGCAGCCTGCCGACAAGATCCCTGATCTCCGGGTCCCGGCCGAAGAACACTCCGGCGTCGTCTTCGGTGAATGCCTCCAGACCGGGATAAGGCGGCTGGGCGGCATTCCACTTCCGCCGGATCGCAGCGGGGCGCTCCAGGAGATGCAGCCACACCTGCCCCGCGACCAGAAGCACGAGCGCGAGCACGATCAGCGGTACCGACCACTCCCGCAGCACACGCAGCCCCCAGGGCGCGGTATCCGTGTCGTCAGTGGCGTAGTTGGTCGCGATGCCCAGCAGAGCACCGACCAACATGATCAGAACATCCGCGACAAGCTTTACCGGACGACGATCCACCCGTGCCCCCACCTCGACAGATCACCAAACGTGCCGCCGACTCTATGCACACCCGTTCGTCATCGACCAGCAACCACCAGACGCGGGCGGCCGACCCGCAGGCCACGGACACATCCGCTCACGCATCGCTCACGCCGAACCCCGGAAACGCCACAGCGCCCGACCCGACCGAAGTCGACTCGGACGCTGCACTGCAGGTCAGAAGGGGTAACCCCCACCCGCGAACCGTAGGCCCTGTGGGACTCGAACCCACAACCAATGGATTAAAAGTCCACTGCTCTGCCAATTGAGCTAAGGGCCCAGACGATGTTGCCCCCACGAGCATAGCCGGACGTGGCCGGGAGTCCGATCGGGTATCGGTGACCCGGCCGCGTCGAAGGGCCGTAAAAAGGTTCGCCGCAGAACAGAACGGACGGAAGATCGGCGGGAGTCGGGCGAGTTGACCGGGCCGTGACCCGATGGCGAAGTACCACGGGAGCCCGGGCCCGGTCACGGGTTCACGAACGCGCGGGAGCCCGGGCCCGGTCACGGGATCACGGATCGATCGGCTCCGGCGCCCCCTTCCGCGCCACACTGCGCGCGTGTTCGGGGTTGAGGAACCAGTGGCGGGCGGACGCGGCCCACCAGATCGCCGCGAAGCCCAGCACCACGAGCACGGCGACGGGGGCGTAGTTGAAGTTCTCCCAGGTGACCGGGGAGAGCTGCGGGAGCATGAACAGGACGGTGATGAAGACGACCCAGACCACCGCGATCAGCCCGATCACCCGCGACCAGCGCCCCAGGTGCCAGGGCCCGCGCTCGAACGCGTCGCCCTTGCGCAGCCGCAGCAGGGTCGGGATGACGTACGCGATGTAGAGGCCGATCACCGCGATCGAGGTGACGGCGGCGTACGCGGTGACATTGATCAGATACGGGAGGCCGAGGACGAGCGCGCCGCCCGCCGCCAGCCAGACCGCCGCCACGGGGGTGCGGGTGCGCGGGCTGACCGTGTGCCAGACGTGCGAGAACGGCAGGGCGCCGTCGCGCGAGAAGGCGTAGATCATGCGGCTGTTGGCGGTGACGGAGGCCATGCCGCAGAACAGCTGGGCGCCGATGATGACGAGCAGGAGCAGCTTGCCGCCGGTCGCGCCGAGGGCGTCGAGCAGGATCTGCGCGGGGGGCACCCCGGTCGCCGACTCGCGGGCGCCGTCGTAGGACTGGATGGCGAAGGTGAAGCCGAGGAGCAGGACGAAGCCCGCCACCCAGGACGTCCAGATGGACTGGACGATGCCCTTCGGGCCGGCCGTCGACGCGTCGTGCGTCTCCTCGGTCATATGGGCGGAGGCGTCGTACCCGGTGAAGGTGTACTGCGCCATCAGCAGCCCCAGCAGCACCACGTACAGCCCGCTGCCCCAGCCCGTCTCGTTGACGAACTCGGTGAACACGAAGGACGCCGACTGGTGGCTGTCCGGGACGATGACGAGCGCACCGACGATGACGACCACACCCACCACGTGCCACCACACGCTGATGCTGTTCAGCAGTCCGACGATCCCGACGCCGAAGGTGTTCAGCAGGCCGTGCAGCAGCAGGATCGCGGCGAAGAGGAGGATGGTCCGGCCCGGGGTCACCTCGAAGCCGAACTCCAGGTTCAGATAGGCCGCCAGGAAGGACGCCGCGCCGAAGTCGATGCCGGCGGTCACGGCCACCTGGCCGAGCACGTTGAACCAGCCCGTGAACCACGCCCAGGCCGCCGCACTGCGGGCCGGGGCCAGTCGGTGCGCCCAGAAGTACAGGCCGGCGGAGGTCGGGTAGGCCGAGCAGATCTCGGCCATGGCCAGACCCACGAAGAGCGTCATCAGACCGACCGCGACCCAGCCCCAGGTGATCACCGCGGGCCCGCCGGTGTTCATGCCGAAGAGGTAGAGCGTCATACAGCCGGACAGGACCGAGATGATCGTGAAGGAGACCGCGTAGTTGGAGAACGCGGACATACGGCGGGCGAGGACCTGCGTGTAGCCCAGCTGGGCGAGCCGCTCCTCGTCGGACACCGAGACCGACACAGAGTCCGGGACCGAAGCCCCGGCTGCCCCACGGGCTATGTCGTCATCTGTCATGCCCCCAGCAATTCCCTCTCCAGGGACGTGACATGCGCCACACCATGGCCGAAAACCGGCGGAACCAAGGCCGAAGGGCCCGTACGACCGGAGTCGTACGGGCCCTTCGCTGTCTCACTTACCGTCAGCCGTTGCGCTTCCAGCGCGGCTTGTCGTCACGACGGCCGAAGGAGGAGCCGGTGCCGGTGCCGGTGCCGGTGCCGGTGCCGCTGCCTCGGTGGTCGTCACGACGGCCGTACGGGCGCTCGTGGCCGCCGGAGCGGAAGCCCGGACGCTCGCCCTGGCGGTCGCGGTTGAAGGGACGGTCGCTGCCCCGGTGCCCGCCACGCTCGTCACGACGCTCGAAGGAGCGGCCGCCGCGGTCGTTGTCCCGGCGGAACCCACCACGGTCGTTGTCACGACGCTCGAACGAACGGCCACCGCGCTCACCGTCACGACGCTCGAAGCCGCCACGCTCGTTGTTGTCCCGGCGGAAGCCACCCCGGTCGTTGCGGTCGCGGTCGAAGGAACGCCCGCCACGGTCGCCGTCACGACGGTCGTTGTCCCGGCGGAAACCGCCGCGGTCGTTGTCACGACGCTCGAAGGAACGTCCACCACGGTCGTTGTCCCGGCGGAAACCGCCGCGGTCGTTGTCACGACGCTCGAAGGAACGTCCACCACGGTCGCCGTCACGACGGTCGTCACGGCGGTCGAAGCCACCGCGCTCACCGTCACGGCGGTCGTCCCGGCGGAACCCGCCACGGTCGCCCCGCTCGCCACGGTCGTTGTCACGGCGGTCGAAACCGCCGCTGCCGTAGCCGTTGCCCCGCTCCTCGCGGCGCGCGGGCCGCTCGTGCACCGGCTGCTCGGCGATCGCGGCCGGAGCCTCGACCGGCGTCGCACCCTCGGCCTCGACCACGGCGGTGGCGGCCCCGGAGGTGGCGGCGACGGCCGCCGCCGGGTCCTCGCCCCGCTCCCGGGCGGCCCGCGCGGTCAGCCGGTCGGCCTCCTCGCGCAGCTCCGCGGCGCGGCGCGTGGCCCGCTCCAACTCCTTGCTGAGCTGAGCGACATCACGCTCGGCCTGCTGCGCGGCGTTGCCGGCGGACTCGGCCTGGACCTCGGTCATCGACCGGGCGCCCGTGATCTCGGCGACCTCGGGGTCGAACGTCGAACCACCCTGGATGATGTGACGCCCGGCGTCGACGCCCGCGTCCTCCATCAGCCGGAAGATCTGCCGACGCTGGTGCGGCAGGGAGAGGGACACGACCGTGCCCGTACGCCCGGCACGCGCCGTACGGCCGGCCCGGTGCAGGTAGTCCTTGTGGTCACCGGCCGGGTCCACGTTGAGGACGAGGTCGATGCCGTCGACGTGGATGCCTCGGGCAGCGACGTCGGTCGCGACGAGCGCGTTGACGTAGCCCTTCTTGAAGTCCTCCAGCACCCGGGTACGCGCACCCTGCGTCATACCGCCGTGCAGCGCGTCGGCCTTCACGCCGGAGTCGCACAGCTGCTCGGCGATACGGTCGGCACCGAGCTGGGTGCGGACGAAGATGATCGTGCGGCCCTTGCGGGAGGCGATGGCGGCCGTGACCGGCGCCTTGTCCTTGGGCTTCACGATCAGGATGTGGTGCGACATGGTCGTGACGTTGCCCTGGGCGCTGTCGACCTCGTGCGTGACCGGGTTGCTCAGGTAGCGCTTGACCAGCGTGGAGATCTCGTTCTCCATGGTCGCGGAGAACAGCATCCGCTGGCCGCCGGCCGGGACCTGGTCGAGCAGCTCGGTGACCTCGGGCAGGAAGCCCAGGTCCGACATCTGGTCGGCCTCGTCGAGGACGGCGATCTGGACGTTCTCCAGCGAGCAGGCGCCGCGGTTGATGAGGTCGCGGAGGCGGCCGGGGGTGGCGACGAGGACGTCGACGCCGCGCTCCAGGGCGTAGATCTGGTTGCCCATGGAGGTACCGCCGCAGACGACCTTCATCTTCAGACCGAGGACGTCGCCGTACGGCTGGAGCGCGTCCGCGACCTGCATCGCGAGCTCACGGGTCGGGGTGAGGATGACGGCGCGGGGCTTGTGCTTCTCGGTGCGGCCGCCGGCGAGCGTCGCCAGGGTCGGCAGACCGAAGGAGAGGGTCTTGCCGGAGCCGGTGCGGCCACGGCCGAGGATGTCCTTGCCGGCCAGGGCGTCCGGGATGGTCGCGGCCTGGATCGGGAAGGGGGTGGTCACGCCGTTCTGCGCGAGCTTGCGCACGACGCCCTCGGGGAGACCGAGGTCCGCGAAGGTGGCCTCGGGGGCCGCCGTCTCGACCGAGTCGTTCTCGCCGTTCTCGGGCACGACGACGTGATCAGTACTGGAAATGGACATGCGTATGCGAAACCTTCCGGAGTCTCGTCGGCACGCGCCCGTCAACTCCGTGATTCGCACACGACCGCCTCTATGCGGTCCGCCACGGCAAGGGAGAGTACGCGCCACACGGCGCGCTCTGTGGTGGCGCCGGGCAAATGGGATCAAACGATCTACCACCATACGCACCCACCACCCCTCAAGGCAAACTGAGCGGATAACCCCAGGTCAGGGGTGAGACGGGTACTTCAGCGGGAGGCGCGGACGGCCGTGTCTCCGGCACATCCGGCACGGGACACCGAGGGCGCGGGGCACGCGATGTGGTGGATTCAACAGGGGCAAAGATCGCAGCGCCCCGGCGAAGCACGACTCGAAGCCCCGTACGAGCGCGCAGGGCGGCGACGCGCCGGCCGAAGCTCCCGCCGACGTCACGGACACAGAGCCCAGCCGCCCGTCACCGGCGCCGACCGAACCCCACCGGCGCCTCCCGGACCCCGCCGTCCGAGCCGTAGGGAACCCTGCCCACCCCCACGCCCCTCCGGCCCAACCGCCGCAGGCCTACGCCGTGTTGCCCGCCTGTGGTGCCGGTTCCCGTTCCATCAGCTGGGCCCCCTGTTCGTGCGCGGACGACGACGGCTCGGCCGAGGGCTCGGGCGACGGCGGGGGCTCCACCGGCTTCGTCGGCTCCGGCTCGGGCTGCACCACCGTCGGCGTCGGAGTCGGCTCCCCCTTCGTCGGCTCGGGCTTCTCCGGGCGCTCGCCCTTCCCCTCGTCCCCGCCCCCCTTGGGCGGCGTCGCCCTGCCGGACGGCTCGGCCGCCCCGGACGCCGGGGCGGAGGCGGACGCGGAGCCGGCGGCGGAGGGGCGGGGCGGGGCGGAACCACGGCGCTCGCCCTGCCCGGACTGGTATCCCGGGCCGCCCCCGCCCGTCATCGCGGTGCCCCCGTCCGGGCTCTCCCCGCCGCGCTGCCCCACGGACGGCGACGGCCCGGGCTTCCGCCCGTCGTCCCCCACGCTCATACAGCCGCCGGCTGCCGCGACGGCCAGGACCGTGGCGGCCAGACGGACGGATACGTTCAAGGCGCGCACGGCGGCCACCTCCGAGGGGGGCGGAATGAGGAGTCCCCCTGCCCAACTCCCGCCGCCCACAAGAGGACACGCGCGGCCGCAGGCCCCTGCCCGCGCGGTGCGGAAGTGCCGCACCCCCAGCCCAGGCGCCCCGAAACAGCCGTCCGTCACCCGTACCCGAGCGCGTGCAGCCGCGCGTCGTCGATCCCGAAGTGATGCGCGATCTCGTGCACCACGGTCACCTCGGTCTCCGCGACCACGTCCTCCCGTGACTCGCACATCCGCAGCGTCGGCCCCCGGTAGATCGTGATCCGGTCCGGCAGCACCCCGGCGTACCACTCGCCGCGGTCGGTCAGCGGAGTCCCCTCGTAGAGCCCGAGCAACTCGGGATCGTCGGCGGGCGGCTCGTCCTCCACGAACACCGCCACGTTGTCCATCAGCCGTGTCAGCTCCGGCGGAATCCGGTCCAACGCCTCGGCGACCAGTTCCTCGAACTCCTCGCGCGTCATCTCCAGCACACGGCCATTGTCAGGCACGACCCCCGCGACTCGCCCCCCGCATATCCGTCCGCACCGCTGGGCATACGGGACCAATGGCACGCGTCCCCGCCGCCCCAGCCAACCGCACCGCCGACGCCGGCACTACCGGCAGCGCCATGAGGACCACCTTGCGGACCGCTCTGCACCGCGTCGCCCGGGCCATGCCACGGGCCCCCCGCGCCCTGGCCCGGCACTACCGCTCCCGCCGCACGCACCCGACGCTCGAACTGGTCCACCACCCCCACCCCTGGGGACGCGCGCTCGGCCTCGTCGCGGTCGTGCTGCTCGGCGCCTGGCTGGGCCTGCTGATCGTCGGCAACGTCCGCACCCCCGTCGGCCCGATGAACACGACGATGACCCTGCGCCCGTCCCTCACCGGCGGCACGAAGATCAACGTCTCCCCGCTCGGCGCCCTGGAACTGCGCAGCCACAACGCCCCCGTGCGCCTGGACGTGAACGTCGACCAGCTCGACCCGGAGCGCGCCCAGGCCCTGGTCGACCACCCCGAGCGGATCTCCGGGCTGCAGGAGGAGATCGCCTCGGACGTGCAGCACGGCACCGTCGACCTGGCCGTGCGGTCGGGCGTCGCCGTCGTCGTCGGCGCCACCACCCTGGGTCTCGCCGTGTTCCGCCGCCCCCGCCGCGCCCTCGCCGCGGGTGGCCTCGCCCTCGTCCTGCTGGCCGGCGCCGGCGGCACGGCCGCCGCGACCTGGAACCCCAACTCCGTCCTGGAACCCAAGTTCTCGGGCCTGCTCTCCTCCGCGCCCTCCCTCGTCGGCAACGCGCGCAGCATCGTCACCGAATTCGACATCTACCAGAAGGAGTTGGCCCGCCTGGTGACGAACGTGACCAAGCTGTACGACGTCACGTCCACGCTCCCCGCGTACCAGCCGGACCCGACGACCATCCGCGTCCTGCACGTCTCCGACATCCATCTGAACCCCGCGAGCTGGAAGATCATCGCCTCGCTGGTGGAGCAGTACGAGATCAACGTCATCGTCGACTCCGGCGACACCATGGACCACGGCAGCGCCGCCGAGAACCCGTTCCTGGACCCGATCGCCGACCTCGGCGCACCGTACGTCTGGGTGCGCGGCAACCACGACTCCCGCGCGACGCAGCGCTATCTGGAGGGCATCGACCACACGCACGTCCTCGACGAGGGCAGGGCGGTGACCGTCGGCGGGCTGCGCTTCGCGGGGATCGGGGACCCGCAGTTCACCCCGGACCGCTCGACCGACAAGGCGGGCCTGCCTTCGGAGGAGGTGGCCGGGCGGAGGCTGGCGGACGCCCTGCGCGCGCAGAAGACGGCCGGCAGCCCCGTGGACATCGCGATCGCCCACAACCCGGACGCCGCCCGGGAGACGGACGGCGAGGTCCCGCTCGTGCTCGCCGGGCATGTGCACCACCCCGAGATGGAGATCCTCGACCAGGGCACCCGTCTGCGTATCGAGGGCTCGACCGGAGGCAGCGGTCTGCGTGCCGTGGAGGGCAAGTACCCCGATCCCATCCAGGCCTCGGTCCTGTACCTCGACCGCGACACCCGGCGCCTCCAGGCCTGGGACGAGATCAAGCTCGGCGGGCTGGGCCTGACGACGGCCGAGGTCAGCCGCCACCTGCCGAAGGAGAACCAGCCGGGTGCCGAGCCCGGGGACGAGCGGTCCCCGTCCCCCTCCGGAACCACGTCGACGGGCGAGCCTTCCGGCGGCCCGTAAACCGTTTTGGCGATACCTCCCGCCATCCCATATGCTTCTCACGTCCCCGACGCGCTGACGAAGCGCCCAGGCGGGCCGATAGCCCTCATCGTCTAGCGGCCTAGGACGCCGCCCTTTCAAGGCGGTAGCACGGGTTCGAATCCCGTTGGGGGCACGCAAGAACGTGTGCGACACTGTCGTACGCATCCTTGGTCCTGTGGAGCAGTTTGGAGTGCTCGCCACCCTGTCAAGGTGGAGGCCGCGGGTTCAAATCCCGTCAGGACCGCTGGTGTTTCACGTGAAACATCGCGGCTGGGTAGCTCAGTTGGTACGAGCGATCGCCTGAAAAGCGATAGGTCGCCGGTTCGACCCCGGCCCCAGCCACATCGACGAAGACCCCCTCCGGGAAGCCGGAGGGGGTCTTCGCGTGTGCGGCAGCAGATGGGTCCGTCGGTGCCCCGGGACGGCCGCACGCAAAAGCGTTCGCCCCTCGTTTCGCCGAGGTGAGATCCTGGACGGCGTATGTCTACGCCACCTGCCCCCGCCTTCGGCGCCCTCGCCCCCCGTCTGGCCGAGCTGTCCCTGCGCGACGCGCACCGGCTCGGGCGCAGACTCGAAGGCGCGCGCAAGATCCGTAAGCCCGAAGCCCGGGCCGCCGTTCTCGCCGAGATCGAGGCGGAGGTCGCCAAGGGCGAGTCCCGCATGGCCGAGCGCGCCGCGCGCGTGCCGGCCGTCTCGTACCCCGAGCAGCTGCCCGTCAGCCAGAAGAAGGACGACATCGCGGCCGCGATCCGCGACCACCAGGTCGTGATCGTCGCGGGCGAGACCGGCTCCGGCAAGACGACGCAGATCCCCAAGATCTGTATGGAGCTGGGGCGTGGCGTACGCGGCATGATCGGGCACACCCAGCCCCGTCGTATCGCCGCCCGCACGGTCGCCGAACGCGTCGCGGAGGAGCTGCGGACGCCGCTCGGCGAGGCGGTCGGCTGGAAGGTGCGGTTCACCGACCAGGTCAACCCGGACGCCACCTTCGTCAAGCTGATGACGGACGGCATCCTGCTCGCCGAGATCCAGACGGACCGCGAACTGCGCGCCTACGACACGATCATCATCGACGAGGCCCACGAGCGGTCCCTCAACATCGACTTCCTGCTGGGCTACCTGGCCCAGCTGCTGCCCAAGCGCCCCGATCTCAAGGTCGTCATCACCTCCGCGACCATCGACCCCGAGCGCTTCTCCCGCCACTTCGGCGACGCGCCGATCGTCGAGGTCAGCGGCCGCACCTACCCGGTCGAGGTGCGCTACCGCCCCCTCCTCGAAGAGGACTCCGACGACGCCGACCGCGACCAGATCACCGCCATCTGCGACGCCGTCGAGGAGCTTCAGGCCGAGGGCAAGGGCGACATCCTCGTCTTCCTCTCCGGTGAGCGCGAGATCCGGGACACGGCCGACGCGCTGATCAAGAAGAGCTACCGCTTCACCGAGGTCCTCCCCCTGTACGCCCGGCTCTCGCACGCCGAACAGCACCGTGTCTTCCAGCCGCACACCGGCCGCAGGATCGTTCTGGCCACGAACGTCGCCGAGACCTCCCTCACCGTCCCCGGCATCAAGTACGTCATCGACCCGGGCTTCGCCCGCATCAGCCGCTACAGCCACCGCACCAAGGTCCAGCGCCTGCCGATCGAGGCGATCTCCCAGGCCAGCGCCAACCAGCGCAAGGGCCGCTGCGGCCGTACGTCGGACGGTGTCTGCATCCGGCTGTACAGCGAGGACGACTTCGAGGCCCGCCCCGAGTTCACGGACGCTGAGATCCTCCGGACGAACCTCGCCTCCGTCATCCTCCAGATGACCGCGGCCGGCCTCGGCGACATCGAGAAGTTCCCCTTCATCGACCCGCCGGACCACCGCAACATCCGCGACGGCGTCCAGCTCCTCCAGGAGCTCGGCGCGCTCGACCCGGCGCAGAAGGACGTACGCAAGCGCCTCACCCCGATGGGCCGCAAGCTCTCCCAGCTGCCCGTCGACCCCCGGCTCGCCCGCATGGTCGTCGAGGCCGACAAGAACGGCTGCGCCCGCGAGGTCATGGTGATCGCGGCCGCGCTCTCCATCCAGGACCCGCGCGAGCGCCCCGCCGACAAACAGGCCCAGGCGGACCAGCAGCACGCCCGCTTCAAGGACGAGACCAGCGACTTCCTCGCCTTCCTCAACCTCTGGCGGTACGTCCGCGAGCAGCAGAAGGAGCGCGGCTCGTCGTCGTTCCGGCGGATGTGCAAGCAGGAGTACCTGAACTTCCTGCGCATCCGGGAGTGGCAGGACATCTACAGCCAGCTGCGCACGGTCGCCCGGCAGATGGACATCCACCTCAACGAGGAGGACGCGCCGGAACAGCACATCCATGTCTCCCTGCTGGCCGGCCTGCTCTCGCACATCGGCATGAAGGACGTGAAGGACGCCGGGGCCGAGAGCGGCAGGGGCGCGGGGAAGAACGAGTACCTGGGCGCCCGCAACGCCAAGTTCGCGATCTTCCCGGGCTCGGCCCTCTTCAAGAAGCCCCCGCGCTTCGTGATGTCCGCGGAGCTGGTGGAGACGAGCCGCCTGTGGGCCCGCGTCAACGCGAGGATCGAGCCCGAGTGGGTCGAGCCCCTCGCCGAGCACCTGCTCAAGCGCACCTACAGCGAGCCGCACTGGGAGAAGGACCAGGCGGCCGTGATGGCGTACGAGAAGGTCACGCTGTACGGCGTGCCGATCGTCGCCCAGCGGAAGATCAACTACGGCCGGATCGACCCCGAGGCCAGCCGTGAGCTGTTCATCCGCAACGCGCTGGTCGAGGGCGACTGGCGTACGCACCACAAGTTCTTCGCCGACAACCGCAAGCTCCTCAGCGAGGTCGAGGAGCTGGAGCACCGGGCCCGGCGCCGGGACATCGTGGTCGACGACGACACGCTCTTCGACTTCTACGACCAGCGGGTTCCCGACCATGTCGTCTCGGGCGCGCACTTCGACTCCTGGTGGAAGCACAAGCGCCACGAGCAGCCCGACTTCCTGGACTTCGAGCGGGAGATGCTCATCCGGGAGTCGGCCGAGGCGGTCACCAAGGACGACTATCCGGACTCCTGGCGGCAGGGACAGCTCAAGTTCCGCGTCACGTACCAGTTCGAGCCGGGCGCCGACGCGGACGGCGTGACGGTCCACATCCCCCTCCAGGTCCTCAACCAGGTCACCGACGAGGGCTTCGACTGGCAGATCCCGGGCCTGCGGGAGGAGGTGGTGACGGAGCTGATCCGTTCCCTCCCCAAGCCGATCCGCAGGAACTACGTACCGGCGCCCAACTTCGCCCGGCGCTTCCTGGACCAAGCGGTCCCCCTCCAGGAGCCGCTGCCGGTGACGATGGCCCGCGAGCTCAAGCGCATGGTGGGCGTGCCGGTGACGCCCGAGGACTTCGACTGGTCCCGGGTCCCCGACCACCTGAAGATCACCTTCCGGATCGTCGACGAGCGGCGCCGGAAGCTGGCCGAGGACAAGGACCTGGAGGCGCTGACGCTCCAGTTGAAGCCGAGGGCGCGCAAGGCCCTGTCCCAGGCCGCGGCGGCCACCGCCGAGCGCCAGGGCGGCGAGTCCGTGGAACGGACGGGCCTGACGGACTGGACGATCGGCTCGCTCACCCGGGTCTTCGAGACCCGCCGCGCCGGCCAGCCGGTGAAGGCGTACCCGGCGCTCGTCGACGACGGACCGAAGGCGAACACCGTCTCCGTACGCCTCTTCGACACGGAGGCGGAACAGTCGGAGGCGATGTGGAAGGGCACCCGAAGGCTCATCCTCCGAAACATTCCGGTCAACCCTGCGAAGTTCGCGAGCGAAAAGCTCACCAACGCGCAGAAGCTGGCACTGTCCGCCAATCCACACGGTTCGATCCAGGCGCTCTTCGACGACTGCGCGATGGCCGCGGCCGACAAGCTGATCGCCGACTTCGGCGGCCCGGCGTGGGACGAGTCGTCGTACCGCAAGCTGTACGACAAGGTGCGCGCGGAGATCGTCGACACCACGGTCCGCACGGTCGGCCAGGTGCAGCAGGTGCTGGCCGCCTGGCAGGCCTGTGAACGCCGATTGAAGTCCACCCGCAGCCCGGCCCTCCTCGCCAACCTCGCGGATGTACGGGGGCAGCTGGACGCCCTCGTGAAGCCCGGGTTCGTCACGGAGGCGGGGCTCCGGCGGCTGCCGGACCTGATGCGCTATCTGGTGGCGGCCGACCGCCGGCTCCAGCAGATGCCGACCGGCGTCCAGCGGGACACGTCCCGGATGGAGAAGGTCCACGAGATGCGCGACGAGTACGCCTGGCTGCTGGAACAGCTGCCCCAGGGGCGGCCCGTGCCCTCCTCGGTCACGGAGATCCGCTGGATGATCGAGGAGCTGCGGGTCAGCTACTTCGCGCATGCCCTGGGCACGGCCTACCCCGTCTCCGACAAGCGGATCGTGAAGGCGATCGACGCGGCCGCTCCGTGATCGACCGTGCACACCGGGTGAGTTCGACCGCGGGGCCACCGCTCCTGTAGAGTCTCTTCTCGCAGGCCAGCGCGGCTACAAGGCGCGGACTGCGAAACCTGGTCCTGTGGAGCAGTTTGGAGTGCTCGCCACCCTGTCAAGGTGGAGGCCGCGGGTTCAAATCCCGTCAGGACCGCACGATGTCGAAGGCCCGCATCCTTTTGGATGCGGGCCTTCTTGCTGTGCGGCTGCGCCACGGCTTCCTGCTCTGTTCGCCCA
This sequence comes from Streptomyces caniscabiei, assembly GCF_014930365.1. GTDB lineage: Bacteria > Actinomycetota > Actinomycetes > Streptomycetales > Streptomycetaceae > Streptomyces > Streptomyces caniscabiei. Next base: position 26,415 of record NZ_JABXWI010000025.1, on the reverse strand, counting down.
AGAACTCGGGGTGCTGGGGTCGTTGGGCGTGCGCGGGGCGTCTGTGGCGATCGCGCAGTTCCCCGCGCCTCCGTGAGCCGCCGGCGGCGGCTCCGCCGGCGCCGTGGGGGTTGACGGCGTCACATTCCGCCGGTACCTCAGATTCAGGGCCCCAAGACCCCGGAGGTGGCGTATGGCGGCGTCCGCTCGGCACGAGACGCGCGCGTTACTCCGTGCCCATCTGTCGGCCGCCTCCTCGTACCGCCATCTCACCCACCACTGCCCGATCTGCCACCGCCTGCTGCGGCTGGCCACGGAGCACCCCACCGGCGGCGAGGACGGCGCCGAGGGCCCCGCGGAGGACGAGACGCCGGCCAAGGCGTGAGACGCGTCCCGTAGGGAACATCTTCCGCGAGGGCGCGCCGCGCTCAACTCCCGCCCCCTCTACCGCAGATGCCGCTCGGGCAACAAGCCGCCCGACATGTGACGGGTGTCACTGAACGAGTTTTCGGAACGCCGGTTCTTACCAGTCCCCTACAACTAGTCAATTTAATATGTGCAATTGCACCAGTCCCCAGGGTCCTGCACAGGAGATCCGACACCCCTCCCCAGAGTCCGACAAGCCCGCGCACAACCCGTCGGTTCCGGACCCGGAACGACCGATTCCGCCGACTCCGCGCACAAAAAAGATCGCGCTGGACCCGGCGGAGTCCAGCGCGATCTACGACGCACCCTTGGTGCTTGCCTGACGACGACCGGGAAGCCTGGGCCTCCCGGAAAGCTCTGTGTGGCTCGGGCGTGGGATCTGTTGGGGCAGAACCCGCGTCGCTTGAAGCTGCTGAGCGGTGCTTTCAGGCTTCCGGCCGATTGGGGGACCAGCCGAAACGCCCTGTCATGCGGTGGTTCAGGCCTCGCTGCGCTGCTGCGGAATGCCCGCGAGCAGTGCGCGGACCTCAGCCTCGCGGTAACGGCGGTGTCCGCCGAGCGTGCGGATGGACGTGAGCTTGCCGGCCTTCGCCCACCGTGTGACCGTCTTCGGGTCCACACGGAACATGGTGGCGACCTCAGCCGGGGTCAGCAGCGGCTCGGCATCAGGGGTGCGAGCGGTCATGAGCGGCCTCCTCGGGAGAACCGAACCTTCTCGGTTCTTTCCTCTAAATTCTGCACCTTGACCCGCGTTGCCCGAAATGGCGGACGCGAGTCGAGTCGGTTATAGGACGAACGGCTTGTCCTCGGCACTACAACTACACCATCTGTCCAGCCGCGTCGGCCAAACCGATGGAATTGCCCTCCCAGGTGTTCATCAGCGACGGATGCCGATGGACCATGCCATAGCGGACAGTCACGCCACTGTGACGATCAGTCACAGTGGCGTGCAGGAGTCACGAGACCCCCCAATAGCGTGCAATGCTGAGATTCCACCCATACGTGGGCAGAAGGAGCCTCCCCCGGGCTCCTTGTCCTATTTTGACACGAGGAGGTGCGTAAGAGGCAAGGCCCGCGTAAGTGCAATCCGTCACGCTTGGCGGCTTCTTGACACAAAAGCCCGTATCGGGGACCTACGTCCCCCCGTGACACCCGCAGGTCACAGCGTTGCGTCAAGCTTGGGTCAAGGGTGGACAGTTCACCACGGTTCGGCCTCCGTGGAAAGCCTTTTCCCATCGGCCCCACAAGTCACAAGTACGGACGAGGGGTTGAGCCGGTTCAACCGGTTCGGCCGGATTCAGTTCGCCGAGCGCCTGTCCCGTACCGCCCGCCAGCGCTCCACCAGGCGCCCGTAGGCCTCCCCGGCGGCCAGGCCGTCCCCGCCGCGCAGGGCCTCGATGCCCTCGGCGACGTCGGCGGCGGAGTGGTCGCCGTCCAGCTCGTCGGCGGGCAGGACGTGCACGAGGCCGCCGTAGTCCAGCTCGACCAGCGAGCGCGGGTGGAACTCCTCCAGCCAGCGGCCCACGTCGATCAGACCGTCGACGAGCGGCCCCTCGTCGATGGCCTCCCGCAGGGTCCGCAGCCCCCGCGCCACGCGCCGCCGGGCCTGCACCATGGGAGTGCGATAGCGAAGCACCGGCGAGATCTCGCCGGATCCCTTCTCGCCCGACCCCTTCTCGTACGTCCGCTCCTCGTCCGAGACGAGGACGAACCAGTTCAGCGGCACCTGCCAGGTCGCGGTGCGGATCCAGGGCCGGGCGTCGGGGTTGCCGGCCATCCAGCGCTCGTAGTCCTGGCTCGCCTGGTGGCGCACCAGTGGCGGCAGCACCGCGTCCAGGACCGGGGCGGGCAGCTCCTCGGCCAGGTCGCCGAGCGCCTGCCAGCCGCGCAGCCGGGTCCGCCAGGGACAGACACAGACCACCCCGTCGACCTCCAGCACGAAGGCGTCGTCGCTCTCGTGCACCGGGACCGGCATCGGCGGGGTCGGCAGCAGGTCGGCCAGCGAGCGGCGCAGCTCGTCCTGGTAGGAGGGACGGTCGGGGCGCCGGGCGTAGCGGGCCCAGTGGTCGCGCTCGGGCTCGGGAAAGGCCGCCAGCGGCTCGTACACGCGGAGGTAGGACGCATACGGGACGATCACCGAGGACACCTTGGGCACGCCTGCTCCCTCCCCCGGCTGCCACCGGGGAAACCTGCCGAACCCGCACACCGGCGGGCCGGAAAACTGTGCGGATCGCACCACGCCGGTACTCCGGCCGGGGGGTGATCCTGAGGCTGCGCCGCTGTACGGCGGACGCAGGCTCTAATCTCATGCTCACAGACCCCGCCACCCGAACGGGAGCCTGTGACCCACCGCCGCTTCTTACCCAGGAGTCACCACAGTGACCGAAGTATCTGCCGGCGTCCTGCACACCCTGTTCCACTCGGACCAGGGCGGTCACGAGCAAGTCGTGCTCTGCCAGGACCGGGCCAGCGGCCTCAAGGCCGTCATCGCCCTCCACTCCACCGCGCTCGGCCCCGCACTCGGCGGCACGCGCTTCTACCCGTACGCGACCGAGGCGGAGGCTGTCGCCGACGCCCTGAACCTCGCGCGCGGCATGTCCTACAAGAACGCCATGGCCGGTCTCGACCACGGCGGCGGCAAGGCCGTGATCATCGGCGACCCCGACCGGATCAAGAGCGAGGAACTGCTGCTCGCCTACGGACGGTTCGTGGCCTCCCTCGGCGGCCGGTACGTCACCGCGTGCGACGTCGGCACCTATGTCGCCGACATGGACGTCGTGGCACGCGAGTGCCGCTGGACGACCGGCCGGTCCCCCGAGAACGGCGGCGCCGGAGACTCCTCCGTCCTCACCGCCTTCGGCGTCTACCAGGGCATGCGGGCCTCCGCACAGCACCAGTGGGGCGATCCGTCGCTGCGCGATCGCAAGGTCGGGATCGCGGGCGTCGGCAAGGTCGGCCACCACCTCGTGGAGCATCTGCGGGCCGAGGGCGCCGAGGTCGTGATCACGGACGTGCGCGCGGACGCCGTACGGCGGATCCTCGACCGGCATCCGGCCGGGGTCACCGCCGTCGCGCACACCGACGCGCTGATCCGGACCGAGGGACTCGACATCTACGCCCCCTGCGCGCTCGGCGGGGCCCTGAACGACGACTCCGTGCCCGTGCTCACGGCCAAGGTGGTGTGCGGCGCGGCCAACAACCAGCTCGCGCACCCCGGTGTCGAGAAGGACCTCGCCGACCGGGGCATCCTCTACGCGCCGGACTACGTGGTGAACGCCGGCGGGGTCATCCAGGTCGCCGACGAACTCCACGGGTTCGACTTCGAGCGGTGCAAGGCGAAGGCCGCGCAGATCTTCGACACCACACTGGCGATCTTCGCACGTGCGAAGATGGACGGTATCCCGCCGGCCGCCGCGGCCGACCGGATCGCCGAGCAGCGGATGCACGAGGCGGCGGCGGCACACGGTCGCTGAACCCTGGACGCCGGCGCCGCGCGGTTGTCGTGCGGCGCCGGCGGTACCCGTCGGCGGCTTTAGAGAGAACTCTCACTTCGTACGGCGGGTCGCCCGTCCAGAAACGGTTAAAATCACCGTTGACCAGCGGGGAAAGGGCTCCTCGCAGGTTCTGGGCACGGGCACGTCCTGCGGGCGACGTACCGTATGGGCGTGGGCTCAGGTACCGTGGAAGCCCTACGGACCGGTCTCTCCACGGAGAGCCCGTTCTAGAACATGAACGCGTGTCAAGACTCTGGGGCCGTCGAGCCCCGTCACCGAGGGGGTCGAGCCATGGGGCGCGGCCGGGCCAAGGCCAAGCAGACGAAGGTCGCCCGCCAGCTGAAGTACAACAGCGGCGGGACTGACCTGTCGCGTCTGGCCAGCGAGCTGGGCGCTTCGACTTCGAACCAACCTCCGAACGGCGAACCGTTCGAGGACGACGAAGACGAAGACGACCCGTACGCCCAGTACGCGGATCTTTACAACGACGACGATGAGGACGACGAGGACGAACAGTCCGGTCCCGCCTCTCATCGTCGCGGCGCTTGACGCTCCAGTCGCGCTCCACCCGGTCCGGGCGGGTTGCACCGCCGGACCGGGTTTTGTGCGGTTTCGCTCCGCTCGGGGCTGGGGCGCCTCATAGCTCGGGTCCACCGCACGTTGGCGACCGCAGGTCGCGTGTGGTTGCTCGCGCAGTTCCCCGCGCCCCTGATGGTTGGGCCTTCGGCCCTCATCAGGGGCGTACTGCCGCTCAGCCTCGTGCGTAGTCGCCGACCAGTTCGGCGCCCGTGGTGTGGTCGGCGCGGTCGGTGATCTCGCCCGCGACCCAGGCCTCGACCCCGCGGTCCGCCAGGGTGGTCAGGGCCACGTCCGCCGACTCCTGGGGGACGATGGCGATCATGCCCACGCCCATGTTCAGGGTCTTCTCCAGCTCCAGGCGCTCGACCTGACCCGTCTTGCCGACCAGGTCGAAGATCGGGGCCGGGGTCCAGGTGGAGCGGTCCACCGTGGCGTGCAGGGTGTCGGGGATCACACGGGCCAGGTTGGCGGCCAGACCGCCGCCGGTGACGTGGCTGAAGGCGTGGACCTCGGTGGTGCGGGTGAGGGCCAGACAGTCCAGCGAGTAGATCTTGGTGGGCTCCAGGAGCTCCGCGCCGAGGGTGCGGCCGAGGTCGGCGATCTCGGCGTCCAGGGAGAGTCCGGCCTGGTTGAGCAGGACGTGGCGGACGAGCGAGTACCCGTTCGAGTGAAGGCCGGAGGCCGCCATGGCGATCACCGCGTCACCCGTACGGATACGATCCGGGCCGAGCAGATGCTCCGCCTCGACCACGCCGGTGCCGGCGCCCGCGACGTCGAAGTCGTCCGGGCCGAGGAGGCCGGGGTGCTCGGCGGTCTCGCCGCCGACGAGGGCGCAGCCGGCGAGGACACAGCCCTCGGCGATGCCCTTGACGATGGCGGCGACCCGCTCGGGGTGGACCTTGCCGACGCAGATGTAGTCGGTCATGAACAGCGGTTCGGCACCGCAGACCACGATGTCGTCCATCACCATGGCGACCAGGTCGTGGCCGATGGTGTCGTAGACGCCCAGCTGACGCGCGATGTCGACCTTCGTGCCGACGCCGTCGGTGGCGGAGGCGAGCAGCGGGCGCTCGTATCCCTTGAGGGCGGAGGCGTCGAAGAGGCCGGCGAAGCCGCCGAGGCCGCCGAGGACCTCGGGGCGCTGCGTCTTCTTCACCCACTCCTTCATCAGCTCTACGGCGCGGTCGCCCGCCTCGATGTCGACGCCCGCGGCTGCGTAGCTGGCACCAGTTGTCTCAGACATGACGGTGAGAACTTTCGTGTCGTACAGCGGCGGGTAAGCAGGTGTTACCGGCTGTCTACGGGCAGTCTTACGGGCGACGGATCGCGTCGGCCGCGGCCGTGGCGGCGGGTCCGGCCGCCAGCTCGGTCTCCAGGAGCTGCTTGCCGAGCAGCTCGGGGTCCGGCAGCTCCATCGGGTACTCGCCGTCGAAGCAGGCACGGCAGAGGTTCGGCTTGGCGATGGTGGTCGCCTCGATCATGCCGTCGATGGAGATGTACGCCAGGGAGTCGGCGCCGAGCGAGGTGCCGATCTCGTCGATCGTCATGCCGTTGGCGATGAGCTCGGCGCGGGTCGCGAAGTCGATGCCGAAGAAGCAGGGCCACTTCACGGGCGGGGACGAGATCCGGATGTGGACCTCGGCGGCGCCCGCCTCGCGGAGCATCCGGACCAGCGCGCGCTGGGTGTTGCCGCGGACGATCGAGTCGTCGACGACCACCAGGCGCTTGCCCTTGATGACTTCCTTGAGCGGGTTCAGCTTCAGCCGGATACCGAGCTGGCGGATCGTCTGGGAGGGCTGGATGAACGTACGTCCGACGTACGCGTTCTTCACCAGACCCGCACCGAACGGGATGCCCGAGGCCTCCGCGTAGCCGATGGCGGCCGGGGTGCCGGACTCCGGGGTCGCTATGACCAGGTCGGCCTCGACAGGGGCTTCCTTGGCCAGTTTGCGGCCCATCTCCACCCGGGAGAGGTACACGTTCCGGCCGGCGATGTCGGTGTCCGGGCGGGCCAGGTAGACGTACTCGAAGACACAGCCCTTCGGCTTCGCTTCCGCGAATCGGGAGCTGCGCAGGCCGTTCTCGTCGATGGCGATGAACTCGCCCGGCTCGATCTCGCGGACGAAGCTCGCGCCGCAGATGTCGAGGGCTGCGCCCTCGGAGGCGACGACCCAGCCGCGCTCCAGCCGGCCGAGGACCAGCGGGCGGATGCCCTGCGGGTCACGGGCGGCGTACAGGGTGTGCTCGTTCATGAAGACCAGGGAGAAGGCACCGCGGACCTGCGGGAGGACCTTCGGGGCGGCCTCTTCCACGGTCAGCGGATTGCCGTCCTCGTCGACCTGGGCCGCGAGGAGCGCGGTGAGCAGGTCGGTGTCGTTGGTGGCCGCGACGCGCGGCGTACGGCCCTCCTGCTTGGGCAGGTCGGCGACCATCTCGGCGAGCTGGGCGGTGTTGACCAGGTTGCCGTTGTGGCCGAGCGCGATGGAGCCGTGCGCGGTGGCACGGAACGTCGGCTGGGCGTTCTCCCACACGGAGGCACCGGTGGTCGAGTAGCGGGCGTGACCGACCGCGATATGACCCTGGAGGGAACCGAGCGAGGTCTCGTCGAAGACCTGGGACACGAGGCCCATGTCCTTGAAGACGAGGATCTGGGAGCCGTTGCTGACCGCGATACCCGCGGATTCCTGGCCCCGATGCTGGAGGGCGTAGAGCCCGAAGTACGTGAGCTTGGCGACCTCTTCACCCGGGGCCCAGACACCGAAAACGCCGCAGGCGTCCTGGGGGCCTTTCTCGCCGGGGAGAAGGTCGTGGTTGAGTCGTCCGTCACCACGTGGCACGCCACCGAGTGTAGGCGAGATCGCGCACCGGTCCGAATCCGGTGATCTCGCCCGCCCCGGTTCCCGACTGCGGGCCGCCGCACGTCACTTGTCGGCCACGGCTCCCACACCCGCGTTGTTTTCGCTGGTCAGCGTGATACTGCGGTGATCGATCCGATACTTCACCGTGCCCTTGAAGAGCTCCAGGAGACCGCGCTCGGCGGCCATGAGTGAGTCGGAGCACATCTTGCGGGTGGTCCGCGGATTGCCGAGGGTGATCTCACCCTCGCTCACCGTGGCCTTCGCGGAGACGTCGTTGCAGCCGACGCTTCCGCTCAGGGTGCCCGCCTCCTTGTCGAGGGTGAACCAGGCCTTGCCCTGGGCGGCCTCGGGGAGCGAGGTGGCCACGTCGTGGTCCATGAGGGAGTCGATCCGCCACCTGGTGCCGTACAGCTCCGCGGGCTTCTCCTCGGACAGCTCGACGGTGTCGCCGTCGCCGGTGGTGAGGGTGAGCTTGCCGTCGTCGGTCGTCTCGGCCGTGAACTTCTCGGCGTCGAGGGTGCGGGCGAAGTTCTTCTCGAACTTCATCGGGGCGTCGCCGCAGGCCATCTCGGTGGACCGGGCGGTCTCGAAGTCGATGCCGTCGCTCTTGAAGGCGGCGGTGGACCCGAAGGTGTTGCAGCCGTAGTTGCCGTCGACGTCACCGTTGTCGGCGATCTTCAGATAGGCGCTGTCGGGGGCCTGCTCGGTCTTCCCGCCCACGGTCAGGCTGTCGACCTTCCAGCGGACGCCGGTGACCGAGGACTTCGTGGCGGCCGAGCCGACGTTGCCGCTGCCGGAGTCGCCGGCCGACTCGGTGCCGCAGGCCGCGAGCAGCGGGATCGGGAGCAGTGCCAGGGCGGTGAGGGTCAGTCGCTTGTCCATGGCGGTGGGACGGGTGGGGTGCGTGGGTGGTTCCACCGGGTTTCGTGGCCCGGATCAGCGCATCAGGGGCAGCAGCCCGCTCAGGTCCGCCCGCTCGCCGCTCGCGCTGACCTCGGCCGCGTCCAGGGCGGCCGCCCACTCCGCACGGCCGGTCGCCAGCCGGATCCAGGTCAGCGGATCGGTCTCGACGACGTTCGGCGGGGTGCCCCGGGTGTGCCGGGGCCCCTCCACGCACTGCACGACGGCGTACGGCGGGATCCGCACCTCCGTCGAGCCGCCGGGCGCCCGCGCGGCGAGGGTGTCGGCGAGGACCCGGACGCAGGTGGCGAGGGCGGTCCGGTCGAGGGGGACGTCGAGGCCGGGGACCGCGGCGTTCAGGTCGTCGGTGTGGACGACCAGCTCGATCGTGCGGGTGACCAGGTAGTCGTCGAGCAGCATGCCGCCGGCCCGGGTGTCGATGATCCGGCCCTGCGGGGCCGCTTCGAGCGCGTCCGTGATCCGCCGCTCCACGTCCGTGTAGCGGGCGGCGAGGTCGGGGTGGGCCTCGGCCAGGTGGTGGCTCCTCTCGGCGATGGCACCGGCGTGCGCGGCGGTCGCGGAGGGGTAGTCGAGGGCGTTCAGCTCGGCCTTCGGGGGCTCCGGCCGCTCCAGAGCCCGGCTGACGCTCTCCACGACCATGGTGAGGTGCGCGGCCAGGTCCCGCACGGTCCACTCCCCGAGCCGTGTGGGCAAGGCGAGCTGCTCCGCGGTGAGGGTGCCCACCGCCTCCCGTACGTTCTCGAACTGGGCCAGCACCGCCTTGCGGGTCTTGGCGGGGTCGTAGGCGCGGGGGCGTTTCCTGGCGGGCGGCATGGGGTGAGCGTATGCGGCCGTGCCTTCGTGGACTCCACGTCACTCGAAAGTGTGGTCGACGGCGAAGCGCACCCCTGTCCGACGCCCACTGGCGACACTGGCCTTCGCCTGGAAAGGGGTGCAACATGACGGTTATGGCCGAGCGCACGTCTCAGATGTCGGTGGTGGAGTTCGAAACGATCGCCGCCGCCGCTCCCGAGACCGTCACGTTGGAGTTCATCAACGGACGGATCGGAGTCAAGAAGGTGGCAGACGGAGACCACAACGTCATCGTCTCCTGGCTGGCCCGGCGCTGCATGCAGTCCAGGCCCGACCTGGACCTGACGTACGGCCAAGGTCTCCGGGTGGAGACCTATCGGGAGGGAAGGGCGAAACCGGATGCGGTGCTCGCGCCCGAGGCCCACTTCGCAGGACACGGTGAATGGGCCGCCCCTGACGGCGCGCTCATGGTCGTAGAGGTCACCTCGTACGACTCGGACACCGACCGGCGGGACCGGCACGAGAAGCCGACTGCTTACGGTCAGGCTGGAATCCCCCTATATCTCTTGATCGACCGGGACTCCTGCACGGTCACCGTGCACAGCAAGCCGGACCGACAGGTTGGCGGCTACCGCGCTGTCCACACCGCAAAGTTCGGCGAGAAGGTCTGCATCCCCGGCCCGATGAACATCGAACTGGACACAGAGATCCTCAAGAACTACGTCCGCTGACCCCGAGGACACGGCGAAGCCCCGCCCGGACGTACCGATCCGGGCGGGGCTTCGTCGTATGCGGGACTACGCCAGCAGCGCCGGGATCGTGCCCTCGTGGGCCGTGCGCAGCTCCTCCAGGGAGAGGGTGAACTCGCCCTGGATCTCGACCGTGTCGCCGTCCACGACACCGATGCGGGTGACCGGGAGCCCCCGGGCGCCGCACATGTCGTTGAAGCGGACCTCCTCGGAGCGGGGGACCGCCACGACGGCGCGGCCGGCCGACTCCGAGAGGAGGAAGGTGAACGCGTCCAGACCGTCCGGGACGACCAGGCGGGCGCCCTTGCCGCCGAGCAGCGCCGACTCCACGACCGCCTGGATCAGGCCGCCGTCGGAGAGGTCGTGCGCGGAGTCGATCATGCCGTCGCGGGAGGCGGAGATCAGGATCTCGGCCAGCAGGCGCTCGCGCTCCAGGTCGACCTGCGGGGGCAGACCGCCGAGGTGGTCGTGGACGACCTGGGACCAGGCCGAGCCGCCGAACTCCTCGCGGGTGTCGCCGAGCAGGTAGAGCAGCTGGCCCTCCTCCTGAAAGGCGACCGGCGTGCGCCGGGCCACGTCGTCGATGACGCCCAGGACCGCGACGACCGGGGTGGGGTGGATGGCCACCTCGCCCGTCTGGTTGTAGAGCGAGACGTTGCCGCCGGTCACCGGGGTGCCCAGCTGCTGGCAGGCGTCCGCGAGACCGCGTACGGCCTCGGCGAACTGCCACATGACCGCCGGGTCCTCCGGCGAGCCGAAGTTCAGGCAGTCGGAGACGGCGAGCGGCTTGGCACCGGTGGTGGCGACGTTGCGGTACGCCTCCGCCAGGGCCAGCTGGGCACCGTGGTACGGGTCGAGCTTGGCGTAGCGGCCGTTGCCGTCGGTCGCGATGGCGACGCCCAGGCCGCTCTCCTCGTCGACGCGGATCATGCCGGAGTCCTCGGGCTGGGCGAGGACCGTGTTGCCCTGCACGAAGTGGTCGTACTGCGAGGTGATCCAGGACTTCGACGCCTGGTTCGGGGACGCCACCAGCTTCAGGACCTGGTCCTTCAGCTCCTCGGACGTCTCCGGGCGCGGGAGCTTGTTCGCGTCGTCCGCCTGGAGCTCGTCCTGCCAGGACGGACGGGCGTACGGGCGCTCGTAGACCGGGCCGTCGTGCGCGACCGTGCGCGGGTCGACGTCGACGATCTTGCCGCCGTGCCAGAAGATCTCCAGCCGGTCGCCGTCGGTGACCTCACCGATCACCGTGGCGATGACGTCCCACTTGTCGCAGATCTCCAGGAAGCGGTCGACCTTCTCCGGCTCCACGACCGCGCACATGCGTTCCTGCGACTCGCTCATGAGGATTTCCTCGGGCGAGAGGGTCGAGTCGCGCAGGGGGACGTCGTCCAGCGTCACGCGCATGCCGCCGGAGCCGTTCGAGGCCAGCTCGGACGTGGCGCAGGACAGGCCGGCCGCGCCGAGGTCCTGGATGCCGACGACCAGCTTCTCCTTGAACGCCTCCAGGGTGCACTCGATGAGGAGCTTCTCCTGGAAGGGGTCGCCGACCTGCACGGCGGGGCGCTTGGAGGGCTTGGCGTCGTCGAAGGTCTCGGAGGCCAGGATGGAGGCGCCGCCGATGCCGTCGCCGCCCGTGCGGGCCCCGTAGAGGATGACCTTGTTGCCCGCGCCGGAGGCCTTCGCGAGGTGGATGTCCTCGTGCCGCATGACACCGATGGCACCGGCGTTGACCAGCGGGTTGCCCTGGTAGCAGGCGTCGAAGACGACCTCGCCGCCGATGTTCGGCAGGCCCAGGCAGTTGCCGTAGCCGCCGATGCCGGCGACGACGCCCGGCAGGACGCGCTTGGTGTCGGGGTGGTCGGCCGCGCCGAAGCGCAGCGGGTCCACGACGGCGACCGGGCGGGCGCCCATCGCGATGATGTCGCGGACGATGCCGCCGACACCCGTGGCCGCGCCCTGGTACGGCTCGACGTACGACGGGTGGTTGTGCGACTCGACCTTGAAGGTGACCGCGTAGCCCTGGCCGACGTCGACGACGCCGGCGTTCTCGCCGATGCCGACGAGGAGGGCGTCGGACTGCGGGGCCTTCTCGCCGAACTGGCGGAGGTGGACCTTCGAGGACTTGTACGAGCAGTGCTCGGACCACATGACGGAGTACATGGCCAGCTCGGCGCCGGTCGGGCGGCGGCCGAGGATCTCCACGACCCGCTCGTACTCGTCCTTCTTCAGGCCCAGTTCGGCCCAGGGCAGCTCGACGTCGGGGGTCGCGGCCGCGTGCTCGACCGTGTCCAGAGGCGTCCGGCTCATGCGTTGACCAGCTTCTTGAGGATCGAGGTGAAGAAGGGGAGGCCGTCGGTGCGGCCGGTGCCGATCAGCGGCTCCACGGCGTGCTCCGGGTGCGGCATGAGGCCCACCACATTGCCGGCCTCGTTGGTGACGCCGGCGATGTCCCGCTGGGAGCCGTTGGGGTTGAAGTCGAGGTACCGGAAGGCGACACGGCCCTCGGCCTCCAGCTTGTCCAGCGTGTACGCGTCGGCGACGTACTGCCCGTCGTTGTTCTTCAGCGGGATGTGGATCTCCTGGCCGGCCGTGTAGTCGGTGGTCCAGGAGGTCTCGGCGTTCTCCACCCGCAGCTTCTGGTCGCGGCAGATGAAGTGCAGGTGGTCGTTGCGCAGCATCGTGCCGGGCAGGAGGTGGGCCTCGGTGAGGATCTGGAAGCCGTTGCAGATGCCGAGGACCGGCAGTCCGGCCTTCGCCTGCTCGAGAAGCGTCTCCATCACCGGCGAGAAGCGCGCGATGGCTCCGGCGCGCAGATAGTCGCCGTAGGAAAACCCGCCGCACAGCACCACGGCGTCGACCTGGTGGAGGTCCTTGTCCTTGTGCCAGAGAGCGACGGGTTCGGCACCGGCGAGCCTGATCGCACGCTGCGTGTCCCGGTCGTCGAGGCTGCCGGGAAAAGTGACGACGCCAATACGTGCGGTCACTTTCCGACCTCCGCGACTTCCTCCACCTTGACGGTGAAGTCCTCGATCACGGTGTTGGCGAGGAAGGATTCCGCCAGTTCATGGATGCGGGCGAGCGCGGCGTCGTCCACCGGTCCGTCAACTTCCAGTTCGAATCGCTTTCCCTGACGTACGTCGGAGACGCCCTCGAAACCGAGACGCGGCAGCGCGCGCTGCACCGCCTGGCCCTGGGGGTCGAGGATCTCCGGCTTGAGCATGACGTCGACTACGACGCGTGCCACTGGCACTCCCGGTGTGTGGTGCTGAGCAGGTTCCTTCAGACTACCCGTACAAAATTTCTACGCGGGTAGATTCGTAGGAAACTACAGGGATTCCAAGTGACGGCGGTCACGATCAGGTATCGGACGATCACCGTCACGAAAACTTCCGGGAAAGATCCAGGATCCCTATTGCGCGAGGGACACGCGGGCGGATTAAGTCTGTGTTCACATTGCAATGCCGGGCACTGTACAAATGAATTGGCAATAGCCGATACTTTGCCCAATTAACAGCCGGACAGCCGACATCTCCCTGACGTCAGGGCACGTCAACGGAGAGATGTCGCACGAAGGGACCGATATTCGTGGCGCAGCGTGTCGTGGTCACTCTCTCCGACGACATCGACGGCTCGGAAGCGGCGGAGACGATCGCCTTCGGACTCGACGGCAAGTCGTACGAGATCGACCTGAACGAAGCCAATGCCAAGAAACTGCGTAAGGCGCTCGCGCCCTACGTCGACGCCGGCCGCAAGCGGTCGAGGTCGGGCAAGGCGTACAAGCAGACCCAGGTCGCTCCGGACCCGGCGGCCGTCCGCGCCTGGGCCCAGGCGAACAAGCTGGAGGTCCCCGCGCGCGGCCGGATCCCCAAGCGGGTCTACGAGGCGTTCGCCGAGGCTCAGTAGGCGGACCGCGTCGGCCACCCTCAGGGCCCGTCAGCGGGCCCTGAGGGTGGCTGACTTGGACCTCCGGGACAACCGACTTGCGTTGCCCCCCGGCGGATCAGCTAGAGTCTGGAGCACGCCGAGGGGCAAGGCCGAAAGGCCCGGCTCACCGGAGTCACGCGGGTGTAGTTCAGTAGTAGAACATCCCCCTTCCAGGGGGAAGGCGCAGTGTGCAATTCCTGTCACCCGCTCTGGACCACTTGCCGGACCACTGTTGTGGATCAGGTAAAGTAGTCCTAGCGCCGATCGGTGGGAGCCGGTCGGAGGCAATGCGGACGTAGCTCAGTTGGTAGAGCGCAACCTTGCCAAGGTTGAGGTCGCCAGTTCGAACCTGGTCGTCCGCTCTGGAAAGCAAGACCCCGGTCCACTGGACCGGGGTCTTCTTCGTGTTCCACCACCCCCGTCTGACATTTGTCATGCCGGGTGATGACACCGCGCACTGCCTCACGCCCCGTACCGCCGGGACGCTGGGGACATGAAAACGAACGGGCACGAGGACGTGAACACTCACGATCACGAGAACGTGATCGAGGTCACCGACCTGCGGCGCGTGTACGGGGGCGGTTTCGAGGCCGTACGGGGGGTCACCTTCTCCGTCGGCCGGGGAGAACTCTTCGCGCTTCTCGGCACCAACGGCGCGGGGAAGACCTCGACGGTCGAACTGCTCGAAGGCCTCGCACCGCCGTCCGGCGGCCGGGTGCGGGTCCTCGGGCACGACCCCTACGGGGAGCGCGCGGCCGTACGCCCCCGCATCGGCGTGATGCTCCAGGAGGGCGGCTTCCCCTCCGAGCTGACCGTCGCGGAGACGGTACGGATGTGGGCCGGCTGCACCAGCGGGGCCCGTCCGGTCGGCGAGGCTCTGGACATCGTCGGGCTCGGGCGGCGGGCCGACGTACGGGTCAAGCAGCTGTCCGGGGGCGAGAAGCGGCGCCTGGACCTGGCGCTCGCGCTCCTCGGCCGCCCCGAGGTGCTGTTCCTGGACGAGCCGACGACCGGGCTCGACGCGGAAGGGCGCCACGACACCTGGGAGCTCGTCCGGGAGCTGCGCGACGCGGGGACGACCGTGCTGCTCACCACGCACTACCTGGAGGAGGCGGAGGACCTGGCCGACCGGCTCGCCATCCTCCACGAGGGCACCGTAGCCGCGACCGGCACCCCGGCCGAGGTCACCGCCTCCCAGCCGTCCCGCATCTCCTTCGAACTGCCCACCGGGTACTTCCTCGGCGACCTGCCGCCGCTCGGCGAACTCGGCGTCACCGGGCACGAGGAGAACGACCGCGTGGTGGTGCTGCGCACGAACGAACTGCAGCGGGCGGCCACCGGGTTGCTGACCTGGGCCGAACGGGCCCGGGTCGAACTGCGCCGGCTGGAGGTGCGGTCCGCCTCGCTGGAGGAGGCGTTCCTGCGCATCGCGCGGGAGACGGCGGAGGCGGCGCAGTCGGCGCAGGCCGCCGAGGGGGCGCGCGCCGGTACGGGGGCCGACGGCCCGGGACCGGGAGGGGGCGCGGGCCGGGGCGCCGGGGCGGGTGCCGGATCCCGTACGGGCACCGGGCTCCTCTCCGGCACCGGGTTCCTCTCCGGCACCGGGTTCCTTTCGGGCACGGGATCACGCAAGGGCGGGAAGACGACATGAGCGCGACCACAGGCACCACGGGTACGGCAGGCACCACCACGGGTACGGCGGCGGGCGCGGAGCCCGTCGGCACGGTCGGGACGACCCTCAGGGGCCGGATGACCGCGCTGGCCCGCGCCGAACTGACGCTGCTGGGACGCAGCCGGGCCACGCTGCTCACGGCACTGTTCGTGCCGCTGCTGCTGCCGCTCAGCGTCAAGTCGGCGACGGACCAGATGGACCTGAAGGAGGCGGGACTGAGCGTCGGGACGGTCATCCTGCCCGCCGGCATCGGCTTCTCGCTGCTCTTCGCGATCTACACCGCCCTGACCAACATCTACGTCGTACGCCGTGAGGAACTCGTCCTGAAGCGGCTGCGGACCGGTGAGCTGCGCGACCCGGAGATCCTCGTCGGGGCCTCGCTGCCCGCCGTCGGCATCGGGCTCGCACAGTGCCTGCTCATGGCGGTCGGCTGCTCGATCCTGCTCGACGCCGGAGCGCCGTCATCGCCCCACCTGGCCGTCCTCGGAGTGCTGCTCGGCGTCGTGCTGTGCGTGGCGCTGGCGGCGGTCACCGCGAGCCTCAGCCGCACCGCCGAGAGCGCGCAGGTCACCAGCCTGCCGCTGATGTTCGTCTCCTTGCTGGGATCGGGCATCACCGTGCCGCTCGAAGTGCTGCCCGACCGGGTGGCGTCGATCTGCGAACTGCTGCCGCTCAGCCCCGTCATCACACTGGTGCGCGGCGGCTGGACCGGTGACCTGTCCGCGTACGACGCCCTCGGCGCCGTCGCCACCGCGCTGGCCTGGACCGTGCTCGCCGTGTTTGCTGTACAGCGGTGGTTCCGCTGGGAACCGCGCCGATGAGGGGAGTTGAGCCATGCGGGGGCCGGGGGCCTGGTGGCGGGGGAAGAGCACCGCGGGCAAGGTGGACACGTACACACGGTGGTCGTTCCACTCGTTTGTGTTGATCGAGGTCGGCGGGTTCGGTGTACCCCTCTTCGGCCAGGTGCCGACGCGGCACGCCAGTTGGTTCTTCGTCCTGCTCTGCGCGCACGGCGTGCTCTCGTCCTTCACTGTCTCCCGGGCGCTCGACGGGGTGCGCGGGCGCCGTGCCCAGCCCGTACGCCTGCTCTGGGCCTTCGGGGCCGTCTCCGCACTGGTCGGTCTCGTCGCGATGCTGCTCGCCCGCAGCGCGAACCTCGACGAGGAGGCTCGCACGGCGCTGGGCGTGGCGTTCGGGGGCGTGCTGATCTTCAGCATCGGCACCCTCGCGCTCGGCGTGCACGGCCGTCGGCGTCTGCTGGCCCTGATCGTGTCCTGCTCCGTCGGCGGCGGGGCGTGGGCCCTCGGTGTGGGGGCCGACGTCGCCTCCGCGCTGGCCACGATGGTGGCGGTGTTCCTCGGCACCACCCTCATCTCCTTCACGTCCTTCTTCTCCGTCTGGCTGCTGAAGGCCGTCTACGAGCTGGAGGACGCCCGCGAGACGCGCGCCCGCCTCGCCGTCGCCGAGGAGCGGCTCCGCTTCGGACGTGATCTGCACGATGTGATCGGCCGCAACCTCGCGGTCATCGCGCTGAAGAGCGAGCTGGCGGTCCAGCTGGCCCGCCGGGAACGGCCCGAGGCCGTCGAGCAGATGATCGAGGTCCAGCGGATCGCGCATGAGTCGCAGCGCGAGGTGCGGGAGGTCGTACGGGGCTACCGGGAGGCCGACCTCGGGGTCGAACTCTCCGGTGCGCAAGGGGTGTTGACGGCGGCTGGCATCGACTGCTCGGTCGACGGGGCGGACACCGCCGGGCTGCCCGGCGAAGTGCAGTCGGCGCTCGCCTGGGTGGTGCGGGAAGCGACGACGAACGTACTGCGGCACGGGAACGCCGATCAGTGCGCTGTGGTGCTGCGGGTGAGGGAGGGGCAGGTGGTGCTGACCGTGGAGAACGACGGGATCCGCACGGCCGACGGTGCGACGGGCGACCCCGGGCGTTCGGTCGGTGCCGGGTCCGGGCTCGCCGGGCTGCGGGAGCGGCTGGCGGTCGTGGACGGGACGCTGGAGGCGGGGCAGGTGGGCGGTGAGATGTTCCGGGTGGTGGCCCGGGTGCCGTTGAGGTCCACGGGCACGGGAAGTGCGTCGGGCTCGGTGGACTCGGTGGACTCGGTGAAGGGGAAGGCGATGGGGGCCGGGGCGGCGTCGCGAGGCGCTGGGGCCGGTGTCGGGCCGGCTGTCGTACGGGAGAGCGCTTCATGACCGACGTACGGGAGGCGGGGCGGCGGGTACGGCTGTTGCTCGCCGACGACGAGCATCTGATCCGGGGGGCGCTGGCCGCGTTGCTGGCGCTGGAGGACGATCTGGTGGTGGTCGCGCAGGCGGCGAGCGGGCCGGAGGCGCTGGCGATGGCGCGGGCGCACGAACCGGATGTCGCGGTGCTGGATCTGCAGATGCCGGGTGCGGACGGTGTGAGGGTCGCCACATCTCTGCGGGCCGAACTGCCGGGCTGCCGCGTGCTGATCGTGACCGGTCATGGCCGGCCGGGACATCTGAAGCGGGCGCTTGAAGCGGGTGTGCGCGGGTTCGTCCCGAAGACCGTCAGCGCGCAGCGGCTCGCGGAGATCATCCGGACCGTACACGCGGGGAACCGTTATGTGGACCCGGAGTTGGCCGCCGACGCGATCTCCTCCGGGGACTCGCCGTTGACCGCGCGGGAGGCCGAGGTGCTCGAATTCGCCGCCGACGGGGCGCCCGTCGCGGAGATCGCCGAGCGGGCCGCGCTGTCCCAGGGGACCGTCCGGAACTATCTGTCCTCGGCCGTCTCCAAGCTCGGCGTGGAGAACCGGCACGCGGCGGTGCGGCTCGCCCGGGAGCGAGGTTGGGTATAGTAGGCCTCGCGCCACGGCGCAGCGCGGACGTAGCTCAGTTGGTAGAGCGCAACCTTGCCAAGGTTGAGGTCGCCAGTTCGAACCTGGTCGTCCGCTCGTGAGATAGATCGAAAGAAGGCCCCGGTCCACTGGACCGGGGCCTTCTTCGCGTCCTACGGCTCTACGACCAGCTCGTGCCCGTCAGCCGCTCGTACGCCTCCACGTACTTGGCGCGGGTCGCGGCGACGATCTCCTCGGGCAGCGGCGGCGGGGGCTGCTCGCTCTTGCGGTCCCAGCCGGAGACCTCGGAGGTCAGCCAGTCGCGGACGAACTGCTTGTCGTAGGACGGCTGGGCGTGGCCCGGCTCCCAGAGGTCGGCCGGCCAGAAGCGGGAGGAGTCAGGGGTGAGGACCTCGTCGGCGAGGACGAGAGTGTCTCCCTCGTAGCCGAACTCGAACTTGGTGTCGGCCAGGATGATCCCCCGGTCACGGGCGATGTCCCGGGCCCGGCTGTACACGGCAAGGGTCGTCTGGCGCAGCTGGGCGGCGGTCTCGGCGCCGACCTGGCGGGCGACCTCCTCGTACGAGACGTTCTCGTCATGCTCGCCGACGGCGGCCTTGGTGGCCGGGGTGAAGATGGGCGCCGGCAGCTCCGAGCCGTCGACCAGGCCCTCAGGGAGGGCGAGACCGCAGACCGTACGGGAGTCGTTGTACTCCAGCAGGCCCGAGCCGGTGAGATAGCCGCGGGCGACGGCCTCGACCGGGACCATGGTGAGCGACTTGCAGATGAGGGTGCGGCCCGCCCAGTCGGCGGGGGCGCCCGGCGGGAGTTCGGTGCTCAGGACGTGGTTGGGGACCAGGTCGGCGAGCTGGTCGAACCACCAGAGCGACAGCTGCGTGAGGACGCGTCCCTTGTCGGGGATCTCCGTCGGCAGCACCCAGTCGAACGCGGACGTTCGATCGCTGGCGACCATCACGAGGTCGCCCGCCTCGTTCTGGTACAGCTCGCGCACCTTGCCGGTGTGCAGATGCACCAGGCCCGGAACCTGGATCGGCTCGGGCTTTTCTACGAATCCGGACACGGTTCCTCCCCGTGGTGATGTCCAAGTGGCTCGATTCTCCCGTACGGGGGCGACCGGTCTTGCCCAGGGGTCGCCCCGACGAGGGTCGGCGCGGGACTCGATACGGGACTCAGTCACGTTTGCAGATGCGGTCCAGGAGGTTGGCGGTGGCTCGCTGGACGCGGGTGTCGACGTGGCCCGGTCGGTCCAGGGCCGGGGACCATGCGAACGTTCCGGATGCGAAGACCCAGGCGCCGGAGGGGGCCCGGTACAGGGAGGTCTCCTGGTGCCGGACGACGTCATGGGCGTCCCGGTACGGGGAGTGGGCGAGGAGGATGCGGCCCTGGTGCTCGGGGAGCGGTGTGCGCGGGAAGTAGCGGTCGGCCTCGCCGGCGACCATGCCGTCCAGCTCGTCGTTCTCGTGGGCGCCGGTCGCGTCCCAGAGCCAGTGGTCGGCGTTGCGCACGACCAGGGGGTGGGGGTCGGGGACCCGGCCTTCGTACTGGATGCCCATCAACTGCTGCTCGGGGCGGTCGATTTCGCGCCACAGTGCGGGTTTGCCGGGGCCCCGGCGTTTTCGGCAGGTGAGGAGGCGGTCGGGGGCTCCGGACGGGGACGGGCCCAGCTCCACCTGCCAGTACATGGTGTTGGAGGAGAGGAAGACGAGCGAGGTGCCGCCGTCCCGGGCGAGCTCGGCCGTGCGGCGCATCTGCGGCGACCAGTACTCGTCGTGGCCCGGGAAGACCAGGCCCCGGTAGCGGGTGGGGTCGACGCGGCCGGAGTGCAGGTCGCGGGCGTCGGCGTAGGCGAGGTCGTAGCCGTAGCGCTCGGCCCAGCGGATGAAGTCGTAGGCGTGGCCGACGTGCAGGGGGAGGCCGGCACCGGCGTACGGGCGGTCGAAGGAGACGGTCGTCGCCGCGTCGGACTCGCCGAGCAGCCGGCCGTTCTCGTCCCAGGCGTGGTAGAGGCTGGCGCCGGTGCGGCCGTCCTCCGGATACAGGTTGTACGCCTGCCAGGTGATGTCCGGGAGCAGGAGCAGCAGGTCGGCCTGGCGGTCGTCGCGGATGGTGAACGGCACATGCGAGCGGTAGCCGTCGGCGGTGGTCAGGACCGCCACGTACGCGCCGACGTTCCAGTAGGCCGGGATCTGCAGGCGCCAGGAGAGCCACCAGTGGTGGCAGGAGACGGTGCGGTCGGCCGTGAGGGGCGGGGGCTGGACGATGCCGGAGAGGCGGGGGCTGGTGGTGATCTTGGCCGCGCCGTCGCCGCTGTAGTGGCCGATGCGGTAGATGTCGACGCCGAACTCCTGGGGCGGGTCGACGGTGATGTGGAAGTCGATGGATTCGCCGGGGGCGGCGGCGCCGGTCGCGGTGAAGCCCTTGATCTGGCGGCGCACGTCGTCGGCGGAGCGGGGGCCGCCCGGTGCGGTGCGGGGGGCGGGCACGCGGGCTCGCGTGCCCGTGCGGCCGCCTTTGGCCGGCGGGTCGGGCTCCGGCGGGCCCGGCTCCACGTACCACGGGACCACGTGGCCCGTGTCGTCGAAGTACGTCACATTGCCCCGTAGCCAGGGAACGGGGCCCTGGCCGAAGGGGTCCGTCACGGCGTGGGCGAGTGCGCCCGACTCCCAACGGCGGATGGTGTGCTCCGAGCCCATGAAGGGTCCCCTCCTTCGTCCCCCGCGAGCTTTCGCAAGCCCTTGCTATGTACGCGATCGGTCCCAGCACATCACATTACGCACGCGCTCCGTCACCGTTCGTTGCTAATTGGCGAGAGTGGAACAGCTGGCTCCGGGTGGGGAGTTGGGTGGGGTGGAGGGGTGAGGTGTGATCCCGCAGGTGGGGCGGGTGGGTTCCTCGGGCTGGGCGGGTGGGGGGTCCCGTGGGTGGGAACTTTGGGGCGTTAGTTCTGGGTCGGGTGGGGGGACATTGGGCGGGGCCGGCGGGCGTTGGCGCGGGCTGGGTGGGGGTGAGTTGGCCACCGTGGGCTGGGGTGAGTTTCGGCCGTGGGTTGGGGTGAGTTTCGGCCGTGGGTTGGGGTCAGCTGGCGGCCGTGGGTGGTGGCGGGGCCGTGCTCAGACCAGGCGGACCGGTTTCTCCGGGCGGACGCCGAGGCGGCGGAGCCAGTCGCGGAGGGGGGCGGGGTCGCCGTCCTCCACAAGGGTCAGGACCCTGGGGGCGAGGTCGGCCGCTCGTTCGCCGTCGACGAGGAGGGAGGGGCCGTCCAGCCAGTCCAGACCCGGGGCCGCGCCGGCTGTGTCCATCGCCGCGCAGCAGACCATCGCCGTGACGTGCTCCGCCAGCAGCTCACGGCCCGTGCGGGGCGGCTGCATCGGGAACAGCGGCAGCAGTCCGTCGTCCCACAGCGCCCGATCCGGTCCCTGCGCCTCGACTCCGCCGGCCGCGGTGGACACGGCAGCCGGGGCCGCGGCCTCCTCCCGCGCCAACTCCGCGGTCAGCGCGGCGGCCAGACCTGCGGACCGGGCGTTGGCGAGACCGGGTTCGTCGTCGTCTTCAGCGAGTCCGGGATCGATGTCGATGTCGATGTGGATACCGACGCTGTCGCTGGCCCTGAGGCCGGCACCGAAGTCGCCGTTGGCGTTGGGGGTGGCAGCGGCGCTGGGGCGGTCGCCCTCGCCGTCGCGGTCGCCCTCGCCGTCGCGGACGCGGTAGCCGTCGCCGTCGCCGTCGCCGGGATGGGATATGTGGTGTCGGTCCGGTTCCTGGGAGAGGTTGTGTTCGTATCGGCGGTCGGTGCGGGGGCCTTCGGTGGACCAGTCGCCGTCGGCGGTGTGCCCGGTGGCAGTGGGCGGGGCGGGCGGCTCTTCGTCGGGCGCTGTGGTGTGCGGCTCGTGGTCGGCGGGGCTTCCGTGATGCCGCTCGTGCGCGGCGGCTTCGGTCGGGGCCGGGGTCGTCGGGGTCGTCGGGGTCGTCGATGTCGTCAGATGGTTCAGGACCCGGGAGAGGGTGGGGCCGCCGGGGGCCGGGCCGGTGGGGTCCGGGGCCGGGTCGCTCGGGGTGTGGCGGGCGCCCAACGTGTCGAGGACGCGGTGGAGGCGAGCCGCGTCGGTGCGCCACTTGCGGTCGACGACCTCGTCCGGGTACTCGTGCCAGTCGACCGGGGACCAGTCGGCGCCGGACTCGGCCGGGCCGCCGTGGAAGAGGCGGGCGGCGAGGAGGGACGCGGCCTCGTCGACCGTGCCGGGCTCTTCGAGGAGGTCGCAGGCGGGGCGCTCGCCGAGCCGGGAGGCGAAGCCCTCGGCGAGGCGGTCGCGCCGGGACAGCTCGGTCAGCGCGGCGACGACACCCGCGTCCAGGCGGGACGGCCAGCGGCCCATCCGCCAGGCAGGCAGCGCGACCCGGGTGAGGAGGCGGTCCCAGCCCGCGTAGGCCAGGCCGACCTGCTCCTGGGCGACGATCCGCAGACCGTAGTCCACAGCCTGTGCACGCTCGGCCGCCGCGGCGGCGACCCCGCGCTCCATCTCGGCCGCGTGCACGCGGCAGCCGCGCAGGAGCAGCCGGGTGACCCAGCCGACCCCGGCCAGCACCGAACGGACGAGCGGGCCGTGTGTCGGCGACGAGGAGACGGCCACGGCCGCGTCCAGCCCGCGTACGAAACGGCGGGCCGCGGCTATGTCCGGGTGCGCCGACGGTCCCGTACCGGCGACGACCGGTGCCAGCACCGCTCGTAGCTCCCCGACCCGCATCCACCACAGGAAGGGCGAACCGATGACGAGCACCGGGGCGGTGGGCGGGCGATGCCGACGGGAAGCGGCGAAGCCGGGCTCCACGCCCGAGGGTGCGCCTGATCGCGGACCTGACTGAAGACCGGACGGCAGGCCCGACCGCGGACCCGAGTGCGCGCCGGGGGCGCCGGGGGCGCCGGGGGCGCCGGGGGCGCCGGGGGCGCCGGGGGCTGAACCTCGGGCGTCCGTCATCTCGTCGGCCCGGTCGGTGCCCGCGGCGCCGGTGCCGCTGTCGGCCGAGCCGGACCCGGCGGTCTCCGAACGGGGGTCGGGCGAGCTGTGGGACGGGTGGGTGCGGTCCTCCAGCCAGCTGTCGCAGTCCGGGGTGAGCGCTATCGCGGAAGGGGGCGGGACGTCGAGACGGTCCGCCAGATCCCGGACCAGGCGGTAGAGATCGGGAGCCGCCTGCTCGGTGATCGAGACCGTGGGGCTCACGGCGGGCCGGGCGCGGGCGACGACGAGCGCGATGCCGACGGCGGCGAGGAGCACGACGACGGCGATGCCGGACATGATCCAGCTCGCCATGGACCAGCCCGGGCCGGTCAGATGACCGGTCGCCCCGCCGGCCAGCAGGACGACGGCGACCGCCGCGGGGAGCAATGCCACGGCCAGCGCCCTGCTGCGGACCCGCAGCACGGCGAGGGCCCGGGAACGCGCGGCCTGCGCGCCCGCCTCCTCACCACCTGCCATACCGGTCACGACCCGACGTCACCCCCTGCTGTCCCGTGTGGCGCACACCGCGACGACCTCGACGACTTCTCGTCGAAGTGGTCGCCGCCGGATGCCCTGACGTTGCTCACTCCCCCACTGTGGCACCCACCACTGACATCGCAATGCCGGTGGGCCAAGTGCCGGAATGCTTGCGCCGCACCCTAGTTGGGGGTCCGGCCGTCGTCAGCCGGATGGACCATCGCTCACTCGATGGAATGGCTTTGGGGAGAGGTGAATGACGCTGGGCAAGGATGGGGCCCCGGATTCCGATGGATTCTCCAGGGGTTTCCTGGGGTCTCCGAGGGATTCCGGGGCCTGGGGTTCGTACCCGTTGATGAGGCTTCGTATGCGGATGTCGCGAACGGGGCGGTTGTGTTCGGTTGCGTGAGGATGGGCGTGCGGGTCGCGGTGTCGCGCGACCCTCAGCCGGTCGGGCCCGAGCCGGACGGTCAGGCCTCGGACGCCGCCTTCGCCGCGATGTCCGAACGGTGCTGGGAGCCGTCCAGGCCGATGCGGGCCACGGCGGTGTAGGCACGGTCGCGGGCCTGGGTGAGGTCCTTGCCGGTGGCCGTGACGGAGAGGACGCGGCCGCCGGCGCTGACGATGTCGTCGCCGGCGCGCTTGGTGCCGGCGTGCAGGACGTACGCGTGCGGGGCGTCCACCGTGGCAACCTCGTCGAGGCCGGTGATGGGGTCGCCGGTGCGCGGTGTGCCGGGGTAGTTGTGCGAGGCCACGACCACGGTGACGGCCGCGTCGCCGCTCCAGCGCAGGGGTTCGAGGTCGCCGAGGGTGCCGTTGGCGGCGGCGAGCAGGACACCGGCCAGCGGGGTCTTGAGGCGGGCGAGGACGACCTGGGTCTCCGGATCGCCGAACCGGGCGTTGAACTCGATCACCCGTACGCCTCGACCGGTGATCGCCAGCCCCGCGTAGAGCAGGCCGGAGAACGGCGTGCCGCGGCGGCGCATCTCGTCGACGGTGGGCTGGAGCACGGTCTCCAGGACCTCGTCGACCAGCTTCGGATCGGCCCACGGGAGCGGGGAGTACGCGCCCATGCCGCCGGTGTTGGGGCCCTCGTCGCCGTCGAGCGCGCGCTTGAAGTCCTGCGCGGGCTGGAGGGGGACGACGGTCACGCCGTCGGTGATCGCGAAGAGGGAGACCTCGGGGCCGTCCAGGAACTCCTCGATGACGACCCGGCCGCAGGCGAGCGCGTGCTCGCGGGCCTGGGCGAGGTCCGCCGTCACGACGACGCCCTTGCCGGCCGCGAGGCCGTCGTCCTTCACGACGTACGGCGCGCCGAAGGCGTCCAGGGCCTCGTCGATCTCCTCGGCCGTGGTGCAGACGTACGACCGCGCGGTGGGTACGCCGGCCCCGGCCATGACCTCCTTGGCGAAGGCCTTGGAGCCCTCCAGCTGCGCGGCCTCGCCGGACGGACCGAACACCGGGATGCCCGCCTCGCGCACGGCGTCGGCGACACCCGCGACCAGCGGGGCCTCCGGCCCGACGACCACGAGGTCGGCCTCCAGCCGCGTGGCCAGGGCGGCCACGGCGGCGCCGTCCAGTGCGTCGACCGAGTGCGACTCGGCCACCTCCGCGGTGCCCGCGTTGCCGGGGGCGCAGTGGAGTGCGGTGACATCGGGGTCGAGGGACAGCGAACGGCACAGCGCGTGCTCACGAGCACCGGTACCAATGACGAGGACCTTCACGGGGCCAGCCTAGCCGGAGGGGGTGGGGGGCTTTGTGGGGGCTTCCGAAGGGTGGGACGGCGGGAGTTTGTCGGATCGCACGAACGGGGGTGCCCCACGCCCTGCGTTGCCGTCCCGGCGTGCACGTCCCGGCGCAGGACGTCCCAGCACAGGACGTCCCAGCACAGCACGCCCCGGCGTGTCCTCGCCCTCCGGCGCGCCCCCCCGCTACTCGTTCACGATCTCCTCGACCACCGTCGCGCCCAGCTCGCGCACGATCAGTTCGTGGCCGGAGAGGGCGGATTCGTCGAGGTCGGGGTCGTCGTCCTCGGGGATGTCGTCCTCGGGGGAGACCGGCGGGGGCTCGGGGGCCGGGGGTGGTGCGGGGGCGGTGGGCCGGGCGGTCGGCGTCGACTGGTGGGGCGCGGCCGTGCCCGGGGAGGTGGGGGCCGGTGCCTGGGGCGGGCCGGGGTGGGAGGCCTGGGCCGGGGAGCCGCCGTAGCCGCCGCCGGTGCCGCCACCGCCGTAGCCACCGGCGCCCGCGCCGCCGCCTCCGTAGCCGCCGCCTCCGTAACCACCTGCGGACGGGGCGGGAGAACCGTAGCCGCCGGGGGTTGGCGGGGCGACCGAGCCGCCGGAGGCGTCGATGACGGCCTCGATCTTCCAGTGGACGTTGAACTGCTCGGCCAGGGCCGCGCGCAGGACGTCCTCGCTGCCGCTGCTCGCGAAGTTGTCACGGGCGCCCGCGTTGACGAAGCCGATCTGCAGGGTGGTGCCGTCGAAACCGGCGACGTGCGCGTTCTGGCTGAGCAGGATCCAGGTGAAGCGGCGGCGGTTCTTCACCGTCTCCAGGATGTTGGGCCAGAGCGTGCGGGGGTCGGGTCCGCCGGGGGCGGGGTTGTAGGCGGCGGTCGGGACCTGGGCCGCCGCGGGAGGACCGGGCTGGGCGTACGCCGGGGGCGCGGGGGCGGCCGGGCCGGGGGTGGGCGCGGAGCCGCCGGCGGGCGCGGCCGTCGGCCATC
>NZ_JABXWI010000024.1 GCF_014930365.1 Streptomyces caniscabiei | reverse complement strand
GAAACCCCAAAGCGGCCACAGGATGATCTCGAAGCCCTGAGATCCCAGCCCGTCACCCACTCGCCTCACCTCCATCGGTGAGGAAAGCGACCTGCTTTCTCGTCTGGAAACCGATCAGTTTCCGGACGGTTTTCAGCCATGCCCAGCGAGCAGGCAGCAGGAGCGTCCCGCCGCGGTCAACGCCACACCCCTCGACGTCCTCGCCCGCCTCGACGATTCACATCCTCGGCTTCCTGAACGGCCGCCCCCCCCACAAGATGAAGGACACGACAATGTCGGAGCGCAATCCCATGGACAAGAACACGGCATCGCGACAGCGGGCCCTGGTGGTCGGCCTCGGGATAAGCGGGATCACCTCCGCGCTGCGACTGCATCGCGCGGGCTGGGACGTGGTGGTGCTGGAGAAGGCCCCCGAGCGGCGCCGCGGCGGATACTTCCTCGCCCTGTTCGGGGCCGGGCTCGCCGCCGCCGAACGGCTGGGCTTCGCCGATGCGGTGTCGAATCGCGTCGCTCCGGAAAGCGTGAGCTACGACGTCGACCGCACGGGCCGGCGCCGCCGCGGTGTGGGCTACGCCGATGTGTTCCCCGGGTCTCGACTGACGGTGCGGGGCGACATCGAAGACGCGGCCTTCACCGCCCTGCCCGACGAGGTCGAGATCCGGTACTCGACCGTGCCGATCGCGCTGGACCAGTACCTCGACGGGGTGGATGTCGAGATCCGCGACCTGACGACGGAGACGACGAGCGTCGAACGGTTCGACCTGGTGGTCGGGGCGGACGGACTGCGCTCGACGGTGCGCCGGCTTGCGTTCGAGCCCGAGCCGAGCCCGATCCGTCGACTGAACTACATGATCGCCGTGTACAGCCTGCCCGAGCCGGTACCCGGCTACCGCCCACAGGACGGGCTGACCATGGCCGAGGCGGGCCGATCGGTGTGGGTGTTCCCGTTCGCCGACCGTCCGCCGTCGGTGCTGTTCTCCTACCGCACCGACGACGTGGACGCCGAGTTCACCCGGCCGGCCATCGACTCGCTGCGCGCCGCCTACGGCGCCGAGCCCACCGGCTCCACGCTCGGTTGGCTGCTCGACCAGTTCGAGAAGGCCCCGGACCACCTGTTCGACTCCACCGAGCAGGTGCACCTCGACCACTGGTACCGCGGCCGAGTCGTGCTCGTCGGCGACGCCGCGTGGTGCCTGACCCTTTACTCCGGCATGGGGGCATCCGCCGGCCTGGCCGGGGCGGACCTGCTCGGCACCATGCTGGAACGCCACCCGCACGACGTGCCACGAGCGCTGCAGGACTGGGAGGACCACCTGCGCCCGTTCATCGACTACCACCTCGACAGCGGTGTGAGCCAGCGCGGTTTCCTCACCCCGGGCAACCGCGCCGAGTTGCTGCTTCGGTCCGTGATGATCCGCCTCGGCCGGCTGCCGATCGCCGGCCGGCTGCTCGCCAAGACGAGGGCCAAGAGTACGCGGATGAAAAGTCTGGATATCGCCGCCGCAGCAGCGTGAGTGGAGTTCCTCGCATGCGAGCGGGAGAACGACTGGGCCCGAAACTTCATCGAACGAATGCTCGGGTGCAGGTCGCGGGGATGGCCGGGAGGGTCATGTACCGGAGAACGGGCTGTTATCCGGTACATCGGGGTGCACTCGAGCTGCTTGCTCACGCGTCGTAGCAGCCGCGGTCGACGAGCCTGGTGTAGCCGTATGCGCCTACGACATCGCTCCCGCGGATGATGGCCAGCAGGAGGTAGGCGAGGTCGTCGGGGTCTGCGTCGGGGTCGATGTCGCCGTTGCGCTGCGCCGCTCGCACACGCTCGGCCACCGCCGTGCGGACTACGCGGACCCTGCCCCAGCCGGGCGAAGTAGCAGGTCATCGCCTGCAGCGGCACGCCGTGCTTGGTCTGGCCATACATCGAAGGCAAAGCCGACCCACCCTTCTTGACAACCCAGTACAGAACCGCCTAGGTTTCTTACTGTTCAGTCCACAACGGTCCTGAGCTCACCAGCTGCTTCAGAACCAAATACTTCGGAGGACCTCATGACCGCGGTCAGTACGTACAGCCCCGCACCGGAAGGCGCGATGTCCCGTGATTGCTGCTGACGAGACGTTCGACGGCACGTGGCCGTATCCCGCCCGCTTCAACGAGGCGGCCGGATTCCGCCAGCACTACGTCGACGAGGGCCCCGAACAGCCCGGTCAGACGATCGTCATGCTGCACGGTGAGCCCACGTGGGGCTACGAGTGGCGCCACCTGATCGGGCCGCTGTCACGTCACCATCGGGTGGTAGTTCCCGACCACATGGGCTTCGGCAAGAGCGAGACCCCGCCGGACCGCACGTACGACGCGAGCGAACACATCCTCAATCTCGAATCGCTGCTCGTCGACACGCTCGACCTCACGGACATCACCCTGGTGGTCCGTGACTGGGGCGGCCCCATCGGCACCGGGTTCGCATTGCGTAATCCCGGCCGGATCTCCCGGATCTTCGCGGTGAACACCGTGCTGCCTCTCGCCGAGGGCATCGAGGATCTGATGAAGGCCAACGGCGCCGAGAGCCGGTGGTTCCAATGGGCCCACTCGGCGCTCGCGGACGGTTCGTTCGAGCAGATCCTCGGAAACGCGGGTCACACCATCGCCCAGCTGATGATCGACCTGCAGCATGTCGCCCGGCCGGAGATCGCCACGCCGACCTGGATCCGCGCCTACTCCAGCCCCTTCCCCACCCCCGCCGAGTCCCGCGGTGTCATCGCTTTCCCCCGGCAGGTCCTGGAGGG
Source organism: Streptomyces caniscabiei (assembly GCF_014930365.1). Lineage (GTDB taxonomy): Bacteria > Actinomycetota > Actinomycetes > Streptomycetales > Streptomycetaceae > Streptomyces > Streptomyces caniscabiei. The sequence continues at coordinate 113,914 of NZ_JABXWI010000024.1, read as the reverse complement.
CCCGCAGGGCCCCCCGCCCGGCCCGCCGCCCATGGAAGCCATCGCCGCACTGCGCGCCGTGCCGGCAATGCTGGCCGTCGGGATGCGCGACACCGCACTGCTGCCCGAGTACGTGATCCCCTCGTTCCGGCTCAGCTACCCCGACGCACCCGTGGTCGAGATCCCGGGCGCCGGCCACTTCCCGACCGAGGACGCTCCCGAGACGCTGCTGGCACTGCTGGAGCTGTTCCTGCAGACGACGCCCGCCCGCACCTGAACCCTCAATGCCGAACGGGCGGCTCCGCGCGTGCGAAGCCGCCCGTTCACCGTGCGGCAGGTCGTGGCTACGAAGCCGAGCCGCCGCCGGGACGACGGTGCCCGGCCACGACACTCCGTCGTCGACGGCGCCCCCGTCCTCCGACTACACCTCGCCCAATCAGTTTCCAGACGGCTTTCAGTCATGCCCAGCGAGCAGGCAGCAGGAGCATCGCGCCGAGGTCAACGCCACCCTCCTCGACGTCCTCGCCCGCTTCGGCGACTCCACATCCTCGGCTTCCTGAACGGCCGACCCACCCCCCCACTAGATGAAGGACACAACAATGACGGAACGCAATCCCATTCTGATCACCGGCGCCGGCGGCCAAGTCGGCGGCGTGAGCAGGCTGATGATCGACATGCTGCTCGAACAGGGCCACCCGGTGCGCGCGTTCGTGCGACGGGACGACGAACGCGCGCAGTCGCTGCGCGAGGCCGGGGCCGAGGTCTTCGTCGGCGACCTGCTCAAACTCGCGGACGCGGCCGCCGCGCTGAAGGGTGTCAAGCGCATCTACTTCAGCATGACCCCGCAGCCGTACTACGTCGATGCCCTCACCGTGATGGCCGCGGCGGCGCGAGCCCAGGGCGACATCGAGGCCTTCGTGCACCTGTCCAACTACGAGCAGTCGTACATGACGCTCGAGAAGATGACCGCACCGGATGAGGAGCGGCATTCTTGGCTCGGCGGACTGGTCACGGACTGGTCGCCGCAGCAGCGGGCGCACTGGGTCTGCGAGCGGGTGCTGGACTGGTCCGGCCTGCCGACCGTCAACGTGCGTCCGACCCTGTTCGCCGAGAACCCCCATCTGACCTGGATGCAACAGGGCCCGCTGAGCAACGGTGAACTGCGCCTGCCCTTCGGCAAGCAGCGGCTCGCGCCCATCGCCGTTCATGACGTGGCAGAGGTGTGCGTGAAGGTGCTGGTCGACCCCGCACCGCACATCTCGAAGTCCTACGCGCTCACCGGCCCGGAGCTGAAGGACATGTACGGGTTCGCTGAGGACTACGCAGCCGTGCTGGGACGCCAGGTCACCTATATCCCTGAGGAAGTGGAGGCCTGGAACGAGGCCTTCCTTGACGAGACCCTCCTGCAGGAGGCCCTGGGCGATCCGGGTGCGGCCCGGCACGTGGCGGCGCACCTGAGGATCCAGACCAGGCTGATCGCCAGCGGGCGGTACGACGTCCTCTCCGACCAACTGGAAACCCTGCTCGGGCACCCACCGCGGACCGTGCGGTGGGCGCTGGAGAACAATACTCGCCTGCGCGAACTGGCGGGTGCTCCGAACCACTGAGCGCTCCGGAGCAGAACATGACGCCACACCGGAGTCCTCGGCCTGAGAGTGCGGAACGTGATCTCTTGTCCGTTTCGTGGTTGAGGTTGGGGAAGGATCGCTGGGCGCGGGTGGGCGGCTCTCAGGCGTCGGGGCGGGCGAACGAGCCGGGTTCGGCTTCGATGAGGATGCCCCGGCTGAGCAGGCGTTTCAGTGTGGAGCGGATGCCTTCGGTGTGCTTCGGGAGGATCGGCAGGTCGAGTGCCTGGCAGAGGTCGCGGGCGCGCACCGGTCGGCCTGCGTCTGCCAGGGCGGTGAGGATCTGCTGGTAGGCGGGGTGGTCCGGGATGTCGGGGCGGTCCGGGCCGCTGGCGGGTGAGGGCGGCGGGAGGGCGAGGAGGGTCTTGCGGGTGATGCGCAGGTTCTCGCTCTCCGCGTCGAGTTGGACAGCACCTACGCTGCCCACATCATGCCCGGCGTGATCCTGCTGGGTCCCGGCCCCGGCGGGGTGATGACCGCGGCCTTCCAGGGGACGACCTCAGGCCTGCACCGCGATGACACGGGCGTCACCTCAGCGCTGATCAACACCGGTCAGCAGGTGGGCGGCTCGATCAGTACGGCGCTACTGACCTCCGTTGCCTCGACGGCCACGACCGACTACCTGACTTCGCACAGGGCCAGCGCGCCGGCCGCGGCGCAGGCCGGGATCGGAGGGCTACACGGCCACCTTCGCGTGGGGCTCCGGGTTCTTCGTGGTCGGTGCGGTGATCGCGGCGCTCCTGATTCCGAATCGGGCTCTGGAGCCGTCCGAGGGCGAGCCAGTGATGGCCCACTGAGCCTGGATCCACCCTGGAGATGCCCTGCCACCTGCGATGACTGTAGTTCTCAGGACATGCATCAGCACAGGAAGGCAGGGCATCTCCAGGGTGGTGGACGGCCTCTACCGAACGGACGCCTCCTGCCCGCCTTTGCCGTGTGCGACAGCCCGGCCCCATCATCGGGCCCGAAGTGTTCCTCGCACCGGAGCACAAGGTGGTGTTGGCCGGCGACACCGAGGAGGCGCGCGCCATCGGTCGCCAGACGCTCGAGATGTACCTCGGCCTGAAGAACGCCCTCGCCAACTGGAAACGGATGGGGTTCAGCGACGAAGACCTCGCCAAGCCTGGCAGTAACCGCCTCGTGGACGCAGTCGTGGCCCACGGCATCGCCGATGCCATCGCGGCGAGGGCGAAACAGTACCTCGATGCGGGCGCGGATCACATACCGCTGCAGGTACTGACGTCACCCGACAAGCTCGTGCCCGCACTCGCCGGGCCACTCGGCCTGCAGTGAACCGTGAGCGCTCGGAGGATCCTGGCGTTCTGGAGGCGGTCAGCCGAAGTCGGGACCACTCCCGCGGATGCGGGTCGCACGGACGCAGAGGTGCTTCCACACTTCGGGCTGGGGGCCATCCCCGCGGGTACGGGGAGCACGTCAAGGTCGGCACCGCCGGGATCGGAGACGCGGGACCACCCCCGCGGGTGCGGGGAGCACGACGGGCTTCGGCCCACGGCTTCCCTCGCACTGGGGCCGGTTCCTCCAGACGGGAAACGCGAAGACCGATGGACTCGCTGAGGTGTTCGGCGGGCAGCGATGGGCGGACACCGCGGCGAGCATCCCGCGACGGACCGCCTCGTCGGACTGTACGCCGGCCGACTCCAACGACTGCGACCCGGAGAACACGAGGCCTGCGACCCTGCGTACGACTGAGGAAAGGAAGGCCGCAAGCGATGGAATGGCTAGCGCATGCCCAGCGCCTGGCGCGCGAGGTCGTACGGCCGGAATCGCGCTGGCACTCCGCCGTGGCCACCGTGCCGCGACACACGTACGTCCCTCGGTGGTGGGAAGCGGACGGCGACGTCTGGATCCTGCGGGACGGCCAGAGCAACCCCGACGCCTGGCTGGAGAACGTCTACACGGACACGACACTCGTCACCCGCGTCGACACCTGTCACGCCGACACCGCCAGCATCGAAGGCATCGGCATCATCAGCGACGGCACGCCCACGTCCTCATCGACGCTGCCCAGCCTCGTCGTCCGGATGTACCGGCACGCGATGATCGCCGACGACAATCAGATCCTGGTCACCACGGGCACCGGCTACGGGACCGCTCTCGCCTGCGCCCGGCTCGGCAGCGACCACGTCACGAGCGTCGACGTCGACGAGTGGCTGGTGAACATCGCCCAGGACCGCCTGAGTCTGATGGGCGAGCGCCCGCGCGTCGAGGTCTGCGACATCACTGGGCCGCTGCCCGGCGAGTACGACCGGATCGTGGCCACGGTGTCCGTGCGGCGCGTGCCGGTGTCCTGGCTCCAGGCGCTCCGGAGGGGCGGGCGGTTCGTGACGACGCTCGCCGGCACGGGCCTGATCCTTACCGCGGACAAGACCGAGGACGGCGGCGCCGTGGGGCGTATCGAGTGGGACCGTGCCGGGTTCATGCCCACCCGGCAAGGCGACGACTACGAGCACCCGGCGGACGACGTCTGGAGGGGAGCGATGAAGGGGGAGGGAGAGGTGACCTCCACCAGCCGGTACCCGCTGCTGTACCCCCCCGGATGCCTGGGACGTCATGTCGATGCTCGCGCTCACCCTCCCCGGCATCGACTACCGGCACGCCCAGGACAGCGACACCCGCACGGTGTGGCTGCTCCACCCGGACGGGTCATGGGCTCGCGCCACAGCATCCGGGTTCCTCGACTCGCCCACAGTCCATCAGAGCGGCCCGAGGCGCCTGTGGGACGAGCTGGAACGGATACGGCACCGGCTCAACCGCGAAGGCGCGTTGCCGGTCTACGGGGCGCAGGCCCAGGTCGACCCGGACGGCACCCTCACCCTCTCGCGCGGCGCGTGGTCGATGACCGTGAACTGACGCCGCGTCTCGAAGGCGTTGCCCGGTTGTCCCGCCTGCGTAGTGACAGCCGACTTGGGCCTTCGGCGCATGGCAGCGGCCCGGCCTCCGGAGGGGGAGGAGGAGGCCGGGCCGCTGCTGGGGGATGGAAAGTGGTCTACGGGGGATATGCCGCCGGGGCCTGCTCGCCGGTTTGCCGTACGCCAAGAACGCGGTGGAGGTCGGCGGTCACGACCTTGTACGCGACCCGCTCACCTCAACACCTCGGCGAGAGCCGCGCCCCGGGGCAGCCGAAGGTGCCGGAACCGGCGGAGGGGTGTGGGCGTGCATCCCTCCCGGAGCAGGGCCCGTACTGTGGTACGGGGCACCGTACGGAGCATGTGATGCACCTCGGACAGCGCCCGGGCCGGGCAGCCGGATCCTTTTCCAGACAGCGCGCGACGATGCTTCGCAGCGGTTCGCGGACTCCGTCCAGACATGGTGGCTCGTGGATGATCTGGAAGCACGTCATGTAAGGACTCTCGGCGTCGAACGGGCCTCCGCCGGTGGCCGCGAACACAAGGACTGACCCCAGGGAGAACACGTCCGAGGCCCCGGTGACGTCGCGTGGCGAACTGCACTGCTCCGGAGACACGACTTTTGATCGAGTTCGCGTGCTCACAGCGGAGCTGCCCGTCGAGGCCGGCGGCCACCCCGTGACATTCTGGGGTGAGATTCCGGCGCACGAGGTCGGCAGCGCCATGGATGTCGTCATGCTGCTGAAGCAGCTGCACCGATTGCCCGTGCCGGATCTGCCACGTGACCGGCTGGACCCGTTCGTCCGAGTGGCAGAGCGGATCGAGGCGGCCACGTCGCTGTCGGAGGACGATCGCGCCTGGCTGCGTGATCGGCATGCCGGCCTTCGCGAGCAGTGGGAGCAGCGGCCTCAGGGTCTGCCTGAGTGCGTCGAGCACGGGGATGAGTGGGTGGGCAACGTCGCCCGCACGACAGTCGGGCCGGTACCGGTACTTGTTAGCATGCTGCGCGAGCACATCCAGTGCTTCGGTGTCGCAGCCGACGGAAGAGTGTTCCAGAACGCAGCCGGGAACTACGTCGATTTCGCTGCGTACGGCATCACGTGGAGGCGCGCACGCGAGGCCCCCCTCACGCTCGAGGAGCACGCCCTCGAACTTGTCAAGCGCCCCTACGACCTGCGTCATGCCGGCATCTCGTTCTGGCTGGCATCAGGTGTTGACCCCGCAGAGTGCGCACGCCGAGCCGGGCAGAGCATCCAGGTCCTCTTCCGCTACTACGCAAAGTTCCTGGCCGAAGCACGGGATCACGCCAACCGGCTGATCGAGGAGTCGATGAAGCAATGGGAGGCACCGGACAGCGGTCGTGAAGGCGTGTAGGCGGGAACTGGCCCGGATATATCCCGGAACAGCTGGTCAGACATGGGATAGCTGCGCAAGATATTGGGAGTAGAGGTGCATATCGTCTCAGGGGCCAAGTCTTGGCCCCGGAGGGCGCCTGACTGATGTTTGACCAGGTCAGGCGCCCTTTTCCTGTGCCTAGAAGAAGCCCAGCTTCTTCGGTGAATACGACACCAGAAGATTCTTGGTCTGCTGGTAGTGGTCCAGCATCATCTTGTGGGTCTCGCGGCCGATGCCGGAACCCTTGTAACCGCCGAACGCGGCGTGTGCCGGGTAGGCGTGGTAGCAGTTCGTCCAGACGCGGCCCGCCTGGATGGAACGGCCCGCGCGATACGCGGTGTTGGTGTCGCGCGTCCAGACGCCCGCGCCCAGACCGTACAACGTGTCGTTGGCGATCTTGATCGCGTCGTCGAAGTCGTTGAACGAGGTCACGGAGACGACCGGACCGAAGATCTCCTCCTGGAAGATCCGCATACGGTTGTCACCCTCGAAGATCGTCGGCTGGACGTAGTACCCGCCCTTCAACTCGCCGTCGTGCTCGATGCGTTCCCCACCGGTCAGGACCTTCGCGCCCTCCTGCCGACCGATGTCCAGATAGGAGAGGATCTTCTCCAACTGGTCGTTGGAGGCCTGGGCGCCGATCATGGTGTCGGTGTCCAGCGGATGCCCGGTCTTGATCTGCTCGGTGCGGGCGACGGCCGCCTCCATGAACTCGGCGTAGTTGCCCCGCTGCACCAGCGCCCGCGACGGACAGGTGCACACCTCGCCCTGGTTGAGCGCGAACATCGTGAAGCCTTCGAGGGCCTTGTCGCGGAAGTCGTCGTTCGCCGACCAGACGTCGTCGAAGAAGATGTTCGGGGACTTCCCGCCTAGTTCGAGGGTCACCGGCGTGATGTTCTCCGAGGCGTACTGCATGATCAGACGCCCCGTCGTCGTCTCGCCCGTGAACGCCACCTTCGCCACTCGCGAACTGGACGCCAGCGGCTTGCCCGCCTCCACCCCGAACCCGTTGACGATGTTCACCACGCCGGGCGGCAGCAGATCCGCCACCAGGCTCATCCAGACGTGGATGGACGCCGGGGTCTGCTCGGCCGGTTTGAGCACGACCGCGTTGCCCGCCGCCAGCGCCGGCGCCAGCTTCCAGGTCGCCATGAGGATCGGGAAGTTCCACGGGATGATCTGGGCGACCACACCCAGCGGCTCGTGGAAGTGGTACGCCACCGTGTCGTCGTCGAGCTCCGCCAGCGAACCCTCCTGCGCGCGGATCGCCCCCGCGAAGTACCGGAAGTGGTCGATGGCGAGCGGGATGTCCGCGGCCAGCGTCTCCCGCACCGGCTTGCCGTTCTCCCAGCTCTCCGCCACCGCCAACTGCTCCAGATTCGCCTCCATCCGGTCGGCGATCCTCCGCAGCACGTCCGAACGCTCGGTCACGGACGTGCGCCCCCAGCCGGGCGCGGCCGCGTGCGCCGCGTCCAACGCCCGCTCCACGTCCTCGCTCGTCCCGCGCGCGATCTCCGTGAACGGCAGCCCGTTCACCGGACTCGGGTTCTCGAAGTACTGCCCGCGCGCCGGCGGCACGTACTCACCGCCGATGAAATGGTCGTAACGCGCCTCGAAGGAGACGACCGCGCCTTCCGTACCGGGCGCTGCGAAACGGGTCATGAATACCTGCCTCCCGAGAAGCGCCACCCGCCGTTGGGCGGCTCTCGCGAAGAGGCTAGGAACCGCGATGTTGCATCGACGTTGCGCTTCGAGGAGCGCCGCCGCCCTCGAACGACCGAACCGCCCCCTACGTCGCAGCCCTACGTTCGCCGAGCCCGACGGTCTCCCCAGCCCGGTGGTGCCGACAGTTCCGACTCCAACTCGCGCAGCCGGGACCGTACGGCCGGAGCGGGTCGTACGGCCGCCAGTGCCCGCCACACCTCCAGATCGTCCTCGCCCCAGGGGGCGTGCGCCCAGTCCGCCAGCAGGTCGGGGTCGTGCCCGGCTATCAGCGCCGTGCGCAGCCCGTCCGCGAGTCTGCGCCGCAGCCGTACGACGGCCGGCGCCTGCGAGCCCGGCAGCAGCGGCCCCGCGTACGCCGACGCCGCCGCTGTCACCGCGCCCGTCTCCAACCGCCGTTCCACCACCGACACATCGGACTCGACGGGCACGGTCAGCCGATACGGCCGTGACCCCAGCAACCCCGACCCGAGGAGACGGCGCAGCCGCGCCAGTTCGGCCCGCAGCGTCACCGGCGTCACCGACTCGTCCTCGTACAGCGCGCAGAGCAACTCGTCGCCGGACAGCCCCTCCGGGTGGCGGGCGAGCAGCACCAGGATCTCGCTGTGTCGACGGCTGAGCCTGATCTTCCGTCCCCGGACGAGGAGTTGGGCCTCGTCGCGGCCCAGAGCGGTCAGTTCGAGCGTGTCCGCCGCAGCGCCGGGCGGCGCGAGCAGGGCGAGCTGGGACTCGGCGGCACGGGCGACCGCCTGGACGAAGCCGAGACTGTGCGGATGCGCCAGGCCGTCGCCGCCGGTGATGTCGACCGCGCCGAGCACCCGCCCGGTGCGTGGATCGTGCACCGGAGCCGCCGCACACGTCCATGGCTGCACCCGCCATATGAAGTGCTCGGCGGCGAACACCTGAACGGGCCGGTCCACGGCGACCGCGGTGCCCGGAGCGTTCGTCCCGACCGCGGACTCCGCCCATCGCGCACCCGGTACGAAGTTCATCCGGTCGGCCCGCCGTCTGGTCGCCGCGTCTCCCTCCACCCACAGCAGCCTGCCCTGCGCGTCGCACACGGCCAGCAGATGCTCGCCGTCGGACGCGAACGTGCCCAGCAACTCGCGGACCAACGGCATCACCCTGGCCAGCGGATGTTCCGCGCGGTAGGAACCGAGGTCGCCGTCCGTCAGTTCCACCGGAGCGGTGCCCTCCGGTCCGACACCCGCCTTCGCCGAACGCCGCCACGAGTCCGCGACGACGGAACGCACCGGTCGTGCCACCGTGCCCCGCTGTGTGAACACCTCGTGCGCGCGCCGCAGCACCCGCACCCGCTCGACGGGGTCGGCTCCCGGCTCCAGAGCCACCCATGGATCGGTCAACTCGGCCTCCTGGACATGCGCTCGTGGCTGGAACCCATCGTCACCGCCCGACCCGCACCCCGACAAGCCGCGCGCTCCGACAGCGTCAGGCGGCGCCGACCAGACGTATGTAGCGGTCCCAGTCCCAGTGCGGCCCCGGATCGGTGTGGTCGGTGCCCGGCACCTCGTGGTGGCCGATGATATGGGCGCGGTCCTTCGGGATGCCGTGCCTGTCGCAGATCTCCGCGGTGAGCGCCGCGGACTGCTCGTACATGGCGGCGGTGAAGTACTCGGGCCGGTCGATCCAGCCCTCGTGCTCGATGCCTATGCTCCGCGCGTTGTAGTCCCAGTTGCCCGCGTGCCAGGCGATGTCGTGTTCTCTGACGCACTGGGCGACCAGTCCGTCGCCCGACCGGAGGAGATAGTGCGCGGAGACCTGCTTCGCCGGGTTCCAGAAGACGGGCAGGGCGTTCTTGTAGGTGGTCTGCGTGACGTGGATGATCACCAGGTCGATGGGTTGTCCGGCCGGCCGGTCGGCCGCGGTGTAGTTGGCCGTGCTCGCGGGCTCCCACCGGGCGGGGGTGTGGTCGAGGGGCGGAGACTCGGCGTCGGCCCGGGGGCTCGGGAGCAACGCGTAGGGGATCGCGGCGAGGGCGGTGCCCTGCAGCAGCAGCCGCCTGCTCGGCAGCGGCCTGGCTCGCTCCATGTGACTCTGCCTTTCCTGCCGGTGGGTGGGTGGGTGGTCCTGTGCTGGTCGTCGCATCCGTGATCGAAGACGCAGCAGTACGCCGAGACGCAGCAGTACGCCAAGAGGCGTCAGTACTCGAAGACGCAGCCGCAGGTCGAATGGCTGCGCCTCACGTGGATCACGGTACGGCGATCGTGGACCGGGCCGTCCGAGCATGTGGATAACGGTGGAAAACCGGCGAGTTGTGGAAAACTCCGTCACCCGGCAGAGGGAACACGCGCTCACGGAGGCCGGTCGAGGACTGTGCCGACGCGCTGGCCGGGCACAGCCCTCGACCGCTTGTCCTCAGCGCTACGGCCGCACCCCGACTGTCGCCGGATCGTCCAGCACCCCACGCACCACCGAGTGCGCCGCGCCCAGCAGGGGTCCGTCGGAACCCAGCCGGGACACGGTCACGGAGCACGCCGGACCGGCCGTCCGCCGCGCCAACTCCCGCTCCAGCGAGGGCAACAACCAGGGCGCGAGGGCGGCCAGAGCGCCGCCCAGCACCACGGTCCTTGGGTCCAGCAGATTCACCGCGCCGGTCAGTGCCACCCCGAGCGCGGTGCCTGCGCCGCGCAGGGCCCGGTGCACATGCTTGTCGCCGGCGGCGGCCCGCTCGGCGAGGAACTCGACCTGGTGTTCGCCCGGTTCCAGTCCGGCCGCCCGGAGCACGGCCTCCTCACCGGCGTACTGCTCCAGGCAGCCGCGGCCACCGCACGCGCAGTCGGGGCCTTCGGGCCGCACGGGAACATGCCCCAACTCGCCCGCGAATCCACGTGTCCCACGGAGCAGCCGACCGTCCACGACGACCGCGCCACCGATGCCGATCTCCGCGGAGACGTGCAGGAAGTCGGACGGTGTGCCGTCCCCGAGCCAGAGCTCCGCGAGACCGCCGAAGTTGGCCTCGTTGTCCACGGTCACCGGCAGATCGTCGGGCAACAGGGCGCCCACGTCCGTGTCGTGCCAGTCGAGGTTCGGGGCGCGGACCACCGTACGGGTGTCGCTCGCCACCAGCCCGGGCACGGCGACCGCGAGCCCCGCGGGCCACAGTCCCTCGCCCTCCGCCTCGGCGACCACCTGTCGGACGAGCTGGGTCAATTCCTCGATGACCGGCTCCGGCGCCCGGCCGCGGTTGGTGCCGTGCCGCTCCGCCCGAGCCCGCACCTCGCCCCGTAGGTCCACGGCGCAGACCGCGAGATGATCGACGCCGATCTCCGCGCCGATACCGGCGGGGCCGCGCCCGCTGAGGGCCAGCGCCGAGCCGGGCCGTCCCACCCGGCCCGGACGCTCGGGGCCCAACTCCTCCAGGAGCCCGGAACGGATCAGCTCGTCCACCAGCGTCGACACGGCGGCCCGGGTCAGGCCGATGTGCGAGGCGACGCCGGCCCGGGACAGCGGCCCCTCGGCGTTGACGGTGTGCATGACCCGGGAGAGGTTGCGGCGCCGCATGCCCTGCTGGTTGTCGGGCAGGCGGCGGCCGGAGCCGCCGGCGTGGGTCTCGTGCAGTGGTGCGGTCATGCCTCCCTCGGCTCCCGTCGATGCGTCCCGGTGGGTGTCCCCGCCGATGTTCCCGCGGGTGTCCCTGTGCGTTTTCCTGTCCGTGCTCTGTAGATCATGCCGGAATCGGATTTTCCCACTCGGGAGACCCCCTCGCCGCTACGGGACGGCGCCCGCCGCTTCGTGACAGCCCTCGCTGCAACGGGACAGCCCCTCGTCGGCCAGTCGGTGGCAGCCCGGTCGGTCTCTGCCCGGTCGGTCTCTGCCCGGTCGGTGGCAGCCCGGTCGACCGCTGACCGGTCGGAGGCAGTGCGGTCAGTCGCTCTCCGGTCCGCGTTCCAGCAGCGGTGCCGCGTCGGACAGCACCCGGGAGATCCTGGCGAGCGTCTCCTCGTCCCGCTCCACGGCCTCCAGTACCGGCCCCCGGGTGGTGTCCCAGCGGCGGGCCACCGCGGCGGGGTCCTCGCCGGTGAGCAGCCCGGCGGCCTGCGCGGCGGCGCCCAGCGCGACCAGTTCCTTGGCCTCGGGGACCTGCACGGCCCGTCCCGAGAGGCGGCGCACGGTCTGCTGCCAGGCGGTGCCCCGCGCGCCCCCGCCGATGAGCAGCAGCGGTGCGGAGGTGTCCGCGTCGGAGTCGAGCACCAGGTCCAGGGCGCCGAGCAGCGAGTGCACGGCGCCGTCGTACGCGGCCTGCAGCAGCTGTCCGCCTGTCGTGTCGTGGCGCAGCCCGTGCAGCAGGCCCGAGGCGTGCGGCAGGGCCGGGGTGCGCTCGCCGTCCAGGTAGGGGAGGAGGGTGACCTCCCTGCCGGGCTCCACGGACTCGCGGTCGAGGCCCAGCAGGGCGGCGACCCGGTCGACGGCCTGGGTGCAGTTCAGGGTGCAGGCCAGCGGCAGCCAGTCGCCGTGCGCGTCGGCGAAGCCCGCGACCGTGCCCGTCGGATCGGCGGGGCGGTGCCTGGAGACGGCGTACACCGTGCCGGAGGTGCCCAGGCTCAGCACCGGGGTGCCGGGGCGCAGCCCGAGCCCCAGCGCCGCGGCCGCGTTGTCACCCGTGCCGGCGGCCACCAGGGTCCCCTTGGCGAACGGCAGCTCCTGGGCGTCCCGTACGGTCCCGGCGACCTCGCCCGGACGGACCACCCGGGGCAGCAGCGCCGGGTCCAGCCCCACATGGGCGAGCACCTCGGCGTCGTACGCCTCCGTCGCCGACGCCCACCAGCCCGTCCCGGAGGCGTCGCCGCGATCGGTCGTGCCCTGGCCGGTGAGGCGCTCGGTGAGGTAGTCGTGCGGCAGACGCACGGCGGCGGTCGCGCGGACCGCCTCGGGCTCGTGCTCGGCCAGCCAGGCCCACTTCGTCACGGTGAAGGACGGGCCCGGCACACTGCCTGCGCGCTCCGCCCAGGCCTTCGCGCCGCCCAGTTCCTCGACCAGGCGGGCCGCCTGCGGCGCCGAGCGCACGTCGTTCCACAGCAGCGCAGGCCGCACCGGCTCGCCCCGGGAGTCGAGGGTGACGAGGCCGTGCTGCTGGCCGCCGATCGACACCGCGGCGGCCTCGCGTGCCGCCTCCCCGCACTGGTGCAGCGCCTCGCACAGCGCGTCCCACCACTGCCGGGGGTCACTCTCCCGGCCGGCCCCGGAGGACACGGTGTGCGATGCCTGCCCGCTCGCCACGACCCGGCCGGTCGACGCGTCGACGACCAGGACCTTGGTGGACTGTGTGGACGAGTCCACACCGACGACAAGCGGACCCTCGGCAGCTGACATCGGGCTCTCCTTCTCACGCGGCTCGCGACGGCCGCTGACGCGGCTGACGTCTCCGTCCGGCGACATCTTGTCTTCCCAGAGACGCGTCCGCATACTAATTTGTAAATCGCCATGACGAAATAGTCGGAGCACAAGGAGCCGCGGCATGAACTACCAACCCACCCCCGACGACAGGTTCACCTTCGGCCTGTGGACCGTCGGCTGGCAGGGAAGGGACCCGTTCGGCGACGCCACCCGGCGCGCCCTCGACCCGGTCGAGACGGTGCAGCGTCTGGCGGAGCTCGGCGCCTACGGTGTGACCTTCCACGACGACGACCTGATCCCCTTCGGGTCCTCCGACAGCGAGCGCGAGGAGCACATCAAGCGCTTCCGCGCCGCCCTGGACACGACCGGCATGACCGTGCCCATGGCCACCACCAACCTCTTCACGCACCCCGTCTTCAAGGACGGCGCGTTCACCGCCAACGATCGCGACGTCCGCCGCTACGCGCTGCGCAAGACGATCCGCAACATCGACCTGGCGGTCGAGCTCGGCGCCAAGATCTACGTCGCCTGGGGCGGCCGCGAGGGTGCCGAGTCCGGCGCCGCCAAGGACGTCCGGGACGCGCTCGACCGCATGAAGGAGGCCTTCGACCTCCTCGGCGAGTACGTCACCTCCCAGGGCTACGACCTGAAGTTCGCGATCGAGCCCAAGCCGAACGAGCCGCGCGGCGACATCCTGCTCCCCACCGTCGGCCACGCGCTGGCCTTCATCGAGCGCCTGGAGCGCCCGGAGCTCTACGGCGTGAACCCCGAGGTCGGTCACGAGCAGATGGCCGGGCTGAACTTCCCGCACGGCATCGCGCAGGCCCTCTGGGCGGGCAAGCTCTTCCACATCGACCTCAACGGCCAGTCCGGCATCAAGTACGACCAGGACCTCCGCTTCGGCGCGGGCGACCTGCGCTCCGCGTTCTGGCTGGTCGACCTGCTGGAGAGCGCCGGTTACGCGGGGCCGAAGCACTTCGACTTCAAGCCGCCGCGCACCGAGGACCTCGACGGTGTGTGGGCGTCGGCCGCGGGCTGCATGCGCAACTACCTCATCCTCAAGGAGCGTGCGGCCGCCTTCCGCGCGGACCCGGCGGTCCAGGAGGCGCTGCGTGCCGCGCGGCTGGACCAGCTGGCCCAGCCCACGGCCGTCGACGGACTGCAGGCCCTGCTCGCGGACCGGACGGCGTTCGAGGAGTTCGACGCCGAGGCCGCCGCCGCTCGCGGCATGGCCTTCGAGCAGCTCGACCAGCTGGCGATGGACCACCTGCTGGGTGCGCGCGGCTGATCACGCGCGCGTGGGGCCCCTTTCGGTCGTTCTCTGCGCGGGAATTCTCCGGAATCATGCGATCCACGGCATGAGTCCTGTCAACTCCCGTGCAGGGCTCGCGTCCTGGCTGTTTCGCGGCGACTCTGGACGGTATGGGCATGCCGCCGCCACCGTCCCAGCCGCCCCGACCGCCGGACGGCACACCGCCGTCGCCCGGCGGCGGTTTCGGGCCCCCGTCAGGGAGCTTCGGTCCGCCGCCGGGCGATCCGACCGGGGGAGGTGGTGGCTGGCAGCCCCCGGGTCAGGGCGGGGGCTGCCAGCCACCCGATCCGCCCGGTGGGCCCCCTCCCTACGGGCGTCGCAGGCTGGTGCTCATCGCGCTGGCCGTGGTCCTCACCCTGGGTGCCGTCCTCGCCGTGGTGCTGGTGGCCTCCGGGGGTGAGGGATCGCCGGACGACAGGCGGTCGGGCGGGCCCGGTGGAGGCGCGAGTTCTTCGCCGACCCCGTCGCTGAGCCTCCCGTCCGGACTGCCCAGCGGCCTTCCGACGCTGCCCTCGGGTTTCCCCAGCGAACTGCCCAGTGGGTTCCCGAGCGATCTGCCCTCCGGATTCCCGACCGGGTTGCCCAGCGACCTGGACTCGCTGTTCCCGGACCCGGTCGGCCGCACCGGCTGACGGGCGCGCTCTCGGGAGACGTCAGCTGTCGGGCTCACCGGCGACCGAGGCCAGTGCCGTCGCCGGATCATGGGCCGCCGGGCCCGCCGGCGCCCACCGGCCGCGCTCCTTGCGGTACGGCCACCAGCGGCCGTCCCGTCCGAGGCGCAGCTGCGCCGACCCATCCACGACGGTCCAACGGTTGTGCGCGGCCCTCAGTGGAGGCCGCTCGCCCTCGTCCCACGCCGCCTCCAGAGCGGCACGCGCGCGTGCGAGTGACTCCGCCGGTACATGCCACTCCTCGTCCAGTGCGGCGAGACCGGCCGCCCCGCCGTACCGCCAGGCACGGACGGCGAGCGCCAGCCCCTCCCGGCCGCGTCCCGACCCCTCGGCCAGTCGCGCCCCGATGCCCGCCCCCGGGGCACCGGCGGCCAGCCGCACCACGTCCTGGCGGAACGGCGACTCGTCGTCGAGCGGCTGCTGCCCGTGACCGGGGTGGAGAGCCTCGGACAGCAGCCGATGTGCCTCCCGGGCCGTCTGCGCCGCCAGGAACTCGAGTGCCACCGGGTCGAGTCCCGGCGCCGGCCCGGCCTCGGTGTCCAGGGAGGGCGGCAGGCCGGGCTCCGTGGGCAGCTCGGGCGGCTCGGGGAGCGGCGGCAGGAGATCTCCCGCCGCGAACGCCTCCGCGGCGTCCACGCCGCCCCGGTGGTCTTCCCCGAGGATCGTCCCGGGACCGCTCGGCGCATCCTCGGCACCCGCCGCGGAAGCGGTTCCCCGCACGTGGAGGTCATCCAGCAGGGCGCGTTCGGCGCGGCCGCGCATCAGCAGCAGGACGAACGGGTCCTGATCCAGCAGGCGGGCCACCTGGTAGCAGAGCGCCGCGGTGTGTCCGCAGTGGTCCCAGGCACCGCAGTCGCACTCGGCCTCCAGATCACCGAGCCCGGGCAGCAGTTCGACCCCGGCCGTCGCGGCGTCCTCGACCAGATGCGGCGGCATCTCACGGTCGAGCAGGGCGGCGACGTGCCCGGCCCGCTCGACCGCCATGTCCAGAAAACGGTCCCACTGATCCCCGGACAGCTCCTGGAGCAGGACGTCGGCACGGTGGCCGGTGCCGTCGCGGTCCTGGACGACCGCCGTGACGCGCCCGGGGCGCACCGACACCGCGCCCACGGCTCCCGCACGCGCCAGCCTGCGCCCCGCCTTCACCTGCTGCCCGTCCAGCGCCGCGTCCTCGAGCGCCCGCAACCAGGCCCGGCCCCACCACGTCCGCGCGAAGCCCCCGCCGCGTACGGGAGCCAGTGCGGCGAACGTGCGCTCCTGGTCATGTCCCGCGTGTTCCGTCATCCCGCGCCCCCTCGCAGCTCCACCAGATCGGCCAGCTCGGCGTCGGACAGCTCGGTCAGTGCCGTGTCGCCCGCGCCGAGCACCGTGTCGGCCAACTCCCGCTTGCGCAGCAGCATGTCCGCGATGCGGTCCTCGATCGTGCCCTCCGTGATCAACCGGTGCACCTGCACCGGCCGTGTCTGTCCGATGCGGTACGCCCGGTCCGTGGCCTGCGCCTCGACGGCCGGGTTCCACCAGCGGTCGTAGTGCACGACATGCTCGGCCCGTGTCAGGTTCAGACCCGTGCCGGCCGCCTTCAGCGACAGCAGGAAGACGGGCACCTCGCCCGCCTGGAAGCCGTCCACCATCGCCTCGCGCTCGGGCACCGGTGTCCCCCCGTGCAGGAAGCGCGTGGTCACCCCGCGCGCCGCCAGATGGCGTTCCAGCAGCCGAGCCATCCGGACGTACTGCGTGAAGACCAGCACGCTCGCGCCCTCGGACAGGATGGTGTCCAGCAGTTCGTCCAGCAGTTCCAACTTCCCCGATCTGCCCGGGATCCGCGGACTGTCCTCCTTGAGGAACTGGGCGGGGTGGTTGCAGATCTGTTTGAGCCCGGTCAGCAGCTTCACGATCAGTCCCCGCCGCTCCATGCCGTCGGCCGCGGCGATCTCCGCCATGGTCTCGCGCACCAACGCCTCGTACAGCCCCACCTGTTCCCTGGTGAGCGACACGGCGTGGTCGGTCTCGGTCTTCGGCGGGAGCTCAGGCGCGATCCCCGGGTCGGACTTGCGGCGGCGCAGCAGGAACGGCCGTACGAGCCGGGAGAGCCGCTCCGCGGCGGCGGGGTCCCGGCCGTTCTCCACGGCGTGTGCGTACCGGGAGCGGAAGGTGCCGAGGCGTCCCAGGAGACCCGGGGTGGTCCAGTCGAGGATCGCCCACAGTTCCGACAGATTGTTCTCCACCGGGGTGCCGGTGAGCGCCACACGCGCGCGTGCGCCGATGGTGCGCAGTTCCCGCGCCGTGGCCGAGTAGGGGTTCTTCACGTGCTGCGCCTCGTCCGCCACGACCAGACCCCAGGGCACGTGGGCGAGCCGGGGTGCGTCGAGCCGCATCGTGCCGTACGTGGTCAGGACGAACTCCGCGTCGGCGAGCCCGTCCAGACCGCGTCCGGATCCGTGGAAGCGGCGCACGGGAACGCCCGGTGCGAATTTCTCGATCTCCCGCTGCCAGTTGCCCATCAGGGACGCCGGACAGACGACGAGGGTGGGGCCCGCGGTCGAGGTGTCCGACTGCCGGTGCAGATGCAGGGCGATGAGAGTGATCGTCTTGCCGAGCCCCATGTCGTCGGCGAGACAGCCGCCGAGCCCCAGGGAGGTCATCCGGGCCAGCCAGCCGAGTCCGCGCAGCTGGTAGTCGCGCAACGTCGCGGCGAGCGCGGGAGGCTGGCCGACGGGTTCCTGCCCTTCGGGGTCCGACAGCCGTTCCCGCAGCGTCGCCAGCCATCCGGTGGGCAGCACGTCGACCACCCGGCCGTCCACCTGCGTCGTACCCGTCAGAGCGGCGCTGAGCGCGTCGACGGGCGACACCTTGCGGTCCTGCTGCGCACGGGCGTGGCGGATCTCCTCCGGATCCACCAGGACCCACTTGTCGCGCAGTCGCACCAGCGGGCGGATCGCCTCCGCGAGCTGGTCGAGCTCCTGCCGGGTGAGCCGCTGATCGCCCAGCGCGAACCGCCAGTCGAAGGCGAGCAGCGCGTCGGCCGACAGGTACGACGGGGTGGCCGACGTCGTTCCGCCGGGGCCCTGCTCGTCGTCGTCCGGGGGACCGACGACCGCGCGGGCGGTCAGCCCACGGGCCGGCTCCCTGGGCCAGTGCACCTCGACACCGGCTGTCGCGAGCAGACGGGCACCCTCGCCCAGCAGTTCGGTGACCTCCTCGTCGGCGAGTTCCACGGCGTCCGGCACGGCTGCCGACAGCAGCGGGCCGAGCGGGGCCCAGACGCGTGCGGCGCGGCGCAGAGCCAGCAGGGCGTCCGTCCGCGCGCGCGGGCCGAAGGCGGCCGCGTCGGCCCACACCGCGGAGGCGTCCGCGACGAGCGCGGGGTCGCTCACACTGTGCAGCTGGGGAACGACACGGAACGTGGGCTTCGTCCCGGCCGGGTCGTCGTCGGGGAGCGAGGCGAGCCCGGGAATCTCGACGCGCAGGGAGACGCGGACCCCGGCGTCGTGTCCGGCGGCAACGTCGGCGGCCCAGGAGCGCTGTTCCGGAACGGCCTGCGGATCGCGGGCGGCGAAGGCCGGGCCGCCCGCCGCGACGCTCGCGGCGGGGGAGCGGGGCAGTGAGTCCACGACGGCGTCGAGGAACGCGCGCAGCAGCCGCTCCGGCTCGGGCAGCCGCAGTGGCTCACCGTCGTCCACCGGCAGCGCGTGCGCCTCGGGAGGCATAGCTGCGGCCAGCTCCCTGACTCGGTCCAGGTCCTCCGCTCGCAGCGGTCCCGCCCGCCAGGCGTCCTGTCCGTCCGTGGTGACGCCGGGCAGCAGCAGACCGCGCGCGGCGAACCGAAGGGCCAGCAGTGCCGCGGCGCCCCAGAAGGCCGTCGAGCGGTGGGCGCCGGTGCGGGCACGCGCGCGCGTGAGCACCGGAAGCGCGGCGTGCACCGGGAGCGACACGACGGGGACCGTGAACCGTCGGACGCCGACGCCGTCATCAGACCGGACGAGTGTCAGCTCCCCGTCGCAGCCGTGGGCGACCGGGGGCGGTGCCGAGCCGTCCGGTCGCCAGAAGGCGACGCGTCCGACGCGGGCGAGGTCCGCGGGCACGAAGACGGCGTGGCAGCGGGCCAGTTCGAGGACTTCGGGGAGGGTTGCCACGGGGTTCGTCGGCACTGGGATACCGGACTCCTCAAATTTGACTACTCTAGTCGGAATCGCCGAGGTTACCTCACCTCAAACCGCCGCCCGGCGTGTTGCTGAGTGACGTGGGTCACTTTTCCCGCCCGGCGGGAAGGGCATCTCAGGGTTGTACGGGGGTTCGACTCAGGGACGCGTCAGGGTCGTGGTCCGGAACCGCGGGGAGTCCGATCCCGTTTTCAGGACAGAGAGCGGCAGTGGCCGCGAAGGAGGCGACGGAGATGTCGAAGAGCACGAAGATCGTCGCAGGGGGTGCGGCAATCGGGATCGTCCTGCTGATCCTGCTGCCGTTCCCCTTCTGGGCCAATCTCCTGATAGTCCTGGGGATCCCCACGGCCGCGTATCTGGCGCTGGACCCCTCGCAGCGGCGCCGGCTGCGCCGCACGGGGCGCAAGGAGCTCGGCCGCTGAGGTGGCACCGGCCCGCGTCGGCGGGCCGGTGCGGCACACGAGATCAGTTCGGGCGTACGGCGATCTTGTCGAGGGACTCCAGGAGACCGGGCAGTTCCGGGCCCCTGCCCACCGGCAGCACCTCGCCGGGTTCCTCGTCGAGAAGGACGAAGGCGATGTCGTCGGTTCTGGCCACCATCGACCAGCCGGGACCGTCGGCACGAAGCGTCCGGGCGTCGCCCGGCGCGAACGAGGAGCGGACCCGCCCGAGAGGGGGAGGGGACTCCACGTAGGCCCGCGCCTCCGCGAGCACACGGCGGATGCCCGTGCGGGGAGCGCCGTCGTCCTGGCCCGCACCCGGCCCGGTTTCCGCCGTGTCGCCGGTCGCCGGACGGCCCGATCCGTCCTGCCCGGCGAACGCGGAGTCGTCGATCTGCTCCCGCCACATGGCCCACTGCAGAGCGATCTCGTCGGCGCCCAGCCGCCGCTGGGCGGGACCCCAGACGCCGGTGTCCGGCGGACTCAGCGGAGGCCGGTCCGACACCTCGGGATCGGGGTCGTGCGGAGCGGGCACCCCCGGGGCCGCCACGGCGACCGCGAGGGGCCAGCCCGGCAGGGCCGCCACGACGGAGTCCTCGTCGGGCGACAGGTCGTACTCCATACCGCAGTCCCACGACGCGATGGCCACGGCGACCAGTGACACGTCGTCGACCGCCACCGTCCACCTCGCCCCCTCGCCGTCCTGGCCCAGGACGATCCCGTAGCCGTCCGCGAGCGGCGCGAGGCCCAGGGCCGCGCAGGCCTCCGGGTAGTCGTCCCCCAGCACACTGGGGAAGTTCGCGGGCGTGAGCAGTACCGCCGTCAGCACATACAGCGCATCGTCGTCCCCGGCGGTGACGGCGTCCTCGTCCGTCCCGGCCATGCCGGCCTCCCATCGCTCTCGCTCGTCCGTCGGCGCACCCTAATGCGCCCGGCGGGCCCTTGTCACGAGCGGGAACCCCGTGCGGAGCTGCGGATATCCGGGGCGAGCTGCAGGTATCCGGGTGGACAGGGGCGAAACGACCGGAGACCCTCACTCGTTCAGGCGGCGGGCAGCCCCAGAAGTGACCGCGCGACCGTCTGCGGCGACTCGTCGCGCTCCCGCGCCAGGGCGATCACCGCCCGGCACGCAAGCTCGCTCACCCCGAAGGACAGGGCCTCGGGCGACACCCAGGTCGTGGCCTCGTCGATCTGGTCCTGGTCGTCCTCGGCGCACGCCGCGATGTAGACGGCCGCCGCCTCGAACAGGTTGTGTGTGCGTTTTGTCTCCTGCGCGGTGGTCTCCGCGCGCAGCGAGTCGAGGAATCTGCCGAAGGACTTGCGCATGCTGCCGAACATATGGGCTACCTACCCCCGCGTCAGTATCACAGCTCGTCTCGTCCTACTCAACGTAGAGACGGACCCGCGGCCACAGAAGGGGGAGGGCGGGGTGAAGCGCGGCGAACGGCGCATTCGGGACCCTGCGCGGCGCGATACCCCGGGCGAGAGCGGTGCTCAGCCCACTCGCGCGGCGAGCGCCAGGAAGCGGTCGTCCTCGTCGGCGTAGGACGTCATGCGCCAGCCCGAACCCGCCAGCAGCGGCCTCAGGTTCGCCTCGGCGCGCAGGTCCTCCGGGGTGAGGTGCCGTCCCTGCCGCGCGGCGAGCGCCGCCCGGCCGATGGGGTGGAACAGCGCCAGAGTGCCGCCCGGCCCGACCACCCTGGCCAGCTCCCGCAGACCCTCCGCCGGGCTCGGGAGATGTGCGACGAGCCCTGCGGCGAACACCGCGTCCAGCGACGCCGTCCGCAGCGGCAGGCGGCCGGCGTCGGCGCACACCAACCACCCGTCACGGCCCCGCCCGGCCCGTACGGCGGCCGCCAGCATCGCGGCCGTCAGATCGGCCCCGAGCACCACTCCCGAGGCCCCCACGGCGGCGCGCAGCGGCGGCAGCGCCCGTCCCGTGCCGCACCCCGCGTCGAGCACCCGGTCGCCCTCGCGCAGACGGAGCTCGGCGACCGCTGCGGCATAGGCGGGCCCGTCGTCGGGGAAGCGGGCGTCCCAGTGGGCCGCCCGTGCCGTGAAGAACTCCTGGACGTGTGTGCGGTCGTCGCTCATGCTCCGCATGATCCCTCACCGGAACGGCGGACGAGGTGACGCGCATGTTCGGACGGGACGCGATCGCTCCCGTGCATATATGCGCCACATTCCAGCAGCTTTCGAAATGCGCCCCCTCCGTCCTCCCGTGCCCCCACTAGCGTCCCGGGGCCATGGGACACCTGGACCACGCCACCTTCGGCTGGCTGACCCCCGCGCTGTCGTACGCCATGGCCTGCATCGGCGCCGCCCTCGGACTGCGCTGCACGGTCCGCGCGCTCGCCACCACCGGCAGGGCCCGCCGCAACTGGCTCGTCACCGCGGCGTCGGCCATCGGCACCGGCATCTGGACCATGCACTTCGTGGCGATGCTCGGCTTCGGCGTCAGCGGCACCGAGATCCGCTACGACGTGCCACTGACCGTCCTGAGCCTCCTGGTCGCCATGCTCGTGGTCTGCGCCGGCGTCTTCGCCGTCGGCTACGGCCGCGACCGTGCCCGGGCGCTCCTGCTCGGCGGGCTGACCACCGGCCTCGGCGTCGCGAGCATGCACTACCTGGGCATGGCGGCCGTACGGCTGCACGGCGACGTCACCTACGATCCGGCGCTCGTCGCTCTGTCCGTCGTGATCGCCGTGGTCGCGGCGACCGCCGCCCTCTGGGCGGCACTCAACATCAGGTCGCCCGTCGCGGTCACCGTCGCCTCCCTCGTCATGGGCGGAGCGGTGAGCAGCATGCACTACACCGCGATGTGGGCGGTGAGCGTGGAGGTCACCCCTTCTGCGACGGTCCTGCCCGGGGCCACGGCGATGCAGTTCATCTTCCCCCTCGCCGTCGGCCTCGGGTCCTACCTCTTCCTCACCTCGGCGTTCGTCGCGCTGTCGCCGACGGCCGGGGAGCGCGAGGCCTCGGCGTCGGCCCAGCGGCCGGTCGAGAACGCCGCCGCCCACTAGCCGCGCCACGGCCTTCGAACCCGCCCCCGAACCCTGATCGAGGAGGCCATGCGTACACCCCGCAGGACCCCGACAGCCGCTGCCGAGGCGCCGGCCCAGCCCGCGATACGGGGACGCCGCGCCCACGCCGGGCCACCGGCCGACGAGCCGCTCGCACCCGACGGGACCGGCGCCCCGGCGACCGGCCCACCCACCTCGGCGGGACGCCGGCACCTGCGTCCCCGCACCGTCCGGGCCAAGATCGTCTGTCTGCTGATGGTGCCTGTCGTCTCCCTGCTCGCACTGTGGGCGTACGCCACCGTCACCACCGCCCAGGACGTCGCCCGCCACCGCCAACTGCAACGCGTCGACGCCTCCGTACGAGGCCCCGTCGCCGACGCTATCGCCGCGCTCCAGGCCGAACGCGCGGCCGCCGTCCGGTACGCCACCGGACCCTCCACGGAGCGCGGGAACACGCTGCGCGGACTCACGCGGCGCACCGACCGGGCGGTGGACGCCCTGCGCCTGGGGGACCGCCACACCGTCGCCGACGGCACCGACCTGCCCGCAGGGGTGGCCGAACGCCTCGCCGGCTTCGTGACCGGCGCCGAGGATCTGCGCCCGCTGCGGACCTCGGTCCTCGACCGCCGCAGCGGCTGGGCCGAGACCTACGAGCGGTACACCACGACCATCGCCACCGCCTTCGGCGTGGGCGGAGCGCTCACCGGCATCCAGGACGCCGAACTCGGCTCCGACGCGCGCGTGCTGCTCGAGTTCTCCCGCGCGGGCGAGGCGCTGGCACGGGAGGACGCGCTCCTGTCCGGCGCCCACATCGCCAGAACCCTCGACCGCGAGCGGTTGCGTCTGTTCACCGGCGCCGTCGACACACGCCGCACCCTGACCGAAGCCGCCGGCGTGGACCTGCGCGGCACGGAACGCGCCGCCTGGCAGGAGCTCGCCGGAGGAAACGCCTACGCCGACCTGCGCGCCCTGGAGGACGAAGTGCTTGCGAGTCACGCCGGGTCCCAGGTGCTCCGGGCCGTCCCCGAAGCGGCCTGGACGTCCGCCCACGCGCGCGTACAGAAGGACATGCGCGCCATCGAAGTGGACGCCGGCCGCGAAGTCGCCGACCGGGCCGACCCGTTCACCCGCGCACTGCTCACCCCGGCCGGGGCCGCCGTGCTCCTCGGCCTCGCCGCGGTAGTCGCCTCCCTCGTCATCTCCGTACGCATCGGACGCGGTCTGGTCGTGGAACTGGTGAGCCTGCGCAACGGCGCCCTGGAGATCGCCCGCCGCAAACTGCCCCACGCCATGCGCAGACTGCGCGCCGGCGAGGAGATCGACGTCGACACCGAGGCCCCGCCCGGCCCACCCGCGGAGGACGAGACCGGCCAGGTCGCCGAGGCCCTCGGCACCGTGCACCGAGCGGCCCTCCACGCGGCGGTCGAGCGCGCCGAACTCGCCAGCGGCATCTCCGGAGTCTTCGTGAACCTCGCCCGCCGCAGCCAGATCCTCGTCCACCGCCAACTCGGTCTGCTCGACAGCATGGAACGCCGCTCCGACGATCCCGACGAACTCAGCGACCTCTTCCGCCTCGACCACCTCACCACCCGCATGCGACGCCACGCGGAGAGCCTGATCATCCTCTCCGGCGCCGCGCCGGGGCGTGCCTGGCGCATGCCCGTCTCCCTGACGAACGTGGTCCGGGCGGCGGTCTCCGAGATCGAGGACTACGCGCGCGTGGAGCTGCGACAGCTCCCCGAAGCGAAGATCGCCGGCGCCGGGGTCGCCGACCTCACCCACCTCCTCGCGGAACTCGTGGAGAACGCCGCCCAGTTCTCTCCACCCCACACGCGCGTGCGGGTCACCGGCGAACCGGTCGGCAACGGCTACGCCCTGGAGGTCGAGGACCGCGGCCTCGGCATGGGCAAGGAGACGCTCGCCGAGGCCAACCGCCGCATCGAACAGTCCGAGGCCCTCGACCTGTTCGACAGCGACCGGCTCGGCCTGTTCGTCGTCAGCCGCCTCGCCGCCCGCCACGACATCAAGGTCCACCTGAGGCCCTCCCCGTACGGCGGCACCACGGCCGTGGTGCTCCTGCCCACCAGCCTGCTCCACAACGGCGCGCCGGAACGTTCCCCCGAAACCCGCGCCGAAGCACCTGCGCGGCCCGAGGAACGCGAGTACGCGCGCGTGTCCGCGGCCCCGCACCCGGAACCCGTCGAGCAGTCCGCGGAACGCCGCGCCCTGACGGCACCCGTCGCCTCCACCGGTCGCGGCACCGGGGACGATCCACCCGAACCGCCGCCCGGCGTCACCGCCCTGAGGCCGCACCGCCGCCCGCCGGAACCGGAGGACACGGGCGACCTGCCGCGCCGCGTACGCCAGTCACACCTCGCGCCCCAACTGCGCGAACGGCACACCGGACAGCCCGCGTCCGCGGCCCCGCCCGGAGCGGACGACGAGCGGACCCCGGAACTCGTCAGGGACCGCATGGCGGCCTACCGCGACGGCTGGGCACGAGGCGGCGGCAGAGCACCCGGCCGATCAGCGGGCCACGGCCCCACGACGGGCAGCGACAGCAGCGAAGGAGACCCCGCATGATCCAGGACCCGAGCACCAGGGCCACCGAGCGCTCCGGTGAACTCGACTGGCTGCTGGACGACTTGGTACTGCGCGTGCACGAGGTGCGGCACGCCGTCGTCCTGTCCAACGACGGCCTCGCCGTCGGCGCCTCCAGCGACCTCAGGCGCGAGGACGCCGAACACCTCGCCGCGGTCGCCTCCGGCTTCCACAGTCTCGCCAAGGGCGCGGGCCGCCACTTCGGCGCCGGGGGCGTACGCCAGACGATGGTGGAGATGGACGACGGCTTCCTCTTCGTGGCAGCCGCCGGGGACGGTTCCTGTCTCGCCCTCCTCACCGCCGTCACCGCCGACATCGGCCTGGTGGCGTACGAGATGGCGCGGCTGGTGAAACGCGTCGGAGAGCACCTCCGCACACCCACCCGCGCCGGCGCACGCCCGCCCACGGCCGGATGAGCCAGGGACGGGCCGTGCTCATGACCGAAGGCAGTGACACCGGCGTCCCGCACGAACCGCCGGGCGGCCGTTGGTACGACAATGAGGCCGGGCCGCTCGTCCGCCCCTACGCCATGACGGGCGGCCGCACCAGGCCCGGCCCCGGCGGGACCGGCTTCGACCTGATCGCCCTGGTCTCGCTCGACAGCGGCGCACCCGCGGGTGACGACACCCTGCTCGGTCCGGAACACCGGGCGCTCCTGGAACTGTGCCGGACCGAGACCCAGTCGGTCGCCGAACTCGCCGCGGGTGCCGACCTGCCCGTCGGAGTAGTACGCGTGCTCCTCGGGGACCTCCTGGAGTCGGGCCGAGTCACCGTCAGCCGCCCCGTGCCGCCCGCGCAACTGCCGGACGAACGGATCCTGCGCGAGGTGATCGAGGGCCTGAGGGCGCTGTAGACGAACACACACCCGGCTCCGGCCCGTACCGACTTGCGCATCCAACTCGGCACTGAACGAGCACAAGCGGTCGGTGACATGAAATACCGGTCCAACGCCCCACGGACGAGTGGCAGTTGCCAAGATGCTGACTCCTCACAGCCGTACCGATGTCGACCACGGCCGACACTCCCGAGAGAAGTGATCGATGGTCTCCGAGCACTCCGATGAGACAGACGACGACACGGGCGCCCTGGCCTTGAAGATCCTCGTCGCCGGCGGTTTCGGCGTCGGCAAGACGACGCTGGTCGGCGCGGTCAGCGAGATCAAGCCGCTGCGCACCGAGGAACTCCTGAGCGAGGTGGGCCAGTCGGTGGACGACACCGACGGAGTGGACCAGAAGGTCACCACCACCGTCGCCATGGACTTCGGCCGCATCACCATCCGGTCGGGGCTCTCGCTCTACCTGTTCGGCACACCCGGGCAGGACCGGTTCTGGTTCCTGTGGGACGAGTTGGCGCAAGGGGCGTTGGGCGCCGTCGTCCTCGCGGACACACGGCGACTGCAGGACTGCTTCCCGGCCGTGGACTACTTCGAGCATCGGCACATCCCCTTCGTGGTGGCCGTCAACTGCTTCTCGGAGGCCCGCGCCCACGGCGCCCAGGACGTCTCACGCGCCCTCGACCTCGACCAGGGCACCCCCGTGGTCCTCTGCGACGCCAGGGACCGCGACTCCGGCAAGGAGGTGCTGATACGGCTCGTCGAATACGCCGGCCGGATGCACACCGCCCGGCTGCTCGACTCCGTGGGCTGAACCGGCGGCAACACGCCTGCCCCTGGCCGGATACGGTCCCTTGACACCGCTGTTTCGGGTGGGGAAGCACCCGTTGTCGCTGTTCGCGCGGAAGGACCGGCATGCCTTGTCGGTCATCTTCCCTGCCATGTTCCGATCCTGCTTGCTCCGGCCGCAGCGGTGGGGAAGGCTGAATCGTCGGATCCTCCGCGTCCGGGGGAACGACGAAACGGGGAGTGCGAACGATGTCGCAGAACGCGGGGCTCGGTTGGCTGTTGGACGACCTGACCGAGCGCGTGGAACCCATACGGCACGCTCTCGTGCTGTCCAACGACGGACTGGTCACCGCGGCCAGCACCGGGCTGCGGCGCGAGGACTCCGAACACCTGGCCGCGGTCTCGTCGGGTCTGCAGAGTCTCGCCAAGGGCTCGGGGCGCCACTTCGGCGCCGGGGACGTGCGGCAGACGATGATCGAGTTCGACGACGCGGTGCTCTTCGTCACCGCCGCCGGGCCGGGCAGCTGCCTGTGCGTCCTCAGCGCGGCGGAGGCGGACATCGGTCAGATCGGCTACGAGATGACGCTGCTGGTGAACCGCGTCGGCGAACACCTCCGAGTGGACGCCAGGCACCCCGAACGCTCGGCCGCGATGGACCGCTGACCTGCGGTTCTCTCTGTCGCGGGCAGAGTTATCCACAGGCCCCACACGGCTTTCCGCGAACGGGCTACGGTTTTTCCCGAGGCGAGCGCGAGACCAGCGCGAGCACCACACCGCACGGGGGAGAACCGCCATGTCCGGCGACACCGTCACGCAGTCCGTCATGATCACCACGCCCACCACGCCCACCGAGACCGGTGCGTGCGTCGATGCCGCCACGCTCAGCACACGGCGCGCCGCCCCGGCATCGGCCGGGGCGGCCGGCGGCACCCTGGCACTGGGCCGAGCCGCCCGCGAGCTGGGCCTCAAACGAAGTGAGGTCGACATCGCCGTACAACTCGGCTTCCTTCGCACGGTCGTCGACGACGGAGGCGGAGGCCGCCGCGTCACTCGGGCGGAGATCGACCGGCTCCGAGCCGAGAAGGGCTTCCCGGAGGGCCTCCGGGACAGGGCCTGTGCCGTGGGATCCAAGGCAGCCGCCGAGATCCTGGGCGTGCCGCCCTCCCGGTTCATGCGTCTGGCACGCCTGGGCCTGGTCACTCCGGTCAAGTTCACGCTCAACCGCTACCGCGCAGTGATCTGGCTCTATCCGGCGGCCGAACTACGGCAGTTCGCGGCCGACGAGAGGAACGCCCCCTGGCTGACGGGCCGTATCCCGGAGGATCTCAGGCGCCGGCTGGACGCGGGGCTGGACCTGCGCCCCCGCAACTGGCGAGGACGTCACCTCGGATTCCTGCTGCGGCAGGCCGAAGATCCCTGGAGCCGGGCGGCCGCTCCCGCCTCCCTGCTCGACCCCCTCCAGGTCGCGGAGATCGTCCAGGACCCCTACGAGCGCGCCCATCTGCACTTCCACCGGCCCGCACGAGCCGACCACGGGTCGCCCGACTCGCCCGCCGCGCGGATCACCGCGCGGATCATGACGGCGGACGACTCCGACGAGATCGCCTGGCTGCGGACGGACCTCCAGCAGTGCCTCATCGAGGCCCGGGCGCACCGACTCGCCCCACGACCCCGCCGGAAGCTGCCGCCCTCGGCGGCCCGGCACAAAGCACCCGCCACGTCGGAGCGACCGGCACCGCGACCGCGCCGGGGCCGACGGCGTCCGGTGCCGCCGGTGGCCGGCGCCGGGAGGGCTCCCGAGGGGCGACGCGGTCTGCTGGGCTGGCTCCGGCGCGGACACCACTGAGCGAGCCGGTCGGACGCCCGGTCCGCCCACCGGTCAGGTGCCGAGCTTGCGGAACAGCCCTTCCTGGACGACCGACACGAGCAGACGCCCCTCCAGGTCGTAGATACGGCCGCGGGCCAGTCCGCGGCCGCCGACCGCGATCGGGGACTCCTGGTCGTACAGGAACCACTCGTCCGCGCGGAACGGCCGGTGGAACCACATCGCGTGGTCCAGCGACGCCATGTCGAAGCCACGGGGCCCCCACAGGGGTTCCACCGGGATACGGACGGCGTCCAGGAGCGTCATGTCGCTCGCGTACGTCAGCGCGCACGTGTGCACGAGGGGGTCGTCGCCGAGGGGACCCACCGCGCGCATCCACACCGCGCTGCGCGGCTCAGCGTGCTCGACCTCCTCGTGTGTCCACCGCAGCCGGTCGACGTACCGGATGTCGAAGGGCTGACGCCGGGCCATGCGCTCGAACTGCTCCGGCAGCGTGCCCAGATGCTCGCTGATCTCCTGCGTCACCGTCGGCAACGACTCGGGGTCCGGCACCTTGCGGGCCGGCGGCAGCTGGTGCTCGAAGCTCCCCTCTTCAGGCTTGTGAAAGGAGGCGGTCAGATTGAAGATCGTGCGGCCCTGCTGCACGGCGGTGACCCGGCGCGTGGTGAACGACCGCCCGTCCCGCACCCGCTCGACCTGGTACACGATCGGCACCCCGGGACGGCCCGGACGAAGGAAGTACGCGTGCAGCGAATGCACCGGCCGGTCGCCCTCGGTGGTGCGTCCCGCGGCGACCAGCGCCTGGCCGGCGACCTGGCCGCCGAAGACCCGCTGGAGGGACTCCTGCGGGCTGCGCCCACGGAAGATGTTGACCTCGATCTGCTCCAGGTCGAGCAGGTCGACGAGCCGCTCGGCGGGGTTGGTCGTCATGTGCTGGCCTCTCCTGTGCTCACAGCTGACCGACGTCGGTGACCTTGACGACGGCGCGTCCCTCGGCATCGGAGGCCGCGAGGTCGATCTCCGCGCTGATGCCCCAGTCATGATCGCCGTTCGGGTCGGCGAAGGTCTGCCGGACGCGCCACAGCCCGTTCTGCGGCTCCTCCTCGATCATCAACAGCCGCGGGCCACGGGCATCGGGACCGGTGCCCAGCTCCTCGTACTCGTCCCAGTACTTGTCCATCGCCTCACCCCACCGCTCGGCGTCCCAGCCGGACTCGGCGTCCATCTCGCCCAGCTCGTCCACGTGGTCGAGCGCGGCCAGTTCGACGCGGCGGAACATGGCGTTGCGGACGAGCACCCGGAAGGCACGCGCGTTGGAGGTGACCGGCTTGACCTGGTCGGCCCTCTCCTGGGCCTCCTCCGCCGTCATCTCCTCGGGGTTGGCGAGCTGCTCCCACTCGTCGAGGAGACTGGAGTCGACCTGGCGCACCATCTCCCCGAGCCAGGCGATCAGGTCCTCCAGATCGTCCGACTTCAGATCGTCGGGGACCGTGTGGTCGAGGGCCTTGTAGGCGCCGGCCAGGTAGCGCAGCACGATGCCCTCGGTTCGAGCCAGCTCGTAGTAGGACACCAACTCCGTGAAGGACATGGCCCGTTCGTACATGTCGCGGATCACGGACTTCGGCGACAGCGGATGATCGCCGACCCAGGGGTGGCTCTTGCGGTACGTGTTGTATGCGTGGAAGAGCAGCTCCTCCAGCGGCTTGGGGTAGCTGACGTCCTGCAGCCGCTCCATGCGCTCCTCGTACTCGACCCCGTCCGCCTTCATCGCGGCGACGGCCTCGCCGCGCGCCTTGTTCTGCTGGGCGGCGAGGATCTGCCGCGGGTCGTCCAGCGTCGACTCGACGACGGACACCATGTCGAGGGCGTACGACGGGGATTCCGGGTCGAGCAGTTCGAACGCGGCCAGCGCGAAGGTGGACAGCGGCTGGTTGAGCGCGAAGTCCTGCTGGAGATCGACCGTCAGCCGGACGATACGGCCCTCGGCGTCCGGCTCGTCGAGCTTCTCGACGATGCCGCCGTCGAGGAGCGAGCGGTAGATCGCGATCGCCCGACGGATGTGCCGCAACTGCTGCTTGCGCGGTTCGTGGTTGTCCTCCAGCAGATGCCGCATCGCCTCGAAGGCGTTGCCCGGCCGGGCGATCACCGACAGCAGCATCGTGTGGGTGACACGGAAGCGCGAGGTGAGCGGTTCCGGATCGGAGGCGATGAGCTTCTCGAAGGTGTTGTCGGTCCAGCCGACGAACCCTTCCGGAGCCTTCTTGCGGACCACCTTGCGACGCTTCTTCGGGTCATCGCCGGCCTTGGCGAGCGCCTTCTCGTTCTCGATGACGTGCTCAGGCGCCTGCCCCACCACGTAGCCCGCCGTGTCGAAGCCGGCCCGTCCGGCGCGGCCCGCGATCTGGTGGAACTCACGGGCCCGCAGGGTCCGCACCCGATTGCCGTCGTACTTGGTGAGGGCGGTGAACAGCACGGTACGGATGGGGACGTTGACGCCGACGCCGAGCGTGTCCGTGCCGCAGATGACCTTCAGCAGACCGGCCTGGGCGAGCTTCTCCACCAGACGCCGGTACTTGGGCAGCATGCCGGCATGGTGGACGCCGATGCCGTGCCGTACGTAACGCGAGAGATTGCGGCCGAACTTGGTGGTGAAGCGGAAGTTGCCGATCAACTCGGCGATCTGGTCCTTCTCCTCCCGCGTGCACATGTTGATGCTCATCAGCGCCTGCGCCCGCTCCACGGCCTGCGCCTGCGTGAAGTGCACGATGTAGACCGGCGCCTGCTTGGTGGCGAGCAGTTCGGTGAGCGTCTCCGTCAGTGGCGTCAGGACGTACTCGTAGGACAGCGGCACCGGGCGCGTCGCCGAGCGGACCACGGAGGTCGGGCGACCGGTGCGACGGGTGAGGTCCTTCTCGAACATGGAGACGTCGCCGAGCGTCGCCGACATCAGGATGAACTGGGCCTGCGGCAGTTCGAGGATCGGGATCTGCCAGGCCCAGCCCCGATCGGCCTCCGCGTAGAAGTGGAACTCGTCCATCACGACCTGGCCGACGTCGGCGTGCTTGCCGTCGCGCAGCGCGATGGAGGCGAGGACCTCGGCGGTGCAGCAGATGATGGGGGCGTCGGCGTTCACGGAGGCGTCGCCGGTGAGCATGCCGACGTTCTCGGTGCCGAAGATCTTGCACAGCTCGAAGAACTTCTCCGAGACGAGCGCCTTGATCGGGGCCGTGTAGAAGGTGACCTCGTCGCGGGCGAGGGCCGCGAAGTGGGCGCCCGCCGCGATCATGCTCTTGCCGGAGCCGGTGGGCGTCGACACGATGACGTTCGCGCCGGAGACCACCTCGATGAGCGCCTCCTCCTGATGCGGATAGAGGGTGAGACCGCGTTCCTGGGCCCACGACTCGAAGGCTTCGTAGAGGGCGTCGGGGTCGGCGGTCCGCGGCAGCTGATCGATGAGGGTCACGCCCCCATCTTGCCTGCCCGCGCGCCCGATGGGGGAATCGGCTGCAGGCCCGAAGATCGCGAACGCTACGCTGTGGCGCCGACACGGCGTCAGCGCACCTGGACAACTGGACAGCGGCACAAGGCGCCTGGACAGCGGCACGAACGGAATGGGACGGGGCACGGCCATGATGGGACCAGCACACTCACTCTCGGGAGCCGCGGCCTGGCTCGGCGTAGGAGCCGCGGCGGCCGCCACCGGGCACACGATGCCCTGGCCGGTGCTCCTGGTCGGTGCGCTGATCTGCGCGGGCGCCGCACTCGCTCCCGACCTGGACCACAAGGCCGCCACGATCTCCCGTTCCTTCGGTCCGCTGTCACGCTGGGTGTGCGAGATCGTCGACAAGCTGTCGTACGCCGTCTACAAGGCGACGAAGAAGCAGGGCGACCCGCGCCGCTCCGGTGGGCACCGCACGCTGACGCACACCTGGCTGTGGGCGGCGCTGCTCGGTGCCGGTGCCTCCGTCGCCGCGATCACCGGTGGCCGCTGGGCGGTGCTCGCCATTCTCTTCGTGCACCTGGTGCTGGCCATCGAGGGCCTGCTGTGGCGGGCGGCCCGGGGTTCGAGCAGCGATGTGCTGGTGTGGCTGCTGGCGGCGACCAGTGCCTGGATCCTCGCGGGTGTCCTGGACAAGCCGGGCAACGGGGCGGACTGGCTGTTCACACAGCCGGGCCAGGAGTATCTGTGGCTGGGGCTGCCGATCGTCCTGGGCGCTCTGGTGCACGACATCGGGGACTCGCTGACCGTCTCGGGGTGCCCGATCCTGTGGCCGATACCGATCGGGCGCAAGCGCTGGTACCCGGTGGGGCCTCCGAAGGTCATGCGGTTCCGGGCCGGCAGCTGGGTCGAGCTGCGCGTGCTGATGCCGGTGTTCATGGTGCTCGGGGGCGTGGGCGCGGCGGCGGCGCTGAACGTCATCTGACCGGGCGCGGGCACTCCTGGCGGCGCACCGGCCGCCCGGCCCCGGACGGCAGCCGCGCGTGGGCGTCAGCTCGGCCGGGAGTCCTCGTCCACGATGTGCATGGCGGCCTCCTCGGCGGAGGCGGCCGCTCCGTCGATACCCACGTCGGTGGCGATCAGCCCGCTCTCCTCGTCCTCGTGCGCGCCCTCGTCGGGGGCGACCAGACGACCGGAGCGGAGGGCTCCCACCTCGTTGTCCAGCGGCTCGCCGTCCGTCTCCTGGGAGTCGCCGATGCCGTCCCCGGCGGGGTAGGCGATGTCCGGGAGCTCTTCGGCGAGGCGCTGCTCCAGGGTCTCGCCGCGCAGCCGCTCCGCCGCCGTCACACCGGTGTGCTCCACTGCCCATGGCCGTTCCGGTGGGGACCAGCCCCGGTCGAGGGGGTCGGCCACACCGTCGGCGACCAGGGTGTCCTCGGCGTCCAGCAGCCCCGCGTCGTCCTGGATCTCGGATCCGTCTGGCTGGTAGACGTCGTCTCCCCATCCGCCGGCTCTGTCCACGGGTACCTCCAGTGGTGGGGCGGGCCCGGTGCCACCGTTCGGCGACGGTGGGCGCGCGGACCGCTGGGCGACGGCCCGAACCCCGCGAACCGGGCGGTTCACGGGCGTCCCCCGAATCAGTGCCCACCACCAGCCTTCCACTCGCGTTCGGCACCGCGCAACGGCAGGGCGACAGCGGCCGCCGGACCCGGCCGGAACCGGCCGGCACGGGCGGGGCGGAGCAGGCCGTCGGGCCGGGTGCGGAGCGGACCACCGTCGGTGCTGGTGCTGGTGCTGGTGCTGGTGCTGGTGCTGGTGCTGGGGCTGGGCCGGCGGCCGAGGCCGGCAGGGAGCCGACTGCCCAGGCAGGTGCCGGGCTTCCCCGGCGCGGCCCCGCCACCCCCGGTCGCCGCGCACGGGCCGGTCAGGGATCGGCCACGGCCGCCCGTCGGCCGGGCGGTGGTGGCCGTTCCGCGCCGGTGGGAGGGGCCCCCGCGCCGGTCCGGGTCAGCCGTGCCAGGACCTCCACAGCGCGGCGTACGCGCCGTCCGCCGCGACGAGCTGGTCGTGGCTGCCCAGCTCGCTGATGCGGCCGTTCTCGACGACGGCGATGACGTCGGCGTCGTGGGCGGTGTGCAGGCGGTGCGCGATCGCGACGACGGTGCGGCCGTCGAGGACACGGGCGAGGGAGCGCTCCAGATGGCGGGCCGCCCGCGGGTCGAGGAGCGAGGTCGCCTCGTCCAGGACCAGGGTGTGCGGGTCGGCGAGGACCAGCCGGGCCAGCGCGATCTGCTGGGCCTGCGCCGGGGTGAGCGTGAACCCGCCGGAACCGACCTCGGTGTCCAGCCCCTCGTCCAGGGCTCGCGCCCAGGCATCGGCGTCGACCGCGCCCAGTGCCGCCCACAGCTCCGCGTCCTGAGCGCTCGTGCGTGCCAGGAGCAGGTTGTCGCGGAGGGAGCCGACGAAGACGTGGTGCTCCTGGTTGACCAGGGCGACGTGGGAGCGGACGTCCTCGGCGGGCATCCGGGACAGCTCGGCACCGCCGAGGGTGATACGGCCGTCGCGGGGAGCGTAGATCCCGGCGAGCAGTCGGCCCAGGGTCGACTTGCCCGCGCCGGACGGACCGACGAGGGCGAGCCGGGTGCCGGGCGGGACCTCCAGGGACACCTTGCGCAGGACGTCGACGCCTTCGCGGTACCCGAAGCGCACCTGGTCGGCGTGGACATGGCGTCCCTCGGGGGCCACGGCCGGGTCGCCCTCGTCCGGCTCGATGTCCCGCACCCCGACCAGCCGGGCCAGCGACACCTCGGCGACCTGGAGCTCGTCGTACCAGCGGAGGATCAGGTTGACGGGGTCGACGAGCATCTGGGCGATGAGCGCGCCCGTGGTCAGCTGCCCGAGCGAGATCCAGTCCTGGAGGACACAGACCCCGCCGATGATCAGGACGGATCCGAGAACCGTGGTGTGGGTGAAGTTGATGACGGGGAAGAGCACCGACCGCAGCCACAGGGTGTACCGCTCCCACGCGGTCCATTCGCGGATCCGCTGGTCGGAGAGGTCGATGCGGCGGGTGCCGAGGCGGTGGGCCTCGACGGTGCGGCCGGCGTCCACCGTCTCCGCGAGGACGGCGGCGACGGCGGCGTACCCGGCGGACTCCGAGCGGTAGGCGAAAGGGGCGCGCTTGAAGTACCAGCGGCAGCCGACCACCAGCAGCGGCAGGGCCAGCAGGACCGCGAGGGCCAGCGGGGGCGCGGTCACGGCGAGGCCGCCGAGGAGCAGCGCCACCCACACCACGCCGATGGCCAGTTGGGGCACGGCCTCGCGCATGGCGTTGGCGAGCCGGTCGATGTCCGTGGTGATGCGGGAGAGCAGGTCACCCGTGCCGGCGCGTTCCAGCACACCCGGCGGCAGGCCGACCGACCGCACGAGGAAATCCTCGCGCAGGTCGGCCAGCATCCGCTCGCCGAGCATGGCGCCGCGCAGTCGTACCTCCCGTACGAAGACGGCCTGGACGACGAGGGCGGCGACGAACACCGCCGCGGTGACCTCCAGATGGAGTTCGCGCGCGCCGTCGGAGACCCGTTCGACGAGTGCGCCGAGAAGGTAGGGGCCCGCCATCGAGGCCACGACGGCGACCGTGTTGACGGTGATGAGCAGGACGAACGCCCGGCGGTGCCGGCGGAACAGTTCGGCCACGTAGGCGCGTACGGTCGCGGGGGCGCCGACGGGCAGGGTGTTCGCCGTCGTCGGGGCGGCCGGGTCGTAGGCCGGGGGCGCCACGCCGATCATGCGGTCTCCTCGATCTCTTCCAGTTCGTCCAGCACGTCGCTGAGAGCGGTCTTGCGGTCGTTCGGCCGACTGGTGAAGGCGGTCTTCCTGTCGGCTTTCCTGTCGGTCTTTTTTCCGGCCTGCCTGTCGAGCTTCCGGTCGGGGCCTCCGTCGGTCGTCTCGCCGGTCTCCTCGTCGGTCTCGCGGGTGACGACGGCCCGGTACCGGGGTTCCTTGTGGATCAGGTCGCGGTGCAGACCGACCGCCGCCACCTCGCCGTCGTGGACGAGGACCACGCGGTCGGCGAGGTCGAGCAGGAGCGGCGAGGAGGTGAGAACAACCGTCGTGCCGCCCGCCCGCAGCGAGCGGATGCCGTCGGCGACCCGGGCCTCGGTGTGCGAGTCGACGGCGGAGGTCGGCTCGTCGAGGACCAGCACGTTCGGGTCCGTGATCAGGGAGCGGGCCAGGGCGAGCCGCTGGCGCTGGCCACCGGACAGGGACCGTCCGCGCTCGGTGATCCGCGCGTCCAGCGGGTCCTCGGCGTCCAGTGAGCCCTGGACCAGGGCCTCCAGGACGTCACCGCACTGGGCGGCGGTCAGCGCCTCCTCGGCGGTGACCTGGCCCGAGGAGGGGACGTCGAGGAGGTCGCGCAGGGTGCCGGAGAGCAGCACCGGGTCCTTGTCCTGGACGAGGACGGCCGTGCGGGCGGAGTCGAGCGGCAGTTCGTCGAGCGGTACGCCGTCGAGGAGCACGGAGGTGCCCTGTTCGGGGGCGTGGCCGCCCAGCCGTTCCGCCAGTCGTCCGGCCGCGTCGGGGTCACCGCACACCACCGCCGTGAACCGCCCGGCGGGCGCGAGCAGCCCGGTGGCCGGGTCGTACAGG
Organism: Streptomyces caniscabiei; assembly: GCF_014930365.1. Classification (GTDB taxonomy): domain Bacteria; phylum Actinomycetota; class Actinomycetes; order Streptomycetales; family Streptomycetaceae; genus Streptomyces; species Streptomyces caniscabiei. Next base: position 77,229 of record NZ_JABXWI010000024.1, on the reverse strand, counting down.
TCGCCGGTGGGCACGGTGGCCTCCCGGGACCCCGCGGTGTCCGTGGCCCGTTCCAGCGCCAGCACCCCGGCGGCCCGCTTGGCGGACGGACGGGAGAAGGAGTACGCCATCGCGATCTCCTCGAAGTGCCTGAGCGGGTACGTCAGGAGCATGACCGCGCTGTACACGGTGACCAGTTCGCCGATCGTGATCCGGCCCTCGCGGGCGAGACCCACGCCGTGCCAGACCACCGCGATCATCAGCAGTCCCGGCAGCAGCACCTGGATGCCGGAGATGAGGGCCCACATACGGGCGCTGCGGACGGCGGCGTGCCGGACCTCCTGGGAGGCGCGGCGGTAGCGGTCCAGGAAGAGGTCCTCGCCGCCGATGCCGCGCAGCACACGCAGGCCCGCGACGGTGTCGGAGGCCAGCTCGGTGGCGCGCCCCGCTTTCTCGCGCTGGAAGTCGGCGCGGCGGGTCGCGCGGGGCAGCAGCGGAAGCACGGCCAGGGCGAGGACGGGGACTCCGACGGCGACGACGATGCCCAGGGCCGGCTGGTACACGACCAGGCCGACACAGACCAGCACCACCGTGAGGGCGGCGGCGGTGAAGCGGGAGACGGCCTCGACGAACCAGCCGATCTTCTCGACGTCACCGGTGGAGACCGCGACCACCTCGCCGGCCGCGACCCGGCGGGTCAGCGCCGAGCCGAGCTGGGCCGTCTTGCGGGCCAGCAGCTGCTGGACGCGGGCGGCGGCGGTGATCCAGTTGGTGACCGCCGTCCGGTGCAGGAAGGTGTCGCCCAGCGCGATGGTGAACCCGCAGAGCAACATCGCCACGCCCGCGAGGGCGAGGCGGGATCCGGAGCGGTCGACCACGGCCTGGATGGCGAAGCCGACACAGAAGGGCAGCGCGGCGACGGAGGTGAAGTGCAACAGCCCCCACGCCAGCGCCTTGAACTGTCCGCCCAGCTGATTCCGGCCGAGCCACCACAGGAATCGGGGGCCCGAGCGCGCGTCCGGCACGCCGGGGTCTTCATACGGAAGGTCTTGAATCTGCATGACGTCCCAGAGGCTCGTGTCAGGGGTGGGGGAGAAGGGGGAGGAGTGGGGAGAAATGGGGCGGCGAGGTCCAGCCACCGGCCGTGAAAGGTTCGCGTCGCGGAGTGGTCGGAAGCAAACGGTTTTCCGGGGCCCGGCAAAGTTTCGGCCTGGACCGTCCGCGGGACGCCCGACGCGCGCGCAGGCGGGCGCCCGCGTCCGGTGAGCGGTGCGACGATGGATCGCATGCGAATAGGCGGTACGAGGCGGGGACGAACCGGCACGGTGAATGATGCGGGCGCGGGTGGCACGGGCGGAGTGGACGGCGTGGGCGCGAAGAGGGCAGGCGCGGCTCGTGTCGGGCTCGCCGTGGTGGTCTGCGGCGCGCTGGTGATGTCCGCCGCCGCGTGCGGCGGTTCGGGTGACACGGGCGACGGGGCGAGGGCCGACGCGAACGCCACGAAGTCCGGGGGCAAGACGGATCGTGCCGCGGCCGAGGCCGCGGACCCGACCCGTGTCCCGGATGTCGGCGACCGTCTCCAGAAGCAGATCCCCGCGGAGTCCCGTCAGGTAGTGGCCGTCTACGGAGAGGGCCGGAACGACGCCGACGCGACGGTCGTGCTGTACACGAAGAGCGGCTCCGCCTGGAAGAAGACCCGCAGTTGGGAGGGCCACAACGGCAAGAAGGGTTGGACCACCGACCATCGGGAGGGCGACAGGCGCAGTCCGGTCGGCGTGTTCACCCTGAGCGACGCGGGAGGGGTGCTGGCCGACCCGGGGGCCAAGCTGCCGTACAGCCGGTCGGCGTCGTTCCAGGCGCCGCACTACTGGGCCAAGTCGCACTGGCACGACTTCGACTACGTCATCGCGATCGACTACAACCGGGTCGAGGGCACCTCGCCGATCGACCCGACGCGTCCCGAGGGCCAGTCGAAGGGCGGCAGCATCTGGCTGCACATGGACCACGGCAGCGGCACCTCGGCCTGCGTCAGCCTGTCCAAGTCGGGCATGGAGTACCTGCTGCGCACGCTCGACCCGGCGCTGCACCCGGTGATCGTCATGGGGGACAGGGCTGAGTTGAAGGCCTGATACGCCCGGTGGGCGTGTGCCCGCTTGTGGCCGGAGATCCCATTGCGGCGGGGTGTCGACTCCCCGTAGAACTCCGGCCATGAGAAGCCGGATCATCATGTCCATGTTCGCCGGAGCGACCCTCCTGGCGAACACCCTCCTCGGGGCCACCCCCGCCCAATCCGCCGACGCCCTTTCCCGATCGGCCGACACCCCTTCCCGATCCGTTGCCACCCCCTCCCGCCCCATCGCCTCGCCCTCCCGAACCGATGGATCCCCAGCCGGATCCCCAGCCGTACCCGCCGAGTTCGGCACGGACTGGCACGATCCGATCACCGCCGCCCCTCCCGTCTCCCGGCCCGAGAACACGAGGTCGTGCGAAGTGACGGTCGCCGAGGCCCGGTTCAAGGACTTCACGCCGTACCGGGGGACCTACACGCCACCGGCGGAGTGCGGGAGGAAGTGGAGCAAGGTCGTCCTGCGGCTCGACGGCAAGGTGAAGGGCCGCCAGTTCGACCGGCTGGGCCATCTGCGGATCGGCGGCGTCGAGGTGTTCCGGACGTCCACCCCGCAGCCCTCTCCCGACGGCATCGAATGGTCCGTGGAGAAGGACGTCACGCGCTACGGCGAGACCCTGCGCAGCGAGCAGCCGGTCGAGATGCTCATCGGCAACGTCGTCGACGACACGTACACCGGGATCATCGACGTCAAGGTCACGCTCACCTTCTACACCGGCCGGCCCGACGCGAGCACGGCGAGAACCGTCCCCGACCGCGTCCTCACCCTCCAGGACGGCACCGGCCTCACCACCCCGCGCAACAGCGAACGCATCGTCGCCGAGGTCTACGCGACCGGGTCCGGCGGCGGTTGCGAGGAGTACTGGTACCTGACGGTGCCCGACGAGGCGCCGTACTCCTGCAAGGCTGACGACGGGCCCTACCGTGAGGTGCGGATCGAGGTGGACGGACAACTGGCCGGAATCGCCGCGCCGTTCCCCAACGTCTGGACCGGCGGCTGGTCCAACCCCTTCCTCTGGTACGTCGTCCCCGGCCCCCGGGCCCTCGACATCCAGCCCCTCCGCTACGACCTCACCCCCTTCGCGGGCCTCCTCAACGACGGGCGCCCGCACCGGATCGAGGTGTCCGTCGCCGGAGTGCCCGAGGGGCAGAGCGGCTGGAGCACCCCGGTCAACGTCCTGGTCTGGCAGGACGAGAAGAGTGAGCACGTCACCGGCGCGCTCACGAAGGTGCGGGAGGGTGACTTCGTCAACTCGTCCACGTACACGCCGGGCGCGGAGCACCGCCTCGACACCGAGGGGAGCAACCGGCTGACCGTCGCCGGATACGTCGACACCTCCCACGGCCGGGTCACGACCACCGTCCGCCGCAGCCTCCTCAACACCTCGACGCACACCTGGTCGGACGGCGAGAACCGCGACGCGCTCGAAGCGAGTTGGAGCGACGACGAGACGGTCACCGTGAACCACCGGACGACGCGGGTCCGGCGGTCGTACACGATGGACGGAACGACCACGCTCGGCGCGGGCGATCGGCTGCGGACCGTGCTCACGCTCGGCGACCGGGCCACGGTCACCGAGACGCACGGTGGTCGGCGCACGGCGTGGTCCCGGCTCGACGACACCTACACCGGTGACGCCACGTACACGGCGAACGTGCCGCGCGACCAGCGGCATGCCGTCGGGACGACGAGCGAGCGCTACCGGACGTACGGGTCGGACGGCTGCTACGACCGTTCGTTGGTCTCCGTACAGGGAGTGCTGACGGAGGACCGTATGGGCTGTTGATGCCCCATGTGTGCGATGTGACGTCTGTTCGATGATTTACCTCTGCGAAACACGGCGGTCTTCCCCGCGAGCGACGACTCCCCGATAGTGATCGACGCGGAAGCGCTTTTCCGCATGACAGAAAGTCCCCTCGGAGGAGTGCCCGTGCCGCAGTCCGTACCGTCCCTGCCGCGACGCGTCGCACGCATGCTGCGTACCTCATTGTTCGCGCAAGTCGGAGTCGCGCTTGTGCTCGGAATCGTCGTCGGAAGGTTGTGGCCCGACGCGGCCACGACCTTCCAACCGCTCGGCGACGGTTTCATACGGCTCATCAAGACCGTCATCTCGCCGTTGGTCTTCTGCGTGGTCGTCGTCGGCATCGCCAAGGCCGGCAATCTGAAGGCGTTCGGGCGGATCGGGCTCAAGGCCCTGATCTGGTTCGAGATCGCCTCGACGGCCGCGCTGCTCATCGGTCTGGTCGCCGCCAACGTCTTCGGTCCCGGCTCCGGCATGAACGTCGACCCCTCGAAGCTCGACACCTCGGCGGTCGACGCGAAGACCGCCGGTGGTGAGCTGCCGACGACGAGCGAGTTCATCCTCAACGCGCTGCCGCAGAGCGCGATCGGCGCGTTCGCCGAGAACGCGTTGCTCCAGGTGCTCGTGCTCGCGTGCCTCACCGGTGCCGCGCTGCTGCACCTCGGCCACACCAAGGTGCCCAAGATCCTGCCCGCCATCGAGCAGGCCCAGGAGGTCATCTTCGCGATCGTCGGCTTCGTCATGAAGCTGGCCCCGCTCGCCGTGTTCGGCGCGATGGTCCACCTGGTCGGTGAGTACGGCCTCGGCGTGATGAAGACCTACGCGAAGCTGATCATCCTCTGCTACGCCGTCGCCGCCGCGTTCCTGGTGCTGCTGGGCGTCGCGCTGAAGCTGATGACCGGACTGAGCCTGTGGAAGTTCGTCCGCTACACACGGGCGGAGATGCTGCTCGCCCTGGGCACCGCCTCCAGCGAGTCCGTGATGCCGCGCATGATGCAGAAGCTGCGGCAGGCCGGTGCGCGTGACGACGCCGTGGGTCTGGTGCTGCCCACCGGGTACTCCTTCAACCTCGACGGCGCCTCCATCTACCTCTCCATCGGCACGCTGTTCATCGCGCAGGCCGTGGGAGTGGACCTCAGTCTCAGCCAGCAGATCACCGTCGTCCTGGTCCTCATGCTGACCAGCAAGGGCATGGCGGGCATCCCCGGGTCGGCCTTCCTCGCACTGTCGGCGACCGCCTCCTCCCTCGGCGCCATCCCGGCCGGCGCCGTCGCCCTGCTCCTCGGCGTCGACCGCATCATGGACTCGATGCGAGTCGTCACCAACCTCCTCGGCAACTGTGTCGCCGTCTTCGCGGTGTCGAAGTGGGAGGGCGCCCTGGACACCGACCGGGCGAAGAAGATGCTCGACGGTGAGATCGAGTTCGTGGAGGAAGAGGACGAGCCCGGGAGGACCTCTGCGAAGGCGGAGGACCAGCGCGGGGACACTCCCGCGGAGGCGGCGGACCAGCCCGGTGACGCTCCTGCGGACGCGGTGGCTCCGCCCTTCTCCAAGGCGGAGGCCAAGGAGACCTCGTCCGGAGTGAGTTGACCCTGCCGGCTGACGTCCTCACTCCTCCCCTCGTCCGTATGTGAAGGCCCGGCGCGGTAACCGCGCCGGGCCTTCACTCATGGGACGTGGGCATCGGCGCTCAGCAGCGCCGCTCCGCCGTCGGCGCCCCGTCGACCAGCGTGTCGAGCAGGCCTTCGAGCACTCCCCGCTGATCGTCCGACAGCGGCGCCAGGATCTCCTCCGCCGCCGAGCGGCGCGCGTGGTGCAGCTCCCGCAGGACCTTGAGGCCCTCGTCCGTGACCTCTATCCGGATCACCCGCCGGTTGGTGGGATCGGGTGCCCGGCGCACCCGCCCGCTCTCCTCCAGCGCGTCGACCAGGGTCGTCACGGCTCGGGGCACGACCTCCAGCCGCTCCGCCAGATCCGCCATCCGCGGCGGCTTGTCGTAGTGGGCGAGGGCGCGCAGCAGTCGCGACTGCGCCGGGGTGATCTCCAACCCGCTCTGCTGGAGGTGGCGCTTCTGGATGCGGTGCACACGGCGGGTGAGCCGCAGCAACTGTTCGGCGAGCAGTCCGTCGGCGTCGGGGTCGGTCATACCGGGAACAATATCAGGACGATGTTCATTGTGAGTATAGGTAACAATGAGCTAGGCTCCGCAAGCCTCCGAAAGTCCCGGCCGCACACAGCACACGGCACGGCAACCGAACTGCACCGAACCGCACTCAACATCCGTCTCACCTCCCGTAGGAGCCCATGCATCCCCACCACGAACCCACCTGGGCGCCCTCCGCCGACGCGCGCGAACAGCCCCGACAGGTGCGCCGCATCCTCAAGCTCTTCCGCCCCTATCGTGGCCGGCTCGCGATCGTCGGCCTCCTCGTCGGCGCCGCGTCGCTCGCGTCGGTCGCCACGCCCTTCCTCCTCAAGGAGATCCTCGACACCGCGATCCCCGAGGGCCGCACCGGGCTGCTGAGCCTGCTGGCCCTCGGCATGATCGTCAGTGCCGTCCTGACCAGCATCTTCGGTGTTCTCCAGACACTGATCTCCACGACCGTCGGTCAGCGTGTCATGCACGATCTGCGCACCGCCGTCTACGGCCGGCTGCAGCGGATGTCGCTCGCCTTCTTCACCCGGACCCGCACCGGCGAGGTGCAGTCCCGCATCGCCAACGACATCGGCGGCATGCAGGCGACCGTCACCTCCACAGCCACCTCCCTGGTGTCCAACACCACCAGCGTGGTCGCGACGGTCGTCGCGATGGTCGCCCTCGACTGGCGCCTCACCGTGGTCACCCTGCTCCTGCTGCCGCTCTTCGTGTGGATAAGCCGCCGGGTCGGCGACGAGCGCAAGAAGATCACCACCCAGCGGCAGAACCAGATGGCCGCCATGGCCGCGACGGTCACCGAGTCGCTCTCCGTCAGCGGCATCCTGCTCGGGCGCACCATGGGCCGTGGCGACTCGCTCACCAAGTCCTTCGCCGAGGAGTCCGAGGGGCTCGTCGACCTGGAGGTCAGGGCCAACATGGCCGGGCGCTGGCGCATGGCCATCATCACCGTCGTCATGGCCGCGATGCCCGCCGTCATCTACTGGACCGCCGGCATCGCGTTCCAGTTCGGCGGCCCGTCCGTCTCCGTCGGCACGCTCGTCGCCTTCGTCTCGTTGCAGCAGAACCTGTTCCGGCCGACCGTGAGCCTGCTGTCCACGGGCGTGCAGATCCAGGCCTCGCTCGCCCTCTTCCAGCGCATCTTCGAGTACCTCGACCTGCCGATAGACATCACCGAGCCCGAGAACCCGGTCCACCTCGACCGGATCAAGGGTGAACTCCGCTTCGAGAACGTCGAGTTCCGCTACGACGCGACATCGCGCCCGATCCTCGACGGCATCGACCTGACCGTTCCGGCGGGCGGCAGCCTCGCCGTCGTCGGGCCGACCGGTGCGGGCAAGTCGACCCTCGGCTGCCTGGTGCCCAGGCTGTACGACGTCACGGGCGGCCGGGTCACCCTCGACGGGATCGACGTACGCGACCTGGACTTCGACACGCTGGCCCGGGGCATCGGCGTCGTCTCGCAGGAGACGTACCTCTTCCACGCCTCCGTCGCCGACAACCTGCGCTTCGCGAAGCCGGACGCCACCGACGAGGAGCTGCACGCGGCCGCGCGGGCGGCCCAGATCCACGACCACATCGCGGCCCTGCCCGACGGCTACGACACGATCGTCGGCGAACGCGGCCACCGCTTCTCCGGCGGGGAGAAGCAGCGTCTGGCCATCGCCCGCACCATCCTGCGCGACCCTCCGGTCCTCATCCTCGACGAGGCGACCAGCGCCCTCGACACCCGTACCGAGCACGCGGTGCAGGAGGCCATCGACGCGCTCTCCGCCGACCGCACCACCCTCACCATCGCGCACCGGCTCTCCACCGTCCGCGGGGCCGACCAGATCGTCGTGCTCGACTCCGGGCGCGCCGTCGAACGCGGTACGCACGAGGAACTGCTGGAGAGCGACGGGCGGTACGCGGCCCTGGTCCGGCGGGACGCTCGGCTGAAGCCCGGTCGGGAAGTGGCCAAGGTGCCGAAACTGGAACCGACAAGATGAAGATATGCCGGGTTTGAGGTGATATGCGGGTTACCGTGCCCGCATGCAGATGAACACTCCGCCACGGAGCACGATTCGACTGACGCGTCGGGGCCGGGCCGCCCTCATCGCGGCCGGGGCCGTCGTGGCGGCCACCGCCGTGGCGGTGCCGCTGCTGAGCGTGGGGGGCGGTGACGGCGCGGCCGAGCGCCCGGCGTCCCTGGTGATCCCGGAAGGCTGGCGCTCCGGCCAGGTCTACGAAGCCGTCGACAAGGCCCTCGCGCTGCCCGCCGGATCCACCAGGAAGTCACTGTCCAAGGCCAAGCTGTTGCTGCCCGAGGACGCCGAGGGCAACCCGGAGGGCTATCTCTTCCCGGCGACCTATCCGCTGCGGGAGAAGTCGACCCCCGAGTCCCTGCTGGCGGCCATGGTCGAGACCGCCAACAAGAAGTTCAACGGCGGCCAGGTCACGGCCGGGGCCCAGCGCAACGCGATGAACGTCTATCAGGCGGTCACCATCGCGAGCATCATCCAGGCCGAGGCGGCCACCGAGCAGGACATGGGCCGGGTGGCCCGGGTCGTCTTCAACCGCCTCGAACGCGGGATGCCGCTGCAGATGGACTCCACCATCAACTACGCGCTGAACCGCTCCACGCTGAACACCACGGTCGACGACACGAAGATCGACAGCCCGTACAACTCGTACCGGCGCATGGGCCTGCCGCCGACGCCGATCGCCAACCCGGGTGAGGCGGCGATGCGCGCCGCCGTCAACCCGACGGAGGGCGACTGGCTGTACTTCGTCACGGTCAAGCCCGGCGACACCCGCTTCACGGCGAACTACCAGGAACACCTGCGCAATGTCACCGAGTTCAACCAGAACCGCCGGAAGGCGTCACCGGAGGCCGGGGCGGGCAGCGGATCGCCGTCGTCGTCACCGGCGACCGGCTGACGCATCGGTGGCTGGCTGAGGCGCGATCAACTTTTCCGGGTCCATTGGCCTTGCCGGTCCTGCCGGTCAAGGCTCGGGACGCCAGACGGGGCCGGTTCGGGACGCGTCAGACCGTGGCCGGTTCGGGACGCGTCAGACCGTGGCCGGTTCGGGACGCGTCAGACCGTGGCCGGTTCGTTCGTCAGGAGTCGGCGGATGTCCCGTACCGCCGTGCGGCCGGCGCGGTTGGCGCCGATGGTGCTCGCCGAGGGGCCGTACCCGACCAGATGGACGCGCGGGTCGGCGACCGCGCGGGTGCCGTCGACGCGGATGCCGCCACCCGGCTCGCGCAGCCGCAAGGGGGCCAGGTGGTCGACGGCGGCGCGGAAACCGGTCGCCCAGAGGATGACATCGGCGTCGGCACGGCGGCCGGCGTCCCACTCCACGCCGTCGGGGGTGATCCGGTCGAACATCGGCAGCCGGTCCAGAACGCCGTCCGCGACGCCCTGCCGGATCGCGTCGTTGAGCGGCAGCCCCGTCACCGACACGACACTCCGCGGCGGCAGCCCCTGCCGCACCCGCTCCTCCACCAGGGCGACCGCCGCCCGCCCGGCGCCCTCGTCGAACGGTCCCTCGCGGAACACGGGCGCACGCCTGGTCACCCAGGTCGTCGCGGCGGCGTACGGCGCGAGCTCCAGCAGATGCTGCGTCCCGGACGCGCCCCCGCCGACCACGACCACCCGCAGTCCCGCGAACTCCTCGGGGCCCGCGTACTGGGCGGTGTGCAACTGCCGCCCCCGGAAGGTCTCCTGGCCGGGGTAGCGCGGCCAGAACGGCCGGTCCCATGTGCCGGTGGCGTTGATCAGCGCCCGCGTCGACCACGTCCCGTCCGAGGTCTCGACGAGCAGCCGCCCGCCCTCGCCCTCACGCACGGTCCGGACGTCCACGGGACGCCGTACCCGCAGGTCGAAGGTGCGTTCGTATGTGTCGAAGTACTCCCGGACGACCTCGGCAGACGGTCGCGCCGGATCGGCCCCCGTCAGCTCCAGGCCCGGCAGCGCGTGCATCCCGTGCACCTTGCCGAAGGTCAACGACGGCCAGCGGTACTGCCAGGCGCCGCCCGGCCCGGGGGAGTGGTCCAGCACCACGAAGTCGTGCTCCGGCAGGTAACCGGTGCGGCGCAGGTGATGGGCGGCGGCCAGACCTGCCTGACCGGCACCTATGACAACCACTTCGACCTCACGCGTGTCGTTCACGCTTCTCCCAACGGACAGGAGACGCCGGATCTTCCCGCGCCGCGCACGACGCAGCCGCCTGGCCGGGTGGTCGTACCCCTCGCAACGGGCGGGCCACCGATTACAACTCCCCGATTACAACTCCCCGCTTACGCCTCCCCGCTCACGGCTCCGCGTCCACGGCTCCGCGTCCACGGCGTCCCGGTGCGCGAGGATGGAGTCATGTCCGATGCCTTCACCACCCGAGTCCTGAACATCGCCTCCGGCTCCCGCGAGCGGGTCGTCGACCTCACCCACGACTGCGAGGCGTTCCTCCGCGAGGCGGCGGTCGGCCGGGACGGTCTGCTCAACGTCTTCGTCCCGCACGCCACGGCCGGCATCGCCATCATCGAGACGGGCGCCGGCAGCGACGACGACCTCCTCGCCGCCCTGCGCACCCTGCTGCCCGCCGACGACCGCTGGCAGCACCGCCACGGCACCCCCGGCCACGGCCGCGACCATGTCCTCCCCGCCTTCGTCCCACCCCACGCCACCCTCCCGGTCCTCGCCGGACAACTGGAGCTGGGGACCTGGCAGTCGGTGTGCCTGGTGGACACCAATAAAGACAATGTCAACCGTCAGGTTCGACTGAGCTTCCTGGGCTGAGCAAGGTCGTCCTGGGCGCGGCCGATCTCCGTACCTTGCTTGTTCGAAACGGAGATGTCTTGCTGTCGGGATGAAACTCGCCACGTCGTCACCAGAGCGGCAACGCGAGGACGTGCTGACCGCCGCCGCGTCTGTCGGGGCCACATCATTGGCTGGGCCGACTATGAGGAGGTGTCCGGCGCCACCGACACGATGACCCGGCCGAAACTGGGCCCGTGGCTCGCGACGAGAGGGGTCCGTACGGCGGGTTGGCGGCCGCAACCGTGGACCGGCTCGGCCGCAACGTCGTGGAACTGCCTGAACACCGGCTACAAGTTGCTTGCGGGGCGTGCCGGTCAGCTCGGGGTGCTGCAGGTCGGGGAGCGTGAGGGGGCGAGAGTCCTTGGCTGACCATCCGCGTTGCCGGGGCAGGCCTGGGCCCGGTTGATGATCTGCGGGGTGGAGCGCTGCCCCCTGGCGTTCAGCCGCTACGGAGATCGTCGTGGGCCCCCGCACCGGAACGCGTAGCGCTCGACGCACCCCGGGCGGGGCCATAGCCTCCGCACGTCTTGTTCGGCACACGGACCGTTGCGGCCGCTTTCGCCTGTACTGCTGGAGTCGAGGGAGAGGGGGGCGGGGGATCGGCGGCATGGCCGCGGCTGAGGACCGGCGCACGCTCGGCTGGTTTTGCGTGCCGGGCGGGGCCGCCGACGGCGCGGCGGCCGGGGTCAGGAGTCGTCGGGGGTGGAGTCGGTGATGCCGAAGAGGCGCGGCTACCGAGCAGCAGAGGCGCGGCTACCGAGCAGCTACGTCCGGGTTTCGTACGCCGTCGTCCGAACTCCCCTGAGATAAGGCCCGCACTTCCATGACGGCCCGAACACGATCTGCTCGGCGACCGCGACGTACCCGCCGAGGCGTCCTGGGGCAAGGCGGCCCATGCGGTCGGCCAGGGTTCGAGGACGAGGCGGCACGCTGACGCCAGGCCACCGCGGCCGAGGCGGGTCGCGATACGCCGACGCCGCCCGTCAGGCCCCGGTTCAGATCAACCGCGGGCGCTGATGCCCCCGGCCGCAAGGCCCGACATCATGGTTGCCCTCGCACAGGCCGGCCAGCAGCGGCCGCTCGATGCGCGGCTGGGCGACGGTGTGGGGGAGGCCGCCCGGCCGGGTGTCAAGGGCGTCGGACTCCGTCCGCCTGACAGCGGACCGGCGGGGCCCGACGCCTTGACCTCAGCCGAAGAAGACCTGCTGCAGCAGATAGATGTTGATACCGGAGATGAGCAGAGCCGCCACCCACCCCACGAAGGTGGTCACGGGCCGGTTGACCAACTCTCCCATCAGATCCCGGCGGCGGCTGATCAGCACCAGGGGGATCAGCGCGAACGGGATGCCGAAGGAGAGCACCACCTGCGACGCCAGCAGGACCTTGTCCGGCGACATGCCGAGCGCGAGGACGACCAGCGCGGGGGCCATGGTGATGGCCCGCCGGAGGAACAGGGGGATCCGCATCCGGAGGAAGCCCTCCATGATGACCTGGCCGGAGTAGGTGCCCACGCCTGAGGACGAGAGGCCGGATGCCAGGAGCGCGGCGGCGAAGGCGAGCGCGGCACCGCCGCCGACGAGACGGTCGAAGCCCTGGTGGGCGCTGCCGAGACTGCCGTCGAAGTCCCCGGCGGCACCGTGGAAGACGGCGGCCGCGACGCAGAGCATCGAGAGGTTGATCAGTCCGGCCAGGCTCAGGCCCAGCGTGGTGTCGACGCGCAGGGTGCGCAGGGCACGCTTGCGCTCGGCCGGGCCCTCGGGCGCCTGCCGCTGCGCGGTGAGGGCCGAGTGCAGATAGATGACGTGCGGCATGACCGTCGCACCGATGATGCCGATGGCCAGCACCACGGAGTCGGTGCCGTGGAAGGCCGGTGTCATCCCCGCAGCCAGCCCCGAGGCGGACTGGCCGCCGGCGGCGACGAGGGTGTACGCGAAGCCCAGGGCGATGATTCCGAGCAGGAAGACGATCGCCAGCTCGAAGGGACGGTAGCCGCGCCGCTGGAGGGCCAGGATGGCGAAGCTCACCACGGCGGTGATCAGCGCGGCGGGCAGCATGGGCACGCCGAAGAGCAGATAGAGACCGATCGCCGCGCCCACGAACTCCGCCAGGTCGGTGGCCATGGCCACGACCTCGGCCTGCGCCCACAGTCCCACCACGACCGGGCGGCGGAAACTGTCCCGGCACAGCGTCGGCAGGTCACGTCCGGTGGCCAGACCGGTCTTGGCCGACAGGTACTGGATGAACATGGCGACCGCACAGGCCGAGACGAGGACCCAGACGAGCAGGTAGCCGTGCCGGGCTCCCGCCTGGAAGTTGGTGGCGAAGTTGCCGGGGTCGACGTAGGCGACGGCGGCGACGAAAGCGGGCCCGTAGAAGGCGAGTCGGCGCCGGCGGACGGCTCGACTGAGGACCGGGTTCTGGGTGAGGGGCGGGGCTGCTGCGGAGGTGCCGGTGCTCATCAGAGGGCTCCTGCGAGTCGGGAAGGGGGAGCGGGTACGCATGCCGACACCGACGGACAGACGTCACGTCAGACCGTGTGTGCGTATTATTGTCATACAATACTTGCGAGCGTGAGTCCGAGCAATGGAGTGGGATCAAAGGAGTGGGATCAAAGAGATTCGGGCCCTCGGGCCGCGCTCAGTTCAGCGCGGTGCCGGGCTCGGGGCCGCCGAGGGCGGCCAGTGCCCGGAAGCCCGCTTCGTACGAACGGTCCACATGCGTGGCGCAGGCGAGGACGGCCCGTTCGGCGTCGCGGTCGGCCAGCGCCTCGTAGACGGCGCGCAGTTCGGCTCCCGCGGCACGCGCACGGCCGGGCGAGCACAGGGAGGCACACATCAGCACGATGATCCGCGCCCGCAGTTTCGCCAGGGCGTCCAGCGTGACCATGACGCCGGCGGCACGCAGCAGCAGTCCGTAGAAGTTGTCCCGTGCCTGGAGCAGGGCCGACGGGTCCGGCGGGAGCTCCGCCAGGTCCTCGAACTCCATCAGGGCGCCGTGCAGTGCCCTCAGCTGCGAGTCGGAGGCGTGTGCGACGAAGCGCCGCACGGTGACCTCCTCCAGGGCGCGCCGGACCTCGTCGATCTCGGCGGCTTCCTCCGGCGAGGGCACGCCCACCACGCATCCCTCGTCCACGGTGGTCAGCCAGCCCTGGTCGCACAGGTCACGGAGGGCCTGTCGTACCACGCTCCGCGAGACGCCGGTGCGTCCCACGACGAGGTTCACGTCGAGCCGCTGCCCTGGAAGGAGCCGTGACCAGCAGATGTCCTCGCGCACCGTCCGCAGGACGCGGTCCCTGGAGTCGGCCATCACCGAGGCCGACTCCAGGCGCGAGTGGGGCTTCCTCGCCCACGAGCCTTCGTGCTCCACGGCAGCGAGGCTACGGCCGGCTCGTCATACAATCAATGCCTTGTGTGGCGCGATTTCGCCGTATGCGCCCGTACGGGGCGTCGGGGGCGCTCGCCGCGGTCGTCGTCACGGGGCGGGACGGCTCTCGCTCGGGTGCGCGCTCTGCGTGACCACCTCGGCCCGCTCCAGCAGGCGCGTGCGCAGCATACGCCGCAGACGGACGACCGAGTCCTCGTTGAGGTGGTGCAGCGGGTCGTCGTACGTGGTCAGCTCGATCCTCGCGCCCAGGGAAGCCAGGGCGCCGGCCGTCCGCTCGGCCCGCACGAGAGGGACAAACTCGTCCTCCTGCGCGCACAGCAGCACGATCTCGGTGCCGGGCAGGCCGCTTTCCGGTCGCGCGGGCCAGGGCTTGGCCACCGGCCCGAGATGGCCGCCGGTGTGCAGGAACGCGCCGGCACACGACGGCTGGTCCCGCAGCAGGTACTCGGAGAGCAGGCAGGCTCCCTGGGAGAAGCCGAACAGCACCACGTCCCGTGCGGCCCAGCCCATGCGTTCCAGGTCGGCGAGGTGGGTGCGTACCGTGTCGAGGGCATGGTCCAGGTGCGGCTGGTTCTCCTCCAGCGGTGCCAGGAAGCCGCGCGGATACCAGGTGTCGCTGTCGGCCCCCGGGACGACCCAGGCCACGCCCGGGAGGTTGACCCGTTCGGCCTGCTCCACCATGAAGCCCGGGCCCTGCCCGCGCCCGTGCACCGCGTAGACCACCAGCCCGGCCCGGTCGAGGGGCGCGCCGCGCAGCAGTGGTGGGCGCGCCAGGTGCGGGTTGTCGGGCGCGGTGGTGAAAGCCGTCGTCTCGGTCCCGGGCGTCTCAGGCATCTCGGACCGCCTCGCTGTCTCGTGGTGGCTCCCCGGCCCAGGCACGGGTGAGCAGGTCGGTCAGTTCCTCGGTGCCGACCGGGACGGGGTTGTCCTGCGGCACGTACGGCAGGATCAAGCCGGCCGCCTCGGGGATGTCCTCGCGGCGCATTCCGTGGTCGGCCAGTGCGCGCGGGGCGTCGAGCGTCTCGCGCAGCGCGTTCAGACCGCTGACCGGCGTAGAGCTGCCCAGAGCGGCGGCGATCCGGTGGGCCGCGTCCGGCGCACCCGGCGCGTTGAGCTGCAGCACATAGGGCAGCACGGTGGCGTGGGTCTGGGCGTGCGGCAGGTCGTACGCCCCGCCCAGCACATGACAGATCTTGTGGTGCAGCCCCGAGCCGGCGGAGGCGAAGGCCACCCCGGACAGGTAGCAGCCGTACAGCGTGGCGTCCCGTCCGTCGATGTCGTCCGGGTCCCGGACGATCCGGCGCAGCCCGTCCGCGACGGCCCGCAGGCCCTCCATCGCGAAGGCCTGGTTGACCGGATTGGTCCTCGGGGCCCACATCGAGTCGACGCAGTGGGCGATCGCGTTGAGTCCGGAGGCCACCGACAGTCCGACGGGCAGCGACAGGGTGAGTTCGGAGTCGTAGACCACGGCGACCGGGAGGACGGCGTCGTCGACGCCGGTGGTCTTGCGGGCGGCCTCCGTGAGTCCCCAGACGTTCGTGGCCTCGGAGCCGGCGTACGTCGTCGGCACCGCGACGATGGGCAGGCGGGTGGTGAGCGCGACGGCCTTGGCCAGTCCGGTCGTGGAACCGCCGCCCACGCAGACGACGAGGTCGGCGTCGCAGGCGGAGGCCGCGGCGCGGGCCGCCTCGGCCTGCTCCACGGGTACGTGTGGCCGGACGTCGGTGTGCCGCAGCACCACCGGGAGGTCCGCCGTGACGCGGTCGGCGATCGCGGATTCGGCCGGCGCGGCGATCACCATGACTCGGCGGGCGCCCAGGCGGTCGGCCTCCGCGGCGAGGTTGCGGGCGGCACGGCCGTACCCGAAGAGGACGCGTTGGCCGAGCGTGATGTTCTCGAAGGTGAGGCTCACTGTTCGTTCCTGTCGGGGACGGACGGGGAGGGCGGTGCGCGCCGGGGCCCGGGCGTGATGGGTGCGCCCGGGCCCCGGGCGGATACGGGAGAGCGGAGGGCGGGGGACCGTCAGTCGGTCGTGACCGGCTCCAGACGGGCGAGGATGTCGTCCCGCTCGCTCTCGAACTGCGGCGGCAGCATGAAGTTCTTGCCGAGCTCCTCGGGAGACTCGTCGCAGTCCCAGCCGCCCTCGTCGTCGGTGACCGCCAGCTCGAACAGGGCGCCGCCCGGAGTCCGCACGTAGTGGGACTTGAAGTAGGTGCGGTTCTTCAGCTCGGAGATGTCGGTGTAGCCGGCGCCCTCGATCTCGAACTTCACCGCGTTCTGGTTCTCCAGGGTGTCGAGGTTCCAGGCGAAGTGGTGGTAGGTGCCCGCGCCGTAGCGCCAGGTGCCCTGCTCGTCGGAGCGGTTCCCGCGCAGCTCGATGAAGTTGCCGTACTCCTGGGTGCCGGCCTGGAAGGAGGCGAGGTCGCCGTCCTCCTCGACCTTGCCCTGGGAGAAGAAGGCCTCGTTCCCGAAGTCGACCATGCGGTCCTGGTCGTACACGTGGATGCCCATGCCGTGGATGCCGTGGACGGCGGCCTCGGGGGACACGCCGTTGCCGGAGAAGCCCTCGCGCGGGTCGTTCTCGTTGCCGACCAGGACGTACTCGATGCCGGAGGGGTGGAGGAAGGCGACCCGGCCCCGGCCGAGGGCCTCGAAGCGCCTGGCCTCGATGTCGTGCTCGCCCAGCCGCTTCACCCAGTAGTCGAGGGAGCCGGCCGGAACGGAGAGGAGAACCTCGCGCGCCTGGTTGGTGCCCCGCTTGCCGTACAGCCCCGCCTGGGCCCACGGGAACGTGGTCACCACGGACGACGGGTCGCCGTTGGCGTTGGAGTAGTAGAAGTGGTAGATCGGCGTCGAACCGTCGTACAGCACGGTCTTCTTGATGAAACGCATGCCCAGGACTCGCGTGTGGAAGTCCACGTCCTCCTGCGCACCACCCACGGACAGCGTCACGTGGTGGGAGCCGACGAGATACGTCATAGCTCGGGTCTCCTTGTCTGGTAGTGCCGTGCCGGAAGTGAAGCTTTCAGCAGGGCCGTATGATTGTCATACGATATGACGCCGCCGGTCAATATGGAGTTCTGACATTTGCCTGCCATGCAGGCGATGCGAGGGTCGCTCCGACCGTTGCGGGACGCTCTGGTCTGCGCTAACGTGCGTCCCGAGTAATTGTCCGACAATCATACGGGGTGACAGTGAGTCCACCACTCGCCGACGACACGTACGAGGTCCTCATCGTGCGATACGCCTCCCGTACGACGACCCGCGGTCTGGTCTTCCTCAACCACCATCTGTACGGCGAGCCGGACGGCCCCATCGGGATGGACTACTACGTCTGGATCGTGCGCAACGAGCGGCGCACGATCGTCGTCGACACCGGTTACAGCGAGCTCGGCGGGCGCAACCGGAACCGGGGGCATCTCATCCATCCGGGGGAGGCGTTCCGCCGCCTGGGAGTCGAGTCGGCCGAGGCCACCGTGGTCCTCACCCACGCCCACTACGACCACGCGGGCAATGTGGACCTGTTCCAGGACTCCCGAGTGATCGTGCCGCGGACCGAGTTCGACTTCTGGACGGGCGACTGCGCGCGGCGGTTCCAGTTCCACCACACCGTGGAAGAGACCGAGATCGACCATCTGCGGGCCGTCCAC
Organism: Streptomyces caniscabiei; assembly: GCF_014930365.1. Classification (GTDB taxonomy): domain Bacteria; phylum Actinomycetota; class Actinomycetes; order Streptomycetales; family Streptomycetaceae; genus Streptomyces; species Streptomyces caniscabiei. The sequence goes on along the minus strand of NZ_JABXWI010000024.1, from coordinate 59,335 downwards.
GAGCAGGGGCGCATGGTGTTCCACCGCGGCCACGAGGAGATCGCGCCGGGTGTGGAGCTGATCGAGCTGGGCGGCCACTCGCCCGGACAGGCGATCCTCACCGTCAAGACCAGCGAGGGACTGGTGCTGCTCGCCTCCGACGCCACGCACTACTACGAGGAGTTGGAGCGCGACCTGCCGTTTCTGGTCGTGGCCGACCTCGAGGCGATGTACCGGGGCTTCGACTACATGAACCAGCTCATCGCCGACCGCCAGGCGATCCTCGTCCCCGGCCACGACCCGGGCGTGCTCGACCGCCACCGGCGGCTCGACGGCCCGATAGGCGAGTTCGTCGCGGTGATCGGCGGCCCGCGCGTCCCCGAGGACGGCCCCGGTGCCGCCGGCGGCGGCCCCCGAGTCCCCCAAGGTGGAGGAGCAGTATGACCAGCACGACAGCGCCGGTGGGCTTCATCGGCCTCGGCAACATGGGCGGGCGGATGGCCCGCCGCCTGGTGGCCGCCGGGTACGACGTCCTCGGCCACGACATGCGCACGGAGAACGTCACCGCGTGCGGGGCGACCCCCGTCGAGTCCGTCGCCGAGGTGGCGCGCAGGTGTGACGTCGTCCTTCTGTCCCTGCCGGAGAGCAAGGTCGTCGAAGCGGTGGTCCTCGGCGAGCAGGGCGTGCTGGCAGGCGCCCGCGAGGGTCAGGTCGTCGTCGACCTCAGCACCTCGGCGCCCACCTCCACCACGCACCTGCACGAACAACTCGCCCAGCGGGGCGCAACCCTGCTCGACGCCGGCATCTCCGGCGGCGCGGCCGCGGCGGAGAAGGGCGCCCTCACCCTCATGGTCGGCGGGGACGCCACGACCCTCGACCGGGTGCGCCCGCTGCTCGCGGCCTTCTCCGTCAACGTCTTCCACTGCGGACCCGTCGGCGCCGGCCACACGGCCAAACTGCTCAACAACTTCCTCAACGCCATCGCCCTGTCGGCGACCGCCGAGGTGATGGTCGCCGGACGCAAGGCCGGACTCGACCTCCAGGTGCTCCTCGACGTGCTCAACACCAGCTCGGGCGTCAACTTCGCGACACAGAACCGCTTCCCGAAGATCATCCAGGGCGACTACCTCAAGGGGGGCCTGACCAACGCGCTGATGATGAAGGACGTCCTCGCCTACGTCGACCTCGTCACAGGCCTCGGCGTCGCGAGCCCCAACTCCGCCGCCCCGCTCGCCTCCTTCGGCCTGGCCCTCCAACTCGGCTACGAGCAGGACATCAGCAACACCGTCGTCGACGCGATCGGCGACCTCTCCGGGCGCGTCCGCGTCCACGACGGCGCGTACGACGCCGGGAAGGACAAGTCGTGAAGCTCATCCACGGAACCACCCAGCACGGCCCCGGCACCAAGACCGGCTCGCTCTTCACCGGCACGGTGCACGCCCACCTCACCATGCCCGCCACCGACGGCGTCACCATCAATACCGTCAACTTCGCACCGGGCGCACGCACCTACTGGCACACCCATGAGCACGGCCAGATCCTCCAGGTGCTGGCCGGGAGCGGCTTCGTCGCGACCGAACAGGACGGCGTCCGCCCCCTGCGGGCCGGGGACACCGTGTGGTGCCCGCCGGGCGAGCGGCACTGGCACGGCGCCGCCCCCGACTCCTATCTGACCCACACGGCCATCTCGCTCGGGAAGACCGCCTGGGCCGAGGAAGTCGGCCACGAGCAGTACACCGCTCCCGTCACCGCAGAGGACTGAGACCCATGGCACCCGATCACCCGACCACCGCGACCGAGCCCCTGATCACCGACGTCAGCCCTCAGGACGCCACCCACCGCGACACCTACGAAGCCGGCCTCGCCATCCGCAAGGCGGTCCTGGGCGCCGAACACGTCGAGCGCTCGCTGGCCAACGTCAGTGAGTTCGCCCGGCCGATGCAGGAGCTGGTCACCGAGTACTGCTGGGGCGCCGTGTGGAGCCGTCCCGGACTCGAGCGACGCACCCGCAGCCTGGTGAACCTCGCCATGCTGACCGCCCTGGGCCGCAACCACGAACTCGGCGTCCACGTCAAGGGAGCACTCACCAACGGGGTGACGACCGAGGAGATCCAGGAAGTGCTCCTCCAGACGGCCATATACGTCGGAGTCCCGGCGGCACTGGAGTCCTTCCGTGTCGCCGAGCAGGTGATCGGTGAGGTCAACGGCGATGACTGACCGCACAGAGACTCCCGCCGCCCTGCCCTCGGTGGCCTTCATCGGCCTGGGGAACATGGGCGCGCCGATGTCCGCGCGCCTGGTCCGCGCCGGATACTCCGTGACCGCGTTCGACCTGAGCCCGGAGGCCCGTGCCGCGTCGGCCGCCGCCGGAGCCGCCACCGCCGAGACCGCGGCCGACGCGGCGCGGGGCGCCGACCTCGTCGTCCTCATGCTTCCCGGCAGTGCGGTGGTCGAGGCGGTGCTCGCTGATCCGGCGGTGTCGAAGGCGCTGGCCCCGGGCAGCACGGTCGTGGACATGAGTTCCTCCGACCCGCTGTCCACCAGGCGCCTGGCCGCCGCCCTCGGCAGCCGAGGGGTCACCCTCGTCGACGCCCCTGTCTCCGGCGGGGTCAAGGGCGCCGAGAACGGCAAGCTCACGATCATGGTGGGCGGCGCCGAGGGCGACGTCGAACGACTGTCACCGCTGCTGGCGACCATGGGCACCGCCCGCCGCGCCGGACCGGTGGGTGCGGGCCACGCGCTCAAGGCCATCAACAACCTGCTGTCCGCCACCCATCTGCTGGCCACGGCCGAGGGCGTCCTGGCGGGGGAGCGGTTCGGGCTCGACCCGGCCGTCATGGTCGAACTGATCAACTCCTCCAGCGGGCGCAGCGGTTCGACGGACAACAAGTTCCCCAACTTCGTGCTGCCCGGCACCTACGACTCCGGCTTCGGCATGAAGCTGATGGTCAAGGACATGCGCATCGCCGTCGACCTGGCCCACCAGCTCGGCGTCGAGAGCCCCCTCGCCGACCGCGCCGTCGCCCTGTGGGAACGCGCACTCGACGCCCTGCCCGGCACCGCGGACCACACCGAGATCGCCCGCTGGGCGTTCGACGCTTCCACGCACCGAGAGCCGGTGACCGGATGAGCGCGCCGCCCGAGAACGAACTGCGGGACGCCGTCGTCGAGTTGCACGGCGCCTGGGACGAGCAGTGGCAGGCGGTGCTCGAACTCGCGCCCGAACTGCTTGCCGCGTACGTACGGCTGGCCGGTGTGCCCCAGCGCAAGGGGCACCTGGACCCCAAGACCCGCGAACTGATCTACCTGGCCGTCGACGCGGCGGCGACCCACCTGTACGCCCCCGGCGTGCGCCGTCACATCCGCCGGGCTCTCGACCTCGGCGCCACGCCGGGTGAGATCACCGAGGTCATCGAGCTCACGACGACCCTGGGCATCCACGCGATGAACATCGGTGTGCCGCTGCTCGCCGAACTCCTCGAAGAACGCGGCCTGCGCGACGGCCCCGGCGAACTCGACGCGTACCAGAAGGAGCTGAAGCAGCGGTTCACCGAGAACCGGGGCTACTGGCACGAGTTCTGGGACGAGATCCTCGAACTCGACCCGGAGATGTTCGAGGCGTACACCGACTTCTCGTCGGTGTCGTGGCAGCACGGCTCCCTGGAACCGAAGGTGAAGGAGTTCGTCTACACCGCCTTCGACTGTGCCTCCACCCACCTGTACGTCAAGGGGTGGAAGGCGCACATGAACAACGCGCTGAGTCACGGCGCCACCGTCGGCGAACTCCTGGAGGTCATGGAGATCGCCTCGGTCATGGGCATGCAGAGCGCACTTGAGGCCCTGCCGGTGCTGCGCGAGGAACAAGCCCGACTCCTGCGACAGAAGTGAGGCGGAAAGACATGACACTGCGCGGACTGGACGGGAAGGTCGCCGTCGTCACCGGGGCCGCCGGTGGCCTCGGACGTGCCACGGTGGAGCGGCTCGTGGAGGAAGGCGTGAAGGTCGTCGCCGTCGACCTCGACGAGGCGGCCGCCAAGGAGGTAGCCGCGGCTGTCGGCGGCGAGTCCGTCGGCGTCGGTGCGGACGTGACGACCGAGGACGGCGTCGACGCCTACATGCGGGTGGCCGTGGATGCGTTCGGGCGGGTGGACCTGCACCATCTCAACGCCGGTATCGCCGGCTCCCTGGCCGACCTCGTCGACGTGAGCGTCGAGGAGTGGGAGAAGGTGATGGCGGTCAACCTGCGGGGCCCGTTCCTCGGCGTACGGGCCGCGTTCCGCCACTACCTCCAGCGCGGCAGCGTCGGCTCCGTCGTCGTCACCGCCTCGATCGCCGGCCTGCGCGGCAGCAACGACCTGCTGGCCTACACCACGTCCAAGCACGGCACGGTGGGTCTGGTCCACGGCGCCGCCGTCTACGGAGGCCCCATCGGCGTGCGGGTGAACGCCGTCGCTCCCGGAATCGTGCCCACCCCGATCTTCGGCGAGGCCGGGATGGCCGACATGCGCCGACGCGCGGGCACCTCGCCGCTGCGGCGCGCGGGCCGGCCCGAGGAAGTGGCCGCGACGGTGGCGTTCCTGCTCAGCGACGAGTCGAGCTACGTCACCGGCGAGATCTTCTCCGTCGACGGCGGCGCCAGTGTGCAGAACACCAACCGCCGGGGTGGGGGAGCGGGGCTCTGGGACGTGGCGGTGACCGACGAGGCGCTCCTCGCACGGCACGCGGCGGGAGCCGCCGGGACCCAGGAGGCCACCCGATGACGACGATGAGAGCAGCCCTGCTGCGAGGCTTCGAAAAGCCCCTGACTGTCGAGGAGGTCGAGCTGCTCGACCTCGCGCCCACCCGAGTGCTGGTCCGCACCAGGGCGACACCCTTCTGCTCCACCGACGTCACCAGCTTTCACGGCCGCCTCGGCAAGGTCCCGCCGACGATCCTCGGCCACGCCTCGGCCGGCGAGGTCGTCGAGGTCGGCAGCCAGGTCCGCGGCATCGAGGTGGGGCAGCGCGTCGTCGTCCCCGGCACACCCGAGTGCGGCCACTGCTTCTACTGCGGCATCGGCCGCCCCGACCAGTGCTCGGAGCTGTTCGACCTCGGCGGGGTCTATCCGGACGTCGCCCGGACCTCGGATGGTCTGGTGGTGAACGCCGCCGGATGCGTCGGCGGCTACGCCGAGATCATGAACGTCTCGCAGAACCAGGTCTTCCCCGTCGACACGGACCTGCCCTGGGAGGTGCTCTCGCTCCTCGGATGCGGGGTCACCACCGGGGTGGGGGCGGTCCTCAACGTCGCCCGCGTCCGGCCCGACGAGGTGGTCGCCGTCGTCGGAGCGGGACACCTGGGGCTGTGGGCCGTACAAGCGGCGCGGCTGGCCGGGGCCCGCGAGGTCGTCGTGATCGAACCCCGGGAGGAGCGCCGCCGCGTGGCGACCAAGGCAGGAGCCACGGCCGCCGTCGCACCCGAGGACGCGCTGGAGGCCGTACGGGGCGTGACCCGGGGACGAGGGGCCGACAAGGTCATCGAGGCCGCCGGGCCGCCCGCCGCACAGCGCCTGGCGCTGGAGATCTCCCGACGGGCCGGCACCGTCGTGCTCTCCGGCCTGAAGGACGTGGCCGGCGAGGTCACCTTCGGACAGATCCCCCTCGCCGTCCAGAGCCGGCAGGTGCTCAGCACCCAGAACGGCAACGTCCGCATGCGCCGCGACCTCCCCGCGTACATCCGTCTGCTCGAACGTGGCGCGCTCGACCCGTCGCCGGTCATCACCTCGACGTACCGGCTCGACGACATCAACACCGCTCTCGAGCGGTCCGAACGGCTCGAGGACCTCTCGGGCGTGTTCGTCTTCTGACGGGAGCCGAGATGAGAGCAGCGGTGCTGGAGGCGTTCGGCGCCCCCATGCCGGTCCGGGAGCTCACCCTGCGCGACCCGGCCGAGCACGAGGTACTGGTAAGGACGGTCGCCGCGCCGTTCTGCTCCACCGACTGGCTCGGCTGGCGGGCGATGCGCGGCAAGAAACCGCCGGTCGTGCTCGGCCATACCGGGCTGGGCGTGGTCGAGCACTGCGACGGCGGGGCCCATGCCCACGGTCGCGGTTACGGCGTCGGTGACCTCGTGGTGGTCGCCGGGACGCCGCAGTGCGACGCGTGTTTCTACTGCGGCATCGGCCGGCCGGACCAGTGCGCCCGTCTCTTCGAGAGCCCCGAGCCGGTCGTCGCCACCGACCCGGCGGACCGTCCGGTCCGCGCGGCTGGTCGCGTCGGAGCGTACGCCGAGTTCATCCTCGCGGACCGCAGCCAGGTGTGGCCCGTGCACAGTTCGCTGCCCGCCCCGCACCTGAGCCTGCTGGGCTGCGGCATCACCACCGGGCACGGCGCGATCGTGAACGTGGCCGAGGTCCCGCCGGGCGCGTCCGTCGCGGTCGTCGGTCTGGGACACCTGGGGTTGTGGTGCGTGCAGGCCGCCCGGGTCGCCGGCGCCGGCCGGATCATCGGTGTGGACCTGCTGGCGGACCGCCGGGCCACGGCTGCCGGGCTGGGGGCGACCGATGTCGTGGACCCCACGCAGGGCGATCCGGTCGAACAGGTGCGGTCCCTCACCGAGGGGCGGGGCGCGGACGTGGTCGTCGAGGCCGCGGGCCCCGAACAGGCGGTGCAGCAGGCGGTCGCCATGTCACGGCGGGCCGGGACGGTCGTGTTGACGGGCGTGCAGTGGGCGGACGGCCGGATCTCGCTGCCGCAGAACGCCGTCGCGATCCACGGCAGACGGATCCTGTCCTGCCAGAACGGCCAGAGTGTCATGTCCCGCGACCTGCCCCGCTGTGTGGAGCTCCTGGAGAGCGGTGAGTACGACGCCCGGCCGATCGTGACGGCGCGGTACACCCTCGACCGGATCAACGAGGCGCTGTTCGCCTCCGGAGAGCTCCGGGACCTCAGCGGGGTCATCACGTCCTTCCGCCGTCAACCACCTACGCAGGAGTGAGGGATCATGCCCCGGGCCCCGAAGTCCACGACCTCGACCTCGAACTCGACCCCTCTCGCCCCGGCCTGGACCACCAGCCCCGTCGGCCGTGTCGCCGCACCGCTGCGTGAGCAGGTCGTCACGGCTCTGCGCGAGGCGATTCTCGACTTCCGCCTGGAGCCGGGCCGCCGCCTCGTCGAGCGCGAGCTCGTCGAGCAGCTCGACGTCTCCCGCACCACGGTTCGGGAGGCACTGCGGGAGCTGACCTCCGAGGGGCTGATCAAGGTCGTGCCCCAGAAGGGTGCCGTGGTCGCGGTGCCCACCCTGGACGAGGCGCGCGACCTCTACGAGGTCCGGTGCGCGCTGGAGACCCTGCTGGTGCGACGGTTCATCGAGAAGGCGCCGCGTTCCAAGGTGTACGCCCTCGAAGCGGCCGCGGAGCACTTCGCCGAGGTCGCCTCGCGGGACGGCGCCGAGCCGCGTGACGTGCTCGACGCGCGGCGCGACTTCAACGCCGTCCTGCACGACGGTGCCGGCAGCGAGGTGCTGCGGCAGTTGGTGGAGGGCGTCCAGGCCAAGGTGCGCGTCCTGGTGGTCAAGGGCATGTCGACGAACCACGCCGAAGTGATCCAGGAACTGCGCGACATCGTCGCCGCCGTCAGGGAGCGGGACGCGGACACCGCGGTCGAGATCTACACCAAGCACATGCGGCGCGTGGCCGCCAACGTCCTTGAGGGCCTGAAGGGGATCCAGGAGCGGTAGAAACGCTCCTGGATCCCCTTCGCCGTCCCGTTCCCAGGATGCCGGGAAGGCCGGTGCCCGGTCGGCCCCTCGGCCCGCCCCGCCTCAGTCTCCCCGCTCGGAGGTCACCGCCGCGAACGACTGCGCGGTGTGCTGCGTGTCCATGTACTCGCGGACCGCGCTGACCCGGTCGGCGGAGATTTCGTACACGTTCGCGTACCGGTTGTCGTAGCGGCTTCCGTCGCGGAAGAAGCCGCTGCCCACGGCCTCGGCGACGACCCGGGTCCCTTCGCCGACGAGGCGGGTGATCTCGATCTGGGGGCCGGTCGCGTCGAAGAGCGCGAGCATCTGCGAGAGGACTCCGACCAGGGTCTCCCCGGTCATCGGCGTGCCGGCGCCCGGCAAATCGTAGGCCTGGATCGTGTAGGTGAAGTCCGGCGTGATCAGCTCGCCGAGACGGTCCCAGTCCTGGCGGTTGAGCGCGTCCACGAAGGCATGGACGACGTCCTTGGGGTCGATGGCCATGGAGGTTCTCTCTTCGGTGGGGATGGCGACGGAGGTGTCAGAAGGTCAGCGGCTGTCCGAAGTGGAAGCGTGAGACCGATCCGTAGGTGACGTCCCACTTGGCGGCGATGTGCGTCTTGAACATCGCGACGTCCCGGTAGTACTTCTCCATGGGCGACCCGAGCCGCGCCGAGCTGGATCCGGCGGTGGAGAACGCCAGGTCGACAGCCTGGTTCGCCAGCTGGGCGCCCTGCAGGATGACGCCGCGCAGCCGGGCGTCCTCCTCGGGCGTGAACTCCTGGCGGGTGCGTTCCCAGCGCCGTCCCAGCTCGGTGTACTGGCGCATCGCGCCGAGCAGCAGGGTCTCGCCGGCGTCGATCTGGGCGAGCATCTTGCCGTACCAGCGGTGGAACTCGGCGGAGTCGGTGCGCGGCATCATCGGAGGGAAGCTCGTCGGGCGGGTGGCCATGAGCTCGTCGAAGGCGTCGAAGGCCGCCCAGGCGGTGCCGATCTGGGTGGCGACGAGCTCACAGTTGAAGAAGGCCAGGGTGCGGCCCAGGTACATCGGGTTGCGGTGCAGCCGGTAGCCGACGGTGCCCGTGTCGCCCAGCGTGTGGTCCTTGAAGTCGTAGACCACGCTGAGGTGTTCGGGGACCAGCGCGTCCGTGACCTGCAGGGAGTTCGAGCTGGAGGCCCGCATGCCCAGGACGCCGGACCAGTCGTCGAGGATCTCGTAGTCGGATCGCGGGACGATGAACGCGCGCAGCCCGAGCGGCTCGTCCCGCTCGGTGAAGGTGGAGGCGACGAGCATCGCGTGGGTGCTCCACATCGAGCCCGAGCAGTAGTCCCAGGTGCCGGTCAGCCGGTAACCCTGCGCGGTGCGGACCGCCCGGCCACGCGGGATGGTGCGCCCCGGCGCGATGAGGTCTCCCGCGAACAGCTCCTCCTGGGCCTGTTCGGGAAAGAAGGAGGCCACGTGCCAGGCGTGTCCGGCGCCGAGGACGAAGGACCAGCCGACACCCGGGTCGCCGCGTGAGATCTCCACGGCCACCCGGAGGAAGTCCTCCAGCGGCAGTTCGAGGCCCCCGTACCGCTTCGGGTGGAGCATCCGGTAGAAGCCGGCGTCGAGCAGCTGTTTGTGGATCGCCTCCGAGTAACCACCGAGCGCCTCGTGCTCCGCCTGCGCGGCCCGCAGGACCGGGCGGAGCCTCGTCGCCACCTCGAGAAGGTGATCGACCGTGCCCTCCGCCGCAGGCTGAGGGGCGGAGTCCGCGGCATACAGGCTTGCGCTCATCGGGCTGTCCTCTCGACACGTAACTTTGTATGACGATATTATAGGCATGCAGAGAACGGCGCTAGATGGGACCGCCGACCAGTGCATCGAGTCTGGTAGTCGCCCCTCGCCTGCCTCTTTACGTCATTGTGCGATCGTCATACAGTCCCCCGCAGGCCCCATGCCCCCGGTCCGGGACTTCAGAGGAGTTGGTTGTGATGTCCACGCCGTCATCCGTCACCCGGTCCGGCTCCCGTCCGGTCACCGCGGGGGAGTTCCGCGACGTCATCGGACGGTTCGCCACCGGCGTCACCGTCATCACGACGGAGAGCGGCGGCATCCGGTACGGCAGTACCGCGAGCGCGGTCAGTTCGCTCACCGACGATCCCCCGATGCTGCTGATCTGCCTCAACCGGAACTCGGCCACCGCCGCCGCGGTGCGCGACAGCGGCGCCTTCGCCGTGAACGTCCTCGCCGAGGACCACGTGGAGCTGGCGACCCGCTTCGCCTCGCGCGTGCCGGACAAGTACGACGGCGTGCCCACCGAGACCGCGTCGAACGGCTCGCCCCTGCTGGTCGGAGCCATCGCCCACCTGATCTGCCGGGTCGCCGAACAGGTCGAGGCCGGCACCCACTACGTGTTCCTCGCCCATGTCGAGGAGGCGATGTCCTACCCCGGCCATCCGCTCGCCTACTTCCGCGGCCGCTTCGGCCGGATGCAGACGGCACCGGAGGCCGACGTCCTGCGCGAGGTCCGCGCCCGCGTCCTGAACGCCGGCAGCGACGTCGAGGAGGTCATCGACACCGGCCGCTGGGCCGAGCAGTTCGGCGTGGACGCGGGCCGGGTCCACCGCGCCCTGGTCGCCCTCGCCGACGAGGGGCTCATCCGACGCCAGGCGGGGGAGTACCTCATCGCGCCCGTCCCCGACTCGATCATCGACGACGTCTACAAGGCCAAGCTCGCCATCGAGACCGGCGTCGCGGAACTGACCGTCGGCAAGGTGACCGCCGGTCAACTGGCGCGGCTGCGCGAGCTGATGGAGGACACCCTCGGCTTCGTCAAGGACGGCCGGTTCACCGACCCCGAGGGCTGGGTGCGCGCCAACGAGCGCTTCCACGAGTACATGGTCGAACTCGCCGGATCCACGATCCTGCTCGACACCTACCGCCGCCTCTGCCTGCCGGGCCTCAACCTGCGCGCGCTCGACTCGGCGAGCTACGCCTCCAGCTCCCTCCTCGACGACCACCGTCGGCTCGTCGAGGGATACGAGGCCGGCGACCTGGCCCAGGTCTCCGGCGTACTCCGGCAGCACGCGCGGCGTCCGCTGGAGATGCGCCGCGAGGACCGACTGCGCCGCGCCACCGACGCGAGCCCCCTCGCCTGAACCCGGCTCTGCCCCCGCTTAGGAGATTCGATGACCACAGCACACGCCGCCGCACAGCCCGACCTGGCCGTGCCCTCGCCGGAGGAACTCGTCGGGCGGGCCCGGGCGATGCGCGAGGAACTGCTCGCCCGCCAGGAGGAGGCGGAGCGGCTGACCCACCTCCCCGACGACGTCCACGAGCAGTTCGTCGCGAACGGCTTCTACGACATGTTCGTCCCGAAGAAGTACGGCGGCCTGGAGGTCTCGCCCCGGACGTTCTTCGCGGTCTGCAAGGAACTCGCCCGCGGCGACATGGGCAGCGCGTGGTGCTTCGCACTGGCCGCGAACCACGCCCTCCACGTCGCCTCCTGGTACCCCGAGGAGGTCCAGGACCGGGCGTTCGGCAACCACGACTTCAGGGCCGCGTCGGTGTCCGCGCCGACGGTCAGGGCGAAGAAGACCGACGGCGGATACGTCCTCGACGGCGTCGTGGACTACTGCTCCGGCATCCCTCACTCCACCTGGTACCTCGGCCAGTGCATGGTCGAGCAGGAGGACGGCTCCGCCCCGGCGATGGGCATGTTCCTCGCGCCCGAGGAGAGCTTCGAGCGTCTGCACAACTGGGGCGAGTCGACCGGCCTGAAAGCCACCGGCTCGGAGAGCATCCGCTTCACCGACGCCTTCGTCGAGGCCGAACTGGTCATCGAGGACGCCAACATGATCGACATCCCGGTCAAGGACGGCACGGTCGGTTCCCAGCTGCACGGCAACCCCATGTACGCCGGGCGCGGGCTGCTCACCTTCACCGTGTCCCTGGCCAGCCTGGCGGTGGGCGGGCTGTACCACGCCCTCGACGAGTTCGAACGCCTCATGCGCACCCGCAAGACCCCGCTCCCGCCGGTCCAGCTCCGCCTGTACGACGTGGACTACCAGCGGCACTACGGCGCCGCCTGGACGAAGATCAGGACCGCCGAACTGGCGCTGGACGGCGTCATCGCGCAGCACGAGGAGTTCTGCCGCGCCACGGTCGACGGCAGCCGCGAGTACACCTTCGTCGACGACTGGAGCCTGGCCTGCGTGGTCCGGGAGATCATCATCCAGCTCTGGGAGACGCTCGAACACGACCTGCTGCGCGTCGTCGGCTCCGGCTCCATGCGCCAGGGCGAGCGGTTCGACCGGATCTTCCGCGACATGAGCTCGCTCCTCACCCACCGCAACCCGATGCTGCGCGAGCAGGCGTTCCGCAACACCGCCAACCTGCTCCTGGAGATCCCGCCGCCCGACGCCCGCTGAGCCTCGACTCCCTTCCCCCTCCTCCCTGTTGGGCCCTCGAGACAGGACGACCGAGCATGACCGACATCCCACCCCATCTCGACGACCGGGTCGAGCCGATCACCCTCCGCACCGGTTTCTTCTGGATACCGGGCGAGCAGATCCCCACCCCGCATGGCACCCTCCCGCGCGGACCGCTCTACGTCGAGTGGCTGGCCCCCGTGGAGGTCACCCGCCCGCACCCCCTCGTCCTCGTCCACGGTGGCGGCGGCCAGGGCACCGACTGGCTCGGCACCCCGGACGGCCGGCCGGGCTGGGCCTACGACCTCGTACGCGCCGGATACGCGGTGTACGTCGTCGACCGACCCGGCCACGGCCGTTCGCCGCACCACCCGGACGGACTGGGGCCGGTGGCCCCGCCGCTGCCGCTGGAGTTCGCGAGCTTCCTGTTCGCGCCCCCGGAAGCCGCCGGGTCCCACACCCAGTGGCCCTGGGACCGCACCTTCGACGGCCCCGAGTTCCAGCAGCTCACCTCGGCGATGGGCTTCTTCCTGGCCGACTTCGCCGAGGGCCAGCGACTGGACGGGGAGCGTGTCGCCGCCCTGCTGGGCCGGATCGGCCCGGCGGTGCTCATCACCCACTCCGCGGGCAGCCCGGCCGGCTGGCTCGCCGCGAACCGACGTCCCGACCTGGTCGAGGCCATCGTCGCCATCGAACCGATGGGACCGCCGTACGCCGACTTCCCCGGCCTCGGCGAGATCACCTACGGCCTGACGTACGCCGAGCTCACCACCGAGCCGGCCATCGACTCCCCCGACCGGCTGAAGGCCGACCCCGCGGGCCACCGCATCCCCGGCCTCAGCGGCACCCCGATCGCCGTCGTCACCGGCAGCGCGTCCGGCAGCGCCGCCCAGTCCCCGCCCCTGGTCGACTTCCTGCGCACGGTGGGCGCGGACGCCGAACTGCTCCCGCTGGCCGACGCCGGCATCGTCGGCAACGGCCACGGGCTGATCCTGGAGGCCAACTCCGCCGAGACGGTCAAGCCGGTCATCGCCTGGTTGGACGGACTGGAGAGCTCACGATGACGACGACCACGCGGGAGCACACGGACCTGCCGGACGAGGCGGTGCGCCTCCTGACCGAGGCGGTCGGTGCGGACGCCGTCCTGCTGACCGACGCCGAACGCGACACCTACCGCGACCCGTACTGGTTCCAGGGCGACCGCACCTACGACTCCTCCGCCGTCGTCTTCCCCACCTCCACCGACCAGGTGCGCGCGGTCGTACGGATCGCGAACGAGTACCGCATCCCCGTGTGGACCTCCTCCCAGGGCCGCAACAACGGCTACGGCGGCCCGTCGCCCCGCGTCCGGGGCTCCCTCCTGATCAGCTTCCGCCGGATGAACCGGGTCCTGGAGATCAACCGCGAACTGGCGTACGCCGTGGTCGAGCCGGGTGTGCGCTGGTTCGACCTGTACGAAGCACTGGAGGCGTCCGGCAACGGCGACCTGTGGTGCTCGATCCCCGACCTCGGCTGGGGCAGCGTCATCGGCAACTCCCTCGACAACGGCGTCACCTACGGCCCGAACGGCTCCGACTTCCAGAAACTGTGCGGGATGGAGGTGGTCCTCGCGGACGGGGAGGTGCTGCGCACCGGCATGGGAGCCATCCCCGACAACCCCTCCTGGCACGTCTACCAGCGTGGCCTCGGCCCGGTCCTCGACCCGCTGTTCATCCAGTCCAACTACGGCGTCGTCACGCGCGCGGGCGTCTGGCTCCAGCGCCGCCCGGAGGCGTACGCGCCGCTCTACCTCACCGTCCCCCGGGACGACCAGCTCGCCCAGGCCGTCGACATCGTCCGCGAACTCCGCCTCGACGGGGTGATCCGGGGGGTGCCGAACCTGCAGAACACCATCACCATGGCGGCCCAGTTCCCCGAGCTGCTGGGCGAGTTCATGGGCGCCGAGGGACCGGCGGGCGAGGAGGCCCTGGACGGCCTCGCCGCCCGCACCGGCATCGGACGCTGGGGGCTGCGCACCGCGCTGTGGGGCGACGGGCCCGTCGTCGAACATCATCTGCGCCGCATCCGTGAGGCGTGGTCGGCCATCGACGGCTCGCGCGTCGACCACCACCGCACCTATCTGCGCCACGAGTGGGGCGAGCTGAACACCTTCATGGAGAAGGTCCAGGCCGGCATCCCGAGCATGGACCTGATGGAGGTCGTCCCGGAGTTCGTCGGCCACATCGGCTTCTCGCCGGTGGTCCCGCTCACCGGCGGCGAGGTGCGCCGCGTCGTGGACGTGATCCATCGGCTGGTCACCGACCGGGCCCGAACGAACTTCGTCTGCGCGATCTTCCCGATCAACGACCGCAGCGCCATCGTCGTCAGCAGCATCAGCTTCGACACACGCGACGAGAAGCAGGTACGCGCGGCGGTGGACACCGCGAAGACGCTGGTGAGCGAGGTGGGGGCGCTCGGATACGGCGAGTACCGCGCCCACTTGGACTTCATGGACCTGGCGGCCGACCAGTACTCCTTCAACGACCACGCCTACCGGCGCTTCGTCGAGCGGATCAAGGACGCGGTGGACCCGAACGGGATCCTGTCCCCGGGCCGGCACGGCGTCTGGCCCGCCTCCTACCGAAAGGCCGTCGCGTGACCGTGATCGAGGAGGTGAGCGGCCTCGTCGCCGTCGTCACCGGCGGCGCGTCGGGCATCGGCAAGGGCATCGCTCAGCGGCTGGCGGAGCGCGGTGCCCAGGTGGTGATCGCCGACATCGAGGAGGGCCCGCTGGAGGCGGCCGCGAAGGAGATCGGGGCGGTGGGGATACGTACCGATGTCAGCGACGCGGCGAGCGTGCTGGCGCTGGCCGGTCAGGTCGTGGAGCGGTTCGGCAAGGTGCACCTGGTGTTCAACAACGCCGGGGTGGCCCCCGAGTCGCGCATCGCCGACATGACCCTCGGGGACTGGAAGTGGATCCTCGACGTCAACCTCGACGGTGTCATCCACGGCGTCCACGCCTTCCTGCCGCTGCTGAAACGGCACGGAGAGCCGGCGTACATCGTGAACACCTCCTCCATGGGCGGCTTCGTCGCCGACATGCCCGGACTGGGGGCGTACGCCACGACGAAGTTCGCCATCATGGGCCTCACCGAGGCGCTCGCGCACGAACTGGAGCGGGAGGGCTCGAACGTGGGCGCCGCCGTGCTCGCGCCGGGCACCGTCCGCAGCAACATCGCCCGCAGCCTGCGCACCAGGCCCACGAAGGCCCAGGGCGGCAGCAGCTTCGTGCAGAACGACATCTCCGACAACGAGGAGCTGGCCAAGCTGCGCTGGCTCGACCCGACCGAGGTGGGAGACGTCGTACTCGCTGCCCTGGCCCGCGGCGAGACCCACATCGTCACGCATCCCGAGTGGTACCCCATGGTCGCCGAGCGCGCGGCCGCGATCGACGCGGCGTTCCGACGCGGGGCTGCCGCACGGGAGGAGAACCGCTGAAGAGACGGACATGAAGTGGGGCCCCGACTCAGCCGGGGCCCCACGTGCATGTCCGTCTCCGTCTCAGCCGCGATCCGCCAGGTGGCGGAGGTTCTCCGGCCAGATCCCGTGCCGGCCCGGCGACAGGATCCCGTTCGGGTCGACCGCGTCCTTGATCGTCTCGCAGAACCGGCGGTAGGCGTGGTCGTTGAAGGAGTACTGCGCGGACGCCAGGTCCATGAAGTCCAGGTGCGCGCGGTATTCGCCGTACCCGCGCCGCCCCGCCTCCGCCACGAGCACCTTCAGCGCGTCGTAGGCCCGACGGCACTGCTCCGCGTCCCGGTAGTCGTAGTTGAGCCCGGTGACGTACAGCGCCGTCCGCTCATTGATGATCAGCAGCCCGCCGGCCACATTGACCCCGACCTCCTCCCGCACGATCCGGTCGAAGAGGTCGACGACCTCCCGCACATCACTGCCGACCAGCGGAATCGCGGGGGAGAAGCCGATATGGGCGACGCCCTCCGGAATGGCGTCGAGCAGATCGAGCCCGGGCAGACCCCCCTGGCACTTGTCGGGGATCGAACGGATCTCGTCGTACTCCTGCGGCCCGTACGTCCGCTCGAAGAGCATCTGGCCGCCGGGAACCTCGCTCCACGCCGCCCGGATCTTCGCCAACTGGTGCTCCACGACGGGGCCGTCCCCCCACAGTGCCCCGCGCAGCGCCCACCGGCCGAGCCCGGTGGCATCGGCCATCTCGTTCAGGGTCTCCTCGCTGAAGGCACCGTCGGCACCCGCGAAACGGCCCATCACATCGGGGAACTGGGCCGCCAGCGTCACGGTGTTGTACATGCTCGGCACACCGCGCAGCGTGCCGTCGAGGCGGAGCCGGCGGATGATGTCGATGGCCTGCTCCAGGTGCTCGTCCTGCGGCACCGTCAGGAAGAACGGGGCGTACGCCTCCGGGCGCGGCATCAGCCAGTAGCCCATCCGCGTCACGATGCCGAAGTTGGACTGCACGAACAGGCCGTCGAGCACCGGTCCGAGGCCGCGCTTGTAGGTGTGCCAGGACTTGTTGTCCGGGATGGCACCCATGCCCGTGCGCAGCAACTCGCCGTTGGCCAGCACGACTTCCATCCCGCACGGGGCCATGAAGTCGGCGCCGTAGGGCTGGTAGGTGATCCCGCAGTCGAGGGAGTTGCCGATGACGCTGCCCCAGCCGAGGTCGGGGACGGTCACCATCAGATCCTCGTTGCCGGACTCCTTCAGCGCGTCGTACAGGTCGATCCAGCGCACGCCCGGTTCCACCACCGCGTACGCCAGGTCGCGGTTGATCTCCAGGACGCGGTTCATCCGGGTCAGGCTGACCACGACGGTCGCCTTCAGGCGGGGCGAGGAGCCGCCGTAGCCATAGTTGCGGCCCTGGGAGGAGGTCCAGATCGGCACCCCGAACTCGTTCGCGATCCGGACGACCGCCTGTACCTCCTCGGCGCTGCGCGGCAGCAGGACGGCGGCGGGGTCGTAGGTGTCGTCGTCGCGGTGCCAGTACTTGTCGCGGTACTGCTCGTGGAAGCGGCCCTCACCGAGGACGACACCGTCCTCGCCGAGCGCGTCGACGAAGCGCCGCAGTGCCTTGTCGGTGAGGTAGGTGCCGTCGCCGACGGCGTCGGTGTTCGTGTCGGTGCTCATCGCGCGGCCTCCACCACGGTCTCGGTGGCGTCGGCGGGCGGGGCGGCCGGCGGCCAGGTGGCCGCGGCCTCCTCCAGCACCGAGCGTATGGAGCGAGGCGCCCGCCCGGCCAGGATCTGCACGGCGTCGCTGAGGGACGACATGTGTCCGAGGCGGATCGCCCGGCTGAAGGAGACCATGTCGTCGCTGTTCCACGGGATCGGGGAGGCGGCGATCGCCTCCTCGTCGTACTCCCGGGGCACGCCCATGGAGTCGAAGATGGCGTACTGCTCCTCGTCACTGATCGGAACGTAGGCGATGTCGGCGCCGCTGATCTCGGCGATCAGGGCGCACACCTGACGGTAGGACAGTTCCTCCGGGCCGGTGATCTCGTAGGCCCGGTCGTCCTCGCCGCGCCCGAGCAGCGCACCGACGGCCGACGCGGCGCAGTCCTCCCTGGAGACGAACCCGACCGTGCCCTCGCCCCAGGCGCCGACCATGCTGCCCATGGCGACGGCGCCCGGCGCGATGAAGTAGGCCACCGCCTGCGCGTACTGGGCGTCCCGCAGGGCGTTCCAGCGCAGTCCCGACTCGCGGAGTATCTCCTCGGTCGCGCGGTGCTCCAGACAGACGACGGCGTCGTTGTCCACGGTGCCGGCGCCGACGATCGAGGTGTAGGCGAGGTACCGCACCCCGGCGCGCCGGGCCGCGTCGATCGCGTTGCGGTGGAGACCGATTCTCGTACCGACCTGGGCGGTGGACACCAGCAGCATCCGCTCCGCCCCCTCGAAGGCCGCTTCGAGGCCGACCGGATCGGCGAAGTCGGCGTACCGCACGTGGACGCCACGGTCGGCGAAGGACTGGAGCTTGCCGGGCGCCCGCGTCGTCAGGATGACCTGGTCGGCGGGGACCGACTCCAGCAGCAGTTCCGCTGCGGTCTGGGCCAGCCCTCCGCTGGCACCGGTGATGAGGTACACGTGCACTCCTTTGGTGCTCGCCGACCCGGCCCGCCCGGGTGGTGCTCGCCAACCGTACTCTTTGTATGACGAGACGACAATCAGGCTGGGGTCCGGATATTCCTGCGGATCCACCCCGGTCCACACGTCGGGCATCGAGCAAATTCGAGGTGATTCGCCTCTGGACGCCGGTTTCGACGACGCGCTACCGTCTGCCTCGCTCCATACATTGTATGACCAGACGACAATCATTCGATCTGGGATACGTCTGGGTTCCGTCTGGAATCAGTCACCCAAGTCAGGAGGGGTCAGTGCCGACCCACCCGCTCACAGCTGAGCCGGAAGCCGTGCTGGCGGTCGACGGCCTACGGAAGCACTTCGGTCCGACGGTCGCCCTCCAGGACGCCGCACTCCGTCTGTTCCCGGGCGAGGTGCACGCCCTCGTGGGGGAGAACGGCTCGGGGAAGAGCACGCTGGTCAAGATCCTCAGCGGGGTGCACCACCCCGACACCGGCTCCATGACGGTCGGCGGTCGGCCCTTCGCCCCGCGCACCCCGGCTCAGTCACTGCGCGCGGGCATCGACACGGTGTTCCAGGAGGTGCTCGGCGTCGAGAACAGGTCCGTCCTGGACAATCTGTGGCTCGGCGCGGACCGCCTGCTGCGCCCCGTGACCCGTGATGCCGGCCGCCGTGCCAAGGCGGCGGAGGTCCTCGCCGCGCTGCTCGTCACGCCGCCCGAGCTGGACGCCCCCTTCGGCTCGCTCCAGCTCAGCGACCGCCAGGCCTGCGGCATCGCCCGGTCGCTGCTTCGCGACCCCAAGGTGCTGATCCTCGACGAGGCGACCTCCGCCCTCGACCACGACACCCGCACCCGCCTGTTCGCCCTGGTGAGGCAACGGGCGGCGCTGGGCATGAGCATCGTCCTCATCACCCACCGGATGGACGAGATCCGGGAGATCGGCGACCGCGTCACCGTGCTCCGGTCGGGCCGCACGGTGGGCACCCTCGGCGCGGACTGGGAGCACGACGAGATGATCCGGCTGATGACGGGTGGCGCGCACCTGGTGCAGGACACGGCCCGCACGGTCCCCGACGCCACCGCCACCGATTCGGCCACCGCCACCGGTTCCGCCACCGAGGCACGCCCGGTCGTCCTGAAGGTCACCGGCTCACGCCTGCGGCCCGGCGGCGAGCCGTGCCGGGCGCAGTTGCGCCGGGGCGAGATCATCGGGCTGGCCGGCCTGGAGGGCCACGGCCAGGACGACTTCCTCCGCCTCCTCGTCGGGCACGGCGACACCGACGGAGTCGTACGGATCGAGGGAGACCGGGAACACCGGGTGACCGACACCCGCAAGGCGCGGGACCTGGGCATCGCGTACGTGGCGCGGGACCGGCGCGGAGAGTCGATCCTGCCGTGGATGTCCATCCTGGACAACTTCGCCATCGCCACCGCCGAACAGGACGTCAGGAAAGGGCTGCTGTCCGAGCGCGCCGCCGAGACGCGGTTTCGCCACTACGTGGATCGGCTCGGCATCAGGTTCGGCCGTACGTCGGACGCGATCACCACGCTGAGCGGCGGCAACCAGCAGAAGGTCGTCATCGCCCGCTGGCTGGCCGCCGACCCCGATGTCCTGCTGCTCAACGACCCGACGAGAGGAATCGACGTGGGAGCCAAACGCGACCTCTACCGGCTGCTGCGCGAGTTGGCCGGACAGGGGCTGACCGTCGTCATGCTGTCCTCGGAGGTCGACGAGCACGT
Source organism: Streptomyces caniscabiei (assembly GCF_014930365.1). GTDB lineage: Bacteria > Actinomycetota > Actinomycetes > Streptomycetales > Streptomycetaceae > Streptomyces > Streptomyces caniscabiei. Next base: position 39,391 of record NZ_JABXWI010000024.1, on the reverse strand, counting down.
CGAGCTGATGGACCGCGTCCTGGTGTTCCGGGAGGGCTCCCTCGCCACGGAACTCATCCGGGAGGAGCTGAACAGGGAACGGCTCGTCGACGCCTTCTTCGGCGGAGCGGCGGTGGCCGCGTGAGCACCGTCGACCACGCCTCCCGCACCTCCGCCCACAAGCCCGGCCGGCCCGCCCGGCACACGGCCCCCGCGCCCCGGCGCACGCTCAGATCCCTGTTCGGACGCCACACCTACCTCTTCGCGGTCCTCCTGGCGGCCACGCTCCTCATCGCCAACCTCGCCCTGCAACCCCGCTTCGGCGCCACCTCCCAACTGGCCGCCCTGGCCCCGCTCGGTATCGCCGCCATGGCGAGCGTGCCCTCGATCATGAGCGGACGTGGCGGCATCGACCTGTCGGTCAGCCCGCTGATGACGCTGAGCGGTCTCCTCTACGCGACCCAGCTTCAGCCGGCCGGCCTCGGCGGGTACGTCGCCCTGCCCCTCCTCATGGCGGCGGGCGCGCTGGTCGGAACCCTCACCGGTCTGCTCATCGTCGTGGGCCGACTTCAGCCGATCGTCGTCACCCTCGCCATGTTCTTCGTCCTCACCGGCGTCGACCTCAAACTGTCGCCCAGCCCCACCACGATCTCCGGCTCCTGGATGGCGGGCTTCGCGGGGTCGATGGGACCGGTCCCGGGCGGCCTCGTCGCGCTGGCCGTCCCCGCCGCCCTCTGGCTGCTGGTCACCAGGCTGACGACGTACGGCAGCCTGCTGCGCTCCGTGGGCGGCAACGACGTCACGGCGTTCACCAGCGGAGTGCCCGTCGGCGCGGTGCGGGTCCTCGCCTACTCCCTGGGCGGCGCCATGGCGGCGGTGGGAGGCCTGGTCCTCATCGGGCTGGCGTCCACGGCCGAGGCCGGCACCAGCACCTCCTACACGCTCATCGCGATCGCCGCCGTCTCCCTCGGCGGCATCCCCCTGCAGGGCGGGGGCGGCGGAATCGCCAACGCGCTCGCCGGCGCCGCCGCCATCTACCTGCTGCAGAGCCTGCTCGGAGTGCTCCAGGTGCCGCAGACATGGCTCCAGGTGATCTACGGCGTCCTGCTCATCGGAGCGGTGCTCTTCGGGGCCGTCGCGGCACGAGAACTGAAGGAAAGGCGATGATGACCACGCAGCAAGGCTCGCTCGACAGGGCCCCCCTCGCCCCCGTCGGCGACATCCCGGCACCGGTGGCCGCCCACGGTCCCTCGGCCGGACAGCGACTCCTCTCCCTCCAGCGACGGTTCCCGCTCGTCCAGCTCCTGCTCACCATGGCCGTTCTCGCGTGGGGCGCGGCCGTCATGCCGGGGTTCCTTGAACCGACGAGCATGCGCTCGGTCCTGGTGCTCTGCGCACTCACCGGCCTCGCCTCGATCGGACAGACCCTCGTCGTACTGATCAGGGGGATCGACCTGTCCCTCGCCGGGTTCATCGTCGCCGGCGCGGTGACCGTCACCCAGTTCGGCGCGATCCCGGGAGTGCCGCTGCCCGTCATGCTTGCCGTCGCCGTCGCATGCGGCGCCGCCATGGGCGGTCTCGTCGGCTATCTGTGCCACCGCTTCGGCATCCACCCGATCATCGTCACCCTCGCGGCGGGCTCGATCGCCGTCGGCGTGACCTCCGTCCTCAGCGGCGGCGGCACCGGAGCGGGCGCCCCCGACTGGGTGAGCCGACTGAGCGCCCCCACGGCGTCGACCTTCGGAATCCCCGTGCCCCCCGTGGTGGTCGTCTGGGCACTCGCGATCGCCGTCGTCTCCGTGGTGCTGCACCGCACCCGCCCCGGTCGGCGACTGCTGGCCACCGGCGCGAGTCCGGTGGCCGCGGACCTCGCCCACATCAGCACCCGGAAGGTCTGGGTCACGGTGTACGCCGTCGCGGCGGCCCTCGCGATCCTCGCCGGCGTCGTCCTGGCGGGCTTCGCGGGGAACGTCGACAACCGGCTCGGGAACCCCTACCTGTTCCAGAGCATCGCCGCGGTCGTCCTCGGCGGTACGGCGTTCGGCGGACCCGGGAGCTACACCCGCACCACCGTCGGCGTCCTGCTGCTCACCGCGGTCTCCACCGTGCTCGTCGGGCTGGGCTTTCAGGAAGCCGACCAGCAGATCCTCAACGGCGTCGTGATCCTCGCCGCGATGGCGGTCTACGGCCGCGAGCGCAGGCTCCGCGACCAGGTCTGACGTCTCCCCTCCTTCTCCCTCTCTCCTCTTCTCCCTCCTTCTCCTCTGTTTCGGAAAGGCTCACCATGAACAGATCCAGCTACCGGCTCGCCCGCAGGAGCGTCGTGGCGTCGTCCACCGGGATCGTCCTCACGGCCCTGCTCGCCGGCTGTGGCGGGGCGGGCGGCACGGTCGCCTCCGACGCGACCGACACCCAGGGGAAGGCGTCCGCCGCCTGCGGCGAGGTGCCGACCATCGCGCCCAAGGACCCCGACGGCGCCATCGAGGCCCTGCCCGCGGAGCTTCAGAAGGCCTACAACGCCTACGGCGAGGACGTGTTCGCGAGCGCCTGGCGGGACAAGAAGAAGCTGAACCGCGCCGCGAAGGTCGGCTTCTCGTATCTGCCGGTCTCGAACGCGTTCGCCGCGTCCGTCGTCAAGCAGATGGACGCGAGCTTCGCCGCCGCCAAGGCCAAGGGCCTGGTCCAGGGCAAACTCGTCAAGCGCATCATGACCGATCCGGCAACCATGACCCCGGCCGAGCAGATCCGCGGCTACAACGAACTGGTCGACTCCGGTGTCGACATCATCTTCATCACGGCCCTCTCCGGCGACGCGATGGTCTCCGCGGTCGACGCGGCCGGCAAGAAGGGCGTGGTCACGGTCACGCTCTCCTCCACCATCCGTTCCAAGTACGCCGTGAACGTGGCGGAGAACTCCTACCTGAACGTCGCCCGGCCGGCCGCCCTCGTCGCGAAGCAACTCGACGGCAAGGGCAATGTCGTCGTCGTCCGCGGCTTCCAGGGACTGTCGACGGAGAAGATCGGCTACCAGGCCGTCAAGGACGTGCTGGCCGCATGCCCCGACATGAAGGTGCTCGGCGAGGTCAACGGCGCCTTCGTGCCGCCCGTGGCCAAGGCCGAGCTGCTGAAGTTCCTCTCCAGCCACCCGCAGAAGATCGACATGGTGGCGCAGCTCGGCGTCATGGGCTCCGGCGTCTACGCGGCCTTCGACTCGACCGGACGGAAGGTCCCCAAAGTGGTGGACGCCGGTGCGTCCGCCTCGTCGCTCGCCTCCTGGAAGAAGCTGGAGGCGGCCGACGGTTATGAGACCGCCGGTACGGGCGGCAACGGCACGCAGGAGACGAAGGCCTTGTTCTCCGTCGGGATGATGGTGATGGGAGGAGAGGGCCCGAAGGTCGGCACGATCACCCGCGAGCCGTCGTTGATCACCAAGGCGAACCTGGCCGACTACCTGCCCAAGGGCGCGAAGCCGAGCGATCTCGGAGAGGTCGCGGACGGCGAGGCGTGGATGCCGCAGGCGTACCTCGACAAGTTCTTCGACCACCCCGCCGGCCCCGCGACGAGCTGAGGACCGGGGCGTATGGGAGCGTCATCGAGTGGGAGCCGTCGGCCACCGGCCGGCGGCCGGCTCGCCGGCAGGACCGCCCTGGTCACCGGCGCCGCATCGGGCATCGGGCTGGCCACGGTGAGCCGTTTCGCCGACGAGGGGGCGCGGGTCCTGGCCGTGGACCTGGACGCCGAAGGGACGGCCCGGGCGGTGGCCGGGATCGCGGGGGCGATCCCGGTCGGTGCCGACGTACGGGACAGCGGTCAGGTGGACGCCGCGTACGAACGCGCTCTCACCGAGTTCGGACGGCTCGACATCGCGGTGAACGCGGCAGGCGTCTCCGGCGCCCAGGCCGACATCTGCGAGCTCACCGACGAGGACTTCGCGGAGGTCATAGCCGTCAACCTGACCGGTACGTTCTACTCCGTGCGAGCCGCCGTGCGGCTCATGCGTCGCAACTCCCCGTCGGGCGGGTCCGTCGTCAACGTCTCCAGCGTGGGAGCCCTCGCCAACTTCCCCCTGCCTGCCATGTACCCCGCGTCCAAGGCCGGCGTGCTGGGGCTGACCCGTGCGGTGGCCGCGCTCGTGGCGGACGACGGGATCCGGGTCAACGCGGTGGCGCCCGGGGCGACGGACACACCGATGCTGCCGACGGACCGGGAGATCCGCCGTGCCGTCGTCGGCCTGGGGGTGCTGCGCCGGGCCGCCTCCGCGGAGGAGATCGCGCATACGATCCTGTTCCTCGCCGGCGACGAATCGGCGTTCTACACGGGCCAGACGCTGTCACCGAACGGCGGATACGTCATGCACTGAACGGCAAGCGCGTGTTACCGCAAGCGCGTGTTCCGGACTGCGCGCCCTGGCTCCCGGCGGTGCGGCTCAGGCGGTGCGGCTCAGAGCGAGGCGGAGCTGAACGGCAGCCCGCTGGTGGCGGACAGCCCCTCCAGTCCCGCCCGCTTCGCCTGCTCGATGTGGTGGTTGCACGCACGCACGGCAGCCTCGGGATTGCGCGCCTCGATCGCCTCGACCATGGCGCGCAGCTCCTGCACACTGCGTGCGGTGCGCCCTGGCTGGGCCAGCGAGGTGGCCCGCAACAGGCTGAGGCGGGCCTGGACACCGCCGAGCGTGGAGTGGACCGAGCGGTTGCCGCAGCCGCGCAGCAGGACGTCGTAGAACTGGCCCTTCGCCTGGAGGATCCGCAGGGTGGCACCGTCGCCGTTCGCCACTTCGGCCAGTTGTTCGAACGCGGCGCGCAGCTCCGCCACCTGGTCGTCCGACGCGACCTCGGTGAACCGGCGCACGGCGAGTGCCTCCAGGGCGGCGCGCAGTTCGTAGAGCTCCAGCGCCTCCTGGAGTGAGGGCACCACGACGACGGCGCCCTTCTGCGGGATGGTCTTGACGAGGCCCTCGGCCGCCAGCTCGCGCAGAGCCTCGCGGATGGTGGTGCGCGAGACGCCGATCTCCTCGATCAGCTCGCGCTCGACCAGTCGCTGACCAGGCGCGTAGTGGAAACTGAGGATGGCCTGACGCAGCACATCGAGCACCTGCTGACGCAGAGGTGCGGCGACCCGGCCGACCTGGGCGGCTAGATCGACGGATTCTCCGGGGCTACGGGGCGCTGAGTTGCCTGATACGGTCACGGGATCAGGATACGGTACGGCGATCGTACAACCCAAGCGGCAGTGAGCTTCCGCGCGCGAATTTCGCGGACCGACTCAGGAAGTTCAACCGCGTGACACATGGGCTGATCGGCGGGCCTCCACACATTGTGTCGATGTCCGGACGCTCCGTGAGGCAGTCGGTAAGATTGTATGACAGGCTGGCCCGGGCGAGGAAGAGCCAGGAAGGGAAAGACGACCGTCAGCGCGCCCGCCGACATCACTGCCGTGGGGAGGCGACGTGCGAGCGTGGCCCTGGGAGTCTCTTCATGCCTTCCCGCAGGCTTCCGACCATCGCGCGACAACGCGACTGTCCCAGCAGTCGCCCGCTGTTCCGTCGTACGTCTCGGGGCGTACCGGTCCATCTCGGTGACGTCGTCACCGGGTTCCTCCAGCAGCTTGCTCATGCCGCCCGGCCCCGCTCCAGGTCTTGCATCAGATGTCCGCGCACCGCTGCTGCGGATTCTCCCGGGCGCGCGTCCACTCCGCGGGGCAGGTCCAGCCGCATCCGGCATCCAAGCCGTCGCCCGCCCTGCCATGTGTAGCGCCGTCCGTCGGCGTCGCCGCACCGGGGAGGTCATAGGACTGAATGGTGTAGTTGGAATCCGGGGTCATCAGTCGGCCGGCACGGTGCCAGTCGTGGCGGTTGAGCGCGGCGATGGACTCCCGGACGACATCCTTCGCATCAGGGCCCATCAGAGATCTCCTCGGTGGTGTCGTCGGTGGTCTCGCTTGTGGGCGGGTGCGGGTACCGCAGACTTCCTCAGTAGCGCCTGCCGGTAGGAGCGGGCAGGGCGTCGAGTTCGCAGGTCGGCCGAGCGGAGCTCGAGAGTCGCTGCGGCGGCGTTGTTGAGCGGATACCGGGGGTCTTGGTGCCGGGGATCGGGCGGACGTACTCGCTGCGGGCCGGCAGCCAGGCGAGCGCGACCTGAGACGGTGGGGCGCTGTCCGCTCGGCGATCCGGCGCACCGTGCCGGCGATGGCGACGTCGGCGCGCAGCGCATCCTGCTGGAATGGCGGCGACCGGCGGCGGAAGTCGTCGGCGGGCGGGTCGTCGCCGATCGGGCATCGCTCACGTCCTGGCCGTCCGGGCGGATGTCCGTACGACCGTCCACCGCTGTCCAAGCAGATCCTGTCGGGCGAGTGGACAGCCCGGCAGCTGCCGCTGCGCCCCTACGCCGACCTCGACTCGTGCAGGTTCGTACGGCGCGTGACCCGGATGCCCTCGGCCGGCCCGAGACCCACCCGGCGGACACCACCGGGGGCGAGTGTGGTCAGCAGGAGGTCGTCGTCGACGGTGACCTCCACAGGGCCGGCCAACGATGCCTGGGCGGTGGCGTTGGAGAGCACCACCGTCGCGTACACGGTCTGCTCCACGGACGGCACACAGAGGTACTCGGTGCACAGGCCGACCGGGATCTCGCCGACGGTGACGGCGTGCCAGGTACCGTCCGACGGACCGGTGCGTCGGCGGCCCGTCGGTTCGCCTACGCCTATGTCGACAGGCGTGGCACTGTGCGGCCGGCCGGCCCCGCGTCCTAGCTCGACTGTGCCGAGGCGTCCAACGGCGCGGCGGTCGACATCGTGTGCGGTCTTCCCCGGCTCGCGGACGCCGGGGCCAAGGCGACCAGCTGGATCACCGCCGACCGGCTTCCCGCGTACCTGGCGGAGGTTCAGCCCTGTCGTCTGGCGGAGTTGGTCAAGACCCGGGAACTGGTGACCAAGCGCCTGACCTCGGAGAGCGAGCGGCAGCTCCTCGACGCTGCGGTGGCCTCCAAGAAGGAACGGAGGGGCGAGAAGCCCAAGGCGTCCTCCGCGAGCTTCCACCGCAAGGCTGCCGAGCTCGATGTACGGCTTCGAAAGCGTCTCGCACCGCTCGACCAGCAGCAGCTGATGTCGACGAAGCCGCCGCAGATCCTCACCGCGGCGTTTGTGCTGAGCCTGGAGACCTCTGGCTATGCTGCGGGTTGTCTTTGCGGAGGTTGGTGGACACCAACATCTCCAATGTCAACCGTCAGGTTCGTCTGAGCTTCCTGGGCTGAGCAAGATCATCCTGGGTGTGGCCGCCAAGTCTCCGTACCTTGCGTGTTCGGAACGGAGAAGTCTTGCGCGGTACGGACCTGAACATGATCGAACGCCCTTACGGCGGATGCGGAAAGTGCCTGTTAGGAGTGCGGCGGCTGTCGCGGATCAAGCCAGCTATGTCGTCTCCGGAACGGCAGCGCGAGGACGTGCTTACCACCGCGGCCTCCGTCGAGGGCCACGCGAAGGTCCGGGCACTGGTCGAACAAGCCATCGCCACCCTCAAGTCCTGGCGGCTCCAACGCAAGCTCCGCTGCTCGACGACCCGAATCACCAGCCTTGTCCAAGCCGTCCTCACCCTCCATCTGACCAGCTCAGACTGAGGACGGAAAAGGCTCAGTGGCCAGCGAGTTGGGATGCTTCGGGCGCTTCCGAAAGTATCGTCCGGCGGGTCTCCCTGCTGGCGGGAATGGGCGCAGGTCATTCCGTCCGTTGGATCATGCGTGATGCTCTTCGGGGGCCCTGGAGGCGGTCATCCAGTTGGCTAGGTAGACGTCGATCTCGGTCATCAGCCGGCGTTTGGCCAGGGGGTCCATGAACGACGTCTCCACCGAGGTCTTGGCCAGATCGGCCACCTGAGGCTCGCTCAGGCCGAGAAGTCGGGCTACGACCGCGTATTCACGGTTGAGGTCCGTGCCGAACATGAGCGGGTCATCGGTGTTGACCGTGATAGACACCCCGGCCCTCACCAGCTGTCGGATGGGGTGCTGCTCGGCGTCCGCGACGACCCGTGTGGCCACGTTGGAGGTGAGGCAGACCTCCAACGGAATCCGGTGTTCGGCCAGGTGACGGAGGAGCGCCTCGTCGGTCACCGCGGTCGTCCCGTGGCCGATGCGTTCGGCGCCCAGGACCCGCAGGGCCTCCCAGACGCTCTCCGATCCGGAGGTTTCCCCTGCGTGGGGGACGCTGTGCAGTCCGGCCGCACGGGCCCGGTCGAAGTACGGCTTGAACTGGGCACGCGACACCCCGGCCTCCCGGCCCGCGAGCCCGAGGCTCACCAGCCCGTCGGCACCCACGTCCAGGGCCAGCCGGGTCGTCTCCTCCGCGGCTGCGAGCCCCGCGTCACCGGGAATATCGAAGCACCAGCGCAGGACGACCCCCAGTTCGGCCTCGGCGGCGATCCGCGCCTCCTCGATCGCCGCCATGAATTCGGCTTCTGGGATTCCTCTGCGAACCGAACTGTAGGGAGTGACGGTCAGTTCGGCGTAGCGAACGTTCTGCCGGGCCAGATCCTTGGCGATTCCGATCGTCAGGAGTTTGACGTCATCCGCCGTACGAATGAGGTCGACGACGGAGACATAGGCTTCGATGAAATGTGAGAAGTCCCGGAAGGCGAAGTAATCCGCCAATTCTTGTGCTTCTTTCGGGACCTTGGAAGCAGGATGGCGCGAAGCAAGTTCTATGACGGTCTCGGCGGGAGCAGATCCCACGTGGTGTACGTGCAGTTCGGCTTTCGGCAATCCCGCGATGAATGATTCCATGGCTCGGATGGTACACGCGGGCTGAGTTCACGCAGGCCGACAAGGGGTCGACAAGACGCGGGTGGGAGACTGTTTTTAAAATCAGCATGCTTTGCAGACGAACACTCTTAGCAGAGGTGTCAGGTGAACGACCGAATCTCAACGCGAGAGCAATGCGGCGGCTCCTTGGGTGCACATGTCGAGGAGTTCTTCACAAACGGCTACACCGTGGTCCCGGGCGTCTTCACCGAGGACGAAGTCGCCACGCTTCGGGCAGCCAACGAGCGCATCGTTCAGAAGGTCCGGTCCGCCCCGGAGCGATTCGTCGGGTCCCGCTACACCGCTCGGCAGGACGGTCAGGTCGACACTTGGGGGGTCAACAACATCTTCATGCCGGATCTCTATGAACCCGAACTGGCCAGGATATTCGGCCACCACGGGTTCATGGAGCCGGTCCACGCGATACTGGGGCCGCAGCTGCGTTTCTGGTCGGCGCATTCCCTGTGGTCCCCTGACCACGTGGACTACGAACTCAACTGGCACAAGGACAACCATGAGCACGAGCATTATGATCCGGACGGAAAACCCCGGCATGTGCAATTCAATGTGTGCCTCTCCGAGGATAGTTCTTTCCACGCGATCCCGGGATCCCATCGCCGACCCCTGACGGACCGTGAGCGTGAGGAGATCGAGGTTTTTGGAACGGGCCGGATGCCGGGTGAAGTAGTCGTCGACTGCCGCCCCGGGGACGTCATCTACATGAACTACCACATGGTGCACCGCGGTTCGTGCCGTGCGGGAGTGTTCCGCCGCACCCTGCACATGAACGTTCAATCCCAGGAGGAGCCGACCGGCGGGCAGACCTCACTGACCTGGATGCGTGACCCGGAATACCTGGACGGCGTCGAACCGGCGCTGGCCGCGCTGATGCGCAACGCCATCGCGTGGGACGACAGCCATCCGATCAGCCGTGCCGAGGCCCGGCGGCGGATGCGGGTCCGGCAGGACGTACGACGCCATGTCGCGGGGTCGACCGGGCAATGAGGTTCATCCGCGTTGTCGCTCCGGGGTGAGGACAGCCGCGACGCCGCGTTCAACCGGTGCCCGGGCTATGGCAAGGGCCCGGTTGACGGTCCTCTCGGAGCATCGTGCCCCGCTTCACGGCACAGGGGCCAGGCGGCGCGGACCGGGCGGTCAGAGAATGCCGAGCTTCTCCAGCCTGGCGAACATCGCCTCGAACTGCGCGCTCGACATCCGCCTGGCGGCGACCTCCGGGGGCGTTTCCATGGTGCGGCCGAGACTGAACCGGAACTTCCCCGTCCCGGGGTCGGCGGTCAGTGCGCGCCGTTTCTCCACCGGCCCACGAATGAGCAGGGACACCGTGTCGACGGTCGTCTCCGTTCGGTGCACGGTGTCGTGGTGGAGCGTGTACCCGGCGCCGGCGGACTCAAGTGTCCGGTAGCGCGTGATGAGTTCCACGCCGTCGGCGTCGTTCCTGGAAGACGAGTCGAAGCCGCTCGGCGACTCGTAGAGGGTGTGGTGGTATCCCCCACTCAGCAACCTGGTCGAGAAGGACCAGCGGTGATTATGGGGATAGCCCGTCTCGAAGTCGTTCCAGAGGTGGAGGCGGAGCCTGAAGCCGCGGTCCAGGGCATCGTGCAGAACTATCCTGCTAAGCTGCCTCGTCTGTTCGCACATGTCGCGCAAGGTGGGATATTCCCAGGCCTCGGTCGCCATTTTCCGCAAGGACTGCTTGTCGAGAGCCAGCTCCTTGAGGAGTTCGGCATTGCGGGTGGACGCTTCTGCCAGATCGGTCCAGCCGACGCTGTATTTCTCGATTTCCGAGATCATTCACCGGTCCCTCTGCTGTCGACTTGGCTGTTCGACTCAGAGAGTAGTGCGGGAAATCTTGTCCCGATCTTGTCGGCAGACGCGTCATCGACAGGGTCTGCCCGGCGTCAGCCGTCCACCAGCACCGGTTCGCTGGGCGGGCCGTCGGTCAGAAGGGCCTTGAGCAACGCGGGGAGCCCGGCCGGGCGGAGCAGATCGGAGGTCTTCTCCAGCTCTTCCACGCTCCACCAGCGGTAGCCGGTGATCGCGGCCTTCTCCACGTCCTGGAAGGCCGAGGTGTCCACTGCGAAGGTCGGAACCCGGGCCAGGAAGTAGCGTTGCGTGACTTCGTAAGTGACGCCTTCTCTGACCGTCCTCCAAGGCCGCCCCTGCCAGATCTGCGGGCCCAGGTCGACATCGACGAGGCCGGTTTCCTCCCGCAATTCTCGAAGCGCCGCCTGTTCATAACTCTCACCGGACTCCAGGCCACCGCCGGCGGTGAACCAGCGCATGGAGTCGCCCTTGTGATCGCGCGCGGAGAACAATAGCAGCCGACCGTTTTCGTCCAACAGCACGACGCGCGCACTCGGGCGATGCGCGACTGTTTCCTCTGGCGTTGGTGTAGGCACCAAGTCAGCTTACATCGGCCGCCGTTGTCCACGACGTGCCTGTCGGCACGCCCCCGCGATCAGCTGCTGGGGAAAAGCTTCTCCAGCAGCAGATCGACGACGCTCTTGATGGTCGCGAATCTTTCGAAAGCGATGTCCTCGTCCTCGAAGACGATCCCGAAGGTGTCCTCCAGATCGATGGTGAACTGAACGCTGGCCAGTGAATCCAGCCCGTGATCGGCGAGGAGATCCGTGTCCGGAAAGTCAGCTGAGATCCTGAGCTGCGCCGCCAGATTGGCCCGTACCTGTTTGTCGATCTCTTGTCTGTCCATCATTCCTCCCCCTGCCGCGCGGGACGAGTTGCGGTCATGGCGTGGGAGCCGGGACGCGCCCGGCACGTTCCAGGTCGCGAAGAACGCCTGCCTGCTGTGTGACCTTCTCGAAGGCCTCACCGACGGCGTCCAACTCGGCGCGCATGTCTCGGGAGAAGACCGGCAGCCGCAGTGCGGTGGCCACGTAGGTCTCGCTGTTCGGCAACTGCCTGTCGCGGTAACGGCGGTAGCTGTTCGCGGGCCCTGGGTGATAGGTGTCCAGCTTCCACTCCGGATCCTGGAACGCCGGTTCCTGATGCAGTGGCGGGGACTTGGGACGCGAGACGGGGACCCCCTCGGCGGCCAGTGCCCTGACGAACGTACCGATGGACAGGTCGCCCAACTCCTCTTGCCGGTAAAGGGGTTGGTGGCTGTAGTGGGCGACCCTCGTCATGTGCGGCCGGCGCACCGGAGGGTGCACGCCGTCGATGCGCGAGAGCATGGCGTCCAGGTGCGCGCAGTTGGCCTCGCGGACCTTCAGCAGGTCGTCCAGTCGGGCCAGCGACCGGTCGGCGAGCACCGCGGCCACCGGGTGCATACGGAGATTGAGGCCGAGGCCGGTGCTCGCGAAGCGACGGTACTCGTCACTGACGACGGCCTCCACGGAGCGGTTGAGGGAATGGCCGAACAGCACGGCTCGTTCGTGGACGCGGTCGTCGTTCGTGGTCAGGATGCCGCCCGCGCCGGCCGTGACCTGCTTGCGCGACTGCATGCTGAAGGCCGCGACGTCGCCCAGGCCACCGACCCGCCGGCCGTCGCACTCGGCGCCGTGGGCCTGCGAGCAGTCCTCGATCACCCACAGTCCGTGCTTGCGGGCGACGGCGAGGATCGTCGCCATGTCGACCGGGTATCCGTTGAGATGGGTGGCGACGATGGCCTTCGTGCGCGCGGTGATGTGCGCTTCCAGGAGCGTGGGGTCGATGTTGCCGGTGTCGGCTTCGGCGTCCACCAGGACGGGTACGGCGTTGCAGGCGAAGACCGGCATGACCGTCGCGTGGAACGTGTAGGTGGGGGCGAGGACTTCGTCACCGGAATGCAGGCCGATGGCGAAGAAGGCCGAGTGCAGGGCGGACGTACCGGAGTTCACCGCGAGCGCGTATCGCGTTCCCACGTAGTCACGGAAGTGCTCCTCCAGGTCCCGCACCGTCCCTTCCCTGCCGTTGTAGGAGATCTCGCCGCGCCGGACCAGCTCGGCGGCGGCCTCGACATCCGACTCGTGGAACGCCGGCCATCGTTCCTCCAGCGGGCTTTTGATCACGGGGGTGCCGCCGAGCAGCGCCAGATTCTGGGTCACGTTCTCTCCTGCCTAGCGTCATGGGGTGCGTTGGTCGGGCCGCTCTGGCCTGCCAGCAGCGTGTCCAGGTCCGCCGCCGTCCGTATCCGCCGGCAGCGCACCCCCCGCAGGGCGAGTCGCTGGAGCAGTGCCCGGTTGCGGCGTCTGGACTGCCGGTGGGTGCGGGCCGCCCAGACGAGGAATCCCACCGCCTTGGGCAGCCGCTCCCGATTGCCGTTCCAGAGGGTCTCCTTGTGGACGAGCCGGTGGACCGTACGGCGCAGTACGCGCGGGAACGACACGGGGAACGGGATGTCGAGCCAGATAAGCGTGTCCGCCGCCTCGGCCAGCAAGGGGGATGCCGAACCGTACTGACCGTCCACGATCCAGCAGTCCGTCGCGGCGATGTGTGAGACCGCCGCCAGGAACTCCCTCTTGTCGGTCTTGCGCCAGCCCTCCTGCCAGAACAGGTGGTCCAGCTCGTGCAGAGGCAACGACAGCCGATCACGCAACTGGTGGGAGAGGGTCGTCTTGCCCGCTCCTGGCGGTCCCGTGATCCAGATCCGCCTGCCGAGCCCGGCGTCGGTCATGTGCGTGCCCTCGTCCGGGTATCGGGCTGTTCGAGGACGCGCAGTGCCAGGTCGGCCGCGTCGTCCGCCGGCATGTCCTCCGTGATGTCGAACAGGGGGCCGCGCAAGCCGGCCACGGCGACCTCCGGGTTGGTCCGCAGGGCGTCGAGCCGGTCGGGATCGGCGCCGCCTGCCAGCAGCTGGGCGCCGAGCACGGTGTCGGCGAGGGCCAGCGACTGTGTCTCTCCACCGAAGTACCGCTGTACGCAGAACATCCCCTCGATCGTGCCGGGAGAGACATGGATCGCGTTGAGGCTGGTGCACACATTCCAGTGCCCGCTCCATCGGGGGCGTCGTTCCAGCAGTTCCCGCCTGATCGAACCGGGTTCGGCCCTGGCCGGATCGGTGGCCCCGACGGCACGCGCCCGGATCTCGCGCAGCGGTTCCTCGCTGGTGCACTCCACGAGGACCACGCAGCTGCCGGGGGCGGAGAAGTGGTCGGCCTGGAAGGGGTGAAAGGCGTTGAGGACAGTCCACAAGACACCGTCCGTCATCAGCTCGGTGGCGTAGGTTCCCGCCCCGAACTTCGTCACCGGAAGGTTCTGCGCCAGCACGTCCAGAGACCTCGCGGTGAACTCGGGGAAGCACTCCAGGAACTGATGCCCACCCAGCACGCGGTCTCGGGCAGTCTCAGGGCGGTGCCGCAGCAGTCGCTCCCCGGCCGTCGCCGACACGCGGTCCATGCCGTGCCGGGAGATCGCGTTGAGCATCTCGTAGTGCGACTCCACCCAGTGGTGGCGCCGTATGCGCGTGCCCGACAGCACCCGGGCGGCTCCGAACTCCGTCCCGTGCTCCTTGAGTACGGAGAACACCCAGCTCAGCAGCTCCGCGCCGTCTGCCGCCAAGGCGGCCCGGGTCAGTTCGGGCTTGAGCATCAGCAGGAACTGATGTGACCGCTCGGTCACTTGAGGAGTGCGGTACGGCCGCACGGTCTTGCCGACGGCCTCCGCGGGGTGTCCCGAGCAGTGGGCGATTGCGTCCAGCATTGCGCCGATCATGGTCACGAGTCACCTCACCACAGCGTGATACCGGAATGGATGAGTTCTTCTGTCAGCCCGTAGGTCGAGTCGAGTCCCGCGGTGACGATCTCGCCCACCCGCGCGCGCGTGGATGCGTCCTCCTGCCAGGAGCGGATCTTCACGACGACCTCCTCGGGCCGGTGCAGCGGCGCCTCCTTGGAGGTGAAGATGTGCGTTTCCACCGGCCGCCCGCACAGGTCGCTGATCTGCGCGGCGAGGCGATGAGCGAGGACGTTGTACAGCTTGCCGGTGTGGTCCATCGGGTTCTTGCCCGCCGGAGCCTCGATGCTCATCGGCCGCATAGGGGTGATCAGTCCGTTGACGCGATTGCCCCGGCCCACGGCTCCCACGTCCCCCGTGTCGGCCACCGAGCCGAGAACGGTCAGATACGGGCGCACACCCCGGTCGGCCGGATTCAGCAGAACCTCGCAGCGCTCCTCCAGAACGCGCTCCAGCAGCTCCTGGACGGCCTTACGGCACTGACCCACCCGGTGCTGATAGTGGGCGAAGGACTCGATGTCGGCCGCTATGAACGGCATGTTGACGACGAGGCGGAAATCGTCCTGCCGCCGGCTGCCGAACACCTTGACGTCCCAGCCGGTGTCAGGATTCGCGGCCTTGAACTCCTCACCGGTGATCATCTGCTCGACGCCCAGGACGGCCCGTTCGAGCCGACTCAGCGGCGCGTATCCATGCAGCAGGTTGCAGTCGTTGGAGGTGAGCGCCGGATCGCCGGGAGCGACCAGGTCCGCCGGGCCGAGCGGCCGATAACGGGTGCTGCCGCGCCCGGGACCCTGATGGTCGACGACCCGGTTCTCGACTCGCAGGTGTCTGTCCGATACGAACCCGGTGGTCACCTGGGTGAGCACGTCCACGGCGGCGGAGTGCAGGATGTCGTCGAGCGGGATCTCCTCGCTTCCGCAGCGCAGGGCGGCCTTGCCCGCGAACAACACCGTGTAGGGGTGGACGAGTTCGCCCCTGCCGAAGTCGAAATCGGCCTCCCCGCCGAAGATGAGGACCTTGTCGAACCAGTGGTGTGCGACGCGGCCGAAGCGGCTGAGGCAGTGGGTGGCGTAGTAGCGGGAGGCGCGTTCGGCGATCGCGTCCGCCATGGTGTCCGGATGCCCGACACCCTTGCGTTCGACCAACTCGTACGGCAGCGCGTCGACCTCGGGCCGGAAGTCGGGTTGGACGCTGATGAACTCCAGGGCTGTGCTTGAGGAAGTCAACCGATGCTCCTGCTCGGGATCGTCGTGGCGGGGTCGGACAGCAGGCCGCGGATCATGTCCGCGCTCTCTCGCAGCGCGGAGAACCGTTGCACCAACAGGTAGGCCGGGATCTCGTCGGCGACCCGGGAGCACAGCGCCGCAGTACTCGGTTCAGGCGGGAAGCAGGGTGCCAGGAATCTCTCGTTCCGCAGCAGGACGGGCACGGTGTTCTCGGTCAATCCACGCAGGGCGGCGGCGGTCTCCAGCGGGACCAACCGCACTTTCTCGGACGGGGACGCGGCGAACACCGGAAAGACCAGGGCCCTGACCAGTGCCCGCGCGCGGGGAGGCCGTCGGTTCGTCAGGCCGGTCAGCTCGCTCGGGTGGAGTATGGCTTCCGCACCGGCGTCGCGGATGGCCACCCGGTGGGCGGGATGGGACAGGACCTGGCTGTCCAGGTCGATATCGAGTGCCGCGAGGGTCTCCTGTCGGACGGAGACGGCGCGTGGCCATCCTCGGCCGGCCCAGCCGTCCTCCGTGCCGACCAGGCTGACGTCGTCATTGGCCACGAAGTCCAGGCCCGCGGTCAGACATGCCACGATCGACGAGGTCTTTCCCGCGCCCTTTCCTCCGAGTATCACGACACCCTGGTCGTCGCCGCTGACCATGCCGCCGTGCAGGAAAAGTTCCTCGCCCCGGCTGTGCCCCACGCGCAGCAGGACACGGACGTAACGGACGAGGTACTGCACGACGAGCGGCCCCGGCAGGCCGTCGTCCACGACCAGTTCGCGGCGTCCAGGGTGTGACCACAGCCGCATGGGCGGCTCCCCGGTTCCGCGGACGGTGGTCAGCTGGTGCTCGTCGAGGCCGTCGTCCATCGGGGTCGTGGTCCGCACCTGCCACCAGCGGGCCTGGTCGGCCGTCACCGTCTCCACCCGCACATAGGGTTCCAGGAGGGCCCGGGCAGCCTCGTGCAGTGTGGCGGGCAGCACCAGATGCACCGCGTACGGCAGATCTCCGCAGCGCAGCCTGACGAGGTCCCCTCGCCCGGTGCCGCTCACCGTCCGATCCGCGAAGCCGCCGTGGCGACGGCGGGGGCCAGCGTGGTCCGCACCATGGACGCGCCCTCGGCCGCCCAGCCCAGGTACCACTGGAGCGTGTCCGGGCTGTGGCACGCGAGTTGCGCGACGTACTGGGGGGTGGGAACGCAGTAGAGCTCCAGGACCGGGATGACCGCGGCCAGCTCCCGTGGCTCGGCGGCCCTGGGAGCTGTGCCGCGCACCAGCAGTTCGGCGGCGAGTTCCGGGTGGACCATGAAGCTTCCCCGTCCCTTGCGGGCCAGGAAGAGTGCCGCCCTGGCCAGGTCGTACACCCGTGGTCTGATGTCGACGGCGTCCCAGTCCAGGACGGAGGAGATGTGTCCGGCCCCGTCGAAGACCAGGTTCGAGCCGGCGATCTCGCCGTGGGTGAGGGTTTGGGGCAGGCTGCGGTACAGCGGGTCGTCGAGTTCCGCGCGGGCGCGTCGGAAGGCGTCCAGATACGCGGGGCGGACGGCCTCCCAGAGTTCGCCGGATGACGAGGCGAGGACGGCATCGGCGAGCTCTTCCATCCCCGTCTCGTCGGCTGTCAGCCAGTGCTCCACGTCCTGCGTGGGGTTGTGTCCCCCGGGCGGCAGGCCCTCGCACCGCGTGGTGTGCAGCAGGGCCGCGCACTCCGCGGCCCTGGCCAGATCCTCGGCGTGTCCGTCGATGTACCCGCGGCCGGCCACGTAGGGCCGCAGCTGCCATTGACTGTCCTGGTACTCGACCGTCGTGGCGTGATCGACCGCTTCGACCAGCGGTTGCACCGGTACTCCATGGGCGGCGGCCCGAGCGGTGGCGGCCTGTTGGAACTCCAGCCAGTCCGGGACGGCGTGGCGCCCGAAGCGCTTGAGGGCGAAGACGCCTTCCGGCGTGTGCAGCCGCCAGACCGCGTTGACGCCACGGCGCACCAGCCGTTCCTGTGTCTCCACACGGAGGCCGTAGCCCGTGTGGGCCACCTCGCGGGCGGTGCGATCCGTGGAGACTTTCCAGTAGACCTCTCCGCTCATGACCGGGCTGCCCCGGTGTACGCGGTCGCCGGACGGGCGGACTTCTCCACGAAGTGCTGGAAGCTGCGCAGTGCCTCGGACTCCGGCAGTCCTGCGGGAGGGCTCTTGAAGAGAAAGGGGCAGACCGGATCCACGACGCCCACCAGCCCCTGGTCGGCGGCGGTCCGAGCGATCCGGACCGCGTTCGCCACGACGGAGGCCGCGTTGGGGCTGTCCTCCACCTCCAGCCGGATCTCCATCGACAGGGGGGTGCCGAGAATTCCCTCGGCCTCGATGCGCAGGAAGCACACCTTGCGGTCGCCGAGGTACTTCACATAGCCGTTGGGGCCCGCCGCCACGTCGTCGGAGTCGATGCCGGCGCTGGTCAGAGCGCGCCGTTTCGAGATCTGTTTGCTTCGTGAGCGCGTCGGGTCCGCGAGGTTGTAGAAGTCCATGTTGCCGCCCACATTGAGCTGGTAGGTGTTGGCCACATGCATTCCGCGCGACTGGAGGAGTTCCAGGAGGGCGGTGTGCAGAGTCGTGGCGCCGAGGTGGCTCCGCAGGTCGTCGCCGAGCAGCGGTACCCCGCGGGAGACGAACAGTTCGACGAGTTCCGCGCGGTTGGCGACCGGCTCGGGGGTGGCGTTGACGAATGCCACCCCGGCCTCGGCACTGGCGCGGGCGTACGCCTGTACCGCGGCCGTGGACCCGGTCGGCAAGAAGCAGACCAGCACCTGGGCGCGTGACTGCCTCAGGGAGGCTGTCACGTCGGCCTCGGTGAGGGACGCGCAGTCCGGGTGCGGGCGGACCATCTCCGACAGGTTCCCGTCCAGCCCGTCGAGCAGCGGGCCGGGGCGAACGCGGACCCCGGTGAGCGGGACGGGAACGTGGTTCAGAGCGGCGGTCGGTGCGACGGCGATCGCCTCCGCGAGATCCTGGCCGACCTTGTTGCCGTCCACGTCGAAGGCGGCGACGAACTCTACGTCGCCGAGTCGGTATCCGCCGATGTGCTCGTGCATGACCCCGGCCATCCGGGGTCCCGAGTCGCGGGAGAGAACGGTGGCCTGAACGAAGCTCGACGCACACGAGCCGACGCCGGCCAGAGCGACACGAATGAATCGATCGGTCATGAGAAACCTTGTCCTGAGAATTTTCGGGGATACAACGCAGGTGTCGCGGACCGACCGCTTCCGGCCCGTGGCACTAGAGGGGAAGACTCCTTCTTTCACGCCCTTCGAACACGTACCACTCGCGGTATCCGATTTCTCGGAGACGCTTGCGGACCAGTTCGTGGTCCTCGGCGATTCTTTCCGGGACGTGGGCGTCGGAGCCGAATGTGATCTTCACTCCGAAATGGGCTGCTCTTTCGAGGACGTCCGGTTGCGGATACCATCCTCCGCACGCCTTAGTTCCGCCCGACGTGTTGACCTCCACGACCGTGTCGGTCTCCGCGATGACACGCAGCATCCGATCGACCGCGGCGGTCTTGATCGAGCCGATTTCCGGGCAGTTGCCGCGAAGTGCGTCGATATGGCCGAGGATGTCGAACATACCCGACCTCGCCGAGGCGGCGATCAGGTCGCAATACTTTTCCTTCTCCTCCAGAAGGAATTCAGGGGACGCGTTCTCCCACCGCTTGAGATCAAAAATATCCGTCCCGCCCATCACATGGACGGACCCGATGACATAGTCGAGGGAGATTCCTTCGTAGATGCGCCGATACAGTCCGGCATGCTCGGGAAAGAAGTCGGACTCCACGCCGATGAGGATTCGGATCCGGCCGCGGTACTCCTCGCGTAGTGCCGCGGCCTCGGCGAGGTAGCCGGGGAAATCGCTCTTGGCCATCGCCACCCCCGGTTTGTGGTGATCGGCCGCCTCCGCGAAGAACGGAGAGTGATCGGAGAACCCGAGGATGTCGAGCCCGGCGGAGATCGCTGCCTCGACGTAGTCACGCAGTTCGCCGCGGGCGTGCCCGCACCGGGCATGATGGGTGTGCAGGTCGAATTTCACGCCGCTCCTCCCGCTCACATAGCCGTGTAGCCGGCGTCCACCATGAGGTTCGTGCCGGTGATGTAGCTCGCCTCCGCGGACAGCAGGAAGACCACTGATGCCGCGATCTCCTCCGGATCGGCCGTCCTGCCCAGCAGATGTCGGCCTCCGATCTCCGGGGCCCGGTCCGCTTGCTCCCGGGTCATTCCCAGCACTTCTCGGTGGAAGCGTTCGTTGTTCTCGTTCCACACCGTGCCGGGGTTGACGGCGTTTACCCTGATGTTGTCGGAGGCGAGTTCCAAGGCCATACATCGGGTCATGTTCACGACCGCGCCCTTGGTCGTGCTGTAGGTCATGAGACCGGCCTGCGCGATGTGCCCCGAAATCGAGGCGATGTTGACGATCGATCCGCCACCCGCCGCTTTCATGAAAGGTGCCGAGTGCTTCACGCACAGCGCCTGGCCCATGATGTTGACGTCCATCACGCGCCGCCATTCGTCGACCGTCGCCTCGACACCGCGCATGATGAAAGCGGCGGCGCAGTTGATCAGGAAGCGCACGCTCCCGAAGGACTCGACGGCGGCTGCGACCGCGCGCTCCACCGATTCCTCGTCCGACACGTCGGTCCGTACGAAGCGGGTGACGGGTGAGCCGACCCGACTGTTTATCTCTTCGGCCGCCGCCTTCCCGTACTCCTCGTTCACATCGGCGATCAGCACATGAGCGCCTTCTTCGACGAGTCTGTCCACCACGGCTCTGCCGATTCCCTGGGCGCCACCCGTGACGATCGCGGACTGACCTGAGAGCCCTCGCATTCATGCTCCTCTACGTGGTGTCCCCGGCGAGAAATGATCAGCGGTTAGGGACGGTTGCCACGGATATTCGTCTTTGAAATTCGTAAAGCGCTCCGCCGATTCAACAGCGAATCTCTTGCCGACCGCTTGTCGGATGCTTGCCGCTCTCATGCCGGCGCGTTCGGGCGCGGCGCCGGTGGGCAGCCGAACGGTCACGGGACGACTCGACTCACATGGGCAGCCCCGATCCGGACTGTGCAATTGAGGAAACTTCGCAGTTGCACAACCCTTGAGCGCACCCCTGCGAACCCAGCCGGCGCACGGACGGCTTCCGGATCCAGTGGCGTTCCGGCGTCCTTCAGGGGCACGACCCGTCGGCTGGTGCAGGCGGTCGTCGGCGTGGGCCGGTCGGTTGTTCCGGCGTCGGCGGGCCATGCGGTCCGCCGCAGCCACTGCGGCGGACCGCCACGAACGTGATGCCTCGTACGGGCGGACAGGGGGCTAATTCCGTAGCTTCCGGTGCCCCCGTCGGCTCCTGGCGGAGACCATGCCCTCAGTCCGCCCCACCACAGCCGGGTCAACCGCTGACGAGGGCGACCAGCGACTCCCGGTCCGTCTTGCCGTTCGAGGTCGTGGGCAGCGCGTCGAGCACGTGCAGTTCCGAGGGGATCATGTAGCTCGGCAGCGCCTGCGCGCAGTGGGCCCGTAGCTCGGCCGGGCCGACGTCCGTGGACCGGGCGGACGCGACGACGAACGCGCCGAGACGGCGATCGCCACCGGCGGGGCCGAGGACGAGCACTTCCGCCGCCATGACGCCGGGGAACTCCAGCAGTCGGTGCCTGACCTCGTCGAGTTCCACGCGGTTGCCCCGGATCTGGACCTGGGAGTCGGCCCTCCCGCAGAAGTACATCTCCCCTCCCTGTCCCATGTGCCCCAGGTCGCCGGTGCGGAGAACCACCTGACTGGAGCGGGGGGAAACGGGGTCCGGAAGCAGTGCCGCCTCAGTGGCGTCCGGGTCGTCCCAGTACCCCGTGAAGAGGGCGGGACTGCGCAAGACGATCTCTCCGACAAGACCAGGACGCTCGATCAGCCGCCCCGCCTCATCGACAAGGAGCATCTCGGCCCCCTTGTGCGCGAACCCTATCGAGAGCCGCTTCGCGTCGGCGGGCAGTGGGTTGGGGACCTCCTCGAACGAACAGGCCATGGACTCCGTGCTGCCGTAGCAGTTGGTCACGCGGACCCTCGGGAGCAGCTCGCGGAGGTGACGCAGCTCCGGGAGCGGGAAGTCCTCCCCGCAGAAGAGGATCCCGCGCAGCCGGTCCAGGTCGGCCAGGCCCCGCTGCTCATGCCGCAGGACCGGCCGCCAGATGGATGGGACGCCGTTCACCTGGGTCGCTCCGGTTTCCTTCAGCACCCGTACGAAGCGCCGCGGCCACCGCAGCGATTCCGGTGGAACCGCCACCAGGGCGGCACCGCTGCCCAGTGCCAGGCCGAGGTTTATCAAGGAGAAGTCGAACTGGAGCGGTGAGGTGTTGGCGACGCGGTCATCAGGGGTCACCAGACGCTGATCCGCCATCCCGTGGTAGAAGGACGTGACGGCCCGGTGGCTCATCACCACCCCCTTGGGACGTCCCGTCGTCCCCGAGGTGAATATGACGTACGCCGGGTCGGTCACCGTCGGCTCCCGTCGACGGTGTGCCCGGTCGACGGGAGCCCGCTCGATCGTGAGCGAGGACCCTTCGAGGTGTCCCAGTCCTACGCCGAACGGGACGTCCGCGTCACCGGATCCCCGGCACCGCAGGTAGAACGCGGGTTCGGTGGTCCTCATGATGGACGCCAGCCGCTGTTCCGGCGGCCTCTTACCCACCGGAACGAACGTCAGGCCCAGTGCCGAGCAGGCCAGCAGAGCCGCGATGGAAGCGGCCGAGAGATCCGCCTCCAGAATGACCCGGTCACCGATCTCAAGGCCCAGCCCGTCGAGGGCGGCCATATGGTCGCGGACGAGGAGCTCGAGTTCACGATAGGTGGTGACGGCGTACCGCTCGGAGCCGACGGGTTCGATGACCGCAGGGCGGTCAGGAAGAGTGCCGGCCATCCTGAGTAGGAATTCGTGAAGAAATTCCTCCCGGCCGGTGTTCAAAATCCCAGGAAGTATCGTGCGATCGCTCATGGTTCCTCCGCGCGGTCGTCGGTCCTCGTGGAGCGGTATCGATGCACATCGGCGTGCGAAATAGTCCGCGTGCGGCCGACAGCAGCCGCCAGGCTACTTCTTCGTACCCGCGTCGGCGAGTGCCGTGCCGTCGGCCGAAGTCGGCAACCGGTACGGCGATTGACAGGCCGAAGACTCGAAGAGATTCTGATGGCAATTCAAGCGGGGGATGTCGTTCGGAATTCATTTTCGCGATCGCTTGCCTGCGCGCCGTACAGGAGCAGCTCGTTGTGTGCCCAGCCGATTTTCCAGGTTCCGCATGCGTCGAGTTCTAGTCGTTCCGTCATGTATCGCGAGAGGATCTGCCCTTGCGGGAACCGGAAAACGATCAGCTGGAATTCAGCCTGCTGGGGCCGCTGGAGGTGCGCAGCGGCGGCACGCCGCTGGATGCCGGACCGCCCAAGCGAAGAGTGCTGCTCATCCGTCTGCTCGTGGAGGGCGGCCGGACAGTGAGCACTGATCGACTGCGCAAGGATCTGTGGGGCTGGCACGACTCGCCTGGCACGGTGTCCTCGCTGCATGCCCATATCAGCAGACTCCGCGCGCTGCTGGAACCGTCACGTGCGCATCGACGGCAGGGCAGCGTGCTGGTGACCGAGCCGACGGGCTACGCCCTGCGGGTCCGCCCCCGAACGCTGGACACCGTGCGTTTCCAGGAGGGCGCGGACGACGCCCAGCAGCTCATGGAGGCCGGCGACATCGACGCGGCGTACGACCGGGCCGAGGAAGCACTCGGTCGCTGGCGTGGAACCCCGTACGCCGAAGCGGCGGACTACCGCTTCGCGGAGCGGGAGATCCTCCACCTTGAGGAGACCCGGCTGAGGGTCAGCCAGGTGCGGACATCGGCGTTGCTGTCGTTGCGCCGCTTCGACCGGGCCTTGTCCGGGGCGCGGGAGCTGACCACGGCGCATCCTATGGACGAGACGGCGTGGGTCCTCATGATGAGGGCCCTGTACCTGTCCGGCCGGCCGGCAGAGGCGCTGGATGGCTACCAGACCATACGGGCCCGGCTCAATGAGGAGGGTCTGGAGCCCGGTCCCGCTCTGCGCGCGACCCAGCTCGCGATCCTCCGGCACGACATCGACCGGATCGCTCCCGCGCCCCGGCAGCAGGTTGTCCTGTCGGCCCCTGCGCCCCGGGAGACGGCGGCCGGGTGCCGCCCGCGGCTGCCGTGCAGATCGGCGGAGCTGTCCCAGCTCGCGCGGGTGCTGGACGTCGCCCGGTCCGGCCGGGCGGCATGGGCGCTGGTCTCCGGTGAGTTGGGGGTCGGGAAGACCGGCCTGGTCGAGGAACTGGCCGCCCACGCCGATGCGCTCGGGATGCGCACGGTCTGGACTCGCGGCTCCGCGGAGTCCGACGCGGGTCAGGAGGCGGATCCGTTCCGCACCGCCGCGGAGATGCTGCGACAACTGCTCCCGGAGCGGCCCCTGTCACCGGACTCCCTGCCGCCTTCGACGACGGGTGGCCCCGGAGGTCACACGCTCGGCCACTTCAGGGCGTTCGACCGGATCGCCCGTGACCTCCTGCATGCGCTGGCCGACCGTCCCACCCTGTGTGTGATCGACGACATGCAACACGTGGACGCGGACTCCCGGACGCTGCTGACGTTCCTGGCGGTTCACCTTCGGACGGCTCCCCTCGCCGTCATCTGTGTCTCCAGGGATTTCGGTCAGGCCGGTCTCGACGGGTTCTCCCTGACGGTGATGCGCGAGGGCGGCTGCCATCTTCGTCTCGTGCCGTTCACCGCCCAGGAGTCACGCGAAGTGGTGCGCCGATGGTGCGCGTCGTCCCCCACCTCGCGGGTAGCGGCGGCGGACGACATCGACCTGATGGCGCGTGCACTGCATTGGCGCAGCGCCGGCAATCCCCTGTGGCTGACCGAACTGCTGCGCGCGGCCGACAACAACGGCGACTGGGCCGGTGAACGGATCCCGCGCGTGGCTCATCACATCCTCATGTCGATCGCACGAGGCCTCAGACAGTCCCTCCGGTCCTTCCTGGAGACCGCGGCGGTCATCGGGGAACCGGTGGACATCCTCCTGTCCGCCAGTGTTCTCGGTTGCTCGGCGGAGGCGGTGCTGGACCTGATCGAGGAGGCTCTGACCGCGGGCCTGCTCGTCTGGAGGGACGGTCAGGATTACGGCGAAGCGGGGTACCGCTTCACCTGGCCGTTGTTCAAGGAGGTGGTGCTCGCCGAGATGTCCCCGCTCCAAAAACAGCGGCTGCGGACCGCTTCGGCCGCCCGGCGCCTCGCCGACCCGCCCGGCGGACGGGCGAGAGCGCCGAAGCGCCGGGCACCCCGCTCCGTCCCCGAGGCCACGGTGCGCCTTACGCCTGCCCCAGCAATGGGGGAGCAGCGATGAGCGTCCACGATCAGGTCGTCGACCTGGCGCGGGGGGCCGAGCCCGTCGCCCTCGAATGGTTCGGCACCTCGCTGCGGGTCCACGTCCCTGTGCCAGAGACACTCCAGTACGTCGCCGACCATCACCGAGTGGGTCCGGCGACGGTCAAGGCACCGCCATACCGGTCAGCCGCCCTGTTCGCCGTCGCCGCCCCGAACATCCTGGATGAGCTCAGAGATCAGGCGGCACGCAGAACCGTCAGCCGACGCGAGTCCTTCAAGGGGGTGTGGTACGCCTACTGGGAGACGGCGGACGGTGCGACGATGGTGGTCGACGAGACGCACGCCTACCAGCACGCGCTGCTCACCCGTGACTTCACGTCGTGGGCGGTCGTCGGCGAGCGTCCCGAAGACCTCGGGTTGGTCGTCGCCCGGACGATCCGCGAACTCGTCCGTGAGGACCTGCTCGCCATGGGGGCCGTCACCTTCCACGCCTCCGCCGCTGAACTGCCGGACGGTACAGGCGTACTCCTCACCGGCGGCTCCGGGGCGGGCAAGACCACCACCGCTGTCCGGATCGGCTGCTCCGGCGGTCGCGTCATCGGCACGGACCGCTCCTTCCTGCTCCGGCACGCCGGCGAGTGGCTCGTCGTCGGGCTGCCGGAGACCACGAGGCTCGGGCTCGGCGGTGCCAGGACACTCGGCCTGCTCGGTCTCGTCGAGGGACGCGTCCTGTCGAGGGAGCAGACCCTGCTCGCCCGCGCGGGTGCGTCCGGAAAGGAGGCCAAGCTGACGTTGAGCAACGGTGAGATGACCGAGTTGCTGAACTGTGGGTACACCCCTGCGGCGACTGCCGACTCGATCGTCGTGCTCAGCGGATCGCCGCTGACCTCGGCAACGCGGATGGAGGACCTGGCCCCCGCGGAGGCGCACCGGGCGCTGAGAGAGCATCTACTGGCTCCCGACCCCGACTACCGCGTCCGCTGGCTTTCCCCCGACCCCGCCCAGGAGGACGCCGGTTCCGCGACGGCCGAGCTGTCCGCTCTGCTGACACGACAGCCGGCCAGACGACTCACCTGGAATCCGCAACTGCACTGTGACGAACGGGTCGTACCGCTTCTGACAGCGAGGACGGACATGGCTCCGTCCGCTGCCGCCCACCGCCCCGACCGCAACTCCGGCAAGGAGGTCATCCGATGACGACCGGGCCCGACACTGTCCCCGACGTACGCGGACCGAACGACGCCGTATGGGACCTGCTGGTGTTGGTGGCGCTGCACCAGGGCCTCGACGAGGAGCCGGACGAGCGCGTCGAAGTGCTGCGGCGGCCCGACTTCGACCACGGCAGACTCGTCGAACAGGCGATGCGTCACGGGCTGCTGGCCGCTCTCGCCCACTTTCTTCACCAGCACGGCCTGCGCCGGACCCTGCCGGCGCGGCTGCGCAACCCGGTCCTGTCCCAGCTGCTGCTCAACCGGCACCGGGCCCGGCTGCTGACCGCCGAGGCGCTACGGGTCTCGGCGGGCTTCGAGGCAGCCGGGATCCGTGCGGCCTGGACGAAGGGGGTCGTGGTGCAGTCCACCCTCTACGAGGGGACGGGCGTACGCTTGTACAACGATATCGACGTGATGATCGCACCGGCGGACCGGTCCGGTGCTCTCAAGGCACTGACCGAGCTGGGCTACGCGCCCTCGACCCGCTTCGATCCGGTCACCCAGGAGCTGGAGAAGATCTCGCGGGCGGCGGAGCGCGTCTACCAGATGTCGCCGGACCACCTCCCGCACGCGCACCGGCTCACCGAGGACACCTGTGTGCCCGTCGTCTGTGTCGACGTGGCCAACAGCTTCACGTGGCACGGCTGTCCGTGGCAGGTCCCGGTCGACAAGGTGCTGGCACGGATCGAGTCGACCCCGGTGGAACCCGGCACGACGCTGCCCGCGCTCTCCCCCGCGGACATGTTCCTCTTCCTGTGCCTGCATCTCTTCCGTGAGGGGTGGGTGGAGCGCACGATTCGGACCAAGGACGTGTCCCTGGCGCAGTTCGCCGACATCGCGCGCCAGTGGAGGCGCGCCTCGCCCGTGACCCGGGAACGCGTCGCGGAGGAGACACGGGAGTTCGGGCTGTCCGCTCCGATCGCCTGGGTGTGCGCCCACGCGGATCAGCTCTTCGCCACCTCGATGGTCGACGAGCTGGGCCTGCGGGCGACCGCGACCCGCGCATGGCTGGCGAGCGCGCAGGGAAGCTCGGGACTTGAGTTGCGCTGGCCCGGGGACATGGAGCGGCGCCTGCGGTCGGGAGAGGCCCCCGTGCTGTCCCCGCCGTGACGCAGGAGCGTCGGGTGGCCCTCTGGGGCACTTGCGGCGTCACACCAGCGTGACCGCGCGGTCGAGCATCGACAGTGCGCCGTTGGCGGTCAGCAGCCGGTCGTTCGCGTAGTTCAGGGCCGCTGACCGCAGGTCGCGGAAGACCCGTTCGAGAGGGATGGGTGAGTCGCCTGAGTACCCGGTGGACAGCCCGGCCAACTGCACCATGCGGTCGGCGGCCTGGAAGGTCAGCTCGGACGCCGCGAGCTTCAGGGTGTTGAGGTGAATCTGCACGGAGGGTGCGTCCAGCCGCTGACCGCCCTCGCGCAGCGTGCTCACCTCCTCCCGCACCTTGGAGAGGTAGGCGCTGACCAGTTCGAGATCGAGCCTGATACGGGCCACACGCTCCTGGACCAGGGGTGAGGAGAGGTCCGTTCCGCCCTTGTGGGCGGAGGCTGCGAGCTTGCGCACAAGGCGAGTGAAGGCGCCCTGTGCCGCGCCCAGCCAGCAGGCGCTCCACCCGAGGTGCCCGATCGGCACCATGCTGTCCGCGGCGACCTCACGGAAGCGTCCGGATTCGCCGACGACGTGGTGCGCGGGCACCTGGCCGCTGAGGCGCAACCCCACGCTGTGGGTCCCGCGCATGCCGAGAGTCCGCCACTCATGGGTCTGCTGGACCGACAGGTCCTGCCGGTTCGCGTACACGAGCGTGACCTCGTGCTCCCGCGCCTCCTGATGCGCTCGCATGGTGATGAGGAATCCGTCCGCGTGGACACCTCCAGTGACCACCGGTGCGTCCCGCTGGAGCGTCAGGAGCTCGCCGCGGTGCGCCAACGAGTCCTGGGCCGCCAGCAGATGGCCGCCCTTGTTCGCGTCGGTGGTGACCGACGCGAGATACACCTCGCCCGCCGCGACACGGGGAAGCAGTTCCGCGCACAGGCCGGCGTCGGCGTGCCGCACCAGCACATCGGTCTGTTGGCAGTGCATCGCCCAGATCATGGCGGTGGACAGGCATCCGGTGGCGAGTGAACGGGCGACCTTCACCATGTCGTCGAGGCCGCCCCCCATTCCTCCGTAGTCCGTCGGTACCAGCAGGCCCAGATATCCGCTCTCTCGCAGCGCATTCAGATTCTCCACCGGGAACTCTGCCTCGGCGTCCACCTTGGCCGCGTTCGCGGCCAGCAGGCTCACCAGGGCGTCGGCATTCTCCATCGGGGTTCCTCCCCTGTTCGGCGTGTTCACAGGTGTGGGCACCGGAGCGCACGGCCGTCGCGGTC
Source organism: Streptomyces caniscabiei (assembly GCF_014930365.1). Lineage (GTDB taxonomy): Bacteria > Actinomycetota > Actinomycetes > Streptomycetales > Streptomycetaceae > Streptomyces > Streptomyces caniscabiei. Next base: position 10,746 of record NZ_JABXWI010000024.1, on the reverse strand, counting down.
GACACCCGCCGCCGTGATCGCCCGGTCGGCGACGAACCGGGCCAAGTACTCACCCAGGGGTCCGCTCAGCCGCTCATCGCTGTGCCGTGCGGCGACTTGGTCCGCACCCGGGACCGCCACGCCGAGGGCGGCCGAACCCAACAGGCACGCGTCGTTGCGCGCGTCCCCGAAGGCCACGGTGGCCGAGAGCCCGTGGCTCTCGCCGTACCTTCGCCGCACATGCTCGTGCACAGCCGCCGCCTTGCATGTGCGTTCGGGCCTCACCACAAGCGCGCCGAACGCGGAGATACGGTCGAGGTCATGGGGCAGACCGGTCAGCTGCTCGGTCAGGTCCGCCTCGGCCCCGAACACGGTGACGGCGACGGCGTCCTCCGCGCGGTGGTCGGCCGCGAGGGCCCCGGTCACGATGTCCTTGCGGCGGACGCCGTAGGCTCGCGCGTACGCCAAGGCGGCGCGACGCGAGACGGCGATCAGTCCGCTCGCCGTCTCCGTCACCGTGTGCGCGACGTCCGCGCACGCGAGGCGGGCCGTGATCTCGGCGGGCAGCGCGCGGGACACCGTCACCGAGTCGGCGCCGCGGTCCCACAAGACGTTTCCGTTGCTGAGCAGGAGCGGGTCGTCGAACATCCGCAGTTCTGGCGTGGACGGGTCCAGGGAGCGAAAGGACCTGACCGATCGACCGGTGACCAGCAGCGGGCGGAGACCTTGGGCACGCAGCCGGTGCAGGCCCTCGGCGACACCGGGCAGGAAGCGCTGCGATGGACCGAGGATCGTGCCGTCGAGGTCGAACACCGCGTACCGGAGGCGTCGGCTTTCCGAGGCAGCCGACGGGGATTCGGGTTCACTTTTCATCTCTTTCGGCAGCCCTTCTCCTGGCCGAGCCGCAATACGGACGACAGCACGTTGCGTGATACGGCGACAGCGCATTCCGCGAGCAATCAAATATCTCTGTTCTTGTCGTCCTCTTGCCGATCGATCGCGGCAAGAGGACGAGTCGGCGCAACGGAGATTTCTTGACTGCCGGTGCCCGTCGTGTTCCAATCCGTGTGCCCTGTCCGGCTGCAATGCACGAACTGGGAGACAACGTGAGCACGAAATCCACCAGAGTCGCGGTTCCGGAAAGCCATAGGGACCTGCTTGAACGTCCGCTCTTCGCTCATCTGGCCACGATCCGCCCCGACGGCACGCCTCAGGTGAACGTGATGTGGTTCGACTGGGACGGAAGCCATCTCTATTTCACCAGCACGACCGCGCGCTATAAACACCGCAACATCGTCCGCAATCCTGCCGTCTCCGTCTCCTTTCACGACCCGGACAACCCGTACCGGCACCTAGAGGTACGTGGAACCGTGGAGCGCATCGACCCGGACAGCGAGGGCGGGTTCTGGCTCGGCCTCGCGGCCCGGTACGGGGACCTCGTCGACGGCCCGCCTGCCGACGTCCTCAACCGGGTCGTCTATGTCGTGCGTCCCACGGTGGTCACCTCGTTCGTCCGCAGACACCCGGGCTCTGTGCGCTGAGCGGGACCGAGGGGGCGGCGCGGCCATGGCCCACCGCCCGCGAACCCTACTTCCGCGTCCCCACCTCGAGACGTTGCGCGAACGTGTGCCAGGTATCGGCGCATTGCCGGGCAAGTTGTGCAACATCAGATATACGGTGCGCGGGAATGGAGTTGCTCAGCCGCTCCCAGGTCTCCGGGCCCAGCGACTGCATGCTCAGTCCACGCAGCAGAAGGCGGCCGGCCTCCGTCGACCGCAAGGACGGGTCCCGGCTGAGCAGTGCCCAGGAAACGCAGAGTGGCAGCTGATCCGAGCCCGCCCGCGGTGAGGGCAGGCCGGCGACACTGTCCGTCTGTCGCACCTGCGGAGCCGGAGCGTCGGTCACGGCAGCCGGGCCGGTCTCGTCGCCGGGTTTCGTGTCCTGGGCGCTCTGGATCGTCTTCCGCATTCTGCGCACCGTGTTCGGCGAGACTCCCGCCGCCTCGGCCAGTTGCCGCAGCGACGCGCCAGGGTCGGAGGCGATCGCCATGCGGATGCGCTCGCGGCCCAACGCGCTGTTCAGGGGGCGGACCCGGCCGTCCCTGCCGACCCGGCGCCCGTTGGAGGGAACATCCCCGGCTCCCATGGAGCGGATCGTGCCGACCGTCTTCGGGGACACCCCCACCATCTCGGCTATGGCCCGGTCCGACCACTGCGGGTAGAGCGCGGAAACGCGTGCGACCGCAGCCCGTCGGTCGGCGCGCGACAGAGGCAGGCCGTGCCGGGTGTTGATCTTGACACTCAGTACGTACGCTTCAGCATCGCTGCCGTCAAAGAAGATGGCGGGGACGGTGTCGCAGCCCTTTATCCGTGCCGCTTGCACACGATGCATTCCGTCGATGATTCGCATCGTAGGCCGGTGGACCATGATGGGCGGAAGCGATGAGTCGCTTTCCGCGAGGGCCAGCGCGTGCTCCTCGTCTATGCCGCGGAGACGGGGCGAGTCGGCTGCCTCTAGGAAGCTGACCGGGAGTTCGACTACTGCGATCTCGGTGAGTTCAGGAAACCAGTCGGCCGTCATGAGATCTTTCACCACTACTCCGGTTGGGGCCCGATACGCCGCTCAAAGTGTCAGGGTTCGGAATTAAGCCTCAGAAAAGTCTCGGGGAAGTCAGGCAGTTTCTCGCGAATCGCAGGGGGGAATCGAGCGGCTCCGGGTCCTCCACAGCCACTCCGACCAGAAGAGCCTCGATCGCCAGCAAAATACGCTGAACAGGGATCTCCGGGAAGTACGAGTCGTGAACAGCAATCGAGAGCACCTCATTGCTGTCGCCGCGCAGGGCGAACGACAGAAAACGAGTCCCACCTTGATACACATGATCACGCGGTTCGATTTTGGTCTCTTTCACGAGATCCCGAATCCGACTTACTGCCCCGCCGTACGACTCTCCTTGCGTGGAGTTCCGCATGTCGTTGAATGAGAAGTCGAAATCTCTTTTGTACTCGCTGCCTTCGTCGAGTTCAACGAGCATCTGCTGAAGAGCCTGCTCGTCGTAGCGACTGAATCGGTAACCCTTGGTGCTTGCCTTCCAGGCGTCGTCGACGATGGCCTCAAAAGGCAGGTCGAGCGATTCGAGTATCCCAGGGGCAAATTGAACCAGCTCACCGACGAAGGAGCGCTCTTCCTGAGTCAAGCGATTGGAGGCCGGCAACGTGAACGAGGACTTGTCTCGCCCGATGAGCGCGCCGGCCACCACTGAAACAGCAGCCAGGTAGACCACGGACGCACTCTTGGCGTGCTTATTCGAGATGACCGAGACGGCACCCCTCAGCGCGCGAGAATCCATGACCGCCGACCGGCCCTCGTCCTGCGGCAACCTTTCCAGAACCGACTTCCAGTATTCGAGGGAGCGCGCGCTCTTCTCCTGCCACTTCGGTGATTGTTCCAGCTGCGCCCGGTCGATCGGCTGAGTCGAAGGCGCCGACGGACCGTCATGCTCCCCGGAAATGTGGTTGCCGAGCGCCACCCTCAGCGCTTGGCAACCATGACCGTCAACCCCGAGATGGGAAACCAGACAAATAAGGCGCATGGGGACGTCGGCGCAGGTCATTACGACGAACAGGGCCCCGAACTCGGCGGTGACATCGAAGCGCTCACCCTTGAAGCGGCGTATCACACTCCGAATATCGGCCTCTACCGTGGATTCCTCGGTTGGCATGACGAGGATCTCCGCCGATCCGGTCTTCTCGACCTTCTGGAAAGGTTCACCATCGGCACCCACTGGAAACGTCGTTCGCAGCGACTCAAACTCCTCGAGCGCCCATTTGACGGTCTCACTGACGTCATCGAGGCTTTTCCCGGACGGGACAGGATGAACGCACACGAATGGCCGGTGCTTGAAGTGAGACCCCCGCCAGGTCCTTCGTTGCGCCCACGTAAGAGGTGCGATCGCGCCACGCTTGCCCTCGAAGTGAACCGATATTTTTTCCATTTCGGATCCTCATGAACCGGAGACGTCTCTGAAGCAACCTTTCAAATGCCGAGTTGGTGGCATGTTACATCTAATCCGAACGGAAAGCGCTTGTCAATACCGTATTCACTTCAAGATCTTTCAAATTTTTACTAAAGTCTGGCCGTCGTGGGTTTGCCGTACGCCGCGTGAACTCATGCACCGCAAATCCGACATCGGTACCTCTCTGTACCTTTTGGACAGCTCTCCTTCTCTGCTGTGGGGGCGATCTTGGAAAGGCCCTCGCCACTGTGTAAGATCCCCATTCCCGTGCACCTGCCGAATCCCTGGGTCCCGGTGGGGGCATCGTCGAGTGATGGACAATCCTTCGACGGTAGATGGGAGGAAAAGCCGGTATGGCGGATACCTCGGCGGAGGTGTTCCTGCGTACCGGATTCCACCAGGTGCCGGTTCTCTTGAAAAACACGGCCGACCTCGGCTACCCGGCCCTGCTCCGGATGCCGGTCACGGAGCACGCCCTACCAGAACCGAGCGCCTGAGCCGCGTCATCCACTCGAACGGCGATGACCGGCGCTCAGTTGCGTACGCCTCCCAGCTTTCTGCCATGCCCGCCTCATAAAGCCCGCCAGCTATCCGACAGACAGGAGTACCAGTGGAGAAGACTGTGCTTACGGGGCGTCAGGCTGGACGCGGCGGTGGACGACCGTCCCGCCGAGCGCCGCGTCGCCAGGCGGAGCGCGAGTCGACGTCCGCTGAACCATCGGCCGGTCCTGGATGGGGCCGACGCCTGTGGGGATGCATGCTCCGGCGCCGCAAGGCACTGGCGCTCACCCTGCTGGGCGCGGTACTCGGCAGCGCCTCCATGATCGCCATGCCCATGGTCGTGCGGCAGATCATCGACGGCGCCATCCTTACCGGTGGGTCCGCACTGTGGCTGTGGCTGACCCTGCTCCTCGTGCTCGGGGCCGCCACGGCAGGCTTCGAATTCCTCCGCCGTCTGTCGGGAGCCCGCCTCGCTCTCGAAGTCGAGTTCGATCTGCGCAGCGCCATGCACAGCCGTCTTCAGTCCATGGACGCCGAGAACCTCGACCGCATGCCGACGGGGCAACTCGTCGGCAGAGCCAATGCGGACACATCCCTGGTCCAGGGACTGCTCAACTACTTCCCGTTCCTGGGCAGCGACGCGCTGCGGGTGGCCCTGGCGATCGGGGTGATGCTCGTCCTGAGCCCGTCTCTGGCCGTTGTCAGTATCGTCGTCGTGCCCATGGTGCTCGCTGTCTCCTACCGAATGCGCCGGAAGATGTTTCCCGCGACATGGGACGCCCAGCAGCGGGTGGGAGAGGTCGTCCAGACCGTCGACGAGGTCCTCAACGGGGTGCGGGTCGTCAAGGCCTTCGGCCAGGAGCAGCGGGAAGTCGAGCGAGTGGCCGAGGCATCGCAGGCGGTCTTCGGTTCCCAGATGCGCCTGGTGCGACTGCAGGCCCGCTACCAGCCGGTCCTGCAGGCCATTCCCGTCTTCGGGCAGGTGGCCATCCTGGCCTACGGCGGCTGGCTGGCGCTGCGCCACGAGATCACTCTGGGCACGTTCCTGGCCTTCTCCAGCTACGTCGCCCAACTCGTGCCCCCCGCCGGCCGGTTGGCACGCCTCCCCGTCATCGCGCAGCAGGCCAGGGCCGGTCTGGAGCGCATCTTCCAGCTCATCGACCTGCGTCCCGCCATCGCCGACGCACCCGGCGCGACGGAACTGCCCGCTCTCCGCGGCGACATCAGTTTCTCCGGGGTGCACTTCTCCTACCGGGAGGGAGCCGAGGTCCTGCGCGGCCTCGACCTGCACATACCGGCCGGGTCCCGCGTCGCCCTCGTCGGCCCGAGCGGGAGCGGCAAGTCGACCGCGGTGGCGCTGGTGTCGCGCATCCACGACCCGCAGCACGGTGCCGTGCTCGTCGATGGCCACGACCTGCGCAACGTCACTCTGCGCTCTCTGCGCAGTCAGGTCGGCGTGGCGTTCGAGGAGAGCTTCTTGTTCTCCGCGTCGGTTCGGGACAACATCGCCTACGGGTGCCCGCGCGCCGGTGACGCCGACATCGAACAGGCGGCACGCGCCGCGGGTGCGCACGACTTCATCATGGGCCTGCCCCATGGCTACGACACCGTGGTGGGCGAGCGGGGCCAGCGCCTGTCGGGCGGGCAGCGGCAGCGGGTGGCCCTGGCCCGGGCGCTGCTGTACGACCCCCGGATTCTGATCCTCGACGACGCGACCAGCGCGGTGGACGCCGCCACCGAGGAGGTCATCCACGACGCGCTGCGCGAGGCGACGGCCGGGCGGACCACCGTCCTGGTCGCGCACCGCCGCTCGACCCTGCGTCTGGCGGACCGGATCGTGGTCATGGACCAGGGCCGGGTCGTCGACGTCGGCACCCACGACGAGCTGGTGGAGCGCGACGCGCTGTACCGGACGCTGCTCGGGGAGCTCGACGGGGACGCCGCCGACGGCGGGACCGAGGCACCGGCCTCGCCGTCCGGCACGGACGCGGAGGCCACGGAGCGGGACGAGAGGCATCGGCCCGGCCAGGGCGACCACGGCCTCGGCCGCCGCAGCACGGTGGAAGTACCTCCCGAACTGCTGGACCGCGTGGCCGCACTCGACCCCGTGCGCGACATCGCGGCGGTGAACCTGGAGACGGAGGCACGCCGGGACCCCTCGTTCAGCCTGGTCGGGCTCCTATCGGAGTTCCGGCACCTGCTCCTGCTGGGCCTGCTCCTGGTCGTCCTCGACGCCCTGGCTTCAGTGATCGGCCCCTACCTGGTCAAGCACGGCATCAACAGCGGCGTGACGGCCGGATCCGAGGCCGCCCTGTTCACCGCGTCGGGCGTGTACCTGGTGGTGGCCCTGGCCGGTCTGATCGATGAGATCGCCGGCACGTTCGTGACCGGTAAGACCGCCCAGCGCGTCATGCTGTCCCTGCGGATCCGGATCTGGGCCCAGTTGCAGCGGCTGTCCCTCGACTTCTACGAGGGGGAGATGGCCGGGCGGATCATGACCCGGATGACTACCGACGTCAATCAGTTCGAGTCGCTGATCGAGAACGGCGTACTGTCCGCGATCGTCTCGCTCGTCACGTTCGTCGGCGTGGGGACGACGCTGCTCTTCCTCAATCCCGAACTGGAAGCCGTCATGCTCCCCGTCTTCGTCCCGCTGGCCCTCGCGACGGTGCTGTACCGGCGGCGGGGCCGCATACGCTACGACCGAGCCAGGGAACGGATCGCCGCCGTCAACGCGGACTTCCAGGAGAGCCTGTCCGGGGTACGTGAATCCCAGGCTTTCGTCCACGAGGAGATCGCCGAGGCCCGGTACCGGCGGCTCGGCCACGACTACGTCGCCGCCCGTCTCTCGGCCCAACGGCTGATGCTCGTCTATTTCCTGTTCGTGGAGTTCCTCTCGGACGCCACGCGCGTCATCGTCCTGGGCGTGGGCGCCGGAATGGTCGTGTCCGGGCAGCTGACCGCGGGCGCCCTGATCGCCTTCATCCTCTACATCGACCTGTTCTTCTCTCCCGTCCAACAGCTGTCGCAGGTCTTCGACTCGTGGCAGCAGACCCGGATCTCGGTGAACCGCATCGCCGAGCTCATGAAGGTCGACAGCCTCACCCCCAGCCCGGAGAACCTCGAGGAGACGGGCCCGCTGATTGGTGAGGTGGTCTTCGACGACGTGCACTTCTCCTATCCGACCAAGGCGCCCGTCTCGCCGGCCGGGCCACCCGAGGCGCTGCGTGGCATCAGCCTGCGTATCGCGGCCGGCGAGACGGTCGCCCTGGTGGGCGAGACCGGCGCGGGCAAGTCGACCCTCATGAAGCTGCTTGCACGGTTCTACGATCCGAGCGAGGGTGCCGTACGCGTCGACGGCCACGATCTGCGCGCGCTCGACCTGTCCTCGTACCGGCGGCGTCTCGGCTATGTGCCACAAGAGGCGTTCCTGTTCACCGGATCGGTCCGCGACAACATCGCTTACGGTCGTCCCGGGGCCACCGACGCCGAGGTCGAGGCGGCGACGCGGGCGGTCGGCGCCCACGACTTCGTCTCCGGGCTGCCCGGCGGCTATGAGTGCGAGATGGCGGAACGCGGCCGGTCCCTGTCGGCGGGACAGCGCCAGCTCATCGCCCTGGCCAGGGCCGAGTTGGTCGACCCCGTCCTGCTCCTGCTGGACGAGGCCACGGCCAACCTCGACCTCGGCACCGAAGCCCGGGTCACCGCCGCGATGCGGCGCGTCTCGCGCGGCCGGACCACGATCCTGATCGCGCACCGCCTGCAGACGGCGCGGACCGCGGACCGCATCGTTGTCCTCGACGGCGGCCGGATCATCGAGACCGGGCCGCACGAGGAGTTGCTCGCCAGGGGCGGGAAGTACGCCTCGATGTGGCAGGCCTTCGAAACAGCTGGCCACGCCGGGGGGAACACCGCGCTCGAAATGCGCGCTTTGCGTTCGCCGAGCGGATAAGAGGTCGTCTCAACTGGCTTGATCATCTTCGCACGACAACGGTGCCGATGTCGTCGGCCGTCTGCCGGATGGCTGGACGTCTGTTCTCCAGTGCAAGCGGTACGTGCCCAGCAGCACCATCGCCAGCCGTGAGCTGCGTGATCTGCTGGGTGCCAAGGTCCACTTCCAGGCCGACGTGGCGGTGTTTGTGACGACCACCAAGTTCAGCCGTCCCTCCGAGAGGTTTGCCGTCGAGCACGGTATTCTCGCTGTGCACCGCGATCACCTCGGCCTGTGGAACAACGGAGCGTCCCTGCTGGCGCTGAGCCGTGTGAACGGTCGCGGCCAAGGGGACTCCCGTCACCGGTCGCGCTGGAAGCAGGCCTACGGGAAGTGGCCGGCGCCCCAAAGCCGTTCACCGGTCACCGGGTGCTCGTGTCGTACAGTCGCTACGCCGGGTACCGCAGGGCGTGACCGCTCTCTTCGCCGTTGTCCACGAGCCGACGGCGGTGCAGCATCAAGCGTATGTGGCGTGCTTCGTCAGCGCCTTCGTCCGGCCCGCGGTCGAGCAGGACGGCCTGTGGACGGGCAGCGTCCTGGGTTCGTACCAGGACATCGACAGGGTGGCCGTGGACGCTCTCGCCGAGCGCTGCTGTCGTTCCCGGCTCTGTGGACATGACCTGATAGAGGCGCTGCAGCAGGTCGTCTCCCGCATGGTCTTCGAAGCGAGGCCCGGTCATGGTGGCGGCGTTCAGGAGCTCGGTGGCGACACCGCCCCACCTGCGCCACAGGTTCATGTCGCCGACCACGATGAGGTGGCTGCGGGCGTGGGTGATGGCGACGTTCCAGAGATTGAGCCGGCGGTGGACCCAGCCGATCGCGCTGTCGTGCATGCCTTCACCGGCGACAAGGGAGAAGACCATGACATCGCGCTCACCGCCCTGGAAGGTGTGCACGGTGCCGACGCGCACTCGTTGCCGGCCGTATTGCCTCAGCCGCGCGCGGAGTTCGTCGGCCTGGGGCGTGAACGGGGCGACCACGCCGATCGTGGCCTCCTCAGGCAGTGCCTCCAGCAGAGCACGTACGAAACCCGTCCACTTGGCGGATCTCGTCGTGGTTCACCCAGGAGCCGCCGTACGGGGGGTGCCTCTATGTCCTTCGCCAAGGCACCCTTGCCGGGTTTGGGGTGATTCGGTCTTGCTGGGGTCATGCGGCGAGCTCGACGTCCGCGGGTGTGCGGGGTTCGTAGAAGGTGCCGTCGCGGAGTATGGCGAACAGGACGCTGATGCGTTGGCGGGCGAGGCGGAGGAGTGCCTGGGTGTGGGTCTTGCCGCGGGCGCGTTGCTTGTCGTAGTAGGCGCGGGAGGCCGGGTCGGCGTTCATGCAGGCGAAGGCGGACAGGAACATCGCCCGCTTGAGCTGGCGGTTTCCGCCCCGTGGCGCGTGTTCGCCGTGGATCGAGGTGCCGGACGACTTCGTTGTCGGGGCGAGGCCGGCGTAGGAGGCGAGGCGGGCGGCGGTGGGGAAGCCGGTGCCGTCGCCGACGGTGACCAGCAGGACGGCGGCGGTCCTGACGCCGACGCCGGGCATCGACGTCAGGACCGGGGAAAGAGGGTGGGCTTCCAGCAGGGCGTTGATCTGGGCTTCCATTGCCCGGCGGTGGGTGTGGACGGCGGCCAGGGATGCGGCCAGGGAGGGGATGACGATGTCGAGGGTGCCGGTGCCGGTGCCGGGGACGACGACGGACTGTTCGTCGAGTGCCTCGAAGACGTCGTCGATCAGCCGCTGGGCCATGCGTGGGGCTTTCGGGCGGATCAGCTCAACGAGTCTGCGGCGACCGGCCCTGCGCAGGGCGGACGGGGAGCCGTAGCGCTCCAGCAGCCAGGTGACGGCCTGGTGGTCGAGGCGGGGGCCGAGGACGCGTTCGAGGCTGGGGTGGAACTGGGTGAGCAGGCCGCGTATCCGGTTGGAGGTGCGGGTGGCCTTGGCCGCGAGGTCCTGGTCGAAGCCGACCAGGACCGGGAGTTCGGCGGTGATCTCGTCGGTCAGTTCCAGCGAGCGCAGGGGGTGTGCGGCATGGTGCGGGCCGCGTCCGCGATCACCGCGGCGACCGTCGCGTCGGTCTTCGCCTCGCCGGGGTAGAGGTCGGCGATCCGGCGCATGGCCAGTCCGGGCAGGTCAGCACGGGCCGTAGCCCAAGCGGCTGGGAGCCAAGGGTACGGAGGGGGTCTGACATTGATGCTGATACTCAGGTTCCGGTGGTCGTGGCTCGGGGTCTGACTGACGCCCTGCTGGGCTGTCTTCCGGTTGTGCTGTCCGGCCG
>NZ_JABXWI010000023.1 GCF_014930365.1 Streptomyces caniscabiei | reverse complement strand
GTCGACGCCCTTGGGGTCGCGGATGAACTTCTGCAGCGCCGGCTGCATCACCGTGGAGGTGAAGTCCGGGCGGCTGTCGCGGTCCATGAACTGGGTGAGATGCTTCGCCTGGCTGATCATCTCGTAGCCCTTCTTCTGAAGGGCGCTGTAGCCGGAGGTGTCGGCCTTCGTGGAGGCGGCGATCAGGCTCGGGTCGGCCTTCAGGTAGATCTCCTCGGCCTGCGCCGTACCCAGGAATTCGAGCAGCTTGACGGATCCGGCGCGGTTGGCGGGCTTCTTGCTGAGCATGATGCCGTCGGTGGGGGCCTCGACGGTGTCCTGCCCGTACGCCGGGTCGATCTCGGGGAAGGCGAAGAAGTCGAGGTCGTCCAGGTCCGCCTGGTTCGTGAACTGCTGGGCCACGAACATGCCGAGCATGTACATGCCGGCCTTCTTGGCCACCAGGGTCTGTGCGGCGTCCTGCCAGGTACGGCCGACCGCGCCCTCCTGGTGGTAGGGCAGGGTCTCGGCCCAGGTGTCGAAGACCTTGCGGACCTTCGCATCGGTCCACGAGGCCTTGCCCGCCATCAACTCGACATGGAAGTCATAGCCGTTGAGACGGAAGTTGATCTGGTCGAAGGTGCCCATCGCCGGCCAGGCGTCCTTGTCGCCGTACGCGATCGGGACGAGGCCGTCCTTCTTCATCCGCCTGCACAGGGAGACGTACGCGTCCCACGTGGCGGGGACCTCGTAGCCGTACTGCCGGAAGACACTCTTGCGGTAGAAGACCGCCCACGGGGACGTGGTGAGGGGCACCAGGTAGTACTTGCCGTCCTGCCCCTTGCTCAGGTCGTGCATCGCCGAGGGGAAGTTGCCGCCGATCGTCTTCCACACGTCGTCGATCGGGGAGGCGAGCCCCTTGGCCGCGAAGAACTGCATCCGGTAGCCGGCGAACCACTGGAACACGTCGTCCGGCGTGCCCTGGAGGTAGGTGTTGATCTGCTCCTGGAAGGTGTTGTGGTCCTTGGTGTTGATGTCGACCGCGATCCCGGACTGCTTGGTGAAGGCCGCGTAGATGTCGGCGTACCCCTTCTTCGGGACGGCGTCGGACGCGTTGGAGCCCACGGTGACGGTCTTGGTGCCCGACGACTCCGAGCCGCCTGCGCAGGCACTCAGCAAGGGGATGCCGGCACCCAGGAGCGTGGCTCCGCCGAGTCCGCGGAGCACGGTACGGCGGCTGGTGCCAGGCATGGACCGACCAAGGGATGAAGGGTGCATTTCGACTCCTGACGGGGCTGGCGGTACCCAGACTTGGCGCGTCAGCCGAAGAGGGTGGGCGGAGCAGTGGCCGCTGCACGGCCAGAACCAAACACGATCGAACAAATGCGATCGGTGGACGCCAGGAAGCGTGAACGCTTCATGTACCGGCTGTCAAGACTTCGCGCCGGGCGATGTGCGACGCATCCGGTCCGGCCAGGAGCCCGAAGTGCCGGCATCCGGGGCCGAGGAACAGGGTTGACCGGGCTGGCCGTCGAGGCTTTCCGTATCCCGAGCAGGCCAACTGAGCTGCAGGAATGTGCCTGGGATGTACCCTCTCGGGCGCCCGGCGCACCCCCTCCGCCCGACCGCAGGCCCCGACGTTCTCTCGCACCCGTCGGCAAGTGTCGTCGCGTGAACTCTTGACGCGCGCTCGGCTTGTGCGTAGACATTGACCGCGCGGTCAGACCGCGCGGTCATTAATCTGACCTCGTTCGATGGCGAACACTCGGCCATGAGGAGCCTTCATGACAACAGGGGTGGAGCGCAGCGCGGCGTCCTCCGCGCCGCGCAGTGAGGACGTGGCCAGGCTGGCCGGTGTCTCACGCAAGACGGTCTCCCGGGTCCTCAACGACGAGCCGTACGTCTCCGACGAGTCCCGCCGGCGTGTCCTGGCGGCCGCCGAGGAACTCGGCTACCGGCTGAACCACGCGGCCAGGGCGCTTGCCTCCGGCCGCACCCGGTCCATCGGTGTGGTCGCGCTGGCAACAGCCGGGTACGGAACCGCTTCCCTGCTGGTGGGCATCGAACAGGCCGTACGGGACGCCGGTTACGCGCTGCGCGTCGTCAACACCCCGGACGGCGACCCGCGAAGCATCGCCGGCGCGCTGGAGTCACTCCTGGAGCAGGGCGTGGACGGCATCGTCGTCTCCGTACCCATCGTCGAGGGTGACGTCCCGCTCGGCGTCGATGTGCCGGTCCTCTTCGTCGGAGCGCCGCCCGCCTTCACCGCCGCCCGGACACTGACCGTCGGCGTGGGTGCCCATCAGCTGGCCCGCGCGGCAACCGAACACCTGCTGGACCTGGGGCACACGACCGTCCATCACCTCGCCGGTCCACGCCGGTGGTACGCCACCAAGGACCGCATCGAGGGGTGGCGGGCGGCGCTGGCGGCCCGGGGCGCGCATGAACCGCCCGTGCTGAACGGTGACTGGTCGGCGGACTCCGGGTATGCCGCGGGCCTCGGGCTGGCCTCGGACCGCTCGGTGACCGCGGTGTTCGCCGCGGGCGACGAGATGGCCATCGGGCTGATCCACGGCCTGCGGGAAAGCGGTCGCCGGGTGCCGGAGGACGTCAGTGTCGTCGGTTTCGACGGCAACCCCGTCTTCGCCTACGTCTCCCCGCCGCTGACCAGCGCCCGTCAGCCCTTCGAGGCGGCGTCGAGCGAAGGGATCCGGCTCCTCCTCCACGCCATGGAGAAACCCGACACCGCACTGCCTCCGGCGAACGACCCACCCGTCGAACTGATCGTCCGCGGCTCCACCGCACCGCCGCCCTCCGTCTGATCCACCCACCCCCCTGTCACCACCCCGGCACACCTCACACGCCGGGGCGCCCCGCCCTCGACAATCCGCGCATGTCGCGCCGCGCCCCCGCGCTCGCGTGCCACGCCCGGCCGCGTCGCCCGGTTGCCCCCGGGCGACGCGCCCAACGAACTCCGCCGCGTCACTTCGAGCCGTTCCGAGCCGGCGGACACCGAACCACACCTTCCCCATTCCCCTGGGAGCCGCAATGTCCACAGCGCAGACAGGCGCCAGATCCGGCGCCGCTCCGCGTCCCCGTCCCCTCTCCTTCTTGTCTCTGGTCCTCGTCCTGGTCGTCGCGGCGATGACCATGGTTCTGCCCGCCGGCCGGGCAGACGCCCTGGCCCGCCCCTCGCAGACGATGTACACCCCGCCGTCGGGCGCGCCCTCGCCCGGGTCGCTCTATCCGCGGGCGATGCGTATGCAGCACAACGGCTCCGCCAACGGCACCCTCCTCGCGACGTTCGAGCAGTACACCTCCGGCACACCGGTCTTCCCGATCTACCGGAGCACGGACAACGGCAACTCCTGGTCGAAGATCTCGGAGGTCGCCGACACGCAGAACGGCTGGGGCATGCGCTGGCAGCCTGAGCTGTTCGAACTGCCCACCGCGATGGGCGGCTTCCCGGCCGGCACCATCCTGGCCGCCGGAGCCTCGGTCCCCTCCGACCGCTCCGCCATCAAGATCGATGTCTACGCCAGCACCGACCGCGGACAGACCTGGACGTTCGTCAGCAACATCGCCACCGGCGGCCCGGCGTACGACCAGAACGGCAACGGCAACACCCCCGTATGGGAGCCCTTCTTCCTCTACGCCAACGGCAAGCTGATCGTCTACTACTCCGACCAGCGCGACCCCGACCACGGCCAGAAGCTCGTGCACCAGGTCACCACGGACCTCCAGACCTGGGGGCCGGTCGTGGACGACGTGGCGATGCCCACGTACAGCCAGCGCCCGGGCATGGCCACCGTCGCGAAGCTGCCCAACGGCAACTACGTCATGACGTACGAGTACGGCGGCTCGCCCTCGGGCAACTTCGCCGTCTACTACAAGATCTCCGCCGACCCGGAGGACTTCGACTCCGCCACCGGCATCCCCCTGCGGTCGACGGACGGCGTGGTCCCCACCAGCACCCCGTACATCACGTGGCTGCCCACCGGCGGTCCGAACGGCACGCTCGTCGTCGGCGCCTACAGCACCAGCGACCTGTTCCTCAACACCCAGAACGGCGCCGCGAACACCTGGACGCGGATCACCTCCAACGTCGCCAACGGCTACAGCCGCGGCATGGTGCCCCTGTCCGACGGCCACAGCCTGCTCGTACTCAGCGGCGGCAACGGAGGCAGCAACCTCTCCAACCCCGTCACCTACAGCACCATCGACCTCGGCGGAGGCATCTCGGACGGTGCCACCTACACCGTGTCGAACGCGGGCAGCAACCTCATGCTGAGCATCGTCGGCGGCTCCACCACCAACGGCACGAACGCCACCCAGCAGAACGCCGACAACGCCACCGACCAGCAGTGGCGCTTCATACAGCAGGCCTCCGGCTACTTCAAGATCCGCAACGTCGCCAGCGGCAAGGTCCTCGGTGTGGAGAGCCAGTCCACCGCCGACGGCGCCAAGATCCTTCAGTGGGACGACAACGGCACCCTGGACCACGAGTGGGCCGTCGCCCCGCACCAGTCCGGCGGGTACAGCATCACCAACCGTGTGACCGGCAAGTACCTGGAGATCCCGAGCGCCTCCACCGCGGTCGGCACCGCCGCCGTCCAGTGGAGCGGCACCAGCTGCGCCTGCCAGCGCTGGAACCTCACCCAGACCGCCCTGCCCCCGCTGGGCACCGGGCAGTACGTCCTCGTCAACAAGAACAGCGGCAAGTACCTGGACATACCGCAGGGCTCGACCGCCTCCAACACGGCGGCGCAGCAGTGGCAGAACTCGGCCTGCTTCTGCCAGCTGTTCACCTTCCAGTCGGCCGGCGGCGGAGCCTGGAACATCAGGAACGTCAACAGCAACCTGAATCTGGACATCCGCAACGGCTCCACCACTGCCGGAGCCGTCGTCGTCCAGAACACGCCGTCCACCGGTAACTCGCAGAAGTGGACCCTCACCGACGCGGGCAACGGCTACTTCAAACTCAAGAACGTGGGCAGCGGCTTCAATGCCGGCGTCGCCCAGTCCCTGACCAGCAACGGCGCGGCAGTCGTGCAGTGGAACGACCTGAGCAACGACGACCAGCTCTGGAAGATCGTCCGCATCAACTGAGCGGCTGCGTACGGTGCGGAGAGCGGGCGTGTATCCACGCCCGCTCTTCGCATCTGCCAGGGAGGAGCACATCGTGACGACCGGGGCCGGGCATCATGCCGTCAGACCTCACGTCAGACAGTCGTCACTCCGCAGCCGTCACCTCAAGGGTTCCGACCCGGACACCTGCACCGCATGCCCGGGTCGATGTGCCCTCAGCAGAGATCGAGGCGATTGAAGTCGTACGTCGCGTAGTCCGGGACCGTGTGGATCACGCCGTTCGCCGGGGTCCAGACCGAGTACCTGGGCCCCCAGAAGTGGACTTGGGCTCCGCCGGTCTGGTTGTTCCGGACAGCGAGCGCGTCGATGAAGTTCGAGAGCGACCGTGTCTCGCACCTGAACAGGTGGAAGACGCTGTGTCTGCCGTCGCCCTGGCCGACCGACACGCAGGCGATCCCAGAGGCCAAGGAGCACGTCACCAGCGCCGAGTTCCGATCGGCACTCGACACGTTCCGCGTTACGTATTCGCCCGGGTACAGCGGGGAGATGCCCGGTGTCCACGCGGTCGGTCCGGCCGCAGCGTTCGATGCTGCGTGTGCTGGTGCCTGCGCCGCCAGCGGAAGGAGCAATGCGGCGATCATCGTCACGACCAGTGCAGCCGCCCGCTTTCTGATCCTTCTCACGCTCATTCGGTCTCCTCTGCAGTTCACAGTTGATGCAGCCATTCCTGGTGGACGGCGTTTCTTGTCGTGGTGCAGCCGAGCACGGCCAGGGAGGCGCGCCGGCGCAGGTAGCCAGCGAGGCAGGTCGTGGCCCCTGCGCAGGGCTCGTTCGTCTGCCGCGGTCTGCCGGGCTCGGCCGTTGACCGCCACCGATGCGGCCGGGGCGGTCGATCCAGGTGTAGCGGCTCGCACGTTGTTCGCCTTCGATGCACTGGTGCCGAACAAACAACTCGCGAACAACGGATCGGTGACAGGCCCTGGCTCGCCGCGAGGAAGTACCACCCCGGACGCGCGGCACCTCGCTAGCCGTCCCGGCACGCCCTGACTTCACTAAGATCCCCTCAATGCCCAAGTCAGTGAACAGCCTGGCAATGACCGACATCGCCCTGGCGGAGAAGGCACTTCCCGGAGGGGTGACGAAGTGATGACCACGGCACGGCACGCGCGCGTGCTCAGCGGTGTCGCCGCCCTCCTCGTGGGCCTGTCCGGCTGTGTCGATTCGTCAATCTGCGCCGGGCTAGACGTGGTGTCCCAGGTCGGCGTGTACGTCGTGCAGGACGGCTACAGCGATCTCGCGGGCGCCACCTACGAGTTGTGCACGCGCGGTGAGTGCGCCAAGGGCGAGCTGAAGGAGAGCCGCATCGCGCACGTGACCGTCGAGCTGCCTGACGACGTCGGCCCCGACACCGCCCCGGTCCGCCTCCGAGTCACCCGCGCTGGTGCGGCCAAGCCCGTCATCGACAACTCCGTGGACGTGAAGCTCATCCACTACTCCGACGGCTGCGGCGGCGGTGGCTACTCGCAGGGGCTGGCGTACACCAAGGAGGACGGCCTGCTGCCGAACGTCCCGAAGGGGATCGGAGAGGCGTGGGTCAAGCACCGCACCGCCGAGGCCACCGCGGACCCCAGCCCCACAGCATCCTCCTGACCCTCGGCCCCCTACGCACCGGCATGGTTCGAAGCGGCGCTCGGGGTGTGTGCAGCAAATAGAGGCGCTGGCCCGGCACTTGGCATGTGCCGGGCTGTCCTGGCGTATGCCGTCGCGTCAGTCGTGGGTGGAGTCGAGGTGCCAGACGGTGGCCTTGTTCAGTTTCACCGATCCGTTCTCGGCGAAGACCTGGACGCCTTGGCTGGCGGGGTCGGGGAAGATCTGGTCGGTGATCACCGCTTCGCCGTCGCCACCGAAGACCTCGATGGACGACCAGTCGACGAGGATCCGCATTTTTATCTCGCCGTTCGCCGCCTTCAGAGGCGCGGTCTGGATGCCGGGGAAGGTGCTGTTGAAGTCCACGGCGCCGGAGTGGGTGCGGTCGACGTACAGTTCCTGGGTCGTGGTGTCGTAGCCGATGACGGTTTCCTCGCCCGCGGCGCCGCTGCGTACCTTGAGGCCGAAGCGTTCGGCGTCATCGAGGGAGAAGGTGGCCTCGATGTCGAGCGCCTTGCCTTCGGCGGCGGCGCCGATCAGCGCCTTCGACGTGTTCGTCACGACGTCGCCCGTCGCGGTCGCCGGAGGCTCCTGCCGCAGGGACTTCACGCTGTTCACCGGCTCGCTGGTAAGCCGGACGCGGCCGTCGACGGTGCGCAGCGCCATCTGGCGTGGGATGCTCTGTGCTCCCCGCCAGGGGGAGGTGGGGATGGCGCCGGCGTAGTCCCAGTTGTCCATCCAGCCGATCATGTACCGCTTGCCGCCCGGGGCGTTCTCCCAGGAAACGGCCGCGTAGTAGTCCTTGCCGTAGTCGGCCCAGTGGGCGCGCTGCAGCACGGAGAGGGCGGAGGAGTCGGCTGCGGTGAACTGGTCGGCGAGGATGTGGCCCCAGCCGCCGGTGTTCATGTCGACGAGCTGGATCTGCGCCTTCTTGCCGAGGTAGGGGCGCATGTTGAACGAGGTCCAGTCCAGCGTCTCGCTGTCGGCCCCGGTCGCGCTGCGGACGACCTGGCCGTCGACGATCAGATTGACGGAGGTCTCCTGGGAGCCGGGCTGGGCCTGGGTGTCGGACAGCACGATCTGGTCGGCGAGGATGTGACCCCAGCCTCCCGTGCTGTCATCGACCAACCTGATCTGCGCCTTTTTGCCGGCGAGGTCACGCACGTCCCAGGAGGCCGTCTGGAGTGCCTCGGCGTCCTTTCCGGTGGCGCTGCGCACGACCTGGCCGTCGACGAGGAGTTCGAGGGCGGTGGGGTCGGCGGAGCCGGCAGGGTGGTTGCCGCCGCCGATGAGGAAGTTGATGTATCGCTTGTCGATGGTGAATTCGGGCGAGGTGAGGGTGCCGGTGTTTGCGTCGCCGTTCAGGAAGGTGTTGACCAGGCCACTGCCCTGGAAGCCGGAGACCTGCTGCTGGCCGGGGAGGGTGCCGGTGGCCGGTGCCGGGCCGAAGGCGTCGCCCGTCGTCGTCCAGTCGCCGTAGGTGCCGCCCTCGAAGTCGGCGAGGACCGTCCCGGGTTGGTGCGGGTGCCGGCCGCCACCGATCTTGAAGTTCAGGTAGGGGCTGTCGACGGTGAAGGAGGGCGAAGTGAGGGTGCCGGTGGTGGCGTCCCCGGAGTGGAAGCTGTTGGCGAGGCCCTTGCCGTCGAAGCCGCCGACTGTCTGCTGCCCGTCGAGCGTCCCGGCCGCCGGTCCCGCGCCGAACGCGCTGCCCGTGGCCGTCCACGAACCGAAGCCGGTGTCCTCGAAGTCCTGCAAGACGGTCCCGGAGGGCGGGGTGTAGGTGCCGTCGTCGTCGGCGGTGAACTTCGTGCCGTCGAAGTCACCGATGAAGTACTGGGCTGCCGAACCGCCAGCGATACCACCGGGGTTGATGTTGACGACCAGGACCCACTTGATGTTGTCCGTGTCGCCGTCGACGGCGAGGGGGAACAGGTCGGGGCACTCCCACACACCGCCCGTCGCGCCGGCCGGGCCGAACTCGCTGAGCTGCGTCCAGTCCTTGAGGTTCTTGGACGAGTAGAACCGCACCTTGTGTTCGGCGGACAGCGACACCGTCATCAGCCAGCTCTTGGTCGGCGCGTACCACTGGACCTTGGGGTCGCGGAAGTCTCTCGACCCGATGTCGATGACGGGATTGCCCTGGTACTTGGTCCAGGTACGACCGCGGTCGGTGCTGTAGGCGAGCGACTGTGCCTGGGTGCCGGTGGTTTTGTCGTGGCTGGTGTAGACGGCCACCATGGGCGGGTTCTTCCTGGTGCCGAAACCGGTGGTGTTGTTCTCGTCGACGACGGCGCTTCCGGAGAAGACCATCTCCTCGTCGTCGTGCGACAGGGCGAGCGGCAGCTCGCGCCAGTGGACGAGGTCCGGGCTCACGGCGTGGCCCCAGGACATGTCGCCCCAGGAGTTGCCGCTCGGGTTGTACTGGTAGAAAAGGTGATACTCACCCTTGTAGTACACAAGGCCGTTGGGGTCGTTCATCCAGTTCTTCTCCGGAGTGAAGTGGAACTGGGGACGGTAGGTCTCGGAGTACAGCGGGGTGTCGGCCGCGGCATCCTGGGGGGCGAGCAGGGCGGCGGACAGTGCGCAGACGGCCGCCGCGGCGGTCATCCGCACACGGTCATGCCGGGATACACGTCCAGAGCTCATGATGCCTCCTCTGCTGCGGCCGTCCACGCAGCACAGCGCAGCCTGCGGCGGGCGGCCCGAAATATGACGCCCTGGTCCGCGATGTCGTCGACACCGGCACCAGAGAGTGTCAACGCTGACTTGTGTCAACGCTGACATCGAGTGGCCCGATGATGAACGGCATCCGGTCAACGCGTCAACAGTTCGGGCGGGATTACCCGACGCGGCCGGGTCTGCCGGTCACGCGTGATCGGCCGTCACGAGCGTGCCAACTGGCCGTGCCACGCCGGATGGTGGACGGCGACCGAGCAGGTCGGAGCCGCTAGCCGGACGGCGAACCGGCCGACTTCCGTCCGTACGACTCTGATGGTGCGGGAGTACGGGCGCGCACCCCCGACAGAGGGGTTTGCATGTGCCGTAGCGGCATGTGGTCCAGTAGGCGGCGAGCACGACATTGAGAGGTTCCCCCGCATGCCCCTTCCTGCGATTCCCCGCCGGGTCAAGATCGGCGATGCCGCCGCGTTCGCCGGGACCACACCCCGCGCCATCCGCCACTACCACGCCATCGGGCTCCTCGCCGAACCGGAACGCGGCAGCGATGACCGCCGCCGCTACGGATACGACGACATGGTCCGCCTGCTGTGGATCCGCAGGATGGCCGATGCGGGTGTCTCCCTGGATGACATCCACGCCGCCTTCAAGGGCACCACCGGCATCGAGTTGTCCCTGGCCCGCCTGGAGGAGTCCCTCGTTTCCAAGGCTGCCGCCATCGAGGCCCAGCGGGCCGCCGTGAACCGTCTCCGCGAAGTGGGCAGTCCTTTGGGCCTGCTCTCACCGCTGGTCACTGGCCGCTTGCGCGATCTCCCACCCGGAGCGGTGCGCTCCGCCGACCTCGACACCCTCCTGGTCACGGAGCGCGTCTTCGGCCCTCTGGGCGCCGCTGTCCAGGCCGACCGGTTCATCGTCCTGGCCACCCACCCCGAGCTGCGGGCCGAGGAGGACCGACTGGCCGAGGTCGAGGCGGCCCTGGACGACACCGTGTCCCCCGACGACCCCCGCGTCGAAGACCTGGCCGCCCGGCGATGCGATCACGAGACCGCCCTGGCAGCCGCCATCGAAGAATCCGGCCTGGAAGAGGCCCTCAACGTCCTCCTGGAACGGGACGACGAGCACACCGGCGAGGAAGAAGACGGGGCGAGGATGAGCGCGATGGAGGCCATCGGCAAGATGCCGTACGACTTCTCCCCGGCCCGCGTCCGGTACGAGGAACGTGTCATCGAACTGCTTCACTCGGCCGATCAGGACGACGACGGGGACCGACGGACCAGCTGACTGGCGTCGGGGCCCAGAGCGAGGCCGAATCCGGTCCAGGTTCTCCGGAAGAAGGTCGCCGAGCGGGGCGTCGAGCCACGTGCGAACCCGGGCCATAGACGGCAGGCACGGTCAGACGTTGGGGACCCTCAGCTTGTCCCAACTGGTCCTGCCAGGAGTGCCGTCGGCGTCGCCCCCCGCGAAGCCGAGCTTTCGCTGCCATGCGGCAAAGGACCTCACATCGCCCGGGCCCCATGTGTCGGCGCCGGCGCTCGACTCGTACCGGTTGCAGTCCTCGGCGACGAGCCGCTCGTGCATCGCGGCGACGATCGGCGATGTCCGTCCGGCTTGGAAGAACGACGCACCAGGGAACGGCTCGGTGTCCGGCCGGGGGTCGGGGTGGGAATTCTTGAACTGGTCGTACGCCGCCTGAGCCGCCTCAAGGACCTGGTCGTAGATGTCGTCCATGTGCGGGCCGGCGCAGACGGTCGAGGACCAGCGGTGGTGGTAGAAGAGGTTGCTCTTGCTGGGGCGTTCGCCGATCACCTTGGCGAAGTTCCAGCCGGCGAGACGTGCGGCACTCCTCCAGGTGGCCTCGCCGACCGTCCAGCCGGGCGCGAGCGTCGCGTTCGCCATTTCGATGCTGATCGAGCGCTGGTTGCCGGCCACATTGCCGACGGCCCAGGCGAACTCGTTCACCTTGACGTACTGCGCGACCTCGCCCGCGGCGTCCACGTCGAAGTGGGCCGAGGCCGGACGCTTCCTCCAGACCTCGAGCAGGCCCTGGTGCGAGAAGCGGCCGGCGTTGTGGTGCAGTGTGACCGACGTCTTCCTGTGCGCCGTGTGGAAGACGTGGCCGGTGGCGCTCAGCTCGTCGATGAGGTTCGCCACGTCACGGTCATAAGCGATGGTGGCGGTCACTTGGAGTCCTCCATGTCGTTCTCGACGCCGTCCTCTGCGAAAGCGACGAAGTCGCTCTCGGGAAGGTCGTCGAGGTTGTCGGTTCCGGGTCCATCGCTGACGTCTGTTCTGGCGAGAGCCGCCTTCAGGTCCTCGTCGTCGAAGTTCTTCTCGGGCATGACGCCGTCCTTTCCGGCCGGGACGTGGCGGCGGGTACGCTCGCTTCGCTCCACTCGCTTCCGGCTCCGTGGCTCAGCTTTCACACGTTGGGGACCCGCAGTTTGTCCCAACTGGTCTTGCCGGGAATGCCGTTGGCGTCGTCACCTGCGAATCCGATCTTTTGCTGCCAGGCGGCGTAGGACTTCACATCGCCCGGGCCCCATGTGTCGGCTCCTGCACTCGACTGGTACCGGTTGCAGTCCTCGGCGACGAGCCGCTGATGCATCGCGGCGACGATCGGCGATTTCCGTCCGGCATGGAAGAAGGACGCGCTCGGGAACGGCTCGAAGTGGGACGGGCTGGCTGGCCCGCCGTCCATGTACTGCTTGTAGGCTCCGTTCACGAACGTGGACCATTGCTTCCAGTTGTGTGCGTGTTTGATGGCCTTCGCCGTCTTGGCGTTGTAGAGCGGGTTCTTGAGCTTTCCCTCGATCCTCAGCGTGTCCGGTGGGGAGAACTGCCCCGGGTGCTTGAGGCTGCGAATCTGGAAGAGGCCTATGGACGGCCCCCACTTGTTGTCGACCAGGTGCTGGTCGCCGACAGCGCCCGCGTAGCCTTTGGACTCGGCCATGGCGACGGCGGCCGCGATCTTGATGTCATCGCCGGTGAACCCCGCCTCCGCGGCGAGGGCGCGCAGCTCGGGCAAACTCATTCTCATTTCGACGCCTCCGTTTGTTGACCGGGCGACATTCTCAATCCGGGCGTCCGGAGAAAAGGTCGCCGAACCCGATGAGAGAGGCGGATTGCGGATTCGGAAAGCGTGAAATTGCTTAGTGCCACTCTATGACGGTGCCAGGCATCGGGCAAACGGCCCCCGAACCCAACAAGCACGAGTTGGCCCGTCTGCGACATCGACCCCTTGAAGCCGCATTACGGCTGGTGGTTGGCGCGCGCCGGGCTCGTATCAGCCAGTCTCCCCTCAGGGAACACAGCAGGCACTCAGTACTTGACGACGACGTTCAGGGCCGTGTGGACATCGCCTGCGGTCTCGATGGCCCTGACGATCTCGTCCTGAGGAAATTCGTGGGTATTGATCGATTCGATGTCGAACCGCCCAGACTCCATGATTTCCATGACCGTGGCGACGTCTTCCAGCTGATAATCGCCGGACCCGATGACGCTTTGCTGTGAACACATCGTCAAGTAGGTGTCGACCAGGGCGTCCACCCCGGTGGCTTCGATGAAGATGTCGATGTCGGCGCCCTGTCTGTGCTGCGCCGGGCGAGGCGGTGTCGCGGGTGGAGATGTGACGGGCGCCGTGAATCCGGCGAGAGCCGCCGGCGACGCTACTGAGCGACGACCATGGCGTGGCTGGCCCGCCTGCGCCCCTCGCGGTACTTGAACATCAGGCCGAGACCCGCCTTGACCGATACGAGGCCCATGCCGATGAAGGCTCCGAGGGCCTGGGCACCCTCGGCGACGAAGGGGATCACGGCGGCGGCCAGCAGGTTGAACAGGAACAGCAACCACAGGACGGGCTTGGAGGTGATGAACGTCTTCACGGGGTTTCTTTCGCTGACACGAGCGGCTGACTGACACCTACAGGTTCTCGACCTGGCCCGCACACCAGCCATGGCCACCGCCCGACCGACGACTCACCGTTCGGACCGGAATGGTGATCCGCGAATGGAGATCCGCTCTCCGCTCTCGCCCGCGGCGTTGCCAGCGTGCCCCGCGCAGCCCCGTCCACCCGAGTTGCGGGCGGTACTACTCGATGCCGACTGCTCGCAGTGTGGCGAGCACCAACGCCCGGGTGACGGTGACGATTTCGCTGACGCGGACCTGCTCCTGCGGGCCGTGCGCGAAGCGTACGTCGCCCGGGCCGTACTGCAGCGTGGGGATGCCCGCCCCGGAGTACAACCGCAGGTCGCTGCCGTAGGGAGCGCCGCGCTCCGGCGGTCGTGGGCCGCCGGTGACGTCGGCGTGCGCGTCGCCGACCAGTGCCGCGAGCGGGTGCCCGGCCGGCAGCCGTCCGCTGGCGAACTGGCCTCCGGGCCACGTCACCGTGGCGGGGTGAGAGCGCAGCCACGGATCGTCCGCGCAGGCTTCGGCCACGCACGTCTCCAGTTCGGTGCGCGCCTGGGCCGGATCCTCGCCCAGCCGGACCCCCAGTCTTCCCTCGGCCACCAGCAGGTCGGGCACGCTGCTGGCCCAGTCGCCGGCCCGGACGGTACCCACGGACAGCGGGTAGGGAATGGGGTACTCGGCCATCAGGGGGCTCGCGCCGGTGTTGCGGCGGGCTTCGAGACGGGCGAGCGCGCGGTGGATGGGCAGGTACGCGTCGACGGCGCTCACTCCCACGTATCTGGTGCTGCCGTGGGTGGCGCGGCCGGGTACCTCGATACGGAAAGTCAGTGCGCCGGCGTTCGCGGTCATGAGCGCGCCGCTGGTCGGTTCCGCGATGATGCAGGCATCCCCGGTGTGGCCGCGTTCGAGGGTTCCGAACGCTCCGAGCCCTCCGTCCTCCTCGCTGACGACGAAGTGTGCGGACACTTGGCCGCGCAGCTTCGCGCCCGCTCGGCGTATCGCGGCCAGGGCGGCGAGTATCGCCACCACGCCCGCCTTCATGTCGCACGCTCCTCGTGCGTGCACCACGTCCCCGGAAACCCGGGGGCGGAAGGGGTCTCCCTCCCATTGCGCCAGGTCCCCGGACGGGACGACGTCGACGTGTCCCTGAAGGACCAGGCTCGGCCCGTCGCCCTGGCGTCGCGTGCCGCCCACCAGGCCCCACGACTCCGTGCGCGGGGCCTCGCTGCCGGGAAAACGGGGATGGGCACGTAGCTCGGGCAGGTTCATGGACCACAGGTCGACATCGAGGTCCATCCGCTCCAGATGCCGGGCCAGGACGTGCTGAAGCTCGGACTCCGCGGCGCTCCCCGTCACGCTCGGAACAGAGAGAAGCTCCAGCAGCAACCGGCCGATGGCCGCCTCGTCCACGGCGGCCAGTGCCGAGGCTTCCACACCGCTCAGGCTTGCTGTCATCTCAACACTGCTCCCGGCACGTGACATAGGGACAAGCCGGAGACTATGTTCGGCCCGACAACGCAATCAATCGCCATTTGCTGCTGTCCACTGTCGATTTCTTGCAATGTCATCGGGCTCATGGCGAATACATGCGCCGCGCCGCAGGTCCTGTCGTCTGGAGTGGGGTCATGGACGCCATCGATGAAGCGATCATCCGCTATGTGCTGCACAACGCACGGGCCACGTACGCCCAGATCGGCAAGGCGGCCGGGCTGTCCGCGCCCGCCGCCAAGCGGCGTCTCGGCCGTTTGGAGGCCACAGGCGCGATCCGCGGTTATACCGCTCTCATCGACCCTCAGGCATTGGCCTGGCACACCGAGGCTTTCGTCGAGGTCTACTGCTCCGGCAATCCCACCCCCGCCGAACTGCGCCGAGCCCTTGAGGGCATCCCCGAGGTCGTCGAAGCCTGTACCGTCTCCGGCGCCGCCGACGCAGTCGTCCACATGCTGGCCAGAGACATCCACCACCTGGAACAGGCCATCCAACGCGTGCGCGCCACAGCTCCTGTCGAACGGACCGAGAGCGCCATCGTGCTCTCCCGGCTGTTGAACCGTCCTCGCGTGTGATCGACGCCATGTGATCACCACGAGTGCCAAGGCTCGCGTACGTCCGTCGGCCGTCGGCCGTCGGCTGTCCGCCATCGCCCGCGCTCGCAGGGGGGCGCCGGGAAGACCCGGTGCTCCCCCTCAGGCCATGCCTACCGCGTTGATTGCTCCCGACCAAGGCCGTGGGCAGTGGGCCGAGGCACCCCTCACCGGGAGTGGAGGTCCCCCGAGGGCGCCGTCGGCTGCTACGGGGTCAGTGAACTGGGGCGATTCGGTAGGCCCGTATGACGGTCTGGGTGACGGTGTTGCCTGCCTTGTCCGCCGCGCTGATCCGCAGCGAGGCGTAACCGGTGCGATTCGGGTGGTGGAGCAGGGCGCTGCCGGTGGTGCCTTGGCGGGTGACGCGGACGGTCTTCCAGGTGCGGCCGTCGTCGTAGGAGACCTGGAGGGTCAGTCGGCTCACCGCCGACCGTGCGGCCTTCGTGGGGCGCTGCACGGTGAGCGGGACGCGGAAGGTACGGCCGGCGGGGGCGGTGCTCTTGAGGTCGACGTCTCCCCCCGTGCGTACGGTCAGCAGCGGCAGCGCCGAGGATGTCGAGCCGCGGGGTCGTGACGAGGTGAAGCCCCAGGTCAGCGTGGAGCGAGTGCCGAGCGCCGTCCAGTCGGCCGTGCGCGTGGTGCGGGTGGTCAGGGTGTAGCGGCGCTTGGCGGCGCTGGGGACGGTGAAGCCGATGTTCGAGAGGTCGCCCGTACGGTCGATGACCCGTCCACCGGAGGACAGCACGGCCTCGCCTTCCATCGCGAAGTTGGAGGAACCGTCGAGGCGCTGCCCTGTGCCGGTGGCGGCATACGGTGCCATGTCCAGGGACAGGTAGTTGCCCTTGCGGGTGGAGCTGTAGACGGCCGGGCCGACGGGGGCCCGGTTCCAGTCGACGGTGTACGTGCGTCCGGCCTGGTAGCGGCGGACCGCGGTCGTCTCGTCATGGTCCGGGAGAGTGCCGTCGGACCTGGGGTCCGTCGTCCCGAAGAGGTCGAGGTAGTGCGTCCAGGTGAGTCCGGGGGCGACTGAGTAGTACTCGGTCACTCGGCTCGGCAGTGCGGTGTGCAGCGTCGGGATGAACGGCATCAACTCCGTCTCGTTGGTCGGCTGATCGGAGCGCACAGCTGCTACCCGCTTGCCGCCCTGGGAGGCGTAACGGGCATGCACGGTGGCCAGTTGCCGGTCGTGGACGACGGGGTTGGTGTCGGCGGGTATGCCGCCCTTGTGTGTCTGCCGCAAGGAGTAGCGATAGGCGCCGGCCGCGTCCTTGCCCGTGAGGGTGGTGGAGGCGGCGTAGCGGACGCCCGGGGCCTGTGCGGTGGGCGTGGCGTACAGGGTGGCCTTGCCGCCGACGACGGCGGTGAGTGAGTAGCTGTCGTTTGCCTGGCCCCCGGGCAGCGCGAGGGTGGCCGAGGTGGAGATCGCTGTGGCGTCGCGGTGGTCGATGCGGGCCGAGACCTTGCCGGCCTTGCGCCCGTCGAGTGTCACGGCGCGGTCGTGGTCGGTGCGGATGCCGGTGGCGGCGAGCAGGGTCCGGGTGCCGGTCCGGGTGCCGGAACCGTCGAGCTCGGCCAGGCTGTCGTCGATGCCGAGGATGGTGTAGTCGTCCTCCGGCAGACGCAGTCGGAACGTGCCGTCACTCCCCAGCCGGATGCCCTGCTGGATGCCGGTGCGCGGGCCGACGATCGTCAGCGCCGCGCCGGCGGCCGGCTTGCCCTCACGGTTGAGGCCGGTGATGGTCAGTGTGTGGCGTTCTGGTTCGGCGAACAGGCCGACCGCGGTCCGCACCGTGGTGTCTCCGGCGGTGGCAAAAACTGCGCCGCCGTAGCGGCCGATCTGGGCCTTGGTGGTACGGCCGGTGACGTTCGCGGTGGCGGTGCCGTGCGCGGGGACGGTCACGCTGGTGGCGTCCAGGGAGAACATGCCGGCCGGGGCTCGCTTGCCGCCCGGGCCGTAGGTGTCCAGGGCGAGCTTGAGAGTGACCGCCTGGTCGCCGTCGTTGCGGTAGGTGATCTGCCGGGTGGCGGTGGCGTCGGCGTGCGGCCAGGTGAACAGGCCCAGGTTGGCGGCGCCGGAGGTGGCGTGGACCTTCTGCTTGAGGGCGCGGACGATGTCGAGGCGGCCTGAGCCCTGTTGGAAGGCGGTCAGGTTCTTCAGGCCGTGCGCCGAGGAGGTCAGGGCCCGCTTGAAGTCGGCGGCCTTCCAGGTGGGGTTGGCCTGGGCGAGCAGGGCCACGGCACCCGTGACGTGTGGGGTGGCCATGGAGGTGCCGGACGCCTGCTCGTAGCGCGGGTTGGGCGTACGTGTGTCCATGTTGGTGCCGTCGGCGCGGGCGCCGATGATGTCCGAGCCGGGTGCCACCAGGTCGGGTTTGACGGCGGCGTCGCCCAGCCGGGGTCCCTGGCTGGAGAAGTAGCTGAGCGTGTCGCGCTTGGTGGTGCTGCCGACGGTGAGTGCGGCGTCCGCGCTGCCGGGGCTCTGCACGGTGCCGTCCACGCCGTTGCCCTTCGGCCCGCCGTCGTTGCCGGCGGCCACCACGAACAGGGTGCCGGTCTGTTCGGTGATCCGGTTCAGGGCGGTGGACACCGGGTCGGTGCCGTCGGTGACGGTGTCGCCGAGGCTCATGTTGACGGCGACGGCGTGCTGGGCCGCGGCCCACTCCATGCCGGCGATGATCGCGCTGTCCGGGCAGCCGCCGTCGTCGTCGCAGACCTTGCCGATGAGCAGCCTGGCGCCCGGCGCGACGCCCGCGTACTTGCCGTTCGACGCTGCGCCCGTGCCGGCGATGGTGGAGGCGGTGTGGGTGCCGTGCCCGTACCCGTCCTTGAGGCTGGTGCCGGCGAAGACCTTCGATGCGGCGATGCGGCCCTTGAAGTCGGGGTGGCCGGCGTCGATGCCGGTGTCCAGATCGGCGATCAGCACGTCCTTGCCGGTGAGGCCGGACTTCCAGGCGGCCGGCGCACCGATGATCTTGTTGCTCTCGTCGTCCAGGACCTTCGCCTTGCCGTCCAGCCAGAGCTTGCTGACACGGCTGGACAATGGTCCCTTGAGCACTGACTGCCACAGACCACTGGTGCTCTTCTTGGGCTGGGTGAGGGTGCCGCCGTTCAGAGCGCGCAGGGTGCGGCCGAGGCCGGCTCCGTGTGCGGTGAGGGCGGAGCGGGCGGCCCCCTTGTCGGCCCGTTCCATGACGATCAACGGCAGAGAGCGCGAGCGCGCGTCGTCCTGCCCGATGCGGATCAGCTCCGTGACGTCGAACAGCCGGGCGTCCAGCTTCCCGGTGGCCAGGGGGCGCTCGGCGTCATGGGGAATCACGCTGATGTGCTGTGTCCCGGCTCGCAGGGAGCGGACGACGCGGAAGCCCATGTCCTCGCGGCCCTTGCCGGGCAGGACGGACACGGCGGGGGCCGTGGCGTCGGGCTGGGTGCGCAGAATGACCCGGTCGCCGGTGATGAGGGTCACGGTTCTGGCGGTCGCCGTGTGCCGCCCCACCGACGCTGCTTCGGGGGCGACGGCCTGCGCGACCGGTACGGGCGCGGCGACCGAGACGGCCACCACACCTGCGAGGGCGGGGAGCACCCCCCACCTGACTGACTTGGGCAGCAATGCGTACTCCTTCGGTGTCCGGCTCCACGCCGGAATCTGATGGTTCGACAACTGGGTGGTTGACAGGCGGACTCGGGCCGCCATTGGCCGCTCGACGCAGCGATGTCGAGGCCGACTCCTGCTGGGAGTCGGGGAACGCCAGGCGAGTGAGGTGTCGGCGGGTGCTCAGAGGCTGGCGCGCAGGTGGCTGACCGTGACGAAGTGGTAGCCGCGGGCGGTGAGGGTGCGCAGGATCTGCGGGATCGCGGCGACGGAGGTGGGGTGGATGTCGTGCATGAGGACGACGCTGTCGCGCTGCGCCTTGTCGATGACGGTTTGGGCCACCTTGGCGGCGTCGGGATATTTCCAGTCCTCGGTGTCCACGTCCCACAGGACGGGGGAAAGCCTGGTGGCGGACCGGACGGTGGAGTTGATGGCGCCGTAGGGCGGTCGGAAGAGGGTGGGCTCTTTTCCGGTGGCGGCCTCGATGGCGGCGCTGGTGCGGTTGAGTTGGGAGGCGATCTGCTCGGGGGTGAGCTTGGTGAGGTCGGGGTGGTTCCAGGAGTGGTTGCCGACCTCGTGTCCGGCGCGGGCCTCGGCGCGGACCAGGTCGGGGTGGGCGGCGACGTTCTGTCCGGTGGTGAAGAAGGTGGCGCGGGCCTTGTACCGCGCCAGGTGGGTCAGCAGGGTCGCGGTCTCCGGCGCCGCTGGTCCGTCGTCGAAGGTCAGCGCGATGCAGGTGACCCGCTTGCAGTCGGTGTCGTCGTCGCCGGAGGCGGTGTGGGTGGGGACGGCCGGGCCAGGGGTGTGCGTCGCGCCCAGGTCGAGCGAACGGCTGGGGGTCATGGTCTGCCGCTGAGCGCGCTTGCCGAACCCGGACAGCCAGGGGGTGACCGTCTTCCTGGAGAGGTTCACCAGGAAGGTTCCGGCGGGCGGCGCGCCCACCTCGCCGCTGTCGAAGGTCACCCGCAGCCCGCCGTCGGCGGTGAAGGTCATGTTGTCCAGACCGGTGGCGCGGGATGCGGGGTCGGAGAGCGTGCCGTCGAAGATGGTCGTGTCGAAGCCTTCGCGCCCCTTGAGTTCGTCCTTCAAGGTGGAGATGAAGGCGTTCCGGGAGTCGTCGGCGACGAGTCCGAGAGCGGTGGCGTAGGCGCCCGCGTCACCGTCGTACCAGTACGCCTTGGCCGACAGCCCGGACCCGGCGACACTGCCGTCCTGTGTGGTGAGCCGGACGCCGAGTACATCGCCGGAAGCCACCAGGAACCTGTGGCTGACGTTGAGCTCGGCGACTGAGCCGTTGCCGCACGCCCCCTCGCGGAATGTGGCCAGGCGCTGCTCCACGTCCTTCTTCATCGCGGCCGTCATCGCCTCCGCGCCGGGCACGTCCGGGTAGCTCGTGGCGAAGGGACAGGAGCGCTGCTCACTGCTGTTGCTGACGATCCGCAGGCCCTTGATCTTCGACGGGTCGACGCTGTGGAGGGGAGAGGGGGACTCGGCAGCGGCACGTGGCGGGCCGGCGGATGCCGGCTCCGAGGAGCCGGGGGAACAGGCCGTGGTGATCGAGAGTGTGCCGAGCAGCAGAAGCGAGGACAGAGGGGTGCGAGTGCGCATGTGTGACCAGAACCTGGGAGAGGGGAGGGCGGACGTCATCGGCGGGCGCCACGGTCGTTCTGGTCACGAGCGTCCAGGTCAGAGGCGTTTTTCAGCGACCCACGACGCCGCTCTGAAAAATCTGGTCCTTGTCACCGGGCGCGTCAGGAACGCCGGAGCGGCACGTGGGTGACCCTGGCGTAGACCGTGCTGCCGTCCTCGGATCCCGGTGTGTCGGTACGTCCCTCGCGTGAAGCACAGCCGCAATGAGCCGTGAGAGGACGCGGTGCCGGCGAGGGCCAGGGCGCGGCCCCTCCCGGCTGCGGCAGGTACGTCGGCCAACATCCGCCCATTACAGCTGTGCCTCCCCCGGTGCGGCCGCTCACACGAGACGGACCATGGTGGGCCTTAGGTGGACACCACCGGATGGGGCAGGGCCGCCTCGACTGTCCAGCCTCCCTCTGGGCGGACCCCCACGGTGGCGTGGCCGCCGCACAGTGCCGCGCGTTCGCGCATCCCGATGATGCCGTGGCAATCTGCGCGGCGTTCCTGCTGCTGGCAGCGGTGCTGGCGCTGTTCACGGTGACCGCGCACGTGCAGTGGGCGGCGGCGCTGTCGTCCGTCGCCATCGGGTTCTCCGGGTTCGCGATCGTGCCGACCGTGCAGACCCTGGTGATGGAGAAGGCCGGGCACGCGCCCACCCTCGCCTCCGCGGCGATGCAGGCCGCGTTCAACCTGGCGAACGGGGCCGGCGCATACCTCGGTGGGCTGGCCATCGCCGCGGGGTTCGGGCTGACCTCCCCGAACCTCGTCGGCGCGGCCCTCGTCGCCTCCGGCTTCGCGGTCGCGGCCGCCTCCTGGGCAGCGGACCGCCGCCGGGGGACGGACCGCGCCGCGTCGACAGGTGGTCCGCACAGCCGAAGCAGCTGCCGACCGGCAGCACACGGCGGGCGCGCGGACGGACTGACCGGCGCCCGTGCTCTTCCGGGCGTGGAGCGTGGGGCGTGACGTGAGTGACGAAGCGTCACAAGGAACGGCTGCTCACGCACGGCTACCCCGCATTCCGGTGGCTGTCGGGCAGATGAAGCACGGGCCCGGCCGTCGGCACCGGAAGCCT
This sequence comes from Streptomyces caniscabiei, assembly GCF_014930365.1. Classification (GTDB taxonomy): domain Bacteria; phylum Actinomycetota; class Actinomycetes; order Streptomycetales; family Streptomycetaceae; genus Streptomyces; species Streptomyces caniscabiei. The sequence continues at coordinate 101,268 of NZ_JABXWI010000023.1, read as the reverse complement.
TCGAGGCCGTGCCCGGCACCGGGGGCGGCTTCAGGCAGCGTGGCCCCGGAAGCGAGCGGTGATCGGCAGTACTCAACTGGGCCTCACGAACGCCTCGTCGAACGGCGGGCGAAGAACCTCCGACGCCACTGACAGGAGTCGATCTCAGCTGGGCGCTGGCGCTTCGGAGGCTGGCTGCGGTTCCGCGGTCTTCGGGGCGAGCGCGCGGATGGAGGGGGTGGCGATCATGGCGAGGGTGGCGAGGAGGACGAGCGCGGCGGCCGCGTAGAGGGTGGCCTGGAGGCCGAGGAGGAGTACGGCGGGTCCGGCGGCGAACTGGGCGAGTGGGAGCGCGAGGTAGGAGCCGAGGTCGTCGTAGGCGTACACGCGGGCCAGGCGGTCCTCGGGGATCTGCTCGTTGAGGGTCGAGTACCAGGCGACGCCCGCCTGCTCGCCGCCCACGCCGGCCACGAAGTTGGCCACGACCAGCAGCCAGGTGTAGGGGGCGAGGGCGAGCAGCAGCGGGATCGTGGCCGTCAGGCCCATCAGCGCGCAGCCGACCAGGATCGCGCGCCGGGGCCGCCATCTCAGGGACAGGACGCCGCCGGCGACCGCGCCGAGCGAGCCTGCGGCGAGGGTGAGGCCCCAGCCGCTGCGGCCGATCTCCGTGCTGTCGGCGACGGCCGGACCGAGGACGGTGAACGAGGCGGTGAGGCCGGCGTTGAGGAAGCAGAAGGCCACCACGATCACCCACACCCAGCTGCGGGAGGTGAACTCCTTCCAGCCGACGCGCAGTTCATGAACCACTCCGTGGCTGGGCGCGGGCGGCGCGGCACGGACGCGGACCAGCGCGAAGCAGGTGGCGGCGAGCGCGAAGCTGAGCGCGTCGACGGCCAGGCCCCAGCCCGGACCGATCGCGGCGACCAGTACGCCGCCGAGCGAGGCACCCGCGACCACCGCGCTGCTGCCCGCGATGCGGGAGAGCGCGAGAGCGGCACGGCGGGACTCGGCCGGCACCGTCTGGGGCAACAGCGCCTGGGCGGCGGGCTGATAGCAGGAGCCTGACGCCCCGGAGACCGCAGCGAGCAACATAAGCAGAGGGATGGCGGCGTTGTGGGTGAGGACCAGAGCGGCGATCACCGCCTGGCTCACGCCGCAGACCACGCTGCTGCCGACCAGCAGCGGGCCACGTGGTAGCCGGTCCGCCAGCACCCCGCCGTACAGCAGGAAGCAGATGCTGGTGAGGGAGTGGGCGCCGACCACCAACCCGAGCGAGCCGACCGAGCCGGTGGCGTCGAGCACGGCGAAGGCCAGGGCGATCGGTGCCACTCCGCTGCCGAGCAGGTTGGCCGTCGTACCGATGAAGAGATGCCGGAACGGGCGGTGACGCAGAGGCGCCAGAGCAGCAGACATACGCCTGATCGTCGAGACCGGGCCACACGCCCGTCAACGGAATAAAGGACTGACACCGGGCCCGGACGATGCGAAGACCCCTCCCCCCACCGCGAGCACTCGCTTGAGAGGGCGGTTTCCTTCCGGAAGTGCTCGTGGAGCAAGCCCTTCCCGTTTGCGCTGGAGGGGCCCGCCCCTCGAATTGCGACTCAGCTGACATGACGGGAAGAAGAGGACTACCCTTCCTGTCGAGTCCATGTCACTTCATTGGGGGGAAGGAACTATCTCGTGGCCTTGAAGAGGCAGTCCAACGGTCTCGGTAGATCGGCAGTCGCTGTGACGGCGATGGCGTTCGTCGCGGTGCTGGGGACGGGAACCACCGCACACGCCGGGGCGAGCTGTGGAGTCACCGGATGCTCATCCTCCGTGAATGACACCAGCGTGGGTGCGACCGCGTTGAAGAACTGGTGCCGCGGCGGAGACAGCACCGGCGCGTCGACGGACAAACAGCCGACGTGCAAGAGCGACGACGTGCCGCAGAAGAGCATGTACCTGTCTCCCAACGGCGGCCACACCCCCTACAGAGAGGACTGGGACACGCTGCGCGTCGACGCCGGCTGGTGCTACAAGGTGAGGTTCATCGTCGACTTCGGCGACGACTTCAACCGGACGTACGACCGCCGCGGCCTGTCGGCTGCCTACGTCAAGGCAGCGGACAACGCGGACGCCCATGTCATCGGCCAGAGTACGAGCTCCTGCCCGTAAGGTCCGTGGCGCGCCCGCCCGCTCAGGATTCCCAAGTGCTGCGGTCACGGCGCCGAACGACGCGCGGCTCGAAAGCCATCCGGCTTCTCCAACTGCTCCGCACCTGGAGAAGCCGAGGCCTGACAACCACCCCGTCCGTGACCACCCGGGGCTTTCAGCGCTGTCTCACTACAGGTCGGGGCTGATGCGTCTCACTGCGGTGACGGATCCCCCAGAGCCGACCGGGCTCCTCATGGTCCCTCGTCGTCGAAGTCGTAGGGCGGGATGGTCCATCGCATCACCGTCTCGCCCGCCTCGTCGACTTCGAGTGTGACCGGATAGACCTGGCCGGCGTCCCGCTCACCGCGGTGCCTGATCGAGTGGTCACCCTGGTCCCATACGATGCCGAGCACCTGGCAGCCGCCGACTTCGATCGCACCGATGTGCAGCGGATGATGCCATCGGGCCCGCCGGAAGCGATGGAAGTCGGTGTGCTTGTCGATCGAGACCATGAGGCCCTTGCCGTGAAGGCGGTCGCGCCAGGCGGTCAGTTCGGCCGCCCGTGCGGCTGCCTCGGCCACTGGGAGGTCCAGCCACCCGTGCGGGCCGTCGCCGCCGGAGTGAGCGATTCGCTCGCCACCGAACTGCGTGTAGGCGTCGTCCTCGTACCGGCCCCAGTAGGTGACGTCGGCGAGCCCGTCGACCGGCTCGTCGTCCATTCCCGTCCACGCGTCCAGCCCTACGGCGTCGCCGATGACCATGCCGCACCGGTCGACAGGCAGGTCCCCGAGCCTGACGGGCACCGATTGCTCCGCAGTCCCGGGCCATACGAGTCCCAGGCTGATCTCCAGCGTCGCGATCGTCGGTTCCTCGTCGAACGGGGACGGCGAGGTCGTCGCCCTCACCCTCAGCGTCCGGTCGGCGGCGGCCGGCACCGCGACCGCCTCGCACAGCCACTCACGAAGATGGCCTCCTCCCGACAACGACACCGCCCTGGCGCGCTCGGACAGGGGCTGCCCCAGTACCCGCCAGTGGTCGATCCACCCGGCCATGCCGAGCACCAGCACACCGGACGGCGCACGCACAGATCCCAGGTCGACGAAGGTCTCAGGCATGCGCCGATTGTGCCTTCCCAGGACGACAGGTGCTGCACGATCTCCCGCCTCGACGCCGTCCGAAATTCGCAAGACACTGGCGATCCGGCTCCGCGATCATTGGCCGATGACCACGAGACCGGACCTTCTCAGTCTGAGCGTCGTGTGCCCTCCACCCGACGAGGGCTGCGTGGAGGTCCGCCCGATCGTCAATGGCCGGGATCTCCTGGCCGAACTACTCCCCGGTGGCGTGGGAGGCTCCATGTACCGCGGAGTAAGCCCCAGGTATTTGCTAAGCCAGGACGGGCCGTTGCATGCCACGGCGACGCCCCACGAGGTGCGTCTCGCTTGGTCCGGGTGCGGCGTGGAGGAGTGCTGTGGCGCGCTGTACATGACGGTCACGCGTGACGGGGAGCATGTTGTCTGGGCGGGCTGGCGCGACCTGGCCCATCAGGACTTCGACCTCCCGGAGCTTCGGTTCACCGCGGGTCGTTACGAGGCCGAGGTCCTGCGAGCCGTAGAGGACCGCGGTTGGGAGTGGCCGGCGGGAGCGGTTGCGCGGCTGCTGGAGGCGGGGTTGAGGGGTCGCGAGGACTGGCTCGTCGGATGGGACTGCGAGTTGGAAGGCGTCTGGGCTTCCCGCAAGGAACCCGACCGGATCCACGTCGTCCTGAGGCATCCCCGCAACGGGACCGATGGGGATCTGCCCTGGCTCCAGTTCGGTATGACCCTCCCGATCTTGGCGGACCCCCCGTCGGACCAGGCCGAGCGCCTTGAGCAACGGCTGACCGCAGGCGATCCCCGTGCCACCGCCGAGGTCTGGGGAGGTTCGCACGATGCCGAGCGACTGGGCTACCCATGGCCCCCGGTCGACCCGCAGTTCCTGTGACGATGGGGAACTGTGACCGTGCGTCAAACCACTGTCGAGCGCGAGGATGCCGCACCCGCACCCGCACCCGCACCCGTCCCCTCGCCCTCCGCCCCCTCACCCCCGTCCCCTCGCCGCCGCGCCCCTCTCGGTGATGGCGCTGATGACCGTCGCCGTAGCGATCCGCCGCTGAGCCCCGAGCGCCGCCACGCACTCTGAACGCCGTACCCCGTCGTCGGTGGAGGACAGGGCTCCAGCGCTCTCCCCTGCCGGTACGTTGGACCGCACACACCCGGTACGTGCGGCCGGGCACGACAACAGGACCAATACGAAGGGGGGTTCCATGATCCGGTCGCTCCTACGACGTCGCCGGGCAGCCTCGGACCTCCCAGTCCCGGACCGGTGCACGCGCGGCCGGCACGCTCTCGCCACCCGGCACCTGCTGTTCTACACCCCGGTGACCAAGCTCGACGCGCTGGCGGCCATCGCCGCAGGCGCTGACCCCGAAGCCCAGCGCTGGCAGGGGAGCCAGATGAACCAGGTCGTACCGGACGCCGACACCAGACGGGCCCTGCTGCGCATGGGCCCCGCCGGCGCCACCCCCCGCTGGTTCCTCAAGTCCAACCCCGAGCTGGCCGAGCCCTTCGAACCCAGCCCCGAGCTGGCCGATTTCATGGTCTGCGTACGCCGCGGCACCGGGCGCTACGCCGGATACCTCGACCTCGACCGCGACAGGGGTGAGACCGGCGGCACCCTCGCCCCCGACCACCGAGGTCAGGGACTCGGCGCCGAACTGTTCCTGGCAGCCGCGGAGTTCGCCCACGGCCACGCCGGTCTGCCGACGGTACGAGCAGGCACGGCGACGGCGAACCTCGCCTGCCGCCGCGCTCTGGGACGCGCCGACTTCGTCCCCGCCCCCGGCCCAGCCCGCCACACCCTCCCGGACGGCCGTGAGCTGGACACTGTCTGGTACCGGCACGACGGCCCCGCATCCACATGCGCGAAGCCTTGACGCGGGCTTCGGACAGGAACGGGCGCGGCTCCCGACGCGTGCCGCCCGCGCGCTCTCGGAGCGCGCGGGCGGCGGCTGGGTAGTGGCTGTGTGATGGGGTGAGTCACGGCCTGACGATCAGCGGTGTGCGCCCCACGTTCGCCGAGCCGTCCCCGAACTCGACGGCCCCGACATAGCGTTCTCCGTGGACCGCGCCCGGCCACGACACCGTGACCTTCGGCCGATCGCCCTTTCCGACGGTCTGCGCGGCCGGGGTGACGGTGGGCGTCACCGCGGGGGCGCCCTCGCCGACTTTCCAGCTCCACAGGGAGTAGCGTTGGCCGGCGGCGTCGGCGGGGAGTTCGTACTGGAGGACGTAGACGTCGTAGTCGCCGGGTGGCAGGTCGACGTGTTCGTCAGAGCCGACATCAGCCCATTCGCCGACGTGGTTGCCCTCGGTGTCGAAGGCGTACAGGTCGAGGTCGCTGCCGGGAATGTGATCTTCGGAGAAGACAGCGAACCGGGTGAAGAGGGCGCCCTCGGGAACGTGGACGCGGTGCCGTACCACGGCGTCGTTGGTGTGCTGACTGTTCCAGAACGGCGACTGATCGGTGCCGGTGAGGGTGCCCGTGGTCTTTTCGCCGGTGTACAGCGAGGCCTTCGCCGTCAGCGTGCCTTTCCAGCCGACCGCCGGCGTCAGCGTCGCCGAGTCGCTGCCGGTTACCGTGACCTCTTCCGGAGCAGAGAACAGCTCGAAGCGCAGGGCGATCGGGCTGGTGACCTCGTGCCGACTGTGGGCGTCGCTCAGCGTCAGTGACCCGAACGACCAGGTGCCGCGGGCGGCACTCGTGCGCTCGATCGCCACCTTGTACGACGCCGACTCGCCTGGGGCGATCGTCAGCCGCTTCGGGGTGACCTCGGCGCGGAAGCCCGGCGGGGTCTGGAGTTTCGCCCTGTAGGTGGTGGCCATGGCCGAGACGTTGGTGACCGTACGGGTCACCGTCTGCTTGCCGACCAGGTCGCCGATCGCGATCGACGGGTAGTTGAGGTCGCTCGGGTCGGTCTTCGCGGCAGTGGCGCAGGGGTCGGTGCCGTCAGCAGGCGTGGGGTGCTCGCCGAGGGCACACAGGTACGCCGTCCAGTCGGCGGACGTCGAGTCGTAGACCAGGCCGGGGTCGGTGGCTCGGGTCACCCGGGGTGAACCGGAGCCGTAATCGAGCATGGTGGCGGTGGCGACTTCGTCGCCCTTGCCGGTCTGCCGGACGATCGGCTTCCCCTCGTTGTCGGTCGTGGTTGCCGTCGTCATCAGGGCCGATTTGATCGCCATGGGAGACCAGTCGGGATGCAACTGCTTCAGCAGGGTGGCCAGTCCGGCGATGTGCGGGGCGGCCATCGAGGTGCCGTCCATGAACCCGTACTGGCCCGGGTATCCGGCGAAACCACCGGGCACGGTGCCCGCCGCGATCAACTGACCTGGTGCGGCGAGGTCGGGCTTCAGCAGGTCCCCGCCGGAGAACGGATCGGAGCCCGAGGAGGAGAAGTCGGTGATGACGGGGGCCCTGACGCGTCCGCTGCTGGTGGGGGTGAGTGCCGCGGTCGCACCCGGACGAGCGGCGTATTCCTTGATCGTCTCCCGCTCCTCCGGGGTCACCCAGATCACGGGAAACTGCGGGTCCACGCCGAAGTCCTGGGCGCTGGTCGGTGTGTTGGCCAGAACCATGCCGACGGCGCCGGACATCTTCAGTTCGTCGAACCGGCCCTGGTAGTCGAAGCCTTGGCCGCCCCGGTCACAGACGATGATCTTCCCCTTCGCCTTGTCGGGGTCGAGTGTGCCCGGTGCGCAGTGCTCGATCTGTTCGGCGCCCTGTCTGCCTACCACGACGGCATTGACCAGCGGGGCGGAGCGCACCCCCTGCGTGAGGCCGTGGTTGGTGAAGGCGCGGCCGTCACCGAGCGTCAGGGTCGTCGTGTAGCCGGTGTCGTGGGTCTCAGCCGCGACCGTCGTGATCCAGGGCGCGGTGTTCTCCACGGTGTTCGGGCCGCTGTTGCTTGCGGAGGCGGCGATGAACACACCCGCCTTCGCGGCGTTGAACATCGCCTCCGTGGACACCGGGTCGGTCAGTGTGCCGCCGATCGAATAGCTGATGACGTCCACCCCGTCGGCCACCGCGCGGTCGATCGCGGCGGTGTTGTCCGCGCTACCGCAACCGGTGCTCCAACACGTCTTGTAGAAGGCCAGCCGCGCGGCCGGAGCCAGCCCGCCGAGCTTGCCACCGATGTCGGTACCGGATATCTCAGCGGGCGTGTTGTGCGCGCCGGCGATCGTGGTGCCGATGTGGGTGCCGTGGCTGTGCATGTCGAGGGGCGAGGGCACATCGATCGGCAGGGGGTCTTTCAGCTCGGCCCGGAAGTACGCGGCCCCGATCACCTTGTTGTTGCAGGTGACCTTGTGGGCCGGGTCGCCGGCGTCGCCCTCGTCGCAGCTTCCGCGCCACTTCTTGGCGATGACATCCGCGTCGGGGCGGGGCTCCGGCAGCGGAGCCAGCATCGGGTTCTTCGGATCGAAGGGGTCGATCACTCCGACGATCACGCCCTCGCCGGCCCGTTCAGGGCCGCCGGCTTTCGCCCACAGGCCTTTCTTGCCGGTGAGGCCGAGGAAGCGAGGCACGTCGGGGAGGGCTGCGTGGGAGGGGTCGCTCCTGACGGCGGCTACCGGGGCGGATGCGGGTGGCGTCGGCGCGGCGTGCTCGCCGCCGGTACTCCCCGTCGCCCTCCTGACCGGCCCTGTTGCCGTCTCCGGCTGCTCAGGCGGGTTCGGACGCACGAGCCTGGAGGGGGTCACCGACACCACACTCGGCGTCGCGCTGAGCTTCGCGACCTGCCGTGCGGTGAGCCGGGCGGCGAATCCGTTGAACGTGTAGTCGTAGTCGTACAGCTTCTTCGCGCCAGGAACGGCGTCCAGAACCGCGTCGCGGCGGGAATCCAGATGCCGAACGTAGCTGCGGACAGCGGCGGCATCGGCGTCGAGCCGCTCCCCCGGGGCGGGGGCCGTCCGCCGCAGGCGGGGCAGACCGCCCTCGTACGCGGCGACGGGTGCGTCGGCGAGCTTCACGATGTAGGTGCCGTCGCGGTGATCGCCGGTGACGTCAGTGGAGTCGGCATGAGTGGGAGCGACGACCGTGGTCAGGGTCAGGGCTCCGGCCAGGAGGGGCGTCAGCCAGAAGGCGGCCGCTCTTGGACGTATGTGGTGGTTCGTCAACTGTGGTCCATGTCGATCGATCCGGAAAGATCTCGGTCCCCCGATGGCCTCAAAGTGTCACAGCAGACCCATCGGTAATAATCTTGAAAGTTGATATACCGGGGGGTCTCCACATTAACTTCACGGTCGGCGACCGAACTGCCGTGAGCCCAAAGGCCGTTGCCCCCCTGCATGCCGTTCACGGCCCTGCGGCAGGCAGTCCCCCATTGAGGGCAGGTCCGTCCGGCAAGCGGCGCACACCCCGAGGCTTCACCGTCAAGACGCCGAGCAGGACGGGTCCCGCGGCTCGTGCTCGACGAGGCGGCCTCGGTCACCCGGCCCCTGGCCACGCGACTCGGGACGTGCTGTACCGGCTGACCTGACCTGCGGTTCGGCGGTGGCGCCGAGGCAATGACGCCAGCCATCTCGGTGTGGCCCAGGTCACAAAAAATAGAGCAACGTCTGATGAGTCAGGTACTGTCTCGTCAGGTGAATCGCTCGCGGGAGGCGCGGGCACCCACCCTGCCGAGGTACCTGATGAAGCTCGTTTACGTCTTCGATGCCTACTGCGGATGGTCGCACGGCTTCTCGGCAACGCTGAGCGAGTTCACCTCCCGCGAGTCCACGTCCCGGCATCCCGAGCTGCCCGGCGTGGAGTTCGGCGAGGACTGCGTATGGCTGATCCCCGACGGTTCGTTTCTGATGGCCTCGCAGGCCGCCGCCCGTGGCGTCGCGGACCTGCGCTTGGCGGCCCCTGAGCGTGCGGCGGAGTGGGGAACCGCCCTTCAGCGAGCCTTCTACGTCGACGGTCTGAGCCTGTGCGACCCGGCGACCTACCGGAAGATCGCCGCTCAGGCCGGCCTGGACGCCGACGCCGCCGAGCCGAACTGGGCGTCTCCGGTGTCCCCGCCCTCCCGGCAGTGGACGGCGCACGCCTCGTCCCCCTGGCCCGCGGCCACGCCACCGCCGAGACATCGACCAGCGATGGCCGCCCTCTCCTGAACCCGCCCCCACCACCTGCACGGAGCACTGACGATGAGCACTTTGTCCTTCACGGTCCTCGATCTGGACTTCCCGGCCGGCAGCAGGAACAAGACCGCCACCCTGGTCACCGGTGAGACGGAGGCGCTGCTGGTGGACGCCGCCTTCACCCGCGCCGACGGCCACCGCCTGGCCGCCGAGATCCTCGACTCCGGCAAGACCCTGACCACCGTCTTCGTCTCCCACGCCGACCCCGACTTCTACTTCGGCGCCGAAGTCGTCGCCGACGCCTTCCCCGACGCGGCCTTCGTCGCCACCCCGCTGGTGATCGAACACATCAAGGACTCCTACGAGGGCAAGCTCAAGGCCTGGGCCGCGCTCGGGGCCAACCTGCCCACCCGACTGGTGGACATCCAGCCACTGACCGGCGACCTCTCCCTCGAAGGTCATACCTTCCAGCTCAAAGGTGGCCCCGCCGGTCTGCCCGACCGCCACTACCTGTGGCAGCCCGAGTCCCGCGCCCTGCTCGGCGGCGTCCTGCTCTTCCAGCAGGAACACGTCTGGGTCGCCGACACCCCCACCCCCGGTGACCGCGCCGCCTGGATCGACCTCCTGGACGAGATGGCCGCCCTGCAGCCCGAGTTGGTCGTCCCCGGCCACCGCCTGCCGAACACCCCGGCCGACGCGTCCGCCATCACCGCCACCCGCGACTACCTGCTCGCTTTCGAGGAGGAGCTGGGCAAGGCGGCCGACGGCGCCGCCCTGACCAAGGCGCTCGTGGCCCGCTATCCCGACAACGGCATGTTGATCGCCGCCCAGATCGGCGCGAAGGTCGCCAAGGGCGAGATGAAGTGGGGCTGACCGGCATGAACGACTTCGGCGCCTCCACCGCGCCCGCCGACGTCGTACGCCATCAGTACCTGGCCTCCGCCGCCGGTGACCTCACCTCCCTGCGCGCCACCCTCGCCCCCGATGTGGAGTGGACCGAGATGGCCGGCTTCCCGCTCGCCGGCACGTACCGCACCCCCGACGGCGTCACCTCCAACGTCATGGAACAGCTCGGCAAGGACTGGGACGGCTGGGCCACGCACGACGACACCTACGTCGTAGACGGCGAGAACGTCGTCGTCCTCGCCCGCTACACCGCCACCAACAGGGCCACCGGCAAGCCGATCGACGTTCGCGTCGCCCACCACTTCGTCGTCCGTGGCGGCCTGATCGTCCACTTCGAGCAGTTCGTCGATACGGCCCTCGTCCGCGACGCCATGACCGTCCAGACGCACCATCCAGCACAGGAAGACAGGAGAGCCCCGTGTCAGCTGCCGACAACAAAGCACTCGTCATCGCGTTCTACGAGCAGGCGTTCAACCAGTACCAGCCGGAAGAGGCCGCCGCCGCGCATCTCGGCGAGACGTACACCCAGCACAACCCGGAGGCGCAGGACGGTCCGCAGGCGTTCGTCGGCTACGTCCACTGGCTGCGCGGGCAGTTCCCCGACCTGCGTCTGGACATCAAGAGGGCGGTCGCCGAAGGGGACCTGGTAGTCACCCACAGCAACCTGCATCTCAAGCCCGGCGACCGGGGCATGGCCGTCGCCGACTTCTGGCGCATCGCCGACGGAAAGATCGTCGAGCACTGGGACGTGATCCAGGAGGTGCCCGAAAAAAGCGCCAACGACAACACCATGTTCTGAGTGCGGCAGCCACGGCCGCGGCCACGACAGCGCCCGGACCAGGCCAGACCGGTCCGGTCCGGGCGCGGGCGCATACAAGGACCCATTGCGTGGCTCTTTCACGTGCTGCGGCACACCTGCGACGGCTGGATACCAGAACTGTCGCTCGTGGCACTCAGCGGCAAGGACGAGGTAATGGGTCACGTGGTCTGCACCCGGGGCCATGTCGGCACCGCCCCCGCCCTGGGCCTCGGCCCGCTCAGCGTGCACCCCGACCACCAGCGCCGCGGCGTCGGCCTCGCGCTTGTCCACACCGTGCTCGGCGCAGCGGATGCCCTGGGCGAACCCCTCGTCGCCCTCCTCGGCAGCCCCGCGTACTACAGCCGCTACGGTTTCCGCACCAGCACGGACTACAGCATCACCGCACCGGACCCCTCGTGGGGCGAGTACTTCCAGGTCCGTGCTCTGGCCGCCCACGATCCTGCGTTGCAAGGCGTCTTCACGTACGCGGAGCCGTTCGACCGGGTCTGATGTCATAGCCGGACCGAGGATCTCACTCACCGGAGCGCAGCCTGGACCTTGCAACGGCCGCGGACGACCCAACCGACCGCCCATGACGGGAGTCAGGAGTCGGTCGGTCCGTTCAGCGGAGGCCGTGGTCGGTCGTCCGGCAAGGCCTCATGTGTCGGACTCGGTCGTGGACGCTCCAGAGATCGCCTCGACCAGCCATCTCTGTTTCGCCTCTCCGTTGCGGGCGCTCGGTACCAGAATGGTGCCGGCCTCGGGCGAGGCGGGGACGATCACGAGGTTCCCCTCGTCCTGGGTGAAGAGTTCGCCTTCGGGGCTCAACTCGAAGCGGAGACCGAAGGAGACGTCGCCCGAGGAGTCGCAGGACTCCAGATCCAGCACCTCGTCGTCCCCTCCGGCGTCCAGGCAGAGATCCGGTGCCGCGAGATTCCTCAGGAGTCCGTCCTCAAGGTACGTCCACCGCTGCGTACTGTCGCTCGAGCAGGTGGACAACGTGACCTCTGCGCCACGTTCGGGCGGTGTTCCCCGGACATCCATGCACAGGTCGGCGGCAGCATTGCGCAGTCTGCCGCTCTCCGGGGGGACAGGGAGGGCGGTCGAGTCTGCCGGCGATGAGGTCGACGGCGTGGGCGTAGGCGTGGGCTGCTGTGTCTGGGGAGTCGGTGTGGTGTTCTGCGACGACGTGCCGGTCACGAAAAGCGCTGCCGCGACGGCAGCCGAACCGGCAACGATGCCGACAACGAAGATCTTCGTGGCCCTGCGGGTGGCACGAGGCTTGCGCTCCCTGGCCGACCCCCGCGACCTGTGCCGGGTGCCTGCGGGACCGACATCGGCTCCGGCGGCGGCTCCGGCGGCGGCCGTGGGAGCGGACGCCGTCCTCGAAGGACGCGCCCGGCACGCGGCCAGATAGGGATGAGCGCTCTCGCCGAGGAGGGCTTCCGCCAGCAGCACGCCCGGTTCCTCGGCACACAGCCTGAGCTGTTCGGCGGCGTGGCGGCAGTAGGCACACTGATCCAGATGCGCCTGCACCTCGGGCAGCGTGGAACCTGCACCGCGTGAGGGTGCGTCAAGGAGCCGACTGTAGTCCCGGCACTGTCTCCCAGCCGAATTCTCGACATGCGTACGCAGGAGCGCCGATCGCAACTGCTCCCGCGCCCGGTCCAACTCGAAGGGGGTGATATCCCCTTCGATACCGAGCAGGGCCGCGGGGACGGCCCACGGCTCGGCTTCCACGTCCATGTGCCAGAGAACGTACTGCGTGGTCCTCGGGAGTTGCAGAAAAGAGACGTGGCTCAGGTGCCGGTTCTCGGCGACCGAACGTGAGGGGGGCCTGTCACTGTCGGCGGCCCCGGCCTGGTCGTACGACAGCCCCGAGGCGCTCCCGGTCCGTGACCGCGCTCGCACGGCCTCCCGGACGGTGACGAGGAGGCGGGGGCGCAGGGCGCCGGTGGGCCCGGTTCTCTGGAGTTCCTGCACCACCCGGCGGAACGCCGCGGAGGCGAACGCTCGCGCGAGGGCGGGGGAACCGGAGGCGCAGATCTCCGCGTAGTCGGAGACCGACGGGCCATGTCGCGCGATCAGCGCCGCGACAGGAGTGGTGCCCTCGATGGTCCGGGACATTCTCAGCGCGGCGACGAGGGCGTCGTCGGACATCCCCGGAGCGGTCTCGGGGTCGGGGCCCACGCTTGCGGGGAACCGGTGAGCGGAAGACACAGGGGGCTTTCCTTCTCCCAGGCGTGCTGGGCAGCCTCATCCCGAGCCGATGCGGGAACAGCGGCAGCGCGGACCTGGCTGTGGCAGTGCGGAGAGCGGGGCCTCGCGGTGGTGACCGCCTGGGCGTGCCGCACGACCGCCTTGTGGGAGTGAGCGGGCAACGCCAGGACCTGTGCAAACCGATAGCCGGTTACAAACTGTCCTGGGCGTGAACCACCCTGTCACACAGGCCAGATGTCCAACAAGAGGCGCTGGGACGAAGGAGAACGGGATCGGCTCTCACGGGCGGTGGACGTGGCACACCGGTGAGCCTGTCGGCCGCCCCGAGGTACGCGACCCGGTGGCGAGGTGGACACGGTGGAGGAACTGGGTTGAGTGCCCGTAAGAGCAGTGAAGAAACCAAGGAAATCGACCGTGTGTTCTCGCATTTGCCGGGCACGAGGAGCGACGGAGGTTGATAACTATGGTTCCCCTGCTTCTCGTTCTTCTGCTGGCTCTGATCCTCTTCGGCGCGGGCTTCGCGCTGAAGGCACTGTGGTGGATCGCCGTCATCGTGCTGGTCGTCTGGCTGCTCGGCTTCGTCATGCGCTCCGCGGACGCAGGCGGCCGCCGGGGACGCTGGTATCGCTGGTAAGTCAAGCAGCAGCAGGCTGGTGGGCTCCGGATCCACCCGGAGCCCACCAGCGCCATCTCGTCCAACGCACCGACGCCGCCCGCGTCCTGGCGTTGTCCCGCACCCCGGAAGGGGTCGCCGATCTGGGCGTACGCGCTCGCCATGCCGACTTCGACGAACCGGACGCGCTGGTGCGGGCCCTCGACGGGGTGGAGCGGCTACTGATCATCAGCATCGGAACCGACGACCGTCTGCCCAAGCACGTCCGAGCGATCGACGCCGCCGTGCAGGCGGGCGTGGGTCACGTCCTCTTCACTTCCATCACGCGCGCCGGCGACCCCGGCCACCCCAATCCCCTCGTCCCCGACTACGGGGCAACCGAGCGGCTGCTGGTGGAATCCGGATTACCGTTCACGGTGCTGCGCTTCAACGTGTGGGTCGAGATGCTGAACCTGGTCGGAGTGGCCCCTCGGGCCGTGGCCACCGGGGTTCTGCCCAGCAACAGCCGGGACGGACGCATCGGTCACATCACCCGCGACGACAGCGCCGCGGTGGCCGCCGCCGTCCTGGCCGAGGGCGGCAGCCAGGGAGAGATCCTTGAGGTCACGGGGCCGGAGGCGGTGACCGACGCCGACATCGCCGCCGCGCTGTCCGAGGCCACGGGCCGCCACATACGCTACGAGGAGGTCTCCGACGCCGCACACCCCCAGCGACTCATGGGCCAGGGGTTCCCCGAACACTTCGCTCACGCGTGGAGCGCAGCCGGCACGGCAAAACGCGATGGCTGGTACGACATCACCACCCACACCGTCCAACGGCTCACCGGCCAGCCGGCCACCCCCGTCGTCGACTACTTCGCGGCGCACCGCGCCGAGTTGATCGGCAGAGACTGATCCTGGCGCTTGTGCTGATCTTGGTGCTGGTGCCATGCGACACCACTGCCCGACGGCACCCGAGCCGACAGGCGTGATCCGGCACTTGCGGATTGTCCGCGACCAGTTGGAGTGGATCCACGGGTACGACGACGTCACTCGCACCGGAGTCGGCTGACGGCGAGCGGGATCAGTCGTCCAGGCAGGCCTGGATCATGCGGTCGAGGCGGCGCCTGATGGCGGCTTCCTGCTCCGCGGAGTTCGAGCCGCGCCGCTCTCCCACGAGTGCATGGGTTCCGAAGAGCCCGTAGCCCATGATCAGGGATTCCATTCGCCTCCGCCCGCGACGCCTCCCGCGCCCTCGTCCACAGCGTCAACCCACCGACGCCACGAACGCCCTTCCGCCCACCGCCGGACGGACAGAAGGGGCGCCGTGGTCGTCGCGGAGTTCACTCCGCGGACCAGCAGACCCGTCCTCCCCAAGACGCGTGGCAGGCGATCAGGCCGCCAGCAGGGGCCGCCTGTTCGCCCGCGACTCGCCCATTACTCCGTCGACGTGGAGATCACGGAATGAGGAGTGAGGAGTGAGGAGTGCTTGATGGTCGCGGTACGGATTACCGTCGTACGCCGCGACGTGTGGTCAGGAGCACCAGCCGTCGGTGAGGTGGGAGAACGCCTTCCAGGCGGCCCTGGTCTTGGGGCCCGCGTCGCCGTCGATGCCGCCGGTGTCGTAGCCGAGGTAGACGAGGAAGCGCTGGAGGCCGCGGATGGTGTTGGGGCCGACGTCTCCGTCGACGGTTCCGGCGTTGTATCCACGGTCGTTGAGGAAGAGCTGCCAGGCCTTCCAGCTGTTGGTGCCGAGCTGACCGTCGATGGCGCCCGGGTTGTACTTGCCCACGGGCGCGGCGTCACGGACGTAGCACTGAACGCTCTGGGCCTCCCAAGTGGTCAGGCCCAGGTTGTTCACGGCCAGAATGGCGGCGGTCTGGGTGGGGACCTTCTGCGCGGGAGCGGCTGCGGCTGTGGTGGCACCAGCGAGAGTGCCGATGCTGAGGGCGGCTGCGGTGAGAGTACCTAACACCGCTTTCGTGAGTGTTCTCGAAACCATGAGTGTTTCCCCCTTATACAGGAGTGACTCGGTCGGCGCCGAGATTACCGCCGGGATATTGGGAACCGGCGGCGCCGGTTGTGAGGGTTTCGACAGGCCCTGGTCAGGCGCGCCGACGTGCCGAACACCAGACACCGAAGCCCGCGACAAGGACGTCGCCCGCTTCCCCCCGTCATCCCGACACCACGTCAACACGTCAACACGCACGGCGGTACCGCGTCCGTCGGCCTGGAGTCTTGGGCGGGCGTGGATGGGTTGCCGGGGGTCGTGGCCGGCGGGGCCACACTGTTCGCTACCATCCCTGCGCATGACAATGCGGGGGTGGCGTCTGGGCGTCGTGACGATACTGGCGGCGGTCTGTGTCTCCGCTCCAGGGCAGCCGGAGGTCGTCCGTACGGCGTCGGACCTCGGCCCCCTGCCGGCCGACCGATACCGCTACACCTCTCAGGACCACCAACGAACGCACCGGGCATCGGCGTTGCTGATCCGGCAGTGCATGGCCCAGCACGGCCACCCGGACTTCCCGCTTGACCCCCGCTACCCCAGCGATCCCTTCATCGCCACCGCGGTCAGCACCGACTACGGAGTCCTGGACCTCACCGCCGCGCGCAGTTGGGGCTACGGCTGGGACCCGGCGAAATCCCACGCTCTGCGGCCGAAGGGCCGCCGTATGACCAACGCCGAGTACGCAGACTTCCCCACGTGCAGCGCGCAGTCGAACCGACGGCTGATGCGGGGCATCGACGTCAAACGGGACTGGCTCTACGCGGACACCCGGGCGATCGAGGTCGACAAGACCGTCAAGCGCGATCCGCGCCTGCGTGCGGCGTGGCAGGTGTGGTCCCGCTGTGTGGCAGCACAAGGATTCAGCCGCTACCCCGACCCCGTTGCCGCGTACACCGACACCGCCTGGCAGCGGGGCAGCGACGGCAACACCCGTCACACGCAACGGGAACGGGCCACCGCCACCGCCGACGTCATCTGCAAGCGCCGCCATCACACGGCCGAAGTCTGGCACACCGTCCGGGCACAGAAGCAGGTCGCGGACATCAGCAGACACCATGACCGCTACACCGCCGGACTCCGTGCACTGCAGACGTACCGGGCCACCGTCGCAGAAGTCCTGCGGAAACTGGGTTAGGCCATCTTCAGCAGGGCGACTCGACTCCGCGCGACGGCCGGTGACCCGATCAGCCGGGTGGGCACGGTGGCGGGCCGCGGCCACCGGGACGGGCCAGGGTCGGTGGCAGTCGGCCATGCCCGTGAGGGGTCCATCGCACGTGCTCGACGGAAGTCGATGTGGCCGCCGAGCCCGCTGTCACCCATCGTCCTGCCCCCTTGGCCCCCGGCAGGCGCCCGGGCTGCCGTACAGGCCGCCGCCGGTGCGGCCACGATGGAAACCATGTCCCCACTCGTGGGCCCGCTTGCGTCACGACAGCGGTCACCGGTCGCCCCAGAACCGAGATCACTTGATCAAACTCGCATGGCATCACGAAGTCGTGGACGGGGAATCCTGAGCCCCGTTCCGGCGTTCTCGCAGCATGGGTGATGCCTCCCACGATGACCCCGACATCCCCGCGCCGTCCGCCTCCTCGGCCGCCCGCGCGCGCCTCATGGCCGCCCGCGTCGAGACCCTCGCCCGGGCGGCCGCGCTGAGCCGCGACTTCGACGGGATCGTCGCGGCGAACGCCCTGATCGCGGTCGACGACGAGCACGACCCCGAAGGAGGCACCACCGCTTTCGAGCGGGCCCACGTGGCCGCCCTCATGGCACAAGCACGCGAGGACCTGGAGGGACTGGACCGGGCTCTGGAACGACTCGACCGAGGGCAGTACGGACGGTGCGAAGGCTGCGGCATGCCGATTCCGCCCGAGCGCCTGGAGATCCGACCGGCAGCGACCACGTGTGTCCGCTGCGCCGGATCCGCCGCGCGCAGGCCGTCGCGCACCGGCCACCCGGTACGGCGTCCGCCGCGCACACCATGAGGGAACGAACCAAGAACCGCGTACCGAGTGCCGGATCCGGACTCGACCTTCAGTCACTGTTCGTCGTCGACCAGATCCGGAGAGAGGTCGCCCCGCACTCGTCGAACGCGCGGTCGATACCCGTACCGG
The DNA here is from genome assembly GCF_014930365.1 of Streptomyces caniscabiei. Classification (GTDB taxonomy): domain Bacteria; phylum Actinomycetota; class Actinomycetes; order Streptomycetales; family Streptomycetaceae; genus Streptomyces; species Streptomyces caniscabiei. Next base: position 83,361 of record NZ_JABXWI010000023.1, on the reverse strand, counting down.
CCGGACTTCTCCCCCGGCCGGTCGACCTCGATCTCCACCACCACCTCGGCCCTGACCGGCCAGAAGCGCACCACGTCCGCACCGGGTAGCCCGCACACCGCGCCCGGCAGCTCGCGCATCTCCTCGCCCGACGCGTGCAGCAGTGGCGCCACTGCCGGACGCAGATGCGGGGCGAGCGGGAGACTCACGCCGACGGCTCGCATCCGGCCGCCCCGGTAACGCCCCAGGACGAGGGCTTGTGTCGCCGGGCTCGTGCCGGTGACCCCGATCACCACCGCCTCGGTGGTGTGACGCTCCCGCCACTTCACCCAGCCCGAGGCAAGGCCGGCGGCGTACGGTCCAAAGGTCCGCTTGCCCACCAGGCCCTCCACCCCCGAGAGCGCGCCGACCCACTCGAGGGCCTGCCCGGCGTCCTCGGTGGCCGGCACGGGGCGCAGTATGGCGGGGCCGGTGTCGAGGAGGCGCAGCAGTTCGACGCGCCGCTCGGCGTAAGGGCGCCGCCGCCAGTCGGTGTCGCCGACGGCGAGGACATCGAAGAAGGCGGCATGGACCGTGAAGTCGGCGTCGCGCCGCGGGCCACGGCGACCGGCCCGGCTCTGCAGCCGGTCGAAGGCCACGCCGGAGCCGTCGTCGAGGACCGCGACGAGCTCACCGTCGAGGACGGCGTCCGGCAGTGCGGCGGCAGCGGCAGCGACGTCGGAGAACGCGCGGGACAGGTCGGTACCGTGGCGGCTCCACACTCGCCGTGTCGCGGTGTGGATCTGGCATCTCCAGCCGTCCCACTTCGGCTCCAGACTCCAGCCCTGCGCCTCGGGCACGGCAGTGACTGCGCGAGCCCGAGCAAGGGGTTGGGGCAGAACGAAGGGCGGCACCGGGACCTCCTGCGAGACCCTCAGCCTAGATCGATGCCCCTTCGCGCGCGCTCCGAGCACGGCCGGCATGCGTACGTGGCAGGGGCGGCAGGAGTCGAACCTGCGGCATCCGGCTTTGGAGGCCGGCGCTCTGGCCATCTGAGCTACACCCCTTCGGTGTGTGACAGCCTGCCACGGGCAGAGGGTCCAGCGCCAAGGGGTTTCTGACGTTCCGCCTTCAGGAGGACTCGACGTCACTCACCCGCCGAAGGCAATCCGAAAAGCTCAGCAGTGATCAGCGCGTGGTTGGAGTGCTCGGAGGATCTGTCGTACCTGCTCATGCCACTGGTCCGCGTCAGCGCGGTCCACCCAGCCGGTTGCCAGTTCTGATCCGTCCTGAAGGACCCGGTGCAGTGCGAGTCTCGCCGACGCGCAAAGGGAGGCCGGCACGCTGGGCAGCGGTTCGCTGGGACCGACGTCGGGGTTGATCCCGATGGGGCTGTCCGGAAGAGTGCTGGCAACGAGAGCGCCGGCGGCAACGGCTTCGGCCCCGTCTCCGCCATCGACGCGTTCCGCCGAGTCGGTGACTCGCTGGAATGCCCGCTCCAGCACGTCAATCACCTGCTGGCGGGTGAGCCCCTCCAATTCATCGACGAAGTCGGCGGCGCGGTCGCTCGCGAACGGGCCGGTTCCCCACGTTCCCATGTATGGCTCCTGATACGGCTGTCTCGGACGAAGGCATGGTTCCAGAGAAGCCACTGACATCGGGCACGGCCAAAAGGACCCCCTCAAGGGGCAGTGCGATCGCGCCCTCGGGTCGCGAGCGATGTTCGAAATCGGTGTCGCTGCGCGTCGGTGGGCTGTGCGGTGATGCGACGGCGGTGACCGTGACGCCGTGGGCGCGGGTGAGTTCGGCGGCCAGACTCTCCAGGCGGTCCGGGCGGGGGCGACCAGCACGAGGTTCGCGCTGCGGCGGGCCAGCTTCGTTGCACTGAGTACAGATAACGAACAGGGCGAACTCATCGCCGCGCGTCTCGCCGAGCGCCTGGCCGACGAGGATGCCTGGACGGCGCTGCGCGCGGCGTTCCAGGTGCTCGAAGAGATCGACATGGCCGGGGAAGCGCGCCTGGAGTTCATCACGCTGCTGTTCGGCAACGACTCCCTGCGTGCCGGGCACGCCGAGAAGCAAGGCCGCTGGCAGGACCTGTTCGCCCCGCTGATCGAACCGCGACTGCCCGACTCCGACCGCCGCACCCTGCAAGCCCGCGCCGTCGCAGCCACAGCGATCATCTGCATGCAGACAGCCAACGAGGAATGGGTACGCCTGGGCGGCCGGGCCGACATGTTCGACCTCTACGACACCGCCGTACACGCCATCCGACACCCCACCACGCCCGCCCGGTGGGGGAACGAGATACGCGCGTCGGCGGGAGCGTCGGTGGCCTTGCGGTAGGGAAGTTGAGTGCGCTGAGGGGGATTTCACTGAGCCTGGAGGTGCGGACGGCCGAGATCAGATCGGCGATCCCTTGCCCGAAGTGCTCGGTCACGCGGCCTGGCGGGCAGGGACTGTCGTCGATGTCGTGCAGCAGGGCCGCGCAGATTACGGGCGGTGGCATCCCGATGTCGGCGACGATGGCGGCGACGGCGACGCAGTGGATGAGGAACGGGTCGCCGCTACGGCGGGTTTGGCCCGCATGCCACATGGCGGCCTCGTCGTGAGCGCGCTGGATGAGTGAGGTGTCGGCGTCCGCGTGATGCATACGCACGACGTGCAGGAGACCGTCCAGAGACGGGGCGGCGGCTCGGTGCCGCCTGTTCGGTCGGGGCGCTGACCGGCGCCGGGCCCTCATGACACTCCCCCGTCGGCGATCGGGCGGGCGGCCCACCCCGGCAGGGGCTGCTTGCGGGCGCGGTAGGCACGCGCCAGGGCCTCCCTCGCGTGTTCGGCACCGTCCTGGGTGATGCGGTAGAAGCGGCGGCGCGGACGGCCGGCTTCCTCGTGTACGGCGGGGTCTTCCCAGGTGCTGTCCACCCAGCCGACTTGTTCCAGGCGGGCAAGGATCGGATAGATCGTGCCCGACGGCAGTCCCGCCAGCTCGCACAGCTCAAGGCCGTAGCGCTCCTTGGCGGGGTCTTCCAGCAAGGCCCGCAGCACCAGTTGGGTCTGCAGGGTCATTCGCGGACTACCCATACTCGTACTCTATATAGCCCATATACAGGCTGTCTAGAGTTGGTGACGTCTCGTGAACCTCCAAGGGCCCCATGGCACAGAGCAGTTGGCATGTGCGGTTGCGGCGACTCCGGTGGCGCCCCTTCGCTACAGGGGCCGAAGATGCCCCCCGTGCGCGTGCCCCGCCCGCCCTGGCCCGGACGGCCAGTCGGCGCGCGGGCGAGCGGGGCCGGTCCACGTGGTCTGCTCGCGGGGCTCAACTGCCGCCGCGGCCGGAGGCTGATCCGGTGAGAACGCGGATCTCCATCTCCGTGTAGTCCGCTCCTCCTCCGTGTCGTCGGCGGTCGAGTACCGAGCCGGCCCAGGCGAGCAGGAAACCCACGGGGATGGAGAGGAGACCGGGGTTACGCAGGGGGAACACCGCGAAGTCGGCATCAGGCAGCAGGGCGGTCGAGTTGCCCGAGACCGCCGGGGACAGCGCTGTCAGCACCACGGCGACGAGCAGGCCGCCGTACATGCTCCAGACCGCTCCTCTCGTCGTGAAACCCTTCCACCACAGGTTGCAGAGCAGTGCCGGCAGGATCGCGGATGCCGCGATGGCGAAGGCGAGGCTGACCAGGAAGGCGATGTTGAGATGCTGGGCGAGCATCGACAACGCGATCGCCGCCACGCCGATCAGTCCGACGCCCCACCGCGCCACGGTGAGTTCACTCTTCTCGGACGCGTTGCCCCGCATGATCGTCGCACCGTAGACGTCGTGGGCCAGGGCCGCCGCCGCGGTGAGGGTGAGCGCGGCGACGACGGCCACGATCGTGACGAACGCGACGCAGGCGACCACGGTGAGCAGGACCGGCCCGCCCAGGCGCTCGGCCAGCAGGAGCACGGCGGTATTGCCGGAGGCGGCGTCACTCGCGATGGCCCGCGAGCCGATCAGTGCCGCTGACCCCAGGCCAGTCACCACCTCGAACAGGGTGAAGACGATGACCAGGCAGGCTGCCCACCCGGCCGACCTACGGGCTCTGCGCCCGCTGGAAACCGTCCCGATACGCATCAGTACGTGCGGCAGGGCCGCCGCTCCCAGCACGAACGCCAGTTGCAGGCTGAGCGAGTCCATCTTGCTGGTGCGGTCGTGGAAGCGGATGCCGGGTTCCAGGAAGGCGTCACCGTAGCCGCTCTGACGGACGGCGGCGTCCAGCAGGCGTGCCGGGCTCCACCCGAACTCCGACATCACCGCCAGCACGACGAACAGACCGGCAGCGAGCAGGGCTACGGCTTTGACACCCTGGACCAGGGTCGCGGCGCGCATGCCGCCGATCACGACGTAGAGCACCATCAGAAGACCGAGGCCGGCCACGACGATCCGCTGGGCGCCGTCTCCGTCGATGCCCAGGACCGTGGCCGCGAGCGCTCCGGCGCCGACGAGCTGAGCGGTCAGATACAGCAGACATACGACCACGCTCGTGATGCCGGCCGCGAGGTGCGCCGGGCGGGCGTGCAACCGTAGGGCGAGGGAGTCACCGATGGTGAAGCGTGAGGTGCTGTGGTACGGCTCGGCGACCAGCAGCACCAGGACGGACCAGGCGACCATGGGTGCCAGCACATAGGCGATCCCGTCGTAACCGGTGAGCGCGATCAGACCGGGATTGCCCAGCATGCCTGCCGCGGACATGTAACTGCCGAAGATGGCCAGCCCGTTGACGGCCGAGGGCAGCCGCCGCTGACCGAGGTAGAAGCCGCTCAGCTCGTCCTTCTCGGGGAGGATCGACCCGATCGACAGGAGCAGCGTACAGACGACACAGAGGCCGAAGACCGCGAGAAGCGGAAAGGCGCCACCGGAGTCGGAGAGCGCGGAATAAGAAAGTGCGGAGTCGGAGAGCACGCCGTCGGAGAGCGCGAGGACGGTGTTCACGGGCGGCTCTCCAGGTGCGGGAAGGACGTGCGGTGACGCTGGACGAGGGGCTCCAGACGCCTTCGCGCATACCGCGCGTACCACAGCACCGCCCAGCCGGTGAACGCCACTTGCGCCAGGACCAGGCCGAGCCCGACGTTGAGGGGACCCGCCCAGGCGACCGCCATGACACCTGGTGCCTCATTGGCCAGGACGACGCCTGACATCTGAGCGACGACGACCGCGGCGGCGACCTGCGCCGGGCGACGGCGTGCGGCACGCAGTTCACGCAGCGCGATGGTCTGGCGGGGGCCGGGGTACGACTGCTTGGCCGGATGAGGGGACGAGGACGGCGACGGCGAAGGCGTGTGGGGCGTCACGGAGGAGGCCGTGCCCGGTTCTTCCCACGCCGACCACGCGGGAGGCTCGGCGTCGGCGGGGCGGCGGTCCTCCAGGGCCAGGTGCCGGGCCATGTCGAGGGCCCAGTTTCTTCGTCTGGCCCGGACGTCGTACTCGGAGGCGTCGGCTCCGAGCGTGGACTGTCGGTACAGCTGCGTCAGTTCGGCCGGCCGACCGGCGGCCGCCTGGGCACGGAAGACGGCCTGCCACAACTCAGCTGCGGAGTGATGCTGTTCGTGGTCGAGAGCACTGAGATAGAGCGCGGCAGCCGCAGGCGGGTCTTGATCGGAAAAGAGATCGCGGGAATCCATCTGTCGTCCTCGGCAGGAAGTGATACGGATGGGGGGAGCGCGTCGGACGAAGGCTTGTGGCCATACGGCTCCTCCCGGCTCGCGGCCGAGGAGCCGACGTCAACGACGAAGACACTCGGCAGGGATGGACACCGAACCGGACAGGGGGCATGCCCCGAAACCGTGCACACGGTTCGCCGGCCGAGCCGTCCCGGGCCCCACCGCCGTCCTCGCTTCATCGGCCCCTACCGTGCCGCAGTGATCATTGGGCCGACAAGTCGGGAACGGCAACGATGTGAGGTACTTGCGTGCATTGCGTTCACCCACGTCCGCCCTCGTGGCGGGCCGGTCGGCATCAAGAGGAGGGGAAGCGCCCGTACCGAAGGCGTGCAACTCCCGTTCTGCCGCTCTTGGTTGCCCCTGCCGGGAGGGGATGGGCAAGTGCAGGAGTTGTTCTGCGGAGGTGACACGCGCCCGCCCCCAGCAGTTGCCCGCTGGAGGCGGAACCTGTCTGAAGCCAGTCCTCCTCCTCGTCCTGGACCTGGTCCTCGTCCTAGCCCTCCAAGCGGACCGGCATCAGAAGCGAGAAGGCGTGCTCGTCGTCGGGCCGGCGGATCGCGAGCGGTGCCGTGGGTGCGCCCACCTCCAGGATCAGTTCGTCCCGGGCTCCGGCGGTGAGCGCGTGCAGCAGGAACTCGCGGTTGACGGCCACGTTGTTCTGGTCGTCGTCACCGTCGGCACCGTCGTCGCAGACGATCACGGTCCCGTCCTCCGCCACCCGGAGCACGCTCAGGTCGTACGGCTCGCCGTCCTGCTCACGTGTCTCACCCTCCCGGACCGGGCCGGTCTCCAGGGCCTGGCGGAAGGCCGCCGTCCCGACGCGGGCCCGTCGTCCGGCCGGGAGGTGGACGAGGCGACGGTAGTCGGGGAACTCGCCACCGAGGCTCTGCCCGGCCGCCTGCCGGTCCCCGGCCTCTAGCGTCACTCGGTCCCCGTCCACGATGAGCTCGGCGGGCTCGTCGCCGGTCAGCAGTGCCCGCATCGCGTCGGCGAGCGGAAGAGGCACGACCACCTGCGTTCGAGGCTCGCCGTGCCCGGTCGCACATGCCCCCGCGACCGCCATGCGGTAGCGATCGGTGGCCACGAGACGCAGCAGTTCACCCTCGATGTCGAACAGGATCCCGCCGAGCATCGGCAGGTCCGCGTCGGTACGGGCGGCGAACCGGACCGCGTCCAACGCGGCGGCCAACTCCGTCGCGGGCACGGAGAACCGGGCGGTGGCGGTGTGAAGCGAGGTCATGGAGGCTGTCTCCCTGTGGTCGAGTAGGGCTCGGAGCGTGGAGAACTCGCTGCGGGCATCGGACAGCCCCAGCTCGAGACGGCGCAGGTGCGCCTCAAGAAGACCGCGCACCAGTTCCATGTCCGCGCCGGCCCAGCCGGCCAGGACGAGCCGGATGTCGGCCAGCGGCATGCCCGCCCGACGCAACCGGGCCAGCAGCCGGGCCTCTTCGAGCTGCTCGGGTTCGTACCAGCGATAACCGCTCACCGGGTCCACCCAGGCCGGGACCAGCACCCCGGCACGGTCGTAGAACCTCAGGGCGCTCACCCCGAGCCCGCTGTCCCGGGCCATCTCTCCAATGCTGTGCATCTCGCTCTCCACACCCGGGACTCTGGTGCCTCGACCATGTCGAGGGTCAACCTGGGCCCCTCCCCCTTTCTCGATCAGGCGGGACAGTCGGCGAGCGTGGTGGCCGTGCCCCAACGGATCATGAGATAGCCCGACCCGCCGATCTCCGCCACGGCGTAACGCGTGTACGGCCAGCCGGAGCCCGCGTTCTGCCGCTGTTTCACCAGGGCACGGCACGCCTCCCCCGCGGCCATGTCGGCCCAGGTCTCGACCTGCCCCTGGTTCCACATCAGGTAGTCCGACCACACGTACATGGCCGAGTTCGCAGGGTCGAAGCCCACCTTGATCTCGTCGTGTCCGAGGACCTGACCGGTGCCGAGCGTCGGGCGCATCTCGTTGCTCCGCTCGATGACCTTCTTGGCGGCTCGGTCCGCGACCCGGATCTCGTCGCTGTCGGTACTGGGCACCATCGCCGCCCCGAGGCCGTTCTCGTCCGGCTCCCAATCGGGCTCCGGCTCCGCCTCGGTGCCGCGGGGCTGCGCCGTGCCGTCCTCGGCCGCCGACCGGCACCCTTCGTCGGCGACGAAGTCCTCCTGCCATGTCACCTGCGGGTCGCGGCCCGCCTCCTCGCGCACCGTGACGTAGGTGCGATACGGCAGATCCGGGTGGACGTTGAGGACCGAGTCGCGCAACGCGAGACACATCGCTCTGGCGATCTCCGTCTCCGCGATCAGCGTTCCGTGAGCGTCGGTGTCCAGGCTGTACGAGAAATAGACCTCACGGCGTGCCTCATGGAACGTCACACTCCCCGGAGCGAGCCGGACGTCGCTCATCTCCCCGGACAGAACGCTTTGGTCGTGCAGGACGGACCGGGCCACGTCGTGTTCGGCCTGGCCCTGGGCCGTACGGGCTTCCGCCCAGCTCACGGCGCTCGCCGCGCCGTCGCTCACGGTTGTGCCCCGGTCCGCCGCCGTACCCTCCTCGTCGGTGTTCACGGCCTGCGACCCAGGCCCCGCCGGCGCGGAGGACGAGGTCGATGCGTCACGCTTCCCGCCGGCGGTGGTGTCGGGCATCAGGGCCGTCACTCCGCCGACCAGGCCGCCGATCACCGCCGCCGCCACGAGCACGGCGCCCGCCCGGCGCCTCGCCGGCCGGCCCGGCGGCACCTGCCATGCCGGGTCGTCTCCGGCCGGCACATTCCAGAGTTGGGCGACCATGTCACCGGCCTGGGTGGGCAGCGCGTGGACGCCCACGATCTGGGTGGCCTGGGAGGACAGCAACGCCCCGCACAGCTGGACCATTTCGGCGGCCGCCGGACGGTCCCCCGGCTCCTTCGCCAACGCCTTATCCAGGATCCCGCGCAGGGACGGGGCGACGCCGTCCAGGTCCGGTTCCTCCGACATCACGCGGAAGGCGACCACGTCGGGTGTGCCGGCGCCGAAAGGCAGTCGTCCGGTGGCCGCGTAGGCCACGAGCGCTCCCCACGCGAACATGTCGCCCGCCGGGCCCGCGGTGCCCTGCCGATACTGTTCGGGGCTGATCCAGCCCGGCGTCCCGGTCATGACACCGGTGCGGGTGACGCTGGTGCCGTCGAAGGCGTGCGCGATCCCGAAGTCCAGAATGCGGGGGCCGGCGGGCGTCAGAATGACGTTCTGAGGTTTCACATCGCGGTGCACCACGCCTGCGGCATGGATGGCGGCCAGTGCCTGTGCGGTGGCCGCCGCGAAAGCGTGCGAGCTCCCTTCGGCGAGCGGCCCACGCTCGCGCACATGCTGGTCCAGGGTCGGGCCGGGGACGTAGGCGGTGGCCAGCCACGGGGTCGCCGCATCGGTGTCGGCGGCGAGCAACGGAATCAGATACGGGCCGGTGACACGGGAGGACAGTGTCACCTCACGTGCGAAACGGGCCCTGAACTCCGGCTCCTGCGCCTGCTCGGGATGGATCACCTTGACCGCCACGCGTGTTCCGTCCGAGGTGACTCCGGCGTGGACTGTGCCCATGCCGCCCGCGCCGAGGCGTCCGACGATGCGGTAGGGGCCTATACGGGAGGGATCGCCGGGACGCGCCGGTTGGACTCTTGCGCCGGAGCCGATTGCGCTCACGCGTACTTCCTTGCGCTGAGGGGCGGCCTGGAACAGGCCGACGGGGAGTGACGAGTCGACAGAGTGGCGTGGCTGCCGGAAGACCGACGGTCGAGGGGTGGACGAGGTGTCGAGTGGGCACGGACCGCGGTTCCGCAAGTCCGCAGCCGTAGCCGTATCCGCAGCCGTATCCGCAGCACCACCGGCCACCCCGCGAGCACCCGCTTCAGCGGCCGGTGTCGCTGTCGCTGCCGTTGCCGCGACCGCTTCGGACTCTCCGCAGGGCCCGGGTCGGCACCTCCGATGTCGCCATTCATCACATCATCGTCCCCGATCCCCTACCTCGCTGTGACCTGAACAGCGCGAACAGACGGGTCCGTTGAGGCAGATCGCTCCTCGGGGTCGGTCAACTGGCTGCGGGTCTCAGCAAGGAGACCAGGCGGGCCGGCGCGTTCGGGTAAGTGCCGTGCGGCACACCCGAGTTCGGCGACAGGCGGTCAGCACGCTCGTCCCCGTGCGCGGCGTACGACGGCGGCCGTCCGAGAAGGGTCCCCAGTGTCTGGACGCGTCCGCATGCCTGACCTAGGGTACGCAGTAAGCGCTTTCTGGCCTGGTCATGCCAACCTGCCCCCGTGACCGGGCCGTGCCCCACGCCTACGCCCCGCGCCGACAGCACCGCTCCCCCGCCCTCTGCCAGCGAGTCATGCGTCAGCCCTGCCCGACGGCCCGGACGTGGCATCGGTGCGGCCCGACGCGGAAAGGTAGCGCCCCGTGCCGCACGACGAACCACAGAGCCCGCCGCCCGCGTGGACCCGTAAGTCGTTCCTCCGGGGAATGGCGGCCGTCGGTGTGGCCCCGCTGCTCCCCGGGGTGCTGCCCTCGCCGGCCCGGGCCGCCTCGTCGGAGGGTGCCGGAGGCTTCCCGCTGCTGCGGGACGGCGTGGTCGTCGACCTGTTCGTCGACCCGGCCGACGATCCCGCCGTGGCCCGCGCGGCCGGGGATCTCCAGGCGGACCTGGAGCGGGTCGGCGGGGTGCGTCCGCGACTGCTGCGCGCCCTGCCCCAGGAGGCCTCGCTCCTCGTCCTGGTGGGCACCATCGGCGCGAGCCCGGCCATCGACCGGCTCATCGAGGACCGGCGGCTGGACGTCTCCCGCGTGAAGGGCCGCTGGGAGGCGTCTGTGACACAGGTCGTGGACCGCCCACTGCCCGGCGTGGAACGCGCCCTCGTGATCGCCGGCAGCGACAGGCGCGGCACCGTCTACGGCGTCTACGACACCTCGGAGCGCATCGGGGTGTCGCCGTGGCACTGGTGGGCCGACGTACCGGTCGAACGCCGCGACACGGTGACGGTCCCGTCGCGCACGCGGAAGCGGTACGAGCCGTCCGTCCGTTACCGGGGCATCTTCATCAACGACGAGCAGAACCTCACCACCTGGTCCCATCGGACGCAGGAGCCGGACAAGAACATCGGCCCGGAGACCTACCGACGCGTCTTCGAGCTGCTGCTCCGCCTCAAGGCCAACTACCTGTGGCCCGCCATGCATCCGTACTCCGACTTCTTCAACAAACACCGCGCCAACCCCGAACTGGCCGACCACTACGGCATCGTCGTCGGATCCAGCCACCCCGAGGCCATGCTGCGCAACGGCGTCCACGAGTGGGACCCCTGGGCGAAGGAGCACCCGGCCGCCGACGGCAGCCTGCCGTTGTACGACTACACGGTGAACCCCGCCGTCATCTCCGACTACTGGCGGGCGAGGGCGCGGCAGAACGCCGGCTACGAGAGCAGCTGGACCCTGGGGATGCGCGGTCTGCACGACAGCGCGCTGGAGACCAAGCACGCCACCACCCTCGCGGAGAAGGTCGTGGTGATGAACGACATCATCGCGGACCAGCGTCGCCTGCTGGCCGAGGAGGTGGGCGCGGCGGCCGAACCGCAGATCTTCATCCCGTACAAGGAGGTCCTGGACCTGTACAACGCGGGTGTCCAGGTGCCCGACGACGTCACCCTGATCTGGCCGGACGACAACCACGGCAACATGCGCCAACTGCCCGACGAGGCGGAGCGGCGGCGACCGGGCGGCAACGGCATCTACTACCACCTCTCCTACTGGGGCCGCCCCAAGAGCTATCTGTGGCTGGACACCACCCAACTCGCCAAGATCTGGCAGGAGTTGCGTCGGGTGTACGAGCACGGCGCCGACCGTATGTGGATCTTCAACGTGGGAGACATCAAGTCCATCGAGACCGGGCTGTCCTTCTCCATGGACATGGCCTGGGACGTGGACCGGTGGGGCGCCGGCGATGTGGAGGATTTCCTCGTCGAATGGGCCGGGCGGCAGTTCGGACACCGCCACGGCGCGGAGATCGCCGCGATCCGCACCGAGTACTACCGTCTCGCGGCCGAGCTGCGCCCGGAGTTCGTCGCCCGCGGGTTGCTCTCCGTGGTCCACCACGGTGACGAGGCGGGCCGCCGGATGGCCGCGTACGACCGTCTCCTCCAGCGGGTCCGCGCGCTCGGCGCCAAGCTGCCGGAGGCCTACCGGGACGCCTTTTTCGAACTCGTCGAATACCCGGTCCACGGCGCCTACTTGATGAATCTGAAGTTCTACTGGGCGGAGCGCAACGCAGTGGCGGTCCGCCAGGGACGCGGGGCCGGCGCGAACCGTTTCGCGGACCTGTCCGACGCCGCCCACGCCGAGGAGGCGGCGATCACCAGGCGCTACAACACCGAGGTGGCCGGCGGAAAATGGAACGGGATCGTCAACCCGTACCCCTCGGAGATCCCCAAGGCGCCGGGCCGTCCGAGCGTCACCAGGGTCGCCCGGAAGGAGACCTCAGGTCTGGGCGTGGCGGCCGAGGGCAACGAGACCGGCACCGCGCGGCCGTTGTCCTTCTCCTCCTACACCCGTGACCGGCGCTTCGTCGACGTGTTCAACACCGGCTTCCTCCCCTTGGACTGGGCCGCCGAGGCGAGCCACCCCTGGGTGCGGTTGAGCACCTCCGGCGGCACGATGACCGAGCAGACCCGGGTGTCGGTGCAGATCGACTGGGAGCGGGTGCCCGAGGGCTCCCACGATGCCACGGTGACCGTCACCGGCGCGGGGAACAGCTTCGACGTGCCCCTGCGGGTGCTCAACGACGGAAGGCGGGCGCGCAAGCGGGCGCGCGGCTTCGTCGAGACCCACGGATACGTCTCGATCGACGCCGCGCACCACGACCATCGCGTGGCGCGCGGCGGGGCGCGTTGGCGGACGGTACGTGGGCTCGGGCGCCGTACGGCCGCCATGGAGACGACGCCTTCGACAGCGGCGCCGATCACCGAGGACATCACCACGCGGGCACCGGAGTTGCGCTATCGGGTCCGTTTCGCGGGCACCGGGGACTTCCGGGTCACCGTCCTCCGGCTCCCCTCCCTCGACGAGCGCGGGCGGCGCCGGGTCGCCCTCGCCCTCGACGACCAGCCGGTCACCGTTCTGACGGGACAGGCCGTCGCCACCGGCAACCGCGGTGACGCCTGGGCCCGCAACGTCGAGGACGGCATCGAGAGACTGACCACCACCGTGGCCGTCACCGAACCCGGCGAACACGTCCTGCGGCTCTTCATGGTCGACCCCGCGATCGCCGTGGACCAGATCGTCATCGACACCGGCGGGCTGCCCGTCACCTACCTCGCGCCGCCGGAGAGTTACCACCGCTCCTTCAATCCTGATCCCGTGCCGGCGGACGCGCTGGGGCTGCCCGACGCGCCCGGCCGGTAGGCAGGGACGCGCATCGTCGACCCGCACGGCGGACGCCGCGACGGCCCACGGCCGGCCGCGGCGTCCTCGTGCACTCCCAGGCCGTCAGCCCCTCACGCGGCACGAGCGGTGAACAGCAGGTACTCCCACTCCATCGCCGTGCTGCCCGACCCCTGGTCGTGCCGCCGGGCGAGTTCGGCGAGGTCGCGGTCCAGCGCGGCCGTGCGGTCGGGGTCGTCGGCGACGGCCCGGTAGGCCGCGATGGTCGGACCGTAGCGCGCCTTGAAGTAGTCGCGGAACTCCTCGGGGCTCTTGAAACGGTCGACCAGCACCGTCTGTTTGCGGGCCTCGACGTCCGTGACCCGGTCCCCCAGCAGGGCGCGGACGTGCGCCTCGTCCCCCCACAGGGGCGGGGGCTGCGCACCCGGCGGGGGCGGCGGCATATAGGGCTTCATGGTGGCGAGCATCTGGCCGAGGAAGCCCTCGGGTGTCCAGCTGAGCAGGCCGATCGTGCCTCCGGGGCGGCAGACGCGTACCAGTTCGTCGGCGGCGGCCTGGTGGTGCGGGGCGAACATGACCCCGACGCAGGACAGCACCGCGTCGAACTCGTCGTCCGCGAACGGCAGCGCCTCGGCATCGGCCTGGCGCCACTCCACGTCGACGCCCCGCTCGGCCGCGAGCCGCCGTCCGGCGTCGAACAGCTCCGGAGTCAGGTCGCTGGCCACCACGCGCGCGCCGGCCAGCGCCGCGGGGATCGCGGCGTTGCCCGAACCGGCCGCCACGTCCAGCACCCGCGTGCCCCTGCCTTCGGCGCCGGGAGCCCCGGTGCCGCCCCCGCCTCGCAGTCCGCACGCCTCGACCAGGATCGGGCCCAGTTCGGGGATGATCTCGGCGGCCACGGAAGGGTAGTCACCCTGGGCCCACATCGCCCGGTGTTTGGCCTTCAGGGCACGGTCGGCCTCGGCGGGGTCGGGAAGTTCGCTCACGACAGTTCTCCTTCTGGCAGTACGCGGAACCACGACGACGGTGACGGGACGACGAACGCGCCGCCCGCCACGGAACGCGACGGAACCTGACGAACATGACGTACGTGACGGAACAGAGACTAGGAACGGAGCGCGCCGTCTCCTAGTACCAGATCTGTACCGGAGCGTCGCCATTCGGCACCATCAGGCTGACACTGGCCTGGTTCGTCCGGCCGCGCGGACATACGCTGCCCGGCATGGGGTCCCCGTATCGCCAGTTCTGCCCGGTCGCCAAGGCCATGGAGCTGCTCGACGAGCGCTGGACGCTGCTCGTCGTGCGTGAACTCGTGCTCGGCAGTCGGCGCTTCAACGAGTTGCGCCGCGGGGTGCCCCGGATGTCGCCCACGCTGCTGTCCAAGCGGCTGCACCAGTTGGTGCGCGCCGGCGTCGTGGAGAAGCGGACCGAGGGCAGGGACGTGCAGTACGTCCTGACCCCGGCGGGGGTCGAGCTGCGCCCGGTGATCGAAGCGCTCGGTGTCTGGGGCACGCGCTGGATCGGACAGATCGGGGACGAGGATCTCGACCCGAAGCTGCTGCTGTGGGACCTGCACCGGAACGTCGTCCGTGACGCCGTCCCCGACGGGCGGACAGTGGTCCGGTTCAGCTTCCCGGACGTGCCTGCGAGCACCCGGAACTGGTGGCTGGTGATCACGCCGGACGACACCGACGTCTGCGACGTGGACCCCGGTCACGCGGTCACGGTCACGGTGACCGCCGGCCTGCGCCGCATGATCGAGGTGTGGCGCGGTGACGTCACCTGGTCGGAGGCTCTGCGGGTCGGCGCGGTCAAGGTGGAGGGCCCCGAGCCACTGCGCCGGGCGGTGCCGGGGTGGTTCGCGCTGTCGGTGTTCGCCGCGGTGCCGCGGCCCTCCACGGCCACGCCGCACTCGTAGAGCGAGCGGGACGGGTCGTCTGCCTGTCGCGCGAGAAAGTTCTCGAAACAAGCGGCCTTGCTGGGAACAGCCGGTCCGGTCGGCATGGTTAGGCAAGCAGACCCAGACGCTTTCCGCAGGAGGACTTGTTCATGGCTGACCGGCCGCTGACGCTCATGGCAGTGCACGCCCACCCCGACGACGAGGCCACCGGAACCGGAGGGGTCCTCGCGCGGTACGCGGCGGAGGGCATCCGGACGGTTCTCGTGACGTGTACCGACGGCGGTTGCGGCGACGGACCGGGAGGCGTCAAGCCGGGCGAACCGGGGCACGATCCCTCGGCCGTCGCCGCGATGCGCCGTGAAGAACTCCGGGCGAGCTGTGATGTCCTGAAGATCAGCGACCTGGTGACGCTGGACTACGCCGACTCCGGAATGGCGGGCTGGCCGAGCAACGACGCCCCCGACTCCTTCTGGCAGACACCCGTGCAGGAAGGCGCGGCCCGACTCGCGGAACTGATGCGGCACTACCGGCCTGATGTGGTCGTCACCTATGACGAGAACGGCTTCTACGGCCACCCCGACCACATCCAGGCCCACCGCATCACGATGGCGGCGCTGGAGATGACCGCGCTGACGCCCAAGGTGTACTGGACCACGGCACCCCGCTCGATGATGCAGCGGTTCGGCGAGGTCATGCGCGAGTTCCACGAGGACATGCCGGAGCCGGACCCGGCCGAGGCCGCCGCGCTGGCCGAGATCGGCCTCCCCGACGACGAGATCACCACATGGGTGGACACCACCGCGTTCAGCGGTCAGAAGTTCGACGCGTTGGCGGCGCACGCCAGTCAGGGCGAGAACATCTTCTTCCTCAAGATGGGCAAGGAGAGGTTCGGCGAACTGATGGGCATGGAGACCTTCGTACGTGTCCAGGACGCCACCGGCGCGGCCGTACCCGAGAACGACCTCTTCGCCGGTCTGCGCTGATCACCGGGAGACTTCTCGGCGCGGGTACCTCTCGGGCGGCCCGCTTCCTGGCCTTCGGCAGTGGCGTCGGCGGGCGAACCGACGCCGGCCGACGCCCGCCGCGGACGCGGACGCGGACGCGGACGCGACCCACGGTGATCTCGAAACGTCCCTCCCCTGTAGCCTGCCAGCCATGACGCCGGGGATAGGCGCCAGGACCGGGACGGTACACGGCTTCTGGGCGCGCAAGTTGCTCGTGGACGCGGGTGTGGATCCGGACGATCTGCGGCTGGACGTGCGGAAACACGTGGACCGCGGGGTCGCGCTCGCCATGGCCGGGTTCGAGTCCCCGCGCTCCGAGCTGGTCGAGGGCGCGGTCTCCATCGCCTCGGACATTCTGCGGCGATGGCGGACGCCCCGGCCGGAGTTGGTGGCCGGCCTGGTGCGTTGCCTGGAGTCCGATCATATTTATGCGCGAAGCGACGCTGCGATGGTGCTGGCGCGGCTCGTGTCGGCGGACTCCACGCAGGACATCACGTCGGCCGTTCCCGCACTGGTCGTGGCTGCCAACGACTCCAACGACAGGGTTGCCGGACCGGCGGCGCTGGCTCTCGCCCGTCTCGACCGTCCGGAAGCTCTGGACGCGGTACACCGATGGCTGGCGTCGAGCAGCCGACCCCCGTACTTCCAGGTGACCTCACTCGGGCCGGTCCTGCGGCAGCTGGTCGGACATGCCGACGAGTTGCTCCCCGGAATCCGTCGCATGCTCGTCGACTCGGCCGACAACGAAGGGCTACGTCAGGTCCTCGCCGCACTGACCGCATGGGGCCCCGTCGCGAGTGCGACGGTCCCGGAGCTGGTGCCGGCACTCGCCACCCGCAACGCACGATGGGCCTGCGATGCGCTCGGCGGTATCGGCGCGGCGGCGGCACCTGCGGCGGACATCCTCAGCAGCTTCGTCCGCGGCGTCAGGCAGCCCCCGCGTCACGACGGCAGCACCCTGGTGTCGAACGGCGAACGACGATGGCACGGTGCTCAGAACGCCGCGTGGGCGCACTGGCGCATCACCGGTGACGCGCGCGTCTTCCTGACTTTCCTGGAGGACGCGGCATCCCGGGGCTTGGTGAACGCCGACCTCGGCCGGTTGGCGGAACTGGGGCCGCAGGCGACGAGATACGCCGCCGCTGTTCGGCCGTTGCTGCGGTCCCCCGGCCCGTGGACCCGTGTCCAGGCCGCCCATGCCTGGTGGCGGATCACCGGCGACACGGACGCCGCCGTCCCGGTGCTGCTGGCGGCCCTGGAACCTCTGAAGTCGGGTGATGCCGACGAGCCCTGCCGCGCGGCACTCCGGTACGTCGCCCAGATCGGCTCCCCGGCCTCCGCCGCGGCGCCTCTGCTCGAAGCGACGCTGTCGTCCGATCGGTGCTTCCCGGCAGACGTCTACCCTGCGGCTCGCGCGGCGCTGGCCGCCTTCGCGGGCGTGCCGGTTCGGATCGGGCACGGGTGTCCGTAGCCTTGCCGCGTCAGGTGGCAGTGGGCCAGGTCCGCAGCAGAGCGGCGATCTTCCCGGCCGTGCAGGCAGGGTCGAGGAGCAGGTCCTTGAGGGCGACGGCGTCCTCGTGGCCTGGTTTGACCGTGATTCCGGCGGCCTCCAAGTACATGACACCGGACGCGGCGGCGACGGCCATGTTGGAGCGCTCGAGCCAGCGGCACCGGCCGAGCGTGTGCACCAGGGCGGCGGCCTTGGCGTAGGGGCCGTCGTAGACGGGCTGCTCGAACAGCTCGGCCCGGTGGCGGGCCACCGCGGAGACGGGCACGCCATAGTCGTCGGGGGCCGGGTCGTCGGCCCCCGCGGCCTCGGCGACCTGCAGGATCCAGGGGACGTCGATGTGCAGGTCCATCAGGCCGCGTGGGCTCCGCGCACCGTCTGCTGGGTGTCCTCGGCTTCGTCGAAGACCGCCTGGTGCTCGGCGAGGAAACGAGCGGCAGCGTCCACCGCGCGGGCGCGCAGCCCGCTGGTGTCGTCCTGCACCAGCCTGGCGAGGTAGTCCCCGATGCTCAGTCCCAGGTCGGCAGCGCGCTTCCTCGCGAGCTCCGCGACATCCTCGTCCACACGGGCACCCAGTTGCGTCTTGGCCATGCCAGCATGGTAACAGCCGTTACCGGGCCGCGGAGCTGGGCGAGTACGACAGGACGACTACGGCAAGAAGGGGCGCCGCTTGCGTGGCCGAGGGCACCCGCCCCGCACTGAAGCCGACACCCGGTTCGCTTTCATCACCTTTTTCGCCGATATGGGGCATACGGTTACGGCGTCCTCCCGGATGCATCCGGCCTCCGGATCGGGAGATGAGGAGACGTTTCATGTCGGTCCCCCACTGGCTGTTCGGCGACCAGCTCGGGCCGCACTTCCTGACCGGCCGATCCGACACACCCGTGGTGATGATCGAGGCCCGGTCGGTCTTCCGGCGCCGCCGCTTCCACCGGGCGAAGGCGCACCTGGTGCTGTCCGCGATGCGTCACCGCGCCGCCGAACTCGGTGACCGGGTTCGTCACGTCCGCGCCGACACCTACCGTGAGGGGCTGCGTGAGGCGATCGGGAACGGGCCGGTGACGGTACGTCAACCGACGTCGTACGCGGCGCTCCGACTGGTGAAGTCGCTGGACCAGGTGAGGGTGCTGCCCGCCCGCGGTTTCCTCGTCACGCACGACGACTTCCGTGCCTGGGCCGACGGGCACACGGGACAGCGGCTGCGGCAGGAGGACTTCTACCGGTGGGTGCGCCGCTCGCACGACCTGTTGATGGACGGCGACCAGCCGGTGGGCGGCCGGTGGAACCACGACCACGACAACCGTGAGCCCCCGCCGAGGGGAGCGCGCACCCTGGGTGCTCCGCCGCCGTACCGGCCGGAGGAGGACGAGATCGACGACGAGGTGCGCGGTGATCTCGACCGCTGGGAGCGCGAGGGCTCCGTCGCCTTCGTCGGCAGGGACGGCCCCCGGATGTTTCCCGCGTCCCGGCGTGAGGCGCTGGCCGCGCTGCGCCGGTTCGTCGAGCACCGGCTCGCCGGCTTCGGGCCGCATGAGGACGCGATGCTGGCGCGGGACCCGGTGATGAGCCACAGCCTGCTGTCCTCCTCCCTCGACCTCGGCCTGCTGGACCCGGCCGAGTGCGTGGGACGCGCCGAGGACGCCTGGCGGGCGGGTCGCGCCCCGGTCAACAGTGTGGAGGGGTTCGTCCGCCAGGTCGCGGGCTGGCGTGAGTACGTCTGGCAGCTCTACTGGCACTTCGGCGAGGACTACCGCCTCCGCAACGCCCTGCGGCACCACGAACCGCTCCCCGAGTGGTTCCTGGAACTCGACGCGGACGCGGTGGGGGCGCGCTGCCTGGCCACGGCACTGGCCCAGGTGCGGGACACCGGATGGACGCATCACATTCCCCGGCTGATGCTGCTGGGCAGCCACGCCCTGCAACGCGGCTGGGACCCGGCCGCGGTGACGGACTGGTTCCACCGGTGCTTCGTCGACGGCTACGACTGGGTGATGGTCCCCAATGTCGTCGGCATGTCGCAGTACGCCGACGGTGGGCGCATGACGACCAAGCCGTACACCTCCGGCGGCTCCTACGTGAACCGGATGAGCGATCTGTGCGGCGGGTGCGTCTACCGGCCGGGCGAGCGGACCGGTGACCGGGCCTGCCCGTACACCGCCGGGTACTGGGCCTTCCTGCACCGGCACCGGGCCCGGCTGGAGCGCAATCCCCGGATGGCTCAGCCGGTGCGAGGGCTGGACCGGCTCGCGGACCTTGAGGAGCTGCTGCGCCAGGAGAGCCGGCGCGGCGACGGTCCGCCCTGACGACGACACCGGCTCACGGCGAGGCCCGCCCGGACGTCGAGGCTCCCGGTGGCCTGCCGCCACGGGACGCGCCTGCCGCCACGGGACGACGGCCATGCGCGTCAGCGTCGTAGGTCCCGCAGTACCTCGCGCGC
The DNA here is from genome assembly GCF_014930365.1 of Streptomyces caniscabiei. Taxonomy (GTDB): domain Bacteria; phylum Actinomycetota; class Actinomycetes; order Streptomycetales; family Streptomycetaceae; genus Streptomyces; species Streptomyces caniscabiei. The sequence continues at coordinate 63,466 of NZ_JABXWI010000023.1, read as the reverse complement.
CGCCCGTGCCCCGGAGGCCAGTGCGCCCTGGACGGAGCCGGTGGCGCGGTGGTCTCCGCACACGTAGCGGCCCGGTGCCACGCGTGTGGTGCGGGTCAGCGGCTGCGGCGGCGCCATGGCGGGCAACGCGTCCTCGACGGTGCGGACGGTCAGCAGGGTCCAGCCTTCCGTACCGGTGCCGTACGCCTCCCCGAGCGCCGCCCGGATCCTCCGCTCCCGCGCTTCCCGGCCCTCCCGGTCCTCCTCCTCGCGGCCGAGTACCGACGTGGCGACAAGTGCGTGGCCCGGCGGGGCGAACCCTGGCACGACGTCGCTGAGGACGCAGGTGTTCAGGAACCGGCGCCGGGTGTCCACGAGCAGCGTCGGCTCGCCGAGAGGGGAACGCGGAGCCACGTGGTAGTACGTCGTCACGGTCCGGTAGCCGGGCAGGGCGACCTCGGGCAGCAGCACGCCGACGGAGCCGGGGCCGGTGGCGATCACGACCGCGCGTGCGGGGATCTCGCGGCCCCCGGCCGTCAGCACTCCGTAATCCGTGAGCCCCGCCACGGGGCTCTCCAGCCGCACGGCGCCCTGGGGCAGGGCGGCCGCGAGAGCCCGGGGAACCGCTCCGACGCCCTCGGCGGGCAGGCACAGGGTGCCGCGCAGCATGCTCCGCCACACCAGGTGGAACATCCGGGCGGAGGTCTCCAGGTCGTCCTCCAGGAAGACTCCGGACAGGAAAGGACGGAAGAAACTCTCGACGAAGGTCTCGGAGAACCCGGCGTCCGCCAGCGCGGTGCGGGTGGTGGTGTCCGCGACCCGTTTCAGCCGACGGGGGGACGAGAACATGTCACGGGCGGACAGCACGCCGAGGGCGGCCAGGTCACGAGGTCCGGCCAGACGGCCCGGCAGCAGGTCGGGCAGCGCACGGGGGCGGCGAGTGGGGTCGCTGAAGCGGAGTCGGCCCGAGGGGCTGTGGACGAGGACGCCGAGGGTGAAGGGCCGAAGTCTCAGGTCCTTCAGGGTGACGCGGCGCCGGAGCTGGGGGTACGACGTGTTGACCACCTGGAATCCGCGGTCCACCACGAACCCCTCGACCCGGTCCGAACGCATCCGCCCGCCGACGTCGTCTCCGGCCTCCAGCACCCGCACCCCGACACCGGCCGCCACCAGGTCCCGGGCGCACGCGAGTCCGGCCACACCGGCCCCGACCACCAGCACGTCCGTCGCGCCCTCGGTTCCGGACACACGACCACCTCTCCCGACTGTCCCGGCGCGGCCCGCACCGCCCCTCACCCAAGCCTTCCGCGCGTGACCGGCCGGCGGATGCGCCACCCGCCCTCGGACACACCCGCGGCGGAGCTTCTTCGACGTCAGCTCACGGACGCGGACATGGGCCGCTGGAGAACGCGTCAGCCGGCCCGAAGACCGACCGCCAGAGTCAGTTCGAGGACGCGGTGCGGCGACGCGAGATCCGGGAACAGCTCCCGCAGCTGGGACATCCGGTACCGGACGGTCTGGGGGTGGACGAACAGCGCCGCCGCCACCTCGTCCCGCCTGCCCTGATGCAGCAGCCACGCCCGCAGGGTCTCCTCCAGCCGCCGCGCGGTCGCGACAGGCAGAGCCAGCAGCGGTGCGAGGGCTCGGGCACGCAGGTCCGCGTACGCGTCCGTGTCGGCGCTCAGCACCAGCTCGGGCAGGTGGTCCTCGGTGTCGCGGATGTCGGAGGAGAGGGAGCGAGCGCGTACGGCCCGTGCGTACGAGGCGGACGCGCGCGTCCATGGCCGGGCCGGTCCGACCACGGCGGTGCGGTCGGACAGCTGCCGCAACAGATGCGCCCGGTCGGCATCGGGCACGAGGAGCACGCCCAGGGCGTCCGGCAGATCGTCGAGGACGAGCGTGCCCGGGTCGAGCGTGCGGTACGCGGGCCGGGCCTGGGCGGCGGGCAGCAGGACCGCGGTCAGCGAGACCGGAGGCTGCCACCCTGCCCGTTGCACGGAGGCCTGGAGCACGTCCGGGCTCGCGCCGGCGAGAAGATCACGGACCAGTTGTTCCAGGTGGCGCTCATGAACCCGGCCCCGGGCGGCCAGTTCGTCGGCGTGGCCGGCGGCGCTCGCGGCGGAGAGCTCGTCGATGTAGGCGAAGGTCAGCTCGGCGAACTTGGCGACCTCGGCGGCGGGCAGTCCCGCCGGTACGGCACCTGCGGCCAGGCCTCGCCAGGCCACGCGGGCGCCGACGCGGTAGGCACTGAGCAGGGCGTCCATCGAACGGCCGTCGCGCACCTCGCCGCGGCCCAGCTCGTAGGCCGCGTCACCGGCGTCGCCGCCCGTGGCGTTCCCGCTCGCCACGTCGAGATAGTGGCCCAGGGCGGTGCGGACGGCTCGGCGGATGGTGCCGCCCATGCGGCCCGACAGGGCGCCTGCGTAGGGAGGGACCTCGTCGATGATCGCCTGGACGACCTCGTCGGCGGTGGTCCTCAGCGCGGCCCGAAGCGCGGTGACCGTCGTCTCATCCAGGGCCAGTTCGGTGGCCCTCCGGATTACATGGCTCATTTTTTGTTCCCTGCGAACAATTCAGCCGATCAGATTCACGTCCTGCGGACAGGACTTTACGCCCTGAGGCGCATCAAGCTGGAGTCATGACGAGTGCAGCCCTCCGCGGCAGGGCCTGGAAACTGCTGGAGATGGTCACGACGCCCTTGCTGCCGTCGGACTACCTCGACCTGGTCAGCCCGCTGCGCGCGGGCGCCGATCTGCGGGGGCGCATCGAGGCCGTGCAGCCCGAGACGCCGGACGCCGCCACCATCGTGATCAGACCGGGACGGGGCTGGCGCGGCCACACCGCCGGTCAGTACGTGCGGATCGGGGTCGACGTCGACGGGGTGCGCCTGTGGCGCGCCTACTCGCTCACCTCGCCGACGCACCGCGGGGACGGTCGCATCGCGATCACCGTGAAGGCGATCCCGGACGGCAAGGTCAGCAACCACCTGGTCCGCAGGGCGAAGCCGGGCACGCTGATCCAGCTCGACCAGGCGACCGGTGACTTCGTGCTGCCGCGGGCCAAGCCCGCCAAGGTGCTCTACCTGACGGCCGGCAGCGGCATCACGCCCGTGATGGGCATGCTGCGCGACACCGAGTTCGACGACGCCGTCATGGTCCACTCCGCGCCCCGGCCGCACGACGTGATCTTCCGCGACGATCTGCATGCCCTGGTCGCGGACGAGAAGCTGCGCCTCACCGAGCTGCACACCGACACGGACGGCATGCTCGACATCGCCCGTCTCGACGAACTCGTGCCCGACTGGGCCGAGCGGGAGACCTGGGCCTGCGGGCCCGCGGGCCTGCTCGACGCCGCCGAGAAGCACTGGGCCGAGCACGGCGTCCCGGAGCGCCTGCACACCGAACGCTTCCGCCCCACCGTCGTCGCCACCGGCGACGGTGGCGAGGTCACGTTCAGCACCACCGGCAAGACCGTCGACGCGGACGGCGCCACGCCGTTGCTGGACGTCGGCGAGGAGGCCGGCGTGCTCATGCCGTCCGGGTGCCGCATGGGCATCTGCTTCGGCTGCGTCACGCCGCTCAAGGCGGGCGCCGTCCGCGACCTGCGCACCGGCGAGATCACCGAGGCCGAGCCGGGCGTCCTCATCCAGACCTGTGTGTCCGCCGCGGCGGGCCCCTGCGACATCGAACGGTAGGAGCACCTTGACCGCCATCGACCCCACCGCCCACCTGACCGCGGAGCAGATCGAGGAGCTCGGGCGCGAGCTGGACGCGATCCGCGACGACGTGATCGCCGACCGTGGCGAGAAGGACGCCGCCTACATCCGCAAGGTCATCTCGGCGCAGCGCAAGCTGGAGCTGGTCAGCCGGGGCGTACTGCTGTTCTCGTTCTTCCCGCCCGCGTGGATCATCGGCACCGCCGGCCTGTCCGTGGCGAAGATCATGGACAACATGGAGATCGGCCACAACATCCTGCACGGCCAGTGGGACTGGATGCGGGACCCGAAGATCCACTCCACCACGTGGGAATGGGATCATGTCTCGCCGGCCGACCAGTGGAAGCACTCGCACAACGAGCTGCACCACACGTACACCAATGTGATCGGCAAGGACAACGACCTCGGCTACGGCATCATGCGCGTCGACGAGGACCAGAGGTGGCACCCGTTCCACCTCGGCCAGCCGCTGTGGAACCTCATCAACGCCTGCTTCTTCGAGTACGGCATCGCCGCGTACGACCTGGAACTCGGCAAGAACCTGCACAAGCGCCGCCGCAACAACCCGGAGTTCCGCGCGCGGGCCAGGGCCGTGGGCCGCAAGATCCGCAAGCAGGTGCTCAAGGACTACGTGATCCACCCGCTGCTGTCGGGCCCGTCGTTCCTCACCACGCTCGCCGCCACGTTCACCGCGAACCTGGTCCGCAACATCTGGACCCACTCGGTGATCATGTGCGGGCACTTCCCCGAGGGCGTGCAGGTCTTCGAGCGCCGGTCGATCAAGGGCGAGACGCGCGGCCAGTGGTACCTGCGTCAGATGATGGGCTCGGCGAACATCAGCGGCAGCAAGGCCATGCACTTCATGACCGGCAACCTGTCGCACCAGATCGAACACCACCTCTTCCCGGACCTGCCGAGCAACCGGTACGCCGAGGTCGCGGTGAAGGTGCGTGCGCTGTTCGATAAGTACGAGCTGGAGTACGTCACCGGGCCGCTGCCCAAGCAGGTGTTCTCCGCGTGGCGCAAGGTCATCCGGCTGTCGCTGCCGAACAAGAAGCCCAAGGTCAAGACGCCGGACCGCGAGCAGGAACTCGTCGCGGCCTGATTTCCGGCACGGGTGCGGACCCGTCGGAAGCACTTGAGGAGAGAACCGTCCCGCGAGGCCGTACATGACGTCCCCGCGGGGCGGACGCCGTCGCCGCACGACGACCCCGGTGCCGACCGACAGCGGCATCGTCGGGCGAGGGCGGCAGTCACGGCAGGCCGCGACATCGCGGTGGTGTCCGCTCCAGGGCGTCGGCCGTCGAGCGGCCGTACCGGCACGTACCCGGCCGCCCGGCAAGGCCCTTGATCACTCCCGCCCGGCAGCCCTCTACCGTGGGCACCGTGGAACTCCTGCATCTGCGTTACTTCGTCGCTGTCGCCCAGGAACTGAACTTCTCCACCGCGGCCCGCAAGCTGCACATGGCGGCCTCCCCCCTCAGCAGACGGATCAAGGATCTCGAGAACGAACTCGGGCACCGTCTCTTCGACCGCAGCACCCACCACGTGGCCCTCACGCCGGCCGGTGACGCGCTGCTGCCGATCGCGCGCGGTGTGCTGGAGCAGGTGGACTCCATCCGCTGGCGGCTGGACGAGACAGCACGGCCGCAGCGGACCACCCTGCTGGTCGGGGTGCCCACCGGCATCCACCCAGATCTGCGGGAGCGGATGGACGCCCTGGCCGAGCGCCTCGGCGACCGGTACGAGATCAAGCGCTGGCCGGGCGGCAACGACCGTCTCGTCGACGCGGTCTGCGACGGCAGGCTCGCGCTGACCCTGGCACGCCTCCCCGCCGGCGGTGACCCGGCGCTGGAGCTGCTGCCGGTGATGTCCGAGCGGCTCGGAGCGGTCGTCCCCCGTGACCGGTTCGCCGGGCGGGAATCCGTCGCCCTGACCGAGCTGGCCGACCTCTCCTACGTGGTCTCCCCCGCAGGAGTGACCACGGCGTACTTTCGCGGACTCGATCAGCAACTGTCCGAGCTGGGCATCAAGAAGCGCATCGAGATCAGCAGCACCACATTCGACGGAATTTCCGAGATAGTGTCCAGTGGGCTCGCTTTCTCTATTTCCATGCTGGACGACAGGAGTCCGGTCAGGAATTTCCATCTGGACAATGTGGCGATCCTGCCGATCACCGATTTCCATCCGCGCCTGGAGACCGGTCTGCTCTGGCGCAAGGATCGAGGAGAGAGCGGCGACCTGCAAGAAGTCGTACACACGGTCCGCGAGGTGTTCGCCGAGCCTCTCCATTCATAAACTCCACCCATTCCCCGAGAAAGACGGTATGACCGCTGCGGTCATACCGTCTTTCGTCTATCGGTCACTCCCTCAGCTTCATTTCCGACGCCTTCCGAAGTAACTTAGTTGGCAGATACACGGACATCGTGACGAAGCAAGGAGTGAGAGAAAGCCATGACGGACCTCGCAGACACCGTCACCTTCACCGGCCCCTTGGCGGGCACCCGCGTGATCGACCTGTCGACCGTGGTGATGGGTCCCTACGCCGCCCAGATCCTCGGGGACCTCGGCGCCGACGTGATCAAGATCGAGTCGCCCGCCGACACCGTCCGCGTCGGCGACTACCGCACCACGCCGGGCATGACCCCGCTGAACCTCAACGTCAACCGCAACAAGCGCAGCGTCTCCCTCAACCTCAAGGACGACGCCGACCGCGAGCGGGCGCTCGAACTGATCGACACGGCGGACGTGCTGATCACCAACATGCGCCCCGGCGCGCTGCACCGCCTCGGCCTGTCCTACGACGACATCGCCGCCCGCAATCCCGCACTCGTCTACGCGCACGCCCAGGGCTTCCGCAGCGACTCGGACCGCGCCGGCAACGCCGCCTACGACGAGAGCGTGCAGGCCGCGTCCGGCCTGGTCGACATCGCCGACCGGGCGTTGGGCGAGCCCGTCTACCTGCCGACGATCATCGGCGACAAGGTCTCCTCGCTGACCATCGCCTACAGCGTGCTCGCCGCTCTGCTGCACCGCGACAGGACCGGTCAGGGGCAGCTCGTCGAGATCCCGATGACCGACACCATGATCGCGTTCAACATGGTCGAGCATCTCGCGGGCCACACCCATGTGCCCGAGACGGGCCCCACCGGCTTCCGTCTGTCGATGCTCAAGGGGCACCGGGCGGTGCGCACCAAGGACGGCCTCGCCTGCGTCATCCCCTACAACCCGCGCAACTACCGGGACTTCTTCACCGCCGCCGGACGCCCGGACCTCGCCGAGGACCCGCGCGTGGGCGGGGAGGCCATCGACGGCGCCGACCAGGAGGATCTGGCCCAGCTGGTCGCCATGTGCGCCCCGGAACTCACCACCGAGGAGTGGGCCGAGGTGTGCGCCAAGCACAGCATCCCCATGGCTCCGGTGCTGGAGCTGGACCGCGCGCACGAGGACCCGTACGTCCAGGACGGCCATCTCCTCGACACCGTCGAGCACCCCACCGAGGGCACGGTCCGCACCATCGGCATCCCGGTGCGGTTCTCCGCCACCCCCGGCTCGATCCGCCGCCTGGCCCCGGTCGCGGGCCAGGACACCGAGGACGTCCTCGCCGAACTCGCCGCCACCACCCGCTGACCGGACAGGTAGACCTCCATGAACACCCCGATGAACACCCCTGTCACTCCCGTCGTCCGCACCGAACGCATCGGCTCCACTCTGCTCATCACCCTCGACCGCCCCGAGGCCCGCAACGCCGTCAACTCCGCTGTCGCCGCCGAACTGACCGCTGTCCTCGACGAGTTGGAGGCCGACCCGGAACTGCGGGCCGGCGTCCTGACCGGCGAGGGCGGCACCTTCAGCGCCGGCATGGACCTCAAGGCCGCGCTGCGCGGGGAATCACCCGCGGTGGAGGGCCGCGGCTTCGGCGGCCTGACGGAAGCCGAGCTGACCAAGCCCCTCATCGCCGCCGTGGAGGGCTTCGCCATGGGCGGCGGCTTCGAACTCGCCCTGGCCTGCGATCTGATCGTCGCCGCCGAGGACTCCCGGTTCGGACTGCCCGAGGTCAGGCGCGGCCTGATCGCGGCGGGCGGCGGAGTGATCCGGCTGCCCAAGCGCATCCCGCACCACCTGGCGATGGAGCTGCTCCTGACCGGCGAGCCCGTCGAAGGGCGCCGCGCAGGGGAGCTGGGCCTGGCCAACCGGGTGGTCGGCAAGGGACAAGCCGTCGCCGAGGCCCTGCGACTGGCCGAACAGCTCGCCACGAACGCCCCGTTGGCGCTGGCCGCCGTCAAGCGCGTCGTCCGCGCCGCCGACGGTGCCCCGGACGCCGAGGCCTTCGCTTTCCAGCGCGGCGAGATGAAGACCCTGATGGCCTCGGACGACGTACGCGAAGGCATGACGGCCTTCGCCGAGCGCCGTTCGCCGCGCTGGACGGGACGGTGAGGTCGGCATGAGGACCGAGGACGTACGACAGCACCTCACCACCCCGCTCACCCGCCCGGCGTACGCGCCGATGGTCCCGCGGTTCACCGACCGCGAGTACCTCAACATCGTCTACCGCACCGACCCCGACGCCCTGCGGGCCGTCGTCCCCGAACCCCTGCGGATCGACGAGCCGCTCGTCCGGTTCGAGGTGATGAAGATGGGCGACGTCAGCGGCTTCGGCCCCTACACGGAGGCCGGCCAGGCGATCCCCGTCAGCTTCGAGGGCGAGCGGGGCGAGTACCTGCACGCCATGTATCTCGACAACTTCCCGGCCACCGCCTCCGGCCGCGAGGTCTCCGCCTACCCGAAGGTCATCGGCTCCCCGGCGCTCTTCGTCGACTCCGGCGCACTCGTCGGCACCCTCGATCACGGCTCGCTGCGGGTCGCCACGGCCACCATGGGCTACAAGCACCATGAACTGGACCCGCGCGAGGCCGAGGCGCAGATCTCCGTACCGACCTTCATGCTCAAGACCGTCCCCGGTTACGACGGCCTGCCGCGCGTGCAGGAACTCGTCCGGACGCGCATCACCGATCTCACGGTCAAGGGGGCCTGGACCGGCCCCGCCCGGCTCCAGTTGTTCCAGCATGTGCTCGCGCCGCTGGCGGACCTGCCGGTGCTGGAGATCGTCTCCGCCGGCCACATCCTCACCGACCTGACGCTCAACCGCGTGGAGCCGGTCCACGACTACCTGAAGGGAGTCGCGTCATGACCCGCACGCCCGCCTTCCGCACCCCTGCCTCCCGCACGCCCGCCTTCCGGAGGGCCGCCGTCATCGGCGCCGGAACCATCGGACTGTCCTGGACGGCCCTGTTCGCCGCACACGGCCTGACCGTGCGGGTGAGCGACCCGCGCGAGGACCTCGCCGAGGCCGTCGCCGACGCCCTGGCGCGGTACGCCCCGCATCTGGCCGCCCGTGGCCTGGACGTGCGCGGTCTCGCCGACCGGGTGCACCTGGCGGCCGACGTGACGGAGGCGGTCCGGGACGCGGACGTCGTCCAGGAGAACGGACCCGAACGCGTCGCATTCAAGCAGGACTTGTTCGCCGCCGTCGTACGTGAGGCGCCCAGGCACGCGCTGCTGCTCAGCTCCTCGTCGGCGATCCCCGCCACGGCGTTCACAGGTGAGCTGGCCGACGAGGACGCCGCCCGCCTCCTGATCGGCCACCCCTTCAACCCGCCGCACCTGCTCCCCCTGGTCGAGGTCGTCCCCGGCGAACGCACCGGCGAGGACGCCGTACAGACCGCCCTGGACTTCTACACCTTCCTCGGCCGCACCCCGGTCGTCGAGCGCAAGGAGATCCCTGGCTTCGTCGGCAACCGCCTGCAGAACGCGCTCAGCCGCGAGGCGGTTCACCTCGTCGAGCAGGGCCTGGTGACCCCCGAGGACCTGGACCGTGTCGTGACCAACTCGCTGGGCCCGCGCTGGGCCACGGTCGGCCCGTTCCTCGGCGCCCACCTCGGCGGAGGACCCGGCGGCTACCGGCACCTCGTCGCACACATCGGCGCCTCGATGCGGGCCCTGGAAGACGACCCCGGCCGCCGCCCCGCGCAGACCCCCGACCAACAGGAACGGCTCATCGAAGCCGTCGAGAAGGCTTACGGCTCCTCCACGTACTCGGAACTCGCCGAGACGCGCGACCGCAAGCAACTGGCGGTCCTGGACGCGCTGGACGGCGCGGCCCGGACTACCACTTCGAAGGAGGAGAACTGAGATGACCACCACCACACAGCCCACGGCCCCCGGTCCGATCGCCGACGAACTGACCGCCGACTTCTACCACTTCGAGTCGCTGCTCCCGGACGACGAGCGCAAGATCCTTCTCAAGGCCCGGGCCCTCATGCGCGACGAGGTCAAGCCTCTGGTGAACGACAGCTGGGCCAAGGGCGAGTTCCCCACGCAGCTCATCGGCCTCTTCCGCGACAGCGGCCTGGCCGGCCTGCCCTACGAGGGCTACGGCGAGCACAAGCCCGCCACGAGCAACCTCCTGTCGGGCATGCTAGCCCTGGAGTTGGCCCGTACCGACGCCTCGGTGTCGACCTTCTTCGGCGTCCACAACGGCCTGGCCATGTACTCCATCCACTCCGGCGGCGACCAGGAGCAGCGCGACCGCTGGCTGCCGGCGATGGCCGCGATGGACAAGATCGGTGCCTTCGCGATGACCGAGCCCCTCGGCGGCTCCGACGTCGCCGGCGGCATGCGCACCACCGCCCGGCGCGAGGGCGACAGCTGGGTCCTGAACGGCGCCAAGAAGTGGATCGGCAACGCCACCTTCGCCGACTACGTCGTCGTGTGGGCGCGGGACGTCGACGACAACCACGTCAAGGGCTTCGTCGTCGAGAAGGGCACCCCCGGTTTCGCCCCGTCGAAGATCGAACACAAGGTCGCCTTCCGCATCGTCGAGAACGCCGAGATCACCCTGACCGACGTCCGCGTCCCGGAGGGCAACCGCCTCCAGCGCATCGACTCCTTCCGCGACGTCGCCGAGATCCTGCGCGCGACCCGCGCCGGGGTGGCCTGGCAGGCGCTCGGCGTCATGATCGGCGCCTACGAACTGGCCCTGGACTACGCCCGGGAGCGCGAGCAGTTCGGCCGTCCCATCGGTGGCTTCCAGCTCGTGCAGGACCTCCTGGTCAAGAGCCTCGGCAATGTCACCGCCTCCTGGGCGATGCTCGCGCAGCTCGCCCGCCTCCAGGACGCCGGTATCTACCGCGACGAACACTCCTCCCTGGCCAAGGCGTTCGTCACCTCGCGCATGCGAGAGGTCGTGGGCTGGAGCCGGGAGATCTTCGGCGGCAACGGCATCCTCCTGGACCACGACATCTTCCGGTTCTTCGCCGACGCCGAGGCGATCTACTCCTTCGAGGGCACCCGCGAGATGAACACCCTGATCGTGGGCAAGTCGATCACCGGGCAGAGCGCCTTCGTGTGAGATTGCGCCGAGACCCGGCGGTCTGACGGTGGACCGCGCCCGCGAATGCCCCGGGGCCATGAGCCCCGGGGCATTATGGCTGGCATCCCAGTCTCGGCCAGACATCCGAAGGGCTGCACATCGTCGGCCTCACCGCCGACGGCCGGCTCTGGGTCAAGGGATGGCGTCGACCGCCGCTGCGGCGTCCACCTTGCCCGCTCCCCAGTCGTCGCCGGGTGCCCCGCCGGTGAACGGGTCCAGCCGGGCCGAGCTGGTCAGGAGCAGGACGAGGTCGTCCTGGGTCAGCGTGGGACTCGACTGGAACATGAGGGCGCACACCCCGGTGAGATGCGGTGCGGCCATGCTCGTACCGGACATGGGCTGGTACTGGCTCGATCCTGCGGCTCCTACCAGCGCCGAGGTGATGGCCTGGCCCGGTGCGGCGAGCGTCGGTGCGTGGCGGCCGTCGCGGGTGGGACCCCGGCTGGAGAAGGTGGAAAGGTTCCCCTGTCCCGCGCCTTTGGTGATGTAGGAGGCGGCGGTGACGACCTTCCGACTGGTCCCGGGCACGGAGATGGTGGTCTCGTCGTTGCGGTGCGCACCGATGAACTGGGGAACGGTCCGCCCCCTCTCCATCCAGGCGTGCCAGCGGCCGCTGTCGGCAACGGTCTGGCCGATGAGCGTCAGGCTCCAGGTGCCGGGCCGGATCGCTGTCTGGCTTCCCGGGCTCAACTGCACGTAGATCCGGTTGTCGCCGTTCAGGGAGTGGTGCACGACGGAGTCGACGAAGGCCTTGTTGCCACCGGAGAGATCCACCTCCGTACTGGTGGTGCCGGGGTCGATCTCGACGCTCGCCGTTCCGTTGGGGGGTGTGATCCGCAGGGAGATACGGTCGGCGCCGGAGTACCAGATGTCCAGCGTGTCCGGTGTGTCGTCGCCGACAGGTACCAGGAACGAGACGACGTCGCTGTCCCCCTCCGTCACCTGCCCCGTCGCGTGTACGCCGGCGTTCGCCGCGTTGCCCGCGGACTTCACCAGCGCACGCCCCGGAGTGTCGAGCAGGTTGTCGATGCCGCGTTCCAGCAGGCTGGACCCGTCGTGCGGTCCCAGATTGTCGCCCTGGCTGATGTTGACGACTGCCGGACGCCCGAGGGTCTCGGCGACCTTGAAGACGTAGCCGACGGCCTCGAGCGTACCCATGGAATCGCCCAGGGCTTCGGTCGTGACCCGGTTGGCCACCACCACCAGCTCCGCCTCGGGGGCGACGCCGACAAAGGTGAACTCCGGTTGGCCGTTCCCGGCCGATGACCCGTCACCGGCGGCGATGCCGGCCACATGGGTGCCGTGGCCGACGCTGTCGTCCATGTGCCGCACCATGCCCAACGGGTTCGGGGAGCTCAATGCGTCGTCGATCGCGGAACGTTGGTATTCCACTCCATGGCCGAACGGCGCCGGTGAGGCTTCCCCCGCTTCAGGAGTGAGGTTCTGGTCCCAGATGCGCAGGATGCGGGTCTTCCCGGTCGGGTCCCGGAAGCAGCCGTGGCGCCAGTCGATGCCGCTGTCGACCACACCCACGATCACACCGGCGCCACGCAGTCCGGGTGGTCCGGTGTGCACCTTGTCGGCATGGGTCTCGGGCACGGCGGCGTCCAGCTCCGTGAGAGTGGGTCGGGACGCTTCGACGTAGCTGACCGCTTCCGACTCGTCGAGCTCCGTGAGACGGTCGATGCCGATCTCGCCGCCGACCACATCGCCGGCCCGGATGTGTACCGTCAGTCCCATGTGCTGCGACAGCTCTGCCAGGTCGTCGGCGCCGTGCCCCTCCGCCATGCGCACCAGTACACGCACACGAGGGGTCCTCACCCCTTCGGTCGTGAGCGCGAAACGGCCGGTGGCCTCCAGGCCCACCAGCTCAGCCGGGCCGTCCTCGGCCCGGGACTGCAGGAACTTCAGCCGTGAGTCGAGCATGAGCATCCTTCTCTCTGGCGAACATCGCCAGCCCTCCAGTCCTCGCAGGACAGGCGACAACGATCAGGCGATCAAGATTTCCGTGGTCGGGTGCCCGTCTCGGGGTGGAGGGGTTCGGACAGCTCCACGTAATCGACACAGTCGACCTCCGTCAGGCGCCCGATGTCGCCGGGGGCGACCGTCGCGGTCAGGACATCGCCCGCAGCCATACCGACCCGTGCGCCGGCGTCGGCGATCTGCCGTCGCTGTTCTTCACCGGGTTCGCCTTTCACCCGGATGAGCACCTGGAAGGGGGTGGAGTCGACCGCCTCGCCGACATCCGACAGCGCGCGCCTCGCGGCGGAGCCAAGTTTGTGAGAGCGCATCTTCCCCACCTGATCCGGTGAGCGGCACGGTCCGTACGAACTCGTTGCGCCGACATTGCTCTCACGTCGGCGACCCTTCGTGCCACATTGCCTCTGATACCAGCGTAGGCATCGCGGGCGGCACACGCCATTTCGCCCCTGGCGCACCTTGAGCAGCCCTCTCAAGGGCGGTAGTGAAGTGCATGGGCATCATCGGTCGCTTCGCAGGCGAACGAGGACCGGACTGCGTCTGAGAACTACCAGTCGGGACGCACGTCGGATCCGAAGCCGCCGCCGGCCGGACGCTTCTCGAAGTGGAGGTGAGGGCCGGTGGCGTTGCCGGTGGAGCCGACTTCTCCGATCTTCTGCCCAGCTTTCACGGAACCGCTGTTCACCGTTCGCTCGGACAGGTGGCAGTACCAGAAGTCGGATCCGCCGGCGCGAAGCACGAGAAAGAGGCCGAAACTGCTGTCCTTCCCGCTTCGGACGATCGAACCGCTGCGCACCGCGACACACGGTGTGCCCTCCGGAGCGGCGTAGTCCGCACCGGTGTGGTAACCCAGGCTCCAGTGGGGCCCCTTCTTCCGGTAGGGGGTGGTGACGCCCTTTCCCTGCACGGGGGACGCGACGCGAGCACCAGGGGGAGAAGGAGCGGGCGCTGTCGGGACGCGGAGTCGGTCCCACGAGGTCTTGCCCGGAATGCCGTTGGCATCGGCCCCCTGGAACTTGAGCTTGCGCTGCCATGCGGCGTACGACTGTTGATCGGCAACGGTCCACTCGGGACCAGGACCGGACTGGTACTTCCCGCATCCTTCCGCCACGAGCCGTTTGCCCATCGCGCTGATCACGGGACTGCGCTGTCCCTTGTGGAAGAAGGTCGCTCCTGGGAAGGGTGCCAATGCAGACATAGCCTTCCCTCCCTTCATGTTTACTGCGGCACTGTTCGCCGCTGTCCGACTGAACCGCTTTTCGACTGAACCACTTTTCGCGAAACGCAGGGACATCTTGGTGATGGCTCCGGGATGGTGCCGGCCCACGTCGAACCTGGGCTCTGGCACCGAGTTTGATCAGCGAGGAGAAGCCGGGGAATCCATCTACCTCATGGCCGGCGCCGACAGAGAACCCGCCTGGAAGATGCGCACCTTCCCGGACATTGCGCGGCTTACCGTCACAGCCACTCTGTTTCCACCATGCGCCCGCTGGAAGTCGTGCGCAATCTCGGGCGATGTGCGACATTCGGGCGCGTGGACGGACAGTCCGTCAACGCGCTTGGACTGCGGGGCCCTTTCGGAGGCGCATTCTCGCGACGATGGACGTTTTGTGTCCCGCATGGAAGACCGGCGAGCCTGGGACCGGCTCGAACCGAGGCTCAGCCGGGGACGATTCATGTGGGCATACCGTCTGCCCTGCGATCTCCAGGTGCACGCCGGAGACGTGTTGACGGCGACTCGATGGGGTGATCAGCGCGTGCCGGTCGCCGCAGGGCTGCTGGTTTCAGGTGAGGTGGCGGGCGAAGAACGTCAGCGAACTGTCCAGCTCGTGCGCGGGCATCTCCCCGTGTTTGCCGGGGTTCGCGTGGAGCGTCTTGTCGGCCGAGGCGAAGGCGTCGAACAGCGCCAGGCTCTGCTCTCGCGGCACGCGCTCATCGTCCCACTGCACCAAGAACTCCACCGGAATCGTGATCCGTGCCGCGTCCGCACCCGAGGCCAAAGCGCCGCCCAGGCCCAACACGGCTGCGTGGATGCGGGGTTCGGCAGCGACGAAGGGGACGCCGAGCCCGCATCCCAGCGAGACTCCCCAGTAGCCCACGGGGCCGGCACCGACGTCATCGAGCTGCTGGACCGCGTCCAGGACCCCGCGCCACTCCGGAACGGTCTGGCGGGCCACGAGGGCCTGGAAAGCGGCGATGAGCGGCGCCGGCTCCTCCCCGGCCTCCACACGCGCCTGGTTCTCGGCTGCGATGCGATGGTACTTCTCGTCCGCGGGCCGCTCCCCATGGTTCGGCACGTCGACGGCCACCACAGCGAACCCGGCCTCCGTCACGAAACGGCGGGCAAGATTCAGGATGTCGGGTGCTTTCTTGTGCTGGCCGCCACCGTGGCCCATCACGATGAGGGGACGGGTACCGGCGGCATTGCCCGGCGTCCACAGGACGCCCGGAATGTCGTCGATGACGAAGAGCTGTTCGCGGACGCAGTCGCGGAGCATCTCAGAAGTGAAGTGCATAGCGATTCCAGCCTTTCAGGATGGATCGCGGGTGCTCCCTAGGCCATGCGAGGAAGGGAGACCCGACGTGTCACGGTATTGATCGGTCTCACCTCCCTGGCTGCGCGGTCATGCACGGCGGCACGAAAGTATCACGGCAGCCTTCGGCAGGGTCCAGCCATGAACGTCGCCAGTTGTGGGCCTGGCTGACGGAGCGTAGGCCGCCGGGCCGGCCGCCCGTCTTGTCGAGAGGCGGAGGGGCCGGGCGGCCCGCCCTTCCGTGGTGGCGGGGGCGTCAGACCTCTGGCTGGGCTGCCCAGGTCCGCAGTGCGGCTTCGGCCTCCTCGCGGGACACCGGGCGCCCGCGGTCGACGTGCATGTGCTGGAGGTGGCGGATGGCTGCCCCGATCCTGCGGCCCGGCGGTATGCCGAGCAGGATGCTGATTTCCCTGCCGTTGAGGGGCACCGGGATGTCGGGCAGCCGCTGAGTGGCGGCCCGCTCGGCCGCCGCGCGCTCCGCGGACTCGCGTCGGGCCTGCTCGCTCGCGTACCACTCGTCGTAGTCGGTCGCATCGCGGGACTCAGCGGCGGCCCGCCGCCAGTCCTCCTCGTCCCGTCCTTGGCCCAGGCCCACTTCCATGAACAGATCGCGGTAGTCCGGAGCGCCGGGACCGGCCGGCGCCGCGCCGAGCCGGGCGAGCGCCGCGTTGATGGGCCAGTCCTCCCGCGAACCGCTGAACTCAGAGGTATGCGCCGGCCCCCATTCCTGTGCACCAGCCCGCCACACGGTGGCGGTCTGCTCTCCGTCGCCGCCCCAGAAGTCCGCTTCCACATGCGCCATCGGCCCGCTCTGTGAGAGGTCGCGCAGTATGCGCGGCAGGTCTCCGCGGAGCCCGGCGGAAAGCGGCAGCAGCCCCAGGCGCTGCGCGAGCGGGGCGACCACGGCTCCCGTCACTCCGTCCGCCCAGCTCCGCAAGCGGTCGAAGTCACCTATGACAGCGTCGAGTCGGTACGACATGCGCGCACAGTAACCGCGTTGCAGCGGCGTCAGCCATTCACTTTCGTCGTTGCCGCCACCGACGAATGCGTCGAGCCGAACCCCAGCGGACGCGCCGAACGGTACGTGTCGTACCCGTCCCGGGGAACCGCCGGCCATGCGTCATCGCCTGCCGGTTCCGCACTCCGGTGTCACCGGTGTCCAGGAGCCGAAGTCAGCGGATACGGCCGCCTTCGGTGACGAGCCATTCGCCGGTCTCCCAGTCGGAGGGGTGCTCGTCGATGCGGTAGCACAGGTCGAATCGGATGCCGAGCCCCGGCCAGGAGTGACGGACCGGGACGGTACGGAAGATCTCGTCGAGGCCGGGGAACGCCATCCCTTCGGGCTCGGGAAACAGCAGCTCCAGTTGGCTGCGGGGCAGATCGGTCCACAGCGCGAACTGCCACTGCGTCTGCGTCGTCCCCTGGTCATGGACCAGCTCGAACCGCGGCTCGCGACCGACGACGAAGTCGTGGATGTCGCCGAGGAACTCTTCCGATGTGGAGGGGATGACGAACGGCCATGCCTCGCCGGTGGGATAGCGGTACATGGTGGATGCCGAGGCCAGTGCGCCCACGAGGTCCTCCCATTGCCGGGGTGAGGTGGCGCAAGCGGGCAGGTTCACGCCCGTGTGGTCGACCCGCTCGACGTGCCCGGCCAGCCGCCGGGTCAGGTCGGCCATCGTGACGCCGACAGAAAAGGGCTGTGCACCGGACGTGTCACCGCGACGGACACCTATGCGGTGGCCTGTGTCCAACACGACTTCGGGCGCGGCTACGTCAGCCAGCTGAAAGGTTGTCACCGGGAGGGCGCCGACGGGGCGTGGCGGGGTGAGGGTCAGCCGGTCAACCGCCCCACCCACCTCGCCCGCCGTGTCCGTGGACCCAGCGAAGTCGGCGTACTCCACTTCGGCCAGCAGCGAGCGCAGCCCGCCGAGGAAGTCTCTCGATTCCGGCGTCGTGGGCAGGAGGAAGGCGATTTCGGAGAGTCGATCCATGCGCCCGACCGTAGCCGGATTCATGACACCTTCACGGCGGTCTTTCAGCGTCTTCCAGTGGTCTTCCAGCCATACCAGGGCGATCGGTTGTGCACTTCCAGCCGTACGTGACACGAACGCAAGGGCTCCGTGCGTCGGCACGTTCCTCAGCACAGCGCCTCGTTCATTGCCTCGGAGGCCTCGGCGACGGCTGAGCCCTGTCCCGGTGTCAGTCCCGGCCCGTACGCTGCACCGTCATGGCCAATGACGTGTTCGACTACGCTCGACCGGGGCCCTTCACAAGCCTGGAGTCGGCCCAGCTCCGGCTCCTCGAAGGGCTGCCGGAGGATCCGGCCGGTATCTGTGCCGCCGTACAGGGTCTGGTCATCCAGCCCGCGGACGCCGCGGCGTCGGGGATTTCCGAGAGCCGGATCGCGGAGAAGAACATCCGGCCGGTCAGCGAGCTGATCAGTGCGTTGACCGCTCTGGACCCCGCCCCGCTTCACCAGCCCCGAACGCCCGAGACACGGGTGGTCGGCACCTGCCGTCACTTCGCCACGATCGCCTGCGCGATCCTGCGGGCACGGGGTATCGCCTCCCGGGCCCGCTGCGGTTTCGGCACCTACTTCCTCACAGGCCGCGGCGTCGATCACTGGATCACCGAGTACCGGGACGACCACGACGGCCGCTGGGTGCGTGTCGACACCGAGCATCTCGGCCAGGGCTACGTCGACCGTCCGGACGACCTCGCTCCGGACGAGTTCCTCACCGGGGGCGAGGCGTGGCTCCGCTACCGCGCTGGCTCGATCGACCCGGCCCTGTTCGGTGTGGCCGGCACCGAACATGCCTGGGGACCGGCCGAGATCAGCGGCAACGCCGTCCGTGACCTCGCCGCGCTCTGCAAGCAGGAGACACTCAACTGGGACGAGTGGGGCCGTATGACCGCCGCCTACGAAGGCAGAACCGGCACCGACTACGACCAGCTGATCGATGAGGTCGCCGACGCCTGCGCCAAGGACGATCCAGCCGCCTTGGCGCGTCTGTTCTCCCACGGGGATCTGGCGGTTCCGCCGCATCTCGCGGCTTGACCGGTACGAGGGAGGGGCCGGGGCAAGCTCTCGGCGGGGATGTCCCGAACAGGCAATCGGTGATGTCTGCCGGAGGAAAGACCCGGCCCCTGGTTC
The DNA here is from genome assembly GCF_014930365.1 of Streptomyces caniscabiei. Lineage (GTDB taxonomy): Bacteria > Actinomycetota > Actinomycetes > Streptomycetales > Streptomycetaceae > Streptomyces > Streptomyces caniscabiei. The sequence goes on along the minus strand of NZ_JABXWI010000023.1, from coordinate 44,669 downwards.
TCGGGTTCACTGTCGGCCACCCACGACGAAAGGGAGGCAGGCATGCCGGAGGAAGCCAGGTCCGAATTCTGGAAGGGGCTGAAGCCGATCCAGAACTCGTTGAAGCCGGACGCGCTGCCGGAGGTGTATCTGTCGCAGGTGGCCACCGACGACGACCGGTACTACGCGCCGCTGAGCGAGACCGTCGGCTCGCGCCCGCTGTGGATCAACGTCAAGGACAACTCCTGGGCCGACATCCTGCGCGCCAAGGAGGCCGGACTCGTCAACCGGCACTACCACCCGCACGAGGTGTTCGCCTACACGCTCTCCGGCAAGTGGGGATACCTGGAGCGGCCCTGGACCGCGCGCGCCGGAGACTTCGTCTACGAGGCGCCTGGCGAGGGACACACCCTCGTGGCCTACGAGAGCAACGAGCCGATGAAGGCGTTCTTCATCGTCAAGGGGCCCCTGATCTGGCTGGACGAGAACGGCCGGCCCGACGGCTACTTCGACGTCCACGACTACATCGAGCTGTGCCGCGCCCACTACGACAAGGTCGGCATCGGCGCGGACTACGTCGACTCGCTGTTCCGGTGACCTCGACCCGCGTGGCGGTGACAGCGGCCTCCGCCCGTAACACGGTGTCGCCGGGCGCCGCCGGACGAGGGCCCGGGTTCCGGGCCCGGACCGCCGTATGAAGGCCGCCGTCTGGTACGGAGCCAAGGACGTCCGCATCGCCGAGGTGGACGTCCCCCGAGCCCGGCCCGGGGAGGTGCTCATCGAGGTGGCCTACTGCGGCATCTGCGGCAGCGACCTGCACGAGTACGCCGACGGGCCGCACGCCATCCCGGTCACCGGGCCTCACCCGGCCTCCGGCTCCACGGCCCCGCTCGTCCTCGGCCACGAGTTCTGTGGGACGGTGGCGGCCCTCGGGCCGTCGGTGACCGGCCTCGCCGTCGGCGACCGCGTGGCCGTCGAACCGAACTACCGGTGCGGGACCTGCCCCCGGTGCCGGGCCGGCGAGTACAACATCTGCCGCGACTTCGGCTTCGCCGGGCTGATGGGCGACGGCGGGATGGCCGAGTACGCCGCCGTCCCCGCCTATATGGCGCACCGCCTCCCCGAGGCCGTGTCACTGGAACAGGCGGCGCTCTTCGAACCGGCCTCGGTCGCCCTGCACGCGCTGCGGCGCGCCGGGGCCACGCCCGAGACCGTCGCCGTCGTCGGTCTGGGGCCGGTCGGCCTGCTCTGCGTCCTGTTGGCCGCGGCACGTGGAGTGCGCCGGATCGTCGCCGTCGACGTGTCCCCCACCCGCCTGCGACTCGCGGGCGACCTCGGCGCCACCGACCTGGTCGACGGCCGGGAAGCGGGCACCGGGGAGCGGATCCTGGAGCTGACCGGCGGGGAGGGCGTCGACACCGCGTTCGAGGTGGTCGGGTCCCAGAGCGCCCTGCACACCTGCCTGACCGCGACCCGGCGTGGCGGCCGGGTCGTCCTCGTCGGCCTCGCCCAGGAGGTGTCCCTGGACGCCTTCGCACTCGTCAACAACGAACAGTCGATCGTCGCCAGCGTCGGCTACCGCGACACCTATCCGGAACTCATCCGGCTCGTCGCCGAGCAGGGCCTGGACCTGACCGCGGTCGTCACGTCGACCATCGCCCTCGCCGACCTCGTACCGGCCGGCTTCGAGGCACTGCTCGACGGCCCCGGCGACCAGGTCAAGATCCTGGTCCGTCCCGCCTCGCACCGCCCCGGAGCACTGGTCCCCCACCCGCCCTCCGACCGAACGGAACAACAAAGATGACCCCCCTGCTCGCCGCCGACACGTTCGCCGGCCAGAGCGTCCTGGTGACCGGTGGAACCTCCGGCATCGGCGCGGCCACCGCCGACGTGCTCGCCGACCTGGGGGCCGAGGTGTACGCCCTCGGCCTGCCGCCGACCGACGACGCCGAGCTGCCCCGCCACGAGCGGGTACGCGTCGTTCAGCAGGACGTGACGGACCGGGATGCCCTCACCCGGCGGATCACGGCGTACGACCGTCTCGACCACCTCGTCACCTGCGCCGGCATCAGCGCCGACCGCGACGAATACGGCCTCGCGCGGTGGGACCAGGTACTGGAGGTCAACCTCACCTCCACCCTGGTCGCCTGTCAGGCGGCGCGGCCGCTGCTCGCCCGCCGGGGCGGCAGTGTCGTCACCGTCTCGTCGATGTTCTCCTTCTTCGGCAGCCGCGACCGGCCCGCCTACAGTGCCAGCAAGGGCGGAGTCTCCCAGCTGACCCGGTCCCTGGCGGCCGAGTACGCCGGGGACGGCATCCGGGTGAACGCGGTGGCACCCGGCTTCGTGACCACCCCACTTGCCCGCGGTGTGCTCGACGACCAGGAAGCCTCACAGGCGGTGCTGGCACGAGTCCCCCTCGGACGATTCGGCCGACCTCAAGAGATCGCGACAGCCATCGCCTTCCTGTGCTCCCCCGCCGCCTCGTACATCAATGGCGCGATCGTCCCGGTCGACGGCGGCTATCTGGCCGTTTGACCTTGCTGCGCTCTCCCGAGGAGGAGTCTGATGGAGGACTCGGAAATGAACCGCAGGGCGATGCTCGGCGGTTCGCTGTCCGCAGTTGCCGCGTTGAGCACGTCCCTTCCCGCACAGGCACGGCCCGTCGGGGGCACGGTCGTCGCGGCGACCCGGTACGGGAAGGTGCGCGGGAGGCGCGAGGACGGCATCGCCAAGTTCCTCGGCGTGCCCTACGCCGCGCCGCCGCTCGGCGAACTCCGCTTCAAGGCCCCGAAGCCGCCTACGAAATGGTCCGACGTACGCGACACGGTGAGCTTTCCCCATCCCGCGTTCCAGGTGGCGGGCGGCGAGATGGGGCCGGGCGGCAACGGCCGGATGCCGGCTCCCTCCGAAGACTGCCTCTACCTCAACATCTGGACCCCCGCCGCAGACGGCCGTCGGCGGCCGGTGATGTTCTACAACCACGGCGGCGGCTACATGATCGGCTCCGGCTCCGCCACCGGGCAGGACGGCACCCACCTGGCGCAGCTCTACGACGTGGTGGTGGTCGAGTCCAACCACCGACTGGGGCTGCTGGGCCACCTGTTCCTGGGTGATCTCGCAGGCCCCGAGTACGCGGCCAACCAGGGGATGCTGGACATTCTCGCCGCGCTGCGCTGGACCAGCGAGAACATCGAGGACTTCGGTGGCGACCCCGGCAACATCATGGTCTGGGGCGAGAGCGGCGGCGACGCCAAGACCGCCGCCGTCTGCACCATGCCGGCCGCCGCGCCCCTGTTCCACAAGGCCTCGATCGAAAGCGCCGCGCCCCTGCGCTTCCCCACTCGCGACGGCGCCAACGCCCGGGCTCGGCGGACGCTGGATCTGCTGGGGTTGACTGAGAGGGACATCCTCCGGCTCCACGACCTACCGGCCACCAGGCTGCTCGAGATCCAGCAGTCGGAAGCCTCGAACGGTGCCCCGCCGTGGGGCGACCCGGGGCCTCGCCCCGGCTTCGGCGCCTTCGTCGACGGCACCGTCATCCCCCGGCACGCCTTCGCCGACGGCGCCGCGCCCTTCTCGGCGGACAAGCCGCTGATCTGCGGCACCTGCCGCGACGAGTCGGTGTTCTTCAGCCTGTTCGGGCCGCGCGACATCTTCAGCATCGACGAGGCCGGACTACGCTCCAGGCTGAGCAGCACGTATCAGGGCGCCGAGCTTGACCGGATCATCCGGACCTTCCAGGCCTCGCGGCCCGGCGCGACGCCGGCGCAGCTCTACTTCGCGATCACCACCTCGCCCATCTGGCGCGACTCGATCAAGATCGCGGAAGCCAAACGCGCGCAGCGTGCCGCGCCCGTGTTCATGTACCAACTCGCCTACCCGAGCCCGACCCTGGTGCCCGGTACCGACTTCCCCATCGGCTCACCGCACGCTTCGGACATCAACCTCAAGTTCGCCAACACCGACAAGAACGTCGACTCCGTCCTCGGCGTGGACCAATCACCGGAACGGCTGGCGACCGCACGGCACATGAGCGAGCTGTGGGCGGGCTTCGCCCACACGGGCCGGCCCACGGCGGCGGACGTGCCGAGATGGCCCGCCTACACCCTGACCGACCGAGCCACGATGTGGCTCGACGCCAGCTGCCGCATCGTCACCGATCCGGACCGGGACGAGAGACTCTTCTGGGAGAACCGCGACTGAGGAACGCCTCGATCCGCCTGCCCGCTGTCCGTCGATGGGCGCGGGTGGTCACGTCGGACGGATCGACCTGATCGGTCAGGTCGGTCAGGTCGGTCAGGTCAGCCAGGCGCCGCGAGATATGCGCGTACGGCCCCTCCTCGACCGGTCGTGTGCGAGCGCGCGCAACTGGGCAGCAGAGCGCCGGCGAGCATCGAGGGCCGCGCGCGCTCCCGCTTCCGAGTCCTGCCCTGAGGGAGACTGGTCGCGTGATTGTCGAACGCGCGTATGCCCATCTCTCCCCGCACGACGAGGACACCTGGCCCTGGTCGGTGCCCTGCGTCCGCCAGTTGCTCGACGAGGGGCTACGGTTCACGGCACCGGTGACGTTCGTGGTCGGTGAGAACGGGTCGGGCAAGTCGACCCTGGTCGAGGCGCTCGCCGAAGCGTTCGGTCTGGACTCCTACGGCGGCTCCCACGACTGGCGGTACGCCTCCCCCCGGGGCAAGTCGGAGCTCGGCGAGCGGATGAAGTTCGACGCGGCCCCGCGCGGGCGTCGCATGATGACCAGTTGGTCGGCCCGCCAAGGCTTCTTCCTTCGGGCCGAGACCGCGATGGATGCCCTGGACAGAGAAGGGTTCTCGCCGGACTCGGTCAGTCATGGCGAGGGCTTTCTCGCGGCGCTGCGCGGGAAGTTCCTGCACCCCGGGCTCTATGTCCTCGACGAACCGGAGGCGGCCCTCTCCTTCTCCTCCTGTCTCGAACTGATCGGTCACATCGACCGGTTGGCCAAGGATGGCGGCCAGGTCATCTGCGCCACCCACTCCCCCTTGCTGACCGCCCTCCCGGGCGCGGACATCATCGAGGTCGGCGACCACGGCATACGGAGAACCCCCTGGCAGGAACTCGCCATCGTGGACCACTGGCGCCGCTACCTCGCCGACCCACACACCTACCTGCGCCACGTCCTCGAGCCGTAGACCGGTCGCACACCCGCACCCCCTACCGGAGGTTCGGTCGTCATGTACGGCCGCTGACGGGCGGCGCCGGTACGCCCTACCCGCGTCCTACGCGAGGCGGCGGACGAAGACGTCGCCCGTCTCGTTGGTGTCGCCGGGCACGAGGTCGTTCTCCGCCGAACCGAAAGCGACGGTCCGCCCGAAGGCGTCGACCAAGGGCGAGGAGCGCTGAGCCGTGTCGCTCTGCGCTCCGTCCCGCGTGACGTTCAGCCGCTGTACCTCGCCCGTGACGAGATCGCGCACAAAGGCGTCGGCATCGCCGTTCGTGTCGCCCGGCACGAGATTGCCGGCGGACGAAGTGAACACCACCCGCCGGTTGTCGGCGCTGAGCGCGGGCCCGCGCTGGTTGACCTGGCCCGCCGAGTGGTCGTTCGGCTCCGACCCGTCTTGGGCGAGGGTGAGGCGCCGGGTGGCTCCGGTGCTCAGGTCCTTGGCGAAGACGTCTCGCTTGTCGTTGGTGTCATCCGGCACGATCCCTCCCCATTCGCTGGCGTAGAGGGCGTAGCGACCGTCCGGGCTCAGCCCGATCTCGCCTCGGACGGCCACGGAGACGCCGTCGCGGGTGTGTGCCGCCTGGACGGTCCGGCCGGTCCGGGTGTCACGCACGTAGAAGAGGAAGGCCTGCGGCCGTTTGACCTCGGAGGTCGCGGAGGTCTGGGAGATCCCGGAGGCCTCGGAGGCCTCGGAGGTCCCGGAGGTACCGGAGGTCCCAAGGGCCTCGGGCCGGGTCCCCTCCTCCTCTCCGCCGTCGAGCAAGAACTGGGTTCGGAAAGCGATTCGGGTGCCGTCCCAGCTGATCGCCGCGCCTTCCGAGAATCCGCTCGTCTGCGACCCGTCGTCGGCCACACTGATCCGCTCGGTGGTCTTCCTCCAGCGGTCGCGGACGAAGACGTCCCCGCGGTCGTTGGTGTCCCCCTCCACCAGGTCGCTCCTGCTGGAAGTGAAGGCCACATAGCGGCCGTTGGCGCTGATGGACGGCTCGTACGTCTGCGCCCAGGTGGTCCCGGCCTCCACCAGGAGCTCGGTCCGCCCCGTCAGGCGATCGTGGACGAAGACGTCCTGGGCGTCAGGGGTGTCGCCGGGCGCGAGGTTGTCGGCGTAGGAAGTGAAGGCGACGTAGCGGCCGTTCGCGCTCAACGAGTACGTCGTGGTCTCGTTGTCGGCCTGGGTGCCGTCGTCGGCCACGTTGACCCGCTCGATCGTGCCGGTCCGCAGATCCTTCACGAAGATGTCGGAAAATCCGTTGGTGTCACCGGCCACCAGATTGGTCGCCGAGGAGTCGAAAGCGACGTATCCGCCGTTGGCGCTGATTCCGCCCACGTCCGAGTAGTCGTTTGCCTGAGAACCCTCAGCCGTGACGCTGATCCGCTCCGTCCGGGGCCGGGGCCCCTCACCGGCCGCCGCCGCCCCGGTCACGGGCAGCACGGCCACACAGCTACCGACCAGGACCGCCCACAACGCGGCCCGTCTCCCACAACGCATCGTTCCCCCTCCACAAGCGCCTTGGCCCCTGGCAACACGGGCCGGACACAGCCAATAGCGGGGATACGCCGCGGGCAACAGGGCGGGAGGGCAAACCAGCCGTTCTCACATCTACGCGGCGACGGCGGGCCCCGCTCTCCGAGTCTGCGCGGACACAGCGCCGGGCGACGCGCGCATACGATCGCCACGTGACGATCACGTACGAGTGGCGGGGCGACTTCGACAACGGCTCCCTCAACGCGCTGCATGCCGACGGCTTCGGACACCCGGTCGCGAAGACCGACTGGCGAGGACGACTGGAACGCCACAGCCTCGGCTGGGTCTGCGCATGGGAAAACGGCTCTCTGATCGGCTTCGTCAACGTCGCCTGGGACGGCGGCGTGCACGCCTTCGTCCTGGACACGGTGGTCGCCCCGCGCGTCCGGTCGACAGGGGTCGGAACCACGCTCGTCGCGACGGCGGCCGAGCGAGCCCGCGACGCCAAGTGCGAGTGGCTGCACGTCGACTACGAGGAGCACCTGCGCGCGTTCTACTTCGATGCATGCGGCTTCGAGGAGACGACGGCCGGACTGATCGCCCTCTGATCGCGCCATGGAGTCGGGACGCGCAGACGGCTAACCACTGCTGGAGTTGCGCCGACGCGGCCTCCATGTCGACCTCGCCGGGCCGACCTTAGAGAGAGTGGAGGAGGGTGGGGCATGAGGTCGTCGGCCGGGCAGTCCGCGCCAAGTCGCCCCAGCTCCGCGCGAGTTGCGGCGAGGGAGGAGCGGTGGGGCGACTCGTCGGAGATCTGACACCCAACGTCTGTTCCCGGCGCGGACCACGCGGGCGGCAGCCGGTCACGGGCGGCGCCGACAAGACGTCCCGCTCCGCCGACCACCACCTCGCCTGGCTCCGCGCCCGCGGCCCGTACGGACGCAAGGGCAGCCCCTTCCTCCTCCCACTGCCGATGGACCGTTGTCAGGCGGAGGTACCCGTGACCGCGGTTCCGGACCTGGTCAGCTTGTACGTCAGGACCGCCCCGCTCCAGAAGTGGAAGGTGAGGGTCACGGCGGAGCCGTCAGTCACTTCGCCGAAGAACGCGGTCGGCAAGGTGATCGTGCCTGCGGTGTAGTCCGGTGCGAAGGCCACGTTGAACTGCTTGTACGTCGTCCAGGACTGTGGACCGGCGGGGGTGCCGTCGGCGTAGACGGCTTCCATGGTCGCCAGCTTGTCGCCGTTGAACGCGGTGGGTATCACCAGCGAGGTCGTCGTACCCGTCGCGCTCGTCAGCACCGGCTTCTCATAGGTGATGACGTTGACGACCCACGGAACTCCGTCCGTGAACCGGAGGGAGAGGACGGCGTTCGTGCCGTGCTCCTGCGGCGCGGTCAGCCGGCTGAGCGTCGCCGCCGCGATCGTCAGCGTGTTGCCGCTGACGGTGTAGTCCACGCCCCGGACCAGGGGGCGGCCGCCGGCATCGATCCTCATCAGCCTGGTGCCGTTGGGGTTCAGGGTGATCGTCGCGTCCGTCGGGGTCCTGCCCTTGAGCACGAAGAGCTGATCGGTGGACGCGGTCCCGGAGCGCTCGGTCCAGCTGGAACGTATCTGCGCATAGAGGCTGGGGTCGTTCCACTGCATGGTGCGGCGGTTGAAGCGGCTGCCGTTGTCCCACAGCATCGTGGTCAGGCCCCGGTACCGCGCGTAGTGGCCGAGATACTCGAGGTACTTGAGCGTCTCGCCCTGTTCGACCGTGCCGGGGCCGGAGTCCCAGCCGAGCAGCCCGTACTCACCGACGACGACCGGGATCCCCTTGGCGACGAAGGACCTGTGCAGCAGGTCGAACGTGTCGGTCAGGTCCTGCTGGGTGGCCGCGTTGAAGGTCGTGTAGCCGGCGAGGTTCACGCTGAAGGGCCAGAAGCTGTAGTAGTGGATCGAGGCCACGAGGTTCGGGTCGTCGAGCGCGGCGAAGGTGGCGAGCAGGGTGTCGATCTTGGGCTGATCCGGGGTGTCCCCCAGGGTCGGCATCACCAGCAGCCGGTCGGCATTGCCTCCGCCGGTCGCGCGCACGACGGAGTGGAAGGTCGTGTTGAGCTCGTTCATCAGGACGGCGTTCTGCTCGTCGCCGGAGCTGCCGTTGAAGAAGGGCTCGTTGATGCTCTCGAAGAGCAGTCGGCGCGGCTCGTCCCGGAAGGCGGCCGCGATCTGCCGCCAGGTGGCCGTGTACTGGGCCAGGACCGCGTCATGCCGGGCCGGCATGTCCGGCACCCACTGCCACGCGTCGCCGTGCATGTTGATCAGAACGTAGAAACCATCGGCCAGGGCCCAGTCGACCACCTGCTTGAGCCTGGCCAGGAACACCGGGTCGAGGGTGTAGGTCGGAGCCGGGCCCTCGTGCTGGCCCCAGGTCACCGGGATCCGGACGCTCTTGAAGCCCTGTGCCTTCAATCTGCGGAAGAACGCCTGGGTCACGCGCGGGTTGCCCCACGCCGTCTCGTCGGCGCCGATGGCCTCGAAGCTGTTGCCCAGATTCCAGCCGGGCTGCATCTTCGCGACCACGTCCAGCGCGGACGGCGACGCGGCGGAGCCGGTCGGCCGGGCAGCGGCCTGGGCGGCCGTCGGCATGGACAACGCCGCGACGGCGAGGGCCGCGGAGGTCGTCATGACCTGGCGGCGAGTGAAACCGGCTGAATTCGGCATAGAACTCTCCATTGAGTCGAAAGGCCTTTCCTCACGTCGAAGGCATCGACCGTCGAAGCGCTTCGACGCGCTGCGGGAGCCTAACGCAAGCTTCCGACGGGGGGAACGGCCCAAACCGCATGGAATGTGTGTGGATTCGAGAGGTCATGCGTCGAAGCGCTTCCTTATGGCCGGGCCGACATCCGGCCCGCGAGCAACAAGCTGCGCGAGTTCACTCCGAGCGCCGGCGAGGCCGGCGTGCCACGGCTCGGACTTGCGAGAGAAAACCGATCGGTTTACGATGATGGAAACCGATCGGTTTTCCCGGATACCCGTTTCCCGAGATCGAAGAGGACATAGGCAAAATGAGCGAGAATGCACAGAAGAGGAAGTTTTACGCCCTGAACATGTTCGACGTGGTGGACGCGGAGAAATACCTTGCGTATTTCAGCCGCCTGCCCGAAGTGGCCCCGCAATACGGTGGTCGAATGGTGACGTTCGGCCGTTTCCGGGACAACGTAGCCGGTGACCTCGCGCCACGGCAGGTTCTGTTCGTCGTCGAATGGGACTCCGAAGAAGCGTTCAACAGTTTCCGTGACGATCCGAACCTGGCCGACTTGCACCCACTGCGGGAGGACGGGACGGTGTCCTACATCTGGCAGACGTTCGACGGCGCCGACATGAGCGACCCCACCAACGTTTCGCTCGACGATGTACTGGCGGTGCTCAAGCCCTGACACCCGCATCGCCACGGGGCCCGTCGGATCCGTCAGCCGGCCCCATCAGGGCGGCGAAGCCAGACGCTCAGCGGCGCAGATGGACGGACTTGTACTCGACGTACGCCGTCAACCCCTCGGGGCCCCGTTCACGCCCCAGTCCGCTGGCCTTGACGCCCCCGGAAGGGTGCGCCGAAATCGATGTTGTAGAAGTTCGCCCCGACCGTGCCGGTGCGCATCCTGCGGGCGATCGCCACGGCCTGGTCGACGTCGCCGCCGTACGGCACGACCACCAGAACCGGGCCGGAGATCTCCTCGCGGGCGACGACGGCGGAGTTGTCCACGTCGGCGAAGACCGTCGGCTCGACGAACCAACCCCGCTCCAGGCCCGCCGGCCCGGCCGGCGTCGATGTACGACTCGACGCGGTCGCGCTGTCGGGCCGAGGTGAGCGGGCCCAACCGGGTGGCCGGGTCGGACGGGTCTCCCACCCGCAGGGAGGTCGCGAGGGCGGCGACGTCGTCGACCTCGGAGTAGCGGCTGCGGGGCGCGAGGATGCGGGAGTTGGTGTAACAGGTCTGTCCGCTGTTGAGCAGGCAGGCCCCGGCGAGCCCGCGTACCGCCTGGCCGAGGTCGGCGTCGTCCAGCACGATGGCCGCGCTCTTGCCACCGAGTTCGAGTGTGGCGGGCCGCAGCAGCCGCACGCACACCTCGCCGATGACCCGTCCGGCTTCGGTGGCCCCGGTGAAGGCACGGTGTCGACGTCGGGGTGAGCGACCAGGTGCGCACCGGTCTCACGGCCACCGGTGACGACGTTGACGACCCCGCCCGGGATGCCGGCCTCCTGTGCGGCCGGGTTCTTCGCCGCCTACCTCGACTTCGTACACCGGCCGCACCGCATCATGACCGCCCGGGAAGAGGTCGCCAGGGAGATCGAGGTCACCGGCACCCACACCCGGCTCTCGCCCAACCCGACGGCGGCGCGATTCCCCCGACGGGACGGTCCAATGGGATGGGGCTGGCAGAATTCCGGCGCCTGCGCGAGGGTCGCGTCAGCGAATACCGCTTGTACTACGACTCCTTCGAACTGCTCACGCAACTCGGCCTGACGTCCTGACGTCCTGACGGCGCCGGAGCTGACGGGTTCCGCGCGGCCCCGTGCGTCGACGGCACCGATGACTTGGTGCCGGGGGGCCGATGTGTTCAGCTTCGGCCCTCCCCGCCGGGAGCAGGACAGCTCCGCAGGCGCGTCGTCGGCCGACTGAGCGACGGTCCATTGTCGCTCGGCTTTCGCGACCGGGTTCCCAGTCGGCGCCACCACGGCAGCGGATCGTCCGGCTCCTCGGGCGCGTCCGGCAGTGCCGAGAAGACGCCCGCCTTCGCATGCCAGGCGCCGAACACGCCGCAGAACATCGGGTGGGGCTCGTGCGGCAGAGGGCCCCTCGTCGAAGCCACTGTGTTCCTCCCTCGTTCTCGCCGTTACCGTTAACGTGACCGGTAACGAGATTCTTGCCCAGGAGGATGGATCCCGTCAACGCCCGCCACCGAACGGCTCCCGAACCGGCCACCCCCAGTCCGGCGCCGTCCGCTCTCGCGGTGGTACCGGGCTGGGATGGCGTTGTCGGTCGGTGAACCTGATTGACTTGCCCATACGGCGGCACAGGATCAGAAGTGAGTGGGCAGAGAGTGGCCGGACAGCGGGAAACGGAAGACCAGCGGGCGCGGCGGGCGCGGGCCGGCAAGCGCGTCACGCTCCGCGATGTCGCCCAGGCGGCGGGCGTGTCCCATCAGACCGTGTCCCGCGCCATCAACGGCAAGGGGGAGATCGACCCGGCGACGCAGCAGCGGGTGCTCGAAGTCGCCAGGCAGTTGCGGTACCGGCCCAGCCGGTTCGGCCGAGGGCTCGTCAGCCCGGACGTCGTGTCCGTCGGGCTCATCGTTCCCGACGTGGTCAACCCCTTCTTCCCGGAGTTCGTGGCAGGGGTGATCGCGGCCGCGGACGAACGCGAGTGGCAGGTGCTCGTGGCCAGCGCCGAGAACGACCGGTCCCGGGAGCTGGACCTGGTCCGCTCACTCGGCCAGCAGGTCGACGCTCTCGTCGGCTACATCAGCCATCCCGACGCGGAGCTGGAGCCGTACGTGGGCAACGTGCCGCTGGTGGTGGTCGATCGGGGGCTGGACTCGTCGCAGCACGCGTTGGTCCACGTCGACACCGCGACCGGAGTCCGGGCCGGGATGCGGCACCTCGTCGACCGGGGCCACCGCCGGATCGGCCTGATCGACTGCGAGTGCGCGAGCGCCCCGATGGTCCGGCGCCGTGCCTTCCTCGAACTCGTCGACGAACACGCGCTGCCCGTCGACGAGGACTGGATCGTCATGGGCGAGCAGTCCCCGGCCGGGGGCGCCACCGCGTTCGAGGCGCTGCACGCCGCGCACCCGGATCTCACCGCCGTGGTCGCCTTCAACGACCTGGTGGCCATCGGCGCGCTCCGGGCCGCCCGCCGGCTCGGCGTCCGCGTGCCGGACGACTGCGCGCTGGTCGGCTACGACGGGCTGAGCGTCGTCGATCTGATCGATCCGCCACTGACCACCCTCCACCTCGACAAGCGGCGGCTGGGCGCACTGGCCATCCACCAGGTCGACCGACTCCTCGCGGGCGAACTGCCACCTCCTATCGTCCTGACACCGACCTTGGACGTCCGCGGCACGACGTGACCCCCCGGCGGTTTCGATCTGCCGGCGGAGGTGATGTCAGTGTGCCGCTGTCGGGGTCGGGCCGAAGGCGTCCGCGAGGCTGGTCAGGATGGAGCCGGGCCAAGCGCTCTCCCCGAACACACCGACCGGCAGGGCGAGCACCCCGTACTCGTGCCGGAGTGTCTCCGCCGGTACTTCGGCCGGGAAGAAGTAGTTGCCGGGGCTGGTTCGGCTCGCCGTGGGAATCGACTTGAGCACTTCGTCCGGCAACTGCGCGAACAAGCGCTCAGCCCGTACGGCCAGTTCGTCGACGACCCGCTCGGGCGCGTCGCCGTGTTCGGTCAACAGGCTTTCTGCCAGCCTCAGTTGGGGCGGTGTCGGAGGGTCCGCGCGGAACGCCTCGGCCAGGTCCGTCAGGTCCGTCAGCTCTGCCTGTGCCGGGCCCAGGAGGACCACGCCGAATGTCCGTGGCCACAGCCATCCCTTGGTGACCGAATGCAGCAGGACCGTACGACCGGTGTCCAGCAGTCGCCGTGTGCCGGCGGCGAACGGGGCCCCCAGGTCGTAGACGCTGTCGATCAGCACACGGCGGTGTGGTGACGCGCTCAACCACGCGACCACCGCGGCGCACTCGGCGTCGGTCAGGTACCGGCCGAGCGGCTTGCTGGGGTTGGCGAGCAGCAGGTACTCGGGCCGGTGGTCCGCCGGGGCCCCGGGCAGCGCCGGTGCCGGTAGCGTCGGGTAGGACTCGGGCTCCAGACCGGCGGCGCGGGCCAGCTCGAAGTACACCGGGTACACGTCGCGGGGCAACCACAACCGCGCTTGCGCGGTGCGCAGCCAGTCGAACACCGTCCCCAGTCCGTGCCGGACGCCTCGGCAGACCATGGCGCGGCCGGACCATTCCTCCGGCAGGTCGAAGCGCCGCAGCCAGGCTCGGGCGAGATCGCATCGGTGCACCGTGCGGATGTCGGTCGGGGGCTCCGGTCGCAGCGCGGCGAGCGCCCGGTACACGTTGGTCTCGGCGGCGTCCAACAGCGGTGCGGACGCGCCGAGTTGCCGTCGGCGGAAGTCCTGGAAATCGTCGTACCTCATGCCGTCGCGCCTTCCGGCACGATCTCGCTGGCCCGGTCCTCCAGGGAGGCGTAGCACCGTCCGTCGGCCATGACGTTCCAGCTGCGTGCGATCCCGTTGGTGCGTTCCCAGAGCAGGCTGGGCTCGGTGTAGGCGGCGATCCGTATCGGGCGGTCGTCCCAGGTGCCGTGGTAGACCGGTGCGCCCCAGGGCAGGCGGTCCGCGAGGGCGAAGCCGTGCCGTTCGGCGAACCCGGTGACGACGGACAGTGACACCTGGTGCTCCCGGCTCCAGACGTTGGCGGCGCGGTCGAAGTAGAGCGACTCCGTGCTGGTCGAGACGTAGAGCTCCTTGAAGCAGACCTCCTCGACACCGAGAGCCGCGGCCCACGAGAGGTAGTCGGCGACATCGGCCGCGTCGGCGACGCCCCCGTGCTGGAGCACGCAGATCAGCCGCATCCGCAGCCCCGGCCAGCGGTCGCGTCCCGTGCGCCAGGTGTCGATCACTGAGTTCACCGGCGTGCGCAGCATCATGAGCCGCTCGTTGGCGTCGTCGTCCTGATGGTGACGGGAGACGGCCAGCACACTCAGGCCCGCGGCGCCCAGAGCCGCGAGGCGGTCGGCCCGGTCGGCGTGCGGGCCCTTGGCGAGGGTGTGCGCGTTGGTGATCAGGACGACCTTCGGGAAGGCCGCCGAGCAGGCGGACACCAGTCGCAGCTGCTGTTCGAACGGTATGAGCGTGGGCTCCCCACCGCCGGTGATCACCGCACGCTCGGCGCCCGCCGAGCGTGCGCGCTCCAGCCAGTGGGCGACCGCGTCCCACGGGACCCGCGCCGGCGCCTGGTCGCTGGAGATCGAGGCCGAGGAGAAGCAGAACGAACAGCGGGCCTGGCAGGCGGAGGCGACCGGCAGGAGCGAGACCGAGCGCGGTCGTGTGTCGGCGTAGCGACGCAGGTCCGCACGGTGCAGGTGCAGAGAGGCCGCCATCGCGTCCTCGACGGTGGTGGGGCGCAGGGTGAACTCGTCGCCTGCTTGGTCGAGTTCGTGGACCGCCGACAAACGGATGCGTGCCTCGTGCAGTTCCATGCCGAGGCCGGTGGCCGTGTTGGGCACCAGCGTGTCGGGGTCCACCGTGGTTTCCAGCACCAGCAGCCGGTCGCCCGGTAGGGCCAGACGCTCCAGGAGGCGTCGTGCCTTGCCGATGCCGATCCCCAGCTCCGCGCGGGTCAGCAGGTGGAACCGGTCGGGATAGGTGCTCTCCGGGATGCCCGCCTTGCCGTAGGCGAAGGCGTACTTGTCGAAGCCCTTCGCGAAGTTCGACAGCACGATGACGTGGAAGCGCTGGTCACTGTGGTTCATCCCGTCATCATGCATGAACGGTTCCCGGACGACAGGGGATAAACCGCAGGCGAAGCACGGTGCCCCGTGCCGCGCCGCTGTGCGTGGTGGGTTCGGTGCCGCTCAGCTCAGTCGCTCGGCCAGTCCGACGATGATGCCCTCCGGGCCGCGGACGTAGCAGAGCAGATAGCTGTCCTCGAAGCGGGCGATCCCGCCGACGAGTTCGGCGCCGTGGGGGCGCAGGCGGGCCACGGTGTCCTCCAGGTCGTCGACGGCGAACATGACGCGGTGCGTGCCCACGATGTTGTGCGGCCGGTCGTGCGGTCCGGCGCTGATCGCCTCGGGGCTGCGGTACTTCGCCAGTTCGAGCCGGCTGTGACCGTCCGGGGTCCGGAGCATCGCGATGTCACAGCGGACACCGTCGAGTCCGGTGCACCGGTCGGCGAAGGGGCCCTCGACCTGTCCCCTGCCCTCCAGCTCCATACCGAGTTCCGCGAAGAACGCGACGGCGGCGTCCATGTCCTCGACGACGATGCCGACGTTGTCCATCCGCTGAATTGCCATTCCGGTTTCTCCCTCTCCTCGTTCGGCCGCCGACGGCCGCTGAGGTCCATGAAAACGCCTTCGCCCACGGCTCGGCACGCGGTCACCGGAAGGCGAGCGCGGTGGCGTAGGCGTGCTGACGTGCGGTGACCCGCACGGCGGTGCCGTGCGGGTCGTCCGTCGATCGAGGGAGTGCGATCAGGTCAGCGGGCTGACCGCCGTGAAGGAACTGTCTGCGCGGAAGGTGGCGGTGTCCTGGTAGGCGTCGATGCGCAGCTCGTAGTTGTAGTGGCGGAGGTAGCGGCCGGGGTAGTTGTACGACTCCAGGCTCACCGAGCCGGACGTCGAACCTGGCCGGGCGCAGTAGGTGGCGTCCTTGTTGAAGAGCGTGGTGCCGTTGCCGGCGTCGAAGCGGACCCGGAAGTCCTTGTGCCGCAGGTAGCGGCCGGAGGAGTCGCGGAAGGAGTAGCAGTTGGCGTCGGCCAGACCCGGGATGACGGTGAAGGTGGCGCTCTGCTTGACCGCCGTGGTGCTGGAGGACGTCACCGGGTCGAGGTAGCCGAGGCTGTCGGACCGTACGACGGCGTAGCGGCCGGGGAAGTTGACGGACCGGAGCGAGCGGGTGGTGTTCGTCGGCAGGGAGGTTCCGTTGGTGACCGGCTCGACGCTGCTCAGGGTGGGTACGACCTTCTTGATCAGGCCGCCCGAGTCGAACTCCATCTTGTCGAGGGTGGTTTCGCGGTGGGTGCCGTCTCCGCCGGGGATGGCGAAGCGGTGGTAGACGATGTACCAGTCGTCGGTGTTCGGCACCTGGATCACGGAGTGGTGGCCGGGGCCCTTGATGCCGAGCGTGAGGTCCTTCTCCAGGATCACACTCCGCTTGGTCCAGGGACCGGTGGGCGAGGAGCCGGTGGCGTAGGCGACCCGGTAGTTCTCGTCACGTGTGTCGTTCTCCGACCACATGAAGTAGTAGGTGCCGTTGCGCTTGACGACGAAGGAACCCTCGCGGAAGCCGCTGGTGGTGATGTCGGTGACCTTCGAGGCGTCGAAGGAGATCATGTCGTCGCCCAGCGGGACGACGTACGCCCGGCCGTTGCCCCAGTAGAGGTAGGACTGGCCGTCGTCGTCGGTGAAGACCGCCGGGTCGATCATCTGGCCGGTGAAGGCGCCGCTCGCGATCAGCGGCTTGCCCAGGGGATCCGTGAACGGGCCGGTGGGCGAGTCGGAGACCGCCACTCCGATGTTCGCGTCGGCGGAGTAGTAGAAGTAGTACTTCCCGTTCTTCGCGGTCATCGCCGGCGCCCACGCTCGGCCGTCGGCCCAGCTGACGTCGGGACCGAGGTCCAGGATGACGCCGTGGTCCGTCCAGTGGACCAGGTCCTTGGAGGAGTACGCCTTGAACTTCGTGCCGCTCCAGCCCGCGAAGCCGTCGGTGGTCGGGTAGATGTAGTAGGTGTCGCCGAACCGGACGATGTTCGGGTCGGCGGTGAGTCCCGGGAGGACCGGGCTCCTCATGATCTGCGCCGTGACGGTCCAGGTGCGCTTGGCGCCGTCGGAGCCGGTCACCTCGTAGGTGACGGGCTGGGTGAAGTCGCGCGGGGTGCCGGAGGCGGGGCTGATGGACGCGTCTTGCGCGAGGGTGAACTGCGGGGCGAGCGTGGTGAGGTCCGTGCCCTCCTTCACCGGCAGCGTGATGGTGCTGTTGGCGTCGTCGATGAGGGCGTCGGTCTTCAGCGCGGGGAGGGTGACCTTCGCGATGCCCGTGGTGTTGCCGCTGACTTCGAGTACCTCACCGGGGGCCAGCGCACGGTTGTAGACCCGGAAGTCGCGGATCCTGCCCTTGAAGAGCTTGTCGCTGGAGTAGAGCGACTTGCCGATGTAGTTGGCTGTGGTGGTGCCGGATCCGAGGGAGCCGGGGGTGATGGTGACCGAGGTGTTGCGGGCCACCTCCACACCGTCCTGGTAGAGGACGCCTGTGGTGCCGGTCTGGGTGTAGGTGACGTGCTTCCAGACCGAGCGCGGCAGCGCGGCCGAGGTCGAGGTGTTCTGCTCGGTGGAGAAGTTCCCGGGGGCGATGGCGGTCCGCAGCGAGTTGCCGGTGCTGAACAGGTACCCGTTGCCGGCGCCGTTGGTGGTGTTGCCGAAGCCGTAGAGGAAGTACGGGGTGGCCTGGGTCGCGTCGATCCGCACGTCCATCGCGACGGTGATCGAGTTCATGCCGCTCATGATGTTGTCCGGCACCTTGATGTAGGTGTCGGAGCCGTTGAAGGTGAGCCCCTCTCCGGCGCCCGCCCAGCTCGCGGTGCCGTTGACGGTTCCGTCGCGGCCGTTGCCCGAGGCGTCCGCGGCCACGGTGCCCGAGGTGGCGTCGAGTTTGTACCAGAGGGCCAGGCCGTCGGTGATGTCCGCCGCCTGGGCCGGGGACGCCGGGCCGACGACACCCATCAGGAGCGAGGCCGCGGCGGTGGCGGCCAGGGCGCCCAGCCGGAATCTTCGGCGACCGTGAGGTCTCACGCTGTGCATGGGTTCACATCCCGTGAAGAGAACAGCTCGTGGACGAAGTCCGAAATGTCGAACACTCAGGAATCCATTCGCGGGTGGGACGCCGGCGCCGCCTCCGGCCGAGGGGCGGTGGCGGGTGGGCGGTCGCCGGCATCCCTGTCGGGTCGCGTCAGCTCGTCAGGCGGAAGGTGGCGTCGCTGCGCCCCGTCGCCGTGGTGATCGGGTCGAGCCTGAGTTGATAGGCGTAGTGGCGGATGTACCGGTCGGGGTAGTTGTAGGACTGGAACGACGACCATGTCGCGTCGGCGAGTCCGGCGACCTGGCGGAACGTGGCGTCAGCGGCGAACGCGCTGGTGCCGTCGTTGTAGGCCAGCTGGAAATCGAATCCGGAATGCCGCAGGAAGTAGCCGGGGAAGTTCACCGACTCGAAGGAGACGGTGCCGGTGCCCGCCAGTCCGGTGCGCATCCGGAACCGGGAGTCGTCGACGGGGCTGACGTTCGGGTCGATGCGCACGTCGAAGTTGGTGTGACGCACGTACCGGTCCTGGAAGTTGTACGACTGGAGCCGGTTGACAGCGGTGTTGGGCCAGCGGGCGAGGACGCGGCTCTCCTCGGCGGCCGTCAGGTTCAGGATCCAGCCGTGGCGCTTCTTCGTGCCGCCCATGTTGTAGCTGCCCGACGTCTGCTTCTGGTAGGCGGCGGGGTTGGACGGGTCGGTCGTCAGGACCGGCATGTATCCGCCGCCGGAGGCGTACTGGTCGAGGTAGAGGGCCCACTTGTTGGTGCCGTTGAACTTCATCCACATCGGGCCCTCGACCATGGAGCCGGTGAGGCCGATGCCGGAGAGGTTGCCGAGATTGGTCCACGTACCCAGGATCGAGTTGCTGCCTTCGAGGGTGATCTGGCCGTCACCGGAGGCCCGGACATAGCGGTAGTTGCCGACACCGGAGGGCACCTCGATGATCTGGGTGTCGATGATCTCCTGGGAGCCGGGACGCTCGATGTAGGTCTGCGGAGTGGTGATCGTACGGAAGTCCGTGGTGCGGGCGTAGTAGATGCGGTGCTTCGTCGCGCCGTTGAGGGGCACGTTCGTCGCCCAGTACAGGACGTAGTCGTTGGTGTCGGGGTTCCAGATCGCCTCCGGTGCCCATGCGTTGCGGCCGTCGGGGATCGCTCCGGCGACGTTGAGCAGCCACGGCTGGGACCAGGTGGTCAGGTCGGTCGACTCCCACACCACGAGGTTGCGGCTGCCGTTGTTGATGGACTGGCTCCACGTCTGCCCGCAGTCGATGCACAGGTCGGTCGCGATGATCCAGTACTTGCTCCCGTCAGGGGATCTCACCAGGGCGGGGTCGCGCACCCCCTTCGTGCCGACCGGGGAGCGCAGGACCATGCCGCCGCCGTTGAGGTCGTTCCAGTTCACGCCGTCGGTGCTGTGCGAGAGGTACATCTGCTGGTTGGTCGACCCCTCCCCCGTGAAGTGCACCATCAGGTAGCCGGGGTCGGCGGCGGCGGCCCGCTCGGGTGCGGTCAAGGCTTGGGACGTGAAGAGTAGGCAGGCGGCGATCACTATCGCCGCGAGCCGGCCGATGAGCCTGGCCATGTGCGTCTCCTGTCGTGCTACGGGTGCCCTGATCGATTGACCATACGTTCGAAATTTCGATCACTGTGCGTAACTTCGACAGAAGATAAGTTTCGGCCAAGAGCACGTCAATGGGACTGGCGAATCTGCGCTCGAAATGTTCCGTGCGTGAACGGGCCCCGCCGCGCGACTGAATCGTTCTACGGCGTCAGCTGGGTCTGAGGATGACCGCCTGACCTCCCGCGCTGGTCATCGCCATGCTGAGGATCGTCGAGGAGGTCACGCTCCTCGTGCTGACCACCGTGGGCGTGGCGCGCGGGACCGTTCCCGCGGTTCCGTCGGCGTATACGGTGGCGGTGTAGGTGACGCCGCTGTCGAGGAAGTCCAGCGGGACCGACAGGGTGCGGGCGGTCTCGTTGGTCATCGCGCCGAGGAACCAGGTGGTGCCGCTGCGGCGGGCGACCGCGATGTACTCGCCGATCGAACCGGTGAGGGTGGTGCTCTCGTCCCAGGTGGCGGGGACGGCGTCGAACCACGCCAGTCCGGGCCAGTTGGCGGTGGTGGCGTACGACGACGGGGTGGAGTACCAGTAGAGGAAGTTGAGCGGCTGGTAGTACACCGCCGCCATCGCCATCTGGTGGTTGTTGGTCGTCAGGTTGCGGGACTGCCCGTAGCAGATGGTGTAGTCCATCGGTCCGCCCACGTTGCGGGCGAAGGGCAGGGTCACATTGTGGGTGGCCGTGGGGAACTGCTCGTTGCCGCGGACTCCCTCCAGGCTGATCCAGTTGGGGTAGGTGCGCTCGTAGCCGAACGGCCGCACGTCGTCGTGCATGTCGATCAACAGGTTGTACTTGGCGGCGGTCTTGGCCCAGGTGATGATCTGGTTGGTCATGGCCTGGGTGCCGTCGTTGATGAAGCCGAGCTTGATACCGGCGACGCCCCAGTTCTTGTAGAGGGCGAACAAGGTGTCGGGGTCGGTCAGGGCCAGCCGGTTGACGTAGAGGAAGACGCCGACGCCGTTCGTCGTCGCGTGGTCGATCACCATGGGCAGGTCGATGTCCGCGATCGCGGTGGTCGCGTCGGTGGTGGTGAACTCCGGCCCGTACCATCCCGCGTCGTACTCGATGTACTCCAGGTTGCGGGCGACGGCGAAGTCCACGCCGGCGATCCCGGCGGCGGTGGTGAGGTTGCAGCGGAACACCTTGCCGGGCCGGATCCACGTCGTGTCCGTCAGGGCGTTGGCCGGGGCCAGGTTGAGGACCAGTTCGGCGTTGTCGACCAGGTCGGCGTCGGAGGATCCGAGGACGAGCACCCGCCACGGCGTGGCGAACGGTGTGGTGACGGTCGTGGTGGTCTGTACGGTGCCGCTGCCCCGGGCGGTCTTCTTCATCAGGTACGTCTTCAGGGTGTTGCTCTGCCCGGAGACCGAAGTGAGCATCCCTCGGGGGTAGTTCACCCGGGAGGACTCACAGACGACGGCGCGCAGCCCACCGGGCAGGGTGACCAGCAGCGGCATGTCGGTCAGCGGGCCGACGTCCGTGCCGGACGTGCCGGTGGACGGGATCGCGTCCGGTGCGACCACGCTGTACGCGTTCTCGTCCCGGGCGCTGTGGACCAGGGTGCCGGCGGGGAACACGAAGCTGGTCAGCTCGTCGGAGATGATGGCCTTGCCCGTGCCGAGCAGCGTGTGGCGCAGTGCGACCCCGGTGTCGTAGGCGCGTATCTGGATGCCGAAGGCGAGGCCGCTGCCGCTGTCCTGAAGGTTCCAGCGCATTTCCTGGTAGTGGTCGCGGATCGTCGCGTTGCGCCCGTACACCGTGGTCCAGGTGCTGTCCTTGGTCCAGTGCTGGTAGTTGGTCATCACGGTGTTCGCGGTGCCCAGCGTGGTGCCGTCGCTCATCGCGAGTCCGAGCACCGAGGTGTCGACGACCGTCGTGCCGGCGCGCTTGACCGACCAGGTGAGCGCTCCGCCGACCAGAGACACCGTGATCTTGTTGCTGCCGTTCGGCGAGGTGGCGGTCATGGTGGCGTCGGCCGCGTGGGCCTGTCCCGTGCCGACGAGGCCCAGCGAGGCGGCCCCCACGGTGACCGCCGCTCCCCTGAGGATTCCCCGCCGGGACAGCGTCCCCGGGCGGGCGGTTCCGTGCGGGTCGGGCTGTTCCTGACGTGGTGACATTTCCATGATCGGTACATCTCTCCCTGAGTGAGTCGCGTGCGCGGACTGGGGTGGGGAATCAGGCGGAGAGCGTGGGCCTCCCGCACGGACGGGGTCCGTGCGGGAGGCCCACGCTCACTGGTTGCCGTGGCCGGTGTCACCGGCCGCCGGGGTCGTCGATCACTGTTCGGTCAGAGTGACCTCGTCGCAGTAGCCGTCGCCGGTTCCGGAGACGAGGTGGCAGTAGACGCGGGCGGTGGTCACGCCTGCCCCTGTCGTGAAGGTCGTCGACTGCTTCGAGTAGGTGCTGGACGTGGTCGAGGCACTCGTGACGGCGGAGCCGTTGTAGAGCTTGGCCTCCAGTGCCGTAGTGGTTCCGGCGGTCTGACTAGCGATCGCGCCGCTCAGCCGGTAGGTGGTGTTCGGCTTGAGGGTGTAGATCAGTTGCCAAAGGGAACCGCTGCTCAGGGACGCGTTCGTCAGTCCGGCGGCGTTGCCGTTGGACGACGTGCCCGAGAGCGAGAAGTCACCGTTGCGCCAGGGCACGGTGTGACCGGACTCGAAGTTGCCGTTGATCACGTGGTTCTTGACGGGGGTGACGGCGAGATCGTCGCAGTAACCGTTCCCGCTGCCCGAGCTCTTGTAGCAGTACAGGCGCACGGTACCGTTCGCCGCCCCGGTCGTGAAGTCGGCGGAGACGAAGGTCCATCCGGTGCCGCTGGCGCTCGCCACGGTTTCGAGGCCGCCGGTGTTCTTGACGCCCACGTTCATGACCTCACCGGCGACGGCGGACTTCACCCAGCCCGACACCCGGTACGTCGTACGGGGCGCCACGGGGACGTAGTTCTCCACGGAGGCGGGCGACGGTCCGACCCGGACCGCGTAGGTCCCGCTGTGGGCGCCCGAGTTCACCACCGAGGCAGAGTTCCACGCGCTCCACGCCGTGAGCGAGCCCTTCTCGAAGCCGAGGTTCTCGTTCGCGAGGCAGGTCGTGTCGGACGGCGTACTGAACTGGTCGGCGCCGATGTCGGGGGCGCAGACCTCGGGAACGGTCGAGCCCCAGTAGTCCTTGCCGCCGTTGTCGGGGATGACGACTCCCGCGCCGACGGCCGGGGACGACGACGAGCTGATCTGGTAGCCCGCGACGCTGTTGATGCCCGTGCCGCCGCTGCCGGGCGAGGTCAGCAGGGGATCGCCGGTGATGTTCCCGTTGCCGGTCGGCTCACTGGAGGGATGGTTGCCGTAGAAGAGGTTGTTCCGCCAGGAGAAGTTCGAGGCGGGCTGGCCGCTGGTGTAGACGTAGCCGCCGCTGCCCAGGTTGTAGATGAGGTTGTTGGCGAGCGTCAGGTCGTTCCAGGCGCCGGTGACCTCGAAGATGTTCGCGGTGGATCCGGAGGGCACGTAGATGGTGTTGTTGTAGAACATCGAGTCCTGGGACCCGAGCATGTTGACGACGCGGAGCCGGTCGTCCTCGCTGACGTTGTAGCGGGCCACGGCGTTGCTGCTGAGGCGTGACCCGCCGCCGCAGCCGCAGAAGAGGAGGAACCCGCCCTCGTTGTCGTGGCTGTAGTTGTACTGGACGATCGTGCCGTCCTGCCCGTAGTCGACGTCGAAGCCCTGGCCGTCGGGGTTCCCGGTGAGCTTCTTGGTCCCGTAGGCCTCGTTGTACTGGATCACGGTCCCGTCGGAGTCCCA
The DNA here is from genome assembly GCF_014930365.1 of Streptomyces caniscabiei. Lineage (GTDB taxonomy): Bacteria > Actinomycetota > Actinomycetes > Streptomycetales > Streptomycetaceae > Streptomyces > Streptomyces caniscabiei. Next base: position 21,059 of record NZ_JABXWI010000023.1, on the reverse strand, counting down.
GGCCCAGATGCCGGCGTTCGCCGCGTTGGGGGCCTTCGCCGCGTTGTAGACGACGTTGTGCTCGATGAGGGCGTCCTTCGACATCTGCACGACGATGCCGTCGCCGTCGGTGTCATGGACGGTGTTGTTCCGGACGACGACACCCGTCCAGGGGGTCCAGGCGGGGTTGTTGCAGCCGATGGACGGCCGGCACAGCCAGGTGCTCGACATGTTGATGCCGCTGCGGGCGATGTCGGCGACCGTGTTGCCGTCGATGACGACGTCGTTGAAGGAGCTGGGTGTCGTGGTCCCGAGAACGGCGAAGAGGATGCCGGCGCTGCCGTCGACCTCCTTCGAGTTGTTGCCGTTCACGTCGTGGATGTTGAGGTTGCTGACCTTGTAGTGGTTGCCGGTGCCGTAGTTCTCGAGCACCACGTAGACACCGCGCCGCGCGTTCGCGCCCTTCACGGCACCGGTGTTGGTCACCTCCAGGTTGGAGATCTCCCAGTACTCCTGGTTGTGGAGGTAGATCGCGTCCGTGCCGCCGCCTCCGGCGAGGATCGGCAGGGCGCCGGTGCCGTAGGCGTCGATGGAGATCGACCCGTCTGCCGCGCTGCCCGAGCCCAGCGGGTGCAGGGTGCCGGTGCAGGTCGTCCCTCTCTTCAGCAGCAGTTGGTCCCCCGGCGCGAAGGTCTTCGCATTGGGGCCGGCCAGCGAGTTCCACGGCGAGCCGGAGGTGCCGGTCCCGTTCGCCGCCGCCGAGCAGTCCACGTAGTAGGAGGTGCCCGCCGCCTGGGCCTGCACGGCCGGCGTGAGCACGACCGCGGCGCAGGCGAGCAGCATGGTGACGACCAGGCCTGCGATGAACCGTCTTATGTCGATGACATGTCTCATGGTGCTTCTCCCCGCACAACATTGTCGGGATGGGTGGTGGGGCTCGCCGTGCTCGTGCGGAGCGCGGCGACGATCGCCTGCGTCGGAGCGGGCTGGTTCACCCAATCGGCGGCCACGTGTCCGTCGGCGCCGATCAGGAGTGTGTGGAGCTGTCCGTCCTTGGACAGCCGGGTGCCGGCCGAGGCCGAGTCCGCGGCGACGACGAGTCCGGGCGGGATGGCCCAGTTCGCCGCGAAGTTGTTGAGCGCGCCGTTGGTCGTGTGACCGTCGGAGTCGGAGATGAGGACCCGGACGCCGGGGTACTGCTGCGCCACGCTCTTGAGCGACGGGATCTGGCTCCGCGCGTGCGCGGCGACGACGTCTCCCTGGTCGTCGACGGGGAGGGCGGCTACGAGGGTCGGTCCGGAGACCTCGATCCGGTTGCCGTCTAGCAGGGTCACCCCGGAGCCGGCCGGTTGTTCGTCGGCCTGGCACGCGGTCACGAGCAGGAGCACGGGGACGAGCAGGAGCGCGGCGACGAACGGGATCACCGGTGTGCGGCGGGCTCCCATCGCCGCGTGTCGGATGCCGGTCACCGGACCGGCCCTTCGAGCGGAAGGACGGGGGCCTGAAGGGCTTCGTCGCGGTCGCACACGAGGGTCTCTCCGCTCACCCTCAGCCGGGCGACCTGGATCGAGCTCCGGCGGTCGTCGTCCCCGTGGCGTGCGGTGCCGTCGTCGGAGCGCCCGGGGTGCGTGAAGTAGAAGACGTAGGCGCCGAGTTCACTGGTGACGACATCGGCGTGGTAGCCGTGTCCCCCGTCGTCGGGGCCCTGCCCGGAACGGTCGAGGACGAGTCCTCGCGGTTCCCAGGTCTCCAGGTCCCGTGAGTGGAGGACCCGCAGTCCCCGCCACTCGTCGACGAGCATCCAGTGGCTGCCGCCGAGTTCGAAGACGTTCGGGCCCTCGTGCTCGGAGCACTCGACGGCGGGTCCCCGGACGGACCACCGCGCGAGGTCGTCGCTGTCCGCCGCATAGGTGTGCGCGTGATCGGCCTCGTCCTTGTACCACATGCGGTAGCCGCCGGTGGGGAGCCGCAGGACGCAGGCGTCGATCACCCTCTCGGAGGAGAGCGACAGCGTGGAGCGGTAGGTCCACGCGAAGAGGTCGTGGCTCGTGTAGTGACGGATGACGCGCGCATGGCCCGCCCACCGGGTCGGCACACCGCGGATCACGCTGACGAACATGTGGTACTCGGTGCCGTCGTCGACGATCTCCGGCGCCCAGTACGTGTGGCGGCCGGGCTCGATGTCGAGCCCGTCGGCGACGCCCCGGTACAGCCAGGTGGCTCCGCCGTCCGCGGAGGACGCGATCCCGATGTCGCTCCCGTGCACCCAGCTCACGTCGTTCATCGGCGGCGCGTCGGCGCGTCGGCTCGTGTAGAACATCCACCACTCGCCGGCGTGCCGGTTGAAGATGAGGGTGGGGTCGGTCGCGCCGTCGTGAACGGGGTCGCGGAACAGGGGGCGGGCAATGGCTGTCATCGGTTTCTCCCCTCAGTCCTGACGGGGCGTCAGGCGGATCATGTTCCAGGACAGCGGTTCGAGTTCGGCGTGCAGGACGCCGTCGGTGACGGTGGTGCCGGTGGCGGTGTGCGGGGTGACGCGGTCGGGCCGGTCCGCGGTGTTGGTGGCCTCCGGGTCGCTGTCCGCCAGCACGAGGTGCTCCACGAGGGTGTGGGCGTCGACGCCGCGCAGATCGATCGCGAGCGGCAGGGCCTCCGTCCGGCCGCGGTTGACCGCGAAGACGGTGACGGCGCCCGTCTCGTCGTCGATCACCGCGGTGGCGTGCAGCAGTGGTACGTCGCCGAAGCGGGCCGTCGGGTACGTCGGGCTGTCCACCTCGACGCGCAGCACCCGGCCGCGTCCGTATGCCGACGCCTGGGCGAAGGGGTAGAACGTGGTCTGCCGCCACGCCGGTCCGCCGGGCTCGGTCATGATCGGCGCGATGACGTTGACGAGCTGCGCGAGGGAGGCCGAGGTGACCCGGTCGGCGTGCCGCAGCAGGGCGATGAGCAGCGAGCCGAAGACCACGGCGTCGGTGACGGTGTAGACGTCCTCCAGCAGGCGCGGCGCCTGCTGCCACTCCTCGACGTGGTGCGGGTTGGGCCGCTTCTGGTACCAGACGTTCCACTCGTCGAAGGAGAGGTTGATGCGCTTGTCCGCCTTGAGGCGGGCGCGGACGTGGTCGCAGGTGGCGACGACCGACTCGATGAAGTGCTCCATGTCCACGGCGGACGCCAGGAAGGAGTCGCGGTCGCCGTCGATCTCCTCGTAGTAGGCGTGCAGGGAGACGTAGTCCACGAGGTCGTAGGCGGCCTGGAGGACGGTCGCCTCCCAGGAGGCGAAGGTCGGCATGGCGGAGCTGGAGCTGCCGCAGGCGACCAGTTCCAGCTCGGGGTCGACCTGCCGCATGGCGCGGGCTGTCTCGGCGGCGAGGCGGCCGTACTCCTCGGGGGTCTTGTGCCCGGTCTGCCAGGGGCCGTCCATCTCGTTGCCCAGGCACCACATCCGGATGCCGTACGGCTCCTTGTCGCCGTGGTCGGCGCGACGGTCGGACAGCTCGGTGCCGCCGGGGTGGTTCGCGTACTCCAGCAGCCGTACCGCGTCCTCGACGCCCCGCGTGCCGAGGTTGACGGCCATCATGGGCTCCATGCCGGTCTTGCCGCAGAAGTCCATGAACTCGCCGAGGCCGAACTCGTTGGTCTCGGTGGACTTCCAGGCCAGGTCCAGCCGGGCCGGGCGCTCCTCGCGCGGGCCCACGCTGTCCTCCCAGCGGTAGCCGGAGACGAAGTTGCCGCCGGGGTAGCGGACGGTGGTGACGCCGAGCTCCCGGACCAGTTCCAGGACGTCCTGGCGCAGGCCGTCGGCGTCGGCTGCGGGGTGGCCTGGCTCGTAGATGCCGGTGTAGACGCAGCGGCCCATGTGCTCGACGAAGGATCCGTACAGACGTGGGTTGACGCTGCCGACCGCGAAGGCCTGATCGAGGGGGAAGCGGGCGGCGGGCGTGGTGCCGGGCTCGGACATGACTGCCTTTCGGATGTGAGAGGAGGGAGGACGGGAGGGGGCGGAGGAGCAGGGAGGTCAGAGCGCCAGTGCGCAGACCACCGAGGGTGCCGGGAGCGGCGGGTGGGGGCGGGTGAGGGTGCCGTCGTCCTGGATCCGCAGGGCGGCGAACGTGCCGCTGTGCTGGTTGGCGACGAGCAGGTGACCGGCCGCGAGGGTCAGGCCGCGGGGCCATGTGCCGCCGGCGGGGACCTCGCCGAGCGGTTCCAGGGTGGTGCCGGTGACGCGGAAGGCGGCGACCGTGTCCGCACCCCGGTTGGTCACCCACACGAAGCGGCCGCAGGGGGAGGCGACGATGCCGGCGGGCTGGTTGGCGACGTCGTGGGCTGTGGCGGGAGTGGCGGAGAGGGCCGTCAGGGTGCCGTCGGTGGCGTCGTAGCGGTGGCAGGTGACGGTCGAGGACAGCTCGTCGGCGCTGAACACCAGGTCGCCGCCGGGGGCGAAGGCGAGGTGGCGGGGGCCGGTTCCCGCGCCCGTCGGATTCACCGCGATCCGCTCAAGGGTTCCGGTGAGGGTGCTCAGCCGGTAGGTGAACACCGCGTCCGCCCCCAGGTCGGTGGCCAGCACGAAACGGCCCGCCGGGTCGACGAGTACCTGATGGGCGTGGCTGCCCTCCTGGCGTCCGGTGACGGGGCCCGAGCCCTGGTGGACGACGAGGTCGGTCGGCTCCAGCAGGCGTCCGTCCGGTCCGATCCTGTGCACCGCGACGGTGCCCGGCGCGGTGTCGCTGCCGTAGTTCGCGGTCAGCAGCCACTCTCCGTCCGGGTGGACGGTGAGGTGGCAGGGGTTCGCCCCGCCGCTGCTCATGGGGTCTCCCAGCGGGGAGAGGGCGCCGTCGCCGTCGCGGGCGACGGCGCTGACGGTTCCCGCCTCGGTCTCGTTGGTGCTGTAGACGACGTCGAGCGAGGGGTGCGCTGCCAGGAAGGAGGCCCCGCTGACAGGCAGCGGCTTCACCAGGTCGTCGTAGGTGGTGCGGCCGGTGGCGGGGTCGAGGAGCAGCGCGGCGAGTCCGGGGCCGTCCCCGCCGGAGTCCGGTGTGTAGGAGCCGGTGAGGAGGGCGAACGCGCCGGTGGAGGGGCTGGTCGTGGGCATGGGTGGTCCTGGAAGTCGCTGTGCCGGGGCGGATGGAGGTGTCGGCGGATATGGGGTGCGGCGGACGAAGCCGTCAGCGGACGATGTCGTCGTGGTGGTCGAGCAGTCCCAGTTCGGAGCGCCGGGGCAGGCCCTCCCAGTCGCCGGCGGTGCTCACCGCGAAGGCGCCGAGCAGGGCGGCCGTCCGCAGGCGCCGCTCCGGGGGCTCTCCCGCGAGCAGTTCGGCGAGGTATCCGGCGGCGAACGCGTCTCCCGCGCCCACCGAGTCGTGGACCTGGACCGCCACGGCGGGCTGCCGGTGGGGCTTTCCGTCGATGAGGGCGTACGCCCCGTCGGCACCGACCTTGATCACGGCCGCGGCGGGTCCGAGGTCGCAGATGCCCCGGGCGAGTTCCTCCGGTCCGTCCGCACCGGGCACCACGAGAGCGGCCTCGTGCGGTCCGGCGAAGACCAGGTCGCTCCTGCGCAGCAGGGGCAGCAGGGCGTGCCGGGCCTCGGCCTCGTTCCACAGCAGCGAGCGGAAGTTGACGTCCAGGGAGATGGTCACGCCGGCGTCGGCGGCGATGTCCACGGCCCGGTGCACGGCCTGGGCGGGGCCCTCCCCGAGTGCCGGGGTGATGCCGGTGATGTGGAGGACCGCCGCCCCCGCGACGACGTACTCGGGGACGTCGTCGGCGGTGAGCCGGGAGCCGGCCGTGTGGGTGCGGTAGTAGCGCGTACGGCTGTGGGTGGAGGTACGGCGTTCCTTCAGCAGCAGGGCGGTGGGAGCCGCGTCGCGCGCGGCGACGGTGGTGACCCCTTCGGCCCGAAGTTCGCGCAGGACGAGGTCGCCCAGTTCGTCGTCGCCCACCCGGCCGATCCAGGTCGCGGATCCGCCGAGGCGGCTGACACCGACGGCGACGTTGGACTCCGCGCCGGCGATTCCCAGGCGCAGTGCCGTGCCGAGCGCGAACGGGCCGGGGCTCCCGGCCGCCATGACGGCGAGCACGTCGCCGAGGGTGACGAGGTAGGGCTCGCCGGGCGGGGGTGAGGAGGTGTTCACGTTCTTGCCTCCTCGGCCCGTACCGCCTCCAGCAGGGTCCTCGCCCTCTCGGTGAGGGCGTCCAGTGCCCGCGGAGTCGGGTCCCGGTCCGCGCCGCGCAGCAGCGGGGAGCCGATGCCGACCGCGCAGGCGCCCGCGTCCAGGTAGTCCCGCGCCTGGTCGATGCCGACGCCGCCGACGGCGACCAGGGGGATGTCCGTCAGGGGGGCCCGCAGCCGGCGAAGATGCGCGGGGCCGCCCGTGGCGGCGGGGAACAGCTTGACGGCGGCGGCGCCGGCCCGCCACGCCTGTGCCACCTCGGTCGGCGTCCAGGCCCCCGGGTAGCAGGCGACACCCCGGTCGGCCGCGTTCCGGACGACGTCGGTGTCGACGACCGGGGCGACCAGGAACTCCGCTCCCGCCGCCAGGGCGTCCCTGGCCTGGTCGCCGGTGATCACGGTGCCGGCGCCGACCGCGACGTCGGGGCCGAGTTCCGCCCGGATGCGGGCCAGCGCGTCGAGCGCTCCGGCGGTGGTGAGGGTGACCTCCAGGCAGGTGACGCCACCGGCGGCGAGGGCGCGAGCCACGGCGGGCAGTCCAGAGGCGTCGGCCGACCTGAGGATGGCCATGACCCGTGTCCGGCCGAGCTGCGGGGTGAGTGCGGGGCGCTCCGTCATGACCCCACCGCCGCGGGGCACATGGGGATTCCCTTGGTGTGCGTCATGCGAAGTTCCTTTGGGCGAAAGCGAGTTGGCGAACGTGCGAAGGTCACTTGAGTCCGGAGGTGGCGACGCCGGCGACGAAGCCCCGCTGCACGATGAGGAACAACGCCAGCACCGGGACGACGTAGATCACCGCGCCCGCGGCGACCAGGTTCCCCAGCTGTGCGCCCTGCTGGTTGACATAGCCGTAGGCGAGTTTGACCGCGAGGGTGGTGTGGGCGTCGTCCAGCAGCAGGGCGGGCGCGATCCAGTCGCCCCAGGTCCAGCTGAAGGACAGGATCAGGCTGGTGGCGATGACGGGCCAGGACTGCGGCAGGAAGATCCGCCAGAAGATGCGGATCTGCCCGCAGCCGTCGACGATCGCGGCCTCCTCCAGTTCCTTGGGCATGTTCGAGAAGAACTGCCGGAAGAGGAAGATCAGGTACGGCGCTCCGCACAGGCCCCACAGCACCCACGGCATGTAGGTGTTGGTCAGATGGGCCTTGGCGAACAGCAGGTAGGTCGGGATGAGGGTGAGGACCTGCGGCAGCATCATCGTCGACAGCAGCACGGAGAAGATCACCCGCTTGCCGGGCGCGTCGAGGCGGGCGAATCCGTAGCCCGCCCATGCGGAGGCCAGGGTGACCAGCACGGCGTAGAGCGTGGCGATCGTCAGGGAGTTGCGGGCGTAGCCGAGGTAGTCGAAATGGGTCAGCGCTTCTTGGAAGTTGCTCAGGCTGGGGTGGTGCGGCCACCAGTGGACGGGCAGCGCGCGCAGTTCGGATGGGGCCTTCAGGGCGGTGTTCAGCAGCCAGCCGAACGGGCCGAGGAAGAAGACGAGGGCACCGACCAGCAGCATGTATACGGCACTTCTGCGGGGGAACACCATCACTTGCCTCCGATCGTGCGCGGCTTGGACGGCTTGGCCGCCTCCGGGGCGACGGAGTAGAACACCGCGCCCCTACTGAGTCTGAAGACGAGGAACGTCACCGCGACGATGATCAGGAAGAGCACCCAGAGCATCGCGGAGGCGTATCCGTACCGGCCGTTGGCGAAGTACTGGGCGAACACCTGGATCATGAACAGGGAGTTGCCCTCGGGTACGGCCGAGACGCCCCGGGGAGTGGGGTCGAGGGAGATCAGCAGCGGCAGGAAGCTCTGTACGGCGGCGATGATGCCGGTGATGACCTGGAAGAACAGCACCGGGGAGAGCAGCGGCAGGGTGATCCTGGTGAAGGACTGCCAGGCGTTCGCGCCGTCCACTCGGGCGGCCTCGTGCATCTCCTTGGGGATGTCCTGGAGCCCCGCCAGCGAGATGATCATGCAGTTGCCCGCGCCCCACAGGGTCAGGGTGACCAGGACCCAGCGTGCGTAGGGGTCCATCAGCCAGCTCACGCCGTCGATGTTCAGGGCGTCCAGGGCTCCGTTGGCCGCGCCCGAGTCCCGGTCGAAGATCAGCTTGAAGGTGAGGGCGGCGCCGACCGGCGGGACGATCGCCGGCAGGTACAGCAGGGTGCGGAACAAGCCGCGGGCCCGGATCGGCTGGTTGACCAGCACCGCGAGCAGGATGCCGGCCACGATGGTGAGCGGCACGGTGATCGCGGTGAAGACGCCGGTGCGGGCCAGGGAGGACAGCGTCTCCGGGTCGGAGAGGACCTGACGGTAGTTGTCCAGACCGACGAAGCGGGAGTTGTTCGACAGACCGTCGGAGTTGGTCAGGCTCAGCCACAGGGCGTACCCGAGCGGGAAGGCCGTCAGGGCGAGGAATCCCAGCAACCAGGGGCCTGCGAACACATAGAAGGACCAGGCGCGGCGGGTGGTCAGCGAGCGGGGTCCGCGACCGGCGTGCGCGCCGGTGCGGGGCCCGGGCCGGGCGGCCGTCTCCCCGGAGGGGGACGGCGCGCCCGGCGCGGTGATCTGTTCGGTGCTCACCCCACGAGCTCCTTGCCCTGGGCGAGCTGCTCGTTCATACGGGAGGTGAGCTGGTCGGCGACCTTGCCGGCGGAGGTCCCGGCCTTCACGGCGCCCGGCAGCACCTTGTTCAGCACGCCTTCCAGGGCGGCCTGCTGGGCGTAGGGGGTGAAGCCGATGACGGAGAAGTGCGGCAGTTCCTGTTCCTGCACCGCGAAGGCCTGCTTCTGGAAGTCGGTGGTCTGCGGCATCTTCGCCCGCAGCGACTTCAGGGACGGTATGCCCCAGCCGCTGGCCGCCCGGTCCTGGGCGGGCTTGCCTCCGAAGTACCACTCGAAGAACTTCCAGGCGGCGTCCTTGTTCTTGGCGTCCCTGGGGATCCAGAAGCCGGTGGCGCCGAAGCAGGAGCTGACGCGGTTGGCGCCGAGCTGCGGGGCGGGCGCGAAGCGGGAGACGCCGGCGAGCTTGGGGTCGCCGCCGATCAGTCCGCCGAACCAGTAGCCGTTGCAGCTCATCGCCATCCGGTTGGCCTGGTAGGTGGGGCCGTCCCAGCCGTCCGGGTTGGGGTTGACGACGCTCGGACCTATGTCCGCCTTCGCGTAGTCCAGGTACCACCGCAGGGCCTTCAGCGCCTCCGGGGAGGAGAAGTCCACGGTGGCGAGGTCCTCGGCGAAGAGGCTGCCGCCGGCGGAGGCGGTCATGCCCATGAGCTGCGGGAAGACGCCCATGCCGGTGGCGTTCAGGCCGTACACCTTGACCTTGCCGAGGCGGCGCTTGACCAGCTTCTCGCCCAGGTCGAGCCACTCGTCGTAGGAGATCGGCTTCGTCTCGCTCGGGGCGTCCAGCTTGGCGGCCTCGAAGAGGTCGGAGCGGTACCAGAACATGGAGTCCTGGGAGTAGTCCTTGGCCATGCCGTAGCGCGGTCCGGCGCCCTGCTTCTTGCCGTCGTAGCGCCACACGTCGTTGACCGGGTCGAGGTCGGAGGGCTGGAGCACCGAACTCTTGGCGAAGTACGGGTCGAGGTCCGTCATCAGGCCGCGGGCGGCGAAGTAGGGGGTCTCGGTGGCGCCGAAGCCGCGGACCACGTCCGGCGGGTTCTTCGCGGCCAGCATGGCGTTGAGCTTGGTGGCGTCCCAGATGATGACGTTGAGGTTCATCCCCAGCGCCTCTTCGGCGGCCTTGAGGCCCTTCTTGTCCCACTCGTTGTCCACCGTCATCACGGTGAGCGTCGTCTTGCCGCCGCCGGATCCGTTCGTGCCGTTGCTGACAGAGCCGGCGCAGGCGGACAGACCGGTCGCGGCGAGCGCGGTGCCGGCGGAGACGGCGAGGAAGCTCCGTCTGTCGAGAGAGGTCGACCTTGACATGGGCATGCTAATGGGCCTTTCGTGCGTGACGTACGCGGGTGCGGGACGTACGGCGGCTGCGGGAACGTACTGCGGGGCCGAGGCGGCGCGTGGGGTTGCCGCGAGAGACGAACGGGGCACGGCGTCCGGCGGATCACCGGCTCGCTCGGTGGTGGCGCGAGATGCCCGGACCGGGCGCGACCGTCTGCGTGGACGGGTGCGCGGGACCGGTGCCGGGGAACCGCCGGCGCGACGGTGGTCGCGTCCGCGGTGAGCCCGGGGACGGCTCCTCGGCTCAGTTGACTGCACGTCAACATGGCCGACATCTAGCTGTGGCGATATGACCGGTTCCTGGGGCTCTGCTCAGACTTATCGCTTATTTCCGTCTGAGGAAACCGGTTGACTGAAACTTTCGCGAACGTTAGGTTGCGTCGCCAGAAGGTGTCAAGAGGTTGTATCGAGTCACCCTCGGTCCGCGGCAGCGGAGCAGGGCGATACCCACCGGAGAGGGGGAACACGTGCCGGAACAACCCGTCAGGGCCAGGCTCGTGGATGTGGCACACGCGGCCGGGGTCTCCAAGGCCACCGTGTCCAAGGTGCTCAACGGCCGACAGGACCTGTCCGTACGGCCCGAGACGCGCCGCCGTGTCCACGAGGCCGCCGAGGCACTCGGCTACCGCCCCCACTCCGGGGCCCGGGCCCTGGCCGGCGCCAGCACCCACGCGCTGGCCCTGCTGATCCCCGCCCTCGCCAACCCCACGTACGTCACCATCGCCCGCGGCGCCTACCAACGTGCCCGCGAGCTGGGCTACCTCTCCCTGCTGGCGGAGGACTTCGACGGGCAGGAGGCCGACGACTCCTTCAACGACCTGGTGCAGGAGGGCAGGGTCGACGGGCTGCTCATCGCCTCGGCCCGCCCCGGCCACCCCCTGCTGGAGACCCTCAGCCACAGCCCGGTCCCCCACGTGTTCCTCAACCGCTCCGTGGAGGGGTCCGGCCGCAACGTCACCATGGACGTAGCGCGTTCGAGCGTGACCGCGCTCGACCACCTGCACGGCCTCGGTCACCGCAGGATCGGCCACATAGCGGGTCCCCCCGGGATCACCCCCAGCGAGGTCCGCAAGGCGGCGTTCCGGCGCCACGCCGACGCCTTGGGGCTGGACGCGGCCCCGATCGCGTCCGGGGACTTCACCGAGGACGGGGGCGGCGCCGCCGCGCGGGAGCTGCTGCGTCCCGCCGCCGGCAGTGCGCGCCCGCCGGTCACCGCCGTCTACACCAGCTCCCTCGCACAGGCGATAGGCGCCATGGCCGCCATCAGGAACCTCGGCCTGCGGATCCCGGAGGACGTCTCCGTGGTCGGCAACGACGACCTGCCCGTGGCCGCGCACCTCCATCCCCCGCTGACCACCGTCGCGATGCCGCTGTACGAGCTGGGGACCGCTGCCGTGGACTCCTTGGTGGCCACCATCGAGAACAGACCGGTGGGAGACGTCGTCGTGCCCACCGAGCCGCGGCTGGTGCTGCGCGGCTCCACGGCCGGACCGGCAGAACCAGGAGAGACACCATGACCGTCGCCGCCGCACCGGCCCGTTTCAGCGGCCGTACGGCCCTGCTCACCGGCGCCGGCTCCGGCATCGGGGCGGCCACCGCCCGACGGCTGGCCGCCGAGGGCGCGTCCGTCCTCGTCACCGACGTGGACGCCGAGGCCGCCCGGCGCGTGACCGAGGACATCCGCGCCGGCGGTGGGCGGGCACAGGACCGGCCCCTCGACGTGACCTCTCCGGGTCAGTGGGCCACGGCCATCGCCGCGGCCGAGTCCTGGACCGGGCGCCTCGACGTGCTCCACCTCAATGTGGGGCGCAATGTGCCCGGAGCGGCACACGAACTCGACGACGACTCCTGGCACGACCAGCTGCGGCTCTGCCTCGACTCGGTGTTCTACGGCGTCCGAGCCGGGGTGCCGCTCCTCGGGACGGCCTCGGGCGCGGTGGTCATCACCTCGTCCGTGCACGCGGCCCTCGGCTTCAAGGGCTTCCCCGCCTACGCGGCCGCCAAGGGCGGGATCGACGCCCTCGTACGCCAGTTGGCCGTCGAGTACGGGGGGCTGATCAGGTTCAACTCCGTCCTGCCCGGAGCCGTGGTGACCGCGCTGTGGGCCCACACACCCCAGGAGTACAAGACACAGACCATCGCGCGCACACCGGCCGGCAGGCTCGGTGCCCCCGAGGACATCGCGGCAGCCGTGGCCTTCCTCGCCTCCGACGACGCCTCCTTCATCACCGGCCAGAACCTCCTCGTGGACGGCGGCCGCAGCATCAGCTCCCAGGAGTAGCCCGACCCTGCCGCCGGACTCGGCACTCCCGTGTCCACGGGCGTCGATCCCCCGCGCCCGCACTCGGCCACCCCGCAACGCCCCATCCATGTACCCCCTCACCACGCACGCCCCCACCACCTACCGCCCCACCCTCTGTCCACCACACCCCGCTCATCCACCACGCCCCGCGCCTCGGCCCCGCACCGGGCCGTACACAGCACAGGACCCGGAGGTCCACCCCATGAAGATCACTGGATTCGAACTCTTCCTCGTCGAACCTCGCTGGCTCTTCCTGCGCATCGACACCGACGAGGGAATCTCCGGCTGGGGCGAGCCCATAGTCGAGGGCAAGGCCCACACGGTCGCCCGCTGCGTCGAGGAGATGTTCGACTACCTGCTCGGCCAGGACCCCGCCCGCATCGAGGAGCACTGGCAGGTGCTCGCCAAGAGCGGCTTCTATCGCGGCGGAGTCGTCCTGAACAGCGCCCTGGCCGGAATCGACCAGGCGTTGTGGGACATCGCGGGCAAGACGCACGGCGTCCCGGTCCATCAGCTCCTCGGCGGCCATGTGCGCGACCGGGTCCGCGTCTACGGCTGGGTCGGCGGCGAGACCCCGGAGGAACTGGCCGAGTCGGCCGCCGAGCAGGTCGCCAAGGGCATGACGGCGGTCAAGCTCAACCCCTGCGGCCAGCTGGAGCCGCTCGCGCCCCCCGCCGCGATCAACGCCATCGTGGACGGAGTGGCCGCGGTCCGCGAGGCCATCGGACCGGAGCGCGACCTGGCGCTGGACTTCCACGGCCGGTTCAGCGGGGCGATGTCCCGCCGCGTGCTGCCCCACCTCGAACCCCTCCTGCCGCTCTTCGTCGAGGAGCCCGTGCTCCCGGAGTTCTCCCAGGACCTCGGCGCCGTGGTGCGCTCCACCTCGATCCCCATCGCCACGGGCGAACGGCTGTACTCCCGCTGGGACTTCCGCTCGGTGCTCTCCGACGGCATCGCCGTGGCCCAGCCCGACATCAGCCACGCAGGCGGCATCTCCGAGAGCCGCCGGATCGCCGCGATGGCCGAGGCGTACGACGTCATGGTGGCACCGCACTGCCCGCTCGGCCCGATCGCCCTCGCGGCCAGTCTTCAGCTCGACTTCGCGATCCCCAACTTCCTCATCCAGGAACAGGCATTGGGCATCGGCTACGGGGACAGCAGCGGACTGCTGGACTACCTCGCCGACACGACGCCGTTCACGTTCCGCGACGGCTACATCGACCGGCCCACCGCACCCGGCCTCGGCATCACCATCGACGAGGACGCGGTCCGGGCGGCCGCCGAACGCGGCCACCGTTGGCGCAACCCGGTCTGGCGCAACACGGACGGTTCATTGGCCTCCTGGTAGGCGGGGTGCCCGGGCCCCCGGCCGGGCAGGTCGGCCGGGGCTCGGGCCGGTGCCGAAGACCCGGGGTTCAGGAGATCGCTCGGCGGCCATGGTCAGGAGCCGGTCGGTCATGTCCTGGCGATCTCTTGCCGAAGCTGTCGGGTGAAGCGGCGCAGGAGTTCCTCCGTCTCCCTGTGCTCGGTCCTGCGATCGGCACGGCCCTCGCTGGGCCGGGAGTTCCAGACCCGGCGGGCGAGGGCGTCGGCGAGGTCGACGGTGTCCTCGGCGCACAGGAGGTAGAGGGCTGACCGGGCTTCCTGCATCCGGCCCGCCAGTTCGTCGGCCCCGGCGCCGTCGTCGCTGAGCCGTGTCTCCCGGAGGTGGTCGACGAGCTGGACGACGGCGGTGTTGAAGCCGATCCCGGCCTTCAGCTTCTGTTCACGCAACCACATGCGGTCCTGCCGACGCGCGGTGAACCAAGCCCCGAACACGACCCCCAGGAGGCCGATACCAGCCCCCAGGGCCACGGACAGGATGCTCACCACGCCGACTCCCTCGCCCTCCCCCGGCACACAGCTGGCAGCAGGCTACAGGTGTGTGCCGGCGCGGCCCCGGTCCCGGTCAAGGGCAGGGCCGGTGCGGCGGCTGGGTGGAGCAGGGGGCCGCCGCACCGGGAGGCGTCACAGTGCGGTGAACGTCCACAGCAGGTTGGTGCTGTTGTCGAAGCGCCACTGCTTGGCGTTGGACCCGGAGGCGACGGCGCCCCCGCCGTCCAGTGCCATGCCCGTGGTGCGGTTGGTGAGGGAGTAGCGGCCGTCGCCACGGTAGGTGATCTTCCACTGCTGGTTGGTGTGACCGTTCCACTCCAGCTGCCTGCACGCGCTGCCGTTGGTGGTGGCGCCCCAGCCGTCGGCGACCATGCCGTTGGCGCGGTTCTCCACCTTGTAGTAGCCGTTGCCGAGGTCGATCGCGTGCCACTGCAGGTTGTTACTGCCGTCCCAGGTCCACTGCTTGAGGTTGGAGCCGCCGGCGACGTTGCCCCCGCTGTCCAGGGCGAGGCCGTTGGTGACATTGGTGATGCGCAGCCAGGCCGAGGGGTTGAGGACCACCTTCAGCGAGGTGATCCTGTCGTTGTTGCCGGTGTTGCGCAGATCGCTGTTGTCGGCGCCGAACGTCCACGAGGTGCCGCCGAAGTCGTCCGCGGAGTAGCCGATGACCTGGTGCCCCGGAGCCACCCTGAGCGAGGACACGCTGAGCGGGGGCACCCCGGCCTGGGTCAGCTGGTCGGCCGTGTAGCTGCCGAGGGCGAGCACCGCGGCGTCACCCGCGTAGCCGACGTTCGTGTAGGCGACGGCACCGGCGAGGGGCTTGAGGCCGGGTATCTCGCCGGAGAAGCTGAGCTTCAGCACGTACGCGTGGGCGGAGAAGGGTGCCGAGGAGGGCAGGGTCACCTGCAGCCCCGACGCGTTCTGTGTGGGGTTCGCGAGGCTGATGTAGGTACCGGCCGTGGAGTCGAGCAGCTTCACCGAGGTCAGCGAACCGAGGTTGATCCGGCCGGAGTTGAGGGTCTTGATCTCGAGTGAGCTGCCGGGCCAGCCGAGGACGGTGGCGTACAGGACGGTGTTCGCCTTGTTGCGGGTGAAGCGGATGTCCTGCGCCGTACCCGTCGTCGGCTGGACGAAGGCGCCGCCGCCCATCTTCGTCGGACCCTCGCCGTACGCCGTCCACGCCCGCGTCGAGTAGATCGACTCGCCGAAGCGCCCGAGGTGGTCGCCGATGCCGAGGAGGATGTCGCGCTGGGCCTGGGGGATGGTGCCGTCGGCCTTCGGGGCGATGTTGAGCAGGACGTTGCCGTTCTTGCTGATCCGGTCGATGAACGAGTGCACCATCTGCTTGACGCTGTAGTAGCCGATGCCCTCGGTGTAGCACCAACTGCTGCTGGAGATGCTGTCGTCCGTCAGCCAGTAGGGCGCGGTGAGGTCGGACGGTCCGCCCCGCTCGTAGTCGAAGACCGCGCCGTGGCTGTTGAAGCCGTCCTTGTAGGTGGCGACGACCTCCTTGCCCCAGCTGTTGGCCTGGTTGTAGTAGTACGACAGGAAGTTCAGGCGCTGGGTCTCGTCGACGTGGTCCAGTCTGAAGTCCTGCCACAGGATGTCCGGTCGGGCCCGGTCGACGACCTCCTTGAGCTTGTCGTACCAGAGCTGGTTCTCCTGCGCTGAACCCAGTTGCCCGTAGAGCTTCTTCAGGCTCGGGTCGGACTGCGCCGGCGCGAACTCGAAGAAGCCCGTGTAGTTGTAGGCGTGGTGCATGGCCACGAGGAGCTTGAGGTTCCTGGCGCGGATGGCGTCGGTGAACAGCTCCAGCAGGTCCAGGTGCGGGCCCTTGTCGACGGAGTTCCACTCGTTGACCTGGCTGTCCCACATCGAGTAGCCGTCGTGGTGCTCGGCGACGGGTCCGGCGAATTTCGCGCCGGCGTCGACGAAGAGCTGTGCCCATTCGTCGGGGTCGAAGTTGCCGCCGGCCGACTTCAGTTTCGGTGCGAACTCCGCGTGGTTGCCCGCCAGATCGTTCGCCCCGTTGATGAAGTTGTGGTACGGCCACGAGGACGGGTTGCCGTACGTGGCGACGTGGTGTTGTTTCGCCGTGCTGTTGTTCTGGTACATGTGGCGCGGGTACCACTCGCTCTCGAACGCGGGCACGCTGAACACACCCCAGTGGAAGTAGATGCCGAACTTGGCGTCCTTGAACCACTCGGGGGCCGGCGGGTGCTGGTCGACCGAGTCCCATGAGGGTGTGTAGGTGGCCGGGGCCGCGTAGGCGCTTCCGGAGCCGAGGAGACCACCCGCGACGGCGGCGGCCGCGACACCTGTGGCGCACGCCAGGAACGCGCGTCTGTTGATCGGTCTTGGCATGGCGGGGACCTCCGTCGTCGTTCTGTGTGTCGTCGCCGGACTGCTCAGCGGAAGCAGTCGGCGTCCGTGCGGTGACCTGCGCACCCGCTCGGATGAAGTTCGGTCACGTTCGCCTCTGATGTCAACAGCTTTGCAGGGATGAAAACTGCACTTTGGCATCCCTTATATGACGATTGATGACGCCTCTTCACCTTTCCTCCCCCATCAAACATGGCATGTCTTGACGCACAGGAGGCTGTGCGGCACCTCTTCGAGCCGACAATCCTCACATCTCCGGCATTGATGGGATGCTTTTCGGTGACCGGACCGCCACAGCATGTAACGAAGTACCACCTCGCCAGCGAACTACAGCGAAAACCCTGGAAGGCTAGACAGGATCGCCAGGAGGGCCGTATACATACATCCCATCAATCGTGATGGTGCGACACCGCCCCGTCGGGAGCGACAGCCGTCGCCCACCGGATCAGCGCGAGGAACTCATGAGACTCAGAACCGCCCTCTGCTCCGCCGTGGCCGCCGTCTCGGCACTGACTCTGGTCAGCGCCTGCGGCGGCAGCACGGACTCCGGCGCCACGACCACCGCCGGGGGCGACACGCCCTTGGTCGGGGTCGACTACCCGCGCTCTGACACCGACTTCTGGAACTCGTACATCAAGTACACGCCGCAGTACGCCAAGGAGCTGGACCTGGACCTGAAGACCACCAACTCGCAGAACGACGTCGCCAAGCTCACCGCCAACGCGCAGACGTTCATCAGCCAGGGCGTCAAGGGCGTCGCGATGGCGCCGCAGGACACCGCCGCCATCGCCCCCACCCTGGCCCAGATGGAGGCCAAGAAGATCCCGGTGGTCACGGTCGACACCCGTCCCGACACCGGCAAGGTCTACATGGTGGTGCGGGCCGACAACCGCGCGTACGGCGAGAAGGCCTGCCAGTACCTCGGCGCCAAGCTCGGCGGCAAGGGCAAGGTCGTGATGTTGCAGGGTGGACTGGACTCCATCAACGGCCGTGACCGTACAGAGGCGTTCAACGAGTGCATGAAGACCGACTTCCCCAAGATCAAGGTCTTCGGTGAGGCCACCAACTGGGACGGCGCCGTCGCCGCGCAGAAGCTCCAGACACGGCTGACCCAGCACCCGGACATCAAGGGCGTCTACATGCAGTCCAGTTTCGCCCTGTCCGGCACGCTCCAGGTGCTGAAGCAGAAGGGCCTGCTGGTCGACCCCAAGGACAAGAAGCACGTCTTCGTCGTGTCCAACGACGGCATCCCGGAGGAGCTCAGGTCCATAGCCGACGGCAAGATCGACGCCACGGTCTCCCAGCCCGCGGACCTCTACTCCAAGTACGCCCTGTACTACCTCAAGGCCGCGATCGACGGGAAGACGTTCAAGCCCGGCAAGACCGACCACGACAGCACCATCGTCCAGGTGCGCGACGGCCTGCTGGAGGACCAGCTCTCCGCCCCGCTCGTGACGGCGGACGGCGGCACCTACGGCGGCGTGCCGAGCCTCAAGAGCGACGACTCGTCCCTGTGGGGCAACAACCTCGGCTGAGGCTCCGCCCGACAGCTCGACGACCCACGTACACAAGGCGGTTGAGATGAGAGACGGGGAGCGAACACCCACCCCCGCATCCGTCCCGGCGAACGACGGACGGGCCCCGGCGGGCCCGCCCGTCGTCGAGGCGACGGGCATAGTCAAACGGTACGGTCCGACGGTCGCCCTGAACGGCGCCCGGATCACCATCAGGCCCGGCGAGACCCACGCACTCGTCGGCCGCAACGGCGCCGGCAAGTCCACCCTGGTGTCCGTCCTGACCGGACTCCAGGCCCCCGACGAGGGGACGGTCACCTTCGGCGGCGAGCCGGCCCCCCGGCTCACGGACCGCGACGCCTGGCGCCGACGGGTGGCCTGCGTCTACCAGAAGTCGACGATCATTCCCACGCTGACCGTCGCCGAGAACCTCTTCCTGAACCGGCACGATCACGGCCGTCACCGGCTGATCAGCTGGCAGGGCGTGCGCGCCCGGGCACGGGATCTGCTGTCGACATGGTCGGTGGACGTGGACCCGCAGACACCGGCCGGCGATCTGAACGTGGAGCAGCGGCAGTTCGTCGAGATCGCCCGCGCCCTGTCCTTCGGCGCCCGGTTCATCATCCTCGACGAACCGACCGCCCAGCTCGACGGCGCGGCCATCAACCGGCTCTTCGACCGCGTCCGCGACCTGCAACGCCAGGGCGTCACCTTCCTGTTCATCAGCCATCACCTGCAAGAGGTGTACGACATCTGCGACACGGTCACCGTGTTCCGGGACGCCCGGCACATCGTGACCGTCCCGGTGGCGCGGCTCCCCCGCACCGAACTCGTGGCCGCCATGACCGGCGAGGCCGCGGCCGCGGAGCGGGAGCAGCGGGCCGGCTCCGTCGACGTCACGGCCCCTTCCGCTCTGAGCGTCGATGAGCTGAGCAGTGACGGCGCCTACGACGGCGTCACGTTCATGGTGGGCGCGGGAGAGATCGTCGGGCTCGCCGGAGCCGCGGGCAGCGGACGCACCGAGGTGGCCGAGACGGTCGTGGGGCTGCGGGCGGCCGATGCCGGTGCGGTCGAGATCGCCGGCCTGAGGCCCCGCCCGGGCAGCGTGCCGAGCGCCCTCGCGGCCGGCGCCGGCTTCGTCCCGCAGGACCGGCACCACCAAGGGTTCGTGCCGGAGATGTCGATCGCGGACAACGCGACGCTGTCCGTACCGCAGCGGCTCGGCCGACGCGGATTCATCAGCGGCCGCCGACGGGACGGCCTGGCCGAGGGCATGATCGAGAACCTCGCGATCAAGACACCCGGCCCCGAACTGCCCGTCTCCGGGCTCTCCGGAGGCAATCAGCAGAAGGTCGTCATGGCCCGCGCCCTGGCCGACGATCCCCGGCTGCTGGTCCTGATCAACCCGACCGCCGGCGTCGACGTGCGGTCCAAGGAGTTCCTCCTCGGCAAGGTCGAGGAGACCGCGGAGACCGGCACCGGAGTGCTCATCGCCTCCGACGAACTCGACGACCTGCGCATGTGCGACCGGGTCCTGGTGATGTTCCAGGGCCGTGTGACTTCGGAGATCGCCCGCGGCTGGCACGACCACGACCTGGTGGCCGCGATGGAAGGAGTGGACCTCAATGCCTGAAACCGTCCTCGCGGACACGTCGGGAACCGCCGCGCCCGACGCCACGGAACCGGCCGCGAAGCGGACCGCCCTGCTGGGCGGGAGGATCCCCCTGGCCCGGCTGCGCGACCTCGCCCTGGTGCCGGCCATCATCGCCATCGCGATCGTCGGACAGATCGTCAACCCGGTCTTCCTGCAGGCCGACAACCTCATGAACGTCCTGCAGACCATGTCCGAGATCGCCCTGCTGGTCCTCGCCCAGACGATGGTCCTGATCGTCAAGAAGATGGACCTCTCACTGGAGTCCACCATGGGCCTCGCGCCCGGGGTGGCGGCGTGGCTGGTCGTGCCGACCGGTGCCGGGCACGGCCTCGGGCTCCTCCCCGGCGCCTGGTCGATCCCGGTCACACTCGCCGTGGGCGTGCTCGTGGGCGTGATCAACGCCCTGCTGATCATCCGCTTCGGCCTCAACGGCTTCATCGTCACCCTCGGCATGCTGATCGTGCTGCGCGGTGTCCTCACCGGTATCTCCGGCGGCCAGACCTTCTTCCAGCTGCCGGAGTCGATGCTCTACCTCGGCACCGCCCAGTGGTTCGGGATGCCCGCCTCCATCTGGCTCTGCCTGGTCCTGTTCGCCGTCGCCGTCGTCGTCCTCGGCTGGACCAGCTTCGGCCGCTCGCTGTACGCCATCGGCGGCAACGTCGACGCCGCCAAGGCCGCAGGCATCCGCACCGACCGGGTGCTGTGGATCGTCATCGTCACCGGAAGCCTGCTCGCCGCCCTCGCCGGACTGCTGCTCTCCGGGCGGCTCGCGTCCGTCGCCTCCGCGCAGGGCAACGGCTACATCTTCACCGTCTTCGCGGCCGCCGTGATCGGCGGGATCAGCCTCAACGGCGGCAAGGGCACCATGTTCGGGGCCTTCAGCGGCATCCTGCTGCTCTTCATGATCCAGAACGTCCTCACCCTCGCCGGCGTGCCCGCGCAGTGGATCGGCGCCCTCAACGGCCTGATCATCCTGGTCGCCCTCACCATCTCCCGCATCACCGGCGGCAAGGTCCAGGAGTAGACCCCCGCGTCTGCCTCCGCCGACCGGACGACCCGCGTTCTCGTCACCTGCCCGACCACGCTCGGTGCCCTCACAGGAGTTGCCCCCATGCCCTCAGCCCTGCCCCCGTCCGCCCGTATCACGGCGTTGGATGTTCTGGACGTCCGTTTCCCGACGTCCGAGCATCTGGACGGCTCGGACGCGATGAACCCCGAGCCGGACTACTCCGCCGCC
>NZ_JABXWI010000022.1 GCF_014930365.1 Streptomyces caniscabiei | reverse complement strand
GCTGCAGGACGTCCCGATCCTGTCGGCGCCGCAGAACCAGCAGTGCACCGAGAACTCCACCCAGGCCAAGGGTGACGAGCCGCTGTCGCACATCCTGTCCGACATCCCGATCCTCTCGGACAACGGCAACGGCGGCGGCAAGAACTGATCGGAAGATCGTCACACGGCTCGGGTCGCGCGCGGTGCGTTCGGCCCGAGTCTTTCGTCTGCCCCCAGGCGCGGTATTCGGGTGGCATCGATATGCCTTTCCGATGATCTCCCGGGGCGATTGGGTGAATTACCCTACGCTCCGCGTTCGGAAGTTTCTTCCGCTGTCTATTCCTCGTTTCACAGGCTGCAGGTCATGATGCGAGCCGTCCATGCTGTGCTCGCTCGGTTTCGGCCGTCAATCAGGGCATGACCGCAGAGAAGGGAAAAGACGTGAAGCTCAAGAAGAGCGCTGCCGTCGTCGCCGGCGCGATCATGGCCGTGAGCATGGCCACCCCGGCCTTCGCGGACGCCGAGGCCAAGGGTGCCGCCATCGGGTCCCCGGGTGTCCTCTCGGGGAACGTGGTGCAGGTCCCGATCCACATCCCCGTCAACGTGTGCGGTAACACCATCAACGTCATCGGTCTGCTCAACCCGGCAGCCGGCAACGTGTGCGTCAACGACTGACGTCGTAACGCCTCGCACCAGCCGCTCGGCTGTGCCTCAGCCGGTCTTGGAGTGTCCTCAACGGCTCCAAGGCCGGCTTTTCCCACTTCTGCGAGCAGGAAGAAACACGAGATGCGACAGACCCTGCGCAAGAGAATGGTCGTGGCCGCCGCGACGACAGGCCTGCTGTCCCTCTACGGCACGCCGGTCCTCGCGGACACGGGCGCGCACGGGGCCGCCGCGAACTCGCCCGGCGTAGCCTCGGGCAACGCGGTCGAGGTGCCGGTCACCGTCCCGGTGAACATCTGCGGCAACACGGTCGATCCCGCCGCCGTCGGCAACCCGTCCGTCGGCAACGCGTGCGGCACCACCGGCGACCACGCCCCGGAGAGCGCCAAGAGCACCAAGAAGAACACCGAGAGCTCCCCGGAGCGGCACGCCGCGCCGGTCGCGGAGCCCGCGTACACCCCGGCGCCCACGTCCCGTCCCGAGGAGTCGGTCTCCTCGGCGCCGGAGCCCGAGGACTCCTGGGCGCCGCCGTCGTACGAGGAGTACACGGAGCCCGACGCGTGGCAGGGGCCCGCCGACCACGGGACGTACGACGAGCCCGGGACGCACGACGACAGCTCGGCGTACGAGGAGTTCACCCAGGACTGGGACGACGGCGGCTACGGGCACGACGACGAGTCCTCCGGCGGCTACGGCGACCAGCCGGAGGAGGAGACCGAGGGCGGCTACGGCGACCACCCGCCGACGAACCCGCCCACCAAGCCCCCGCACCCGACCAAACCGCCGACGAACCCGCCGACGAAGCCTCCGCACCACACCAAGCCGCCGACCACGCCGCCGACGAAGCCGCCGCACTCGACGCATCCGCCGACGAAGCCCCCGCACCCCACCAAGCCCCCCACGCAGTCGCCGCACCCGACGAAGCCGCCGACGAATCCCCCCACCAAGCCCCCGCACCCGACGAAGCCACCGACGATGCCGCCGACGAAGCCCCCGCACTCCACTCACCCGCCCACGCACCCGCCGACGCACTCGCCCACGCACCCGCCGACGATGCCGCCCACCAAGCCGCCCCAGCTCCCCGAGACCGGCAGCGACCGTGAGGCGCTCCTCGCCGCCGGGGTCGCCAGCTTCGCGCTGATCGCGGGCGGGGCCATCGTCTACCGGCGGGGCCGGGCCGCTTCCGGCCGATGACCGTACGGTGAGCGCTCCGGGTGCCGGGAGGCGCGCCGCCCGGCACCCGGGCCCGTCAGGACCCGGCGGTGGAGGCCAGGTCGGCCCGCGCCCCCGGCACCGGGATCCGGCCGCCGGGCACCCCTGACCGCAACCGCCGGCGTACCCCTCGTACGAGGGTGGGCGCCGTGAACGACGCGCCGTGCACGAAGCGCATCGCGGGGCCGAAACCGGCGGCCGTGGTCAGGCCCGCCAGGAACAGGCCGGGGACCGAGGACTCGAAGTCCCGCCCGACCGCGGGCGAGCCGTCCGGCAGGGGCGCGAGGTCCGCCCGCACCTCCGGCGCCAGCAGTCCGAGCCGGTCGCAGCGGGCCCGGAAACCCGTGGCCGCGATGACGTGCTGGGTGTCCAGCGAGGTCAGCTCACCGTCCCGGCCCACCGTCTCCAGGCGTACCGCGCCGCCCGTCTCGTACGCCACCGCGACCTCCTGGCCGAGCCGCACCTCGACGGTGCGCTCGACGCGGTCGCGCACCCACCAGGCACCCGCCGGTCCCAGCGCCTCGGCGGCGACCCGCACGCGGCGCGCCTCCGGCAGCCGGCGGTACCAGCCGGGCCGCTCGGCGTAGAACCAGTTGCGCCAGCCGCAGCCCAGGCCGCTGTGCGGGGAGCGGAGCGAGTGCCGCAGGGGGCGTACGAGCGGGGGCGGCACGTCGTTCCAGCGGAGCAGGGGGGAGCGGGCCAGGATCCGCGCCCGGGTGCCCTGTTCGGCGAGGAGCGAGGCCGTCTCCAGGGCCGCCTGACCACCGCCGATCACCGTGACGTCCATGCCCCGGAACCGGCCGAGGTCGCGGTGGTGGCTGCTGTGGGAGACGCGGTCGGTCGGCAACGCCCGCAGCACGGGCGGGACTTCGACGAAGGGGATCACTCCGACGGCGAGGACCACGGTGCGGGCGCGCACCACCTCGCCGTCGGCGAGGACCGCCTCGAAGCCGCCGCAGCGGCGCCGAAGGAGCGTCACCGTCCGCTCGTCGACGGGCGGAAGGGCGTTCCGGGCGAACCACAGGCCGTACGAGGCGAAGGTGCCGACCGGGATCGGCAGACCGTGGCGGGCCTCGACGCCCCGCTGCGCGCAGTACACGTCCAGACGCCAACGCCCCTCGGGATCGGAGAGGTTGGAGGCCCAGGGCTCGGACTTGAGGAACATGCCCGGCGGCATGTGGTCGCGCCAGGACGCCATGGGACGGCCGAGGACGCGCAGGCTCAGCCCGGCGGCCGCGGCGTGGGACGCGATGGACAGGCCGTACGGGCCGGCGCCCACCACCAGCAGGTCGTACATCAGGCGCTGCTCGCTTTCTCGTTGTCGGTGCGGTTCTCGGAGCGGCTCCCCGCTCGGTCGTCGGGGACGAGGTGGTCGGGTACGAGGTGGTCGGGGGCGTGCTCACGCCGGACGGGAGGGGGCGTGCGGGGCGCCAGCAGTCGGCCGAGCGCGTGGCGGGGCCACAGGGACCACAGCGCGAGGCCGGGGGCGCGGTCGTCCCGCGCGTACCATGCCAGCTCACGCGCGCCCGGCCGGGGTGGCGGGCAGGGGAGCGGATGGGGGCGCAGCGCGGTCAGCGGCGCGTAGTTCTCCACGACGAAGGTCCGGCCCGGCACCGGCGCCCCGTCCGGTACCCGACGGCCGGTCAGGTCCAGGTGCAGGGCGCGTACGACGTCGACGCCGGCGCTGTCGGTGAAGAGCCGGAACTGGGCGCCGGGACGCGGGTTGAAGTCGAGCAGGTGGTGGACGTCGGTCCGGCCCTCACGGCGGAAGTCGAGGTCGAACACGCCCCGGTAGCCGAGGGCGCCGGTCAACCGCTCGGCCAGGGCCTGGACCCGCGGGTTCGGCGTCCAGCGGCCGACGGTGGTCAGGCCCGCGCCGGGCGGCCAGGCGCTCAGCTTCCGGCCGGGCCCGCCGCAGCGCACGACTCCGGCACGGTCCACGTAGCCGTGGAAGAACCAGTCGCGGTCCAGGCCCGGCGGCAGGAAGGCCTGGAGCAGCAGCCGGCTGCCCGCCTGCTCCGAACGCCGGTACAGGGCCGCCGCCTCCCCGGCGGAGCGCACCACCACCGTGCTGCGCAGTCCCACGCCGGCGGGCAGCAGCCACGGGCGGCTCCACTTGGCCACAACCGGCAGGCCCAGCTCGCGGGCGGCGGCCTCCGCCTCCGCCGCGCTGTCGGGGACCGCGATCACGGGGTGCGGGAGGCCCAGGCGCCCGCACAGCGCGGCGAGTTCGGCCTTGTCCGCCACCTGCTCGGCGAGGTACGGCGGCAGGTCCGGCAACAGGAAACGGTCCGTCAGGTCCGCGCGCAGCCGGGCGACGGCCACCGCGCTCGCGTCGTCCAGGGCGATCAGGACCGCCGGACGGCCGATCCGGTCCGCCACCCGGCGCAGGACGTCCGCGAACTCGTCGAGTCGGGCCCCCGGGCGGGGCGGGGCGTGGGCGGCCCGGAGGAACCGCGAGCTGCGCACCGGGCTCGCCGCGCAGTCGGCGACCAGATGCACCTCCACCCCGGCCCGGCCCAAGGACCGTACGGCGCCCAGGGTTCCGTGGTGGAAGGGATTACGGTCCGTCCGCAGCAGTACGGCCGGAACGCGGGTGTCGAGCAACGGCACATTCATTTCGTCGGGGTCCTCGCACATTTCTTTGACGTCGGGTCACCCGTGCGGGCGATTCGGGCACCCGAAGGCCGGAGCCCCAGTTGGCGGAATTCATATTCGTATGACTGATTGTCAGTAGGTGGAAATCGGCGGCGGAAAGCAGTGAAGTGAAGAAAGCGGAGAGGGGAGCGGACATGGCTCCACAACAGCGACGGCACCGGCACAGGAGGCCCCGCGGCAGACGGCTGGCGCTCGTCGCGGCCGGCGTGGTCGCGTCGTTCGCCCTCGTGTCCGTCCCGGTGTACGCCGGGGGCGCGCGGACGGTCGGCCGGGCGACCGACCCACCGCCACCGGCACCTGCGGCCGCGGCCACCCCCACGGCCGCGGCCACTTCGCAGGTCTCGGCCGCCCCCATGGTCCCGGCCGCCCCCACGCTTCCGGCCGTACCGACGACGCCCCTCGTCCCGGGCGCGTCCGTCGCGCCGCAGGGCGTCTCGCCCCTGCCGGCCACTCCCTCCGAGACCCCGAAGCCTCCCGGGGAACCGCCGGCCATGGGCGCCTATCTGCACTACGGGCCCCGCGGCGTCGCCCGGATCGCCGAGCTGAGCGACTGGCTGGGCGGCTCCGACCTGCGCGTGGCGCACACCTACCTGCCGGGCGACCGCTGGTCCAACATCGAGGGGCTGCCCGGCTTCCTGGACTCCTGGGCGGAGTGGCGGCGCGACGAGAACGACCGGATGTTCGTCCTCAACGTGCCCATGATGGAGCGCAACGAGGAGGGCGTCTCCGACTGGGAGGTCCGCGCGCTGCTGCGCCGCGCCGCCGCCGGCCAGTTCGACCACCACTACCGCCGGCTCGCGGAGCGACTGGTCGAGCTGAGGATCCCGGACACGGTGATCGTGCTCGGCTGGGAGATGAACGGCATCACGTACACCCATCGCTGCGGGCCCGACCCGGAGAGCTGGAAGAAGTACTGGAACAGGATCGTCACCACGATGCGCGCGGTGCCGGGCCAGAAGTTCAAGTTCGACTGGACCCCGAACCGCGGCCGGGACGCCGTTCCCTGGACGCAGTGCTATCCGGGGGACGACACGGTCGACATCATCGGCATGGACTCCTACGACCAGCCGCGCGGAATCACCTTCGACGAGCAGGTGAGGGAACCGTACGGTCTGCAGGCACACGTCGATTTCGCGAAGGCGCACAAGAAGCCCATCTCATATGCGGAATGGGGACTTTTCCGCAACGGCGACAACCCGGAGTACATGCGGCGCATGCTCGCCTGGATGGACGAGCACAAACCGCTCTACAACACGCTCACGGACTACTGCCCGCACGGTGTCTGGCAGTGCGCGGCCAACCCGAAGGCGGCCGCCGTGTACCGGTCGATGCTCTTCGGCCGTGACACGGACGCGTCCGCCACCCCGAAGCCGACGCCCACGCCCACGCCGACCCCGACGCCGACCCCCACGCCGAAGCCTGCTCCCACCACGCCCGTACGCCCGCCGAACTGTTCGCCGCTGGAACTGGGCGACTGGGTGGAGTACTGGCTCGGCGGGAAGCTCTGCATCCGCACGGACTGGTGGGCGCGCTACCGGTGATCCGCCGACGGCGGCGGGCCGCTCATCGCCCGCCGCCACCGCGGTCCTTCTTCGCGTCCTTGCGGGCGCGCCAGCGGCGGACCAGCTCCTTGCCCTGGCAGCGGGCCGCCGCGTCGCAGGCCGCCGCCGACAGCAGCGGTGCGGTGCGGCGGCGGGCGAGCAGCAGCCGCTGGTTGACGACGGTGTCCGGGCGCCAGCGCAGTTTGTACGGCTCGGCGCCCCGCAGCAGGCTCAGCACCTGCTGGGCGCCGGATCCGACCTGCCGGGCACAGGCGTCGAGCAGCATGGTGGCGACATCCGCCTTGCGTTCGCGCAGCCGGGGATGGGCGCCGTAGAGGTAGCCGCCCGCCAGCCGGCGCGACAGCAGGGTGACGTCGACGGCCAGGACGTCGCCGCCCAGCCGGAACTCGGTCACCACGGCGTCCCCCGAGCGCACCATCGGCTCGACCGAGCGGACCAGATGCTCGGAGAAACGGGGCCGCATGTGCTCGGTCGTCACCTTGCGGTCCTGCCACTGGAGCCGGTGCAGGTCCAGCATCGTCCGCAGCGCCGCGTCCACCTCGTCGGCGCGCACGGTACGCGGCTCGATACCGAGGTCACCGAGCTTGCGGAGCTTGGCGCGCACCCGCTGGGCCCGGGAGTTCGGCAGCCGCTTGAGCAGCTCGTCCATCGGCTGGGCGGGCAGCTCCAGACAGACCGAGTCGGCCACCTTGCGGCGTGGACCCCGCCAGCGGTCGTAGATCCGTTCGACGGCCGCGCCCGGCCGTACCTCGCGGAAGTCGATCAACGCCGTCCGGGCGACCGCCGACAGCCCCTCGACGAGCGCCGCCGACGCCTGCTCGGCGTGCTCGTCGTCGAGGAGGACGTCCGCGAAGTCCGAGATGGGGCAGCCGAGCGGGACGAGGGTGGGCAGCGGACGCCGTACGAGCATCAGCGGGGCGACCGCGCGCAGCTCGGCCCCGTCGCGGACCAGGACCAGACGGAGCCTGCCGGGGGTGCCGTACGACAGCCACCAGGAGTGCAGCCAGGCGTGGTTCTGGAACGGGGTGGCCGCGCCGCAGCGCCGGTACAGCCGGCCCCAGGCCTCGCTCAGGTCGCCGAACTCGCCCTCGTCGGTGCAGAGTTCGGCGCGCAGGGTGGTGCTCGGCCCCGTGTGCAGGGTGCTGGTCACAGCTGGCCGTGGGTGTCGGCGGCGAGAGCGGGACCCGGTACGGAGGCGGCGGGCGGTGTCCGTGGGGTGCGCCGGGGCCGGACCAGCAGGGCGAGCCCGCCGAGCAGCCCGCCGGCGGCGGTGCCCACCAGGCCGGTCACCGTCGACGACGCCGAGGACGGCTCGGTCGGCCTGGTCGCGCGGGCGAACTCCTGCAGCTCGACGCGCGTCGACGGCTCGGAGTCGTTGGCGTGCCGGGTCAGGGCCCGTGAGACGGCGTTGGCCATGTCGACGGCGAGGTCCGGGCGGGCGGAGGTGGCCGACACGGCGACCATCGGCGCGTCCGGCGACGTCGCCGTCCGCACGTTCCTCCGCAGCGTCTCGATCGGCACCCCCGCCCACACCTGGGCGTCCCCGAGCACCGCGACCTGGGTCGCGACCCGCCCGTACGCCTGGGCGAAACCGAGCGCCGACTGGGGGTCCGACCCCTCGCCGGGCACGGCGACGACATAGCTCGTGGCGGTGTACACGGGCGCCTTCACCACGCCGTACGCGCCCCCCGCCAGCCCTCCGAGCAGTGCGCCGGCGACGAGCAGGGACCACGGGGGCAGGGACCGGGCACGGGCGAGGGGAGCCGACCCGCGGGTCAGGCTGTCGGTCGGGTGTTCGGGCGTACGGTCGGTCATACGGAACTCACTCCCAGGGGCGGGGTCGGCGAGGGCGTGCTGGAGACGGCGGCCGCGTACACGTCCATGAGCTGGGCGGCGCTGCGGGTGATGCAGTAGTGCTGGGCGGCCGCGGGGACCGCGCGGGAGCGCGCGCCCTGCGCGCGGACGTCCAGCAGGGCGCGTACGAACGACTCCGCGCCCCCCTGGACGCGTCGGGCACCCACGGTCGAGTCCGGGGGCAGGTCCTCGATCGCCGGGCAGGAGACATAGAGCACGGGCAGCCCGGACGCCATCGCCTCCACCACCGCGAGCCCGAAGGCCTCCTCGGCGCTGGGCGAGGCGAGCACGTCCATGGCGTTCATCAGGGAGGGCAGATCGGTGCCGGGGGTCCCCGTGGCCGGGCGCTCCCCGGTGAGCAGCACCCGGTCGGCGACCCCGGCGCGCTGTGCGGCCCGCCGCAGCACGCTCTCCTCCGGTCCGCCGCCGACCACCAACACCCAGCAGTCGTGCGGGAGTTGGGCCAAGGCGCGGATCAGCACGTCGAAACGCTTGCTCGCCGCGAGCCGGCCGACGCCCCCGACGACGTACGCGTCCTCCGGCAGCCCGAGCCGCCGCCGGGTCAGCTCGCGCAGGTCCGCGTCGAAGCGGAAGCCCGCGAGGTCGATGCCGTTGGGCACGACCTCGATCCGCGGGGCCGGCACCCCCCAGCGCTTCAGCCGGTCGGCGACGGTCGGCGAGACGGCGACCGTGGACCGGCCGAGCCGCTCGCTGGCGAGATAGAGGGCGCGCACGCCGGCGGAAAGCGTTCTGCCCTCCATCTGCGAGTCGCCGAGGGAGTGCTCGGTGGCGACGACCGCGCGGACCCCCGCCAGCCGGGCGGCGATCCGGCCGTAGACGCAGGCCCGGTAGAGATGGGTGTGCACGAGGTCGTAGCCGCCCCCGCGGATCACCCGCACCAGCCGGGGGAGCGCGGCGAGATCGCGGTTGCCCGCCATGCCGAGGTGGGTGACCCGGACGCCGTCGGCGGTCAGACCGTCGGCGACCGGGCCCGGATTGGTCAGCGTCACCACGTCGCAGTCGACCGGCAGATGCCGCAGCAGCAGCCGCAGTTGCTGTTCCGCGCCGCCGACGCCCAGACCGGTGATGATGTGCAGCGCCTTCACGTCGGCTCAGACCCCCTCGACGGGACGCCGGCGCAGCCGGTGCAGTTTCCGCTTCAGCAGCAGCCGCAGGGCCGTGTCCTCCTCGCCGATGTGCACGCGCGGCAGCGCGTACGGGCCGTTCAGCGGGCCGGGGTCGATGGCGCAGGCGTACGCGTACCCGGCGTCCCGCACAGCGTCGGCGGCGCGCTGGTCGAGGGTGCCGTACGGGTAGCAGAAGCCCTGGACCGGGGCACCGAGCAACTCCCCGAGCCGCGTCCTGCTGTCGGCGGTCTCGGCGCGCAGGGTCTCGTCGTCCGCCTGCGTGAGGTCGATGTGGGTCAGGCCGTGCGAGCCGACCTCGATGCCCTCGGTCCCGGCGGCCTTCCGGATGCCCCGCTCGTCGAGGAGCGGCTTGCGCGGGCCCAGCGGATCCCAGGCGTTCTCGCCGCCGAGCCGCCCCGGCAGCACGAAGAGCGTGGCCCCGCAGCCGTGCGCCCGCAGGCGCGGCAGCGCGTGGTCGACGAAGTCGACGTACCCGTCGTCGAAGGTCAGCCCCACCAGGTCCCGGCCCTCGCCCCGGGCGCGGGCGGCGAGCAGCTCGGCCATGCCGACCCCGCGCAGCCCCCGCCGCCGCAGCCAGCCGAGCTGCGCGTCGAGGCGGTCGGGCGAGACCGTGACGCGGTACGGGTCGTCGGAGCAGTCGCCCACCGAGTGGTACATGGCCACCCAGAGGGGCGCGGCGGCGGTCCCCGCCGGTTCGCGGCCGGCGGGGACCGGCGTGCGCCCGGCCGGGGTGGGCGGGCGTTCGGCCGGGGTGGGCGGACGGTCAGCGGATACGGACATCGGCGAGCCTTCGTGTGACGGAACGGAGTGCGGGCGTGACGCCGGAGGCGTCCATGGCCCAGGCCAGCAGGACGAAGACGAGGGCGACGACCGCGCCGCCGACGGCGAGACCGAGGACGGCCGAGTCGATCCGGTCGGCGCAGTACATCCCCACCACGCCCGCGGCCACGGCCGCCCGCACGGGACGGCTCATCTCGGTCACCACCTGCCGGGTGCGGATCGGCACCGCCCGGCCGCCCATGCCGTACAGCAGGAGCAGGGCGGTCAGGGTGATGCCGAAGGCGTTGGCGGCGGCGATGCCGAGGACGCCCCAGGAGCCGACGGTGGCCGCGCCGATCCACGAGGTCGCGACGATCCCGGTGGTCATGGCGAGCAGCGGGTACCAGGTGGGCCGGCCGGCCGAGAAGTAGGAGCGGACCAGCGCGCTCACCAGGGCGTGGCCGAGCAGCCCGAGGGCGTACACCCGCATCACGGCGGCGGTGGCGGCCGTGTCCCGCGCGGTGAACGCACCGCGCTGGAAGAGCAGTTCGATGATCTGCGGGCCGCACGCGAAGATCGCCGCCGCACCGAGCAGCACGATGCACGACACCAGCGCGAGATCCTTCTCCACCCGGCTGCGGGCCCGCTCGGTGTCGCCCTCCGCCATCGCCTGCGCCACCACCGGGAGGGTGACGGTGCACAGCATCAGCGAGAACGTCATCGGGATCTGGGCCACCTTCTGCGCGTAGTTGAGGTGCGAGATGGCCCCGGCGGGCAG
Source organism: Streptomyces caniscabiei (assembly GCF_014930365.1). Classification (GTDB taxonomy): domain Bacteria; phylum Actinomycetota; class Actinomycetes; order Streptomycetales; family Streptomycetaceae; genus Streptomyces; species Streptomyces caniscabiei. The sequence goes on along the minus strand of NZ_JABXWI010000022.1, from coordinate 125,849 downwards.
CGTCGAGCCGAGGAAACGCTCGATGAGGACCTGGGACTGACGGCAGAGCGCGAAGAGCAGGACGGTGCTGATGAGGGCGAACTCGACGGGGCGGGTGGGGTCGGACGGCGAGGTGAGGGGGGTCTGGGGTTCCTGGGGTGCCTGAGGTGTCTGTGGTGTGTGGGACGGCTCGGCCGACTCGTACGCTTCGGGGGTCCGGCTCCTGCGGCGCAGCGCGCGCAGCAGTGAGGGCAGCTGGGTGAGGATCATCAGCACGCCGCCCACCGCGACGCCCAGCGCCGCCGCCCGCACGCCCCAGCGTCCCCCGAGCACGAACATCGCCGTGATGATCCCGACGTTGTAGGCCACGTAGATCGCCGCAGGGGCCACGAACCGGCGGTGCGCGCGCAGGGCCGCGCTGCAGTAGCCGGCGAGACCGAAGGAGAGGGCGCAGGTGCCGGTCAACCGGGTGCAGTCGACGGCCAGTTCGGGGTGGGGGAGACCGGGGGCCAGTGCCTCGACGAGGTAGGGCGCGCCGACGATCACCAGCATGGCCGCGGCGACGAACGCCAGCGTCAGCCGGGGCAGCGTCGAGGCGAGAAGGGCGCGGACCGGGTCGCCCACGCCGCCCCGGGCGCGGCGGGCCACGGCCACACTGAACGCCGGCACCAGCACGAACGCCATGCCGTCCTCGATCAGCAGCGTCGCCGCGAACTCCGGCACCGTCCAGGCCACCAGGAAGGCGTCCGTCTCGCTGCCGGCCCCGAACAGATACGACAGCGCCTGGTCGCGGCCGAGCCCCAGCAGGGCCGCCGCCGCCGTGAGCGCCGCCGTGACGAGCGTGGCCTTGGCGAGGAACCGCCCGCTGGGCGGCGCGACCTCGGAGAGATCGGCCTCCCGGGCGGCGGGCACGGAGGGGGTGGCGACGGGGACGGTGGCCGGGGGGGTAAGGGGGACGGCGGGCTCGGAGGGAGCGGAGCCTGCCGTCGTCAGGTCGGCGGCGTCGGCGCCCGCAGGCGTCCCGGGCGTCGGCCGCGTCGGCCGCGGTGGTCGAGCCGGTAGCGGCGGTGTCCCGTGCGGCGCCGGCGGAGGGGTCGTCGTCATCGTGCCCCGGCCTCCTCGGGCACGCGGGCCGGGGCGGTCCGGGCCGGCGCGTCACCCGTGGCGGTCCGGTCGGCCAGCGCCCACCAGCCCACCAGCCCGAAGCACACGGCCGTCAGCACGGTCGTCGGCCCGCCGATGTCCGCGTACGCGAAGTCCACCAGCACCCAGGCGACCAGCCCGCACGCCACGAGCCCGCAGTCGATCCCACCGGCCCGGCTCCCGCGCTCCCCGGAGTCCCGTCCGGCCGCGCCGGTCTCCCGGCGGGCCCGGGCCAGGCCCCGAAGGCCGCACACCCCGAGGGCCAGCCAGCTGCCGCCGAGCGTGAGGAGGCCGATCAGGCCCTGCTCGCTCAGGACCAGGAGGTACATGTTGTGCGGGGAGAGCAGCGGCTGCTTCTGGTAGGCCGTGCCGGCGCCCGCGATGTCGCTGCCGGAGGAGAGCGCCAGCGAGGCGTGGCCGTCGCGGTGCTCGGGGAAGCCCTTCAACCCGACGCCGGTCAGCGGCTGGTCGCGCCACATGCCGGCGGCCGCGGCCCACATGGTGTACCGGTCGGTGACGGACTGGTCCGGCGCGTCGGCGACCCGGGTGATGCTGCTGATCCGCTCCTGGAGCATCGTGGACCCGATGCCGAGCCCGCCGACGAGGACCACACCCACGGCTGCCACGGCCGCGAAGACCGTCACCGCCCGCCGCAGCCCGGCCAGCACCACCTGGAGCCCGCACGCCACCGCCGTGGCGATCCACGCGCCCCGGCTGAACGACACCGCGAGCGGCAGCACCAGCAGCGCCGAGCAGACCAGCGCCCAGGCCCGCTGCTTCGCCGTCGCGGGCGCCAGCGCGAGACCCACCGCGCACACCAGCCCGAACGACACCACGGTCGCCATCCCCATGACGTCGCCGGCCCCGAAGGTCCCGACGGCCCGGATGTCCTCACCGGCGTAGCTGGCCCCGGTCCCGGTGGCGTACTGGTGTGCCCCGACGGCGCCCTGCCACAGCGCGAGCCCCACGAACGACCAGGCCACCACCCGGAAGCCGGACCGGTTCCGGACACAGAGCAGAACCGCCATCGGCACCAGCACGAACACCTGGAGGTACCGGCCGAACCCGGCGACGCCGGCCCCCGGGTCACCGGCCCCGGCCGCGGCCAGCGCGAGCCCGATCACCGGCAGCCCGAGGACCACCGCCGCCGCAGGGGTCAGGGGCCGCCGCCGGTCCCGCAGCAGCCGTACGGCGCACCACAGCACCAGGAGGCCGGAGACGGCGTCGGCCGGGGTCGCGCCGCCCTCGGCGCCCGGTGTGATCGGCAGCGCGAGCGCGGCGACCACGGCGACCACGGGCAGGACGGGCGCCGCAGCGCGCACGGACGTCACGGTCAGCTCCCCGTCGGACGGACGAGCGCGGCGGCCGTGCGGACCAGGACGCAGAAGTCCTGCCACAGCGACCAGTTGTCGATGTACGCGTTGTCGAAGCGGGCCCGGTCCTCGATGGAGGTGTCCCCGCGCAGACCGGTGACCTGGGCCAGCCCGGTGATGCCGGTCCGCATCCGGTGCCGGGCCGTGTAGCCCGGGTAGGTCTGCCCGAACTTGGCCACGAAGTAGGGCCGTTCGGGGCGCGGGCCGACCAGACTCATGTCGCCGCGCAGCACGTTCCACAGCTGGAGCAGCTCGTCCAGCGAGGTGCGCCGCAGGAAGCGGCAGAACCAGCCCATCTCCTGCTCGTTCGCCACGCTCCACCGGGTCGCCGCCTCGTGCGCGTCGACCGGCCGGTGGGTGCGGAACTTCAGCAGCGTGAACGGTAGGCCGTCCCGCCCGATCCGCTCCTGCCGGAACACCACACCGGGCCCGTCACTCAGCCGCAGCACCACCGCGCACACCAGCAGCAGCGGGCTCACCAGCAGCAACAGCGCCCCGGACACGACGACATCCACCAGCCGCTTGCCGACGGACTCATGGCCGCGCGTCAGTTCGAGCCGACGGCAGGCGAACCCGGCGAGCAGCTCGGTCGGGCCGTCCCGGTCGTACGAGGGGGACTCGGCGTCCACCTCCCACAGTGCGCAGCCGCCGTCCTCCAGAGACCGCAGCAGCGGGGCGCGTTCGGTGCGCGAGCCGACGACGAGCACGGCCTGCACGCCGTTCTGGAGAGCGGCCCGCCGTACCTCCTCGGCGGTGGTCAGCACAGGCAGGCCCTCGCCCTGGCCGCCCTGTTCGGCGACGACACCGACGGGCCGGATGCCGCACCCCGGGTGGCGCAGGAACGCGGCGGCCACGCGCTGCGCGGTCGCCACCGGACCCACCACCAGGGCCGCCCCGGGGCGCCTCAGCAGCGCCCGGCGCCGGTGCCAGTGCACCGTGCCCCGGCCGACGCAGGCCGCCGCCGACTGCAGCGCGCAGCCGAGGGCCAGCTCATGGGCGGCCAGGGCGTGGTCGGGGGAGTGTGCGGCCACACCGGCGCCGAGCACGCACCAGCCGAGCACGATCCGCCCGCACACGGCGGGCAGTTCGTCGAGCACGGCGGGCACGGCGGGCGGCCGGTACAGGCGCGCCCGGGCGTTCAGCCACGCCACGGCCAGGGCCAGGGCGGCCGCCATCAGGGGGCGCCCCGGGGTCGTGTCGCCGGTGAGGGCCAGCACCGCGAGGAGGGCCGCGCCGCCGTCCGCGGCGAGCAGCGGCAGCCCTGAGGGAGGCCGGGCGACGGGCCGCCGGCCGGCCGGGAAGGTCAGACCGCCGACGGTCTCGCGCGGCGGGGCCACCGAGACGGACGCGCCGCCGAACTCGCGTTGCTGTCCACCGGAGGAGGGGACGGTGCTTTCCGTACGTTCCGCAGTCACGTGTGGATGGACTCCCTGCACTCGGTGGCTTCCCCGCGCCGGCCGTCCGCACCGCCGAGCAGTTCGCGGTACACGCCCGCGACGGCCTCGTTCGTGTGCCGTACGTCGTGCGTGGTCAGTACGTGTCGGCGCCCTTGGTGGCCGAGCGACTCCCGCAGCAGCGGGTCGAGCAGCAGCCGGGCGACGGCCCCGGCGAGCGCCGCGGGATCCTCGACGGGCACCGGCTCCTGGCCGGACGGCAGGCTCTCGCGGGCCCCGTCCACCTCGGTGAGCACGACCGGCCGTCCGCACGCCATGGCCTCCAGCGGCGCCAGCGCCATGCCCTCCCACCGCGACGGCAGGACGACCAGATCGGCCGCCTGGTACCAGGGCACCGCGTTCGTCACGGCCCCGGCGAACAGCACGCCCTCGGGCGCCAGGGCCCGCAGCCGCTCGCCCTCCGGCCCGTCCCCGACCAGCACCAGACGCGCCCGCGGCACCCGCCGCAGCACCTCGTCCCAGGCCGCGAGGAGCACGTCCTGCCCCTTCTGCCGGCACAGCCGTCCCACGCACACCACCAAGGGCGCCGCCGGATCGACCTCGGACAGCAGCGGAAGCTGGGCGCGCACGGTGTCGACGGCGGCGGGGTGGAAGCGCCCGGCGTCTACCCCGTTCGGGATCACCGTCCAGCGAGCCCGCACCCCGGCCCGCAGGCCGGTGATCCGCTCCGCCTCACTGACGCACACCACGCGTGAGGCCCAACGCGCCCCCGTTCGCTCCCATCCGAGCGCCAGCGCCGCCATCGCGCCGTCCACCGCCTCGAACGACCAGGCGTGCGGCTGGAACACGGTCGGCACGCGCCCCCGTACGACGAGCCGGCCCGCCAGCCCGGCCTTCGCGCTGTGCGCGTGCACCAGGTCGGGCCGTACGTCGTCGAGGATCCGCCGCACCCCGCGCACCTCGGACAGGAGCGTGGGCCCCGGCGACCGGGTGGCCGCCCAGTGCCGTACGTCCGCGCCGAGCGCGCGCAACTCCGGGGCGAGCGGGCCGTCGGGGCAGGCCACCGCGACGCGCAGCCCCTCGGCGAGCTGGGCACGCACCAGGTCCGTCACGACACGCGCCACGCCGCCGTCGACCGGCTGGGTGAGATGCAGGACCCGCGACGGAGGGTCGGATGGTGACAGTTGCATGCGGGTTTCCTCGCTCAAGGGCGGCGCCGGGCGGCGCGCGTCACGGCTTGGCGTCGACGGCGACGAAGAGCGCCCCGACCCAAGCCGCGTCCCGCTGCGAAACGAGCCGGAAGGCCAACTGGTCACCGCCGCGCTGGATTTCGTCGTCCAGTTCGAGAACGTCCGAGTCGTATCCCAGGGTGTTCGCGTACGCCGGCGTACGCCCCCCGACGACCGCTCCTGGCTGGCTGATCGTCGAGTTCAATACGTCGTCACGAGGGTTGGCCGCGTCCCCGAGCGCGACGGCGGGACCCAGCCCGGTCGAAACAGTGAGCGAGTCGCCCGCACTGCCGCGATCCCCGTCGTACGCGACCAGCCCGACGGTCCCGCGCGCCCCTTCCGGCAGCGCCGCGCCGCTCAGCCGGACGCCCTGCCCACCGCCCGTCGGGACTGCGCCGAACCCGGTCGAGAGAGTGTCGAACCCGTCCCACATGGCCAGGTGCCGCAGCGGTTCCGCCGGGTTCTCGTAGGCCACCGTCAGCGTCCAGCCGCCCCACGCCCCGGCCGCCGAGCGCCCCATCGCCACATTGACCTGCGCCACCGTGTAGAGCCCCGAACCGCTCGACCGCACCAGCTCCGTGACGTCCGCCGAGGCCTGGAACGCGTCCGCGTCCTCCGTCACCCGATGCCCCACCACCGAGTCCGCGAGCACCTCCTTGTACGCGCCCCCGGGCTCCGCGATCAGCACCCGCCCGTTGTCCTTCGGCGGCTTCTGCTCACCGACCCGCAGGTTCCCGCCCCAGTACAGCCGCGCGTACGACACCCGCGCGCCCGGCGGCAGCAGGACCTCGCCCCGGCTGGAGTTGTAGGTGTTCGGGTCCCGGTCGACGTCGACGTAGAACATGTCGAAGTCGTCGTTGACGGCGGTGCGTCCCTCGCGCGCCTCGGCGCACGACGGCGTGGCCGCCGGGGGCACGGAGGCCGGAGGGGACACGGGGGCCTGGGGGACCTGAGGGTCGGCCGCCCGCGCACGGCAGGTGATGGAGGAGTTGGCCGCGCGGACGATGCCGCCGTGCTGGAGCGCCCGGTACCGCTGGGTGAGGGCCAGGCGTTCGGCCTCGGGAGAGGGAGCGGGCGGGGCGGCCGTCGCGGGAGCGCCGGGCCCGCAGAGGGCGACGAGGGTGAAACAGCCCACCCATGCGCGGCGCAGCAGAGGACCCGGATGAATTCGCATGACCGTCGGTGCCCTTTCGGGAGCTCGTTCGGGTGCTTGTCGGGGTAATTCCGCAGACCGTCGAGGTGTCGAATATCTACGGATCTGATAAAGGCCGCGGCGGCCTGGGGAGGAGCGCAACTCTAGCCCGCTGTGCGTATGTATTCGCGGAACATGCCAACTGTGTCGGAACGGTGAAGCCGGCGATTTGCGAGATCACCCCTTTGGAGGCACAACCCCCGGCGCCTGCCGCGCGTTGACTCCAGCGCCGGGCACCCCCGCCCGAGTGTTTTTGCATCAACTCCAAGGAGCACCTCTCCATGTCGCGTATCGCGAAGGGCCTGGCCCTGACCTCCGTTGCTGCCGCGGCCGTGGCGGGCACCGCCGGCGTCGCCACCGCCGACAGCGAGGCGAAGGGCTTCGCCGCCCACTCCCCGGGCGTGCTGTCGGGCAACGTCGTGCAGGTTCCGGTTCACGTGCCGGTCAACGTGTGCGGGAACACCGTCAACATCATCGGTCTGCTGAACCCGGCGTTCGGCAACAAGTGCTTCAACGACTGACGTTCGAAAACTGACGTCCCCGGACTGACGTTCGCACGTTGACATACGAACCGGCCGTCCTCCCAGCAGGGAGGGCGGCCGGTTCGTGTTGCCCCGAATGGGGTCCCTCGGTTGCAGACGGAGAACACCGATTTCACGGTGAAAAGACAAGGCGAAAAGCCGATCCGTCGCACCGTTGAAAGGAACATTCATGCGTGCTCTGCCCGCACGGCGTCTCGCGGTCCCCGCCCTCTGCGCCACGCTCCTGCTCGGCGTCACCGCCCCCGCCGCCCTGGCCGCGGACGTCGAGTCGACGCGTGGCCACGCCCGGTCGGCGGCGGCCCCCGTCCCCGGCGCGGACGCGCTCCTCACCCAGCTCAAGGGCCTGGGCGACCTCGGTGGCGTGCTGAAGCCGGTGACCGATCTGCTCGACGCCGCACTCAAAGCGGACAACGGTCAGCTCTCCGCCGAACAGGCGGCCGAGTTGGGCAAGGCCGTGCGGGACGCCATCGACAAGGCCAAGGCGGCCGCCCCTGCGACCCCACCGGCCGCACTGCCGGCCGACCCGGCCGCGCCCACCCTGCCGGACGCCCCGGCCGTACCGGCCGCGCCCGCCGCGCCGGAGGCCCCGGCCGTACCGGTCACTCCGGCCGTTCCCGCCACGCCGCCCGCGCCCGCCGTGCCGCCGGCGCCGCCCGCCGCGAACCCACCCGCGGTCCCGGCGGCGCCTTCGGTGCCGGCCGCGCCCCAGCTGCCCGTCACGCTGCCCGCGTACGACCGGGGCCTCGCGCAGCCGGTCGGCAGACTCGCAGCCGACCCGGTGACCGACGCGCTCACCGTCCTGCAGACGGCGGTCGACGCCCTGCTCAAGGCGGTCACCTCCGGGGAACTCGCCCAGGTCCTGCCCGCCGTCACCGGGGTGGTGACCGCGTTGGTCAAGGTCATCGCCGCGATCCTGGTCGGCAGCGGCCTGCCCGCCCCGGCCGACCTGCCGCCGGTCCAGCCGCCGGCCGACCTGCCGGTGACGTCACCTGCGGCCGTGCCGCCGGTTCGGTAGACGCCGGGGAGAGCCGCCGTGCCGCCGGTTCGACAGGAGCCGGGCGGAGCCGTCGGGCCGGTCGTCGTAGAGGTCGGCCCGACGGCTCTTTCGTATGACCTGTTGTTCGGCGTCAGATATGACCTGTCCGGTACGGGGTTTCCGTCGGCGCGAGGGCTCGTTGGACACGGCGCAGTGCTTCCAGCATCCCGAGGAGAGGAACTCGATGAAGTCCCTGAAGGCCGCCGCTGTCGTTGCCGGGTCCTTGGCCATCGCTGGCGCCGCCGCGCCGGCCTTTGCCTACGACGCCACGGACGTCACGCCCACCAGCCTCAACGGCGCGGTGAACACGCTCTTCAAGGAGCCCATCTCACCCGCCCCCCTGCAGCAGCAGTCGAACGCGCTCGACACCGAGAACAAGGACTCCGTGCTCCACACGGTGAGCGGCGCGACGAAGACCCTCAACTCCTCCGGCGGTCCCGGCCAGCTCCTCGGCGGTCTGCCCCTCCAGCGCTGACCGTTCTCCTCGCGGTCTCACGGGGCCGGTTCCGCGAAGCCGCGGGACCGGCCCCGGTCGCGTTGCCTGTTCGAGGGCGTGTCCCTCATTCGTGTGGTCGGTCGTCGGCTGTCGCCCGGTCGGGTGAAAACGCGCCCGGGTCGTTTGGCGGGCGTGGATAGGGTTCCGCGGTGACTTCAACTTCCGCTGAAACCCGCCCTTTCCGCCCCGCAGACCTCGGCACGCTCGTGGTCATGGCGTGGAGCGGCGAAGCCCCCGACGGGGACATGCCGTACCTGCTGGCCTACACCCTGGGTGACGGGCAGAGCGGCCCCGAGGGCTCCACGGCCGCCGTCGCGGACCTGCTGACGAGCCTCGGCCTGTCCATCGGCGAGAAGGTCGTCGACGGCGCCGCCCACCCCAGTCTGCCGGTCACCCTGCTCGTCGAGGCCGGCCAGGCCGTCGTCACGATGCCGCAGCTCAACGCCCAGTGCCCCGCTCCGCCGGAGTGGCTCGCCGCCGTCGGCCGGCGCGGCTTCGCCTACCTGCTCTTCGCGACCCGCCCCTGGCCCGAGGCCCAGCCCGGGATGCCCGTCGAGCCCGAGGCCCTCGCCGCCTTCGCCGGTGACACCGAGACGCTGACCAGCGCGGCACACGTCCTCCTGCCGGCCCGCAGCCTGCGCGGCTGATGTCCGTCCCGGCAGGGCGGTCGGAGGATCGGGCGGGTGCCACGGGTGCCACGGGTGCCACGGGTGCCACGGGTTCCTCCGGCGCGGCGGTCGTGGCGAGCACATCCCGAACGGCGGGCGGCAGCCGTGCCTTCGCGATCCTGCTGCTGATCTCCGGCGCGGCCGGGCTGCTCGCCTCCTGGGTCATCACGCTCGACAAGTTCAAGCTGCTGGAGGACCCGGACTTCACCCCCGGGTGCAGCCTCAACCCGGTCGTCTCCTGCGGCAACATCATGAAGAGCGACCAGGCCTCCGCCTTCGGGTTCCCCAACCCGATGCTCGGTCTGGTGGCCTACGGCATCGTCATGTGTCGGCGCGAGCCTGTTGGCCGGGGCCGCCTTCCCGCGCTGGTACTGGCTGACCTTCGACGCGGGCACGCTGTTCGGGATCGGCTTCGTGACCTGGCTCCAGTTCCAGTCGCTGTACCGGATCAACTCGCTCTGTCTGTGGTGCTGCCTGGCCTGGATCGCCACGACCGTCCTTTTCTGGTACGTGACGTCGTTCGTCGTCCGCGAGGGTTTCCTGCCCGCGCCGGCCGGGCTGCGGAGCTTCCTGGCCGAGTTCACCTGGGTCTTCCCGGTGATGCACCTCGGAGTGATCGGAATGCTCGTCCTGACCCGCTGGTGGGATTTCTGGACCAGCTGATCGACTGACTTGCCGACCATCCGACTTGGCGACCAACTGACCGACCGACCAGCCGACCAGTGGGCCGATCAGCCTCTCGGACTATTGCGGCAGTCGGGCGAATCTTCCGCTGGGGGAGAACTCCGGATCGTTCACCGGGTACGGACGCCGACCCACGGATCCGCCCATTGCCGAAAGGGACCGTACCGAGATGAAGCCGACCACCCGAGGAACCCTTGCCGCCGTCGTCACCGGTGTGGCGGCCGCCGTGGGCGCCTCCGCAGCCCCCGCCGTCGCGGCCGAGACGGTACCCGTCCCCGTACCGCTCGAAGGCGTGGAGCACTCCCTGAACGTGAAGATGCCCACGCTGGGCGGACAACTGCCGCTGCTGACGCCCGGCGCCCCCGAGGGACCGAAGTACGTCGAGGGCCGGCTGCTGCCCGCCAGCACGCTGCCGCAGGTGCCGCTCGGCGCCGCACTGCCGGGCCTCCAGGCCGAGACCCCGCTGCCCCGGATCGTCGGGGAGGGCTTCGAGCGGGTCGGCGTCGACGCGCCCGCCGCCGACCTGCGGACCCTCACCCCCGGACTGAACCTGGACACCCCCCTGACCGCGCCCAACCCCGACGCGCTGGGCCTGCCCAGCCTCAAGGACCCCCAGGCGGCCGTCCTCACCCCGGCGCTGCGGACGGCGCCGACCGCGAACCTCGGGCTCGTCTGAGCCTGCGGCGACACGGAGGACGAGGCCCGGGCCGTACCCGCCCGGGCCGGCCGCGCGGGGGTCACCGCTACCGAACACGACGAGGAGAGAGTGTTGTTCGTCGGCAGAATGACGAGCCGAGCGACGAGCAGAGTGACGGTGGACCCCGCCGCCGGCCGGAGAAGAACACGCCGCAACGCGCTGCGCGCCCTGGGGGTGTCGGCCCTCGCCCTGGCCGTGGCCCCCGTCGTCGCCGCCGCGTGGCCACGCGGGTCGGCGCGCCCCGAGGAGGCCGACTTCGACGAGACGTACCGGGGTCGCCGTATCCGCGGCGCCAAGGCCGACACGGGCCAGGCCGCCTATCTGGGCGCCCGGACGCCCGGAGCCGACATCTGGGACATCACCGTCGACGGACGCCCGCTGCATCTGATGCGGCGAGCCGACGGCACGTATCTGAGCATGATCGACCACTACCGCTCGTACCCGACGGCCCTGGACGCGACTCGCGCCGCCGTCGACGAGTTGGGCGCGGCCCAGCGCCTGCGGGTTGCGGCCATGGTGGAGGGGGCGGTCGGCCATGGCCTACACGCGTAAGGACGTCAGTACGCTCACCCGCAGCGAGCGGCGGCGGTTCGTCGGAGCGCTGCTGCAGCTCAAACAGCGCGGTGAGTACGACGAGTTCGTGCGGATGCACATCGACCACTACGTCTCCGACGGCGACGGCGGTCTGCGTACGGCCCACATGGCGCCCTCCTTCCTGCCCTGGCACCGCCGGTTCGTGCTGGAGCTGGAGAAGGCGCTGCGCCGGATCGACGACACGGTGTCCGTGCCCTACTGGGACTGGACGCGCGACCGGACGACCGCCTCGGTGCCCTGGACGGCCGATCTGCTCGGCGGCAACGGCCGGCGCTCCGACAAGCGGGTGATGACCGGTCCCTTCGCGTACGGGACGGGCAGGTGGACCATCACGGAGGGGCTCACGGACATCGAGTACCTCACCCGGGACTTGGGCTATCCCCGCAACCCCGTAGGGCTGCCCACCGCCCGTGACCTGGAGGCGGCCCTCGCCGAGCCGGTCTACGACAAGGCCCCCTGGAACTCGGTCACCCGCGGAGGGTTCCGCAACCGCCTCGAAGGGTGGGGGCAGGGGACCGGCAACGGCTCATGGCTCAACCACAACCGGGTGCACCGGTGGGTGGGCGGGCACATGGTCGGCGGCGCCTCCGTCAACGACCCCGTCTTCTGGCTGCACCACGCCTTCATCGACCTCCAGTGGACGCGCTGGCAGCGGCGCCACAAAGGGGCGCGCTACCTCCCGGCCAAGCCGCCGGCCCGGGGCGATTCCCAGAGGGGACGGATCCTCGCACGCGACGAGCGGATGCCGCCGTGGAACGTGACGCCGGGGCAGATGGAGGAGATCGGAAGCGTGTACCGGTACGCGTAAGTCTCTACTTGCAGTGTTCTGCCGACGGCTCCGGGGCGGCGGGAAGCAGGAAGCCCCCGGCGGTGATCCCGCCGGGGGCTTCCTGGTACTGCCTTGTCGCCAGGGGTGTGGGCCCCGTCAGTGGCCGTAGCCGGCGGACTTGCCGGGGCTGCCCGGGTTGCCCTTGTGGTGGTCGTCGCTCTTGTTGACGCAGACGTTGCCGAAGGCGGGGTTGAGCAGGCCGATGACGTCGATCGTGTTCCCGCACAGGTTGATCGGCACGTTGACGGGGACCTGGACGACGTTGCCGGACAGGACACCCGGGGAGCCGACGGCCTTGGCCTCGGCGCCCGCGTCCGCCGAGGCGAGGCCGGCGCCGCTGAGCACGACGGCGGAGGTGCCGAGCGTGACGACGGCTGCCTTCGCGATGCGAGACATCACGTTCTCCTTCTTGATCGGTGAGCACGGCCGCTTCTTCGTGGCCGCACGCCCCTTCAACGCGCCCGCGCACCGGGGGTCACGGCGTTCGTCGGGGGATCACCCTCACCGAACGAGAGTGTGGGAGCGGCGCCTTCGGACGCCGGGGGCCGAAGGGAAATGGGGTGCGTCGAGGAGAGCCGGGCGGTTAGCGTCCGACGCGACGGGGGCGGCGGCCGACGAGCGGACAGAGGAGTGAACGGCGTGGAGAAGCAGGCGTCAGCGGAGGACTCGAGCGCCGGGACGGCTGCGGCGACCGAGACGACGGACCGAACCGACCCCGTCCTGCGGACCTTCGTGCGCGACGGGCGCCTCGTCCGGCTGCCGGCCCGGTGGCAGCGGAAGCTGGTCGTCCTGCGGTACGTGGCGGAACGGACCTTCGAACCGGGCATCGAGTACCCCGAACGCACCGTGAACGAGAAGCTGCGCGCGTGGTGCGAGGACGCCCCGGTGGACCATGTGACCCTCCGCCGCTACCTGGTGGACCTGGGCCACCTCCGCCGCCGGCACGGCTTCTACCGGGTCCCGCAGACCACCCTCACCCACCGCCCCTGACAACCTGACGGAGCGGCAGCTAGGCCACCGGACTCCCCAGTCGATGACATATGGCGCCGGGGACAACCGTGCCTCGATGCTGCCGGTTGCGTGATCTTGATGGGTTCACCATCAAGTGTGATCACGGCTTGAATGCGTAGGGCATCTGGCTTGGTGCGCATTCCGGATCGCGGCACGCCGGGTCATCGGCTGATCGGCTGGTGTGACTCCGGAGCGTGGTGAAGCGGTCCCGGACAGCGAAATGCCCTCCCGGAGGGAGGGCGGGGTGTGGGCGCCCCCGGCAGGACTCGAACCTGCGGCCAAGCGCTTAGAAGGCGCCTGCTCTATCCACTGAGCTACGGGGGCCGGGTGTGGTGGCCTCTGTCTTGGTGCCCGGGTGTGGGCTGATCCGTGACGTTGCCGGGGACAAGGATAGAGCTCCCGGGTCCTTGTCCCTGTTGCTTCGCCTCCGTGGCTCAATGTGGAGGTTCGGTGAAGCGGTCCTGATAATCGCAGGCAGGTACGAATCGTGCACCTCTTTTGCCGCCTCGGACCCCGGGTGTTGTGCACTCGTTATGCCTGCGCCCCTCTCGTCCCCTCCGTCCCGTGTGTCCTGTCGGCGCGCAGACGTGCTTATATGCTTCAGAAAGTCCACAAAATTGGGCATTCTTCGCATGTGGTGACCTTGGACGTACGGCCTCAGCTGCTCGACGCGCTCTCCGCCCTGCGCGACCGTGTCGCCGCCGCGCGCTTCCCGCTGCCCCTGGCAGGGGCCCCGCGCGCGCGTGCCAACCGCGACGAACTGCTCGCGCAACTCGACGACTACTTGGTGCCCCGGTTGCGACAACCCGAAGCACCGCTGCTCGCGGTGGTCGGCGGATCCACCGGAGCCGGCAAGTCCACTCTCGTCAACTCCCTGGTCGGACGGAAGGTCAGCGAGGCCGGCGTGCTGCGGCCGACGACCCGCACGCCCGTCCTGATCTGCCATCCCGAGGACCACCACTGGTTCAGCGGCATGCGGATCCTGCCCAACCTCACGCGCGCGTGGACGCCACCGCGGGAGCCCGGACAGGACCCGGGCGACGACGCGTTCCCGCCGGACGGCGACGGCGACGGCGGCGGCAGGAACGGCGAGCGCTTCCTGCGCATCGAGACCGCCGACAGCCTCCCACCCGGTCTCGCCCTCCTCGACGCGCCCGACATCGACTCTCTGGACGCCGCCAACCGCGTACTCGCCGCCGAACTCATCTGCGCCGCGGACATCTGGGTGATGGTCACCACGGCGTCCCGCTACGCCGACGCCGTGCCGTGGCATCTGCTGCGGTCCGCGAAGGAACACCGGGCGACCCTGGTCACCGTGCTCGACCGGGTGCCCCACCAGGTGGTCTCCGAGGTCTCCCGGCAGTACGGGGCGCTGCTGACCAAGGCCGGACTCGGCGACGTGCCCCGGTTCACCGTCCCCGAACTCCCCGAGTCCGCCTGGGGCGGCGGGCTGCTGCCGGGCACCGCCGTCGCGCCGCTGCGCACCTGGCTCATCCAGCAGGCGACCGATCCCGGAGCCCGGCACCAGGCCATGGCCCGTACCGCGCACGGCGTCCTCGACTCGCTGCGGTCCCGGATGCCCGAGCTGGCGAGCGCGGCGGCCCGGCAGTACTCCGCCGCCCTCCGGCTCACCGCCGCCGTCGACTCGGCGTACGACAGCGAGCACGCGCGCGTGAAGGGGCGTCTGCAGGCGGGGGCCGTGCTCGCGGGTGACGCCCTGAAGCGGTGGCGCAGTTACCCCCTCGACTGCACCGCAGGTGAACTGCTCGACGCCCTCGTCGAGAGCCTCGGCAGTCTGCTGGTGTGCGCGATCACCGCCGCCGACGAGCGCGTCGGCGAGGCCTGGAGCCGCGAACCGGCCGCCGTGGCAGCCGGGCTGACGGAGCGTGACACGAGCGGGGAGAGCGTCGAGCACCGGATCGGGATGACCGTACGGCGGTGGCGGCGTGTCCTGGAGGAGTACGCCGAGGAGGAGGTGCGCGACCTCGACCGGAGCACCGCTCCGGACACGGAGGTGGTGGCCGCCCTGGGCGCCACGGCCCTGCTCGGCGGCCGCCGGGCCCGGTCCGCCGGGGAGGGGCTCGCGCAACGGATCGGCGCGCACGGCGCGCTACGGCTGCGCGACCGCGGCGGACGGCTGCTCACCGACTATCTCGAACGGGCTCTCGACGCCGAGCGCGACCGCCGGCTCGCCCCGCTCGACGCCCTCGACGTCCAGCCCGAACCACAGGCCCGACTCATCGCCGCCCTGTCCGTACTGCAGAAGGAGAGGTGACCGCCGTGACCGCCGTCACTGACCACACGGATCAGACCGGGGACGACGTCCCCGAGAAGGGCGACGACAGGCCGGCCCGTCAGGGGTCCGGCAGGGAGTTCGGCAAGAAGGTCGGCGAGATGGTCGATGAGAAGGGCGGGGGCCGGGCCGACGGCCTCGTCACCGGGGCCGAGCAGCGGGCGGAGAGGGCAGGGGGACGGGCGGAGAGGGCCGAGGGAGTGAGTGCGGCCGGAGGGCGGGGCAGGACCGTCGCGGGTCCGCCGGCCTCGTCGAGCCGTGAGGCGCGCCCGCGGAGCGGCGAGAACGACGGCCACGCGCGCGTGGACGGCCGTTCCGGCGGCGGCGTGTCCAGCCGTGAGTCCCGAATGGCCGCCGGGGACGCGTTCGCGCGTACGCAGGCGGACGTGGCCGCGCGTACGGAACCGGGGCCGGGCATGTCCGCCCGTACGGAACACGGGCCGGGCATGTCCGCGCGCACCGAACCGGGTGCCGCGGGGACGGAGTCCGGTGAGCCCTGGGACGACGGGCTCATCGCCCGGCGTGCCGCCGAGGCCGGGCCCGCCGAGCGCGTGCCGGCGGTGGAGACCAGGGCCCCGGCCGCGCAGACGGTCGTCCCGCTCGCCTACGACGGGCAACTGCGGTCGCGGCTCGACGCGCTGCGGGAACTGGTGGGACTGTCCCGTACCCGGCTGGACAGCACCACTCTCGCGGAGGCCGGGCGGGTGCTGGACGAGGCCGCGGCGCGGCGCAGGCTCTCCGGGCAGCACACGGTCGTGGCCATCGCGGGCGCCACCGGCAGCGGCAAGTCGACGCTGTTCAACGCGCTCGCGGGTGTGGCGATCTCGGAGACGGGCGTACGCCGGCCCACCACGGCCGCGCCCATCGCGTGCAGTTGGAGCGACGGCGCGGCGAGCCTCATCGACCGCCTGGGCATTCCGGGACGGCTGCGGAGGCGGCCGTTGCAGAGCGCGGAGGCGGAGGCGCAGTTGCGCGGCCTCGTCCTGGTGGATCTGCCCGACCACGACTCGGCGGCGGTGCAGCACCGGGAACAGGTCGACCGGATCCTGGCGCTGGTGGACGCGGTCATCTGGGTCGTGGACCCGGAGAAGTACGCCGACGCGATCCTGCACGAGCGCTATCTGCGGCCCCTCGCCGGTCACGCGGAGGTCATGTTCGTCGTCCTCAACCAGGTGGACCGGCTCCCCGGAGAGGCCGCCCACCAGGTGCTCGACGATCTGCGGCGCCTGCTCGACGAGGACGGCGTCGCGCTCGGGGAGCACGGTGAACCCGGTGCGGCCGTGCTCGCGCTGTCCGCGCTGACGGGGGACGGCGTGGGCGAACTGCGGGACGCGCTGGAACAGTTCGTGGCCGAGCGGGGCGCGCCCGCCCGTCGGGTCCGCGCCGATCTGGACGCGGCGGCCGCGCGGCTGTGGCCGTTGTACGCCAATCAGCGGCGCGCGGGGCTCAGTGAGCGGGCGCGCGACGAGTTCGCCGCGCGCCTCGCGGACGCCGTCGGTGCCACCGCTGCGGGCGAGGCCGCCGAGCGAGCCTGGCTGCGCAACGCCAACCGGGCGTGCGGGACGCCCTGGCTGCGGCTGTGGCGCTGGTACCAGGGCCGGAGCGAGCCCCCGACGGGGCGGCTCGCCCTGTCTGCGCCCGTGGACGAGGAGGCCACGGCACGGCAGCGCGTCGAGCAGGCCGTGCGTACGTTGTCGGAGCGCGCGGCGAGAGGGCTGCCCCAGCCCTGGGCCCAGGCGGTGCGCGAGGCGGCCGTACGGGGGGCGCAGGGGCTGCCCGAGGCGCTGGACGAGCTGGCGGTGCGGGCCGGGGCTCCGACGGGGCGACCGCCGCGGCCGGGCTGGTGGCCGGCGGCGGTGCTCGCGCAGGCTTCCATGACGCTGGTGCAAGTCGTGGGTGGGCTGTGGCTGTTGGGGCAGATCATCGGCTTCATGGCACCGAATCTCGGGGTGCCGGTGCTGCTGATGGTGATCGGCATCGTCGGCGGTCCGGCCGTCGAGTGGGGCTGCCGGCTGGCGGCACGCGGTCCGGCGCGACGGTACGGCGATGAGGCGGAACGGCGGCTGCGGGAGGCCGCCGCCGGGTGCGGACGGGCGCGGGTGCTGGAGCCGGTGGCCGCCGAGCTGCTGCGGTACCGGGAGGTGCGGGAGCAGTACGGACGGGTGCTGGGGGCGGCGCCCGTGCGGTGAGGCGCGGTGGCGCTGCTCTGCCGGTGGGGTGATCGGCGGCTTCCGCAGGGGCGGTTCACCCCCTCGGGTGACGGGGTTTTCCACAACCGGCGAGTAGCGCACAGGGCTCAGCGGGCTCGGCCCGACGGCGGCAGTCTGAACACGCGGCGATCACAGCACCGCCGCACGACGGACGCAGCAGCCGTACGGGACGGGCCCGTGCGCGTGTCCGATGCCGCCGGCGTCCGACGCCGCCGGCGTGAAGGAGGGGTTCGCGAGATGAACGAGACGATGGTGTGCGTGGTGGGGAACGTGGCGACCCAACCGGTCTGCAAGGAGCTGGCGACGGGATCCTCGGCCCGTTTCCGGCTGGCGGTGACCTCGCGGTACTGGGACCGGGAGAAGAACGAGTGGACCGACGGGCACACCAACTTCTTCACGGTGTGGACCAGGCGCACGCTCGCCGCGAACGTGGCGTCGTCCGTCGCGCTCGGCGATCCGGTCGTGGTACACGGGCGGTTGAAGGTGCGCACCGAACAGCGCGACGGGCAGAGTCGGGTCTCGGCCGACGTCGACGCGGTCGCCGTCGGCCATGATCTGTCGCGGGGGACGTCGGCGTTCCGTCGGACGCCCAGGGGCGATGCGTCGATCACCGCCCCGTCCCCGTCGCAGCCGGAGCCGGCCTGGGAGACCCCGCCGCCCGGCAGCCGGCTCGACCACACGGGTACCGAACTCCGCCCGGAACCGGTCGGTGTGACGTGACCTCAGACCCCGACCTCGCAGTGCGGGTTCCGGTCGTGGTTCATCGGCGAACGCTCTGTGAAAGGCCTGTGTGTGCCCCTCATTGATTTGTCGATAAGTGCTGTTCGTGAGCTGTGCACCCGATAACGATTCCGATTCGGATCGGTTGTCCGACGATACGACTGGGAAGAGCGGTGCGCCGCATCCCTAGGATGCCGGGCATAGCTCACGGGGCTTCTGATTCTGCTGGTGGGACCACACCCCCCACATCAACGGGTCCTGCTCGAAGGGAAATTCTGTGGTTTCTTGGTTCTCGGTGTCGATCTCCGGTCGGTCCGGGTGGGCCGCACGCAGGCGAAAGGCCGGCCGTACCGCCGCCGTCTCGCTCGCGTCCGGTCTCGTCGTCGCGGGTGCGATCGCCACCGCGAGCCCGGCCGTCGCCGACGAGGCACCGCAGAGCTCCGGCGGTGCGACCGCCACCATGGGCGGCCTCAAGACGTACGGGACGGCCGTGCTCCGTACCGACGAGGGCCAGGAACAGCAGCTGCCCGCAGGGCTGTTCGAGATGTTCGTCGACGGAGGCGGCACCCTGCGGACCTACTGTGTCGACGTCCAGAACCCGACGCAGAAGGACGCCACGTACCAGGAGACCCCCTGGAGCGGCACCTCGCTGGGAGCCAACAAGGACGCGGGCAGGATCCGCTGGATCCTGCAGAACTCCTACCCGCAGGTGAACGACCTCGCGGCGCTCGCCGGCAAGGCCGGAGCCCAGGGTCTCACCGAGCAGGACGCGGCGACCGGCACGCAGGTGGCGATCTGGCGGTACTCCGACGGGGCCGACGTGACGGCCCTGGACCCGGAGGCCGAGAAGCTCGCCGACTACCTGGAGAAGAGTGCGCGGAACCTGGCGGAGCCGGCCGCCTCCCTCACCCTCGATCCACCGGCGGTCTCCGGACGGGCCGGTGAGCGGCTCGGCCCGGTCACGGTGCACACCAACGCCGACGGTGTGACCGTGACCCCGCCCTCGGACGTGACGGCGGACGGCGTCCAGGTCGTCGACGCCGACGGTGAGGCCGTGACCTCGGCGGGTGACGGCAGCGAGCTGTACTTCGAGCTGCCCGAGGACGCCGCGGACGGCACGGCCGAACTGACCGTGCAGGCCTCGACCACCGTGCCCGTCGGCCGTGCCTTCGCCTCCGAGACCCGGAGCCAGACCCAGATCCTCGCGGGCTCCAGCGAGTCCACGGTCTCCGCGACGGCGACCGCGCACTGGGCCGAGAAGGGCGCCATACCCGCACTGTCCGCCGAGAAGAACTGCGCCGAGGGCGGCCTGGACATCACGGCCGCCAACGAGGGCGACAAGCCCTTCACCTTCGAGCTGATGGGGATCACGTACACCATCGAGGCCGGGGAGACCCGGACGGTGACGATCCCGCTGCAGGAGGACCAGGCGTACGACTTCACGATCGAGGGGCCGGGCGGCTACGCGAAGCAGTTCCGGGGCGTGCTCGACTGCCGCACCGAGACCGAGGCCGGTGCGGGGGGTGACTCGGTCCAGACGCTGAGCGAGCCGAGCCCGGCGACGGTCGCGGGCGGCACGGTGACCGACACCGGCACCGACCTCGCCGAGACCGGCAGCTCCGGCGCGACCCCGGTGATCGGCGGCATCGCCATCGGACTGGTCGTGATCGGTGGCGCGGTGATGGTCGTCATCCGCAAGCGCAACCCCTGAGGAGAGAGCCGGACGCGCGCGCCGGGCGAGCACCTTACGAGGACGGCCAGGAACGTCAGAGGTGGAGCTCCTTGGTAACTCAACAGTGAGTGACCGCGCAGTGACGCGTGCGCCCGACGCGGCCCCGCTATGCTCCACCGGCACCGGCACCGGCACCGGCCCCGGCCCCGGCCCCGGCCCCGGCCCCGGCCCCGGCCCCGGCCCCGGGGCCGCGTCGCTCGTCCGGGGGGCTCACCATCCGGTTTCCGTCGAGGGCTGGCCGTGCGGCAAGATGGGTGGTACTGCCCACTGCCAGATCTCAAGTTGCCGGACGGTTTCTCTTGGCTGAGTACATCTACACGATGCGCAAGACGCGCAAGGCGCACGGCGACAAGGTCATCCTTGACGACGTCACGCTGAGCTTCCTGCCCGGCGCGAAGATCGGTGTGGTCGGCCCGAACGGTGCCGGTAAGTCCACCGTCCTCAAGATCATGGCGGGTCTGGAGCAGCCGTCCAACGGCGACGCGTTCCTGTCGCCCGGCTACACCGTCGGCATGCTCCTCCAGGAGCCGCCGCTGGACGAGTCCAAGACGGTCCTGCAGAACGTGCAGGACGGCGCCGCCGAGATCATGGGCAAGCTCCACCGCTTCAACGAGGTCGCGGAGCTCATGGCGACCGACTACTCGGACGCGCTCCTCGACGAGATGGGCAAGCTCCAGGAGGACCTGGACCACGCCAACGCCTGGGACCTGGACACCCAGCTGGAGCAGGCCATGGACGCCCTCGGCTGCCCGCCCGGCGACTGGCCCGTCACCAACCTGTCCGGTGGTGAGCGTCGCCGCGTCGCCCTGTGCAAGCTGCTGCTCGAGGCCCCCGACCTGCTCCTGCTCGACGAGCCCACCAACCACCTGGACGCCGAGTCCGTGCAGTGGCTGGAGCAGCACCTCGCGAAGTACCCCGGCACCGTCGTCGCCGTCACCCACGACCGGTACTTCCTCGACAACGTCGCGGGCTGGATCCTGGAGCTCGACCGTGGCCGCGCCATCGGCTACGAGGGCAACTACTCCACCTACCTGGAGACCAAGCAGACCCGTCTCAAGGTCGAGGGCCAGAAGGACGCCAAGCGCGCCAAGCGGCTCAAGGAAGAGCTGGAGTGGGTCCGCTCCAACGCCAAGGGCCGTCAGGCCAAGTCCAAGGCGCGTCTGGCCCGCTACGAGGAGATGGCCGCCGAGGCCGACAAGATGCGGAAGCTGGACTTCGAGGAGATCCAGATCCCGCCGGGCCCGCGTCTGGGCAGCGTGGTCGTCGAGGTCAACAACCTCAGCAAGGCCTTCGGCGAGAAGGTCCTCATCGACGACCTCTCCTTCACGCTGCCGCGCAACGGCATCGTGGGCATCATCGGCCCGAACGGCGCCGGCAAGACGACCCTGTTCAAGATGATCCAGGGTCTGGAGGCGCCCGACTCCGGTTCGATCAAGGTCGGCGAGACCGTCAAGATCTCCTACGTCGACCAGAGCCGCGAGAACATCGACCCCAAGAAGACGCTGTGGGCCGTCGTCTCCGACGAACTGGACTACATCAACGTCGGCCAGGTCGAGATGCCCTCCCGTGCGTACGTGTCCGCGTTCGGCTTCAAGGGCCCGGACCAGCAGAAGCCGGCCGGGGTGCTCTCCGGTGGTGAGCGCAACCGCCTCAACCTGGCGCTCACCCTCAAGCTCGGCGGCAACCTGCTGCTCCTCGACGAGCCGACGAACGACCTCGACGTCGAGACCCTGTCGTCGCTGGAGAACGCGCTGCTGGAGTTCCCCGGCTGCGCCGTGGTCGTCTCCCACGACCGGTGGTTCCTGGACCGGGTGGCCACGCACATCCTCGCCTACGAGGGCGAGTCCAAGTGGTTCTGGTTCGAGGGCAACTTCGAGTCGTACGAGAAGAACAAGATCGAGCGACTCGGCGCCGACGCCACCCGTCCGCACCGCGCCACCTACAAGAAGCTGACCCGGGGCTGATCGATCTTGCGGCACATCTACCGCTGCCCACTGCGCTGGGCGGACATGGACGCGTACGGCCACGTCAACAACGTGGTCTTCCTCCGCTACCTGGAGGAAGCCCGTATCGACTTCCTGTTCCGCCCGGAGAAGGACTTCAAGCAGGGGTCCGTGGTGGCACGCCATGAGATCGACTACAAGCGGCAGCTGGTCCACCGGCACCAGCCGGTGGACGTCGAGCTGTGGGTCACGGAGATAAGAGCGGCGTCGTTCACGATCACCTACGAGGTCAAGGACCCGGACCAGGTCTACGTCCGGGCCTCGACGGTGATCGTGCCGTTCGACTTCGCGACCCAGCGGCCCCGCCGGATCACCTCCGAGGAACGCGAGTTCCTGGAGGAGTACAGGGATGACGAGGAAGAGGCCGTCGCCGCATGACGGTGCTCCACCTCGCCGACGAGGGGGAGGCCGCGGATCTCGCGGCCTTCCTCTCCCGGCTGCTCCACTACGACCGTGGAGCCGCGGTGCGCCTCCAGGCGGCCGGCACCGCGCTCGCCGTCTTCGGCCGGCCGCCGTCCTTCGAGGTCCTGGCGATCCGGGCCGTACGCCTCGCCAAGCCCTACGAGAACGGCCTCGACGCCACGCTCGACGTGACCGTGTCGGCCGGTGAGCTGCTGGAGTCCATCGACGAGGCCGGCGCCACGGCCGCCGTCCCGGCGGCGGTGACCGGACCGCCGTGGGCCGGGGTGCTTCCCCCGCGCGGCGGCTGGCGCCCGGAGGAGGGGTTGCCCGCGCCGGACGCGCTCCGGGCGATGGTCTCCGCCGCGGTGCGTGAATTCCGGTCCCGCACCGAGGAGTTGCCGCCCGAACACCGGACACGGGCCGAACTGGACCGGATCGGACGGGAGATCTGGTCCCGTACGGTCGGGGACACACCGCTGCCGGTGCGCGCCGTGCACGCGGCCCAGTCGCTCGGCTTCCTCCGCGCCCCGCGCGCGTCCGGCCCGCCCGGGACGGCGACGCCGGGACTGTTCTCGTCCGGCGCGTGGCTCCGGCTGCGCACACCGTACGGGTCGATCGCCGTCCGCAGGGCGGGACTGGGGACCCTGGGCGTCAGCGTCCGCTGAGGACGGCGGCGGCCGTGGCTGTGCCTAGCCCGGGGCGTTGACCATCGAGGCGGCCGCGTAGGTGAGGTAGTTCCACAGGGTGTGCTCGTGCTCCTCGGAGAGGCCGAGGTCGTCGACGGCGTCGCGCATGTGCTTCAGCCAGGCGTCGTGGGCGGCGCGGTCGACGGTGAACGGGGCGTGGCGCATCCGGAGGCGGGGGTGGCCCCGGTTCTCGCTGTAGGTGGTGGGCCCACCCCAGTACTGGATCAGGAACAGGGTGAGGCGGTCCTCGGCCGGGCCCAGGTCCTCCTCGGGGTACATCGGCCGCAGGATCGGATCCTCGGCGACGCCCTCGTAGAAACGGCGCACGAGACGCCGGAAGGTCTCCTCGCCACCGACCTGCTCGTAGAAGGTCTGCTCCTGAAGCGTGCCGCGCCGAATCTCATTCACGTTCCCCATGGTCTCAGACGCGGCGACGGAGGTCTTGAGGCGTAGGACCATCGCGAAACGGGTGGACCGGGCGATTCCGGACCCGCGGGCCGGGGTGCTCGCCTCTCAGGGCGTCCGGCCGCACAGTGGAGGTATGGGCGCGCACTCTGTGGACCACGACTTGGAACGTCTCGCTGCCGAGGTTCGGTCGGCGCTCGTGCGTGAGATCGAGGCGAGCGGGGCGTGGGACGCCGATCCGCAGTGGCGGAAGGCCTTCGAGAGCGTCCCTCGGCATCTCTTCGTCCCGTACTACTACGTGGGCGTCATGGGCGGCTTCGAGCGGCTGTGGGGCGAGGAACGCGACCCCAGGCGGCGGGCACGCTGGGTGCGGGGCGCCTACGCGGACACGCCGCTCGCCACGCGGGTGCGGGACGGCGAGCTGATCTCCTCCAGCAGTCAGCCGTCGCTGATGGCGAAGATGCTGGCCGAGCTGGAGGTGGAGGACGGTGACCGGGTGCTGGAGATCGGTGCCGGCACCGGGTACAACGCCGCTCTGCTCGCGCACCGGCTGGGGGACGACCTGGTCACGACCGTCGATCTGGACGCCGACATCACGGAGGCGGCACGCAGGCATCTGGCCGCCGCCGGATACCACCCGACCGTCGTCACCGGGGACGGGGCGCGCGGGGTGCCCGAGCGGGCGCCGTACGACCGGATCATCGCGACCTGCACGCTGCACTCGATCCCGCGCGCCTGGCTCGCCCAGTGCACCCCCGGCGCGCGCATCCTGACGCCGCTGGCCACGGGACTGGTACGGCTGCGGGTGGAGGACGCCGAGCACGCGGAGGGGCGCTTCCTGCACACCTCCGCGTACTTCGTGCCCCTGCGCGGGGGCAGCGAGCCGGAAGCGGTCCATCCGCATCTGGGCGGGCTGCCCCACCGGGCCAGGGACCACGAGCTCTTCCGGTTCCTGCTGGCCCTCACGGCGGCCAGTCTCGACCCGCACGAGGCGCTCGCCCTGTGGCAGCGTGAGGGGATGCCGTCCCGCGAGCGCTACGGCATCACGGTCCGCGGCGACCGTGCCTGGGCCTGGCTGGACGACCCGGAGGGGGCGTACGCCTGGCCGCTGCCGTGACCGGGGCCGGGCCCGGGGCGGGCGCCCACGGCTCAGGGCCGACCGATGTGCTCGGTCGGCCCTGAGTCGGTGTACTGCCGCGGGGCGGGTCAGCCCCGGCGGATCGTGATCGTCGTCCACGCGCCCACGTGGACCCGGTCCCCGTCCTGGAGGGGGATCGGCACGAAGGGCTGGATGGGGTCCTCGGAACCGTTGACCGTGGTGCCGTTCGTGGAGTTCTGGTCGACGACCGCCCAGTTGCCGTCGGGCTGCTGCACCAGGACCGCGTGCTGGTGGGAGACGCCCGGGTCCTCCGGCGGGACCGAGAGATCGATGTCGGGGGTGTCGCCGGTGGAGTGGCGGCGCCGTCCGATGGTGATCTGGTTGCCGGTGAGGGCGCGCCGCTGCTCCGGGGAGTACGCGGGCAGGTTCAGGCCGGCGGCCTCGGGGCCCGAGCGCTGCATCATCGCCATGAAGTAGTCGCGGTCGGGGCCGATGGTCGCGCTCCAGGTCGTCGGCGCCTGCGGGTACGCGGGGCCGGGCGGGGCCTGGGTGGCACCGGGCTGCGGGTAGCCGTAGCCACCCGGACGAGCACCCGCGCCGCCGGGACCGCCGGGGCCACCGGGTCCGCCCGGGCCGGTCGACGGCGGGGAGATCACCCAGTCGTCGTCACCGCCGAACGAGGGGCCGCCCCCGGAACCGGGACCACCGGGGCCGCCGGGACCTCCGGGCTGCGGTCGCCGGGTCTCCTGCGGGAAGCCGGGCGGAGCGGGAGCGCCCGCCTGCTGGAACGCCTGCGGTGCTCCACCGCCACCCGGACCGCCGCCGGGACCCTGACCACCAGGACCCTGACCACTGGGACCGCCCGGCCCACCGGGTCCGGGGCCGCCGGGGAAGCCGGACCCGCCAGGTCCACCCGGTCCACCCGGTCCGCCGTGCCCGCCCGGCGTAGGCCCGGGGGGCGGCGGGACAGGTCGTGAGGGGTCGCCGCCGAAGCCGGAAGGGCCGGGGCGTGAGGGATCGCCGCCGAAGCCCGAGGGGCCGGGGCGTGAGGGGTCACCGCCGAAGCCCGAGGGGCCGGGGCGCGACGGATCCCCGCCGAACGCGGACGGACCGGACTGTCCCGGACCCGGCTGCCCCGACGGGCCGCCGGGACCACCCGGGCGTCCAGGGCCGCCGGGGCCGCCAGGACCCTGACCACCGCCGTGGCCGCCGTGGCCCCCGGGACCGCCGAAGCCGCCGTTCGCGCCCGGTCCTCCGGGCCCGCCCGGACCCGGCTCGCCGCCGAACGGCGGGCCCGACGGGATCGGCTCGGCGGGACGGTTCACCTGCGAGGGGCGGGAGCTCTGGTAGTCGTACCCGTCACCGCCGCCGTACGACGGCGGAGGCGGCTGCTGGAAGCGGAGCGCAGGGTTCCCGCCGGGGCCGGGGCCGGGGCCGCCCGGACCGGCGCCAGGGCCGGGACCGCCGGGACCAGGGCCGCCCGGACCCGGTCCGGGCGCCGGAGGCCGCGGCGCGGCCGGGGTGTACGTGGTCGCCGTGTTGGTCAGGAAGTTCCACCGGCACTCCTCGCAGAAGGGCGCGCCGCCCTCGCGGGGCGTGCGGCACTGCGGGCATAGTTCCGGCTCGGCGGCGAGGTGCGGTCGTCCACCGGGACCGCCAGGGCCTCCGGGGCCCCCAGGCCCCCCAGGCCCTCCGGGGCCGCCCGGAGGCGGGGGAGGGGAGCCGGGCGGCGGGTATCCGTAACCGGCGCCCGGGGGCGGCGGTGGTGGCGGCGGGGGTACGGCACCGGCCATACGGTGACCGCAGACCTCGCACCAGTCGTCGGAACCCGACTGGTGTCCGTTCGGGCAGGTCGGCATGTCGGCGCTTCCCCCTCTCCTTTCCGGCCTCACGGCCGGTTCCTGTGGCCGCGACGGGCCGGTGTGGCCGCCTACCGGCCGGATCCCCGGTGGGGGAGCCAGGCTCGAGTGCAGCGGTGTTTCCGGGTGTTTCTTGCTCTGTTTCCGGCTACTTCTTTACACGAACAGTCTTTGTCGACCGTGTCTCGAGAGTCATCTCGTCGGCCTCCGTGACCTTCGCCTTCAGTCGCACAGTACCTGTCGCCGCGTCGACCACGTCCACCACCTTCGCAAGCAGTTTCGCAGTATCCGCGTTCCCCGAGGCGCTGGCGAGCTGAACGGCCCGCCCCAGCTTGGCCGTTGCTCCGTCGAAATCTCCGGATTTACGGGCATCCAAACCTTGCTGGATGACTTGTGCCAATTCGGCCTGACCCGTGTAGTGCGCGACCTGGGGGTTGATCGACGTCGACGCGACCATGTCGTCGGTCCACACGGCCTTCACCAGACCCTGGGCGCCGAGGTTCTGCGCGGTGCCCTCGGGCTGCGGGATGACGAGGGAGACACGGGCGGCCAGCATCTCCTGGCCGAGGTTGGCGGACGGGACCTCGACGCACACGTGGTAGTCGCGGGACTCGTCCCCCCACGAGCCGGTCGGGTAGTCCCCGGCGCGCGGTCCGGCCTCGGTACGACGGTCGGTCAACTCCTCGACCGTCGGCGCCACTTGCTTCACGAACTTGATCCGTGTGCCGACCGGGGTCCACAGCCGGAGGGCGACGTCCGCGACCTCCTTGCCCATGGCCGTCTCCATCATCTGCGTGAAGTCGGCGGACAGAGCGGCCGGGTCGGCGACGATGTCGGCGGTGCCGAGCAGCGCGGAGGCGATGCCGGTGACCTCCTTGACCTCCCAGTCGGTACCCACTCCACGCGCGTCACAGGTGAACCGTCCAGCACAGGCGTCCAGCGCGGCCTTCAGGTCCTCCGGGGACTCGTGCTCGTTGCGGCCGTCGGTGAGCAGGATGCCGTGGCGGATGGCGACGTCCGCCGAGGCGAGCAGCCGGTCGGCGAGCTTCAGCCAGGTGCCGATGGCGGTGCCGCCGCCCGCGCTGAGCCTGCGCAGCGCCTGCTTGGCCTGGTCCCGGGTGGCGGAGTCGGCGACCGCGAGCCGGCCGCCGCCGGGGTAGACCTCGCGGGCCACGTGGGTGCCGTCGATCACGGCGAAGTGGACGCCGTCGCGCAGGGTGTCGATCGCGGCGGCCGTGGCGTCCCGGGCGTTGCGCATCTTGGTCGGCGGGTAGTCCATCGACCCCGAGCAGTCGACCATCAGCGCCACGGCGGCGGACGGGCCCTGCCCGGGCGAGTACAGGTGCGGCGCGGCGACCGCGCTGCCGATGGTCCCCCCGCCGGTCGCGCTGACCGTCACGATGGCGTTCACCTCACGGCCGCCCTCGGGCAGGTACTCGTTCTGGTACACCTCGACCGAGAACTGCGGCACGTTCGACTTCGAGAAATTGGCCATGCCTACTCTGATCCCCCTAGCGGCCCCACAGCGCGTGGGGTGATGACTGTGCGTGCCCGTACCCGGACCGGTCCCCTCCGGTCCGTCGGCCCTTCCCGTCCGGCCGCCGGGGCGCACGCGAACATCCGGCCCGCGCGCACCCTCAGGCCGATCCTGCCCCCTGAGGAGGGGCCGGGAACGGCAGGATCGCCACTGTTACGTTGTCGTGGCCACCTCCGTCGAGCGCGCGGCCGACCAGGACCTGCGCGCAGTGCAACGGCCGCTCGGCCGCGTCCAGGGGCACGGCCTCGGCCATCTCCTCGGCGGCCTCCGCGTAGTTCCACAGTCCGTCGGTGCACACCACCACTACACCCGGCCGGTCCGGCTTGAAGGAAGCGGTGTGCGGCTCCAGTTCGTACGCGTCGGCGCCGAGCCAGCCGGTGATCGCGTGGGCACGCTCGTCGGCGTACGCCTCGGCCTCGCTCATCAGTCCCGCGGACACCATCTGTGCCGCCCACGAGTCGTCCTCGGTGAGCCGGGCCGGGGGCGCGCTGCGGTCCACCGGCACCCAGTAGGCGCGGCTGTCGCCGACCCAGCCGACGACGAGCAGGCTCGCGGTGACGATCGAGCCGACGATGGTGCAGGCCGGCGCGTTCTGGTGCGGGGCGTGCTCCTGGGCCGTCTCCGGCTCCTCCGCGAGGGCGTTGACGGCGCTCGCGGCGGCGACGATCGCGTCGTGCATGGCCTGCTGCGGATGGGTGCCGCGCGGCAGCGCGCCCAGCACCGTCTCGTTGGCGACGCGGGCGGCGGCGAGCGAGGCGTCGTCGGGGCGGGTCGCGGAGGACACGCCGTCGCAGACGATCGCGACGACCGCGGGGGAGCCGTCGGGCAGCGCGGTCGAGGAGATCGCGAACGCGTCCTCGTTGCGGTGGTGGCGCAGGCCCCGGTCGCTGACCGCGGCGACCGCGCCCAACTCCAGTTCCATGTGGTCGCGTTCACGGGGCTGGGCGTGTCCGCAGTTCTCGCAGTAGCCGTCCCGGTCGACGCGGCCCGCGCGGCAGGCCACGCACACCTTCGTACCGGCCGCGGGGGTGGCGAGGTCGGTGGTGCGCGGGTCCGGCGGCTGGGGCGCGGCCAGCGGGTACTCGTCGGGCTCGCGGGGCCGGTCGAACCGTACGCCCCGGCCCGGTCCCGGCAGTTCGCCGCCGCCGGAGTCGGTGCCCGGGATGTCGGTGGGACGGACCACCGGCGGGGGCGTGTCGGTGCTCGGTTCGGAGGCGACGGGCCAGTCCACGGAGCCGGCCTCGTCGGGCGCGGCGGCCGCCGTCCCGTTCATGGTGAGGGTCGGATGGTCCGCCGGCGGTGCGGGGACCGCCGACAGGTCATGGCCGCACGCACCGCAGAAGCGGTCGTCCGAGGCGAGGGGCCACTCGCAGATCGGGCACTTCGTCAGCGCGGTCGGCTGGGGCATCTGCGACATCAACTACACCCACGTCCGGGGGCGGTAACGGTTGGCACGTTCCACCAGGTCGATCCTCTCCTCGCCGCCTTGGGCGAGCCGGGCCAGTGTGCGGTACGACCGCTCCAGTCCGAAGCGGAGGCCGCGCTCGTCCAGCGTGCTGCCGAGCAGGACCCGCTCGCCGGTCGGGGGCGCGGCACCCCGGCTTCCGGAGAGTACCCAGTCCAGGGCGCAGCCAAGGACCTCTGTGGACAACTGCTCGCGGCGCACCGCGTCCAGACCGTACCCGCCGAGCGCCTCGACCTGCCCGGCGGCCGCGGTCAGATCGTCCAGGAACGGGGCGCCCTGCGCTGTTTCGTCGGTCCCGGCCGGGGGCGGCGCCGGTTCGGCTCCGAGCGTCGCGTCCGCGCGGTGTCTGAGCCGGGCCCGTACGGCGGCGACCCGGGCGGCGGTGTAGTGGATCGACGCCTCCGGCACGGACTCCAGGGTCCGGACGGCGTTCTGCCGGTCCCCGGCGGTCAGTCGCACCCGGGCGAGCCCGAACGCGGCGCTGACGAAGCTGGGGTCGGTCGTCCACACCAGGCGGTAGTACTCGGCGGCGTTGTCCAGCTGCCCCAGCACCTCGGCGCACAGGCCGAGGGCCAGCTTGGGGGCCGGCTCGCCCGGGAAGGCGTCGTAGATCGCGTCGAAGGACAGCGCGGCGTTCTCGTGGTCGCCGGTGGCGAGCGCGGCCACGCCCCGGTACCAGACCACCCGCCAGTCGTCGGGGTGGTCCCGCTCCAGGGCGTCCAGGGTGGCCAGGGCGATGGTGAACTCGGCCATCTCCAGGCGGGCCCGCAGCTCGCGCAGCCGCAGCTCCAGGGAGCCGCTGGGGGCCGCGTGCAGCGCTGTGATCAGCTCGGTGGGCGCGGAGGTGATCAGTCCCGCGAGGAACCCGGCGTTCGGGTCGCCCGGGTCCACGCGCGGGACGGGCAGCGCGAGGGCCGCGGCGGCGGTGTCGAGCTGCCGGGTGAGCCGGGCGGGGACGGCCGCGCCGGCGGTCAGCAGGGCGGGCGTGGCGGAAGGCGAACCGGAAGGCGAACCGGAAGACGAACCACCGTTCCTGGTGGTCGGCTTGTCGCGGCGCGTGCCCAGCCGGGACACGTCCCCGTCCAGCTTGGCGAACAGCTCCGTGTCCGTGACCTTCACCTCGGGGCCGAAGATCGTCGACAGGGCGGGCCGGGCCCGGCCCGTCTGGAGGGAGACGACCTCCCGCAGCACACCCGTCAGCTGCTCCGACATCTCCTGCGCGGAGGCGAACCGGCGGGCCGGATCGGGGTCGGTGGCCCGGACCAGCAGCCGGTAGAACGACTCGTACTGGCGGAAGACCTCGATGTTGTCCGGGTCGGGCAGGGAGTCCACGAAGACGTTCGTGTAGCCCTGGAAGTCGAAGGTGAGGACCGCGAGCGTGCGGGCGACCGTGTACAGGTCGGAGGCGACCGACGGGCCCACGTCGGCGACCTCCGGGGCCTGGTAGCCGACGGTGCCGTAGATGGCCGACTCGTCGTCGTCCATCCTGCGCACCGCGCCCATGTCGATCAGCTTGAGCTGGTCCTCGGTCTGGATCGCGTTGTCGACCTTGAAGTCGCAGTACAGGACGTTGCGGCTGTGGAGGTGACCGAGCGCCTCCAGAGCCTCGATGCCGTACGCGCACGCCTGCTCCACCGGCAGCGGATCGCGGCGCCCGTCCGGCGTGCGGCGGCCGTTGGCGATCTCCTTCAGCGACTTGCCGCCGACGTACTCCATGACGATGTACCCGTCCAGCGAACCGGTGCGCTGGTCGAGGTGCTCGACGAAGTTGTAGATGCGGACGATGTTGGAGTGCTCGATCTCGGCGAGGAAGCGGCGCTCGGAGATCGCCGCCGCCATCGCGTCCTGGTCGCCGGTGTCCAGCAGGCCCTTCAGCACGACCCAGCGGTCCGACACCGCCCGGTCTATGGCCAGGTAGATCCAGCCCAGACCGCCGTGCGCCAGACAGCCCACGACCTCGTACTGGCCGCGCACGATGTCGCCCGAGTGCAGCTTCGGCACGAAGGAGTACGGGTGGCCGCACTTGGTGCAGAAGCCCTCCGTGCGCCCCGGCCGGTCACCGCGCGCCCGGCCGACCGGCGCCCCGCAGTCCGAGCGCGAGCAGAACCGCTTCCGCTCGGGCACCTCGGCGGTCTCCAGCACCATCGAGCGCGGGTCGGGACGCGGCACGTCCGGCACCTGGACCAGACCCACACCGAGCCGCGCCCGCCCCGAGGTGCCGGCGGTCTTGCCGGAGCTGCGCACCGACACCGAGCGGCCCGTCGACCGGCCCGACAGGGCACGCGAGAGCCGGCCCGAGACCGAGCGGCGCGACTGCGAGGACCGGGCCGACGTGCGCGAGGAGCGCGAACTGCCGGAACCGGAGCCGCGCGAGCCCCTGCCGCCCCCGGTGATGCCGGTGGGCGGGGAGTTGACCATGCCGCTCGCCGAGACGACCGGCGCCAGACCGCACTCGTCGCAGTACAGCTCGCCGCCGCCCACGTCCTCGTACGCACCCGAGCAACCGGGCCGCTGGCACGACTGCCGCGCCGTCTCCTCGCCCGCCGGGCTCTCCTCCGTCTGACTCACTGCTGTTCCTCCCTCCGGTCCTGGGGCGCGGGCTGGGCCGGTACCGACTGGCCCAGCAGCTCGGTGGCCGCCTGCTGGTAGCGCAGCACCGCCATCTCGGCGACGCGCAGATCACACGGGGCGCTCCACAGCATGCGCCGCGCAGCGTCGTACCGCTCGACCAGCAGCGAGTCCTCCGCGAAGCCGTGCCGGGCGACCTTCGCCTTGTACGCGTCGAGCCGGCCGCGCAGCTCCGCGCGGACCGCCAGCGGCGCGGTCACGGCCGTCAACGACTCGCGGGCCCGCAGCAGTTCGTCGTCCGCCTTCTGCTCCAGGGACTCCAGGAGCGGGGAGAGCCGGTGCCACTGCGCGTGTCTGCGGTACTCCGCCGCCATCGCCAACTGCTCCTGAAGCACCGTCGGCGGACCGCTCACCACGGGCACCTCCGTCGCGGCGATCTTCGCCAGCACCTCACCGCGCGCGCTGCGCGCCTCGGCGAGCGTGCGGTCCGCGCGGCTGAGCACGTCCCGCAGCTTCAGCAGTCGCGCCTCCGCGTCCTGCCGGACCGTCAGCACGGCGTCGATCTCCCGCCGCACGTCCTCCAGGGCCCGTGCCTCACGGTCGTACGTCGAGGTGTCCGGGCGGCCGCCACCGGGCGCCGAACTGCCGGGCGTGGGCACCCAGAAGGCCAGCGGGTCCGAGACGACCCGCTCACGGAGGCGGGTCAGGGTGCGGGTGATCCGCTCCAGGTCGTCGCCGGCCGGGTGCTCGCCGGGGCGTACGCCCACGGAGTGCGCGAGCCCACGGGTGCGCTGGAGCTCGGCGGCCAGGAGATCGATTCTGGCGGGCAGCGCGGACCACACCGCGTCGGCGGCCACGACCATGTCCAGCGAGGACGCGTACAGGTCGTTCATCCGGTCCACGAGTGTGACCAGCGAGAACTGTTCGCTGAGCCGGGTCGTGCCCTGGAGCGTCGGCGCGTTCGCCATGGCCGTCGCGGAGCCGGCGACCGTGACCGCCTCGCCGCGCAGCAGTTCCGTCAGCTCCACCAGGTCCTCACGGCTGGACCAGCGGCGTCGCGAACGGATCTCCCGGGCGCTGTGCAACGCGTCCGTGTACGCGTCGAAGTAGGCCCACAGCAGCGTGATCGACGCGTCCGCGGCGGTCCAGCGCTCCTTGGTGACGCCGGTCAGCGCGGCGCCTTCGAGCAGCCTGCGGCCCGCGTGGTCCTGCAGGGCGAGCAGCGAGGTCTCGATGGCCTCGTGCTCCGCGCCGAGCCGCGCGAGCGCACGGTCCACCTCGTCCCGGTCCATCACCGGCCCGGTGGATCCCGCGACGCCCATCGATCACCTCTCGCTGCTGTCGGTGTCCGTCAGTTGAACCCGGTCCTCTTACGTCGGTCCCGGTACGTCAGTCGCTGTACTGGGGGGAAGGCGGCCGGGACTGCCCCGAGTTGTCGCCGAGAGTCCCGGACAGCCACTTGTCGTAGGAGTTCTGCCAGCCGTCCTTGAGATAGTCCACCAGCACCTGGTTGACCCGGCGTACCAGATCATCCGCGTCCCGGTTCATCGCCACTCCGTAGTACTCGGTCGTGAACGGCGCGCCCTTGAGGTCGACCGTCGGGTCCTGCGCGGCCTGGCTGGCGGCGAGGGCTCCGTCGGTGACCACGGCGTCGACCTCGCCGAGCTGGAGCCTGACCAGGCAGTCGAGTTGGTTGGGGACGGTCAGGGAGATGTCGGCGGTGGCGGGCAGCTTGCCCGAGGTCCGGCCGGCCTCCAGGGTGGACAGGGCGGTGGAAGTGGCGGCCGTACAGATCTTCTTGCCCGCCAGCGTCTTGTCATAGCCCTTGATCGTCGAGGACTTGGGGGCCAGGACCTGCTGACCCGTCCTGAAGTAGGGCTGGGAGAAGGCGACGTCCTTCAGACGGTCGCAGCTGATCGTCATGGTGCGGACCACCATGTCGATCTCCTTCTTCTGCAACAGGGGGATGCGCTGGCTGGTGGGGATCGCCCGGAAGCGCACCTTGTTCGGGTCGCCGAGTATCTCCTCGGCGATGCGGTGCACTATGTCGATGTCGAAGCCCTCCAGCACGGCTTCGTCCTTCGTGCTGTTCGGGTCGCGGTAGCCCCAGCGGTAGCTGTTCTGGTCGACGCCGACCGTGATGACGTCGTTCTTCCGGATCCGCTCGATCGCGTCGCCGGAGGCGCTCGACGAGGGCCGCAGGCTCCGCTTCTCCGGATCGCCCTTCTCCTCGCAGTCGTCCGCCCGCGCCTGCGTGCCCCGGACCACGCCCGGGCCGCCGGTGCCTGTCGCGCCGTCGCCGCGGGTGCCCTTCACCGGCAGCACCAGGGCGAAGACCAGGGTCAGGGCGCAGAGGACCGCCATGGCGCCCACGCCGCCCCAGCCCCTGAGGCCGGCTCGCAGGCGTCGCATCGCATTCATCGCTCCTCCTTCCACCGAGTCTCCTCCCGTCGCCGTCACCGGTACTCCGACAGCCTGCGCCCGATGCCCAGCACCGCGCCGGCCGCGCCCAGCACCGCCAGGACGGCGGCGCCCACGGGAAGTCCGAGCATCGCGTCACGGCCGCCCCGGGCCGCCGTGGTGAACTCCCGCTTCTCGTAGTCGCTCGCGATGCCGAGGTTCGTGTCGACCTCGTCGAAGCACTCGCCGGTCGGCTTGTCGCCGTCCGGGCAGTCGGTCGTGGACCTGCCGCCGATCACCTGGTCCAGAGCGCACTGGTAGTCGCCCTTGTCGTCGGCGGCGCGGGCCCTCTCGTGCCGTTTCAGCCACTCGTCCATACCGAGGCCGGCGGCCTTCACCGGCTTCGCGCCGCTGCTGTCGTCGGCCAGCTTCTCGGCGGCCGCCAGCTTGACCTCGAGATTGCGCATCTCGATCCCGAAGTTGTGGTCGAACTCGTCCACGTTCTTCTTCTGGCCGTCGTCCTCGATCTCGATCGACTGCGCCCCGCGGCTGATGAGGGTCAGGTTCTCGTTGCCCCGGGCCGTGAGGGAGGCGATGCGCGCGTCGTTGAGGACGGTCATGGACCGGACGCCGTGGTCGTAGGAGTCGTTCAGCCCCGCTCGGGCGACGGTGTGGCCGCCGGCCAGCCACAGCAGGACCACGGTGGAGGCGGCCGTCGCCGCGACCATGCCGTGGTTCAACACCCGGTTGGTGCGCCGGTAGTTGCGCCGCTGGGCCCAGACGAGGCCGCCGATGGCGAGGACCCCGAGGCCGAGCGCGGCCCAGGGGTACGCCGTGGCCTCCGCGTAGTCGTCACGGAGCCGCTCGTTCTCGTTGTCGTAGATGCTCTGCGCCTCGTCGAGCATGCCCTGCATCTTGTCGTTGGCGTAGCGCAGATAGGCGCCGCCCAGGGGGTAGCCCAGCCGGTTGTTGGCGCGGGCCCGCTCGACCAGGCCCTTGTACTCGGGCAGCAGGGCGTTCAGCTTGGCGATGCGTTCCTCGGAGTCGGAGCCGGACTTCGACGCGGTCGCGGCGAGGGCCAGCTGTCTCGCGGCCTCCCCCATCTCCCGCTCGTAGTCCTCACGCGACTCCCGGGTCTCCTGCCCGCCCGCGAGGAACCCGCTGGAGGCCGCCGTGTTGGCGGCGGCCAGCGAGCTGTAGATCTCGGCGGCGGCCGAGCTGAGCGGCTGGCTGCCGTGGAGCACGTCGTCGGCGGCGGCCGCGCGGTCGTTCATCTGCCAGGCCGTGACGGCGCCGAACGTGACGACCAGGAGGGCGAGGACGGCGCCGATGATGCGCAGCCGGCCTGGCTCGGTCGTCGCAGCGGCGCGCAACTGGTCGACGCCCTCGGCGAACGCCGTGCGGCGGGGCGGCCCGCCGTCCGGGGCCGGGGGCGGCACGGGGGTCCTCGACGGTGCGGCCCGGGGCGGCACGGCGGGGCCCGGGCCCGTGGGTGGTGCCGTCGGTGCCGCGCTGCCCTCCGGCGTGAATGTCACCTGACCTCCCCCTGGTCATCCGTCCATCGCTTCCGTCCGCTCGCACGGACAGAGGTGCACGGCCGCAAGTATCGCCGTCGGGACTGACAACGCACAGACCTTGACTCGATCTTGTTCCCCGATCGTGTCCGTAGGCACTGTCCTTGTCGGATCCGGCGCAGCACAAGGCTTCCCGCACCACCCCCTGCCCATGAATACGCGCTCCGATCGGGTTCGGTTCCCTGGGGGTTCGAACGCGTTCGAGGGAGATCCAGGAGGGTGGCGCGGGGCGGGGTCAGCCTCGTTCGTAGTGCGCCCGCACACGCGCGTGCACGCCGCGCGGCGCGCCCACGTGGTCGAGCCCGAGCAGTGCCGCGCCCAGCACCGGGGCTGCCGTGACCACCCGGGGCACCGCCTTGGGCGCGGCGGCGGCCAGCGCCTCGCGGATCCGGGCGTCGAGGAGGGGGTGCCGGGCGGCGAGGACACCGCCGCCGAGGAGGACGGGGGTCTCCTCGCCGAGGAGGTCCAGGCGGGTCAGGGCCACCGTCGCCATGGCCACCACCTCCTCGGCCATACGGTCCACCAGCGAGCGGGCCACCGGGTCGCCGCCGGTCGCCGTGGTGAACAGGACCGGGGTCAGCTCATGGCGGCGGACGGCCGGGATGTCCCCGAGGTGCAGCGCCTCGACCAGGGCGTACACGGAGTCCAGGCCGAAGTGCGCGGGCAGCGTCTCGGCCAGTGCCGTGGGACCGCCCCGGCCGTCCTCGGCGCGGGCCGCGTGCCACATCGCCTCCTCGGCCAGGCCCCAACCACCGCCCCAGTCCCCGGAGATGCGCCCCAGCGCGGGGAAGCGCGCGGTGCGGCCGTCGGGGCGCATGCCGACACAGTTCACGCCGGCACCGCACACCACCGCCACGCCCCGGGGCTCGGCCACCCCGGCCCGCAGGATCGCGAAGGTGTCGTTGCGGACCTCGACGGTCGTGCCCCACGCGCGCGTGCGCAGCGCCGCCGCGAGGCGCTCCTCCTCCACGGGGAAGTCGGCGTTCGCCAGACACGCCGAGACATGGTCGACCGAGCGGAACCCGGCCTCGGCGAGGGCCCGCCGTACGACCTCCGCGAGGCCGTCGACCGCCGCCGTCACCCCGACGGCCGGGGGCTGGAACCCGCCGCCGCGCGCCGCGCCCAGCACCTCCCCGTCGGGCGCGACCACGGCCACGTCGGTCTTGCTGTTGCCCGCGTCGACGGCGAGCACGCTCCCGCGCACGGCGTCACGCCCCTCAAGCCCGCGCACGCCGTCCCGCCGGTCAGGCCCGCGCGCGCCTTCACGGCCGTGCGCGCCGTCACGCCCGCGCGCGTGCTCGCTCATGCCCACGCGAGGTGCTCCCGGTTGTGTGCGAGCAGTCGGTCGGTGAGGGCCTCGGCGTACTCGTACTGGCCGATCAGGGGATGGGAGAGCAGGGCCCGGAACACCCGGTCCCGGCCGCCGCGCAGGGCCGCGTCCAGGGCCAGATCCTCGTACGCGGTCACGTTCGCCATCAGACCCGCGTACAGCGGATCCACGGTCGGGACCGGCAGCGGGGCCGCGCCGTCCGGTCCCACGGCGGCCTGCACCTCGATCACCGCGTCGGCGGGCAGGAACGGCAGGGTGCCGCCGTTGCGGGTGTTCACCACCTGGTACGGGCTGCCCCCGTCGCCCAGCAGCGACGCGGCCAGGTCCACGGCCGCCTCCGAGTAGAAGGCCCCGCCCCGGCGGGCCAGCAGCGCGGGTTTCTCGTCGAGCGCAGGGTCGGCGTACATCTCCAGCAACTCCCGTTCCATCGCCGCCACTTCGGCGGCCCGGGAGGGCTTGGTTCCCAGCTCCCGCACGACCTCGTCGTGGGCGTAGTAGTAGCGCAGGTAGTAGGACGGGACCACCCCGAGGCGGTCCAGGACCGGGCGGGGCAGGCGCAGATCGGCGGCGATCGTCCCGCCGTGGTCGGCCAGCAGTTTCGGCAGGACGTCCGCGCCCGCCGGGCCACCGAGGCGGACCCCGGTCTCCCAGGTGAGGTGGTTGAGGCCCACGTGGTCCAGATGGACCTCGGCCGGGGCCACCCCGAGATGCGCGGCGAACTTCCGTTGCAGGCCGATCGCCACGTTGCACAGGCCGACCGCCTTGTGGCCGGCCCGCAGCAGGGCGCGGGTCACGATCCCCACCGGGTTGGTGAAGTCGATGATCCAGGCGTCGGGATTGGTCCGGCGCACGCGCTCGGCGATGTCCAGGACGACCGGCACCGTGCGCAGCGCCTTCGCCAGGCCGCCCGCGCCGGTGGTCTCCTGGCCGACACAGCCGCACTCCAGCGGCCAGGTCTCGTCGCGCTCCCTGGCTGCCTGGCCGCCGACGCGCAGCTGGAGGAGGACGGCGTCGGCGCCCTCGACGCCCCGGTCCAGGTCGCCCGTGGTGACGATCCGGCCCGGGTGCCCCTGCCGGGCGAAGATCCGGCGGGCCAGGCCGCCGACCAGCTCCAGCCGGTCGGCGGCCGGATCGACGAGCACCAGCTCCTCGATCGGCAGTGTGTCCCTGAGCCGGGCGAACCCGTCCACGAGTTCGGGGGTGTAGGTCGACCCTCCGCCGACCACGGTGAGCTTCATAGCTGTATCAACCCTTAACTCCGGTCAGGGTGACGCCTTCGACGAACGCCTTCTGGGCGAAGAAGAACACGAGGATCACGGGGGCCATGACCAGCACGGTCGCGGCCATGGTCAGATTCCAGTCGGTGTGGTGCGCGCCCTTGAAGGACTCCAGGCCGTAACTGAGCGTCCAGGCGGCCGGGTTCTCGGAGGCGTAGATCTGCGGTCCGAAGTAGTCGTTCCAGGCGTAGAAGAACTGGAACAGGGCGACGGCCGCGATGCCCGGCTTCGCCATCGGCAGGACGACCCGCAGCAGGGTGCGCAGTTCGCCGCAGCCGTCGACGCGGGCCGCGTCCAGGTACTCGTCCGGGATGGTCGTCAGGAACTGCCGCAGCAGGAAGATGGAGAACGCGTCCCCGAACGCCATCGGGATGATCAGCGGCCACAGCGAACCGGACAGGTCCATCTGCTTGGCCCAGAACAGGTACATCGGGATCACCACCACCTGCGGCGGCAGCATCATCATCGAGATGACCAGCATCAGCGCCACCTGCCTGCCTCGGAAGCGGAACTTGGCGAGCGCGTACGCCACGGGGACGGACGACACGACGGTGAGGACCGTGCCGAGGCCGGCGTAGAGAAGGGTGTTCTTCCACCAGGTCAGGAAGCCGGGGGTGTCCAGGACCTGGCGGTAGTTGCCCCACTCCCAGGTGTGCGGGAGCAGATCGCGGGTGAGTGCCTGCTGGTCGCTCATCAGCGAGGTCAGCACGACGAAGACGAAGGGCAGGGTGAAGAAGAGCGCGGCGGCCACGCCCAGGGAGTGGACGGCGATCCACTCCAGCAGGGCCCGGCGGCGGGCGGTCCGCGCGCTGTCCGGGGCGGCCGCGGCCATGACGGGCTCGTCGCGCACGTCCAGTACCTGGGTCATCGGTCACCCGCTCCGATCAGTCCGCCCCGGCGCCGCATCAGCAGCGCGGTGAACACCATCGACAGGGCGAACAGCACGAGGGCGACCACACAGGCGGAGCCGTAGTCGAAGCGCTGGAAGCCCAGGTTGTAGACGAGCTGGGGCAGAGTCAGGGTCGACTTGTCCGGGTAGCCCGGCTCGAACTGCTGCCCGGAGCCGCCGATGACGCCGGAGGCGACCTTCCCGGCCACCAGGGGCTGCGTGTAGTACTGCATGGTCTGGATCACGCCCGTGACCACGGCGAACATCACGATCGGCGAGATGCTCGGCAGGGTCACGAACCGGAACCGCTGCCAGGCCGACGCCCCGTCCAGCTCGGCGGCCTCGTACTGCTCCTTGGGGACGTCGAGCAGCGCGGCCATGAAGATCACCATCAGGTCGCCCACGCCCCACAGCGCGAGCGCGGTGAGCGCCGGTTTGGACC
Source organism: Streptomyces caniscabiei (assembly GCF_014930365.1). Classification (GTDB taxonomy): domain Bacteria; phylum Actinomycetota; class Actinomycetes; order Streptomycetales; family Streptomycetaceae; genus Streptomyces; species Streptomyces caniscabiei. The sequence goes on along the minus strand of NZ_JABXWI010000022.1, from coordinate 86,091 downwards.
AGGCCGGGTCGGTGAACCAGCCGGGCGTCGGCAGGCCCAGCCCGTCGAGGACGGAGTTGACCGGCCCGGTGCCGGGGTTGAGGAGGAAGACGAAGGCCAGCGTCGCGGCGACCGGCGGGGCGAGATAGGGCAGATAGAACAGGGTGCGGAAGACACCCGTCCCGGTCCTGATCTTGGTGATCAGCAGACCGACGCCGAGGCCGAAGACCACGCGGCAGGTGACCATGACCAGCACCAGCCAGAGCGTGTTGCGCAGGGCCGGCCAGAACATCGGATAGTCGTTGAAGACGTAGGACCAGTTGCCCAGGCCGCGGAAGACCGGGGTGCCGAATCCGTCGTACTTCATCAGTGAGAAGTACACGGTGGACACCAGCGGATAGGCGAAGAAGACGCCGAACCCGATCAGCCAGGGGGACAGGAAGGCCACCGTCCGAAGCGCCGACCTGCGGCGCTTCGCGCGGAGAGTGAACGTGGACATCGGCGCTACTTCGCCTGCGCGATATCGGTGTCGATCTGCTTCGCGGTCTTCTCCAGGCCCTTGTGGAGGTCCGTCACCTTGCCGGACTCGTACTGGTAGCCGAAGTCCTGGAGCGTCGTCTGGTACGTGGAGCCGTTGACGGAGGCCGGCGGCGTGTTCGAGTGCTCGTTCTGGGCGATGTCCAGGAAGGTCTCGAAGCCCTCGTCCACCTTCAGGTCGGGCGACTTCAGCGCCGCGAACGTGGACGGCACGTTGTGGATCGCGTTGGCGAAGGAGACGACGGCCTCGGTGTCGGTCGTCAGGTACTTCACCAGCTCCCAGGCCGCGTTCTGCTTCTTGCTCTGCGGGGCGATGCCGATGATCGTGCCGGAGAGGAAGCCCTTGCCGTACTCGTCCACCTCGTCGTCGGCCACGGGCATCGGAGCGGTGCCGATCTCGAAGTCGGTGCCGGCGGCCTCGGCCATCCCGAGCCGCCATTCACCGTCCAGCTGCATGGCCACCTGGCCCGTCTGGAAGGGGTGCTTGGCGCCCCACTCGTCGCCGAAGGTGTTCCGGTACTTCTCCAGCTTCGCGAAGCCGCCGAGCGAGTCGACCAGCTTCCTCTGGTACGTGAACATCTCCGCGAACGCCGGGTCCTTGGCGATGTTCGACTTGCCGTCGGCGTCGAAGTAGGCGTGGTCCCACTGCGACATGTAGTGGTCCACGACCGTCTCGTAGCCGTGGTAGTTCGGCATGAAGCCCAGCTGGGAGTAGCTGTCGCCCTTGGTGACGGTCAGTTTCTCCGCGACCTTCGCGAACTCCGACCAGGTCTTCGGCGGCGCCTTGATGCCGGCCTTTTCGAACGCGTCCTTGTTGTAGTACAGCCCGTACGCGTCCCCCAGCAGCGGCAGCGCGCACCGGGTGCCCTCGAACTGGGTGTAGTCCAGCATCGGCTTCGGGATGATCTTGTCGAGGTCCAGCTTCGACTTCTCGATGAAGGGCCCCAGATCGGCGAAGGCCCCGGAGGAGCAGAACTTGCCGATGTTGGACGTGGTGAACGAGGACACCACGTCCGGCCCGTTCGAACCGCCTGCCCGCAGCGCCTGGTTGAGCTTGTCGTCGTTGATGTTCCCGACGACCTTCACCGTGATGTTCGGGTGCTCCTTCTCGAACCGGTCCACGTTCGCCTGGATCGCCTTCACCTCTCCGGGTGCGCTCCACCCGTGCCAGAAGGTGATCGTCGTCCTGGCGTTCGGGTCGTCGGAGGCGGTGGACCCGGACTGCCCCGTACAGGCGGTGGCGAGCAGGGAGAGGGAGGCGGTGGCGGCGAGAGCGATCGCCGCTTTCTTGGATATTCCGGACATGACGGAGTCTCCTGAGGGAGGGGAGGGGTGATCTGGAAGGAAGGGGGCGCGCTCGGGAAACCCAAGGGGCGCGGGGAACTGCGCGACCGGCCACTGACGGCCCGCAGCTTCTGAACGATCAATCAGCGCGAGGTGTCGAAGACTTCGTCACGGGTCGCCGCGAGCGCACTCTCCAACGCCCCCCGCAGTACGGGGTGTTCGAGTACGGCACCGAGAACCAGCCGCGGTCGGGACGCGGCCAGTTCCCCCAGTTCGGCCTCCACGAGAGCCCGCAACGGCTCCCCGCCGGAGATCAGCGCCGAACCGCTGAGAACGATCAGCTCGGGATCGAGCACGGTCACGAGTGCGGCCAGACCGGTCGCGACGCCCGTGGCGTACGTGGCCAGAAGTCGACGGTGGGACCCGGAGTCGATGTCGGCGGCGGCGCGGGCCACGAGCGCCGTCGCGACCTCGGCGTAGGGCCCGTCCGGGATCGGGGTGATCCCCAGCTCGCGGGCGAGCCGGGGGATGATCTGCGAACCGGCGAGCTCCTGGAAGCCCCCGCTGTTCGCCTTGGTGACATGGCGGACCAGCGGCACACCCGGGACCGGCAGGAAGCCGACCTCGCCGGCGCCGCCGGTGAACCCCCGGTGCAGCCGTCCGCCGAGGACGACCGCGGCGCCGAGACCGCCCTCGTTCCACAGCAGCACGAAGTCGTCGTGGCCCTTGGCCGCGCCCAGCCGTTGTTCGGCCAGCGCGGCGAGGTTCACGTCGTTCTCGTACTCCACCGGCATGGGCAGCGCGGCGGCGATTTCGTCGAGGAGGGCGGGGGAGTGCCAGCCGGGCAGGTGCGAGGCGTACCGCAGCCGCCCGGTGGTGGGGTCGAAGGCGCCCGGTGTGCCGATGACCAGCCGGTGCACGTCGGACCGGGTGAGTCCGGCGGCCTTGACCGCTCCGTCGAGGGCGGTGGTGACCTGCCGTACGACGGGTGCGGCGGGGCGGCGTCCGGGGGTGGGGACGGCGTGTTCGCCGACCGTGCGGCCGGTGATGTCGGCGACGGCGGCCAGGACGCGTTCGGGGGTGACGTCGACTCCGGCGGCGTACGCGGCGGTCGGGTCGACCGCGTAGAGCTGGGCGTTGGGGCCGGGTCGGCCCGTGCCGGATCCGGTGGCGCCGGGGTCGCCGTCGCGGGGTCCGTCCGCGCCGGTGCCGGTGGCCACCACGAGTCCGGCGGCTTCGAGGCGGGCCAGGAGCTGGGAGGCGGTCGGCTTGGACAGCCCCGTCAGCCTGCCGAGGCGGGTCCGGGAGAGCGGGCCGTGCTCCAGCAGCAGATCGAGTGCGGCGCGGTCGTTCATGGCGCGCAGTACGCGAGGGGTTCCTGCCATGGGTCCGCCACCTGCCCAACTGTTAGGAAACTTTCCTATCTGATGCCAGGACGATAGGACTAGACCAGGCGAGCGTCAATATCCGGCCACGAAAAAGCCCCCGGTCGACGGATTCGTCGACCGGGGGCCGGTGCCCGCCGCGCGGGCGGTGGTGCTACTTCACGTCGACGTAGTCCGCCGCGGACGTCTTCGCCGCGGTGGTGGACGTACCGGCGAACTTGTAGCGGTACGAGCCGTCCTTCGACGCCTTCACGGTGGTGGACAGGGCCCCGCCCGTGCCGGAGGTCACCGTCTTCACGTCGGTGTACGCGGTGGCGCCCTTGGCCTTGAACTGGAGGGTGACCTGCTGGTTCCGGTAGCCGGTGTAGACACCCTTGCCCCAGTCGGCGCGGGTGAGCGCGCCCTTGACGGTCAGGGTGCGGCCCTTGACCGCCGGCTCCGGGGTGGCGTTGACGGTGACCTTGGATATCCGCTGGAGCTTGGCGGTGCCGAGGTTGCCCCACAGGTCGAGGCCGGTGTGGACGCTGATGTGGCCGTCGGACTCGTCGAGGTCGATCGCCGTCTCGCTGTAGAGGGCGGCGGCCTTCCAGGTGGTGGCGTCCGCGGTCGTGTAGAGGTTGTCCTCCGGGTCGACGGTGAGCTTCGCCGAGCACGACTCGGTCGCCGTGGTGTCGGTCGTCGCGACGGTGGTGCAGACGGGCTTCGAGCCGGCCTCGATCGCGTTGTCGGTCTCCGCCAGCGGACCCCGGTAGAGGGCGATCATCAGGAAGTTCTTCTCGTAGTCGATCACGAGGTCGTCCGGCCGGGTGAAGCTGTACGTGACCGGCACGGTCACCGAGGCCTTGGTGCCGACCGCGATCGGCTTGCCGTTGTTGACCGTGACGGCGCCGAAGGTCAGGTCCGGCGAGTCGGCCAGCGCGGCGGGCGCGGCCAGGCCGGTGAGAGCCAGGGCGCCGGACACGGCGGCGCTGATGGCGAGCTTGCGCATGAGTCCCCACATTCGAGGCGGACCCCTGGGCGTTGCGCTCCAGAACAAGGGCCCGCTGTCGGAGTGACACTAGGCGATCATGGGTGCGGAGGGAATGCGGGGTACCTGTGAAGGCGGTGACGAAGGCGCAGGTCAAGTGGATCTGAGCGTTCCGGACGGCTCCCCGTGGTGCGTACCGGGTGCCCCTGCGCGAGGGCACCCGGCCATGCAAAAACCCGGACCGTCAGGCGGAGATGCCGTCGATCCGGGCCAACGCGTCGTCCGCGCCGTACGGCTGCAGGTAGGGCAGCCAGCGCGGGTCCCTATGGCCCGTGCCGATGATGCGCCAGGCCAGCCCGGTGGGCGGAGCGGGTTTGTGACGGAGCCGCCAGCCGATCTCGACGAGATGGCGGTCGGCTTTGACATGGTTGCAGCGGCGGCACGACGCGACGACGTTGTCCCAGACGTGCTTGCCCCCGCGACTGCGCGGGATGACGTGGTCGACGCTGGTTGCGACGCCACCGCAGTACATGCACCGGCCCCCGTCACGGGCGAACAGCGCCCTACGGGTCAGAGGAACGGGCCCCCGATAGGGAACCCGGACGAATCGCTTGAGCCGGACCACGCTGGGTGCGGGGACTGTGACGGTCGCGCTGTGCAGATAGGCGCCGGATTCTTCCAGGGAGACGGCCTTGTTCTCCAGGACGAGGACGAGCGCGCGGCGGAGCGGTACGACGCCGAGCGGCTCGTACGACGCGTTGAGGACCAGGACGTGCGGCACGGATGCCTCCTTGTACGCCGGCGGCGCGTGGCTCGCGCCGTGGACGATCCGTAGTCAGTCTCCCCTCAGGCCTGGTGGAAGCGCCACCATGTCCCGGTAACGGGCTGGGAGTGTTTTCGACCACACCTCATTCATCCCCCGCCGCGTGCGCCCTTCACTCCCTGGTGAGCGCCTTGTCTCCCTCGAACATGGCGGCGACCTCCACACAATGCCCCGTTAGTGTGGTGGGCCTGCCCGTCCGGTGACCTTTCCGTGACCCGACGGATCTTGACCGCCGTACCGGAGGGCAGATATCGCACCTGGAGGTATCCGCCGTGTCGCCCGTTTCTTCCCTGCCCCTCCTACTGGCCGCCGCCACGCCGTCGCCGTCCCCCTCGGAGACGGCGACGACACCGGCCGTGCCGTCGCTGGAGGACGCCCAGGAGAGCGCGACCAATGCCGCCAGCTGGGTGGAGGAGAACTGGTCCACATGGCTGGCCATCGGTCTCCGCGTCCTGCTGATCGTGGTGATAGCGGCGGTGCTGAGAGTGTTCGTCCGGCGTGCCATCACCAAGCTCATAGACCGGATGAACCGCTCCGTCCCCGGCGTCGAGGGCGGCACCCTCGGCGGCCTGCTCGTCAACGTCGAGCGCCGCCGCCAGCGCTCCCAGGCCATCGGCTCGGTGCTGCGCTCGGTCGCGTCCTTCCTGATCCTGGGCACGGCCGCCCTGATGGTGCTCGCCACCTTCGAGATCAACCTCGCCCCGCTGCTGGCCTCCGCCGGTGTCGCGGGCGTCGCCATCGGTTTCGGCGCCCGGAACCTGGTCACGGACTTCCTCTCCGGGGTCTTCATGATCCTGGAGGACCAGTACGGCGTCGGCGACACCGTCGACGCGGGCGTCGCCTCCGGCGAGGTCATCGAGGTCGGCCTGCGCGTCACCAAGCTGCGCGGCGACAACGGCGAGATCTGGTACGTCCGCAACGGCGAGGTCAAGCGCATCGGCAACCTCTCCCAGGGCTGGGCCACGGCCGGCGTCGACGTCACCGTCCGCCACGACGAGGACCTCGACAAGGTCCGCCGCACCCTGATGGAGGTCGGCGAGGCGATGAGCAAGGAGGAGCCCTGGAACGAGCTCTTGTGGGGCCCCATCGAGGTCCTCGGCCTCGACGACGTCCTCCTGGACTCGATGGTCGTCCGCGTCTCCGCCAAGACCATGCCCGGCAAGGCCCTCACGGTCGAGCGGGAGCTGCGCTGGCGCATCAAGAAGGCGTTCGACGCGGCCGACATCCGCATCGTGGGCGGGGCCCCGGCCACCACGACCGACGACACGGACGACCCGAGCGCCGCGGTCGCCGCCCCGTCGGTCTACGCCAACACGGCCTCACCCCAGTCGGAACGGGCGACACCGATCGCACCGGCGGCGAAGTAGGCGGCGGCGTCCCAGGAAGCCCCCCGTGGCCTCCCGGGACGCCGGGTCTCATGGGTCCCGTGTCACGCGTACCGCAGTTCCGACGGGCGGATCGTGCGGCGCAGCAGCGGCAGGGACGTGGCCGCCGCGAGGAGGCAGGCGGCGTAGACCGCGACCGGTACCAGCAGTGCCCCGAACGGCACCACCGTCAGGTCGCTCATGGCCATCGCGTAGAAGAAGGCGATCGCCGTGCCCCCGGCCCCGCCCACCAGCACCGCGGGCGCCAGCGGCAGAGCGGTCTCCAGCAGCAGCGCACGGCCCAGCACCTCGTACGGCACCCCGGCGGCGACCTGCGCGGCCAGGCCCCGGCGGCGGGTGGCGAGCGACTCGGCGGTGCCGACGGCGAGCCCGAACAGCGTGACCGCGAAGCCGATGAGGATGGCGGCGGCCGTGAAGTTCAGGCCCGTCATGTAGAAGGCGTCCTCCTCCGCCAGGTTGTCGTACCGGGAGATCTGCGCGACCAGCGCCTGCCGTACGCCGATGTATCCGCTGCCGACCACGGCCCCCATCAGCACGGCCGCGTGGGTACGGGCCGCCGCCCACGGGTCCGCCCGCAGCCGCTCGGCGGCGATCAGCACCGCCGGGCTCCCGGTGCGCCGCGCCAGCAGCCGCCCGAGGAGCCGGGAGACCGCGCCGGACAGCAGCACCGCACCCGCGCCCACCGCCAGCAGCGCGCCGCAGAAGGTCAGCGGGGCGAGGCTGGTCGTGTAGCCGGGCGCGTCCACGTTGGTGACGGCGACGGCGACGAGCGCCACGACGATCAGCAGAGCCACCGCCCCCAGGAACACCCACCCGGGCCCCCGGCCGGTGCCCGAGGTGGTCCGGCGCACCCAGCCCAGCGGCGAGGCCACCACCCGGCGCAGCGCCAGCACGCTCACGGCCGCACCCAGCACCGGCACCCCCAGCGCCACCAGCGCGACCGCGATCCAGGCCGCCGGGGCCGGGCTGTGCCAGCGGCTCAGCAGGAACACCACGAAGACGGCCGTCGTGACCAGCGAACCCCCGAGACAGGCCACGCCCGTCTCCAGCGCCGCGATCCGGCGCACCTGGTTCGCCGAGGCACCGGCCAGCCGAAGTCCGGCCAGCCGCCGGTCCCGGTGGACGGCGCCGACCCGGGTGCACTGGCCGAGGAAGCCGAGGACCGGCACCAGCAGGAACAGCAGGGTCACGATCACCCCGGAGCGTTCCCCGGGGTTGTCCAGCAGCCCGGCGGCCATGTCCACCCGATAGCGGCCCGTCAGGGAGGCCAGCACGCCCGCCGCCAGGCCGAACGCCGTCGCCAGGGCGGCCCCCAGCGCCGTCAGCGACACCCGCCACCACTCACGCCGGTCCGAGCCCCGCGTCAGCAGAAGCGCCAGGCGCAGATCGCTCATCAGCTCCTTCACCGGGACGCCTCCAGCGTCACGTCGGCCGCCGACACCACGACGCCGTCCTTCAGCACGACCTCCCGGTCCGCGTACGCCGCGGTCTGCGCGTCGTGCGTGATCAGCAGCACCGCCGTGCCGGACTCCCGGGCCGCGTGCGTCAGCGCCGCCATCACCTGCTCGCTCGCCAGGGAGTCCAGCGCCCCGGTCGGCTCGTCGGCGAAGATCAGCTTCGGCGTGGTCACCAGCGCCCGCGCCAGCGAGACCCTCTGCGCCTGGCCGCCGCTCATCTCGCCGGGCCGCTGCTCCTCCTGCCCCCGTACGCCGAACCGCTCCAGCCACTCGGCGGCCCGCTCCCGCGCGGTCGCGCGGTCCGTGCCGGCCAGCAGCAGCGGCAGCGCGACGTTGTCGACGGCCGTCAGCTCGGGTATCAGCTGCCCGAACTGGAAGACCACCCCGAAGTCCGTCCGGCGCAGCTCGCTGAGCTCCTTCTCGGGGAGCTGGTCGAGCCGCTTCCCGGCGTACGCCACCGAGCCCTCGTCCGGCCGGACGATGCCCGCCAGGCAGTGCAGCAACGTGGACTTCCCGCTGCCGCTGGCGCCCGTGACGGCGAGGATCTCGCCCTCCCGCAGTTCCACCGAGGCGCCCCGCAGCGCCCGGGTCCTGCCGTGCTCCTTGACCAGCCCGCGAGCCGTGAGCAACGGCGCGGAGCCGGTGTCCTTGTCGTTCATGCGTCTACCTCCGCGGTCAGGGTGGTCAGCCGGGCCGCGGTGGTGTTCATCCAGCGGAGGTCGGCGTCGAGATGGTTGAGGGCGTAGTCCGCCGCGAGCACGGACGAGAGGACGGCGCCCGGCGCGGTCTTCACGGCGGTCAGCTCCCGCATGCGCGCCATGTGCGCCGCGCGCTGCGCCCGTAGGTAGGCCGCCGGGTCGCCGCCGGCGAGGATCGAGACGACGAGCTTGGTGAAGATCTCGTTCGTCACGAACGGCGCGGGCGCGCTGATCTGCCCGGCCCACTCGGCCAGCTCGCTCGCCCCCTTGTCCGTCGAGCGGTACATCGTCCGCTCGGGGCCGCTGTCCGCCTCCGTGCCGTCGACCTCGGCCAGCCCGTCGCGGACCAGCCGCTGGAGGGTCGTGTAGACCTGCCCGTAGGCCAGCGGGCGCGCCTGCGGGAAGCGTTCGTCGTGCCGTCGTTTGAGGTCGTAGCCATGGCTCGGCCCCCCTGCGAGCAGCCCCAACAGGATGTGACGAGTGCTCATGGCCTCAGTATGCACTGAGTATATGTACTGAGTGAATAGAGGGGGGAGGAAAGTTCGGAGCGGGGGTCGGGGCGTGGCGCGGGACGTGGCGCGGACGTGGGTCGGGACGTCGCGCGGGAGTGAGCATCACCACGATGTCCGCCGCTCCACGTCTGCGGCGGCGTCCGCTGGGTAGGGCTGGAGTACCCCCGGATCCCGCACCCATCGCCGTACGACGACCAGGAGGCCCCCGTGGCCATGACCACCCCCCTCCCGACCCAGGCCCGCTCCAAACGCGAGGCGGAGCCCTACGAGCTCCACGAGCCGCACGTCTGCGTCTTCAGCGCCGAAGGGCCCTGTGCCGACGTCCCGCTCACCAGCGAGCCGCCGCTCCCCGACGCGGCCCCGCTCACCAGCGAGCCGCCTCTCGCCGACGCGGCCCCCCTCACCAGTGAACCCACGTCCCACGGCGCCGCATCGGGGGTCTAGATGACAGAAGCTCCAGGGGGTTCGGGCCCGACGCCCGACACCCCGCTGGCCCGGCTCGCCGCCCTGCACGGCGTCGCCACCTCCTACAGCCCCTCCCCGGACCGTACGGTCGCGGCCTCGGACGCCGCGGTCGTGGCCGTCCTCGCCGTGCTGGACGTCGACGCGAGCACCCCCGAGGCCGTGCGCGCCGCCCTCGTCGCGCGCGAACGGCAGCTGGCCGCACGGCTGTTGCCGCCCACCCTGGTCCAGTGGGCCGACGGCGAACCCCCGGCAGCGCTCACCTCCCTCCCCGACGGCACCCTGCTGAGCGTCGAGACCGAGCAGGGCGAGGCGCGCTCCACCACACGGGAGCTGCCTCCCGGCGTGCACACCCTGCGCGCCACCGCCCCCGACGGCCGCACCGCCGAAGCCCACCTGGTCGTGGCCCCGGCCCGGCTGCCCGCCCCGCCCGGCCGCACCTACGGTCTCCTCGTCCAGCTCTACTCCCTGCTCTCGCAGCGCAGTTGGGGCATGGGCGACCTCGGTGACCTCGCCGAGCTGTCCGCCTGGGCCGGCCGTGCCCTCGGCGCCGGATTCGTCCAGGTCAACCCGCTGCACGCGGCCGTGCCCGGCGCCCCCACCGATCCCTCCCCGTACCGCCCCTCCTCCCGCCGCTACCCGGACCCCGTCCACCTGCGCGTGGAGGACGTACCGGAGTACCCGTACGCCTTCGCGGAAGCCGCCCCCGACTCGTCCGCCCCCGACTCGCCCGCCGACGGCCGCGAACGCCTCGCCGCGCTGTCGGAGCGGGCCGCCCGTCTGCGGGAGTCCGTGCTGGACAAGGGCGAGCTGATCGACCGGGACGCGGTGTGGGACCTCAAACGGCAGGCGCTGGAACTGGTGCGCGCCGTACCGCTCGGCCCCGGGCGGCGCGCCGCGTACTGGGACTTCCTCGCCGAGGAGGGCCAGGCGCTGGAGGACCACGCCACCTGGTGCGCGCTCGCCGAGGTCCACGGCTCCGACTGGTCGCGCTGGCCCCCCGGCCTGCGTGACCCGCGCTCCGCCGAGACCGCCCGCGCCCGCGGCGAGTTGATGGACCGCGTCGACTTCCACACCCGCCTGGCCTGGCTCACCGACGCCCAGCTCGGCACCGCGCAGCGCTCCGCGCGCGACGCCGGCATGCCCATCGGCCTGGTGCACGACCTGGCGGTCGGGGTCCACCCCGGCGGCGCCGACGCCTGGGCCCAGCAGGAGTACTTCGCGGCCGGCATGTCCGTCGGCGCGCCCCCCGACGCCTTCAACTCCCGGGGCCAGGACTGGGGCCTGCCGCCCTGGCGCCCCGACCGCCTCGCCGAGTCCGGATACGCCCCCTACCGGCGCCTCCTGCGCGCCCTGCTGCGCCACGCGGGCGCCCTCCGCATCGACCACGTCATGGGCCTGTTCCGCCTCTGGTGGGTCCCGCAGGGCGAGGCCCCGACCGAGGGCACGTACGTCCGCTACGACGCCGACGCCATGCTCGCGATCCTGGTCCTGGAGGCCGCGCGGGCCGGTGCCCTGGTGATCGGCGAGGACCTGGGCACGGTCGAGCCCGGTGTACGCGAGGCGCTCGACGCCCGCGGGGTGCTGGGCACGTCCGTCCTGTGGTTCGAACGTGACTGGGAGGGCACGGGCCGGCCGCTCCCGCCCGAACGCTGGCGCGCGAACTGTCTCGCCACCGCCACGACGCACGACCTGCCGCCCACCGCCTCCCGGCTCACCTGCGACCACGTCGACCTCCGCCACGGCCTCGGCCTGCTCACGCGGTCCCTGGACGAGGAGCGGGCGGAGGCGGCCGCCGACGCGGGGGAGTGGCTGGCGCTGCTCGCCCGGCTGGGGCTGCTGGACGGGGCCGGCGGGGGAATCTCGGCGACCTCCGAGGAGGCGCAGATCCAGGCCCTCCACCGGTTCCTGCTGCGCACCCCCGCCCGGATGGTCGGCCTCTGGCTGCCGGACACGCTGGGGGACCGCCGCCCGCAGAATCTGCCGGGGACGTGGGACCAGTATCCGAACTGGCGCCTGCCGATCGCCGACGCGGCGGGGAGGCCGGTGACGCTGGAGGAGCTGGCGGCGTCGCGCCGGTTGCACGCGCTGGTGGATGTGCTGCGGGGTGCGCGGTAGCTCGGGGGTGCGGGTGCGTTTGCGGGCGCGTTGTCGGGTGCGGGTGCGTGGGGCTTCTCGCGCAGTTCCCCGCGCCCCTGAAAGACCAGGCCCTGCGGGCCTGAAAAGCACGGGGCGCGGCCCCTGCTTTTCAGGGGCGCGGGGAACTGCGCGACCAGCCACCACTCACCCGCACCCGCCCACGAACCAGGCACCCCCGAGCTATTAGGCGCCCCCGCCCGAGCGGAGCTCCCCCGCGTTCGTTACCGTTAGCGCGTGGACAAGAAGAACGCCCTGCGCGCCGGCGCCCTGGCTGCCGGTACGACGCTGATGATGCTGCTCATGTCGTCCCCCGCCCTCGCGCTGACGCCCGACGACGGCGACGACCCGGGCCCGGGCCTCAGCGTGATCGAGACGCTCGGCCTCTTCGTCGTGGCGCCGCTCGCCCTGTTCGCGGTTATCGCCGGCCTGGTCATGGTCCTGGACGGGTCCACGGACCGTCAGCCGAAGGTCAAGGCGAAGGCCTGACCTCCGGGCGAAGGCCTGACGCCTCCGCCCCGCCCTTCTCGACACGTCTTCCGCGAGGGCACCCTCCGCACACCCGTGCGCCGAGGGTGCCCTCGGCCGCGTGTCGGCCCCCTCCGGAGGGGAGCACGGGCTACGCCCGGTGCGCCGTGAGATACCGCTGCACCGTCGGCCCCATCCACTCGACGATCTCCTCCCGGCTCAGTGCCACGGTCGGCCCGAACCGCAGGACGTAACGCGTCAGGGCCAGCCCCAGCACCTGTGACGCGCAGAGCGCCGCCCGGGTCGCCGCCTGCTCGGGGTGCGGGCACACCCGCCGGGCGAGCGGCAGCAGCTGGTCCCGGAAGACCCCCTGCATCCGTTCCGCGCCCGCCTCGTTCGTGGTGCCGACCCGGAGCATCGCCGTGAGCATCTCGTTCTCCTCCCAGAGGTCGAGGAAGTGGCTCACCAGCACCCGGCCCACGTCCCGCGCGTCGAACGCGTCCGGGTCCGGCAGCCGCAGATCGACGTCGAGCGCGGCGGCGTACAGCCCCTCCTTCGAGCCGTAGTACCGCATGACCATCGACGGATCGATCCGCGCGTCCTTGGCGATCGCCCGGATCGTGGCCCGGTCGTATCCGTCGGCCGCGAACCGTTCGCGCGCCGCCTGGAGGATCGCGTGACGGGTGGCGTCGGAGCGGCGGGGCGCTCGCGCGGAAGCGGGGGGCGCGGGTTCCGTATCGGTCATGTCAACAAACGTAGGCCAACACCTGTTGACAGTCCAGAGCTGCCTCCTTACGTTGTCAACAGGCGTTGGCCAACAACTGTTGACCAACACGCGTCGGCAGGAGGCCGCCATGAACGGCAAGCACGACGACAGCACCCCGCGCGACATCATCGTGGTCGGCGCAGGGCCCACCGGACTGCTGCTGGCCGGCGACCTCGCCGCCGCCGGTGTCCCCGTCACCCTCGTCGAGAAGCGCGAGCACCGGATCAGCAACCTCTCCAGGGCCTTCGTCGCGCACGCCCGCACCCTGGAGCAGCTCGACGCCCGCGGCATCGCCGACGCGCTGGAGGCCAAGGGCCGTCCCCTCGACCGCATCGCCCTCTTCGGACGTCTCTCCGTCCGCCTCGACACCCTGCCCTCCCGCTTCAACCACCTCCTGGTGATCCCGCAGTACGAGGTCGAGAAGATCCTGGAGCGGCGAGCGGTGGAGACCGGCGTGCGGTTCCGCTACGAGACGGAGGTGACCGCCGTCCAGCAGGGCGGGAGCGCGGGCGGGGCCGGGGACCCGTACGCCGTCACGGTCGACGTACGGACGGCGGACGGTGCGACGGACCGGCTGACCGCCGCGTACGTCGTCGGGACGGACGGGCACCACAGCGCGGTGCGCCGAGCGGTCGGGCTGCCGTTCCCGGGGAAGTCCGTCATCCGTTCCGTGGTCCTCGCGGACGTACGGCTCGACGAGCAGCCGGAGGAGGTGCTGACCGCGAACGCGGTCGGCGACGCCTTCGCCTTCATCGCGCCCTTCGGCGACGGCTACCACCGGGTCATCGGCTGGCACCGGGGCCACGACGTCCCCGACAGCGAGCCGCTCGGACTCGACGAGGTCAGGGAGATCACCCGGCTCGCGCTCGGCCGCGACTACGGCATGCGGGACGCCCGCTGGATGTCCCGTTTCCACTGCGACGAACGCCAGGCCCCCGCGTACCGGGTCGGCCGGGTCTTCCTCGCCGGAGACGCCGCCCATGTGCACACCCCGGCCGGCGGGCAGGGCATGAACACCGGCCTCCAGGACGCCGCGAACCTCGGCTGGAAGCTCGCCGCCGTCCTGCACGGCCACGCGGACCCGGCTCTGCTCGACAGCTACCAGGCCGAGCGCCACCCCGTCGGCCGGGCCGTGCTCCGCAGCAGCGGCGGCATCGTCCGTCTCGCGATGGCGAAGTCGCCCTGGGCCCTGGCCCTGCGTGCCGCCCTGACCACCTTCGTCAACCACGTGCCCCCGGCCCGCACCCGGGCGATCGGCCAGATCACCGGCATCGGCTACACGTATCCGGCCCCGCGCGGCGCCCACCGCCTGGTCGGCACGCGGGTGCCGGACGTCGCCCTCACCGCCGGCCGACTCTACGAGTCCCTGCGCGGCGGCCGCTTCGTCCTCATCACCCCGCGCGGCACGGACCGGCCCGCCCTCGTCGGCGCCCGCGAGAACCGCCTCGCCGTCGCGGCCTGGACGAGCGACCGCCGCACCACCGTCCTGGTCCGCCCCGACGGCTACGTGGCCTGGGCGGCCGAGGGCGCGGACGGCGCGGCGGTCGAGGCGGCACTGGGGGAGTGGCTGGGCACGGCGGGCCGGCGGCTGCCCATCGGGTGACGGGCAGCCGGGACGGCTGGGCGCGGCTCCCCACGAGCTCCCCGCATCACTCCCGGGCGGTGGCCCGATCCGGGCTCACGCCCCCGTGCCCACCACCAGCAGTCGCAACAGGTCGGCCAGTTGGCCGGCCTGTTCGACGTTCAGGTGGGCGAGGGCCTCGCTCTGGACGGCGAGGCCCACCTGGACGGCCTCGTCGATCAGGCGCAGACCCTCCTCGGTGAGGGTGACCTGGAGGGCGCGGCGGTCGTGCGGGTCGGGGGAGCGGCGGAGGAGGCCCGCGCGTTCGAGCTTGTCGAGGCGGCCGGTCATACCGCCGGTGGTGAGCATCAGGGTGGCGGAGAGCTGGCGCGGCGAGAGGGTGAACGGCTCGCCGGACCGCCGCAGGGTCGCGAGCACGTCGAACTCGCCGCGCGAGATCCCGAACCGCGCGTAGGTCTTCTCCATCCGGTCGCCGAGGGTCCGGGAGAGCCGGTTGACGCGGCCGAACACCGCCATCGCGGTGGTGTCGAGGTCGGGCCGCGCCGCCGCCCACTGGTCGATGATCGCGTCGACGGGGTCGCGGAGGGGCCTGTCGGGCTCGGAACGCGGGTTCATGGGGTGAGTATCGGGCGCCGTTGGGTCGGCCGCAAGAAAGTGGCTTGACGGAAAGTTGCTTAGCGCTAAGCTAATTGCAAGCAAGCTATCGACCTGAAGAAGCAGGCCCCCTCCTCCGCGAAGGACGCGTCCCATGACCGCGCACACCGCGAACGCCGTGAACGCCCCGCACACCGGGAGCCGTCTCTCCCTCATCGCCCTCACCGCGCTCGCCCCCGTCTCCTGGGGCACCACCTACGCCGTGACGACGGAGTTCCTGCCCGCCGACCGCCCGCTGTTCACGGGCCTGGTGCGGGCGCTCCCGGCGGGCCTGCTGCTCCTGGCGATCTCGCGCACCCTGCCGCGCGGCGTCTGGTGGGGGAAGGCCGCGGTGCTGGGCGCGCTCAACATCGGCGCCTTCTTCCCGCTGCTCTTCCTCTCCGCGTACCGGCTGCCGGGCGGCATGGCCGCGGTCGTCGGCTCGGTCGGCCCGCTGTTCGTCGCGGGCCTGGCGACCGTGCTGCTGGGGGAGCGCCCGACCGTACGCACCCTGCTCACCGGGATCGCGGCGGCGCTCGGCGTCAGCCTGGTCGTGCTGAGGGCGGCCGGCGCGCTGGACCCGGTCGGCCTGGTCGCCGCCCTCGCCTCCACCGCCTCCATGTCCACCGGCACGGTCCTCACCAAGCGCTGGGGCCGCCCCGCCGGAGTCGGCCCCCTCGCCCTCACCGGCTGGCAGCTGACCGCGGGCGGCCTGCTGATCGCCCCGCTCGCCCTGCTCGTCGAGGGCGCGCCCCCGGCCCTGGACGGCCGTGCGATCGGCGGCTACCTCTACCTCGCCCTCGCCAACACGGCCGTCTCCTACTGGCTCTGGTTCCGGGGCATCGGCCGCCTCTCCGCCACCCAGGTGACCTTCCTGGGCCCCCTCTCCCCGCTGACGGCGGCCGTGGTCGGCTGGGCGGCCCTCGGCCAGGCCCTCACGCCCCTCCAGCTCCTCGGCATGGCCATCGCCTTCGGCGCCACCGTCCTGGGCCAGCTCCGTCCCCGCCCCACCGGCCTCCTGACGACGCCGACCCCGACCCCCAAGGCGTCCCCGGCGGTCCGCCCCCGGCCGGCAGCGCCGCTCGTCGGCCGAGCCGCCAAGGACCCGGTCCGGCACTGACGAAGCCACTGACGAAGGCAGTGACGAAGGCAGTGACGCAGACGGCGGGGGCGCCCGGTGAAATCACCGGGCGCCCCCGCCGTCATGGACGGTCATGGACGGTCATGGACGGTCATGGACGGTCATGGACGGTCATGGACGGTCATGGACCGCCGTGGCAGAGCCCCTCGTCAGTCCGAGGGCGCCGCCGCGTCCGCCTCCTGGGCCCGCAGGGCGCGCTCGACGCCCGAGCGGGACTCCGAGACCAGGCGGCGCAGGGCCGCGTTGGGCTCGGCGGCGCTCAGCCAGGTGTCGGTCTTGTGCAGCGTGTCCGTCGAGACCTGGACGGTCGGGTAGAGGCCGACCGCGATCTGCTGGGCGATCTCGTGCGAGCGGGAGTCCCAGACGGACTTGACGACCTCGAAGTACTTGTCGGTGTACGGGGCGAGGAGGTCGCGCTGGTCGGTCTGGACGAAGCCGCCGATGACCGCCTCCTGGAGGGCGTTGGGCAGCTTGCCCGACTCGACGACCTGGGACCAGGCCTCCGCCTTCGCCTCGGGCGTCGGCCGGGAGGCACGGGCGGTCGCCGCGTGACGCTCACCGGCGGCCGTCCTGTCACGCTCGTACTCGCCGGCGATCTCCGCCTCGTCGTAGCGGCCCACCGCCGCGAGCCGCTGCACGAACGACCAGCGCAGCTCGGTGTCGACGGCCAGGCCCTCGATCGTCTGCGTCCCCTCCAGCAGGGCCTCCAGCAGGTCCAGCTGCTCGGGCGTGCGGGCGGTCGCGGCGAACGCGCGGGCCCACGCCAGCTGGTGGTCGGAGGCCGCCTCGGCCGCGCGCAGGTGCGCGAGCGTGGCGTCCGTCCAGCGGGTCAGCAGCGCCTCGCGGGTCGTCGGGTCGGCGTACAGCTCGATCGCCAGCTTCACCTGGCGGTGCAGGGACTGCACGACACCGATGTCGGACTCCTTGCCGATGCCGGAGAGCACCAGGGACAGGTAGTCGCGGGTCGCGAGCTCGGCGTCGCGGGTCATGTCCCAGGCCGAGGCCCAGCACAGCGCGCGGGGCAGGGAGGACTCGAAGTCCCCGAGGTGCTCGGTGACGAAGGCCAGCGACTGCTCGTCCAGGCGGACCTTGGCGTACGACAGGTCGTCGTCGTTGAGGAGGACCACGGCCGGGCGGCGCCTGCCCACCAGTTGTGCGACGGCGGTCAGTTCACCGTCGACGTCCAGCTCGACCCGCTCGTCGCGGACCAGCTTGCCGCTCGTGTCGTCCAGTTCGTACAGGCCGACCGCGATGCGGTGCGGGCGCAGCGTCGGCTCGCCCTTCGCGCCCGTCGGCAGCGCCGGGGCCTCCTGACGGATCGCGAAGGAGGTGATGACGCCGTGCTCGTCCGTCTCGATCTCCGGGCGCAGCACGTTGATGCCGGCCGTCTCCAGCCATGCCTTCGACCAGGCCTTCAGATCGCGGCCGGAGGTCTCCTCCAGGGCGCCCAGCAGATCGGACAGACGTGTGTTGCCGAACGCGTGCGCCTTGAAGTAGGCCTGCACGCCCCGGAAGAACTCGTCCTGGCCGACGTACGCGACGAGCTGCTTCAGGACGGAAGCGCCCTTCGCGTAGGTGATGCCGTCGAAGTTGACGAGGACGTCGTCCAGGTCGTTGATCTCCGCCATGATCGGGTGCGTGGACGGCAGCTGGTCCTGCCGGTACGCCCAGGTCTTCATGGAGTTGGCGAACGTGGTCCAGGAGTGCGGCCAGCGCGAGCCGGGGGCGTCCGCCTGGCAGGCGATCGACGTGTAGGTGGCGAACGACTCGTTCAGCCACAGGTCGTTCCACCACTCCATCGTCACCAGGTCGCCGAACCACATGTGGGCCAGCTCGTGGAGGATGGTCTCGGCGCGGACCTCGTACGCGGCGTCCGTCACCTTCGAGCGGAAGACGTACTGGTCGCGGATGGTCACCGCGCCCGCGTTCTCCATCGCGCCCGCGTTGAACTCCGGTACGAACAGCTGGTCGTACTTCTCGAACGGGTAGGCGTAGTCGAACTTCTCCTGGAACCAGTCGAAGCCCTGCCGGGTGACCTCGAAGATCGCGTCGGAGTCCAGGTACTCGGCGAGCGAGGGACGGCAGTAGATGCCGAGCGGCACGCTCTGGCCGTCCTTCTCGTACACGCTGTGCACCGAGTGGTACGGGCCCACGACGAGCGCCGTGATGTACGTCGAGATCCGGGGCGTCGGCTCGAAGACCCAGACGTCGTCCTTGGGCTCCGGCGTCGGCGAGTTGGAGATGACGGTCCAGCCGGTCGGGGCCTTCACGGTGAACTGGAAGGTGGCCTTCAGGTCCGGCTGCTCGAACGACGCGAAGACCCGGCGCGCGTCCGGGACCTCGAACTGGGTGTACAGGTAAGCCTGTTCGTCGACCGGGTCGACGAACCGGTGCAGGCCCTCACCCGTGTTGGTGTAGGCGCAGTCGGCCACGACCCGCAGGATGTTGCGGCCCTGGAGCAGACCGGGGAGCGCGATCCGGGAGTCCGCGAAGACCTCCGCCGGGTCCAGCGCGTCGCCGTTGAGGGTCACCTCGTGGACGGTCGGGGCCACCAGGTCGATGAAGGACGTCGCGCCGTTCTCCGCGACGTCGAAGCGCACCGTGGTGACGGACCGGTAGGTACCGCCCTCCTGCGCGCCGGAGAGGTCGAGATCGATCTCGTACGAGTCGACGCTGAGCAGCGCCGCCCGCTGCTGAGCCTCGTCGCGGGTCAGGTTTGTGCCAGGCACGCGGTCATCTCCTCGGTATGTGTGGGTTGCGCCATCCTTCCATGGGTCGGTGCGGCATGGGACGGGGCGCCCCACCGGCATCCGGTGGTGCGCCCCGTCCGCGTACGGCCGGCCTGTCCGCCGCTGCTTCCCGTACGGCTCGGCCGCTCTGCCTCCCGTTCGGCTCAGCCGTTCCGCTTCTCGTTCAGCTCGGCCGCCACCAGCTCCGCGATCTGGACCGCGTTCAGCGCGGCGCCCTTGCGGAGGTTGTCATTGGAGACGAACAGGGCGAGGCCGTTGTCCACGGTCTCGTCGGCGCGGATGCGGCCCACGAAGGAGGGGTCCTGACCGGCGGCCTGGAGCGGGGTCGGGATGTCGGAGAGGGCGACGCCCGGCGCACCGCCCAGCAGCTCCGTCGCGCGCTCCACGCTGATCGGACGGGCGAAGCGGGCGTTGATCTGGAGGGAGTGCCCGGAGAAGACCGGGACGCGGACGCAGGTGCCGGAGACCTTCAGACCGGGGATCTCCAGGATCTTGCGGGACTCGTGGCGGAGCTTCTGCTCCTCGTCCGTCTCGTGCAGACCGTCGTCGACGATCGAACCCGCGAGCGGGAGCACGTTGAAGGCGATGGGCCGCTTGTAGACGCCGGGCTCGGGGAAGTCGACCGCCGAGCCGTCGTGCGTCAGCTTGTCCGCGTCGGCCGCGACCTTCTGCACCTGGCCGTGCAGCTCCGCGACGCCCGCGAGACCGGAGCCGGAGACCGCCTGGTAGGTGGCGACGACCAGCGCTTCGAGGCCCGCCTCGTCGTGCAGCGGACGCAGCACCGGCATCGCGGCCATCGTCGTGCAGTTCGGGTTGGCGATGATGCCCTTGGGGCGGTCGGCGATCGCGTGCGGGTTCACCTCGGAGACCACGAGGGGCACCTCGGGGTCGCGGCGCCACGCGGAGGAGTTGTCGATCACGACCGCGCCCTGCGACGCCACCTTCTCGGCCAGCGCCTTCGAGGTCGCGCCGCCCGCGGAGAACAGGACGATGTCGAGGCCGGAGTAGTCGGCGGTCGCCGCGTCCTCCACCGTCACACCGTCGAGGACCGAACCGGCCGAACGGGCGGACGCGAACAGGCGCAGCTCGCGCGTCGGGAAGTCGCGGTCCTTGAGGATCTTGCGCATGACCGTGCCGACCTGACCGGTGGCTCCGACGATTCCGACCCTCACGGCGACTCCTTTGACGTGGCTTGTATGTGTCTGCGGCATGACCGAGGCCTTTCCATCATGCGGTCAGCCCGGGTCCGCCTGTCCAATCCTTTGACCGGAACGCTCGAAGGACGGGACGGACCCACCCCCGGCGCGGGAGCCGCTTCTTTGGTCGGCACCCCCGCTGAGCTGGAGAAATTCGCCCTACGACGGCCCCGTGCCGCAAGCTGTGCTGCCTCGACCCTGCCCATGTCACCCGGACGCACGCGAAGGTGTGACGTACGCCTCTGCGCCGCGCCGGGAATGTCGTGCCGAACCCGTGAACGTTTCGGCCCGCGGCGGCGTCGTAGGGGAAACGCGGGAGGGGAGGGGTGGCTGTGCTGCGCAGAAAGGCGCGCCACGTCGAGGGGGTCCGGGAGCCGGAGGACCCGCTGGACGCGGCCCAGGAGCGGCGGGTGAGGGCCGTGCTCGCGCTCGGCGGTGTGCCGCAGTCGGACCTGCTGGACGGGGTACAGCAGGTACGGCTACGGCTGCTGGAGCGGGCCGCGAGCGGCCGGGAGGCGCCGCGGGACGTGTCCGCGTGGGCGGCGGTGGTCGCCTCCAACCTGGCGATGGACTGGCACCGCGCCAAACGCCGCCAGGAGCGCCTCGGCGAGCGGCTGGCCTCGCTGCGCCAGCACGAGCACCCCTCGGGCGAGGATTCCAGCGTGCTCTCGCTCGCCGTCGCCCGAGGCCTGGACGGGCTGCCCGACGCCCTGCGCCAGGTCCTCGTCCTGCGCTTCTACGCCGACCTGCCGGTACGCGGGATCGCCGACGAGCTCGGCATCCCCGAGGGCACCGTCAAGAGCAGGCTCCACTCGGCGGTCCGCGCCCTGCGTACCCGCCTGCACGAGGACGAGGTGGTGTGACATGACCGCCCGAGACCACAGCCGGCGCGACAGCGAGCCCGAGGCGCTCCCCGCGCACGACGAGCCCGCGCACGACGAGCCCCCGTACGACGGCCCCGCCTACGCCGGTATGGACGCGCTGATGGCGGCCCTGCTCGACGAACCGCTGCCCGAGGACGCGCTGCGGGACGCCGAGTTCGTGGCGTCCCACGAGGCGGCCGTCGCCGACCTCGCCCTGCTGCGGGAGCAGCTGGGGCTGATCGGCGACGCGCTGGCGACGCCGGGCGAGGAGGCCGTGAACGGGGTCGCGCCGGGGCGAGCCGGGGCCGCGCGGCCGGGGGGCACGGCCGGTGCCGAGACGGAACCCGGGCAGGTGTCCGGGCCCGCGACGGCCCCCTCCGCGTCGGTGACCCCCCTGCCGTCGCGGCCGTCCCGCGCCCGGCGGCTCACCACCGGCACCCTCGCCGCCGCGGCCGCCGCCTCCGTCGTCCTCGTCATCGGCTGGGGGATGCTGCAGCCCGGCGGCGGGGCGAGCAGCTCGAAGTCGTCCGACGCGGCTGTCTCCGATCAGGCGGACGGGGACGCCGGGAGCCGGGAAGGGGCCTCGCTCAGCCGGGAGGGGTACGTCGCCTGCTCCCGCACCATCGTGGAGGGCGCCGTCACCGAGGTCGAGGCCGTGCCGGGGGTCGAGCAGGACCGGATCACGGTGGAGGTGGACCGCTGGATCAAACCCGACAAGGGGGAGGACCGGATCGTCTTTCCCATGAGCCACGACGTCGACCCCCGTCTGAAGAAGGGCGACCACGTCCTCCTCGGCTTCCCCATGGACAGCGCGCAGCCGGACATCTGGACCACCGGGGAGGCGGAGATCGCCCGGGAACGGGCCTGGATCGAGGAGGCCCTGCCGGAGTCGAAGAAGATCACGTGCGACTGAGCCGCTGAACCGGAGCGGCAAGGCGAAGGGGCGGGTGTCCATCCGGACACCCGCCCCTCCCTGTCACTCACACGCGCCTGTCACTCACGCACGCGCGTACCGCTCACGCACTACCGGCGCACTACGGCGTGACCTTCTCGATCCGCACGCTGCCGGTGCCCGCGGCCGTGCCGCGCGCGTTCACCAGCTGCACCTGGCCGAAGAACTCCCGGCCGGCCGGCGCCGCGGCGGCCGCGACGACGTCACCGGAGACGGTGGTCGACTGGCCGGTGCCGAGCTTGACGGCGGTGTCCGCGACCTTCACCTCGCCGAGGGCGGAGGAGAAGAACACGTCGCGGTAGTCGTACGCGGTCGACCCGGAGGGCACCGCGTAGCCGACGACCTCGATGGTGTACGTACCGGCGGCCGGCTTCGGGACGGAGACGGCCTCCTCGGAGTCGCCGTCCGCGGAGCTGGCGACCTCGGTGCCCGCGGCGTCGCGGACGTACAGGTCGAGGTCCGCGCCCGTGTCGGCGGTGTTGCCGATGGCCACGTCCAGGGACTCGGCGCCCGCGGGCACCTCGACCGTGGTCGTCTGGGTGACACCGGTGGCGATGGTCGGCCGGTCGGTCTTGGCCGAGCCCAGCGGGCCGCCCGCCAGCTTGCCGTCGACGGGGGCGAGGGCGTTGGTCACCTTCCAGGAGGCGGCGGTCGGGGTGCCGACCTTGGCCTCGGGGACGGTGACGACCTCCGGGTCGAAGCTCGCGCCGTAGACCGCGAAGTTCAGCTTGTAGGTGTTGTCGAGCACCGGCGAGGTCCGGCGCGACTCGACCTCGATCTCCCAGACGCCGGGCTGCGGGTTGGCGTACGAGCGCACGTCCGGCTTGCAGCCGCCGCCGTCCTGGAAGTTGTTGTAGCAGGTCAGCGAGCTGGTGTTCTCGACCGCCAGACCGTACGGGTGGTTGGCGATGAACCGGGTCTGGCTCTTGTCCTTCAGCCCGCTGATCGCGACCTCGAGGGTCTTGGCGCCCTCGGGGACGGTGATGAAGTACGACTTGAAGGAGTTGCGCTGGACCGTGCCGGACGCCGAGTGGGCGTACTTCAGCGGCGTGGAGACGACCACCGTGTTGAGGACCTGCCGGTCGATGCCGACCGTCTTCGGGTCGTCGACCTCCAGGATCGCGCTGCTGATGCCGGAGTTCTCCGGCTTGGCGGCGATCTTCACGGTGACCGGCTTGTTCAGCGGCAGGGAGACCACGTCGTCGCCGACGATCCGGAACGTGTCGTCCCGGTTGTTCTCCAGGTGCAGCTCGTGACGGATCGCCTTGTCGGCGCCGGACGTGCGGGTGATCGTCACCTCGTACGTCTTCTTCTGCCCGACCTTCAGGCCGCCCTCACGGTCGTAGACGCCGGTGCCGAAGCCCGG
The DNA here is from genome assembly GCF_014930365.1 of Streptomyces caniscabiei. Lineage (GTDB taxonomy): Bacteria > Actinomycetota > Actinomycetes > Streptomycetales > Streptomycetaceae > Streptomyces > Streptomyces caniscabiei. The sequence continues at coordinate 62,749 of NZ_JABXWI010000022.1, read as the reverse complement.
CGTCTTCAGCGCGAAGTCGATCGCGGTGTCGACGGGGGCCTTGACCGCGTACTCGTGCGCGGTCGCACCCGCCTTCACCGACTTCCACGCGTCGACGATGTTCATCAGGCCCGCGCCCTCGGCGTACGCCTGGACACCGCTGATGTGGTCGGCGGTCGAGGTCAGCGCGGTGCGCAGCTTCGCGGGCGGCAGGTCGACGCCCTTCTGCTTCGCGGCGCTGAGCAGCAGTGCGGCGGAGCCGGTCGCCTGCGGGGAGGCCATCGAGGTGCCGTTGAGCATCTGGTAGCCGGCCGGGAGCGTGTAGCCCGCCTCGGGGGCGATGACGCCCGGCAGCCAGGTCTGCGCGGTGTTCACCGCGGCGCCCGGCGCCACCAGGGTCGGCGTGAAGCCGCCGTCCTCACGCGGGCCGCGCGAGGAGAAGTTGAACAGCTGGTAGTCCTTGGTGACCTGCGAGCCGTAGTTGGACGCCCAGGTCTCCTTGGAGATGGACGCGCCGACCGAGATCACCTTGTCGGCGAGGCCGGGGTCGCCGATCGTGTTGGCGCCGGGGCCGGAGTTGCCGGCCGAGATGACCAGCTGGACGCCGTAGGTGTCGATGAGGCGCGTGTAGAGCTCGGCGCGCGCGTTGTTGCCGTCGTTCAGCGCCGGGAGGCCGCCGATGGACATGTTGACGATGTCGACGCCACGGTTGACGACGAGGTCGATCATGCCCTCGGTGAGCGCGATGTTGGTGCAGCCGGGGCCGAACTCGCAGGCGCGGGAGGAGACGATCTGCGCACCGGGCGCGGCGCCGTTCATCCGGCCGCCGAACAGGCCCTTCGCGGCGGTGATGCCGGCGACGTGGGTGCCGTGCTCGCTGGAGATCAGACCGATGTTGACGAAGTCGGCCTTCTTGCCGACCCAGTCGCCCCCGAAGGGGTCCATCGGGACGTCCTTGCGGTACTCGACGACGAACGGCTGGCGCTCGGCGACCTCGGTCGACGGGTCGTCGGTGCCGAAGTAGCCGATCTGGTAGCCGTCCTTGTACGGCTTCATCGGCTTGTCGTCGGTGAAGTCGAAGTTCTGGTTGACGTCGACGGTGACCGTGCCGGCCGCCGCGTCGTAGAGCACGCCCCACGCGTCGGTGGTGTCGCCGTCGCGGTTCACGTCACCAGCGGCGTCACCGGCCGCCGTGACGGACTCGCGGAAGGTGTTGACGGAGTACGAGCCCGCGGGCGCGGTCCAGGTCCGGCCGCCGTAGGTGAAGGTGGGCCCGGCGACCGAGTTGGTCATCGGACGCCAGCTGCCGTCGCCGTCGACGATCGGGTCGGTGGACGTCACCCAGTCGACGATCTTGCGCTCGCCGGTGGAGGTCTTCTGCAGCGCGGGGTGCGCGAGGTCGACACCGGAGTCCAGGACGCCGATGGTGATGCCCCGGCCGTCCGCCTTCGGGTTCTGCTTCACGAAGTCGACGGCGCCCGTCTCGAAGGACGGGTTGTAGGGGTTCTCGGCGGGGGTGTTCTTGCCCGGAGCCGGGTACGTCTTCGCCGCCGTGGCCTGCGACTTCGCGTCCTTGGCCGAGACCGGCGAGGGGTCGTCGAGGACGATCTCCTGCCGCAGGTCGATGCCCTGGACGGAGGAGAGCTTCGCGGCGGCCGAGATGGCCGAGTCGGCGCTCTTGGTCGGGACCGTGGCGCGGACGTAGCCGAGCTTGTCGTAGGTACGGCCCACGGAGCCGCCCTTGACCGCGTCCAGCTGCTCGGCGACCTGTTCGGTCTTGCCGGGCGTGGTGGCGATCATCATCGTGACGTTCTTGTCGCCGTCGGCCTTGGCCTCGGCGAGCAGATCCGCGTCGGTCGAACCGAGCTTGTCGTGCGCGGACTTGACGCCGCCGTCCGAGGGGACGGCGGCGGACGGGTCGTCCGCCGAGAAGGCCAGGGGTATCGGCCCGGCCGCGGAGAGCGCGGCGACCAGTCCCGCGGCCACGGCTATGCGGGCCACGCGTCTCGCACCCGGGCCAGAGCCGGGGTGGGGGGTGAGGGTCATCAGCATCCCTGTAGGTAAGGAATTCAGGTGAGAACGAACATGTGTGATCCGAGCGGCGGGTTCGGATCGGTCCGGTCCGTTATGCGGTGCCGGATGGTCGCTCAGCCTTACCGAAGTGACACATGTTTGGGGAGGGTTGACCGAGGCGGGATTGTGTCATGGCGTAAACCCGCCACGCGTGTGGGGCGGGACGACCGTGCATGAGGGGACATTTTGGCTAACGTCTTTGCATGCGCACGGAGTTGAGGGTGGCGGCCTACGCCGTCTGTGTCCGCGACGGACACCTGCTGCTGGCCCGCTGGGTCTCCCGGGACGGCGGCGAGAAGAAGTGGACCCTGCCCGGCGGGGGCATGGACCACGGCGAGGACCCGTACGCCACGGTCGTCCGCGAGGCCGCCGAGGAGACCGGCTACACCGTCGAGCCCACCGCCCTCCTCGGCATCGACACCAACCGACGCACCTACCCCCTGCGCCTCGGCGCCGTCGCCGACCACCAGGCGCTCCGCATCGTCTACGAGGCCCGCGTCACCGGCGGCGAACTCCGCCACGAGACGAACGGCTCCACGGACATGGCCGCCTGGCACCCCCTGGACGAGGTCCCGGACCTGGACAGGGTGGGCCTGGTGGACGTGGGCCTGCGCCTGTGGCGGGAGCGCCCGGAGAACGGCCACCTGAGACCACCGGTGGCCCCCTAGGGGCGCGGGGAACTGCGCGAGAAACCACGACGCACCCGCAGACACCGGCGTCACCGAAGCCCCCACGGCGAATACGTGCTGTACCCCATCAGATGAACAAGGAGTGACCCCCTCCCTTCCCTCCCCCTCACATTCGGGAACCCCCAGGGAACGCGCACCGTCCCCGGAGATCGACGTACGGTGATCGGCGCCACCCGTTGCGACGTCGTTCACGTCCAGGCCACCCCGGCTGCCAAGCATCAAGTACGAGCGGGAAACACCGTCGGCCGCACCCAGGCCGGAGGCCCCCGCGACCACTTCCGACGCGTTCGCACTCGGGGAGACCGCGCCATGTCGCGCATACGCTCAGTCGCCGCCGCCGCCGCCACCAACCCTGACCGCCGGGCCTTCCTCGCCGCCACCGGCGCGGTCGGCCTCGCCGCGGGCGTCGGCTTCGCCCTGCGGCCGGAGACCGACGCCCACGCCGCCACCTCCGCCGCCGACCGTGCCGCGGCCACCGAGGTCCCCTTGGCCAACCTCTCCAACAGAGAGGCCCCGGCCGCGCCGCTCGCCCCGTACACCCGGGGCACGACCCTCGCATCGGTCGCGGCCCCGCGCACCTCCTCGGGCTACCGCCGGCTCGGCAGCGGCCCGGCCTGGGCACGGGTCGTGCGCGGCGACCTCGCCACCCCCAAGTCCGGTCGCGAGAAGCGCCGTACGGCCCTGGCGTCCTTCGTGCAGTTCACCGACCTGCACGTGGTGGACGTCCAGCACCCGCTGCGCTACGAGTACCTGCGCGCCCAGACCGCGAGCGCCTGGCGTCCGCAGGAGGCGCTGTCCGTGGCCGGCGCGGTGTCGCTCGTCGAGCGGGTGAACGCGCTGCGCGGCGCCCCGGTCACCGGCTCCCCGCTGCACTTCGTGATGACGACCGGCGACAACACCGACAACAACTCCAGGACCGAACTCGACTGGTTCCTGAAGGTGATGAGCGGCGGCCGGGTCACCCCCAACTCCGGTGACCCGCGCCGCTACGAGGGCGTCCAGAGCAGCGGCCTCAAGCTCTACTGGCAGCCGGACGCGGCCCTCCGCGACGCCGACAAGCAGCTCGGCTTCCCCCGCCTGGACGGCTTCCTCGCCGCCGCGATCCGCGAGGTCAACAGCCCCGGCCTGAACGTCCCCTGGTACTCCACCGTCGGCAACCACGACTCCCTCCCCGGCGGCTGCTACGCCCCCGGCGACTCCTTCTTCGCGGACTTCGCGGTCGGCGGCAGGAAGCTGATGACCCTGGACGAGAAGGTCGGCAAGGCCCTCTGGGACAACGTCAGGAGCGGTGGCGACCCCCGGGGCGCCGACTGGAAGGCCGTGCTCAAGTCACAGGCGAAGAAGATGCGTTCGGTCACCCCCGACGAGAACCGCGCCCCCTTCACCCCGCAGGAGTACCTCAGGGCCCACCTGGACCCGGCCCACACCGGCCCCGGCCCGGTCGGCCACGGCTACTCGCAGGCCAACCTCGACGCCCGCACCCAGTACTACGCCTTCCGTGTCGCCGACGACGTCATCGGCGTCAGCCTCGACTCCACCGACCCCGGCGGGCACTACGAGGGCTCGCTCGGCACAGCTCAACTCAAGTGGCTGGACCGCACGTTGAAGGAGGCGGCCGAGGACGGTTCGTACGCCGTCGTCTTCAGCCACCACACCAGCACGTCGATGCGGAACCTGCGCAAGGACCCGGCACGCCCGACCGAGGCCCGCCACGGGGGCGACGAGGTGCTGGCCCTGCTCGGCCGCCACCGCAACGTTCTGGCCTGGGTGAACGGCCACAGCCACCGCAACCGCATCACCCCGCACCCGGCCCCGGGCGGCGGCTCCTTCTGGGAGATCTCCACCGCCTCCCACATCGACTTCCCCCAACTCGCCCGCGTCATCGAGCTGGTGGACAACAAGGACGGCACGCTCTCCGTCTTCACCACCCTCATCGAATCGGCCGCCCCGCACGCCACCGACTTCACGGACCTCTCGCAGACCGGCCTCGCCGCCCTGTACCGCGAGCTCTCCTACAACGCCCCCGGCCGCCGCGACACCCTCACCGGCAAGGCCGGCGACCGCAACACCGAGCTGGTCCTGCGCAAGGGCTGAAAACCGCTCAACCGGCCCCGGCCCGCTCAACCCGGGCGCGCGGCGCCGTGTCCCCCTTCGCGACCGGACGTTCTCGGAGTCACCGAGAAGGTCGGCCGAAGGGGGAGAACCGCATGTCAGCACATACGGCTCGCACGGTCCGCACAGCACGCACCGGCCTGGTGGCGGCCACCGCCGTCGTCGCGGCGCTGGCCCTGGCCGCCCCGGCGATCGCGGCGGCACCCACTTCCGCGACGGCGAGCGGCGACCACAGCGCCACCCAGCAGGCCCTGGACGCCAACGTCGAGGCCGGCGTCGTCGGCATCGCGGTCCAGGCGAAGGACGAACACGGCGTCTGGAAGGCCACCTCGGGCCTCGGGGACCTGAGGTCGGGCAAGCCGCGCTCCGCCCACGACCACTTCCGCGTCGGCAGCATCACCAAGACCTTCACCGCCACCGTGCTGCTCCAGCTGGCGGCCGAGGGCAGGCTCTCCCTGGACGACACGGTGGAGAAGTGGCTCCCGGGCGTGGTGCGCGGCAAGGGCCACGACGGCCGCGGGGTGACGCTCCGCCAACTCCTCAACCACACCAGCGGAATCGCCGAGTACACCTCGGACGAGCAGTTCGTGAAGGACGTCTTCCTCGCCGAGGGCTTCCTCAAGAACCGCTACCGCACCTGGACCCCGCGCCGACTGGTCGGCATCGCCATGAAGCACGAGCCCACCTTCGCCCCGGGCACCGACTGGAGCTACTCCAACACCAACTACGTGCTCGCCGGCATGGTGATCGAGAAGGCCACCGGCAACCCGTACGGCGACGAGATCCGCGAACGTGTCATCGAACCCCTCGGCCTGCACGGCACGGAGGTCCCCGGCTCCGACCCCACCCTCCCGGGCCCGCACAGCCGCGCCTACTCCAAGCTCGCCGAGACCCCCGAGGGCAGGACGTACGACGTCACGAAGCTCAACCCCTCGATCGCCGGCGCGGCGGGCGAGATGGTCTCCACCCCCGGTGACCTCAACCGCTTCGTCTCGGCCCTGCTGCGCGGCAAACTGCTGCCGAAGAAGCAGCTCGCCGAGATGAAGACCGTCGTCCCCGTCGACGGCGACCGCGGCGGCTACGGCCTCGGCCTCCTCACCTACAAGCTCTCCTGCGGCGTCCAGCTCTGGGGCCACAGCGGCGGCATCCACGGCTCCCTCTCCGAGACCGCCACCACCGCCGACGGCCGCCACACCCTCACCTACAACTTCAACAGCGACTGGGCGGGCGACAGCCTGCCGATCATGGAGGCGGAGTTCTGCGGCAAACAGCCCGCGCCTCCCGCCGGATGACATGAGGAAGGGCCGCCGAAGCGATCGGCGGCCCTTCCCCTCCCCTCCTGCCGGCCCGAGTTCCCGATTACCGGGGTAGCACCACGACATAGGCCGCCGGATCCCGGTCGCACGACGCCATCAACGCGGTGCGGACCACGGCCGCCTGCTGCTCCAGGGAGTCACGCAGCTTCCGGGGCGTGACGTGGACGACGGTGATGCCGAGCCGCTCCAGCAGCTCCCGCTTGCGGGCGTACTCGGACCACAGCGCGTCGTCCTCCTGGCGCGGGGCCCGGGTGTCCAGTTCGAGCGCGACGGCCTGCTCCGGCCAGTACGCGTCGAGGCCGCCGAGGTGCGGGCCGCCGGGAAGACGCAGGTCGACGTTCCAGACGGGGTCGGGCAGGGCGTGTTCGCGGACCATCCGGTACAGCTGGTCCTCCGCGACGGCCCGCCCCTCCGCGAGCAGCGACTCCACCGCGTCGGCCACCTGCGGACGGCTCAGCAGCCGCGCCCCCGTCAACTCCCGGATCACGGCGGCGGGTTCGGTGTGACCGCCGCGCACCGCCTCCGTCAGCAGCCGGCGCACGGTGGCCGCGTCGGAGATCTCCCCGACCGCGTCCGCCAGGGCGCGCGGCACGGGGGCGACGGGCAGGCCGGTCACGTACGAGGGCGTCGGTACGGCCGGGGTGCGGACGATCCGCGCGCATCCCACGGTTCGCAGCCGGCGCAGCCGGGGGACCAGGACGTCGATCGTGTCGAGGGACGGCAGCGGGGGAGCGGACGAGAAGCCGTGCAGCGTCAGGGCGGCGAGCCCGGTGATCACCGCGTCCGGGTAGCGGGGCGTGGCGGCCGGGCGGGGCTCGTCGGCGTTCGGCTGCGCGGGCACACCGGGTACGCCGGCGGCGCCGGTGGAGGTGTCGCGGAACGGTGAGCGGGCCGCGTACGAGAGCACCGCGTGCAGGCGCTCCTCCGAGGTGGGCGGGCCCGGGTGCAGCAGGAAAACACCTGGCAGGATCTGCTGCCAGGAGCCACCGGGCCGGCACCGTTCGTTCGTCTCGGCGGCGGTGACACCCTGCGCGCGCAGCTGCGCGGCCGTCAGCACCCGGCGCGTGACGTCCGAGAGGCGACGGAGGGGGCGGGGGGAGAGCGGGGTGTTGTGCGTCATGACCGGGAGGTTCCCGCGTCGGCCCCGCTCAGGAACCTCTGTTACACGCTCGTCGACAAATCCGGACAAGACCGCACTAAAGTACGTGCGTTCGACTGCCGATACCCGCTGGTCCGCGCGGGGATCGGAAAAGGTTACGGCTCCGATTACCCGAATTTCGTAACCCTGAACCCGGGCGGGCGGAGGCAGCACCCGGCAAGCGCCGGAGAGCGCACCCGGCCCCGCTCAACCGCAGCCGCCGGGTGCGCAACTCCCAAAGGTTCAGCGGCGGTTACGGCCTGCCCACCGCCGCCGTGTCACACTCCTGCGCCCGCAGCCCCCGGGCCAGATCGTCCCGGGCCTCGATCACCAGCCTCCGCAGCGCCGGCGGCGCCGAGGCGTGCGAGGCGAGCCACGCGTCCGTCGCGTCCAGCGTCGCCGGCGAGTCCTGGAGCGACGGGAACAGCCCCCGCACCACATCCATCCCGATCTGGATGGACCGCTCGGCCCACACCCGCTCGATCACCGCGAAGTACTTCTCCGCGTACGGCGCCACCAGCTCCCGCTGGGAGGGCCGGGAGAACCCGGTGATCGTCGCCTCGACCAGCGCGTTGGACAGCGTGTCCGACTCCACCACCGACGCCCAGGCCTGCGCCTTGACCGCCGCGGACGGCCGCGCCGCCAGGCACCGCACCTGGTGCCGCTTGCCGGAGGCCGTGTCGTCCCGCGCCAGCTCGGCGGCGAGGACCCCCTCGTCGGCGACCCCGTGCGTCGTCAGCGGCTCCAGGAACGCCCACCGCAGCTCCTGGTCGACCTCCAGCCCGTCGATCTTCTCCGATCCGGTCAACAGCCGCTGCAACACGGCGAGTTCGGCCTCGTCCGACGCCACCGAGGCGAAGAACCGGGCCCACGTCAGCTGGTGCTGGCTGCCCGCCTGGGCCGCCCGCAGCTCCCGCAGCGCCCCCTCCGCGAGCAGCCGGCCCCCGGTCTCCCGCCACGCGGGCGCCGCGTAGTGGGCGAGCGCCGAGCCCGCCCACGCGTGCAGCATCTGGAGCACACCGATGTCGGACTCCCGCCCCGCGAACCGCAGCACGAGGTCGACGAAGTCCCGCGCCGGCAGCAGCGCGTCCCGCGTCAGGTTCCACAGCGCCGACCAGCACAGCGCCCGCGCCAGCGGGTCGGCGATGTCACCGAGCCCGGCCCGCAGCGTGTCCAGCGACGCCGCGTCGAACCGGATCTTGCAGTACGTCAGGTCGTCGTCGTTGACCAGCACCAGCGCCGGCGCCTCGGCCCCCGCCAGCTCGGCCACGACCGTACGCGGCCCGTCCACGTCCACCTCGACGCGCGCGTACCGCTCCAGCGGACCCGAGCCGTCCGCCCCGTTCGCCCGCCGGTACAGGCCGATCGCCACCCGGTGCGGCCGCAGCTCGGGGTGCGACTCCGCCGCCTCCTGCACCACCGCCAGCTCGTCGATGCGGCCCTCGGGGTCGAGCAGCACCTGCGGGGTGAGGGAGTTGACGCCCGCCGTCTGCAGCCAGGCCCGCGACCAGGACGCCATGTCCCGCCCGCTGGTCTCCTCCAGGACCGACAGCAGGTCGCCCAGCTTCGTGTTGCCGTACGCGTTCCGCTTGAAGTAGCGCCGGGCGCCCTCCAGGAACGCCTCGCGCCCCACGTACGCCACCAGCTGCTTCAGCACCGAGGCGCCCTTGGCGTAGGTGATGCCGTCGAAGTTGAGCTTGGCGTCCTCCAGGTCACGGATGTCGGCCGTGACCGGGTGGGTGGAGGGCAGCTGGTCGGCGCGGTACGCCCAGGACTTGCGGTTGTTGGCGAAGGTGATCCAGCCGCCCGTGAAACGGGTCGCCTCGACCATCGAGAAGGAGCCCATGAAGTCCGCGAAGGACTCCTTCAACCACAGGTCGTCCCACCACACCATGGTCACCAGGTCGCCGAACCACATGTGCGCCATCTCGTGCAGGATGACGTTGGCCCGCCGCTCGTACGACGCCGCGGTGACCTTGCCGCGGAAGATGAACTCCTCGCGGAAGGTGACCAGTCCGGGGTTCTCCATCGCGCCGAGGTTGTACTCGGGCACGAACGCCTGGTCGTACTTCCCGAACGGGTACGGGTAGTCGAAGTGGTCGTGGAAGAAGTCCAGGCCCTGCCGGGTGATCTCGAAGACGTCGGCGGAGTCGAAGTAGGGGGCGAGGCCCTTGCGGCACATCGCGCCGAGGGGGATCTCCAGCCGGGTGCCGTCCTCGAAGGTCCGCTCGTAGGTGTCGGTGACGTAGTGGTACGGGCCCGCGACGATCGCCGTGATGTACGTCGAGATCGGCTTCGTCTCGGCGAACCGCCAGACGCCGTCCGTCTGCTCGCCGACCCCGTTGCTCCACACGACCCAGCCCTCGGGGGCGCGCACCTCGAAGCGGTAGGGGGCCTTGAGGTCCGGCTGCTCGAAGTTCGCGAAGACCCGGCGGGAGTCGGCCGGCTCGTACTGCGTGTAGAGGTAGACCTCGCCGTCCTCGGGGTCGACGAAGCGGTGCATGCCCTCGCCGGTGCGTGAGTAGGCGCACTGGGCGTCGACCACCAGCTCGTTCTCGGCGGCCAGGTCGTCGAGGGTGATCCGGACGCCGTCGAAGACCTCGCTCGGGTCGAGGTCCTTGCCGTTGAGGGCGAGCGCCGTCACGCGTGGCGCGACCAGGTCGGCGAAGCTCGACGCGCCCGGGTCGGCGCACCGGAAGCGGATCGTCGTCACCGACCGGAAGGTGCGCGGCTCGCCGCCGGGGCCGCCGGCGTCGCCGACGGCGGACCGCAGGTCGAGCGAGACCTCGTAACCGTCGACGGACAACAGCGCGGCCCGCTCCTGGGCCTCGTCACGGGTCAGATTCTCACCGGGCACGGGCGGCACTCCCTCGGGGTGGTGTTCAGTATGCGGACAGTCCGATCCTGCCATGCACCGCGGGAATGGCCGGGGCGGTCCCCGGTGTTGCCGGGTTGTCGCCCGGTGGACCGAGCCCGCACGACTTCGCCTTCCTGATCTCTTCCGAGGAGAACCATGACCGAGCAGACCTCCGGCAAGGCCCCTGTCGACTTCTGGTTCGACCCGCTGTGCCCCTGGGCCTGGATGACCTCGCGCTGGGTTCTGGAGGTGGAGAAGGTCCGGGACATCGAGGTCCGCTGGCACCTGATGAGCCTCGCGGTACTGAACGAGCCCAAGATCGACGAGCTGCCCGAGGAGTACCGCGAGCTGCTGGAGAAGAAGGCGTGGGGTCCGGTACGGATCGTCATAGCCGCCCAGGAGGAGCACGGCGCCGAGGTTCTCGGTGACCTCTACACCGCGCTCGGCACCCGTATCCACAACCAGGGCGAGGGCCCGGAGAAGGAGACGGTCGCCGCCGCCCTGAAGGACGTCGGCCTGCCCGACTCCCTCATGGACCACTGGGACTCCACCCCGTACGAGCCGCAGCTGCGCGCCTCCCACAAGGAGGGCATCGACAAGGTCGGCCAGGACGTCGGCACGCCCGTCATCGCCGTCGCCGACGCCGACGGCGAGCAGCTCGCCTTCTTCGGCCCGGTCGTCACCCCCGCCCCGCAGGGCGAGGAGGCCGCCAGGCTCTGGGACGGCACCCTCCTCGTCGCCTCGGTCCCCGGCTTCTACGAGATCAAGCGCTCCCGCACCCAGGGCCCGGACTTCAGCAACCTGATCTGACGCCCCTTTTTTTAGGGCTCGGTTCGCCTCCGGGGCGCAGAAGCCTGTGTCGAGAGCCCGATCGTGCTCGGCCCTCCTTCGTCGGGCGCTGCGCGCGTTCGCGCTCTCGACACAGGCGCGCCCCTTCGGCTCACTCGCCGTAGGGCGCCCGGCGATTTGGTCACCGGAAGGACTCGGGCAGGGTCAGGCCCTCGCTCTGTCTGCCGTACGGCTGGACGAACAGGCAGCGGCCCTTCTCGCCGTGGTTGGCGCAGCGCCACCAGCCGGCCGGGTTCTTGCCCAGGGCCTCCAGGTACAGCCGCACCGCCTTGTCCGCCTTGTGGAAGGGCAGGGGCTTGCCGCCTCCGCACGGAGGGCAGTGCTTGTAGCTCACGTCCACGCGACCTCCCGGTCCGGTCCGCCGGATCGGGAATCCGGCTGGAAACGGGAGCATAGGGCGAAAGCCGAGGAAGCGGTCAGACCGGAACGCGTCCCGCCGTGGCGTTTTTCCGGCCTCGACGGCGAGAACCCCCGCGAGTCACGTCCTCGCGGGGGTTCCGCCTCTTTCCGCCTGCCCGGTGAAGGTTGAGAAGACGATCACGAGCAGGGCGTTCCGGTCACCGGCGCTCAGGGGGCCAGCAGCAGCACGTCCGCGCGCTCCTTGGCGGCGGCGTAACGCCGGGCCACGTCCTGCCAGTTGACGACGGCCCACATGGCGTCGATGAAGTCGACCTTCTGGTTCCTGTACTGCAGGTAGAAGGCGTGCTCCCAGGCGTCGAAGACCAGGATCGGGGTGGAGCCCTGGCCGACGTTGCCCTGGTGGTCGTAGATCTGCTCGACGATCAGCCGCCCGCTCAGCGGCTCGTACGCCAGCACGCCCCAGCCCGAGCCCTGGGTGGTGGCGGAGGCCTTGGTGAGCTGGGCCTTGAAGCCGGCGAAGGAGCCGAACGACTCGGCGATGGCGTCCGCCAGCTCGCCGACGCCGTCCTTCTCCAGGGGCTCGCCACCGCCGTCACCGGTCATGTTCTGCCAGTAGATCGAGTGCAGGATGTGGCCGGAGAGGTGGAAGGCCAGGTTCTTCTCCAGCCCGTTGATCGCCCCCCAGGTCTCCTTGTCCCGCGCCTCGGCCAGCTGCTCCAGGGTGTCGTTGGCGCCCTTGACGTACGCCGCGTGGTGCTTGTCGTGGTGCAGCTCGATGATCTCGGGGCTGATCACGGGCGCCAGCGCCGCGTAGTCGTACGGAAGCTCCGGGAGCGTGTAGACGGGCATGGGGGTCCCCTCCGACCTCTTATTGCAAAGCACTTGCAAGTGCACGCTATCAGCAAGAGACTGTGGGGGCGTGCCCGGGCACGCGAAAGGGCCCTCGCGCGAACCGACCGTCCGTCCTCCGCGCGAGGGCCCTGAAGTGTGTGCGTGCGATGCCGGTGTTCGGCGCGCCGATGTCAGCGCGTGGCGCGCGCCCGCTGCCGGGCGTATCCGATCGCCGCCAGGATCAGCGTCATCCCGCCCGTCCAGTACAGCTGCGTCCGCGTCCCCGGCTCGCGGGCCATCAGGACGAAGATCGCGGCCATCCCCGCGAGCGCCACCCATGTCAGCCAGGGGAACGCCCACATCCGCACGACCAGCCGCTCCGGGGCCTCGCGCTCGATCCGGCGGCGCAGCAGCAGTTGGGAGACGGCGATGAGGATCCAGACGACGAGGACGACCGCCCCGATCATGTTGAGGAGCCAGGGGAAGACGTCGTCGGGGCGCCAGTAGCTGAGCAGGACGCACAGGAAGCCGAAGACGCTGGAGGCCAGGACCGCGATCCGGGGGACCCCGCCCGACACCCGGCCGATCACCTTCGGGCCCTGCCCGCGCGCCACCAGGGAGTAGGCGATCCGGGAGGAGCCGTAGATGTTGGCGTTCATCGCGCTCAACAGCGCCACCAGCACGACCACGTTCATCACCTGGCCGGCGCCGGGAATGCCCAGGTGGTCCAGGGCGGCGACGTACGGGCCCTTCTCCACGACCTCCTTCGAGTCCCACGGGACGAGGGTGACGATGACCGCCATGGAGCCGATGTAGAAGAGGGCGATGCGCCACATCGCCGTACGGACCGCCGACGCCACGCCCTTCACCGGGTCCTCGGACTCGGCCGCCGCGATCGTCACGGTCTCCAGACCGCCGTACGCGAAGATCGACGCCAGCAGGCCGACGACCAGGCCGTCGGCGCCGCCCGGCAGCAGGCCGCCCTCACCGGTGAGGTTGGCGAGACCGGGAGCGTCGGTGCCGGGCAGGACACCGGCGACGGCCAGCACGCCCAGCACCAGGAACAGCGAGATCGCGCCCACCTTCAGCGCGGCGAACCAGAACTCGAACTCGCCGAAGTTCTTCACCGCGGCCAGGTTGGTGCCCAGGAACACCAGCATGAACAGCGCCACCCAGGCCCACTCGGGCGTCCCGGGCAGCCACCCTGTCACGATCTTCGCGGCGCCGATGCCCTCCAGGCCCACGGCCGTGCAGAGCAGCACCCAGAACGACCAGCCGGCCGTGAAGCCCGCCCACGGACCGATGGCGCGCTCGGCGTGCGCGGAGAAGGAACCCGAGGAGGGATACGCGGCGGACATCTCGCCGAGCATCCGCATCACCAGCATGACGAGGAGCCCCGAGAGCGCGTACGCGAGGACGATCGACGGACCGGCGGCGGCGATGCCCGCCCCGGACCCGACGAACAGGCCCGCGCCGATCACCCCACCGAGGGCGATCATCGACAGATGGCGCTGCTTGAGGCCATGGGACAGGGACGCGTCGGGCTCTTGTGGAGCCTTGACGGAGGTGCTGGGCATGGGCGCGGTTCGTCCAATGCGTGAGATCGGCAAAAACGCCGACAGTCTGAACAGCCCCTCCACGCGCACGGAGGGGCTGTCCGCTATCCGGACGCGACCGGTACGCAGGGTGACTACGCGGCTACGGGTGTGACCTCCTCCCGGGCGGCCACGGACGTGTAGTGCGAGGCGTCCCCCTCGATCGAGTAGCTCTCCTTGCCCTCGATGCCCACCGGGACCTCACCGGCGACGGTCACCCGGTGCAGCCGCCGCGGCAGACCGTCGTAGTTGTCGATGGCGTAGTGCTGGGTGATCCGGTTGTCGAAGACGACGAGCTGGTTCTCCGACCAGCGGTGGCGCAGCACGTTCTCCGGACGGGTCACGTACGACTGGAGCAGGTCCAGGACCTTGCGGGACTCGCCGAGCGACAGCCCCACGATCCGCTGCGCGAACCCGCCGATGAACAGCCCGCGTTCGCCGGTCAGCGGGTGGACCCGGACCACCGGGTGGGCCGTGCGGTACGTGATCGAGGTGAACCGGGCACGCTGTTCGGCCTTCTCCGCGTCGATCTCCTCGTCCGGCACCGCGTAGTCGTAGTCGTTGGTGTGCTCGGCCCACAGGCCGTCGGCCAGCCGCCGCAGCGGCTCGGGCAGGTCACGGTAGGCCGCCGCCGCGTCGGCGATCAGCGTCTCGCCGCCGTACGGCGGGATCGTGATGCTGCGCAGGGTGGTGGCCTGCGGCGGGTTGAGGACGAACGTGACGTCGGTGTGCCAGTGGTTGGCGCGCCCCCGCTCGCTGTCCACGGGCAGGACGTTCGCGGCGCCCTCGACGGCGGCCACCGTCGGATGGGCGGTGGTGACGTCACCGAAGTGCCGCACGAACGCCTGATGACTGTCGTCGTCGAGGTTCACGTCGTCGAAGACGAGCGCCTTGTGGACGTTGAGGGCCTCACGGAGAGCGGCGACCGTCTCCTCGTCGAGGGGCCGGGAGATGTCGACGCCGGAGACTCGGGCGCCGATGTTCCCGGTGACCTTGCGGATGTCGATGGTCATGAGATGGATCCTTTCGAGGCCGGGCTTCGGGGGGTTCAGACGAGGGCGGGGGCGGAGGCGGAGGCCGGGGCGGGCGAGGGCGCGACCGCGCCGACGTGCTGGTTGGCGGGACGCGGCAGGCCGTAGCGGTCCCGCAGGGTGCGGCGCGGGCCGTACTCGGTGCGCAGCAGACCGCGGGCGCGCAGGATCGGGACGACGTGCTCCACGAAGGCTTCGAGGCCGGACGGCAGGACCGCGGGCATGATGTTGAAGCCGTCGGCCGCTCCCTCCGTGAACCAGGTCTCGATCGTGTCGGCGACCTGCTCGGGCGTTCCGGCGAAGGTCAGGTGCCCGCGCCCGCCGCCCAGCCGCCCGATCAGCTCCCGCACCGTGAGCCGGTCGCGCCGGGCCAGCTCGACGACGAGCGTGTAGCGGCTCTTGGCGCCCTCGATCGCACTCTCCGGCGGCAGATCGGCCGGCAACTGTCCATCCAACTCCAGTGAACCGGCGGGCAGTTGCAGCAACCGTTCCAGATTGCCCACCCCGTGCGCGTACACGATGTGGTCCTCCAGGACCTGCTCGGCCGCCCGCGCCTCGGCCTCCGTCGACCCGAGGACGGGGACGATCCCGGGCAGCACCTTGATGTGCCCCGGGTCCCGGCCGGCGGCGACCGTACGGGACTTCAGGTCCGCGTAGAACGCCCGCGCGTCCTCGACGGTCTGCTGCGCGGTGAACACGGCCTCCGCGTACCGCGCGGCGAACGCCTTGCCGTCCTCGCTGGACCCCGCCTGCACCAGCAGCGGATAACCCTGCGGCGAGCGCGGCACGTTGAGCGGGCCCTCGACGCTGAAGTACGTCCCCTTGTGCCGGGGCGGATGGATCTTCCGGTCGTCGCCCCAGACGCCGGTCTCCTTGTCGCCGACGATCGCGTCGTCCTCCCAGCTGTCCCAGAGCTTCAGCGCCACGTCGAGGAACTCGGCGGCCCGCGCGTACCGCTGGGCGTGCGCGGGCTCGGCGTCCAGGCCGAAGTTGCGGGCGGCCTCCGCGCCGGCGGTGGTGACGATGTTCCAGCCGGCCCGGCCGCCGCTCAGGATGTCCAGCGAGGCGAACTTGCGGGCCAGGTTGTAGGGGGAGTTGTAGGAGGTGGAGGCGGTGGCGATCAGACCGATGTGCTCGGTGGCCGTCGCCAGCGCGGTCAGCAGGGTGAGCGGTTCCAGGGCGCCCGCCGGACGCTGGCCCACGCTGCCCCACAGCTGCGGCCCGTCGGCCAGGAACAGCGAGTCGAACGTGCCCCGCTCCGCGATCCGGGCCAGCCGCACGTAGTGGTCCAGCTCGACGTGCGCGTACGGGTCGGACTCGGGCAGCCGCCACGAGGCCTCGTGGTGCCCGGTGTTCATCAGGAAGGCGTTGAGATGGAGCTGTCGCGGTGGCACGTGTCTGTTCTCCCGGGTCACTGGGGGTTGTCCGTGGTCGTGGGCGGTGCGCCGGCGTTCACCTGATACCTCCGAGGGTGCCCCGGCCTTCAGGCCGGGGAGGAATCGGACTCCTGCGGAGCAGAGCAGGGAGCGGGATTTCGCCTCCAGGGCGAAACACCGACCACCTGACCCGGTAAGCTGCACGCCGTGCGTTGCGAGAACCAAGCGCGTACACCGTGCTGATCGAGAGCCAAGACAGCACATGCACCTCCAAGCTTTGCCGTATCAAACCGGGCTGGTTTCAACCCGGCTGGTGTTGATCGCGGAAGACCTGTTGGGTCGCTGACCCGCAGGCAGCGTGAGCCAGGAATCCCCCTGCTCCAGCCGGGGGAGGATTCAATGGTGGTCCTCCGTCACACCGAGCGCGGCCAGCAGCCGCTCCCGGTACTCGCCCAGCAGGGGATCCCGGTACGAGCGCGGGTGCGGGCGGTCGATGGTCAGGTCGAGGCCGATACGGCCCTCTTCGAGCACGAGGACCCGGTCGGCCAGCACGATCGCCTCGTCCACGTCATGGGTGACGAGCAGGACGGACGGCAGGTGGTGCTCCCACAGCTGCCGGAGCAGGGTGTGCATCCTGATCCGGGTGAGCGCGTCCAGCGCGCCGAACGGCTCGTCGGCGAGCAGCAGTTCGGGCTCACGGACGAGGGAGCGGGCCAGCGCCGCGCGCTGGGCCTCACCACCGGACAGCTCGTTCGGCCAGGCGCGCTCACGGCCCTGGAGGCCCACCTCGGCGAGGGCAGCACGGCCCTTGTCGGCGGCGTCCTTGCCCTCGGTGCCGAGCAGCACGTTGTCGAGGACGCGGCGCCAGGGCAGCAGCCGGGAGTCCTGGAAGACGACGGAGACCCGGCCCGGCGCGGTGAGCCGGCCGCTGCCGGCCACCTCGTGGTCGAGCCCGGCGACCGCGCGCAGCAGCGTGCTCTTGCCGGAGCCGCTGTGCCCGAGCAGGGCGACGAACTGCCCGGCGGGGATGTCGAGGTCGATGCCGTCGAGGACCGTGCGCCCGTCGAACGACCGGGTGAGCGCCCGCAGTTGTACGGCGGGACGATCGGCGGTGGCGGTGGCGGTGGCGGTGGCCGACGGCGATTCGGGTCCGGTGGCCGTCAGCTGCTCAGTGTGCGTCGCCATGACAGCACCCTCCGTTCGATGAGGCGGACCGCGCTGTCGGAGACCAGGCCGAAGATCCCGTAGACGGCCAGGCCGACGAGGATGACGTCGCTCTGGCCGTAGTTGGTGGCCTGGAACATCATGTAGCCGAGTCCGTTGGTGGCGTTGATCTGCTCCAGGACGACCAGGCCCAGCCAGGAGCCGGTCACCCCGAGCCGCAGACCCACGAAGAAGCCGGGCAGGGCGCCGGGGACGACGATCTGCCGTACGAACTGGAACCTCGACAGACCCTGCACCTCGGCGAGTTCGACGAAGCGGCTGTCGATCCCGGCCAGCGCGGCATGGGTGTTGAGGTAGATCGGGATGTAGACGACGATGGCGATGATCGCGATCTTGAAGGTCTCGCCGATGCCCAGCCAGAGGATGAACAGCGGGATCAGACCCAGCGTCGGGATCGCCCGGTTGAGCTGCACGGTCCCGTCGATCAGCGCCTCGCCGGTCCGGCTCAGCCCGGAGGCCAGTGCGAGCGCGACACCGGCGGTCAGCCCGATCGCGAACCCGGACCCGGCCCGCTGGAGCGAGGTCACGATGTCCGTCGTCAACGTCCCGTCGGTCCACAGCCGGACCCCGGTCTCCAGCACGGTCCAGGGCGCCGGGATCGCCGCCGGATCGAGCTGACCGGCAGCGGAGGCGACCGCCCAGAGGGCGAGGAACAGCACCGGCCCGACCAGCCGGGAGGCGGGCAGCCGCTTGCCGGGGGACAGCCGACGACGCCTGCGGACCTGACCGCTCTCCTCCAGGGCGGCGAGAGAACCGACCGCGCCGGTACCGGACTCGGGGGCGCCGGACCCGGACGCGCCCGAAGCGGCAGCATCGGTCCCGGTCGTATCGGTGAGGGTCGTCTCGGCCCTGGCCGTCTCGGTGCCGGCCGTCTCGGTCCCGGGCGTCTCGGTGACGGCCGTACCGGTCCCGTTCGCACGGGTGACAGCCGTATCGGTCACGCCGCTCGCCGCGGTCGTGTCGGTCGACGCGCCCGCGGGGGCGGCGCCCGTGGTCACGGCGCTCACTTCCGGTACTCCGCGGTCACGGCCTTCGCGGCGATCTCCTCGAACCGTCGGTCGAAGAGCGTGCCGACGTCGAACTTCTTCACGTAGCCGCCCTCCGCCAGCAGATCGGCGGTCTCCTGCTCCCACTTGATGGCCTCGTCCCAACTCGGCGGGAACAGTGGCTTGTTGGCGAGGTCACTGATCGACTCGGCCTGGGCGGTCGTCAGGTTCTGGGTCTTCACGTAGAACTCCTCGTTCCAGATGTCCGGGTTCTCGTACTGCCAGACCGCGCCCTTGGCCCAGTACGGGACGTACGCGGCGACGGCGGCGGCCTTCGCGGAGTCGCCCAGCACGGAGGCCGGCGCCCACAGCAGGTTGAGCAGGTCCACCACGTCGGTCGGGATCGTGCGGGCGCCCTTGGAGGCGTACTGCTGGAGATAGGCGGGCGCCTGCTGGTTGGCGAGCGGAGCCACATCCACCTGGCCCGACTGGAGGGCGGTCAGGAACTGGTTGCTGGTCAGCGGGACCAACTCGGCGTCGTCGTAGGCGAGCCCCGCCTCTTTCAGCGCCCGCAGGAGGACGACGCCCTGCGCCTGCCCCTGGGAGAAGGCGAGCTTCCTGCCCCGGAAATCCTTGACCGTGCGAATGTCGCTGCCGGGCTTGGTGGCGAAGAGATAGTTCGGCTTCCGGGTGATGTTGATCGCGACGATCTTCGCGTCGTATCCCTGGAAATGCGCCTGGATCGGCGGGATTCCCGCGTTGTTGGCGACGTCCAGCGAACCCGACCGGAAAGCGTTGATGACATCCGGGCCGGCGCCGATGTTCGCCCAACTGCTCACCCGGAAAGGCAGATCGTCGAGTTTCGCGAGCTTGAGTTGCAGCTCCTGCTGATTCTGGAACGAGGAGATCTTCAGGCTCGTACCCCGGGGGACCTTGGTGGGCAGCGGCGCGTCCGCCGCCGTGCGGGCGGTCGCCGCGCTGCTGTCGGCGCAGCCGCTGAGCCCGGCCGCCGCGGCCGTGACGCCGAGCAGAGAGGTGAGGAGGAGTCGCCGGTCGAAACCGGGCGCGGCGGAAGAAGGCATGGGAGGACCCCCAGAGGAGAAAGGTGTGACTGCGCGCACGGAGGCGCACGGAGAAACCGCGGAAGAAACGGACGGGGACAGCAGGGAACCGCGGAAGCGGATTTCACGCAGAGGAAAGTGCCGCGTAGCCGGAGTGCGGTGGGCACTCCGGGACGTCAACGGGTCAGCAACAGAGGGTGCGACAACTCGTGAGCAGCATGGATACGATGTTCCCGGTCTTCGGCAAGGCCTGTCAACATTCGGAGTTTCTGAATTAACCGGCTTCGGCCGAGGCGAGCTCCAGACGTTCCAGTGCCCCCAGCGGATCCCGGAACAGCACGTCCAGAGCCACCGCCCCGCCCGCCGTGGCGAGCACGGAATCCGGGAAACTCGTCGGCCCGACGGCCGCCGCCCGGCCCGCCCCGACCGCCTCGTGCAGCGCGGCGAGACAGTCCGCCCGGCCGATCACCCCGATCTCGGTGACGACCACGGTCTCCGGGTTCAGCACGTCGAGCAGCAACTCCGCCGCCCGCCCCACCATCCGGGCCCGCTCCACCAGCAGCCGTACGGCGATCGCGTCGCCGTCCGCCGCGGCGGCCAGCACCCGCATCGGGTTCGCCCCCTCGACGACCCCGGCGTCCCGGGCCCGCCGGCACAGGGTCCGCTCGCTCAACTCGACCTGGAGGCAACCGACCCGCCCGCAGTCGCAGGGCTCGGTGCCGCCGGGCAACGGCAGATGGGCGATGGACCCAGCCTGCGAGCGCGGCCCGTGGTGCACCTCGTCGTTGGTCGCGAACGCCGCGTCGACCATGTTGCCGACGAACAGATGCAGCACGCTCCGGCTGCCCCGCGCCCGCCCGAACAACTGCTCGGCACCCACCAGCGCCCGTGCGTGCCCGTCCACCTGGACCGGCAGCCCGGTCAGGGCGCCGAGCGTCTCCCGTACCGGCACCTCCCGCCAGCCCAGCAGCGGATGCTCGACGACGGTCCCCGTCTCCCGGTCCACCCAGCCGCCGGCCGCGAAGCCGACGGACAGGGCCCGGCGGTCCGGCATCGCGTCCAGCAGGGCCCGGAGTTCGTCGGCGGCCCGCGCCAGGACCGGGCCGGGCTCGGTGGACGTGTGCTTCGACCGGCGCTCCACCAGCACCCGTCCGCGCAGGTCGAGCAGGGCGACCGTCGTGTAGGGGACGGCGACGTGCACCCCGCCCACCACGAAACGCGAGTCGTCCAGGTCGAGGGGCACATGAGGGCGACCCGCGCCCTTGGAGCGCCGGGGAGGCTCGGCCTCACGGACGAGACCGAGCCCGGTGAACCGGGCGCAGTAGTCGGTCACCGAGGCCGGCGACAGCCCGGTCACACGGGCGATGACGCTGCGCGCCACGGGCCCGTGCTCCAGCACGGACCGCAGGACCACGCTGGCACTGGTCCGCCTCCGGTCGCTGTCGGCGGCACGCGGAACGGGAGACCCGGCGGTGGAAGCGGTGGCAGCGGAGACCGGCCGGGGAGCAGCCCGGAAGACGGCCGGAGAAGCGGGAGTCGGGGGATGCGGGAGAGCGGGGGAAGCCGGGGGAGCGGGGCGATGGGGAGCGTGAAGGGTGGTGGGTGCTGTCGCGGCACGCGGCATGGCGTTTCATCCTCGGGAACGGGTCCGACACTGCGCCTCACGGAGGGCGGGGCAGGCCGGAGCCGCCTCACCCGGGTCGGCGACAGGTGGCCGCGCCCACGCGTCGCAGGTCGACGTAGCGACGCGACGAGAAGTACCGGGCCTGAGCAACCATGCGTTCGAAGCTAGCAAAACGGCCCACCGCTGCCCAGACGGCGACCGACGGGCGAGACGGCGCCTGTCCACCCCGTCGACCCGATTGGTGAAACCCTACAGAAGCGAGGCGACGCCCCGTCAGGGCCCAAGCCGCTCCACCTCAGTGACTGGAGTCACGTCGTACCGGGTGTAACCAGCATCCTTTGTGTGAAGCCCACCATGCCGTCCTTCCGCCGTTTGTCGAGCGCTGATGATGTCCGGCACAAGTCGCCTGGGATAGCGTCACCGTGTCCCCGCCCCCGTCACCCGCCGGAGTGAGCCCGAACATGAGCACCGCCGCCGCCACGTCAGTCCGTCCCGGCGAGGTCCTCGCCGACCGTCTGCCCTTCTCCGGCGTCCGCGCCCGCGACATCGCGCTCGTGGTGGGCGGTGCCGTGCTCACCGGAATCGCCGCCCAGATCGCGGTGCCTGTGCCGGGCTCGCCGGTCCCGGTCACCGGCCAGACCTTCGCGGCCCTGCTCGTCGGCACCACCCTCGGCGCGGGCCGCGGTGTCGCCTCCCTCGCCCTCTACGCGCTGGCCGGCCTGGTCGGCCTGCCGTGGTTCGCCAACGGCACGTCCGGCGTCGGCGTCTCCTTCGGTTACATCCTCGGCATGATCCTGGCGGTCGCCGCCGTGGGCGCCCTGGCCCGTCGGGGCGGCGACCGCTCCACACTGCGGACGGCCGGCACGATGCTCGTCGGCGAGGCGATCATCTACGCCGTCGGTGTCCCGTACCTCGCGGCCACCGCCGACATCAGCCTCACCTCCGCCGTCGCGCTCGGCCTCACCCCCTTCCTGATCGGCGACGCCATCAAGGTCGTGCTGGCCATGGGGCTGCTGCCGACGGCGTGGAGGCTGCTGAAGAAGTGACGCCGTCGACGCGGCGCCGCTGAGCGGGCCCCGCCCGCCGATGGCACCGCGACGCCACAGAAGAGGTTCGCCGGGTCGTACACCGACCGCACCAGGGCGAGCCTCTTCGGCGTTCAGGCGTTCAGGCGTTCAGGCGTTCAGGCTGCCGGGCTTCGGCCGTCCCGGTCAGGACTCCCGGCGGGCCCGCCGCTCGTTCCACCACAGGCCCGCGGCGCCGGCGGAGATCAGCGCGGCGCCCGCCATCCCGAGCGGCAGGACACGGTCGGCCGGACCGGTCTGCGGCAGCTCGTCCGGCTTCCCGTCCTTACCGCCCCCACCACTGCCGCCGCCGTCGCCGTCACCGCCGCCGGGGGTGACCGGGCTGTTGTCGGTGCCGAGGAGCAGCGGGGTCGCGGGCTCGTTCGGTGCCTGGTTGGTCGTGCCGAACGGGACGGGACCCTGCTGCCAGTACGTCTTCGAACCGTCGGCGTTCTGCACCGGCAGACAGATCTTGCCCTGCTCGCCCAGGTCGTACGTGGCGTCGATCGCGAAGGTCTTCGACTTTCCGGCCGCCAGGTCGTCGATCGCACACGCGAAACCGCTGTTCGAGCCGTCGGGAAGATCTCCCTTCGGAATCGCCGAACAGCCCTCGACGTTCTTGACCGTCAGGCCGTCGAAACCGACCACGAGCAATCGGATTTCCCCACTCGCCTTGCTTCCCTCGTTCTTCACGACACCGGTGATATCCGTTTCCCCGGACTTGTTGTCGACTTTGATCTCCTTGGACAGCAGCGTCGAGAGCTTTACGTCCGCCGGTGCCGCGTCCACGGCCTTTCCGCCATGATTGCTCAATCCCCCCTCGTCGTCCGCCGAGGCCGTGAAGCCGAGGATCATCACCGACGTGAACGACGCGGTGAGCAGCGATCCGGCGATGGCAGCCCTACGATGAGAACTCATGTTCCCTCCCCCTCGAAGTCCCCCTGACCGTGCCTGAATTCACGGCCTATGAAGAGGTACCACAAGATTTCTCCGCACTATGCTGGTGCGGCACGAAGTGTGACCAATGCGCGACGATGTGGTTCTTGTGTGGCGCGTGCGGTCAGTTGTGGAAGGGCTGTCGAAGGGTTACCGAAGGGGGGCATGGGGGTGCCGGAAATAACACGGGGCGGTGTTCCGGGTCTTGTCGTGGCCGACCGTTATCGGCTGGTCGAAAGCATCGGCCAGGGCGGAATGGGGCGGGTCTGGCGGGCCACCGACGAAATGCTCGACCGGCAGATCGCCGTCAAGGAAATGCGTATCGACGGTCACGACCCGGAGGACAGCCGCACCCGACGCGAGCGAACCCTGCGCGAGGCCAGGGCCACGGCCCGGATCGACCACCCCGGCGTCGTGCGCGTCCACGACGTCGTCGACGCGGGCGAACGGCTCTGGATCGTCATGGAACTGGTCGACGGCCGTTCCCTGGAACGGCTGTTGGCGGAGGACGGCCCCCTCGACGCGCACGACACGGCGCGGATCGGCCTCGAACTCGTCGACGCCCTGGGCCAGGTGCACGCCCAGGGCGTCCTGCACCGCGACATCAAACCCGCCAACGTCCTCATCAGGCGCAAGGGGACCCACCGGGCCGTCCTCACCGACTTCGGCATCGCCGCCATCCAGAACGCCGAGGCCCTCACCATGGCCGGCATGCTCGTCGGCTCCCCCGACTACATGGCCCCCGAGCGGGTCACCGGCCGCCCCCAGGGCCCGCCCTCCGACCTCTGGTCCCTGGGCGCCACGCTCTGCGCGGCCCTCGGCGGCCGCTCGCCCTTCGCCCGCTCCACCACCCTCGCCACCCTCCACGCCGTCCTCTACGAGGCGCCCGAACTCCCCGCGGCCGCGGGCCCCCTCCAGCACCTGCTGGCCGCCCTGCTCGACAAGGACCCCGAGGCCCGCCCCACCCTGCCCCGCCTCACCGAGGCACTGCGCGCCGTCACCGCACCCCCGGCCCCGCCGGACACCGGGGAAGGGCGGCCCACCGCCGAGCGGCCGACGCCACCGGCCACGACCGCGCATCCGCCGACCGCCATCACCCCCCACCCCGAGGCACGGCCCCCCTCGCCCGTACGAGCCCCCACCCCCACCGCCCGATCGACCCCACCACCCGACCGAGCCACCACCCCCGTCCTCCGCCGCACCCCGCCCCACCCCACTCCGGAACCACCCCCGAGCCCCGACCCCACCCCTGAACCCACCCCCACCCCCGTGCCGCCCGGCGAACTCCCGGGCTCGCCCGTGCCGTCCGGGCGCACGAAGCCCGACGACCCCACGAGCCCCGTGCCCCCCCGGCGCCGCAACCGCCGTATCGGCCTCGTCGCGGCCGCCGCCGTGGCCGTGACCGCCGTCGTGGCCGCGGTCGTCGTACCGGCGATGAACGGCTCGCCCGGCGACAAGGACAAGCACAAGGACGACAAGGCGTCGTCGCCGTCCTCGCCCGCCGGCCCGTCCCCCACGCCCACCGTCGCCGGCACCTCCCGTCCGCCGAAGCTCCCGCCGGGTGCGCGTACGGAGGCCGGTGTCTTCGCCTGGGTTCCGCCAGACGGCTTCTCTCGGGAGGTGCACGCGGGCGCGGAGGTGCACTACACCTCGCCGGACGCCCGGCAGGAGATCGTCGGCAAGGCCTCCCTCGCCCGCGGCGACCTGCTGGAGCAGTGGCGGAAGAAGGAGAAGAGCACCAGCGAGGGGCCGGGATACCAGCGGATCCGCCTGGAGGAGACCGAGTTCCGCGGTGAGCCGGCAGTGGTGTGGGAGTACACCGTCATGGCCCAGGAACTGCCCTGGCACGTCCGCTCGTTGGGCTTCAACACCGGCGGCAAGTCCTACCAGCTCACCACCTGGTACCACCCCGACATCGAGGACCGTGCCCTCCCGGTCTACGAGAAGGTCGAGGAGAGCTTCACCGTTCCTGTGGACTGAGCAGGGATGAGCCCACTCGGCCGCGCGCCCCGAACGGTCTTGGGCGAGCTGGTCCCCGGCGTACTCGACCCCGGGCCAGCGACACGCATCCTGTACGTGGTCCGGTCCCGGGAGGCCAGTTTCCTGCGCGACCTGGCCGTACGAGTGCGGCCAGAGGCGACGGGGAGGCCCTGAACCATCACTCCGGTGGAGCAGGGGCCCCGCACGCCGACACCACACCCGGCGTCCCAGATCGCACGCTCACCGTGGCCCGAACGGCCCATGACGCCACAAGCCCCCAAGCCGACCATCACACGATCGAGCTACAACGCCCTCGTGCACGCTCCTCGGCGAACAGCGGGCAACCCCGCTGTGGACCTCCAGGGCATGCAAAGGGGGCCCGGCGGCGGAAGAACCGCCACCGGACCCCTCTTCCGGACCTGCGCGTCGGTCAGTGCACCGTGTCGGCGGACTCGGCGGACTCGGCGGCGGACTTCCCGCCACCGACCTTCTCCTTCACCAGCGCGATGCCGACGACGACCGCCGCGACCAGCAGCGACAGCAGCAGGATCTCGCGGTTGCCGTGCTCGGTGTCGGTGAGCATGTAGCCGAGGACGAAGAGGATCAAGCCGATGGTGGCCCACGTCAGATACGGGTACAGCCACATCTTCACGACGAGCTTCTCCGGTGTCTCCCGCTCGATGATCCGCCGCATGCGCAGCTGGGAGAAGCAGATGACGAGCCACACGAACAGGGCGACCGCGCCGGAGGAGTTGACCAGGAAGAGGAAGACACCCTCGGGGAAGAAGTAGTTGAAGACGACCGCGACGAACCCGAAGACCACCGAGGACAGGATGGCCGCCATCGGCACACCCCGTGCGTTCGTACGACCGAAGGCGCGCGGCGCGTCCCCACGCGTACCCAGCGAGAACGCCATCCGCGACGCGGTGTAGAGACCGGAGTTGAGACAGGACAGCACCGAGGTCAGCACGATGAAGTTCATGATCTGCCCGGCGTGCGCGATCCCGAGGGAGTCCAGGGCGGCCACGTAGGAGCCCTTCTCCTTGATCGACGGGTCGTTCCACGGCAGCAGCGTCACCACGACGAAGATCGAACCGAGGTAGAAGACACCGATCCGCCAGATGATGCTGTTGGTGGACTTCGTGACGGCCTTCTGCGGGTTCTCCGTCTCGCCGGCGGCCAGCGTGGCGATCTCGCTGCCCATGAAGGAGAAGACGACCAGCAGGACGCCGATGAGGATCGCGCCGGCCCCGTGGGGCAGGAACCCGCCGTGGTCGGTCAGGTTGGCGAGTCCGGCCTTCTCGGTCTCGGCCCCGGGCAGCACACCGAACACCGCGAGCCCGCCCACCACGATGAACGCGGCGATCGCGACGACCTTGATCCCGGCGAACCAGAACTCGAACTCGCCGTAGGAGCCGACCGACACCAGGTTCGTGGCGGTCAGCACGACCATCACGATCAGGGCCCAGCCCCACTGCGGCACGGCGGGGATCCAGCCCTCCAGGATCACCGCGCCCGCGGTCGCCTCGACCGCGAGCACGACGACCCAGAAGAACCAGTACAGCCAGCCGATGGAGAAGCCGGCCCAGCGGCCGAGCGCGCGGTCGGCATGGGCGGAGAACGAACCCGAGGTCGGGTTGGCGGCGGACATCTCACCGAGCATCCGCATCACCAGCACCACCATCGTGCCGACGAGCGCGTACGACAGCAGGATGCCGGGGCCGGCCGTGGCGATGCCGGAGCTGGACCCGACGAAGAGACCGGCGCCGATCACACCACCGATGGCGATCATCGACAGATGACGGTTCTTGAGGCCTGCGTGCAGACCGGGGGAGGGGGGAGAGGAGGAGCCTTGTGTGTCTGCCTGATTCGGCAGAGTCGGCTGGGAGGTCATGGGGGGAGGTTTCCTTTGCGCCGTTGTGGGGACTTCCGTGCGTCTGCCCAGGGACTCCCCGATCGACTCTCGTCAGAGCGGGAGACGAGAGCGCACAGCCGGGGTCCGGAGGGGCTGCGGTAAAGATCGGTCCAGTGAATCGGAGGTGAAAGGAATCCTGAACCTTTGAATCCAGATCGTTACTTGAGGTTTACTTGAGGTTCCGTGGTTCAGCTCACTGTTTCCCGGCTCCACACCCCGTCGTGCCGCGCCGAAACGCGCGTGTCACACTCGGACCATGCGCGTCTACCTCGGCTCGGATCACGCCGGATACGAACTCAAGAACCACCTCGTCGAGTGGCTGAAGGCCGCCGGCCACGAGCCCGTCGACTGCGGGCCCCACATCTACGACGCCCAGGACGACTACCCGCCGTTCTGCCTCCGCGCGGCGGAGCGTACGGCCGCGGACCCCGGCTCCCTCGGCATCGTCATCGGCGGCTCCGGCAACGGGGAGCAGATCGCCGCGAACAAGGTGGCCGGCGTCCGCGCGGCCCTCGCGTGGAGCGCCGAGACCGCCGCGCTGGGACGCGAGCACAACAACGCGAACGTGGTCGCCGTCGGCGCCCGGATGCACTCCCAGGAGGACGCGACGAAGTTCGTCGAGACCTTCCTCAACACCCCGTTCTCCGGTGACGAGCGCCACATCCGCCGCATCGACATGCTGGCGTCCTACGAGACGACGGGCGACCTGCCCCCGATCCCGCCGCACCACCCGCAGGACTGACGCGGGCGCCCAGTGACTCGGGGGTGCGGCTTGATGGGCGACGGTCGGGCGGGGTGAAAAGCGCGGGGCGCAGCCCCGGCTTTTCAGGGGCGCGGGGAACTGCGCGAGAACCCCCACCCGCCCCACCCGCCCGCACCCGACAACGCGCCCCCACGACCCCCCACCCACCCTGCCGACCCCCGGAGGGACCCCGTGCCGGAGGGGCACACCATCCACCGCCTCGCCGAGGACTGCCTGACCCACTTCGGCGGCGGTGACCGGCCCACCCACGTGACCAGCCCCCAGGGCAAGTTCGCCGACGCGGCCGCCCTCCTCACCGGCACCCCCCTCCACACCGCCGAGGCCCACGGCAAGCACCTCTTCCTGCACTTCGGCGACCCGGCCGCCGAGGAACGCGTCCACATCCACCTCGGCCTCTTCGGCAAGGTGACCTTCGGCCCTGCCCCCGCGCCCCCGCCCACGGACACCGTCCGCCTCCGGCTGCGCAACGACACCTCGTACATGGACCTGAGGGGCCCCACGACCTGCGCCCTGATCACGGACGCCGAGAAGCAGGCCGTGCACGCCCGCCTCGGCCCCGACCCGCTCCGCCCCGACGCCGACCCGGCACGCGCCTACGCCCGGATCTCCCGCAGCCGTACGACGATCGCCGCGCTCCTCCTGGACCAGAAGGTGATCGCGGGCGTCGGCAACGTCTACCGCGCGGAGGTCCTCTTCCGGCACGGCATCGACCCGTACCGCGCGGGCCGGGACATCACCCCGGCGGAGTGGGACGCGATCTGGGCCGACCTCGTCGCCCTGATGCGCGAGGGCGTCCGCCACAACCGCATCGACACGGTCCGCCCCGAACACCTCCCGGAGGCGATGGGCCGCCCGCCCCGCGTCGACGACCACGGCGGCGAGGTGTACGTGTACCGCAGGGCCACCCTGCCCTGTCACATCTGTGGCGGCGAGATCCGCACCGCCGATCTCGCCGCCCGCAACCTCTTCTGGTGCCCGTCCTGCCAAGAACGGTGAGCCGGTCCGGCCCCCGTCAGAACCCGTGCGGCAGCCAGGGCGCGAGCCCCGCCGACAGGAACGCCGTGGACGCCTCCGCCAGTGCCCCCTCCCGCAGTTCCCGCACCCGCCCGGCCGCGGCCAGGGACGCGAGACTCACCCCGCCCAGATAGGCCGACCCCAACTCCCTTACGGAGAGGGAGAGATCGGCGGCGTCGGCGGTCCGCTCGCAGGTCGCACCCTTGGCGTCGCCCGTGAGCCGCCAACGCCCCTCGTTCCAGGGGCAGAAGGCGTCCTCGACCTCGAACACGACGTCCAGCGGCGCCTGATAGGTCCGCACCCGGAGCGCGGCACCCACCTCGACCAGCCGCAGGTGGAGATCGTCCCTGACCCGCAGCCCGCACCGGCGGACGTCCGACACCAGGTGCAGCACCGGCTCGTCCGTCGCCAGCCGCGAGGCGGCCACGCACCCCGTCAGATCGATGTCGAAGAGGAACCGCCACAGCGCGGCCCGCGCCGCGGGATCCACGGCCTCCAGCGAGCTCAACCGGACGACCCCCTCCGGCCCGGCCTGCCCCCAGTCGGACTTGATCCGGAAGCGGGCGTACCCCACGACCTCGAAGCCGCCCCCGTCCCCGGCCCGTTCCGCCACCACGCACTGAAGTGGCGAGGCCCCGCTCCGGTGGTGGTCCGTGTCGAGCAGTTCCACCCGCTCCCAGCCGGGCCGCCGCTCCAGCATCCCCGGCCGCTCGGGCACGAGACGCGCGTACACCGCCTCGCACACGTCGAGCACCTCGGCGGGATCCGCGTACCGCAGCCGTACGTCGTCCGTGCCGGGCGGCACGGACAGCCGGACGCGGGTGGTGTCGATGTCGGCCGAGACACGCTGCGTGGCCAGGCCGTAACCGAACCGGCCGTAGATCACCGGCTCGGACGCGGTCAGCACGGCCAGCGGCTCGCCCCAGGAGCGGATGTCGTCCAACTGCCGCCGCATCATGGACGTCAGCACCCCGCGCCGCCGGTGCGTGGCCGCGACGCCGACCATCGTGACGCCCGCCGCCGGGACGACGGCGCCCCCGGGCACCGTGAGCCGGAAGTCGAACGCCCCGGCCGTACCCACGCATTGGTCGCCGTCCCACACACCGATCGAGCGGTCGTACGCAGTCAGCGCCTGCCACAACTCCCGTTCCTCGGCGGGTTCGGTGTCACCGCCGAAGGCGCGGAGGAGGTTGTCGTACCAGACGTTCCAGTCTTCCTTGCGCAGCGCCCGCAGCTCAGTCGTCATACGCCATGCCTAGCAGGGCAATCCGGTACGAGCGAACGAATTTCCCCCGCGCGTCGGCGTTCGACGTGGGATCCTTCCCAGGTGCCGCACGGAGGGCGCACGGGGGCCGTAGCACGCGTTCCGGTGTGAGATCTGTGTGAGATTCGTCGTGAACCGGCCCTCGGAAGGGGGACAAGTAGGACCTCCTGTGCACAGGGGCTGGTCCGATGGATAAGGTCCCGAACAATGGCAGCAGGACGAGAGCGGCGCGCGGCGGCCGATACGCTCACGGCCCGGATGAAGAAGCTGGTTCACCGGGCCCGCACCGGCGTGCGCAAATCCGCCGTCGACTACTTCCGCGGTGACGGCTCCGACTGGATCGCCCTGGCCGGTCTGCTGCTGATGATCCCGCTGATCGCCTGCTTCACGATGATCAACGAGGTCTGGTTCTCACCGGCCGTCCTCGTCCTGCCCATCGTCGCGGGCGGCCTGCTGCTGCGCCCCGCCAGCCTCCTCGGCCTCTACGCCGCCGCCGCGACGGCCCTGATCGTGGAGTCCGTACGGCTCGGCCCCTACACCGAGGGCCCGGCCCGGGTGACGCCCGGCATAGTGCTGGTGGTCGCCGCCTGCGGCTTCTTCGGCCTTCTCATCGCCCAGTTCCGCAGCCGCGTCGGCGTTCCCTGGCGACGTGGCGGCACCATGCTCTTCGACCTGCGTGAACGCATCCGGGTGCAGAGCAAGCTGCCGCAGCTGCCGGCCGGCTGGCACCGCGAGATGGCCCTGCGCCCGGCGGGCGGCCAGTCGTTCTCGGGCGACTTCGTCGTGGCCGCCCGGACGAACGGCGGCCGCACCCTCGAAGTCGTCCTCACCGACGTCTCCGGCAAGGGCATGGACGCGGGCTCCCGGGCCCTGCTCCTCTCCGGCGCGTTCGGCGGCCTGCTCGGATCGCTCCCCCCGCACGCGTTCCTCCCGGCGGCCAACGGCTACCTCCTGCGCCAGGACTGGGACGAGGGCTTCGCGACCTCCATCCACCTCGTCCTCGACCTCGACTCCGGCGACTACGAACTCTTCTCCGCCGGCCACCCCCCGGGCCTCCAGCTCAGCGCGGGCACGGGCCGCTGGGAGGAGAAGGCCGCCGAGGGCCCTCTCCTCGGTGTCTACGACGGCGCCCAGTTCGACCCCGTGAAGGGCTCCCTGCGCCCCGGCGACGTCCTGATGCTCTTCACCGACGGCCTCGTCGAGACCTCCGACCGCGACATCGTCGAAGGCATCGACCGCCTCACGGGCGAGGCCGACCGCTATGTCGCCGGCGGCTTCCACGGCGCCGCCTGGCACCTCATCGAAGCGGTCGCCAAGGACGTGAACGACGACAGGGCCCTCCTGCTGATCTGCCGGGAAGCCCCCACGACAACAAGGTGACTCCCTCCCCTGAAAGCTACTGGGACCTGCGCGCCCTGAAGGGGCGCGGGGAACTGCGCGAGCATCCACAACCGACCCGCACTCGCCCACGAACCCATCCCTCCCCTCCCGCAAGGCGCTCAACCACCCACGCACAGGAGCCACCCCCATGCCCCCAACCCTCCTCTCCCTCCCCGAAGTGGAGACCCTCGCAAGAACCGCCCACGCCGCCCAGACCGACAAGGCCGGCCACCCCTACACCGAACACCTCCAGGCCGTGGCGAACGGCGTCAGAGCAAGAGGCGGCGACGAGGACCAGATCGCCGCAGCCTGGCTGCACGACGCCGTCGAGGACGACGCCCTCACCGAGGAATGGCTGACGCACGCCCCCCTCAGCCCCCGCACGAAGTCCATCGTCCTGGCCCTCACCAAACACCCCGGCGAACCCCCGGAGGCCTACGCCGCCCGCATCCTCGCGACCCCCGGCGCCCTCCTGGTCAAACAGTCCGACCTCGCGCACAACGCGAACCCCACCCGCCTGGCCGCCCTCGACGCCCCCACCCGCACCCGCCTGACCGCGAAGTACGCCCACATGCGAAACCTCCTCGGCCTGCCGGACGAACCGGCGACCGAGGAGGTGGGGTGACGCTGCCCCGGGGGGCTAGCCCTTGGCGCCGACCTTCCCGCGCTCCCGGGCCAGTTCGGCGGCGTCCCGCTTGAACGCCCACTCCATCTTGGGCTCCATGGCGAACCGGAACATCCGCTGCACCGGAGGGGTGCACAGCACGGTGATGACGGCCGCCGCGAAGAAGGTGGCGAACAGTTCGCCGAGCGGCTGGTACACCCACGCGTTGGTGTCGTACCAGTCCCAGAAGCGCGAGCCCTTCGCGAGGAACCCGTGCAGCAGGTAGCCGTACAGCGTGCCCGCGCCCAGCACGGTGAACCACATCTTCCGCCGGGGCACCCAGGCGAAGAAGCAGGTGGTCAGCACCATGGAGCAGCCGAACAGCGCGAAGGTCATGACGACCCCGGCCCACCACGGCGCACCCAGCTCCTGCGCGCTGTCGCGGTGGTAGAACCACGCCGAGTTCATGTGCGGCCCGACCCAGTAGGCCAGCGCCAGCGCCGTGGCCGCCACCGGCACGGACAGCATCCGCACCTCACGACGCCGCATGAACTGGAAGTGGGCGGGCTTCATGAAGAGGCCGACGACGAAGAACGGCAGGAACTGCAGGACGCGTTGCAGGTCCAGGTCGTCGCCGATGTCGGGCGAGACGGAGGCGAGCGCCGCGATGCCGAGCGCCACCGGGATCGGCCAGCGCACCACCTTCCACAGCGGGGTCGTCAGCCGCCACACGAACAGCGCGATCAGGAACCAGGTGAGGTACCACGGGTCGAGCAGGCTGATCGGGTGCGAGGGATCGTCGTTGCCGTATCGCTTGAAGAAGGAGTACGCGATCTCGAAGAGCACGTACGGCACGGCGATACCGGTGATCAGCCGGCGGAGCCGGTCGGCGCGCATGTCGAAACTGCGCGAGAAGTAGCCGGAGATGATGATGAACGCCGGCATGTGGAACGTGTACACGAACATGTACAGCGCCTCGGCGGCGCGGCTGTGGTCGGTCAGCGGCTCCCACGCGTGCCCCATCGCGACGAGCACGATGGCGAGGTACTTGGCGTTGTCGAAGAACGCGTCACGTTGTTTGGCCGGTCTGGCCTCGGGGGAGGCACCACCCGGCGTCGGGTTCGGGGACGAGGACTTCAGCGAGCGCGGACTCGGCACTCCGTCGGCCGGCGACTGTGGTGACTGTGCCGGCGGGAGCGGCGCCCTGGACCGGTCGTGCGGTCGCAGCGAGTTCGTCACAGACCCTCCCGCCGGGGACTCCGGGGGACGGCCCGAGCACTCGCTGCGCAAGCGGGGGACGAGGCAGCGGTGAACATCTGAGGCACCCTAGCGTTGTCTGTGCGATTTCGTAAAACCACCGACGTGAATCCTGTATTGAGGGGTACGTGTCACTCACGGATACCCAGGATTCGGTGAAGTGTGCCTCAGGCAGAACATCACCGTCCGTACACCTCAAGGCACATGGCATGCGACGATCTGTCCGCATTCATCCCGACTAAATGGTGCATAACGAGCGCAGGCGATTCAGGTGAAATGTCCGGTTAATTACTGTACTGGGCAGGCCCGTTGATGTGTCTGTGGCAACAATTCGAATTCCCTGCGCTCAGGTTGTGTGTGCACGGAAACGATCACCCCGAATTCACTTCCGAGGCCGACCCGTTGGCCGGGGGCGGGGGTGACGCGGGTGCGGTGCCGTGGCCGACGTTGCCTCAGCCCCTGCATATGACGGCCTGGTTGGTGGCACGATGGTTCTGGCGGGGTGCGCGTGGGGTCGGCGCCCCGGGCCGGGAGTGCGGACCGACCGAGGGTGTGATCTGTGTGGCCATTTCGCTGTCAGTGGTCCTCTTGCTGGGGATCATCCTGGTGGTTCTGATGCGAGGAGGGACGATCAAGGCCGGCCCGGCCGTCGTCGCCATCCTCTTCGGCTTCTTCCTCGCCTCGACGGGCATGGCCGACGACATCCAACGCTTCCTGAACTCGATAGCGGACACGATCAACTCGATCCAGTTCTAGCGACCGCCCGATCACGCACGGTGATCGGGTGAGGGTCGCCGCCACGAACCGGGGGCGACACCACCCAGAAGCGACAAAAAACCTCCGGCCCGATCCGAGGATCTCCCTCGAAACCGGGCCGGAGGCCATTGGAGCGGGCGACGGGAATCGAACCCGCGTAGCTAGTTTGGAAGACTAGGGCTCTACCATTGAGCTACGCCCGCACAGCACGCGCCGCAGGTCGGAGGACCGCGGCACTGAAGGCATCGTAGCGGGTCGGGCGCCCCGGCCGCACACCCCTTCCGGTCGCGCCCCCCTGCGGCTCCCGCGCCCGCCGTCGCGCGCGCCCGCGCACTCGGTAAATCCGGCAACCGTATGGCCTGCGGGCATGTACCCTACGTGTCGCACCAGACGGGGTGTGGCGCAGCTTGGTAGCGCGTCCGCTTTGGGAGCGGAAGGCCGTGGGTTCAAATCCCGCCACCCCGACCACCGCGCCGGTAGGGCGCGCCCGCCACCGGCAAGGTCACCTTTTGGGGCGTGTACCGCCTGCGGTTACTATGCAAGCTGCGCGCCCGTGTGTCTGCACTCTCACGTCTCTCAAGGGCCGCTAATCCGCTGAAGCCCCGCCGCACCGGCGGGGGACATCCGGCAGAACCCCAAGAAGTCAGCCCCCAAGGAGACCGAACCGTGAAGAGCGCCGTGGAGACCCTGAACCCGACCCGGGTTCGGCTCAGCATCGAGGTGCCCTTCGAGGAGCTCAAGGACAGCCTCGACGCGGCGTACAAGAAGATCAACCAGCAGGTCACGGTGAAGGGCTTCCGCAAGGGCAAGATCCCGGCCCGCGTCATCGACCAGCGGTTCGGCCGCGGTGCGGTCCTGGAGGAGGCGGTCAACGACGCGCTCCCGAAGTTCTACACCGATGCGGTCAACGAGGCCGAGCTCAACGTCCTGGGCCAGCCCGAGGTCGACATCACGGAGCTGAAGGACGGCGAGACGCTGAACTTCACCGCCGAGGTCGACGTCCGTCCGACCATCGAGATCCCGGACTACTCCGGCATCGAGGTCGAGGTCGACGCCGTCGAGGTCACCGAGGAGGACGTCGAGAAGGCGGTCGAGCAGCTCCGCGAGCGCTTCGCCTCCACCTCCCCGGTCGAGCGTGCCGCCGAGGACGGCGACGTCGTGACGCTCGACCTGGAGGCCAAGGTCGACGGCGAGATCCTGGAGGACGGCGTCGCCGAGGGTGTCTCGTACACCATCGGCTCCGGCGAGCTCCTGGACGGCATCGACGACGCCGTGAAGGGCCTGGAGGCCGGTGGCGAGACCACCTTCACCTCCGAGCTCAAGGGCGGCTCGGCGGCCGGCAAGGAGGCCGAGGTCACCGTCAAGGTGTCCCAGGTCGCCGCCCGTGAACTCCCGGCCCTGGACGACGAGTTCGCCCAGCTCGCCTCGGAGTTCGACACCCTCGAGGAGCTGCGCGCAGACAGCCGCAAGCGCCTGGAGAACATGAAGCAGTACGACCAGGCCACGCAGGCCCAGGAGCGCGTCCTGGAGAAGCTGCTGGAGCTCGTCGAGGTGCCCGTCCCCGAGAAGCTCCTCGAGGACGAGATCAACACCCGCAAGCACAACCTGGAGCACCACCAGCTCGGCCAGATGGGCCTCGACCTCGAGAAGTACCTCGAGATCCAGGGCAAGACGGTCGAGGAGTTCGACGCCGAGACCAAGGAAGCGGCCGTCAAGGGCATCAAGACCCAGTTCGTCCTCGACGAGCTGGTCTCCAAGGAGAAGCTGAACGTCAACCAGGAGGAGCTCACCGAGCACCTCATGCGCCGCGCGGCCTCCTCCGGCATGTCCCCGGACCAGTTCGCCCAGGCCGTCGTCCAGAACAACCAGGTCCAGCTCCTGGTCGGCGAGGTCGCCCGCGGCAAGGCCCTGGCCCTGGTCGTCGAGTCCTCCACGGTCAAGGACACCAACGGCGAGATCGTCGACCTGGACGACGACGAGGAGGAGACCGAGGGCTCCGCCGAGGCCCCCGAGGAGACCGAGGGCTCCGCCGAGGCCGAGGAGAAGGCCCCCGAGGCCTGATCGCTCCGCTGATCGCCTGACGACGGGCCCCTGGATCACTTGTGACCCAGGGGCCCGTCGGCCTACCCGAGGGGCGCGGGGAACTGCGCGACCAGCCACGTACGAGCCGCGGACGCGTCTGCCACGCCAGGTGCATCGGCGAGTGCGGCTTGTTCGTGGCGGGCCGCGCAGTTCCCCGCGCCCCTGTCCGGGCCGGGGGCCACAACGCACCCGCTCAGCCAGCGGAGCGCATGCGCTGACAGCGAACAGTTCCCTCTGCGGGATTCACCGGCGGAGCCACCGCGTTAGGGTCCATGAATACGAGGGCGGAGCCGTCGGGAAAACGGCTCGGCCCCCGGAAGGGAAACGTGAAGACGGCCCGGCGCCGTCGTAAGACGAGCAGGTGGATACGTGACGAATCTGATGCCCTCCGCCGCCGGCGAGCCTTCCATCGGCGGTGGCCTCGGCGACCATGTCTACAACCGGCTGCTCAACGAGCGGATCATCTTCCTCGGCCAGCCGGTCGACGACGACATCGCGAACAAGATCACCGCACAGCTGCTGCTCCTTGCCGCCGACCCGGACAAGGACATCTACCTCTACATCAACAGCCCGGGCGGCTCGATCACCGCCGGCATGGCGATCTACGACACCATGCAGTACATCAAGAACGACGTGGTGACCATCGCCATGGGTCTCGCGGCCTCGATGGGGCAGTTCCTGCTCAGCGCGGGCACCCCGGGCAAGCGCTTCGCGCTGCCGAACGCCGAGATCCTGATCCACCAGCCCTCCGCGGGCCTGGCGGGCTCCGCCTCGGACATCAAGATCCACGCCGAGCGGCTGCTGCACACCAAGAAGCGCATGGCGGAGCTCACCTCCCAGCACACGGGTCAGACCGTCGACCAGGTCACCCGCGACTCGGACCGCGACCGCTGGTTCGACGCCTTCGAGGCCAAGGACTACGGCCTCATCGACGACGTCATCGCCACCGCGGCGGGTATGCCGGGCGGCGGCGGCACCGGGGCCGGGCAGGCGTGACGGCACCCGCCGGCACGCAGACCCCCGTAAAGCCCCCAGCCGACCGCCTCAGCCCCTCTCAGGCTCCCAGGAGACACAAGTGAACGACTTCCCCGGCAGCGGCCTCCACGAAAGCGCACGCTCCCAGTACGCGGGCCCGACCGCCGAGTCCCGTTACGTCATCCCGCGCTTCGTCGAGCGCACCTCGCAGGGCATCCGCGAGTACGACCCGTACGCGAAGCTCTTCGAGGAGCGGGTGATCTTCCTCGGCGTGCAGATCGACGACGCCTCCGCCAACGACGTCATGGCGCAGCTGCTGTGCCTGGAGTCGATGGACCCCGACCGGGACATCTCGGTCTACATCAACAGCCCCGGCGGCTCCTTCACGGCGCTCACCGCGATCTACGACACGATGCAGTTCGTGAAGCCCGACATCCAGACGGTCTGCATGGGCCAGGCGGCCTCCGCCGCCGCGATCCTGCTGGCCGCCGGTACGCCGGGCAAGCGCATGGCGCTGCCGAACGCCCGCGTGCTGATCCACCAGCCGTACAGCGAGACGGGCCGCGGTCAGGTCTCCGACCTGGAGATCGCCGCCAACGAGATCCTCCGCATGCGCGCGCAGCTGGAGGACATGCTGGCCAAGCACTCGACCACGCCGATCGAGAAGATCCGCGAGGACATCGAGCGCGACAAGATCCTCACGGCCGAGGACGCGCTGTCGTACGGCCTGATCGACCAGATCATCTCCACGCGGAAGATGAACAACAACAGCGTCCGCTGACCGCGGAAAGGCTGTAATGTCTGCCGCCCCTTGGCATGGTTGGCACC
Organism: Streptomyces caniscabiei; assembly: GCF_014930365.1. GTDB lineage: Bacteria > Actinomycetota > Actinomycetes > Streptomycetales > Streptomycetaceae > Streptomyces > Streptomyces caniscabiei. Next base: position 24,830 of record NZ_JABXWI010000022.1, on the reverse strand, counting down.
GTTTGACCCAGTGCACGACAAGGTGCACGTCAAAGCGAACCGTGCCAAGGGGGGCCCGAACGGGGGGCCCGGCAAGGTACCGTCGACATAAGGCAGCACCAGGAGCCGCTGGATTCCAATCGTCCAGTCGTCTCCCAGGCGAAGGGGAAGCACACCGTGGCACGCATCGGTGACGGCGGCGATCTGCTCAAGTGCTCGTTCTGCGGCAAGAGCCAGAAGCAGGTCAAGAAGCTCATCGCAGGGCCCGGTGTGTACATCTGCGACGAGTGCATCGACCTCTGCAACGAGATCATCGAGGAAGAGCTCGCGGAGACCAGCGAGGTCCGCTGGGAGGAACTCCCGAAGCCCCGCGAGATCTACGAGTTCCTGGAGGGGTACGTAGTCGGCCAGGAGGCGGCCAAGAAGGCGCTCTCCGTAGCCGTCTACAACCACTACAAGCGCGTCCAGGCCGGCGAGAACGGCGGCGGTCAAAGCCGCGAGGACGCCATCGAGTTGGCGAAGTCCAACATCCTGCTGCTGGGCCCCACGGGCTCCGGCAAGACGCTCCTCGCGCAGACCCTCGCGCGCATGCTGAACGTCCCGTTCGCGATCGCGGACGCGACCGCGCTGACGGAGGCGGGGTACGTCGGCGAGGACGTCGAGAACATTCTGCTGAAGCTCATCCAGGCGGCCGACTACGACGTCAAGAAGGCCGAGACCGGGATCATCTACATCGACGAGATCGACAAGGTGGCCCGAAAGAGCGAAAACCCGTCGATCACACGTGACGTGTCGGGTGAGGGCGTGCAGCAGGCCCTCCTCAAGATCCTCGAAGGCACGACGGCCTCGGTGCCGCCGCAGGGCGGCCGCAAGCACCCGCACCAGGAGTTCATCCAGATCGACACGACGAACGTCCTGTTCATCGTGGGCGGTGCCTTCTCGGGCCTGGAGAAGATCATCGAGTCCCGGGCCGGCGCCAAGGGCATCGGCTTCGGCGCCACGATCCGCTCGAAGCGCGAACTCGAGTCGAAGGACCAGTTCGAGGACGTCATGCCGGAGGACCTGGTCAAGTTCGGCATGATCCCGGAGTTCATCGGCCGTCTCCCGGTCATCACCTCGGTCCACAACCTGGACCGCGAGGCGCTCCTGCAGATCCTCGTCGAGCCGCGCAACGCGCTGGTGAAGCAGTACCAGCGCCTCTTCGAACTCGACGGTGTGGAGCTGGACTTCGAGCGCGAGGCCCTGGAGGCCATCGCCGACCAGGCCATCCTCCGCCAGACCGGCGCCCGCGGCCTGCGCGCCATCATGGAGGAAGTCCTGATGTCCGTGATGTACGAGGTCCCGTCCCGCAAGGACGTGGCCCGAGTCGTCATCAACGCCGACGTGGTCCGCTCGAACGTGAACCCGACCCTGATCCCGCGGGACGCCCGCGGCCGGGGGGCGGGGGAGCAGAAGACGGCGTAGCCGCAGAGACACTCACGAGGAGAGGGCACCCGACGAATGCGTCGGGTGCCCTCTCCTCGCTCGATCTCCATCTGATTCAAGCCAGTTGATCGAGAAACAGCGATGTCATGGCCGCCTCAATGATCTCCTGTCCCCATCAGGGCAGACCACCCTGATGGTTCGAGACGGAAGGATCTTGGCGTTGAAGGTAAGGCGCTTCTTGGCAGCGTTGAGCGTGGTTGCGGCGGCAGGGGTGATACCGGTGGCCACGGCCGGCACGGCGCATGCCGACCCGTTCGACTGCGTGGAGTACCTCAAGTCCAAGGGTTATGTGGCCGGACCGAAGGTGACCAAAGCGTGCAGTTACAACCGGGTCGCCAACAACTGGCAGTGCATAGGCCAGCTCTCCTTGTTGATCAGCAACGCAGGGCATGTCTCTGCCGCGTGCAACAGGGCATTGGGTGACTGACGACGCAACAGAATGGGGCACCCTGCCTGTTCCGGCAGGGTGCCCCGATGCGCTGTCGATCAGGCCGCGACGCGAACTTCCTTGCGGAGCTTGGCGGCGGTCTCGGCCGCCTCGTTCGGGTCCGTCGACTTGCCTGCCGCGAGGTCCGAGTACTCCATGGGCATCACGAAGCCGAGCGTGCTGTAGTCACCCCAGACGCAGTAGACCAGGTTCATCTCGGTCGGTCCGCCGCTCGGGGTGTCGCTCTCGTCCAGCTTGCCCTTCGCCTTCTGGCACTTCAGGACGGCGCCGTCCAGCGAGTCCGGTGTGTACTCCTCGGCCTCGCCGATGAAGGTGATGTCGTTCTTCTCGGCCTCTTCCTTCTGCAGGGCGAGGAAGCCGTCGACCGCCTTCTCCGGGTCCTCGATCTCCCCGTAGACACCGCCGTAGGTGATCATCTTTCCGGCCAGAGGATTGTTTTCGTCCCCAGACTGGTAGTTGGCGCTGACATCCTTCGGGTTCTTGATGCCGAAGCCTTCGGCCTTCTTCAGCTCCTCGTCGGTCATCTCGTCACCGCTGTCGCTGCTCTTCTTGTACTCGCCGAGGACGGTCGCCGGCGTCGTCAGCTTGTGCGGACCGTCGTCCGCGATGTCCGCGCCGCCACCGCTGCCGAGGACGAAGTACGCGCCCACCGCGACCGCCGCCACCACCGCGACCGCGCCCAGGATGATGCCGACCTTCTTGCCGCCGCCCCCGGAGGGAACCGGCGGCTGGGGCACGGTCGGGTAGGGCTGCTGGCCGTACGGGGCCTGCTGCTGGCCGTACGGCGGGGTCTGGGGCGGAACACCCTGGGGGGCCTGCTGGGGGTACCCGTAACCGGGCTGCTGCGGCGGCGCCTGCTGCGGGTAGCCGTAGCCGGGCTGGGGGGCGGCCTGCGGCGGCTGCTGGCCGTAGGGGCCCGGCTGACCGTACGGTCCGGGCTGCTGGGGCTGCCCGCCGTACGGGCCCGGCTGGTTGTGACTCATGTTCTGGGTTCCCCTCCAGATGCTTATGTGTTCCTGACATCCTGGCGCAAAGTCGATGGGCACCACGCACCGGGGGTCACACCGTTACGGAAGAATCCGGTTTCGGGACCACCCCGTGACACCCCTAAACTGAGCGGGTGACCGAGAACGCTCAGCAGCAGCCTTCAGCGCCCGCCACCGATCTGCCGACCCAGTACACGCCGGCCGATGTAGAGGGGACGCTGTACGAGCGCTGGGTAGAGCGTGGTTACTTCGCGGCCGACGCCAAGAGCGACAACCCCGCGTACACCATCGTCATCCCCCCGCCGAACGTCACCGGCAGCCTGCACCTCGGGCACGCCTTCCAGCACACCCTCATGGACGCCCTGACCAGGCGCAAGCGCATGCAGGGGTACGAGTCCCTCTGGCTCCCCGGCATGGACCACGCCGGCATCGCCACCCAGAACAAGGTCGAGCAGCAGCTCGCCGAAGAGGGCAAGTCCCGCCACGACTTGGGGCGCGAGGAGTTCGTCGAGCGCGTCTGGCAGTGGAAGGAGGAGTACGGCGGCAAGATCCTCGGCCAGATGCGACGGCTGGGCGACGGCGTCGACTGGGACCGTGAGCGGTTCACCATGGACGAAGGTCTGTCCAAGGCCGTCCAGACCATCTTCAAGCGGCTCTACGACGACGAGTTGATCTATCGCGCCGAGCGCATCATCAACTGGTGCCCGCGCTGTCTGACGGCCATCTCCGACATCGAGGTCGAGCACCAGGAGGACGCCGGCGAGCTGGTCTCCATCCGTTACGGCGAAGGGGAGGACAGCCTCGTCGTCGCCACCACGCGTGCCGAGACGATGCTCGGTGACACCGCCGTCGCCGTCCACCCGGACGACGAGCGCTACCGGCACCTCATCGGCAAGCTCATCAAGCTCCCGCTCACCGACCGCTCCATCCCGGTCGTCGCCGACACCCACGTCGACCCGGAGTTCGGCACCGGCGCGGTCAAGGTCACGCCGGCCCACGACCCGAACGACTTCGCGATCGGCCAGCGCCACGACCTGCCCTCCATGACGATCATGGACGAGCACGGCGTCATCACCGTCCACGGCCCCTTCCTCGGCCAGGACCGCTTCGAGGCCCGTTCCGCTGTCGTCGGCGCGCTGCGCTCGCAGGGCCGGATCGTCGCCGAGAAGCGTCCATACGTCCACTCCGTCGGCCACTGCTCACGCTGCAAGACCACCGTCGAGCCGCGCCTGTCCATGCAGTGGTGGGTCAAGGTCGGCCCCCTGGCCAAGGCGGCCGGTGACGCCGTCCGCGACGGCCGGGTCAAGATCCACCCCGAGGACATGTCGAAGCGCTACTTCGACTGGGTCGACAACATGTACGACTGGTGCATCTCGCGCCAGCTCTGGTGGGGCCATCGCATCCCCGTCTGGTACGGCCCGAACGGCGAGACCGTCTGCGTCGGCCCCGACGAGCAGCCGCCCGGCACCGAGGCCGAGGGCTGGACCCAGGACACCGATGTCCTGGACACCTGGTTCTCCTCCGGCCTGTGGCCGTTCTCCACGCTCGGCTGGCCCGAACAGACCGAGGACCTGCGGAAGTTCTACTCCACCGACGTCCTGCTCACCGGCCACGACATCATCTTCTTCTGGGTCGCCCGGATGATGATGTTCGGCCTCTACGCCATGGACGGCGAGGTCCCCTTCAAGACCATCGCGCTGACCGGCCTGGTCCGCGACGAGCGCGGCAAGAAGATGTCGAAGTCCTTCGGCAACGTCGTCGACCCGCTCGACTGGATGGACAAGTACGGCTCCGACGCGCTCCGCTTCACCCTCGCGCGCGGCGCCAACCCGGGCACCGACGTCCCGATCGGCGAGGACTGGGTCCAGGCCTCCCGCAACTTCGCCAACAAGATCTGGAACGCCACCCGCTTCGCGCTGATGAACGGCGCGACGGTCGAGGGCCCCCTGCCGGAGGCCTCGAAGCTCTCGGCGACCGATCGCTGGATCCTCGCCCGCCTCAACGAGACGGTCGAGCAGGTCGACACCTACTACGAGGACTTCCAGTTCGCGAAGCTCAGCGAGGCGCTGTACCACTTCGCGTGGGACGAGGTCTTCGACTGGTACGTCGAGCTGTCCAAGACCACGTTCATGGCGGGCGGCGAGCCGGCCGAGGTCAGCAAGCGCGTTCTCGGCGAGGTCCTGGACGTCACCCTGCGCCTCCTCCACCCGGTCATCCCGTTCGTCACGGACACCCTGTGGACGACGCTGACCGGCGGCGAGTCCCTCGTCATCGCCGACTGGCCGAAGGACAGTGGGTTCCGTGACGACGCCGCCGAGCGCGAGATCGAGCTGGTCCAGCAGGTCGTCACCGAGGTCCGCCGGTTCCGCGCCGACCAGGGCCTCCAGCCCGGCCAGCGCGTCCCGGCCCGGCTGACCCTCGACGGTACGGCGCTGGCCCCGCACGAGGCCGCGATCCGCCAGCTGCTGCGCCTCCAGCCGGAGGGCGAGGGCTTCGCGGCCACGGCGACCCTGCCGGTCGCGGGCGCCGAGGTCGCGCTCGACCTCTCCGGTGTCATCGACGTCGCCGCCGAGCGCAAGCGCCTCGCGAAGGACCTCGCGGCGGCGGAGAAGGAGAAGGCCCAGGCCACGGCCAAGCTGGGCAACGAGGCGTTCCTCGCGAAGGCGCCGGACCAGGTCGTCGACAAGATCCGGGGCCGCCTCGCCAAGGCGGACGAGGACATCGCCCGCATCGCCGCGCAACTGGACCGGCTGCCGCAGGCGTAGCCGTTCGTAGGTAGGCGCAGGCCCCGGTGCTTCCATGGCGCCGGGGCCCTCTGCCGGGCGGGGAAAGGGCGCAGCCCTTTCAGGGGCGCGGGGAACTGCGCGACCAGCCACACACCACCCGCAGCCGCCACCCAACCCGTACCCCCACCCGATGAGGCGCCCTCAGCCCGGCAGAGCCAAACTCGTAGACTGACCCCGTGAGCGAACGCAGTGACACGCAGCCCGACCCGAGCGACCCGTTCGAGGAGATCATCGCCGCGGAGACCGACCGGGATCCGGACCTCGCGGTGATCGAGGCCGGCAGCCGTACCCTGCGCGCCCAGGGCGGCGCATCGCAGGCCGACGTACCGGCCAGGCCCACCGACCCGGCCGTCGACAAGGCCCTGCGGGAGGTCGAGACCGACCTCGCGACCCGCTGGGGCGAGACCAAGCTGGAGCCCTCGGTCACCAGGATCGCCGCGCTGATGGACGTCCTCGGCGAGCCGCAGCGCTCGTACCCCTCCATCCACATCACCGGCACCAACGGCAAGACCTCCACCGCCCGCATGATCGAGGCCCTCCTCGGCGCCTTCGAGCTGCGCACCGGCCGGTACACCTCTCCGCACGTCCAGTCGCTCACCGAGCGCATCAGCCTCGACGGCGCCCCCGTCTCCGCCGAGCGGTTCATCGAGACGTACGAGGACATCAAGCCGTACATCGAGATGGTGGACGCGGCCCAGGAGTACCGGCTCTCCTTCTTCGAGGTGCTCACCGGGATGGCGTACGCCGCCTTCGCCGACGCGCCCGTGGACGTGGCGGTCGTCGAGGTCGGCATGGGCGGCACCTGGGACGCCACCAACGTCATCGACGGGGACGTCGCCGTCGTCACGCCCATCGACCTCGACCACACCGACCGGCTCGGGGAGACGCCCGCCGAGATCGCCGTCGAGAAGGGCGGGATCGTCAAGCAGGACGCGACCGTGATCCTGGCGCAGCAGCCGGTGGACGCGGCGCAGGTACTGCTGAAGAAGGCCGTGGAGGTCGACGCGACCGTGGCCCGCGAGGGCCTGGAGTTCGGTGTCGTCGCGCGGCAGGTCGCCGTCGGCGGACAGATGCTCACCCTGCGCGGCCTGGGCGGCGAGTACCCCGAGGTCTACCTCCCGCTGCACGGCCCGTACCAGGCGCACAACGCGGCCGTCGCGCTCGCCGCCGTGGAGGCGTTCTTCGGCGTCGGTTCGCAGCGGCCCGAGCCGCTCGACATCGACACGGTCCGCAAGGCGTTCGCGGCCGTCTCCTCGCCGGGCCGGCTGGAGGTCGTACGGCGGTCCCCGACCGTCGTGCTGGACGCCGCGCACAATCCGGCGGGCGCCCGGGCCACGGCCGAGGCCGTCGGTGAGGCGTTCGACTTCAGCCGGCTGATCGGTGTGGTCGGGGCCAGCGGCGACAAGAACGTACGGGGGCTGCTGGAGGCCTTCGAGCCGATCTTCGCCGAAGTCGTGATCACCCAGAACACCAGCCACCGGGCGATGGACGCCGACGAGCTGGCCGGTATCGCGGTGGAGGTGTTCGGCGAGGAGCGGGTGCAGGTCGAGCCCCGGCTGCCCGACGCCCTGGAGGCGGCGATCACGCTCGCCGAGGAGGAGGGCGAGTTCGCGGGCGGTGGCGTCCTCGTCACGGGTTCCGTCATCACCGTCGGCGAGGCCCGGCTGCTGCTGGGGAAGGGCTGATTTCCACGACATGCGTACTCTCTGTGCTTCGACGCTGATCGGCGAGTTCTTCGTGATCGGCTTCGCCGGGCTGGTCGCCATGAAGGACCCGGATCTGACCATGACCACGGTCTGGACGGTCAGCGGCATCGCCATGTTCCTCTGTGTCCTGCTGTGCGGTCTGGTCACCCGGCCCGGCGGGATCCAGCTCGGCTGGGCGCTCCAGATCGCGCTGATCCTCTCCGGTTTCTTCGTCCCCACGATGTTCTTCATGGGCGCGGTCTTCGCCGCCCTGTGGTGGGCCTCGGTCCACTTCGGGCGGAAGATCGACGAGGCCAAGGCCCGGTTCGCCGCGCAGGCCTCCACCGGAGCCGGTGCGTCCTGACGCTGCGTAACACCCGGCCGGACCGGCCCTGTAGCCTCTGAGCTCCGCACCCGTGTGAAAAAGGAGTCACCACAGTGAGCCAGCGCACCCTCGTCCTGCTCAAGCCCGACGCCGTCCGGCGGGGCCTGACCGGCGAGATCATCAGCCGTATCGAGCGGAAGGCCGGCTGGCAGATCACCGCGCTGGAGCTGCGCACGCTGGACCAGGACACGCTGGAGCAGCACTACGGCGAGCACAAGGGCAAGCCGTTCTACGAGCCGCTCGTCGCGTTCATGGCCTCCGGTCCGGTCGTCGCGCTGATCGTCGAGGGCGAGCGCGTCATCGAGGGCGTGCGGGCGCTGGCCGGTCCGACCGACCCGATCGCCGCCGCGCCCGGCTCCATCCGGGGCGACTACGGCGTGATCGTGCGCGAGAACCTGATCCACGCGTCGGACTCCGAGGAGTCGGCCGAGCGCGAGGTCAAGATCTTCTTCCCCGGGCGCGCGTAGTAGCGTTCGCGACGGCGGGGGCCGGCGCGTCCGCCCGCCCCCGCCGCCTGAACACGCGTGGAACACCCGGAACAACCTCCGCGACATCCGGGGCACTTCCGGAACACCCGGCCCTCACCCACACGGCCCACACCCCGGCTGACCAGCCAAACCCGCCGAAAATACCGCCGTACAACGGCATATGCGCGGCGATCGGGGGAACGCGCACCCCCGATGGACCGTCTCCACAGGCGGGGCGGCGCATCGCATGCCCACAATGGCGAAGACCCTCGCGCAGTGTTCGTGCGGGCGAGACTACGATGTAAGCCTTCACGTCACAGCACCCACTTCGCCGACCCGAAAAAGCCCTGAAAAGCCCTCAAAAGCCGTCAGTGCTCCGCTTGGGAAGGCCACACGAATCCTGATGGGGAACTCAATGTCGTTCATCGGCCGTGACATGGCTGTCGACCTCGGGACCGCCAACACGCTGGTGTACGTCAGGGGTCGCGGGATCGTACTGAACGAGCCGTCCGTCGTCGCGATCAACACCAACACCGGTGGCATTCTCGCGGTCGGCGCGGAAGCGAAGAAGATGATCGGGCGGACCCCCGGCAACATCGTTGCCGTACGTCCGCTGAAGGACGGTGTCATCGCCGACTTCGAGATCACCGAGCGCATGCTCCGCTACTTCATCCTGAAGATCCACAAGCGGCGGTATCTCGCCCGTCCTCGGGTCGTCGTCTGCGTGCCGTCCGGCATCACCGGTGTCGAGCGTCGCGCCGTCATCGAGGCGTCCTCCCAGGCAGGCGCGCGTCAGGTGCACATCATCGAGGAGCCCATGGCCGCGGCCATCGGCTCCGGCCTGCCGGTCCACGAGGCCACGGGCAACATGGTGGTGGACATCGGCGGCGGCACCACGGAGGTCGCGGTCATCTCCCTCGGCGGCATCGTCACCGCCCAGTCCATCCGCGTCGCGGGCGACGAGTTGGACAATGCGATCATCCAGCACATCAAGAAGGAGTACTCGCTCCTCCTGGGTGAGCGGACGGCCGAACAGATCAAGATCACGATCGGTTCGGCGTACGACCTCGACGCTGACGAGCACACCGAAATCCGTGGCCGGGACCTGGTGTCCGGCCTGCCCAAGACCGTCGTCATCTCCGCGGGGGAAGTGCGGAAGGCGATCGAGGAACCCGTCAACGCCATCGTCGATGCCGTCAAGACGACCCTCGACAAGTGCCCCCCGGAACTCTCCGGCGACATCATGGACCGGGGCATCGTCCTCACCGGCGGTGGCGCCCTGCTGCGCGGTCTCGACGAACGGCTGCGCCGGGAGACCGGAATGCCGATCCATATCGCCGAGGACCCGCTGGACAGCGTGGCGCTCGGCTCCGGCAAGTGCGTCGAGGAGTTCGAGGCGTTGCAGCAGGTGCTCGACGCCCAGCCCCGCAGATGACGTAACCCTTCGATTCCGCCGTACGGGACGTTCTCCTCTCGTGCGGCGGATCGTTGGTATAGAGACATAAGCTCCCACAAAGCGCCCCTGTCGTTCCCGTATCGGGATTCCCAGGGGCTACCCGAATTCCCCAATTCCTGTCGAATTCCTATGAGGAAGGCACGGCCGCCGCACGTGAGGGACACACGAGAGAGCCGGCTGCTCCTGGTGCTGCTGATCGCCGTCGCGTTCGCGCTGATCACGGTGGACATCCGCGGCGGAGAGGACTCACCGGTCGACGGTGCCCGACGTGGAGCCGCCACCGTCTTCGGCCCGATCGAGGACGGCGTGTCGACCGCCGTCGACCCCATCGGCAACGCCATAAGCGCCGTCCGTGACTCCGGCTCCCGCCATGACCGCCTCGCCGCGCTGGAGAAGGAGAACGCCGAACTGAAGGCGGCCCTCGGCAGCGACGACCGCAACGGCAGCCGGGTCGAACAGCTCGACAAGATGCTGAAGACCGCCGCGAACGGCCGGTACGGCATCAAGGGCGCCGAGGTCATCGCCATAGGAGCGGCCCAGGGCTTCTCCTGGACCGTCACCATCGACATCGGCACGAACGACGGCATCACCCGCGACATGACCGTCCTCAACGGCAACGGCCTGGTCGGCCGCGTCACCACCGTCGGACCGAACACCGCGACCGTCCTCCTCGCCAACGACCCCGACTTCACCGTCGGCACCCGTATGGAGGCCACCGACGAACTCGGCTTCGCCTCCGGCCAGGGCGACCGGCCGCTGCGCGTCGAACTGCTCAACGGCAAGGCCAAGGTGAAGGAGGGCGACCGACTCGTCACCTTCGGCTCCCAGGCCGACAAGCCGTTCGTCCCGGGCGTCCCGGTCGGCGTCGTCGCCCGCGTCGACCCCTCCGGCGGCGACCTCACCCGCACGATCTACGTCAAGCCGTTCGTGGCCTTCACTCAGTTGGACATCGTCGGCGTCGTCGTCCAGCCGCCCCGCAAGGACCCGCGCGACACCGTCCTGCCGGCCAAGCCGAAGCCCACCCCCACGCCCACCGTGACGGTCACCGTCACCCCCGGCGCGGACGAACCCGGCGAAGGCGCCGACGGACAGCCGCAAGAGCAGTAGACGTAGGACAGTAGGAGCTGACCCCCTGATGCGCTTCAACCGGATGCTGCTCTCCACCACCCTGGTGATCGTCGCCCTGGTGATCCAGGTGAGCGTCCTCGCCAGACTCCATCTGCCGGGCGCCGTCCCGGACCTGGTGCTCCTCACCGTGCTCGGCCTCGCCCTGGTCTACGGCCATGTCGGCGGCGCCCTGATCGGTTTCGGCGCCGGGCTGCTCTCCGACCTCGCGCCACCCGCCGACCACGCGGCCGGACGGTACGCCCTGGTCCTCTGCGTCATCGGCTACCTCGCGGGACTGGCCAAGCCCGAGACGGGCCGGCTGAAGTCGGCGACCGGACCGATGGCCGTGGTCGTCGTCGCCGCGCTCGGCTCGACCCTGCTGTACGCCGGTGTCGGCGCCCTCGTCGGCGACGACGCGGCCCGCCATGTCGGCCTGCCCAGCCTGCTGTTCACGGCCGCGCTGTACGACCTGCTGCTCGCGCCCTTCGTCGTGCCCGGCGTCATCGCGCTGGCCCGGCGCGCCGACAACGACCCGCTCGCCGAGACGGGCAGCGCCGCCAAGGCGTCCGACGTCGCCTCCGGCTGGCTCTCCTCCGGCACCGGCCTGCGCATCGGCAACCAGCGCGGCGGCCTGCGCATCAAGGCCGCGCGCTCACGGATGGCCAGGGCGGGCCGCATCAAGGGGGTCAAGCGGCTGTGACGGCACGGCACCTGACACGCGGGGCGGACGCGGGACCGGAAGTGGGAACCGATCACCGCCGGGCGGTGTACCCCATGTACCAGCACCACACGCACCACTCGTACACACTCTGAGAGGGGGAGACAGGCAGTGACCAACATCCCGGAGACCGGGCGGACCCCAAGGGTCCAGATCCGGCTCGTCATCATCCAGATCCTCGTCTTCTCCCTCCTCGGCACCCTCGGCGGCCGCCTCTGGTACCTCCAGATCCGCGAGGGCGACGCCTACGCCAAGGAGGCCTCCGGCAACCACGTCCAGCAGGTCGTCCAGCCCGCCGTGCGCGGCTCGATCCTGGACGCCCGCGGAGTGCCGATCGCGGACAACGAGACCCGTCTGGTCGTCTCCGCCTCCCGCACCGACCTGCTGAAGATGGACGACGACGGCAAGGCCGTCCTCACCAAACTCGCCGGCGTCCTGGACATGAAGCCGCAGGACGTCATGGACAAGGTCCGGCTCTGCGACTCCGAGACCCCCCAGCCCTGCTGGAACGGCTCGCCCTACCAGCCGATCCCCATCACCGACGAGGCAACCGCCAAGCAGGCCCTGCAGATCCGCGAACGCTCCGAGGACTTCCCCGGCATCACCGCCGAACCCCAGGCCGTCCGCCGGTACGCCGGCCCCGGCGGCTCCCAGACCTCGCAGGTCCTCGGCTACCTCTCCCCGGTCACCGACGAGGAGATCACCAAGGCCCAGGACACCGACTCGCCGTATCTGCGCTCCGACCAGGTCGGCCGCTCCGGCCTGGAGCGCCAGTACGACAAGGAGCTGCGCGGCAAGGCCGGCGTCACCCGGTACGAGGTCGACAACCTCGGTCGGGTCATCGGCGAGGCCGAGGCCGACCCCGCCCAGCCCGGCGCCAACCTCGTCACCAGCATCGACGCCCGCGTGCAGCGCATCGCCGAGTACGAGCTCAACGAGGCGATGAAGGAAGCCCGCAAGCAGAACGACCGCAACACGGGCACCAACTACAAGGCCGACTCCGGCGCCGTCGTCGTGATGGAGGCCAAGACCGGCCGCGTCGTCGCCATGGCCTCCAATCCGGACTACGACCCGAACGCCTGGGTCGGCGGCATCTCCGCCAAGGACTACGCCAAGCTCACCGGCAAGAAGTCCAACTACCCGCTGCTGAATCGCGCGATCCAGGGCCAGTCGGCCCCCGGCTCGGTCTTCAAGGTGATCCCGACGGCCGCCGCGGTGAACGCGGGCTACTCCTTCAACGGCCCCTACCCATGCTCCAGTTCGTACTCGATCGGTGGCCAGGTCTTCAAGAACTTCGAGTCCCAGAGCCACGGCGCGATCAGCCTCGGCCGCGCCCTCGAGGTCTCCTGCGACACCGTCTTCTACCGCCTCTCCCACGAGGAGTGGAAGCGCGACGGCGGCACCAAGCCGAAGAAGAACGCCAAGGACTGGTTCTACAAGACCGCCCACCAGTTCGGTCTCGGCGCCGAGACCGGCATCGACCTGCCCAACGAGGTCACCGGCCGCATCCCCGACCGCAAGTGGAAGCAGGACTACTGGAAGGCCAACAAGGACGCCTGGTGCAAGTACGGCAAGAAGGGCGGCTCGTACGCCGAGCAGATCGCCTACGAGAACTGCCTCGAAGGCAACCGCCTGCGCGCCGGTGACTCCGTCAACTACTCCATCGGCCAGGGCGACACCCTCGTCACCCCCATTCAGATGGCCACCATCTACGCGGCCATCTCCAACGGCGGCACCCTCTACGACCCCACGGTCGGCAAGGCCGTCATCAGCCCCGACGGCAAGAACGTTCGGGAGATCGAGCCCAAGTCGCACGGCAAGCTGCCGATGACGAAGCAGACCCGCGACGAGATAGACGAAGCTCTCGAGGGAGTCGCCACCCGAGGCACGGCGGCCTGGCGCTTCCAGGGCTGGCCGCAGGACAAGATCCCGATGCACGCCAAGACCGGTACCGCCGAGGTCTACGGCAAGCAGACGACCTCATGGTTCACCACGTACACCAAGGACTACGCGATCGTGATGACGATCTCCCAGGGTGGTACGGGCTCCGGCGCCTCGGCACCCGCCGTGCGCAAGCTCTACAACGCGCTCTACGGCGTCTCCGAGGACGGGAAGATCGACAAGAAGAAGGCGCTGCTGCCCACCCCGCAGAAGGGCCTGCCGAAGATCGAGTCCGACGGCTCGATCGACTCCCCGAAGGTGGAGTCCTACCCGCCGAAGAAGCCGAAGAACGAGGCCACCGAGGACGGCACCCAGGCGATCGCCGCGGGGCCGGGCGCCCAACCGGTCTCCTTCGACATCCTGGCGGCGATCCTCGGCACCCGCGGCGGCGGCACCAACCGCGCCGCACGCCGCCGCGACGACCGCGGTCGACGGCGTAACAGCGGCGGCGGAGGCCGCCGCGGTGGCAGCGGCAGCGGCAGCGGTGGTGCCGGTGGCTGCGACAGGGGCAGGGTCACGAGCATCGGCAACCGCAGGGGACGGAGGAGGTCCGGATGACCGGCAACAGCTTCTCCGTCTCCGGGTACGGACCCGAACGCACCGGCTGGACCCGGCTGTTCGCCCGTGACTCGCTCGCCCGTCGGCTCGACTGGCCGATACTGTTCTCGGCCATCGCGCTCTCCCTGATCGGCGCGGCCCTCGTCTACTCGGCGACCCGCAACCGCACCGAGCTCAACCAGGGCGACCCGTACTACTTCCTGCTCCGGCACCTGCTCAACACCGGCATCGGCTTCGCCCTGATGATCGGCACGGTCTGGCTGGGCCACCGCACCCTGCGCACGGCCGTACCCATCCTCTACGGCATCTCGGTGCTGCTGATCCTGATGGTGCTCACCCCGCTGGGCGCGACCATCAACGGCGCGCACGCCTGGATCGTCGTCGGCGGCGGCTTCTCGCTCCAGCCCTCCGAGTTCGTGAAGGTCACGATCATCCTGGGCATGGCGATGCTGCTGGCGGCCCGGGTGGACGCGGGCGACAAACCCCACCCCGACCATCGCACCGTCCTCCAGGCCCTCGGTCTGGCCGCCGTCCCGATACTGATCGTGCTGCTCATGCCCGACCTCGGCTCGGTCATGGTCATGGTGGTCATCGTGCTCGGGGTCCTGCTCACCTCCGGCGCGTCCAACCGGTGGGTCCTCGGCCTCATCGGCACCGGCGCCATGGGCGCGATCGCCGTCTGGCAGCTCGGGGTGCTCGACGAGTACCAGATCAACCGCTTCGCCGCCTTCGCCAACCCCGAGCTCGACCCCGCTGGCGTGGGCTACAACACCAACCAGGCCCGGATCGCCATCGGCTCCGGCGGACTGCTGGGCACCGGGCTCTTCAAGGGCTCGCAGACCACGGGACAGTTCGTGCCCGAGCAGCAGACCGACTTCGTCTTCACGGTGGCGGGGGAGGAGCTCGGGTTCGTGGGCGCCGGGCTGATCATCCTGCTCCTCGGCGTCGTCCTGTGGCGCGCCTGCCGGATCGCCCGCGAGACCACCGAGCTGTACGGCACGATCGTCGCCGGCGGCATCATCGCCTGGTTCGCCTTCCAGTCCTTCGAGAACATCGGGATGACCCTCGGCATCATGCCGGTGGCGGGACTGCCGCTGCCGTTCGTGTCGTACGGCGGCTCGTCGATGTTCGCGGTGTGGGTGGCGGTGGGGTTGCTCCAGTCCATCAGAGTGCAGCGCCCCATGTCGGCGTAGGGCTCCGCGCCCCCTCGGGGCAGGACTCCGCTCCCCGCCGGGAGCGCGATGGTCTGCCCCTTTGCCGAATATGCGACTAGATTCAATTCATGGCGGACATCAAGCGCGAGATCGAGCGGAAGTACGAGTCCGACGAGAGCGGCCTGCCGGACCTCACCGGTGTGGCCGGGGTCGCGACCGTCATCGACAAGGGCGTGGCCGAGCTGGACGCCGTCTACTACGACACCGCCGACGAACGGCTCGCCGCCGCCTCCCTCACCCTGCGCCGCCGCACTGGCGGCAGTGACGCGGGCTGGCATCTGAAGTTCCCCGTCTCCTCGGGGGTGCGGGACGAGATCCGGGCCCCGCTGTCCGAGACGCTGCCCGACGAACTCGCCGGGCTGGTGCGCTCCCGGGTCCGGTCGGCCGAGCTGGTGCCGCTGGTCCGTCTTCTCTCCACCCGCGACGTCAGGGAGCTGCTCGACGCGGACGGCGCGCTGCTGGCCGAGGTCAGCGTGGACGCCGTGGTCGCCGAGCGGCTCACCGAGGACGGCCGGACCGCGCAGTGGTCCGAGATCGAGGTCGAACTCGCCGACGAGGGTGACCCCGCGTTCCTCGACAAGGTCGAGAAGAAGCTGCGCAAGGCGGGCGTACGGCCCTCGGAGTCACCGTCGAAGCTCGCCCGGGCCCTCCAGGAGACGGCCCCGAAGAAGGGCGGCAAAAGGGGCGGCGACAAAGGCGGGAAGAAGGACCGCAAGACGGACCGGAAGGCCGGGGCTGGGGTGCCGGGTGAGCCCGTGACCCCCGGTGATCATGTTCTCGCCTATGTCCGCGCCCAGCGGGACGCGATCGTCGAGCTGGACCCCGCCGTCCGTCGGGACGTCTTCGACTCCGTCCACAGCATGCGGGTCGCCACGCGCCGGCTGCGCAGCACCTTCAAGTCGTTCGGCAAGGTGCTGGACCGGACCGTCACGGACCCGATCGGCGAGGAGCTGAAGTGGCTCGCGGGGGAGCTGGGTGTCGACCGTGACCAGGAGGTTCTGACGGAACGGCTCACCGAGGCACTGGACGGCCTCCCCGAGAGCCTGGTGACGGGCCCGGTCCACGCGCGGCTGCGCGCCTGGTCGGGCAAGGACGGCGGTACCGGCCCCCGGAGCGAACTGATCGAGGCGCTGGACGGACCGCGGTATCTGGAGCTGCTGGAGTCCCTCGACGCCGTGATCGCGGACCCGCCGCTGTTGAAGGGCGCCCACGGCGACCCCGAGAAGGTGATCACCAAGGCGGTCCGGAAGGACTTCGCCAAGGTGGCGGCCCTGGTCGAGGAGGCCCTGTCACAGCCGTCCGGCGCCGACCGCGACCTCGCCATGCACGAGGCACGCAAGAAGACCAAGCGCACCCGGTACGCGGCCGAGGCTGCACACCCCTTGCTGGGCAAGCCGGCCAAGGCCCTGGTCAAGGACATGAAGTCCCTGCAGAGCCTCCTCGGCGACCACCAGGACAGCGTGATGGCCCGCGAGGCCCTGCGTGACCTCGCCCACCAGGCCCACGCGGCACCGGGGGAGAGCGCCTTCACGTACGGACTGCTGTACGGCAGGGAGGAACGGCGGGCCGAGCTGGCGGAGGAGGCCCTGCCGGGAGAATGGGCGAGGATCAGCAAGGACATGCCCTTCTGACCGGCCCACCGGTAAACGGGCGTGCGAGGGGTGCCTCCCGGGGCGTTACGCTAGATGGTCACCCTCCCCCCAGCCTCCGGCCGGGGGTGCCACCAGCCAGCTCACGAAGGTAACTCCCGCGATGTCTGTCGAGTCGGTCTTCCCACAGCTAGAGGCCCTGCTCCCGCATGTGCAGAAGCCGATCCAGTACGTGGGCGGTGAGCTCAACTCCACTGTCAAGCCCTGGGAGTCCGCGGACGTCCGCTGGGCGCTCATGTACCCCGACGCGTACGAGGTCGGTCTGCCCAACCAGGGCGTCATGATCCTCTACGAGGTGCTGAACGAGCGCGAGGGCGTCCTCGCCGAGCGCACGTACAGCGTGTGGCCGGACCTGGAGGCGCTGATGCGGGAGCACGGCGTCCCGCAGTTCACCGTGGACAGCCACCGCCCGGTGAAGGCCTTCGACGTGTTCGGTCTGTCCTTCTCCACGGAGCTGGGCTACACCAACATGCTGACCGCCCTGGACCTGGCCGGGATCCCCCTGGAGTCCAAGGACCGCACGCTCGACGACCCGATCGTGCTGGCCGGCGGCCACGCGGCGTTCAACCCGGAGCCGATCGCCGACTTCATCGACGCGGCGATCATCGGCGACGGCGAGCAGGCCGTGCTGGACATGACCGAGATCATCCGCGCCTGGAAGGCCGAGGGCCGGCCGGGCGGCCGCGAGGAGGTCCTCTTCCGCCTCGCGAGGACGGGCTCGGTCTACATCCCGGCCTTCTACGACGTGGAGTACCTGCCCGACGGCCGTATCGGCCGTGTCGTGCCGAACCGGTCCGGTGTCCCGTGGCGGGTGTCCAAGCACACCGTCATGGACCTGGACGAGTGGCCCTACCCGAAGCAGCCCCTGGTCCCGCTCGCCGAGACGGTCCACGAGCGCATGTCGGTGGAGATCTTCCGCGGCTGCACGCGCGGCTGCCGCTTCTGCCAGGCGGGCATGATCACCCGCCCGGTCCGCGAGCGTTCCATCACGGGCATCGGCGAGATGGTCGAGAAGGGTCTGAAGGCGACGGGCTTCGAGGAGGTCGGCCTCCTCTCCCTCTCCTCCGCCGACCACAGCGAGATCGGCGACATCGCCAAGGGCCTGGCGGACCGGTACGAGGAGGACAAGATCGGCCTGTCCCTCCCCTCGACCCGGGTGGACGCCTTCAACGTCGACCTCGCGAACGAACTGACCCGCAACGGCCGGCGCTCGGGTCTGACCTTCGCGCCCGAGGGCGGCTCCGAGCGCATGCGCAAGGTCATCAACAAGATGGTCTCGGAGGAGGACCTGATCCGGACGGTCTCCACGGCGTACGGCAACGGCTGGCGCCAGGTGAAGCTGTACTTCATGTGCGGCCTGCCGACGGAGACCGACGAGGACGTCCTCCAGATCGCCGACATGGCGATGAAGGTGATCGCCGAGGGCCGCAAGGTCTCCGGCCAGAACGACATCCGCTGCACCGTGTCGATCGGTGGATTCGTCCCCAAGCCCCACACGCCGTTCCAGTGGGCGCCGCAGCTCTCCGCCGAGGAGACGGACGCCCGGCTCGAGAAGCTCCGCGACAAGATCCGCGGCGACAAGAAGTACGGCCGCTCCATCGGCTTCCGCTACCACGACGGCAAGCCGGGCATCGTCGAGGGCCTGCTGTCGCGCGGCGACCGCCGCATCGGCGCCGTCATCCGCGCGGTCTACGAGGACGGCGGCCGCTTCGACGGCTGGCGCGAGCACTTCTCCTACGACCGCTGGATGAGCTGCGCGGACAAGGCCCTGGCCGACTTCGGACTCGACGTCGACTGGTACACCACCCGCGAGCGCACCTACGAGGAGGTCCTGCCCTGGGACCACCTGGACTCCGGCCTCGACAAGGACTGGCTCTGGGAGGACTGGCAGGACGCCCTCGACGAGACCGAGGTCGAGGACTGCCGCTGGACGCCGTGCTTCGACTGCGGCGTGTGCCCGCAGATGGACACCCACATCCAGGTCGGTCCGACGGGCAAGAAGCTGCTGCCGTTGTCGGTGAAGCAGCCGGTGGGGAGTGCGGGGCACAGTCACTGACCCGGCCGCGGCCGACAGGTCGGCGAGGGGTGTCCGGAGGGCCGTTCGGCCGTGCTCCGGGCACCCCTTCTCGTGTACTACCGGCTGTTGCCGGCTACTCCCGGCCGCTCACGCGTGGCGTGACGGTCGAGCCGCCGTTGACGATGTTGTCCGACGGCTGGAGTTCGACCCGGTACCAGGGGCGCGGGTTGCCCTGGGCGTCGTCGCAGTTCAAGGTGGCGTGGGGCTGGGTGTCCACCGGTACGCAGGTCGTCTCCCAGACCTGGCCGACGGTGGTGACGACGTTGAACTTCACGAGGCCCTTCGAGGCGCTCGCGTGGTCGCCCTGGGGCTGGCCCTTGTCCTCGCCGTGGTCGGTGCCGGCGCTCCCGCCGTGGTCCTGGGCGTGTCCGCTGCTCGTGCCCTGGCTGTGGCCCTGGGTCTGACCCGTCTGCTGGGCGTGACCGGTGCCCGTGCCCTCGCTCTGGCTCTGCCCCGTGCTCTGGCTGTGGCCCTGGCTCTGGCCGGTCTGCTGGGCGTGGCCCTGGCTCTGGCCCGACTGCTGGCTGTGGCCTTGGCTCTGACCGGTCTGCTGGCTGTGGCCCTGGCTCTGGCCGGTGCTCTGGCCGTGCTCCTTGCCGGTTTCCTTCTGTCCGTGTGCGTAGCCCTCGCCGTGGGCGTGCGCGTTGACGGAGACACCGCAGGCGACGCCGACGTAGCGGTCCTGCGAATCACGGCCGCCGTTGGGGAAGTTGGGGTGGGTGCTGAGGTCGGTCCACAGGAACGGGTGGGCGGCCGCGCCCTGGAGGTCGCGGATGCCCGCGAAGACCCGCCCGTCGGTCAGGACGACCCGGAACTCGCGCTTCTTGGAGTCCTGCACCGCGTCGATGTCGGAGCAGGGGCCGGCGGGTCCGGTGGCTCCCGTGGCACCGGTGGCGCCCGTGACCCCCGTCTGCCCGTCCGCTCCTGTGGCACCGGTGGCGCCGGTGAGCCCTGCGGGTCCGGTGGCACCCGTGGCACCGGTGAGTCCTGCGGGGCCGTCCGCTCCGGTGGCTCCCGTGGCTCCCGTGGCTCCCGTGGGTCCGACCAGGCCGTCCGCTCCGGTGGCGCCAGTGGCTCCCGTGGCGCCCGTGGCTCCGGTAGGCCCGGCGGGGCCCTGCTCACCGGTGTCGCCCTGCGGGCCGACCTCACCCTGGGGGCCGGTGTCGCCCTGGGGGCCCGTGTCGCCCTGGGGACCGGTGTCACCCCTCGGGCCGGTGGGGCCCTGAGGCCCGGGCGGGCCGCTGGGGCCCTCCTCGCAGTGGTCGTCGTTGCCACCGAGTGCCGCCGTGCGGTTCTGGTCCTCGTCGTACCAGTCGGGCGCCGATCCGTCGTACTCGTCGTGCTGTTGTCCGTTGTCGGTCTGGTGCTGAGCACCGTGATCCTCGGCGGGCGGGCACTCGTCGTTGCCGGCTCTCGCCACGGTGGAGTGCTCGGACACGCTGCGCGCTGCCGCCGCGGCGGGGCCGGCCAGTCCGGCGGTCACCGCCAGTGCGAGCGAGGCATACGTACTGACCTTGGTGATCCTGTGGCGTGCCAGCGGGCCTATCAGCGAGATCGTCCTGCGCTCAGGACTCATCTATTGCTCCTTTTTTCAACCGGTTTGGGGCTTTTCCCCGCACTCGATCGTGAGCCTCGCTCCTGTCCACCGGCTCGACCAGCGAGCTGGACCGGACGGGGATGGAGATCATCAAATCGGCCTAAGCCGTCCTCACGGGTGGGCTAATTCGACGCCGTAGACAGGTATTTGTGCGATATGAGGGGGTATGTCACGCGGCCGCTCGGGCAGCGTTCAACGTCCCGGGACCGGTGAGACCGTGAAGCCGCAGACCATCTGCCTCTGCATGATCGTCAAGAACGAGGCGCGGGTGATCGAGCGCTGCCTCGCCTCCGTCCGCCCGCTGATCGACACCTGGGTCATCACCGACACCGGCTCGACGGACGGCACGCCGGACCTGATCCGCGAGGCGCTGGCCGGCATCCCGGGCGAGCTGCGCGAGGAGCCCTGGGTCGACTTCGGCCACAACCGGACGCGGAACATCCAACAGGCCCGGGGAAAAGCCGACTTCCTGCTCACCGTCGACGCCGACCACGTACTGCGCCAGGACGCGCCACTACTCCGGCTCACGGCGACCTCGTACATGCTGCGCTACGACACGCCCGGCACCCAGCACCGCTTCAAGCACCTGATGCGGGGGGACCTGCTCTGGCGCTACGAAGGGGTCACGCACGAGTACCCGTGCACCGACGGGCCCGATGTCCAGGAGAACCTGGACGCCCTCGTGATCGAGGACCACGCGGACGGCGGCTGCCGCGGCGACAAGTTCGAACGCGACGCCCAGCTGCTCAGACGTGAGCTGGAGCGCGACCCCGCCAACCCCCGCACCGTCTTCTACCTGGCCAACACCGAACGCGACCTCGGCCACGCGCGCGAGGCGATCGACCTCTACGAGCGACGGGCGGCGATGGGCGGCTGGGGCGAGGAGGTCTACTGCTCGCTGTTGGAGGCGGGCATCCTCCGAGCGGAGGAGGAAGAGGACTGGCCGGGAGCCATGGACGCCTTCTCCCGTGCCTGGGAGGCGCGTCCCACCAGGCTCGAGGCCTGCTACGAGTTGGCCTCCCGGCTGCGGCTCCGGCGGCGCCACCACACCGCGCACGCCCTCCTCGTCGACGTCCTCGACCGGCCCGCGCCGGACGACCTGCTCTTCACCAAGCCGTGGGTCTACCGGTGGGGCCTGCTGTTCGAGTTCTCCATCACCGCCCACTGGGTCGGTGACCACATCGCCGCGCTCCGGGCCTGCGACCGGCTGCTGGCCATGCGGGACCTGCCCGAGCGGATCCGCCGCCAGGTCGAGATCAACCGGGAGTTCTCCGCGCCGCATGCCGACCGTACGGACCTGTCCGCCGTGGTGCGCCGCCCCAAGGCCGCCCGGGCCGGCAAGGCGGCCAGGTCCACGAGGTCCTCCGGACGCAAGCGGTAGGTACGCGCGGAGACTGGGGGAGGGACGGGAGCGGGAATGGGAGTGGCCGGGCGGGGCGGACCGGGTCCGACGCGGTGCGAAATCGCCGCCGCCACGCTGGATCCGAACGGGCACGTTGAGGCGTCTACGACGTCATGGACCTGGAGAAAAGGCCCGCCCGGCAGCAGGAGACCGAGGCGCGCCGGACGCCCGCCGAGGCGCAGCAGGCGCCCGAGGGGTGTCTTGTCGTCGCGATCCGGATACCCGTGCGGATCGTGGTGCTCGTGCTGGTCGTGCCCGTGCGCATGGTGTGGGACGCGCTGGTGGTGGGTGGACGCGTGCTCATGGACACCGTGTTGCGCCCGGCGGGCCGCGCGCTGCTGTGGGTCGGCCGGGCCGTCCTGGTCTGGCCGTGCGTGGCGCTGTGGCGGTACGTCGTCGTGCCGCTCGCCCAACTGCTCGGGTGGCTCGGGCACCGGCTGCTGGTCGTCCCGGCGGTATGGACGTACCGGTATGTGCTGACGCCCGTGGGGCACGCGATCGCGTGGGCGGCCGCCGGTGTCCTGGCCGGGTGCGGCTGGGTCGCCCGGGGTCTCCTGGTCGTGCTGCTGTGGCTGTACCGGTGGACGGCGGTGCCGGTCGGGCGGAGCGTCGCCTGGCTGGTCCGTCACCTCCTGGTCGTCCCGGCGGTGTGGCTGTACCGGTACGTGCTCACGCCGGTGGGGCACGCGATCCGGTGGGTGGCCCTGGGGGTGGTGTGGCTGGTACGGATGATTTTCACCGGGCTCTGGCTCGGCCTTTACTGGACGCTGCGCCTGCTGTTGGTGCTGCCCGCGCTCGCCCTGTGGCGCTGGGTGCTCGCGCCCGTCGGACGGTTGCTCGCCGTCGTCGGCCGGGAGATCGGGGCGGCCCTCGGGCACGCGTGGCGGGTGGCCGGGCGGATCTCGCTCGCCGTCGGACGGTTCCTGGCGAACCTGTTCCGCCTGCTCCTGGTCGAGCCGACGCGGTGGGTGTACCGGACCGTCCTCACCCCCGCCGGTCACCTCGTCCGCGACGTGGTGGGGAAGCCGCTCGCGGCGGCCGGCCGCGCCGTGGGCCGTGCCACCCGGCAGGCCCTGTCCACCGCCCGCGAGACCGTCCGCCAAGCCCGCGCCGGTGTGCGCGCGGCGCTCTTCGGACGGCCCACCGAACCGAAGCCCGTCCACAGGCGGGAACCGACGGGCGCCGAGGCACGTACTCTTGGTAGCAGTACGACCGCTCTCACGAAGGACTGAACGACACTGGGCAAGCGACAGCCCGAAGGCCCGCCGCCCGCACCCGCGGTGCAGCGCATCCGACTGCGTTACACCAAGCGCGGCCGCCTCCGGTTCACCAGCCACCGTGACTTCCAGCGCGCCTTCGAGCGTGCGCTGCGCCGTGCCGAGGTGCCGATGGCGTACTCGGCGGGGTTCACGCCGCATCCGAAGGTGTCGTACGCCAATGCCGCACCCACCGGCACGGGCAGTGAAGCGGAGTATCTGGAGATCGCGCTCACCGCGGCGCGTGATCCGGAGAAGCTCAGGATCCTGCTCGACGAGTCGCTGCCCACGGGCCTCGACATCGTCGACGCCGTCGAGGCCCGGACCTCCGGGCTCGCCGACCGGCTCACGGCCTCCGAATGGGAACTGCGCCTGGACGGCGTGGACCCCGAGGAAGCCGCGCGCGCGGTCGAGGTCTTCAAGGCGTCGGACCTCGTCGAGGTCCAGCGCAGGACCAAGAACGGCATCCGGACCTTCGACGCCCGTGCCGCCGTCGTCGACCTCGAC
The DNA here is from genome assembly GCF_014930365.1 of Streptomyces caniscabiei. Taxonomy (GTDB): domain Bacteria; phylum Actinomycetota; class Actinomycetes; order Streptomycetales; family Streptomycetaceae; genus Streptomyces; species Streptomyces caniscabiei. The sequence continues at coordinate 1,127 of NZ_JABXWI010000022.1, read as the reverse complement.
AGCCGCGACGGACACGACGGTTCTGAGACGCCCGGTCCACAGCCCGCCGCAAGCGTCGGCTCCACTGGAGCGGCTGGCGCCGCGCCCCTTGCTGGGCCGACGGACCAGCCCTGTGCGATACTGCGGCTGGTTGTTCGGCACGTGACGCCTGCCGTACGACCCGACGACGTCCTGTCCGGTCTCCGCGCCGTGGCCGACCTGGCGCCGCCGGTCCCCGCAGCGGTGACCAGGCTGGCGCAGGGGCCTTTCGATGAAGAGACCGGCACGGTGACCGACCCGCTCGCGCCCGACCGCGAGGCAGCGCCGGCCCTCTCAACGGCCGAACCCGCTGCCGCCGCGAAGGCGTCGGCGCCGGTAGGCCCCGCGTAGGGACGGACGTCGTAGCGCCGCCCTCTGATCCGGGTGCCACCTGGGTCGGGCAGCGCACCGACCACAAGACTTTCGCCAGGCCGTACGCAACATGGCGTACGGAACCGGCGAGACAGGACACAGAGAGCTCCCGTGCGGCGCCCGCGCCCCGGACGGCGGCAGTCGCGTACGACGCGAGCCGCGGACGTCACCGGCCACGCCGGACCGGGTGCGGCGCCCGGGAGCCTGACGGGAGAAACGCCCGCATGCCCGAATCGATCGAACCCGCCGAGCCCGCCCAGGGCTCCGACCACAACACGCCGAGCGACACCCTGCCGCCGCGCCGTCGCCGCCGTGCCGCGTCCCGCCCCGCGGGACCGCCGTCCGCCGCCTCCGAGGCGGCCGCGGAGACCACCGCGCCGGCCGTGCCGGCCGCCGAGTCCGAGGACCTCGCGGCCATCGAGCCGACCGAGACGGACGAGACCACCGAGACCGTCGAGGACGACGTGACCGGTGAGGACGCACAGGGCACCGAGGCCGAGGAGACGGAGGCCGAGACCGCCGCCGTCGAGGCGCCCGCAGCCGAGGAGGCCGCGCCCGCCGGGCGTACGCGCCGTCGCGCGACCCGCCGTGCCTCCGCGCCCGCCGGTGCGCCCAAGGACGCCGAGGCCGTCGAAGTCGTCGAGACCGTGGCCCCGGCCGCCTCCGCCGAGAGCGCCGCCGAGCCCGCCGCCGTCGAGGAGGCCGCGCCCGCCGGGCCGCCTCGCCCTCGCGCCCAA
>NZ_JABXWI010000021.1 GCF_014930365.1 Streptomyces caniscabiei | reverse complement strand
GCCGGCGCCCTGCTCACCGCCATCCCCACGCTGATCGTGTACTTCGCACTCCAGCGGCAGTTCGTCAGCGGCCTGACCCTCGGCGCCAACAAGGGCTGATACACCTCCACTTGCCGTACCCCGACACCCCACCCGGAGCATCACCAGTGAGTACCGCGCGCCGTCTTCGCATTCCTGGAATCGCCTACGGAGGTGACTACAACCCCGAGCAGTGGCCCGAGGAGGTCTGGGCCGAGGACATGCGCCTGATGCGCGAGGCCGGGGTGACCATGGTCAGCGTCGGCATCTTCTCCTGGGCACTGCTGGAGCCGGCCGAGGGCGTCCACGACTTCGCCCGCATGGACCGGATGCTCGACCTGCTCCACGCCAACGGTATCGCCGCCGACCTGGCCACTCCCACCGCGGCCCCGCCGGCCTGGTTCTTCGTCAAGCACCCGGAAGCTCTGCCGGTCGACAAGGACGGCCGCCGGCTGTCGTACGGCAGCCGCCAGACCTTCTGCCCCTCCAGCCCCGCCTACCGCAGAGCGGCGCTGCGTATCGCCGAAGCCCTCGCCGAGCGCTACGCCGACCACCCGGCCGTCGCCATGTGGCACATCCACAACGAGTACGGCTGCCACAACGACGCCTGCTACTGCGACACCAGCGCCGCCGCCTTCCGCACCTGGCTGCGCGCCCGCTACGGCGACGACCTGGCCGCCCTCAACCACGCCTGGGGCACCACGTTCTGGAGCCAGTGGTACTACTCGTGGGACCAGATCCTGCCGCCCCGCACCACCGCGGCTCCGCCGAACCCCACCCACCAGCTCGACTGGCGCCGCTTCTGCTCCGACGAACTGCTCTCGCTGTGCACCGCCGAACGCGAGGTGCTGCGCCGGGCCGCTCCGGACACCCCGGCGACCACCAACTTCCTGGTCCTGCGCACCATCGACGCTCTCGACTACTGGCGCTGGGCGCCCGAGCTGGACATCCTCTCCAACGACCACTACCTGCTGTCCGACGACCCGGAGGCCGCGGTCGACATCGCCCTCCACGGCGACCTGATGCGCTCGCTCGCGGGCGGCCCGTGGTTCCTCATGGAGCACTCGACCGGCGCCGTCAACTGGCAACCCGTCAACCGCGCCAAACTCCCCGGGGAAATGCGCCGCAACGCCCTCGCGCACGTGGCCCACGGCGCCGACGGCATCGCGTTCTTCCAGTGGCGGGCGGCGAGGGCGGGCGCCGAGCAGTGGCACTCCGCGATGCTCCCGCACGCAGGCACCGACAGCCAGATCTGGCGCGACGTCGTCCAACTCGGCGCCGATCTGAGGGCGTTGGCGGAAGTGCGGGGCTCCACCAGCACGGCACAGGTGGCGATCGTCTGGGACTGGGACGCCCGATGGGCACTGGAACTGCCCTCCCAGCCCAGCGGTGAACTGCGCTACCAGGACCTGGTACGGGACTGGTACACCCCCCTGTGGCGGGCCGGGGTCGCCGTCGACTTCGTACGCCCCGACGACCCTGGACTCGACCGCTACAAACTCGTTCTGGCACCCTCTCTGTACCTGGTCCCAGAGGCAGCCGCGGCGAACCTCGCCCGGTTCGCCGAACGCGGGGGCACCCTTGCCGTGGGCTTCCACAGTGGCATGGTCGACGAGAACTGCCATGTGTACCTGGGCGGTTACCCCGGCGCCTTCCGCGATGTCCTCGGCGTGGTCACCGACGAGCTCTTCCCTCTGCTGCCGGGCGAGACGACCGGCCTGACCGGCGACGTGGCCCCGGGTGCCACGGCCGACCTGTGGTCGGAACGCGTCCGGCTCACCGGCGCACAGACCGTCGTCTCCCACGCCGACGGCCCTCTCGCCGGCCACCCCGCCGTCACTCGCCACCGTCACGGCGACGGCACTGCCTGGTACCTGGCCACCCACCCCGACCGGGACACGCTCGCCGCCCTGATCGACCGCATCCGTCACGACGCCGGTGTCTCACCGGAGCAGGACGCACCCGCCGGGGTCGAGGTCGTCCGGCGCCGGGGCGCGGAGGCCGACTACCTGTTCCTCATCGACCACACGGGAAAGGGCGCCGAGGCGCTCGCCGAAGGCGTCGAACTCCTCACCGGCAACCCGGTCTCCGGCACCGTGGTCGTTCCACCGGGAGGCGTCGCCGTCGTCCGCGAGCCACACTGACCAGAGCGCGTCGGGCGGCCGGGCCGTACCGATGGGGCGGCCTGGCCGCACCGACCGGACAGCCGGCGGTACGACATTTCGGTCGCGGCTGGATGCTCCGGGGGAGTGCGTCTGCCGTAGCGACCGCCGCAGCGCTCGATGTCTCGGTCGAGGTTCATCGTCGTGCACTCCGGGCGCGGTCCCTCAGGGCTCCTCGAGTAGGCGTCGAGCCGTGGCGATGTCGGTGATCAGCGCGGTGATCCAGCGGCCGCGTACCGCGGCGCGTACGGCCGTGTACTTGCGCTCACCGCCGGCGACGGCGATGCGGCGCGGGACCGTGCGCAGTTGGTCGACGGAGATGCCGATCGTCCGCTCGCCCAGTCCGGCGTCGACATGGACACCGTTCGCGTCGAAGAAACGCTGGCAGATGTCGCCCACCGCGCCCAGGGCACGCAGCCGGGCGATCTCCTCCTCGGCCACCGCGTTGCCGCTGAGCTGGAGCAGGGGGGAGGGTTCGAGGCTCCCGATGCCCACCAGCACGGCACTGAGCTGCTGCCATGCCTGACTGACCTCCAGGACCGCCGGATCCCGCAGCAGGGAGAGGCGGGCCTCCGCGGAGCCGACGAGCCCCGGCGCACGGACGAACAGCGGGGCGGCGCCGGTGAGTTCGGCCAGGCGGGCGGTCAGACGGGTCGCCTGTACCTGGCTCCGGGGATCGCCGATGCCGCCCATGAGCTGGACGACCTGCAAGGCTCCGGCCGTCTTGGCGGGCTGCATGGTCTCCACGGCGGCCAGCAGTGTCTCGCTCCAGGTCGAGACGCCGATCAGGTCGCCGGAGCGGAAGGTGGTCTCCAGATGGCTCGCGGCCGCCGATCCGAGCCCGCGCAGCAGCGTGGCGGCGTGTTCCGGCTGGTCCTCGTTGTCGAGGACCACGACGTCGGTCAGGTGGTAGCGCTCCGCGAGTGCGTCCTCCACGTCGCTGTGGATGCCGGGCGGTGAGACGACGACGGTCCTGACCACGCCCTGGTCCGCCGCGGAGCGGAGCAGTCGGGAGACGCCGGCCTGGGACAGGCCCAGCGCGTCGGCGATGTCGGCCTGGCGCATGCCACGCTCGTGGTACATGCGGGCCACGCGCACGATCAGCCGCAATTTGTCGACGGATTCGCCACTGGTGAGGTCAGAACGCTGGGACACACCCCGCACCCTACTGATCTCCGGCCGCCGGGGCGGAGCCGTCATGGCGATATCGCCGGGCCCGGCGGCGCGGGGGACGTTGTCCTCGCCCGCGACACCGCTTCGTGCCAGGCACTGAGACGGTCGGCTCGGCGCGCGGGCGACCACTGCGGGTGGTAGACGTCCGCCGCACTCGTCGTGGCGGTCAGGCTCTCCTTGGTGAACAGTCCGAGGGAGCACCCCGCGAGGTGTGCCGCGCCCAGGGCGGACAGGGCACGGGTGCGGGGGCGGCGCAGGGTCCGCCCCGAGATGTCCGCCTGTAGTTGCATGAGCGTCGCGTTGTCGGTGGGGCCACCGTCCGCGAGCAGGGCGGCGACCGGGGTGCCCGGAGCGTCGAGCCCCGCCACGACGTCCTCGACCTGGAAGGCGATCGATTCGAGGGCGGCCCGGGCGAGCTCGGGCAGGCCCGCCGCGAAGGTGAGCCCGGAGACCAGCCCGGCGGCCTCGTTGTCCCACCAGGGCGCGCCGAGCCCACCGAAGGCCGGGACCAGGTGCACGCCCGCGGCATCCGGCGCCGCCCTTGCGGCGAGGTCGGCCTCGTCGGTGCCGAACAGGCCGGCGAGCCAGCGCAACGTGGCGCCGGAGGAGCGGATGTTGCCCTCCAGGGCGTAGGCGGGGGTGCCGTCGTCCCAGGCGATGGTCAGGCAGAGGGGTGAGTGCTCCGCCTGTGCCGAGGTGTGGATCAGGCCCATGACGGACGATCCCGTGCCGTACGTCACCTTCACGCTGCCGGGTGCGAAGACGCCGTGACCGAAGAGGGCGGCATGGGAGTCGCCCAGCACGGCGCCGACCGGGGTACCGTCCGGCACTGCCGACAGCCCTCGTGCGGCGGGGAAGGGGCCCGTCGAGGCCACGATCCGGGGCAGCACCTCACCGGGTACGCCGAAGACGCCCAGGAGTCGTTCGTCCCAGTGCCGGGTGCGCACGTCGAGGAGCTGGGTGCGGGAGGCGTTGCCGATCTCGATGATGTGGCTGGTGTGCCCGCTCAGCCGCCACAGCAGCCAGGAGTCGACGGTGCCCAGGCACAGCTCGCCGCGCCGGGACCGGGTGCGGTCCGGGTCGTACGTGTCGAGGAGCCATTGCGCCTTCAGGGCGCTGAACATCGGGTCCAGGGGCAGACCGGTCGTCGTGCGGACGAGCGGGCCCAGTCCTTCGGCGAGCAGCCTGGCGCAGGCGGGAGCCGTGCGGCGGTCCTGCCAGCCGAGCACCGGCCCGAGCGGCTGCCCGGTGGCTCGGTCCCAGAGCAGGCACGATTCCCGCTGACTGGACACTCCGATGCCGACCACCTGTGCGCCGTCCAGTCTGTCCCGTCCGTCCCGTCCAGCCAGGCACGCCTCGACGGCTCGGGTCGCGCTGCGCCAGATCTCCTCGGCGGACTGCTCCACCCAGCCGGGGTGTGGATGCGCGGCGCTGATGGGTACGGACGCCGAGCCCACGACGGAGCCGGCGCCGTCGATCAGCAGGGCCTTGGTCGCGGAGGTCCCCTGGTCGACGGCGAGGAGAAGCGGAGCGGGCGTCATGACGCCGAGGATGGCAGACCGAGGGCTTCGCGCGCGGCGCGGTGCATGGCGCCGGCGGTCAGTCCGAAGTGCTCCAGCAGTCCTTCGGGGCTGCCGGTGGGCGCGAAGCCGGACACGCCGAGCAGCCGCAGCGGGACGGGGGAGTGCTGGCCGGTGAGCGAGGCGACGGCCGCCCCGAGGCCGCCGCTGACGGTGGCCTCCTCCGCCGTGACGATGGCCCGGGTCTCGGCGGCGGCCCGGAGGATCGCGGTCTCGTCGAGAGGGTCGACGAACGGGGTGTTGAGCACCCGGGCCGAGATGCCGTCGGCGGCCAGTCGGTCAGCCGCGATCAGCGCGCGCGGGACCATCGTGCCGATGGCCACGAGGGTGACGTCGCCGCCATCCCGCAGGGTCAGCGCGCGCCCCGGCGCGAAGGGGGCGCCGGGCGGAGTCACGTCGGGCACCTTGAAGCGGGGGACGCGGAGATAGCTGGGTCCGTCGTGGGCGTGGGCCCAGCGCACGGCGGCGCGGGTCTGGGCGCGGTCGGTGGGCACGACCACGGTGAGGTCGGCGACCGCGCGGAGCCAGGAGAGGTCCTCCACCGAGTGGTGGGTGGGGCCGAGTTCGCCGTACGCCATGCCGGGGCTCTGGCCGCACAGGACGACCTTGTGGCCGCTGTAGGCGCAGTCGGCCTTGATCTGCTCCAGCGCGCGGCCGGTCAGGAAGGGGCCGGCCGCGGAGACGAACGGTACGTAGCCGGCGTTGGCGAGGCCCGCCCCGACGCCCACCATGTTCTGCTCCGCGATGCCGACGTTGATCAGGCGGTCGGGGAACTCGTCCCGGAATCCGGAGAGGTTGCTGGAGCCCACCGAGTCGTTGCACACGACGACCACACGGCTGTCCTCGCGAGCGAGCGCGATGAGTTCCTCGGCGAAGGCCTGTCGGCAGTCGTAGACGGGCGCATCGACGAGAGGGCGGGTGACGGTCTCGGCCGTCGCCTCGGCCGTCGCCTGGGCCGTCGGGTCGGCCGTCTTCGCCGGGGAAGTGGTCTCGGTCATCGGGTCAGCTCCTCGACGGCGGCGCGCACCTGGTCCTGGTCGGGCACCTTGTGGTGCCATTCGGCGCGGTCCTCGATGAAGGAGACGCCCTTGCCCTTGACGGTGTGGGCGATGACGGCGACGGGCCGCCCGCTGGTGGAGGGGGCGAAGGCGGCGAGCAGGGCCGCGTGGTCGTGGCCGTCCGTCTCGCGCACCTCCCAGCGGAAGGCGGCCCACTTCTCCGCCAGGGGGGCGAGGCCGACGGTGTCCTCCGTGCGGGCTCCCTGCTGGAGCCGGTTCCGGTCGACGACGGCGTACAGCCCCGCAAGCTCTTGGTGTCCGGCGGTCATCGCCGCCTCCCAGTTGCTGCCCTCCTGTAGTTCCCCGTCACCGAGGACGACCACGGTCCGGCTGTCGTCCCCCCGCAGCCGGGCGCCGAGTGCGCAGCCGACCGCGACGGGAAGGCCATGGCCGAGCGGGCCGGTGTTGGTCTCCACACCGGGCACCTTGCGGCGGTCGGGGTGCCCGTTCAGTGCGGACGCGGCGGTGGTGAAGCCGGCGAGTTCCGACCGCGGGAAGTATCCGCAGTGGGCGAGCGTGGCGTAGAGGGCCGCGGCGGAGTGGCCCTTGCTCAGGATGAACCGGTCGCGACCGGGAGCGTCGGGGTGCTCCGGATCGACGTCGACGACGGCTCCGAAGAGCGTGGCGAGGATGTCGGTGACGGAGAAGTCGCCGCCGATGTGCCCCATCCCCGCCCTGTCGATCATGTCGAGAACCATGAGGCGGATCTCGGCGGACATGGCGCGCAGTCGCTCGACGGTCTCGTGAGGGGGCTCGGAAGGGAGGGAGCGCCGTAGTCGGCGGTACTCCGCGGCGGCACTCGGATCAGCGGTCAACATCTGTGAATATCCATTCAGTACTTGATATCTATTACACCCGGATGGTGGAGGGTGCTCACCGGGACCGTCAACCCCCTGTTGGGGGCCTTGACAGTCGGTCGAATGCCGACCTAGCGTCCGGTCAGCTGAAAAGGAACTAAGTGAATAAAAATTCAGGAGGGCGAACATGGAGCCTGGAATGGCCCCCGCCGACCGCACGTTCACCGGCGGCATGTGGACCTTCGGCCGCATCATCGACCGCTACGCCACCGACGGCTACGGACCGACCGTGCCGACCCTGCGGGCCATCGAACTGGCCGCCGCGTCGGGGCAGTTGGTCGGTCTGGACCTCAACTACCCCTTCGACGAGGGCGTGACCGTCGACGACGTCGGCAAGGCCCTCACCGCGCACGGCCTGACGGCGGTCAACATCACGCCGGTGATCTACGACCGCGGCTTCCGCAGCGGCTCGTTCACGAGCCCCGACGCTTCCGCCCGCAGGCGTGCCGTCGAACTCGCCCACGAATCGGTCGAGGTGGCCGCCCGACTCGGAGCCCGCTACGTGAAGTTCTGGCCCGGTCAGGACGGTTACGACTACCCCTTCCAGGTCGACTACGCCGATCTGCGCCGCCACGCGATCGAGGGGATCCGGGACGTCGCCCGGAACTTCCCCGACGTCACCTTCGCCATCGAGTACAAGCTCAAAGAGCCCCGCAACCGACTCTTCTGGTCGACGGCCGCCACCAGCCTGCTCGCCATCGAACAGATGGGCGTGGACAACGTCGGCCTGGTCGTGGACTTCGGACACTCCCTCTTCGCCAAGGAGAACCCCGCCGAAGTCCTCACCCTCGCCCACTCCATGGGCCGTCTCGTCGACATCGAACTGGACGACAACTACCGCGAGTGGGACGACGATCTGACCGCCGGAGCACTCCACCTCGTGGAGACCCTGGAGTTCCTGCACGTGGTCCGCCAGATCGGCTGGGACCAGCCGCTGAAACTGGACCTCTTCCCCTACCGCGAGGACCCCGCGGACGCCGTCCGCGAATCCGTCGCCACCCTGCGCGCGTTGGAGGACAAGGCGGCCCGTCTGCCGCTGCCCGAACTGCGCGGAGCACAGTCCACGCACGACGCCATGGCCGTCCAGCGCATCGTCCGCACGGCCCTGCTCGGCTGACACGGCCCGGCAGCCGGCCGGTCGCCCCCCTCGTCTCCTCCGTACAACCCCACGCTCCCAAGGAATCAGGAATGCCCTACGGCCCCGAATCCGTCCTCGGCGACGTCCTGCGCGACCAGCAGGCCGAAGCCGTGGTGCGCAAGCACGTGCCCCGCCTCGACGACGAGCTGACGACGGTCCAGTTCAGATACGGAACGCTGCGGCAGCTCTCGTTCTTCATCGATCGGCTGCGGACCGACCCCGAAGCCCAGGCCGCCCTCTACGCCGAACTGGCCGCCGTCCCCGAGACGGTGGTCGAACCGATGTCCCCGGCCGCCGAGGTCGACGTCGTCCCGTCTCCCGATCACGAGTCGGCCGAGGTCCCCATCGGCAGCGCCCGGTGCGTGCGACAGGAAGCCGTGACCCGGTGGCAGCCGTTCGAACTGGAGCTGCACGGGCCCGAGCACGGCAACCCCTTCACGGACGTCACGCTCCGGGCGGAGTTCCGCCGTGGTGACCGCACGCTGACCGCGCACGGCTTCTACGACGGCGCGGGCATCTACCGCATCCGGTTCCTCCCGGACGAGGAGGGAACCTGGACCTTCCGCACCGCGAGCAACGCCCGCTCCCTGGACGCGGTCACCGGCACCCTCCACTGCGGCCCGGCCCGCCCGCACGACCACGGGCCGGTGCGGGTCCACGAACGATTCCACTTCCGCCACACCGACGGCACCCGCTACTTCCCGGTCGGGACCACCGCCTACGCCTGGACCCACCAGGGCGCCGAACTGGAGGAGCGGACCCTCCGGACCCTCGCCGACGGCCCCTTCAACAAGATCCGGATGTGCGTCTTCCCGAAGTCGTACCTCTTCAACACCAACGAGCCGCCCCTGTACCCCTTCGAGGGCTCACCCGAGTCCGGCTGGGACTTCCGTCGGCCGAACCCCGCCTACTTCCGGCACCTGGAGGAGCGGATCGTCCAGCTCGGCGAGCTGGGCATCGAGGCCGACCTCATCCTCTTCCACCCGTACGACCGCTGGGGCTTCTCCGACATGAGCCCGGCCGCCGACGAACGGTATGTGCGCTACCTGGTCTCCCGGCTCGCCGCGCTGCCGAACGTCTGGTGGTCGCTGGCCAACGAGTACGACCTGGTGTGGTCCAAGGACACCCAGGACTGGCACCGGATCGCGGCCGTGATCCGCGCGCACGACCCGCACGGACATCTGATCAGCGTGCACGACTGCATCGAGATCTGGGACAACGACGCCGAATGGGTCACGCACTGCAGCATCCAGAAGCCCCCTGCGGGGACGGCGGACTGGCGTTCCCGGTGGGGGAAACCGGTGGTGCTCGACGAACTCGGCTACGAGGGCGACATCGAACAGGGCTGGGGGAACCTCACACCTGAGGAACTGGTCCGCCGCTGCTGGGAGGGCGTGGTCCGGGGTGGATACGTCACCCACGGAGAATGCTGGCTCGCCGACGACGACGTCCTGTGGTGGGCGAAGGGTGGAGCCCTCAAGGGCGAGAGCGCGGCACGCCTGGGATTCCTGCGCGGCGTCCTCGAAGCACTCCCCGCCGACGTGCCCGGCATCGAACCGCTCCCGTCGCCCTTCGACTTCCCGGTCGGTGGAGTCAAGGGGCGCCACCTGCTCGCCTACTTCGGCACCGGCCAGCCCCGCCGACGCACCTTCCTGCTGCAACCCGGCGTCCGCTACCGGGCCGACGTCCTCGACACCTGGAACATGACGGTCAGCGAGCTTCCTGGCACGTACGAAGGGGACGTCACCCTGCCGCTGCCGGGCCGGCCGTACATCGCGGTCCGGCTGCGGGCGGTGGAGGACTGAGCGTGCTCTCCGGGAACACCTCAGAGGGGGGCCGGCCTGACGGTCGGCCCCCCTCTGTTCGGCAAGGATCCCGCGATCTGGTGTGATCACCGATTCCCGTAAGTGATTCCCGTCAGTCGACGAGCGGGCGTGCCACCTTCAGTTCGTCGTGCTCGATCAGCCAGCGGACTGATTCGAGCACGGCGGTCTCAGGTTCGTAGCGCGGCGCGTAGCCGAGGAGGGCCCTCGCCTTCTCGATCGTGAGGCAGTGGCTGCGGTACAGGTGTTCCCAGCTCACCTCCGCGTGGTCCGGGGTCGTGCTCTGGCGGAACTGCTCCCAGGTCACCGGTTCGAGCGACGCGGTCTGCCCGAACCAACCGGCTGCCGTGTGCGCGTAGCCCCGCACGTTCAACGCGGTGGGGGCCACGACGTTGAAGTCCTCTCCCGCTGCCGCGTCCCGGTGCTCGATGGCTCGCGCAAAGGCTTGTGCGACATCGTCCGCGTGCACGTGATGCATCAACTCGACACCGAGCCCCGGAATCCGCAACGGCTGCCCGGCCGAGAGCGTGTACCAGACCGCGGGGTCGATGTTCCCCAGGGGACCGACCGGATGCCAGCCGGGGCCGACGATGTGCCCGGGGTGCAGTGACGTGGTCACCAGGCCCCCCGAGGCGGTCTCGTCCTTCAGCATCCGTGCGATTCGGTCCTTCTGAATTCCGTACTCCCCGACAGGGGCAGTTCCCGTCGTCTCCGAGATCGGCAGCTTGTGACTGGGGCCGTAACGCCACAGCGTCCCGCAGTGCAGCAGATGTCCGGCCTCGCCGCGCAGACGTTCGACCAGTGCACTGGCCGACTCCAGGGTGAAACACACCAGGTCGATGACGACGTCAGCCTTCAGCCCGGCCACCCGGTCGCCGAAGGTGCCTGCACGGTCCTCCTGCTCCCGGTCGGCGACGACCTGCAGTACCTGCCGCCATTCCGGCGCTTCGGCGTAGGCGGTGCGCGTGCCACGGCTGATGTTGATCACTTCATGGTCGGCCCGCACCAGTCGGGGAACGAGGAATGTGCCGATGTGCCCACTACCGCCGATGACAACGACTCTCATGCTTGTCCCATCAATGTCAGGTGAGAGGAACCGTGTCCTCGATCCGCCACTCGTCGAGCCATTCGATCACCGGCATGTCCTCGTCGAAACGCAGCGGAAGCCAGACGTGATCGGCCACCGACGTGTCGAACTCCTGCGGCGGGAGGGACACTTCCGCCCTGCCGCGCTCCTTCTCGCCGAAGTACCGGTGGAACGCCTCGGTCTGGTCGGACTCCTCCTCCGACAGATGGGGCAGCCACCGGTCGGCGATCGCGATGTAGAGGCTCGGGTGCGTCGGATGCCGGAAGACGGAGCTGATCTGGGACCGGAACGACGTGCCGCTCGCATCCGAGGGGTGCGGGTCCCCGAGGATGGTGTAGGGCCCGTGGTAGGTGTCGGCCACCGCCACCTCGGAGCGGTTCGGGAAGTAGCCCGAGGTACCGGAGGTGATCAGATAGTGCCTGCCGTCGCGCCGGAAGTACGCGGGCGCCTCGCGCACCATCGGGGGGTGCGGGTGGGGGAAGTGCGTCGAGTAGTAGCCGGTGACGTCGGTGTACTCCTCGGTGAGGTCGGCGCAGACGAGTTCGCTGTGCACGCGCTCGAAGTAGTAGTAGCCCTTGCCGTCCACGGGGTCGACGACCAGGTCGAAGTCGCCGGCGTCCATGCTGAGCGGCCGGATGCCGGTGCGGACGATCTCGTAGGGGCCGAGAAGGGAGTCGGCGGTGAGGACCGTCGAGCGCTGGCCGCCGTCCTTGCTCATGATCTTGATCCAGCACACGTACTTTCCCGTACGCGGATGGCGGACGATGTGCGGCCGGTCGACGCACTGCGACGGGTGCAGGGGCGACGAGGGGTCGTCGAGGACCGGGGGGATGATCAGCCCGCGGTCCTCCCAGTTGTAGAGGTCCGTCGAGGAGTAGCAGCGGATGCCCCAGGTCCAGATGTCGCTGCCCGGCTTGGAGTACTCCTTGTTCTCGCCGTACCAGTAGTAGGTGCCGTACTCGTACAGCACGGAGCCGCCGTGCGCCTGGATCCGCTTGCCGTCGGTGTCGAGCCAGATCCGGCCCGGGCGGATGGAGTCGTACGTCTCAGGCATGTTCGGTCACCGTCTCGGAGAGGAAGGACCGCTGGGCGCTGGTGAGTTCACGGGGTTCGCCCACCAGGTCGAAGGAGCCGGTGAGTCGTCGGTCGTCGGAGTCGAAGCCGAGGAAGAAGTCGACGCGCGCGGGTTCGACCGCGAACGCGCGGGCGGCGTTGGTGTGGCCCAGCTGGGAGGCGGCGACGCGGAAGGTGACGCGGTGGGAGTCGCCCGGTTCCACCTCGATCCGCTGGAAGCCCGCCAGTTGCTGCGCGGGCCGAGTGACACCACCCTTGCTGTTCACGCGGACATAGAGCTGGACGACGGTGGCCCCCGGCACCGGGCCGGTGTTGGTGACGGTCGCGGTGATCTGGATCGTCCCGTCGGTGTCGACCCGCGCGTCGTGCGACAGGTCGTCGAGAGCGAAGTCGGTGTAGCTCAGGCCGTGCGCGAAGGGGTAGAGCGGCGTTGCCTCCAGGTCGAGGTAGTGCTTGTCGACGCTCGGGGGCAGCGGGTTGCGGTAGCCGGAGCCGGCCTTCTGGTGGTGGTACACCGGGACCTGGCCGGAGTGCCGGGGGATGCTGTACGGCAGTTTGCCGCTGGGGTTCGTCGCGCCGAAGAGAACCTCGGCGATCGCCTTCGGCCCGAACGGGCCCGCGTAGGACGCCATGACGATCGCCGGAGCGTCCCGGATCACCTCGGGCAGCGCGTAGGCACGGCCCTGCACCAGGACGACCACCAAGGGCTTGCCGGTGGCGGCGACGGCCTCCGCGAGGCGCGTCTGGGCGGCCGGCAGCGAGATGTCCGCCGTGTCGCTGGCCTCCCCCTCGGTGCGCTCCCCGGTGAACCATAGACTCGCGCCGCCCAGGGCGAGCACCACCACGTCCGCGTCCTGGGCGACCTTCACCGCCCGTGCGACCGCGTCGTCCCCCAGCGACCGGGTCAGCGTGCTGCCCTGCTCCGTCCGCACCTGCCCGGCGAAGTCGGAGAGCTCCTCCGCGATCGAGCGGGCGCCGAACCGGTCGTGGACCAGCTGTTCGGGGTCGGTGGGAGTGACGAGAGCCTTGTACCAGGGGTCGGTGACGTCGTCGGAGCCGAGCATGTTGCCGAGTTCCCCGCTCAGCACGGCGTCCGTCGCCTCCCGCCATGCGGCGTAGGTGTAGGTCGCGAACTGGAGCTTCGCGGCGTCCGCGTGCGGACCGACCACGGCGACCTTCACTCCGCCGGCCAGGGGAAGGATCCCGTCGTTCTTCGCGAGGACGACCGACCGCCGGGCCAGCTCTCGCGACAGTTCCGTGCCCTCGGCCGCGACGGCCGCCACGTCGATGCGCTCCGCCGGATACGGGTTCTCGAACAGCCCGAGCTCGAACTTGGCCCGCAGCACCCGCCACACGCTGGTGTCGACGTCGGCGAGGTCCGCGTTGCCCCGCCTGACCTCCTCGGCGAGCACCTGACCGTAGCCGTACGGCTTGGGCATCTCTACGTCGAGTCCGGCCGCGATCGCGAGGCAGGCGGCCTCCGCGGGAGTGTCGGCCACCCGCTGGCGCTCGACCAGCTGGTCCAGGGTCATGTAGTCCGACGACACGAAGCCGTCGAAGCCGAGGACCCCGCGCAACAGGTCGGTGAGCACCTCCCGCGAGGCGCCCACGGGCATGCCGTCCACGTCCCCGTAGGAGTTCATCACCGAACGCAGGCCGGCGAGCTGGATCGCGGCCTCGAAGGGGTAGGCGAACAGGTCCCTGGTCTGCCGCGCGCCCCCTTCGTACGCCGAGGTGTTGACGCCGCCGACCGGCAGGGCGTAGCCGAGGAAATGCTTGCCGGTGGCGAGGACGCCCTGGCTCAGATCGTCGCCCTGCAGCCCGCGGGTGAAGGCGACACTGAGGGCGGCGGCCAGGTACGGGTCCTCGCCGTAGGTCTCGTGCACCCGGCCCCAGCGGGGGTCGAGCGCCACGTCCATCACGGGGGACAGCGCGTGCCGCATGCCCGTGCGGATCATCTGGCGGCGGATCAGCTCGGTCATCTCCTGGACCAGCTCCGGACTCCAGGCCGCCGCGAGGCCCGTACCGGTCGGGAAGGACATGTGTCCGCCGGCGAGGAACCCGCTGAGCGCCTCCTGGTGGAACAGGATGGGGATGCCGAGCCGGGTCCGCTCGACGGCCTGACGCTGCATGCTGCCGACCAACCGCGCGAGCTTCGCGGGGTCGTCGGTGATCAGCTGCGCGACATGGCCCGGCGGGTTCCGCAGCCAGTGTTCGGCCTCGTCGGAGTCCGAACCGTCGGCGCGGACCAGGGTCCACGGCATGACGGAGACGAGCTGGTGGCACTTCTCCTCGACCGTCAGCTCCCGCAGCAGCAGGGTGGCGCGTTCGCCGGCGGGCAGGCGCACGTCGCGGTGATCGTTGC
The DNA here is from genome assembly GCF_014930365.1 of Streptomyces caniscabiei. Taxonomy (GTDB): domain Bacteria; phylum Actinomycetota; class Actinomycetes; order Streptomycetales; family Streptomycetaceae; genus Streptomyces; species Streptomyces caniscabiei. The sequence continues at coordinate 126,356 of NZ_JABXWI010000021.1, read as the reverse complement.
TGGCCATGTGGGTGTTCTTCCTGTGGTGCGGATCGGTGTCAGGCGGTTCGGAGGCCGAGGATCGCGTCCAGCCGCTGTTCCAGCGCCCTGGTCGCGGTGTTGACCTCGTGCGGGGCGAGGGCCTTCGGGACCACGGCCACCGGCGAGTCGAGGTACGGGGCGAGGCGGGCGGCGACATCCGGCTCACCTCCCGGGACGACACCGGTGTCGACGGCCGACGCCACCACCTCGGACCAGACACGCGCGTCGTCGAGCAGGTCGCGGACCGTGGCCACGGCGCCGGACCCCGTGCCGGCGGCCACCGGATCGGGCACGCCCCAGTGGTGCTCACCGTGACCGACGGTCAGGGGCTCGTCGGCTCCGGGCAGACGCACGTGTGCGGTGGCACCGACCGGGACGCGCACGTTCAGGCGGAACGTCCCCGCCGACCTTTCCCAGGCGACATGGGCCTCGCCGTACGGCGTGATGTGCCGGGCCGACGCGGACGTCAGGTCGGCGGAGGGGAGCGGCCGCACGAGGATCTCGCGGTAGCCGGGCGCGGCGGGCGCCAGTCCGGCGACGGTGCGGTGGAGCCAGTCCGCGACGGCGCCGAGCGCGTAGTGGTTGAACGACGTCATCCCGTCGGAGTTGACGCTGCCGTCGGGCAGCATGCTGTCCCAGCGCTCCCAGACCGTTGTGGCGCCCATCGTCACCGGGTAGAGCCACGACGGGCACTGGGTCTGCAACAGCAGGCGGTAGGCGACGTCGACGTATCCCGTGGCCACCAGCGCGTCGGTCACCAGCGGCGTCCCCACGAAGCCGGTGCTGATGCGGAACGCGTTCGCACGCACCAGGTCGGCCAGCCGCCGCCCGGCGTGCGCGCGTTGCTCGGCGCCGGGCAGCAGCGCCCACTGGACGGCGAGGGCGTAGACCGTCGGGGCGTCGGAGAGGATCCGGCCGGTGCGGGTGACGTACGCGTGGGCGAACGCCGTACGTACCTCGTCCGCCAGGGCGGCGTACCGGTCGGCCTCGGCCGTGTGGCCGAGTACGCGCGCGGCCTCGGCCACGACTTCCGCCGAGCGGGCCAGATGCGCGGTGGCCACCACGTCCGGGTCCGCCTTGGCGCGGGCGGCGTCCTCAGCGGGAGCCGTCGGGTCGAGCCAGTCGCCGAACTGGAAGCCGCCCGACCAGAGGCGGTCGGGTCCGGCGAGACCCGCCACATGGTCGACCCAGGCGCGCATGCTGGGCAGTTGACGCTCCAGGACGCCACGGTCGCCGGTGCGTTGGTACAGCGTCCAGGGGACCAGCGCGGCGGCGTCGCCCCAGGCCGTCGCGGCGGGCGACGGGGTCCGGATCACATCCGGCACCACGTACGGCACCGACCCGTCGGGCTGTTGTTCGGCGGCCAGATCCGCGAGCCATGAACTGAGGAAACCCGCGCTGTCGAACAGGAACATGGCCGTGGGCGCGAACACCTGGATGTCCCCGGTCCAGCCGAGCCGTTCGTCGCGCTGGGGGCAGTCCGTGGGGATGTCGACGAAGTTGCCGCGCATGCTCCACACCACGTTCTCGTGGAAGCGGTTCAGCAGGGCGTGGGAGGAGTTGAACCAGCCCGTGCGGCGCAGGTCGGAGCCGATCACCACGGCGTCCACGTCCTCCGCGCGCAGACCGGGCACGCCCGACACCTCCGCGTACCGGAAGCCGTGGAAGGTGAGGGAGGGCTCCAGGGTCTCCTCGGTGGCGCCGCTGACGAGGTAGGTGTCGGTCGCCTCGGCCGAGCGCAGGGGGAGGGTGGCGAGTTCGCCGTTCTCCAGGACTTCCGCGTGCCGGACGACCACCTCGGTGCCGGATGCCAGACCGTGCACGCGCAGCCGCACCCAGCCCACCGCGTTCTGGCCGAAGTCGACCAGGGTGCGGCCGGTGGGTGACGTCCACACCTTCTCGGCCGGGAGGAGACAGCTGACCCGGACGGGCGGCCCCTGCGGTGCGACGAGGCGTCCGAGGTCGCCCGGCACCACCTCCACGGGGCCGGCGGTCGTGTGCCAGCGCGCGTCGCGCCGTCGCAGGTCGGTGCGCTGGCCGTCGTAGAGGTCGTCGGCGAGCACCTCGCTCTCCCGCGCGGTCCAGGTGCCGTCGGTGGCGAGGACGTGCACCTGACCGTCGGCGGTGGTGACCTCCAGCTGCGCCAGCAGGGCCAGCCGGTCGCCGTACAGGGCGCGTTCGGCGTTGAAGCCCAGGCGTCCGCGGTACCAGCCGTTTCCCAGCAGCACGTCCAGCTCGTTGTCGCCCTCGCGCACCAGGTCCGTGACGTCGTACGTCTGGTAGCGCAGCCGGTGTTCGTAGGCGGTCCAGCCCGGTGCGAGGACCTGGTCGCCGACGCGGTGACCGTTGAGGGTGGCGGTGTACAGGCCGTGCGCGGTGGCGTAGAGGCGGGCCTTGCGCACCTCGCCGGGCACGTGGAGGGACCCGTGGAGCACCGGCGCCGGCATGCGCAGGCCGCCGATGGCGACGGGGCTGACGAAGGACGCGGACCAGTCGGCGGCGTCGAGCAGTCCGGCCTCCACGACGGAACGCTCGCTCCACTCGCTCCAGTCGGAGTCGTGGGCCACGCGCACGCGGACCGAGGCGAACTCCCGGGATCTCAGCGGCGCGGCGGGCCAGGGCACCAGCACCTGTTCGGCGCTGTGCACCCGGTGGCACTCGGCGCGTCCGCCACGCAGGATCTCCACCTCGTAGGCGGTCTGGCGGTAGTCCGCGTCCGCGTGCGGGGTCGTCCAGGACAGTCGGGGCGAGCCCGTTCCGATGCCCCGCAGCGGGGAGGGGGCGGTGAGGTGCTCGAAGTGGGGTGCGTGGGGAGCGGCTGCCACGGCCATGCAAGTCTCCAGACTTTTCAGGCAGTCGGTGACCGGGCCTGGAGCAGGCTTCGCGGCCTTGCCCAGGAACGCCCGCGCGCGGTGCTGAGCGCTGTGTGGCGGGCCGGTGTCGTATAACGTTCTACGCGGGCAGCGTAGGGACCGCTGCTCCCACGTGTCAAGGACGAGGGAGGACGTCGATCGATGGGGCAGTCGGCAAGGGCGGCCCTTGTGGCAGGGCGCGCATCCACACCAGCTCTGCTGAGGGGAGGGGCGAAATGGCCGCAGCGCAGGACGGGCGGGGGCGGCGCAGGGGGCGTGCCGGCGAGGGCCCCGGGGCCCCCGGTGTCCGCCGCGTCACCATTCTGGATGCAACGTCCTACGCGACCGAGAGGTCACGAACCCGCCTCGTGGAGTTTCACGACTTGGGCGCCGGTCGAGAAGGGGGATGGGCTCGGCCGGTGGAGCGCGATCGCCGTGCGGCCGTCAGGATGTGGAGGGTGCCGCAGCCGTGTCGCGTTCCACCACGCGAGGTGCGACGACGTAGTGCACGGACTTGCCGCGTCCCTCGATGCGTTCGAGGAGAAGCTGTGCACTGACGGAACCGGTGAGTTCGCCGGACTGGTCGACCGTCGTCAGTGAGACGCGGCTTATGCGGGCGGCGAAGATGTCGTCGTAGCCGACGACCGTCACGTCGGCGGGGACACTGAGGCCCTTGTCCGCCGCGGCCCGCAGCACTCCGAGGGCCGCTATATCGGCGCCGGCGAAGATCGCGGTCGGCGGTTGCCGTCGCGCAAGAAGTTCGGTTGCTGCCTCGTGGCCACCGACCTCCGAGTACGAGGTCACGACGATGTCCGGCTCGAGACCGTGGCGTCGCATGGCCTTCTCGTAGCCGTGTCGGCGGGCGGTGTGCGAGAGCACATAGGGCTCCTGGAACGGGCCGTCGGGCATGGCCGTGTGTGCGATGCGGCGATGACCGAGTTTCACCAGGCGGTCCACCATGAGCGCGGCGCCCAGACGGTCGTCGTTGGTCACGGTGTCCACGTGCTCGGGAGCGCCGTGCAGGGCCACCGCGACCGTCGGGATGCGGTCACCGAGCTGCTCCAGCCAGTCCACCTCCACCCAGGGGGCGATCAGGATGAGCCCGTCGACCTGGCGGTCCACCAGCGCTTCCACACAGTGGCGCTGCCGCGCCGGCTCGGTACCGCCGATCGCGATGATCTCCTGGAAGGGGCCTTCCCCCAGCGCCGAACTGATCGACTGGGCGACCTCCGTCTGGAACGGCGAGGACAGGTCGGTCAGGACGACACCGACGGTGAAGGACTTGCCGCGCATGGCCCGCGCCCCGGCGTGCGGCCGGTAGTCGAGGCGAGTGATCGCCGCGGTGACCTTCTCGCGCATCTCCGCACTGACGCCGTACGCGTCGCGCAGGACCTTGGAGACGGCCGAGATCGAGACGCCGGCCTCCCGCGCCACGTCCTTGATCGTGGTGCGGGCCAGCGCCTGCTTGCGTCCCGGCTGCGCGTCGGTCATGCGCGGCATCCTATTTCAGCCCGCTGTCGTACGGGAACACGACGTCAGAGGACCGCGATGTGTACCCGCGCCCGGTTCATGCTCCTGCTGAATGCAGGAAGTGGTACCGGTGATGCCGGGCGGGCGGAGCCCGAGTGGGAGGCCGAGAGACTCCGCCCGTCCCGGCACCGGTGATGCGGGGTGTCTCGTAGGTCAGCGCACGACGACGCGTGGGCGGCCAGGTTCTGCACCCGTGCGAAGACGGTCCGGCTGGTAGAACGTTCGCCAACCCTCGCTTAGGATGCGTCCCATGAGCACTGCGAGGGGCGGGGTCTCCAGTACGCGGGCCCAGGCGTCGGCCCGCACTCGGCGAGCCACGATGCAGGATGTGGCGCGCGAGGCGGGAGTCTCCGTGTCCGCCGTCTCCAAGGTGGTGCGCGACGCCTACGGCGTGAGCGCGGACATGCGTGAGCGTGTCAACTCGGCGATCGAGCGGCTTGGTTATCGTCCGCACGCCGGGGCGCGGGCGATGCGCGGCAGCACGTTCACGGTGGGCATGGTGCTTCCGGACCTTTCCTCGCCGTTCCCCACGGAAGTCGCCCATGGCGTGAGCCGGGAGCTGGGTGACACGCCCTTCCAGGAGATCATCGCGCTGGGCGGCGTCGAGCCCGAGACGCAGCGCAGGGCCATAGAGGCGCTGGTGGACCGCCATGTCGACGGTCTGGTCCTGGTCGCGCCCTGGCTCGAGGTGGCGTGGATCGAGGAACTGGCCGTCCGGGTCCCGGTCGTGGCCGTCGCCCTGCACGGAGCCCCGGGGAACTTCGACACGGTGATCAACGACGACCGGTTGGGCGTGGCCCTGCTCGTCGACCACCTGGCCGCGCTCGGCCATCGGCGGATCGCCCACACCGCGATGCCCGACGGCCCGTTTCGTGAGCCGTTCATGCTCTCCCACACGGCGCGGCGGCGTGGCTACGAGACGGAGATGCGCCGACGCGACCTGGAACCCGAGGTCGTCGTCACGTCGTACAGCGAGGAAGGCGGACATGAGGCCGCCCAGGAGCTGTTCGCCCGCGCCGAACCGCCGACCGCGATCCTTGCCGGTGCCGACGTCGCCGCGCTGGGCGTTCTGCGCGCGGCCGAGGAGCGAGGCCTGTCCGTCCCCGGTGACGTGTCGATCGTGGGCTACGACAACATCATGCCCAGCCGGATCGGGCGGATCTCCTTGACCACGGTGGATCAGTCGGGGTCGCTGACGGGAGCGGTGAGCGCCCGACTGCTGCTCGAGCGCATCCAGGGCCGCAAGAGACCCGTGCACTACGTCATCGCGCCACGGCTCGAGTCCCGCTCCACGGTGGCGGCCCCGCAGTCCATGGAGGCATGAGCGGGCGCCGGGAGCTTTCGGGAAGCCGCCCCGGGGGAATCGCCGCCGCTTTCGTTGACACGAGTGTGGGGATCTTTCTAGCGTGGACGTGAAACGTTGCACATCCTGTGCCTACCTCCTTGAGGAAGCCGTGACCCACGCGCCGCGCAGCCCCCGCGACCAAAGCCTCCCGCACTGGACCGCCCAGTGGATCGCCAGGCCTGTACCGCCCGAGCAACGAGTCCAGCGCGCAATCGACGGTGACCACATCGCCTGGGCCGAACCAGGACACGCGCTCGCGCAGTCCTTCGCCGCGTCAGGCCCGGTCACCGCCGTCAATCTGGACGCGGTGCGGCCGGACGGGGAGAACCCGGTGGCCGACATCGAGCTGTGCGACGAAAGTGGGAAATCGCTCGCCTCCACCACGGTCGGCACCGGCCACATCGCCGTGTGGGATCGCTTCACCAACTTCCTCGCCTTCGACCCGCCGCTGCCGTCCGGCACGTACACGCTGCACCTGCGGGCGGTGTCGGGGCGGATCGGCTGGCGCGGGTTCGAGCGGGGCCCGACGGCCGTCGCGGACGACGGGGTGTCCCCGACACCCCTGACCGGCACCGCCTACCGTGATGGGGTGCCCGAGGACGGACTCAGGTGTGTCGGCGTCGAGACGATGCCCGCACCCGACCCGGTCTTCCGCCGTCGTTTCACGCTCGGCACGGACCCGTCCGAAGCCCGCCTGTACGTGGTCGGCCTGGGCTACGGCCACTTCACCGTCAACGGACACCCTGTCACCGACGCCGTACTGGAACCGGCCCCGACCGCGTACGACAAGACGGTGCTCTACCGGGCGTACGACGTCAGCGCACTGCTGAGGCGGGGAGAGAACGAGATCCGGGCGGCACTCGGGCGTGGCTTCTTCGCGGCGCGCGGCGGCAGCACCTGGGGCTGGAACCTGGCCCCCGCCCACCGCGAGCCGATGTTGCTCGCCCAGCTCGAATGGTCGGACACCGAGGGTGGGAGCGGCCTACTGGTTTCGGACGACATCTGGGAGACCGCCGCGGGCGAGGTGGTCAGCGACATCCTCTACACGGGTGTCACGTACGACGAGGCCGCTGCCACCCGCGCGTCCTGGGCCCCGGCCGCGGTGGTCCCCGGACCGGGCGGAAGACTGGCCCCTGCCGAACTTCCGCCGGTCCGCCGCTTCGCGCCACTGGAGCCGGTCTCGGCGACCCCGCATCCGACGGACGGCACTGTGTACGACTTCGGTACGACGATCGCGGGGCGGGTGGCGCTGACCCTCACGTCGGATCATCCCGGCTCGGAGGTGGTGGTCCGGTACGGGGAGACCCTGGACGCGAACGGTGCCGTGTTCTGCGACAACATCCTCGCCGCGGGCGAGGCCCAGACCGACCGGTACGTGACGACGGGAAACGGGCAACAGACCTGCTGGGAACCCGAGTTCACGTACAAGGGATTCCGGTACGCCAGTGTCCGTGTCGTCGGCCGAGGGGTCCGCGTGGACGACGTCGCCGCGGTGCCCCTGCACACCGATGTGGAACGGATCGGCTCCTTCGAGTGTGACGAGCCCACCCTCGCCTGGATCGACGACGCCACCGCCCGAACCTTCCTGAACAACCTGCACGGCATCCCCACCGACACCCCCGTGTACGAGAAGAACGGCTGGACCGCGGACGCCCATCTGGCCACCGAAGCCGTCCTGCACCACTTCGACCTGCGGACCACCCTCGCCAAGTGGGTGGACGACCACGTGGATGCCCAGGACGTCGACGGCTCCGTCCCCACGATCGTCCCGACGCCGGGCTGGGGCCGTGGCTTCGACCCCGTCTGGAGCGCTTCGACCGTGCTCATCCCGTGGAACCTGTACCGGGAGTACGGCGACCCTCGACTCCTGAGCCGTCACTTCCCCGCGCTGCGCGCGTACGCCGACCACGCCCTTGCGATCGCCGAGGGTGCCGGATGGCTGTGGCCCCTGCACAGCTGGACCGACTGGCTGGCCCCCGGTCATGCCTTCGCCCCCGAGGGGGCGGCGCCGACCGGGACCATGATGGTCAAGCACCTCGCCGACCGGATGGCTCTGATCAGTGTCGAACTCGGTGAGGACACCGCCCGATCGACGTACGAGACCGCCTCGCGCGCCCTTGCCCGGGCCTATCACGCGGCCTACTTCGACAGCGGGAGTGGCTATTACGCGGTGCCCGGCGTGGGTTACCGGCAGACCTTGAACATCCTGCCGCTCGCCTTCGGTGCCGTGCCGGCCGAGCACGTCACGACGGTGTTCCGGTCGCTCGCCGAGGACCTGGAGCAGCGCACGGACGGGCACCTCGACTGCGGGGCCATCGGCGTGAAGTACCTCCCGCAGGTGCTCAGTGCACACGGCCGGGACGACCTCGCGGTCACCGTTCTGACCCGCCCTGCCCGGCCCGGCTGGGACGTGTGGCGACAGGCGGACAGCGACACCCTGTGGGAGGCGTGGGACCTCGATGCCCGCTCCCGCAACCACTTCTTCCTGGGGTCCGTGTCCGCCTGGATCCAGCAGCGTGTGGGAGGCCTGATCGCCACCGCCGCAGGGTGGCGGACCTTCGACGTGAGCCCGCTGCGTGACGACCGCGTCACCCGGGCCGACACCACGCATCGCACTCCGCACGGCGAAGTCCGTGCCGCCTGGCGGCGGGCGGGGGAGCGGTGGACGGTCCACGTCACCGTGCCCGCCGGGACGCTCGCCACCGTACGGCTGCCGGGGCACGAGCCGGTCGAACTCGGTGCGGGCAGCCATGAGGTGATCCGGTAGCCGGTTCGAGAAGACTTCGAGACTCGTGTACGCGACGTGCACGAGCCCCCGAGCCGTTCGAGCCCTGGGATCATTCCTGCGTCGCCGCGGTCCACCCGGAATCGGACAGCCGGCCGTGCTCGGCCACCGGCGCATCGTCCAACCGCTGCCGAGTGCGGCGCCCGCCGTGCCGCTACCCGCCATCACACCCCGTACGGGCCGACGGCCGTGTCCTGGAGACGCGAGGACGGACGGTTCCGGCTCCATGTGGATGTCCCCGGTGGGGCCAGGTGCCGCGCTCGGCGCTGGCGGGCGATCGTCGCGGCGGCCGTGGCCACCGGGGTCACGCCCACGCCGAGCGATCACCGGCGCCGCTCCTTCTCCCACGGAGATTTATCAGGAGAGCCCCAGGGCCGCTTTGGAGACCCCGGCAAGGCACCTTTCCCCGCATTCCGCCCCGTGTCGGCGGGCTGGATGGCGGGGGTTTTCGTGCGTCCGCGCGCCATGAAACCCGAGGTGCGCGCCGGTTCGGAGCGCACCAGGGGTGCGCGTCCTCGTTCCTGAAACGTGACTTCTCGCCCTGCGCAGTCTATTGACGCTCGGGGTGGCCAGAGTTACGGTCCCGTTCGTAAAACGTTGCACACGCTGTGCGGTGTCTACTTCCTCCACAGCTACCCTTCTCGCATCACTTTGCCCTAAGGGGTCATCAATGAGACGCGCACTTCCTCTCGTGACCAAGACCGTTGCTCCGCTGGCCGCGGCGGCTCTCCTGCTCACCGCCTGCACGGGGCAGTCCAGCAGCAGCGGCGGCGGCGATGCGGGCTCCGGCGGAACCGGCAAGGACAAGCTGATCCTCGGCCTGACCGCCGACATGACCGGCTGGGACCCGTCCACCGCGCCCGACTACCAGGCGTGGGGGTACGAGGCGGCCTACGACACCCTGGTCAAGTGCAACAAAGACGGGAGCCTCGCGCCGGCCGCCGCGACGAGCTGGGAGATCAGCGCCGACAAGAAGTCCTTCACCGCCCACCTGCGGTCGGGCATGAAATTCTCCGACGGCACCCCGGTCACCGCCCAAACGGTGAAGGAAGCCTTCACGCCGCTGGCCAAGACGGCCTCGGACCGCTACGGCGGCATCAAGTTCGACATCCCCGACCCGCGGACCGTCACCATCACCTGGCCCGACCCGCAGCCCCTGATGAGCACCCGGATCTGCAGCATCGAGCTCGTCTCGGCGAAATACCTCGCCTCCAAGGACAGGAACACCGCCCCGGTCGGCTCGGGCCCGTACACCTACGACGCCAAGGCGTCCACCGCCGGCTCGGTCTACGTTCTGAGGAAGAACCCGGACTTCTACGACGCCAAGAAGTACCCGTACAAGACCCTCGAACTGCGCGTCCTGAGCAGCCCCACCGCCGCCCTGAGCGCGCTGAAGACGGGGCAGATCGACGGCACGGTCGTCACGGCCGACACCTACAACGAGGCCAAGAAGACACCGAACGTCAACGTGCTGGCGCTTGAGTCGGGCGTCACCGCGATGATGCTCACCGACCATGAGGGCAAGAAGATCCCGGCCCTCAAGGACATCCGCGTGCGCAAGGCCATGAACATGGTCTTCGACCGTGACCTCATCGCCAAGAAGCTCTACAAGGGCCTGGCGTCGCCGACCTACCAGTTCTTCAACAAGCAGGGCGCGGCGTACGTGAAGGGCAGTGACCCGTACCCGTACAACGTTGCCGAAGCCAAGAAACTGATGCAGCAGGCCGGCCAGGAGAAGGGGTTCACCCTCACCCTGCCCACCATGGAGGGCCAGGCGTGGACGGTGCTGCTGCCGTACGTCACCCAGCAGCTAGCCGAACTGAACATCACGGTGAAGACCAAGACCCTCACCGGCGCCGACGCCATCACCAAGCTGCTCAGCGGTGACTACCCGGCCCCGCTGTGGACGGTCGGCGCTGTCGCCAATTCCGTCCAGGACATCTCCATCGGAGTCATCCCGGCCGGCTACTGGAACGTCTCCCACCAGCCCGACGCCACGGTCGAGAAGTACTGGAAGACCATCGTCAGCGGCAGCGACAGTGAGTCGAAGGCGGCTCAGCAGGCCATCGGCAAGTACGTCCTGGACAACGCGTGGTACGTCCCGCTGGTCAACCCGCAGGTCTTCTACGCGTACGCCGACAGCATCAAGATCCCCCAGTCCACCGACCCGAACGACGCGCACCCGATCCTGCGCGACTTCAAGTGACCGACACCCCGTTACAGCCCGAAGCGGCCGAACAGAACCCGAAGAGGACGAGGAACGGACCCTGTCATGCCCGCACTGCTCCTGAGACACCTGGCGCGCGCCTCCGGCATCTTCCTGCTGGTGACCTTCTCCACCTTCTGCCTGATGTACGGCAACGGAGAGGGCGTAGCGAGAGCCACGCTCGGCATGAGCGCGTCCGCCTCCGACGTGCGTCATCGGATGGTCGAGCTCGGCCTGGACCGGCCGCTCCTGGTGCAGTTCGGCGACTGGCTCGGCGGGGTTTTCACCGGTGATTTCGGACAGTCCTACCTCACCGGTCAGTCCGTGGCCGGGGCGCTGCAGGTCCGCGTCCCGGTCACCCTCGCCCTCACTCTGATCACTCTGGTCCTCACCGCCGTCATCAGCGTCGTCCTCGGCGTGACGGCGGCGGTGCGGGGCGGCTGGGTGGACCGGATGGTGCAGTTCCTCTCGGTGCTCGGTACGGCCGTTCCCTCCTTCATCATCGCGATCGTGCTGGTGTTCACCTTCGCCGTGCACTTCAGAGCCTTCCCGGCCACCGGATACACCTCGCCCGAGATCAGCTTCGGTGGGTGGATCTCCTCCGTGACGCTGCCGGTGCTCGCCCTGCTCATCGGGTCCGTGGCGAGTGCCGCGGTCCAGTTCCGGGCGGCGTTCCTCGACAACCTGGGGCGGGACTACGTCCGTACGCTGCGAGCCCGAGGCGTCCCCGAACGCGCGGTGCTCTTCCGTCACGTCCTGCGCAACGCGGGCGGCCCCGGTCTCACCGTGCTCAACCTCCAGCTCATCGGCACCCTCGGTGGCGCCGTCTTCGTCGAGCAGATCTTTGCCCTGCCGGGCATGGGCCAGCTCGGCAACCTCTCCGCCCAGTCCGGCGACGTTCCCATGGTGATGGGCACGGTCCTCGTCACCATCGCGATCGTGATCGTCGTCAACATCCTCGGTGACCTGGCCACCATGCTCCTCAACCCGAAGGCGAGGACCCGATGACCGCGCCCGACCTCGCGGTGCCCGACGCCGGCACCGCCGCTGCCTCCGTCGCCTCCGCGGAACGCTCCTTGTTCGTACGGCTGCTGCGCAATCCGCAGGCGGCGATCTGTCTCGCCTTCGTCGTCCTCATCGCGTTCGTGGCGATCTTCGCACCGCTCCTCGCCCCGTACAGCGCCACCTACACCGACCTTGAGGCCGTGGGCGCCCCCGCCTTCAGTACGGGGCACGTTCTCGGTGGTGACGCGGCCGGGCGCGATGTGCTGTCCCGCCTCATCTGGGGCACCCGGCAGAGCGGGCTCGCCAGCCTCATCGTCCTCGGTGTCTCGCTCGCCGTCGGGGCGGTCAGCGGTCTGGTCGCGGGCTTCTACCGGGGTCGCTTCGAGACCGTCTCCGGCTTCGCCACCGACGTCGTCATGTCGCTGCCCGGCGTCGTCCTGCTCATCGCCCTCTACTCCCTGACCGGTCCCGACATCCCCGTCGCGATGGCCGTGTTCGGCCTCCTGGTCGCTCCCGGCTACTACCGTCTGGTGCGCGGCGTCGTCCTCGGCGTACGCGGAGAGCTGTACGTGGATGCCGCCCGGGTCGTCGGCCTCTCCGACCTGCGCATCGTCGGCCGCCATGTGCTGTGGGCGGTGCGGGTGCCGATCGTCATCCAGAGCTCCTTCGTGCTCGCCGCGGGCATCGGCATCGAGGCCGGTGTCACCTTCCTCGGCCTCGGAGACAGCAACGCGGGCTCGTGGGGTGTGGTGCTGCAGAAGGCCTTCGAGGACGTCTACAACAACCCGCTGGGGATCGTCTGGCCGGCCCTGCTGATCAGCGTCACCATCCTCGCGCTCATCCTGCTCGGCAACGCTCTCAGCGACGTCCTGCAGGCTTCGGCCCGCAGCAAGCCGGTGACGGCGCGGCAGCGCAAGGTGGCGCTCGCCGTCGGGACAACCGATGTGGGGGAGCCCGCGGACGACGCACTCCTGTCCCTGCGCGGCATCCGCATCGCCTACCCGCAGGGCGACGAGATCCGCGAGGTGGTGCACGGCGTCGACCTGGACGTGCGACGCGGCGAGATCCACGGCCTGGTCGGCGAGTCCGGCTCGGGCAAGTCCCAGATCGTTTTCTCCGTGCTCGGCATCCTGCCGCGCGAGGCCCTCACTCTCGCCGGAAGCGTCCACCTCGACGGCGTGGACCTGCTCGCCGACGAAGGCCGGATGCGCGCGGCCCGCGGCCGCCGTATCGCGTACGTCCCCCAGGAGCCGATGTCCAACCTCGACCCCTGTTTCACCATCGGCCGCCAGCTCCTGTACTGGCTGCGCGCGTCCACCGACCTCGGGATCGAAGAGGCCCGGGAACGGATCGTCGCGCTGCTCACGCGGGTCGGCATCCAGGATCCGGAGCGTGTGATGGGTCTGTATCCGCACCAGATCTCCGGTGGTATGGCCCAGCGTGTCCTGATCTGCGGCGCGGTCGCCTCCGACCCCGACGTGATCGTCGCCGACGAGCCGACCACCGCGCTCGACGTCACGGTTCAGGCCGAAGTCCTCGAACTGATGCGTGAGTTGGCGCGTGAACGCGGCCTCGCCATGATCATCGTGACGCACAACCTGGGCGTGGTCGCCGACCTGTGCGACACCGTCAGCGTCATGAAGGACGGCTGGATCGTCGAACAGGCCGCGGTGGACGACCTGTTCGAGTCGCCGCGCGAGCCGTACACCAAGGAACTCCTTTCCGCCTCCCGCCGCGTCGAGCTGATGGAGACCGAGACCTCGTGACCGAGCCCGCATCCGACACCGCACCGCTCCTCAGGGTCGAGGAGCTGGTAGTCCGTTTCGCCGATCGCCGGGGCCGCGGCAAGACGGTCATCGACGGCGTCAGCTTCGACATCGCCCCCGGTGAAACCCTCGGCCTGGTCGGCGAGTCCGGCTCCGGCAAGACCACCATCGGCCGTGCGATCCTGGGCCTCACCCCGGTCAACGGCGGCGAGATCACCTTTCGCGGCAAGACCATCAGCAACGTCTCGCGCGCCCGCCGACGCAAGATCGCCAGCGATATCCAGGTGGTCTTCCAGGACCCGTACTCGTCGCTCAATCCCGCCATGACCGTGGGCAGCATCCTGGTCGAACCCCTCGACGCGGCCGGCGTCCAGGGCGGAGCGGCCAGGATCCGTGAACTCCTCGACGCGGTCGGCCTCCCCGCCGACTCCGCCCGCCGCTACCCGCGCGAATTCTCCGGCGGCCAGCGCCAGCGCGTCGCCATCGCCCGTGCCCTGGCCCTCGCCCCGTCCGTCATCATCTGCGACGAACCGACCAGCGCCCTGGACGTCACCACCCAGGCCAAGGTCCTGACCCTGCTGAAGAACATCCAGGACGAGACCGGCGTCGCGTACATCTTCATCAGTCATGACCTCGGAGTCGTCAACGACATCAGCGACCGCACCGCGGTCCTGGACGGGGGCCGGATCGTCGAGCTGGGGGAGTCCGCCCAGGTCGCGGCGGCGCCGGTCCACCCCTACACCCGCAAGCTCCAGATGGCGGCACCGGTTGCGGACCCGAAGCGACAGCGCCTCCGTCGGGCGAAGCGGCTGAGCCTCGCCGCCGACGAGGGCACCGACGTGCCCGAGACCACGGACGCCTGCTGACACACCGCCGCGCCCGACGGCCCGCCCACCCCTGAGTACCGGCGGCTCCCCGGCATGCCCTGTCACCGACGGGAGTGCCCGGCATCCGCCGGGGACCCGCCATGCCCCGCACCAGCGCGGAACCCACGCCGGCCCGCAACGAACCAGCCCGGAACCCACGTCAGCCCGCAACGAACCAGCGCAGCACGCCCCTCCCAGGAGATGCACATGAGCGTACGACGACCCTCCCGACGCGATTTCGTCCGCACCTCGGCGGCAGGCACCGCCGTCGTGCTGGGAGCGACCCCGCTGCTCAGTACCCCCGCCTCCGCCGAGGCACGGCCGGTGTGCTCGCCGAGCGCCCCCGGCGGCCCCGTGCAGATCACACCCGACTGCGACGACCCGACGTACAACCGGCCCGTCATCGACACCGAGGAGGACCTGACCACCCCCGTCCGGCACCGAAAGGTGTCCGGCCACTTCGAGGGCACGTCCAAGAAGTTCACCATCTACCTGCCGCCCAAGAAGCAGTGGCAGGGGCGGTTCTTCCACAAGGTGTACCCGACCCAGGACGAGCAGGCCCCCGACGACGTCGTCGCCTTCGGCGCGGCCAGCGGCGGGTACGTCGTCCAGACCAACGGAGGCATCGGTTACCGCGTCGAGGCGGCGGCGGCCAAGTTCTCCAGGACGGTCGCGGCGAAGTACTACCGTTCCAGCCGGCGGATCTACGGATACCTCTACGGCGGCAGCGGCGGTTCCTACCAGACCATCGGCGCCATCGAGAACACTGTGGGCGTGTGGGACGGAGCGGTGCCGTTCATCCCCGGCAGCCCGGTGTCCATCCCGAACAGTTTCACCGTGCGCGCCCTGGCCAGGCTGGTGCTGCGGGAGAAGGCCGCCCGCATCGCTGACGCGGTCGCCCCCGGCGGCTCGGGCGATCCCTACGCCGGTCTCAACAGCGTCGAGCGCGCGATGCTGCGCGAGGTGTCGCGCATGGGTGTTCCGCTCCGGACGTGGGAGGACTACTCCTACGTACTCAAACTGCCGGTGGACCCTGACAACCTGCTGGGGTTCGTGGCCGTCGTGCGCAACATCGATCCCACGTACGCGGACGACTTCTGGTCGAAGCCGGGCTATCTGGGCACCGAGCAGTCACCTCTCGGCGACCTGGTCCGTGCCGCGCGGATCGATCACACGGCCACCATCACCGAGGTGCGCCGCGACGTGGACGACGTGCCGACAGCTCTGCTCCTCGACAGCGTGCCGGCCACAGCGATCAGGACACCCCTCGACTTCACGGTCCGCGGTGCGCACGGCACGACGAACGTCGGCGCGCTGAAGGGTTCGCTGGACGTCGCCGCCAAGGTGTTCACCCTCGCGGACGGAAACAGCGCGGACGTCCTCGACGCCCTCGCTGCCGGTGGGAGGCTCCAGTCCGACAACCGCTGGTTCCTCGCCTTCCACGCCTACCACCGGCATCAGGTTCCGACCCGGCCCGGATTCCACACCTTCGACCAGTACCGAGGACCGGACGGACAGCCCCTGTACCCGCAGCGGGCGATCCAGATCGGCCCACTCATATCCGTCGGCACCAGCGACGGCGGTACGCACACCGGCAAGGTGAACGGCAAGGTCATCGTGGTCGCCAACCTGCTCGACTGCGATGCCTGCCCCGTGCCCGGCGACTGGTACGGCGCCCAGGTGAAGCAGGCCATGGGCGAACGCTTCGACGACACCTACCGGCTCTGGTACAACGACAACGCCGACCATCTGGAAGGCTCCGCCACCGGGGCCCGTGCGACCCGACTGGTCGACTGGACCGGCATCCTGGAGCACGCGCTGCGTGATGTGAGCGCCTGGGTGGAACAGGGCAAGGCACCGGCGCGGACGACCTCGTACCGCATGAGCGACAGCCAGATCGCCGTGCCGGCGCGGGCCCGCGCCCGGCTGGGTGTCCAGCCCGTCGTCGACCTCACGGTCCGTGGCCGGGACCGCATCGAGGTCGCCGCCGGACGGCAGGTCGTCTTCCGGGCCAGGATCGAGGCGCCCCCGAAGGCCGGACGCATCGTGTCCACCGAGTGGGACTTCACCGGATCCGGAAACTTCACCGCACGCCCCTGCGGCCCCGCGCGGGAAACCGTGGAGGTCCAGGCCGCCTTCACCTACGACAAGCCCGGCACGTACTTCGTGGCACTGCGCGCGACCGCTCAACGCGAGGGTGACACGCACACGCCGTTCGCCCGGGTGCGCAACCTGGGCCGGGTACGGGTCGTCGTGCGCTGACCCGAGTGCTCACGGGGGGCTCCCCGCAGCCGCCGCACACACCTCGACAAGGAACAGAGTGAACCCATCACGTCAGCCCCACCAAGACGCAGCGGGGACTCGGCCGTGTCCGTAGCCACCTACCGGGAGTTCCTGCGCACTCCCTCGGTGTCCTGGCTGTTCCTCACCTCGATCGTGGGGCGCTTCAACCAGGGCACGACCAGCCTCGCCCTGCTGATGCTCACCATCGACCGGTCGAGCTACGCGGTGTACAGCGCGGTGTCGGCGGTCGGCATGATCGGAGCCCTCGTCTCCGGACCACTGCTGAGCAGACTGGCCGAGGGGCGCGGCCGTCGCCGGGTCCTCGCCGCCACCGCCGTACTGCACACCGTGGCCATGGGGACACTGATCCTGGTGCCCCCGGAGCCGGTCCTGCTGATCGGCCTGTCCCTGTGCCTGGGGCTGTGCACGCCTCCGCTGACCTCGACGGTGCGGGCGACAGTGCCGATGCTGGTCCGTCCGGAACAGGGACGCACCTTCTTCGCACTGGAGGCGACCGCGCAGGAGGTCGTCTTCGTCGTGGGGCCGGTGATCACGTCGACCCTCGCCGCGTTCGGCGGACCCCACCTCGCGCTCGCCGCGTGCGGCACGCTCGTCCTCGTCGGCACGCTCGCCTACGCGGCGGGCCGCGACGCGGAGGCCGGTCGGGTGGCTGTGGCGCCCGTCCGCGGCGGGGCCGTGCTGCGGGTACGGGGCCTGTCTCGTCTCTTCACGGCGGGAGCGCTGCTCACCTGCGCGCTGGCCGCCCAGGTCCTCGGCGTGGTCGCCCTGGTGAGCGGCTCCGAGGTGTCGACCGATGCGGGATTCGTGCTCGCGGTGGGCAGCCTCGGGTCTCTCGTGGGAGGACTGGTCCACGGTGCGCGCAGGCGTCAGAAGGCGAGGCTGCGGCGCCCGTTGCTGTACGTGGCGGCGGGACTGGGGCTGCTGGCGCTCACCCCGGGCCAGACCGCGGTGACCGTCCTGCTCTTCTTCTGGGGCATGACCGTCGCGCCCGCGCTGTCCAGTCTCTTCGAACGGTTGTCCGCGACGGCGCCGACGGGCTCCGCCGCCGAGGCGTTCGGATGGATGGGCAGCGTGCTCGCCATCGGCAACGTGGCAGGGACGACTCTCGCGGGGCTGCTCGTCACGGGCTGGGGTGCGCGCGCCCCGCTGGCCGTGGCATGTGTTCTCGCGCTGCTGGCGGCGCTGGTGTGCGAGCCCTGGCGCAGATCCGGACGGCGGGGCGCCGCCGCGTCCGACGGGACGACCGACCAGGTCACGGGTCAGCCCGCGCGGCCGCCGGTCCCCCCGGACGATCCCGCGACCTTCGCCCCCTCGACAAGGCAGGACCAGCCATGACCTCACCGAACCCGCACCCGGCCGCACCGCTGCCGAACCCGCTGATCCCCGGCTTCAACCCGGACCCCAGCTGTGTCCTCGTCGACGGCGCCTGGTACCTGGTCACCTCGTCGTTCGAGTACCTGCCGGCGCTGCCGCTCTACCGCAGCACCGACTTCGTCACCTGGGAACACATCGGCAACGTGGCGACCCGTGAGGAGCAGGTGGGAGTCGCGAACGTGCCGGACTCCGGGGGAGTGTGGGCCCCGACCATCCGCCACCACGACGGCCTCTTCCACGTGATCGTCACGGTGGCCACCAGTCCCCGAGGCTGCGTCGTGTTCACCGCCGTCGACCCGGCCGGGCCCTGGAGCGACGGCACCACCCTCGACGGAATCATCGGTATCGATCCCGACCTGGCCTGGGACGAGACCGGTGCCGCCTACGTCACCTACAGCGGCCTGCACCTGGACGGGACGACGGTCGTCGAGCACCGGGGCATCCTCCAGGCCAGGGTCGACCTCGCCGAGGGGCGGGCGCTGGAGGAACCCAGGGAGCTGTGGTCCGGAACGGGGCTGGTCGCGCCCGAGGCTCCGCACCTGTTCCGGCGCGGCGACCACTGGTACTTGATGATCGCGGAAGGCGGCACCGGGTACGGCCACGCGGTGAGCGTCGCCCGGGGCCCGAGCATCGAGGGGCCGTTCGAAGGAGCCCCGGGCAACCCGGTGTTGTGCGCCTCGGGCACCGACCGGTCCGTCCAGTGCACCGGCCATGCCGACCTGGTCCGCGGCCCGCACGGCGAGGACGTCCTGGTCCTGCTCGGCACGCGTATGGCCGGCAAGGCCTCGCCCCTGGGACGGGAGACGTTCGTCACGGGCGTGGAATGGGCCGACGACTGGCCGTGCCCGGCGCCCGTGGAGGTGAGCCCGCGCCCGGAACCACTGGACGAGTACTTCGAGTTCACCGACCCGGTCGCCCTGGCCGACCCCGGCTGGCTGGCGGTGGGCCGCACCCCCGCCGACGTCGCGTCCCTCGACGCAGGACCCGGTCACCTGACCGTGAGCGCGGGCTCCGGCGGCCTGGACACCTTCCGGCCCGACTTCGTCGGCCGCCGGCAGCGCCATCTGAACAGTGTGTTCGCGACCCGTGTCGACCCGGCGGACGGCAGGGGCGGGCTCGGTCTGCGCTTCGACGAGCGGAACACGGTCACACTGGTCGCCGAACGGGCACCGTCAGGCAACGGCCTCCTGATCACCGCACGTGGCAACCTGCCCTCTCTGACCCAGACCTGGACCACCGTGGTACCGGGCGAAGAGGCGCTCCTGCGGCTCGAAACCCGTGTCCCCGAACCGCACCAGGTGCCCTGGCTCCCGCCGGGCGACACCATCAAACTCGTCGTCGAGGACGAGTCCGGCACCGAGACAACACTCGCCGAACTGGACGGGCGCTTCTGGTCCGTCGAGCTGGCGTCCCCCTTCACCGGCCGCGTGACCGGCGTGTTCGCCGAGCACGGCACCGTCCACTTCGCCGACTTCCGCTACCGCGGAGAGGGCTCGTCATGACCTCGCCCCCGCGCCGCGTCCTGTTCGGCGCGGCCTACTACCACGAGTACCAGCCGTACGACCGTCTCGAGGACGACCTCGATCTGATGGCCGAGGCGCACTTCACCGTCATCCGGGTCGGCGAGTCCGTCTGGTCCACCTGGGAACCGGAGAACGGCCGCTTCGACCTCGACTGGCTTCAGCCCGTCCGGGAAGCTTGAACGTGTTGGTCAAGGCTTCCTGCACCAAGCGGTAGACGGTCAGTTGTGCGGTGGCGGGTATGTGGGTGTGGCCACCCTGGACCTCGACGCGGGTCGGCAGCCCGGCGGCACGCATCTGGTCGGCGAGAGCTGCCAGTTGCGCGATGCCGGGCAGCGGGTGGCGCTCCGCGTCCGGTTCGTCGGTCCGCAGGATGCCCAGCGAGCGCCGCATGCCGGTCAGGGTCTGCCGGCCCGTCTCGGAGATCTGGATCATCACGGTGGCGACCGGGACAAGGACGACCTGCTGGCGGCCGACTGGACGGCCGTGCGGGCCGCTGACCTCAGCTTCGTCCTCACCCAACTGAACCGTCCGGCTCGAGGTGAGATCGCCGGCCCGCTGACCGGACGCCTGGACACCAGCCGGGTCGCGGTGACCGGCCACTCCATGGGGGGTGCCGCCGCCTTGCAGGCGGCCGGCAGGACAGCCGGTTCGACGCCGTCATCGACCTGGACGTTACCCTCACGGCCCCACCTCGCCCTCCCTCCGCCAGCCGACGCTCGCGGTCACTCAGGCCATCACCCCCGGAACCGACCCGCACTACCTCCCCGCCTCACCAAGGTCCTCAAGCTCAGCACTGCGACGGGCTACCGGCTCACCATGCCCGGCGCCGCGCACCTCACCTTCATGGACGGCCCCCTGTACCTGCCGCCCGCACCCTCGATAGTTGGCTCCCTGGGCCGCACCGAGAGCCCGCGCGTCGTCGCCGCGACCGCGCTCGCCTTCCTTGACACCACCCTGCGGCACACACCCGGCGACCTGGCCGACGTTCTGTCGACCTACGGCGAACTCCGCGTCTACCGCCCGGGCAACACCCGCTGATCAGCTGCGCCACGGCTGCCGAGCGTTGCGGGCTCGACCGCTCGACCGCTCGACCGCTCGACCGGCCACCTGCGCACCCGTCACTCGGACGAACGCGTCTCCCACGGCCACCTGGAGTCCCTGCCGGCTTCGATGAGAGGGATCAGCCGGAACGCGGCGTCGCTCAGGCCGCCGAAGGTGTGGTGGTGCGGGCCGGACGGCGCGTGAGCCGGGGCGTAGCCGGCCAGGTTCCAGGTGTAGACGGGGATGTGCAGAGGGATCGCCCGCAGCGGGTTGGACCACTGACTGGGCCCGGTCTGTTCGTCGGTGACCATGACCACCCGGTCGTGGCGGTCGTAGTGCCGCCTGAGCGCGAGGGCCGTATTGGTGCCGCCGAGGTCATGGAAGCGATCCAGGACGCGCAGTACGGGCTCACCCGGGGCGAGTTCGACGCGACGGCTGTCCGACCCGAACTCCACCAGGTCGGCCCGCGCGGCCCGCTGCGCCAACGCCGTACCGAAGATGGCCGCTGAATCCGCCCGGTTGAGCTGGGTGTGCTCGCTGGGCCGGTCGAACATCGAGCCCGACCGGTCCACGAGGATGAGCGTGCGGCCGGGCAGTTCGGGGACGTTGGCCAGGGAGTGTCCGAGGGCTGTCTCCAGAGCCTCCTCCCAGCGGCGCGAGGGCGCGTTGCGATGGGCGGCGAGGTAGCGGAACGGGAACTGCCGCGAGCGGCGCACCTCCTCCGGGCAGGAGATCCGCGCGGCGACCTCGGCGGCGACCCGGTCGCTCACGCCGGCCTGGTCGAGATTGCGCAGATTGCGTACGAGGGCCATCGCTCCCATCGAGGGGATCAGCGCCTCCCACACCGCCGCGTCGAGCGGCCCCTGCAGCCAGCCCGCCACCGACTCCCAGGTCATCCCTGCCGCGTTCAGCCGCTCATCGCCGCCCGGTGCGGTGACCAGAGAACGCCGTTCCTCGACCGGTACGGCCATCAGCTCCCGGTGTGCGGCGAGCAGAGTCGCGCCGGACGGGGGAAGAGCGCGGTCGGGGTGGTGGCGGCGGTCGATCGCGTACTTGAACAGGTCACCCTGCCAGGGACGTCGGGGGTCGGGGGAGGGGTGGGTGAGTTCGATGACGTCGCCGAAACGGTAGGGGCGTGAGGCGGTGTCGTACTTGAGGAGCGCGCGCCCGGTGTACAGACGCCGTGCGGCGTCGGCGATTCCACGCTTGAGCGGCTGCGGGATCCTGCGCCCGTGCCGAGACGTCCAGTACGCCAGCAACTCACCGGGCTCGTCGGCCCGTTGGAGGACGGCGGACACGGCCTGCCGTGAGAAGCCGACGGCGCCCGCCTCCAGCCTGGCCCGCACGAACTCGGCGGCGCCCACGAGGGAGGCGGTGCGCATGTGGGCTTCGGTGCGCAGCCAGCCCAGCAGGCCGAGGGTCCACTCCGGATCGCTGACCGCGAGCTTGCGTACCAGTTGCTCGTAGCGCTCGTCACGGGCGGCGGCGTCCTCGTAGAAGGTGTGATGGCCGACCATGTTGGCGACGGACAGCAGGAAGAGTTCCATCTTGGGCGTGCGCGCGTAGGCGGCGCCACCCTGGTGCGTACGGTTGTGGAGTCGGTGCGCGGACGGGGGCCGCACGCCCGGTGCGGTGACGGACGGCGGGAGCAGCCACCGGCCGTGGGTGGAGAGCGACGAGGTCGCTCCGCCAGCGGTCAGTCCCGGTATCTCCGCCTGGATCTCGCTCCTGGCTTCGGACTTGGCTCGCTGACGGTTGAAATGGGGCATGCAGAAGGTCCCTTGGGAGACGTTCCTGGAAGAAGGAGAGACGCCTTCCGAGATCAGTAGTGGCACCGGGGTGGTGTTGCGTTTTCAGAAAGGAAGTAACCGGGGCACAGCGCATCGGAAGGCGTCGGACACGCACGCTATTCGATACGACGAGCGGCCGCACGCCATTTATTGCCCGTCCTCCGCCGGCCAGGCCGCCTGGAGTGCTCCTTTGGTCGTGAGCGGGAGTTTGAGCGGATCACCCGGCTCGGGGTCCGGGGCAGTCACCGGTCTCGGTGACCAGTTGCGCTTCGGCCGCCATGACGGTGCCGGCGCCGGCGGGCGCGGGCTCCACCTCGCTGGTGTCGAGTGCGAAAGAGGCAGTACCGCACCCTCAAGCCCCCTGGCCCAGCACCGTTCGGCCGGTCAGGTCTCGCCGCTGCTCCGTCCGGCGACGGCGATCGGGGTACGGAGTCGGGGAGCCGCGCTCCGACGGGCGTTCAGGGCGCCGGCTCCTCCTTGCTGAATCCCTGTGAACGGCAGGTGCTCGCGAGACGCCGAGCGGCGATGTCGCCGCAAGAACGCGGGGCGCGTTGCGCACGTCAGTCCGTTGTGGCGCTCAGTACGGCTTCGAGCTCGGCAGCGGCGCCCGTACCGCCGTCTTCGAGGAGGACCCTGTTCAGCAGGGAGGGCAGTCGGCGGGCGGGCAGGTCCAGGAAGGGCTCCAGTCGCCGGGCCACTTGCGCCGAGTCGCTGCCCAGACCGTGCCGGGCCAGGGCACCGGCCGTGCGCCCCCAGAGCAGGGGGTCGTCCATCATGTCCCGCACCGTGACCACCTCGGACCGTGTCGGCGCCGGGCACGGATCGTCGATGGTCCAGGTGTGCGTGCCGTGGGCAACGGCCACCGGCGGCTGCTCGGAGCCGGGCAGGTGGACGGTGGCCCGCGCTCCTGCGGGCACGACCACTTCGAGGTGGAAGCGGCCGGCCTCGCGCCGCCAGCACACTGACGCTTCGCCGTACGGGGTGGCATGCACGGCCATGGCGTGGGTGAGCGACCGGTGCGGGAGGGGACGCACGAGGATTGCGCGGTAGCCGGGTGCGGCGGGGGCCAGCCCGGCCACGGCGCGGTGCATCCAGTCGGCGACGGCTCCGAGCGCGTAGTGGTTGAAGGAGGTCATCTGGCCGGGATTGACCGAGCCGTCCGGCAGCATGCTGTCCCAGCGTTCCCAGACGGTGGTGGCGCCCATCGTCACGGGATAGAGCCATGAGGGGCAGCCCTTCTCCTGCAGCAGCCGATGGGCGAGGTCCGGGTACCCGGCGGTGGTGAGAGCGTCAGTCATCAGCGGGGTGCCGACGAATCCGGTGGCGATCCTGAAGCCGTTCGTGCGGACGAGGTCCGCGAGCCTGTGCCCGGCCGTCGCGCGATGTCGCGGAGTAGGCAGCAGGCCCCATTGCAGGGCCATGGCGTACGCGGTCGGTGAGTCGCCCAGGATCCGGCCTGCCGGGGTGATGAATGTGCGGGTGAACGCCTCTCGGGTCCGCTGGGCGAGCGCGGAGTACTGGGCGGTCTCTTCGGTGTGGCCCAGTACCTCCGCGGTGCGGGCGACGATGTCGGCGCAGCGGGCCAGGCACGCGGTGGCGACGACGTCCGTAGGGGTGCGGGCGGCGAACGGGTTGTCGGGCGGCGCGGTGGGGTCGAGCCAGTCGCCGAACTGGAAGCCGCCCGCCCACACGCCGTCCGTGGTGAGGGAGGCGATCTTGTCGACCCATGCGCGGGCGCTTGCGAACTGCCGCTGAAGAACGCCGCGGTCGGCGTACCGCTCGTACAGCACCCAGGGCACCACCGCCGCCGCGTCGCCCCAGGCCGCCGCGGTCGGTGCCGCGTCGTCCAGGATGTCGGGGATCACCCAGGGCACCGCGCCGTCGGGGTGCTGCTCGGCGGCGAGGTCGGCGAGCCAGGAGGACAGGAAGCCGGCTGTGTCGAAGAGGAAGGCTGCTGTGGGGGAGAAGACCTGGATGTCGCCGGTCCAGCCGAGCCGCTCGTCGCGCTGCGGGCAGTCGCTCGGTACGTCCAGGAAGTTGCCCCGAGTGCCACGGACGACGTTCTCGTGGAGCTGCTCCAGGTCCGGGTCCGAGCAGGAGAACCAGCCCGTGCGGCGTAGGTCGCTGGCCACGACCACGGCCTGCAGGTTTTCCGCCTCCAGGTCGGTCACGCCGGTGACCTCGGCGTAGCGGAAGCCGTGGAAGGTCAGCGAGGGTTCGAGGACGGTCTCCGCGCTGTCGGCCAGCAGATAGGTGTCGGTGGCGTCGGCGGTGCGCAGCGGTCTGGTGCACAGTTCCTCGTGCTCCAGGACCTCCGCGTGCCGGATGGTGACCTCCGTGCCGGCCGTGGTGTCGCGCAGGCGCAGCCGGACCCAGCCGACGACGTTCTGCCCGAAGTCGACGAGGGTACGGCCGGACGGCGACTGCCAGACCTTCAGGGCCGGCAGTACCTCGACGGCGCGGACGGCCGGGCCCTCCGGGGCGACCAGCCGTGCGAGGTCCGCTTCCTCGTCGGACAGCACGTCCACCGGGCCGTCGGCTGCGCCCGGGAGGAAGCGCAGGTCGGTGTGCTGTCCTTTGTAGAGGTCGTCGGCGAGGACGCCGGTGTCCCGGGCTCGCCACTGCTCGTCGGTGCCGAAGACCTCCACGGAGCCGTCGGCGTAGCGGACTTCGAGCTGCGCGAGCAGGGCCAGCCGGTCGCCGTACAGGGCGCGGGCGCCCCACCAGCCGAGGTGGCCGCGGTACCAGCCGTTGCCCAGTACGACCGAGAGTGTGTTCTCGCCTTCTCCGAGCAGTGCGGTGACGTCGTGGGTCTGGTAGCGCAGCCGGTGGCGGTAGCCGGTCCAGCCAGGGGCGAGGACCTCGTCGCCGATCCGAGCACCGTTCAGGGAGGCGGTGTAGACACCGTGAGCCGTGGCGTACAGACGAGCCGAGATCACGTCCGCACGCAGCACGACCGTCCGTACGAGCTCCGGAGCGGGCGCGTCGAGGGAGCCTTGGCAGCGGGGTGTGATGAAGCGGGCGTTCCAGTCGTCGGGGCGCAGCAGTCCTGTCTCCACGACGGCGGGTGAACTCCAGTCGCTCCAGCGCGTTCCGGACAACACCCGGATCCGGATCCTTGCCCGGGTGCGTGAAGGCAGAGGGGCGAACGGCCAGGGCACGAGGACTTGGTCGGCGGACTCGACCCGTACCGTCGCGGCGCCGTTCAGCTCCACCTCGTACGCCGTCTGCCGCCAGGCGGGATCGTCGGTGCGGACCTGCCAGGACAGGCGGGGTTCCGGGGTACCCACGCCGATGGCGTCCTCGCGGTGCTCGAAGCGAACCGATGCCACTGCGGTGCCTGGTTCGGGACGCTCAACGGTCATGCCGACTCCCTGCCATTTTGTGGAACGTGCCACGATTGAAACGACTCAACCGTGAGGTTCTCGTACCCGGATAGTCAAGAGCTGCGCATGGAATTTGGTGGATCCGCCAGCATCGGGCCGGGCCGGGCCGGGTCGGGGCCTGGGCGGGCCCGGCCCGGCCGGCGTGCGGGTGGTTCAGGCGCGCGGCGCCGCGGTGCTGCCGCGCGACACCAGATGAGGTGCCGAGGCCATGACGACGGCGCGGTCGCGCCGGTTCTCGATCCGCTCCAGCAGCAGCCGGGCCGCGGTCTCGCCCATCATGGCGCCCGCCTGGTCGACGCTGGTCAGGCTCACGGGCGCGAGGGAGGCCACGGAGGTGTTGTTGTATCCGGCGAGCGAGAGGTCGCCGGGGATGCGCAGGCCGAGCTCGGCGGCGGCCCGGAAGACGCCTGTCGCGGCGACGTCCGCGCCGGCGAAGATCGCGGTGGGGGGACGCTCCGAGGTGAGGAGTTCCATGGCGCCGCGGTAGCCGCCCTCCTCCGAGTAGCCCGAATGCACCATTCGGGCCAGGTCCGCCAGGCCGTGCCGGGCCATCGCCTCGCCGTAGGCGGCCCGGATGTGGTGTTCGGGCCGTTGCCGCCACTGGCTGCCGCGCACCGTCGGATGGGACAGGTGGGCGATGTCCCGGTGTCCGAGAGCCACCAGGTGGTCGATGACCTGGTCGACGCCCGCTCCGTCCTGGTTGACCACGTTGTCGTACGCCGGGGAAGGATCGTGATGGCCGATCACCACCGTCGGCACATCGGCCGCGATCTGCAGCACCTCGCTGCGCCGGACGGCGGGCGCGATCAGGACGAGACCGTCCATCTGTCGATCCACCATGGCGTGGATCAGTTTGGTCTGGTCCTCTATCTCGGCGGACCCGCTGGAGCCCAGGAACAGCGCGTATTCGGTGTTCCGCAGCACGGCGTGCATGCCGTCCAGGAGATCGGAGTAGAAGGCGTTGCGGGTGCTCGCGAGGAGAACGCCGAGTGTGTACGTGCGGCTGCCCCGCATGCCGCGGGCGGCGGCGTGCGGGCGGTAGCCCAGCTCGGCCATGGCCGACCGCACCCGCTCGCGCATCGCCGGACTCACGCCATAGGCGTTCGTCAGCACCTTCGACACCGCCGACGTGGACACGCCCGCGCTGCGCGCCACGTCGGCGATGGTGACCCTTTTCGAGCCGCCTGCTGGTCGCACTGGAGCCTTTCTGCTGTCCCGCAACGCTCTCCCCCTTCGGCAGTTTCCGGAACGTTACTCGCGGATGACTTGACGGCTCCGGTGTGTTCGCTTCAACCTTTGGGGCATCCCTTCGTGGCACGTTACACGAAATGGAGCGCACAACCCTCTGCGGGCGGCTTGGGTACTGCCGAGTCGCCTCAGGGGGCCGGAAGGGTCGATCGCGTCCAGGGGCTCAGAAGGGCGCTGTCCGATAGGTATCGACCAGCTTCTCTCATCCGGGAGCCGCCCGGAAGGAGGGTCTCCCATTCGGCTCGCCCCTGCCTCGGCGTCTCGGGCGGGCTCGCACCTGGCATGACCTGGTGCGGAGGTCTTGCGTTACCCGGAGGGCCGCCTCCACGGCGACTGCGGGCCCCGCGGGTGTGCGGATGGAGGCGGTGAAGGGCCTGCTCGTCCGGTGCTCGCACTCGCCACGGCGTCCACGGGGCGTGGTGTCACTACCACTGGTCGTGGCGTGCAACTTGATTGAAACGATTCATACCCTCGAGCGAAGGACATACCCATGAGGTCGACCATCCCCGGCAGGAGAAAGGCGATCGTCGCCGCGGCCGCCGTTCTGCCGCTCCTGCTCAGCGCGTGCAGCGCCGGCTCTCTCGGCTCCTCCAGCGGGGACGGCGCTGCGACGACGATCAAGCTGCTCGTCGACAACGCGCCCGACAACCTCAACGCCGCCAAGCAGCTGGCGAAGGATTTCGAGGCGAAGAACCCGAAGATCGAGGTCAGCGTGGAGACGCGCCCGGGCGGAGCCGACGGCGACAACCTCATCAAGACGCGACTCCAGACGAGCAGCATGGCCGACGTCTTCACGTACAACACCGGTTCGCTGTTCCAGCAGATCGACCCGGCGAAGAACCTCACGCCGATCACCCAGGACCCGTATGCCGAGAAGCTCGACAAGTCCTTCCTCCCGCAGGTCACCGTCGGCGAGGAGACCTATGGCGTGCCCTTCGGCTCCGCCCTGGGCGGCGGTGTTCTCTACAACAAGAAGGTCTACGACAAACTCGGACTGACGGTCCCGACGACCTGGGCACAGTTCATCGCCAACAGCAAGAAGATCAAGGCCGCAGGCATCGCTCCGGTCATCCAGACCTATCAGGACACCTGGACGTCCCAGCTCCTCGTCCTGGGCGACTTCCACAACGTCTCGGCCGCCGAGCCGGACTTCGCCGAGAAGTACACGGCCAACAAGGCGAAGTTCGCCACCGACGCGAACGCGGTCAAGGGCTTCGAACATCTGGAGCAGATCCACGAGCTGAAGCTGCAGAACTCCGACTACGCGTCGGCCACCCTCACCAAGGGACTGCAGATGCTGGCCACCGGCAAGGGGGCCCAGTACCCGATGCTCTCGACCGTCGTCGGCGCGATCAAGGCGAGCAACCCGGACCAGCTCGACGACGTCGGTTTCTTCGCCCTCCCCGGGGACGACGCCTCCACCAACGGTCTGACGGCGTGGTCCCCGAACGCCTTCTACGTCCCGAAGACCACCACCGGGGACAAGCTCACCGCGGTCAAGAAGTTCCTGGCCTTCGCCGCGAGCCCCGCAGGCTGCACCTCCCAGGCGACCGCGGCGATGCCGACCGGCCCGTACCTGGTCGAGGGCTGCACCCTGCCGGCGGACGTTCCCACGGTCACCAAGGACGTCGCCGCGTACTTCACGAAGGACGCCCAGAGCCCGGCTCTTGAATTCCTCTCGCCGGTCAAGGGCCCGAGCCTGGAGCAGTTCTGCGTCCAGGTCGGCTCCGGCATCACCAGCGCGAAGACCGGCGCGGCCCAGTACGACAGGGACGTCGAGAAGCAGGCTCAGCAGCTCGGGCTGTCGGGCTGGTAGGAACGAGAACCCGTGCCTCCCCGCCCTCGGCAGGGGCCGGGGAGGACTTGAGAGAGGTCGACCGATGACCACAGTTGTACCGACCAGGCCACCCACGGCCAAGCGGCCGACAGCGGCAGCGAGGACGGGTCGGTCCACGAAGACGCGCAGCGCCTATCCCCACTGGTTCTACGTGCCGGCGGCGGTGATCTACGGCGCGTTGTTCCTGGTCCCGACCTTCGCGTCGTTCTACTTCAGCCTGACCCGGTGGACCATCTTCAAGTCGACCTTCATCGGGCTGGACAACTTCACCGCGTTCTTCCAGGAACCCGCCCTGGTGAAGGGCTTCGTCAACACCTTCGTCTACGCGGTCGTCACCTCCGGCCTCAAGGTGATCCTCGGCCTCCTGCTGGGCATCCTGCTGACCAGCCAGATCCGTGCCCGCGGTTATCTGCGCTCGGTGGTGTTCTTCCCGGTCCTGGTGAGCACCGTGGGCGTGGGCATCACCTTCACCGCCTTCATGGACCCCTCCACCGGTGCCATCAACAGGGCGTTGGCGACTGTCGGCATCGACGGCCCTGGATGGCTGACCGACCCCTCGCTCGCGCTATTCTCGGTGGCCCTCGTCGACGTCTGGAAGGGCGTGGGACTGGCCACCGTCATCTACATCGCCGGAATCGTCTCCATCCCGAACGACTACTACGAGGCGGCGAAGATCGACGGCGCGGGCCCATGGCAGCTGTTCCGCAACGTCATTCTGCCGCTGAGCTGGCCGGCGACGTCGACGGTGATCATCCTGTCGCTCATCGGTGGCCTGCGGTCCTTCGACCTCATCTGGGCCATGACCCGCGGCGGCCCCGGCTTCAGCTCCGACGTGGTCGCCTCCGTCATCTACAAGCAGTATCAGGCCGGGTTCTACGGCCTGTCGACGGCCGGAAACGTCATCCTCTTCCTGGTCGTGACGGCGATCATCGTCCCCTTGTCCCGCTTCCTGGCCCGCAAGGAGGTCGAGCGATGAAGAACCCCGCCCGCACCTGGCTCGCCGTCCTGCCGGTCGCCGTCAGCCTCGTCGTCTTCGTCGTCCCGTTCGCTTTCATCCTGCTCACGGCGGTGAAGGACCCCCAGCAGGCCGCGCAGCTCGACTTCTCCTGGCCGCGCAGCTTCCAACTCGTGGACAACCTCGTCCAGGTGGTGCAGGCGCGGGACTACATCCTCATCATCGCGTTCGTCAACAGCGTGATCCTCACGGTCGCCAGCGTGGCGGCGATGGTCGTCCTCGGGGCGATGGTCGCCTTCGTCCTCCAGCGGAGAGTCACCCGATGGACCGGACTCATCAACTTCCTGGTCCTGTCCGGGCTCATCATCCCGCCGGCAGTGGTGCCGACCATCTGGGTCCTGCAGAAAGCCGGCCTGTTCGGCACACTCCCCGGGCTGATCCTCGTGGAGATCGCTTTCGGACTGTCCTTCTCCATCCTGCTGTTCCGTGCCTTCATCGCCACCATCCCACGCGAACTCGACGAGGCCGCCATCATCGACGGGGCCTCACCGCTGCGGCTGTTCTTCCAGGTCATCTTCCCGGTGCTGCGTTCCGTCGTCGTGACCGTGATCGTCGTGCAGTCGGTGGCCGTGTTCAACGACTTCACCAACCCGCTGTACTTCCTGCCCGGCGAACAGAACGCCACCGTCCAGCTGACACTGTTCAACTTCCAGAGCCAGTACAGCACCAGCTACAACCTGCTCTTCATGGACATCCTCCTGATCACGATCCCGCCGCTGATCATGTTCCTGTTCTTCAACCGGCAGATCGTGGCAGGCATGACCGCCGGAGCGGTCAAGGGATAGTCCGGACCGCCGACGGCCTTGCAGCGGCTCACGTCAGGCCGAGGCGGACCAGGCTCCCGCTCCCCACACGCCCCCTGCGCCGACGCGATCCAGCGGATCGCCGGCCCGGGCCTGTGGCCGGGGCCCCACATCTCCCCCCCAGCGACACGAAGGAGTCTCGCATGAACCTCCACACCACACCGGGGCCACGACCCGGCATAGGCACAAGACGCGGCCGTTCCGCGCTCGCCACGGTCCTCGTCGCCTTCCTGACCCTTCTCGGCCTGGTCACCGCCTCCCCGGCCCAGGCGCTCAGCGGTGACATCCGCATGCATGACCCGAGCGTCATCAAGGTGGGCAGCTGCTACTACGGCTTCTCCACCGGGTTCGAGAACGACTCGCTCAACCCCAGCGGATCCATCACCATCCGCAAGACGTGCGGCGGCACCGCGGCCTCCGGTTGGGCGAAGGCGGGGAACGTCTGGGAGTCGACCCCGTCCTGGGTCACCGAGAAGCTCGGCTCGACCCCGCCGAACATCTGGGCCCCGGACATCAAGTACTTCAACGGCAAGTACCACCTGTACTACGCGGGGTCCCGCTGGGGCACGAACTACGCCGTGATGGGACTCGCCACCGCCACGAACATCGAGGGCCCCTGGACCGACCAGGGCATGGTGACGGATGTCAACTACCCGATCGACCCCAACGTCGACTGGGGACCGGACGGCCGGCTGTACATCTCCTGGGGCTCGTGGACCGGCTCAGGCACCTACATGCACGTCCTGGACCAGTCCACCGGGAAGCTCTCCACCACCGACCACAACCTCTGGCGCATCGCCATCAACATCGAGAACCCGACGATCATCCTCAACGGCGGCTACTACTACCTCTTCGGCTCCAAGGGCCTGTGCTGCAGCGGGACCAACAGCACCTACTACACCGTGGTCGGCCGCTCCACCAGCATCACGGGACCGTATCTCGACCAGAACGGCACCGACATGGCCTCCGACGGCGGCACCACCGTCCTCACCGGCGCCTACCCCCGGGTGGCCGCGGGCGGCGCGGACGCCTACGACGACGGCACGTCCAAGTTCCTCGCCTACCACTACTACGACGGCAACAACTCCGGGCGCGAGACCCTCGACATCCGGCAAGTCACCTTCCAGAACGGCTGGCCGGTCATCGCCGCCCCGCTGGAGGCCCCGAACAACCACCTGCTGAACCGCAACAGCGCCAAGTGCGCGGACGTATGGAGTCTGAGCACAGCGGACGGGGCAGCGGTGAACTCCGGCAACTGCAACGCCGGGGCCAACCAGCAGTGGGTGCCCGCCGCCGTCGGCTCCAACTACCGGCTGGTCAACGTCAACAGCGGCAAGTGCCTGCAGATCTCCGGTGCCTCCACCGCTGACGGCGCGGTTGCCGTGCAGTCCACGTGCACCGGGGCCTCGCACCAGCTGTGGACCCGAAACGCGGTGATCGGCGGCTACGTCACCTTCACCAACGTCAACAGCGGCAAGTGCCTCCAGGTGGCCGGGGCGTCCACTGCCAACGGCGTGGCCCTGGACCAGGCGACCTGCGCCTCCGGTGCGAACCAGCAGTGGATGGTTGTCTGAGACACGTCGCCAGCCCTCGACGACTTCACGCCGCACAGGTCGGCAGCGGCACCGGCCCCCGGCGACGTGATGTCGCCGGGGGCCGGATCGTGGTAGCGGGGGCGGGATTTGAACCACGCGACCTCTGGGTTATGAGCCCAGCGAGCTACCGAGCTGCTCCACCCCGCGTCGGTCTGACCAGCGTACGGGATACCGGCGGACCAGGCAGGCAATTTTCGCGCTGTGGTGCGGTGCAAGGGCCCAAGTCACCTGTCAGCTGGTGCGGGAGGGCCCTTTCTGTGGCACGGTGCGGTGGATCGGGCCCGTGCCCTGGGACAAGGGCAGCCCCGAGCCCCCGCCGATGTGGGCGATGATCTCCGCGGTGATGGACACCGCCGTCTCCTCGGGGGTACGGGCACCGAGGTCCAGGCCGATCGGGGAGGACAGCCGGGCCAACCGCCCTTCGCTCACGCCGTCCTCCCGCAGCAGGCGCAGGCGTTCGTCGTGGGTACGTCTGGATCCCATGGCGCCGACGTAGCCGACGGGCAGGTCCAGCGCCAGACGCAGCAGGGGTACGTCGAACTTCGCGTCGTGAGTGAGGACGCACACGGCGCTGCGCGCGTCCACCTCGGTGCGTTCCAGGTAGCGGTGGGGCCAGTCGGCCACGACCTCGTCCGCGTACGGAAAGCGTGCCGCGGTGGCGAAGACGGGCCGGGCGTCGCACACCGTGACCCGGTAGCCCAAGAAGGCCCCGGCCTGACTGAGAGCGGCGGCGAAGTCCACGGCGCCGAAGACCAGCATGCGGGGGCGGGACGCATGGACGTGCACGAGTACGGACAGCGGCTCTGGGCAGCTCTGTCCGGTACCACCGAGCGCGACGCGGGCGGTGCGCCCCGCGCGCAGCAGGGCAAGGGCCTCGTCCACCACCACCGTGTCCATCGCGCCGTTGTCCAGCGTCCCGGAGACGACCTGGCCGTCCCCGAGAACGCTGAGTGTCGCTCCGAGAAGGCGGGCCGGCCCGTCCACGACCTGGGCCACCGCAACGGGCAGGCCCCGCACCACCTCGTCGAGGGCCGCCGCGAGATGCGGCTGCGCCCCAGGATCGACGGCCTGGACGAGGACATCGAGTTCGCCGCCGCACGTCAGGCCCACCACGAAGGCGTCGTCGTCCGAATACCCGAACCGGGCACGGTGAGGGGTGCCCCCCTCGCGAAGCACCTGCCGGCACATGTCATAGACCGCGCCCTCGACGCAGCCGCCGGAGATGCTGCCGACCGCGGTGCCGTCCGCGTCCACCGCCACGGCCGTGCCGACGGGCAAGGGCGCGCTGCCCCGGACGTCGACGACGGTGGCCAGGGCGAAAGGACGTGCGTCGCGGCACCAAAGCAGCAGTGTTCGCGCGATGTTCAGCATGGAGCCTGTCTCCGTGGAGGTGAGGGAGCGGTATGTCTCACCAAGGGGGCGTGACTGGCGGCGTTGGCGGCTTCGGCTCCGATTCGGGCTCGTCCTTGCTCCACGCCTTGGTGACGCCGTCGAAGGCGTCGCTGAGGAAGCGCACCAGACTTCGGAACCACCTCACCCCTCAACCTCCGCTTCCGGTGCGCGCGTTGGCGAGGGCGACGACCCCGAGTCCGGACGGGAGTCCCGCTCGGCCATCGTGAGGACCACCCGGTCCGCGTCCAGGGGCAGCTGGTACGGCTGTACGCCCAGCAGGTCACGGAGAGCCGAGCCGATGGCTGCCGCCGGGAGGATCACCGGCGGCTCGCCCAGCCCCTTGGCCCCGAACGGTCCCGTGCGCGAGGGGTTGTTCTCGATGAACACGGTCTCGATGTTCGGCGGTACGTCGGCGATGGTCGGAAGCCGATAGTCGTGGAAGTTGCCGTTGACGATGACTCCCAGGTCGTTCGTCCTCAGGTTCTCCGTCAGGGCGTAGCCGATGCCCTGGACGACGCCTCCCTCGACCTGTCCGCGTGCGCCGACGGGGTTGACGACCCTGCCGACATCGTGGACGGCGATGAAGTTGAGGACGTCGACGCGTCCGGTCTCCTCGTCCAGGGCGATCTCCACGCCGTGGCAGTGGAAGGTGGGCTCGCCCAGCCGGAGGAAGCGGGCGCCCAGCAGGTCGGAGCCTTCGACGGGGGCGAGCTCTGCTCGGTATCGACCGGTCGCGACCACCGGACCGGAGCGCAGATGAGCGGATGCGGACACTTCGGCGATGGTCATGCCGGTCCCCGGGGCGCCCTTGACCTCGACGCGCCCTTCGCGAAGCACCAGGTCGGCCGGGTCGACCTCTAGCAGTCGTGCCGCTTCCTTCCTGATCTGCTCGGCGACGGCGCGCGCGGCGAGGACCGTGGCGTTGCCGGTGGCGAACATGGTGCGGCTGCCCCGGGAGCCTGAGTCGTAGGGGGATTCCCGGGTGCTGCCGGACTTCAGGACGACACAGTCGGGCCGCAGTCCGAGTTCTTCGGCGACCATGCTCGGCAGGGCGGTCGAGATGGCGCCGGTCCCGATCTCGGTGCCGCCCGAGGAGAGCGTCGCTGTGCCGTCCTCGTGCAGTTCGACGGTCGCGGCCGACGGTGTGCCGAGGGTGGACCACCATGCGCAGGCGAGCCCGTAGCCGCGTCGGCGGTGGTCGCCCGGGGCGACGTCGGCCTGTCGCCATCGCTGGAGACGGCTCTCGACGACCCGCATGCACTCGTCGGTCGTCCCGCGGAGGGTGATGAGCTCGCCTGTGGGGCCGCGGTCGCCTTCGCCGATGAAGTTGCGTCGCCGGATCTCTGCGGGGTCCAGCCCGAGCCGCTGGGCGATGTCCTCGATCTGGGCCTCGGCGGCGTAGACCATCTGCGGGCCCGACGGGCCGCGGAACGAGCCGGTGGGGCAGGTGTGGGTGTAGACCGCACGCCCTCGGATGTCGAGGGTGTCGATGCGGTAGGGGCCGGTCGCGTAGAACGCGGCCATCGAGGTCAGGATCGGGGTGTCCATCGCGTACGCGCCGGCGTCGAGCACGACGTCGCACCTACGGGCCAGGATGCGCCCCGTCTCGTCGACCGCGCTGGACATCCGCACGATCGAGTTCTCGCGCGGGTTACCGGTCGCCATGTCCTCCGCACGGGAGCAGACGATCTGGACGGGACGACCGGTGGCCAGCGTCATCGCGGCTGCCTGGGGAGCGAACAGCAGGTGCAGCTTCCCGCCGAAGCCACCGCCGACGGCGGGCACCCGCACCTCGATCGCGCCGGTGGGGAGGTCGAACAGCTCGGCGAGCTGGGCCCGTACCCCGAACGGCTGTTGCGTGCTCATGATCAGCGAGAACCCGCCGGGTGCGGGTGCGGCGGTCACGGCTCGTGGTTCCAGGTAGGCCTGGTGTGCGCGGTGCGACTCGACCTCGGTGTGCACCACGGCGTGTGCCGCGTCGAAGACGGCGTCGACGTCACCTCGCGAGATGTGGACGTCCTCGATGACGTTCGTGTCCCGGTCGTGCACCAGCACCTCGGAGCTCGTCAGTGCCTCGCGGAGGTCGACGACGGGTGTGGTCGCCTCGATGTCGACCTCGACCAGGCCTGCCGCGCGACGGGCGATGGCCAGGGACGTGGCCGCGACCATCGCGACGGGTTCGCCGACGAACCTGACCCGGTCACGGGCGAAGATCGGCTGGTCCTTGACGT
Organism: Streptomyces caniscabiei; assembly: GCF_014930365.1. Classification (GTDB taxonomy): domain Bacteria; phylum Actinomycetota; class Actinomycetes; order Streptomycetales; family Streptomycetaceae; genus Streptomyces; species Streptomyces caniscabiei. The sequence continues at coordinate 90,441 of NZ_JABXWI010000021.1, read as the reverse complement.
AGTTCCCGTAGCGGCGGTCGGTCACGTCCTCGGCGGTCAGCACCTTGACGACGCCGTCGAGTGCCCTGGCCCGGTCGACGTCGACGCCGCGGAGCCGGCCGGCCGCGACGGGCGACTGCACGAGGACGCCGTGGAGCATCCCAGGGAGGCGGATGTCCTCGGTGTAGGCGGTGTGGCCGGTGACGCGCTCGGCCGCGTCGCGGCGGACGAGCTGGGCGCCGATGTTCAGGTGGGGACCGTACTCTTCTGTGCTCATCGCGGTGCCCCGCTCGCTCGTCGGACGGCCTCGATGATCGGCAGGTAGCCGGTGCAGCGGCACAGATTGCCGGCGAGCGCCTCCTTGATGTCCTCGTCGGTGGCCGCTCCTGGTTCGGTCCTGGCGAGCAGCGCACAGGTCGACATGATGATCCCGGGGCTGCAGAAGCCGCACTGGACGGCGTCTGCTTTCACGAACTCCTCGGCGACGACCGCGCCGATCCCGCTCGCGGTGACGCCTTCGGCCGTCTCCACCGAGTGCCCCTCGCATTCCAGCATGTACACGAGGCAGCTGTTGACGGCTTCGCCGTCCACGGTGACGGTGCACGCGCCGCAGTCGCCGGTGCCGCACCCGAGCTTCGCGCCGGTGAGACCGCACTCGTAGCGGAGGGCGTCCAGGAGCAGCGTGTCGGGCGCGACCTCGATGTCATGGTCCGAGCCGTTGACCCGCAGGGTCATGCGTGTGGTCATCGTCGGTGTCCTTCTCGCGCACGCTCGAACGCGATGCCGATCGCGCGTTTGGCGAGCACTGGTAGCACGGTGCGCCGGTGGGCACGTGAGCCTCGGCCGTCGTCGATGGGGGTGGCGGTGTTGAGCACCAGTTGGGCGGCGGCCTCGATGGAGGACGCGTCCAGCCGTGTCCCGACGAGCGCGTCGGCGGCGTCGGGAGCGGGCACAGGGGTGGCCGCGGCGGCGCCGAGCGCAACGCGGGCGGCGACGCAGCGTCCGTTCTCGATCTCCAGATGGGCTGCCACGCCGACGACGGCCAGGTCCATCGCGAGACGGTAGGTGAACCGCAGATACGCGGAGGCACCGGGGGACGCGGGAACGATGATCCGTGTGAGCAGCTCGTCGGGTGCGCGGACCGTCCGGCCCGGCCCGGTGAAGAAGTCGTGGCCTGGCACCAGTCGTGTCCCGGTGGCGGAGGCCAGCTCCAGCTGAGCGTCTGCCGCCAGAACCCCGGGGAGGGTGTCGCCCGCCGGTGAGGCCCGGCAGATGTTGCCCCCGATCGTTCCCCGTGCGCGGGTCTGCCAGCCGCCGACAAGGGCCGCTCCGTCAGTGATCGCGTTGGGCGGGACGACGGTCGTCCGGGCCAGCTCCCGCAAGGAGGTTGCGGCGCCGATGGTGAGCGTGCCGTCCGCGCCGAGACTGATTCCCCGCAGTTCGGGGACGCCCTTGATGTCGACGATGTCGTGTGCGCGGTCGACCATGCCCTCGGCACGCATCACGACGAGGTCGGTGCCGCCGGCGAGCACTGACGCCGGACGGCGGTCCAGGAGGGTCAGCAGTTCGGAAAGGTTGTCGGGCCGCCTGTAGCTGCCGACGTCGGGCTCGGACATCCCCATCCTCGTTGTCATGGCTTGCTGGCAGACGCGCGCACCGAAGCGGCCAGTGCGACGACCGCTCCTATGTAGCCGTGGTGGCGCAGACCCATGACGGTCGCGTCGCAGGACCGGGTGAACGTGGAGAGGTGCCCGGTCGCGAAGATGTTGGCGAAGTGCACCTCGACGAACGGCCTGCCGGTCTCCTCCAGGGCGATGCGCGTCGGGTCGCCGAACGCCCAGAGCCCGCCGGGGTTGATGATGTAGCCGTCCATGCCGGGGTTGTTCTCGAGGAAGTCGACGAGGTCGCCCTCGTGGTTGGAGTGGAAGGCGGTCACGTCGACACCGACGGCGTCGCCGACTTCGGTGACCAGGTCCTCGAGCGCCTGAAGGGAGGCGATGCTCCCGTAGATGTTCCGGTCGCGCCGGCCGAGATTGGTCATGTTCAGGCCGTTGAGCAGCGCGAAACGGAGGCGCCCGCCGTCCTCGGCGCCCGGCGTGCTTGCGCTGCCTGCCGTGCTTGCGGTGCCCGCACTGCCCGCGGTGTCTGCGTTGGTCATCTGAGCCTCCGGGTCAGCCGTAGAGAGAGCGTGGGTTGCCGTGCGAGCGGTTGATCTCGCTCGTTCCCTCGGGGTTGAGGAAGTCGAGGTCGTCGAGCGCGAGGGAGAGGGCCACCAGGGCTCCCAACACCGCGTGTCGGCCGGGCCCGGCGAAGATGCCGGTGACGCTGGGGGCGAAGATCGATTCGCCTCGCAGCTCCTCCTGGCTCAGGTGCAGCTCGATGGAGGGCTTCTTGGCGTCCTTGAGGACGTGCCGCAGGGACTCGCCCACGCGCACCAGGCCGCCGGGGTTCACGAGGAACCCTTGGACCTGGCCGGAGTTCGCGTGGACGTACTCCAGCAGCTTGCCCTCGTGGTTGGACCGGAAGTGCCGAACCGCGATCCCGAGGCTGTCGCCCCACATGTGCAGCTCACGCTCGAACGCGTCGGCAGGCTGGAGCCGGCTGCTGGTGTTGGGGCCGCTCAGGAGGGCGATCTCCCACCGCTGGTCGGTCGTACGAAGTGTCTTGAGGTCCACGGCGTGTCCTTTTCGCATCGGGGAGAGTCAGGACCGTTGGGTCGCGAACCGGGCGGGGGCGGGGCTGTTGCGGGAGCGCAGAGCGCGCACATCGCCGTCGATGACGACGCCGGCGATTCCGGGGATGTCCCCGCGTTCGATGGCGGAGAGCGCGTCGGTGGCGACGCCTCCGGTGGGAGGCTGCATGAGCACGAAGTCGGCGGGGCGGCCGATCTCGATGACGCCCTCGCGGCGGCGAAGCACCCGGCCACCGTTCCCGGTGGCGAGCGCGAGGGCGTCCGTGGCGCTGATGCCACCGAGGGAGGAGAACTCGGCGACCGTCTTGATCATGCCGAGGGGCATCACGCCGGTGCCGGTGGGGGAGTCGGTCGCGATCAGGATGCGGTCGAGCTCGTCGCGCTCCTTGGCGATCTCGAGCATCAGCAGGCTGGAGCGCAGGTTGCCGGCCTGCACCAGCTGGAGAGCTCCGGGAGCCTCGAAGACGGCCTTGAGGTGTTCGTCGGGAAGGGAGGTCGTACCGCCGTTCGCGTGGCCGACGATGTCGCAGCCGAGCGTGATGACGTCGTCGAGCGAGACGGCCGCGGACCCGGGCACGGACGCGCCGCCTGTGTGGTTCATGACGATGAACCCCGCGGCCTGGGCCGCGCGTACCAGCGGGGCCGCCTCCGACTGGCTCTCGAAGGCACCGAAGCCCACCTTCGCCAAGCCGACCCGTTCGGCGGCGAGTTCGGCGAAGTCCTCTTCCTTCAGGGAGGGGCTGATGATGACCGAGCCGCCGAGCACTTTGACGCCGCCCGGACGGATGTTCTCCCAGGACCGCTGCGCCGCGATCGCGAGCCCCTTGAGGCCGGCGCGGTCGCTGGGACGCCCGGGGACGTGGATCTCGGAGGCCGACATCATCAGGGTCGTGCCGCCGTGCATGTAGCTCTCGATCCAGCCGACGGTCTGCTGCCGGGGAGTCCAGTCGCCGAAGGTGACATGCACATGGGTGTCGATGAGGCCCGGGGCGAGGATCGCTCCGTTGGCGTCGAGGGTGACGTCGGCGTCGCCGGCTGCACCGTCGGCGCCGAGCGCCGCGATCTGCCCGTCGACACAGCGGACCGACTCGATCGGCATGAGCGGGTCACCGAGCCGGCCGCTGACGGCACCGGCGAGATTGATGATGTCGAGGGTGCTCACGACGCCTCCCGGCTCTTCGCATCCTCGACCGTCATGCCGCCGACGCGGTCGTTGAGCCGGCCGCGGGAGGAGACGGCCACGATGACAGCCACCTCGTCGGCGAGCGGCGCGTCGGGAACGAACAGGGTGAAGGCGTCGTAGTGCGAGCGGACCCAGATCTCGTCCTTGTAGGCGAGGGGTACGTCGATCTGTACGCCGGGGCCGCAGCGCTTGCTGACCGAGGAGATCCACGCCTCGCCGCCCACCGCGTCGCGGACGCCCTTGCCGAACTCGCCGATCTTGTGAGCGACGCCGTGCTCGATCTCTCCGCCGACGCCCACGAGGGACGCCTTGCCGTAGCCCTCGACCTCGAGTCCGAGGGTCTGGGCAGCGGTGGAGGCCAACAGGTGCCCGAGCTCGTAGTTGTCGTCGGTGATGGCCGCGAGGTCGTCCGAGTAGGGGCGGCCGGCGTAGGGATTGCTCAGCACGGCGATCGCGGCCGCCTTGACGAGAGGCCGGTCCGTTTCCTGGCCGCCCTCGGACCGGGTCTCTTCCCGGACGGTGAGGATCTTGCGGATCCGCATGGTCATCGCTCTTCCTCCAACAGTTCTGCCGACTTGAACCACTGAGTGGGGTCCAGGTCGCGAAAGATCACGTGGACCGTGTCCGGACGAGCGTCGCCGATCTCCACGAAGGCCTCGCAGATCGCGCGTGCGAGCTGCTCCTTCTGCTCGTCCGAGCGCCCCCGGTACCACGTCACATCGACGAGCGGCACGGCACACTCCCGTCCGAACGCGCACCCGGCGCGGCCCACGTGCCCACCGGACGGATCCACGGTGATCCGCCGGCCGTCGCCCGCACACGGTTGTCGAACTCACCGGTCCGCGTCGCGATGTCATGACCGTCGGCGGCCAGGCGCCGCGCCCCGGCCTCTCCGAGTCCGCCTGAGCCGCCCGTGACCGCGGCCACCCGACCATTCATGGAGCTTCACCTTTCGTAGGGCCCTCTTCGACGAGCCCTGATCGTGGGCGGACGGCCAACGCCCGTGGAGGATCGCGAGGCTGCGATCCTGACTTCGCAGTCGGACGTGCACTCCGCGGCAACGCCGAGGTGGCCGGCGAGCCGGTGCGGCACATCAGCGCCGGTGCGAAACAGGATGCCGCGCCGATTGGTTCATGAATAGCGCGGAAACTTGTCCAATATCTTTCAGAATTCCTTCATGGTAGGTTCCGGGCGTGAAGTTCGACCTCCACCGCATGCGGTTGCTTCGAGAGCTGGCGCAACGTGGCACCGTCACCTCGGTGGCCGCCGCGCTGGCCTACAGCCCGTCAGCCGTCTCCCAACAGCTCGCCGTGCTGGAGGAGGAGATCGGGACGAGGCTTTTCGAGCCGGACGGCCGGCGCATCAGACTCACCGAGCAGGCGCACATCCTCGTCGCTCACACAGCCACCGTGCTGGAGCAGCTGGAGCGTGCCGAAACGGACATCCTCGCGTCGCTGGACACCGTCGTGGGCACGATCCGCCTCGCCACCATCCAGACCGCCGCGCTCGCACTCGTGCCCGCGACGCTGACCTCGCTGGCGGAGGACCACCCCGGACTACAGATCCAGCTCACCCAGGCCGAGCCCGAAGTCGCCCTGCCCGGACTCCTGGCGCGCGAGTTCGATCTGGTCTGTGGCGAGAACTATGTCGACTATCCGACCAGCCGCTCCAGCGAGATGAACTTCGACGTGGTCGCCGAAGATCCCATCCGCGTCGCGTTCTTGCGGCCACCCGAGGGGCGCGAACCGGACGAGGTGGCTCTTGTCGATCTTGTCCATTCTCCTTGGGTGCTGGAGCCGGAGGGCAGTCCAGGGCGCGACTGGGCCATGGCCGCCTGCCGTCAGGCCGGCTTCGAACCACGAGTGGCACACGAGACCCCTGACGTACTGGTGCAGGCGCAACTCGTGGCGAGCGGCCACGCGGCGGCGTTCCTGCCGGACCTCACATGGTTCGGCCGTGAGCCGACATTCCACCTGCGACAGATGTCGGCCTCGCACGTACGGCAGATCGTCACGACCTGCCGGGCCGGCTCACACCGCAACCCCGCGCTCGTCGCCGTGCGCGACGCACTCCGAGATGCCTACCGACACAGCAGGCCCAGCATCAGCGACCGCTGAGTCCTGCGAGTCGTCGACTCGCCAACGAGCCCCGCCAGGAACACTTGGCGGGGCTCTTTCGACCCCACCACGTGAACACCGCGAACGACGCGCGCAGGGCCCGAACGCCGATCGACGGAGCAGCTTCGGGTGCGAGCCCTGTTCGAGGAACTGTGCGAGATCCTCGCCGCCTACGCGAATGAGCACTTTTCCTTAACGGTTCCATCCATGTTTCCCCGCTTTACCTGGAGAGCGGGACATGCGTCACTTGGCTCCACGCTGATCGAGGGCCCGGGGGGCTCGATGTCTGCACAGCGCTTCATGACCTACATCGCCTGTCCTGTGCCACCGTGCGCGATCGCTGCTCGTCACGTCGCCTCGCGGGGGCGCGTGCCACCTCAGCCCCACCTCACCACGAGCGACCAGGAGACAGCGTGAGTGCGAGTACCGACGTGGCCGAGTACGGCCTCAAGCGCCAACTGTCCCGCCTGAACATCCTTCAGATCACGATCAACTCGATCATCGGAACGGGGTGGTTGTTCAGTGCGATGAACGCCGCCTCCATCGCAGGACCCGCGGCGCTGCTCGCCTGGTTCGTCGCGATCGCGATTCTCGTCCTCATCGCCTTCAACCATGCCGAACTGGGCGCGATGTTCTCCGTGGCCGGAGGCTCGGCCCGGTTCGTCCACTACTCCCACGGCACCCTCGCCGGATTCGGTATCGGCTGGATGGCCTGGATCTACGGAGCGGCGACCGCCCCCATCGAGGTCCAGGGAGTCCTCAGCTACGCCGAGGGCTACACGCACCTGAACCTGTTCCACGTCGACGGGACCCTGACCGCGCTCGGCTACGGCGTGGCCATTTCCCTGCTGGCGGTCTTCGTCGTGCTCAATCTGTTCGCACTCAAGGCCCTGGGCCGAGTGCACAACGCGGTCACCTGGTGGAAGGTCGGCACCATCCTGCTTGTCATCGTGGCCATCCTGTTCGCCCGCTTCGAACCGTCGAACTTCCACTCTCACGGCTTCGCGCCCTACGGTTTCCACGGCGTGCTGGCCGCTGTCGCCATCGGTGGCATCGTCTTCGCCTACACCGGGTTCGAGCAGGCCGTTCAGCTCGGCGCCGAGACCAAGAACCCTGGCCGGAACATCCCGTTCGCGCTCCTCGGCTCCCTCGTGGTCTGCTCGATCCTCTACATCGGCCTTCAGGTCGCGTACATCGGCGCGCTCTCGCCCGCGGAACTGGCGCACGGCTGGGAAGGAACCACCGTCGACGTCACCACGGGCCCGTTCGCGGCATTGGCCACCTCTCTCGGCCTGGGCCTGATCGCCGCGATCGTCTACATCGACTCCGTCGTCTCCCCGACCGGCAACGGAATCGCCTACGTCACCTCGACCGCGCGAGTCACCTACGGGATGGGGCGGAACGGGTACATACCCGAAGTGGTCACTCGTGTCGACAAGCGTGGCGTCCCTGTCATCGGCGTGATCATCAGCTTCGTGGTCGGCCTGCTGTGTCTGCTGCCGTTCCCGAGCTGGCAGTCCCTCCTCGGCTTCCTCACCTCGGCGACGGCCATGCTGTGGGCAGGCGTTCCCATCGCGCTCGGGTCGCTCCGGCGCTCATTCCCCGACGCGGCCCGTCCGTTCCGACTCAGACCGGCCGGCCTCTGGGCGCCTCTGGGCTTCGCCGCGGCCAACCTGCTCGTGTACTGGACCGGTTGGGAGACGGACTGGAAGGTCTTCGTCGCCATCGCCATCGGCTACGCGGTGTTCTTCATCAACCGTGCCTTCCAGCAGGCCGAGGAACGACCCGACCTCGACTTCCGCTCTTCTTGGTGGGTGTGGGTCTGGATCCTGGGCACAGCGGCCATCAGCTACATGGGCACCTTCGGCCAAGCCTCCCACCCCAGCGGCCTGGGCTACCTGTCGTTCCCCTTCTGGGACACCGCGGTCATGGTTGCTTTCAGTCTCGCCGTCTACTACCTGGCGATCAGGACGAGACTGCCGGCCGAGAAGGCGCGGCAGTACGCCCCGAGCGACGACGAACTCAACCTCACGCCCCGCGCGGGAGCGGCCGGCCTCGGTTAGCCGTCCAGCAGCGCACCCGCCCCTCCCCGAGCACAAGACCAGGACTCAGACATGACGGACTTCCCGAACCTCTTCAACCCGATTCAGGTAGGTCCATACACCCTGAAAAACCGGATCATGAACACCGGTCACGCCGCACACTTCCAACTGGGGGACGGCACCCCGACCGATGCGTACGCCTACTACGTTCGCGAACGAGCCAAGGGCGGTGCCGGTGCCATCGTCACCGGGCATACGGTTCCCGTCTACGACGGCGACGCGTCACTCTCGCTGGCCACCTACGGCGACGCGACCATGGACGCGTTCAGCAAAATGACGCAGGGGTGCCATGAGTTCGACGTCCCCCTCATCGCGCAACTCGGCCACCGTGGACGTCGGCTGATGGACCACGCGGGATTCCTTCGCCGCGACATCGTCGCCCCGTCGCCGGTCCCGACCCCCGAGTATTCGGTGCCCCTGTTCATGCCCCACGAGCTGTCGACCGGCGAAGTGGAAGGAATCGTCGAGTCGTTCGGCGCGGCCGCGCACCGCATGCGTCGCTGCGACTTCGACGGGATCGAGCTCGCCATCGGCATGGACTACCTGTTCGCGAACTTCCTGCATGCGCACGGCAACCGCCGCGACGACAAGTACGGCGGCGATGACCTGCGGGAACGGATGACGTTCCTCAACGAGGTGCTCGAGGTGACGCGCGAAGGCATCGGCAAGGACCGGATTCTCGGCGTCCGACTCTACGACGACGGTGTGGACTACAGCATGAGTCTGCCCGAGCACGTCGAGCTGGCGAAGATCCTCGAAGCAGAACGACTCGTCGACTACATCAGCGTCTGGCAGGCCATCACCTCCATCCCTCGAAGCGGCCGCGCGCACTGGCCCAGCCACTACTTCGAGACCGGGGCCTTCGTCCACCTGTCCGAGGCCATGAAGGACGCCGGCATCACACTGCCGATCATCGGAGCGGGCCGTCAGGACTCACCCGCCTTCGCGGAGCAGTGCATCGCCGACGGAAAGCTCGACATCGTCGGAATGGCGAAGACCCTCATCGCCGACCCGCACTTCCCGAACAAGGCGCGGGAGGGCCGTACCGACGACATACGCACCTGCATCGCCTGCACCCAGTCCTGCGTCGGCCATGTGGACAAGGGCCTTGGTGTCGGGTGCATCTACAACCCCGTCACCGGCCGGGAGCAGGCGTGGGGAGAGCTGGAGGCGGTCGACGAACCGAAGCGGGTCGTCATCGTCGGCGCCGGGCCGGCCGGTATGGAGGCGGCCCGCACCGCCGCCATGCGGGGACACGACGTGGTCCTCTTCGAACGCGACCAGCGCATGGGCGGCCAGGTCAACCTCGTCATGACGACACCGAGACGCGGCAACTTCGAGGAGGTCATCCTCTGGTTCGAACGGCAGCTGCCGAAGGTGGGAGTGGACGTCCGACTCGGCGTGGACGCTGACGTGCGGACCGTCCTGGCCGAGTCTCCCGACGTCGTCCTCGTCGCCACCGGGTCCACGCCCTTCGTTCCGGAGGTGATCGGCGCGGACCTTCCGCACGTGCGCACCGCACGAGAAGTCCTCGCCGACGACACCGTGGCCGGCAGGAACGTGCTCGTGTTCGACGTCGGCGGCCGTGCAGAAGGGGTCACCACAGCCGACCACCTCGCCGCCAAGCGACACAACGTCAGGTTCGTGACCGGGATGGAGACCGTGGCCCCGGAGATGCCGTCGCCGGCGCGACACCATCTGCTCGAAGCGCTCATGAGCAGCCCGCGGGTCGAACTGCGGACCCACACATCCATCCACGAGATCGAAGACGGCTCGATCACCACGTTCAATGTCGTCACCTGGGAGCCCGACAGCATCGAAGGCATCGACACCGTCGTCGTGGCCGCCGGCGGCATCGCCGACGACTCGCTCTACCGGCAACTGGCGAAGCAGCACCCGGACGTCCAGGCGATCGGTGACTGCTACCAGCCGCGCGACATCGAGATCGCCATCGTCCAGGGGCACCAGGCCGGTCGCGAGATCTGACGGGTGTCGGGCCGGAGCCGCCCGCGGGGTGGGCACTGCCGCCGATGTGACCGCACGTCACATCGTCCCGCACGCCGTGGCGGCACGTCCCATGCGCAGCCCACGAGCATCAGGAAGCAGGACCCATGAAGATCGCTGTCTGTGTGAAGTACGTACCCGACGCCACCGGAGACCGGTGCTTCCAGCATGACGGGACCGTCGACCGCGTGGGCGTGGACGGACTCCTCTCCGAGCTCGACGAGTACGCCGTGGAGCAGGCGCTCCAGATCAAGGAGAAGGCCACCAGCCCCGACGACGTCGAGGTGACCGTGTTGTGTATGGGTCCCGAGCAGGCCGTCGATGCGGTCCGCAAGGCCCTGCAGATGGGTGCCGACAACGGCGTGCACGTCCAGGACGACGCGATCGCGGGCTCCGACGCGATCGCCACGTCGCTGGTACTGGCGAAGGCGCTGCGACGGGGCGGTGCCGAGGGGGGGAGGCGTGCCCTACGACCTGGTGCTGTGCGGCATGGCGTCCACCGACGGTTCGATGAGTGTGGTGCCCGCGATGCTGGCCGAGCGGCTGTCGCTGCCTCAGCTCACCTTGGCCTCGACGATCCAGACGGAGGGTGTCCAGGTGCGGATCCAGCGCGACGGCGACGCCGCGACCCAGACAGTGGTCGGGGTGATGCCGCTGGTGGTGTCGGTGACCGACCGGTCCGGCGAGGCGCGGTACCCCTCGTTCAAGGGGATCATGGCGGCCAAGAAGAAGCCGGTGAAGATCCTGGCGCTGTCCGACATCGGGGTCGACGCCGGCGATGTGGGTCTGTCCGCGGCGTGGACCGCGGTCGAGGAGACGACCGCGCGTCCGCCGCGTGAGGCCGGCGAGATCGTCAAGGACGACGAGGGCTCGGGGGCCGAGGCCCTGGCTGACTTCCTCGCCGCCCGGAAGTTCATCTAGGCAAGTCCATCTGAGTCATCCGAGTCATCCGACCATAGATTGCGGAGAGCGCGTCCATGTCCGAGATCCTGGTGGTCGTCGACCACACCGACGTTCCCGAGGGTGGGGGGATCAAGAAGCCGACGTACGAGATGCTCACGCTCGCGGGGCGCATAGGTGAGCCGTCGGCGGTGTTCATCGGCCCGAGGGCCAAGGGGGCGGAGGTCGCCGATGCCGTCAAGCGGTACGGCGCGCAGCGGGTGTACGTCGTCGACGAAGAGGGTCTGAAGGGCTACCTGGTGGCACCGAAGGCCGAGGCGCTCCAGCAACTCGTGGAGAAGGCCTCGGGGTCCGGTGGCGTGGGCGCGGTGCTGATCGCCTCGACCGCCGAGGGCAAGGAGGTCGCCGGCCGGCTCGCCATTCTGACCGGCTCCGGGCTGATCACCGACGCCGTGGACATCGAGGCCGGAGACGACGGCCCGGTGACCACCCAGTCGGTGTTCGCCGGCAGCTACACGGTCAAGGCCAGGGTCACCCGGGGCACACCGATCATCACCGTCAAGCCCAACTCCACGGCGCCGGTGGAGGCCGACGGCGCCGGCCAGGTCGAGGAGGTGGCCGTCGCCGTGTCCGAGGCCGCCCGGGGTGCCCGGATCGTGGCCTCCCAGCCTCGTGCCGCCACCGGCCGCCCCGAACTGACCGAGGCCGCGATCGTGGTCTCCGGCGGCCGCGGCACCGGCGGCGACTTCGATCCGGTCGAGGATCTCGCCGACGCCCTCGGCGCGGCCGTGGGTGCCTCGCGGGCCGCGGTGGACTCGGGGTGGAAACCGCACGGCCACCAGATCGGCCAGACCGGGAAGACCGTCTCCCCCCAGCTGTACCTCGCCGCCGGGATCTCCGGCGCCATCCAGCACCGCGCCGGCATGCAGACCTCGAAGACCATCGTCGCCGTCAACAAGGATGAGGAGGCTCCGATCTTCGAGCTCGTCGACTTCGGCGTCGTGGGCGACCTCCACACAGTCCTCCCCGCCGTGACCGAGGAGATCAGGCAACGCAGAGGCTGACCCCTGCCCAACAGGACGCGGACAGAGCCTCCTGCGCCAGGCGCCAAGAGTCGTCGGCTGCGGGCGCCAGCGGCCGAGCGAGACCACGGATCCGGGGGGCGGCCCCAGTGCCCTCAACGTGCCGCGAGCTGGTCGTCGAGCACCACCGGCTCGTCGCGCAGCGCACGCACCGTGCGACGGGTCTCCTCCACGCCCTCGACGACCAGGCGGCGGGATCGGCCGACCGCGGCCCGCACAGCACCGGCCCCGGCACCGTTCTCCACCAGGCCGTTCACGGCGGTCAGTTGGACGGACAGGGCCGACAGGGTGTGGGCCAGCACATCGTGCACCTCCCGCGCGAGCCGGTTGTGTTCGGCCAGCAGCTCGACCCGCTCGTGTTCGAGGAGGCGCCGCTGCCGCTCCACCACCGGCTCGGCAGCGGCCCACTCCCGCGCCCACTGCTGGCGGCGCGCGGCTCCCAGCAGCAATCCCAGGAGGGCACCGATCCCGGTGGCCGCGAGCCCGCCGAGGCCGTGCCCGGCAAAGCGGCGGCCACGGCTGCCGCCGCCACGCCGGCCCGCCCGGGCGCGTCGTCGGCGCGGCCCCGTGCAGCAGACCGGCTAGACCGACCAGACCCACCACCCAGCTCAGCACCGGCCGCCTACGGACCGCGGACATCCCCTCACTTCCCGGACCAGGGTGAGCGGTTCACGGGCGGCCTTCGGGTGGATCCCGGCCTCCACCCGGTCCGGGGCCAGGTGGATCCAGCCCGCCACCCGGTTCGGGGCGCCGGTGCGTGGGGGTCAGAGACGCAGACTGGTCATGCCACCGTCCACCCGGAGGATCGTGCCCGTGGTCGATCCGGCTCGCGGGGAGGCGAGAGACGCGATGGCGTGGGCCACTTCCTCGGCAGCCACCAGACGCCCCAACGGCTGGCGTGCGCGCAGGGCCTCGGCCGCCGCCTTAGGGTCCTCCGCGTCGTCGAGCAGACGGGTCACCCATGGTGTGTCCGCCGTGCCGGGAGCCACGGCGTTGACACGGATCCCGTCCGCCGCGTGGTCGGCGGCCATGGCCAGCGTGAGGGCGTGGACCGCGCCCTTGCTGGCGCTGTACAGCGCCCTCTGGCGTACACCCAGGTAGGCGACGGCAGAACACACGTTCACCACCGCCGCGTGGGACGAGCTTCGCAGGTGGGGCAGAGCCGCGCGGGTGACCCGCGCGATGCCGGTGACGTTGATGTCGAGGACCCGGGCCCACTCGGCGTCGGCGTTCCGGGCTATGTCGCCGACCGCTCCGATGCCGGCGTTGTTCACCAGGATGTCGAGACCGCCCAGGCGATCGACCGTCTCCGCGATCGCCTCGTCGACCGCGGCCGAGTCGGCGATGTCGCACCCCACAGCCAGTACGTCCGCGGGCGCGCCCTCGACCCGGAGGTCCAGGACGGCCACCCGCGCGCCCCGGTCCCGCAGCAGCGCGGCGGTCGCGGCCCCGATGCCACCGCATCCGCCGGTGACGACCGCGGTGAGACCGTCGAACTCGGTCATGGGTTGCTCACTCCTCAGGCTGATCAGGCAGCGTGTCGACGGGGGTCGACATGGATCTTCGGACCGGATCCCGCGTCCGGTGGCCGCTCGCCGGCGAGGACCGCGCCGGCCTGGGCGAGTCCGACGGTCGCGGCGACCAGGGGTCTGGGGTCGATGGATCCGTCGGCGTAGGCCTGGATGGTGGCGTCGAGGCCGGGGGAGGCCGACAGGATGCCGACGGCCGTGATGTCCTTGAGGGCGAGGGTGCGGGTGTCGATCCTGCTGGGTTCGCCGGCCAGACCGATGTACACGAGGCGGCCGGCGGGTTCCACCAACTCCAGTGCCCTGTCGGGCAGATGGGCCGCGTTCGAGGCGTCGACGACCGCGTCGAACGGCAGGTCCGGCAACGACTCCTCCGTCCACACGTGCGCGAAACCGAGACTCCGGGCGAAGGCGAGCGAGCCTTCCGTGACACCCATGAGGTGGACTTCCGCCCCGGCGGCGCGGAGGAACATCGCGCTCAGCAGGCCGATCGTCCCCGGGCCCAGGACCAGCGCCCGGTCCCCGGCCCCCGCCGAGGCGGCCCGAGCAGCGCGCAGGGCGTTGCCGCCCGGCTCCACCAACGCGCCGAGCACCTCGTCGACGGAGTCCGGCAGTGCGTGCAACGAGCTTGCCGGAACGGCGAGTTGCTCGGCCAGGGCGCCGGGACGGCCGGTGCGCACGCCCACCTCGTGCCGTCGCTCACAGACATGCTGATGCCCGCGCCGACAGCGTCGACAGGTGCCACAGCCGATCATCGTGTCGCCCATGACGCGTCGACCGATCCACCCGTGATCGACGCCGTCGCCGACCGTCGTGACACGGCCGCACCATTCGTGGCCGAGCCGCATCGGGTAGGTGGAGTGGCCCTGGTGGAGGTAGGCCATCTCCCCGGTGAAGAACTCCACATCGGTGCCGCAGACGCCGACCCGCTCGACGGCGATGACGACTTCGCCGGGCCCGGCCACCGGCGCCGGGAGGTCCCGGACCTCGTGGACGCCGGGTGCCGTCAGGACGAACGCGCGCATGGAGGGCAGGCTCACCGGGGCCCGAGCACGCTCTGGCGCTGGGTGCCGAGCTGCTTGATGCCCAGTTCCATCACGTCGCCCGGCTGGAGGTAGACGGGTGGGGTGAGACCCATGCCGACTCCGGGCGGGGTGCCCGTGTTGATCAGGTCGCCGGGCTCCAGCACGAGGAACTGGCTGAGGTAGTGCACGATGAAGTACGGGTCGAAGATCATCGTCTTGGTGCTGCCGGTCTGCCGGCGCACGCCGTTGACATCGAGCCACATGTCGAGGTCGAGGACGTCGTCGACCTCGTCGGCGGTCGCGAGCCAGGGCCCTGCCGGGTTGAAGGTCTCGGCGGACTTGCCCTTGGCCCACTGCCCGCCGCGCTCCAGTTGGAAGGCGCGCTCGCTGACGTCGTTGACGGTCACATAGCCGGCGATGGCGCCGCGGGCGTCGTCCACCGACTCCAGGTAGCTGGTGCGGCGGCCGATGACGATGCCGAGTTCCACCTCCCAGTCGGTCTTGGTGGAGCCACGCGGGATGCGCACGTCGTCGTTCGGGCCGATCAGGGTGTTGGGGGACTTGGTGAACAGGATCGGCTCGTCGGGGACCGGCATGCCGCTCTCTGCCGCGTGGTCGCGGTAGTTGAGCCCGATGCACAGGATCTGGTGCGGGCGCGCGATGGGGGCGCCGACGCGTTCCCCGTCGAACCGGAGGACCTGGCCTGCGGCAGCCCGCTCGGTCACGACGGGGCGGACGCGGTCGATGCCGCCGTCGCCGAAGAACGTCTCGTCGAAGTCGGTGACCACGTCCGACAGGTCGACGTAGGTCTCGTCGTCGATGCGGGCGACGGGCTTCTCGGCGCCGGGTGCGCCGATGCGCATGAGGTACACGGGGGTGTCTCCAGATTCGGTGAGAGGGGGAGGGGGGCGGGGCTCTCAGTAGGAGGGCTCAGCAGTGGGGCTCAGCAGTGGGGCTCGCCGAGCGGGCCGAGCAGTGCCCGGGTCTCGTCGAGGGCGTCGAGCAGGGCGGTCAAGGGCGTCCGGTAGGCCAGCGCGCTGATGCTCACGGCTCCGGACGGCGTTGTCGGTGAGGTGGCGTACACGGGCAGAGCGACACAGTTGACGCCGGTCTCGTTCTCCTGGTCGTCGACGGCGTACCCCCGTTCGGCCGTGGCCCTCAACTCACGGTGCAGGTCGGCGGCCGTGCACAGGGTCTGCGGGGTGCGCCGTTCCAGGGGCGAATCGCCGACCCACGCCTCGACCTCCTCCACGGCACCCAGGTGGGAGGCGAGGAGCAGTTTGCCGACGGCGGTGGCGTGCGCGGGGTTGCGTCCGCCGATCGTCGACGTCAGCTTGACGGCACCGGTGGGCGGATCGACCTTGGCGCGGTAGACGACCTCCCGGCCGTCGAGCACCGCGTAGTGGGCCGTCTCGCCGAACCGGTGCGCGAGAGCTTCCAGTACGGGCCGCACGCGGACGTGGTCGGGCCGGGCCTCGTGGTGGGCGAAGGCCATGCGCAGGAACTCGTCGCCGAGCACATAGCGGCCGTGAGCGTCCTGGTCGGCCAGCCCGGCCCGGCGCAGGGCGGCGAGAGCCCGGTGCACGGTCGGCTTCGGGCTGGCCATCAGGTGCGTCAGCTCGTCCAGGCCCGCTCCGTCGGGGTACCGAGCGAGCTCCTTGAGGACGGCGAGCACCCGGTCCGAGCCGACGAGCCGACCGCCGTCGGCGCCGGTCGCGCCGTTCTCGCCGGGGTCTGTCGATCCGTCGTGTGTCTGCGTATGCTTCATCGTGTTCCACACCTTAGAACGGCATACCGATTATTGGAAGAGGTTCGGGATGACGCTCCGCAGTGCGCAGTGGTACGGGGGACAGGACCGCAACGCCTACATCCACCGGGCGTGGATGCGACGGGGCGTGCCGGACGACGCCTTCACCGGCCGGCCGCAGATCGCCATCGCCAACACCGCCTCCGAACTGACCCCCTGCAACACCCACCTTGACGAGGTCGCGGCCTCGGTCCGCAACGGGGTGTACGAGGCGGGCGGGATCCCGCTGAACCTGCCGGTGGTGTCACTGGGGGAGACGAACGTGCGGCCCACCGCGATGCTGTGGCGGAACATGGCCGCGATGGCCACGGAGGAGATGCTGCGGGCCAATCCCATCGACGGCGTGGTGCTGCTCGGCGGCTGCGACAAGACCATCCCGTCGCTGCTCATGGCCGCCGCCTCGGTGGACCTCCCCGCGGTCGTGGTCCCCGGCGGTCCGATGCTCACCGGAACCTTCCGAGGCAAACCGCTGGGCTGCGGCACCGACGTCTGGCGTCTGTCGGAGGAGGTACGGGCCGGCACGCTCTCCCAGGAGCAGTTCACCCGCTCCGAGTCGGCGATGATCCGCAGCCGCGGGCACTGCAACACCATGGGCACCGCGTCCACCATGGCGCTGGTCGCCGAGGCGCTGGGCACGGTCGTCCCCGGGACCGCCGGAACTCCCGCTCCTGACAGCCGACTTCTGGAGGCGGCGCACCACACGGGCCGGATCGTGGTGGAGATGGTGGGCGCCGACCGGCGACCGGCGACCTTCCTCACCAAGGCCTCCTTCCACAACGCGATCGTCGCGCTCGCGGCGATCGGCGGCTCCACCAACGCCGTCGTCCATCTCCTGGCCATCGCGGGCCGGTTGGGCATCGAGCTGACACTCGACGACTTCGACCGCATCGGCTCCCGCGTGCCCGTCCTGGTGGACCTCCAGCCGGCCGGCCGCTTCCTCATGGAGGACCTGCACCGCGCCGGAGGCCTGCTCGCCGTCCTGCGCGAGGTCCGTGACCTGCTCGATCCGGACGCGCTGACGGTCACCGGCACCCCGCTCGTCGACTGTCTCGACGACGCCCCGATCTGGGACGGCGAGGTCATCCGCACCCGCACCGAGCCGCTGGTCGCCGAGGGCGGCATCGCCGTACTGCGGGGCAACCTGGCTCCCGACGGCGCGCTCATCAAGCCCGCGGCGGCCTCTGCTCACCTGCTCCGACACCAGGGCCGGGCGGTGGTGTTCGACTCCATCGAGGACTTCCACGCCCGCATCGACGACCCGGATCTCGATGTCGACGCCGACTCCGTCCTGGTCCTGCGCGGCTGTGGCCCCAAGGGGTATCCGGGCATGCCCGAGGTCTCCAACATGCCCCTGCCGAGGAAGCTGCTCGAACAGGGCGTGCGTGACATGGTCCGGGTCTGCGACGGCCGGATGAGCGGCACGGCGTACGGCACTGTCGTCCTGCACGTCGCTCCGGAAGCCGCCGCCGGCGGCCCCCTCGCCCTCGTCCGCACCGGCGACCTGATCACCCTGGACGTCGAGTCCCGCCGCATCGACATCGACGTACCCGCCGACGAACTCGCCGCCCGCAGGCCCAACCAGGCCACGCTCGACGGATTCGCCGCTCCCCGCCGCGGCTGGGAACGCCTCTACGTCGACCACGTCCAGCAGGCCGACACCGGCGCCGACCTCGACTTCCTGATCGGCTCCAGCGGCTCCGAGGTGAGCCGTGAGTCGCACTGACGGTCTCCTCACGCCCGACGCCACGCTGCTGGCGCGGCTGGAGGCGGCCGCACCGGGCACGGTGGCCGCCCGCGCCTCCGACCGACTCGCCTTCGCCCACGACGCCTCGCACTACCTGCTGGTGCCGGACGCGGTGGTCACCCCGAAGGACGCGACCCAGGTGGCCGAGCTCCTGCGTACGGGCGCGGCCCACGGCCTGTCCCTGACGTTCCGCTCCGGCGGCACCAGCCTCTCCGGCCAGGCCACCAACGACGGAATCCTCGTGGACACCCGCCGCCACTTCCGCGGCATCGAGATCCTCGACGACGGC
The DNA here is from genome assembly GCF_014930365.1 of Streptomyces caniscabiei. GTDB lineage: Bacteria > Actinomycetota > Actinomycetes > Streptomycetales > Streptomycetaceae > Streptomyces > Streptomyces caniscabiei. The sequence goes on along the minus strand of NZ_JABXWI010000021.1, from coordinate 71,991 downwards.
GACCGCGTACGGGTCCAACCGGGCGCCACCGTACGGGCGGTGAACCAGCGGCTCGCCCGCCACGGCCGCAGACTCGGCCCGGACCCGGCCAGTGAGAGCGCCTGCACGATCGGCGGTGTCGTCGCCAACAACTCCAGCGGCATGGCCTGCGGCACCGAACTCAACACCTACCGCACCCTGGAGTCGGCCGTGCTCGTGCTGCCGAGCGGAACGGTCCTCGACACCGGCGCCGCGGACGCCGACGACCGACTGCGCACTCTCGAACCGCGCATCCACGAAGGGCTCGTGCGACTGCGGGACCGGGTGCGCGTCAACCCCACCTCACGCGAGACGATCCGCCGCCTGTATGCCATCAAGAACACCATGGGCTACGGCGTGAACTCCTTCGTCGATCACACCCGCCCGGTCGACATCCTCACCCACCTGGTCATCGGCAGCGAGGGCACCCTCGCCTTCGTCGCCGAGGCGACCTTCCGCACCGTCCCCGCCCATCCGCACGCGGCCACCGGGCTGCTCGTCTTCCCCGACCTCGCCACCGCGACCGGCGCCCTGCCCGACCTGGTGGCCGCCGGCTTCGCCACCATCGAACTCCTCGACGCCACCAGCCTGAGAGTCGCCCAGCGGGACCCCGGAGCGACCGCCGCACTGCGGGAAACGCGGGTGCGGGACCACACGGCACTCCTCGTCGAACACCAGGAGCCGACTGCCGAGGCACTGCGCCAAAGGGTCTCGGACACAGCCCAGATCCTGGCCGCTCTCCCGCTGACCACCACCGGCACGCTGACGAGCGAACCCGCCACCCGTGCCGCGCTCTGGCACATCCGCAAGGGGCTCTACACCGCGGTCGCGGGCGCACGTCCGTCCGGCACCACGGCTCTGCTGGAGGACATCGCGGTACCGGTCGACCGACTGCTGCCCACCTGTGCGCAGCTCACCGAGTTGTTCGACCTTCACGGCTACACCGGAGGCGTGATCTTCGGGCACGCGCGGCACGGCAACATCCACTTCCTGCTCAACGAGGATTTCGACAGGCCCGAACTGGCCGAGCGCTACCTGGCGTTCACCGACGACATGGTCGATCTCGTCCTCGGCCACGGCGGCACCCTCAAGGCCGAGCACGGCACCGGGCGCATCATGGCCCCGTACGTCCGTCGCCAGTACGGTGACGAGCTCTACGACGTGATGCGCGAGGTCAAACACCTTCTCGACCCGCACGGACTGCTCAACCCGGGCGTGCTGCTCAGCGACGACCCGAGCGTCCACATCCGTCACCTCAAGTCGACTCCCACGGTCGAGGAGGAAGTGGACCGCTGTGTGGAGTGCGGCTACTGCGAACCGGTCTGCCCCAGCCAGGACCTCACCACGACCCCGCGCCGTCGGATCGTGCTGCGCCGCGAGATCGCGCGTGCCCGAACGGCGGGAGACACCGACCTGCTCGCCCGACTGGAGGCGGAATCCCAGTACGACGTCGTCGACACCTGCGCGGTCGACGGCATGTGCCGCACGGCGTGCCCCGTGCTCATCGACACGGGCGACCTGACCCGCCGACTGCGCGCCGAACGACGCGGCCGCGCCGAACAGAAGGCCTGGGCATCGGCGGCCCGGCACTGGGACGGTGTCACCCGCGTCGCGGCCGGCGCGCTCACAGCGGCGCGGGCCGTGCCGGCCGCCCTGCCCGGCGGCGCGACAGCCGCCGGGAGGGCGCTGCTCGGCACCGACGTCGTACCCGCGTGGTCCCCGGACCTCCCGCGCGGCGGCACCCGGCGACACCCCCGAACTGCCGCGGCCGCGCAAGCGGTCTACTTCCCGGCCTGCGTGTCCACGATGTTCGGCGCTGCCGAGTCGGGGACGGGAAAGGGCGTCGGGGAGGCCTTCCTGGCCCTGTGCGAGCGAGCCGGAGTCGAGGTACGGGTACCCGACAGGATCGCTTCCCTGTGCTGCGGAACGCCGTGGAAGTCGAAGGGCCTGACCGACGGCCATGCCGTGATGCGGGAGCGTGTCGTCCCCGTACTGCGGTCGGCGACGGACAACGGGGCGCTACCGGTCGTGGTCGACGCGGCCTCCTGCACGGAGGGCCTGACGCACCTCCTGGCGAAGGAAGGGATCCGCGTGATGGACGTGGTGGCGTTCGTCGACGCGGAGGTCCTGCCGGGTCTGCCTGCCGCCCGGCGCATCCCCTCACTCGTCGTCCATCCCACCTGTGCCTCGACGCAGCTCGGTCTCGACCCGGCATTGCTACGCGTGGCCTCCGCGGCCGCCGAGGACGTGATCCAGCCGGAGGAATGGCGCTGTTGCGCCTTCGCCGGGGACCGGGGACTCCTGCACCCCGAGCTGACGGCCTCCGCGACCGCAGCTGAGGCCCGCTCCCTGCGCACCGTGCACGCGACGGCGTACGCCTCGGTGAACCGCACCTGCGAACTCGGCATGACGCGGGCGACCGGACGTCCCTACCGGCACCTCCTCGAAATGCTCGAGGAAGTCACCCGCCCGACGCCCGACTGACCGGGAGAGGAAAGCTCGCGCGTTCGTACCCACGCCCTCGACTCACAGGAGAGCCATGACGACCACGAAGGCGGCCCTCGTCACCGGAGGCGCCGGCGGACTCGGCCGAGCCGCTGCCCAGAGGCTTCGGAGCGAAGGGGTACGGGTGACCACCCTGGACATCCACGGCGCCGACGCCTGCGCGGACGTGACGGACGAACGGGCCCTGCGCCAGATCCGCGACGAGATCGGACCGGTGGACATACTCGTCAACGCGGCGGGCATCGTCGGCCCCAACAAGCCGCTCACGGAGACCACCACCGAGGAATGGCGCCGGGTCCTCGACGTCAACGTCCTGGGCACGGTGAACACCATGAGGACCTTCGTCCCCGGGATGCGCGACCGGGGCTGGGGACGCGTGGTCAACTTCGCGAGCATGGCCGGCAAGGACGGCAACCCCAACCTGTCGGCCTACTCCGCGTCCAAGGCGGCCGTGATCGCGCTCACCAAATCGGCCGGCAAGGAACTGGCCACCAGCGGTGTCCTCGTCAACGTCATCACACCCGCGGTCATCGCCACCCCCATGAACGACAGCACCGCTCCCGAGGTGCTCGAACACATCACCGGCCTCATCCCCATGCAGCGGATCGGACGCCCGGAAGAGGTGGCGGAACTGGTCGCCTTCCTCGCCTCGGACCGGGTCAGCTTCTCCACCGGTGCGGTCTACGACATCAGCGGAGGGCGGGCGACGTACTGACAGCCTTACGCCTGGTGTCGCGTACGAGCGCACGACGGCCGCCGCGGGCGGATGGCCCAGGGCGCGCTGGGCGCTCGACCGCTGAGAGACCGCACCACTCGGCGACAGCCCGCTGCGACGCTCGTAGGATGCCTGAATGCCCAAGCCGTTACTGACAAACCGCCGCACGTGGGCTGCCGTGTGGGCGGTGCTGTGCGTGGCCGGTATCGCTGTCACCGCCGCACTGAACGCCTCTACGGCGCCTGACCCGCAGCCGGAGAAGCCCGTCAGTGCCGAGTGCGCCGAGTACATCGCGGACATCGAGGCCAAGGTGGCCAAGGCCAAGGCGGAAGGCAACGACGACGGCGTGCTGGCCTTCACGCGCACCCGGCCCGGAGCGGACGACTGCCACGATGCCCTTCTCGACCACTTCGACGGCGAGCGGTGAAACCGCCGTACGGGGCTTGCCAATGGACCAGGACCAGGCGTGGTTGCTGGACCTCGCGCGCCGCAGCGTGCCCGGTGACCACACGCCACCCGGCCGCGGCGCCGTCCACGCCGAGTGCTCTCCTCCAGGTCGCCAGCCCTCCCGCCCGCCTGGTTGGCGGAGCCCGCGCTTCTCGGTGCTGTGTCAGTGCCGCGTGCCACACTGCCGGCTGTGTCGCTTGCTGATCTCACCCTCGACCTGTGGCGGACCTTCGACGAGGTCACCGCCCGGCGGATCGCCCAGAACGTCGCTGACCACGTCGGCGGCCGGGTGTCACTCGTCGAGGCCGTGGAACACCTCGGTGCCCCGCTGCACCGCGTCCGCGTCGAACGGGACGGGCAAGAGTTCGCCCTGATACCCGGCGGCCGGGTGTCCCTGGGCTTCGACGTCGCCACCTGGAAGCCGACCGCGCAGCAGGCCGCCGACTACGCCGAGAGCCAGGAGCAGGGCTACGGCTACGGGCCCGATCTGCGGACCCACCTCGCACGGATTCTCAGCGCTCGCCGCAGCGTCCATCTGGACACCGTCCTGATGGCCGTGGAGGACGAGACCCTCACCGGACCTCCGGCCGACATGCCGCCCGCCCTCTTTGCCCGTGGCCTGCGGATGCCGAGCTCCGACGAGTGGGAACACGCCTGCGGCGCCGGAGCGGACACCCTGTTCCGCTGGGGCGACGACTGTCCCCTCGACCGCATCCCCTACGGCGACGACACCGGCCCGCACAACGAACTGAACGCCTTCGGCCTGCACATCACCTACGACACCTACCGCGCCGAGCTGACCAGCGATGTCACCGCGATCCACGGCGGCGACGGGGGCGAGTCGGTGTGCGGCGGCTACGGTCACCTGCTGGCCTGGCTCCCCCTGGCGACCGCCAACCGAAACCCCGAGATGGCCGAGTTCGTGTACGGACCGGACGGAGAGGACCAGTACGAAGACTTCTCCACGCGACCGGTGCTCACGCTCTGACCCGATCGCGCGGCCGCCCCGGTCGACGGCGACTCGCGACTGGTGGGACAGATTCGCTCTGCTGCCCTGGGGAAGAGGTCGGTGCCGTTGCCGGGGGTAGGGGTGCTGGTCTTGACGTGCAACGAGCCTCGACCTGATTCGCGGAGGTCTCGACAACACCGGCGACCGGCAGGACCTGCCCGACTGCCGTCGGGGGTGCGGGATACGGTGGCCGGGTGAACGGATCGAACGTACCGGCCGGGCCTGCCACACCCGCCTGCCGCTCCGGCCGCCCGGAGGCATTGCTGCCCCTCCTGGGCGCCGATGAGGAGGCTGTCGCGTTCTTTGCCGGTGTCGCGGACCTCGATGCGACGGCCCCCGACGACCACGAGTTGGAGGAAGGAGTCCGACTCGCCTCCGGGGCCCGGTTGGAGCAGTTCGCGCGGGCGGGTTCGGGGGATGCGTTCTGCTTCGTCGGTGAGGGCGGTGAGGAACGCCCGGTGGTGTACGTGAGCCTGGACGGCGAAGCCGGTCCGCTCGCGCTCGGGCTGCCGGAGTTGGTGCAGCTGTGTCTTGTGGTGCCGTGGTGGCGAGACGCTCCCGGTCGGACAGCTGAGGAACTCCAGACGGTTGCCGATGAGTACCGGGAGGACCTGCCTGACTTCGACCGGCGACGCGACCGTGCGGCCCGCGCGCTCGGAATCGACCCGGACGAACTGCCGTCCGAGGCGACGGTCCTGGCCCGGCTCGTGGAGCGTTCCGGAGGACCGGAAGCAGCGGCCTGCCTCGTCATCGGCTACGAGGGAGAGCCGCTCGAACCCCTCTTCGACGCCGCCCGCCCCTGACCGACCGGCCACCGGCTCCGCTTGGGTGCCAGTACCGTTCGACGCTCGCCTTGTGGGTCACACGCTCCGAGCGCACGCGGCGGGTCGCGGGGGAGCCGGTCACCGATTCGACGTTCAGGTCGTCGATTCCGTCGAACACGAGCGAGTCCCAGAACGTTGCGTCGGCCTGCATGACCAACACCGTCACCGCTCGCCGAGACGGCCATCGAAGCCGCCGAACGCCAGCACACCAGCCTGCCCGGCCTGGGAATCATCCTCGGTGCCGAATTCCTGGCCACCACCGCCGGCGACATGACCGCCTTCGGCACCCCCGACCGCCTCGCCGGCTTCGGCGGCGTCGCCCCGGTGCCCCGTGACTCCGGGAAGATCAGCGGGAATCTGAAGCGCCCGCAGCGATACAGCCGCCGCCTCCAACGCGTCTTCTACACCTCAGCGTTGTTCAGCATCCGTAAGTGCGAGGAGTCGCGCAGGTTCTACGACCGCAAACGAGCTGAGGGCAAGCGCCACACCCAGGCCGTCCTCGGCCCTCGCTCGACGCCGGGGCAACGTCCAATGGGCCCTCCTACGTTGACGGTGCTACGAGCCAGCTCCGCCGGCAAGGGCTGCCGCGTAGGAACGGACGCGACACGTTCCGCGTCGGACGGCCGATCTGGCGCGTTCCGTCAGACCAGGCAGAACTCGTTACCTTCAGGGTCTGCCATCACCACGTGATCCGGCCTGCCCTGCAGCTCGTCCTCGCGGACCACAGTCGCACCCGCCGTGGTCAACCGCTCGACCGCCTCGACCACACGCGGCCAGCGGATCTCCCACGGTGTTTCACGGCCGCCACCTACGTGCACGTCGAGGTGCAACCGGTTCTTCATCAACTTCGGCTCCGGCACCTTCAAGAAGGACAAGGTGGGGCCTACGCCGTCCGGATCCGAGAGATACGCCCCGTCATCCCACTCGTCCTCCGGAACGCCATGGTGCGCGAACCACTCCTCCCAGCTCCCGAACCCTGCGGGCGCGGGCTTCTCCACGTAGCCCAATGCCAGCGCCCAGAACTTGGCCAGCTTGGCCGGGTACGCGCAGTCGATCGTCAAGCTCCACTTGGTCGCCATGAGCCCTCCCCAGTCTGATGGACTGACCGTACCGGGCACCTCTGACAATCCCCGGCCCGTTACTTCGCGCGTGCCCTGTGGCTTGACGAACGGCATGAGGAATCGTCGGGCCGCCACAGCCAGCGCAGCGCGTCAGGCAGCAGGACGCCGCCGTGGTTGGGGCTGTGGCCGCCGTCTCCCAGGACCAGGCGGAAGTCGTAGCCCGCTTCGGCGAGAGCGGCTGCCACGCGCAGGTTTTCGGCGAGCCAGTTCCACTGCGGCTCGTTCCAGTTCAGGTCGCGGTGTCCGCCTTGCATGAAGACGCGCAGCGGCTTGCGGGGTACGCGGGCGATGAGCTGCGGGTAGGGATTGCCGTCCGGCATCTGCGCGAAGCTGGACAGGTATCCGATGACACGGCGGAACTTGTCCGGACGCAGCCACGCGGCGGTAAAGGCACAGTTGCCGCCACTGCTCCCGCCGCAGATGCCCCACTGTTCGGGCGACTGAGCGATGGCATAGCGCTCCGCGACCTGCGGGATGATCTCGGTGAGGAGGAAGGTCACGTACTGGTCGTCGAAGGCGTCGTACTCGTTGTTTCGATTCTTCGGGTTCTCCGCTCCGGGGAAGACACCGGGATCGACGAACACGCCGATGGTGACGGGTATGTCGCCTCGGTGAATGAGGTTGTCCAGGACCATCGCGCCGCGTACCTCCCCTGCGGGGTCCAGATACCACCATCCGTCCTGGAACACCATCAAGGACGCTGGTTCCGCTGGGTCGTACTGCGCGGGCACGTGGACCCAGAACTTGCGGAAGGTTCCCGGGTAGACCGCGCTGTCGCTCCACTCGAACGCGACCGTCTCGCCCGCGGGCACGCCCGGCTGCGGAGCGGAATCGGGTCCGTGGATGTAGCGCACGTCGGACTGGTCGATCGGAAGCGACTGGTAGGGCATCTCGATGGTCACGGGAGGCAACCGTAGGGCGCTCACTGCCCTTGTCTGCAAGGAATTTTCGTCCAGACCGTCCACCCCGCGGCTCAGTTGACGGGTAAGCAAAAACCTGCGGCGCGGTTGCGCGAGCGCCCAGCGTGACACCGAGCAACTGGCACGGCGGGGTCAAGCGGTGCGCTGCGCAGGTGCGACGGGCCGCCGCGGCGACCGGCGCGTTCTGGGCAGGTCAGTTCGGGGTTGTGGTGTACCCGTGCTCGATGCCCAGCAGTGCGAGGGCGTTGTGGACGCCCTGTTCGAGGACTTGATCGGCCAGCTGGGGGTCGGCGAGGGCGCGCGCGAGTTGGAGCGTGCCGGCCATCATGGCGTACGCGCTGAGTGCCATGGTGCGGACCGAGAGCGGGTCGTGCGGGGCCAGGCGGGCGGCGATGCCGTCGGCGACGACCAGCACGCCGTCGGTGTACGCCCGCTTGGTCGGGTGTGTGCAGCGCCCTATCTCGTCGAGCAGGGCGGCGGAGGGGCAGCCGGTGTCGCGGCTGTCGCGGTGCCAGGGGGACAGGTACCAGCGCACGATCTGTTCGAGGCCCGCGCGGCCTGGCTCCGCGTGCGCGACGATGCTCGCGTTCTGTGCCTGCAGCTGGTCGGCGATCGTCGTGGCCACCAGGTCGTCCTTGGACGTGAAGTGGGTGTAGAAGGCGCCGTTGGTCAGCCCCGCGTCCCTCATGACCGCCGCGATGCCCGAGCCGTCGATGCCGTCCCCCTTGAAGCGGCGGCCGGCCGTCTTGATGATCCTCTGCCTGGTGGCCTGCTTGTGCTCTTGCCTGTATCGCACCGCACACTCCTCTGCGTGCCGGGTGGGCCACTCGCCCTCCAGCGGCTCCTCCAATGTATTGTATTGTGAACGTAATTCAATAACCTCGTAAACCTCGGACTCCGGCGCCCTCGCTGCGGTGTCCGCTCCGCCTCTCGGTCCGCGCCGCGCATGTCCGTCCGTACTGCTGGCCCGCACGCGGGTCCGCGTCTGGTCGCGGTCTCCGCTCGCCATGAAGGCCCCCTGTCGACCCAGGTCGCCCCTACTCGGCGTGAAGCCGGCGCGGCGTAGTCGGGGGGCTGTCCCTTCGTCCAGGGCGGCTGCGCAGGAGCACGGGTGAACGCTGCGGCAGTTCGAGGTTCAGGCTGGGGCGGACGTGCATGCCAGTCGCGCCCGCCAGGCCGAACCGGGGCCGTCCACACTGTTCGCCGTCCTCCAGGACCTCGGCATGCCGCCCGACTGGTCTCACGTGCCAGGCGGAACCTGTGATTCCACCGTTGTGCATCTCGTTCGGCCCGCCACTTGCACCTCGATAGAAGTATGATCATACTTCAATGGTCGACGGGTTGTCCGGGAGCCTGATCCAGTGGGTTCTCGCCATCCGGGGCCTCCTCTGGCCGCCGACACCGGACTGCAGTCGCAGCCGGGAATCCTGGGATCCGCTCCGCGCCCATCCGTGAGGAAGAAGAGGTTGGCGCAACCGGCGGTAACCCACACATCGAAGGGCACGACCGTGAACGCACGCGAAACACGAAACGACGGCGACGTGGTGACGTCGTACAAGCACGCGCAGACCCGCACCGTCACCGCCGACGGAGTGACCTTCGCCTACCGCGACCTCGGCCCCCGGACCGGTATGCCGGTCATCTTCATCACCCACCTCGCCGCGGTCCTCGACAACTGGGACCCCCGGGTCGTCGACGGCATCGCCACCAAGCACCGGGTGATCACGTTCGACAACCGGGGCGTGGGCGCGTCCAGCGGCGTGACGCCGAAGACCATCGAGGAGATGGCCAAGGACGCCGTCACCTTCATCCGGGCGCTGGGCTTCGAGCAGGTCGACGTCCTCAGCTTCTCGATGGGCGGCATGATCGCCCAGGTGATCGCCGAGACCGACCCGCAGCTCATCCGCAGGCTGATCCTCGCGGGCACCGGTCCGGCCGGCGGCGAGGGCATCAAGAACGTGACCCGGATCTCGCACTACGACACCCTCCGGGCACTGCTCACCCTTCAGGACGTGAAGCAGTTCCTCTTCTTCACCCGCACCCCGAACGGGATTCGGGCCGGCAAGCAGTTCCTGGCCCGCCTGAAGGAGCGCACCAAGGACCGGGACAAGGCGATCCGCCTCACCTCCTACTTCTCCCAGCTCAAAGCCATCCACCGCTGGGGGCTGGCACAGCCGCAGGATCTCTCCCGCATCCAGCAGCCCGTGCTCGTCGCCAACGGTGACGACGACAGGATGGTTCCGACGTCGAACTCGTACGACATGGACCGGCGACTGCCGAACTCCGAGCTGGTGATCTACCCCGACGGCGGCCACGGCGGCATCTTCCAGTACCACGAGCAGTTCGTGCCGACGGCTCTCGAGTTCTTCGGCCGGCCGTAGGGGCCGCGGTGCGGTCGGCGTACGGACCGAGGACGTGGGTCAGAGCCGTGACGCATGGTGGGCGTCACGGCTCTGTCGCTTGTTCGACGTCACTGACCTGCCCGCTTCTCGGCCGTACGGCACCGAGGCGGTCGTCGTGCGGGATGCCGATGCGGAGACCGGTGTGGCTGACGTCCCTCCCGTCCGGGCGCCGGACCCAGGACCAGCACGGAAACGCGGGTGCGCGGCACCGGCGTCCTGGCCCTTACGAGGTGGTCACCCGGCCGGTATTGACGGGCACCGCGCCAAGGCGAGGATGTTCTCGGTTCCCTGCTCGAGCACCTCGTCGGAGAACTCCCGGTCGGAGAGCGCGCGGGACAGCTGCAGCGTGCCCACGGCCATGGTGTAGAGCCCGATGGCCTGACCGCGGGCGGACTGGGGATCCTCGGGTGCCAGGCGGGCGGCGAGCTCGTCGAGGATGGCCTTGGCGCCGTCGGTGTAGGCGTCCTTGGTCGCGTCACCGCAGCGGCCGATCTCGTCGAGCAGGGCGGCGGACGGGCAACCGTCGCCGGGGTTGTCCCGGTGCTCGGGCGACAGATACGCGCGGATGAAATCTTCCAGTCCCTCGCGACCGGGCCGCAGCGCGTCGTACTGCTTCACCTGCGCGCGCAGCTGCTCGGCGACGACGTGGGCGACGAGGTCGTCCTTGGACTCGAAGTGGGCGTAGAAGGCTCCGTTGGTGAGTCCGGCGTCGGACATCAGCGTGGAGATGCCGGAGCCGTCGATGCCGTCCTGCTTGAACCGGTGACCGGCGGTCTCGATGATCCGCTGCCGCGTCACCTGCTTGTGCTCCTTGGTGTAGCGCGCCACAGGGTTCCTCCGTCAACTCCGCCGGGCCATTGCCTTGCATCCCATCCTAAGGTGTGGTCTGACGCACGTAATATTATGGTCGGCATTTGATCTTGGGTGGGACTTCGTCGTCATCGCCGGCAGACGCGCCCGCCTCGCGAGCGCGTCTGCACCGCTGCCTGGCCGCGCCGCGCGTACGCGGAAGCGCCCGAGGGAGACAGCTCCCCCGGGCGCCGGGCGCTCCGGTCAGGCGGTGTAGGTGGGGTAGTCGGTGTACCCGGCCGCGCCGCCGCCGTAGAAGGTGGCGGGGTCGGGGGTGTTCAGGGGGGCGCCTGCACGTATGCGCTCGACCAGGTCGGGGTTGGCGAGTGCCATCGAGCCCACGGTGATGACATCGGCGATGCCGTTGTCGATGTCCTTGGTGCGGGTGGCGATGTCGGTGCCGGCGCGGTTGAGGATCAGTGTGTGGGGCCACAACTCGCGCAGTGTGCCCAGGAGTTGATCGTCGCCGCCGTGGGCGAGGTGCAGGTAGGCGAGGCCGAGGGGGGCGAGGGCGCGCACGAGGTGCGGGTAGAGCTCGTGGGTGTCGTCCTCGGCGAGGTCGCCGAGCTGGAAGGGGTTGCCGGGGGAGAGCCGGATGCCGGTGCGGCCGGCCCCGATCTCGTCGGCCACGGCGCTGGCGACCTCGACCGCGAAGCGGATGCGGTTGTCGAGGGAGCCGCCGTACAGGTCGGTGCGCTGGTTGGTGCTGTTGGCCAGGAACTGGTGGACCAGGTAGCCGTTGGCGCCGTGGATCTCGACGCCGTCGGCGCCGGCCGCGATGGCGGCCGCGGCGGCGCGGCGGAAGTCGTCGACCGTCGCGGCGACCTCCTCGGTGGACAGCGCGCGCGGCTCCGGCATCTCCTGCATCCCAGCGCCGGTGAACATCTGGCCTGCCGGTTTGATCGCGGAGGGGGCCACCGGCTGTCGTCGGTGGGGGGTGTTGTCGGGGTGGGAGATGCGCCCGACATGCATGAGCTGGATGACGATGCGTCCGCCGGCCTGGTGCACGGCGTCGGTGACCTTGCGCCAGCCGGCGATGTGCTCGTCGGTGTAGATGCCCGGCGTCACCGGGTAGCCCTGGCCGTCGGCGGACGGCTGGGTGCCCTCGGTGATGATGAGGGCGTGCGAGGCGCGCTGGGCGTAGTACTCCGCGTTGAGATCGGTCGGCACGCCGTCCGGGGTGGCCCGGCTGCGGGTCAGGGGGGACATCGCCAGACGGTGCGGCAGGGAGATCTTGCCCGCGACGGTCGGGGTCCACAGGTTGTCGAGCATGCGTGGTTCCTCAAGTGGTCGGTGGCGGGCATACGGGAGCCGGCGTTCTGGGCTGTGCATCCGATGAGGCATCCGCCATGAGCGTGAATGAATTACATTACGATCGTGATTTTTTTTATTGTTCGTGGCTGCGGGCCACGCCGGCGGGAGGGGTCTTGGCGACGTCCGGGCCGGCCTGCATGTCGGTGTCGACCGGCCTGACGTGGACGGCGACGACTTAGGTCCCCTGGGTCTTGAGCTGCTGCCTTGCGGCGTTGGTGTAGCTCCACGCGGCTGCCTTCGACGCGCTGTACGTCGCGGCTACGGGGTAAGCCGCCCACGAGGCGACCGAGAGCATGTTGACGAAGGCACCGCCGCGCGACGGGCGTGAGCCGCGGGTCCGTGATGTGGCGACATCGCGGACAGCCACGTACGCATTGGTTCGCACCGCGGTCGAGGGGCTCGTCCGCGAATGCCTTACCGATGCCAAGGTTGGCGCCGGGTCACCAGGGCTGTCGGACGCGACTGCTGCCCGTGCGTATCGACTTCCTCGCCGCCGCGGGTCGATGACCGCGAAACCGTCGGCCGAGGGCGTGCCGTTCGTCTTTCGCGCGCGGCTGCTTACTCGTCGAGGAACTGGAGGGCGTGCTTCAGGAACCGCTCGGGGTACTGGAAGTGCGCTCCGTGCCCGGCGTCGGGGTAGATCAGCAGTTGGGCGTCGGGGATGTTCTGGGCGAGGTGCCAGGAGTTGATCGAGGCGATCATCACGTCGTTCTCGCCGTTGAGGACCAACGTGGGCTGGGTGATCGCGTTCAGGTAGGCGTAGGGGTTCTCGCCGGGCAGGGGTTCGGCGTAGGCGGCAACCGCTTCGAGCTGCGCCTGTGCGACTTCGAGCGAGCTCGGCGGGTCCTGGTCGACCCGCTGGTGGCGTCGCTCCCAGAAGGCCCGGCCCGCTTCGACGGCGGCTTGTGAGCGGCCGAAGAACAGGAAGAGGAAGTCCTCCACGGTGGGGACCGGATTCGTCGCCACCTCGGGCACCTTGGGGTCGATCGTCGGGTCCCCGCCTCGGAGGCCGGTGCCGAGCAGGAGGAGCTTGCGCACCAGCCGGGGGTGGCGCAGCGCGACCTCCTCCGCCTGCCAACCGCCGATCGAGAAGCCGAGCAGATCGACCTGCTCCAGCCCCAGCGCCCGGATGACCGCGGCGATGTCGTCGGCCATGTCCTCCATCCGGTTGCGCGGCGTGCCGGATGAGGAGGCGATGCCGCGCCCGTTGAACAGGATGACCTCGCGGCCTTCGGCCAGGCCGTCGGTGAGCAGGGGGTCCCAGTGGTCCATTCCCCCGCGGAGGTGCTGGACGAGGAAGATCGGGACGCCGGAGGGCTTGCCCCAGCGGCGGTAGGCGAAGCGGTCGCCGTCGACCTCGATGTACTGAGTGGGTGCGGTCGCATGCGTGTCACTCATGGCCTTGAGCCTTTCTGGTGGGCGATGAGTAATACGATGACGATCGTAATTTAAAAAGTCAACCTCATAGATGTCGATCGACATCTATGTATGCTTGACCGTCGAGCGTCGACCGTGGAAGGGGCGGCCGGACATGCGGGTCACCAGGGCACAGGCGGAGCAGAACCGTGCGCACATCGTCGCGACAGCCGCCAGGCTGTTCCGCGAGCGCGGCTATGACGGTGTCGGCGTGGCGGAACTGATGGCGACCGCCGGCTTCACTCACGGCGGGTTCTACAAGCACTTCCACTCCAAGGCCGACCTGATGGCCGAAGCGTCCGCGAACGGGCTCTCGCAGACCGCGGCACGGACAGAAGGTCTGGATCCCGCCTCGTTCGTCGAGAGCTACGTCTCCCGGGAGCATCGCGACGGGCGCGGCGAGGGCTGCACCATCGCGGCCCTCAGCGGCGACGCCGCACGCCAGCCGGCGGGCATCAGAACAGAGTTCGCAGCCGGGATCGAGAACCTGCTGACGGCCCTTCAGGCCCCGGGCGACACACCGGGGGATGCGGACCAGGACCGACGCGCGGATCGCGCCATGGTGCTCGACATGCTCGCCCATTCGATCGGAGCGATCATGTTGTCGCGGGCATGCCCCGACGATTCTCCGCTGGCGGACGAAATCCTCGATGTCTGCCGCAAGGAAATCCTCGCTTCGCTGGCGCACGGCAGCAGCGATCAGCCGACGGGACTGAGCCCAGAAGCCTGACCACACCCGACCGACGCAGGGCCGACCATCCGAGGGACAGGCTCTGAGGCAACAGCCCTGCGATTCCAAGCCGTTGGTGCGGCAGCACGAGCCCGCTCGACGGATGGTCTGCACCGCTGCCGAGAGCTGTTCATGTGCCGCCGACGAAGTCGCCGCCCGGACGCGAGAACAGGCGACTCGCACGTCTCGACTGTGCGCGGTGGGGCATCGGCCGCCGCGGTCGGTCGTGGGCGCGGCTGGGGGCGCTCAGAGGGCTTCGTTGACCCGGCCGATGTACTCGCCGAGCTGGTACTCGACGTCGAGGCCCTTTTCGGCGGCCAGTGCGCCGAGCCCGACCGCGCGCGCGGCGAATCCCGGCTGCGTCAGGGTGCCCGCGAACTCGCCGAAGGCGGCGACCAGGTGGACGTCCGGCGGCAGTGTCGCCCGGTTGACCTGGGACTTCGCGGTCGCCAGTGCCTGCCGGTCGAAGGAGGCGAGACGGGTGACGGTCGCGTCGACGAAGGCGTCGAGTTCCGCGTCGGGCAGGGTCCGGGTGACCCACCCCCAGCGCTCGGCCAGGTCGGCGTCGTAGTCGGCGCTGGTCAGGATCGCCTCCAGCGCGCGGTCGCGGCCGATCGAACGGGGCAGTCGTTCGGCGCCGCCTCCGCCGGGGACGAGGCCGATGCCGACCTCGGGCTGGCCGAAGAACGCCTTCTCGCGGCTGGCGTAGCGCAGGTCGCAGGCGAGGGCCAGCTCGTTGCCGGCGCCGCGGGTACGGCCCCGGATGGCCGCGATGCTGACGAACGGGGCCTTGCTCAGCCGCAGGACCATGTCGGTCCAGAGCGGGTTGTCGTCCTCGTGCTCGGGCAGGGGGAGGTCGGCGGCCGCGGCGGCGTCGAAGTGGTTGATGAAGAAGTCGGGAAGTTCGCCGGCGAAGACGACGACCTGGATGTCGGGGTCGTTCTCCAGCTCCGAGACGATCTTGTGCAGCGTCACGATCGACTCGGGGACCACCAGGTTCACGGGAGGATTCGAGAACGTGATTCTCGCTGTCCGCGGAGTCGTCCGCTCAAGGCGGATCGTGCTGGGCTGGCTCATGGCGTGGTTTCCTTTTCGTGTTTCATAGAGGGCTTGGGCTTGCGTGGCCGTGATCGCGTCCGGCGACCGTGGCGGTGTTGCGCCGGGTGAGGGCCGGGTGCCGAAGGGGGCGGCGGTGACGTTCAGGTTTCCTTGGCGGACGTGTCATCGCGGTTGGCCGGTAGGGGCGGGCGTTCCTCAGGGGAGCTGCGGGTAGAGCGCCGAGACGCCCCCGGACAGTGCTGCCTGTGCCTGGCGGGCCGCGTTGTCGGCGAGGATCTCGTAGGCGTCGGCGGCGATGCCGTCCACCGCGATGCGCGCGATGTCGGCGGGGTCGGACTTGGCCGCGTCGACGGTGCGGACCATGTCGGTGTCCATGTAGCCGACGTGCAGACCGGCCACGCGGATGCCCTGGTCGGCCAGTTGCACGCGCAGGGTGTTGGTGAGTGACCACTGCGCGGATTTGGCGGCGCAGTACGCGCCGAACTCCGGGAAGCTGACCCAGGACAGGCCGGACAGGACGTTCAGCATGGCCCCGCCGCCGCCTGCCGCGATCTGGGGTGCGAAGGCGCGCGCCACCGTCAGGGTGCCGAGGTAGTGGGTGTTCATCTCCAGGCGGATGTCGTCCAGGTCGGCGGTGAGCAGGTCGGCGCCGGTGGAGGAGCCCGCGTTGTTGACCAGGATGGTCACGTCGCCGGTGGCTGCGGCTGCGGCGGCGACGGAGGTGGGGTCGGTGATGTCGAGTGCGATCGGCTTGGCGCCGGGGAGGTCGACCTGGTCGGGGTTGCGGGCGCCGGCGTAGACGGTGGCGCCGCGGCTGACCAGTTCGGCGGCGAGGGCCCGGCCAAAGCCACGGTTCGCTCCGGTGACAAGGGCGGTGCTGGCGGAGAGGTCCATGAAGGTTCCCGGTGAAGTGAAGTGAAAGTGGAGAGGAGATGGTCGGAGCGCTGATGGCGTGAGGTGACGCGGCTCAGGCCCATTAAATTACGATCGTAAGAATAAGTGGGCCGAGTCGGCGGCCGCAACCGATCCGCCTGGTGACCGACGCTGCGCGGGGACCTTGCCCGAGCACTGTCAAGGAGCTGATCGACGCGGGCAAGGTCAAGCACTTCGGCCCGAACCAAGCCGGCCCGCGGACCATCGGCAGGGCGCATGTCGTGCAGCCGGTCTCCGTCTTGAGACCGGGTATTCCCGCCGAGCGGGATGTCGAGCAGCGAGTTCCGCACCGTCGGCCGACCAACGCGGCGTCGGGACGATTCGAGGCCCTTACGGGCAAGGCGGTGCCCGATGCCACGGGAGGCCAGCCATCGTCGCAGGTGCCGGTAGTCGTATCCCTTGTCCCCGTGCAGCTTGCCGGACTTGCGACGTCGGGGACCGCGACGTGAACGGATCGGCGGGATGCCACGGACCAGCGGTATCAGTGCCTGGCTGTCGTGGAGGTTCGCCGCGGAGATGCCGATCGACAGGGGCATGCCACGACGGTCCACGATGAGGTGGATTTTCGAACCCTTCTTGCCGCGGTCGGTCGGATTCGGTCCCGTCAGCTGCCCCCTTTGAGGGCCCGGACACTGACGGAGTCGATCGCGCACCGTGACCAGTCCAACTCTCCACGGGAACCGAGTTCGTCCAGGACCAGGCGGTGGAGCTTGGCCCACACCCGGGCCTCGCTCCACTCGGTGAACCGGCGAAAGGCGGTCACGCCCGATAGTCCGAAGCCCGGCGGCAGTTGGTTCCAGCTACAGCCTGAGGTCGCCACGAAGATGATCGCGGCCAGCACCTCACGATCTCCTCGTCGACGATGCCCTCCGCCCTGCGGGCGTTCAGGCGCCGGCGGGACCACCCGCTGGAACACTCCCACAGGCCCTCCGGCGCCAACCGTTCGACAAGCGCACGGACGGCCTGTGGCTGCGCAACGCCGGCCACGCCAATGCCGTGGCCGGCCGCCTTCAGGAGGGCCTCAAGGTGAGACCCGAGGTCGCTCTGCTCGGCGCGGCCGACGCCAACATCGTCTTCTGCCGTCTGCCCCAGCAGGTCATCGACGGGCTTCTGGCTGACGGCTACGTCTTCTACCACGACCGCTGGGGGCCGGGTGTCGTCCGCCTCGTGACCTCCTTCGCCACCACGGAACAGGACGTCGACCACCTCGTCCAGGCTGTCGGCCGCCACGCCTCCTGACCCAGGGCCTGGAGTGATAGGGGTGAGCGCTCTCGCCGAGCAGCGCTTCCGCCAGCAGTACGCCCGGTTTCGTGGCGCAGAGCCTGAGCTGTTCGGCGGTGTCCAGGCAGTAGGAGCACTGATCCAGATGCAGCTGCACCTCGGGCAGTGTGGAACCCGCTCCGTGTGAGGGGGCGTCGAGGAGACGGCCGTAGTCCCGGCACTGTCTCCCGGCCGAATTCTCGACATGTGTGCGCAGGAGCGCCGATCGCCACTGCTCCCGCGCCCGGTCCAACTCGAAGGGCGGCATGTCCCCTTCGATTCCGAGCAGGGCTGCGGGGACGGCCGACGATTCGGGTTCCACTTACGGTGTCCCGCACGGCGACGAGCAGGCGAGGGCGCAGGGCATCGGTGGACCCGGCTCGTTGGAGGTCCCGCACCACATGGCGGAACGCCGTGGCGGCGAGCGCTCGCGCGAGGTTGGGGGAACCGGAGGCGCAGATCTCCGCATAGTCGGAGACGCACGGCCCGTGGCGCGCGATCAACGCCGCGACCGGCGTTGTGCCCTCGATGGTCCGGGACATCCTCAGCGCGGCGACGAGGGCGTCGTCCGACATCCCTGGAGCGGTCTCGGGGTCGGGAGCCGGGCTTGCGGGAAACGGGTGAGCGAAAGACACAGGGGGCTTTCCTTCTCCCAAGGCGCGCGCTGGCCAGCCTCATCCCGGGCCGATGAGGGAGCGGCGGCGGCGCGGACCTGGTGTGGCCGTGCGGAGAGAGGTGTTGAGGTGGTGATCGCCCGGCGATGCCGCGCGACCGCCTTGTGGGGGAACGGGCAACGCCACGATCCGTGTGAGCCGAGAGGCCGGTTACGGATTGTTCAAGCGCGAACCACCCTGTCACGCAGGCCAGATGTCCAACAAGGGATGCCAGGACGAAAGGGAACGGGACCCGCAGTCAGAACGGTCGTCGCACCAGGCGCGACCGGCGCGACCGTCGAGACCTCGGCATGGAGCCCGCACCGATTCCGGAGCGGGACGGCGCCGTGTGGCGTACACCGTCGTCCCTCCGTGAGCGAGGGGGTGGCGCCGTTGTCAGGCGGTCAGCGTTTCGGTGATCAGGCGGAGGACCTGGGGGGCCTGGTCGACCAGGTAGAAGTGGCCTCCGGGGAAGGTGCGCAGGGTGAAGTGGCCGGTCGTGTGGTCCTGCCAGGCGCGCACGTCGTCCAGGGGGGCCTTGGGGTCGGTGGTGCCGACCAGGGCCGTGACGGGGCAGTCGACCTGATGGACACGGCCGGGGCGGTAGAGCTCGGCGGCGCGGTAGTCGTTGCGCAGGGCCGGGAGGATCATGCGGAGCATCTCGTCGTCGCCGAGGACGCGGGCGTCCGTTCCCGCCAGTCGTCTGATCTCGGTGAGGAGCGCCTCGTCGCCGCGGCGGTGGACGTCGTCCTCGGCGCGGAAGCGGGACGGGGCGCGCCGGCCGGAGGCGAAGAGCATCGTGGGGACGATGCCGGCCTGGCGCTCCAGGAGGCCCGCCAGTTCGAAGGCGAGCGACGCGCCCATGCTGTGGCCGAAGAGGGCGAGCGGGCGGTCCGCCTCCTGAAGGACCAACGGCAGCAGCCGGTCGGCGAGTTCGGGGATCGACTCGACGCAGGGTTCCAGCCGGCGGTCCTGGCGGCCGGGATACTGGACCGCGAGCACGTCGATCCGGGGCGAGAGAGCCTGCGACACGGGGAAGTAGAAGCTCGCCGATCCGCCGGCGTGCGGCAGGCACAGCAGCCGTACCGCACCGTCCGGGGCGGGGTGGTAGCGGCGGATCCACAGATCCCTGTCCTCGGTCTGCACGGTCACCTGGTGGCTCCGGGGCTCGGGGCTGGCGGTCTTCGGACGCTAACAGCTGACGGTGACGGGCCGGTCACTGCCGCCCCCCTGACCTCACCCCTAACCTCTCGGCGTGCAGTCAGGGGTGTCGCGAGACGGCCGTGATCGTTCTACTTGAATATCGAAACACTCCAGGACCGCTCGGCCCGCCGTCCTGCGGCTGCCGCTGCCCGCTCCCTGGTGTGGTGAACATCCGCACGGCTCCGACCCCAGGGGGTTCCAGTGACGGACGAAGCGCGGCTCGTCGAATACATCCGCACCATGACGGGCGACCTCCGCAAGGCCCACCGACGGCTGAAACAGCTGGAGGACGCCGACAGCGAACCCATCGCCGTCGTCGGTATCGGATGCCGTTTCCCCGGCGGCGTCACCGGCCCCGACGACCTGTGGCGCCTGGTGGACGAGGGCCGTGACGCCGTAGGGGCCATGCCCGGCGACCGGGGCTGGGACTTCGACGCCCTGTTCGCCGAGGGGGACGACCGGCTGGGCACCAGCCGTGCGCGGGAGGGCGCCTTTCTGTACGACGCGGGCGAGTTCGACGCCGGCTTCTTCGGTATCTCGCCGCGCGAGGCCCTCGCCATGGACCCGCAACAGCGACTGCTGCTGGAGGTGACCTGGGAAGCGCTGGAACACGCCCGGATCGTGCCGGCCACCCTCGCCGGCAGCCGCACCGGCGTCTACGCCGGGATCATGTACCACGACTACGGCGGCGAACTCTCCACGCTGCCCGACGAGGTCCAGGGCCTGCTGAGCACCGGGGTCGCCGGCAGTGTCCTCTCCGGCCGCGTCGCCTACACCCTCGGCCTCGAAGGGCCCGCCGTCACCGTCGACACGGCCTGCTCCTCCTCCCTGGTCACCCTGCACCTGGCCGCGCAGGCGCTGCGGGCCGGCGAATGCGAACTGGCGCTGGCCGGCGGTGCCACCGTCATGTCGAGCCCCAGCACCTTCGTGGAGAGCACCCGCCAGGGCAACGTGGCCCCCTACGGCCGCTGCCGCTCCTACGCCGAGGCCGCCGACGGTACCGCCTGGGGCGAGGGCGCGGCCGTGATCCTCGTGGAGCGCCTCTCGGACGCCCGGCGCAACGGCCACCAGGTGCTCGCCGTGATCCGGGGCACCGCCGTCAACCAGGACGGTGCCTCCAACGGACTGACCGCGCCCAACGGTCCCTCCCAGCAACGCGTGATCCGGCAGGCGCTGGCGAACGCCCGGCTCACCGCCGCCGATGTCGACGTCGTCGAGGGGCACGGCACCGGCACCCGGCTCGGCGACCCCGTCGAGGCGCAGGCGCTGCTGGCCACCTACGGTGCGGAACGTCCCGCCGGGCAGCCGCTCCGGCTCGGCTCGGTGAAGTCCAACCTCGCACACGCCCAGGCCGCCGCCGGCGCCGCCGGGGTCATCAAGATGGTGATGGCGATACGGCACGGGCGCCTGCCCCGCACCCTCCACGTCGACCGGCCCTCGCCCCAGGTGGACTGGACCACCGGCGCCGTCGAGCTGCTCACCGAGCCGTGCGACTGGCCCGACCTCGGCCGCCCCCGCCGCGCCGCCGTCTCGTCGTTCGGTGTGAGCGGCACCAACGCCCATGTGATCCTCGAACAGGCCCCGGACGGCGCGGAACCGGCCGGGAACGTGACGCGGGCGCCGGACCGGGTGGGCGGCGACGACGCGTCGGACCGGGTGGTCGGCGGCGGCGACGAGCCGGGCCGGGCAGCCGACGGCGTCGCCCCGGTGAGCGCCCGATCCGCCGCCCCTACCGCCGCGCCCCTGCCCGCCGTGCCCGTCCTCCTCTCCGCCCGTGACGCCGACGCCCTGCGGGCCCAGGCTGCCAGGTTGCACGTGCACGTGAGCACGGGCCCGCCTGACGACGGCCCCCGCCTCCTCGACCTCGGTCTCGCCACCGCCACCACACGGGCCGCGCTCGAACACCGGGCCGTGGCCGTCGCGACGGACCCTGAAGAACTCGCCCCCGCCCTGACCGCCCTGGCCTCCGGAGAACCCGCACCCGGCCTCGTCACGGGACTGGCCGACGAACAGCTCTGCGCGTTCCTGTTCACCGGTCAGGGTGCCCAACGGCCCGGCATGGGACAGGAGTTGTACGCCACCTTCCCAGCCTACGCGCAGGCCCTCGACGCCGTCGGGGCGGAACTCGACGGACACCTCGAACATTCCGTGACCGACCTGATGTTCGCGAAACCCGGCACCGACGCCGCCGCGCTGTTGAACGAGACCCAGTACACCCAGGCGGCCACCTTCGCGATGGAGGTGGCGCTCTTCCGACTGCTGGAGAGCTGGGGGGTGACGCCCCGCCACCTGGCCGGGCACTCCATCGGTGAACTGGCCGCCGCCCACGTGTCCGGCATGCTCACGCTGCCCGACGCCTGCGCCCTGGTGGCCGCACGCGGCCGGCTCATGCAGGCCCTGCCGACGGGCGGCGCCATGGCCGCCCTGGAGGCCACCGAGAGCGAGGTCGCGCCGCTGCTCGCCGGTCAGGAGGACGCCGTCGCGCTGGCCGCCGTCAACGCGGAACGTTCCGTGGTGGTCTCCGGCACCGCCGCCGCGGTCACCGCCGTCGCCGAGCACTTCACCGGCCTCGGCCGCCGCACCCGGCGCCTGAGCGTCTCCCACGCCTTCCACTCCCCGCTGATGGACCCCATGCTCGACGACTTCCGTGACGTCGTACGGAAGCTGGAGTTCCATCCGCCCGTCCTGTCCGTCCTCTCCGGCGTCACCGGCGGATTCCTGGACGACGAGGAGTGGCGGTCGCCCGACTACTGGGTCCGTCAGGTCCGGGACACCGTGCGCTTCCACGACGTGACCCGCACCCTGCGGGAGGCGGGCGTCACCACGCAGGTCGAACTGGGCCCGGACGCCGTCCTCACCGCCATGGCCGACGGCGACGACCGGGCCCTCCGACCCGTCGCCACGCAACGCCGCGACCAGGGCGAGACCCGCGCGCTCGTCACCGCCCTCGCCCACCTGCACACGCGGGGCGTCCCGGTGGACTGGGCGGCCTTCTTCGCCGGCCGCGACGCACACCCGGTGCCCCTGCCGACGTACGCCTTCCAGCGGCGCCACTACTGGCTGCGGCCCAAGCCCGGCGCCTCCGCCGGCAGAGCGGCCGGACTGCCCGCCGCCGGGCACCCCCTGCTGGGCGCCGCCGTCACCGTGGCCGGCACCGACACCCTGCTGCTGACCGGCCGCCTCGGCGTGGACTCCCACCCGTGGCTGGCCGACCACGCGGTGGGCGGTTCCGTCCTCGTCCCCGGCACGGCCCTGCTGGAACTCGCCCTGCACGCCGCCGCGCGCCTGGAGGCCACGACACCCGAGGCCCTCGCGGTCGGCGAACTCGTCCTGCGGGCGCCCCTGGTGGTCCCCGCCACCGGCGGCGTACGCGTCCAGGTCGTCGTCGACGGGCCCGGCGACGACGGACGGCGCGCCCTCAGGATCGTCTCCCAGCCGGAGTCCGCAGACGGTGACGCGTGGACCACCCACGCCGACGGCGCCCTCGGCACCGAGGAGCCCGACGACGGCGCGGGCACGGGTGCGGATACGGGCACCGTGTGGCCCCCGGCCGACGCCACTCCCGTCGACACGGACTCCCTCTACGCCGACTTCGCCGCCGGGGGCTTCGCCTACGGCCCGTCCTTCCAGGGCGTCCGGCGCGCCTGGCGGCAGGGCGACGACGTGTACGCCGAGGTCGCCCTGCCCGAATCGGTCGCGGGCGCCGCCGACTTCGCCCTCCACCCCGCGCTCGCCGACGCGGCCCTGCACGCCGCAGTGTTCGCCGGCGGCGCCTTCGCCGAATCGGCCGGAGCGGCCCGGCTGCCGTTCGTCTGGGACGGGGTGACCCTGCATGCCACCGGCGCCACCGCGCTGCGCGTCCGCATCACCCCCACCGGCCCGGCCAGCCTCACCCTGGCCCTCGCCGATCCGACGGGCACCCCCGTGGCGACGATCCGCTCGCTCACCGTCCGCGCCGCCCCCGACCTGGCCGCCCCCGCCCCGGCCGACACACCGGCCGACGACCTCCAACTGCCCGGCTGGGAGAACGTGCCGCTGCCGGCCGACCCCGCCGCCCCGGCCGCCCGCTGGGCCCTCGTCGGGGACCACGGCCGCCTGCCCACCCTGCCCGGAGCCACCCGCCACGCCGCCCCGGCCGCCGCCGCCCGGGACGCCGACCAGGTCGTCCTCGCCCTCGACGCCGCCCTGCCGCCCGGCACCGACCCCGGGGACACCGCCGCCGTGACGGCCGTCCACAGCGTCACCGAACAGGTCCTCGACACCGTACGGGGCTGGCTGTCCGACTCCGCCGACGTGGGCGCCGCCCGGCTGATCCTGCTGCTGCGGGGCGCGGTGCGCGTCGGGCCCGAGGAGGAGGCCCCCGACCCGATCGCCGCGGCCGTGTGGGGACTGGTGAGTTCCGCCGCGCACGAAAACCCCGACCGGATCGCCGTCGTCGACTGGGACGGCGCCGAGGCCTCGGCCGCCGCCCTCACCCGGGCCCTGTCGATCGAGGAACCCCGGCTCGCCCTGCGGGCGGGCAGCGTCCACGCGCCCCGGCTGCTTCCCCTCTCCCGCGACACCGCGCTGCTGCCGCCGCCCGGCCCCGGCCCGTGGGTCCTCGACCGGGTGGGGGACGGTGCGACCATCGACGACCTGGCGCTCGTCCCGGCACCCGAGAGCCTCGCCGCACCGCTCGGCCCCGGCCGGGTACGGGTCGACGTACGCGCCTGCGGGGTGAACTTCCGGGACGTCGTCGTCGCCCTCGGCCTCGTCGACGGACTCAGCGGCCTCGGCGGCGAACTCGCCGGTGTGGTCACCGCCGTCGGCCCCGACGTGCCCGGCATCGAGCCCGGTGACCGCGTCCTCGGCCTCGGCCCCGCCACCTTCGGCCCGGTCGCCGTCACCGACCACCGCTGGCTGGCCCCGATGCCCGACGGCTGGACCTTCGAACAGGCCGCCGCCGTCCCCATCGCCTACCTCACCGCCTACTACGGCCTGGTGGGCCTCGCGGACGTCCAGCCCGGCCAGAAGGTGCTCGTCCACGCCGGAGCCGGCGGCGTCGGCACGGCCGCCGTGCAACTCGCCCGGCACCTGGGCGCCGAGGTCTACGCCACCTCCAGCGCCGGGAAGCGGCAGGTGCTGCGCGCCGCCGGACTCGACGACGACCACACCGCCGACTCCCGCAGCCTCGCCTTCGCCGACCACTTCCGGGAGACAACCGGCGGACAGGGCATGGACGTCGTCCTGGACTGTCTGGCCGGGGCGTTCGTCGACGCGGGCCTCGGCCTGCTGCCGCGCGGCGGGCACTTCCTGGAGATGGGCAAGACCGACATCCGCGCCCCCGGCACCGTCGCCGCCGCCCACCCCGGCGTCACCTACCAGGCCTACGACCTCCAGGAGGCGGCCCCCGACCGGATGCGCGAGATGCTCCGGGCGGTCCTCGACCTCTTCGCGCGCGGCGCCCTCACCCCGCCGCCACTGACGGTCTGGGACATCCGCCGGGCCCGCGACGCCTTCCGGGCGCTCAGCCAGGCCACACTGGTCGGCAAGGCCGTCCTCACCGTCCCCCGTCGAACCGACCCCGAGGGCACGTTCGTCGTCACCGGCGCGAGCGGCCACCTCGGTGGTCTCGTCGCCCGCCACCTCGTCGCCCGGCACGGCGCCCGCCATCTGCTGCTGCTCAGCCGCCGCGGCCCCGACGCCCCGGGCGCGGCCGAACTGGAGGCCGAGCTGCGCGCGGCCGGCGCCGACGGCGTCACCACCCTCGCCTGCGACGTCGCCGACCGGACCGCGCTGCGCACCGCACTGGCCGGGCTGCCCGCCGACCGGCCGACCACGGCGGTCGTGCACACCGCCGGCCTTCTCGACGACGGCATCACCGCCGGGCTCACCGACGAGCAACTCCACCGCGTCCTGCGCCCCAAGACCGACGCCGCCGCCCACCTCGACGCGGTCGTCCGTGAACTCGGCCACGAACCGGCCGTGTTCGCGCTCTTCTCCTCCGCCTCCGGCTTCACCGGCAACCCCGGCCAGGCCAACTACGCGGCGGCGAACCTCTGGCTGGACGCCCTCGCGGCCCGGCGCCGGGCCCGAGGACTCCCGGGCCTCTCCCTGCTCTGGGGGGCCTGGGAACAGGCCGGCGACGGCATGACCGCCGGACTCGGCGACACCGACCAGCGACGGATGGCCCGCTCCGGGCTGCGCGCCCTCGCCCCGGACCGGGGACTCGCCCTGTTCGACACCGCTCTCGGCATGGACGCCGACGCGGTGGCACCGCTGGCGCTGGACACCGCCGCCCTGCGCGCGCAGGCCGAGGCGGGCACCCTGCCCCCCGGCTTCCGCGCCCTCGTCCAGGCTCCCCTCCTGCGGCGCGCCGCCGCCGCGGGCGCCGGGGAACCGGCCCTGGCGGAGCGGCTGGCCGTCCTGTCCGACACCGAGCGCGACCGGCTGCTGCTGGACCTCGTCACCACCCACACCGCCACGGTCCTCGGGCACGGTTCACCGGACACCCTCGGCTCCGGGCGGACGTTCCGCGAACTCGGCTTCGACTCCCTCACCGCGGTCGAACTGCGCAACGGCCTCGCCGCCGCGACCGGACTGCGGCTGCCCGCGACCCTCGTGTTCGACCACCCCACCCCGCAGGCGCTGGCGGACCGGCTGCGCACCGAACTCGCCCCACCGCGGGCCTCCCCGGCCCAAGAGGCGCTCGCCCTGCTCGACGGACTCCTCCGACACCTGGGGGACGTGCCCCACGACGACCCCGACCGCCGACACCTCGACGAACGACTCGGCCAGGCGCTGCGAGCCTGGCGGCGGCCGGACGACCTCGGCACCACCGCCGACCGCGACCACGACCTCGACACGGCCTCCGACGACGACCTGTTCGCCATGGTCGACGACGGGGCCCGGCTTCCCTGACCCCGGCGCCAACGCGCTGCCCGGCAGGGGCCACACCCCGCCCCGCCGGGCAGATGTCACCACCTCCCCCCACCGCGAGGAAAGCGACGCACGTATGTCCAGGACATCCGACGAACCCGGCAGTGAGACCGAGCACAAACTCCGTGAGTACCTCCGGCGGGCCATCACCGACGCCCGTGAGCTGCGCGAGAGGCTGCGGCGGACGGAGGACCGGGTGCGGGAGCCGATCGCCGTCACCGGTATGGCCTGCCGGTTCCCCGGCGGGGTCGCCTCCCCCGACGACCTGTGGCAGCTGGTGGCCGGCGGAGCCGACGCGATCGGTCCCTTCCCCCGCGACCGGGGGTGGCCGCTGGAGGACCTCTACGAAGCGGCCGACGGAATCTCCTCCTCGGTGACTCTCGAAGGCGGCTTCCTCGACGATCCGGCGGGCTTCGACGCGGAGTTCTTCGGCGTCTCGCCGCGCGAGGCGCTGGCGATGGACCCCCAGCAGCGGTTGCTGCTGGAGGTGTCGTGGGAGGCGGTGGAGCGGGCCGGCCTCGACCCCTCGTCGCTGCGGGGCAGCCGTACCGGCGTCTTCCTCGGGGGCGGGGCCGAGAACTTCGTCGGCCTGATGGCGATGAGCCAGGACGCCGAGGAACCCCCGTCGCTGACCGGGATGACCAGCAGTGTCATGTCCGGCCGGGTGGCCTACACGCTCGGGCTGGAGGGCCCCGCGCTGACCGTGGACACGGCCTGCTCCTCCTCCCTCGTCACCCTGCATCTCGCGGTGCAGGCGCTACGCACGGGGGAGTGCGACCTCGCGCTCGCCGGGGGAGTGACCGTGATGTCGACCCCCGGCATCTTCCCCGAGTTCGCCCGCCAGGGCGGCCTCGCCTCCGACGGCCGCTGCAAGGCGTTCGCGGACACTGCCGACGGCACCGGCTGGGGCGAGGGCGTGGGCGTCCTGATGGTGGAGCGGTTGTCGGACGCCCGCCGCCACGGGCGTACGGTGCTGGCGGTGGTGCGGGGGACGGCGGTGAACCAGGACGGCGCCTCGAACGGGCTGACGGCCCCGAACGGCCCGTCGCAACAGCGGGTGATCCGGGACGCGTTGGTGAACGCCGGGCTGTCCCCGGCCGACGTGGACGCGGTGGAGGCGCACGGCACCGGGACCCGGCTGGGCGATCCGATCGAGGCCCAGGCTCTGCTGGCGACGTACGGGCAGGGGCGGCCGGCGGACCGGCCGTTGTGGGTCGGCTCCGTCAAGTCCAACGTCGGGCACACCGTGGCGGCGGCCGGCGTCGGCGGTGTGATCAAGACGGTCATGGCACTCCGGCACGGGGTGCTGCCGAAGACCCTGCACGTGGACCGGCCGACGCGGCAGGTCGACTGGTCGGCCGGGGCGATGGAGCTGCTGACGGAGGCTCGTCCGTGGCCGGAGACGGGACGTGCGCGAAGGGCGGGCGTCTCCTCGTTCGGCATCAGCGGGACCAACGCCCATGTCATCCTCGAACAGGGTGACGAGGTGTGGGGCTTCGCCTCGGAGGACGACGACGGCGCGGGGGCCGTCCCCTGGCTGCTCTCCGCACGTGGTGAGGCCGCGCTGCGGTCCCAGGCGACCAAGCTGCTGGTCCATCTGCGGGACCACCCCGCAACCCGCCCGCAGGACGTCGGTCTCTCGTCCACGCTCACGCGTGCCGCGTTGGAGCAGCGGGCCGTGGTGGTCGGCGCGGGGCGTGCGGAGTTGCTCCGGGGGCTGGCGGCGGTGGCCGAGGGCCGGCCGGACGCGGGCGTGGTGCGGGGACGCGCGGGGGATGGCCCGGGTCCGGTGTTCGTGTTCCCGGGGCAGGGGTCGCAGTGGGCCGGTATGGCGGTGGAGTTGCTGGAGTCCACGCCCGTCTTCGCGGCTCGGATGGCGGAGTGCGAGCGGGCGTTGTCGGTGTTCGTGAACTGGTCGCTGTCCGAAGTTCTCAGTGATGAGGGCGAGTTGGCGCGGGTGGATGTGGTGCAGCCCGTGTTGTGGTCGGTGATGGTGTCGCTTGCGGAGGTGTGGCGGTCGTACGGGGTGGAGCCGGCGGCCGTGGTCGGGCACTCGCAGGGCGAGATCGCGGCGGCGGTCGTGGCGGGGGCCCTGTCGTTGGAGGACGGGGCGCGGGTGGTGGCCCTGCGCTCACGGGCCGTCCTCGCCCTCTCCGGCCGGGGCGGCATGGCGTCCGTGCAACTCCCCGTCGACGAGGTGCGCGCGCTGTCCGCGCCGGCCGACGGCCGTGTCGAGGTGGCGGCGGTCAACGGGCCGTCCTCGGTGGTGGTGGCCGGGGTCCCGGAGGGGCTGGACGAGGTGATCGCCGAGGCCGAGGCGCGCGGCGCGCGGGCACGCCGCATCGCCGTGGACTACGCCTCGCACTCCCACCAGGTCGAGGAGATCCGGGCGGAGTTGGCGGAATCGCTCGGCCCGGTTGCGCCGGTGTCCTCGCGGGTGGCCTACTACTCGTGCGTCACCGGAGACCGGATGGACACCTCCGGGCTGGACGGCGCCTACTGGTTCCGGAACCTGCGTCAGCCGGTGCGGTTCGAGGAGGCCACCCGGGCACTGCTGGAGCAGGGCCACCACCTGTTCGTGGAGATCAGCCCGCACGCCGTGCTCACGGGCGCCGTGCGGGACACCGCGGAGGCGGCCGGGCGCGCGGTCGAGACCCTCGGCACGCTGCGTCGCGGCGAGGGAGGCCCGCGCCGCATGCTCCTCTCCCTGGGCGAGGCGTACGCGCACGGGGCCCCGGTCGACTGGCGGCCCTGCTTCGCCGGATCCGGGGCCCGGACCGTCGACCTGCCCACGTACGCGTTCCAGCACCGGCGCTACTGGACCGAGATGCCGGCCGTGCGCTCCGGGGACGTGGCCCTGGCCGGGCTCGGGCGGGCCGACCACCCCGTACTCCGCGCCGTCGTGGAACCGGCCGACGCGGACCGTACCGTGTTCACCGGGCGGCTCTCGCCGAGGGACCACCCCTGGACGGCCGACCACGTGGTGCACGGCGCCACCCTGCTGCCGGGCACGGCCTTCCTGGAACTGGCGCTGTGGGTGGGCGAGCGACTCGGGACACCCGAGGTCGAGGAACTCGTCCTGGCGGCACCGCTGTCGCTGCGCGAGGCCGAGCCGGTGCGGTTGCAGATCGTGGTGGACGAGCCCGAGGAGGAGGGGCGGCGCGCGGTGCGCTTCTTCTCCCGTACGGAATCGGCCGACGAAGAGGAGTGGACCCGGCACGGCAGCGCCGTCCTCGGACCGGACCCGCAGCCGGAGTTCGACCTGGGCGTCTGGCCGCCCGTCGGGGCGGAACCCGTGGACCTGGACGGCCTCTACGAGAAGACGGAGGCCGCCGGATTCGCGTACGGGCCGGCGTTCCGGGGCCTGAGGGCCGCGTGGCGCCGTGGGAACGAGGTGTTCACCGAGGTCGACATGGACCCCGCGCACACCCCGGGCGACGGTTTCGTGGCACACCCCGCCCTCCTGGACGCCGCCCTGCACGGCGCCGCTCTGCTCCCCGGCACCCTCGACCAGGGCGCGGGGCTGCCGTTCTCCTGGTCGGGCGTCACGGCGTACGCGACGGGTGCCACATCACTGCGGGTACGGCTGGCCCCGACCGGCTCCGGCGGACTGTCCCTGCACGCGGTGGACGCGCTCGGTGCCCCCGTCCTCGCCGTCGGCGAACTCGCCTTCCGCCCGGTCTCCGCCGACCGCCCGGCACCGGCCGCACCTCTGGGGCCGGACGGACTGCTCCGCGTCGAGTGGCA
This sequence comes from Streptomyces caniscabiei, assembly GCF_014930365.1. Classification (GTDB taxonomy): domain Bacteria; phylum Actinomycetota; class Actinomycetes; order Streptomycetales; family Streptomycetaceae; genus Streptomyces; species Streptomyces caniscabiei. The sequence goes on along the minus strand of NZ_JABXWI010000021.1, from coordinate 41,948 downwards.
GGAACTGCCGGCCCGCGTGAGTGCCGCCGGTACGTACGCGTGGCTCCGCACGGAATCCGCGCCGGCACGACCGCCGTACGAGGACACGGCGGAGCCAGGGAGCGACGGGGCCGCGTGGTGTCTCCACGGCGATGTGGCGGAACTGGACGCCGCGCTCGCCGCAGGGGCGGCGGCCCCTTCCGCCGTGGTCGCCCGCTGCCCCGTCGCGGCCACCGACGACACTCCGGTCGAGGCCGCCGAACGTGCCGCCGCGTGGGGGCTGGAGCTGCTCCGGGACTGGCTGGGGGCGGACGGGTGCGCGCGGTCGCCGCTCGTCGTGGTCACCCGGGGTGCCGCGCCGGTACCCGGCACCCCGGAGACGGCCACGGGGACCGCCCACGCCACGCTCGTCGGCCTGCTGCGCTCGGCCCAGGCGGAGGAACCGGGCCGGATCGTGCTCGTGGACGTGGACGGGAACGGGGGTGACCATCCGGACGCGGTCGACGAACGGCCGCTCGACGCGGGTGTGCTCGACGCCGCCCTGGCCGCCGCGGAACCCGAAGTGGCCGTGCGCGGCGGCAAGGTCCACGTACGGCGCCTGGTGCGCGCTGCCGGTGAGCCGGACGTCCTGCGTGCGCCGGCCGGAGCCGCGCAGTGGCGGCTGGACGTCACCGAGCCCGGCTCCTTCGGGAACCTCGCGCTCGTGCCCGACACCGGCGGGACCGCCGAACTCGCCGCGGGCCAGGTGCGGGTGGCGGTGCGGGCGGCCGGACTGAACTTCCGGGACACCCTCATCGCCCTGGGGATGTATCCGGACCGGGCCCGGCTCGGCAGTGAGGGCTGCGGGGTGGTCACCGAGGTGGGCCCCGGTGTCGTCCGGCCCGTGCCCGGCGACCGGGTGATGGGAACCCTCGACACCCCCTTCGCGCCGCTGTCCGTCGCCGACGCCCGCCTCCTCGCGCCGGTGCCCGACGGATGGACCGACGTACAGGGCGCGTCGGCGACCGTCGCCTTCCTGACCGCGTACTACGGCCTGGTCGACCTCGGCGGGCTGTGCCCCGGCCGGAGCGTGCTCATCCACGCGGGAGCGGGCGGAGTGGGGACCGCTGCCGTGCGACTCGCCCGCCACCTGGGCGCCGAGGTGTACGCGACGGCCTCCCGGCCCAAGTGGGACGCGCTGCGAGCCGCCGGTCTCGACGACCGGCACATCGCGGACTCGCGCACCCTCGACTTCCGGGACGCGTTCCTCGCCGCCACCGACGGCCGCGGCATGGATGTCGTACTCAACTGCCTGGCGGGAGAGTTCACCGACGCCTCCCTCGAACTGCTGGCGCCCGACGGGCAGTTCGTGGAGATGGGCAAGACCGATCTGCGGGACCCCGTCCGCGTCGCCGCCGACCGTCCCGGGGTCGGATACCGGCCGTTCGACCTGGCCGACGCGGGACCGGAGCGCATTCAGGAGATCCTGCGCGCGCTGGGAGACCTGTTCGAGGACGGCACGCTCACCCCGCCCCCGGCCACCGTCTGGGACGTCCACGAGGCGCCGAGCGCGTTCCGGGCCCTGGCACGGGCCGGCCTCGTGGGCAAGGCCGTCCTGACCGTACCGCCCGCCGGGTTCGCCCCCGACGAGGCCGTGCTCGTCACCGGCGGCACCGGCACCCTGGGAGCCCTGGTCGCCCGGCGCCTGGTCACCCACCACGCGGCCCGACGGCTCGTGCTGCTGTCCCGCTCGGGACCACGGGCACCCGAGGCACAGGCGCTGCGCGCCGAACTCGCCGACGCGGGCGCCGACGCCGAGATCGTGGCCGGCGACATCGCCGACCCGGATGCCGTGGACCGGCTCCACGACGTCCTCGCGCGCCTCGGGGCGCGGTTGGGCGGGGTCGTGCACTGCGCGGGCGCCACCGACGACGGGGCGATCGGCTCCCTGACGCCCGACCGGCTCGCCGGCGTCCTCCGGCCGAAGACCCACGGCGCCTGGAACCTGCACCGGCTCACACGACTCCACCCGGAGACACGGCGGTTCGTCCTTTTCTCCTCGGCGGCCGCCACCCTGGGCTCGCCGGGCCAGGCCAACTACGCGGCCGCCAACGCCTTCCTCGACGCCCTCGCCCACCACCGGCGGGCACAAGGGCTCCCCGCCGTGTCCATCGGATGGGGGCTGTGGGAGCAGAGCAGCGCGCTCACCGCCCATCTGGACGCCACCGACCACCGCAGACTGCGGGCCGGGGGCTTCCGGGCCCTGCCCACCGACGCGGCACTCGCCCTGTTCGACGAGGTGCTCCTCGACGGGACGACGGCACCCACGGTCGTGGCCGCGCCGGTCGACCGTGCCGCCCTGCGGGCCCGCCACGCGCGTGAACCGCTGCCCGCGCTGTTCCAGCGCCTCCTCGGCCCGACCGCGGCCCGCGCACGCCGCCGGGCCGCCGCCCAGCAGACCCATGAGCCCGGGGAGGCGCTGCGCGGACGTCTGGCGGCGATGCCCGAGGAAAGGCGCACCACCGCCCTGCTCGCCCTGGTACGCGGCGAGGTCGCCGCCGTGCTCGGCCACGCCACGCCTCAACTGGTGGACGCGGACCGGTCGTTCCGTGAGATGGGCTTCGACTCCCTCACGGCCGTGGAGCTCCGCAACCGGCTCAACACGGCTACGGGGCTACGACTTCCGGCTACTCTGGTTTTCGATCACCCACGGCTCGACGCGCTCGCCGCCCGTGTGTCGGCCGAACTCGCGCCGGGCGACGGCCGGTCGGACACGGGGCCGGACGGCGGTGAACGGGAGGCGGAGATCCGCAGCCTCATCATGTCCGTACCCCTGGCGCGACTGCGCGAGAGCGGACTGCTCGACCCGCTGCTCGCCCTGGCCGCCGGCCGGACGGTGTCCCCGGACACGGCCGCGCGCGCGGAACCCGACCAGAGTGACGAGATTCGCGCCATGGACGCGGCGGCCCTCGTGGAAATGGCCAGATCCCTTTCCCTGGAAGGCGAGAAGGGCAGATAACTGGCGCCCAAACATGTGTCCCCGGAGAAGTCTGAGATTCTTCACATGGGGCATCCGTAGCGTTTTGGTATGCCACTTCCATGGTCGCTGCGCCTTGGCTATGTTGGGTGCCGGGTCCGTGGATCGCTGGTGGCGCGGCGGAGCAGGACTTACGTGGTATCGCTCGTATTACCGATGCGGTGTTTGCGGGGGCACCGAAGGCATCGGACAGTTCTACAGACCGTCCGGCGCGCTCTGCGACCGTTCTGGATTGATTCCACAGAACACGCAGAACACGGTGGGGTGTGATTGGGGTTAAGTACATGTTGTTTTCTGGCAGAGAAGACAAACTGCGACTCATGCAGTCCCTCCTCGCAGAGTGTGAGCGTGGCACAGCCACCACCGTGGTTCTGGAGGGCGGTGCCGGCTGCGGGAAGACCGACCTCATGGACGGATTCGCGCACCATGCCGCGGAGCGGGGCGCGACCGTGCTCACCGCCGCCGATCTCAGCGGATTAACCGCACCGGGAACGAAGAACCCGGCCACGGCGGACCGCCCGGAAGGCGGCGAGCCGCTGGAATTAGACGACTGGATAGCCTCCCTCACCCGGACCTCACCCGTCGTCGTCTGCTTCGACAAGCCCCAGGACCGGGAGGCGCCGCACTGGCGCCGACTGCTGGAAGCCACCCGGCGACGGCTGCGCAAGCGCCCTGTCATGCTGGTGCTCACCCTGCCGCCGTTCGGCGGCTGCAAGGGGGACGTGCACTGCGACCTGCTCCGTCAGCCCAACCTCCACCGCATCAGGTTGGGCCTGCTGGACCGGGAACAGACCGTCGAACTCTGCGAGGAACTCCACGGCCGCCCGCTGGACGAGGAGTCGCGTGACGTCCTGCACGCCGTGAGCGGCGGCAGCCCGCTCCTCGTCCGCGCCCTGGCCGAGGAACTGGACATGCGGACACGCACCGACCTGGGAGCACCCTGGCCCTACCCGCGTGGCCTGTACGCGCAGGTGGCCATGGACTGCGTACGCAACAGCGGCGCCGGGGCCGAGACCGTCGCGCTCGGTATGGCCGCGCTGCGCGAGTTCTCCGACCTCGCCACCCTGACGTCCGTGCTGCCGCTGGACGCCCCGGAGATCGTGCGCGGCATGACCCTGCTGCGCGAGGCCGGTCTGGTCGACGGCTGGCGGCTGAGGCACCCGGTGATGGAGGCCGCGGTCCTGGAACGGGCGGGCCGCGACCGGCGGGACGAGATCCTCCTGCGGACGGCGGAACGACTGCGTGAGCGCGGCGCTGGCGCCCGGGTGACGGCCCGCTACCTGCTGGAGATCGGCCATGCCGGCGAGTCGTGGCAGGTGGCCACGCTCCAGCGCGCGGCCGACGAGGCCCTGGCCGTGGACGACACTCCTTTCGCGGTGGCCTGCGTGGAACTCGCCCAGGCCTCCACCACCGACTGCTGGGAGCGGGCCAGACTCGCGCTGAAACGTTCCGTGGTGCTGCTGCGGACCGAGCCCTGGCGGGTCGAGCAGCTGTTCCTGGAGAAGTCCGAGTGGCCCGGCTGCGCCCACGGAGCGAGCCCCTGCCCCGCGCGCCTGGTGCTGACGGCGCTGCTGCTGATCGGATGCGGCCGGCTGGAGGAGGGGAGCGCCATGCTGCGCGGCGTGACCCCGCCCGCCGTGGACACGGGGGAGACGGGGCCGCGACCGGACCACTTCGACGAAGGCTGGCCCTGGTTCTTCTGCCTCACCCCCGGAGTGCCGGACGCCTGGGCCCTGCGCATGTCGTCCGAGCGGACCGCGTGCGGCGAGGGCCACGACATCGGCGGACAGGTCTCCGCCGACGGAGTCAGGATCCAGGTCTGCGTCAACCGCCACCACGTCCGCAGCCGCGCCGTCCACGAGATCGAGGAGCACCTCGGGGCCTGGACCCTCGGCGACACCACCCTCGCGCTGATCGTCCCCGAACTGCGCCATCTGACGGCCATCGGCCGGCCGGACCTGGCCGACGCGTGGACCGAGCGCTTCCGGCGCGAGGCCGCCGAACGCGGCGTGGAGGGCTGGCGTCAGCTCTTCACGGCGCTGCGCGCCGAAAGCTGCCTGGCCCTGGGCAGGATGACGGAGGCCGAGGCCCATGCCCGGGAAGTCGTGGCGCTGGGCGGGGACGTGCCGAGTCACTGGCTGTGCGGCGGGGTCCTCACCGTCCTGGTCGCCGCCTGCACGGCCTCCGGCCAGTACGAGGAGGCCGTCCGGCTGCTCGACCGGCCCGTCCCCGACGGTTTCTTCCGCAGCGCGTACGGGCTGGACTACCTCAGGGCACGCGGTCAGTTCCTGCTCGCGGTGGGCCGGCCGCATCTCGCGCTGTCGGACTTCCTGGCCGTGGGCCGGCACGCCGAGCGCTGGGAACTGTCCCTCAGGCCCCAGTCGACCTGGCGGATCGACGCGGCCGAGGCCTGGCTCGCGCTCGGCAACGTCCGAGAGGCCGAGCAGATGCTCGACGCCCACGCGTGCGAGTCCGGCTCCGACGGCGCCCTGACCGCCGGCCTGTGGCTGCGTGTCCGGGCCCAGCTCGCACAGGTGTGCGAGCGGCCGGGGTTGCTCACCCGGGCCGCCGAACACGCCCAGGCGTCCGGCAACTCCTGGGAACTGGCACGTGTCCTCGTCGACCTCGCGCAGGCCTACAAGGACCTCGACCAGTCCGCCCGCGCCGATCTGACCCTCCGCAAGGCGCGGCAACTGGCCGAGGAATGCGGGTCCGTTCCCCTGAGGGAGCGGATCGCCTTTCTCGGGCTCACCGACGAGTACCAGGTCGTACGGTCCCGCGGCGGAGCTCTCCAGATCCCGGCCCCCGCCGCGAAACTCAGCGACTCGGAACGGCGCGTGGCGGTCCTCGCGGCACGGGGCATGACGAACCGTGAGATCTCCGGCGAGCTCTTCATCACCGTCAGCACGGTCGAGCAGCACCTCACACGTGTATACAAGAAACTCGACATCACCTCCCGTCAGGAACTGCCCCTGCACATAGAACTGGGGTTACCCGAAAGCGCGTGAGCCCGGTTCTCCGGGGTGGGGTAGGGGTTGTCCGGCCGCATGGGCCCTGCCAGATTTCTCGGGACGGTGAATCCGCGATCCGTGTTTTCGTGAATCCCCGAGAAATCAGAGGTTTCGGCATGGTCAATTTCAAGGTGTTGCTGTCGGACGGCCCCTCCTCCTTTCCCGAGGAGGAGAGGATCCAGTTCGCGACCTCACTGACGGAGAAGATCAAGCACCGGTTCGGTGCGGGATACGAGCATTTCGTCCATGCCGGGGAATTCACCACGATCGACGGTGAGGAGGTCGCCGTGTTCCGCTGGTCGACCCGGACCGCGATCGCGGAATAGGGGGTGCGGCCGACATGGGTACTGTGACCGACGCGGTGCTCGCGGGGGCGCACCCCGAGGAGCTGGAACACGCGGCTCTGCCGGAGGAGTTCACCGCCGCCCACCTCCGGGTCGAGGACGTGGACATCTTCCGCGACGTCGCCGACAAGGACGTGCGCAAGACCCTCCGGGTCGGCCCCGTGCCGATGCCGGAGCCCGCCCCCGACGAAGTGCTGATCGCCGTCATGGCCAGCTCGATCAACTACAACACCGTCTGGTCCGCCATCTTCGAACCCCTTCCGACCTTCCGCTTCCTCGCCTCCTACGGACGGCAGGGCGGGTGGGCCGCCCGCCACGACCAGCCCTTCCACGTCCTCGGCTCGGACGCGGCCGGCGTGATCGTCCGGGTCGGCTCGGCGGTCCGGCGCTGGCGCGTGGGCGACCACGTCCTCGTCAACGCCGCCTGCGTCGACGAGCAGGAGGCCGTCACCCAGGCCGACGGCATGCTCGGCGAGCACCAGCTCGCCTGGGGCTACGAGACCAACTTCGGCGGCCTCGCCCACTACTGCCTCGCCCGGGCAGGCCAACTCATTCCCAAGCCCGCCCACCTCACCTGGGAGGAGGCCGCCTCCGTACCCGCCTGCGCCGGCACCTCCTACCGGATGCTGGTCTCGGACCGCGGCGCCCGGATGAAACAGGGCGACGTCGTGCTGATCTGGGGCGCCACGGGCGGCGTCGGCGCCTACGCCGTGCAGTTCGTCAAGAACGGCGGCGGCATCCCCGTCGGCGTCGTCGGCTCCCCGCAGAAGGCGGAAGCACTCCGGGCCCTCGGCTGCGACATCGTCATCGACCGCTCGGAGATCGGCATCGGCGCGTCGGAGGGCGACGACTTCGAGCAGGCCATCGTCGACGGCAAACGGCTCGGCGCCGTCATCCGCCGCGAGACCGGCGAGGACCCGCACATCGTCTTCGAACACGTCGGACAGGCCACCTTCGGGATGTCCCTGTTCGTGGTGCGACGCGGCGGCACCGTCGTCACCTGCGGCTCCAGCACCGGCTATCGGCACCGCTACGACAACCGCTACCTGTGGATGAAACTCAAACGGGTGATCGGCAGCCATGTGGCCAACCTCCACGAACAGTGGGAGTGCGCCCGGCTGTTCACCCAGGGCCGGATCATGCCCGTGATGTCCTCGCTCTTCCCGCTGGAAGAGGTCGGCGAGGCCACCCGGCTGGTACAGCGCAACGAGCACATCGGCAAGGTCGGCGTGCTGTGCCTGGCCCCCGAACCCGGCCTCGGCGTCACCGACCCGGAGCTGCGGGCCCGGATCGGCGCCGACCGGCTCAACCCGCTGCGGCCCTTCGCCGCCGACGTGCCCGGCGCACTGGAGGTGACGGTGTGACCCCCTCCATCGGCATCCTCGGCACCGGCTCCTACCTCCCCAAGGAGGAGATCACCAACGAGGAGATCGCCCGCCGCGTCCCGAACATCACCGCCGAGTGGATCGGCCGCCGCACCCTGATCCAGGGCCGCCGCTACGCGGCACCGGACGAGGCCACCTCCGACCTCGCCCGGCACGCCGCGGTCGCCGCCCTCGCCCGGGCCGGCGTCGAGGCGGACCGCGTCGACCACCTCATCGTCGCCACCTCCACCGGCGACGCCCCCCTGCCGCCCACTTCCTCCCTGGTGCAGAACGCGCTGGGCGCCCACCGCGCGGCCTGCTTCGACATCAACATCGCCTGCGCCGGCTTCGTGCACGCCCTCGACATCGCCCGCGCTCTCGTGGCACTGCGCCCCGGCACCCTCGCGCTGGTGATCGGCGCCGACCTGTACTCGCGGTTCCTCGACTACGACGACCGCGGCACCGCCGTCCTGCTCGGCGACGCCGCCGGTGCCGCGGTGGTGGGCGCCGTCCCGGAACCGTACGGGATCATCGACACCGAACTCGTCGGCCGGGGCGACGCCCACGAACTGATCTGGATCGAGGGCGGCGGCAGCCGGGTCCCCGCGTCCGCCGACACCGTCGCGAACGGCGGACACTACCTCCGTATGAACGGGCGGGGCGTCGCCGATTTCGTCATGGAGAACGTGCCCGTGATGGTCGGCTCCCTGATGGCGCGCACCGGCACCCCCCTGGACCAGGTCGCGCACTTCGTGCCGCACCAGGCCAACGGAGTGCTCCTCGGTGAACTGGTCGAACGCTGCGGCCTCGCCGGCGCCCGCACCCACACACCCCTGGTCACCTACGGCAACATGGGCGCCGCCTCGGTCGCCGTGGCCCTCGACGAAGCGTCCCGCGCGGACCTGCTGGCCGACGGCGAACTGCTGCTGCTCGCCGGTTTCGGCGCGGGCATGGCGGCGGGGCTCTGCCTGCTGCGCTGGCACGCCTGAACGGCCGCACCACCTCCCCCCTTCGGTGACCTTCTTCCACCGAGCCTGTTCCTCAGCCCTGCACCAGAAAGGGAGCACCTTCCGTGACCGTGACACCCGAGCGTGAAGACATCGCCTTCCCCCTTTTGCGGAAGTGCCCCTACACGCCGCCCGACGAGTACGTGAAGTTCCGGGAAACCGAGGCACCCACTCCCGGGCAGCTCTACAACGGCAGGCGGGTCTGGCTCGTCACCCGGTACGAGCAGGTGCGGGCCATTCTCGGCGACGAACGCTTCAGCTCCGACATCACGAATCCCGGATATCCCATCTACGCCGAGGCCTTCGAGGGATCCCGTGGCTTTCCCATGCTGTTCACGATGGACCCGCCGCAGCACACCGTGCAGCGCAAGGCCGTCATCCGGGAATTCACCCTGCGCAGAGCGGAGGACCTGCGGCCGCAGATGCAGCGAAAAGCCGACGAACTGATCGACGCCATGCTCGCGGAGGGAAACTCCGCGGACCTGGTCGAGAAGTTCGCCGGGCCGTTCTCCGGCATCATCACCTGTTGGGCCCTGGGCATGGAGTACAGCGATATGCAGGCCTGGCTCGCCGGCAACCGGGAAGTCCGGGAGAAGGCCCACGCGGTCCTCGACACCGAACAGGTGGGTGCCGAGGTGAGCATGCGCATGATGGCGTTGCAGGAGTACTTCCTCAGGTTCATCGAGGCCAAGGAGGAGGAACCGGGCGACGACCCGGTGAGCCGGGTGATCGCCCAGCACGTCACCACCGGCACGCTCAGCCGGACCGAACTCGCCAACCTCTGCTTCCTGATCTTCATCGCCGGCCAGACACCGGTCCAGGCCATGCTGACCGTCGGGGTGGGCCTGCTGCTGGAGCGGCCCGATCAACTGGCCCTCGTCCGGGACGACCCCAAGGTCCTGCCCGGCACCGTCGACGAGATGATGCGCATGGTCAGCCCGCTCGACCTGATGGCGCGCGTCGCCCTGGAGGACGTCGAGGTCGGAGGGCAACTGATCCGCGCCGGCGAGGGCCTCCTCGTCGCCAACGGCGGCGCCAACCACGACCCGGCCGAGTTCCCCGACCCCGGCCGGCTGGACGTGCGCCGCGCCGCACGAGGGCACCTCGCCTTCGGCTCCGGCATCCACCACTGCCTGGGAGCCAATCTGACCCGGGTCGGCCTCGAAGTCGCGTACGGAACCCTCTTCCGGCGGCTACCGGGACTGCGGCTCGCCGTGCCGATGGAGGAGATGTACGACAGGCCGCTCTGGCACCCGGAGCTGCAGCGGATGCCGGTCACCTGGTGAGGACGACGGTCGCCCGATGAGGCTGAGCACGGCGAAGCGGTCGCCACCCCGCCGGGGTGGCGACCGCTTTCGGGTGACCGCAGTGGCCGAGGGCGACGGCGGCGGCCCAGGGCGGTGGCCGACGGCATCGGCGTCGTCCGACGTCCGACCGGCCGTCGGACGACAGCCGACCGGCCGTCAGATGAGCAGCTGACCGCCGTCCGACACCAGGACGTGACCGGTGCAGAAGCCGTCGGACATCAGATAGACGTACGCCTTGGCCACATCGGACGGGTCGGCGACCCGCCCGACCGGCAACTTCGGCCCGTGCTGGGCGAAGAACCGCTCCGCCCCCTCGGGGTCGGCCTCCGTCGTCAGCGGTGTCCTGACCACGCCTGCCGCGACCGCGTTGACCCGGACCGGCGCCAACTCCAGCGCCAGCGACCGGATCATCGCCTCGATCCCCGCGTACAGCGGACCGCCTACGGCGGTACCGACGGGGATGTAGGGGCGGCGACCGCTGGTGCCGGTGGTGAACACCATGGAACCGCCCTCACGGATGTGCTGGACACCGTGCTTGGCGGCCGCCAGCGCGCCCCAGAACCGTACGGTGAAGAGCTGGTGGGCCTCCGCGATGGCCACGTCCTTCAACGGTTGGATCCCCACCCGGTCCCCGGCGGTGAAGACCAGGTGGTCGAAGGCCCCGACCTCGTCGAAGAAGCGGGCGACGTCCTTCTCGTCGGAGACGTCCACCGTGTGGCCCTCCGTGCCGGCGGGGAGAGCCGTGAGTGCCTTGTCCACGCTGGCCCGGCGGCTGGAGGCGACCACCACGGACGCTCCCGCCGCCGAGGCGGCCTCGGCGACCCCCAGACCGATGCCCATCGTGCCGCCGATAGCGACGACGCGTTTGCCTTCGAGTGCCATGTCCTTGCGTCTCCCCTCTGCGTTGCCGGGTGAGTTTCGCGGCCACGCGGCGCTTGGGCCGCAGCCGCCCGGAGATCCGGGAAAAGGCCCGGGAATTCGCCGTCCGCTCTTCGGCGGAGGCGTCCGGCAAGTGAGCCGGTCCCACCGTCGGGAGCCTAATGGGACGACCTGACGGCAAACACCCCTAGCCGGATCCCGCAGCCCCCGAACAACTGCCGAGGCACCCCTACTTAACACGGTCGGGCTTGTGCGCGACGATGCCGCGTTCATAGTTTCCGAGGGAAGGAAAGACGTCCCGAACTCGCGGAGTAGGCCATGAGCGCACAGCCCGTACAGCCCTCGGACGAGGTCATGCGGGATTCCCTTCCCGCCGACAGCGGGGAGGTCGTGTTTCCCGGCCGTCCCGACGTCGCGCCGGAAATGAAGCAACTCGACTTCCTGCTCGGAGATTTCCGCGTCGAGTACACGAATTTCACCACCGAGAAGGTCACCACCGGCGAAGCGACCTGGTCCACCCACCCCGTGGCCGAGGGCCGGTTCCTCCACATGACCCAGACGATCCCGGTGCCCGGCATCGTCGCCGACTGGCTCTTCGGCTGGAGCGAGGTGGACTCCGCCTTCATCTGCTTCTACTACGACGACTGGGGCAACCACGGCACGTTCACCAGCCCCGGCTGGGCCGACGGCCGCTTCAGGGTCTCCGGCGACAGCGCCGTCTTCGGCGGACGCCACAGCTTCGTGGACGACTTCTCGGTCGTCGACGCCGACCACTTCTTCAAGAAGGGGTTCATCGCCGTGGGCGACGACCTGGTCCAGGGCGACGAGATGCACTGCTACCGGATCTGACCGGCGTCGCCGCGGATCCGACCGGCCGACGGCGTGGGGCCGCCCCGAGCGTGCCCCCGCCCGTTCTCGATCACGTGGAGGGAAACGGATGCTGGGTGAGTCCCAGGCGATCGCCGTCGTCGGCATCGCGTGCCGACTGCCGGGGGCCGGGAATCCGTCGGAGTTCGCGGCCCTGCTCGCCCGCGGCGGCGACGCCGTCACCGAGGCACCGGCCGAACGCCGCGGCCTCGTCCCCGAGATCCCGGGGATCACCGCGCGCGGCGGGTTCCTCGGCGGGGTGGACGGGTTCGACGCCGGCTTCTTCGGGATCTCCCCGCGAGAAGCCGCCGCCATGGACCCCCAACAGCGCCTCCTGCTGGAACTCGGCTGGGAGGCCCTGGAACACGCCGGAACCGTCCCCGCCGGCCTCCACGGCACCCGCACGGGCGTCTTCGTCGGCGCCCTCGCCGACGACTACGCCCGTCTCCTCGGGCAGCACGGCCCCGACGCCGTCACCGCCCACAGTTTCACCGGCGTGCAGCGCTCCCTCCTCGCCAACCGGATCTCCTACACCCTCGGCCTGCGCGGCCCCAGCCTCTCGGTCGACACCGGGCAGTCCTCCTCGCTCGTCGCCGTCCATCTCGCCGTGGAGAGCCTGCGGCGCGGCGAATGCGCGCTGGCCCTCGCCGGCGGCGTCAACCTGATCCTGTCCCCCGAGAGCACCCTCGCCGTCGCCCGTCTCGGCGCCCTCTCCCCGGACGGCCGCTGCCACACCTTCGACGCCCGCGCCAACGGATACGTCCGCGGCGAGGGCGGCGGGCTGGTCCTCCTGAAGCCCCTCTCCCGCGCCCTCGCCGACGGCGACCGCGTCCACTGCCTCATCCGGGGCAGCGCCGTCAACAACGACGGTGGTGGCGACGGCCTGACCGTCCCCGATCCCGACGCCCAGCGCGAACTGCTGCTGCTCGCCTGCGAGCGGGCCGGCACCGACCCCGCCGACATCCAGTACGTCGAACTCCACGGCACCGGCACCCCCGAGGGCGACCCCGCGGAGGCCGCCGCGCTCGGCCGTGCCCTGGGCGCGGGCCGCCCCGCCGGACGACGGCTGAGGGTCGGCTCGGTCAAGACCAACATCGGGCACCTGGAGGGCGCCGCCGGAATTGCCGGCCTCCTCAAGACGGTGCTGTGCCTGCGCGACGCCCGCCTCGTCCCGACCCTGCACCACGAGAACCCGCACCCCCGCATCCGCCTGGACGACTTGGGCCTGACCGTCCAGCACACCACCGAGCCCTGGCCGGACACCGACGGCTCACCGCGGGTCGCGGGGGTCAGCTCGTTCGGGCTGGGAGGCACGAACTGCCACGTGGTGCTGTCCAGTTGGAACCCGGAACCCGAGGTGTCGCGTGGCACGGGTCGTGGGGCGGACGAGGACTCAGGTCCCCGGGAGCGCGGCCACGCCCATGTTCCGTGGGTGCTGTCCGCCCGTACGCCCCAGGCGCTCGCCGAACAGGCGCGGCAGCTCCTGGAGTCCGTCCCCGAGTCGTCGCCCGCCGAGGTCGGCCACGCCCTGCTGACGACCCGCACCCTCTTTCCCCACCGGGCGGTCGTGCTCGGCTCCGACCGCTTCGCCAGACTTCGCGGCCTCGCCGCACTCGCGGCGAACGGAAAGCTCCCCACCGTCGTCACCTCCCCGAGCCGGGCACCGGCCGCCCCGGGGCCCGGCCCCGTCTTCGTGTTCCCCGGCCAGGGCTCCCAGTGGTCCGGCATGGCCGTGGAACTCCTCGACAATCAGCCGGAGTTCGCCGCCGCCTGGGCCCGCTGCGAGCAGGCCCTCGCCACCTGCGTCGACTGGTCCCCGACCGACGTACTCCGGGAAGCACCCGGCGCACCGGGCCTGGACCGGGTCGAGGTGCTCCAGCCGGTCCTGTGGGCCGTCATGGTGAGCCTCGCCGAGGTGTGGCGCGCGTACGGGGTCGAGCCCGCCGCGGTCGTCGGGCACTCGCAGGGCGAGGTCGCCGCGGCCTGCGTGGCCGGCGTGCTCACCCTCGCGGACGGCGCACGCATAGCCGTACGGCGCGCCGAACTCATCGGCCGCCAACTCTCGGGCATGGGCGGCATGGTGGCCGTACCCGAGTCCGAGGAGAGTGCCCGTGCCCGCCTGGCGACACTCGGCGGGCACATCGAACTCGCCGCCGTCAACGGCCCCGACGCGGTAGTGGTGGCCGGCGCCGACGACGCGCTGGAGGACCTGCTTGCCTCCTGCTGCGCCGACGGCGTCCGCGCGCGCCGCGTCGCCGTGGACTACGCCTCGCACTCCTCCCACGTCGAGGGCATCCGTCCCGAACTCCTCGGCGCCCTCGCGGACATCACCCCGCTGCCCGCCCGGGTTCCCCTGTACTCCACCGTCGACAGGGGAGAGGTGGCGCTCGGCGAGGACGGGCCACGGCTGGACGGTGCCTACTGGTACCGGAACCTGCGCGAGCCTGTCGCCTTCGCCGCCGCCGTCACCGCGCTGGCCGAGGCCGGCCACCGCACCTTCATCGAGATCAGCCCCCACCCGCTCCTCACCGCCTCGGTGGCCGCGACCGTCGAACACACCGGTGACACCGTTCCGGTCGTCGTCCCCACGCTGCGCCGCAACCACGGCGGCCCCGCGCAGCTCGCCGCCGGGCTGGCCCAGGCCTTCGTGACGGGGACGCACGTGGACTGGACGGCCGCCTTCGCCGGACACCGGCCCGGCTCGGCCCTCGAACTGCCGACGTATCCCTTCCAGCGGCGCAGGTACTGGCTCGGTCCTGACGGCGTGACGGGTACGACGGGCGTGGCCGACGATGTGCGGGGCGTGCATGACCTCAGTGGCGGCCGTGACCTGCTGGACCTCGTGCGCGCCGAGGCGGCCGCCGTCCTGGGCCATGAAGCCGTAGCGGAGGTCGACCCGGGGCTGACGTTCAAGGACCTCGGCTTCGACTCCCACCTGGCCCTGGAACTGCGCGTCCGGCTGAACGCCGCGACCGGCCGACGCCTGCCCACCACCGCGCTGTTCGACCACCCGACGCCCAGGGCGGTCGCCCGGTATCTCGGCGCCGAGGAAGTCGAAGCCGGTGGCGGTCTCGATGGCGGTGACAGCGGTGGTGGCGGTGGCGGGGCCTCGTCAGCGGGCGTGGGCGCCGCCGTCGAACCGATTGCGATCGTCGGTATGGCGTGCCGGCTGCCCGGAGGCATCCGAAGCCCCGAGGAGCTCTGGCGGGCAGTGCTGGCGGGGATCGACGCGATCTCCGCGCCGCCGGCCGAACGCGGCTGGGACGACGAGGGACACCGGGGCGGCTTCATCGAGGACGCCGCCGACTTCGACGCCGACCTCTTCGGTATCGCGCCGCGTGAGGCCTTGGCGATGGACCCCCAGCAGCGGCTGCTCCTGGAGACGGCGTGGGAGGCGGTGGAACGGGCGGGCATCGCCCCCTCGTCCCTGCGCTCCACCCGTACCGGCGTCTATGTCGGTGCCATGTCCCAGGAGTACGGCCCACGGCTCCACGACGCCCCCGACGACCTGCGCGGCCACCTGCTGACCGGGAACACGGCCGGCGTGCTCTCGGGCCGACTGTCCTACGTCTTCGGGTGTGAGGGACCGGCCGTCACCGTGGACACGGCCTGCTCGTCCTCGCTGGTCGCCCTCCATCTCGCCGCCGAGTCCCTGCGGCGGGGGGAGTGCTCGATGGCGCTCGCGGCGGGGGTGGCGGTGATGGCCACCCCCGGTCTGTTCGCTGAGTTCGGACGGCAGGGCGGGTTGGCGGGTGACGGCCGGTGCAAGGCGTTCGGGGCGGCGGCCGACGGGACCGGCTGGTCGGAAGGGGTCGGCGTACTCGTCGTCGAACGGCTTTCCGACGCCCGCCGCGACGGCCACCGTGTCCTCGCCGTGCTGCGGGGTTCGGCCGTCAACCAGGACGGGGCGTCCAACGGTCTCACCGCGCCCAACGGGCTCGCCCAGCAAGGGGTGATCCGCGACGCGCTGGCGAGCGCCGGGCTGTCGCCGTCCGACGTGGACGCCGTGGAGGCCCACGGGACGGGCACCCGGCTCGGCGACCCGATCGAGGCTCACGCGCTGCTCGCCACGTACGGGCAGAACCGCGAACGGCCCCTGCGGATCGGCTCGTTGAAGTCGAACATCGGTCATGCCCAGGCCGCCGCCGGCGTGGCCGGTGTCATCAAGACGGTGCTGGCGCTGCGGCACGGGGTGCTGCCGCGCACGCTCCATGTGGACGAACCCTCGCCCGAGGTCGACTGGTCGGCGGGCTCGGTGGAGCTGTTGACGGAGTCCCAGCCTTGGCCGGAGACGGGCCGCCCCAGGCGGGCGGGCGTGTCGTCGTTCGGGATCAGCGGGACGAACGCGCATGTAGTCCTGGAGCAAGGGGAGACGCCCGCCGATTCCGATTCCGATTCCGATTCCGATTCCGGTGTTGATACCGGCTCGGGTGCCGGTGCCGGTGCCGGTGCCGGTGCCGAGTACGAGTCGTTCGAAGTATCGCCCGAGCGCGTCCCGAGCCCTGCCCTTCTTGCCGTCCCCGCCCCTACCTCTCCCTCCGCGCGTACCTCCACCCCCACCCCCCTCCCGCTCGTGCTGTCGGCCGCGAGCGAGGGGGCGTTGAGGGCGCAGGCCGGGCGGTTGAGGGCGCGGCTCGCCGGGGCGCCGCCGGAGATCGGGGTGGGAGCGTTCGGGCACGCGTTGGCGGTGACACGAGCCGCGTTGCCGTACCGGGCAGCTGTCGTGGCCGTCGACCGGGAAGAGGCGACGGCCGGTCTGGACGCCCTCGCGGCCAGGACCGACGCTCCCTCGGCGTTCCGGGCGACGGCGGCCGAGGGACGGACCGCGTTCCTCTTCACCGGGCAGGGCAGTCAACGAGTCGGCATGGGCTCGGAGTTGGCCGCCGCCCACCCCGTGTTCCAAAGCGCCGTCGACGAGGTGGCGACCCACCTGGACGCCCACCTCGCGCAGCCCCTGACGAAGGTGCCGGCCGACGAGAGGGGGCTGCTCGACCGCACGGAGTACGCCCAACCCGCTCTGTTCGCCCTCGAAGTGGCTCTCTTCCGGCAGATGGAGCACTGGGGGATCATCCCCGACCATCTGCTCGGGCACTCGGTCGGCGCGCTCGCGGCGGCCCATGTGGCCGGAGTGCTGTCGTTGCCGGACGCCTGCCGCCTCGTCGCGGCCCGTGGGCGGCTGATGCAGGCCCTGCCCGCGACGGGCGCCATGGCCGCGGTGGAGGCCACCGAGGCGGAGATGCTGCCCGATCTCTCCGCACGCGGCCACGAGATCGGTCTCGCCGCCGTGAACGGTCCGACGGCCGTGGTGATCTCCGGCGACACCGAAGCCGTCATGCGTACGGTGCGAGACTGGGAGCGCCGGGGCCGCCGGACGCGCGTGCTGCGGGTCTCCCACGCGTTCCACTCGCCCCACATGGACGCGATGCTGGCCGACTTCGACGAGGTGGCCCGCTCGGTCACGTACCACCCGCCGACCCTCTCCGTGATCAGCGACGTCACGGGAGAGCCCGCCTCGCACGAGGAACTGTGCTCGCCTCTCTACTGGGTCCGCCATGCGCGCCAGACGGTCCGCTTCCACGACGGTGTGCGCCGGCTGAGGGCCCTGGGAACGACGCGGTACGTCGAACTGGGGCCGGACGCGGTGCTCAGCGCGATGGTGCGGGAGTGCTTGGCGGAGGGCGGCGAGCAACTGGGCGGGGCCGAGCGGCGCGAAGGGACGCGGGCTGCGGCGGAAAGCTCCGGCGCGCTGGTCGTGCCCGTGCTGCGCCGGGCCCTGCCGGAGCCGCTGAGCGCGGCGGTGGCCGTCGCCCGGTTGCATGTGACAGGCCACACCCCCGACTGGTCGGCCGTTTTCGAGGGGCACCCGCCCGCTCCGTGCGAGGCCCTGCCGACGTACGCCTTCCAGCGCCGCCGCTACTGGCTGGCCCCCACAGCGGCGCAGGCCACCGCCGCTGCCGGTACGACGCCGCTCGGCCACCCGCTGCTCTCCGCCGCCCTCACCCTCGCGGAGACCGGGCACACCTCGCTGACCGGCAGGCTCTCCCCGGCCACCCGTCCATGGCTCGCCGACCGTGTGATCGACGGCAGGGTGGCCGTGCCCGACCCCGTTCTCCTGGACCTCGCCGTCGTCGCCGCGCGCGAGACCGGCTCCGGGCAGGTCGCCGAACTCCGGCCCGTACAACCGCTGGTGCTTCCGGCGCGGGGCGCGCTGGAGCTACAGGTCACGGTAGGCCCCCGGAACGGCGTGCACGGCCACCGCCCCGTGACCGTGCACGCCCGCCCCGAGGGCCGTGACAGCGGCTGGGTCCGGCACGCGGAGGGGGCCCTGGCTCCCGCGATCCCCCCTGCCGCCCTTCCCCTCGACCGCGCCGGGGAGGCAGCCTTGCCCGGCGCCGGTGGAGTGGGGGAGTGGCCGCCGAAGGGTGCCGAGCCGATCGAGGTGGGATCGGTCGCCGACGGACACGGCGCCGAGATCGAGGTCACGTACGGGCCTGGTCTCGCCGCACTGCGCGCGGTGTGGCGGCGGGGCGGCGAACTCTGGGCCGAACTGGTCGTACCGGACGCCGACAGCACGGACAGCACAGACAGCGCTGAGGGGGACGCCTTCGGTCTGCACCCGGCGTTGCTGGAGGGCGTACTGCATGCCTTGCGGCTCGCCCGGGCCGAGGGCGACGGAAAGTGGTACGGGGCGACCTTCCGCGACGTCAGCGTGCCGGGCACCGCGACCGGTCGGCTACGGGCCCGGATCACCTCCCTTGGCGCGGACCATGGCTACGGCGGCGACGATCGCGTGCTCCCGGACGGCCAAGCTGCCGAAGCCGGAGTAGGAGGCGGAGTAGGCGTAGAAGTACGAGCCGGCGTCGCCGTCCGGATCACCGACCTCGCCGGGCGTCCGGTCGCCGTCATCGGAGCCCTCACCTCGCGCCCGCTGCCCACCTCCATCTCGGCGAGTGGGGTCCCCTACGCCGATGCCGCGCCGTACGAACTGGCCTGGCGCCCCGTCGAACAGCCCCCGGCAATCCCGTCCGCCAGCTGGGCCCTGCTCGGCGACTCCTCGACTCTCCCGCCCGAAGCCCTGCCGGGTGCCGAACTCCATCGGGACCTCGCCTCCCTCCTGGCGGCGGGGCCGCCGCCGGATCTGGTCGTCGCCTGCTGCGGCACCGGTCCCGACGACGTGGCCTCGGGTCTCCCCGGGGCCACCACTCCCGACCCGGCCACCGTCGCCCACGCCGCAGCGCACCGAGCGGTTCGGCTGGCGCAGGCCTGGGCAGCCGAGGAGCGCCTCGCCGACACGCGGCTGGTGGTCGTCACCCGGCGGGCGGTCGCGGCCGACGACGGACCGTGCGAGCCCGGTGCGGCGCCCGTGTGGGGCCTGTTCCGCTCGGCGCAGAGCGAACACCCCGGTCGCTTCCTGCTCATCGACCTGGACGAGGACCCGGCGTCCGCGGCGGCCCTCCCCGCAGCGGTCGCCTGCGGCGAACCCCAGGTCGCGATCCGGGCCGGCCGCCTCCACGCACCCCGCGTGGTCCGCCCGCCGGCGTGGGCTGTCTCCCCCGGCCCCTCCAGTCTCTCCAGCCCCTCCGGCGCCTCAGTGGCGAGGGAGGCTAAAAAGGCCGCCACCCCGTCCGAACGTGTCGCGGAGGCGGGCAAGTTCGCCGGAGGCAATGCCTCGGCGCTCGACCCCGACGGCACCGTTCTCGTCACTGGCGGGACGGGGGCCCTGGGGCGTCTGGTGGCCCGGCACCTGGTGGCCCGGCACGGTGTGCGGCACCTGCTGCTGGTCAGCCGTCGGGGTGCCGGAGCCCCCGACGTCGACGAAGCCGTCGCGGCGCTCGGCACGGACGTGCGGGTCACGGTCGCCGCCTGTGACGTGGCCGACCGGGACGAGCTCGCCGCCGTTCTCGCGGGGATCCCCGACGCGCACCCCCTGACAGCCGTCGTGCACACGGCGGGCGTCCTCCACGACTCAGTCGTCGAGGCCATCGCCCCCGAGGCGCTCGACAGGGTGCTGCGGCCGAAGGTCGACGCGGCATGGCATCTGCACGAACTGACCGCCGGGGCGGACCTCGCCGCCTTCGTGCTCTTCTCGTCCGTCTCCGGTATCAACGGGGCCGCAGGGCAGGGCAGTTACGCGGCAGGAAACGCCTTCCTCGACGCGCTGGCGCAGGCCCGTCGTGCCCAGGGGCTGCCCGCCGTGTCGCTCGCCTGGGGGCCCTGGGCCTCCGGCGCGGGCATGACCGGGGGCCTCACCGCGACCGACCTGCGGCGGATGCGCCGTACGGGACTGCTGCCGCTCGACCCGGAGCACGGGCTCGCGCTCCTCGACGCCGCCCTGCGCCGACCTGGGCCCGCGCTGCGACTACCGGTTGCCCTGTCCCTGCCCCTGGTGCGGCGGAGCGCGCACGCGGGGGAGGCCTCGCCCCTCTACCGGGAACTCGCCGGCAGCGCCTGGCGCGATCCCGCCGCGGGCGACGCCGGCTCGCACGCGGGGCCGACGGGGGAGGGCGACGGCGGCTCGACGCCCGTCCGGCTGACAGTCGAGGCCGGACGCTCCGCACCGGAACAGGAGGCCGCCCTCCTCGACCAGGTCCGCGCGCACGCCGCGGCCGTGCTCGGGCACCGCGACGGGCGACGGGTGGACGCGGCCCGCACCTTCAAGGAGTTGGGGTTCGACTCCCTGATGGGCGTCGAACTCCGCAACCGGCTGGCCGCCGCGTGCGGACGCCGCATGCCCGCCGGACTGCTGTTCAACCAGCCCACGCCCCGGGCCGTGGCCCGCTTTCTGCGCACCCGGCTCGCCCCACCGGACCTCCCGGCCGACGCGGACATGCTTGGCGACGGGATCGGCCGTCTGGAGCGACTGCTGACGGGGGCGCCCGTCGAACCCGCGGAACTGCGGCACGCGGCCGACCGACTGCGCGTCCTGCTCGCCCGGTGCGACGCTCCCCATCCCGTCACCGCGCCGACGACGACCGGTACCACCGGCACACCGTCACCGGCCGACGGACGCACGTCGCGGACGAACGCCAACGGCACGCACGGCGCCGACAGCGCGTATGGCGCGAGCGACTCGGCCGACGCCGGGGACGGCGGTGGCGTGCGCGCCGCTCTCAGCACGGCGAGCGTCGACGATCTCTTCTCCTTCATCGACCGGGAACTCGGCACCGACCGGCAGGAGCACGGGGAATGACGGACATGGCGGCAGCGGCGTCGGCAGAGGCATCGTCGGCGGTGGAATCCGAGAAGCTGGTCGAATACCTCAAGCGGGTCACCGCCGAACTCCACGACACCCGGGGGCGGTTGCGCCGGGCCGAGGACAGCGCGCGCGAGCCGATCGCGATCGTCGGAGTCGGCTGCAGGCTGCCGGGTGGCGCGGACTCGCCGCAGCGGTTGTGGGAGCTGGTGGCCGAGGGCCGGGACGCCATCGACCGGGTTCCGGCCGAGCGGGGGTGGGACGTCACCTATCCCGGTGGCTTCCTGCCGGACGTGGCGGGTTTCGACGCCGCCTTCTTCGGTATCTCACCGCGTGAGGCCGCCGCCATGGACCCACAGCAGCGGCTGCTCCTGGAGACCGCGTGGGAGGCCTTCGAACGCGCCGGGATCGCCCCCCGCTCGCCCGACTCCCGGCGGACGGGAGTCTTCGCGGGGCTGGTCGCCCAGGAGTACGGGCCCCGTCTGGACGAGGCGTCCGACGACACGGGTGGGCATGTACTGACCGGCACCACCGCGAGCGTGGCCTCCGGCCGGATCGCCTACACCTTCGACTTCGAGGGGCCGGCGGTCACCGTGGACACCGCCTGCTCGTCCTCGCTGGTCGCCCTGCACCTGGCCGCCCAGGCGCTGCGGCGCGGCGACTGCGACCTGGCGCTGGCCGGCGGTGTGTGCGTGCTGCCGACACCCGGTACGTTCCTCAGCTTCGAACGACAGGGCGGCCTCGCGGCGGACGGCCGGTGCAAGGCGTTCGGGGCCGGAGCCGACGGCACCGGCTGGTCCGAGGGCGCCGTCCTGCTCCTCGTCGAGCGGCTCTCCGACGCCCGCCGCAACGGCCACCCCGTCCTCGCGGTGGTCAGGGGCACGGCGGTGAACCAGGACGGTGCCTCCAACGGCCTCAGCGCGCCCAGCGGGCCCGCGCAGGAGCGCGTCATCCGGGCGGCGCTCGCCGACGCCGGGCTCACCGCCGCCGACATCGACGCCGTGGAGGCGCACGGCACCGGCACGCGACTCGGCGACCCCATCGAGGCGGAGGCCCTGCTCGCCGTGTACGGCGCCGACCGCCCGGCGGACCGGCCGCTGTGGCTGGGCTCGCTGAAGTCGAACATCGGCCACACCCAGGCAGCCGCCGGCGCCGCCGGTGTCGTCAAGACGTTGCTCGCGATGCGGCACGGCGTCCTGCCGCCGACCCTGCACGCCGCCGAGCCCACGCGTGAGGTCGACTGGTCCGAGGGCACGGTACGGCTGCTGACCGAGGCCCGCGCGTGGCCGGAGACGGGCCGTCCGCGCCGGGCGGGCGTGTCGTCGTTCGGGATCAGCGGCACCAACGCCCACGTCATCCTCGAACAGGCCCCCGCCGACCCCGGCTCCGCCGCCACGGACCGCGGCCCCGCCACCACCGATCTCACCGATGTCGCGACCGGCACCACCGGCCCCGACCTCGCCACGGCCCCGTTCACCGCGCCGCCCCTGCTGCCCTGGCCGCTCACCGCCCGCTCCCGGACCGCTCTGGAGGACCAGGCCCGCGCCCTGCACCGCCACTTGACGACGGGCACCTCAGCCACCGTCCACGCCGAGGCCGACGCCTCCGCGGCCGACGTCGCCCTGTCGCTCGCCACCACCCGGGTGGCCCTGGAACACCGTACGGTCGCCCTCGCACCCGACCGCGACGGTCTGCTCGCCCTGCTGGCGCGGGCCGCCGACCGGGCCACGCCGCAGGGCCTCGTACGCGGGCACCACGCGGCTCCCGAGCCCGCGCGCACCGTGTTCGTCTTTCCAGGCCAGGGCTCCCAGTGGGCGGGCATGGCGGTCGAGCTGCTGGACGCCTCACCGGTGTTCGCCCGCCGTATGGCCGAGTGCGAGACCGCTCTCGCGCCGTTCACCGACTGGCGGCTCACCGACGTGCTGCGCGCCCCGGACGCCGCCGAGGCGCTGACCCGTGTGGATGTGGTGCAGCCCGTGCTCTGGGCGGTCATGGTGTCCCTCGCCGAACTCTGGACCGCGTGCGGAGTACGGCCCGACGCCGTCCTCGGCCACTCCCAGGGCGAGATCGCCGCCGCGGTCGTCGCCGGTGCGCTCACCCTCGACGACGGGGCCCGCGTCGTCGCCCTGCGCTCCCGGTCGCTGACCGAACTACCGGTGCGCGGCGGCATGCTCACCGTCGCCGAACCGGCCGACACCGTACGCGCCCGGCTGGCCCCCTTCTCCGGCCGGCTCGACATAGGGGCCGTCAACGGACCGGCGTCGACCGTCGTCACCGGCGACACGGCGGACCTGGACGCCCTGGAGGCCGCCTGCGCCCACGACGGCGTACGCGCCCACCGCGTCAACATCGACTACGCCTCCCACTCGCCCCTCGTCGCCATGCTGGAGGACCGGATCACCGGTCTCCTCGCCCCCGTACGCCCTCGCGCCGGTCATGTCGCCTTCTACTCACCGCTGACCGGCGGCCGACTGGACACCACGGCACTCGACGCCGGCTACTGGTACCGCAGTCTGCGCCGCACCGTCAGGTTCGAGGAGGCCACCCGCGCCGCGCTCGACGACGGACACACCCTGTTCATCGAGGTCAGCCCGCACCCGGTGCTCGTCGGCCCCGTCCAGGGCACCCTGGACGCCACCCGCCGGGAGGCCACCGTGCTCGGCACCCTCCGCCGGGGAAGGGGCGGCCGGGCCGAACGGTTCGTCGAGGCGCTCGCCGAGGCGTACGTGCACGGAGCCCCCGTCGACTGGACGGCGCTGCTCGTCGGTACCGGCGCGCGCCGCGTGGAGTTGCCCACCTACGCCTTCCAGCGCTCCCGGCACTGGCTGAACAGGCCCGCGACGGCCGACCACCCGGACGATCCCGCGACGGCGGCCCTGTGGGAAGCCGTCGACAGGGACGACGCGGCCGATGTGGCCGCGCGGCTGGGCATACGACCCGACGACTCCCTCACCGCCACCGTGCACGCCCTGGCCGCCTGGCGAGCCGACTCCCGCCGCACCGCCACCATCGCCCGCTGCCGTTACGAAGTCACCTGGAAGCCAGTCCCCGAACCGGCGGCTCCCCGGCTCACGGGCGACTGGGTGCTGCTGGTGCCGGAAGAGGAAGAGAGGGCGAGAGGCGCGGACTTCGGCAACGGCGCGGAGTCGTCCGGCGGCGCCGGTGCCGGTGCCGGGGACGCCGATGCCACGGACGTCCGCGCGACCTCCGTCCGCGCGACGGCTCCCGGCTCCGGCCCGGCCGACTGGGTGGCGGACGCGCTGATCGCGCACGGGGCCGAGCGCGTCGACCGGATCGCGGTCGGTGCGGGCACCGGCCGTGAGGAACTGGCCGGGCTGTTGCGGCGGCACGGCCCGGCCGCCGGAGTCGTCTCGCTGCTCGGCACCGACGTACGTCCGCACCCCGGCCACCCCGCTGTCCCCGTAGGGGTCGCCGCCACCCTGACGGCCGCTCAGGCGCTTCTGGACCTCGGCGGGTCCGCTCCGCTGTGGTGCCTCACCCACGGCGCCGTCACCACCGGCTCCGACCTCGCGTCCCCGGCCGCAGAGACGCTCGGCGACGCCGAGGACGGGCCGGTTCCGGAGCAGGCCCAGATCTGGGGGCTCGGCCGGGTCGTGGGGCTGGAGGCGCCCGGCGTCTGGGGCGGCCTCGTCGACCTGCCGAGGCGACTCGACGAGACGGTGGCCCGCGCCCTCTGCGCGGTCCTGGCCGCTCCCGGCGACGAACAGGAGTGGGCGCTGCGTGCGGCGGGCCCCCGCGTCCGACGCCTCGTCCGCGCCCCGCGTCGCACCGAGACCCCCGCCCGGAAGTGGCGGCCCCGCGGCACGGTCCTGATCACCGGCGGAACGGGCGCCCTCGGCGGCCATGTCGCCCGCCGCCTGGCCAGGGACGGCGCCGACCACCTCGTCCTGACCGGCCGCCGGGGCGCCGAGGCCCCGGGTGCCGCCGAACTGGCCGAGGAACTAAGGGCCTTGGGCACCCGCGTGACACTCGCCGCCTGCGACGTGGCCGACCGGGACGCACTGGCCGCCGTGCTCGACGCGATCCCCGCCGAACACCCTCTCACCGCCGTCGTGCACGCCGCAGGCGTCAGCGCGCTCGGCCGCCTCGACACCACCACGTCCGCCGACCTCGCCGCGATGGCGGACGGCAAGGTGAGCGGCGCCCGCCACCTGGACGACATCCTCGCCGACCGCGCGCTCGACGCGTTCGTCCTCTTCTCCTCCGGCGCCGCCGTCTGGGGCGGTGCCCGCCAGGCCGCGTACGCCGCCGCCAACGCCCACCTCGACGCCCTCGCGGCCCGCCGCCGGGCACGTGGTCTGGCCGCCACCTCTGTGGCGTGGGGCAGTTGGGGCGGCGGCGGGATGGTCGACGCCCGCATCCAGCGCGTCTTCGAGCGGATCGGCGTACGGGCCATGGACCCGGACACGGCCGTCGACGCGCTGCTCGGCGCCGTCGGCGACGACGAGACCGCGGTGACGGTCACCGACATGGACTGGCGGGCCTTCGCCACCGGGTTCCGTCTCTCCCGCCGCCGTACCCTCCTCGACGACATCCCGGAAGCCGCCGACGCGCCCCCGTCCACCGGACCCGCACCCGACGAAGCCCGCGCCGCCGAAACCCCCGCGCTCGCGGAGGTCCTCGCCGGCCTCACCGACCGTGAACGCGACCGGCGCCTGCTGGACCTCGTCCGCTCCTGCGCGGCCACGGCCCTAGGCCACACCGACGCGAGCGAGGTCGCCCCCACCGCCACCTTCCGTGACCTCGGCCTGGACTCGGTGACCGCCGTGGACCTGCGCAACCGGCTCACCACCGCCACCGGCCTGACCCTGCCCGGCACCCTCGCCTTCGACCACCCCACCCCCACCGCCGTGGTCGCCGAACTGCGCACCCTGCTGATACCCGCGTGGGCACCGACACCGACACCGACACCGGCACAGCCGCACGCACCCGTCCTCGCACCCGGATCCGCCCGCACAGCGACGCTCGTCGAGGACCCCGTCGCCGTCGTCGCCCTGTCCTGCCGCCTGCCCGGCGGGGTCACGTCGCCCGAGGACCTGTGGCGCCTGGTCGTCGAGGGCCGCGACGGCATCACCCCCTTTCCCGCCGACCGGGGCTGGCACACCGCCGGACTCGGCGACGGCCACGCCCTCCCCGGCGAGGGCGGCTTCCTCGACGACCTCGCGGGCTTCGACGCCGCCTTCTTCGGCATCTCACCCCGCGAGGCCCTGGCGATGGACCCCCAGCAGCGGCTGCTGCTGGAGGTTGCGTGGGAGGCCCTCGAACGAGCCGGCATCGACCCGCTGTCGCTGCGGGGCAGCCGTACCGGAGTCTTCGTCGGAGCCGGGCACTTCGACTACGCGACCCTGGCCGCCACCACCGAGGAGGGCAAGGACTACGCCCTGACCGGCTCGGCCGGCAGCGTGCTCTCCGGCCGGGTCGCCTACACCCTCGGCCTGGAGGGCCCGGCGGTCACCGTCGACACGGCCTGCTCCTCCTCCCTGGTCGCCCTCCACCACGCCGTCCGGGCCCTGCGCGACGGCGAGTGCGCCCTCGCCCTGGTGGGCGGCGCCGCCGTGATGGCCACCACCGGCGCGTACGAGGCCTTCGCCCGGCAGGGCGGCCTCGCCCCCGACGGCCGCTGCAAGGCCTTCGCGGACGCGGCCGACGGAACGGGCTGGGGCGAGGGCGTCGGCATGGTGGTGGTGGAGAGACTGTCGGACGCCCGCCGCAATGGTCATCCGGTGTGGGCTGTGGTGCGGGGTTCGGCGGTGAATCAGGACGGTGCGTCGAATGGTCTGACGGCGCCGAACGGGCCGTCCCAACAGCGGGTCATCCGGGACGCGTTGGCGGTCGCGGGGCTGGCTTCGTCGGACGTGGACGCGGTCGAGGCACACGGCACCGGGACGCGACTGGGCGATCCGATCGAGGCGCAGGCCCTGTTGGCGGCGTACGGCCAGGACCGTGAACGGCCGCTGTATCTGGGGTCGTTGAAGTCGAACATCGGCCACGTCCAGGCCGCTGCCGGTCTCGCGGGGGTCATCAAGACGGTGCTCGCGCTGCGGCACGGTGTGCTGCCGAAGACACTGCACGTCGACGAGCCGACCCGGCACGTGGACTGGTCGGCGGGCGCGGTGCGGCTGCTCACCGAGAACCTGCCCTGGCCCGAGTCGGACCGTCCACGCCGGGCCGGCGTCTCCTCGTTCGGCGTCAGCGGCACCAACGCCCATCTGATCCTGGAGCAGGGCGATGAGATCGGGGCGGGGCACGACCTGCCGGTCCGTCATCCGTTCCGTCATCCTTCGCCCGCCGTGCCCCTGGTGCTGTCGGCCCGGAGCACAGCGGCCCTGCGCGCCCAGGCCGTACAGCTGCGTGACTTCTTGGACGGCGACCTGACGCGCCCCGCCCTGCACGACATCGGCCTCACCCTCGCCGCGCACCGGGCCACGCTCGACCACCGCGCCGCCGTCGCGGCGGCCGACGAGGAGACCTTCCGCGCCGCACTCGACGCACTGGCCGAGGACCGGCCGTACCCCGGGCTCGTACGCGGCTCGGGCGGCGGCGCCGCGAACAGCCTGGCGGTGGTGTTCTCGGGTCAGGGGGCGCAGCGGGTCGGTATGGGGCGTGACCTGTACGAGGCGTACCCGGTGTTCGCGGCGGCGTTCGAGGAGGTGTGCGCGGGGTTCGAGGGGTTGTTGCCGGACGCCTTGAGGGAGGTCGTCTTCGACGGTCTGGCGGAGGAGTTGGAGTCGACGGGGTGGGCGCAGCCGGCGTTGTTCGCGGTGGAGGTGGCGCTGTTTCGGTTGCTGGAGTCGTGGGGGGTGCGGGCGGATGTGGTGATGGGGCATTCGCTGGGGGAGTTGGTGGCGGCTCATGTGGCGGGTGTGTGGTCGTTGGGGGATGCGTGTCGGGTGGTGGCGGCGCGTGGTCGGTTGATGCAGGGGTTGCCGTCGGGTGGGGTGATGTGGGTGGTGGAGGCGCGTGAGTCTGAGGTGCCCGACGGTGTCTGTGTGGCGGCGGTGAATGGTGCGTCGTCGTTGGTGCTGTCGGGGGCGGAGGACACCATGCGCGAGGTTGTCGAGCGGTTGGCGGCGGATGGTCGGCGGGTGAAGCGGCTGGCGGTGAGTCATGCCTTCCACTCGGTGTTGATGGAGCCGATGTTGGAGGACTTCGCCGGGGTGCTGGCGGGGGTGAGGTTCCACGAGGCGTCCGTGCCGGTCGTGTCGAACGTGTCGGGTGAGGTGGCGGGGGAGGAGTTGTCGACCCCGGAGTACTGGGTGCGGCATGTCCGGGCGACGGTGCGGTTCGCGGACGGGGTGCGCGCTCTGCGGGCCCAGGACATCGGCACGGTGCTGGAGATCGGCCCCGACGGCTCCCTCGTCTCCCTGGTGCAACAGAGCGCCCCCGGCGTGGTGGGCGTCGCCGCCCTGCGCCGGGACCGGCACGAGGCGGTGGCGCTGTCGGCCGCGCTGGCGGAGATGTGGGCGCACGGGGTGGCCGTGGACTGGCGGGCGGTGTTCGCCGGGACCGGGGCCCGCCGGGTGGACCTGCCGACCTACGCCTTCCAACACCGCCGCTACTGGCCCGACACGGCGGGCGCGGCGCCCGCCGGGGCGCTCCGGGCCGCCGGTCTCGGCACGGCCGACCACCCCCTGCTGCGCACCTGGCTCGTCCGGGCCGGCGACGCGGAGGTGATCGCCACGGGACGGATCACGCCCGCGACACAGCCCTGGCTCGCGGACCACCGGGTGCTCGGCACCGTCCTGCTGCCCGGCACCGCCTATGTGGACATGGCGTGCTGGGCCGGACAGCGCCTCGGTTGCCCGCAGCTGTCCGAACTGACGCTCTCCACCCCGCTGGCGCTGTCCGGCGAGGAGGCGGCCGATCTGCAACTCGTCGTCGGCGCGCCGGACGAGGAGGGGCGTCGTGCGATCGCCGTGCACTCCCGGCCCGTCGCCCCCGGCGGGAACGCCGATGACGAACTGCCCTGGACCCGGCACGCCGAGGGGATCATCGCCCCGGCCGGCGATCCTGCCCCCGCCGTCCTCTCCTGGCCCTCGGACTCCGTCGTCCCGCTCCCGCTCGGTGACTTCTACCCGGGCCTGGTCGAGGCAGGGTTCGCCTACGGGCCGTCGTTCCAGGGGCTCCGCTCCGCCCTGCGGACCGACGACGGCACGCTGTACGCCGAGGTCGAACTGGACGAGGACGACCGGGCGGCGGCCGGACGGTTCGCCGTGCACCCCGCCCTGCTCGACGCGGCCCTGCACGTCCTCGGCGTGGACCTGCCGCCGGGCGCCCCGGCCCGGTTGCCGTTCGCGTGGAACGGCGTACGGGTCCACGCGACCGGCGCCGACGCCCTGCGGGTTCGCGTGACGCGTGGTGCGGACGGGGCCGTGGGGCTGACCGCGGTGGACGTCGAGGGTGCGCCGGTCGTCACCGTCGAGGGACTGACCCTGCGCGAGGCCTCGGCCGAACGGCTGCCGGGCGCCGCCGCAGACCGTGACGCCCTGTTCCGTGTCGCGTGGACGGCCCTGCCCCTTCCGCCGGACGCGGCCCCGGTCGAGCCGGTCCCGTTGCCGGTGACCGAGGACGGGGACGTCGACTTCGACCGTGTCGAGGGCCTTCCCGACGCCGTGGTGACGCACTGCCCGTCCGGCCGGGTCGACGACGTCACCGCCCGTGTGCTGCGGATGCTGCAGGGGTGGGTGACCGACGAGCGGTACACGGCCGTTCCGCTCGTGGTCGTGACCAGGCGGGCCGCCGTGGTGACGGAGCCGGCCGTCGGCGCGGCGGACCTACGGACCGACGAGACGGACGAGGGGGACGACGACCTCCTCGCCCAGGCCGCCGTGGCCGGGCTGGTGCGCGCGGCCCAGGCCGAACACCCGGGGCGCCTCGTACTGGTGGACGACGACGGCGCGTCCCCGCGTGCCGCCGGGCTTGACAGCGCGCTTCCGCTGGCCGAGATCCTGGCCGGCGGGGAGCCCGACCTGGCCGTCCGGGCTGGACGCCTGTACGGCCGGCGGCTGGTCCCGGCACAAGCAGGGGCGGATAAAGAGGCTGGGGCGGTGCTTCGCGCGCCGGTCGGCCCGTGGCGGCTGGACTCGGTACGGCGCGGCTCGATCAGCGGCCTGGGCCTGGTGCCGCACCCCGGCGCGGAACGCGACCTGGCGCCGGGCGAGGTGCGGGTCGCCGTCCGCGCGGCCGGGTTGAACTTCCGGGACACGATGATCGCCCTCGACATGTATCCGGGCGCGGCCGAGCTGGGCATCGAGGGTGCCGGAGTGGTGCTGGAGACAGGCCCCGGTGTCACCCGGTTCGCGCCGGGCGACCGCGTGGCGGGCATGCTCGACGCGGCCTTCGCGCCCGTCGCCGTCACCGACCAACGGCTGCTCGCCCCCGTGCCCGAGGGCTGGACGTTCGCACGGGCCGCCGCCGCACCCGTGGCGTATCTGACGGCCTGGTACGGACTGCGCGACCTCGGTGGGCTGGGCCCCGGCGACCGGGTGCTCGTCCACGCGGGGGCGGGCGGGGTGGGTTCCGCCGCCGTGCGACTCGCCCGCCACCTGGGCGCCGAGGTGTACGCGACGGCTTCTCGGCCCAAGTGGGAGGCGCTGCGCGCCGCCGGGCTGGACGACGCGCACATCGCGGACTCCCGTGACACCGGCTTCCGGGAGCGGTTCCTCGCCCGTACGGGCCGTGCCGGCATGGACGTCGTACTGAACTGCCTGGCCGGGGAGTTCACCGACGCCTCCCTCGAACTGCTGCCGCGCGGCGGCGTGTTCGTCGAGATCGGCAAGACCGATCCGCGCGACCCGGACCAGGTCGCCGCCGACCACGCCGGTGTCCACTACCGCGCCTTCGATCTCGGTGACGCCGGCCCCGACCGCATCCGGGAGATGCTCACCGAACTGAACGCGCTCCACGCCGACGGCAGCCTGACCCCGCCGCCCGTCACCACCTGGGACATCCACCGTGCGCCCGAGGCCTTCCGGGCTGTCGCCCAGGCCCGGATCGTCGGCAAGGCCGTGCTCACCCTCGCCCCCGAGCCCTCGTCCGACGGAACGGTCCTCGTCACCGGCGGTACCGGCACCCTGGGCGCGCGGGTGGCGCGCCACCTGGTCGCGGGGCACGGCGTACGCCGCCTCGTGCTGACCTCACGCACGGGCGACGCGGCCCCCGGCGTGGCCGAACTACGGGACGAACTCGCCGCAGTCGGCGCCGAGACGGACATCGTCTCCTGCGACATCGGCGACCGGACGGCCGTGGCCGCGCTCCTGGACCGCCTCGCGGCCGACGGTCACCGACTCACCGGCGTCGTGCACTGCGCCGGCACCGTCGACGACGGCGTCCTGACCTCCCTCACCCCGGACCGGCTCGACCGCGTCCTGCACGCCAAGGCCCACGGCGCCCGCCATCTCGACGAGCTGACCCGCGCCCTCGACCTGTCCTCCTTCGTCCTGTTCTCCTCCGCCTCCGCCACCTTCGGCGCCGCCGGCCAGGCCAACTATTGCGCGGCCAACGCCTACCTCGACGCCCTGGCCGAACGCCGCGCGGCCAAGGGCCTGCCGGCCGTCTCCATCGCCTGGGGGCTGTGGGACGAGACCAGCGGCATGACCGCCGCCCTCGGCGACCGCGACCGGGAACGACTCCTGCGCACCGGCACCACCCCACTCCCCACCGAACGGGCCCTCGCCCTGTACGACGCCGCGCTCACCGCCCGCACCCCGGCCCTGACCGCAGCCCCGCTCGACCTGCCCCGGCTGCGCGCCGCCCACGGGGACCGGCCCACCCCCGCCCTGCTGTCCACGCTGCTCGGCCCGCCGCCCCGCCGCGCGGCCGTACGGCGACCGGACGCGCCCGGCGCCGACCTGACGACCTCCCTCATCGCCCTGCACGACGAAGAACGCCACGCCCGTGTCCTCGCCCTCGTGCTGGACCGCACCGCCCAGGTCCTCGGCCACACCCGGCCCGACGACGTCGACCCCGACCAGGTGTTCAAGGACCAGGGCTTCGACTCCCTCACCGCCGTCGAACTCCGCAACCAGCTCAAGGCGGCCACCGGACTGGACGTCCCGGCGACCCTCGTCTTCGACCACC
The DNA here is from genome assembly GCF_014930365.1 of Streptomyces caniscabiei. Taxonomy (GTDB): domain Bacteria; phylum Actinomycetota; class Actinomycetes; order Streptomycetales; family Streptomycetaceae; genus Streptomyces; species Streptomyces caniscabiei. The sequence continues at coordinate 9,881 of NZ_JABXWI010000021.1, read as the reverse complement.
CCTCGCCCACCGCCCTCGCCGACCACCTGCTGCTGCGGCTCCTGCCCGCGGCACCGAGCCCGCGGGAACGGCTGCGCCGCGACCTCGACCGGCTGGAGACCAGCGCCGAGGCCCTGACCGCCGACGACCCCGCCCACACCGAGGTGACCGAACGGCTCCGCCGGATCCTGCGCCTCCTGGAAACCCCCGCGGCCACGCCGGCCGGCCCCGCCGACGGCGACGAGACCCTCCGCGAGGCCACCGCCGACGAGGTCCTCGCCTTCATCGACAGCGAGTTCGGCGACCTCACCTGAACCCCTTCCCGTACGTACGGCCGAATCGGAGCACCCGTGGCGAACGACGACAAGGTTGTTGACTACCTCAAGCGGGTGACCGCCGACCTCCAGCGCACCCGAGGCAGGCTCCGCGAACTGGAGGCGAGCCGACGGGAACCGGTGGCGATCGTGGCGATGGCCTGCCGTTTCCCCGGCGGGGTCACCACGCCCGAGGAGCTGTGGCACCTGGTCGCCGAGGGCCGGGACGCCATCGGCGCCTTCCCGGCCGACCGGGGCTGGCGCACCGACGGCCTGGCCGACGCCGGAGCCCGACTCGAAGGCGGATTCCTGTACGGCGCGGGCGACTTCGACGCCGAGTTCTTCGGAGTCTCCCCGCGCGAGGCCCTCGCCATGGACCCGCAGCAGCGGCTCCTGCTGGAGACCTCCTGGGAGGCGATCGAGCGCTCCGGGCTCGACCCGGACGACCTCAAGGGCTCCGACGGGGGCGTCTTCGTCGGCATGACGGACCAGAAGTACGGCCCTGAGGACGACGATGCCCTCCGCGAGGTCCGAGGGCACATCCTCACCGGCACCACCAGCAGCATCGCCTCCGGCCGGCTCGCCTACTTCTACGGACTGGAGGGCCCGGCGCTCACCGTCGACACCGCCTGCTCCTCCTCCCTGGTCGCGCTCCACCTGGCGATCCGTGCCCTCCGCGCCCGCGAGTGCTCCTTCGCTCTGGTCGGCGGCGCCACCGTGATGGCCAGGCCAGGGCTGTACGAGGAGTTCCTGCTGCAAGGGGGCCTCGCCGGGGACGGCCGCTGCAAGGCCTTCTCCGATGCGGCGGACGGCACCGGATGGGCCGAGGGCGCGGGCGTCCTGGTCCTGGAGCGACTTTCCGACGCCCTGCGCGCCGGGCACCAGGTGCTGGCGGTCGTCCGGGGTTCGGCGGTCAACCAGGACGGTGCCTCCAACGGCCTCACCGCACCCAACGGCCCTTCCCAGCAACGCGTCATCCGCGCCGCCCTCACCGACGCCGGGCTCAGCCCCGCCCAGGTCGACGCCGTCGAGGCCCACGGCACCGGCACCCGCCTCGGCGACCCGGTGGAGGCGCAGGCCCTGCTCGCGACGTACGGGCAGGAGCGTGAACTGCCGCTGTATCTGGGGTCGTTGAAGTCGAACATCGGTCACGCGCAGGCGGTGTCCGGGCTCGGCGGTGTGATCAAGACGGTGCTGGCGATACGGCACGGGGTACTGCCGCGCACCCTGCACGTGGACGCGCCCACGGCCGAGGTGGACTGGTCGGCGGGCTCGGTGGAGCTGCTGACGGAGGCCCGCGCATGGCCGGACACGGGCCGTCCGCGCCGGGCGGGCGTGTCGTCGTTCGGGATCAGCGGCACGAACGCCCATGTCGTGCTGGAGCAGGCCCCTGTGGGAGAGGCCCCTGTCGGAGAGGGGCCTGTCCAACAGGCCCCTGTCCGGGAGACCACGGTCGACGCCCGGTCCGAGGAGCCGGGCGGAAACGCTCCGGTGGCGCTGCTCCTCTCCGCCCGCACGCCCGAAGCACTACGGGAGCAGGCCGCCCGACTTCAGGACCACATCGGTCACGCCGGGAACGCCACTCCTGTCGACCACGCCGACCACGCCGACCACGCCGACCACGACGGCCAGGTCGACGACGCTGCCGGGGTGTCGATCTCCACGTCGGACGCCGACGGCTCCGCCCCCCGAGGCGCGGCCCCCGCGCCACGCGCCGTGGCCCGGGCCCTCGCCGCCCGCCGTCCCCGGTTCACCCACCGGGCCGTCGTGGTCGGCGCGGACCGTACGGATCTGCCGGCGGCCCTCGACGCCCTCGCCCAGGGCACTCCCGACGCGCGCGTGGTGCGCGGCGCGGCGGCCGGGGCCGGGCCCCTGGCCTTCCTCTTCACCGGCCAGGGCGCCCAACGCGTCGGCATGGGCCGCGAACTGTACGCCGCCCACCCGGTGTTCACCGAGGCCTTCGACGCCGTGTGCGCCCGGATCGACCCCCGACTGGGCCGGCCGCTCACCGACGCCCTCGCCTCCGAGGAACTGCTCGGACGGACCGCCTACACCCAGACCGCCCTGTTCGCCTTCGAGGTGGCCCTCTTCCGGCTCCTCGAACACTGGGGACTGGCCCCCGACCATCTGCTCGGCCACTCCATCGGCGAACTGGCCGCCGCACACGCCGCCGGAGTGCTCTCCCTCGACGACGCCTGCACGCTGGTGGCCGCCCGCGCCACCCTCATGGACAGTCTCCCCGAAGGCGGCGCGATGCTCGCCGTCGAGATCGCCGAGACCGACGTACCCGCCCTCCTCGACGCCGCAGACGCCACCGGCCGGCTCACTGTGGCGGCCGTCAACGGGCCCCGCGCCACCGTGCTGTCGGGCCCCGCCGACGCCGTCGACGCCACGGCGGCCCTCTGCGCCGAACGAGGGCTGCGGACCCGCCGCCTGAAGGTCAGCCACGCCTTCCACTCCCCGCTGATGGAACCCATGCTCGACCGGTTCCGCGCGGTGGCCGAAGGGCTCACCTTCCACGCGCCGCGCATCCCCCTCGTCTCCAACGTCACCGGCCTCCTCGCCACCGAGGAACAACTCCGCTCGCCCGACTACTGGGTGCGGCACGTCCGAGAAACCGTCCGTTTCCACGACGGTGTCCGCCTGCTCGGCGAACTCGGCACCACCGCCTGCCTGGAACTCGGCCCGGGCGGCGCCCTGAGCGTGCTGGCCCGCGACTGCCTGCCCGACGGCACCGCCGCCTTCGTCCCCTCCCTCCCGCACGGTCACCACGAACCCACCGCCCTGCTGACCGCCCTCGGGGAACTGCACGTCCGAGGCGTCGGCGTGGACTGGTCGGCCGTCCTGGGAACCGGGGGGAGCACGGGCCAGGGCGGGCCCGAGGACACCCTCGCGGACCTGCCGACGTACCCCTTCCAGCGCACCCGCTTCTGGCTGCCCGCCATCGCCGGAACCGGCGCCCCCCTGCTGGCCGCCCCGCCGCCCGCCGTCACCGGGGCCGAACCGTCCGCGCGTGGCCGCGCCTTCGACGTGGACCTGGTCCGTGCCGTCGCCGCCGCCGTCCTCGGCCATCCCACCCTCGGCGCCGTCCCGCCGGACCGCCCCTTCAAGGATCTCGGCTTCGACTCGCTCTCCGCCGTCCGGTTCCGCGACCGGCTCGCCGAGGAGACCGGGCTGCCGCTGCCCACGACCCTGGTCTTCGACCATCCCACCCCGGAAGCGGTCGTCGCCCACCTCAACGGCGAGCACACCGGCCGGTCGGCCGCCGTCCGCAGGCGTGCCGTCATGGACGAACCCCTCGCCGTCGTCGGCATGGCCTGCCGCTACCCCGGCGGGGTCACCACGCCCGAGGAGCTGTGGCACCTGGTCGCCGAAGGCCGGGACGCCGTCACCGCCTTCCCCCGGGACCGGGGCTGGGACCCCACCGCGCTCCGCCGGATCGACGGCGGCACCCCCACCACCGGCGGATTCCTGCACGACGCCGCCGAGTTCGACGCCGACTTCTTCGGCATCTCGCCGCGCGAGGCCCTGGCGATGGACCCGCAGCAGCGGCTGCTCCTGGAGACCTCCTGGGAAGCCCTCGAACGGACCGGCATCGACCCGGTGTCCCTGCGCGGCAGCCGTACCGGCGTCTTCGCCGGCATCGCCGGGTCCGACTACGCCGGCGTGCTCGCCTCCACGCGCGAGACCGAGGGTCATGTCATGACCGGCACGGCGGGCAGCGTCGTCTCCGGCCGGGTGTCCTACGTCCTCGGACTGGAGGGCCCGGCGGTCACCGTCGACACCGCCTGCTCCTCCTCGCTCGTCGCCCTGCACCTGGCGGGACAGGCGCTGCGGGCGGGCGAGTGCGACCTCGCCCTCGCGGGCGGCGTCACCGTCATGAACACCCTCGGCGGTTTCCTGGAGTTCGCCCGGCAGGGAGGTCTCGCCTCCGATGGCCGGTGCAAGGCGTTCGCGGAGTCGGCGGACGGCACCGGTTGGGCCGAGGGCGCGGGTGTCCTCGTCCTGGAGCGGCTGTCCGACGCCCGCCGCCACGGCCGCCGGGTGCTGGCCGTGGTGCGGGGCTCGGCCGTGAACCAGGACGGTGCGTCCAACGGCCTCACGGCACCGAACGGCCCATCCCAACAACGGGTGATCCGGGACGCGTTGGCGAGCGCGGGACTCTCGCCGTCGGAGGTGGACGCGGTGGAGGCCCATGGGACGGGGACCCGGCTGGGGGACCCCATCGAGACGCAGGCCGTGCTGGCGACGTACGGACAGGAACGGGAACGTGAACGGCCGCTCTGGCTGGGCTCGTTGAAGTCCAACATCGGCCACAGCATGGCGGCGGCCGGCGTCGGCGGCGTGATCAAGACCGTCATGGCGCTGCGCGAGGGTCTGCTGCCGCGCACGCTGCACATCGACGAACCGACCCGGCAGGTCGACTGGTCCACCGACACCGTACGACTCCTGACGGACGCCGTGCCGTGGCCGGAGACCGGACGCCCCCGCCGGGCCGGTGTGTCATCGTTCGGGATGAGCGGCACCAACGCCCACGTCATCCTCGAACACTCTCCCGTCGACCAGGCCCTCGTCGGACGTGACCCGGTCGAGCCCGTTCCCGCAGACCAGGGCGGCGGCCACCGTCGCGTGCGCCCCTGGCTCCTCTCCGCCCGCACCCCGGACGCCCTGCGCGCCCAGGCCGCCCGCCTCGCGGCCCACCTCGACCGAGACGACGGTGCCGACGCCACGCCGGCCGCCCTCGGCAGCGCCCTGCTCCGCAGCCGTTCGCTCTTCGAACACCGTGCCGTCGTCCTCGGCACCGACCGCGCCGACCTGCTGACCGGGGTGCGCGCCCTCGCCGACGGCACGGCCACCGCCCCGAAGGTCATCACCGGCACGGCGGCGCCGACCGGCCGTGGCCCGGTGTTCGTGTTTCCGGGGCAGGGGTCGCAGTGGGCCGGTATGGCGGTGGAGTTGCTGGAGGCCTCGCCGGTGTTCGCCGCCCGGATGGCCGAGTGCGAGCGGGCCTTGTCGGTGTTCGTGGACTGGTCGCTGTCCGAAGTCCTTTCTGATGAGGGTGAGTTGGCGCGGGTGGATGTGGTGCAGCCCGTGTTGTGGGCGGTGATGGTGTCGCTTGCGGAGGTGTGGCGGTCGTACGGGGTGGAGCCGGCGGCGGTGGTCGGGCACTCGCAGGGGGAGATCGCGGCGGCGGTGGTCGCCGGAGCCCTGTCCCTGGAGGACGGTGCCCGGGTGGTGGCCCTGCGTTCGCGGGCGATCCTTGCCTTGTCCGGTCAGGGGGGTATGGCGTCGGTGCGGTTGCCGGTCGACGAGGTACGGGGGTGGTCTCCGCTGGTCGATGGGCGGGTGGAGGTGGCGGCGGTCAACGGTCCGTCCTCGGTGGTGGTGGCGGGGAGTCCGGTGGGCTTGGACGAGGTGATCGCCGAGGCGGAGGCGCGCGGGGCGCGGGCCAGGCGGATCGAGGTCGACTACGCCTCGCACACGGCCCACGTCGAGCGGCTCCACGGCGAACTCCGCACCCTTCTCGACGAGGTGACTCCGACCGAGTCCCGGACCCCGTTCTTCTCCACCGTCACCGCCGACCGGTTCGACACGACCGGCCTGGACGCGGAGTACTGGTACCGCAACCTGCGTTCCACGGTGCGCCTCGACGACACGGTGGCGGGGCTGGTCGAGGCCGGTCATCGCGTCTTCGTCGAGATCAGCCCCCACCCGGTCCTCACGGCCCCCCTCACGGAGACCGTCGAGCGGACGGAGGCCGAGCCGCTCGTCGTCGGCACCCTGCGCCGGGGCGACGGAGGCCTCGCCCGCATGTTCGCCTCCCTCGCCGAACTCGCCGTCGGCGGCGTACACGTGGACTGGACGCCGGCCTACGCCGACCACACCCCCACGCCGTCCGAGCCCCCGGTCGAGCTGCCGACGTACGCCTTCCAGCGCCGCCGCCACTGGCCGCGGACGCTGCCGAGCGGACCCGTGGCCGACCCCGCCCACGAGGAGTTCTGGCAGGCCGTCGAGGAACAGGACGCCACCGCCCTCGCCGCCACCCTGGACCTGCCCGCCGACGAACCCGCCCTCCGTACCGTCCTGCCCGCGCTCTCCTCCTGGCGCCGTGACCGGCGGGAGCGCGGCACGGTCGACGCGTGGCGGTATGCCGTCGACTGGCGCCCGATGGATGCGGGCACGACCCCCGAAGTCCTGCCCGGCACCTGGCTGATCGCTCTGCCGGAGGCATGGCGGGACGACCCCGCGCTCGTCGCGGCGGCCGAGGCCGTACGGGAGCGTGCCGAGCACGCGGTGATGCTGACCGTGACGACCGACGACGACGTGGACAGCCTCGCCGCTCGCGTCCGCGAGATCGGGCCGACGGGCGCGGTGACCCTCACCGGGACCGACTCCACGCCGCACCCGGACGGCCCCGTCGTGCCCACCGGCCTCGCCACCACCCTCACCCTGTTCCAGGCCCTGGTCGCGACGGGCACACCCGTGCCGCTGTGGTGTCTGACCCGGGGCGCCGTCGGCACCGCCGACGACGCCGGGCCCACCGACCCCGCGCAGGCCGCCGTGTGGGCGCTGGGCCGATCCGCCGCCGTCGAACTGCCGCAGTACTGGGGCGGTCTCGTCGACCTCCCGGACGTCGTCGACCCCGCCGTCACGGACCGGTTCATCGCCGTCCTCGCCGCGACCGGTGGTGAGGACCAGGTAGCTGTGCGGGCTTCCGGCACCTACGCCCGCCGCCTGGTCCGCACCACCGGCCCGGCGAACGGGAACGCCGGCTGGACCCCGCGCGGCACGGTGCTGATCACCGGCGGTACCGGCGCTCTCGGAGCGCACGTCGCCCGCCGGCTGGCCCGCGACGGCGCCGAGCACCTCGTGCTGCTCAGCCGGAGGGGCGCCGACGCGCCCGGTGCCGACGCCCTGCGCACCGAACTGCGGGAGGCCGGCGTACGGGTCACCCTCCTCGCCTGCGACACCATGGACCGGGCCGCCCTGACCGCCGCCCTCGCCGACGTCGAACGAGACGGCGAACAGGTCCGGGCCGTCGTGCACGCGGCGGGCGTGGGCGTGCTCGGGCCCGTCGCGCGGGCCCCGTTCGCCGACCTGGTCACCGTCCTGGGCGCCAAGGTCGCGGGCATCGAGAACCTCGAAGCCGTCCTGGATCCCGCCCAGTTGGACGCGGTCGTCTACTTCTCCTCCATCACGGCCGTCTGGGGGGCCGGCGACCACGCCGTCTACGCGGCCGGCAACGCGGTCCTCGACGCCCGTGCCGAGCGGCGCAGCGCCGACGGAGTCCCGACCCTTTCGGTCGCCTGGGGGCCGTGGTCGGGCGGCGGCATGGTCTCCGACACCATCTACGACCAGCTGCGCGCCACCGGCCTGCCGGTCATCGACCCGGACACGGCGCTCTCCGGTCTGCGGACCGTCCTCGCCGACGGCGAGACGTCGGTGATCCTGGCCGACGTCGAGTGGGAGCGGTTCGCGGAGGTCTTCACCAGCGGCCGGCCCAGCCGTCTGCTGGACGGTATCCCGGAGGCGCGGCCCGCCACCCCGTCCGAGGAGGCCACGGGCGGCGCCCCTGCCTCGGACCTCGCCCGCCGCCTCACCGCCCTCGACGGACCCGCCCGCACCCGCGCCCTGCGCGACCTGGTCCGCGACCATGCCGCCGCCGTCCTCGGCCACCCGGACCCCGGCGCCGTGGATCCCGGGCGCGCCCTCAAGGAGCTGGGCTTCGACTCGCTCACCGCCGTCGACCTGCGCAACCGGCTCGCCACCGCCACCGGCGTCCGGCTGCACAGCACCCTCGTCTTCGACCACCCCACCGTGACCGCCCTCGCCGTGTTCCTCGGGGAGAAGCTGTTCGGCGGGCAGGAGCGTGCGGCGCCCGTGGTCGTCAGGGCCGCCGCCGACCGCGACGACCCCGTGGTGATCGTCGCCATGGGCTGCCGCTTCCCCGGAGGCATCGGCACCCCCGAGGACCTGTGGCGGGCCCTCGCCGAGGAGGCGGACCTCACCGGCCCCTTCCCCACGGACCGGGGCTGGCCCCTGCACCGCCTCCACGACCCCGACGAGACCACCCCCGAGTCCAGCTACGTCGACCGCGGCGGCTTCCTCGGCGACGCCGCCCTGTTCGACCCGGCGTTCTTCACCATCTCACCGCGTGAGGCGCCCGCGATGGACCCCCAGCAGCGACTCCTCCTGGAGACCTCCTGGGAAGCACTGGAACGCGCCGCCATCGACCCGTCGACCCTGCGCGGCAGCCGTACGGGCGTCTACGTGGGCATCAGCGAACAGGGGCACACCGCGCGGCTGCTGGACGCGGCCACCGACGTCGAGGGCTACTTCGCCACCGGCGCCGCGGCCAGTGTCGCCTCCGGCCGAATCGCGTACACCCTGGGCCTGGAGGGCCCGGCGGTCACGGTCGACACGGCCTGCTCCTCCTCCCTGGTGGCCCTGCACCTGGCCGTCCAAGCGCTGCGGGCGGGGGAGTGCGACCTGGCCCTCGCCGGCGGGGCCACCGTGATGTCCGAGCCCGCCTCCTTCATCGGCTTCAGCCGCCAGCAGGCCCTCGCGCGCGACGGCCGCAGCAAGTCCTTCGCCGCGGCGGCCGACGGCTTCGCCCTCGCGGAGGGGGTGGGAGTGCTGGTGGTCGAGCGGTTGTCGGACGCCCGCCGCAATGGTCATCCGGTGTGGGCTGTGGTGCGGGGTTCGGCGGTGAATCAGGACGGTGCGTCGAACGGTCTGACGGCGCCGAACGGGCCGTCCCAACAGCGGGTCATCCGGGACGCGTTGGCGGTCGCGGGGCTGTCACCGTCCGACGTGGACGCGGTCGAGGCACACGGCACAGGCACCCGGCTCGGCGATCCGATCGAGGCGCAGGCCCTGCTGGCGGCCTACGGCCAGGACCGTGAACGGCCCCTGTACCTGGGCTCCTTGAAGTCGAACATCGGCCACACCCAAGCCGCGGCCGGCGTCGGCGGCGTCATCAAGACGGTCCTGGCACTGCGGCACGGCGTCCTGCCGCGCACCCTGCACGTGGACGAACCCACCCCCGAGGTCGACTGGTCCGCCGGCGCGGTGGAGCTGCTGACGGAGGCCCGGGACTGGCCGGGGCAGGGCCGCCCGCGCCGGGCCGGCGTCTCGTCGTTCGGGATCAGCGGCACCAACGCCCACGTCATCCTCGAACAGCCCGAGGAACTGGAGGAACTACCGGAGGAGCAATCCGCGACACCGTCCCGGGCTGTCGTCCCGCTCGTCGTGTCCGCCCGGGATGACATGGCCCTACGGGCCCAGGCCGCCCGGTACGCCGCCTTCCTGGCCGACCACCCCGACATCCGGCTGCCCGACCTGGCCCTCTCCCTCGCCACCACCCGGGCCGTCCTGCCCCGCACCACCGTCCTGACCGCCGCCGACCGGACCCAGCTCCACCAGGCCCTCACCGGCCTCGCGGAAAACGGCGCCACCGTCACCGACGAACCATCGGCCGGAGGGCTCGCGGTGGTGTTCTCGGGTCAGGGGGCGCAGCGGGTCGGTATGGGGCGTGACCTGTACGAGGCGTACCCGGTGTTCGCGGCGGCGTTCGAGGAGGTGTGC
>NZ_JABXWI010000020.1 GCF_014930365.1 Streptomyces caniscabiei | reverse complement strand
CCGAGGCGCACCCCGCCCGACTGCGGGCGCTCGCGGGGGACGCGCACGCCGTCGCACACCGCCGGCGCGCCGCCGCCCCGACGGGCGCGGCCGACGTACCGCGCGACGCGGCCGACGTACCGCGCGACGCGGAACGCCCAGCAGACACGGGCCGCCGACGCTCGTCCTGGACCGCACGCCCCTCCTGGACCCCGCGCGCCCTGCTCACCCCCGTCGCCGTGCGTACCGCCCTCGGGTGCGCCCTCGCCGGATACGCCTCCCTCGCGCTCGGAGTCGGCCGCCCCTACTGGGCCCTGGTCACCGCCGCCTCGCTCTACCAGGCGAACCTCACCCTCACCTGGAGCCGGGGCGTCCAGCGCGTCGTCGGCAACCTCGTCGGGGTGCTGGCCTTCGCCGCCCTGGTCCCGCTCGCGCATCTCGGCCCGGCCGCGCTCGTCCTGTGCTGCCTGGCGCTCGCCTTCGGCGCCGAGGCCCTCATCAGCCGCAACTACTGGCTCGGCACCGTCTGCGTCACCCCCATGGCGCTCCTCGTCACCGAGTTCGTCCGCCTCGCGGACCCCGGCGAGCTGATCACCGACCGGCTCCTGGACACCCTCGTGGGCGCCCTGGTCGGTTTCCTCGCGGCGGTGGTGGTCATGGACCGGCGCGCCGGGGACCGCGTCGCCCACGCCCTCGCCGCCGTGGAGCGCGCCCACGCGCAGACACTCCGTACGGCCGGCGACCCGGACGCCGCCCCCGGCGCGCTGCCCACCGCCCGCCGCGCCCTGTCCGCCGCACTCGTCGAACTGCGCGCCGTCACCGACACCGCGAGCGGCGAATGGTGGCAACGCGCCCTGCCGACGGAGCGGGTGACACACGTCGAGCGGGCCGGACACCGTACGCTCGCGGCGACGGTGCGACAGCACGGGTTCCAGGCAGCGGAGGGCGCACGGGCATGACGGCAGGCAACGGGCGGGCGGGGACGGGCAGTGGCGCGGTTCTCGGGGACACGGTCGCCAAGGTGGTGCGCCAGTGGCAGACGGTGCACCCCGGTCTCGACACCGCCCCGATGGAGATCATCGGCCGCGTCAACCGCTGTGCCGCCCTCCTCCAGCAGGCCGAGGACGCGCCCCTGCGCCACGCCGGGCTCACCCGCCCCGAGTTCGACGTCCTCGGCACCCTGCGCCGCACGGGCCACGAGCTGACGCCCAGTGAGATCGCCCGGGAGACCTTCGCCTCCGGCGCCGCCGTCACCAAACGCCTCAAGCTGCTGACCGAGCGCGGCCTCGTCGAGCGCCGGGGAGACGCCCGTGACCGACGCGTCGCCCATGTCCGTCTCACCGACACCGGCCGCGACCTGGTGGACAGCGTCATGCCGGAGCAGCTGGCGTACGAGGAGACCGTGCTCTCCGGGGTGGAAACCGGAGACCGGCGTGAACTCGCCGTGCTGCTGGGAGAGTTGCTGATCCAGCTGGAGGGCCGTCTGGGGCTGCCGCGGGCCTGAGGCGAACGCTCGCCCGGGCGAGGGGACTTAGGGAGGGAACCCAAGGCGTCCCCTCCGGCACGCGATGCCGCGCACCGGACCCGGCCAGCGGCGTGTGACCCGTCAGATTCCCGGCCGGTAGCGCAGCGGATGGTCCGCCGGAATCTCCACCAGCACGATCTCCGTGCCGTCCGGGTCGGCGATCCACATCTCGATCAGCCCCCAGGGCTCCTTCACCGGCGGTCGCCGCACCTCCACCCCGGCCGCCACCAGCTCCGTGTGCGCCGCCGTCACGTCCGCGACCTGGAGCCACAGCTTCAGCGCGGGCGACGGCGGCGTCGGCGAGCGGCCGGCCACCTCCAGGAAACCGCCGCCGAGGAAGTAGACGACACCCCGGTGCTCGCCCGTGCCGAACTCCCGGTAGACGGGCAGTCCGAGCTGCTCGCCGTAGAAGACACGGGAGCGTTCCGGGTCGGTGGGGCGCAGGAGGGTGCGGCTGCTCAGTACGTGGATCATGCGATCGAGGGTAGGTGGTCCGCCGGGACGCGAGGGTCGTTACCCTCTTCGGTGTTCGATCCCTGCGGAGAGCTACCAGGAGCAGCCCGTGGACACCGCCGCCACCGACCTGACCTTCCGTGATGCCACCGACGCCGACGTGGACGTCCTCGTCGCGCTGATCGAGTCGGCGTACCGAGGGGACTCCAGCCGGACCGGGTGGACCACGGAGGCGGACATCCTCGAAGGGCAGCGGACCGATCCCGAGGGTGTCCTGGCGGTCATCAAGGCACCCGACAGCCGGCTGCTCACCGTCGAGCGGGAGGGCACGGTCGTCGCCTGCTGCCAGCTCGAACACCGCGGCGCGCACGCCTACTTCGGGATGTTCGCGGTGAGCCCGGCGCTCCAGGGCGGAGGCCTCGGCAAGGTGATCATCGCCGAGGCCGAGCGGATCGCGCGCGCGTCCTGGGGTGTGCGGGAGATGCACATGACCGTGATCTCCGTACGGGACGACCTCATCGCCTGGTACGAGCGGCGTGGCTACCGCCGTACGGGACGGATGACGCCCTTCCCGTACGGCGACGAGCGGTTCGGCATCCCGCAGCGGGACGACCTGCGGTTCGAGCTGCTGGTGAAGGAGCTGGCGTAGCGGCAGGGCGTGGGGATCAGGCGGTGAAGCGGCCCGTGCGTTTGATGTCCGGGTAGTCGGTCGTCGCACCGTCCAGCTGGAGGGCGCGGACCAGGCGCAGATGGTCCTGGGTGTTCACCACCCAGCCGATGATCCGCAGATTCGCCTTGCGGGCCTTCTCGACGACCTCCAGCGTCAGCCGCCGGATGTTCAGCACCAGGGTGGTGGCGCCCACCGCCACCGCCCGGTCCACGACGTCGGTGCCGTAGCGGCTGGCGACCAGCGCGGTGCGCACGCCCGGCACGAGACGGGCGATCTCGGCGACCGCCTCGTCGTGGAAGGACAGCACCTCGACCCGTCCCACCAGGTCGCGCCGGTGCATGACCTCGGCGAGGGCGTGGGCCGCCGCCGTGTCCTTGATCTCGGCCTGGAGCGGTGCCCGTACCGCGTCCAGGACCTCCTCGAAGGTGGGCACCCGCTCGCCGCGGCCCGCGTCCAGGGCGCGCAGCTCGGCGAGGGTCTTGTCGGCGATCGGGCCCGTGCCGTCCGTCGTCCGGTCCACATCCGCGTCGTGCATGACGACGAGCGCGCCGTCCTTGCTCAGATGCAGATCGAGTTCGATGACGTCGAGGCCCGCGCGATCGGCGGCCACGAAGGAACGGAGGGTGTTCTCGGGTTCGACACCCATGACTCCGCGGTGACCGATGGTGAGGAAGTTCAAGGTGGACTCGCTTCCGTCGACGGCGGCTCGGACCGCGCGGCCGGGGGAGGGGCGGCACGCGGCTGGGGCGCAGCGTAGTCCTCCCGACGTGCGATGCATCCGTATGTGCACGGGCCCTTTCGGGTCGTGTCACCCCGTGTCACGTCGGAGAACAGGACCGTTTCCGCACCTGGCCGCACCGATCAGGTCATCCCTGAGTGGGCGAGTCCGGCGCGCGTTGACCCCGGGTGCCGTGCGCGCGGGGAGCGCGGCGCACGAAGTGTGATCTATGACGCGTGTGACAGGAGATTCAGCGGTTAGGTACCGGGGGTGGCGGGAAGATTTCCGGCTGGGCCGCTCAAGATCGGTCTTGCGGTGGGGAACCCTCGCTACATACGGTGTCCTTACGAAAGGTTCTCCCGTGGAGGATGGGGTCATGACGGAAATTCTTGTGCAGACGGGTGCGGAGGGCGTTGTTCCTTCGGTCGGTAGGGTGGTGGAGCACCCGGCCTGGCCCGTGCTCAAGGGCGCCGTGGAGCGGATCCGGCCATGGCAGTCCAAGGACGGCTCCATCGACCTCGACGCGGAGGGGGCCCCCGCTCCGGCCGCCGCCGAGCAGGCCGTGCGGGAGATCGTCGGTGCCGTCGAGGCGCTGTCCCCGCTGCTGCCGCACGACGCCGCCTACCACGAGGCACTGGTCGCGGACCTCGGACGCTGGGCCGACGACGGCTTCGGGGTGCCCGACTTCCTCGACTCGCTGCTGGCCTTCCAGCCCGCCGCGAACCGCGCGGACGGCCTGCAGCACCTGGTCGTCTTCCCGATGTACACGCAGAACGGCAACCCCGACCGCAACCTCGAAGCGGTCGTGCTGCGCATGGTCTGGCCCGACTGGCTGGCCGAGCTGGAGCGCACCCGGTATGACAACCCGCTGTTCTGCGGCATCAAGTTCGAGGACTTCACGGCCGGTTACGACACGAACTCCGCCGTCCTCTTCCCGGAGACGATCGCCGTGCGCGAGGCGCCGGAACGATTCTCCTGGGGAGGCATCTTCTGCGACCGCGAGGCCGCCAGGTTCCGCCGGGTGACCGACGCCGCCGTCGACATCCTCGGCCTGGAGCTGCCCGAGGCCATTGCCGCGATGGTTCACGACCAGAAGCGCTGCGAGGAGGCCTTCGTCCTGTGGGACATGGTCCACGACCGCACCCACAGCCACGGCGACCTGCCCTTCGACCCCTTCATGATCAAGCAGCGCCAGCCGTTCTGGATGTACGGCCTGGAGGAGCTGCGCTGCGACCTCACCGCCTTCAAGGAGGCCGTGAAGCTGGAGGCCGACGGCGTCCCGCAGGCCCGTGACGTGCAGTACGCGGTGCTCTTCGACCGCATGTTCCGTTTCCCCGTCACCGGTGAGCGGGTCCGCAACTACGACGGTCTCGGCGGCCAGCTCCTCTTCGCCTACCTGCACAAGCACGACGTCGTCCGCTGGACGGACAACAAGCTGCACATCGACTGGCGGCGCGCCCCGCAGGTCACCAACCAGCTCTGCGCCGACATCGAGCAGCTCTACCGCGAGGGCATCGACCGCCCGAAGCTCGTCCACTGGTTCGCCGGCTACGAGCTGGTCTCCACCTACCTCGCCCCGCACCCCGGCTCCCGCTGGGCCAAGGGCCCGGACGCCCTGGATCTGACGCAGCCGCCGCGGAAACTCGTCGACGACGTGCTTCCGGACGAGTTTCCGCTCAGCATGTTCTATGAGGCGCTCGCCAAGAAGCTGAAGACCGTGATCGCCTCCACCAAGGGCATCACCGCGGCGGACACCGAGCGGGTCGCCGCGTGACCGCCCGGCTCGCAGACGTCCCAGTCGCTGCCCAGGAGGCGAAGACCATGCAGAACGGCAACGGTGCACTGAGCGGCGCGGTGATCGCGGTGGCGGGCGCGGGCGGACCCGCCGGCCGGGCGGCCCTGCTGCGGCTGGCCGACGCGGGGGCGATCGTCGTCGGCTCCGACAACGACCCCGAGCGGCTCTCCGAGGCCGTGGACGCGGCCCGCTACGCGCACGGCGGCGCCACCGTCGTCGGCGACACGGTCGACCTCCTGGACCTCCAGTCGACCCGGGACTGGGCCACCCGCATCGAGAAGGACTTCGGCCGGGTCGACGGCCTCGTCCACCTCGTGGGCGGCTGGCGCGGCAGCGAGACCTTCACCCGGACCAGCCTCGACGACTGGGACTTCCTGGAGATGCTGCTGATCCGCACCGTGCAGCACACCTCCCTGGCCTTCCACGAGGCCCTGCAGCGCAGCGAGCGCGGCCGGTACGTCCTGATCAGCGCGGCCGGCGCCAGCAAGCCCACCGCCGGCAACGCGGCGTACGCCGCCGCCAAGGCCGCCGCCGAGGCGTGGACGCTCGCCGCCGCCGACTACTTCCGCAAGGCGGGCGGGCCCGAAGGGCCGACCTCCGCGGCTGCGATCCTGGTGGTGAAGGCATTGGTGCACGACGCGATGCGCGCCGACCGCCCCAACGCGAAGTTCGCGGGTTTCACCGACGTCAAGGAGCTGGCCGAGGCCATCGCCGGGGTCTGGGACAAGCCCGCCGCCGAAGTGAACGGACACCGTCTGTGGCTGACCGACAAGCCGTGAACCCTCCGAAGACCGACGCCCGACGCCATCACGACCCGGAGATCCGCGGCTTCGCCAGCGACAACTACGCGGGGGTCCACCCCGAGGTGCTCGCCGCCCTGGCCCTGGCCAACGGCGGGCACCAGGTCGCGTACGGCGAGGACGACTACACCGAGAACCTCCAGCGGATCGTCCGCAGCCACTTCGGCGCCACCGCCGAGGCGTTCCCCGTCTTCAACGGCACGGGTGCCAACGTCGTCGCGCTCCAGGCGGTCACCGACCGCTGGGGCGCGGTGATCTGCGCCGAGAGCGCGCACATCCACGTCGACGAGTGCGGGGCGCCCGAGCGGATCGGCGGACTGAAGCTGCTCACCGTGCCCACGCCCGACGGCAAGCTCACCCCCGAGCTGATCGACCGGCAGGCGTACGGCTGGGACGACGAGCACCGCGCCATGCCGCAGGTCGTCTCGATCACCCAGAGCACCGAACTCGGCACCCTCTACACGCCCGAGGAGATCCGCGCGATCTGCGACCACGCCCACGCGCACGGCATGAAGGTGCACCTGGACGGCTCCCGGATAGCGAACGCCGCCGCCTCCCTGGACGTGCCGATGCGGACGTTCACCAACGCCGCCGGCGTCGACCTGCTCTCGCTGGGCGGCACCAAGAACGGCGCGATGTTCGGCGAGGCGGTCGTCGTCATCAACCAGGACGCCGTGCGCCGGATGAAGCATCTGCGGAAGCTGTCCATGCAGCTCGCCTCCAAGATGCGTTTCGTGTCGGTGCAGTTGGAGGCCCTGCTGTCGAAGGACCTCTGGCTGCGCAACGCCCGGCACTCCAACGAGATGGCGCAACGGCTCGCCGAGGGCGTCCGCGCGGTCCACGGCGTCGAGATCCTGTACCCGGTGCAGGCCAACGCCGTCTTCGCCCGCCTCCCGCACGACGTGAGCGAACGCCTCCAGAAGCGCTTCCGCTTCTACTTCTGGGACGAGGCGGCCGGCGACGTCCGCTGGATGTGCTCCTTCGACACGACCGAGGAGGACGTGGACGGGTTCGTCGCGGCGCTCAAGGAGGAGATGGCGCGCTGACGTTCCTGAGTACGCCTGCATAAATATACGGTCACCCGAAAAGTCATTGACTCTCGGGTGATCGTTTTCCTATGCTCCCCAGACATGGAGCTGATCCAGCAAACCCCTGACCTGTCCGCCTATCTACAGGCCGACGAGGTCATCGACCATGACCATCCGCAGGTGCGGCAGACGGCCGCACGCCTCGCCGAGCAGGTGGCGGACTCGTATGGCTATGCGCAAGTGGCGTACGAGTACGTGCGCGACGCCATCCCGCACTCCCAGGACGCCGGCGATCCGCGCGTCACCTGGCGGGCGTCCGACGTCCTCGCGCGCCGCACCGGGATCTGCTACGCCAAGGCCCACGCGCTCGCCGCGCTGCTGCGTGCCGAGGACATCCCGACCGCGCTCTGCTACCAGCGGCTGGCGTCCGACGACGGGGACGGACACGTCGTCCACGGCCTGGTCGCCGTGCGCTTCAACGGCGCCTGGCACCGTCAGGACCCCCGGGGGAACAAGCCGGGGGTGGACGCCCGCTTCTCACTG
Source organism: Streptomyces caniscabiei (assembly GCF_014930365.1). Taxonomy (GTDB): domain Bacteria; phylum Actinomycetota; class Actinomycetes; order Streptomycetales; family Streptomycetaceae; genus Streptomyces; species Streptomyces caniscabiei. The sequence continues at coordinate 133,489 of NZ_JABXWI010000020.1, read as the reverse complement.
ACCGGGGAACGGCTGGCCTGGGTGCCCGACCCGGCCGCGGGCGAGACGGACTATCCGACGCTCCACGCCGCACCGCACCCGGCCGTGATCGGCGCCCTCCGGGCGGCCCGGGACAGGCCGCACCTGTGGAGGACGCTGCCGGAGGCGCTGTAGGACCGGATCAGCGGGCCTCGGCCTCGCGGACCTGTTCCGGGGTCGGGGCCGTGCCGCCGAGGTGGGCCGGCATCCACCAGGTGTCGTCCGGGCCCTTGGGGCGGACCGGGTACGCGCGCTGGGCCGCCTCCAGCAACTCCTGGACGCGCTCGCGGAGTTGGCGGGTGATGGCGCCCGCGTACTTGTCCTTGGAGGCCTCTATCGCCTCGCCCACCCGGATGGTGATCGGGATGTGGCTGCGCTTGAAGTTGCGCGGGTGACCCTTGGTCCACAGGCGCTGGGTGCCCCACACGGCCATCGGGATCAGCGGGACGCCCGCCTCCTGCGCCAGCCGCGCGGCACCCGACTTGAAGCTCTTCAGCGTGAACGACTGCGAGATGGTGGCCTCGGGGAAGACACCGATGATCTCGCCGGAGCGCAGCGAGTCCAGCGCGTGGGCGTAGGCCGCCTCACCCTGCTTGCGGTCCACCGGGATGTGCCGCATGTTGCGCATCAGCGGACCGGAGACCTTGTGCCGGAACACCGACTCCTTGGCCATGAAACGCACCAGGCGCTTCTGCGGCAGTGCCGCCAGGCCGTCGAAGATGAAGTCCAGGTAGCCGATGTGATTGCTCACCAGCACCGCGCCGCCCGAGCGCGGAATGTTCTCCGTCCCCTTGAGGTCGATCTTCAGGTCCCAGACCTTGAACAGCGTTTGGGCGAGACCGATCGCGGGGCGGTAGACAAGCTCTGCCATGGGCGGAGTGGACCCTTCTCTCTGCCTGGGAATGGGTCTCCCGGCGGGAGGTTACGCAGCCGTAGGTTTACGGCATCTCGCAGATCGTGCCCCAAGAACGTACGAGTAGCCAGTCTTGGTGCCGGCCAGGGGCGAGATTCTCGTCACGTCGGACACACGATCGACCCGCCGGGCGTTCACCCGACCGTCACCGCGCGCGTACGGTCGCCCGCCGGACGAACACGTACATCTCGCACCCCAGGCAGTACCCGAACACGGCGTTGAGGAAAGCCGCGGCGAGTGCCGCGCCGGTCGCCACGAGGCCCAGCCACACGGGCCCCACCGCGAACCCGACCAGGCCCACCAACGCGAAGACCAGCCCGACCGCCTGCGCGAACCGCGGCGGCTCCGGTGGCTCGAACTCCGTCGGCGGTCCGAGGCGCGGCCGGACGAGCGTGCGGAACACCCAGCCGTACGGCGACCGTCCCACCCCGCCCGCCGCGCCCAGCGCGAACGCGAACGTCTGCCAGGCCAGCAGCCAGGCGTTGCCGGTGATCAGCGCGACCGCCAGCACCACGGTCGTCACGGCCGCCCCGAAGCGGGGTCCCCTCACATCGATGTCCATGAGTCAAGCATTCCGCACGCCGATCTCCGTGGGGAGTGGGGAATCTTTGCGGTCTCGTGAACGCTGAAGCACGCTGTGACCGGACTTGTGGTGTGTGGGCTGGTGCTCGCGGCGGCGAGCGCGTACGGAGTGCTGCATCGGCGGCGGAGCGGGAGAGTCAGGGTGCGCGGGCGGGACGGTGACAAGCGGGTCGGCGCGGCGGAGTTGGGGGAGGGGCTCGGCGAACGGGCCACGCTGGTGCAGTTCTCCAGCGCCTTCTGCGCCCCCTGCCGGGCGACCCGCAGGGTCCTCGCCGACGTGGCCGGAATGGTTCCGGGCGTCGCCCATGTGGAGATCGACGCCGAGGAACACCTGGACCTCGTGCGCCGGCTCGACATCCTCAAGACGCCGACCGTGCTCGTGCTCGACGCCGAGGGCCGGATCGTGCGTAGGGCAACCGGTCAGCCGCGCAAGGCGGATGTGATCGCCGCGCTGGGGGAGGCCGTGTGACGCCGCATTCCGGAACGCACTTGACTGTACGCGTCACCCATCGTCAGCCTGACCGTATGTCCCGAGAACTCCTTCTCCTCGCGCGCGACGACATGCCCAGGGCGCTCCCGGCCGCTACGGCCGGCGCGCGCTGTCCGGGTCCGTGAGCAGCCACGCACGAGCCCGTAGACCTCAGCAGAAGGACAGTTCCATGACGGCCACCTCCGGCCTCAATTCACCCCAGCTCGCCTCCCCCGATCTCCTGCGTTCCGTCTTCCGCCGCCATGCCGCCGGTGTGGCGGTGATCACGGCCCGGGGAGCCGCAGGCCCGGTGGGCTTCACCGCCACCTCGCTCAGCTCGGTCTCCGCCGAGCCCCCACTGCTCTCGTTCGGCATCGGCACCGGTGCCTCCAGCTGGCCGGCGGTCTCCGAGGCGGAGCACATCGGCGTGCACATACTCGGGGAGCACCAGCGGGAGCTGGCGGCCACCTTCGCCCGCAGCGGCGCCGACCGGTTCGGGGCGCCCACCGGATGGCGTAGCGGACCAAAGGGAGTTCCCGTGCTCGACGACGTGCTCGCCTGGCTGGTGTGCCGGGTGGTGGCACGCGTCCCGGCCGGGGAGCACCGCATCGTCCTCGCCGAGGTCGTCGTGGGCGACCCCTCGGGTGCCGGCCGGCCGCTGCTGTACCACCAGGGCAGCTTCAACGGTCTGCGAGACTGATCCCCGCCCGATTACGCAGGGTTGCCTAACTCACAGTTCAAAGCGCTTGCTTAGCGGGCACGCAATGCGAGAACGTAGACGTCGTACTGGCGAGTAATATTTCGATCGGAGCGCGGGTCGCCCCGGTCGGGATCGGCCGCTTCAGGCGCCTATGCTGCCTGGAAGAAGGCAGCCCGGAAATGACGATGCAGTAGGAGAGCCGGCGTGAGCTTGAGGATCGTTGTCACTGTGAAGTACGTGCCCGACGCCACTGGCGACCGGCACTTCGCCGATGACCTGACCGTCGACCGTGATGACGTGGACGGTCTGCTCTCCGAGCTGGACGAGTACGCGGTCGAGCAGGCGCTGCAGATCGCCGACGAGGCCGACGACGCCGAGATCACCGTGCTGACCGTGGGTCCCGAGGACGCCAAGGACGCGCTGCGCAAGGCGCTGTCGATGGGTGCGGACAAGGCGATCCACGTCGAGGACGACGACGTGCACGGCACCGACGCGATCGGTACCTCGCTGGTGCTGGCGAAGGCGATCGAGAAGGCCGGCTACGACCTGGTGATCTCCGGCATGGCCTCCACCGACGGCACGATGGGTGTCGTCCCCGCGCTGCTCGCCGAGCGTCTGGGTGTCCCGCAGGTCACGCTGCTCTCCGAGGTCTCCGTCGAGGACGGCGTGGTCAAGGGCCGCCGTGACGGCGACGCCGCCTCCGAGCAGCTGGAGGCCTCCCTCCCGGCCGTCGTGTCGGTCACCGACCAGTCGGGCGAGGCGCGTTACCCCTCCTTCAAGGGCATCATGGCGGCGAAGAAGAAGCCGGTTCAGTCCTGGGACCTGTCCGACCTGGACATCGAGGCCGAGGAAGTGGGTCTGGAGGGCGCCTGGACGGCTGTGGACTCCGCGGCCGCGCGCCCGGCGCGTACCGCCGGCACGATCGTCAAGGACGAGGGCGAGGGCGGCAAGCAGCTCGCTGAGTTCCTCGCGGGCCAGAAGTTCATCTAGGCCCCCTCTCTTACCGCCCCGTACGCCTTCGCAATCCGCAGGAGAGCAATCCCATGGCTGAAGTTCTCGTCTACGTCGACCACGCAGGCGGTGCCGTCCGCAAGCCCACTCTGGAGCTGCTGACGCTGGCCCGCCGTATCGGTGAGCCCGTCGCCGTCGCGCTCGGTGCCGGCGCCGCTGACACCGCGTCCGTGCTCGCCGAGCACGGCGCCGTCAAGGTCCTGACCCACGACGCCGCCGAGTACGCCGACTACCTCGTCGTGCCGAAGGTCGACGCCCTCCAGGCCGCCGTCGCCGCCGTCTCCCCGGCCGCCGTGCTCATCCCCTCCTCCGCCGAGGGCAAGGAGATCGCCGCCCGCCTCGCGCTGCGCATCGGCTCCGGCATCATCACCGACGCCGTCGACCTGGAGGCCGGCGACGAGGGCCCGGTCGCGACGCAGTCGGTGTTCGCCGCCTCCTTCACCACCAAGTCCCGTGTCTCCAAGGGCACTGCGGTCATCACGGTCAAGCCCAACTCGGCCGCCGTCGAGGCCGCCCCGGCCGCCGGTGCGGTCGAGGCCCTGGAGGTCACCTTCTCCGCGCTGGCCACCGGCACCAAGGTCACCGGCCGCACCCCGCGCGAGTCGACCGGGCGTCCGGAGCTGACCGAGGCCGCGATCGTGGTCTCCGGCGGCCGCGGCGTCAACGGCACCGAGAACTTCGGACTCATCGAGGCCCTCGCCGACTCCCTCGGCGCGGCCGTCGGCGCCTCGCGTGCCGCCGTCGACGCCGGCTGGTACCCGCACACCAACCAGGTCGGCCAGACCGGCAAGAGCGTCTCCCCGCAGCTCTACATCGCCAACGGCATCTCCGGCGCCATCCAGCACCGGGCCGGCATGCAGACCTCGAAGACCATCGTGGCCGTCAACAAGGACGCCGAGGCCCCGATCTTCGACCTCGTCGACTACGGCGTCGTCGGCGACCTCTTCGACGTCGTCCCCCAGCTCACCGAGGAGATCAAGGCCCGCAAGGGCTGAGCCTCCCCGAGCCGTCCGAGGCCCCCACGACCGCGCGACCGGTCGTGGGGGCCTCGGCGCGTCCCGGGCCCTCATCCCAGGGTCAACGAGGCCTGCACCGGCAGATGGTCGCTCGGGTACATCCCGTCCATCGAGAAGGTGTTCATCGCCGCCCAGTGCGTGGTGACCCCGGGCGAGGTGAGGATCCAGTCGATGCGTCTGCCGTCGGGCTTGGGCGCCCGGTAGTCGTGATAGGTCCCGTACGCCTCGGTGCGCGAGGCGGCCGCGTCCCAGGCGTCCACGAGGCCGTTGCCCAGCATCAGGTCGTAGACCCGGTTGTCGTGGGCGGCGGCGTTGAAGTCGCCGGTGACGACGACCGGCGCCGCGCGGTCCCAGCCGGCGATCGTCTCGCCGATCATCTTCGCCGAGCGCTCCCGGGCGTACTGGCTGACGCTGTCCAGATGCGTGTTCAGGACGTAGAACTCCCGGCCCCCGTCGGCGAGATCGGCGAACTTCACCCAGGTCACCATGCGCAGCCAGTCCGCGCCCCAGGTGTTGGAGGCGATCGTGTACGGGGTGTCGGACAGCCAGAAGTGGTCGAACTCGATCGGGTCGAGTCTGCGGGTGTCGTAGAAGATCGCCATGAACTCGTCCTTGCTGCCGCCGCCCCGGCCGGTGCCGATCCAGTCGTAGTGCGCGCCCAGATCCCGCTCGATCATGCGCAACTGCTGGTAGAGCCCCTCCTGGGTGCCGATGACATGCGGCCGCTCGCGACGCAGCAACTCCCGCATGACCGGCCGGCGCACGGCCCAGCGCGGTGTGCTGTCGACGACGGTCGCGAAGCGCACGTTGAACGTCATCACGTTCAGCGCGCCCCCGTACTCACCCGCGGACGCCGGCTGTGACGAGCCCGCCGTCGTCAGCAGCGGCACGGCGATGGCGGCGGCCGCCGCGGACCTGAGTCCCTGGCGACGCGTCACTCCGACCTCGTTCGGCACGCGATCTCCTCCCCTTGCGAGTCACCATGAAGCTTTGCCTACTGATACGGAAGAAGACGCCGGATCTGCGGTGACCAGGCCACGTGCATGGGGAATCCCACGTCCGGAGGGTGTTGACCGGGGTGAAGATCGACAGTTAGCTTCGTCATGCGGATTGTTGATTCCGTACTGCGGAATATGGAGGGTTTGGCATGGGGCAGGGCCGACAGGAGAACGTGGCGACGAGTCTCGCGGGCGCCGTCAGCGAGGAGATCAGCGCCTCCCTCGCCCCCGTCGACGCGGAACTGGAGCGGCGCTACCCGGGCGACCCCGGCACCCGCCAGCCCGTGCACACCGTCTACGTCCCAGGCGACGTCTTCGCCGCCGACACCCCGCGCGCCTGGGGCGACCGGGCCCTCGCCGCCCTCGACGAGCACGCTCCCGACGCGGCCTCCTTCGCCGCCGTCCTCGGCCTCTCCGACGAGCTCGCCGAGCCCGTGTACGACCGCGTCCGCGCCAAGCTGGAGCGCGAGCCGATCGAAGACCTCCGCGTCGACTTCGAGGACGGATACGGGGCCCGCCCCGACGCCGAGGAGGACGAGGCCGCCGCCCGGGCCGCCCGCCTGATCGCCCAGGCCTACGCCGACGGCACGGCCGCCCCGTACATGGGCATCCGCATGAAGTGCATGGAGGCGCCCGTGCGCGACCGGGGCATCCGCACCCTCGACATCTTCCTCACGGGTCTGACGGAGGCCGGCGGTCTGCCCGACGGGCTGGTCCTGACCCTGCCGAAGGTCACGTACGCCGAGCAGGTCACCGCCATGGTCCGGCTCCTGGAGGCCTTCGAGAAGGCGCGCGGCCTGGAGCCCGGCCGGATCGGCTTCGAGATCCAGATCGAGACCAGCCAGTCCATCCTCGCCGCCGACGGCACCGCCACCGTCGCCCGGATGATCGGAGCCGCCGAGGGCCGCGCCACCGGCCTGCACTACGGCACCTTCGACTACAGCGCCTGCCTCGGCGTCTCCGCCGCCCACCAGGCCAGCGACCACCCGGCCGCCGACCACGCCAAGGCGATCATGCAGGTCGCCGCGGCCGGCACCGGCGTACGCGTCTCGGACGGCTCGACGAACGTCCTGCCCGTCGGCCCGACCGCCCAGGTCCACGATGCCTGGCGGCTGCACTACGGCCTCACCCGCCGCGCCCTCGCCCGCGCCTACCACCAGGGCTGGGACATGCACCCCGGCCACATCCCCACCCGCTACGCGGCCGTCTTCGCCTTCTACCGCGAGGGGTACGCCCAGGCCGCCGCCCGCCTCTCCCGTTACGCCGACCGCGCGGGCGGCGATGTGATGGACGAGCCCGCGACCGCCAAGGCCCTCGCCGGCTATCTGCTGCGCGGCCTGGACTGCGGCGCCCTCGACATCGACGAGGTCTCCGGGGCGAGCGGACTGACCCGCGCCGGCCTGGAGGGCTTCGCGGCGCCGCGGCGGGCGGATCTGACGGTCTCCGGCCGGTAGGGACCGGTACGGGCGGGTACGGACGGGTGGGCCGGCGGCGGGGTGCGTAGCGGTCCTGTGACAGCCGCCGCCGACGGTCCGAAGCGCCCCCGACCACCGCTTAGGCTTACGCCCATTCATCGGTGTGTCACAGGAACGGGGCGCGGGTGTCTTCGGGGGCGAACGGACAGACGGACGGTGCCGGGCGGATCCTCGCCGGTCGGTACCGGATCGTGGAGCAGCTCGGACGCGGCGGTATGGGCGTCGTCTGGCGGGCCGTGGACGAGGTGCTCCACCGCGAGGTCGCCCTCAAGGAGCTGCGCACCTACACGGACGCGGGCGCGCCCGAACTGGCGGACCTGGGGCTGCGCATGCAGCGCGAGGCCCGGGCCGCCGCCCGCGTACGGCACCCCGGGGTCGTCGCCGTGCACGACGTGGCCGAGGTCGACGGGCGCCCGCTGATCGTCATGGAGCTGGTCGACGGCCCGTCCCTGGACGACGTGCTGAACGACCGGGGCCTGCTCGACCCGCGCGAGGCCGCCGCGATCGGCGCCAAGGTGATGGACGCCCTCGCCGCCGCCCACCGGGTCGGTGTGCTGCACCGCGACGTCAAGCCCGGCAACATCCTGCTGGACCGCTCGGGCCGCGTCGTCCTCACCGACTTCGGCATCGCCACCATGGAGAACCCGGGCGACGGCTCCGCCACCCACCTCACCCGCAGCGGCGAACTCGTCGGCTCCCTCGACTACCTGGCCCCCGAACGCGCCCAGGGCAACGACCCCGGCCCCTCCTCCGACGTCTGGGCCCTTGGCGCCACCCTGTACGCGGCCGTGGAGGGCTCGTCCCCGTTCCGGCGTACGTCCACCTGGTCCACGCTCACCGCGATCGTGAGCGACGCGCTGCCCGAACCGCGGCGGGCGGGGCCCCTCGGGCCGGTCCTGAGGCAACTGATGGACAAGCGCCCGGAGTTCCGTCCGGACGCGGACCGGGCCCGCGAACTGCTGGAGGCCGTGGCCGCCGGGGACCCGCTCGGCTCCCCGACGACGGCGACGGCGGGCGGTCCGGCACCGCAGCCGAGGGCGGAGACCGAGCGAAGCCTTCCCTCGGTGCCGCCCGGCTTCGGGCCGGCGACGGCGGGCGGAGGCCTCGACGGCACGGGCGCGGGGGCCGCGTTCGGCGGAACGGGCGCGACCCCCGGTTTCGGGCCGCCGCAGCCGCTCCCGGGGCCCGGTACGGGGGCGTCCGCGGCGGTCGGCGGGCTCGGCGCGGCCGCCCCGCAGCCGCCCGTCGTACCCGCCTCCGGCGCCGCCACCACCGTGTCCTCGACCGGCGGTCGGCGTCCGCGCAAGGGCCGCGCCCTGCTCGCCGCCGTGGCCGTCACCGTCGTGCTCGCGGCCACGGGCGTCACGGTCGCCCTGCTGAACGGCGACGACGGCAAGCAGACGGGTGCCCGGTCCTCCGCCGACGACGGGTCGAGCGGCGGCACGCCCTCACCGGGCCGCAGCCGGGGCACGGTCGACCTCACCGACGGCTCCTCCCCGAAGGAGAAGGACGACAAGAAGTCCGCGAGCCCCAGCGAGCGGACCGAGAAGGACGAGAAGGACGACGAGAAGCAGCCCGAGGCCTCCGCCACGCCGTCGAAGAACGCGAGCGGCGGCACCACCGGCGGCGGCACCGGAGGCTCCGACACCTCGGGCGGCACCACCACCGGCGGGGGCACGACCGGGGGCGGGACCACCGAGGAACCGGTCTGCCACCCCATCGGCGGCGGCAAGTACAACTGCACCGTCTGGACCACCGCCAAGTCCTACACGGCCGCGGGCACCGAGGTCGGCGTCCTCAACCAGGGCACCAACTACTTCTACTGCCAGGCGAATCTGGGCCGCCGCGAGACCTCCGGCGAGTGGACCAACGTCTGGTGGGCCAAGACCGACGACGACAGCGGCAACACCGACGTCTACGTCAGCGACGTCTACATCCAGGGCGGCGACAACGACGCCCCGGTGCCCGGCCTGCCCGTCTGCTGAGGACTGTTGAGGACGGGGCCCGGCGTCACGGCCGGCCCCGGGCCCCCGGATGCGGCCGTACGTACTGTTCCAGCCCCGACACCGTCGTCCACCGCCGCGCGGCGAACAACTCCCTGCCCCGGGCGCACAGTTCCCGGTTGCCGCGTGCCCGGGCGGAGAACTCGTCGGGCGTGGTGCCGAACAGTTCACGCAACTCGGCGGACGCGGCGAGTAGTTCGGTGAGCAGCGGGCGCTGACGGCCAGGGTGGGGGCGAGGGTCAGGTCCGCCGTCGCGCAGTACGCCCCAGCGGTTGACGTAGATCCAGGCGTGGTCGAGGACCTGGCCCGACTCCAGCTCGACGGGGAAGTCGGCGGCCGGCAGGGCGGCCCGCTGGAAGTTGCCGGTCGGCGAGTCGACGCCCTCGCTGGCGTCGACCACGGCGAGTTGGGCCTCGTCGAGCCAGGTGAGGAACAGGTCGGCGGTGGAGCCGGGGGAGTGGTACGGCGACGCCGAAAGATAGCCGAGCAGGCTCACATGGGCGGAGACGCCGATCCCGATGCCCGTGACCCTGGCCCTGACCATGGGGATCCGGCACTCCACGCCGCGCTCCGCCATCTTGTGGACCAGCTGCGCCGGGCAGGCGTTGGAGCCGACGGAGAGCACGGGCCGGCGGTCCTCGAAGACGAGCGTGTCCAGCGGCAGCAGCCGGTTGCCGTCCAGGAGCGCGGACTCGGAGGGCCACGCGCCGGGGTAGCTCAGCGGGTCCTCGCGCGGTGCGACGGCCAGGCCGAGGGCTTCGAGGGTACGGGGGTCGGGGGCGTCCAAGGGTCAGTCCGCGGGCGGGAGTTCGCCCGAGCCGCGGGCGATCAGCCGGGTCGGCAGCTCGATGCGCTCGGGGGTGACGAGGGAGCCGTCCAACTGCTGGAAGAGGCGTTCGGCGGCGGTGCGGCCGAGCCGGGCGGGGTCCTGGGCGACGACGGTGATGCCCGGCCGCAGCAGATCGGCCAGCTCGAAGTCGTCGAAACCGACGAGGGCGACCGGACGGGTGTGCTCGGCGAGGACCCGTACGACCGTGACCGTCACCCGGTTGTTGCCCGCGAAGACCGCGGTGACGGGCGACGGGCCGGACAGCATCTCCTCGGCCGCCCTGCGCACCCGCTCCGGATCGGTGACGCCCAGCGACATCCACGCGCCCTCGACGGGTATGCCCGCGTCCTCCATGGCCGCCCGGTAGCCGCGCAGCCGCTCGGCGGCGGTATGGATGCGGGGCATGTCGCCGATGAAGCCGATCCGGCGGTGGCCGTGGGCGATGAGGTGGGCGACACCGTCACGGGCTCCGCCGAAGCTGTCCGAGAGCACCACGTCGGCGTCGATCCGTCCGGCGGGACGGTCCACGAACACCGTGGCGATGCCCGCCCTGATCTCGGGCTCCAGATACCGGTGGTCGTCACCGGCCGGAATGATCACCAGCCCGTCCACGCGGCGGGCGCACAGCGCCAGCGCCAACTCCTGCTCGCGGTCCGGGTCCTCCGCGCTGGAGCCGTTGATCAGCAGTGAGCCGTGGGCGCGGGAGACCTCCTCCACCGCCCGGCTGAGCGGGCCGTAGAACGGGTCGGCGAGGTCCTCCAGGACCAGGCCGATGCTCGCCGTACGGCCCTTGCGCAGCACCCGCGCGCTGTCGTTGCGCCGGAAACCGAGCGCCTCGATCGCCTCCTGGACACGGCGCTCGGTGTCCGGGGTGACGCCCGGCTCGCCGTTCACCACCCGGGAGACCGTCTTCAGACCCACTCCGGCCCGGGCGGCGACGTCCTTCATCGTGGGACGGTTGCCGTAGCGGTTCTCGGGGCGGCGGGCGATGCCGGCGGCGGTCTCGGGCACGGTGCGGTGTCCTGTCCTGTCGTCCATGAACGCGGTCGTGGTCGTGGTCGTGGTCGGGGTCGGGGTCGCGGTAGCGGGTGCTGTGGGTGGTGAGTGGTGTGGTGCTGTGGGGAAATGGTGCGACTGTTGAGGATGTGCCGTCGAGCATAGAGCCTGGACAACGTTGTCACGGCCGGGGGAGACTGTCTATCGCATTCTCCGGCCGGCGCCCCCCACCAGGCGAGCGTCGTGCTGCCGGTTTCCGGCCGGAGATCCGGGTGTCGCGGGATTCGGGCGCCCGGTAGGAGACTCGCAGCGGGAGAACTGACACTGATGCAGACCGACCTCGTGGCCGCGCTCGACATAGGCGGCACCAAGATCGCCGGGGCGCTGGTGGACGGCCACGGCAGGATCCTGGTGCGCGCACAGCGCCCGACGCCCGCGCGGGAGGACGGGGAGACCGTGATGCGGGCCGTCGAGGACGTGTTCGGGGAACTGGGCGCCGACCCGCTGTGGGGCGGGGTCACTGCCGTCGGGATCGGCAGCGCGGGGCCGGTGGACGCCTCCGCGGGCACGGTGAGCCCGGTGAACATCCACGGCTGGCGGGGCTTCCCCCTCGTCGAGCGGGTCCGGGCCGTGACCGGCGGTCTGCCCGTCGACCTGATAGGCGACGGCGCGGCCATCACGGCGGCCGAGCACTGGCAGGGCGCCGCGCGCGGCCATGACAACGCGCTGTGCATGGTGGTGTCGACGGGCGTCGGCGGTGGCCTCGTCCTCGGCGGGAGGCTGTACACGGGGCCCACCGGGAACGCCGGGCACATCGGCCACATCAGCGTCGACCTCGACGGCGACGCGTGCCCGTGCGGTGCCCGCGGCTGTGTCGAGCGCATCGCCAGCGGGCCCAACATCGCCCGCCGCGCCTTGGAGAACGGCTGGCGGCCCGGACCCGACGGGGACACCTCCGCGGCGGCGGTCGCCGTCGCCGCGCGGTCCGGCGACCCCATCGCCGTGGCCTCCTTCGAACGCGCCGCGCAGGCCCTCGCGGCCGGGATCGCGGCGACCGCCACCCTCGTGGAGATCGACCTCGCGGTCATCGGCGGCGGCGTCGCGAACGCCGGCGACGTCCTCTTCGCGCCCCTGCGCACCGCCCTCAAGAACTACGCCACGCTCTCCTTCGTCCAGGACCTGACCGTGGCCCCCGCGGAAATGGGCACCGACGCGGGTTTGGTCGGCGCGGCCGCGGCGGCGCTGAGGGGGCGGGGCTGACGGGGGAGTGATCGGAGCGGCGCGTTCGGGCCGCACCGGGAGCGGGCCGTACCGGGAGCGGGCCGGGGCGCGCCCCGCGGCTTCGACGCGGCGGCGGGATGTGCCGTACCGACTGCCGCACCGACCTCGCTGTCCGCCCTCGCTCCGGGGTGTTTCACATTCGGCCGCTCAGGTCCGTGCCGCTCGGGCCGGACCGGAGCGTCGGTCGTGCCGCGTGCCGGTAGTGGCGTGGGCGGGGCAGGGCGGTCCGCTCGCCGGGGCCGTGAAAACCGGGCGTGACCCCCGAGGGGCTTCCGCAGTTGAGGGGGGCATGAAGAAGCGCAGCATGCTCGCCATCGCCTCCCTCGCCACCGGTTTCGTCGTCGCGGCCATCACGCCGTCGCACGGGCTCGAAGCCGCCGACGCCCTCGGGAAGGCCGACGGACTGAGCAAACTGGACGTCGAGGGCACGCTCGGCGAGGTCGGCAAGACGGTCGCCAACGACAGCCTGGCGGTCGACGACGACGCCCTGGGAGGCCTGTCGGGCCAGGAGGGCAAGAGCGGCAAGAGCGGCAAGGAAAGCTGACGGCCTGATAGCGGGAGGCGGACTCCCCGTCCGTCTCCCCAAGTACCGCGCACGGCGGGCCCCCTTCGGAGGGGGCCCGCCGTCGGCGTATTTCGGCTCCTCATCAGCGGCTGGTTTCCGTGGCGGAGTGGAGGGCAAGCCTCAGGGGGCCAACAGAAGAGGGGGAACCGTGATCGTCTGGATCAACGGTGCGTTCGGTGCGGGGAAGACCACCACCGCACGGGAACTGATCGAACTGATCCCGAACAGCACGCTCTTCGACCCCGAGGTCATCGGCGGCGCACTGACACACATGCTGCCGGCCAAACGCCTCGCCGAGGTCGGCGACTTCCAGGACCTGCCGAGCTGGCGACGGCTGGTGGTCGACACCGCCGCCGCGCTGCTCGCCGAGCTGGGCGGCACCCTCGTGGTCCCCATGACCCTGCTCCGCCAGGAGTACCGCGACGAGATCTTCGGCGGCCTCGCCTCCCGCCGCATCCCCGTACGGCATCTGCTCCTGGCCCCGGCCGAAACGATACTGCGCGAGCGAATAGCCGAGCGGGAGATTCCGCCCGACCTCCCCGACGGCGAGATGCGGCTGCGTCAATGGGCGTACGACCACATCGCGCCGTACCGCGCGGCGCTGAGCGGCTGGCTCACCACGGATGCCCACCTCGTCGACACCGGTGCCCTCACCCCGTACGAGACCGCGCGGCGTATCGCCGATGCCCTGGCCGCCGACGGCGTACCCGTGTGCGACATCGTGCAGACCCCCGAGCCGACCGCCGAGACGGTCGCCGCGGGGGTCCTGTTGTTCGACGAGGAGGACCGGGTCCTGCTCGTCGATCCGACCTACAAGCCCGGATGGGAGTTCCCCGGAGGGGTCGTCGAGCCGGGCGAGGCGCCGGCGCGGGCGGGTGTGCGGGAGGTGCTGGAGGAGATCGGGATACGGCTCGGGGAGGTGCCCCGGCTGCTGGTCGTCGACTGGGAGGCGCCGGTGTCGCCGCGCTACGGCGGGCTGCGGCTGCTGTTCGACGGGGGCCGGCTGGACGTCACCGGTGCGCAGCGGCCCGTGCTGCCCGGGCCCGAGCTGCGTGACTGGAGGTTCGTCACGGAGGAGGAGGCCGCGGATCTGCTGCCGCCGGTGCGGTACGAGCGGTTGCGATGGGCGTTGCGGGCTCGGGAGCGGGGCGCCGCGCTGTACCTGGAGGCCGGGGTTCCTGTGTAGGGGGTGACTCTTCGCGCCGCCGCCGTTTCGGGGTCGGCTGTGAGGCGGGTGCGGGTGGGCTGTGGTTGCTCGCGCAGTTCCCCGCGCCCCTTTCGGGGCGCGGGTTCGCTCAGCTGTTTGCGTAGTTCCGCAGGAACAACGCCTCCGTCACCGACATGCGCTCCAGCTCCTCCGGGGACACGCTCTCGTCGACGGCGTGGATACGGGCCTCGGGCTCGCTGAGGCCGATGAGGAGGATCTCGGCCTCGGGGTAGAGCGCGGCGAGGGCGTTGCAGAGGGGGATGGAGCCGCCGTGGCCCGCGTACTGCATCTCCTGGCCCGGATACGCGACGGCCATCGCCGCGGCCATCGCCTCGTACGCCGGGCTGGAGGTGTCGGCGCGGAACGCCTGCCCGTGGCCGATGAGTTCGCAGCTCACCCGCGCGCCCCACGGTGTGTGCGCCACGACGTGGGCCTCGAGCAGCTTGATCGCCTGCTGGACGTCCACCCCCGGCGGGACGCGCAGCCCGATCAGGGCGCGGGCGCTCGCCTGGATCGACGGGGTCGCGCCGACCACGGGCGGGGCGTCGATGCCCAGCACGGTGGCGGCGGGACGGGCCCAGATCCGGTCGGCGACGGTGTCGGCGCCGACGAGTTCCACCCCGTCGAGCACCTTGGCGTCCTCGCGGAACTGGGCGTCGCCGTACTGCAGGCCGTCCCACGTCCCGTCGCTCGCGAGTCCGTCGACGGTCGTCGTGCCGTCCTCGTCGCGCAGGGAGTCCAGGACGCGGATCAGCGCGGCCAGCGCGTCGGGGGCCGCGCCGCCGAACTGGCCCGAGTGCAGATTGCCTTCGAGGGCGTCGACCCGCACCCGCATGAGGATCATGCCGCGCAGGGAGGAGGTGACCGTGGGCAGGCCCACGCGGAAGTTGCCCGCGTCGCCGATGACGACGGTGTCGGCGGCGAGCAGGTCGGGGTGCGCCTCGGCGTACTGCTGGAGGCCGCCGGTGCCCATCTCCTCGGAGCCCTCGACGATCACCTTGACGGTGACCGGCACCCCGCCGTTCGCCTTGAGGGCGCGCAGTGCCAGCAGGTGCATGATCACGCCGCCCTTGCAGTCGGCGGCGCCGCGCCCGTACCAGCGGCCGTCGCGCTCGGTCAGCTCGAACGGCGGCGACACCCACGCGGCCTCGTCGAGCGGCGGCTGCACGTCGTAGTGGGCGTACAGGAGCACCGTCTTCGCGCCCTCGGGTCCCGGGAGGCAGCCGTACACGGACTGGGTGCCGTCGGGGGTGTGCAGCAGGGCGACGTCCTCGAAGCCCTCGGCGCGCAGCGCGTCGGCGATCCAGCGCGCGGCGCCCTCGCTCTCGCTCTTCGGGAACTGGTCGAAGTCAGCCACCGACTTGAAGGCCACCAGTTCGGTGAGCTCCTCCTTCGCCCGGGGAAGCAGCGAGGCGACGGTCTCGGCGACCGGGTTCGACGGCATGGGCACGCTCCTGGTGGGTGCGACGTTGTCCTTCTGGGTACGGGGCCGCACGCGCCTCTGCCCGGTGTGTCGGTGTAGGGCGCATGCGCTGCCGATCCTCCCACAGCGGACTCGGAAGGGCCCCGGCCGTCGCCCGCCGTAGGATGCGTGGGACAGGTGCGGCAGGCGGCTGGATCGGGAGCAGTAGACCATCGTGAGCAGCGAGAACTCTTCGGCGGACGACGTGCAGCGGGTGTGGGACGTCGTCGTGGTGGGCGCGGGCCCCGCGGGGGCTTCGGCCGCCTACGCGGCGGCGGTCGCGGGACGCAGCGTCCTGTTGCTGGAGAAGGCGGAGCTGCCGCGCTACAAGACGTGCGGCGGCGGCATCATCGGCCCCTCGCGCGACGCGCTGCCGCCCGGCTTCGAACTGCCCTTCAAGGACCGGGTGCACGCGGTCACCTTCTCCCTCGACGGCCGCTACGCCCGGACGCGCAAGTCGAAACAGATGCTGTTCGGGCTGATCAACCGGCCCGAGTTCGACCAGCAACTCGTCGAGCACGCGCAGAAGGCGGGCGCCGAACTGCGCACCGGCGTCACGGTCACCCGCGTCGAGCAGCACGGCTCGGCGGTGCCCGACCGGCGTACGGTCGCCGTCGTCGTCCAGGGCGGGGAGACGCTGTTCGCGCGGGCCGTCGTCGGCGCGGACGGCAGCGCCAGCCGCATAGGGGCGCATGTCGGGGTGAAGCTCGAACAGGTCGACCTCGGCCTGGAGGCGGAGATCCCCGTCCCGGAGACGGTCGCCGAGGACTGGAAGGGGCGTGTCCTCATCGACTGGGGCCCCATGCCCGGTAGTTACGGGTGGGTGTTCCCCAAGGGCGACACCCTCACCGTGGGGGTCATCTCCGCGCGCGGCGAAGGCGCCGCCACCAAGCGGTACTTGGAGGACTTCATCGGTCGGCTCGGCCTCGCCGGCTTCGAACCGAGCGTCTCCTCGGGTCACTTGACGCGCTGCCGTGCCGACGACTCGCCCCTCTCGCGGGGCCGGGTGCTGGTCTGCGGGGACGCGGCGGGTCTGTTGGAGCCGTGGACCCGGGAGGGCATCTCCTTCGCGCTGCGCTCGGGGCGGCTCGCGGGGGAGTGGGCGGTGCGGATCGCCGAGGCGCACGACGCGGTGGACACCCGCCGCCAGGCCCTGAACTACGCGTTCGCCGTGAAGGCGGGGCTCGGGGTCGAGATGAGCGTCGGCAAGCGGCTGCTGATCGCCTTCGAGCGGCGGCCGGGGCTCTTCCACGCGGCGCTCACCGGATTCCGGCCCGCCTGGCGGGCCTTCGTGGACATCACGCGCGGGTCGACCTCCCTGGGCGAGATCGTCCGTAACCACCCGATCGCCCAGCGCGCGCTGACCGCGTTCGACAAGTAGGCCCGCGCCTTCGACGCACAGGCCCGCGCCTCCGCCGGCACCCCGCCGGTCACCGCTGGACGGTGATCCGGAAGACGGGGTGCTTCGGTGCGGCGGCGAGCAGTTCGGCGTCGGTGGAGTCGGCGGTGACGTCGCCGAAGAACCGGCCCACCTCCCAGCCCCACTTCTTCAGGTAGGTGCGCAGCACGACGGGCTTCTCCTCGTCGGGCAGCTCGACCGCCGTGAACTCCTGCACCCGGCGGCCCACTTGCAGCCGTCCACCGCCCGCCGCCCGCATGTTGCGCACCCACTCGGAGTGGCCCCGCGCCGAGACGAGGTAGGGGCCGCCCTCGTACGGCAGCGGGTTGACCGGCAGCCGGCGCCATTCGCCGCTCTTTCGGCCGCGCACGGAGAGTTCGGCCGTGCCGAGGAGGCTGACGCCGTGGCGGGCGAGCCAGCCGATGACGCCGTTGAGCGCGCGGTCGAAGGGGTTGGCCTTGATGTAGTGGGGCGACGGCGACATGGGGTTCCTCCCGTGGGTGGGGGAGCGCGACTCTGCGCGGTCCCTTCAGAGAGCGGTGCTCTCGTTCGTGAGCAGTGTGCACGAGATCGGTGCTCCGTGGCAAGAGCGCCGCTCTCGTTTGTGTGCAGTGCTCTGCCTCTGTGGCACACTGCTGGCATGAGCACCGCACGAGGGGTTCGCGCCCGCGCCCGGATCGAGGTCACCGCCGCCATCAAGGACGAGGCGCGCAGACAGCTCGCCGCCGAGGGCGCCGCCAAGTTGTCGCTGCGGGCCGTCGCACGTGAGCTGGGGATGGTCTCCTCCGCGCTCTACCGCTACTTCCCGAGCCGGGACGACCTGCTCACCGCGCTGATCATCGACGCCTTCGACTCGCTGGGGGAGGCGGCCGAGGCCGCGCACGCGAAGGCCGCCGGGGAGAGCCCGGCCGGTCAGTGGGTCGCGGTGTGCGAGGGGGTGCGGGAGTGGGCGCTGGCGCGACCGCACGAGTACGCGTTGATCTACGGCTCTCCCGTGCCGGGGTACACGGCGCCCGACGCGACGGTGCCGGCCGCCTCCCGGGCGGGGCTGGTGCTCGTCCGGATCGTGCGGGAGGCGCACCGGGCCGACGGGGTGACCGGGCGGGAGCTGCCGGCCGAGCTGCGGCCCGAGGCCCTGCGGATGGCCGAGGACTTCGCGCCCGATCTGCCGCCGCAGGCGGTCGCGGGACTGGTCGCGGCGTGGGCCCAGTTGTTCGGCCTGGTCAACTTCGAGGTGTTCGGGCAGTTCAACAGGGTGGTCGAGAACCGCGAGGTGTTCTTCCGCCACGCGGCGCACGGGCTCGCCCACCACGTGGGACTGACGGGCGTACTTCGCGGGGAGTAGCCGGGACCACCTCGCTCGGCCGACGTCGTGCCCGGTGGGCGGCGTCTAGCGTGGCCGGTATGGCGGAGCAGGGTGTGGACACGGTCGGCCTCGGGCCGGCACGGCGACGGTGGCACGGGGGCGGGCCCCCGTGGTGGAACCGGGCGGACGGCGACGAGACGCGCCCCCGCCTGCCATGGAGCTCCACCCTCGCGCTCACCGTCGTCGTCATGGTCGGATCCGCCGCGGCCGCCGAGCTCCAGCAGGGCGAACGCGCCGCGCTCGACCCCTTCGCGCGCGTCCTGCTGCTGCTGGGCAGCGTGATGCTGTTGTGGCGGTGGCGGCACCCGGTGCTCGTGGCGTTCGGGACGGCCGCGACCGCCATGGTGTACCTGGGCGCCGGGTATCCGTACGGGCCGGTGTTCCTCACCGTGGCCGTCGGCTGCTTCAGCGCGATCGTCGCCGGGCACCGCCGGGCCGCCTGGACGGCGATGGGCGCGCTGTGGGCCGGGCACGTCCTGGTGGCGCACTGGCTGTACCGGTGGCTGCCGCCGGACGGGGACGACGCCGCGAGCTGGGGACAGGAGATCGTCGTCGTGGCCTGGGGCGTGGCGATCGTCGCGCTCTCCGAGCTGGCCCGGACCCGGCGCGAGCAGTGGGTCCGGGAGCGGGCCGAACGCGCCCGGGCCGCCCGGCGGCGGGCCGACGAGGAACGGCTGCGGATCGCCCGTGAACTGCACGACGTCCTCGCCCACAGCATCTCGGTGATCAACGTCCAGGCGGGCGTGGGGCTGGCGCTCCTCGACTCCGACCCGGAGCAGGCCCGCACCGCCCTCAGCACCATCAAGGCGGCGAGCAAGGAGGCCCTGGGCGAGGTCCGCCAGGTGCTCGACACGCTCCGGACACCCGGCGACGCCCCGCGCGCCCCCGCCCCGGGCCTCGACCGGCTCCCCGAACTCGTCGAGCAGGCGGCCGGCGCGGGCCTGACCGTCGCGGTCGAGGGCGAGCCGCCCGACCTGCCGCCGGGCACCGATCTCGCCGCCTTCCGCATCGTCCAGGAGGCCCTCACCAACGTCGTACGGCACTCGGGATCGCGCCACGCGCGGGTGGGCCTCGACCTCGACCGTGACCGTCGCGCGCTGCGGCTGCGGATCGACGACGACGGGCCCGCGACCTCCGCCGAGGCGGGCGGCGGTGGCAACGGACTCGTCGGGATGCGGGAGCGGGCCGCCGCGCTCGGTGGCACGATCGAGGCGGGCCCGCGCGCCGACGGGGGCTTCCGGGTGCTCGCCGTACTGCCGGTGCGGGCCTCCCGTGAGGTCGAGGAGGACCGGTGATCCGCGTACTGCTGGCCGACGACCAGGCGCTGGTGAGGGCCGGGTTCAGGGCGCTGCTCGACGCGCAGCCCGACATCGAGGTGGCCGGGGAGGCCGCCGACGGCGAGGAGGCACTGCGCGGCGTGCGTGAACTCCGCCCCGACGTCGTCCTGATGGACATCCGCATGCCCCTGCTCGACGGGCTCGCCGCGACACGGCGCATCACCGACGACCCCGGCCTGGCCGGGGTGAAGGTCGTCATGCTGACCACCTTCGAACTCGACGAGTACGTCTTCGAGGCCATCCGTGCCGGCGCGTCAGGCTTTCTGGTCAAGGACACCGAACCCGAGGAACTCGTGCGCGCGGTACGGGCGGTGGTCGAGGGCGACGCGCTGCTGTCGCCCGGTGTGACCCGGCGGCTGATCGCCGAGTTCGCCGCCCGGTCCAAGGAGCCCTCGGCCCTCTCCTCGCTCGACGGACTGACCGAGCGGGAACGGGAGGTGATGGCTCTGGTCGGTATCGGTCTGACCAACGAGGAGATCGCCCGCCGGCTCGTCGTCAGTCCGCTCACGGCCAAGACGCACGTCAGCCGCACGATGGTGAAGCTGGGCGCCCGCGACCGCGCCCAACTCGTCGTCCTCGCCTACGAGTCCGGGTTGGTGCGGCCGGGCTGGCTGGGCTGAGCCGCGCCCGGCCCGCCGGGCGGCGCGGGGGCCTGCCGACCCGCTCGCAGGGCATGCCTGAAGCGGGTCAGCACGATCGAGACGACCGCGACGAACACCACCAGGGTGGTGGAGGCCGCGAGGTGGCGGAGCAGATCCGACCGGCCGCGCAGGGGGCCGACTACGTCCGGCAGGAACTCGGTCACGCCGAAATAGGCCGCGCCCGCCATCACCGCCCCCGCGAAGAGCGCGAACCCGATCTCCGTGGTCATCGCGTCCCGTTCGGCCTGCGTCCGTCTCCCCATGGACCGAGTGTGAGGGCGTGGGACCTGTCGGACAAGAAGGCCGGCGCGCCCGTCGGCCCCGTCTCAGATGCCCGAGGACTCCCGCCACAGCTCGGCGAGTTCGGGGTCGCCGGTGACCGCGGGGAAGGGGATGCGGTTCCACAGGGCCAGGTACAGCCGGGACGCCGGGCCCGTGATCTCGCATTCGGCGTCCGGGGCCTGCGCCGGGTCCGTGCGTTCCGCCGCCGGCGGTTCTGACGACAGCCGTACGGTCCAGACGGCGTCCGTGTCCGTCGCGCGCACCCGCAGGACACGCGGCGTCCCGGTGCGCACCCGGCTCCTGGGGCGGGCGTGGAAACCGAGCAGCAGTTCGTCGATGCCGTCGACGGCGAAGTCCACGGCGAGGCTCGTGCTGAAGTCCGGTACCGGGAAGCCGGACGCGGCGCCGAGTGCGGACTCCGCGTCGGCTCGGTGCACGGCTGTCTCGTGGGCCTGGCGGCGGGCCCAGAAGGCGCGGGGGGAGGGGGCGGGCAGGAAGGTCCAGCAGTCGAGGTCGGCGGGGGCGGCGCGCAGGGTGTCGAGGAGGCGCCGGTGGCCGTCCTCGAACCAGGTCAGCAGGGCGTCCCCGTCCAGTTCCCCCGGTCCGTCAGGGAGGGGGCGGGGCACGGGGTGCCCCTCGGCGACGAAGGCCGTGGCCCAGCGGTGCACCGCTCCCGTGTGGCGTACCAGGTCCCGCACCCGCCACGACGGACAGGTCGGCACCTCCGCGTCCGTACCGGCCTTCCTGGCGGCCGTGGCGAGCAGCCGGCCTTCCTCGTCCAGGGCTCTGATGTGCTCAGCGGTCTCCATGGAAGGAGTCTGCCGGACAGGGCGTGGCCGGGGCGCCCACACGGCCGGACGCGTCCGGCCGACCCGAGCGCCGTACGCGGATACGCCCGCCCGACCCGGAGCGCCAGCCCGACCCGGAGCGCCCGCCCAGGTCGGGCGGGCGCTCGGGGCGCGGCGAAGCCACCGGTGGCGTCAGGGGGCCGCGCGGATCCGGTCGGGGTGGCGTGTGCTCGCCCCCGGTTCGCCCGCGGCCAGCCACTCGGCGACGCTGTGCGCGATCGGCTGGCCGGTGTCCATCTCCACGAACCCGAACTGACCGGACTGGTTGCACTCCAGGAACCACCAGGTCCCGTCCGCGTCCTCCGCGAAGTCGAAGGCACCGTAGGCGAGTTCGGCGTCCCGCAGATAGGCGCGCACCGCAGCGGCGGTGCGCGCCGGGACCTCCACCGGCTGCCAGGGCGCGGTGGAGGGGGCGAAGCGGACGTCGACCTCGTCGGGGTGCGCGTCCGGGGCGACCGCCTTGCGGGCGGCCAGCATGCGGTCACCGACGGCGGTGAGCCGGATGTCCGCGGCCTTGGCGATCCGGCGCTGCAACAGCGTCGGCCCGAAGGCCACGGCGGTGAAGTCGGTGCCGGGCGCGACACGGCTCGTGGGGACCGTGCGGGCCGGCTCCTGCGGATGGGTGCCGGAGACCGGCTTCACCACCAGATCCGGGAAGCGCTCGGCGAACTCCCGTGCGGCCTGCGGGAACGTGGTGATGAGCGTGGCCGGTACGGGGAGCCCGCAGCGTTGGGCGTGCCGGAGCTGCCACGGCTTGTGGCGGGCCCGCCGGGCCGCGTCCGGGTCGTTCATCCAGCGGGCCCCCGTGCCGCGCAGCATGCCGTACAGCGCCTGCGAGGACTCCTCGGTCAGCCAGGCGGACGGCTCGCCCACGCGGCTGGCCGGGACCCCCGGCCGCCGCAGCCAGACGGAGCGCAGTCCGCTCATGCTCACCAGGCGCCCGCCGGCGGACAGATGGCCGCGGAAGGCACCATGGACGTACTCCCCGGAGAGAGCCACCCCGCCGGGCAGGTCGGCGGGGTCCAGGCGGACCACCGGGACACCGGTCCTGTTCAGTTGTGCCACCACCAGGTCCGCTGTCACATCCTGTTCACTGGTGAGGATCAGCACCGTCATCGTCGCCGGTCCGCGTTCAGTCGTCGAAATGGGTCTTCGAACCCGCGGTGGACGTCGTCGCCCCCAATTCCCGCATAAGGCCCTGGTCGTGAGCGGCTATCCGACCATCGGCGAGCACGTTCAACTGCAGCCCGGAGTCGTAGGTGTACGGAGCGCTGAACTCCAACTGCTCAGCGGAGCGAGCGTAGTTGAGCACGAACAGTCGCATCGTTTCTCCTTGTTCGGGACCATCCGGAAAAGCGGATGGTGACGCTCCGGCCGCACTCTGTTCGGCCGGGTCGCAGTGTCTCCAGGGAGTTATACGAATCGAACGACTGATTGGTTGCCTCATGTTCTCGGAGGGCTGACTTCCTGCACCGCGAGAGGTCAAGAGGCAACCCTGAGTGGTCATTTCGCGGCTGAGTGACGGGTGACGAAGGCGATGACGGAGGCGAACGCGGCGAGTACCGCGACGCTGGTGAGCGCGGTGGGCAGGGAGAACCACTCGGCCATGAAACCGATCGCGGGCGGGCCGAGGAGCATGCCGAGATAGCCGAGCGTGGAGGCGGTCGCGACACCGCCCGGACCGGCCAGGGCGCCGGCCCGTTCGATGGCCACCGGGAAGATGTTGGCGAGACCGAGACCGGTGATCGCGAAGCCGAGCAGGGTCGCCCAGACCGACGGGGCGAGGGAGCCGAGCACCATGCCGGCCGTCGCGGTGGCCCCGCCGGCCACGAGCACCGTGGTCCTGCCCAGGCGTTCGAGCAGGGTCGTTCCGGTCAGCCGGCCGACCGTCATGGCGAGCGCGAAACACGAGTAACCGATCGCCGCGATGCCGGGTGAGGCGTCCAGGTCCGCCTCCAGATGCAGGGCGCCCCAGTCGGCCAGCGCCCCCTCGCCGTACGCCGTGCACCCGGCGATGAGGCCGAGGACGATCACCAGCGCGCGTGTACGGCTGTCCAGGCGGCCGGGTGCGGGTGCGGGTGCGGGGCCGGAGCCGGAGCCGGAGGCGGGCGCGGAATCGGCGTCGGGGTCGGGGTCGGTGGCGGCGGGGGATCGCGGGCCGCCGGTCTCCCGGGTGGGCTCCCCGGGGGTGCGGTCGAGGGGTGGCGGGGGCTCGTGGCGCAGCAGGGCGGGCGCGGCGAGGGCGGTCACCAGGAGGCCGATCAGGGTGATGCCGAGCAGGTGGCGGGTCGGGGAGAGCGAGCCCGCGACGAGGCTGCCGAGCCCGGCCCCGACCATGCCGCCGAGGCTGAACGCGGCGTGGAATCCGGGCATGATGGGCCGCCCCAGCGCGGCGACCAGGTCCACCGCCGCGCTGTTGAAGGCGACGTTGATCCCGCCGAAGGCCGCGCCGAACACCAGGAGCACCGCGCCCAGGGCGAGCGCGGAGTGGGTGAGTGGCGGCAGGGCCACGCTGAGGGACAGCAGCACGGCGCAGGCGACCGTCACCGGGTGGCTGCCGAAGCGGCGGCAGAGGCGGCCGGTGAGCATCATCGTGACCACCGCTCCGGCGGACACACCCAGCAGGGCGAGCCCCAGGGCGCCGGGCGAGGCCCCGGTCTGCTCCTTGATCGCGGGGATCCTGACCACCCAGCCGGCGAAGACGAAGCCGTCGAGGGCGAAGAAGGCGGTGATGGCGATACGGAGGGTTCGCAGGTGCGAGGGGTCGGTGGGGTGGCCCGGCACGACGGTGTGCGATCGGGTTTTGTTTATTCGCGGCACAAACCCAGGCTAAGTGGGGGCCGAGGCGGGGGCAAGGTCCCGCCGCCCGGGGCGGGAGTCGCAGGTGGTGAGGGGAGGGCAGCCGTCACGCGGGGCCGACGGCGGGACTCGCGGCGCGGGGCGCGGGGCGTCGGCTCCCGCGTCAGAAGCCCCGGATCTGGGGGGGCGCCCTGCCGTTTGAGGGGCGCCGATGTGGCCCCGTCCTGCCGTACGAGAGGCCCGGCGGTGAGCCGTGCCCTGTGCTGCTCGCGGGAGGCGTGGGGACTCGACCGGGCGCATGCCCTGCGCCGTGCGGGCGACTGCCCGGCCATGACTCCCGCCGACGCCGGCGGACGCGCCGTCATGGTCCTGTGGCACCGCCATGACCGGTGGTGCCGTCATGTTCGTGGCGTCGCCATGGCCGGTGGTGCCGTCATGGCCGATGGTGCCGCCATGCCGGTGGCGCCGCACCCGCGGCGTCCAGGCCCCTGCCCGAGGAGATACCGATGCCCCGTCTTCGCCCGTTGCCCGTCGTCGCGGTGGTCACCGCCGCCGTCGCCCTGCTCGCCGCGGCACCCCGCCGGACGGTGAGCCGACCGTGTCCCGTCCGCGTGTGGTCGCCCACTTCGACATCACCCGCGGGATGACACCGGAGAACATCGCCCTCGAACCCGACGGCTCCGCCGACCTGACCTTCTCGGCCGCCCGCCAGGTCGTCCACATCACCAAGCAGGGACACACCCGCGTCCTCGCCACCCTGCCCGCCGAGCCGAACCCGCAGCTCCAACTCAGACCGGCAGACGCCCCTGCGCGTCCCTGCCCGCCGGGACGGCTCGGCGGGCAGGATCAGACCAGGGCGACGGGACTCGCCGGAGTCGACGACTTCGCCTTCGCCGGGCACGGCGACACCGTTCTCGCCGCCCTGATCTTCAGCAACCAGGTCGCCCTTGTCCGCCCGGACGGCACCCACGCCGTCGTCCTCCAGGACGACGGACTCTCCAACCGTTCCTGTGGGCTGAGTGGGAGTGAGTCCGTTCAGCCGCGCGCCCCGAACGGTCTTGGGCGAGCTGGTCCCCGGCGTACTCGACCCCGGGTGGCGACACGCATCCTGTGCGTGGTCCTGGCCCGGGAGGCCGGTTCCCTACGCGACCTGGCCAGGTGGATACGGCCAGAGGCGACGGGGAGGCCCTGTTCCATCCTCTGGTGGAACAGGGGCCCCGCACGCTGACGCCGTACCCGGTGTCCCAGGTCGCACAGCCACGCTAATCCAAACAGCCCAACGCACCGCAAGCCCGAAAGCCGACCCTCACACGATCGAGCTAACTCGACCTCGCACCCACTCCATGCCGAGCAGCTCCAACCCCACCTCCGCGGCCGTACGCCACCGGACGGTCTACGTCCCGAGCGGCGCCTTCTTCACCCTGCGGGACCCGAACCTGCTGCTCGCCCGGCCCGACGGCCATCACGCTCAGTGATCGTCCGCGTCGAATTCGATCAACGTTCCTGACGGCTTTCCGACGACCGGAGTCGGGAATTCGCCAAGGGCGCCGGTATTCAAAAGCGATCACCCGAGGCGGCCTCTGTGATTTACGGCACAGTTCCGGGATATCCGGCCCCGATGAACCGGAACCGGAAATTCGCCGGTGTTTTCGTCGAACGACCGCGGGCGGTGGGGCGAATCGCTCCGCCGCCCCGCTGGCCCCGGCCTCGGCGAATTGGCGAAGGTCACCAATTCACCGAGGCCGGGGCCGGGTGGGGAACGGCCGCGCGACCCGGGCCGGTTGATTCAGTCGGCCGCCCGGAACGTCCGCAGCCGCAGGGAGTTGCCGACGACGAAGACCGAGGAGAAGGCCATGGCCGCCCCCGCGATCATCGGGTTGAGCAGGCCGGCCGCCGCGAGCGGCAGCGCGGCCACGTTGTAGGCGAAGGCCCAGAACAGGTTGGACCGGATCGTGCCGAGGGTCCGGCGGGCGAGGCGGACGGCGTCGGCCGCCGCGCGCAGATCTCCTCGTACGAGGGTCAGGTCGCCGGCCTCGATCGCGGCGTCCGTGCCCGTGCCCATGGCCAGTCCCAGGTCGGCCTGGGCGAGGGCCGCCGCGTCGTTGACACCGTCACCGACCATCGCCACCGAACGCCCCTCGGCCTGCAGCCGCTCGACGACGGCGACCTTGTCCTGCGGCAGCACCTCCGCGATCACGTCCTCGGCCGCGATCCCGACCTCGCGGGCGACGGACTCGGCCACGGCCCGGTTGTCGCCGGTCAGCAGGATCGGGGTGAGACCGAGCGCGCGCAGCCGCACGATCGCCTCGGCGCTGGTCTCCTTCACCGCGTCGGCGACTTCGAGGACGGCGCGGGCCTCGCCGTCCCAGGCGACCACGACGGCCGTGCGGCCGGCCGCCTCGGCCCGGTCCCGCGCCCGCCGCAGGTCCACCGGCAGTTCCATGGCCCGGTCGGCGAGGAGCCGTTCGCGGCCGACGAGTACCGCGTGACCGTCCACGACACCCTGCACGCCGAGGCCGGGCACGTTCGCGAAGTCCTCCGGTGCGGGCAGCGAGCCGAGCCGGGCCAGGGCGCCCTCGGCGACGGCGCGGGCGACCGGGTGCTCGGAGGCGTGCTCCAACGCGCCCGCCAGGCGCAGCACTTCGGTCTCGTCGGTGCCGTCGGCGGGACGCACGGCCAGCAGGGTCATCCGGCCGGTGGTGACGGTGCCGGTCTTGTCGAGGACGACGGTGTCGACCGCGCGCGTGGACTCCAGCACCTCCGGGCCCTTGATCAGGATGCCCAGCTGGGCGCCTCGCCCGGTGCCGACCAGCAGCGCGGTCGGCGTGGCGAGCCCCAGGGCGCAGGGGCAGGCGATGATCAGTACGGCGACCGCCGCGGTGAACGCGGCCGTGAGCCCGGCGCCGTTGCCGAGCCAGAAGCCGAGGGTGCCCAGGGCGAGGGCGATCACGATCGGCACGAACACGGCGGAGATCCGGTCGGCGAGCCGCTGGGCGGACGCCTTGCCGTTCTGCGCGTCCTCCACCAGCCGTGCCATCCGGGCCAGTTGGGTGTCGGCGCCGATCCTGGTGGCCTCGACGACGAGACGCCCGCCCGCGTTCACGGTGGCGCCGGTGACCGCGTCGCCGACCGTGACCTCCACGGGCACGGACTCGCCGGTCAGCATGGACGCGTCCACGGCGGACGAGCCCTCGACGACGGCCCCGTCGGTGGCGATCTTCTCTCCGGGGCGCACCAGGAAGCGGTCGCCGACCCGCAACTCGGCGACGGGAACCGTGCGTTCGCCGCCCTCCTCGGGAAGCACGGTGACGTCCTTCGCGCCCAGCTCCAGCAGCGCCCGCAGGGCGGCGCCCGCCTTCCGCTTGGAGCGTGCCTCGAAGTAGCGCCCGGCGAGGATGAAGGCGGTCACCCCGGCCGCCGCCTCCAGATAGATCGAGCCGGCGCCGTCTCCCCGGACGATGGTCAGCTCGAAGGGGTGCGTCATGCCCGGTGTGCCCGCCGTGCCGAGGAACAGCGCCCACAGCGACCAGCCGAACGCGGCCAGGGTGCCGATGGAGATGAGGGTGTCCATGGTGGCGGCGCCGTGCCGGGCGTTCGTCCAGGCGGCGCGGTGGAAGGGCCACCCCGCGTACGTCACCACCGGCGCCGCCAACGTCAGGGACAGCCACTGCCAGTACTCGAACTGCAGCGCGGGGATCATGGCCATCGCGACGACGGGGACGGCCAGGACCACGGCGGTGGTCAGGCGCTGCCGGAGCGGCCGCAGCTCTTCGTCCGCCGCCTCGTCGGAACCGTCGGAACCGTCGGAACCGTCGGGGCCGTCGGCCTCGGCCTGGGTGGGCGGGGTGGGCGGAGCGGGCTCGCGTGCCGTGTAGCCGGTCGCCTCCACGGTGGTGATCAGGTCCCGCACCGAGACCTCGTCGGTGTAACTGACCTTGGCCTTCTCGGTGGCGTAGTTGACCGTCGCGGTGACGCCCTCCATGCGGTTCAGCTTCTTCTCGACGCGGGCGGCACAGGAGGCGCAGGTCATACCGCCGATGGCGAGCTCCACCTCCGCGGCGGCTGCGGTCCCGGTCCTGGTGACGGTCATGGCTGCTCCCTCGTCGATCGTTCGCGGCGATCTTCACGGATACAGGGTGGGGGTATCCTTGCCACTGCTGCCTGTATACCCCTCAGGGGTATCTATGGCAAGTTGCTCGCAGTGCTTGACTCGATACCCCCTAGGGGTATGGTGAGCTGTGTGAAGACCCGGACCGCGAAGGAGACGGCCATGAACACCGGACTGAGGATCACCGCGTTCGCCGCCGCGCTGGCCGCGACGTTCGGCGCCGCCTACGGCGTGGGCAAGGGCGTCGAACCCGTCGTCTCGTCGGACACCGCCGGCAGCGAGCCCGCGCGCCACGACGACCACACCGAGGAGTCACCGGACCCCGGCAAGGACTCCGGCGCACACGCGTCCGCCCCGGCCGGCGGACTGCAGATCTCCGAGGGCGGCTACACCCTCGACCTGCGCACCCCGAGCGTCACCGCCGGGGACCGCGCCGACCTGCGCTTCGTCATCCGGGACGCGGCGGGGCGCGCCGTCACGGCGTACCAGCGCGAGCACGACAAGGAACTCCACCTCATCCTCGCCTCACGCGACCTGCTCACCTACCGTCATCTGCACCCCACCCGTGCCGCCGACGGCACCTGGAGCACCCCCGTCGACCTGCCCGAGGCAGGCGACTACCGCGTCTTCGCCGACTTCACCCCCGCCGGGGACGACGCCGAGAACCTCACCCTCGGCGCCGACCTCGCGGCCTCGGGGACGTACAAGCCGCACAAGCTCCCGGCGCAGGACACCACCGCCGAGGTCAACGGCTACGACGTCGAACTGGACGGCGGCCTGCGCCCGGGCGCCGCGAGCGAACTGAAACTGAAGGTCTCCCGCGACGGCAGGCCCGTCACCGACCTCCAGCCCTACCTGGGCGCGTACGGCCACCTGGTCGCCCTGCGCTCCGGCGACCTCGCCTACCTGCACGTCCATCCGAACGGCGAGCCCGGCGACGGCACGACCGAGCCCGGCCCGGACATCTCCTTCACGGCCACCGCCCCCAGCGCCGGCACCTACCGTCTCTTCCTCGACTTCAAGCACGACGGCGAGGTCCACACGGCGACGTTCACGGTCCACGCCGGGGAGGCGGCGGAGCCGGGCCCGGCTCAGGAGCCCCCGGCCGGACACACGCACTGACGGCGGCAGTCGGGCCCTCAGCCGGCGCCCGTCACGACCGGCGGCCGCCGCTCCCCGACCCGCGTCGCCCGCTCGAAGGCGTACCCGGCCTTCAGCACCGACCAGTCCCGCCGGTGCGGGCCGACGAGCTGGAGCCCGACGGGCAGTCCCCCCGGAGTGAACCCGGCCGGGACGGACAGGGCGGGACAGCCCGTGACGGAGATCAGATACGCCGAGCGCATCCAGTCGAGGTAGGTCTCCATCGGCGTGCCGTCCACGACCGTCGGGTAGGCCAGGTCGATGTGGAAGGGCGCGACCTGACTGACCGGCAGCAGCAACAGGTCGTACCGCTCGAAGAACTCGCGGACCCGGTGGAAGAGCGCGCCGTGCAGCACCTGGGCACGCCCGAGGTCGGGGCCGCCGAGCCTGCGGCCCTCCTCGATGTTCCAGACGACGTCCGGGGCCAGGAGGTCGCGGTGCTCGTCCAGCAGTGCCCCGTAGGACAGTTCCACCTGCCAGGCGCGCTGGGCGAGGAACACCTCGTCCGCGCCGGCGAGGTCCGGGCAGGCCTCCTCGACCTCGCAGCCCAGCGCGGCGAACACCTCCGGCGCCTGCCGCAGCGCCTCCCGCACCTCCGGGTCGACGGGCACGGCCCCGCCCAGGTCGGGCGAGAAGGCGACCCGCAACCCCCGCAGATCGCCGTCGAGCTGCCAGGCGAAGGTGGAGCCGGGTGTCTGCAGGGAGCGCGGATCGCGGGGATCGGGGCCCGCCAGCACCGACAGGGTCAGCGCGACGTCCGCCACGGTCCGGGCCATCGGCCCCTTCACCGACAGCTGCCCCCAGGGCGCCTTGTCGGGCCAGGACGGCACCCGGCCCGGCGACGGGCGCAGCCCGACCACGTTGTTGAAGGAGGCGGGGTTGCGCAGCGAGCCGCCGGTGTCGCTGCCGTCGGCGATGGGCTGCATCCCGCACGCCAGGGCCGCCGCCGCCCCACCACTGCTGCCACCCGCGCTGCGGGAGAGGTCGTAGGGGTTGCGGGTGGCGCCGAAGACGGGGTTGACGGTGTGTGAACCCAGCCCCAGCTCGGGGACGTTGGTCTTCCCCAGCGTGATCGCGCCCGCCTTCCGCAGCCGCTCGACGACCAGATGGTCACGGTCGGGCACCCGCTCGGCGAAGACCGGTGAACCGGCCGTCGTCCGGATGCCGGCCGTGTCGTGCAGGTCCTTGTGAGCGACCGGCAGCCCGTGCAACGGACCGACGGGCTCCCCGGCCGCCATCCGGTCGTCCGCCGCGGCCGCCTGCTCCAGCGCCCGGTCGGCGACCAGCGTTACGATCGCGTTCACCGCCGGATCGACGCGATCGATCCGCTCCAGATGGGCCGTCACCACCTCCCGCGCCGAGATCTCACGCCGGGCCAGGGCGACGGCGAGTTCGTACGCGGTCCAGAAGCACAGGTCGTCCGGCGGGTCCGCGTCGCCCGTCGGGTTCACGGGGTACTTGGCGGGCTGGTCGACGAGTTGACGCACGAGGTGGTTCACGCCCCTCCCAGGGACTCCTTGAGCTGGACGGCCGCGAGCACTCCGAAGAGCACGAAGGAACCGCCCAGCAGCGTGTTCGAGATGGTCCGGTTGCGCAGCGCCGGCTCCACGCCCCGGCGGTTGAGCAGCACCAGCAGCGCGCCGGAGAGCAACGGCAGGATCAGTGAGCCGACGGCGGCGTAGGTGAGCACCAGGGGCACCGGCCGGCCCAGGAAGACGACGGCGACCGAGGTGGCGGCGCAGTACAGGAGGAACAGCCGGAAGGGGCGGCCGTTCTGCGCGATGTGCGGCTCCGCCTCGGCGTCCGGGACGCCGCGCAGCGTCCGCAGCGAGTCGGCCAGCAGGTAGCACAGACCGTTGAAGCCACCGACCAGCGCGCTCAGCGTCACCAGGAAGAAGGTGCTCAGGAACAGCACCCGGGCCACCGACCCCAGATCGGCGCCGAGCGGATCGGCGAGCGCGGCCAGCCCGTCGCCGCCGGTGATGCTGCCGCCCGTGCCGTACAGCAGGCCCGTGCCCACCACCGTCGTGCACAGCACGAACAGCAGGGTGACGCCGTAACTCACCGCCGAGTCCGTACGCATCAGCCGCAGCCGGCTCCGGTCCGACCAGCCCTTCTCCCGCACCCAGTAGCCGTACGAGGCGATGCCTGCCGTGCCGCCCACGCCGCCGACGAGCGCCAGCACCGTCACCACGTCGCCCTCCGGCAGCCTCGGGCGCAGGGTGCCGAGCAGGCCGGACAGATCGTCGGCGGTGGCGAGGGTGATCACCGCCAGGACGGCCATGCCGAGGAACTTGGCGAGCATGAAGACACTCATCACGCGCTCGAACACCGCGTACCGCCCGACGTGCACGATCGTCGCCGCCGCGAGCGCGACGGCGACGGCCACGGGCCTGACGGGCAGCACGGGGAAGAGCGTGGACAGCGCCAGGGACGCCACCGAGCCGAGCGCCGCCCCGTACAGCAGCCCGATGACCAGGACGAAGAGCATGAACGCCGCCGGGAGCCAGCGGGCGGCCGACTTCAGTCCGGCGATCACGGTCTGCCCGGTGGCCAGGTACAGCCGCCCCACCGCCTCGGTGAGCGCGTACTTCAGGACGACACCGATGACGAGGGCCCACATCAGCGCCATCCCGTACCCGGCCGCGCCCGCGAGCGACGTCACCATGTCCCCTGCACCCACACTGGCGGCCGCCAGCACCAGCCCGGGGCCCAGGAGGGCCGGTCGGGCGCGGCGGGCCCGCGCCGGGTGGAGCGGCACCGGCGTGGGGGCGTGGGCCGCCGGGGAACGCGGGGGACCGCCGGGAGTCACGGTCACGTCGACCATCTCCGTAGATCGGGGAGTCACGGGAGTCATGGGTGCGCGCTGCGCGTGCGGGCCGAGGGGGACGGGGCGCGGTCGCGCACGGCGGGGAGACCGTGCGGGACCGTGCGATTCCACTTCACGGCAGGCTGGGCCACAACGACGGAAGGGAACAAGAAGGCCTGCGGAGTTGACGGAATCCGCCATACTCTGGGGCCGATGGACGCAACCCGGACCGGCCCCGTGACGGATTCACTGGACCGGCGCATCATCAGCGCGCTGCAGATCGACGGCCGGGCCGCCTGGCACCGCATCGCGGCGGCCCTCGGCGAGCCCGAACGCACCGTCGTCCGCCGCGGCACCCGCCTCCTGGAGTCCGGCCTCGTGCGGATCGGGGCGATGGCGATGCGTGGCCGCAGTGTGGTGGTCGGCGTCCGCTGTTCCCCCGGCCGCGCCCGGATCACCGCCACCGCGCTGGCCCGCAGGCCCGACTGCGTGTTCGCCCACGTCCTCACCGGCACCCCGGACTGCCTCGCGGAACTGCGCTGGCCCCGGGAACGGCTGGCGGGACTGGTGCTCGACGAACTCGCCGGTCTGCCGGGTGTGGAGGAGACCCGCACCCTGCCCGTCCTGCGCCACGTCCGCACGATCCGGGAGTGGCACGCGGGCCTCCTCACCGAGGCCGAGATCGCCGCCCTGAAGGGCTCCGACCAGGCCGACGCCGGGTCGGCCCCGGTGACCGATCCGCTGCCGGCCGGCGAGACACCCCCCGAACTCTCCCGCGCCGACCGCCTGTTGCTGCACGCCCTCGCAGACGACGGGCGCCGCACCTACGACGAACTCGCGCGTGTCTCGGGCGTGTCGGAGGCCACGGCGCGTCGACGCCTCGGCGCGCTGCGGCGCGAGGGCAAGGTCCGCATCCGTGCCGTGATCGAGCCCGCGGTGCTCGGACTGCCCGTCGAGGCGGTCCTCTGGGTGCACACTCCACCGGCCCGGGTCGACACCGTGACGGCGGCCCTCGCCGAGTCCGCCCATGTCCGCTACGCCAGCTTCGTCACCGGCGCACGCCAACTCCTCGTCCTCACCGCGTTCCCCGACGAGAACGCCCTGCACGACTTCGTCACCCGCTCCCCGTGGCTCCCCGAGGTGGCGTCGATCGACGTCTCCCTCGTCCTCACCACCCTGAAGCGCGGCGGCATGCCGGCGCCCTGGCTCCAGGACTGACCGGCAGCCCTGGCTCCAGGACCGGCCGGCACCCCGCCGACTCGGGCCGGCGGGCCTCAGACGGCGACGACCCGCACGCCGGACTCCTCGAACCGCCGCAGCGTCCCGGGTGCGGCGGCCGCGTCCGTGACCAGCGTGTCCACCGCCTCCGTCGCGCAGATCCAGGCGAAGGCCCGCCGGCCCAGCTTGCTGGAGTCGGCCGCGACGACGACCCGCTCGGCCCGCTCGCACAGCAGCCGGTTGACGGCGGCCTCCGCCTCGTCGTGCGCGGCGGCGCCATGGGTGACGTCGAGCGCGACGACACCGAGCACGGCCACGTCCAGGGTGATCCGGTCCAGCACCCCGTCGGCGAGCGGACCGACCAGCTCGTACGACTGGGCGCGGGCCACCCCGCCCGTCACCACGATCTTGAACTGGGGCCGGACCGCCAGCTCGCTCGCGATGTTCAGCGCGTTCGTGACGACCGTCAGCGCGGGCGCGCCGGACGCCAGATCCTCCCGCACGGCCAGCGCCCGGGCCACCTCGGTGGTCGTGGTGCCGCCGGTCAGCCCCACCGCCTCGCCCGGCGCGACGAGCTCCGCCACCGCCGTCGCGATGCGCTGCTTCTCCGTGGCCCGGCGGGCCGTCTTGTAGCGCAGCGGCAGCTCGTACGAGACACCGTGCACGACCGCCCCGCCCCGGGTGCGGACGAGCATCTGCTGTTCCGCGAGGCGGTCGAGGTCACGCCGGATCGTCGCGGCGGACACCCCCAGCTCGACGGCCGCCTCCTCGACGTCCAGCCGACCCCGTTCGACGAGCAGTTCGAGCAGGGTCTGCCAGCGTTCGTCGCGGGACATCCGTCTCCTCGTGCTTGAAGTTGCGCGAAAGGCGACTCTATCTTGCAGGAGTAAGCATGAGCCTCGCGTATCCCGGGGAGGGTTTCCGTATGACCCATGTCGAGGACGAGCTGAACAGCCAGCCCGAGTGCTGGGCCCGCGTCGCAGCCGCCGCGCCGGAACACGCCGGGGTCCTGCCGAGGCCGGGGGAGCGGGTGGCGCTCGTCGGCTGCGGAACGTCGTACTTCATGGCGCGGGCCGCCGCCGGCCTGCGCGAGCGGGCCGGGCAGGGGGAGACCGACGCCTTCGCGGCCTCGGAGTTCCCCCACGGGCGCTCCTACGACCGGGTCGTCGCCCTCACCCGCTCCGGCACCACCACCGAGGTGCTGGACCTGCTGGGCGCGCTGCGCGGCCGCACCCGGACGACGGCGATCACCGCCGACCCGGACACCCCCGTCATGACGGCCGCGGACGACCTCGTGGTGCTGGACTTCGCCGACGAGAAGTCCGTCGTCCAGACGCGCTTCGCCACCACCGCCCTCACCCTCCTGAGCGCTCACCTCGGTCTGTCCGCCGAGACCGCCGTCACCGACGCGCGCGCCGCGTTGGAGGCGCCGCTGCCCGAAGGGCTCGTCGGGAGCACCCAGTTCACCTTCCTCGGCCGGGGCTGGACCGTGGGCCTCGCCCAGGAGGCCGCGCTGAAGATGCGCGAGGCCGCCCTGGCGTGGAGCGAGGCCTATCCGGCGATGGAGTACCGGCACGGCCCGATCAGCGTCAGCACCCGGTCCACGGCGACCTGGATGCTCGGCGAGGCGCCGGAGGGTCTGGCCGAGCAGGTGGGGCGGACCGGCGCGACCTGGGTGCCCGGCGTGCTCCACCCGCTCGCCGAACTGGTCCGCGCCCAGCGCCTCGCCGTCGCCGTGGCCGCCGCCCGCGGCCTCGACCCCGACCGTCCCCGCCATCTGACGCGCTCGGTGATCCTCGACGCCGACGCCAGCCGGACCGCCCCGAGCCACGACGACCACTGAAGCAGGAGGAGCCGTGCCCCTCACGACGACCGGTGCGCTGATCACCGAGGCCGCCGCCGCGCGCTCCGCCGTGGCCGCCTTCAACGTCATCACCCTGGAGCACGTCGAGGCGATCGTCGCCGGCGCCGAGTCCGCCGCCGCGCCGGTGGTCCTCCAGGTCAGCGAGAACGCCGTCGGGTACCACGACGGGGACCTGCTTCCGCTGGCCCGCGCCGCGTCCGCCGCCGCCGAGCGGGCGGCCGTGCCCGTCGCGCTCCACCTCGACCACATCCGCGACGACGACCTGCTGCGCCGGGCGGCCGACGCCGGCTTCAGCTCCGTGATGTACGACGCCTCGCGCCTGCCCTACCTGGACAACCTCGCCGCGACCCACGCCGCCGTGCAGTGGGCGCACAGTCAAGGGCTTTGGATCGAGGCCGAGTTGGGGCAGGTCGGCGGCAAGGACGGCGCGCCTGTGCTCGACGCGCACGCGCCCGGCGCCCGTACTGACCCCGAGGAGGCACGGGCCTTCGTGGCCGACTCGGGCGTGGACGCGCTCGCGGTCGCCATCGGCAGCTCCCACGCGATGACCACGCGCACCGCCGCCCTCGACCACGTCCTGCTGAAGCGGCTGGCGGCCGCCCTGGACGTCCCCCTCGTCCTGCACGGCTCCTCCGGAGTCCCGGACGACGAACTGCGCGCGGCCGTGGCGGGCGGCATCGCCAAGGTCAACATCGGCACCGCACTCAACATCGCCCTGACCGGCGCGGTCCGGGACCACCTCGCCGCCCGCCCCGACGCGGTGGACCCGCGCACCTACCTCGCGGCCGGCCGGACGGCGATGGCGGGGACGGTGGCCCGGCTGATCGGCGTCCTGCGCACGGAGGAGCCCCTTCCGCCCACGTAGAAGGCCCGTACGCGCCCGTCCCGCGTGGGAATGTGACCGTCTCGCCGAGCACGGCCCCCGGGAGCGGAGTGTGACGCCCGTCACTGATACGTTTCCGGTCATGCGGGAGACGGAGATCCACCTCGGTGAGCCGCCGTACGTCGCCCTCATCGGCGTCGGCGTGCACGGCGTCGCGAGCCGCACGGACGTGTTCCGGCTGCCGGAGCTGTGGCAGCTGCACCTCTACCAGTACGAGGCCGAACTGACCGTCGGCGGCACCACCCACACCATCCGCCCCGGCCGGGTCAGCCTCGTCCCGCCAGGCACCACCGTCCGCTACCGCTACCGGGGCCGCTCCGAACACCTCTTCGCCCATCTGCGCGTCCCCCCGTCCGGACCACCCCGCACGGTTCCGGTGGTCCAGGACACCGGCCCCGAACTGCCCGCGCTCACCGGCCTGTTGCTCCAGGCGGTGGCCGCCGCGCCCAGCGAGCCGGACCGCACCCGGGCCGAACTGTGGACCGCCCTGTGGCGGGTGGCCCAGCTGACCCCGCCGGTCACGGCCGCCCCCGGACCGCACCCGGCGGTCACCGCCGCCATCGCCCACATCGAGGCCCACCTGGCCGCACCCCTCACCATCCCGGAGGTGGCGCGCGTGGCCGGCGTCTCCCACAACCATCTGACCCGGCTGTTCCACACCGAGACCGGCGGCACGGTCGTCGCCTACATCCGGCGCCGCAGACTCGAACGCGCCCACCATCTGCTCCGCGCCTCGACCCTCTCCATCCCCGCCGTGGCCGCCTCCGTCGGCATCCCCGACCTCCAGGCCTTCAACAAGGCCTGCCGCCGGGAACTGGGCGCCTCCCCGCGCGCCCTGCGCGGGGCCGGCCTCCCGGCGGGTGTCGCTAACTCCGCCTGACCGCCCTCAGCACCACGAACTTGGCGTCGCTCGCGACGAGTTCGCTGTTGCCGAAGATCCGCCGCAGCGTCACGTGATAGCCCAGATGACGGTTCCCGACCACCCAGAGCTCACCACCGGGCCGCAACGCCCGCCGCGCGCCGGTGAACATCCGCCGCGCCGTGGCGTCGGTCGTCGCCTGGTGGGAGTGGAACGGCGGATTGTTCAGGACGAGATCGACACTCCCCGGCGCGAACCCCTCCAGCCCGTCACCGACCCGGAACTCGGCCGCACCGGCTGCCGTCCCGTCGGTCTCCGGGCGGTTCGCCCGGTACGTGGCCTCCGCCGATGCCACCGCCTGGTACGACTCGTCGACGAACACCACCTCGGCGTCCGGGTCGGCCAGCGCGACCGCCGTGCCGACCACGCCGTTGCCGCACCCCAGATCGACGACCCGCCCGCCGCGCGGGACCTTCGGCAGCTGTCGCAGGAAGAACCGGGTCCCGATGTCGAGCCGGTCGGCACAGAACACGCCCGCGTGGTTGACGACGCTCCGGCCGGCCGCCACGCCGATGTCGTCCGGCAGCCGGTAGGTGTACGGCCACGGGTCGTCCCCCCTGGCCTTGAGGGTCCCCGCGTCCGGGGCGCAGTGGATCAGGCGGGCCTTCTGCCGGGCGAGCGAGGTGCGGGTCGGGCCGAGGATCCGCTCGAAGAGCCTCAGCGTCGAGGTGTGGATCTCCTTGACCATCCCGGTGCCGATCACCACCGTGCCCTCGTGCGCGGCGGGCGCGAGCCGGTGCAGCTGGTCCTCCAGGAGCGCGAGGCTCTTGGGGACCCGCACCAGGAGCACGTCGACACGGTCCGGGGGCGTGTCCCGGGTGGTGAGCAGCCGTACGGAGCCCTCCTCCACGCCGTTGCGTTCCAGGTTGGCCCGCGTCGCCTCCCGGCTCAGGAAGGAGTCGGTGATCTGCGTCGGCCGGTGCGCGGCGAGCGCGGTGGTCAGCGCGCCCCAGCGGTCCCCGACGACCACGAGCGTCCCGTCCAGCGGTGTCCCGCTCTCCGCGAGGTGGCGCAGCAGATACGCGTCGGACGCGTCCCAGGCGCGCAGCAGGTCACGGGGGTCCTCGGGAAAGCGGGCCAGGGCGTACTCGCCCCCGGGCACGGTCATACGGTCGCTCATCGTGCGCCCAGGCTAACCGAGCACGGCCCCGCCCCCGTCCGCCGAGCAACCGAGCACAGCCCCGTCCCAGTCCGCCGAGCGGCCGTGCGGGACGATGGGGGCATGGACGCCGAGCTGTTCCCCCGGGACCGGACGGAGATCGCGCCCGGCGCGGTCCACGTGCCGGACTGGCTGGACGCGGAGCAGCAGCGGCACCTCCTGGACGCCTGTCGTGCGTGGGCGAGGCCGCCCGCCGGGCTCCGCACGGTCCGCACCCCGGGCGGCGGCACGATGACCGCCCGGCAGGTCTGCCTCGGCCGGCACTGGTACCCGTACGGCTACGCCCCTACCGCCGTCGACGGCGACGGCGCGCCCGTGAAGCCGTTCCCGCACTGGCTGGGGGAGCTGGGCCGGCGGGCGGTCGCGGACACCCTCGGCGCGCAGGCGGCGACCGACCCGTACGACATCGCCCTCGTCAACTTCTACGACGGCGACGCGCGCATGGGGATGCACCGCGACGCCGACGAGAAGTCGGACGCGCCGGTGGTGTCGCTGAGCCTCGGTGACAGCTGTGTCTTCCGCTTCGGCAACACCCGGACCCGGACGCGGCCGTACACGGACGTGGAGCTGCGCAGTGGTGATCTCTTCGTGTTCGGCGGCCCGGCACGCTCCGCCCACCACGGGGTGCCCCGGGTGCACCCGGGGACCGCGCCGCCCTGGCTGGGGCTGACCGGGAGGCTGAACATCACCCTGCGG
The DNA here is from genome assembly GCF_014930365.1 of Streptomyces caniscabiei. GTDB lineage: Bacteria > Actinomycetota > Actinomycetes > Streptomycetales > Streptomycetaceae > Streptomyces > Streptomyces caniscabiei. The sequence continues at coordinate 94,496 of NZ_JABXWI010000020.1, read as the reverse complement.
GTCGGCGGCCTCGACGACTGCTGAGGCCCCTCGCACGGGGTCCGGCGCCGAGCGGATCATGGGAGACTCGCCCTCATGGACGGGAAGGCGGCCCCCAAGGCGGCGGGCGAAGGGACGACGGCGCGGGCTCGGCTGGACCGGGGGAGGGGCGCGCTCGGTCCGGCGCTGGAACTGGTGCACACCGGCCGTGCTCCGACCAGGGCCGTGCTCACCGCCGAACTGGGCGTCACCCGCGCCACGGCCGGTGCCGTGGCCGCCGAACTGGAGGCGCTGGGGCTGATCCGGGTCGACGCGCACCCGGGGGCCGCCGCCGGCTCCCAGGGCCGGCCCTCCCACCGCCTCGACGTCGCCGAGGAGGGGCCCGTCGCGCTCGCCGCGCAGGTGCACTCCGACGGCTGGCGTGCCGCGCTGGTCGGGCTGGGCGGGCGGATCGTCGCCACCACGCCCGCCTGCGAGATCGTGGACGCCGACCCGGCGAAGGTGCTCGGCTCGGTCGTCGACGCGGGCGCCGAGCTGCTGGCGCGGACCGGGCGGCGGTGTGTCGGGTCGGGCCTGGCCGTGCCGTCGGCCGTCGCCGAACCGGCGGGGCTGGCGCTGAACCCGCTGCACCTGGCCTGGCCCGCCGGGGCGCCGGTCCGGGAGATCTTCGCCGAGCGGGTCCGTGCGGCCGGGATCGCGGGGCCCGCGTTCGCGGCGAACGACGTCAACCTCGCCGCCCTCGCCGAGCACCGGCACGGCGCCGGGCGCGGCTCCCGCGATCTGCTGTGCGTGGCGACCGGCCACCGGGGCGTCGGTGGCGCGCTGGTCCTCGACGGGCGGCTGCACATGGGCAGTTCGGGCCTGGCCCTGGAGGTCGGCCATCTGACCGTGAACCCCGAGGGCCGCCCCTGCCACTGCGGCAGCCGCGGCTGTCTCGACGTCGAGGCCGACCCGCGGGCCTTCCTCACCGCCGTGGGCCGCGACCCGGGCCCCGAGGGTTCGCTGCTGCAACAGGCGAACGAACTGATCCGCACCCGGTACGACGACCCGGGCGTCCGCACGGCCGCCGAGGCCATCATCGACCGCCTCGGCCTCGGGCTCGCGGGCCTGGTGAACATCCTCAACCCGGACCGCATCATCCTCGGCGGCATGCACCGCGCCCTGCTCGACGCCGACCCCGACCGGCTGCGGGCCGTCGTCGCCGATCGCAGCCTCTGGGGCCGGCACAGCGGGGTCGCCCCGATCCTGGCCTGCACCCTGGACCACAACAGCCTGGTGGGAGCGGCCGAGCTGGCCTGGCAGCCGGTGCTCGACGACCCGCTGGGCGCGCTGGTCTGACGAGGCTCACCCGGTCCGGGGACCCCGCAGCATGATCGCGCGGGACACCAGGAAGGTCACCGGGATCGCCGCCCCCGACGCCAGCAGGGGCGCGAACCGGTTGCCCGCGTGCAGCACGTCCACGACGACGTACACACCGGCCGTCGTGACCAGGAAATTGGTGGCGTTCGTCAGCGGGAACAGCAGGAATTTACGCCAGGTCGGACGGATGCGATAAGTGAAGCGCGCGTTCAGGAAGAACGAGCCCGTCATACTCAGCGCGAACGCGAGAATATGCGCGGCGAGATAAGGAAGCACCTGGAGGAACAAGAGGTACAGGCCGTAATAGACCCCGGTGTTGACCACCCCGACCAGGGCGAAGTTGATGAGCTGTCCCGATATGCGCCGCTCCGGCGCCGGGCGTCCCGCGGGGCGCGGCTCGGTACGTGTCGCCGTCCCCATCAGCGCATGAGGTCCTTCGTCGTGCCGCACGCGGCGTGCCCCTCCGTCTGTTCCGCATTGGTCGCCTGCACCAGGAAGTGCGGGCGGCCCTTCACCTCGTAGTAGATCCGGCCGGTGTACTCCCCGATCACCCCGAGCATGATCATCTGTACTCCGGCGAGGGCGGTGACGGCCACGACGATGGTGACATAGCCCGGTGTCTCCACGCCGTTGACGAGTGCGTCGCCCACGATCCAGGCCGTGTAGAGCCCCGCGCACACCAGCAGGCACAGGCCGAGGTGGAGGGCGGCCCGCAGCGGACGGTTGTTGAAGGAGAGGAGCCCGTCCAGCCCGTAGTCGAGCAGCGCCCGGAAACTCCAGGAGCTGCGGCCGTGTTCGCGCACGGCGTTCTCGTACTCGAAGGTCGTAGCGGGGAAACCGACCCAGGCGAAGAGCCCCTTGGAGAAGCGGTTGTACTCCGTCAGGTCCAGGACCGCGTCGACGACCCGGCGTGACAGCAGCCTGAAGTCCCCCACGCCGTCGACGAGTTCCACGTCGACGAGCCGGTTGACCAGCCGGTAGTACAGGCGGGCGGTGGCCGTGCGCAGCAGACCGTCGCCGGCCCGGGTACGGCGGGCGATGACCTGGTCGTAGCCCTGTTCGCGCAGGTCGACCATGCGGCGGATCAGTTCCGGCGGGTGCTGCAGGTCGGCGTCCATGACGATCACGGCGTCGCCCGAGGCGTGCCGCAGACCCGCGAGCAGCGCCGCCTCCTTGCCGAAGTTGCGGCTGAACGACACGTACCGGACGCGTGCGTCGAACTCCGCCAGCTGTCTCAGGACGGCGAGCGTACGGTCCCGGCTGCCGTCGTCGACGTACACGAACTCCATGTCGTGGCCGAGCGGCAGCAGTTCCTCCGCGACCTTCTGGATCTCCTCGTGGAAGCGCGCGAGGACGGCTTCCTCGTTGTGGCAGGGTGCGACGATCGAGATGAGCATGGAACTCCCCCAGGGGTGCGGTTCACGGAGCGGTGGTCACGCGCTCGCGTACGGTCGGGTCGTCCGGCGCGGGTGGTGCGGTGGCGGAGGTCACGGGGACGGGCCTGTCCCGTGCCCGGCGGCGGAGCCGGCCCGCCGCCGCGAGCGCGAGGACGGCGGTGAGCGAGAGCGCCCCGACCGCCGTGCCCAGGCGCAGTCCGGGCGGATGGAACGTGCAGGTCACACTGCTGACCGAGCCGTACAGCGGTACGGCGATCAGGCCGTGGTGGCTCTTGGCGGGCAGAGCGGGGGCGTTTCCGGCGGCACAGCGCCAACCGGAGATCCGGGGCGCGGCGACGACCGCGATCCCCGTGCTGTGGGCGGGCAGTTCGGCCCGTACGGTGCCGTCGTCCACGCTCACGCGGGTGGCGCCGGTGGCCCTCAGCTCTGCCACGGCGTGGCGCAGCCGCGCGGTGTCCAGACAGCCGACCGCTCCCTCCGGGACCAGGCTCGTCCTGTTCGGTGACAGCTCGACGCGGAACCGTCCGGAATGCCCGACCGTGCCCAGCCGCTGCATCGGGGCGATCTTGGTGACGGGCTGGTCGGAGCGGTACCGCCCGGTCGGCTCCACACCGGGCCCGATCCCGGAGGGGGCGCCGTCGGCGAGCCGCGCGGTGCCCGACAGGTGCGGCGCCCACAGGAACAGCTCGGACCCGGCCGGACAGCTGCCCGTGATCGTCGGCTTCAGCGGCGCGCTCGCGTAGGGCAGCGGGCCCACCCGCACCCCCGGCCGCCCGTCGTCGCTCGGCGACGGCGGCCTCCCGGCGGCGGTGCGCACGGTGAGCCGGGGCACGGTGTACACCCTCGACCCCAGCAGCAGCTCCTGGTTGCGGTACGGCGACGGCCCGAAACCGGAGAGGTCCGTGGGGCCGTCGGCGCGGTCGGGGTGCGGCCGCACCGTGACCAGCGGCGGTACGTCCTGCCGGGTCACGGTCACCCCGCTGCCGTCCTGCGGGAACCAGTTCTGGTGCGGGTCGGGCGGGGAGTGCACCCGGGCGCCGACCGAGAAGATCGCGTCCGTGACCGGGTTGTCCAGGCTCTGCACACTGCGGCCGCGCGAGGTCCAGCCGCCCCCGAAGGCGGTCAGCGTCCGGCTGAGCACGTCCGAGGTGAGACTGCTGTAGTACTGGGCGCCCTGCCCGCCCACCAGCAACGGGTCGTTGCCGACCGTCTGTTCGCGGCCCGGGTCGGTCCGGTGGCGCGGCCAGCCGTCGGCCCCGGCGATCGCGGCCGCCTGCTCCCGCTGCCGCGCGCCCCAGGGCGCGTAGTCGTCCAGGTGCCCGAGCCGCAGCCGGGTGTCGGCGGCCGAGGTGACGGCCGACTCGCCGAACTGCGTGCACACGAGAAGCGCCACGGCGAGCACGGCGAGGGGCCGGCCGTTCCTCCGCCTCCGCCCGAGCAGCAGCAGACCGCCCAGCGCTCCGACGGCGGCGAGCAGGGCGAGCGGCAGGGTGAAGGCGCGGGTGGTCCGCTCGCTGCCGCTCGCGACCACGATCACCAGCGCGAGCAGCACCCCCGCCGCGCCCAGCGCGCGCGGGCCCGGAACGCCGTACGACAGGGCGTGCCAGGCGGCGATCACCAGCAGCGCGCAGAGCACGAAGGCCTGACGGTAGGAGCTGCCCTGCGGGGTGGCGAAGGCGTGCCAGAGCAGATGCGTCGGGCCCCACTGCATCGACAGGGCCACCGCCACGACCAGCAGCGTCCACCCGGCGCGCACCCGTGCCGGGGCCGCCCGGTGGAAGGGCAGGGCGAGCGCCAGCAGCAACGCGGTGGTGCCCACGAACACGGCCGGGGTCCCGTAGCTGTAGGTCCCCGGCAGCAGCCGGGCGAGCAGGTCCTCGGTGGGGACGGGCGTGAACTGCCGGACCCGGCCCGGGTGGGCGTGCCGGGTGCCGAAGTACACGACGGTCACCAGGGGCGCGGCCAGACCCATGCCGAGGACGGTGATCAGGGCCGCTCGCCCGGCGGCCCGGGTCCGCTGCCGGCGTGTGAGGTCGCCGAGCCACAGCCGGAGCAGGAGCACCAGACCCGCGGCGAGGGTGGCCATGTACGCGGTGTAGAAGTTGGCGGTCCAGGCGAGCGCCACGATCAGCACTCCGAGGAACGGCCGCCGCCCCCGCCGCGCCCACTCGCCGACCAGGCAGAGCAGCGGCAGGAAGACCAGACCGTCGAGCCACATCGGGTTGGGGACCGCGTCCGCCAGGGTCCAGCCGCACAGCGCGTACGACGAGCCGAGCAGCCCCGCCGCCCACCAGCGCCCGGGACGCAGCGCGAGCAGCAGCCAGGCCGCCGCGGCGGCGGCCGACGCCACCTTCAGCAGGGTGACCACGTACACCGCGAGGTCGATCTCGTCGCGCGGGAACACCGCCACGAGCGGGGCGAAGGGGCTGCTGAGGTACGTGCCGAGGTCGGGCAGGAAGCTGGAGCCGTAGCCCGACCGCCAGTTGACGTACAGCCCGCCGTCCGCCCTGCCGTGCAGCAGGTCCCACAGGTGCGCGTGGAACGGTACGTACTGGTTGCCGAGGTCGTTGACGCTCCGCGTGCGCGGGCCGAAGGGCCGGCTGCGGGCCATGACGTCGCCGGCGCAGAGCACGGCGACCGTGAACGCGGCGGCGAACAGCGCGGCCTTTCCCTGCGGCCGGATCCCCGCCACGGAACGGGTAGTCGGATTCACACCCGGTCCCTGTCCGTTCTGCACACCGAGTTCCGTTGTACTGCCTGCTTCATTTTCGACGGTCCCCCCATTTCGGTTCGCCGAATTAGAGGCCCGGGACTCGTTGAAGGTTGTGCCGCCCACAAGAAATGAAAGCGCCAATTCCGAATAGCGCGGGAGAAGGCGAAGAGGTAATTGCCGGGGGCGGTACGGAAGTCGTCCTCAGGGTGATCGGAAGGTGAACTCCGCCGTCAGGCTCCACAGGGCCGCCACATGAGGTCGCCGCAGATCCGCCCTGCGCACGCACAGCCCGATCGGGAACGGCGGCGGAGGGTGCTCGGTGGGGATCACCGTGAGCCGGTCGCGGACGGCGCTGTGGTCGAGGACCAGCCGGGGGACCACCCCCGTGCCGCAGCCGAGTGCGACGAGGGTCAGCAGAGCCTCGTGGCCCTCCGGTTCGGCCGCCGGGTCGGGGGAGAGTCCGTGGGAGCGGAACCAGCGGTCGGCGGCGTCACGGACCAGGCCCCGGTGGGGGAGGACGAAGGGGCCGTCGAGCCCGGGGTCGGGGCGTTCGCGGGCGGTGACGAACACCAGGTCCGTGGTGGCCACCGTCCGGCTGACCAGCGACTCCGGCAGCCGCGCCGGGACGCCCGCCACCGCCACGTCCGCCTCGCCCTCGTCCAGCCGGGCCAGCGCGGCCGCCGCGTCACCGGTGCGCAGATCGATGCGGACCTGGGGATGGGCCGCGCGCAACGGCGCCAGCAGCGTGGGCAGCAACGCCTGACACGCGGTCACAGTCGCGAACACGGCCAGCCGCCCGGTGAGTTCGGCCGGGTCCGGATGCTCCTCGCGGTAGGCCTGCCACAGCTCCAGGGCCTCGGCGGCATAGGCACGGAAGCGGTGCCCCTCGGCCGTCAGGGCCACACCCCGCGGCCCCCGGTCGAGCAGCCGGTGCCCCAGCTCCGCCTCCAGCCGCTGCACCGTCCGCGTCAGGGTCGCCGGGCTGACATGGCACTCCAGGCTGGTCCGGCCGAAGTTCAGCGTCCCGGCCAGATGGAGAAACAGCCGCAGGTCGCGGTGATCGTCCCGCATGGTCGCCCACCAGGGCCTTTCTGCTCCTGCAACGCTCCGCTGCAAAGGTTGCGCTTGTCGCAACGCTCGCCCGGACCCTACAACTCCTCCATGACCACCACTTCCACGGCCGCCTCCACCGTCTTCGCCCTCGAACCCCTGGACATGCCCGGCGGCACCGAGACCGTCCTGCGCGGCGGCCGCCATCTCTTCCCGCTGCTCCCCGAGGCCTTCGCCGGGGTGCGTCGCATCGGGGTCGTCGGCTGGGGACCGCAGGGCCGGGCCCAGGCCCGCAACCTGCGCGACTCCCTCGCCGGCACCGGCATCACGGTCGCCGTCGGACTGCGCCCCGGCTCCGCCTCGGCCGCCGACGCCCGCGCCCACGGCTTCACCGAGGCGGACGGCACCCTCGGCGACTGGCTCGCCGTCACCGCCGAGAGCGACCTCGTCATCCTCCTGATCGCCGACGCGGCCCTCGCCGCCCACCACCGGGAGATCTTCGCCGCCCTGAAGCCCGGCGCCACCATCGGTCTCTCCCACGGCTTCCTCCTCGGCCATCTCCGGGAGACCGGCGGCGACTTCCCGCCCGGCCACGGTGTGATCGCCGTCTGCCCGAAGGGGATGGGCGACTCGGTCCGCCGCCTCTACGAACAGGGCGCCGAGATCAACGGCGCCGGGATCAACAGCAGTTACGCCGTCCACGCCGACCCCGACGGCCGTGCGACCGACCGCGCCCTCGCCTGGTCGGTCGCCCTCGGCTCCCCGTACACCTTCCGCACCACTCTGCGTGGCGAGTACCTCTCCGACATCGTCGGCGAGCGCGCCATCCTGCTCGGCGCGGTCCACGGCATCGTCGAGAGCCTCCACACCCGCCGCCGCCTCGCCGGTGACGACGAGGTGACCGCGTACGAGCGGTCCTGCGAGAACATCACCGGCCCGATCGCCCGCACCGTCTCCCGCGCCGGACTCCGCGCGGTCCGCGAGGAACTCGACGCGGCGGGGCGGGACGTCTTCGACCGCGCCTTCACGGCCACCTACGCACCCGCCCGTGAGATCGTCGCGGAGATCTACGACGAGGTCGCCGACGGCACCGAACTGCGCAGCGTCGTCCTGGCCGAACGCCGGCTCGGCGCGCGCCCGATGAGCGGCATCGGCGGCTCGCCGATGTGGTCGGTCAGCGCCCGTGCGCACGCCCGCCGGGGCGACCGCGACCTGCCCGTCGACCCGTTCGCGGCGGGAGTCTTCGTCGCCACCATGACCGCGCAGATCGACGAGTTCGTCGAGCGCGGCCACCCCTGGTCGGAGATCGTCAACGAGTCCGTCATCGAGGCCGTCGACTCCCTGCTGCCCTATATGCACGCCCGGGACGTGGCGTACATGGTCGACAACTGCTCCCGCACGGCACGCCTCGGCGCCCGCCGTTGGGGCCCCCGTTTCCAGGCCGCGTACGAGCAGATCGCCTACCCGGCCGCCGAACGCCCGGCCGACCGGGAGCTGTTGGCGTCCTTCGCCGCCCACCCCGTGCACGAGGCCCTGGCGGCGGCTGCGAAGCTGCGGCCGCCGGTGGACATCTCGGTGGGCTGACCCCGTTCGTCCGGGGCGGGCCCGGTGGGAGGGTCACCGCCCGGTCAGCCTGCGACGGCGGACCGGGCGGGAGCGTGTTCGGACCTGCGCCCGCGCACGGCGGGCCTGCGTCCGGTGTCGTACGGCTGTGCGGTTTCGAGCGTCAGGCCGGTGTCGTACGGCGAGATCTTCGGCACCGCGGCCGAGGAGGCGGGCAGGGTGAACCACACGACCTTCCCGGTCTCGCCGTGCGGCCGCACACCCCAGCTCTCGCTGACCGCGGCGACCATCGCGAGCCCTCGGCCGCAGGTGGCGAACGGGTCCGCGTCCTGGACGACCGGGAGACGGGGGTCGTGGTCGTGCACCGAGACCGTGAGCCGGCCGAGGAGCAACTCCATCTCCACGGTGCACATCTTGTCCGGTTCCGCGTGCCGGTGGACGTTGGACAGCAGCTCGGTCACCCCGAGTGCGGCCCGCTCTATCAACGGATCCAGATGCCAGTAGCGCAATTGCGCAGATACGATTCTGCGGACCTGGCCGATCCGCGACGGCAGGGCTTGGAGCTCCACCGTGCAGTGCCTGCTTTGCTGGCTGATCACGGCTGCGACTCCCCGAAGTTGAGTCCGGAAGAAGATCGGAGTACGGATCCAGCGAGGTGGCTGGGCGAAAAACGCCGCCTGCTGTGGTGCGGCCGCCTACGACTGCCGCCTGTGGGCGGAGGCCGGAGCCGCCGCCTGCTCGTGGGGTGGCTGTCGGCGACCGCCGCCCGCTGACGTGGCCGGCGGGCTGGTTCGCAGCGTTATCGCCGGTAAACCCAGAGTGACGTGAGACCAGAGTGACCCAGGGGGCCCGGTCCCGCAACTCGCGATTCGTCAGCCGCCGCGACCGGCCGCCCTGCGCACCGCCTCTATGAACCGGCGCGCGGAGGGTGGACCGGGCTTCCCCGGAGCGGGGTCGTGCTCGTTCAGTGTGAGCGTGTAGCGGGTGCCGTTGACGTCGGCCAACGCCCGGTCCTCGTTGGCGAACCAGGGCCTGGAGGCCCGGACCGCCTGGACCGGCGCGCTGTCGATCTCGCTGCCATAGCTGGTGAGCAACTGCAGGCGGCCGTCCTCGATCCGGACCTGCCCCGCCCGGGTGAGCTGCCGCAACCTCTTCCCGATCCGCACGCCCGTGGCCGTGAACTCCGGCTCGGCCATGTACCCCGCCCCCTAGTGCGCTTCGGCTGTGCCCTGTCGTCTGATCCGTCGCGGACCGTGATCCAGTGTGCCCGAGGTCGCCTTCCCCTGGACGGCCCCGGCGGTGTCGACTCGGCCCGTGCGGTGAAGTCTGCCCGTCCCCCGCGTCGAGCACCAGTGCGCACGGTGGACCGGGGGCGGGGTTCCGGCGCATGCGCGGCATGCGCCCCCCATGCGCCCCGCGCATCCTCGCCACAGGAGAGTCTTTGAGGGGCCCAAAGGCATGTTTATGCAGGTGAGAAGCGTGCGGAAGGTGTCTATCATCGGGACGTCCGACGCCGCGATCCGCCGTCGGCGCGATGCGTGAGGAGCACGCCGTGAGCACCGCCCGCCCCACCCGTCCTGGCGCCACCCTCGACGTCGATCACAGCGACACCGAGTACCGCGGCTGGCTCAAGGAAGCCGTGCGCAAGGTCCAGGCCGACGCCAACCGCTCCGCGGACACCCACCTGCTGCGCTTCCCGCTGCCCGAGAGTTGGGGCATCGACCTGTACCTGAAGGACGAGTCGACCCATCCCACCGGCAGCCTGAAGCACCGTCTGGCCCGCTCCCTCTTCCTCTACGGCCTGTGCAACGGCTGGATCCGGCCGGACCGCCCCGTCATCGAGGCCTCCAGTGGCTCCACGGCCGTCTCCGAGGCGTACTTCGCCAAGCTGATCGGCGTCCCCTTCATCGCCGTCATGCCCCGCACGACCAGCGCCGAGAAGATCCGCCTGATCGAGTTCCACGGCGGCAGCTGCCACTTCGTCGACGACTCACGGAAGATGTACGAGGAGTCGGCCCGGCTCGCGGTGGAGACCGGCGGCCACTACATGGACCAGTTCACCTACGCCGAGCGGGCCACGGACTGGCGCGGCAACAACAACATCGCCGAGTCCGTCTTCCGCCAACTCCGCCTGGAGCGCTTCCCCGAGCCGGCCTGGATCGTCGCCACCGCCGGCACCGGCGGCACCTCCGCGACCATCGCCCGCTACGTCCACTACATGCAGTACGACACCCGTATCTGTGTCGCCGACCCGGAGAACTCCTGCTTCTTCGAGGGCTGGACCACCGGCGACCCCGACGTCACCTGCGACTGCGGCTCCCGTATCGAGGGCATCGGCCGGCCCCGTATGGAGCCCAGCTTCGTCCCCGGGGCCGTCGACCGGATGATGAAGGTCCCGGACGCCGCCAGCGTCGCCGCCGTCAGAGCCCTGGAGAACGCGATCGGCCGCAAGGCCGGCGGCTCCACCGGCACGGGCCTGTGGAGCGCCCTCAAGATCGTTGCCGAGATGGTCGCCGAGGGACGCCAGGGCAGCGTGGTCACCCTCCTGTGCGACCCGGGCGACCGCTACCTCGACAAGTACTACTCGGACGAGTGGCTGAGCCGGCAGGGCCTGGCCATCGAGCCGTACGCGACGGCGATCGAGAGGCTCCTGACGACGGGCGAGTGGACGGACTGAGAGCGCGTTCCCACCGCTGGGCCCCGCAGCGCCCCTTCAGGGGCGCGGGGCTGTGTCGCTATGCGGCTCCGCCGCGTGGGCGCGACCAGCCACCATCAACCCGCAGCCGAAAGCCGTCCCCGCACACAACGCGCTCAGTCGTCCGAGCCGTCGTCGAAGTCTTCCCCCGCCACCACCAACCGTCGCAGATGCTCGGAGATCTCCGCCCGCGCCTGCGCGGGCAACCCCGCGTCGGTCACCAACGTGTCCACCTGCTCCAGCGCGGCGAACGAACTCAGGCCCACCGTCCCCCACTTGGTGTGGTCGGCCACCACCACGACCCGTCGCGCCGACTGCACGAGGCGCCGGTTCGTCTCGGCCTCCGCCAGGTTCGGCGTCGACAGGCCCGCCTCGACCGATATCCCGTGCACACCCAGGAAGAGCACATCGAAGTGGAGCGCCGCGATCGCCTGGTCGGCCACCGGCCCCACCAGCGAGTCGGACGGCGTCCGCACCCCACCGGTGAGCACGACGGTCGCCGCACCCTGCCGGGGGCCCGTCGTGCGCTGAGCGGCATGGAAGACGTCGGCGACCCGCACCGAGTTGGTGACCACGGTCAGATCCGGCACGTCCACGAGACGGTGCGCCAGCGCGTACGTCGTCGTACCGCCCGACAGCGCGATCGCCGAGCCCGGCGCCACCAGCTCGGCCGCCGCCCGCGCGATGTCCTCCTTGGCGGTCAGCTCCAGCCCGGACTTCGCCTCGAAACCCGGCTCGTGCGTGCTCGCCTCGGCCACCGGCACCGCGCCGCCGTGCACCTTCTCCACCGCGCCCTGCCGGGCCAGCGCGTCCAGATCGCGACGCACGGTCATGTCCGACACACCGAGTTTGCGTGTCAGCTCGTTGACCCGGACCCCGCCCCGTCGTCGTACCTCGTCGAGGATCAGGGCTCGGCGCTGCTCCGCGAGGAGGTTCTGGTTCTCACTCACGCTCGCTCCGGTCCTCTCGCCCCATCACGCCCGACACGCCTTCCCTACCCCCTCCGACATGGACATTCCCCCGTCCCCGGTCCCGGGGACGACCCATATTCGCACGCCACGCCACCGGCGACGCCATTCCCCGCACAGTCGCGCGCACGTCACGCTCCGTTCCTCGCGCCCGCCACTATCACATGGATCGGGGAGATTCGGTGATCACAGGTGTATGACGTCCGATCAGGGGCGATCATCTCTGCCTGCGCATCACATCTGACTTGCGGAGCGTCTCGGGGGAAGCGGAACAGTGGATCGTGCGAGGGAACATACGGCACATACGGAACCCAGGGAACAGCCGGCGCCGCGCGACGGCGGCCCGCCCCCTGATTCCGGCCGTTCCACGACCGACGCGCCCGCCCTCGAACTGCTGGTCCACGGCGTCGGCGGCACCACCCCCGAACGCATGCTCGACGATCCGCGCACGGTCCGTGTCACCGGCGACGACACCGCCGCGGTCTTCCGGCGCATCGACGACGCCGACGCGGAGACACGTCCCGCCGACTACCGGGGCAAGCCCGTCCCCGAGGCCTACGTCTGGTGCAACCTCACCTCCGGGAACAGCTCGCGTGCCCTGTGGCTGTTGCTGCTGCCGTTCATGGTCGTCAACCTCGCGCACTGGATGCGTCCCACCGCCCGCGGTCGCCGCGGCACGGTACGTCTCTACGGACTCCTCGTCCGCCTGGCCGGACTGACCCTGACCGTGCTGCTCGTCGCGGCGGCCTGTGAGGTCGCGCTCGACCTGACCGCCTGGCAGTGCGCCGGCGCACGCGCGTGCGCGCAGGCGCACACCTGGCTCGGTTTCCTCTCCCCGGCCGTCTCCGACGGCGGCTGGTGGAGCCAGCCGGGCCGCCGCCTCGCCGTGGCGGCCGTGGTCCCCACCGCGCTGACCGGCCTGCTGTGGTACCTCTCCCACCGCACCTGGAGCGAGTACGAGTCCCAGCGCCCCATGGACCGCGACGACGGCCGCCCCGACGACGCGAAGGCGACACCCGAGGCACCCGGCGTACCCGATGCACCCGGCGCATCCGGCAGTGGTGCCGCGCCGCGCCTCGCGCCCGACGTCGAGGACACGGCCCGTGTCGCCCTCGGCCGGCCCGGCTTCTGGTACGGCCGCCGGCTCGTCGCCAGGCTCCGCGCCGCCCACGCGGCGGCCGGGTTCCTCACCGTCGCGGCGGCCGTCGGCACCTCGGCGGCCCGCCACGACCGCCGGGCGGGCGGACCGGCCCTCCTGGAGCTCCTGGGCTGGCTGCTGAACTCGGCCCTCGTGCTGCTGGCGGTGGCCGTGGTCTGGGTGGTCTGCCGCCGGGGCCGCAGCGAGCGCCGCCTCGACAAGGGCCTCGACGAGAACCTGGTCCGCCGCCTGCCCGCCTGCGCCGTCGCCGTGCTCGTCCTGGCCGTGGTGTACGCGGGTTGGTCGCGCCCCGGCTGGAGGTCGACGGGCCGGCTCCCCGGCGACCTGACCTTCGGCGGGATCACCCTGGTGCAGGGCCTGCTCGTGGTCGCGCTCGGCGTGGTCGCCCACACCCTCCACCGCTCCCGCCCCGACGCACGCACCGCCATGTACGGTCTGGCCGGCCCCGCCGTCGCGATGCTCGCCTGCGCGCTCGGCGGGGTGATGTCCGCCGGTGTCGCCCAGCGGGTCGCCGACTGGCTGGGCGGCACCGACGACGCCCTCGCCGGCCCGCCCGTCCTCCTGACCTGGCAGGCCTCCGTCATCCCGCCCCTCCTCCTGGTCCTCCTCGGGCTCCTCGGCTGGCTCACCCGCCGCACCCTGGTGCTGCGCCGGGCGGAGACGGAGGCGGTGGAGCGGGAGTACGGCCTGACAGGAGAGGAACCGCACCAGCACGGGGAGGGACTGCCGAGCCGGCAGGGGCTGCCGGGCTCGGAGGGATTGGCGGGCCGGGAGGGACTGCCGGGCCGGGAGGGGCTGGCGGGTCGGGAAGGAAAGTCGCACGCGACGAGGCCATCGGGCCCGGAGTGGGCGCCGGGATCCGGGGCGTCGTCCGGCTCGGGAGGGCCCTCGGAGCCGGTGACGTCGCCGGGCCCGGGCCGAGCGTCGGACTCGGTGGCAGGGCCGGGCCCGTGTGAAGCGGCCGTGCCCGGGGATTCCGGTGTGCCGGGGGACGAGGAGCGCGAGGCACGGGACTCCGGGCGTACGCGGCGCATCGCGCGTACGCGCGCCATGGCGGCCCTCACCGACCGGGCACCCCGCATCGTCGCCGTCATCTCCACCGTGACGCTGCTGCTCGGTGCCGCCGCCCTCACCGGCGCCCTGGTGACGGGGGAGACCCCGGCGCGGGCGGCGCAGGGCTCGTACGACTTCGTCGAGGGAGCCGCCCAGACCGCGCAGGCGCTGGGGTCCTGGCTGATCGGCGTGGGCTTCCTGCTGTTCGTCACCTGGGGCCGACGGGCCTACAAGGACGCCTCCGCGCGGCGCACGATCGGCATCCTCTGGGACGTGGGCACCTTCTGGCCCCGCGCCGCACACCCGTTCGCACCGCCCTGCTATGCCGAGCGGGCCGTCCCCGACCTGACCTGGCGCATGGCCACCTGGACCCGCACCACCGGCGGCCGGCTCGTCCTCTCCGGCCACTCCCAGGGCAGCGTCCTCGCGGCGGCCGCCGCCTGGCAGCTGACCCCGTCGGTCCGCAGCCGCGTCGCACTGCTCACCTACGGCTCACCGCTGGAGCGGCTGTACGGCCGCTGGTTCCCCGCCCACTTCGGCCCCGAGCCCCTCGCCGCCCTGCACCGCGAGGTCGACTGCTGGCGCAATCTGTACCGCCGCACCGATCCCATCGGCGGCCCCGTTCGGCTGACGAGCCGGCACGGTCCGCAGGTCGACGCCGAGCCGTTCAGCGACCCCCTCGCCTACGGCCGCACCGGCGCCCACCCCCTGCCCGCCCCGATCCTCGGCCACTCCGACTACCAGGCGGACCCGGCCTTCGTGGCCGAACGCAGACACCTGCTGGACCGGCTCGGCACCGAGCTACCGGGCCCGCGGGCCTCGCCCTAGTCCGGACACGTGACATCCCTCGCGGGACGCTCGCCCGTGGTCAGGAACGTGGTCACGGCGCGGTCGCCGCAGGCGTTGCCCGTGCCCAGGTAGACACCGTGACCGCCCCGCTCGACCGTGACGAGCCGCGCCCGGTCACCGAAGGCGCGCCGCATCCGCAACGCGCCGACGTACGGGGTGGCCGGGTCGCGCCGGTTCTGGATCATCAGGATGTTGGACGGGCCCCGGTCGGTGAGCCTGGTCGGCTTCTCGGCGGGGGTGTCCTTCCAGAAGGCGCAGGGGAAGACGTTCCCCGGCAGGCCGGCCGTGAGCGGATAGCGCGCCCGGTTCGCGGCCACCGCCCGCTCGTACCCGGCCACCGAACGCGGCCAGCGCACGTCGTTGCAGATCACGGCCATCGTGACGGCCGCGTCCTCGTCGCCGAGCGGCCCGGCGACCTCCGGCGGCAGCACGGGGGTCGCGCCCGGCGTCATGGCCGCCCGCATCAGCCCCGCCAGCCGGGGGAAGGCGGCGTCGTTGTAGAGGGAGTCGTACATGACCTGCCTCAGCACGTTGCCGGTGAGCGGCACACCCGGTGTCGTCGACTCCCTCGGCGCGTGGTCCAGCTCCGCCGCCAGGGAGAGGAACAGCGGCCGGATCTCCTCGGCCCGCCGGGCGAGCCGTAGACCGTCCACGTCCCGGGCCGGATCGGCGGCCCAGGCCGCGAAGTCCGGGAACCGGTCCTCCGCGCCGACCGCCATGTTCACCACCCAGGCCCGTTCCACCCGCCGGGGATCGGGGTCGTCGTTGCTGTCCAGAACCCAGCGGTCGGTGCGCTCCGGGTACTTCTGCGCGTACACGGCACCGACGTAGGACCCGTACGAGATGCCGTACGCCGACAGCTTCTCCTCGCCCAGGGCCTGCCGCAGACGGTCGATGTCGCGTACCTCGTTGGCGGTGCTGAAGCTGCGCAGCACCGCACCGCCGTTGCGGGCGCACGACTCGGCGGTGCGGCGGGAGCGGGCGACGTTCTCCGCGATGCCGCCGTCCGGCGCGGGCCAGGGCCGAAGGGTCACCAAGTATCGGTCGGCAGCGGGGAGTTGACACGACGCCCGGGTGCTGGCGCCGACGCCGCGCGGATCGAGGCTCACGATGTCGTAGGTGGCGCCGAGCTCCCGGCGCAGTGCCTCGCCCTGCCGGGTGAGCCGGGCGATGCCGGAGCCGCCGGGCCCGCCGGGGAGCACGAGCAGGGTGCCCCGCCGGGCCTCGGGGCGCTCACTGGGCAGCCTGGACACCGCGAGGCTCAACCGGGGGCCGTCGGGGTTCCGGTGGTCGACCGGTACGGCCAACTCGGCGCACTCCTGCCCGGCCGGACCGCCCGGCTGGGCACAGGGGCGCCAGGAGAGCGCGGGTAAGGACGAGGAGGCGAGGGCCTGGGTCGTGGCCGTCAGCGCGGTGCCGACGACCGAGGCGGTCAGTGCGAGGACCAGGACGTTTCGTGTGCGAACTGTCATGGCCCCATCGTGTCCGAGGGGCCACTGCCGCCCCATCCGGCAGCCCGGTCACCCGGGGGTGGGGATTGCCCCCGGCCCGCACGCCCGCCGGCCCCCGACCTCGCCTACGGCAGCTGCGGCAGGTCCTCCGCGAACAGCAACGTCAGGTCGTCCGTGCTCGGTTCGTCGACCTGGGCGACCCGGCTCGCGTGCCGCTCGACCATCGCCTCGAAGGTCTGCCGCGCGGTCCGGCCGTTGCCGAAGGCCGGGCCCTTGGGGAGGGCGGTGAAGTACGTCAGCAGGGCGTCGCCCGCGCCCGGCGCCAGCCGGTACTCGTGCTCCTCGGCCTGCTGCTCCACGATCCGCAACAGCTCGTCCGGGACGTAGTCGTCGAAGGTGATGGTCCGTGAGAAGCGGGACGCCACACCGGGGTTGACGGTGAGGAAGCGCTCCATCTCGGCCGTGTAGCCCGCGACGATCACCACGACCGCGTCGCGGTGGTCCTCCATCAGCTTCACCAGCGTGTCGATGGCCTCCTTGCCGAAGTCCCTCCCGGAGTCCTCCGGCGACAGCGCGTACGCCTCGTCGATGAACAGCACACCGCCATGGGCCCGTTGGAAGGCTTCCTGGGTGCGGATCGCGGTGGAGCCGATGTGCTCGCCGACCAGGTCCACCCGGGACACCTCGACGAGGTGCCCCTTCTCCAGGACGCCGAGAGAGGCCAGGATCTCGCCGTAGAGGCGGGCCACCGTGGTCTTGCCGGTGCCGGGGGAGCCCGTGAACACCAGGTGCCGTTTGACCGACGCCGCCTTGAGGCCGGCCTGCTGGCGGCGACGGCCCACCTCGATCATGTCGGTGAGGGCGCGGACCTCGCGCTTGACGCTGTCCAGGCCGACCAGCGCGTCGAGTTCACCGAGGACGGCCTTCGAGGTCCGTGCCGGCGGCTCGGGCTCGGCGGCGGGAACGGCGGCCGGCGGCTGTTCGGTGGTGCGCTGCCCGGGGATCGAGCCCAGCAGACCGGGCGACGGGGCCGCGGTCTGGGTGGCCGTCTCCCGGGATACCGGGGGGCGTACGCCCGCGCTCTCGTCGCTCGCGCAGTCCTCGACCACCGGGCCGCCGCCGACGGCGCCGGTGCCGCCGTCCGCGAACTCGTAACCACCGCGCGCGCAGCGCTCCGTACGGCATTTACGCAAGGTCGCCCGGCAGCCGTCGATGATGTGGAAGCCGTAGCCGCCGCTGCCGGTGACCCGGCAGTCGAGGAAGCTGCCGCGGCCCTCGGCGGAGACGTAGAAGCCCGCCTCGGCGGGCGAGGTCACCGTGCAGCGCTCGATGGTCGGGTCGGCGCCCTTGGTGACGATCACGCCGGTCTGGGTGCCGTCCACCGTGCAGCCGTTGAGGGTGCCGCCGCTGCCGTGGTCGCGGAACCAGGCGCCCGTGGCGGCGTCCCTGATGCGGCAGTCGTCGAGCTGCGCGGTGGCGCCGTCGCTCACGGACACCGCCGTGTTGCGCACCTGCGACAGGTCGCTGTCGACGACGTCCGCGCGCGAGCCCCGGTCCAGGACGAACAGCGCGTCCGGCACGTCGTGCACCCGGCAGGACTCCAGCACTGCCGTCGCGCCGTCGCTGACCCAGACCGCCGGGTAGTCACCGGTGCTGTCGAAGATCTCGCACTGGTTGGCGTCCACCCGGGTGCCCGGGTCCCACACCGACAGGCCGTTGCGCCCGAACTGCCGGACCGAGGTGCGGGTCAGGGTGAGGACGGAGCGCGAGCGGAGGTCGACCGCGTTCTCCGGGATGTCGTGGATGCGGCAGTCCGCGAGGGTGAGCACGGCGTCCGTGTCCAGGGTGACCCCGTCGGCGGTGGTCCGGTGCACGTCGCAGTCGGTGAGATGGGCCGTGGCACGGCCGGTGATCTGCACGCCGCTGCCGCGGACCTCGTAGACCTCGCAACCGACCGCCTCCAGGGAGGAGTTCTCCCCGGTCGCCGTCAGGCCCGAGCCGGAGGTGTGGTGCACCCGGCACCGCTCCAGCCGCGGACGGCCGCCGCCGCGCACCGCGACACCGGCCTGGCCGGCCGCGACGACCTCGCACTCCTCGAACACACCGCCACCGCCGTCGACCACGGCGATGCCGATGCCGGCCGGGTTGTCGACGGTGCAGCGGCGGACCGTGGGGCGGGCGCCGCCGCGCACCTCGATACCGGCCGCGGAGCGGGTGACGATCCGCAGATCCAGCAGCTCGGGGGTGCCGTCCTCGACGAGCAGCGCGGGCGCCGCCGCGTCCTGCCCCTCCACATGCAGGTCCTGCACGACGGCCGAGGCGGCGACGGTCAGCGGTACGCCGTCGGCGGGCGCGATGCGCACCGAGCCGGGCGAGCCCTCCGGGCCGCGCAGCGTGACTCCGCGCCGCACCACGAGGTTCTCCCGGTACGTGCCCGGAGCGACGATGAGCACGTCGCCGTCGCTCGCGGCCTCCAGGGCCGCGGCGAGCGACGAGTACTCACCCGTGCGGCGCCGCCACCGCGATGTACCGGTGTGCGTCACCTGGACCGTGCCCTGTGCCATGGCGTTGCTGTGCCCCCACCTCGTGGAACGCGGGTCGATGCCGAACAGTTCGGCTGGTCGGTCCACCGTAGCGTGCGCGGGCAGGGGGAGTTGACCGGAGTGGGAAGGCGGTCAGCTGCCCGTGCCCGTCCTGCCCCAGTCCGGCCCGGCCTTGTCCCATGCCTGGTCCCAACGGGTGTAGCGGTGGCGGACCATGCGCCAGACGATCAAGCGTCTGGCGCCCTCGACGAGTCCCGCGGCGAGCACGGTGGCGCCGAATCCGGCCAGCACCGCGTGGGTCGTGGCGGTGGCGGTGTCCAGGGGACGTCCCACCGTCCGGCCCTGGTCGTCCGTCCACAGGGTGAAGTGGTCGCCGGGCTGCGGGGTCTTGAGGTTCGCCATGACCGTGCCGTGGCGCGGCGTGCCGTCCGGGCCGGTCCAGTCGGCGACGACGCGGCTCTGCCGGTCGCGGGTCGTCGCGGTCTCCGGATCCGGGTCCAGCGGGGAGCCGTCGACCTTCTTGACGACCGTGGCCGTGACCCGGTGGCGGCTGTGCTGCTGGTCGCGCACGGCCTGCTGCAGGGCGCTCTGGGCGGCGCCGCCGACGACGGCGCCGATCAGCGGCGCGGCGACGAGGATCAGCACGAGGGCCGCGAACGCCAGCCAGGCCTCGACCAGATCGGTCGTCCGCCGCAGCGGGTTGTGACGCCAGCGCCACAGGCCACCGAACGCCCGCAGTCCACCGATTGCCCGCACCGCCCCACACCCCCTTACGCGTCCGTGATAGCCCCGGGCGGAACCGTCCACGCGCAGTTCCGGTCGAGAGAGAGGGAAATCACCCTCCCGCCGGCCTTCTCATGAAGTTCTCACACAAAGACCCAACGGCCGGACCCGGGGCGTGTGTTCCCTGGACACGGACCGAATCGTAGGAGATTGAATTTTCAAGGGCGAGCGGGGGGTTCTCCCAGGACCGCTCAGAACTCGTCGGGACCGAACTCGCTATTCGAGCACCCGGACCGGATCGCCGACCCGTACCGTGCCCGCGGATTCCGGGACGAGGTTCTGCCCGAAGACCAGCTTGTCGCCGAAACGGCGGTGGCGGGCGAGGGTGCGCAGCGGCTCACGACCGCGCTCGGCGGTGTCCTGGTCGGTGGTGGTCACCACGCACCGGCCGCACATCTTGGCCACCCGGAAGCTCACTTCGCCGATGGCGACGCGTCGCCAGCCGTCCTCGGCCCAGGCGTCCGTGCCGTCGACGACCACGTTGGGCCGGAAGCGGCTCATGGGCAGGGGGCTCTCCTCGGCGTGGTCGCCCCGCGCGACGAGGTCGTTGAGCGCGGCCAGTGAGGCGAGCGTGGTGAGCAGCAGCGGATAGCCGTCGGCGAAGCTGACGGTCTCGCCGGGGCGGGCGTACTCGGGGTCGATCGGGCGCCGGGTCGCCGGGTCGTCGAGATGCACCAGGCGCACCGGGAGGCCCAGGTAGTCACTGAACCAGGTGTGCGCCGCGTCGTCGGCGGGGACCGCCTCCACCTTGTCCCGCCAGATCTCCACGGTGGTCGTGCCGGTGGGCGCGGGCACCGGGACGGTGAGCGGCTCGCGGCCGGGCGCGGACAGCACGAGACCGCCGCCGGGCAGCAGCCCGGCGGCGGCCAACGCCATACGCGGATGCGGACGTTGAGTGATGACCTTGCCCGAGTCGTCGACCAGCACCCAACGGCGGTCGCCCGCCAGCCCCCAGGGCTCCACGACGGCCTCGTCGGGGGCGAAGCCCCGGGCCGCCTTCAGCGGGTGGACGTGGATCGAGTGCAGTGACGGATTCCCCATGGGGTCATCCTGCCAGCAGGCTGTGACAACCCCACGCGAAACGTTCCAGAAGCCTCAGTACCCGCGGTACTGCTGGCCGTTGTACGGGTCCTGCTGGTACGGGGCCGCGGGGGCCGGGCGGGGTGCCGCCGGGCGCATGGCCTCGTAGCCCGCCATGGGGCGTTGCTGCTGCTGCTGCGGCTGGGCGCCCGGGTAGCCGCGCGGACCCGCGGACTGCTGCGGGATGTACGCGTTCGGCGCCTGCTGGAGCGGCGAAGGCTGCTGGGCCTGCGGATAACCGTAGGCGGGCTGGGAGGGACCGGCCGGCAGCGCGGGCAGCGCCGACGGGAGCGCGGGCAGGTTGCTGCCCGGGATGTCGTACGCGGCGGGTACCCGGATCGGGGCGATCTGAGGGGTGCCCCGCTCGGCGACGAGAGAGTCGTAGATCGGGGTGTCCGCGAAGGACGAGGCGGAGTAGTAACCGCCGCCGTAGGTGGAGCGGGGGGAGGTCATGGCACATAAGTTAAGCCCACGATGTGCTGGTTGGGGAGACCGATAAGAGGGTTGTTTTCCGTGTCGGCAGTGACGCTGGATCCCCAATGCGAGCGAACTCGGCGAAAAAGGGCAGCAAAGAGTCTTCTGATCGTGTAAAGGCCGAGTTCCTGGCGGGTTACCGGCGGTTGGCCGAGGATCTTTCGGTACGGGTTCTGGGGGTTCGGGGGGCCGGGGGAATAGGTTGGGCCGACAACGGACCCGGCCGGATCCGACGGACAGCGCGGGACGCGGCCCGGTGACGACCTTCTGGATGACCTTCTGATGGGGGCGGACATGTCAATGCCGAAAGGATCGAACACCGCGGTACCGACGGCCGCGCTGCGCGTCGAACTGGGCTGGCGCTCCGGACCGGGCGTGCCCGACGCGGACGCCTCGGCGCTGCTGCTCGTCGGCGGAAAGGTGCGCTCGGACGCCGACTTCGTCTTCTACAACCAGCCCGCGCACTCCTCCGGCGCGGTCCGCCACGAGGGCAAGCGCGACGCCGCGGGACAGGTCACCGACTCGCTCCTCGTCGACCTCGCGCGCGTGGAGCCCGCCATCGAGACCGTCGTGGTGGTCGCCTCGGCGGACGGCGGCACCTTCGGGCAGGTGCCCGGACTGTACATCCGGGTGCTCGACGAGCGGGCGGGCACGGAGGTCGCCCGCTACGACAGCGCGGACGCCGGCGTCGAAACCGCTTTCGTCCTCGGTGAGTTCTACCGCCGCCAGGGCGCCTGGAAGTTCCGCGCCGTCGGCCAGGGCTACAGCACCGGCCTCGAAGGCCTCGCCACCGACTACGGCATCACGGTGGACGAGCCCCAGCAGGCGGCGCCGCCGGTGGCCGCGCCCGCCCCCGTCGCCCCGCCCGTCACCGTGCCGCCGCCGGTGACGACCGCCCCGCCGCCGCCTCCCGCCCCGCCCGCGGCGGCCCCGGCCCCCGTCCGCCTCACCAAGGTGACGCTCACCAAGGAGGCCCCGGCGGTCTCCCTGACCAAACAGGGCGGCACATCCGGCGCCATGCGTGTGAACCTCAACTGGGAGGTGCGCAAGCAGTTCAAGGGCTGGGGCAGCAAACTGGGCCGGGCCGTCGCCATGCACGCGGACCTCGACCTCGACCTGTGCGCCCTGTTCGAACTCTCCGACGGCAGCAAGGGCGTCGTCCAGGCACTCGGGAACGCCTTCGGCTCACTGGGGCAGCCGCCGTTCATCCATCTCGACGGCGACGACCGCACCGGCGCCGTCAGCAGCGGCGAGAACCTCACCGTCAACCTCGACCACAAGCAGTACTTCCGGCGCATCCTCATCTTCGTCACCATCTACGAGGGCGCCCGCTCCTTCGCCGACCTGCACGCCACGGTCACCCTCCAGCCGCAGCACGGCGCAGCCATCGACTTCTCGCTCGACGAGTGCACGGTCCCCTCCACCGTCTGCGCCCTCGCCCTCATCACCAACCAGGGCGGCGACCTCATCGTCCAGCGCGAGGCCCGCTACCTCGTCCCCGAGCGCGGAGTGAGCCCGCAGCGCACGGTCGACTACGCCTACGGGTGGGGCATGAACTGGACCCCCGGCCGGAAATAACCGGCCCCGCGGCACTAGCTCTCGTCCGGGACCGCCTCCGGGCGGGCGTAGGTGCGGCCCTTCCAGGCCGCACCGCGCCCCCGGTGGTGCCGCACCGCCGAGTCGACCGTCATCAGGAGGTACAGCGACGCGGTGAACGGCAGCAGGGGAGCGAGACCCGGCGGCAGACCGTAGTGGCGGAGCATCGGCACGTAGGTCGCCGCCATCAGCAGCCAGGCGAGCCCGCCGAGCAGCGCCGCCGCCGGGTCGGCCGTGACCAGGCCCGCGACGAGCGCGACCGGCGGGACCAGGTAGACCAGGGCCAGGCCGAGGACCGTGCCGACGAGCAGCAGCGGGCTGTGCAGCAACTGGGCGTAGGCGCTGCGGGCGACCATGTGCCACAGGTCGCCCAGCCGGGGGTAGGGCCGCACGCTGTCCACGCGCTCCGCCAGCCCCAGCCAGATGTGGCCGCCGCTCCTCTTGACCGCCCCGGCCAGTGCCACGTCGTCGATGACGGACTGCCGGATCGCGTCCGGGATCCGCGCCCGCTCGGCGGCCTCGACGCTCAGCAGCACACAGCCGCCCGCCGCTGCCGCCGTGCGCGCGCCCCGTACAGCGATCCGCCGGAACGGATAGAGCTGGGCGAAGAAGTAGACGAAGGCGGGCACGACCAGCTTCTCCCACCCGCTCTCCACCCGCAGCCGCGCCATCTGGGAGACCAGGTCGAAGCCGCCGGTGCGCGCGGCCGCCACCAGCGCGCGCAGGCTGTCGTGGCGATGCGCGATGTCCGCGTCCGTCAGCAGCAGGAACTCGGGTCCACGCGCGCGTGCCAGCGTGATGCCGTGCCGGACGGCCCAGAGCTTGCCGGTCCAGCCCGCGGGCGGCTCCCCGGGCGAGGACACGGTGAGGGGGAGGCCGCCGAACCGGCGGGACAGCTCACGGGCCAGGTCGCCGGTCCCGTCCGAGCTGCCGTCGTCGACCAGGAAGACCTCGGCCCGCCCCGGATAGTCCTGGGCCAGCAGCGACGGCAGGCTGTCCGGCAGTACGGCGGCCTCGTCACGGGCGGGGACGACGACACAGACGTCCGGCCAGTCCGCGGGGTCCCGGCGGGGTGGCAGACGCACATCCGTGCGCCAGAAGAAGCCCTGGCCGAGCAGCAGCCACAACCAGGCGGCGAGTGATCCGGCGGCGGTCCACGCGATGGCGCTCACGTCCGCAGTCTGCCCCACGGCGGCGGCCCTACCGAGGCCATCGTCTATCGTGGCCGGGTGAAGATCGCGCTCATGGACTCCGGTATCGGTCTGCTCCCCGCCGCCGCCGCGGTACGGCGGCTGCGGCCCGACGCGGATCTCGTGATCTCCTCGGACCCCGACGGCATGCCCTGGGGCCCGCGCACGCCCGAGGATCTGACCGAGCGTGCTCTCGCCGTCGCCGAGGCGGCGGCGGTCCACTCGCCCGACGCGCTGATCGTCGGCTGCAACACCGCCTCCGTGCACGCCCTGCCCGCCCTGCGGGCCCTCCTCGAACCGGGCCTGCCGGTGATCGGCACGGTCCCGGCGATCAAGCCGGCCGCGTCCGGCGGCGGCCCCTTCACCATCTGGGCGACACCCGCCACCACCGGCAGCCCCTACCAGCGCGGCCTCATCGAGGAGTTCGCCGACGGTGTCCCGGTCACCGAGGTGCCCTGCTGGGGACTGGCCGAAGCGGTGGAGCACGCCGACGACGCGGCGATCGACGCCACCATCGCCGCGGCCGCCGCGCTGACGCCCGACGACGTGACGACCGTCGTCCTGGGCTGCACCCACTACGAACTCGTCGCCGAACGCATCCGCGCGGCCGTTCAGCAGCCGGGCCGGCCGCCCCTCGTCCTGCACGGCTCCGCCGGAGCCGTGGCCGCGCAGGCGCTGCGCCGCATCGGTGAACTGCCGAAGCCCGAGGCCGACTGGACCGGGTCGACGCTGACCGTCCTGCTCAGCGGCCGTGAGGGCCCGCTGCCCGCGCCGGCCCTGGCCTACGAGGAGGGCCGGCTGCTCGCGACGGCCGGTGCCGCGCCGGCCCTCAGGGCGGATCGGTAACGCTCCGCGACCAGGTGCCCGCGCAGCGGAACATGAGTAGTCTCAAAGCCATGAGGGACCACCCCCACGGCGAGACGGGCACCCCCGAAGGCCCGCACCCCGAGGTATGGACCGGCCGTGCGACCAACCGCGGCCAGTGGCTGCTCGCCCTCGGCGGCGCCGCCTGCATGGCACTGGGCATCGAACTCGCGGTCGACTCCGCGTGGGCGTCCGGTGTCGCCCCGCTCGTCATGTCCGTCGTCGGCTGCATCGCGGCCGGGCTGCTCGTCCTCTTCGGCACGCTCGCGTTCGTGCATGTCTCGGTGAAGGTCGACGAGGACTTCCTGGAGGTCCGCTGCGGCCACATCGGTGTGCCGCGCCGCCGCATCCCCCTGTCCCAGGTCGCCGACGCCGCCTTCGCGCCGTGCGTCACACCCCATCAATGGGGCGGCTGGGGCTACCGCTGGCGGCCCGAGAAGGGCACCGCCGTCGTCGTACGCCGGGGTGAGGCGGTGGTGCTGCGCCTCTGGGACGGGCACACCTTCACGATCACCGTGGACAACGCCGAGACCGCCGTGAGCGTCATCCGCGCCCGGCTGACCCCGAAGGCGTCCGACGCCGCGCGCTGACCCCCTCGGCGTCGGCCGGTCCCGTCCGGCCGACCGCGTGGACAGGCCCTGGCTAGCCGTCGCCGAGGTCCGGCGCCGTCTCGCTCTCCCCATCCGTCAGGGGCCATGCCGTCGCCATCCCCGCGAGCAGACCCGCGCCCGCCGTCACCGTGGTGAAGCTCAGCGCGTTGCCCACGGCGGCGATCGCGGCCATCGCGGTCAGGGCCGCGCCCGCGGTGAGGACCACCGGAGTGGAGCGCGGGGTCCGCCACAGGACATAGAGGACCCAGCCGAACACGGCCGCGAGCAGGGCGACACCGGCGAGGCCCTGTTCGGCGGCCAGCTGCAGCGGCGCCGAGTGGGGACGGTCGTCGGCCGACAGCGACTCGGCGACCGTCGGGCTCAGCTCCCCGAAGCGGCCCGGTCCCGCGCCGAGCAGCGGTTCGTCGTGGACCAGACCGAGCGCGTCGTGCCACAGCAGGATCCGGTGCGGGGTGAGCTGCCCCTCCAGCGAGTCGGTGAGTCCGGCCGGCAGGGCGTTCTCGGCGACCGCCCAGACCGTCGTCGTCACCAGGCCCGTGGCGAGGGCCAGCCCCACGAGGCCCGGGCCGCGGCGCATCCGGGCCGCCGCGAGCGAGCACAGCAGCACCCCGGCGCACGCGGCGAAGCCGGTGATCGAGCCGAGCGCCGCCGCGGTCACGGCGATCCCGCAGGCCAGCAGCCGCAGGGCCAGCCTCGGGCCGGGCGCACGGGCCGCCCAGGCGGCACAGCAGGCGGCGCCGGCGGACAGCACCAGCAGCGCGGCGGTCGCACCGGTGTGCCCGAGCGGCGAGACCAGCGGCGAGCCCGTCATCGTGTGCGGGTCGGTGACCGCCAGACCCAGACCGGCCAGCGCCCCGGCGGACGGAGCCACCACCGGCAGCACGGCCCCGCAGATCCGGCCCGCCGCGTAACCGGCCGCCACCGCGAGAACCGCCAGCAGCACACCCTCCGGGCGGCCGCCGCGCGCCGCCGCCGTGATCAACGACCAGGCCGCGCACGCCCCGAGCAGGAGCACTCCCGTGACATCGGAGACGTTCCGTCTCTCGTGCGAGGCCGACGCTCCGGCCGCGGACTCCGTCCCCGTGGACCCCAAGGTGTCGCCCCCCGACTGTGCCGGGCCTCGACCGCCCGGACGACATCTCGCCGCACGTCAGAGGCTCGCGCACACCGTAACGGGTGATGCGCCGGTTTGTGGACGAGTTATGCAGGAACGATGCGTCAGGTGTGCGACAAAAGCCTCACCCGGGACGCGTGGACCGCGCTGTCGGCGCCGGGGTGACGCGCCGTACACTCCCGGAGTGACCGTCACCGCCACTCCCGTAGACGAGCCGGAACAGCTCGAACCCCAGGCCACGCCCGTCTCCCGGGCGTCCCGATGGGTCGCTCGACTGCTGCCGGCCGCCGCCGCGGCCCTCTCCGGGGTGCTGCTCTACGTCAGCTTCCCGCCCCGCACCCTGTGGTGGCTGGCCCTGCCGGCCTTCGCGGTCTTCGGCTGGGTGCTACGCGGACGCGGCTGGAAGGCGGGCCTCGGTCTCGGCTACCTGTTCGGCCTCGGATTCCTGCTGCCGCTGCTGGTGTGGACCGGCGTGGAGGTCGGCCCCGCCCCGTGGCTCGCGCTCGTCGCGATCGAGGCGGTGTTCGTGGCCCTCGTCGGCGCGGGCGTCGCCGCCGTCTCCAAGCTGCCCGGCTGGCCCGTGTGGGCCGCCGCCCTGTGGATCGCCGGCGAGGCGGCACGCGCGCGTGCCCCGTTCAGCGGTTTCCCCTGGGGCAAGATCGCCTTCGGCCAGGCGGATGGTGTCTTCCTGCCGCTGGCCGCTCTCGGCGGCACACCGGTCCTCGGCTTCGCGGTCGTACTGTGCGGCTTCGGGCTGTACGAGGCGGTCCGGCTGCTCGTGGCGAACCGCCGCACCGGCGAGGCCGTACGCCGGGGCACCGCGGCCGTGGCCGCGCTCTCCGTGGCCGTCCCCCTGGTGGGCGCGTTCGCGTCCCGCGCGCTGGTGAGCGACGAGGCCGAGGCCGGCACCGCCACCGTGGCCGTCATCCAGGGCAACGTCCCCCGCCTGGGGCTCGACTTCAACGCCCAGCGGCGGGCCGTGCTCGACTACCACGCCAGGGAGACCGAGCGGCTGGCCGCCGAGGTCGCGGCCGGCAAGGTCGCCCGGCCCGACCTCGTGCTCTGGCCGGAGAACTCCTCCGACATCGACCCCTTCGCCAACGCCGACGCCCGCACGGTGATCGAGCAGGCCGCCACGGCCATCGGTGCCCCCATCTCCGTCGGCGGCGTGGTGGAGCGGGACGGCAAGCTCTACAACGAGCAGATCCTGTGGGACCCCGAGAAGGGTCCCGTCGACACCTACGACAAGCGGCAGATCCAGCCGTTCGGCGAGTACCTGCCGCTGCGGTCGCTGATCGGGGCCATCAACAGCGAGTGGACCTCCATGGTCCGCCAGGACTTCAGCCGGGGCACCGAGCCCGGCGTTTTCACCATGGCCGGGGCGAAGGTCGGACTCGTCACCTGCTACGAGGCGGCCTTCGACTGGGCCGTGCGCTCGGAGGTCACCGACGGCGCACAGCTGATCTCGGTGCCGAGCAACAACGCCACCTTCGACCGCAGCGAGATGACCTACCAGCAGCTCGCCATGTCCCGGGTGCGCGCCGTCGAGCACAGCCGCACCGTCACCGTCCCGGTGACCAGCGGCGTCAGTGCGATCATCATGCCGGACGGCAGGATCACCCAGAAGACCGGAATGTTCGTCCCGGACTCGCTGGTGCAGAAGGTGCCGCTGCGCACCTCCGAGACGCCCGCCACCCGGGTCGGTATCGCGCCCGAGATGCTGTTGGTGCTGGTCGCGGCAGGTGGCCTCGGCTGGGCGATCGCGGCCGGTGTGCGCGGGAGGCGCGCCGGTGGCGTGTAGCCGTACGCCTCGCGTGCGCGCCTGGATGAGGCGGGGTTGAGGAGACCGGCCCGTTAGGGTCGGCTCCATGGCTACCCCTGATTTCATCCGCACACTCCGTGCGTCCGCCGGCAAGCAGCTCCTCTGGCTCCCCGGAGTCACCGCCCTCGTCTTCGACGACGAGGGCAGAGTGCTGCTGGGCCGTCGGTCCGACAACGGCAAGTGGTCGCTGATCGGCGGCATCCCGGACCCGGGGGAGCAGCCGGCGGCCTGTGCCGTGCGGGAGGTCGAGGAGGAGACGGCGGTCCGGTGCGTGGCCGAACGGGTCGTCCTCGTACAGGCGTTGGAACCGGTCCGGTACGACAACGGGGACGTGTGCCAGTACATGGACATCACGTTCTACTGCCGGGCCGTGGGCGGAGAGGCCCGGGTCAACGACGACGAGTCCCTGGACGTCGGCTGGTTCTCGCTGGACGCCCTGCCGGACCTGAGCGAGTTCGCGCTGTTCCGCATCAAGCAGGCCATGTCCGACTCGGTGACGTGGTTCGACCCGACGGTCTGAGAACCGGGACGGGCGGCTGAGCCCGTGTGCGCCGAGTGGGCGGGTGCGGGTGCGGGTGCGGGTGCGGGCGTGTGCGGGGAGCGCGCGCTCCCCGCGCCGGTGTGCGGCGCCGACCGGCTCCGTCGCCCCGCCGACCGTCGGCGTTGACGTGATCGACAAGCGCCCCCTACGGTTGCCGGAACGTTCCGGCATGGAGTGGTGGAGTCCCCGATGAGCCATCCCCCGCGCTGTCCCGTGGTCGCCGAGGCGGAGTTGACCGCCTTCCTCGCCACCCGGTTCGGAGTACGCGGCGCCCTCAAGGACCTGGGAAGTCAGCAGGACCGCAACTACCGGGTCCGGACCGACACCGGCGACCGGGTGCTCAAGATCGCCCACCCCGCGACGGACGCCGCGCTGCTCGGGGCCCAGGACGCGGCGGTCGACCATCTGGCCGGAGTGCTCCCGGACGTGCGGCTGCCCCGGGCCCGGACCGGAGTGGACGGCGCGGCGGTGCAGTGGCTCACCGCGGACGGGGTGGAACTGGCCTGTCGGCTGCTGGACTTCGTCCCCGGCGAACCGATCATGGACAGCCGCTATCTGGCCCCGGACGTCGTCGCCCGGCTCGGCGGACTCGCCGGACGGGTCGCGGCCGGGCTCGCCGGTTTCGAGCGCGCCGGTCTGGAGGCGGCCGCCCCGGACCCGACCCGGATGTGGGACCTGCGCAACGCGCCCGCCGTCATCGAGGCACTGGCCCCGCACCTGCCCGACCGGGCGCGCGCCCGGCGGATCCTGCGGGCGTCCCGCGCCGCGCACGCCCTGGTGGAGCCTTACGCCGACCGGCTGCCGACGCAGATCGTGCACGGGGACGTGACCGACAACAACGTGGTCTGCGAGACGGCCGGCGACGGGCGGCCCGTCCCGGTCGGCGTCATCGACTTCGGTGATCTGGGTCCCGGCTGGACGGTCGCGGAACTGGCGGTCACCTGCACCTCCGTGCTCCACCACCACGGCGCGGGCCCCGCGTCGGTGCTGCCCGCCGTACGGGCCTTCGACGCGGCCCGGCCGCTCGGGGACGAGGAGGTGGCCGTGCTGTGGCCGCTCGTCGTGCTGCGGTCGGCCGTCATGGTGGTCAGCGGGCAGTACGACACCCTGCTCGACCCGGACAACCGGTACGCCACGGCCGCGCTGGACCGCGAGTGGGCGATGTTCGAGGCCGCCGTGTCGGTACCGGCGCAGGTGATGACGGCTCTCTTCCGGCAGGGACTCGCCCGCCCGGCAGCCCGGTCCGGATCCGCCGCCGGACCGCTCCTGCCCGCGAACCGGCTGCTGCCCGCGAACCGGCTGCTGCCCGCGCTGACGGGCGAGGTGCGCCTGCTCGATCTGTCGGTGGGGAGCGACGATCTGCACACCGGACGCTGGCTGGACCCCGGCATCGAACGCGCTCTCGCGACGGAGGCGTTGGAGGCGGGGCGGACGGCCGTACGGACCCGGCACGGTGAGTTCCGGCTGACCCGGGCGTCCGTCGCCGGCGGGGGCGTCGCCGAAACCTGTGCGCTCGGGGTCGAGCTGTACCTCACCGGGCCGCTGGAGGTCCACGCGCCTTGGGCCGGCACGGTCACCAGGACTCCGGGCGGCACGCTGACCCTGAGCACCGGCGACGGGGTCGACCTGATCCTTGACGGTGTCAGGGGCGGGGTCGGTGGCGGGGTCGAGGCCGCCGACGCGGAGGAGTCCCCCGCTCCCGTCGAGGCGGGCCGGTCGCTCGGCACGGTGGCCGAGGACGACGGGGTGTACGTGCTGGGCGTCCAGCTCTCCGCGCTGCCCGGTGCCGCGCGTCCGCCGAGGTTCACCACACCCGAACTCGCCGTCGGGTGGCTGTCGTTGTGCCCCGACCCGGGCCCTCTGCTCGGCGACGGAACACCCGAACCCGTGGGCGAGGGCCGGGACGGGCTCGGTTCGGTCGCCGTCGACGCGGAGTTGCTGGAGCGGCGCGAGAACTCCTTCGCCACCGTCCAGGAGCACTACTTCGAGGAGCCGCCGCGCATCGAGCGCGGCTGGCGGCACCACCTGGTCGACACCCGGGGCCGCGTCTACCTCGACATGCTCAACAACGTGACCGTGCTCGGCCACGGCCACCCCGCGCTGAGCGACGCCGTCCACCGGCAGTGGCGGCGCCTCAACACCAACTCCCGTTTCCACTACGCGTCGGTGGTCGAACTGTCGGAACGGCTCACCCAGTCGCTCCCCGACGGCCTGGACACCGTCTTCCTGGTGAACAGCGGCTCCGAGGCCGTCGACCTCGCGCTGCGGCTCGCCTGGGCGACGACCGGTCGGCAGGACGTGGTCGCCGTCGAGGAGGCGTACCACGGCTGGACGTACGCGAGCGACGCCGTCTCCACCTCCGTCGCCGACAACCCGGGCGCCCTCGCCTCACGCCCGCCGTGGGTGCACACGGTCGCCGCGCCCAACTCCTACCGTGGCCGGCACCGGGGAACCGAGGCCCGGCGGTACGGTCCCGAGGCCGCCGAGCGGATCGCCGAACTCGCGGCGCGCGGCAGCCCGCCGGCCGCGTTCCTGTGCGAGCCGTTCTACGGCAACGCCGGCGGCATGCCCCTGCCGGACGGCTACCTCGCACAGGTCTACGCCGCCACCCGGGCCGTCGGCGGACTCTGCCTCGCGGACGAGGTGCAGGTCGGCTACGGCCGGCTCGGCACCCACTTCTGGGGGTTCGAGCAGCAGGGCGTGGTACCGGACGTGGTGACCGTCGCCAAGGCGATGGGCAACGGGCATCCGCTGGGCGCGGTGGTCACCCGGCGCGAGATCGCCGAGGCCTACCGCGGCCAGGGCTACTTCTTCTCGTCCGCCGGCGGCAGCCCGGTCAGCTCGGTGGTCGGGCTCGCCGTCCTCGACGCACTGCGCGACGAGGAACTCCAGGCCAACGCCCGGGACGTGGGCCGCCACCTGAAGCACCGGCTCCATGAACTGGCCCACCGGCACGAGCTGATCGGCGCGGTGCACGGCTCCGGTCTCTATCTGGGCGTGGAGTTCGTGCGCGACCGTACGACGCTGGAGCCGGCCACCGAGGAGACGGCCGCGATCTGTGAGCGGCTGCGCGAACTCGGTGTGATCATGCAGCCGACCTCCGACCGGCAGTGCGTGCTGAAGATCAAGCCGCCGCTGTGTCTGACCAGGGACGGCGCTGACGGCTTCGTCGCCGCCCTGGACGACGTCCTGACGCACGGCTGGTGACCTCGGGGATCACGCGGGTGTGTCCGCCCGTGTGCTCCGCAGGCTCGGGAACAGGGCCTGGACACGGGCGGGGTCGGGCGTGACGAAGACACCGTCCGCCGTCACCGCGGGGGCCGCCGGGTCCGCCTCGGCACCGATCGAGCCGTGCACGAGGATCTTGCGGCCCTCGGTGCCGGTGACCCGGGCGAAGAGCCGCAGCGGCGTCTCCAGCGGGACGGGCCGGTGGTAGTGGATCTGGAGGGAGACGGTCATGGCGTGCAGCCCTGCCGCGCCGCAGGCCCGGCCCATCAGCTCGTCGAGCAGCATCGCGCTCATCCCGCCGTGCCCGTAGCCGGGCGGCCCCTCGTGGGTGACGCCGAGGGTGCACCGGCCGACGAGGCCGCGGTCCGCCGGCGCCACCCGCAGGGGCGGGGCGAAGGGGCTGCCGACGCCCGTGACGGGGCTGAACATCCGGGTGCCGCCCGGGAATTCGTCCACGTCCGGGATCTCCGCCCTGCGCCGGAGTCGACCGGTCAGCCGCCCGGTGATCCGGCGGACCTCGTCCGCCACCGCGTGCAGGACCTGCGCGGGGGCCGTCGTGCGGACCGCCGTCTCCACCAGGGCCCGTGGTTCCAGGCCGAGTGCGGCGGTCGCCGCCCGGCGGTGTTCGAGCTCTGCCGCGTCGTGCGGGGGAGGGCCACCTGGGAGCGGCGGCGTGGGCGGGGGACGGGGATCAGGTGTCGGCGCGGACGAAGACCGGCTTGAGGTGCTTCTCGGGGAGCGCGTCGGGAAGCTGCTCCCAGTCGAGGACGTGCGAGACGACGCGCGCCGGGTCGACCTTCCCCGAGCCGGCCAGGGCGAGGGCGTCGGGGATGTGGGCGCGGACGTTGTCGCGGGCGACGCGCAGGGTGACACCGGTGAGGTACATGTCGAGCAGGGGCAGTTCGCCGGGGCGGAAGTGGTTGCCCGCGGACTCGCAGACGCCTTCCGGGGCGAGGCACTTGACCGCGAGGGCGAGCTGGTCGACCCGGCCGGTGGCCTCGACGGCGATGTCGAAGCCGTGCGGGACGGGCTCGACCGCCTCGGCGGTACGGGCACCGAAGCCCTCGGCGAGCCGCCGGTGCGCGGGGTCGGGGTCGACGTACAGCACGTCGGAGGCGCCGAGCGCGCGGGCGATGTCGCACACGTACAGGCCGATGCTGCCCCGGGCGACGACCAGGACGCGGGCGCCGGGACGGTTCGCGAGGTGGGGTGCGACCAGGCGCCAGGACAGGGGCCAGTTGTCGCTCGCGGAGGCCATGGCGACGGGGTCGAGGCCGGCGGGCAGGGGCACCAGCATGGCCTCCGCGTACGGCACGCGGACCAGGTCGGAGAAGAGTCCGCCCCAGGTGCCGCCGATCGGAGCCCCGTACATCGCCATGTGCGGGACGGCCGTGCAGTGCGCCGTGAGCCCGGCCCGGCAGTGGTCGCAGGCGCCGCAGTTGACGGACCAGGGGACGACGACCAGGTCGCCGGGGGACACCGTGGTGACGGCGTCGCCGGTCTCCACGACGCGGGCCACGCATTCGTGTCCCAGGGCGAACGGCGGCTCGACGAAGCCGTGACCGGCGAGGATCGCGGAGTCCACGTCGCAGGGGGTGGCGGCCACCGGGGCGACGATCGCCTCCGCGTCGGAGCGGAGGCGCGGGTCGGGGGCCTCGCGCCACTCGACGGTGCGGCGGGCCACGTAGGTCAGTTCACGCATCGGTCCGCTGCCCCTTCGCCAGGGCCACGAGGTCGGCGAAGCGCACGACGGAGCCGCCGGCGCCCCAGGTGCCGTCGGGTTGCTCGTGCACCAGCACCCACACCCGCGGGGCCTCGGCCGGGGGCAGCCCGGCGGCTTCGAGGACGGTCCTGGTGGCGTCCTCGACCAGCCCGGCCCGGCGCCGCTCGGACAGCGCCCCCTGCGGAACGGTCACCTCCACGAGATAGCGCGGCGCGTCGTCCTCGGCCGTGGTCTGTGCCCCTGCGGGCAGCTCGATCAGATAGCTCCACGCCTGGGCGCGGAAGAACGCGGTGTCGGGCGCGCCCTCCCAGCGCAGCAGCACGGCGGCGAGTTCGCGCTGGACCTTCTCGCGGCCCGCGTCGGTCAGCGAACCGGTCGGGGCGGTGAGCCGGATCATCGGCATGGCGAAGTCCCTTCGGGGGTCGGGTCGTCGGGATGGATCGAGACCTGCGCACGGTCCACGACGAGGGCCGTGACGAGGTCTATGACGATCGTTATAAGCGGAGGTCACGCTAGACTATGACGAGCGATATAGCCAGAGGGGAGCACGGTCTTGGCGCAGGAGGGCACACCGTCGCGGGAACGCATCGTGGCCGGGGCGGCCGATCTGATCAGCAGGCGCGGGTTGAACGCCGCGAGCATCCGTAACCTGGCCAAGCACGCCCGGGCGCCCCTCGGCTCGACCTACCACTACTTCCCCGAGGGCAAGGGGCAACTGGCCACCGAAGCCGTGCGCCACGCCGACGCGGCCATCGCCCGCAGGCTGGGCAAGGCGCTGGAGGCGGGCCCCGTCGCCGGGCTGCGCGCGTTCCTGGCCCTGTGGCGCGGCGTCGTCCTCGACAGCGAGTTCCGTGCCGGCTGCCCCGTGCTCGCGGTGTCCGTGGAGGAGCCTCCGGCCGACGAGATCCCGTCGGCCCTCATCGCCGCCGCCGAGGCCTTCGACGGCTGGGAGCGCCTGCTCGCCGACGCGCTGCGCGACCACGGTGTCGACCCGGAGCGGGCCTCCGGCCTCGCCGCGCTCGTCGTGGCGTCGGTCGAGGGCGCCATCGCCATGTGCCGTGCCAAGCGCGGCATCCAGCCCCTCGACCGGGTGGCGGAGCAGTTGGAGGCGCTGATCGCCGGGGCGGTCGCGCAGCGGCCCTGAGGGAGACCGGGCTCAGTCCGTCCGCCCGAGCACCGTCTCGACAAGCTCCCGCCGGTAGGCCGTGTACGCGGTCCGCAACGCGGGTCCCGGCCAGTTCGCCGGAAGCAGGTCGGCCGGCAGGACGGGGTCGGCGAGCAGATGGCGTACGGCCGCCGCGAGCGCGGTGAAACGGTCCGCGGGCTCGCGGGTCCGCTCGATGTGGCCGAGCAGCGCCTCGGCGGTGCCCGCCCAGTCGTCCAGCGGCCACAGGCTCGCCGCCAGGTCTGCCGCGGGCTGCTCGGGGCGGCTGTCGAAGTGCTGGACCGTGGGGCCGAGGCCCGGCGGCCGGGTGTGCCGCAGATTGGCCGGGCGGAGCCAGACGCCCTCCCGGAGCTCGGCGAGCCGCAGCGCCGTCAGCCGCGCGCGCAGATCGGCGCGCTCGGCGGGGCTGCGGCCCGTCGCGGTGACCACGACCATCTCCCAGTCGCCCCGCCATGGCCGGGTCTCGGGGTGCACCGACTCGTCCTGGCGTCGCTGACGGTCCAGGAGTCGGTCGCTGAGCCGGTACACGGCGTCCGAGCGCCGCAGGTCCCCGGCCGCCACCATCCGGCTGAGCGCGGCCCGCAGCGTGGACCCGGCGACCCCGAACGCCTCCACGTGGCGCACCAGTTCGCGCACCGGCAGCTCGGGTGGATGCATGCCCAGCAGCAGGCTCAGGACCACCGACCGCGCGGAGAGCGGCCGCAGTTCCAGCTCGGCGGGCCGCCCCGGCGCGTTCGTCTGCATGACCCGTACTGTACGGGGCGTTCGATCATTGTTACGTCATAGCTGCGACCGTAGAAATAGTGTAATACTCGCGGCATGGTCTCGATACTCGCGCACACGCGGCCGCGCTCCGCCGGCGCCACCCACGACGTCACCAACCAGCCTCCGCCGCTCGTCCCCTACGACGCCTCCGAGGACGCGGCCCTGCTGGAGGGGCTGCGCAGGGAGGGCGCGGAGTGGGCCGAGAAGGACGTCCGGCGGCTCGGGACGGTCGCCGGTGGTGCCGAGGTGCAGGAATGGGCCGAACAGGCCAACCGGTACGAGCCGGAACTGCGCACCCACGACCGCTACGGCAACCGGATCGACGAGGTCGACTTCCACCCCGGCTGGCATCAGCTGATGCGGACCGCCGTGCGTGCGGGTCTGGCGGGCGCGGCCTGGGCGGACGACCGGCCCGGCGCCCATGTCGCGCGCATCGCCGGAGCCCTCGTGTGGGGGCACACGGAGGCCGGACACACCTGCCCGACCTCGATGACGTACGCCGTCGTGCCCGCGCTGCGCCGGCAGCCGGAGCTGGCCGCCGTGTACGAACCCCTGCTGACCGGACGGGAGTACGACCCGGTCCTGCGGGTGCCCACCGAGAAG
The DNA here is from genome assembly GCF_014930365.1 of Streptomyces caniscabiei. Classification (GTDB taxonomy): domain Bacteria; phylum Actinomycetota; class Actinomycetes; order Streptomycetales; family Streptomycetaceae; genus Streptomyces; species Streptomyces caniscabiei. Next base: position 58,158 of record NZ_JABXWI010000020.1, on the reverse strand, counting down.
CCCGGGCTGCTCGCCGGGATGGGCATGACCGAGAAGCAGGGCGGCAGCGACGTACGGGCCAACACCACGACGGCCACGCCGAGTTCCGAGCCCGGTGTGTACACCCTGCGGGGGCACAAGTGGTTCACGTCGGCGCCCATGTGCGATCTGTTCCTGGTGCTGGCCCAGGCGCCCGGCGGGCTGAGCTGTTTCCTGGTGCCGCGTGTCCTGCCCGACGGCAGCCGCAACCCCTTCCGGATCCAGCGGCTCAAGGACAAGCTCGGCAACCGTTCCAACGCCTCCTCGGAGCCCGAGTTCGACGGCACCGTCGCCTGGCGGGTCGGGCCCGAGGGGCAGGGCGTGAAGACCATCATCGAGATGGTCAACTGCACCCGCCTGGACTGTGTGATGGGCTCCGCGGCCCTGATGCGCAGGACACTCGTCGAGGCGGGCCACCACGCGCGGCACCGCAGCGCCTTCGGGGCGCGGCTGCTCGACCAGCCGCTGATGCGCAACGTCCTGGCCGACCTCGCGCTGGAGTCCGAGGCGGCCACGGCACTCACCCTGCGGCTGGCCGGCGCCGCCGACCGCGCGATGCGCGGGGACGAGGGCGAGCGGAGGCTGCGCCGGATCGCCACCGCCGTCGGCAAGTACTGGGTGACCAAGCGCGGCCCGGCCTTCGCGGCCGAGGCGCTGGAGTGCCTGGGCGGCAACGGCTACGTGGAGGACTCGGGCATGCCCCGGCACTACCGTGAGGCGCCGCTGCTGTCCATCTGGGAGGGCTCGGGCAATGTCAACGCCCTCGACGTGCTGCGGGCGTTGACCCGCGACCCCGACACCGCGGAGGCCCTGTTCGCCGAACTCGCCCTGGCCCGGGGCGCGGACGCCCGGCTCGATACGGCCGCCGCCGGGCTGAAGGACGCGGTGCGCGTGGCCGGCCAGGCGGGTGCCCGGCGGCTGGTGGAGCGCATGGCCCTCACCCTCCAGGCGTCCCTGCTGGTCCGGCACGCGCCGGGCGCGATCGCGGACGCCTTCTGCGCGACCCGGCTCGCCGGGGACTGGGGGCATGCCTACGGCACGCTCCCGAACTCCGCCGACCTCGACGCCATCCTGAACCGGTCCCTGCCGGCCGGCTGAACAGGTGCGGGTCGAGGCGGGGGCGTGTGTCGAGGCGCGGGCGCGGACCGAGGCGCGGAGCTCGGGCGTGGTGGCGGAGGCGGGGTCCTCGGGTTTCTCAGGCGCCGAGGGCCGTGCGGATCGCCTCGGCCTTCTCCCGTGTGAACACTCCGCTGTCGAGCAGGGAGAGGACCGACAGCACCCCGCCGCCGGAGCCCCAGCTGCCCTCGTCGACGACCCGGAAGGTGACCCACCACGACGGCGAGGGCCGCGCGACACCGCACGCCTCGGCCAGCGCGGCCAGGATCCGTTCGACGACCTCGGCCCGGACCTCTCGACGCCAGTCGCCGTCCATCACGGTCACATCGACCACCATGACGTCGGCCGCCTGCTCGGCGTCCACCAGCAGCCGCCCGCCGATCGCCATCATGTCGGCGGCCCGCTCCGTGAAGTGGACCTGGAAGCCGGCCCGCGCGGCCGGGGCGAACTGTCCGACCTCGGGCACGAGGACCGCGTCCGTCAGGGTCTCGGCCAGCGTCCGACGCTGTTCGAGGCTCAGACGGCCCTGCGGGGTGTTCACGGTGATGACGGTCATGACGGCCTCCTATGGCGATCGTTATAGAAGGACGGTACACGGGGCTATGACGACTGTTCTAATCGACGGCGAGCGCGTCCAGCAGTACGTCCGCCCCGAACGGCACGGCCAGGGCCCGGTCCCCCAGGTCGGCCGGAACTTCCGGACGGGCGGGGTTCACCCGCACCAGGCGGGCCCCGGGGGTGTGCCGGACGAGGTTCTCCACGGGCCACCGGATCACGCCGGGTGTGTTGAAGCCGGCCCCGATCTCCAGCACGAGCAGGCGGGCGGTGCCGGGCGCCTCGCCCAGCCAGCGGTTCAGCCGGTCCCCCGCGGGCATGTGGGCGGCGTCGACGAACTCAGGACCCACCCGCACGTTCGGGAACACGTCCGCCCCGCAGTTCGGGCAGACGGGCAGGGCGGCCGCATCGGTCACCCGCCCCGTCTCCCGGTCGTAGGCGGCGAGGACGCGATCGAGGAACGGGCGCGCCGCCCAGGTCTCCTGGACGCACGGCACGGTGCACTGCAGACGGCCGTAGTCGCCCTGGGGCGCGAAGACCCGGTCCGGGGCGAAGCCGTTGCGGGCGAACAGCGCGTCCACGTTCGACGTCATCACCCAGTGGTCGCGGTCCCCGATCAGGGAACGCAGCCGCCGGTACAGCGGGTTGGGCTCGGAACCGAAGCGGATGTCGTCGATGTGCACGGCCCAGTAGCCCCACATCATGTCCGCCGGCAGCGGCACGCCCAGTAGATACCGGGAACGCAGGCCCAGCCCGTACAGCGCCGGGAGCAGCTCCTTGAGGCGTGCGGTGTCGCCGTAGTCGTACCCGGCGGCCGCGCTCAGCCCCGCGCCGGCGGCGACCAGCACACGGTCCGCCTCGTCGAGCCAGGTGCGCAGGGCCTGGGCGGCGGCCGTGAGGGAGGCGGGTGACGTCACGTCGTCCGTGGCGCCGTTATGGACGGTCATCTCCAGGGGTCCTTTCGAGCGTCCCGCCCACCGTAGGGCGGGGACCCGACGGGGCCAGGGTCGGATCGGGACCGCTGATGGTCCGAATCCGACAGACGCCGCCCCGGCGGCCCCCCCTCGGGCCCCGTCATTCGTTGTGCAGCACCTGCGCGATCGTCAGCCCGGCCGCGCGCCGGGCCGGTACGTACGCGCCCAGGACGGCGATCAGCACGCCCGCGAGAGCCGGCCCGGCCAGGGCCGGGGCGCTCCAGACGTCCGTCATGTACGACGGCAGGGTCATGTCCACCGCGTCCGCCATACGCGGGACGACCAGCTGGTGGCCCGCCATGCCGAGCGGGATGCCCAGGAGCGAGCCGAGGGCGCCGAGCAGCGCCATCGAGGCCACCGTCATCGCCGTGACCTGGCGTGGTGTCATGCCGATGGACTTGAGCATGCCGAGGTCGCGGCGACGGTCACGGGTGTTCAGGACGACGGTGTTGAAGACGCCGAGCGATGCGACGACGGCGAGCAGGAGAGTGAGCGCGGTGGCGGAGCCGACGATGGTCCGGGTGACGGTATTGGCGCCGGTCGCGGACGGGCTCAGCCCCGGATCCGCGGCTTCGGTGGCGCGGGCGTAGGCTCCCGCGTCGGCCCCGTCGCGGAGCTTGACGTGGTAGGCGATGGGTTTCTCCTCCGGTGCCACTGCCCGCATGGTCGCCCAGTCCGTGACGACGGCACGGGCGTTCGTCTCCATGTACTCCCCGACGACGACCACGTCCGCGCCGCGATCCCCCTTCTCGATCCGGACGCGGTCGCCGACGTCCAGGCCGTGGCCGCGCAGGAAGGCCGATCCCGCCACCACCTCACCGGTGCCCCGCAGCCACCTGCCCTCGGTGAGCACACTGCCCATCACAGGGCGGTCGCCGCGCCGCGCTTCCAGCCACAGCTTCTCCGTGGACCCCGCGAGCCGGACCTCGGTGTCCGCCCTGGCGGTGACCTCGCGGGCGTCCGGCAGCGAGCGCAGCAGGGCGTGCAGGGCCAGGTCGTCGTGGACGGGCTTGATCTCCTTGCCGTCGCGGTACTTCCCCACGTAGACCGTGACCTGGTAGGCGTCGCGACCCGCGTTGCCCACCCGGTCCATCGTCGTGGCCAGGCCCGTCGCGAACGTCACGGTGGTCACACCGAGGACCACGGCCGCGAGCGTGAGGGCGCTGCGCCCCGGCCGGGCGAACGGCAGGCCCAGCCCGAGGCTCACCGAGCGCGGCAGCCGGCTGCCCGCCAGCCGGCGCTGGACGCCGAGCGCCCGGCCGGCGCGCGGTGCGCTGCCCGCGCTGATCGCCCGCGCGGCGGACAGCCGGTGGGCGCGCACCGAGGGCGCGAGCGCGGCGAGGAGGCACACGGCCGGCATCCCGGCCAGAGCGAGGACGTTGACCCAGGGTGCGAGCGAGACGGTGTCGTGGAACACTCCCGCGTCCGGCCCCGTGAACGCGAACCGCAGCAGGGGCCGTGCCGCGAGATTGCCGGCCACCGTCCCGAGGACACAGCCCAGCACGGCCGGGACGGAGATCATCACGAGGTACACGGCCACCACCTGCCCCGGCGTGAACCCCAGCGCCTTGAGGATGCCGATGTGCCGGAAGCCGGAGATCACCGCGCCGCTGACCACATTGGCGACGATGAGCACGGACACGAGGACGCCGAGGATCCCGAAGGCGAGCAGATAGGGCGCGTACGCCCGCGCCGCACTGCCTATCTGCTCCTTGAGGGTGAGGTACGACCGCGAGCCGGCGAGCGCGCCCGACGGCAACTCCCGCGTCACCGCGGCGAGTCGGGAGCGCAGCACACGGTCCGACGAGGCGTCCGTGAAGCGGAACAGCACCTGCGTGGCCTTGGGGTGCAGGGCCTCGATGTGCCCGGGGGCGACCCAGGCGTCGGCGGTGCGGCTCAGATCGAAGGCGAAGCCGACGACGGTGAGTACGGGCCCGGAGGGCAGCCGCAGCTTCTTGCCCAGGTCGTCCGCCGTCCAGTCGGACTGCCGGTTGAGGACGACCTCACCGGGCCCGGTGGCCCAGCGGCCCGCCCACAGGTCCAACCGGCCCACCGGCCCCCCGGGGCCGGGCCGGCCCACGACGGTGAGTTCACTGCCGAGGCCGTAGTCCATGACCGCTCTCGGCAGCTCGACGGTGGCCTGGGGGAAGGGACCCGCGGTCGCCGCGACCCCGGACTGCCGGGCCGCCCGCTCCAGTTCACCGTCCGCGACCTTCGCGCGGTCGAAGGCGGCGACCACATGCGGCCCGCGCTGCCGCGCGAAGGCCTTGTCGAACGGCGACGAGGCCGCGTCGACCAGACCGAGCGCCACCACGATCGCCGTCGTCGAGGTCAGTGTGACCAGCGCGATCACCAGCGTCTGGAGCCTGCGCCGTCGTACCGCCGCACGCGCCGTCCGCCACACGGCCCTCATACGGACGGCTCCAGGGTGTGTTCGCCGCGCACCCGGCCGTCGGCGAACTCGACCAGCCGGCTGGCGCAGCGCCGGGCGAGACGCTCGTCGTGCGTCACCATGATCAGCGTCTGGCCGATCTGGTTGAGGTCGAGCAGCAGGTCCATCACCTGCTCCCCGGCGCGGCTGTCCAGCGCCCCGGTCGGCTCGTCCGCCAGCAGCAGCGCCGGACGGTTCATCAACGCCCGTGCCACGGCGACCCGTTGACGTTCGCCGCCGCTGAGCACCGCCGGATAGGCATGGCGCCGGTCGGCGATGCCCAGCTCGTCGAACAGCTCCAGCGCACGACGGCGGGCCTGCCGGGCCGGAGTGCCCGTCAACTGAGCCGCCAGTGCCACGTTGTCGAGCGCCGACAGGTCGTCGATGAGGTTGAAGAACTGGAAGATCATGCCGATGCGGCGCCGCCGGTACAGGGCGAGCCCCTTCTCGGTCAGTTCCCCCACGTTCTCGCCGTGCACCACCACCGTGCCGTCCGACGGACGGTCCAGTCCGGCGATCATGTTCAGCAGCGTGGACTTGCCGCACCCCGACGGACCCATCACCGCGACCGCCTCACCGGCCCGGATCTCCAGCGACACCCCGTCCAGAGCCGTCGTCTCCCCGTACTCCTTGCGCACACCGTCGAGTCGTACGACGGCCTCCGCGCTGTTGTTCTCGTTCTCCTCGGTGACCATGCACCGGACGCTAGGCGAGTGGCGCCGCCGGGACATCCCTCCCCGGACGGCACCGTGGCCCGCGTCTCATCCCGCAGATGCAGGGGACCGCATCCGGGGGTGGATGCGCGGCGGCCGGCCGGTCTGCGAAGGTGAACCCCATGTGGGAGTGGGGGATGAACGGGCCGGTGGCGGCGCTGGGGGTGGTGACGGCGGTCGCGGGGGGTCTCGCGGTGGCCCTGGTGCGCACCCGGCGCCGGTGGCGGAGGGCGCTGGGGGAGCGCGGCTGGTTGCTCGAACGGGAGCGGGAGAGCGCCGCGCGGGCCGCGATCGCGGCCGAACGCGACCGTATCGCCCGGGAGTTGCACGACATCGTCAGCCACAACGTCAGTCTCATGGTGGTCCAGGCGGGGGCGGCGCGCGAGGTGCTGGGCACCATGCCGGACGAGGCGGCGGCGGCCCTGCTGGCCGTCGAGGACGCGGGCCGCGGCGCGATGACCGACCTACGGCATCTGCTGGGGCTGCTGGCGCCGTCGCAGAACGGGGAGGAACCGGAGGAGGACCCGGACGCGCGGGAGACGTCGGGCGCGCAGGAGGGTGCGGACCGGGATGCGGACATGGCGGGTGCGGACGCGGCGGACGCGGGTGCGCCTGTGAGTGCGGAGGCGGTTGCGGGGGCCGGGTCCCGGGCCGAGGGTGGGGTCGGGGCCGGCCGTGGGGCGAAGGGCGGGGCTGTGGACGAAGCGGGGTGCGTGGAGCGAGGGGCGTGGCCGGAGTCGGCGGAGCTGACGCCCCAGCCCGGGCTCGACCGGCTGGGGCCGCTCGTCGACCGGGTCTCGTTCGCCGGCCTGCCCGTCGAGGTACGGATCTCCGGCGAACCCCGTCCGTTGCCGCAGGGCATCGACGTGACCGCGTACCGGATCGTCCAGGAGGCACTGACCAACGCGCTCAGACACGGTGACGGCGGCAGGGCCGAGGTCACCGTGCGCTACGCCGACCGCGCGCTGCGCGTGGAGGTGCTGAACACCGGCCCCAGCGTGCTGACCGGCGCCGCCCCCGCCCCGTCGCCCCCCACGCGTCCCGCCCCGCGCCACCCGCGCGGCACCGGGCGCGGACTGCTGGGCCTGCGTGAGCGTGTCGCGGTGTACGGCGGCGACCTGGACGCCCGGCGCCGCCTCGGCGGTGGCTACCGGGTCCGCGCCCGCATCCCGCTGGACCGACCGTGACGCCGGCCGGGACGCAGGCCGCGCCGCGCGTGCTCGTGGTCGACGACCAGACGCTGATCCGGACCGGGTTCCGGCTGATCCTCACCGCCCGGGGCATCGAGGTGGTGGGCGAGGCCGCCGACGGCGCGGAAGCGGTGACGATGGCACGCGACCTGGCACCGGACGTCGTGCTGATGGACATCCGGATGCCGAACATGGACGGGCTGGAGGCCACCCGACGCATCCTGGCCGCGAACCCGGAGTGCCGGGTGCTGATGCTCACCACGTTCGACCTCGACCGCTATGTCTACGCGGCCCTGTCGATCGGTGCCAGCGGCTTCCTGCTGAAGGACGTCACCCCGCAGCACCTCGCGGCCGCCGTACGCCTGGTCGACACCGGCGACGCGCTGCTGGCCCCCTCCATCACCCGGCGACTGGTGGAACGCTTCGCCACGGAAGCCGCCGGGCCGCCCGCCGTCTCCGCCGACCTCCAGGTGCTGACCCCCCGCGAACTCGAGGTCCTGACCCTCCTCGGCCGTGGCCTGTCCAACACGGAACTCGCGGCCGAGCTGATCCTGAGCGAGGCCACCGTGAAGTCGCACGTGGCCCGTATCTTCGCCAAGCTCCACCTGCGCGACCGCTCCCAGGCCGTCGTGGTCGCGTATGAGAAGGGGCTGGTCAGAGCCAGGGAGTCCTGACGCGGCGGGCGGCGCCGCGCCGGCTGCGGGGTGATCGCGATCGGGAACGAAGATCCGGTCGGAATCGTTCACGAGTCGCACGCCGATCGAAGGAGCAAGCCCTTGTCCGCCAGACCGACGGACCCTCCGAGCAGACCCTCGGATCCCCCGAGCAGACGCTCGCAGCCGAGGAGCGGGCCGGCCGACTCCGGGAGCGCCCCCTCGCACTTCACGAGCACGCCCGCTGTTTCCGTGAGCGCCCCCTCGGACTCCGCGAGGTCTTGGCGATGAGCGTCCTCAGCGCCGTGCTCGGAGTGCTGGCCGTGCTGGTCCTCACCGCCGGTACCGGCTATTTCGTCGCCCAGGAGTTCGCCTACGTCTCCGCCGACCGCCTCGCCCTCGCCCGTGAGGCGGAGGCGGGCGACCGGAGGGCGGCCCGGGCCCTGAAGGTGCTGGGGCGGCTGTCGTTCATGCTCTCCGGCGCCCAGCTCGGCATCACCGTCACCGGCCTGATCGTCGGCTTCATCGCCGAGCCGTCCGTCTCCGCCCTCCTCGAACCCGCCCTGACCGGTGTCGGCGTCCCCGAGGGCGCGGTCGGCGGCATCTCCGTGGTCGTGGCCTTCGTCGCGGCCACCGTCGTCCAGATGGTCTTCGGCGAGCTGGCCCCGAAGAACCTCGCGCTCGCCGTCCCCGAGCGGCTGGCCAAGTCACTGGCCGCCTCCACGCTCGCGTATCTGAAGGTCGTGGGCCCCGTCGTCCACATCTTCGACGGCGCCGCGAACAAGCTGCTGCGCAAGGTGGGTGTGGAGCCCGTCGAGGAACTGCACCACGGCGCGACCCTGGAGGAGCTGGGCCACCTCATCGGTGAGTCCCACGAACAGGGCGAGCTGCCCACGGACACCGCCGAACTCCTCGACCACGCCCTGGAGTTCTCCGAGCGGACCCTGGACGAGGTCATGGTGCCGCGCGCGGGCGCCGTCTTCGTCCACAAGGACGCCTCCGCCGCCGAGGCGGTCGAACTGATCGCACGCCACGGCCACTCGAACTACCCGGTGCTCGGCGACCACCCGGACGACGTCGCCGGAGTGCTCGGCGTGCGCGAACTGATGCGGCTGCCCGCGCAGCCCCTCACCGCCACCACCGCGGGTGCCCTCGCCCGTCGCCCGCTGCTGCTGCCGGACACCCTGCCGCTGCCGGACGCCGTGACCCGGATGCGGGAGCGCGACGACGAGTTCGCCGTCGTCCTGGACGAACACGGCGGGGTCGCCGGCATCGTCACCTACGAGGACATCGCCGAGGAACTCGTGGGCGACATCGCCGACGAGTCCGACACCGTCGTCGAACTCGCCGTCCCCGACGGGACCGGCTGGCTGGTGGACGCCGGGCGCCGCCTCGACGAGGTCGCCGACGCCACCGGTGTCGCCCTGCCCGAGGAGGAGGACTACGACACCGTCGCCGGCCTGGTCGTCGACCGGCTCGGCCGCTTCCCGGCCATCGGCGACCGGCTCACCGTCGACCTGCCCGACGGGGGGAGCGCGGTCATCGACGTACGCACCCTCGACCGCCACGTACCGGACACGGTCCGGCTGGAGCGGCTGCCCGCGCGCGAGCGCGAGGAGGAACAGGCATGAGCTTCCCCATGGCCCTCTTCGTCACCGTCCTGCTGCTGATCGGGAGCGGCTTCTTCGTCGCCGCCGAGTTCGCGCTCGTCGCCGCCCGACGCCACCGTGTGGAACAGGCCGCCGCCTCGGGCCGGAGGGGCGCCCACGCCGCCCTGGCCGGCATGCGGGAACTGTCCCTGATGCTCGCCGGCGCCCAACTCGGCATCACCGTCTGCACCCTGGGCCTGGGCGCCGTCTCCAAGCCCGCCATCTCCCATGAACTCGACCCCCTGCTGCACGACCTGGGCCTGCCCAGTGCCCTCAGCTACGGCGTGGCCTTCATGGTCGCCATGGTCGTCGTGGTGTTCCTGCACATGGTCGTCGGCGAGATGGCCCCCAAGTCCTGGGCCATCGCCCACCCCGAGCGATCCGCGATGCTGCTGTCCCCGCCCTTCCGGGCCGTGGTCCGCACCGTCCGCCCGCTGATCGGGCTGCTCAACCGGGTCAGCAACGCCCTGGTACGACTGTGCCGGGTCACCCCGCGCGACGAACTCGCGTCCGTCCACAACCGCGAGCAGCTCACCCACCTCGTCGAGGAGTCGCAGCGTCTCGGCCTGATCAGCGCGGCCGACTCCGAGCTGATCACGCGTTCGCTGACGGAGCCCGAGACCCCGGTGCGCGACCTCGCGGTCCCGGCCGCCGAGATCACCTCGGTGGACGCGGACGCCGATGTCGAGGCCGTCCTCCGGGCCGCCGCCGACCACGACCGCACCCGCCTCCTCGTCCGCGCCCCGGACGAGACGGTCCTCGGCTCCGTCCACGCCCGTGACGCCCTGGTCGCCCGGACGAGGGGCCGCGCGGTCACGGCCCGGGCCCTCGCCCGTCCCGTACCCGTGCTGGGGCACGACGCGACCGTGGCCGACGCCATCGACGTCCTGCGCCGGCACCGCGCCACACTCGCCGTCGTCCACGACACCACGGGCCGCCTCACCGGCCTGGTCAGCCTGGACGATCTGCTGGCCCGCTATCTGCAACCGAGGCGGGTCTGACACGGGGCGGACAGCCGAGGGGCCCAGGGGCCGGTGGGCGCCAAGCGGTGCCGGGCGGGCCGGTCGTGGGCGGGGTGTGTCGAGGCGATGTGCGACCGTCGCCGGTCGTGTTCAGGCGGTGTGCGACGGGTGCCGCCATGTGGACTGGATCAGGGCGCGTTCGGTACCGGTCAGGTAGATCGCGGTGGCCAGCCACGCGCGGGCGTAGCGGTCCGGGTCGGGGTCGGTGATGCGGCCGAAGACGTCCCGGGAGCGGCGGTCCGCCTCCGTGGCGAGCGCGGCCGCCAGGTCGGCACCGGCCCGGAACCCGCTGCGGCGCAGGGCCGCGCCCCCTCCGTCGCGGTCCCCGTCCCGAGCCGGCTCGGCGACCGCGCGGCGGCCTCCGGAGACGGCGACCTCGACCAGTCGGCGCAGCCGCCACAGCGGCGCCTCGGCGAGCGGGTCGGCCGGAACCCCGCCGGGACCGTCGACCGCCGGCAGGGCGTCCGGCGGCGGGAAGTGCGCGCCCTGGAGGCGGTCGTAGCCCATGTCGGCGTGGCCCTGCCACTCGTCCGGGAGCCGCAGGGTCGCCTCCGTACCAGGGACCGGGCCGATCGCGAGCGGGCGGAGGGTCGCGGCCCGATCGGGTTCCAGGCGTCCGAGCACCCGTATCCGCAGCCCGGGACGGGCGGCCAGCTGACGGAAGTTGGCGGTGTGGGCCAGATCGGGGTGGCCGCCCGCCGGGGTCAGCCGGACGAGGAGACCGCCCTCGGCCGACTCCCCGGTACCGGACACCTCGCGGGCGTACAGATGGTCGCCCGCCGCGCCGACGAGGACGAGGTCGCAGCCGATCGGTCTGCGCGCCTCCTGCTGCACCTGCTCGGGGTCGGCGCCGGGGCCGCTCATGAGCCGTTCCGCGACCGCCTCCGCCAGGGGACGTGCGAACAGGGCGGCGAGCGGGCCCGACGTCCAGGAGAGACCGGCGAGCGGAGTGGCGCGCACGCCCTTGCCGGAGCCGAGGCGGCCGTCCGGCGAGACGGTGGCGCCGGAGATCAGCAGTCCGCCACGGGAGAGCTGAGCGTGGTCGAGGGTCCCGGAGCCGAGGGCGACCGGGGCCCGGGCGGCACCCTTGGCACGGGCCGGACCGCCCGGCTTGACGTCGGCGATCGAGTACCAGCTCCCGTCGTCGGAGACGAGATGGGTGACGACACCGCCGTACCCGGTGGCCGAGATCACCGGTTCCCGGCACACCCCGTGCACCCGCAGACTCCCGCCCGGCCGGTAGGCGCGCCGCGCCGTGCCGACGAGGGCGGGGTCGGGGTCGGCCGCCGACAACTGGCCGGTGGTGAGCAGCAGTTCGCGCACGCCGGCGACGAGGTCGGCCAGCCGGTGGCCGTCGTGCCGGGCGCGGGCCCCACGCAGTCCGCGTACGACCCGCAGGGCCGCCGCCTCGGCGCGGTGCAGTCCGGCGAGCCGGGCGGTGTGCGCGGCCCGCAGCAACTCCGCCTGCGGCACGGCTCCCGCCGCCGGGACTCCGGCGGCGAGCACGGCCGCGGTGGCCGCCCAGAGACCGGCCGCGGCGGCGACCTGGGCGGGGGTGGGCGCCTTGCCGCCGTCGCCGAGGCCTCCGGTCTTGCCGGTGGGGTTGGCGGGGCCGGTGGTGTCGCTGATACCCGCGCTGCCGGTGTCGCCGCTGCCGCCGTCGGCCCCGGCCGGTGCTGTCGCGCCGGCGGCGGTGGTGGTGCCCGGGGCGGAGCCGTCGGCTCCGGACGGGACGGGACCGTCACCCGCCGCCGAAACGGCTTCGCCCACCGTGCCGGACGGACCGGCCTCCGGCTCGGTCGCGGTCGCGGGCATGGCCTCGGCGTCGGCCACCGGGCAGGCGCTCAGGACGGCGGCGCGGTGCAGACAGCGGGGTGCGAGCAGGCATCCGCACACCGCCCGCTCGGCGTCGGTCACCGCGCCCGAGGGTCCGGGCGTCAGCGTGACCTCGGCGTCCTCGCCGCACCGGACGCGCACGGCACCGCCGTCGACCGTGACGGGCAGGGCCGCGTACGTCTCGACCGCGGCGTCCAGCTTCTTGCGCAGCCGGGAGGTGAGGCTCTCGACGGCGGCGGCCACCACGTCGGGTGCCACCGGGGGCAGTTCGGCGTTCATCGGTTCTCTCCGCGGAGGCGGTCCCCCACCCAGCGGGCGAGGGCGAGGGGACTGAGGGCGGCGACCGGCATGCCGGCCGCGACGAGCTGCTGGGCGACGGGCACCGAGTAGCGGGGCGTGCCCGTGTCGTCGAGGGCTGCACAGCCCATCAGGTGCACCCCGGAACTCGCGAGGGCCCGTACCTCGCCGAGGAGTCCGCCCAGCGAGTAGCCCTCCTCGAAGTCGCTCACGACGACCACGAGGGTCCGGCTGGGCACGGTCACCAGGGAACGGGCGTGCGCGAGCCCCGCCGCGATGTGCGTGCCGCCGCCGACCCGGACCTCCAGCAGCAGCGACAAGGGGTCGTCCACCCGGTCGGTCAGGTCGATCACCTCGGTCGAGAACGCCAGGAAGTGCGTCGACAGCGTGGGCACGCCGCCCAGGACGGCAGCGGTCAGCGCCGACCAGATGACGGAGGCCTCCATCGACCCGGACACGTCGACGACCAGGATCAGCCGCCAGTCCGCCTCCTTGCGGGACCGGGTGCTGAACACCGGCCGCTCCGGTACGACCATGGTCCGGCCGTCCGCCGTACGGTGGGTGCTCGCCAGGTTGGCCCGCAGGGTGCGCGGCAGGTCGAGCCGGCCGCCGGGGCGACGGGTCGGCCGCGGGGTGGCCAGGCCGGTGAGCGCGGGGCGCATCCGGGTGGCGAGCTCCTTGGCCAGTTCGTCGACCAGCCGCCGTACCAGCGGGCGCAGTCTGGCCAGTTGCTGTTCGGGCATGCCGCCGGCGAGGTTCAGCACGGAGGTCAGCAGATCGACCGAGGGGCGGACGGCCTCGGGGTCCAGCTCGGCCAGTACGTCCGTACGGCCCCGGTCGGCGGCCCGGGCCAGCACCTCCTCGCGGACCTCGGCGCCGAACAGGGCGTCCAGTTCCTCGCCCCACTCCCGGGCCGTGGGGAAGGACGCGTCCTGACTCCCGCCCTGACCCGGGGCGCCCCGGCCGAGGTCCGAGGAACCCTCGCCCCGGCCGGTGCCGTACAACTCGTCCAGGGCGTGTGCGTATCGCCGGGCGTCCTGCGGGAGCTTCTCGCTCTCCCGCCCGAGGAGCAGCCGCCAGCGGTCGGTGGGGGAGAGGTGGAGCAGGGAGACCGGCGCCCGGCCGTCGGAGTGGGGCGTGGCGGCGGGCACGGGAGCGCGGGTGGCCTCGGTCGCGGACCGGGCGCGGGTGGTGTCGGCCCGTCCCGCGGCCCCGGGTGCCGTCCGGGTGACCGGGAGGGCGGTCGAGGCCTGAGGCCCGGCCTCGGGTGCCGTCCGGGTGACCGGGAGAGCGGTGGTGGCCCGCGGTCCGTCCTCGGGTGCCGGGGGCCGTGCGGTGGCGTTGGCCTCGGGGGACTCCGCCGGTGCCGTGCCGAGCGACAGCCGGAGGGAGTCGACCGCGGTCAGGCCCGCCGTGTCCGCCGCCGTCCACAGCGCGAGGAGCTCCGGGGAGGCGGTGAGGGACAGATCGAGGCGGTCGCCGAGGCGTTCGGTGACCGTACCGAGCAGCCGGTCGCGACCGGCCGGGGTGAGCGTGTCGAAGCCGCCGCGCAGGGCGGGCAGCCGGTCCAGGAACCCCTGGTCCGTCAGCGTGTCGATGCGGTCGAGCAGCGGGTCCAGCGCGGTCGGCGCGGACTGCAGCAGCGGGGCCGCGCCGCTGAGCAGACCGGTGAGGCGACGGGCGAGACCGAGGCGGCTGTCGGGACCGGTGGCCGTGTCGATCCACCCGGCCGCACGCGCCCCGACGGTGTCGGCGCCGTCCAGGTCGAGCAGGACCCGGGCGGCGAGGGCGGCGCCCTGGATCAGCGGGGAACCGGAGAGGGCGAGCGTACCCAGGGCGTCGTCCATGCGCAGACCGAGGCGGTGTTCACCGGCCCGGGAGGCGAGCGCGACGAGCGCGGCCGCGTCCTCCGGCTCGTCGCTGCCCGCGAGACCGGGCAGCGCGCGGACCGCCGCCTCCAGGAGGTCCACGGCCAGGTCGGCGGCCGACGACCTGCCCTCGGGTGTGGTGCCGGGCAGATGGCCCCGGCGCAACGCCTCCAACAGGTCGAGCGCTTCGAGCAGTTCGGGCAGGGTGGCGGCGGCCGGGAGCACGGCGGCGGCGTCCGCCAGCCGGTCGGCGACCAGTGCGGGCAGGTCGCAGCGGGCCGCCGCCCGGAGCCCGGCGAGGACCAGGGCACAGGTGGGCCCGCCGTCCGCCGACTCCCGCCGGAAGGTCTCCCGCAGCGTGCCCTCGGCGGCCAGGGCCGCGGTCACCCCGCGTATCCCGGCCAGGTCGAGCCGGACGGGCACCGCCGGGCTCCACGACACCCGCCATCGGGTGGTGAGCGCCGTGCCGTCGCCCGTGCCGGCCACCTCCACGGACTCGCCGTAGCCCGCACCGCACACCGCGAGACGCTGGAGCAGGATCTCGCGGCGGCCGTCGAGGGCGGAGCGCAGCGGGTCGAGCCGGAGTTCGCGCGAGGCGGGGTCCTCCGGGCCGGGCAGCCGCACCGCGGCCAGTTCCGCTTCCACGGACGGGCCGAGACCCGAACGCGGGGTGCCCGGTGCGATCCGGCCCCGGTCGGTGCCGACCAGCACCACTTCGAGCGCGCGGGCGAGGGCGCGACCACGGCCGAGCGGCTCGCCCTGCCCCATCACCGTCGTCAGCGCCTCCAGGACCTCGCCCCGGCCGGGGGCCGCGAGCCCCCGGATACTGGCCAGGTCGCCCGCCATCCGCAGGGTCTCGGTGGCCTCGCCCGTGCCCGCGGTGTGCCCGGCCGCGCGCAGCTCCCGGCACACATCGGTGATCGCCCGCGCGGCGGCGCCGTGCAGTTGCCCGGGGTCGCCCCCGGCTGTGAACACCGCCTGCTGCCAGCGCGGGTCACGGATGCCCGCCGGGTAACCGGAGCGGGAGTCCAGCAGGTCGAAGGCGTACGGGACGAGCGAGGTGACGACCGGCGGGTGCTCCCCGACGAGGCCCGCTCCCCGCGCCCCGGCCGGGTCGGTGTCCCCGTCGGCCGGGTCCGTCAGCGCCGGGGCGTGGAAGGCGCCGATCACGGCCGCGACCCGGCGTCCGCCCGCGGCGGCGTGGGCGATCGTGTCGCGCATGTGCGCCTCACGGGCCAGGTCGACCGACGGCACACCACCCGCCGACTCGGCGTCGCGACGCAACGCCCACCCCACGCCGAGAGCCGCGCGACGGATCGCCTCCGGCGTGCAGCCGGGAGCGAGCACCTCCACGCACCGGTCCCACAGGTCGTCACCGTCCCGACCGGTGCCGGCGGCGGTGAGCGCCGCCGCGAAGGCGGTCGGTGAGACGAGGGCCGTCGACCTCGGGGCGTCCGCGCCCGTCTCCGCCCGGTCCGCGTCCGTCGGCCCGGAGCCGGCCGCGCCCGTCTCCGCCCGGTCCGCGTCCGTCGGCCCGGAGCCGGCCGGGTTCATCTCCGCCCGGTCCGCGTCCGTCGGCCCGGAGCCCGCCGGTTCCATCTCCGCCCGGTCCGCGCTCCACGCCGGATGCGACATCGGCAGGTCGCAGCACACCACTTCCTTGCCCCGCTCCCGGGCCCAGCGGAGGGCGGCGAGCTCGGGGGAGAAGTCGGCGAACGGATAGAAGCCGAGGCGGCCGCCCTCGCTCGCCCCGGCCAGGGCGACCGGCGCCAGGGTGCCCGGGGCGGCGAGATGGGGAAGCCAGTGCTGGAAGTCGGCCGGCAGCTCCACGCAGACGACGTCGGCGCCGGAGGCGTCCAGCAGGGCGGGCACGGCCGCGGCCAGGGCCGGGCTGTGGTGCCGTACCCCCAGCAGGTACGGCACCGCCGAGTCGGCGAGGGCCGTGACGGCGGCCCGCGGGTCCTGAGTGGTCGTCACCGAAGGTTCTCCCGCAGGTCCCAGAGGCGGCGCCACATCGCCGAGCCGTCCTCGGCGCGACGGCGCACCGGGCCGTCCCAGTAGCCGAGCAGCCGGGCGTGGTCGGCCGGGTCGTCCTTGCGGACCACGCCCAGCAGGTGCCCGGGGACGAGGTCGAGCGCGTCCCCACCGGGCAGATAGGCGGCGGCCACCCCGAGCGAGGCAGCCACCGACACCGCCTCGGCGGTGGACATCACCGTGCCCGGACGCTCCACGTCCCAGCCCTCGGCGGAACGCCCCGCGCGCAGATCACGGAAGACGGTGACCAGCACGTCGAGCACCGCGTCGTCCACGCCGAAGGCCGCGCCGGCCCGCTGCACCGCCGCCTCCGCCTGCCGCCGGACCAGCGCCGTCTCGGCCTCGACGTCGGCGATGGGGTGCACGGTCTCGAAGTTGAAGCGGCGCTTGAGCGCGGCGGACATCTCCGAGACACCCCGGTCGCGCAGGTTGGCCGTGGCGATGACCGTGAAGCCGGGCGCGGCCGGGACCTGGGCGTCGTCCGTGCCGGACAGCTCGGGCACGCTCACCCGGCGGTCGGACAGGATCGACACCAGCGCGTCCTGCACCTCGGGCAGACAGCGGGTGATCTCCTCGACCCGCGCCACCCGGCCGGAGCGCATCGCGCCGAGCACCGGCGAGTCGACCAGCGCCTGCGGGGTCGGGCCCTGGGCGAGCAGCAGGGCGTAGTTCCAGCCGTAGCGGAAGGCGTCCTCGGTGGTGCCGGCGGTGCCCTGCACGGTGAGCGCGCTGGTGCCGCACACGGCGGCCGACAGCAGCTCGGAGAGCATCGACTTGGCGGTGCCGGGCTCGCCGACGAGCAGCAGGCCGCGCTCACCGGCGAGGGTGACCACGCACCGCTCGACCAGGGCGCGTTCGCCGACGAACTTGGGCGCGATCACCAGCTTGTCCGGCAGCGTCTCGTGCGGCTTGGGCAGCTTCAGCGCCTCGCCGCCGCTGCCGCAGACGAAGGTGACCACGGCACGTGGCGTCAGGCGCCAGCCGGGCGGGCGCGGGCCCTCGTCATGAGCGGCGAGGAAGTCGAGTTCGGTGGCGTGGCGCTCCTCGGCGGGCAGGATCTGCCGGGCCGGAAGGGCCGTCGCCGTGTCGGTCGGGGTCATGAACGTCCTTGCTCAGTAGGGCAGTTGGTCAGTCAGAAGTCAGAAGTCAGGAGTCAGGAGTCAGGAGTCAGGCGGCGGCAGGCAGGCGGCGTGTGCAGGTCTCGCGGGGTGACGCGAGGCCGGGGGTGCCCGGTGGCCGGGGCGCCCGGACCGACTGCTCGCGGTCCGGGCGCCCCCTGCCCCTGCCGTCCGCTCAGCGGCGGCGGCCCCGCCGTACCTTCAGCTCCTCGAACCGGGGCATGTCGCCGTCCTGGATCCGCTGCCAGGCCCTGCGGTACAGCTCGGCGGCCGGTTCGGACGGCACGATCACGCCGAACGTGGCGTGCTCGTCGGTCATCAGGCTGTCGAACAGCGGCAGCTTCCACCGCTCCAGCGGCAGCCGCGGGGCCTTCGGGTCGACCCACGCGCCCGGCAGGAAGAGCGAACGCCCGGCCCTGGCGCGGCTGGCCTCCACCACCAGCTCGCCCCCGGCCAGTTCGGCGCGGGCCGCCTTGAGTCGGGCCGGCTTCCAGCCCGTCCAGCGGGCCGTCGTCCGGTCCGTCGGGTCGGGCATGGCGAGCAGCATCAGATAGAGCGTGGCGGCGTCCTCACCGATGCCGTACTCCTTCGCCACCTCCGTGACCAGCTCGGGCACCGAACGGCTCGGGTCCTGCGGCCACCAGGTGCCGTCCTTGCCGCGCTCGCCCGCCACGGGGTCGCCCGGGTCGGCCAACAGCGCGGCGTACGGCGCGGAACGGGCCAGGCGCAGCGCCACCTCGGCGGCGTAGGGCCGCTGGGCGTCGACGCGCAGCGCCGGCAGGTACGGGTCGTGGCCGGCCTCGTCGAGCAGCGCCACCCGGATGCCGGGCGACGGCTGGTCGTCGTGGGTGGCCAGGATGACGGCGCCGTACCGCTCGAAGCCCTCGCCGACCTCGGTCGGGGTGCCCGCGGTCTTGCGGAACTGCGGCAGGCCGATGTACCTGTCGAGGTCCAGGACGAGCCCGGGGTGCGCGAGCCGCTCGCGCACGGCGGTGAGCGCGGCGGGCAGCGCGGCCCGCAGCGGGTCGCCGGCGGGCAGCCGGTGGGCGAGCCAGGCGGCCAGGCCGACCGAGCCGACGAGGGTGTCCGCCGTGAACCCGACCGCGCCGTCGTCGACGGGCCGGACCCGGTCGCCCTTGACGGCCCATTCCAGGTCCTGGGTGAGCCGGGGTTCACCGGCCGGGTGCAGCAGCGCGGGCAGGGCGCCGCGGAGCTCCCACGGGGAGTGCTTGACGGCGCGGTTCGCGTCCGCGAGCAGCTCCTCGGGAACGGCCGTGCGCCTGCCCACCTTGCTGTTCCAGACCTCGGCCGCGGCCGCCGCGTCGGGCCCGTCGGTCCACAGCCGGGCCGGGTCGGCTGGCAGCAGCGCGGCCACCACCGCGGCGCGGATGTCGCCGTCGACGCCGCGCAGTTCGTCCTTGGCGACGGCGGCGGGTGCCAGCTTCACACCGATGGCGTCGCGGGCCTCCGTGGACAGGAAGGAGCGCTGGTAGACGTCGACCTGGGGAAGGCCTGCGACGATCAGCCGGGACATCGTCTCGGTGACACCGGTGCGACGCGCGAACTCCTCGGCGGCCTCCGGGAACCAGGGGGCGGGTCCGCGCGCGTCCAGCTCCGCGAGGAACGCCCCGAGCCGGGCCGCGTGCCTCGCCCCGGTCACCGGGCAGGACTCGCGCAGCGTGTACGGCTCGGGAACCTCGAAGCGTTCCGCCGGGTCGTGGAAGAAGGCGGTGAAGACGGCGCCGTCGTCGTTCAGGGACAGGCGTCCCACGATCGCGAGGAAGGCGTCGTCGCCCAGCGGCAGCACACCGTTCCACGAGCCCGATCGCCACTCGCCCGACGTGGTGCGCAGCTGGTCGGCCGACAGGCTCACGATCACTCCGCGCCACCGCTCGGCATGGGCACCGATCCCCAGCCCCAGCGTCTCGAACCGGTCGAGCAGGGTGCGCAGCGCCTCCCGGTGCTCCGGCGAGGTGGTGGCGGCCGTGGCGCGGAGGACGACGGCGCTCGTGCGGTCGGCGAGCGACCACAGATCCGGCTGCCCGGTGGGCAGTTCGGGCCCGTCGAGGTGGAGACGTACGGCCGGTGCCTTCGGGGCGGCGCCTGCGGGGAGGAGTCCGGCGGCCCTGCTCAGCGTACGCAGCGAACGGAAGACGGTGTCGGCCTCCTCGTCGCGGTTCCACCAGTGGTTCGCCGGCTGGCCGAGGCCGCTCAGCGCGCCCTGGAGGACGGTGTCGGCGGGGCCCGCGGGCCCCGCCGGCTCGTCCACTCCCTCGTCGAGCGCCCGGGTGAGCCGGGCCGCCGCGGCGTCGAGGACGGCCTGCTGGCCGGCGGCGTGGCGGACGACGCCGGCGATGCCCGCGACGAGGGCGTCGTGCGTGACCGGCAGCAGCGCGCGGATCGCGTCGGGCAGCGCGTCCTTGTCCTTCTGGGCGGCGGCGGCCAGCAGGGCCGTCGACGTGGCCGCGTCGATGCGGCGCAGCGCGGCGGAGCCCTCCGGGTCGCGCGGTGTCATGCACTCCCAGAACTGCACCGGAGGCAGCAGCAGGGTGCCCTCGCCGTAGATGCCCGGGGTGCGGTCCGTCTTCGCGACGGAGGTGACCACGCCGTCGTGGTCGACGATCTCCAGCTGCCAGCCGTTGCGGACGACGGCGCGGGCCCGGTCGTCGCCCGGGAAGACGACGAGCGCGGACGGCCTGCCCCGGCCGGCGGGCAGGGTGACGGTGTGTCCGGCGAGGTCCTGGGAGCGCCAGGAGCCGTCGGGCAGTTGGACCGTGCGGATGCCGACCACGCCGTCCACGGGGGCCGAGGCCGGTGCGTGGCCGACGGTCGGGGAGGGGCCGAGCCAGCCGCTGTCGTAGACGCTGCCCTCGGGGGCGTCGCGCAGCGCGTCGGCGAGGAAGGCGGGCATGCTCATGCGCCCGCGCTTGTCCGTCGCCGGGTCGTACTCGTAGAACCCGTGGGTGTCCCGCTCGCCCTCCGCGTGCCAGACCCAGTACGAGGCGCCGTCGAAGAGCAGCCACCGCTCGCCGGGGATCGTGGTGTCCCCGGCGTGCAGCACACCCGCGCCGGTGGCCCGGCCGCCGCCCGGCAGGGGCAGGGTGAGCCTCAGGTCGGCCTTGTACCAGTCCATCTCGGTGCCCCGGGTGCCGCCCGGGCCCTCCATGCTCTGGGGGCTGTCGGCCCGGGTGTGCCAGTAGCCGCGCAGGCCGCTGTCGCGGGACCGCCAGTAGACGAGCAGCTCGCCGTCCACGTGGTGGAAGCCCGGGTCGCCCCACTTGTCGTCCGCGGGGATGCGCAGGTCGTGGGTGAGGAGGGTGCCCTCCGCGCCGATCACGCGGGCCTGGGCGGCGCCCGCCACGACGAGGTGCGGCCAGGCGTCGGCGACGATGATGTCCTCGACGTCGTCCTTCGGGACGAGCGTGGCGGTCGCGTCCTCCCAGGCGGGCCAGCCGAGTTCGTCGAAGAGGCCGGCGCGCAGGGTGCGCGTGAGCACCGGGGCCAGGTCGGTGGAGACGGCGGAGCGCACCTCGTCCTCGGCGAGCGCCAGCGCCTCGGCCGGCAGCCACTTCAGACGGGTGAGCGCGTCGGGCAGCTGGGGCAGACCCACGGCGGCGAACCGCCGGACGACCCCGCGCACCCACTCGGCCAGCAGCGGTCGCCCGCCCGGCGAGGCGGCCAGCACCCGGATGGCGCGTCGCCCCGAGTCGTCGTCGCCGAACCGGTCCGCGCCGCGGCGGAACGCCTCGTGGAAGCGGGCGTCGGCGGCCAGCGACAGCAGCTCGCGGTGTCCCTCGCCCGGGGCCCACTGCTCCAGCGGCAGCGACCCGTCCTTCATCGGGGCGGCCACGGGCACGTCCAGGGACAGCAGCAGATCCATCAGATCGACGTCGTGCGTGACCCTCAACTCACGTCCGGCGGTGGCCAGTTCGGCGCGGAGCCGGTCCGCCGTCCGCTCGACCAGCGGATACATCTCGGGCATCCGGGTGGAGCCGCGCCAGGACCGGGCCCGCTCCCGGTAGGTGAGGAAGCGCTCCAGCCAGCCCGCCGTGCCGTCGTGCGGACGCTGATTCTCGGGCAGGGAGTCGTCCCACAGCCCGGCCGTGGCGCCGGACGCCTCCAGCATGTCCAGCCACATCGCGGGCGTCTCGTCGTCGTGGGACGCGGGAAGCATGTCCAGCAGGGTGCCCCGCACCTCGGGCGCCCGTGCCGCCAGCGCCACCAACGCCGCACGGTGCCCCTTCCACCAGCCCGCGGCGGCACGTGCCGTGGACGGCAGGGCCAGCAGCTCGGCCAGATAGTCCTGCTCGGTCAGACCCGCGTCCCGGCCTGCCGCCCGTGCCAGCCGCCGCAGGTCGTTCGCCATCTGCGCCGAGGGCGGCAGACCGCCCGCCGTGCGGCGCAGGCACAGCTTGGTGAAACGCCCGAGCGCCTCCTCGGCCGGGACCCGCGCGGCCAGCTCCTTCGCGTACGCCGACAGCACCTTCACCGGGAGCGCCCCGGCCAGCGCGAACTCCAGGAACACGGCGTCCAGCCGGTCCTCCTCCACGACCAGCCCGTGCTCCGCCTCGGCCTTGCGGGCGCGGGTGAACAACTGGGCCGCGTACGTGGCGTTCTCCTCCGCGAGGAACACCCGGCCGGCCTGCTCGAAGAAGGTCGGCAGGAAGTGCGGCACCGACGCCGCCAGCCGCTCGCCCAGCTCCAGATAGGCGTCCATGGCCGTCTTGGGCTTCGACTTCGCCTGCCGTGCGGCCCGCTCCAGGTCCGGCACGATGCCCAGCGCGTGGTGCCCGTCCGCCGGGTGGTGCACCAGCACCCACTCGGGGAAGCCCAGCGACTGCCGCAGTCCCAGCCCCACGACGGCCGGTTCCGCGTCCTGCTCCAGGCCGAGGAACCCGGCGGCCAGATCCTCCGCCGCGCCCAGCTCCCCGGCGACCAGCCGCACCACCACCCGGTCCTCCAGGCCCGGATGACGATACGTCCGCGCGGTCAGCGGCACCGCCCGCTCCCCGGCGTCCTCGGTGTCCGGCGGCAGCACCCCGCCCGCTGCCAGCACGTCCTCGTACGACACCCGCGTCCCCCCGCTCATGCGTCCTTGCCTTCCTCGATCACGCGCCCGGCGTACAGCGCCGCGGCCATCCGCATTCCCTCCGACCACGCCACCGGGCCCACCTCGCCGAGCGGCAGGGCGCGGCCGTCCTGGTCCTGCCAGGTGAGACCGCCGGTCTCCACCTCGTCGTCCCAGTACGGTTCTCCGATCCACACGCAGGCCTCGACGGTGCGCCCGCCGTCCCGGACCCGGGCGGTGGCATGACCGCCGGAGACGCGGTACCCCAGGGAGGTGGCGCGCGCGGCGAGAGCGAAGCGGGAGCGGTACTGGCCGCCGGTGAACTCCCGCACCTGGGTGGCCTTGGCGGCCAGGTCGTCCGGTCGCCGCCAGGTGGCCCGGTGTATCTGCTCGACGCGCTGGACGATGCCGAGCTCCGCCGCGAACTCCCGGATGTCGTCCAGGTCCGGCAGCAGAACCGGGTGCGGCAGCGTCACCGTGCGCGGGGAGAGGCGGACCGTCTCACCGTCCAGGTTCACCACCCGCAGTTCGCCGGCGTCCGTGGCGCCCCGCAGGAAGCCGACCTCGTCCGGGTCGTCACCGACCACCGCGAGGTCGCGCAGCGCGGCCTGCCACGCCTCGTCCGGCCACACCCGGGCCAGCAGACCGGTGGGCACGGGCAGTGACGACACCATCCAGGCGTCCACCTGTTCGACGCACGCCGTCGCGTGCCGATCCAGCCACTCGGCGAACCGGCGCAGCCGGTCCACCTCGGGGTGGTCCTTCAGCGCCTTCGGCAGCGACTTCAACTGCCGCCCCGCAGCCCTGCCCGAGGTGGCCCGAGCGGCCACCCGCCCCTCCACAAGAGCGACTTCGTACCCGTCGCCCGCCGACAGCCAACCCACTAACCCCAGCCCCTAGCGTCAGATCCACACGAAGAAAGCACAGTTCAGCCGGGGAATCCCGGCCCAAGTGCGACCATGTGCGGAACGCTAGCGGCAGCCACTGACAATCGGTCCGGCGCCTCCCCACGAAGCCCCCTCCGGCACGTCGGGAACCCCGACGGCACGGCGGGCACGCGGGACGACCCCTCCGGCGTCCGGCAAGCCAATCGAAGCGAACAGGGGCGGCGCATCCGTAGACCTACGTAACCGGAGTACGTATTACCGGCCAGTCGCCGTAGGCGGCCCCGCGCCGGCGCGGCGCTCACCCTCCGCAGTGACACGTGCCCGCCCGCCGGCCGGCCCGGCACCGCCCCTGTCCGCCTCGGACTGATCCCCCTAGCGCGTCGTCGCCCCGGCCGAACGCGCCGCGGCCCCGCAGCTTCCGGCCGGGCGGGCGCGCGTCACCACGTCGCTGACACCGGTGGTGGAGTCGAGCCAGACCACCCGGGTGCCGGCGGCCGCAGCGGCGGACAACTGCTCGCCGCGGTTGCACGAGACGCGGGCGCGCCGTCCCGTGTCACCGGGGAACTGCCAGAGCTTGGCCAGGGACTCGTTGCGGATCGCGGTGTCGCCGGTGCGGGCCGTCGCGGTGACCGTGTCCTCGGACGCCGTCACGTCGGAGACGTTCAGGGAGGTCGGGCCGCTCTCCGGGCTCAGGTCCACCACACCGGAACCGTCCAGGGCGGAGCGCCTCAGCAGTGTCCTGCCGTCGCCCCGGACCTCGTTGGCGAGCCAGTAGGCGTACCGGCCGTTCACGGCGGTCGGGCCGAGGCTCGTGGTCGCCTCCGACCCGTGCAGCAGCGTGTCCTCACCGGTCGCGACGTCGATGATCCGCGTGGAGTACGCGTACGACGTCCGTACGCGCCGGTAGTCCTGGTAGACGACCCGTCCGTCGCTCAGCGAAGGGAAGGACGCCCGGCGGTAGGTGCCGCCGCCGATGGAGACCTTGGCCGCCGGGTCCTTCAGACTCAGATACGTCACGCCCCGGCGCCCGCCGTGGTTGTGGTGCTCGAAGGTCACGGTGTCGCCCTCGACGTCGATCGAGGAGCCCACACCCCGGCCGGACCACAGCTTGCGGACGGGACCGCCCGCGATCGGCCGGGCGAGGACCTCCACGGGGCCGGAGCCGTAGGCCGTCCACACCACCGTCCTGCCGTCCGTCGCCGGATCGACGTGGTAGCGGCCGTCGTTGGGACTCATCAGCTTCAGCCGGCCGGAACCGTCGGTGCGCCCGGCCCACACCGAGTACGCCTCGGTGCCCGACTCGTTCGACTGCGAGGCCACCCACCAGTCACCGCCCGCGCCCAGGCGGGAGTCGGTGGTGTTGACGCGCTCCAGCAGCGGATCGGAGTCGACGCCCAGGGCGAGCTCCCAGTTGGCCACGATGCCATGGGCGTTGAAGGCCCGCTGCACCGCGGTGAGGTCCTGCCCCTGCACGCCGAGGGCCCTGGCGGCGGCGACCACCGCGTCCCGGCCCTGGGTGAACCCGTCGAGCGGAGTGAGGTACTCGGTGAGCGCCTTGTACACGACCCGGTCGGCCAGCGTGGCGCCGAGGTCCTCGCGGATGTCCCACAACGCCCCGGAGAAGATGGTGGAGTTGAGGTGGACACCGCCGTTGTCCGTGCCGAATCCGACCCCGAGGAAGGACTTGGCCGTGGTCCGCCCGTCGTTCAGGTCGCGCACCGCGCACTCGGCGGGCGCCTTGGTACGGCACAGCCGCTCGCCCAGGAGCCCGGCGTCCGGGTCGTCCATGGGCACGCCGTACACGTCCGTCTCGATGGCGTTGCCGAAGTAGTCCGCGATCGCCTCGTTCAGGGCGCCGGACTGGCCG
Organism: Streptomyces caniscabiei; assembly: GCF_014930365.1. Classification (GTDB taxonomy): domain Bacteria; phylum Actinomycetota; class Actinomycetes; order Streptomycetales; family Streptomycetaceae; genus Streptomyces; species Streptomyces caniscabiei. Next base: position 32,862 of record NZ_JABXWI010000020.1, on the reverse strand, counting down.
GCGTAGACGAGGTCGGCCGAGTGGTCGACGACGCCGTGGGTCATCTCGTGCCCGACGACGTCCAGCCCGGCGGAGAGCGGCCGATACTCGGCGTCGCCGGTGCCGTACACCATCTTCGTGCCGTCCCAGAAGGCGTTGACGTACGGCTCCCCGTAGTTCGTCACGCCCACCAGGGAGTCGACCGACATGCCGCGCCCGTCGAGGCTGTTCCGGCCGTGCCTGCCCTTGAACCAGTCGAAGACCTGCCCGGCGGCCCAGTGCGCGTCCACCGCGCCCGCCTCGGTCGCCTCCGTCCCGAAGTCGGCGGTGGGCGAGGCGAACTGCGCCAGGTCCGGGGGCCAGGCGCCCGCCACGTCGGTGACCTGTCTGCCGCGCGCGTCCCAGGTCGTGAGGACGGGACGCCCGGTCTCCTCGTCGACCCGGGAGGTGTCGTGCAGGACGTGCGTGCCACGGACCTCGTCGAGGGTGACCTCCAGGGCCACGGTCCGACCGTCCAGCCTGACGCCGGAGCCCGCCGCGGCGGCCCGCCCGGAGAGCCGTCCGGCCGCGACGGCCCGCCCCGAGGACCGACCCTCCGCCTTCGGCACCGCGTCCGGTCCGGAGGTCGCCCCGGGCGCGCCGAACGTCCTGATCCCGCTGTACTGCAGGACCGGATACCCGGCGTCGGCGTCGACGTAGACCTCGCGCAGCACCGGCTCTCCGCCCACCGGGCTCTCGCCCCGGACGGTGATGTGCCGGGTCAGCACACCGGTGCCGGCGGGCAGGACGACCAGGCCGTTCGAGGTGCCGGTGAGCGGATGCAGGGCCTCCGCGCTGCCCTCCTCGCCGCTGTCCTCGCCGCTCTCCCCGCCGTTTTCCCCGTACGCGGTGAAGTCCCGCTCACGCAGCTCGGTCAGTACGGCGTCGACGGCCCGTTCGACGGCGAGCGCGTCGTCCACCGCGGGGGCGGCGGTGTCGGCCCGCAGACCCGTGAAGTACCTGCCGGACGTGCCGGTGACGACCCGTTCGCCGTCCCGCTTCTCCATGCGGACGACGTACTGGCCGCCCAGCACCGGCACCCCGCGGTGCTCCTGCCGCAGCCGTACGATCTCGTGCCCGTCACCCGTCGTGAGGGTGCCCGCCGCCTCGAGGTCGCGCCCCGGATCCGCGATCCGGTAGCGGTCCTCCTGTTCGGCGAGGTGGGCGCGGGCCGCGGCCACCGCGTTCGGGGCGTCCGGGGCCCGCTCCTCAAGGCCCTCCACCAGTGCCGGTGTCGCCGTCCGCTGCCCCGGTATCAGCTCTCCCGGGCTCGGTGGCGGTGCCGTCGCCCCCGTCGCCGCGCCGGCCGGCGCGGCCGGCACGGCCGACACGACGAGTGCGGCGACGCCGATCAGCGCCGCCGCACCCGGCCTGCCGTACCTGCGTGCCCCCGGTAACCCCGACCGTCTCTCCGAACTCGCTCTGGAACGGCCCACGGTGCCCCCATTTCCCCAAGAATCGGAAACCGGCGGTGGTCGACCGCCGGGCACGGCCATGGAACAGGCGATGCTCCGACTCATCAACGGGGCGGCGGTTTCCACAGATGACTTCCGGCCCCGTGACCGCCGGCGGAGGGACCGGGGGCCGGAAATCGGCGGATGGCCGAGATCTCGCGCACCGCGCGGTGGCGGGGGAGCGGGCCGCGAGGTGCGATACGCGCCAATGCCGTCCCCTCCGTGTGGTGGCCAGCGCGTGCCGTCACTACACCGCCCGCACCCCCTGTCACATCGCGGTTACCGTGCGCTGACGCGGGCCTGCGGGTCGCCGTCACGGGTCCACCGCATCGCCTTCACCCTGCGCACACTTTTGGCCGGGCGGCGGTCGGCCGCCGCTCGTCGGGGCAGACTTCGCGGCGGTCGGATGCCTAGCCTCCCGGCCCATGCGATCACCACTGATGAGACGCTTCGGCCTCGGTGCCGTACTGGCCCTCGCCCTCGCCGTGTTCGGCATGGCCCCCGGCGCGAGCGCGGCGCCCGCGGCATCCGCCGACCTGACGTTCGCCACCGACAGCGCCACCACCACGCCCGGCGGCACGGTCAACCTGTCGATGACGATCAAGAACAACCACACCTACGACGTCTGGTTCGTGTACCAGACCATCGAGCCCACCTGGCTGACCAACCAGCGCCCCGACCTCAAGTACTCCTTCACCGGTTGCAGCCTCGCCACGGCCGCCGGCGCCGCCCCCTGCTCCGGGACCGGCCCCGCCAACCTGGGCGCCAACTACGGCGCCACGATCCCGCCCGGTCAGAGCCGTACCGTCACGCTGACGCTCCAGGTCGCCGGCGACTCGGGCTGCAACGGGAACATCGGCTTCTACTCGTACTACTACTCCGAGTTCAGCGACAGCACCAGCGTCAGCGGCGGTCCGGTGTTCACCCCCGAGACCCGGGTGCTCTGCGCCTGACGGCCCGTCGACGAGGTGGGCGGTCGTGACGGGAGTGACCTGAAATGATCTGCGATCAGGCTTCCGTCATGGTCTGAACCACTGGCGAACGGTCGGACGGGTCCGAACGGTTCACCGACGCACCCCGCAGGGCCCGGACCAGCGCTCCGGGCCCTCGCGGTCGCTGCGGGTCCCCTTCGGGGGTGGATGAGAAAACGTTCAATTCGGTTCCAGGTTCGCCCAGTTGGACACCTGCACTTTTCCGTCATGTTTCGCAGCATGACCACGAAAGCCACACACAGACACCACTATGTGACGCGACGGATGCGTCGACGACTGGGTTCTGAGGGGGACGCCGGCGTCACGCAAGGGGGTGCGTCCGCTCCAGGAGAGGCGTGCTCACCCCTGCCCGGGGAGGGGACTTCACCGCATGAAGCGGACTTTACGCACCACCGTGCTCACGGTGGGCGCGCTCATCGCCGCGCTCGGCCTGCCGGCCGGCCCGGTCCACGCCGACGACACCGCGCCCCGCGTCGATCTGCGGGTCCTGGTGGTCAGCGACGGCGGCCCGTCGACCGACGCGATAGCCGCCGAACTCACCACCGTCGGCACTCCGTACACCGAGATCGACCTGACGAGCGCCGACCGGCCGGTCATCGACGCCGGCTTCCTCGCGGACACCGTCGACGGCCGCCCGCGCGCCAAGTACCAGGCGGTCGTGCTGCCCAACGACAACCCGTTCCCGGCCGGCTCCGCCGAGATGACGGCGCTCGCGGAGTACGAGCGCACCTACGCGATCCCCCAGGTCGACGCCTACACCTACGCGCGTCCGGAAGCCGGTCTGCAGTACCCGGTGTACGGCGGCTACTCCGGCAGCCTCGACGGCGCCGAGGCCCGGGTGACCGACGCCGGGAAGGCCGGCCACTTCGGCTACCTCGACGGCGCGGTGCCCTTCGAGGACAACGACCCCGCCATCGGCGAGAGTTACGCCTACCTGTCGAGGCCCGTCGCGGGAGCCGACTTCACCCCCTACGTCGACGCGGCCGTCCCCGGCCAGTCCACCCGCGGCACACTCGTCGGCGAGTACCGGCACGACGGGCGCCGCGAGCTCGTCGTCACGTTCGTCTACAACCGGTACCAGCAGCAGTTCCGGCTGCTGGCCCGAGGCATCGTCGAGTGGATGACCGGCGGGGTGCACCTGGGCGCCTCACGGAACTACTTCGCCGTGCACGTCGACGACGTGTTCGCCGCCGACGACCGCTGGAACACCCAGCTGAACTGCACCCCCGGCGACGTCGACTGCGCCGACCCGAACATCGAGCCCGACCCCATCCGTATGACCCCGGCCGACGTCGACCACGCCACCGCCTGGCAGACCGAGAAGAACTTCACCCTCGACCTCGCCTACAACGGCGCCGGCAGCGTCGACCACCGCGAGGACAACAACGGCGACGACGCCCTCGCCGACAAGTTCATCGCGGACCGGAACCAGTTCCGCTGGATCAACCACACCTACTCCCACCCCTTCCTCGGCTGCGTCCAGGACACCAGCGTGGTCCCCTGGAGATGCGCGACCGACGCCGCCGGCTCCACCCGCTGGGTGAGCCGCAACGACATCTCCGACGAGATCGCCACCAACCGCGTCTGGGGCGAGAGGGCCGGACTCCCCCTGGAGAACGGCGAGTTGGTCACCGGTGAACACTCCGGCATGAAGGTGCTGCCGCAACAGCCCGAGGACAACCCCAACCTGGCGCTCGCCCTCGACGACAACGACACCACTTGGCTCGGCTCCGACAACTCCCGCGAGCCCGCCCAGCGTCAGGTCGGCCCCGCCACCACCGTGCCCCGCCACCCGATGAACGTCTTCTACAACGCGGGACGCGCGGCCGAACAGGTCGACGAGTACAACTGGATCTACACCAGCCGCGCCCAGGGCGGCAGCGGCATCTGCGAGGACAACCCCGCCACCACCACCTGCCTCACCGCGCCGCTGGACACGGCCACCGGGTACGCGGAGGTCATCGTGCCGCTGGAGAAGCGGATCGCCCTCGGCCACGTCCTCGCGGGCGACCCGAAGCCGCACTTCATCCACCAGTCGAACCTGGCCGAGGACCGCATCGCCTACCCGGTGCTCGACGGCGTCCTCGACGACTACGCGGCCCTGTTCGCCGAGAACACCCCCGTGGTCAACCTGCGGATGAAGGACATCGGCGCCGAACTCCGCCGCAGGGCCCTCTGGCAGGCCGCCCTCCAGGCCGGCGAGGTCACCGCCCACCGCATCGGCAGCGCCGTGACCGTCGAGGCACCGGACGGCCTCGCGGTCACCGTCACCGCGCCCACCGGCACCACCCTGGCCGGTGCCGCCTTCGGCGACGCCTACGCCGGCGCGGTCTCCGGCTGGACCCCCTCCACGGGAGCTCCCCTCGCCCTCGCCCTGCCCACGCCGGCCGGTTCCCCGGCGGCCGACGCCACCGGATCCGTCGAGACCACGGACCCCGCGCCGGACACCCGTGTCCCCGCGGGCGTGAGCGAGAGAGTGCCGTACACCGCGGACACCGACTCGACGGACACCGACACCGCGGACGACTGAGCCGCGGAACCCGCCCATCGAGCCGTCCCGGCCGCGTCACCCGCGGCCGGGACCGGCCGGAACCACCCCACACCACGGCCGTGGAGCACACCGATGCCCGTTCCCCACGACGCGCGCCGACTCGGCGCGACGCGCGTCACCCTCCTCACCGAAGGCACCTATCCCCACAGTCACGGCGGCGTCAGCGTCTGGTGCGACCAACTCGTCCAGGGCATGCCGGACCTCGACTTCGACGTCATCGCCGTGACCGGCACCGGACGCGAACCCCTCGTCTGGGACCTGCCCGCCCACGTCTGTCGTGTGCTGTCCGTCCCCATGTGGGGCGACCCGCCCGAGGGCCGCGCGCCCCGGGGCCGCGCCCGTCACCGCCTCGCCACCGCCTACGAACGGTTCCTCACCGCCCTGCTCGACCCGGGCGCCGAGGACGGCTTCGCGCCCGCCCTGTACGAGCTGGCCCGGGCGGCGGCGGACGGCACACTCAGCCCCTTCCTGCGCTCGGACCGGGCGATCGCCCAGCTGGCCGCCGTCTGGAACCGCCCCGGACTCGCCGTCCGCGAGGCCCGGCCCACCCTGCACGACGCGCTCACCGCGACCTCCCTGCTCGAACACGCCCTGCGCCCGCTCGCCGCGCCGGCACCCGAGACCGGCGTCGCGCACGCGGTCAGCGGCGGTGTCGCCGTCCTCCCGGGCCTCGCCGCCCTCGAACGACACGGCGTCCCCCTGCTGCTGACCGAACACGGCGTCTATCTGCGCGAGCGCTACCTCGGCTACCGCACCGCCCCCTACCGCTGGCCCGTCAAGGCGGTCGTCCTCGGCTTCTTCCGCCTGCTCGCCGAGGAGACCTACCGCCGGGCCGCCCTGATCACCCCCGGCAACCGCTACAACCGGCTCTGGGAGGAACAGGGCGGCGCCGACCCCGAGTCGATCCGCACGGTCTACAACGGCGTCGACCCCGCCGCGTTCCCGCCCGCCGGGCCCGAGCCGGAGACGCTCACCCTCAGCTGGGCGGGCCGCGTCGACCCCATCAAGGACCTGGAGACCCTCATCCGGGCGTTCGCCCTCGTCAGGGCCGAACTCCCGCACGCGCGACTGCGGTTGTTCGGCGGGACACCACGCGGCGGCGAGGCCTACCGGGAACGCTGCGAGGCCCTCGCCGCCGAACTGGGCCACGGCGACGCCGTCACCTTCGAGGGCCGGGTCGACGACATCAAGGACGCCTACGCGGCCGGCAACGTCGTGATGCTCTCCAGCATCAGCGAGGGCTTCCCGTTCACCCTCATCGAGGCCATGTCCTGCGGGCGGGCCACCGTCTCCACCGATGTGGGCGGGGTGCGCGAGGCCGTCGGCGACACCGGGCTCGTGGTGCCGCCGCGCGACCCGGAGGCGATGGCCCGGGCCGCGCTGGAACTGCTGGGCGACCCGGCACGCCGCCGGGCGATGGGGGAGGCGGCCCGGCTCAGGGTGATCGAACAGTTCACCCTCCGCCGGACCATCGACACCTTCCGCGCCATCTACCTCGAACTGCCCACGCTGCGGCAGCGGCCGGCGACCGTCGAGATCCCGGCGCCCGCGCCCGCCCCGATCAGCACGGTGGCCGGATGAGCGGCCCCCTGTCACTCGAACCCGGCGGCGCCGAACAGGACACCCTCGCCATCCGGCTGGCCGACCGGCGCCGCCCGCGCCGCCGCCCCAGCTGGGCCCTCGGCGACGACACCACCCTCACCATCCGCCTCCCGCACCGGGGCCCGGACGAGGAGGCGGTCAACGAACTCGCCGCCGAACTCGCCGACCGCGTCGGCCCGGCCGTCCACCCGTACGAAGTGGCCGCCCTGCTGGAGGCGGAGGGCCTGTCCGCCTCCCTCATCAAGGAACGCTACGGCCATCCCAGCCTGTTCTCGCTCGCCGCCGCCCTGTACGAACGCGTACCGAGGACGTTCCCCGAACCCGCGCGGGGCGCCGACCCCTGGCGCCCGGACACCGTGCGCTGCCTGCTGCGAGGCGTCCTCTTCGCCCTGCCCGGCCTCGCCTACCTGCTGACCGCCCCGCTGTGGAACCCCGGCGCGCACGCGCCGGCCCTGATCGTGGCGGGACTCGTCTCCTGGGCCTGGGGCCAGGCCCTCGGCCACCGCGCCCACCTGCGGATGGCGACCGGGCGGCACGAGGCCGGCCGTACGCTCCTGACCGGCGCCCCCGTCGGAGCGCTCGTCGCCACGGCGAGCGCGGCACTGCCCGCGGGCGGCGGACCTGTGACCCTGGTGGCGGCCGCCCAGTCGCTGTACCTGGGGGCGGCCGGCATCCTGCTGGTCCTCGGCAAGGAGCGCCAACTGCTCGCCGCGCTCAGCCCGTTGATCGCCGGAGCCGCCGTGCTGCCCTGGTGGGAACCGGGCCCGTGGCCCCGCGCCGGACTGCCTCTGCTCGCGCTGCTCGCCACCCTCGCCGTCACCGGCCGGACCCTGCGGGACGTCCTCGCCACCCCGGCCGTCCCCGACGCCCGCCGCCCCCGCCCGCTGTGGTCCCTGCCGTACGGCCTTTTCGGCCTGGCAGCCGGTGTGCTGGTACTGCTGGAGGGCCGGCAGGAGCCGTACGCGGTGATCGTGCTGACGGTGAGCATGGGCCCGGCGGAATGGCTGCTCTACCGCTACCGGGGACTGTCCGTCGCCGCGCTGCGCGCCGCCGCCACCCCCGCCGGGTTCCTGCTGCGCTCGGCCGGGATCCTCGGCCTCTGCCTGCTCGTCTATCTGCTGCCGCTGCTGCCCGCGGCCCTGCTCACCGGCGCCGCCCCCGCCCCGCTGCTGCTGCTCGCCGCCGTCCTGTGGACCGCGCTGCTGCTGCAGGCCTTCGGGGCGGCCTGGCCGTCCGCCGCGATCTGCCTGGCGGCGGCCGGCGGCGCCGGAGCGATCACCCTGCTGCGCCTGCCACCGGGCGACCTGGCGCTGCCCCTGTGCTGCGCCGCCGCCGCGCTCTGTCTGGTGGCGTGCGCGCTGCGGCTGCTCGGCCGGCCCGCGCCACACGCCTGAGCCCCGTGCCCACCCGACCACCGCACACCCCCCACGTGCCACCCCCCACACCACCGACCGGAAGGACACACCAGTTGACCTCCGCACCGCTCGCCGCCGTCACCGGAGCCGAGGGTTTCATCGGCTCCCACCTGACCGAGGCGCTCGTCGCCTCCGGACACCGGGTCCGGGCCATGGCCCAGTACAACTCCTTCTCCTCCTACGGCTGGCTGGAGACCCTGCACCCCGACGTCCTCGACCAGGTCGAGATCGTCCTCGGCGACGTCCGAGACCCCGGCTCGGTCCGCGGTCTCCTCGACGGCGCCGACACCGCCTACCACCTGGCCGCCCTCATCGCGATCCCGTACTCCTACCAGGCACCCCACAGCTACGTGGACACCAATGTCACCGGCACCCTCAACGTCCTGGAGGCCGTCCGCGCCCTCGGCACGCCCCGTCTGGTCCACACCTCCACCAGCGAGACCTACGGCACCGCCCGGACCGTGCCGATCACCGAGGACCACCCCATCAACACCCAGTCCCCGTACGCCGCCTCCAAGGCCGGCGGCGACCGGCTCGCCGACAGCTACCACGCGAGCTTCGAAACCCCCGTCGTGACCCTGAGACCCTTCAACACCTTCGGGCCCCGCCAGTCGATGCGCGCGGTGATCCCCACGGTCATCGGCCAGGTCGCCGCGGGGGAGCGCACCATCACCCTCGGCGATCTGCGCCCCACCCGGGACTTCACCTTCGTCAAGGACACCGCGCAGGCGTTCCTCACCGTCGGCACCGCGCCCGCCGAGCAGGTCGTCGGCCGCACCTTCAACGCCGGCACCGGCGGCGAGATCTCCGTCGGCGACCTCGTCGCGCTGATCGGCAAGGTCATGGACAGCGAACTCGACGTCCGTGAGGACGAGGCCCGCATCCGGCCCGCGAACTCCGAGGTGATGCGGCTCGTCGCGGACGCGAGCCGACTGACCGCCGCCACCGGCTGGCAGCCCGCACACACCCTGGAGCAAGGCCTCGCGCACACCGTGGAGTTCTTCCGTGACCCGGCCAACCTCGCCCGCTACAAGACCGGCATCTACAACATCTGACTCCCGTCCGGCAGAAGCACATCGACCAAGGAGGAGCACCATGCACGCAGTGATCCTGGCGGGAGGCAAGGGCGTCCGGCTGCGGCCCTACACGACCGCGCTGCCGAAGCCGCTCGTCCCCATCGGCGACCAGCACGCCATCCTGGAGATCGTGCTGCGCCAGCTCTCCACGGCCGGCTTCACCCATGCCACCATCGCCATCGGCCACCTCGGCGAGATCATCCGCGCCTACGTCGGCGACGGCTCCCAGTGGGACCTGACCGTCGACTACGCCCCCGAGGAGAGCCCCCTCGGCACCATGGGCCCGCTGCTCAACCTGCGCGAGAAGCTGCCCGAGTCGTTCCTCGTGATGAACGGCGACATCCTCACCGACCTCGACTACGCCGACGTCCTGCACCGGCACCGGGAGTCCGGGGCGCCGCTCACCATCGCCACCTACGCCCGCAAGGTCCACATCGACTTCGGTGTCCTGACCACCGACGACACCAAGGTCGTCGCCTTCACCGAGAAGCCGAGCATGGACTACCGCGTCTCCATGGGCGTCTACGGCGTGTCCCGCTCGACCCTGGAGGGCTACACCCCCGGACTGCCGCTGGGCTTCGACGAGTTGGTGCTCGACCTGATACGGGCCCGGAACCAGCCGCACGCCTACGACTTCGACGGGTACTGGCTGGACATAGGCCGTCCGGACGACTACGACCGGGCCAACGCCGAGTTCACCACCCGCAAGTCGCTTCTGCTCAAGGGAGCCTGAGCACCGCATGCGCATTCTCGTCCTGGGTTTCACCGGCTATCTGGGCGCCCATGTCGTCGAGGGGCTGCGTGCCCTGCCGGGCGCGCTGGTCCTCGGCGGCGGCCGTGCGCCCACCGCCGACCACACCGTCGACCTCGCCACCGTCCGCCCCGCGGACCTGGCGAAGACGCTGGCGTCGGCCGCGCCCGACACCGTGGTCAACTGCGCGGGCGCGACCGGCGGCGATCCCGTCACCCTCGCCGAGGTCAACGCCCGGGGCCCGGCCGTCCTGTGCGCGGCGCTCCGGGAGGCCGCCCCCGGCGCACGGCTGGTGCACCTGGGGTCGGCCGCCGAGTACGGGCCCGGCGTCCCGGACGTCCGGGTGACGGAAGCGGCGGCCACCCGTCCGCTCGCCCCCTACGGCGCGACCAAGCTCGCGGGCACGGTCGCCGTCACCACCTCCGGCCTGGACGCGGTGGTCCTGCGGATCGGCAACCCGGTCGGCCCCGGTGCACCGCGCACCAGCCTGCCCGGCCGTATCGCCGCCCTGCTCCGCACCGCGGGCCGGGACCCCGAGGCCGTGCTTCCGCTCGGCGACCTCTCCGCGTACCGCGACTTCGTCGACGTACGCGATGTCACCCGGGCGGTCGTCCTCGCCGCCACGGCCCCCGGCCCCCTGCCACCCGTCCTGAACATCTCCGGCGGCCGCGCCGTCCCGGTCCGCGAGCTGGTCCGCCTCCTGACCGACAAGGCGGGCTTCCGAGGCCGGATCACGGAGAACGCGACGGGGACGAGGGTTTCGGCGACGAGACCGTCGGACGCGAGGACATCAGGGGACGGGGGCACGGTTGTGGGCGCGGGCCCGGATGCGGTCGAGGCCGGGCGGGGGGCCGGTGGGGCCCGGGCGGGCGGGTCGGTCCGGTCGGCGGATGTGTCGTGGCAGTGTTCCGACATCACCGCCGCGGAGGCGGCCCTCGGCTGGCGGCCGGCCCACAGCCTGGACGACGCGCTCACCGCGCTGTGGGAGAGCGGCTCGGACGACGCCGGACACGGGGGCGACGAGGAAGGTGCCCGTACGCCGTGAGTCTGCTGATCCCGCTGTACGTCCACCCGGCCGAGGACCCGGGCGCCTGGCACCGTCTGATCCGGGCGGCGCCCCGTACCTACGCCGTCGTCCTCAACCCGGCGAACGGCCCCGGCGACGTCCCCGACCCCGCGTTCACCGCGGCGGCCGGGGCGCTGCGCGCGGCCGGGGCCCGGCTGCTCGGCTACGTCGACACCGACTACGGGGTGCGCGACCGCGCCGAGATCGCCGACGACGTACGCCGTCACCAGGAGTGGTACGCGGCCGACGGCTGCTTCCTCGACCAGGTGACGGCCACCCCGGACGGCCTGCCCGCCTGCCGCAGGCTCGTCCGGGCCCTCCGCCGGCTCGGCGCCGCCACCGTCGTCCTCAACCCCGGGGTCCACCCGGCCCCGGGGTACGCCCGCCTCGCCGACCTGACCGTCACCTTCGAGGGCCACTGGTCGACGTACGTGTCGGCGTTCAGCAGACCCGCCTGGGCCGAGCGCCACCCGCCCGAACGGCTCTGCCACCTCGTCTACGGCGTCCCCGAGGCACTCGTACCGCTCGCCGTGCGCACCGCGCACGACCGGGGCGCCGCCGTCTGCGGCCCGGTGACCGGTGAACCACCCAACCCCTGGGCCCAGTTGACGCCCGCGCTCACCGGGACGGGCCGATGAGGAGGCCGACGCTCGGGTACGCGGCGCTGCTGGCCGCCCTGCTGGCCTCGACCCTGGTGGGCTGCGGCGGCGACCCCGCCCCGGATCCCGACCCCAGGTCCGGGCCGCGTTGGCGACCCCGGCCCGGTCTCGCCTGGCAGTGGCAGCTGGACGGGAAGGTCGACCCCTCGGCGGACGTGCCCGTCTACGACATCGACGGCTTCGAGAACTCCGCGCGGGACGTGGCCCGGCTGCACCGGGACGGCCGCAAGGTGATCTGCTACATCAACGTCGGTGCCTGGGAGGACTTCCGGCCCGACAAGGACGACTTCCCACGCGCCCTGCTCGGCGAGAAGAACGGCTGGGCGGGTGAACGCTGGCTGGACATAAGGCAGTTGGACGTCCTGCGGCCCCTCATGGAACGCCGCTTCGACATGTGCCGGGACAAGGGCTTCGACGCGGTGGAACCCGACCTGATGGAGGGCTACGGCGACGACACCGGCTTCCCGCTCACCGCGCGCGATCAGCTCACCTACAACCGCATGATCGCGGACATCGCCCACGAGCGTGGCCTGGCGGTGGGCCTGAAGAACGACCTGCCCCAGATTCCCCAACTGCTTGCCGACTTCGACTTCGCCGTCAACGAGGAGTGCGCCCAGTACGACGAGTGCGCGCGGCTCTCGCCCTTCATCGAGGCCGGCAAGGCCGTGTTCCACGTGGAGTACACCGAACCCAGGAGCAGCTTCTGCGCCGAGTCGCGCCGGCTGAGGCTCTCGTCGATGGTCAAACGACTGGAGCTGGGAGTGTGGCGACAGCCATGCTGAGCGGCGGCCCCGCACGGCCGCGTACGCCACGCGGACCGGCGCCACCGCGACGAACTCCTCACCCTGCGTGACCCGGCTCCGGTGGCTCCCGCCGGACCCGCGACGCTGTGTCCCCATGCACACAACAGTGCGTGACCCGGCCTTTTTCCTGAACACGGAACCGCGCCCGTGTGCCTCCGGGATCCTATGGTGGAGATCACAGCACGACGGACGCTGAGGCGGCGACCATGGCGGATACGGCGAACGACTACGCGGCGGTGTTCCAGGCGCTGCCGGGCATGGTGGCGCTGCTGACACCCGATCTGGTGTACGCGGACGCGAACGAGGAGTTCCTGCGGATGTCGGGACGCACCCGCGAGCAGGTGGTCGGCCGGTATCTCTTCGATGTGTTCCCCGACAATCCCGATGACCCGTCCGCGAACGGGATGCGGAACCTGGCGGCCTCCCTCGGCAGGGTGGTGGAGACCGGCGAGCGGGACGCGATGGCGTTGCAGCGCTACGACGTGGAGTCGGTGCAGTGCCCGGGGGAGTGGGAGGAGCGGTACTGGAGCCCGGTGAACGCGCCGGTCCTCGGCCCCGACGGGAAGGTGGTGCTGCTGATCCACAAGGTTGAGGAGGTCACCGAGCTGATCCGGGCCCGCGAGCGCGCGCCGGGCGACCGGGCCCGCGTGCTGGAGGCCGAGCTCTACACCCGCGCCCGGGAGCTGCAGGAGGTCAACGAACGGCTGCGTGAGGCGCACGCCCACGAACGGGAGGTGGCGCTCGCTCTGCAGAAGGCGATGCTGCCCGCGCCCAACCCGCTCGGACACCACCGGGCGGCCGTCCGCTACCAGCCGGCGACGGAGGCGCTGAACGTGTGCGGCGACTGGTACGACCTGGTCGACCTGGAGGGTGTGGACCGTATCGGGATCGCCGTCGGTGACGTGGTCGGGCACGGGCTGGCCGCCGCCTGCGTGATGGGCAAGCTCCGCAGCGCGCTGAGCGCCGCGTCCCTGGTGGCCGACGGTCCCGCCCAGGCACTGGACGCGCTCGGCCTGTACGCCCGCTCCGTCGAAGGCGCCGAGAACACCACCGCCGTGCAGACCTGCGTCGACTTCGACAGCCACACGATCACCTACAGCAGCGCCGGCCATCTGCCGCCCGCGCTGCTGCGCCGCGACGGCTCGGTCGTCTTCCTCGACGGCGCCACCGATCCGCCGCTCGGCGCCCGTCCCGAGCACACCCTCCGCCCGGAGGCCACCGTCGGCTTCACGGGGGGCGACACCCTCGTCCTCTACACGGACGGTCTGATCGAACGCCGAGACGAGGACATCGACGTCAGCCTCGGCCGGCTGGCCGAGGCGCTCACCCGCCATCGCCGCTCCACCCCCGAGCTGCTCGCCGACGCCCTGCTCCTGGACCTCCTCCACCACGGCAGTGCCACCGACGACACGGCCCTCGTGATCATTCGGCTGTGAGGAAGTCGGCCACCAGCGCGGCGAACTCGTCGGGGCCGGCCAGGCGGATGCCCAGCGTCTCGGCCTTGGCGCGCTTGGAGCCGGCGTTCTCACCCGCGACGACCAGGGACGTCTTCTTGGAGACGCTGGAGGAGGCGCGGCCCCCGGCCCGTTCGATGAGTTCGTTCATCTGGTTGCGGCTGAGCTTCTCCAGCACCCCGGTCATCGCGCCCGTGACCACCACGGCCATCCCGGCGAGCGGCCCGCCCGCGGCCTCGGTGCCCTCCTCGGCGTCGGCGGTGTTCTCGTCGGCAGGCGCGGGAGGCGTGGCGCCCGGCTCGGTCATGTTCACCCCGGCCGCCACGAGCTTGTCGATGAGCGGGGCCAGTTCGGCCAGCTCGGCCACGATCGACGGGGCCTTCTCGGTGCCGATGCCCTCGACCCGCTGGATCGCCTCGGCGTCCGCGCCACGGAGGTTCTCCATGGTGGCGAAGTACCGCGCGATACGGCGGGACATGGAACGTCCCGTCCCCCGCACCCCCAGCGCGCACAGCACCCGCGACAACGGCCGCGCCTTGGCCGTCTCCAGCGCGGCGAGGAGGTTGTCGGTGCTGGTCTCCCCCATGCGCTCCAGGCCGAGGAGCTGCTCCCGGGTGAGGGCGAAGAGATCCGCGAGGTCGGTCACCAGGCCCGCCTCGACGAGCTGGACGACCCGGGTGTGCCCAAGCCCCTCCACATCGAGCTGGTCGCGGCCGACGGCGTACGACAGGGAGGCCACCAGATGGCAGTTGCGGCCGTTCTCGCAGCGCCAGCGCTGTTCTCCGGTGTCGATGCCGGAGCCGCATCTCGGGCACACCTCGGGGAAGACGATCGGCTGTTCGTCGCCGGTGCGCAGATGGGCGACGGGCGCCTCCACGCGCGGGATCACGTCACCGGCGCGGTGCACCATGACGTGGTCGCCCAGCCGCAGGTCGCGGCGGGTGATGTCGGCCGGGTTGTGCAGGGTGGCGTACGTGATGGTGGAGCCGTCGATCTCGACGGGCTCCAGTACGCCGCGCGGCGCGATGATGCCGGTGCGGCCGACGTTCCACTGCACCTCCAGCAGCCGGGTGATCTTCTCGACGGCGGGCAGCTTGTAGGCGATCGCCCAGCGCGGGGCGCGGGAACCGGACCCGGCGGCCTGCTGGTCGGCGGCCAGGTCGGCCTTGACGACGATCCCGTCGATCCCGAAGGGCAGCTCGGCCCGCAGCGCGGCGATCTCCGTCACCCGGGCGAGGACCTCCTCGACGGAAGCGGCGGTGACACCGGGAACGGCCGTACCCGCGGTGGTGTTGACGCCCAGCTCGGCGGCGCGGGCCATCAGGTCGCTGTGGGCCAGTTCGGCGAGGCGGGCGGCATCGGCGGCGTCCGTGCCCGGCAGCGCCAGCAGCCCGTACCCGAAGAACGTCATCGGCACGGTGTAGGCGCGGTCCTTGGCGCGCAGGGTGCCCGCCGCGGCGTTGCGCGGGTTCGCGAAGGGCTGCCCGCCGTGCTCGGTGCGTATCTCGTTGGCGTGCTCGAACTGGGCGGTGGTCATGAGGACTTCGCCGCGCACCTCCACCGTCACCGGCTCGGCCAGCTCGCCCGGCAGCCCCTCGACGGTGCCGATGGCGTGCGAGACGTCCTCCCCGGCCGTCCCGTCGCCCCGGGTGATCAACCGGGTGAGCCGCCCCTGGGTGTAGCGCGCGGCGACCGCGAGCCCGTCGAGCTTGGGCTCCACGCTGAACCGCTCCACGTCGTGCCCGATCCGCCGGGCCAGCGACGCCGTCCACACGGTGAACTCCTCGCCCGAGAACACGTTGTCCAGGCTCAGCATCGCCACCGTGTGCGGCACGTCCCCCTCGACCGCGCCACCGGCGACCTTGCCGGTGGGCGAGTCGGGCAGTGTCCCCTCGGGATGCTCGGCCTCCCATGCCGCGATACCGCGCACGAGCCGGTCGTAGGTGTCGTCGTCCAACGCCGACGTACCCCCGGTGTAGTAGGCGGCCGAGGCCCGCACGGCGTCCTCCACGGCCTGCGCGTAGGCGGCGGCATCCACGATCACTGCAGCTGATGTCGTCATGCCCCCATCCTGCCGCCCACCACTGACAATGCCCCCGCGGCCGGGGAGCGACCGGGCTCGGCTCAGCCCTTCGGCTGGGTGAAACGGATGCTGTTGCCGAACGGGTCGCGCAGGCCGCAGTCGATGCCGTAGGGGCGTTCGGTGGGCTCCTCGGTGAACTCGACGCCCTTGCCGAGGAGGGTGTCGTAGGTCTTGCGGCAGTCGTCCGTGCTGAAGATGAGGTGGCCGCCCATGGCCCCCTTGGTGAGCAGTGCGCGGACCTGTGCCGCGGTGTCCTCGGAGAGCGCCGGCGGCCCCGGCTTCTCCAGGAGGATCTGGCGCTCCGGCCGGCCGGGCACCTGGACGGTCAGCCAGCGCATGAAGCCCAGGTCGACATCGGTGTTGACCTCCAGGCCGAGCTTGCAGACGTAGAAGTCGAGGGCCTCGTCCTGGTCGAGGACGTAGATCTGCGAGTGCGTGATGGCGGTGAACATGGGTTTCACGCTACCGAGCGGGCCGGTCGGAAACTTATCCAGAACTGCTCAATCGCTCGGCCGTGTCCACGCCTTCGTGAAACACGTCGGGACGGGCAGCGGCGCCGCCTCCTTGCGGTACTGCCGCGGTGACGTGCCCACGATGTCGCGGAAGGTGCGGCTGAAGGTCCCCGGGCTGCCGAAGCCCACGTCGAAACAGATGTCCGTCACAGCGCGGTCGGTCTCCCGCAACAGGAACATCGCCCGCTCGACCCGACGGCGCTGCAGATAGCGGTGGGGCGTCTCTCCGAACGTGGCCCGGAACGTGCGCGTGAAGTGCGCCTCGGAGACATGGGCGATCCGGGCCAGCGCGGGCACGTCCAAGGGCTGCGCGTACGCCCGGTCCATGGCGTCCCGGGCCCGCAGCATACGGCGGTTGGACTCTTCGGAGGCTCGGCTCACGACGCCATCACACCATGCCGCGGCCCGGGCCTCGCCGATGCGGTAGCCGTCGCGCGGAACAGCGCCAGGGCCACTGCGCATCGCACCCACATCAGGTCACGTGAGACACCGTCGCATCCTTGATCGGTGCGGCCGACCTGGCGGCCCGCTCGATCTTCGCGCGGTAGGCCGCACGGGCCTCCTCGTCGATCCGCTGCTCGTGTTCGGCACGCAACCCGGTCCGGCCGTCGAGGCCCTCGCGCAGGATATCGGCGTGCCCGGCATGCCGGATGGACTCGCCGAGGACATGGACCATGACAGCGAACAGGTTGGTGTCGGCATGCGGCTCCGCCCACCACGGCACGTGGCCGGGGGCGTCGAGAGGAAGCTCGCTGATCGTCGCGTCCGAGTGTTCCCACGTGCGCCGGTAGAATCCGATGATCTGATCGCGGGTCTCTTCCTCGGCCGCCCATAGATCGCTGCCGTCGGAGTCCTGCCACCGGGGCAGCGGTTCCGGGGAAGGGCGGCCGAAGACCTCCCCGAAGTACCTGGCCTCGACGGTGGCCACGTGCTTGACCAGGCCGAGGAGGTTGGTCCCGGTCGCTGTCAGAGGCCGGCGGACGTCGTATTCGGACAAGCCGTCGAGTTTCCAGAGCAGCGCCCTGCGGTCCCGCCGCAGTCTCCCGTGCAGGTTGTCCTTCGCGAATGCGTCGATCATGCGCCATGAGCCTGCCACGGGCGGCTCATGCCCTCAAGATCCGTACAACGCTCACTCAGTGCTCAGTGCTCAGTGCTCAGTGCTCAGTGCTCAGTGCTCAGTGCACCGCCCGGATGATCCCCACCGTGCGCGCCAGGTGCGGCTCGGCGCGGTCTGCACGGTGGGCGACGGCCAGCTCCACGCGTGCGTCGGCGCCCGCCAGGGGCAGATAGGTGACGCCGTCGAGCGCCAGCGCTGTCACCGGCTCGGGTACGACGGCGACACCCAGCCCGCCGGCCACGAGCGTGACCAGCGTCGAGGTCTCGCCGACCTCGTGGCGGATGTGCGGTTCGACGCCGGCGTCACGCAGCAGGCGCAGGACGACGTCGTACATCACGGACCGGCGGTCGGCGGAGTGCACGATCAGGTCGGCGCCGGCGAGGTCCGAGGCGCGCAGTCGTTTCCGGCGGGCGAGGGGATGGTCGACGGGTACGGCGACGACGAGCCGGTCCCGGCGCAAGGTGTGCACGGTGAGGGAGAGGTCGGCCGCGGGAGGGCGCAGCAGCGCCACATCGATCGCGCCGGTGCGCAACGCCTCGACCTGGTCGGGTGCGAGCATCTCGCCACGGAAGGAGAAGTCGACGCCGGGCAGTTCCTCGGTGAGCCGCCGCGAGAGCGCGGGCAGCAGGCTGTACGTCGCCGAGCCCACGCACCCGATCGCGAGGTGCCCGACCGAACCGGACGCGACGAGTCGAGCGTGGTGGCCGGCCTCGTCGACGTCGGCGAGGATCGCGCGTGCCCGCTCCAGGTAGGCGCGGCCGGCCTCGGTCAGGTCCACGCGCCGTGTGGTGCGGTGCAGCAGCTCGACGCCCAGCTCCGCCTCCAACTGCCGGATCTGCTGGGACAGCGGGGGCTGGGCCATGTGGAGCCGCTCGGCGGCCCGGCCGAAATGCCGCTCCTCCGCCACCGCCACGAAGTACCGAAGGTGCCGCAGATCCATATGCTGTCCATATCAATCGGCTTCGATATGCGTACTTCAGAATATCGCGGCCCGGGATTAGCGTCCCTGCCATGAGTGCTTTCCTCTACGCCGCGACACGGACGCCGTTCGGCCGCTTCAATGGTGCGCTGGCCGGCGTGCGCCCCGACGACCTCGCCGCCGCCGCGATCACCTCGACGCTCGCCCGGGTGCCCCGCTTCGACCCGGCCGCCATCGACGACGTGGTGTGGGGCAACGCCAACGGCGCCGGCGAGGAGAACCGCAACGTCGGCCGCATGGCCGCGCTCCTCGCCGGCCTCCCCGTGAGCGTCCCCGGTACCACCGTCAACCGCCTGTGCGGATCGAGCCTCGACGCGGCGATGACGGCCAGCCGCACGATCGAGTCCGGGGACGCCGAGGTGGTGCTGACCGGAGGCGTGGAGTCGATGACGCGTGCGCCGTGGGTGCTGCCCAAGTCGGCCAAACCCTTCCCGGCAGGCGACGTCACCGCCGTCTCGACCACCCTCGGCTGGCGGCTGGTCAACCCGCGGATGCCGAAGGAGTGGACCGTCAGCCTCGGTGAAGCCAACGAGCAGCTCCACGAGCGCTTCGGGATCTCCCGCGAGCGCCAGGACGAGTTCGCCGCCCGCTCCCACCAACTCGCCCACGCCGCCTGGGAGTCCGGCTTCTACGACGACCTCGTGGCACCGGTCGACGGCATCGACCTGACCCGCGACGAGGGCATCCGGCCCGGATCCACAGCCGAGGTGCTGGCGGGGCTCAAGCCGGTCTTCCGCACACCGGATCAGGGCGGCACCATCACCGCGGGCAACGCCAGCCCCCTCAACGACGGTGCCTCCGCGGTGCTGCTGGGCAGTGAGCAGGCGGCGTCCGCGATCGGCGCCGACCCGATCGCCCGCATCGCAGGGCGCGGGGTGATGGCGCTGGAGCCGCAGGCCTTCGGCTACGCCCCGGTCGAGGCCGCGAACCGTGCGCTGGCCCGGGCCGGGATCGGCTGGGACCAGGTGGGTGCGGTCGAACTCAACGAGGCCTTCGCCGTGCAGTCGCTCGCCTGCGTCGACGCCTGGAAGATCGACCCCGGAATCGTCAACCGTAAGGGCGGCGCCATCGCCATCGGCCACCCGCTCGGCGCCTCTGGCGGCCGCATCCTCGCCACGCTGGCCAAGGTGCTGCGCGAGACACGGCAGCGCTACGGCGTCGCCGCGATCTGCATCGGGGTCGGCCAGGGGCTGGCCGTCGTGCTGGAGAACTGCGACGTCACGGGGGCGGCCCAGTGAGTCGGGCGGAGATCGTCGAGAGCGCCGACGCGGCGGTCGCCGGCATCGAGGACGGGGCGACCGTCCTGGTCGGCGGCTTCGGTCTGGCGGGGATGCCGTTCGACCTGATCGACGCGCTCATCAGGCAGGGCGCCAAGGACCTGACGATCGTGTCCAACAACGCCGGCAACGGCGACGTCGGGCTGGCCGCGCTGCTGGCCGCCGGCCGGGTGCGCAAGGTGTTGTGCTCCTTCCCGCGCCAGGCCGACTCCTGGGTCTTCGACGGCCTCTACCGCGCCGGGAGGATCGAGCTGGAGGTGGTGCCGCAGGGCAACCTCGCCGAGCGTATGCGGGCGGCGGGTGCGGGCATCGGCGCCTTCTACTGCCCGACCGCCGTCGGCACGCCGCTGGCCGAGGGCAAGGAGGTGCGGGAGATCGACGGCCGGACGTACCTGCTGGAGTACCCCATCAAGGGCGACTACGCGCTGATCGCCGCGCACGTCGCGGACACCATGGGCAACCTCGTCTACCGCAAGACCGCCCGCAACTTCGGACCGGTCATGGCGACGGCCGCGACGACGACGATCGTCCAGGTCGGCGAGGTCGTCGAGCCCGGGAAGCTCGACCCCGAGGCGGTCGTCACCCCGTCCATCTACGTCGACCGGGTCGTCCAGGTGCAGGCCCGGCACTACACCGTGCAGGGGGCACGATGACCACCACGTCCACCGAACACCGTCTCTCGATGGACGAACTGGCCGCCGTGATCGCACGCGACATCCCGGCCGGCTCCTTCGTCAACCTCGGCATCGGGCAGCCCACCAAGATCGCCGACCACCTGCCGTCCGACTCCGGGGTGGTGCTGCACACCGAGAACGGCATGCTCAACATGGGCCCGAAGGCCGAGGGCGACGCGGTCGACCCCGACCTGACCAACGCCGGCAAGGTCCCGGTGACCGAACTGCCGGGAGCGGCGTACTTCCACCACGCCGACTCCTTCGCGATGATGCGCGGCGGGCACCTCGACGTCTGCGTCCTCGGCGCGTACCAGGTCGCCTTCGACGGCGACCTCGCCAACTGGACCACCGGTGGGCCCGACGACATCCCCGCCGTCGGCGGCGCGATGGACCTCGCCATCGGTGCCAAGGACGTCTACGTGATGATGACCCTCTTCACCCGCTCCGGTGAGCCGAAGCTCGTGCCGCGGTGCACCTACCCGCTCACCGGCCTCGGCTGCGTCAGCCGCGTCTACACGGACCACGGCGTCTTCGACGTCGGCACCGAAGGCGTACGGATCCGCGAGACGTACGGCGTCGGCGCCGACGAACTCGCCGAGCGACTCGGCATCACGCCGCTCTAGCGTTCTCGGCGCAGCCCCGTACATGGCGACGGCCTCGGTGCCACCCCAAGGGGGCGGCACCGAGGCCGTCGACTGTTCGGAGTCGGTGCACACCGATCCGCGGATCCCGAACCGGTGGATCAGACGGCCGGAGCCGGGTACGTCGGATACTCGACCCCGGAGACGTGCTGGACGACCCGGATGACCTGGCAGGAGTAGCCGAACTCGTTGTCGTACCAGAGGTAGAGGATCGCGTTGTCGCCGTCGACCTTGGTCGCGCCGGCGTCGACGATCGACGCGTGGCGGGAGCCGATGAAGTCGCTGGAGACCGAGTCGGGCGCGTTGGTGAAGTCGATCTGGCGCTTCAGCGGGGAGGTCAGCGAGACACCCCGGAGGTAGTCGAGGACCTCCTCGCGGTCGGTCTCGCGGCCGAGGCGCAGGCTGAGGATCGCGATCGAGACGTCCGGGACGGGGACGCGGATCGAGCTGCCGGTGATCGGCGCCTTCAGGTCGGGCAGCGCCTTGGCGACGGCCGAGGCGGCACCCGTCTCGGTGATGACCATGTTGAGCGGCGCGGAGCGGCCACGACGGTCCGACTTGTGGTAGTTGTCCAGCAGGTTCTGGTCGTTGGTGAACGAGTGGACGGTCTCCACGTGACCGCGCAGCACACCGAACTCGTCGTCCATCGCCTTCAGCGGCGGCACGATCGCGTTGGTGGTGCAGGACGCGCAGGACAGGATCTGCTCGTCCGGCTTGATCGTGTCGTGGTTGACGCCGTGCACGATGTTCGGGACGTCGCCCTTGCCGGGCGCGGTCAGTACGACCTTGTCGATGCCGGGACGCAGATGGTTCGACAGCCCCGCGCGGTCGCGCCACTTGCCGGTGTTGTCGATGAGGATGGCGTTCTTGATGCCGTACTCGGTGTAGTCGACCTCGGACGGGTCGCCGGCGTAGATCACCTTGATCTCGTTGCCGTTGGCGTTGATCGTGCTGGTCGACTCGTCGACGGTGATCGTGCCCTGGAACTGGCCGTGGATGGAGTCCCGGCGCAGCAGGGACGCCCGCTTGACGATGTCCTGTTCACCACCGCCGCGCACCACGATGGCGCGCAGGCGCAGCCCGTTGCCCGAGCCGGCCTTCTCGATGAGCAGGCGGGCCACGAGGCGGCCGATGCGGCCGAAGCCGTAGAGGACGACGTCGCGTCCCTCGGCGCCCTCGATCTTGTTGGCGCCGGTGGCACCGGCGACGGCCTCGGCGGTGAACTCCTCGATCGACAGGCCCCGGTCGTCGGCCTGGTAGGCCTCGGCGAGCAGGCCGATGTCGATCTGGGAGGGGCCGAGGTCGAGTGTGGTGAGGGTCTGCAGGAACGGCAGGGTGTCGGTGACCGACAGCTCCACGCCGGCGATCTGGCGGGCGAACCGGTGGGTCTTCAGGATGCTGACCACCGACTTGTTCACCAGGGAGCGGCTGTGCAGCAGGACCGTCACGTCCCGCTCGCGGTGCAGCTTCCCGATGATCGGGATCATCGATTCCGCGATCTCCTCGCGGTGCTTCCAGACGGTGAACGAGTCCTCGTTGAGAGTCACAGATTTGTCTTTCGAGCTAGGCGGCGCTCATATGCTAACCACCCCGCTCGGAGGAGACGCATCGAGGGGTGCACATCGCACCCATTCGTTGACATCCCACCGGCTCACGCGCCGCCCTCGCGCAGCTCGTCCCGGGTCTGGAGGGCCGCCAGCGCGGCCCGTGACGTGAGGCCCGTCTTGCGGTAGATGCGGGAGAGGTGGGTCTCGACCGTGCGCGGGCTGAGGAAGAGCCGCTCGGCGATGGCGGGACTGGTCAGGCCCTTCGCCACGAGGGCGGCGATCTCCCGCTCCCGAGGGGACAGCGCGGCCAACTCCACGAACGCCGCTTCCCGCGACGACGCGCCGGACCCGGACCCGGACCCGGAGCCGGTACCGGGCACCTTGCCATTGCCCGCACCCGGCACGTCGCCCTTGACCGTCCCCGTCCCCGTCCCCGTCCCCGCGCCCGTGCCCGGGTCGGCCCCGCCCGGCCCGTTCGTCTCCTTCGCCGTTTCCTTCTTCACCGTCGCCGCAGGCGCCTCCGCCTCCCCCTCCACTGCCGGTTCCGCCGCCGTGAAGACCACCGGACGGATCGCCTCCGCGAGGCCGGTCAGCAGGTGGGCCCCGGCGTCGGTGCTCAGCTGCACGGCGCGCTCCCACATGACGCGGGCGCGAGCCGGGCGCCCCGCCGACGCGGTCAGGGGTGCCCCCATCAGCAGGGTCTGCGCCTCCCACAGCCCGCCCCGGCCCCGGGCCGCCTCCTCGGCGGCCCGCTCGAACAACGTCGCGGCGGCGGCCGGATCGCCCTCGGCCAACGGCACATGCGCCAGGCTGCGCAGCGCGGCCGCCCGCTGCGCCACGAGGCCCAGCCGCTCCGCCTCCTCGTGGGCCTGCTCGGCCCACCGCCGGACCTCGTCGTGGTCTCCGGTGAGCAGGGAGGCGGAGACGAGGATCTCGGTGAACAGCGGCCGCATGCTGGGCTGAAGACCGGACAGATCCTCCCCGCCCGCCCGCAGCACCGCCGCCCGCGCGCGCACCGGATCACCGGCGTGGAGCGCGGCGAACCCCAGCACGGCCCACGCGATGGACGCCCACCAGCCGGTGCCGGCGCCGGCCCGGGCGACGGCTTCCTCGGCCACGGTCAGCGCACCACCGTCACCCGGCGGGAGCGCGGGGATCAGCGCCTGGGCCTTGGACGCCAGGACGAAGGCGAGCAACTCGTCGCTGCCGATGGCCCGGGCGATCGTCTCCGCCTCCTCCGCGAGTTCCAGGGCCGATCCCAGTCGCAGCGTCATGACATGGAGGTGGGACCGGCACAGCAGCAGATGCGGCACCACATAGAGCAGACCGCCCCGGCGGGCGATCACCAGGCCGCGCTCGGCGTGCCGTTCGGCGTCGGCGTACCGTTCCAGGAAGGCCTCCGCCCAGCTGAGCCGGGCCAGTGGCTCACACAGGCCCGCGAGATCCTGGTCGGTGAGGGAGTCGATGAGCGCGGCCGCCCGGTCGGTCGCCTCGGCGGCGGCCTCCGTGTCGCCCTCGTACGCCGCCCCGAGCGCGGCGACGGCGAGCGCGCCCGCCTCCGCGATCTCGTCGCCCAGCGACCGGGCCAGCTCCAGGGTGCGGGCCACGTCGTCGCGTACGTCCGGGTAGGAGCTGGCGTGCGGTGCGGACGAGCCCAGTTCCAGGCCGAGTCGGACGGTCTCGGCGGGGGAGAGCCCGGTGCCGCGGGCCAGTTCGCGGCGGAGCAGGGCCACGGCCTCGGTGTACCGGCCGAGATGACGTTCCATCACCGCGCACAGGGTGACGGCCAGGGCCCGTGCGCCGTCGTCGGTGCCCGGCGGCGACAGGCTGATCACCTCGTGCAGCAGGTCCCGGCTCTCGCGCAGCCCGCCGCAGGCGCCGAGCGCCTCGGCCCGGCGGAGCATCAGATCCCGGCGCAGCACGCTGTGTTCCGGCCGCTCGGGCAGATGGGCGAGGGCGACGCCGAGCCAGTGCGCGCTGCTCGCGGGCGCGGTGGCGGCGGCCTGCCGGGCGGCCTCGGTGAGCACGGTCACGGCGTGCGGGTCCCAGCCGGTCAGCGCCCGCTCGACGTGGTGCGCCCGCTCGCTGACCGGCGCCCCGATCCGGGCCAGTTCGACGGCGGCGAGGTGGTGCATCCGGGTGCGCAGGGTGGGGTCGGTGGTGTCGTGGACGAGGGACCGCAGCACCGGATGCCGGAGCGTCCACCGGCCGTCCGGCCCCGGACGCGCGAGGTCCCGGGCGGTCAACTCGCGGAAGTCCGGGTCGAGTTCATGCTCCGGGCGGCCGGTGACGGCGGCCACCAGGGCGGGCGTGGCGTGGTCGCCGAGGACGGCCACGGCCTGGACCGTCCGGCGCTGGCCGTCGGTGAGCGGCGTCAGTTCGTCCAGCAGCAGCGAGCTGAGCCCGGCGGGCCTGCCGGCCTGGAGCAGGGCGAGGAAGTAGAGCGGGTTGCCCTCGCTGGCCGTGTACAGCTCGGCGGCGAGGTCGGCCGGACGGCCGGGGGCCAGAGCGGCGAGGCAGGCGTCGCGGTCCAGGGGGCCCAGTTCGAGGCGGAGCACGGTCCCCGCCTCCACGCCCCGGGTGAGGGAGGCGACGAGCCGGGGCGCGGTCTGCCGTTCCCGCCGGGCCACCACGATCACCACGGGTGCGCGCCGGGGAGGATGCCGGACGAGGTGGTCGAGGAGTTCCAGGGACGCCGGGTCGGCCCAGTGCACGTCGTCGAGGACGACCACGAGGCCGTTGCCGGTGTGCGCGATCCGGGTCAGGAAGGCCGCTGCCGCGCGTTGCAGGGCGAAACGGTCCATGGCGCTGGCCTCGGCGAACGGCGACGGGATCCCCGTCCCGGTGTCGAGATCGGCGAGGGCGTCGGCGAGGGGCTGGTAGGGGAGGTGCCGCTCGTACTCGGTCGCCCGGCCGCGCAGCACCGTCATGCCCTTCTCCCGCGCCCGGGCGCAGAACTCCGAGACCAGCCTGCTCTTGCCGATGCCCGCCGCGCCGGTGACGTCCACGACGGCCGGGCCGTGGCCGGGCCCGGACAGTCCGTCGAGTACGTCGGCGAGGCGAGCGAGTTCCGTCTCCCGGCCCACCAGCGGAGCCACGTCCCACGGCAATGCGATTCCCCCTGAAGCGGGCCCGGGGCCGTCCCGGGCCGACCGGGAGGTTCATGAAAGCGAACCCACGGTCGATTCCCCGAGGATTGTACGGAGGTCCCGACATGTCCCCGGCCCGCCCGGCTGTCACAGGGGGCCGGGGTGCCGGGTCAGTCGCGGCCCGAGCCCCGGTAGAGGTCCAGCTCTCCCTCCAACTCCACGGCCAGGACGGTCGCGTACGGGTCGAGGTCGGCCTCCGCAGGCGCGTCGATCCAGGTCACGCCGGGCACCGCGTCGAGGCCGCCGATCACCCGGTGCCCCAGCTCGGTGCCCGTACCGAGGACGGTGACCTTGGTGACGGGATTGCGCAGCCCCCGTACCGCCACGGACTCGCGCGGCACGTCGAAGCACATCAGATACAGGGTGCGCCGGTCCGCGGAGAGGGTGCTCGGACCGTAGTGGTGCCCCGCCGGCAGCCCGGCGACCGTGCCGTACACGGCGTCGGAGTGCCGCCCGATCCACGCCCCGAGCCCTTCCAGCCGCTCCACCTGCTCCGGAGGGATCGACCCGTCCGCCCTCGGCCCGACGTCCAGCAGCAGATTGCCGCCCATGCCGATCGTCTCGGCGAAGTAACGCACCAGCTGCCGCACGGACTTGTGGTTGTGGTCCGCGTGCTGGAAACCCCACGAGTCGTTGATGGTCAGGCACAACTCCCAGGGCCCGGAGGGGGCTTCGAGCGGCACGCCCTGTTCCGGGGTGGCGTAGTCGCCGTAGGAGAGCATGCGGGCGTTGAGCACGGTGTCGGGGTTCTCCCGGAGGATCAGCTCGGCCAACTCCCGCATCCGCCACTGCTCCTCGGTGCGCTCCCACTCGCCGTCGAACCACAGCAGATCGGGGCGGAACCGTTCGACCAGCTCGCCCACCTGGCCGTCCCGGTAGGCGAGATAGCGCTCCCAGGCGGCCGGGTCCTCCTCGCCGGGTGCGGCGTGGGAGTAGGGGTTGGCGTCGTTGCCACCCGGGTGCTGGTTCGTCCACCGGTCGATGTCGGGGTGGCGGACACTGGCGTAGTCGGGATGGTTCCAGTCGGAGTGCGAGTAGTAGAGGCCCACCTTGAGGCCCCGCTCGCGCAGCGCGTCGACGTACCCGGTGATCAGGTCCCGGCCCGCCGGTGTGCGGCGGACGACGTCCAGATCGCCGCGGGTCGTGTCCCACAGGGCGACGCCGTCGTGGTGGCGTGCCGTGAGCACCGCGTACTTCGCGCCCACCCGGGCGAACAACTCGGCCCAGGCCGTGGGGTCGTAGGCGGACGCGGTGAAGCCGTCGAGCTGTTTCATGTACCGCTCGTGCGTCACCTCGCCCCAGTAGAAGGCCCAGGACTCCGGCACCCCGTCCACGCCGTAGATGCCGTAGTGGATGAAGATGCCCAGCTTGGCGTCGGGAAACCAGGGTTGCATGGTCATGCGGCCACGCTAGGTCCGGGCTCCCGGCGGGCGCGTGGGCGCCGGTCACCACTGCTGGTTCATTTTCACTCCCGGCCGCCTCGGCGCGGTGCCGGTCGAGCGACGCGTTCCGCCGACCGACGTGCCCCTGTGGCTTCCGCGCCGCGAGGGCGCGGCCCTCGTGACCGCACCCTTCGTGACCGCACCCCTCGTGACCGCACCCGTCGTGACCGGGCCCTCGGGCCCCGGCGGCCCCTCGCGCCTCATATGCATCGCCCAGGTAGAGGAATGCCCGCCTCCACGTCGGGTACGCGAGGGGCGCAGCGCCCGGGACGGACGCCGTCCCGGGCGGCCCTTCCGCTACTACCTGGGATCTTCCGATGGACATACCCGTCAATGGTCACAACCCGCCCCAGGCCGCCTCGCCGGCCCAGCGCGCGCTGACCGCGCTCGCCTTCGACACCCATGACACGGCCGCGCTCCACACGCTCGCCGACACCGACGTGCTGATCCCGGTCCCGGACGACGCCGACGAGGCGGCCGTGAACGATCCGACGGCCGTGGCGCTGCCGGTGCTGGAGCAGCCCGGCGGCGAGCAGATCGTGCCGGTCTTCACCTCGGAGCCCGCGATGGCCGAACTGCTGCCCGACGTGTCGCGCTACCGCCTGGTACCCCTGGGCGCCCTGGCCTCCCAGTGGCCCGCCGACGCCGACCTCTCCCTCACCATCGACGCCGGCTCCCCGCACGGCCTCACCCTCGACGCCCACGACGTGGGCACTCTCCTGGGCGGCCAGGGGATCTGACCCGCGGGGACCTCTCGCCCGACGGCCCCGGGGACGGCCGCCACGCCGTTCCGGGAGCCCCGAGGGCGGGGCCGGTCCTGCCGCAATGCAGGCAGGGTCGGTCCTGCTTCCTGCCGCAGAGCGGCGGAGTCAGTCGTGCCGCAGCATGCGGGCCAGGACGTCACGCTGGAGCGGCTGGACCTCCGCGTGCAGCGCACGGCCCTTGTCCGTCAGGGTGACCCACACCCCGCGCCGGTCCTCCGCGCACACGGACCGCTCCACCAGGCCGTCCTTCTCCAGCCGGCCGATCAGCCGGGACAGCGCGCTCTGGCTGAGGTGGACCTTCTCGGCGATGTTCTGCACCCGGCACAGGTCCCCGGCCGCCGTGGCCGCCGCCAGCCCCGACGCGAGGATGTCGAGCACCTCGAAGTCGCTGGCGCCCAGCCCGTGCGGATGCAGCACACGATCGATCTCGCACATCGTGCGCGCGTGCACGGACAGGATGTCCCGCCACTGGTCCTCGAGCCGGACACCGGTCGTGTTCGCTGCCATATGTGCACGGTAACAGAGGGCCGACCGATCGTTGTCCGTGCAACTAGTGCAGCTGCAACGACCGCCGCGCCCCTACTCCTCCGCCGTGTCCTGGAGCAGCCCGATCAGATTGCCGTCCGGGTCCTTCACCGAGGCGATCAGCCGGCCGCCGCCCACCTCATGGACGTCCTCCAGCGTCTGCGCCCCGGCCACGAGCAGCGCCGCGAGCGTCGACCGGATGTCGCCGACGTGCCAGTACGGCACGGGCCCCGTCATCCCCTTGGCATGGCCGTTCGGGTCCAGTCCCACGTCCTGCCCCGCGTCCTTGA
Organism: Streptomyces caniscabiei; assembly: GCF_014930365.1. Lineage (GTDB taxonomy): Bacteria > Actinomycetota > Actinomycetes > Streptomycetales > Streptomycetaceae > Streptomyces > Streptomyces caniscabiei. Next base: position 4,021 of record NZ_JABXWI010000020.1, on the reverse strand, counting down.
AACCGACGTAGTACGGCGTGTCCGCGTACGGCTCGACCTCCAGCAGGGTCCCGAACAGGGCCTTCGCCCGGGCCAGGTCCTCGACGGGGTAGATGACGGTCTTCAGTCCGTCGGTCATGGCGCACTCCTTCGCGGTGCTCTCGGGTCACTGGGCTCCCCGCGGCCGGGAAGCCGCTCCGGTCGGAGCCACACCGTGGCCAGCGGGGGCAGGGTCAGACGGACACTGGCCGGCCGCCCGTGCCAGGCGTGCGGCTCGGCCACGACGGGCTGGGGACGGGTCACTCCGCTGCCGCCGTAGGCGACCGCGTCCGTGTTCAGCACCTCGCGCCACGCCGTGACGTCGCCCGGGACCCCGAGGCGGTAGTCCTCGCGCACCACCGGGCCGAAGTGGGAGACGGCCAGCAGCGGTGTCCCGTCCGCGGCGAACCGCAGGAACGCGAAGACGTTGTCCTCGGCGGCGTCCGCGCTCACCCACTGGAAGCCGGCCGGGTCGGTGTCCCGCTGCCAGAGGGCGGGCGTGTCCCGGTAGATCGTGTTGAGGTCCCGGACGAGGTCCCGCACCCCCCGGTGGTCGGCCTCGGCGCCGTAGCCGGGATCGAGCAGCCACCAGTCCGGCCCCTGGGACTCCACCCACTCCCCGCCCTGGGCGAACTCCTGTCCCATGAAGAGGAGTTGCTTTCCGGGATGGGCCCACATGAAGCCGAGGTACGCGCGGTGGTCGGCGCGCCGCTGCCACCAGTCGCCCGGCATCTTCGACACCAGTGCCCGCTTGCCGTGCACGACCTCGTCGTGGGAGATGGGCAGGACGTAGTTCTCGCTGTACGCGTACACCATCGAGAACGACATCTCGTCGTGGTGGTACTTGCGGTGCACCGGCTCGTGCTCCATGTAGCCCAGCGAGTCGTGCATCCACCCCATGTTCCACTTCAGCCCGAAGCCCAGCCCGCCGCTGTCGGTCGGACGGGTCACGCCGTCCCAGGCCGTGGACTCCTCGGCGATCGTCACCACACCCGGAGCGCGCCGGTACACGGTGGCGTTCATCTCCTGGAGGAAGGCGACCGCGTCCAGGTCCTCGCGTCCGCCGAACACATTGGGCGACCACTGCCCGGAGTCCCGCGAGTAGTCCAGGTAGAGCATGGAGGCGACCGCGTCCACCCGCAGCCCGTCGACATGGAACTCCTCGCACCAGTACACGGCGTTCGCCACGAGGAAGTTGCGCACCTCGGCGCGGCCGAAGTCGAACTCGTACGTCCCCCAGTCCGGATGCTCCGCCCGCCGGCTGTCCCCGGGCTCGTACAGCGGCTCCCCGTCGAAGCGGCCGAGCGCCCAGTCGTCCTTCGGGAAGTGCGCGGGCACCCAGTCCACGATCACCCCGATCCCGGCCCGGTGCAGGGCGTCGACGAGGTGCTTGAAGTCGTCCGGGGTGCCGAGCCGGGCCGTCGGGGCGTAGAACCCGGTGACCTGGTAGCCCCAGGAACCGCTGAACGGGTGCTGGGCGACCGGCATCAACTCGACATGGGTGAACCCCAGATCGGAGACGTACCCGGGCAGTACCTCGGCGAGCTGACGATATGTCAGCCCCGGTCGCCAGGAAGGCAGATGGACCTCGTACACCGAGAACGGCGCCTCGTGCACCGGGACGTCACCGCGCCGGGCCATCCACTCGTCGTCGCCCCACGCGTAGTGCGAGGCGTGCACGACGGAGGCCGTCGCGGGGGGAACCTCCGCCCGGCGGGCCATCGGGTCGGCCTTGAGCAGCCGCCGCCCGTCGCGCGAGGTGATCTCGAACTTGTAGAGGGCGCCCTCGCCCACCCCGGGCAGGAACAGCTCCCAGACCCCGGAGGAGCCGAGGGACCTCATCGGGAACGCCGTCCCGTCCCAGCAGGCGAAGTCCCCGACGACCCGCACCCCTCGGGCGTTCGGCGCCCAGACGGTGAAACGAGTGCCGGTGACACCCTGATGGGTCATCGGCTCGGCCCCGAGCGCCTTCCACAACTGCTCGTGCCGCCCTTCCCGGATCAGATGCAGATCCAGCTCGCCGAGCGCGGGCAGGAAACGGTACGGGTCGTGGACCACGTGGTCGGTGTCCTCGTACGACACGAACAGCGTGTACACGGGGACGGCGTCGAGCGGCAGGAGGACGGAGAACAGCCCGTCGCCCTCCGAGGCGAGATAGGTGCGCTCGCCCTCGATCACGACACTCACGGCATGGGCGTACGGGCGCAGGGCCCGCAGCGCGATCCCGCCGCCCGGCACCGGATGCGCACCCAGCAGGGCGTGCGGGTCGTGATGCGTGCCGGACAGCAGCCGCGCACGCTCCTCGGGGGGCAGGGGAGGGGCGGCCACGGTCAGCCGGGGGCGGCGCCGGGGCGGGCCCGCCGACTCGGGGGGCGTGGTGTCACGCAGGGCCACGGGTTCAGTCTCCTCTCACGGCGAGACGCTCGATCGCCGCCATCGGTACGGGGAGCCAGTCGGGACGGTGCCGGGCCTCGTAGAGGACCTCGTACACGGCCCGGTCGGTCTCGTAGGCGCGCAGCAGACCGTGCTTCTCGCGCGGGTCCCAGCCGGCGCGGGCCGCGTAGCCCGCGCAGTACGCCTCCCGGCAGCGGCGCGCCCACTCCGGGCGCCAGGGCCGGCGCTGCCGGGCGGCGTAGTCGAAGGAGCGCAGCATCCCGGCGATGTCCCGCACCGGCGACTGGGTGCCGCACCGCTCGGCGAGCGGACGGGACGGCTCGCCCTCGAAGTCGATGACGAACCACTCCGGGCCCGCCCGCAGTACCTGCCCCAGATGCAGATCGCCGTGCACGCGCTGTGCGGGCGGCCCCGCGTCGCAGGCCAGCAGGGCGCGGAAGGCCGCGCGCAGTCCGGGGACATGAGGCCGCAGGGCCGGTACGGAGCGCGCGGCGGCGTCGAGTCGTTCGGTCATCGCGGCCGCCGTCCGCGCGTTCTCGCCGTGGGCCCCGGCGGGGAAGGCCGACGCCAGCGCCAGATGCACCTCCGCCGTGGCCCGGCCCAGCTCACGGGCCTCCTCGGCGAAGTCCTGGCCGGCGGCGAGCGCGCCGAGCGCCAGCGTCCAGCCGTCCGACGCGTCGGGCAGGAAGGGCTGCAACACGCCGAGGGTCGCCGGGAACGGATCGGTCGTCCGGAACCAGGCGACCGGGGCCGGCACCCGGCCGCACCCCTGCCCGGCCAGCGCGCCCGGCACCTCCAGATCGGGGTTCACCCCCGGCTGAATGCGCCGGAAGACCTTCAGGATGTACTCGTCTCCGTACACCAGCGAGGAGTTGGACTGCTCGGCGTCCAGCAGCCGCGGCGCCAATCCGGCCGGCACCCGTGCCCCGGAGTCCGCCTCGAAACGCAGCGGGCCCGCCGAGCCGGGATGCCGCAGCCGTTCGAGGAGCAGCTCGGCCGACCGGGGGTCGTACAGCGCGTCGTACACCGTCAGACCGGCGAGCGGCCCCTCGTGCGCCTGCCCGATCAGCGCCCGGCCCAGACGCGGCACCGGATGCTCACGCACCCCGAGCAGAAGCTGGTAGCAGTCGCCGGCCGGAGGAGTCCCGCCCGGCGCGGGCACCCCGCCGTGACCGGGGTGGCCCGCCTGACCGGTGTGCACGAGCAGATGCAGACAGCCCGGATACAGCTCGGTCATCGACAGCAGCGCGAGGTCCGTGACCGGCCGGTCCTTGCCGGCGAACCAGCGTTGCCGTGGCAGCCACTCGCGCAGCAGCCCCGCCAACGAGGTCATGAGGCCGACGGCGACCTCCTCGCCGCTCGGCCGGAGCAGTGCGGATGCGGTCTTCGACATGGTGACGCGTCCTTTCGCCGGCCCGCGCTTCAACGCCCTAGGGCAGCGCGGGAGAGGACTCGGGAGAGCCGGAACCAGTAGAAGCCGTGGCCCGCGAGGGTGAGGAGGTAGGGCAGTTCGCCGATGGCGGGGAAGCGGACTCCGCCGATGAGTTCGACGGGGTGGCGTCCCTCGTAGGCGCGCAGATCGAGTTCCGTGGGCTGGGCGAAACGCGAG
>NZ_JABXWI010000001.1:321957-935983 GCF_014930365.1 Streptomyces caniscabiei | reverse complement strand
TCGACCTCTTCCGCCGTCTCGATGATGAGGCGGCCGATGCGCTCCGCAGCATCGTTGAGGATCCGCTCCCGCTCGTCCTCGATCATCGCTGCCCCCTCTCCGAGGCACGCGTGTCGATCGCGGACGCGTCCGCCGTTAGAGACCGCAGGGTCTGCTGCAACCGGAGCGCGTATCTCCGGTCACCGGACCGCTTCGCCGCCTTCAACCGCTCGCGGGTCTCCCTCAGACGACGGGCCACCAGAGCCTTCCCGTCGTCGTCCACGGAAGGCCGCGCCGAAGCCGTCACCGCCCGCTGAGAGGCCCACTCCCGGGCGGCCTGCCGCTCCGCCTCAGAAGGGCGCGGAGGCGGCCCTGGCGGCCGGCGGTCACCCGCGCGCACCCGGGCCCCCAGAGCGGCCATGAACGGGGCCAGCAACCCCGGGCCGCACACCCCGCACGGGTCCGCGCCGAACAACTCCTTCAACGCCGGCGAGAACTCCGGCGGACGCAGCCCGCGGAAGTCGGCGAACTCCCGCGCACGGCACCACCGGCAGCCCTCGCCATCCCGCACGCATGCCGCTGCGAGTTCCGCCGGCGAGAACACCGACCGCCACGTGATCGGCATCGCCTTGAGCCGCACCGCAAACGGGCGCGGCATCCCCAGCTCCTCGGCGTGCAGACGCTGACGTACCTTGCGGGCCGCGCTCACCGGGGTCTCCCCGGCCCGCGCCAGACTGGCGACGTTCTCCAGCACACGCCCCTGGTGGTACGCCTCGACAGCCGCCCGCGAGAACCGGCGCGGCCCCTCCCCGCCGAGCACGGAAAGGCGCCCTTCACGGGCTGCGAGGTCCACGGATTCGCGGCTGATGTCGAGCCATTTCGCGGCCTCGGCGGCGGTGAATTCGTCCATGCCCGGACGGTAAAAGCCACCCCGCAAAGATCATTCCGGAGCTTCCGGAAGGACACCTACGGAAGCCGCGCTACCCTCCAAAACAGTGCCGCCCCGGGGCCTGTCCGTGATCCAGGTTCCGGGACGGCCCAACGGCCCGCCCCGTCCTCCTTTGTTGGTCTGCACACCGGGGCGGGTCGCCGGAGCCCGCTCCCCCCAACGTCGGCCGGGGAAGCGGGCTCCACCCCGCTACCGGCCCGGCCTCCAAATCACCTCAGACATCGGCCCCCCAGAACGCCGCCACGGACGCAACCCGTACGCCGGCCTCACCGGCTCCTCCCGCGGCACGCCAATCCCGCGCGCCCTCTGCGCAGCCAACGGACTCGCAAACCCCGGCGGCAGACGCCACACCCCCGACGGCACCGGCCGCCCCCGCACCACCCGAGCCCGCCGCGCCTCCGCTCGCGCACGAGCAGCAGCACGGCCCTCCTCCTCCGCCCGCGCCATCTGCTCGGCCTTCAACGCGGCGTACGCGGACGCCACCGCCCCGAACTCCCGCTCCCGACCCTCACGCCGCAGCTTCGCCAACGCCTGGCGCATCTTGGCGAGCCGCTTCTCCGTCTCGTCAGCCATCCCCACGGCCCTCCTCCTTGTCGACCTCTGCGAGCAGCGCGTCGACATCGACGTCCTCGTCCGCGACCAGGTCCCGCAACCGCTGCTCCATCCCCGCACGCGGATCCACCGGCACCTCGACCGGAGCGGCAGGCGAAGAAGGATGCGGCGGAGGCGGAGGCGCATCAGCAGGCGGATCCTGGCCAGCCGACTGATACAACGCCGTCGACGCCGCGTACGCCGCCCAAGCCTGCTGCTCCGGCGACAACTCCAGCGCATCAAAGGCCGCCCGCAGCGCAGCCGCCACCAACTGACCCTGGTCGTCAAGGTGCCGCTCGAACGTCACCGCGATCGGCTCCACAGCGTCCGTACCCAGCGCCTTCGCCTGCCGCTCCAGCACCCTGAGCGCGGCGCCCACGGCCTTCGGGTCACCGCTCATCGCGGCCGGCCATACCGCGGCGAGCAGAGCGTCCGTACGCTCCTGCGCGAGCAGAGCCGCATCCGTACGAGCCACGTCACCGATGCTCGCCCTGATCTCACTCAAGATCTGCGACACCCTCTGTTGGGTCACACCATGCTGGCGGGCAATGGCCTCTTGGGTCGCCCCTGAGATGTACGCGGCCCACACCTGGCCGTCGCGTCCGTCGAGTCGTTCGGGTCCGTCCACAGCGGGTCACCTCCCTTGTGAAATCTTGTGCTCTACGAGGTCGTACGGATTCCGGACAGCAGAACGGCCCGGCCGGAAACCCAGCCGGGCCATCGCCACCACCCGCCAACCACACCTGGCCGGCCGTCGCGCGGACGGCCGGTGCGATCCTGGGGGTGGCCGGCCCGGTTCCCGCGGGCCGGCCGTTTCGTGTGCGGGTCAGGCGTTGGTGGACTCGACCGGGTTGCCGTACGCGTCCTGTACTCCGTCGCACGTGCAGTGCGTGCCCTCGACCGACGGCCCGTCGTGCAGCGGGCAGGGAGCGGGCAGCGACGCGGTCCAGGCCGCCATCTCCGCGTCCTTACGCTCCTCGACCATGGCGTGGGCCTTCTTCAGCAGGCCGCCGATGTAGTCGGCGCGGTGGTCGTCGAGGCTGATCTCAAGGGAGCGGCCGTCGCTGAACTCGAAGGTGACGTACACGGTGTTGTCGGTGTCTCCGTCGTCGTCGGTGTCGCCGAGCTGGACGCGGACGGCGTGCGGGTCGTTGGGTCCGGTGACGATGCAGGGTTCGGTGGGGCCGTCGAGCTGCGGGGGTTCGGTCTGCTCGGCGGTGTGCACGAGGCTGAGGGGCTTGTTCACGGTGCTTCTCCTTGCTCGGGTTGGCCGGCCGCCGGTCGACGGCCGGAGTGGGTTGGTTAGTGGTCCTCGAGGAGTTGTTTCGCGGCGAGGTACGCGGCGTGCGCCACCCGGAACGCTTCCGCCGTGCCGCCTCGGTCGGGGTGGGCGTCGGCGGCCTCGCGGCGGAGCTGCTTCACGAACTCGGCGGTGAGGATCGGGCGGGGCGGTGGCGGCTGGTACACGAACCTCGCAGCCCTCGGCGGCATGGAGTACGTGCGCGGTCCCTCGTAGACACCCTTGCGGCGGCGTGGCGGCGGCTCGGGTTTCGGTGGCGCGGTCCGATACGGGGCCTCCTCGAACAGGCCTTCCTGCATGGGGTGCATCTCCTTTCAGGCGGGTCAGTCGGTGTCGTCGTCCTGGTCGTGGTCGACGTCGTCGGCCTGGCGCTGCTCGGCCTCGGCGAGGTTTCGTAGCTTCCTGGCGTGCCGGTGGGCGAGGCCGCGCCGGCGGGCCTGGGCGAGGTCGTCCCTCCGCTCCTTCGCGGCGGCCACGCGGACCTTCGCGGCGGCGATACGGGCCGCTACCTGCTGCTCTACGTGGCTGGTCGACTCGGTCACGACGGCTCCGATCCGTCGACGGCGGGGTCACGGTTGGGGAGGTAGACGACGGACCATTCGTCCCGAGGGAAGGCTTTGAGGTCGAGCACCTCGGGCGGGTAGCCGCGGCCGGCGGGAACGAAGGGCAGCAGCACTGTGCCGCCGTCGAGGTCGGGAGCCAGGGTCCACGCGATGACGGGGTCGATGGCTCCGACGGTGTGGCTCTGGACGTACCAGCCGGGTGCGGCGGGGATGATCTCTGCCATTACTGCTCCTTACGTAAAGGGGAATGAATGACATACATGGCAAACATGGGGATGACCTGCGGTTTTGGGGTGACATTTATGGGTGACACGCGGTGACACGAATGGCATGAATGGCCGTCCATGCGTGTCACCATGCGTGCCATGTCTGTCACCTGACCCGTATGGCATCGATGCAGGTCACGACCATGTCTGTCATTCGTGCCATGTGTGCCATGGGGGTAATGAGGCGGGTGTTCACGACTCGCCTCCGTCCTCGACGACGGCCTCCGGCAGGCTCCACGTGGAACGCCGGTCCTTGCCGAACCCGGACTGCTGCATCGACACCCCGAGCTTCCGGCGGGCGCGCTGGAGGCTGGACTCGCTGATGCCGTCCTTCTTCGCTGCGATCTTGACGTCGGCGGCGAGGTCGGAGCCTCCCTGGTCCGTGAGGTAGGCGCGCAGCCATACGACGGTTTCGTTCGTCTCGCCGCGGTTGGTGTCGGGCATGGACTCGTCCCGCATGACCTCGCGCACGCTGGTCGTCGTCTCGCCGCCGAGGACGAACCGGGAGACGTGCGACGGGCCTTCGTCGGTGGCGATCGTGACGGGCTGGATCGCGTACTCGTACGAGGGGAGGCCGAGCCGCCCGAGGTTGTTCTTCTCCAGCGACATGACGAACCGGTCGGGCTCGTCGCGCTCACCCTCTTCCTTGGCGAACGCGATCAGGCTCCGGATGAGCTGGCCGAAGGCACCGGATCCTGCAACGCGGGCGAGCGGGTCGGCGGCACCGGACTTCGTGAAGTGGGCCAGGCCCAGGATCGTGAAGCGGTGCCGGTCGGCCGCCTCGACGAGGGGCTCCAGCGCCTGCCGGACTTCTGCGGCCCGGTAGTCGTTGATGCCCTTGTCGATGTACGACAGCAGCGGGTCCATGACGAGCAGGGCGACGCTGTGCCGCTCGGCTTCCTTCGCCAACAGGGACGTGTCGATCGGGAGCGTGAGCCGGGCGTAGATCCTTTCCTCGTCCCGTACGGAAACGTGGAACACCATCTCCATGTCCGCTCCGGCGGCCAGCAGACGGGGCGCAATGGTGAAGGACCACGAGTCCTCTGCGGCGGCGTAGATGACCGGGCGAGGCTTCCCGTACAGCTCACCGGGCAGCGTGCCCGTTGTGATGCGCGCAGTCATCCACACCGCGAACTGCGACTTCCCCAGCCCTGGGCCGCCGGCCGCGATGGCGAGGGAGTGCAGCGGAATCCGGCCGTGGCTGGTCGGTGGGGCACCCTCGGGGGTGGTGTCCCACAGCCAGCGCACGGGCCGGATACGGATGCCGGAGGCAGGCCGCAGCAGCAGAGAACGGGGCCGCGATTCCTGCTCGTCATCCTTGCCTACGACGTTCGGGCTCCGATCCTGGTCGGCCCTCGCCGAGCCTCCGCGCTCCTCTTCGCGGCACTCGACATGTCCGCACGGGAGGTACTGGCTGTGCTGCTCGCAGCGCGCCCGTTCGCCCGTGAGCTGGGCCATGAGGTCGAACGTCTCGGTCATGCCGCCATCTCCGTCCGCTGCGCGTCGACCTGGCGGCCGTTGACGAGGTGCCGGTACCAGCCGGGCCGTCCGGGGATCGCAACGGGCGGCCAGCCGCTGGCGGCCTGGACCGGTCGGGGCGGCTTCGGCTTCGCGAGTGCGTCCAGTTCGGCGCGGGTCTTCCAGCTCGCGAGCGGAGTGCGCGCACGGGACGCGTCACGGAACCAGGCCAACAGGTCTTCCTCGTCTCCGAACCGACGCCACAGTTCAGCGGCCGTGATCACTGCCGCGCCCTTGCGCGGGTCGTTCCCAGCGAGCCGATGCCACTCGGCGCTGCCGTACTTCGGCGGACGCGTCGCGCTGTCGCCGAGCAGCTCGGTCACGCGCGCCGATGCCCAGAGGGACACCGGGTCGTCGTCTGGCACGTTGATGACGCTCACGTGGTGCGGTCCTTGCGGTCGGGTGCGAAGCGGAGCCGGATCTCCCACAGCTGCCAACCGCGTGCGGTACAGCGGCGGATCTCGGCCCGGACCTCGCGAAGGGAAAGCCCGTACGGGTTGTTCAAGAGCGCGGTGCGGGTGCGCCCTGCCACCGAAGCGGCAGAGCCACCCGAGGCAGGGCGGCCGGCCATCAGACTCGTGCTCCGATGCGGCGCAGCGCGGCCCGCGTGTTCGTCAGCGTCCGGCCGCCCGACGGCGTCGACGACACCGACACGACCCCACGACGGCCACGTACAAGGAAGTGACCCGACCCCGTAGAGCGGACGGTGAACCCCTGCTCGCGAACCTTGTCGAGGAGCCGCTTCGTGTCCTTGCTGCCGCTCACCGGTCGCCCGCCTTCCTGCGCTCCTCCGCCGCCCGCGCCGCCTGGTAGACGTGAGCGGACGACCGGCGACGGCCGGAAGCAACGGCCCTCTCGTCGAAGAGGGCGGAGGCGGACAGCGGGCTCGGCGTCGTCCACGCGTCGGCCGGCCAACCCGGGCCCGGCTCGAACTCCGGCAGACCGCGCAGCGCGCGCGGCGTGTGGAGTGGGCAGCACAGGCCGGTGAGGTACGGGCGTACGCCCTCGATGGCACCGCAGTGGCGGCGCTCGGCGCCGATCCAGTGGGCGCAGATCTTCGAGGGCTGGCCGTCGGTCGGTGTGGTCTGGTCGGGCGGCTGGCCCGTATCGTGGGTCATGGTGATGGTTCCACTTCTGTGAAGCGATGCCCTGGGTTCCGGTCGAGTGGAGGCCCGGGGCTTCGCGCTTTCCGTGGTCTGTCGCTGAGGCCCCTCGCGGTCGTCGGTGCGGCTAACACCGGCGCATACGCGAGGGGCCGCTTCTATGCGCCCCTCAGGGGGCGGATCACCGCCGAATCGGCAGGGGTACAACCGCATGAGGTATGCGGTGTGCTGGCTGCGACCTGCGGATACTCGGCGTGATGGCACTGTGATGGCACTGCCGGGTTGGCCTGCGAAGCGGGCTCCGACTCGTACAGGAGTGCGATCAGGTCACGCGTCGGAATCTTGATCTTCCGGCCGAGGGTGAGCACGCGGGTCGCGGTCCACTCGCCGCGCCGGATCGCCGCGTACACGGTGTCCTTGTGCACGTCGAGGATCGCCGCCAGCGTGGGCACGTCCGTGACCGGACCGAGCGCCGCGATCGCATCGCGCGTCCAGGCGGACATCAGGCGGCACTCGCCTTCTGGTCCCCCTGGAGCCAAGCGAGTACGTCGCTGCGCCTGTATCGGACGCGTCCACCCTTGCCGGGCGAGAGCTTCCGGTAGGGCGGGCCGATCTTCTTCCAACGTCGGTCCGACAGCGTGCGCACGCTGAGCTTGGCGAGCTTGGCGGCCTCGGAGGGCGTGAGCCATTCGTCTACTTCGAGCACGTCAACTGCGCTCTTGCGCATTGCAACCTCCAGGAATCGCAGCGGTTACTGCGACACCTGAAACTGTACGGGACTGACGTTGACTACACAAGAAGCGCATGGGACGCTGCGAAAGTGACAGCGAATCCGACACCCCCCAAGCCCAAGCCCACCGGCTGGGGTCCCGTCAGCCGGTACGCGGCCGACAACCTCGTACGCCTCCGTAAGGTCCGCGGCCTTTCGACGACCCGCCTGTCCGCAGCGCTGAAGGAGATCGGTCACTCGATCCCGGCCACCGGGATCACGCGTATCGAGAAGGGCGAGCGGCGCGTCGACGTCGATGACCTGGTCGCGCTCTCCGTTGCGCTCAAGGTCTCTCCGGGCGCATTGCTCCTTCCGCCCACGGTCGTGGGTGAGGTGGAGGTGGCCGGCTCCAAGACGGTGCACGCGCTCGACGCGTGGCTGTGGATGAACGGTCAGCGCCCGCTCGAAGCACTTGAAGACGAAGAGCAGGCTGGAGCCGCCCTCGACGACCACCAGATCCATTCGCTTCCGCCGGGCTTGCGGAAGTGGCGCCCGCAGGACGTCACGGTGACCTTGGAAGACCAGGTTGCAGTGGTCGCGGCCATGGACCGGACCAGCGATGACGAGGCGCGCCGTGAGGTCTACCGCCGCGCCGGCATTGAAGCTGAGGGGGAGAAGGAGTGAAGCCGTACAAGGCCTGCTCGTGCCGGGACACGGAGACGAAGAAGCTGCTCGGCAAGAAATGCCCCGACCTCAGCAAGAAGGGACACGGCGGCTGGTACGCCCGGTACGAGGCACCGCCGTCCGCCGAGGGGAAGCGCCGGCAACCGCGCATCGGCCCGTACGACACCGAACGCGAGTGCCGGACCGAGCTGGGCAAGGTGCTCGGCACCGCCGCCAACCCGAAGGCGCACGACGAGCGGAAGACCACGCTCGGCGAGTACCTCGAACGTCGGTACGCCTGGCGGAAGTCGGAGGCCGAGACGGGCGAGGGCCTGAAGAAGTCCACCCTCGACGCCGAGCGCGAGACGATCGACCTGTACGGGAAGCCGGGGCTCGGTCACATCAAGGTCGTCGACCTCACCGACGAGCACTTCCGGGAGCTGTACGCGGCCATGCGGAAGATCAACCGGCCCGAGGAGCAGGGCGACCGGTCGGAGATCCTGCGCCGCCTGAAGGACGCGCGCGCCACCCGCGACGGGAAGCGGCTGCACTCCCGGCCGATCTCCGAGGGCCGCATCAGGCGCGTCCACGCGGTCCTGCACGGCGCCCTCACGGACGCGTCGAAGCTGTCGAAGATCCGGCCGGACAACCCGGCTGACGGGGTCTGGCGGTCCAAGGGCGGGAAGCGGAAGCAGGGGCGCGCGCGTCCACTGCTGTGGACGGCTGAGCGCGTCGAGGCATGGGAGAAGACCGGGAACATCCCGGCGAAGGTGATGGTCTGGACGTCCGACCAGTGCGGCGCGTTCCTCGACTTCGCCGAGGCCTCCGCCGAGCGGCTGTACCCCGCCTTCCACCTCGACGCGTACTACGGTCCCCGCCGCGGCGAGCTGGTCGGCGCCGAGGAGAAAGACCTCAGCCTCAACCGTCGGCGGCTGCACGTCCTGCAATCGCAGTCGGACGACGACCTGGACGACACGAAGACCGAGGCCGGGTACCGGCAGATCCCCCTCGACGACGAGACCGTCCGCGTCTTCAGGGCGTGGCACAAGCGGAAGCTGGAGGAGCGGCTGGCGTGGGGTGAGGCCTACCAGGACGCGGGCCGCGTGTTCTGTTACGAGGACGGCACGGCGCTGAAGGCGGAGTATCTGTCGAGCCGGTTCCGGATCTTGCTGGAGCGGTACGCGAACATCCGCGGGAAGGCCAAGGAGGGTTGGTCGATCGAGCGGATCGCTCGGAAGTACCGGACGACCGAGGCGGCCGTCGAGGTGGCGCTCAGGCTGACGCTCCCGCCGATCCGCTTCCACGATCTGCGGCACGGTGCGGCCACGATGTTGATCGCCGCCGGGGTCGACGACAAGTTCGTGTCCGAGGTGCTGGGCCATTCGTCGGTGGCCTTCACCAAGGACGTGTACGCGGTCGTCGCGGAGGAGCTGGCGGAGGACGCCACGCGCCGTATCGCCGCGTTCATCCCGCGCCAGAACCGGCTTTCCGCCGTTGGTGCCAGCACCGTGCCATCTGGGGGCTGAAAGTGGCTCAGAAAGCGACTCAGGGAGCCCCGCCCGTTTGGGCCGAACTCCCTGGTCAGGTGGCGGAGGCGGAGGGATTTGAACCCTCGATGGGATTGAAGTCCCAAACCGCATTAGCAGTGCGGCGCCATAGACCGGACTAGGCGACGCCTCCAGCACAACCTCCCGAGCGAGCGCGAGTGGTGCGTGCAGATGATGACACAGCCGGGTGGGCTGTCACCAATCGCCTCCCACGGTACTAGGCGGAGAGGTCGCAGGGCAAAGCCGTAGGGCACGTCGGGAGTGGTGCGACGTGCCACGGATCACGGCGCGCACAGCGCGACGCGGCGCCGCAACCGCGGGGCGGGCGTGGCGTTAGTCAGGTCATGTCGCAGAGCCTTCCCCCCACCCGCCCCACCCTCGCCCTGGGCCGGCTGTTCCTCGGTGCCGTCGCCTCGTTCGCCGCGGTCGCCGCCGGCCCCCTCGCACCGGTGGCGCCGGAGGCGTACGCCGCCGAGCCGGTCGCGCGCCCGTCGCCGCCCATGCCCACCCTCGCCGCCGGCCCCGGGGACCGGCTGACCGTCACCGTGCGCGAGGCCGGCGGCGGCGCGGACGGGACCTTCGAACTGCGGTGTCATCCGGAAGGGGGCGACCACCCGGACGTACGGGAGGCGTGCGGGCGGCTCGATCGCCGGACGACCTGGGGGACGGACCCCTTCGCCCCGGTCCGGTCCGGCACCGTGTGCACGATGCAGTACGGCGGTCCGGCCACCGCCCATGTGACCGGGACCTGGGCCGGGCGCCGTGTCGACGCCCGCTTCGACCGCGGGGACGGCTGCGAGATCTCCCGCTGGGACGCCATGGTCCCCCTGCTGCCGAAGCTCCGCGCGTAAAGAGGAGGGGCGCGAAACCGGCCACCCGCCGATCGGCGCGGTCGCTCCCCTCCTTGCCCCGCGCACAGCCCGTACATATGTGCCTCCGTCAAGGTCCTCCGGCAAAACACACGGTCACGGCATCCCCGTCCGCGCGGTCACCGCATCTCCAGATGTTCGGTGTGCGACCTCCCTCTCATCCGGCGTCGCGAGCGCAACCTCTGCCCGTAGACTCCCTCGCGTGACACGTTGCGGGCCGGTTGGCAAGATGGCCATGGGCCCAGCGGTCGGCAAGGTGCGGTAACAGGGAGGAAGCGTCTCGTGAGCAGCAGGCCATCCCGAGGCGCTGCTCGCCTCGCAGCCATACTGGACGCGCTGCCCGATGCGTTGGTGCTGGTCAACGCCAATGGGACCGTCGTCAACGCCAACACGATCGCCCTGGAGGCCTTCGAGGCGCCCGGCACCGCCCTGGTCGGACGCGGGCTGCTGGACCTCCTTCCCGAGTTCGACTCCCGGCTCATCCCGGGCTCCATGCGGCGGCCCGACACCATGGACCCGACGGGGCGGACCAAGCCGACCCGGATGACCGCCCGCCGGACCGACGGCAGCGAGTTCCCGGTCGAGGTCACAAGCGCGAATCTGGAGAACGGCCAGCAGGCGTACGACGGTTACGGCTACGCCAACGACGAGCTGCTCATGCTGGTCGTACGGGATCTTTCGGGCACCGTCGACACCGAGGCCGAACTCGCGCGTTCGCAACGGCAGACCGAGATGATCCTGCGGGCCGCCTCCGAGGGTGTCGTCGGGACCGACACCGACGGGCGGATCGTCCTCGTCAATCCGGCCGCCGCTCAGATACTGGGGTACCGGGCCAGTGACCTCGGCGGACGCGAGCTGCACACGCTCGTGCTGCACTCCCGCGAGGACGGCGCCCCCTTCCCGTACACCGAGTCCCCGCTCGCGGACACCCTGAAGTCCGGGCGCAAGCACCGGGTGCGCGGGCAGGTGCTGTGGTCGAAGAACGGCGAGAAGGTGTCGGTCGACCTGACGACCGCGCCGGTGCGCGACGGGGATCAGCTCGTCGGCGCCGTGATGACGTTCACCGACCGGCGGCCGTACGACAAGCTCGCCGAGGAGAAGGACGCCGAGGCCGAGACCCACGCCGAGGAGCTGGAGCGGCTCGCCAAGGAGCACGCCGAGGAACTCGCGGGGGTGCGCGAGGAGCACGCCGCCGAGCTGGCCGAGCTCAGCGAGCAGCACGCCGAGGAACTCGCCGCCGGGGACGAGCGGTACGCGGCGCTCGGGGAGCGCGAGAAGGACCGCTACGAGGCGCTGGCCGCGCGGCACGAGCAGTTGCTCGCCGTGCTGGGCACCTCGCTGCGCGGCCCGCTCGACCAGCTCCGCAGTGAGCTGGGCACCCTCGCCGCCGACGACGCCGGGCAGCTGTGGCCCGAGGCGAACCAGGTGCTGCACCATCTGACCGCCGGGTACTCGCGGATCACGACGCTCATCGACAACGTGCTCGGCTACCAGCGGATCGACGCGGGCGAGGACGAACTCGTACGGACGGCCGTGATGCTGGACGCGGTCGTCGCGGCCGGTGTCGACGGGGCCGTCGAGCTGGTCGGGCCGGGGCGGGTGCAGTTCGCCGTGCACGCGCCGCCCATCGAGGCCGAGGTGGACCAGACGCGGCTGGCGACCGCCCTCGCGCATCTCGTCGCCGACGTCGCCGGTGTCGACGCGACGGGCAACGCGCCCATGTCCACCGGCGGCTACATGGACAACACCGTCGTCGTGGCGGCCGCGCAGCGCGGTGAGGTCGTGCGCATCGAGGTGCGCGGGCCGTACGCCGGGGGAGACCCGGTGCACCAGCCGATCGTCCAGGGGATCGTGCGGGCGCACGGCGGTGTGCTCCAGACGGTCGAGGTGCCCGGGATGAGCGGCAGCGCGTATGTGCTGGAGGTGCCGCTGGGTGGTGGTGCCGGGGCCGTGCCCGCCGCGCAGCTGCCCGTGGCGATGGGCGTCGAGGCCGATCCCGGGGCCGTGGCCACGGGTGCGGAGGTCGCCCTGCCCGAGCAGGCCCCCGTCGGTGGCGGGCGGCGTCGGGCGCGACGGTCGTCGGTGGACGCGTTCCTGGAGAGCGAGGACGCTCCGGAGAGCCGGGAGGCCGAGGCCCCGGTCGCCCCGACCGGGCGGCGAAGGCGCCGGGCGGAGGACGCGGCCGGTGCGCCGGGTGCGGCCGTCGCCGTCGTCGGTTCCGGTGAGGGCGCCGAGGCCGACGGTTCCGGGGGCACCGGGCGGCGACGTGGGCGGGCCGCCGCTGCCGAGGAAGCCGGTGAGGCCGTGGCCACCGAGGGCGCCGTCGTCACGGCGGCCGAGCACGCGGCGGGTGCCGCTGCCGCCGCCACCGGGCTGGGCGGGACCGTGCCGCCGCAGGGTGTGCCCGCCCCCGGCGGACGGCGCGCGCGCCGGGAGCCCGCCGCACAGAACGCGTTGCCGCCGGCCCTGCCCGCGGGGCCGGTCCCGGCCGCCGACGGCCCCGGCGAGGCGGGCGGTGCCCAGCAGCCCACGGGCCGTCGTCGTCGCGCCCTCGGCGGCACCGAGGAGCGTGCCGCCGCGCCCGAGCCGGGTGCGCGAGCCGTCTTCGCCCTGCCCCCGGCCGAGGCCGACCGGGGCCCCGAGTACGCGGAGGCCGCGGGCCGCGGCCCGGTCCCGCTGCCGGCGGCGCCGGGCGCCTCCGGCACACCCATGCCGATGCCCCTGCCCGCCGGGACGACCGGCACCGCCGGACCCGTGCAGGGCGGGGGACCCGCGCAGGGCGGGAAGGGGTACGACGGTGAGGGCGCCCAGGGTGTCGCGGCCGCGGCGGCCGGGGTTCCCGGGGTCGGCGGGCCGGTGCCTGGAGGAGGGCAAGTTCCGGTGGCCGGGCAGGCCCCCGGCGGTGGGCAGGCCCCCGTGGGAGGGCAGGTGCCCGTCGGTGGGCCCGTGCCGCCCGGGGGAGTCGTGCCCGCCGGAGGGCCGGTGCCCGTCGCCGGTGTCGGGCAGCAGTTCACCGGAGTGGGACAGCAGCTTCCCCAGAGCGGTCCGGGGGCGCCTGGTGGCGTCGCCGGGCCGGGCTCGGGGCAGGGGGCCGACGCGGGGCAGCAGGCCGGTGCCGGTCAGGTACCCGCCGGTGGTCAAGTGGCCGCCGCGGGGCCGGTGTCGGGTGCCCCCGCCGACGGCGCCGACGACGGCCGCCATGACGCCGCGCTCCATGACCCGGGCGACGACCACACCCCGCCGCAGCCGCACCCGGTTCCCACGCCGACGGGCCGACGCCGTGCGGTACGGCAGTCCGCCCCCCAGCAGGGCGAGGGCGCCGGTGCTATGACGCCCGGGCAGCAGGCGCCGGTCCAGGGCGCCGGTGCTCAGGGCATCCCCCCGCAGGGAGGGCCCGGCCAGCCGGTCCCGGCGCAGGGCGTACCCATGGCGGCCGGGCAGCCCGTTGCCGCCCAGGGGATCCCGGGCGGCCCGCAGCCGGTTCCCGCCCCGGCCGTCGGGCCGACTCCCGGTCAGCCCGTCCCGGCGGGGATCGCGGCCGCGCAGGCCGCCGTTCCGCAAGGGGTCCCAGGAGGCGGCCCTGCTCAGGCGGTCGCCGGACAGGCCCTTCCCGGACAAGCCCTTCCGGGGCAGGCGGTCGCCGGACAGGCCGTCACAGGACAGCCAGTCGCAGGACAGCCAGTCGCCGGGCAACCCCTTGAGGCTGTCGCGGCGCAGGGCGCGGTCGCTGCCGCCCCGAACGCGCTGAACGCCCCGGGTCAGCCCGTCGTCGGACAGCCCGGTGCCGTCCAGGGAGTCGTCCCGCCGCAGGGCGCACCCGGTGGCCGACAGCAGGTGCCCGCGCAGGCCGGAGCCCTCGGGCACTCGGTCGTCGTACCGGGAGCACAGGGCGTACCGGGGCTCCAGGCCGTCCCGGGGGCGCAGGGCGCGCAGCCGGTGCAGGGCGTCGCGCAGCCCGTGCCCGCCGCCGGGGTGCCCGTCGTCCAGCAGGCCGCCCCCGCTCAGGTCGCCGCTCCCGGAGCGGCCCAGCCGCAGCAGCCCCAGTCGTGGCCCGACCCCCGCCATGCGACCTCCGGCGCCGGTATCCCCGTAGCCTCTCCTCAGACGGCGCTGCCTCCGCAGTCCACCCCGTCCTCGGGCACCCCGTTGCCGCCGGAGGTCGCGGTCCAGCAGCAGCCGCGCGCCGCACAGCCGTTGCCGGCCGAAGCCGCAGCCCCGGCCCCGGCCCCGGCGCCGGCCCCGGCGCCGGCCCAAGCTCAGGCCACGCCGACGCCCTCCGCACCCGCACCCGCACCCGCACCCGTCGACCCCAACTCCACCCAGGGCCGGTCGATCAGCGTGCGGACACTCGGCCAGGGTGTCCCCTTCTCTCGCCAGGGCGGCCCTCAGGTCCAAGTCCAGGCCCAGACACAGGCCCAGGCCCAGGCCCAGGCCCAGGCTCAGGGACAGGCGCAGCCCCAGGCCGGGTCCACGCCCGCCCCGAACCAGCCCGGTGGCTCCGGCAGGCGCCGCAAGCTGGGGACGCCGCCCACCGGTGATCGTCCCGAGACGACCGCGCGCCCCCACCCGCAGTCCACGCCGACCAACGGCACGGGCCTTCGCCTCGGTGTCGGCCAGACCCCACCCCCCGCCCAGCCCCAGCAGGCTGCCGCGCAGATGTCGCAGCCCTCGCTGGCCGGGCAGGTCCCGCTGCCCGCGCAGCCCTCGCTCGCGGGCCAGGTCCCGCTGCCGCCGCAGCCGTCGCTCGCCGGGCAGTCCCGGCTCACGGGCCGTACGGAGGGTGCCGGGCGGTCGTACGCCATAGGGGCGCCCGACGAGAACGCGGACGAAGGTCCCGAGCCGCTCGACGGGCCCGGCGGCGCGGTGGAGGTCCCGGACCGGCCGCATCCGCAGCCGATGGACGACGAGTTGCCGCCGGAGCCGCTCGACAACCCGCGCCGCCTGCTGGTGTGGCCCGCGCCGGACGCGACGACCCACCAGGCGTTGAGCGAGCGCGGCTACCGGCCCGTCATCGTGAACTCCCGCGAGGACGTGGACGCCCAGATCGCCGCGTACCCGGCCGCCCTCTTCGTCGACCCGCTCACCGGCCCCATCACCCGCACGGCACTGCAGTCGCTGCGCCAGGCCGCCGTGGCCGCCGAGGTGCCCGTCCTCGTCACGGCGGGACTCGGCCAGGCGACGCGTGAGGCGGCGTACGGGGCCGACCCGGCGATCCTGTTGAAGGCACTCGCCCCGCGCGACTCCGAGCAGCACCCGCCGCGTGTCCTGCTCATCGAGGAGCACGCGGAGATCGCGCTCGCCCTGACCGCGACGCTGGAACGGCGTGGCATGCAGGTCGCGCGGGCGGCGTCGGACGCGGACGCGGTCACCCTGGCCGCGCAGATGCGGCCCAACCTCGTGGTGATGGACCTGCTCCAGGTGCACCGCCGCCAGGCCGGGATCATCGACTGGCTTCGGGCGAACGGCCAGTTGAACCGCACCCCGCTCGTCGTCTACACAGCCGCCGTCGACCAGTCCGAACTCCCGCGCCTGGCCTCGGGCGAGACGGTCCTCTTCCTCGCGGAACGCTCCACGAGCCCCGAGGTCCAGACCCGGATCGTGGACCTGCTGGCACGAGTCGGCACCAACTGAGCCTCGTTGCACACACCGGCAGCTCGGCGGCGGTTTCGCGGACGGCAACAGGTGGGGCGGTGTTTCACGTGAAACACCGCCCCACCTGTTGCCGTCCCTACGCCTGCTAGATCTGCGTCACGTCCAACGCGCCCTCCGCGTACTGCCGTCGCAGCACCTTCTTGTCGAACTTGCCCACGCTCGTCTTCGGAACCGACTCGATGATCGTCCAGCGTTCGGGGAGCTGCCACTTGGCGATGTGGCCCTCATCGGCGAGGAAGGAGCGCAGGGCGGCGAAGTCGGCGGTGGAGCCCTCCTTCAGCACGACCGTGGCGAGGGGACGCTCGCCCCACTTCTCGTCCGGCACGGCGACGACGGCGGCCTCGGCGACGTCCGGGTGGGCCATGAGCGCGTTCTCCAGCTCGACGGAGGAGATCCACTCGCCGCCGGACTTGATGACGTCCTTGGCACGGTCGGTGAGGGTGAGGAAGCCGTCGGGGCTGATCGTGCCGACGTCGCCCGTCTTCAGCCAGCCGTCCTCGCTGAACTTGTCGTCGGGCCGGATGGGCTCGGCTCCCTGGCCGCCGAAGTAGGCACCCGCGATCCAGGGCCCCCGGACCTCCAGCTCACCGGCGGACTCGCCGTCCCAGGGGAGGCGTTCGCCGCCGGGGCCGGTGAGACGGGCCTCGACTGAGGCGGGGAAGCGGCCCTGGGTGAGCCGGTAGGTGAGCTCCTCCTCCGAACCGGGCTCGACATGGGCCGGCGGCCGGGCGATCGTGCCGAGCGGGGAGGTCTCCGTCATGCCCCAGGCGTGGCAGACGCGCATCCCCAGCTTGTCGAAGGCCTCCATGAGGGCGGGCGGGCAGGCCGAGCCGCCGATGGTGACCTGGTTGAGCGAGGAGACCTCGCGCGGGCGGGCGGTCAGCTCCGCGAGCAGGCCCTGCCAGATGGTGGGGACGGCGGCCGCGTGCGTCGGCTTCAGCGTCTCGATCATCTCGGCGAGCGGGCCGGGCTGCAGGAAGCGGTCGGGCATCAGCATGTTGACGCCGGTCATGAAGGTCGCGTGCGGCAGACCCCAGGCGTTGACGTGGAACTGCGGGACGACGGCGAGCGAGAGGTCCGCGTCCGTCAGGCCCATGGACTGGGCCATGTTGACCTGCATGGAGTGCAGGTAGATCGAGCGGTGGGAGTAGACGACGCCCTTGGGGTCGCCGGTGGTGCCGGAGGTGTAGCACATGGCCGCGGCGGTGCGTTCGTCCAGCTCGGGCCAGTCGTAGGTGGTCGGCTTGCCGGCGATCAGGTCCTCGTACTCGTGCACCTGGACGCTCGCTCCGGCGAGCAGCGAGCGGTCGCCGGGCCCGGCCACGACGACGTGCTCCACCGGCTTGAGGTGCGGGAGGAGCGGCGCGAGGAGGGGCAGCAGTGAACCGTTGGCGATGATCACGCGGTCGGCGGCGTGGTGCACGATCCAGGCGAGCTGCTCGGGGGGCAGGCGCAGGTTGAGGGTGTGGAGGACGGCACCCATGGAGGGGATCGCGAAGTACGCCTCGACGTGTTCCGCGTTGTTCCACATCAGCGTGGCGACCCGCTCGTCGCCGTCGACGCCGAGGTCCTCGCGCAGGGCGTGGGCCAGCTGCGCGGCGCGGGCGCCGATCTCGGCGTAGGAGCGGCGGTCGGGTTCGCCCTCGCCGGTCCAGGTGATCACCTGCGACGTCCCGTGGATGCTCGACCCGTGGGTCAGGATCCTGGAGATCAACAGCGGTACGTCCTGCATGGTGCTCAGCACGGCGTCCTCCCGGGGCGGCTCTGCCTACGCGGTGGTAACGGTTGCGCTGATTCTGCTCACATACCGCTCGGTATGTCACTAGCTGTCTGGATGATCGATCAGAGAGAGCCGTCCCGCGCGAGCCGCACGACAGGCCAACGAACGTGCCGGCGCACGGGTTCCAGGCAAGAGCATGACTTCCACGTCGGCGCGCGGTTCCGCGTCAGCACGCAGATTCCGTGCCGACGCACAGGTTCCGCATCAGCACGCAGATTCCCTGCCGACGCACGGGTTCCGCATCAACACGCAGATTCCCTGCCGGCGCACGGGTTCCGCGTCAGCGCACAGGTTCCAGCTCGGGGTCCTCGCGGAGTTTGCCCAGTGCCCGTGAGACCGCCGACTTCACCGTGCCGACCGAGACGCCGAGCACCTCGGCCGTCTGGATCTCGCTCAGGTCCTCGTAGTACCTGAGGACGACCATCGCCCGCTGCCGCGCCGGCAGCTTCATGATCGCCCGCCACATCGCGTCGTGCAGCGCCTGCTGCTCGGCCGGGTCGGCGGCCTGGGCCCCCTCGGGCTCCGGCAGCTCGTCGCACGCGAACTCGTCCACCTTGCGCTTGCGCCACTGGGACGTCCGGGTGTTCAGCAGCGCCCGGCGGACATAGCCGTCGAGGGCCCGGTGGTCCTCGATGCGCTCCCAGGCGACGTACGTCTTGGCCAGCGCGGTCTGCAGCAGGTCCTCGGCGTCGCACGGGTTCGCGGTCAGCGACCGGGCGGTCCGCAGCAGCACCGGCTGGCGGGCCTTCACGTACGCCGAGAACGACGGGTACGACAGGTCCGTCAGACCCGACCGAGCCGGCCGGGCGGTGTGCGAACGGGGCGAGTGCGAACGGGCCTGGGGCGACAGGGTCCGCGACACTGGAGCAGCGGCCTGCGAAGCGCTGGTGCAGACGGGTGTGGTCATGGCTCCACGCTAGGAGCGGGCCCCGCCCGGCGGATCGGCCGCAGGTCCCGAAGACGAATCCCCCTCAGGTTGTAGGAGTGGGGCAGACCCCACCTACTGGAGGTGGATGAACAGCCCCCAGGTACTGAGGGTGTATCCCTGAGAACCACCTGCCCACGGCGTACGTCGGCTGTCCCACCGGACTCCAGGGTGCCCGAAGGCCTCCTCAGCCGCCCCTTCCGCCACCCTCACCCGTCCGTTCCCAGCACCAACCCCGACGTGGGGACCCCCGTCCCCGCGGTGACCAGCACCCGCTCGGCACCGGCGACCTGGTTCACGGAGGTGCCCCGCAGCTGTCGTACGGCCTCGGCGATGCCGTTCATCCCGTGCAGATACGCCTCGCCGAGCTGCCCGCCATGGGTGTTGAGCGGCAGCCGGTCCTCGGCGACGAAGTCCGCCGCCTCCCCCGGCCCGCAGAACCCGAACTCCTCCAGCTGCATCAGCACGAACGGCGTGAAGTGGTCGTAGAGGATGCCCACGTCGATGTCGTCGGGGCCCAGCCCCGAGGTCCGCCGCAGCTGCCGGGCGACGACGCCCATCTCCGGCAGCCCGGTGAGATCGGCGTCGTAGAAGCCGGTCATCTGCTGCTGCGCCCGGCCCGCGCCCTGGGCGGCGGCCACGACCACGGCGGGCGGCTTCGGCAGATCACGCGCGCGCTCCACCGAGGTCACGACAAGCGCCTGACCGCCGTCCGTCTCCTGGCAGCAGTCCAGCAGCCGCAGCGGCTCGGCGATCCAGCGCGAGGCCGCGTGGTCGTCGAGGGTGATGGGGCGGCCGTGGAAGTACGCCGCCGGGTTGGTCGCCGCGTGCCTTCGGTCGACCACGGCCACGTGCCCGAACGCCTCCGGGGTCAGCCCGTAGGCGTACAGATAGCGCTGTGCCGCCATCGCGACCCACGAGGCGGGCGTGAGCAGCCCGAACGGCAGCGTCCAGCCCAGGGCCACGCCCTCCGCCGACGGCTCCCGGTGCCGTACGCCCGACCCGAAACGCCGCCCAGAACGCTCGTTGAAGGCCCGGTAGCAGACCACGACCTCCGCCACGCCCGTCGCGACCGCGAGCGCCGCCTGCTGCACGGTCGCGCACGCGGCACCCCCGCCGTAGTGGACGCGGGAGAAGAAGGACAGCTCGCCGATGCCGGCCGCCTGCGCGACCGTGATCTCGGGGCTCGTGTCCATCGTGAACGTCACCATGCCGTCCACGTCGGCCGGTGCCAGGCCCGCGTCGTCCAGCGCCGCGCGCACCGCCTCCACGGCGAGCCGCAGCTCGCTGCGCCCCGAGTCCTTGGAGAAGTCGGTCGCCCCGATGCCGACGATCGCGGCCCGCCCGCCGAGCCCGTCCTTGGCCCGTACGCTCACGCCGTCTCCCCCAGGGTCAGGGTCACCGTGCCGGTGACGTGCCGCCCGACGCTGTTGTCGCCGGTCACCCTGACCGTGACGGTCGTGCCGTCGGTCGCCTCGACGAGGCCGGTCAACACCATCGTGTCGCCGGGGTAGTTGGGCGCGCCGAGCCGGATCGCCACCTTGCGCAGCACGGCGGCCGGCCCGAAGTGGTCGGTGACGTACCGTCCCACCAGCCCGTTCGTGGTCAGGATGTTCATGAACACATCGGGCGAGCCGCGCCGCCGCGCCAGCTCCGGGTCGTGGTGCACGTCCTGGTAGTCGCGCGAGGCGATCGCCCCGGCGACGACGAGCGTGCGGGTGATCTCGATCTCCAACGACGGAAGCACGTCCCCGGCCCCGACGCTCGTGCCACCCCCGACGCCCGTGCCACCCCCGGCCCTCATTCCGCCCCTGTCCCCTCCTCGAACCCTCATGCCGACACCACGCCCTCCTCGATCGCGCGGAACACCGGAAGCTCCAACTCCTCGTCGCAGCGCAGGAACTCGAGCCGTACGGGCATCCCGATCCGCACCTTGTCGCACGGCACCCCGACGACGTTGCTGACCATCCGCACCCCCTCCACCAGCTCGATCAGCCCGACGGCGTACGGCGGGTCGAAGACCGGGAAGGGCGGATGGTGCATGACGACGTACGAGTACACGACCCCCTCGCCGCTCGCCTCGACCGTGTCCCAGGCGGCCGAACCGCACGCGTTGCAGCCGGGCAACCAGGGGAGCCGGAGCGTGGCGCAGTCGGCGCAGCGCTGGATGAGCAGCCGGTGCCGTGAGATCCCCTCCCAGAAACCGGAGTTGTCGCGGTTGACGACGGGGCGGGGGCGGCGGGGCTGTTCCTGGGGCGAGGACGTCGTGGAGGACGTCGTGGAGGACTTCGTGGAGGGCGGCGTGCCTGGCGAGGGAGCTTCGGGGGCGTGAGCCGGCGCGTACTTCAGGATCCGGAAGCGATGGGTGCCCACCAGTTCGTCGCCCACCCGCACATCCATCCGGGTCGTGACGAAGTGCCCGGTGCCGAGCCGGGTGGTCTTCCGCTCCGACACCGACTCGATGACCGAGTCGAAGGTGATCTCGTCCCCCGGCCGCAGCCCCCGCAGGTACTCCTGCTCGCAGTCCGTGGCGACGACGGAGGTGCATCCGGCGCCGTCGAGCAGCGCGAGGAGGTCGTCGTACGCCGGTGAGCGCGTCTCGTGGCCGCTCAGTCCGCCCATCGTCCACACCTGGAGCATGGTCGGCGGCGCGACGGCGTCCGGTCCGGTGTACGCGGGGTTGGTGTCCCCCATGGCCTCGCACCAGTGCCGGATCATGGGCGAGTTGACGGGATCCTTGCCACGGCCGCCGAGGACGGCCGGGCGCCCCTCGTAAGCCTTGAGCCGTACGGACAGGTCCTCGACCATCGTGGCGCAGCCCCCTCCGACGTATCTGACTGTCCGTCAGATTGAGGGCGCGCCCGCATCACTGTCAAGGTCGCCGCAGCACCGTGCGCGGACGACACGGGCGCCCCACACGAGGGCCCGCGCCGCACACCGGCGAAAACGCCTGTGCGGCGGCGCCGAAGCACCGCCGCACAGGCGTGTCACACCCCACGAACATGTCCCACACGTCCTACGTCGCCCGAGGGCGGTGGCCTCGGGGCCGGGGCGACCTCATCCATCCACCCCGGGCCCGACGACCCCGGCCGCCCTCGCCCGACTCACCAGAGGTTGGTGAAGCTGACGACCGCGTTGTCCTGGTCGATGGCCGTGAAGCCGGAGCCGTTGACCTGGGCGGTGTTGTTCTGGTTCGAGGCGCCCGAGCCGTTCGCCTGCTGCTGCGAGGTCGACGAGTTGCCGCTGTTGTCGCGACCGACACCGCTGCCGACGATGTTCGCCACGCCGGCGTTCGAACCGTCGTTCGCGAAGGAGCCGTTGTCGGCCGTCGCGACGCCGGTGAACAGGGCGGCGGCGAGCGGAAGCGCCGAGACGGCGGCGAGAACGCGGGCGGTACGGATGCTTGCCATGTGCATTTCCTCCAGGGCCTTTCACACAAGTACGGGGTGCCCCCAGGCAGTTGGCCGACCGCCTCGGTGCGTGTCTTCGGGACTTCGACGTCGCGAACCAAGAGTTGCCCACCGAATCCCCGGCGAACCACCCCGGAAGCCCTCATTCCCCCTGAAGCGTGACGACAAGTCGATAAACCCCCCTGGATCAAGGAACTCCCAGTTCAGGCGGGTCGCTCCCGACGAGGAGGATCAAGATCAAGGGAGGCAAGAGAGGAAGCGTTCCGCCACATTTCCACCCAACCTGCGAACAGACCTCCGACGACCGAAAGCACACCCCGTACACCCTTCCCTTTATCGAACACTCGTACGAACATGGAGGTATGGCCACCACGGACCGGCAGGCCAGCACCCTGGCCCTGGCACACGCGCTCTCCGCCGCCGAACGCGGACTGGCGGTGATCCCCCTGTCCCGCACCAAGCTCCCGGCCCTACGCTCCCCCCACCGACCGCCCCACTCCTCCGCCCCGACCCCGACTCCGCCCCCATCCCACTCGGCATCCCCCTCCCCTCCTCCATGCCATGGGGAGTGCGGGCGCTTCGGGCACGGTGTGTACGACGCCTCCACCGACCCCCGGCGCATCCGCGAACTCTTCGCCGCCGCCCCCTGGGCCACCGGCTACGGCATCGCCTGCGGTGTCCACCCCCACCATCTGATCGGCGTCGACCTCGACACGAAATCCGGTACGGACTCCTCGGCGGCCCTGCGCGAACTGGCCCTGCGCCACCTGTTCACGATCCCCGAGACGGTCGTCGTGCTGACCCCCAGCGGCGGCCGCCACCTCTGGCTGACCGGCCCGCCCGACGTCGCTGTCCCCAACTCCGCGAGCCGCCTCGCCCCCGGCATCGACATCCGCGGCGCCGGCGGCTACCTCGTGGGCCCCGGCTCCCGCACCGACCACGGCGTCTACACCGCGGCACCCGGCACGTCCCACCTCCACCCGGCCCCCTGTCCACCGGCCCTGCTTCACCTCCTGCTGCCACCACCGCGCACGGGCTCCTCGCGTACGCCGGGCGGCGCGTCCCGTACGCCGGGCGACGGCGTGTCTCATACGCCGGGCGGCGCCCAGGGCAGCGGCCACGGCCTCGTCCACTTCGTCCTGACCGCGCAGGAGGGGCAGCGCAACACCCGCCTCTTCTGGGCGGCTTGCCGCGCCTACGAGAACGGCCTCGGCCCCGAACTCACGAACGCCCTGATCGAGGCCGCCGTACGCACGGGCCTCACGGAACGTGAGGCGAGGTCGACGATCGCCTCGGCGGCGCGGATGGCGAGAGGGGGGCGCTGACGGGGGTGGCGTGCCCACGGGCGCCGCCCCGGCGCGCCGATGCGCCGATACGCGCGTTTCGGGGCGCCGGTGGTTGGAAGAACTGAAGGTGCCGCGGTCCGGCGTGGCCCGGCCCGTGTGAGTTACAGCCGCTCCGGAGGCACGTCGTGGACTGGGACAGGGAACACCGCCGGGAACTGCTCGCCGAGGTGCACCGGGAACGGGACCGACTGCTCCCCTTCCGCGCGGAGGCGACGGAGACCACGATCGAACTGATGCGCACGAGCACGGGCCAGGTCTCGGAACCGGACCTCGTGCCCTACCTGAACCTCATGTATCTCCTGACGGTCAAACGAGCCTACGGAGACGACCAACTCCTGGCCTTCGCCCTCTCCTTGGCGAACTGGGCGGTCGTCGCCATCGACGAGGTGGCGAAGGCGACGGGCCGCACGGCGGAGCAGGTCATCGACCAGTACGAAACGGAGATCATCGCGGCCCGAGAGTCGACTCCGCCGGAGACCGACGAGCCGTGACGGCACAACGCCCTACCCGTCACCGAGACCGTCACCGAGGCGGATCCTCGGGCCCCATACCCTCCCGCCCGACATCGGGCCGCCCGGTGTCGGGCCGACCGATGTCCGGACGCCCCGCATCTGGCCGGCCCGGCCCCGACCGCGCCTGATCCGAGCCCAACTGCTGATTGAGCCTCTCCTGCACGGAGTCGACCTGACCGCTGTACTTCCCCTGAGTCCGCCCGTCGACGAAGTCACCGGCCTTGTCGATGCCCTGCCCGGCCTGCTCCTCATGCCCCTTGAGCATCTGCTTGATCTTGCCCATCACAGACATGGCAGCTCCTCCTCCGGTAGCTCCCCCTCCCCACCAGAATCCGCGCCACACCGCCGGCCCGCATCTCGTAACCCCACGAACACGCACACCCCGCGACGGCACACAGGCACGGACGCTTGCGGACCCTCAGTGCAGGTGAGAAGCAGAGCAGCCCAGGGAACCCCAAGTTGCCCCGGGACGACGAGTGTTCATGGCGTCAGGGACCAGTGACCTTCTCAACTGTGTCGAGAGGGACGTCGATGACGGTGTCGTCCCCGAAAATCTGAACGACGAGGCGCACGCGCTCTCGCTCGTGGTCGATGGAACGCACCGGTCCCGTGAACTCCGCGAAAGGCCCGTCAGTCACCAGAACCTCGTCACCGACTTGTAGCTCCGGAGTGGTCCGCATCCCGTCTCCATCGTGGTCACGTGCAACCCTGATCAGGGGAGTGCTCTCTGGAGTGCCTCACAACGAGCAGATCGTGCCACAGTCGTGCCGAATGCACAGGGGCAGCCACGGTCAACAACGGGTAAGAGCGGGTGCATCCGCGCCCGCCGGCCCAACCGATGAAGCCGCAGGTCGCCGGCCACGCACCCCAGCCTGTCTCACAAGACGGTGTCGCAGGTTCGGATTCTGCCGGGAGCCCATAAGAAGGGCCAGCTCAGGAGAGTTTCCTCCCAGTCTGGCCCTCCGTCTTGGGAAGCGCAGGCTCGGCGTCTGAGCTTCTAGGGGCAGGACCTGGGGCAGGATTCGGAGAACACACGCTTCACTGGCTGAATCTTTCGACAAGGGCTTGCTGCTCTGCGTTGCGGATGTACAGACGCTTCCAACGGACGTGGTCGAATCCAGGTTCCTCCCGCCATGGCTCGGCCATGCACACCAGCCAGTTCCAGTGCAGGAGGATCCCCTTGCTAAGCCGCTCGGTGTTTGCAGATCGCTCCGCTGCCGTACCGAAGCGAGGCAGCGACTTGGCTTGGATGTATGAACTCAAGATCGGGACGACCTCGGACAGCAGGTTGGACACGCTCGCTGCGGCCCGATGCTCGTCGGACCCAGGAGGCTGAGTGTCTTGCACCTGACGGAGCCTAGGCCCAAGGAAGCGCTCGATCGCCTCCACGTCCGAACTGGCAAGCTCGTCGGACCACCGCAGCATCCGCTCCATAGCTCCCCCACCTCTGTCACCTGTACACAGGCAAGACGTTGCGCTGGCTCTACCCAACCGGCAACGACTTCCACCAGACAACAGTTGCCGTGCCGCCCCAAACGTGCCCGGTAGGCCGGGAAACCACGGGGAACAGCGGAAGCCCTCGGACACCGACCAAGCCGAAGGCCCCCGACCGATCTACCTGGTCAGGGGCCGTTCACCTGCGGTGGGTGTGGGATTTGAACCCACGGTGACTTGCGCCACGACGGTTTTCAAGACCGTTCCCTTAGGCCGCTCGGGCAACCCACCTGCGCCCCGCTCACCTGGGGCGGAGCGGGTACAGCGTACCGGCTGCGGTCATGATCATGAGATGGCGGTCCGGAACTGGCCGCCCGCGGCGTGGGCAACCGGCTACAACTGGTAGCGGGGGGGAGGCACATGAAGCCCGAAACGTTGATCTCCATGTCGGCGACCGTGATCGCGCTCGCTTCGCTCTGGGTGAGTTTCACGGAATCGAGGAGCATCAGGTCCCACAATCGGCAGTCGGTGAGACCGCTCCTGCAGATTCGGCGCGTGCTGAACTTCGAGGGAACGAGGACCGGGATCCAGCTCGTCAACGCCGGTCTGGGGCCGGCCGTGGTCACCAGGAGCGTGGTCCGGGTGGATGGCGACGTGGTCGGCGAGTGGGACCTCCGGATGTACAGGCAACTCACGCGCGGACACTCGGTGCAACCGAAGGTGTCGACGCTGCAACCAGGAGTTCCCGTACTCTCCGGCCAAGTCGTGCACCTGCTGTTTTTCGACGACTTCGACCAGAGTGAGCACGCGTGGTTCTGGACTCTCGTCAGTGAGCGCCTGATGGTCGAGATCTTCTACGAGTCGATGTACGGCGGCGAGAACTTCAGAGCCGCGCTGGTGCCGCCCTGGGAGCCCCCGTCCTGATCCTGTCCGGTGCCCGCCGAGCCGTTCCCACTCCCGCAACGGACGGCTGAGGGAACGGGAACGGCTCGGCCGCGGTGGTGTGGATCAGCTGTCGCCCTCGCGTTCGCCCAACGTGACCTCCGCCGTGCGGGTCTTGCCGTCGCGGGTGTACGTCAGGGTGACCTTGTCGCCGGGGACGTGGGTCCAGATCTCGCCGATGAGGGTGGGGCCGCTGTCGATCACGTGGTCGTCGAGCTTGGTGATCACGTCACCGGGCTCCAGGCCGGCCTTGTCGGCGGGGCCGCCCGTGGTGATGGAGTCCGCGCCGCCCTCACCCGAGTTCGTGATCTTCGCTCCGCCTGTGACCTCCTCCAGGGAGACCGAGGCACCGATCACCGGGTACACCGGCTTGCCCGTCCTGATCAGCTGCTGGGCCACGTTCTTGGCCTGGTTGATCGGGATGGCGAAGCCGAGGCCGATGGAGCCCGCCTGGCCGGAGCCGAAGCTGCCGCCGCTGCTGGCCGACTGGATCGCCGAGTTGATGCCGATGACGTTGCCGCGGGCGTCGAGGAGCGGGCCGCCGGAGTTGCCCGGGTTGATCGACGCGTCGGTCTGCAGGGCGCTCATGTAGGAGGCCTTGCTGCCGGAGGAACCGTCGCTGGAGGCCACCGGACGGTTCTTGGCGCTGATGATGCCCGTCGTGACCGTGTTGGAGAGGCCGAAGGGCGCGCCGATCGCGATCGTCGAGTCGCCGACCGCGACCTTGTCGGAGTCGCCGAGCGTCAGCGGCTGGAGGTTCGACGGGGCGTTCTTCAGCTTGATGACCGCGACGTCGTAGCCCTGCGCGTGGCCGACGACCTCGGCGTCGTACTTCTTGCCGTCGGGGAAGGTGGCCGACACCTTGCCCCCGTCGACGGCCTCCGCCACCACGTGGTTGTTGGTGACGATGTGGCCTTCCTTGTCGAACACGAACCCGGTGCCCGTGCCGCCCTCGCCGTCGTTGCCGGACGCCTCGATGGTGACCGTGCTCGGCAGCGCCGAGGAGGCCACGGCGGCGACCGTACCGGCCGCGCGCTTGACGTC
Source organism: Streptomyces caniscabiei (assembly GCF_014930365.1). Lineage (GTDB taxonomy): Bacteria > Actinomycetota > Actinomycetes > Streptomycetales > Streptomycetaceae > Streptomyces > Streptomyces caniscabiei. The sequence goes on along the minus strand of NZ_JABXWI010000001.1, from coordinate 908,881 downwards.
ACCGCCGTTCTGGGAGGCCGAGACGGTGGTGGAGCCCGTGGAGTTGTCGTTGCGGTCGGCCAGCGTGTAGCCGATGCCACCGCCGACACCGCCCGCGACCAGCGCGGCCACGAGGATCGCGGCGATCAGACCACCGCGCTTGTTGCCCGCCGGCTTGGGGGCCGGCTGCTGCGTCTGCTGCCAGGAGGAGCCCCAGCCGCCGTCGCCCGGGCCACCGGGACCGCCCGCGCCACCGGCGCCACCTGCGGCGCCCGCGTCGCCGTACGCGCCGGTGCTGTCCCCGTACGCGCCGGCGGCGGCGCCGTTGTCCGCGTACGACGGGACGGCGGGCGGCGGCGGGGGAGGCCACGAGGCGTCAGGCGCGGAGGACCCGCCCGGACCGGCCGGCCCACCCGGAGCACCCGGTGCCTGTCCGTACGCGCCGCCCGGCGCCTGGCCGTATCCGCCGCCGGGCATCTGGCCCTGCCCCTGGCCCGCCGCGTAACCGGGTGCCCCCGTGGACACCAGCTCGGGCTGGGGCTGCTGCGCCGTCGGGGGGACGGGCGGCAGCTGGGTCGTCGGGGCGCTGTCGGCGGCGGTCTCGGCGGAGGGGGCCGGAGCGGTGGTCTCGGCCGGTGACGCGCTCGGCTCGTGCGCCGGGGCCGGCGCGGAAGCAGCGGGAGCATCCACCGGCACGGGAGGCGCGGACGGGGCCGGGGGTACCGCGGTGCCCTCGTTCTCGGTGCTCACAGCTTTTCTCCTCGGTCCACGGCTTCACCTGGTAGGCGGTCGACCGTTCTCGGGTCGACTGTTGTCGGTCGCACAGAGGCGCTGTGCGTGATTTTTGTCTGCGGTCAGCTTTTCCCACGAGCCGTCAGGGCACCATAAGCGGTGTCTGTGGGTCCGGGACCATCCTTTATATAGGATCAATCAGACTAACTACGCATACTGTGCGTACAGACCCGGTCGTCCACGGTCACCACCCCCACGCGTACCCCGTCACGGTGGCACCATGACGCGGTGACCCACGCACGACAGCTCCCGATTCAGGTCGTCGCCCACCGGGGTGCCTCCGAGGCCGCCCCCGAGCACACCCTGGCCGCGTACAAGAAAGCGATCGAGGACGGCGCGGACGCCCTCGAGTGCGATGTGCGGCTGACGGCGGACGGCCACCTCGTCTGTGTCCACGACCGACGCGTCAACCGTACGTCGAACGGCCGCGGCGCGGTCTCCGCCCTGGAGCTCGCCGACCTGGCCGCCCTGGACTTCGGCTCCTGGAAGAACGGCGACGAGGCCCCCGACTGGGAGGTCACCCCCGAGGACCGGGCGGACACCTCCGTCCTCACCCTCGAACGCCTGCTCGAACTCGTGGCCGACGCCGGGCGCCGGGTCGAGCTGGCCATCGAGACCAAGCACCCCACCCGCTGGGCCGGCCAGGTCGAGGAGCGGCTGCTGGTCCTGCTGAAGCGGTTCGGCCTGGACGCCCCGGAGTCGGCCGCCGACTCACCGGTGCGGATCATGAGCTTCTCGGCGCGCTCGCTGCACCGCGTCCGGGCGGCGTCCCCGACCCTGCCCACGGTCTATCTGACGCAGTTCGTCTCGCCCCGGCTGCGTGACGGCCGGCTGCCGGCCGGTGTCCGGATCGCGGGCCCCTCGATCCGGACCGTGCGCAACCACCCCCTGTACATCGAACGCCTGAAGAACGCCGGGCACCAGGTGCACGTGTGGACGGTGAACGAACCCCAGGACGTCGACCTCTGTGTCGGGCTGGGCGTGGACGCCATCATCACCAACCGGCCGCGCGCGGTCCTCCGTCAACTCGGCCGCTGAGCGCACGAGTTCACACAACTCCGAACACACCGTTCCGGACAACTCCGCACACGCGCTCCGCGACAGTTCCGAACACGCCCCTGTTCACACCTGCGACCACCCCGTCACGCTCCTGCGGCGCCCCCGCGCGGTGGTTGGCGGAGGTAAGAATTCCGCCAAGACGGCCAGGCTCGGAGCAGGGACAAGTCGGCATATCGGGGACGAAATTCAGCCATCCGGCTACGGGGTGTGCACCGGCGCGTTCGGTCCGTATTCGAGTGCGAGGAGTGCGTCAGAGCACGTGGGTTGGCCGGTTTCCAGTCCAGTCCAATGGGGCATTCACACCGTGGCGTGGGGCGAAGGAGGTCTCGGGGGTGGCGTTGGTGGTGGCACAGGAGGTGCCCACGTCGTCGAGCATGGCCGTACCCCATGGCCCTGCGGGCGTGGGGGAAGCGAGGCACCGGATGCGCGATCAGTTGCGCACCGGCGGTGTGGCGGAATCGGTCATCGACGATGCCCTACTGATCCTTTCCGAACTACTCAGCAATGCCTGCAAACACGGCAGGCCGCTCGGCGACGCGTTCGCCGGCGACGGCGACGTGCTCTGCTCCTGGCGCATGGATCCCTCGGGGCGGCTCACGGTCGAGGTGACGGACGGCGGTGGTCCGACCCGCCCTGTTCCGTCCACGCCCTCGGTCACCGCACACGGCGGCCGCGGGCTGAACATCGTCACGGCACTGGCGGACGACTGGGGCGTACGGGACGACGCCCGCGGTGAGGTCACGGTGTGGGTCGTCGTCCAGGACGACGTCTACCGCGCTCACCGCCGGGACGACTTCGCCACCCGGGTCGTCGCCCCCTCGGTCTCCGCCCTCCCCGATCTGGACTTCGCGGACGCGTTCGACGACATGGACTGACGGGCGCATGGACTGACTGCTACATGGGCTGACTGCCACATGGCCGACGGGGACGCGGACTGGCGGGGACACGGACTGACGGGGCATGGACTGACGGGGCATGGACCGACCAGCCGGGCGCTTCCGGTCACAGCGCCGCGCCGCGCCAGGCACATCCGGCCCGAACCGCCGGTTCCGGGACGACTCGGTGCGTTGTCCACAGGGTCCCGTCGGGTGTCGTACGAGCGGCTAGGCTCGCGCGAGTACGAGACGAGCCGTGATCGGGAGACACCCACGATGGCCAAGAAGCGACCCCACACGAAGGCCAAGCGCCCGCAGGGCACCGGCGGAGTCGGCGCCGCAGGCGCCGATGGGCAGGTTCCGGTTGTCGGCGCGCGCGAGCAATGCCCCTGCGGCAGCGGCCGCCGCTACAAGGCCTGCCACGGCCGGGCCGCCGCCCAGGCCGTGACCGAGCTGGTGCAGCGCCCCTTCGAGGGCCTGCCCGGCGAGTGCGACTGGATCGCGCTGCGCGAGCTGGTGCCCGCCGCCACCGTCGAGCTGAAGCTGAAGGACGCGCTCCCCGAAGGCGTCCCGTCGGTGACGCTCGCCACCGTCCTGCCTATGGCGTGGCCCGCGCTGCGCCGCGACGACGGCTCGATCCTGCTCGGCCTGCAGAACGACACCGCGTCCGGTGACATCAGCCGCGACCTCGCCGACACCCTGCAGCGCGCCCTCGTCGCCGAGCCGGGCACTCCGGTTCAGGGGCGCCGCGCCCCGGCCGACGGGCCGCGGCTGCAGGACCTGCTCGACCCCGAAGGTGAGTTCGAGCCAGTTGTGCACACGGGCTTCGAGTTCTGGGTCCCGGACACGGAGAACGCGACTCCGGAGGTGACCGCCTCCCTGGAACGCGCCAACTCCGCAGCGATCCCGACGGTGAAGCTCGCGGGCGTCGACGCGGCCTACTGGTGCGAGACCCCGGAGAAGAACCACCTGCGCTGGGTCATGCCGCACGCCGAGGAGCGGCTGCTGGACGCGCTCGCCCGGCTGCACGCGGCGGGACGTTCGAGCCTCGGCGAGGGCACCCGGCTGGTCGGCTCCTTCCGTGCTCACGGCCTCACCGTGCCGGTCTGGGACCTGCCGACCGGGGTCGGCGCGGACGACGTCGAGAAGCCGGCGGCCGAGTTCGCCGAGCGGCTCGCCGGTGCCCTGGCCGACGAGTCCCCGCTCACGCCGGAGGAGCGCCGGGCGCGTGGCGGTCTCACCAACCGACAGGTCACGCTGAGCTGACGCGGGTTCCCGCGCCGACGGGGCGGTCGGCCGACCGAGTGCGTTCGAAGTGTGGTGACTCCTGTCACAACTCCCCTACGTGACAGGCAAATTCGTGTCCGAATAGCCGAGATCGAATTTGCGAAGCGCCGATCTCTTGTTACGGTTCCATTAGCCCGGTTGCTGGTGCATCCCCCGTCGCCAGCAACCGGGTCTTCTCATGCCCGGGTTCCGCGGCGGCCCCGCTGGACGGAACCCCCTGGGCGTCAACGCCCTTACGAGCGGCCCGAGTTGCTCCCTGAGCGCAGCAACAGCGGTCCCCCGCCGTCCGGTGCCGCGAACTCCGCGACGGCCGTGTACGCCCCCGTCCCGCCCCGCGTACGCTCCCTCGGCGTCTCGCACACCCCCGGCTCGTCGTGCGCGCCCACGGCGCAGTGGATCCGTACGGTGTGCCCGCCGGGCGCCATCATGCTGAGGATCGAACTCAGTTCACGTCCGGTGACGTTGCGGTAGTACGTGCGGGCCCAGGTCCGGTCGCCCTGGGTGAGGACACAGGTCTGCGCCTCGATGCCGTCGGGGGAGGTGAGGTCCGGACCGCAGCGGGCGGCGGTGGCGAGTCCGAGCCCGAGCAGCCGCGGGGAACCCTGATCGTCGTCCGGGGCGCCGGCGTCGTCCGCGGGCTTCGCTTCCGGCCCCTCGGCACCGCCCGCCTTCTGATCGGCGCGGTCGGCGGACTTCTCGACATCGCCGCCTGAGCCGTCCGCGCCACTCCCGGAGCCGTCGGCGCCGCCCCCGGACCCGGCCGTGCCCCCGGCGTCGCCGCTGTCGTCACGGGCGCCGAGGCCGGTGGCGTCGCCGACGCGCCCGGCGGCACGCTCCAGTGCGGAGGTCGGCTCCCGCTCGGGGGTGGCGGCGCGCTCGGACGCGGGAAGGTCGCCGAGCGGGCCCGCGGAGGCGACGAGGGGGAGACCGAGGGCGACCGCGACCGCGACGGTCAGTCCCGCGAGGCGCAGCCGGCGCGGATCCGGCCCGCCGCGCGCCGGCTCGGGGGCCCTACGGCCTTCGAGTGCCCTGCGGCTCTCGGGTGCTCTACGGCTCCGGGGCGGGGGAGCACTGTGACGGCCGCGCGACGGGGCCCCGTGGCCCCCGGGAAGACGCTGCATGTCCGGAAGATAACGACCGACCGGTGGCGCCCGGCCCCGCGCGCGCCGGGCGGGCTCAGAACTCGGGCGCGCTCACACCCGTACGAGTGAGGGCGTCGACGACGGCGTCCACGACCGCCTCGACGTCGGGCACCCAGGGCGCGGCAGAACCGGGCAGGGGTGCCCGCTCCCAGCGGATCAGGCCGTGTCCGGTCTCGGACGGGGGCAGGGCGAGATAGCCGCCCTGGCTGTGGAAGCGGAGGGAGCCGGGGACGAAGTCCTTGGCGTAGAGCAGCTCGCCCAACTGCTCCATGGAGTACGGCGCGACGAGGATCGCCCAGCGGTGCGGGGCCGCGACCACGGGGCCGAGGCGCATACCGGTGCGGTCGAGGGCGGCGAGGGCGCGTGAGGCGGCCGGCGCCGGCAGGCTCACCGCGCAGGGGGCGGTGCCTCCGGTGGCCATCACGATCGGCGCGGTCGGCCGGTTGGTCCACCACCAGCGGACCATGCGCTCGTCGGTGGTGGCGGCCAGCAGGCTGGGGTCGAAGGGGTGAGCGCCGGGCACCACGCACTCGGGGTCCGGGCAGCCGCAGCGGGCACGGCCCTGCGGGTCCGGCGCCACCCCCGGGAGTACGGGCCACTGCCATTCCGTCGCGAACGTCAGGGCCTGCTCAAGAAGCTCGGGCCTCCCGCCGTTGCGCTTGGACAGGAGCCTGCGTCGCTTTCCGGGGATCTCGCGCATGAGCGCTCGTCCTTTCCGTTGCACGCATGGCAACACGGTGGGTCACATCACAACATGTGTCGTTCACTGCACTGTGCGTACCTGCTGGCGCATCACACCCCTGTCGCGGACAAGGGGAACCCCTGCGGGCCGAGCTCGGTTACGTCCGCGTCCATCGCTTGCGTCGACTTGCGTCTGTCAAAAGCATGGGCATGGCGTAGGGGTGGCGGCGCCTGGCGTTTTGCTGTCCCGCATGTGCTCGCCGCCTCCGCCACGGGAGGATGGGGCTCGGTCGTCGGTGGATAGGACGCCCGGGTCCGTCGCCAGGTTCCGGGTGGCCTCCGCCGCCCCTGGCCTTCACCGGGTACGTACCCATCACGACCGCTGTGACGCTCTGTTGAACAACGCCAGTCGACCTCAATACACCGTTCACCACAACACTTTTAGGCCAACTTAGCTTTCTCCAAAGGACTGGACAAGAAGTCTGCGTTCGCACAACGGCGCCCCATGGACACCAGATGTCCTAGCAGGACAATGCTGGACATCCCCTCACGAGTGCGTGTACATGTGGAGACACTGCTAGCGGCGCAGAATGACATGGGGGTTTGCGATGCTTTTGAGCAATACGCACCGGTCGGAAAGCCGGACACCATGAACGCCCCTCACCCTCCGAAAGTGGCTGGAATCGATTCAACGGTTCCCTCTCCCGCACACACTGTCGCGCCCGCGCCCGCCGCCCCGAGCACCCCGACGGCCCCTCCCGCCACAGGACCGGGCACCGCCCCCGGGGCCGTGCTCCAGGACAGACTCGCGGGCTGGGTCTCGGACCTCACGACGCTGCACGAACTCACCGAACGACTGACCCGCACGGACTCGCTCGACAGCGCCCTCACGGAACTCCTGCACGCCGGAGCCGCCCTCGTCGGCGCCCGCCGGGGCCTCGTCGTCCTGGAACCGGCCGACGGACTGGGCCCGGACACCACCGTCGGCCTCGGCCTCGGCCACGCCGACCTCGGGCACATCGAGACCGTGCCCCGCAGCTCCCTGCCGTACGGCCGCATCCTCGACGGACTGCCCGGCGGCGAGGGCGAGATCGCCCAGCCCGACCTGTTCGCCGAGGACGGGCTCGATCCCCGCCACCGCGAGGTCGCCGCCCGGCTCGGCTACGCGGCGAGCTACGCCCTCCCCCTGTCCACCGAGAGGGCCGGCCGGCTCGGCGCCGCCGTCTGGCTGTACGACGAGCCCGCGGAGCCCGTCGAGCGGCAGCGGCATCTCGTCGGGCTGTACACCCGGTACGCCGCCGAGCACCTGGCCCGGATCGTCGAGGTCGAGCGCACGCGCACGTCCATGGCGACCATCGCCGAGGAGCTGCTCCCCTCCCGGCTGCCCCGCGTCTTCGGCGTCCAGCTCGCCGCACGGCACCGCACCGGGCCGCGCGGCGGTGGCGACTGGTACGACGCGCTGCCGCTGCCGGACGCCGCGCTCGGCCTCGCGGTCGGCTCGGTGACGGGGTCGGGGCCGAGTGCGATCGCCGCGATGGGCAGACTGCGGGCCTCGCTGCGCGCCTACGCCGTCATGGAGGGGGAGGACCCCGTCGCGGTCCTCTCCGACCTGGAGCTGCTCCTGCGGCTCACCGAACCGGCCCGCTCCGCCACGGCGCTCTTCGCCTACGTCGAACCCGCGCTGCGCAAGATCACCCTGGCCGGGGCCGGGCACAGTCCGCCGCTGGTGATCGGCGAGCGGCGCACGGAGTACGTGGAGACGTCCCTGTCCGCACCGCTCGGCATGCTCGCCTGCTGGGAGGCGCCCAGCATCGAGCTGACCGCCGAACCAGGAGAAACCGTCCTGCTCTACACCGACGGCCTCCTCCAGCGCACCGGCGAGCCCGTCGACCGTGCCTTCACCCGCCTCCACGCGGCCGCCGCCGGCGTCCCCCGAGCACTGCGCGACGACCCCGGCGCCCTCGCCGACCACATCCTCCGCACGATGCTCCCGGGCGGCCTCGACGAGGCGCACGGCACCGAGGACGTCGTGCTGCTGGCGGCGCGGTTCGAGTAGGGCGACGGATTCGAGGAGGGCGCCTCCGCGATCACGGGTTCGGGGAAGGCCCGCGGGGCCCCGTGACTGCCTCGTGTGAGGGGGCGGTGACCCCTTGTGAGAGGGGGTCGCGGGCCTCTCGGCCGCTGCGGTGCGACCGTACGATGGACGGGGTCCAGTGCCGTACCTAGGAGGATGACCGTGGCGGACGAGCTCGAGCCGGCGATCCCGGAGACCGAGGCGACCGAAGCCGAAGAGCCCATCAAGCAGCGCAAGAACGGCCTGTACCCGGGCGTGTCCGACGAACTGGCCGAGAGCATGAAGTCGGGGTGGGCCGACACCGAGCTGCACGGGCTGGAGCCGATCGCGCAGGCCGCCGAGACCGCCGCCCGTCGCGCCGCGCTCTCCGCGCGCTTCCCCGGCGACCGCCTGGTGATCCCCTCGGGCAACCTGAAGACCCGCTCGAACGACACCGAGTACCCCTTCCGGGCATCCGTCGAGTACGCGTACCTCACGGGCAACCAGACCGAGGACGGCGTCCTCGTCCTGGAGCCCTCGGCCTCGGGCGAGGGTCACGACGCGACGATCTACCTGCTGCCCCGCTCCGACCGGGAGAACGGCGAGTTCTGGCTCTCCGGCCAGGGTGAGCTGTGGGTCGGCCGACGCCACTCGCTGACCGAGTCGGCGAAGCTGTACGGCATCCCCGCCGCCGACGTGCGCGAACTCGCCGACAAGCTGCGCGAGGCCACCGGCCCGGTCCGCGTCGTCCGCGGCTACGACGCCGGCGTCGAGGCGGCCCTCACCGACAAGGTCACCGCCGAGCGCGACGAGGAGCTGCGGGTCTTCCTGTCCGAGGCCCGGATCGTCAAGGACGACTTCGAGATCGGCGAACTGCAGAAGGCCGTCGACTCGACCGTGCGCGGCTTCGAGGACGTCGTACGGGTGCTGGACAAGGCCGAGGCCACGTCCGAGCGCTACATCGAGGGGACGTTCTTCCTGCGTGCCCGGGTCGAGGGCAACGATGTCGGCTACGGCTCCATCTGCGCCGCCGGCCCGCACGCCACCACCCTGCACTGGGTCCGCAACGACGGTCCGGTCCGCTCCGGCGACCTGCTGCTGCTGGACGCGGGTGTCGAGACGCACACGTACTACACGGCCGACGTGACCCGCACCCTGCCGATCAACGGCACGTTCAGCGAGATCCAGAAGAAGATCTACGACGCCGTGTACGACGCCCAGGAGGCCGGTATCGCCGCCGTGCGGCCCGGCGGCAAGTACCGCGACTTCCACGACGCCGCGCAGCACGTGCTGGCCGAACGGCTGGTCCAGTGGGGGCTCGTCGAGGGCCCCGTGGAGCGGGTCCTGGAGCTGGGACTCCAGCGCCGGTGGACCCTCCACGGCACCGGGCACATGCTCGGCATGGACGTCCACGACTGCGCCGCGGCGCGCGTGGAGTCGTACGTCGACGGGACGCTGGAGCCGGGGATGGTGCTGACCGTCGAGCCCGGCCTCTACTTCCAGGCCGACGACCTCACCGTCCCCGAGGAGTACCGGGGCATCGGCGTCCGCATCGAGGACGACATCCTGGTGACGGACGACGGCAACCGCAACCTCAGCGCGGGGTTGCCCCGCAGGTCGGACGAGGTCGAGCTGTGGATGGCCTCGTTGCGGGGTGCGCGGGGCTGAGGAGCCGGTTTTTCGTCTGCGGGCGCGTGGGGGCTGGTCGCGCAGTTCCCCGCGCCCCTGAAAGGCCTACGGCCTTTCGGCCCGAAAAAGCACGGGGCGCAGCCCCTGCTTTTTCAGGGGCGCGGGGAACTGTGCGAGAAGCCCCACCGGACGGACGTCTGAGGGGGACAGAACCCTACGCGGCAGCGACAGGCAGCGCGTCGACGAACAGCGCGCCCGCCAGCAACGACGCACTGCCCCGAGGACTCCACCCCCGCTCCTGAAGATCCACGTCGAACGCCTCCAGCGCCGCCCTCCCCGCCACCGTGCCGGTACCCCCCGCGTCGATCACCCCACGCGCCCCCGCCTGCACATGCCGCAGCCCACGCGGCCCGGCGGTGTACAGCAACTCGGTGTCCTGGAGCGTCGACATCACCGTGAGCAGCGCGTCGAGCCGGGCGTCCGGCTCCGGCGTCCCCGCCGTACGCGCCTTCGCCAGCACGTCCAACGCCCGCCGCACATGGGGGAATCCGGCCCGTGCCTCACCCCGGGCCCCGGCCGCCCCGTACTTGGCGGAGACCGACGATCCCCGGGACGGCCGCCGGGGCGCGCGCCGGTCGGGGTGCGCGGCGATCTTCTTCGCGGTGGCGGCCAGTTCACGCCCCCGCGCCTCCGGGTCCATCGCCGCCGCGGCGACCAGCAGCCCGAGCACCCAGGTGGCGCCCCGGTGGCCGCCCCCGGCGAGCTGCATCGAGTGTTCGGTGCAGCGGCCGATCCCCCCGAGTTCGGCCCGGAGTTCGGGTGTCGCCGCACCGTTGCGGCGGGCGCAGGCCGCCATCGCCGCGAGCCCGGGCACCAGCGCCTTCGCCGACCAGCGCAGGGCGCGGTGGTCCTGCCGGGTGATCCGGGCGCCGAGGTCGCGCGGGTCGGGCAGACCGGGCTTGGGCATGAGTTCCAACTGCCGGGTCAGCGCGGCCACGGCGGCCCGCGCGAGCTTCTCGTCCTCGCGGCTGCTCATGGCCGTACCCTACGAGGCCGACTCGGCGGCCGTGGCGTTGTCGGTGGGGGCGTCCGTCGGGGGCTCGCCCGACGGCGGCGTACCGCCTTCGCCGCCACCGCCGCCGGCGCCGGTGTTCTCGGCGTCGGGGTCGATGCCGAGGGTGAGGAAGCCCCGGTAACCGCGGGCCGGGTCGGCCTTCTTCACGGCCTCCAGGGTGAGCAGACCACTGGCGGCGCCGCCGCCGTCGTAGACCATGTCGTCGTCGAGGGTGGTGTAGCTGCCGGTGTGCCGGGAGTAGGGCTCCAGCGTGAAGACCTGCTGGGCGATCTCGTCGTCGAAGAAGAACTGGCCGGTGTGGTTGACCTTGCCGCCCTCGTACGTGCCGTCCTCCTTCTCTCCGCCGGTGTGCACCTTGACGTGGATGTGGCAGGTGCGCGGGGTGTACCAACCGGGGAAGACGGTCTCGAACTTGACGACCCCGTTCGCGTTCGCGATCTGGTAACCGCGGAGATAGGTGGCGTCGTCGGCGGTCGAGCCGTCCTCGCTCTCGGCGGGCGCCGAGCCGCCGGGATTCGCGGTGGTGTAGCCGGAGTAGTAGCCCCAGGCGTCGCAGTGCCAGATCTCCACGGCGGCGCCGGGGACGGGGGTGCAGCCGTCGGTGGCGTCCACGACCGTGAGCCGGAGGGTCAGCGGAACACCGCTCTTGCCTTCGGTGATGTCCTTGCGGACCAGGGCGCCGTCCAGGTAGTACGGTCCCTCGGTGACGCTGGTCATCAGCGTCATGCAGGTGTCGGCGGTGCTCGTCGTGGCGGCCGTGGCCGTCGCCTCGGCGGTGCCGGTCGTTCCTTCCGCGAACGCCGACTGGTAGCCGGCGACCGCCAGACCGCCGGCGGCGACCGTCCCGCCGGTCACCGCGAGGGCGCGGCGCCGCGTGATCGTTTTGCTGGTGTGGTTTCCCGTCATGGCCCTGAAGTTAGGGACACGGTCCGTCAGGGGGCTGGGGGGCGGCTGTGCGGGGGCTGAGAGTGCCGAGGAGCCCGGAGCGGCCCGGATCGGGGGGTCTTCCGCTCAACTGCCGTGCTCGCGCCGGGCGGTGAGACGGTTCTCACGTTTGCCGCCCCGAATACGGACGAGGCTTGTGGTGCCGTCCGAAGCACTCCTCGGCGTCGGCTATGTTCTGGTCGCGACCAGCAGCCGACCGGATATTCGGCGCTGTTCGCCCGGTCGGCCGCTAACTTCTTCTGCGGCCGGTGCTCGAGTGAGAAATTCCTGTCGGCATCTGCTTCATCGAGCCGCAAGACTCCGCAACCCCGTCAGTTTCCACGCACAGATTGATGAGGTCCCCATGAACGCATCCCTCGACCCCACGGCCGAAGAGTCGGGCCCCGCGGCCGCCGTCGGTCCGGAGCGGGTGTCCTTGGTGCAGTTGGCGGCGCGGAGCGGCGGCGCGCTCTCGCCCGCCCTGACCCGTGCCATCTCCCACGGCGCCGAACGCCGGGGTCCGGCGAGGGTCGCGGTGGCGGCCTTCCAGTCCTCCGTCTGACACCGCCCACGCCCACCGACCCCGCCGGGACCATCGACATCACATGACCGTCATGGGCCGACCGCCCCTGCCCCTGCGTCAGTTCGTGCTGAAGATGCACAGTCGCTGCGACCTCGCGTGCGACCACTGCTACGTGTACGAGCACGCCGACCAGAGCTGGAGCCGTCGGCCCGTGGTGGTGTCGGACGAGGTCCTGTGCCGCACGGCGGAGCGCATCGCCGAACACGCCGGGGCGCACGGGCTGGCCGCCGTCCATGTGGTCCTGCACGGCGGCGAGCCCCTCCTCGCGGGCCGGACCCGGCTGCGCAGGGCCGCCACCGAGCTGAGGACCGCCCTGAGCGGCGTGTGCGAGCTGGACCTGCGGATCCACACCAACGCCGTCACGCTCGACGAACGGTTCCTGGACCTGTTCGACGAGTTCGACATCAAGGTCGGTGTCTCGCTGGACGGCGACCGGGCCGCGAACGACCTGCATCGCCGCTACGCGGACGGGCGCAGCAGCCACGACCGGGTCCTCCGGGGCATCGCCCTGCTCAACCGGCCCCGCCACCGCCATCTCTTCGCCGGCATCCTCTGCACCGTCGACCTGCGCAACGACCCGGTCGCCGTCCATGACGCGCTCGCCGCGCTCGCCCCGCCCCGCGTCGACTTCCTCCTCCCGCACGCCACCTGGGACGAGCCGCCCGCGCGCCCGGACGGCGACGGCTCCGGCACGGCGTACGCGCGCTGGCTGCTGGCCGTCCACGACCGCTGGACCGCGACCGGCCGCTCCATGGACGTCCGGGTGTTCGAGTCGGTGCTGCGGACCCTGCGCGGCGAGAGCAGCCTGACCGAGTCGCTGGGGCTGGCGCCCGCCGATCTCGCCGTGATCGAGACCGACGGGACCTTCGAGCAGGCGGACTCCCTCAAGACCGCGCACGACGGGGCGCCCGCCACCGGCCTGGACGTGTTCGGCCACTCCCTGGACGAGGTCGCCGCGCATCCGGGCATCGTGGCCCGGCAGCAGGGCCTGGACGGGCTGGCCGAAGAGTGCCGGGCCTGCCCGGTGGTGCGCTCGTGCGGCGGCGGCCTCTACGCCCACCGGTACCGCTCCGACGGCAGCGGCTTCCGCAATCCGTCCGTGTACTGCTCCGACCTGCTGTCCCTCATCACCGACCTCCGGGACCGTCATATGACCGACCAGTCCGCGCGGCCGGCGCTCGCCGGCCACCACCTGGCCGAGCTGGCCACCGGACGCGGCACGGGCGCCACGGTGGACCTGCTGGCCCGTCACCAGCTCGCCCTGGCCCGTGAACTGCTGGGCCTCGTCCGGCACGAGACGACGCTCGCGCCGGCCTCGGAGGCCGGCCAGGAGGCGCGGGGCACCCAGGAGGCCTGGGACACGCTGACCGCCCTCGACAGCGAGGCCCCGGAAGCCGTGGACCGGGTGCTGGCCCACCCCTACGTACGGTCCTGGGCGCTGGGCGCCCTCGGGGCCCGGCCGCCGGCGGGACCGCCCGGGAGCGCCGGGACGGCCGCGGCGACCGCCGCTCGCGGGATGGCGGAGATCGCCGCCGCCGCAGCGCTGCGGGCCGGGCTCCGGGCGTCGTTGGTCGTCCCGGTGCACGGCGGGCTGCTGCGGCTGCCCACGCTCGGGACGCTGACGGTGGACGCCGGCGCCGAACGGGCCCTGGTGCGCACGGACGTCGACGGCTGCACGGTCCACGTGGGCGACCGGACGTACGCCATCGCCCCGAGCGGCACCGCGGACCCCGCCTGGCGGGGCAGCCGGCGGTTCGAACTGGACGGCTGGTCCGTGACCTTGGAGGACACCGATCCCTGGCGGGACTGCCACGGCCATCCGGCGCAGCCCCGGCTCACCGAGGGGGAGGCCGAGGCGTGGCGGGCCGACCTGACCGAGGCCTGGGCCTGGATCCGGCGCGAACTGCCCGCGTACGCGCCGGGTATCGCCGCCGGGCTCCGGGTGATCACACCTCTCGCGCCCTCCCGCGAGGGCGTGGACATCAGCTCCGCGGCGCGTGACGCCTTCGGGGCGGTGGCCATCGCCCGCCCGACCGCGCCGGAGAACCTGGCGCTGCTCCTCGTCCATGAGTTCCAGCACGTGAAGCTGGGGGCCGTGCTGGATCTGGTCGACCTCCACGACCCGGCCTGCGAGACGTTGTTCTACGCGCCCTGGCGTCCCGACCCGCGCCCGCTGGAGGGGCTGCTGCAGGGGACGTACGCGCATCTCGCGGTGGTCGACTTCTGGCGGGCCCGGTGGCGCGGCGGGGGCGATCCGGAGGCCGAGGTGCGGTTCTCCCGGTGGCGGGACCAGACGGCGGAGGCGGCGGGGACGCTGGCGGACTCCGGGGCGCTGACGGAGGCCGGGAAGCGGTTCGTGGCGGGGCTCCGGGAGGCCCTGGCGAGGGACGAGGTGAGCGCGGACGCCCTGCGGGCGGCCCGGCGGGAGGCGGAGGAGCACCGGCGGGCTGTGCGGCCGTAGGGGAACGGGTGGGGAGTGCGGGGAGCAAGAGGGGAGTGCGGGGGAGCGAGAGGGCGCGAGGGGGAGCGCTCGGGAGTGAGAGGGAGCGCGGCGGCCCCGCGCTTCCGCTTGCTTGTTCGAGGGCTGTACGTGGGGCGAGCCGGCGCCCGGACATTGGGCCCGTTCGTCATATTCCACGTGCCCCTGCCCGCTTCCTACACTGAGGAAAGTCCGGGCATCGGGGGGCATGGGTGCGAGGAGATGCGGCCAGGGGCGGCGGAAGCCCTTATTTCTTCCTCAGTTACGCGCACACGCCGCGAAATGACGCCGGTGACACGGATCCGAACATCTGGGTGAGAAAGCTGTACGACGGGCTCTGCGCGCACATCATGCAGATGACCGATCTGCCGCGCGGCGCACGGGCCGGCTTCCTGGACCAGGGCATGGCGGTCGGCACCCGGTGGACCGACGAGCTGTCGGAGAACCTCGCGCGCTGCAAGGTGTTCGTCCCCCTGTACTCGCCGCGCTACTTCATCAGCGAGCAGTGCGGGCGGGAGTGGTGGGCCTTCAGCCAGCGGCAGATCAGCCACCGGGCCCGGGGCGGCGCCGCCCGGGAGCACGCGATCATCCCCGCGTTATGGGTGCCCGTGGAACCCGCCCAATTACCGCACGCGGCCAAGGACCTCCAGTTCAACCATGTGTCCTTCGGCCAGGACTACGCGGAGGAGGGGTTCTACGGGCTCACCAAACTCCGTTATCTCAGGGACGAGTACGAGCGGGCCCTGTACCGGCTGGCCAAGCAGATCGTGCACGTCGCCAAGGTCACCGAGCTGGACGAGGGGCAGACGTACGACGAGTACGAGTCGCTGCCCAGCGCGTTCGGCACCTCGGGCCACCCCCCGGAGTTCGACATCACCGTCATGGCGTGCACCCGCTCCGACCTGCCGCCGGGCCGTGAACCCGACTGCTACGGACAGCTGCCGCGCGACTGGAACCCGTACCACCCGGCCTCGACGCGCCCGCTCGGCGAGCACGCGGCGGACCTGGTGCGCACCATGGACTACAAGGTCAACATCGGGGACTTCGAGAAGGACGCCGACCGGCTGCTCGGCCCCGGCCCGCCCCGCGCCCCCGGACTGCTGCTGCTCGACAGGTGGGCCCTCGCCTCCGCCCGCGGCCGGGAGTTGATGGAGCGGCTGGGCGAGGAGCAGCGGCCGTGGATCAGCGTGATGATCCCCCGGTGCGACGAGGACGCCGGTCCGGCGCGGGAGAAGAGGCTGGTGGCGCTCACCGAGAGGGCCCTGGCCGCGCGGACGACGGAGGGCAGCGGCCACCGGACCCTCAACGGCGGCATCCGCACCCTGGACGCCTTCGGCAACGAGCTGCAGACGGCCGTGAAGCAGGCCGTGGCCTCCTACGAGGCACACGCACGGACCTATCCACCGGCGGGACCCCTCGTCGCACCCCCGCGGCTGCGGGGCCCGGCGGACCTGGGCGGCTAGGCCCCGGTGTCACCGGGACGTACCGGGAGTACGGCAAGAGCGGGTCGGACAGGGCGGAGGACGGCAGAAGCATGACGGAGAACCGCAACGGCACGGTCATCACGTTCTACTCGTACAAGGGCGGCACCGGCCGGACCATGACGCTCGCGAACGTGGCGTGGATCCTGGCCGCGGGCGGCCATCGCGTCCTGGCCGTCGACTGGGACCTGGAGGCCCCCGGCCTGCACAAGTTCTTCCACCCCTTTCTCAACCCGGCGATGCTCCGGGCCACCCCCGGGCTGAGCAATCTCATCAGCGACTACCGCCGGGAGGCGCTGCGCGACCTGCCCGACCGAGCCCCGGACTGGCACCGCAGGTACGCCCGCGTCCGGCCGCACGCGCTGACCCTCGACTGGACGTTCCCCGAGGGCGGCAGCCTGGACTTCCTCTCCGCCGGGCGGCGGCACGACGACTACCCCGTGATCGGCAACATGGACTGGGACCTCTTCTACGCCAGTTACGGCGGCGGCCAGTTCTTCGAGGCGATGCGCGCGGACATGCGGCGCCACTACGACTACACCCTGATCGACAGCCGTACGGGACTCAGCGACCTCGCCGACGTCTGCACCGTGCAGATGCCCCACACCCTCGTCGTCTGCTACACCCTCAGCGGCCAGAGCATCGAGGGCGCCGCCGCCGTCGCGCAGAGCGTCCGGGAGCGGTTCGGCCACAAGGGCATCCGGATCCTGCCGCTCGCCATGCGCATCGACCTCGGCGAGAAGGACAAGCTCGACGCCGGGCGCGCGCTGGCCCGGGAGCGCTTCGCCGGACTGCCCGCCGGCCTCGACGGCGACCGGCTGACCGACTACTGGTCCTCGATGGAGGTCCTCTACCAGCCGTACTACGCCTACGAGGAGATCCTGGCGGCCTTCGGCGACCCGCCGAAGACGGCGAACTCCATGCTGAGCGCCTGCGAACGGGTCACCTCCGTCATCACCGAGGGCCGGGTCACCCGGCTCCCGCTGATCGGCGAGGAGAAGCGGGCCCGGTACAAGGCCGCGTACACCCGGCGGCGCCCGCTGCCCGTCTCCCGGCTGGTGCTGTACTACGTCTCCGAGGACCGGATGTGGGTCGACTGGCTGGAGTCGGTGCTGCGGGACGCCGGCTTCGACGTGGCGCCGATGGACGTCCGGGCGCTGCCGCAGGACGCCGGCGGACTGCCGGGGGACGACGGCCGGGCGGCGTCCGGCGCCGAGGACACGGCCGACGGCTCGGAGCGGCTGCTCGCCGTGGTCTCCCCCGCCTTCCTCGACTCCCGGCGGGCGCGCCGGGCCTGGGAGGACGCCGTGCACGCCGACGGGCGCAAGCCGGGGAACCGGCCGGTGGCGGTCCGCGTCGACGACGTCCGGCTCAGCCTGCCGCACTCCTCCCGGGGCGCCATCGACCTCACCCGGCTGGACGAGGAACGGGCGTACCGGACCCTGCTGACGAGCCTCGACCACCCGGACGTCCTGTCCGCGCCGCCGCGCGGCGGCGCCCGCTTCCCCAACACCGGCACCCGGATCTCCAACGTCCAGCCCCGCTACCCGTGGTTCACCGGCCGCTCACCGATCCTGGACCGGCTGCGCGAGCGCCTGGTCAGCGGCCGCTCCGGGCAACGGCTGCCGCAGGTGCTGCACGGTCTGGGCGGGGTGGGCAAGTCCCAGCTGGCCCGCGAGTACGCCCACCGGTTCAAGGCGGACTACGACCTGGTGTGGTGGATCGACGCCGAACAGCCGGACCTGGTGCTGCCCAAGGTGGCCGCCCTCGCGCAGGAACTGGACCTGCCGGTCGGCGACGACGTCTCCGAGGCGGCGGAGGCGGCGATGAGAGCCCTCCGGCAGGGCGACCCGTGCGCCCGCTGGCTGCTGATCTTCGACAACGTCCCGGACCTGAACCTGGCGTTGCCGCTCTTCCCGGGCCAGACGGCTCCCCTGCGGGACCACGTCTACGGGCACATCCTGGTCACCACCCGCGACCGGCCCGGCTCGACGCTGGTGCAGTCGCTGGAGATGGAGGTCTTCACCCGTGAGGAGAGCGTGGAGCACCTGTGCCGCCGGGTGCCCGGACTGCGGGAGAACGACGCCGACCGGGTCGCCGACGCGCTGGGCGACCTGCCGCTGGCCGTGGAGGTCGCGGCCGCCTGGCTGGAGGCGACGGCGACACCGGTGGAGGAGTACATCGACCAGCTCCGGGAGCAGTCCACCCGGGTGCTGTCGGTGCAGGAGGCGGTGAACGCGGTGGAGTACCCGTCCTCCGTCGGCGCCACCTGGAACATCTCCATCACCCGGCTGCGCGAGGAGTCCCCGGCCGCCGCCCGGCTGCTCGAACTGTGCGCCTTCTTCTCCGCCGAGCCCATCTCCATGACCCTGATCAGCAGCGACGCGATGATCGACGCCCTGCTGCCCTACGACCGCGACCTGCGCGCCCGCTACATGCTCGGCCGCGTCACCCAGGCCCTGAACCGCTTCGCCCTCGCCAAGGTCGACTCCGCCGACAACTCCATCCAGGTGCACCGGCTGGTGCAGGCGGCGGTGCGGGACAGTCTGGACGACCAGCGGTACGTGGAGACCATCCACGAGGTGCACCGCATCCTGGCCGCCGCGCGGCCGCGCGAGGGCGCCGTGGACGATCCCGCGCAGTGGCTCGGGTTCGAGGTGATCTGGCCGCATCTGATGCCCTCGAACATCCGCGAGTGCGCGGAGGAGGAGCCCCGCCAGCTGATGGTGGACCGCGTCCGCTACCTGGGAAAACGCGGCGACCTCCAGGCCGCCCGCGACCTGGCCACCGACCTCGACGAGCTGTGGACGAACGAGATCCTGGACGGCGACGACGAGCAGGTCCTCAACCTCCGCTTCCAGTTGGCCAACGTGATGCGCTCGCAGGGCGACTACCAGGCCGCGCGGGCGATGGACGAGCGGACCCTGGACGGCCAGCGCCGGCTGCTGGGCGAGGACCATCCGAACATCCTGATGACCTCGGGCAGCCTGGCCGCCGACCTCCGCGCGCTGGGCCGCTACAAGGAGGCGCTGGACCTGGACCTGCGCATCCACCTGGGCTTCAAGGAGATCTTCGGCGACGACCATCCGCGTACGCTCTCGGCGGCCAACAACCTGGCCATCGACCTGCGGCTGGCCGGCGACAGCGAAGCCGCCCGCCGGCTCACCGAGGACACGGTCCGCCGCCGCACCGCGCTGCTCGGCCCGACCCATCCCTACACGCTCGCCACCAAGGGGCACCACGCGCGCGACCTGCGCGACCTCGGGGACTACCGGACCTCCGCCGAGCTGCTGCGCGAGGTCCGCGAGAGCTTCGAACAGGTGTTCAATCCAGGGGTGCCCGAGGTCCTCCAGGCCGACAAGAGCCTCGCGGTCTCGCTGCGCAAGGCGGGCCGCACCGCAGAGGCACTGCGGATCACCGAGGAGACCTGGAAGACGTACGCCCGCTACCACGACCGCTACGGCAGCACCATTCCCGAGGTCCTGGCCTGCGGGCTCAACCTGGCCGCCGACTACTTCGCCACGGACCCCGAGGACGGTCCGGCACGGGCGGTCCACCAGGTCGAGGAGGTGCTGGACGGGTACCAGGACTCGTTCGGCGCCGAACACCCGTTCACCATGTACTGCTTCAACAACCTCGCCATGTACCACCGGGCCCTCGGCGACATCGAGAAGGCGGAGGAGCTGAGCCGTCACGCCCGCGACTGCCTGGCGGCCACGCTCGGGGACGACCACCCGGCCGTGCTCTCCGCCGGCCTCAACCTGGCCAACGCGTACGGGGACCGGGGCCTG
Organism: Streptomyces caniscabiei; assembly: GCF_014930365.1. Lineage (GTDB taxonomy): Bacteria > Actinomycetota > Actinomycetes > Streptomycetales > Streptomycetaceae > Streptomyces > Streptomyces caniscabiei. The sequence continues at coordinate 889,051 of NZ_JABXWI010000001.1, read as the reverse complement.
TACGACCACGCCGAGCGCTCGGAGCGCCAGGCCGTGGAGGGGCTGCGCCGACGGTTCGGCGCCGACCACCCCGATGTGCTGGTCGGCATGGGCAATCTGGCGATCACGCTGCGGGCCACGGGGGACGGGGAGGCCGCGGCGCTCCAGGAGAAGGCGGCGACCCGGCTGGCCCAACTACTGGGCCGGAGCCACCCGGTGACCACGCTGGTCCGGGGCTGGCAGCGGGTGGGGAGGGATCTGGAGCCGCACCAGATCTGAGGGGGCGGGTGGTTCCTGGAGGCGCCGGGGCACTCACTCTCAGGGCCGGACGGCTCTGGGGCTCCGGACGGCTCAGACGGCCACCAGGGGTGCGCCGTCGCGCCACTTCAGGATCTTGTCGAAGCTGACGATCGCGCCGCCGCGGCCCGGTTTGTTGCCGATGTGGACGTGGTCGGCGAGCTCCCGGATGAGACAGAGTCCGCGGCCGTCCTCGGCGTCCGTGGGGGCGGGGCGGACCGGATGGCGGTGCGGGAAGCCCGGGCCGGAGTCGGCGACCTCGATCCGGCACTTCTCACCGTCGAGGTAGGCGGTCACCCGGTACGCCTCGGTGGTGGTGCCGGCCGGGATCGCGCCGCCGTGCTCGACGGCGTTGGCGCAGGCCTCGCTGAGGGCGATGGAGAGGTCGTAGGAGACGTCCGGATCGACGCCCGCGGTCTCCATCGTGCCGATCAGCAGCCGCCGGGCGAGCGGCACGCTCGCAGCCTCGCGCCGCAAATGGAGTGACCACCAGATGCTCATGCTCCAGCCTCCCGGCCGCGGCTCGACATACCGTTACGTATTGCCGCAGAGAACCGCGCGCAATCGCCCGGAACCCGTCTGTCCGCCCATACGGCGGATGCGTCCCCCGCACATTCGGTGTATGCGGACCGAACCCTTCCGAATCACCCACATCTTTTGTCACTTTGCCGGGAGGGATGGGGGCGGTACGGGGGCTGGTGCGCGGCCGGTGCGGGGGCCGGCGTGAGGCCGGCGTGAGGGCATGGGCGGGGGCCGGCGTGAGGGCGGTACGGGAGCCGGCACGGGGGCCTGGGCCGGTGCCGGGGTCGGCGCGCGTAGGTGGGTGCCGCTCGGGGCGACCCGAACCCCCACCTGAACACCGCCCCCTCCCACCCCGTACCCCCACCCATGAACCCGCCGAACCCAGCGGAGCGCCCCGGTGCGATGATGGGCCCGCCATGACTGCCCCCCACCCCCACCGCCCGGCCGCGTCACGCCGGACCCGCGCCGGAGGCGACCTCCGGGTCGTGCGGGCCGCGGTGTTCGCCGCGGTCTGCGTCGTGCTGGCCGGCGCCGGCCACGCGCTCGCCTCGTGCGCGGCGGTTCCGCTGTGGAGCCTGGGTGTGGGATTCGCCGGTACCTTCTGCGTCGCCGCCGCCCTGGCCGGACGGCAGCGCTCCCTCCCCGGCATCGCGGCACTCCTGGCGGTGGGCCAGACCGCGCTGCACATCCTCTTCGGCCTGAACCAGCACGGGACGACGACCGCGGCACGCTCCACCGAGACCATGGACGCGGCCCTCGTCGAGCGCGCCGCCCGCTTCGTGTGCGGCACGACCGCGGCGGCCCTCAGCCCCGACAAGGCCCGGCGCATCCTCATCGACGCCGGAGTCGGCGGCACACACGTCACGCACGACCCGGCGGACGCCATGACGACCGCGCCGGGATCCACCGCCGCTCTCCTGCCCTCCCTGCCCATGCTGCTCGGCCACGTCCTCGCGGCCGTGGCCGCCGGGTGGGTGCTGCGCCACGGCGACCTAGCCCTGCTCCGCCTGACCCGGCTGGCGGCCCAGGAGCCGCTCGTACGGTCGCTGCGCGGAGCGCTCGCGCTGACGCTGGCCCTGCGGTCCGGGCTCCCGGGTGCGCCGGAGGCCGGTACGCGCGCCCCGCGCACCACGTACGCGGCGCCCACCGCGCTGCGGACGACCGCGCTCCAGCACACGCTGGTCCGCCGCGGCCCACCGGCCGCCGCCCCCGCCTTCGCTCTCGCCGCCTGAGCCGACGCGCACTCACTCCACCGAGGAGAGGGAGCCCGTCGCCCGGCGACGAGACCCGCGCACCGCTCCCGATCCGGGCCCAGTGGCTCCGACCGGGCGAACCCGACCCCGGCGGCTTCGGCCCGAACCACCGGCCCCAGCCTCTGGCCGTGGGCGTGGTCCCGACCCCAGCGGTCGGCGTCGGCCCAGGTCGTCGGCTCGCGGCGCGCGCTGCCCCAGTCCTCTCTTCTTCCTCACTCACTGTGGAGTGTCACCAGTCATGAAGGCTTCTCGTATCGCCGCCGTCGGCGCCCTCGCCGGCTCGGCCGTCCTCCTCCTGTCCGGCCCCGCGTTCGCCCACGTCAGCGTCGCGGCGGAGGGCACGGCGGCCAAGGGCGGATACGCGACCGTCAACTTCAAGGTCCCCAACGAGCGCGACGACGCCACGACCACCAAGCTCGAGGTGAACTTCCCGACCGACCACCCGCTCGCCTCGGCGCAGCCGGAGGCCATCCCGGGCTGGGACATCAAGGTCACCAAGGCGAAGCTCGACAAGCCGATCGAACTGCACGGCGAGCAGATCGACGAGGCCGTCTCCAAGATCACCTGGACCGCGGACGGGGCCGGCATCAAGGCGGGCTTCTTCCAGAAGTTCCCGGTCTCCATCGGTCAGCTCCCCGAGAACACCGACGAACTGGTCTTCAAGGCGATCCAGACGTACTCCAACAAGGAGGTCGTCCGCTGGATCGAGGTGCCGAAGGAAGGCCAGGAGGAGCCCGACAACCCGGCGCCCGTGCTCGCGCTGTCCGCCGCGTCCGACGACCACCACGGCTCGTCCGGCGCCTCGAACGCCTCCGACGACTCGAAGGGCGCCGACGCCGACGACGCCGAGGCCGCGTCGAAGGAGACCAGCGCCGCGCCCGCCGACAGCAGCGACACCACCGCCCGAGTCCTCGGCGTGGTGGGCATCGTCGTCGGCGCCGCGGGCGTGGCGTACGGCGTCCTGGCCGGCCGCCGGCGCACGAACGCCTGAGTTTCCGGCTTCCCGGCCCTCTTCCTCGGCGCGCACGGGTGCACCCGTGCGCGCCGGGCTCGAACCCACTGGACATTTCTCATGCGCACGAACACCCAGAAGAAGACGTTCGCGGCCGGTGCCCTGCTGGTCGCGGCCGTTCTCGGCCTCTCGGCCTGCGGCACGGGCGACAGCTCCACCACCTCGGTCGCCGAGGTCTCCGACACCGGCCCCCAGAGGAACTACACGGTCCTCGACCAGCCGTTCACCAAGCCGGACCTGGTCCTCACCGACACGAACGGCAAGTCGTACGACCTCCGGAAGGAGACCGCGGGCAAGCCGACGCTGATCTACTTCGGCTACACCAACTGCCCCGACGTCTGCCCGCTCACCATGAACAACCTCGCGGTGGCCAAGAAGGAGATCGCGAAGAAGGTGCCGAAGGCGGAGCTGTCGAACCTGCGGCTCGTCTTCGTCACCACCGACCCGGAGCGCGACACCTCGGCCGAACTGGGGAAGTGGCTCAAGGGCATCGACTCCGAGATCGTCGGCCTGACCGGCGACTTCGACGACATCCAGGCCGGCGCCCGCACCCTCGGCATCTCCATCGCCCCGCCGACCAAGGACAAGAACGGCAAGACCGTCTCCGAGCACGGCACCCAGGTCATCGCGTTCTCGCCGAAGACCGACGGCGGCTATGTGCTGTACGACGACAACGCCACCGTGCAGGACTACGAGAAGGGCCTGCCGAAGCTGCTCAAGGGCGAGAACCCGTGAGAGCACCGGCCGGCCCCGTCCTGATCACCGCCGCCGCGCTCGTCGCCCTCACCGGCTGCGGCTCCACCGGTTCCTCCTCCGGCGACTCCTCCGCCGCGAAACTGTCCGTGAAGGCGGCCTACATGCCGCAGCCCGTCACGGACGCCATGGCCGCCGGTTACCTCGTCATCGAGAACGGCGGCGGTACGGCGGACGAGCTGACCTCCGTCACCAGCGACCTCGCCCAGGACGTCACGGTCCACAAGACGACCGGGCAGTCGATGCGGGAGGTCGCGGGCCTGAAGGTCCCCGCCGACGGCGAACTCGTCCTGGAGAGCGGTGGAAACCACCTGATGTTCGAGAACCTGAAGCGCAAGCCGAAGGAAGGCGAGACGGTGTCCCTGCGGTTGAACTTCACCAAGTCCGAGGCCATCACGGTCGAGATGCCCGTGAAGTCGGCGACGTACCAGCCGACCAGCGGTCACTGAGGGAGGTAGCACCGGTGAGCCGGTTGAGGCCGTTGCTGTTGCTGTTGTTCGCCACCGTCGGAGCGCTGCTCGCCGGTGCCGTGCCCGTCTCCGCGCACGCCGCGCTGACCGGCAGCGACCCGCAGCAGGGGTCGGTGGTCCAGGAGGCACCGGACCGGGTGTCGCTCACCTTCTCCGAGAAGGTCGCGATGTCCGACGGCTCGGTGCGCGTGTACGACCCCAAGGGCAAGGAGGCCGACACCGGCGAGGTCACCGATCTGGGCGGCAACAGCTATGCCGTCGGGCTGCACTCGGGCCTGCCCGACGGCACGTTCACCGTCACCTACCAGGTCGTCTCGGCGGACAGCCACCCCGTCTCCGGCGCCTTCACCTTCTCGGTGGGGGCGCCCTCCAAGACGACGGTCGCGGTACCCCAGCAGGGGGCCGGCGGCGGGCTCGTCGGCGGCCTCTACGGCTTCGCCCGCTATCTGTCGTACGCCGGCTTCATCCTGCTGGTGGGCGGCGCGGCCTTCGTACTGGCCTGCTGGCAGCGCGGAGCCGGGGTACGGCCCGTGCAGCGGCTGGTGGTCTCCGGCTGGCTCGTGCTGACCACCGCCACTCTCGCCATGCTGCTGCTGCGCGGCTCCTACACCGGCTCCGGCAAGCTCGGCGACATCTTCGACCTCGACCTCCTCGGCCAGGTCCTCCAGACGAAGACGGGCGCCGCCCTCGTCTCCCGTCTGCTGCTCCTCGCCGCGGCGGCACTGTTCATCGCGGTGCTGTTCGGCGCCTACGCCCGGCGGGACGAGGAGCCCGAGACCGACGAGGAGCCCACCGACACCGACACCGACAGTAAGAACGGCACCGGCACCGGCACCAGGAGCGGCGCGGATTCGGGAGACGACGCGGGCTCCGGAGGTGACGCGGACTCCACGGACGACACGGACTCCGAGGACGACGACGAGTCCTTCCAGCGGGACCGGGACCTCACCTTCGGTCTGGCCATCGGCGGCGGCGTGGTCGCCGCCGGGCTCGCCGCGAGCTGGGCCATGGCCGAGCACGCCTCGACCGGTATCCAGACCGGCATCTCGATGCCCCTGGACGTGGCGCACCTGCTGGCGGTCGCCGCCTGGCTGGGCGGCCTGGCGACGCTGCTCGTGGCGCTGTTCCGGGCACCCGTCGAGGCGCAGATCGAGACCGCCGCCGTACGACGGTTCTCACGGCTCGCGTTCGGCAGCGTGCTCGTCCTGACCGCGACCGGGATCTACCAGTCGTGGCGCCAGGTCGGCAGCTGGTCCGCGCTGACCGGCACGTCGTACGGCCAGCTCCTCCTCTTGAAGATCGGCCTGGTCGCCGTACTGATCGGCATCGCGTGGATCTCGCGCCGATGGACCTCGCAGCTGGCGGAGGCGTCGACCGAGGCGGAGACGGCGGTGGTCGAGCAAGAGGATGCCACTGGGGAAAAGGAGGCCGCCGAGGAGAAGGAGCCGGTCGCCGTGCACGCCTCGGGCGGCTCCGCACAAGCGACCGGCGAGGGTTCCGAGCGAGCCGCTCAGCTCGCCCGGCAGCGGGCGGCGGTGGCGAGCGCCCGCGAGAAGCGGATACGGGACGCGGATCCGGGCCGTACGGGCCTGCGTCGGTCCGTACTGGCGGAGGCGGGCGTCGCCGTCGTCCTGCTCGCCGTCACGACGGTGCTGACGGCCACCGAACCGGGGCGCACGGTGGAGGAGGCCGAGGCGGCCAAGGCGGCCGTGACCCAGCAGGACGAGACGTCGGGGGCGCTGGCCCTGGACATGTCGTTCGACACCGGGGGCAAGAACGGCCAGGGCGTGGCCCGGCTCCAGATCGACCCCGCACGGGTGGGCGCCAACGAGATGCACGTCTATGTCCAGAAGCCCGACGGCAAGCCCTTCGACGTCCCCGAGGTGAAGGTCGCCTTCACCCTGGAGGCCAAGGAGATCGGACCGCTGCCCGTGGTCCCCGACCGCGTCACCACCGGCCACTGGACGGCGAGCGGCGTGCAGATCCCCATGGCGGGCGACTGGAACATCGAGATCACCGTACGGACATCCGAGATCGACCAGGTGACCGTCAGCAAGAACGCGAAGATCGGCTGAAACACACCATGGCAGACCAGAACCTCGTCGAAGACGGCTCCGCCGCGGTGACGCGAGACGAAGAGGCGGCCCCCGGGAGACTCGCGAACGGGCACCTCTCCCGGCGCCGTCTGCTCGGCACGGCCGGCGCGACCGGCCTCGCGCTGGGCGCGGTGGGCGGCGCCGCGGGCTATGCGGCCGGCTCGACCTCCTCGTCCTCCCCCGAGAAGGTCACCCCCCTCACCTCCCTCGGCGCGGGGGAGGTGATGTTTCACGTGAAACATCAGCCGGGGATCACCACGCCGCTCCAGGCCCGTGGCCATCTCGTCGCCTTCGACCTGGCCGCCGGGGCGGGGCGCAAGGAGGCGGCCGCTCTGCTGCGCCGCTGGTCCGACACGGCCCGACGGCTGATGGCGGGCGAGGCCGCGGCTCAGGACGACACCGGCATCGCCCTCGACGCGGGACCCTCGTCGTTGACGGTCACCTTCGGTTTCGGCCGCAGCTTCTTCGCCCGTACCGGTCTGGAGAAGCAGCGCCCGGAATCCCTGGACCCGCTGCCCGACTTCTCCTCGGACCAGATCGACAAGGCGCGCAGCAACGGCGATCTGTGGGTGCAGATCGGGGCGGACGACGCGCTCGTCGCCTTCCACGCCCTACGCGCGATCCAGAAGGACGCGGGCGACGCGGCCCGGGTGCGGTGGCAGATGAACGGCTTCAACCGCTCGCCGGGCGCCACGGCCCACCCCATGACCGCGCGCAATCTGATGGGGCAGGTCGACGGCACCCGCAACCCCAAGCCGGCCGAGCCGGACTTCGACGAGCGGATCTTCGTCCCCGCGTCCGCCTCCCCGAGCACCTCCGGCGACCCCGCGTGGATGGCGAACGGCTCCTACGCCGTCGTACGCCGTATCCGCATGCTCCTCGACGACTGGGAGCAGCTCTCGGTCAAGGAGCAGGAGGACGTCATCGGACGCCGAAAGTCCGACGGCGCGCCGCTGAGCGGGGGCTCCGAGGCGAAGGAGACGACCGCGATGGATCTGGAGAAGACGGACGCCCAGGGCAATCTGCTCGTCCCGATCAACGCGCACGCCCGTATCACCCGCCCCGACCAGAACGGCGGCGCGGCCATGCTCCGCCGCCCGTTCTCCTTCCACGACGGCATCGACGCGAAGGGCGTCCCCGACGCCGGTCTCCTCTTCGTCTGCTGGCAGGCCGACCCCCTGCGCGGCTTCGTCACCGTGCAACGCAAACTCGACCGCGGCGACGCGCTGTCGAAGTTCATCCGCCACGAGTCGAGCGGCCTCTTCGCGGTGCCGGGCGGCGCGGCGGAGGGGGAGTACGTGGGACAGGGGCTGCTGGAGAGCTGAGGGCCGCACCACCCGGCCGAGGGCCCTGCCACCCGGCCGGGGGTCGTACGGCCGGGTGCGAGGGTCGTACGGCCGGACCGGCGCCCATTAGGGTGAGTCCATGCCAGCCAGCTACGTGTACCTCGGCCCCGAGGGCACCTTCACCGAGGTCGCCCTGCGCACGCTGCCGGAGTCCGCGACCCGCGAACTCGTCCCGATGGTGTCCGTGCCCGCCGCACTCGACGCCGTCCGCAACGGCGAGGCCGAGGCCGCGTTCGTCCCGATCGAGAACTCCGTGGAGGGTGGCATCACGACCACGCTCGACGAGCTGGTCGCCGGCGCCCCGCTGATGATCTACCGCGAGGTGCTGCTCTCGATCACCTTCGCGCTCCTGGTCCGGCCGGGCACCCAGCTCTCGGACATCAAGACGGTCACCGCCCACCCGGCCGCACAGCCGCAGGTCCGTAACTGGATGAAGGCCAACCTCCCGCCGGACGTCGTCTGGGAGTCCGCCGCCTCGAACGCGGACGGCGCCCGTCTCGTCCAGGAGGGCCGTTACGACGCCGCCTTCGCGGGCGAGTTCGCGGCCGCGCGGTACGGCCTGGAGGCCCTGGAGACCGAGATCCACGACGCGGAGAACGCCCAGACCCGGTTCGTCCTGGTCGGCCGTCCCGCCCGGCCCGCCGCCCCGACCGGCTCCGACAAGACCTCCGTCGTCATCTGGCAGCGCGACGACCATCCCGGTGGGCTGCGCGACCTGCTCGGCGAGTTCGCCGTACGCGGCGTCAACCTGATGCTCCTGCAGTCCCGCCCGACCGGCGAGGGCATCGGCAACTACTGCTTCGCCATCGACGCCGAGGGCCATATCTCCGACCGGCGGGTCGCTGAGGCGCTGATGGGCCTCAAGCGAATCTGTCTCCAGGTCCGCTTCCTCGGTTCGTACCCGCGTGCGGACGCCGCCACCGCGAAGGTGCGGCCCATGCTGCCGGGCACCTCCGACGCCGAGTTCGTGGCCGCGGCGGACTGGGTGGCGCGCTGCCAGGACGGCCGGTTCTGATCCGGCCCACCGCTGGTGCTACCTGCTTATTTTCTTTGTCCACAGAAGTTATCCACAGGGAACCTTCTCGACCTGGGGACAAGTCGACAACGCAGCCCCACTCGGTCGACAAATCCCCTTCGCGGGCCCCACTGTGTCCACAACTCCGTAGGTCACCCTTCGTCCACGTGTTTCCTCACGTCAATCCTTTAGAGCGACCCATTCCCCCGCGAATCCACTCGAACGTGGGCGTGAAGGCGGTTTGGGTCGGGAATCCTCAGGACGGAACCCGTTTCCCCCGGCGGCCCTCCCCGTCATCCACAGATTTTTCGCACAGCCTGTGGATAACTCTGCGGCACCCTGGATTCCTGTGGATGACCGACCCCCAAGTCCCTTGCCGCACAAGGGAGTCGAGTCAACCAGGCGCCACACCACCGCCCCCGTTCAGGGGGCTGCCCTTGCCGCCATTGACTTTCACCGGCACCCGCCTGGACATGCCGAGGTGATCGACATTCCGGCCAAAGACCCACATGAAGGGCGTACCGCGAATTCAAGTCGTGGGCCGGAACCACGCACCGGTAGCCTTGAGGGGTGATTGACCTTCGCCTGCTCCGTGAGGACCCCGACCGTGTGCGCGCGTCCCAGCGCGCCCGTGGAGAGGACGTCGCGCTCGTCGACTCCCTCCTGTCCGCCGACGAGCGGCGCAGGTCGTCCGGCGTCCGCTTCGACGAACTCCGCGCCGAGCAGAAGTCGCTCGGCAAGCTGATCCCCAAGGCCTCCGCCGACGAGAAGGCCGAGCTGCTCAAGCGCGCGGAACAGCTCAAGGCCGACGTCAGGGCCGCCGACGCCGAACGCGACGCGGCCGACAGCGAGACCCAGGAGCTCCTCCTCCAGCTCGGCAACCTCGTCCACCCCGACGTGCCCGTCGGCGGCGAGGAGGACTTCGTCACGCTGGAGACGCACGGCGACATCCGTGACTTCGCGGCCGAGGGCTTCGAGCCCAAGGACCACCTGGAACTCGGCACGATCCTCGGCGCCATCGACACCGAGCGCGGCGCCAAGGTCTCCGGCTCGCGCTTCTACTTCCTGACGGGCATCGGCGCCCTCCTCGAACTCGCCCTGGTCAACGCGGCGATCGCCCAGGCCACCGCGGCCGGCTTCACCCCGATGCTGACCCCGGCGCTGGTCCGCCCGCAGTCGATGGCCGGCACCGGCTTCCTCGGCCAGGCCGCCCAGGACGTCTACCACCTCGACAAGGACGACCTGTACCTGGTCGGCACCTCCGAGGTCGCGCTCGCGGCGTACCACATGGACGAGATCATCGACGCCGACCGCCTCCCCCTGCGCTACGCCGGCTTCTCCCCCTGCTTCCGCCGCGAGGCCGGTTCGCACGGCAAGGACACCCGCGGCATCTTCCGCGTCCACCAGTTCGACAAGGTCGAGATGTTCTCGTACGTCGCGCCGGAGGACTCCCAGGCGGAGCACCAGCGGCTGCTGGACTGGGAGAAGCAGTGGCTGACCTCGCTCGAACTGCCCTTCCGTGTCATCGACGTCGCCTCCGCCGACCTCGGCTCCTCGGCCTCGCGCAAGTTCGACTGCGAGGCGTGGATCCCGACCCAGGGCAAGTACCGCGAGCTGACCTCGACGTCCGACTGCACGGAGTACCAGTCGCGCCGCCTGCAGATCCGCTTCCGTGACGGCAAGCAGGTCAAGCCGCTGGCCACGCTCAACGGCACGCTCTGCGCCGTCCCCCGCACCATCGTGGCGATCCTGGAGAACCACCAGCAGGCCGACGGTTCGGTCCGCGTCCCCGAGGTCCTGCGCCCCTACCTGGGCGGCCGCGAGGTGCTGGAGCCGGTAGCCAAGTGAGCGACGCGGCAGCCACCGAGGGCTCCACGGACTCCGGCAAGACCACGATGTCCGAGGCGCCCGGGGCGTCCGGGGTCTCCGAATCGTCCGCGACGCCCCCGGGCTTCCCCTACAAGCTGATCGCGACCGACCTCGACGGAACGCTTCTCCGCTCCGACGAGTCGGTCTCCCGGCGCACCCGTGAAGCGCTCGCCGCGGCCACCGCGGCGGGCGCCGCCCACATCGTCGTCACCGGCCGGGCGGTCCCCTGGACCCGTCACATCCTCGACGACCTCGGCTACCGGGGCCTGGCCGTCTGCGGCCAGGGCGCGCAGGTCTACGACGCCGGGGAGCACCGCCTGCTCACGGCCGTCACCCTGGACCGGCAGCTCGCCGCGGTCGCCCTCGCCAAGATCGAGGCGGAGGTCGGCCCCCTGCACCTGGCCGCCAGCCGCGCGGGCCTGGACGGGGAGATCCTGGTCGGCACCGGGTACGCCCTGCACGGCTCGCTCCCCACGACCCCGCTCACGGACGTGGCCGACCTGTGGGCGGCCCCGCTGAACAAGATCTACATACAGCACCCCACCCTGACCTCCGACGAACTCACGGAGGCCTCCCGTCAGGCCGCCGGGGGCTTCGTCACGGTTGCCATGGCCGGTGAGGGCATCGTCGAACTGCTCCCCCTGGGCCTGACCAAGGCCACCGGTCTCTCCCTCGCCGCGCGCCGCCTCGGCGCGAAGCGCACGGACACCATCGCCTTCGGGGACATGCCCAACGACATCCCCATGTTCACCTGGGCCACCCATGGCGTTGCCATGGCCAACGCCCACTCCGACCTCAAGGCCGTCGCCGACGAGGTGACCTCGTCCAACGAGGACGACGGCATCGCCGAGGTCCTGGAACCCCTGCTCCCCTGAGAACGACGCCAAAGGCCCCCGCCACGACAGAGCGGCGAGGGCCTGCGGCAGGGGGGCGGCAGCGCGACGACCCGGCCAGGTCACAGCGACAGCGACAGCGCGACGGCGGAGGATGCACGGATCGAACGTGCGCGGGCAGAACCCGACCACGGCTTAGCAAGCCGGTGCCTTACCACTCGGCCAATCCTCCGGGTGGGCGGCCCACGCGAAGCGATTCGCGCGCTCGAAGCGGCCGCCCCGGGCAACTCCCACTGGGAACGGACTCGACGGAGGGGTAACTACTCCGGAGCCCGCCGTGGGCTGCCCCGCCGGGAACTCGACGTACTGCGCCTGAAGGACAGCATCGCCGGGCTCCTCTCCCAGAACGTGGCGCCGGCTCGATCCGGCGACCTGGACATCAACCACTGTGCCCGGCAGCCGAGTTGTCCGCCACCGAATATCGGCCGCCCGGCCCTCGGCCACGCCGAACGGTCACCGGCGGCGCCACTTGCGGCGTCGCGCCTTGCTGAAGAACCATCCGGCAGGCGGCTCGTCCGAGCGCCAGGGCTGGGGATCCGGGGCCTCCTGCCGCCACCGCGCCGCCAACATCCGGGCCCGTGCCGAGGGTTCCGCCGCCTCGGCGGACGATATGAAGTCCTCGTCCAGCACGAGGTCGTCCCAGACGTCCTCACCCGCGCCCCGCGACTCGCCGCCGTCGGACCGCCCCTCCGACCGGCCGTCCGACCGACCTTCCGCTGTCATCCCCGTTCCTCCCGCCCTCCGGCCGCCCGTCCTGGCCGCGTATGCCCCGGCTGTCCGTCCCGCTCAGTCTGCCCGGACGTGCGTGAAGCCTTCGTCAAGACCGAAGCAGGACCGAAGGAGGAGACCTCCGGGGCGGATCGCCCCGGAGGCCGTGTCACTCCTCGCCGGCGAGCTTCAGCGTCCGCAGCTTCTGCCCGGCGTACCAGGTCGCGCCCGCCGTGACGACCGTCAACAGGATCACCGCGGTCGGCAGCCCCACGTCGGAGGTCACCAGACCGCCGTCGGTGACCTTCTGGGCCACGGCGAGCGCCCACTGCTGGACACTCAGGGTGCGGGCCCCGTCCACCAGAGAGCCGAAGAGGGTCTCCCAGACCAGCGCGTACACGAGGCCGAAGACGACCGCGTGCCGGGTGACCGTCCCGAGGAGCAGGAACATCGCGGCGTACGCGATCGAGGCGACCAGCGCCGCCACCGTGTAGGCGACGGCGATCTGCTGCCCGTTGCCGTTCAGGATGAGTCCCGCGATCAGCGTCGGCACCGCCGAGAACGCCATGGTCACCGCGATCGCCACGATCAGCTTGGTGAAGATGATGGTCGGCCGCTTCACCGGCTTGGCCAGCAGATACACCACCGAGCCGTCGTCGATCTCCGGCCCGATGGCGCCCGTTCCGGCGATGACACCGATGATCGGCACCATCGTGGCGAGCGCGAACCCGCCCAGGAGATCGGCGGCCACCTGGTCGTCGGCGCCGCTCAGGGCGCGCACGGCCACGGAGAGCACGATCAACAGGGCGGGCAGCGCGCTGAGGATGAGGGCCCGACGGCGGCCGAGCAGGGCCCGGTAGGTGAGCCGGGCGACTGTGGGGTCGTACATGTTCGGCCTCCTACGCCGCGACGAGATACGAGAAGACGGACTCGAGGGACTCGTCCGACGGTGAGACCGTGAGCAGACGGATGCCGTGGTCCCGGGCGACCCTCGGCAGCAGTGCCGTGAACCGGCCGAAGTCGACGGCCTGGATGCGCAACGCGCCCTCGGCCAGGTCCACCTCGATCCCGGCGGTCGACGGGTCGGCGATCAGCGCGGCGGCCAGGGCCCGGTCGTCGCTGGAACGCACCAGATAGCGGTGGGGGCGGTCGGTCATCAGCCGGCGGATGCGCCGGAAGTCGCCGCTCGCCGCGTGCCGTCCGGCGACGATCACCTCGATGTGGGCCGCCAACTGCTCGACCTCTTCGAGGATGTGGGACGAGAAGAGCACCGTGCGGCCCTCGTCGCCCATCCGCCGCAGCAGGTCCATCAGCTGCATGCGCTGGCGCGGGTCCATGCCGTTGAACGGCTCGTCCAGCAGGAGCAGCGACGGTTCGTGGACCAGCGCCGACGCCATCTTCACGCGCTGGCGCATGCCCTTGGAGTACGTCGAGATCTTGCGGTCCTGCGCGTACTCCATCTCGACCGTGGCCAGCGCGCGCTGGGCGGCCGCCGCGCCGAGGCCGTGCAACTCGGCGTTGGCGACGACGAATTCACGACCGGTGAGGAAGTCGTACATCGCCTCGCGCTCGGGAACGATGCCGATGTGCTTGTAGATCTGCTCGTTGCGCCACACCGGGGTCCCGTCGAGGGTGACGGAGCCCGTGGACGGGGCGAGGAAGCCGCCCATCATGTTGATCAGGGTGGACTTGCCGGCGCCGTTCGGGCCGAGCAGGCCGGTGACACCGGGGCCGATCGTCATCGTGACGTCGTTGACCGCCACCACGTTGCCGAACCAGCGTGAGACGTGGTCGATGTTGAGCGTGGTCACAGCCCGACCTTTCGGTAGCGGCGCATCAGCAGGCCGTAGGAGCCGGCGATGAGACCGAGGACGACGAGGACGTAGAGGGCGCCCTGCCCGTCGGAGGGACCGTGCCCGCCGGGGAAGGCGGAGGTGGCGCCCAGGAAGGCCGTCTGTACGCCGTCGATGAGCGTGATGGGCGAGAAGAAGCCGAGCCAGGGGACGACGTCCGAGCTGTTCTGCTCGGTCGCGATGGCCTGGACGACGGACACCGCGCCGTAGGAGATCGTCAGGACGGCGATGACGGCCGCGATGCCGAAGCCCCGCCGCGGGGTGACCGCCGAGATCACCAGGCCGATGCCGGCGAAGAGGAGCGACAGCAACGCCACGGACACCAGTCCCTGTGCCAGTCCCTTGGTCTGGTCGGTGAAGTCGAGCTTGGCCAGCAGCGCGCCGACGTAGAGCACGAGCAGGGGCACCGCGGTGAGGATGAAAAGCGCCGAGGTCAGCGCCGCGAACTTCGCGCGGACGTAGTCGGCGGTCTCGATCGGGCGCGAGAAGTACAGCGGGACGGTCTTGAAGCGCAGGTCGCGCGAGACGGACTGCGGTGCCTGGGAGGCGACGTACAGGCCGATGACGGCCTGCATGATGACCGCGTAGTCGGTGTACTTGACGGGCAGGTCGTTGGCCTGGGTGGCCACCGAGACCGCCACCATGATGGCCGCCGGCACGCACATCACCGCGAACAGCAGCATGGGCAGCACCTTGGACTTGGCCGAGCGGCCCAGTCCGTACGCGCCGCGCAGGGACTGCGAGTACAGCGAGCGCCGGGCGTAGGCGCGGCCGAGGCGGGGGCCGTCGTAGGAGCGGTAGCCGATGTTGTGGATACGGCTCTGCTCGCCCGTGCGGGCGGGCTGTCCGCCGTCGAGGGACGGTGCCGGTGCACCGTGCTGCTCAACCGCCATGGCCGACCGCCTCCTTTCCTGCGTCCTGGGCGCTACGGGTGCCCTGCTGCTCGTCGTTGTCCTGGAAGACCTCCGCGATCTGGTGCCTGCGCTGTTCCATGCGGACCAGGCCGAGGCCCAGGTCGGCGACGACGTCGCGGATCAGGTCGTAGGTCTCCTCGCCCTGGGCGGTGAGCAGCAGGATGTGCCCGGCGCCCGGGAGGCCGCTGCCGTCGGAGACGGTGACTCCGCGCGCGTGCAGGGCCTTCCGCAGGGCGCCGGTGCCGTCCGGGTGCTCGTCGCTGTCGGTGACCTCGATCGCGAGGGTCGCCGTGCTCTGGGTGAAGTCCCTGGTGGAGCTGGACCGCAGGAGCTTGCCGCCGTCGACCACGACCACGTGGTCGCAGGTGCGCTCCAGCTCACCGAGCAGATGGGAGGTGACGAGGACGGAGATGCCGAAGTCCGTGTGGATGCGGCGGATGAGGCCGAGCATCTCGTCGCGGCCGACCGGGTCGAGGCCGTTGGTCGGCTCGTCCAGGAAGACCAGCTGCGGATCGTGCACCAGGGCCTGGGCGAGCTTCACCCGCTGCTTCATGCCGGTGGAGTAGCCGCCTATGGGGCGGTACCGCTCCTCGTACAGACCGACGTGGCGCAGGGTGTCCGCGGTGCGCTCGCGGGCGGCGGTCGGCGGGAGTCCGGACATGCGGGCCATGTGCACGACGAACTCGGTGGCCGAGACGTCGGGCGGTAGGCAGTCGTGCTCCGGCATGTACCCCACGCGCTCGCGGATGGCGCCGCCCTTGGTGGCGACGTCGAGGCCGAGCACCTCGGCCCGGCCCTCCGAGGCGGGGGACAGACCCAGCAGGATTTTGATCAGTGTGGACTTGCCGGCGCCATTGGCACCGACGAGTCCGGTCACACCGGGTCCGATGTCCACGGAGAGCCGGTCAAGAGCGGTCACCCTCGGGAACCGCTTGCTCAGGCTTTCGGTCGCGATCACAGTCACGATTTAGACATTAGGGGCGCGGGCCGCCGCGGTCGTCACCCCGCAGGGCGGTCTGCCCTCACCCTCGAGTCGTACGGGCTCCTAGGGGGTATCCACCGCCGGTCCCCTTAGGGGTCACCCTGAGGTCGAACACCCGGACGGAGCCGGAGCGTGCGCGGTCGGCCGTCCTGAGGGGTAACGACCGGCGTCGCGGTTTCGTGCCCGTGTCCGCTTCTTCCCTCACCCCCGGCCTTCTCGACGCGCCGACCTGCGCCGCCGGCCGGTTTTCCACAGCCGTGGCGCACCCCGTTGACGCAGCCATCAATCACTGGCACATTCATTTACGTCACATTCCGAACACGGACCGTGGTCGACGGGAGCGGGTGGAGCGGTGACTGCCGAGGGCCGAGGGGGAGACATGACGAGTGCGGCGACGCTCGACGGTGCGCGGGAGCGCAGGGTGCGCGCGGACGGAGTCGAGTTGAGCGTCGCCGAACTCGGCGATCCCGAGCGGCCGACCGTGCTGCTCGTGCACGGCTATCCCGACTCCAAGGAGGTCTGGTCCGAGGTCGCCGTACGGCTCGCGGAGCGCTTCCATGTGGTGCTGTACGACGTGCGCGGCCACGGCCGTTCCACCGCGCCGAAGCCGCTGCGCGGCGGCTTCACGCTGGAGAAGCTGACGGACGACTTCCTGGCGGTCGTGGACGCCGTCAGCCCGGACCGCCCCGTGCACCTGGTGGGACACGACTGGGGGTCGGTCCAGGGCTGGGAGTTCGCGACGGTCCGACGCACCGAGGGGCGCATAGCGTCCTTCACGTCGATGTCCGGCCCCTCCCTCGACCACATGGGGCACTGGATCAAGCGGCGGGTGAGGCGCCCCACCCCGCGCCGGATCGGCCAACTCCTGGGCCAGGGCGCCAGATCCTGGTACATCTACGTGCTGCACACCCCCGTGCTGCCCGAGCTCGCCTGGCGCGGCCCCCTCGGCAGGTGGTGGCCCGGCCTGGTCCGAAGAGCCGAGAAGCTGCCCCACGGCGACTACCCGAGCGCGTCGTTGCCCACCGACGCCGCGCACGGCGCCTGGCTGTACCGGGACAACATGCGCACGCGTCTGGCCGACCCCCGGGACGACGCGCACGCCCATGTGCCCGTGCAGCTCATCACGCCCCTGGGCGACCAGTTCCTCTCCGAGCGGCTCTACGACGACCTGGAGTCATGGGTTCCGCGGCTCACCCGCCGTACTCTGCCCACCAAGCACTGGATCCCGCGCACGCGGCCCGATCAGCTGACCGCCTGGATCGGCGAGTTCGTCATGGCGACCGAGGCAGGACGCCCGGCGCCGAGGGCCACCGGGAAGCACACGGAACGATTCGGCGGGCAGTTGGTGCTGGTCACCGGCGCGGCCAGCGGCATCGGCAAGGCCACGGCCCTCACGTTCGCCGAGGCGGGGGCACGCGTCGTCGCCGTCGACCTGGACGCCGAGGGAGCGGCTCGCACCGCCGAGTTGTCCCGGCTGGCCGGCGCGCCCGCGGCCTGGGCGGAGCGGGCCGACGTCTCGGACGAGCAGGCCATGGAGAAGCTCGCCGAGAAGGTCGCCACCGAGTACGGCGTGGTCGACGTGCTGGTGAACAACGCCGGGATCGGACTCTCCGGACGCTTCCTGGACACCACCGTCGAGGACTGGCGCAAGGTCCTCGACGTCAATCTGTGGGGCGTGATCCACGGCTGCCGGCTCTTCGGCAGACAGATGACC
The DNA here is from genome assembly GCF_014930365.1 of Streptomyces caniscabiei. Classification (GTDB taxonomy): domain Bacteria; phylum Actinomycetota; class Actinomycetes; order Streptomycetales; family Streptomycetaceae; genus Streptomyces; species Streptomyces caniscabiei. The sequence continues at coordinate 871,375 of NZ_JABXWI010000001.1, read as the reverse complement.
GAGCGCGGCCAGGGCGGGCACATCGTCAACATCGCCTCGGCGGCGGCCTATCTGCCGTCCCGGTCGCTGCCCGCGTACAGCACGTCCAAGGCGGCGGTCCTGATGCTGAGCGAGTGCCTGCGCGCGGAGCTGTCCGGGCAGGGCATCGGGGTGTCGGCGATCTGTCCCGGCATCGTCGACACCGACATCACCTCGACCGCGCGTTTCGCGGGTGTCGACGCCGACGAGGAGAAGCGCCGGCAGGGCAGGGCCGCGAAGCTCTACGGCCTGCGGAACTACCCGCCGGAGAAGGTCGCGGAGGCCGTCGTGCGCGCGGTCGTCCGGAACCAGGCGGTCGTCCCCGTCACCCCGGAGGCCCGCGGCGGACGCTTCATGGCCCGGTTCACCCCCCGAGCTCTGCGCGCGCTCGCCCGCCTGGAGCCGCCGCTGTGAGTCCCGATGCCGAGAAGGACGAGCGGGCCGACGCACCGGCCGGGGCCGTGTATCGCATCGACGACCTGGCGCACCGCAGCGGCACCACGGTCCGGACGATCCGCGCCTACCAGGGCCGCGGACTGCTCCCCAGCCCCGAGCGGCGCGGCCGCGCGAACGTGTACTCCGACGCGCATCTGACCAGACTGCGCCAGATCGCCGACCTCCTCGACCGCGGCTACACCCTCGCCTCCGTCAAGGAGTTGCTGGAGGCATGGGACACGGGCCGCGGTCTCGGCGGGGTGCTGGGCCTGGCCGCGGAAGTGGAGGGGCCATGGACCGACGAGGAGGCCGTCCGCATCTCGCGGGCCGAGTTGGTCGAGCGGTTCGGCGGCGCCCTCGACGAGACGGCCGTGGCGGACGCGGTCGACCTGGGCGTGCTGGTGCCGGTGCCGGACGAGGAGGACCTGTTCCTCGTGTCGAGCCCCCAAGAGCTGGGTGTGGCCGCCGAGTTGCACGCCGCGGGCGTCCCGCTGTCCGTGATCGCGGGGCACCTGAGGGAGTTGAGGGGGCAGGTCGAGCACATCGCCGCTCGTTTCCTGGAGTTCACCACCGAGCACGTGTTCGCTCGGTACACCGGATCGCACCGGTCACCGACGGAGGACGACGCGGTCGAAGCGGCGGCACTCGTACGGCGACTGAAGCCGCTGGCCCAGCAGACGGTGGACGCCGAACTCGCGCGTGCGCTACGGCGATCGGCCACCCGCCGGCTGCGTCGGCACCTCGGTCCCGACACCGGGGCCCGGCCAGGGGAGGAGTCACGTTCCGTGCTGATCGCGGCGTCCACGATGCGAGCCGTGGAAAGCCTGGTCGGTCCGGATCAGGTCGCCGCGTTCGTCACGGCGGCAGCCGAACGCGAGGTGCAGTCACGCACCTTGGACGCACTCACAGCACATAGGAGGGAAACAAGATAAATTGACCAATTACCCCCAATCCGATGGATCGTTGTCCACAGAATCTCCAATTCCCCTGTGGATAACTACACTTGGCTGTGGATCAAACATCCGCATCAAAATCAAGTGCGTGACGCGGGTCTCGCCAGGCACGCTGGCGAGATGAACGAACGACGTACCGTGAGAGTGTCGAAGTACCTCTCGAAGCACCTGCGGCATCAGCCGGAGCGGATCGGGCTCACGCTCGACGACGGCGGCTGGGTCGGGATCGACACGCTCATGGAGGCGGCCGCCGCCCACGGCTTCCCCATCACCAGGGCCGAGCTCGACCATGTGGTCGAGGCCAACGACAAGCGCCGCTTCGCGGTCGACGGCGATCGGATCCGCGCCAACCAGGGCCACACCGTCGAGGTCGACCTGGGCCTCCCCCCGGCGACCCCGCCCCCGTACCTCTACCACGGCACCGTGGCCGCCTACCTGGGCGCGATCCGCGCCGAGGGACTGCGCGCCATGAACCGGCACGACGTGCACCTCTCACCCGACCGGGAGACCGCCACCCGCGTCGGCGCCCGCCGCGGCCGCCCCGTCGTGCTGTCCGTGGACGCGGGCGCCATGCACCGCGACGGCCACGTCTTCCGCGTCAGCGACAACGGGGTGTGGCTGACCGAGGCGGTCCCACCCCGTTACCTGCGCTTCCCGGAGCCGCACTGAGCGGAACCAACCGCCCGGTGCCCTTACGCTCGGGGTATGAGTCTGCGTCTGAGCACCGTGATCCTGCCGTACCTCCGCTGGCACGAGGGCGGCCGTGACACCTGGCAGCGGGCCGAGCAGCTCGGGTTCCACACCGCGTTCACCTACGACCACCTGTCGTGGCGGACCTTCCGGGACGGGCCGTGGTTCGGCGCCGTGCCCACCCTGACCGCGGCAGCCGCCGTCACCGACCACATCCGCCTGGGCACGCTCGTGACCTCGCCGAACTTCCGGCACCCCGTGACCCTGGCCAAGGAACTGATCTCCCTCGACGACATCTCCGGCGGCCGGCTCACCCTGGGCATCGGTGCGGGCGGCACCGGCTTCGACGCCACCGCGCTGGGCCAGGAACCGTGGACGCCGCGCGAGCGCGCCGACCGTCTCGCCGAGTTCGTCCCCCTGCTCGACCGGTTGCTCACCGAGGACTCCGTCTCGTACGAGGGCGACCACTACTCCGCCCACGAGGCCCGCAACATCCCCGGCTGCGTCCAGCGGCCCCGGCTGCCCTTCGCGGTGGCCGCCACCGGGCCGCGCGGAATGGGGCTGGCCGCCCGCTACGGACAGGCCTGGGTGACCACCGGCGACCCCAAGCTGTTCGAGACGGGCACGCCCGAGCAGTCGGTCCACGCCATTCGCGGACAGGTCGAGAAGCTGGCCGACACGGCCGCCGCGGTCGGCCGCGACGCGGCCCGGCTCGACAAGATCCTCCTCACCGGTTTCACCCCGGACCGAGGCCGCCCCCTGGAGTCGCTCGACGCCTTCGTGGACTTCGCGGGCCGGCACGCCGAGCTGGGCATCACCGACCTCGTGATCCACTGGCCGATCCCGGACTCGGACTTCGCCGCGAACGAGAAGATCTTCGAGCGGATCGCCATGGAGGCCCCGGCCCAGTTGGCGTGAGCGCGCCCCACCGCCCCGCGCTCACTCACCTGTGCGGGCGCCCGCACGACCGTGCGCGCATATGCGCGACAATGGGCTCCGTGACCTCAGCGACGCGACAGCCCGAGACCCCGGCCCCGACCGTCCCGCTCCGGCTCATAGCCACGGACCTCGACGGCACCCTGCTCCGCGACGACAAGTCGGTCTCCCCCCGCACCGTGGCCGCCCTCGCGGCCGCGGAGGAGGCGGGCGTCGAGGTCTTCTTCGTCACCGGCCGCCCGGCCCGCTGGATGGACGTCGTCAGCGAGCACGTCCACGGTCACGGCCTGGCGATCTGCGGAAACGGCGCCGCCGTGGTGGACCTGCACGGCGGCCCCGGCGCCCACCGCTTCGTCAAGGTCCGCGAGCTGGCCCGCGAGAACGCGCTCGACGCGGTGCGGCTGCTGCGCGAGGCCGCCCCGGGCACGGTGTACGCGGTCGAGCAGACGTACGGCTTCAACCAGGAGCCCGACTACCCCAAGCTCCACATGGAGGTCCCCGACGTCCTGGCGCCCGCCGAGAAACTGCTGGCCCCGGGCGGTGTGGCCGATCACGAGCCGGTGCTGAAGATCCTCGCGTACCACCCGACGATCGACCCAGACGACTTCCTCACCACCGCGCGCATCGCCGTCGGCGACCGTGCCACCATCACCCGCTCCAGCCCCAGCGCCCTGCTGGAGATCAGCGGACCGGGCGTCTCCAAGGCCAGCACCCTCGCCCTGTGCTGCGCCGAGCGCGGTATCTCCCACGAAGAGGTCGTCGCCTTCGGGGACATGCCGAACGACGTCGAGATGCTCACCTGGGCGGGCCGGTCGTACGCCATGGGCAACGCGCACCCGGACGTCCTCGCGGCGGCCTCCGGCCGGACCGTGGCCAACAACGACGACGGTGTGGCGGTCGTGATCGAACAGCTGCTGGCGGAGCGGCTGTAGCCGAGACCTCCGGCGCCCGCGCCTACAACGTCACCCCGTGCTTCCGCAGCCACGGGACGGGGTCCACCCCGGAGCCCAGCTCCGGGGTGACCCGTACCTCGAAGTGCAGGTGCGGTCCGGTGGAGTTCCCGGTGGTCCCCGACTGACCGATCCACTGACCCGGGCGCACCCGGTCCCCCTGGTCGACGGTGACGGCGGCGAGGTGCGCGTACTGCGTGAAATAGCCGTCCGCGTGCTCGACGACGATCTCGATACCGAAGGCGCCCCCGCACGACACCTTCACCACACGCCCCGCACCGACCGCCCGCACCGGGGTGCCGATCGGCACCGCGAAGTCCTGCCCGGTGTGCCGACTGGCCCAGCGCTCACCGCCGCTACCGTAGCCCGCGGAGAGTTCGTACGTGGCCACCGGGGCGACCCACGCGCCCGACGGCTCGCCGTCCGGCTGCTCCAGGCGGACCGCTCCCCGGCAGGATCCGGCCGCGACCGCTTCGTCGGCCTGGCCCTGAAGTGTCCACTGCGCCACTTCGAGCTTCTGCTCGATCGCCTTCTTGATCCCGGAGAGCCCGGTCCTCCACTCCTCCAGCGCCCGCCACGCCGTGGCCGCCTCCGCCTCGTCCGCGGCGAGCCGCGTCTCCGCGCGACGGCTCTTGGACACGGCGTTGTTGACGGCCAGATCGGCCTGCCAGGCCGCCCGCTGACCTCGCATCAGCTCCTCGGGGTTCTCCGCGAACAGCATCTGCGCGGTGTAGGGCACCCCGCCGCCCTCGCGGTACTGGGCGCGCGCGATCCGGCCGAGGTCGGCGTCGAGCACGGCGATCTGTTTCCGCTCCCGCGTGAGCAGCCTCTCCAGCCGCTTCGTCCTCGCCTTCTGTGCCTCCGCCGCCCGCCGCCCCGCCTCGTACCGCTGCGTGGCCACCGCCGCTTCCTCGAACAGCCGCGCCACCTGGGCGCTGATGCCTTCCTCGGCGGGCGCGCCCGATGACCCGCCACGATCGCTGTCGGCCGCCGTCGGCCGGGCCACGACGGTGGCCGAGGCGCACAGCACCACGGCGACGAGCAGCGAGTGTCGGCGAGAGAAGCGCATAGCAGCGATCGTGGCCCTGCCCCGCGCCGTAGTCCTGTTCGAGTCGTACGGCCGGGGGACACTCTGCCCCGGACGGGCCAAGGAATGGAGCCGAACAGGGTCTGTGCGGTGGGGCGTTCGGCGTGGACGCTTGCAACCGGGTCGGACCCGTATCGAACGGGCCCGACCGGCAGGACCACAGCGGCCTACCGGACACCGCACCGAACGTCGGGAACCGCCACGGGAGCTTCGGCGCGGCCGCGAGGTGGTCAGACGCCGGCCAACAGTTCTCCCGCCGCCTCCCGTTCCAGCATCTCCCGCAAGGGGCCGTCCACCAGGGCCAGTTCCGCGTAGGTCCCGCGCTGTGCGACGCGGCCCTCCGCCAGCACGACGACTTCGTCCACCGCGTCGAGGCCGGCCAGCCGATGGGTGATCAACAGGGTCGTACGGCCCTCGGTCGCGGCCAGCAGGTCCGCGGTGAGCGCGTCGGCCGTCGGCAGGTCCAGGTGCTCCGCGGGCTCGTCGAGGACGAGGACGGGGAAGTCGGCCAGCAGCGCGCGGGCGAGAGCGAGCCGCTGACGCTGGCCGCCGGAGAGCCGCGCCCCGCGTTCGCCGATCAGGGTGTCGAGCCCGTCGGGCAGTTCGTCGGCCCAGTCGAGCAGCCGTGCCCGCGCGAGCGCGTCCCGCAGCTCCGCCTCGCCGGCGCCCTTCCGGGCGAGCAGCAGGTTCTCCCGCACCGAACTGTCGAAGAGGTGCGCGTCCTGGGCGCACAGCCCCACGAGCCGCCGTACGGCGTCCCCGTCGAGCGTGCCCGCGTCCACGCCGCCCAGCGTGTAGGTCCCCTCGCGCACGTCCAGGAACCGCAGCAGTACCTGCGCGAGCGTCGTCTTGCCCGCCCCCGAGACACCGACCACGGCGATCCTGCGGCCCTCTTCGAGGGTGAGGTCCAGCCCGGTGAGCGCGTTCCGGTCCTGCCCGGCGTACCGAGCGCCGAGCCCTTCGAGCCGCAGCGGGAACGGCGACGCCGGCGCCTCGGCCGACTCCGTCGGTTCGCGTACGGGGTCCGGTGCGTCGAGCACCTCGTACACGCGCTCCGCGCTCCTGCGCACCCGCTGGCGGAACTGGACGGCGAGCGGCATCCCCAGGACCGCCTCGAACGCGGCCAGCGGGGTGAGCACGACGACGGCCATGGCCACACCGTTCAGCCGCCCGTCGACGACCGCCTGTGCGCCGAGGAGCGCGGTGGCGGCGACGGTGAGCCCGGAGACGAGCGCGGTGAGACCGTCGCCGAGCGCGGTGGCCGTGGCGGCTCGGGAGGCGATCCGGGTGAGGTCCTGGTCGGCCCGGCGCGCTTCCGCCCTGCGCACGGGCAGGGCGCCCGCGACCGCCAACTCGGCGGTGCCGGTGAGGAGATCGGCCACGCGGGTGGCCAGCTCGCCACGCGCCGGTGCGAGTCGGTGCTCGGCTCGCCGGGCCACGGCACCGGTCACGAGAGGAACCCCGGCCCCCGCGGAGAGCAGGCCGGCCGCCAGAACCGCTCCCGCCTCGGGCAGCAGCCATGCGGTGAACCCGACGGAGGCGGCGGAGACGGTCATCGCGGCCCCGGCGGGCAGCAGCCAGCGCACCCAGTAGTCCTGCAGCGCGTCCACGTCGGCGACCAGCCGGGAGAGCAGGTCGCCCCGCCGGATCGTCCGCAGTCCGGCGGGGGCGAGGCGTTCCAGTCGCCGATAGACGGCGACCCTCGTGTCGGCCAGCATCCGCAGCACGGCGTCGTGCGACACCAGCCGCTCGCTGTACCGGAACACCGCACGCCCGATGCCGAACGCTCTCGTCGCCGTCACCGCGACCATCAGATACAGCACCGGAGGCTGCTGCGAGGCCCGTGAGATCAGCCAGCCGGAGGTCGCCATCAACCCGACCGCGCTGCCCAGCGCGAGGCTCCCGAGCAGCAGCGCGAGGGCGAGCCGGCCCCGTCGCGGCGCGGCCATCCGGCGGACCCGGGTCAGAACGTCTCCGCTCTGCCCCAGTGGCAGGTCTTCCGCAGGCGGCATCGGCTCCGACGCCTCATCCAACGCCTCGGGCCGTTCCGGCCGAGCGGACGCGGCGACCGTGCGATCGCGCTCGGCGGCCGGCGCCGCCCCGCGTCCCGTGGCCTCCTCCAGCCGCACCACCCGGTCCGCCACCCCGAGCAGTGCCGGGCGGTGGACCACCAACAGCACCGTCCGGCCAACCGCCAGCCGCCGTACCGCCTCGACGACCTCCGCCTCGGTCTCCCCGTCCAGCGAGGCCGTCGGCTCGTCGAGGAGCAGCACGGGCCGGTCGGCGAGGAACGCCCGGGCGAGGGCGAGGCGTTGGCGCTGCCCGGCGGAGAGTCCGACACCGTCCTCACCGAGGACCGTGTCGACCCCGGCGGGCAGGGCGTCCACGAAATCGAGCGCTCCCGCGTCGGCGAGCGCCCGCCGTATCGCCGCGTCGTCCGCGTCCGGTCGGGCCAGCCGTACGTTCTCCGCGATGGTCCCGGCATACAGGTGCGGCCGCTGCGGCACCCAGGCCACCTGCGATCGCCACGCGTCCAGGTCGAGCGAGGAGAGATCGGCTCCCCCGACCCGCACCGAACCGGCCGTCACCTCCGTGAACCCCAACAGCACGCTCAGCAGGGTCGACTTGCCCACGCCGCTCGGCCCGACGAGAGCCACCGTCTCCCCGGGGGCCACGGTGAAGGAGACGTCCGAGACGGCTTCGTACGACCGACCGGAATAGCGGACGGTCACCCCCTCGAAGCGCAGCTCGCCCGTCAACGGCACCTCCCCGGCCCCGGCCGCCGGCACCGGTGTCTCCAGGACCTCGAAGATCTCCTCGGCCGCCGCGAGCCCCTCGGCGGCCGCGTGGAACTGGGCGCCCACCTGCCGGACCGGCAGATACGCCTCGGGAGCCAGGACGAGGATGACCAGACCTATGTACAGGTCCATCTCGCCATGCACGAGCCGCATACCGATGGTGACCGCGACCAGCGCGACCGAGATCGTCGCGAGCAGTTCCAGCGCGAAGGACGACAGGAAGGCGATCCGCAGGGTCCGCATGGTCGCCTGGCGGTACTCACCGGTGATCCGCTTGATCGACTCGGCCTGCGCCTTGGCCCGGCCGAACACCTTCAGCGTCGGCAGACCGGCGACGACATCCAGGAAGTGCCCCGACAGCTGCGACAGCAGCCGCCACTGACGGTCCATCTGCGAGCGGGTGGCCCAGCCGATGAGCACCATGAAGACCGGGATCAGCGGCAACGTGCCGACGATGATCGCCGCCGACACCCAGTCCTCGGTGACGATCCGCGCGAGAACCGCGACGGGCACGACGACGGCGAGACCCAACTGCGGCAGATAGCGCGAGAAGTAATCGTCGAGCGCGTCGACCCCACGGGTGGCGAGGGCGACCAGCGAACCGGTGCGCTGCCCACTCAGCCAGCCGGGCCCCAGGGCGGTGGCCCGTTCCAGCAGCCGCCCCCGCAGCTCCGACTTCACCGCCGCACTCGCACGGTGCGCGGCCAGCTCGGTGAGCCAGGAGACCAGAGCCCGGCCGAGCGCCACCGCGACCAGGAGCAGGAGGGGAGTACGGAGTTCGGCGACCGGCATCCCGTGCTGGAAAGCACCGACCACCACGTCGGCGATGAGCATGGCCTGCGCGATGACGAGCGCGGCTCCCGCGACACCCAGTCCGACGACGACCACCAGGAAGAAGCGAGTGGCGCGCGCGTACCGCAGCAGTCGTGGATCGATCGGTTTCACGTGAAACACCCTCTTCTCAGCAGGCATGTTTCACGTGAAACATGCCTCTTCGGCCTGAGGAGGGGTGTTTCACGTGAAACATCGTCAAACACCCCTCAGCACCGGGACTCAGTGCACCGACTCGGCGATGTGCTGCGTACCGATCCGCTTGCGGAAGACCCAGTAGGTCCACCCCTGGTAGAGCATGACCACCGGGGTGGCGATGGCTGCGCACCACGTCATGATCTTCAGGGTGTACGGGCTGGACGAAGCGTTGGTGACCGTGAGGCTCCAATCCTCGTTCAGCGAGGACGGCATGACGTTCGGGAAGAGCGTGAGGAAAAGCATCGCGACGGCGGCCACGATCGTGACCCCCGACAGGGCGAACGCCCAGCCCTCGCGCCCCGCCCGAACCGCCACGAGTGCCACCACCAGCGCGGCGACCGCCACGACCGCGGCGACCAGGGAAGCGCCGTCGCCCTTCTCGATCTGCGTCCAGAGCAGGAAGAGAAGCGCCACTCCGGCCGTCACGGCACCTATCCGCAGGGCCAGCGTGCGCGCCCGCTCTCGGATGTCTCCCACGGTCTTGAGGCCGACGAACACCGTCCCGTGGAAGGTGAACAGCGTCAGCGTGACCAGACCGCCCAGCAGGGCGTACGGGTTGAGCAGGTCACCGAGGCCGCCCACGTACTCGAAGTCGCGGTCGATCTTCACCCCGCGCACGATGTTGGCGAAGGCCACACCCCACAGGAAGGCGGGGAGCAGCGAGGTCCAGAAGATCGCCGTCTCCCAGTTGCGCTGCCAGCTCTCCTCGGGCCGCTTCACCCGGTACTCGAAGGCCACACCACGGACGATCAGGCAGACCAGGATGAGCAGCAGCGGCAGATAGAAGCCGGAGAAGAGCGTGGCGTACCACTCGGGGAAGGCGGCGAAGGTCGCGCCGCCCGCCGAGAGCAGCCAGACCTCGTTGCCGTCCCAGACGGGCCCGATGGTGTTGATGAGGACCCGCTTCTCCGGACGGTTCCGGGCCAGCAGTTTGGTGAGGACACCGACCCCGAAGTCGAAGCCCTCCAGGAAGAAGTAGCCGATCCACAGGACGGCGATGAGGACGAACCAGACGTCGTGAAGTTCCATGACTGTGCTCCCTTGGCCCGGTGCGGCCTAGTACGAGAAGGCCATCGGCTTGTCGGCGTCACGGGAGTCGCCGCCGATCTTCGTGGGCGGATTGAGGTCGGCCTCCGTCAGCTCGGGCGGCCCCGCCTTGACGTACTTCACGAGCAGCTTGACCTCGACGACGGCGAGGATGGCGTACAGCGTGGTGAAGACGAGCATCGAGGTGATGATCTCGCCCTGGGAGACCCCGGGGGAGACCGCGTCCTCGGTGCGCAGCACGCCGTAGACGACCCAGGGCTGGCGGCCCATCTCGGTGAAGATCCAGCCCCAGGAGCTGGCGATCAGCGGGAAGCCCAGGGTCAGCACCGCGATGCGCCAGTACCACTTGGTGAGCGTCGGACCGAGGGCTTTCTTCGGCAGCAGGACGAGATGCGGCACCTCGTCGTCGCCGACCCGCAGGTGCTGCGGCAACAGGAACTTCCGGCGGGTGAGCCAGAGACCGACCGCGCCGATCGCGACGGACGCCATGCCGAAGCCGATCATCCAGCGGAAGCCCCAGTAGGCGACCGGGATGTTGGGCCGGTAGTCGCCGGGCCCGAACTTCTCCTGCTCGGACTTGTTGACGTCGTTGATGCCGGGGACGTACGAGTCGAAGTCGTCGTTGGCGAGGAAGGACAGCAGGCCGGGGATCTCGACGGCGACCTTGTTGTGGCCCTCGTCGACGTCGCCGTAGGCGAAGACGGAGAACGGCGCGGGTGCCTCGCCGTCCCACAGGGCCTCGGCTGCCGCCATCTTCATCGGCTGCTGCTTGAACATGACCTTGCCGAGCAGGTCGCCGCTGATCGCGGTGAGCATGCCGGCGATCACAACGGTGACCAGGCCGAGGCGCAGCGAGGTCTTCATCATCGGGATGTGCTTCTTGCGGGCCAGATGGAAGGCGGCGATGCCGACCATGAAGGCTCCGCCGGCGAGGAAGGCCGCCGCGAGGGTGTGGAAGACCTGCGTCAGCGCGGTGTTCTGGGTGAGGACGAGCCAGAAGTCGGTGAGCTCGGCCCGGCCCTTCGCCTCGTTGATCCGGTAGCCGACCGGGTGCTGCATCCAGGAGTTGGCCGCGAGAATGAAGTACGCCGACAGGATCGTGCCGATGGAGACCATCCAGATGCAGGCCAGATGGATCTTCTGCGGGAGCTTGTCCCAGCCGAAGATCCACAGGCCGATGAAGGTCGACTCGAAGAAGAAGGCGATCAGCGCCTCGAAGGCGAGCGGGGCTCCGAAGACATCACCGACGAAGCGGGAGTAGTCGGACCAGTTCATGCCGAACTGGAACTCCTGCACGATGCCGGTGACGACACCCATCGCGATGTTGATCAGGAAGAGCTTGCCCCAGAACTTGGTGGCCTGGAGGTACTTCTCCTTCCCCGAGCGCACCCAGGCGGTCTGCAGGCCGGCGGTGAGCGCGGCGAGCGAGATCGTCAGGGGGACGAAGAGGAAGTGGTAGACGGTCGTGATGCCGAACTGCCATCGCGCCAGAGTCTCCGGCGCCAGAGCGAGATCCACGTCTTCTCCTTACATGCCGTGGCACTGCGGCAGTTTGTCCCGGGTGACACGCACATCTCAGGACAACCAGGACGCTTGTGAACGCGTTCACATTCACAAGCAATTATGGCATGCCCGTTCGAAGCGGGACCCCGGGGTCCCCGAAAAAGGCAAGGGGCCCGGAGAAGAATCTCCGGACCCCTGGTCGACGGCCCCGCAGAGCCGGTCGGGAACCCCGACTACAGCTCCTTGCGGAAGGTCTCCGTCACCTTCAGGAAGATGTCGTTGGCCTCGGTCTCGCCGATCGTCACCCGCACCCCCTCGCCCGGGAACGGCCGCACCACGACGCCGGCCTGCTCGCACGCGCCGGCGAACTCGACGGTGCGCTCCCCCAGCCGCAGCCAGACGAAGTTCGCCTGCGTCTCCGGTACCGTCCAGCCCTGCCCGCGCAGCGTCTCGAGCACCCGGTTCCGCTCGCAGACCAGTGAACCGACCCGGCCGAGCAACTCGTCCTCGGCGCGCAGCGAAACGACGGCGGCGTCCTGTGCGAGTTGGCTCACACCGAACGGCACGGCCGTCTTCCGCAGCGCGGCCGCCACCGGTTCGTGAGCGATCGCGAAGCCCACCCTGAGCCCCGCGAGCCCGTACGCCTTGGAGAAGGTGCGCAGCACACAGACGTTCGGCCGCTCGCGGTAGAACTCGACGCCGTCCGGAACCTCGACATCCCGCACGAACTCGCGGTACGCCTCGTCCAGCACCACCAGCACATCGCCGGGCACCCGATCGAGGAACCGCTCCAGCTCGGCGCGGCGGACCGCCGTGCCCGTCGGGTTGTTCGGGTTGCAGACGAAAATCAGCCGGGTCCGGTCGGTGATCGCTTCCGCCATCGCGTCCAGGTCGTGCACATCGCCCGGCGTCAGGGGCACCTGCACGGACGTGGCCCCGCTGATCTGCGTGATGATCGGATACGCCTCGAACGACCGCCAGGCGTAGATCACCTCGTCGCCCGGCCCCGAGGTCGCCTGCAGCAGCTGCTGCGCCACACCGACCGAGCCGGTGCCCGTGGCGAGGTCCGTGACCGGCACCCCGAACCGGTCCGCGAGCTCGCTCATGAGCCCCGTGCACGCCATGTCCGGGTACCGGTTGAAGGATGCGGCCGACCCCGTCACGCTCTCCAGCACGCCGGGCAGCGGCGGGTACGGGTTCTCGTTGGAGGACAGCTTGTACGCCACCGGGCCGCCCGCCGCGGCCGGCTTGCCGGGCTTGTAGGTGGGGATACCCTCCAGCTCGGCTCGCAGCTTGGGGCTCGTCTCGCTCACCGCAGTCCTCCTCGTCGACGTAATGCTTCTCACCTTATGAGGATTCGGCGCGCCTGCGAATGGCCTGTGGACAACCACGTCCGCTCCGCGCCCGCTCGGCGTCCACACCTCCAGCGTCACACCCGCCCCAGGGGCATCAGCGCACGAAGGGGTACGAATCAGGGGGCGCACTGCTCATGGACGTACGCGCCGGTGGCTCACGCCGTAGCGCGCATCACCCGTCCAGGTGAGTTGAGACCTCTTCGAAACATCGACAACTTGGCAGGCTCATGTGCGTCGACGCGTCACGTCCTGACATGGGATGGTTCAACTCCCTTGCAATACAAGGAAATTGCCCCTTGATGACCTTGCAGAAACGTGCCTGTCAACGAGTGCATATGCGTCCGCACTACCCCACCGCATGAGCCCTACTATCGGCTCGCCATGACAGCAGCAGGGAAGCACCAGGTGAGCCGCGCGGAAACTCCCCGCCGAGGCAGCCGGTCGGGCCGAGCGGGCATCCGGGACGTGGCCGCCGCCGCCGGAGTCTCCATCACGACCGTTTCCGACGCCCTCAACGGCAAGGGCCGGCTCCCGGACGCCACCCGACGCCATGTACGCGAGGTCGCCGACCGACTTGGCTACCGCCCCTCGGCGGCCGCCCGAACTCTCAGAACCGGCAAATCGGGCCTCATCGGCCTGACTGTGACCACCTACGGGGATGAACCTTTCACCTTCACCGAGTTCGCGTACTTCGCGGAAATGGCGCGGGCCGCCACCTCGGCCGCGCTGGCCCGGGGCTACGCCCTGGTCATCCTCCCCGCGACCTCGCGGCACGACGTGTGGTCGAACGTCGCCCTGGACGGCACGGTCGTCATCGACCCCTCCGACCACGACCCGGTCGTCAGCGAACTGGTCCGCCAGGGATTACCGGTCGTCTCCGACGGCCGACCGGCCGGCTCGCTGCCGGTCACCGCGTGGGTGGACAACGACCACGAGGCCGCCGTCCTCGGCATCCTCGACCACCTCGCTGACGCGGGCGCCCGCCGGATCGGGCTCCTGACCGGCACCTCGACGGACACGTACACGCACCTCTCCACCACCGCATACCTGCGCTGGTGCGAGCGCGTGGGCCAGGATCCTGTCTACGAGGCCTATCCGGCGCACGATCCGTGCGCGGGAGCCATCGCGGCCGACCGGCTGCTGGCCCGGCCGGACCGCCCGGACGCGGTCTACGGCCTCTTCGACCCGAACGGCACCGACCTGCTCGCCGCAGCCCGGCGCTACGGTCTGCGCGTCCCCGAGGACCTGCTGCTCGTCTGCTGCAGCGAGTCCACCGTGTACGCGACCACCGAGCCGCCGATCACCACGCTCTCGCTGAAGCCGCGCCGGATCGGCACGGCCGTGGTCCAGCTCCTCATCGACGCGATCGAGGGGGTCGAATCGGACCAACCGGTCGAGCAGGTGATACCGACGGAGTTGATCGTGCGGACCTCGTCCCAGCGGCGTCCGCCGCGTACGACGGTCAGCCCGCCACGATCACCCGAAGCGGGTTGACGCCCGACTTGAGGATCCGAACGGGGATCGGGCGGGGAGAGCCCCGCCCAATTCGGGAGAAAACCGCGGTGAACTGGGGCCCTGCGCCATTTCACCACCCCTGGGTCATCACACGGCGCGATCCGCATTCCTATGATGGGCGCACACACCGCGGGCCGCTGCGACCAGGCAGTCCGATGCGGTGCAGATGCGGGCGATGGTGGTGGAGGGGTCGATGACTCAGGGGGCCGGTCAGGGACCCGAGGTGCGGACGCCGACGGTGCGCGACTTCCGCGTGCCCGCGTACGTTCACGAGGCCGGTCCGTACGGACATTCCGCGGCCCCCGGCGAAGGCCCCGGGCCCGCGGAGGATCCCGAGGGCTACCCCGAGGGATACACCCCGACCCAGCGAGACCTTCCGGTGATCAACCGGGGCGACACCCTTCAGGTCGTGATCGACCCGGAGGCCGCGGCGGCCGAGCCTGCCTCCGACCGGCCGAGCCCGCTCTTCGTCGTCGGGGACGTCCACGGCTACCTGGACGAGCTCCTCGCCGCGCTCCACGAGAAGGGCCTCGTCGACGCCGCGGGCAACTGGTCGGCGGGCACCGCCCGGCTCTGGTTCCTGGGCGACTTCACCGACCGGGGCCCGGACGGCATCGGCGTCATCGATCTCGTGATGCGCCTGTCCGCCGAGGCAGCCGCGGCCGGTGGCTACTGCAAGGCCCTCATGGGCAACCACGAGCTGCTCCTGCTGGGCGCAAAGCGCTTCGGCGACACACCCGTCAACTCCGGCGCGGGCACGGCCACCTTCCAGGCCGCCTGGCTCCTCAACGGCGGCCAGAAGACCGACATGGACCGCCTCCAGGACCACCACCTCCAGTGGATGGCCCGTCTGGACGCCATGGAGGAGGTCGACGGCCACCTCCTGGTGCACTCCGACACCACCGCCTACCGCGACTACGGCGACTCCATCGAGGCGGTCAACGACACCGTCCGCGAGACCATCACACGCAACGACCCGGACGAGGTCTGGGACCTCTTCCGCAAGTTCACCCGTCGCTTCTCCTTCCGCGACGAGGGCGGCGCGGATGCCGTGCGCTCGCTGCTCGAGACCTACGGCGGCACCCGCATCGTCCATGGTCACAGCCCGATCCCGTACCTCCTGGGAGAGGTCGGCTCGGAGGACGGCGAGGACGGCACGGGCCCCTCGGTCAACGGACCGTACACCTATGCGGACGGTCTGGCCGTCGCCATGGACGGCGGTGTGACCATGGCCGGAAAGCTGCTGGTCCAGGAACTTCCCCTGCCTGACTGAGCCGTCGACGGGCAGGCGTACCCCGTCGGAAGACTTCGCCGGCCAGGGGCCAATTTCTTCAAACCCCCTGTCACCGCCTGCCGTCACCGCTCTACCATCGGCTTATCCGTAGCAGGCTCCCCTCCGTTTCTGCCCGACGGCTCGTCAGCATGCCGAGCCACAAGCCCTACGGAGCATCGGGGGATGCACATGAACAGCGTTCCGCAGCACCTGCTCAGTGAGGACCGCCAGGATTACGAGCGGATCCTCGGCGAGGCGCTGCGCTCCGCACCACACCGCCCGGAATTCGCCGCCGGCCTCCAGCGGCTCAACACCGAACAGCTGCGCACCATGGCCCTCAACGCCTCGGCGATCATCACAGCCGCCGCGGCGACCGAATACCAGTACTACGTCAAGGTGCGCGACGAGTTCCGCAGCCCGCCGTCGGCCACCACGCCCGCCACCGAGGGGACGGCCTCCGGCTCCAGCGAGCCGGACGGCTCCACGGTGAGCCTCGCCGCCACCATGGGCGAGGTCACCGAGGCGGCGGGGGCCGGCGCCGGTGCCGTCGCCGCGGTGCTCGCTCCTGTCCTCGCCGGAACCGCGGCAGTGCTCTTCCTGCTCGTGGGGTACGTCATGAAGGTGCTCGACCCCGAGCGGGCGATCGCCGAGACCCTCCTGACCACAGGGTGGGTCTTCGGCGCGGTCACCGCGGCGGCGATCCTGGTGGCCGCGGTCGGCCTCCTGCTGACCGCCCTGCGCAACAACGCCACCGCCCTCCTCGACGACGGAGTGCGCAGCGAGCTGAACGAGGAGTTGAACCGGGCCAGGGAGGCCTGGCGCGAGGCCCTCCTGGAGCGCGGCATCCTGCCGTTCCTCCGCGACGCCCTCGCGAACCCGGGTCCGGCGCTGCTGCTCGAGCCGGACCGTCCGGCCCCGCCCAGCCGCATGCCGCACCTCGGCTACAACCGCCCGAGCTTCAGCAGCAGCCCGGAGAGCGGCAGTGCCGGCTCCCGACCCAGCTACAGCAGCCCGGACTTCACCAGCCCGGACTTCGGCGGCCCGGAACACCAGCCGGACTGACGACCGGCCTCGGCCACCGCCCACCCGCGGCGGCGGGCTCTCCCGGCAACCGGCCGGCAGAGCACCGCTCGTCGCACGGGCGTCGCGATCCGCGCGGGCACACAGCCACCACGTCCACGCAACGGGACCCACGCACGAGGCCACTTCCCGGCCGTACGCGACGCTCCCGCGTGCGTATCTCAGTCCGCCATCGGCAGATACACCCGGTTCCCCGCTTCCGCGAACTCCTTGGACTTCTGGGCCATGCCCGCTTCGATGTCGGCCCGGGAGCCGCCGTGTTCACGACGGATGTCCTGGGAGATCTTCATCGAGCAGAACTTCGGTCCGCACATGGAGCAGAAGTGAGCCGTCTTGGCCGGCTCTGCCGGGAGTGTCTCGTCGTGGAACTCACGGGCCGTGTCGGGGTCGAGGGCCAGGTTGAACTGGTCCTCCCAGCGGAACTCGAAGCGGGCGTCCGACAGCGCGTCGTCCCATTCCTGTGCGCCCGGATGTCCCTTGGCGAGGTCCGCCGCGTGGGCCGCGATCTTGTAGGTGATGACGCCGGTCTTCACGTCGTCACGGTTGGGCAGCCCCAAGTGCTCCTTGGGCGTGACGTAGCAGAGCATCGCCGTGCCCCACCACGCGATCATCGCGGCACCTATGCCCGAGGTGATGTGGTCGTACGCCGGTGCGACGTCCGTCGTCAGCGGGCCGAGCGTATAGAACGGAGCCTCGTCGCAGATCTCCTGCTGCAGGTCGATGTTCTCCTTGATCTTGTGCATCGGGACATGTCCCGGGCCCTCGATCATGGTCTGCACATCGAAGCGCTTCGCGATCCGGTTGAGCTCCCCGAGCGTGCGCAACTCCGCGAACTGCGCCTCGTCGTTGGCGTCCGCGATGGATCCGGGGCGCAGACCGTCGCCGAGGGAGTAGGTGACGTCGTAGGCGGCGAGGATCTCGCACAGTTCCTCGAAGTTCTCGTAGAGGAACGACTCCTTGTGGTGGGCGAGGCACCAGGCCGCCATGATCGAGCCGCCGCGCGAGACGATGCCCGTCTTGCGGTTCGCCGTGAGCGGCACATACGCGAGGCGCACACCCGCGTGGACCGTCATGTAGTCCACACCTTGTTCGGCCTGCTCGATGACGGTGTCCTTGTAGATCTCCCAGGTGAGCTCCTCGGCCTTGCCGTCGACCTTCTCGAGCGCCTGGTACAGCGGCACCGTGCCGATGGGGACGGGGGAGTTGCGCAGCACCCACTCGCGGGTGGTGTGGATGTTCCGGCCGGTGGAGAGATCCATGACCGTGTCGGCGCCCCAGCGGGTCGCCCAGGTCATCTTCTCGACCTCCTCCTCGATGGAGGAGGTGACCGCGGAGTTCCCGATGTTGGCGTTGACCTTCACCAGGAACCGCTTGCCGATGATCATCGGCTCGATCTCGGGGTGATTGACGTTCGCGGGCAGTACGGCCCGGCCTGCGGCGATCTCCTCCCGGACGACCTCCGGCGAGACGTTCTCCCGAACGGCCACGTACTCCATCTCGGGCGTGATCTCTCCGCGTCGTGCGTACGCGAGTTGGGTCACGGCCCGGCCGTCGCGGCTCCGGCGCGGCTGGCGCGGCCGCCCCGGGAACACCGCGTCGAGGTTGCGCAGCCCGCCCCGCGGCGAGGTGTGCTTGATCCCGTCGTCCTCCGGGCGGACGGGACGGCCCGCGTACTCCTCGGTGTCCCCCCTGGCGATGATCCAGTTCTCGCGCAGGGGGAGCAGCCCCCGCCTGACATCAGTGTCCGCGTTCGGATCGGTGTACGGGCCGGAGGTGTCGTACAGGGTGACGGACTGTCCGTTGGTGAGGTGCACCTGGCGGACCGGCACTCGCAGATCGGGGCGTGAGCCCTCGATGTACGCCTTGTGCCAGCCGATGGACTTCCCGGCCTCCAGGGGCTGTTCGCCCTGGCTGTTCTCGCCCTGGGACGCGGCGGATGCCCCGTCCGTCTGGCTGGAGGCAGGCGTGCGTGTGTCCTCGATGGTCATGAGACCTACTCCCTACGCCGGCATTACCCGGTAACAGGTTCAGCGGTCGACGCAGCGATTTCCGCCCGACGATGTTCCACGTGAAACATCGCGTCTGCGGAGGTCAGCGCCCTCTCAGCCCGGTGCTCCGAGCTCCCGCGTGTGCAAAGGTGCCTCCACGCTAGCGGCAGATGTGGCGCGGTGAACAGTGGGCATCGCTCGTTCTTGCGATGATCGGTCGGTGACCACGACGCAGCAGCCCCCGCCTCCGCCCCCCGAGCCGCCCCACGGCCATGGCCCAGGAAACGGCCATGGGCATGGGCAGGGGCATGGCTCCGACGGTGGCCATGGATACGGTTCCGGAGGCGGCCACGGTTCCGGAGGCGGACATGGCTCCGGAGGGGGCCACGGCCAGGGCCCGTCCTCCGGCGGCGGCCACGGCCATTCCCACAGTCACAGCCACGGCCCCGCCGCGCCCGTCTCGCAGCACCTGCGCAAGGTCATCGCGGCGGTGCTGATCCCCTTCGCGACCGCGGTCGTCGTGGGTCTCGTCGTGCTCTGGCCCGGCGGCGCCCCGGCGCACGAACGCACGGGGGTGGGCTTCGACCGGCAGACACAGCAGGCCACCGTCACCAAGGTCGAAGAGGTCAGCTGCTCGTCGGTGAACGCCTCGGGAGAGACCCCGACCGGCGACACGTCCACCGCCGAGGGCTCGTCCGCGCAGCAGCAGGCGAACGGCACCTGCAAGAAGGCCACGGTCCGGGTCGACACCGGTGACGACAAGGGCCGTACCTTCACGGAGATCGTCCAGCCGGACCAGTCACGGCAGTTGGAACAGGGCCAGGAGGTCGTGGTCGCGTACGAACCCGCCGCGCCCAAGGACCTGCAGTACTCGGTCACCGATGTGAACCGGAAGTTCCCGATGGTGCTGCTCGCCGGGATCTTCGCACTCGCCGTCGTCGTCGTGGGCCGGATGCGCGGTCTCATGGCCCTGGTGGCACTGGCCATCAGCTTCCTGGTGCTGACCCTCTTCATCCTGCCGGCCATCCTCCAGGGCTCGAACCCGCTGGTGGTGGCAGTGGTCGGGGCGAGCGCCATCATGCTCATCGCCCTCTACATGTGCCACGGGCTCTCGGCTCGGACCTCCGTGGCGGTGATCGGCACCCTGATCTCGCTGCTGCTGATCGGCCTGCTGGGCTCGACGTTCATCGGCTCGGCCTATCTGACCGGCAACACGGACGACAACACCGGTCTGATCCATGGGCTGTACCCGACGATCGACATGAGCGGACTGCTGCTCGCGGGCGTCATCATCGGCTCGCTCGGTGTGCTCGACGACGTGACGGTCACCCAGACGTCGGCCGTCTGGGAGCTGCACGAGGCCAACCCCGCGATGGGCTGGCGGAACCTGTACCGCGCGGGCATCCGCATCGGCCGGGACCACATCGCGTCGGTGGTCAACACCCTCGTCCTCGCCTACGCCGGTGCCGCGCTGCCGCTGCTGCTGCTCTTCTCGATCGCGCAGAGCAGCGTCGGCACGGTCGCCAACAGCGAACTGGTCGCCGAGGAGATCGTGCGCACCCTCGTCGGCTCGATCGGTCTGGTGGCCTCGGTGCCGGTGACCACCGCACTGGCCGCCCTCGTCGTCTCCGCCGACCGTCCGAACACCTCCGAAGCGGCGTCGGTGCCCGCTCCGGCCCGTGGCGGAAGGGGGCGGCGCCGCAAGCGCTGAAGCGTTACGGCACCCCGTCGCCGTAACGTTCAGCCCGCGCTCTGCTCCTCTGCCAGGATGCGGTCCAGCGCCTCGTCGAGCAGTGCGTCGAAGTCGGCCAGGGAACGCTCCTGCCCCAGCGGCACGAGCTTGTCGGTGCGGTCCAGGAAGGCCACCAGCGGTGCCGTGCCAACCCGGAACATGGCCTGGTCGCTTCCCACCTGAAGCCGGATCAGGACCTCGCCGAAGGTCTCCGGATCGGCGGGCGCGATGTGGACGTCCCCGTCCCCGCACGGTCGGCCCACTCCGTCGATGAGCAGCTCCCGCCCGAAGGCCCAGGTCACCGGGGCGTCTCCGGGCAGGTGGAAGGTCAACCGCACAGCGTAGGGATCACAGGTCTCATAACGCAGCTCCACCGGAATGCGGAAGGAGAGCTCCTCCGAGACGAGGAAGCTCATCATGACTTCTGCCTGTACCGACTCGCGCATCGCCTACCCCGCCGTGTTCGTCGACTGGCCAGGATCATCCGCCTGACACCTCTGGAAGTTTGCTGAAAGTACACGGGAGATCACAAGGAGTGATTTTTCAGATGCTGATAGAGATCGCGAGTGTTCCTAGCAGCTTTCCGATCTCCGTCTGCAACTGATGGGCCAGCGGCAACAGCCGGGCCGCCTGGTGCGAGGGCAGCGAAATGGCGAGGGTCCCGGCGGTCGTCCCCGCGGTGATGGGAATCGCGGCGCAGACCGTCCCGAGGGCGTACTCCTGCTGCTCGACCACCGGCTCCATGCGCCCGAGGCGCCCGAGGCGCCGGAGCAGTGTCTCCTCGTCGCGAACGGTGTACGGGGTGAGTGACTGCACCGGATAGCGGTCCAGGTGGTCGCGGCGGGCCTCCTCGCTCAGTTGGGACAGCAGGCACTGTCCGATGGCGTGGGCGTGCCCCGTCTCCCGGAAATCGGCCCATTCCTCGACAGCCGGGGTGTTCGCGCTGTCGGCGACGCACATGACCTCGATCTCGCCGTCCCGGTAGATCGCGAAGTAGACGGGCACGCCCAGGGCGTCCCGCCAGTGCGCCAGTGCCTCGCTCACCGTGCTGCGACGTTTCTGCTGCGCTCCGCTGCTGCTCAGCCGCTCGGCCGCCCCGCCGAGGAAGAACAATCCCTTCTCCCGGCGTAGATAGCCCTCGTGGACCAGTGTGCGGAGCAGGTGGTACGCCGTCGGCAGCGCGAGCCCTGCGTCCCGCGCCAACTGTTTGGCGGGCGCTCCGTGTTCTCGCTCGGCGACGGCTTCCAGCAGCCGCATCGCCCGCTGCACGGAACCGATCAGAGTGCCGCTGTTTGTGTCGGGCGCGGCCTGCGGCGCAGGAGACGGGATGCGGGTCCCTCTCCCTGCCCCATGCCCGTGAGACGGCGCGGAGCGGACGAGCCCCGTCGACTGCGACTCGCCCCGGGGCGCCGGAGACTCCGGCCGCCGCATGTGCTCCTCGCCCGGCGAAGTGCGTGGCTGCACCGGGGGAGCCGAGGCCGTCGAGGGCGCCGTACGCGGAGGTGGCGGTGGGCCGTGCGTCTCCGGGGCTCGCACACGTGACGGATCGGCCGCCGCCGCAGATGTCGATCGCGGACCCGGCTGCGTCGGAGGAACCGCGCTCTGAGCCGACCGGGAGCGCGACCGGGCGGACGGATGGAGCGGTTCTGCTGGTGCGGTGTCAGCCGTGGCCAAGGGTCACTCCCGAAGCGCGAGGAGGGCCGCCCGTGCGAGGGACACGGGAGGAGATGCGCCGCCCGCGGGGATCGAGCCCGCGACGAGTTTCCGGACTCTAGCCGCCCGTCACCGCCCGCAGACGGCCCCGCCGGGAAACTTCCCCCTGGCGAGGGAACCTCACGTTCCTGTTACCGGCGCGCCCCTGACCGGCCTCACCCACTCACGCCTCAGCCGTTGCACGATGCTGACGCCTCACCAGTCGCCGCGCGACGAGGATCCCACCGTGAACTTCCTGACGACATAGATGAGTCCGCCGACCAGGGCCACGAAGACCAGCACCTTGAAGAGCAGGCCCACCACCACCTGGACGACGCTGACTATCAGCCCGCCGAACACCAGCAGGGCGATGACCGGCACCGCGATCCACTTCACCCACCACGGCATTCCCGCGAAGATCTCCCGCATCGCCCTTGCTCCTTGTGTCTCCACCCGTCGCCCGCCACCGGGGCACTGATTCCGGGCTTTCTGCTGTCCTGCCTCGATGCTAGGGCCGCGCAGGGACGTTCCGGGGGCTTCGCACCCCTTGTCCGTCCCTGATCGTCCCCCTAGGGAACGCCGAAACGGACGTCAGCCCTCCGGCGGAGAGAACACCACCACGACCCTCAGATCCTCGGTGATGTGGTGGAACTTGTGCGCGACCCCGGCCGGCACGTACACGACGCTGCCGCGCGCCACCTGGGTCGTCTCCAGCCCCACCGTGAGCGAGGCACGGCCGCTCACGACGAGGTACACCTCGTCCTGGTTGTGCGGCCTCTGCGGATCGAGCTCACCGGCGTCGAGGGCGTACAGGCCGACCGACATGTTCCGCTCGCGGAGGAACTGCAGATAGGCACCGTCGTTGGCGGCGCGCTCCGCCTCCAGCTCATCCAACCGGAATGCCTTCATCGACTTAGTCGCCCCTGCCCAGTACTCGTACCGATCGCTTCTGCCACGATCAGACACATGATGAATTTTCTAGTCAAGACGATCGCCAACGCGGGCGCCCTGGCGGTCGCGGTGTGGCTGGTCGACAAGATCACACTGACCGGGGCCGGCACGGGCAAGAAGGTCGGCACGCTGCTGCTGGTCGCCCTCGTCTTCGGCCTGGTGAACGCGGTGGTCAAGCCCCTCGTGCGGCTGCTGACCCTCCCCCTGTTCATACTGACGCTCGGCCTGTTCACGCTGGTCGTGAACGCGCTGATGCTGCTGCTCACCTCGTGGCTGGCCGACGTCCTCGACCTCAGTTTCCACGTGGAGGGCTTCTGGACCGCCGTTCTCGGCGCCCTGATCATCTCGATCGTCTCCTGGGCACTCTCCCTCGTCCTGCCCGACGGGGACTGAGGTTCCGGCATGACGTACCGAGTCTGTTTCGTCTGCACCGGCAACATCTGCCGTTCCCCCATGGCCGAGTCCGTCTTCCGCGCCCGTGTCGAGGAGGCGGGGCTCGGCGGACTGGTCGAGGTCGACAGTGCGGGCACCGGAGGCTGGCACGAGGGTGACGCCGCCGATCCGCGTACGGTCGCGGTCCTGGAGTCGCACGGCTACGACAGCGTCCACGCGGCCCGGCAGTTCCAGGTCTCGTGGTTCTCCCGCCTCGACCTCGTCGTGGCCCTCGACGAGGGCCACCTCAAGGCCCTGCGCCGCCTCGCGCCGACGGCGGCGGACGCGGACAAGGTCCGGCTCCTGCGCTCCTACGACCCCGCCGCCGGGGACGACCTCGACGTTCCGGACCCCTACTACGGGGGCATGGACGGGTTCGAGGAGTGTCTGGAGCTCGTGGAGGCCGCGAGCCCGGGCCTGCTGGCCGCCGTACGCGAGAAGGTGGAGGTGGGGGCCGCATGAGCACCGAGAACCCCGCTTCGGGTCCCGGCGAGGGCACCCGTGCGGTGCGCGCCGGACTGCCCGAGCCCGTCAAGCACGAGCCCACCCTCCCCGGACCGGTCTTCGCCGCCCACTACCACCTGCCGGGCGAGCCCACGGGCCCGTACGCCTACGGACGCGACCAGAACCCCACCTGGACGCTGCTGGAACGGGCCATCGGCGAACTGGAGGCCCCCGGGCAGAACGACGTCGAGACGGTGGCCTTCGCCTCCGGCATGGCCGCCATCTCTGCCGTCCTCTTCTCCCAGGTGCGCTCCGGTGACGTCATCGTCCTGCCGAGCGACGGCTACAACGTGCTTCCGCTGGCAGGTGAACAGCTGCGGTCCTACGGCGTCGAGGTGCGCAGCGCACCCACGGGCGGCGACGCCCAGCTGGACGCCCTGGACGGGGCCAGGCTGCTGTGGATCGAGACACCCTCGAACCCGGGGCTGGACGTGTGCGACGTGCGGCGGCTCAGCGAGGCGGCACGCGCGCGTGGCTGTCTGGTGGCCGTCGACAACACCCTGGCGACACCGCTGGGGCAGCGCCCGCTGGATCTGGGCGCCGATTTCGCCGTGGCCAGCGGAACGAAGCAGCTGACCGGCCACGGGGACGTCCTGCTCGGGTACGTCGCCGGACGCGACCCCGCGCTGATGGCCGGCGTGAGGCGATGGCGCAAGATCGTCGGGGCGATCCCGGGCCCGATGGAGGCCTGGCTCGCGCACCGCTCGCTCGCCACGCTCCAGCTGCGTGCCGACCGGCAGAACGTCAACGCCCTGGCCGTCGCCCAGGCGCTCAGGGGCCGGCCCGAGGTCACCGGGGTGCGCTATCCGGGGCTGCCCGACGATCCCTCGCACAAGATCGCCTCGCAGCAGATGCGGCGCTACGGGTGCGTGGTGTCGTTCGCGTTGCCCACGCGCGCGCGTGCCGACCGTTTCCTCGACGCGCTCCGCCTCGTGGACGACGCCACGAGCTTCGGCGGGGTGCGCTCCACCGCCGAGCGACGCGGCCGGTGGGGAGGGGACGCGGTCCCGGAGGGCTTCATCCGTTTCTCGGCCGGCGCGGAGGACACGGACGACCTCGTGGCGGACGTGCTGCGGGCGCTCGCCATGGCTACCGACTAGTACCGCGCTCCGTACGACGGACGGTCCGAGCCTCCCCCCTCGTGGCTCGGACCGTCCCGGTTCCCCGCGCGAAGAACCGCGCGAACAAGGCTAGTTGACTCTGTGTCAGTGTCCAATCACAGTAGCGACAGCGGCCTATCGACTTATTTATAGTTGGGCGCTCCGACGGCGGGGAGGGAAGGCGACCATGGACCTGGCCTTGCTGCGGACGTTCGTGACCGTGCACCGGGCCGGTTCCTTCACCCGCGCCGCCGCCCTGCTGGGACTCTCGCAGCCCGCCGTCACCTCGCAGATACGCACTCTGGAACGCCAGCTGGGCCGCCCGCTCTTTCTTCGCAGGGCCCGCGGGGTGACACCCACGACCATCGGCGACGAGCTCGCCCACAAGGCCGCGCCACATCTCGACGCGCTGGTGGAGATCGCCGAGGCCGGTCTCGACGACGACTCCTCCTTACGGACCCTCCATCTCGCCGGCCCTCCGGAGTTCACCGCCGAGCGGGCTCTGCCCGCGCTCACCGAGCTGACCGGCGACGACGGCCAGGGCTTCGCGCTGCGGGTCTCCTTCGGGCCCTCCGACGAGGTACTGGAGGGCCTGGCCGCCGGACACCACGATCTGGCCATCACCACCGCCCAGCCGCGTGGTGCCCTGCTCTCCGCGACCCCCCTCTGCGACGAGGAGCATGTCCTGGTCGCCGCACCGCGCTGGGCGGACGTGATCGGTCCGGGCAGGCCGGGGCGCAAGGGGGCGCACGCGCTGGAGGATCTTCCTCTCGTCGAGGTACACGAGTCACTGCCCTTCATCGCCCGCTACTGGGCCGCGGTCTTCGACGCCCGGCCCGCCGCCCCCGGGACCGTCGTCGTCCCCGATCTTCGGGCGGTCATCGCGTGCGCGATCTCGGGCGCCGGACTGGCCGTGGTCCCTCGCTACCTGTGCGCTTCCGCCCTGGACCGCGGGGACCTCGTCACCCTCCTCGAACCCCCGGTACCTCCGTTGCGGACCTATTTCCTGGTGGTCCGTACCGGCACCCTGGCCATGCCGCACATCGCGCGAGCGCACGAGTGGCTGCTGAGGGCCGCGGGGAACTGGTCCTGAGAGCGCTGCCGCGCCCCTGGACAGAGGGGGGGTGCCGCTCGTGGACCGCCCGTGAGCGCCGGGGTGCCGCGCTTCCTCGCTCCGGTGATGTTTCACGTGGAACATGCGGGGCCACATTTCTCCCATGACCGTACGACCCGTGGTCAAGCGCACCGCCCGCGCCGTCCTGCTCGACGGCGATGACCTGATCCTGATCAAGCGGACCAAGCCGGGCATGGATCCCTACTGGCTCACGCCGGGAGGCGGCGTCGAGCCGGAGGACACCACGGTCGTCGACGCGCTCCACCGCGAAGTCCACGAGGAACTCGGCGCCAAGATCACCGACGTGGTGCCCTGCTTCGTGGACACCGTGGAGCACATCGGCGAGGACGCCGGCGCGACCGGTGTGAAGGTCCAGCATTTCTTCGTCTGCCGTCTGGAGTCCATGGACCCCTCCAAGCGGCACGGCCCCGAGGTCGATGAGCCTCTGGGGGAGTACGAGATCGTGCGCATCCCCTTCACCCGGGTCGGCATCGCCTCCGTCCACCTCGTCCCGTTGTCCCTGCGGCACTATCTGGACGGGAACATCGAGGGCGTACGGGCGATGCACGCGCCCGACCTGGGCTGACCGTACGGCGGCGCTGCTCCTGGCCTCCGGCTCAGTCCCCGGCGGCCACCAGTTCCTCCACCGAGTCATGGCGTATGCGGTCGGCGGGGACTCCGGCGGCCTTCAGCGCGTCCACACCGCTGCGGATCATGCCGGGCGGGCCGGAGAGGTAGGCGTCGTACCCGTTCCAAGGGCCGTGGTCACGAATGGCGTCGGGCAGTTGGAGCAGTCCGTGCTTGTCCACGACCGGGCGGACCTCGAGCCACGAGTTGCTCTGCTGAAGCCGCAGCAAGGTGTCGAGGTCGTAGAGGTCCTGGCCGGTGCGGGCTCCGTAGAAGACCTCGACGGGACGGTGCCGTCCATGCTCGGCCACGTCCTCCACGATGGCCTTGATCGGCGCGATACCAGTGCCCCCGCCCAGGCAGAGCAGACCGCTGTCGCTGGTGTGGTCGACGGTCATCCCGCCGGCCGGCGGTCCCAGTCGCAGCACATCGCCGGGCCGGGCGCGGTGCACGAGCGAGTTGGAGACCCAGCCCGCGGAGATCGCCTTCACGTGGAACGACAGCAGCCCGTCCGACCGGGGCGCCGAGGCGAACGAGTAGTGCCGCCAGATCCGCGGCCACCAAGGGGTCTCCAGGCTCGTGTACTGCCCGGCGAGGAAGGGGTACGGCTGGTTCGGGCGGACGGTGAGGACGGCCGTGTCCGCGGTTCTCAGATCGTGTGAGACGACTTCGGCGAGCCACCATGGAGGGGATCGCAGTTCGTCCGCGGCCGCCGCGTCGATCATCACCTGGGAGATCGTCGTGTACACCCGCACCCAGGCGGCCTCGGTCTCGTCGTTCCAGCTCTCCTTGGCGTACCGACTGAGCGCGCCGATCAGACACTCGCCGACGGCCGGGTAGTGCTCGGCCTGGGTGCCGTACTTGCGGTGGCCACGGCCGAGGTTCTGCAGGTAGTCGACGAGCACGGGAGTGTTGTCGATGTGTTCGGCGGCGGTCAGCAGTGCCTTGAGCAGGCGGTCGCGCTGGGCGTCCATCGCCGGGGGGAACATCGAGCGCAGCTCCGGGTGCTGGACGAAGAGCAGCGCGTAGAAGTACGAGGTGACCTTGTCGGCGACGGGTCCGACCTCGGCCATGGTCCGCTGGATGAGAACGGCGTCGGGGGAGGCGGTCGCCGCGTGTCCGGCACGTTCCTCCGGTACCCGGGGATCGAAGACGGAGTGGTCGGAGCCTTGATCCGGGGTGGGCGGAGGGCTGGGAGGGGCGCTGGGAGGGAGGTCCGCACCGGTGCGTATTCGCTCCCGCTGGGTGCTTTCCCGGTGCTGCTGCGGGCCGTTCGGCGGCTCCTGGAAGCGGCCCACGGGCCGCAGGCCTGCGAGGCGGTTGCCCTCCGGCTCCTGGTCCCCGCCAGGGGGCGGCGAAGTGCGGGGCGTGAACCAACCGCCTCCGTCAGTGTCCCCCGAAGTACCGTTGCCGGCCGACGTGGTGGTCGGAGCGTCCATGGTCTGCCTCGCCTCAAGCATCTTTCGGTCGATCTGCGTACGCCCTCCCGACGGAAGTCGCACGTTTTCCCCCGCGGACGGCCTTGCTATTCCCCGATCGTTCCCCGTCGACCAATGCGGCCACATTCAACCCGCGTTCCCGCTCCGTACGGACAAGTAGGTGAGAGTGTGGCGTGAGCCGCAGCACTCATCGCAGCGTTCCACAGCGCGCGAACGCCCTCGCCTCGTAACGGTAAACGCAGGTTCTCGATCTTCCTGTCCGGTTAGGCTGCATTGAGCTGCGTTCGTACCCCCATCATGAGACGACTGCATCTCACTTCGGACACGAACCGGACTCGACCCTACCGGCAGGGGCGTCACACACAAGTCCCCCCTGGCCGTACCGGGAATTCAACGGGTGCGAATCAGCGATTCCTTCAATTACCGGGCGCGTCCCACCAATTCATAGGCATCTCGCAGATCCTGCCGCCGGATGCACGTGGACGGGCTTCACCGGCCGATCGTGGATCTCCGTTCAGGCGCCCCGAATACGCCACGCCATGGGCACCGGGGCCAACCGGGCCTGCACGCGTATGCCCGGAGACGGATGTTTCACGTGAAACATCCGTCCGTGCGTTGTGCGGTTGTGCGCGAGATGGCCAAAACGGCGTACGTCGACGGGAAACCGGTGGACGCCCACGGCGTGTGTCGGACAACCTGACCTGCGTGTCGACACCTTTCCCCGCCTCTCTGCCCATCCGCCGTCTGACGCCTCGCGATCTCACCGCCTGCGCCGACCTGTCCGAGGACCGAGGCTGGCCTCGCGAAGAGCACAAGTGGGGGCTGCTCCTGTCCGCCGGCACGGGATACGGCGTCGACGATCCCGCGGGCGGGCTGATCACCGCCTGTGTGGTCACCGAGTACGGCCCGGTGGGCCGCCCGGATCTGGGAGCGATCGGCATGGTGCTGGTCGCCGAGCGGTACGCCCGCCAAGGCATCGGCCGCCGCCTGATGCGCCACGTCCTCGCCGAGATGGGGACGACGCCCCTGACCCTGCACGCCACCCCGAACGGGCGGCCGCTGTACGAGGGGCTCGGCTTCAAGGTCACCGGCCGGGCCGAGATGGTGCGCGGGCACTTCACGGCAGAGGGCGTGGCACCCGCCGTCTCCACCCGCCCGGCCACGGCCGAGGATCTCCCCACGATCCTTCGGCTCGACGAACAGGTCTTCGGCACGGACCGCACCCACGTCCTCACCCGGCTTCCCGCCTTCGCCGACCAACTGCGCGTCGCGGAGGAGAACGGCCGGATCATCGGATACGCCGCGGCCTGGCCCAATCTGAAAGACCAGGTCGTCGGTCCACTGATCGCCCGTGACACGGAGGCGGCGAAGGCACTCGTCGCCTCCCTCGCGGCCCGCACGGACCGGCCGTTGCGCACCGACATCGACGTCCGCCACGAGGAGCTGTTGGCGTGGGTGAAGGAGCGAGGCCTGGAGCCGATCGCCTTCAACTCCGTGATGACGTACGGCATCGCAGAGCTGCCGGGCGACTGGGCCCGGCGCTACGCCCCGCTGACCGTGGCGGCGGGCTGAGGCTCGCCCCCTGCCGGCCCGCCGACCCTCGGTGGTGGACAGGCGTCCGCCGGGCGCCCGCTCCCCCAGACCCCGCGACGACCGTGCCGACGCTCCTCTCCTTGCGCTCCAGTGCCGCCGCGACGAACGCCAGCACGAGCGCGCTCGCGGCGAGAGCGGATCCGACCCAGTCGGGTGCCGTGTAACCGAGGCCCGCGTCGATGCCTAGACCGCCGAGCCAGGCGGCGAGCGCGTTGCCGAGGTTGAAGGCACCTATGTTCACGGCCGAGGCCAGTGTGGGTGCGCCGTGCGCCTGGTCGAGAACCCTCTTCTGCGACGGCGGTACGGTCGCGAAGCCCATTGCGCCGACCAGCACGAGCGTCACCGCGGCGGCGATCTTGTCGTGGGCGGTGAGAAGAACAGGGCGAGGACGACAGCCAGGACGCCCAGTGAGACGTACCGGAGGCGGACCTCGGCCGGCCTGGGCAGCTCGGGTACCAGCCGGGCAATGCCCAGCAAGCCGACGACGCCCAGTGCCGCGACCCTGGCGAAGGTGGCCCGCCAGCCGACGGACTGCCCGATCAGCGTGCCCAGAGGTACTCCGACGACGTTCGCGACGGTCAGACCGCTGAACATCATCGCGAGCGCACCGGCCTTGCGTTCCGGGGCGACGAGGTCGGCCGCGACCACGGAGCCGATTCCGAAGAAGGCCCCGTGCGCGAGCGAGGCGACCACCCGCCCGATGAGCATGACGGAGTAGGCGGGAGCGAGTGCGGAGAGCAGATTGCCCACGATGAACAGCCCCATCAGCAGCATGAGCATCCCCTTGCGGGACACCCGCGTGCCCAGCGCGGTCATGATCGGCGCTCCGATCACCACACCGAGTGCGTAGCCGGTCACGAGGAACCCCGCGGCGGGGATGGAGACATCGAAGCCGGCAGCGACCTCGGGCAGTACGCCTGTGATCACGAATTCGGGTCTCCGAGGCAGGTCTGCAACTCCTCGCGGCCGCGCGCCCCACCAAAGACGCCGCTGGCAGCCGAGAACCCCGAACTGGCCCCGCTCATGCGCGTCATGGAGACGCTGAACGTGCCCGCGTAGGGTGCGGGCATGGGAGATCTGGACATTCGCCCGGCGACCGAGCACGACGTCCCGGAAATCGTCGCGATGCTGGCCGACGACCCCTTGGGCGCCCAACGCGAGTCACCGGACGATCTGGCCCCCTACCTCACCGCCCTGGAGCGCCTCAGTGGTGACCCCCACCAACAGGTGATGGTCGCTGTCCGTCAGGGCCGTGTCGTCGGCACACTCCAGCTGACGATCGTTCCGGGACTCTCCAGACGCGGCTCCACCCGGGCGATCATCGAAGGCGTGCGTATCCACGCCGATGAGCGCGGAAGCGGCCTCGGTTCACGGCTCATCGAGTGGGCGATCGACTCGTCACGGGCTCAGGGCTGTCAGTTGGTGCAGCTGACGTCCGACGCCACACGCACCGAGGCCCACCGCTTCTACGAGCGGCTCGGCTTCGAGGCCACTCACGTGGGCTTCAAACTGCCGCTCTGAAAAGCGGCGCAGCAAGGGCCGTGGGGTCCTGTTTCACGTGAAACATCGCAAGTCGGACCCCCACAGCGGCAGGCGCGCCTACGAGATCCCGCGCCACCCCTCGGGATCCACTCCACCGGGCACCGGAGCCCCCTCGTCGTACGGCTGGCGCGTGAACACGAACGATCCGAGGTCCAGGTGGCTCACGGCCCCGTCGGGCCGTCGTACGGCTCGCAGGAGCTCTCCGGCGAAGTAGCCATTGAGCCCGGTCCAGCTGCCGTCGTCGTTGCGTCGGAAGCGAGCACCGCGCAAGGTGGCGGCGAGCGGCTCCAGCGAGAGACCTCCCTCGGCGGTGAGCCGCAGCACGAAGCTGTACGTCCCCCAATACCAAGGGCCGACCAACTCCAGGACCGACCGGTCCACTTCGGGCAGCGGCCGCCAGGGCTCGGGGATCCGCGGCTCGGCCTCCGCGACGATGCGCACGAGATCGGCGGCCACCTCCGACACCACCGGACCGGAGGTGCAGTTGGTCAGCACGACGGCTGCCACATCGTCCTCGACGCTGATGGTGAGCTGGGCAAGAAATCCGGGCACCGAGCCTCCGTGCCCGACGAGGAACCGGCCACCTCGGTGCTGAAGCTGCATCCCGAGGCCGTACGCCGCTCCGGCCGCCACGTCGGCGGCCTCCCCCGGTGCGGCCGGCGTGCGCATCTCCAGGACCGACTCCGCACTCAGCACCCGCTCGTCCCCCTTCGCCAGGAAGGCCGCGAAACGAGCCAAATCGCCTGATGTGGACCAGAGTTGCCTGCGGGACCCATACGGCCCAGGTCCTCGACCTGCTCCGGCAACATCACGTCCGCCCAAGGGTGCACGGCCCAACCGCCGGCGTGTGGTGCCTCCGGGTGCCAGGTCGTGCGACGCAGACCGAGGGGTTCCAACACCTCTCGTCGCAGCGCCTCTTCCCAGGGAGCACCTCGCAGCTGCTCGACGAGCGCGCCGAGGAGTGTGAAGCCGGGGTTGGAGTAATGGAAGCGACGGCCCACGGGATGGCGGTGGGGCTGCTTCCCGAGCACATCGGCGAGTTCCGGGCGCAGGGATCCCGGCGTGCGCTCCCACCAGGGCGAAGGGGACTCCGCCGCCAGCCCTGCCGTGTGCGAGAGCAGTTCGGCGATGGTCGCCTCCCCCGCACCGGTGCCCGGCAGATGCTTCTCCAGCGGGTCGCCGAGGTCCAGGGCGCCCTCGTCACGAAGCCGCATGACCAGAACGGCGGTGAAGGTCTTGGTGATCGAACCGATCCGGTACTGCACGTTCGCGTCCGGCCCGTGCCCGTCCACCGATGTGCGTGCTCCGTGCCACACCGTCTCCCCGCCCCGGACCACCGCCGCGACCAGAGAGGGTGCTCGCCCCTCGGTCTGAGCGACGGCGATGCGGTGCAGCAGTGCCCGGCGCGTGGCGGGAAGCAGCTCTTCGTGAGGTGTTGTCATGCGCTCAGTCCACCGGGCCCGGCACCGGGAGTCGAGCGCATTTCACCGGGTCAGGTCTGTGCCATGTCCACGAAGCGGGAGTAGTGGCCCTGGAAGGCGACCGTGATCGTGGCCGTCGGACCGTTACGGTGCTTGCCCACGATGATGTCGGCCTCGCCGGCGCGTGGCGACTCCTTCTCGTAGGCGTCCTCGCGGTGCAGCAGGATCACCATGTCGGCGTCCTGCTCGATCGATCCCGACTCACGCAGGTCGGACACCATGGGCTTCTTGTCCGTACGCTGCTCGGGGCCACGGTTGAGCTGCGACAGGGCGATCACCGGCAGCTCCAGCTCCTTGGCCAGCAGCTTCAGGTTTCGCGACATGTCCGAGACTTCCTGCTGGCGGCTCTCGGACCGCTTGCCGCCGGACTGCATGAGCTGCAGGTAGTCGATGATGACGAGCTTCAGATCATTGCGCTGCTTCAAGCGCCGGCACTTGGCCCGGATCTCCATCATCGACAGGTTCGGGGAGTCGTCGATGTAGAGCGGTGCGGCCGACACGTCCGGCATACGGCGTGCCAGCCGTGTCCAGTCCTCGTCCGTCATCGTGCCGGACCGCATGTGGTGGAGGGCCACGCGTGCCTCGGCCGACAGCAGACGCATCGCGATCTCGTTGCGCCCCATCTCGAGCGAGAAGATCACACTCGGCATGTTGTGCTTGATCGAACAAGCGCGCGCGAAGTCCAGCGCCAGCGTGGACTTACCCATGGCGGGACGGGCCGCGATGATGATCATCTGGCCCGGGTGCAGACCGTTGGTGAGCTGGTCGAGGTCCGTGAAGCCGGTCGGCACACCGGTCATCTCCCCCGACCGCGAACCGATCGCCTCGATCTCGTCGAGCGCGCCCTCCATGATGTCGCCGAGCGGCAGATAGTCCTCGGTCGTGCGCTGCTCGGTGACCGCGAAGATCTCGGCCTGGGCTCTGTTGACGATCTCGTCCACGTCGTCGTCGGCCGCGTATCCCATCTGCGTGATGCGGGTGCCTGCCTCGACCAGGCGGCGCAGGACGGCACGCTCGTGGACGATCTCCGCGTAGTACTCGGCGTTCGCCGCCGTCGGCACCGTCTGGACGAGCGTGTGCAGATAGGAGGCGCCACCCACCTTGGTGATCTCGCCACGCTTGGTGAGCTCGGCGGCGATGGTGATGGGGTCGGCCGGCTCGCCCTTGGCATAGATGTCGAGGATCGCCTGGTAGATGGTTTCGTGCGCCGGCTTGTAGAAGTCGGGACCCTTGAGGATCTCGACCACGTCGGCGATGGCGTCCTTGGACAGCAGCATGCCGCCGAGCACGGATTGCTCGGCGTCGAGGTCCTGCGGCGGAACGCGCTCGAAGGCCGAACCTCCGCCGCCGTCCCACTCCCCGTTGTCCCGGCCCCTGTCGTGCCGCTCGTCCCTGCTCCGGTCGCCGTCCGGACGCCGACGGGAAGGGGGCAGACGATCACTGGGCCCGCTGTCGGCCCACGGGTCGTCCAGGGGCTCGGAAATGCTCACTGAGCGACCTCCTCCCGTCCGCCGAGCGGACCTCGCCGTGCTTCTTCTTTCTACGGCACGACACTGACAAATGAGAGGCCCAACTCCGGTTCTGGCGCGTCGGTTTTGCGAGGTTTCCGTGATCGGCCAGGGAGTGGGCGCCGCACCACCGTAGGCCCCTGGGCACCGTCAGCCAATCTGGTTATCCACAGGCCATGTGGACGACGGCCCAGATGCTGTGGAGAACCTCGCAAAACCTGTGCACGACTCGGTGGACAGCCCTGTGAACAAGAACCCGATTGCACCCAGGGAGCAGCCCTGAGCTGCACTTTTACCGTCCACGGGCTGTGCAGAAGAAAAACTTTCCCAACCGGATCAAGATCATCGAGATCAGTGTGCGAGAACGCACTCGACCAGGCAGCATGTAATAGCCACAAGCGCATTGCATCTCTTACCTGTGGAAGATTAGATTGGTGCTCATGACACAGGCTTCCGCGACCACCAGGGCCACCCGGCGCCGGCACGATCGAGAGATCATCACTCTGGCCGTGCCGGCCTTCGGCGCGCTGGTCGCCGAGCCGCTCTTCCTCATGGTCGACACCGCCATCGTCGGCCACCTCGGCACCGCGCAACTGGCCGGTCTCGGTATCGCCTCGGCCCTCCTCGTCACCGCGGTGAGTGTGTTCGTCTTCCTCGCCTACGCCACGACGGCTGCCGTCGCCCGACGCGTCGGCGCCGGTGATCTACGGGCCGCCATCCGACAGGGCATGGACGGCATCTGGCTCGCTCTACTGCTGGGAGCAGCCGTCATCGCGGTCGTGGTGCCCACAGCCCCCACCCTGGTGGCCCTCTTCGGATCCTCGGACACGGCGGCTCCCTACGCCACGACCTATCTTCGGATCTCAGCCCTCGGCATCCCGGCCATGCTCGTCGTGCTCGCCGCCACCGGTGTCCTGCGCGGCCTCCAGGACACGAAGACACCTCTGTACGTCGCCGTGGCGGGCTTCGTCGCCAACGGCGCCCTCAACGCGGGCCTTGTCTATGGAGCCGACCTGGGCATCGCCGGGTCAGCGTGGGGCACGGTCATCGCCCAGTTCGGCATGGCTGCCTCATACCTCTGGGTCGTGATCCGTGGCGCCCGCAGACACGGAGCCTCACTGCGCCCTGACCTCGTCGGCATACGAGCCTCGGCTCAGGCGGGAGCACCTCTGCTGGTCCGTACGCTCTCGCTGCGGGCGATCCTCATGATCGCCACCGCCGTGGCCGCCCGGCTCGGTGACGAGGACATCGCCGCACACCAGATCATCCTCTCGCTCTGGAGCCTGCTCGCGTTCGCCCTCGACGCGATCGCCATCGCCGGGCAGGCCATCATCGGTCGCTACCTCGGCGCAGGAGACGCCCAAGGAGCCCGCGACGTCTGCGTCCGGATGGTCCAGTGGGGAGTTGCCACGGGTTCTGTGCTCGGACTCCTGGTGATCGCTGCCCGTCCTTTGTTCATCCCGCTCTTCACCAGCGATCCGAACGTCCAGGAAACAGCACTGCCCGCTCTGATCGTGGTGGCGCTCTCCCAGCCGATCTCCGGCGTCGTCTTCGTGCTCGACGGCGTACTGATGGGCGCGGGAGACGGGCCCTACCTCGCCCGGGCCATGCTCCTGACCTTGGCGGTCTTCGTCCCGGCCGCCTTGCTCGTCCCCACCTTCGGCGGTGGTCTGACCGCTCTCTGGGGCGCCATGACACTAATGATGGCGACGCGCATGCTGACCCTGTGGCTGCGATCGCGGTCCGGGCTCTGGATCGTCACCGGAGCGACCCGCTGAGAGTTCGGGCGATGCTCGCGCTGAGGACACCGCGAGCCCGCGATGTTTCACGTGAAACATCGCCCCGACAAGCATGTGGGGCCGCACCCTTCACAGGGTGCGGCCCCATACACCGCTTCAGCGAGCGCGACCCTTAGGCCGCGATGACCTCGATGTTGACCTTGGCGGCAACCTCGGGGTGCAGACGCACGGACGTCTCGTGAGCGCCCAGCGTCTTGATCGGAGCACCCAGCTCGATGCGACGCTTGTCGACCTCGGGGCCACCGGAAGCCTTGATCGCGGAAGCGATGTCGGCCGGGGTGACGGAACCGAAGAGACGACCGGCGTCGCCGGAGCGGACAGCCAGACGGACCTTGACGGCCTCGAGCTGGCCCTTGATCTGGTTGGCCTGCTCGATGGTCTGGATCTCGTGGATCTTGCGAGCACGACGGATCTGCTCGACGTCCTTCTCGCCGCCCTTGGTCCAGCGGATCGCGAACTTCCGCGGGATCAGGTAGTTGCGAGCGTAGCCGTCCTTGACGTCGACGACGTCGCCGGCAGCGCCGAGGCCGGAGACCTCGTGGGTGAGGATGATCTTCATGTGTCGGTCACCCTTCCCTTATCGCGCGGTGGACGTGTAGGGCAGCAGCGCCATCTCACGGCTGTTCTTGACGGCCGTGGCGACGTCACGCTGGTGCTGCGTGCAGTTGCCGGTCACGCGACGGGCACGGATCTTACCGCGGTCGGAAATGAACTTCCGCAGCATGTTCGTGTCCTTGTAGTCCACGTACGTGACCTTGTCCTTGCAGAAAGCGCAGACCTTCTTCTTCGGCTTGCGCACAGGCGGCTTCGCCATGGTGTATCTCCTGTGTGATCAAGAAGTTTGGGGTGCGGCCCCGCCCTCGACCTCGACGACCGGTGCTCCGGCCTCGCAGGCTTAGAAAGGGGGCTCGTCCGAGTAGCCGCCGCCACCGCCGCCGCCGGAGCTTCCGCCCCAGCCGCCGCCACCGCCGCCCTGGTTGCCACCGGCGGGAGCGCCGCTGGCCCACGGGTCGTCGGCGGGAGCGCCGCCGCCCTGCTGGCCGCCGCCGGAGCTTCCGCCCCAGCCGCCGCCACCCTGGCCGCCGCCACCACCGCCGCCGTAACCGCCCTGGCCACCGCGGCCGCCTCCGGCGGTCTTGGTCACCTTGGCCGTGGCACTGCGCAGGCTGGCGCCGACTTCCTCGACGTCCAGCTCGTAGACCGTGCGCTTGACGCCCTCACGGTCCTCGTAGGACCGCTGCTTCAGCCGGCCCTGCACGATGACGCGCATGCCTCGCTGGAGCGACTCGGCGACGTTCTCCGCCGCCTGACGCCAGACCGAGCAGGTCAGGAACAGGCTCTCGCCGTCCTTCCACTCATTGGTCTGACGGTCGAAGGTGCGGGGGGTGGACGCGACACGGAACTTCGCGACCGCCGCACCGGAAGGGGTGAAGCGCAGCTCGGGGTCGTCAACAAGATTGCCGACAACCGTGATGACGGTCTCGCCTGCCATGGGGAACCTCTCGGCGGGTTTGCTGCTCTGGCTGCTTGGTTGCTGCTACTCGAATCCCGGGATCAGCTGAGCGGGAAAGCTCAGTGGGTCTCGGGGCGGAGGACCTTGGTCCGGAGGACCGACTCGTTCAGGTTCATCTGGCGGTCGAGCTCCTTGACGACCGCAGGCTCGGCCTGCAGGTCGATGACCGAGTAGATGCCCTCAGGCTTCTTCTTGATCTCGTACGAGAGACGACGACGGCCCCAGGTGTCGACCTTCTCGACCTTTCCGTTGCCCTCACGGACGACGGAGAGGAAGTTCTCGATCAGGGGGGCGACGGCGCGCTCCTCCAGATCGGGGTCGAGGATGACCATCACCTCGTAGTGACGCATGTAGAACCCACCTCCTTTGGACTCAGCGGCCACGGTCGTTCCGTGGCAGGAGGGTTGTGATGCGTACGCAACGGTATCGGCAGCCACTGACAATCGGGTCCCCGCGAGGGGGTTCCTGTCATGGCCTGGGCAGACACCGGTGCAGACGGTACAGACTACCCGCACACCCGCTTCCGGTTGAAATCCGGTGGTGGTGACCGTCAATCTGTACACATCGGGTGTGTATGGCGCTACGATGCGCCGTTTTCCGCAGGAGGTGCCCCATGGCACAGACATTGCGACCCAACATCGCCGGCTCCCTGTTCGCCACCGACGACAAGCCCCACCCCGTGCAGGACACCCTGCTCGCCGTGACGCTCGTGCTCGGGGCGGTCTCGTTCATCACGGCGATGTTCCACCATCTGCACCTGCTCAGTTCCTGGACGGGCCTGGTGGGGATTCTGACCGGCGCATACGGACAGTTCATCTCGGAGACGACCCGTGAGCGCTTCGGCCTGATCGTGGGTCTCGGTGCCTCGGCCGTCGGATTCTTCCTCGGCATGGCCCACGGGGGTCTTTTCGGCGGGCTCATCGGCTGACCCCCCGGCGCCGGTCCAACGGTCGGCGGACGGTACCCCGTGCCGTCCGTGGTCCCACATCGGACCAAGCGGCCGAATAACACCACCTGACGTCCTGACCACGTACTGGCCGGGCTCCAGGTTCCATACAGCCATTCGGGGCGCCCGCAGGGCGCAGTAGGCTTCGGCGCGAGAGCCGGAGCCCCTGTACCCATGGGGACACACCAGCCCGAGGAGCGCCCCGAATGAGCCTGACCCTGAGGACGATCAGCCGTGAGCAGCATCTGGCATACATCCAGAGCCTGCCCGCGGCTAGCCACATGCAGGTCCCGGCCTGGGCCGACGTCAAGGCCGAGTGGCGCTCCGAGAGCCTCGGGTGGTTCGACGACAAGACCGGCGAGATGGTCGGCGCCGGCCTGGTGCTCTACCGCCAGCTGCCCAAGATCAAGCGCTACCTCGCTTACCTGCCCGAAGGCCCGGTCATCAACTGGTTCGCGCCCAATCTCACCGACTGGCTGGAGCCGATGCTCGCGCATCTGAAGCACCAGGGCGCCTTCTCGGTGAAGATGGGCCCGCCGGTGATCATCCGGCGCTGGGAGGCCACCTCCATCAAGGCGGGCATCCAGAACCCGGACGTGAAGCGTCTGCGCGACATCGAGGCCGACTTCATCGAGCCCCGAGCCTTCGAGGTCGCCGACAAGCTGCGCCGTATGGGCTGGCAGCAGGGGGAGGACGGCGGCGCCGGCTTCGGTGACGTGCAGCCGCGCTACGTCTACCAGGTGCCGCTCGCCAACCGGTCCCTGGAAGAGGTCCACAAGAACTTCAACCAGCTGTGGCGCCGCAACATCAAGAAGGCCGAGAAGGCCGGTGTCGAGGTCGTCCAAGGCGGCTACCAGGACCTGGAGGAGTGGCAGCGGCTGTACGAGATCACGGCCGTGCGGGACCGCTTCCGGCCCCGGCCGCTGTCGTACTTCCAGCGCATGTGGACGGCCCTCAACACCGAGGACCCCAACCGGATGCGGCTCTACTTCGCCCGGCACAACGGCGTGAACCTGTCCGCGGCGACCATGCTCGTCGTCGGTGGACACGTCTGGTACTCCTACGGGGCCTCGGACAACATCGGGCGTGAGGTCCGGCCCTCGAACGCGATGCAGTGGCGCATGCTGCGCGACGCCTACGCCCTCGGCGCGACCGTCTACGACCTGCGCGGCATCTCCGACTCGCTGGACGAGACGGATCACCTCTTCGGCCTGATCCAGTTCAAGGTGGGCACGGGCGGACAGGCCGCCGAATACCTCGGCGAGTGGGACTTCCCGCTGAACAAGCTGCTCCACAAGGCGCTCGACATCTACATGTCGCGCCGCTGACGCCCCCGTTTTTGTTTCCATACCTCTGATACACCGCAGCCACGAGAAAGGT
Organism: Streptomyces caniscabiei; assembly: GCF_014930365.1. Classification (GTDB taxonomy): domain Bacteria; phylum Actinomycetota; class Actinomycetes; order Streptomycetales; family Streptomycetaceae; genus Streptomyces; species Streptomyces caniscabiei. The sequence continues at coordinate 831,365 of NZ_JABXWI010000001.1, read as the reverse complement.
TCCGGGACCGTCCATGGCGCTCACGCTGTACGTCGACACCGCGCGCTGGCGGGCACACCACAAGCACGTTCAGGAGCAGTTCCCGGGACTCGTCCCCGTCTGCAAGGGCAACGGCTACGGCTTCGGGCACGAGAAGCTGGCGGAAGAGGCCACGCGTCTCGGGTCGGACATCCTCGCCGTCGGTACCACGTACGAGGCCGCCCGGATCAAGGACTGGTTCAGCGGCGACCTGCTGGTGCTGACGCCCTACCGGCGCGCTGAGGAGCCCGTCCCCCTGCCCGACCGCGTCATCCGCTCCGTGTCGTCGGTCGACGGCGTGTACGGCCTCGTGGGCGCCCGTGTCGTCATCGAGGTCATGTCCTCGATGAAGCGGCACGGCGTGAGCGAGCAGGAACTGCCCCAGCTCCACGCGGCCATAGAGAACGTGCGCCTGGAGGGCTTCGCCATCCACCTGCCGCTGGACCGCACCGACGGCTCGGACGCCGTCGAGGAGGTCATCGGCTGGATGGACCGGCTGCGCGCGGCCCGCCTGCCGCTGCACACCATGTTCGTCAGCCACCTGAAGTCCGAGGACCTCATCCGTCTGCAGCAGCAGTTCCCGCAGACCCGCTTCCGCGCCCGCATCGGCACGCGGCTGTGGCTGGGCGACCACGAGGCGACCGAGTACCGCGGAGCCGTCCTGGACGTCACCCGCGTCGCCAAGGGCGACCGCTTCGGATACCGGCAGCAGAAGGCGGCCTCCGACGGCTTCCTGGTGGTCGTGGCGGGCGGTACGTCGCACGGAGTGGGCCTGGAGGCCCCGAAGGCACTGCATGGCGTGATGCCGCGCGCCAAGGGTGTCGCCCGGGCGGGCCTCGCCACGGTCAACCGGAACCTTTCTCCGTTCGTCTGGGGCGGCAAGCAGCGCTGGTTCGCCGAGCCTCCGCACATGCAGGTGTCGATCCTCTTCGTGCCCTCGGACGCCCCGGAGCCGCAGGTCGGCGAGGAACTGGTGGCCCATCTGCGGCACACCACCACTCAGTTCGACCGGATCGTCGACCGCTGAGCCCCTGCCCGCCTGAGTTCAGGAACCGGGGCCCAGCGGATCAGTTCGCGGAGACGAATGCGGAAGGCCGTACACGAGGGCTCGTGTACGGCCTTCCGCATGTCGTCCTTGCGCTGCCCATCTCGCCCTGTTCGCTCAGAGCGAACTACCTCCCCGGGTCGCGGCTGCCCCATTCCACCTGAGGCCCCTCGAAAGACATCGCGTGCCGCGGGGGCCGGGCAGCCGCGCCGTACACATGGACGTCCTCCGCGCCGTCGAGCACTCCGCCGGAAGGATCGTCGTCACCAGCTCTGCGCACGGTGTCCCGCTCGGGCAAGAAGATGTCGCACACGACGACGACGCACAGGTAGAGCGTGCCCAACAGGTGAGCCAGGATGGCGAGTTGGTAGCCCTCGGCGGGCAGACCCTTGTGAGCGTCACCGCTGGTCGTGTACGCGAGGTACATCCAGATCCCCAGGAAGTACGCCACCTCGCAGGCCTGCCAGATCAGGAAGTCCCGCCAGCGGGGCCGGGCCAGGGCGGCGAGCGGGACCAGCCAAAGCACGTACTGCGGCGAGTAGACCTTGTTGGTGAGGATGAAGGCCGCGACGATCAGGAAGGCCAGCTGCGCGAAACGCGGGCGGCGCGGGGCGGTGAGCGTGAGCGCCACGATGCCCGCGCTGACCAGCACCATCGAGACCATCGCGTACGCGTTCGCCGTCTCGGCGGTGATCTGGATGTTCAACCGCTGCGAGATGACGAGGAAGAAGGAACCGAAGTCCACACCGCGTTCCTGGCTGAAGCGGTAGAACTTCGACCAGCCGTCGGACGCCAGCAGCATCACCGGAAGGTTCACGGCGAGCCAGGCCCCGACAGCGCCGAGGAGCGCCGTCGCGAACGCGCGCCACTTGCCCGCTCGCCAACACAGCACGAAGAGCGGTCCGAGCACCAGGAACGGGTAGAACTTGGCGGCCGTGGCAAGTCCGATCAGCACGCCGAAGGCGAGGGGTCGCCGGCGCGACCACATGAGCATCGCGGCGGCCAGCAGGGCCACCGCGAGGAGGTCCCAGTTGATGGTGGCGGTCAGTGCGAAAGCGGGCGCCAGAGCCACCAGAAGGCCGTCCCACGGGCGCCGGCGGTGGATGCGAGCGCAGCAGACCGCGATGACCGCCGCACACGCCATCAGCATCCCGGCGTTGACCATCCAGTACCACTGCTCCTGGTCCTGGGTGCTGCCGCTGCCCGGGGTGAGCCAGGCGGCGACCTCCATGAACAGGCCGGTCAGTACCGGGTACTCCAGGTACTCCATGTCGCCGTCGATCTTGTCGAAGTACGGCACAAGGCCGTCCGCGAAGCCACGGCCCTGGTAGAGATGCGGGATGTCCGAGTAGCAGGCGTGCGTGTACTGGGAGCTGGCTCCGAAGAACCAGGCGCCGTCGTAGCAGGGCAGCTTCTGTACCATGCCGAGCGCGAACATGCCGATGGCCACCAGCGCGACAACGCGTACCGGCGTCCACCAGGACGTGCCGAGGAGCGCTCGGCGCCCGATCGGGCCGCCGATCAGCTCACTGCCGACCGAAGCGACCTCGTCCTCCCTCGTGGGCCGCACCGGCTCCGGCTCGTCCGTGCTCACTCGCGTCGTCTCTGCACTGGGCATGCCGCACATCCTGCCGTACGCATCCAGGAATACGCCGAGGACCACCGCATCCCGTCCTGTCCGACGGTCTGTGTTTCACGTGAAACATCGGCCGCCCGCGTCGTGCCGGCAGGGGATATGGCATGGGCCACCGCACCTGATCGGTGCGGTGGCCCATGTTTCACGTGAAACACATCCTGCCGAGCGTGGAGCTACCCGTCGTTGCCTCCGAAGAGGCCCCCGTTCTGGTTGCCTCTCGAATCGTCCTCCGACTCGGACGGTGACGCGGTCACTCCACCGTCGATTCCACCGGTGTCCGTGCCACCGGCGTCGGTGCCTCCGGTCTCCTCACAGGTGGGGTTGAACGGGTTGCGGCAGGTCTCGCTGGGCGTCGGCGAGGGCAGGATCTCGCTCTCGCTCGGCGTCGGGCTCGGCTCGGGCGACTCCTCCTCCGACTCGGTCACCGTCGGGGTCGGCGTCGGGTCCGGGTCGTCGTTGACGATGACACCGATCGGCTCCGGCTCCGGGAAGTCCTCGGCCGGCTGGCCCTTGAGAGCGTCCTCCATGTAGTCGTGCCAGATCTCGGCCGGGAAGGAGGCACCGTGGATCGTCTCCTGGCCACCCGTGCCGTACATCTCCAGGAACTTGCGGTTCTTGTTCGACTCGTCGTCGTCCATGCGGTACATGCTGATCGCCGTCGACAACTGCGGGGTGTACCCGACGAACCAGGCCGACTTGTTGCCGTCGGTGGTACCGGTCTTGCCCGCCACCTCGCGGCCGGTCAGCTGAGCCGACGTACCGGTTCCCTCGTCGACGACGGTCTTGAGGACGTCGGTCACATTGTCGGCGACCTCCGTCGTGAAGGCCCGCTTGGTATCGGCGACGTCGTCGTGGTTGAACCTGGTCAGCCCCTCGTACTCGACGCTCTTGACCGAGAACGGCTCGTTCTGCTTGCCGCTGGCGGCGAAGGTCGCGTACGAACCCGCCATGCGGATCGCGCTCGGGTCCGAGATACCGATCGAGAAGGACGGGAAGCTCGTGCCGGTCAGGCTGCCTTCCTTGAGGCCTGCCTCCATGGCCGCCTCCTTCACCCGGTCCAGGCCGACGTCCATGCCCAGCTGGACATAGGGGGAGTTCGCCGAGACCCGCATCGCCTCACGGAGATCGATCTGGTACTTCGGCGGGCTGCCGTACGACTCGTCGCCGTCGTTGGCCTGCAGCCACTCCTTGCCCTCTTCGTTGGTCCAGATGTCGCCGTTGTAATCCCTGATCTTGAGGTCGTTCTTCCCGCTGTAGAGGCTCTTCGGCGAGACGATGGTCCGCTCGTCCTGCGCCTGGTCGGGGTCGAGGTCGGGGTCACGCTTGCCCCAGGTCATGGCAGCCGCGAGGACATAGGGCTTGAACACCGAGCCGACCTGCGCGCCGGTGACGTCGGCGTTGTTCGTGAAGTGCTTGGTGGCGTCCTCGCCACCGTAGATCGCCTCGATGGCACCCGACTTCGGGTTCACCGACGCGCCACCGAACTGCACATGGGTGTCGGTCTTCGGGCGCAGGTCCGGCTTGATGTTCTCCTTGCGGACCTTCGTGACGGCCTTCTCGAGTTCCTTGACCTTCCTCTTGTCGAAGGTCGTGTGGATCTCGTAGCCGCCCTGCTCGAGCTGCTTCTGCGTGATGTCGGTGTTGTTGAGGATGTAGCCCTTGGCCGTGTCGACCAGGTAACCGATCTGGCCGCCCAGCTGTGCGTTGGAGCGGGGACGCTGGATCTTGGGGAAGTTGGGGTACTTGGCCTTCTCGGCCTCGGACAGATGCTTGTCCTTGACCATCTCGTTGAGGATCCAGTCCCACCGTTCCGTGGCCCGCTTGGTGTTCGCCTCCGACGTGGCGGCGGGGTCGATCGCTGTGGCTCCGGCCGGGTCGTAGTACGTCGCGCCCTTGAGCACCGCGGCGAGGAAGGCGCACTCGCTGGGGTTGAGCTTCTCCGCGCTCTTGTCGAAGTAGGTGCGGGCGGCCGCCTGGAGACCATAGGCGCCACGGCCGAAGTAGGCCGTGTTCAGGTAGCCGCGCATGATCTCGTCCTTGTCGACGGAGGCGCCGACCTTCACCGAGATGAAGAGTTCCTTCACCTTCCGGGACAGCGTCTGCGACTGGTCGTCGAGCATGGCGTTCTTCACGTACTGCTGGGTGATGGTCGAGCCACCCTGCGTCTGACCGCCCTTGGCCATGTTGACGACGGCGCGGGCGATGCCCATCGGGTCGACGCCGCTGTCGGTCTCGAACGTCTTGTTCTCGGCCGACATGACGGCGTAGCGCATCGCCTTGGGGATCTTCTCGTACGCGATGATCTGACGGTTGACCTCACCACCCGTGGCGACCATCTGCGAGCCGTCCGACCAGTAGTAGACGTTGTTCTGCGCCGTAGCGGCCTGAGCTGGGTCGGGTACCGCCACAAGCGCGTACCCGATGCCGGCCCCCGCCACGAGGCAACCGAAGAACCCGATGAACAGCCCTGTCACCTGGCGCCACGAGGGCACCCACCGCATCGCCCCGTACCTGCCGGCGCGCGGATAGTCGATAAAACGCTGCTTGCCGGGCGGGGCCGCACGACCTCGGCCACGACCCGGCCCGTGCCCCGCGGGCTCGGCCGCTCTGCGACGGCCACCGCCCGGACCGGCGCCGGTGCTTCTCTGCGCCGCACGTCGCGACGCCGCGCGGCCCTCGTAGGTGGACTCCTCACCTCCCGCACCGTAGGTGTCGGAAAGTGACCCGGTGGCGCCCCGCGGTGCCGCGCGGCGGCCGGAGGATGCCGACTGGCCGCGTCGGGCCGCGGCACGTCCGCCTCCCTGCGGCTGCGGCGGTTTGCGACGGTGCTCGCTCATCGAACGACTACTCCTCGGGCAGGCGCACCCGTGCGCGCCTGGAAACGGCGGCTGGTTTCCGGTCCCCCCGAAGTACGGATGTGGTCGTGCTGGCATTCATCCGTACCGCACCCAGGAAGACGACGTGCTCAAACGTCACTCGGCTCCCAGTGGTGTGCATGCCGCACAGACTACGCACCGCCAAAACCCACTGAGCACCGAACTTCACCCCAAATCAGGCAACTTGCTTCCTACTAATTGGTGATGTGACCCCGTTCACCGGATCCCCACTTGTCGCATCCGTAGGGGCGTTCTATCGTCGTGATGTATCGAGTCGATACATCAGCTCGGCATACATCGTGTCGACAGGGCCAGTGGAAGACAGGAGGCGACGATGAGCCGGCGCTCCGGAATACTCGAGTTCGCCGTCCTCGGTCTGCTCCGCGAAGCCCCGATGCACGGCTATGAGCTGCGCAAACGACTCAACACGTCGTTGGGTGTGTTCCGGGCGTTCAGCTACGGGACGCTCTACCCCTGCCTCAAGACGCTGGTCGCCAACGGCTGGTTGATCGAGGAGTCGGGTGGTACCCCGGAAGATGCTGCCGCCGCCCCGCTCACGGGTCGCCGCGCCAAGATCGTCTACCGGTTGACGGCGGAAGGTAAGGAGCACTTCGAGGAGCTGCTCTCGCAGACGGGTCCCGACGCCTATGAGGACGAGCACTTCGCTGCTCGCTTCGCGTTCTTCGGGCAGACCTCCCGCGATGTGCGTATGCGCGTCCTGGAGGGCCGTCGCAGCCGTTTGGAGGAACGGCTGGAGAAGATGCGTGTCTCGCTGACACGCACCCGCGAGCGCCTCGACGACTACACGCTCGAGCTCCAGCGCCACGGGATGGAGTCCGTGGAGCGCGAAGTGCGCTGGCTGAACGAGCTCATCGAAAGCGAGCGGGCGGGCCGGGACCTGAAAGGCCCCGGCCACGGAGAACCCGCTCGCGACACCACAGAGGGAGCGCCGGGCGCCCTGCCCCGGCCCGGGGACACCCCCGGGCCGGATGCGCCCGGCGACACCACCACGTGAGGTCCCTGCCAGGACCTCACTCGTACACACAGGGAGCAACCGGAATGGGTTCGGTTCGCGTAGCCGTCGTCGGTGTGGGTAACTGCGCCGCGTCGCTGGTGCAGGGAGTCGAGTACTACAAGGACGCCGACCCGGCGTCCAAGGTCCCGGGCCTCATGCACGTGCAGTTCGGTGACTACCACGTCAGGGACGTGGAGTTCGTCGCCGCCTTCGACGTCGACGCCAAGAAGGTCGGGCTGGACCTCGCGGACGCCATCGGCGCCTCCGAGAACAACACGATCAAGATCTGTGACGTGCCGAGCACCGGTGTGACCGTGCAGCGCGGCCACACGCTGGACGGTCTCGGCAAGTACTACCGCGAGACCATCGAGGAGTCCGCCGAGGCCCCGGTCGACGTGGTCCAGATCCTCAAGGACAAGCAGGTCGATGTCCTCGTCTGCTACCTGCCCGTCGGTTCCGAGGACGCGGCGAAGTTCTACGCCCAGTGCGCCCTCGACGCCAAGGTCGGCTTCGTCAACGCCCTCCCGGTCTTCATCGCCGGCACCAAGGAGTGGGCGGACAAGTTCACCGAGGCGGGCGTCCCGATCGTCGGTGACGACATCAAGTCGCAGGTGGGTGCCACCATCACGCACCGCGTCATGGCGAAGCTGTTCGAGGACCGTGGGGTGATCCTGGACCGCACGATGCAGCTGAACGTCGGCGGCAACATGGACTTCAAGAACATGCTGGAGCGCGACCGCCTGGAGTCCAAGAAGATCTCCAAGACCCAGGCCGTCACCTCCCAGATCCCCGACCGGGAGCTCGGCGAGAAGAACGTCCACATCGGCCCGTCGGACTACGTCGCCTGGCTCGACGACCGCAAGTGGGCGTACGTCCGTCTCGAGGGCCGCGCCTTCGGTGACGTCCCGCTGAACCTGGAGTACAAGCTGGAGGTCTGGGACTCCCCGAACTCCGCGGGTGTCATCATCGACGCACTGCGCGCCGCGAAGATCGCCAAGGACCGTGGCATCGGCGGCCCGATCCTGTCGGCGTCGTCGTACTTCATGAAGTCCCCGCCGGTGCAGTACTTCGACGACCAGGCCCGAGAGAACGTGGAGAAGTTCATCAGGGGCGAGGTCGAGCGCTGATCAGACGCTCGTAGCGGGCCGTTGAGGGTCCCTGGGGCAGCTGCCCGGGGACCCTCCCCGTATGTGAGGCTGTGCCCCATGTCCGTCGTGCGCGACCTGCGCGTCCTGCTCCGTTTCCGGGACTTCCGGCATCTGCTGGCCGTACGGCTGCTGTCCCAGGGAGCCGACGGCGTCTACCAGGTCGCGCTGGCCACCTATGTCGTCTTCTCGCCGGAGAAGCAGACGTCGGCAGCCGCGATCGCCTCCGCGATGGCAGTGCTCCTCCTCCCGTACTCCCTCGTCGGCCCGTTCGCCGGTGTCCTGCTCGACCGCTGGCGACGCCGCCAGGTCCTGCTGTACGGAAACATCCTCCGCGCCCTGCTGGCGTCGGTGACGGCCGTCCTGATCCTGAGCCATGTGCCGGACTGGCTCTTCTACGCCTCCGCGCTGTGCGTGACGGCGGTCAATCGCTTCGTCCTGGCGGGCCTCTCCGCCTCGCTGCCCCGTGTGGTGGACGCCGACCGCCTGGTGATCGCCAACTCGCTCTCGCCGACAGCCGGGACGCTGGCCGCGACCGCGGGCGGCGGACTCGCCTTCGCCGTACGCCTCGTGGCGTCGGACTCCGACGCCGCAGTGGTCCTCCTGGGCGCGTGCCTCTACCTCTGCGCCGCACTGGCCTCCCTGCGTATCGCCCGAGAACTGCTCGGCCCGGAGCCCGAGCTGGTGCAGCCACGACTGGGTGCCGCCCTCGCCGGCACCGCACGGGGTCTGGCAGCGGGCGTACGACATCTCGCTGAGCCGGGACGGCGGGCTGCTGCCTGGGCGCTGGCCTCGATGACGCTGATGCGGTTCTGCTACGGCGCCCTGACCGTCATGGTGCTCATGCTCTGCCGCTATGCCTGGTCGTCCGACAGCTCGGGGAGGTCCGACTCCGATGAGGGATTGGCCCTCCTCGGTCTCGCCGTCGGCATCTCGGGAGCGGGATTCTTCACGGCGGCGGTGATCACCCCTTGGGCCGCGGGGCGGCTGGGCCCCGGCCTTTGGATCGTCACCTGCTCCGCGGCCGCCGCCGTGCTGGAGCCGGCGCTCGGCCTGCCCTTCACGGAGGTGCCCATACTGATCGCGGCGTTCGTCCTGGGTCTGGTCACACAGGGAGCGAAGATCTCGACGGACACGATCGTCCAGTCCTCCGTCGAGGACGGCTATCGGGGCCGGATCTTCTCCCTCTACGACGTCCTGTTCAACGTCGCCTTCGTCGGCGCCGCTGCCGTGGCCGCCCTGATGCTCCCAGCGGACGGCCGCTCGGCCGCCCTGGTGGTCACCGTGGCGGTGATCTACGGAGTGATCGCTGCGGCCATGGCCCGCTTCGGCGTGACCCGGCGGAGCTGATACGGCGACGGCGATGTTTCACGTGAAACATCGACCTCTGTTTCACGTGAAACATCGCCGTCGCGCCGATGCCGACCGAAGACGGCCGACCGGCTGTCGTCAGGAGACCTGCGACGCCTGAGCCCACCACTCCTTGAGTGCTGTCACGGCCTCGTCGTGTTCCATCGGCCCGTTCTCCAGACGCAGTTCCAGCAGGAACTTGTACGCCTGCCCGATCACCGGGCCAGGCCCGACGCCCAGAATCTCCATGATCTGGTTGCCGTCGAGACTCGGGCGGATCGCGTCCAGTTCCTCCTGTTCCTGCAGCTGGGCGATGCGCTCCTCCAGACCGTCGTACGCCCGGGAGAGAGCGCTCGCCTTGCGCTTGTTCCGTGTGGTGCAGTCGGAGCGGGTCAGCTTGTGGAGGCGGTCCAGGAGCGGGCCCGCGTCTCGCACATAGCGGCGGACAGCGGAGTCCGTCCACTCACCGGTGCCGTATCCGTGGAAGCGCAGGTGGAGTTCCACCAACCGCGAGACGTCCTTGACCTGGTCGTTGGAGTACTTGAGGGCGGTCATGCGCTTCTTGGTCATCTTGGCGCCCACCACCTCGTGGTGGTGGAAGGAGACCCGGCCGTCCTTCTCGAAACGACGCGTGCGGGGCTTGCCGATGTCGTGCAGCAGCGCGGCGAGCCGCAGCGTGAGGTCCGGCCCACTCTCCTCCAGCGCGATCGCCTGCTCCAGAACGATCAGTGTGTGGTCGTAGACGTCCTTGTGCCGATGATGCTCGTCACGTTCCAGCCGCAGCGCCGGCAGCTCGGGCAGGACGTGCTCGGCGAGACCGGTGTCGACCAGGAGGGTCAGACCCTCACGGGGGTGAGCGGACAGGATCAGCTTGTTCAGCTCGTCCCGCACCCTCTCCGCCGAGACGATGTCGAGACGGCCGGCCATGTCGCCCATCGCCGAGACGACCTCGGGAGCCACCTCGAAGCCCAGCTGGGCGGCGAAACGCGCGGCCCGCATCATGCGCAGCGGGTCGTCGGAGAACGACGCCTCGGGTGTGCCGGGAGTACGCAGAACGCGCGCCGAGAGGTCCTCCAGCCCGCCGTGGGGGTCGATGAACTCCTTCTCCGGCAAGGCCACCGCCATCGCGTTCACGGTGAAGTCACGGCGTACGAGATCGTCCTCGATCGAGTCGCCGTACGACACTTCGGGCTTGCGCGAGGTCCGGTCGTACGCCTCGGAACGGTAGGTCGTGACCTCGATCTGGTAGCCGTCCTTCTGCGCACCCACCGTGCCGAAGGCGATCCCGACCTCCCAGACGGCGTCCGCCCAGGGCCGCACGATCCTCAGCACGTCCTCGGGGCGGGCGTCCGTCGTGAAGTCCAGGTCGTTGCCGAGCCGCCCCAGCAGCGCGTCCCTGACCGAACCTCCGACCAGGGCGAGCGCGAAGCCGGCCTCCTGGAAGCGGCGGGCGAGGTCGTCGGCGACAGGGAACACCCGCAGCAGTTCACTCACCGCGCGGTGCTGCACCTGGCTCAGGGCACTGATGTCTTCGTTGGCGTTCGGCACAACTGAAAAGGGTACGGGGCGCCGGTGGCCGCAGTCGCCTCCATTGAACGTGCACAAGGGCTTCGCGCACGTGACCCCCTCACACGCCCCTTTGATACATGCACATACGGGGACAGCGCGGTCTCGTTCCCCGATCTTGTGGAGCGGACTGCGGCACTTCCTCTCAGCGCACCTCGTTACCATGCGTGGACGCACATTCCGACGACCACTGACGACGACGAGGGACGGGCGAGCGCGTGGCCGAGGCGGCAGACTTCCAGGGGACGAGTCCCTCACCTGCCCGCCGGTGGATGCTGCGCACCGGCGCCATCCTCGCCGGGGCGCCCCTGCTGGCCGGCTTGTTCCAGCTGCCCGCGCCTCCGTCCGCGCAGGCAGCCCCGAAGGTCTCCCTGGCCGAGGCCACGGGGTCGAACACCGTCGAGGTCTCCCTCGACTCGCTCAGCCCGAGCCTGCCCACAGACGGCGACACGGTCACCGTCTCGGGCTCGGTGACGAACAAGGGCAAGCAGACCGTCACGGACGCCCACGTGGGCCTGCGCGTGGCCCCGGCCGCCGTGACGGGCCGCTCGTCCATCGACGACGCGGCCAAGCGCACCGGCTTCGACCAGTACGCCGACGGGCCGGAGGTCGGCGGCAAGTACGTGGAGAAGTTCTCCGCGCTCGCCTCAGGAGTGGCTCAGCCCTTCACCATCTCGGTGCCCGTCAAGGAGCTGGACCTCGGCCCGGACGGTGTCTATCAGCTGGGCGTCTCGCTCTCGGGCAGGACCGGCGCCGCTCAGTACGACCAGGTCCTCGGCATCCAGCGCACATTCCTGCCGTGGCAGCCCGACGAGGCGGGCACCAAAACGAAGACGACCTACCTCTGGCCGCTGATCTCCACCACTCATCTGACGGCCGAGACCGGTCCGGGCGAGCAGCAGACGCCCGTCTTCCTCGACGACGAGCTGGCCAAGGAGATCTCCGCGGGCGGACGCCTGGAGCAGATGCTCACGCTGGGCAAGGACCTGGACGTCACCTGGGTGATCGATCCGGACCTGCTGGCATCGGTTGTCGCGATGACGGGCGTCTACCAGGTCCGCAGCGGGGGCACGACCGTGCCGGGCAAGAACCAGGCTGTCGCCAAGGAGTGGCTGGCCGAGCTGGAGACCGCGGTTCAGGGCGAGGAGGTGATCGCTCTGCCCTTCGCCGACCCGGATCTCGCGGCCCTGGCCCACAACGGCAAGACGATCACCGGCTCGCTCAGCCGGCTGAAGGACGCCACCGATGTGGCCTCCGACACGGTCCAGAACATCCTCCGGGTGAAGCCGGAGACGGACTTCGCCTGGCCCGTGAACGGCGCCGTCGACCCGTCGATCGTCAAGGTCGCCATCTCGGCGGGCGCCGACAAGGTGATCGCCCGCAGTGACAGCCTGCAGGAGAACAGCAGCCTGTCCTACACACCCAACGCGGCCCGGCCCATCGGCGGCGGTACCACGGCCGTGGTCGCGGACGCCCGGCTGTCGACGGCCTTCCAGGGCGACATGACGAAGGCCGAGAGCTCCACACTGGCCGTGCAGCGCTTCCTCGCCCAGAGCCTGACCACGGACCTCCAGAACGGCAAGCAGCGCAGCGTCGTGATCGCTCCGCAGCGCATGCCGACGGCGAGCCAGGCACAGACCATGGCGCAGGCCCTCACCGCGCTCGAGGGCGGTAACTGGTCGCAGACTCAGGACCTCTCGGCGGCGGCCGCGGCCAAGCCCGATCCGAACGCCAGCACCAAGATCCCGTCGGCCTCGGCCTACCCCTCGTCGCTGCGGAAGCAGGCGCTGCCGAAGTCCGCTTTCGAGGAGATCCGGACCACCCAGACCGACCTCGACCGCTTCAAGGTGATCCTCTCCGACCAGTCCCGAGTGGTCACGCCGTTCGGCAGGACCATGGACCGGGAGATGTCCACCTCCTGGCGAGGTCGGTCCATGGACGCGGCGGTCTACCGCAACGGCGTCCAGACGCACCTCAACTCGCTCACCGAGCAGGTCCGGTTGATCGAGAAGTCCGAGACGAAGCTCTCGGGCCGCAGCGCGACGATCCCCGTGACCGTGCAGAACAACCTCGTGCAGGGCGTCGACAATCTGACGCTGCGACTCACGTCCAACGCGCCGAAGCGCCTGAAGATCGGCGACATGGACTTCGACGAGCGGTCCGTCGACATCTCCGGCGGACACAGCGAGTCGGTGAAGTTCACCACCAACGCCGAGGCCAACGGGCCGGTCACGGTCGTCGCCCAGCTCTACACCGTGGACGGCGAGAAGTATGGTGACGAGGTCAGGTTCACGGTGAACGTCACCGAGATCACCCCCACGGTGATGCTGGTCATCGCCGGTGGCGTCCTGCTTCTCGTCCTCGCCGGTTTCCGGATGTACACCCAGCGCAAGCGCGCCGCCGCCAGGCTGGCGGCGGAGGGACCCCCGGCGGACGCCGAGGACCCGGAGAGCGCCCGGAAGGACGGTGAAGCGAACACCGAGGCGGCCTCAGTCGTACACACTGGCGAGGAGAATCCCCCGGCGAAGTCGGGGACGGATGAGCCGGAGCACCCGAGTGACCCGGCACCGGACACCGCTCCGGAAAGCGCCGACCCGTCCGGCACGGGTGAGAGAGTGGACCGTTGAGCGATTGTCGTGGCCGGTTGGCCCGGGGACGATGAGGTGGGGTAAGCATGAACGCGCCGTACGACGGTGACCGCGGCCAGGGCGCGGCCGACTCGGGGTATCCCGACGGCCAGCTGCCCGGGCCGGGCCAGGTGCCGCCGCAGCCCCCCGCGGACATGTACCTCCAGGACGCCTACGACCAGGACCCCTACCGCGCACGGGACCTCGCCGCCCAGGACCCGGTGGCCGAGGCGCTCTACGACCGGGCCGCCCACCCGCCGCCGGCTCCGGGCACCTACCAGCCGCAGCAGCCGCTCTACGCGCAGCCGTCGGCACCGCAGTACGCGCCCGACCCTCGTGTGTGGGCCCAGACTCCGGCGCCCGAGCCCGAGGGCCCGACCCGGCATCTGCCGTACGGCGACGACGCCCGGACCACGCAGTTCGTGGGCGTGGACGACCTGGTGACACAGGCGGGTGAGGAGCGCCACGAGCCGGACGCCTTCGCCCATCTCTTCCGTGACCAGCAGCAAGGCGGCTCCCCTGTGGGGCAGCCGTCGGTTCCCGGGCCGACGCCGGCCCCCGGCCCCGAGGTGGGCCGTCCGGCCCGCGAGGAGCCCTCGCCCGTTCCCACGCCGGCGCCTGCCGCGAAGAAGGGCGGACGGGCCTCGGGCCTGCTGAAGTCGAGCGCCGTCATGGCGGCGGGCACCATGGTCTCGCGCCTCACGGGGTTCATCCGCTCGGCGATGATCGTCTCGGCGCTGGGTCTCAGCCTTCTCGGTGAGTCCTTCCAGGTGGCCTATCAGCTGCCTACGATGATCTACATCCTCACCGTCGGCGGTGGTCTCAACTCCGTCTTCGTGCCCCAGCTCGTGCGGGCCATGAAGGAGGACGATGACGGCGGGGAGGCCTACGCCAATAGGCTCCTGACGCTGGTCATGGTGATCCTCGGTCTCCTCACCGCGCTAGCCATGTTCGCCGCGCCACTACTCGTCAGGGCGTTGTCGACCCCACTCGCCACGAACGCCGAAGCCAACGACGTCGCGGTTACTTTCACCCGGTACTTCCTGCCCTCGATCTTCTTCATGGGCATTCACGTGGTGATGGGGCAGATCCTCAACGCCCGTGGACGCTTCGGCGCGATGATGTGGACCCCGGTCCTCAACAACATCGTCATCATCGTCACTCTCGGCGCGTTCCTCTGGGTCTACGGCAGTGCCGCCAACTCGCATATGACGGTCGAGACCATTCCCCCGGAGGGGGAGCGACTGCTCGGCATCGGCATTCTCCTGGGTCTCGTGGTCCAGGCCCTGGCCATGATCCCGTACCTGCGGGAAACCGGCTTCCGGCTGAGGCTTCGCTTCGACTGGAAGGGGCACGGTCTCGGCAAGGCCGCGATGCTCGCCAAGTGGACGATCCTGTTCGTGCTCGCCAACCAAGCGGGCGCCCTCGTGGTGACTCAGCTGGCGACCGCAGCGGTCACCGAGACGAGGATCGCCGGTACCGGTTTCAGCGCCTACGCCAACGCCCAGCTCATCTGGGGCCTCCCGCAGGCCATCATCACCGTCTCGCTCATGGCCGCCCTCCTGCCCCGCATCTCGCGCTCGGCAGCCGAGGACGACGCCGGCGCGGTGCGTGACGACATCTCACAGGGCCTGCGCACCACGGCGGTCGCCATCGTGCCCATCGCCTTCGGCTTCGTCTCGCTGGGCATCCCGATGTGCACGCTGATCTTCGGTTCGTCCGGCACCGGCGCGGCGACGAACATGGGCTTCATGCTGATGGCCTTCGGCCTCGGCCTGATCCCGTACTCCGTGCAGTACGTCGTCCTCCGCGCCTTCTACGCGTACGAGGACACCCGGACGCCCTTCTACAACACGGTCATCGTGGCCGCCGTCAACGCGAGCGCCTCGGCGATCTGCTTCTTCGTGATCCCGGCCCGCTGGGCCGTGGTCGGCATGGCCGCCGCGTACGGTCTCGCCTACATGATCGGTGTCGGCGTGGCCTGGCGACGCCTCAAGAAGCGGCTGGGCGGGGACCTGGACGGCTCCAGGGTCATGCGCACGTACGCGCGCCTGTCGATCGCCTCGCTGCCCGCGGCGCTGCTCAGTGGTGCGGCCTGCTACGGCATCAGCCGGGCCCTGGGACAGGGCGTCGGCGGCTCGATGCTCGCCCTCGCCGGGGGCGGAATCGTTCTCCTCGGTGTCTTCTACGTCGCCGCGCGACGCATGCGCATCGAAGAGCTCAACTCGATGGTCGGTATGGTCCGCGGACGGCTGGGGCGCTGAGGCTGGGGTAGGCGCACAACCATCGTCCGCCGACGCGTGTCGCTCATAGCGGCGGACTGTGGGCACAATTGGCTTTGGCGTCTTGGAACGCTCAACGGATGGGGAGGCAGGGACGACGGTGGCGGAACGGAGCACGGCTGCCGTCGACGTGGCAGACAACAGCGGCGACGAGCCGCTGACCGCACAAGCGGACCAGTCCACGGCCGACGGGGAGGCCCAGAACCGGGAGCGGGACACGGAAAGCTCGGCGAGCGAAGAGGCCCAGGGGAGCGGCGGCACCGAGAGCCCTTCCAAGACGACACCGCCCGAACTGCACAGCGGTCACAAACTCGCCAGGCGCTACCGCCTCGAAGAGTGCGTCACCCGTCTGGACGGTTTCAGCAGTTGGCGCGCCGTGGACGAGAAACTGCGCCGCGCGGTCGGGGTGCATGTGCTGCCCGCCGACCACACACGAGCTCGTTCCGTGCTGGCGGCGGCCCGCTCCTCGGCGCTGCTGGGTGACCCCCGCTTCGTCCAGGTGCTGGACGCGGTCGAGGAGAACGACCTCGTGTACGTGGTGCACGAATGGCTGCCCGACGCCACGGAACTGACGACGCTGCTGGCCTCCGGTCCGCTGGAGCCGCACGACGCGTACCAGATGGTCACGCAGATCTCCCATGCCATGGCCGCCGCGCACCGGGAAGGTCTCTCACATCTGCGGCTCAACCCGAGTGCCGTGCTGCGCTCCGCCGCCGGCCAGTGGCGCATTCGCGGTCTCGCGGTCAACGCCGCCCTGCGCGGCATCAGCTCGGACACCCCGCAGCGCACGGACACCGAGGCGATCGGCGCGCTGCTGTACTCGGCACTCACCCAGCGCTGGCCGTACGAGAACGACGCACACGGCCTCTCCGGACTCCCCAAGGGCGTCGGGCTCATCGCGCCCGACCAGGTCCGTGCGGGCGTCCACCGGGGACTGTCGGAGCTGTCCATGCGGGCACTCGCCAACGACGGTGCCACGGCCTCCCGCCATGAGTCTCCGTGCACCACCCCGGAGGAACTGGTGAAGGCCATCGGCGAGATGCCCCGCATCCGGCCGCCGGAGCCCGCCTTCACCGCACCCCCCGAGTACCAGCACACGTCGTACCAGCAGGGGAGCTACGGTCGTCCGTCCCCGCACGCCGGCATCACACAGCCCCTGCAGACACCGCCTCCCCCGCTGCAGAGCAGGACCGGCAAGGCCCTCAAGTGGGCCGTGTCGGCGCTGCTGATCGCCGCGCTCGGTCTCGGCAGCTGGCAGCTGGCCGACGCGCTAGTGGGCAGCGGCAGCCAGTCCACCGAGCCGGACTCGCCCCAGACGAGCGACGGCAACGACAAGGGCACCGACAAGGCCAAGCCCGTCACGACGCTCAGCATCAAGGGCGCCGCTGAGTACTACCCGGACGGCAAGGCCCAGCACCCGAGCGACGTGGGCCTGACCTACGACAGCAGCGGGTCTACATACTGGCGGACCTACTCCTTCAAGGGCGGGCCGACCCTGGCTCCGTACAAGCAGGGCGTCGGCATCGTCTACGACCTCGGCTCGGCCCAGGAGGTGTCGGCTGCCTCGATAGGGCTGTACTACCCCGGCGATCGCACGACGGCCACGCTCTACGCGGCCGACTCCCTGTCGTCGTCCGCTCCGCTCAGCTCCATGACGAAGATCGCCACCAACGGGACGACCGGGACGGAACTCAAGATCTCCGCCAAGAAGTCGGTGAAGACCCGGTACGTTCTCGTGTGGCTCACGGATGTACCGAAGGCCAACGGCGATCAGTACAGCAACCCTGGCTACAAGCAGGCGATCACCGACGTGAAGTTCATGGGCTGAGTTCACCGACGGGAGGGGGTCCGATGGCGCACAGCGCTGACCACAGCGAGGCGAGCGATCAGGATCTCCTGGCCCGGCACGTGGAGGGGGACGCCGACGCCTTCAGTGAGCTCGTGCGGCGGCACCGGGACCGCCTCTGGGCGGTGGCGCTGCGAACCCTGGGAGACCGCGAAGAAGCCGCCGACGCCGTCCAGGACGCCCTGGTGTCCGCCTACCGGGCCGCCCACACCTTCCGTGGCCAGTCGGCCGTCACGACCTGGCTGCACCGCATCACGGTGAACGCCTGCCTGGACCGCGCCCGCAAGGCGGCGTCCCGCAAGACGTCGCCCGTCGACGACACCGAGCGCCTGGAGCAGCTCCTGGAGCCGTACGAATCGGCGTCCGCTCCGGCCGAGCGCAACGATCTGCACCGCCAGCTGCTGGAAGCCCTGAGCACCCTGCCGAAGGACCAGCGGGCGGCGCTCGTCCTGGTGGACATGCAGGGCTACCCGGTGGCGGAGGCCGCACGCATCCTCGATGTACCGACCGGCACGGTGAAGAGCCGCTGCGCCCGTGGCAGAGCCAGACTTCTGCCGCTCCTGACCCATCTCCGCGCGGAGGGCGAGGGGGAGAGCGGCAGAAAGTCGGGGCGGGGAAGGAACCGGGCGCCGGGGACATCCGTCCCACCCGCAGCGGGAGCACACGATGCAGGGCCAAGCGATTCAGCTGCTGTGAAGGGCGGAGGTGGGCGAGCGTGACATCCACGACCGACACGGCCGGGCACCCGGAGGTCACGGAGATCTCCGACCTCAGCGAGGGACTCCTTCCTCCTTCCCGCACCGCGGATGTCCGTCAGCACTTGGACGAGTGCCCTCTCTGCTCCGACGTCTATGCCTCGCTGGAGGAGATCCGTGGCCTCCTCGGCACCCTGCCAGGACCTCCCCGCATGCCCGACGACGTGGCGGGAAGGATCGACGCCGCTCTGGCCGCCGAGGCTCTGCTGAACGCCACGGGACCCGCAAGCGAGACGCCCGACGAGCTCGCCGCTGCCTCTCGCACCGCTGCGAGCGAGAACGACGCGCATGTTTCACGTGAAACATCGTCGCGCGTGGACGACCGTCCGGCCGGTCGTCCACGCGCGTCCACCGGCCCGGGCAGGACGAGCCAGAAGCGGCGCAGCCGCCGTCGGACGGCCATCGGTGCCGTCTTCGCGATCGCCGCCCTGGGCTTCGGTGCCGTTCTCGTCCAGTCGCTCCGTGACGACGACAGCCCTCCGGCCAGTGCTTCCGACACCTTCTCCGGCGTCAAGTTGGAGAAGCGGGTCGAAGACCTCCTGACCAAGACGGAGAGTGGAGGCACGGGCGGTAAGGAGCCCTTCGGGACCGCGACGGCCCCGGACAAGGGCACCAAGACGTTCTTCGCCCCCGACGTGCCCGACTGCATCGCCAAGGGCATCGGGGACACCACAGGTGCGATCGCTTCCGAGCCGGGTACCTACCAGGGAGCCGACGCGTACCTCGTGCTGCTGCCCGACCGCTCCGACGACGCACGCGTCACCGCCTACGTCGTCGACGCCTCGTGCTTGAAGAAGGCGTCGGAGCCCGTCGGTGACGTTCTCGTGAAACACGCTTACGCCCGTCCCTGAGCACCGTCTAGCGCGCTGAGCCACCTCCGGGATCTCCCGTGTGGCGTCGCGCCTCCGTGTGCCCGGACACACCGGGAATGCGCGCCCCTTAGGATCCGTTGGGTGGGGTGAGAGTTTCGAGAGCAGCTCCCACCGGCAGTACGCAGCAGTCCCCAGAGACGAGGAAACAAGCCGTGAGCGACGTCCGTAACGTGATCATCATCGGCTCCGGGCCCGCCGGCTACACGGCGGCGCTCTACACCGCGCGCGCGTCGCTGAAGCCGCTGGTGTTCGAGGGCGCCGTCACAGCAGGCGGTGCGCTGATGAACACCACCGATGTGGAGAACTTCCCGGGCTTCCGGGACGGCATCATGGGCCCCGACCTCATGGACAACATGCGGGCGCAGGCCGAGCGCTTCGGTGCGGAGCTCGTTCCGGACGACATCGTCGACGTCGACCTGAGCGGCGAGATCAAGACCGTGACGGACACTGCGGGCACGGTGCACCGGGCCAAGGCCGTCATCGTGACCACGGGCTCCCAGCACCGCAAGCTTGGGCTTCCCAACGAGGACGCGCTCTGCGGACGCGGTGTCTCCTGGTGCGCCACCTGTGACGGGTTCTTCTTCAAGGACCAGGACATCGCCGTGATCGGCGGCGGCGACACCGCCATGGAGGAGGCCACCTTCCTCTCGCGGTTCGGCAAGTCCGTGACCATCGTCCACCGCCGGGACACGCTGCGTGCCTCCAAGGCCATGCAGGAGCGTGCGTTCGCCGACCCGAAGATCTCCTTCGTCTGGGACAGCGAGGTCGCCGAGATCCAGGGCGACCAGAAGCTCGCCGGTCTGAAGCTGCGCAACCTCAAGACGGGCGAGACGTCCGAGCTGCCGGTGACCGGCCTGTTCATCGCGATCGGCCACGACCCGCGCACCGAGCTCTTCAAGGGGCAGCTCGACCTGGACGACGAGGGCTACCTGAAGGTGGAGGCCCCGTCGACCCGGACGAACCTGACCGGTGTCTTCGGCGCCGGCGACGTCGTCGATCACACCTACCGCCAGGCGATCACTGCGGCCGGCACCGGGTGCGCCGCCGCCCTCGACGCCGAGCGTTTCCTCGCCGCTCTCGCAGACGGCGACCAGGCAGCCGAGCCCGAGAAGACCACCATCTGACCCCCGTCCGCCCCACCGCACCAACCAGTTAGGAGCCCTCAGTGGCCGGCACTCTGAAGAACGTGACCGACGACTCCTTTGAGCAGGACGTCCTCAAGAACGACAAGCCCGTCCTGGTGGACTTCTGGGCCGCCTGGTGCGGCCCGTGCCGCCAGATCGCGCCGTCCCTCGAAGCGATCGCCCAGGAGTACGGCGACAAGATCGAGATCGTCAAGCTCAACATCGACGAGAACCCGGCCACGGCTGCCAAGTACGGCGTCATGTCCATCCCGACGCTGAACGTCTACCAGGGTGGCGAGGTCGCCAAGACCATCGTCGGCGCCAAGCCCAAGGCCGCGATCGTGCGCGACCTCGAGGACTTCATCGCCGAGTGATGTTTCACGTGAAACACGAAAGGGCCGACCCTGGAGGGTCGGCCCTTTCGCTTAGAGCGGTCGCAGCACCGGCTCCTTCTGCACGGCTCCCAGAAGCCGGTCCAGCGCCAGCTCGACGTCCTCTTTCCACGAGAGCGTCGTCCGCAGCTCCAGCCGTAGCCGGGGGTGGGCGGGGTGGGGCCGCACCGTCTTGAAGCCCACGGCCGTCAGATGGTCGGCGGGAAGCACACACGCCGCTTCCTTCCAGTTGACGTCCCCGAAGGCCTCGACCGCCTTGAAGCCCCGTCTCAGCAGATCCTTGGCTACCGTCTGAACCATCACACGACCCAGCCCCTGCCCCTGGTAGCCCGGCATGATGAAGGCCGTCATCAACTGGACGGCGTCAGGGGAGACCGGGCTCGTGGGGAACGCAGTGGAGCGGGGCACATAAGCCGGAGGCGCGTACATCACGAAGCCCACCGGTACGTCGTCCACGTAGACGACCCGACCACAGGACCCCCAGTCCAGCAGGACGGCTGAGATCCATGCTTCCTTCTCAAGAGCGGGAGTGCCCGCCTTTACCGCGGCTTCGCCGCTGACTGGGTCCAACTCCCAGAAGACACACGAGCGACAGCGCTTGGGAAGGTCCTGAAGGTTGTCCAGCGTGAGCGGTACGAGCCGACGCCCCATGAAGGCTGATCCTCGCTTCCTTCGCCCGCAGCGTCGCGAGCGGCTGTCAGAGCGCTCCGCTCCCTGAGCAGACTGCCGACGAATCCGCCGACGGCACCCAGTCCCAGGCCTGCGGTCACCAGTCCGGAACGGCTCACGGTTCGCATGGCCCGCCTCTCCACAAAGATCCGCCAGGTCGATGCGCCATACCCGAACGCATCGTATCCACGATGCGATTGCCTAGATACCGCCTCAAAGCAAAGAGCGGGCTGTGTCCGGTATACATCGGACACAGCCCGCTCATGCGGTCGACGAGCCGAAGGCCCGCCCTGCGAATCAGAGGGCTCAGGCCTCCGACTCCTCCGTGGCGTCGTCCAAAAGACTCCTCTGCAGAGCGAGCTTCTCGCCGGGAGCGAGCGTGCTCAGGATCCGCTCCAGGTCCTCCGTGGAGGCGAACTCCACGGTGATCTTGCCCTTCTTCTGCCCCAGGTCGATCTTCACGCGCGTCTCGAAGCGATCCGAGAGTCGCGTCGCGAGCTCGCCGAGCGCCGGGGACGGCACGGAGCCGGCCCGCGGGCCCTTGGACCGTGTGGCGCTCTTCGGATGCGATCCCATCAGGGTGACGATCTCTTCGACCGCTCGCACCGAGAGGCCCTCGGCCACGATCCGGTGAGCCAGCTTGTCCTGCTCCTCCGAGTCCTCGACGGAGAGCAACGCCCGCGCGTGCCCGGCGGAGAGAACACCCGCTGCCACACGGCGCTGAACCGCCGCCGAAAGCTTCAGCAGACGCAGGGTGTTGGAGACCTGCGGGCGCGAGCGACCGATTCGGTCGGCCAGCTGGTCATGCGTGCAGTTGAAGTCCTTGAGCAGCTGGTCGTAAGCGAAGGCTTCTTCCAGCGGGTTCAGCTGGGCGCGATGCAGGTTCTCCAGGAGCGCGTCCAGCAGAAGCTTCTCGTCGTCCGTCGCCCTCACGATCGCCGGGATCGCGTCGAGCTCGGCCTCATGGCAGGCGCGCCAGCGCCGCTCACCCATGATGAGCTCGTAGCGGGCCGGGCCCACCTGCCGTACGACGATGGGCTGGAGAAGGCCGACCTCCTTGATGGAGGTGACGAGTTCCTGAAGGAGATCCTCGTCGAACACCTCGCGGGGCTGGCGCGGGTTCGGGGTGATGGAGTCGAGAGGCAGTTCGGCGAAGTACGCGCCGACAGGTGCTGCGGGCAGGTCGGCCGCGGCATTCTGCGACAGCTCCTCTGTTTCACGTGAAACAGCCGGGAGCGTGGCCAGCTTCGAAGCCGCCATCCCACGTTCAGGGGTGAAGACAGATGGCGCTGACGCGGCGGCGGGTGCAGCAGCTGTCGGTGCCTCCTTCTCGCCCGTCGCGGCCGCTGGGATCAGTGCGGCGAGACCACGGCCCAACCCCCTCCGTCGATCACTCACTGGATCCCCTCCACCACACTCGGATTGTTCTGAGCACCGATGTGCGCGTGCGTCGGGTCGTACCCGACGCCCACACCCTTCAGTGCGATTTCTCGTGCCGCCTCAAGATAGGAGAGGGCACCGCTCGATCCTGGATCGTAAGTCAGCACCGTCTGCCCATAGCTCGGCGCCTCGGAGATCCGGACCGAGCGGGGAATGCTCGTCCGCAGCACCTCTTCGCCGAAGTGGGTGCGCACCTCGTCGGCGACCTGGGACGCCAGGCGGGTCCGGCCGTCGTACATGGTGAGCAGGATGGTCGAAACATGGAGGACGGGGTTGAGGTGCCCCCGTACCAGGTCGACATTGCGGAGCAGCTGACCGAGGCCCTCCAGCGCGTAGTACTCGCACTGGATCGGGATGAGGACTTCCTGGCCGGCGACCAACGCGTTCACCGTCAGGAGACCGAGCGAAGGCGGGCAGTCGATGAGGATGTAGTCCAGCGGCTGCTCGTACGCCTGGATCGCCCGCTGCAGTCGGCTCTCTCGTGCCACCAGCGACACCAGCTCGATCTCCGCACCGGCGAGATCGATCGTGGCGGGGGCACAGAAGAGACCCTCGACATCGGGAACGGGCTGGACGACTTCCGACAACGGCTTGCTGTCGATCAGCACGTCATAGATGGACGGCACCTCTGCGTGGTGGTCGATACCGAGCGCGGTGGACGCATTGCCCTGTGGATCGAGGTCGACCACGAGGACACGGGCGCCGTGCAGAGCCAGCGAAGCGGCGAGGTTGACCGTCGTCGTGGTCTTTCCGACGCCGCCCTTCTGGTTGGCGACGACCATGACTCGGGTCTGCTCGGGCCGAGGCAGTCCCTCACCGGCGCGGCCCAGAGCCTCTACCGCCAGTTGGGCAGCACGACCGATGGGAGTGTCGTCCATCGGGGGCGGTGTTTCACGTGAAACATCCTCCCCCATCGACTCGGTACGGGGACCGGGGACCGGATCGGTCATCGGTCCCGCGATGTTGGCGTCGGACCGCAAGGATTCACTCTCCTCGACTTCAGGCTCGCAATGAACAGAGCCTCCCATGCCTTCGGGGTCGTGAACCAGTGAGGCCTGGTGTTCTGTGGAGAATTCCACCTCTGTGGAAAACTCCGTTACCTCTCCGAGTGACCCGAGAGGCTTCCGGTCGCGCGGTTCGGCCGCGGCGCGGCCACGGCTGATGATGCCGTGCAGCAGTGAGCGACGTTTCACGTGAAACACGATGCCCAGCGGCACAGGCCACGCTCGCGCGACACTCCGAGATGCCTGGGTTTGGAAGCTTGTGTGGAGTATTCAGGACAGATCAGCGGCCATCCAGATCAGTGCCTAGCGGCGACGCCGTACCCGTCCTGTCCGAGCCGCCTTCGCGCGCTTCGCCGCGAAGCGCACACCACCCGGGCTCTCCCCGACCTCCACACGGACGACCGTGGACAGCGGATCGACCACCCCTTCGCCCACATGGTGGATGGAGGTCTCCACGGCACCGAGCTTGCTCAGGGCAGTGGCTGCGCTCTTCAGCTCCTCCTCCGCCGTGTCGCCCTTGAGCGCCAGCATTTCTCCGTACGGACGCAGCAGCGGAATGCCCCAGCCGGCCAGTCGGTCCAGTGGGGCCACAGCTCGCGCCGTCACCACATGGACCGGCTGCAGCGTCCCGAGGACTTCCTCGGCCCGGCCACGGACCACGGTCACATGGTCCAGGCCCAGAAGCTCGACCACCTCGGTCAGGAAGTTCGTACGCCGCAGCAGAGGCTCCAGCAGCGTGATCTTCAGATCCTCCCGGACAAGGGCCAGCGGGATACCGGGCAGGCCGGCACCGGAACCGACATCGCACACCGTCACCCCCTCGGGCACGACCTCGGAGAGCACCGCGCAGTTCAGCAGATGCCTCTCCCACAGGCGGGGTACCTCGCGCGGGCCGATGAGTCCGCGCTGCACTCCCGCCTCGGCCAGGAGCTCGGCGTATCGGACCGCGTCCGCGTAGCGATCTCCGAATACGTCGCGCGCCTGCTCGGGCGCAGGGGGGAGCTCCGCTGCCTCCGTCACGGGGACCGTCCTTCCGTACCGCAAGAGCGCACTGGGCGCTGACACCAGAACAACAGGCTGACAAAGTCCGGCCCCGCCTGCAGGCAGACGGGGCCGGAGAAGCGTGCGTACCGAATCAGGCAGGCAGGACGACGACGAAGCGCTGCGGCTCCTCGCCCTCGGACTCGCTGCGCAGACCGGCGGACTTGACCGCGTCGTGCACGACCTTGCGCTCGAAGGGCGTCATCGGCTGCAGCTTGACGGGCTCGCCGGTGCTCTTGGCCTCGGCCGCCGCCTTGGCACCCAGCTCGGAGAGCTCGGCGCGCTTCTTGGCCCGGTAGCCCGCGATGTCCAGCATCAGACGGCTGCGGTCGCCGGTCTCACGGTGCACGGCCAGGCGCGTGAGCTCCTGAAGAGCCTCGAGCACCTCGCCCTCGCGTCCGACGAGCTTGCCGAGATCGCGGCTACCGGAGTCGCTGATGATCGAGACAGAGGCACGGTCGGCCTCGACGTCCATGTCGATGTCGCCGTCGAGGTCGGCGATGTCCAGCAGACCTTCCAGGTAGTCCGCCGCGATCTCACCCTCCTGCTCCAGGCGGGTGAGGGTGTCGCCACCCTCGGAGGCGGCGGAGGTGGTGCCTTCCGTCACGGGATGGACTCCTTCTTACTTCTTGGACGGGGACTTGGGGCGCTGCTGACCCTTGCGCTGACCGGACTGAGCCTTGCTGCGGCCGCCGGCACCGGGCTTGGGCGCGGCCTTCTTGGCAGCGGCCGCCGGCTTGGCGTCCTCCGGCTCGTCCGACTTGGTCAGCGAGGTGGGCTCCGGCTCGATGTCGTCGGCGGCCTTCGCACCACCGGACTGACGCTGGGCCTTGGACTGGCGCTTGGGCTGCTGACGCTTCGGGGTCGTCGGCGTACCGTCCTCGGCCGTGGCGACGGCCGAGACCTCGCTCTGGATCACGGTGCCGTCGTTCTGGGCCGCGAGGCCCTCCTTGCCCAGGCCGGTGATGAACTTCCGCTCGTACTCGTTGCGGTCACGGCCCTTGGCGACGATCGCCTTGACGATGGCGCGCTCACGACGGTTGCGGGTCTTGCCGTGCCGCGTGACGTGCTTGGCGAGGCGCTCCAGGTAGGCGGCCTGCGCCTTGGAACCCGGGGTCGGGTTGTTGTGGATGACGTACATCTGCTGGCCCATGGTCCACACGTTGGTGGTCAGCCAGTAGACGAGGACACCGACCGGGAAGTTGATGCCGAAGACGGCGAACATGATCGGGAAGATGTACATCAGCATCTTCTGCTGCTGCATGAACGGCGTCTTCACCGTGGTGTCGACGTTCTTCGTCATCAGCTGACGCTGCGTGTAGAACTGCGACGCCGACATCAGGACGATCATGATCGCAGTGACGATCCGGACCGTGGTGATCGAGGCGTCGAGCGCTGCGGCTTCAGCGGCGGTGTCCGTGAAGGTCGCGGCGAGGGGGGCACCGAAGATGTGCGCCTTCTGCGCGCTCTGCAGCAGGCTCTCGTTGATGACACCGATGGTGTCGTTGTTCGCGATGCTGTTGAGCACGTGGTACAGGGCGAAGAAGAACGGCGACTGCGCCAGGATGGGAAGGCACGAGGAGAGCGGGTTGGTGCCCGTCTCCTTGTACAGCTTCATCATCTCTTCGGACTGGCGCTGCTTGTCGTTCTTGTAGCGCTCCTGGATCTTCTTCATCTCGGGCTGCAGTGTCTGCATGGCCCGGGTCGCCTTGATCTGCTTCACGAAGAGCGGGATCAGGCAGATACGGATCAGGATCACCAAGGACACGATGGACAGGCCCCAGGCCCATCCTGTGTCAGGGCCGAAGAGGGCGCCGTACACCGTGTGGAACTGGACGATGACCCAGGAGACAGGTGTCGTGATGAAGCTGAAGAGGCTGGCAATCGTGTCCACTAATCATGCTCCTTGGGCATGGGACGGGGTCTCTGCGGCCGGGCCCGAGGAGACATGCCCCTCGGTGGCCGGTTCGGCGGCGGAGGTCCCGCCCTTGCGTGCACGCCAGGCGCCACGCAACATCTCGTGCCACCGTGGGCGCTTGCGGGGTGGGACGTGGTCCACACCGCCGAGCGACCACGGATTGCACCGCAGGATGCGCCAGGCGGTGAGTGCCGTTCCCTTGATCGCACCGTGCCGGTCGATGGCCGTATAGCCGTAGTGGGAGCACGACGGGTAGTACTTGCAGACCGGCCCGAGCAGCGGACTGATCGTCCACTGGTACACCTTGATCAGCGCCAGCAGCGGGTACTTCATCGTGCGCCCCCTCCCAGCAGCCGCCCTATGGCGGCATCCAGGTCTTGGGCCAGTTGTACGTGGTCGGCGTCACCCGCTCCGGGTAGCGCTCGTACGACTACCAGGCTACCGGGGGGAAACAGGGCGACTCGATCGCGCATCAGATGGCGAAGCCTGCGCTTCACCTTGTTGCGTACAACCGAACCACCGACGGCCTTGCTCACGACGAAACCCGCACGCGTCGGGGGAGCGCTCTCCCCAGGCGCGTGCGGGTCCGTGGCACCGCTACGTAGGTGAACGACGAGGAGAGGGCGTCCGGCCCTGCGTCCTCGTCGTACCGCGGTCGCGAAGTCCTCGCGCCGCCTCAGCCGATGCTCGGTAGGCAGCACGACGTCATGACCTGATCAGGATCAGGCGGAAAGGCTGGCGCGACCCTTGCTGCGGCGGTTCGCGAGAATCGCGCGACCGGCACGGGTACGCATCCGCAGGCGGAAGCCGTGGGTCTTCGCGCGACGACGGTTGTTCGGCTGGAAGGTGCGCTTGCTCACTCGGGGGCTCCAGAAAGAAATCGGTGTTTGCGGGTGCCGTCCTGGCTGTCACCGTGCGCCCACGAGTAGCTCGCTCAACGCCCGAGTGCACCGCTGTCCGATCACCTGAAGTGACCTGTGCCCATCGGAGGCAGGCGGCAGCAGCCATCGACAACTCGACCTGGTTACGGTACGCGCGGCTACGCCATCCGGTCAAACCAGAGATCACGGAGAGACACTATCCACAGGCTGGGGACAACAACTTGAACCGTACCGGTCGCCGTGACTACCGTGACTGAACTCCGATTCGTTCCCTTTCCTTTGGCTGTTGGGACCCGACCCGCCCACCAGCAGCTCGTTCCGAGTGCCCCACCCGAGTTCCAAACCGACCTGTCCCAGAACCACACGTTCGTGGGACCTGTGAGAGAGCGTGCCCTGTGGCTGACGTACCTGCCGATCTTGCCGCAGTGTGGCCACGCGTACTGGAAAAGCTCCTGGGTGAGGGCCAGGGCCAGGGTGTCGAGGTCAAGGACGAGCGCTGGATCAAGCGCTGCCAGCCCCTCGCCCTGGTCGCGGACACGGCACTTCTCGCCGTCCCGAACGAGTTCGCGAAGGGCGTACTCGAGGGCCGGCTCGCGCCGATCGTCAGCGAGACCCTGAGCCGGGAGTGCGGCCGTCCGATCCGTATCGCGATCACCGTCGACAGCTCCGTCGGCGAGCCCCCGCCCCCGCTGGTGCAGCGCCGCTTCGACGAGCCGGAGCTTCCCTCCGTCCCGGCCCAGAACCGCGAGTCGTACGACAGCAGGGACGCGTACGACGGTCCGGGGCGCGAGGCGCGCGGCGAATACGAGAAGCAGGGCACGTACGACAATCCGAACGGATATGACAGCCAGGGGCGCGACCCCTACGAGGGGTACGGACGCCACCGGGCCGACGACCGCGGCCCGGGCCGCGGCGAACAGCTGGGCGGCGGTCCCGGCGATCTGCTGCCGCCCCCGCGCACGGATCAGATGCCCCCCGGCCGCTCGGACCAGCTCCCGACGGCGCGGCCCGCGTACCCGTCCGAGTACCAGCGGCCCGAGCCGGGTGCCTGGCCGCGGCCGTCGCAGGACGACTACGGCTGGCAGCAGCAGAGACTCGGGTTCCCCGAGCGGGACCCCTACGCCTCGCCGTCGTCGGACTACCGCTCGCAGCCGATGGACCGGTCACCGTACGACCAGCGCTCCGAGTACGACTCCGGGCGCCCCGACTACGACCAGCCCCGCGGCGACTACGACCGATCCGGTGGCGACTCCGACTACCAGCGACCGGACCGGCGCGAGCTCCCTCAGCCGCCGCCCGGCTCGGGACACGTGCACCGGGGCGGGCCGGCCAGCAGTGCGCCCGGCCCGCTGGCGGCGCAGCCCGCGCCGGCCCCCGGGCCGGGCGAGCCGACGGCTCGGCTGAACCCGAAGTACCTCTTCGACACCTTCGTCATCGGCGCCTCGAACCGCTTCGCCCACGCGGCCGCGGTGGCGGTGGCCGAGGCGCCGGCCAAGGCGTACAACCCCCTCTTCATCTATGGGGAGTCGGGCCTCGGCAAGACGCACCTGCTGCACGCGATCGGGCACTACGCGCGCAGCCTCTACCCGGGCACGCGGGTGCGGTACGTGAGCTCGGAGGAGTTCACCAACGAGTTCATCAACTCCATCCGCGACGGCAAGGGCGACAGCTTCCGCAAGCGGTACCGCGAGATGGACATCCTGCTCGTCGACGACATCCAGTTCCTGGCGGACAAGGAGTCGACGCAGGAGGAGTTCTTCCACACGTTCAATACGCTCCACAACGCGAACAAGCAGATCGTGCTCTCCAGCGACCGGCCGCCCAAGCAGCTGGTGACCCTGGAGGACAGGCTGCGGAACCGTTTCGAGTGGGGTCTGATCACCGACGTCCAGCCGCCCGAGCTGGAGACGCGGATCGCGATCCTCCGCAAGAAGGCGGTGCAGGAGCAGCTCAACGCCCCGCCGGAGGTACTGGAGTTCATCGCGTCCCGTATCTCGCGCAACATCCGTGAGCTGGAGGGCGCGCTGATCCGGGTGACGGCGTTCGCGTCGCTCAACCGGCAGCCGGTGGACCTGGGACTGACCGAGATCGTCCTCAAGGACCTGATCCCGGGCGGCGAGAACGCGTCCCCGGAGATCACCGCCACCGCGATCATGGGCGCGACGGCCGACTACTTCGGGCTCACCGTCGAGGACCTGTGCGGCACCTCGCGCGGCCGGGCCCTCGTCACGGCCCGCCAGATCGCGATGTATCTGTGCCGCGAGCTGACCGACCTGTCGTTGCCCAAGATCGGCGCGCAGTTCGGCAACCGCGACCACACCACCGTCATGCACGCCGACCGCAAGATCCGCGCGCTCATGGCCGAGCGCCGGTCCATCTACAACCAGGTGACGGAGCTGACGAACCGCATCAAGAACGGCTGACGACACAGGGACGACAGGGCGGACAGGGCCGTCGGACGTCGGCCGCAGCACACCGTCGTACGTCGCTGAGGGCGCCCCGGGACGAGTTCCCGAGGGCGCCTTCGGCGTTCCCGGGCGGCCTCGACGGGGCTGCTGGGCCGCTTCGATCCGGCTCTCGGGCCGCCTCCACGCGTCCCCCGGGCCGTTTCCATCCGCCTTCTCGACGGCTTCGGCCCGCTGCGGGGCGGCCCAGGCCGTCGCCGTCCCGTCATCGTGTGTTCGATTACCCGCGACGTTACGGCCTTCCTCCACAGATTCGGGGACTTTCTCCCGTCCACACCCTGGGGACCGGGAAGTTATACAGATCGTGTCCACAGGGCGGGCTGTTGAGAGATCATCGGGCCAGGTCAACCGCCTGTGGATCCGTGGACAAAAGATCTCCACAGGCTGTGGACGAAGCAGGGATCCACAGACTGTGGACGGAGTTGTCCACCGACGGCCCACAGGCTCTGACTGGTTGTCCCCAGTGATCGTCGGCTTCTCCACATGCCTGTCCACTGTTCGGCAAGGCCACGCGCCTCCTCACCGTGTCGAGTGAAAGGCGTCACACGAAGTTGCCTGGTTGGGCTGTGGGAAAGACGGGTAAACCTGGGGACGCCGCTGGGGAGAAGTGCCCCGGGGCTGTGCACGGTGTGTGCAGAACTTTCCGTTCTCCACAGAGACCCCGGGTTGTCCACCGCCTCCGCCCACAGGCACGGTGGATAAAATTTGCCGTCTGAGCTGCGAAAACGGGGTTATCCACGGTTTCCACAGGCCCTACTACTACTCCCAACTAGAGAGAGCTGGGAATCCGTTTCGAAGTGGGTCCTGTGCACAACTCGCTCTCGGCTGCCTGACCGCGCCTCGTCACGACTTGACCCCGAGAGGCTCCGAGTGTCAGTGGTGTGCGTCAGACTGTTCCCCGGTGTCCTTCCCGTCACAGGAGCCAGCGACACCGAGACAGACGACGAAGCCAGGCAGGGCGAGAAGCGCCGGCAACAGCAGGAGGCGGCAACAGTGAAGATCCGGGTGGAACGCGACGTACTCGCGGAGGCAGTTGCCTGGGCGGCGCGCAGCCTCCCGGCCCGTCCACCGGCGCCGGTCCTCGCCGGCCTCCTTCTGAAGGCCGAGGAAGGCCAGCTGAGCCTCTCCAGCTTCGACTACGAGGTCTCCGCACGGGTGTCCGTCGAGGCCGAGGTCGACGAGGAGGGCACGGTCCTCGTCTCCGGCCGCCTTCTCGCCGACATCTGCCGCGCCCTCCCCAACCGCCCGGTGGAGATTTCCACAGACGGTGTACGGGCGACGGTGGTGTGCGGCTCCTCCCGGTTCACCCTCCACACACTGCCTGTGGAGGAGTACCCGTCGCTGCCGCAGATGCCGAACGCCACGGGCACCGTCCCCGGCGAGGTCTTCGCCTCCGCCGCCGCCCAGGTGGCCATCGCCGCCGGCCGCGACGACACGCTGCCCGTCCTCACCGGTGTGCGGATCGAGATCGAGGGCGACACGGTCACGCTGGCCTCCACCGACCGCTACCGCTTCGCGGTCCGCGAGTTCCTGTGGAAGCCGGAGAACCCCGAGGCGTCCGCGGTGGCCCTGGTGCCCGCCAAGACGCTCCTGGACACCGCCAAGGCCCTCACGAGCGGCGACAGCGTCATCCTGGCGCTCTCCGGCTCGGGCTCCGGTGAGGGCCTGATCGGCTTCGAGGGCGCGGGCCGGCGCACCACCACGCGACTGCTGGAGGGCGACCTCCCGAAGTACCGCACGCTGTTCCCGACGGAGTTCAACAGCGTGGCCGTCATCGAGACCGCCCCCTTCGTGGAGGCCGTCAAGCGTGTCGCCCTGGTCGCCGAGCGGAACACCCCGGTGCGGCTGAGCTTCGAGCAGGGCGTGCTGATCCTGGAGGCCGGCTCCAGCGACGACGCACAGGCTGTGGAGAGGGTCGACGCCCAGCTGGACGGTGACGACATCTCGATCGCCTTCAACCCGACCTTCCTGCTGGACGGCCTGAGCGCCATCGACTCCCCGGTGGCCCAGCTGTCGTTCACGACGTCCACCAAGCCCGCGCTGCTCAGCGGCAAGCCGGCCGTGGACGCCGAGGCGGACGAGGCCTACAAGTACCTGATCATGCCGGTGCGGCTCAGCGGCTGACCGGCCGGACACCGCCGTGGCAGCGCCGCGGAGTTGTCCACAGCGCTGTGGGGCCCGGTGGATCACCGGGCCCTCGGCACGAAGCCGCAGGTGGGGGTGTACTTATGAGCGGGTATGCCCACAGGTGTGCGTGAGCGTCCGGGTTTAGGCTCGTGCGTGGGTACGCAGTTCAGGTGCCCTCCTGCCACGTCGCAACCTAAGGAACAACTGATGGAGCTCGGTCTCGTCGGCCTCGGCAAGATGGGCGGCAACATGCGCGAGCGGATACGCCGCGCGGGCCACACCGTCATCGGATACGACCGGAACCCGGATCTCGCCGATGTCCACAGCCTCGAAGAGCTTGTGGGCAAGCTCGCGGCCCCGCGGGTCGTGTGGGTGATGGTCCCGGCCGGTGCCGCCACCCAGTCGACCGTCGACGAGCTGGCCGAGCTGCTGGAGCCCGGTGACGTCGTCGTGGACGGCGGCAACTCCCGCTGGACCGACGACGAGAAACACGCCGAGGAGCTGGCGGCCAAGGGCATCGGCTTCGTCGACTGCGGTGTCTCCGGCGGCGTCTGGGGCCTGGAGAACGGCTACGCGCTGATGTACGGCGGCGACGCGGAGAACGTCGCCAAGGTACGACCGGTGTTCGACGCCCTGAAGCCCGAGGGCGACCTCGGCGCGGTGCACGCCGGCAAGGTCGGCGCCGGGCACTTCGCGAAGATGGTCCACAACGGCATCGAGTACGCGATGATGCAGGCCTATGCCGAGGGCTGGGAGCTCCTGGAGAAGGTCGACTCGGTGACGGACGTCCGTGAGGTGTTCCGTTCTTGGCAGGAGGGCACGGTCATCCGCTCCTGGCTCCTCGACCTGGCGGTGAACGCCCTCGACGAGGACGAGCACCTGGACGGTCTGAAGGGCTTCGCACAGGACTCCGGCGAGGGCCGGTGGACCGTGGAGGCCGCCATCGACCACGCCGTCCCGCTGCCCGCGATCACGGCCTCCCTCTTCGCGCGGTTCGCGTCGCGCCAGGAGGACTCGCCGCAGATGAAGATGGTCGCGGCGCTGCGGAACCAGTTCGGCGGCCACGCGGTCGAGAAGAAATAACCCACGGCACGAAGCGACGCACGGCACAGAAGACGACAGCACACACACGACGGTCGACGACAAGTCGTCCACAGGGCCGCACGGTGGTCCACAACCCTGGGGGAGGTCGGCACCCGACCATGCACGTCACGCACCTGTCGCTGGCCGACTTCCGCTCGTACGCCCGGGTCGAGGTCCCGCTCGACCCGGGCGTCACCGCGTTCGTGGGCCCCAACGGGCAGGGCAAGACCAACCTGGTCGAGGCCGTCGGCTATCTCGCGACCCTCGGCAGCCACCGGGTCTCCTCGGACGCGCCCCTGGTCCGCATGGGCGCCGACCGCGCGGTGATCCGGGCACAGGTGCGGCAGGGCGAACGGCAGCAGCTGGTCGAGCTGGAGCTGAACCCCGGCAAGGCCAACCGGGCCCGCATCAACAGGTCCTCGCAGGTCAGGCCGCGCGATGTGCTCGGCATCGTGCGGACGGTGCTGTTCGCCCCGGAGGACCTCGCGCTGGTCAAGGGCGACCCCGGTGAGCGGCGCCGCTTCCTCGACGAACTGATCACCGCGCGGGCCCCGCGCATGGCCGGGGTGCGTTCCGACTACGAGCGCGTCCTCAAGCAGCGCAACACCCTCCTCAAGACGGCCGCGTTGGCCCGTCGGCACGGCGGCCGCTCCATGGACCTGTCCACGCTCGACGTCTGGGACCAGCACCTCGCGCGCGTGGGCGCCGAACTGCTCGCCCAGCGCCTCGATCTGGTCGCCGCGATCCAGCCGCTCGCCGACAAGGCGTACGAGCAGCTGGCACCCGGCGGCGGCCCGGTCGCACTGGAGTACAAACCCTCCTCGCCCGGCCTCGTCGGTCACGCGCGGGAGGAGCTGTACGAGCAACTGACGGCGGCCCTCACGGAGAGCCGCAAGCAGGAGATCGAGCGGGGCGTCACGCTCGTCGGACCCCACCGGGACGACGTGACCCTCAAGCTCGGCCAGCTGCCGGCCAAGGGCTACGCCTCCCACGGCGAGTCCTGGTCGTACGCCCTGGCGCTCCGGCTCGCCTCCTATGACCTGCTGCGCGCCGAGGGCAACGAGCCGGTGCTGGTCCTCGACGACGTCTTCGCCGAACTGGACACCCGGCGGCGGGAGCGTCTGGCGGAGCTGGTCGCGCCGGGCGAGCAGGTCCTGGTGACCGCCGCGGTCGACGATGACGTACCGGACGTACTGACGGGGACGCGGTACACCGTGTCCGACGGGACGGTGGAGCGCGTATGAGCGGATCCGAGGGAACAACACCCGAGCCGCCCGAGCCCTCCGGCGTGGACCTCGCGCGCGTGGCGCTGCGCGCCGCGAAGGAGGCCGCACGCGCGCGTGGCGAAGCCACCCAGCAGCAGAAGCAGGCACGGCGGGGCGGTGGGCTGCGCTCCGGCGCGCGTGCCGACGGCCGCGACCCCATGCCGCTCGGCCCGGCCATCAACCGGCTGATCACCGAGCGCGGCTGGGAGGCGCCGGCCGCGGTGGGCGGTGTGATGGGGCGTTGGCCGCAGATCGTCGGCGAGAAGCTCGCCGCTCAGTGCGTACCGCTCAAGTACGACGAGGACGAGCGTGTCCTGATCGTGCAGTGCGAGTCCCCGGTGTGGGCGACCGAGGTGCGCCGGCTCGCGCCGAACCTGGTCGCCCGGCTCAACGAGGATCTGGGACACGGCACGGTCCGGCAGATCAAGGTGCAGATGCCCGGCGGCGCTCCTCGCCGCTACGGCCCGTTGCGGGCGCCCCGGAGCAGCGGGTCCGGCGACTTCTACGAGTGACCGTAGTCACACCCAAAAGCCCCTTGGGGGAGCCTTCCGGTACCGGGCGACGATGCCTCGCGCCCCGCTGCGGACGTTCGCATGCGGATGTGAACGCGGACCTGACCCGGGAGTAGCAAAGGGTTGACACCCGGAAGCGCTGAGTGCCGCTGTGAGCCTCTTGGAGCCCCGCTCCGCATATGGGGAGTCGGGAGAGACCGGTTCAGGGCGGCACATGCGGACTCAGGTACCGGCAAACCCCCATCACTGTCGGCGCTACCGGTAGACTGGAAGCTAATCCCGCCCCATTCGTGGGGACCGCTTCGGAAACACTGTGCAACGCTGACAAAGGCTTCCACCGCAACATGCCGCAGCCGCTCCGGCAAACCCGCCAAGAGCCTGGCTTGTGCTGTGCCAGAAAGGGCGCTTCGTGGCCGATTCCGGCAACCCCAACGAGAACATCCCGTCCACCGAGGCCCTGGCCGGAACGACCGAGGCCTCGCCCTCGGCGTACGACGCCAGTGCCATCACCGTCCTCGAAGGGCTGGACGCGGTCCGCAAGCGGCCCGGCATGTACATCGGCTCGACCGGTGAGCGCGGCCTGCACCACCTCGTGCAGGAGGTCGTGGACAACTCCGTCGACGAGGCCCTGGCGGGCCACGCGGACACCATCGACGTGACGATCCTGCCCGACGGCGGTGTCCGGGTCGTCGACAACGGCCGCGGCATCCCGGTGGGCATCGTCCCGTCCGAGGGCAAGCCGGCCGTCGAGGTCGTGCTGACCGTCCTGCACGCGGGCGGCAAGTTCGGCGGCGGCGGCTACGCGGTCTCCGGCGGTCTGCACGGCGTCGGCGTCTCCGTGGTGAACGCCCTGTCGACGAAGGTCGCCGTCGAGGTCAAGACCGACGGCCACCGCTGGACCCAGGACTACAAGCTGGGCGTCCCGACCGCCCCGCTGGCCCAGCACGAGGCCACCGAGGAGCACGGCACCTCGGTCACCTTCTGGGCCGACCCGGACATCTTCGAGACCACCCACTACTCCTTCGAGACGCTCTCGCGGCGCTTCCAGGAGATGGCGTTCCTCAACAAGGGCCTGAGGATCAACCTCACCGACGAGCGCGAGTCGGCGAAGGCCACCGCCGGGGCGGACGAGGCCGGTGAGGACGAGAAGCACGAGGTCAAGGCCGTCTCGTACCACTACGAGGGCGGCATCGTCGACTTCGTGAAGCACCTCAACTCCCGCAAGGGCGACGTGGTGCACCCCTCCGTGATCGACTTCGAGGCCGAGGACAAGGACAAGGCCCTGTCCGTCGAGGTCGCGATGCAGTGGAACAGCGGTTACAGCGAGGGTGTGTACTCCTTCGCCAACATCATCCACACGCACGAGGGCGGTACGCACGAAGAGGGCTTCCGCGCCGCGATGACCGGTCTGATCAACCGCTACGCGCGTGACAAGAAGCTGCTCCGCGAGAAGGACGACAACCTCACGGGTGACGACATCCGCGAGGGTCTGACCGCGATCATCTCGATCAAGCTGAGCGAGCCGCAGTTCGAGGGCCAGACCAAGACCAAGCTGGGCAACACGGAGGCCAAGACCTTCGTGCAGAAGGTCGTCCACGAGCACCTGACGGACTGGCTCGACCGCAACCCGGTCGAGGCTTCGGACATCATCCGCAAGTCCATTCAGGCGGCCACCGCGCGCGTGGCGGCCCGCAAGGCGCGTGACCTGACCCGCCGCAAGGGCCTCCTGGAGACGGCGTCGCTGCCGGGCAAGCTGAGCGACTGCCAGTCGAACGACCCCATCAAGTGCGAGATCTTCATCGTCGAGGGTGACTCCGCCGGCGGCTCGGCCAAGTCCGGCCGCAACCCGCAGTACCAGGCGATCCTCCCGATCCGCGGCAAGATCCTCAACGTCGAGAAGGCGCGGATCGACAAGATCCTGCAGAACCAGGAGATCCAGGCGCTGATCTCCGCCTTCGGCACCGGGGTCCACGAGGACTTCGACATCGAGAAGCTCCGCTATCACAAGATCATCCTGATGGCGGACGCCGACGTCGACGGCCAGCACATCAACACCCTGCTGCTGACCTTCCTCTTCCGCTTCATGCGCCCGCTGGTCGAGGCCGGACACGTCTTCCTGTCGCGTCCGCCGCTCTACAAGATCAAGTGGGGCCGGGACGACTTCGAGTACGCCTACTCCGACCGCGAGCGCGACGCCCTGATCGAGCTCGGCCGGCAGAACGGCAAGCGCGTCAAGGAAGACTCGATCCAGCGCTTCAAGGGTCTCGGCGAGATGAACGCCGAGGAACTGCGCATCACGACCATGGACGTCGACCACCGTGTCCTCGGTCAGGTCACGCTCGACGACGCCGCCCAGGCCGACGAGCTGTTCTCGGTCCTCATGGGTGAAGACGTCGAGGCCCGGCGCCAGTTCATCCAGCGCAACGCCAAGGACGTCCGCTTCCTCGACATCTGAGTCGGTCTCAGCTGACCGCACCAGGAAGGATCCCCACCAGCAATGGCCGACGAGAACCCCCCCGTCACGCCTGACGACGCCGGCGAGACGACCGTGCGCATCGAGCCCGTCGGGCTCGAGACGGAGATGCAGCGCTCGTACCTGGACTACGCGATGTCCGTCATCGTGTCCCGCGCGCTGCCCGACGTCCGCGACGGTCTCAAGCCCGTCCACCGCCGTGTCCTGTACGCCATGTACGACGGCGGCTACCGGCCCGAGAAGGGCTTCTACAAGTGCGCCCGCGTCGTCGGCGACGTCATGGGCAACTACCACCCGCACGGCGACTCCTCGATCTACGACGCGCTGGTCCGCCTCGCGCAGCCGTGGTCGATGCGGATGCCGCTGGTGGACTCCAACGGCAACTTCGGCTCGCCGGGCAACGACCCGGCGGCGGCCATGCGCTACACCGAGTGCAAGATGGCGCCGCTGTCGATGGAGATGGTCCGTGACATCGACGAGGAGACCGTCGACTTCACGGACAACTACGACGGCCGCTCCCAGGAGCCGACCGTCCTCCCGGCCCGCTTCCCGAACCTGCTGATCAACGGCTCGGCCGGTATCGCGGTCGGCATGGCGACCAACATCCCGCCGCACAACCTCCGCGAGGTCGCGGCCGGCGCCCAGTGGTACCTGGAGAACCCCGAGGCCTCCCACGAGGACCTCCTGGACGCGCTGATCGAGCGCATCAAGGGCCCCGACTTCCCGACCGGCGCCCTCGTGGTCGGTCGGAAGGGCATCGAGGAGGCCTACCGCACGGGCCGTGGCTCCATCACGATGCGCGCGGTCGTCGAGGTCGAGGAGATCCAGAACCGCCAGTGCCTGGTGGTCACGGAGCTGCCGTACCAGACCAACCCGGACAACCTCGCGCAGAAGATCGCCGACCTCGTGAAGGACGGCAAGATCGGCGGCATCGCGGACGTCCGTGACGAGACGTCGTCCCGTACGGGCCAGCGCCTGGTCATCGTGCTGAAGCGCGACGCGGTCGCCAAGGTCGTGCTGAACAACCTGTACAAGCACACCGACCTGCAGACCAACTTCGGCGCCAACATGCTGGCCCTGGTCGACGGCGTGCCGCGCACCCTCTCCCTGGACGCGTTCATCCGCCACTGGGTGACGCACCAGATCGAGGTCGTCGTCCGCCGCACGAAGTTCCGGCTGCGCAAGGCCGAGGAGCGCGCGCACATCCTGCGCGGCCTGCTGAAGGCCCTGGACGCCATCGACGAGGTCATCGCGCTGATCCGGCGCAGCGACACCGTCGACATCGCGCGCACGGGCCTGATGGACCTCCTGGAGATCGACGAGATCCAGGCCAACGCCATCCTCGAGATGCAGCTGCGCCGCCTGGCCGCCCTGGAACGCCAGAAGATCATCCAGGAGCACGACGAACTCCAGGCCAAGATCCGCGAGTACAACGCGATCCTCGCCTCGCCCGTGCGTCAGCGCGGGATCGTCAGCGCGGAACTCGCCGCGATCGTCGAGAAGTACGGCGACGACCGCAAGACGATGCTGGTCCCCTACGACGGCGACATGTCCATCGAGGACCTCATCGCCGAGGAGGACATCGTCGTCACCGTCTCGCGCGGCGGCTACGTCAAGCGGACCAAGACGGTCGACTACCGGGCGCAGAAGCGCGGCGGCAAGGGCGTCCGCGGCACGAAGCTCAAGGAAGACGACATCGTCGACCACTTCTTCGTGTCCACGACCCACCACTGGCTGCTGTTCTTCACCAACAAGGGCCGCGTCTACCGGGCCAAGGCCTACGAGTTGCCGGACGCCGGGCGTGACGCGCGTGGACAGCACGTCGCCAACCTGCTGGCGTTCCAGCCGGACGAGGCGATCGCCGAGATCCTCGCGATCCGCGACTACGAGGCCACGCCGTATCTGGTGCTCGCCACCAAGGGCGGACTTGTGAAGAAGACGCCTCTGAAGGATTACGATTCGCCCCGTTCCGGCGGCGTCATCGCGATCAACCTCCGTGAGAAGGAGGACGGTTCCGACGACGAACTGATCGGAGCCGAACTCGTATCGGCAGAGGACGACATCCTTCTGATCAGCAAGAAGGCACAGTCGATCCGCTTCACGGCGACGGACGAGGCGCTGCGGCCCATGGGCCGTGCCACCTCGGGTGTCAAGGGCATGAGTTTCCGCGAGGGGGACGAGCTGCTCTCGATGAATGTTGTTCGACCCGGTACGTTCGTGTTCACTGCCACAGACGGCGGGTACGCGAAGCGGACCGCCGTCGACGAGTACCGCGTCCAGGGTCGCGGCGGCCTCGGCATCAAGGCCGCCAAGATCGTCGAGGACCGCGGTTCCCTCGTCGGCGCGCTGGTGGTCGAGGAGACCGACGAGATCCTCGCCATCACGCTGTCGGGCGGTGTGATTCGTACGCGAGTCAACGAGATCAGGGAAACCGGCCGTGACACCATGGGCGTCCAACTGATCAACCTGGGCAAGCGCGATGCCGTGGTCGGCATCGCTCGGAACGCCGAGGCGGGGCGGGAGGCGGAGGAGGTCGACGGCGACGATGCCGTCGACGAGACCGCCGAGACCGTCGCCACGACCGGTACGGACGAGGGTGAGGCGCCCTCGTCCGAGTAGCACGAGGAGTGAGTCAGCGTGAGCGGAGCCACGGGCGCGGGATCGTCCGGTACTTCGGCCGGCACATCGACCGGGTCGGAGGCGGACGGCGGCGGCCGTGGCTCCGCCGCGCGTGCGATGGACACGCACACGACCCAACTGAAGGCCATCAAGCCGGACGCGACGGACGCGGCCGTGCCCGCGCCGGAGAAGCCCGGACCCCAGGGGGCGACCGTGACGGACACCCGCGGTCCGCAGGCCCAGAAGCCCGCGTCCGGCGGCCCGGCCGCGGCTCAGGGCGGGTCCGGCCGTCCGGCCGCGGCGCAGCCCCAGCCTCAGCCTCAGGCCCCGGCGCAGGCCGCGGCCTCCGCGCTGCCCGGTGAGCGGCAGTCGCAGCAGCAGGCGGGCCCGTACCACCCGCCGCAGGCCTACGCGCCGGCCCCGGAGGCCTCCTCCCGCAAGCCGCGTACGGGCGCGCGCACGACGCCCCGCACGCGCAAGGCGCGGCTGCGGGTGTCCAAGGCCGACCCGTGGTCCGTGATGAAGGTCAGCTTCCTGCTCTCCATCGCCCTCGGCATCTGCACGGTCGTCGCGGCCGCGGTGCTGTGGATGGTCATGAACGCGATGGGCGTGTTCTCCACGGTCGGCGCCACCATCTCCGAGGCGACCGGCTCGAACGAGTCCAACGGCTTCGATCTGCAGGCGTTCCTGTCGCTGCCCAACGTGCTGATCTTCACCACGATCATCGCGGTCATCGACGTCGTCCTCGCCACCGCCCTGGCCACCCTCGGTGCCTTCATCTACAACCTCTCCGCGGGCTTCGTGGGCGGCGTCGAGCTGACGCTCGCCGAGGACGAGTAGGCGCGGCTCACCGCGTCGCCGTCGCCCTGCGGGTATCGATTTTGGGACTGCCCACGTCGTGCGCTAATCTTCAGGAGTCAGCGCGCGGGACACACACCGCAGAGCGCGGCGGGGCTATAGCTCAGTTGGTTAGAGCGCATCCCTGATAAGGATGAGGCCACAGGTTCAAATCCTGTTAGCCCCACAACGGCATAGCGCCAGGTGAGAAGCCCGGTAGGTCCCCAGGATCTACCGGGCTTCTACATTTGTTGATCTTGAGAATCCGGTACTCGTCCGTAACAACGCCTCGTTCCTTGCCTGGTGGGCGCTCCCGCTCGTCGACAGCTAATCGAACGAGCGTTGGGCCACGTGTTATCGGCAGAATGTTCACAGGACCACACGTCTACAACCTGTAGATCGTCCGCTGCTGTGGGTACAGTGCACGTAGGGGAGACGGGCGCGACGCTTCCGCCGTCTGACGCATAACCCCAAGCGAGCCCGGTCGGGTGTTGGGCCTCAACGGCCCCCCGGGAGACGCCCGATCGGAAGGGCGCCCCCAGCCGCATCATTCGGCTGGGGGCGCTTCGGCACACAGTAAACCGCCCCGTCCTCCATACGGAGAACGGGGCGGCGACGTTCAGCCATCTCGGCCGAACGCCTTGCGAGGGCGACGGACGCATATCACGCCGCCCCCGCCGTCCGGGCCGACGCCGCTCAAGCGGGCGGCCCGGGGCTTGTGGACTCCAGCAATCACTCGTGGCAGGTAAATCGCTGAGCTACCCCAGCACCAGCAAGATCACACAAATTAGGGTCGACCCTAATCTCATTTGATCATGCGCTCGGGAGCGTTGGACGAGTGTCGCGTCCCACTCCCCCCTCCGACCGGGTCCTCGCCCGCCGCCGCGAGCTCGGAGACCAGATCCGCCGCGTCCGCGAACACCACAACCTGACCCAACAGGCGGTGTGCGACCGGTCAGGGCTCGACGTGGCCACCTACAGCCGCATCGAGCAGGGCCACGCATCACCCCGGTTCGACACCCTGGTCCGCATCGCTGACGCCATCGGAGTCGGCGAAGTGGACCTGATGCCGGACCCCGCCGCCGGGGCGGGGGAACACCCGGCGGCGGGGCGCTAGCCGCCCCTCATCGGCACGAGGGACGGAGGACGGCGCCCTGGAAGGTGAACGGGCGCCGGGTCTCAGTGGCGCGATGAGCGAGCCTTTCTGTGGCAGGCGCAGCCGCAGCGCAGCGTCATCA
Organism: Streptomyces caniscabiei; assembly: GCF_014930365.1. Lineage (GTDB taxonomy): Bacteria > Actinomycetota > Actinomycetes > Streptomycetales > Streptomycetaceae > Streptomyces > Streptomyces caniscabiei. The sequence goes on along the minus strand of NZ_JABXWI010000001.1, from coordinate 789,244 downwards.
GCGGGACCTCCCACGGCGGTGCCCCCTCCCGGCGTACCTGGCGAGGACCAGAGCAGAGATGGTGCATGCCGTGCTGGCACTCAGGCGCCTCCTCGTCCTGGCTCATAGCGGCTGGTCGGCGAGAGGGGCCAAGTCGTGTGCGTGGCGGCACCGGGCGCAAGCGAAGAGCTTGCCAGCCTCACCGACCTGGACCAGGCGGGCCGTGTCCGACAGTCCGCCGTGCCAGCTGCACCAGGCGATCGCGCGAGGGTTCTCGTCCTGGTTCACGTCGGCCCCTCGCGGTGCCGAGGGTGACGGCGCATCTCGACCTCGAACATCGTCGCGCGGCGGACGTCCTTGTCCTCCTCCGCCTGGGCACGCTGCTTGTCGAGTGCCGCGCACACGCCGCAGCCGGGCGCCGGCCGGGGCGGACGCGTCGGATCGGGCAGCGAGACGGGCGGCTCCGATGCGGTCTGCTGACTCGTCATGACACGGCCGCCTGCCTGCGACAACCGCACGTGACGACCGGCCAGACACGGTCGCTGCCGACCAGGGTGATGCAGCCGTCCGCGTACAGCGTCCTGGCCACGGCACCGCAGTGCAAGCAAGCCTCACCGTGCTGTCGTGCGATGCTCACCGGCCCTTGAACCAGGACCGGTGCGGCGGGTTCAGCTGTACTCATCCCGTTCCCATCTGCCTGTTCGATCTGGACAGACAGATGATGGGCGCCCGCAAGGGCCACAAGTGACACACCTTGTGTCACCCCGGGTGACACAGCCCGCTGCAGCGATCAGACGGCGCCGATCCACTCGGCAAAGCTCGTCAGCGACTCCGAGTCCGCCCGCTTCAGCCGGCGCAACGTGGCCGCATCCTCGCGCGCCCACCGGTGCCCGCGGGTGTGCTGCGGCGCGATCCGCCGTGCGACCTTCAGCGACTCGAACGCGTCGTCCGCCAAGCCCGCCCAGAGCTGGGCCCGGCCGAGTTCGATGTAGAACCCGGAGCGCCGCTCGGCAGGGAGGGAATCCGGCGGCTTCCACTGGCTTGCCACGTCGAGGGCGTCCTGGACGTGGTCATCGCCGAGGCCGACAGCAACGGAGACCTGGTGAATGCGGACGCTGTCGGGCCCGAATGCGGTGCCCAGGTAGACGTCTTCGGGCACCAGGTCGCCGAGCCGGGTTGCCTCGTTGAGATGGGTGCTGGTCGCATCAGGGTCCCCGGCGCGGCTGGCGACGACAGCCGCCCGCATGTGCAGGGCGCCACGTGCAGCCGCCGTCGACGCGGATGCCGGCGCAGGGGCGACGTCGATGGCTTTCTCCAGGGCGCGCAGGCCGGGCCTGTGCGCGCGGGCGGCGAAGAACATCTCGGTGCGAACGTATGCCACAGAGGCCTCAAGGAGCGGGTCATCCGCCTCGGCGGCTGTCTCCCGCATGAGGCCGATGAGGCGGGCTGAGAGGTCACGGGCACCGAACTTGTAGGCCATGGCGTCGGCGCAGCGGTAGGCGCGCACGAGTAGCGAGGCCACATGCGCGCGGTCGTTGGCTGGCGTGGTGTGGAAGGCCCGGGCCAACTCCATGAGGAGCGAGGGGACGTTGCGGCTGATCTGCACGTACTGGGCGGCGAGCCGCCAATCGACGGCGTCGTCTACGGCTTGCTCCAGTTCGTGCAGCGGGCGCACGGGGCCGTCGTCGGGATCCTCGTGGGCGGCGATGGCCACGGAGACCGCAGGCAGGGCCTCGTGTACCCGGCTGTCTGTGCGCTGATGTCCGGTGAGGAGCCGGCCCGGGTCCACGGTGAGGGCTGCGGCGAGGGCGTCGAGGGTGTCGTCGCCGGGGAATCTGCTGCCTTGCTCGATCTTGCGCAGCATCGACAGAGACACGAACGCGGCGTTCGCGAGGTCCTGTTGAGTCATTCTGTGGGCGCGGCGGGTGGCGGCAATGCGTTCGCCTACCTCGCGCGTGGTGTTGGCGGGCATACTGGCTCCAGTTCGGTGCGTCCACTCCGAACCGTACCCGCGCGGTAACGCGCTGGATACGCGAACGGCCCCGACAGCCCAGCGCTGTCGGGGCCGTGCCGTTACCCCGTTACGACTTCGGCGAGTTCTGTGAGCGTGCCGATCTGCCAGTCCGCGGCCGCCATCACCTCTGGGTCGTCAGCCCAAAGGTGCCCCCACGGTCCGCGCCGGAGGTGCGCGGCGAGCAGCCCCGCCTCCTTCGCAGGGAAGACGTCATTGGCCGGGTGGTCACCGACATACAGGGTCTCGCCCGGCTCGGCCTGCGCCGCTTCGAGGGCCCGCGCGAAGAACTCGGGCTGGGGCTTGGCCACTCCCCACTCCTGAGACGTGGCGATCAGATGAGCGGGCAGCTCTAGTCCGTGCAGCAGCTGGCCGACGCGGGCAGTCTGGTTCCCGGCGATGATGACGCGGATGCCGAGCTGACGCAGGGCGGAGAGCGCGGGGCGGACGTCTTCGTACAGGTCCGTCTCGTCGAGCTCCTCACCACAGCCAGCGGCCTCACGGGCACGGTACTCAGCTGCGATGTCGATGCCCGGGCGGAGGAGCCTGAGTGCCTCCGCATTGTCCTGGCCTTGCGCGACGACGGCACCTACGAGCGCGGACAGCGTGTGGCGAGGGACATTGATCCAGTCGGCCCACGAGTTCCAGTAGCGGTCATCGCGGGCGATGGTCTCGCCGATGTCGAACACGACTGAACGGATCATGCAGAGAAGCGTATCCAGGCATGACAAAGGGCCCCCTCCCGCCCGAAGGCGAGAGGGGGCAACCCGCGTCAGTGGCCAGTGGCCTGCCAGACGGCCACACCGAGGGCTCCGAGAGCCGTCAGCGCGGTCACTGTCGGCAGCGGCCACCGGTTGCGCTCCAACGTGTCGAGGCGCTGCTCGTGATCGGCGAGCTTCTGATCGGTCTGGTCCGTACGCTGCACCAGAAGCGCTAGCTGCCCCTGGGTGGTCGCGTTCCCGACGTCTACGGCACGCCGCAGCTCGGCCAGCTCCAGCGCGATCGACGTGGACTCCGGCGGCGTCACTCTCGGGTCCCGTCATCCGTGCGGAGCCAGCCGGGCAGCAGGGCCTGGACGCCCGGTACCGCCATCACCCGGGCGAATCCGCCGGCCACCGCCAGGGCGACCGCGACCCAGGGCAGCGTCGCCGGGATCCCAGACTCGTCCACGATGAGCGGCAGCAGTACAGCGATGCCGAGGGCGGTCTGGAGGACGGTGCGCCAGGTGCGCTTCGTCGAGTCCTTCATGGGTTACTCCTTCACGTCGAAGCCGTACCGCTGGCCGAGCTTGACCAGCGACGCCTTGCCGGGGATTCCGTCGGCCGCCGCGCCGGTGTAGCCGAGGCGCCGCTGCCACGCCGCGTAGGCGGTCACCGTGGCGGAGCCGAAGTGCCCTTCCGCCAAGGGCCGCGCGAGCAGTTGCTGAGCGACCAGGCCGAGCTCGACGAGCTGTGTCTCCGGATACGACACCGGGGCCCCGGCCTTGGGCGGATCGGTGCGGGCGGCCTTCGCCAGCTCGGACAGGTCCACCACCGGCCGCACGGGCGGCGTCGTCGGCGCGGTCACCCGGCCGGGCACGGCGAGGACCTGGCCCGGGACGATCGTGTACGGCGCACGCAGGCTGTTCGCGGCGGCCAGCTGCTGCCACGTCATGCCGCGGTACTGTCCGGCGATCGAGTACAGCGTCTCCCCGGGCCGCACCGTGTGCGTGCCGCCTCCGGGCTTCGTGCCGGCCACCGCTGCAGCAACGCCGGGCATGACCACGTCGTGGAATTGAGCGATCCGCGCGGCGCCGGGGCAGGCCGTACCTGACGTCGACCAGGCCCGGTACAGGCTGTGGAAGCCGATCCCCGGATCGTCCGAGCTGCGGCAGACACGGACGGGGATGCCGTGCTCAACGTGGGCCCAGACGCCGAGGGCGATCAGCTCGGCGAGCTGTTCGTCCGTCCACGGGTCGCTGGCCTTGGTGTTGGAGGCGGTCTCCACCGAGATCGCGCCGGTGCCGTCGGCCCTGCGGTTCGCGCCAGCGTTGGCGTCGGCGCGGGTCGTGGTCGTCAGGTACTGGGCGAGGTCTCCGCCGTACCCCAGGCCGAAATGCGACTCAAGCGCCGTGCTGTCCCGCCAGAACTCATACGTACGCCGCGGCGTCCACGGGGCGACGATGCTGTGGAAGATCAGCTGAGTGGGGCGGATGGCGGGCTGCTGCTGGGCCTCCGGCAGCAGCTCCATCCTCGTCGCGCCCGCGTACCAGGACATCAGACGCCCTCCCGTTCAGCGTTGGACGCGGCCAGGACCGCCCAGTTTTTCGACTTCCACAGGTCGTCGAGCGCCTTGGTGACCTCCGGCCTGGACAGCGTCTCGGCGAGCCGCTGCGCGAGGTCGTGGAACGGCTTGCTCACCGCCTGGAGGTGCTGGGGCAGGTGGTCGTAGCGGAAGTTCCGGAGCATCGCGGCGGTAGCAGGATGGATCTCTGCGGGCATGAACGCCTCCAGGGCATGAAGAAGCCCCGGGCCGTTCGGCGCGGGGCGTACGGGGCGGGGCGGGTCAGTCCTCCGGGGCGATGACCCGCATAGGCCGGATCACGATCGTCACGTTCCGGCTGGTCGCGTCGTGGTGGCCGGCCGCCTCGACGAGGACTCCGTTCGGGGCGCCCGGGCCGGTCGGCCAGGCTGCCAGCTCGGCCAGCACGAAGGCTCGTACGGCCTCGAACTGGGTGGTGTCGCCCTGGTTGTCGGCCGCCTCGACGGCCTCGGCGACGTCTGCGACCAGTCCTTCCGCACGGAAGCTGCCCATGGTTCTCCTAGCTGAGGTCGGTGGCGGACGTGTTCGGGGTGATGCTGCCGTCGTTGAGTCGGCCGGTGGCGTAGGTGCCGAGCCAGTCGTTGCCGTACCGGGAGAGCGTGGTCACGGTGTTCGTCGCGGAGAACGCGTACGCGGCCTCGTTGCCGCTGCCGTGCGGGCGGACCTTGTTGCCGGAGACGTTGACGCTGTCCGCCGCCGTGGACAGGCGGATGCCGTAGGCGTTGTTGTTCGTGTTCCGGCTGGGGGAGCGGATGAAGTTGTCCCGCAGGTGCACGTACTGGCCGCCCTGCACCAGGATCCCGTTCTCGCCTGGCTCGCGGACTTGGTTGCCGACGACGTTGGTGTTGGTGATGTCGACGAGGGTGATGCCGTGGCCCTCGCAGTTGTAGACGTTGTTCCCGGTGATCGTGAGGGTGTTGCAGTCCTCCGTGCTGATGCCGCTGCCGTCGACGTTGTTGATCGTGTTGTCGCCGACCGTGATCCGGCTGCACTCCTGGAGGCGGATGCCGCCCTGCCCGGACGTCGAGCCGTCGATGGTGTTGCCGGTGATCGCGACGTTGAGGACGGTGCCGGTGGTCTCACCGAGGCAGATGATCGGCTCGTCGTAGGCCAGGCCGCCCCGGAACGAGTTGCCGGCGATGACGATGTTCCGCAGGTTCTGCGACGCGGACGTCTGCGTGCCATCGGGAAGTTTGGTGTCCTCGGTGTCGGCGACGATCACCGTACGGACCCGTACGCCGGAGCCGCAGTCCAAGAACGTGTTGCCGACGACCGTGACGTCTTCCCAGTTGTACGCGCTGACCGCGTACTGGAGGATTCCCTCGAAGCTGTTGCCGATGACCCGGATACGGCGGTGCCACTTGGTGATCGTCGCCGAGTGCGAGCCGACGCCGCGCGGCCAGGCCGTCGTCCCGGCCGTGCCGGACGCCCCGAAGTGGCAGCCGACGATGAGGACGTCTTCGGTGGGCGTGTGGTCGTACGGACCGAACCCCCCGAACACCGAGCTGGACTTGGCGAGGTCGAGCTGGATCGCCTCGGAAAAGTCCCTCGAACCAGGGTCCACGTAGCCGCGGAAGCGACAGTTCTCGATCAGCCCGTGGGAGGTCGAGTTCAGCTCGATGGCGTGATACCCGGGCAGGTCGCGGACTTCGAGGTCGCGGATGACGATGTCGGTGGCGTGCCCGATGCTGATACACATCGCGCTCGCGGTCAGTCCGCTGGTCGTCCCCCTCATGTTCCACAGGCCACCCTCGATCACGATGTTGCTGTGACCGGTGTAGCCGGCGAGGTCCTGCCCACTGTCACCGTTGATGATCATCGTGGCGGCGACATTGCGGCGGAACTCCGCGCCCGCCATGAGCGTCAACCGGGTGTTCGTGTAGATCCGCAGGGTCGCGCCGATCAGGTACACACCGGGCGGCACCAGGACCTGCGCACCGTCCAGGTCCCGGGCGGCATCGAGCGCCGCCTGGATACCCGGTGAGGCGTCCACGGTGCCGCTGCTGTCCGCACCGAAGTTCGTCACCATGAAGCTGGAGCGCTGGTTCATCGCCTCCAGGCGGCCGGCCGTGACGTCCATCCCGACGAACCACTCTTCAACCGGTGTCGCCACAAGTCCTCCTCTTCCTGCTACAGGGACGCGGGCGCGCGCCGGCCCACGGTGACGGGCGTGCCCGCGGGGTGCGCCTTGACGACCCCGTTGAGGGCCCGGACGACGGCGAACTCCTGCACGCCCTCATACGGGTCGCTGATCGCCGTGACGTCCATGTGCTCGCCGCCGACGTCGATCCGGATCGGCATCTCGTTCAGGTCGGTTGTCCACAGGGGCCCGGCGGTGACCTCGACGGACAGCGTCGTGTCGTCTGTGTCCACGCCGTCGGCGAGCTGGCTGCCGTCGGTGCCAGCCTTGGTCGGGGCGTAGGAGCCGAGGAGGATCCGTAGGTCGTCGATGTAGACGGCGTCCTCGCCGCTGACGGCCGAGTTGTCCTTGGCGTACCGGAAGAGGACCGCCGTTTTGCCGGTGACGTCGGTCGTGAACTGGGTCCACCCGGTGGTGCCTTGGGCGCGGAGGACCTGGACGCCGTCGACGAGGACCAGGAGCCGGTCCCCCTCGAAGCCGGGCCCGGACGCCTCGCTGGAGGTGCGGTACCAGAACGACAAGGTGGTTGCCCCCGACGGGACGGTCACGGTCACGTCGCTGGTCTGGTTGTTGCCGATCGCCCCGGAGCGCAGGGAGTACGTGCCCGAGCGGGCCTGTGTGCTCGTCCGCGTCCACGGCAGGGTCCCGCCAGCGGTCAGGGTGACGTCGTACGTCTCGTCCTCGAACCCTTCGTGAATGACGTTGATGGTCGCCAGGTCCCAGGGACCGCCGGGCTCGCACGTGAACGTGATCTCCCACGTACGGGGCAGCAGGGTCTCCGACCAGCCGGTGACGATCAGGTCGATGTCTCCGTACGCCACCCACGGGGGCAGGCCGGTGATGCGGATCAGGTCGCCCTCGCGCAGCGCGAGCACGGCCGGGATCAGCGCCGGAGCCCGGTGCAGAAGCACACGTACGGACGGGTAGCGGGCACCGTCGTACGTGCCGTGATGCAGCCGCCAGTACGCGATCGGCTCCGTCTGGATGTCGTCGGCGAGCGCCAGGGGGACGGAGTCGTCGTACAGGCCGATCCCATTCGGCGGAGCCTGCACGGACAGCTTGCCCTCGCGCAGGACCGCGCGCCCCTCAGAGCCGCCATCGCGTTTGACCGTGCGGTCGTTGCGAACGACATCCGCCTCGTCGTCCGGCTCCAGCGGCAGCGACAGCCCCGGCGCCCCGTACGTCAGCGTGAGCGCCGGCTCCTGCGTGTACATCGAGGACCGATCCCGGTACACCAGGCCGAGCCGTCTGCGGTCCTCCAGCAGCATCCCGCCATCGGCCGCCGCCGCGTCCGCGAGCACCTTCAACAGGGTCTCTGTGCGCTGCGGCCCGACCCGCTCCGGCGCCAACTGGCCCGGAACCCGACCCATCGGGAGGCCCTCCTCACCAGCCAGACGCAGCATCCGCTCCCAGGCCGTCTCGCCCGAGTAAGCCCGGTCACTGCCGCTGTACAACGTCGACGCTGCCTCTGGCAGAACCGACAGGTGACCGAACGCCCACCCCTCGGTGGCCGCGCCCCAGTTCGCGGTGACGGCGGTTACCCGGCCGGAGGCGCCTGCGACGGTGCGGCTGATACCGCCCGCGTCGCCGCCGGGGTCCTGGAAGAACATGCCCCAGGTCACGGTCCCGGCGTCCTCGCTGACGTAGAACCTCAGGCGTACCCAGCCGTGGAACACGTCGCCGCCCAGCGCCACGCTCTGGTTCACGATGGCCGTGCCCGAGGCGTCGTAGCCGAACACCGTGCCCGCACCGTTGCGCAGGTTCAGGGACCAGCGCCGCACGGTGCCGGTGGTGGAGATGCTGACGACTTCCGTGTTGGCCACGGGTGCCTTGTCGTCGGCGTTGTAGACGAACTCGACCTGCCATTCGCCGTCGTTGGCGGTGCCGGGCACGATCGCCGACAGGGTCGCGGCGGCCGTGAGCCGGGGCAGGGCCTTCGAAGACGGCAGGGTGTCCACCGATGCCCACTCCACGCCGGTCACCGCCGCTGGTGAGACGCCCTCGATGGGTGAGTAGGCGCGCGAGGCGAGGTTGTCCTCCTCGAACGGCCAGTACGCGTCCGGAGAGCCGCTGGGGATTCGGCGACGAAGCGTGGAGTCGAGGGGCCGCTGTCCCTGCCCGAGACGGCGCAGGATTCCCGCCGCCTGTACGCGGGTCCACACCAGTGCGCCAGACGGCACCCAGCGCTGCGGCCAGTTCGCGATCTCCCCGACGAAGATCTCCTGCCGGTCCGCGACTGCGGCGTTTCCGGCGAAAGACCACGTGCGGCCGGCGGAGTCCGCGAACGAGGCGGTGCCGAGCGGTTGGGCGGTGAAATCGGGGCTCGCGACGAGGACGCTGGCTCCTCGGACCTCGGCCTTGTAGACCTTGCCCTCGACCGGCTCACGGGGCGGGGTGACGGCCAGGTGTGCCGGGGCGATGAGCAAGGGGGCTGTGCTGGTGTGGACGGTGATCGGGCCGATGTCGGTGAAGCTGAACGTGTCCCCGATCTGCGTCCAGGGCCCGGCGATGGTCGGCGCCCAGTAGTGGCTGATCGACCAGCCGCCGGCGCCGTTGTCCGCGTCCAGGACCGTGCGCAGCGCGGCCCGCTCAGGCAGCACCGGCAGGGGCTGGGCGGTGTGGACGAAGGCGCTGCTGCCGTAGTGGACTTGCATGTAGAGCGAACCATCTTGCAGGCGCATGTGGTAGGACCGGTCGCCGACGGCACCCCACTTGCCGATGAGCATCCGCGCCCCGGGCCCGTACCAGTTGGCCTCGCCCTCCCATCGCAGGTCGACATCGCCGGTGATGTCCAACGAGGCGTGGTCGGGGGTGGAGGCGTAGTTGTCGGGGCTGCCGTCGAGGTCGAGGAAGTGGTCACCGCCGGGGATCCACAGCCGTACGGGGGTGTTGAGGCTGAGCTGTCCGTAGTAGGGGCTCATGGGGTTGCGTGGGGAGAACACCCCGTCCTTGTTGTTGATCTTCAGAGGGGCGGAGGCGGGCTCCGCGCTTGTGCCCTTGTTGCGGATCCCGCGCGAGTGGACGACCGGATCGTCTGTCTTGCAGCGGACGGTGATGTCTGTCCACGCTGTGCCGGGCCGGATCTCGATCTTCAGGCCGAGCGGGTCTTCAGGGAACGCCACCTGGTCACCTCCTCGGGCTGAGGTAGAGCTGGACGTCGCCGCCGCCGATGCCGACGCGGTCGCGGATCGTCTCGATGACCATGTCGCCCCAGGCGTCGCCGCCCCGTAGCGTCACGACCTGGCCCGGACGCGTACCGCCTGCGCCCGCGCCACCAGCCGTCCTGGCCGCAGCCAGCTCGCCCGGAGTCGGGGTGGCAGCGAGGGCCCCCAAGGAGGAGTCCGCCATCGCATCGGGCATGCCGGGCATGCCTGCCAGGGCACGGCCGACCTGACCGGAACTGTCGCGGATGCCCTGCGCGAAGCCGTCCATCAGGGCCTGGCCGGAGTACGTGGTGTACCCACGGCCGGCGAACGGGCCCTTCCGGGCGGGGCTGAACGGGAAGTAGTCCCGGGCCGCGCTGACGACGGACGACGCTGCGCTGCGAACGCTGCCGATCTTCGCCTTGATGCCGTTGATGAAGCCCTGGATGAGGCTGCCGCCGGCGGCCAGCAGGATGCTGCCGACGTTGCCGAGGGCCGACTTCGCCCGCCCGGGCAGACCTCGCACCCAGGACAGGAACTCGGTGCCCTTGCGGGAGGCGCCGTCCTTGAATCGCTGCCAGGCGTTCCCTGACACAGTGGCGAGGATGGAGCCGAGCGCGGCCAGCGCCGCCAGTGTGCGGCCGGGCAGCGCGCGCACGCTGGTGATGAATGAGGACCAGGCGCGCGAGACGGGGCCCCCGATGTAGCGGGACCACAGGCCCCCGAACCAGACCCCGATGGCGAGGCCGACAGCAGCGAACATGCTGCCCGCTTCGCCCGCTTTGGCGGAGACCCAGTCCCGGAAGCTCTGCCACCACTTGGGCAGGTTGTCGTTGAGGCCGGTGATCAGGTTCCGTACGAATCCGATCATGATCATGGCGACGGCCGCCGACAGCGCGGCCCCCACAGTGATCGGCAGAGCGACGATCGCGAGGACGATCGCCGCCGCGATGAGCCCGATCTTCAGCACCTTCTCCGGGTTCGCGGCGACGAAATCGGCGATCTTCCCGCCGAAATTCATCAGCCCCTCGATCGCCTTCGGCACCTGCTCCGCCAGCTTCGAGCCGACCTTCTGCGCGAGCAGCCCGAAGAAGCTGATGATCCGGTCCGCCGTGCCCTCGCTGCCCTTCCCGGCCTCGGACCACATCCGGCCGAACACGCCGCCGACCTTGCTGCGGAAGGTCTCCAGACCGGGGATGACGGCTCCACCGAGGAAGTCGACGAGGTTCTGCTGCATGCCCCGCTTGAAGGCCTCCAGCTTCGTGCCCGCGTTGTCCCGCAGGGTGTCGCCCATCCGGTCGGCCGCGCCGCCCACCTCGCCGAGGCTTTCCACAGCCTTCGACGGGTCGATCCCGAACAAGGCTTTCTGCATGTCCTCGGACTTGGTGCCGAACAGCGTCAGCGCCAGAGCTGACCTGTCCGCAGGGTCCTTGATCTTGCGGAGCCCGTCGAAAATCTTGTCCAGCGCATCCTCGGCCGCCGGACCACCCTTCGAGAACGCCGCCTGCATCTCCTTGCCGGACAGGCCGATCTTCGAGAAGGCGGCGTCGACCTCGGCGCCGCCGCCCTGCGTGATCAGGACCAGTTCCTTCAGCGAGTCCGCGACCACGTCGGTGTCCCGGGCGCCGGCCTTCAGGCCCTGCGACATGATCCCGGTCGCGTCCTCGGCGGAGATACCCAGCTGCCGGAAGATCGTCGAGTACTCGTTGAAGGTGTCGGCGATGTCGTCCGCGCGCGGGCCCATCACCTGAAGTCCGCGGGTGAGGACGTCGAGCGCCTCGCCGCCGTCCCGCGCGAGCCCGGTCTTCAGGATCTGGCCGACGGCGTTCGCCGCCTGGCCGAGGTCGAGTTCGAAGGTGGTCGCCAGGTCGGAGACCTTGGTGGCGATGGACTCGATCTGTGCGTTCGTCGCGTCCGGAGGCAGGAGGCCGGCACGCATCGTCGCCGAGATCGCGTCGGCCGCGCCCTGGAAGTCCTCCGTGATCGCCTTCGAGTACAGAGCGCCAGCGATCTTTCCGTACTTCTGAGCCTCCGCCGGGGTGGCGCCGAGCTGCGCGCCCAAGCGTCCGGTGATCCTCGACTGCTCCATGGCCTGCGCCATGGACGCCATCAGCACAGCACCAGCGGCCAGACCGATGCCAGCCGCCGCCGTCTTGAGCTTCTCCAGGCCGTTCACCGCTGCGGCGGAGGCGTTGTCACCCCCTTGCTCGGCGCCTTCGCTGAGACCGTCCCCGAAAGCCTCGCCCGTGTTCTCGCCCTCGGAACGGGCGGCGGTCGTGGCGTCGTCGCCCGCCTGGCGGACCGCCCTGACGAACCTGCCGTTGATGTCCCGCAGCCGCCCGTCGGCGCCCCGCACGAGACCCTCGCCGAGGTTCTCCCCCGCCTGCCGACCGGCCCGTTCGGCGTCGTCGCCCATCTGCTCACCGGTGTCCCGCATCGCGCGCTCGGCACGGCGCAGGGCAGGATCCACCCCCGTGTCGTCGAGGGTGATGACACCGGTGAGTTCACCAACGACGAGCGCCACAGCGCTACCTCCTCCGTGGTTTGGGCTCCGGAGGAGCGAAGTGCCGGCTGATACGGGACTCTGCGGAGAGCAGCCCGTACAGGCGGGTGAGGAACCAGCGCCACGACCGGGCGCGAAGGAGGCCAGGGGTGTTCAGGTCGAGGCCGTATGTCTCCTGGAAGTCGGCCTCGACCAGCGGCCACTGCTCCAGGAGATCGGTCCGGGTTACCCGCGGCCTGCGCCGCCGGCCCCCTTGCGACCGCGCTGGCGGGAGCCCGCCTTCGTACCATTCGTAGAGCCCCGTGACCGGGTCGTACTCGCCGCAGCCGATGCCGAGCGCTGAGACTTCGGCTGCCGACGGGCCGCCCGGTTCGGGGCGAGGCGAGAAGGGTCGCCGCCCGCAGACCAGTACTTGGCGGCGGAGTCGCGGTCCTGGACGATCCACACCATCGTCGTGAGAGCCACGTGCCGGAACCGCGTCCAGCTCACGTCCGCGAGGATCTCGTCATGCATCGAGCCAAGGACCAGGCGATACAGGTCCCGCTCCTCGTCGTCGTCGAGGAGTTCCTCGTCCGGCGAGACGCCGTTCAGGAAGAGCCGCGCTGCCGCCTTGGTGATCTCCTCGACGCGAAGACCGTCCTCAGCGGGCGGTGACGGGATGCGGTACGTACGTGTCTGCCCGTCCTTGCCGCGCACCGGCAGCTCAAGCCAGTCGTCGAGGAAATCGCCGAGCGCTTCGAACTGCGCGGCCATCAGCTGCCCGCGAGCGGGTTGTCGATCGTCGTGCGCGGCCCGTCGCCGGTGAAGTTGACGGCGACCTCGCCGAGCGCGGTGTACTCGCCACCCTGAGGCTCCCACTCCGGGATGGCCTTGCCCTCGTACGCCTCCGGCAGGCCCTCACGGTTGTACCAGCGCAGGTGCACCAGGTTCGCCTCGCCGTACGCGTCCGCAGCCAGCCGGATCGCCTCGTGCACCGGGTGGAACACCTTGACGGTCTTGTTCGCCTTGCGGCGGATGGTCATCTCCAGGGCCCACGACTGCGCGGTCTTGGTGTTGCCCGCCCACCCGTCGGAGTCGTAGTCGCTGGAGTCCTCGATGTTCGGCGGGGCCGTGTGCTGGAACTCGCGGACGCCGGGGCACAGCTGCCAGTCAGGCACCTCTTCCGTGCCCATGTTGACGTCGACCCGCCACTCGCGTGCGAGCTCGTTCTCCTCGATGGGAGTGGACATGCGGTCCTCCTAGTCGATCAGGTGGGGCCCGGACCGGATCGTCCGGAAGTAGTAGTTGGCGACCAGCTCCATGCGGCCGTGGGTGTCCTGGCCGATCCACGCCTGGCTGTTGCGCCAGGAGATCTCCACCCGCACGTCGTGTGCGTCGTACGAGCGCCGGTTGTGCAGGACGGTGAACACGTCGTTGGCGAGCTGGACGACGTCGACCGGGTCCGTGCCCGCTCGCATGCGCGCCTGGATGCCGGTGACCGTGTCCGTGGAGTCGTCGTCCGACACCGGGTACGGGGTCAGGCCGATTGCCCGGTCTGGGCTGTCTGGGACCTTGCCGAGCACGATCCCCGTGGCCCCGGCCGGCAGTGCGCCGCTGGGGTCGTAGGTGCCGACGTTCTCGGCGTCGAGGAGTTCGGCGACGCCCTGGAGGAGGTCGGCGTCGTGGGTGGTGCTCATCGCATCGCCCGCCTCAGCTGCGCCGCGATGATCGCGGCGACCTCGGAGCGGGCGGCATTGAGCGGCCCTTCGAGGTACTTCGCCTGCCGGCCGGGCGCGTGCCGGTAGTCCAGCTCTTCGTGCTGGCGGACCGCGTACGGGCCGTCGTACGACACTGCCGCCGTGAGTGTGCCTTCGTCGACGCTGGCCGTGCCCGTGCTCTGGAGGTAGCCCTCGTCGAGCGGCACGACGGCCTGAGCCTCGGTGAGGACGTGCTCGGCAGCGAGCACCAGGCCACGCGAGGCTGCGGCACGCAGCTCCCGTGCGACGGTCGCCCCGTTGAAGTCGAGCTGGAAGCGTGCGGCCACGGGCACTCCCTATTCGAGCTGGATTTCCAGGTGGTTGGGGGTACCGAGCTTCTTGCCGTCGCGCCGCTTGGTCTGGATGACCTTCGTGACCCGACCGTCCGGCAGCGTCACCCGCGACAGCGGCGGCACGTTCTCACCGAGGCCGGCATAGGCGGTCGACGTGGACGTGACCTGCTCACCACCAGGCGTCCGCACGGCACGGGTCTGCTCGTCGAGGAGGCACTTCACTGTGGTCGGCATCCCGTACAACGGGCCTCGGCTCGACTCGCCCGCGGGCGGCTCGACGGTGATCTCATGGATCATGAAGCGCGGCGGGATGCTACCCATCAGTAGCACCCCGTGGACACGGTCAACCGGAACTTCGACGACGGCAGCGAGGCAAGCGCGCGCGCCAGCTTCGGCGCGTAGTACGACGGCCCCGACCGGTTGTCGCCCGCACCGTACTGGAGACTCACCGAGCCGATCGTCACACCCTCCAGCGGGCCGGAGATGTCGGTCTCTGGGCCGACCTCCTCCCAGAACTCCACCTGCGCGCACACCGCTTCCGCGAACGCCGCCGCCACTTCCGCGTCGGTCGGCAGACCGTCGTCGTCGACGTCGTACACGGCCGGGATCAGGAAGTCTCGGTCCAGGAGCCGGGACGCCTCCAGCAGCAGCCGGGCCGCGTCCAGCGGGGGCGCCGCCTGGAGGTAGTTGGCGAGCTGCGTTGTGGTCGCGTAGACCCGGCCCGTCAGCCCGGCGCCCGGGGTGGGTGCCACGGAGACCCGCTGGTTCTCGACGCTCGCCCCGGTCCCAGTGACCGTCCACCGCAGCAGCCACACACCGGCCTGGGTGTACGTGACCGGCGCCGTCCACGTCTGCCCGCCACCCGACCCCGTCACAGGCGGGCTCACCGTGGTGCCGTCCGGCAGCGTCACCACCAGCACCGCATCCGTCGTGTTGTCGTAGGGATCCACAGTCAGCGACGCGGTGACGAGGTCTCCGACATCAGGCATCAGCCACCTCCACTCACAGACGTCGTCAGGGTCGGCCCGTTGGCACCGGCCGTCAGAAGCGGGCCGGAGACACCCGCAGTCAGGGACTCGGCAGGGCGCTGCAACACGGTGGCGAGGGGCCGTGCGGCAGTCGTCTCGACTGCGGTACCGAGCGTGAGCCGCTTCCCGCCGACCAGCGGCCGCGCGGTCGCGCTCCCCGTAGCGATGCCGAGGGCCAGTCGTTTGCTGACACCGAGTGGCCGGGCCGTACTGGTCTCGGCGGCCTCGCCGAGCACGAAGGTCTTGTGCCGGCTGAGGGGCTGCGCGGCGTCGGTTCCGGCGGCGACGCCCAGGGCCCGCGTCTTGGCCGAGATGAGCGGGCGGGCGGTGTCCGCCTCGGCGGCCAGGGCGAGCGCGAGAGTCTGGCCGAAGACGTTGACGTTGTCGAACTCGGCGAAGTCGTCGGCGCCGTCGGAGCGGTGGGCGATGAGCTGGAACTCTAGATCCGCATCCCCGACCCATGAAGGGCTGGTCTCCGACCGCCGGTTCGTCCAGTCGACGCCGTCCGGGGAGGTGTCCCAGAAGACCGTTCCGCCAGCCTCGCGAACTCGTAGCCATGCGTGATCCGTCGACGAGTACGGGACGGCCACTTCGCCCGGGTCGAAGTAGCCAGTCCGGGAGAAGCACACCAGATCGTCACTGGTCATGCGCAGCTCGAACCCCAAGTCGGTTCCGCCCGTGCTGCTCTTGATCAGGATCTGTGCCCACGCCTCCGTCGTCGCCCCGCCGCCTGCGTGCGAATACGCGCGCAGATACACCGAGGATTCCTGGAGGGTGTAGGTGAGGGCTGTGCTGTAGGCGTTGAAGCCGGTGTCACAGGCGACCCGGGCCCTGCCGCCCACCTCCGAGATGTTCCCGAAGGAGTTGGGCCACAGCGTTCCGTCGATCGCGTTGTCGTTGAAGTTGTCCTGCACCGTCTCCAGCAACGCCACCCGGGCTCACCCCCTCTATGCGGCTGAGGTGGCCCGCGCGATATCGCTGACGGTCAGCGTGAAGTCGGTGCCGTCCGGCGTCATCACGCAGTCGTGCTTGGTCAGCGGTACCAGGTCGGCGTCCGTGCCCGCCCCGATGTCGGGGTCGTAGCAGATGACCGCGGCGCCCACGGTGTTGCCGCTCGTCGCGGTCCACGTCACGTCGGCGGCGTCGATTGCGACCCGGTCGTTGGCGTCGTCGACCGTGACCGTGACTGACGCCAGGGCCTTGCGGCCCATGTCGGTCTGCTCGTTGGACGCGCCCGCGAGGATCGCGTCCAGAGTGTCGTAGTCCCGCATCGTGGCGTCCGACACGAGACCAGCCGCTTCCAAGAGGACCAGGACCAGGCCGTCGCTTGCGGCCGGCAGGGAGGCGTAGTGGGCGAGGCGGCCCAGCGCCTGATTGAAGACGATGTCCGCCATGGGTCAGGCCTCCTTCGGGCCGTAGCGGTGGATGAGTTCGGCCTTGGTGAGGGCGGCGATCGCGGCGGCCTCGTCGGAGTCTTGGGCGCGGCTGGTGGCGTACTCCACCCAGGCGGCTTTGGAGTCCCGCGCCGACGGCTCTGCCGGCGGGCTGCTGCTCGGCGGGTCCTGGGCGGGCGGTTCCGGGGTCTTGGGCTCCGGGGCCTTCACCGGCTGCGGCGCGGCGACCCGCGACCAGTTGGGCAGCATCTCCAGCCGGGCGTTGCGGTGCCGGTACTCGACCTCGTCGCCCGTGTTCGCGTTGCGGTACCTGTACGTCATGGGGGATCCCTCCAGCGGGGTCGGACAGAACTCGGCCACCAGCGCCCGCATCTGCGCGGTCTGCCCGGAGGCGGCCTGGTAGCGGCGGTAGCGGGCCAGAGACTCAGCCGAGCCGACCGCGCGGGACCGGCGCGGGGCGGGCGGGTGCCACAGGTGGAACAGGTCAGAGTCGCCGCGCCACATGGGGCCAGCCAGCGTCTGAAGGGCGAGAGCCCACGCTTGGTCTTCCTGGCCCCAGCCGGTGAAGGCCGGGTCCATGGGGACGCCTTCGAGGACGTCCCGCGAGAGGACGACCAGGCCGCCACCAGGCGTCCCAGGGTGGGTCTCCTGCGTCGGCTGGCCGGACATCGCGGCACCCGCCAGGACCGCCTGCGTCGCCTCCGGGGTCAGGCGGCGTACGAGCTGGTGAGGCATCGCCCACCGGGCCCGGCCGGTACGCACCTCCTCGACGGCGAACGGCGTCCCGACGCTCCACACGTCGGCATCCGCGACGATCAGCACCTCTGCGGCCGTCTGCCGCAGCGCATCGGCAACCGCCGCGCCCTTCGACCAGAGGCCGTCAGGACAGGCTCCAGTGACGATCTCCCAGCTGGGATGGATCGCCTCCCACCGGGCCCGCACGCACGCCCACACAGCCTGTCGTGGACCACCGTCGGGGCGCCACGGCACCAGCACGGCGACGCTCACACCGGCTCCCGGTAGAAGACGACGTCCCGCACCTCACCGCCGCGCGGGGCCTGGCCCGGGCCGCGGGCCCAGCGGTTGAGCCAGTCGTAGTCCCGCGCCCACCGGTCCACTTCACGGAAGTCGTGAGCCTGCATCAGCTCGACGACATCCTTGTACGGGCTGGCCATGGTGGAGTCGGCCACGGTGCAGGTCTCGACGACGACCAGGCGCAGCGACTGCCAGGGGGCTGCGGCGAGAACGTCCAGTTCCCTGCCCTGCGCGTCGATCGCTGCGGCGTCCGCATGGGGGGCGATCTCGTCGAGGCGCCGCACGTCGACCTCGATCGTCTCGGTCACCCGGTCGCCGCGCTGCGGGGCGGCGAGGGTGGACAGGTTCGAGCGCGCCATCACGTGCAGCTGCTCGCGCCCGGGCGCGGCCCCGCACGCGCACTCGTGCACGATGGCGTCCGGGTGCTTGTCCCGAAGCCGTGCGGCGAGTGCGGGGATCGGCTCGACGAGCGTCAGGTTCGGGATGCCGGCCTCGTAGTAGATCGGCACCTCCTGGCCTTCGTGGGCGCCGACGTGCACCAGCTCGGTGGGCGTGAAGCCCAGGTTCTTCAGCAGCGCGGGCAGAGCGCGCATGACGTTCGCCACCGGTCAGCCTCCTCGGGTTGCCGGGTGGCGCAGATAATCGGCCACGGTGTCGAAGTCGTCAGTGAGGTCGTCGATCTCGGTGAACCAGTCCTGGCTCACCCTGTGCTTGCCGAGCGGGGTCCCTTGCCATGCCCGCAGCAGCATCCACCCGGGCGGCCGCGTCACGACGCCCGTAGCCCGGACCCCGTGGACGTGGGCGAGGCGCTTGTCCATCCGCCCGTGCTGGCCCGACCACCACGAGGCGGCGAAGATCTCCCCGTACGGCGTCCCGGTCACCTTGGACGGGCCGTAGCGGCCGAACACCCGGTACGTCTGCGGCCGGAACGAGGCGATCGTCTCCAGCGCGGCATCGGTGAAGTACACGTCCCCGAGGAGGAGCACCGTGCGGCCGGCCTTCGCCCACAGGTGCCGGGTGGACGTGTACTCGCACAGGCCGCTGCCGTCCTGCTCATGCACTGTCACCCCGGGCACCCGGTACCGGGCGTCCCCGGCCGGGGCGGTCACGTGGACGTCGTCGGTGAGCTCGCGGACCTGGCCGACGGTGCGGTACAGCAGCGGCACCCCGTGGTGTGCGGTGAGCGGTGCCAGATGCTTCGGGACCCCGAGGTGGTTGCCCCACTTCTCTGGGGAGCCTGCGCACGCGATGATCACCCGCACCCGAACACCACCTCCGCAACGTCTCGAAGCCGGTGCTCCCACAGATGCCGCTCACTGATCAGCGTGATCGCCGCATCCGTCATCTCCCGCCGGCGCCCAGCGGTGAGCGCGTCGATGCGGCGACCCAGGGCGGGGAAGTCCCCGCGGTCGTAGAGCAGCATCACCTCGTCGGTGAAGCCGAGTTCGGCCATGCCCTCGACACGCGGGTGCGCGAGGAGACCACCGCGGCCCATCGTGCAGACGACCCGGTCCGACCAGTACCGGGCGGCTTCGGCGGAGTCGCCGAGGACGAGCTCCGTTGAGGCGTACAGGGTGCCGAGGTCGGGGCCCCAGACGGGCCGTGAGCGGCCGTACTGCACGAACCGGTGCCCCCACCTGCGGCGGGCCCAGTTCAGCAGTGCGGGGCGGTGCTGGCCGTGGATGTCGGGCACGTAGCCGCCGACGAACACCGCCTGCCCGGGGAAGCGGCGCCGGTCCGGGGCGCTGCGGCCGAGCCAGCGGCGGCCGAGCGGCGGAGGCAGCCAGAAGTGATTCACCCCCCGCTGCAGAAACTGCTCCTGGTGGCCGCCGTCGGCAGTGAACACGAACTGGCACGACCACCACGGATCCACACCGATCTGCCGCTCACGACGGCCGATCCCCCAGTACAGATCGAGGTGCAGGCCGACCGTGGCCGTGCCTGCGTCCTCGATCTGGCACAGCATCGCCCCAACGTCGCCGGTGGGGTCGTGGCCGTGGGTGCGGGCCCAGATCATCAGGTCCGCGCCCTTGCACGCCCGTACGACGTCGTCGGCGGGGATGCCCCGGGCGGGGAGGTGGAGCATGTCCCAGCCGAGTTCCTGGCCGCCTTCCGTGAGGCAGTCCTTCCAACGGTTCAGGTGGAGCGGCCGGGGGGCGCCGAGCACAACCACACGCACGGCGCCCCCTTTCACCCGCCACCCCACCTCACCCAGGAGGGGTCAGGAGCCGGTGCCGTCGCTGATGACGACGGCCCGGTTCGCGTCGAGGGTCTTCGTGCCGTACAGGCAGTCGACCGAGACGACGGTCTGCTTGTACTTGATGTCGTAGTCGTAGACCACGCGCAGCGCGAACCCCTTGTAGTTCATGATCGTTGCGTCCTGGGCGCCCGGAGGAACCTCCAGCGTCCGGGTCACCAGGGCGAACGCCGTCTTGTGGAAGGCGACGCTCTCCTCCGGGTCCGTGACGTTCTGCGTCATGTACGGGTCGAACCCGGACACGCGCCCACCGAACGAGGCCTCCCGCAGGCCCTCCGTGTCACCCCGCTTGTCCGCCTCACGCCAGGTGCGCTCCGCCACCCAGCGGGACTTCGTCAGCGGACCGACGACCACGCGCCGCTCCGACGGCGGGACATTCTGCTGGTCCAGGACCCGGCCGGCCTCGATGAGGACACGGGAGTCGGACCACGGGTAGGCCCCGCCGGGGTAGTTGTAGTCCTCCCCGGCGGTGTTCTCCGCGACGGCGCCGATGGCCTGGGTGACGTCGTCGCGCAGGGCCAGGAGATCGCGGTCGATCTTCTGGGCCATCGCCTCCATCATCGGGTCGAGGAGCTGCTCGCCGAAGTCGTTGATCTCCAGCGTGAGCTGCTCGGTCGTCACCGCGACGGAGACGTCCGGGAAGTGGTTGAGGACGACCGGGAAGCCGGTCTCGGTGGCGTTCTGCGGCACGATGCCGGTGCCGCGGTCGAACTCCGTCGCGGTGAACGTCGCGGGCTTGCGCACGGTGATCGTGTCACCGACGCGGCCGGCGAAGTCGGCCTCGTAGTCGCGGTGGACGAGCATCGCCATGTGCGTGGACTCGTACAGGGTCGCCAGAGCCCGGCGGGCGATGATGTCGGGGGTCAGGAACGTGTTGGCCACGGGAGCCTCTCTCTATGAGGGCTCAGCCGCCGCGCGCCTTCCGGCGTGCTTCGCGGTGAGCTTCGATCGAATCGTCCTTGGGGCGTCCTCCGGTCCCGCCGGAGAAGTCGCCCGATGTGCGCGCGGGCGCCGGGGCCTGCGCCTTGAGCTTGGGGTTGTCGTCGACCGCCTTCTTGATGGCGGCCTGTACTGCCTTCGCGAATCCCTCGTCGGACGGGTCCAGGCCCTTGATCGAGTTCAGGAAGGCGCGGCTGTCGGTGAGGGCGTCCGGGTCGGCGCCGAACTTCGAGGCGCCCCGGTACACCGCCAGCTCGACCGCGGTCTCACGGTGCGCGGCGGTCGCCTGCTCGATCCTCGCGGTCAGCGCGGCCGGGTCGGGCGGGGTGTCCTTGTCGTCCTTGATCAGGCCGAGGGCCTTGCCGAGTTCCTGCACGATCTCCGTGCGGGCCTCGTCGGCCGCGTTCTTCTTCGCGGTCGTCCGGGCCTTCGCCGCGTCCGCGTTCGCCGTCTTCAGCTCCTTCTGGAGCCGGGCGATCGTCGTAGCGGTGTCCTCCCCGTCGTCCTTCCTGGCGGGCGGCTTGGGCTTCGGCTTGCTGTCCTTGCCCGCGTCGTCCTGGCCGTCGTCGTCGCCGGTCCCGCCAGCGCCGTCGTCGTCCTGGCCGTCGTCGTCGCCGGTGCCCGAGTCGTCACCGCCGCCGTCGTTGGATCCGGAGCCGTCTCCGTCCCCGCCGTCGGCGTACCACGGGGCGAAAGGGCCGTGACCGTACGGGTGGACCCAGCCAGCGCCAGCCAGCCGGGGGAGGGTTCGCTTCTGCATGTCGTGCACTCCCGGTGCGCGTAGGAAAGCCCCGCACCCGGCGGGGCTGTACTGCAATCCGGCCCGCACCCGGCGGGCGGAAGACTCTGGTCAGCGGGCTGTCTCCAGCTGCTCGCGGTGGGCCTTGCGCGGCAGACCCGTCTCGGCGGTCAGCTCACGGATCCGCCCCTGATACGCCCGCGCCCGGGCACGCGCGGCCGTGCGCTTCGCGTCGTCCATGGCCACGTCCTCCAGGCGCTTCCACTTCCGCACCTGCCGCTCGAAGTACCGCTGCCGCTGCGAGTCCTCGTACGTCCCCCGCGACGCCTGCACAGGCGGGATCCGGGAAGCACCAGGCAGGTACGCGGAAACGGTGTGCCGGCAGTTCGGGTGCATCAGCCCCGCCGTGCGAGCTTCCGGCAGAGACCCAGCCACCTGCACGGTGACCATCTCGCCGTCCTCGGTGGCGTGCTCCACCTGCACGTCCCGCTTCCCGGGCGCGCCCGTGCGGGCGAGAATCTTCCGCTCCCACGGGCGGCACAGCGGGCACTCCTCCGGCGCCTGCGACACCAACACCAGCTCCACCCCGGCCGCGCCGAGACGCTCGGAGTGCGCCTCGACGGCGGCCCGGCCGACCGCCGACCGCATCGCCATCTCCACGTAGCTCCGCAGCTCCCACGAGCGCCCAGCCCGGTCGACGAAGCCCGTGACACCCCGGTTGGCGAACGCGTCGAGGGCCGACTGAGCGGCCTGCCTGCGGGTCTGCGCACCCAGGACGGGAGCAGCTGCCGCGCGGCCGATGACCTCGCGGTAGGTGTCCATCGTCTGCCGCAGGATCCGCAGGTACACGGGCCCGGTGTCGTTGATGACGGCAGCCGCCAGACGGTCGACGACCGGCGCCGTGGGCAGCGCAGTCGCAGCGGCTGCCGTCTGCCCCACGCCGAGCGCCCCCAGCTCCGCCACGGCCGCCTGCTGGCCACGCTCGTACGCCTCAGCAAGGGCCTCGTGGATGGCGCCAGACGCGTCCGTTTGAAGCGCCCCCAGAACTTCGTCGATGGCGGCCTGGAGGTTGCCGACGGCCGCCAACTTCAGCTCCACCCACGCGGGGCTGTCGATGCCTGCCGCGAGGGCCTGGCGCAGCTTCTGAAGCAGTGCGCCCTCGGCGGCCTCGTACAGATCGGCGACGGCGGCGGCGAGGTCTTCGGCCATGGCCGGCGAGACGGGCACAGCCGACCACCCCCTGAGCTACGGAAGCGCGCCGGTCTGCATCGGGTCCGGGACGGCCTGCCCGGTCTCCGCCTGAATCCGCCGGACCTCGGCCTCGACCAGGCCCTTGTCCCACTCAGGGTGGACCATCCTTACTCGCGTCTCGGTGGACGCCGCCATCGCCCGGTTGAGGACGTCGGCCGTGTTCGCCAGCGACAGCGGGTCCTCCTGCACCGAGTCGTAGAACTCGATGTTCGGCCGCTGCGGGACCACCTTCGTGCCGAACACGTGCCGGTCGACAGCGAGGAGGGCGTGTACTGCGTTGCCGAGGCCCGGCCGGGTCCGCAGAATCTTGCGGCCTCGGGTGGTCATCGACCTGCGTTCCTTGGCGTTGGTCTCCGTCGCGGTGATCGCGACGTCCCCGCCGATCCCGAAGGTCTGCCCCGAGTAGCCGGCCGACCTCAGGATCTGGTTGACGAGATCCTCAGCGGTGTCCCGGTGCTCCTGGACGCGGATGTCGAACTGCGCCACGGTCAGCTGATTGCTGTCGCCGCGCGCGAGCATGTCGATGCCCGCGAACGCCTCCTGGTCCGGGTTCCAGGACGCCCCGCGCCCCGGTCCGTTGGACTGGAGGTACGCGTTCGGGACGACGATGCGGCCCTTGCCGAGACGGATGTCCCGCATCCACGAGGCGTACGTTTCGTCGAGGGCATCCATGATCGGCTCGACGCCGTCCAGGTCGGACCGGCCGAGGTGCTGGAGCAGCGGGTTGCACCGCCACCGGCGGGACACATCGTTGGGGATGTGCGAGACGTCCAGGCCCTCGTAGCCGGTCTCCACCAGGCCTTCGTCGGTGACGACCTCGGCGAGCCCCTCGGTGGCCGGGTGGTCCTCCAGCGGCACCCGGTGGCCGAGCTTGGACTTAGTGCCCTGGAACAGGCCGTGCTCGATGACGCCGGGCTCGTGCCGCTCCAGGTGGCGCCAGACCTGGCCATCCTCCTCGTGGACGATCCGCCAGAACGTCACCGCGGCGAGCCGGTTCCATCGGAACTCCGGGACGGCGCGGTCGGCGTGGACGGCGTCGAGCCACGGCCGATCGGCAAGGGCGGTGTCGTACACCGGCCGTAGGTACACGCTGCCCAATGCGGCGCCGACTTCGGCCGCGGCCTGGAGGGTGGCGAGCATGCCGTCATCGACCAGCTCGTCAAGGCGTTCCTGCGTCGCCGTGTCCTTGTCGTCGACGGTGAACGTCGGCGGCTCGGAGAACAGCAGGTTCGCGGAGCCGCCGCAGAGGTCGCCGGCGATCGGGACGTGCAGCTTGGTGCGGCGTTCTCCGGGTGCGGTGGGTGTGCCCCACCACCAGCGGGCCAGCTTGCCGACGACGCCGCCCGCGTACTGGAGCCGCTTGGGGTCGGGGCCGCCGCCGTTGCTGCCGCCGTAGAGGGTTTCCAGCCGGTCGGGGTCGCCGGACCACCAGGTGTCCCAGACGTGCATGGCGTCGAGGGCGGGGGCGAGTGCTGGCGGGGGCCAGGGGACGTTACCCGTGGGCAGCGGCATCGGTCACCTCCCTCTCGGAGCGCCAGGCACGGAAGTTCTTCGCGTACACCCAGCCGTATGCGAGCGCTGACGCCAGGAACCCGTACTGCCTGGTCGATAGTGCGTAGGCGACCCACAGGAGCTGAGCCCCGAGGCCGATGGCCCAGCCGAGGGCGCGCTTCCGGCCGGCGAAGTAGAGGCCGGTCACGCCGACTGCGGTGAGCAGCCACGACCACCAGGCGATCACGCGGCGACCTCCAGGCGGGTTGGTAGGTACGGCCGCCACAGGGACTCAGTCGTCCGGATGCCGTACCGGAGCGCGTCAACGCTGTGGTCGTCCTGCTTGATCGGCTTGTCCTCGCCGTGCTCCGCCGCCTCGTCATCCCAGCTGTAGCCGGGCATCTCGTCGATCAGGCCCTGCGCGGACTCGTGGATGAACAGGTCGTCGGTCGACAGCAGTGAGGACACCGTGCGGATGCCGTCGAGGACGGAGTTGTCGGCCTGGGTGACGCCGAGCACGCGGTCGCGGTGCAGCTGCTCGATGTACGAGCTGGCGGACGGGTCGACGACCGTGAACTCCGGGGCCACGCCGATCATGTTCGTACCCGGCTGTGGAACCTTCGCGAGCCAGGTCCGGCGGGCCTTGGAGTACTCGGAGTCGGTCATCTGCTTCCGCTCGCGGCGGGAGTCGTACCGGTACTCGGAGACGACGTACAGCTTCCGGTCCGCGCCCAGGCCGATCAGGACGTCGGCGTACGGGTTGACGGTGCCGTAGTCGATCGCGTCGCACAGCCAACGGTCGATGCGGGGGAGCGTCGAGACGACGTGCTTCTTCGCGTCGAAGCACTCATAGATCGCGCCCTCACTCTGCACCCAGTGGCCGAGGATGTACCGCCGGTACCAGAGTCCGACGAACGCCTTCTTCATGCGGGCCACGTACTCGGCCGAGAGCGCGGGGTTGTCGTCGAGGGTGAAATGCCAGGTTCGGATGCCGAGTTCGTCGGCCCTGAGCAGCCACTCTTTCCTCAGCCAGTGCCCGGGGTTGTCGGGGTTCGTCGTCCCGAAGATCAGGGCACCGGGGACGGACATGCGGTCGATGAGCCGCTTGAAGAACTCTTTCGGCACGAGCGTCATCTCGTCGACGTACGCGCCGGCGCCCGTGAGGCCGCGGAGTCGGGCCTCGGCCTTGGCGTCGTTGGCGGTGATGACCTCGATCTGTTTGCCGAGGATCCATGCGACGCTGGAGCCGCGGGTGTAGGACACGAGCTTGGCGACTTCTGGGCCGACGATGCTCGGGTCCTGGAGTGGCCCGAAGACGTTGCGGGCGACGGTGTCGTAGGTCTTGCCGACGACGACCAGTTGCCCGCCGGACGGGGCTGTCGCGACGTACATCAGCCAGCGCAGCAGCGACGCGATGGTCTTGCCCGACCGGACCGAGCCCTCCCACACGTTCAGCCAGGCCGTGGAGTGCGCGATGGAGATCTCTTGCTTGTCGGACAGCCGTAGCTCAGTGGTCCCCATGCCGGGCCCGGAGCGTGTCGAAGAGGTTCGTGAGCAGTGAGCCGACCTGGTCGGCGCCGCCCTCCTCCTTCGGCGGGGAGAGCCTCAGTGACCGGTCGACGGCGGTGGCGACGAGGGACATGTACGCCCGCTTGTCGCCGGGGGTCGGCTCGGGTGCGTCGTGGGTGTCGAAGTCGTGCTCTTTGCCGCCCCAGTCCCAGTACGTGTGGGGCTGGTTGATCTTCGCGGCCTCGCGTTCGGCGATGTCCTGGAGCTTGATGGCGAAGGCGGCGCGGCGGGCGGCGAGGTCGGCCTGGCGGATCTCGGTGGCCTGGCGTACCTCGGCGGCCCGGGAGAAGGAGAGGCCGAGGTCTTTGGCGATGGTGCTGATGGTGCGGCCGCCGCGTCCGAGGATCTCGGCGATTTCGTTGCGGCCCTTGCCCTCGGAGTGCAGCTGGCGGACGCGCTCGCGTTCCTTGTCGGTGACCGGCTTGGCTGTGCCCATGCGCGGTCACCCCCCTGAGCGCGCGAAGGCCCGGCCTCGCACGGGCGGGCCGGGCCTATGTGTGGGCGGTCGTACAGCTAGAGGACTGCGGTGCGATCGACGTTGAGGATCTTGCAGGTGATCTTTGTGGCGTCCTTCAGATCCTCGCCCGTGGCGAAGGCCGCGTTGTTCTCGGCCTTCGACTTTCCATGGTTGAGGTCCTTGGCGAAGGCGTTGATGGTGGTGATCTGGTTGCCGTCCTGGTCGGTTACTTCGCCTTCGACGAGGTAACTGGCTCGGTCTTTGCCGTTGTTGGTGACCTGGAGCTTGACTTTCAGCTCCTGGCCGCCGAATCCGTCGTCGCCGATGCTGCAGGCGGTGATCTTGACGTCTTCCTCGCCGGCGCGCTTGTTCTCGGCCTCGCTGGACTTCTGGTCGCGCTTGATTCCCTCGTCGACCTCTTCGGCGACTCCGCCTACGAGGACGGCGCAGCCGCCGAGGAAGAGGAGGCCGAGGACGGTTGGGATGCCGCATCCCAGGGCGACTTTGGCCCCGGTGGACATCTTCTTCGGCGGCTGTGGCGGAACCCACCCCGGCTGCTGCTGTGGGTACTGCTGGCTCATGTGGCCCCTCTTGGTGGGATTTTGGGTGAGAGGGGCCAATGTAGTGAGTGTGTGAGGTGCGTGAAGGCGTCGAAGCGCTTCTGTGACACGAGTGAGGCATAGCTCGGACACGGGTGCGGCGGGGAGATGGCGAAGGCCCGCGCTGTGGCGGGCCTTCTGTGTGCCTGTGCACTCTGGGCTTCGGTGTCCGGGCACGCCGGACTTGGCCCCAGGATGGATCACGTTGTCCCGGAATGCAACAACGTCGCGGAACTGTGCCGACGAATGACGAACGATGAGGAACAGATGGACCCCGGCGGACTACCTGGACTTGTCGCGCGTCGAGGCTACGGCCGCCATTCCTCGCGGTAGCCGGGCCGGTCCGCGTACACGGCAGCGAGAGCGGCGAGGATGGGCGAGTCATCGGATTGCGGGTCCCAGCCGCCCATCATGCGGCGGCGCTCGGCCGCGTAGCGCTCGTGCTCGGCGATGATCCGCCGCTTGCTGTCGATCTCCCGCAGCACCCGTGCCGGATCCCATGCCGCGATGTGCACCGCCTGCCCCTCAGATGGCCAGCCCTCGTAACACACGACCCGCTCCTGCTCCGAGTCGCGGATCGCCGCTGGATCCCCCAGGTAATCCGGTGACCGGGACCAGGCGAGGCCGCCCGCCGCCCGCGCGATCCGTTCGTCCTCGTCGAGCTGGGCGTGCAGCCACTGCACCAGGTCTTGAGTCATCAGGTCAGCCTTCCGTGCTGCGGCGGTATCCGCGACGGCCCGTCATGGCCGTCATGACGGTCTGCCCGGTCCAACGGTTCACGCCGTTCCCGGTGTCGTCGGGCTCGGGCCAGCGGTTTCGGGTGAGGTCTGCGCGGATGGTGCCGGCCTTGATGCCGATGCCCGCGTCCTCCAGTTCCTGGGCGGTGTAGAGCCGGGCCGGTTCGAGCTCGGCGGCCTGGCGCTCGAAGTGCTCGGCGATGACGCGGTCGACGGCGGTGGGGTCGTAGATCTTGAAGCGGCCGCGCTTCCCGATGGGGTCAGGCCAGGCGGGGTGGCGTGACCACTGTGCGCGGAGGGTGTCGTACGCGCGGCCGTGGCGGGCGGCGATCTCGGGCAGGGTCTCGCCCTGCGGCTGGCTGTCTACCATGGTGGTCCGGCCCTTCTGGCTGGGTGGGACCGGCAGGTTTTCGCGAGCACCCCACGGGGTGCCTGGGCTTCGGCCCGGGCCTGCCGGTCGTTCTTATTCTGGAACGGGGTCCGCCCCCGGCTGGCTGCCGGGGGCGGTGGGTTGATCAGCTGTCTTCGGGCTCCGGCTGTTCCCTGATCCAGACGGCGACCGCCTTGGCCGAGTCCTCGGCCATGATCAGGTTGGCCAGTGCGGACTGGACGCGGACCTCGTGGAAGTCCCGGGTGAGGAGCCCGTAGAGGTCGATCGCGGCGAGCCAGAAGACGCAGGAGGCGAAGAGTTCCGCCTGCACCTCCTCGGGCATCGGCTGGTCCTCAACGATCTCGGCGACCCGGCGGACGGCCGGGATCACCTCGACGTTGGAGACGGTGCCGATCGGGAGGACGATCTCGACCGGGAGGCTCATGCAGAGCAGGGCGATGCCGGTGTAGATGTCGCCGATGCGCGAGGCGAGGTATCCCATCGTCATGTCCTGGGAGTCAGCCATGTCCGGCTTCCTTCCTGTTTGGGTGGTGGGTTGGGGTTCGCGGCCCCTTCCCGTTTACGGTTCCATTGTCGCACATTGATGTATTGAATTGCAACACTCTTGGGGAAGGAAACGGCCCCGACCCACACCAGGGATCAGGGCCGCAACCTGACGTCAGGCCAACCGCCAGCCCGACAGACGATCACCCGGGCCGACCTCGGCCGTCAGTCGCTTCCCAGGCAGCTGACCGCGCCGCAGCCCGACCGCCTCGGTGATCTCCGCCACCGGGTACCGAACGGGATCCGAAGTGTCGGCCGCGTCAGCCACGACCTCAGCTTGATCGCCCACCACCAGCAGGATCTTGACCTTCACGCGCTCGCTCACGCCTTCTTCTTCTCCTTCGGTGTGCCCGGGACGGGCTTCTCCTCCGCCTTGAACCAGCCGCCACGCGACGCCTGGTAAGTCGTCTCGTGCCCCTGCAAACGGGGATCGTCCGGCTCGGGTGCCTTCTTCCAGCCGAGTGCCATGATGGCGCTCCTGTCTCTTCTCGGGATGGGGAACCGGGCCGGCCGGAATGCCTGGAAGCTGTCGGCCGGCCCGGAGTCTTAGGTGCGGGCGGAGCCGTGGTGGTCGTTGCTGCTCAGGTCGAAGACCCGGAATCCGTCGTCGGTGCGCTCTACACGGATCCCCTTCTCTGGATCCCCTTCTCCGCCGTTGTCGGTGTTGCCGTTGTCGTCTGACCTGCAACAACAACCGCCACCATGGGCGTCGACGACGACGGGAGAGGCAGCGGGCGGGATGTCGCCCTTATGCACACCCGGGCCATTCCCCAGGCTGGTGCGCACGGCCTTCCACTTGATGCCGGCCTCGTCCAGGAGCTGCTTCACGACCTTCGTGTCAGGGAGCTTCAGGTCGTCGCGGAGGCGGGTGAGGAGGACGCCGTTGTCGTCACCGACGAGACGGCGCAGAGCCTCGCCGACGTCAGGCGCCGGAGCCTCCTCCGTCTCCTCGGCATCGCTGGCACGACGAGAGCCAAGCCACGTCCGCCCCTTCTGCCAGGCAAGGCAGGCGAGCACCCCGACCACGAAGTAGGCGACGTAGGGGGCCACGGTCACGATGGCCTTCAGGACCAGGACGGCGACGCCGGTGAGGACCACGGCAACGCATCCGCCAGCGATACGGCTGGGCGCTTCCTCCTCGGTCTCTCCCCCGGCCTTCTCCTCGGTCATGCGATCGCCCCGTACAGGCCGTCGCCAGCCCAGTTCACGGCCTGCGCGAGCGGCACGGCAGCGAGGCCCGCAACGCCCGCGCTGGTGCCGAGGGTGATGCCGCACCACATGCCCATGAACAGGTCGTCGCGGCGGGCGGACACCTTGAGGGCGGCGCACATGGTCGCGGTGAGGATGAGGGTGAGGCCCGCGCCGGGCTGGGTGAGCGGCAGGTAGGAGACGCCGGAGGCTCGTGTGCCGCCTTGACCGCCGACGCCCCAGACGAGCGCGACGTCGCCGAGCCAGGAGTTGATCCACAGCCAGGAGTCGGCGATCCAGCCGACCAGGCCTCCGATGCTGAGGACGGCGAGGACGCCGTAGCACCAGGCGAGAACGAAGGGGAGGAGGCGGGCGAGCTGTCGGAAGGGGTCGGTGCGCAAGGTCTTGGCGCCGGGCCACCACTTGACGAGGGTGTAGGCCAGGATGCAGAAGCCGATGGTGACGCCACCGATGGTCACGAAGGTCACAGGGGTTCCTCAGCGGAGGATGGCGACGCCGAGCGCCGCGAAAGTCAGGATGAGCGCGCACGTCCCGGTGATTCGGGGGACGTCGCGAGGGGTGACGAGCACCAGGCCGACGAAGGCCACCAGCACGCACACGGCGCAGAACACGCCGAACACCACGGCGGGCATGAGCTGCGCGGTCAGGCGGTGATGGCGACGGGGGCCGGCGGCAGGCTGGCGAGGAGCGGTTCGTGCTTCTCGATCTCGGCCCGCAGGGTGCCCCGGATGAACCCGTCGGACAGGTCCGGGTACCCGGCCGCGATGATCGCGGTCCGCATGGCCTTGGTGCCCGGGCGGGTGCCCGCGTCGTACAGGGGGCGGATGACGGAGCACCGCGGGTCGCTGTACTGGATCGGCGCGGGGATGGACGCGGGCGGGGCCGGGGGCATGACGGGGGGCGCGGGCGGCATGACGGGAGCCGTCACGTGCTCCTCTTCACCGTCAGTCTCCTCGGCGGCGGGCGCGACAATGGGCGCGGAAGCCTCGGCCCGCTGGGCGAGGAGTCGGTACAGCTGGTTCATCAGCGCGCCGAACGCCAGCAGCGATGCGACCGGCGGGACCGCGGCGACCACGTAGTCGAGCACGTGGGCGTTCTCGCCGACTCCGGCGATGTTCAGGGCGATGGATCCGCCGGCGCCGAAGACGACCAGGCTGATGGCCCACCAGTCGATGCGGCGGGCGAGGGCAGCGCGGAGGATGAGGACCTCTCCGGCGGCGTAGAACAGGTCGAGGGTGGCGGGCCAGGCCCAGGCACGGATGGGGTCGTCAGCGAAGCCGTGACGGGCGCCGACGTCGTGGAGGTGCTCGTAGGAGAGCCAGAGGGAGACGCCCGTCAGGAGGAAGATGAGGGCGGCGGCGGTGATGGCCAGCGCGGTGATGGCGCGTGGCTGGGTGTTGCTGGGGTGGGTGGGCGCACTAGGGTGCTGCTCAGCCATAGGAGGTCACTCTCCGACGGTCAGAGCCCTGGCGGGAGTTGGAGTCTCCTTGCCGGGGCTCGCTTTGTGTGGAGGTGACGCCCTACGGGGGGCATCTGCCGTCCATGACGGTACCGCGCGGGGCGCGGGTGGTGCTACAGGGTCAACGATCTGGGTGGCTGACGGGCGTCACTGGGCGTGGTGCGTGGGTGGTGCAGCGCCAACCGCAGGGGTAGAGGCGGGCGTTGCCGGGTGAGTGTTCTCCGGTGGGGACGTCGCATGGCTGTGGCTGTCGAGGGCCGTCAGGGCGCGTCATGCGGCGGTCTCGGTCCAGGTGCGCCCGCAGTGTCGTTCGGTGCAGCGGACGATCGGTGCTTCGCCGTCCCCTCCCTCGACGACCAGCTGCCCGCCGCAGGGGTGCGGGCACGGGTGCGGGACCGGCTCGACGCGACGGGCGTCGCCGAGGCTGCGGCGGACGAGCTCGCTGGCCATGCGGGCGACCTCGACGACGGCTCCGCGTTCGCCGTCGTCGAGTCGGCGGAACGGGCCGGGCCGGTCGGCGAGGCGTGCGGCGAGCCACTCGGCGGCCGCCGTGGCCGTGCGCTGCCCGGTGAAGCGCCACCGGGCCGGGTCGGCGGAGTCCTTCGCGGCGAGCAGCACCGCGGCCTTGTGCGCCTCGTCTCCCCAGCCCTTCCCGGTCGGGGCCTTGACGGGCTCGCGCTGGATACGGGAGGCGAGCCAGTCCGCAGCCGTGACCAGACCCGTCTCGACGGTCGTCATGACGTCCAGGACGTCCACGTCGACCGGGGCTGGCCGGGGCCCGGGGGCGTCCGGGTCGGTGTCGGCTCGCTCGTCGGCGAGCTCCTGGCGCTCCTCGTCGGACATGAGCCGGGTGATGCCCATGGCCGGGGGCCAGCTGGTGACCGGGCGGGTGCCGGCGCGCTCCTCCAGGGTTTCCCAGCGGTCGGCCACAGTGCCGAGGTGACCGAGCGTGCAGTCGGGGTGCGGGTGGACCTCTTCGCCCAGCTCCTCGTAGCAGAGGCCGCAGACGAGGAGCCGGGGCGGCCGGTACGCGCACGTGTCTGCGCAGGTGGTGCAGTGGCCCTTGCGGGTGTCGTGCGCGTCCTGCGGGTGGTTGCAGGCGCCGCAGGTGGTGGGTGGGGTGGGGATGGTGGTGGTCACGGTGTTCTCCCTGGTGGGCGGGGGTACAGTGATCAACACCTGGGGGCGTGCCTGGTCTTGGCGGAGTGGGCACGCCCCTGCCGTGTGTTCAGGGGCTGGTGAGGTCGGCAAGCGCCTGGTCCCAGGTCTCGAAGCGGACGGCCCGGTCGTCGAGGTACGCGGTCGCGGGCAGCTTGCGGTTCGTCACCAGCAGTTGGCCGCGCTGGTTCCAGAACGTGAGCAGCCTGGTCCCCTTGCAGGTCGTGCAGATGGTGGTGACGCCGAAGGGCGGGCAGTCGGGGCACGACTGGTTGGTGGTGACGTCGAAGCCGTACCGCTCCAGCCACGGCGCGACCTGCTCCGGGTCCCGGGCCGTGAAGACGAACACGCTGTCGTGGTCGAGGAGATCACGAAGCCCGTCGAGGGCGCCGGGCATGGGCTGGTCGTAGATGCTGCCGTCCTGCCAGCCACGCCGGTAGGAGTGGATCACTCCGTCAAAGTCCACAGCGATCGTCATGGATCAGTCCTCCCAGTGGATGCTGTTGTTGGCGAAGGCGCGGACGATCGCGGGGTCGTCGAGGAACAGCTGCAGCGAGTCCAGTTCGGTGTCCCAGTCCTCGGCCTGGAGATCAGCGATCAACTTCGTGAGGACCTTCTCCTTCAACTCGTCGGAGGCGCCAGCCTCGATGAGGGAGCGGGCGACGGGGTTGAAGAACGTGAGCCCTGCGCTGCCGAATCCCATGGTTGGCTCCTTTGCTCGATGATCTCTGCGGTCCGGTTGATGCGGAGGGCGTCCGGGTGGAGGTCCCAGCGGCGGCAGCGGATGACCTTGATGTTCGTGAGGCCGCGCAGGCGTTCCTCCCGGTCGGCGAACATCACCTCGCGGTCGTTCGGACGCAGGCCGCTGTCGCGGCACCAGGCCCGGAACTCGTCGTAGTTGAGGGCCAGCACGACGAGCATGGTGCGCCCCGTCATGACGGGTCCTTCGTGCCGAGGACGGCTTCGCGGAGTTCGACGAGGCGCTTGTCCCACCAGCGCGCGAGGGGCGCGCCGAGGGGCGGCGGGCCGGCCTTCACCCACCGCTCGTAGAGATCCACGACGCGCTGCACCTCAGCCTCAGCGTTGCGGGCGCGGTCAGCAGCGATGCGGGTGGCGGGCGGGATGACGGCGAGGACAGCCTCCGTGATCTCGTTCCGGACCGCATCGTGCTCGTCGGTGCGGTTGTGCTCGGGCCAGTCTCCGAGGATGCGGTCGATAGGCGCGGCGATCTGCTCGCGGAGCCCGGCCGGGGAAGACGCGGGCAGGACCACGGCCAGGACGTCGTTCGCCGCTCGACGCGCGGTCTCCTGCCGCACCTCGCGAACGGAGACCACAGGCATGAGGGCGTGCTCGATGGTGTCGGCGATCTGCTCGGCCAGGATGCGCGGGGCAGGCGTGGGGCGTGGCGTGGTGCAGGGGGCGACGGTGCCGAATCCCGGCGGCAGGTCGGGCACGGGCACGGTCACTGCGGCCTCGACGGCGGCAGCGTGCTCGGCGCGCGCGGCCGTGTCCTCCGCGAAGGCCTTCAGCAACGAGGGCGGAGCGACCGGGCCGCAGTGCTGGTCCTCGTCCTCGCCGTACGAGTCGAGGTCTGCGGCCACGGCGGCCGACAGCTCGTCGAGCCGCCCGGCCTGCCGGATCACGTCCTCCAGGTCGGCGTGGGAGTGGGGGTCGTCGTCTTGGATGGCGCCGATGTCGCAGAGGGCGCGGCGGATGCCGTCGAGCTGGTGCTCCTTCGCGCGGCGGGCTTTGTGGGCGAGGCGGTTCCGGCGCCGGTACTGGGCGAGTTCGGTCTCGGCGGCGCCGAGCGACTTGATGACGTCTTCGAGCTGGTGGCGAAGCTCGCTGTCGGTGAACGGTTGGTCGGTCACGTCTGGTCCTTGAGAGCGGTGCGGATGGCGTCACGCAGCTCGCAGCCGGAGCAAGCCAGGTTGGCGCCGAGGTTGTCGTGCCAGGCCACTGAGCCGTGGAGGGCGGACAGGTGCGCCTCGGTGCGCTTCAGCAGGTCGACCAGGCCGACGGGACGGACCGCGGCCAGGACGGCGTCGGCGAGCGCGGGCACCCACTCCTGTGTCTCGGGGGTGTCTTCGAGCGCGTACGAGACGTCGTCCATGCCGTAGTCGTCGAACGGGAAGCTGCGGATGGCTGCGGCGATCTGGTCGCGTGCTGCGGGCGGGGTGGGCGGGAGGTCACCCGCAAGGTAGGCCTTGCCGATCGCTGTCTCCAGGCGCTGCACAATCGTCTCCATCGCCCCCTCGGCCGTGCCGCCTTCCAGGACCTGGACGGCGGCGGCGAGGCCGGTGAGCATCCCGGAACCGAAGGCCATGGCCGGGGTGCCGGCGGTGCCCTCGGTGAGCGTCTTGGACTCGGCGGCCAGGGCTTTGATGTGGGTGTGGGCGCGCTGGTCGCGCACGGTGGGCTGGCTCATCGGTGTGCTTCCTGCCGGTCGAGGTCGGTGATGATCGCCTGGCAGACGGCAGCGACCTGCACGATCTCGGCGCGGAACTTCGTCAGGTCGGCCTCGGCGCCGGCCTCGTACGCCTCCTCCAGCAGGATCGTCATCCAGCACCGCTCGGCCCGGTTCGTGTTGATGCCGCGCAGGCCCTGCGCCAGGTCGGCGAAGAGGGCGGTCGAGTGCAGGCCTTGCAGGATCGGGTGGTGCTGGTCGCCGAACTTGGCGAGTTGGCGCTGTCGTTCGGCGTCGACGGCTTCGGCGAAGTCGCGCATGCCGGGTGTGGTGAAGAGGGCGGGGTAGCTCATCGGTTGCTCCGAGGGCGGTTGGTGGGACGGATGGTGCGGCGGAGGACGGCGCGGACGGCGAAGCGCGGAAGGTCCTCGCCCTGGTGGCCGCAGACGATCGCGCTGAAGGCGACGATGAAGGCGAAGACCACGACGACGGCCGTCATGACGGGCCGTCGCTGGGGAGCTGGTAGCCGGCCTCCGCCAGCTGGTGGACGAGGTCCGAGGCGTCGAGGCCGTGGCCGTCGTTGACGTCCACGAACCAGGACTCGACGATCCGCATGGCGCCGTCGAGGGTGCAGATCTGCTCGGCCAGAAGGTCGAGGTTTGCCTGCGCCTGTCGCTCGTCGCGCTGCTCCTCGTCGGCCTGGGCCGGATCGTGCAGTCGAGCCTCAGCCGCCAGCCACTCAGGCCAGCTCGCGAGATCGCCGTGGAAGTGCCGGCCGACCGGCTTGTCCATCGGTACGCGCGCGCCGTCCTTCATCCACCAGCCCTTGACGTACGCGTGAATCCGGCCCAGCTGGCCGTCCGGCGTGGCCCGGTAGGTGAGGGTGATCTCGGTCGGGGCGATGGTGAGCCCCTTCGTGTACTCGTCCGGGACCTCGGGCATGCCGCGAACGATGTAGACGACGGACTGGGCGACGGGGAACCGGGCGGTGGTCTTGTCGAGAGCTTGCTGAGACGGCCAGGTGATCGTCGGGGTGGCGCGGTCGGCGACGAGGCGCAGCAGTTCGTCGGCCGCGCGGGTCACGCCCTCGGCCGCGCGCTGTCCGGCGTCCTCGTAGACGGCGGCGAAGAGGGTGGTGCGCAGGTGCTCGGCGGCGATCCGGAGGGTGGCTTCGCGGAGTTCGGCGCGCTCCTGGGCCTTGGCGGCGCGGATCTTCGCTTCGAGCGGGGCGATGGCGGCGCGGGCCTCGGCGGTGGCCGTCTCCTCGTCGGGGAGGTTGGCGGCGGCGAGGAGGGCGTCGAGGGCCTTGGGGCGGTCGTCCATGGACATCGTGGTGCTCCTGGGTGGTGGGATGGTGGGGGTCCGGCCGCCCGCACTGCTCGCGGGCGGCCGGACCGGTCAGACGTGTCCGAACTCGATGTCGGCGAGCTCGGCGCGGGCGTCGGCGATGGTCGTGCGGCCGTTGGCGAGGTCGTAGATCAGGCCGACGGCGTGGTACTCGCCGCTGTCGGTGGCGTCGCGGAGCCGGGTGGCGATCTCGGAGATCAGCTCGAAGACATCGCCGTCGGAGTCGCCGTCCTCCTCGAACTCCTCGTCGTCCTGGTCGTCGTCGGCGCACTGGTCGCAGGCCTCGCCGACGGTGCAGGTGCACGGCGTCTCGCCTGCGTTGACGGGCTGTGACGGGCCGTCAAGGCGGCGGAGCGTCTCGCAGGGCCATGTGTTGTCGTACGCCGGGCCGAAGGCGACACAGTGCACGCAGTCGTCGCCGTGCGTGGCCTTACGGTGCAGCCCGCGCACGCGCTCGATGCCAGCCCGTACGTCCTCGACGTCCTCGACGACACCCCGGGCCGGTCCGCGGACTTCGCCGACGGCCGCCTTGTGCATGGCGGCGATGGTCGCGCAGGCGCTGAGGTAGTCCCGCTTGTGCTCGTCCCGCTCGCGCTCGGCGTCCTCCAGCTGGATGGCGGTCGAGGTGTAGAGGCCGATCGCGTGCTGCGCGCGGCCCTCCCACGACAGCGGGAACTTCTCCCGGGCCATGGCGGCGTCGTACACGTCGCGGGCCCAGCGGGCGTCGCCGAGCGCGGTGTGCGCGGCCTCGGCGGTGGGCGGCTCGATGCCGACCGCCCGGGATAGCACGTGCGCGCGCCACGGGAGCGGGCCGGCAGCCTGGGCGCCGATCTTCGCGGCGGCGAGCTGGACGATGTCGTACGGCCGGTAGTGCCACTGGGCGCGGCCCCGGCCGACGAGTCGCCGGAGGTGGCGGTCGTCGAAGCCGGGGTTGCTGCCGACGAGAACGGCGCCGGACAGGACGTTGACGATGGCGGTGACGGCCTCGCGACGGGTCATCGGCGCGACGTGTCCGCTCTCGTCGGCGGTCCACGCGGCCTCGGCGTTGGGCGGGACGGCGAACCGCTCCTCGTAGCGGCCGATGCGGAGGGCCTCGGGGTCGGCCTTGGCGAGGTTGGGGCGGATCTGCCAGGCGTACTCGGTGTCGGTGGTCTGCTCGCCGTGCTGCTCGCGGAGGATGACGGCGACCTCCCAGGCCTCGCCGATGCTGGCGTCGAGGTGGGTGGTCTCGCAGTCCACGAAGGCGATGGGGTAGGCGTCAGGCACTGCGCACCTCCGGCGTGACGGCCGTCGACGCCCCGTCAGCACCCAGGCTGTCGAGCGCCAGGAGCCGGACGTGGTTGTGGATCCGCTCGTACTTCTGCTCCGACCCGTGCCCGTCCCACTGCGCCCGGACATCGGTCACGTCGACCACGGTCACGTGCCGGAACAGCTCCGCGTCGCGCGGGTGGATGTGCCAGGACAGCTGCCAGCCGCCGGCCACGAGGTACAGCAGCTGCCAACCGTCCTCGTCGACGTCGGGCGAGGCGGTGATAACGGTGGTTGCCGGGTGCAGTGCGGCGAGCCAGGCGAGCAGCTGCGCCCGCTCGCGGTACGCGCCGTCCCGCTCCTTCTCGGCCCGCTCCAGTTCGTCCCGGTAGTGGTGGCTCAGAGCCGAGGCTTCGGCGCGCTCGGTGTCGTAGGTGTCGGCGTGCCGCTTCCACCGTGCGGCCTCGTCCTGCGCGGCCTGGAGGTCGCGGGCGAGCGGCGGCAGCGGGTCGAGGGCCGGGGCCTCTCCGTTGATACCGCGCGCGAGGGGCCGGGATCCGGGGCGAACCGGTTCCGGTTCCTGGTTCCTGCGGGGGTTTCTGCGGAAGGGGTTGTATGGCATGGACATGCTCCGGTCTGTGGCCGGGGCGGGGCCCTGCGTGGGGCCCCTGTCCGCTGCGGGAAGGGTCAGTGCTGGGCGGCGATCTCGTCGAGGAAGCGGGCGCGGACGAGGTTGTGACGGGCGTCAGCGAGGGCGTTGTGCAGGCCGTCGGGCTGCTGCGGCAGGTCGTTCGGGCGGAGGCCGAGCCGCTTGGCTTCGGTGACGATGTCGTCGCTCTGCATGGGGATGCCGCGCGGGAGGTTGATCATCGGGCCCCAGAGTTGGGCGAGGGCGACGTGGTCGTACGCCGAGTAGTACGCCCAGAGCTGGGGGTCGGGGGTGTCGAGGATGAAGTCCGCTACGAGGTTGGCGATCTGCGCGCGGGAGCGGACATCCGGGCTGCTGGTGTCGAGGTGGCCGGGGCCGCAGTGGCAGCGCATGGTGCCGGGGTGCTTGTAGCTGGGCAGCGAGGACCAGACATTCTCGACGAGCCAGGGGTTGGCCTGGAGCTTGAGGACGTTGAACTGGCTGCTGACGGCGTACAGCTCGGCGCCGTCTTCGCGGACCATGCCGATGCTGACGAGGTCGATGGTCGTGCCGTCGTCGATGAATTCGGTGTCGTAGAAGATCCGCATCAGGTCTCCGGGGTGGCTGGTGTGGGGAGCTGGTCGAGGGCGTCGCCGATGTTGTGGGCGAGGTTGCGCCAGCGGTTGGCGAGGTCGGGAGCCGCGGTCTGCCTGGCTTCGGCGGCGGTGAGGAGGCCTTCGACGATCTCGGAGACGTCGTCGGGGCTTGTCAGCCGTACAACGATGGCCATCAGAACGGGGGTTCGTTGCTGCCGGTGGCCCAGGGGTCGTCTTGGGGCGGGCCCTGGCGGTACTGCTGCTGCCCTTGCTGGCTCTGGGGTCGCTGCTGGTTCTGCGGGGGCCGCTGCTGTCCGCCCTGGGCGTTCTGCTGGCTCGCGGCGTCCTTCGCCACCTTGGCGACCGCGAAGGCCAGGTTCGGGGCGATGGAGCGGATGAGGAGTGCCGGCCGCTCGTGCTTCTGGCCGTCCTTCTCCCACGACTCGGTGCGGAGCTCGCCGGTGACGATGACTTCCATGCCCTTGGACAGGGACTCGGTGGCGTTCTCGGCGAGGCGCTCCCAGACGGTGCCGCGGATGAAGAAGGTGTCGCCGTCCTCCCACTGCTGGGTCTGCTGGTTGAGGCGGCGGCTGTTGAAGGCGAGCGGGATGGAGGCGACGGCCTTCCCGGCCTGGGTGAAGCGGAGCTCGGGGTCGGCGGTGAGTCGTCCGACGCCGGTGAGGGTGGGCAGAGACAAGGTCACTTCTCCTTCGTGGTGTTGGGCTTGACGCCGGCGGCGTCGTACCAGGCGTGGTATTCGTCGGCGCCCATGCCGGGCTCGCTGCCGTCGACGGGGGCCTGCATGGCGGTGGCGGCGGTGTGGGCGAGGGTGGCGTGCGCCTGGGCGCGGGCGATCAGGGCGGCCTGGTGCTCGGGTCGCATGGGCATGCCCTGGTGGGTCACGGGGTTGCCGGTGATGCTCTCGTGGGAGGCCTGGGACAGGAGGCGTTCGGCTGCTCGGTAGTGCTCGGGTCCGGTCAAGGTGTGTGCTCCTCAGGTAGAACGAGTTGGATCGGGATGGTGGTCTGGTCGGCGTGGACGTCGGGCGTCGTGACGGCTTTGACGGGGATCGTCGGGCGGGCGTGACGGGGCGTCGGCTTCGGGATCAGGCCGAGCTTCTGGCCACAGATGGGCCCGTAGCCGCGGGCTCGGGACTCCGGGGTGAGCAGGAGCTGCGGGCAGTACCGGCACCTGACGGCCTTCATCGGCGGTTCTTCTTTCGGCGGTGCTCGGCGAGGCTGGTGACGCCGAGCGGGAGGGCGAGTTGCTCCTGCCGGGCGGGGCAGGTGGCGACGTGGGGCTTGTGGAGCCGCTCCCAGCCGGTGATCGGGAGGTCCGCGCTGGGGCGTCGGGAGCGCCAGCTTCCGGTGCCGTCGCGCCAGATGGCGGTGTTGCCGGCGGGGTCGGGGTCGGGGTCGACTGCGAGGCGTTTCCCGGCCTCGGTGGTGGTCCAGAGGATGGGGCGGCGGCAGTCTCTGCACGGGATGAGTCGCTTCATGGGGTGGGGGCCGGGGTGTGGGCGGCGGTGATGCGGGCCTGGTGGAGGTCGGGGGTGATCGTGCAGAGCTGGCCGGGGGTGGCTTGGCAGATCCGCTCGGGGCACCGGGTTGACATGACCCTGTCCCATTCGTCGCGGCGTGCGTGGTGGGTGTCGCGGCGCCGGTCCTTCGTGCTGCGCTGGTTTGTGCACAGCTCACCGACGCCTGCGTGGCACCAGGTGCACTGCACGGCCATGGCGGCGAATCGGTACGGGCGGCGGGGTCGGGCGACGGCCGTCATGACGCCTCGGCCTCCTGCTCCTGGTCCTCGCCGCGGACCGCGAGGGCGGCGGCGGACGCGGCCTGGATCCGGGCCTGCTCCTGGTCGTGGTCGAGGAGCGGGAGGCCGGCGGCCGCGCGCTGGGTGTCCTCCAGGCGGATCGGGTGGACGTCGCGACGTCGGCGGCCGTTTGTGGTGCAGCTGCTGCCGGGGGCGGCTCCGCACCGTCGGCAGGCCCGGCCGCGGGGGTCCTTGGTGGTGTCCCGGTTGGCGGGCATCTTGCCGATGGCGGCGCGGGCGGCGGCTGCACGGCCCTCGTACGGGCCATGATCGGCGCCAGGGGGCAGCGCGGGGCGTTCGGCGGTCCCGAGCGACCGGCCGATGCTCTGGGGCCCTGTGAGGCCGTCTGCGGCGGCTTGGATGAGGGCGCGGACGGATGCGGCGGAGTCGGCGCCGGTTTCGGTGGGGTCTCCGTCGTAGACCACGTTGGCCAGCTCGATGCGCTCGGCGCGACGCTCGCGGATCTCGGTGACGATCTCGGCCGGGGAGACGAACGGCTTGCGGCGGGCGACGGCGATGACGGCGGCGCGGGCCTCGTCGACGGCGTACGGGGCGAGGATCTCGCCCCAGACGTCGGGGGTGTACTCCCCGAACTTCTGGGCCGGGCAGGCGGCCTGGACGTACTCGGCGATCTGAACGGCTTCTTCTTCGGTCACTGGGTCTGTCCTTCCTGGCGTGCTGCGGCGCGGGCGGCGGCGCGGGCGCGGGCGCGGTCGAAGACGGATTCGCCGGCGGGCTGCTGGCCTCGCGGGGTACCGGCCGGGCCGGTGGCGTTCATGACCTCGTGGACGACGCTGGCGAGCGTCGAGGGGTGCAGGCCCTTCTGCATCCAGCGGGCGATGCCGCGGCGGATCCAGTCCGGGTGGATGTGGTCCTCGTCGAGGAGGATCCGGATCTCCTTGGAGAGCTGGCCGATGACGCGGGTCGGGGGGCGCTCGGTGCAGCGCTCCAGCCATTCGCCGACGATCGTCTGCGCGGTGACGGGTGGCTCGGAGTCGTCGGCCTCAGCCTCGGCTTCCGGCTCGACGTCGATCACGTCGTCGCCGGGTGCGTCTCCTGTGTCACCGGGGGGTGGTGTGGCGGCGGGACCGGAAGCGTCTGCCTCGCCCCCGAAGGGGACCTCATCGGACACGGGACCCAAGGAACTATTGGGGGCAGCTCCTGCCCTAGAGGGGGGCATCTCCTGCCCTAGCTCTAGGGCAGCTCCTGCCCTAGGTTGGGGCATCTCCTGCCCTAGCCCCTCTTCGTCTAGGGCATCTCCTGCCCCAACAGGGGGCATCTCCTGCCCTAGCTCTGTCGGGTCTGGGGCATCTCCTGCCCCAGGGGAGGGCATCTCCTGCCCTAGGTCAAAGGGGCCCAAATCGTCCGGCTCGACAGCGACCGGCACCAAGAGCCGGTAGTGAGTCCGAGCCTTCTTCGTCCGCGCGGCGGCCACCGAGGGGCGGTCCCTCTTCAGCCACCCGCCGGTCTCCAACTTGGTCAGGTGGGTGCGTACGGAGGCCCTCACCATCCCCGTCGTCTCCTCCAGCACGGTCAGAGACGGCTGCCGACGGTCGGGGATGATGCCGGTCCGTACGTCCGCCCAGGTGGCGATCGTGAGCGCGAGCAGCCGCGACAGCGACGGCAGGTCGCTGCTGCGGATCGCGCGCTCGTACTCGAACCGGCTCGGCATGTGAAGTGGTGCTCTTCTCTTCCAGAGGGGCAGTTGTCGCAGCTGGTGGCCGGTGGCCCGGCGGCCGATGTCATCCGCCGGGCCACCGGTGCTCATCGGGCGGCAGGGACCTTCGTGGAACCGGTGCGCCGGTACTCCCGGTTGGCGAGTGAGTTCGCGTCCCGGCATGCCTGGTCGATCGGCTCTCGCTTGCGGCGGTGCCGCTCGTACGCGGACTTCGTGCCGCACGGCGCGATCGGCCGCCCCGCCCCCGGGGGCTTCGGCTCGGCCGCCGCCTTCGGAGCACGACCCGCGGCGTGCAACTTCGCCCGCTGCCTTCCCGTGAGCCCGGCCACGATCCCGAAGCGCAGGGTGTCCGCCGTCAGCGATTCACGAGCGAGGATCGCCTCCAGGCACTCCTCGCGGACCGGACAGACCTCCAGGCAGATCTTCTTGGCCCGGGTCCACGTCCTCTTGGAGAACCACATGTTCGGGTCCTCGCTGCGGCACACGGCCTGCAGCTCCCACTCCCTGTCCATCACGACCACTCCTTCGGGGTGTGCTTCGAGGCGTCGGGCCAGATCTCCTGGCACTGGGTGAGGTCCGAAGACGGCGCGCCGGGCTGGGTCTCGCGGTGGGCGCCGGCGACGGCCGCACGCATCCGCTCCAGGCCCTCCGCGTACGACGGGCGCAGTCGCGGCCCGTGCACCGCGGCCGTCCTGGACGAGCGACGGAACGACGCGATGTACCCGGTCAGGGCGATCAGCCACAGGGCGCAGAGGCCGATGGCGACGGCGGTGACGGGCGTCATGACGTCGCCACCGGAGCCATGACGTACGTGCCGTGCTTGAGGTAGTGCTGCCGAGACACTGCCTTTGCAGCCCGGCACGGCGCGCACGTCGGCTCCTTCAGGCGGTAGTGCCGCCGGTACCCGGCATCGGTCCCGCATTCCACGGGCTGCCGGGCCCTCCGGGGAGCCTGCCGGGGATTCTGTGCCGCCTTGGGCGTGCCTCCCGGGAACCACTTCAGCATCGTGGTTCCGCTCACGCCGAGCCGCTTGGCGATGACGGAGTACGTCAGCCCGTGCGCGAATCCCACGGTGGCCGCGTAGAAGGCCTCATCGGGTGTGAGCGTCCACCCGTCGCGGAGGCCGTTGATCGCGCGCTCGACGGCGATCAGGTCCACGTCGACCAGCCCGCTGGGCGTGGCCATCCACACTGTGGGGGCGCCCATGGGGACGGCGATCCAGTCCCGCTGACGGCCGACCGGAACACCAGGCTCGATGGAACGGAGGACGTACCGCATGCGCTCGGGAAAGCTCATCCGGTCACCGCCGTCACGTCGCGCACCCAGGCGAGCGCGGTGTCGTCGAGCTGCTCGCGGGCCCGGGTCACCGCCACGTAGGCGAGGCGGGCCTCCTCGCGCGGCAGGATGACCAGACCGGTCTTCTGGTCGGGCTTCGGCGCCCGGAAATCGGCGTGGATGCGGACGGCCGGCCACTCGCGGCCCTTCGACCGGTGCGCGGTGGAGACGACCAGCTCGGCCTGCTGCTCCGAGCACAGCCCGTCCGCGGCCGCGACGATCCGGTCCGGCC
The DNA here is from genome assembly GCF_014930365.1 of Streptomyces caniscabiei. GTDB lineage: Bacteria > Actinomycetota > Actinomycetes > Streptomycetales > Streptomycetaceae > Streptomyces > Streptomyces caniscabiei. Next base: position 745,593 of record NZ_JABXWI010000001.1, on the reverse strand, counting down.
CGTGCTCATCGATGAGCTTCACGAGCACTTCGAGGGAGCCGTCTTCCTCGGCGGCGTACTGGCGGACGTCGTCCCAGGACGCGAATCCGCACAGCTCCGGGTGGTCGGTCGGCTGGCCGCTCTGGAGGGCTTCGGCGGCCCAGGCGAGGCGCTTGATGTCGCCGCCGCCTCCGACCAGCGCGACCTTCCGGCCGTACGCGAGGCCCTCCATGACGATGCCCATGGCGCCCGCGTTGGTGCGGCAGAGGATCGCGTCGGGGGCGTCGAGCTGGCCGACGGTCGACTCGGCGGCCTCCCAGCCGGTGAGGCGGAGCGGGGCGTCGATCAGGCGGAGCCACACGTTGGCGCGGGCGGCGATGGCCGGGCCGAACCGGAACGACTGCGACAGCGTCAGCTCGGGGCAGCCGAGTTCGGCCGTGAACTTCTGCAAGGCGTCGTTGGCGCCGCGCCAGCTGTAGATCTGCTGTGCGGAGTCGCCGACGGCGATGCGTTGTGCGTGCTCCTGGGCGAGCAAGACGGCGGAGAGGACGTCGTTGGTGTCCTGGGCCTCGTCGAGGAGGACCACGTCCGTCGGGATGGTCGGCCGGGAGAGGGCCCACATCTTTAGGTAGTGGTCGTGGGACAGGTTCAGGACGCTCTCGTCCTGCTTGAGGTCTTCCCAGGCTGCCCGGGCGACCGGCAGGACGAGCCGCTCCAGCTCGCTGCGGGCCTGCTTCTTCGTGAGGCCGTCGTAGTGCGGGATGTGCCGGGCGGTGATCTCGTCGTCGGCGCTGTGGCAGTACCGCTCGATGGTGTCGAGCGCCATCCGCATGATGATCTTGGAGGTCATGGCCTTCGGGTGGCCGATGTCCGTGGGGATCGTCGGGGTCGCGCCGATGATGTGGAGGATGGAGCGCACGTCGAGGGCCTGCGCGGCCTGGTGGGCGGTCTGGCGGGGACGGTTGAGACGTCCGCCGTACCGCTGGTCGAAGGCGAGGCCGTGGCCGGTCTTGGCCATCACGTTGGAGGGGAAGCTGCGGCGGGCGTCGGCGACGATGGACGTGTTGTAGCCGACGTACGTCATCCTGCGCCGCCGGTCGGCCCGGGCGATCATCTTGAGCGTCGAGGACTTGCCGCATCCGGCGCCGGCCTGGAGGACCAAGTCGAGTCCGTCGCCGTACGCGTCGATCGCGTCGGTCTGTTCTGGGGTGGGGTTCACCACTGGGGGTGCACCTCCTCTCTGGAAGGTGCGGGACCGCCCCGCATGGGGTCGGGGCGGGCCCGCGGTCAGTGGTGAATCAGGCGGCGTGGTCGGTGGCGTCGTCGCGGGAGTGAAGGTCCTCGTCCTCCAGGCCCTGGACCATGGCGGCGAAGTCGGCGGGCCCGTTCTCGCGGTTGCCGTATGCGGTGAGCGTGTCGAGGAGGGTCTGGGCCTCGTCCTTCGTCAGCTCGTTGGCGGAGCCGATCTGGCGGCCGATGATCAGGGAGGTGGCCCGGAGACGCTCGGCGCGGGAGTCCTTGTGACCGAGGCCGACCTTGGAGAAGCAGGCGTGCATCATCCGCATCTGCGGGGCCGTGACGGGCGTCGGGGCCTGGGCCTGCCCGGCGTCTGACGGGGCACCGGCCGGGGTGCTCTGCTTCTGCCCGGCGGGCGGCGCTGACGGGGTCGACGGGGCGTTCGTGACGGGCGTCGCGGCGGGCTTGACTGCCTGCCCGTACTCCTTGATCAGGTCCCCGAGCTTCCCGGGCTCGCCCGTCTTCGGGTGCAGGAGGTCGGCGCCGAGGAGGTTCCGGCTCTGGGCCTGGCTGTGCAGCTCCAGCGCCCGGTCATACGTCAGACCCTGCCGGACCAGTTCGTCCACGATGACCTGGACGGGGTCGACGCCCTGGCCGAGCTGCTCCAGGATCGCCTCGGCGAAGTCGGGACCGGGGTGGTGGACACAGGCGCCGTCCAAGGCGGAGTACCTGGTCTTGGTGACGGTGCCGGTGCCCTCGACCATGTCGATCACGACGTCGACTTCGTACTCGGCGCCCTCGCGCTGGACCGTCTTGACGCCCAGCTTCTTAACCTTGCCGCCGCTCAGCTCGTAGTCGTTCTTCGTCCGCATGGTGACGATGACGTGGCCGGGGAAGCCGAGCAGGACGTCCAGCATGTCCTGTTCCATCTCGTTGACCGGAGCCCAGGCGGAGAACTTGCCGCCGCTGATCTTCTTCCCCTCCTCCTCGACGCGTGCGAGGAGACCGCCCTTGCCTGCCCAGTAGTGCGACCAGCTGTCGATGATGAGGACGGCGAGCCGGGCTTCCTCAGCCGACTTCACCACCGCGATCAGGTTCTCGGGGGAGCAGAACGCCATCGGCACGTGCACGAACTCGTGCGCCTCGATGTCCGGACGGCCCGGCACCGGGGCGTACTTGAGGGCGGAGCCGCGCTCGGAGTCGACGACGCCGATCAGGCCGCCCTTGGCGAGCGCCTCGGCCATGCGCAGTGCGGTCTTGGTCTTGCCGCTGCCGCCCGGGCCCTGGAGGGCGATGCGGGCCTTGGCGGTCTCGCGGGTGGCGGGGGCGAAGGTGAAGGTCGTCATGACGTGCTCCGATTGCGCTGGTGCGGCGGGGAGAGAAGGAGGGGGGAGGCGGCGAACTCGCGGAGGCGGTTCACGACGGTGATCGCGGCGCCGTACGCGCGGCGCTTGCGTCGGAACGAGCCGTCCGTGTCGGTGTCGGTCCGCCGGTACTTGCCGTCGAGGTCCGCCTCCAGGGCGGTCGCCAGCTCTTGGCCGGCCTCCTTGCGGAGGTCGACCAGGAGGGCGGCGGCCTCGTCGGGTCGCAGGGCGCGACCGCTGGTCAGGGCCTTGAAGGCGGTGGTGTAGGCGCTCACTTGTCCGCCTCCTGGTCCTCGGCCAGGGCCTGAGTGGGGGCGAAGGCGCGGGTCAGCCGGTCCGGCCGGACCGGGCCGAGGTCGACCCAGCCATCGGCCCACGCCTCGTCGCTCAGGGCCGAGGAAGCCCACGGGCGGCCGTTGCCGGGCTGCTCGAAGCCGAAGGCCCGGAGGACGCCCTTGGTCGGGTGGACAGCCACGCCGACGCACTCGAAGTTGGGCCGGTCCTCCGGCGCCCGGAACGGCAGGTCACGGGTGTACGCGCGGCCGGGGCGGAAGAAGCTGGAGGTGGGCTCCTGGTCCGCCCGCAACTTTTCCGCCGCGTCCGACAGGGCCTCGTTCAGCGTCTGCTGCTCCGCCTCCAGGTCGAGGAGACGGCGCAGCACCGGGCCCATCCGCTCGCCCATGAACGAGGTGAGGTTCATGCAGAACCAGTCCTCGCGCTGCGTCGTGTGGTCGTGCTCCCGCGCGTCACGGACGGACTCGCCGAGCGACAGCACCAGCCCGATCTCCGCGGGCTTCGCGTCCTCGCCGATGAAGCTGGCCAGCGCCGTGCGCTGCTCGGGGGTCAGAGGCTCGAAGGTCACTCCGACTCACCGCCCTTCGCGGTGACGGGCGTCACGGGCAGCCTGACGGGCAGCAACGGGCCCGCCATCTCCACGATGTTCGCGAGCGAGCACCGCTCCGGCCGCCCGTCGACCGACAGCAGCGGCATCCCGTCCGGGCGCTGGTCGCCGTGGAAGTACCAGACGTCCCCGTGGGCGTCCCGCTGCGGCCGGGCCAGGTCGTACACGGTCCCGTCCAGCTCGTACGGACGCTCCGCTTTCTGCGTCTCCCGAGCCCGGACCTGCGGGACGTCGTACGCCAGAACGGAGACGCGCACACCGTCGCGGTAGCCCTCGCCGCCCACCGCGTGCGGCAACGACCGCTCCGCGCCGTGCGTGATCCCGAAGTACCGGCGCCACTCCGCCCACTGCTCCTGGCCCGTGATCTGCAACGCGACCAGGACCCGGTCGCCGTCCGTACGGACGCTCTGGAACGCCGGGTGCTGCCCGGCCTGCTGCTGAATGGAGGCCGCGACCAGCTGCGCGCGCTCGCAGGACTGGTCCCACGCGACCGCCTGCTGTTCCAGGTCCGTCAGCTCCCGCTCGGGGTGGGGCTTGGCCTGCGGCTCCCGGGACCATCCGCCGGCGGGCGTGCGGTGCAGCACGGTGCCGTACGAGCGCTCCGGGTCGGTCAGGAGCCGGACGTCGTTCAGGGCCTGGACGACGGCGGTCGCCGGGTCGTTGCTGGCGGAGGCCAGGATCTTGCGGACGACGCGCACGGCGTGCGGGATGTTCTTGTTCATGCCGTCGCCCCTTCCGGCTGGCTTTCGGGCTGGGTGTTGGTGAAGGGGGCCCACACGTCGATGCGGATGTTGTTCACGACCGCCTCGAAGGTGAGCTGCTGGTTGCTGCCGTACGTCTCCAGCGCCACGCTCGTGGTCGGTACGAACAGCGCCTCGCGCCAGGTCTCGACGGCCTGCATGTTGTCGAGCTGCACGCGCACCACGTCCGGGTCCACCGAGCTGAAGACGATGTAGGCCGGGGGCAGCTCGGGGTTCTTCTGCGCGAGGCCAGCGAGGAAGGTGAGCGCGGCGGCCTGCGAGCCGAGGGCCTTCGCGAAGCCGATGGACGTCACGCCGCCACCCCTGCCGTGAGGGTCTGCCGCATGATGCTCATCGCACGGAACTGGAGCGTCTTGACCGCCCCAATGTCCTTGCCCAGCCGCGCCGCCGTCTCCGGTCCCGTCAGCCCTTCCAGGAACCGCAGCTCCAGGCACTGGCGCTGGTACGGGGTGAGGTTGCGCATCGCGGCCGTGACGGTCTCGACGGCCTCGGCGATGTCCAGCTCCCGCAGGGCGTACGCCTCGGCGGAGCGGTCACGCTCGTCGCTGTCGGCCATCTCCGCGACCGGGACCTCCAGCCGCGTCCGGGCCAGCTTCACGTGGTCGAGGTGGATGTTCCGCGCGATGACGGAGAGCCAGCCAGCGAAGCCGGCGGAGCGCGGGGCGGTGAAGGTCTCCATGCGGCGCAGGGCGCGGACGAAGACGTCCTGCGTCAGGTCCTCCGCCAGGTTCCGGTCACGGGTCCGGTTGTAGAGGAAGGCGTACACCGTGTCGCGGTGCGCGGTGTAGAGGGCGGCGAACGCGGTGCGGTCGCCGGCGCGGGCCCGGGCGACGAGCTCGGACTCCAGCGCACCTCCCGCCATGATCATGCCGTTAACCTGTGTAGACACGGTCCGTTCTCCTTTGACGTAGGGGCTTGCGGTTCGTGGGTTGGGGGCCGTTCCGGAATGCCGTCCGGGGCGGCCCTTCTTGTGTCAGGCGGCGGTGCGCTGCTTCCGCATCGCGTCGAGGACGGCGTGCGGGTCGAAGCGCCGACTACGGCCGACGTAGATCAGCCCGGGCCAGAGCTCGCCGCGCTCCTTGGCGTCCGCGATCTGGGCGTCGATCCACGACGGCGACTTACGCAGGAACTTCGCGAGCGCCCGCTGGTCCATGAGCTGTGCGGGCAGAGGCTTCCGCCCATCAACCGTCCACGAAGTGCGTGTGGATGTGGATTCTCCGAGCGTGAAAACGACAGGCTCGAAGAGGGTCGTGACCTCCCGGCCGAGCGCTGCCGAGACGAGCTCTGCCGCTCGGTCGCTGCATTCCTCGCGCGCCGTCTTGCCGCCGCCGACGATGAAGCCGATCAGCGACTTCGAGAGCCCCTTCTGGTCGGGGTCGATCTCTCGGGTCTTGGCGGCGAGGCGTGGGATGTCCAGCTCGGCCGCCTTCATGGCGGCCCGCAGCGGGGCACCTTTGTCCAGTCGTCGCATGGTGATCCTCTGGGCCGTGTGGCCCGGATAGGGGTTGAGTAGGCCGCTTTGACCTGCTGCATCCACAGTCTGCATGTGGATGTGGATTCAGTCAAGGGAGGCGCACAGGGTTGTGTAAAAGGTGCACAAGGGTCGAGGGGGGTTACGTAGATGCGCCGAGGCCCGTCAAATACAGGTCATCAATCCACGTTCTACTTGCGTATGTAGATTTATTGCCCGACTCTGTTGCCTGTGACCACCGCCCCGAGCCACTCCGGCGAGCCCGACCGCCCCGCCGATGACTCCACCCCCAAGGGTGAGGACCTGGCGGCACTACTCCTGCGCCTGCTGTCAGAGACCCAACACACCCAGAGGGAACTCTCAGACACGACAGGCATCAAGTACACGCGCCTCAACATGTGGCTCACAGGGAAGCGCGGCACCTCCCGCGTGGAGACCGACGAGCTGCGCAGCCTTGCCGACGCCTTCACTCGGTGGGGAGCGGACTTCACCCCGAGGCAGATTTTCGAAGCCTCGGGCCGGCCTGTGCCTGGGCGGGCAAGCGAGGAGCGAGAGGCGCGCCTGCTGAAGATCTACAGGGCGCTACCCGACGCCCAGCAACGAGACGTCGTCAAGTACGCCGAAGCCATGGCCGCGGTCAGTCGCGTCTCGTAGCTGACGGTAAGGGTTGCCTTAGAAAGGGGTAAATTCACGCGACTGGGGTGGCAGAAAACATTCCTCCCCGAATATGACAACAACCTCCCCATCATCAATACACACAGGTACGATCAGTCACCCGCTGTCCTCCCGGGAGCGGAAAACTGCCGTCGCGCATCCCTGGGGGGATACCTGTGTGCATCCGCATCGCCATTGCCGACGCTCTCCAGCAGATCGCCATCTGGGACCCGGACGAGATCACCATCCTCGTAGACAGGGGCACCCACCCTCACGACCTGATCAGAGAACTGCACGATCTCCTGGCAGTCGACCTCGGCGCACCCATCACCGGCGCCGGCCTCACCTGCTTCTGCGGCGACCCGCTTGAGCTCCCCACCGAGCTCACCCCTGTCCCCGCAGCATCCGGCGCGCCCACACTCTGATCAGGAGCACACCGTGGGGCGTAAGAACACCACCGCCAACCCCCGCCAGATCCGCAGCAAGCGCTGCGGCTGCAAGCTCTGCCTGGCCAAGTACCCAGGCACCCGGGCCAAAACGAAGGACTGCATCGGCTCGTGGCAGGCCCGGTACACACCACCTGGCCAGCGGGAACGAGCCGTCAACTTCGACACCGACACGGAGGCGGTCGCCTTCCTCGAGCGCACCCGTACCGAAATCCGCGAGCGCCGGTGGATCGATCCCGCACGTGGCGAAATCACGCTCATGGCGTGGCACACGCTCTGGTGGAAGTCGCAGACCGCGCAGCTGGAGGAGAACACCATCGACCGCGACAGTCGGTCGTGGCGCAACCACGTCCAGCGGCGGTTCGGCACCGTGCGCCTGGTGGACATCACCTGGCTCGACGTCCAGAACTGGGTGAACTCGATCTGGGACGGGGCCGGCGGCCCCCTCGCTGCGTCCAGCGTGACGAAGGCCTTCCAGGTCCTCGACCGCATGATGACCGCGGCCATGCGCGACCGCCGTATCCCTTTCAATCCGTGCGACGGCGTCAAGCTCCCGTCTGGGCGGGGAAAGCACCCCGACGACCGGCGGCCGCCGACGACCGACCAGCTCGCCCTGGTCCGCGAGAAGCTGCCCGACTACCTGCGGCCCGTGCAGCAGCTCGCCGAGGAGACCGGCCTGCGCTTCGGTGAGCTCGCCGGCCTCCGCTGGTGCCGGGTCGACTTCGCCTCCCGGCGGCTCCAGGTCCGGGAGGTCCTGATCGAGCCGCGCGGGCACGTCAAGAGGAAGGCGTACCCGAAGTCCGACGCGGGCCTGCGCACCGTGCCGCTGACGGAGACCGCCGTGCAGCTGCTGCGCGAGCTCTGGTCCGCCGAGCCGGACGCGAGCCGGACACAGTCCGAGCCGGAGGACGGCCTGCGCACTGAGGAACTCGTCTTCCACGGGCGGAACGCGATCCGCCGCGGCTCGAAGAGGGCCGGCGGCGAGGGCGAGCGGTACCGGGCGCCGCTCCGCCGAAGCAGCGTCCGCCGGCGGTGGGTCGACGCGATCGAGAAGGCCGGGATCGCCCGGAAGGTTGTGAAGACCTGGACCGAGGAGGTCGAGGACCCGGAGACCGGGCGCATAAAGAAGGAGGAGAAGGAGAGGACGGACTGGTGGCCGGACTTCCATGACCAGCGGCACACCTTCGCCTCGCGCCTGCATGCGCTCGGAGTGCCGGAGGCGATCACGCAGGAGATCCTCGGGCACGAGCGAGCGGGCGAAGTGACGTGGCTCTACACGCACGCCTCGGCGGACTACGCGGGCCAGGTACTCGCGGCCCTCGAGGGCGCTGTGCCTGGTCAAGCGCAGCTCAGGATGGTGTCGGGGGAGTCCGGTGGAGTCCGGGAAGAGTCCGGACCGGGTGTAAGTCGGGCCGGGGTCGCATGATGTTGACTGGTGTAGACGCGTGTAGGCGCTCTACCACCAGGCACTTCCCCTACCAGCGGCGACGTCGAATTTGACCCAGGCCCTGATAAGGATGAGGCCACAGGTTCAAATCCTGTTAGCCCCACCAGACGGAAGACCCCCAACCGATATCGGTTGGGGGTCTTTGCTGTCGTCGGCGACACGTGGGGTGTCCCGGATCTCGGCCGGCCAACAAGGACGCGGAGCGGACGACTTGCTCCTCTGACCGGCGGGGGCTCCGGGTGTCTGGCGGGTGGTCTGGAGACCTGCAGTGGCTCTGGTGACCTGCGGTGGTTCCGGTGATCGGCGGTGGCTCCGCGACCTTCGGTGGACCGTGCTCGGACGGGCCTCCACGCAACGACGAAGACCCTCAGCCGCGTGTGGCTGAGGGTCTTCGTCGTTCACGGTCTTCCACCGGGCGTCGTACGCAAGATCGCCGCTGGGTCGGTGTCTTCCCGCCGGGGATCAGCGCTGGAGAGGTGCTCCTGGAGGCTCGGCCCGTGGGAGAGGGGCCTCCGGGGCCGCGACATGGCCCGTGGCGCTCGTGGCGTTCGCAGCGGTGTCCGTGGCCGTGTGCAGGGCCGTGCGGTGGCGGCAGGAGGGGGAGGAGCCGTGGGCCTCGGCGCGGATGCGCTGTTTCATCGTGGGAGGCAGAGCACGGTCGTGGGGCCGGGCCGGGAGGGGCATCGCCGGGGCCGCCGCGGGGACCACGCAGTTGCGGGTGGTCTCGGTCTGCGGTACGGCCGCCGAGGCCGTGGTCGTGACGAGTCCGAGCGCCGTGCACAGCGCGAGGAAGGCGGTGACGATGGCGGTCCACAGCTTCATGACCTTGTTCTGGGCCATGGCCCCTCACTTTCGGGTTGGGCGATTTGCGTACTTTCCTCATGATGTGTATGTGGGCTCCGAAATCATGGACCGACGTCCATGGCGCGTCGATCTTCGGATGAACACCACTCGGATGGGTGCAAGGAGGTCTGAGGACTTGCAGGAAGCCGAGGTCCGTGGGATCCGCCGAGGTGTGCGAGATGTGATGGACCTGTGTGCGGACCTGTGTGATGAGCCTGCGATCGGAACAGTGGCGTCCGGTTCTACTGCGGTCTTCCCTGCGGGAGTTGGGGGGCCGACGCAGGTCACCGATCGGTATCGGTCGGTGTGTATAGTCGGGCGCCAGAGGTCCCCTACGTCAAGGAAAGACGAGGTCGCGCGGTGAAGAAGCTTCTCCTGGTCGCACTGGCCGCCATCGGCGGGCTCCTCGTGTACCGCCAGATCCAGGCGGATCGCGCCGAGCAGGATCTGTGGACGGAGGCGACTGACTCCGTGCCCACGGGTTCGTGAACGTCGACATCAGTCTCAGAGCAGACCCCGGCCGCCTGGCGGCCGGGGTTTTGTGTCGCTCGGGGGCTTCCCTCCCCTTCCGGACCATGTGCCGACATTCCGCCGGACTTGGATTCGCCTTGGCGAACGAGGTGCTTGCGGGAGCAAGGCGCCGTTCCGGATAGCGGCCGTTTTCGGCCGCTCCTGCCCAGGAAGTGAGGCATCGGCGCGCACGGCCCGGCAGGATGGGCGCTTTCGGGGCCACGAGCACCTGGTGGGGCCTCGGGAGGACGGTCTACGACGAGGGGTGGCGCTTGATGGGGCGGCGCACGGTCTGGTGGTGGCGAGCTGCGGCGGCCGTGGGAGCGGCCCTGTGCGTGACGACGGCGCAGACCGGCCCCGCCGTGGCGGCCGACGCGCCCACCCCGTACGCCTACGCGCGGGACGCGATCACGGTCGAGGGCGCCACGAGCAGCACGGAAGCCGTACGGCTGGCGGTCGGCAAGACCTATCGCAGCTCCATCGGGCCGGGCGGCAAGCTGTACTTCCGTCTCGATCTCGGGGCCGCCGCCAACGCGTACGTCTCGGCCACGGCCGTACCGGAGGCGGGATCGGCGGTCGGCTCCGCGGACGGGGTCAGGGTGTCCGTGCAGGACGCCGACGCCCATCGCTGCTCCTACGAGACCGCCCGCTTCGGACCGACCCGCAGCGGGCACCCCGTCACGGCCTGGGCCTCGCGGGTGATCGGCAGCGACGAGTACATGTGCCAGGGGGGCGGGGTCTACTACGTCGTCGTCGAACGGGTCGGCTCGGCTGTCGGGGGCGGTGCGGGGACGAGCACGGGTTCGGCGTCGGGGGCGGTTTCAGGCTCCGCTTCGGGTTCGGCGTCGGGATCGGTTTCCGGCTCTGCTTCGGGCTCGGTGACGGGTTCCCCGTCCAAGGGCGGCGCGGAGAAGTGGGGGCTGGAGCTCGGTTTCGTCTCGGAGCCCGTGGTGACGAAGGGTGGTGCGACGAACGCCCCCCAGACCTGGAACTCCGCCTCGCCCGAGGCCGTGTCCGGTGACCCCGAGGACCGTCGCGGCGGGAGCGGCTTCGCCGCGGCGAGCCCCGTGGCTCAGGGAGTCTGGCGGGACGAGGCCGGCATCAGAGCCGGGGAGACGCTCTTCTACAAGGTGCCCGTCGGCTGGGGGCAGCAGCTCCACGCCACCGCCGAACTGGGCAGTACGACCGAGGGCGACGGTTATGTGGGGAACGCGTTCGTCATGTCGCTCTACAACCCCGTACGCGGGCTCGTGGACGACAGGACGGCCAACTACGGGGGCGACCAACGCTCCGTCGCCCTGGACCCGCTCCCGCCCGTCGCCTACGAGAACCGCTTCTCCCCCGACGACGAGGTGGGCGGGATGCGGTTCGCCGGCTGGTACTACCTGGCACTGCACCTCGGGACGTCGGTCGCCGACCGGTTCGGCGACGACCCGGTCGGGCTGACGCTGCGGGTGCGCCTGGAGGGCGAGGCAGGGGCCGGGCCGGGATATCTGGGAGCCTCCGTGCCGCGTGGGGTCTTCGAGGTCACCGAGAGGGACCGGGAGGCCGCCGAGAACGGCACGACGGGGGACACGCTGGAGGACGGCGCCGGGGGTGCCGGGGGTGCCGAGGGCGGCGGTGACGGAGGGAGCGCGGGGCGTTCCGGCGACGCGGAGGGGTTCGGGGGTTCCTCGGGCGGCGGAGACCAGCGTCTGGCCATGACCGTCGTCGCGGCGGGCGGCATCGGCACCGGGAGTCTGCTGGTGCTCGGGCTGCTGCTGTGGACGGTCGTGGCCCGCCTGCGGGCTTCCGCCGCCACCGAGTCCGAACGACCGAGGGCGGGCACGGCGTCCCGGGGGCGGCACGGGGCGTCCCGGGGGCGGTAGTACGGGGCGGCCTGCGGTCGGTGCGGCCGGTCAGGCCGGTGGCAGGGGTCAGAGTCGGCCCAGTGCCCAGAATCCCACCGCGAAGCAGGCCAGGGCGACCAGCAGGACCGGGATGACCACCTTGGCGGGAGGGCCCGGACGGCGCCGGGGAACCGCCCTCGATCGACGTGGAACCTGCGTCGGCCGAGCGGTGTATGAACCAGTAGAGGCATACGCGTGCTGCACCGCCGATGCCGGGGCCTGAGAGAGGCCCAGGGGTGGGTGCGACTGGGGGGAGGGCACATGCGCGGGTTCGGGGTGGTGCGCCGGGGCTGTTCGGACGGGGGTCCCGGCAGGGTGGCCGGTCTGCTGCTCGGGTCGCTGTGGTGGGTGCCCGAGGCCGGGGACGTGCTGCTCGGCCTGCTGCGGCGGTGCGTCGGCGGTGAGTACCTGGGGCGGGGGCAGGTGGAAGCTGCCGGTGTCCGACATCGTGGAGGGCCGTGCTGCCGCGGGGGAGCTTTCGGGCCGCGGTGGTACGGCGGAGGGGGCCGACTCGGGAGGCGTGTGACCGGTGTGGGTCGGCGACGCCGAAGACGCCGAGGAAGCGGTGTCGGCGTCAGCGAGCCAGTGATCGGTTCCTTGTCGTGCGCCGACGCCTGAGTCCGTGCTGGAGGCGGTGCCCGAGGAGCCGGTGGCGAAGCCGACGCCGGAGCCGTTGCCAGATCCGTTGCCGGAGTTGGAGGAGCCGGTCGGGGGCGGGGCGGTGGTGGGCATGGGGGGCGGGGATATGGAGCCCGTGGCTGTGTACGGGGGCTGAGGGACGGCGCCCGGCAGCGGTGCCGGTGTCGCGGGGCCTCTCCCGGGCTGGGGCGGCGGGTCCATGGGCGGCGGGCCGTATGCCGGCGGATGGTGAGGCGGCGGCGGTGTGGCGTCCGAGACGAGCGGTGATACGGCGGGCGCCGGGGAGGCGCCGGAAGCGGGAAGCGGTGAAGGGAGGTGCGGACCTGGTGAGTGGGGAGGGGCAGCGGGCGTCCCGTGGCCGGGGGTGGGGGAGGAAGTGCTGCCGGTGCCCGTGCCACTGCCGGTCCTGGTGCCCGTGTCTGTCTTGTCCAGCCCCGATGCCCTGTGCAGCGGTCCTTCGGGAGCGAACCCCTGGGGAAGCGGGCCCAGTTGGTCGAAGACCTCCACCAGTTCGTCATCGGGCCCCGGCTCGGGCAGCAGCTCGATGGCGGCGGCGAGGGCCTTGCGGGCCCCGGTGGCGGTGCGGAAGCGGGAGTTGGGGTCCGGCTGGAGCAGCGTGGCGATGACCTGCCACAGCGGCCCGGGGATGCCTCGTGGCGCCTTGGGGGTGCCGTGGGCGGCGAAGTGCTCGATGAGGGCCTTGGCGTCGGGCTTGGCGCCCTCCAGGAGGTACAGGGCGACCAGTCCTACGGCAAAGAGGTCGGCCGGGAAGTCCGGATCCGCGCCCAGCATCTGTTCGGGGGCGAAGTAACCCGGCGTGCCCACCACGTAGTTGGTCTCGGTCAGGCGTGGCTCGCCCAGGCGCATGGCGATGCCGAAGTCGGACAGACGCAGACGGGGACGGGCTGTGCCCGTGGCCTCCAGGAGCACGTTGGCGGGCTTGATGTCGCGGTGGATGACTCCCTCGGCGTGCACGGCGGCGAGGCCGGACAGCAGTTGGTCGAGCAGGCCGCAGACGTAGGCGGGCGGAAGGGGACCGTAGTCGTTGACGAGGTTGACCAGTGATCCTCCGGCCACCAGGTCCATGGTGAACAGGACCTTGTCGTCGTCGGCGGCCCAGCTGGCGGGGGCGAGCACATGTGGGTGGTCGATCCGTACGGCCTGCTCGCGGACGAAGCGCAGCAGGGCGTGCGCGTCGCGCTGTTGCAGGACCTTGGCGGCCACATAGCGGCGGCGGCGGTGGTCCCAGGTGCGCCAGACCGCGCCGACTCCCCCGCGCCCGATCGGATCGACCAGTTCGTACCGGCCGGCGAAGACCTCACCCATGGCTGTGCGTCGTTCCCCCTTCGGCTCCCCTCCTGGCTGCCCGTCGGCGGAGGGCACGGCGCTCGTGCCGCCCTCCGCGGAGCCAGCTCGTACGCGCCCGGCTTCCCTCGGAGCTGGTACCCGCTTCTGTCCCCCTGCTGCTCTGTCCCGCTCATGCTTCACGGTTTCTGCGCGGAGCCTACGTCCCTGATGCCGTGGCTCACGAGGGGCCTACAGACCCCTTGTCCCCCTCTTCGGCCCCGGCCCGGTCGCCGAACCCCCTTTCGGGGACCGGGCCTTGAACTCAGTTCTGGTGGGACTGGTAGTGCGCCACCGCGTCCGAGGTGCGGCCCGCGCCGTACACCCGGAGGAACTCTGCCAGCTCCGGGTGGGTTGGGGCGAGGGTGTCCGCCGCCTCGATGATGTCGCCCGCGGCCGCCACCGAGCGAAGCAGCGACTGGATCTCGCGGACGACCCGCTTGACCGTGGGCGCCCCCGAACTCGTCGTCGACTGCGTGGTGTTGCTGAGCACCGATCCCCCCTGGGACTTCTTGATCTCATCCATGCGCTCGGTCGCCTCGGCGGCGCTCACGCTGCCGTCCGCGACCTGACCCGCCAGGTCCTGCAGCAACTGCACCCGCTGGACCACTGCCGGGTTGCCGATCTTGGCACGCTGACCGCTCATCAGCTGCGACAGCATCGGTGCGGAAAGGCCCAGCACCCCCGCGAGCCGGGCCTGGTTGAGACCCAGGTCCTCGATGAGCCTACGGAAGAGCGCCCCCAACGGCTCTCCGTACCAGTTCCGCTGCAGCTCCCGGGCTCTTGCGGTCGCTTCCTGCTGTGCGGCGTCCATTGCGTCTCCCCATCGCTTCCCCAAATACTGCGGTTCGCTGTAGCGAACCACGACGAGCATCTTACGGAGAGTGGTCGTTCACGGGGACCCCCAATCTTTTTGCGAGATCCCGGGGGTGACCCGGTACTCTGGTCTGCGAAGCCTCCCGGCGGTCCTTCTCTCCGGGTGGATGCTTCCCTTCCGGGGCCTTAGCTCAGTTGGTAGAGCGCTGTCTTTGCATGGCAGATGTCAGGGGTTCGACTCCCCTAGGCTCCACAGCGGATCGGCCGGGCCGGATGTCGTAGGACATCCGGCCCGGCCTTTTTGCTGCCCGCGGGATCACGGCCGTCGGTGGCGTCCCGGTAGGGGGTCGTCGCGATCGCTATCTGTGCACTTCACGGGAAGAAGGCCGCTGGAACGGGGCAACGGTTGATGGCACGTGTCGACGTGCGCAGATGCGAAACGAGTGTGCTGGGTCACATGGACGGCCGGTCAATTGTGTACGTCACCCTTCGCAATCGGATCAATACATTCCGGTCGGAGGATGGTGAGGTCTTGAGGGGCGGCGCTGTTTCACGTGAAACAGCCCTGTGGGGCAGAAGACCGGCAAGTCTTCTGCCCCACAGGGCTGTTGAAAGGTGTCCCGTCGAACGCACCCTCGGGCAGGGTCGAGTCGGGAAGGAACACGTCCTCCCACACCGGTAGCCGTGGAAAAGTGCCCTCGGCTGCCGGTGCTCAGTCGGTGCTCAGCGGCGGTTGTCCCGGTCGGCGGCCTCGTCCTCGGCCTGCTTGGCCTGGACCTCGGGGTCGAGAGCGGACTGGCCGCTGCCGTCCACGGAGGACAGCCGACCCGAGTCGGACACCTCGGTGGCCGCGGGGGGCTCGACCAGCCAGTCGGGGTTGGCCTGCTTGTCCCACCACTTCCAGGCGGCGAAGGCGCCGCCCGCCAGGACGCCCAGCACGGCGATGCCCTTGGCGGCACGGCCGAGCCTCGCTCGACGCTGCTGCCTGCGGACCAGCCGCTGGATCTGCTTCGGCGAGACCTGCCCGCGGAGCGCGGCCAGTGCCGCGACACTGCGGGCGGTGGCCTCCTCGCGGACGGGGCCGGCCGCGGCCACGGCCTGTTCGATACGTGGACGGGAGTAGTCGGCGGCCTGGCGGGCCGCCTTGCGGGTGCGTGCGGCGGCTTCGTGGGCCGCGTGGTCGACCTTCGGCGGCACATGCGTGCGAGCCTGCTCCAAGCGCGGGACGACATGGGCGCCGTACTGGACGCGTGCCTGTTCCGCGGCCAGCGACACCTTCGGCGCGAGTCGTACACGTGCCTCCTGCGCGTAGTGCGAGGCCTTGTCCTTGGCCGTGTCGGCGTAGGGCGCCACCACTTCCGCGGCGTGCAGCACGCTGTCCTTCGCCGAGCCGGTCGCGGCGCGCACGCTGTCGATGCGGGTCACGGGATCCTCCTCCTCGGTGGCGTACGTAATTCGACTTTCCACCCTTTTGGGGATCATGCCTCCCGGAGCGCTCCGGGGCATGTGCGGGCGGGCATCCGGGTCATGGCCCCGGCTCCGGCCGACCGTCGGGCAGAGCCGCTCATGAACCCGTTCACATGCAAGAGAGGATGAATACGGGGGAACGGGAACTAGTCCACGACAGTGCCGACAATGCCACGGATCGCCGCGAAGCGCGCCGGTAGCGGGGGTACTCGGCCGGTTTTCCGCGCGCCCGCGGTACAAGAGCGTGGGCGTCGGGGGACGGACGGCGTCGTCCGTGCGAGGATCGGGGGAGTCACAAAGGACAACGGAAGGCAGATCGTGGCAGAGCAGCTGTACGCCACCCTGAAGACCAACCATGGCGACATCGAGGTGCGGCTGCTGCCGAACCACGCGCCCAAGACGGTCCGTAACTTCGTCGAGCTCGCCCAGGGCGAGCGTGAGTGGACCAACCCGGCCACCGGGCAGAAGTCCACGGACAAGCTCTACGACGGCACGGTCTTCCACCGGGTGATCAGTGGATTCATGATCCAGGGCGGTGACCCGCTGGGCAACGGCACCGGTGGTCCCGGCTACCAGTTCGCGGACGAGTTCCACCCGGACCTCGCCTTCGACAAGCCGTACCTGCTGGCCATGGCCAACGCCGGACCGGGCACCAACGGCTCGCAGTTCTTCATCACCGTCTCCCCGACGGCGTGGCTGACCCGCAAGCACACCATCTTCGGTGAGGTCGTCGACGCGGCCAGCCAGAAGGTCGTGGACGCCATCGCCGGTGCCCAGACCAACCCGCGCACCGACCGTCCGGTCAACGACGTCGTCATCGAGTCGGTCGTCGTCGAGACGCGCCAGGGCTGAGCCCTCGGGCCCGTCGCCGGGCCGAGCGTCCCGGTTCACCGCGCGGACCGGACCCGAAAGGTTCACAAGGTCCCGAAGGGAACCAATCGCCCCGCCCATCCGTAAGGATGAGCGGGGCGAGGCGTTCCACACAGGAGACGGAGGGACCCGATGGATCAGGTGCCGAGCAGCTCGCAGGACGCGCGGAGCCTGCCCACCTGCTACCGGCATCCGGACCGCGAGACGGGTATCAGCTGCACCCGCTGCGAGCGTCCCATCTGCCCCGAGTGCATGGTGAGCGCCTCTGTCGGCTTCCAGTGCCCCGAATGTGTCCGCGACGGCTCGGGCACGGGCCGAGCGCCCTCCGCCTCGGCCCCGCGCACCCTCGCGGGGGGCACGGTCACCGCCGACCCTCGGCTCCTCACCAAGATCCTGATCGGCGCGAATCTGCTGCTTTTTCTGGTGAACGAGGCCATCGGTGACGCTTTCACCGATCGGTTCGCCCTCGTCGGACAGGGCTTTGATTCCGTCGGCTCCGTGCAAGGCGTCGCCGAAGGCCAGTGGTACCGGCTTGTCACGTCGATGTTCCTGCACAGCGGTGTCATGCACATCGCCTTCAACATGCTCAGCCTCTGGTGGATCGGCGGCCCGCTGGAAGCCGCCCTCGGTCGAGCCCGCTATCTGGCCCTCTACTTCGCCTCGGGTCTCGCGGGCAGCGCGCTCACCTACCTGCTCGCCGCGCCGAACCAATGGACGCTCGGCGCCTCCGGCGCCATCTTCGGCCTCTTCGGCGCGACAGCCGTCCTCATGCGCCGGCTGAAGTACGACATGCGCCCGGTCATCATCCTGCTGGTCATCAACCTGGTCATCACCTTCGGCTGGTCCGGCATCGCCTGGCAGGCCCATGTCGGCGGTCTCGTCGGCGGTGTGCTGATCGGCTATGCGATGGTGCACGCGCCGCGTGAGCGACGGGGGCTGATCCAATACGGCGCGTGCGCCCTGGTCCTGCTGGCCGTGGTCGTGGTGACGCTGCTCAGGACCGCCCAGCTGACCTGAGGTGATGCCGGACCGTCACCGGTTCGGCGCTCCGTCGGCACCGTTACAGCACTGTTGTCCACAGACCGTGGCGGATCTTGTGCATAGGGTGCGGGAACAGGTGTGCCCCCTGTCGCTCACCTGCGTTTTCGCAGGTCAGGCAGGGGGCGAACATCCTTGCGGGTGCCGGTAGGTCAGTCGTACCGGCGTCAACGCCCAGTGAGTTATCCACAGATCGTCGTTCTTTTTCCCCACTGTGGAAAACGCCTGTGGATAACTCCGTGGATTGCTCTGGGGAGAACTACCTCCACAGGGCGGAGACCGCTACTTCCACTGGGTCGAGACGCCGAATCCGGCCGCGATGAAGCCGAATCCGACCACGATGTTCCAGTTGCCGAGCGAGTCGATCGGCAGCGAGCCGTCGGTCACATAGAAGACGACGATCCAGGCCAGCCCGATGAGGAACATGGCCAGCATGACCGGAGCCACCCAGCCACGGCTGTTCAGCTTGATGTTCGTGGCCTGCTTGGACGGCGGCGGCGTGTAGTCGGCCTTCTTGCGGATACGTGACTTCGGCACGAGGGTCTCTCCTGTCGATGCGCTGCGTGGCCGCGCAGGGAACTGTGGCGGGCTCCGGGGCAGCGTACAAGGGGACACTGAATGCTCCCCCGGGCGTCCGTTAGCGTAGTGCTTCCGCGGCGCCTAAGGAGATAAGGGTACGTTGAGCAATTCAGCCGACTCCCCCGAGCCGGGTTCCGGCACCTCCCCCCGAGGCGGTTTCCGGCCCGTGCGCGTGCTCACCGTCGGGGTCTTCGCCCTCGCCGGGCTGATCTTCTTCACCAGCTTCGACACGGCCAAGGGCACCAACATCCGTACGGACGCCTCTCTGCTGAAGCTCTCCGACCTGATCCAGGAACGCAGCCACAAGAACGGGCAGCTCGACGAGTCCAACGCGGTGCTCCGGGACGACGTGGAGGCCCTCGCGGAGCGCGACGACGGCAGCACCAAGGCCGAGGACGCCCGGCTCAAGGCGCTGGAGAAGAACGCCGGCACCCAGAAGCTCAGGGGCCAGGCCCTCACGGTCACCCTCAACGACGCCCCTCCGGACGCCACCGCCAAACTCCCCGGATATCCCGAACCGCAGCCCGACTACCTGGTCATCCACCAGCAGGACCTGCAGGCCGTCGTGAACGCCCTGTGGCTGGGCGGCGCCGAGGGCATCAAGGTCATGGACCAGCGGCTGATCTCCACCAGCGCCGTCCGCTGCGTCGGCAACACCCTGATCCTCCAGGGCCGTGTCTACTCGCCCCCGTACAAGATCCAGGCGGTCGGTGACCCGGAGAAACTACAGAAGGCGCTCAGCGCCAGCAAGGCGATCCAGAACTACATGGTGTACGTGAACGTCTACGGGCTGGGCTGGAAAGTCTCCGAGGACGGGCCGGTGACTCTTCCCGGCTACTCGGGCACAGTGGATCTGAAGTACGCGAAGCCCGTGGAGTAACGGCAGCCGGGGGACCCGTGTCGGTGCGCGTGATCGTGAGGACCGCCAGCGAACTCTGCATCACCGTCGGCACCCTGATCGTGCTCTTCGTCGTCTACGTGCTGTTCTGGACCGGTGTGAAGGCCGACTCCGAGATGGAGCACCAGGTCGACCTGCTCCAGGACAGGTGGGCGGAACAGCCGGTGCGACCGACCTCCGGCCCGGGCCCCTCGGTGGCTCCGGAGCCGCCCGCCGCGTACGAGAGCGGCGAGCCCTTCGCGCTCATGTACATCCCGCGCCTTGGTTTCACGTGGAACAAGCCCGTCTTGGAGGGCACGAAGACGGACACTCTCAAAAAAGGGCTCGGCCACTACGCGAACACCGCGCAGCTGGGACAGAAAGGGAACTTCGCGGTGGCCGGCCACCGCCGCACCCACGGAGATCCCTTAAAAGATTTTCCCAAGCTGCGCCCCGGCGACAAGGTCGTCCTGACCGACGGCGCGGACTGGTTCACGTACGTCATCGACAAGGGGCCCTTCCGGACATTGCCCACGGACGTCCAGGTCATCGACCCCGTGCCGAAGAAGTCGGGCTACACGCGCGCGGGGCGCTATCTGACGCTGACGACGTGCGACCCGGAGTGGGGACACAGCCACCGGCTCATCGTGTGGGGCCATCTGGATTCCACACAGCCTGTGGAGTCAGGGAAACCGGAGGCACTACGCCGTTAGTCTGGTGGCGGTACGGCGTGAGTCCGGTGCCGTGGTGTGAAGGAAGGGACGGCATGTACGGCTGGATCTGGCGACATCTGCCGGGTAACGCGTGGCTGAAGGCGCTGATGTCCATCGTGCTGATCCTGGCCGTCGTCTATGTCCTCTTCCAATACGTCTTTCCCTGGGCCGAGCCCCTGCTGCCCTTCAACGATGTGACGGTGAACGACCAGTGAGTGCCGCCCGACCCGCCCGGGTCCTCGTCGTCGACAACTACGACAGCTTCGTCTTCAACCTGGTCCAGTACCTGTACCAGCTGGGCGCCGAGTGCGAGGTGCTCCGCAACGACGAGGTGGCGACCGCCCACGCCCAGGACGGGTTCGACGGCGTGCTCCTGTCCCCCGGCCCGGGCACCCCCGAGGAGGCCGGCGTCTGCGTGGACATGGTCCGCCACTGTGCCGCGACCGGCGTCCCCGTCTTCGGCGTCTGCCTCGGCATGCAGTCCATGCAGGTGGCGTACGGCGGTGTCGTGGACCGCGCGCCCGAACTGCTGCACGGAAAGACCTCGCTGGTGGAACACGAGGGCAAGGGGGTCTTCGCGGGCCTTCCCACCCCCTTCACCGCGACCCGCTACCACTCCCTGGCAGCCGAGCCGGCCACGGTGCCGGCCGAGCTCGAGGTCACGGCGCGCACGCACGACGGGATCATCATGGGCCTCAGGCACCGGGAACTGCCGGTCGAGGGCGTGCAGTTCCACCCCGAGTCCGTGCTCACCGAGCACGGCCACCGCATGCTCGCCAACTGGCTGGCCGAATGCGGTGACCAGGGGGCCGTGGCCAGGTCGACGGGGCTCGCCCCCGTGGTGGGCAGGGCCACGGCGTGACGGCCCTGCGCCCCGAGCGCGAGAGTGCCCCCTACGGCGGCGAGGCCGCGTACGGGGGCGCCGAGTCGTTCGAGGCGGAGGCCTTCCCGCAGGGAACGCCGTTCGGCGACGCCGCCGAGCCCGAGCCGTGGACTCTTCAGCAGGCCGCCCCGTACCCCCAGAACGACTGGTACGGACAGCAGCAGCCCTACGCCGAGCCCTCGTTCGAGCAGTACGAGTCCTACACGCCGCCGCGTACCCAGCCCTCCTACGAGGGCT
Organism: Streptomyces caniscabiei; assembly: GCF_014930365.1. Lineage (GTDB taxonomy): Bacteria > Actinomycetota > Actinomycetes > Streptomycetales > Streptomycetaceae > Streptomyces > Streptomyces caniscabiei. The sequence goes on along the minus strand of NZ_JABXWI010000001.1, from coordinate 724,629 downwards.
ACGACGAGCCCTACGGGACGCCCGGCACCGCGAGCACGCCCGGCGGGGCCGCGGCCGAAACCGCTCTGGAGCACCCTCCGATCGACGAGGAGACGGTGGCGCTCCGGGTGGAGGAGGCGCGGCGGCTGGCCGCCGCGGCCGAGCGGATACCCGCGCCCCCGACTCCCGGAGGCCGTGCAGCCCGCCGTAAGGCCGCGAGACGGCACGGGAGGCACGGGGGCTCCCCGGGGGCCCACGCGGGCTCCGGAGCCGCTCAGGGGCCCGAGGAGGGCTTAGGAGAGGACGGCCTGCCGTCGCCCCGCTCCAGGGTCGAGGCGCGACGGGCGGCGCGGGCGCGCAAGCCCAGCGTGGGAGTGATCGCGAGCCGGGTCATCGGCGAGGTGTTCATCACCACCGGCGTGGTGATGCTGCTCTTCGTCACCTACCAGCTCTGGTGGTCCAACATCCGTGCCCATCAGCAGGCGGGCCGGGAGGCGACGAGCCTCCAGGAGGAGTGGAAGAGCGGCAAGCGCGCGCCGGGCGCCTTCGAGCCCGGGCAGGGCTTCGCCATCCTGCACATTCCGAAGCTGGACGTCGTCGTGCCGATCGCCGAGGGCATCAGCAAGTCGAAGGTCCTGGACCGCGGAATGGTCGGCCACTACGACGAGAACAGCATCAAGACGGCGATGCCCGAGGACAAGGCGGGCAACTTCGGTATCGCCGGACACCGCAACACCCATGGTGAACCGTTCCGTTACATCAACCGACTCAAGCCGGGCGATCCGATCGTCGTGGAGACGCAGGACACGTACTACGTCTACGACATGGCCTCGATCCTGCCGGTGACCCCGCCGTCGAACGTCAGCGTGCTCCAACCCGTGCCCCCGGGTTCCGGCTTCACCCAGCCGGGTCGCTACATCACGCTGACCACGTGTACGCCGGAGTTCACGAGCAAGTACCGCATGATCGTGTGGGGCAAGATGGTGGAGGAACGGCCGCGCAGCGAGGGCAAGCCCGACGCGCTCGTCCAGTAGGGGCTCGACCAAGGGCGGAAGAACTGTGGCAGTGACCACCGACGACACCGAAGAGAAGACGGACGCGCCCGAGGCCACGCCGCGGCGCCGCGGCATGAGCCGGATCGCCATGGCGGTCAGTGTCTTCGGTGAACTCCTCATCACGGCGGGCCTGGTGCTCGGTCTGTTCGTCGTCTACTCGCTCTGGTGGACGAACGTCCTCGCCGACCGCGAGGCGGACAAGGAAGCGAACAAGGTCCGAGACACCTGGGCCTCGGACGACGGACCCGGCGCCCTGGACACCAAGGACGGCATCGGCTTCCTGCACGTCCCCGCCATGAAGAACGGCGAGGTCCTGGTGAAGAAGGGCACCTCCGCCAAGATCCTCAACGGTGGTGTCGCCGGCTACTACACCGACCCGGTCAAGGCGACCCTCCCCAGCTCAGACAAGGACGGCAACTTCACCCTGGCCGCCCACCGCGACGGACACGGCGCGAAGTTCCACAACATCGACAAGCTCGAGAAGGGCGACTCGATCGTTTTCGAGACCCGCGACAACTGGTACGTCTACAAGGTCTACGACACCCTCACCGAGACCTCGAAGTACAACGTCAAGGTCCTCTCGAACATCCCCAAGGAGTCCGGCAGGAAGAAGGCCGGCAAATACATCACCCTCACCACCTGCACGCCCGTCTACACGTCCCGGTACCGGTACATCGTGTGGGGCGAGCTGGAGCGGGTGGAGCGCGTGAACGCGGAGCGCACGCTGCCGAAGGAACTGCGTTAACTGCGCGGTGGGGTTACTCCCGCGCAGGGATGTTTCACGTGAAACATCCGGTTTCACGTGAAACATCGCGATCACGACGGAGCCCCGGCACCCTCTCAGGGAGGGCGCCGGGGCTCCGTCGTCGTACGGGGCAGGGAGCTGATCAAGCCCCCTGCCATGGGCGGAGGCGCTAGCCGAAGGGGCCTCCGTCGCCGCCGCCACCGTTGTTGCCGTTGTTGCCGCCGAAACCGATCGAAGCGAGCGTGATCGTCGTCTGGGCCGGGTCGGCTTCGTTGCCGCCGTCCGGGTCCTGGTCGGTGACGATCGCGGTGTCGCTCTGGTCGCTGCCGCCGGCGAACTGGATGCGGGTGAAGCCGGACGCCTGAAGGATCTGCTTGGCCTGGCCCACGGTCCGTCCCACGACGTTCGGGACCTCGGCCTCCTGCTCCTCCTCCTCGGCCGCCTTGCCGATCTGGATGGTGACCGTGTCGCCCTTGTTGAGCTCGGAGCCCGCCTCGGGGCTGGTCGCGACGACCTTGCCGACGAGGTTCGGGTCCTGGGTCTCGACCTCGGTGCAGGTGCCGACGAGGTTGTTGGCCGCCATCTGGTTCTTGGCGGCGTCACAGCCCTGCCCGGCCACGTCCGGGACGGTTTCCTTGTCCGGAGCCCTGGCGACCGTCAGCGTGACCGTGGAGCCCTTCTCGAGCTTGCCGCTGGCCGGGTCCTGGTCGATCACGACGCCGGCCGTGCGGTCGGACTCCTCGGTCTTCTTCTCGACCTCGAAGCCCTTGTCCTTGAGCGTGGCCTCCGCCTCGTCGAACTTGATGCCCTGGACGTCGGGGACCGTGACCTTCGGAGCGCCCGTCGAGATGACCAGGGCGATGGTGTCGCCCTTCTTGACCTCGACATCGGCCTTCGGGGTCTGCTCGCAGACGTTTCCGGTCTTCTGGTTCTCGCACTCGGCCTTGGTGGTCGTCACCTTGAGGTCGACGTTACTGGCCGCCTGTTTGGCCTCGGCCTCGCTCTGACCGATGAAGTTCGGTGTCTTGAGCGTGTCGTTGCTCGTGTCGTTGCCCGAGAACATCCACTGGCCGATGAGGACCGCGCCGATCAGCACCAGGACACCCGCGACGACCAGGAGGATCGTCGAGGTGTTGTTCTTCTTCTGCTGCTGGCGGCGACGGCCCTGGCGGTCGTCGTAACCGCCGTAGCCGTCGTCCGGGCCGACCGGCGGGAGCATCGTCGTGGCGCCGGCGTCGGCCCGCAGGGCCGTGGTCGGCTGGTCGTCCGGGTAGCCGCCGTAACCCACCGAGCCCATGGCCGCCGTGGCCGCGACGGGCTGACCGTCGAGGCAGGCCTCGATGTCGGCACGCATCTCGTCGGCGGACTGGTAGCGGTAGTCCGGGTCCTTGACCAGGGCACGCAGGACGATGGCGTCCATCTCCGGAGTGATCTCCGGGTCGAAGACGCTCGGGGGCTGCGGCTCCTCCCGCACGTGCTGGTAGGCGACCGCCACAGGGGAGTCACCCACGAACGGCGGGCGGACCGTCAGCAGCTCGTAGAGCAGACAGCCGGTCGAGTACAGGTCGGACCGGGCGTCCACCTGCTCGCCCTTGGCCTGCTCCGGGGAGAGGTACTGGGCGGTGCCGATGACCGCGGACGTCTGCGTCATCGTCATGCCGGAGTCGCCCATGGCGCGGGCGATGCCGAAGTCCATGACCTTGACCTGGCCGTTGCGCGTCAGCATGACGTTGGCCGGCTTGATGTCGCGGTGGACGATCTGGTTGCGGTGGGCGTACTCCAGTCCCTGGAGGATGCCGATGGTCATCTCCATGGCCCGCTCCGGCAGCAGCTTGCGGCCGCTGTGGAGAAGCTCACGGAGGGTCGAGCCCTCGACGTACTCCATGACGATGTACGGGATCGAGACCCCGTCGATGTAGTCCTCGCCCGTGTCGTAGACCGCCACGATCGCGGGGTGGTTGAGCGAGGCGGCAGACTGGGCCTCCCGGCGGAACCGGGCCTGGAAGGTGGGGTCGCGCGCGAGGTCCGCTCGCAGCGTCTTCACCGCCACGGTGCGGCCGAGGCGGGTGTCCATCGCGAGGTAGACCTCCGCCATGCCACCACGGCCGAGCACCTGGCCCAGCTCGTACCGGCCGCCGAGGCGACGCGGCTCTTCCATAGCTTCCTACCAGCCCTCTCAGTCGGTCCCGACCGCACCCGTGTGTGGTCCGGCGGCTGTGCTCCGGGCATACGGTACCCGGCTCGCCTTCTGTGACCTGGCCAACCGCGTCACCCGATACAGGACCGGTATCGCAACGTGCACCGATGTGAAGGCGACGTGAGCGGGGTCACTTCTTGCTCTTGATCACTGCCTCCATCACGCTCTTCGCGATCGGAGCGGCGAGACCGCCACCGGAGATGTCGCCGCGGTCGGCCGCGCCGTCCTCGACGACCACGGCCACGGCGACCGGCGAGCTGCCGTCGCTGAGCTGGGCGTACGCGATGAACCAGGCGTACGGCTTCTCACTGTTGTTGAGGCCGTGCTGCGCGGTACCGGTCTTGCCGCCGACGGTGACGCCGTTGATCTTCGCCTTGCCGCCCGTGCCCTGGGGGTCGTTGACGACGGTCTCCATCATGTCCTGGAGCTTCTGGGCGGTCTCACCCGAGACCGCCTGGGACAGGGGCTCGGGCTCATGGGTCTCGATGATGTCGAGGTTGGAGGCGCGCAGCTGGTCGACCATGTACGGCGTCATCAGCTCGCCGTCGTTGGCCACGGCGGAGGCGACCATGGCCATCTGCAGCGGGGTGGCCCGGTTGGAGGCCTGACCGATGCCGCCCATGGCGTTCTGCGGATCGTTGTCCTCGGGGTAGACGCTCTCGGCGGCGCGGACCGGGACGTCCATCTCGTCCTCGTTGAAGCCGAACTTCTCGGCCTGCTCGATCATCTTGTCGTTGCCGACGCTGTGCGACATGTTCGCGAAGACCGTGTTGCAGGAGACCATCAGCGCGTACCGCAGGCTGGCGTTCTTGCACACGCCGTGCTCGTTGGTGAGGTCGGTCGTCGTGCCGGGCAGCTGGTACGGGTCGGGGGTCTTGGTCTTGTCGTCGATGCCCGAGACGATGCCGTTCTCCAGCGCCGCGGCGGCCGTGACCACCTTGAACGTGGAGCCCGGCGGGTAGGTCTCGCGCAGCGCGCGGTTCAGCATCGGCTTGTCGGAGTCCTTCTCCAGCTTCGAGAAGGTCTTGCTGTCCTTGGTGCTGATCCCGGCGAACGTGGACGGGTCGTAGGACGGCGTGGAGGCCAGGGCGAGGATCGCGCCGGTCTTGGGGTCGAGCGCGGCGACGGCGCCCTTCTTGTCGCCGAGGCCCTTGAAGGCCGCCTTCTGCGCGGCGGCGTTGAGGGTGGTGACGACGCTGCCGCCCTCCTTCTTCTTGCCGGTGAGCATGTCCAGCGTGTTCCGGAAGAAGAGCCGGTCGTCGTTCCCGGTGAGGATGCCGTCCTCGAGGCTCTCCAGCTGGGTGGCGCCGATGATCTGGGAGGAGTAGCCGGTGACCGGCGCCCACATCTCGCCGTCCCTCCACGTGCGCTTGTACTTGTAGTCGAGCCCCTCGGAAGCGACGGACCCCGTGATGGCCTTGCCGTCGACGATGATGTCCCCACGAGGCGTGGCGTAACGCTCGATGGCCACGCGACGGTTGTTCTTGTCGGTGGCGAGAGTGTCCGCCTGGACGTACTGGAGCCAGTTGTTGCGGATGAGCAGGGCGAGAACCAGGAGCCCGCAGAAGATCGCGATGCGGCGCAGGGGCTTGTTCATGACGGGCGGACCACCTGGGTCATCTCGGCGTCGGGGTTCGGTGCGGGCGCGGGCGCGGGGCGGCGCGCGGTGTCGCTGATTCTGATCAGGATGCCGATGAGCGCCCAGTTGGCGATGACCGAGGAACCGCCGTAGGCCAGGAACGGCATCGTCATACCGGTCAGGGGGATGAGGCCCATCACACCGCCGGCGACGACGAAGACCTGGAGGGCGAAGGCACCGGACAGCCCGACGGCGAGCAGCTTGCCGAACGGGTCGCGGGCGGCGAGGGCGGTGCGGATGCCGCGCTCCACGATCAGACCGTAGATCAGCAGGATCGCCATCACGCCGGTCAGTCCCAGTTCCTCACCGAAGGTGGCGAGGATGAAGTCGGAGTTCGCGGCGAAGCGGATGAGCTCGGAGTGGCCCTGGCCCCAGCCGGTGCCGAGGGTGCCGCCGGAGCCGAAGGCCCACAGGGCCTCCATGGACTGCGCGGAGTGGCCGACCACGGTCTTGGAGAGCTCCCACTCGCCCATGGGGTCCAGCCAGGCCTGCACACGCTGCTGCACGTGGATCTCGAACGAGGCCACGCCGACCGCGCCGGCCGCGGACATCAGCAGACCGAAGACGATCCAGCTGGTCCGCTCGGTCGCGACGTACAGCATGATCACGAACATGCCGAAGAACAGCAGCGAGGTACCGAGGTCGGTCTCGAAGACCAGGATGAGGATCGAGATCGCCCAGACGACGATGATCGGGCCGAGGTCGCGGCCGCGCGGCAGGTACAGGCCCATGAAGCGGCGGCTGGCCAGTGCGAGCGCGTCGCGCTTCACCATCAGGTAGCCAGCGAAGAAGATCGCCAGCACGATCTTGGCGAACTCGCCGGGCTGGATGGTGAAGCTGCCGACCTGGATCCAGATCTTGGCGCCGTAGGTGAGTTCCGCGCCGAGGCCCGGCACCAGGGGGAGCAGCAGCAGGACCAGCGCGCCGGCCATGGAGATGTAGGTGTAGCGCTGGAGGGTGCGGTGGTCCTTGAGGAAGATCAGTACGGCGATGAGGAGCGCGATGCCCATCGCCGTGTAGACCAGCTGATTGGTCGCCTTGCCGCCGGCCTGTCCGATCTGCTGGAGCAGTTTCGACTGGTCCAGCCGCCAGATCGCCACCAGCCCCAGCCCGTTCAGCAGCGTGGCCAGCGGCAGCATCAGCGGGTCGGCGTAGGGCGCGAACTTGCGGATGACGAGGTGGCCGATGCCGGCCAGTACCCCGAGGCCGATGCCGTAGGCGGCCAGCCCGGCCGGTACCTCGTCGTTCAGTGCCAGACCCACGTTGACGTAGGCGAACACCGGGATGACGACCGCGAACGCCAGCAGCGCCAGCTCGGTGTTGCGTCGGCTCGGTGTGCCGATCGCGCCGATCGTGGACGTGTGCTGCGTCGACGTGTTGGTAGTACTGCTCATGGTGTGCGTGGGCCCCTCGCGGCTTGCCTACTGCTCACCGCACCGTGAGACCAGCTCCTGCTCCTCCTCCGAGAGGGTGGGGCCGGCCGACGGTGCGGGTGCGGTCTGGGTCGGGGTGGGGGACGTCGACGGCTTCGACGTCGGGGACGGTGTGGCCTTGGACGTGAGGGAGGTCTTCGTGGTTCCCGTGACTCCGCCGGCCTCGCCCTCGCCCGTCTTGGCGTTGCTGTCCGCCGCCTCGCGGCGCTCGGCGTTCTTCTTGCACGCCGACGCCTGGGTGGACAGCTCCTCGATCTTCTTCCGGGCGTCGCTCAGACCGCCCTCGGCGATCGTGGCCTCGACCAGCTTCTGCTGGTAGGGCGGCAGGTACTTGAGTTCGATCTCGGGATGGTCCTTCGCGACCTTCGAGAGTGAGATCCAGGCCAGGTCCTGGCTGATGCCGCGGTACAACGCCACGTGGTCGTCCTTGGAGCCGACGTAGTACTGCGTCTGCGTCCACCGGTAACCGCCGTAGAGACCCCCGCCGACGACGGCGAGGGTGAGGATGCCGAAGAAGGATCTCTTCAGCCACCTGCGCTTCTTGCGCGGCTTGACGAAGTCGTCGTCGGAGTAGTCCCCGAAGCTGCCCGCCGCGGGCATGTAGCCGGTGGTGTCGCCCGAGCCGGGCGGGCCGAACTCGCCGCCGCCCTGTCCGTGCCCCTGTCGGCCGAGACCGGAGGCCCGGCCGGCGGGGGTCTGCATGATGCCGTTGTCCTGGAGGTGCAGCTGGTTCTCGGCGACCGCGCCGACCACGACCGGGGTGTCGGAGAGCTGCCCGGCGAGGGTGTCTCCGGTGTCGAGGTCGAGCACGTCGGCCACGATGACCGTGATGTTGTCCGGGCCGCCGCCGCGCAGCGCGAGCTGGATCAGCTCCTGCACGGTCTCCTGCGGGCCCTGGTAGCTGGCGAGGGTGTCCTCCATCGTCTGGTGGGACACCACGCCGGACAGACCGTCGGAGCAGATCAGGTACCGGTCGCCGGCGCGGACCTCGCGGATGGAGAGGTCGGGCTCCACGTGGTCGCCGCTGCCCAGCGCGCGCATCAGCAGGGAGCGCTGCGGGTGGGTGGTGGCCTCCTCCTCGGTGATGCGGCCCTCGTCGACCAGACGCTGCACCCAGGTGTGGTCCTGGGTGATCTGGGTGAGGACGCCGTCCCTGAGGAGGTAGGCGCGGGAGTCGCCGACGTGGACGAGGCCGAGGCGCTGACCGGTCCACAGCAGGGCGGTGAGCGTGGTGCCCATGCCCTCCAGCTGCGGGTCCTCCTCGACCATCGAGCGCAGTTGGTCGTTGGCGCGCTGCACGGCGGTGCCGAGGGAGGTGAGGATGTCGGAGCCGGGGATGTCGTCGTCGAGCGTGACGAGGGTGGAGATCACCTCGGAGGAGGCGACCTCACCGGCCGCCTGGCCGCCCATGCCGTCGGCGATCGCGAGCAGCCGCGGACCGGCGTAGCCCGAGTCCTCGTTGCCCTCGCGGATCATGCCTTTGTGCGATCCGGCGGCGAAGCGCAGTGACAGACTCATGCGCACCTCGCCCGTCGGCTCCGGGTACATCCGCACGGTGCCCACCCTCCGGTCGGGAGCGCGCCGGGAGCCCTGGTGGGGGCCGCCCCTGCGTGCTCGCTCCGCTCGCGCCTATTCATGATGTAGCACTACTTCCGCAGCTCGATGACGGTCTTGCCGATGCGGATCGGCGCGCCCAGCGGAATCGGCGTGGGAGTCGTCAGTCGGTTCCGGTCGAGATATGTGCCGTTGGTGGACCCCAGGTCCTCGACGATCCACTGGCCGTCGCGGTCCGGGTAGATCCGGGCATGCCGGCTGGAGGCGTAGTCGTCGTCCAGCACGATCGTGGAGTCGTGCGCGCGGCCCAGGGTGATGGTCTGGCCCTGGAGAGCCACCGTCGTCCCCGTCAGGGTGCCCTCGCTCACGACGAGCTTGGTCGGGGCGTTGCGCCCACGACGGCCGCCACCGCCGGCGGGAGGCGCGGGCTGCTGGCCGCGCTGCTGCGGGGGCGCGGCCTGGCGGGCGGCCGCCTGAGGCCGCGCGCTCTCCCGGCGCGACCCCCGCTGGGTGACACGCGTACCGAACAGGTCGCTGCGGATGACCTGCACGGCCACGATCACGAACAGCCACAGTACGGCCAGGAAACCCAGCCGCATGACCGTGAGGGTCAGCTCTGACATTGCCCCCGCTTCACCCTTCGGCTTGCCGGTAAATGATGGTGCTGCTGCCCACGACGATCCGCGAGCCGTCGCGGAGCGTAGCGCGGGTGGTGTGCTGCCCGTCCACCACGATGCCGTTGGTGGATCCGAGATCCTGGATCGTCGAGGGCGTTCCGGTCCGGATCTCGCAGTGCCGGCGGGAGACGCCGGGGTCGTCGATCCGCACGTCGGCTTCGGTGCTGCGCCCCAGCACCAGCGTCGGGCGGGAGATCTGATGGCGGGTGCCGTTGATCTCGATCCAGTAGCGCGTGCGCCCACCGCCCGCCGGAGCGGCGGGCGGCCGCTGTCCGAGAGCGGCGGGACGGCCGCCGGGCGGCGGCGTGGCAGGCATGGGCGGGGCACCCGTGGGTGCCGCCGTGGGCGGGTAGCCGTAGCCGCCGGGGCGGCCCGCGGCGGGGCTCGCCGGGGCACCCGAAGGGGCCTGCTGGTCCGTGGAGCCGGCCAGCGTACGGCTGCGCACCCGGTACAGACCGGTGTCGAGGTCGTCGGCCTTCTCCAGATGGACCTTGATGGGTCCCATGAAGGTGTACCGCTGCTGCTTGGCGTAGTCGCGCACCATGCCGGCGAGCTCGTCGCCGAGCTGGCCGGAGTAGGGGCTGAGACGCTCGAAGTCGGGCGTGCTCAGCTCCACGATGAAGTCGTTGGGGACGACCGTACGGTCGCGGTTCCAGATGGTCGCGTTGTTGTCGCACTCCCGCTGGAGCGCTCCCGCGATCTCCACGGGCTGGACCTCGGACTTGAACACCTTGGCGAAGGTGCCGTTGACCAGACCTTCGAGGCGCTGCTCGAACTTCTTCAGGACTCCCATGGGGCACCTCCTCCGTCGTCACCGCTCTGCGTACCGCATCGGTACTGCTTACTGATCGTATCCACGCGCCGAGGAATCGGCTGGTTCCCCCTGTCGGCCCGTTCGACCGGTGTCACCCGGCCTCGGCGCCCACTGAGGTCCTCTCCCGGATTCCCATCGGAGCTCCTCTTCGAACTACCCCGGTCGAACTCTGCCAAGGATCGTAGAGGCGGCGCGAGACCAGTGTCCCGCACCGGACTGTGCGCCCCGCCCTTCTCCCATGGAGATGGCCGGGACCGGTACGAGGTTGAGACGTGAACCAGCACTCGTTGATACGTGACCGGAGGGGGCGTGTGTTCGGTCCGTCCTGGTCGGCCTGTCCCGGGCCTCGTCGGCGCGGCCCGGCCGCGGATAAGGGATGTGAATCCACCCTCTCCAGCGTGCTAATCTTCTGGATGTCGGAAGGCGCCACACCGCAAGGAACGGGGCCTGAGGACACACCCAATGCGCGGGTGGCGGAATAGGCAGACGCGCTGGATTCAGGTTCCAGTGCCCGCAAGGGCGTGGGGGTTCAACTCCCCCCTCGCGCACAGCGAAGCGGTCCCATCGTGATCACGATGGGACCGCTTCTTTTTTGTCGTCGGAGCTGCCTCCGGAGCGGCAGGCCGACTGGCCGTGCAGGACTCTGGAGTGTGAGGAGTCTCTCAGGAGATTCGGTAAGGACTTTCGGCTTCCGGTGGTGCGGGACGGCGTGGGGGCGTGCCGCGCGCGGTGTGCGCGGTCGGGGATGCCGGGGAGTCAGCCGCATGCGAATCGTCGTAGATACGGGCACGAATGATGTTTCACGTGAAACGGTGCCGAGGGCATGCAAGTGGCCGCGCAGTGTGGGGCATTGGCCTCGGGAAACCCGTCAGTACCGTTGACGCTCGCCTGTCACCTACCTATCTTCTGGTCGGAAATTCGCACAACGTTCGCAATTTCGAACATGATGCTTGCTTTGTCCTCCACCCCCCGCCCCTGCCAGAGACGAGGCGCACATGGCTCCGCCCCTCTCCAGACGTTTCCTCCTCCAGTCCGCGATGCTCGCCGCGGCCGTACCCGGGGTGTCCCTGGGGACCGGGGGCGGCCGTGCGGTCGCCGCCGCGGTCCCTACGCCGTCCACCTGGTCGGTGCGGCCCTTCGAGCTCAAGGACGTGACCCTCGGCCAGGGCCTCTTCGCCGACAAGCGTCGGTTGATGCTCGACCACGGCCGCGGCTACGACGTCGACCGGCTGTTGCAGGTCTTCCGCGCCAACGCGGGACTCTCCACCAAGGGCGCGGTCGCCCCCGGCGGCTGGGAAGGGCTGGACGGCGAGGCCAACGGCAATCTCCGCGGCCACTACACCGGGCACTTCCTGACGATGCTGGCGCAGGCGTACGCGAGCACCGGGGAGCAGGTGTACGCCGACAAGATCCGCACCATGGTCGATGCGCTCACCGAGGTGCGTGAGGCGCTGCGCAAAGATCCCCGCATGCTCGCCGTCACCGGGAAATGGGGTGGCGCGCACGAGAACGTCCGGGGCTCGTACCAGTACGTCGACCTGCCGGCCGCGGTGCTCGGCGGTGCCTCGGCGATCACTCTGTCGGTCTGGGTGAAGCCCACCCACAACGCCAACTGGCAGAGGATCTTCGACTTCGGCAACAACACGACCCGGTACATGTACCTCGCCTCCCGCAACGGCAGCGGGGTGCCGCGTTTCGCGATCACCAACAGCGGTGCGGGCGGGGAGCAGGCCCTCAACGGCACCGCCGCCCTGCCGCTCAATCAGTGGAGCCACCTGGCCGTCACGATCAGCGGCACCACGGGCACCCTGTATGTCAACGGCACCGCGGTGGCCCAGAACACCTCGATGACGCTCAACCCGTCCGTCCTGGGCACCCTGACGAACAACTGGCTGGGCCGCTCGAACTACGCCGACGACCCGGTCTTCGCGGGCGCCTTCGACGAGTTCAACGTCTGGTCGAGGGCGCTGACCACGGCCGAGATCACCTCGCTGCAGACCAACGAGGCCAAGAGGTCCTCCGCGGGGCTCGGCAACCTCGCGTCGTACTACTTCTTCGCGACCTCGGGCGGCACGTTCGACGATGCCTCCGGCCGCGGTCTGACCGCCACGCTGCGCCGCACCTGGGGCGGGCCGAGCCACCCCGGCTTCCTCGCGGCGTACCCGGAGACGCAGTTCATCGACCTGGAGACGCGGACCACCGCCGACTACACCAAGGTGTGGGCGCCGTACTACACCGCCCACAAGATCCTCAAGGGCCTGCTCGACGCCTACCTCGCCACGGACGACGCCCGCGCGCTCGACCTCGCCTCCGGCATGTGCGACTGGATGTACTCGCGGCTGTCCAAGTTGCCCGACGCCACGCTGCAGCGGATGTGGGGCATCTTCTCCAGCGGTGAGTTCGGCGGCATCGTCGAGGCGATCGTCGACCTGCACACGATCACCGGCAAGGCCGAACACCTCGCACTGGCCAAGTTGTTCGACCTCGACCGGCTCATCGACGCCTGCGCCGCCGACACCGACATCCTGGACGGCCTCCACGCCAACCAGCACATTCCGATCATGACCGGTTACGTCCGGCTGTACGACGCGACGGGCGAGACGCGCTATCTGACCGCCGCGAAGAACTTCTGGGGCATGGTGATCCCGCAGCGCATGTACGGGATCGGCGGTACCAGCACGGCCGAGTTCTGGAAGGCCCGCGGGGTGATCTCGGGAACGATCAGCGACACCAACGCCGAGACCTGCTGTGCGTACAACCTGCTCAAGCTGAGCCGGACCCTGTTCTTCCACGAGCAGGACCCGAAGTACATGGACTACTACGAGCGGGCCCTGTTCAACCAGGTCCTCGGCTCCAAGCAGGACAAGGCCGACGCCGAGAAGCCGCTGGTCACGTACTTCATCGGGCTGAAGCCCGGCCATGTGCGCGACTACACCCCCAAGCAGGGCACCACCTGCTGCGAGGGCACCGGCATGGAGAGCGCCACCAAGTACCAGGACTCGGTCTACTTCACCAAGGCCGACGGCAGCGCGCTGTACGTCAACCTCTACAGCGCGGCCACGCTGAACTGGTCCGCGAAGGGCGTGACGATCGCCCAGAGCACCGACTATCCACGGGAGCAGGGGACCACGATCACCGTCGGGGGCGGCAGCGCGGCCTTCGAACTGCGGCTCCGGGTGCCGTCCTGGGCCACCACAGGGTTCCGGGTCACCGTTAACGGCAGCGCGGTGAGCGGCACTCCGGCGGCGGGGAGCTACTTCACGATCCCCTCCCGCACCTGGCGCGCCGGGGACGTCGTCCGGGTGACGATCCCGTTCCGGCTGCGGGTGGAGAAGGCGCTCGACGACCCGTCGCTCCAGACGCTGTTCTACGGCCCGGTCAACCTGGTCGGCCGGAACAGTTCCACGAGCTATCTGTCGGTCGGGTTGTACCGCAACGCGGGGCTCTCCGGTGATCTGCTGCCCTCCCTCGCGCCGGTGAGCGGAAAGCCGTTGCACTACACGCTGGACGGCACCGAATTCGCTCCCTTCCACGAAGGGAGCGAGGACCCGACCCACGCCTACGTGCGGCGCTCCGAACCGAAGGTCGTCCTCGGCGGCACCGACTCGGGCGTCGCCAACCCGGCCAAGTCCGACGGGACGACCCTGTTGGACGAGATCTGGGCCGGGGCGCCGTTCGCGGACAAGGGTGCGCTGGTGGCGCGGGTGCAGTCGGCCGTCGGCTCCTGGGTGTCGGCCGGACTGCTGAGTCAGGCCGACAGCCAGAAGGTGGTGACCACGGCGCAGAACGCGTCCTACGCGGCCTGACGGCGCGGGTTCCGGGCGACAAGGGCGGCCGCTCCCCCTGGCGGGGCGGCCGCCTCGCGCGTTCCGCGGGAGGGCCCTGCTAGGCGGCGAGGCGGGCGGCCAGGCTCTTGGCCTTGACGACCGCGTCGTCGAGGGCCTTGGCGCGGGAGGCCTCCGAGAGCGGGATCAGCTCGCTCATCGCGGGGTTGTGCGGGGCCATGGTGAGCTCCGGGACGATGAAGTCGACCTCCAGCCCGAGCATTTCGGAGAGGATCGCCGTCAGGTAGTTCTGCACATACTCCAGGGGTTCGCGAGGCGTGCCCGGAGCGTAGGAACCGCCGCGGCTGGCGACGACGGTGACCGGGGTGCCCTTCGTCCTCGAGTCCTCGTTCAGGGCGGTGCGGCCGATGAGTCTGGTGGTCCGCGAGGTCGACGAGGGGCCGCCGCTGCGCGTCACCTACCGGCTGACGGCGGCCGGGGAGGCGCTGGGACCCGCGCTCACGGAGTTGAAGGACCGGGCGCTGGTCCATCTGCCGCAGGACTGGCCGTGCGCGGGGTCGGCACGCTAGCGGGGTGGCGGACCGGCCCGGTTTTCCACAGGCGTGGACGGGTGCGGCGCGGAGTTGTCCACAGGGTCTGACGCGTTTCGGCCACCGGCTGTACCGTCGTCACGAGTTGATGTTCGTGCGTGGACGGGTGCGGGGGAGGCGGTCGCTGTGGCCGAGGTCGGTGTGACGACGACGGGGGCGGGAGCCGAGTCGGAGTCGGCGGGATCCAGGCAGGTCGGCGTGGGGGCCGTGGCAGGGGCGGCCGCGGCGCGGGTGCCGGCGGTGACGGGATTCGCCCGGTGGCCCGCCGTGGGGTCGCCCAAGGACGAGGGCAAGGCGCTGCGCACACGGGTGCCCCGCAGCGCGCACGCGGACCTGACGCTCACCACCGACCGGCCGGACGCGGTGTCCGCGGTCGAGGAGTCCAACCGCGGCCGGATCCCCGAGCTCACCCCGATAAGGGTCGGCAGGATGGCGGCCACCCCCTTCGCGTTCCTGCGCGGCTCGGCGGGCCTCATGGCCCATGACCTGGCCCGTACGCCCATCACCGGCATCGGCGCGCAGATCTGCGGCGACGCCCACGCGGCCAACTTCGGCCTGTACGGGGACGCCCGCGGGGAACTCGTCATCGACCTCAACGACTTCGACGAGACCGTGCACGGTCCCTGGGAGTGGGACCTCAAGCGGCTCGCCACGTCGCTGGTGCTCGCCGGCCGTGAGGCGGGCGCCGACGAGGACGTCTGCCGCAAGGCGGCCTACGACGCGACGGGTGCCTACCGGCGCACGATGAAGCTCCTCGCCAAGCTCTCGGCGCTCGACGCGTGGAACGCCATCGCGGACGAGGAGCTGGTCTCCTACACCGACGCCCACGACCTGCTGGGCACGCTGGAGCGGGTGTCGGAGAAGGCGCGCGCCAACACCAGCGGGCGTTTCGCGGCCAAGGCGACCCGGGAGGTGGAGGGCGGCGGCCGCCACTTCGTGGACGCCCCGCCGGTGCTGCGCCGTGTGGACGACAGGGAGGCGGCCCTGGTGGCCACCTCCCTGACGCAGTACCTGACCACGCTCTCGGAGGACCGCCACCCGCTGCTCGCCCGGTATGCCGTGCAGGACGTGGCGTTCCGCGTGGTCGGAACGGGCAGCGTGGGCACCCGCTCGTATGTCGTCCTGCTCCTGGACCACCGTGGGGAAGCGCTTGTCCTCCAGGTGAAGGAGGCCCGCCCGTCGGCGCTGGAGCCGCACCTCGCGACCGCCGGCTTCGAGGTGCCGGAGGTGGATCACGAGGGGCGCCGGGTGGTCCTCGGACAGAAGCGTATGCAGGTCGTCAGCGACATACTGCTGGGCTGGACCACGGTCGACGGACTCCCCTTCCAGGTACGCCAGTTCCGTAACCGCAAGGGCAGTGTCGACCCCGCCGCCCTGGCCGCCGACCAGATCGACGACTACGGCCGCATGACCGGCGCCCTCCTCGCCCGTGCCCACGCCCACAGCGCCGACCCCCGCCTCCTCGCCGGCTACTGCGGCAAGAACGACGAACTCGACGAGGCGACGGCCACGTTCGCCGTCACCTACGCGGACCGCACGGAGGCGGATCACGCGGACCTGGTGGCGGCGGTGCGGGCGGGGCGGATCGCGGCGGAGACGGGGGTCTGAGGGCTGAGGGCGAGCGGCGGGGACGGTGCGGGGGTCTGAGGGCTCACGGGGGGCGCGGCGGAGGCGAGGGCGTGAGGGCTGAGGGGATCGCAGAGGGGACGGGGCGCTGGGGCGGGCGTAACAGGCGGACGGAGGGCGCTGTCAGGGCGCGGCCGAGGGGCGTGAGGTGGTCGCACGGATGCGCGGGGGCCAGGTGTCCGGTGGCTTTCGGTTCGGCCGGGAGCCGTGGCCTAGGCTGGGTCGGGTGACGACCCCGGAAGCCGACCAGACACCGTCCGAGCGCTCCACCGAGCCTGTGGAGACCGCGGAGCCCGACGCGGGCACCGAGCGCGGCGAATCGACGCCGTCCGTCGTGGACGCGGCGCCTGCTGAGACGCCGTCCGGTGAGGCGGCGGGGTCCGACGGGACGCCGGGGCCTGCTCAGGGCTCGGGGTCTGCGCAAGGCTCGGCGTCCGCCGACGGTCAGGGCGAGGGTGCGGGGGACGTCGGGGGCGGGGGCTCCGGGCGGCCCGAGGAGCGGCTGGAGCGGGCCGTGCGGGCGGCCGAGCAGGCGTTGATCGAGTACGAGATCGCCGTGGAGACCTTCCGGGTCGAGGTCGAGAACTTCTCCCGGTTGCATCACCAGAAGCTCGGCCCCATGTACGCGCGGCTGGACGAGCTGGACGCCCAGATCGCCGAGGCGAAGGCCGCGCGCACCGGTGACCCCGAGGACGTGCGCAAGGCGCAGGAAGCGCGAGCGCGGGTCATGCCGATGCCGGGCGTGGAGGAGTTGTTCCACGGCTGGATGGACTCGGAGGGACTGTTCCCCGAGGCGGCGGCCATGCTCACCGACCAGCCCGTCCGGTCCCCGGAGCGGGTGCGCCCGAGCGACGAGGCCCGCAGGCTCTACCGCGAACTGGTCCGCAAGGCGCACCCCGATCTGGCGCGGGACGACAAGGAGCGGGAGCGGCGGGACGAGTTCATCGCTCGGGTGAACGCCGCGTACGGCCGTGGTGACGAGGTGCTGCTGCGGGAGCTGTCAGAGGAGTGGGCGGCCGGGCCGGTGCCGGAGGAGCGCAGGCCGAGTCGGGCCGAGGAGCTGTACGCCCGGCTGGAATGGCTCGCCCAGCGCAAGGAGCTGCTCGCACTCCTCGCCCGTGAGCTGGAGGAGGGCGCCATCGGTTCGATGCTGCGCATCGCGCCGGACGACCCCGACCGTCTCCTCGACGAGATCGCCGACCAGCTGCTGGCGGAGGTCGCACAGCGGGAGGCGGAGCTGGCGGGGCTGGTCGGCCGGGACGGTCCGGATGGGCAGGGTGGGCAGGAGAGTCAGGGTGGCCAGGACGGTCAGGGCGGCTGACGTGGTGCGCCACTGCGGCTGAGGTGGTGCGCCGCTGTGGCTGATGGGACTGCTCGGGTTGCCGAGGGCTTCGGACGGTGGGCGTTCGGTCGGGTAGCGTCGGACGCATGCATTTCGGAGCGGGTGTGCCCACGGTCGAGGTCGGAGACCTCAAGGACGACGACTTTCTGCTGGACGTGCGGGAGGACGACGAGTGGCAGGCGGGTCATGCCGAAGGGGCGCTGCACATCCCCATCAGTGAGTTCGTGGCGCGCTACGGCGAGCTCACCGAGGCGGCGCCGCAGGACGGCAGGGTCCATGTGATCTGCCGCTCGGGCGGACGTTCGGCGCAGGTCACGAACTATCTGGTCCAGCAGGGCGTGGACGCGGTGAACGTCGACGGCGGCATGCAGGTCTGGGCGGCCGTCGGCCGCCCGGTGGTGGACGACAAGGGCGGGGCGGGCTTCGTTCTCTAGGGAACGAGGGGTTCAGCCCAGGGGGTGTGCCGCCAGGAGGTCCCCGAGGGCCTCCTCGTGGGCCGCCGCGGGGCCCAGCGACAGTTCGAGGTGCTTGGCCCAGGCGTGATAGCGGTGCAGGGGGTAGTCGACGTCGGCGCCGAAGCCCCCGTGCAGATGCTGTGCGGTCTGCACGACCCGTCGTACCCCCTCCGAGGCCCAGATCTTGGCCACGGCGACATCTCCGGAGACGGGCAGCGCACCTCCCGCGCCGGAGGTGATGCGCCAGGCGGCCTGCCACAGCGTCGCCTCCATCGCACGCAGGTCGATGAAGCGGTCGGCGGCCTGGACGGCGACGGCCTGGAACGAGGCGATCGGGAAGCCGAACTGTTCGCGTTTGCCGGCGTAGTCGCCGGTCATGCCGAGGACCTGCTCACCCAGGCCGAGCGCCAGCGCGCAGGTGCCGGTGGCCAGCAGCTCCCGTAGCCGTTCCCACGCGCCCTCCGCGTCGAGGACGTCCCGGTCGGCGATCCGTACGGCGTCCAGGCGCAGTTCCGCGAGCCGTTCACCGGCGGTGGAGATCTGCTCGGCGAGCGTCACCCCCTCGTGGAGGCAGGGGACGAGGGCGAGCACGGTCCCGCCGTCGGTGGCCGCGACCGCGTTCCGCTCGGCTCCGTAGGGGGCGTCGGAGGTGTTCACCGACTCCGGTGCGACGGTCGCGGGGATGACGATGTAGTCCGCGTTGTGGGCCCAGGGCACCGCCGTCTGTACGCCGTCCAGGATCCAGACGCCGCCCGCGTCGCGGCGGGCGGTCACGGCGAGTTCGGCCGGATCATGGCCGGTGCGGCCGTGCGCGGCGACGGTCAGGACGACCTCGCCCCTGCCGACGCGCGCGAGCAGCTCCGCCTTCAGCTCCTCGTTCCCGTGGGCCTGCACGGCCACGGCGGCCGCGCTGCTCTCCAGCAGGGGGACCCTGGCCAGCACCTTCGCCGACTCGCGCAGTACCAGGCACAGGGCGATCGGGTCGAGCCCCGACCCTCCGTACGCGGGGTCGAGCAACAGGCTGAGCAGGTCCGCGTCGGCCAGCTTCGCCCACAGGGCCCGGTCGAAGTCGTCGGCCACCGCCCCCGGCACGAGCGACGGGCTCGGCACGCCGTCCGGCGCGACCCCGGCGAACACCGCCCTCGCCGCCTCGGCCGCCGCCTGCTGCTCCTCGGTGAAGGTGAAGTCCACGGTCCCGACCCTTCCGTGTCGCCGATGACGGGGCGTCAAGATAGAACAGGTTCTAGAAGAAGGGAATGGTGTGGCGGGCCGGGCCGGCCATCGGAGGAGAGGCGGACCACACCGCGCCGTAAGGTGTCCCCCGCTGTGGATAACCTCATGGGTGCCGTGTGAGCGGTGTGACGATGTGACTGCTGTGGCCATCGGGGCTGTGCCGGAGGAACGCGGCTGAGTAAGTTCCGGTGGGGAAGTCGACCGCGTAGTGGAAATCGGGGAGCTGGGCGCAATGGACGCGAACGACGAGGTCTCGAACGCCCGGCCAGGGCCGGACGAGCCCGAGAGCGACGCGGCCTCCGCGAGTGACCCGGCCTCCGCGAGTGATACGTCCTCGAAGGGGCGGCCTTCCCGCGAGACTCCGGTCCCGGGCGACCTGCCTCCGAGTGGACGCCCCCTGCTTCCGTCATCAGCGGATTCGGCCTCGGGGACACCGGTGCCGGCGCCGACCGGACCGCCCCCCGCCTCTCGGCCGGAGGGGATAGCCGGGCCGGCGCGGCCGGTTTCCGGTATCGCCGCGCTGACCCTGCCGTACCAGATCGCCGTGGCGCTGGTGCTCGCGATCGTGGCGGTGGCGGCCTGCGCCCATCTCGGGCTGGTGTTTCTGCATATAGCGCCTTCGAACACGTTGACGAAGCAACATGGGCAGGCGGTGGACGAGTGGGTCTATCCGGAGTTCGAGCAGAACTGGAAGCTGTTCGCGCCGAACCCGCTGCAGCAGAACATCGCGGTGCAGGCGCGCGCCGAGGTCCGCACCGCCGACGGTGAGGTGCGCACGACCGGCTGGTACGACCTGTCGGCGCTGGACGGCGCCGCGATCGACCGCAATCCGGTGCCGAGTCACACGCAGCAGAACGAGCTGCGCCGGGCCTGGGACTTCTACACCGCCACGCATGACGGCGAGCACCGCGCCACCACGCCGCGCGGCGATCTGTCCGAGCGCTATGTGCGCCGCATCGTCGTGATGCGCCTCGACCGCGAGCGGGCCGCCGGCCCCGGCGGCGAGATCGAGCGGATCCAGCTCCGGTCCCGTACCACCAATGTGCAGCCGCCCGAGTGGAGCGAGGAAAAGGTGCCCGACAAGCCCGTCGTCCGTGAGCTGCCCTGGTGGTCGGTGACCGACGACGACCGTGCGGACGCCGCCGGCGCGACCGGGGCCGAGGGGGCCGACGCCGGCGGGGTCGCCACCCGTCGTACGGAGGCGAGCGCCCGATGAGTTCCCTGAACCGGCACACAGGGCGCCTCGTCGCGGCGGCGGGCAACGGCATCACCCGGGTCACCGATCGTGCGCTGGGCCCCTACCAGAGCGCGATCATCCGCATCGGCTTCTGCGCGACCTGGCTGCTGTTCCTGCTGCGCGAGTTCCCGCACCGGCGCGAGCTGTACGGCCCCGACGGGCCCTGGAGCTGGGAGCTGGCCCAGCGGCTGATCACGGACAACGACGCCTTCACGGTGCTGATGTGGTCCGACAGCATGGTGTGGTTCGAGATCGTCTACGCCGTCGCCATCCTGTCGACCGTTCTGCTGCTGCTCGGCTGGCGCACCCGTGCCATGAGCGTCCTGTTCATGGTGGGTGTCCTCTCGCTCCAGAACCGCAGCGTCTTCATGGGGGACGGCGGCGACAACGTCATCCACCTCATGGCGATCTATCTCGTCTTCGTCCGCTGCGCCCAGGTCTGGTCGCTGGACGCACGGCGTGCACGGCGCGTGCGCGAGCGCCTGGAGCGGGACGGCGGGGCGCGGGAGGACGTGGTCGGCCCGGTTCTGTGGTGTGTGCTCGGCTTCGCGCTGCTGGTGTCGACGTTCGGCGGTCTGATCCCCGGGGGCCTTTTCGGCGGCTGGCTCACGTTCTTCTGGGGGCTGTGGGCGGTGCACGGCCTGTGGTGGGCCGCCGGACGCGTCGAGTCGGACACCAAGCCGCGTGCGCTGCTCGACATCGTCGGCAATCTCGCGCACAACGCCGCCCTGGTGGTGATCATGGCCGAGGCTTGTCTGATCTACGCTGCGGCCGGCTGGTACAAGATCCAGGGCTCGCGCTGGCAGGACGGCACGGCCGCCTACTACCCGTTCCACCTGGACTACTTCTCGCCCTGGGGCACGCTCTCCGACCTGATGTCGTCCAGCGGCACGATGATCATGCTGGTGACCTACGGAACGGTGATCGTGCAGGTCGCCTTCCCGTTCACGCTCTTCAACCGGCGGGTCAAGAACGTCCTGCTCGCGGTCATGATGACCGAGCACGCCGTGATCGCCGTCGTCCTGGGGCTGCCGTTCTTCTCGCTCGCGATGATCGCCGCCGACGCCGTCTTCCTGCCGACGCCCTTCCTGAAGCGCCTGGGCGGCCTGGTGGCCCGCGCCCGTGACCGCGTCGTACGTCGTGTGCCGCCGGGGAACGGCCGTACGATCCCGGGCCCGCGAGCCCCGGAACAGCCTCCGCTCTCCCTGGAGAAGCAGGAGAAGCAGGAGAAGGGAGAGAAGCCGGAGAAGGGGGCCGCCGATCAGCCCCACGTAGGCTTCACCGCATGAACGATCCGGTGAGCGCACCCGCGGACGAACCGGCAGACAGGGCGGAAGGTGGGCCGTCAGTCGGACCGGCGGACGAGCCGGCGGTCGACACGGTGAGCGGGGCGCGCGCCCGGCCGGCCGGTGACCCCGTGCGGACCTGGCATCGCCTCGCCGACGCCGCTGTCCTGCTCGACGGTTTCCACGCCCTCAAGCACGCCGTGCGCTTCGGCGCCGACGTGCGGGTGGCCGTCACCGTGGACCGCGCGGCGGCACTCTCGCTCGCCGACGACCTGGCCCCGGACGTACGGGACCGGCTGGCGAGCCTCCTCCAGGAGGTACCGGAGGAGGCGTACCGGAGCCTCGTGGTCCGCCCGCATCCCACCGCCGTCGCCGCGCTGGCCGTGCGCCCGTCGCGCGAGGCCCAGCTGGCGGCGCTCGCCCGTACACCGCGCACGGCCCCGGTCGTCGTCCTCGACAACCCGCGCAACCTGGGCAACGCGGGGGCCGTGATCCGGCTGGCGGCCGGGTTCGGCGCGACCGGGGTGGTCACCACGGGCACCATGGATCCCTGGCACCCCACCGTCGTGCGCGGTGGCGCGGGCCTGCACTTCGCGACCGCCGTCGAGCGCCTGGGCGTGAGCGAGCTGCCCGCGGGCCCCCTCTTCGCGCTCGACCCCGAGGGCGACGACATCCGGGGGCTGAAGCTCCCGGACGACGCCGTCCTGGCCTTCGGATCCGAACGCAGCGGTCTCTCCGGCGAACTGCGCGCCCGCGCCGACCACTTGCTGGCGCTCCCGATGCGCCCGCAGGTCTCCAGCTACAACCTGGCGACGAGCGTGGCGATGACGCTGTACCACTGGAGCGCGGGCTCCTTCTGAACGACTGGTGAGAAGGCGGGGCGCTCCAGAGGTGTGCGCCGGTCGCTACGCCTCGCGCCGGACCTCCACCACCCGGAACCGGTTGGCGACGAACGCCCCGTCGCACAGCGCCGCGTTGGCCGCCGGATTCCCGCCGGAGCCGTGGAAGTCCGAGAACGCAGCGGTCTGGTTCACATAGACGCCGCCCGTGAGGTTCAGCGACAGTTGCGCGCACTCCTCCAGGCAGACCTCCTCGACGGCCTCGGCCACCTCGTCCGAGGTGGTGTACGCGCCGACGGTCATCGCGCCCTTCTCGGCGATGGTCCGGCGCAGCAGGTCCAGCCCGTCCGCCGCCGAGTCGACCGCGACGGCGAACGACACCGGCCCGAAGCACTCGCTCATGAACGCGGCTTCGTCGTCGGTCCGCTCCCAGTACTTCCGGGCGCCGTCGAGCTTCACGATCACCGGCGTGCGCACGACCGCGTCCGGGAACTCGGGGTGGGCGATCTCCCGTGAGGGGAGCGCGACTTCGCCGAGCGAGGCGGCCGCTTCGAGGCGGGACCTGACGTCCGGGTTCACGATCGCGCCGAGCAGCGCGTTCGCGCGGGCGTCGTCGCCCAGCAGGCCGCCGACCGACCTGGCGAGATCGGTGACGACCTCGTCGTAGGACTTGGCGCCCTCGTCGGTGGTGATGCCGTCGCGGGGGATGAGCAGGTTCTGCGGGGTGGTGCACATCTGGCCGCTGTACAGGGACAGGGAGAAGGCCAGGTTGGAGAGCATGCCCTTGTAGTCGTCGGTGGAGTCGACGAGCACCGTGTTGACGCCGGCCTTCTCCGTGTAGACCTCCGCCTGGCGGGCGTTGGCCTCCAGCCAGTCGCCGAAGGACGTGGAGCCGGTGTAGTCGATGATGCGGATCTCGGGGCGGGTGGCGAGGTCCTTGGCGATGCCCTCACCGGGGCGCTCGGCGGCCAGCGCGACCAGGTTGGGGTCGAAGCCGGCCTCGGCGAGGACGTCGCGGGCGACCTGGACGGTGAGGGCGAGCGGCAGCACCGCGCGCGGGTGGGGCTTCACGAGGACCGCGTTGCCGGTGGCGAGGGAGGCGAACAGGCCCGGGTAGCCGTTCCACGTCGGGAAGGTGTTGCAGCCGATGACCAGGGCGATCCCGCGCGGTACGGGCTTGAAGCGCTTCGTGAGCGTGAGCGGGTCGCGCTTGCCCTGGGGCTTGCTCCACGCCGCCTCGTCGGGGGTGCGGACCTGCTCGGCGTACGCGTAGGCCACGGCCTCCAGGCCACGGTCCTGGGCGTGCGGGCCGCCGGCCTGGAACGCCATCATGAAGGCCTGGCCGCTGGTGTGCATGACGGCGTGGGCGAACTCGTGGGTGCGGTCGCTGATGCGCTTGAGGATCTCCAGGCACACCGCCGCGCGCGCCTCCGCGCCCGCGTCGCGCCACGCGCGCTGGCCGGCCTTCATGGCGGGCAGCAGCGTGTCCACGTCCGCGTGCGGGTAGGTCACGCCCAGCTCGACGCCGTACGGGGAGACCTCGCCGCCCACCCAGTCGTCGGTGCCGGGCTGGCCGAGGTCGAGACGGGTGCCGAGGAGGGCCTCGAAGGCGGCCTTGCCCTCGGGCATGCCCAGGCTGCCGTCCTCGCCGTAGGCCTTGGGGTGCTCGGGGTGGGGCGACCAGTACGCGCGGGTGCGGATCGCTTCCAGGGCCTGGTCGAGGGTGGGCCGGTGCTTGGCGATCAGGGCGTGCGCGGACGGTTCGGCGGCCATGCTTGACCAACTCCTCACGTCAGGGACTCGTCATCGGGCCCTGACCTGGGCAGGAACAGGCGGACAGAGTTAGAGTAACCGAACGATCGGTCGGGACAAGGGGGTCCGCCGCATCTGTGGACAACCCCGTGCGGGAGGATCGCGCACATGACAGCACTCGACCTCAGCAGCCCCGTGGCCGTCGTCGGCAGCGGCACCATGGGCCAGGGCATCGCCCAGGTCGCGTTGACCGCCGGCCATCCCGTACGGCTGTTCGATTCCGTTCCCGGTCGTGCCCGGGAGGCCGCCGAGGCCATCGGCGCCCGGCTCGACCGGCTCGTGGCGAAGGAACGCCTGACCGGCGCGGACCGCGACTCCGCGCGCGCCCGGCTGCACGCCGCCGAGAGCCTCGCCGACCTCGCGGACTGCGGCCTCGTCGTCGAGGCGGTCCTGGAGCGGCTGGACGTCAAGCAGGAGCTGTTCCGCGCGCTGGAGGACATCGTCGCCGAGGACTGCCTGCTCGCCACCAACACCTCCTCCCTGTCCGTCACGGCCATCGGCGGTGCCCTGCGCAACCCGGGCCGCTTCGTGGGCCTGCACTTCTTCAACCCCGCGCCGCTGCTGCCCCTCGTCGAGGTCGTCTCCGGGTTCGCCACCGACGTCACGTCGGCCACGCGCGCGTACGAGCTGGCGCGGGTCTGGGGCAAGACGCCCGTCGCCTGCGCGGACACCCCCGGCTTCATCGTCAACCGCATCGCACGGCCGTTCTACGCGGAGGCCTTCGCGGTGTACGAGTCGCAGGCCGCCGAGCCCGTCACCATCGACGCGATCCTGCGGGAGTGCGGCGGCTTCAGGATGGGCGCCTTCGAACTGACCGATCTCATCGGGCAGGACGTCAACGAGTCCGTCACCCACTCCGTCTGGCAGGCCTTCTTTCAGGACGTGCGCTTCACGCCCTCGCTGGCCCAGCGGCGGCTCGTCGAGTCCGGCCGGCTCGGCCGCAAGACCGGTCGGGGCTGGTACGACCACGGTGAGGACGCCGACAGCCCCGAACCGCACACCGCCGAACCGGTACCGGCACCCGCGTACGTCGTCGTCGAGGGCGACCTCGGCCCCGCCTCCGACCTGCTCGCCCTGATCCGGGAGGCGGGCATCCCCGTCCGCGAGGACGAGGAGGACCACGGAACCCGGCTCGTCCTGCCCAGCGGCGGCCAGCTGGCCCTCGCCGACGGACAGACCTCCGTGGAGTTCCGGGACGTCGTCTACTTCGACCTGGCGCTCGACTACCGCAGGGCCACCCGGATCGCGCTCTCCGCCTCCCAGGACACCTCCCCGCAGACCCTCGCCGAGGCCACCGGCCTCTTCCAGGCGCTCGGCAAGGACGTCAGCGTCATCGGGGACGCCCCCGGCATGATCGTGGCCCGCACGGTGGCGCGCATCATCGACCTCGCGCACGACGCCGTCGCCAAGGGGGTGGCCACCAAGGAGGACATCGACACGGCGATGCGTCTGGGCGTCAACTACCCGCTGGGACCCTTCGAATGGAGCCGCAGGCTGGGCCGGAACTGGGCGTACGCCCTCCTGGACGATCTGCACCTGCGAGACCCGTCCGGGCGCTACGCGCCGTCCCTGGCTCTCTACCGCCACGCCTACGCCTCCGACAAGCGGGAGGGCACCTCCTCATGACCACCGCCAAGCGCGACACGTACACCCCGGAGACGCTGCTGTCCGTCGCCGTGCGGGTCTTCAACGAGCGCGGCTACGACGGCACGTCCATGGAGCACCTGTCCAAGGCGGCCGGTATCTCCAAGTCGTCGATATACCACCACGTCACCGGCAAGGAGGAGTTGCTGCGCCGGGCCGTCAGCCGGGCGCTGGACGGTCTCTTCGCGATCCTCGACGAGGAACCCGTGTGCACGGGGCGGGCGGTGGAGCGCCTGGAGCACGTCGTCCGGCGCATGGTCGAGGTGCTCCTGGGCGAGCTCCCCTACGTGACCCTGCTGCTGCGGGTGCGCGGCAACACGGACACCGAGCGCTGGGCGCTGGAGCGGCGCCGCGACTTCGATCACCGCGTCGCCGAACTGCTGAAGGCGGCGGCGGCCGACGGGGACGTCCGCGGGGACGTGGAGGTACGCCTCGCGACCCGGCTGGTCTTCGGCATGATCAACTCGATCGTGGAGTGGTACCGGCCGGACGGGCGGGGCATGGGCGAGCGGGAAGTGTCCGAAGCCGTGGCCCATCTGGTCTTCACAGGGCTGCGCGCCCAGGGCTGAGCGCTTCGTCGGGAGGGGGCGTGCGCCCCGTCGGGAGAGGCGAGTGCTCCGTCTGGAGGGGGCGTGCGCCCGGCGCGGCGCGGGTCATCCCTCCGGTTCCACGTCCTCCTCCTCGAACACCAGCAGTGTCCGGGTGCTGAGCACCTCCGGGATGGCCTGGAGCTTGGTCAGGACGACCTCACGCAGGGCTCTGTTGTCCGAGGTGTGCACCAGGAGCAGGACGTCGTAGTCGCCGCCCACCAGGGCGATGTGGGCGGCGCCGGACAGCTGGCGCAGCTGCTCGCGGACCGTGCGCCAGGAGTTCTGCACGATCTTGAGGGTGATGTAGGCCGAGGTGCCCTTGCCGGCGCGCTCGTGGTTCACGCGCGCCCCGAAACCCCGGATGACGCCGTCCTCGACGAGGCGGTTGATGCGCGCGTAGGCGTTGGCGCGGGAGACGTGGACCCGTTCGGCGACCGACCGTATGGAGGCGCGCCCGTCGGCCTGGAGCATGCGCAGGATGTCCTGGTCTATGGCGTCCAGCGGTCGCGGGGGTGGCAGGACCGGGCCGTGCTCCGGCGGCTCGGCCATTTGTTCAGGTGCCATGTGCCCCCGCCTCCCTGCCATGGACGTCCTGCGTTCATTTGAGGCTGTGCAGAACCGTTTGTCCACAGCCTCGGGGTGCCTGTAGCCAAAATGCGCCAACGACCGAACAATCGGTAGGTGAGACGCGTCACAACCCGTGCCGCGTCCCTGAGCCACTCCCACGAGGAGGTGCCGTATGACGGTCATGGAGCAGCGGGGCGCGTACCGCCCGACACCGCCGCCCGCCTGGCAGCCCCGCACGGACCCCGCGCCGCTGCTGCCCGACGCCCTGCCCTACCGCGTGCTCGGCACGGACGCGGCCGCCGAAGCCGACCCCGCGCTGCTGCGCCGGCTCTACGCCGAGCTGGTGCGCGGCCGCCGCTACAACACGCAGGCCACGGCCCTGACCAAGCAGGGCAGGCTCGCCGTCTACCCCTCCAGCACCGGACAGGAGGCCTGCGAGGTCGCCGCCGCGCTCGTCCTGGAGGAGCGGGACTGGCTCTTCCCGAGCTACCGCGACACGCTCGCCGCCGTCGCCCGCGGCCTCGACCCCGTACAGGCGCTCACCCTGCTGCGCGGCGACTGGCACACCGGCTACGACCCGCACGAGCACCGCGTCGCGCCCCTGTGCACCCCCCTCGCCACCCAGCTCCCGCACGCCGTCGGCCTCGCGCACGCCGCCCGCCTCAAGGGCGACGACGTGGTGGCGCTCGCCCTGGTCGGCGACGGCGGCACCAGCGAGGGCGACTTCCACGAGGCGCTCAACTTCGCCGCCGTCTGGCAGGCCCCGGTCGTCTTCCTCGTCCAGAACAACGGCTTCGCGATCTCCGTGCCGCTCGCCAAGCAGACCGCCGCCCCGTCGCTGGCCCACAAGGCCGTCGGCTACGGGATGCCGGGCCGCCTGGTCGACGGCAACGACGCGGCCGCCGTGCACCAGGTGCTCGCCGAGGCCATGGCCCACGCGCGCGCGGGCGGCGGGCCGACGCTGGTCGAGGCGGTGACCTACCGCATCGACGCCCACACCAACGCCGACGACGCCACCCGCTACCGGGGCGACGCCGAGGTCGAGACCTGGCGCGCGCACGACCCGATCGCGCTCCTGGAGCACGAGCTGACCGAGCGCGGCCTCCTCGACGAGGACGGCATCCGGGCCGCCCGGGACGCCGCCGAGACGATGGCCGCCGATCTGCGCGAGCGCATGAACCAGGACCCGGTGCTCGACCCCATGGACCTCTTCGCCCACGTCTACGCCGAGCCCACCCCGCAGCTGCGCGAACAGGAAGCCCTGCTGCGGGCCGAGCTGGCGGCGGAGCACGAAGGGGCCCACCGATGACCACCGTCGCGCTCAAGCCCGCCACCATGGCGCAGGCGCTCACCCGCGCCCTGCGCGACGCCATGACCGCCGACCCCACCGTGCACGTCATGGGAGAGGACGTCGGCACCCTCGGCGGCGTCTTCCGGGTCACCGACGGCCTCGCGAAGGAGTTCGGCGAGGACCGGGTCACCGACACCCCGCTCGCCGAGGCGGGCATCCTCGGCACGGCCGTCGGCATGGCCATGTACGGGCTGCGGCCGGTCGTGGAGATGCAGTTCGACGCGTTCGCCTACCCGGCGTTCGAGCAGCTCATCAGCCATGTCGCCCGCATGCGCAACCGCACGCGCGGCGCGATGCCGCTGCCGATCACCATCCGCGTCCCCTACGGCGGCGGCATCGGCGGCGTCGAGCACCACAGCGACTCCTCCGAGGCGTACTACATCGCGACCCCGGGACTCCACGTCGTCACGCCCGCCACCGTCGCCGACGCCTACGGGCTGCTGCGTGCATCCATCGCCTCCGACGACCCGGTCGTCTTCCTGGAGCCCAAGCGCCTCTACTGGTCGAAGGACACCTGGAACCCCGAGGAACCGCAGAGCGTCGAGCCGATCGGCCGCGCGGTCGTCCGCCGCGCCGGCCGTAGCGCCACCCTCATCACCTACGGCCCGTCCGTGCCCGTCTGTCTGGAGGCGGCCGAGGCGGCCACCGCCGAGGGCTGGGACCTCGAGGTCGTGGACCTGCGCTCCCTGGTGCCCTTCGACGACGAGACGGTCGCCGCCTCGGTACGGCGGACCGGCCGCGCGGTGGTCGTGCACGAGTCCGGCTCCTACGGCGGCCCGGGCGGCGAGATCGCGGCCCGCGTCACCGAGCGCTGCTTCCACCACCTGGAGGCGCCCGTGCTGCGCGTCGCCGGGTTCGACATCCCCTACCCGCCGCCGATGCTGGAGCGGCACCATCTGCCCGGCGTCGACCGGATCCTGGACGCCGTGGGGCGCCTGCAGTGGGAGGCGGAGAACTGATGGCCCAGGTGCTGGAGTTCAAGCTGCCCGACCTCGGTGAGGGGCTGACCGAGGCCGAGATCGTCCGCTGGCTCGTCCAGGTCGGGGACGTCGTCGCGATCGACCAGCCCGTCGTCGAGGTCGAGACGGCCAAGGCCATGGTCGAGGTCCCCTGCCCCTACGGCGGCGTCGTCACCGCCCGCTTCGGCGAGGAGGGCACGGAACTGCCCGTCGGGGCACCGCTGCTGACGGTGGCGGTGGGAGCGCCGGTCGCCGACGGTTCCGCCGGGACGGCGGGCGCGGGCGCCCTCGACGCGAACGAGGGCTCCGGCAACGTCCTGGTGGGCTACGGCACCGGGGCGCCCCCGGCGCGCCGCAGGAGGGTGCGGCCGGGGGAGCCGGTCAGGTCCGCGGCCCCGGCGGCGCTCGGTTCCGTCGGGACGCCGGCGGCCCCGGTCACCGCTCCCGAGCGCCCGGACGGGCATGGGGCGACCACCGCCGCCGAGCGCCCGGACGGGCCCGTGCCGGTGATCTCACCGCTCGTCCGCCGTCTCGCCCGCGAGAACGGGCTCGACCTGCGGAAGCTGCGGGGATCGGGGCCCGACGGCCTGATCCTGCGGGCCGACGTCGAGCACGCGCTGCGGGCCGCCACAGCCCCGGCCCAGGCGTCCGGGACCGTGACCGCGCCGCCGGCCGCCGCCCAGGCCGCGCGCTCCGCGCCCGCCGTCCCGGCCGGGCAGTCCGCGCCCGCCGTCGGCGTCGCCTCCGGCACCCGTGTCCCCCTCCGCGGCGTCCGTGGCGCCGTCGCCGACAAGCTCTCCCGCAGCCGGCGGGAGATCCCGGACGCGACCTGCTGGGTGGACGCCGACGCGACGGAGCTGATGAACGCCCGCACGGCCATGAACGCCGCCGGAGGCCCGAAGATCTCCCTCCTGGCGCTGCTCGCCCGGATCTGCACCGCCGCGCTGGCCCGTTTCCCCGAGCTCAACTCCACCGTCGACATGGAGGCCCGCGAGGTCGTACGGCTGGAGCAGGTGCACCTCGGGTTCGCCGCGCAGACGGAACGAGGGCTGGTCGTCCCCGTCGTGCGGGACGCGCACACCAGGAACGCGGAGTCGCTCGCCTCCGAGTTCGCCCGGCTGACCGAGGCGGCGCGCACCGGCACCCTGACGCCCGCCCAGCTGACCGGCGGCACCTTCACGCTGAACAACTACGGCGTGTTCGGCGTCGACGGCTCCACGCCGATCATCAACCACCCCGAGGCCGCCATGCTCGGCGTCGGCCGCATCGTCCCCAAGCCCTGGGTGCACGGGGGCGAGTTGGCGGTACGGCAGGTCGTGCAGCTCTCGCTCACCTTCGACCACCGGGTGTGCGACGGCGGCACGGCGGGCGGCTTCCTGCGGTACGTGGCGGACTGCGTCGAACAGCCGGCGGTGCTGTTGCGCACGCTCTGATCACCGGCTTCGTCCGCCGGGTCCGGCCGTCGGCGCGTCGTCGGACCCGACCGGGGCCGCAACGCGCGGGCTCCCCCGCGTTCCCAGTGATCGCGCAGGCACGCATACTCGGAGGGTGACCGCGTACGAGCCCCCGGGCGGCCCCGGTACCGACGTGTTCGACGCCGTCGTGCTCGCCGGGGGCGCCGCCCGGCGGCTCGGCGGCACGGACAAGCCCGCCGTGCGCGTCGGCGGACGGCCCCTGCTCGACCGCGTGCTGGGCGCCTGCGCCGGAGCCGGGACGACCGTGGTCGTCGCCGACCCCCGGCCCACCGCGCGGCCCGTGCTGTGGGCCCGCGAGGAACCCCCCGGCGGCGGTCCCCTCGCCGCGCTGGGCGCCGGACTCCGGCACACCACCGCGCCGTACGTCGTCGTCCTCTCCGCCGATCTGCCGTTCCTGGACGGGGAGACGGTACGGCGGCTCCTCGACGCCCTCCTGGCCGACGAGGGAGCCGCCGACGGCGTCCTGGTCACCGACCCCGACGGCCGTGACCAGCCGCTCGTGGCCGCCTACCGGGCCGAGAGCCTGCGCCGTGAACTCGCGGGGCTCGCCGCCGGGCGCGACGGCCTGACGGGGCTCCCCCTGCGGCGGCTGACCTCCGCACTGCGCCTCACCCGTATCACCGACCCTCTCGCGTCCTTCGACTGCGACACCTGGGACGACATCGCCGCCGCCCGCGCACGGATCAGGGAGCATGGCCACGTGTTGGATGAATGGATTTCCGCAGTCAAGGACGAGCTGGGGATCGACCTCGACGTCGACATCACCGAGCTGCTCGACCTCGCCCGTGACGCCGCCCACAGCGTGGCCCGGCCCGCCGCCCCGCTGACCACCTTCCTCATCGGCTACGCCGCCGCCAAGGCAGGGGGAGGCCCCGAGGCGGTCACCGAGGCCGCCCGCAAGGCCTCCGCCCTGGCCCTGCGCTGGGCCGACGAGGCCGCTCCCGAGGCCGGGACGGACGCCGGGACGGACGCCGGGACCGAAGCCACCCCGGACGCCGAGCCCCACTCCGGGCCAGGCGCCGGCCAGGACACCGGCCCGGCAGCCGGATGACCGCCCAGGACGCCGAGGAACTCGACGTGGAGGAGGCGCTGGCCGTGGCCAACGACAGGCCCGTCCGGGGACCGGCCGAGCCCCGCTCCCCCCGCGAGACCCCCACGACCGGTCGGACCGGCGCCGCCCACGGGGCCAAGGACGACTCCCACCACCGGGCCACCTCCTGGCCCGAGGCCCGGGCCGTCGCCGAACGCGCCGCACGCTCCGCCGGGCGCCGGGCCCCCGTCTCGGTCACCGTCGACAAGGCCCTCGGCCTGGTGCTCGCCGCCCCACTCACCGCCCTCACCGACCTCCCCTCCTTCGACACCTCCGCGATGGACGGCTGGGCGGTCGCGGGCCCCGGCCCCTGGGCGGTGCGGGAGGACGGTGTACTGGCGGGCCACGCCGAGCCCGTACGGCTCACGGACGGGGAGGCGGCCCGGATCGCCACCGGCGCCCGTATCCCGCCCGACACGACCGCCGTCCTGCGCAGCGAGCACGGCCGCACCGACGACAAGGGGCGGCTGCACCCGACCCGGGACCTCGCGCACGGGCAGGACATCCGCCCGCGGGGCCAGGAGTGCCGCAACGGCGACCAACTGCTGCCGCTCGGTACGCAGATCACCCCGGCCGCGCTCGGGCTCGCCTCGGCCGCCGGGTACGACACGTTGAGCGTGCTGCCCCGTCCGCGCGTCGAACTGCTCGTCCTGGGCGACGAACTGCTCACCGAGGGGCTGCCGCGCGAGGGCTCGATCCGGGACGCCCTCGGGCCGATGCTGCCGTCCTGGCTCCGGGCGCTGGGCGCCGAGGTCACCGCCGTACGCCGCCTCGGTGACGACGCGGACGCCCTGCACCGGGCGGTGAAGAAGTCCTCCGCCGACCTCATCGTCACCACGGGCGGCACAGCGTCCGGACCCGTCGACCATGTCCACCCCACCCTGCGCCGCGTCGGGGCCGAACTCCTCGTCGACGGGGTGAAGGTGCGCCCGGGGCACCCCATGCTGCTGGCCCGGATCACCCCGGATCAGCACCTCGTGGGGCTGCCCGGCAATCCGCTGGCCGCCGTCTCCGGTCTGTTCACGCTCGCCGAGCCGCTGCTGCGGACCCTCGCAGGCCGCGCCGCCCCGGAGCCGTACACGATGCCGATGCGGGAGGCGGTGCACGGGCACCCCTACGACACCCGGCTCGTCCCCGTCAGCCTGCGGGGCGATGACGCCCTGCCGCTGCACTACAACGGCCCCGCTATGCTCCGCGGCATCGCCACCGCCGATGCCCTTGCCGTCGTACCGCCGGGCGGCGCTCGTTCCGGCCAGGAGTTGGAACTGCTCGATCTGCCCTGGGCGACGGCGGGCATCCAGGTGTGTTTCACGTGAAACGTCGATATGGGCCACCGGCCTTGCGACCAACGATGTTTCACGTGAAACCACGAGCAGCCGGTGGCGGAGTGCAGCCAGGGGATGTACGCCGAAACGGGGAGTGTTTCACGTGAAACTTCCGGGCCAGGACGCGATCGCCCGCAACGCGGACGAGCGTCACGTGACCCACCAGGTGAGACTGCCGAAAAGAGAGGTCGAGCGGCCGATCCGTCAGGTCGGCAAGCGACTGGCGATGGCCATGTTCGTGCTCGTCGCCACCGCCTTCATCGTCTACGCCGACAGTGAGGGGTACAACGACAACTCCGACGGTTCCGTGGATCTGCTCGACGCGTTCTACTACGCCACCGTCACTCTCTCCACCACCGGCTACGGCGACATCACCCCGGTCAGCGATGCTGCCCGCTTCACCAACATCTTTGTGATCACGCCGTTGCGTGTGCTGTTCCTGATCATCCTGGTCGGCACCACGCTGGAGGTGCTCACGGAGCGCACGCGCGAGGAATGGCGACTGAACCGCTGGAGGGCGGCCTTGAGGGAGCACACCGTTGTCGTCGGCTGGGGGACGAAGGGGCGATCGGCGATTCAGACCGTCTGTGCGACGGGCCTGAAGAAGGAGCAGATCGTCGTCGTGGACCCCAGCTCGAAGGCCATCGAGGCGGCGACCTCCGAGGGATACACGGGGGTCATAGGGGACGCGACCCGCAGTGATGTGCTGCTGCGGGCGGAGCTCCAGAAGGCGCGGCAGATCATCATCTCCACCGCGCGGGACGACACCGCCGTGCTGGTCGCGCTGACCGCCCGCCAGCTCAACCGCGGAGCGAAGATCGTGGCCGCCGTCCGGGAGGAGGAGAACGCGCCGCTGCTGAAGCAGTCCGGGGCCGATGTCGTCATCACCAGCGCCAGTGCGGCCGGACGGCTCCTCGGGCTCTCCGTGCTCAGCCCCGCCGCCGGCATGGTGATGGAGGACCTCATCCAGCAGGGCAGCGGGCTCGACATCGCCGAACGGCCGGTCATAAAGGCCGAGGTGGGGCGCGGTGTGCGGGAGACGGATGACCTGGTGGTCAGCGTGCTGCGCGGACACCGGGTGCTCGGCTACGACGATCCGTCCATCGGGGAGCTCCAGTTGACGGACCGGCTGATCACCATCGTCCGGGCCACCCCGAGCACGAAGATCACCCCCGAGACCAAGCATCTGCCGTAGCGGAAGCGACAACGGGGCCCGGGGTCCGCACCCCGGGCCCCCTTTCTGTGCTCGCCTACTTGCGGTTGTACAGCCGCATCGTGATCGGCCCGAAGACCAGCACGAACAGGGTGGACCAGCCCAGCGTCCAGGCGATCTCGGCCGCCGGCCACTCGCCCGCCATCAACTCGCGGACCGCCGACGCCAGATGCGTGACCGGGCTGTTGTTGACGAACGCCTGGAGCCAGCCCGGCATGGTGCTCGGATCGACGAAGACGTTGGACAGGAAGGTCAGCGGGAAGATCACCATCATGCTGACGCCCATCACGGACTTCTCCGTGCGCAGCATCAGGCCGAACATCGTCCAGATCCACGAGAACGCGAACGAGAAGACGATGAGCAGCGCGACCCCGGCGACCACACCGACCACCCCGCCGTCCGGGCGGTAGCCGAGGATCATGCCGACGGTGAGCATCACCACGGACGCGATCGCGTAGCGCAGGGCGTCGCCCAGCAGATAGCCGACCATCGTCGACGGCCGCCAGATCGGCAGCGAACGGAACCGGTCGAAGACACCCTTCTCGATGTCCGTGTTGACCGAGACCCCGGTGTACATCGTGATCATCACGACCGACATCACCAGGATGCCCGGCAGCAGGAACTGGATGTACTGCTCCGGGGAGCCGGCCAGCGCCCCGCCGAAGAGGTACGTGTACATCAGCACCATCATGATCGGGAAGGCGGTGACGTCGAAGAGCTGCTCCGGCACATGTTTGATCTTGAGCATGGCCCGCCAGCCGAACGTGAGCGAAGCCGACAGGGCGCTGGGCCGCGGCGGGCGGTCCTTGGCGATGAGCAGCGCGGCGAGCGTCTCGGCGCTGACGGGGGCGAGTTCCCTGTTCTCGGTGGTGGTCGCGGTGCTCATGCCGCTGCCTCGTCCTTCGTCTCGGGGGCGTCGTCGGTCTGCGGGCCCGTCGCCCTGGTGTCGTGTCCGGTGAGGGCGAGGAACACCTCGTCCAGGCTGGGCTGGCCCAGCGAGAAGTTGTCGACGGTGATGCCGGTGCGGGCCAGCTCGGCGAGCGCCCGGGCGGCGGCCTCGGCGGCCCCCTGCCCGTTCGCGGATCCCGCGCCGACGCGCGCCGTCAGGGCCACCGGGTCCGGCTCGCGCTGCACATCGGCGTCGAGGGCGATGCGCAGCACCTCCTCGGCCTGCGGCCGCTGGGCCGCGTCGCGCAGCCGCAGATGGACGGAACCGGCACCCACGGAGGCCTTCAACTCGCCCTTGGTGCCCTCCGCGATCACCTTGCCCTGGTCGATGACCGCGATCCGGGACGCCAGCTGGTCCGCCTCGTCCAGATACTGCGTGGTCAGCAGCACGGTCGTGCCCTGCGCGACCACCGCCCGCACGATGTCCCACACCTGGTTGCGGCTGCGCGGGTCGAGGCCGGTCGTCGGTTCGTCCAGGAACAGCAGATCGGGCGTGTTGAGGATGGAAGCGGCGATGTCGATACGGCGCCGCATACCGCCCGAGTAGTGCTTGACCTGCTTTCCGGCCGCCTCGCTCAGCCCGAAGGCCTCCAACAGCTGCCCGGAGCGCTGCCGGGCCGTGCGTTTGTCGTGGCCGAGGAGCCGGGCGAGCAGTACCAGGTTCTCGGTGCCGGTGAGATCCTCGTCCACGGAGGCGTACTGCCCGGTCAGGCTGACCCGGCCGCGCACCTCGTCGGCCTCCCGGACGACGTCGTGTCCGAAGACGTGTGCCTGACCGCCGTCGGGGCGCAGCAGGGTGGCGAGCATCTTCACGGTGGTGGTCTTGCCGGCGCCGTTCGGGCCGAGGACGCCGTAGACCGTGCCGGCGGGCACGGCCAGGTCGACGCCGTCGACGGCCCGGGTCTCGCCGAACGTCTTCACCAGACCCGCGGTCTCGATCGCGAGGCCGGACGTCTGTGCGTTCATGGTTGAGATCCTTCCGCGTACGGGGCCCGTGTCCGGGGCTACGCAAGGGGAGACCGCGGCGACCGCCGGAACTCATCGGTCACCGCGCGGGAAACTCGACTGCGTCTGTTGCTTCTGCGTCGGACGAAGAGCTCGGCGAGAATCCGTCCGGTCACAGGGACTCCACGGTCTCTCCGATGCGCGGTGAGCGCACCCCGATTACGTCCGGCAGACCGAGGGACCGGACGAGACGGCGAGGTGGGATGGAGGGTGGCATGGAAGGGTGAGGTGTGTCCGCAGAACCAGGCTAGGGGGCGGCCGGGGTGGTGATGCAGGTCGGAGGCCCGGGGCGCGCGAGGGTGGTGCGGGGCGTGCGGGGGCAGTGCGGGATCGGCGAAGCCAGGGGGACCGGGCCGGGATCGGACAGGGAGGGCGGGGGTAGCGTCCCTCTCATGCATGCGATCACGATTCCCGAACCCGGCGGACCCGAGGCCCTGGTGTGGGACGAGGTCCCCGACCCGGTGCCCGGCGAGGGCGAAGTGCTCATCGAGGTGGCGGCGAGCGCCGTGAACCGCGCCGACCTGCTGCAGCGGCAGGGCTTCTACGACCCACCGCCCGGCGCCTCCCCCTATCCCGGCCTGGAGTGCTCCGGCCGTGTCGCGGAGATCGGGCCCGGCGTGGCCGGGTGGAACGTCGGCGACGAGGTGTGCGCGCTGCTCTCGGGCGGCGGCTACGCGGAGAAGGTCGTCGTCCCGGCCGGCCAGCTGCTGCCGGTCCCCGCCGGCCTCGATCTCCGACAGGCCGCCGCGCTGCCCGAGGTCACCTGCACGGTCTGGTCGAACGTCTTCATGATCTCCCACCTGCGTCCCGGTGAGACGCTCCTCGTGCACGGTGGCTCCAGCGGCATCGGCACGATGGCCATCCAGCTCGCCAAGGCCGTCGGCGCGAAGGTCGCCGTCACGGCGGGCACCAAGGAGAAGCTGGAGCAGTGCGCCGCCCTGGGCGCGGACGTCCTGATCAACTACCGCGAGCAGGACTTCGTCGAGGAGGTCCGGGCGGCCACGGACGGCAAGGGCGCGGACGTCGTCCTCGACAACATGGGCGCCAAGTACCTGGACCGCAATGTCCGGGTCCTGGCCGTCAACGGGCGGCTCGCGATCATCGGCATGCAGGGCGGCATCAAGGGCGAGCTGAACATCGGCGCGCTGCTCGCCAAGCGGGCCGTGATCAGCGCGGCCTCGCTGCGGGCCCGGCCCCGCGAGGAGAAGACGGCCGTCGTCGCCGCCGTACGCGAACATGTCTGGCCCCTGATCGCCGGTGGCCATGTGCGCCCGGTCGTCGACCGCGAGATCCCCATGGACGACGCGGCGACGGCGCACCGGGTGCTGGAGGAGAGCGGGCACGTGGGCAAGGTGCTGCTGGTGGTGCCGTAGGAGGGGACGGTCGGCCGTGCGGGAACGGTGACGCGGCCGCGCCCGGTCGGTACGGCTCGGGTCCAGTCCCGCACGGCTCCGGTTCAGCTCCGCACGGCTCGGGCTCAGCTCCGCCGTATGCGGAGCCCCACGAAGGCCAGTCCGAGGCCCACGCCTATCAGGATGAGGCCGCTGCCGAGGGCGAAGACCTGCAGCACGGGCTCCTCGACGGACGAGGAGTCGCCGCCGGGCGGCACGCCGGGAACGGGCAGGGCGGCGTTCTGGGACGGGTCGGGGGCGGGCTCCTCGGGGGGCGGGGAGGCGTCGTCCCCGGGTTCCACGGGGCCGACGTCCGCCCGGCCCGGCCGTTCCCGGCCCTCGCCCGCGCGGCTGCCGGCCCAGGAGGTCGCGGGGTCGGGCTCGGCCCCGTACACGGCCGGCACGGGCCCCGCCGCCAGGACGACCAGCAGCCCCGCGACGAGAGCCGGTCCCGTCACGCGCACCGAACGAAGCCAGGTAGCCACGCCCTCAGCGTCACACGCCCCCGGCCCACCGGCATCCCGGCGCCCCGGGCCCGCCCGACGGCGCGCGACCGCCGCTCAGGACAAGAACCCGGGCAACGTAAACGGTGGATCACCCTGCGTGGGGGGCACCAGGGTGGTGAGGTAGGCGCGTGCGAGAGAATGGCGGCATGGAGATGCCGAGGAACGAACGGTCGCCCGAACAGCCCCACATCCTGGTCGTGGGCCAGGACGGCATGGCCGTGGGCGGCGGTGGAGGCGACGAGGACTCCCGCGAGGTCCCGGTGACGGAGATGGTGGAACAGCCGGCCAAGGTCATGCGCATCGGCAGCATGATCAAGCAGCTGCTCGAAGAGGTACGGGTCGCCCCCCTCGACGAGGCCAGCAGGGCACGGCTGAAGGAGATCCACGCCAGCTCGGTCAAGGAACTGGAGGACGGCCTGGCGCCCGAGCTGGTGGAGGAGCTGGAGCGGCTCTCCCTGCCCTTCACCGACGAGGCGATCCCGAGCGACGCGGAACTACGGGTCGCGCAGGCCCAGTTGGTGGGCTGGCTGGAAGGCCTCTTCCACGGGATCCAGACGACGCTGTTCGCCCAGCAGATGGCGGCCCGGGCCCAGCTGGAGCAGATGCGCCGCGCACTGCCGCCGGGCGTCGGCGGCCACGAGGGCGACGACGACCCGCGCACGCTCGGCCGCTCCGGCGGCCCGTACCTCTAGCCCCCGGCAGTCTTCGACGAACCCCCCACCCCGTACGCGAAAGGGCCCGGCACACCGAGTGCCGGGCCCTTCCCACGTCCGCGGCGTCAGGCCGGGTCGCCCGTCGAGACCTTGAGGATGATCGACGGCATGTCCTTGGGGTCGACGTCCTCGGAGGCCGTCGGGTACTGCTCCATGACCGTGCCCTCGCCGTACGTGTTCTCGTCGACCTTCTGGACGTCGTACTGCCATCCC
Source organism: Streptomyces caniscabiei (assembly GCF_014930365.1). GTDB lineage: Bacteria > Actinomycetota > Actinomycetes > Streptomycetales > Streptomycetaceae > Streptomyces > Streptomyces caniscabiei. Next base: position 685,341 of record NZ_JABXWI010000001.1, on the reverse strand, counting down.
GCCGCCTGGAAGCACTTCTTCACCGAGTCGATGTTCTTGAAGGTGAAGTCCGGCAGCTCGATCTTGTCGGGGTCGTTGTACGACTCCACGGGCTCCGTGCACGCGGTCGTCTCGATGACCTTCGAGGTGTCCGGACCCTTGTGCCCCTCGACGACGGTCGGCGACGCCTTCGTGCCGTCGTCGCCGCCCTCGGCGTCGGTGCCCGAGCTGAGGGAGAGCGCCGTGATCAGACCGCCGACCGCGAGGACGGACACGGCGATCGCGCCCACGATGACGCCCTTGTTGCTCTTCCCGCCGCCGGAACGCCCCGCCGACATGGAGGACTGCTGGGGTGTGATGTTGTACGGCGGCGGCGTGGCCGAGCCCTGCTGCGGCGAGTACGCGGCGGTCTGCGGCGGCGTCTGGTAGCCGCCCTGCTGCGGGTAGCCGTAGGACGGGGCGGGCGTCGGAGCCGGTGTCGGCGGACCGTAACCACCCGTCGCCGGCGGCTGGTACGGCGTCTGGACGCTGCCCGACTGCGGGGCGCCCGTGTGGTCGATCGGCGGGAAGACCGCGGAGGAGACACCCGCGCCGCTGGCCGTCTGCACACCCGGCACGATGCTCGGCGCGACGGGCTGGAGGGAGGCGGCGACCCGCAGGCACTCGTCCCGCATGGCCTCCGCGCTCGGGAACCGCTCGTTCGGGTTCTTCTTCAGCGCGCGGGCGATGATCGCGTCGACGGCCGGCGGCAGGGAACGGTTGATCGAGGAGGGAGCGACCGGCTCCTCCTGGACGTGCGCGTACGCGATGGCCAGCGGCGAGTCCGCCTCGAACGGCAGCCGCCCGGTGGTCAGCTGGAAGAGCATGATGCCGACCGAGTACAGGTCGGAGCGGGCGTCCACGCCGCGGCCGAGGGCCTGCTCGGGCGAGAGGTACTGCGGGGTGCCGACGACCATGCCGGTCTGCGTCATCGACGTGACACCGGACTGCATGGCGCGGGCGATGCCGAAGTCCATGACCTTCACGACGTTGCGCTTGGTCATCATCACGTTGCCCGGCTTGATGTCCCGGTGGACCAGGCCCATCTCGTGGCTGATCTCCAGCGCCGCCAGCACGTCCGCGGTGATCTTCAGCGCCTTGTCGGAGGGCATGGCGCCGAGCTGGGCGACATCCGCGTCGAGCACCGAACCGAGCGGCTTGCCCTCGACGTACTCCATGACGATGTAGGGCATCGTCGCGCCGTCGAGATCGTCCTCGCCGGTGTCGAAGACCGACACGATGTTGGTGTGGGTGAGCTTCGCCACGGCCTGCGCCTCACGGCGGAAGCGCTCACGGAAGGCCTGCTCGCGGCCGAGGTCGGTGTGAAGTGTCTTGATCGCGACCTGTCGGTCGAGCACGGAGTCGTACGCGAGATGGACGGAGGCCATGCCGCCCTCGCCGAGCAGGTCACGCAGTTGGTACCGGCCACCGGCTAGCGACCGCCCCGCGTACCGGCCCTGTGCGGCGTCCTGGCTCATCTTCCTGCGTCCCCCATCGGCGCGCGCGAAAGCTGTTGGGCTGGCTCCCGCGATCGGTGATCCCCTGATGATGCTGGTGATCCTTTGTGCTATTCCCGGCCAAGTCTGCCCCAGGGCACTGACACGTCAAGCGCGGTGCCCGATCCGTGACCGTACGCGAAAGAAGCGTCGCGGAAGCGTTACAGGGGGCGTACGCCCGGTACACAGAACTTGCACGAGTGCGCGCGCTGCGGGTTTCATGGCCGATCAACCTTTGAATCCACCTTGAATCCGTCGTGAACCCGTCGCGCATCCAACCCGGACCGGCCTCTTGCGTGAAGGCTGTAGCGTGGCCGACGGAGACCGTAACAAGTACCGCGCGGACCGCGGGCAGAAACGACGGCGAGGACTGATGGCACAGCAGCAGCGCTCTCAGGGCCCGTCCGACCCCGAGGCGTCTGGCGGCGGCATGTCGGACGCGCCGGAGTTGTGGGGCAACGGCGGGCTCGTCGGCGACGGCCGGTACCGGATGACCCACAGACTGGGCCGGGGCGGCATGGCCGAGGTGTTCGCGGCCGAGGACGTACGGCTCGGCCGGACGGTCGCGGTCAAACTGCTCCGTTCCGACCTGGCCGAGGACCCCATCTCCAAGGCCCGCTTCACGCGTGAGGCCCAGGCGGTGGCCGGTCTCAACCACCACTCGATCGTGGCGGTCTACGACTCCGGTGAGGACATGGTGAACGGCACCCCCGTGCCGTACATCGTCATGGAGCTGGTCGAGGGCCGCACCATCCGTGACCTCCTGATCAACGCCGAGGCGCCCGGCCCCGAGCAGGCGCTGATCATCGTCTCCGGTGTGCTGGAGGCCCTCGCCTACTCGCACCAGCACGGCATCGTGCACCGCGACATCAAGCCGGCGAACGTCATCATCACCACCAACGGCGCGGTGAAGGTGATGGACTTCGGCATCGCCCGCGCCCTGCACGGGGCGTCGACGACGATGACGCAGACCGGCATGGTCATGGGCACGCCCCAGTACCTCTCCCCGGAGCAGGCGCTAGGCAAGGCCGTCGACCACCGCTCCGACCTGTACGCCACCGGCTGTCTGCTCTACGAACTCCTCGCGCTCAGGCCGCCGTTCATCGGCGAGACCCCGCTGTCGGTGGTCTACCAGCACGTCCAGGACATCCCGGTGCCGCCCTCCGAGACCTCGGAGGGATCGGCGCCCCCGGAGCTCGACGGCCTGGTCATGCGCTCCCTCGCCAAGGAGCCGGACGACCGGTTCCAGACGGCCGAGGAGATGCGCGGCCTCGTCCAGTACGGCCTGCAGATGCTCTACGACCAGGGGGGCCACACCGGCACCTGGAACACCGGGCCCGTCACCATGCACGAGGGCCGGCACACGCCGCCGGGCGGTATGTCCGGTACGTCGGTCATGCCGCACCCCGGGGAGTCGGGCACCTCGCAGATTCCGCAGCCGATCCTGCCGGGGTACGGCGGGGGCGGCCGGGACGACGGCGGCTTCGAGGGGAACGGCAACCGGGGCAGCGGCCGCGGCAAGCTGTGGATCCTCGCCGTCCTCGCGGTGATCGCCATCGCCGCGGGTGTCGCGCTGGCGCTGAACAACAACGGCGACAAGGGCGGCGGCGGCACCGAGACCACCAAGTCCCCGACGGCCACGAAATCCGAGCAGGACAAGGACGCCACCGAGTCGCCCAGCGAGGAGGCGACCGAGGAGACCACGGACGACAGCACGGACCCGGACAACGGCGGCGGCTTCACACCGTCGTACACGCAGACGCCGAGCTTCACCCAGTCGCCGACGCAGAGTGAGCCGTCGGAGGAGCCGACGACCGACGAGCCCACGACAGACGAGCCCACGACCGACGAGCCCACGGAGGAACCGACCGAGGAGCCGACCGACGACAGCAGCGGCGGCGGCGGGGACGCGGGCGGCCTGCCTGGCGGCATCGGCGGCGAAGAGGGATGACCCCGGTGCAGGGGGCGATCCGGGCGGACCCCGCCCGGATCGCCCCCTTCGCTGTGCGGCGTGCCCCGCCTGGGCTCACCCCACGAACGCCTCACGCACCGCGTCGTACTCCCGTGTCCACCACACCACCAGCGCCGAGGCCGCGGGGAACTGCGGGTCGGCGCGGGTGTCGCCGCGTTCGTAGCGCCAGCGCAGCATCCAGAAGTCGTTGAGCCGCTCCCACCACACGCGGTGCACGGCCGCCGCGAGCTCGGCCGGGGCGGCGCCCGCGGAACGCCGGTACGCGCGCGCGTAGGAGCGCACCTTCGCCAGGTCCAGCGCGCCGACGGGACGCACGAAGAAGATCACCGCCGCCCGGACCGCCTCCTCGGCGCGCGGCCGCACGCCGAGCCGGTCCCAGTCGAGGATCGCGGCCGGCACCTCGGGGACGTCGTCCCGGTAGAGCACGTTGTAGGGGTGGAAGTCGCCGTGCACCCACCCCACCGAGCCGCCCCTGGGCGGTCGCCGGTCCGCGTGCCGTTCCAGCAGTCGCCGCCGCTCCAGCAGCCGGTGCCGGGCGAGCGCGTCGAAGGGGCCGGCCGGGCGGTGGCGGCGTACCCGGTCGAGCAGGTCGTCGATGAGGGCGAAGGTACGGAAGGGGTCGGCGCTCTCGGTCCCGGCAGCCTCGGAAGCCCCGACGGCCTCGTCGGCCGCCGGATGACCTCGCGTCTCCCGGGTCCCGCGTTGCGCCGGGATCAGCCGCCTCCGTGCGGGCGCGACCGGCTCCTGGGGCGGCATCACGCGCTCCAGCAAGGCGTGCACGACACCCAGCAGGTTCCCGAGGCGGGCGCACTGCCCGGTGGTGAGCTGGCCGCCGTGCCGGTGGCGCCCCTCGATCCAGGGGTGCAGGGCGTAGGCGTGGCCGGCGACGACCGCCACGGTGCCGCCGTCCCGTCCGGTCAGCGGCGGGGCGACGGGAACGCCCAGGTCGGCGAGGCGCCGGGTGGCCCGGTGCTGGCGCGCGATCGCGGCCGGGTCGGCGGTCTCGGGGTCGAAGTGGTGCTTGAGGAAGTACCGGCCGCGGGTGGTGCGGAGCCGGTAGCCGCGATTGAGGAGCCCCTCGTCGACGGGTTCACAGGCCAGCACGGACCCGGCGGCGTACTGCTCCAGCAGGGGGCCCAGAGGGGGCGTGTGGAGCACAGGGGGTGGTACAGATGAGCGCGGCACGCGCCAGATGCTAGGGCACGCGCCGCGCCGCTGACCTCCCGCTTGTCACACACAGTCGTTACCGATCACAGAGTGCATGGATCCGAACTGTGGCTCGACGCGCAGACATGCGGGCCGGGCGACCGCCGCGCCGGAGCGGAACCGGGCGGTCCTGCGGCGCGCACGGATGGAGCAACTTGAGCCACCGATCTCACGCCCCGGCTTCGGCGAACTCTTCCCGTGGCCGGGGTGGCCGGGATAACGTGCCGGTGTTCCGGCCCCCTGCCAGGCTGTTTCCAGTGCTGTGACCAGCAGCTGTTCCCGACGGACGCGAACTACTTGGACCCCCTAGTACCGAATTACTTGGAAATCCAAGGAAAATCGCAGGTCAGTAGGGGTTTCACAGGAATGTGGAGCACTGGGTAACGTGCCTCGTGCAGGGCGCTCGCCGGGGCACCTGTCACGTCTGTTCCCGGCCAAGGGCACCCACCCCGTGCACGGGCACCGGGATCAGGCGAGCCGCACTGGTCACCCGGCAACCCCGGGGGCCGGACCGACGGAGGAGCACACGTGACCGTGGAGAGCACTGCCGCGCGCAAGCCGCGACGCAGCGCCGCAGGCAAGACCGGCACCACCGGCAGCAAGGCGGCCGGCACCACCGGCACCAGGCGCGCCGCTGCCAGGAAGCCGACCGACGCCCAGCCCGAACTCGTTCAGCTGCTGACGCCCGAGGGCAAGCGCGTCAAGAACGCCGAGTACGACCCGTTCGTCGCGGACATCACCGCCGACGAGCTGCGCGGTCTGTACCGCGACATGGTGCTGACCCGTCGCTTCGACGCCGAGGCCACCTCCCTGCAGCGCCAGGGCGAGCTCGGCCTGTGGGCCTCGCTGCTCGGCCAGGAGGCCGCCCAGATCGGCTCCGGGCGGGCCACCCGCGAGGACGACTACGTCTTCCCGACCTACCGCGAGCACGGCGTCGCCTGGTGCCGCGGCGTCGACCCGACCAATCTGCTCGGCATGTTCCGCGGCGTGAACAACGGCGGCTGGGACCCGAACAGCAACAACTTCCACCTCTACACGATCGTCATCGGCTCCCAGACGCTGCACGCCACCGGCTACGCCATGGGCATCGCCAAGGACGGCGCCGACTCGGCGGTCATCGCCTACTTCGGCGACGGCGCCTCCAGCCAGGGCGACGTCGCCGAGGCCTTCACCTTCTCCGCGGTCTACAACGCGCCGGTCGTGTTCTTCTGCCAGAACAACCAGTGGGCCATCTCCGAGCCCACGGAGAAGCAGACCCGCGTTCCGCTGTACCAGCGCGCCCAGGGCTTCGGCTTCCCGGGCGTCCGCGTCGACGGCAACGACGTGCTGGCCTGCCTCGCGGTCACCAAGTGGGCGCTGGAGCGCGCCCGCCGGGGCGAGGGCCCGACCCTCGTCGAGGCGTACACCTACCGCATGGGCGCCCACACCACCTCCGACGACCCCACCCGCTACCGCCACGACGACGAGCGGGTGGCCTGGGAGGCCAAGGACCCGATCGCGCGTCTGCGCGGCTACCTCGAGGCCGAAACGGACACGAACGAGGGATTCTTCGCGGAACTCGAAGCGGAGAGCGAGGCGTTGGGAAGGCGAGTGCGCGAAGTGGTGCGTGCCATGCCCGACCCGGACCACTTCGCCATCTTCGAGAACGCGTACGCGGACGGACACGCCCTCGTGGACGAGGAGCGCGCCCAGTTCGCCGCGTACCAGGCGTCGTTCGCCGATGTGGACGAAGAGGAGGGCAAGTAGCGATGACCACGCAGACAGCCGCGCAGACGGCAGGACAGAGCGCCGGGCAACCCGCCGTGAAGAACATGGCGATCGCCAAGGCGATCAACGAATCGCTGCGCACGGCCCTCGAAGCCGACCCCAAGGTCCTCGTCATGGGCGAGGACGTCGGCAAGCTCGGCGGTGTGTTCCGGGTGACCGACGGCCTCCAGAAGGACTTCGGCGAGGACCGGGTCATCGACACCCCGCTCGCCGAGTCCGGCATCGTCGGCACCGCCATCGGCCTCGCCCTGCGGGGCTACCGCCCTGTGGTCGAAATCCAGTTCGATGGCTTCGTCTTCCCCGCGTACGACCAGATCGTCACCCAGCTCGCCAAGATGCACGCGCGCTCGCTGGGCAAGGTCAAGCTCCCCGTCGTCGTCCGCATCCCCTACGGCGGCGGCATCGGCGCGGTCGAGCACCACTCCGAGTCCCCGGAGGCGCTGTTCGCGCACGTGGCGGGCCTGAAGGTGGTCAGCCCCTCCAACGCCTCGGACGCCTACTGGATGATGCAGCAGGCCATCCAGAGCGACGACCCGGTGATCTTCTTCGAGCCCAAGCGGCGCTACTGGGACAAGGGCGAGGTCAACCCCGAGGCGATCCCCGGCCCGCTGCACAAGGCCAAGGTGGTCCGCGAGGGCACCGACCTCACGCTCGCCGCGTACGGCCCGATGGTGAAGCTCTGCCAGGAGGTCGCCGACGCCGCCGCCGAGGAGGGCAGGGCCCTGGAGGTCCTGGACCTGCGGTCGGTCTCCCCGCTGGACTTCGACTCCGTCCAGGCGTCCGTGGAGCGGACGCGCCGCCTGATCGTGGTCCACGAGGCCCCGGTCTTCTTCGGCTCGGGCGCGGAGATCGCCGCCCGCATCACTGAGCGGTGCTTCTACCACCTGGAGGCCCCGGTCCTCCGCGTCGGCGGGTACCACGCCCCCTATCCGCCGGCCCGGCTGGAGGAGGAGTACCTGCCGAATCTGGACCGGGTGCTCGACGCCGTCGACCGCTCGCTGGCGTACTGAGGGAGAGGTCCGTGACGACGATGACAGACACGTCTCCGCGCGAGTTCAAGATGCCCGACGTGGGCGAGGGACTCACCGAGGCCGAGATCCTCAAGTGGTACGTCCAGCCCGGTGACACCGTCACCGACGGCCAGATCGTCTGCGAGGTCGAGACGGCCAAGGCCGCCGTCGAACTGCCCATCCCCTACGACGGCGTGGTCCGCGCCCTGCACTTCCCCGAGGGCACCACGGTCGACGTCGGCACGTCGATCATCGCGGTGGACGTGGCGGGCGGGGCGGCCCCGGCCGAGCCGGAGTCCCCCGCGGCGAAGCCGGAGCCCGCCGCGAAGCCGGCGGCGGCACCGAGGCCCGCCGCGGCCCCGGCCGCCAAGAAGTCCGAGGGCCGCAAGCCGGTCCTCGTCGGCTACGGCGTCGCCGAGTCCTCCACGAAGCGCCGCCCCCGCAAGGGCGTCCCGGCCGCCGCCGCGCCGGCCGAGGACACGCTGTACGGCGCGGCGGCCCTCCAGGGCATCCAGGGCGTCCAGGGCGAGCTGAACGGGCACGGGCAGCACGGGATCACCGTCGCGCGTCCGCTGGCGAAGCCGCCGGTCCGCAAGCTGGCCAAGGACCTCGGGGTGGACCTGGCGACGATCACCCCGTCCGGCCCGGACGGCATCATCACCCGCGAGGACGTCCACGCTGCCGCGGCCCCGCCGGCGGCTCCCGAGCCGGTGACGCAGGCGCCCACGGCACCGGCGGCCCCCGCCGCCCCTGCCGCGACCGCCGCGTCCGTTCCGGCCCCGGCGCCGGTGGCCTCGTACGACGGCGCGCGCGAGACCCGTGTACCGATCAAGGGTGTCCGGAAGGCGACGGCCGCGGCGATGGTCGGCTCGGCCTTCACCGCGCCGCACGTCACGGAGTTCGTGACCGTCGACGTGACCCGCACGATGAAGCTGGTCGAAGAGCTGAAGCAGGACAAGGAGTTGGCGGGGCTGCGGGTCAATCCGCTGCTGTTGATCGCCAAGGCCCTGCTGGTGGCCATCAGGCGCAATCCGGAGATCAACGCGTCCTGGGACGAGGCCGCACAAGAGATCGTGGTCAAGCACTACGTGAACCTGGGCATCGCCGCGGCCACCCCGCGCGGTCTGATCGTCCCGAACATCAAGGACGCCCACGCGAAGACGCTGCCGCAGCTGGCGGAGTCGCTGGGCGAGCTGGTCGGGACGGCCAAGGAGGGCCGGACCTCCCCGGCCGCCATGCAGGGCGGCACGGTCACCATCACCAATGTGGGTGTCTTCGGCATCGACACCGGCACGCCGATCCTCAACCCCGGCGAGTCCGCGATCCTCGCGGTCGGCTCGATCAAGCTCCAGCCGTGGGTCCACAAGGGGAAGGTGAAGCCCCGCCAGGTCACCACCCTGGCGCTCTCCTTCGACCACCGGTTGGTGGACGGGGAGCTGGGCTCGAAGGTGCTGGCGGACGTGGCGGCGATCCTGGAACAGCCGAAGAGGCTGATCACTTGGGCGTGAGACCCCCCGCTGGGTAGGCTCAGCACACAGGGGCGCCGCAACTTCGGATTGCGACGCCCCTGTCCTGTTCCCGCTCGCGGGGAGAGGTCAGCGCTGGTGCAGCACGTACACCGGTGCCCCGTCCTCCGCCGCACCCACGGGATGGATGCAGGCATGCTTGCGCAGCAGCCGGAGGCACTCGTTGACGCGGTGCACCGACAGACCCGTACGGGCCGCGATCGCCTCCAGCGGCTGCCGCAGCTCACCCTCCTCGACGAGCACCGGCGCGATCACCACGGCCACCGTCCACACGTCCGTTGTCACGGACAATCGCTCGCGCCAGTCGGCCAGCACGGACTCGGTGGTGGGGTGCGTCTCGAAGGCGGTGGCGGCGGGGGCCGGGTGCGCGACGGCGAGGGTGTCGAGCCGGTTGGCGATGCGCTCCATCGCCAGGGCCATGGCCTGCTGAGCGGCGAGGCCGGCCCGCTGCATCTCGAGCATTTGCTGCTGGGTTGCCAGCATTTGCTGTTGTGCGTCCAGCATCTGCTCCTGCAGAGCGAGTGACTTCTGCTGGGCGACCGCCAGTTGCTCGTCCGCCTGGAGGTTGCGCTCCTCCAGCCGGACGATGGCGTCGGCGATCTGCTCGGGCATGGCGTACGCGATGGGCGCGCCGGGGCCGACGGGCTGGACCTCGGCCTCGTCCAGGGCGTAGGAGCCCTCTCGCTGAATGGTCTCGATCACCTCGGCGACCCACTGTTTGAAGGGTGCGCACTCTGGCTTGGTGCAGGCGCCGACGAGCAGGACGAGACCCTGCAGAGAGATGACGTTCAAGTCTCGGCGCCACTCTCTACCTGCGGGAATGCTGAGACCGTAACCCCCAGTTAGGGTCTCGAGAATGTCTCGATGGCGCCCCGGAACGTGATCCGAGAGTGCCTTCTGAGGGTTGGTGTGCCCCAACTGCTTGCAGACATCCACCGCCGGGAACCAATGCGTTCCGTCCGGCATGGTGAGTCGGCGGACGCGGGCTCCGGTGGCCGCGTACACGAAGTCGCCGGCGTCGATGGCGTCGTGCTGCGTCTTGGGGCCGGGTTGGTGCTTGCTGGGTTCGATCATCTGAACCACCTCCGCTGCGGAACGTACGGCGGCGGAAATCGAATATGCCAGCTGGGTTAGCCATGTTCACTATTGCGAGGTAAAGAAGGCCGATCGGCTTGCGCCGAGATGCGAGTAGGGGGCCCACCGCGGTGAGCGGTGGGCCCCCTACTCGTGTGTCCGGCCGGGCGAGACTAGAGCGCCGCGAAGCCGTAGTTCAGGAGCTTCTTCGCGTCCGCCAGACGGGTGTCGGCGTTGGACGCGGTGAGGACCGTGCCGTAGATCGTCTTGCCGTTGCGCGTGGCGGCGAAGACCAGGCAGTACTTCGCCTGGGTCCCGGAGCCCGTCTTGATGCCGATCGCGCCGTTGTACGTGGTCAGCAGCGGCTTGTTGGTGTTCGCCCAGGTGTAGTAGCGGTAGCCGCCGCTCTTGGTCGTCACCTTCTGCTTGGTGCTCACCGTCTTCACGACCGACTTGAACGTCGAGTTCTTCATGACGTTGCGGGCGAGCGTGGTGAGGTCCTTCGGCGACGACTGGTTGGTGCCGTTGCTGATGCCGTCGAACGAGTCGAACTTCGTGTTCGTCATGCCGAGGCTCTTGGCGGTGGAGTTCATCTTGCCGATGAACGACTTCACCCGGGCCGCGCGGGTCGAGCCCGTGCCGAACTTGTCGGCGAGCGCGTACGCGGCGTCGCAGCCCGACGGCAGCATCAGCCCGTAGAGCAGCTGACGGACCGTGACCTTGTCGCCGACGAACAGGCCGGCCGAGGAGGCGCCGTTCTTGACGATGTAGTCGCTGTACGCCTTCTGGACCGTGACCTTGGCGTCCAGGTTCAGGTTCTTCTGCGACAGCACGACCTTGGCGGTCATGATCTTGGTGGTGGAGCCGGTGGCGCGCGCGGTCGTCGCGGTCTTGCCGAAGCTCTTGCCGGTGGCCGGGTTGATCACGAACGCGCCCTTGGCGTTCAGCGTCGGCTTGGCGACGGCGGCCTGCGCGGGAGCGGAGGTGGCTACTCCGGTCGCGATCATCGCACCGGTGGTCACGACTACTGCAGCGGCTCTGCGGACACGTGCGCCCTTTATGGCGGTAATCAAGTCAAGTACCCCGATTGCGTCAAATGTCTGTGGAGCGCGGCCACTTGGGCTCCGTTTGCGGGCAAGCAGGGCCGCTTCTCGTGTGACAAGTGAGTAGCACAAAAGGTTGTGCTCTGGGTGAGGCGGGGGTCAATTCGAGTCCATCTCACAGTCTTTTGACGGGTTCACCATGGGTGTGAGAGGCGTTCGGGGTCGTCTTCGGGGCGGGCGCGCCGTTCCGGATCGTGGACGCGGAACGCAATGCGTACGTGTTGTATCTATGCTGTGGGCATGCCCTCCGCCCCAGCTCCTGCCACCACCACCCCCGTCCCCGCCGTCAAGCAGCCGCCCGCCGCCGACCGTGTCTACGCCCACGTCAAACAGGGCGTGCTGGAGCGCCGCTACGAGGGCGGCACGTTGCTCACCGAGGGCGAGCTGGCCGAGGCGGTCGGCGTGTCCCGGACGCCCGTGCGGGAGGCCCTGCTGCGGCTGGAGGTCGAAGGGCTGATCAAGCTCTACCCGAAGAAGGGCGCCCTGGTGCTGCCCGTCTCCGCGCAGGAGATCGCGGATGTCGTGGAGACCCGGCAGCTGGTCGAGGAGCACGCGGTCCGCAAGACGGCCCCGGCATCGCCGCAGCTGATCGAGCGGCTGGAGAGCCTGCTGGAGCAGCAGAAGGCGCAGGCCGCCGCCGGGGACCTGGCGGGCGCCGCGGTGACGGACCGCTGTTTCCACGCCGAGATCGTCCGCAGCGGGGGCAACGAGATCCTCTCCCGCCTCTACGACCAACTCCGCGACCGGCAGCTGCGGATGGGCGTCGCCGTGATGCACGCCCACCCCGACCGCATCACCAAGACGCTCACCGAGCACGAGGAGATCCTCCGGGCGCTGCGCGCGGGCGACGCGGAGGCGGCCGTGGAGATCGTGCACCGGCACGTCAGCTGGTTCTCCAACCTGGCACGGGGAGAGGTCCGTTGAGCCGCCCCGCCATCACGTCGTCCGCCGGGTCACTGCCCGGAGACCCGCCCGGCGGCCGTCTCGCCCTCGCCGTCTGGGGTGTGGGTGTCTCCGTCTACTTCGTCGCCGTCATCTTCCGTACGTCGCTGGGCGTGGCCGGCCTCGACGCCGCCGAGCGCTTCCATGTGGGCGCCTCCGCCCTGTCGACCTTCTCGATCCTCCAGCTGCTGGTCTACGCCGGCATGCAGATACCCGTCGGCCTGCTGGTCGACCGGCTCGGCACCAAGAAGGTGCTGACGCTGGGCATCCTGCTGTTCACGGCCGGCCAGATCGGCTTCGCGCTGTCGCCGTCGTACGGCATGGCGCTGGCGTCGCGGGCGCTGCTGGGCTGCGGCGACGCGATGACGTTCATCAGTGTGCTGCGGCTGGGCAGCCGGTGGTTCCCGGCCCGGCGCGGACCGATGATCGCGCAGATGGCGGGCCTGGTCGGCATGGCGGGCAACCTGGTCTCGACGCTGCTGCTGGCCCGGCTGCTGCACGGGGTGGGCTGGACGGCGGCGTTCGCGGGCAGTTCGGTCGCCGGTGCGGTCGTGCTGGTCCTCACCCTGCTGTTCCTGAAGGACCACCCGGACGGGCACGAGCCGGAGCCGTTCCCGCACCACGGGGCGGCGTACGTGCGGCGGCAGATCGTGGCGTCCTGGCGGGAGCCCGGCACCCGGCTCGGGATGTGGGTGCACTTCACCACCCAGTTCCCGGCGATGGTGTTCCTGCTGCTGTGGGGGCTGCCGTTCCTGGTCCAGGCGCAGGGGCTCAGCCGGGGCACCGCCGGTGAACTGCTCACCCTCGTCGTCCTGTCCAACATGGTGGTCGGACTGGTGTACGGGCAGATCGTCGCCCGGCACCACGCCGCGCGGCTGCCGCTGGCCCTCGGCACGGTCCTCACGACGGCGGCCGTGTGGGCGACCACGCTCCTGTACCCCGGTGAGCACGCCCCGATGTGGCTCCTGATCGTGCTCTGCGCGGTGCTCGGCGCCTGCGGCCCGGCCTCGATGCTCGGCTTCGACTTCGCCCGCCCGGCGAACCCGCCGGAGCGTCAGGGCACCGCGTCCGGAATCACCAACATGGGTGGTTTCGTCGCCTCCATGACGACCCTCCTCGCGGTCGGCGTCCTCCTGGACCTGACCGACGACGACTACGGCATCGCCTTCTCCGCCGTCTTCGTGCTCCAGGCGCTGGGCCTGAGCCAGATCCTCCGCCTGCGCGGTCGCGCGGCCCGCCGGGAACGGGAACGTCTGGTGGCGAGCCGCGTGGAGACGGTGCACGTACCGGCGTAGGGGCCGGGACACCGCCGGCGTACGGGGCGTGCGGTGCGGTGCGGAAGCTGCCGCTACACGGTCACCGCGAACGCGTGCAGGATCGCCGCGATCAGGTGGGGGTCGCCCTCGGCCTTGATGCGATCGGCGACGAGGTCGGCGGTGACGCGGCCGCAGGCGAGGCGGACGTAGGTCTCCCAGTCGAGGGTGAGGGTGGCGGCGGGGCCGAGCGCGGGAGCGGTCTCCAGCGTCCCGCGGCCCTGGATGTCCACGCGGACGGTACGGATGAACTCCACCGGGCCGTGCACGTCGAAGACGACGGCGGAACTGCGCGGCGCCTGCGCGTCCTCCGCGACCACCTTCGGCAGCACGGACAGCAGTTCGTCACGGACGACGTACGCGCCCGGCGAGTCCAGGTTCCCCGGCTGTCCCAGCGCGGCGCGCAGGTCCTGCTCGTGGACCCAGACGTCGAACGCGCGGTTGCGCATGGCCTGTTCGAGGGTCTGCTCCGTGCCGAGCGGGCCCCGCACCTTGTGCCCCGGATCCCGTGACTCGTTCCGCAGCTGGCGGTTGCGCCGGATGATCGTGTACTCCAGCTCGGAGGTCATCTCCGGCGCGGTGTGATGCCGGCGGGCGTCGACCTGCATCTCCATGTACCGCTGGTGCTCGGTCCGTACGTGGTACAGGTCGCGCGGCAGGGTGTGGATCGGCCGGGGGTCGCCGAGCATCTCGCAGTCCAGGCCGATGACATGGGAGACCACATCGCGCACCGACCAGCCCGGGCAGGGCGTCCGGCGGTTCCACTCGCCCTCCACGAGCGGCGTCACCAGCTCGGATATCGCGTCCACGGAGTGGGTCCAGGCGTCGGCGTAGGGCTGAAGAGTGGGATGCAGACTCACGGAACGGGACCCCTCGGGCGGTCGGTACGTGTCAGTACGGTCGGTACGTGTCGGCTACGTGGATGGCGGTCTTCAGTGGGGGCGTCGGCGTTGACGGCGTGGAGTAGGTCGTCGGCGGCTGTCAGTGGGTGCTGTGAAACGTTAAGTTACGCTGCTCTGAGGCACCCCGGCAGTGCTTTCGTGTGACGATCGTAGGCCGGTGTGGACGTCTCGAATGCCAGGACGGTGGTAGTGTGCGCGCCTCGCTCATCCAGATCGGTGTAGACGAGGATGAATCGGTCGATTCGCGCAGGCGCCGGGTGGCCGCGCTGGTACGGGAGCAGGCCGGCGCCGATCTTGTCGTCCTCCCGGAGCTCTGGACCACCGGCGCGTTCGCGTTCGAATCCTTCGCCGCGGCGGCCGAGCCGCTGGAAGGGCCGACGTACGAGGCGATGGCCAAGGCGGCGAGCGACACGGGCGTCTGGCTGCACGCGGGCTCGATCCCGGAGCGGGACCCCGAGGGAACCCTCTACAACACCTCCCTCGTCTTCTCACCGTCCGGCGACCTCGCCGCGGCCTACCGCAAGATCCACCGCTTCGGCTTCGACAAGGGCGAGGCCGTGCTGATGGGCGCCGGCGCGGAGCTGGTGACGGTCCGGCTGCCGGACACGACCGTCGGCATCGCCACCTGCTACGACCTGCGCTTCCCCGAGCTGTTCCGGGGCCTCGTCGACGCGGGCGCCGAGATGTTCGTCCTCTCGGCGGGCTGGCCGGAGCGCCGGCGCTCCCACTGGACGCTGCTGACGCGGGCCCGGGCCGTGGAGAACCAGGCGTACGTCCTCGCCTGCGGAACGGCCGGCACGCACGCGGGCATCCCGCAGGCCGGCCACTCGATCGTGGTCGATCCCTGGGGCGAGGTCCTGGCGGAGGCGGGCTCGGACGAGGAGGTCCTCACGGTCGACCTCGACCCGACGAAGGTGGCCGCGACCCGGGAGCAGTTCCCCGCGCTGAAGGACAGGCTGCTGGGGCTGGAGCCGCCGCGCCGCTGAGCCTTCGCGGCGGTGCTCCGGCCCCCGTCCCCTCAGTCGTCCCGCTCCCGCTCCGCCAGGTTGATCACGCAGACCGTCACGGCGATGAGCAGAGCCGGGTCGGCGTCGTCGCGGACGACGTCGAGGCCGTAGGTCTCGCGGACGCGCAGCCATCTGCGGGAGATGTGCGCGAGGAGTTCGCCGTCGTACTCGATGACGAACTCACGGTCGAGGATCTTGCCGCTGACGTCGAGTTCGGTGCCGTCCGTCAGGGAGACCCGGAAGTGGTTGCGCAGGAGGGAGAGGCGCTTGCGGCGGACGGTGGCGAGGGGCTCGCCACCGCGTTCGACGACCATGGTGTCGCGCAGCGCGAACATCTTGCGGCGGATGTCGATCAGCACCTGCCCCCGGGTGTCCTTCAGCTCGAAGGTGTCCCGCAGCCGCATGGCCTTGCCGTCGACGAGGAAGGCCTGGTGGCCGTGCTCGTCCTCGATCCAGTAGTCGTCACCGATGCCGAGAAGCCGGTCGCGCACGAGGTATTTCATGCCTGCAGACGTTCCCCGGCGCCCGGTCCGAAACGTCGTCCGTAGGCCGAAGGGCGGAGCGGCTGCCGCTGGTTCCGTTTCGGGGCCGGACGAGGGGTCACCGGGCCCGGGGCCCCGCACGACCCGGGCCGCGTGCGCCCCAGTGGGGCTCGGTCCAGTGGGGCTGGCCTAGTAGCCCTGGTAGCCGCCCCGCTGGTGGTCGTCGTCGATGACCGGGGCCGTGGGGGGCACCACGACCCGCTTCCGCTTGGCGATGCTGCTGAACGTCGCGACCCCGATGAGTCCGACGATCATGAAGATGACGCCGACCAGGTCGAGGTTGACCCCTTGCATGTCCCAGTCGGTGGCGAACGTGAGGATGGCCCCCACCGCGATCAGAATGATGCACCCGCCCAGGCCCATGAGTGTTCCTCCCTGTGTCCGGTTGGGTCGGCCGGTCGTTCCGGTCGTTCGGTCCTACCGGTGGACACCGGGTACCCGGACAGGCCGGTCAGTAACAGCCGTTGGGGACGAGAGGGGGCCCGGGCCGGGCGTCAGCCCTCCAGGAACGCCGCCAGGGCGTTCGCCAGGAGGTAGGGGTCCTTCGCGCCGCACAGCTCGCGGACGCTGTGCATCGAGAGGATGGCCACCCCGATGTCGACCGTGCGGATGCCGTGCCGGGCGGCGGTGATGGGGCCGATGGTGGTGCCGCAGGGCATGGAGTTGTTGGAGACGAACGTCTGGAACGGCACCCCGGCCTTCTCGCAGGCCGCGGCGAAGACGGCGCGGCCCGAACCGTCCGTGGCGTAGCGGTTGTTGACGTTGACCTTCAGGATCGGGCCGCCGTCCGCGCGGGGGTGGTGCGTCGGGTCGTGGCGCTCCGCGTAGTTGGGGTGGACGGCGTGGCCGGTGTCGGAGGAGAGACAGACCGTGCCCGCGAAGGCCCGTGCCCGGTCCTCCAAGGAGCCGCCGCGCGAGAACACCGAGCGCTCCAGGACACCGCCGAGCAGCGGGCCGTCCGCGCCGGTGTCGGACTGAGAGCCGTTCTCCTCGTGGTCGAAGGCGGCGAGGACGGGGATGTGGGGGAGGTCGCCACCGGAGGCGGCGACGGCGGTGAGCGCGGCCGTACCGGCGTGCACGGAGAGGAGGTTGTCCATGCGGGGGCCGGCGAGCAGTTCGTTGTCGCGGCCCAGGTACGCGGGGGGCTCGACGGAGTGGGTCATCAGGTCCCAGCCGGTGACCTCGCCGGCGGGGATGCCCGACTCCTGCTCCAGGAAGGCGATCAGGTCGCCGTCGCGGACGTCGTCGCCGAGGCCCCAGACGGGCTGGAGGTGCCGCTGCTTGTCGAGCTTGAGGCCCTCGGAGGAGACCGTCCGGTCGAGGTGGATGGCGAGTTGGGGGACGCGCAGGAGCGGTCTGTCGACGTTGACGAGGCGGCTGGAGCCGTCGCGCAGGGAGAGCCGGCCGGCGATGCCGAGGTCGCGGTCGAGCCAGGAGTTCATCAGCGGGCCGCCGTAGATCTCGACGGCGACCTGGCGCCAGCCGTGGGCACCGCTGTCGGGACGGGGCTTGACCCGCAGGTTGGGGGAGTCGGTGTGGGCGCCGACGATCCGGAAGGGGGTGTGGGGGTCGGCGCCCTTCGGGACGTACCAGGCGATGATCGCGCCCCCGCGCAGCACATACCGGCCGCCCAGCGAGCCGTCCCACGCGTCGGTCTCCGAGACCTGCCGGAAGCCTGCCTTCTCCAGCCGTTCCGCGGCGCTCGCCACCGCGTGGTACGGGGTCGGGCTGCTCGCCAGGAAGGTCATGAGGTCGTCGGTGTGGCCGCGATCGAAGCGTGGGGGTGTGCGCATGGGGTTCACCTTAACGACGTACGAGGGCCCGCTCCCTGGGGACGGGAGCGGGCCCTCGAGGCGGGCGTGCGCGGGAGTGGGCGCCGGACGGACGGGCAGGGTCCGTCCGGCGCCACGACCTGGTCGGCCGGGGGCGGTCGGCTAGAACGCCGCCTCGTCCAGCTCCATCAGGTCCAGGTCGACACCCTCGGAGATCTTGCGCGCGAGGGTGACGCCCGGGAGGACGTTGGCCGCGAAGAACTTCGCCGCCGCGATCTTGCCGGTGTAGAAGGCCTTGTCCTTGGCGGAGGCGGTCGGGAGCTTCTCGGCGGCGACGACGGCGCCCTTGAGGAGCAGGTAGCCGACGACGACGTCACCGGAGGCCATGAGCAGGCGGGTGGTGTTGAGGCCCACCTTGTAGATGTTCTTGACGTCCTGCTCGGTGGCGGCGAGGTCGGTGAGCAGCAGGCCGACGATGGCCTCCAGCTCGACGGCGGCCTTGGCGAGGTGCTCGCGGGCCCCCTCCAGCTGCTCGCCGCCCTCTGAGAGGGCCAGGAACTTCTTGATCTCCTCGGCGAGGGAGTTGAGCGCGGCGCCCTGGTTGCGGACGATCTTCCGGAAGAAGAAGTCCTGGCCCTGGATCGCGGTGGTGCCCTCGTAGAGGGTGTCGATCTTGGCGTCGCGGATGTACTGCTCGATCGGGTACTCCTGGAGGAACCCGGAGCCGCCGAAGGTCTGCAGGGACTGGGCGAGCTGCTCGTAGCCCTTCTCGGAGCCGTAGCCCTTGACGATGGGCAGGAGCAGGTCGTTGAGGGCCTCCAGGGCGGAGAAGTCCTCGCCGGCCGCCTCCTTGACCTGGATCTCGTCCTGGACGGAGGCCGTGTAGAGGACGAGGGCGCGCATGCCCTCCGCGTACGCCTTCTGCGTCATCAGCGAGCGGCGGACGTCGGGGTGGTGGGTGATGGTGACCTTGGGCGCGGTCTTGTCCATGAAGTTCGCGAGGTCGGGGCCCTGGACGCGCTCCTTGGCGTACTCCAGCGCGTTCAGGTAGCCCGTGGAGAGCGTGGAGATCGCCTTCGTGCCGACCATCATGCGGGCGAACTCGATGATGCGGAACATCTGGCGGATGCCGTCGTGCTTGTCGCCGATCAGCCAGCCCTTGGCGGGGTGGCGGTCGCCGAAGGTCATCTCGCAGGTGTTGGAGGCCTTCAGGCCCATCTTGTGCTCGACGTTCGTCGCGTACACGCCGTTGCGCTCGCCCAGCTCGCCGGTCTCGAAGTCGAAGAGGTACTTCGGGACGAGGAAGAGGGACAGGCCCTTGGTGCCGGGGCCGTGGCCCTCGGGGCGGGCGAGGACGTAGTGGAGGATGTTCTCCTCCATGTCGTGCTCACCGGAGGTGATGAAGCGCTTGACGCCCTCGATGTGCCAGGAGCCGTCCTCCTGCTGGACGGCCTTGGTGCGGCCGGCGCCGACGTCCGAGCCGGCGTCCGGCTCGGTGAGGACCATGGTGGAGCCCCAGGTCTTCTCGACCGCGATCTGGGCGATCTTCTTCTGGACGTCGTTGCCCTCGTCGTAGAGGATGCCGGCGAACGCCGGGCCGGAGGCGTACATCCACACGGCCGGGTTGGCGCCGAGCAGCAGCTCCGCGTAGGACCAGATCAGGGAGCGCGGCGCGGTGGTGCCGCCGATCTCCTCGGGGAGGCCGAGCCGCCAGTACTCGGAGTCCATGAAGGCCTTGTAGCTCTTCTTGAAGGACGCCGGTACCGGGGCGGTGTTGGTCTCCGGGTCGAAGACCGGGGGGTTGCGGTCGGCATCCACGAAGGACTCCGCCAGCTCGTTCTCCGCGAGACGGGCCAGCTCCTCCAGGATGCTCCTGGCGGTGTCCGTGTCCATCTCCGCGAACGGGCCGGTGCCGTACAGCTTGTCGCGCCCGAGGACCTCGAAGAGGTTGAACTCGATGTCGCGGAGATTCGACTTGTAGTGCCCCATGGCGACGGCTCCGTAAGAGAGATCGGCGAGGCACTGGATCCTCGCGCTAGTTCACATACCAACGAGTAGCTTCTCTGTCGATGATGCTACCCATCGGTAATAAGAAGCAACCCCGAGCCGTCCATCTGTGACTCGTTACGCTTTGCCGCATGTACGGCTACGACCAGAGCGCCGGTTCCCAGCAGCAGTACGCCCCGCCGCCGCAGCAGCAGATGCCCGGGCAGATGCCCGGCGGCCAGATGGGGGGCGGGTACGGGCAGCAGCCACCGCTGTACCCGGAGCCGTCCCCGCCCTCCCTCGCGGACGCGGTGCGGGCCTTCACCACCGGGCAGCTGGCGGCGGAGGACTTCCAGCAGGTCTTCGCGTCCTCCAAGGTGTACTGCCCGCGCGGGGACAACCCCGGGTTCCTGGCGCTGCACAACACCCAGCAGCCGGTGATCCCGATGTTCACCTCGCTCAAGGAACTCCGTCGGTACGCCGGCAAGGAGTCCAAGTACTTCGTGATCACCGGTGCGGAGGTGATCGATCTGCTGCCGACCGGGTACGGCTTCGTCCTCGACATGGAGGGGGAGCACCGGATGGTGTTCGACGCGAAGGCCGTGGAGCAGATGGTGGAGTTCGCGATGCGGCGGATGTATGGCTAGACGCGGGTGCGCTCCGCTGGTTGGGCCGGGTCCGGGTTCGGGGTGGTGGGTTCGGTTCGTCGCGGGGTGCGGGGCTGTGGGGGTTGATCGCGCAGTTCCCCGCGCCCCTGGGGTGGGCTGCCGCTGGCCGTAGTGGTTTGCTGAACCGTTTCTTCCGGGCTCTCGGCTCCTCTACTGTTCGCCGGTGACCCGGATCGTCGTCTCGCCGTTGGTCCTCTGGGGCCGGCGGCGTTCTTGCTGTGCGGGGCCGCGTGGGAATGCGACGGGGTCCGTGTGCTGTTGGGCCTGGCAGGAAGTTCAATAGTCAACTAAACTGAGCGCACAAGGAGGTACCGACATGCCCGCAGTGACCGTCGAGAACCCGCTGATCCTGCCCCGTGTCGCCGCGCCGACCGACGCGGTGGCCCGCCCGGTGCTCGCCGTGACGACCGCGCCCAGTGGTTTCGAGGGCGAGGGCTTCCCGGTCCGCCGCGCCTTCGCCGGGATCAACTACCAGCACCTCGACCCGTTCATCATGATGGACCAGATGGGCGAGGTGGACTACGCGCCGGGAGAGCCGAAGGGCACCCCCTGGCACCCGCACCGCGGCTTCGAGACCGTCACCTACATCATCGACGGGATCTTCGACCACCAGGACAGCCACGGCGGTGGCGGCACCATCACCAACGGCGACACCCAGTGGATGACGGCCGGCTCCGGCCTCCTCCACATCGAGGCGCCGCCGGAGTCCCTCGTCATGTCCGGCGGCCTGTTCCACGGCATCCAGCTGTGGGTGAACCTCCCGGCCCGCGACAAGATGATGGCCCCCAAGTACCAGGACATCCGCGGTGGTCAGGTCCAGCTGCTCACCACCCCCGACGGCGGCGCGCTCCTGCGCGTCATCGCCGGCGAGCTGGACGGTCACCAGGGGCCGGGCATCACCCACACCCCGATCACCCTGCTCCACGCGACCGTGGCGCCGGGCGCGGAGATCACCCTGCCGTGGCGCGAGGACTTCAACGCCCTCGCCTACGTCCTCGCCGGGCGCGGCAGCGTCGGCGCGGACCGGCGGCCGATCCACCTCGGTCAGACGGCCGTGTTCGGATCGGGCTCCTCGATCACCTTCCGCGCGGACGAGCAGCAGGACTCGGGCGCCCCCGACCTGGAGATCGTGCTCCTCGGCGGACAGCCGATCCGAGAGCCGATGGCCCACTACGGCCCGTTCGTCATGAACACCCGCGAGGAGCTCCAGCAGGCGTTCGAGGACTTCCAGAAGGGCCGGCTGGGGACGATCCCGGCGGTGCACGGGATGACCTCCGAGGGGCCGCAGGGCTGAGTGCACGAAGGCCGTCCCGCCGGGCAAATGCGGGCTGTCCTCACCAATCGGGCCACCGGGTGTCGTCCGGGTTCACTGTGCGTGGGGTGATCATGCACACCCGGTCGACGCCTGGATGAGCGCCGCCTCCACCGCGTAGGTTTTGGCATGTCCACCCCTTCGGCTGACCTCCGGAGCGGGTGGCTCTCACGGGGGAGAGCGCACCACTCGGATCCCGCCCCGGCCATCGGCCGGGGCGGGCTCAGTCCTGCCCGCTTCCCCGCCGCACACGCAGGGAAACGGGGAGAGACACCATGCGCAGACTGTTCCACGACGATGGATCCCGACGTCCGTCCGGCACTGCTCCGCTCGCTTGAGCACGTCCGCGCTGTCGTTCCTGCGAGGGTGCGCGACCGTCACGGCGGCCCGTTCCGGGGCCGCGGCGGTGGTGGCGGCGCTGCGGCGGCTGCCGGTCTGGTCGGTTCCGGTGCTCTGGACGCTCGCGCTCGGTCTGTGGGGGCTGTCCCGGCAGCACAGCGTGTGGCGGGACGAGGCGGCGACCTGGCAGGTGGCGCGGCGGTCGACCGCCGACATCTGGCACATGCTGGCGCAGGTCGACGTCGTCCACGGGGCCTACTACCTGCTGATGCACGGCCTCTTCAGCTGCTTCGGACCCGGCACGACGACCTTGCGGCTGCCCTCGGTGCTGGCCATGGCGGGAGCGGCGGCCTGTGTCACGGTCGTCGGCCGCCGGCTGGCCGGGCGCTGGGCCGGCCTCGGCGGCGGACTGGTGTTCGGGCTGCTGCCGGCCGTGCAGTTCCACCTCCAGGAGGGCCGCCCGTACGCGCTGACAACGGCCGGCGCCGGACTCTCCACGCTGCTGCTGGTGACCGTGCTCCAGCGGGGGCGCACCCGCTCAGGGGCGCGCTGGGTGGCGTACGGGGGCGTGATCCTGGTGTGCGGGCTGCTGAACTGGCTGTCCCTGCTGATCGTGCCCGCGCACGCGGCGACCCTGGGGTGGACCCGGGCGCCGCGCGCGACCTGGGTGCGCTGGGCGACGGCGTCGGCGGTCGCCGTGACGGGGGTCCTGCCGCTGATCCTGTTCAGCCGGCTCCAGTCCGACCAGGTCTCCTGGATACCGCCGCTGACCTGGCACATGCTGATCGGCCCCGCCGTCCTGCTGATGATCGGCGGTCTGGGGGCGCTGCTGGACCGGCCGCGGGTCGGGCGGCTGTCGGTGGCGGCCGTGGGGCTGCCGCTGCTGGCGGTGCCGCAGCTGGGGCTGCTCGGTCTGTGCCTGATCCGCCCCCTGTTCCTGGACCGCTACATCCTGTTCAGCATGCTGGGCCTGGCGCTGCTGATCGGCACGGCCCTCGACGCGGCGGCACGGGCCGTCCGGCCGGGGTTCCCCAGAACGGCGTCGTGGCTCGTCCCGGTGCTGGTCGCCCTCGCGACGGTGGCGCTGCTGCCGCACGCGCTGGCCCAGCGGTCCCCCGCCAGCCGGGTCGACGACGTCCTGGCGGCGGCCGAGCACGTACGGCAGCTGAAGCGACCCGGGGACGCGGTCCTCTTCACCCCGGCCGCCCGGCGCGACACCGCGCTCGTCTCCCCCGGCGACTTCACGGGCCTGCGGGACATCGCGCTGCTCCGTGGCCCGGTGGCGTCGGGGACGCTCAAGGGGGTGGAGGCGGATCCGGCCCGGATCCGGACCGCGATGCTGGCGCAGCGACGGATCCTGCTGGTCACCGACGCGCCCGGGGTGGCCCGGCCACCGTCGGGGGGACGGGACCGGACGAAGGCGGCCGTGCTGGAGGAGTACTTCGCCGTGGTGGTGGACGAGTCGGTGCGGGGGCGACGGGTGGTCGTGTACGAGCGGCGCTGACGCGCGTACGCGCGCGGCAGGACCGGTGGACCGGCTCGGCGGGTTCGACCGGCCCGGCGGGTTCACCCGGGCGGGGCCCCGTGCGGCGACAGGGGTGGTGGGGCGTGGTGCCCTGGGGGTGTGCAGTTGCTCCCGGAACCCGTGCGGCGTGTGGCCGCGTGGTGTGCCGTCGTGCTGCTGGTGGCCGGGGTCGCGTACGTCGGGGTGCGGCTGTGCGTGGAGTTCCGGACGGCGGTGACGCCGGTGCTGCTCGCGCTGCTCGGGACCGCGCTGCTCGGGCCGCTGCACCGGAGGCTGGTCAAGGCGCGGGTGCCCCGGTCGCTGGCGGCGGGGCTCACCTGCGTGGCCGTGGTCGCGGTCGTCGGCGGGGCGGTCTACATCGTGGTCGCGGCGCTCATCGAGACGGGGGACCAGATCATCGCGTCGTTGCGGAACGCGGCCGGTGACCTCGCTTCGCACTTCGGGGCCGCCGGGACCTCGCTCGACGATCTGGCCGCCAACGCGAAGGAGCTGCTCACCAAGTTCGGGGGGACGGCGGCGTCCAACGTCATCAGCGGGGTGAGCGTCGTCGGGGAGACCATCGCCATGGCCGTGCTCGCGCTGTTCCTCGTCTTCTTCTTCCTGCGGGACTCCCATCGGGCCGTGGACACGATCCGGGCGCTGTCACCGCGTGCGGGCGCGGACACCGTCGAGGCGATCGCGCGGCGGGCCTTCGAGGCGGTCGAGGGGTTCATGCGGGGGACCACGCTCATCGCCCTCATCGACGCGGTCTGCATCACGGTCGGGCTGCTGATCCTGGACGTACCGGGGGCGGTGGGGCTCGGGGCGCTGGTGTTCGTCGGGGCGTATCTGCCGTACCTCGGCGCGTTCGTGTCGGGGGCGGTGGCCGTGCTGGTCGCGCTCGCGGACCGGGGGGTGGTGATCGCGATGTGGACGCTGGGGATCGTGCTGGCCGTGCAGATGCTGGAGGGGCATGTGCTGATGCCGGCCATCCAGAGCCGGACCGTGCAGATGCATCCGGCGGTGGTGATGCTCGCGATCACGGCGGGGGCGTCGGTGGCCGGGGTGCTCGGGATGCTGCTGGCGGTGCCGCTGACGGCCGCGGCGTTCGGGGTGGCGCACGAGCTGAGGGGGCGGTTCGCGTAGGTCCGGGCGAGGCCCCCTCGGCTCCGCACATGGCTGGGGGCCGGGCCCGGCCGGTCAGTTCAGGGGCGCGCCGTTCAGGGACGCGCCGTGCGGACCGTCCGGCGGTGGCGTCTCGTACAGCTCGAACCAGATGCTCTTGCCGTCGCCGCGGGGGTCCACGCCCCAGGCGTCGGCGAGGACGTCCATGAGGACGAGGCCGCGGCCGGAGGAGGCGAGTTCGCCGGGGTGGCGCTTGTGGGGGAGGTCGTCGCTGGCGTCGGTGACCTCGATCCGCATCCGGCGCTTGCCGCCGTCGCCGGTCATCTCGGCGACGAGGAGGGCGTCGGCGTCGGTGTGGACGAGGACGTTGGTCAGCATCTCGGAGACGAGGAGGACGGCGGAGTCGACCTGGTCGCCGCAGGTCCAGTCGTGGAGCAGTTCGCGTACCTGCTGGCGGGCGCCGGCGATGCGTTCGGGCTCCGCCTGGGCGATGGTCAGGGCGGTACGGCGGGTGGGTGCCGGTACGGCGGTGGTGTCGCCGCGGCCGCGTCCCGCGCTCTCCCGGCACAGCAGCAGCATCGCTATGTCGTCCTCGCGCCGGTCGGCGAGCGGGCCGGGCGTGTGGTGCGAGGAGGGCCCGTGCACCCCTTGCACGAGCGCGTCGGCCAACGCCTCCAGCCGCCCGGGCGCGAGGCCCACCGCCACCGGGCGAGGACCGACGGGGGCGGTGGCCGGGGTGAGGGTGCTCGGCTGAGGGGTCTCTTCCCCGAGGTCGGCGGAGGTGGGGCGGGAGGCCTGGGGGCCCGGGAGTTCCGTGCCCTCCTCCCCCTCGTGCGGTGTCGTGTCGAAGGATTCCAGGATGGTGCGGATGCGGCGCCAGCCTGTGTCGAGGTCGTGGCCGCCGGTTTCGATGAGGCCGTCGGTGCACAGGAGCATGGTCTCGCCCGGCTCCAGCACCAGCCGGGTCGTGGGGTAGTCGGCGTCGGGGTCGATGCCGAGGGGGAGGCCGCCCGGGGTGGGCCGGACCAGGACCGTTCCGTCGGCCATGCGGACCATCGGGTCGGGGTGCCCCGCACGGGCGATGTCGAGGACGCCGGACACCGGGTCGACCTCGACGTAGAGGCAGGTCGCGAAGCGCAGGTCGGGATGGGCGTCGGCGGCGGAGTCGGTGATGCCGTGCAGGAAGCGCGAGGCGCGGGAGAGGACGGCGTCGGGGCGGTGGCCCTCGGAGGCGTAGGCGCGCAGGGCTATGCGGAGCTGGCCCATGAGACCGGCGGCGCGGACGTCATGGCCCTGGACGTCGCCGATGACCAGGGCGAACCGGCCGCTCGGCAGGGCGATCATGTCGTACCAGTCGCCGCCGACCTGGAGTCCGCCGCCGGTGGGGACGTACCGCGCGGCGACGCTCATGCCCGGTATCTCGGGGCCCAGCGTGGGCAGCATCGTGCGTTGCAGGCCGTCGGTCAGCTCGCGCTCGGTCTCGGCCGCGCCGGCGCGGGAGAGCGCCTGGGCGAGCATGCGCGCGACGGTGGTCAGGACCGAGCGCTCGTCGGGGGTGAAGGTGACGGGGTGGGTGAAGCCCGCCATCCACGCGCCCATCGTGCGGCCGGCGACGGTCAGCGGCAGGAACGCCCAGGACTGGCGGCCGAACTGTTCGGCGAGCGGCCAGGCCGTGGGGTAGCGCGCCTTGTACTCCTCGGGGGAGGAGAGATAGACGGCGCGGCCGGTGCGGACCACCTCGGCCGCCGGGTAGTCCGTCTCCAGCGGCATATGGGTGAAGGGGCCCTCGTCGCCCTGGTTGTGCCCGTGGTGGCCGATGACGGTGAGGCGGTCGGCCTCCACGCCGAAGACCGCGAGCCCGTCCGGGGAGAAGCCGGGCATCGCGAGGCCCGCCGCGACCCGCAGCACCTCGGCCGTGGACCGCGCCTCGGCCAGCGCCCGGCCCGCGTCCAGCAGGAACGCCTCCCGCGAACGCCGCCAGTCGCCGGTGACGGAGGGAGCCCGGACGGCGGTCGCCGGGGAGGGCTCGGTGACCTCCTGGATGGTGCCGATCAGCTCGAAGGACTTGCGCACCGGGTCGAAGGTCGGCTTGGAGCGGCTGCGGATCGTGCGGATCACCCGGCCCCGCTCGTCCATGACCCGGATCCGCACCTCGGCGAGGGTGTCCTCGGCGACGGCGAGCTGCACGACCGAGACGATCTCGTTCCAGTCGACGGGGTGCAGACGCGAGCGCGCCCCGGCCTGGGTGAGGGTGGTCGGCTCGGCGGGCAGCCCCATGAGCCGGGCGGCCTCGGCGTCCAGCGTGACGGTTCCGGCAGCGCTGTCCCAGGTCCACAGTCCCGTCGCGAGGGCGGACAGGACGTCCCCCACGGTGGGCGGGGGCTCACCAGTGCGCATTGACCCACTCTAAGAACAGCTGATCGGACCGTGCCACCGAAGCCGTACCGGGCACCGAGGGGTGCCGGAAGCCATGACGGAGCCATGGGCCGACGAGGACCATGACGTGAGACATGACGAGAAACCACGACCGGTGGCGACGGAGGTGACGGCAATCGACGCTAGCGACAGTAACCGCTTGCGGTCCTGCCCATGGCTATGACCGTGTGTATCCGGTCAGAAGAACGGCCGCCGGGTCACCCCGGCCCGGCCCCCGGACGGTAAGCGCTACAGCTCCTCGCTCCCCGAGAGAAATGGTGGGGAGGCGATCTCGGGGTGCCCGGTACCCTTGGCGTTGTTTCACGTGAAACAGCGGCCCTAGGGAACACCGGCCGCGAGACACCCGCCAGATCCCCGATCAGCGAAGGCTGGATGAACGACGATGCATCGGTACAGGTCCCACACCTGCGGCGAGCTCCGCGCCTCTGACGTCGGCACCGACGTCCGGCTGAGCGGCTGGCTGCACAATCGGCGCGACCTGGGCGGCATCCTCTTCATCGATCTCCGCGATCACTACGGCATCACGCAGCTGGTGGCCCGTCCGGGCACCCCCGCCTACGAGGCGCTGGACAAGATCTCCAAGGAGTCGACCGTCCGCGTCGACGGCAAGGTCGTCTCGCGCGGCGCCGAGAACATCAACCCGGATCTGCCCTCCGGCGAGATCGAGGTCGAGGTCGGCGAGGTCGAGCTGCTCGGCGCGGCCGCCCCGCTCCCCTTCACGATCAACGCCGAGGACGGGGTCAACGAGGAGCGGCGCCTGGAGTACCGCTTCCTCGACCTGCGCCGCGAGCGCATGCACCGCAACATCATGCTGCGTACGGCCGTGATCAGCGCCATCCGTCACAAGATGACGGCCCTCGGCTTCAACGAGATGGCCACGCCGATCCTCTCCGCCACTTCCCCCGAGGGCGCCCGCGACTTCGTCGTGCCCTCGCGCCTCAACCCGGGCAAGTTCTACGCGCTCCCCCAGGCCCCGCAGCAGTTCAAGCAGCTGCTGATGATCTCGGGCTTCGACCGCTACTTCCAGATCGCGCCCTGCTTCCGTGACGAGGACGCGCGCGCGGACCGTTCGCCGGGCGAGTTCTACCAGCTCGACGTGGAGATGTCCTTCGTCGAGCAGGAGGACGTCTTCCAGCCCATCGAGAAGCTCATGACCGAGCTGTTCGAGGAGTTCGGCAACGGCCGGCACGTCACCTCGCCCTTCCCGCGCATCCCGTTCCGCGAGGCGATGCTCAAGTACGGCTCCGACAAGCCGGACCTGCGCGCCCAGCTGGAGCTGGTGGACATCACCGACGTCTTCGAGGGCTCGGAGTTCAAGGCGTTCGCCGGCAAGCACGTGCGCGCGCTCGCCGTGCCGGACGTCTCGGCCCAGCCGCGCAAGTTCTTCGACCAGCTCGGCGAGTACGCGATCGAGCAGGGCGCCAAGGGTCTGGCCTGGGTGCGGGTCGCGGAGGACGGTTCGCTGTCCGGCCCGATCGCCAAGTTCCTCACCGAGGAGAACGTCGCCGAGCTGACCAAGCGTCTGTCGCTGGCCGCCGGTCACGCGGTCTTCTTCGGCGCGGGCGAGTTCGAAGAGGTCTCGAAGATCATGGGCGCGGTGCGGGTCGAGGCCGCCAAGCGCGCCGGGCACTTCGAGGAGGGCGTCTTCCGGTTCTGCTGGATCGTCGACTTCCCGATGTACGAGAAGGACGAGGAGACCGGCAAGATCGACTTCTCGCACAACCCCTTCTCCATGCCGCAGGGCGGTCTGGAGGCCCTGGAGACCCAGGACCCGCTGGACATCCTCGGCTGGCAGTACGACATCGTCTGCAACGGCGTCGAGCTGTCCTCCGGCGCCATCCGGAACCACGAGCCCGAGATCATGCTCAAGGCCTTCGAGATCGCGGGCTACGACCGTGACACCGTCGAGGAGCAGTTCGCGGGCATGCTGCGCGCGTTCCGCTTCGGCGCCCCGCCGCACGGCGGCATCGCGCCGGGTGTCGACCGCATCGTCATGCTCCTCGCGGACGAGCCCAACATCCGCGAGACCATCGCCTTCCCGCTCAACGGCAACGCCCAGGACCTGATGATGGGCGCGCCGACGGAGCTGGAGGAGGCGCGGCTGCGCGAGCTGCACCTGTCGGTGCGGAAGCCGCAGCCGAAGTAAGGCAAGCCTTTATCGGTGCTTTCCCGAAAGGGACCTGAAATCGTCCGTCGATTTCAGGTCCCTTTCGTATGGCCGGGGAAAAGAGGACCTTTTCTCAGCTCGCTGACAGGTTTCTTATCTAACTTCCCGGCGCATGACAGCGAATCAACAGGATCACCAGGATCAACCGGATGTGACGCGTCGTAAGGTCGTCGTGGCCGGCGCGGGTGCCGTCGCGGCGGTGGGCCTCGGCGGCGCCATGGCGGCGAACGCCTTCGCCGGAGAGCAGAGCGGGAAGACGGGCGACGACTCCGCGCCCTTACCGGAGGAGTGCTACCGGCTGACCTCCGAAACCATGGAGGGCCCGTACTACATCGACGCCGACAAGATCCGCCGGGACGTCACCGAGGACCGGGAGGGCATCCCCCTCACCCTGCGTCTCAAGGTGATCGACTCCGATACGTGCCGGCCTGTCCGCGACGCGGCCGTCGACATCTGGCAGTGCGACGCGGTGGGTGTCTACTCCGGCTACGAGGACATGGGCAACGGTGACGGCGGCGGCCCGGCCCCCACGGGCCCGCCTCCGACCGGCGGCCCCTCCGGCCCGCCCCCGGGCGGCGGCCACCAGGAGCCGACGGACGACACCCGCTATCTGCGCGGCACCTGGCGGACGGACCGGCAGGGCTTCGTCTCCTTCCGGACCGTCTTCCCGGGCTGGTACCGCGGGCGGTGCGTGCACATCCACACCAAGGTGCACGTCGACGGTGAGTGGACGGACGCCGGTTACGAGGGCGGCACCACCTGCCACACCGGCCAGTTCTTCTTCGACGAGGAGTCCGTCCTCGCCTCCGCGGAGATCGAGCCGTACGCGTCGAACACGGCGGAGCGCACGACGCTCGACGAGGACTTCATCTACGACGGCAACGGAGCCCAGGGGGGACTCCTGAAGCTCCGCTACGACCGCCGGGACATCGCGAAGGGTGTGCGGGCCTCGCTCACGGTGGGCGTGGACCCGCAGGCGACCAACGACGGATAAAAGAGAAGGGGCCCGAAAAGGACGGCCATTTCGGGCCCCTTTCTTTGCTGTGTCCGGGAAATGCGGGGCGAACCACAGTCCCCTCTCATCGTCCTGACAGCCAGGCTCCCTAATTTGCTGCGCATGACGGGAAACCAGACCGGAAACGAGAAGGCCCAGGGGCCGAAACACAAGCGGGACCTGACGCGCCGCAAGGTCGTCGTGGCGGGCGCGGGCGCCGTGGCCGCGGTGGGCGTGGGCGGAGCGGTCGTCGCGACCGCGAGCGCGGGCACGAACGAGAAGGGCACCGCCACCCCCCTCTCCTCCACGAACGCCAGTGCCGGAGAGGAGTGCTACCGGCTCACCTCGGAGACCACCGAGGGCCCGTACTACATCGACGCGGACAAGATCCGCCGGGACATCACCGAGGACAAGGAGGGCATCCCCCTCACCCTGCGCCTCAAGGTGATCGACTCCGAGACCTGCGAGCCCCTCCGCGACGCGGCCGTCGACATCTGGCACTGCGACGCGCTCGGGCTCTACTCGGGCTACGAGAGTTTCTCCGAGGGCGGCGGCACCGCCCCCACCGACGCGCCCTCGGGCGAGCCGACGGGTGAGCCGCCGACCGGCGAGCCCCCGGCCGGCGGTGGCGGCGGCGGGCACGAGGAGCCGACGAGCGACACCCGCTATCTGCGCGGCACCTGGCGGACCGACAAGCAGGGCCGGGTCACCTTCACGACGATCTTCCCGGGCTGGTACCGGGGCCGGTGCGTGCACATCCACACCAAGGTCCATGTCGACGGTGAGTGGACGGACGCCGGTTACGAGGGCGGCACCACCTGCCACACCGGCCAGTTCTTCTTCGACGAGGAGTCCGTCCTCGCCTCCGCCGAGGTCGCGCCGTACTCGACCTCCACGACCGAGCGCACCACCCTCGACGACGACACCATCTACGACGGCAGCGGCACCCAGGGCGGGCTGCTCAAGCTGAAGTACAAGAAGAACGGCATCGCCAAGGGGGTCGTCGGCTCGATCACGGTCGGCGTCGACCCGGAGGCCA
Organism: Streptomyces caniscabiei; assembly: GCF_014930365.1. GTDB lineage: Bacteria > Actinomycetota > Actinomycetes > Streptomycetales > Streptomycetaceae > Streptomyces > Streptomyces caniscabiei. Next base: position 654,121 of record NZ_JABXWI010000001.1, on the reverse strand, counting down.
CGAACACCGGCACGGACGACTCCGTCCAGCCGGGCGCGTCGGAGACGACGTCGGAGTCCGCCTCGGCGAGCTGACCCCGATCGTCGTACGCCGTCACCGAGCGGCCGACAGGTGTACGACCCGGCGCGCGCCGAAGGCCCGGAACCCCCTCCCCCTGGGTTCCGGGCCTTCGGCGTGCGCCCGAGCCAAAGCCGGTTGCCCGCTGGGGAAGTCATCAGGGGACGCACAGGTTTCTCGGCGGACGATCACAGCGGGAAGGAGTGTCATGGGACGTACAGGGTGAGGAACCCGTAGGGGATGTACGACCCGTACGGGACGGAACGTCAAATGCTGGAGGAGGCCATGAAGCTGGCCGTGCTGGTGGCAGTGTCGCTGATCGTCGCGGCGGTGGTCGCGGTCGTCGCGCGGCGGCGGTCCGTGGCGGAGCCGCCTCCGTCGTCCGACCTGGACGCGGAGGCCGAGGCCAACCGCTGGGTCGTACGGCTGGGCGGCGGCCTGGCCGGCATCGACGTACGGGCCCAGGCCCGGGCGGGCGGCGGCGCGGCCGAGTCCCTGACCGAGGCCACCGAACGCCTCCGCGCCGCCCGCGCCCAGCTGACCCGGGCCCGCACACCGGACGAGTACGCGCGGGTCACGCGGACGGCGGCCGAGGGGCTGCGCCATGTGCGGGAGGCGCGTACGGCGCTGGGGATGGACACGGGCGCGGGCATCGGCGGTCAGGGTGAGGTGCCGGTGGCGGGGTCGGTCCGTACGGCGATCAGCAGGCCGCTCGACCAGGCCAGCCGGGTGGTGCGGAAGTCCGAGCGGCCCTCCAGATCCGCGAGCAGGTCGGTCACCGCCGCTCCGTGACCCTCCGGCCAGTCGGCCACCGGCGTCAGGTCGTCGACGACGTACGCGCCGCCGGGTGCCACCAGTCCCAGGGCGGCGTCGAGGTGGGTGAACTTGCCGGGCCAGGTGTCCGCGAAGACGAGGTCGAAGGGGGCGCCGTCGTACCGCTCCAGCCAGTGGCCGCCGTCCTCGGTGACGAAGGTGACCCGTCCGTCCGCGCCGAACCGGTCACGGGCGACAGCCTGTACGGAGTCGTCCAGCTCGACGGTGACCAGTGTCGCCGTCTCGTCCATCCCGCCCAGGAGCCAGGCGGTGCCCTCGCCCACACCGGTGCCGAGTTCGAGGACGCGGCCGCCGGGGCGGGTGGCGGCGAGCGTGGCGAGCAGGCTGCCGGTGCGGGGATCGCACGACATGGTGAACCCGGCGGCACGGGCCGCCTCCTGCAACTGCGGCAAGGTGGAGGGAAGTTGGCTGAGCCTGGGGAAGTCGTCCATGCGTGGATTGTGGGAGGGCAGGGGTGTCGGGCTCAACTCGATTGTGCGGAACTTCGGGTCGGCCGGCCGCGTCGTAGTGATCATGACCATGTCGATCGACTCCACGGCCGCTTCCGCACCCGTCCCCACCACCCTCGGGGAGGAGATCCTCCTCCTCTCGCTCGACGACACCACGGGTGAGGCCCGGCTGCCCCTGCGGACGCCCTACGCGATCGCGGCGGCGGCCCTGCTGGAACGGGCCCTGTCCGGCGCGGGCGTCGGCGGGGTCGACGCGGCCGCCGGGGTCGACGGTGCCGGCGAGGGGGAGGCCCTGCCGGAGGATGTCGAGAAGTGGATCCACGAGCACAGCACGGCGGAGTACGAGACCGCTCTGCGGGGTGTGCTGAAGAAGGGGCTGATCCGGGAGGAGAAGCGCCGGGTCCTGCTCGTCTTCCGCACCACGCGGTATCCGGAGGCCGACGGCACGGCGGAGTCCGCCCTGCGCGGGCGTCTGGCGGAGGTGGTGCTGGAGGGCGCCGACCCGGACCCCCGCACCGCCGCCCTGATCAGCCTGCTGCACCACGGTGACCTGCACACCCTCGTCTTCCCGGACGCCGACTCCGAGGACTCCCCGGCCCGGCGGCGCATGGCCCAGATCGCCGACCACCACTGGGCCGACCCCGCCCTCCGCCGGATGGCCGAGACCGCGGCGGCCACGGCGGCGGCCCTCACGGCGGCGACGATGGCGATGACGGTGGTGGTGATCACGTCGATCACCTGACGAGCATGCGACGAGCACCTGAGGAGCGCTGAGGCGGGCGCGACGCGGGCGTGAAGGCGGCGGCCCTAGCGCTTCAGGGCGCGGTAGCGCTTGAGGAGGGCGCCCAGGCGTCGTGGGTCCTTCGCGCCGTTCAGCTCGGTGAGGAGGTCGTCCGGGCAGTGTTCGTAGAGGTCGCCCCACCAGCCGCGGCGGCGGTTGTCGTAGACGCGGTAGCCGCCGGGGACGCCCCGGGCGACGTACCGTCTTCTGCTCACTCGGTGTCCTCCTCCGGTGGGGACGCCAGGGCCTCCTCTTCCAGGAGGCGTTCGGCGATGTCGTCGGCCCAGGTCTGCGCCCAGCGGCGCAACCTCAGGATGGCCTCGGCGTCGAGGCCGTGGCGAGCGAATTCCCGGTCGTCGAGCCACTCGGTGCCCTCCAGCCGGGACTGGAGGTCGGCGAGGTCGAACGCGGTGGAGGTGGCGGAGGTGTGGCGGCGGGCCAGTTCCTCCAGCTCGACGGCGGTCCAGTGCGCGGTGGCCGCGTGCACGGCGATCAGGTCGCGGGCCGAGCCCCGGTCGGCCGTCGCCCGGACCTTCGTGCCGACCACGTCCTCCAGGGAGAGGGTGAGCCCGAGGGGTGTCTCCACCGGCGGGTGCCAGAGGGTCTCCTTCAGGAGGTCCAGGGTGCGTTCCTCCGCCGTGGTGGGGTCGGTGACCAGGAGACGGGCGGAGAGCGGGGCCGTCTCCACCGTGCGCACCAGCCAGCCCCGGTCCACCAGCCCCGCTGCGACCGCGGCCGCGATGCCTTCCATCGGCGCCGCGTGCTCCGTCGCCGTCTCCAGGTCCCGGCCGGGCGGCCGCGCCTCGATGAGACCGTGCGCCTGCGCCGCGTGATCGCCGGTGAGGGCGAGGCCGTAGGGGGCACCGACGGTCAGCACGTCGTCGACGAGACGGCGGAGCTGGTCGGGGAGGAGGTCGCCCGCACGCGGTTGTGGGGGGCCGTCGTTCATGTGCGGGCCTCGGGGGCGGCGGGGCGGGGCGGAGGTGGGGCCATGGAGGGATTATCACGGCCCCACCGGCGTTTCCCCGGTCGGTACGGCCGTCGGCCCACCCGGTTCCCGGTCAGTACGGCCGTCGGCCCACCCAGTTCCCCGGCGGGTCGAAGTTGGCCACCACATAGGTCCAGCCGTTCCCGCACCTCGCCTTGGCCGCGCCGACCCGTGTCGAGCCGCGCCAGACCAGCTGGGTGTAGTGGAGGCACTCCCGGTCGTCGACGCAGGAGTTGGAGGGGCGGTCGTAGTCGGACTTCTCGTCGAGCCACAGGCGGGCCGCGTCCGCCAGCGAGTAGCGGGGGTTCGACCCCTTGGCCAGGTTCTCGCCGTACCGGCTGTCGGAGTGGACGAGCTCGCAGTCGGCGACCCGCACCCGCGCCCAGGAGCGGGCCTGCGCGGCGACGGACTCGTCCCAGACCAGCGGGGGGACGCCGACGTCGGCCCGCGCCTGGTTGACCACCGACAGGAAGCCTCTGACCTCGGATCTCGGCGCGGTCGGCGCGGGGGGGACGGCTGCCACCGACCCGGCACCGATCGCCTCGACGCCCGTCACCCCGGCACCGGTCAGCCCCGTCGCCGTCGCCGTGACCGTCTCCACGACCGGGGGCCGGGGGCCGACGGCCCGGGCCGCCCCCGGAGCGAGCGCCAGCGTCGCCGCCGCGGTCACCGCGGCCATCGTCCGCGCCCTGTCCCGTCGCACCACTGGTGCCTCCTTCTGCTCCAACTTCCCTACCGGCGAAGCCACTTGTAGGGCAGGGCGGGGATCAGCCGGGGACGGTCCTGAGCTCCTGCCACTCCATCGGGGGAATCGGAGCGGGTCCGGGTTTCGCAGGCCATTGCACCGTGACCGCCGGACCGGCGCCCGCCGAGAGGGTCCGTTCGGAGGGGGCGCCCGGGGCCCGTGCCCGGGTTCACCTGTCGTTGGCCGGCGGAACTTCTCAAGTTCAGTTAAGGGAAGGCAAAGCACGCTCAAAGGTTGACCCTCGATCGTCTTTTGACATGGACCAGTCCCTCCTCGTGGTCGCCGATCTGGCCGCCATCTCCGTGCTGACCTTCGCGGTCTACTTCCCGCGCCACCACCGCCGGGACCTCATCGCCGCCTTCCTCGGCGTCAACGTCGGCGTCCTCGCGGTGGCGATGACGCTCAGCTCCTCGTCGGTCGGCATCGGCCTCGGCATGGGGCTGTTCGGCGTCCTGTCGATCATCCGGCTGCGGTCCAGCGAGATCGCCCAGCACGAGATCGCCTACTACTTCTCCGCACTCGCCCTCGGCCTGCTGGCCGGGCTGCCCGAGCGGGTCAACATCCTGTCGACGCTGCTCATGGCACTGATCGTCGCCACGATGTACGTCGGCGACCACCCCCGGCTGTTCGGCCGGTACCGGCAGCGCAGCCTGCGTCTCGACGCCGCCCACACCGACGAGGACGCCCTGCGCGCCCACCTCGAAGTGCTGCTGGGCGGGCGGGTGCTGAACCTCTCCGTGCACAGCGTCGACCTGGTCAACGACATGACCCTCGTCGACGTCCGGTACCTCGTCACCGACGAGGGCCCGCGCGCACCGCGGGAGCCCGGCGCCCGGGTCGGGCGGGAGCAGGGGGTCCGGGCGTGACGGCCCTGGACTCCGTCGCGCCCGTGTTCGGGGCGCTGCGCCCCATCGGCCTCGACGAACTCGTCGACCGTGCCGAGTTGCTGACCCGGGTGGACCGCAAGTACATGCTGCCCCTCTCCGACCTGCCCTTCGTCGTCGGAGGGCTGGAGGGTGGGGGCCCCTCCCGGTCGAGCGAAGTCGAGACCGGGGGAGTGCAGGTGCTGGAGGTCGACGGCGCGCGGCAGTTCGCGTACCGGTCCGTGTACTTCGACACCCCGGAACTGCACGGCTACCGTGCCGCGGCCCACCGCCGCCGGCGCCGCTTCAAGCTGCGGATACGGACCTACCTGGCGTCCGGGCAGCACTTCCTGGAGGTCAAGACGCGCGGCCCGCGCGGCACCACCGTCAAGCAGCGTGTCCCGTACGACGGGGAGCCGGGGCGGCTGGGCCACGAGGCGCGGGCGTACGTCGACGGCGTGCTGCGCGCCGAGGGCATCGACTCCCGCGGCTTCCGCCTGGTGCCGGCGCTCACCACCCGCTACCTCCGCACCACCCTCTTCCTGCCGGGCAGTGGCAGCCGGGTCACCGTCGACACCGACCTGACCTGGGCGTTGCCCGACGGCACCGCGCTGCGCACCCCCGAGCGGACCATCGTCGAGACCAAGGCGGGCCGCGCCGGATCGGGCGCCGACCGGCTGCTGTGGTCGCTGCGGCACCGGCCCTGCCCGGTCTCCAAGTACGGCACCGGGCTCGCCGCGCTGCGGCCCGACCTGCCCGCCAACCGCTGGCTGCCCGTCCTGCGGCGCCACTTCCCCACCGCACCGGCACTGAACGGGAGCCTCGTATGGACATCCGCATGAACCGCCGCATGAACCGCCGCATGAACCGCCGTATGAACATCCGTGGGACCTCGTGGAGGAGAAGGGCACGCGCGCTGCGTACGAGGGCCGCGGGTGCCCTCGCCTCCGTCGTCCTCGCGACCGCCGCGCTGGCCGGGTGCTCCGCCGGGAGCGACTCCGGCTCGGCGTCGTCCGACTCCTCGGCGAGCGCGAGCGCGGCGGCGGCCGTGGACGGTACGCGGAACGCGGCGGCCGTCCTCGCCGACAACGAGGAGACGCACGCCGAGGACGGCGACACCGCGTACGAGCAGTCGGACGCCGTCGCCATCGAACTGAAGGGCGACTCGGCCTCCGCCGACGGCAAGGGCGTGGACGTCGACGGCTCCACCGTCACCATCACCGCCGGCGGGACGTACCTGCTGAGCGGGTCCCTCGACGACGGGCAGATCGTGATCACCGCCCCCGAGGCGACCGTGAAGCTCGTCCTGGACGGCGCCGACATCTCCAGCTCCTCCGGGTCGGCCGTCGCCGCGACCGAGGTGGAACGGCTCGTCGTCGTCCTCGCCGACGGCAGCGAGAACAAGCTGAGCGACACCGACTCCTACGCCGAGGACGCCGAGGCGAACGCCGCCCTCTACAGCGCGGGCGACCTGACGATCGGCGGCAGCGGCTCGCTGACCGTGGAGGGGAACGGCAACGACGCGATCGCCGGCAAGGACGGTCTGCTCGTCGAGGGCGGGACCCTCACCGTCGAGGCCGCCGACGACGGCATCCGGGGCAAGGACTACCTGGTCGTGAACGGCGGCTCGGTCACCGTGACGGCGAAGGGAGACGGGCTGAAGTCCGACAACGCGGACGACGAGGACGCCGGTTACATCGCCGTCGACGGCGGCACGGTCTCCGTCACCGCGAACGGTGACGCCGTGGACGCCGCCACCGACCTCGTCGTCACCGGCGGTGAGCTGACCGTGCGGGCCGAGGCCTCCGACGACACCTCGGCGCACGGGCTGAAGTCGGGGGTGATCACGGTGCTGGAGGGCGGCACGGTCGACGTGAACGCCTCCGCCGACGCGCTGCACGGCGACGCGGCCGTCCATCTGAACGGCGCCGACGTCACCCTCGCGGCCGGCGACGACGGCATCCACGCCGAGGGCGACCTGGTCATCAGCGACGGCACCCTGGACATCACGGGCTCGGGCGAGGGCCTTGAGGGCAAGGACATCCTGGTCAGGGGCGGTACGTCGCACGTCACCTCCGACGACGACGGCGTCAACGCCTCCGGCAGCGAGGCGACGTCGGAGGAGGACGCGAACGCGCAGGGCGGCCGGGGCGGTGGTCCCGGTGGCGGGGGCGGCGGCATGGAGGTCGGCGACTACACCGCCAAGGTCACCGGCGGCACGCTCGTCCTGAACTCCCAGGGCGACGGCTTCGACTCCAACGGCACCGCCGAGATCACGGGCGGCACGATCGTCGTCAACGGCCCCGAGGCGGGCGGCAACGGGGCGCTCGACGTCAACGGCAGCTTCACCGTCAGCGGCGGCACGCTGCTCGCGTCCGGCAGTGCGGGCATGGTCGTCGCCCCGGACGAGGAGTCGGAGCAGGGCTGGCTGTCGGCGACCCTGGACGCGTCGGTCGAGGCGGGCACCACCCTGCACATCGTCGACGCGGACGGCGACATCGTCGCCTCGTACGTGACGTCGAAGACCATCCAGAACGTCGTGTACTCGGGCGCCGGGATCGAGAGCGGCGAGGAGTACGGCGTGTACGCCGGCGGCTCCACCTCCGGCTCGGACACCGGGGGCCTCGCCGGTTCCGGCAAGCTCGGCTCGGCGGAGAAGATCGCCACCGCCACGGCGGGCGAGGCTCCGGAAGGCGGCTTCGGAGGCGGTCCGGGCGGCGGCCGGGGCCAGTAGCGGCACCGTCGGACGACCCGGTCGTCGGGACGGTGCCGCTACCGGCCCCGGAGGCTAGGCCTGCGTTCCGAAGTTCTGGGTCCAGTAGTTGCCCGGCTGGGCCAGGCCGATGCCGATCTCCTTGAAACCGCAGTTGAGGATGTTCGCCTTGTGGCCGGGGCTGTTCATCCAGCCGTCCATGACGCTCTCGGCGGTGCCGTACCCGGCGGCGACGTTCTCACCCGCCGAGCGGAACGCGTACCCGACCCGGGAGAGCCGCTCGCTCATGTCCGAGCCGTCGGAGCCGGTGTGGGACATGTTCTGGTGGTCGGCCATGTCCTGGCTGTGGTCCTGGGCCGCCTTGGTCAGCTTGGCGTCCACGGTCACCGGCGAGCAACCGGCCTTCGCGCGTTCGGCGTTGACCAGGTTCAGCACCTGGGCCGTGGGACCGGAGGCCGCGTTGCCGGTGGAGGCGGCCGGAGCGCGCTCGGCCTGGGTGGCCTTCGGGGCGCTCGGCGGGGGCGTGGTCCTGTCGGGCGTGTCGGCGGCCTCGGGGGTGGACTTGGCCTTCGGCTTGGCGGACTTGGAGGGAGACGGGCTCGACTTGGCCTTGGAACGCGACGGACTCGGGGAGCTCTCCGGGGTGTCCGGGGCGCTCTCGGCGGAAGGCGTCGCGGACGCGGAGGGGGTGCGTGACGGCGTGGCCGGAGCCGGCTCCCGCTTCTCCCCTCCCCACCAGGAGGAGGCCACGTTGCTCCAGTCGCCCAGCCCGACCCCGCCGGCCCACGCGGCCGTGGGGATGCCGATGGCGCCCACGGCCACCACGAAGGCGGTGGCGACGGCTATCTTCCGGCGTGTCGTCCTCGGCTGCCCCGCCGCCGACCGTTTCGTCCTACGGCGGTGACTGTTCGTTCGTCTCGTGCGTGTCATACGTGGCCTCACTGAATGGTCCGACTTCGACGCAATCGACCCCTTGGCAGGCCGTGGCCCTGGTGAGCCCGGTCATTATGGGGACCCCTCGCCGCACCGGGCAACGAACACGTGTGCTGCCGCCGGGGAGCGTCGGTGAGGCGTTCCGAGAGGGTCGGGACGTACGTCCGCGGTGGGGCGCCGTCCACGCCCGAGCGCCCGAACCCGCCCTGGGACCAGGCAGAAAGCCGTTGCTCCGACGGCGACGCCGCGGGAGTCGCCGCCCCGGACGATCAGTTGGATTCGCCGTCTGTGCGGCAAATGCCGGATGGGCATTCGAGGGGCGGGATTTGTCGCTTTGGCGAAACGGATCGAACGGTTCCATCGTGTGCAATTCGGTCGTGACGCATGTCACCCCGATTCGAGGTGTGTGCGGGACGGGCGCAGACTGGATGGAGAAGCGGAGATCGCACAGACCCCGCAGTGATCTGGTCGTGGAGGAATCATGACGGCAGTCACGCGGACGGAAGCCCCCGTGGTGATCGAGGGCGACGGTCTAGAGGTACGCGTCCAGGAGCTCGGCGGCGGTATGTCCGTCGCCTTCATCAAGCTCCCCCAGGGCACCGACATGGCCCCCGCGTTCAAGGGGCTGCCGGACGACCTGTGCCAGTGCCCGCACTGGGGCCAGGTCCTCAGCGGCCGGCTGAGGATGCGCACCAAGGACGGCGAGGACTTCTACGAGGCGGGCCAGGTCTACTACTGGGCCCCCGGCCACTCCCCGGAAGCCCTGGAGGACGTCGAGGTCGTCGAGTTCTCCCCGACGAAGGAGTTCCTGGAGGTGATGGAGCACATCAAGTAGCCCACGATTCGCCCGTGCGTACGCGGCCATCGGCGTCACACTGTTGGGCTGATCCGTTAATCATGCCGCCGGGCCCTCAGGGCGCTGCCTTCCGGATCCGATGCCGTCCTGGGAAGCCCCGACCCGGCTTCCGGACATCGTCGAACTGATTCGGATCAAGGAGCAGTGCATGAGTTCTGAACCCAGGAGACGGGCCCCGCTCGGCCCGTTCCCCGTGCGTGGCGCCCGGCTGGCCGGCGGCACCCTCGCCCTCGCCGCCTTCGCCCTCCTCGTCACCGGCGCCGCGAACCCGGCCGCCGCCACGCCGCGTGCCACCGGCGCGGAGGCGGGCACCGCCGCGCTTCCGGGTGCGCCGTACGGCGACCCCTGCCACAAGCCGAAGCCGAAGCCGCAACCCAAGGCGGAGGCCGAGACGGGCAGTGCGGGCCGGCCCGACAGGTGCAAGGTCGGCCCGACCGGGCCGGCGGGCCCTCCCGGACCGACCGGACCACAGGGTGTCCCCGGTGAGCAGGGCGAGATCGGCCCCCAGGGCCCGACGGGTCCCCTGGGTCCGACGGGTCCCCTGGGTCCGACGGGTCCCCAGGGTGACCCCGGGCCGTGCTCCGACATCGACAGCTACGCCCCCTCAGGCGCAGAGGAGTACAGCGCCGTGCTCACCGATGGGCGGGCGTACGCGGGGCGGCGGAACAGCAACCCGACGCCGCAGCCGCAGGGCGCCTATGTCTGGGAAGACCTCACGGACGACGATCTGCCCGACGGCCGGCCCAACAACTTCCCCACGGGCGCCTGCTCCATCTCGATCTCGGCCCAGGGCAACGACGCCTGGGTCAAGGTCGTGACCACGGCCGGCGCCGTCTGGGAGACGCACGGCGACACGCAGGGCGGCACGTTCGTCTGGGACGAGCGCTGGAGCCCGCTGGCTGCGCTGCCGCTGCCGCCGAACCCGTAAAGCCTCCGGCTCCCCAGGGGCCCCGTCCCTGAACGGCGGCCGTCGCTCCCACCGGGCGGCCGCCAACTCCTCTCCGAATTCCCGGAATCGGGGCGGCAACCTTTCAAAACCCTGCGACCACACATGAGTCGTAACCCCCTTCACGGGGGTTCCACACGAACCACGTGTTCTCCCGAATCACGTACGTTACGTAAGGACTCATCCGTGGCCTCTGCCTCCCCGCGCCCGTCCCACCGCCGGTCCCTCCGCAAGCGCCGGGCCCTCGTGGTCTCCGCCGCGGCCGTGGCCGCCGCTGTCGGCGCCGGCGTCCTCGTGATGAACGCCAGCGCCAGCCCCACCGACGTGTACCACCAGGTGCTGCCCGCCAAGGACGGCTGGGCGGCGTCCGGTTCCGGTACGACCGGCGGCTCGAAGGCGGACGCGGCGCACACCTTCACGGTGTCCACCCGGGCGCAACTGGTGAAGGCCCTGGGCTCCGCCACCGACACCACGCCCCGCATCATCAAGATCAAGGGCACGATCGACGCGAACACCAACGACTCCGGCAAGAAGCTGACCTGCGCGGACTACGCCTCCGGCACCGGCTACTCGCTCTCCGCCTACCTCAAGGCGTTCGATCCCGCGAAGTACGGCAAGAAGGTCCCGTCGGGCACGCAGGAGACCGCCCGCAAGGCCGCTCAGGACAAGCAGAAGAAGAACATCGTCCTCAGGGTGCCGTCCAACACCACCATCGTGGGTGTCCCCGGGACCAAGGCCGGCATCCTCGGCGGCAGCGTCCTGGTCCAGAACGTCAAGAACGTCATCATCCGCAACCTGACCTTCGCGGACACCCAGGACTGCTTCCCTCAGTGGGACCCGACCGACGGCTCGGCCGGTGAGTGGAACTCCAACTACGACTCCGTCACGCTGCGCGGCGCGACCAACGTCTGGGCGGACCACAACACGTTCACCGACGCGCCGACCTTCGACAAGACCGAGGCGACGTACTACGGCCGCAAGTACCAGGTCCACGACGGCGCGTTGGACATCACCAACGGCTCCGACCTGGTGACCGTCGAGCGCAACCAGTTCCTCAACCACGACAAGACGATGCTGATCGGCTCCAGCGACACCGACAGCACGGGCAAGCTGCGCGTGACGATCCACCACAACCTGTGGAAGGGGATCGTGCAGCGGGCGCCGCTGGCCCGCATCGGCCAGATCCACCTCTACAACAACGTCTACGACATCGCCACGGTCAACGGCTACGCGCCCAAGTACAGCATCGACTCGCGCGCCAAGGCCCAGGTCGTCGCCGAGCGCAACGTCTGGAAGATCCCGGCCGACGCGAAGGTCGCCAAGCTGCTGAGCGGCGACGGCACGGGCTCGATCGCCGGCACCGGCAACCTCGTCAACGGCAAGGCCACGGACGTCGTCGCCGCGTACAACGCCGCGAGCTCCAAGAAGATCAAGACGACCGTCAACTGGACCCCGGCCCTCACCGCCGGTCTCCAGACCACGGTCACCGACCTCCTGACCGACCTGACCGGCACGACGGGCGCGGGCACGCTCTCCTAGCCGCCCCGCCCCTCGAATGCGTGACGCCGTCCGGCCACCCTTCTCCGGTGGCCGGACGGTGTCACCGTGCCCGCGGTACGGGGGTCCGCGGGCACACCTCACGCAGGGGGCCGGCCGACCGGGTCGTCCCGCTCTGTCCGGCATCACGCGAGACGCATGACCCCGTTCTCAGGTGCCATGAGCCAGCAGAAATGATCTACGAGCGGCTCAACCGTGGACGGGTCACGCAGCACCACGCCGTTCGATGTCGGCGGTCCTTCTCACTGGCCTTCGACTGGTCACCCGAGATGCCCATGGAACAGGACTCGCCCCCGGTGTCGCTCACCCCACTCCACGTGCGGATGCTGGAGGAAGGAGCGAGGGAACTGCGCGAACGGGCGGCTCGGGAGCAGGGCGCCCTCCTGCGTGGGGTGGTCACCCGGCTCAGCGGGCAGGACGACCGTCAGGCCACGATCTACGGTTCGCTGCGCCACGAGGACGCGTCGCGGGTACGCAGCGTGCGTGTGGAACTGCGTCCGGAGGACGTGGACAGCGCCACCGCGGCGTGGCTGGACGGGTTCGAGGTGGCGGTGGAGGGCGATGTGGAGCCGTACGGGAACGGCGTGTGGATGAGGGACGTGCGGGCGTTCGTGGTCAGACCGCAATGGGACCCGCTGGCCGAGCCACCGTGTCTCAGAACCCCAGATAGGTGATCTGGACGACGTACACCCGCTCGCCGCGCACGACGACCTGGTAGGTGAACATGCCGCCGGGAACGACGATGTCCCCGCCCTTCGGGTCGACCCCGTCATGGGCTTGGCCGTGGACGTGGAACGCCTCGGCGGCCCTGACCAGCTCATCCGCTTTCTTCGCTACACCTGCGAGAAACCGCGAAGGGGCTGTGCGGGCGGCTTCCTCGGCGCCGAAGGCGTACTCCCACTTCCAGCTCACGCGCGGACTGCCCTCATGGCCTCGTCGAGGACGGCGCCCAGTTCCCGCAGCGCCTCCTGCGCGACGACGGGATCCTCGTGTTCCAGGTTGCTCGTCGCACGGGCGTGGCGGGCGGCCAGATCGGGCCGGCGGGCGATCTCGATGTCCCGGGCCCAGACGAGGACCCAGCTTCGTACCGGGCTCAGGGACTGCCACTCGACCGCCTTGGCGAAGGCTTCGTCCTTGGTGGTCTGCATCTCTTCCAGGCGACCGGGGGCGACGACGGCGAGGGCCGCGCGCAGGGCGTCGGCGGTCTGCTCGGGGCGGGGGATCAGCTCGTGTCCGTGGTCGGCCTGCGTGCTCATGGTGTCCTCCAGAGGGTGCCCCGGCCAGAGTATCCGGCCGGGCACACGGTGGAGCCGGACCGGGGGCCGGGCGGGGCACGGGCACGGGGCGTCCCCTGCGTACGGTAGGCAGTTGCCGTTCACGGCTGAGCCTGGGCGCTGACGGGCATCGAGCCGGTAGGGGCGTCTGGGCTCTCGCCGGGGGTGGTGGAGGCCGCGTGCCGCGCCGCGCACCCCGGGCAACGTTCCGGATCCGGGCCGCGGTAGCCGAGGTCGCAGTCGGTGCAGACGCGGACGCGGTACAGGACCGGTGGCGGTGTCTCGGGGGTCCGGAACGGCGGCAGGGGCGGGAGCCCTTCGGCGAGACGGTGGGCCAGGAGGGCGGCCGGGCGGCGCAGGGGCTCGGCCGGGAGGTCGCTGGTCAGGGCATGGCGTACGGCGGTGGGGGTGAGGTCGCGCTCCAGCCAGGCGACGACACCGGGGGCGAGGTGTTCGGCGTCGGTGGCGGAGAGGATCAGGCGGGGGTCGTGGCGGCGGAGGCCGACGAGCACCTCGGTGGCGGTCTGGAGGAGGGTGGGGGAGGTGTACGCGGGCTGCGGTACGGCGGGGAGGGCGCGGCGTACCGGTTTCTGCTGCGGGGCGGAGGCTGCCCGGCGGGCCGGGGGTTGAGCCGGGCGCTCGACCGGGGGCTCGGGTGCGTGGTGGGGCTCGGGCCCGTGCCCGTCGTCGGACGCGTCGCCGGGCTTGCCCGGCTGGTTGCAGGAGACGGTGCGGGTGACGATCCGGCCGCTCTCGGTGCGTACGCGAGTGCGGCGCAGGTAGCCGTGGGTCTCCAGTTCGCGCAGGGCGGCGGCGATCCGGGTCGGTCCCTCGGGGAAGCGGGCGGCGAGGGTCTTGATGTCGACGGGGGTGCCGGTGGGCAGCGACTGGATGTGGACGCCGAGCCCGATGGCCAGCCCGGACAGCTCCTGGTGCTGGGCGAGATGGTTGCCGATCACCGTGAAGCGGTTGGTGTGCCGGGAGTTGTCGTGGATGACGCCGCTGGGGTGGTGCTGCGCGTGGGCGCGTCGGCGGGGGTGATTTTTGCCCGTGATCCGGGACCGGGCGTGCGCGGGCGCGCTAGGGTTCTGCGTATCCATCGGGAAGGTTTCGTCTTCCTTTGTGGTCAGGCCCTCGCACTGGGATTGCCGTCCCGGCGGGGGCCGTCGCATGTCTGCGGTTGTGTGAGGCGGTGCGACGCGATGTGTGCGGTGCGATGCGGTGCGATGTGTGGTGCCGCGCTGAGCGTAAGGCAGGCAACCGGTCCCGAATCCAGCTGAGTTGATGTTGTTCACCCGCGCGAGTGAGTTTGCGGCCTGGGCGGGAGGGGTGGGGCTTGGTCGGGTTCCTTTCCCCGCCGTGTTTCTTGGGGGAGATCGCCAGGCTCACCGGAACCCACGTTTTCGTACTCCGGTGAGGGGCCGGTTTCGAGCTGCCACGACCGGGCCTCGCCGGCCGACGCGAGGGCCCGGCGGTGGCGGCGCAGTACGGCGGACTCGCCCAGCAGCAGCGCGTGCGGCCGGCAGCTGGGGCCGTGCAGGGATCTCTCCAGCGCGGGCAGGTAGTTCCAGCGCACGGCGGGGTGCGCTGGGTGCGCGAAGTGGTAGAGGTCCCCGTACGGCAGCCAGGTGCCGCGGGCCAGCAGGGAGAGCGGCGCGTTGCGCGGGTACAGCCGTCGAGGTTGCCACCGGGCTCGGCGTAGTGCACGTCCGCGACTCCAAGAACCAATGCGGCCCTCAACTCGCGCTTGCGCCGGACGCGTGGGCGGAGTTCGTGGAGTATGCGTCGGACAGCTGACCTCGCAACTGCACGCCCTCCGTGCCTGGTTGTCACTGGAACGCGGGGCGCGTCGGCGTGGCTCAGAACAGGGCGTCCGGCTCGGGGGAGAGCGTGCCGTCGTCGAAGTTCTCGGAAGAGCTTTCGGGCGGCGGCGCGGCGGCGGGCCCCGCGGCTTCGCATGTCCGGGTACGGGCGGGCGGTCACACGACGTCGACCAGGGCGCCGGGTGAGTAGGTGGCGGAGAACTGGGTGTTGCCGCGGTGGCGCAGCCACCAGGAGCCGTCCCGGGTGGCCGGGTAGGTGGTGCCGGTGAACCCGGACACTCCGGTGGTCAGGGACCGTACCGGTTCCACGGCGCGGCAGGGCGTGGCGCAGAACTCCAGCTCGACGGGCTGGTTGATGCGACCGGCGTACTCGTCGGTCTCCCAGTCCGCCACCGTGAGCCGGCCGAGGAGTCCGAGGTTGCGGCCGGCGGGCAGGGGGTTGGGGGTGGCGGCGAAGGTGAGCTTGGACCTGCGCTGCAGCTTCATCACGTTCGGGAACGTCGCGGTGGTGATGCTGCTGCCCGGGTCCTCGTCGAGGTTGTTGCCGGCCACCAGGGCCCATATCTGCCAGTCGCCCGCCCAGCTGTTGGTCACCTCGGCGCTCCCGGTGTCGATGCGGAACCACTCGGTGCACACCGCGGTGGTCGCGCTGGTGGGCGAGCAGCCGGGCGCCGGGTCGTTCAGCCCGCTCAGCCCCTGGGAACCTCCCGCACCCGAGGGGCCGCGGAGGTGGATCTCGACGCCGTTGCGGTGGATGCCGGTGTCCGCCCGTGCGGTGACGGTCGCCTGGAAGGTCAGTGACTGCTTCGGCCCGAGCACGAGGGGCCGGCCGTGGTTGACGGCGACGCTCAGGATCACGGGCGGGGCCAGGTCGTGGCCGTCGGCTGAGGCCGACGGTGCGACGGCGAGCGTGGTCAGCAGTGCGCCGACCACCAGGGCGAGGGTGGCCCGCAGGGCGGGCCGGGGTCTGGTGCGCATGATGTGTGTTCCCCCAACTGGACGTCAGTGCGCGGAGCATATGGGGGGTCCGGCAGCGACAGGCACCTCCTGCACCGGCACTGGAACACAGCCATGACACTCGTGACAGCCGCGGGGCGCGCGGTATCCGGCCACCGCGGTCCATTTGCTCTTCCCGGGGACCGCGTGCGTCTACCGGGCGACGAACTGCGTGAGGATCGCCTGGACCTCGTAGATGTCCACGCCCTTGGTGAACGTCTTCTCGATCGGTTCGTGGGAGCCGGAGAGCCAGATCTTCAGTTCGGCGTCGAGGTCGAAGTGGCCAGCCGTCTCGACCGCGAAGTGCGTGATGCTGCGGTACGGGACGGAGTGGTACTCCACCTTCTTGCCGGTGATCCCCTGCTTGTCGATCAGGATCAGCCGGCGGTCGGTGAACAGGATGGTGTCGCGGATCAGCAGGAACGCCGCGTGAACCTGCTCCCCGTGACCCAGCAGACGTCCGTAGTCCTGCTGGGCCTTGCCGGGATCGACCGTGTGCGCGTTTCCGAACAGTGCCATGCACACACAGACGCACATCCGGACATACGGGGTTGCTTCCTCGCGAGGGAGCGTATGCGTTACGCCGGTTCGCCGCCGAAGCGCTCCTTGTAGGTCTCCAGGTCGTCGTCCGTCAGCTTGGCGAAGAGGACCGGGGGGACCGTGAAGGGGGTGCCGGCGGGGACGGAGTCCAGGGACTTGGCCTCGGTCTGCGAGACCCAGGTCGCCGTGTCGTCCTTGAGGGTGAACGCGGCGCGCATCGCGGCCGAGGACGCAGGGATGAAGGGCTCGGAGACCACCGAGTAGAGGTGGATGAGGTTCATGGCGGTGCGGAGCGTGAGGGCCGCGGCCTCCTGGTCGGTCTTGATCTCCAGCCAGGGGGCCTTCTCCTCCAGGTAGGAGTTGCCCGCCGACCACAGGGCGCGCAGGGCCGCCGCCGCCTTGCGGAACTGGAGGGACTCCATGTGGCCCTCGTACTCGGCGAGCAGCTCGGCGATCTGCTCGCCCAGCTTCGCCTCCGTCTCACCGTGCGCGCTGCCCGCCGGGACCTCCTCGCCGAACCGCTTCTTCGAGAAGGACAGCACGCGGTTGACGAAGTTGCCGAGGGTGTCGGCGAGGTCCTTGTTGACCGTGGCTGTGAAGTGCTCCCAGGTGAAGGACGAGTCGTCCGACTCGGGGGCGTTGGCGATGAGGAAGTACCGCCAGTAGTCGGCGGGCAGGATGTCGAGAGCCTGGTCGGTGAAGACGCCGCGCTTCTGGCTCGTGGAGAACTTCCCGCCGTAGTACGTCAGCCAGTTGAAGGCCTTCACGTAGTCGACCTTCTTCCACGGCTCGCGGATGCCCAGCTCGGTGGCCGGGAACATCACGGTGTGGAAGGGGACGTTGTCCTTGGCCATGAACTGCGTGTAGCGCACGGGGTCGTCGCCGGCGTCGGCCTCGTACCACCAGGACTTCCAGTCGCGGGTCTCGCCGTCCGGGGCGGCGTCCGACCACTCCTTCGTCGCGCCGATGTACTCGATCGGGGCGTCGAACCAGACGTAGAAGACCTTGCCCTCCGCCGCCAGCTCCGGCCAGGTGTCGGCCGGGACGGGGACGCCCCAGTCCAGGTCACGGGTGATGGCGCGGTCGTGCAGGCCCTCGTTCAGCCACTTGCGGGCGATGGAGGACGACAGGTGCGGCCACTCCTCCTCGTGCGCCGCGACCCACGCCTCGACCTCGTGCTGCAGCTTGGACTGCAGGAGGAAGAGGTGCTTGGTCTCGCGGACCTCCAGGTCGGTGGAGCCGGAGATGGCGCTGCGCGGGTCGATCAGGTCGGTCGGGTCCAGGACGCGGGTGCAGTTCTCGCACTGGTCGCCGCGGGCCTTGTCGTAGCCGCAGTGCGGGCAGGTGCCCTCGACATAGCGGTCCGGGAGGAAGCGGCCGTCGGTCGGGGAGTACACCTGGCGGATCGCCCGCTCCTCGATGAACCCGTTCTCCTTCAGGCGGCGGGCGAAGTGCTGGGTGATCTCGACGTTCTGCGGGGAGGAACTCCGGCCGAAGTAGTCGAAGGCCAGCGCGAAGCCGTCGTAGACCGCCTTCTGCGCGTCGTGCGCCTGGGCGCAGAACTCGTCGACCGGGAGGCCCCGCTCCTTCGCGGCCAGCTCGGCGGGGGTGCCGTGCTCGTCCGTCGCGCAGATGTACAGCACGTCGTGGCCGCGCTGGCGCAGGTAACGGGAGTACACGTCCGCCGGGAGCATGGACCCCACCATGTTGCCCAGGTGCTTGATCCCGTTGATGTACGGAAGGGCGCTGGTGATGAGGTGTCGAGCCATCGGGGGATGCTCCCAGGTCGGTCGTATTCGTGAGTCTTGAAATCCTAGCCGACATGGGTGTGCCGCCCGCCTCCCGTTTTGACGGGTGGGAGGCGGGCGGCACGGGTGAGCTGTGCGGGGCGGGCGCCCCGGGTGCCGGGGTTACGGGCGCCGGGGTTACGGGCGCCAGGTGGCCAGGATTCCCTCGTAGACCTCGGCGTCCGTCAGCTCGCGCGGGGTCTCGCCCGCCAGGAAGTGGGACGTGTTGTCGGTCTTCAGCTTGCGGAGGTAGTCGAAGGCCTTGTTCTCCGGGTCGCCGAACGCGACGAACGCGAAGTGGACGGCCGGGTGGTTCTTCGCGGCGTCCGCGAGCGCCTGGTTCGCCGGGGTCTTGGCGTCCGGGGCGCCGTCGGTCTGGAAGACGACGAGGGCGGGGGTGCCGGGGGCCGCCTTCTGGTGCTGGGCGAGGACCTCCTCGACGGCCACGTGGTAGCTGGTACGGCCCATGCGGCCGCAGCCGGCGTGCAGGTCGTCGACCTTGTTCTCGTACACGTCGAGGGTGAGCTCGCCGGTGCCGTCCAGTTCCGTCGAGAAGAAGACGACGGGGACGGTGGGGGGCTGCTCGGGGTCGAGGTGGGCGGCGAGGGCGAGGGTCTGCTCGCCGAGGGCCTGGGCGGAGCCGTCCTTGTAGTAGCCGCGCATCGAGGCGGACCTGTCGAGGACGAGGTACACCTTGGCGCGGGCGGAGGTGAGGTTCTGCTTGGCGAGTACGTCGTGGGCGGCGGCGTATGCGGTGCGGAGCCCTCCGGGGATGGTGGCGGAGGGCACGGCCTCGGCTGCGCCGTCGGCCCCGCCCGTTTTCCCACCCGCACCACCCGTGCGGCTTTCGTCGTCGGCCGCGGGTGCCACCTGTGGGGCACCTTCACCGTCGGCGACCGCGGCTTCGGGGGTGGTGGTGGGTTCGGGTTTCGCTCCGGGGGCGGCCGCGTCGGCCACGACGACCAGGTCCGGGGTCGCGGAGGGCTCGGTGGGCTCGACGGCGACCGGTTCGGGGGTGGTGGTGGGTTCGTCGGCGACCGGTTCGGGGGTGGTCTGCGGCTCCGGGGTGGCTTCCGGCTCCTGGGTGGCTTCCGGCTCGGGAGTCGCGGCCGGTTCGGTGGCGGCCTCCGGTTCGGGAGCGGTTTCCGGCTCGGCGGCGACGGCCGGTTCCGGGGTGGCCTCAGCCGTCGGGGCCGGGGCGGCCTCGGGCTCGGGAGCGGCCTCGGCCTCGGGTTCGGGCGCGGGCTCAGCCTCGGGTTCGGGCGCGGCCTCGGGCTCGGGAGCGGCCTCGGCCTCGAGTTCGGGCGCGGGCTCAGCCGCAGCCTTCGGCTCCTCGGCGGTCACGGACTCCGCAGCCTTCGGCTCCGCCTCAGCGGCGGCAACCTCGGCGGGCTCGGCCTCGGCGGCGGGCTCCGGCTCAGGGGTCGCGGCCGGCTCGGCGTCCGCCTCCGGCTCGGCCTCGACCACCGGCTCCGCCTCGGCTTCGACGACCGGCGCGGCAGCCTTCTCGGCGGCGGCACCCTTCGCGTCGTCGGCCTCAGCCACCACCTCGCGCTCGGTCTCGGCGGCAGCGGCGTCCTCGACGACAGTCTTCGTCTCCGGCTCCGCCTCGGCGACCGGCGCCGCAGCCTCGACCTCATCGGCAGTCTCGGCGACCGCCTTCGGCTCGGCCTTGTCGGCGGCCTTCTCCTCGGCCGCCCCACTCTCCCCGGCCTCGGCGACCGTCTCGGCCTCGGCCACCGACGTCTCCGTCTCGGCCTCGGCCACCGACGGCTCCACCTCGGTCTCCGCCTTGGCGGGCACCTCGGCCTCCGCCGCCGCAGGCACCTCGGCCTCGGCCTTCTCCTCGCCGACCGGCGTCACCTCAGCCTCAGCCACCACCTCAGCCTTCGGCGCCGCCTCAGTCACCGGCTCCGGCGAAGCCGCAGGCTCCGGCGTAGCCACCGGCTCCGGCTCTCTCTCGGGCGTTTCCGCCCCCCGCGGCTTCGGGACCGTCACGTTGTCGAAGGCCGCCGAGACGAGCTCGTCGGCCACGGAGGAGGCCGCGGGCTCGGTCGCCGGGGCCGGGACCCTCGGCTCGGCGGCCTGCCGCGGCGCGGCCGCCTCGGCCGTCGCCGCGGAGGTGTCCTCCGGGGCGGAATCCCGCTCCGCCTCCTGCGAAGGAACCGTGTCGCGCCCCTTGCGTGAGCGGCTGAACGCATTCCGGAGGAGAGAGAGAATGCCCATGTGCGCAACCCTTCGGGTGAGTTGTAGCCCGTCAATCCCTGGCCAGGACGGACACGTAAGGTTAGCGGCCGGGCGTGGCGATCTTGGGGTGGGGCGGGGGCCTTTCACTATCCCCGCCACCTCGCGCTGTCAACACCGCCCCAACTGCCGCAGGTTCACTCCCCGTTCACCTCGTGTCCCCGTGCTCGAACACACGCCCCCCTAGCGTCGCGCTCACACCAAAAGGCACATAAGAGCATCGAGGAGCGCGCTGTGCGCAAGCTGCTGCCCATGATCGGCTCGCATCCCGGCGGCCGTTCCGCCCTGACCTGTCGGTTCCGCTGTGGCGACGCCTGCTTCCACGAGGTGCCGAACACCAGCACCAACGAATACGTGGGCGACGTCATCGCGGGCGCGCTCAGCCGTCGCTCGGTGATGAGGGCCGCCGCCGTCGTCTCCGTGGCGGGCGCGGCCGGCTCGGCCGTCTCGCTCGGCACCGCCGGACCCGCCGCCGCGGCCACCCCGGCGGACGCCGCGGGGTCCGCCGAGACCGCCGGAGCCGCGGCGTCCAAGGCCCGGCCCAAGGCCGCCCGCGGTCTGCGGTACACCTCCGTCGCGCCGAACACCGCCGACAAGGTGACCGTCCCCGACGGGTACAGGCAGAACGTCGTCATCCGCTGGGGCGAGCCGATCCTGCGCGGCGCCCCCGCCTTCGACCCGGAGAACCAGACGGGCAAGGCGCAGGCCGGCCAGTTCGGCTACAACAACGACTTCCTCGCGCTGCTCCCGCTCCCGGGCGAGCGTGGCCGGCAGCTCCTCGTCGCGAACCACGAGTACACCGACGAGGTGCTCATGTTCCGCGGCTACGACGCCGCGAACCCGACCCGCGACCAGGTCGAGGTCGCCTGGGCCGCCCACGGCCTGTCCGCCGTCGTGGTCGAGGAGGACCGGCGCACCGGCAAGCTCACCGCCGTGCCCCGCCACCACCTCAACCGCCGGGTCACGGCGACGACCGAGTTCCGGCTCACCGGCCCCGCCGCCGGATCCGACCTGCTCAGGACCTCCGCCGACCCGACCGGCCGCAAGGTCCTCGGCACCCTCAACAACTGCTCCGGCGGCACCACCCCCTGGGGCACCACGCTGCACGGCGAGGAGAACTTCAACCAGTACTTCGCCAACAGCAACCGGCCCACCGACAAGCGGTACGGCATCGGCACCGGCGCCAGCGAGCGCAAGTGGGAGCGGTTCGACAAGCGGTTCGACGTCGCCCAGGAGCCGAACGAGGTGCACCGCTTCGGGTATGTGGTGGAGTTCGATCCGTACGACCCGACGTCCACGCCGCGCAAGCACACCGCCCTCGGACGGTTCAAGCACGAGGCCGCCACCATCCGGCTCACCGCCGACGGCCGTCCAGTCGTCTACTCCGGCGACGACGAGCGTTTCGACTACTTCTACAAGTTCGTCAGCAGCAAGCGGATGCGCAAGGGGTCGAGCCGCGCGGTGCGCGAGCACAACCTGTCGCTGCTGGACGAGGGCACCCTCTACGTCGCCAAGCTGACCGGCGACTCCCCCGCCATCGAGATCGACGGCACGGGCAAGCTGCCGGCCGACGGCGAGTTCGACGGCAGCGGCGAGTGGATCCCGCTGGCCACCGCCACCGCCGAGGGCGCCGTCTCCCACGTGGACGGCATGACCGCCGACGAGGTCTTCGTCTTCACCCGGCTCGCCGGTGACAAGGTCGGCGCCACCAAGATGGACCGGCCCGAGGACATCGAGCCCAACCCGGTCACCGGCAAGGTCTACGTCGCCCTCACCAACAACTCCAACCGTGGTGTCGGCGCCAACCCCAAGGCGGACGAGGCCAACCCGCGCCACGCCAACAAGCACGGCCAGGTGCTGGAGCTGACCGAGCGCTGGAACCGGCCCGAGAGCACGAAGTTCGCCTGGCTGCTCTTCCTCGTCGCGGGCGACCCGAACGACCCGGCGACCTACTTCGCCGGCTTCCCGAAGGACGACGTCTCCCCGATCTCGTGCCCGGACAACGTCGCCTTCGACCGGTACGGCAACCTGTGGATCTCCACCGACGGCTCCCAGCTCGGCTCGCACGACGGACTGTTCGGCGTGGCGACCAAGGGGGACCGCCGTGGTGAGCTGAAGCAGTTCCTCACCGTCCCGAGCGGCGCCGAGACCTGCGGCCCGATCATCCAGGACCGTCGCGTGCTGGTGGCCGTCCAGCATCCGGGCGAGCTGGACGGGGCCACCGTCGAGAACCCGAAGAGCACCTGGCCCGACGGCGCGGGCACGTACGTCCGCCCGGCGGTCGTCGCGGTGTGGCGCGCCGACGGCTGCGACATCGGCGTCTGAGAGCGACACGCGACACCGGCGCGGACACGGCCGCGGGCCGCCCTCCTGTCGGGGAGGGCGGCCCGCGTGTGTCGCGCCGGGGTGGGCCTCAGGGGGCGAGGCAGCTCACGGCCGGGGCGCCCGCCGGGTCGAGCAGGGCGGCGGGGTCGACGAGGGCGGTCGGGTCGGCCGCCAGCTCCGTCACGGCGGCGGGCGTCTCGGCGAGACACGTGACGGTCCCGACCGGGTCCGGGATCGCGTGGGCGGCCGGGGCCATGGCGCCGGCGAGGGCGAGGGTTCCGAGCAGGACGGTCGCGGTGCGACGCATGAAAAATCCCCTTATAGGTAGGGCGGTTGAACAGGATTGATCATGTCCGCTTTTCGGCTGCGAATTCGCCCTCCGTCACCCGTGCGGGGATGACGTAACGATTCGGCGCCCTGCTCCGGGTTGACCTGCTCCGGGTTGACCTGCGGAGCTCGTGGCTCAGCGGGACGAGGTGATCGTCCGGGCCGCCGCCACCTCCTGGCGGAGCGGCTCCAGCACGCTGCCCGGCGGCCCGCTGAGGTCGGAGCGGACCTCGTAGAGGGTCTCGGTCCTGCGGAGGCCGTCCGCCAGCTCCCGCAGTTGCAGGGTGACCTGGTCGACCTCGGCGGCGGACGGGGGCTGCGCACCCTGCTTGACCCGGACCCGGGCGGCCGTCGTCGCGTCCACGATCCGCTCGACCGCGACGACCAGCGGCCACCAGGCGGCGGCGCGCCGGCCGACGGGCGGCGGTTCGGTCAGGGCCCGCTGGAACTCCGTACGGATGGTGGAGAGGTCGCGGTAGAGGCGGCGGCGGGTCCGGGCCCGGTCGGCGGGGTCCGCGGGGGTCTGCCCGAAGGCGCGTTCGACGTATGCGGCCGTGTCGGCGACGGCGTCCGCGAGCCGGTCGCCGACCCGGGCGTGCCAGCTCTCCGGCCAGAGCAGATAGCCCGCCACCAGCGCGATCACGCAGCCCATGAGGGAGTCGACCAGACGCGGGACGAGCAGATCGGCGCCCTGGTGGTTGAGGGTGTCCGAGAGCAGCAGGATCACCGGGGTGATGGCGGCCGTCTGATAGCCGTAGCCCCGGGGCGTGAAGACGGGGATGAGGGGTGCGAGGAGCAGCATCACCGGCACGTCCCACCAGCCGCGCGGCACCTCCGTGAGGATCGCGGCCGCGACCACCAGCCCCACGACCGTGCCGAGCGCCCGCAGCAGCGCCCGGGAGAACACCGACCCGAAGTCCGGCTTCAGGACGAAGGTGATGGTCAGCGCCACCCAGTACGAGCGCGGCACCGGCACGAGCGACACCAGGGCCTGGGCGATGCCGATGCACAGCGCGAGGCGCAGGCCGTAGCGCCAGGAGGTGCCGGAGAGGGCGACGTTCCGGGCGACCCGGAGGGCGCGCACGCCCAGCGGCGCGGGGCGGCCCGCCCGGTCGCCGGCCTTCTTCAGCGCGTCCGGCGACTTCTCGGTGGCGACGTCGGCGGCGTGCCGCAGGGCCTGGTCGACCGCCCGCCCGGTCTCGCTCCCGGGCTCCGGCAGCCGCAGCCCCAGCGGCCCCGAGTATCCCGTCTCCACGGCCTCCGCGAGATGCCGTACGGCCACCGGGATCTCGGCGGGCAGCGGCCGGCCGGACTGCCGTACGGCCGGGGCGGCCTCCACCAGCGGGGTGATCGCGTTCAACTGGGCCAGCAGACGTACGAGTTCGGGGCTGCGGCCGTGGTGGCGGGCGCGGCGGGCGAGGACCAGGTCGTAGGACTGGTTGAGGGACTGGGTGACCAGGAACCGCGCCTCGTCGTACGAGTCCCGCGCGTCCGGGGCCGCCGGGGTGTCCGTTGTCATCGTGGCGAGGAGGTCCGCGACCTTGCGGTAGGTGTCGGCGACCGAAGCCCGTTCCGGCACGCCCGCCCGCAGCGGCCAGGCGAGCAGCGCCAGGGTGAGGACCAGGAGGCCGCCGCCGGTCATCAGCAGCGGGGCCAGCCACCACGGGCCCGGCATCGGCAGCCCCGCGCCGATCACCGAGTTGAGCAGCAGGAGGAGCCCCGACACGGAGGCCACGGCACCGATCGAGGAGATCATCCCGGAGACGAGCGCGACCCCGGTCAGGACCCCGACGGTGACCCAGCCCTGCCCGTACGCCAGCGACCCGAGCGTGATGCCCACGGCGGCGAACAGCTGGGGGACCGCGATCTTCAGCAGCCGCATCCGGTACGCGGCGGCCGTGTCGCTGATGACGCCGGAGAGGGCGCCCATGGAGGCGAGGGCGCCGTACTCGGGACGGCCGGCGGCGAGGCCGAGCGCGAGCGGCAGCGTCAGCGCGATCGCCGCGCGCGCCACGGCCGGCCGGTTGACCGGCGCGGGCTGCGGCCGGAGGTTCCGCACCAGCCAGTCGGGCGGGGCGAGGCCGATGGGGAGCGTGCGGGGCATGCGCCCATTATGGCCACGGGTGATCGGGGGCCCCGGGGGGCGTCGGCGACCTCGCGGTTCACCCGCGCCGGTGCAGCGTGAGGTCCACGACGACGGAGTTGTGGTCGGTGCCGGACAGCTCGCGGAAGCGGACCTCGCGGGCGGAGAAGTCCTTCCGGGAGACGAGGACGTGGTCGATCTGGGCGCCGATCCTCGGGGTCGTCCGGGAGGGCCAGGTCGGCCTGCGGTCCTGCCCGGTCAGCCGGGCGGCGTCGCTCATGCCGGTGTCGAGGATCGCGCGGAAGGCCGCGTGGTCCTGGGAGGCGTTGAAGTCACCGGCCAGGATGGTGGGCGTGCGGGTGTCGTCGGCCGCGTACGCGCGCAGCGCGCCCAGCTCCCGCCGCCAGGTGTCCAGCTGGCCCGGCAGCGGCGGCATCGGGTGCGCCAGCTGGAGCCGTACGGGGTGGCCCTCGACGTCGGCGACGGCGCTCGGCATGCCCATCGAGCCGGGGATCGGGTCGGTGGACTTCAGGGGGTACCGGCTGAGGATGACGGAGCCGGTGGAGCCGTAGCCCTCGATGGACTGCCGGTGGGGGTAGTCGGGGGTCCGGCCGCTCAGATCGCCGAGCGAGTCGCGGAGCTTCGCCGAGCAGGTCAGCTCGCACTCCTCGACGAAGACGATGTCGGGGCGCTCGCGGCGCACGGCCTTGACGAGGGCGTCGGTGCCGCGGCCGAACTGCACGTTCGACGTCATCACCCGCACCTCGGCGAGTACCGGCCCGGTCGGCTCGCTCGCCTTGCCGTAGGGCTCGATGTACCAGGCGAGTGCGCCGAGGAGCAGTACGCCCCAGGTCAGGGCGATCCACCGGCGGGAGAGGAGTGCGAGCAGGAGGGCGAGGGCGGTGGGGGCGAGCAGCCAGGGCAGGAACGCGAGGAGCTGGGGGACCGGGGTGAAGGCGTCGATGTCGGCGGCGCGTGAGCCGACGACGAGGGTGACGCCGAGGAGGAGCAGGACGGCGAGGAAGGCCTTGCCGCCGTGCCGCTTGCGCGGGCGGTTCCCTGCTGTCGGTGCGGGGTCCGGGACGGGGTCCGGCCGCTCGATGGTCGCGCTCTCCACGGCCGGTGCCTTTCGCTGCTGTTTGCGGGTCCTTCTAAGGACGGGCGGGGTGCGGGGAAGGTTGCGCCGGGGGTGGGATCGGGGCGGGGCGGGGTGCGTGGGCGGGTGCGGGTCCGGTGGGGCTTCTCGCGCGGTTCCCCGCGCCCCTGAAAGGCGAAGCCGGGGCTGCGCCCGGCTTCGCCTTTCGGCCCAGGGCCGTTGTCCCTGCTCTCGGGCGTTCGGCGGAGCCTACGGCGTGGGGTCCGGGGACGTCGCCAGGGACCAGACCACGAAGACCGCGATGCCGATGCAGACGACCGACCAGACGGGCGCGTAGGGCAGGAACATGAAGTACTCGATGGCGAACAGCGAGGTCAGGGCGATCCCCACCGCGCGGGCCCAGGTCTGGCCCTGGATGACGCCCCACCCGGTGGCCAGGACGCAGAGTCCGATCACCAGGTGGATCCAGCCCCAGGTGGTGAGGCTGAACTCGAAGACGTAGTCGCCGATGTTCGTGTACACGTCGTCCGTGGCGATCCCGGCGATGCCGTTGAGGATGCCCATGACGCCGATGACCATCATCAGGACACCGGCGAAGACCATGCCGCCGTGGGCCCACTCCGAGCGGGCTCCCCGGTGGGACATCGGCGTCTCCTGCGACGTGGTGTTCGAGCGTGGTGCGGTGCTGTGCTGGGCCATGAGGGCCTCCTCCTACGGATGGACAGCTCACCCGCATGCTCACGCGGCGGGAGGAGGGCCGCATGCGGTGTAGGCCGAACGGGTGAAGCCGGGAGGCGGGAGGAGTGGGAGGGCCGGGACGGGGAACCGGGGCGCGCGGCCCGGCCCGGTGCTCAGTCCAGGCGGGTCAGGAAGGCCCCGAGCGCCTTGTTGAACTCCTCCGGGCGCTCCAGGTTCGGCAGGTGGGCGGCGCCGTCGACGATGTGCAGGGCGGAGTCGGGCAGGGCGGCGTGCATGGCCTCGGCGTCGGAGACCGGGGTGTACTCGTCGTCGGCGCCCACGACGACCAGCGCCGGGACGGTGACGCGGGTGAGCAGCTCGCGGTAGTCGGGGCGCTCGGCCCGCCCGCGCAGGGCCGCCGCGGCGCCCTCGGGGTCGGTGTCCGTCATCATGCGGCGCACCCGGGCCGCGACCTCCGGGTCGGCGTACGGCGCGACCATCTTGAACAGCACCTCGTCGGCGTACCCCGCCATGCCCTCGCGCAGCAGCCGGTCGGCCATGGCGTTCCGGGTCCGTTTGCCCTCCTCGGTCTCGGCGGCCGGGAAGGTGTCGGCGAGGAGGAGGCCGCGGACGCGGTGCGGGAACAGGCGGTAGCACTCCATCGCGATCTGGCCGCCCATGGAGAGTCCCCCGAGGACGAACTCCGGGACCCCCAGGCCGTCCAGGAGCGCGGCGATGTCCTCCGCGAAGGTGGAGAGCGGGGTGACGCCCGGGACGACGGGGGACCGGCCGTAGCCGCGCAGATCGGGCGCGACGACGCGACGGGTGGGGGAGAACTCGGTGATCTGCGGGTGCCACATCGTGCGGTCGAAGGGGTGGCCGTGGACGAGGACGAGAGGGAGGCGCGCGGGCCGGCCCGCGGGACCGGCTTCCCCGAGGAGTCCCTCGGGTTCCCCTTTGTCCTCGTATGCGAGGAAGGTGGTCATGACATCGACCCTAGAGCGCCCCAACTCCTCGGTGCAATAAGATCTTTGCCCTCGGTGCAATGTGGTGGCCGGGTGGAGCCGGACAGGCGTGAGTGGACGAGAGTCGAGTGGGTCGAGGGAGGGGGGCGGCCGTGGCCGACTACCGGCGGATCGCCGATCGCATCGCGGAGGACATCGCTTCCGGGCGGCTGAAGCCCGGTGACCGGCTGCCGCCGCAGCGGGTGTTCGCGCGGCGGCGGGGCGTCGCCGGGTCCACCGCCGGGCGCGTGTACGCGGAACTGGTGCGGCGCGGGCTGGTCGTGGGCGAGGTCGGGCGCGGGACGTTCGTACGCGCGGCGCCGGCGGCGTCGGTGGGGCGGGCGCTGGCCGAGCAGGCGGGCTCGGCGCCGGTGAACCTGGAGCTCAACTACCCTTCCGCGCCCGGTCAGTCGGAGCTGCTGGCCGCCGGGCTGGAACCGCTGCTGCGGCCGGACGTGCTGACGGACGCGCTGCGCACGGCCCCCGCGACCGGTACGGCCGCCGCGCGCGAGGCGGCGGCCGGGCTGCTCGCCACCGCCGGCTGGCGCCCGGACCCGGGACGGTTCCTCTTCGCGGGCAACGCCCGCCAGGCGATCGCCGCGGCCCTCGCCCATCTCGTACGGCCCGGGGGGCGTGTCGGCGTCGAGTCCCTCACGTATCCGCTGGTCAAGGAGATCGCCGGGCGGCTGGGGGCGACCCTGGTGCCGCTCGCGACGGACGGGGAGGGGCTCCGGCCGGAGGCCGTGGCCGCCGCGCACCGGGCGGCGCCGCTGTCGGCGGTGTACGCGCAGCCGACGCTGCACAATCCGACGTCCGTGACGATGGGCGCGGGGCGGCGGGCCGAACTCGCCCGTGTGGTGCGGGAGTTGGACCTGCCGGTGATCGAGGACCGGATCTGGTCGTTCCTGGCGGGCGGGGACGAGGGTGATGGCGTGGGGGCGCTGCCGCCGTTGGCCGCGTACGCGCCGGAGCGGGTGTTCGTCGTGGACGGGCTGTCCAAGCGGGTGGCGCCGGGGCTGACCGTCGGCTTCCTCGTGGTGCCGGACGGCCGGGTCGAGGGCGCGGCGGACGCGTTGCGGTCGGGGGGCTGGGCGGCGGGGCGGTTCGCGTTGGAGGCGGGGGTGCGCTGGATCGGGGACGGGACGGTCGGGCGGCTGGTCGCGGCCAAGCGGGCCGACGCGGCGGCACGGCAGCGGCTGGTCGCCGAGCACCTCGCGGGGTTCACCGTGCGGGGGGACGCGCGGGCCTACTACGCGTGGTGGGAGCTGCCCGAGCCCTGGCGGGCGGACACGTTCCGCGCGGCCGCCGCCCAACGGGGTGTGGCGGTGACGCCCGGGCCGGCGTTCCGTGTCGCGGGGGCGGTCACCGCCGCCGACTGCGTCAGGCTCGGGCTCGCGTCGGTTCCTCCGCCGGTGCTGGCGGAGGCGCTGCGGACGCTCGGCGATGTCGCACGAGCCGGCCCGTGAGCCAGGCGGCCCCGGCCACGGTCGTACCGAGCAGCACCAGTCCCCAGGTCACCGTGCGCAGGGTGGCCGTGAGGGCGTCGTAGACGGCCCCGGCGGCAGCAGGGGAGACGTCCGGGGGCAGGTCGGCGAGTGTCAGGTGGCGGCCGAGGGCCACGGCGACGCCGAGCAGCGCACCGCCGAGCGCCGCGCCGAGACCCGTCGCGCAGACGGCCCGACGACGCTGCGTCGCGACGAGGACGCCACCGGCGGCCAGCGCGAGCGCACCGACCGGAAGCCAGAACGCGGCGATTTCGAGCACGTGATACCCCTTTCGAAGCTGGACCAGTTCCGCGGCCGACAACACCTCGACCTCGGTGCGCGCGACCGGGATGCGGTGGGCGAACGGCACGTGGTCGCGCACGAGTTGCCGTTTGACGCGCTCGCCGACCGGCGCGAGGTCGAGAGTCACCGCCCGCGCCCCGCCGACGCCGGGCCCGCCCGTGCCCCCGCCGCCGGTGTCCTCCGCGCGCACCGCCGTCAGCACCGCGTCGTGCGCCGCCCGGTTCACCATGTGCCACGCCGTGCGGAACGCCTCGGTCTGCGTGAAGGAGTGCGCCGCGTCGTGCGTGAACTCCCGTACCGGCCGCCGCAGCGGCGGACCCACCCGGACCTCGCGCAGGACCCCGGCGGCGACCGCGTCCGCGAGCGCCTCCCGTACGTCCGGGTCCGTGGCCAGCGGCGCCATGACCGCCTCGTACCGCGTCCGGTCCGCGAGTTCGTACGTCGCCCACGCGGCCAGCGCGCCCACCGGTATGAGCAGGCAGGCGAGCGCGGTCAGTACGGCCGACAGGGCGGCGCGGACGGGGAGGGACACCCCTCCAGGCAAGACCCCCGCCCACGACCTCGCGAGCGCTCCCGACCCGTGTGACTGCGAATGGCCCCCCAGGACAAGCCGAACGGGGAGGGGCCGGGGGCGCGGTCCGCTCCGGTGGAGCGCTCACTCGAACGGGTGTTACCTGGAGGAAGAGTGACAGGGGGTTGGCGAAGGGGGGCGTCGAGGAGGCAAGGCATGCGTAGTGACCCGCGTACTCCGAGTTCTTCCATCTCCCCGTGTTCCCCGGCCACTTCCGCCCTGCGGGCCCTCGTCGCGGCCGGGATCACCGGTGGTGTGCTCGCGGTGTCGGCGCTCGGCACCACGGCGGCGGGCGCCTCCGACGGCTCCGTCCGGGGCACGGTCGTCTCCGGCGGCGACCTCAACCTCCGCGCACAGCCGACCACGGACTCCCGCGTCGTCGGCTCCCTCGCGCCCGGCAGCCGGGCCGTCGTCGACTGCGAGGTCCGGGGACAGAAGGTGTTCGGCGACCCGCACTGGTACTGGCTCGGTGACGTCCGAGGCTGGGCGAGCGCGGTGTACGTCGACACGCACGGCCGCTCGGTGCCGAACTGCACGGACCCGTGCCCGAACTGGAAGGACTGCGATCCCTGCCAGGACGGGCACGGTTCCGGGTCTGTCTCGTTCACGTGGACCTTCACGGCCTCCGGCACCTGGGAGTGGGAGGAGGAGTGAGAGTCAGGGCAGGCGGTGGCCCGCCGCGTCCTCGTGGGTGTAGTAGCGGTAGAAGGCGACCGCGAAGACCGCCGCCGCGATGGCGAGGGACATGAGCGTGGAGCGCACCACGGAATGCGCTGAGTCCTGGCTGTAGAGGAAGCCGAAGGCGCAGCCCGCGAAGGCGGCCCAGAGGGCGGCGTGCGGTTCGCGGCGCAGGCGGGGTGCGACGGTCTGTACGGCGAGGTAGAGCGCCGCGAACACGAACGCGGTCACGAAGCCGAAGAGGACGTTCCAGCCGGTGATGGGGCCGGCGTCGCGGTTCATCGCCGCGGCCCAGTAGCCGTAGACGAGGCCGAGGACCACCGGCAGGATCAGCTTCGTGAGCCGGTGGGTGCGCTCACTGAAGACATCGGGCGTGGCCGGCCCCGCCGACCTGCCCGGGACCGGGGTCCGGCCCGGGACCGAGGGCCTGCCGGGAATCACCGGCCGCCCCGGAGTGGGTGCCGATTGAGCCATGGGAGCACTCCTCTCTTCCCTCCCCCGCCACTCTCCGCCCCGTCTACCAGACCACACCTGGGGGGAGCCGCTGGCAAGTCGGGGGGCGGAGGTGGTGACGGGCGGGGTATCTGTGTCTGTGCGTGTGTCTGTGCGTGTGTCTGTGCGTGGGCGGGTGCTGGTCCGGTGGGGCTTCTCGCGCAGTTCCCCGCGCCCCTGAAAAAGCAGGGGCTGCGCCCCGTGCTTTTTCGGCCCGAAAGCTCCGTAGGCCCTTAAGGGGCGAGGGGAACTGCGCGACCAGCCCCCACTCCCCCCGCACCCGCCCACGGATGCGGGGGGAGTGGGGGCGTGTTTCGCTGTGGGCATGCGGATGCGGATGCCGGTGTCTCTCGGGCGCCGGGACCCGGACCCCGTCGCGCGGCAGCAGCCGCTGCGGATCCGTGGGCGGAACGTCGCCTGGCTGCCCCCGCTCGTGGTGCTGCTCGCCGTACCGGTGGTCGACTGGTACACCGGCGGCGACTTCCGGGTCATCTCCTGGCTGGTGCTCGTACCGGGCACGGCCGCCGCGGTCTGCCGGGTGTGGACGACGGCGCTGTTCGCGGCGCTCGCGATGCTCATGTACATCGTGGGCGACAACTCCTGGCCCCACCAGGAGCGCACCGGCCTCCCCGACTTCGTCCTCGTCGCCCTCGGCGGGATCCTGTCCGTGCTGGCCTGCGCGGTACGGCTGCGCGGCCAGGAGCGCATGCTGCACATGCGGGCCGTCGTCGACACCACCCGCCGCATCCTGCTGCGCCAGCTCCCGCCGGACGTCGGCGGCCTCGACCACGCCGAGATCTATCTCGCCGCCGACAGCGAGGCCCGCGTCGGCGGCGACTTCTACGACATCCAGCCCAGCCCGCACGGCACGCGCGTCGTCATCGGCGACGTCCAGGGCAAGGGGCTCGCGGCGGTGGAGGCGGCCTCCGTCCTGCTCGGCACGTTCCGCGAGGCCGCCTACCACGAGGCCGAACCGGCCACCGTGGCCGAGCGGTTGGAGACCCGGATGGTCCGCCATGTGCGCTACTGCGCGCACGTCGGCCGCGACGACGCCGAACGCTTCGCCACCGCCGTCCTGCTGGACTTCCCCGAACTGCGCAGCGAGCGCACCGACTGGGGCCCGGACCTCACGGGGCTCGACGCGCTCACCGTGGACGTCGTCAACTTCGGCCACGAGCCCCCGCTGCTGCTCTCCCCCCGCGGTGTGCGCTTCCTGCCGCTGCGGGACGGACTGCCGCTGGGGCTCGCGGAGCTGGCGCCGCGGGAGACCCGGACGGCCACCGTGCGGCTGGCCGCCGACGAGACGTTGCTGCTGGTCACGGACGGGGTGACGGAGGCGCGTGACGGGCGCGGGGTGTTCTTCCCGCTCCGTGAGTACGTCGCCCGCGCCCTCGCCGCCGGGGCACCCGCCCTCGACCCCGGGGCCCTGGTCCGCCTCGTCCGCGACGGTGTCCTCGCCCACACCGGCGGCGGCCTCGACGACGACACGACGATCTTCGCGGTCCGGCGGGCCTCGGAGCCGATACGACGGGCCCCGAGCGCCCCACGGTGACCTCCGCCCCCGCCCCGCCCCTCACTCCGGCCGCCCACGGACCCTTGCGCCGCCCCCGCCCCGGCCCCTGCCCCGGCCGGCCTCTGCTCCGGTCCCTGCCCCTGGCCGCGCTCCGGCCTCTGCCCCGGCCTCTGCTCCGGCGGCGCTCCGGCCTCTGCCCCGGCCTCTGCTCCGGCGGCGCTCCGGCCTCTGCCCCGGCCGCCCGCCGACCCCCCTCCGGCCGCGCTCCGGCCCCTGCTGCAGCCCCTGCCCCTGGCCGCGCTCCGGCCCCTGCTCCGGTGGCGCTCCGGCTCCTGCCCCTGGCCGCGCTCCGGCCCCTGCTCCGGCCCCTGCTCCGGTGGCGCTCCGGCCCCTGCTCCGGACGCGGTTCGACCTCCGCTCCGGCCGCCCGCCGACCCCCTGCCCCGGTGGCGCTCCGGCCCCTGCCCCGGCCGCGCTCCGGCCCCTGCTCCGGATGCGGTTCGACCTCCGCTTCGGACTTCCGTCGGCCCCCGCCCCGGCGCCGGCCCGGCCCCGCTCCCGCAGCCTCCTTTCCCCCTTTGCACGCGCAGCGGTTACGGTGCTGGCTGGTGCGGGTGATCGACGGGAAGTCGGCCGGGAGGCCGGCGGGAGTCGATGACCGGCGACGACCGGCGAAGTCCGGTGACGGCGAGTCGATGGGGAGGGAACGATGCCGGGAACGGTGCTGCTGCTCGCGGCCTCACCCATGGGCAAGGGCTGCCTGGTGGACGCGGCCTCCGTGCTCCCCGTACTGGCGGCCGTCACACCCGAGGTGCTGTCCGGCGCGGGGACGGCGAACGTCGTGGAGCTGGCCGATCCGCTGGAGCCGCAGGCCGTCCTGACGCGCTTGCGCGCGGCGGCCACCGCACCCGGTCCGCTCACCGTGTACCTCGCCGGCCAGCTGCAACTCGACCGCAAGCAGCGGCTCGTCCATCTGGCGCTGGCGCGGACGACACCGGCGACCGTCCGGTACACCGCGTTCCCCTGGCACTGGATCGTGGAGGAACTGCGGCTGCGCACGCCCGGGACGACCACGCTGTTCGTCGATCTGCACGCCGACGCGGAGGTGTGGCAGCAACTGGCCGGGCGGCCGTTGACGGCCGGGCCCGGGGTGAGCGTGTACGGGCGGGTCGCGCCGCCGACGGGGGGCGTGCGGCGGGGGGTGGCCGCGCCGGCGTACATGAAGGCGCTGGCGACGATACTGCGCAGCGGGCAGCGGCCGGAGCCGCCGGCGCTGCACGAGCAGGTGCTCGCCCGTACCGCGGGCTACGGCGACCTGCTGCTCTCCTACGACGCGACGGGCCCCGTGCCGGGTGCCGCGCACGGGGGCCCCGCCCCCGCCGTCACCCGTTCCCGACCCCAGGGCGCGCCCCCGGTCCCGCGCAGCGGACCGCCGGCCCCGCCCGCACCCGCCGGACACACCGGTACGGGTCAGGCCGAGAACCCCGCGCCCCGGCCGCCCATTCCCACTCCACCGAGCCCACCCACTCCGCCGACTCCACCCACGCCCCCCGCCTCCCCGCCGCACGCCGCCGCCGTCCCCGGCGTCGATCCGCACGGTGCCATCAGTGTGGCCGTCGGGGCGGGGCGGCACGGCGAGGCCGACGACCTGGCCGCTCGCTGGGAGCAGGACGCCCTGCGGGAGTACGGGGACGGGTCGGAGGAGGTGCTGCACTGGCGGGAGGTGCGGGCGGACCTGGCCATGTTCGCGGGCGACCCGGCGGGCAGCTGTGCGGCCTGGATGGGGGTCGCGCGGGCGCGGCTGGCGGCGGGGCGGCCGGTTCAGGACCCGGCGGTCGAGGCCGCGGTCGACCGGGCGCACCACCAGTGGGGGCTGATCACGGACACCGCGCGCGCCCATGAACTGGGAGTGGAATTCGTGGAGTTGCGGGGTCTGGTCCCCGGACGGCGCGCCGGGGCCCTGGAGCACGCCCGGCAGCATCTGGCCGAACTTCGGCGGCAGCCCGCGTAGGTGTTGAGGTCGGCCCGGCACGTGCCCGGTAGGCCGAGCCGGGTCGATGAGCCGTCGTTCCGTTCGTCGTAGATCGATGAGCCGTCGATCAGGGCGAATGCCGGGCCGACCTCGGAGGGGGAGTTCGTACGGGGCCGCACTGTGCGTACGCGCGTACACACGGTGGACACCGCACGTGGCCCACTTAAGCGGTCGTGGCTCCGAAGCGGGTCGGAGCCGGATCAGAGGTTGATCAGAAACTCCCCAGCCGTCGGCAAAGTCCACCTCACCTCACCACCCATGGGCTATGCCGGGCGGCTCAGGACGGCGCCGGGATGCGGACCCTGAACCAGGCTCCCCGGTGCGACGGTTCGGAGGGCTCCAGCGTGACCACGCCCCCGTGGGCCGTCGCGATCGCCGCGACGATGCTGAGGCCGAGCCCGCTGCCGGCGGCCCGCGGCTCCTCGCCGCGTACGAAGGGGTCGAAGAGCCGGGGGCGGAGTGCGTCGGGGATCCCCGGGCCGTCGTCCAGCACCTCGATCACCCGGTGGCCGTCCTCCGTACCGAGCCCGAGCGTGATCGTCGTCCCCGGTGGTGTGTGCACGCGGGCGTTGGCCAGCAGGTTGGCGACCAGCTGGTGCAGCCGCGACGGGTCGCCGGTGACCGTGTGGTCGCCGGGGGCCAGCAGCAGCCGTACGGGCCGGTCGGGGTGGCAGTCACGGGCGGCGGTGACCGCGTCGCGGCACAGCTGGGCGAGGTCCACGCAGGTCAGCCGGAGGGGCTGGCCGAAGTCCAGGCGGGTCAGCAGCACCAACTCGTCGATGAGGGCGCCCATCCGGCCGACCTCGGTGGTGATCCGGTCGAGCGCCTCCTGCCGCATCGGTTCGTACGCGGGGTCGCCGGCCCGGGCGAGTTCGGCGTAACCGGAGATCGTGGTGAGCGGGTTGCGCAGTTCGTGTCCGGCGGCCGCCATGAACGCGCGCAGCCGCCGTTCGGTGTCCTGCCGTTCCCTGACCTCACGGCGACCGAGGCGGCGGGCGCCGATCAGGACGGTGGCCAGGAGGGGGAGCGCGGCGGCCGTCTCGACCTGGAGCAGGCGCTCGACGGCCCGCCGGTCGTCGGCGGTGGACCGGGCGGTGACGACATAGCCGCCCCGGCGATTCCGGCCGGTCTCCGCCGTGCGGACGACCTTCGCGCGGTAGTTCTCCCCGAACGCCGAGGGCGCGGACCGGGCCGCGTACGCCCGCAGTCGGGCGGGCGTGAGCGCCGGGAACGCGGGCAGGCCGGGGGATCCCGGGTACCGCTCGACGACCCTGCCCCGGTCGTCGAGGACGAGGACGAGACCGTTCTCGTCGAGGGGCGGGGCCGGGGGGAGGGCGGAGGGGGAGGGCGCGGTCGCCGAGGCGTACGGGGAGGGTGCCCGCTCGCCGGGGCTGCCGAGGGGCACCGCGCCGGCGAAGCCGCCGGCTCTCGTGATCTCCTGGTCGGTGCGGGCCGTGAGGTTTTGGGCGAGGGTGTGGGCGGAGAGCGCGGCGACGGCGCCCAGGGTCGCGAGCGTGGCGATCAGCCAGAAGCCGACGGTGCGCTGACCCGTGCGGTGGGGGCGGATCGGCCGCTCGACCGGGGGGACGGGGCGCCCGGGAACGGGCCGGGCGCACGTGTCACCCGGCGCGAGCAGCCCGACCGCCCGGATGCTCTCCCCCAGCCCGGTGAACCCGCTCATGTCCGCGACCCGCCCGGACCCGCTGTGCCGTCCCCGGAAGGGGCTCCGTTCAGCTGGCGCACAGTTGGTAGCCCACTCCTCTGACCGTTCGTATGAGGGACTGGCCCGGCCCGCCGAGTTTGCGGCGCAGGTAGTAGATGTACGTGTCGACGACGCCGGAGCCCTCGTCGCGGTGGTTCCAGACGCGTTCCTGGATCTGGCGCCGGGACAGCACGCGGCCGGGGTTCTCCATGAGGTAGCGCAGGAGGGCGAACTCGGTGGTGGTGAGTTCGACGGGGCGGCCGTCGGCCCAGACCTGGTGGGCGTCGGCGTCGAGCTGGACCGCGCCGGCGCGGAGGCGGTTGCGGTCGGGCGCGGGGTGTCCGCCGCCGGCCCGGCGCAGCAGGGCGCGGACCCGGGCGGCGATCTCCTTCAGCTCGAACGGCTTGGTGACGAAGTCGTCGCCGCCCATGTCGAGTCCGCGGACCCGGTCGTCGACGCCGCCGAGGCCGGTGAGGAACAGGACCGGGACGGTGTTGCCCCGGTCGCGCAGGGTCCGGCACACCTCGAAGCCGCTGAGGTCGGGGAGGTTGACGTCGAGGAGGATCAGATCGGGGTCGTGGCGGGTGACGGCCTGGAGCGCCTGGCGGCCGGTGGCCGCGGCGGTCACCTGGTGGCCGAGGAACTCCAGCGCCATCGTCAGCATGGAGCGGATCCCCTCCTCGTCGTCCACGACGAGGAGCCGCGCGGCCGACGTGGCTGACGACGAAGCCGCTGGTGGGGGTGTGGAGGGAGCGGCGGGCACAGGCGTGGTCATGTCCTGTTCCTTTGCGAACGTGGCCTCAGATTGAGGTCTCAAGTTTCGAACAGGGCCGTATCGTCACACGTACCGGCAGGTAAGGGAGACCGCTCCCCCCGTCATTCGGAACGCCCCCGTCCGGGGGCGCCCCTCCTGTCACTTGGTGTAGATGAAGTACTTCCAGGGGCCGTACGTCGTGGTGTTGACGTTGTCGCCCGAGGTCGTGTCGTGGTACTCCGAGCGGAAGCGGAGGCGGACGTCCGTGGTCGGGGTGCCGGTGAGGGTCACGTCGGACCTGCCCGCGGTGCCGAGGGGGAAGTACTCGGAGCCCCCGTCGTGCCAGGCGCCGTCGTAGTGGAACTGAAGCTGGAGCCGCTGCTTGCGCTCCGGGTAGTACGACATCGTGGTCTTCAGGACCGGGTCCTTGGACTTGCGGATGTAGTGGTACTTCTGGCCCCACGCCGTCCGGGTCTTGTAGTGGCCCGAGATCGACGACGCGATGGCGACCTTGGTGTAGACGGTGTTGGTGACCGTCTTCGCCTTGTAGCGCGCGTCGCCCGCGAACTTCACCGAGAGCTTGGTGTCGCGCTTGAGGTCCACGGTGACCGACAGGTTGCCGCTGGAGTTCACCGTCCCCGACTTCACCAGCTTGTTCGGCCTGTCCGAGCCGTACGGGTCGGCCCAGATCTCGACCTTGCGGTTCTTGTACGTCGAGCCGAGGTGTGCCGTGAACTTCACGTCCGCGCCGTACGCGTACGTCTTGCGGTTCTTGTCCAGCGTCAGCGTGGGCGTCGCCCGGGAGACCTCGACGGAGCGGGAGGCGGACGCGGCGGTGTGCTGCGCGTCGCCGGCGTACGACACCTTGTAGGTGACCTTGCCACCGGCCGGCGGGGTGTCCGTGAAGGAGAACTTGCCGCCCGTGCCCAGCGTCTTGGTGCCGAGCGACTTGCCCGTGGGGGACTCCAGGTCGGTCCGGGTGACCGTGAGCGGGGTGCCGGCGGGCAGCGGCAGCGTGGCCGTCAGGGTGCCGGAGACCGTGAGCGGCTTGGCGCGGGTGGCCGTCGCCGGGGCGCTGACCGTCAGGGCCGGCTTGGACTTGGTGGGGTCGTCGTAGACGCGGAGGCTGTACTCGCTGTCGAAGTTCCCCGTCAGCGCGAACAGCCTGCTGCCGCCCGGCTCCCAGGCGAGCCCGCCGGTGGCGAGGTCGTCGGAGCCGCTGATCGTGTCGGTGTCCGGCAGCTCGTACTCCCGCACGGGCGTCGTCGTACCCGGCGTGAACACGTAGATGTCCGGGTCGTACGGGGAGCTCGTCCCGGCGGCGAGGGTCCCGTCCGGGGCGATCGCCACCGAGTTCGGGTGGTGCTCCGTCGTGAACGAGCCGACCTGCGCGAGGTCGGTCGTCTGCCACACCTTGTGCTGGTCGCCGGCCTGGGCGGTGATCAGCCGGCTGCCGTCGGGCGTGAAGGCGAGGTCGCTGGTCATGCCGGACTGGCCCGGACCGCCGACGCGCGCGGTACGGACGGCCGTGCTGCCGGAGACGTCGAACACGGCGAGGTTGAACCAGTAGACCTCCGGGGAGGCCGCGGCCACCACGTCCGGGTCGGCCGGCGACACGGCGAGGCGGGGCGCGCCCGTCCAGTCGGTGTCGGCGTCCTGGGCGAGCGCCACCACGGGCTGCTCACCGGAGACGTCCAGCGAACCGATGTCCCCGTGCTCCTTGTCGCCGTACCCGAACCAGACCTTGCCGCCCGCGAGGGCGAGGTGGGTCGGCTTGGTGCCGTCGCCGGTCGGGTACCGCCCGGCCTCGGTCATGCCGACGGCGTCGATGGCCACGATCGTGTCGGCGCCGGGCACGGCCGCGTAGAGGGTGCCCGAGTCGGCGGAGAGGGCGAGACCCGTCACCCCGGGCAGGGAGGCGACGGTGCCGAGGACCGTGCCCGAGTAGTCCGTGGCGACGACCTTGCCGCTGTACGGGTCGCTGACGAAGACCCGGTGGTGGGCGCCGTCCACGAGGAAGTCACCCGCCGACTTGACCGGCAGGACCTTGCTGCTGTCGGCCGCGGCGGGCGCGACCGTGCCGACCGCGAGCGCGGCCGAGCTGAAGAGGACTGCCAGCGCGGTGGCAGCCGGAAGAGTGCGCATACGCACAGGTTTCGAACCCCCCGGAACGAAAGAAATGGGCGCGTCGTCGGATGCCGTCGCCCGGGGTCGGTGTGTTCGACCTGTGCCGCGCGTGTGACACCTGTGACGCGTGAGCGAAGACTAGGTCATGCCTCTGACAAGAGGGTCACAGGGGGTGGTGGGGAACTCAACGTATTTACGGGACGCACGTCCACTCCGGCGCACGCGCCCTCCGCGCACCCCGCGCGCGGTCACCCGAACGGCCCTGAGGCGCGCCGTCACCCGGTCGGCCCACTGCTATCCACAAGGGGAGGGGACGTATCCGACGTACCCGCGAAGGGAAGAACCACCCATGGTCAGCCTGTCCGTCGACCTGTCCGTCGACTTCACCCAGGGCTTGGACGACGCCTGGTCCAAGGTCGCGCAGTTCGTACCGCAACTCGTCGCCTTCCTCGTCATCCTGGTCGTCGGCTGGTTCGTCGCGAAACTCGTCTCCCGCGTCGTCGACCGCGTCCTGCGCAAGGTCGGCTCCGAGCGCCTCTCCGAACGTGCCGGAACGTCCCGGCTGCTGCGGGACTCCTCGTACGACCTGACCGGCATCCTCCGCCGGATCGTGTACTACGCGCTGATGCTGATGACCCTGCAGTTCGCGCTGGGCGTCTTCGGCGCGAACCCCGTCAGCGCGCTGATCGACGACATCGTGGGCTGGCTGCCGCGCGCCGTCGTCGCCGTGGTCCTCGTGGTCGTCGCGATGGCAATCGCCAACGCGGTGCGCGGGATCGTCGGGGGCGCGCTCGCCTCCCTCTCCTACGGCCGCACCCTCGCGACCGCCGTCTGGGCCTGTGTCGTCGGCCTCGGCGTCATCGCGGCGCTCGGCCAGGCAGGCATCGCCCAGGACGTCACCCGGCCCGTCCTCTACGCCGCGCTCGGCACGGTCGCCGGCATCCTCGTCGTCGGTGTCGGCGGCGGACTGATCGGCCCGATGCGGCAGCGCTGGGAGCGGATGCTGACGACGGTGGAGCGGGAGACCGTGCAGGCGCGGGGGAGCGTGGCGGCGTACCGGGCGGGCCGCGAGACGGCGATCGGCCACCAGGCGGGCTCCCGCGAGCGGGCGGACACGGCGAGCACCGAGAGCTGACCGCCACGCACGATGACGGCGGCGCCCGGCCTCGATGGAGAGCCGGGCGCCGCCGTCATGCGTGGTGTTCGTGTCCGTCCGGTCCTCTTCGGACGGTCAGCCCGCGCCGTTCGGGTCGAAGGCGATGCCCGCCGGCAGGGCGCGGCTCAGCTCGGTGGTGAAGCGGCCGTCCTTCAGCGGGAAGTTCGCGTCGCCCCAGGTGGCGTTCTGCATCGTGCTCTGGAGGCTCGACGTCCAGGTGTTGCCGGTGCCCGGGTAGCTGTTCCAGCTGACCAGGCCCGGGAAGTCCCAGCCGCCGTTGCCCCAGGCCTCCGCCGTCTCACCGGACTTGGCGAAACGGAACGCGTGGGTCAGCGCGCCGTCCTTGTGGTAGACGACCTTCAGCCGGACCCCGTCCTTCGGGACCGAGGCGAACGTGGTGGTGGAGTAGCCGCCGTGCGCGGAGACGGACACGTACTCCGGCGTGCTCGCGCCCTGCCGAACCCAGACCACCGCGGCCTCCCAGTCGTGCCGGTGCGAGGTGGCCGTGCAGTCGGCACAGCTCATGTCCTTCTCGAAGTACAGGGTGTAGACGATGGCGCACCACCCGTTGTTGCACTTCACGCGCGAGTACGTGTTGGCCTTGCCGAGGTGGTCCGAGCGGCACTGACCGGTGACCGGACCGCTGTCGTCGAGACCGCCGTTGAGGGTGCCGCTCGCATTGATCGCCGCCGCCGGGAAGCAGCTGTCGGAGTCGTAGTCGAAGACCGGCTGGAACGTCTTCTGGAACGAGGTCGTGCTCTCGTTCAGCGGGTTCAGCACGCCCGCGTGCGCGCTGCCGGTGAACCCGATGGTCAGGGCGACGGCGCTGCCCGCGACCGCCGCGGCCCTGCCGAGACGGGTGAGGCGCGAACGCACGGACTCCGTGGACCTGTTCGTGGCGTGGGACATCAGCGGTTTCTCTCCACTCGGCTCAGCGTGGGGGACGCCGGTGATCCGGCTCTGCGGAACCGAGGCTGGCAAGCGGAAAGTTGATCGGCACCTCCTTCCACCGGGGCAATCAACTCCGCGCCCCGCTTCCGAGTTGTTCGGCCCGGCGTACGGCGGCTGTCATCAACACCACACTTCGCGCGCCCAGGGTTACGCGTGTCCACCTGCGTACGTATGGTGAGCGCCGCCTGAACCGGAAGCGGGTGATCCTGTGGGGCGTCCCGAAAGACCGTTGGACCCGGCCGCCGGGCCCGTGCAGCGCCTCGCCCACGAACTGCGGGAGCTGCGCCGGGCTGCGGGCGGCCCGTCCTACCGGGCCATGGCCGAGGA
Organism: Streptomyces caniscabiei; assembly: GCF_014930365.1. Classification (GTDB taxonomy): domain Bacteria; phylum Actinomycetota; class Actinomycetes; order Streptomycetales; family Streptomycetaceae; genus Streptomyces; species Streptomyces caniscabiei. The sequence goes on along the minus strand of NZ_JABXWI010000001.1, from coordinate 612,132 downwards.
CGCCGGCTTCTCCGCGACGACCCTCTCCCAGGCGGCGGCCGGCGAACGGCTGCCCTCCCTCGCCGTCGTCCAGGGCTACGTCCGGGCCTGCGCAGGCGATCCGGCCGACTGGGAGCCGCGCTGGAGGGAGGCCGACGCCGCGGCCGGCGCGGCCGCCGTGGAGGACGGCGGCGACCACCCGGCGCCGTACCGGGGTCTCGCCCGCTTCGAACCCGGCGACCACGCCCTGTTCTTCGGCCGCGACCGGCTGGTGGAGGAACTGGGCGACCTGGTCGACGCCCACCGCTTCGCGGCCGTCTTCGGCGCCTCGGGCAGCGGCAAGTCGTCCCTGCTGCGCGCCGGTTTCCTGCCCCGGCTGCGCGAGCGGATCGCCCGGCAGGAGTGCGTGTCCGTGCTGCGGGTCCTCACCCCCGGCGCCCGCCCGGCCGAGACGTACGGCCACCTGCTGACCGTGGCCGACGGCGAACCGGACTGCTGGGTCGTCGTCGACCAGTTCGAGGAGGTGTTCACCCTCTGCCGGGACGAGACGGAACGGGCCCGCTTCCTCGACCTGCTGCTCACCGCCCGCGACCCCGCCTCCCGCCTCCGGGTCCTCATCGCCGTACGCGCCGACTTCCACGCCCGCTGCGCCGAACACCCGGGCCTCGCCGAGGTCCTGCGCCACGCCGGGCTGCCCGTCGGCCCGATGACCGCCGACGAGCTGCGCGAGGCGGTGGTACGGCCCGCGCAGGCGGCCGGACTCCTGGTGGAACGTTCCCTCGCCGCCACCGTCGTCGAGGAGGTCCAGGGCCGCCCCGGCGCGCTGCCCATGCTGTCGCACGCCCTGCTGGAGACCTGGCGCCGCCGCCGGGGCCGCATGCTCACGGCCGCCGCGTACGAGGCGGCCGGCGGCATCGACGCCGCGATCGCGGCGAGCGCGGAGGCCGTCTTCGGCGAGCTGTCCGCGCCGCAGGCCACCGCCGCCCGGCAGTTGCTGCTGCGGCTGGTCGAACCGGGCCGGGGCACCGTCGACACCGGGCGCCCGCTGACCCGGGACGAACTCTCCGAGTGCTCCCACCCCGACATCCCCGTGGTCGCGGAACGGCTCGCCCGCGCCCGGCTGCTGACCGTCGACGAGGAGGGCGTCCGCCTCGCCCACGAGTCGCTGATCGCCTGCTGGCCCCGGCTGCACGGCTGGATCGACCAGGACCGCGAACGGCTGCGCCACCACCGGCAGCTCACCGAGGCCGCCCGCGCCTGGCTGGAGCACGACCGCGACCCCGGCACGCTCTACCGGGGCACCCGGCTGGCCCGGGCCGAGGAGGTGTTCCCCGGCCACACCCGTGACCTCGCGCTCACCGGGGCCGAACGGGCTTTCCTCACCGCCGCGTTCGACGTCCGGGAGACCGAGCGCCGCGCCGCCGGCCGTGCCACGCGCCGCGCCCGGGCCCTGGTGGGCGCGCTCTCCGCGGTCCTCGCGGTGGCGCTCGTCGCCGGGCTCGCGGCCTGGCGGCAGCGTGATGACAACGTTCTCCAGCGCACACAGAACACCGCGCGCCGGGTCGCCGCCGTCGCGGACGGCCTGCGCACCACCGATCCGCGCGCCGCACTCCTCCTCGGCATCGCCGCCTGGCGCATCGCCCCGCTCCCGGAGACCCGCCGCGCGCTCCTCGGCTCCCTCGCCCAGCCCGAGGTGGACGCCTTCAGCGACCCCGCCTCCGGCTACCGCTCCCAGCGGTTCCTCGCCGACTCCGGCCGCACCCTCCTCAGCGTCGACGACCGCACCTGGCAGACCTGGGACCTCGCCACCCGCCGCACCACCGCCTCGGGCCACCTCCCGCCCGGCGAGGTCCTGGCCGCGGGCCCCGACGCCCGCGTCCTCGCGATCTCGACGACGCCGGGGGCGGGGGACGGCGACGCGCCCGGAACCGTCCGGCTGTGGGACGTGCGCGCCGGCCGGTGGACCGGGGGAGCGCCGCTGCGGCTGTCGGGCGGGGAGGGGACGGAGATCGCGTTCGGGGCGAGCGGGGGGAGTTATGTGGTGGGGGAGGGCGCGGACGCCGCCGCGGATGGTTCGGGGGCGGACGGGGCTTCGGGTGCGGATGCGGCGGCTGGGTCGGTCGGTGAGCGGGGGCGGGTGCGGGTGCGGTCCGTCGTGGACGGGGCCGTGTTGTTCGAGGCGCGCGGGGTCACGCCGGCGAACGTGGCGCCCGACGGGGACGACCGCCGGGTGGCCGTGTGCCCGGCCGGGAAGGCGCCGCGCGTGCTGGAGGTGGACGGGCGGCGGGTGGTGCACGGCTCCTGGGAACGGGAGCGCGGGGTCTGCGGCGCCGACTCGGCGGTGGTGTTCGGCGCGGCCGGCCGCTTCGCGGTCGTGGCCGGTGGCGAGGTACGGGTGTGGGACGCCAGGACCGGCACCCGGGTGGCCGTGCTCCAGGACCCCGGCGTGCGGTACGCCGCGTTCAGCGGGGACGGCGACTTCCTGGCGACCGCCGGTTCCGCCGACGAGATCCGGGTGTGGCGGCCGTCGTCACCGGCCGCCCCCGTCCTCCGGCACCCCCTCAACAACCAGCACCTGCGCGGCGGTCTCGCCTGGGACCCGGGAACGTCCGTGCTGCGCTACCTGGAGGGCGGCACCGCCCACACCCTCGACCTGACGACCACGGTCACCGCGGCCTGGCGCGACCGCCCCGTGGACGCGGTCCTGCTGAGCCCGGACGGCCGCCTGTACGCCACGGCCACCCGTACGGGGCCGGGCACCCCGACCGGCACCGGCGACGGAAGCGCGGGAGGCGGAAGCGCAGGCGCCGGAAGCGCGGGCGCCGGTCGCGTGGACGCCGGCTCCGGGTTCCGCTTCGAGCTCCGCGACACCCGCGACGGCCGCCTGATCCGCACCCTGCCGTCCTCGCCCTCGCCCGCTCCCCCGGCTCCGGCCTTCGTCACGTCCCCGGCCGGCTCCCCCGAGCGGCTCGCCCCGGCCGACACCGTCCCCCGGATGGCGTTCAGCCCCGACGGAGGCAGGTTCGTCTACGGCGTCACCGGCCCCGGCGCGCGGGGCGCGTCGCAGTGGTTCACCGTCTGGGACGTGGCCCGGGGTCGCGCCCAGAGCGTGCTGGACCTGGGCCGTACCCGGTCCGGCACCGAGGTGACGGCGCTGGCCCTGACCCCCGACGGCCACACCCTCTTCACCACCCGGACCCCCGTCGACGGCGAGCCGAGCAACGAGCAGTGGAACACCGAGACCCGCGGCCGCACCGACACCCTCACCGGCCCGGGCCTGGGCGGCGCGCGCCTCGCGCTCAGCCCCCGCGACGAACTGGTCGTCGGCGACAACCGGGTGGCCCGCGACGGCACCGGGCGGAGCGCCGCGCTGGACCTCGTCCAGGGCGACCACATCAGCGCGCTGGCGTTCAGCCCCGACGGCAGCCGGGTCGCGGCGGGCGACCGCACCGGCCGGGTCGCGCTGTGGGACGGCGACCTGCGCCGCCGGGCCGGTGTCCTGCGCAACGTCTTCCCGGCCCCGCTCGGCGGCGGCACCCCGGAGGCCGTCAGCGCCCTCGCGCTCAGTCCCGACGGCCACACCCTCGCCGTCGGCGGCGACGCCGGCACCGTCCAGCTCTGGGACACCACCACCCAGCAGCCACTGGGCGGACCGCTCCCCTCCCCCGGCGAGCGCATCGCGTCACTCGCCTTCAGCCCCGACAGCACGACCCTCTACGCCGGCGGCGCCCATGTCCCCCTGCTCCGCCACACGGTCGCCCCGGGCCGCACCATCGCCCAGGTCTGCGCCCGCGCCGGGAACGAGGATCTGTCGAGGGGCGAGTGGGCCACGTACGTGCCGGACGCGCCGTACCGAGAGGTGTGCGGCTGAGGGGCACCGAGGCGTACTGAGCACCGAGGCGTACCGAGGGGCTGTGGTCGAACAGTCCCTCAGCCGCTCTCGGCGATCCCTCAGCGGTCGAGGACGATCTTCGTCGTGGTGACCGGCGCGTTGTTCGGTGTCGCGGTCGCGGACTTCTTCTTGTCGGGGTTGATGGCGTACTTGAAGGTGAAGCCGACCGTGGCCTTGCCGGGCTTGCCACCGACCTGGACGTTGAAGACGCAGGTGGCGGAGAGGTTGTAGGTCTTCTTCTTCTTGTGCGGGTGGGCCTTGCTGCCCACCTTGGAGTGCCACTCGTAGCCGACCGGGATGGCGGCGTGGGTGTCGTGGTACTTGCCGTTCAGCCCGGTCGCCTTGCAGTTCATCCTGCTCGTGGCGATGGCCTTCAGCTTCTTGTTGGTGATCTTGAAGGACCAGGGCATCGGGTAGTACTTGGGGTACTTGCCCGTCAGCTTGACCTGGGCGTGCAGGATGCCGGCCTTCTGCTTCGCCTTGGGCGTGCTGTAGCCCTGCTTCTTCGGCGTGAAGACGGTCGTCTCCTGCGCCGTCGCGGCCGTCGGCGCGGCCTGCGCGGCGCCGAGCGCGCCGAAGGCGAGGGTCAGGGCGGTGCCGGACACGACGGCCACGCGGCCGATCCTGTTCATTTCGTTCCGCAAGGTGTCCCCGTTTCAGAAATGCGTGGCACCAGGCGTGTTGCCTGGTCATCACCAGACCATCAGAGGAAGTGGGGCCCGCGGTAGGTCCTTTGGGACAATGCGAGTGCGAAAATCCGGAGTTAGCCTGGGAAGCCTTCGTGCGACTCCGGCCCGTCCGTAGGGGGAACGATCAGCAGTCATCCGGTCCATGGCACCGTCCGGTCGTGGGACGACGAGTCCGGCTGGGGAGTCCTCGCCTCACCCGAGGTGCCCGGTGAGGTCTGGGCACACTTCTCGGCCGTGTCCACCCCGGAACCGGGGGCGTTCGCGTCGCTGGAACCGGGTGAGGCGGTCCTGTTCACCTGGGAGGAGGCGGAGCAGGACGGCTACGCGTACCGGGCGACGCGGGTGCGCCGCCCGACGGACGAGACGGCCGCCCGGAACGACGCCGACCGCGAGGGCGAGGATGAGGACGAGGACGAGGAGGACGACGTGTTCGCGTTGACCGACGTCCACATCGAGTTCGACGACGAGTGACCCGGTACGGCCCAGCGCGGCGGCCGGGGTGAGGGGGGACGGACATGCGTGAGGCCGTGGTCACGGACGCCGGGGACCGGATCCGGTGGGTCGAGCTGCCGGGGGAGGAGCCCTGCCGCGTGTATGTGCACGGGCTCGGGGCCACGTCGTCCGCGTACTTCACGGAGGTCGCGGTCCACCCCCTCCTCGCGGGGCGCCGTTCGCTGCTCGTCGACATGCTCGGGCACGGCATCAGCGATCGCCCGGCGGACTTCGACTACGGCCTGGAGGCCCACGCGGACGCGCTCGCCCGGGCCCTGACGGCGGCGCACGTCACGGGCGCCGAGTTGATCGCGCACAGCATGGGCGGCTCGGTGGGGATCGTGCTGGCGTCCCGGCACCCGGGGCTGGTGCGGAGGCTGGTGATGATCGACTCCAACCTCGATCCGCTGGTCCCCACGCACGGGGTGGTCGGCAGCAACGGCATCGCGGCGTACTCCGAGGAGGAGTTCCTCGCGGGCGGACGCGAGGAGTTCGCGGAACTGGCCGGGGCCCAGTGGTGGGCGACGATGCGGCTGGTCGGCCCCGAGGCCCTGTACCGGAGCGCCGCCCGGCTGGCCCAGGGCACCCGCCCCACGATGCGCGAGCTGCTGCTGGACCTGAAGATCCCCCGCACCTACCTCCACCCCGAGGCCGACGGCCCCGTCCCGGGCACCGACGCCCTCACCGAGGCCGGCGTGACCGTCGTCCCGATCCCGGCCTGCGGCCACAACATCATGCTCGACAACCCGGAGGCGTTCGCCCACGCGACGGCAGACGCCCTGGCCCACTGAGGAGCCGACATTCATGCCGGGACACCAGGGCGAGTGCGTCAGCGGTCCTTTCGACGACCCTGACGGCGACAGCGACGTGCCTGACCACACAGGTGCGAGCGTCGAGCAGGTCTTCCAGCTCTTCAGCGCGACGGCCCCCAGGGGCTGGCGCGTAGAGCTGATCGAGGGAGAGATCTGCGTGACGCCTCCGGCCGACGGGGAGCATGAGGAGATCCTGGCGGAGCTGACGGGGCAGATCATCGACCGCCGCCGTGACCGATCCCTTCGCAACTACACCGGCATCGGGCTGGACGTCCCCGGTGGCTCCATGACAGGGCACGTGGTCCCTGATCTCGCAGTCGCCCCCAAGGGAACCTTCGACGACGAGCAGGAGTGGCACGATCCCTCCGCTGTCCTTCTCGTGGCCGAGGTCACCTCGACCAGCACCGGGGACCGTGATCGCGAGACGAAGATCCTCGGCTACGCCCGCGCCGGTATCCCGGTCTACCTCCTCATCGACCGCGAGGAAGCCGAGGTCACGGTGTTCTCGGAGCCGTCCGCCGACAGGTACGCGAAGGCGGTGAAGTGCAAGCTGGGCATGGTGGTCCCCCTGCCCAGCCCCCTCGGCTTCGACGTGGACACCGCCGAGTTCTGAGCCCGCGCGGGACGGCTCGCCCCGTCAGCGCGGGAACGCGTTGGCCGCCGTCATCAGGGCGGTGATCGCGAGGAGCGCGGCTGCGGCGGAGCGGGCGTGGCGGGTGAGCAGGTCTCGGATCACGGGGCCTCCCAGCGGCGGCGACGGCGACGGCGTTGCGACGGTGGCTACGACGGTGACCGGGTGGCTGACTCGGTGAGTTAAGCGTGCTTAACGTGTCGCTTAACGTAAGGCTTTGGCCTGGCAACGGCAAGAGGCTGTATGGGAGTTGGTTGAAACGGCCGGTGTAAGCGGGCTTACTGGCATGCTTACGTCATGGCAGGTATGGCCGAGCGTGACGACCCCGACGTCATCGGGCGCAGAGTGCAGCAACTGCGGACGGAACGGGGCCTCACACAGCGGCAGTTGGCGGAACCGGCGTACACCCCGGCATATATCTCGACCCTGGAGGCCGGCCGGGTGCGGGCCTCGGAACCCGCGCTGCGGCATATCGCCGAACGGCTCGGCGTCGGATACGAGGAACTCGCCACCGGACGCCCCGCGGGCTTCGCCACCGAGCTGCGGCTCCGTCTGACCGGCGCCCAGCGCACGCTCGCCAGCGGGGCCGGCGAGGCCGCAGCCGAGGGGTTCACGGCCGTCCTCGCCGAGGCGGAGGAGTACGGCCTGGTCGCCGAAGAGGCCGACGCCCTGCTCGGACTCGGTGAATGCGCCCTGGAGACCGGTGACCTGGAGACCGCCCAGCTGCGGTTCGAGCAGGTCGAACAGCGCCTCGGCGACGCCCCCCTCCCGGCCCGCGTCCCCGCCCTGCGCGGCCGCGCGACCGCCCACTACCTCGCCGGTGAACTCCGCTACTCCTGCTACCTCTACGAGTCCACACTCGACGAGCTGAACCGCAACGGCCTGCACGACCCCGACGCCCTGCTCCTCCTCTACACCGGCGTCATCGCCCCCTACATGGACATGGGCGCCCACGCCCGCGCCGCCCAGGCCGCCGAGCTGGCCCTCGCGCTCGCCCCGCGGTCCGGTGACCCGGCCCTCGTCGCCCGTATGCACCGCTCGGTCGCCCGGACGATGATCGCCGAGGGACGGATCGCCGAGGCCGACGCCTCCCTCGCCAAGGCCTCCGAGCTGTACCGGCAGCTCCAGATCCGCACCGAGCTGGCCAACTGCCACTGGATGCGCGGCTACCTCCACGCCCAGAACGGCGACTACGCCCGCGCCGAGGAGGAACTGCGCGAGGCCCGCCGCATGCTCTCCGCCAAGCGTGCCGCGCTCTACACCAGCCAGGTCGCCGTGGAACTCGCCGACGTCCTGCACCGCCGGGGCAAGTCCGAGGAGGCCGCCGAGCTGCTCCGCGAGGTCCTCAGCGACCTCAGCTCCGAACGCGGCGCCCTGCACTCCGCCGCCGCGCACCGCCTCCTCGGCATCATCGCCGAGGACGCGCGCGACGCCGATGCCGCCGAGGAGCACTACGTACGGGCGCTGAGCCTGCTGGAGCGGGCCGGTGCCGCCGGTGACCTGGCCGACCTGTGCCGGCTGCTGGGCGACCTGTACCGCCGCGGCGGCCGTGTGGAGGCCGCGCTCGACGCCTACCGCACGGGCCTCGGTCACCGTACGGCCCCCGGCACCACGACCCTCGGCCCGGCCCCCGCACAGCCGCCGCTCTGACCCGGGTCCTGTATGAGAAGCGGTGACTCTCCTCGTGGGGCTCAGCCGAGGTCCTGCGAGGCGACCACGCCGCCGTCCCTGTCGTACACCGTGACCTTGCGGGTGATGCCCCGCATGTGTTCGGGGTTCGAGACGCCCTCCCCGACGGTCGCGAGCAGGTACCAGCCGCCCCACTCCTTGTTGCCGGCCAGCCGGACGACCGTGCCGTCGAAGGTCCTGCCGTCGTACAGCTCGATCCGTACGCCGGCCGCCTCCGTCGAACCGCCGTAGTACACGCCGGTGAGGAAGACCTTCTCGGGGCCCCGCGGAGTCTCCTGCACCGAGACACCGGGGCGGCTCCGGTCGATGTTGCCGTCGACGACACTGCTGAACTCCGGCACCTCGGAGACGCCGGGCGTGTCCCCGTACTTGCCCTCCTCGGTCAGCCAGAGCCGGGTGCCGTCGCCGATGCGCACCTTCTCGCCCGGCTCGACGACCCGCGCCTGCCCGGCCAGGGGGGTGGACAGACGCGAGGCCGGCGGCGAGGCGGACGCGCTCGGCTTCGGGCCGGGCGGGGCCATGGGCCGCACCGTGGCCGAGGAGCCGTCGGGGCGGAGGGCCAGCACCACGACCAGCGGGAGCAGCAGCAGCCCGCAGCCCGTGCTCAGCGCGGCGGCCCGGCGCCGTCGCCGACGGCTGCGGCCCTCCCGCTCGATGGCCTCCAGCGGCACGGGCGGAGGCGTGAGCCCGTACGCGGCCTCCGCGAACGCCGCGCGCAACCGCCGCCCGGTGTCGCCGCTGTCGCTGGTGTCGTCTGTGTCGCCCATGCCGCCTGTGTCGACGACAGCCACTTCTGCCTCTGTTCCTGCTGTCGCTGTCGCGGTCGTGTCCGGGCCGGTCCCGGAGGTCGGGTGGTTCATGGGCGGGCTCCGGGGACGGGTGAGGGTGGCGCCGGGACGAACGGGAGGGAGGGGGCGGAGCCGTGGCCGCGGCGGTCCGCGTAGGCCGCGCCGGTGAACTCGGGGTGGGCGCGCAGGGCTTGGAGCCCCCGGCGCACATGGGTCTTGACCGTGCCGAGCGAGCAGCCCAGCAGCTGGGCGATCTCGCTCTCGCTGAGGTCCTCCCAGAAGCGGAGCACCAGCACGGACCGCTGCCGGGCCGACAGCGCGGCCAACGCCTGGGTGACAGCCGCCCGTTGGGCGATCGACTCGGCGTGCCCGGCCTGCCGCTCGTGCACACGCTCGGGCAGGAACGGGGTCAGCAGGTGCGCCACGCGTCTCTTCCGTACGCGGCTGATGTTGTTGTTCACCAGCGAGCGCCGTACGTAGAAGTCGACGTCGTCGCGCGGTATGCGCCGCCAGCGGGCGTACACCTTCGCCAGGGTGGTCTGCACGAGGTCCTCGGCCTCGTGGAAGTCGCCGGTCAGCATGTGCGCGGTGCGCACCAGACGGGGCCAGGCGGCGGTGGCGTACGCGGCGAAGTCGCCGGCCTCCGGTGCTCCGGGTTTCTCCTGCGGCACGGGCGACGGTCCTCGGGGTCGGGAACAGGAACGGGAACGGGAACAGGTACGGCAACAGGTCCGGGAGGTGGGGGAGTTCGGCGGGTGCGGGAGCGGGGCGGTCACCCCCCCCGCCCCCGCACCGCCGTGGGCTCAGCGCAGACGCAGCTGCGAGTACACGCCGCCCTTGGTGTCGCGGACGGTCACCCCGCGCAGGAACTCCTGTCCGTCGTCCACCGCGGGCAGGTCGGCGACGGCGTACCAGACACCCCAGCCCGGCTTGCCGGGCAGTTCGAGCAGCTTGCCGTGGACCGTGCCGGTGCTCGTCCGGACCGCCACACGGGAGGCGGTCCCCTTGCCTCCGTAGTAGACACCGGAGAGGTAGTAGCGGCCCTCGAAGGCGGACGCCTGGAGCGAGACTCCGGGGCGGCTCCGGTCGATGTTGCCGTCGACGACGCTGCGGAACTGCTCGAAGTCGGGCAGGTCCGGCTCCATCCAGTGCTTGCCCTCCTCCGTCAGCCAGAACTCGAAGCCCGGCGCGGCGACGACGTGTTCACCGGGCTGGACGATGCGCGGAGTCGGCGCCTTCCTGGCGGCCGTCGCGGCCGCCGTGGCCTCCGCCGCCACCGTGGTGCCGGCGCCGTGCGCCGCCTCCCCCCGCGAGGCGGCGTACGACGTCGTCGACGCCCCCGCCAGCAGCGTGGTCAGCGCTGCGACGGCGACGAGTGTGTGCATCCGTGCCGTGGTCATGTACGGACGACCCCCAAAAGATGTGTTGGTCCAGGTGCTTGGTCTGACACTCCTGAAACCCGTGAGGCGTACGGGACGGATGACACCGGCGGAGAACTTTTTCTCCGGCTTCTCAGGCTCAGCGAGGGCCGACGGTGACGTGCCGGACGAGGTCCGCGCCTACCTCGACGGTGATCTTCGTGCCGGGCCGCCAGGAGGTGCGCGGGCGGAAGTCGACGCGCTGCCCGTCGGCGAGGGCCCGGTCCTCGACCCAGCCCCAGCCGCCCTCGGTGCCGTCGGTGCCGTCGTCCATGGTGACCTTCAACTGCCTCTCGACGGCCTCGCGTTCGGCCTTCGGGACCGGGCGGGCGAAGGTGACGGAGATCGGCATGCCGACGCCGACGGTCTGTCCCTCGGCGATGCCGACCCGCACGCCGTCGAAGGCCGGCAGCGGCGTGGTGCGGTCCCCGGCGTTCACGTTCTTCGCGCTGGTCCCGGTCCCGTCCCCGCCGGTGCCCCCCTCCTCGACCCCCTCCTCGGTCCCCTCCTCGGTCCCCTGCGCGTCCGCCCGGGCCTGGGCTCTCGGTATCTCGCTCGGGCCCTCGACCCGCACTCCCTCCCCGCTCCCCGCACAGCCCGCGAGCGCGAACGCGACCACGCACGCGGCCGTCGCGGCGATCACGCGCCCCGGCCGCCTACGCGGCCGCGCCCCCGACCGACCGCCCCGGCTTCCCCCGGCCCCGCTCCCGTCGGCCCGACTCCCCGTGGTCCCGCTCCCCGTGGTCATGGTGTCCCCCAGTCGCTTTCGGCGATGTGTTTCGATGTGCTGCGGCGTACGGTCGTGACATGTACGCACGGCGGGGGCCACCGGGTTGCATGGCGATGCACGGGACTTCGGACAACGGCGGGGGGCATGACCGAGGAAGAGTTCGACGCGTTCTACGCCACCGCGTTCCCCCGTCTGACCGGCCAGCTCTACGCCTTCACCGGGGACCACGGCGAGGCGCAGGACGTGGTGCAGGAGGCCTTCGTACGCGCCTGGGACCGGCGCCGGGACTTCCTCGCCGAGGGAGCGCCCGAGGCGTGGATCCGGACCGTGGCGATGCGGCTCGCGGTGAGCCGGTGGCGCCGGGCGCGCCGCTGGCTGGAGCTGGTGCGCCGTGATCCGCCGCCGGAACACGCGCCGGGACCCGATCCCGAACGGGCGGTGCTGGTGCAGGCGTTGCGCAGGATCCCGGAGGCCCAGCGGATGGCAGTGGTTCTGCACCATCTGTGCGACTTGAGTGTCGAGGAGGTAGCCTCCGAGACCGGTGCCCCCGTGGGCACGGTCAAGGCCCGGCTGTCCCGTGGCCGGGCGGCGCTGGCGCGCGAACTGGCCCCCGGCAAGGGTGCGAAGGAGGACGGCCGTGTCCGATGAACTCACCCTCCGGCTACGCGAGTTGGCCGAGTCCGCCGAGTCCCTGCCGCCCGGGTCCGGCGCCGAGGTCCGCGCCACCGCCGGACGCCGTCGCCGTCGGCGCCGTACGACCGCGGCGGTCGCGGGGGGCTGCGCGGCGGCGGGCCTGGCCGCCGTCCTCACCCTGAACACCGTCTCGCACGGCACCGAGCGGGACTCGGCCCTGGCCGCGAGCGCCCCGCCCAGCGCGACGGCTGAGTCTCCCGACGCCACGGTCGACCTCTCCCGCCGCGTCCTCACCGTCGCCGGCCGTGAGCTGCCCATCTCGGCGGGCACGGCGGAGACACCGACCCCGACCGGCCTGATGACCGTCACCGCCAAGGCCGACGTCAAACTCGTGCCCGGGGCGACGGTCGGCTTCGGCGACGAGTACGACGGGCAGCTGACGTGGGTCCTGGAACTGACCCCGGTCGGCACGGACGCCACTGGCGCCACGGCCGCCACGGGCGGGTCGGCCTGGACCGAGGCGACCGCCGGTACCGCCGGGACCGGCACGAACGCCGGAGCCGACGCCTTCGACCCGGCCGACCCGAGCGCCGAGCCCGACCGGACCGAGCCGACCGACGGGACCACGGGCGGGTCCGACGGGACCGGCCCGACCGACGGGACCACGGACGGGCCCACGGACGGGACCGGCCCCGGTGAGCGGTTCAGCGCAGTTCCGACGCGGCCCCCGGGCGACAGCGAGGTCTGGATCGCCGCCCTCCCCCTCTACGAGCTCTACGAGAGGGCCCCCGGCACCTCCGACATGACCTCCGGCTGGATCGGCCTGCGCACCACGGACGCCCGCTGGTTGTACGGCCGCCTGCCCACGGGCGCGATCGTGGAGATCCGGGGCACCTCCCCCACCCCGCCCACGGTGGTCCCCACCCCCGCTCCCTCCCAGACTCCCCCCGGCTGACCGACCGGCCACCTCACCAGGAACCCTGCGCTGTCCGGGGGACCACCTCACCCGTACGCCCCCGTGCGCTGGTGGGCGGGCACGAGCGGTGTTGGCGTGGGAACGGCAACGTCGTGCTCTCGGGAGGCTCCGCCATGCGTCGTCCGTACCGTGTTCTCGCCCGGGTCCTGGCCCTAGGGATGCTCGCGGGGGCGGCGGGCTGTGTCGTGGACGACCCCGGGCACCCCCGCGGCTTCCCCGAGGCCGCCTCCGTCGACGAGACGACGGCCTCCGCCTCGCCCACCGCCCCGGCCGCCTCCGCACTCACCGACGCCCGCGCCCGGAGCGCCCTGCTCCGCCAGGACGACCTCGGCGACGCCTGGTCCGGCACCCAGGGCGCGGCGACCTGGCGCGACGGCCTGCTCAAGGGCCGCACCGACCGCCCCGAGTGCCAGCCGCTCCTCGACGGGATCTATGCCGAGGACGTCCTCGGCGAGCCCAGGGGCGGCACGGCCGTCACCGGCTTCGACGACTACGAGTACGGCGCCCAGCTGCGCTACCAGGTCGGCGCGTACGACAAGGCCGACGTCGACGCCCGCCTCCGTCGCCTCGGCCAACTCGTGGGTGAGTGCGAGGAGTTCACCATCACGGGGGTTCAGGGGCGGGAGTACGGCGCCGAGGTCGCTCCCGTCGAACTGCCCGGCAATCTCGGTGACGCCCGCCAGGGCCTGCGGCTGACCGTCAGCGGTGACCCGGAGAGCGACGAGAGCGCCCTCACCCTCGACCTCGCCACGGTGCGCGTCGGCGACACCGCCGCCCTCCTCACCCACGGCGGCCTCTACGGCATCGACGACAGCGCCACCACCGAGGCGGCGAAGGCCGGCATCAAGCGCCTCCAGACCCTCCTGAAGGAAGAGAAGGAGAAGAAGGAAGAGAAGAAGAAGCCGAAGAAGCCGAAGAAGCCGAAGAAAGCGACAAAGGCCCCCGGCACGAAGGCGCCGTCCGGCGAGCGGTCCGCCGGCTCCGGCGAAGACGACGGCTCCTCGGACGAGGCCCGAGCGCGGTCCGCCGCCCGCACCGCAGCGCTCGCCGCAGCCCTCGCCGCCTCCGCTACTCCTCCTCCAGCATCGGCGTGACCACGCTCCGCACGTCCTCCTCCGTCACCGTGCTCTGTACGGCCCCGGCGATCCGGCCCGCACGGTCGACGAAGAGGGTGAAGGGCAGGATCCGCGGGTTCACCAGTCCGTCCGGCAGCTTCAGGAACTGCTTGCCGCCGGGGTCGTACAGGCTCGGGTAGGACAGGCCGAGGTCCCGCTCGAAGGCGAGCGCGTTCGGTCGCGACGCGTCGGTGCTGACGCCCAGCACCTGGACGTCCCGCCCCTTCAACTCCCGGTGCGCACGCTCCAGATCGGGCGACTCGACGCGACAGGGACCGCATGTGGAGGCCCAGGCGTTCACGACGACGACCTGACCGCGGTAGTCGGAGAGCCGGACGGATCCGCCGTCGACCGTGCCGCCGGAGAGGTCGGGCGCGACGGGCCGCTCACCGACCGGGATGCTCTTGAACAACCCACCCCCGTCGGCCTGTTCCACATCGGCGGGCAGCGGCTTCGGCGTGGCACAGCCCGTCATCGCGAGCCCGGCCACCACCGCGCACAGGGCCGCACGGGGGTTCGTCTTCATCGCCGTACAGCTTAGGGCCCTTCTGATGGATCTCCGCGGCGTCACGACGTCCGGCACGCCCGCTCGCCGCACGGTGTGAAGGGCCAGGTGGCTCCGCCACAAGACCCTTCACACCGCACGCCGAGCGCACGCTCCCCCACTCTCGGCTCCGCTCGAGCGGGAGGGACCCCCACGACGCCGCTCCTTCCTCCACGGAGATCCATCAGAAGGGCCCTAAGCAACTCCCCGGAGGATCCTGCCGATCGGCCTCGTCGGGATGGCTGGGACACTGCTGTGGTCAGCGGTTGACCGCCGGTGACGTACGGGGATGCGAGGAGCGCAGATGATCACGCCTTGGCGCAGAGCGGTCGAGTACGCGGCCGTGGTGACCCTTCCCTCATGGCTGTGGGGGGTGGCCGTGCTGAGCATCGGGGCCGGAGGGGGCTCGTGGGCCCTCGTCGGCGGCGTGGGACTGCTCTTCCCGCTGGTGGCGGTGGCCGTGCTGACGGTCGTCCGCAAAACGCTCCCCGCGCTGTCGCGCTGGCGCACCGCGACCATCGACATCTCGGTGTACGCGGCGCTGTATCTGCTGTCGCTGGTGGCGAACGGCCTGTGGGCGGGCGAGGGTCCGGGCGAGGCGGTCGACTGGGCCTTCGCGCTGATGACCGTCGCCCTGCTGGACCTGCAGTTCCTGATGGCTCTGGGGCTGTCCGCCTGGCGCTACGACCGTCTCGTCCCGACGGCCCCCTCGGGCCGTCTGAGCGGTGGCCCCCACGTGGTCTGAGGCGGTCCCTGGACCGGCCTTGGCCGCTCCGGATCTTGTCAGCGCGGGGTGGCGTCGGCCGTGGACACGCACGCGTCGTCCGGCGCCCGCCCGATCGGCCGCACCACGTCGCTGAGGTCGACCAGGACGCTGTCGATCGCCGTGATCCGGTCGTCGACGAAGGCCTGGACGGCGGGGTCGCGGCCGTAGGTGATGAGGACGCGGTAGCCGGAGCCGGTGGAGCGGTCCTCCCGGAACACCCAGTCGACGCCGTCGACCTCGACGCACGGGTCGACGGTCTCGTCCGGCGGTTCCAGCCCGCAGCGCAGCACCACGCCGCCGTTGCCCCAGGAGGTGACGCCGGTGACGGAGACGGGGTCGCGGGACTCGCCCGCGACGCGGTCGGGGTAGCGGTCGGCGATCCGGGCGCAGGCCGGGTCCGCGGCGCGGGCGGCCGGCCGGAGGTCCAGGGCGGGCGAGGAGACCTCGTGGGCCACCAGCGGTACGGCGACCGCCACCGCGCCCAGGGCCGTCCCGATCGCGATCCGGGCCCGCCGCGAGGGGCGTCTCATGCGTCAACTCCCGCCGTACGTCGTGGTGATGGCGAAGGAGGGGCCCGCTGTGGGGCCCCTCCGCTCAGACCGACATGTTCGCATTCACCCCGTAGGCCGCCGGAGTCGTCCGGGTTGTCCTGGTCGCCGAAGTGGTGCGGAAGTGATGTCGATGGGTGGTCGGCGGATGGTCGGGCCGCGTATTCAGCGAATGGTCAAAATTTCCACAAGTGAATGCCAAAACGCGGCTGTGGATCAGACGGCGGACGCCCCGACGAGCCGGGACAGGGGAGCGGCGGAACCGCACGCGCACCGTGGATCGGCGCACAGCAGCTCATGGGCGAGGACGGAGAGCACCGCGGCCTGGAGCCGTGTCTGCTGCTCCAGTTTCTCCACTATGCGCGCGACGTGCGCCTTCACCGTCCGCTCGGCGATACCGAGCTCCCTGGCCAACTGCCGGTTTCCCAGGCCCGTTCCCAGCAGAAGCAGGACTTCCTTCTCCCGTTCGGTCAGTGTCTTGAGCCTGCTGATGTCGCGAACCGGATCGGCCCCCGTGCGCCGGTAGGCGCAGGCCGTGTCTCCTACGTCAGACCTCTTGGTCATTGGTCGGCCCTTCCCGATGCCGCTTTCCCGACAGAGCCCCGTGCCCCGGGTGCGGCGGCGATCTCCCCCCAACTTAGCGTCCGCTACTGACAAGAAGCACCCCCGTAATGACACGGGCACGTCACAGACGGCCATCCCCGGAGGTCACTGCACCAAAGGACAATTTCGGCCGGGCCGGGCTCTCCCTAGGCTCGTCGACGCGCATCGAGGGACACATCGATCACAGGGGGAACACTGTGCACAGCATCACCACACGTCGCCTGACCACCGTCGCCGTCGCGGGGGCAACGGCCCTGGCGGTCCTGACCCCGGCCGCGTCAGCGTCCGCGCCCGCGCACGACGCTGTCGCGAAACTTCCGGCGAAGCTGACGGTCAAGAGCTACACGGCCTACCTCAAGGCGCAGAAGACGCCGGAGGCCAAGCAGACGCTGCGGAGCTTCTCGGCGCTGCCGGCGGCCAAGCAGTCGAGGTTCGTCGGGCACCTGCAGAACGGCAAGATCTACGCGTCGCTGTTCCGCCAGCTCAAGGGCGACCTCAACCGTCCGCTGAGGACGGTGACCTCGTACAACCAGGACGTGAAGTTCGTCCACGTGGTCGCGCCCAGGAAGAGCAAGGGCGCCGTCTCCGTCGCCTACACCGCGACCGAGACCATCTTCGGCATCCCCGTCACCAGCGAGAAGCTGACCCTGCACTACAAGATCGCGGGCGGCAAGGTGCAGCGCGGCGCCCGCGCCGTGGCCGGCGTGACCAACGTCAACGCCGCCGTCGCCATCAAGGGCGGCGCGGTCAAGGTCGCCGTCAAGGGCATCGCCCGCGCCGACGTCACCTGGAAGGCCACCCCGAGGGTCCGGTCCGTGGGCAAGCCCGTCCTCAAGGACCAGGCGGTCACGGGCCACGTCAACACCTGGACCGCCTCGGTCATCCACGGCTGACCGGCGGGACCGTCGAGCGCCAGGTCCCCGGCTTGGCGCCCCAGACGTAGACGGCGTCGTCCTCGTGCATGACGCGCCACAGGCGCTCGGCGTCGGCGTAGCGGAGGTTCACACAGCCGTGCGAGCCGCCGCGGAAGAGGTCGTCGAGGACGCCGTGGAAGGCCTGCCCGTCGTTGAAGAACTGGGCGAAGGGCATCGGCGCGTTGTTGTACAGGTCGGAGAAATGGTCGCGGTTCCTCCAGTAGACCGTGTGCCAGCCGGTACGGGTCTCCTCGCCGTCCCTGCCGGTACGCGCCGGCACCGGGGCGTAGATCACCTGCTTGCCCCGCTGCACCCACACCAGCTGACGGTCGAGGTCCACGCACGTCACCTGGTACGTCCGCACCGGGCACTTCCCGGCCGCGTTGGGGTTGGCGCGGGCCTGCACCACCAGCATGGTGCGGTAGGTGGCGAGGCCCGCGTAGCCGTCGGCCGGTTTCACGCCCGTACGCTGCTGGAAGGCGCGGATCGCCCCGCAGTCGGCGGTGGACTGCCGGCCGTCCTCCGGGAGCTTGAGATGGCGCTCCAGGTCCCACTGGTAGGGGCCGGTCCGCGCCGCGCACTCCGGCGCGGGCGCCGCCGCGACGGCGGGCGCTGTCGCGGCGGCGGGCGCTGTCGCGGCGGCGGGCGCTGTCGCGGCGGCGGGTGCCGCCGTCCACCCCACCAGGGCGGACGACAGCACCGCGACCACACATATCCGGCTCTTCTGTGTCCTGCGGGCCTTCCGTGTCCTTCGTCCCGTCAACGCGGCCTCCGGGTCTCGCTCAGTCGCCGAACCCCCTCCCAGAGATACGGCATCCGGCCCGCCCCGGAGACGTCCTGCTGGGCCGAACGGGCACCGGCGTCAGCACTTCTTGCCCTTGCAGGCCTCGCCCCGTGTGTTGAACAGCTTCACCAACAGCCCGTTCCCCCGGGCGGCGTTCCCCGGGGTGAGGACGTACGGCCCGGTGACCGGTCGTCTCGGCTTGAGGTAGCCCTCGGGGACGTCCGTCTCCACCAGGAAGTACGTGCCCGGCAGGAGTGAGCCGAAGGAGCAGCGGCCGGTGCGGGAGGTGGCGCAGTCGTTGACGAACCGGTCCTTGCCCAGGCCGTGGCGCTGGAGACCGCGGACCCGGTTGGTGTCCTGCCACAGCTCGAACACCGCGCCGGGCAACGGCTTGCCGCTCTTCCTGTCGAGCTTCACGAGCGTCAGCCGCACCGACTGGGTGAGACCGGCGTCGACCGTGTGGTTCACATGGCCGGCGTCGCCGACGCGGACCGTGGTCCGGCCGTAGGCGTCGACGTCGGAGTCGATCGCGCGGTTCGAACCGGCTCCGCGGGCCGTCCACTTGAGCGAGGCGCGGCTCGGCCGGCCCGGCAGCGCGCCGGTGTCCACGCCGCCGTGGTCGAAGGTGACCCGGTAGGTGGTGTTCGGCCGCAGCCCGCCCTGGTGCTGGCTGCCGACGTAGTACTCGCCGTTGCCGTCGGTGTACGTGACGAGGTCCGGGCCGGACGACGACGTCGGGTGGAGCGTCACCTTCACGCCCTTGACCGGCGGCTCGGACGGGTCCTGGACGCCGTCGCCGTCGGTGTCGAACCAGACGCGGTTGCCGACCTGGACGGGTGCCCGGTCGCAGATCAGCTCCAGGTCGGCGAGGCCGTTGCCCTCGCCGAACAGCATGGCCCGCCGCGCCGCGTCGGCGCTCCAGGTCCGCTGCACCAGGAGGTTGCCCTCGGTCTTGCCCTTGGTGGCGTTCCAGCGGCGTACGCCCTGCTCCCAGGAGTGCTCGTCGAACGGGTCGTGGACCGTGCTCCACAGCTTGTTCCGGTACGGCAGGAGGGCCGTGCCGCCCTGGGTGACCTGGTCCTCGTGGACGTCCGGGAGCTTCGTCGAGTCGGCGTAGAACTCGCCGTGGCCCGGCCCCTCGTCGTTGTTGGGCAGCGCGCCGTAGAGCGCGTCGCAGCGGGCGTTGTTCTCCAGCGTGTACGTCGTACGGGACGCGCACACCCGCAGGACGTCACCGGCGGCGACGGCCCGGACCTTGGCGGCGTCGCGGGGGGCGTTGAAGGGGTACGTCGCCGTGCCCTGCATGTCGGCGAACCGGTCGCGGAAGCCGAGGATCAGGTCGCCGTTGTCCGCGATCTCGATGTTGGACAGGATCGGCTGCGGCGCGGAGACGAAGGAGAGACGGCCGGGAGTGGGGACGCGCTGGTTCCACGCCTCCCACATGGCGCTCAGCGGGCTGCCGACGGTGGCGGGCTTGGCGCAGCGGGGGGCGGTCGCGGGCGGCCCGGTGAACCGGTGGGCGCAGCCGCGCGGGTAGTTCATCGCCGTGCTGAACAGCGGGCGGAACGAACCCCGGGTGAACTCGTAGACGTGCGAGGTGACCTGCGCGGGGTCGCCCCACGGGACGCTCCTGGTGACGGTGTTCTCCGCGCCGCACACCCCGCCGACGAGCACCCGGCCGCCGCGCACCCCGATGCCGTACGGGTGCCAGTGACCGGCGCACTCCTCCGGCCGGGGGATGACGTGCGAGCGGTAGGTGCCCGGGTAGACGCCGTCTCCGGTGCCGCGGATCGGTACGGAGTACAGGCGGGAGTCGTTGAGGCTGACCGCGTAGAGGGTCCTGCCGTCTCCGGAGACGTCGACGTCGCCGATGCCCTCCCGGCCGACCCTGCTGTAGACAGGGTTGTCGCGCAGCCAGTCCTCGGCCTCGTCGTGCTCGGTCAGCAGGCCCGGCAGGGTGACGAAGGTGCTCACTCCGGAGGCGCTGTTGCGGCGGTAGATCGTGTTGGTCGCGCCGGCCGGGCCGTAGCCGGCGTGCCGCTTGACCAGCGTGCCCAGGTAGGTGTTGCCGGTCCGGTCGTTGCCGATGCCGAACACGGCCCCCTGCTGCTGGTTGTTGGTCAGCCGGGTGACCGTGCCGCCGGGGTGGGTGTCGGAGAAGCTCCCCGCGAACCGCACCAGGCCCTTGTGGGTGTCGGGCGCGTCGCCCTTCGTCAGGTTGCAGGTCACCAGGTCGGGGTTCTCCTGGCAGTAGACCCCCGGCTCCCAGAAGCCGGTCGTGTACGTCACGTTGCGGCCGCCGGAGACGTTCACGAAACCGACGCTGCTGCGCATGACACCCGGTCCGTCGCCGAGGCCCGCGACCGCCGGCTGGAGCGTGCGGGAGTCGGGGTTGTAGGCCTGGACGCGGTACGTGCCGCCGCGCAGCGGGGAGGCCGACGGCTGGAACCAGGCGACGCCGTACGCGTTGGTGGTGAGGGTCTCCACGGTGCCGTGGTCGTCGGTGAGCGTGACCCTTACACCGGCCCTGCCCTTCTCCAGACCGTGGTCGTACGCCCCGTCGGTGTCCACGTCGTTGACGACCCGTACGGTCACGTTGCCGTCGCCGGGGGCCCTGCCGTCGGCGGTGCCGGTGCCGCCGGGGGCGGCGGGGACCGCCTCACCGGCCAGTCCGACCACCAGCGCCGCCGTGACGGCCAGGGCCAGACCCACACCCCCCGGTGTTCTTCGCTTCACCACGTCCCTCTTCTCCCTGATGTCTGCCGAGGCGACGGAGCCCGGTGCCCGAAGCCGACCCCTGCATTCATATGAAGTGCCAACCGGCACTAATCAGGCTGAACGGGGCACGGGAGGGGGGAGGGAGTGCCGGGCGGGATGCCGGAAATGTGGAGATTCGGGGGAGGTGAAGGGGTGGGGGGAGGGGACGGGGGAGGCGGTGCGGGACAGGGCCCGGCCCGGCGGGTTCATCCGGTCGGGTCAGCGGAGGGGGCCCCACATGGCGTACCCGCCGGATTGACGGTAGGTCAGACCGACGGCTCGGCGGACGGCTCTTCCACGAGTGACTGTTCGGCGAGTGACTGTTCCGCCCAGATGACCTTGCCCTCCGGGAGGAAGCGGGTGCCCCAGCGCTGGGTGAACTGGGAGATGAGGAACAGGCCGCGGCCGCCCTCGTCGGTGGTGCGCGGGTGGCGCAGGTGGGGCGCGGTGGCACCGCCGTCGAACACCTCGCAGATCAGGGTGCGTTCGAGGACGAGCCGGAGCAGGATGGGCCCGTCCGCGTGCCGGATCGCGTTGGTGACCAGCTCGCTGACGATCAGTTCGGTCGTGAACGCCAGCTCGTCCAGCCCCCACGCCCCGAGCTGCCGTGTGGTGGTCTTGCGGGCCTCCGCGACCAGCGCCGGGTCCGCCGGCAGCTCCCAGGACGCCACCCGGTGCGCGGGCAGGCGCCGGGTGCGGGCCAGCAGGAGGGCGACGTCGTCGGTGGGGCGGGCCGGCGCGAGGGAGTCCAGCACCCGTTGGGCGTGCCGTTCGAGGGAGGGCTCGGGCCGGGCCAGGGCACGGCACAGCACCTCCCGCGAGGCCCCGGCCAGCAGCCCGTCGGTGTGCAGGGCGATCACCGTGCCCTCGGGAAGGTCCAGCTCCAGCGCCTCGAACGGCTGCTGGCCGACACCGAGCGCGGGCCCCTCGGGAAGCTCGGGGAAGGTGACCGTGCCGTCCGGGGCGACCAGCGCCGGGGTGAACGGCCCCGCCGCGGCCATGGCGCACCGGCCCGACACCGGGTCGTGGACCACGTACAGACAGCGCGCCCCGACGGTCTGCCCGCTGCCCCCGCCCGGCTCGGCACCCTCCTGCCGCGCCGACTTCGCCACCATGTCGTCGAGGTGGGCCAGCACCTCGTCCGGCGGCAGGTCCAGGTCGGCGAGAGTGCGTACGGCCGTACGGAGGCGGCCCATGGCGGCGGCGCCGTCGATGCCGTGCCCGGCGACCTCGCCGACGACGAGCGCGACACGGGCGCCGGAGAGCGGGATGACGTCGTACCAGTCGCCGCCGAGACCGGTCAGTTCGTCGGCGGGCCGGTAGCGGACGGCGACCTCGGCCGCGTCCTGCTCGGGCAGCCGGCGCGGCAGCAGGCTGCGCTGGAGGACGAGGGCCGCGTCGCGCTCGCGCGTGTACCGGCGGGCGTTGTCGACGCAGACGGCCGCCCGGCCGACCAGTTCCTCGGCGAGGCCGAGGTCGACCGCGTCGAAGGGGTCCAGCCGGTCGCGCCGGAAGAACGTGGTGATGCCGAGCGTGATACCGCGCGCCCGCACCGGAACGATCATCACACTGTGCAGTCCGAGCGCCTCCGCGGGCACCGTCCGCGCGCCCGGGACCGCCCTCGCCCACTCCGCCGACAGGGGGTCCAGCCGCGGCTCGGACCACGAACGGCCGTCGACCAGCGCCCGCACGGGGGGCGATCCGGCCGCGTACGCGGCGACCGCGCCGACCTCCAGCACCGCCTCCGGCACCCCGTCGTGCACGGACTGCTGGGCCACCCGCCGCAGCGGGACGGAACCGTCGCCGAGGGGACCCGGCTCGGCGCCGCGCAGCACCGAGTCCAGCAGGTCCACGGTCACGAAGTCGGCGAGCGCCGGTACGACCACGTCCGCCAGCTCCTGCGCCGTGCGCCGTACGTCGAGGGTGCGGCCGATGTGTTCACCGGCGCGGTCCAGCAGGGCGAGCCGGGTGCGGGCGCGGTGCCGCTCCGACACGTCGACCACCGTGTAGTACACGCCGATGGGCCGCCCGTGGTCGTCCTCCAGCCGGGTGAACGACATCGCGTGCGCGGTCTCGCGGTGCGGCGCGGAGCGCACCCGGCCCACGTGCTCGTAGTCCAGCACCGGGACGCCCGTCTCCAGCACCTTCCGCATCTGCGCCTCGATGCGCTCGGCGTCCAGCCCCGGCTGCACCTCCGCGAGCCGCAGCCCCACCCTCTCGTGCGCCCGGCCGCCGCCGAACCGCTCCAACGCCGCGTTCGACCACACGAACCGCAGCTCCGTGTCCACGATCGCGATCCCGACCGGCGACCACGCGGTCATCCGCTCCAGCACGGTCCGGCTCATGTCCCAGCCGGGCGCTCGCGTGGCATCGGACACGAGAGCGACCCAGTGGGCGGGCCTGAGAGGGTCGGCGGGGGGAGGGGGCGCGGACGGCGAGGGGCGTGCGGGGGCGGACGGGGAGGGAGAGAAGGGCAGACGGGCGGAGGGGGACGCGGCGGGAGGCGGGGAGCCGGGGGCCGGGGCCGCCTGCCGGGCCGTGGGACCACCGGAGTGCTGGGCGGCCGACCGGACGCGCCCGGCGTGCCCCGCGGGGGACACGGGCGGCTGAGGGGCTCCCTGCGCCACCGGTGCCGCGGTGCGTGGCGGCGCGGGCTTGGGCGGTGCGGGCTTGGGCGGGCCCCCGGTGTCTCCGGCGGCCGGCCGGCCATGGCCCTCCCGAACGGGTACGCGCCCGCCCTCCCCCGCCGCTCCGCTCCCCGCCTCACCCGGCGCGGCGGGCGGTTCCTCGCGGGTGGGGACGACGCGGACCATCACCTTGAGGGGGTGGCCGTCGCGGTGGCGGGCGGTGAGGATGCCGGACCAGCCGCCGAGGGCGCGATGGGTCTCGGCCAGTGCGCCGATGCGTTCGCCGTCCCCCTCGACCAGGAGCGTACGGACGCTGCGGCCCAGGATCTCGGCCGCCGGATACCCGAAGAGCAGCTCGGCGTCCCGGGTCCAACTCGTCACGAACCCGTCCGCGTCGATCAGCAACGGCGCGGCGTCGGCCACGTCGAAGCGCTGACGGGAAACGGCACTGTCCCTGTCGGTCCCCACGGCGACCCTCTCTGTCGCTGAGACGCCCTCAGGCCCCATTATTCACCTTGTGTGATCGCAGGCAGGCCAACTTGTGACGGCGCATATCGCACGACCGCACGCCATGGCGCACGGACCGGCACGCACCGGACCGCTCACGGCTCCGCCGAGCCCCCGCCAGGCACCCGACCGCCCCGCCGAGCCCGCCAGGACCGATCACGATCGGGCGGGATACGGCGCGATAGGGACGAAGCCGCCCACGCGACCGGCCCCGAACCACCCACACGCCCGTACCGGCCCCCGCCCTCCGGTGCAGCGATACGCCGGTGACGCGCCCCCGTACGCCCCCTGAGCCCCCAAGTACGGAATCGACCGCCCCCTCCGCGAGAGGGGTGCGGAGGGGGCGGTCGACGGCGAATTCAGGCCCATCCCACGCCAGGCAGCCGACCGCCAGGCAGCCGACCGGCGGGTCGCGAGTCGGCCGGCGGGGATCGGCCGTCCGGCGCTCAGCAGTCGCGGAACTCCGGCGACTGGTTCAGGATCTGCGACCGCAGCGACGTGAAGCGGGTGTACGTCTCGCCGCCCCGCGCCTCCGGCGGGAAGACCGCCACCCGGTGGCAGTTCTGGAACGCGAGCGCCACCCCGAAGTGCCGCTCCAGGCTCCCCCGGATCGCGTCGCTGGACAGCGCCCGCAGCAGCTGGCCCCGCTCCTTCTCCGACGGCGGCGGAGTCCGGTTGTCGGCGAAGGGCGCGGCCCCCGCCCGCAGTTCACCGGCGAGCGAGGCGATGAGCTCGTAGGCGTACGGCAGCGACGTACGCACCGTTTGCACGAACTCCTCCTCCCGCACCTCGCCCTTCTCGGCATCGGCGAGCAGCTGCGGGGAGACGTCGAGCGACATGAATGGTCCTGTTCTGATCAGAGGGAGACTAGGGAGCTATGGAGGGAGCGGTGGCCCCGGCGGCGGCAAGCGCCTGAGGTCCGTGGCGGAACTCGGGGTCCACCTGGGCGGCCAGGTCGTGCCCGGTGGCGTCGTTGGCCCAGGCGGCGGCGTTGCGGAGGTGGAACTCGACGGCGTGGCGCTGGAACGTGGCCCAGTCCTTGACGCGGGCGTCGACGGCGTCCTTCAGCAGGGTCAGCGCGTGCAGGTTGTGCGCCTCCAACTCGCCCTGTGGCCGCCCCTGTTCCTGCGCGCGGACGTACGACGACTGCACGCAGTACGCGAACAGGTCGTCGCCGACGTGCTCCTTGAGGAAGAGCAGGTCGTCTTCGCCGGAGACCTTGTTGCCGACGACCGCGATCGGGATGCCGAACTCGGCGGCGTGCTCCCGGTACTGCCGGTAGACGGAGACGCTCTTCCGGGTCGGTTCCGCGACCAGGAAGGTCATGTCGAACCGGGTGAAGAGCCCGGAGGCGAAGGCGTCGGCGCCGGCGGTCATGTCGACGACGACGTACTCGCCGGGCCCGTCGACGAGATGGTTGAGGTACAGCTCCACCGCGCCGAGCTTGGAGTGGTAGCAGGCCACCCCGAGGTCGCTCTCGTCGAACGCGCCGGTGACCATGAGCGGCACGTCGCCCACGCGCTCGACGTGCCGGGAGTGCAGGTCGTCGTCGCCGAGGAGCCGCAGCAGGCGGGACCCGCGGCCCGGCGGGGTCGTCTTGACCATCGCCTCCCGCGAGACGATCCGCGGGTTGGTGCCGCGCAGCAGGTCCTTGATCTCGGCGGTGCGCGAACTCAGCGGCGGGGCGCCGAAGTCCGAGTGCTCGTCGAGACCGAGCGCGTGCGCGAGGTGCTGGTTGATGTCACCGTCGATCGCCACGAGGGGCGCGCCGGTCCGGGCGAGGTGCCGGGCGAAGAGCGCGGAGAGCGTCGTCTTGCCGCTGCCGCCCTTGCCTACGAAGGCCACACGCATGGACCGTCACCCCGCTCGCCCTCGGCGGCACCCTTGACGCCGATAATGAAAATGGATGTCATGAACGTAGATTCGGGAGCGGCGGGCGGCTTGTCAAATCCGTCCCCTATCAACTCCCTTGGGCAAAGAGGTGAGTTGGTGAACCCTTTGCGGAGGGGGTCTGCTCTTGGGGTGTTCGTGAGGAACGCATGGCGTCCCGATGGCCGCTCGATGGTCTCCCGGAGGAACTGATTCCCCTTGTGTCCCATATGTGCACCGCACGTGGGGCGGATGTGTCTGACGGACCGTCCGGCGCCGCGCCCGACCGGCGTTTCCCGAGGTTGACAGCCCCTACCCCTTGGTAAACGATGTCCCCACCCTGTGGCTCAAGTGACCCCTGAGCCCGGTGTTTTCTTCGACCACTCACCCCCGGCGCGGCTACCGGCGGCCCTGTGCTGCCGTGCCGCCGCCGCGCCCGGGGTCTCGTATGTACGACGTTCCGAGTTCGAGAATGGGATCTGCATGTCCATAGCGAGACGTGTCATCGTGAGCCGCCTGGTGGGGACGGGCATCGCCGCTCTTGCGCTGAGCGCGGCGGTCTCCGGCCCGGCTTTCGCCCATGACACACCCGGCGGCGGCGACGGCTGGGGCAAGAAGAGCTACGCCCCCGGCCAGGGCGCGGGCACGGCCACCGAGACCGACCGCTGCGAGTTCTCGCTGGACGGCGTGACGTTCGCCGACTGGGTCAAGCTCGACGACCAGAACCTCAAGCCCAGCGACGACGGCAAGGTCCACATCAAGGTCCGCGCCGCCTCCGACGCCACGACCTGCACGGTCTCCCTCGCCTCCTACCTCGCCCACGGCCCGACCTTCGCGACCTCGGGCGAGCAGGTCTTCGTCGACTTCGACACGGTCACCGTCAAGAAGGGCGCGACGGACTCCCTCGACATCGCCGTCCCCGACGCGGGCTGCTACGCCCAGGTCGACCTCTACCGGGGCGCCGTGAAGTTCGACGGCAAGCTCGACGCGAAGGACGGCTTCGAGCACGGCGACGTCCCCAAGGGCCCGGACCGCCCGGTCATCAAGGACAAGCTGATCGCGGCCTGGAACGGCGGCACGAAGGACTGCACGACGGAGCAGCCCCCGGCCGAGGAGAACCCGCCCGCGGAGGAGAAGCCCCCGGCGGACGACCAGCCGCCGGCCGAGGAGAAGCCGCCCGCCGATCAGCCGCCGGCCGACGACACCCCGAAGACCGAGTCGTCCCCCTCCCCGTCCCCCCCGGACTCCACCCCGGTCGCCCCGTCCCCCAACGGCGGTGAGCCCGGCGACCTCGCCGAGACGGGCGGCGGCAACGCCATCCCGATCGCCATCGGCGCGGCGGGCCTGGTGGCGGCGGGCGGCGCGATCTTCGTCGTGACCCGCCGCAAGAACGCGGGCCGCACGACTTCGTGACGGAACACCGGACCGTGTGAACGTCCGCGGCGCCCGGCCTCTGCTCACCGAGGTCCGGGCGCCGCGTCGGTCTGCCCTGCTCCTGTCTCAGCGCACGTCGACGTAGTCCCCGGTGGCCTTGGCCGCCGAGGTGGTGCTGTTGCCGGCGAAGGTCCAGCGCCAGTACCCGTCGGCGCCGGCCTTGACGGTGGCCCGGAGCGCGCCACCGCTCCCGCTGCGGACGGTCTTCACCGTGCTGTAGGTGTCCGACCCCTTCTTACGGAACTGAAGCTTCACCGACCGCCCCGAGTACCCCGCGCTCTTGTGGGTCCTCCAGTCGGCGCGGGCCAGCCTGCCGGTCACGGTGAGCTGGGCGTTCTTCCGCACGGGCTCCGGGGCCGCGTTGACACCGAGCGTGGCGAGCCGCCGTACGGTGAAGGTGGCGGCCTGGTCCGTGGTCATCCAGTTGTCGTCGCCGGCCGTCACCGAGGCATTGATGTACCAGGGGTCGTCGGCCGGGTCGTTGCTGTAGAAGCTGCCCGCGTCGATGGTCCAGGAGCCGGTGCAGGTCGAGGTCGTGGCGCTGACGACCGCGCAGGTGATACCGCGGTCGGATGCCCGATAGAGGTACGACGGCAGCCGCGCGTGGATGCTCATCTTCTCGATCCCGGAGCCGTGCCGGGCCGTGACGCTCACCTTGAAGGTCTTGGGCGCGGTGGGCCCCAGCGCGAGCGCGGCCCCGCCGTTCACGACGACATCGGTGATGACCGGGCCATCGTCGGCGTGGGCGGCCGGAACGGCGAACGCCGAGAGAGCGAGCGCGCCGCTCAACACGGCGGCCAGGGAACGCGTACGCACGCGACTACCTCCACATGGATCGTCGGCACCGACCGTCGATACAGACCGTCGGTCACATGAACCCGGCCCACTTTCCCAGCCGCCGCTCCGAAAGAGATCGGTGAGACTACGGAATCGGTTACGTACTCCCGTCCTCCTCCCGGCTACAGCACCGCCCGACGAAAACGCTCCAGCAGGGCCTGAGCCTCCTCGGCGCCGGCGTCGAAGAACTGCGTGGCCAGGGCGGGCGGCACGGCGGGCCCCTGCATCCGGACCTCGTCGCAGCCGAAGCAGAACGCCGCCTCGTACAACGGCAGGTCGAGGACATCGTCGTACGCCCGTACGCCCCACCCCGGCGAGAACCCGCAGCGGTGCTGTGTGCTGCCGGGCAGACTCGCGATCAGGTCCAGGATGTCGCCGACCTCGTCCCCGGCCCAGTGGGCGACCACCGCGCCGGGGTACGGGGCGCCCCGCCTTCCCGGCAGCCCCGAGATCCTGACGACTTCGATCAGCGCGGTGGCCGCGACGACGGCCGGTGCGGGAAGTTGCATGACCGGCAGTCTGCTCGGTCGGCCTCGGTCAGCACGGCGAAGCCGTCGCTCGTGTCCGTCCGGGCGCGCACCGGTTCCGCTGCTCAGGATGGATCGCGCCGCGGTCCGGACAGACCCACGACCGGCGCCCATTCGCGCACACCGACCACCTGGACACCAGGGGTGCGGTAGTACGGATCGGTGTCGAGTATGCGGTCCAGCTCTGCGCGGTCCGTGTCGAAGACAAGCAGCGCACCAGTGTCGTCAGCGAACGGACCGGCGGCGACGAGACATCCCTCCTCGTGAAGGCGGTTGAGGAGTGCGCGATGCGCCGGACGTGCCGCGAGGCGTTCAGGTGAAGCGGTCAAGGCAAGTTCGACGATCAGCATGCGCCCGACCGTAGCAGCGACAGCATCTGGCCATGGGGATGCCCTACTTGCCTGTCAGTTCCACTTCGCAGTCCAGTGTCTGTGTGTATGCGCGGCCGCTCTGCCGATAGTCGAACTCGCAGTAGCGGGCGCTTCGGGAGGGCAGGCTGGTGATCTTCAGCCGTGCCAGGTAGTAGATGTCGCTGGAGGCGTGTGGAGCCACTTTCACGGGCTTGTCGGAGTGGTCGCGCAGCGCGGCGAACCGTGGAGCCAATTCCTCGCCCTCCTTCGCCAGCAGCGCCAGCCCTTCGGTGTCTTCCAGGCTGTAGGCGCCGTATCCCAGGACCTTCATCCCTGTGGGAACCTCGACGAGTGACACCCCGGTGATTTCGATCGGCTCGGCGGATTTGTTGGTGGGCACGGGGAGCGCGAACCACCAGATGTCCCCGACCTGCACGTTCTCGCTCCCGACGGTTCCGCTTTCCTGGATTCCGCCCTCCAGCGCGGCGCCTTGAGGACTCTGCCCCAGAGTGGAACACGCTGTGACGAGGAGCGCGGCGGCGACGGCGACGCCGATGCGGAGAGAACGTGCCGGGCTTGTCGATTCCGGGATCATCTATTCCCCAAATGAAGTGCCGGCCAAGGGATTTGGCCACGGCCCTTTGCGCGTCGCTTGTGCTCGCGGTCACGAAATCTACGCCTGGAATCCGCGGCGCAGCGTGCCGTTGAGCTACTTCTGAGGTGGGGATTCGGCCGTCGACGTCACTGTTTCGACCGGTGGTGAGCATCCGGCCGCGTCCCTACGTACCTCTTGGCGAGTGCACTCGGGTACGAAGTACGAAGAACGCGAACGGAGATCCGGACGTGATGACGAAGCTGGCGCGGGGCGGTGTGTTGGCTGCGGGGCTGGCTGTCCTGCCTCTGGTGGCGGCCTGTAGCGGGGGCGGTGGTGACAAGGGCTCGGGCAAGGCGAGCGAGGGGTCCAGTCCGGTTGCCGCGGTCGTCGCGCCGGCCAAGGTCGAGGTGATCGCCGAGCTCACCGGATGCGAGGTGAAGATCCGGACCGAGGCCGAGGAACTCCGCGAGGGCGTGTGCCAGACCGGGGCGGGGGACTACCTCATCACCACCTTCCCCAAGGACGAGCTGAAGGAGGTCTGGCTGGAGTCGGCCTCGATGTACGGCGGCAAGTACCTCGTCGGCCCCCGCTGGGCCATCTCCGCCAAGCCCGACGTGCTCAAGCAGCTCAAGGCCAAGGTGGGCGGCACGGTCCGGGACCTGAGTCAGCCGAGCGCCTCGTAGTCGCTGAGGTCGTACGCCGCCTCGTCGTCGATCGCGTCCTCGTCCCAGTCGATGGCGAGCGTGAGCGGACGGCCGTCCGACGCGTACGTGCCGTCCACCGTGTCCGCACCCTCTTCGCGGGCCACCGCCGCCTCCCGCAACAGGTCCGCGATGGTGGGTATGTGCTGCGGCGACCGGTCCACCACGTGCCGCCCGCTGTCGTCGAGCCCGACGGCCCGCACGACCTTCCCGTCCCGGACCGTCACCCTGAACGTCCCGATCAACGGCCGCTCGCCCTCCGTCGACCTCAACGTGTAGGTGTAGGACGCCGGTTCCTTCCAGGCGGGCGCCGAGGGCTTCGTCGCCGTCGCCGGTTCCTCTCCGCACCCTGACACCGCCCACATCAACGCCCCCGCCGTCGCGGCGGCGGACAGCGCGCGGGGACGGAGTCGTACGGCAGTGGTGGTCGGCATGGCGGTGGCCCCTTCGTGGACGGTCACCACTGGGACGCCGGACGGGGCGACAACGTTCGGCGGATCCGTCGAGTCCCCGGTGCCGAGCCCGGCCGAGCCGACACGGTTTCCGGCCGTCGTCGCCGGAAGGCTCCGCCCGGGAGAGCGTCACGGGCAGGATG
Organism: Streptomyces caniscabiei; assembly: GCF_014930365.1. Classification (GTDB taxonomy): domain Bacteria; phylum Actinomycetota; class Actinomycetes; order Streptomycetales; family Streptomycetaceae; genus Streptomyces; species Streptomyces caniscabiei. The sequence continues at coordinate 581,330 of NZ_JABXWI010000001.1, read as the reverse complement.
GCCGTATGACGAAGCCGTCCATGCCATCCGTGCTGTCCTTGCCGTCCGGCCGCTGTTCCTCCTCCTCGGCCTCCCCCTCCGGGTCCGTGCTGTCGTTGTGGTCCAAGGACTCCCTGCTGTCGATCGGGTCCGTCGGGTCGGTGCTCTCCGTGGGGTCCGTCGGGTCGGTCCTGTCGGTCGGTTCGATCGGGAGCGCCCTGTCCGCCGGCTCGATCGGGTCCTCGCTGTCACTGATCTCGACCGGCTCGTGGCTGAGTACGGGGTCCCTGTTCTCCGCGCAGTCACGGTGGTCGGTGCTGTCGTGGCGTTCCAACGGGGGCTTCATGGCCGCCGGAGCGGTGGGGGCGGCAGCCGTGGTGGCGGCCGGGGGAGCCCTGTTGCTGGGGCGGCAGCGGCAGAGGGGCTAGGGGACACCTCAACGCGATGAGCCCCGCTTCACATGCTGTGAAGCGGGGCTCATTCTGTGGAGCGCCGGGCAGGCCTTGCACCTGCATTTCCCCGCAGGAAGCGGGGCGTCTTTCCTTGGACCACCAACGCATCGAGTGCTACCGGGATTTCGATTTCCGGTGAGCGGCTCGAGATCAACTATAGCGGATCTTCAGGGTCGTTGCATCCTCGGTCGTGGCCGGTCAGAGCAAGTGCGCCTGCGGGGCGTACTCGACGCGGAGGTACTTGGCGTTCCGCTCGCCGTACGCCTCGTGGAGGATCGGCTCGGCGGTCTCGGGGTCGTCCACGCCGACGTGGACGAAGCCGGTGCCGTCCAGGCCGACCTCGCGCAGGGCGAAGGTGCCGTCCCAGCGGCTCATGTCCTCGCTGACGCGGTCGAGGAGGGCGTTGAGGTCCTTCTCGTTGATGTCGCGGTCGTGGAGCCGTACGGTCACGCCCTTCTCGGCGCCTTCGCAGACGGCCGTGTCGAAGGGGGCGGAGGGGATGCGGTAGACGTCCAGGGAAGCCGCGTCCTCGTCCAGGACCATGCCCGTGTAGACCGGGGCGTGGCGGCCGGCGACCAGCTCGTCCACGTAGCTCAGGGTGCGTTCGAGTGGGGTGTCCTCAGGGACGCCGTCCCTCGCGTGACCGGCGAGGCTGCCCTTCGGCTGGGTGCCGTGGCAGGTCCTCGTCGGGGTCGACACGATCTCCACGCTCTGGGCGTCGGCCGCCGATCCCTGGATGCCGCCGAGTACGACGAGGGAGCCCAGCACGGCCGCGGCGGCTCCGCCACGGGAACGGGAGCGGGTACGGGTACCCGGGCCGCGCCCGCTCCGCGTTGACGTCCAGGTCCGGGTCCACGTCCACCCGCGCTCGTCCGGCTCCCCCATGAGACCCTCCGCGTTTCCGCTCGTCCGACCGCACGATCGGTACTGAGACGCAGGGGCGCGCCTGAACGTTCGATCCGCCCCGTCCGGTCCGCCGGCTTCGCCTTCTCCCCGTACCGGAGTTGAATCGGGCCCGACGAAGACCGACGAGGAGGACCGGGCCATGGGGCGACGGACGGCTGGCATCTCTTCGACGACGGCGCGTACGACCACCAACGTGTCGTTCGGCGCGGCCGAGCTGGTCCGGGGCCGCTGAGGCTCCGGACCAGCCGGGGGCATGGGTGTCAGTAGCCCACCCGGAACGTCGCGTCCGCCCGCTCCGTCGCCGTCGAGATCGGGTCGATGCGGAGCAGGTAGTTGCTGTGCCGGATGTAGCGGGTCGGGTTGTTGTACGAGCGGAACGAGGACCACGTCGAGTCGGCGAGGCCGGCGACGCGGGTGAACGTGGCGTCCGCGGCGAACGTCGACGTGCCGTCGTTCGCGTCGAGGCGGAGCGCGTAGTTGTAGTGGCGCAGATAGCGGGTCGGGAAGTTCACCGACTGGAAGGAGACCGCCGAGGAGTCCGCGAGGCCCGGGACCAGCTTCCACTGGGAGTCGGTGAACGGGTCGAAGGGGTACTCGTCGATACGGCCCACGTAGCTGCTGTGGCGGACGTAGCGGGACGGGAAGTTGTACGACTTCAGGCGGTTCCAGGTGGGGGCGCCCCACTTGGCCAGCAGGTTGGTGTACTCCGTCGACGTGATGGGGTGGATGCCGCAGTGCTTGGAGTTGAGCGGCTGGGTGTAGAGCTTCTGGTCGAGGGCGGTCCAGGTGCCGGAGGCGAGGTCGTTCGACTGCCAGACGTAGAAGACGCCGTTGGGGGTGTACGTGTCCCCCCAGAGGTACCAGGCGGAGGACGTCAGGGACTTCACCACCGTGGGGGCCTCGGTGCCGCCGTGCGCGACGCCCGTGCTGAACGGGGTGAAGCTGCCCGGGTTGAGGGTGGTGGAGCGGGCGCCGACCAGGGTCTGGTTGACCTTGTAGTAGAGGTAGTTGACGCCGTTGACGCCGACCGTGAGGTTGCCGTCGATGATGTCGTAGCCCGGGTCGAAGAAGACCTGGGGGTTGGTCGACGTGACGAAGTCCGTGGTGTAGCTGACCATGATCACGTTGTGGCCGCTGCTGTTCACGGAGGAGTAGAGGATGCCGTACTGGCCGCGTGAGGCGTCCCAGTAGGCCTCCGGCGCCCAGCTGTGGGTGCTGGTCATGTCGTGGAGCTTCAGCCGCCGGTAGCCGGTGAAGGTCCGCAGGTCGGCGGAGTCCCAGACATGGATGTACGTGCTGTTGTAGTTCCAGTCGGTGCCCTTGAGGTCCGTCGCCAGGACGACGAACGTGCCGTCCTGCTTGCGCATCAGGAACGGGTCGCGCAGGCCGCCGGCGCCCTGGGTCGGGGTGACCAGCGGGGCGTTCTGGTTCAGCGGGGTCCAGTTCAGGCCGTCCTGGCTGACGGCCAGGTGCAGGCCGTAGTCGGCCTCCAGCATGGTGTTGGACTCGGTGAAGTAGACCATCGCGTACGCGGAGTCGGCGGCGTGGGCGGTGCCGGCGCCGAGGGTGAGCACACCGGTGGCGGCCAGTGGCACGGTCGCCGCCGTGCCGAGGAACATGCGGCGGGAGAGGCCGGGCCCGCTGGTCATGCGGCTCATGTCAGGCTCCACTTCTGGTTGTTCTGGCCGTTGCAGGACCACAGGACGAGCTTCGTGCCGTTGGTGGTCGCGGCGTTGTAGGCGTCCAGGCAGAGACCGGAGTTGACGTTGACGATCGTGCCGTCGGCGTTCACGTTCCACTGCTGGTTGGTGCCGCCGTGGCAGTCCCAGATGACGACGCGGGTGCCGTTGGAGGTGCCGCGGTCCCAGGCGTCGAGGCACTTGTTGCCGTACACGACGAGTTCCTTGCGGGAGGTGTACTGCCAGACCTGGTTCTGCCCGCCGGAGCAGTCCCACAGCTGGGCGTCGGTGCCGTTGGTGATCGTGTTGTTGTTGATGTCGGCGCAGCGGCCGGAGCCCGTGCCGGTGATCACGGTGCCGTTGGTGCCCGGCAGCGGCCGTACGACGATGCCTTCGAGGGTCGGGGCGCCGGAGAAGGTGATCGTGTTGGCGCTGCCCTTGGTGAGCGACATGGCGACGGAGATGTTGCCGGGGGAGGAGCCGGTCGGCGGGAAGGAGACCTTGGTGGAGGTCTGGCCGTTGACGGTGAGGGTGCCGACGCGGGCCGTGGAGGTGTTGTTGGTGTAGGAGACGTCGACCGTCTTCAGGCCGGTGTTCCCGGCGACCACGCCGGAGAAGCTCGCTGTGCCGTTGTACGAGGCGGCCGACTGCTCGGTGCCGCCCTTGACGGTGAGCATGACCGAGGTGCCCGCCGGGACGCTCGTGGTGTAACTCGTGCCGGGCGTACCGACGTTGGTACGGCTCCACAGGTTACGGACGGTCGCGGAGGCGTTCGTCAGACCGAGGTCGGACCAGCGGACGGTCATGTTCTGCGTGGTGGAGGTGCGGTTGAGCAGGACGACCGCGCGGTTGCCGGTGCCGGAGAGGACCTTGCCGTACACCTGGAGACCGGTGGTGTCCTCGGCGACCTTGACGCCCTGGAGGCCGCGGGGGTCCTGGTCGACGGCGATGACCTCGGGGTTCTTGAGGATGTTCGCCGTCTCGGTGGTCATGGTGGAGAGGTCGTTGCCGGCGAGCAGCGGGGCGCCGGAGATCGCCCACAGGTTCATGTGGGTGCGGTCCTGGGCGGCGGTGAGACCCATGCCGATCATCAGCATGTCGGGGTCGTTGTAGTAGCCGGTGTGCTGGGCCGTGGGGTGCACGTTCCGGTCGTAGTTGGTCAGCATGCCCGCGTACGTCAGGCCCTGGCCGTGGTAGAAGATGTCCGTGTTCGTCCGCCACATCGGGCCCATGCCCGGCGCCCAGTTCCAGGGGTTGGAGTAGCCCCAGTTGCACAGGGAGAGGGCGAGGGGGCGGCCGGTGGTGGCGGTCGCGGTGGCGACGGCGTCGCTGATCGCCTGGTAGGTCGTCTTCGGGTCGAGGCCCTCGGCGTCGCCGCCGCACCAGTCGACCTTCACGAAGTCGAAGCCCCACTTCGAGAACTGCGTCATGTCCTGGACGTAGTGGCCCTCGCTGCCGCTGCCGGGAGCGGCCGGGCGGCCGGTGGGGAAGTAGTAGCCGCAGCCGTCCTTGCCGGCGTCGGTGTAGATGCCCGCCTTCAGGCCCTTGCTGTGGATGTAGTCGGCGATGGCCTTCATGCCGCCGGGCCATTCGGCCTCGTCGATGGTGATGTTGCCCGCGCTGTCGCGCGTGCCCTGCCACCAGCCCTCGTCGATGTTGATGTACTCGTAGCCGGCCTCGGGCAGCCCGGCCGCGACGAACGCGTCGACCTGCTGCTTGATCACGTTGTAGTCGACCTTCGCGGCGAAGGCGTTCCAGGAGGCCCAGCCCATCGGGGCTTCGGGGACAGGTATTTGACGGTCCGTCACCGCTACGGGTGCGGCGTCGAGTTCGGTGACGGGTGACGTCGGCGCGGTCGTCGGCTGGGCGAAGAGCAGGGCGGCCGTCGCGGTCGTCGCCAGGGCGAGGGCGCGTACGGCGGCGTTTCTGCAACGGCGCCCGAAGCCGGGGGAGTCAATGCGGGGAGGGGGGAACATGCGGCTCCTTCGATGGATATCGCCGTCGATATCTCGAACAAGGATCGGCTCGCCGAACGTATCGGCTGGCCGAAAGTAGAGCCACGCGAGAAGGAAGTCAACGGGTGTGACACGGGTGGTTTTTGAACCGGTCACATCGCCCCGACGGACCGCCTCGACGTCGAGGGGCGGACGGGGGTCAGCCCCTGCGGCCCGCCACCTTCCCACCCGCGCGTTCACGCGTGGGCGGCATCACGATCACGTTCGTGCGCCCGAGGGCCCAGGGCTTCGTGGACGCCACAGCGGTGCACAGGGACGCGCAGCCCGCGAGGCGCCGGGGCGCCTACCGCGTCGACCGCTCCCGGCCCCAGGAGGCCAGCGGTTCGAGCGCGGTGTTGAGGCGTGTCCCGTCCTCGGTCAGCGAGTACTCGACGCGGGGCGGCACCTCGTCGTAGGAGACGCGACGCACGATCCCGTCCGTCTCCATCTCCCGCAGATGGGAGGCCAGCACCTTCTCGCTGACGCCCGGAAGCAGCCGGCGCAGCTCACCGAATCGGCGACCGGGCTGCTCGTGCAGCGCCCACAGGATCAGGACCTTCCACCTGCCGCCGATCACCTCCATCGCGGTGTCGATCCCGCAGATGTGCTCGTCCGGTGCGCCCGGCCGGTTCAGCGTCGCCATGTCCCCCACCCCTCCGACGTGCTCGCTCACCTCAGGGTAACCACCCACTCCGAAGTGCGTACTTGATCGGTTTCGCGCCCGTGACCAGCCTGTTCGGCATGACACAGAACCCTTCCGAGAAGACCGCCGTCACCTCGCTGGGCCTCGGCGCGATGGGCACGGCGCTGGCCCGCGCGTGGCTGGCCGCGGGCCATCCGCTCACCGTCTGGAACCGCGCCCCGGCCCGTTCCGCGGTGCTCGCCGCCGAGGGCGCGAGCGTCGCGGACAGCGCAGCCGAGGCGGTCGCGGCGAACAGCCTCGTCGTCGTCTGCCTGTTGGACGACGCCTCCGTGGACAAGGCACTGGCCGATGTCGACCTCACCGGCCGCGACCTGGTGAACCTGACCACGACGACCCCCGCCCAGGCCCGCGCCCGCGCCGAGTGGGCCGAGGCTCGGGGCGCCCGCTACCTGGACGGCGGCATCATGGCCGTCCCTCCGATGGTCGGCGTCCCCGAGGCGGGCGGTTACATCTTCTACAGCGGTTCGCGGCAGTTGTTCGACCAGCACCGGGCCACCCTGGCCGTCCCGGTCGGCACCACCTACGTCGGCGAGGACGCGGGCTTCGCGGCCCTGCACGACGTGGCCCTGCTCAGCGCGATGTACGGCATGTTCGCCGGTGCCGCGCACGCCTTCGCCCTGATCCGCGAGGAGAACATCGACCCCGCGTCCTTCGCCCCGCTGCTCGCGGACTGGCTCGCCGCGATGGCCCCGTCCGTGCACGGGACCGCCGAGCAATTGCGCGGCGGCGACCGCACCACGGGCGTCGACTCCAGCCTGGCCATGCAGGTGGCCGGCATCCCGACCTTCCTGGCCACCGCCGAACAGCAGCGCGTCAGCCCCGAGTTGCTCGCCCCCTACTTCGCGCTGATGCGCCGCACCCTGGCCGAGGGCGACGGAGAGGAGGGCCCGACGAGGATGATCGACCTGCTGGTGCGCTGACCGGCGCACCGGGCAGGGAGCGAACGGCACCAGGGAGGGACGACCGGACGCTCGGCCGGGAGGGCCCGGTCGAGCGTCGGTCGTGTCGGCGGCTGCGTCAGGTGTCACTCCGTCGCCGTCGGCCTCCTCGACAGCTTGGTGGCGAGGTCCACGTCCGTCAGCGGGCGCAGGCGGTACGTGTACGCGTAGTCGCGGCCCGCGAAGAGCTTGTACTCGTCGTGGGTGTGGGCGCCCCAGCTGTTGTCGCCGCCGACGCCCATCTGGCGGTGGTTGACCCGCAGGACGACCGTGTCGCGGGGGGTGAGGTGGTAGTCGTGGCGGAGGCCCGTCGAGAGGTCCTCCGGGGTGAAGAAGGAGGCGTTGACCTCGATCAGGGAGTCGCCCGAGATCAGCAGGCCCTCGCCGTCGCGGTCGGTCAGGGCGGCCCAGCGGATGTCGGTCTTGTTGCCGTTCTCCTGGGGGCGGATGTAGCCGGACCACTGGTCGGCGACGCCGCCCGAGTGGAGGCCGACGTCGGTGCCGTTGTTGCGGTCCCAGTGGTTCTCCTCCGGGCCGCGGCCGTAGTAGTGGAGGCGGTCCAGGCGGCGGGGGAGGTGCAGGAGGGTGCCCACCTCCGGGATGTACGGGAGGGAGGCCGCGCCCGGGTGCAGGGTGTTGTCGACCTTGATCTCGCCGTTGCCGAAGACCGTGTAGGTGGTGGAGTACGACGACTCGGTCGTCGTCGGCAGGGTGCCGGTGACCTTGATCTCCACCGCCCGGCCGTCGCCCAGGGCCCGCACGGTCACCTCGGTCACCTTGCGGTTGGCGCCCGCGTCCCGCCAGGTCTGGTTACGGGTGTGCTGCCCGTTGCCGTGGTCGTTGTCGGTGGGGGCCCGCCAGAAGTTGGGGACCGGGCCGGAGGTGAGCAGCCGGGTGCCGGCCGACTTGTAGGAGGTGAGGACGCCGCTCTCCCGGTCGACGGTGACGGAGAAGCCGCGCCCCTTCACGCCCTTGCCGCTGACCTTGATCTCTTTCGGACCGTCCGTGTACGTCAGCTTCGGGACGGTCGCCAGCGGTGCCGGCGCCACCGCCGGGCTGCCCGCGTCCACCGGCAGTTGCTGCCGGGCCACCTCGAAGCCGGACTTCGCCCAGGGGGTGCGCTCCTTGGTGGTGAAGGAGAGTTCCAGGAAGTACTCGGTGCCGGGCGCGGGGGAGGAGGGGAGGCGGAAGGGGACGGTGATGTCCTTGGTGGAGAGGGGGCCGACGTCCAGCTGGGCGCGGGTGAGGCGGCCCCGCTGGATCTCCTTGCCGTCCGCCACCAGGGTCCAACTGCCGTCGAACTCGCGGAGGTTGGTGAAGAGGTACTCGTTGGTGAGCGTGATCTTCCTGGAGGTCAGGGCATCGGTCGCGGCGCCGGTGGCCGGGGTCGCGTGGATCGCCTGGTAGATGCGCTTGACCTCGGCCGCCTTGCCGGTGTGGCCCCGGTCGGCCTTGACGATGCCGTCCGCGACGAAGGCCCCGTCGTTGGGGTTGTCGCCCCAGTCACCGCCGTACGCGAAAAACGAACGTTCCTTCGCGAAGCCCTCGCGCTTCCGCTCCCCCACCTCGACCGTCGCCGCGTCGAACCAGAACCGCACCCCGTCGTCCCCGGGCCCACGCCCCCCGGACGCCAGCTCGGCCCCGCTCAGGGCGCGCGCGTACACACCCGCCCGCCGGATCGTGCCGCTGAACTCGCGCGTCGGGTTGTCCGTGTCGGTGCCGAGGGAGAGGGGTGCCGTGTTGACGCTGGGCCGCCGGGTGGTGGTGCGGGTGGCCTTCGCCTCGCCGTCGACGTAGAGGGTGAGGGACCCGGCCTCGGCGTCGAAGACACCGGCGACATGGTGTTCGCGGCCGGTCCAGCCGTCGGCCGGGAGGTTCCAGCTGACGCTGACCCACTGGCCGCCGCCGTAGATGAAGAACTCGACGCTGTTGTTGGTCTGCTTCAGCGCGTACTGGGTGTCGCCCTTGGCGACGAGGGGCTGGTGGCCGCCGGTGACGTGCGGGGTGATCCACGCCTCCAGGGTCAGCGAGCCGGTGAGGTCGAGGGCCGGGTCGCGGGTGAAGCCCGTGGCGCCGGACAGCCCCTTGCTGCGGCTGAACGTGCCTGCGGCGGTGAGGAGTTGGCCCTTCAGCGCGCTCGGACCGGCATCCGTGAACACCCTCAGCCTCGGCACCGGCCAGGTCAGCGACTGGTCGACGAAGTCCCAGATCCAGCCGCCCTGGAGGACCGGGTAGCGGCGGATGAGGTCCCAGTACTTCTTGAAGTTGCCGGTCGAGTTCCCCATGGAGTGCGAGTACTCGATCATCACGTACGGCCGGGTGTCGGAGGTGTCCTTGGCCCGCTGCTCGACCCGCTGCGGGCTGTCGTACATCTCCGAGCGGATCTGGCTGATCGTCGGCCGGTCGTCGCCCTCGTACTGGATGACACGGGTCTTGTCGTACGACTCGATCCAGTCGCGCATGGCGACGAAGGTGGAGCCGCCGCCCGCCTCGTTGCCGAGGGACCAGATGACGACGGAGGCGTGGTTCTTGTCGCGGTGGACCATCGCCTGGGCGCGGGCCACACAGGCCTTGGACCAGTCGGGGTCGTTCCCGGGGAAACGGTCCCGGATGCCGTGGGTCTCCAGGTTGGTCTCGTCGACGAGGTAGAGGCCGTACTCGTCCGCCAGCTCGTACCAGAGCGGGTTGTTGGGGTAGTGCGAGGTGCGGACGGTGTTCATGTTGAGCCGCTTGATGATCCCCATGTCCTTGACCAGGTCGGCGCGGGTGAGCGCCATGCCCCGGTCGGGGTGCATCTCGTGGCGGTTGGTGCCCCGGAGGGAGACCGGCTTGCCATTGATCCGCATCAGCCCGTCCTTGAGCGCGAACTCGCGCAGGCCGACGCGGTGGGAGAGGGTCTCGACGACCTTGCCGCGCGGGTCGCGCAGCCGGAGCACGGCCGTGTAGAGGGTGGGGTGTTCGGCGGACCACAGCTCGGGCGAGGGCACGGACTTCTTCGCCTGTACGGTCACGTCCTCGCCGGTCGTGGACGCGCCGACGGCGACGGACTGCACCAGCGGCCGCGACCAGACGGCGTGGCCCCGGGCGTCGTAGAGCTGCGTCTCGACCGAGTACGCCCCCGCGTGCCCGGCCGCGTAGGCGCGCACGCTCGCCGTGACCGACAGCTCGGCGGACGTGTAGCCGTCGCCGAGCGGGGTGTCCAGCCTGAAGTCGCGCAGGTGCACGGCGGGCGTGGAGTAGAGGTAGACCGAGCGGAAGATACCGCTCAGCCGGATCATGTCCTGGTCCTCCAGCCAGTCGCCGTCCGAGTAGCGGTAGACCTCGACGGCTATCCGGTTCTTCCCCGGCTTGAGGTGTTTCGTGATGTCGTACTCGGCCGGGTCGTACGAGTCCTCGTGGTAGCCGACGAGTTGGCCGTTGATCCAGACGTAGTGGGCCGACTTGACGCCCTCGAAGTGCAGGAAGGTGCGGCGGTCGCCGGCCGTCCAGTCCTTGGGGAGGTGGAAGGTGCGGCGGTACTGGCCGACGGGGTTGTAGCGGGTCGGCGCGGTCGGCGGCTGGGCCTCCTCGCCGAGGCCGTTGGGCCCCCACCACGGGTAGGTGATGTTGATGTAGATGGGGAAGTCGTAACCGTGCAACTGCCAGTTGGAGGGCACCGGGATGGTGTCCCAGCCGCTGTCGTCGAGGTCGGTCCGGTAGAAGTCCTCGTCCCGGTCGCCCGGCCGGTCGACGTACGCGAACTTCCACGTCCCGTCGAGGCTCAGCCGGTACGGGGAGCGGGTGCGGTCGCCGGCGAGGGCCTGTCTGACGTCCGCGTACGGCATGAGGGTGGTGTGCGGCGGCTCCGCGCCGACCTGGAAGAGCGCCATGTTGCCGGACCACTCGGGGCTGTCGGCGTCCGCCGTCCCGGAGCGGGGGGCGGCGTACGCGTCGCCGCCGGAGAGGGCCAGGGCGCCGAGGAGGGCGGCGCCGCCCTCCAGCAGCCGGCGGCGGCTCACCACGGGGCGGACTGCGGGGGTGCCGGGGTGCGGCTGCGGAGGGGGTTGCGGGTGCGGGTGCTGCATTGCCGGGGCCTTCCTCGCGGTGAACAGGGGGGTGCACGTACGGAGTGACGTGTGGGACGAGGAGCGTCGGATGCTGTCCGATTTTTGTCTGATGTTGTTGAAAACCGGGCCCACACTAGGACTTCGAACAGAAGCGGATCAATAACTCTGTCGGACTTTGTGCGGTCGTGAGGGTGGGAGCGTGACGCCACCGGGCGAGCGCCCTACGGTGCCCCCATGGTGGCGGGTGTGGCGTGGGCGCTGTGCGCGGCGGTGTGCATGGGGACGGCGACCGTGTTCCAGGCGCTGGGCGCGCGCCGGGTGGCGGCCGCGCGGGGTGACTTGGGAGCGCGCGACCGGGGGCGGACCGTGGTGGAGGTGCTGCGCGGCTGGCCGTTCCTCGTCGGGGCGGGACTGGACACGCTCGGTTTCGCGGCGCAGGTGGTGGCGTTGCGGCTGGCGCCGGTGTTCCTGGTGGAGGCGGCGGTGGCCGCGTCGTTGGCGGTCACGGCGGTGGCCGGCACGGTCGTCCTGGGGCTGCGGCCGCGGCGGGCCGAGTGGGCCGCCGTGGCCCTGGTCTGTCTGGGGCTGGCGACGCTGGCGGTGTCCGCCGGACGCGCGGGCGACGGGGACGGCGACGCCCCGCTGCGGGTGGCGGTGCTGGTCGCGTCGGTGCTGGTGGTGGCGGGCGGCTGGGTCGTGGGCGGCCGGCTGCGGCGGGGCCGGACCGTCGTCCTCGGCGCGGCGGCGGGGCTGAGCTTCGGCCTCACCGCGATCGCCGTACGGCTGCTGCCGGACACCGGTGTGCTCGGGGTACCGGCCCAGCCGTCCGCGTACGCCGTCGTCGTCTCGGGCCTCGGCGGTTACCTCCTGCTGGTGCAGGCCCTCCAGTCCGGCTCGGTGACGGCGGCGACGGCGGCGATGGTCATCTGCGAGACCGTCTGGCCGGGGGTGTTCGGGGTGGTCTGGCTCGGCGACTCCACCCGCCACGGCTACGCGTGGTCGGCCGTGATCGGGTTCGTGTGCTGTGTGGCGGGCGGGGTGGCGCTGGCGCGGTTCGGGGAGGCGGGGGAGGCCGAGCAGACCTGACTGGCGGTGAGCCGGACCGAGTTGGTTCGGAGGGGCAACCTTTTCTGGTGGTGGCGGCGACGGAAGGGTGAACGGAAGGCACGTGAAATCCCGACCCCACAAAGGGAGTTCACCATGCACGTCACACGCACCCGCATCGCGAGACTGCTCACCGTGCTCGTCGCGGTCCTGGCCGTGCTGCTCGCACCCGGTCTGACCACCCCGTCCGTCGCGCAGGCGGCGAACGACCGGACGGACCGGGCACAGGCACAGGACAGGGCGGTGGCGGCCGCGGTCGCCGCCGCACCCGCCGCCTGGAACCCGCCCTCGAACCTGGTCCAGCCCCTGAACGAGGTCTGGAACCACGTCGAGTCGACCTACGGCAACCTCTACGGCTTCCGCAACTACGGCTGGGACCAGATCATGGCCAACCGCGGAAGCGTCAACTACTGCGTCCGCTGGGAGTCGGACCAGCCGGTCAGCGTGGCCCTGCGCGACCAGATCCACGCCGCGCTGAAGAAGCAGTTCGGCAAGTGGATGGCGGCGATGGTCGACAACGGCACGGGCACCGACGCCTGGCCGTACACCAACGTCCCCGTCAACATCGTCGGCTGGGCGGTGAAGAACCGCTCGACCCTCCAGTGGAGCGACAACTCCGTCGACATCTACACCAACATGCTGGACGGCGCCGGAGCCCCGCAGTGCAACCCCGACTGCGGCCGCTTCTTCCACCAGGACGGCAACTACTCCCGCTGTCCCGGCGGCGCCGCCCGCCACTACGACCAGTCCCTCTGGCTCACCGAGGGCTTCGGCGGCGGCGCCGGCGGTGACTGGGGCCAGCGCATGGGCCGCTCCTACTTCACCGGCGCCCTGAACCAGGAGAACATCCACATCTATCTGCACGAGGTCGGCCACACCTTCGGCCTCGACGACTTCTACGACTGGACCCCGACCGGCCAGTGCTGCTTCCTCATGAAGGCGGGCAGCGCCACCCAGATCACCGAGTTCGACAAGTGGATGTTCCGGGACTTCTGGCGCCACATGAAGCCCCGGTACGGCCTCTGACCCCCCTCGTCCGCCGATCTCCGCGGGACCATGACGGATGTCATGGTCCCGCTGTGAGAGTGATCGTCCCCGGGAAGGATGTAGTGCGCACCGGTTCTTCGTGACAATCGCCTGACAGGGCAACGGAGTTGACCGTCCGGGGCCGTCGGAACGTCAGGATCGAGGGGGACACGTCGTGCGTGTGCAACGTCTCGTGGGGACAGTGCTGGGGACCACACTTCTGCTGGGCGCGGCGGTACCCGCCGCCGAGGCGGCCGGCCCGGCCGCGTCGGGGGAGCGGCTGGACCGGGCCGAGTTGCGTGGGACGCTCGACGCGGTCCACGAGGCCGGGATGTACGGCACGTACGCGTCCGTGCGGGACGGCCGGGAACGCTGGACCGGCGCGGCCGGGCTGGCCGACGTGGACACGGGCCGTGAGGTCACCCCGGACATGCGGCACCGCGTCGGCAGCATCAGCAAGACGTTCACGGCCGTGGCGATCCTCCAGCAGGTGGAGCGGGGCCGGATCAGCCTCGACGCCCCGGTCACGGACTACGTCCCCGAGCTGTTCGAGGGCACCGGCACCGACGGGGACGCCCGGGAGCGCGGGGACGCCGTCACCGTACGGATGCTCCTCAACCACACCAGCCACATAGGCGACTACGTCGTCGGAGCGTTCCCCTCCCTCGCCCAGAACTCCACCGCCAGCCTCGACGAGCACCGCTTCCGCTCGATCCGCCCCCGCGAGCTCGTACGGCTCGGCCTCGCGGCCCCCGCCACCGGGCGCCCCGGCGCGCAGCCGGGCAGCTACTCCAACACCAACTACGTCATCGCCGGCCTGATCCTGGAGAAGGTGACCGGCCAGAAGGCGTCGACGTACATCACCCGCAACGTCATCGACCGCGCCGGGCTGCGCCACACCTCGTACCCGCGCACCGCGTACATCAAGGGCCCGCACTCCCGGATGTACGAGTCGTTCTACGGGCTCATCGACCCGCCCCGCGACTACAGCGTCTACGACATGTCCTGGGCGTACACGGCCGGCGCGATCGTCTCCACGACGGACGACCTCAACCGGTTCTACCGGAAGCTGCTCACCGGTGACCTGCTCCGCCGCTCGTCGCTCGCCGAGATGCGGCGCACGGTCCCGGTGGAGCTCGCCCCGGGCGCCGCGATCGACTACGGCCTCGGCATCTACACCCTCGACGTGCCCGGCTGCGGGCGGTTCTGGGGCCACGACGGCGGAGTCTTCGGCGCGGGCACCATCAGCCTCACCAGCGCGGACGGCGACCGCCAGCTCTCCATGGGCTGGAACCTGATGAAGTACCAGCGCCTCAACGCGGACGGCACGGCCCTGGAGCCGAGCCCGATCGACGACGCGATCAACGAACACGTCATCGAGGCGCTGTGCCCGACGCCGGAGGACCCGGGGGCGGATGCGGGGGACGGGTCCGGGGCCCGGTCGGATTCCGGTTCGGACTCCGGTTCGGGGGCCGGGGCGAAGTCGCGGCTGGCGGCGGGGGACGCCCGGCGGTTCCTGCCGGACGGTCTGCTGGGTAGGACGCTTCCGTAGCCGTCCTCGCACACCCGGGAGCCAGCGTCTTGTCCACGTTCGTCATCTTCGACCTGGAGTTCACCACCTGGCCGGGGGCCATGGAGCAGGAGTGGTCGGCCCCCGGCCACCTGCGGGAGATCGTGCAGATCGGCGCGGTGCGGGTGAACGAGGAGTACTCCGTCGTGGCGGAGTACGAGACGCTGGTCCGCCCGGTGGTGAACCCCCGGCTCTCGCCGTTCTTCACCACCCTCACCGGTATCGACCAGCGCAGCGTGGACCGGGACGGCCTCCCGCCGGCCCGGGCCCTGGGCGACTTCCTCGGCTTCTGCCGGGACGGGGCGGTCCTCTCCTACGGCAACGACATGGTCGTCCTCGGCGAGAACGTCGGCTGGGCCCGGGCCCGGGGCGAGCAGATCGAGCACAGCGCGCTCACCCCGGGTTTCCTCAACGTGCGGCCGTGGCTGAACGCCGTCGCCCCGGCGACGACCGGTGTCAACTCGGGCCGCCTCTGGCAGACCCTGGGACTCGCCCGGCCCGCCGCCCCGGGCGACGAACACTCGGCCCTCTTCGACTGCCACTCCACGGCGGCGGCCCTACGCCACCTGGCGGGGGCGGGGGTCACACTGCCGGAGGGACTCGTCTGACCGCCCCACGATCACCGTTCTGTTCCCCGACCCCGAGTAGCCCAGGAGCTGTTGTGCCCGACGAGACCACCCCCGTCCGCGAACTCCGGCTGGTCGTCACCGCCGCCGACTACGACGCCGCGCTGCACTTCTACCTTGAATCCTCCCCTCCCTGAAGGGAAGGGGATTCCTGGCTCAGGCCGCCTCCCGGAGCAGCGCTCCAGGAGGTCTTGCGCCATCAGCACCAGCCGGGTTGAGACCTGCCCGGACGAGCATGACGCGTGCGGAGTTCTTGTCCCTGGGGGACACGTTTCCGCACACGGTGCAGGTGTAGGTGCGCTCACCCAGCGGCATTGCGTGCTTGGCTCTCGCATCGCAGTGCGCGCAGTCCATCGTGGTGTACGCGGGGTGGACGAGGCGGATGTCCCGCCCGTGCTTGCGGCCCATCTCGACCAGAGCGGTCTTGGTGGCGCCGATGGCGGCGTCGGCGGCCTTGCGGGCCATGGTCGTCCTGGCCAGGAACTTGGGGCGGAAGTTCTCGACGGCGATGGCGTCGTGGTCACGGACCACCTTCTTGGCCCACTTGCGAGCGGTGTCCTCACGCTGCCTGGCGACCTTCTTGTGCGCCTTCGCCCGCAGTTTCTTCGCCTCCCGGTAGCCCTTCGACCCGGGCTTGCCCTTCTCCGGCCTGCGGCGGGCCATCATCCGGTCGTACCGGGTCAGCTGGGCCTTGGCTTTCCTGCCGTGCCCGGCGTGGGGGAGGTCGTGCGCGTCGGAGGTGGTGGTCGCGGTCTCCTTCACGCCCCAGTCGACGCCGAGTGCACGGCCGGTCTCCGGCAGGGGCTGGACCTGGGAGGGGACGACGAACGAGGCATACCAGTGCCCGAGGCTGTCCTGGTAGACGCGCACCGAGGACGGCTCGGTGGGCAGGTCCCGCGACCACACCACTGTCACGACGATGCCGCCCGCCAGATGCAGCCGGCCGTCCTTCAGCCGGAACCCACGCCGCGTGTAGTTGAGGGTCGCCAGTGCCTCGCGCTTCTTCTTGTACGTGGGCATCCCGGCCCGGCGCGTGATGGGCAGGCGCGCTTCGATGTCCTTGTGCGCCTTGGCGCGGGAGCGGCCGAAGTCGCGGATGACCTGCTGCTGGACGACCGACGAGCCCTCGCGCAGCCACGGCGTACGGGCGCGGGCCTCGGTCAGCATCCTGTCGAGCTGAGCCGGGCCACACGTGGCCTTCCCGCCGGGGTCTTGCTGTGCAGGTGTACGGCCCTGGACTTGGCGACGCATTCGTTCCACACCCAGCGGCATCGGTCCCACTCCGCGGCCAGTGCGGTGCGGGCAGTGGACGACACGCGCAGCCGGTACGTGTACCAGGCATGCCCGGACTCCGCAGCGGCCGTCACCTGCGCCATCTCGCCCCCTCACGCTCCCCGGCCGGGACATCGTGCCGTCCCGAACCCTGCGAAGGACCATATGTACGACAGCCGCACAAACGCCCCCCGACCCCGCAGCCACCACCCCGACCAGCGACTACAGGCACACGCGTTCCCATCACCTCCGAGACACCGACAGCGCTACGGGCGCTCCGCGCCCTGAACCGGATGCGGCGACGCTCCGCGTCACGACACCCGGATGCGATTCCTCCCCGGCGTGAACGCCGGGGCCTCCTCGCAAGAAACAGGTGATGTGCTGGGGCTGCCCGAGCGGGCGGCGTTCTCGTCCGACGGGGGGCGGGTGTCGATCCTCGAAGCGGGGCGGGCGACGCTGGAGATCACCGATCCGAAGCACGCGGAGTTCATCGACGAGGTGGAGGTCGGCCGCCGGGTGGCCGGCCACATCCGGGTCGCCTTCGAGGTGGACGACTCGACCGCGACCACGGCGAAGCTGGCGGCGGCCGGTGCCGAGGTGATCGCCGAGCCGACCCGCACCCCCTGGAACTCCCTCAACTCCCGCCTCGAAGCCCCCGGCGCCCTCCAGCTGACCCTCTTCACCGAACTCGAAGGGTGAGGGGATCGGCGGACGGATCGTGTCGGTCGGGTCGGGCGTGAGGGCCGTCACCGGACGGCGGCTTTGCATGATCATGCATTGCCATGCATAATAATTTCTATGTCCAAGGTCCTCACCTCTCTTCCGGCCGGCGAGCGCGTCGGCATCGCCTTCTCGGGCGGGCTCGACACCTCGGTCGCCGTCGCGTGGATGCGTGACAAGGGTGCCGTCCCCTGCACCTACACGGCTGACATCGGCCAGTACGACGAGCCCGACATCGCCTCGGTGCCCGGCCGCGCGAAGACCTACGGTGCCGAGATCGCGCGCCTGGTCGACTGCCGGGCCGCGCTGGTCGAGGAGGGCCTGGCCGCGCTGACCTGCGGCGCGTTCCACATCCGCTCGGGTGGGCGGGCGTACTTCAACACGACCCCCATCGGCCGTGCCGTCACCGGTACGCTGCTGGTCCGGGCGATGCTGGAGGACGACGTCCAGATCTGGGGCGACGGCTCGACGTTCAAGGGCAACGACATCGAGCGGTTCTACCGCTACGGTCTGCTCGCCAACCCGCACCTCAGGATCTACAAGCCCTGGCTGGACGCCGCCTTCGTCACCGAGCTGGGTGGCCGCAAGGAGATGTCCGAGTGGCTGGTCGCGCACCAGCTGCCGTACCGGGACTCGACGGAGAAGGCGTACTCCACCGACGCCAACATCTGGGGCGCCACCCACGAGGCGAAGACCCTGGAGCACCTGGACACCGGCGTCGAGACGGTCCAGCCGATCATGGGCGTCCGGTTCTGGGACACCGAGGTCGAGATCGCCACCGAGGACGTGACGGTCGGCTTCGACCAGGGCCGTCCGGTCACCATCAACGGCAAGGAGTTCGCCTCCGCCGTCGACCTGGTGATGGAGGCCAACGCCATCGGCGGCCGCCACGGACTCGGCATGTCCGACCAGATCGAGAACCGCATCATCGAGGCCAAGAGCCGCGGCATCTACGAGGCCCCCGGCATGGCCCTCCTGCACGCCGCGTACGAGCGCCTCGTCAACGCCATCCACAACGAGGACACCCTCGCCCAGTACCACACGGAGGGCCGTCGCCTCGGCCGCCTCATGTACGAGGGCCGCTGGCTGGACCCGCAGGCGCTGATGATCCGGGAGTCCCTCCAGCGCTGGGTCGGCGCGGCCGTCACCGGCGAGGTCACCCTCCGCCTGCGGCGCGGCGAGGACTACTCGATCCTCGACACCACGGGCCCGGCGTTCTCGTACCACCCGGACAAGCTGTCCATGGAGCGCACCGAGGACTCGGCCTTCGGCCCGGTCGACCGGATCGGCCAGCTCACCATGCGCAACCTCGACATCGCCGACTCCCGCGCCAAGCTGGAGCAGTACGCGGGCCTCGGCCTGATCGGCACCGGCAGCCCCATGATCGGCGCCTCCCAGGCCGCCGCGACCGGGCTGATCGGCACCATGCCGGAGCTGCCGCAGGGCGGCGCCGAGGCCATCGCCTCGCGCGGCGAGGTCTCCGAGGAGGACGCGCTGCTGGACCGCGCCGCGATGGAGTCCGGCACGGACTGACCACCGACGGACACCCGGAACCGCCGACGGACACCCGGAACCGCCGACGGACACCTGGAACCGCCGACGGACACCTGGAACGGCCGGCTCGACGCCCACCGCGTCGAGCCGGCCGTTCCACGTTCTGGTCAGGCCTTCCCTTCCTTCTCCAGCTTGTCGAGGATGCGGCCCGCCGTCAGCCGGATGTTGAAGGAGGTGATGGAGGAGTAGGGGCCGTGGGCCAGTCGCCCGATCTCGTCCCGCAGGGTTGTTCCGGCGGCTGCGAGGGGCAGCTCTCCGTGCGTGTCCACGTACCGGCCGATCCCCCACAGGGCTTGGAACCGGACCGATTCCGACGGATCGTGGCGGTGCGCGAGGAGCGTGTCCCTATCGCTCTCCTCGTTCGCGTCGAGGAGGGAGAGCACGGTCGCCCTGACCTCGTCCGAGGGGTGGTCGATCAGCCGCCGTACGGCGGGGAGGGTCTCGGGGTAGTTGCTGAGCGCGTTCCGGGTGTCGTGGAGGATCGCCTCGTCGGTCGTCAGGAGACCGAGCAGCGCCTCGACCACCGCACGCCGGTCCGCGTGCTGCTCCGCGCCTCGCGGCTCGTGCCGCCCGAGTTGCATCAGACCCCGTACCGCGCCACGCCGTACCCGCTCGTCGGGATCGCGCAGGAGCGGCAGCAGCAACTCGGTGGTCCTCGCGTCCCCGCGCTCGCCCAGCGCGGTGGCGGCGGCGTCCCGGACATCGGGACGCCCGCGACCGGGCACCGGCTCGGGGCCCGGCCCGCCGGCGACCACCGTCCTGATCCACTCCCAGGCCTCCGGCGTGTCCAGGCGGGCCAGTGCCCACACGGCGGTGGACCCCGACTCCGGGTGGTCCAGCCACCGCACCGCGAGCGGTTCGGCCCGCTCCTCGCCCCACCACCCGAGGGTGTGGAGCATCTGCCGGGCAGCCTCCGCGTCGGTCTCGGCCGCGAGCGCGGCCAGGACCGCCGTGCGGGAGCGCCGGTCGTCGGGCAGCTTGGACGCGGCCATGCCCCGGACGGCAGGGCACTCGTCGCGCAGGCCCTCGATGAGCGAGCCGCGCAGCCGGGCCAGGTCCTTCGAGGGCAGCATGTCCAGGACCCGGGCCCGGGACAGACCCCGGCCGTACCGGGCGGTGTGCAGGACCTGCTCCCGTACGCGCCGCTTTCCCAGCAACGGGTAGAGGGCCATGCGCGCGTGCCCCCACACCGGTGTACCGGTGTCGCCCAACAGCCGTATGAGGACGGCCGTTTCGGGGTTGCCTTCGCGTCGGGCCAACCCGAGCAGACCGTTGAGCCGCAGGTGCCAGTCCGAGTCGTCGGACATCAGCCGCCGGAACGCCCCGACGACGTCCGGCCCCTCCAGCGCGAGCCGCTCGGCCGCGAGCGACGCGCGACGCCGTACGCCGCCGTCCGGGTCCCCCATCAGACCGAG
This sequence comes from Streptomyces caniscabiei, assembly GCF_014930365.1. Taxonomy (GTDB): domain Bacteria; phylum Actinomycetota; class Actinomycetes; order Streptomycetales; family Streptomycetaceae; genus Streptomyces; species Streptomyces caniscabiei. The sequence goes on along the minus strand of NZ_JABXWI010000001.1, from coordinate 561,346 downwards.
GACCACCGCGCCCGCGCCGTCCCCTCCGACGGGCCCCAGCCGGCCGAGCGCGTCCGCCGCCCCGGCCCGCACCACGGCCGCGGGGTCCTGAGCGGCCCGTACGACGGCCTCCGCCACACCGGCGACCACGTCCCCGTACGCCGCCGCCCAACGCCCCACCCGCCCGAGCCCCTTGACGGCGGCAGCCCTCCGCCCGGGTTCCGTGGCCGCCGACTCCCTCAGAAAGTAGGCGATTTGATGTGCCGCGCCGTCGGCTCCGCCACCCCTGACAACTCCCACGTGTCCCCCTCGGGGTCCCCTGCACCGCCCCCACGGGGGAGATGTCACTGAGGATGACCGCTCCGGGGGCCCGGGAGTTGTGCGGGCGGGCGCGCGTGCCGGTCCTGGCCGTACGAGCCGGGCGCGTCCTAGTCGTTGTCCCCGTTGCCGCCGCGGGACTTGCTGTTCGCGCTGAGGGCCAGCTCGCTCGCGACCTCGGTCGTCCGGGCGATGCCCCGTGCCCAGCGCGGGGCGTCGCCCCGGGCGGTCCAGTAGACGCATACGCAGCCGCCGATGGCGAGCAGGAGGACGACGGACAGGATGGCTATGAACACGGTGGTCATTCGCTCTCTGTGTGACTGGCCGACGCCGGGCGGTGCCTCGGTGAGCTGGACAACGGAAGGGACGCGTGTGGGCGGCACGGGGTTCCGCGCATACGGCCCACGTCACCGAGACTCGTCGGCTCGCCGGCGGTGGCGCTCAGGCGTGCTGCCGCTGTCCTCGGCCCCGCAGCAGGCTGACGCCCGCGCCGAGTGAGACGACGCCCATGCCGACGGCGGTGGCCACGCCCTGCGCGCCGTCGACGACCAGGGGAGCGACCGCGGCGACGACCAGGTTGAACAGGAACAGGAACCACAGGACGGGCTTCGAGCCGAGCAGGGCCTTCATGGGAGATCCCTTCGGGGATTCGGGGGTGAGGAGGGGAGGGGTGAGGTCCGTTCGACCTCGTGCTTCAACGATCCCGTTCGGCCGGCCTCGCCACGAGGGAGTGACCTCCCGGATCGGGGGTGTAGCTCGCTACACCCCCGCGCTGTCAGTGGCACGCGGTACGTTCCGGGCCATGGGCATCTACCTGGTGAGCGTCGATGCGGAGGACTGGTTCGGTGAGGACGAGGAGGAGGGGCGGGGGCGGGTGGCCGCCGCGCTGAACGAGGAGTTGGCGCGGCGGGGGCTGCGGCCCTACGACTCGGTGCCCGGACGGACGGACTTGGTCCGCGGCTCGGGGCTGGCCTTCGAGGAGAAGCTGGTCCCGCCGATGGACGGGTTCGTCACGCTGTGCGGGGCCCACCTCACGCGCGAGGAGACGGAGACCCTGCTCGGCTGGACCGTGCTGGTGCCGCTGTCGCTGGAGGAGGACATCCGGCTGGACGACGTCGAGTCCGGCTACACGGATGAGACCGTGGTCGCGGGCGCCCCCCAGGTGCTGGCGCTCGCGGAGCGGCTCGCGGCGGCCGTCGAGCTGCCGACGGCCGAGGTCCCGGAGATGTGCGACAACCTCGACCTGACCATGTGGTTCCTGGACGGGCCGGCGAAGCGGCTGGCGGCGACCCGGCCGGGCCCCTGGGCCGACGACCTCGACATGGCCTTCTACGTCGCCCTGTACCTGCGCGCGGCCCAGCACTCGATCCGCCGCGCCTGCCCGATCGTGTACGTCTGACCTCTACCTCCATGGCGTCAGCTACGGCTACCTCCATGGCGTCAGCCACGACTGCCTGTATGGCGTCGGCTATGGCGTCAGCGTCGCGAAGGCCTCGTCCAGGAGGGCGACGAGGTCGAGGTCGCCGTCCGAGGCGGTCCAGTGGTCGAGGGCGATGTTGAGGCAGTCGAGCGCGGCGGCGGCCCGTACGGTCTCCGCGAGGGTCGGGGGTCCCGAGGAACCGTGACGTTCGGCGAGGGCCTTCGCCAGTGTCGGCCGCCAGCCGTGCTGCTTCTCCAGCTGGCGTGCGCAGAGCGCGGGGGTGTCCCGGACGAGCCGGGTGGTGGCGAGGGAGCCGACCGGGTCCTGGTGGTAGCGCTGGATGACCGCGTCCAGTGCCCGGCGCAGCGCCGTCCAGTCGTCCTCGTCGGCGGGGCGGGCGCGCAGCGCGTCCGCGACCCAGCCGCCGTGCGCGTCGAAGGCGTCGAGGACGGCGTCCTCCTTGGTGCCGAAGTACCGCAGGAACGTGCTCCGGGACACCCCGGCCGCCGACGCCAGATCGTCGAGCGTCACCTTGTCGAAGCCGTCGCGGCGGAACAACTCGAAGGCGACCTGGGCCAGTTCGGCCCGTACGGCCGCTCGTGCGATGTTCCGCGTGTTCGCGCGGGCCGCTCCGCTCACCTCACTCACCCCGCGATGTTAACCCTGCCCGACCCCTTGCTTGCGGGTCTGGTACTCAGTGGCTAGCGTGACACTCAGTTCCATTTGCGGAACTTGTTATCACGTTACTCGACAGCAAGGAGCGATCCGACGCCATGACCAAGACCCTCGGACTCATCGGCGGCGGAATGATCGGCGGTGCGCTGGCCCGGCTGGCCGTCGCCGCGGGGCTGGACGTCGTCCTGAGCAACTCGCGCGGCCCCGAGACCCTCGCCGACCTGGTCGCCGAACTCGGCGATCGCGCCCACGCCGCCACCCCCGCCGAGGCCGCGCGGGCCGGTGACCTGGTCGTGGCGACCATCCCGCTGCACGTCTACACGCGGCTCTCCGCCGCCGACCTGGCCGGCAGGACCGTGATCGACACCATGAACTACTACCCGGAGCGCGACGGCCGCCTCGCCGAACTGGACGACGGCGGCCTGACCTCCAGCGCCCTGGTCCAGCGGCACCTGGCCGACTCGTACGTGGTCAAGGCCTTCAACACCATCGACTTCCGGCGGCTGCTCACCAGCGCCCGGCCCGCCGGGGCCGCCGACCGCAGCGCCCTGCCCGTCGCGGGCGACCACGCGGCGGCCAAGGACGAGGTGATCCGGCTCCTCGACACCCTCGGCTACGACGCGGTCGATCTCGGCCCCCTGGCCGAGAGCTGGCGTGCCGAGCCGGGCACGCCGGTGTACGTCACGCCGTACCTGGCGGAACGCCCGGCCGGGCTCGGCCAGGAGGAGGCGGGGCGCTGGTTCTTCGAGACCCCCGGCGTCCCGGTCCCGGCCGGCCGGGTGAGGGAACTGACGGACGCGGCGGTACGGGGCGAGCCGGGCACCGCCCGCATGGCCCTCGCCGACGACTGACGTCCCGACGGCTGACGTTGCGACGGCTGACGTTGCGACGGCTGACGTTGCGACGACTGACGTTCTGGCGAACGACGACCTGACGACCCGACGACCCGACGGCTGGCGTCTCCCGGCTCCGTCCGGCATCGGCGACCGGACCGTCTCCCGGCTCCGTCCTCCCGAGCCTCCCGTAAGCACGCCAACTCACCTTTCACGCAAGGGAATCAGCCCATGACCCCCTCTTCCGGTCCCGCTCCGCGCCCCGCCCTGTCCGTCCAGACGTCCCCCGTCGACATCCCCACCCCCGACGGGACCGTCGACGCGTACGTCTGTCATCCGGCCGATGATGGGCCGCACCCCGCCGTCCTGCTCTACATGGACGCGTTCGGGGTGCGCCCGCACCTCAAGGGCATGGCGGAGCGGCTGGCGGCGGCCGGGTACGTCGTCCTGCTGCCCAACGTGATGTACCGCGGCGGGCGGGCGCCCCTGGTGGAGCTGCCGGCGTTCATCGACCCGGGGGAGCGGCCGGAGATCATCGAGCGGATCCGCCCTGCGATGCGCGGGCTGACGCCCGAGGCGTCGATGCGGGACGCCGGGGTCTACCTGGACTGGCTGGCGGCCTCGCCCCTGACGAACGGCGGCCCGGTCGGCATCACCGGCTACTGCATGGGCGCGGGACTGGCGCTGCGGACGGCGGGGACGTACCCGGAGCGCGTGGCCGCGGCGGCGGGGTTCCACGGCGCGTACCTCGCGACCGACGCACCCGACAGCCCTCATCTCCTCGCCGACCGCATCACCGCCGAGCTGTACTTCGGGCACGCCGACAACGACTCCACCAACCCCGCCGACCAGATCGCCCGCCTCGACAAGGCCCTCACCGCCGCAGGCGTACGTCACCGGGGCGAGGTCTACGCGGGCGCCCACCACGGCTTCACCCAGGCCGACACCGCCATGCACAGCCCCGAGGCGACGGAACGCCACTGGACGGCCCTGCTGAACCTGTTGGCCCGCACCCTCTGAGGGCGGCGACAAGCCGCCCGCGGCCGTCACCGGGCCCGGCCGTCACCGATCCCCTGTCGTCCCCGTCACCCTCCCCACGAACTCCCCCAGCGTTCGCGTGGCCGTGTTGTGGGGTGTCGCGGCGAAGAGCGGGTCGAGGTGGTTCATGCCCTCGTCGGACGCGTACGCGGCGTACGGGACGCGGGACTCGGCGACGACGCGGCGGGCGCTCTCCACGACCGTGCCCTTGGAGTAGCTGGTCTGGAAGGCGTAGAGGGGTATGTCGAGGCCGGCGGCGTGGCGCAGGCGCAGTCCGAGGGAGCGGGCGAGGTCGGTGTCGGCGTAGGCGTCGCTCACGTCCAGGTCGACGGAGAGACGGGCCGGCCAGTACCACTCCCACACCCCGGGCACGGGCCCCGCGTACGCCCGCGCGACCCGCCCGATCGGTGTGATCCCGTCGTCGACCCACCCCCGTACGCCACCGTCGTCCCCTGCGGGGGCGAGGTGCCCGGAGTGGACGCTGATGTCGTTGGGCCAGCCGAAGCCGGCGTCGACGAAGCTGCCGAGCAGCGCGGCGTTGGTCACGGGGAACGGCACCCGCAGCGCCTCGGGCACCCGGTCCTGGAGGACGGACCGGCCCTCGGGGTCGTGGTGGGCGTACCACCCGGCGAGCTGGTACCAGATCTGGGTGCTCTCGGCACGGGCGCCCAGTCCGACCCCGCTGAGCGTCATGTCGAGGACCCGCCCGCCGGCGATCGCCGCGAGCCGCTCCCGCACCTCCTCCGGCGAGTCCCGCACGGGCGCCCCGGTGCCTTCGAACGCGCCGCGCACGCCCCCGTCGAGGACCGCGAGCCCCGCGAGGTCCCGGTACCCGGGCCGCCCGTCGAAGTCCCAGGCCGCGTACGCCAGCGCACTGGTCGCGCCCCAGGAGTGCCCGCCGAGCACGACCCGCCGCCGTCCGCCCGCGCGAGCGGCGAGCACGACGCACCGCAGGTCGTCGAGGGCGCGCTCCAGCCCCCAGCGCCCGAGGTACCCGGCGGAGGCGGGCTCCAGGGCCCGGTACCGCCCGTCGAGGTAGTAGCCCACGGGGTCGGGCGCCGTGCCGGTGAACCCGGTCCGGTCGGCGAGGTTCTCCTCCCGCCGGTCCAGCGCCCACACCTGCACACCGGGCACGGAGGTCACCAGGTCCCGGGCCATCAGGCGGAAGTCGCCCGCCGCCCCGAACATCCCGGGCACCAGGACCACCACGGTCTCCGCGTCCCGGGGGCCCACCTTCAGCACATGCACCCGGTCACTGCCGACGGGCCCGCCCCCGGCCCCGACGGCGACCGGCACATACACCTCCGCACCCGCACCGGCAGCCCCCCGTCGCGACCCCCGGCTCCCGGCGGGGCTCTCGGCGAACCTCCCGGCGGCCGAGGCGCTCCCGCCCCCGACCCCCGCCAGCACCAGCCCACCGGCCACCCCACCACGCACCACCGCACGCCGCGTCTGCCGTCTCGTCATATCCGGTCGTCTCCTTGGGAGTTGGGGGGACAACGACTTCGGATCAAGCTTCTCCCGCCGCGAGCGCGGGGAGACCACCGGGGCCTCGGACGCCGGCGTCGTGGGCCACCAGGACCGTCCCGCTCCCGGTCGGGCCGGCGCTAGCATCGGGGTCGCGGAGTCGCGGGTTCTGGGTGGAGGAGCGGGATGGGCGTCGGTGCGGAACGTGGGGCGCCGCCGCCTCGGCGGCGGGATGCGCGGCGGAACCGGGAGTCGCTGGTGGCCGCGGCCCACGAGGTGTTCACCGAGCAGGGGCTGGAAGCGCCGCTGGATGTGATCGCCCGCCGGGCCGGGGTGGGCAACGCCACGCTGTACCGGCACTTCCCGAGCCGCGCCGCCCTCATCGACGCCGTCTTCCACGATCAGCTCGCCGGCACGATGGCGGTGGGGGACCGGGTCCGCGACGCGCCGGACGCCTGGACCGGGCTGACCGAGTACCTCGGCGCGGTCTTCGACACGCTGGCCGCCGACCGGGGCACGAACGACCTCATGACCACGCGGGTGCGGGGGGTGGACGTCCTGGAGGGCGTCCACGAGCACAATCGGCGGACCGTCGAGCTCCTGCTGCGGCGCGGCCGCGAGGAGGGCACGGTGCGGGCCGATGTCACCACCGAGGACGTCCTCTTCGCCCTCGCCGCCCTCGGTCGCGCCGTTCCCGCCCTCACCGCCGTCACCACCCCCGACGCCTGGCGCCGCCCCCTCACCCTCCTCCTCGCGGGCCTCCGCCCCTCCGCCTCCACGCCGGACCCGCAGCCACCCCTGCCGGAGCCCTCCCTCACCGCCGAACAACTCCAGTCCGTACTGGGGGAGTTGGGGCCGCACCGGGCGGCTGCCAGGGAGTAGTGCCTGCTCGGTCCCTTCACTCCACCTCGTCGAGGGTGATCGCCGCCGTCGGGCAGACCGCGGCCGCCTCGCGGACGGCCGGACGGTGCGGTGGGGACGGCGCCGGGTCGAGGAGTACGACGATGCCGTCCTCGTCGCGTTGGTCGAACACCTCGGGGGCGAGGAGGACGCACTGGCCCGCCCCGCAGCATTTCGTCTCGTCCACGTGGACCTTCATCGGGACACCTCCGGGGGAGAACTCCGTCACCAGCGGACCGGGACCTCGCGCAGGCCGCCGACCAGCAGTCCTTCGACCTTGCGCAACTCGGCTGCGGGCACGGCCAGTTCGAGGGTGGGGAGTTTGCGGAGGAGGACTTCGAGGACGACCTGGAGTTCGGTGCGCGCGAGGGCCTGGCCGAGGCAGGAGTGGGGCCCCGCGCCGAACGTCAGGTGCGGGTTGGGGCTGCGGGTCAGGTCCATCTCGTCGGGTGCGGCGAAGACCCGGTCGTCCCGGTTGGCGGAGGACATCCCGCAGAACACGGTCGTGCCGCCCGGCAGCAGCTTCCCGTCCAGCTCCACGTCCTCGCTCAGATAGCGCCGCATCCCGAACGCGCCGAGGTTCGCGTCGAAGCGCAGGACCTCCTCCACCGCCGTACGCACGAGGGAGGGGTCGGCGAGCAACTGCTCCCAGCGGCCGCGGTCGGCCAGCAGCAGCGCGACCATCTTGCCGATCATGTTCGCGGTGGTCTCGTGGCCGGCCACCAGCAACCCCATTCCGGTCGCGAGGAGTTCGGCGTCGGTGAGCCGCTCCTCCTCCGGCAGCGCGGCGCTCTCCACGATCAGCGTGGAGAGCAGGTCCTCGCCCGGCGCGGCACGCCTGGCCTCGACCAGGGCGGACATGTAGCCGGCGAACTCGGTGAACGCCGTCCGGGTCTCCTCCTTCGTGAAGCGGCTGACGTTCAGGAACGCGTCCGACCAGTGCGAGAAGCGGTCCCGGTCCTCGGCCGGCGCGCCGAGCAGGTCGCAGATGACGTAGACCGGGAGCGGGAAGCCGAGGGCCGCCTTCAGGTCGGCGGGCCCACCGGGCTCGCCGCGCGCGATCATCTCGTCGAGCAGGGACTCCGCGATCCGCGCCATGCCGGGGCGCAGGGCCGCCATGCGTTTCGCGGTGAAGTACCGGCCCACCTGACGCCGCCAGCGCAGGTGCTGCTCGCCGTGCTCGGGGATCGCCAGCGTGTACTCGGGGCTCGCGTCCGCCGCGACCCCGCCGGAGCCGTCGGCGGAGAGCCGTGCCGCGTCGTCGCCGGCGCGGGGGCGTGAGAAGCGGGAGTCGGAGAGGAGGGCGCGGACGTCGTCGTAGCGGCTCACGAACTTCGCCCGGTCACCGCTCGGGAGTTCGACCGTGGCCACGGGGCACTGGGTGCGCAGCCGCTCCCACGCGGCGGGCGGGTCCAGCGGTCCGTCGGCGCGCATCGGCAGCCGGACCACCTCGCCGTCGCTCGTGCCGGTGCTGCCTGTTTCGACCTTGCTCATCTCGGCATCTCCTAGTGGGGGGAGGGAGGGAGATGGACATGCACGCTACACAGGTAGTGCATCGTGCATCAATGGTGCATCATGCACTCTCCATGCATGGCGCAATCTCGACGTAGGGTGAGGAGCCCATGGAGGCCAGACAGGCAGGAGGAGACCGGTGGATGCCCGAGAGGCGGGGGAGCGCATCGAGCGGGAGCTGCTGATCCTGACGCGCAACCGCGAGACGTCGACGCCCCGCGGTGTCCGTGACGGCGGTGCCCTGGACCGCAGCGCCTACGTCCTGCTCACCAGGCTGGAGGCCCAGGGGCCCATGTCCATCCCGGACTTCGTGGAGGCGTTCGGGTTCAACGCGTCCACGTTCACCCGGCAGACCTCGGCGCTCCTGCGGGACGGCCTGGTGGAGCGGACCCTCGACCCCGAGGGGGGAGTGGCCCGCAAGTTCCGGATCACCGACAGGGGTTCGACGCGCCTCGCCGCGCAGCGCGAGGAGTTCGTCACCGGTCTCACCGGCGTCATCGCCGACTGGCCCGCCGAACGTCTTCGGCGCTTCGTCGCGGACCTGGAGCAGTTCAACACCGACATCGAACGTGTCAGCGGACGTTCTTGGCCACGCCCGATGGCCGAGGGCTGACCTGGCCGCCGAGCGCCTGACGGCGGTCGACGGCCGGCCCTCCGACGCGCGCACCCGCATGAGCGCGCACATCACACGCATCACACACGGCCACGCATCACATACGGCCGTGCGTCACACATGGCCGCGCGTCACGTACGGCCGTGCGTCACGTACGGCCCTGCGTCAGTTCACGCACACGATCCCGAGCAGGCAGAGCCCCGAGGGGGACGTCGTCGCCGTGTCGGAGCTCGAACCGTCGGATGCGCCCGTGTCCGAACCGGAGCCCGATCCCGTGTCCCCGCCCGAGCCGCTTCCCGCTTCCGAGCCGGTGTCCGAGCCGTTGTCCGCGCCGGAGCCCGCTCCCGTGCCGGTGCCCGCGTCCGACGAGGCGCCGGGGTCGTCGGTGGCCGGCGGCGTGGTCGTCCCGTCCGACGGGGTGGCGGCGGAGTCGTCGGCGGCCGACCTGCCGGCGCCGGAGGAGCCGGTCCGCGCCTCCTGGACGGACGGCGTGGCAGAGTCCGTACGGGGGGAATTGGGCTGCTCCGCGCGGGAGTTCGACCGGTTCGCGGCGGAGCGGTCGCGTGCGGGGTCGCCGGACGGGGACCACGACGGGGAGTCGTCCGGGGTGCGCCGGGCGTCGTCGGTCTCCGTCGCCGACGTACGGTCGCGCTGCGAGCCCTGTTGCTCGACGGAGCCGAGGCTCTCGGCGTCCGGGGCCGTGGCCGCCTGGGTGCGGTCGGTGGACTGCCGGTCCATACCCATGACGGTCAGCCCGCCGCCGACCAGCGCCACGGCGGTCGCGACGACGGCCCGGCGCTGGTTCTTCTTCCACCGGGCCATCTGACGCCGCCGCGCGGCCCGCCCCCGCGGCGCCGCCGGCACGCCCTCGACGTCCACATCGCGGGCGTCGTCGTCCATGTCGCGGACGTCGTCCATGGCGGCGTGGCGGTCGACACCGTCGTAGTCATCCACGGCATCCATGCCGTTGATGCCGTTGATGCCGTTGATGCCGTCGATGTCGGACGCCTGTGCGAACGAGGTCGTGCCGCCCAGCGTCCCGTCCGTCGTGAATCCACCTGCCGGCGCCCCGCCGGGCCACCCCTCGTCCGTCGCCCCGTACTCCCACGTCGGCGCGGGCAGCACCGGCGCCGCCGGTGTCGTCTGCGGCATGGGGATCATCAGCGGCGCGGTCGCCGTCCCGGCGTGCTCGGACGGGGCGACACGGCTGTCGATCGCGGCCGGGGCTATGTCGGGCGCGTAGGCGCCGCAGCCCGGGCACACGAGGGCGCCGTTGAGATGTCGGCGACATGAGGAGCAGTAGTCCATCGAGGTCTTCCTGTGTTGGCATGCCGTCGACCCGCCGGGCCGCGGCCCGGTACCTCACGTTCGCACGTGGGATCGAGCGGATCGAGCGGTCAGCAACGCTAACGAGCCATTCTCAGGGCTGTGTGCAGGCTGTGTGACGCTCCTGCGCGGATTCCCCGGGGACTTGGAACCGGTTCCGCAGGGATGCGTGGGCATGTGTTTGAGCCGTGCTCGCCACACCGTCCGTTGAATTCCGTCCCAACAGGCAACCCGGGCACGCCTTTTGCCGGTCTCACAGGTTGCTCACAGGGCGAGTGGACCGAACCCGGTCGGCCCGGGGTGCGTGGGGGTGCATCCGTTCGGCAGGCCGCCGGTCGGCCGTCGTCCGTGAGCTGTCCAGTCCGATGCCCCTGACCAGGGCACTCGCAGACGAGGAACCGATGACCAGCCAGATGACCAACTCCTCCAGCCCGACCGACGGGACCGCTCCGGCGGGTGCGACCGGCGCGACCGGTGGCACGGACCGCCGCCGTCGGCTGAAGCGCCCGGGTCTCGCCGCCCTGGCGTCGCTCACCGTGGTCGCCGCCGTGGCCGGGGCCGCCCCCGGCGCCGGTGCCGCGCCCGCCGCGAAGCCCGGGACGCCGCAGCTCAAGCTGATCGCCGCGTCGAACTCCGTGACGCTCACCCGCTCCCAGTGGGACAACGGTGTCAGCCTCCAGCTCGGGACCTACGTCTCGGTCGACAACGCGCCCCTGGAGTTCCAGGTGACGCGGAAGTCGTACAAGGACCCGATCGTCGCCAAGCAGATCCTGCGCGACGGCAAGACCACCAAGACGAAGACGCTGCCCAAGGGGACCGTCGACGACTTCTCCGGGCTGAAGGGCTTCCTGGAGATCTCGGTCAAGAACGCGGCCGGGGAGGAGGTCGTGAAGAGCGAGGGCAACTTCTGCCCCAACAACGCCTCCGGCCGGATCCGCCCGGACGCCGTCTCCACGAACCACTATCCGCAGAGCTGTTCCACCAACCCGTGGACGCTGGGCTCGGTCTGGGGCGTCGAGAAGGGCTGGGCCACCAACACCACCAACTGGGACTACGACCGGACGGTGGACCTGCCCGCCGGCGAGTACACCGCCCAGGTCGCGGTCGCGAAGAAGTACCGCGACCTGTTCGGCATCCCCGACGACCGGCCGACCGTCAAGGTGACCGTGCGGGAGGAGCCCCCCGAGGAGGGCGGTGAAGGCGGCACGGGCGGCGGCGTGGGCATGGCCCCGTCGAAGTCCTCGTCGTCCAGCGCCCACCACGGCGGCGGGCACGGCGGAGCCCACGGCGGTCACGACGCGAAGTCCGCCCCCGCCGGACAGCCGGCCCCGGACAACCACCACTACGGCCCGCGCGGCGCCGACGCCCCGACGCCGCCCGAGCTCTCCTTCGCCCTTCAGGACCGGGGCCTGGCGAACCACCTCGGTGACGGCAAGGGCCACACCGACGGCTCCCGCATCGCGCCCGCGCTGCAGGCCGCCCCCAAGCGTCCCACCGGCAAGGCGGGTGCCCCGGCGAACACCCCCAAGCCGGACCTGCGCTCGCTGCCCGCCTGGGACATCGCCATCACCGACGGCGAGGACGGCGACGCACCCGGCAAGGACTACCTCGCCTTCAGCGCCAACGTCTGGAACGCCGGCCCCGCGCCGCTCGTCGTCGACGGCTTCCGCAAGCCGGGCGCGGACCTGATGGACTCGTACCAGTACTTCTACGACGCCAAGGGCAAGCAGGTCGGTTACGCGCCCGCCGGCACCATGGAGTGGGACCCGCGCGAGGGCCACGAGCACTGGCACTTCACGGACTTCGCCAGCTACCGCCTGCTCAGCGAGGACCAGACCAAGGAGGTGCGCTCCGGCAAGGAGGCGTTCTGCCTGGCCAACACCGACGCCATCGACTACACGGTGAAGAACGCCAACTGGCACCCGGAGAACACCGACCTGTCCACCGCGTGCGGTTCCGAGGACGCCATCAACGTCCGTGAGGTCCTCGACGTCGGCTCCGGCGACACGTACACCCAGTACCGTCCCGGCCAGTCCTTCGACATCACCGGCCTGCCGAACGGCACGTACTACATCCAGGTCGTCGCCAACCCGGAGAACCGTCTCCAGGAGTCCAACCACAAGAACAACATCGCGCTCCGCAAGGTGATCCTCGGCGGCACGGAGGGCGCCCGCACGGTCCAGGTCCCGCCGCACGACCTGATCGACGCCAAGTGACAGCGGTCTGATCCGCCCCCGGCGACGACGAACCCCCAGGCCCAGGGCCTGGGGGTTTCGCCGTGTGTGGCGGGTGCGGGGGCGTCACGCCTTCGCCGCGGCGACCTCCGCCTCCGTCGACCGCGCGGGACCCTGGGCGTCCGGTGCCGGGACGGCCGCGCGGCGCTTCGGGATGAAGGAGGCCAGGAGGAAGGCGAGGAGGGCGGCGCCCGCGCCGATGGCCATGACGACCTTGAAGCCGTTCTCGGAGGGGAGGGCGTAGCCGCCGAAGTCGGTGGTCATCTGGGCGAGGATGACGCCGGCGAGGGCGCTGGCGAACGACGTGCCGAGTGAACGCATCAGCGTGTTCAGGCTGTTGGCGGCGGCCGTCTCGGACTCCGGCACGGCACCCATGATCAGCGCGGGCATCGCGCCGTAGGTGAAGCCGACACCGCCGCCGATGATGCAGGAGACCAGGACGATGTGCCAGACCTCGCTCATCAGGACGATGTTCAGGCCGTAGCCGGCGGCGACGATCAGCGCGCCGATCATCAGCGTCACCTTCGGGCCCTTGGCCTTGGTGATCCCCGCGGACACGGCGGACATCGCCATCATCACCAGACCCTGCGGGGCCAGCACCAGACCGACGGTCATCATGGACTTGCCGAGGCCGTATCCGGTCTGCTCCGGCAGCTGGAGCAGCTGCGGCAGGACCAGCGACATGGCGAACATCGAGAAGCCGAGCGCCACCGAGGCCAGGTTGGTGAAGAGCACCTGGGGGCGGGCCGTGGTCCGCAGATCGACCAGCGGCTGCTTCGCCCGCAGCTCGTAGAGGCCCCACGACACGAGGATCACGACGGCCGCGGCGAACAGGCCCAGCGTCGTCCCGCTCGTCCAGCCCCAGTCGGCGCCCTTGGAGACGGCCAGCAGCAGCGAGACCAGCCCGGCGGACAGCCCGAGCGAGCCGACCAGGTCGAAACGGCCGCCGGTGCGCACCTTCGACTCCGGTACGACGGTCAGGACCAGCAGGAACGACAGGGTGCCCAGGGCGGCGGAGGTCCAGAAGAGCAGGTGCCAGTTCCAGTTGTCCGCGATGAACGCGGCGGCGGGCAGTCCGAGCGCGCCGCCGACGCCCAGCGAGGCGCTCATCAGCGCGGTGGACCCGGCGAGCCGTTCGGCGGGCAGGACGTCCCGCATGATGCTGATGCCGAGCGGGATCACGGCGGCGGCCAGCCCCTGCAGACCTCGGCCGATGATCATCGGGACGAGCGAGTCGGCCAGTCCGCAGACCACCGAGCCGGACACCAGCAGCACGATGCTGAGCAGCAGCATCCGCCGCTTGCCGAACATGTCGCCGAGCCGTCCCACGACCGGCGTGGCCACGGCCGCGGCGAGCAGGGTGGCGGTCACCGCCCAGGCGGTGTCGGACGCCGGCGCGTCCAGCAGTCTCGGCAGCTCCGGAACGATCGGGATGACCAGCGTCTGCATCAGCGCGACGACGATCCCGGCCAGCGCCAGCACCGCCACCACGGCGTTCGGCCGCGACGGGGTACCGGCCCCCGCGTCGGCGGGTCGGGGATGGGCGTGGGACATGGCGGGGCCTTTCGTAGGAGGAGAGCAGGGAGGGGAACGGGGGAAGGGGGCGCCAAGCGGGCATTTTGCTTGACTTAGTCAACCGTAGGTCTATTGCTTGACTTACGCAAGTTAAATCTTGTGGCCCGGCTCAGGGGCCGGGGAGTGGCAGTTCGGCGACCACCTCGAAGCCGCCGCCGGGGCGGGGGCCGACGCGGAGCCGCCCGCCGGCGGAGTGGGCGCGCTCCCGCATGCCGAGGAGGCCGTATCCGCCGGGTCCGGGGGCGGAGGGGTGGGGAGCTGCCGCGCCAGGGCCGCCGCCGCTGCCGCTGCCGTTGGAGACGGTGAGGCGGAGGTGCGTCGAGGTGTAGGCGAGGTGGACGTCCGCGGTGCGGGTGGACGCGTGTTTCGTGACGTTGGTGAGGGCCTCCTGGACGATGCGGTACGCGGTGAGATCCGCGCCGGCGGACAACGGCCGGGGCTCGCCCTCGCCGGTGACGGTCACCGTGAGGCCGGCGTGCGCGAACGAGGCGGCCAGTTCGGGGAGCCGGGTGAGCCCCGGTGTGGTGTCGGGGTCCTTGTCCTCCTCCCCCTCGGCCCGCAACAGCCCGACGGTGGCCTTGAGTTCGCGCAGCGCCGAGGTGGTCGTGCCGGAGAGTTCGGAGACGAGCCGTTCGGCCTCCTCGGGCCGGGTCCGTACGAGCCGGCCCACCGCCGTGGCCTGGAGGTTGGCCAGGATCAGGTGATGGGCGACCACGTCGTGCAGATCCCGGGCGATCCGCATCCGCTCCTCGGCGACCCGCCGCTTGGCCTCCTCGTCCCGGGTCCGTTCGGCGTGCTCGGCCCGCGCCCGCACCGCCTCCAGATACGCGCGCCGCAGCCGGGTCGCCGTGCCCAGCGAGGTCGACAGCAGCAGCCAGGCCGCGGGTCCGAGCAGCTTCAGCACCAGGGGTTCGCCGTCCGGCCCGGCGATCAGACCGGTCAGGACCAGGGCCGCGACACCGGTGAGGGTGAAGGAGTTGGCGGTCCTGCGGCTCGACCGCACCGCCAGCGCGTACAGCGCGACCATCGACGGCGCCAGCAGCGGCACGGTGGGCAGATACCCGAGCGCGCACGCGGCGACGGCGCACACGAGCGTCGCCACCACCGTCGTACGGGGACGAGTGCGCCGCCCGAGCACGGCGAAGCTGGACGCGCCCGCCAGCAGCACGCCCGGCCACCAGGGTGCCTCCAGCCCCTGGCCGGGCAGCGTGATCAGGCTGCCGGAGAGGAAGCAGGCGAAGAGCGTCGGCGCGAGGGCCGCGTCGACGGCACGGCGGAGGGCTTGGGGGATGCCTTGGGGGAGGGCTTGCGGGGCGGGGTTGGTGGTGCTGAGGGTGAGGGTGGTTCTGGAGGGATCCATGGGTGGGGTCCTGTCCGGGGTGACTGGGTGCCTGGGCCGGCGTCGAGGAGAGGGATGGGGGGAGGGAGAAGAGGCGGGCGGCGTACCGGTGGCCCGGCGGTGGAACGGGGGGAGGGTTCCGGCCGCCGGGCCGCCGATCGCGCCGTGCCCCGTCCCCACGGGTCCGGCGCGCTGGGGTCGCTCTCCGCTTCGGGCGACCCCGGTCCAGGGGTTCCTGATTACTTGACTTAGGCAATCATGGAGACTTACTTAAGTCAAGCAATCTTTTGGGGGCGCGGCCTGGGCCGGATGGCCACGGCCGGGCTGTCGGCCGGCCCGCCCGGTCAGCGTCCTGTACTCACCCGGCGTCCCGGCCCGCGTCGGCCGCCCCGCCCGGCCGGCGAACGTTCCCCCGCCGTGAGGGTGGCGGCGGCAGGGCCGTCGGCGCCTCTGCGGGGACGGTGTGGTCGAGGAGGTGGAGGGGCGCCGGTCGGACCCCGGCGGCTTCGGCGGCGTGCCAGTGGGCGAGGGCGCGCGGGAGGTCGACGAGGCCGTGGATCAGGGGGAGTTCGGTACGGGCGTCCGAGGCGTCGTCGGGGGCGGAGTCGGTGAGATGGGCGTGGAGGAGGGACTCCAGGCGGCAGGAGGCGAGGGTGTCGGGGAGGTGGAGTGCGAGGTGGTGCTGGGTGCGGGCGGTGGCGTGGCCGGTGAGGGCGGCGGCCGGGAGATCCGGTGACAGGTGGGTCTCGGTGGAGTCGAGGGCCAGCAGGCCGCCTCCCACGATCAGTACGTCCCGCTCGCGCCTCATCCGCTCCAGGGCCCGCGCGGTGTCGAAACAGTGCGGGAAGGAGTCGTCCACGACGATTGTGCCGGGGCGCAGCCGGTCCACGTCCAGCAGGGCCGTGGAGCCGCCGCTGACCGCCGTGACGATGAGGTCGGACGACTCGTAGACCTCGGTGGGGAGGGTGCCGGAGCCGGTGGACTCGACGACCCGTACGGCCGTCGTGGGGTGGTCGGCCGACAGTTCCGCCGCCAGGCGCTGGAGGCGGGGGGCGCTGCCGGGGACGTCGCAGAGCAGGAGGCGGGCCGGCGGGTGGGTGCTGAGGGAGAGCAGCAGGCGCAGGGACGACGCGCCGATCGAACCGAGGCCGACGACGGTGAGCGTCAGCTCGGCCAGGTCGCGGCCGGTCGCCCGGAGGGTGGCGCGGACGGTCTTCACCACGGCGACCGTGGTGGCCGCGTGGCCGGTGGTGAGGGTGGGGCGGGCGGCCGGCGTGGGTGGAGTGGCGGGCGTGGGTGGAGTGGCGGGCGTGAGTGGAGTGGCAGGAGTGTGTGGAGTGGCTGGGGTGGCGGGGAGTTCCCGGAGGACGTCGTAGCCGTAGCCGGTGAGGGACGGGATCATGCCGGCCAGGGAGACGCAGCGGGCGCCGAGGGACGCGGCGTGGTCCACGGCGCGGGCGGTCAGGGCGGCCAGTGTGCTCGGCGTGGGCGGAGTGGATGGGGTGGACGGGGCTGGGGGGAGGTCGGTGGGGAGGGGGCCGGTCAGTTCGTCCGCGAAGAGGGGGAGGGAGACGAAGCCGGATCTGCCGAGGGGGGTGGTGATGCTCTCCAGGACTCGGGGGCGGCCGTCCGGGAAGAGGAGCGCGCGGAGCTGGGCACGGCTCGGGACCGCGTGGGCGGGGAGCCCGGCGAAGGCGGCCAGGTGGTGGGGGGCCGGGAGGTAGCCGATGAGGGCCGCGTCGAGGACGTGGTCGCGGCGGAGGGGTTCGTCGGAGTCGCCGCCGTCTCCGCTGTCTCTGCCATCTCCGCGTTCTCCGCCTTCTCCGCCGTCCGGGCCCCAGCCGTCGCCGCCGCTGGGCCCCGGCAGTTCTTCTTGCAACTGCCTTGTGAAATAGGCGAGTTGGTCGGCTGTCACGGCCTTGGACGACGCGCGCGCGGTGATGCTCAGGCCCTCGCCGTCCGGGGAGGGGCGTACGGCCAGGAAGACGTCGGTGCCCACCGGCGGCGGGGCGAGTTCGGTGTCGCTGCCGTCGGCCCGGAGCGACAGCGTGGTCTCGGGCGGTGTGCCGAGAGAGCCGAAGTCGAGGAACGTGAAGAAGAACTGCGCGGTACGGGGCAGGCCTTGGGCCGTACGGAGGTCCAGCGGGCCGGCGGCGCGGGCCGCGATCGTCTCGGCGGCGATGCGGCGGAGATCCTCCTCGAAGCCCGGGGCGGGGCGGTCGCCGTCGGACGGTGGCACCGGGCGCAGCGCCACCGCCTCGGCGAACGGGCCGAAGACGCGGTGGGCGTCGTCGACGGTCTCGTCCCTGCCGGTCACGGCCAGACCGAGGACCAGGTCGCGGCGGCCGGTGAGGGTGGCGAGGGCGCGGTAGTACGCGGTGAGGACGGGCGCGTGGAGCGTGGTGCCCGCTGTCCGGGCGAGGTGGCGCAGGGCCTCGACGCGGTCGGCGCCCAGGGTGAGGGTGGTGGTGTGGAAGGCGGCCGTGTCGTCGCCGGGGTGGGCGTGGAGGGCGGGTGGGGTGTACGGGGCGTGGTGGCGGGCGCGGTGGTCGTCGTCCGTCGGTGAGCCCGGGTCCGGGGTCCGGGCGGGGGTGGTCCGGCGCAGGACGTGGTCGCGGAAGGTGGCTGTCAGGGGTTCCAGGCCGTGGGGAAGCCCGCGCTCGAAACGGCCGTACACGGTGAGGAGTTCGCGGGTGAGGAGGGCCGCGCTGTAGCCGTCGCCGATGAGGTGGTGGGCGTGGACGAGGAGGACGTGTTCGTCCGGGGCGAGCGTGAAGAGGCGCAGGCGCACCAGGGGCCAGGCCCAGGGCTCGAAGCGGCGGTTCGCCTCCTCGGCCGTCCGTTCCTCCAGCAGGTCGGGGTGGGCGAGGGTCTCCGTTTGGACGGGAAGCCGTAGCGAGACGGGGAGTTCCTGCTGCACGGCTGGGCGCGCGCCGGACGGGAAGACCGTGCGGAGCATGGGGTGCCGGGCCATGAGGACGTCGACGGCCCGTTGGAACAGGTCCGCGTCCAGGCCGCCGTGGATACGGAAGCGGGCCAGCCAGGCAGGGTTGGGGCCGGCACCGGAGGCGAGTGTGTCGGCGAGGAGGAAGCCCTGTTGGGAGGGGGTGAGGGGGTAGGGAGTGGGGGCGAGGGTGGGGTGGGGAACGGTGTGGGGATCGGTTTGGGCAACCGTGTGGGGAACCGTGTGGTGTGCCTCGGCCGGAGCCTGGATGTCGGTCGCGGCGGTGTCGACGGCTGTGGCCAGGGCCGTCAGGGTGCGGTGGGTGTAGAGGGCGGTCGGGCGTGGCAGGGCGGGGCGTTCGTGGCGCAGGCGCGCGAACAGTTCCAGCACGGTGATGGAGTCGCCGCCGAGGGTGAAGAAGTCGTCCTCGCGGCTGATCTCGGACGCCGGCAGGTCCAGCAGCGCCGACCAGGTGCGCGCCAGCAACTGCTCGGTGGGGGTCGTGGGCGGTGTGCGCCGGGGGTCGGGGAGCGCGGTCGCGCCACGGGGAGCGAGACGGTTGCGGTCGATCTTGCCCGTGCCGGTCAGCGGGAGGGCCGGGAGGGAGTGGACGCGGGCCGGGAGCATGTACGGGGGGAGGGTCCGGGAGAGGAAGCCCCGCACCTCTCTGGGGTCGAGGGCCCCGGGGTCCACGGCGGCGTGCGGGGCGCCGGTGTGGGCGGAGTGGGGGGTGCTGGTGTCGGGGGTGTGAGGGGCGCCGGTGTCGGGGGTGTGCGGGGTGCTGGTTCTGGGCTCCACGTATGCCTCCAGGCGTCCGTCGCGCAGGAGTACGGCCGCGCGGGACACGCCCGGGTGGGTGAGCAGGGCGGCCTCGATCTCGCCGAGCTCGACGCGGTGACCGCGTACCTTGACCTGGTCGTCGAGCCGGCCCAGGAACTCCAGTACCCCGTCGGCCGTACGGCGGACGCGGTCGCCGCTGCGGTACCAGCGGCGGCCGTCCCGTTCGGTGAAGGCGGCGGCGGTGAGGTGGGGTTCGCCCAGGTAGCCGGGGGTCAGGCCGGTCCCGGAGATGAGGAGTTCGCCGGGTTCGCCGGTGGCGCACTCGTGGCCGTCCTCGCCGACGACGCTCAGTTCCGTACCGGTGAGGGGGCGGCCGATGGGGAGGTGGCGGACGTCGTCCGCCGGGCGGGTGTCGATGATGTGGCAGGTGGCGTTGATGGTGGTCTCGGTGGGGCCGTAGAGGTTGGCGATCCGGCCGCCGGTGCCCGTGAGGTCGAACCAGCGGCGGACATGGGCGGCGGGCAGGGCCTCGCCGCCCACGTGGACCCAGCGCAGGGCGGAGAGGTCGGGGGCGGTGCCGCCGTCGCGGCGGGCGTGTTCCTCGGCGGCCGTGAGCAGGCGTTCCCACAGGGTGGGGACGGAGCTCCAGACCGTGATCCGGTCCGCCACGACCCGGTCGAGCAGCGCCTCGGGGTCGCGCAGCAGGTCGCGGGAGAGGGTGTGCACGGTGGCGCCGACCAGCAGGGGCGCCAGCAACTGCCGTACGGAGGCGTCGAAACAGGCCGACGCGGTCTGCGCGAGCCGGTCGCCGGGGCCGTAGCCGAACGTGGTCAGTGACCAGTCGAGGTAGTTCGCCATCGAACGGTGGGTGATGGGGACGGCTTTGGGGCGGCCCGTCGAGCCGGACGTGAAGATGACGTAGGCGATGGCACCGGGATCGGGATCGGGTGCATCGGGATGAGGGGTGGGATCGGGGGTCCGAGGGGTGTCGGGGTCGGGGTCAGGGACCGGGACGAGGGTGATGTCGGCCAGGGCGGTGGCCGTGGCACGGGTCGTCGGGGCGCAGACCAGTACGCGAACTCCCGTACGGGACAGCTGATCCCGGTGTCGGGCGGTGGGGTGGGTGGAGTCCAGCGGCACCCAGCCGGCGCCGGCCCGCAGGATGCCGACGACTCCGGTGACCGTGGCCGTCCCGCCCGGTTCGGTGAGGAGCCCGACCAGGTCGCCGGGGCGTACGCCGTGCGCGCGCAGCCGGGTGGCGAGGGCGGCGGAGGCGGCGTCGAGGGTCGCGTAGGTGAGGGTGGTCCCGTCGTCGGCGGTGACGGCGAGGGAACCGGGGGTGGCGCGGAACTGGGCGCGGAGACGGTCCACGATCCCGCCGCGGCCCGTGTCGGCCGTGGTGGGGGCCGGGGCGGCGGCGGAAGGTGTCGCGGTGGCGGCGGCCGCCCGTAGTTCCGTGACGTACTCGTCGGCGAGGCGTCGTACGGTCTCGGGGCGGAACAGGCGGGCCGGGTGGTTCCACGACAGGCGCAGGGCGGCGTCGGCTTCCCAGCAGAGGAGGCCGAGGCGGGTCGCGGCGGAGGCGGTGGCCGCGGCCGTGGGTGTGACGGTGACGGGCCAGTCCGGGCCGTGGACCACCGGGAAGCGGGCGAAGCTGAAGCCCGCCTCGGCGACCGTGCGCGGTGCGGGGCCCGTGGTGGGGCGCACCTCGGACAGCAGTCGGGCGAAGTCCGTGCTGCCCAGGGTCGCGTGGGCCTCGGCCTCCCGCCATGTCCGGCGCAGCCGGTCGGCGAGCGCGGTGACCGGCTCGGCGGGGTCGACGTCCACGAACACCGGCAGGGTGTCGGCCAGCGGCCCCACCAGACGGTCGATGCCGACGAGCGGCACCTCCCGTCGCGCGCGGGCCACATTGACCGCGACGGCTCGCCGCCCGCTCCACCGGGCCAGACAACGGCCGTACACCGCCAGCATCAGGTGGAACAGCGAGACCCCGTGCCGTGCGGCCGTCTCGCGGAGCGCGGCGGTCAGTTCCTCGTCGAGCTCCGTGCGGTGGTGGGTGAGGGGCGGGGCGGGGGGTGCCTCGGGGTCGCCGTCGTACGGGAGGGAGGGGAGGGAGGGGTGGGACAGCGGGTGGGCGGCCAGGTGGGTGCGCCAGTGGTCGAGGTCCCGCGCGTACGCCGGGGACTGGCGTTCGGCGGTGAGGGCGGCGGCGTAGTCGGTGAACTGGGTTGTGGGTGTGCGGAGTTGGGCGGCTTCTACGTCCGGGCCGTCGGCCAACGCCGTGTAGAGCGACCAGAGTTCCTCGGCCATGAGTTTGAGGCTGTAGCCGTCGGCTGCGGCGTGGTGGACGACGAGGAGCAGGTGGGTGAGGCGGGTTTCCTCGTGGTCGTGGTCGTGGTCGTGGTCGTGGACGACGACGGCTCGTACCGGGTCTTCCGTCCTCAGGTCGAACGGGCGGTTGCAGAGGTCGTGTTCGAGCTGGTGCAGGTCGTGCGGGGGGAGATGGTCCTGGATCTCGTACCAGCGCGGAGCCGTGTGGAGGGGGCCCGCCGGGGCGGCGTACTGGCTCGGGCGGGCGCTTCCGTCGTCCGTGATCCGCATACGCAGCATGGGGTGGCGGGCGGAGAGGTGGGCGAAGGCCCGGCCGAGGAGGGTGGTGTCGAGGGGGCCGCTGATGCTCTGCCGTACGTAGCCGTAGGCGGTGAGGCCCTCGTGGAGGGTTTCGGTGGTGTGGAAGGCGAGTTGGAGGGGGGTGAGGGGCGTCAGGGGGGTGACGGGGGTCTTGGTGGCGGGTGTGGGGGCGGGGTGGGGGGTCGGCTGTGCGGGTGTGGCCAGGTGGGTGGCCAGTTCGGCGATCGTGCGGTGTTCGAAGAGGAGGGTGGCGGGGAGGGGGCGGTCGAGTTCGCGTTCCAGGCGGCGGGCGAGGTCGACGGCGCTGAGGGAGTCCAGGCCGAGGGTGAGGAACGGTTCGTCGTCGCGGATCTCCTGCGGGGGGCGGTGCAGGGCCTCTCCGAGGAGGCGGCGTATGACGGTGGTGATGTGGGGGGATCCGGTTGTTTGCGGCTGCGGGTTGGTCGTGGCTGGTCGCGCAGTTCCCCGCGCCCCTATGGGGCCTGCGGCCGTCGTGGGGCCTGTGGCGGTCGTGGGGTCCGTGGCCGACGTCGGATCTGTGGCCGTCGTCGGGTCTGTGGCCGTCGTCGGGTCTGGGGCCGTTATTGGTTCTGGGGTCGCTGTCGGGGGTGGTGTCGGCTTGGCTGTCAGCAGGATGTGAGGGGTGTCCAGGGCGAGTGCCTTGTGCAGGCCTGTCAGGGCGTCCCGGGCGGTCATGGCCGTGAGCGGGGGTGGGGCGGTTCCGCCGGCCAGGCCCGTGTCGGTGACGGGGCCGAAGGCGATGCTCTGCCAGGGGCGGCCGGCGGCGCGTTCGGCGGTGGCGAAGGCGTCCAGGAAGGCGTTGGCGGCGGCGTAGTCACCGAGGGCGCCGGCCAGGCCGGGCAGTACTGCGGAGACGGACGAGAACGCGACGCGGACCGCGTCCTCCTGGCCGTGCCGTCGCAGCGCCTCGGCGAGCAGCCGTGTTCCGCGCACCTTCGCGCCGAGCACGGCCTCGATCTCGTCGTCCGGCTTGCCCCGCAGGCTGCCGGGGCGGGCCGTGCCCGCCGCGTGGAACACGGCGTCCAGGGGCGGCAGTCCTGCCACGAGTTCGTCGACGGCGTCCGCGTCGGTGACGTCGGTCGCCTGGTAGCGGGCGAGGGCGCCCAGCGCGCGGAGTTCGGTGAGCAGGGCGCGGGGCGGGGTGGGGGTGCGGCCCGTGAGGACGAGGGTGGGCGTGCCGCGTTCCGCGAGGTCACGGGCGAGGGCGGAGCCGAGGCCGCCCGCGCCACCGGTGATCAGGTAGGTGCCGTTCGGGGGGAGAGGGGTGAGGGCGGGAGGAGGGGTGGGGGTGCCGGTGGTCGTGGCAGTCGTACGGGCGAGGCGGCGGCCGGTTCTCCAGGCGACGGTGCCGATCGTGTTCGCGTCGGCGGCTGTGTCTGCCCACAACTCGCTTTGCAGGGCTTCGAGTTGGGCGTCGCTTCCGTCTCCGGCCGACATGTCGACGCTCAGGGAGATGAGGCCGGGATGTTCCTGGGCCAGGGCCAGGGCGAAGCCGTGCAGGAGGGCTTGCTCGGGGCGGGCGTGGGGGGAGGGGGTGCCGGACCCCGTGCCGGACTCCGTGACGTACGCGTCCTCCGTGACGAGCAGCAGGCGGGTGGGCCGGGTCAGGGGTGCGTCGAGCGCGGCCAGCACCTCGCGCAGGGCGGAGACGGCCGTGCGGGTCTCCGACTCCAACGACTCCGGGCCCGTACTGCCGTCGGTGCCGCCGGTGCCGCCGGCGAACCACAGCACGGTCTCCGGGGCGATCGTCCGCGTCGGGTTCTCCACGGTCACCCCGCGCTCCGTGAGCCGCTCGGCGAGGGAGCGGCGCAGCGGGGTGTCGGCGCCGGTGAGGCGTACGGCACGGGGGCCGGGGGCGGCGGTGAGCGGGGCGTCGCGCCAGAGGAGGGGCTGGGGGGTCGGCGGCTCAGCGGGTGCGGGTGCCGGTGCGGGTGTGGCTGCGGATCTCGGTGCCGGTGCCGGTGCCGGTGCCGGTGCTGATGCCAGTCCTGATGTTGGTGCCGGTGCCGGTGCCGGCGTGGTGTCGAGGCGGTGCGGCCAGTGGTGGTCGCGCTGGAAGGGATACGTGGGGACGGGGACCCGGTGCCGTGTCGTGGTGCGGGCCGGGGATGCCGGGGACAGCGGGGTGCCACGGGTCCAGAGCCGTCCGACGGTTTCGAGCAGGGCGCCCGCTCCCTGCGCCGGACCTTCGCCGGCCGGCGACGCGGACAGGACGGTCAACTCGGCGGAGGGTACGGCGTGGTGGGCGGCGGCGACCGCGTGGATCGGGGCGGCGAGGGTGGCGCCGGGGCCCAGTTCGACGAACGTGTCGTAGCCCTCGTCGAGCAGCCGTGCGACGGCCGGGCCGAAGCGGACGGGGCGGACGGCGTGGTCGCGCCAGTAGCCGGAGCCGGGGGTCAGGTCGGGGGCCCAGTGGCCGGTGACCGTGCTCAGCATCGGCACGGTGGCCGGGTGCACGGTCAGGGCTTTCGCCGCGTTGTGGAGGGGGTCGAGTACGGGGTTCAGCAAGGGGGAGTGGAAGGCGTGGGAGACGCGGAGGCGCCGGGCGGCCACGCCACGGGCGGTGAGTGCCGCGACCGCTCGCTCGACGGCCTCGGCCTCACCCGAAAGCACGACCTGCGTGGGTGAGTTGACGGCGGCCACGGTGAGGGTGCCGTCGGAGCCGGCGATCAGGGCGGCGACGGTCTCCTCGTCTCCCCGTACGGCCGCCATCGCGCCCGGTGTGGTGAGTCCGCCCATCAGGCGTCCGCGTTCGGCGGCGAAGCCGACCGCCTCGGCCAGGGGCAGGGCGCCCGCGACGCACGCGGCGGTGAGCTCGCCGACGCTGTGCCCCACGACCGCGTCCGGCTCCACACCCCACGCGGCCAACTGGCCGGCCAACGCCACGCCGAACGCGACCAGCAGTGGCTGCGCCACCTCCGTCCGGGCCAGGGAGTCGGGCTCGACGCCCTCGTCCAGACACCAGGCGGCCAAGCTCCGCCCCAGCACGGGACCCGTGAGGGAGGAGGCCTCCTCCAGAAGGTCCCGGAAGGCGGGCGCCGACCCCCACAACTCCCGGGCGAGCGCGACCCGTTGGGCCCCCTGGCCGGGCATGACGAACACGGTCTGCGCTCGCCCCCGGACGAGCCCGGCCACGGCGCGCCCCGGCCGACCCGGCCAACCCGAACGGCTTGGCCGACCCGCGCTGCCCGCGCCACCCGCGCCACCCGTCTCACCCTCGCCACGCGTGCTGCCCCGGCCACCCGCGCTGCCCGCGCTGCCCGCGCTGCCCGCGCCGCCCGAGCTGCCCTGGCCACCCGCGCTGCCCTCGCGCTCGTCCCCCCACGCCTGCCCAGCCGCCTCCAGTCGCTCCGTGAGGTCCCCCTCCGCCACCACGGCCAGTCGGTGCGGTCCCTCGTCGCGGGCGGTGTTGACGGTGGCGCACACGTCGCCCTCGTCCAGTTCGGGGTGGGCCCGCAGATGCGCGGCCAGCCCGGCGGCGGCCGCACGCAGCGCGTCCTCGGTCCGGGCGGAGAGGGTCAGCAGGTGCGGCCCGTCGGCGACGGCAGCCGCCGTGTCGTCCCGTGGCGCCTCCTCCAGGATCGCGTGGGCGTTGGTCCCGCCGAAGCCGAAGCTGTTGACGCCGGCGGTCAGGGGGCGGCCGTCCGGGCTGGTCCACTCCTCCTGTTCGGTGACGAGACGGAAGCCCGGCGCGGTGTCGGCGAGGAACGGCGCGGGCGGGACGGCGTGCGGCGACGGTGGGAGCGTGCGGTGCGCGAGGGCGAGGGCGACCTTCACCAGCGCGGGCATCCCCGCCGCGTTGAGCAGGTGCCCGACGTTCGTCTTCACCGAGCCGAGCCGCCGCGCGACGCCGTCCGCCCGGGGCGGGAACGCCTGCCCGAGCGACCGCGCCTCGACCGGGTCACCGATCGGCGTACCCGTGCCGTGCGCCTCCACGTACGACACGTCGGCCGGATCGACACCGCACTCCGCGTACGCCCGGTCGATCACCTCGCGCTGCCCACGCGGGGTCGGCGCGAGGAGGCCGAGCGAGCGGCCGTCGTTGTTCACCGCCGTCCCGCGTACGAGGGCGATGACCGGATCGCCGGCGGTGCGGGCGTCGTCGAGGCGGGCGAGGACCAGCGCGCCGCCGCCCTCCCCCGGCACGAAGCCGTCCGCGTCGGCGCCGAACGCACGGCAC
Organism: Streptomyces caniscabiei; assembly: GCF_014930365.1. Lineage (GTDB taxonomy): Bacteria > Actinomycetota > Actinomycetes > Streptomycetales > Streptomycetaceae > Streptomyces > Streptomyces caniscabiei. The sequence goes on along the minus strand of NZ_JABXWI010000001.1, from coordinate 535,561 downwards.
CGGCCGGTCGGCGACAACGCGCCCGTCGCCGCGAGGAGACGCCGGCCGGTCGGCGTCAGGCCCAGGTTGACACCGCCGACCACGGCGAGGTCGCACTCGCCGGACAGCAGGCTGCGCCGGGCCAGGTGCAGGGCGACGAGGGCGGAGGAGCAGGCCGTGTCGACGGCCAGGGCGGGGCCGTCGAGGTTCAGCACCTGGGAGACACGGGCGGCGATCAGGTTCGGCAGGTTGCCGGTGAGGGCGGCCGGATGACGGGCGAGGTCCCCGTCGGCGGCCTCGGCGAGAACCTCCCGGTACCCGCTGTCGCCGGTCGCCGCGAACACCCCGACCCTGCGGCCGACCCGCCGGGGACCGGCGTACCCGGCGCGTTCCAGCGCCTCGTGCGCCAGCTCCAGGAAGATCCGCGCCTGCGGATCGGTCGTCCGCGCCTCCGCGTCGTCCATCCCGAAGAAGCGGGCGTCGAAGGCCCCGGGATCGGCCAGACGGCCGACGGCGTCCCCGCCGGACACGAGTAGCTCCCAGAAGTCCTCGGGCGTCTCGCCGCCGGGAAACCGGCAGGCGACGGAGAGCACGGCGAGCGCACGGTCGTCGACGCCGTCGCCCCCCGGTCGGGCCCCGGCCCCGCCGGCCGCGCGGGGAGTCCCACGACCGGCCACCCCGTCCTCGCCGTCGCCCTCGCCCAGCCCCCCACCTTCACCCTGGCCCGCACCCTGGCCGTGGCCCTCACCCCGGCCCTCGTCCTCCGCCAACAACCCCCACACATGCCCGGCCAGCGCCACCACCGTGTCGTGGTCCCGCAGCGCGCCCGGCTCCACCGTCACCGCGAACACGTCCTCCAGCCCGGCGAGCACGGCCATCGCCTTGAGCGAGGAACCGCCGAGGTCGAAGAACCGCTCCCGCAGCCCCACCTCGGACACGGGCACGTCCAGCACCCGCGCCCACACCGCCCGCACGGCCTCGCGGACCTCCCGCAGTGAACGGGGAACGCCCCGCCGTCCCCCGCCCTCGGCCTGGCCCCCGCCCTCCGCAGCGCCGACCACAGCCGACGTGCCGACCGCAGCCGACGTGCCGACCACAGCCGACGTGCCGTTCACCCCCGACGTGCCGGCCGCCTCCCCCGTGCCGGTGCTGGACCAACGCCCCTCCACCGCCGCGTACTTCCCGGCCTCGAAGCGCTCCCGCAGCACCCCCCGCCGCAGCTTCCCGCTGGTCGTCCGCGTGAACGCCCCCGGCGGCAACGGCAGCACCCGTACGTCGTCGTGCCCGAGGACCTCCCGCAGCCGGCCGGCGGCGGCGCGGAGCACCGGCGTCGCGGCCGCGCGCCCGGGCCGGGCCCACTGCACGAACGCGACGACCCGCTCGCCCCCGCCGTCCGGATCGGTGGACCCCACGACGGCCACGGCCCCCGGCGGCAGCCCCGGTGTCGCGGCGACCGTCTCCTCCAGGTCGGACGCGTGGAACGTACGGCCGTTGACGAACACGACGTCCTTGTGGCGCCCGGTGACGCACAACCGCCCGCCCCGCAGGAACCCCAGGTCGCCCGTGCGCAGCCAGCCGTCGGCCCCGAACGCCGCCGCGCTCGCCTCGGGCGCCCGGTGGTACCCGCGTCCCAGCTGCGGCCCCCGCACCTCCACATGCCCGACCCGCGACTCGCCCACCGAGGCCCCGGCGTCATCGGTGATACGGATCTCGCATCCCGCCACCGGGCGCCCGAGATCCATCAACTCCACGGCATGCGGACCGGGTTCGGTGTCCACCACCCGGCCCGCCCCGAGCGCGGCCCGGTCCAGCACCAGCGGTGCCGCGGTCTCGCCCAGCGGCGGTACGGTCACCGCGAGGGTCGCCTCCGCCAGGCCGTACACCGGCAGCGGGGCGCGCGGGTCGAGCCCCGCCGGGATCGTGTGCGCCGTGAACTCCCGCCAGACACGCGGCGATATGGGCTCCGCGCCGACGAGCATCAGACGTACGCAGCCGAGGTCGAGCCCGGCGAGCGCGGTGGCCGGGACGCGGCGTACGGCGAGGGCGAGGGCGAAGTTCGCGGCCGAGAGGAGCGTCGCGCGGTGGCGGTCCACGGCCTCGAACCACAGGGCGGGCCGCTTCGCGAAGGACAGCGGCTCGATCCGTATCTGCTTCACCCGCGCGGCCATGGGGACCAGGTGGGTGCCGATGAGGCCCATGTCGTGGAAGTACGGCATCCAGGTCGCGATCACGTCGTCCGAGGTGATCGCCATGGCGGCACGGATCTGGCGGAGGTTGGCGAAGACCCCGGCGTGCGTCAGCTCCACGCCCTTGGGGGCGCCCGTGCTGCCGGAGGAGAACTGGAGGAAGGCGACGTCGTGGGGGGCGCGGCGGGCGGGCCGCCGGGGCGGACGGCCCTGGCGCAGGTCGTCCAGCCGCAACACGCGTAGAGCGCGGGCCGGTTGGTCCACGGCCTGCTCGTCCCCGACCGCCCCGCCGTCCGTCAGGGCGGTCAGGACCGTGGCCCTCGACTCGGTGTCCGTCATCACCGGCGGTCTGCCGAGGAGTTCCCAGACCGGGCCGATCCGGCGGGGCTCCGGGGCGAGGGGGACGGGGACGGCGCCCGCCGCGAGCGCGCCCCAGAACAGGGGCTGGAAGGTGTCGCCCCGGTCGGCGACCAGGGGCAGTGGGGTGCCGGGTGTCACGCCCGCCGCGAGCAGGCCCCCGGCCACGCGCAGTGCGTCGTCGCGGAGTTCGGCGAAGGTGACGGTGCGCTCGCCGCCGTCTCCCCGGACGTGCACGACGGTCTGGCCGGGGGTCTCCCGCGCCGCGTCGAGCAACACGTCCAGCAGCGTCGAGTCCACCCCGCCGTTCACACCTTCATACGATCTCTCCACCGTGCGGACACTACAAGCCGTTTCGGCCGGTGGTAGGCGGAGCCGGTGGTGGAAGAGCCGGTGGAGGGGGTGGGTGGCCGGGGCGGTCGGAGCCCGGGGCCGGGGCCTAGCATGCTGCGTCATGGTGATGTTGGTGCATCTGACCTCGGCGGCGAACGTGCCGCGCATCCGGCGGGCCGGTGTCCGCGCGGTGTCCCACGGGCAGGGCGGGGCGCGCGGGGTGTACTGCTTCCCGGTGCTGCCGTCGTACACCCTCACCCACCAATGGCTGCGCGAGCTGGGCCGGTTCGGCAGCAGGGGCGGGCTGGTGGCCGTCCATGTGCGGCTGGACGACGCCGAGGAGGTGCTGGTGGGGCGCTATTCGGACCGCGCGCGGGGTCGGCAGGCGGCCGTCACCGGCGCCGAGGCCGTACGGCGGATCGGCGCGCTCGCGGACCCGCGGGGGTGGGAGGTCTTCGTGCCCCGGGCGATCCGGGCGCGCGAGGTGCACCGGGTGCGGTCGGCGCCGCAGGTGGTGGGGTGGCGGTATCTCCCCGACGCCCACGGCACCCGGCCCTGCACCTGCTTCGGCTGCCGGGTGCGCGGCGGCTACGGCTCCCGCCGCCTGCGCGAGCGCCTGCCCCACCCTCTGGACGGCCCACCGCCGCCCGTCCGGGTCCTCCTCACCCGGATCGCCGAAGCGACCGCCTCCGCGCCCACCCCCGGCGATCCCGCCGTGCTCCGGGAAGCCCTGCACTGGTTCGGGATGCGCCGCCGAGGGCCGGTGGACCGGCTGACGCATCTTGCCGGGCACCCCGACCCCGGTGTGCGGGAGGACCTGGTGTGGGCGGTCGCCCACTGGTCCACCCCCGGGGTCGGCGCACTGCTGGACCGCCTCGCCGACGACCCGCACCCGGAGGTGCGGGAGGCCGTGGAGGCCGTACGGGAGGGGTAGCTCGCGCCCGCCCCGCGGTCGTTCGCGCCCGCCCCGCCGACTGTTACGTCCAGCTGTGGGCCACGTCCACCACGAGCCGGTCGGAGAGCTGGAGCACCCGGAACGGCAGCCGGGCGCGGACGCCGACGCCGATCTGGGTCTCGCCCTCGAAGCTGCCGGCGAAGCGGGTGTCACGGAAGGTGCGGTAGCCGGTGAGGTTCACACCGGGCAGCGGTCCGGCCACGTCACCCGGGTAGACGACCCCGCCCGTCTCGGGGTCGTAGCTCGGCGCGGCGACCCGTATCTCCAGGATGGCCCCGCCCTTCACGGGTATGGGGTCGCCGGAGCCGACCTGGTGGAGCCGGTCGACGTACTGGACGTAGTAGCCGACGTGGGCGCCGCCGGCGGGCACGTCGAACACGATGCGGTCGAAGCAGTCGTGCCGCCCCGTCCTGATGTCCGACAGGGGCGCGGCGCCGCTGTCGGGGCTTCCCTTGGCGAGGCTGCCCCAGCCCGTCGGGCAGGCCGCCGCGGTACGCGCGGCACCGCCGGGCGCGGCACTCGCCGTGGCCGCCGCCGTCCCGATCGCGGTCCCCGCGAGCGCGAGCGCCAGAACCGCTGCTCCGATTCGTCGCATGTCGTCCCCCCTTGTTCCCACAACGCTGCGGTAGCGCTGATATCGGGTGAGACGACCGGGTATCGCGGAAGGTTGTACTCCGCCCCCCACGGAAGTGTCCCGGTATCGGAACAGCGGGAGAAGGGAACAGCGCGCTACTTCTTCCCCACCGGCGAACCGTTGCGTTCCGGGTGGCGGCGGCGGGGTGTCGGGGGCGGGGCGGGGACCTTGTGGAGGAGGGGGGCGGGGGTGGCGCGGCCGGGCCCCGGCGGGCGGCTCACGTACTGGCTGTGCAGGCTGTCGTCGATCCGCCAGAGGATGCCGGTGGTACGACCGGTGGGCGCCGCCGCGTCGAGCTTGGCGGTGAAGGAGGCCAGCCGGTCGTAGAGGGTCCGGGCGCGCGCTCCGGTGGCGGTGAGTTCCGAGGTGGTGGCCTCGTGGAGGGCGTCGAGGAGGTGGACCAGGTTGTGCCCGGAGAGCTGGACGTCCTGCATGCCGCCGTCCGCCTTGGTGATGCGTCCCGGCGGCAGGTTGGGGTCCTCGGTGAAGTGGGCCGCCCTGGTCGCGGTCGGGCCGACGCGGTCGTACGGGTCGCGGGTGCTCTGCGTCCAGGCGGGCTCCCAGGCGCCGAACGCCGTACGGGCCAGGAAGGTCCAGGTGTCCTCGTGGCAGCGCAGGGTGAGGTAGGAGACGCCGGCCGCCCGGCGGAGGGTGTCGTTGTGCTGTTCGAGGGCCACCCGGTTCGCCGCGAGGGCGGCCCGCAGGACCACCCGGTCCTCCTCCCGCCAGCGCCGCTCCTGCTCGCCACGCTGCGCCAGCAGATCCCGTTTGAGCTGCTGGTTCCTCGCGTACTGCTCGACGAACGTCGTGATCAACGTCTTGACTGCCTGGAACATCTCGAACATGGCGCCTGCTGGGGTCGGGCCGGACATCCTGGGGTTGCAGCGGCCCAACGACGTTCATCAGATCTTGGTCACGGCGGCCGGTGCGGTCCCGTCCTGTCGCCGGTTGCCTGATGCCTCGTCAATGACATTAAGTGCCAAGGCTGTTGAGGGTCACGCCCGGTCCGGGCGCGGCGTCGGGGAGTGACTGTGGAATTCCTGTGGCGGACTGCCTTACGTGTGAGTAGAACGTTAGGGTCTGCCGTATGAACGCACGGCTGGCCCTGCTCAGCACGGTGGATCCCGGTGTCGCGGAGAGCGAGGTCTTCCGGCTGGCGCTCCAGCACGCGGTCGGCGAACTCGGCGCTCTCGGGGCGATGTTCCATCTCAGGGGTCCCATGTCGGCCCTGCGTCTGGTGTCGGTCACCGGCCTTCCGTCCGCCCTGACCCGCCCCTGGGAGATCATCGACCAGGAGGGCCCGCTGCCCCCGGCCCGCGCCCTGCACCAGGGCAGCGGGGTGTGGTCCCCGCTCGGCTCCATGGCCCTCGCCTGGCCCGGCACCGGCCTCGCCGCGTTACCCGTCTCCGGCCGCGAGCGCACGGTCGGCGCGCTCACCGTCCTCACCGGCGACCGGGGCGAACCCACCGGTCTGCAATGGGACTTCCTGCGTGCCGTCGTCGACTGGACCGAGGACCGCATGGCCCAGGCACCCCCGCCGTCCGGCCCCGCCCCGGCCGAACCGGACGCCGAGCGGCTGCGGCAGGCGCTGAAGGAGGTCAGCGTCGGCTCCTGGGACTGGGACATCCAGAGCGGTGACCTGATCTGGGACGAGGCCGCCCTGAAGCTCTACGGCACCCGGCCCGCCGAGTTCACCGGCAAGATCGAGAACTGGATGCGGATCGTCCACCCCGACGACCTCCCGCCCACCCTGGCCGCCGCCGAGCGGGCGATCCGCGACCACAGCGTCTACGAGGCGGAGTACCGCGTACGCCGCTTCGACGGCACCTGGGGCTGGACCCGGGCCCGCGGCCGGGCCACCTACGACGAGGACGGCGCGCCCGACCGGTTCATCGGCGTCGGCTGGGAGAGCGACGAGGCGCGCTCCGCCCGGGACGCGGTCGGCCGGGCCCTGCGGCACATGAGCGACGGCTTCCTCGCCGTCGACGACGACTGGCGGATCACCTTCGCCAACCTGGTCGCGGAACGCACCCTCGGTCTCTCCGAGGAGGAGCTGCGCGGACGGCACCTGTGGGACCTGCCGTCCGTGCGCGAGACGCCGTGCCTGGAGAGCCGCTGCCGGGCGGCCGCCGCCGAGGAGAAGCCCGCCGGGTTCGACGTCCATGTGCCGGACCGCGACCGCGTCTACCATCTGCGCCTGGTCCCCGGGCCCGACGGCCGGACCATCTACTTCACCGATGTCACCGAGCGACGGCGGCACGAGGAGGAGCGCCGCGAGGCCGAGCGCGCCGCCTCCGAACGGGCCCACCGCATCGCCGCGTTGACCGCCGCGCTCGCCAAGGCGACCACCTCGCAGGACGTCGTCGACGCGGTCGCCTCGCGGGTGCTGCCGCCGTTCGCCGCCAGTGGTCTGCTCGTCCAGACCGTCGAGAACGGCCGGCTCCACAACGTCGGCGCCGTCGGCTACGCGCCCGACTTCGTCGACTTCGTCAACCACCGCCCCCGGACGCCGTACGGCCCGGTCTGGGACACCGTCACCACCGGCACCCCGATCTTCCTCTCCTCACCGGAGGAGTTCGCCGCCCATGCGCCCCGGCACGCCGACCTGCCCGCCCGCTCGGGCAAACAGGCCTGGGCCTTCCTGCCGTTGACCGCGTCCGACCACACCTTCGGCGTGTGCGTCGTCTCCTTCGACCGGCCGCGCCGCCTCACCGACGAGGAACGCACCCTCCTGACGGCGATCAGCGCCCTCCTCGCACAGTCCCTGGAACGCGCCCGCCTCTACGACCTCGAACACACCCGGTCCCGCGAACTCCAGCGTGCCCTGCTCCCGCAGGACCTGCCGGCCCTCGCCGCCTGCGAGTCGGCGGCCCGCTATCTGCCGGCCGGGCAGGGCATGGACGTCGGTGGCGACTGGTACGACGTCATCCCGCTCTCCAGCGGCCAGGTCGTCCTCGTCGTCGGCGACGTCATGGGCCACGGCCTGTCCGAGGCCGCCACCATGGGCCGCCTCCGCACGGCCGTGCACACCCTCGCCGACCTCGAACTGCCCCCCGACGAGATCATGGGCCACCTCAACGACATCGTCGGCTCCATGGGCGAGGACTCGTACGCCACCTGCCTGTACGCCCTCTACGACTCCACCACCCAGGTCTGTTCCCTCGTCCGGGCCGGGCATCCGCCCCCGGCCGTGGTCCTCCCCGACGGCACCGTGCGCTTTCCCGAGTGGACCGCCGACCCGCCGCTCGGCGCCGCCGAACCGCCCTTCGAGACGGTCGAGTTGAGCGTGCCCGAGGGCAGTCTGCTGGTGCTCTACACCGACGGTCTCGTCGAGTCGGCGAGACGCGGCATCGACGAGGGCATGGCCGACCTGGCACGGCTGCTGCGCACCGCCCACCGGGACGGCACCGCCGCGGACCTGGAACGCCTCTGCGACACCCTCACCCACGGCCTGCTGCCCGCCGAGCACGCGGCAGCCGACGACGCGGCCTTCCTGGTCGCCCGGCTGCACGCGCTCACCGACGACCGGATGGCCTGCTGGTCCCTCCTCGACGACCCGAGGGCCGCCGCACAGGCCCGCCGTCACGTCCGCGAACAGCTCGCGGTCTGGGGCCTGGACGAGCTGGCGCCCACCACCGAACTGCTCGCCAGCGAACTCGTCGGCAACGTCGTCCGTCACGCCAAGGGCCCGGTCCGGCTGCGTCTCCTGCACGGCCCCGCACTGGTCTGCGAGGTCTTCGACGGCAGCCTCACCATGCCCCGTATACGCAGGGCCGGCGACACCGACGAGGGCGGCCGGGGCCTGCAACTGGTCACCGCGCTCTCCCAGCGCTGGGGAACCCGCTACACGGCCACCGGAAAGTGCATCTGGACCGAACAGTCCCTCACCGGCCCCGACCCCCGGCCCGCCGCGCCGTCCGGGCCGCCGGAGCACCAGCTCCTGGTCCCCGCCGACTTCGACGGAGACCTGGACTCGCTGCCGTTCGGCGACCCGGAGGTCGAGAACTCCCTCGGTCAGCAGTTGCGGAGGGAGTAGACGGGGCCCCAGTTCACGGCGTACACCCCGTTGTTCGCGGGGCAGGAGGCCAGCTCGTCGCCGGCCGAGCCGTGGACGGGGGCGACCGCGCCGCCGGTCCGGCTGTTCTGGGCCTCGCCCCACGCCGGCGCCGCCTGGGCCGTGCCGGAGGTGAGCGCGGAGGCCGGCACCAGGGTCATGGTGCCGACCGCGGACTCCGGTCTTCGGCCGGGTGCGGGCACGCCGGATCGTGGGGTCCGGGGCCGCCGCGCCCCGTGATCACCGTCATCGTTCGGCGCGGGCCACGGCTTTCGAGGGTGGTCGAATGCCGCAGGTCGTGCCGCCTTCGAGGAGGTCGGCACCGAGGACGGTGACGGTGTGCAGCACGGCACCGCCGATCCGCCGGCTGGTCAGCAGCCCCGACTCCCGGAGCACGGCCACATGGTGGCTGACGGTCGCCGGGCTGAGCCCCACCCGGGCCGCCACCTCGCTCGTGGTGCGGCCGTCGGCCACCTCCTCCAGCACGGCGGCCCGCGCCCGGCCGAGCAGCGCGGCGAGGGCCTGGTGGGTACCGGGCGCGTCGGGCGGCGGCGCCAGCCAGCGCGGGTCGTGGGTCACCGGGTGCACGAGCACCGGGGGCAGGGCGCCGTCCTTCAGCACGATCGGGCCGGGCCAGCAGAAGAAGGACGGGATGATCCGCAGCCCCCGCCCGTCGAGATGAAGGTCGCCCTGGAGGTGTGCGCCGGCGATGTGCAGCACCGGCGCCGACCAGCGCAGACTGGGGTGCAGCCCGGCCGCGAGACCGGAGAAGCCGGACCGCAGCAGGGCCCTGGCCGCGACCGACCTGGCGTCGTCGAAGCGGGCCCGGACCTGGGTCCAGTACGGGGCGACGAACCGTTCGTGATGCCGGCGGACCAGGCCGGCGAGCCCGCGCAGGGCCTGCGGTTCGCCGTCGGCGAGCGGTCTGGCCCAGCCCGGCAGGGGACGGGCGAGGGACAGCTCCGCCAGGTCGGTCCGCAGCCGGGCGCGGGGCGTGGCGAGCATCGCGTCGAGGCCCGCCTCCAGGCCTCCGGCCGCCCCGGCCGGGGTCAGGAAGTCCGCCGAGTAGCCGCGCGGCGGGGCGAGATGGCGCAGCCTCGGCAGCTCCGGGTCGAAGAGGCCGCGCGACGCCCGTCGCCAACGGCCGAAGACGAGGGGGCCGTCCCGGTTCTGCAGCAGGTGCAGGCTGAGCAGCCCCTCCCACAGCGGGTCGGGTTCCTCGGCCAGGATCACCCTGGCCAGATCGTCGTACGTGAAGTGGATCCGCAGCCCCACCGGCCCGCTCCCCCCAGATGCGTGCGGCTCGCCGTGCCGCGGACGTGTCGCAGACGTGCGGAACCCCGGGGCGCTCGCCGTGAGTGGAGGGGCGGGCGCCCCGGGGTCCGTGTCGGTCGGTCAGCCCATGGAGCCGTGGGCCCATGGGGTCGAGCAGTGCGCCGAGCCGGTCAGCTCACGGCGTCGATGCGCTCGACGCGCTCGTTGACGCCGTTGCGCAGTTCGCTCAGGGTCGTGCCGGGCGGGGCCGTCTTCGGGGTCGAGGACGGCGGCTGGGTCTCGTCCGCACAGGTGGTGCCGGAGGCCGGGACCTTCAGGTCGACGAGGTAGTCGATGACGGCGTCCGTCGCGCAGCGGCTGCGGCCGAACGCGGTGTGGCCCTCCGCGTCGAACGTCACCAGCGAGGCGTTGTCCAGCTGCCGGGACAGCGCGACCGCGTCCTGGTACGGGGTGTCCGGGTCACCGGTGGTGCCGAGGACCAGGATCGGCGCCGAGCCCCTGGCCCGGAAGGAGCCGTCGTAGCGGCTGACCTTCTCGGCGGGCCACTGGACACACGCGGTGGCGTGCTGGTGGTCGTAGGTCGGCGGGCCGAACGCCATGGCCGGGCCCAGCAGCGGCGCGTCCTTCGCGTTGGCCGTGACGTTCCGCTCCAGCTTGCGCAGGCTCTTCGGGTACTCCTTGTCGACGCACTCCACGACCACGTTCGGACCGAGGAAGTCGAAGCTCGCCGGGGACGGCGGCCGCAGCAGGAACGAGGTGTTGTCCCGCAGTTGCGCCTTCTTCAGCGCCGCGCCGAGGGAGGGCCAGATGACCTTGCCCTCGTTGATGTTGAACATCAGCCGGTAGACCAGGGTGTAGCCGTTGGCCTTGCCACCGCTCGCCGTGGTGACGGGGTTGGCGTCGAGGTCCTTCTTCAACTGCTCGAACGCCGCGCGCGGGTCGCCGTCGCCGAAGCCGCAGATCGCCGGGTCGGAGGCGCACCAGTCGAGGAAGCGGCTCATCGAACCGTCCAGCGCCTGGTACTGGGCCCGGTCGTACGCGTAGGGGCGGTAGGCGTACTTGTACGGGTCGTAGGCCCCGTCGAGGGTCAGTGCCCGCACCCGCTTCGGGAACATCGCCGCGTAGACGGTGCCGATGTACGAGCCGAACGACCGTCCGTAGTACGTCAGTTGCTCCTCGCCGAGGGCCTGGCGCAGCAGGTCGATGTCCCGGGCGACGTACTCCGTGCCGACGTACGGCAGCAGTTCGCCGGAGTTGTCGAGGCAGGCCTGGTTGAACTCGGCGGCCTCGCGCAGCGCGGGGCCGAAGGCGTCCGGTCCGGGGACGCCCTTGGCGTCGGTGACGGCCTTGGTGTAGCGGGTGTCGTCGAAGCAGGTGAGCGCCGAACTGCGGCCCACACCGCGGACGTCGTAGCCGAAGACGTCGAAGGACTCACGCAGGGCGGCGGGGAGACCGGCGTAGTTGTTGCGGACGAAGTCCACGCCGGAGTTGCCGGGGCCGCCGGGCTGCATGAAGAGCGTGCCCTTGCGCTTCGCCGGGTCGGCGGCCTTCTTGCGGACGACCGCGAGCGTGATCTTCTTGCCCTCGGGCGCCCGGTAGTCCAGCGGCACCTCGGCGTTGGCGCACTCGTACCCGCCCTGGCAGTCGGCCCAGGTGAGGGTGGGCACGGGCGGCGGCGGGGTCTGCCCCGATCCCGCCTTCTGCCCGGTGCTCTGCGCGGCCATCGCCTGGGTAGCCGTACCCGTCGCGGCGAGGACGAGCGCGGTCACGGCGGCGCCGACGAGTCTGAGCCGGGAGTGACGTCTCGATGGGGACCGATACATGGTCATGGATGTGTTCCCCCCTGGGAAATCCGTGCTTCCGGCAGCCCACTGGTCGATGTGGGGCCGGAGCATGTCTAACGGAGAAGAGGGGAAAAGCGCCAGAGAGGTGCCACCGTGGCCGACTTTCCACCCGATCTCTCCACTACCCGGCGGTAGTTACCGTCGGCGGCGATCACTTCGTACTGTGGGTGACGTCCCTGGCCGGTGATCCAGTGATGGGCCCGGCCGGAACCCCCCACGATCACGAAGGATCCGCGCACGTGTCAGTCAAGAACAGCCGTCTCAGGGTCGCCTTCCTCGCCGTGGCGGTCGCGGCCGCCGGTCTCGCCCTCGCGGGGCCCGCCGCGGCGGCGACGCCGCAGCCCGCCGCCACCGTCTCCTCGGCCTCGCAGACGCCGTCCATACCCGTCGACTTCGTCGACCTCGCCACCAGCCCCCTCACGGCGGACGGCGCGAGCCACGAGGTCACCGTCACCTACCGCAACGACTCGGCGGCCGACCGGACCGTCGCCCCGCAGCTCCTGGTGGAGTCGCCGGACGCCGGCCCCTTCCTCGACCCGGCGGACGTCCGCGTCGAGCGCCGCACCGCCGGCGGCTGCTGGCAGGCCGTCGGCCTCGGCAGCCAGACCGGCACCCTCTTCACCGACCTGACCACCGCCCGGCGCACCCTCCCGGCCGGCGCCGGCCTCACCGAGGTCTACCGCGTCACCGTCACCGACCCGGCGGCACAGGGCACGGTCCACCCGAGGATCGCCCTCTACTGACCGACCGCCGCACCGCCCGCGACCAGGGCCGGATCCAGCTCCCCGGAGCGGGCCCGGCCCTTTCGCGTGGGGCCGTGCGGGCACTCCACGAACATTCTCCGTCGCACCTGTTGCACCTCGGGCCCTCCTGGACACGTACGGGCAGAAGCCACGGAAGGAAGCCATGCCCATCACCACAGCGGCCCAGTTCACGGACGTGTACCGGGCGCACTACGAGGACGTGCTGAGGTTCGTCCGCCGTCGCGCCCACCCCATGAACGTCGACGACATCGTCGGCGAGACGTTCCTCGCGGCCTGGCGCAGGCGCCGTGAACTCCCCGACGACCCGCGGCCCTGGCTGTTCGGCACCGCCCGCAAGGTGATGCTCAACGACAGCCGGGGCATGCGCCGGCACACCGCGCTCGCCGTCCGCGTCCAGCAGGCCGTCGAGACCGGCGGCAGCACCCGGGCCGCCGACCCGGCCACGCTGGTGGGCGGCCGGATGGACCTCGCCGCCGCCTGGCAGGCGCTCACTCCGGCCGACCAGGAGGTGCTGGCCCTCCAGGCGTGGGAGCAGCTCTCCGCCAAGGACGCGGCCAAGGTCCTCGGCTGCACCCGCGCCGCGTACGCCATGCGCCTGACCCGGGCCAAGCGCCGCCTCGCCGCCCGCCTCGGCACCGCCGACGCGACGACGCCCGCCCTCGCCACGACGTTCTGAGCCTTCCGGACAGGAGCCCCTGAGACATGAACAAGAACACGCACGACACCCCCGCCCCGCAGGACACCCTGCTGGCCCGCCTCGCCCCCCTCGACGCCGCGCCCCGCACCGAGCGGACCGCCGCCGAGATGGACCGCGAGGAGACGCTGCTGCGCGCGATCCTCCTCGACACCGGGCCCGCGAGCCGCTCGGTCCGTCCCGCCCCCCGTCGGCCCCTCGTCCGCCGCCTCTCCTTCACCCTGGCCGGCGCGCTCGCGGCCGGCCTCGCCGTGCTGACCGCCACGGGCGGACTCTCCGGCCTGCCGGGCATCGGCGACCAAGGCCCCCTGCCCTCAGCCGAGTTGGCGAGCTGGACCGGCACCCCCAGCAGTCTGGACTCGGCCGGCGCGGAGGGTTCGGCCGCCGAGAAGGTCTGCCTGGACATGACGAAGGACTACGGCCCCGGTCCCGCCGGCGTCAGCAACGCGGACATCCGGGGCAGCGTGGCCTCGATGGTGGTCAGCCGGGGCGGCGACGCGGTGTACTGCCTGGCCTCCTCGGACGGCGCCGGGATCACGATGGCCGTCTCCCCGGCGCTCGACCTCCCCGCCGACGGCATCGAACTGGACACCTACGGCGCTCGGGGCGAGGGCTCCGGCCAGGTCAACTACGCCGTGGGATCCGTCGGTTCGGACGTCGAGAAGGTCACCCTCCGGGAACAGGGCCACACCGTCCAGGCCACCCTCCAGGACGGCCGCTGGACCGCCTGGTGGCCCGAGGGCGACCCCGACGGCCTCATCACCGGCACGACCACCCTCACCTTCACCGACGGCACGACCCGCACGATCCAGAGCCCGGACCTGCCGTAGCCGTGGCACGGCGGCCAGGTGCGTGACGGGCGTCACATGCGCCGATGTCACATCCGCCCGGGACCGGTCCGTCCTTGTGTCGTCACCGCATACGACGACACGAGGAGCCCGTCATGGACGCTCGCCTGAACCTGTTCGCCAACCCCTTCGCCGGAAAGATCGTCAAGCACCTCGTCGGGGCCGACAAGCTGATCACCGAGACGGAACTGCCGCGCTCCCTCCAGGAGTTGGTGAAGGTCCGGGCCAGCCAGATCAACGGCTGCGGGTACTGCCTCGACATGCACACCAAGGAGGCCGAGCACGCCGGGGAGACCGCCCAGCGGCTGCACATGGTGGCCGGCTGGCGGGAGGCCAAGGTCTTCACCGACGCAGAGCGTGCCGCGCTGGAGCTGACCGAGCAGGGCACCCGGATCGCCGACGCGGCCGGCGGTGTCCCGGACGAGGTCTGGGAGAACGCGGCCAAGCACTTCGACGAGGACCAGCTCCTCGCCCTGGTGGCGCTGATCGCCCTCATCAACACCTTCAACCGGCTGAACGTCATGGTGCGGCAGCCGGCGGGCGACTACCAGGTGGGCATGTTCGGCTGAGCCACCACCGCACATGAGCGAACCCCCGGTCCGTTCCCATGGAACGGACCGGGGGTTCCCCGTCGCCGGAGGTCAGTTCCGGCGGCACCTGCCCACGTCGATCCGCACGATCTGCGGGTCGTGGTCGCTCGCCTGGTCGGCGAACTCGGCGTTGATGTGCACCACGTCGTAGTCGAAGTGCGTGACGGCCGGGCTGGTCAGGATGTGGTCCAGGGTCTGCGAGTTGCCCTCGTACACGTAGGTGTAGCGCTCGGCGGCCGGCAGGGTGCCGATCAGCGGCTTCAGGACCTTGCCCGCGGTGAGCGCGGTCATGGTCCCGGAGAACTCGAAGTCGTTGAGGTCGCCGAGGACGACCGCCTTGGCGTTCCGGTCGGCCGCGAGCAGGTCCTTGACGAAGGTGTTGACCTCGGCGGCCTGCTGGTGGCGCTTGGCCTCGGAGGAGCGGGCCGGCTCCTGGTAGCGGCCGTGCAGGGGCTGGTCGCCGCCCTTGGAGCCGAAGTGGTTGGCGATGACGAAGACCTGCTCGCCGTGGAAGACGAACTCGCCGACCAGCGGCTTGCGGCTGCTGTCCCAAGCGTCGCTGGTGGGGTCGATCCGGCCCGGGGAGTAGGTGAGCCGGGCGCCCTTGCGGGTCTTCACCACGCTCGTGGCCGTGGTGGGCGTGGGGGCGTCGGCACCGGCCCGGTCGGTGAAGGAGACCCGCTTGGGGTTGAACAGGAACACCTGACGGATGTTGCCGCCGGGCTCGCCGCCGTCCTTGTTGTTCTCGGGGGCGACGTACCGCCACTGGTAGCGCGGGCCGCCGGCCGCGCGGATGGCGTCGGTGAACCGGGTCAGCGTGGCCTCGGAGGTCACCGTCCCGTCGTTCGTCGCCCCGTTGTCGTCCTGGATCTCCTCCAGCGCGACGACGTCGGGCGAGCTGAGGCCGACCGCGACGCCCTCGGCGAGCCGGTCGAACTTCTCCTGGCCGTCGAGCGCGTCCAGGTTCTCCACGTTGTACGTGGCGACCGCCAGCTCGTCGCCCTTCTGCCGCCGGGTCCGCTCGGCCTTCAGCCCGCCCTCGACGAGCGTGCCGAGCTGCGTGGCCTGGAGGTTGTAGCCGCCGAAGGAGGAGTAGTCCAGCGGCCCGCTGGTGGTGCCGGACAGTTCGTCACCGACGTCGGCCTGCGGGAAGGCGGCGGCGGTGTCGAGCGACATCACCTTCATCCGCCCGGTGTTCGGCTGGTCGTAGGAGGAGTAGAGCGTGCCGCCGCGCGCGGTCGGGCTCTCCTCCGGCTTCACCGTCACCCACACCTCGTCGTACTCCGTCGTCGCGCCGACGACCCGGGTGTCGGATGCCTGCACCCGCGAGCCCTCCAGCGCCTCGTAGAGGTCGAGGGCGTGGACGGTCGGTTCGAGCGGCAGCGCGTCGATGCCGCCGCCGGCGGTGGGGACGTACGCGTCCGGCACGGTCGACGCGTCGAGCGTCACGGCCGGCGGCAGCGCGTTGCCGCCGGAGAGCACGGTCGCGGTCGGGCCGGTGATCTCCGTGACCGACTGGCTGGTGCTGCTCGGGTAGTACTCGGTGACCTTGCCGCTGACGAGGACCGCGTCCCCGACCGCCACCGTCGGATCCGCCGACCCGGTGTAGACGAACACCCCTTCACCGGTACGGGGGTCGCCGTCGGCCTGCGGGTCCTGGATCCAGAACCCCTTCGAGCCCGACTTCCGTACGCCGGTCACGATGCCGGGGACCCGGGTGACGGTCTGCCCGGTGAGCGGGGAGAGCCGGGTGGTGCCCTGGATGTCGTGCACGCGCAAGGGGCCCGGCTCGGTGGACCCGCCGCCTTCCCCGCCGCCATCGCCGTCACCGTCGCCGCCGCCCGAACCCGGCGTCTGGCCCGCCGAGTTGACCGGCGACGGCGTACCGGCGGCGAGGTCCGCCGCGTTGTCGTCGGTGTCCGCGAGGGAGGCGGCGCGGGCGACGGAGGCGGTGTTGGAGGCGCCGGCGGCAGGACCGCCGCCCTCCCGGACGACCGCGCTGCCGTACCCGACGAGGTCGACGACCCGCGCGTCCGCCGCGCAGTCGGCGGCGGTCTTGCAGGCCAGCGCGGTGGTCCCGGCGACCAGCGCGATCGTCCCGCTGGTCGCGCTCATCGCGATCGACCCGGTGGCGTCGGCGGTGGGCAGGGCGGTCGTCCCGCCGGTGCCCGCCGCCTCGGCTATCAGATACCGGCCGCCGGGCGCGATCGACCCGCTCAGCGCGGTCACCTGCCACTGCGAGGACGCGGACGGCGACCCGGGCAGGTACTGCACGCTGTAGCCCGCCAGGTCGTAGGCCCCGGCCCCGGCGTTCCCCAGCTCGACGAAGTCCCGGACCAGGGTCGCCCCCGAGTTCCCTCCGCCGCCGTACACCTCCCCGATCACCGCGCTCGCCGACGGCGCGGCGAACGCGGCGGGCAGCACACCGAACGCGAGGGCGCCGGCCGCGCCCACGGATATCAGCGGATAGGCGACGCGGCGCGCACGGGCGCCGCTTCCTGCGGATCTGTCGGACATGGGCACGGCTGAGGGTCTCCTCGGACATCGGGCATCGGGCGTCGGGTACGCCGAAGCGAGGGTGTGGGGGGAGGCGGCTCAAGTTACGCGCGTAGAGGGGGAGTCGCCAAGAGGCCGCGGGTTAATTCCCGGGAACGAACTCCCTACTCCGCGTCCCTACTCCCCGTCCCGCCGGGCCAACTGGAGGGACAGCGCCCGCAGGACGTCGGCCGCCGACGTGTCGGTCCGCCCCGCGTCGTGCACCTCGGCGAGCTGGACGAAGGCGTACGAGAAGCAGTTGGCCAGGGTCACGATCGCCGGTGCCAGGGCTTCCGTGACGATGTGCGCGGCCTCCTGGGCGGAGGCGTCGGCGGGCAGCTCGATCTTGGGCAGGGTCTCCACGAGCAGCGCGGAGACGGCCCCCGTCAACGCCACCTCGACACCGGGGTTCTCGCGGGTCTGCCGCCGCACCTCGACCGCCTCGGTGAGAATCCCGACGACGCGCTGCATGATCTCGGATCGCTCCATGCCGGGAGCTTAGGACTCCGTCGGCGAACCTAAACCTCCGACCGAGCCGCCTCGACAGCGTGTTTCCCCATGCCGGCGCCTTCGGCCTCGCCCGCCCCGGACCGGGTGGCCCCGCCGGGAGGCGCCGGATAGAACTGCGCGTACCACCGCCGCAGCGCCCTGATCCCCTTCTCGTGCGGCAGCAGCACCGGCCGGGCCTGATGGATCTTGTGGTCCCAGATCCGCACCTCCTCCCGCACCTCGCCCAGCGCCTCCGCCCGGAAGACGAGCTTCAACAGCGGGGTGAGGAAGGGGAGTCGGCGGGGCTTACGGAGGTAGTACAGCATCCGCAGCTCACTCGTGCGGTCGTCGACGGGCGTGCTCAGCGCGACGGCGGTCACCGACAGCACCGGCCCGTGGGCCCGGACGACCATCACGCCCGGCCCGTACATGAACGCGTCGAACGTGTTGTGGATGTCCCACCCGAACACCCGCCGGCTGATCGTCCCGCGCGCCTCGGCGAACGGCCCGTCCTGCCGCCACTCCTGGACCGGCGGCTCGCTCTGCCCGTGGATGAAGTGGAAGTGGGACTCGTCGACGATGTTCTCGCGCATCTCCTGGATGTGAATCCGTGCACGGCACGTGTCGTCGACGGGCGAGGCGAACCGCCGCGACCCCGCCTCCTCGATCTCCGGCACCTCCCACGCGGGTTCGCCCATCGCGCCCATCACGCCCATCGCGTCCGGCCCGTCCGTCGCGTCCGTCGCGTCCGTCCCGTCCGGTCCGACGTACACGAGGACGAGCCCGCTGTGCTCGCGCACCGGGAAGCCGCCGATCGACACCCTGGGCGTCCGGACGGCGAACGGCGCCTCCACACACCGCCCGTCCGCCCCGAACCGCCACCCGTGGAACGGGCACTGCACCGTCCCGTCCACGACCTTCCCGCCGACGCCCAGATGCGCGCCGTAGTGCGGACAGTGCGCGTCCCGCACGGCGGCCCGCCCGTCCGCCCCGCGGAAGGCGATCAGCGCCCGCCCGAAGTAGTGCAGGGCGACGACCTTCCCCGCCGGCAACTCCGCACTGCGCAGCACGGCGTACCACCCGTACGGCACGCTCGGCATCGGATAGGTGTCGGCGCGGGGATCCCGGTCCTGGTCCTGAGCCTGTTCCCGAGCCCGGCCCCTGCTGTCATGGCTCCGACGCATTCGCATGCCGCAGATGCTAGTGGTCGAACTGGTCCGCATAGCTGAACTGGCTCATTGCATAGGACAGTTGGGCGACACCGAGCCCCGCTACGACGGCATCCCGTACGCCGCCACCATCACGTTCATGGCCACCTTGTTCATGGTGCTGCCCTTGGCGTCGGTGGAGTTGACGCTGTAGACGAGGGTGCGGGAGCCGTCGCGGGTGGAGGCGATGGCGCTGTTGTAGCCCCAGCGGCCCCCGGTCTTGCCCCACACCTCACGCCCGCCGAGCACCTTGCGCGCCAGCCCCACGGCGTACTCGGCCGGCCGGCCCGTCGTGTGGTCCGGCACCTGCGGCACGGTGAACATCTCCTCCAGCACCGGCCCGCGCGGCACGACACGCCCCCGGAACAGCGCCTTCGTGAACCGCTCCAGATCGGCCGTGGTCGAGACGAGGTCCCCGGCCGCCCACGCGTCCGTCGCACCCCACACGGTCACGTCCCGCAGCCCGGTCGTCCCGTCGTCGAGCGTCATCCGCTGGTACCCGTGGTTGTGCGGGCCGACGATGCGCGGATCGGCCCCCGGGACGTACGTGTCCCGCAGCCCGAGCGGCCGCAGCACGCGCCGCGCGAGCTGGTCCTCGTACGTGTCCCCCGTGACCCGCTCGACGATGAGCGCGGCGACCGTGTACCCGATGTTGAGGTAGTGCTGCTCGTCCCCCGGCGCGAACTCCGGTTCCTTCGCCGTCGCCGACCGCACCATCTCCTCGGGGTCGTGGACCTGGAAACGGTTCGCGTACGCCCCCTCGACGGTCGTCCACGGGAAGTCGGGCGCCGGGATGCCGTGCGTGTGGTCGAGCAACTGCCGGACGGTGACACCGCCGTACGACGCCGGAACCAGCTCCGGCAGATACGAGCGGGCGCTCCGGTCGAGGTCGACCTTCCCCTCGGCGGCCAGGCGCAGCACCACGGCCGCGGTGAACACCTTGGTCACCGACCCGGCCCGGAAGCGGCCCTTCGGATCGGCCGCCCGTCCGCTGGTGAGGTCGCGCACGCCCGAGCTGCCGCGCCACACCCCCTCGCTCCCCCCGACCCGTACGAGCGCGGCGGTGGCGTCGGCGGAGGGCAGCCCGGCGACGGCGGCCTCCATGGCGGTGGCGAGGCCGGGGTCCGTCCGCGCCGGTGACCGCGACCAGGTGGCAGCGGTGGGGGAGGCCGCGGTCGCGGTGGTGGCCGGGAGCACCGTGGGCCCCGCGGCCACCCCCAGGAGGAGGGCGGCGGCGAGCAGCGCGCGGGCGGTGCTCCTGGCGTTCTTCGGACCTGAGCTGTTCTTCGTTCCCCGGTTGCTCTGTGTGCTCGGCATGGTCAACTCCTCGGAGGCGGGCCGGTGTTGTGGTCGTGGCCCTCATCCTTCCGACCGGCGGCTTCGCGCGGATCGCCCGAGCGAGCGGTCTCAGCGGCGACGTTTCCTCGCCGACGCGGGGGAGGACCAGGGCCGGGTGACTCCCCCGGGCGGGCGACTCCCGGCCTCGCGCGGGGGGACCGCGTCCTGGGGCTCGGCGCCCGTGGCCGTGCCGAGTGAGGTGCCGCCGGCCCCGAGCGACGCGTCACCCGCCGCGATCAGCCCCGTCTCGTACGCGCAGATGACCGCCTGGATACGGTCGCGCAGGCCGAGCTTGGCGAGCACGTTGCCGACATGGGTCTTGACCGTGTGATCGCTGACGAACAGTTCGGCGGCGATCTCTGCGTTCGAGAGCCCTCGCGCCAGCAGCAACAGGGTCTGCCGCTCCCGCCCGGTCAGCACGTCGAGCCGGGGGTCGGGCCGCCGCGCCCGCACGACGGTGGGGGAGGGCCGGGTGTACTGCTCCACCAGCCGCCGGGCGACGGACGGCGCGAGCAGCGAGTCGCCGCGCGCGACCACGCGTACGGCGTGCACGAGATCGTCCCGCCGGACGTCCTTGAGCAGGAACCCGCTCGCCCCCGCGTGCAGGGCCTCGTACACGTACTCGTCGGAGTCGAAGGTGGTCAGCATCACCACCCGACACCCACCACGCCCACGGCCGGCGTCGCCTTCACCGCTGCCCGTGCCGTCCCCTCCACCAGCGCGGTCCGCACCGACGGTGAGGGCCCGACACGCCTCGATCCCGTCCATCCGCGGCATGCGGATGTCGAGCAGGGCCACATCGGCGCCGTACCGCCGCACGGCCTCGACGGCCGCGGCCCCGTCCCCCACCTCCGCGACCACCTCGATGTCCGGCTGCACGTCGAGGATCAACGCGAACCCGCTGCGCACCAGCTCCTGGTCGTCGGCCACGACCACCCGGATCGGCTGACCGGTCACCGCCCCACCTCCGCCGTCGCCACCACGGCCGGCACGGGTATCCGCACCCGCACCTCGAACCCGCGCCCGCCGGGCCCGGCCCCGGCCTCCGCCGTACCCCCGTGCGCGGCGGCCCGCTCCCGCACCCCGACGAGCCCGTGCCCACCGCCGCCGGACCCCGCCCGGGGCCCACGCCCGTCATCGAGCACGTGTATCCCCAAGTCGTCGTCGCCGTAGGTGAGGTGAACGTCGGCCGTACGGGCCGCCGCATGTCTGACCGTGTTCGTGAGCGCCTCCTGGACGACGCGGAAGACGGTCGCGCCGACGGCCGCCGGGAGCGCCCGCTCCGCCCCCGCCACCTCGTACCGGACCACGAGCCCACTGCCGCGCACCCGCTCGACCAGCGCGGGCAGCTCCCCGACCCCGGGCTGCGGCGCCCGGGGCGCGAGCCCCGACGCGTACCCCGCCCGCTGCTCTCCCGCGCCGCGGCCTCCCCCTTCGCCGCCTCCGCCTTCGCTTCCGCCTCCGCCTTCGCTGTCGCGCAGGAGGCCCAGCATGTGCCGCAGCTGGACCATGGCGTCGCGCCCGGTCTCGGAGATCGCGTCGAAGGCGGCCTCGGCCCGCTCCGGCGCCGTACGCACCGCCACGGGGCCGGCCTCCGCCTGCACGATCATCAGGCTGACGGCGTGGGAGAGGATGTCGTGCATCTCCCGTGCGATACGGGCCCGTTCACGCGCGGCGGCCTGTTCGGCCTCGACCCGATGGGCGCGCTGACGGGCGTCGGTGAGCCGCCCGAGGACGTAGGCGGCCGCGAACACGAAGGCGGAGAAGGTCAGTTCACGAGCCGACCGGGTGTTGAGCCACACCCCGACGGGCACGGCGACCAGCACGAGCATCCCGCTGACGAGCCGCTTCCAGGGCGGCGACAGGACGGCGACGGTGTAGAGAATCACGAGCCCGTTGTACGGCAGGGGCTGCCCGGGCCCGTCGAGCGCGAGCTTGTAGACCATGCTGGCCACCAGAATCGCCAGCAGCACGGCGAGCGGAGCCCGCCGCCGCCACACCAGCGGCACCACGGTGAGCGTGGTCAGCCCGTACGCGGCCCAGGTCGCCGGCGCGAGCCCGGCCGCCCGAGGCACCACGAACGGCATCGTCATGGCCCCCTGCACCAACAGCGCGACCCCGACATCGACCACCCAGGGCCACCGCTCCGCGACCCCCCGCCCCCACACCCACCATCCCCGGGCTCCCCGCCCGCCCCCACACCCACCCCGTATGCCACTCACGACAGCACACCGTAACGGCCGCCCCCCGCACCGGCACCCGAGCCTCCGTAACTGCCGTGCGTCTGCTTGTCCTTGAGCGGCCATCACCTGCGTCGAGGGTCTGGGCCGGACCCCGCCCCGTATTGCACACTGTCCTCCACAAGATCGAGGCAGAACGGTCGGGGGATGACATGAGCGACATAAGCGATACGAACGACATGCTGGACGTGACGCTGAGACTCCTCACCGACGACGCGTCCCCCGCTCCGCTCCCCGCCGCAGCCGACGACCTGGCCCTCCTCCGCCGGGGCCTGGTCGCGGAACCCGAACTGCGCGGCCGGGTACGCCTGGTGACCGGAGGCCCTGAGGAGGGCCAGATGGGGACCGGTATCGAACTGCTGGCGATAGCCATCGGCAGCAGTGGCGCCGTCACCGCCCTCGTACGCTCGCTCCCGGCGCTGCTCAAGGCCCGGCGGGCCGCGGCCACGGTCGAGCTGACCCTCCCCGACGGGCGCACCGTGAAGGTCACCGCCGACTCCGCCGACGACGCCCACACCCTCCTCGACGCGGCGCTGCGCGACCACCGCCAGCCGTGACGGTCCGACTGCCGGAGCCCCGAGGTTCCCGCGCGGTCCTCATCGGCACCTCCCGGTACGACAGTGACCTGCCGGACCTTCTCGCCGTACGCAACAACCTGGAGGTTCTCCAGGAGCTGCTGACGTCGGACGCGTCCGGCGGGTTTCCGCGCGAGCGCTGCGAGGTGATCCAGGACGCGCCGGACCCGCGTGCGGTCTGCGCGACGATCCGCGAGGCGGCCATGACCGCCACCGACACCCTGCTCGTCTACTTCTCCGGACACGGCGTCCTCAATGACGACCTGTATCTCCATCTGGCGCTGACCGGCACGGACGAGAGCGATCTGCGCTGGACGTCCATCCCGTTCGTGGCGATCCGGGAGATCCTCGAGGCGTCGCCCTGCCCCAACAAGATCCTGATCCTCGACTGCTGCAACAGCGGCCGGGTCCTGGACACGCTCATGGGCAACGGCCCCGAGCCGCCCGAAGACCTCAGCATCCGCGGCACCTACATCCTCACGTCCTCCGCGAACGCCCCCTCCTACGCCCCCGTCGGCGAGCGCTACACCGCCTTCACCGGCGAGTTCATCCGCCTCCTCCGCGACGGCCTCCCGGGCGGCCCCGACCTCCTCACCCTCAGCACCCTCTACGACCCCCTCACCAAGTCCCTGACCCGCCGCGGCTACCCGACACCCCGCCAACAGAGCTCGGACGGGCATGCGCGGTTGGGGTTGGTGCGGAACCGGGGGGCGGCACTTTCGGTGGGGGCCGTGGCCACTGACGGCACGGAGGCCGAGGGCAGGAGTGCGCCCGACACCCCTCCGAGGACCGGTGAGGTCCGCTTCGGACCGAGCCCCACCTTCCACCGCCGCCGAAACTGGGGCATCGGACTGCCGCTGTCCGCCGCCCTGTTGACGATCACGAGCATGACGGTCCCGGCGCAGGACGCACCCCTCGACATGACCGATCCACAGCACGCGGTCTCGGTCCTCGCCATGGTCGGGGTCCTGGGACTGCTCCAGGTCCTGGGGAAGCGGAATCCCGCCGACTATTCGCTGGTGCTGAGCGCGTACGGCGTCGAGGTGCAGTACGGGGGGACGGAGCACTTCTCCTACCCGTGGCACGGGATCAGCCGTTGCTGGATCCGGCAGCGCCCGGCGACCCGCCTGCGCGGTCCACGCCACGACCTCATGGTGCGGCCCATGCCCGGGGACTTCCTGCACACGGCGAGCCTCAGGACCCCGGGCCCCCGCCAGGACGACACGAAGGGCACCCTCCGCTTCGCGGACCTGCGCCGGCTCAGGGCCACCCCGGAAGCCATCGAGGCCGCGCTCGCCGCGTACGCCGGCCCGGCCTGGACCCCCAGCCCCGACCTCGACGTGCGGAGGGCCCCCGACACGGAGGCGGAGCAGGTGTTCACGGCCGACCGCCGGGTGCTCGCCGTGGTGGCGGTGCTCTGCGTCGTTCTGGGCTGCCGGGCGATCCCGCTCGGCGTGCTCGTCCGGCCCGCGGAGATCCTCACGGCGGTGTCGCCGCTCGCCCTGTGCACGCTGCTCTTCGGGGCCGCGTGGTTCGCGGCGTCGCACTGTGTCAGGCCCGTTCGACTCGTGATCAGCGCGGCCGGCCTGACCCTCACCAGGGGCGAGCTGGAGATCGCGTACGCCTGGACGGAGATCGAGCGGATCGGCGTGGTGAACTGGCCGCGTGGTGCGCGGCAGTTGGGGCTGCTGGCGATCCGGCCCACGGGGCGGGTGGAGGGCAGGATTGACCGTACGCACATGCTGCTGCCCCAATTGACGCCGGGCACCCTGACTCTGTGCACACTGCTGGAGGTGACCCATGACCGGCGTCTGCTGGAGGCCGCGCTGGCGCGGTTCGCGGACGAGGACCAGCTCGCCCGGCCGGGCGAGTCCTGGCTGCGGCGGCCGAGTAAGGCACCGGAACCACCCGGCGACGGCCTGACGTTCCGGGGCCGTCAGCCCGTGGCGGTGGCCTTCCTGGTGGCCGCGGCACTCATCGCACCCGTCATGATCTGCACCCAGCTGACCACGCTCCCGAAAACCCCCGACTGGGTTTCCGTCCTCAACGACCTGCTGTTCGCCCCGCTCTTCCTCGTCGGCCTCTCGGCGTACTTCCTCACCGGCCGTCACCACGTCAACCTTGACGTGCGCCCCGCGGGACTGACCGTCAGGGCCTTCGGCAGCCGCAAGCTCCACATTCCCTGGGGAGACGTGGACCGCATCGGCATCGTCGTCCGCCCCGATCCCGAGCAGCACTCCCTCGTCCTGTGGCCACGCCCCGGCGCAGCCGTCCCGCGCGTGCCGTGGCTGCCCACGCCCCGCCGTTACGGCGGCGTGCGTCTGCTGACCCTCCAGGACTATCGCGTCGAGGCCTCCCCCGAAGCCCTCGACCAGGCCATAGCCCGCTACGCCGGGCGCCGTCACACCCACATGGCACAACTCCGCCAGTCGGCCCGGAAGAAAAACTGAGTGTTTGTGAAGATACGTGGCGCAGCCGTCGTCGGCCCTCGCGGTGTCGTCGTCGCGGAGGCATCATGGCGAGGCAGAGGCCGGGGGGCCGTGCAGGGGATCGTGCCGCGTGCCGGTCCATGGCAGGGGAGGGCACATCATGGCCGAACACCACGCACCGCCCAACGAGCCTTACACGGCCATCCTGTTCAAGTTCGTCGTCCTGGTCGGCCTGTTGTACATGCCGGTGCTCGTCTTCCACCTGGGCACCTGGTTCCCGTTCGCCGGAGCCAGCGGCTACCTCCTGTGGGAACTCGGCCGTCTGCACAGGGCGTTCGGCACCAGGGACGAGCCGCGGTCCGACCGGCGTCAGGGGACGACGAGCGGCGGCTGAGCGCTCAGCCGCCGGCACCCCGCGGCGGTGCCGTACTCCGTCGCCGTACGAGCCGGGTGGGCACGAGAGTCGTCCCGTGCTCCTCGCCGCCCCGCCCCGGTTCCCCCGGGTCTCCCTGTCCGCCCTCCCGCATCTTGCGCAGCACCCCCTCCACGCACAGCCGCCCCACCTCCGCGAAGTCCTGGTGGACGGTGGTCAGCGGCGGCAGGAAGGACGCGGCCTCGGGAATGTCGTCGAACCCGACCACGCTCACGTCCTCGGGCACCCGGCGCCCCCGCTCGTTCAGCGCCCGCAGCAACCCCAGCGCCATCTGATCGTTCGCGACGAACACGGCCGTGCAGTCCGCCTCCTCGGCGATCCGCAGCCCGGCCCGGTACCCGGACTCGGCCGACCAGTCGCCCCGGACGAGCGGCGGCGCGTCCGCCACGCCCGCCTCGGCGAGCGTGGTCCGCCACGCGTTCGCCCGCCGCTGCGCCGCGAAGGAGTCCTCGGGCCCGGCCAGGTGCCACACGGTCCGGTGCCCCAGCTCCAGCAGATGCCGTACGGCGTCCCGCGCGCCCCCCGCCTGGTCGGTGTCGACGACGGTGTACCGGTCCCCGGCGTCGGAGTCGGCGACCACGACCTGCACGCCGGGCGGCACGGACACGGTCGCCGCGTCCAGCAGATGCACCTCCATGATCACGATCACGGCGTCCACGGCCAGTTCCCCGAGCCGGGAGAACGCCCCGTTCACCTCGTCCTGCGTCGGCACGGCCACGGGCAGCAGCGTGACGGCGTACCCCTCCCGCGCGGCGGACGTGGCGATCGCGTCGAGCGTGCGGATGTTGCCGAGGGTGGAGAGCGAGAAGGTGATCACGCCGAGCGTCCGGAACTCCCCGCGCCTGAGCGCCCGGGCCGCGCTGTTGGGCCGGTACCCCAGCTCGCGCATCGCGGCGAGCACCTGGCGCCGGGTGTCCTCGTTGACGCCGGCGAACCCGTTGGAGACCCGGGAGACGGTCTGGGCGGAGACCCCGGCGACCCGCGCGACATCGCCCATGGAGGGCCCTTGCCGGGGCCGTCCCGTGCGTCTCCTCGTACGACTGTCGGCCGTGTCCACCTGGGTTCCCCCGACTCTTCCGCCTCGCCGCGACAAACCGGTTGATCCATCGATCCCTGCCGGCTGATCCACCGATCTTTGACGGATCCTTGACCGCCGAGATTCGCACAGTGTAGACATCCGCCTCAGTGGATGTTTACGTAAACATCCACCGCGACAAATCATACGAGAGCACACCAGACCGCACCAGAAGCTCTCACCCCGAGCACCAAGAGCCCCACCGGGACCTCTTGGAGCCCCACCCGCAGCCCCACCGGAAGCACCCCGCCGAACCGCACCACGCGGGCCCCGATCTCTATGTTCCGCCGGGACGCGGCACACGGAAGAGTTGGAGTACTCGAATGGCACACCGCACCCGTACGAGACGGCTCCTCGGGGCCATCGGCATCACAGCCCTGGCCACGGGCACGGTCATGGCCGCGACCTCCCTGCCGATGGCGCACGCCGACACGACGGCCGCGTCGGTGACGGTCAGCCCCGACCCCTCCTACAAGGGCCAGAGCTTCGAGGGCTGGGGCACCAGCCTGGTCTGGTTCGCCAACGCGACCGGCGACTACCCGCCCGCGGTCCGCGAGAAGCTCGCCAAGCTCCTCTTCGGCGAGGACGGCCTCGACCTCAACATCGCCCGCTACAACATCGGCGGCGGCAACGCCCCCGACGTCAAGGACTACCTGCGGGCCGGCGGCGCGGTCGAGGGCTGGTGGAAGGCCCCGGCGGGCACCACCCGCGAGGACGTCGACTGGTGGAGCGCCGACGACAAGAAGGACTGGAACAAGAACGCCGACGCCACCCAGCGCTGGTGGGTCGACCGCATCAAGAAGGACATCACGCACTGGGAGGCCTTCAGCAACTCCCCGCCGTGGTTCATGACGGAGAGCGGCTACGTCTCCGGCGGCTTCGACTCCTCGAAGGACCAGCTGAAGGAGGAGTCGGTCGAGGACTTCGCCAAGTACCTGGTCGGCGCCACCGAGCGCCTGGAGAAGGCGCACGGCATCAAGGTCGACACCCTCGACCCCTTCAACGAGCCCAACACCAACTACTGGGGCACCAAGCTCGGCGCCGACGGCCAGCCGACCGGAGGCCGCCAGGAGGGCGCCCACATAGGCCCCGAGCTGCAGCAGAAGGTCATCAAGGCGCTCGGCCCGGTCCTGGACGACTCCCGCAGCCACGCGACGATCTCCGCGATGGACGAGACGAACCCCGGCACCTTCGCCACGAACTGGAACTCCTACCCCCAGGAGGTCCGCGACCTCGTCGACCAGATGAACGTCCACACCTACGGCACCAGCCAGCGCACCACGGTCCGCGACCTCGCCAAGGCCGCCGACAAGCCGCTGTGGATGAGCGAGGTCGAGGGCGACTGGGGCGACGGCCAGAGCTTCACCGACATGCGCCCCGGCCTGGGCCTGGCGCAGCGCATCGTGGACGACCTGCGTGAACTGGAGCCCCAGGCCTGGGTCTTCTGGCAGCCGGTCGAGGACTACGACAACATGAAGCCGGGCGGCGAGTCCGCCAAGGGCGGCAACTGGGGCTCGATCCAGCTCTCGTTCTCCTGCGGGAAGAAGGACACCCTCAAGAGCTGCCCGATCTACACGAACACCAAGTTCGACACGGCCCGTAACTTCACGCACTACATCAAGCCGGGCGACCGTCTGATCAAGACCAACGACGAGTCGAGCACGGCCGCGGTCGCGAAGAAGGGCGACAAGGCGACGGTCGTCCACGTCAACAGCACCACCGAGTCGCGTGCGGTGACGGTCGACCTGTCGAAGTTCGGCAAGGTCGCCAAGACGGCGACGATCACCCCGGTGGTCACGGACGCGGCCGGCAAGCTGATCCGCAAGAAGGCCGTCAAGGTCACCGGCAAGAAGGCGACGATCACGGTTCCGGCGCAGTCGGTGACGTCGTTCCTGGTGAAGGGTGTCTCCGGGGTGGCGGCGTCGAAGGCCGAACTCCAGGACAACCACACCTACACCTTCACGGGCGTCCAGAGCAGCAAGAACCTGTCCGTCGGCCCCGACGGCAAGAGCCTGGTCATCAAGACCCCGAGCACCGCGGCCGGCAACACCCAGCAGTGGACCCTGGACCGCATCGGCAAGGGCGCGACCGACAACCGCACGCGCTACGCGCTGACGGAGACGACGTCGCACAAGCGCCTGGCCATCCGCTTCGGCTCCCTGGCGGCGGAACGCGACACGGCCACCCGTGACGAGGCCGCCCAGTGGATCCTGTCCTCGACGGGCGACGGCACCTGGACCCTGGTCAACGTCGCCACCGGCGAACTCCCGGACGTCTACGGCCAGTCGACGACGGACGGCGCGGGCGTCGGAGTCTGGACCCCGAACTCGGGCCTGAACCAGCGCTGGAAGCTGACGGACGTGACGGCGACCCCGGCTTCGTAGCCCCCCGCCCACCCTGCACGAGTCCGCAGAGAAGGCCCCAGGTCGATTTTCGACCTGGGGCCTTCGCATACCACCAGTCGGCCCTTCGGCATTCATTCCCCACGTCAACCGGCGAACTCGCGCCACACGAAGGGTGTACGTCGCGACGCATATGCAACCCGAATTGTGCCATTGACGTCGTACGGGAGGAATTCGGCACATCGGCCCAT
This sequence comes from Streptomyces caniscabiei, assembly GCF_014930365.1. Taxonomy (GTDB): domain Bacteria; phylum Actinomycetota; class Actinomycetes; order Streptomycetales; family Streptomycetaceae; genus Streptomyces; species Streptomyces caniscabiei. Next base: position 506,133 of record NZ_JABXWI010000001.1, on the reverse strand, counting down.
TCGGGAGGTGGTGTTTTCGTGCAGATTCTCGACGGCGTTCGCGCGACGTCACGGGTCATGCGCAAAAGCAGGGGACCCGTGATCGGTATCGCGGCGATTCTCCTGCTCGCCCGCGTCGAGGACGAGATCGTGGGCGTGGGCTACTTCTTGCTCACGGAGGCTGTTCTCCTCGCGCTGCTGGCCCTCTGCTTCTTCGTCCCCTGGCTGGGCAGGAAGCTGGTGCGCGAGTCCGCCGAGGAAGAGCGGGCGAAATCCCGGGGAAAGATTTCCCCGGAGATCGAAGAGGAAATCCGGGAGGAAGGCCGTCAGGAAGAAAGGGCCAAAGTCCGCGCCGACCTCCCCAAGCAGGTGGCACGGGCGGTCGACGAGGTGCTCCAGCGCAAAGACGGCTGATTGAGCCGTCCGGGCCGGAGCGCCGGGTTCGTTCGCCATGGGGGCCTCTGACTGCCACGCGGTCAGAGGCCCGCAGCGAGCCGTCCACGCGTACCGTCAGGCCGCCGAACGGCACGCCTTCCCTGTGTACGACTTGACGGCGGTGGGAGGTCCGCGGCCGGCCGGCCCCGTGGATCCCGCCCAGGACTCGCTCAGGACAGGCCCTGGCCGGCGGCCTCGGCGGTCCAGGTGATGTGTGGGGGCGTGACGCGCGCGTACAGGGGGTTGCCGTGCGGATCGGTCAGGCCGAGGTGTCCGACCAGCAGGCCGTCGCGTGCGGCGGCGGCGAGTGTGTCGGCGGGGACGGCGTCGAGCATGAGCTTGGCGCGGCGGAACATGGTGAAGGCGCCCGAGTCGTCGACCGTGCCCCATGACAGGTAGATGAACCGGAGGCCGAAGCGGTCCTGTATGTACGGGCCTTTCACCTCGGTGCCGGTCGGCGAGGTGGTCGCGCTGCACTCCAGGGTCCAGGTGGCGGACGCGGCGTCACCGGGCTGCGGCTCCAGGAGTTCGGCCGGACGGCCGCGGCGCTGCACCGCGACGTGGACGTTGCCGTAGGCGGGGACGTTCCTGTCGGCGGGGGCCGGGCAGGTGCGGCCGGGCAGGTCGACGGCGTCGATACGGATGCGCATACCGGCCATCATCCGCTGCTCCGGCCGTGGAGCGGTGACAAGGAGCTCGTCCTCGCACAGGTGAGGTGCCTGCCCGGGGGCGGGTGCGGTGGGGCTGCCCTACCGCTGAGGTGTGGGCGCCGGAGAAGTCATGTCGTCGGCGCGGGCGGTTCGGTCAGTGAGGCGATGCACGTGCTGAGCAGGCGCCGCATCTGCTCCTGTTCGCCGGCATCGAGGTTGGCCAGCATGGCCTGCTCGACGCGGCGGACCGCGGCGCTCGCCACCTTCAGCTGGTCGCGCCCGAGGTCGGTCAGCTCGGTGGGCAGGGCCCTGCCGACGGGTGCCTGTGCGGGGCGGACGACGAGTCCCTGACGTTCGAGTGCTTGCAGGAGCACGTTCATCGACTGCCGGGTGACGAAGGTGCCGCGGGCCAGCTCGGAGTTGGACAGGCCCGGTCGCTGGGCGAGCAGCTCCAGGCAGGAGTAGTGGGTGATGGTCATGCCCAGCGGCTTCAGCACGGCCTCCAGCGCGGAGTGCAGGGCGCTCGCGGCCGCTTTCAGCATGTACCCCAGCGACGTGTCCAGCTCGATTCCGGGCTCACCTTGACTCATGTCAGAAGTCTGACATACGGTGATGCATGTCAGGAAGCTGACATGCATCACCGTCCGATGCGATGCGATGAGGAGTCAAAGATCGTGGCTGTGACCGGACCCGATTTCATTTCCCTCCAGGTGCGCGACCTGGAGCGCTCTGCCCTTTTCTATGAGCGGTACCTGGGCCTGAAGCGCTCCGACGCAGGGCCGCCGCACGCGGTCGTGTTCGACACCAAGCCGATCGCGTTCGCCGTCCGCGAGGTGGTCGAGGGCGTCGACCTGGACGCGATCGCCCAGCCGGGCCAGGGGATGGCGCTGTGGCTGCACGCCCCCGACGCGCAGGACATCCACGACGCGCTCGCCGCCGCCGGCGTGACGATCGTCTCGGCGCCCGTCGACGGCCCGTTCGGCCGCACCTTCACGTTCGCGGACCCCGACGGCTACCAGGTGACCCTCCACGACCGCGGCTGAGCCGACGTGTGCATACGCCGCGAACGGAGTGAAGCCTCGCTGGGCACGCTCCGCATCCTCCGGGCCCACGCCCCAGGGGCGCATGCCCTCCGCCCTCCTCTGCCCGCCTCCCACGGTGGGATCGAGGTAGACCCAGCTCGTACGCCTGGCCCGACCCCTCGCCGCCGCCCATGAGCGGCAGGCCTCGCCCCTCCCCCTCCCCTCCTCCCAGCCCTTGCTTCATCTATCGAATCTCGATAGATTCCCATCGTGCTTCGATGGGATGGTGAGTCATGGGAAAGCTGACCGTGCGTGCGCTGCGCGCCGTGCTCGCGGTGGTGCTTGTCGGCACCGTGTTCGTGCAGGCCCTGATGGTGTGGACGCTGGTCAGCGGGAACGACCCGGAGGACGGCTCGCTCCCGCTGACCGCGCTACGGGTGATCACAACCCTCGGCATGGTGTCGGCCCAGGTCGCCCTGATCTGCGTATGGCGGCTGGTGACGATGGTGCGACGCGGAACCGTCTTCTCCCACGCCGCCTTCCGGTACGTGGACGGGGTGATCGGCGCGATCGTCGGGGCTGCCCTCCTGTGGTTCGTGGTCACGGCCGTCAACGCGCCCGGCCAGCGGGACGACCCGGGCGTCACCGTCATCATGGGCGGGGTCGGCGTGGCCATCCTGGGGGTTGCGCTCATCGTCCTCGTCCTTCGGATGCTGCTCGCCCAGGCCGTCGCGCGCGACGTCGAGGCGTCGCAGATGCAGGCCGAGCTGGACGAGGTGATCTGATGCCGATCGCCGTCGACATCGACGTGATGCTGGCGAGGCGCAAGATGTCGGTGGGCGAGCTGGCGGACCGCGTCGGCATCACCCCCGCCAACCTGGCGGTGCTCAAGAACGGCCGCGCCAAGGCCGTGCGCTTCGCGACGCTCGCCGCGCTCTGCGAGGTGCTCCAGTGCCAGCCGGGCGACCTGCTGCGCTGGGAGGCGGAGGACGCCGCGGAGGCATGAGGCAGGGTGCGGAGGTGGGGGAGCAACTGCCGTTTTCGCATGCGCCGTTGTACGACGTCAGGGTTCTCGTTCCGCGGTCACGCTGACCAGCTCAGATTCTTGTAACAGCGGCTCCGTACTGCTTCACTGTGGCGACCTACGGGCCGTGCGGCAGGTCTCGCGGTTTCTCCTGCCTTCATGCCGTCATCCAGGGAGCGTGCGGCATGAAGGATTCAGCGCTGATCACGGCCGGTCTGCCCGTCGCGCTCGCCATCATCATGTTCGGTCTCGGGCTCTCGCTCACCACCGATGACTTCAGGCGTGTGGCCCGTTCCCCGAAAGCGGTCGTCTTCGCACTGACCGTGCAGATCGTGGTGCTGCCGCTGCTCGCCTTCGGGTTGGTCGAGATGTTCGACGTGGACCCGCTGCTCGCCGTGGGCGTGATGCTGCTGGCCGCGTCCCCGGGCGGTACCACCGCCAATCTCTTCAGCCACCTCTTCCGCGGGGACGTGGCGTTCAACATCACCCTCACCGCGATCAACTCCGTGCTGGCGGCCGTCACCATTCCTCTCATCACCAACCTGGCCATCAGTCACTTCGATGCCGAGGGCGACCTGGGACTGCAATTCGGGAAAGTGTTGCAGGTGATCGCCATCGTGCTCGTCCCCGTCGGGCTCGGCATGCTCGTCAGGAGACGCTCCGCGGAACTCGCCGCCCGCGCGGACCGTCCGGTCCGGGTGTTCTCCATCGCCGTCCTGGTCGCGGTGTCCCTGGTGGCGCTGTTGGGAGAGCGGGAGAACCTCACGGACTACCTTCGCCAGGTCGGCCTGGTGACCGGCATCTTCTGCCTCGCGAGCCTCGTCATCGGCTACGGCGGTGCCAGAGCCCTTCGCCTCGACGAGCCGCAGGCCGTCGCCAGTGCCATGGAGGTGGGGATCCACAACACGACGGTGGCCCTCACCATCGCGCTGAGCATCCTCGACAGCACCGAGGTGGCCATCCCCAGCGCCGTGTACTCGGTTCTCATGTACGTCCTGGCGACGGCCTTCGGCTACGCCATCACCCGGACGCGCGCAGGGGACCCCTCGACCGTGGGCTGACCCCCGAGAGCCGGGAGAGCCCGCGAGACCCCGAGCCTCGTGAGCCCGTGAGCCCGTGAGCCCATGTGGGGGACAGGCGCGCGGCCGAGCGGCGGCGTCTCAGGCATCCCAGGCATTCCCGAGCATTCCCCCACTCCCTTTCTCCGCAGGTCAACAAGGGTGGGACCGTTCTGCCGCCGGGAACGGGGCGGCAGCCGTTGTGGCGGGTCCCCGGCGTCCCCGAAGCTCTGGGTGTCGCCCCGGCCGGGACTGTCCGAACGCCTGGCGAACCCCTTACTGATCAGAGTCAGAGAAAGAAGACGCACATGAACAGGAAGTCCCCCGCACGCCGCCGTTCGAGCAGCCTCCGCGCGGCCGCCGCCGGTCTCGTCCTGGCTGTCGGACTCGGTGTGTCGGCGCAGGGGCCGGCGCAGGCGTCCGTCCAGACCGTCGCGAAGGCGCCCACCACCGCCTCGACGACGGCCGTCGCCGCGCCGAAGTCCGTCACCGGCACGCCCGGCAACGTGGTGACCCGCGTCGCCGACTTCTACGGCGCGTACATCGACGCGAAGGGCGACTACGCCGACCCGGACGCCGCGCTGGCCAAGGCGCTCCGCAAGCACTACCTGACGCCCGACTTCGCCAAGCGTCTGGCCGCCTGGGAGAAGAAGAACGGGGCGGACGGCGTCCTGCGGGCCCAGAACATCCCGGCGCGGTGGACGGTGACCGACAACGGCAGCATGGGGCACGCCCACGAGGTCACCGTTACGCTCACCTTCGGCAGTGGGAGGACCCTGAAGAAGAGCAAGCTCTACGTGCTCGTCGAGCGGTACAACCACGTCTCCGACATCGCCACCAAGAGCGCCCACTGACGGCCGAGCCCGTCCCGCCCGGTCGAGGCCCCTGCCCTCCGCCCAACCCGTTCCCCTGCCGTCCTTCCGGCCATGACGGAACCATCCCCGCTCACCTGACGTGCAGTGATATCAGGGCCTGGGATGCGGAATCGCGGGCGGACGACAGGGGAACGATGTCGATTCGGGACGATGCGGAGGAGTTCGCGGCGGAGCTGCGCCGGCTCAAGGACACCACCGACCTGAGTTACGGCGCCCTCGCCCGCCGACTCGACATGAACGTCTCCACGCTGCACCGCTACTGCGCGGGCGAGGGCGTGCCGAAGGACTTCGCGCCCGTCGAGCGGCTCGCGACCTTCTGCGGGGCGACCCCCGAGGAGCGGCTCGAACTGCACCGGCTGTGGCTGTCGGCGGTGGCGGCCCGCCAGCGGGTGCGTACGGCCGTTGCACCGGAGGCAGCGGAGACAGCGGAAGCAGCGGAGGCCGTGCTGCCAGTGCCGCCGGTACAGGAAGGGCTTCCCGCACGCACACCCACACCCACACCCACACCGGACACGGCCGGCGACGGAAACGGGGACAGCGATCGGGACGTCGACCCCACAGTCGCCGACCGCACAGTCGCTGACCCCAAGGTCGCCGACCCCACGGTCGCCGACCCCCTTCGTCGCCGTCGTCGCCGCCGCGTCCTGGCGGTCGCCGCCACCTGCGCCCTGCTCGTCATCACCGCCGCGACTCTGTCCGCCCTGTCGGACGACAACTCCTCCGAGGCGGACGCCTCCCGCTCCGCCGCCCCTCGGACCACCGCCCCCGGCGCGCCCGGCCGCTCGACGAAACCACCGGCCACGCGGCCGTCGGAGACGGCGGCCGCCGACCTGCCCCTCACCTGGAACGTCGACGCCCTCGTCTGGGACAAGGGCTGCGACCACGACTACGTCATCGACAAGCCGACCGCGCGGGTGCCTCCGCCGCCGCTCCAGCAGGACGCCGAGGCGTGGGCGTCGTCGCAGGGCGCGGTGCACGGGCGGCAGACGAAGGTGCGGATCTCGGTGCAGGGGCGGTCGTCCGCGGCGGTGGTCCTGGAGGCGCTCCACGTCCGTGTCGTCAGCCGTGGCGCGCCCGTCGACGGGAACGCCTACTCCATGGGCCAGGGCTGCGGCAGCGATCTCACGCCCCGCCGCTTCACCGTGGACCTCGACGAGGACCGCCCCGCCGCCCGGCCGGAGGACGGCGCGAACGGTGCCGAGGGCGGGCGCGTCATCCCGGCCGTACGCTTCCCCTTGCGCGTCTCCGCCGAGGACCCGGAGGTGCTGGACGTCGACGCGACGACCCAGACCTACGACGCCCGCTGGTACCTCGAACTCGACTGGTCCTCCCAGGGCCGCGCGGGCACGATCCGCATCGACGACCACGGCCGCCCGTTCCACACCACCGGCATCAAGGGCATGCCGCACTACTGGTACGGCACGAACGACGCGGGAGAGCGGGCCTGGGTGCCGCTCGACGGCCGATAGATCCACCGTACGAGGAGGCGTGATCGTTTCATGACCATCTCCAGGGGTGTCCCGGCCTCGCGACGGCAGACAGCCATCGCGGTGACCGGGCATCTGGACCTGACCGAGCACACCGTCCCACTGGTGCGGCGGGCCCTGGCCGAGCTGCTCGGACCGTACGCCGCGGCCGCCGGCCCGAACGGCTCCGGTGACCCCGGCGCCTCCCTCGTCGGGGTGTCCTGCATCGCCAAGGGGGCCGACACGCTCTTCGCCGAGGCCGTGCTCGGTCTCGGCGGGCGGCTGATCGTCGTCGTGCCCTCGCGCGACTACCGCCGGCGCACGGTCGAACCCGAGCACGGGGCCTCGTACGACCGGCTCGTCGAGGCCGCCGGGGAGGTCGTCCGGCTCCCCTACGAGACGGCCGCCCGCCCGGCCTACGAGGCCGCCAACACCGTACTGATCGAACGGGCCGACCGCCTCGTGGCCGTCTGGGACGGAACGCCGCCCACCGGCAAGGGCGGTGGCACCGCCGATGCCGTGCTGGAGGCGCGGGCGGCCGGGATTCCCGTGGACGTCGTCTGGCCGGAGGGGGCCGCCCGCGGCGGATGAACCCCGGGCTCAGGCGGTCGTGAGGATCACCAGCCGCTGCGTCGCCCGGGTCATGGCCACGTAGTGGTCCACCGCTCCCTCGACGCCCTCGCCGAAGGTCTCCGGGTCGACGAGGACCACGAGGTCGAATTCGAGGCCCTTCGAGAGTTCCGGAGTGAGGTGGCGGACTCGGGGGGTCGGAGGGACACGCGTCGCCCCGGAACCGGGCGTCGGGCGGACGCGCTCCGCGAAGTCCGGCGCGGTGATCACGCACGCGGTTCCGTCCGGGTCGGCGGACAGCCAGGTGTCCAGGACGGAGCCGAGTGCCTTCTCCACGTCCGAGGTGCGGGTGCGTTCGACCGGGACGCCGTTGCTGCGGATGGACGTCGGGACGTTCGCGTCGGGGAGCGCGGCTCGGATGACCGGTTCCGCCTCCGTCATGATCTCTTCCGGGGTGCGGTAGTTGATGGTGAGGGCGGCCTGTGTGATGCGGTCCAGGCCCACCCGGTTCAGGCGCTCCTGCCAGGACTCCGTGAAGCCGTGCCGGGCCTGGGCGCGGTCGCCGACGATCGTGAAGCTGCGGGACGGGCAGCGCCGCAGCAGCATCTGCCACTCCGCGTCCGTCAGTTCCTGCGCCTCGTCCACGACGATGTGGGCGAACGGGCCCGCCAGCAGGTCCGGGTCCGCGGTGACGAGTTCGGAGTCGTCGACCAGGCTCACCTGGGCGTCCTCGCCGCGCAGCATCGTCACCAGGCCCTCGCCGTCGTCACCGTCGGCGCCGGAGTTGGCGACCGCCTCGACGAGGTTGTCCACGACCTGGGTCATCCGCTCGCGCTGGGCGGCGAGGGTGGCCGCGTGGCGGCGCTTGCGGCGGGCCGTCTCCGGGTCGCCGAGGCGCCCGCGGGCGGCGTCGAGGAGGGGGAGGTCGGAGGTCGTCCAGGCCTGCGGGTCCGCACGCTGGAGGCGCCGCACCTCGTCACGGGTCAGCCACGGGGCGCACAGCCGCAGATACGCCGGCACCGTCCACAGGTCTCCCACCAGGTCCGCCGCCTCCAGGAGCGGCCAGGCCCGGTTGAAGGTCGTGACCAGGTCCCTGTTCTGGAGGAGCGCCTTGCGCAGGAGGGCGGGCGGTACGGCCGTCTCGGCATCGGGGTCCCCGTCGGGGCGGGCGGCGGCCTCCGCCTCGTACTTGTCCGTGAGGATCGTGAGCAGCTCCTCCCAGACCTGGTGGCGGGCCTCGTTGTGCGGGGTGCCCGGCTCCGCCGCGTCGAAGGCCGCCGACCAGTCGGCGGGACTCAGCCGGATGTCGGACCAGGGCGTCGTGACCGTCATGCCCTCGGCCGGCGGTTCCTCGTAGAAGCGGACGGCCTTCTCGATACCGCCCACCAGCGCCGCGGACGACTTCAGACGGGCCACCTCCGGGTCGGGCTCGACGGCAGCCGCCGCCCCCTCCTCGACCAGGTCCCGCAGGATGCACGTCTGTACGCCCTCCTCGCCGAGGCTGGGCAGGACGTCGGCGACGTAGGAGAGGTACGGGCGGTGCGGGCCGACGAAGAGGACGCCGCCCCGGCGGTGGCCCAGCCGGGGATCGGAGTGGAGGAGGTACGCCGAGCGGTGCAGGGCGACGACCGTCTTGCCGGTGCCGGGGCCGCCGTCCACGACCAGCGCGCCCCGGGAACTCGCGCGGATGATGGCGTCCTGGTCGGCCTGGATGGTGCCGAGGACGTCCCGCATGCGCTCCGACCTGTTGGCGCCCAGGCTGGCGATGAACGCGGACTGGTCGTCAAGGGCGGCGGTCCGGCGGTGGCCGTCGGTGAGGCTGTCGAGTGCGGACGGGGAGAAGATCTCGTCCCAGTAGTCGCTGATCCGGCTGTTCGTCCAGCGGTAGCGGCGGCGGCTGGTGAGGCCCATCGGGTTGGCGTGGGTCGCGCCGAAGAAGGGTTCGGCGGCGGGGGAGCGCCAGTCGACCAGCAGGCGGCGGCCCGTGGTGCTGTCGGTGAGGCCGAGGCGGCCGACGTAGACGGGGGTCTCCGGGTCGTCCTCCGTCACCATGCGGCCGAGGCACAGGTCCAGGCCGAAGCGGCGCAGCGTGCGCAGACGGGCGGTCAGGCGGTGGATCTCCGTGTCGCGGTCCATGGCGTGCCGGCCCAGGCCGCCGGGGGCCCGCCGTGCGGCGTCGAGTTGGGCGGAGACCTCGGCGATCGACTGGGCGAGACAGGTGGCGAGCGCCGCGAAGTGCCGCTCGTCGGTGGCGATGAGGGCGGGGTCGGCTTTCGCGGCGAGCCGGTCGGGGAGGCGGAACGCGCTGGGGTCGGTGTGGGTGGTCGGGGGGTTCATCTCATGGACTCCGAACGTCATGTCCGCGCGCTGCGAGGGGAGGGAGAGGGGGGAGGGAGAGGGGAGAGGGAGAAGAGGGGAGAGGGGCAGGCGGGCAAGGTGGGTCGGGGTGGGACGGGCCGGGGTAGGGCGGTGGAGCGTGGGGCGCCTCACCGTCACCGCCCTCCCCCTCCGACACCCCCTCTCCCTCCCCCGCCGTACGTGTCGAGCAGCCGTCGTGCCGCTCGCGTCGCCCCGTCGGGCAGGACCATCCCGGACACCTCCGCCGCCCGCGTCGCCGTCTCCGGCGCCAGGGCCATCTTCAGTGCGGTCGACAGGGACTCGAACGTCGGGGTCGGGCCGTCGTGGGCCACGCCGATGCCGAGGGCGGCCACCCGGGAGGCGAAGTACGGCTGGTCCGCGCCCTGGGGCACCACCACCTGGGGCGTGCCCGCCCAGGTCGCCGTCGTCGTCGTACCCGCGCCGCCGTGGTGGACGACGGCGGCGACGCGGCGGAACAGCGCGTGGTGGTTGGCCTCGCCGACGACGAAGCAGTCGTCCCGGTCGTCGAGCGCGGCGAGGTCCGCCCAGCCCCGGGAGAGAATGACGCGGCGGCCGTGGGCGCGGACCGCCTCGACGCAGGATCGGGCGACGTCCTCGGAGCCACCGACGGGGATGCTGCCGAAGCCGACGTAGACCGGTGGCGCGCCCGCGTCCAGGAACGCCGTCAGCCCGTCCGCGAGCGGCCGCTCGTCCGGCACGATCCAGGACCCGGTCTGCACGACACCGCGACCGAGCGCCGACGCCTCCCGCCCCACGCCCGCCGCACCGTCCTTTGACCGGCCCCTCCGTACGCCGAACCCGGCGGCCTCCGAGGGCTCCCGACCCACGGCCTCCCCAGCCACCGCCGCCGGTTCCCGCCCCACCCCCTCCCCAGCCGCCTCCGACGGCGACCTCCACGGATCCAGTACCGGATCCGTCGCCAGCCACGGCCGGTCGGTGAAGACGTGGTCGCGGACGTCGGTCACCGGTGGCAGGCCGACCGACGCCCGGTGGGCGTTGACCACCTCGCCGAACAGGTCGTTCGCACTGCGGGCGTCGAACTCCCAGAGGGCGCGGTTGTCGGTCGTGTCCGTCGGCAGCGGCCGGCCCGGCCGGGCCATCGGCGGATGGTGGGGCGACGGCAACGAGACGGACTGGAAGCTCGCGTACACATACGGGACGCCCAGCTTGTCGGCCACCGACCGCACACACGCCGCGGCCGGGAGCAGCCCCGTCGCCACCAGCACGTCGCAGCCCTCGGCCGCCTCGGCGACCGTGCCGAACTCCGCGAGCAGCTCGGCCGCACGCCGGGGCACGCCGTCCGGCGTCGGCGGCGCCCCCGCGGTCATCAGCGCGCGTACGGGGCGGCCGAACGGCACCAGCGGTACGCCGACACCGGCCAGCCGCCGCGCGAACTCCTCGTCCGGCGGCGCGCACACCCGCACCTCCGCGCCGAGTCCGCGCAGCCGGACCGCGAGTCCCACCAGCGGCTCGACGCCTCCGCGCGAGTCGTAGTTCGCCAACAGCACACGCATTCAAGCGCCCCCGGTTTTCGTCGTATCAGGCTCAGGCCGGAGATTCTGCGGCACCACGGGGGCCTTGCCGCAAGCCCCCCGGTGCGCTATACGTTGAGAGTGGCAAGGAGTGCATGACCTCCTTGCCTTTGTCGTGTCCGGCCCGCGACCCCCGCTTCAGCCGCCCCGTCACCGGCTGCCCCCCGTCACCGGCTGCCCCCCGTCACCGGCTCCCCGCAGCCTTCTCCGCTGCCGCTGCCGCCCTCCCGGCCCCCTCCAGAAAAATCCCCGAGAAATATCCGGCGGCGATGTCGAGATCCCCCGTCCCGCTCCGTCCTCGGGGTGAAGGCGACCACAATGGGTCGCACGAGGACCGAGGAGAACGACGATGGCCAAGTACCTGCTGCTGAAGCACTACCGCGGCGCCCCGGCCCCGGTCAACAACGTGCCGATGGACCGGTGGACCCCGGAAGAGGTGTCGGCGCACATGCAGTTCATGCACGACTTCGCCGCCCGGCTGGAGAAGAGCGGCGAGTTCGTCGACGGCCAGGCGCTCGCGCCCGAGGGGGCCTGGGTCCGCTACGACGGCGAGGGGCGCCCGCCGGTCACCGACGGCCCGTTCGCGGAGACCAAGGACCTCATCGCCGGCTGGATGATCATCGACGTCGACAGCTACGAGCGCGCCGTCGAACTGGCCGGGGAGCTGTCGGCCGCCCCCGGGGCGGGCGGCAAGCCCATCCACGAGTGGCTGGAGGTGCGCCCGTTCTACGGCGTGCAGCCCACCATCACGGAGTGACGTCCCAGGTGTCCACCATGAACGAGGTCCTGCTCAGGAGCCTCACACCGAGCGTGCTCACCGTCCTCGTCCGCCGCGGAGCCGACTTCGCGGCGGCCGAGGACGCCGTGCAGGACGCCCTGGTCGAGGCCCTCCGGGTCTGGCCCGCCGACCCGCCGCGCGACCCCAAGGGCTGGCTGGTCACCGTGGCCTGGCGCAAGTTCCTCGACGCGGCCCGCGCCGACGCCGCCCGCCGCCGGCGTGAGGACCGCGTCGAGGAGGAGCCGGTGGCCGGGCCCGCGCCCGGCGTCGACGACACGCTCCAGCTCTACTTCCTCTGCGCCCACCCCTCGCTCACCCCCGCGTCGGCGGTCGCGCTCACCCTGCGCGCCGTCGGCGGTCTCACCACCCGGCAGATCGCCGAGGCGTACCTCGTGCCCGAGGCGACCATGGCGCAGCGCATCAGCCGGGCCAAGCGGACGGTCTCGGGCGTGCGCCTCGACCAGCCGGCCGATGTCGCCACCGTGCTGCGCGTGCTCTACCTCGTCTTCAACGAGGGCTACTCCGGCGACGTCGACCTCGCGGCCGAGGCCATCCGGCTCACCCGGCAGCTCGCGGCCGCGATCGACCACCCCGAGGTGGCGGGGCTGCTCGCCCTCATGCTGCTCCACCACGCCCGCCGTGCCGCCCGGACCGCGCCCGACGGCAGTCTCGTGCCGCTCGCCGAGCAGGACCGCGGCCGGTGGGACACACGTCTCATCGCCGAGGGTGTGGAGATCCTCCAGGCGGCCCTCGCCCGCGACCGGCTCGGCGAGTTCCAGGCCCAGGCCGCCGTCGCCGCCCTGCACGCCGACGCGCCCACCGCCGAGGAGACCGACTGGGTGCAGATCGTCGAGTGGTACGACGAGCTGGCGCGACTGACCGACAACCCCGTCGTCCGGCTCAACCGCGCGGTCGCCGTGGGCGAGGCCGACGGACCCCGCGCCGGCCTCGCCGCACTCGCCGAACTGGACGGCTCCCTGCCCCGCCACACCGCGGTCGCGGCCCACCTCCACGAGCGCGACGGCGACCTGACCACGGCCGCACGGCTCTACGCCGAGGCCGCCCACAAGGCCCCCAACCTCGCCGAACGCGCCCACCTCACCCGCCAGGCCGCCAGGCTCAACGCCCGGCTCAACGCCCGGCTCGACGCCCGGACCCGGTCGACCGGCGACGAGTGAGCGAGTGAGCGGGGACGCGAGCGGACCGGCCGCGCCTGCGCCCCTGCCCTCTGCCCTCTGCCCTCTGCCCTCTGCCCTCTGCCCTCTGCCCCCTGCCCCCTGCCCTCTGCCCCGCACAGTGAATTCACATGCTCGGACGATCTCCGCTCCCTGAGGCGGCTACCCGCAGGTCAAGACGTTCTGCGGCAGCCCCGCCGTCCACCTTCAGTTCATCCATGTGAACAAAAGTCTGCGCGTTCTCTTGACGTGCTCAGTTCACCCCCGGACACTCCCTCCAGGGAAAGCGCTTTCTGCATGCACTTCGGACCACATTCTGGATCTCATCCCTGGAGACCGAACGATGCAATCGACGCACGTGAGAACCGTCATGGCGACGGCGAGCGCAGGCCTGGTGGCAGGGCTGCTGGTCGCGCTGTCCGGCACGGCGGCGCAGGCCGCGACCACCCGGTACGAGGCCGAGTCGGCACCCGCCGTCTGCACCGGGACCATCGACTCCGACTGGGCCGGATACTCGGGCAGCGGATTCTGCAACGGCACCAACGCCGCCGGCGCCTACGCGCAGTTCACCGTGACCGCACCCGCATCGGGCACGGCGACCCTGTCCGTCCGGTTCGCCAACGGCACCACGGCCGTACGGGCCGCGAGCGTCACCGTCAACGGGACGACCGCCGCGACCACGTCCTTCGAGAGCACCGGCACCTGGACGGCGTGGACCACCAAGACGCTGACCGTGCCGGTCACATCGGGCACCAACGTCATCCGGATCAACCCGACGTCCGCCACCGGGCTCCCCAACATCGACTATCTCGACGCGAACGTGCCCGAGGGCGGCGGCACCACCCCGCCGCCGTCGAGTTCCGCCCTCTACGTCGCGCCGAACGGCACCGACGGCGCGGCCGGCACCGTCTCCGCCCCCACCACCCTCACCTCGGCCATCAGCCGGATCACGGCCGGCGGCACGATCTACCTGCGCGGCGGCACCTACGCCCAGGCGTCGACCGTCACGATCCCGGTCGGCAGCTCCGGCACCTCCGCCGCCCGGACCACCCTGACCGCCTACCCGGGCGAGACGCCGGTCCTCAACTTCTCGGCGCAGAGCGAGAGTTCGTCGAACCGGGGGCTCCAGCTCAACGCCTCGTACTGGCACGTCAAGGGCCTCGTCGTCGAGCGGGCCGGGGACAACGGCATCTACGTCGGTGGCAGCAACAACGTCATCGAGCGCACCGTGACCCGCTTCAACCGTGACACGGGCCTCCAGCTCGGCCGTATCGCCTCCACCTCGCCCAGCAGCGAGTGGCCCGCCAACAACCTCATCCTGAGCGCCGAGTCGCACGACAACGCCGACTCCGACGGCGAGGACGCGGACGGGTTCGCGGCGAAGCTGACGACCGGGCCCGGGAACGTGTTCCGGTACGCCGTCGCCCACAACAACATCGACGACGGCTGGGACCTCTACACCAAGACCGACACCGGGCCCATCGGGCCGGTGACCATCGAGGACTCCCTCGCCTACGAGAACGGCACGCTCAGCGACGGCTCGCAGGCCGGCAACGGCGACCGCAACGGCTACAAGCTCGGCGGCGACGACATCGCGGTCAACCACATCGTCCGGCGCAGCATCGCCTACGACAACGGCAAGCACGGTTTCACGTGGAACAGCAACCCGGGATCCATGGCGGTCTCGGGCAACGTGAGCATCGACAACACCGAACGGAACTTCAACTTCGACGGCGGTACGTCGGTGTTCCGTGACAACACCTCGTGCCGGAGCGGGAGCGGGACGAACGACCGGATCATCGGCAGCTCCGACAGCTCCAACCAGTTCTGGTCCGGGACGAACGGCTCCCGGTGCTCCTCGTACTCCGGCGGGCTGCACTGGTCCTTCGGCAGCGACGGCAAGCTGAACGTCAGCTTCGGCTGAGGGACGCGCGTGCCGTGCCGGTCGTCTCGACGAAGGCCGTCACGGCACGCGCGTACGTCTCCGGGTGGGTCACCTGGGGGATGTGGCCCGCGCCGTGGAAGGTGTGGGTGACCGCCCGCGGAAGGGCCTCGGCGAGCCGCGCGGTCACCTCGGCGAACCACGGCGGGCCGGTCGTGCCGCCGGTGAGGAGGACCGGGCCCGTGAACGCGGAGAGGCGGGGGAGGTCCAGGTCCGCCCCATGCGGGTCGCCGTGTTCGTCGAGGAAGGTGGGGGCGTTGGCCAGGAAGGTCTGCCGGACCATGGGAGGGAGCCGGTCCCAGGTGCCGGGGCCGACGGCGATCTCGTCCGTGAACCGGCGGGCCGCCGCGAGGCGTTCGTCGGCGCGGAGGTGGGCGAGGACCGACGCGAACCGCTCGGCGACGTCCTTCAGCGGCGGTGGGGTGGCGGGCCCGTCGGACACGATGCCCGTCAGCGGCGGGTCGTGGGCGATCAGGCCCCGGAGGAGACCGGGGCGGCGGGCGGCCAGGCCCAGGGCGGTGGAGGCCCCGAAGGAGTTGCCCGCGACGTACGCCGGGGCGAGGTCCAGGGTCTCCATCAGGGCGGCGAGGTCCTCCTCGTCCTCACGTCGGCTCCCCTGTCCCGGTGGACGTTCGCTGCGGCTGTGGCCGCGGCGGTCGTAGACCAGGACACGGAAGCGTGCGGTGAGGGAGGGGAGGACCGGGAGCCAGGTGTGGTGGTCGCCCCAGGAGCCGTGCACCAGGACCAACGGGTCGCCGGACCCGGCCAGTTCGTAGAAGAGTTCGACGCCGTTCGCCTCGACCCTGGGCACCTTCGGTCTCCTCGTCCGTCGGGTCCGCGTGCTCCACCGGACGGTGGTGCCGTGGACTCAACGAGACGCCGCACCCGTGGGTTGTGCGCGCGGACGCGCTCAGCTCCCGCGACCCGTCGGCGCTCAGCCCCGCGGCTCGCTGATGTTGACCATCCACGGAACGCCGAAGCGGTCCGTGCACATGCCGAAGACGTCGCCCCACATCTGCTTGTCGAGCGGGACGGAGACGGTGCCGCCCGCGGAGATCTTCTCCCAGTAGCCGCGCAGCTCGGTCTCGTCCTCGCCGCTGAGGCTGACGGAGAAGCCGCCGCCGCCCTGGTACTCCATGCCGGGCGGGGTGTCGGCGCCCATCAGGGTGAAGCCGTTCGGCGCCTCCAGCATGCCGTGCATGATCTTGTCGGACTCCGGGGCGTCGGGCTGGCCGAAGCTGCCGAAGGTGTGCAGCGTCAGCTCGCCGCCGAAGACCTCCTTGTAGAACTCCATCGCCTGCCGGGCGTCGCCGTCGAAACTGAGGTAGGGGTTGAGCCGCGAGACCATGAGGACCTCCCTGAAACGGACAAACGGGCATACGGTCGGTTGTCCGGAGACTAGCCCCCGGCACTGACAACGGCATGCCGGGAGCGGTGGCGGGGGAGGCCTGGGCGAGGTCAGACCTTCGTCGGTTCCAGGTCCGTGCCGGCGATCTGGGAGGCCAGTTTCGGGCGGACCGTGAGGAGGTCGGCGGCGATCGGGTCGTGGAAGTACTTCCGGTAGAGCTTGACGTAGGTGCCGTCGTCGATCATCGCGTCGATCTGCGTGTCGAGGTCCTTCACGAGCCGCGGGTCCCCGTTCTTGCGGAGCGGGAAGGCGCTGCCCTGGAGGCTGTCGAGTTCCACGGCGACCCGTACCGGATGCTGCTTGGCGTACTCGTCCGCGTCGGCGCCGCCGAGGACGACCGCGTCGATGCCGCCGGAGAGGAGCTGGGTGATCAGGGCGGTCTGGTCCTTGAACTTCACGAGCTCCGCCTTCCCCATTTCCCGGTAGGCCACCGGCGGCGATGAGGTTGTGGCCGCAGCCGTGGCCGATGCCGGGGAGGGCGTCGTACTCGAGGATGAGGGCGATGGTGGGGGCGCCGGGTGCGGTGCCGGTCCCGGCGTCTCCGCTCGCGGCTCCCCGGTGGGTGGCGATGAACGCCGTGGGGAAGCCCACCCTTGTCGACCTCGAAACCGGCGGTGGCGAGACGGCCGGCCAGTTGCTCGACGGCGTAGTGCTCCTCGAAGCGGGTCTCCGGGATGCCCTTGGACCGGGTGCTGGAAGAACAGGCCCAGCGGGAAGGGCTGTTTGAGGCGGCGGAGCGGCGGTCGACGGCCTGGTCGGAGCTGGCGCGCAGGCTGCTGCACGCGCCGGAGTCACTGCGGACGGATCTGCTGGATCTGCTGGACCGAGCCGCGCGGGCACTGGAACCCGACCTGGCGCGGGCCGCCCGGGCGATCTCGGGTCTACTGCCGGGGCTGCGCAGGGCCGTCGCGCACGACGGCCCCGGCCGGGCGCTCGCCGCCCTGGACCCGGCGGGGCCTCGTACCGGGACGGACCGCCACGCGTGGTTTTCCACAAGTTCTACCGGGTTTCCGGGCAGGGGCCCGGTCCTTCAGGGCTGGGGGGAATGCCCGCTCCCGCGGAGCGGGGCAGGGGTAGCCGGGTCGCCGTCAGGGCGATCCGGCGTACCGGAGGACTCAACCGCTTGCCGCAGGTACCACAGCATCTGTCCGTGGGCGGAGCGTCCGTCACGCTCGGCTGCGGCCTTGATGGCGGCGTGCAGGTCATCGGGGAGACGGAGATTGAAGTTCACCATGCACCCAGAGTAGACCCGGAACGGGTTTTGACTTGGACCCAAAGTGCACCCATAATGGGTGCATGAGTCGTTTTCGGATGTACCCGACGCCCGCGCAGGCAGAGCAGTTGCTCTTGCACTGTGCGCACGCCCGGTATGTCTGGAACCTCGCCGTTGAGCAGCACTCGCACTGGAAGCGTGGCAGGAAGGCGGCGCCCGGTTTCGCCGAGCAATGCCGTCAGCTCACCGAAGCCCGGCGTGAGAACGAGTGGCTGGGCGCCGGAAACGCTGACGTGCAGCAGCAGGCGCTGAAGGACTTCGCCAAGGCCAAGAACGCACGCTTCACCTCGGGGTTCGGTGAGCCGAGCTGGCGCAAGAAGTTCGTGCACGAGGGCTTCCGCGTCATCGGTACCGACCGTGTACCCGAATACGACACCAACGGCTCGCCGAAGCTGAACGCCAAGGGCAAGCAGGTCATGGGTCGCTCGGTCGTCGTGCAGAAGCTCAACCGCCGCTGGGCGCAGGTGAAGGTGCCCGGTTGCGGATGGGTCCGCTTCCGCCTCACCCGCCCCGAACTGGCGTCCGCGAAGACGTTCCGCGTCACTCTTCGCAACGGCCAGTGGCACATCGCCTTCGCAGTCATCCCCGAGCCCGTCGACGCGCCCAGTACAGGTGAGGTCATCGGCATCGACCGGGGCGTGAAGGTCACCGCCGCCCTCTCCGACGGGCGCACCCTCAACTGCCCTCAGCTCACCGTCAGGGAACGTGCCCAGGTCCGCAAGCACCAGAGGCGCGCCGCCCGCGCGAGGAAGGGCAGTCCCGAGAAGACCGCCGAGTACGCGAAGGTCGCCCGCCTCAAGGCCCGCGAAGCCGACCGCCGCAAGGACTGGTGCGAGAAGACCAGCACCATGCTCGCCCGCACCTACGACCTGGTCCGGTTCGAAAAGCTGAACATCAAGACGATGACGGCCAAGGCCAGGGCCAGGCCGGACCCCGACCAGCCCGGCCAATACCTCAAGAACGGCCGGGCAGCCAAAGCCGGACTGAACCGGGTGATCCTCGCCCAAGGGTGGGGGCTGCTGCGGCAGCGCACCGAGCACAAGGCCCCCGGCCGGGTCGAGGACGTACCCGCCCCCTACACCAGCCTGCGGTGCAGTGCCTGCGGATGGATCGACAAGAACTCACGCAAGAGCCAAGCCGAGTTCGTCTGCTCGTCCTGCGGCTTCACTTGTAACGCGGACACCAACGCGAGTATCAACGTCGCGGCAGGACAGGGCGGGATCCCCCGCCCCAGGCGCTCAGCCTGTGCCGGAGGGACGACACTGCCCACCAAGCGGTCGAGCGTCCGTGAACCTCAACCCCGATGGGTTGGAATCCCCCTCTTTTAAGAGGGGGAGGATGTCAACACGGCATCGTGAACGTCGCCACGACCCCCGTCCTGGTCGTGCCGTCGGTCTTCGGCGGCCCGCACCTGCTGGTCAAGCACGAGCCGGGGTTCGCGGCGGTCGTGCAGTACCCGCTGCTGCCGGAGAGCGACGACCAGCCCGGGTACGCGACCGTGCACCGGCGGCTGGAGGTGCTGCGGGACCCCGGCCGGCAGCGCATCGCCCGGGCCATCGCCCGCGAGCCGCTCACGCCGTCCGAGCTGGCCACCCGGAGCGGGATGTCCCTGCCGCAGGTCTCCCGGCACCTGGCCCGGCTGCGCGAGGCCGGACTCGTCACGGTCGAGCGCGACGGCCGCCGCGCCTACTACCAACTCCACCTGGAACGCGTACGCCGCCTCGGCGACGACCTCCTCACGGCCCTCTTCCACTGACCGCCGCCCACGACTCCGGCTACTCCCACGACTCCCTCGGCGTCGGCAACTCCCTTACGGACACGCGCAGTTGAGACCGCCACCACGGCGCCCGACCGCCACGCGCAGGCCACGGCGCCCGACGCGTGCAGGGGACGGCATCCATCGCGCGGCCACAGCACCCGCGATCCGTCCACAGCCTGTGGACGACGCCCGCCCCCTCCCGCACACCCCAGGCACCCCCGTCCCGCCTATAACCCAGGTACGACGCGGACCTCGGTCTTCAGCCGGACTCGGGGCGGGCGGGGTCCGGCCTAGCCTGGTGGGGCCATGATGCGGACAGAGGACGACCGGCTGCTCCCGGTCCTGCTGATCGTCGCCCAGGCCGTGGTGTGGCCCGGGGCGGCGCTGGTGCGCGGGGCCGTCCCGAACGGGTCGGACCTGCTGGTGGCGACCCTGGTCGCCGGAGTCGTGACGGCCGCGCTGACGCTGCGCCGCAGCCGCCCGGTGGTCGCGCTCGTCGTGGTCGCCGTCGCGTGCGCGCTGGGCGCCGGCCCGCTGCCCGTCGGCGCGACGGCCGTGCTCGGCACGGCGGGCGTCGCGCTGGCCCTGTACACCGCGGCGGCCGAACGCGACACGTTCACCGCCGTGTTGTGCGTGGTGGCGCTCGCCGCCTGGCAGTTCCTGCAACAGATCAGCCTGCACGGCCTCAGCGACCCCGCCGGCCTCGATCTCGTCCTCACCGCCCTGCTGTACGCCACCGCCTGCGGCACCGGTCTCCTCGTACGACGGTCCCGGCGCGCGCGGTGGGCGGCCGAACAGCGGCTGAAACGCGCCGAGACGGAGCGGCATCGGCTGCCGGCGGTCGAACGGCGGCGTATGGAGCGGGAGTTGCACGACGTCAGCGCCCACCACCTGACGGCGGTCGTCGTCACGGCGGGTGCCGCGCTCGGCCTGCGCGCACAGCGGCCCGAACTGGCCGGAGAGGCACTGGAGTTCGCCGTCGAGACGGGACAGGAGGTCACCCGCGCACTCGGTGCCGTACGGGCACCGGCGCCCTCCCGGGAGGACCTGCCGTCGCCGGAGGAACGGCTGCTGGACCTGGTCGCCGGGTTCCGCCGGCTGGACCAGCGGATCGACTGCGAGATCGACCCCCTGCCGGACGGTGCCGTCGCGGACGCGGCGTACGGCATCGTGCGCGAGGGCCTGACCAACGTGGCCCGGCACGCGCCGGGCGCGCACACCCGGGTGCGGGTGCGCTACGGCGACAGCCGCACGGACGTCGTGGTCACGAGCGCGGCCCCGCCCGCCGGGACGACGGCCCACGCCTCGGGCCTCGGGGGCGGACGCGGCCAGGGTTTCCTGCGCTCCCGGGCGCGCGAGGCGGGCGGCACGCTGACCAGCGGGCCGACGGGGGAGGGCGGCTGGGAGATCCGCGCGGCGCTGCCCGGCCGGACCGCCGCGCCCGTGGAGGCGACGTTCCCGCGCGGCTACCGGGCGGCGCAGCTGGTGGCCGCGGCCGGCCTCGTCCTGCAGCCCCTGCTCCCGGCGCTGGTCATCCGCCCGGACACCGTGACGACCTCCTCGCAGGCCTCGCCCGGCACCCTCTTCGCCCTGCTCGCCGCGGCCCAGGCGCTCACCCTGCTCTGGCTGCCCCGGGCTCCCCGGACGGCCCTCACCACCCTCCTCGCCCTGCCCCTCCTGTGGCCCCTGGCCATGACCACGGCCCACTACACCGGCCCGGCCCTCCTCCCCCCGGCCCTGAGTCTCCTCGCCACCTGCGCGGCCCTCACGACCCGAACGGCCCGCAGGGTCGCGGAGGCAGGGGGACTCACTGCGGACGGGACCGGCCCGGAGGGGCGGACCGTGCGGCGTCCCCCGGCCTGGACGCGCGAGTCGGTGGTGCTCCCCGTCGCGGCCGTCCTCGTGCACAGCCTCGCCGGGGTCGTCGCCGTGCTCGGGCGGGGAACGGCGGTCTCCGGATGGGTGGTCGGGGCCGGGGTGAGCGCCGGGGCTGCGCTGGTGGTGGCGGCCGCCGTCCGGGGCGGGGTGCTGCGTGGACGGCGGGAGAGGGGCGACCGGGGGCTGCGGGACGAGCGCGTCGCCGTGTGGACCGAGGAGGCCGTGCGGGACGCGTGGGCCGAGCGGCGGCGGATCGCGGCGGGGCTGGAGACGACCGTGCTGTCCCGGACCGCCGACATGGTCGTGGAGGCACGGGCGGGCCGGCTCGACGCGGTCGCGGACCGTGCCCGCGAGGCCCTCGCCGCGATGCGCGCCCTGCTCGACACCGTCCGCGACGGCGAACACGACGCGGGCCCCGGACGCCGTCCGCAGCCCACCCTCCAGGCCCTCGACCTGCTCGCCCACCAGTCCCGGGCCACCGGCCGCGACGTGCGCATCCGGCTGACCGACCGGGTGCCCGAACGTCTCCCCACCGCCGTCGACCTGGCCGCCTACCACGCCGCCGAGACGATCCTCGCCGTCGGCGGCGACCACCCCGCGATGCTCGAATTCGACGCGGACGACGGTACGTTGACGCTCACCGCCACCGGGGTGCCGCGCGCAGCGCGCACCGCCGTACGGGAGCGGCTGACGGCCCGCGTCGCGCCGCTCGGCGGCACCCTGACCACCGGCGGCCCGGACACGGTCCACCTCCGACTGCCGCTCGCGGCGGTACCGGTTCCGCAGCAGGGCGACGCGACAGAGGACGAAGAGGGAAGTGACGGATGAGCCTCAGGGTGCTGGTCGTCGACGACCAGGGCATCGTACGGGCGGGGTTCGCCGCCGTGATCGACGCGGAGGAGGACATGACGGTCGTCGGTGAGGCCGCCGACGGCGCCGAAGCGGTGCGGCTCGCCGAGGAGTTGGCACCGGACGTCGTCGTCATGGACGTACGGATGCCGCAACTGGACGGCATCGCCGCGACCCGCATCATCACCGGCCGGGACGACGCGCCCCGTGTCCTGGTCCTGACCACCTTCGACCTCGACGCGTATGTCTTCGACGCCCTGCGCGCGGGCGCCTCCGGCTTCCTGCTGAAGGACGTGCACGCCGCCGAACTGCTGGCCGGGATCCGGGTGGTGGCCGCCGGCGAGAGCGTGCTCGCCCCGTCCGCGACGCGTCGCCTCATCGGCCACTACGCCTCCGGCACCGGGCCGGGGACGACGGACAGCGGCGCCCTCCGCGCCCTCGACGCCCTCACCGGCAGCCAGCGGGGCGTTCTCTCCCTGCTCGCCACCGGGCTCACCAACGCGGAGATCGCCGAGGAACTCGGCATCACCGTCGGCACCGTGAAGTCCCACGTCAACGCGCTGCTCCGCAAACTCGGCCTGCGCGACCGCGTCCAGGCCACGATCCTCGCCTACGACCTGGGCCTGGCCCGCCCGAACCCCCCGGGCCCCCACCTCTGAGGCCCACCGCCCCGAGACAACACCCCCGAGACGACCAGGACCACCCCATGACCACCGAGGAACCCACGCCTCCCGCGCCGCGGCGGGCCGCACCGCCCCGCCGCCGGCCCGGCCCCGGCGATCTCCTCGCCCTCGCCTACCTCGTGCTCTGCGTGGGCCTGTTGGTCTGGGCGACCGCGCAGAGCTCCGCCGACGGCTCGGGCGGGTCCATGGCGATGGTCGTCCCCGTCCTCGCCACGGCCCCGGTCAGCTTCGTGTGGCTCGCCCTGCCGGACGGGGCCGCGATGGCCGTCGTCGCCGTACTGCTCGGCGCGCCGGCCAACGCGGCCGTCATCGTCTGGTGCGGCCGCGCCCTGCGCCGGGGCAGGCGGGCGAACCCGCTGCCCTGAGCCAGCGCACCGCCGGTGTCAGAGGCCGAACTCCTGCGGGGACAGGCCGAGCGTGGCGCAGGCCTCGCGGAGGACCTGCTCCTCGGTCTGGGCGATGTACCCGTCGGCGCCCGCCACCACGAAGCCGGTCTGGACGACGGCCCGCGCCTCGGTCGGCTTCTTCGCGGCCTTGGCGATCTCCGTGAGAGCCTCGGCCTTGCCCTGCTGGAAGTTGCGGGAGAGCTGGTCGACGTGCCGGTTGAAGCGCTGGCGCAGCTGGTCCGCCGGGAAGTTCTGCAGGACGTCGTTGTTCAGGATCAGCGACTCCACGTGCTGCCGCTCGGCCGGGTCCACGTTCCCGTCGGCGGCGGCGACCAGGGCGCACATGGCCATGCTGGCGTCCCGGTAGGCACCGCTCTTCAGCTCCGTCTTCAGGGAGGTGAGCTGGGACTTGAGCGCGCTCACCAGCTGGGCCTTGGAGCCGCCGGAGGACCGCCCGGACCCATGGGACCCCGCGGCTCCCGCGGAGCCCATGGGCCCCGCCCCCGGCTGCCCGTGCCCGCTGCCGCCCCGCGCGCCCTGCGCCTGCTGCTGCAGACCCTTGGCCTGGTCCTTGATCCGATCCCACATCGCCATGCGTGCCACCTCGGCTTCAGCCCGTGTCGTGCCGGTCGTTCCGGTCGTCCGCGTGCGTTCCGCACGTCTCCCTGTGAACGCCCGTCACCCCCGTCGGAGTTCCTCGACCCCGGACATCGGCCGTACCGGCGGGCTCAGCGGCCGTTCCCCTTCGCCGGGGCGCGGCGGCGGCCCTGGGACGGGCGGCTGCGGCGGCCGCGTGACGACGAGGAGGGGCGGGCGGGCGCCTGCTGGGTGACCGGCGGGGTGAGGACGACCGGGACACCGGAGGGTGCCTGCGCGCCGGTGATGCGGTTCAGTTCGGCACCGCCCGAGCGGACCGTCGTGGTGGTCGGGGTGATGCCGGCGACCGCCATCAGCCGGGTGACGTCACGGCGCTGGTGCGGCAGGACGAGCGTGACGACCGTGCCGGACTCGCCCGCGCGGGCCGTACGGCCGCCCCGGTGCAGATAGTCCTTGTGGTCGCCCGGCGGGTCGACGTTGACGACGAGGTCGAGGTCGTCGACGTGGATGCCGCGCGCCGCGACGTTCGTGGCGACCAGGGCGGTCACGTCCCCGTCCTTGAACTGGCTGAGGGCCCGGTTGCGCTGCGACTGGGACTTGCCGCCGTGCAGGGCGGCGGCCCGCACGCCGACCGCCAGCAACTTCTTCACCAGCCGGTCCGTCGCGTGCTTGCTGTCCAGGAACATGATCACGCGCCCCTCGCGGGCGGCGATCTCGGTCGTGGTGGCGTGCTTGTCGTCGTCCTCGATGTGCAGCACGTGGTGGTCCATCGTGGTGACCGCGCCCGCGGACGGGTCGACGGAGTGGACGACGGGGTCGTGCAGGTAGTCGCGGACCAGCCGGTCGACGTTGCGGTCCAGGGTGGCGGAGAACAGCAGCCGCTGGCCGTCGGGGCGCACCTGGTCGAGCAGCGCGGTGACCTGTGGCATGAAGCCCATGTCGGCCATCTGGTCGGCCTCGTCCAGGACGGTGATCGCGACCTGGTCGAGCCGGCAGTCGTCGCGGTCTATGAGGTCCTTGAGCCGGCCGGGGGTCGCGACGACCACCTCGGCGCCGCCGCGCAGCACGCTCGCCTGCCGTCCGAGGGACATGCCGCCGACCACGGTGGCCAGCCGCAGCCTGAGGGCGCGGGCGTACGGGGTGAGGGCGTCGGTGACCTGCTGGGCCAGTTCGCGGGTGGGGACGAGGACGAGGGCCAGCGGCTGCCGGGGCTCGGCGCGCTGTCCGGCCGTACGGGCCAGCAGGGCGAGGCCGAAGGCGAGGGTCTTGCCGGAGCCGGTGCGCCCCCGGCCGAGGACGTCACGGCCGGCCAGCGAGTTCGGCAGCGTCGCGGCCTGGATGGGGAACGGCGCGGTCACCCCTTCGGTCCGCAGCGTCTCCAACACCTGCGTGGGAAGCTTCAGTTCGGCGAACGTCTCTACCGCGGGCAACGCCGGCGTGATGGTGACGGGCAGCGCGAACTCGCCGCCGGCGGCGGGCGCCGTGACGGTCCGCCCGCCACCCCGCCGACCACGGCCGCTCTTCGCCGCACCGGACCTGGCGGAGCCGCTGCGGCCCGCGCCGCCCTTGTTGGTGCCGCCCTTGCCCGCGCCACCCCTGCCCTGGCCGCCCTTGGCGGCGTCCCCGCGGCTCGCGGTGTTCTTCGCGGCCTCGCCACGGCTCGTGGTCTTCTTCGCGGCGTCCCCACGGGAAGGAGCCCCCTGGTCGCCTGCTCCCGTGCCCTGCGCGCGGGCGCGGTTGCCCCGGGACGCGCCCGTGCGGGCGGAGCCCTCCGTACGGGGACGGGCGGAGGAGGAGCTGTTCGTACGAGCCGTGCGGTTCATGGGGACCTTTTTCTCGATGCGGCGGCGCCTGTCGCACACGAGCCGGGGCCCGCACCTTTCGGGCGCGGGCCCCGGCTCATGCGTTACGCGTCAGCGTCAGGCGGGAACGATGTTCTCGGCCTGGGGGCCCTTCTGGCCCTGCGTGACGTCGAAGGTCACCTTCTGGCCCTCCTGAAGCTCACGGAAGCCGGAGGTGGCGATGTTCGAGTAGTGGGCGAAGACGTCGGGGCCGCCACCCTCCTGCTCGATGAAGCCGAAGCCCTTTTCCGAGTTGAACCACTTCACGGTGCCGGATGCCATGCTGAAACTCCCTTGATGCAGTGCCCGGAGCCCACACTTTGCGGACCCGGTGTCGCAGCAACGGTTCGACCCGACGGGAAATGAGAAAGTCCCGGAAAGCCCCGGAAACAACAAAGAGTGCTCGTCGACGGAAGGTCGAAGAGCACTCAGAAGCCTCTGGTAACCAAAACTGCCACTTCATGTCAAGGTAGCACAGGCGAGGGGTGCCCGCAGCGTGACACGCGTCGCGTTTCCGCCGCGTCGTGTCCGCTCCGTCGTGTTCCGTGGGTCTTCGTCGGGCACCGCTCGACCTGAGGCCGCACCCCGAGGGGCGGGTCAGCCCTGGGGTGCCGTCGGCGGAGCCGGGGGCTGGGCCGGCGGGAACGCCTGGGCGGCGGGCGGGGCGGGCGCGGCGGGAGCGCCTCCGGGCGGGGTCTGCCAGGGCTGCGGGGTCTGC
Source organism: Streptomyces caniscabiei (assembly GCF_014930365.1). Classification (GTDB taxonomy): domain Bacteria; phylum Actinomycetota; class Actinomycetes; order Streptomycetales; family Streptomycetaceae; genus Streptomyces; species Streptomyces caniscabiei. The sequence goes on along the minus strand of NZ_JABXWI010000001.1, from coordinate 479,856 downwards.
CAGGGCTGTGGGGTCTGCGCGGGCCCGGGGTGGGCGCCGGCGGGGTGGCGGCCGGCGAGGACGGTGGTCACGGTCGCGCCGAGGGCCAGCAGGAAGGCGACGGCCAGCAGATAGAAGCCGGCGCCGAAGGTGGTGGTCCGGCCGTCCCCGTCCCACTGGGTGTCGTTGAACGCCTCCGTCAGCACCGACAGCGTCGTGCCGAGGAGCAGGACCGCGCCCCCGACGGTGAGCCCGGCGCCCAGCGGGAGCCTGCGGCCGCGGCCGGTCAGGAGGAGCACGGCGGCGGCGACGGCGACCAGGGCACCGAAGAGCAGCAGGAGCCCGGAGAACTGCGTGACCGACTCCGTCTTCCCGCCGATGTCCCCGCTGGTGTACGACCACGCCTTCGCGACGGTCTCGTAGACCGGCTGCTCCTCGGCCTCGTCGACGTACTGGACCGACTTGTCCAGGGTGGCGAACGAGGAGCCGACGGCGAGGACGGCGCCGAGTATCAGCAGCGCGCCCGAGGTGCGGTCGGCGGTCGCGGCCGGGTCGCCCGGCGGCGTGGCGGGTCTGCCGTGACCGGCGGGCGGTGTGGCCGCGTACGGGTAGGGGGCTCCCTGCCGCGGGGGCGGGGCCCAGCCGGGTGCGGGAGCCGTCGGCTGGTGCTGAGGCGTGGGCGGGCCCGTGTACGGGCCGGACTGTGTCGGTTCCGTCATCTTCCGATACTAGGGAGTGGAGATCGTGTGCATAAGGTGAAGTGCCCCTCGAAGTAGGCGAGTTGGGGCTACAGTGCTGGCCTTCCTCTGCCGGTCGGGATATCGGATCGGCATACGTCCATCTCGAATCATCACTGTGCGACCAAAATTCGTTACTCTCCGGCCATGGCTCTCCTCGGTCGCCGGCGCGGCACGACCAGAATCGCCCCCGAACTCGACGACGCGGACCTCGGGAAGGTACGCAAACGTCTGGTGGACAGGGGCAGTTCGGGTGGCCGCAGTCTCGCGGTCGCCATGATCGAGCAGCTGCTGCGCGACACCGGCCGTGACTGGGACCGCAGGGCCCACCGGTTGAGCGTCCTCGCGGAGTCGTCCTCACCCGCCCTGCAGCGTTCCTGGGCGGAGGAGCAGGCCCAGGACCCGGACGCCCAGCTGCTGTTCGCGTGGGGAGTCCTGCTGCGGGCGCGCTACGAGGAACAGCCGGTGCCGGGGGAGACCCGGGAGGCGCTCGACGCCTGCGAGCACGCCGCCGCGCTGCGGCCGGAGGACCCCACCCCCTGGGTGGTGCGTCTGGGTCTGCTGCGGCTGTGGCGCCGGCCGAGCCAAGAGGTCTTCCCGCTCTGGGACGAGATCGTCCGGCGTGATCCCTGGCACCGCGAGGCGCACTTCCAGATGCTCGGGTATCTCTCCCCGTGGGAGTGCGGCTCGCACGCGCAGACCGTCGACTTCCTGGACCGGGTGCGCGCGGGGGCGGCGCCCACCGCGCCGACGGCGGGTCTGGAGATCGCCGCGCTCGTCGACCTCTACCAGGGCACGCTCGACCAGGGCGGTCTGGAGGCCCTCACCGCCGTGCACCTGTGGAGCCGGCCGAACGCGGTGGCTGCGCTGGGCCGGGCGATGGCGGACTGGCCGCGCGCCGGGTATCTGACCCACGCGGCGGCCGTCGCCGACCTCAACCTGCTGGCGTACGCGCTGGTGCAGGCGAAGCGGGCCGGGGAGGCGGGGGAGGTGTTCCGGGCGATCGGGGGGCTGGTGACGGCGTATCCGTGGGCGCTGGAGAGCGGGGACCCGGTGGCGACGTTCGGGGCGTGGCAGCAGCGGGCGGTTGGGTGACCGGTGCGCATAGTGGGGTGGGGGGTGCGGGTGCGTCGGCGGGTGCGGGTCCGGTGGGGCTTCTCGCGCAGTTCCCCGCGCCCCTGAAAGACCAGGCCCCTGCGGGCCTGAAAAGCAGGGGGCGCAGCCCCTGCTTTTCAGGGGCGCGGGGAACTGCGCGACCAGCCCCCACGCACCCGCACCCCGCAACGCACCCGAGCCCGCCCCTGCCTACCTGCCTCTCGGTGATCCCGCCAGCCGCGGCATCGCCATGCCGGCCAGCAGTGCCCCCGGCACCGCCAGGGCCAGCCACACCGCCGTGGTGGTGTCGCCGCCGATCAGGGTGGTGAAGTTGGCGATGATCAGCCAGATCGCACAGGCGATGCCCGCGGCGCCCAGGGCGGGGGCGATCAGCGTGTTCCAGAGCCGGGTGTCGCCGGACCGCTCGTGGCGGAAGTACACGATGACCGACACGGACGTCAGCAGGTACAGCAGCATGATCGCCAGCACGGCGAGACCGCTGAGCCAGGAGAACAGGGTGAGGACGGGGTCCTCGCCGGCCAGGGCGAAGGGGAAGACGAGCAGCGCCGCGATACCGGTCTGCACGACACCCGCGAGCCACGGCGACTGGCGGCCGTTGAGCGTGCTCAGCCCACGCGGCAGCAGCCCCTCCCGGCCGAGGGAGAACAGGTAGCGGTTGGCGGAGTTGTGGAACGCCAGGATGCTGGCGAAGAGCGAGGTGGCCAGCAGGATCGGCAGCGCGTCGCCCGCCCACGCGCCGAGTTCGGCGGCGACCGGCGCGGCGACGAAGCCCGCGCCGTCCCCGGCCTCCAGCGCCTTGCCCGCGGCGGCCGCGCTGGCGGAGGGGCCGTGCGCCGAGATCAGCATCCAGGACGTGAAGGCGAAGAACACGGTGACCAGGACGACCGCGAGATAGGTCGCCCGGGGGACGGTGCGGTGCGGCTCGCGCGCCTCCTCGCCGTAGATCGCGGTCGCCTCGAAACCGAACATCGACGCCACGGCGAACATCAGCGCCACCCCGGGCGCGCCGTCGAGCGCCGCCGACAGGGAGAAGGAGGAGCCGGGGGCCAGCCCCTGGGGACCGCCGCCCTTGAAGAGCATCACCACGCCGAAGACCAGCAGCAGACTGATCTCGGCGAGCACGAACACGGCGAGCACCTTGGCGCCCACGTCGACACCGGTCGCGCCGAGCCCCTGCACGATCACCATCGTGAGGAGCGCGAACAGCCACCAGGGGACGTCCGTGTCCAGGTACTGCAGCGCCAGCCCGTTCATCACGGCCCCGAACAGCCCGTACACCGCCGCCTGGATGGCGTGGTACGCCAGCAGCGCCACCCCGGCGCTCCCGGCGGCGGCCGTACCGCCGAGGCCCTTGCCGACGTACGAGTAGAAGGCGCCCGCGTCGACGACGTGGCGGCCCATGGCGACGTAGCCGACGGAGAAGAGCAGGACGACCACCCCGGCCACCACGTACATCGCGGGGACGCCCGGGCCGTTGCCGATTGCTATCGCCACGGGGGCCGCTCCGGCGACACCGGTCAGCGGTGCCTGTGCGGAGAGCACGAAGAAGAGGATGCCCAGGACGCCGAGCGCGTTCTGTTTGAGGGAGCCGGTGGACGCGTAACCGTCTCCGGCCGCGTGCCGCATTCTGGACGCACTTGTAGACATGCCTCACCTGTCGTGCGGAGGGGAAGAAATTGGTTTCGGCTCAAACGAGCTGCCCCATGTTTGCCCCAACGCGCCGGGCTGGCAAGGGAGTGACACGTGTAGGGCCACAGATTGTTCGGGTACTTACGACGTTCCGTGTGCGCCGGGCGGCCGGACGTCTCGGGGCGCGGTGAGGGTCTGTCGGGCGCCTGCTCCGTGGTGCGGTGGGCGCGGTGGATCGTCTGCCTCCTGGAAGGACAGCTCACGGGCGGTCCTGTTGGAGGAGCGAGGGCACCGGCCGGGGAGGTCACAACTACGTTCGCCCGTAATGGAGTTGACCGGCCGTCACTCCGTGCGCCGCAGGCCCGCCACGAGGACGGCGACCAGGCGGCCGGCGTCGTAGTCCGGATCGTTCTCGGCGCCGATGCACAGGTTGCCGACGCCCCGCATGAGTTCGAGGGCCGTGAGGTCGGACCGGATCTCGCCGGACGCGGCGGCGGCGTCGAGCAGCTGGGCGCAGACGGGGACGAGCCGGTCGAGGAAGTGGGCGTGCAGGCTCTGGAACCCGGCTTCGTCGGACTGGAGCGCGGCGGCGAGGCCGTGCTTGGTGACCAGGAACCGCACGAAGTGGTCGATCCAGTGGCCGAGGGCGGCGTACGGCGTGGGCCCGGCCGCCAGTAGCGCGGGACCGGCCTCGGCGCAGGCCTCCACCTGGTGCCGGTAGACGGCGACGACGAGGTCCGCGCGGGTGGGGAAGTGCCGGTAGATCGTGGCCGTGCCGACGCCCGCCCGGGCCGCGATGTCGCGCACCGGCGCTTCCACGCCCGCCTCGACGAACGCGGCGGCGGCCGCGTCGAGCAGCGTCGCCTGGTTGCGCCGGGCGTCGGCCCGCTTGGGCCTGACGGCCTGCCGGCCCTGCCCCGTGCCGCCCTCGCTGCCGTGGTGCCCGGCCTTGCCGCCCTCGACGTCCCCGCTGCCGTCCGTCACTTCGCCTCCTCCGCCGTCTGGCGTGCCAAACCTACCGGGCTTGTTAAACGGGACAGTGTTCCGTATCGTCGAGCCCAGGAAGCGGGACAGCGTCCCGTTTATCGTGGCACGGAGACGTGGAGGGAACACGGTCATGCAGTACCGCACCTTGGGCCGCACCGGTGTACGGGTCGGCTCGCTCGCGCTCGGCGCGATGAACTTCGGCCGGATCGGACACACCACCCAGGACGAGGCCACCGCCCTCGTCGACGCCGCCCTGGAGGCGGGGGTCAACCTCGTCGACACGGCCGACATGTACGGCGACGGGGAGTCGGAGGAGATGGTCGGCAAGGCCATCGCCGGCCGCCGCGACGACATCGTGCTGGCCACGAAGGCGGGCATGCCGATGGGCGAGGAGCTCAACCACCGGGGCGGTTCCCGCCGTTGGCTGGTCAGCGCGCTCGACGACAGCCTGCGTAGGCTCGGCGTCGACCACGTCGACCTCTACCAGCTCCACCGCTGGGACCCGGACACCGACGACGAGGAGACCCTGTCGGCCCTCACCGACCTGCAACGCGCGGGAAAGATCCGCTACTTCGGCTCCTCGACCTTCCCCGCCCACCGCATGGTCCAGGCCCAGTGGTCCGCCCGCGAGCACCGCCTCGGCCGCTACGTCACCGAGCAGCCCAGCTACTCGGTCCTCCAGCGGGGCGTCGAGGCCCATGTCCTGCCCGTGGCCGAGGAGTACGGGCTCGGTGTCCTGGTGTGGAGCCCGCTGGCCTCGGGCTGGCTGTCGGGCGCGGTCCGCGAGGGCAGGGCCGTCGCCACGAGCCGGTCCGCGTTCCTGCCGGACCGCTTCGACCTGGCCCTCCCGTACAACCGGACCCGGCTCGCCGCGGTGGAGCGGCTCGCCGTGATCGCCGACGAGGCCGGCCTGACCCTGATCCAGCTCGCCCTCGGGTTCGTGACCGCCCACCCGGCCGTGACCGCCGCGCTCATCGGCCCTCGCACCCTGGAGCACCTGCACGCGCAGCTCGCGGCCGCCGACACGGTTCTCTCCGCCGACGTGCTCGACGCGATCGACGCCGTCGTCGCCCCCGGCACCGACCTGGCCCCGCACGAGAAGTACGACACGCCGCCCTCGCTCCTCGATGCGTCCCTGCGCCGCCGCCGCTGACCGCCCGGGGGCCGGAGCCGATGTCCATGCCCACCCGGCGGTCACGGAAGAGTGTGAAAGGGGCGCAATGGGACATACCGAAAGATAGGGGTGCGGGCCTCGGTGGGGAGCGGCCTTGCCGGGTGCGAGTCTCGGTGAGAGCGAGATGAGCGGACATGGAGCGGCGTGTCGTCGACGCAGCGGGAGCGGGCCCCGGCCCGGAGACCCTCGGTGAGGCGCTCACCGCGCGGGCCACCGTCGACGAACAGGGCACCGTCACCGGCTGGAGCGCCGGTGCCGAGCGCCTCCTCGGCTACACCCCGGCGCAGGTCCTGGGCCTGCCCGCGGCCTCCCTGCTCGCCGGGGAACCCCCGGCGGGGGACCTCCCGGACCTCGCCGGCCTGCCACGCTGGCACGGCACCCTCGTCCTCAGGCACCGCGACGGCCGCCGTCTGGAGGTCAAGGTCCTGGCCCACCACCGCACCTCCTACGGCGGGGTCCGCGACTGGTTCCTGGTCTCCGCCCTGACGGGGGCACGGCCCCGCCCGGGCGACGCCACCCTCACGCTGCACGGTCTCCTCGACTCCCCGTGCTGCTCGACCTCGGTGCACGACACCTCCCTGCGGTTCCGCGCGTCCAACCGGGGCTCGCGCGAAGCGCTGGGCCTGGACGACGAGGACCTGCGCGGGCTGCGCATGTCGGAGGCGCTGGACGATCCCGCCGCCGGGGAGGTCGAGCGGCTGATGCGGCTCGCCCTGGAGACGGGCGAACCGCAGCACCTGGAGAACCACGCGCGGGCCCCCGGGGAGACCCGCGAGCACGCCTGGTCGGTCGACCTCTACCGGCTGCAGGACGAGAGCGGCCGGGTCCTCGGCGTGGCGACCACCGGGCACGACATGACCGAGCAGTACTGGGCCCGCAGACGCCTCCAGCTGATCGCCGAGGCGGGCCGGCGCATCGGCACCACCCTCGACGTGACGCGGACGGCCCAGGAACTGGCCGACGTCGCGGTCCCCGACCTCGCCGACTTCATCAGCGTCGACCTGCTGGCCTCCCTCGACGACGGCACCTCCCCCGTCCTCGCGGCGGCGGGGGAGTACGGCCAGGTCCCACGGCTGCCCGCTGCGGGCCGCCCCCTGGCCCTCAGGCGGATCGCCCACCGGTCCGTCCACCCGGGGACGCCCGAGGCGGTCGTCGCGCCCGGCGAGGTCGACGAGTACCCGGACGGCTCCCCGCCCGTGGAGAGCCTGCGGTCGGGGCGTGCCGTGCTGTTCCAGGTGACCGAGCCCGCGATCGCCGACTGGGTGGCCGAGGACCCGCAGCGGGCCGCCACCATCCGGGACTTCGGGTTCCACTCGGCGATGACCGTGCCGCTCTCCGCGCGCGGCACCACCCTGGGCGTCGCCGTCTTCGCCCGCCACCGGCACCCCGACCCCTTCGAGCAGGACGACCTCGTCCTCGCCGAGGAACTGTCGGCCCGGGCGGCGGTCAGCATCGACAACGCCCTGCGCTACACCCGCGAACGCGGCACCGCCGTCACCCTCCAGCGCAGCCTGCTGCCGCAGAGCCTGCCCGAGCAGGCCGGTGTCGAGGTCGCCTCCCGCTACCTCCCGGCCGGCGCCCGCGCCGGGGTGGGCGGCGACTGGTTCGACGTGATCCCGCTCTCCGGGGCCCGGGTCGCGCTGGTCGTCGGCGACGTCGTCGGCCACGGCATCCACGCCTCCGCGACCATGGGCCGGCTGCGCACCGCCGTCCGCACCCTCGCCGACATCGACCTGCCCCCCGACGAACTCCTCACCCACCTCGACGACCTGGTCGCCCGCCTGGCCACCGAGGCGGAGGCGGCGGAAGGGTCCGCCGAGGCGGCCGACCGCGCGCGGGGCCGGTTCACCGGCGGCGGCACGGCCGGCACGGGCTCATCCATGGGCGCATCCATGGGCTCCGGCATGGGCTCCGGCCTGGGCTCAGGAGGCGTGGCCGGTATGACCCCCGGGATCGTCGGAGCGACGTGTCTGTACGCCGTCCACGACCCCGTGTCGCGGCGGTGCACCCTCGCGCGGGCCGGGCATCCGCCGCCGGTCGTGGTGGGTCCGGACGGCACCGCCGCCCTGCTCGACCTCCCGGCGGGGCCCCCGCTGGGCCTGGGCGGGCTGCCCTTCGAGTCGCTGGAGACCGAGCTGCCCGAGGGCGCCCTGCTCGCCCTCTACACCGACGGCCTGATCGGATCCCGCAGCGGTGAGGACGACGGCGTCCGCGTCGACATCGACGACGGCATCGCCCGCCTCTGCGAGGCCCTGGACAGCCCCGCCGCCACCTCCCTGGACGCGCTGTGCGACCGGGTCCTGGGCTCCGTACTGCCCGAGCGGCCCACCGACGACGTGGCCCTGCTCCTCGCGCGCCCCCGTGCGCTGGACCCCGGCCGGGTCGCCACCTGGGACGTGGCCCCCGACCCCTCGGCCGTCGCGGAGGCCCGCAAGAACGCGCTCGGCCGGCTGGAGGCCTGGGGTCTGAACGACGCTGCCTTCGTCACCGAGCTGGTCGTCAGCGAGCTGGTCACCAACGCCATCCGGCACGCCGAGCCGCCCGTCCGGCTGCGGCTCATCCACGACGAGAGCCTCATCTGCGAGGTGTCGGACGGCAGCAGCACCGCGCCCCACATGCGCCGCGCCCGCAGCTACGACGAGGGCGGCCGGGGTCTGCTCCTGGTCGCCCAGCTCACCCAGCGGTGGGGCACCCGCCCGACCGCGACGGGCAAGACGATCTGGACGGAACAAACCCTCGGCTGACCGCACTCGGCGCCCCACCGCCCACCACCTACCGCCTGCCGCCTAGTGCCGGCCCTGCTTGGGGGTGGCGAGGGCGTCGGCGGCGTGCCGGGGGCCGGGCGAGGACGAGAACTGGCCGACGAGTTCACGGAAACAGACCAGCGCGGTGATCGGTGGAATGCCGACGATCGCCATGGCCAGCACGGAACTCGCGGACTGGCCGATGCACAACGCCACCGCCGTGCCGGACGAGATCAGCATCACCGCCCAGGACCGCCGGGCGGTGCGCTGTTGCACCGCGGCCCGGACAATCGACAGACCCGCCAGAAGCCACGGCCCGTACACGGTGAGCGGCCACCAGCGCGCGAGATGCTCCGACACCACCAGCAGCGCGATGTCGCGCAACTGAATGTATGAATAGGAGACCGACCAATAAAGCATGGTCAGTGCGCACACGGCGATGGTCGTAATCAAGAACGCGACGGGGACGAACCGCGGGTTCCTGGCGAGGAACTGGGTCCCCGGGCGGGGCCGCCGCCTGCTGACCGGGCGGCGCGGCAGGTCACGGACCTGGGCGAGCCTCGGGTCGGGGGCCAGGCTGTGCGCGGCGTACGCCATCTGGATCAGCTCGGCGTCCGGGTCCCACACGTCGGAGGAGGCACGCGGGCCGGGGAGCCAGATGGGCTGCGTGTCGATCTGCTGAACCCCGTCAGGGTTTTGATCCACCGAATCATAATCGGTTCTCATTTTGAATCCTGCTCCATGGGGGGATCAGCTTTTCCGATCGGCACGAGGGAGGTCGAGCCCGATTTTTGGCATTCGGGAGAATAGCGATCGGCGATGATTTTCGCGAGGAGCGAACCGCGATGGATGGTCTTTGAAATGGTGAGCTCCGGCCCGGCTCCGAACGAGTGGAATCGCCGGAACGTGTACGGGGCAGAGGCCTTTGCCCAGAGCTCGGGCGGTGACGCTTGCCCCTTCGAGACCCTGCTCCCGTGAAGGCGCCCCGACATGCGACGCACCCCCTCCCGCCGTCCGCTCGCCGCCGCACTGCTGGTGGCGTCCGTACTGGCGCCGATCGCGACGGCTCCCGTGACGGCCGTGCACGCGGCGGCCGGCCGGTATGACGAAGACCGGTACGACAAAGGCAGGTACGACAAGGACCGGTACGACAAGAACGACTGTCCGCGCGGCGGTATCGGCCCCGAACTGACCGCCCGTCTGGACGAAGCCGTCGAGGGCGTCCGCCGGGAGGCCGGCATCCCCGGGGTCACCGTCGGCCTGTGGATGCCGGACCGGGGCTGCTACGTCCGGTCGGCCGGGGTCGCCGACACCGTCACCCGCCGGCCGATGACGCCCGACCTGTTCATGCGGATCGGCAGCGAGACGAAGACCTTCACGGCCACCGCGCTGCTCCGGCTCGTCGACGACCGCCGGGTCCGCCTGGACGACCCGATCTCCCGCTACGTCAGGGGCGTGCCGAACGGCCACCGGATCACGTTGCGTCATCTCGCGCAGATGCGCAGCGGCCTCTTCCCGTACAGCGCCGATCCGGGCTTCGTGCACGACCTGTTGAGCGACCCGAGCCGCTCGTTCACGCCCCGTGAGCTGCTCGCGTACGCCTTCCGGCACCCGAACGTGTTCGCGCCGGGTGAAGAGTTCCAGTACTCCAACACCAACTTCGTCCTGCTCGGTCTGGTGGTCGAGAAGGTCGGCGGCAAGCGCTTCGCCGATTTCCTGCGCGAGCGGGTGCTCCGCCCGGCCGGGCTGCGCCGCACGCTGTTCCCCGAGGGGGCCGGGAGCCGCCGGTTCCCCGAGCCGCACGCGCGCGGCTACACCGACCAGACGCTCAGCGGTGAGATCGAGGACGCCACGGACTGGAACCCCAGCTGGGCCTGGGCGGCCGGCGCGATGATCTCGGAGCTGCGCGATCTGCGCCGCTGGGCCGAGGTCGTCGCCACGGGGACCCTGCTCAGCCCGCGGGCCCAGCGCGAACGGCTGATGACGCTGCCGACGGGCTTCCCCGGCACCTCCTACGGCCTCGGCATCCTCGAGACCGGCGGCTGGATCGGGCACAACGGCTCCATCCCGGGCTACCAGAGCGTGACCGTCCATCTGCCCGCCCGGAAGGCGACCCTGGTGCTGCTGCTCAACACCGACGTGCCCCACGAGGGCCAGGAGCCGTCCTCGCTGCTCGCCCGTGCGATCACGGAGATCGTCACCCCGGACAACGTCTACGACCGCCCGGCGTCCCCACGCTGAACGATTTGCCGTGAATGCGGATGTATGAGCCGTGCCTGGCCGGTTACCCGCCCGGCATGATGCGAACGCTGAAACGGCACAGAGGGCAGGGAAGGCACGGTGTGCCCCCCGGCGACGGCGGGCACACCGACCGGTTCGAGCGCGACGAGGAGGTCGAGCGCGAGGTCGGGCGGGACGAGGAGACCGGCCGCCACGGCGAGCCGGACCGCCACGGAGAGACCGACCGCTACGAGGAGGGTGGGCGGTACGAGGAGGCCGGGCGCGGTGACGAGGGCGGGGCCGCGCGGGCGGCGCCGGCGGTCGGGCCGGACGAGGACGTGGAGCGGCGGGCCCCCGACAGCCCCACCGATCTGCCGAGAAGCTCCTGGTGGGCGGTGCTGAAGGGCACCCTGAAGGAGTTCAAGAGGGACGAGCTGACCGACCGGGCGGCGGCGCTGACGTACTACGGGATCCTCGCCCTGTTCCCGGCCCTGCTGGCGCTCGTCTCCCTGCTGGGGATCGTCGGGCGCTCGGCGACGCAGCAGGTGCTGGACAACATCCAGCAGCTCGCCCCCGGCGCCGCGCGGGACATCCTCACCAACGCCGTCCGGCAGATGCAGGGCAACGCAGGGCTCGGCTCGATCATGGCGATCGTGGGTCTGGTGCTGGCGGTGTGGTCGGCCTCCGGCTATGTCGCGGCGTTCATCAGGAGCGCGAACGCGGTGTACGACGTCCCCGAGGGCCGTCCGGTGTGGAAGGTGCTGCCGGTCCGGGTCGGGGTGACGGTGGTGCTGATGGTGATGGCCGTGATCAGCGCGCTGATCGTGGTGTTCACCGGCGCCCTCGCCAAGGAGGTGGGCACCGCCCTCGGCGTCGGCGACACGGCGCTGACCGTGTGGTCGATCGCGAAGTGGCCGGTGCTGGTCCTGCTGGTCACGATCATGATCGCGGTCCTGTACTGGGCCACCCCGAACGCCAAGGTGCGTGGCTTCCGCTGGATCACCCCCGGCAGTCTGCTCGCCCTGCTGATCTGGCTGGTGGCCTCGGCGGGCTTCGCGTTCTACGTGGCCAACTTCGGCTCGTACAACCGGACCTACGGCGCCATCGCCGGCGTGATCATCTTCCTGGTGTGGCTGTGGATCACCAATCTGGCGATCCTTCTCGGCCTGGAGTTCGACGCCGAACTGGCGCGTCAGCGGGCCCTGGCGGGTGGCCACCCGCCGCACGAGGAGCCGTACGTCGAACCGCGCGACACCCGTGCGTGGGACGAGGAGGACCGACGGCGCCTCGGCGGCTGAGAGGGACCGGCGGGCGCGGCGGGGACACGCCGTCGGATGGACCATCGGACCGGTTTGCACGGTTCATGGTCATATCTTGCGGAATATGAAGAAATGGCATATTGGTCATCTGGCATGCGTCGCGGCGGTCATCGGGGTGGGGCTCGGGGCCGCCCCGCAGGCCGTCGCCCACCACCCGACCCATGTGGTCTTCCCCGGCGAGTCCATCCAGCAGGCGGTCGACGCGGCGGCGCCCGGGGACACGGTGCTCGTGGCCTCCGGCACCTACCGCGAGAGCGTCAAGGTCAGCACCCACGGCATCACCCTGCGCGGCATGGGCCCCCGTACCGTCGTCGAACCGGCCGTGACGAAGGCCGCCGACGGGTGCGGCGACGCCGGCAACGGCATCTGTGTGACCGGGACGAAGGACCACAAGGTCGAGGACGTCACCGTCGCCAACCTGACCGTGACCGGGTTCACCGGCTCCGGGGTCTTCGCGCAGGACACCGACCGGCTGACCGTGCGGCACGTGACCGCCGTGAAGAACGGCGTGTGGGGCATCGCCCAGGAGCGTTCGGTGCGCGGCGTGTTCCGCAAGAACACCGCACGGGACAACGGCGACGCCGGACTGTTCCTCGCGAACACCGTCAAGGCCGAGCAGGGCGCCACGGACAGCGGCGGCACCGTCGTCGCCCACAACCGCCTGGAGGGCAACCGGATCGGCCTGACCGTCCGGCGCCTGCGCAACCTCACCGTCGCGGACAACCACGTCACCGGCAACTGCGCGGGCGTCTTCGTCGTCGGCGACGAGAACAAGCCGAGGGCCGGCGCCCTGACCGTGCGCGACAACCTGATCGACCGCAACAACAAGTCCTGCCCGAAGACCGCGCGACTGGACGCCCTCCAGGGCACCGGCATCGTGCTGACCGGCGCCGAGGACACCCTGGTCACCCGGAACCGGATCACCGGCAACGCCGGCGCCTCCCCGCTGTCGGGCGGCATCGTCGTGTGGAAGAGCTTCGTGGGCACCACCAGCGAGCGGAACCGGATCACCGAGAACGTGCTGGAGAACAACGCCCCGGCGGACATCGTCAACACGGACACCGCCGGCAAGGGCAACACCTTCTCGGGCAACACCTGCGCGGCGTCCAAGCCCGCCGGACTGTGCTGACCGGCCCAGGTCGTCCATGAACTCGACAAAGGAGGGCGTCGTATGACGACCGCTCAGACCAGACCGGCGGGGGAGCCGTCACCCACCGCCCGCACCACGCGCACCCAGGCCGTCCACACGGTCGGCCAGGAGAGCCGCACCGCCCCGCCGCCGCCCATGCGGTTCAGGGAGCTGGTGTTCGGCGCGGCCGTCGCCGGCGCCCTGCGCGCCGCCGCCCGGCTCGGCGTCGCCGACGTCCTCGGCGACACCCCGCTGCCGGTGGAGGACCTCGCGGCCGCCGTGCGGGCCGAACCCGGGCCGCTGCGACGGCTGTTGCGGGCCCTGTCCTGCCACGGAGTGTTCACCGAACGGCCCGACGGGACGTTCGCGCACACCGACATGTCCCGGCTGCTGCGCGAGGACGACCCGCACAGCCTGCGCGCCATCGCCCTGTGGTGCACCGAACCGTGGACCTGGGACGCCTGGCCGAAGCTGGACGAGGCCGTGCGCTCCGGCCACAACGTCGTCGAGGACCTGTACGGCAAGGAGTTCTTCGTCTACCTCAACGAGGACGCCCCGGAGTCCGCCGACGTCTTCAACCGGGCCATGACGACCTCCAGCACCCAGTCCGCGCGGGACGTCGCCGACTTCCTCGACCTGTCGGGGAGCGCGTCCGTCGCCGACATCGGCGGCGGGCAGGGCCACGTCGTGGCGAGCCTGTTGGAGAAGTACCCCTCGCTGCACGGCACCCTGCTCGACCTGCCGCGCGTGGTGGACAACGCCGACCCCCGGCTGCGGCCGGGCGGCGCGCTCGCCGAGCGCACCCGCGTCGTCCCCGGCGACTGCCGTGAGGCCGTCCCGGTCCGGGCCGACACCTACGTCATCAAGAACATCCTGGAGTGGGACGACGACAGCACCGCCCGGCTGCTGCGCAACGTCATCGGGGCGGGCGGCCCCGGCACCCGGGTCGTCGTCATCGAGAACCTCGTCGACGACTCGCCGTCGATGCGGTTCAGCACCGCCATGGACCTGCTGCTGCTCCTCAACGTCGGCGGGGCCAAGCACACCACCGCGAGCATGACCTCCCGGCTTTCGGCCGCGGGGCTGGTCATCGACGACGTACGGCCGGTCAACGCCTATCTGCACGCGTTCGACTGCCACGTGCCCGGGTGACACACGGGTGAGACGGACAGGCCGCCGGGCACGCGCGACGCGCGTGCCCGGCGGCCTGTGGTCGCGGTCAGGAGCCGCTGTCCCGCTCCCAGCGGTAGAAGCAGTTCGCCATCGCGTCCTTCGGCGAGCGCCAGGTCGCCGGGTCGTACGCGCTGACGTATGCCGACAGCCGTTCGCTGATGGACCGGAACTCGGGGTGCCCGGCCAGCTTCATGATGGCGGGCGTGGGGTCCCGCTCGGCCTCGACGAGGTGCATGTACACGTCGTCGAACTGGAAGAGGCTGCGCCGGGAGACCCCGATGAGGTGCGGCAGCTCCCCCCGGTCGGACTCCTCGAAGATCTTGGCGATGTCCGGGGCGGCGCCCGGGGCCATCCGGGCGACGATCAGGGACTGGTGCATGGGGGGTTCTCCGTCCGGCTCAGTCGGTCAGGCCCGGCGCGGCGCCCTGTTCGGCGGCGGCCTTCTCGATGCGGTCCCGGATCAGGGCCATCTGGACCTTGGAGTTGCGGTTGATGTTGTCGGTCATCCAGTCGTCGTCGACCGGCGCGTCCGGCTTCATGGAGAAGTCCTGCGTCCACGCCATCCGGGTGCCGCCCGGGACCTTCTCGTACTCCCACAGGATGTTCATGTAGGCGAAGGGGCCGGTCTCCACGCGGCGGGCCTCGACGGTGAGCGTCTCGCGGTCCGTCTCCCGCTCCGAGACCCAGCTCCAGACCTTGCCGTTCTCGTCGGGGTGCATGGTCAGCCGGAACGTCACCCGGTCCCCCTCCTCGGAGAGGATCTCGGCGCTGGCGTACTCGCTGAACAGCCGGGGCCAGTTCGCGACGTCGTTGGTCATGTCCCAGACCAGGTCGACGGGCGCGGCGATGGTGATCTCGTTGTGCGTGTGTCCGGCCATGTCAGGCTCCTGCCATCAGCGCGCCGTTGACCTGCGCGAGGAACTGCTTCGGGCTCTTGCACTTCTCCGCGTCCGGCGGCATCGGCGTGCCGTACCGGTTCTCCAGCTCGCCGACGATGCCGAGCAGGCCGAGCGAGTCGATGCCGAGGACGTCGAAGCCCGACTCGTAGCGCTGGCGCAGCTCCTCCGGGGTGACGGTGACCCCGGCGGCCTTCTTCATCAGCTCGGACAGTTCTTCCACGGTGATGCGGTCACTCATGCGGTTCTCTCCTTGATGCGTCGGGGGTGCGTTCGTGCGGGTGGTCGGGGGCGGCGGTCGGAGGGCGGTCGTCAGGTGGGTGGTGTCGGGCGGGTGTGGTCAGGAGGTGTCGCCGGGGCCGAGCCGCAGCACCAGCGCCGAGTTCGACCCCATGAGGCCCCGGCTGAGGACCAGCGCCGTGCGCGGCTCGGCGGCGCGGGCGCGGACGGTGACGAGGTCGAGGTCGTGGCAGACGTCGAAGACGTTCGGGGTGGGCGGGATGACGCCGTGCTCCATCGCGAGCACCGCCGCCGCCACGTCCAGCACGGCCGCCGCGCCGTTGCCCCGGCCGACGGCGGTCTTCGGCGCCGTGACGGGGACCCGGGTGCCGTGCGCGCCGAGGGCGTCCGTGATCGCCAGCGCCTCGGCGCGGTCCGCCTCCGGGGTGCCGAGGGCGTCGGCGAAGACCACGTCGATCTCCTCCGGGGCGCAGCCCGCCTCCTCCAGGGCGCCCCGGATCGCTTCGGCGAGGCCCGCCCGGGACTCCGCCCAGCGGGAGGCGCCGGTGAACGTCGCCGCGTGGCCCGCCAGGTGGGCCCGGACGGCCGCGCCGCGTTCCCGGGCCGTGTCCTCGGCCTCCACGACCAGCATGGCGCCGCCCTCGGCCGGCACGAACCCGCAGGCCGCGGCGGTGAAGGGACGGTAGGCGCGCTCCGGGTCGGCCACGGTGCTCAGCTCCGGGTAGCCGAGCTGGCAGACCACCGAGTAGGGGGCGAGCGGCGCCTCCGTCGCGCCGGTCACCATCACGTCGGTGCCGCGCCGCACGGCCCGCGCCGCGTACGCGACGGCGTCGAGACCGCCGGCCTCGTCGGAGGCGATCACCCCGCAGGGGCCCTTGAAGCCCCGGCGGATGGAGATCTGGCCGGTGCTGGCGGCGTAGAACCAGGCGATGGACTGGTAGGGGCCGACGAAGCGGCTGCCCTTGGACCACAGCTGTTGCAGCTCCCGCTGCCCGAACTCGCCGCCGCCGGAGCCGGCCGCGGTGACCACGCCCACCGAGTACGGGGCCGCGTCGGTCTCCGGCCGGTCGAGGCGGGCGTCGTCGAGCGCCTGGTCGGCGGCGGCCATCGCGAAGTGCGTGAACCGGTCCGTCTGGACGAGGTAGCGCTCCTCGACCGCCGAGGGCGGGTCGAAGTTCCGGACCTCGCCCGCCACCTTCAGCGGCAGGTGCTCGCAGCCCTCGCGGGTGACCCGGTCCAGGACGCTGATGCCCTCCCGGGTGGACTTCCAGAACGTCTCGGTGCTCGTTCCGTTGGGCGCGACCACGCCGATTCCGGTGACGGCCGCGCGCCGGGGACGCCGCTTGCTCCGTTCGCTCATCGTGTCTTCTCCCTCGGCAGGCTCATGACCACCGCGGACTGGAACCCGCCGAACCCGCTGCCCACGGAGAGCACGTTGGTCAGCTTCCGCTCGCGGGCGACGCGCGGGACGTAGTCCAGATCGCACTCGGGGTCCGGGGTCTGGTAGTTCGCGGTGGGCGGGACGACCTGGTGCGCCAGGGCCAGCGCGCAGGCGACGACCTCGATCGCGCCGATCGCGCCCAGCGAGTGGCCCACCATGGACTTGATGGAGCTCATGGGCGTGTCGTAGGCGTGCGCGCCGAGCGTGCGTTTGACGGCGGCCGTCTCGTGCCGGTCGTTCTGCTTGGTGCCCGAGCCGTGCGCGTTGACGTAGTCGACGGCCGTACGGTCGATCCGGGCGTGGTCGAGGGCGTCCTCGATGGCCCGCGCCATCTCCAGGCCCTCCGAGGTCAGACCCGTCATGTGGTAGGCGTTGCCGAAGGTGGCGTAGCCGCCGATCTCGCAGTACACGTGCGCGCCCCGGGCCCGGGCGTGCTCCAGCTCCTCCAGCACGAGGACGGCTCCGCCCTCGCCCATCACGAAGCCGTTGCGGTCGGCGTCGAAGGGGCGGGAGGCGTGGGCCGGGTCGTCGTTGTCGGGGGAGGTGGCCTTGATCGCGTCGAAGCAGGCCATGGTGATCGGGGAGATCGGCGAGTCCGACGCCCCGGCTATGCAGATGTCGGCCCGGCCCTCCTCGATGGTGTGGAAGGCGTACCCGACGGCGTCGAGGCCCGAGGTGCAGCCGGTGGAGACGGTCTGCACCGGCCCGCGCGCCTCGAAGCGTTCGGCGACGGTGGAGGCGAGGGTGCTGGGCGCGAACGCCCGGTGCAGATGCGGACCGGCCTCCCGGTGGTCCACGTCCCAGCGCCGGCCGCTGTGGCTGACCAGCACGTAGTCGTGCTCCAGCCGGGTGGTGCCGCCGACCGCGGTGCCCAGGGACACCCCGACCCGCCAGGGGTTCTCGGCGGCGAGGTCGAGACCGGAGTCCCGTACCGCCTCCTCGCCGGCGACCAGGGCGAACTGGATGTACCGGTCGCAGCGGGCGATCAGGTCCGCGTCCAGTCCGTGGGCCGCCGGGTCGAAGTCGCACTCGGCGGCGATCCGCGAACGCAGCCCGGACGGGTCGAAGAAGGTGATGCCGCGCGTCGCCGTACGGCCGCCCGCCAGGAGGTCCCAGAACGCCGGGACGCCGATGCCGCCGGGGGCGACGATGCCTATGCCGGTGACCGCCACGCGCCTGGTCATGAGCGGACCTGGGCGCGTTCGGCCGTCCGCGCGGCGTGCGCCGCCTCCACCGGGATCGGTACGCCGTTCGCGTCCTCGGTGTCGACGTGGCCGAGCGGCGGGCTCGGGGCCAGCGGGCCGAGGTGGAAGACCATCCGGGCCTCCACGTTGCCGACGTTGCGGAAGCGGTGGCGCATGTGGGCCGGGATCAGCAGCCCCTGTTCGGGACGGAGTTCGTGGGCCTCGCCGTCGAGGTCGACCTCCAGCTGCCCGCAGATGACGTAGATGAACTCCTCGGAGTACGGGTGGTAGTGCTCGGCGATGCGGTCGCCGGGCGCCACGATGGCCACGCCCATGAAACCGCTGGTCGAGCCGACGGTGGTGGGGGTGAGCATGGCGCGCAGATCGCCGCCGCGCCGTGTGTTGGGCTCGACCTCGCTGACATCCACGACTCTGGGATGGCGATTGATCACGACGTTCCTCCGAACGTGAGCTGCGGACAGGTGAGAGGTGGTCAGGCGTCGGGCGCCCGGCGGTCGGTGACGAGGTCCATGCGCGCGACCGTGAGCAGCCGGGCGGGGGCGCTGTCCTGCGGCGAGCCGTCCGTGCCGAGGGCGTCGCCGTCGAGGAGTGCCGTCAGCTCGGCCGCGCGGGCGCGGTCGGTGAGCCCGAGCACGGGGCCGGGGTCGGCGTCGATGCCGCCGCGCACGTCGACCAGCCGCACCACGATGTCGTCGCGCTGGAAGATCGTGCTGCGCAGCACCGGGCCCCGCGGGTCGTCCGCCGCCGCCTCGTCCTGCCGGGCGAGCAGCTCGGCCAGCCGCAGCCCGCAGCCCTCACGGGCCGGGTAGTACAGCGCGTGCCGTACGGCGTCCGGGCTCTCCTGGCCGGCCGTCACATGGTGCACGGCGGGCAGCGCCGCGCGGGTGAAGAAGACCCGGGCCGAGTCGGGGTCGTCGAGGTCGCGGTCCTGCTCCAGATAGGGGTTGATGGCCTCCTCGACGGCCCGTACCTCGGGCTGCCGGGCGACGTGCCGCAGCGCGGCGAGCAGGTCGCCCCGCACCTCGACGGCGCGGACCACCCGGTTGCCGTGCATGAACAGGGAGGTGCGGCAGAGCCGGGTGGTGTCGTCGACCCTCGGCTCCGGCGCGGCGTAGTCGGCGAGGATCTTGGCGACCTTCTCCTCGCTGCCCGGCTTGACCGTGAAGGTGAGCGCGTGCCGGATCAGGCCGTCGCCGATCCGCGGCGAGGTCTGCAGCCGGCGCTCGCCCGCCTCGGCCTCCACCGCCGGGCCGCCGGTCTCGCGGACGATGTGGAAGCGCAGCGAGCGGGTGTCCCGGACGCAGTCGTGCAGCGGCCGCACCATCTGCACGTGCTCCTCGCTGTTCACCCAGGTGAGGAAGGGCGGGGCGCTCTCCCACTCGCTGGTGATGAGCCATTGGGAGGGGTTCTCGATGGACTGGCAGAGCTGGTCGCTGACGTGTCCGGGGACGGACGCGACCTGGTTGCACAGCTGCTCGTACGCCTCCAGGAACTGCTGCTGGGCACCGTCGTAGACGTCCACGAGGAGGACGACACGGAGCCGGGAGCCGTCGAAGACGGACTGCGAGACACGCTGCGACACCTGCCGCTGCAGTGACTCGGAAACACGTTCGGACGTGGTGGTCATCCTGCGCACATCTCCTCGGTGGGGGGCAGAGAAGGGCCGTACGTCGGCCGGACCGGCGTGACGTCGGCGTGCCTCGATCCTGAGCCCGGCCCCCCGGCCGCGCGACTCGTATGCACTGCGCGGGTGACCGGTCCACCGGGCGGGTGACGGGGGTTCGCGCGAGGGAGGGGCTCCGGGTCGGGGAGGGTGCTACGGGTCGGGGAGGGGGCTTGGGGCCGGTGACCGGCCGGGCCGTCGTGCGGCGCGGCCGGTCACGGCGGCTATCGCGCCCGCCACGGGTCAGGCCACGCCGGCGGCGGTCTTCTTGCGGCGTGCCGCGTACAGGCCGGTCCCGGCGACGGCCAGGACGGCGAGCCCGCCCGCGGTCACGGCCGGGGCGGCGAGGCCGCCACCGCCGGTGTGCATCCCGCCGCGGGGCTTCTCGTGGCCGCCGCCCCAGGACTCCTCGTCCTGTCCGCCGGCGTGGGAGCCGTCCTCCTGCTTGCCGCTCCAGGAGCCGCCGTCCTGCTTCCCGCTCCAGGACCCCTCGTCCCGCTGGGCGTCCCCGGCGGCCGGCTTGTCCTGCCCCTGGGCGTGCTCCCCGCCGGTGGAGGAGTCCGAGCCTTCCCAGCCGCCGGACGCGTACGCCACGGGCGCGCCGAACGCGAGGAGGGCGGAGGCCGCCCCGGTGGCCATGAGCAAACGAACTGAGCGCATCTGACGATCCTTCCGTCGGCGGGGCGGGCAGCCGACGCCTCGTCAGCTGTGGTGACCCGCCCCCGACGTGATCCACCGTCAGACAGCACCTCCGCCCCCACCACTCAAGACGATCACTCGGGTGAACCGGCCCTCCCATCGGGCGAGTTCACGGGTGGGGCGGGCTCAGGTCCGCGGCCGGGGGAACGGGCTCAGGCCTTCGCCAGCAGCGTGGTCAGGGCCTCCCGCAGTGTCGCCTCGGCGTCCGGGGCCGGGCCCGCCGCCCGCCAGGCCACGAACCCGTCGGGCCGGACGAGCACGGCGCCGCCGGGGGCCGTCCCGTGGACCGCCGCCCAGTCCGCCTCGCCCGCGGGCGTCAGATCGGCGGCGGGCCCGTCGCCGATCCGGTACGGCGTCAGGGGCACGGACAGCGTCTCGGCCAGCCGGAGGGCGGCCTCGTGCCAGCCGGCCGACGCGCCGTCCGCGCCGGCGTCGCTGAGCAGGACCAGGGAACGCTCGTAGAGGTCCAGCGTGGAGATGTGCTCGCCCCGGTGCCGTACCTCCATGTGGGGCGCCCTGCTACCCGGTGCGCCGGACAGGTCGAGGCGTTCGGGGACGACCGGGGACGCGGGGTCGGCGCCGAGGACCGCGCCCCGCGGATAGCGGTAGCCGAGGGCCACGTTGAGGATGCCGCGCTGCGGGCCTCCGCCGCCACCGCCGCCGACGCCGGGGGGCGGGGCGAAGCCGGGGTGGCTGTGCTCCACGGACCGGGCGGCGGCACGGGCGCTGGTCGCCTCCGCCACCGGGCGGCGCTCGGCGTCGTAGGTCTCCAGCAGGCCCTCCCCGGCCCAGCCGCCGAGCACGGCCGCCAGCTTCCAGGCGAGGTTGTGGGCGTCCTGGATGCCGGTGTTGGAGCCGAAGGCCCCGGTGGGGGACATCTCGTGGGCGGAGTCGCCGGCCAGGAAGACCCGTCCCGAGCGGTAGCCGCGGGCGACGCGCTGGGCGGCGTGCCAGGGGGCCTTGCCGGTGATCTCGACGTCGAGGTCCGCCACCCCGATCGCGCGGCGGATGTGCTCGACGCACCGCTCCTCGGTGAACTCCTCCAGGGATTCGCCGTGTTCGGGGTGCCAGGGCAGATGGAAGACCCAGTTCTCCCGGTTGTCCACGGGCAGCAGCGCCCCGTCGGCCTCGGGGTCCGTCAGGTAGCAGACGATGAAGAGGCGGTCGCCGACGACCTCGGCGAGGCCGCGCGAGCGGAAGGTGACGCTGACGTTGTGGAACAGGTCGCCGGGGCCGCTGTGGCCGATGCCGAGCTGCTCGCGGACCGGGCTGCGGGGGCCGTCGGCGGCGACCAGGTAGTCGGCGCGGACGGTGGTGTGCTCGCCGGTCTCGCGGCTCTTGACGATCGCGGTGACGCCGGAGGAGTCGCTCTCGAACGACAGCAGTTCGGTGTTGTAGCGCAGGTCGCCGCCGAGCTGTCCGGCGTGCTCCCGCAGTACCGGCTCCAGGTCGTTCTGGCTGCACAGGCACCAGGAACTCGGGCTGAACCGGGCGAGTCCGCCGCCCGCGTCGATCTCCTTGAAGAGCCACTCGCCCGCGTCGCCGACGAGGGTGGGCGTCTGGAGGATGCCGTGGTTGCCGGAGAGGGTGGCGGCGGCCCGGCGGATGCCCTGCTCGACACCGGCCGTCCGGAACAGCTCCATCGTGCGGACGTTGTTGCCCCGGCCGCGCGGGTGGATGGAGGTGCCGGCGTGCCGTTCCACCAGGATGTGCGGCACCCCCAGGCGGCCCAGGAACACCGAGGTCGACAGGCCGACGAGGGAGCCCCCGACGACGAGGACCGGGGTGCGGTGGGTGGGGGTGCCGGTGGGGTCGTGTCGATCGGGCCTCTGCCGCGTCTCGGGGCTCCGCCCCGTCTCATGGCTCTGCTTCATCGCGTTCATCTCTTCGCTCAACTCCAGCGCGTCGTGTCCGCCGACTCGTCCGGATGGGGTCGGGGGCTTCATCCATGCCCCGCACACGCCTCGCACCGGGAGAAGGGGACCGGGCTTCACCCGCTTAGGGCCCTACCGACGGCCCTGGGGCGGACCGCTCATGTACTCGGGTGGAGCTGAGTACGCGCGCTCTGGGGGGAGGAGAACCGTGCCGGGAGGCTGGGCCCATGAGCGAACGACTCCGCAAGACCGCCGCCCCGCTGCTGCCGACCCTCGTGACGGCCGTGTCCGCCCTGGCCCTCTGGGCCCTCTGGCTGGGCTGGGACCAGCACCGTGATCTGCATCCTGACGGTTCGTCGACCGGCCCGTACGAGGCGTGGCAGGTGATCGGCCTGGTGCTGACCCTGCTGGGGCCGGTGTACTGGGTGGCGTCCCGCCGGCACATCACGAGCGCGGTGGCCGGCACCACGGCCGGCCTGACCGTGGCCTCCTTCCTGGACTGGTCGGACGACGCCAGCGGCCTCTACGGCGTCGGCGTGACGATGGTGATGCTGGGGACGATCGCGGTGACCACCGGGGTCTCGTTCCTGATCGCGGCCCTCAGGGGGCGGCCTCAGCCGACGGTGCCCGTGGTGTCGTAGGCGGGGCGGGTGTCGTAGGCCTCGGGGTCGAAGTGGGCCAGACGGCGGCGCATCCGGCCGGTGGACCAGGGCCAGCTGAAGCTGTTGACGCCGTTGACGTCGAGGTAGTAGCTGGAGCAGCCGCCCGCGTTGTAGACGGTGGACGGCAGGGCCTGCTGGACCTCGGCGTGGAAGGCGGCCTGCACCTCGGGCCGTACGTCCATGCTGGTCCAGCCCGCCGCGTGGAAGTGCCGTACCGCGCCCGCCACATACGCCAGTTGGGCTTCGAGGACCGCGTACGCGGAGGAGTGCCCGGTGCCGAGGTGCGGCCCGAGCAGGACGAACGCGTTGGGGGTCGGAGAGCAGCGGTTCGTGCCAGGGTCCGGCCGCCGAAATCAGGAAGCGGGTGGTCCAGGACCGTCAGGCGGCGTCGGGGGTGTGGAACTGCTGGCGTTGCGGTGCGTTCAAGAGCGTTCGGGTGAGCGGAGGCGAGTGTGGATGGCCTGTGTCGAGTCGCGCTCATTGCTTGTGATGCCGGTTTTCTGCGGGGAACTGACGTTCTCTCATCGAATGCGTGACCTTCATCGGTTGTGCTCGTTTCCAGGGCGACGGTGTATTCGAGTCGGGCCGGGCGGAGGTGGCGGGGTGGGTGAGCTGAGGAGCATCGCGGCGCCGTTCGTCGCGTCCGGGCCGTCCGGTGTGGCAGTCCGGACCCGTCTGAAGCAGCTGACGCCGGGTGATGAGAAGGTGCTGCGTCTGGTGGGGGCGCATCTGGGGTCGCTGGCTTCGCGGGACCTCAAGGCGCGCTGCCGGGACGGCCTGGAGCACTCCGGGCAGGCGTGGGCGGTCCGCAAGCGGGAGCTGACACCTGCCTCGTCGTCGCGGTGGGCGGGCAGTATCACCAAGGCCACGCACGATCAGTGGGCGCTGGCCCGCCGCTGCCAGCTGGCGCACATCCAGAACCTGGAAGCGGGGATCCGCAGCATCGAAGCCCGGCTGGCGCTGCCGGTCGGGCAGAGGGCGAGCAGGAAGGCGCCGGGGGGTTATCGGTCGCGGCGGGAGTGGCATGCGAAGTCGCGGCGGCTGCGGGTGCTTCAGGACCGGCTGGCCGCCGCGCGGGCCGACCGCGAGGCCGGTGTTGTGCACGTGGCGCGCGGTGGTAAGCGCCTGGCCCGCGCCCGGCAGAACCTGGAGGCGGCTGGGCTGACGGAGTCCGGGTGGCGTGGGCGGTGGGAGGCGGAGCGCTGGTTCTGCCAGGCGGACGGGGAGTCCGGCAAGCGCTACGGCAATGAGACGATCCGCGTCAGCCCCGAGGGCGAGGTGAGCATCAAACTGCCCGCACCGCTCGTGTATCTGGCGAACGCTCCGTACGGACGGTACGTCCTGGCGTGCCGGGTCGCGTTCGCGCACCGAGGCAGTGACTGGGCGGACCGCGTCGAGGCGAATCGGGCGATCGCTTACCGCATCCACCTGGATACGGGTCGGGGCCGCTGGTATCTGACCGCGTCCTGGCAGATCCCGCCCACCCCCGCCCTCCCGATCGAGGCGGCCCTCGCCCACGGCGTGATCGGCGTCGACATGAACTCCGACCACCTGGCCGCATGGCGCCTGGACACCCACGGCAACCCGACCGGCAGCCCGCGCCGCTTCTTCTACGACCTGACCGGCACCGCCGAACATCGGGACGCGCAGGTCCGCCACGCCCTGACCCGCCTCCTGCACTGGGCCCGCAGCTGTGGTGTGCAGGCGATCGCGGTGGAAGACCTGGACTTCAGCGCCGAGAAGACCCGCGAGAAACACGGCCGCCGCACACGCTTCCGGCAGCTGGTCTCCGGCATGCCCACCGGCAGACTCCGCGCCCGGCTGGCCTCGATGTGCGACGCCACGGGGATCGCGGTCATCGCCGTCGACCCGGCTTACACCAGCCGATGGGGTGCCCAGCACTGGCAGAAGCCCCTCACCACGACAACCCGTAAGACGACTCGCCACGAGGCTGCTGCCGTGGCGATCGGAAGGCGCGCCCAGGGACACCCGGTCCGGCGACGGACGGCACCGCCCCCACACGACCGGAGTGATCGTGCGGGGCATCGGACCGTCCAGGCCGGATCAGGTGTTGCCGGGCGTGAGGGAACCCGCCCCCGCATTCCCGGACCACGGACACGATCCGTGCCGCCCGGACGCGGAGCGAACGCGGGCAACCAGAACGCCCAACACCGTCCGGGGCGTTCGGCCGAGCACGAGACCTGGCAACAGGACTCACTCCCGCTCAGTCTTTAGAAACGGTCCATGAAGTTGCCGCCCATCACCTCCAGGTCAGCGGGGCGGGCTCGATCCGGACGACCCGGGTGCCCGTCGCCCGCAGCGCGGCGCACTCCGCGTCGAGCGTGCGGGGCATCACTCGCCGCCGCAGTGCCTCCGCCCGACCGAGCCGCGGCGCGGTCTGGGGGCGCGGGAGCTCGTCGGCGCGACGACGTACACCTCGGCGAGTCCGCGCGGGACGAGCGAGTCGGCGGAGGCGGTGGAGAAAATGCCTCCGTCGGCGTACCGCCGGCCCGCGACGCGCACGGGCGGGAACGAGCCGCACCGCCCAGGACGCCCGGAGCGCGTCCCGCAGGGCGGTCGGGCGGGTGTCGGGGTGCCCGAAGACCGTACGGCGGTCCGTATCGAAGTCGGTCGCGACCAGCCAGGTCGCCGGGTGCGGGACCCACTGGCCGGCGGGGGCGAGGGAGTCCCGCGTGGACGGGTGACCGGCCGACGGATCACCGGGCCGACGGGTGAGTCAAGCCCGCCCCCGGGT
This sequence comes from Streptomyces caniscabiei, assembly GCF_014930365.1. GTDB lineage: Bacteria > Actinomycetota > Actinomycetes > Streptomycetales > Streptomycetaceae > Streptomyces > Streptomyces caniscabiei. Next base: position 454,214 of record NZ_JABXWI010000001.1, on the reverse strand, counting down.
CTCCGCCGCGCGGCGGGCGAGGGAGTCGAAGACGACGGCCACCAGCAGGACTCCGCCGGTGATCATGAACTGGACGGCGGGCTGGACGCCCAGCAGGGCCATGCCGGACGCGATGGACTGGATGATGAGGACGCCCAGCAGAGCGGACCAGGTCGAACCCCGGCCGCCGAAGAGGCTGGTGCCGCCGATGACGGCCGCGGCGATGGCATTGATCAGCAGCATCCCGGAGCCCGGGACCTGGGTCGCCGAGGTGAGCCGGGACGCGACGAACAGACCGCCCACCGCGGCCAGTGTCCCCGACACCACGAACACGGCGATCCGTACGTGCGACACGTCCACGCCGGACCGCCGGGCCGCCTCCACGCCACTGCCCAGCGCGAGGACCTGACGGCCGTGGACCGTGCGGCGCAGGAAGAGGTCCGCGGCGATGACGACCCCGAGGAAGATCAGCAGCGCCAGCGGCAGGCCCTCGAAACGGTCCAGGACGTAGACGGTGGCGAGCGCGACCAGCGCGAGCAGCGCCGTCCGCACCCAGATCCCGCCCCTCGCCCGGTACGGCATCCCGGCGGCGGCGCGGCGCCCGCGGTCGCGGAGGCAGAGCAGGAGGTAGACGAGCGGACCGAGCGCCGCGAGGCCGTAGGTGACGGCGGCGGAGCCGAAGGAGCGGCTGGTCAGCTCGGCGACCAGGCCGTCGTCGCTGAAGCTGATGGAGCTCTCCGGCCCCAGGAGGTAGAGCATCAGGCCGTTCCAGGCCAGCAGGCCCGCGAGCGTGACGACGAACGCGGGTACGCCGATCTTGGTGAACACGAACCCGTGGAACGCCCCGGCCGCCGCGCCGCAGGCCACCGCGACGAGCACGGCGAGCCCCTCCGGCATGCCGTGGTTGACGTTCAGCGCGGCGAACAGGGCGCCGGAGAGGCCGGCCAGCGACCCCACCGAGAGGTCGATCTCGCCGATCAGCAGCACGAAGACGACGCCGACGGCGACCAGACCGGTGCCCACGATCTCGACGCTGAGGACGGAGAGGTTGCGCGGGGAGAGGAAGTTCTCGTTGAGGCTCTGGAAGACGATCCAGGTCACGGCGAGGGCGAGCAGCGCCGGCACCGGGCCCAGCTCGCCCTCGTGCACCCGGCGGCGCACGGCGTCGGCGTACGCGCGGGTGCGCTCGCCGTACCACCGGCGCCCCATGTGCGTCCGGCGCCCGGTGTGCGCCCGGTGCGCGTCGTCCTGCGGGCCTTCCTTCCGGGGGTCCCGGGAGCTCCCCTCTCCGTTCCCCCTCACGGCCATGTCTCCTCCGGGTCGGTGGGGTGGTGGCCCGCCGTGTTGTCCACCGCGCCGGTGATGGAGGAGATGATCTGTTCCTGGGAGGTCGTGCTGACGTCGAAGAGGCCGTTGTTGCGGCCGAGGCGCAGGACGGCGATCCGGTCGGCGACGGCCTTGATGTCGCCCATGTTGTGGCTGATGAGAAGCACCCCGGTGCCCCGGTCGCGCAGTTCCTCGATGAGGTCGAGGAGCTGGTTGGTCTGTTCGAGGCCCAGGGAGGCGGTGGGTTCGTCGAGCAGCAGCAGCCGGGGGGCGCTGACGAACGAGCGGGTGATCGCGACGACCTGCCGCTGCCCGCCGGACAGCGTGGCGAGCGGGACCCGTACGTCGGGGATGCGGATGGAGAGGGTGCGCAGCAGCTCGTGGGTCCGGCGCTCCATCTCCACCTCGTCGAGGACACCGAAGCGGTGGATCTCCCGGCCGAGGAAGAGGTTGCCGACGACGTCGAGATGGCCGCACATCGCGAGGTCCTGGTAGACGGCGGCGATCCCGAGGAGCTGGGCGTCCTGGGGGCGTCGGATCTGGACGGGTTCGCCCTCCCACTCGATGACGCCCTTGTCGGGGGGCCCGACGCCCGAGATCACCTTGACCAGCGTGGACTTCCCGGCGGCGTTGTCGCCGACCAGGGCGACCACCTCGCCGGCCCTGATCTCCAGTTCGACGTCCACCAGCGCGTGGACGGCGGCGAAACGCTTGGAGACGCCGCGCAACGCCAGCAGGGGCTGGACCACCGGGTCACCTCCTGGACGGGGTGGACGGGACGAACGGGCTGGACAGGACGGATGGGGCCGCTGAGGCTCATCCGGCTGACAGGGCCGCTGGGGCTGACAGGGCTTGCGGGGTTCACGGGCCTCACGGGCCTTACGGTGCTCACGGGCCTCACGGGGTGAGTCCGGCCTTGTCGCACGCGGGCCGGAGCTTCGGGGTGCAGATCTGGTCGATGGTGTACATACCGTCCTTGACCACAGTCTCCTCGATGTTGTCGGCCGTCACCGCGACCGAGGGGAGCAGGACGGCCGGGATGTCCTTGTCGGTGGGGCTGTCGACGGTGCCGGTGGCGATGGAGTCGACCGACTCGTCGCGCCCCAGCGCGACGGCCATCTCGGCGGCGGCGTCGGCCGCCGGCTCGAACGGCTTGTAGATGGTCATGTGCTGGCTGCCCTGGACGATGCGCTGGATGGCGACGAGGTCGGCGTCCTGGCCGGTGACCGGCGGCAGCGGCCGTACGGCGCTGGCGTTGAGGGCGGAGACCACCGCGCCGGCGAGGCTGTCGTTGGCGGCCAGGACGCCGTCGATGTTCTCGGCGCCGAGGGCGGAGATGGCGCCGCTCATGTTGACGTAGCCGTTCTCCGGGCGCCAGCCGACGGTGTCGTACGACTTGCCGATCTTCACCTCGCCCTCCAGGACGGAGAGCGCCCCGCGCTTGTACCAGCCGGCGTTGGGGTCGGTGGTGGCGCCGTTCATCATGACGATCTGGCCGCCGTCGGCCTTGTCGCCCATGGCCTTCAGGAGTTCCTCGGCCTGGAGTCTGCCGACGGTGTCACCGTCGAAGGTGACGTAGCCGGAGATGGGGCCCTGGGCGAGCCGGTCGTAGGCGACGACCGGGATGTCGGCCCGCTCGGCGGCCTCGACCGACGAGCGCAGCGCCTCGGGGTCGACGGCGGCGACGATCAGGACGTCGACGCCTTTGGTGATCATGGCGTCGAGCTGTTGCCGCTGGACGGCCGGCTCGGCGGTGGCGGCGACGGTCGCCGCCGGGCAGCCGGGGCACAGCTCCTTCAGGCGTTTCTCGATCAGGGGCCGGTCGAACTGCCCGAAGCGGGAGGCTCCGCCGCCCGGCAGCAGCACGCCGACGCTGAGGTCGTCACCCCCGCTCCCGCCACCCCCGTCCCCGCCGCCACACGCCCCGGTCAGGATCAGCCCGACGGCGACCACGACCGCCGCGCCCGCCCGCCCGAGGGCCTTACGTTTCACGGCCGAAAGGCCGACACCGAGACCCATGTTCGGTTCCTTAGGGAAATTGCCCGCTCTTGCCCCGCTATGGACGTCTTTCCTCCAGCGTAGCCAAGCGCGGGGAACAGCGGCCTCCGCACGGTCGGCGTCCGTGTCCTGCGGGCCCGGAGGGTCGTTGGGGCGGGCGTGAAGAAGATCATGATGCTGGCCCTGCTGCCCGCCGCCGCCCTCGCCCTCGCCTCTCCCGCTCACGCGGACGCCTCCGCCGAGAACGACAGCAACTTCGGACCCGGGGTGAACGCCGCGAACAACTGGAACTTCAGCGCCGCCGCCGTGTGCTTCCAGGAGCTCGCCGTCGTGCCCGTCGGCGGGGCGTGGAGCGGGAACACCGTCAACCACTGCACCAACGGGAACGTGCTGAACCACGCCCGCTGACGGGGGCCGGCCGGGGGTGTTGCGCCGAGTGGGCGGCCGGGCCTCCGGGGCGCGGCCGGCTTCGTGGTGAGGTTGCGGTGCCCGCGTCCGGCGCTGAGCATGGGCCGAGGGGCCGCGACGGAGGTCGGTGCCTGTATGAGCGCGAACCGTGCGTACGGCGATGACCGCCCTCCGCGCTGTCTGGTCACCGGGGCCACCGGGTACATCGGGGGGCGGCTCGTGCCGGAGTTGCTGGACGCCGGGTACGAGGTGCGGTGTCTGGCGCGTTCGCCGGGGAAGCTGCGGGACCATCCGTGGGCCGGGCGGGCGGAGGTCGTGCGCGGGGACGTGACCGACGGGGTGTCCGTCGGGGCGGCCATGGAGGGCGTCGACGTCGCGTACTACCTCGTGCACGCCCTGGGCACCGGGCGGGGGTTCGAGGAGACCGACCGGCGGGCCGCCGAGGTCTTCGGGGAACGGGCGCGCGCGGTGGGCGTACGGCGGATCGTGTATCTCGGCGGGCTGACCCCGGCCGGGGTGCCCGAGGACGAGCTCTCGCCCCATCTGCGGTCCCGCGCCGAGGTCGGCCGGGTGCTGCTGGCCTCGGGCGTGCCGACCGCCGTGCTCCGCGCCGCCGTGATCATCGGCTCCGGTTCCGCCTCGTTCGAGATGCTCCGCCATCTCACCGAGCGGCTCCCCGTCATGGTGACGCCCCGCTGGGTGCGCACCCGCATCCAGCCGATCGCCGTCCGCGACGTGCTCCGCCTCCTCGTGGGCTGCGCGCGGCTCCCGGACGACGTGAACCGCGCCTTCGACATCGGCGGGCCGGACGTCGTCACGTACGAGCGGATGATGCGGCGGTACGCCGCCGTCGCGGAGCTGCCGAAACGGGTCATCGTGCCCGTGCCGCCGCTCACCCCCTGGCTGTCCAGCCTCTGGGTCGGGCTGGTCACCCCCGTGCCGGGCGCCCTCGCCCGCCCGCTCGTCGAGTCGCTGCGGCACGAGGTGGTCTGCGGCGAGCGGGACATCGTCCGCTACGTGCCCGACCCGCCGGAGGGGCCGGTCGGCCTGGACCAGGCGATCGCGCTGGCCCTGCGGCGGGTGCGGGACGCCGACGTGGCGACCCGGTGGTCCTCCGCCGCGACGCCCCGCGCCCCGAGCGACCCGCTGCCGACCGACCCCGACTGGGCGGGCGGCAGCCTGTACGAGGATCGCCGGGAGCGTGTGGTGGCGGCTTCGCCGCGGGCGCTGTGGCGGGTGGTGGAAGCCATCGGCGGCGAGAACGGCTGGTACTCCTCGCCCCTGGCCTGGTCCCTGCGCGGCTGGGCGGACCGGCTGGTCGGCGGGGTCGGCCTGCGCCGGGGCCGCCGCGACGCCACCCGGCTGCGCGTCGGCGACAGCCTCGACTTCTGGCGGGTCGAGGAGATCGAGCCGGGCCGGCTGCTGCGGCTGCGCGCGGAGATGCGGCTGCCGGGGCTCGCCTGGCTGGAGATGACCGTCGACCGGGACGAGGAGGGCCGTACGGTCTACCGGCAGCGGGCCCTGTTCCACCCGCACGGTCTCGCCGGGCGCGCGTACTGGTGGAGCGTGGCTCCCTTCCATACGGCGGTCTTCGGCGGCATGGCCCGCAACATCGCCGCGGCGGCCGAGAGCACCGTCACCGCCCACGAATCGGCCCGTACGCGCTGACGTCCGTGCACCGGTTCGTGGGCGATTGCGGCTTCGCTCAGAACATGGTGTTGTCGTTCGCCGAGGTCTCGGGGACGTTCTGGGTCACGTCCCAGTGCTCGACGATCTTCCCGTTCCGTACGCGGAACAGGTCGACGACGGCCTGGCCCCGCTCGCCGGGCGCGTTGACGTAGTGGGCGTGGACCGCGACCAGGTCACCCTCGGCGACGACGCGCTTCCGGGTGATCGTCAGCTGCGGGAACGCGTTGAAGTACCCGCCCAGCCCGGTCTTCACGCCCTCGGCGCCGTTGGGGACGTACGGGCTGTGCTGGGGGTACTCGGTGTTCCAGTACCGGTCGATGGCGGACAGGTCCTTCCGCACCAGCAGTTCGTCGAAGGCCTTGGTGACCAGCTTCTTGTTGTACGCGGTGAACCGGCGGTCGCCGGGCTGCTCGGTGCGCGGCCGGCTGAGGGTCGAGAACATGTCGTTGCCGTTGACGGTCGTCTCGGGGACCTCCTGGCCGGTGTCCCAGTGCTCGGCGAGCTTCCCGCCCTGGAAGCGGAAGATGTCGAAGACGGCCCAGCCGCGCGTGCCGGGGGTGAAGACGAGGTTGGAGTGCACGACGACGAGGTCGCCCTCGGAGATCACCCGCTTGACGTCGTACTTCGCGTCGGGGAACTGCTGGGGGAACGTCTGGGCGAGGTTCTTCAGCGGCTCCTTGCCGTCGGGGGCCTGCGGGTTGTGCTGGATGTAGTCGGACCGTACGTAACGGTCCACGACCTTCGTGTCGCCCTGCTCGAACACGCCCTTGAGGACCTGGACGGCGACGCTCTTCTGGTACGCGAGGCGGGCGTCCTCGCCGTGAGTGGCACGGGCCGCGACGGGCGAGGAGGCGGCCGCGGTGGCGGGCACGGCCGCCGCGGCGGCCGTGAGGGCGCCGGCCACGAGCGCGGCGGCGAGGGTCCGGCGGAGACGCGCGGTGCTGGTCATGGGATTGCTTTCCGATCCTGTGGGGGACGACTCGGCGGCCGGCTCGACTCCGAGCCCGGCGCAAGATCTTGAAAGTTAAAGGTAACGTTTCCCAGAGGAAAGCATCAACGGGCGGTGAGCGTCAACGGGGGGCTTCCGGCGGTGACGCCGTCAGGTGTCTCACGGCCACGGCCGAGACGAGCCGAGTGGCACCCTCGGACAGAGGTGGGGGTGGGGCGCGGGCGTGCGCGGGATCTCTTCGCGCGTTCAGTGGCATTTTCTTTTGCCGGAGGGGAGTTGGTCGCTTTCGACATCCTCGACGTAGCTGCTGTGTCAGCCGCTGGCCGAGTCCGGAACCACCGGGATCACCCTCACGCCGGCCTCACGCAGGGCCCCACAGGTCGCGTCGTCCTTTGACGCGTTGGTGATGACCACATCCAGGTCTTCCGGATCGCAGATCTTCACCATGCCCGTTCCCGGGAACTTGCTCTTGTCGGCCAGGAGGGCCACCTTGTCGCTGGCGCGAATCATGGCGCGTCTGGCGGGCACCTCGGCCACGGTGGTGTCCATGACCTGGCCGCCAGGGCGAAGGCCGCAAGCTCCCATGAACAGCCAGTCGGCATGCACTTGCCGGAGGTTGTCCTCGGTCACGAAACCGTCCAACATGCGTGACTCGCGGATGACCATGCCTCCGAGCAACATCAGGTCGATGTTGTCGTCATCGATGAGCTCGTCGTAGACCGCGAGGTTGTTGGTTATCACCGTGAGTCGGCGACCATGCAGCTGAAGCGCCAGCCGGTGCACCGTCGTTCCGCTGTCGAGAATGACCGACTGACCGTCCTCGATCATCGTGGCCGCCTGGGCGGCGATCGCGTCCTTCTCTTTCACCTTCACCGCGGCGGCCTCGTCGAAGGGCGGCTGGTCCTCCTCGACCACCGCTCCGCCGTGCACCCGGGTGAGCAGCCCGTCCCCCTCCAGTTTGAGGAGGTCACGACGGATGGTCGCCGCACTGGCACCAAGCTGCCCGGCGAGGTCGGTCACGGACGCGGTGCCACCCGAGCGCAGGGCTTGAAGGATGAGTTGGTGTCGTCGTTCAGCCAGCACGCACGGGACACTACCCGTCGGCAGTCAGCGCAACCTGACGAATCGCAGCCGCAGTTGACCCGTGGAGCGATGGTGGGAGGCGGCCTGGACGTCGATGAGGTCGCGGACGGTACCGAGGCCGGCGAGGGCACGGGCCCTGGTGGTGCGTGGTGTGCCAGCCGCGCGCGGTGAGGCCGGTTGTGAGGGAGGTGACGATCTCGTCCATGGGGGCGGGGGCCGTCGCGTCCATGCGTCCGGTGTCGCTGGGGGGCACGTGCCGGCCCAGGGCACGGGTTCCCCGTCCTCGTACGACCCGGATCGGCTCCGGCGCGGTATCCCAGGCACCCGTGTATCCGCAGGTCAGATGGGCTGGGATGGTTCCAGGGTGCTTGAGGGGCCGTCGGCTGTTGCGTCCGGTCGGGGGGACCGCTGATGCTTCTGGTGTCGCACCGAGCAGGGCCGGACCAACGACCAGCCGGTCTCCTCGGGGCGTTCATGTCCACGCATCAGTCACTCATTCTCGGGGGAACACCCATGTCCATGCGCATCCGTACCAGCGCTCTCACCGCACTCGCCGTCGTCGCCCTCGCGGCGGGCTCGGTGCTGACGGCGCCGGCCGCCGGCGCCGCGTCGAAGGCGGCCGCGCCCAAGTTCCTGTCGGCGTCGCAGCTGCCGCCGCACCCGACGTCGTCCTGGACCGCCGGTCCGGTCGCCGAGGGGGTCCCGGCGTCGCTCGACCTCTGCTTCCACACGGAGAACGTGCCCGACTACGACTACCGGCACCGGGAGTTCCGGACCGACGTGGACACCGGCGCCGTGCAGCTGACCGTCGTGGCGAGCACACCCGCTCTGGCCAAGGGCCTGGCGAAGCACTACGACGATCTGTTCCGCACCTGCGCCGACCGTCTTGAGGCGGGCTCGCCCGACGTGGACGCCGAGGGCCGGGACTTCGGCACGCTGCCGGTCGAGGAGGGCGCCCGCGTCCGCGGCGTGAACGTCGAGACAGCGGGGGGCAGCACCGACGTCGCCCTGATGTCGGTGGGACGGGACGGCAGGACCGTCACCGTCGTTCAGTGGCAGCAGCTGGGCGACTTCACCGGTGCGCCCGTGGCCGCCTTCAAGAAGACCACGACCACGGCCGTCAACAAGCTGTACTGACCGGCCGGCCACCGATGACAGGCGCCGGGCCGTGGCGGGCGCTCCTACGGCAGTGCTGCCGTCAAGTGCTCCCACGCCCCGTGCACCTGTTCTCCCACGATGCCGAACTGGGTGAGGACGGCGACGCAGTCGCCGTCCTCGTCGTCGAGTTCGAGGGAGGACGTGGGGCCGTGGGCGGCGGGGGAGCGGACGAGGTGGCAGGAGTGGACGGCGGGGAGGTCCAGCTCCAGGGAGGCGTTCGCCACCGCCGCGTACACGCGTCCTCCGACCGTGCGGTCGGTGACGTGGACCGGGCCCGCGCACGCCTGCATCGCCGACGGGGCGAACACCGCGACGCCGATGGGCAGGCCGACCGAGCAGACGTGGTCCAGGACGGAGGGGACGAGGGCGGGATCCACCTCGCGGTGCTCTCCGCCGTAGCGGGTCATCGCCGTACGCCGGGCGGAACCGCCGTCCGTGAGGATCGCGTCCAGCTGGGCGAGTTGGTCACCGTTCTCCCAGGTGGGGACGGGGGGTGACGGGGCCGCCCCCATCCCGGACCCCGGCTCGATCGTCCCCGCGAGTCCGACCAGGAGGCGGTCCCCCTCCGACAGCAGGCGCCCCTCGTGCACGGCCCGGCCGTACGTGTCGAGCAGGCGTATCGAGACCGCGTCCTCGGCGTCCCGGGTGACCACGGCCGAGGTCACCCCGTCGGCGTCCAGGCGCAGCGCGATCGAGCCCGAGCCCGACCCCGAGCCCGGATGGACGGCGAACGCCTCGCCGCGCAGGCTCGGTACCGCGTAGCTGCCCGCCTGGTCGAGGCGGGCGACCGGGCCGCCGGTGACCGCCTGGACGTGGCGGAAGAGGGTCAGGCTGCGAGCCAGTTCCGGCATCCGGGGGTCGATCAGGCGTGCGGTGCCCGACCGTCGGCCGCAGCACGCGTCGAAGCCGCAGCCGTGGTGGTCGGTCATGGTCAGTACACGTCCCGGACGTAGCGCTTCGCCCGGCGGAGCGTGGCCAGGTACTCCGCCGCGTCGTCGTCGCCGCGGCCGCGCTGCTCGGAGATGACGCCCAGCAGGGCCGCCTCGACGTCCTTCGCCATCCGGGAGGCGTCGCCGCAGACGTAGACGTGCGCGCCGTCCTCCAGCCACGCGTACAGCTCCCGCGACCGTTCCCGCATCCGCGTCTGGACATAGACCTTCTTGGCCTGGTCGCGGGAGAAGGCGAGGTCGAGTTCGGTGAGGACGCCGCGTCGGCGGAGGTCCGTCAGTTCGTCCTCGTAGACGAAGTCCGTCTCGCGGTGCCGGTCGCCGAAGAACAGCCAGTTGCGGCCGGAGGCCCCGCGCGCGGCCCGCTCGTGCAGGAAGCCGCGGAAGGGGGCGACGCCCGTGCCGGGGCCGATCATGATCATGGGGGAGTCGTTGTCGGAGGGGACACTGAAAGAGGCGTTCGGCTGGAGATAGACGCCCACCGTGGCGTCCGCGCCGACCCGGTCCGCGAGGTAGGTCGACGCGACGCCCCCGTGGCGGCCGTAGCGGACGGAGGCGACCGTGAGGTGGACGCTGCCCGGGTGGGCCAGCGGGCTCGACGAGATCGAGTACTGGCGGGCCTGCAACGGCCGGAGGAGGGGCAGGAGTTCGGCCAGGGACGGTGCCTTCGGGCCGGAGTCGCGCAGCAGGTCGAGTACGTCTCTGCCCCAGAGCCAGGAGTCGAGGTCCGAGCGGTCGCCGTGGGCGACGACCGAGGCCAGCTCGCTCGTGGGGGCCCGCTCCACGAGGTCGGCGATCAGTTCCTTCGACGGGATGCGGATCTCCCGCTCGGTGCGCAGGAGTTCGGCCGTCTCCGCGTCGCCGACCTCGCCCAGGTGCTCCAGCAACGCCCCGACCAGCGCCTCGTCGTTCAGCGGTACGACCGCCAGCGCGTCGCCCGCCTCGTAGGTGATGCCGCTGTCGCCGAGGTCGAACTCGTAGTGGCGGATCTCCTTCGCGCTGTGCGGGGAGGACAGGAGCCGGTTCGTGGTGAGTCGGGAGGGGTACGGGGTGCGCTTGTTCCACGGGGAGCGGGGGCGTGCGGGTGCCTCCGGTGCCTTCGACGCGGGCGTACCCGTACCCGTGGCCGTGCCCGGCGCGCCGGTCTCCGCGACCAGGCGCTCCAGCACCGCCGTCGTCCACTCCGCCGCCGGCTCCTCGAAGTCCACGTCGCAGTCGACGCGTTCGTGCAGCCGGGTCGCCCCCAGCTGCTCCAGCCGGGTGTCGATGAGCTTCGCGGCCTGGCAGAAGTCGTCGTAGCCCCGGTCGCCGAGCCCGAGGACGGCGTAGCGCGTGTTCTCCAGGCGGGGCACGGTGTCGGACTGCAGCGCCTCCCAGAACAGGCCGGCGTTGTCGGGCATCTCGCCCTCGCCGTACGTCGAGGTGACGACGAGGACGTGGGACATCGCGGCGAGCGCCTCGGGGGTGACGTCGTCGAGCGCGGTGGTCCGGCCGCCGAGGCCGCGGGCGCGGGCGCCGGCGACGACGTCCTCGGCGACCAGCTCGGCGTTGCCGGTCTGGGTGCCGATCAGGACGTCGATCGTCGCCGTGGGCGCGTCGGAGCCCGCGCCCTGCCGGCGTCCGGCGGCCGCCACACCGGCGAGGAACCCGGCGAGCCAGGCCTCCTGCTGGGCGGAGAAGGGCGCGTCGGCCGGGATGAGGGAGCCGGTCGGGGGAAGGGCCGAACCGGTCGCGGGCAGGGCCGGGGGCAGGAGGGTCACGCGGTCACCGTCTCGGTCGGGGCCTGCGGGGCGAGGCGCGCGGCGAGGTCGTCGAGCGCGGCGTTCGCGAGCAGTTCGTCGAACCGGGCGGCGCGCACGCGGCCCGCGTTCTTCGTCATCTGGTGGACGATCCAGCCGTAGGTGCCGGGCGCGTCCACGCTGAGGTTGTTGCGCTGCTTCAGCGCGCGCTTGTAGTCGTCGAGCCGCAGAATCGCGATGAGCGTGGCGAGTTCGCCGTCGTCGAAGCGGTCCAGCGTGCCGCGCAGGTACTTCACGACCCGCTGCTTGACGAAGAAGTCCTCGGTGAGGATCAGGTTCCGGACGGCCTCGGCGACCTTCGGGTCGTCCGGGCCGCTCGCGCCGGGCACCCGCTGGAGCGCGAGGTCCTGCGCGACGCCGAGCACCGTGTACGAGGACAGCAGGGAGAACATGTCGTCGCTGCCCTGGTCGCCGAAGGCGGGGGCCCGGCCGCCGAGGACGGTGCGGCGGTCGCGGTAGTCCACCTTGAACGCGCGGAGCTTGTCCGTCGCGATCGAGGTCGCCAGTTCGTCCAACAGCTCGTTGCGGGTCGCCGCCGCGAGGATTTCCCCCGCGTCCTGGTAGAGCAGCAGCGCGCGAGGCATCCCGCAGTACACGTGCTCCCGCTCGCTCGGCCAGTTCTCCAGCAGCCGGGCCGCGAGCGGCGAGCCGGTGGCCTCCACGTGCCAGGTCAGCAGCAGGCGTACGGCCTCCTCGTGGAAGGCACCGTGCGCGGTGTCCGTCACGGGGAAGACGAGGAGCGAGTCGGCGCTCACCCGGCCCGCCAGCTCGCCGGAGGGGTCGTACTGGTAGAGGAACCCGCCGCTCATGCCGTTGCCGAGGCCCTTGCCGAAGCCGCCCAGGTTGAGGACCGTGCCGCCGGTCATGTACTCGCAGCCGAAGTCGCCGACGCCCTCGACGACGGCCGTCGCGCCGGAGTTGCGCACGGCGAACCGGTCGCCGGCCTCGCCCTGTACGAAGGTCCGGCCGCCGGTCGCGCCGAACAGCGCGAAGTTCCCGACGAGGACGTTGCCGCCGCGTTCGGCGCTGCCGCCGCCGGGGGCGCGGACGACGATCCGGCCGCCGCTCTGGCTCTTGCCGACGCCGTCGTTGGCGGTGCCGGTGTGTTCGAGGGTGATGCCGTCGTTGCAGAACACGCCGTACGACTGTCCGGCCGAGCCGGTGGTGCGGATGCGGACCGCGTCGTCGACGAGGCGGCGGCGGCCGCGGTCGTCGGTGGTGACGGCGGGTACGGAGCCTTCGAACTCGTGGTTGAGGAGGCGCTCCACATCGATGCCGAGCTGGCCGCCCACCGACTTGTCGCTGTTGCCGAGGCGGACGCCCTCGACGAGCAGGGACGGCTCGCGCCGGTCGAGGAGCGCCTCGCGGACCCGCTCGATCAGGGCGTCGTCGGTGGTGAAGTCCTTCTCCAGGTACTCCGGGTGCTCGACGATCTTCTCCGGCACGCGGGCCAGCAGCCGCCGTACGTCGAGACGGCCGACGCTCGCCGGGTGGTCCAGGAGCTGGAGCAGGTCCGTACGGCCCCGGGCCTCGCGCAGTGAGCGCAGGCCGAGGCGGGCGAGGATCTGCCGGACGTCGTGCGCGATGTTGAGGAGGTACTGGGCGAGGGCGCGCGGGTCGCCCTCGAAGACCTCCGGGTTGGTGGTGAGCCCGGCCGGGCACTTCACGTTGCAGTTCTTCGCCATGACGCAGCCGAGCATCATCAGCGCCGTCGTGCCGAACTCGAAGCTGTCGCCGCCGAGCAGGGCCGAGGTGACGACGTCGCCGCCGGTCTGGTGGGCGCCGGAGCAGCGCAGCACGACCTTCTGCCGCAGCCCGTTGGCGACGAGCGCCTGGTGGACCTCGGCGACGCCGATCTCCGCCGAACGCCCGGCGTACTTGAGGCTGGTGACGGCGGCGGCGCCCGTGCCGCCGGTGTTCCCGGCGACGTTGATGACGTCCGCGCCGGCCTTGGCGACGCCGACCGCGATGGTGCCGATGCCCTCCGAGGAGACCAGCTTGACGATCACCCGGACGCGGGCGGCCTTGCAGTCGTGGATGAGCTGGGCGAGGTCCTCGATGGAGTACGTGTCGTGGTGCGGGGGAGGGGAGATCAGCTCGATGCCGGGGGTGCCGCCGCGCGCCGCCGCGATGTCCACGGTGACCTTCGGCGCGGGCAGCTGGCCGCCCTCGCCGGGCTTGGCGCCCTGCCCGATCTTGATCTCCAGTTCCTGGAGCATCGGGTCGGCGAGATAGCCCGCCCAGATGCCGAACCGGCCGGAGGCGAACTGCTTGATCCGGGAGCCCCGGATGGTGCCGTACCGGGTGTGGTGCTCGCCGCCCTCGCCGCTGTTCGACAGGGCGCCGACCATGTTGGTGCCGTGGGCGACGGCCTCGTGCGCGGTGGCCACGAGCGCGCCGTGGCTCATCGCGCCGGAGGCGAGCGAGCGGGTGATCTCGTGCGCGGGCTGGACCTCGTCGAGCGGGACGCTGTCGGGGGCGCTGTCGAGGAGGGCGAGGAGCCGGGCGGCGGTGCCGGAGGCGGTGACGACGACCCCGTCGGCGTCCGCGGCGACGGTCCGGACGTCACCGAGGCGGGCGAGGCCGTCGGCGAGGGCCGTATGACGCTCGGCTGCCTCGGGTCCCGGGGAGGTGAGGCGCAGACGGACGCCTTCCGCCGTGACCGTCACGGCCATCCCGCGCACGGTGACGCTGGCGTTCCCGTCGGTGGAGAACCGTCCCAGCTCCCGGGCGAAGTCCTCGGCCGTACGCAGGCCCGTGACATCGGCGGGCAGGGCGAGCACGTCCCGCAGCGCGGCCGGGCGGCGGGAGCGCTCCTCGTGCGTGGTCCGCAGGAAGGCGCGGTAGCCGGGGGTGATCCGGAACGCGTCGATCTCGGCCTCGCTGAGCGCGTCGTACCCGGTGTTGCGGTACGCGGCGTCGGTGATGCCGAACGCGTCGTCGAGCTGGCCGAGGGTGAGCAGACGCAGCGCGTCGGAGTCGTCGGGCTTCCCGAACTCCGGCCGCTCCTCGACCATGTCGCCGAAGCCGCGCACGGCCGTGACGCCGAAGGAGTGCCCGGCGCCGTCCGACCGCTCCTTGAACAGCCCGAGCAGCGGGATCTGCTGGTCGGTCTCCACCGTGCGGGCCCGCTCGTGCCAGTCCGTGGCGGCCTGCGCGATACGGGCGAACCCGACGCCGCCGACCGGGGCCTCCATGTGCGGGAAGGTCCGGGCGAAGACGTCGTCGCGGGTGTCGAGGTAGTTGGGCTCGAAGAACTCGCCGCCGATGTAGCTCTCGGCGGTGCACAGACCGACGCGGCCCATGGTCTTGGCGAGGGACTTCTCGGCCGCCTTGCGGAACTTGGCGAGCGCCCGGTCGGTCTCGGTGATCTCGCCGGCGGGTGCCGCGGCGCTGGGGAACTTCTCCTCGGCGCGCAGCCGTGCGCTCAGGCTGTACACGGCGGAGGCGCCGAAGCCGAGCGCGGTCGCGACATGGTGCGAGGACGCCAGCTGGCCGCTCTCCACGACGAGCGAGACGCGCAGCCGCAGCCCGGTCTCGATGAGCCGCTGGTTGACGGCGGCGACGGCGAGGATCACGGGCAGCGGGGCGCGCGTGGAGGAGACGGCCCGGTCGGTGAGCAGCGCGATGCCGCCCTGCTCGGCGGCGAACCGCTCGACGTCGTCGCAGAGCCGGTGCAGGGCCGAGCGGAGCGCGTCGGCGTTGGCCGACTCGTCGCCCGCCACGGGCTCGTAGAGCATGGCGAACCGCTCCAGCGGCACGATCCGCTGGTCCCGCAGCCGGACCATGTCGAGATGCCCGAGGACGGGGGAGGAGACGACCAGCTGGCGGCCGTTGGTCTCGTGGGTGCCGTCGGGCTTCGGGCCGAGCGCGACCCGCATGCTCATGCCGTCGGCCTCGCGGATGCTGTCCAGCGGCGGGTTGGTGACCTGGGCGAACCGCTGCGAGAAGTACTTCGCCATGCCGCCCTCGGTGTCGCTGAGCGCGTTGATGGCGTTGCCGTAGCCCATCGCGGAGATCCGCTCCGAGCCGGTGGCGAGCATCGGGTCGAGCATGAACCGGAAGCTCTCCTGGTTCAGCGCGTACGCCACGTACCGGCCGGCGAGGCTCAGGTCGCCGTCGTAGCCGAGCGTGGTGGTGCCCCGGTAGTAGTCGGGGGCGGGCAGGTCGTCGAGGTGCACCCGGGCCGCGTCGAGCAGGTCGCCGTACGGGCGGCGCGCGGCGAGGGCGTCGAGGACCTCGCGGGTGCGCAGCACGCGTCCGGCGCGGTGGTCGACGACGAGCATGCCGCCGGCCTCGATGCGGCCGCGGCGCACGACCTCGTCGTCGGGGAACGCGACCTGGCCGGCCTCCGAGGCCACCATCAGGTACTCGGCCGTCTCGACCGTACGCAGCGGGCGCAGCCCGAGCCGGTCGAGGCGGGCGCCGACGACGTCGCCGTCGCTGAAGATGAGGGCGGCGGGGCCGTCGTTCTTCTCCTCGTAGAGCGAGAAGTACTCCAGCATGTCGCGGACGGGGGCGGGGAGGGTGCGGTCGTTCTCCCAGGCCGGCGGCATCAGGGACACGACGGCCTCGACGAGGTCCAGGCCGTCGTCGAACACGCGGCTCTGCAGGGTCTGGTCCAGGCGGCTGGAGTCGGACTGGCCCGGCGGACGCACGATGCTGCGGGTCCGGGCGCGGGCGAGGGCCTCGTCGCTGAGCCGGTTCTTGCGGTCGGTGTTCAGCTCGCCGTTGTGCGCCATCAGCCGGAACGGCTGCGCCATGGTCGGGTGCGGCTCGGTGTTCGTGGAGAACCGGGTGTGGAAGTACAGGGACCGGACGGAGTGCCGGGGGTCGGTGAGGTCGCGGAAGTACCCGACGATCTCACCGGAATTGAGGCGGCCCTTGAGCACCTGGGTCCGCGCGCTGAGCGAGAGCGGGTACAGCCCGGCGTACGTGTCGGCGTCGGCGTAGGCGACGGCCTCGACGGCGAGCAGCGCGCGGTGGGCGGCCGCGTCGACGTCCTCGCGGGACCACTCCTCCGGGGCGCGGAACACCCACTGCACGATGGGCAGTTGGTACTGCTCGGCGGCGGGCCGGGCCACACTGTGGTCGACGGGCACGTCCCGTACGAGCAGGGTCTCGAAGCCCTCCTCGGCGACGCAGCGGCCGACGAGGCCGACCGCGTGGGCGCGGCGGTCCGGGTCGGTCGGCACGAAGCAGTTGGCGACGCCGAAGTGCCCGGCGCGCAGGTCCTCGCCGGTGAGCGCGCCGAAGAACTCCACCGACAGGTCGACGCTGACGCCCGCGCCGTCGCCGACGCCCTCGGCGGAGGTGCCGCCGCGGTGCGGGATGGCGCGGAGCGCCTCGTCGCCCTTGCGGATGACGTCATGGCTCGGCGTCCCGTCGAGGCGGGTGAGGAAGCCGACGCCGCAGTCGCTGTGGTCGCGGGCGGGGTCGTACAGACCGATGGGCGTGGCAGATGCGTGATTCAAGGGCGGGTCCCGTGACGTGTGCCGGCTGGGGGTGCCTCCCAGGCCCTTGGGGCACCGGGGAGGAACGGCCAGGCTGCGTCGGTGGAGCGCTCGCCGCGGGCGGACCGGTGTGACGGCCGGGGCCCTGAGTGGTGCGATTGACCATAGTAAGGCGGGCCTAAGTTCCCGGCAAGGGTGTGCCGTGCACGTATGTGCCGGGCGGGTCCTGCGTGTGTGTGCCGGGCGGGCCCGGTCAGGAACCCTGGCGCTCGATGAGGGCGGTGCACTGCTCGACCAGCCGGCGGGTCGGCTCGTCGACGAAGGTGAACGGCTGGAGCTGGAGGGCGACGCCGCCCAGCCAGCCCGTCAGGTCCTCCGCCAGCGCCGCGGCCCCGGGACTGGCCGCGAACGTGGGGATCAGGGCGAGCAGCAGCCGCGCCCAGGAGCCCCCGAACTCGCGGAACCGCTGGTGCATCGCCTCGGCCTCCCGGTCCTGGGAGGCCGAGGCGAACAGACAGTGCGCCTCGCGCCCGAGGAGGCCGGCCGCCCGGGTGGCGGACGGGTCCGGATCGTCCAGCAGGCGGACGGCGACAAGGGCGAGCAGGGTCGCGAGGCCGGGCGCGCTCTGCGGCGGGCAGCGCAGGGAGGACGTCACGGTCGTGGCCCCGGCCGCCGGGTCGAACGCGAGGTCGCGCAGGACCGACGGCACCTCGTTCTCGCCGAGCAGGCGGACCGCGGCGGCGATCGCGGCGGAGTAGGAGGTGTGCAGGCGGCCCGGCCCGGCGCTCCGGCCGGTCAGCTCCTGCCACTCCCGCGTGGCGTCGGCCTCGACGGCGGGATCGATGCCGCGGGCCTCCCGGACGAGGTCGTTGCCCTCGGCCGTACGGCCCGCGACGCGGAGGTTGAGTCCGTGGCGGGTGAGGGCGGAGGCCAGGTTGGCGCGGTCGTCCGGCCCGTCCGGCAGTGCCATCACCCTCGCGCTGTGCACCTCCGTCGCACCGACCGCCAGGGCGATCTCGGCTCTGCCCTGCTGGGTGTGGACCCGCGCCGCGACAGCGGCGGCCTGCCGCAGGTACCGCCCGTGGGTGAAGGCCTCGGCGGGCGGGCCACCGTTGACGGTCCCGGCCTTGGCGAAGTAGTACCGGACGGCCCAGTCCGCAGCGCAGACGGCGAGGTCCCGGTCGCCGTACTCGTACAGCACGCCCGCGTGCATGCTGAGGACCCGGGCGAGGTCCAGGTTCAGGGGGCTGTCGCCGGAGTCGGCGCCGAGGTCCAGGTAGGCCATGACTGCCTGGTCCGACTCGACGACGGCGGACATACCGTGCCCCAGCCGGGTCAGCGCCTGGGCCTTGCGGGCGTGGACGTCCGCGAGGAGCGGCGCCATGCCGGACTCACCGGCGCCGGCGAGTGCCTCGTAGACGCCGGCGCACTCCGTGAGGACGGCGAGTGCCTGGTCCGGCTGGTGTGCGGCGGCCAGCGTGGAGCCCAGGCCGTACAGGAGGCTGCCGAGCATCCGCCGGGCCTCCAGGTCGTCCGGGTTCCGGTCGACCAGCAAGTGCATCAGCCGCCGGGCCTCCTGCTGAAGCGGCACGGCCTGGGGGGACAGGCCTTCGAGCATCCGTTCCTGCGCCTCGGAGAACAGCGCGCCCACGCGCTGCTTGACGTCGGCGTCGGGGTCCTCGCCGGCCGGGCCCGTGCCGTGCGTGGGGGAGGGCTCCGGCTCCGCACCGTCCGCGGAGGTCCCGGACTTCGGCCGACGACGCCACTTCACACGACCACCCCGCCCCTGTCCCGCCTTTGTCCTCCCCTCTCAACTCACCTGTAAACAGAGCGAGTTGTGCCGCAGGCGCGAGCGTGCGCCGGGGAAGGCGGGGGCGGCCCCGGACCGGATCGTGAGCGGGCGGGCCGGGGGCCGGACAACCGCCCGCCGAAGTGGTCCGAGCGACTCCGCATCGTGCTGCCCCCGGCGTACATCCAAGGCGGCGCCATGTGCGTCTTACAGGCAAGTCCGTTGCCCGAAAGGGAAGTTCAGCGGGAAGTTCACCGCCACCGGAGGATCCGATGCAACGTCGCCTCGTCATCTCGGCCGTCACGTCAGCCCTGTGCGCCACCACACTCGTCGGCACCGCCACATCAGCCTCCGCCGCCCCCCAGGCCGTCGACTGCCGCAAGGTGAAGTGCGTCGCCCTGACCTTCGACGACGGGCCGGTCAAGGACACCCAGCGGCTGCTGGGCCTCCTGAACGACAGGAACGTCAGAGCCACGTTCTACGCCGTCGGCACGAACGTCCAGAAGAACCCGGCGACGATGCGCGCCGCGTCGCAGGCCGGCCATCAGATAGGCAACCACAGCTGGGACCACGCGAATCTGACCAAGCTCAGCGCCGCCAAGGTCAAGTCGCAGCTCTCCCGCACCGACACGGCCATCAAGCAGGCGACCGGCAAGAAGCCGACCACCTTCCGTGCCCCCTACGGCGCCCACAACGCGACCGTCCGGTCGGCCGCCGGGCGCCCGCTGGTGCACTGGAGCGTCGACACCCTCGACTGGAAGTACAAGGACTCGGCGCGGCTCGTCAAGTACGTCAACGCGGAGACCAGGCCCGGCGACATCGTCCTGATGCACGACATCCACCGGACGACGGTCGACGCGGTGCCGGGCATCATCAAGGCCCTCACGGCCCGCGGCTTCCACTTCGTCACGGTCGACCAGCTCTTCGCCCCCACCAAGCTCGCCGCCGGCAAGGTCACGTACCACAACCGCGCCGCCTACCGCCCCTGACCAGCGGCACCCGGTGCGCCGCCCCGACGGCGCACGGCACTCCCGCCCCACCCGCCCCACGCGTTTCCGCAATCAATCGTGTTCGTTCCGTTGACACCCTGCACATACCCTCCTAATGTCTCGCCATCATGCCGACCATGTGACGAGATTTCGAACGGTTGAAGGTCCGTGCCCGCGTATCACCGAAATCAGCGCCTATGTGGTCGGAGTGCCGTGACGCGGCACGACCCGTGTGACGGTGCGTTCCGGTGGTGGGGCCGGAACGGCCGGTGCGCGGCGAGCCCCCGACGACCTCGGCGGCCCCGCGCCGTTCGCGGGGTCGCCGTGCGGTTGCTTCCCGGGACCACCCGAACGCCCAGCTCCGCCGCCCGCCCGCGGTCATCCGGCGCGCTGTCAGCCACCCCCACGACCACCAGAACGGGAAACGATCACCATGCGCAACCGTAGAGCCGCCCTCGCGGCCCTCGCCGGAGCGACCTCCCTCGCTCTCACCGTGTCCGCCTGCGGCGGCGCGGAGGTCGAGGCCCGCTCCGGGGGCGGCACGATCGGTATCGCCATGCCGACCCGGGCTTCCGAGCGCTGGCTCACCGACGGCAAGAGCGTCGTGAGCGACCTCGAGGCCAAGGGGTACAAGGCCAAGCTTGTCTACGGCGACGACGACCCGAAGCGGCAGGTCGCGCAGATCGAGAAGCTGGTCCAGCAGCGGGTCGACGCGCTCATCGTCGCGGCCATCGACAACAAGGCGCTCAACGGGGTGCTCAAGCAGGCCGCCGCCGCGGACATCCCGGTGATCTCCTACGACCGGCTCATCCTCAACTCCAAGGACGTCGACTACTACGTCTCGTTCGACAACGAGCAGGTCGGCCGGCTCCAGGCCCGCCACATCATCGACAAGCTCGGCCTGGAGGACGGCAAGGGCCCGTTCAACATCGAGCTGTTCGCCGGCTCGCCCGACGACAACAACACCAAGTTCTTCTTCGACGGCGCGATGCACCTCCTGCAGCCGTACCTGGACAACAAGCAGCTGGTCGTCCGGTCCGGCCAGACCGACATGGCCGACATCACCACCCTGCGGTGGGACGGGCCCACCGCGCAGAAGCGGATGACCGAGGTCCTCGCCGAGTCGTACCGTACCCAGAAGGTCGACGCGGTCCTCTCGCCGTACGACGGCATCTCCATCGGCGTTCTCAACGCCCTGAAGGCGGACGGCTACGGCACCGCCGGCAACCCCCTGCCCGTCATCACGGGCCAGGACGCCGAACTGGCCTCGGTGAAGTCGATCATCGCGGGCGAGCAGTCGCAGACCATCTACAAGGACCTCCGGCAACTCGCCGAGCGGGCCGCGGAAATGGCCGACGACATCCTCAACGGCGACACCCCCGAGCTGAACAACCGGCGTGCGTACAAGAACGGGGTCAAGGCGGTCCCCGCGTACCTCCTCCAGCCGATCAGCGTCGACAAGTCCAACTACGAGTACGTCCTGCTCGGCAGCGACTACTACACGGCCGAGGATCTGAAGTGACCGGTGTGGCCCGGATCACTCCCGGAGGCCGATGAGTTCTTCCGTCGGCGCCGGTCATGACTGCCGAGGACCGACCGGGGCCGGGCCAGGACAGGCTCGGCCGGGAGAGGAAGGGACGCGACCGCCATGGCCGCACCTGTGAAGGGCCCCGCCGGCTATTTCCCCTCGATCGAGAAGAAGTACGGCCGTCCGATCGCGGAGTGGAAGGAACTGATCCGGTCGTCGCCGTTGGGCCGGCACATGGAACTCGTCGCCTGGCTCAAGAGCGAACACGGTCTCGGGCACGGCCACGCCAACGCGCTCGTCGCCCACACGCTCGCCGAACAGGCCGGCTGAACCGGGCGCCCCTGACACCCCGCTCGCGTCAGGGGCCGGTCGTGCCGTTCAGCGGTTCGGTCGTCCCCTTCAGTACGGCCAGGAGTTCGCGCATGGCGGCCAGGCCCGCTCTTGCCCGGTCCGCGGCGCCGTCGAGGTCGTCGCGTTCGGCGTGTGCCACCACCTCGTGCGCGTGGCGCAGCACGGCCTGACGCAACTCGGCGGCGATCCGCTGCCGCTCGGCGTGCGCCTCGATGACGGCGGACCACACCACCGCCGTCAGATGGCTGTCCTCCCGCCGGGTGACGTACTCGCGACGCCTGCGCACGAACACGCCCGCGCCCCACACGCCGGCCGTCACCAGGGCCAGGGGCAGCGTGAGGAGGACGCCGAGGAAGACGTGGAACCAGGGGCCGATGCCCTCCGCCCGGGCCGCCTCGGCGCCGTCCAGCAGACCCAGCGCGACCGTCGTCGACGCGAGACCGGCGGCGACCGGCCAGATCCCCGGCCAGGTGCGGCCGGCCGGGCCCGCGAAGGCCGCCACCGCGTACAGGGCCACGCATTCCGCGCCGGCCCCCGCCATGGTGAGCGCCCACGCCACGTTCGCCGGCAGCAGCCCGAACGCCAGGCAGAGCGCCGGGATCCAGGCGGTGGCCAGCACCGCGAGGAGCACGGTCCAGGGGGCCCGGCGCCGCCACAGCAGCGGCAGCGCGTGGAGGAGGGCGGGCAGGCAGGCCGTGGCGGTGGCGCCGGGCCGCTCGATGAGCACGGCGACGACCGGGAGCGCGGTCAGCGCCAGCACGGTCGCCGTGTCGGCCCAACTCCAGTGCGGCCGGGCCGAGTTGACGCCGTCCCCGGACGGCGGCCACGGCAGCCGCGCCCGCACCGCCCACCCGGGGACGTCCCCCCGGGCCCCCACCACGAGCGTCCCCCCGACCCCCCGCGCCCGATCCCGCATACCGGCGGTCCCGCGCCCGCCGCCGAGGCCTTGCGTGGCCCGCGCCGCGTCGGCGGTGGCGGGGGCCGCGACGGCGGTGCCGGTGCTCGGGGCCCCCGCGGTGGTGGAGACCGTGGCCGGGGGTGGGGTCGCGTCGTCCTCCACCAGGACGTTCAGGGTGTCGTCGGAGTCGCGGATCGCCACGCGTACCGTCGCGCCGGGGGCGTAGCGCAGTGTGTTGGTGAGGGCCTCGCGTGCGATGCCGAAGGCGGCCTCGGCCACCGGACCCGTCAGGCCCGCCGCGCCGGGAGCGATGTCCAGCTCGACGCGCTGGCCCAGGCGTACGCATCCCGCCGCGAGTTCGGCCACCCGCTCCGCGAGCGGGCTCTCCTCGTCGGCCGCCGCGGTCCGCATCACCGCGACGAGCCGGTCCAGCGCGGCCACGGTCTCCCGCCCGGCCTCCGCCGCCAACCGCAGCGCGTCGGCGGTGAGTCGGGGGTTGCGGTCACCGATGTGGCGCGCGGCGTTCGCGGTGACCACCACGGAGGTCAGATGGTGCGCGCTGACGTCGTGGAGTTCACGGGCGAGCCGGTGGCGTTCCGTGGTCGCCGCGGTGACGCGTACGGCTTCCGCCCGCGCCAACTCCCGTTCGGCGGCCCGCCGTCCGGCGAGCCACCGGCGCCGGCTGTGGCCGGCCCCCACGGTTCCCGCGTACACCGCGAGACTCGCCAGGGCCTCACCGCCCACGTCGACCGACGAGTCGTACAGCAGCAGCGCCCTGACCACTCCGGTGGCGACCAGCACGGACGCGACGAGGACGGCCGTACGGGCGGGACGCCGCACCGCCACCGAGTACAGCGCGACCACGCCCGCCACCGCCGCGGCCGCCAACGCCCGGTCCGGCACGACGAACCCGGCGGTCAGCAGGGTGTCGATGACGAGCGCCGTGGCGACCGGGTGGCGCCGGCGCAGCCCCAGGACGGCGACGGCCACCACGGTCACGGCCGGGCCCACGACGAG
The DNA here is from genome assembly GCF_014930365.1 of Streptomyces caniscabiei. Taxonomy (GTDB): domain Bacteria; phylum Actinomycetota; class Actinomycetes; order Streptomycetales; family Streptomycetaceae; genus Streptomyces; species Streptomyces caniscabiei. Next base: position 430,853 of record NZ_JABXWI010000001.1, on the reverse strand, counting down.
CGCCGTCGTCTCCACCGTCTGCCCGCGCGAGAGCGCGAGCCCCGGCCAGAAGGACAACTGGGCGATCGCCAACAGCGCGGGCAGCAGCCAGTTCCGTAGGAGCCCCATGATGGCGTCGATCATACTTTCGGTTCGTTGCCGGGGCCGTCCCTATCCCAGGTTGGAGAGACGGGTCGTGCCCACGGGCGACGTGGGGGCCGCCCGCCACCGGAATGCTGAGAGACATGACGACGAGTCACCCCTCCGGCACCGACGAGCCTCCCCGCCACCCGGCCCCACCGACCCCGTACGGGAACCCCGCCCCGTACGGGAACCCGGCCCCCTACGGCCCCCCGGCCCCCGCCCCGTACGGGAACCCGGCCCCCTACGGCCCCCCGGCCCCCGCCCCGTACGGGAACCCGGCCCCCTACGGCCCCCCGGCCCCCGCCCCGCCCTGGTATCCGCCCCCGGCCCCCGCGCCCCCGGCGCAGCCCCTCCCGTACCACCGGATGGCGGTGGCGGCCGGGGCCCGAGGGTGGTGGCGGCCGGTGGTGGGGACCGGTGTGGTGTTCGGCGGCGCGATCCTCGCCGCCGTGGCCGTGCTCGTCGGCGGCGAGATCGTCGGCGCGGTCCTCGACCGCCCCCGCGACGCCGCAGGCAACCTCGTGTGGGGCGGGATCGGCGACACCGCCCTGGCCCTGCTCTCCCTCGCCCTGGTGCTCCCGGTCGTGCTGCTGGCAGCGCGATGGGTGCAGCACCGCCCGGCCGGCACGGTCTCCTCCGTGACGGGCGCGCTGCGGTGGCGCTGGCTGGCGCTGTGCCTCGCGGTGGCGCTGCCCGTGTCCGGGGCGATCCTGGGCATCTCCCTGCTCCTGCCCGAGCCCGCGGGAGGCGGGCCGGAGATGACCTGGGCCGGGCTGTCCCCGTTCCTGCTCGGCCTGGCGGCCGTCTGTCTGCTCGTCCCCTTCCAGGCCGCGGCCGAGGAGTACGTCTTCCGCGGCTGGCTGTCCCAGGCGGTCGGGGCCTGGTTCCGCTCCCCGTGGGTCGCGGTGGCACCGCAGGCGGTCCTCTTCGCCGCCGCGCACGGCTGGGGGACGCCCTGGGGCTTCGTCGACCTGGTGGTGTTCGGCCTCGTCGCGGGCCTGCTGACCATCCGCACGGGCGGCCTGGAGGCGGCGATCGCCCTGCACGTCCTCAACAACCTCCTCGCCATGGGCTTCATGGCCGCGATCGCCGGCGGCCTCGACACCGACGAGACGGCCGCCGACATGGACGTGCTGATGCTGGCCGTCGACGTCCCGCTGGTCGTCCTCTACGCGGCGGTCGTCCTGTACCTCGCCCGCCGCCGGGGCGTCCGCACCCGTGGTCTTCACCCCGCCGGACGCGGGTACCCGGTGGTGCCGGGCGCGACGACCGCGCCCGGCCACACCCCGTGAGCGATCCCCAACCACCGGGGGCGACGCATGCAGACCTTCCTCCCCTATCCCGACTTCCGCGCCTCGGCCCTGGTCCTGGACCGCCGCAGGCTCGGCAAACAGCGGGTCGAGGCGCTTCAGGTGCTGCGCGGGCTCACCGTGCCGGGGTACGGGTGGCGCAGGCATCCGGCCGTACGGATGTGGGCGGGGTACGAGGAGGCGCTGGTCCGGTACGGCCTGGAGGTCTGCGCGGTCTGGTGCGAGCAGGGCCGTCAGGACAGCTGCGCGACCACCCTGCTCGCCGACTTCGCCACGTTCCGCCCCGGCGCGCGGACACGTGACCAGGCACGACTGGCCGCCGCCGGGGAACTGCCGCCCTGGCTCGGCGACGACGCCTTCCATCGCAGCCACCGCTCGGCCCTGCTGCGCAAGGACCCGGACGTCTACGCCCCGTGCTTCCCCGGCGACCCGGACGACCTGCCGTACGTCTGGCCGGCCTCGGACCGGGAGGGCTCCCGGCCGTCCGACGGGACGCCGGGCGCCGCCGCGTAGGGGCGGGTTCAGGCCCAGTCACCCCGGGGGCGGGCGGACGATGTGGCGGGCGTCACGCGCCCCGAGAAATACCTGACGCGTCAGTTACTGTTGTCTCAGGTGAGTCGCTCGCAACCGGCGGGCGCCACGCCTTCGCCGAGGATTCCCATGAAGCTGGTCTATGTCTTCGATGCCTACTGCGGTTGGTCGCACGGTTTCTCCGGCACCCTGAGCGAGGTCGTCGCCCGCCACCCGGACCTGCCCGTCGAGGTGGTCTCCGGCGGGCTCTTCACCGGCTCGCGCCGTGTGCCGATCCGCGAGTTCGGCTACGTCCAGGGCGCCAACGCCGAGATCGCGCAGCTGACCGGCGCCGAGTTCGGCGAGGCGTACGAGCGGCTCATCGCGGACGGCTCGTTCGTGATGGACTCCGAGGCCGCCGCACGCGGTCTGGCCGCCCTCCGCGCCGCCGCCCCCGACCGCGCCGCGGAATTCGCCGTCGAACTCCAGCGCGTGTTCTACGTCGACGGCCTGAGCCTCTCCGACCCGGCCACCTACCGGAAGATCGCCGAGGACGCCGGACTGGACGCCGACGCCGTGGTCACCGCCTTCGAGTCGCCCGGCACGAAGGCGGCGGCCCAGGCCGACTTCCGACGCGCCGCCGCACTCGGGGTCACCGGCTTCCCCACTTTCCTGGCCGTCGACGGCGACCGTGTCACCGAGCTGGCCCACGGCCGCGGCACCCCCGACGAGATCGACGCGCGCCTCAAGGCCGCGAGCACCCACTGAACCTCCCCCGTCCCCACCTCCCCCTCCCCTCCCCGCTCGTTCACCCACGTCAAGGAGCCAACGACGATGAGCACCCTGTCCTACAAGGTCCTCGACCTCGACTTCCCGGCCGGCAGCAGGAACAAGACCGCCACGCTCGTCACCGGTGAGAACGAGGCGCTGCTGGTGGACGCCGCGTTCACCCGTGCCGACGGCCACCGCCTGGCCGCCGAGATCCTGGACTCCGGCAAGAAGCTGACCACCGTCTTCGTCTCCCACGGCGACCCCGACTTCTACTTCGGCGCCGAAGTGATCGCCGACGCCTTCCCCGACGCGGTCTTCGTCGCCACCCCGCTCGTCAGCGACCACATCCACCACTCCTACGAGGGCAAGCTCAAGGCCTGGGCGGCGCTCGGCGCCAACCTGCCCACCCGGCTGGTCGACCTCGAACCGCTCACCGGCGACCTCACCCTGGAGGGCCACCGCTTCGAGCTCAAGGGCGGTCCGGCCGCACTGGCCGACCGCCACTACCTGTGGCAGGCCGAGTCCCGCACGCTGCTCGGCGGTGTCCTGCTCTTCCAGCAGGAGCACGTCTGGGTCGCCGACACCCCCACCCCGGACGACCGGGCCGCCTGGATCGACCTGCTCGACGAGATGGCCGCGCTCCAGCCGGAGCTGGTCGTACCCGGTCACCGGCTGCCCGGCACCGCCGCCGACGCCTCCGCGATCGCCGCCACCCGGGAGTACCTCCTCGCCTTCGAGGAGGAGCTGGACAAGGCCGCCGACGGCGCGTCGCTGACCGAGGCCCTCGTCGGGCGCTACCCCGACAACGGCATGCGGATCGCCGCGCAGATCGGCGCGAAGGTCGCCAAGGGCGAGATGAAGTGGGGCTGACACCGATGACCGCCACCGACTTCGCGACCTCCACCGCCCCCGCCGACGTCGTACGCCGTCAGTACCTGGCCTCGGCGGCGCGTGACCTGGCCGCCCTGCGGGCCACCCTCGCCCCCGACGTGGAGTGGACGGAGATGGCCGGCTTCCCCCTGGCCGGGACCTACCGCACCCCCGAGGGCGTCACCTCCCACGTCATGGAGAAGCTCGGCCAGGACTGGGACGACTGGAGCGCCCACGACGACACCTATGTCGTCGACGGCGAGAACGTCGTCGTCCTGGCCCGCTACACCGCGACCAACAAGGCCACGGGCAAGCACATCCACGTCCGAGTGGCCCACCACTTCACCGTGCGCGGCGGCCTCATCGTCCGCTTCGAACAGTTCGTCGACACGGCCCTCGTCCGCGAGGCCATGGAGGCCTGAGGTCTGAGGTCTGACGCCTGAGGCCTGATCTCCACGGGGTTCATGCCCGGTGATGCCGTGATGCCGCACCCGGCCCGATGTGAGTGATGTCGGGCTGGGTGCGGCATGTTGTGTGTGTCGGCCGTCAGCCGTCAGCCGTCGGCGTGCCGGGCGGGAGCCCTCGGCGGGCGGGTCTCGCCGGGGGTCCGGCCGTGGTGGGCGCGGAAGACGCGGGTGAAGTGGGCCTGGCTCGCGAAACCCCAGCGGTGGGCGATCTCGGCGACCGTGAGGTGGCGGGAGCCCGGGTCGGTGAGCTGCTCACGCGCCCGTGCCAGCCGCCGGTCGAGGATGTACCGCGCGGGAGTGACACCGCTGTCCCGGAAGACACGGCTGAGGTGCCGGGCGGACACCCCGATCGCCGCGGCGACCCGTTCCGCGCTCAGCCAGGGGTCGGACAGATGCCGCTCCACGTAGTCGTGCGCCAGGGCCAGTCGCGCGGACCCGGCGGGGGCGGACCCGGCGCCCAGCCGGGGAGCGGCCAGCGCGCGGACGAGGTCCAGCACCGCGGTCTCGGTGCGCGCGGGGTCACCGCTCGCGCGCCGGGCGGCCCAGTCGGTGAGCAGGGCCTCCATCGCCGAGGTGGCCGCCCCCTCGACCGCCGCACCGCGCGCGAACAGCAGGGGCGCCGGCAGATCGCCGGGGACACACCGCTCGGCGAAGGTCTCGCGGGGGATGTCCACCAGCAACTGCCGCATGGTGGAAGGGAATCCGAACAGATACGACTGGCGCGTGTCGTAGAGGACCAGGTCGCCCGCCCGTACGGTGAGACAGCCGTCCTCGTGGAAGAACACCGCCTGCCCGGCCGTCAGCAGACTGACGAAGACCGAGTCCTTCGGGAGGTCCCGGCAGGTCCGCCGCGAGCGTTCGACGACGTGCTCGTTGCCGGTGATCTCGGCCAGCCGGAGCCCGCCCAGCCGGAAGTTCGTCTGGGTGGCCAGCAGGCCGTCCCGGGAGTACGAGGAGCAGGTGAGGCCCACCAGCGCCCGCCGGTTGTACTCCTCCCAGAAGTCGATCCGGTCGGCCGGGGCGACGGACCGTGTCGAGACATGGGACACGAGGGGAGCGCTCATCGGGGTCTCCTTCCGGGCCCGTGCGAGCGTATCCCGCGACGACCGCCGGGGTCACGACGACCGGGGACTCGATGATGAGGCGGGGGACTTGCTTTAGGGGCGGCGCGGAGTCACCCACAGGGCCGCGGAGATCCCGCAGAGATCGCCCTCGGCCGTGGCCAGGGCGGCGCCCACCCGGTGTTTGCGTCCCTCCTCCGCGACGACCCACGCGTACGACACCAGTCGCGTCGAGACCGGTACCGGCCGGAGGAGCCGGGCGGCGAGCGAGGCCGTCACCGCCCCCTCCCGCATGGTCCCCAGCAGCCGCCCCGCCGCGTTTCCGGGGCAGTCCAGCGCGCCCCACACGAGCTCCGGCGGCAGCATCCCGCCGGCTTCCGCGAGGGCGGGTCCGGGTGTCCACGCGGTGGCCACGAGGTCCCGTCCGGGGACGTTTCCGCAGTGCAGGCGGAGTCCGGTGTCGGGCGTACGGCCAAGCCCGCAGCCGAAGCAGTCCACGGACCCCGTCGGCGGTGCCGCGCGGTACGCCTCGGCCGCCGCGGAGGCCTCCGCCCAGGAAGGGGGCGCGGGGACGCCGAGTGCGGCGGGGTCCGCCTCGTCGGGGACGGCCGCCGCGAGGACCCCGTCCGCGCCGGTCAGTACGGCCCCGCCGTCGGCGGTCCGCGCGAGCCCCACCGGCACCTCGACGGGCGTCGGCCGCCGGAAGTCCACCCGCACGGACCCGGCCTCCGCGCGCCGGGCCAGCACCCCCGCCATGTACCCGCCGAACGCCACCCCCGGATAGCCCCGCAGCAGGTCGGGCACCGTGATCGTCTCGCTGTCGCTCATACCGCCCACTCCACCACACGCCCGACGGGCCGGGGGTGTGGTGGACGGGGTGTGGGGCCGGGCTCGGCCGCCGCGCCTACGGCAGGGGTTCGGGCCTGGGTGCGGGGCCGGGCCCGGCAGGTGGGGCTCGCGGCAGGTGGGGCTCGCGGCAGGTGGGGCTCGCGGTGGTGGGGCTCGTGGCGGTGAGGCCGGGTGCGGGGGTCAGCTCTGGCAGGCGCAGCCCGCGGCTGCCTTGGCTTCGGCCACCGTCGTCGTCGGGGAGGCGGACCGCTCGGCCGATGTGCAGCAGGCGTCCACCCCGCAGCAGGTGTCGGCCGGAGCCGACGCGGTCGCCCGGCCCTCTTCCGCCGGCTTCGTGGCGCGGACCACGGCGGAGTGCATGCCGTCGGCGACCGGGTGGGTCGGGGTGATCTCCACCTCGGTGAAGCCGGCCGCCGTCAGACCCGCGCGGTACTCGGCGAACGACAGCGCCCCGGCGATGCAGCCGACGTGGTCCCCGCGCTCGGCCCGCTGCCCGACCGTGAGGGCGTCGTCCGCGACGACGTCGGTGACACCGATCCGGCCGCCGGGCCTGAGGACGCGGAAGGTCTCGGCGAAGACGGCGGGCTTGTCGACGGACAGGTTGATGACGCAGTTGGAGATGACCACGTCGACGCTCTGCGCGGGCAGCGGCACCGCCTCGATCGTGCCCTTCAGGAACTCCACGTTCGTGGCCCCGGCCTTGCGCGCGTTGGCGAGGGCGAGGGCGAGCATCTCCTCGGTCATGTCCAGCCCGTACGCCTTGCCGGTGGGGCCGACACGGCGGGCGGAGAGCAGGACGTCGATGCCGCCGCCGGAACCGAGGTCCAGGACCCGCTCCCCGGCCCGCAGCTCGGCCACGGCGAGGGGGTTGCCGCAGCCGAGGGAGGCGGCGACGGCCTCGGCGGGCAACGTGTCCCGCTCGTCGGCGGTGTAGAGGGCGGAGCCGAAGTTCTCGTCGACCTCGACCGGCTCGGGCCCGCAACAGCCGGTGCCGCCCTCGGCGACCTGCACGGCCGCGGCGGCATAACGCCTGCGCACGCTCTCCCGCAGCTCGCTCGACTCCCGGCTCGTCACGGCGCTCGTTGCTTCGTTCTTCACTTCGTTCATCACTGTGCTCCTCGGTGATGGGGCATGGCGGTGCCCGGAACTGCCTGTATCGAAGTTTGTTGATGCAAGCTTGCGCCTTGAATCGAAGGACGTCAACATAGAGGCATGTCGAAACAAGGGCTCGAAGTCATCGGGCAGGACGCCGGCTGCTGCCCGGCCGTGACCACGGCACCGCTGGACGACGAGCGGGCGGCGGAGCTGGCCAGGGTCTTCAAGGCCCTGGGCGACCCGGTCCGGCTGCGTCTGCTGTCGCTGATCGCCTCGCGCGGGGAGTCCGGCGAGGTCTGCGTCTGCGAGCTGACCCCGGCCTTCGACCTCTCCCAGCCGACGATCTCCCACCACCTGAAGCTGCTGCGCCAGGCCGGTCTCATCGACTGCGAGCGGCGCGGCACATGGGTGTACTACTGGGTGCTCCCGGCGGCTCTCGACCGGCTCGCCGAGTTCCTGAAGACACCGACCACCACCGGGCTGTCCACCACCGCCGGGACGCAGACCACCGCCGGGGCTCCGGCGTGACCGCCCCGCTGGGCCGCCGTGCCCTGGCCGAGGCGGTCGGGTCGGCGGCGTTGGTCGCGGTGGTGGTGGGTTCCGGCATCCAGGCCACCGAACTCTCCCGCGACGTCGGCGTCCAACTGCTCGCCAACTCCCTGGCCACCGTCTTCGGCCTGGGTGTCCTCATCGTGCTGCTCGGACCCGTCTCCGGAGCCCACTTCAACCCCGCCGTCACCGTCGCGGCCTGGTTCACCGGTCGCCGTACGGAGGACGGGCCCACGGCACGGGACGTGGCCGCCTACGTCCCCGCCCAGATCGTGGGAGCGGTGGCGGGCGCGGTCCTGGCGAACGCCATGTTCGGTCTGCCGCCCGTGAGTTGGGCGACGCACGACCGCTCGGCCGGCCACCTGCTGCTGGGCGAGACCGTGGCCACCGCCGGCCTGGTCCTCCTGGTCTTCGGCCTGACCCGGGTGGACCGCGCCCGGTCCGCCCCGGTCGCCGTCGCGTCGTACATCGGCGCCGCGTACTGGTTCACGTCGTCCACGTCGTTCGCCAACCCCGCGGTGACGATCGGCCGGGCCTTCACGGACACCTTCGCCGGGATCGCGCCCGCCTCGGTCGCCCCCTTCGTCGCGGCGCAGACGGCCGGAGCCGTCCTCGGACTCGCCCTGGTGACAGCCCTCTTCGGGCGCCCCGCCACACTCACCCGGGCCGCGACCGTCCGGGCCACGGCCCCCACCGTGCCCGACGGACCGGACCTCACGGCGCCCACCGCCCCCTGACCCGCCCCGTCGACTGACCCACCGCTGACCGCTCGACTCAGAAAGGCTCCCCATGAGCAGCAGTCCCGCCGCCGACAGTCCTGCCGCGTCCGCAGCCCCCTCCGCGCCTGACGCTTCCTCCGTCTCCTCCACCCCGTCCGTCCTCTTCGTCTGTGTTCACAACGCCGGCCGCTCCCAGATGGCCGCCGCCTTCCTCACCCACCTGGCGGGTGACGCGGTGGAGGTCCGTTCGGCGGGCTCGGCCCCCGCCGACACGGTCAACCCCGCTGTCGTCGAGGCGATGGGCGAGGCGGGCATCGACATCTCCGCCGAGTCCCCGAAGATCCTCACCGTCGAGGCCGTACGGGCGTCGGACGTCGTGATCACCATGGGCTGCGGCGACACCTGCCCCGTCTTCCCGGGCAAGACCTACCTGGACTGGACGCTGGAGGACCCTGCGGGGCAGGGCGTCGAGGCCGTACGGCCCATCCGCGACGGGATCGAGACCCGTGTCCGTGCCCTGATCGCCGACCTGGGTGTGACCCCCCGCGCCTGACGGCCGTCCGGCGGGGCAGCCCCGGAGGACCGGCGGGGCTGGTGTCAGCACATCTCGCTGCGGTAGCCGTCGGTGCCCTCGGGCACCACGTCCTGGTCCCGGCGGACGATGCTCAGCTCACCGCCCCAGCCCTCGCACGCGTTCGCCAGACCCTTGGCCGTGTACTCGACGACGAAGACGTTGTCGTCGAACGCCTTCGCGAAGTCACCGCACTCGTCCCACTCGCCGCACTCCTCCACGACGGCGAAGTCCATGCCCACGGACGCCCGGTCGGGCGCCAGCTCCAGCGTGTTCTTCTGGGCCATGGCCAGGCCCTTCGCGTGGGCGTGCGCCGACAGCAGCTTCATGAACGCCTTGGCCTGATCGGCCGTTAGGTGGTCCGGGAAGCGGGTGAACGTGTCGTAGTCGTCGGGCTCGACCGCTTGGTATCCCAGTCCGAGTGCCGCTATTCACACCGCCGTTCACATCCGTGTGCACGTTCGGCCTTCCTGACGTGCAGTACGTGACCGTCCAGGGGTAGCGGGGTCAGGTCCACCAGGGCGAGGCCCGCGTCGGCGAACAGTCGGCCGTAGTGGTCGGCGCGCCGTTCGCGTCCGCCGACGTTGCACATCATGTGCAGGTCCCAGGCGGTGGCCAGCGAGACCGAGCCGTCGGAGGGCAGGACACGCTCGACGACGAGCAGTTCGGCGTGGTCGGGCATCGCACGGGCGCAGTGGCGCAGGATCTCCCGGCAGCGCTCGTCGTCCCAGTCGTGCAGGACGCGGGACAGGATGTAGACGTCACCGCCCGCGGGTACGTCCGCGAAGTCGCCGGTCACGAAGGAGCAGCGGGCGCCGAGACCCGCCTCCGCCAGCCGCAGGCGGGCGGCCTCGACGGCGTGCGGGCGCTCCAGCAGCACCCCCTTCAGGCGCGGGTGCGCGGCGAGAACCCGGCCCAGCAACTCCCCGTTGCCGCCCGCGACATCGACCACGGTGGCCCCCGTCGTCCCGGTGGCCCCGGCCGTGAGCACCGGGTGCGTGGGGAGCGGGTCGAACATCGCGGAGCCGGCGGCCATGGACCGGTCGAAGAGTTCCGCCAGTTCGGGGTCGCGGGCGAAGTGGTCGAAGTGGTTCTCGCCGAAGAGGTGCTCGAAGGCGACCTCGCCCGTGCGCACGGTGTGCCCGAGTTCGGCGAAGGACCGGTAGAAGGGGCCGCCGTACATCAGCGCCAGCGCCCGCATCGACCCCGGAGCGTCCGCCCGCAGCAGCGCGCCCGGACCGGTGAGCCGGAAGCCGTCGCGGCCCTCCGCCACCACGCCCAGCATGACGAGGTAGCGCAGCAGGATCGCCAGGTTCTCCGGCCGCGCCCCGACCTCCCGCGCCAGCTCCGCCACGCCGGTCCCTCGCTCGCCGTCCAGGGCGTCGGCCACCCCGAGCCGCGCGAAGACGGTCAGCGCCTGGGTCGTCCATGCCCCGGTCAGCAGGCGCAAAAGCGTTTCAGCGGGCTGCCGGGCGCGATGCTCGGCGAGGTGATCGGCGAGTACGTCGCGGTGGTCGCCGGGGACGTACAGCTCCACGCGCCGGTACCCGGCCTTGGTCTCGGCGGGCGCGTCGAAGTAGAAGACCGTGCCGTTCTCGTGCGGGGTGTAGCCGCCGCCGTCCGGGGTGGCCCCGTAGCGGGCGAAGGTCGCGCACAGGCCGCGCAGCACCAGCGGGTCGGGCGTCATGACGTCGAACGCGATGTGGGTCTCGTGCTCCCGCTCCCGCTCGTGCGCGGCCAGCTCCTCCAGGGCCGACCCCGGCGCCACGGTCAGCGCGAACACCTCGACCGTACGGTGCTCCCCGTCCGCGCCGACCACCGCCGGGCGCAGGATGCCCACGTCCAGCTCGGCGACCGGACGCCGATGCCGTACGGCCAGTCGCTCCCGTACGACGACACTCGGCCTCGGCGCCGGGACCGCGCCGAGCCCGCAGGCGGTGAGCATGGCGCCCAACTCGGCCTCGCCGGACGGGAAGACGAGCAGCGCGGCATGGGAGAAACGGCAGCGCTCCGCGAGCGCCCGCAGCTCCGGGCCGTCGAGCCCGGGCAGCAGCAGCGGGAGCAGAGCGGCGGTGTCCTGTTCCTTGACGAAGTCGACCGTCGCGCGCAGGCGGGACGTGTCGCCCGACAACGTCGTGATCATCGCGGGGATCCTCATTCGGGTGTGCGGAGGGGGGAATGGAAGCGGAGGGGGACCTGGACAAAGGGGCGTCATACGCCGACGTAGTGCTCGGCGAACCAGTCCTGGCGGCTGCGTGAGGTGCGCAGCGACGCGAGGCGGGAGCGGCGCAGGGAGTTGTGGAACAGGGACGGCCCGTCCGTGCCGGACGGGCCGTGCAGGAGCCCGATCATCCAGTGCGAGAACTCCTGCGCACGCCAGATGTGGGCCAGGCCGCGCGCGGAATAGGCGTCGAGCCCCTCGGTGTCGCCGTGGTGGAGATCGGCGATCAGGGCGCGCGCGAGCAACTCGGCTTCCAGGACGGCGAGGTTGGCGCCCTTCGCGGCGGACGGGCTGATGAGGCCGGCGGCGTCGCCCACCAGGAACAGCGAACCGTGGCGCAGCGGTTCGAGCACATCGGACTCCAGACCGACGACGGCCCGCTCCACGACGGGGCCCCGGTGCAGCGGGCCGTACTCCGTCGCCCGCATCCGCAGGTCCAGCTCGTCCCAGATCCGCTCGTCGGACCAGGCGTCGGCCGGGGTCCCGCGCTCGCACTCCAGGTAGTAGCGGGTGATCTCGCTGGTCCGCGCCATGTGCCCGGCGAAGCCCCGCTCGTGCGTCGCGTACCCGACGGCGTCCAGACTGGGCGGCGCCTGGGCGAGCAGTCCCAGCCAGGTCACCCCGTGGTCCAGGTGGTGCCGGCGCGCCGAGCCGGCCGGCAGGGACCGCCGGGCCGCGCCGTGCCGTCCGTCGCACCCGGCCACGTACCGCGCCCGCAGACGGCCGAGCCGCCCGTCCGCCTCGCGCACGGTCACCGTGGGCCGGTCGGTGTCGGCGTCGTGGACGTCCACGGCCTCGGTGGCGAAGCGGACCCGGCCGCCGGCGGCCAGGAACCGGGTCAACAGGTCGGTGACCAGGTGCTGTTGGGGGTAGACGGTGTGCCGCTCGCCGCGCCCGAGGCCGCTGTAGTCCAGCCGGAACCGGCCGTCCTCCGTGCGGAACTCGCAGGTGCTGTGGGCCTGTCCACGCCGGCGCAGCCCCTCGTCCAGCCCGTGCCGCTCCAGGATTCGTACGGTGTGGGCGGCCAGGAACCCGGCACGCGCCCGCGTCTGGACGTGCGCGCGCTCCGCACGCTCCAGCAGGACGCAGTCGATCCCGCTGTCCTGGAGGAGATTGCCGAGCACGAGCCCGGCCGGACCGGCACCGAGGACGACCACATCGGCTGCTCGCCGGATCTTCCTATCTGTCACGAGAAGGGATGGTAGGTGCCCGGAAGTTCCCTACTGGACGAAAATCACCTGAACGAGAAAAGCGGAACCCGTGACGTCAGGTCGGTCCGGTGGCAGGTCGCCGGTCACGCCGGACCCGTGAAGGCCCAGTCCCGGTATCCGACCCGGAAGACGACGAACGACGGCTCACCGCACAGGAATTCCGCTCCCTTCGGCGCGGTCACCCGGGCGCGGGACGCCCCTGGCAGGTGGCCGTGACCGCTTGCCGGGCGAGGTAGATCCAGTCGAAGCCGTCGTATCCCTCGGTGTCGAGATGCTGTGCCCGGCTGAGTCCGGCACGTATCGCCACGCGCTGAGAAGCGACGTTGGCCGGTCGAACGCGGGCGATCAGCGGGAGGTCAGGCAGGTGATGGGATGCCCAGGTGGCGACCGCGGCCGCCGCTTCACCGGCGTAGCCCTGGCCCCAGGCCGAGGCGGCGAAACGGTAGAAGAGGTTCAGGACCGGGGTCCCGTGCAGTCCCATGGGCTTGATTCCGCAGAATCCGAGCTGCCGGTCGGAGCCGTGGTGACGGACGACCCAGTACCCGTAGCCGCACCGCTGCCACTGGTCGTCCCAACGCCGGTAGAGCGACTCCGCTTCCTCGAACCGGGCCAGCGCGTCGGACGGGTTGTGGGTGCAGGTCCGCGGATCGTGGTGGACGGTGAAGATCGCGTCGACATCGGCTGTGGTGGGGCGTCGCAGCAACAGCCGGGCGGTTCGCAGTTCCAGGGCCGCTGGGCTCCGGTCATTCATGTCACGACCGCCTTACCGGTGCGGAAGATTCGGTTCAGGTGGTGATCCAGGACCTTGGTCGCGGACTCCGGGCTGCGCTGGCCGACGAGGACGCCGGTGCCGAGTCCCGCGGACATGGCGAGCAGGCCGGCCGCCTCCAACCGTGCGTCCACGCCGGGCTCGAGCAGTGCCGCTTCCTGTGCCTGCCGAAGGAGGTCGGTCAGGGCGTCCTCGGCGGCATCAGGGTTCTTGATGAAGGGCTGGGCCGCGAGCGCCGGGTCGTTCACGGCCAGCACCGCGTACGACGTGTAGAGGTGGTGGAAGGTGCGGCTCTCGTCGTCCGTCGGCAGCGCTGCCATCAGCAGCGCCTCGACGATCGCGCGCGGACCCGGATCGTTCCCGGCTGCCCGTACATGGGCGGAGACCCGCGCCGCGAATCTCTCCGCCAGAAGCTCGAGCCCGAAGAGCAGCAGCTTTTCCTTGGTCTGGAAGTAGTACTGCACCAGCCGCAGCGATACGCCCGCCTCCGCCGCCACATCGCGCATCCCGACGGCATGCAGTCCGCTTCGGCCGGCGACCCGGACCAGGGCCTCGGCGATCTCGGTGCGCCGTTCTGCGTGGTCCACGCGCTTGGGCATCGGCCGCTTCTCCGCTCGTCGTTCCTGCTACGGCTCCCTCGGAGCCCTCTTGATGATACAGCTGTACCAAAGTCGTGGTACGTTCGTATCACAAAACCGAGACGCCGGAGGTGACCATGCCCGAGACGGCTGCCCGACCCCGCGCCGACGTCGGCCGCTATGTGAGCGAGGCCTGGCGGGAGCGCCACTTCGCGGCCTGCGACGCGGTCTACGCGCTGGGGGCGCCCGCGCTCGCGGAAGAGGACGTGGAGACGTCCTTCGGTACCACGCACGTCTACCGCTACGGCGCCGAGAACCAGGCTGCCCGATCCCGCACCCCTGTCGTCCTGGTGCACGGGGCGGGCTCCTGCTCCGCCATGTGGTACCTGAACACCCCCGCCCTCGGCGCGGACCGGCCGGTCTACGCGATCGACACCCTGGGCGATCCCGGCCGCAGCGCGCAGCGCGCACCCATCCACCAGCCCGAACACGCGGCGCAGTGGCTGGATGAGACGCTCGCCGGGCTCGGGCTCGACCGCGTCCACCTCGTCGGCTCCTCCTACGGTGGCTGGCTCGCCCTGAACCAGGCGCATCGCAGGCCCGAACGCCTCGCCTCGGTCACGTTGCTCGATCCCGGCGGCCTGGAAAAGGTGGGGCTGCGCTTCTTCGTCTGGATCTTCGCCAGCCTCTTCGCGACCTTCGCGCCCAAGGCGTTCCGCCCGCGACTGGCTGCATGGCTCGAACAGCCGGTCCTCGTCGTACCGGAACTCCGCGCGATGATCCGAACGGCGGTTCGCGCCTACCGCATACGCCGCCCGGCGCCGCTTCCCCTGTCCGAGGAGGAGCTGTCCACCATCCGGACTCCGCTCTATCTGGTGCTCGGCAGGCGAAGCCTCCTCGTGCACCCGCAGCGGCAGGCGGAGCGTGTGCCACGCCTGGTCCCCGGTGCCCGAGCCGAGATCATCTCCGGCACCGGCCACGGGCCGCAGATCGACCACGCGGAGGAGGTCAACCGCAGGATGCTGCACTTCATGGCGTCCGCCGACTGACCATGGCCCGCGCCGACGGGCCCGGCGAAGGGTGAGGCCCGCGGTGGCGGTGAGTGCCGTCAGGCGGCCGTGGCGGGGCCGGTGGCGGGACGCGGTGTGCCGTGGAAGACCTGGCTGAGGTGCCAGTTGGGGCCCGAGGCGAGGGCCACGGGACGAGCGGGACGGCGACCGGGCAGTGCGGGCAGGGTCGCCGTCCCGCCGGTCATGTCCCACGTTCCGGCGTTGGCGAGACACCAGTCGTAGGGGCCGTCGGAGTCGGTCGTGTCGACCGTGAGCTCCTTGGACGCGGGCTTGGCTTCAACGTGAGTGCAACGCTCGTCGTGCGGCACTGATGAGGTTGTGCGCTTCAGCGCCGTACACGGCGGACCCCTGGAGCGTCTTCCAAGTGCGCAGATAGGTTTCCACGCTGGCTCCGTCGTCGATCCACAACTCCGCGTGCCAGTTCTCGACGATCACCTGCCGGTCGTCGTAGATCCAGAAGGCGGTGGCCGGAGGAATCTTGAGTGAGGCAGACAGGGGGATGATCCCCAGCTCTACGGTGTCCAGTCCGACGGCTCCTGTGAGTCGGTCCAGCTGGGCCGCGAGCACCGAAGGCGGGCAGACCAAGGCACGCAGGGCGGCTTCCCACATGATGAGGTGGAAACGCTTCGAGGAGTCGTACAGCGTCTCTTGCCGTTTCATGCGGGACCGGACTGCCTCCTCGGTGTCGCGTGGCGATCGCTGCAGCTCCGAGTACCGCGTGAAGATCGACCGGGCGTAGTCCGGCGTCTGAAGAATCCCGAAGATCATGGAGGGTTCCCAGCCACGGAACACGGAGGCATCGGCATGAGCGCTCAGGTGTGTGTCCTGGACCGGCTTGTGCCCGGCCGACAGTTGTCGCCGCCAGGACCGGATGTGGGACTCGAAGCCCCGGAGGCGGGCCAGCAACTCGTCGTACGCCTCGGACTGGCCGGTTGCCTCCGCCCACTTGCGCAGGTCGTCGGGTGTCGGTGTCTGCCTGCCGTTCTCCAGCCTGCTGACCTTGGACTTGTTCCACCCGTACAGCGTGGCGAGTTCCGTGCCGGTGAGCCGACGTCCAGGGGCGGAGAGCCGGAGTTCGCGTAGGCGCGCCCCGAGCGCTTCTCGTGCCTGCTGATAGTCCGTGCTCACCGGTACGCACCTGCTTTCAGTCCTTTTCTGCGGTCAGCCGCGCCGCGAACTGTCCGTACGGGACGGCGTGATGCATCGCTGCGTCACGCGCCATGGCGTACCGCAGGACCGCCGCGGGTTCCGTGATCAGTTCGACGTTCACCAAGTGGTCGGCGTCGTCGAAATTGAGCAGCGCGACCAGCCGGGAGTCGAAGATCCAGAAGTCTTCGTCGGGCAGACCGAGCCGCTGGGCGTCCGCACGCCAGAGGTTGAGGATCCTCTCGCCGACACTGCTGTTGCGTCGGGCGTTGTCGAGAAGATAGAGCTGGCCGACCGTCGGCGGATCGTCGACCGTGCGGACCCGTTCGAACCTCTTGCCGAGCCCGGTCTGCTCGCGGCGCTCGGCACACCACTCCGCGTCCACGCCCTCCCAGCTGACGTCCTCACCACGGGTGAACTGCGCATACGTGTCCGTGAGTTCGTCGGAGGCGTATCGACGTCGGCTCTCCAGACGCCATGCCGTGTGCTCGAACTGCGTGAAGAGTCGGTCGAACTCGTCCAGCCCGATGATGTTCGGCACGCGGGTTACCTCTTTGGGGGCGAAGTCGACGAGTACTTCCCGTGGCACCACGATGGGCACCTCCCCCTCGTTCAGGTGCCTGAGCTGGGCGACATCGTGCGGGTCGGTGAGGGCCGGGCCGTGCACGATGACCTCACCCGTGTCGAGGTCTTCGTGAATGGACGGGCACCCGTTGACGCCGCTGCCCGTGCCGTTGAAACGCAGTCGTCGGGCCATGATCACGTCCTTCTCCTGGGGGACTGATCTCCCAAGCCTCCCTGAGGTCAGGGCCTTCCGGTGGGGGTTCCGTCGACCCATATCGGCAACGTGGCGCAACCTCGCCAGGCAGTCAAGCAACTTCGCGCAACTTACATGGCGGCCATCAACTCCGCCTGTCTAGCGTCCTGTTCATGGCTACGACGGAACTGCGGTACGCCGACCCGTACACGGCAGTGGAGTCATTGAGGGCGACGCGGGAAGAGGACGGCGCCCTGGTCATCGACATGAAGACGGACAAGATCGGCTACGTGATGGGGTGCGCCGGCCCCTACTTGCAACTCAGACCCCCCGGCGGCGGGCGCGAGTGGGACGCGGACCCCGACGCCATCCGGCAGGCCACGGATACCGAGGTACTGCGCGCCCGTGTGACCGAGATGAACCGGGCGGAGCGCCGCCTCGGATGACCGCGCCCGTCTCCGATACCCATTCCTCCGAAGGACCACGAACCTTCGCTGGGGTGGGTTACCAGCACGGCACGACACCTCCCAGAAAGGGAACGTTCATGACCGTCATGTTCGACAACCCCTCCTACACCCGCACCAGGCATCCGAAGGAGCTGCTCGACGCCGTCCAGCCGCACATCAGGCACCTGACCGTGAACGTCCTCGACAGCGGCATGAGTCTGTGGGACCGCGAGGTCGCCCTGTTGCTACGGGATCACACGATGGTCCGCGACATGGCCGAGCGCGTCCTGGGCAACGCCGTCATGTACACCATCGGTTGCATGGAGCACCCGGAAGTCCACCTCGGAGTCGGCAAGCTCGTCGACATCGGTGTCCACCAGCTCATCCTCGACACGCCGGTGTGGTGGGCGCTGTGCGATGCGTACAACGAAGGCCGGTACAAGCACCATGCCCCGTTCATCGAGCGTCGCCGTGACGGGCTGTGCCTGCGTACCGCAGACTTCCTGAAGTCCGTCGGCTTCGACATCGACGAGGAGCTGTGGGCCATCGACGGCACGGACTGCTCACCGTGCGACAACAAGGTCCCCGACAGCCATTGAACGGCCCTACCCTGGCCCCTGCCCTCGGTCCCCTGAGGCAGGGGCCATCCCCTGCGAAGAGGAATCGTCTTGCCCGCACACCACGACATCGCCGCCGAGACTGAGTTGTGGGACACCTTCGCCGCGTCTGCCTTCAAGGACGACGCGGAGCCTGGATTCTCCTGGACCCAGTACGCCGGTCACGGCCCCGGCCCCGAACTGCTCGGCGACCCAGGATCCGTTCTGGAGATCGGCTGCGGCACCGGTCGCGCTCTCGCCTACCTGGCCCAGCGTGGCATCACCGCTCGGGGCGTTGACCTGTCTCCTGTCATGGTCAAGAAGACGACCACGAAGTGGGCCAGTACCGGCGCGGAGTTCGTGTGCTCCGAAGTACTGCGGTATCTGAGCGGGGAGGAGGCGGCGGCGTACGACGCCGTCTACTCGATCTTCGGAGCCGCCTGGTTCACCGACCCGAGCCGTCTCTTCCCGCTTGTCCGCCAACAGCTCAGGCCCGGGGGCGTCTTCGTCTTCTCGCAGCCGCCGGCCATCCCGGGCGCCTACGGACCGCAGGGCATGTACAAGGGGGGCTTCGCGGGCAAGGCGATGTTCACCTACCGCTACAGCTACCGCCCTGCCGTGTGGGAGCGCCTGCTCACCCGGGCCGGGTTCCGCACGGCTGAGGCCCAGGTACTTGATGCCCCGCACCCTGGCCACATCGGTACGCTCCTCGTTCGCGCGGTGGCACCGTGACCGACGGCGCACATGTGGCCGGCCTTCCTACGCCATCCCCTATCCACTCCTCGTCCGGGATGTCCTGGCCGTCGTCCGGGAAGACGTCCCCGATGCGGTGAACCGTCCACCCTCAGGCCCTCCGCCACACGGCGACCGAGATTCCGGTCGAGGAAGAACTCCCGGGAGGACTCAGGCGACAAGCTGCACCACTGCCTGGCAGAGCGCGTCCACCTGCTCAGGCGTCATGTCGTAGTCGTAGGCGATGTTCTCGACGGATTCCCCGGCCTCCCACAGGTCGGTGATCGCCTGGACCGTGACGCGGTTCGCGGCGACGACAGGGAGTCCGTGGCCGAACCTCGGGTCGATCACGACGGGGACGGAGTCCGGGTACTGCCTCAGTCGCAGGCCGGAGGGGAAGTCCTCGTCCGGCTCCCACGTGAGGTAGCGGAGATAGTCGGAGACGACTTCGTGGATGGGGACCTGTCCGTCGCGGGCTCTGCGGAGATCGCCCCAGCCGTGCTCGATGAAGATGTCCACGCCGTCCGTGGCGATTCTCTTCGAGACGAGGCCGTAGGGAGTGTCGAGAGCGTCCCGTACGGCGGCTGCGGCCTCCCTGATCTCGCTCATGCGGAGCCCCAGAGAACGTAGGGAACGCAGGGCGTGCGCCTCGGCCACCGCGATGAACGGCACCGAAGGCTGCCCTTTCCGCACTGGCTCCACCTGGTGGACCAGTGGTGCTCCGGCGGCTTTGCCCTTCAGCCACGAGGTGAGGGTCGACTGAGGAATCTGAAGGTAGGAAGCTGTCTCCGTGGGCGTCAGAAGCCCGTCCGTGAACCTGTCGACCATGTCCCACCTCCTCTTGGCGTCAGATTTCGCATCGTGCCACATCAAGCCTCCCACCTGTGGGTGGGCCGCACACCCGGCCACCGGATCACCCCGTCGCGGGTAGTTGGTTCCGGGTCCGGCAGTCCCGGCAGTGGCTGTGTCCTGCGGAGCGGAAGCCGCGGTCGCAGCCGTCGCAGTTCCGCATTCTCAGGACCGCTGGGCGCTCTGGGGTCTCGGGGCTGCTGGTGTCCGGTGCGGTCAGTGGGGTCTCCTTGAGGCGGTAGGCGAGGATGCCGACCGGGCGGACGAGGAGGTCTGCCGGGAGTCGTGCGGTGAGGTGGTCGGTGATCTGGGTGGGCAGCAGGCCTGCGCCGAGCCATCGGGTGACGGCCGGGGCGAGGCGGGCGGCTTCCCGTTCGGACAGGACGAGGCGGGGATCGACCCTGCGGAGCCCGGCGAGCAGGCCGATGGCCCGGGGGTCGGCGGCGGTGAGTGCGGCCGGTGCCTCCTCCGTCTTCACCTCCGTCTGTACGGGCGTTTGTACGGGCGTCTCCACTGCGTCCCGCACGGCCCCGGACGCGGGTGCGGGTGTGGCAGCAGTGGTCTGCTGACGGGGGCGACGAGGCTGGGGCGGCCGGGGAGACCCGCCGGGATCCGGGCCTGGTTCGCCGCCGGGTACGTCGTAGAAGTACGTCCGGGTGCGGACCTGGCCGGTGGGCGTCCGCTCGCGGCGGCGTTCCAGGTATCCGGCCGCTTCCAACTCCCTCAGCGCTCGCGAGACGAGGATCTCGCCCTCGTCGAAGTGTGCGCACAGGGCGGCGATGCTCACGCACGTGCCGTCCGGCAGGGAGGAGATGTACGCCGCGACGCCGACCGTGACCGCGCTGCCGCGCCGCTGGGCGAGAGCGTTGGAGAGCACCGTGAAGTCGGCCGTCAGCCGGGTGCGTACGTGGATCACACCGGAAGTGGGAGCTCCGGCGTCGGCGCGCAGGGGCGCGTTAGACTGCGAATCAGCCATCGGGAAGGTTACGTCTTCCTGATCGGTCAGGCCCTCGTTCGGGATTGCAGTCCCGGCCGGGGGCCGAAGTCTTTGTGCGGTTGTCGCGGCGAACGTAACCGTCCGCATCCCGCACCTGCAAGCCGGTCACTCGGACGGGTGACGCGGGCTTCGCGGCCGGGGAGGGTGGGTGGGCGGGTAGTTCTTTCCCTCGGTTCTTTGGGGAGGTCAGCGGCTCGCCGGACCCTCGCGAGCAAGGGCCCGGTGAGCCCGGAAGACGGACGGCGGCCGGGGCCCGGCTGTCTCAGCAGCGGTGGTGCTGCACGGCCTTCAACTCGCCTATGAGGGCGGCCCAGGCAAGACGGTGTGGGCGGAGGTGCCCCTTGAGGCACAGCCGGTGTCGAGGTGGTAGCCGCGTGCCGCCGCCTCTCGCTGCCCGTGCGAGGCAGGCGCGGGCACGCCAACAAGGTGTGTGACAGCGGTGATTGAGGTCGGCGGACGTGCCGTCAGGCGGCCGTGGCGGGGCGTGGTGCGCCGTGGAAGACCTGGCTGAGGTGCCAGTTGAGGTGGTCGGCCGCAACGGGGCGGATGCCCGGCTGCGGGCCGACCAGGGGGCGGCCCGCCAGCGCGAGGACCTGCTCGCGGGCGGCGGTGCTGTGGCCGACGAAGCGCTGGGAGACGAGGACGCGGTGGTCGCCGTCGACGCCGAGGACGCCCTTGTCGAAGAGGTTGTGGTGGAGCGAGCACAGGCACAGGCCGTTGTCGACGTCGTCCGGTCCGCCCAGTGCCCACCAGCGCACATGGGCGGCTTCCAGTCCGACCGGGACGGGGCCGAGCCTGCCGTCGTAGCCGCAGAAGGCGCACCGGTACTCGTAGGCGGTCAACACCAGTTCGCGCATACGCCGGTCCCGCTGCTTGCGTACGGCCGAGAGGGGGACGACCTTCGCCGGGTCCAGCTCCAGGCCGACGGCTTCGCACAACTCCCCGTGGACGGAGGGCGGGAAGTGCCGGTCCAGCAGCAACCGCGTGATCCGGTGCAGCAGTTCCGGCTCGCCGCGCAGCGCGGCGCCGAGTTCCGGAGCGAGCCGTCCCGTGGCACCCGACTCGCGCAGGTCCCGGACCCCGCTGCCGGGACTGCCGGGGCCGCGATCCGTCCGGACCTCCCACACGCCGTCGTTGACGAGGTGGTGGAACGGGTACGCGGGTGATGTTTTGTGGGGCGGGCCGTACTCGGTCAGCAGGCGCTGGAGGTCCTCCTCGACGGCGCTGTACCGCAGTTCGCCGTCGGGGTCCTGCTGGAACCGGCCGAGGGCGTGCAGGAGCAGCAACGGCTTGTGCGGAGCGCGCGTCCCGTTCCTGGTCCACTGCCGCAGTCCCGCGATGCGCTCCAGCCAGTCCATGGGCGCTGATCGTAGTGAGGCTCGGCGGCCGGGGTGAAGGGGCAGCGGCCGGGGAAAGGTCAATATGCTTTTGCCCTCGGGAGAAAATGCCGCCGTTTCGGAGAATCCTGATCCAGGAAGCGCTCACCCGGCCGGGGTGATTCGGCCAGGTCATGTCGTTCCACTCGTTGATGGCACCCGCTTGGCGAGTTGTCCCATGGAGATTCTCCACCTTCCGGAATCGACAGACTGCGAATCGGTCGACGTTCTTTCAGCCTGCCCCTTGGGGCAACTCCGGGGGGCGGAAAGGGCATTGACGCCAGCGGTCACAAAAGATCTCCCGCCCCGCTGAACCTCTTCCATGTGCCGCGCATCTGTAGGGGCGCAGAAGCGCACCGACTCGTGCGCCGATTCGTGTTCGAGGGGAATTCGAGATCTGATGAAGAGCAAGCTGACCGCCATGGCCCTCGCGGCGATCGTCGTCACCGGCACCGCCGCTGCCGCCGCTCCGGCCTCCGCCGCCGCGCAGGCCGAGCCGACCCGCTGCCACACCGCGGACCTGAAGGCCGGCTTCGCCACGGGCGGTGACGCGAAGCCCGAGATGCAGCAGACCGAGAAGCAGACCCAGGCGTACATCTGGTTCACGAACAAGAGCGAGCGCACCTGCACGCTCTCCGGGTTCGCCGGGGTCGACATGGTCGGCGCGCAGACGACCGACGGCACGTGGTCGCTGGTGCGGTCCGCCCAGAAGCCGCAGAAGCTGACGCTGGAGAAGGGGGACACCGTGGACTTCAGCATCACCCTGCTCCCGGTGGCCGCGTCGACGCCCCGGGCGGAGAAGTTCGTCCCCGCGAAGTTCCTGGTGACCCCGCCGAACGAGACGGACCACTTCACCCTGACGTGGCCCTTCGGCGGCCAGATCCTCAAGCAGGACGCCGCCACCCGCCCGGCCACCTACCTCAACCCGATCGGGCTGTAGTCGGCGCGGAAGTCAAGGGGGGCGGTCTCGCACAACGAGGCCGCCCCCCTCAGCGCTCACGCCCGGGGACGTCCCCCGGAAGGGCGGACCCGGAAGCCACCACAGACGACGAACCCACCGTCCACCGCCCCGTCCGAGACGAGCAGGGCGGTGAACTTGGACCGATGCCTCTCCGGGACAGGCACGAACGCGTCGATACCGGCGGCGGCAGCCGTGCCGCGTGCCGGGGCGTGGGAGATCAGGAGCTCGGAGTAGTGGGACTTCACCTGCATGCCCAGGACATCCACGAACTCGACCTCCCCCGCCCCGCCGGCCACGCCTCCCGGCTCTGCCCGCAGCACGAGACGGCGATGTGACACCTCGTAGGACCAGAGCAGGAAGGGCCGCTCGATACGCAGGGGGAGGTCCAGATACTGCTCCTGGCCCGTGACTTCAGATTGCACAGCGGTCCCCTCCGGAGGGCCTGAGGGCGACGTCCCTGTGGCGGTCGACATCGCAACCGAGCATGTTCCTGGAGCGGAGGCCGTGTCACCGGTCCCGGCGCGTGCTGGACGGTTGGAGGAGTTGGTCGACGGGGGCGTAGTCGTCGGTCAGGGGGCGGGCGTCGGCGGTCCAGGCCGTGAGGGTGTCGCCGGTGGTGATCCGCCAGCCGGTCCGGCGGGTGTCCAGCGCCTGCTGGGTCGCGCGCAGGTCGACGGGCCGGTCGGAGGCGAGCACCACGAGGTTGCCGCCTTCGGAGGTGGCCGTCGGGTCGAGGCCGATGTTCGCGGGGGCGCCGACGAGGGCTATGTGCTCGAAGGTCTCGGCGAGGGTGGCTACCTCGGCGCGGGCGAAGTCCAGGCCGCCGTGGTCGATGAGGTTGGCGACGTACAGGCCGTCGGGGTCGAGAACCCGCCGTACGTCGGCCATCGCCTCCACCGTGGTGAGGTGCCACGGCACGCTGACGCCCCCGAAGGCGTCACCGACGACGAGGTCCCGGCTGTCGGCGGGCAGCGCCCGCAGGCCCAGTCTGCCGTCCTCCACGCGTACGTCGATCCCGGCCTCCGCCCGCAGACCGAGCCGCTCACGGTCGATGCGTACGACCCCGCTGTCGATCTCGGACACGAGGCTGCGCGTCCCGGGCCGTGTGGCGGCGAGGTAGCGGGGGAGGGTGAGTCCGCCACCGCCCAGATGGTGGGCGGCGAGCGGCTCCCCCTCGGGAAAGGCCGCGTCGACCGCCGACGCGATGGCGCGCACGTAGGTGAACTCCAGGAACGTCGGATCGTCGACGTCGACGTAGGAGTGCCGCACGCCGTCCAGCACGAGCGTGCGGCCGCCGTCCCGGTCGGGGTCCGCGACGACCCGGGCGCAGTGGTACCTGGTCTCCGCGTCGCAGCCGCCGGGCGCGACCGCGGTGCCGAGGCCGCCGGCGACGACCGCGAGGGTCAGGGCGGGGGCGCCGCCCCACCGGCGCGTACGCCACTCGACCAGCGCCGAGCCGACGACCAGCAGGATGCCGAGGCCGATCAGGATGCCGCTCACCGGCAGCCGCGACACCAGGACGAACCCGGTGAGGACGGTGCCGACGATCGCGCCGACCGTACCGACGCCGGACAGCCGGCCGACGACCGTCCCGGTCTCGGCGAGGCGGGTGAGACGCAGCTTCGTCACCATCGGCGTCACCGCGGAGAGCAGCGCGCCCGGTACGAGGATGGTCAGCGACGCGATCAGCAGCAGCAGCGCCGGTGCCCACTCCGCGGTGGTGCGCAGCACGGCGGGGGTGAGCGCCACGACCGCTCCCGACACCCCGAGCGAGGGGCCGATCAGGCGGCGCGGATCGACCTGGTCGGCGAGGATCCCGCCCAGCCACGAGCCGACGGCGATCGCCGTGAGGGCGATGCCGATCACCATGGTGCTGGTCTCCAGGGTGAGACCGAGATAGGGAGCCAGCAGCCGCAGGGCGACGATCTCGACCACCAGGACCGCCGCCGAGGACCCGAACACGAGCGCGGCGGCGGTGCGGGAACCCAGTCCGGGGCCACGAGGACTGCCCTCGGCGCCGGGTGAGGACGACGATCCGGTCACGGCCGCCATCCTCGCACGGGCCGCCGGAAAACCGTTGGCGGCGGACGTACGACCGCTGCTAGCTTCCCGGTGGCCGTGCGAGAGAACGAGGAGGTGGTACCCGTGAACGCAGTATCGACATGGGTGCTCCCCTCAGGGGTCACGGTCGGGCGATAGGTCGTCGTCCGGGAGCGCCGTTCACGCGCACTCCCGAAAGGCACGACCATGCGCTTCACTTCCGAGCAGCGCCTCGACGACGGCGTCCTCGAACGCGAATTCACCCTCGGCGAGATTCCCGGCACCCTGTGGACGCCCGAATCCGCCGCACCGCTCCCGCTGATCCTGATGGCCCACAACAACGGCCTGCCCAAGGCGGACCCCCGGCTGGTCGCCCGGGCCCGGTACACCGCGGCACGCGGCTACGCGGTGGCCACCATCGACGCCGCCGGATGCGGTGACCGACCCCGCTCCGCCGCCGTCGAGCAGGTCCGGGCCGAGCTGGGGCGGGCGATGCGGGCCGGCGAGCCGGTCGACGAGCTCCTCGACTCCCTCGTCGGCCCGATGGTCGAGAACGCCGTCCCGGACTGGCGGACCACCCTGGACGCCCTCCTCGAACTGCCCGGCATCGGCGGCCCCGTCGGGTACTCCGGCGGTTGGGCGGCCCTCGGCATCCGGCTGGCGGCGGTCGAGCCGCGCATCGTGGCCGCGGGCCTCCACGCCGGGGGATACGTGCCCCGCGCCCAGCGCGAGGAGGCCCGGCAGGTCACCGTTCCGCTGCTGCTCCTGTTGCAGTGGGACGACGAGGGGAACCCCCGGCAACGGGCCCTGGACCTCTTCGACGCGTTCGGCAGCAAGGAGAAGACCCTGCACGCCAACCTGGGCGGCCACACCGGCACCCCGTGGTTCGAACTGGAAGACGGCTGCCGCTTCTTGGACCGTCACCTGAAGTGAGACCGACCGTACGTCAGCACGGTGGGTCCTGACGTCGGGTCCTGACAGTGGGCCCTGACAGCGAGTCCTGACGTCAGGACCCGCTGTCAGGGAAGTCCGCCAGCGCCGAGGCGACCGCGCCGAACTCCCGGAGGACGGCGAGGAATCCGGCCTCGCCCCATAGAGCCGACCCCAGTACGGCGACCCCCACGGCCGTGATGTGCACCGCCCCGGCCAGGTCCTGGCACGACGCCGCGCGCATCGCCGACTGGTCGCCACGGGCCCACGCCCGCGTCGCCTCGCCCACGGCGAACTCGTAGTGGGGCGGGGCGGAGGCGGCGAGTTCGTCGGCCCGGCCCACCAGGTCGTCCACCTTCCACGGCCTGCCGCTCAGCTCCATGATGCTGAGGGTGGAGCGCAGCAGCCCGTTCAGGACGACGTACACCTCGATCAGACCGCCCGAGCCCGAGCCCGAGCCCGAGCCCGAGCCGGTGCCCGCACCTGAGCCCACGCCCGCGCCCGCGCCCTGCCCCAGGCCCTCCAACGCCTCCCCGACCGCGGCACGGTCCTGATCCACGTAGCCGCGCACGAGGGCCGTGGCCCGGTCGCGGGAGGTCTGGTGCGCAGCGTCGCTCATGCCTCCCACGCTAGGGACACCCGCCCGGACCCGCATCGGTCTCCCGGCGCAACGCCCTTCGTAAGAAAGCACTAGGGCGTGTTGCGAAAGTCCCGCCTGCCTCGCGACGCCATGCACGCACTCTCGCCGCGCCGGGCGAAAGCCCAAGTACATCCAGTACGAGGGCTTCCGCCCGGCACGCCGAGAGCACGCACCTGACGCCGCGAGGCCCGCCCTTCGGGCGAACGACGGGACTTTCGCAACACGCCCTAGGCCCCCCGGACTCCCGCTCCCGCTCCCACTCGCCCAGTGTGCTCTCGGCCACCGCTCTGAATGCCCGCCCATCACAGGTCAGTTGAAGCTTCAGGCCCCCAACTCCCCCTGCTTGCACGTGTCTTGTTGTGCACCAGGGGCGGAACGTGTGCGAATACTGTGCGAAGACGTGACAGGGCGATCGAATGTGCTCCCTTTGGGGCGTCGGGGGAGCCCGGGGCCCGTGGGGCCTCAGGGGCACTGACCATGAGGAGGAACGAGAAGTGATCCGTGTCTCGCGCGTGACGACCGCCGTGGCGGCGGTCCTCGCGCTGGCGCTGGCGGCGCCGGGGGCGGCGCTGGCGGCGCCGGAACCGGACCCCGGGCGGCCGTCGGCCGCCGCGTCCGCAGGACTTCCCGAGGGCTGGCGGACCACCGGCTCCGGGGAGTCGGCGGAGCTGGTGTGGCGCTCGCCGCAGAAGGTGCCGGTGGGTGACGCCCAGGTCGAATTCCGCAGTGGGGACCGCCTGTTGGGCACCCCCAGACCCGCCGCGGACGGGCGCACCTTCCGGCTCCCGCTTGACGGCGTGCGCCTCGGCAGCACCGACGACCTGCGGGTCGAGGCCGCCGGGCGGCGGCTGGACGCGGCCGGAGCGAAGGCCGCGGCCCGTGAGCGCCGCGCGCTCGACGCCGCGTCGGACGACCCGTCGCGCCTGCCCCGCACGGCGGCCGTGAACGAGGTCGACCCCGGTGTGCCCGGCCCGTTCCGTACGACCAGCGGCGAGTACTCCCTGCCGTCGGTCCACCTGCCCGGCTACGACACCGACGTCGAGATGAAGGCCGTGGTGGTCGCGCCGGAGGACGCCTCGGGCAGCCGCCCGCTGGCGCTGTTCCTCCACGGTCGTCACGTCACCTGCTTCCAGGGCGACGACGTGACCCTGGAATGGCCCTGCCCGGCCGGCCACGAACCGGTCCCGAGCTACCGCGGCTACCAGCACGACCAGCGACTCCTCGCCTCCCAGGGCTATGTGACGGTCTCGATCTCGGCCAACTCGGTCAACGCCCAGGACTGGCAGGCCGACGACGCCGGCGCCCAGGCCCGCTCCTCGCTGATACGGCTGCACCTGGCCCACTGGGCGGACTGGGCCGCCGACCCGTCCACCGCCCCCGACGTCGTACGCCGGGCGCCCCGCGCCGACCTCGGCCGGGTCATGCTGGTGGGCCACTCCCGGGGCGGCGAGGGCGCCGACCGCGCCGCGCTGGACAGCCTCACCCCACCGCCCGCCGACGAGGACGGCTACCACGGCGAGACCCGCTGGACGATACGCGGAACCGTCCTCATAGGCCCCACGGTCTTCGGCCAGAACCCGGCCCCCGACGTGCCGTCCGTGACGATCCTGCCGGGCTGCGACGGGGACGTCATCGACCTCCAGGGCGAGCTCTACGTCGACGGCACCCGAGGCGTCAGCCGCGGCAGGGCCCTGCACAGCGCGGTCTACATGACCGGCGCCAACCACAACTACTTCAACAGCGAGTGGACCCCCGGCCAGGCCACGGCACCGGCGAACGACGACTTCCTGTACGGCGGCGAGGAGCACGACCCGCTGTGCTCGCCGGGCACCGCGACCCGGCTCACCGCCGAGCAGCAGCAGAAGGCCGGCTCGACGTACATAGCCGCCGCGGCCCGGCTGTTCGTCGCCGGTGACGACGCGGCCCGCCCGCTGCTCGACGGCTCGCCCGTGCGCGCCGCGTCCGCCGGTCCCGCCCGCGTCCTCACCCACGCCGTCGGCGCCGCCCGCGCGGGGGCGTTCCTGCCCGTGCCCTCCGCCACGGTCGGCGGCGGCCGACTGTGCGCCCAGGTGGACCCGGACCCCGGCGCCTCCTGCCTCGACCCCGATCTCAGGACCGCTTCCCCGCACTTCGCCCAGTGGCGCGGGGTGACACCCGGCAAGGAGCCGGACCGGTACGCGCTGGCCATGGAGTGGAGCCGCGCCGGCACCGCCACCACGCTCAGCCCCGCCCGCCCGGTCTCCCTGTCCGGCGCGCGGCAGCTGAGCCTGCGCGTGATCGTCCCGCCGAACACCACCGGCACCGAGCTGGACGTCGCCCTCACCGACACCTCCGGCAAGCGGGCGGACCTCGGCCGGGTGACCGTCGACGGCCTGCCGGGGACCTCCCGTACGTCCTCCTACTGGGCGCGCGAGGTCCGCGTACCGCTGACCGCCGAGACCCGGGAACGCATCGACCTCGGCCACGTCGAGACGCTGCGCCTCACCCCGCGTACCGCGTCCGGGACGGCCTGGCTGATGGACGCCCACGGCTGGCGCCCCGGCACCCCCGTCGTCGAGCCCGCGCGGCTCGCGCGCGTGGACGTCGGGCACCTGAGCGTCGAGGAGGGCGACTCCGGCACCCGCACCTACCAGGTGCCGGTCCAGGTCTCCGGGTCGGGCACCGGCGAGGTCCGGCTGTTCGTGGACGAGCCGGGCGCCGACCGGCCGGTCGCGCGCACGGTGCGGGTCCGGGCGGGCACCCGTGTCGACGTGCCGGTGTCGGTCGAGGGCAACACCCGCTACGGGGCCGACGATCTCCACGTGGTGGCCGTCAAGTCCGTACGCGGCGCGGTCGTCGGCTCCTACCTGGGCGGCGTCACCGCGCGCAACGACGACCCCCAGCCCGAGGTGACCGTGACCCCGGTCGCCGACCAGGTCACCGAGGGCCGGCCGCTGGTCTGGCGGATCAGCCTCTCCGCGCCCGCCGACGTCGTCACCTGGACGGATCTGGAGCTGCTGCCCGTCTCCGCCGGCACCGAACTGTCCACCACGGACGTCTCCGCGGCCTGGCTGGAGATGTTCTTCGAGGCCTCGCCGGATCCGGAGCGACCCCTGTCCGCGCTGCCGAACGGTGCGCTGATCATGTCCGAGGTGCCGGCGGGCAGCCTGAGCGTCGACGTGTCCGTACCGACCGTCACCGACGGGCTGAGCGAGGACACGGAGTCGCTGCGCCTGCGCCTGTGGACCTACGCCCCCGACGGATCGGCCGTCGAGGGCCCGCAGTTCACGGGCACGGTCCGCGACGCCGCCTAGGCGATCCCTCACACACCGCGCACCTCCATGAGGCGCCGTCGGCTCTCCCGCTCCCTGGGAGGGCCGACGGCGCCACCGCGGACGCGGGTGCCGTCACCTCAGCCCTAAGGGACTGTTAGGACTTCGTTCCCGCTGTTGAGCGGCGCCGCTCCGCCGTCGACTCTGTGTGCTCCCGGGCCGCTGACAAGGGAGTTCCGATGGCCACACAGACCACGACCGAGCGGGCGCGCGAGCCGCGCCGCGACGAACGCAGGGTCGTCAGCAACATCGTGCGCGGATCGATCGGCAATCTGATCGAGTGGTACGACTGGTACGCGTACACCGCCTTCAGCGTCTACTTCGCCTCCGTCTTCTTCCCCTCGGGCGACCAGACCGCCCAACTGCTGAACACCGCCGCCGTGTTCGCCGTCGGCTTCCTGATGCGGCCGATCGGCGGCTGGGTCCTCGGCCGCTACGCCGACCGCCGCGGCCGGCGCGCGGCGCTCACCCTGTCGGTGACGCTCATGGCGGCCGGTTCGCTGATCGTGGCGCTGACCCCCTCGTACGGCTCGATCGGGGTCGCCGCGCCGGTGCTCCTGGTGGCCGCGCGGCTGCTCCAGGGCCTGTCGGTCGGCGGCGAGTACTCCACCTCGGCCACCTATATGTCCGAGGTGGCCTCGCCCGGCCGCCGCGGCTACTACTCCAGCTTCCAGTACGTCACCCTCATCGCCGGCCAGCTGACGGCGCTCGGCCTGCAGATCGTCCTCCAGCAGGTGCTCAGCACCGCGCAGATGGAGGCGTGGGGCTGGCGGATCGCGTTCGTCGTGGGCGCGGCGGGCGCGGTCGTCGTCCTGTGGCTGCGGCGCGGCATGGACGAGTCGGAGAGCTTCGAGCGCGCGGCGGCCGAGGCCGGGGGCGAGGACGGGAAGCGGCAGGGCGGCGAGCCGGCCCGTGGCAGCCTGCGGCTGCTGCTGTCCTACCCGCGGCAGTGCCTGGTCGTCGTCGGCCTCACCATGGGCGGCACCCTGTTCTTCTACACGTACACGACCTACCTGCAGAAGTTCATGGTCAACACCAGCGGCATCGCCAAGCCCACGGCGGCCTGGATCAACTTCTTCGCGCTGCTCGTGTTCGTCGTGCTCCAGCCGGTCATGGGGCTGCTCTCCGACCGGGTGGGACGCCGCCCGATGCTGATCGCGTTCGGGGTGCTGGGCGCCGTGACGGTGGTGCCCTCGCTCACCCTGCTCTCGCGCACCAGCGACCCCGTGTACGCGTTCCTGCTCATGGTCGTACCGCTCGCCGTCAGCTCCCTCTACACCTCGATCAGCGCCATCGTGAAGGCCGAGCTGTTCCCGACCTCGATCCGGGCCCTCGGCGTCGGCCTGCCCTACGCGCTGACCGTGGCCCTGTTCGGCGGGACCGCCGAGTACGTCGCCCTCTGGTTCAAGAACGCCGGGCACGAGAGCTGGTACTTCTACTACGTCACCGCCTGCGTCCTGATCTCGCTGCTCGTCTACATTCGGATGCGCGAGACGTCGGACGGCTCGCCGCTCGACGAGGAAGCCGCCCGCCCGTAGGGCGGACGCGGACAGATCTTGAGGGACGGAAGGAGGTGACCGTGCACGTACTGCTGGCGGAGGACGACGACGGCGTGGCCGGTGCGCTGGCCGAGGCCCTGTACGAGCACGGCCACCTGTCCACCCGGGTACGGCGCGGCGAGGACGTCCTCGCCCGCCACCGACAGGCCGACCTGCTCCTCCTCGACCTCGGCCTGCCCGACCTCGACGGCCTGGAGGTACTGCGCAAGCTGCGCGCGGTGAGCGGCCTGCCGGTGGTGGTCCTCACCGCCCGGGGCGACGAGCGGTCCGTGGTGCGCGGGCTGCGGCTGGGCGCGGACGACTACCTGGTCAAGCCGGTCCGGCTGGCCGAGCTGCTGGCCCGCATCGACGCCGTCACCCGCCGCGCCGGGGCACCTGCCGCCCCGGCGCCGCGCACGGTCCGCGTCGACGACGTCGAGGTCGACCTCGACGCCCGCCGGGTGACGGTCGGCGGCGCCGAGGTGCGGCTGACGACGAAGGAGTTCGCGGTGCTGGCCGTGCTGGCGGCCCGCGCCGGTACGGCCGTCAGCCGCCAGCAGCTGATGGACGAGGTGTGGGGCGACGCCTACCTCGCCGTCTCCCGCTCCCTCGACGTCCACCTCACCCAGGTGCGGGCCAAGCTCGGCCGCCCCGACGTGCTGACCACCATCCGGGGCTTCGGCTACCGGTTCGGCGGCTGAGCGGGCCGGGGCCGACCGTGCGCACCCGGGTGCTGACCGTCGTCCTGGCCTTCGCCGTGCTCGCGGTGGCCGGGTTCGCCGTCCCCCTGCTGGGCGCCACCGCGTCCCAGCGCACCCAGCAGCTCGTCGCGGCCCGCACCGCCGACCTCGACCGCTTCGCCGGACTGGCCGAGCAGGCCGCCGAGAGCGGCGACACCGGCGCGCTGACCGCCGAGGTGACCCGCTACACCGAGCTGTACGGCGAGGCGGTCGTGGTCGTCGACGCCCGTCGCGCCCCGGTGGCGCAGACGGGCGGCATGCGCGCCGCCGACCCCGCCGTCGCCCGCCTGGTCGACGCGGCGCTGCGCAACCAGCGCGTCTCGCCCGGGGGCACCCTGCGCCCCTGGTCGCGCGGCACCCGTCTGCTCGCCCGCCCGGTGGGCACCGGCACCCGGGTCTCCGGCGCCGTGGTCCTGCGGGTCGCGGTGCGGGCCGCCGCGGACGACATCGCGCTGCGCTGGGCACTGGTCCTGGCGGGCGCGGGCCTGTTCGCGGTGACCTGTGTGCTGCTCGCCCGCTCCGCCACGCGGTGGGTCGTACGCCCCCTGCACCGCCTGGACCGCGCGGTCGGCGCGCTGGCGGCCGGGCTGCCGGCCGAGCACGCCCGGGCCGGCGGCCCGCCCGAACTGCGCCAGCTGGCCACCGGCTTCAACCGCATGGCCGACGCGGTGACCACCGCGCTGGAACAGCAGCGCCGTCTGGTGGCCGACACCTCGCACCAGCTGCGCAATCCGCTCGCCGCGCTGCGCCTGCGCATCGACTCGCTCCAGTCCCGGCTGCCCGTCTCCGCCACCCGCACCTACACCGGCGTCACGGCCGAGCTCGAACGCATGGAGCACCTCCTGGACGACCTGCTCGCCCTCGCGAACGCCGAACACCGCGCCGGCGAACTGTCCGTCACGGACGCGCGTCAGGCCTCCTGCGACGCGACGGCGGTCGCCGCGGCCCAGGCCCAGCTGTGGCGTCCGGTCGCCGAACAGGCCGGAGTCCGGCTGGAGTTCGTCCCCGGCCCGCCCGTCCTCATGACCTGCGCGGAGGGCGACCTGGCCCAGATGGCCGACATCCTCCTCGACAACGCGATCAAGTACGCCGGGAGCGGCGCCCACGTCACCACGCGCTGCTCCACCGAGGGCCCCGCCGCCGTGTTCGAGGTCCGGGACGACGGGCCGGGGCTCGCCACCGGGGAGCTGACCCAGGCGGGCACCCGCTTCTGGCGCTCGGAGCGCCACCGTGACGTCCGCGGCAGCGGACTGGGCCTGGCGATCGCCGAACAACTGGTGACCGGCCACGGCGGCCACGTCGAATTCGCGACGACGGAGCCGCACGGCCTGCGGGTGCGGGTCGTACTGCCGAAGGGGCGACCGGAGTGAACGGCCCGGCGCCTCTTCCCACCCGCCGCACCGCCCTGCACGCCGCTCTGCGCGCGGCGGCGTGCACCGGGCTGCTGGCCGGGGCCGCGGCGGCCGACGTACGGCACGCGGACCGTGGCCCGGAGGGTGAGCTGAGGATCGCGACCGGCGAACCCGACGGGTTCTACACGGCCTTCGGCCGGCTCCTCGCCGACCAGGTCACGACCGTCTACCCCCGGCTCTCCTGCGAGGTGGTCAACAGCGAGGGCAGCGTGGCCAACGTACGGCTGCTCCAGGCCCGCCGGGCCGAGGCCGCGCTGGCCCTGGCGGACATCGCGTGGGCCGCGTACGGCGGCACCGCGCCGTTCGACCGCGCCGTCCCGCTGCGCGCCATCGGCAGGGTCTACGAGAACTACATACAGCTGGCCGTGCGCGCCGACTCGACCGTCCGCGGCGTCGCCGACCTGGCGGGGCGCACCGTCTCCCTGGGCGCGCCCGGCTCCGGCGGCGCGGTCCTCGGCGACCGCCTCCTGCGGGCCGCGGGGCTGACCCCGGGCGGCGACGTGCGGGTCCGCCACCTGCTGATGCCGCGGGCGGCGCGTGCGATGCGGGACGGCGCCATCGACGCCCTGCTGGTCGCGGGCGGCGTCCCGCTGCCCGTGCTCTCCGGCCTCGAAGCCCGCCCAGGCATCCGCCTCCTGCCGCTGGCCGGCCTGCTGCCCCGGCTGCGCGGCGGCCCGGGACCGACCGGCTCGGGACCGACCGGCTCGGGTCTGGAAGCGGTGACGGTGCCGGCCGGGGCGTACCGGGGGACCCCCGAGGTGGCGACCATCGGGGTGGCGAACCTGCTCCTGTGCCGCCCCGACCTGCCCGTGCCCGTCGCCGCCGCCCTCACCCGCGTACTGGTCCGCCGGGCGACCCGCCTCGTCCCCACCACGGCCCTCGGTACCCAGTTCCTCGACGTCCGCAGCCTGATCTCCACCGGCGCGGTCCCCCTGCACCCGGGCGCGGTCGCCGCCTACCGCGAACTGCACGGTTAGGGCCCTTCCGGTGATCTCCGCGCCGTCGCGGCGGAGCCGGGCCGCCGCCATGCTGCCGTGCTCCGGCGGAGCCGGGCCGCCGCCGCGCCCCGGCCGGCCCGCGGAGCGCCGCCGGGGAGCCTCACCCGGCCAGGCCGTACCCTCCACCCGAAAGGGACGGACCGGCCGGCGTGTCCATGAACCCATGAACCCATGAACCTCGGCCCGGCAGCTCACCCCCGGGGCCGGAGGGCGGAGCCCCCCGCACCTGAAGCGTTGGAGACCGTGACCCCACCGAACACACCCGCACCCGCACCCTCACCCGACCCCGGCTCCGCCGGCGAGCGGGTGCTGCGCATTCCGGGGCCGTTGATGAGCGATCCCGAGTACCGCGTCATCCTCTCCCTCGTCGTCCGGCTCGCCTCGTGGCGCATGGCCGACCGGGCCCACCCACGGGTCCGGCGGTGGGGGGTGCCGGTCCTGTGCGTGGTGCTCGGCCTGCCTCCCGCGCTGGACACCTCCGACGGCCCCGGCGTCCCGGTCGCACTGGCCCTCGCGGCCGCGTTCGCGGTCCCGCTGCTGTGGCGGGAACGCGCGCCGCTGCTCGTCTTCGCCGTCACCACGGCCGTCCTGACGGTCTCGTTCCCGCTCGACACCGTCACCGGCTCCGCCACCGCCTGGGTGGTGGCCCTCTACCAGGTGGGCCGTCGCGAGCCCCCGCGCCGACTGGCCGGCGCCGTCGTCGTCGCCCTCGTGTGGATCCTCGGCTGGGCCTTCTTCGCCCGCAGCGGCCATCAGCTGGAGCAGATCACCCGCCCCGACGTGGTCACGCTCCTGACGGTCCTCCTGCTGTGGGCGTGCGCCGGACTCGGGCTGGCCAGCCGCCTGGTGAACGCCGCGCTCACCGCGCTGGAGAAGGAGCGCGACCAGCAGGCCCGGCTGGCCGCCGCCCAGGAACGCGCCCGCGTCTCCCGCGAGATGCACGACATCCTCGGCCACACCCTGGCCGTCGTCGTCGGCCTCGCCGACGGAGCCGCCGCCCTCACCCGGACCGACCCCGGACGCGGCGCCGACACGCTGCGCGTCATCGCCGACAGCGGCCGTGACGCCCTCGGTGAACTGCGCCGCCTCCTCGCCGTGATCGGCGAGGACGACATGCCACGGGACGAGGCCCCGCTCGCCCCGCAGCCGGGCCTGGCCGACCTCGACGCCCTGATGGAACGGGTCCGGGGCGCCTGCCCCACCGCCACCCTGCACACCGAGGGCGACCTCACCGCACTCAGCCAGGGCCTCCAGCTCGCCGTCTACCGCATCGTCCAGGAGGCCCTCACCAACAGCCTCAAGTACGCGGGCACCGACACCACCGTCGGCGTCTCCGTCACGGCCGACGCCCACCTCGTCCGAGTCGTCGTCGAGGACACCGGCCCGCCGCACGCCGCCGGAACGGACCGGCGTGGCGACGGCAGCGGCGGCGGCCGGGGCAGCGGCGGCCGGGGCGTGGTCGGCATGCGCCAGCGAGCCGCCCTGTACGAGGGCAGCGTCTCCGCCGGCCCCAACACCCGTGGCGGCTGGACCGTCCGGGCCCGGCTGCGGACCACCCCGCCCACCGGCACCACCGCCCGCACCCCGAAGGAGAGCCCGGCATGACCACCGTCCTCGTCGTCGACGACCAGCACCTGCAACGCCTCGGCTTCCGCATGCTGCTGGAGGCCCAGCCCGACATGACCGTCGTCGGCGAGGCGGCGGGCGGCGGCGAGGCCGTCCGCATGGCAGCCGAACTGCGCCCCGACGTCGTCCTGATGGACGTCCGGATGCCCGGCATGGACGGCATCGAGGCCACCCGCCGGATCGTCGGGACGGGCGGTCGCTCCAAGGTCCTCGTCCTGACCACGTTCGACCTCGACGAGTACGCCTACGAGGCGCTGCGCGCCGGAGCCAGCGGCTTCTTCCTCAAGGACGCCCGCCCCGACGAACTCGTCGTCGGCATCCGCGCGGTGGCCGCCGGGGACTCCGTCGTCTCGCCCAGCGTCACGCACCGGCTCATCGACACCTTCACCCGCCACGCGCCCGGCGGACACGGCTCCGAGCAGGAACGCCGCCTCGCCGACCTGACCGCACGGGAACGGGAGGTCCTCGGCGGGGTCGCCTCCGGCTGGACCAACGCCGAGATCGCCGAACGGCTCCACCTCGCCGAGTCCACCGTGAAGTCCCACGTCAGCCGGGTCCTCGCCAAGATCGGCGCCCGCGACCGCGTCCAGGCGGTGATCTTCGCGTACGACGCGGGCCTGGTCCGCCCCTCCTGAGCCCGGCGGAAGCACGGACGGCGGCGTTGCGCTCGTACGACACCACGGCGGGCCCTCTACGCTCGGCCCGTGGGACAAGCCGAGCAGCGCGCCGAGGGTTCGGGACCGTTCACCACCAGGCTCACCTGGTCCCTCCCGGACGGAGGAACGGCCGTATGGGAGTCCCGGCCCGCCCGCCGGCGCGGGATCATCGCCGTCAGCCCGCCCGGCTCACCCACCGCACGGCACACCAGCGCCGACGACGTCGCGCTGCACCGGCTGCGTGGGCTCAACGCCGCCGCCGCGAGCGCCTTCGTCATCGGCGGGGCCCTCTTCGCGGTGGGCGCCGGCCTCGCCCAGTTCGGCTCCGGCGACGCGACCACCTGCGCGTCCGTCTACTTCGCCGGCGGCCTCTTCTTCAACACCGGCGGCTACGTCTCCCTGCTCCAGGTCGTCGACGCGCCCCGCCATGTGCCGGGCGGCGAGGGTCGGCTCGTCACCCACGGCTGGCGCTGGTGGAGCTACGAGCCCGCGCGACTCGACTGGCTGAGCGCGTTCGTCCTCTTCGCCGGCACCCTGGTGTTCGCCGTCGATCTGATCGACTCCTTCCTCCAGGGGCTGAGCGCGCAGCAGATCAACCGGCTGATCTGGGCCCCGGACGTGATCGGATGCGCGCTCTTCCTGATCTCCGGCCACCTCGCGTTCGCCGAGATCTGTCACGGCCGGCTCTGCGTCCGCCGGCGCAGCCTCGGCTGGTGGATCGTCGCCGTGAACCAGTTCGGCTCGGTCCTCTTCATGCTCTCGGCGCTCGCCGCCTTCACCCGGCCCTCCACCGGCAGCCTGATCAACGCCGACATCGCCAACTGGACCACCCTGATCGGCGCCGCCTGCTTCTCCGTCGGCGGCCTCCTCCAGTTCTACGAGCGCCCCTGACGCGGCGCCCTGCCCCGGCGGCGAGGCGGACGCCGAGGAGCCGGAGGCGGGCGGGAAGCCGGACCCGCCGCTCAGCGCAGCGCGCTCAGCCCCTGCCACTCGGTCCACGAGAGGTTCCACGCGCCGAAGCCGTTCCCGGGCGCGACCACGCCCTTGGTGTCCTCGCCGGTTATCTCGAACGGGTCGCCCGGCCGCACCTGCCCGTAGAACCAGGCCGCGTCCGCGTCGCTCATCCCTATGCAGCCGGAACTCCGGTTGGCGTTGCCGAAGTAGCGCGCGTTCCACGGGGCGGCGTGCGCGTACATGCCCGACCAGGTCAGCCGCATCGAGTGGTCGACCATCTTGTCGTAGGCGTTGCCCAGGCCCACCGTCTCGGAGTTCATGTTGATCGTGCCCTCCTTGGCCATGAGCACGGCGGTTCCGCGCCAGGAGCGCTTGTCACCGCCGGGCGTGCCGCCGGAGACCGGCAGGGACCGGACCGTCTCGCCGTCGCGTACGAGGGTGAGTTGGTGACTGTCGAGGTCGACCTTGACCACCTGCCGGGCGCCGATGGTGAAGGTGGTCGTGTAGTCGCGTACGAACCAGCCGCCGTCCGCGCCCGAGTCGGTGCCGTTCAACTCGGCGTTCAGCGTGACCTTGGTGCCGGGCTTCCAGTACGTCCTGGGCCGCCAGTCCACCCGGTCCTTGCCCGACCAGTCGCTGATCCAGCCCCAGGAGCCCTCGGTGTCGTTCGAGGTGGTGATCCTGAGCTGCTTCTCGACCTCGGCCCGGTTCTCGACCGGATGGTCGAAGACCAGGGAGATCGGCTGGGCGACTCCGACGGTCGTGGCGGCGCCCGGCCGCCAGTCGACCTTGTTCACCTTGCCCGCCGCGGCCGTGGTGAAGGCGGCCCTGGTGCTGTCGGCCGTTCCGCCCTCGGTCCGGGTCGCCGCCGTCACCGTGTAGGCCGCGCCGGGTACGGCCTTGCGGTCGGAGACCCATGACCGGCCGTCGGCCGCGACCTTGCCGGTCAGCCGGTGGTTCTCGGCGTCGGTGACGGTCACCGAGGTGAGTCGGCCGCCCGCCGCCGTGACCCGCACGGGCACGCCCGCCGGGACCTGTTCCCCCGTGGGCGAGACGGTGACCGTGACAGGACGGTCGTCGGCGCCCGGCGTCCCCCCGGTGTCCGGGGCGCCGGGGCCGGCGCTCGCCGAGCAGGCGGCGAGCGGCACCAGCAGGGCGGCCACGACGACGGCCCGGAGGCGGGCAGGGGCGAGTACGGGTGTGCGGGGCAAGAGGATCTCCGGGAAGGACGGGACGGACGGGAAGACGGGAAGACGGGAAGACGGCGGGGGCGAGGAAAGGCGGCCGTGTGCGGGCCTCGGTCGTCGGCCGCTGGGCAGCGGCCGACGACCGAGGCCGCCCGTCACTTCGACATGATGAAGTCGAGGGCGAAACCGGGAGCGGTCGTCCAGTAGGTGACCCGCTGGAAGTCGTTGGCGTACAACGTCTCGACGGGCATGGGGACATCGATCGGCTTGCTCGCGGCGCTGCCGGGCTTGCGGCCCTGGAGGCTGAGGGTGATGCTCTTCGCCTCGTACTCGTCCATGGGGCCGTTGACGAGCACAGCGGCGTACGCCTCCTTGCCCGGGGCGAGGGTGACGGGCTTCCCCGGGTGCGGGTCGCTCTCCTCGATCACGCGGGACGTGTTCCGGCCGTTGCCGAGTCGCACGAGCGGATAGCGGTAGAGGTCGCACTTCTTGGTGCCGGTGTTCTGGACGGTGAGGAGGAGGTGCCTGGCGTCCTGGCTGTCCGCGGGCTCCTTCGAGGAGGACACCGCGAGGACCTGCGGGGAGCAGGCGGCCACGGCGCCACCGGCGCCCGAGCGGAGCTTCGCCACGTCAGCGGCCCGGCCGGCGGCCGTCCCCGGCCCGATGGCGGAGGCCTGCGCCGCCACGCCCCACCCGAGAGCCAGGACGAGACCCGTGGCCAAGGCCACCCGACGACTCACAAGGGACTTCACGTTCATCTGCGTATTCCTTTTCTGATCTGATCTGATCTGATCGGTACGAGGGCGCACGCGGCCCGATCGGTACTGGGGCGCATGTGTTCCGGTCGGTACGGCGGCGGACGCGACCGTGGTCCGGTGTCCCGCCGAGAGCCCGCGCCCCGGGCGGCGGCCGCTTCAGCCGGTGCGACAGCCAGAGCTTCGAATGCCATGCGGGCCGGGGACAACAGCCGCCGCCACCCTGCAACGTCGGAACGGTCCCACCCCCGGCGACCTGCGGAAACGCGGCAGCCTGGGATGCCGCTCCGGGATGGCGGACCCCTTTTGGCGGAACCATGTCAGCCGTCTCGGCGTGCAGTCAGGGGGAAGGGCCTGGGGCGCTGCCCGGAGCGGGACATGACCGAACTGGCCGGTGACGCACAGGCCGACGGACGGATGCGAGTACGGACCACATGGCTGCAATGCACGATGACGTAGCGGAGTTCGCGTTACTGCTGACGCGTCTGAAGGAGCGCACGGACCGCAGCTACGCGGCGCTTGGCCGCCGTCTGGGCATGAACGCCTCCACGCTGCACCGCTACTGCGCGGGAGAAGCGGTGCCCCCGGACTTCAGCGGGATCGAGCAGTTCACGGCGCTCTGCGGGGCCACCCCGGAGGAACGCGTGGAGGTGCACCGCCGTTGGATCCTGGCCGTCGCCGCCCGGCAGCGATCACGCTCGTCCGACGTCCGGCGGACACCGACGCCGCCCCGCGCGACGAGGAGCACCGAGCCGTCGTCGTCGGCATCGGCGAGCCCCGACGGCCGGGCGGACGAGCCACCCGAGCCGACGGTTCCGACCGAGCCGAGCCCGGAGCCGACCTCACCGTCCGACCCGCGCCCGCGCCCTGGCGCGCCGACCGACCGGCAACCCCACACCGGGCACGACCGGCGGCCCGACACCGCGCCCGACCGGCGGCCCCGCTCCACGCCCGCCCGGCGCTCCCGCCGACGGGCCGCGCGAGCGACAGGGCTGGCGGCCTCGCTCGCCGTCGCGCTCGCCTGCCTCACCGCGTCCGCGGCCGGGATCCCCGCCGACGGCCGCGACACGTCGGCCTCAGCCCCCGGCACCCCGAGGCCCTCGGCGTCGCCGACCCGCGGTGACGCCGGTCCACGCGCCGCCGGTCCCTCCTCCAACGGCGGTGAGCCGTCGGCCTCGGTGACGGCCGCGACCGACGGCGGCGGACCGCGGAAGAACCGGACGGACGACGACACGGCCGCCGCCCCGCGAACTCCGCTCACCTGGACGGCCAACTCGTACGACTGGGCGACGCTCGCATGCGAGCACGACTACGTCATCGCCAAGCCGCCGCGGCAGGTCCCGCCGCCGCCGGCCCCGCAGGACAACGAGGTGTGGGCCACGTCCCTGGGCGCGGTGCACGGAGGTAACACGCCTGCGCGGATCACGGTGCAGGGACGCGGCTCCGCGGCCGTCGTGCTGGAGGCACTGCACGTACGGGTGGTCAACCGCGCCCCCGCTCCCGCCGCCGACGGGGCCATCGCCTACTCCCTGGGCGATGGCTGCGGCGCCGGCATCGAGCCCCGCTACTTCTCGGTGGACCTCGACGCGCGCGCACCCCTGCTCCATGCCGTGCCGGCCGGCCGACCGGACTCACCGAGCTACGCGGTCGACTTCCCCTACCGTGTGTCCTTGCAGGAGCCGGAGGTCCTGCTGATCGACGCGGGCACCGAGTCCTGCACCTGCGACTGGTATCTCGAACTCGACTGGTCCTCACAGGGCCGGAGCGGCACCGTCCGTATCGACGACCACGGCCGCCCGTTCCGCACCACCGCCGTCGAGGGGCTACCGCACTACAAGTACGACGGCTCTTCCGGCTGGGTGCCCGTGACCACCGCCCACGACGACGAGTCGGAGACCGATGAGCCGAAGACCGACGACCAGGACAGCGGCCCGGCACTTGAGGGAGCCCCACCCCTGTCCGCTGCGTCATCGGCCCCTTCGACACCGGCCGGCCAGGACCCCGAGACGACCCGGTGATCCGTCGGACCGCCCGCTCCCGCTCGGTCCGATGCCACCAGTGCGGCCTTTTGACCGTCTTGATCCTGCGAAGAGCAACTTCTCGATCTGACGAAGCTGGAAGGACAACGCGTGAGTGGGAACTTAGTCCGGGGATTCGCGGTGGCCTCCGCCACCGCGGTCACCACGGTCGGTGCCGTAGCGGGAGTCGGCCAGAGCGGCACCGGCCAGGCGGTGGCCGACGCTGATCCGACGGCGAGCGGCTCGACGCTCCTCGCCGACCTCCCCCTGGGACAGCAGGCTCACATACAGACGGCCTCCCTGACCCAACAGGCCGCCGCACAGTCCGTCGCCGCGGACACCAGCGCGAGGCAGACCGCGGCGGAGGCTGCCCGCAGGCAGGCCGCCAAGGACGCGATCGCCAAGCAGAAGAAGGCGGAACAGAAGGCCCAGCAGGAGGCCAAGGCCAGGGAGGAGGCCAGAGATGAGGCCCGGGAGAAGGCCCGGGAGGAGGCCCGGCAGCAGGCCGGCGACTCGTCGACGGACTCCTCCAGCGTCGCACCGCCGCCGCAGCAGTCCTCGTACACCGTCGCGCAAGTGCAGGCCATCGCGCGGCAGATGGTGCCCGGTGGACAGTTCCAGTGCTTCAGCAACATCGTGGACCACGAGTCCGGCTGGAACTACAAGGCGGTCAACCCCTCTTCCGGGGCCTACGGTCTCGTGCAGGCCTATCCCGGCTCCAAGATGTCGTCCGCCGGAGCCGACTGGCAGACCAACCCGGCCACGCAGATCAAGTGGGGCCTGAACTACATGAACAACCGCTACGGCAGCCCCTGCGACGCGTGGGCGTTCTGGCAGGCCAACGGCTCCTACTGAACCGCCCCCGAACGCCCCGTCGAGGCCAATGGCCCCGCTGTGGTTCCTCACCGTCCCCGGTGAGGAACCACAGCACACCACAGCCCACGAGTCGGCCCGCCCTCACCGCGCTGTCCGACGGTCCGACCGGCGTGTCAGCGCGTGAGGTCGAACGTGGCGGCGCGGGGCACGAACGTCGTGCCGCCGTCCTCGGCCGTCGCCAGTGCCGAGACGTACCAGGTGCCCTTGGGCAGATCGGCCGCCTCCTGCTTCGTGACCTTCAGCGTGTAGGTGCAGCGGGTGGTCTCGTCCGAGGTGCTCCGGCACTTGGCGCTCTCCGCCGTGCGCAGCTCCGCCGCGGTCGGGTCGAGCTTCGAACTCGCGGGCCAGACAAGGACCTTGAGGCCGCGGACGCCCGAGTCGTCGCTCACGTCCACGGTGTAGGAGAACGAGCCCGCGCTGTCGCCGGCCGGAGCCGTGTAGCGAGCCGAGCCGTGCTCCAGGGTCGGCTCCGTGGGGGAGGCGGCCAGAGCGAGGCCGCCGGCGGCCACTCCGCCGAGGGCGACGGCGCCGATGAGCGAGGAGAGGACGATGCGCTTGGACATGGGAGATCCCCCTGAATTCGTCGGAAAGTTCGGAAGCTCGAAAAGCTCGAAGAGCTCGGAACACTCGGAAAGTTCGGCCCTTACGGAAGCTGGGCCGACCGCGTTCTCGATGTGATCGAGCCTATGGCCGTGGGTGCGCGCCGGCTTCGGGCTGCAGGACGAGTGGCGCCTCGAACCACAGGTAGAGACCCTGTAACCCATGGAGGAGACCGACCTCCGCCTCAGGCGGGAGCCGGGCCCGCTCGGGGCCAGGAGTCTCGCGGCTCTCGCCTCGTTCGCCGCGGCTGTCGCCGGACGCGACCTCGGCGGGACACAGGGGCCGGACGGGCAGGTACGGCGGAGATCGGCATGGACCAGCCGACCCGCGAACTTCACGACCCTCCCCGCCACGAGGACCGTGACCACGGCGGCGATGGGGTCGCGCCCAGCGGTGAGCATGTTGAGGTCGTCCAGGCGGAGCATGATGACGTCGGCCTGCTTGCCGGGACGCAGCGAGCCGGTGCGCTCGGCGAGCCCAGCGCGGCGGTTCGCCGGACGAACAGCGCGACTTGGAGATCGGCATGGTCTCCGAGCTGCGGTCCGCCGCCGCCAGGTTTCCCGCCGACCGTCAACTGCGGCGGCTGATCACCGAGTTGCGGGCGGGCAGCGAGCGGTTCGCCGAGCTGTGGGAGGCGGGTGTCGTCGGCAGTCTGGAGGTCTCCCGCAGGACGATCGACCATCCACAGGTGGGCCTGCTCACCCTGGACTGCAACGTGCTCCGGATGGACGGCAGCGGCCTGCGCATCCTCGGCTACTCGGCTGAGCCGGGCAGCGAGGACGCCCAGAAGCTGGAACTGCTGGCGGTGGTCTGTACACAGAGCCTGGCTGCCGAGTAGCACCTGCCCGGGCTTCTCCGCCCGTACGACCCGTGGACGAGACCCTGGGCACGGCACTGCACCGCTGGCGCGACCGCCTTTCCCCCGCAGACGTCGGACTGACCTCCCGGCCCGGACGACGCGCGGTGGGACTGCGACGCGAGGAACTGGCCGAACTCGCCGGGCTGTCGGTCGACTACGTGGTCCGCCTGGAACAGGGCCGTGCCACCAGCCCGTCGCAGCAGGTCGTCGCGAGCCTGACCAGAGCACTGCAACTACAGCCCATGGAGCGCGATCACGCCTACCGGCTGGCCGGGCTCCTCCCACCCCAGGAGGGAACGGTCTCCACGCATGT
The DNA here is from genome assembly GCF_014930365.1 of Streptomyces caniscabiei. Taxonomy (GTDB): domain Bacteria; phylum Actinomycetota; class Actinomycetes; order Streptomycetales; family Streptomycetaceae; genus Streptomyces; species Streptomyces caniscabiei. The sequence goes on along the minus strand of NZ_JABXWI010000001.1, from coordinate 386,796 downwards.
CCCGGCCGGGGTCCAGCGGATGCTGGCCCGCCTCGGGGAGTTCCCCGCGGGCGTGTTCAGCGCCGACTGGACCCTGCTCTCCTGGACCCCCGCGTGGTCGGTCCTGATGGGAGACCCCGGCGCCCGGACCCACGACGAGCGCAACCTGGCACGGGCGGTCTTCGCCACAGGTCCCGGCCGGCTCGTGTCCTGGCCCGTGCTCCAGAGCGACGACGCCCTCAGACCCGCCCTCGTCGCCGACCTGCGCACGGCACTCGTCGACTACCCCCGCGACCGCGGCCTGACCGCCCTCGTCGAGGAACTGCGGTCCACCAGCGCGGAGTTCGCCCGACTGTGGGACGAGGGCACGGTGGGCCCGCACGTCTCGGCCCGCAAGACCGTCGTACACCCCCAGGTGGGCGAGGTGATCTGCGACTGCGACGTGCTCACCGTCCCGGGCTGCGACATCCGACTCGTCGTCTACACCGTCGCGGCGGGTTCCCCCGACGCCGAAAAACTGGACTTCCTCCGCGTCACAGGCGGCACCCGCACCGACGGCCCCACGCCCTCGGGCCCCGGCCTGATCTCCACGCCGTAACACCGGGCCCGACCGGATCCCCGAACGGAAGACGAAAAAGGGGGAGGGGACGGGCAACCCTGCCCCCGCCTCATGGGTCACACAGGGGTCACCTGTTTCACATGTTCTCCGATGGTCCAGAAGGGCCCCACCCTCAGTGATGACTCGTATCCGGTTGACGGTGCTGGCCGCGACGGCCGCCCTCGCCACCACCGGCGGCCTGATCACCGCCGCCCCTGCTTCCGCGGCCGTCACCTGCGCCTCTTCCGTCTGGAGGGCGCAGTACTTCGGCAACTCCACCTTCAGCGGCACGCCGAAGCTGACCGCCTGCGACTCCGCCATCGCCGAGGACTACGGGCACGGCGACCCGCCCGGCGTCACGCTGCCCAAGGACAACTTCTCCGTCCGGTGGTCCCTCACCCGGGACTTCGGTTCCGGCGGCCCCTTCCGGCTCGCCGCCGCGACGCAGGACGGCATGCGCGTCTACGTCGACGGTGTGCGGAAGATCAACCTGTGGAAGAACGTCTCCACCACCGCCCGCAAGACCGTCGACCTGACCATCCCGGCCGGCAAGCACACGCTCCGCGTGGACTACGTCGCCTGGACCGGCCGGGCCAACGCCGGGTTCACGTACGCCCCGCGTACCGAGGCCGCCGTCGACACGGTCAAGCCGCTCGCCCCGACCGGCCTCACCGCCGCGTACGACCGGGACACCACGAAGACCACCCTGCGCTGGGCCGCGAACAAGGAGATGGACCTCGCCGGTTACCGCGTGTACCGCCGGCTGAGCACCACCCAGTGGGCGAAGGTCAGCGGATCGTCGCTGCTCACCTCTTCCTCTTTCGTGGACGCGACGCCCGCCACGGGCCAGACCTTCCTGTACGAGGTCCGCGCCGTCGACAAGGCGGGCCGCGAGTCCGCCGGCAGCGCCGACGCCACCGCCGTGACCGTGGACCGCACGGGGCCGGCGACGCCGACGGGTCTCACGGTCGTCGGCGACGCCTGGTGGGCCAACCTGGCCTGGCAGGGGGTCGCCGACGCCGCGACGTACGAGGTGTACGCCGCTCCCGCGGCCTCCGGTCCGTTCGAGCTGCTGGGTACGACGACCACGACGTCGTACCGCACCACCGCACCCGAGAACACCGTCCGCCACTACCGGGTCCGCGCCCTCGACGCGCTCGGCAACCCGTCGGCGTACGCCGACGTCACCGGCGACGGCGTCGACCGCACGCCGCCGAAGTCCGCCCCGACCTCCCTCGACTCCATCGCCGAAGTCGGCTACACCGACGTGTACTGGAAGCAGCCCGACGGCTTCTACGAGGACTTCGACAACGGCGGGACCTACCGCGTCTACCGCTCGCCCGGCAAGACCCTCGACCCGGCCGCGCTCACCCGCGTGACCTGCGCCGAGGAGAGCAGCGACGAGACCAGCACCGGCGGCGTCTGCCACGACCTGGACATGCCCGCGGGCACGTACGTGACGTACGCGGTCGCGGCGGTGGACCCGGCCGGCAACGAGTCGGCGCTGTCCGCCCCGCTCGTCGTCCGCACCGGCGACCGCGTCGCGCCCGGCCCGGTCACGGGCGTGAAGGCCACCCCGCGCGCCGACGGCGTGCTGATGAGCTGGGCGGCCTCGACCGAGGACGACGTCGAGCGTTACGCGGCCTGGACCGGCGCCCGGCAGGCCGACGGCACGGTCAAGTGGCTCGGCTCCAGCTCCTGCCGGGAGGGCACGAGCGACCCGCTCGCGGTCCTCTGCGGCGACCTGCCGGACGGCGAGACGTACGTGTACGCGGTCGTCGCGAGGGACCGCTGGGGCAACGCGCTGCCCCCCAGCCATCCGAAGGTCACGGTCGTCGATGCCACCGAGCTGGACGTCCGGCCGTCCGTGACGGTCACCCGGGACTGGGATCTCGGCAGCATGGGCTACGGCACCGTGATCGGCGGACCCGACGAGGACGGGCCGTCCATCAACTGGCGGTGCGACAGGACGGCTGACTGCGACACCGTCGTGGGCTACCGGGTCGGACGGTGGAACGCGGCCACGAAGGCGTACGAGCCGCTGCACGCCGGACTGCTGCCGGCGGAGACCCGTGCCTACACGGACACCACGGCGGCGCGGGGGACCACGCACTTCTACACGCTGGAGGCGGTGCGCGCCGACGGCAGCGTCGCGGGCACCCACGTGTGGGGCTGCGTCTTCCAGGACCGCGTCTAGCCCGCACGAGGTTGGTGGAGTCTGTAGCCGATCAACGCTGCGCCCTGCGACTCAGCAGTCGGTGGTCGTCCTCGAACCGTTCGCACTCCACACGGGTTCATGATCCAGCGGCCGGCCGCCCCCCGGCTCGCCGTTCTCCACGAGCCCGGTGGAGCCCGCTCGTACTAAAACGGCAACAGAGGAGGAGCCCGCCGAGGAGTCGGACGAGGGGATCGAGGTGGTACCCGAGACGGACGCCCCGGCCGCCGAGAGTCTCGCCCGCGGAGCTGCCGACGGCCGCTCACCGGACCGGCACCGAGGCCCCCCTCGGACTCTCCGACCGGCGGATTCCCGTGCTCACACTGGGCGTGGGGCCGGCTCTCGTGGGCCTCGGCATCGGCTTCCTCGGGGTGCGGACGCGCCGCCGCCGAGCGGCTCGCGACGGCCCGGGTCCCCCTTGAGTCGGACCTCCGGAGTCCACCTCAGGACGCTTGGTCCACGCGGACTTACTCGGTATACATACTCGGTATGTCCATCCGTCACGGGCTTCTCGCCCTCCTCGAACGCGGCCCGCGCTACGGCTCACAGCTCCGTACGGAGTTCGAGTCCCGTACCGGCTCCACCTGGCCCCTCAACGTGGGTCAGGTCTACACGACGCTCAGCCGGCTCGAACGCGACGGCATGGTCGTGCAGGACGGCGAGGACGAGGCCGGCCATCCGCTCTACACGATCACCGACAGCGGTCGCGTCGAACTGCGCAGCTGGTTCGAGAACCCCGTCGACCGCACCAGCCCGGCCCGTGACGAGCTGGCCATCAAGCTGGCCATGGCCGTCGGGGCGCCCGGGGTCGACATCCGTGACGTCATCCAGTCCCAGCGCCGACACACCGTGAAGGCCATGCAGGACTACACCCGGCTGAAGGCACAGGCCCTCACCGCCGTGGAGAAGAACGGGGCCCGGGAGCGGGACGACATCGCCTGGCTCCTCGTCCTGGAGCAGCTGATCTTCCAGACCGAGGCCGAGGCGCGCTGGCTCGACCACTGCGAGTCCCGGCTGATCCGTCTCTCGTCGACCGCCCCGGCGGCGGGGCCGGAACCGGCCTCGCCGGGGGCGGCGGGAGCGGCGGGGACGGGAGCGCGGGCGGGGGCCGAGGCAGAGGAGGCCGCACGCCACCGCCCGTGACGTCCGCCCTTCACGACCGGCCCTGAACACCCGACCGACCGATCCACAGGGCCGACCGAGTCCACCAGGTCCACCCGACCCACCAGGTCCACTCGACCCACCAGGTCCACCCGACCCACCAGGTCCACTCGACCCACCGGGTCCACCCGACCCACATGAAGATCCGAACCACCCGACCAGACCCATACCGTACGCACGGCGCTGCCAACGACCGTCCGTCGCACCGACGCCCGGCCGTTCGCCGGCGTACGCCCGAGGGGGAACCATGTCCACACAGCAGCAGCCCGCGCTGAGTCTGCGGAACCTGACCCGCGTCCACGGCTCCGGCGCCACCGAGGTGCACGCCCTGCGCGGCATCGACCTCGACGTCCACCCTGGTGAACTCGTCGCCGTCATGGGCCCGTCGGGCTCCGGCAAGTCCACCCTGCTCACCATCGCCGGCGGCCTCGACACCCCCACTTCCGGGCAGGTCTTCGTCGAGGGCACCGACATCACGGCCCTCGGCATCAAGGGGCTCGCCGCCCTGCGCCGCCGCAGCATCGGCTACGTCTTCCAGGACTACAACCTCATCCCAGCCCTCACCGCCGCCGAGAACGTGGCCCTGCCCCGCGAACTGGACGGCATATCGGCCCGCAAGGCCCGCACCGAGGCCCTCGCCGCCCTCGCCGAGATGGACCTCGGCCATCTCGCCGACCGGTTCCCCGACGAGATGTCCGGCGGCCAGCAGCAGCGCGTGGCCATCGCCCGCGCCCTCGTCGGCGACCGCCGGCTCGTCCTCGCCGACGAGCCCACCGGCGCCCTCGACTCCGAGACCGGCGAGTCCGTGCTGGCCCTGCTGCGCTCCCGCTGCGACGCCGGAGCCGCCGGCATCATGGTCACCCACGAGCCGCGGTTCGCCGCCTGGGCCGACCGGGTCGTCTTCCTGCGGGACGGCGCCGTCGTCGACCAGACCGTACGCAGCGACGCCGACTCGCTCCTGACCGGCCGGGCGGCCCAGCGGTGACGACCTGGTTCCACTCCTGGCGGGCCGCGGTCCGTATCGCCCGCCGTGACGCCTGGCGCTACAAGGGCCGCAGCTTCCTCGTCCTCGCGATGATCGCGCTGCCGATCCTGGGCGTGAGCGCCCTGGACCTGACCCTGCGCAGCGCCGAACTCACCCCCGCGCAGCGGATGGAGCGCACCCTGGGTGCCGCCGACGCTCGCTTCTCAGATGCCCGAGCGGCCGGCGTGGCCATCCTGCAGGACCCCGAGGGCGAGCAGCACACCCCGGCCGGGGACTACGACTCGCCGGGCGAGTCCTGGCCTGACGGCCCGACCGATGTCACCAAGAGCATCCCGGCCGGTTCGACGGTGCTGACCGACAGCAGGGGCAGCGCCAAGCTGACCACCAGACACGGTCTGCTCCAGGCCGAGGTCCGTGAGCTGGCCGCCGTCGATCCCGTCGCCCGGGGCATCATGCGGCTGCAGGAGGGCCGCTTCCCCGAGAAGAACGACGAGATCGCCGCGACCACCCGGTTCCTGGAGAGCAGCGGGCTGTCCGTCGGCTCCACCCTCACCGCCCGCGGCTTCGACCGCACCTATGTGATCAGCGGCTCGTACGAGCTGCCCAGCGACCTCAAGGCACAGCAGGTCAACGCCCTGCCGGGGGCCTTCCTCGCGCCGTACGCCAAGGCGGTCGAGAAGGCCGGACTGCCGAAGCCCGAGGACTCCACCACCTACCTGGTGAAGAAGTCCGGTGGTTTCACGTGGAACACGGTCCAGGCGATCAACGCCAAGGGCGTCCTGGTCACCTCGCGGGCCGTGGCCCTCGACCCGCCCGCCGACTCCGAGGTGCCGCTCTACCAGAAGGAAGGCTGGGCCGACTACGAGAGCGGGGGCGCCGACGCCGCCGCGCTCGCCGCCGTGGGCACGGTCGTCGGCCTGGCGATGCTGGAGATCTGCCTGCTCGCCGGTCCCGCCTTCGCCGTCGGTGCCCGTCGTTCCCGCCGCCAGCTGGGCCTGGTCGGCGCCAACGGCGGTGCCCGCAGCCACATCCGGGCCATCGTGCTGAGCGGCGGCCTCGTCATCGGCGCCGCGGCGGCCCTGGTCGGCATGGTCCTCGCCCTGGTCCTGACCTTCGCCCTCCGGCCGCTCCTCGAGGACTACATGGGGCAGCGGTTCGGCGGCTTCACCGTCAGGCCGCTGGAACTGCTCGCCATCGCCGCGCTCGCCGTCCTCACCGGCCTGCTCTCCGCGATCGTCCCGGCCGTCACCGCCTCCCGGCAGACCGTCCTGGCCTCCCTCACCGGCCGTCGCGGCGTGCGCCGCAGCAACCGCGTGCTGCCGTTGATCGGCTTGGGCGCCGTCCTGCTCGGCGCGGCCGTCGCCCTGTACGGCTCGGTCGTCTCCGACCAGTTCGCCCTGGTCGCGGGTGGCTCGGCCGTCGCCGAGCTGGGTGTGGTCGCCATGACGCCCGCCCTGGTCGGCCTGTTCGGCCGGGCCAGCCGCTGGCTGCCGCTCTCGCCGCGCCTCGCCCTGCGGGACGCCGTCCGCAACCGGGGCCGTACGGCACCCGCTGTCGCCGCCGTCCTGGCCGCCGTCGCGGGCACCGTCGCCGTCTCGACGTACGCCGCGAGCAGCGACGCCCAGAGTCAGGCCGAGTACCAGGCCGGCCTGCCGTACGGGGCCGTCGCCGCGCTCGTCACCGAGGAGGGCGGCCGGGACGTCCCCGAGGTCCGCGACGCCGTGCAGCGGACGCTGCCTGTCGACGTCCGCGCCGACGTGTTCCGGATCGCCGTCGGCAAGCCCGGCTGCGCCCCGTACGACGAGGGCGAGGGCTGTGGCCGCTTCGAGGTCGTCATCCCGCCGGCCAACGAGTGCCCGCTGTGGGCCAGCACCCCCGACGGCTCCGACCCCGCGGAGAAGTACAGCAAGGAGGAGCGGCGCGCGCTCGCCAAGGACTGGCGCTGCGTCTCGCCCGACGGCAACGGCATCTACGTCGACGGCGGTCTCCTCATCGCCGACGCCCCGCTCCTGAAGGTCCTCGGCATCGACGACCCGGGCGCGGCCAAGGCCCTCGCCGACGGAAAGCTCCTCAGCTTCCACAAGCCCCAGGTCGACAGGAACGGCGCCGTCGGCATCAAGCTGATCACCGACCCGAAGGCCGCCGACCGCGCCGCCCAGCAGAACAAGCCGGTCCCGGGCGAGCTGAAGTCCTTCCCCGCCTACCAGGTGCCCGGCTCGCCCGACTCCTACGGAGTGCAGAGCGTGCTCAGCCCCGCCGCCGCCAAGGCCGCCGGACTGACCACCGTCCCCCTCGGCGCCTTCTTCACCACCGACCGGATCCCCGGCACCGAGGAGCGGCAGAAGCTCGACGCCGAGATCGCCAAGCTCGGCAGCAACGTCGAGCTGACCGTGGAGCAGGGCTGGGTCGACGAGAACGGGCTCGTCCTGCTCGCGCTGACCGTCTTCGCCGGCCTGGTCACCATCGGTGCAGCCGGGATCGCCACCGGTCTCGCCCAGGCCGACGCGGAGGCCGATCTCAAGACGCTCGCCGCGGTCGGAGCCCCGCCCGGGGTGCGCCGCATGCTCAGCGGCTTCCAGTGCGGTGTGGTCGCCGCGATGGGTGTGGTCCTCGGCTCGGCGGCCGGTGTCCTGCCCGCGGTCGGGCTGCGGCTCACCGAGGAGCGCGAGCAGACGCGCTTCTACCAGGAGGCTCTCGACAACGGCTGGGGCGGCGCCGGTGACGCCCCGCCGTACGTGCCGATCATCGTCCCCTGGGAGACGCTCGCCGCCCTCCTGGTGGCCGTGCCCCTCGGCGCCGCCGTGCTCGCCGCGCTGGTGACCCGCTCGCGCGGTGCGCTGGCCCGCCGCGCCGCGCACTGAGCCTCCGTTGCCGGACCCTGCCCCTGGACGAGGGTGAATCACCCTCGTCCAGGGGCAGGAGGCAGTCCCGTCCGAAGGGATCTGCTCGGAGGCAGATGGGATGGAGTGGGGCGCTCCGCATCACCAGCCAGGGGGTCGGTGTCGGCAGCCCGTCGTACGGCGGCGATGGCTACTTCGAGCTGCGGGGCGTCCGCACCGGAGTCGAGTGATGTGACGGCCTGGTTGAGCTTGCTGTCGGCCCGGCCGAGCCCACGTCGACTGTCGAACAGGGTTGTGATCACTTCGCGTTCGTCGGCGATCTCGGCGGTGGTGCGGGCGAGGAACCCGGCGACGGACAGATTGCACCGGGCGGCGGCGGACTTGATCCGAGCGAACTCTTCGTCGTCGCACCATGCGTGGGGCTGGTGCGGGCGCTTCCTCTCAGACGACTGACGCGGGCGCTGACGAGCACGCGGACGCTCTCGGCGTAACACCCTGGCCGCCGACACCGGCGCCAAGCTGAAGGACCTCATGGTCCGCGCCGGCCAGTCCTCGGAGCGGGCCCAGCTGATCTACCAGCACTCGGCATGACACCCCAGATGCGGTCGCTCCGGCCGTGCGTCGATGGCCACGCCATCGTCGGGACGAAGGCTCATCACCTGTACCACGCCCGGCTCGGCGAGCGGCGGTCCGGGTGTGAGCCGCGCTCATCCGCCGGCACGACACACGCCCCCAGGCGGAACGCCGCCTCCACATCGATGAACCGCCTTTGGCCGACAGCCGTCACCCATCACGTTCGTTTCGGCCGCCGGGTCACCAGCCGGTCAGCAACAGGTGGTTGAGGAGGAGCGCCAGGATCGCCTGGGCGGTCAGCCACGTCCGGGGACGGTCGAGGAACGCGCCTGCCGAGACCAGCCACAGCGCGAACGGCAGCCAGATCCGTTCCGTCTCCGCCTTGCTCATCCCGGACACGTCGGCCGCGAGCAGCATCGCCAGGGCCGCGCAGAGCAGGAGCCCCACGGAGCGCTCGGAGACGGGCGTCGCGTGCCATCGGGCGAGACGGGCGCCCGCCCTGCGCAGCCCCGCCACCGTGGCCGGTCCCACGACGAGGACCGTGCAGGCGAGATTGGCGAACAGCCAGTAGCCGTACGGGCGGAAGCCGCCGGCGCCCTGGTGGTACCGCTCGACGAGCAGGTGATACGCCTCCCACCAGTCGAAGCCTGCCACGGTGAAGGCCACCGGGACGACGAGGAGGCCGGCGACCGCGTAGAGGAGGGCCGGCAGCCGTCGGGAGCCCAGCAGCAGGACGGTGCTGGCCATGGCGGCGAAGAGGGTGAGGCCGTACGACAGGTAGAGGGCGAGGCCGAAGAGGAGTCCGGCGGCGAGCGCGGTGGCCGCCGGGCGATGGCCCGTCACCGCGAGCGCGAGGAGGGCCGTGGCCCAGGCGGCGACCGCCGCGAAGTACCCGTCCGCCGATGTGCCCATCCAGACCGCAGCAGGGGCGAGGACCAGGAAGGGGGCAGCGCGGCGGGCCAGGGTCTCGCTCGCCAGCGTCCGTATGGTGACGAGGACCGCGACCGCGGTGGTCGCCCCGACGGTGATGACGAAGACGCCCGCCCACCCCCCGCCGGCCAGGCCGATCCGGTCGAGGAGGACGAAGGTGAGGGTGGCGCCCGGCGGGTGGCCGGCGACGTGCGGGGGCCAGTGGTCGGGGGAGCCGAGCAGGATGTGGTCGGTGAAGCTCCGCAGGGTGGCGGGGATGTCGTCGAAGCGTTCGATGACCTGGAGGTACTCGTACTTGGTCGTCAGGCGGCGGGCGATGCCGCGGTGCCAGCCGTCGACGAGGGCGAGGGAGAAGGTCCATGCCAGGGCGGTGCCCCACGCGCTCCACAGCAGCGGACGCCAGGGCAGCCTGGCGGCCAGCGGAGGGCCGTACGCCACGACGGCGGCGGCGACGATGATCGCGGAGGGGGTGCCGGGGCCGGTGTGGGGCAGCCAGTTGGCGTACAGGGGTGGCCAGCCGACGTGCAGGACGTCGTCGGCGCGCTTGATGGCGACGCCGACCGACGCGGTCACCACCACGAGCAGTGCGGCGGCCGAGACGGCGTAGAGGTCGCGGCGGAGATCGCGGCGCGGATCGCGGCGAAGATCACGGTTCACGCTCGGAGACGTTAGGCCGGGCGGTTGCCCGTGGGCTCCCGACAGGCGCGGACGTCAGCCTTTCGTCATGAGTCGCGCACCCTCCGAGCGGGTGCTCCGGGCCTAGCGTCGGGGCATGGCACGGTCTCCCTCCTCTCCCGCCTTCTGGCGCAGCCCGCTGCGCGGCCCCTGGTTCACCTCCGTCCTCGGCGTGGTGCTGCTCGTCGGTGTCACGGTGCTCTTCGTGACGGGGCTGCTGTCGTACGCCGCCTACAACCCGAACCTGTCACCGGTGAACGACAAGACCGGGGACAAGGGGATCCTCGGCTTCTACCTCTTCGCCTGGCCGACGAATCCGCACTGGCTGTACCGGCTCACCCAGGGCGTCCATGTCACGCTCGGGATCGCCCTGGTCCCCGTGGTGCTGGCCAAGCTGTGGTCGGTGGTGCCGAGGCTGTTCCAGCTGCCCCCGGCGCGCTCGCTCACCCACGCCCTGGAGCGGATCTCGCTGCTCCTGCTGGTCGGCGGAGTGCTGTTCGAGTTCGTGACGGGGCTGCTGAACATCCAGCTCGACTACGTGTTCCCCGGCTCCTTCTACCCGCTGCACTTCTACGGGGCGTGGGTGTTCTTCGCGGCGTTCGGGGTCCATGTGGTGCTGCGGGCACCGACGGCCCTGCGCAACCTGCGCCGGATGCGGGGGAGCGGAGAGGAGCGGGCCGAGGACGCGGAAGCGGACTCGCGGTCGGCGCCCGGGGGAGCCGTTCCGCCACCGGTGTCCGCGGAGGAACCCTCTCTCGTGGCGCCGGACCCCGCCGAGCCCACGGTGTCGCGGCGCGGTGCCGTGGGGCTGGTCGGGGGCGGCTCGCTGCTGCTCCTCGCCACGAGCGCGGGGCAGAACTTCGACGGGCCGTTGCGGCGTACGGCCCTGCTCGCCCCGCACGGCGGTGCCGAGCCGGGCAGCGGGCCCGGCGGCTTCCAGATCAACAAGACGGCCGCGTCCCGGGGGATCGACCCGGCCGAGACGAGCGAGGAGGCGTGGCGGCTGGTCGTCACCGGGCCGTCGGGGACCGTCCGGCTGAGCCGCGCCCAACTGCTGGAGCTGCCGCTGCACAGTGCGGCGCTGCCGATCGCGTGTGTCGAGGGCTGGTCCACCTCCGACCAGTGGTGGCGGGGCGTACGGCTGCGTGACCTCGCCGCGCTCGTCGGGTACGAGCCGGGCTCGGCGCCCGACGTCCTGGTGGAATCACTCCAGCGGCGCGGCGCCTTCCGCCGGGCCGCGCTGCGCGACAACCAGGTACGCGACGCGCGTTCCCTGCTCGCCCTGGACGTCAACGGCGAGCCCCTGACCCCCGACCACGGCCATCCGGCGCGGATCATCGTGCCCGCCGCGCCCGGTGTGCTCAACACCAAGTGGGTGGCCCGGCTGACGTTCGGAGACCTGTGATGAGAGCACCTGGGACGACAAGGCTTCGGGCGCGGGTCGGCAGTCCGTTCCCACTGCTGCTCCTGGCCTGCTCGTTCGCACTGGCCGGATACGCGGGTGTGCGGCTGCTCTCCGACGACTGGTTCGCGGTCACGCTGTGGTTCGTGGGCGCGGCGGTGGTGCACGACCTCGTGCTGCTGCCGCTGTACGCGATCGCCGACCGCGCGCTCGTCCGGGCGTCGGGCGAGGCCGGCCACCGGGAACTGGTGGCGTACGTCCGCGTGCCCGCCGTCCTGTCCGGGCTGCTGCTGTTGGTGTGGTTCCCGCTGATCAGCGGCCGGGTGGCGGACCGTTACGAATCCGCCACCGGCCTGTCCGCGGACGGCTTCGCCGCCCGCTGGTGGCTGATCACAGCCGTGCTGTTCGGCGGTTCGGCGCTGCTGCTGGCGCTGCGGGTGCGGCGGCGGGCGCGGCTGCGCAGCACGACGAAGGAGCGCCCGCCCGCCGTCCACTGATCGACCGCGCGCCAGCCGAGCCGACGGGCGTGCCGCAACAGCGCCGGCGTACCGAGCCGGGCCCAGGGGAAGGCGCCCTCGTCCGCGCCTGCGGCCTCGGCGCCGCCCACGAGGCGGACCTCGACACGCTCGTCCACGTCCACGGGGACCGTCTCGGCGATCAGGAGGCCGCCGGGACACAGCAGTTCGTTCACGCGGGACAGGAGGGCGTGGGGGTCGCCGCCGATGCCGAGGTTGCCGTCGAGAAGCAGGACGCTGTTCCAGCGGCCCTCTCCGGGCAGCGGTTCGAACACGGAGCGCCGCAGCGCCTGGCCGCCGAGCCGCAGGGTGTGCGCGACGGCGGCCCGGCTGACGTCGATGCCGAGCACCGGCCGCCCCCGGGCGGCGAGTTCCGCGACCAGCCGCCCCGGCCCGCACCCCACGTCGAGGACGGCGCCCTCGCACCTCCCCAGGGCCTCCAGATCGACGGCGTCGGCACGGGCACACCAGCGCTCCACCTCCAGCGGCAGCAACCAGCCGTCGCCGCGGCGCAGATAGAGCGGCCCGCGGCCGGTGCGCAGGGCGTCGGCGTACGGATCACCGGACCAGGTTCGCCGCACGGGACCGCGCCGCGTGCCGCTCGTCGGCCGGTCTTCTGCCACGGGCCCGTTCATCGGCCGGCTTCCTGTACTGGACCGTCCACCGGCAGGCCCCTGTCCCCGTGCGTACCGTTCACCGGCGCGGTCCTCTCTCCCGTGCCGCTCATCGGCCACTGACCGCTCGCAGCCGGGCCAGTTCCGCCGCGAACCGGGTGCGGGGCGCGAGCGTGGCGACGGCCTCGGCGTCGGCGGCGGTGTCGACGTCCCTCAGACGCGGCAGGTCGCGGACCCGCAGCCCGGCGGCCACCAGCCGGGCGCGCTGGACGGCTCCGGTGACGGGCGTCGACATCGGCACCCCGCGCAGCAGTGCCGGGTCCGGCTCGGCGAGTCCCAGGGCCCAGAACCCGCCGTCCTCGGCCGGACCGAAGCACGCGTCGCACCCGGTGAAATCCACGGTCAGCAGTTCGGGGGTCACCTGCGGGGTGTCCATGCCGATGAGCAGGGCCGGCCCGTCGCATCCGGCGAAGGCGGCGGCGAGCCGCTCGTCGAGGCCGCCCGCGCACTGCGGTACGACGTCGAAGCCGGGCGGCAGCCAGGGACCGGGCCGGCCGTCCAGCACCAGGACGCGCCGGAGGGCGGGCGTCGCGGCCACCACCCGCAGCGTGTCCGCGAGGGCCGCCTCGGCGAGCGCCGCCGCCCCCGCCGGGGTGAAGGGCGGGGTGAGCCGGGTCTTCACCCGGCCCGGCCGCGGCTCCTTGGCGATGACGAGGAGCGTGGTCATCGACGTACCCCTCCCGCCGTGTCGTCCTGCCGTACGGCTGGTTCGTGCAGGACGCGGCTCATGTCCCGCACCGCCTGCCAGGTGCCCCGCCAGGTGCCGGTGACCTTGGAGGCGCCGGTGCGCGGCAGGTACGGCACGTCGTGCTCGGTGACGCGCCAGCCCGCGTCGGCCGCGCGCACCACCATCTGCAACGGATATCCGCTGCGGCGGTCGGTCAGCCCGAGGGCGAGCAGCGGCTCCCGGCGGGCGGCCCGCAGCGGGCCGAGGTCGTGCAGGCGCAGGCCGGTGCGGCGGCGCAGCATGCGGGCGAGCGCGAGATTGCCGGCCCTGGCGTGCGCGGGCCACGCGCCCCGCCCCTGTGGTCGGCGCCTGCCGAGCACCAGATCGCTGCGCCCGTCCGCCAATTCGCCGACGAAGGGGACGAGGAGCGAGGGATCGAGTGAGGCGTCGCAGTCGCAGAAGCACACGATGTCGGCGGTGGCGGCGGTCAGTCCCGCGTGGCAGGCGGCGCCGAAGCCGCGTCGCGCTTCGTGGATCACGGTCGCGCCCAGTGCGCGGGCGATGTCGGCCGAGCCGTCGGTGGAGCCGTTGTCCACGACCAGGGCGCGCCAGTCCGCCGGGATACGGGCGAGTACCCAGGGCAGGGCGTCGGCCTCGTTCAGGCAGGGGAGCACGACGTCGACGTGGGGGCGGGGACGCACCGCATCGCCGTCCGATGGTGGAGGAGAGGTCGTCACGGCTTTCACCCTACGAGGACGAAGTTCGCAAATCGGTCGGAGTGTCCTTACGGAACGCGGACGTCAGGAGCCGGGGATGTCCGCCGGGCCGCGCGCGGGCCCGGCTTGGTGCGACGCTGGGCCGCATGGAACAGCAGCCACACGAGCCGGGGCGACGGACGGCGGCGCGCGTCCTGGTGGTCGACGACGACCCCACGGTCGCCGAGGTCGTCGCCGGATACCTCGACCGCGCCGGACACGCCGTCGACCGTGCGGGGGACGGACCGACCGCACTGGCCCGCGCCGCCGAGCACTGGCCGGACCTGGTCGTGCTGGACCTGATGCTGCCCGGCATGGACGGTCTGGAGGTGTGCCGCCGCCTGCGGGCACAGGCCCCGGTCCCGGTCGTCATGCTCACCGCGCGCGGTGACGAGGACGACCGCATCCTCGGCCTGGAAGTGGGCGCCGACGACTACGTGACCAAGCCCTTCAGCCCCCGCGAACTGGTCCTGCGCGTCGAGTCCGTACTACGCCGCGCCCGGCCCGCGTCCGGAGCGGCCCCTCTGGGCCCGCTGCGTTCGGCGGGCCTCACTGTGGACCCGGCCGCCCGCCGCGCCACCAAGGACGGAGTCGAACTCGCCCTGACCCTGCGCGAGTTCGACCTGCTCGCCTTCTTCCTGCGCAACCCCGGCCGTGCCCACAGCCGCGAGGACCTGATGCGTGAGGTGTGGGGCTGGGACTTCGGCGACCTGTCCACGGTCACCGTCCACGTCCGCCGACTGCGCGGCAAGGTCGAGGACGACCCGGCGAGCCCGCGGCTGATCCAGACGGTCTGGGGAGTCGGCTACCGCTTCGACGCCGCGGCCATCTCGACCGACGGTGCTCCCGCCGGACCACTGGCAGCCGGCACCCCTACCCGACCCCCGGTCGTCGTGGACGAACCGCCCGCCCCCCACCGGAACGGGGAGGCGTGAACATGCGTGACACCCTGCTCATCGCCCTGTTCGCGTTCCTCGGCGCCGTCGCGGCCGGACTGCTGGGCGCGGTCGCACTGTGGCTGCTGCGACGCCGCTCGCTCGTCGCGTCACTCACCGTGGTGGCCGCCGTCGCGGTGACCGCGATGCTCGCCGGCACCCTGGCCGTGGCGTGGGCGATGTTCCTCTCCTCGCACGACCTGTGGGTCGTCACCACGGTCGTGGCGATGGCGGCGGTCGTCTCGCTGGCCACCGCGCTGCTGCTCGGCCGCTGGGTCGTCGCCCGCAGCCGCGCCCTCCAGCTCGCCGCCCGCTCCTTCGGCGACGGCGGCTCGTTCACCGCGCCCGCCGGCCCTGCCACCGCGGAACTCGCCTCCCTGAGCGCCGAGTTGGCGGCGACGAGCGCGAAGCTCACCGAGTCCCGACAGCGGGAGCGCGCCCTGGAATCCTCGCGGCGCGAACTCGTCGCCTGGATCTCCCACGACCTGCGCACCCCGCTCGCCGGACTGCGCGCGATGGCCGAGGCCCTGGAGGACGGCGTCGCCGCCGACCCCGCCCGCTATCTCACCCAGATCCGCACCGAGGTCGAACGCCTCAACGGCATGGTCGGCGACCTCTTCGAACTCTCCCGCATCCACGCCGGAGCCCTCGCCCTCACCCCGGCCCGGGTGTCCGTCTACGACCTGGTCGGCGACGCCCTCGCCGGTGTGTACCCACTGGCGGACGAGCACGGGGTCCGGCTGGTCGGCGACCATGTCGAGCCCCTGCCCGTGGAGGTGGACGGCCGGGAGATGAGCCGGGTGCTCGGCAACCTCCTGGTCAACGCGATCCGCCGGACCCCCGCCGACGGCACCGTCATGGTGGCCGCCGAACGCTCCCCCGACGGCGTGCTGCTCTCCGTGTCGGACGGTTGCGGTGGCATCCCCGAGGAAGATCTGCCCCGCGTCTTCGACACCGGCTGGCGCGGCACCCACGCCCGTACGCCCCCGGCGGGCGCCGGACTCGGCCTCGCCATCGTCCGAGGCATCGTCGAGGCCCACCAGGGTCGTACCACGGTCCGCAACATCCCGGGCGGCTGCCGGTTCGAGGTGGTGCTGCCCGCGGCCGCTTCCTGAACACGGACAGCACCACCGGTACCCGAGGGCGCGCGGACGCGCTGTCGCGCCGGCCCACGCGCCCCAACACCCCGGCCTACGCGT
Organism: Streptomyces caniscabiei; assembly: GCF_014930365.1. Classification (GTDB taxonomy): domain Bacteria; phylum Actinomycetota; class Actinomycetes; order Streptomycetales; family Streptomycetaceae; genus Streptomyces; species Streptomyces caniscabiei. Next base: position 370,693 of record NZ_JABXWI010000001.1, on the reverse strand, counting down.
CCCGCATTCCGGCCTGCGCGAACTCCCGCATGCCCTCCGTGAACCCGACCTCCGGTTTCCACCCCAGCTCCGAGCGCAACCGCGACGAGTCCGCCGTGATGTGCCGTACGTCCCCGAGCCGGTACTCCCCGGTCACGACGGGCTCCGGACCGCCGCAGGCGTCGGCCAGCGCCGCCGCCATCTCCCCGACGGTGCGCGGCTCACCGCTGCCGGTGTTGTACGCCGTGAGCGTCCCGGCCCGCACATCGGCCTCCAGAGCCATGACGTTGGCACCGGCCACGTCCCGTACGTGCACGAAGTCCCGCCGCTGCCGACCGTCCTCGAACACTCGGGGCGCCCGGCCGTCCGCCAGGGCCGAGCGGAAGAAGGAGGCCACCCCGGCGTAGGGGGTGTCGCGGGGCATCCGGGGCCCGTAGACGTTGTGGTAGCGCAACGACACCGCCGACCCGCCCGTCGTACGCGCCCACGCCGCAGCGAGGTGCTCCTGGGTGAGCTTGGTCGTGGCGTACACATTGCGCGGGTCGACCGGTGCGTCCTCCCGCACCAGCCCCGGCGCCAACGCGTCCCCGCACACCGGGCACAGCGGTTCGAAGCGGGACGCGGCGAGATCGTCGAGCGCGCGGGGCCCGGGCCGCACCACGCCGTGCCGTCGGCACTCGTACCGACCCTCCCCGTACACGACCATCGACCCCGCCAGCACCAGCCGCCGCACCCCCGCGTCGGCCATGGCGGCCAGCAGCACAGCCGTACCGAGGTCGTTGCGGGAGACGTATTCCGGCGCGTCCGCGAAGCCGGTCCCCAGTCCCACCATCGCGGCCTGATGGCACACGGCGTCCACCCCGTCCAACGCCCGGTCGACCGCCCGCCGGTCCCGTACGTCCGAGCCCGCGTCCACGGCCACATCGAACACGACGGGCTCGTGCCCGCCCTCCGCCAGCACATCCACGACATGGGACCCGATGAATCCGGCACCGCCGGTGACCAGTACACGCATAGGGCCACGCTAGGGCGCACCGGCCGGACCTCCCGCGCCCACGCCCGGCACGTCACGCTTCCGTAAGAGTGTGCGAGGCCGAGCCGGACGTAAGGATTTCGTCATCGGCCGTCCCCACCCGAAGGGCTGTCCCCTGCGTTGAATGGACGGGGACGACAGGGCTCACGGAGCGGGAAGAGGGACGACATGGGGCGCGGGCGGTTGGGGCCTTTGGCCGTAGGGGTGTTGGTGGCTGTGGTCGCGGGGGTGGGCGTCGGCCTGTACTGGTTCCAGCCGTGGAAGCTCTGGCAGGACGAGACGGTGACGGAGTCCCTGCCCGCCGTCGCGGAGCCCACCGGAACCCCGGCTGCGACCCCTGACACGCAGTCGTCACCCTCCCCGTCGGCACCGGTCTCCGCACCCGTGACGCTGGCGAGTGGCGATCTGATCAGCCACGAGCACACGACCTCGGGCAGTGTGAAGCTCGTACGGCTGGCCGACGGCGCGCACGTGGTACGGCTGGAGGACCTCGACACCAGCAACGGCCCCGATCTGCGCGTGTGGCTGACCGACGCACCGGTGAAGGAGGGGCGGGCCGGCTGGCACGTCTTCGACGATGGCGCACACGTCAGCCTCGGCAAGCTCAAGGGCAACAAGGGCAGCCAGAACTACGCCGTGCCCGAGAACGTCGACCTGTCCCGCTACAGCAGTGTCAGCATCTGGTGCGACCGCTTCGACGTCTCCTTCGGCGCCGCCGAACTGGCCGACGCCTGACGGTTCCCACTCATCGCACGACGTGGACCCGCCGACTTGAGCATGGCCTCGGGTGGGGACGGTTCCCTGGCCGTCCCAGCGATGAAAATCGTCCGTCGGCCCGCACCGAGAGAAGACGAACGTCCGCCGCCCTGGGCAGACTTCTGACCGAATGAACAACGCCACCGACCCGGCGTCCCGCCGGCTCTTCCCAGTACGCCGCCTCGGCCAGCCCCTCGGCCCCAACCACCTGTCCGCGCTCCTGAACCAGGCCGGAATCCCGATCGCCGCCGCCCTCCGCCGGCAACTCCCCGAACTGTCCGCATCCGTCGTCGCGGACACTCTCGGCCACCAGGACACTCACGGAAGGTCACCAGCAGGCCGGGCACTCCGGGGAACCGGTGCGACAGCCGATCAGGGGAGCCCACCAGGACCGAGGCCGTACTCAGGCGTGGCGATCGACCGTGGTGATGAGTTTTCGCGCCCGCCCCCGTCATATCTGCGTCGGGACACGATGAGACGGAAGGATGACGTGATGGATGCGGACACGCGGCTGGAGGAGACGGGCGTGAGCGGTCTGGGCGAGGTCGACGAGCCGGCGTTCTCGGGACTTGCGGAGCGACACCGGCGGGAGCTGCACGTGCACTGCTACCGGATGCTCGGGTCGTTCGAGGACGCCGAGGACACCGTGCAGGAGACGTTCATGCGTGCCTGGCGGCGGCGGGAGACCTTCGAGGGACGGTCGACGTTCCGGGCCTGGTTGTACCGGATCGCCACCAACGTCTGCCTGGATCTGCTCGCCAAGCGCCGCCCGGAGCCCGCAACCGGCGGAGAGGTGCTGTGGCTGCAGCCCTACCCGGACCGGCTGCTCGACGAGTTGCCCGCGGGCGACGCGGACGAGCCGGAGGCCGTCGCCGTCGCGCGGGAGACGATCGAGCTGGCCTACCTGGTCGCGGTCCAGCACCTCGCGCCGCGCCCGCGGGCCGTGTTGATCCTGCGGGATGTGCTCGACTGGCCGGCGAAGGACGTTGCCGAGACCCTGGGGGACTCGGTCAACTCCGTGAACAGCGCCCTGCAGCGGGCCCGCGCCGGCATGCGGGAGCACCTGCCCGCCGAGCGGCAGGACTGGACCGGCGGCGAGGAGGATGCCGGGACGCGTGAGCTGGTGCGCCGCTACACCGAGGCCAGCGTGGCTACGGACGTCAAGGCGCTCGCCTCGATGCTGCGCGACGACGTCCGTTTCTCGATGCCGCCCACGCCGGGGCTGTACGTCGGCCGCGACACGGTGGTGAACTACATGGTCGACAGCGGCTTCGAGGGCATGAAGGGCCTGCGCGCCGTCCAGACCACCGTGAACCGGCAGCCCGCCCTCGCCTTCTACCTCTGGCAGCAGCAGGAGGGCGCGTACCTGCCGCTGACGATCGACGTCCTGCGCATCACCGGCGGGGCGATCACCGAGATCGTCACGTTCCACGACGACCGGTTCCCACGGCTCGGGCTGCCGGAGCACCTGCCGGCCGACGGCACGGAGTAGTCCTCGATTGCTTTCACCGAGGTTCCCCGCTGTTCCCCGCTGGATCTGGTGCGTCGAGCGGCATGCCGAAGACTTCTGATTTCCAGCGGGCCCCGGGGTGCGTCTGCCGAACAGCGCAACCTCTCCCCGCGCGGGCGCGGGTTCCCCTGCCCGGAGCGGGTCGGACATTAGCTTGTGGGTCGGGGGGCGGCCGCGTCCCGTGGCTGGCTGCACTCGGGACAGGCCGCGGCGTCGTCGGTCATGCCGCGCACCTTAATGGAGCGACCGCTTCGTCCCGAAGCAACTCGGGTGGGCGCTCGGCCTTGGGCTGGTGCACCCCTCACCTGCGCTGATGGTCCGCTGACGTCCGAGCTTGTCCGCCGTTGTTCGTCGGCGTCGTCACGCGGTTAGACACTCAGGGTTCCGGAGGGCGCGATACAGTGCGCGCCGTGGACATACCCGGCTGGTTCGTCTGGCTCGCTCTCGGCCTGGCCGTCTTGCAAGCCCTCGGCCTCGTTCCCGTCCTCCGCCGACTCCGCGGGTCCGACTCGGCGGTGCGCTTCGAAGCTTGCCTCGACCTGCTGGACGTCGTCGCCTCCCTGCTGCTTTTCGGCGGCTTTGTGCTGAGTCTCGCAGTCGCGGAATCCTGGTTCTGGCTCACCTGCGCCGGCTTCGTGCTCATGGCTGCCGTGTACGCCGTGAAGGGTGTCCGCTGGGTCCGCACTCGCCAGCGTCACACGGCCTGACCCAAACGACAGGCGCTGACCGCTCGGCGCACTGCTTCTTCTTGCCCTGGGTCTTGCGGGGATCTTGGTGAGCTGCGTCTTTGCTGGTCAGGGGCGGTGGTATCGGGCGCCTGGTGGTCGTCGTTGGTCGTCATGGGTCACTGTTGAGCGGCCTCGGACGGCCTAGGGACGGCCCAGACTTCCGCTCATCGGCCCGCCTGAGAGGCGGTGCCGTTGGTTGCTGTGGCTCTCTTGTGCGACCGCATTGCGGTTCGCAGAGCTTCGAGTTCGGTTCGGGGAAACGGCCGGCCCCATTGGGACTCGTAGGCTTCTACGCCCTGCTCGTAGTCGATCAGGTCGAAGGCACGGACGGCGGACCGTGCGAGTGCCGTGACGGTGTGGCGGCCTGACCAGAGAACTACCCCTGAGCTGTCCGGAGCTTGGGCGTCGTCGGCCCTGACCAGGCGGGCATCAACGTCGGATCCATCTCTGTGGAAGAATCACCGGTACACCTGTGGCTCTCCTTCGAACTCGGCGCGTGTGTCCTCGTCACCGAGGACGAGCCGGGCAACGGCGTATAGGAACTCCTCGGGCGCGTCAGTGATGTAGGAAGCAAGGGCCTCTGCCTCCCCAAGCTCATCAGCAACTTTGACGCTCGCCCAGCCGTGACTGCCCAACGTCCATGTGATCGCTAGAGACGACATCTCCCCTCCTCCCAGGTGACTCTATGGACTCAGATGCCCTGCAGCCGAGTCATCAGCTTGGGAAGCGACGGCGCTTGGGTGGCCCGTATGGCTCTGACGTGCGCAGATGCTTGTTGCTGAGGTGGTCGTGCGGGTCACATCGCACCGCTGGTGACCGAGGCTTTCCGCTCTTACGGGCACACTGTGGGCACGGGCACCGCGAGCGGTCGGGCGATGCGGGCGGGTGACGCTTGCGCCGACCGAACCGCGGCGTCTCGCAGGATGATCTGGAGTGTCCGTTGCCACTGCACATACCTGGATTCGACATGCGGACGTGGACCTACGAATGTTGGTAACGTATTTTTCTATGTACATCACCAACATGTAAGCGGAAGGTGCCGGATGTCAGTGACCCAGATCGACATCGACGACGACGCCCTGGAGCGCGCCATGGCCCTGTCAAAGGTCAGGACCAAGAAAGAGGCGGTCAATCTCGCTCTGCGCTTCTACGCCGAGCAGCAGGAGCGTGCGGCGCGCATCAGTCGCCACTTCGAGCGTGCGCGTGAGTGGGGTGCCGTGGAGGACGCCGAGCGCCTGCACGAGGCGGAGAAGCGCAGCCGGTGATCTACTTGCTCGACACGTCCGGCCTGGTGCGGCTGCTCCGTGATCCCAAACTGCAATCGGCCTGGTACGACGCAATCGATGCCGGGGCCATCGCATCCTGCTACGTGCAACGCGCCGAGTTTCTTCACAGCGCACGGAACGGTCGCGAGTACGACGAGATCATGGAGATGTTCACCGACCTCTACCCAGATGTGTCGGTGCCGAAGATCGCGGGGCGCTGGATCGGTGCGGTGCAGCACCGCATGGCCAGGGCCGGGGAACATCGCAGCGCCTCAGCGGTCGACCTCGTCATCGCTGCCACCGCGGCTCACCATGGCCTGACTGTCCTCCACGACGATGCCGACTACCGTGCCGTCGCCCGGCACGCATCCGACCTGACCGAGCACAACGTCCACGACATCGCCTGAAAGATTTCCGCCGAGCCTGCGCCAGGCGAGGGCGGCGGCCCACGTCGTCATACCGGAGATGGCGGAGTATCACCTCGGTGCCGCCGGGTCCGTCCGTGTCCACTGCGGCGCACTCGTTGAAGTCCTGTCTTCTCGGCAGGAGTTGGGCAACCAATAGTGCTGCGGCGCCCGCAAACGCCATCCGTCTCGGTTGGCGGTCGCGTCGCAGCGCCGATCCCGGTTCGGGTGCGAGCCGTCCGGCGGCACCCGCTTCCCGAAGCTCTCGGAGCCCGGTTCCAGGACTGCCGGGCCGGCCGTGTCCCAGGCTGTGGTGAGACGTCGCCACGCCCGTCGCTCCCTACCGCTCTCGACGGGGCGGGTGTGTGCCGTCCCGCTACACGTCACCGCCGCCGATGGCTGCCGCACGTTCCTGGGCCGGGACGTGGGCGCGCCGGAGCGGTGCTCCGGCCTGATGGAGACTGGCGAGGGCCAGGCGGTAGGAGGTGAGCAGCCCGGTCTCCACGTAGTCCAGACCCAGTTCCTGGCAGTGGCGCCGCACGACGGTCCGGGCCTTGCGCAGGTTGGGGCTGGGCATGCTGGGGAACAGGTGGTGCTCGATCTGATGGTTCAGCCCGCCCAGTGCGATGTCGGTGAACAGGCCGCCGCGCACGTTGCGTGAGGTGAGCACTTGGCGGCGCAGGAAGTCCGGGCGGTCCTCGCCTGTCAGGATCGGCATGCCCTTGTGGTTGGGCGCGAAGAGGGAGCCCAAGTAGATGCCGAACAGGCCCTGGTGGACGGCGAGGAAGGCGATCGCCATGCCGGGCGGCATCAGCCACAGCAGGACGGTCAGGTAGAGCGCGAAGTGCGTGAACAGCAGGGTGCCGTCGAGAGTTCGGTGTTTGAGCGAGCGGTTGGCCAGCGCCTTCACGCTCGACACGTGCAGGTTGAACCCCTCCAGGGTGAGGAGCGGAAAGAACAGGAACGCCTGCCAGCGGCCGATCAGACGGGGTAGCCCCTTGGCGGCCCGGGCCTGATCCTGGGACCAGACCAGCAGGTCGGGGTCGAGGTCGGGGTCGAGTTCCTCGTGGTTGGGGTTGGCGTGATGGCGGGTGTGCTTGTCCTGCCACCAGCCGTAGCCCATCCCGACGCCGGCGCCGGCGATCCGCCCTGATGCTTCGCTGGCCCGGCGTCGGCGGAACACCTGACGGTGGGCCGCGTCATGGGCGAGTAGGGCAACCTGGCCGAAGACCACGGCCAGAAAGGCGGCGACCGCCAGGGTCCACCAACTGTCGCCGACGAGTGCGACGGCGCCCCACCCACCGACGTAGAGCGCGGCCACCCCCGCGATCCGCAGTGCGTAATAGCCGGGACGGCGCCCCATCAGGCCGGCATCAGCGATCTTTCGCGACAATCGGGCGAAGTCGCTGCCCGATGTCTTCGGGAGAAGGAGGGGGCGAACCGTCGTATTGCTGCTCATGATGAGACTCTCTCCGAAGGAGGCAGTGGCTCGGCGCCGCCTGGGGAGCCGCTGAGACCGGGCCGCAGCTGGGTATGCGCTTCCTCCGCAGCGGGAAGCGCATCGCGCGACCGCGGAGCGAGGACGATGTTTGCTTCGTCAGTCGGCGGCCGTGCAAACCTCCTGTCTGGCTGCGAGTGCCCTGCCGGGCAGGTCTTACACCGTGACGGGGCAGGGCTTCTGCAGCGAGAGATGTGGGCGCCTTCATGGCACGACGCCGGCCGGTGATGTGCGTCCGGCTGAGCGCTGAGGGGCGCTCAGCGCGGTGACCGTACGGGTCCGTACGGGTCCGTACGGGTCCGTGCGGCTCCGTACGGGTCCGTGCGGCTCCGTACGAGTCGTGTCCCAGCCGGGTGGAGCGGGGTGAGCTGGGCCCACCGCGGCTGACGCCATTCGTGATCGAGGCACCCGTCACCTCGGCGCCGACGGCCCTGGACGCCTGGGCGGCCAGGCCGCGGTTTCTGTGACGAGGACGGCGACGGTGACCGAGCCCGTGGTGCCGGCGGTGCTGGTGATGACTGCGTCGGCTACGGCGTCCCGGACGGCGCGGGCGACCACCAATGGATGGTGTCCGGGGGCGACCGCGAGGTGGATCTCGACGTGCCGACCGGGTGGATCGTCATGGTCCTCCACCTTGACCGGGCGGCTACCCGGCACGGCGGTGAGGCGGGCGACGCCCGGAACGCCCGTCACGACGTCCGCGAGCTCCCCGACGGGCCCCTGCATGGATCCTGTTCCGGTCACCGGGGGTGAGCTTCGTGCGGCTGCGGCTGCGGCTGCGGCTGCGGCTTTCGGCGCCGGCCTCATGGGCTCCGCTGTGGTCCGCGACTTCTCGACTGTCTCCGGACCCTCAAGGAGATCCGTCACCCGCAGGTCGGCTGTCACGGTGACCAGGCCGAGCCGTTCAGAGGCCCAGTTGAGCAGTGCGCTCCTCAACTGGTCGGCGGTGTGAGGCAGTGGCTCCCCGAGTGATGCCGCGAAGGTGGCTTCGATCCTGAGCGGGCCGGGCGGAAGCGCGCTGGCCGGCGGACGGACAGCCGGCTCGGACGCGGGCTCGTGCGGTGCCGACCCGATGCGCAGGGTCTCCAGCCGGACACCGGGAATTTCGTCGGCCGCGCGCCCGAGGTCCCGGACGGCCGCTTGCTCGGTGATCCATGTCCCGTCGTCGGGCCCGCCGAGCGGGAGCAGTCTGCCCAGGGCGAGCTGATGCCGTACTGCCTGCGTCCACGCCTCGACTGCCACCGTCCCCTCACCCTCCTCCGCGGCTCAAATTAGGTCTAAATACACTAGAATGACTTTAATCGTACCGGTGAGTGCTGTGTGCGCCTCAGAGGGAGGAATCCCGATGACCGAGAACACCGGCGTAAGGCAGGGCCATGCGCCCGGTTCGCGCGGCCGGACGGCCATCGCCGACGTGGTGGTGGAGAAGATCGCCGGAATGGCGGCACGGGACGTGCCCGGCGTCCACGCCCTGGGCAGCGGATTCGCGCGCTCGATGGGATCCATGCGGGAGCGCATGCCTGGCTCCGACAGCGGCAAATCCGTCACGCGCGGGGTCAGTGTCGAGGTCGGAGAGCTGCAAGCGGCCATCGATCTGGAGGTCGTCGTCGACTACGGCGTCTCGATCACGGACGTGGCCGGTGCGGTGCGGGAGAACGTGATCTCCGCGGTGGAGCGGATGGCGGGTCGGGAGGTCGTGGAAGTCAACCTCATGGTCAGCGACGTGAAGCTGCCGGACGAGGAGGACGAAGAGGAAGAGCGGCAGCGGATCCGGTAGCCGGGGCGGAGCAGCCCGCTTGAGCGAGGGAGCACGTGATGAGCAGGGCCGTGGTGGGCTTGATGGCCGGAATGGCGCTGGGTTTCGCCGCGTATTTCGGCGACTTCTGGGCTTTCGTGCTGGTGCTGGGGCTGGGTGTCCTCGGTCTCGTGGTCGGGCGGTTCATGGAAGGTGATCTCGAACCGGGCGACTTCGTCCGCCGCCGGGACCGGCAGGAGCGGATCCGCGACGACCGGCGACGCACTCGGGGAGACTGGCGGCAGTGACCGGTGAAGCAGATCGGCGTCCGGGCGTCCCCCGCGGGGAGCGCGGCGCGATCACCGTCGCCGACCGGGTCGTCGCGAAGATCGCTTCCCGGGCGGCGCGCGAGGCGCTGACCCGGTTCACCGAGTCGACCGGCCACGTACCACCCGGCCGCCGGCCGCCCCACGTGAATACATCCGTGCGGCGGGCACCGGAGCGGAACACCGAGGGACGAGACGCCGAACCCGCCGCCGTACGGCAGGCGGTGCTCGGCGAGGCGCGGGTGCGCATCACCGTCGACCTCGGCTATCCGTCCGACATCGGGGCGCAGTGCGCCGCGGTGCGCCGGGAGGTCACCGAACGGCTCAGCACATGGGCCGGCATGGAGGTGTCCGACCTCGTGGTGTCGGTCGAGAGGCTGCACTCGGTGCACACGCGGCACACGGACCAGAAGAGGGTGAGATGAGCGCGCACACCTGGCGGCGGCCGACCGGCGACAGCGCCCCTTCCTCCGACCCCGGCCCGGCGGTGCCGTCCGCCGATAACCCTCCGGGGCCGGGCGCGGATGCGACGGAGGCGGGAGACGGATCACGCCGGTCGGCGCGCCGTTTCTGGTCGGCACGGCGGATTCCCGCGGCCCTGGTGGCGCTGCTGTCCGCCGCGGCCACCGGACTGCTCCTGTACGACGTGGTCTCGGTGCGGGCGGGCCGAAGTGCGATGCGCTGGCGGCGGCGGCTCGCCGAGGAGCTGGCCACACGGCCGCTGGACGACACCTGGATGATCGTCGGGGCCGCTGTCGCGATGGCCCTTGGCCTGTGGCTCTTCCTGCTGGCGGTGACGCCGGGTCTGCGCAGGCTGCTGCCCATGCGGAAGCCCACCGGTGCCCCCGGGACAGAGGAGGTCCGCGCCGGGCTCGACCGCCGTGCGGCAGCCCTGGTTCTGCGCGACCGGGCCATGCAGGTCCCCGGTGTCCAGTCGGCACGGGTCGCTGTCGGCCGCCGCAAGGTCAAAGCCCTGGCACGGGCACATTTCCGCGATCTTGAGGAGGTCCGCACCGACCTGGACGCCACGCTGGGGGAAACCGTGACGTCCTTGCGTCTCGCCCGGCGACCCACGCTGACCGTGCGCGTCCGGCGCCCCAAGAAGGACTGAGGCGATCTTGATGCTCAAGACAGTGAACCGGGTACTGCTGGGGCTGCTCGGCCTCGGACTGTTCGCCCTGGGCGGCGGCGTACTGCTGGGTGGCCTGGATCTGCAGCGTCGCTGGCATTTCGACGTGCCGGGCTGGTGGCCCTTCCGCGGGCCGGGCGATGTGGTGCTGGGCGCCGAGGGGCGCACCCGGTGGCGGGAGGAAGGCTGGTGGTGGCCGACCGTCATCGCGGTGCTCGCCGTGCTGCTGGTCCTGCTGCTGTGGTGGCTCCTCGCGCAACGCAGACACCGCCTGGGCCAGGTCCTCGTCGACATCGAAGACGGCCCGGCGGCCCGGCTCGACGGCCGCACGCTGGAGCACGTCATCGAGGAAGAGGCGCAAGCCCTGGACGGGGTCTCACGGGCTCATGTACGGCTGGCGGGCCGACGTACCGCTCCCACCGCACGCGTACGGCTGCTGCTGGAACCTCACGCCGATCCAGCGCGGACTCTGGGGCGACTGAGCCGGGAAACGCTCGCACACGCACGAGACTCGGCCGGCCTGGACCGCCTCCCGTCGAAGGTACGGCTCCGGGAAGCCCGCCACCGCGCCCGACGCGCTGTCTGAGATCCCCTGGGCCGATGCCCCGCGGGGGTACCGGCTGCGAGGCGTCCGGGGCTTTTGACCCGACGTCCTGGCAATGCGGAAGCCACCGTCGCCCGGCACAGGCTCGCATCGCCGACCGGCCCGACGAGCCGATGACGCCCCGGGCAGCATGTCGCCGCCAGATTCCGTTCACCACAAGGGGCTTGGGGCGACGATATCGGCGGAACGAACAGATCACGCCGTGCTACGGCGTGGCCGCGTCGGCCGTGCGCCAACGACCCCGGCGTATACACACCGGGGTCGCCCTTCCGGGCCGGTCGCACGTGAGAGTGTGCCGACCCGCTTCCATGCTATGCCTGGTGCACATTTCGGGCATCCGGGGTTTCGTGGTTCCCGTGCCCCAGTGAACACATCGCGGCCTTCCCCACGGCCGCTCCTGGACGACCGTGCGGATTCCTGCTTCCGACGTCCGGTCACGGCTTCGCGATCACCGAGACCGTGCCTCACCCACAAGGGCGACCAGGGCCTCGCCTGCCACCTTCAGCAGCGTCTGCTAGCCGACATCACGCCTCGCTCGGGGCGACGTTGTCGCACGCAGTCCGGCCCCAGCGCCCCACCGACGCCGAGGCAGATCACGTCCGTCGAGCGACCGCTGCCTCCGCTGCGTGGGGGCACCCGCCGTGGGGGCTGGGGCCGGGGCTGTGTGCCGTGGTCCGTCGGAGGATGCGACTTTCTCCGTCCATTCGCACCCGCTCTCCCGGCATGCGGAACAACCAATGACCGAGTCGCAGGATCCAGCCGGATCGAACCCGCCCTTCCGAAATTCATTATGGTTCCGGCCTGCGGCTTCCGCTTTATATGGATTGTGTGGCGTCACGCCCTTAGCTTTATGTGATATTCCGATTCGGGTGTGACTGTGTCCGTCGAAGGCACTCGAATGCGTCGCGCTTTGGCGCTCTCCATGGTTCCTCGCCCGTTAATCTGAAGCAACTCTCTTTCTCGGGTGCCGTCGGCCGGCCGTGAAACCTGCGGCGCTTGCCGGAGGAGAGTGGTTCCGCGCGGAAACTCGACAAGGACAGCAAAACATTCACTCTACCTCCCTAGAGGAGTAATCCCCTCGATGACGCAGAACATCTCTGGTGCGTATCGGCGGCGCGCAATGCCCGCCTGGATCGCGTCGGTCGTCACGGTGTTGATCGCTGCTACCGCAGTGGTAATGGTGCCGACGCATGCAAATGCCATCACAACCCCCGTTCCCCTTGGTGCTGCTGAGAGCTTCGCGGTGTTGGGCGGCGAGGCGGTCACCAATACCGGTTCTTCCCTGCTCAGCGGCGACGTTGGGGTGTCACCAGGGACTTCGATCACCGGGTTCTGTAACCCGCCACCGCCTGGGATCCCCGCGTCTCCGCCGTGTGCCAATGTGATCAACGGAACCGTTCACGTGGCAGACGGGCCGGCCAACTCCGCCCATGCCGCGCTGCAGAACGCGTACGGCGTCGCCGCAGCCCGGGGCCCCGTCGATGGCACCCTCAACTCGGAGCTCAGTGGCGCGGGTGGCCCGACGGGGCTGGGTCCGGGCCTGTACAACTTCGTTCCTGGTGTGGTCACGAACTCCGGTGTTCTCACGCTGAACGGCGGCCCCGACGCTGTCTGGGTGTTCCAGGTCCCCTCCGGACTGACGCTGGCATCCGGCAGCCGAATGGAATTCACCGGCGGCGCCAACGCATGCAATGTCTTCTGGCAGATCGGAAGTTCCGCCAGCTTCGGCAGCGACTCCTTCTCCGTGGGCACCTTCATGGCCCACACCTCGATCACCATGGAGAACAGGGCCGTGGTCGAGGGTCGGGTACTGGCCGGCGCTGTGGCTGAGTCCGGGATCGTGTCGATGATCACCAACACGATCACCCGGCCGACCTGCGGGACCGGCACCACCACCACCGGCACGACGACCGGCACGACGACCGGCACGACGACCGGCACGACGACCGGCACGACGACCGGCACGACGACCGGCACGACGACCGGCACCACCACCGGCATCACCGGTGGGGGCCTCGTCAACGGTGGCCTCGTCAGCGGTGGCCTCTTGGGAGGGCCCATCCTCTCGCCCGGTGCAACCTCGGGCAACGTCGCAGGCACCACGTCCGGGAACACTGAGGGCAACACCGCCGGGAACTCCGCGGGCAACACGTCCGGGAACACCGCCGGGAACACCGCTGGGAACTCCACTTCCGGGAGCACCGTGGGCAACACGGCCGGGAACACCTCCGGCGGTAACGGCGGCGGGCACGACGACGCGCCGGGTCGGCCCCACGACGACGGCAACCCCGGAGGACCGGGCCACGACGGCAACCCCGGAGGACCGGGCCACGACGGCAACCCCGGAGGACCGGGCCACGACGGCAAGCCCGGCCACGGGCAGCACGTCCACCACGGCAAGCCCGACCATGCCAAGCCCGACGAGAACTACGGCTACGACGAGGTGCCCAAGGGCTACGAGAGCTAGGCATCGCACTGCGGTCAGTCCCTTCACCGAATGACGGCGCACGGCGGAATTCATATCGAGTCCGCCGCGCGCCGTCGGTGGCAGTCAGCGAAAAGCCGGGGCGCGAGCAGCTGATAGAGAAAGTCAGAAAGAAAGACAGGTAGGCGGTGTCGAGCGGAATCGACTCAGTGGACGTGGAGGAAATCCAGCAGTCCGACTCCGGTCCGGCCAGGCAGGAATGTCCTGACGCCACGGCCGCACCGCGCAAGTCGCGGAGGGGTGCCCGGGCGCTGGTGAAATCCGGACTGCGCGCCGCCGTGGTCCTGTGCTTGGCGACGAGCGTCGTCCACGTGATTTTCGTGTTCCTTCACGTGGCACCGGCCAATACCGTCTCCAAGCGATACGGCCCGCTGATCCACGCATGGGTGTACCCCTTCTTCGAACAGAACTGGCGGCTCTTCGCTCCGGACCCCGAATCCAGCAACCGGCGGATTCTGGCGAGAACCGCGCACACCGGCTCCGACGGATCGGTTCAGGTGAGTCCCTGGTTCGACCTGACCGCCGTGGACAGTTCCGCGGTCGAACATCAGCCGTTCCCGAGCCACACGGCTCAGAACATGCTGCGCCGCGCCTGGACCGGCTACGTGGACACACACGGAGGAGACGACAGGGCACACACGGACCGCGCCCTGATGATGCGGAAGTACCTGACCAACATCGCCGCCGACCGCGTCGCCGCCCACAACAGCACCACCTTCGACTTCATTCAGCTCCGCGTGCTCACCCTGCCCATCGGCGCGCCCGGCCCCGCCGCCGGCAAGCGCCCGCCGACACCGGTCGAGAACCGGCTCCTGCCCTGGTGGAAGGTGCCCCGCCATGGAAACTGAGGCGCAGAGGACCGCGTCCGCCGACGCCGCCCGGTGGATCGCCGCCCGGATCAACGCGGCAGGGGGCCTGCTGACCGGCCGCCCGGTGTCCCTGTACGCCGCGTCGGTGCTGCGCATCGGCTACGGGCTGCTCTACCTGCTCCTTCTGCTACGCGAGTTCCCGCACCGTGCCGAGATCTGGGGCCCCGGCTCCGCGTGGACGCCCGCCTTGGCGCGCCAACTCTTCGAGCAGACGGGCTGGTTCAGCATCCTGACCCTGTCCGACAGCCGTACCTACTTCGAGCTCTGCTATGTGCTGGCCCTCGTCACGGCCACACTGTTCATGCTGGGCTGGCGGACCCGCGTCCTGTCCGTCCTCTTCGCCGTCGTGGTGACCTCGTTCCATGCCAGGGCGATCTTCATGACGGACGGGGGCGACAACCTGGTCCTGCTGATGTCTCTCTACCTCGTCCTCACTGCCTGCGGCCGGCGCTGGTCCCTGGACGCACGCAGAAACAGGCTGAAGACGGTTCGTGCGGGCAACACGCCGGAACGGTCGAGGAGCCCCTTCGCGAGGCAACCCCGCGATGCCCGCACCACCTTGGTCACGGTGGTGCACAACTGCGGCATGTTCGTCATCGCGGCACAGGTCTGCTTCCTCTACGGATCAGCCGGTCTGTACAAGGTCCAGGGACCTTCCTGGAGCGGTGGCACCGCACTCCACTACGTCCTGAACCTCGAACTCTTCCGGCCCTGGCCCGCGCTCTCCCACTTCGTGGACGAGCGCACGCTCGTGGTCGCGATCGGCGGCTACCTGACCGTGCTCCTGCAGGTGGCCTTCCCGTTCGTGCTCTTCGGCAGGCTCAAGTACCCCGTTCTCGCCATGCTGTTGGGCATGCACATCGGCATCGCGGTGCTCATGGGGCTGCCTCTCTTCTCCGGCGCGATGATCGTCGCGGACGCCGTGTTCCTTCCCGACCGCTTCTACACCTTCCTGCCCCGCCTCTGCCGACACGTGATCCGGCGGACGGACAGCCGGCGTCCGGCCCCCGGACGAGCGGCAGGATCCGGAGCCGTGCCTGCGCAAGGTGGGCCCGGCGGCGCGATCGGCTCGAAGCGTCGAGTCGTCCTCCCCACGAGACGGAACGACGCCACGCTCGTGCCCGAGCCCTTGTCCCCCGAGGCCCCACCGAAGAACGGCTGACTCAGTCACCGTTCTGGCACGCGGCGAGTGATCGCAGAGCACGGCAGAAGGCCCGGGCCTACGACCTGGGCCTTCGCGATGGAACGGGTGACGAGAATCTCGGAATCAAGCGGAGGATGAAACCGGGGCCGGCCCGGCGGCTGGGACGTGAGAGCAGGACCTCCAGGTGCGCTGCGTGCGGCGGGGACCTTCCCGCGTGGGCCTTCGCTCACGCGCATCCGGAGAAAACGTCCAGTAGAAGCTGCCGGCGGGTGTCAGGCGAGCGCCGATGACCGGGTCTTGCCGACGTGTGTAGGCAGGACAAGGCCACCTTGCCGGTCATGGCGCCGCAGCCCTGTGGTCCGGACGCGGCCATGTCGTCGCCCCCGGTCGTGGGGGCGGGCTCCCCCCGGATGGTGCCGCATCTGAGTGAGTCAAAGGCTGGTGTCGATCAGGATCTGCTCGGCCTGCTTGGGGTTGCCGGATCGGACCGCTTCGGTCATCGCGGCCCGGGCCGCCTCGGGGGGCGTGTCCGGTGGGACCACGAGCAGGGAGAAGTGGTCCTGGTCCCCTCGGGTCACGAGCGCCGTGTTGTCGCCCACGGAGAAGACGTCGATGTGCACCACACGGTCGTCGACGGTCATCCGTGTCGGTATCTCGTCCCAGGCCGCGGAGTCCAGGCCGACCCGTGTGATCGGCCCGAGGCGCTCGGTCAGTGCGCTGACCAGGCCGGGCAGTTCGGCGGCGAGATTCCTGGAACGGGGCCACCACGCACCGTCGAGGATGCTCCGGCGTTCGTGAGTGGTGGTGAGCCGCAGGAGTGCTGTTCCGGGACGCATGGATTCGTGCACACCGTCCGCCAGAACTCCTGCCGGAGGCGCAGAGTCGGGATCGGGCATCGTGCTCACCTGCCTGTTCGGGGCCCTCCTCGCGTCCACGCTACTCCTGCCGGGTCAGGCGCGGTCGCTGAGCGCGGCGGCAATGATCGGCTCGGCTGCCTCCTCGGTGGTGCCGGGCGGCACGACCAGCAGGTCCCAGCGGCCGTGGCCGGGGGCGAGCAGGACAACGGTGTCCGGGGCGGGCGCCGCGACCGTCTTCCGTAGCCGTACGACCTGGTTGGCGACAAGCATCCGGCCAGGAGCCGCGGACCAGGCCGCTCCGTTCACCGTGACTCCGGAGATGTGCCCCCAGGCGCGCGGCAGTGCGGCGAGCAGTTGCGGAAGCTCTGCCAGGAGGTCGTAGGAATGTGGCCACCACACTCCGTCGAGGCGACGTGACAGCGCGCTGTGGGGCGCGAGGCGCAGGCGGAGGAGAGGGCGGGTGGGCGGTGAGGGCGGTGAGGGTGGCGCTGTGGTGATCACGGTGTTTCCTTCGACGGGTTGTGGAGCGGTTGGTTCGGGTCAGGTGCGACGGGCGGCGAGCCGGTCCGACGTGGGCCGGCGCACGTCGTGCACCCAGCCCAGGCGTTCGAGGAGACGGTTGGCGGCGGCCGAGGGGTCGATCTGGCCCCGGTCGACGCCGTGCCGGGCACGGCATGACGGGGTTCCTCGGCCTCGGTGAAGGGGATTCCTCCCACCAGGCCGGGACGAGAAGCCGGGGGAGGCGCGGCCGGTGCTCGGCTGCCGTGGTGACGTGGAGGGGCGGGTGTCAGGTGAGGCCACGCTCTCCTGCGTCGCTGGTGGGTGGGGTGGCGTTCCGGCTGCATCTGCGTGCCGGTCGCCTGCGGATACGCGGTGCCACGACATCTGTGTCGCGGGCGGGCGGCAAAGGCTGCGATGACGCGGAACCTGTCCGGGCGACGAACCGTCCGGTGTCGTGGTGCGCCGCGGGTGAAAGCCGGTCCGTCACCGGTGTGCGTCGTGCCCTCCTGTCCCTTCAGCGTACCTGGCGGAAGTGAAAAGGGGGTCACGGACCGTAACAGTTGCGGGAGGGAGAGAGCGTGAGGCCGAGGGGCGTCTCAGCGCTCCGCCCTCGTCTTCCCAGTGCTCCGTCCGCCCCGGCTCGCGGTCGGCCTCGTCCTCGGCGTGGAGTCGCCGCTCGGCTGCCAGGAGCTCGCTCGCGGTGAGGTGGAGCGCGGGGTCGGCCGCCGCGGCCATGAGCCGCGCGGCCGTGGCGGTATCGGTCCGGGGCGGGACGACGAGCAGGTCCCAGCGTCCGACGCCGTACGAGAAGAGCCGGATCATGTGCGGGTCGAAACCGGCCGCGAACCACGCGGCCTTCACCGTGTGCCCGGTCACCGGCAGGTCGCAGGGCGCAGCCGGCCAGGTGTGGCGGTGGGACGCCATGCGCGACACGCGTCCTCGCGTTGCGTCGAACGCCGCGGTGAGCGCGGGCAGTTCGGTCATCAGGTCGTCGGTACGGGGCCACCAGGCGCCGCACACCGGACCGGGCGGGAAGGTCGGTGGGCGCAGGGCGAGCCGGGCAGGGAGCGGTGAGGTGCGTTGCGGGCGGGCCGGGGCGCGGTCGTCGGCCCTGGGCGGGGGGCCTGGGCCGGTGGGCGGGTTCATGGTCACGGTTCCTGTCCTCGGGCGGCCGTCGTACGACGGCCGGTGGTGCGGTGGGGCCGGGGGTCAGCCCGGCTCGTCGGTGTGGGCGCGCCGTGCCTGGGTGTGGCTGGTGGTCAGCCAGGGCGACTCGGCGGAGGGCGCATCGGCGACGTGCCCGGTGTCGACGGTGAGATGGAGCAGGGTGTCGCGCCCCTCGGGGCCCGCGGGGTAGCTGCGTGGCTCGTCGCAGCGGAAGTGCCGGCGCAGCAGCTGCGCCACCCGTTGGGCGATGTCGGGGCCGGCGGCGATGATGCGGACCTCCGCGAGTCCGCCTACGGGGGGATCGCCGTCTCCGCCCACGGGGGTGTCACTGTGCGCGGTCTCGTACGCCGGCGGATCTCCCCCCGTGCCGTGTGTGCTGCCGGTGCCGGTGCCGGTGCCGGTGCCGTGGCTGTGGCGGGGCGATGCGTGCATGGATGTGACCTCTGTCCTGTGGGGCATCTCGGCCTCAACGCCCTGCGAGATTCGGCTTGTTGTGCGTGGTCCGGTCCCGGTGGCGGCGCGGTCGGAAGCGTCCCCGGCCGCCGTCACGATGGTCACGACGCTCGTGCGCGGCGGACGGGCCGGAGTCCGGTGGGGGCGGCGCGGTGTTGTCGGCGGCGCGGTCGGCGGAGGCCGGGCGGCCGGGAAGGAAGCGGCTGTAGGAGTGCGAGGCGATCCTCTCGCCGTGTGCGGAGTTGAGCCGGTGGATCACGTACGCTCCGCCGGCGATGAGCACGAGGAACGCGGCGATGGTGAGGACGATGTCCATGGCGGTCACGGCCTGACGGATAGTCGAACGCGAGACGCGCTCGGGAGAAGCGGACCCGCCGTTCCACGGGAGCGTGAAGTCCGTGGCGCAGTGGTGCCGGTGGTACCCGTGGTGCCGGTGGTGCTGGTGGTGAAGAGCAGCAGTACGGCCCTGCACGGGTCGGGCTCTGGCCACGCGTCGGCGGCGGGGAACGTGTCGAAGGCCGAGGCCATCGTGCTGACCTGTCTCCGGAAACCGCCGCGCTGCGCGGGGTGTCCGGTGAAGTGTCTCGCCGAGGACGAGACCGGCGCGGAAGCCGGTGTGCGACATGCCCTCGGTACGTCCACCGTACTCCCGCGTGCCCCCGTCCGACGGAGAGCGGACACACCGCCGTACCCACCTCGGCGTTCCAGGCCACCGTCGGTCCACAAGGGGGGCGCGGCCCCGGGAGTACGGTTGAAGACACCGAGGGCATGTCGCACACCGGCTCCGACACCGATGCCGCTCTCGGCGACCGACGACGCCGGGCCGGATCCGCCCGTGCCCGGGGCAGGGCTTGCCTCATGATCGTGAACGTGCCGGTTCCGCCGACGACCACGGTGCTCCTTGGGCGGCCCGCCGGCCCGGACCGGCACGGTACGGGTACGGGGAAGCCCAGTTCGTCAAGGCCGGAACGAGGCTCCTCGCCCCGAGAGGGGCAACGTGTCCGTCCGCTGTCCCGGCGTCAGATCGAGGACCATCTGCAGGAACTGGGCGATCTGTACGCGGAGACGTCCGGCGGCGGCCCCTGGGCGTGGAACCAGGCCCGCGGCGACTTCCTGCGGCGGCTGGCGGCCGACGTACGGCGACCGGGATTCGAGTTGCTGGTCGCCGAGACCACCGCGCTGACGGGATGCGCCTACGGTTTCCCCGTGCGCGGCGACGGTCCCTGGTGGGAGGGCTTCGACGGCTACCTTCCGGGGCGGCTGCTCCGGCTCGCCGCCTCCGGACGCCTCTTCGTGATCTCCGGGATCCACGTCCCGTCCCGTGTACGCAGGCAGAACCAGGACCGTGCCTGGAACCTCGCCCGGCGCCTGCAGAAACGGCTGCTCACCGACCACGGTGCCGCCGTCGGCGTCACGCTGGTGAACCGCTCCGACCA
This sequence comes from Streptomyces caniscabiei, assembly GCF_014930365.1. GTDB lineage: Bacteria > Actinomycetota > Actinomycetes > Streptomycetales > Streptomycetaceae > Streptomyces > Streptomyces caniscabiei. Next base: position 350,814 of record NZ_JABXWI010000001.1, on the reverse strand, counting down.
CAGGACCGTCGAGGCGCTGCGGTCCTGGGGGTGGCGGTACATCGAAGGCGACACACCCCGGACGGCCCCGCTCGGCCCGTTCCGCGTCCTGGTCCTCGAGACCTGAGCGCCTGAGAGCCTGAGCACCACGTCCCGCGTCGACGCCTCTCACCGCTCTCACGGCGACGGCAGGCGCAGGGCGAGGAGGGCAACGTCGTCGGTGCTGCCGGGCGGCATGCGAGCGGGCAGCTGGTCGCACAGGGTGTCCAGCGGTTCGTGGGCGAGGTCGAGGGCGTGGCGGCGCAGACGGGCGAGGCCGGTGTCCAGGTCACTGCCCGGGATCTCGATCAGACCGTCGGTGTAGAGCAGGAGAGTGGAACCCGGCGGCAGGGACTGCGCGGCGCTCGGCCGACTGCCGCCGGTGCCCGGAGGGGCGCCGAGGAGGAGTCCCTGTCCCGCTTCGAGGTACTGCGCCTGTCCGTCCCCCGTCAGCAGGAGAGGCGGCGGATGCCCCGCGCTGGTCCACCGCAGCGTCCACGGACCGGTGTGCGGGTCGCCTTCGAGCACGCCGAGGACGAGGGTGGCCATGGGCACGGTGGTGATGGCGGGCATGGCGTCGTCGAGGCGGTCGACGACGGCGCCGGGCGGGCCGCTCTGGTCCCAGGCCAGTGAGCGCAGGATGCCGTGCAGTTGCGCCATGCCGGCCGCCGCGGTCAGGTCGTGGCCCACGACGTCGCCGATGACCAGCGCGAGTGTGCCGTCCTTCCGCTCGAACGCGTCGTACCAGTCGCCCCCGACCTGGGAGCCGGCCGGAGCGGGCTGGTAGCGGGCGGCCAGCCGCAGCCGGCCGGGTTGCGGCAGCGGGGCGAGCAGGTTGCGCTGCATGGCCTCGGCGACGGCGCGCTGGCGGCCGAAGCGGCGGGCGTTGTCGATGACCAGGCCGACCCGACGGCCGATGTCGCTCACCACTGTCAGGTCGTCGGCGTCGAAGGGGTGTGCCGGGTCCGTGCGCACCAGCGTCAGAGCGCCGGTGACCTGCCGCCCGGAGCCCAGCGGCACCGTGACGGAGGACGCCGCGCCGGCGGCGCGCAGGAAGCGGCTGTGGACGGCGGCCAGGGCAGAGGCCGCCGGTGCGGCCACGTCCGCCTCACGCTGCAGGACGGGATCACCGCCGTTCAGCACCTGGACCAGAGGGGACTGGTCCTCCTCTCCGGCCTCGGGAAGGCGCTCGCGCCAGTCCTCCTGCGCGGCGTCCCGGCCCGCGGGACCCGTCGCCGCGACACGGTGGACCTGGCCGGAACCGACCCGGAGGTCCACCGCCGCCCAGTCGGCGAGGCGGGGAACCAGCAGGCGGCCCAGCCGGGCGAGGGCCTCATCGGTCTCCAGGGTCTGACCGAGCACGTCGGTGATCTCCGCGACCAGCGTCAGCCGCTCGGTGAGGTCCTCCAGAGCACGTGTATAGGCCGCACGCTCCCGACGCGCGCTGCGGTCGCCGGCGGTGTCGGTGAACAGCACGGCCATGCCCATGAAGGCGCCGTCGACCGTCAGGGGAGAAGCGGACCAGGAGAGCGCGACCAGGCGACCGTCACCGCGCAGACAGATGTCGCCCTCCCCGCGTGCCTCGGCCCTCGCGGCCACGGCCCGCAGCAGCGGGCACCGCTCCCGGGGGATCGTGCCGCCGTCCGCGTCCCGGTGCAGCAGGTCGTGTGCGTCCTCTCCGCGCATCGCCGCAGCGGAGCGGCCCAGTAGCCGCTCGGCTGTCGGGTTGGCCGCGAGGACACGTCCGGCCGGATCCGTCACGATCAGAGCTGCACCCAGCTGCTCGACGACCTGCCGCCAGAAAACCGGCTCGGCCGGCGACCACCACCGCCCCTCATCTCCCACATCCTCCACAACGCCGCCCCTCCAGTCATGGAAACCCTCGCCGAAGACCGCGGGGGTATCGGCAGACCGACACACCGGTCGATCGACGGTTCCCCGACGTGGCTCGATCAACTCGGCGACCTTGCCTCCGGCCCATGGTGTACGACGAGTACGGGTAGAGGTCGTCGCCGAGCCGGTCGGCGGCGTACGGCTGCCCTCGGCGTACGACCTGCTCCGGCGTGGGCGGTGCCGGTCCGGGCGGCACACGCGCCGGTGCGGGACCGGGCGCGGCGGCGCCCGGCCCTGTCAGGAAGGCCGTGCGTCGGCTGGGGGCGGGGCCTCCGCCCCGAGCCCTGCAAGCCCTTGGCGGTGCGGTTCCTGGCCGGTCACCAGTAGTGGCGTCGTCCGGCGACGGCGTGTCCCGTCGCGCCGAGGACCCACAGGATCGCGCCGATGGCTATCAGGACGATCCCGATGGTCCAGAGGATGGATATGCCGGCGATGAAGCCGATGACGAGCAGAATGATGCCCAGGATGATCATCGCGTTTCTCCTGGGGAGTAGTTCCGGTTTCCCGGCTTCTCTGGGGGACTGAGGCCGTCGTTGTGGTGTGCACCTAGGGTTTGTGCAGCTCAGCCACTTGTGGTCGAACTCTAGCCAGTGCAACAGCTGTGGTGTTATCGCTGGTTGGAGTGTCTCCTCAGAGGGCGGTACGTGGCTTGATGTCTGCATTGCCCTGTCGGCTGGGGTAGGCAGGCTGCTCGGGGGGCCGCCGGGCGGCCATGGTCGCGGCTGGGCGAACAATCCCTGGGGTCAACACCGTGCCCGGCCCGCTCTGGCGGAGTGAAGACTGCGGCGCGGGGACGGCCGTACGCCCTGGCGCGGGCGGCGAAAGCGGTCGCGGCCGGACATGGTGAGTGGGGCTGCCGCACGGACAGGCGTGGCCGTGGGCCTCAGGCCGCTTCGAGGAAGGGGTAGTCGGTGTAGCCCTCGGCGTCCGGCCCGTAGAACAGTTCCGGCCGCGGCTCGTTCTCCGGGTGGCCACCCTGCCAGCGCTCGACCAGGTCGGGGTTGGCGATGAGGGCCCGGCCCACGGCCACGGCGTCGGCGTGGCCGGCCTCGATCTGCTGGAGCGCCTGCTCGCGGGTGGTCTGCCCCCCGAAGGGGCCGTTGTTGACGATCAGCTTGCCGTCGAAGCGCCGCCGCAGCTCCTGCACCAGGTCGCCGCCCGGCTCGGCGTGCAGGACGGAGAGGTAGGCCAGGCCCAGCGGGCGCAGCTGGTCCACCAGGGTGCCGTAGGTGGCCAGGACGTCGTCCCGGTCGGTCTCGAAGACGTCCCCGAGGTCGACCTCCGGCGAGATCCGCAGCCCGACCCGCCCGGCACCGACGGCCTGGACGACCGCCGTGACGACCTCGACGACGAAGCGGGCGCGGTTCTGCGGCGAGCCGCCGTATCCGTCGGTGCGCTGGTTGGCCGCCGGGGAGAGGAACTCCTGGAGCAGGTAGCCGTTGGCGCCGTGGATCTCCACACCGTCCGCTCCCGCTTCGATGGCCCGGCGGGCCGCGGCGGCGAAGTCCTCCACGGCTGCCCGGATCTCCGCGGTGGTCATCGCTTCCGGTACGGGGTAGGGCTGCTCGCCCTTCTCGGTGAACGTCTTGTTGTCGATGGCGATCGCGCTGGGGGCGAGGATGCGGCGGCCGCCGTTGATGTCGGGGTGGGTGCCGCGGCCGGCGTGCATGATCTGCAGGACGATGCGGCCGCCCTCGGCGTGCACCGCCTCGAACACCCGCTGCCAGCCGGCTGCCTGCTCGTCGGTGGCGATGCCCGGCTCACCGACATACCCCTGCGACGCGTGGTCGGGGTAGGTGCCCTCGGTGATGATCATTCCGACGCTCGCCCGCTGCCGGTAGTACTCGACCATCAGGTCCCCTGGGATGCCGGCGGAACCGGACCGGACCCGGGTCAGCGGTGCCATGACGATGCGGTTGGCGAGCTCGATCTTCCCCAGAGAGACCGGGGAGAAAAGTGACGGGACGGGCGAGACTTCTGAAGTGTTGACAGGCATGGGTTTCTTTCTTTCTGCGATACGGAGGGAAGCGGGACGAAGGTCTGCGCCGCAAGGGGTCCACGCTGCCCCGGCGGAGGCGCGGATGCGGCCCTCGGGCGGGCGCGGGCCCGCTGACGGTGACGCCTTCCGGCACCGCGATCGGGGCGTGGGCGGTGTCGGCGGCGAACACGGTGAGAGCCGAATGCCGTCGGCGTCGGTGTCGACGCCGGTCAAGCGCAACTGCCCGCCGAATTCGGTACGGATCGGTGTCCGCAGGCCGCGCCGCGGCCGACGAAGGCGCGGGCTTAGCTGAGCGGGACGTCCGCGACACCCTTGAGGTGGCTGAACGTCTCGAGGGAGTACCGGCCGTGGTACCGGCCCATGCCGCTTTCACCGACGCCGCCGAACGGCAGGCCGGTCATGAGCAGTTGCATCACCGGCTGGCCCCAGGCGATGCCGCCGGAGGACGTCTCGTTCAACAGGCGCGACTTGGTGGCCTCGGACGTGGTGAAGGCGTAGAGCGCGAGGGGCTTGTCGCGTTCGTTGATGAAGGCGATGGCGGCATCGAGGTCTGCGACTTCGACGACGGCGAGGATGGGACCGAAGATCTCCTCCTGCATGACCGGCGATGCGGGGTCGACATCGGTGAGCACGGTCGGTGCGATGAACAGGTCGTCACGGTCGTGCCGGCCTCCCACCGCCGCCCGGCCGGAGTCCAGCAGAGCGGTGAGCCGGTCGAAGTGCCGCTCGTTGATGATCCGGCCGAAGCCGGCCGAGGCCTGCGGGCTGGTGCCGAACTGGGCTTCGACAGCCGCACGCAGGGCGGGAACCAGCGCGGCGGCGGTGGCAGGGTCGGCCAGCACGTAGTCGGGGGCTATGCACTGCTGCCCCGCGTTGCCGAACTTGGCGCCGACCAGCCGCTTCGCGGTCTCGTCCACGTCGGCGTCGGGTGCCACGAAGACCGGCGACTTGCCCCCGAGTTCGAGCGTGACGGGGGTGAGGTGCTTGGCGGCTGCGGCCATGACAATCCGGCCGACCGTGCCATTGCCGGTGTAGAAGATGTGGTCGAAGCGCTGTGCCAGGAGGGCCGTGGTCTCCTCGGCGCCTCCCTCGACCACGGTGAGCACGTCGGGGTCGAAGTACTCACGCAGCAGGCGTGAAGCGACCGCCGAGGTGTGCACCGAGACCTCGCTCGGCTTGGCCACCACCGTGTTCCCGGCGGCCAGGGCGCCGATGATGGGGTCGATGAGCAGGTGCAGCGGGAAATTCCACGGAGCGATCACCAGGACCACCCCGAGTGGGTCGTACGTGGTGTAAGCGGTTGTCGTGGGACCGAAGTGGGCGGGAACCTCCACAGGGCGAGGCTGAAGCCAGCTCTCGAGATTCGCCAGCGTCTCGTCGATGTCGGCGACGGTGAAGTCGATCTCCTGCGTCTTCGCCTCGGCGGCGTTCTTCCTCAGGTCCGCCCAGAGCGCTTCGATCAGCTCCTGCTCGTTCTCGACCAGCAGGGCCCGCAGCCGCCGCAGCTGGTCGACGCGCCAGTCCAGTCCGCGGGTGACGCCGGTGTCGAAGGTCGCACGAAGGCGGCCGACCACCTCCGCGGCCGTTTCCGTCTGGGGGGTCCTCGACTCGGTCCCCTGTGTCGTGGTCATGGGATGTCTCCGTTCTCGATGCAAGGCCACGCCCGGCTGCCTTCCAGCCGGGCACGGTCTCCAGCGTGCTGGCCGATCCGGTATTCACCCAGGTCACGGCTGTATGTACATCGGCTGTGCCTACCACTGACCGGTGCAGGCTGATGTGCGTCCGGCCGGGGATACTCGGAGGCATGGACGAATACCCCGAACCGGTGCACGAGCCCGTCGACGGCGCTCTGGACGCGCGTGCCGAGCTCAGTGAGTTCTTGCGCACCCGGAGGGCCCGGCTGAAGCCGGAGGACGTGGGACTGCCGGACTTCGGGCGGTACCGGCGGGTGCCGGGGCTGCGCCGCGAGGAGCTTGCGCAGCTGGCCGGGGTGTCGGTGGGGTACTACACGCGCCTGGAACAGGGCAACGGGCAGCACGTGTCGGCGGAGGTCCTCGACGCCATCGCCCGCGCGCTCAGGCTGAGCGACGCCGAGCACGCCCACCTCACACACCTGGCGAAGCCGAAACAGCGGAAGAAGAAGCCGGCCGGCCGCACCCAGCAGGTGCGGGGCCCCCTGCGGATGCTGCTGGACACCATGGAAGGCGGCCCGGCGATCCTCGTGGGGCGGCGCTCGGACATCCTCGCCTGGAACCGGATGGCCGCGGCGGTCTTCGGCGACTGGGCCGAGCTGCCCGAGCACGAGCGGAACTGGGCGCGGCTGGTGTTCCTGCGGCCCGAGTACCGCGACCTGTTCGTGGACTGGGAACGCAAGGCGAACGACGTCGTCTCTCAGCTGCGCATGGACGCCGGCTCCCACCCCAACGACCCCCGGCTGTCCGCGCTGGTGGGCGATCTCTCCGTGAAGAGCGAGGAGTTCAGGCGGCTGTGGGCCGCCCACGACATCAAGGACAAGTGTCACGGCATCCAGCGCCTGCACCACCCGCTCGTCGGCGAACTCGATCTGCGCCTCGAGTCGTTCCACCTGGCCGACGACCACGAACAGACACTGGCGACGTACATCGCCGAACCCGGTTCCCCGTCCGCGGAGGCACTACGACTGCTGGCCAGCTGGGGCACCGACGCGACAAGGGCGGGAGCCGGGGCACCGCCGGCACGCACGGCTTGATGAACAGTTGATCATCGGCAGTCGGCTGCGCGCCACGCCCAGCGTCCCGTCGACCTTGCCGCGCCCGGAGCCCCCGGCCCCGGCACCCGCCGTCGCGCCAGTCACACCGGCCTCGCGCGAACCACGGAAAACCGAAGTACGTGCGCAGGTCCCGGTCTGACTGGCTGACTACGGCTTTGGCCAGCTGCCCAGCGCGAGGTCGGCGACGCGCAGCAGCTCAGGGCGGGAACTACCACTCGCGGCCTGGACGGCGATCCCATTGGCGACTGTTCTCAGGTAGAGCGCGAGGAGATGGGGATCTGTGGAAGGCGGAAGGTCACCGGCGTCCACCGCCTGTTGAAACCGGCGCGTCAAGTGGGCTATCCCGTCCTCACGCCATGCGATGAGTGCGTCTCGGACCGGGCGGCTGTCATCCCCGGTGGCCAACGCACCGTGCACGCCAAGACAGCCTGCGGGGAGTCCCGGCATGGTTGCCGCCTCGACCGTCCCGTGGAGCACGGCAGTAGCCACTGCTCCGCTTGTGGGCTCCGCCAGAGCCCGGCCGAAGTAGGCGGTCAAGCCCTCGGTGTACCGCTCCAGCGCCTTGTAGAAGAGGTCTTCTTTGCTGCCGAACGCCCTGTAGAGGCCGGGGCGGCTGATGCCCATCGCCTCGGTGAGGTCGTCGAGGCTGGCGCCCTCGAACCCCTTTGACCAGAACACCAGGACCGCACGGTCGAGTGCCTCGTCGATGTCGAACGAGCGAGGCCTGCCGGGAGGGACCGGTGTCGTCGAGGTCATTTCTTCATCCTACTCCTTTGGTACCGATCGGTACGGATGTGCTAGAGTATTTTCGTACCAATCGGTACGCTATACGGAGAGGTGTCGTCGTGTCACAGACCGTACTCATCACTGGCGGAACCTCAGGCATCGGCTTGAGCCTCGCGCAATCCTTCGTGGAGCTCGGGGCGTCTGTCGTCGTGTGCGGGCGTTCGCAGCCTGCGCTGGACCGATTCGCGCAGGCCCACCCGCAGGCGCTGGCCGTGCGGGCCGATGTGACGGACGTAGCCGACCGGGCAGCGTTGTTGCAGGCAATCGCTGATCGCTTCGGGCGTCTGGACGTGCTGGTCAACAACGCCGGTACGTTCGAGGAGCGAGACTATGCAGCCGGCAAAAACCCCAACGCGACCCTCGATGACGAGGTGGCGCTGAACCTCACCGCCCCCATCCACTTGACGGGCGAAGCGCTCGAGCGATGGCCAGAGCCCGGCGCGATCGTATTCATCACCTCGGGGTTCGCTCTCGTCTCGCCCACTCGCGCGCCTACCCATGGCGCGGTGAAGGCCGGCCTGCACGGCTTTGCGGATGGCTTGCGCCGTCAACTCGCCCCGAAGGGCACCCATGTCCTCGAGGTCCTCCCACCGTCCACGGACACGCCCATGAACGCCGAAGCCACAGGGAAGAAGCTGACTCCCGCACAGGTGGCGGCGGTCACGATGAAGGCTCTTCGGGGACGGCGGAACATGGCATTCCCCGGTCAGACGAAAGTCATGCCCGCCATGCTGCGCATCGCGCCGGGCACACTACGTCGCGTCGTCGCCGGGCTCTGACCCCAGAGAAATCCTTCCCAGGCAACACCTCACCGAGTGAACCGAGTGGGCTCCCGTCTCCCGCGAAGCCGAAGGCAAGCAGCCGATTCGGCCTGGGGCCAATGCCGCGACTCTGTCGGCCGCCGCCGCGATCGCCGCCCCGTTGTCCGAGCGGCCGCTCATCCTGGGACGCTTCAGCGCGAGTCGGGGCGGGCGAGGCCCGAAGCGGCGTCGAGGCTGTCGATGGCGGTTCGGGCATGTGGTGCCGGCTTGGGGCTCGTCGGCGCACAGGCCGACTGTGCGGAGCCGTCGCGGCTGTACAGGGGAGCCCGAAGTCTGTGTGGGGGGATCTGTCAGGCCGCAGCGGCAGCGCGCGGAGTGCCGTGGGAGACCTGGCTGGTGTGCGAGCGTGGTGGGCCGTTGCGACGGGCCGGGTTGCCCGCCTCGCCTGCCACCTTCGCAGCACCGGCTCGCCAACCATCACTCCTCGCTCGGGGCGACGTTGTCTCACGCGGACCGGTCCCAGCGCCCTACTGACGCCGACGCAGACCACGCCCGTCGACCGACCGCTGCCTCCGCTGCACGCCGGACGGATACTCATCGGTACCGCTGCCCGGCAGCGGTCCATCCGCCGGCCCTGTCACGTCGGCTGCGACCGAGTCCGGGGGCGCCGAGAAGTCCGCGCTTCCCGGGCGCGGACGTCAGAGGCGGGCGTACTGCTCCGTCTGTTCGGCGAACTCCTGAGCCGCGGTGGCGCTGACCGTGGGCTGTGTGTCGCGGATCGTGTCCAGGTAGTCGTGCGTGGAGGGGAGGACGCGGGTTCCGGTGTCGAAGGTGCGCTCGAATCCGGCCTGGGAGACGGTTCGTGCCACGTGGGCGATGTCGGCCGGTGTGAAACCTTCGCTGGCGGACGCGAGCGCCTCCCTGTCGGCCTTCGCGCCCGCTCGTGTCAGGTAGCTCTCCCACAGCGCGGTCCTGGCGCGGTGGTCGGGAGGACCGAGCGGCAGTACGTAGTCGAAACGGCCGTGCCGCAGGAACGCGGAGTCGAGCGTGGTCACGTTGTTCGTGGCGCAGACGAGCAGCCGCCCGTCCTGCCTGCGGAACCGGACGATCGCCTTGAGCAGCTCGTTGACGACGCCGACCGCGGTCGCGTCCGCGCCGCTACGGGCGCCGGCGACCTCCTCGACCTCATCGATGAACACCAGGACGTGGTCGAGCCGGGATATCTCGTCGAAGCGCCTGCTCAGCCCGCTCGCCAGGCCGTACTCGGCGGCCAGACGTGCGGGGAACAGCTCGAGGAAGGGCCATCCGAGGCGGCTGGCGATCGCCTGCGCGAAGGTGCTCTTGCCGGTCCCGGGCGGACCGAACAGCATCACCGCGCGCGGCAGCTCCACACCGTGCTCCGCGGCCAGTCCGGGATGGGCCAGTGGCAGGACCAGACGGCGCTCGATGAGCTGCTTCTCCTTCTGCATGCCCGCGACCTTCTGCCACAGTCCGCCGGGCGGCAGCTCCGCTCCGAGCGAGGAGAGCATGTCGGCCGCCGGCCGGGGCGCCGGTCTGCGCTTCTCGAAGAGGACCAGGCCCGATCGGGCGCCGAAGTCGCAGTTGCGCAGCGCGGTGGCACCGGTCTCCCCCTCGGGCAGGGCGGCGTGTACCGCGCGGACACCGTCGGTGAAAAGCCGTCGCTCAAGGGCCGTGATCAGGGAGCTGCCCAGCCCCTGGTGCCGCCAGGCAGGTGTCATGCAGATGCGCAGGATCCACGCCCGGTCACCCTCCACCCTGCTCACCGCGGCGCCGACGACCACGTCGTTCGCCGTGGCCACCACAGCGGGGTGGAGGGCCTGGAGGGCCGTCACGGCGTCCGAGAGCGGGAAGAGGGCCGGTTCTTCGGTCGTGCCGCTCTCCACGTCGACACGGAGGACTCCCTCGAGATCGTCCGGGGAGTAGTCCCGGACCCGCCAACCCGTCATGACCAGCTCCGTGTGTTCGGCCGTGTTCCCATCATCGGCCGTGGCGTGGGGTACACGCGCGCCAAGCCCCGGCTCGGTCGAGCGGGACCGCGCCACTCGATCAACAGGAGGGGGGCGTCCTTGGGACGCCGCCCCGCGCCGGTTTTGAGCGCGTGGGAGAGGGCCCGGGCCACGGCCGGGAGGTTCTGCGCCGTACCTTCGACTCGGTCCGCCCAGCTGATGAGCTGTTCCTCGCCGAACTCCGCACGGCCGACCGGGTTGGGTGGTCGCGAGGGGGGATCGCACCACTGTTGACCGAGGCTGGGGAGGCCCGAGGATCTACAAGATCATCGCCGGGTGTCGAACAGTTCGACAGCCCCACGAGGGAACCGATTCTGGCGACGGCGTCCTGTGTTTGGGAAGTGTCTGGCGAGGCACCCGCATCCGCGGGGCTCGGCGGGCCGGCTGTTGAGTCTCACGGTTCACGGATGCCTTGCCGCCGGACGTCCCTGGGCTGTCGGCACACTCCACACTGGCCGGTCCGGTCTGCTCATGGTGTCCGGAAGAAATCGCCCTCCGGCGTCCCTCCTGGTGGCGCATTGGTGCGACTTGGGGCACGCGGAGGGCACAGAGTCCCCAAATTGGACTAGACAATTAATAAACCCCAGGCCGCTGACCTGGGGTTTCATCATGGAGCGGGTGACGAGAATCGAACTCGCGCTCTCAGCTTGGGAAGCTGATGTTCTACCATTAAACTACACCCGCGTAAGACGCCGGTTGGTGCCGGTGTCGGAACGCATCGTTACTTTACCTCATGCCGGGCCCCGCGCGCTGAAGCCGTGGGGCCCGGTTGTGTTCCCGGGGTCGGGACGGGGCTGCGGGGCGCGGGAGTTGGGGCGTACGGTGGAGGCGCTGAAGAGGGTCTGCGTGGGGCTCCCGAGGGATCGGAGTGCCGCCTGGAGGGGCGTCCCGTTCATCCCGTAATGTGGCGCTTCGTCGTCAGGTCGACGTAGGTCGACAGCCAGACGCGGCTCTTGGGGAAGGGACTCTTGGACTTGATGGAGCGCACCGTCGTCCGTTGTGCCGATGGGCACGTGTTCAGCACCGCTTCGTTCCCGATGCAGCAGGCCGAGCGCCTCGGCCCCGGTCGGCTCATGCGCTGCCCACGCTGCGCGCGCCTGCGCAGTGTCGTGCCGGTGGCGTTGGAGAAGCGGTAGCCGGTCCGTCGGTAGGCGGGCAGGTAAAGCAGGGCAGCAAGTAAGCAGTTGGGCAGGTAGTAGCTCGGCGGCAGATAGGTACACAAGCGGCTGACACGCGGGTGTGAAGGTCAGCGACAACCGGCATCTCTTCGGCGCGCGGGTCCGTCCTGGTTGTGGGCGGTCCGCGCGTCTTGCGTATCCTCGGGGCGTGCTTCTCTCAGACAAGGACATCCGGGCCGAGATCGACGCCGGTCGGGTGCGGATCGATCCGTACGACGAAACCATGGTGCAGCCGTCGAGCATCGACGTGCGTCTCGACCGCTTCTTCCGGGTGTTCGAGAACCACCGGTACCCGCACATCGACCCCTCCGTCGAGCAGTCGGACCTCACGCGGCTCGTCGAACCCGAGGGGGACGAGCCCTTCATCCTCCACCCCGGCGAGTTCGTGCTCGCCAGCACCTACGAGGTCATCTCGCTCCCCGACGATCTGGCCTCCCGGCTGGAGGGGAAGAGCTCCCTCGGCCGGCTCGGGCTCGTCACCCACTCCACCGCCGGGTTCATCGACCCCGGCTTCTCCGGGCACGTCACCCTCGAACTGTCCAACCTCGCCACGCTCCCCATCAAGCTCTGGCCGGGCATGAAGATCGGGCAGCTGTGCATGTTCCGGCTCAGCTCGCCGGCCGAGTTCCCGTACGGCAGCGAGCGCTACGGCTCCCGCTACCAGGGGCAGCGAGGCCCGACCGCCTCCCGCTCCTTCCTCAACTTCCACCGGACGCAGGTGTGAGCATGCCGAGCACGCCGCCGGTCCGGGAGAACCTCACCTACGAGGCGTTCGGCACCGCCGTACGCGAACTCGCGCAGACCATCGCCGACGACGGGTACGAGCCCGACATCGTGCTCAGCATCGCCCGCGGCGGGGTCTTCGTCGCCGGCGGCCTCGCGTACGCGCTCGACTGCAAGAACATCCACCTCGTGAACGTCGAGTTCTACACCGGCGTCAACACGACCCTCGACATGCCCGTCATGCTCGCCCCCGTCCCGAACGCGATCGACTTCTCCGACAAGAAGGTCCTGATCACGGACGACGTCGCCGACACGGGCAAGACGCTCAAGCTCGTCCACGACTTCTGCCTCGACGCCGTCGCCGAGGTCCGGTCGGCCGTGATCTATGAGAAGTCCCACTCCCTCGTGAAGTGCGAGTACGTGTGGAGGCGGACCGACGAGTGGATCAACTTCCCGTGGAGTGTTCTGCCTGTGGTACGTAAGTCGGGTGAGCCGGTCACGCCGTCGAAGGAAGCGCTCTGAGGGCGTAGGCGGCAGGCCGGCCCGGGCCCCTCGACCGGGCGTCGAGGGGCTCAGACGGCGGAGGGACGTCGTACGGACGGCGCGGGGCTCAGACGGACGTCGAGGGGGTCAGGACCGTGACCGGTGATGTCGGCGCGAGGGGGTCAGGACCGTGAAGCCGTGCCGCAGTTTTTCTCGTCCGACTGGCGCAGGCGTTCGTCCATCGACGTGCTGCGGTCGTACGGGTCGAGTGCCGGGCCGTCGCCCGAGGAGGAGGTCTCTCGGTCCGAGTCGAACTCGGGGGTGAAGTAGCCGGTGAAGTTGTCGCAGCCGCCGTTGGTGGTGTCCACCTTGTACGAGACCAGGGAGAACGTGCCCGGCTCGGTGATGATCTTCGCCGGGTCGTCCCAGCTCATCACGACCTCGCGGCGCACGATGGTGCGAGCCACCTCGTCGCTGCCCGCCTCGGCGCGGACGACCGGGTAGACGTACGTGACGTCGGTGGTCACCTCGACCGCGCCGCGCTTGCCCTCGCGGTAGGTGATCCGGCCCCGTGTCTTGACCACGTCCCCCACCAGCCGGACCTTCTTCTCGAACCTGCTGAACAGCAACAGGGGATCGTCCTCGCGGCTGGGCGAGCGGAACGCGGTCGCCAGGTAGTCCTGGACGTCCTGCTGATGAGGGTTGAGCAGCGCGATCGCCTTCTTCGGGCGTTCCCCGCGCAGCACACCGGGATCCAGGCTCGACGCGGCGAGGAAGTCCCGGCTGTCCTCGAGCGCCTGCTCGACCTGTTTCTTGCTCATCCAGCCGGTCGCCCGTGCCTCGGGCAGTCCGAGCCCGGCCGTCCCGTCTCCCCACCGTGCCGCGGGCGACCCCCGGAACGGCTGCTTCAGGGTCGGTCGCGGGGCTGCCGCCTCCGTCGGCGGCGGCTGGTCCGGGCGCTCCGACTCCACGGCCAGCGGCGTGCTCTCGCCGCCCTCACCCGCGAACCATCCGACCACCCGCCCCGGCGCCACCGCCACGACCAGCAGGGCGACCGCGACGAGCAGGCCGACCACGTACCAGCCCTTGCCTCTTCGGCGCCGGGGCGGTTCGTGACTCCGCCACGGCTCCGGCTCGGCGGGGGCGTCCCGCAGCCGTCCCGCCACCATGCGGGCCCGCGCCGACGGCTCCTCGGGCGCGTCCTTGCTCCCCGCTTCCGCTTCGCGGAGGAACCGCTCCCACTCCTCGTCCGATATGGACTCCCCGCCCTTGCCCACGCCGGCCCCCGCCCTTCTCGCGTACCCGCCCCACCCCGGAGCCGGTCATTTTCGAGCATCATCACACAGCCGAATTACGGCCCGAGCGAAGGCCGGACGGAGGCAGGCCGGAGGGAGGCCGGGCGGAGGGCGGCCCGGGCGGAGAACGGCCCGGACGAAGGCAATTGCCCGGCCGTCGCGGCTTCCCGCCGGGCAGCAGGAAGGGGCTCCCGGTCTGTCGCCGGGAGCCCCTCACCTCATACACATACCCGCCGCGTACTCGCCGCGGCCGCCGTGCCTAGAACGTGCCCAGCTTGATCAGCGACAGGATCGCCACCAGTTGGATCGCGGAGGCGCCCAGCGCCTTCGGCCACGGGAGGTCGTGGGACCTGGCGACCATCATGGTCAGCAGGGCGCCCGCGGCGACCCAGGTGATCCAGCCGAGGATCTGGACGAAGGAGGCGTCACCGCCCGCGAACATCGCCACGACCAGACGGGGCGCGTCCGTGAGGGCCATGATCAGCATGGAGAGGCCGACCGTGGGCTGCCAGGCTCCGTCGCCGCCGAGCTGGCGGGCCAGGGTGTGGGTGACCACGCCCAGGACGAAGATGCTCACCACCATCGTCACGCCGGTGACGAGCACGATCGGCACGGCGGCCGAGAGCGTCGCCTTGATCGCTTCTTCGCGGGCGCTGTCGAAGCCGAAGACGGCCAGCAGGCCGTAGAGGAACGTCACGACGAGGGCGGGGCCCCACACCGCGTAGTCGCGCATCACCAGGAACGTCTGGTTCGGGCTGGTGACGATGCCCTTGAGGAGTTCCTTCCAGGGCAGCCGCGGGCCGAGCGGCGCCGCCGGGGCGTTGCCCGCGCGGTAGGTGTCGCCCTGCTGGTACGGGTCCTCGCCGACGGCGAACATCTGGGTGTGCCCCGGGTTGTTGGCCGCGTACGGGTCCACTCCCTGGGGGTGCCCGCCGTCGTCGCCGAAGTACTCCGGCTCACCGTGGTTGCCGTGACCCCCATGGCCCCCGTGACCCCCATGGCCCCCGCGACCCCCAGGGCCTCCGTGGGTCCCGTAACCGCCGGGGGCACCGCCGTGCGTCTGGGGCCACCCGCCCTGACCGCCGCGCCCGCCGCCGTACGGCGGTCCCGGGGGCGTCTGGGGGTAGCCGTACGACGGGCCGCCGGCCTGCGGGGCCTGCTGTCCGTACGGAGGGTTGTGCGGTCGCGCTTGAGGAGCGCCGTTGTCCCGGCCGCGTCCGATCCTGAATCCAGCCACGTCATCGAACGTACCTGTTCCCGGACGGCCGTGTGCGGGGCCGGGGCCGACCGGCCCGGCTTTGCGGCCGAGCTGTGACATCCCCTAAGGGATCGTCAGGGATGGGTGAGGGGTCGGTCGGTCACGGCCGCCGCGCAGGTCGGCGGCCGTACCAGCGGCTGCATCAGCGCCCGCCCGCGCGTGTTAACGGCTGCTGCTCAGGTACCTGCCGTACGACAGGGCCGATGACGCGGACGGCAGGCCGAGGTTCTTCGGGGTGAGGGCGTAGGAACCGGTGACCGAGGTCTTCGGGAAGACCCAGACGCCGCCGGACTTCGCGTTCTCGCCCGGGGCGCCGACGGCCGTGTCCGGGGTGCCGTCCTTGTCGTAGTCGCCGGTGGCGACGGCCGCGCCGAAGGCGTCGTTCGTCTCCGCCACGCCGGGGACACCGGGGCGGTCCTGGTGGTACGGCACGGAGGTCGCCTCGCCGAACTGGTCGACGATGCCGCCCGCGTGACTCAGCAGCAGGGTGGCCGCGCCGGCCGCCGCGCGGGTGCCGATGGCCTCGCCGGGGGCGCCCGCGACCAGGTCGTCGCGGCCGTCGCGGTTCCAGTCCAGTACGGCGAGGGAGGCGCCGAAGTGGTCGCCGTCCTCGGCGACGCCGTACACGCCGACGGTGTCCTGGTTGAGGGTCTGGGTGCGCAGGCCGAAGGACTTCTCGTCGCCGTAGAGGAGGTGGATGCCGCCGCCCTTGGCGTACGACTCCGGGCCGCACGGGTCGTCGATGTTCTCGTCGGCGATCTCACGGCACTCGCCGAGGGCCAGGTCGTCCAGTCCGTCGCCGTCGAAGTCGCCGACGGCGAGCGCGGAGGCGGCGCCGTTGTCGGAGTTCCAGATGTTGGCCATACCGCGCTCGGCCTCGTCCCATGACCACAGCCGCACATGGGACTGGGTGAAGGGGGCGTCGATCGTGTGGTACGCGAGGGCGAGGTCGTCCGTGCCGTCGGCGGTGAAGTCGCCGGTGGCCAGGAGCGGGGCGCGGCCGCCCATCGGGGTGGCGAGGACGGTGGTGATGACCAGGTCCTCGCCGTTGTCGACGGCGGCCCGCATGACGACCTTGTCCCGGCCGCCGACCACGATGTCCCGGCCGCCGTCGCCGGTCAGGTCCGCCGCCGCGACCGACCAGCCGTACGCCGCGTTCCCCGACGGGCCGGTGAGGGCGGTGGAGGCCGGGCCCGTGCCGGTCCGCGCGCCGCCGACGACGGTGACCGTGCCCGCGTCCGCGCCCCGGCCGGTGACGTCCTCGCCGGGGGCGCCGACGATCAGCTCGGCGAGGCCGTCGCCGCTCAGGTCGGCCAGCAGCACGGAGGCGCCGAAGCGGTCGCCCGCCTCCGGGGTGCCGGGGACCTCGGCGGTGGACTGGCTGACCCGGATGCCGCCGTGCCTGCCGAGGCCCTTCGCGCCGCCCCAGAGGAGGTGGACGTAGCCGGCCTTGGCCTTGCCGTTCACGGTGCCGTCGGGCACGCCGACGGCGAGGTCCGCGTAGCCGTCGGCGTTGAAGTCGCTGGTCACGGCGGCGGAGGGGCCGCCGGGCGCGGTGCGCGGGGCGGCGGTCGCGGCCGGCGCGAGGGTGAGGGCGAGGGCCGCCGTGGTGGCGGTGGCGGTCGCCACGGTGGCGGCGGCCAGGGCGTACGTCCGTCTGTGCACGGGGGGCTCCAGGTGGGGTGGCCGGATGTCGAGGGTGTGGCTGGTTCACTGGCTCGTTCACCTGTGTGACACCTGGAGGCCGTGCGGGGTTGTAGTGCGGGGCGACAGGGTCGGGGCTAGGACCAGAACTCCGCTTCCTTGTCCATGTCCTCCTGGCATTCGTCGATGTCCGTGAACTTGTCCCCGACGATCCGGAAGACCAGGCAGCCGTTCTGTTCGATGCGCTTGCCGCCGCGCTCGGCGGTGTACCGGTGCACGGAGACGGCGTGGCCTCGGCCGTCCACGCAGACGTGGCTGAGGGTGACGTCGAACGTCCCGCCGGTCTCCTCGAAGAGACGCTGGTACATGGCGAGGATCGAGTCCTGCCCCTTGTGGTCGCCCGACAGCAGGTGGCTGCCGGGGACGTGGTGCGTACAGTCCGAGGCCATCAGGCCGCGGAGGGTGTCCATGTCGCCCCGGGTGAAGGCGTCGTAGCCCTTGCGGACGAGCGCTGCGTTCGGGTGTTCGGCCATGGGGATCGCCGGCTTTCCGCTGCTCGTGGAGTTTGTCCCTATAAGGGAATTATCTTCGCAAGTCTGGGCTCTCGCATCACCCGGGGCGGTCACGGTGTCACTGGAGCATGCCGCGGATCGTGTCGCCCTCCACCGCCGTCGCCCCGGCCGTCGTCACGCCCCTCGCGGAGCCGCGCAGGACGAGCGAGCCGTTCTCCCCGATCACGTGCAGGTCGGCCTTGCCGTCCCGGTTCGTGTCGCGGAGGCGGATCGTGTGGCCGAAGTACTCGCCGGCGGACAGCTCGCCGGGCACGCCCGCCGTGTCGCGGGCGAACCACTGGGAGTTCTTGGTGGTCAGGCCCGACGCACCGCCGTAGAGGACGTGGACGCCGCCCGCCTGCTCGCGGCTGCCGATGGTCTCGCCCGGGGCGGCGATCGCCAGGTCGCGGTAGCCGTCGCCGTTCACGTCACCGGCGGTGATCGCGTCGCCGAAGGCGTCGTACGACTCCGGGGTGCCCGTGATGCCGGACGTGGCCTGGGTGAAGCGGGCGGACTTCGACGGGCCGGTGGAGGTGCCGTACCAGAGCGTCACGCGGCCCTTGGTGCGGTCGTAGACCGGGGTTCCGATGGCGATGTCGCCGTCGCCGTCCTTGTCGAAGTCGGCGATGACGCCGTCGCCGCCGCGCTCGGCCTGCCCGCCGTTGGCCTTGACGGACTCGATGCGCAGGGTCTTGCCGGGGTACAGCTTGGTCTTGCCGCCGGAGACGAACCAGGCGTCGGAGGCGAGGGTGGTGTCGGTGACGACGTCGCCGATGACGACGAGGTCGCTCTTGCCGTCCGTGTTCACCTTCCCCGCGATCAGGGCGGTGGCGTAGAAGGGCGAGTCGCTCTTGTCCAGGACCGTCACTGTGCCCTTCACACCGGACTTGGTGATCGCGCCCCGGTAGACGTACGCCTTGCCGGCGCGGACGAGGGCCAGGTCCGGGTGGCCGTTGCCGTCGAAGTCGCCGGTGGCGAGGTCGACGGCCTCGCCGGAGGCGCCCTTCGGGCCCTTGAACGGGACGGTGGTGCCGCCGGAGAGGCCCTTCGCGCTGCCCCAGAGGATCGTCACCGTGCCGTTGTCCTTGGCGCTGCCGACGTCCTCGCCGTTGGCGGAGACCGCGAGGTCGCCGTAGCCGTCCCGGTTGAAGTCGGCGGCGGCACGGAACTCGCCGAAGAAGTCGTCCGACTCGTCGGCACCGGGGACGCCGGCGCTCGCCTGGTCGATGAACTGGGTCTTCGTACCGGGGCCGCCGGCCGCCGTACCGAAGGTGACCAGCACGCCGCCGCCGTCGCTGTAGCGGGTCTCGGTGCCGTACGAGAAGGCCGCGTAGTCGCGGTGGCCGTCGCCGTTGAAGTCGTCGGCGTACTTGGCGGGGGCGGCGGTGGCCGGGGCGGCCAGGGTCAGCGGGGTGAGGCCCGCTGTCAGCAGGGCGGCGGTCAGGGTGGCCGCGGTGCGCTTGCGCATGGGTGTGCTCCGGTGGTGGGTGGTCAGTCCGGCAGTTCGGCCCAGAAGCGGGCGAGGGAGGTGAGGTTCAGGTTCTCGGCGTCGAGGAGGAGCGATCCTTTGCCCGTGGGGCCCGAGGAGGTGCCGGGGAGGATGTGCAGACGGCCCGCTCCGGGGGCGGCGGCGACGAGTTCGGCGCGGCCGTCCCGGGTGAGGTCCCGCAGGAGGAGCGAGCCGCCGAGCCCGGCGTCGTTCCGCTCGTCCGGCTCGCCCTCGACACCGGCTGTGGCGTAGTCGTACACGCGGGCGTATCTGCCGGTGAGGCCCGACCTGCCGCCGCGCAGGAGCGTGACACCGCCCATGCGGAAGAGGCTGTCGCCGATGGCCTCGCCCGGGGCGCCGACCGCGAGATCGGGGTAGCCGTCACCGTCGGTGTCGGCGGCCGACACGTCGCTGCCGAAGGTGTCGGAGGATTCCGGAGAACCGGGCACCCCGGGCGTCGCCTGGGTGATCCGCCGGGGCGAGCGGCCGGGGCCGGTGGAGGTGCCGGGGAAGACATACACGGTGCCGCCCTTGCCCGAGCGGCGGCTGCCGAGCGTGAGGTCGCCGTAGCCGTTCCGGTCGAAGTCGGCGATGGTGGCGCTCGCCTGCGTCAGCAGGTTGACACCGCCGGGCAGCGGCATCTTCTTGGTTCGCTTCGGGGCGCCGGAAGCGCCCTTGTAGAACCAGACGCCGTTGCCCTCCTTGCCGGAGCCGTGGGCGTCCCAGTCCCAGCCGAGCACGGCGAAGTCCGCCGTACCGTCCTTGGTGACCCTCCCGGACACCACGACGTACGACTCGATGTGCTCGCCGTCGGTCGGGTCGAGGTTGGTCGCCTTGCCGCGCTTGCCGGACTCGGTGAACGGGCCCCGCAGGTACCAGATGTTCCGGCCGTCGACCGCGACGACGTCCTGCTTGCCGTCCTTGTCGAAGTCGCCGACGGCGACGTCGTTCGCGAAGCCGCGGTCGCGGTACTGCGGGTTGCGGTACGAACTCCCCTTGGTGAGACCGGACTTCGAGCCCCACAGGACGGTGAACGTGCCGTTGTACCGGCCGTCGTTCTCGCCCGGCGCCGTGGCCAGGACGTCCGCGTAACCGTCCGCGTTCAGATCCGCCGTGGTGACGGTGGAGCCGAAGTGGTCCGACGCCTCCGCGGCGCCCGGAACGCCCGCGCTGTTCTGCGAGACGACCGTACGCCGGGCCGGGTCGAGTCCCTCGGCCGTGCCCCAGACGACGATGACGGCGCCCGCCCGCTTCTTGCCGCCGATCGTGGCGCCTCGGTCACCCATGGCCAGGTCGCGGTAGCCGTCGCCGTTGAAGTCGTCGGCGTGCCTGGCGGGGGCGGCGGCGGCCGGGGGCGCCGGGAGGGCCGGGAGGGCTGTCAGGAGCGCGGACGTTAAGACGGCGGTCAGGGGGAGCGTGCGCTTGCGCAAGGTGAGGGCTCCGGGGGAGGGGGTGGGGAGGGCCCGCGTCCGGTGAGGACGCGGGCCCGGGAAAGGCGTGGCAGGGGTCAGTTCGCGAAGTTCACGCCGAAGGCGGGGGCGCCCGTCGTGGAGACGCCCGAGGTGCTCGGGCTGACGGTGCGACCGCCCGACGTGGTGATCTTCGTGCCGCTGGACGGCAGGTAGAGCACCGAGCCGTTGCCGCTGTTCTCGTACGAGCCCGCCAGCAGGTCGGCCTTGCCGTCGCCGTTGACGTCGTCGAGCTTGACCTCGGCGCCGAACGCGTCGTACGCCTCGGCGCTGTCGGGGACGTTGGCCGTGTCCTGGGTGAAGTACTGGGCGCCGGAGGAGAGGTTGATGCCGCTCGCCGAGCCGTACAGGACGGTGAGCGAGCCGGCGTCGTCGATGGAGCCGACGTCCTCGCCCGGGGCGCCGACGACCAGGTCCTGGTAGCCGTCGCCGTTGACGTCGCCGAGGTCCAGCTCGTAACCGAAGTAGTCGTCCGTCTCGGACTCGCCGGGGACGTTGCCGGACTCCTGGGTGAAGCCCGTCGAGGTACCGGGACCGGCGCTGGTGCCGTAGGTGACGTTCACCTTGCCGCCCAGCGCGGCGTCCGGGATGGTCGTGCCGTCGGGCGTCTTGTTGTTCCAGTGGGAGCCCGTGACGATGTCGCCGTAGGTGTCGCCGTTGACGTCACCGATCGCGGTGATCACGCCCGGCTTCAGGGTGGTGGCGGACGCGGCGCTCAGGCCGCTCGCGGTGCCGGGCACGAAGTAGTTCGTGTTCCAGCCGGAGTCGGTCTCGGTCTCGAAGCCGTCGACCACGAGGTCGGTCTTCTTGTCGCCGTTGACGTCGCCCGCGTGGATGTTGAGCGGGCCCATCGAGGAGGAGCCGGACTGGATCGGGGGCGTGACCTTGTACCGGCCGCCCACCGCCGAGCCCGTGGAGCTGATGCCGCCCTTGAGGACGTAGAGGGTGCTGGACGTGTTGCCGACGACCAGGTCGTCCTTGCCGTCACCGTCGAAGTCGCCCGCGGCCAGGTTCTTGCCCCAGCGGTCGTGGGAGGAGGCGGCCGGGTCGGCGATGGTGACGCTGCCGGTGCCGGTCACGCCCTTCGCCGAGCCCCACAGGACGACGACCGTGCCGCCGTCGGTGTCACCGCTCACGTCCTCCTTGTAGGCCGTGGTCGCGAGGTCGTCGTAGCCGTCGCCGTTGAAGTCGCCGTACGCGCTGACCGCGCCGAAGGCGTCGCCGGCCTCGGCGGTCCCGGGAACGCCCGAGCTGTCCTGGCTGAGGACGGTGCGCTTGGCGGAGGAGACGCCGGTGGCGGTGCCGTAGAGGACGACGATCTGGCCGGCGGCCTTCTTGCCGTTCACGTAGGCGCCGTCGGCCGAGAAGGCCACATCGCCGTAGCCGTCGTTGTTGAAGTCGGCCTGCGGGACCGTGGCGGAGTCGGCCGCCGTCGCCGTCGCGGCCGAGAAGGTGAGCAGACCGCCCGTCAGCGCGGCCGCGGAGGCCGTCGCGAGGGCGAGTCGCAGATGCTTGTGCATGCGGGAATCTCCTGCTGCATGCGGACGCCTGGCAGACGTCCGCAGTCAATGGGGTGCCCTTTCTGTTCGCGTTTCCCCTGAGTTCTCCAGGGGTTCACGGGAAAGTGGCGAACAGGAGACCGGTGGAGTGCCGGGAGGGTTGTACGGGAGTTCGAGGAATTTCTGTGATCTGTGGGACACCAAGGGCGTAGGGGCGCAGGGGCAGTGGATCAGTTCGCCGCGTCGCCGCCGAGGTTCGGCGAGGCGTGGGTCGACACGCCCACGGCGGACGGGGAGAGGGAGCGCGCGCCGGTCGTCGTGATCTTCGTGCCGTCGGAGGGCAGGAGGACCACCGAGCCGTTGCCGCCGTTCTCGCCGGCCCTGCCGACCGTCAGGTCCGCCCTGCCGTCCCCGGTGACGTCGCTGAGCTTCACCTCGCAGCCGAAGTGGTCGCGGATCTCGTCCGCGCCGGGGACACCGGCCGTGGACTGGGCGAGGAAGCGGAAGCCGGCCTCGGTGTCCGGGCCGTTCGCCGAGCCGCGCAGGACCGTCACCGCACCCGCGTCGACGGCCCCCTTCAGGTCCTCGTCGGACACGCCGACCACCAGGTCCTGGAAGCCGTCGCCGTCGATGTCGCCGAGCGACACCTCGAAGCCGAAGCTG
Organism: Streptomyces caniscabiei; assembly: GCF_014930365.1. Classification (GTDB taxonomy): domain Bacteria; phylum Actinomycetota; class Actinomycetes; order Streptomycetales; family Streptomycetaceae; genus Streptomyces; species Streptomyces caniscabiei. Next base: position 328,329 of record NZ_JABXWI010000001.1, on the reverse strand, counting down.
TCGCCGCGCTCGGAGGCGCCGGGGACCCGGCCGGTGTCCTGGGTCACCGAGTACGCGGTGGCCGTGTCCGGGCCGTCCGCCGAGCCGTAGGTGATGTTGACCTTGCCGCCGGTGACGGACCCGGGCGCGGACAGGACGTCGGGGGCGTCGGTCGGGTCGAACGCCTGGCCGGTGACGATGTCGCCGTAGCCGTCGCCGTTGATGTCGCCCACGGCGCTGACGACGCCGGGCCTCAGCTTCCGGGCGGCGGCCACGGACAGACCGGAGGGCGTGCCGGGCAGGTAGTGGTTGACGTTCCGCCGCCCTGTGCCGCCGGGCTCGATGCCGTTGACGATCAGGTCGGTCCGTTCGTCGCCGTCGACGTCCCCCGCGGTGAGGTTGAGCGCGCCCGTGAACTCCTCCGATCTGATGGCCGCCTTGACCGTGTAGTGGTCGTAGGGCTTGCCCGATCTGGCGATGCCGTTCCCGAAGACGTGGACCGTGCTCGACGCGGCGCCGACCGCGAGGTCCTCCGTGCCGTCGCCGTCGAAGTCGCCCGCGGCCAGCGACTTGCCCCAGGCGTGGTGGCGGGAGGGCGTGGGGTCGTCCAGGGTCGTGGCGCCGGACAGGCCCTTCGCCGAGCCCCACACGATCACGACCGTGCCCGTGTCCCGGTGGCCGCCGCTGTCCTCCAGATCGGCGGAGACGGCGAGGTCGTCGTAGCCGTCGCCGTCGAAGTCGCCGTACGCGCTGACGTGGCCGAAGCTGTCGCCCTGCTCGGCGCTGCCGGGGACGCCCGGCGTGTTCTGGCTGAGGGTGGTGCGGTGCGTGGAGGTCAGGCCGTTCGCCGAGCCGTACAGGGCGACCATCTGGCCGGCGTACGGCTTGCCGTCCACCGTGGAGACGGGGGCCGAGTACGCGACGTCGCCGTACCCGTCGCCGTCGAAGTCGGCCACGGGGTGGTGGACCGGGTCGGCGGCCGTCGCCGGCGCGGCCGAGCAGGTGAGCAGACCGCCGGTCAGCGCCGCCGCGGAGGCCGTGGCGAGGGCGAGTCGCAGGTGCCGGCGCGGGGGCTCGCGCCTGTCCGTGTGCTGGTCCATGTGCATGCGGGGATCTCCTGCGGTGGGCGGGGCGCCGGGCGCTCGGGGAGGGCGTCGGTGAAGAGGAGACCGCTGGAGGGGTGGGTGGGTTGTACGTGAACTCCGTTCCGATTCCGTGGTGTTGGGCGGGGCGTGTGGTCCGAACGTTCCGCCGCGCTCGTGCGTCTGCGGTGCGAGGCAACGGCAGTGCGAGGCAACGGCAGTACGAGGCAACGGCAGACAGGCCGTCGGACCGGTAGGAGACGAGATGCTGAGTGGTACCCGTGTACGAATCGCCCTGGCCGCCCTGGCGACGGTCCCCCTGGCCGTCGGGTGCGCGGCACTGGACACCGGGGGCACGAGTTCCGCCTCGTGCGTGTTCGCCGTGGACTACGGCGACCGGCAGTACGTCGAGGCGGGCGAGGTCGACACCGTCCTCGGCGCGAAGGTGGGTACCGCGCGGGACTCCGTATGCGAGGACCAGGGCGGCGGTGAGGAGGACCAGGTGCCGGTCGATGAGCTGGCCGTCTACACGGCGTACGCCGTCGAGGGCGTCGACACCGAGGACGCGATCGCGGTCCGTGAGTCGCCGGGGGGCGAGGTGCGCGTCCTGGTCCACGCGGCCGAGGACGAGGGGCTGAAGGCGGCGGTCGAGCGGGTGTTCGGCGAGACCGGCAGTAGCGGTGACGGCGGTGACAGTGGTGACAGTGGTGACAGCGGCGCGGCGAAGTGCGCGCTCGTCGTGGAGTACGGGGAGGGCGAGTACAGCTACCGCGGCGACGTGGAGTTCGAGGTGGGCGCCGGGGCGGGGGAGGCCCGGGCGGTGCCCTGCGGTGACACACCCGGCGAGGTCGACACCACGGCCGAGCCGGCGGAGTACGAGGCGTACGAGGTCAAGGGGCTGGACCCGGCCGACGCCGTGGCCGTCCGCCTCTCGCCGGACGAGGAGCCGCTCCTCGTGGTGCGGGTGACCGACGACCTGCCGCCGGAGATCGAGAAGCTGCTCCCGGCCGAAGAGTTCTGAGCCGAGTTCTGGGCCGCACGCGCTGTGACGGCTGGGACACGACGACGCCCCCGGTCCGAGCGGGACCGGGGGCGTCGACGTACAACTGGCTTTCGGCGGGGGCTACTTGACCGGTTACTTCACCGGCTGTGGCTCCGGCTCGCTCTCCGTCTCCGCCGCGCCCGCCGGGGGCTCGTCGTCCGGGACCGGGGTCTTGACGGACTCCAGCAGCAGCTGGGCGACGTCGACGACCGTGATGGACTCCTTGGCCTTGCCGTCGTTCTTCTTGCCGTTGACCGAGTCGGTCAGCATGACGAGGCAGAACGGGCAGGCGGTGGAGACGATGTCCGGGTTGAGCGAGAGGGCCTCGTCGACGCGCTCGTTGTTGATGCGCTTGCCGATCCGCTCCTCCATCCACATCCGCGCGCCGCCGGCGCCGCAGCAGAAGCCGCGCTCCTTGTGGCGGTGCATCTCCTGCTGGCGCAGGCCCGGGACGGCGGACATGATCTCGCGCGGGGGCGTGTAGATCTTGTTGTGACGGCCCAGGTAGCAGGGGTCGTGGTAGGTGATCAGGCCCTCGACCGGGGTCACCGGGATCAGCTTGCCCTCGTCGATCAGGTGCTGGAGCAGCTGGGTGTGGTGGATGACCTCGTAGTCGCCGCCGAGCTGCGGGTACTCGTTGCCGAGGGTGTTGAGGCAGTGCGGGCAGGTGGCGACGATCTTCTTCGCCGACTTCGGCTTGGCCGACTCCGGGACGACCTTGCCGTCGTCGTCCATCTCCTCGCCGAACGCCATGTTCAGCGCCATGACGTTCTCCATGCCGAGCTCCTGGAAGAGGGGCTCGTTGCCGAGGCGGCGGGCGGAGTCACCGGTGCACTTCTCGTCGCCGCCCATGATGGCGAACTTGACGCCCGCCATGTGCAGCAGCTCCGCGAAGGCTTTGGTGGTCTTCTTCGCGCGGTCCTCCAGGGCGCCGGCGCAGCCGACCCAGTACAGGTACTCGACCTCGGAGAGGTCCTCGATGTCCTTGCCGACGACCGGGACCTCGAACTCGACCTCCTTGAGCCACTCCAGGCGCTGCTTCTTCGCCAGGCCCCAGGGGTTGCCCTTCTTCTCCAGGTTCTTGAGCATCGTGCCCGCCTCGGACGGGAACGCGGACTCGATCATCACCTGGTAGCGGCGCATGTCGACGATGTGGTCGACGTGCTCGATGTCGACCGGGCACTGCTCGACGCAGGCGCCGCAGGTGGTGCAGGACCACAGGACGTCCGGGTCGATGACGCCGTTCTCCTCGACGGTCCCGACCAGCGGGCGCTCGGCCTCGGCGAGAGCCGCGGCGGGCACGTCCTTGAGCTGCTCCTCGGACGCCTTCTCCTCGCCCTCCATGGTCTTGCCGCCACCGGCGAGGAGGTAGGGGGCCTTGGCGTGCGCGTGGTCGCGCAGCGACATGATCAGCAGCTTCGGGGAGAGCGGCTTGCCGGTGTTCCAGGCCGGGCACTGCGACTGGCAGCGACCGCACTCGGTACAGGTCGAGAAGTCGAGGATGCCCTTCCAGGAGAACTGCTCCACCTGGGAGACACCGAAGACGTCGTCGTCACCGGGGTCGGTGAAGTCGATCGGCTTGCCGCCGGAGGTCATCGGCTGAAGGCCGCCCAGCGCCGTCGCACCATCGGCGTTGCGCTTGAACCAGATGTTCGGGAAGCCCAGGAAGCGGTGCCAGGCGACACCCATGTTGGTGTTCAGCGAGACGACGATCATCCAGATCAGCGAGGTGCCGATCTTGATCATGGCGACGAAGTAGACCAGGTTCTGGAGCGTGGCGACGCCCAGGCCCTTGAAGGCCAGGACGAGCGGGTACGAGGCGAAGTAGGCGGCCTCGTAGTGGTCCACGTGGTGGATGGCGCCCTCGAGGCCACGCAGGGTGTAGATCGCGAGGCCGATGGTGAGGATGACGTACTCGACGAAGTACGCCTGCCAGGCCTTGGAGCCCGCGAAGCGCGACTTGCGGCCGGCCCGGGAGGGCAGGCTGAGCAGCCGGATGGCCATCAGCACGAGGATGCCGAGGATCGTCATCACACCGATGAACTCGATGTACATCTCGAACGGCAGGAAGCCGCCGACGACCGGCAGCGTCCAGTCGGCCTGGAACAGCTGGCCGTACGCCTGGGCGAGGGTGGGCGGCAGCGTCAGGAAGCCGATCGCGACGAACCAGTGGGCGAAGCCGACGATCCCCCACCGGTTCATCCGGGTGTGGCCGAGGAACTCCTTGACCAGGGTGATCGTGCGCGCCTTCGGGTCGTCCGTACGGCTGCCCGCCGGGACCGGCTGACCGAGCTTCACGAACCGGTAGATCTGCGCCACGGCTCGGGCGATGAGCGCAACGCCGACCACGGTCAGGACCAGCGACACGATGATCGCGGCGAGTTGCATTTCGGGGCTCCTCGGGCCTGCGAGGGTGATTACTAAGCAGTAACTTATGCAGTCCGTCTGAGACTACCCAGTTCTTCTGCCGCACTGTAGCCAGGGGGGCGGTGATCTGCGTCGCTGAGGGTTGCCTGAGTACCGGCCTGTCGCGTTCCGGGGTGATCGTGCTGTTTCAAAACGATCGTGTTATTCGTAAGAAATTGTGACACTCCCCCCTAACGTGGATCCGTGCTGTACGGAATCCTCGCCGCCGCCTCCGCCCTGTTGCTGACCGCCGTGCTCTCGGCGGCCGTCCGCGCGCCCGCGCTGCGGCTGGGGATCGCGGAGCGCCGGCGCGGGCGGCGGGTGCCGTTGCTCGGCGGCCTCGCGGTGATGGGCGGGGTGGGGGCCGTGGCGTGGGTGGGGGAGTGGAGCGGGGTCGCTCCGCTCGGGCGCGAGGCCGGATGGCTGATCGTCGTCGGGGCCGGGCTCGGGGTGTTCGGGCTGGTCGGTGACGTGTGGCGGCTGCCGGCCGTGGTGCGGGCGGCTGCCGTGCTCGTCGGCGCGGCGCTGGTCGTGCCGTACCGCGAACTCGGCGTGCTGGGCGGGGCGGCGGGGGTCGTCTGGATCGTCCTCGTGGTGCACGGGTTCAAGGGGATGGGGCGGTCCGACGGGGTGCTCGGGGTGGTCGGGGCGATCACCGCGTTCGCGTTGAGCGGGTGCGCGGCGGCCGAGGTCATGGACGGGCTGGCCACGCTGTTCAGTGTGCTCGCCGCGGCGCTCACCGGGTTCCTGATGCACAACTGGCCGCCCGCGCGCGTCGTGCTCGGCACGTGCGGGGCGCTGTTCGTGGGCTTCCTGCTCGCGGGGGGTGTGCTGCATGTGTACGCCGTCGGGTACGGGGCCGGGGTGGGGGCGCCCTTCGCTCTCACGGCCGTGGCCACCGCCGACGTGGTGCTCGTCCTGGTCTCGCGGAAGCGGGCGGGGCGGGAGCTGTGGCGGGGCGGGCCCGACCATCTCGCCCACCGGCTGCGGCGGATCGGGCTCACGCCGCCGGGGGTGGTGGTGATGATGGGGGTCGCGGCCGCGGGGTCCACGGGTGTGGGGCTCGCCATCCACATGCTGTGGACGCAGCCGCGCACCGCGTGGTGGGTGGCGGGGGTGACGGCCCTGGTCGTCCTCGGCATGCTCTTCGTCCCGCCGCCTGAGACGAGGCCGGGCCCCACGACCTCCGTGCGCGTCCCCCGCCCTGTCCCCACGGGTGCCCACCGCGCGCCCGCCCCGCTCACCCGCCGCCGCCCCATCCCCGGGGGCCGCGCCCCCGGCCCGCCGCCCCGCTCCGACCGCTTCAGGGAACAGGAGGCGGCGGAGCTGGGGAGGAGGGGGTGGGCGGGGTAGCGCTGGGGCCGGGTGGGGTGGGATGCCGGTTGGGCTGGCTGTGGGTGGGCCCCGGGCGGCTGGCGGGCGAGGGGGCGGTTGCTACGGGCGAAGGGGGCGGGTGCGTCCGCGCGCCGATGGGCGTCACGGGCTGCGCCTGCGCCTGCGCATCGACTCGACGGACGGGGTGTGGTTCTGCTGCCGGGCCGGTGGGGCTTCTCGCGCAGTTCCCCGCGCCCCTGAAGGGCGCGCCAGTCCTTGGCGGGCCTGCGAGCGCGGGGTGCGGCTCCTGGGGTTCCACCGCACTCCCGTCGCCCGCCGCTCGGCAATCCGCCGCCCCACCCCGCACGTCACTCTCGTACCGGATGCGTGCCTGCATCGTGGACGTATGCGTGCGGTCAGCAGGGGCGGCTGCCCTCCCAGCCGGCCGCGGTTCTGCTGCCGGGCCGGTGGGGCTTCTCGCGCAGTTCCCCGCGCCCCTGAAGGGCGCGCCAGTCCTTGGCGGGCCTGCGAGCGCGGGGTGCGGCTCCT
>NZ_JABXWI010000001.1:0-321858 GCF_014930365.1 Streptomyces caniscabiei | reverse complement strand
TGGGGTTCCACCGCACTCCCCGTCGCCCACCGCTCGGCAACCCGCCGCTCGCCGCTCGGCAATCCGTCGCTCGGCAATCCGCCGCCCGTCGACACATCGCGTGCCGCTCGGCAACCCCTCGCCCCTACCCCGCACGTCACTATCGCACCCGACGCGCGCCTCCCCCCTGGGCGTATACGTGCAGGTCAGCGAGTGGTTGCGTATAAGGGAAACATAAGAGTTGAGTCCCCTCCGCTCAGGTCTGTTGACCCATCGGGGGGCGTCATGCACACTTGAGTCCGTTCCACTCAAGTCATTGTTGGAGGAATTGAAATGGCACGTGCGGTCGGCATCGACCTGGGCACGACTAACTCCGTCGTCAGCGTTCTTGAAGGCGGCGAGCCCACCGTCATCACCAACGCAGAGGGCGCCAGGACCACGCCGTCCGTCGTCGCCTTCGCCAAGAACGGTGAGGTGCTCGTCGGCGAGGTGGCCAAGCGCCAGGCGGTCACGAACGTGGACCGGACCATCCGGTCCGTCAAGCGTCACATGGGCACGGACTGGAAGATCGAGCTCGACGGGAAGCACTTCAACCCGCAGCAGATGAGCGCCTTCATCCTGCAGAAGCTGAAGCGCGACGCCGAGGCCTACCTGGGCGAGAAGGTCGCGGACGCGGTCATCACCGTCCCGGCGTACTTCAACGACTCCGAGCGCCAGGCGACGAAGGAGGCCGGTGAGATCGCGGGGCTGAACGTGCTCCGTATCGTCAACGAGCCCACCGCCGCCGCCCTCGCCTACGGCCTCGACAAGGACGACCAGACGATCCTCGTCTTCGACCTCGGTGGCGGCACCTTCGACGTGTCCCTCCTGGAGATCGGCGACGGCGTCGTCGAGGTGAAGGCCACCAACGGTGACAACCACCTCGGTGGTGACGACTGGGACCAGCGCGTCGTCGACTACCTGGTGCAGCAGTTCCGCGCCGGCCACGGCGTCGACCTCGCCAAGGACAAGATGGCCCTCCAGCGCCTCCGCGAGGCCGCCGAGAAGGCCAAGATCGAGCTGTCCTCCTCCACCGAGACCTCGATCAACCTGCCCTACATCACGGCCTCCGCCGAGGGCCCGCTGCACCTGGACGAGAAGCTCACCCGCGCCCAGTTCCAGCAGCTGACGGCCGACCTGCTGGAGCGCTGCAAGACGCCGTTCCACAACGTCATCAAGGACGCCGGGATCGCGCTGTCCGAGATCGACCACGTCGTTCTCGTCGGTGGGTCGACGCGTATGCCGGCCGTCGCCGAGCTCGTGCGCGAGCTGACCGGCGGCAAGGACGCCAACAAGGGCGTCAACCCGGACGAGGTCGTCGCCATCGGCGCCGCCCTCCAGGCCGGTGTCCTGAAGGGCGAGGTCAAGGACGTCCTGCTCCTCGACGTCACCCCGCTGTCCCTCGGTATCGAGACCAAGGGCGGCATCATGACCAAGCTCATCGAGCGGAACACGACGATCCCGACCAAGCGGTCCGAGATCTTCACCACCGCCGAGGACAACCAGCCGTCCGTGCAGATCCAGGTCTACCAGGGCGAGCGCGAGATCGCGGCGTACAACAAGAAGCTCGGGATGTTCGAGCTGACCGGTCTGCCGCCCGCCCCGCGCGGTGTCCCGCAGATCGAGGTCGCCTTCGACATCGACGCCAACGGCATCATGCACGTGACCGCGAAGGACCTCGGCACGGGCAAGGAGCAGAAGATGACCGTCACCGGCGGCTCCTCGCTGCCGAAGGACGAGGTCGACCGGATGCGCCAGGAGGCAGAGAAGTACGCGGAGGAGGACCACGCCCGCCGCGAGGCCGCCGAGAGCCGCAACCAGGGCGAGCAGCTCGTCTACCAGACCGAGAAGTTCCTCAAGGACAACGAGGACAAGGTCCCCGGTGACATCAAGACCGAGGTCGAGGCCTCCGTCGCCGAGCTGAAGGAAGTGCTCAAGGGCGAGGACACCGCCGAGATCCGCACGGCCACCGAGAAGGTCGCGGCCGTCTCGCAGAAGCTCGGCCAGGCCCTCTACGCCGACGCCCAGGCCGCGCAGGCCGCGGGCGGCGAGGCCGGCGCCGGTGCCGGTGACGCCAAGGCCGACGATGACGTCGTCGACGCCGAGATCGTCGACGAGGACCGGAAGGACGGTGCCGCGTGACGGAGGAGACCCCGGGCTTCGACGAGCAGCAGCCGCAGTCGGCTCAGCCGCAGCAGCCTGATGTCCCCTCCGGCTCCGAGGACGCCGAGCCGAAGGCCGCCCCCCAGGAGGGGGCGGCCCCGGCCGGGGACGCGGCAGCGACGGCCCAGGTGGCCGGTCTGACGGCGCAGCTGGACCAGGTGCGTACGGCGCTCGGTGAGCGCACGGCGGACCTCCAGCGCCTCCAGGCCGAGTACCAGAACTACCGTCGCCGGGTCGAGCGCGACCGGATCACGGTCAAGGAGATCGCCATCGCGAACCTCCTTACCGAACTCCTGCCCGTGCTCGACGACATCGGGCGCGCGCGGGAGCACGGCGAACTCGTCGGCGGCTTCAAGTCCGTCGCCGAGTCCCTGGAGACGGTCGCGGCGAAGATGGGCCTGCAGCAGTTCGGCAAGGAGGGCGAGCCCTTCGACCCGACGATCCACGAGGCCCTGATGCACAGTTACGCGCCCGACGTCACCGAGACGACGTGCGTGGCGATTCTCCAGCCGGGGTATCGCATCGGCGAGCGCACCATCCGCCCCGCGCGGGTGGCCGTGGCCGAGCCGCAGCCGGGTGCGCAGCCCGTCAAGGCCGAGGGCTCCGAGGAGCAGGCGGCGGCGGCCGACGACAAGGAGAGCGGTGGCCCGGACGAGGGCTGACGCCACCAGCCTGAATGGCGTGCAGGGTGAGTGGAAGGAGGGACGTCGCGGATGAGTACCAAGGACTTCATCGAGAAGGACTACTACAAGGTCCTCGGCGTCCCCAAGGACGCCACCGAGGCCGAGATCAAGAAGGCGTACCGCAAGCTCGCCCGTGAGTTCCACCCGGACGCCAACAAGGGGAACACCAGGGCCGAGGAGCGCTTCAAGGAGATCTCCGAGGCCAACGACATCCTCGGCGACCCGAAGAAGCGCAAGGAGTACGACGAGGCCCGCGCCCTCTTCGGCAACGGCGGCTTCCGCCCCGGGCCCGGCGCCGGCGGCGGCTCGTTCAACTTCGACCTGGGCGACCTCTTCGGCGGCGGCGCCCAGGGCGGGGGGCAGGCGGGCGGCTTCGGCGGGGGCATCGGCGATGTCTTCGGCGGCCTCTTCAACCGGGGCAGCTCCGGCACCACGCGGGTGCAGCCCCGGCGCGGCCAGGACATCGAGTCCGAGGTCACGCTCAGCTTCACCGAGGCCATCGAGGGCGCGACCGTCCCGCTCCGGATGTCCTCGCAGTCGCCCTGCAAGGCCTGTACGGGCACCGGCGACGCCAACGGCACGCCCCGCGTGTGCCCGACGTGCGTGGGCACCGGCCAGGTCGCGCGGGGCTCCGGCGGCGGTTTCTCCCTGACGGACCCCTGCCCGGACTGCAAGGGCCGCGGCCTGATCGCCGAGCACCCCTGCGACATCTGCAAGGGCTCGGGCCGCGCCAAGTCCTCCCGCACCATGCAGGTCCGGATCCCGGCGGGCGTCTCCGACGGCCAGCGGATCCGGCTGCGCGGCAAGGGCGCCCCCGGCGAACGGGGCGGCCCGGCGGGCGACCTGTACGTCGTCGTGCACGTCGACCCGCACCCGGTGTTCGGCCGCAAGGACGACAACCTCACGGTGACCGTCCCGGTGACGTACCCGGAGGCGGCGCTCGGCGGAGAGGTCCGGGTCCCGACCCTGGGCGGACCGCCGGTCACCCTGAAGCTGCCCCCCGGCACCCCCAACGGCCGTACGATGCGGGCCCGGGGCAAGGGCGCCTTCCGCAAGGACGGCACCCGGGGGGATCTGCTGATCACGGTCGAGGTGAGTGTCCCGAAGGACCTGTCGGGGAAGGCTCGTGACGCGCTGGAGGCGTATCGCGAGGCGACCGCGGGCGAGGACCCGCGAGCGGAGCTGTTCCAGGCCGCGAAGGGAGCATGAAGGTGATGGACGGCCGCCGTAGGCAGAACTCATTCGGTAACCGGGCTTATGAGCTGACGGAAGAGACACCGGTGTACGTCATCTCGGTGGCCGCCCAGCTCTCCGGTCTGCACCCGCAGACCCTGCGCCAGTACGACCGTCTCGGACTGGTCTCCCCGGACCGCACCGCCGGGCGCGGCCGTCGCTACTCGGCCCGTGACATCGAACTGCTGCGCACCGTCCAGCAGTTGTCGCAGGACGAGGGCATCAACCTGGCCGGCATCAAGCGCATCATCGAGCTGGAGAACCAGGTCGCCGCGCTCCAGTCGAGGGTGGCGGAGATGGAGGCCGCGCTCGACGGCGCCGCCGCGGCCATGCGCCAGCGCGAGGCGGCGGTCCACGCGTCGTACCGGCGCGACCTGGTGCCGTATCAGGAAGTGCAGCAGAGCAGTGCGTTGGTGGTGTGGCGGCCGAAGGGGCGGCAGCCGTCATCGGACTGACGGGTCGGCAGCGTCTGACTGACGGATCGTCAAGTACGCGGAAGGGCCCGGAGGTTCGCACGAACCTCCGGGCCCTTCCTTGTGCTCAGGGGGCCAGGGCCGCCCAGGCGTCGCCGGGGGCCGATTCGGTGCCGTCGGCGTGGAGGGCGGTCACCCAGTAGAAGTGGGTGGTGCCGGCGGCGGCCGTGGTGTCGGTGTACGACGTGCCGGTGACCGGGTCGGCGGTCAGGGACTCGTAGGCGGCGGTGGCCGGGTTCCACCGGTACACCCGGTAACCGGTGATGTCCGTGCCGTTGTACGAGCTGGACAGCTTCCAGGTGAGGTCGACCGCGGCCCCGCCGTCGGCGACCTCGGCGTTCACGTCGACCAGCCAGTCCGCGGGGGTCTCCACGGTGGGCCGCAGGTCCAGCTCGGTGACGGTCGTGGACACCATCTTGTCGGCCGACGTGTAGTTGGAGTTGCCCGAGGTGTCGACCGCGTCCACGAAGTACGTGTGGTGCTCGCCGTCCTGGAGGTTCGCCGAGTCGACGAGCCGGCTGGTGCCCGCCTTGACCGTGCCCACATGCGTGTACTCGGTCCCGTCGTCCACCGTGCTGAGCCGGAACACGTTGTACTCGGCGAGGTCGGAGACCGGGCTGTCGTCCCAGTCCAGGACGGTGCCGTACTCGGTGGCGGCGGCCGTGAACCCGGTGACGAGCGGCGGGGCGGTGCCGTCGCCGTAGCCGTGGGAGATGGTCTGCGAGGGGCCCGACTCCCGGCCGAGCGCGTCGACGGTCGTCACCCAGTACACATAGAACCCGTCGTTGGGGCTCGGCACGACCGTGGTGTCGGTGCAGGCGTAGCTGTGCTTGGTGCCGTAGGCGGTGTCGACGAGCGTCGGCTCGCAGGGCACCACCCGGGAGTCGACGACGTCGAACGTGCCGGTGGCGTCGTCGAAGCGGCGCTCCTCGCGGTGCACCCGGAAGGTGGTGGGCGCGTGCGGGGACACGTCCCAGCGCAGATCGACGCCGCCGCCGTCCTCCGGCCGGTTCTCCGTCTTCCAGAGGTACGGCACCGCGAGCGGCCTATCGATCGACACCACCGACGAGTACGCGGTGTTGCCCGCCGCGTCCGACACCGCGACCTTGTAGTACGAGGTCTCCCCGTACGGGGCGGTGGCATCCGTCGCCGAGTTGCCCCAGGGGCCCTTGACCTCCTCGAACGGCCCGTCGGGCGAGGCGGACCTCAGCAGCCGGTTCGTCTCGGCCCCTTCGGACATCCACCAGAGCGACACCCCGTCGAGGGCGGAATCACCGCTGACCTTCAGATCCCGGACGGTCGGCGCGATCCGGTCCACCGTGGTGACCAGCTGATCGGCCGTGCCGGTGGACGCGTTGCCCGCCTTGTCGTAGGCGCGGACCTCGTAGTAGTACGCCGCGCCCGACTTCGGCAGCCCGGTGTCGGTGTACGAGGTGGAGGTGGTCGTCGCGAGCGGCGTGCTGCCGAACGAAGCGCCCTTGAGCCGCCGGTAGACCTTGTACCCGGCGAGGTCCATCTCCTTGTTCTTCGCCCAGGTCAGCTTGGCCTTGCCCGTCTCCGAGTCGTACGACACCGAAGTCCCGCTCGGGACAAGGGGTTTGACCGTGTCGACGGTGGCGGAGGTGCGGGGCGCGTACGTGAACTTGACCTTGGCGGAGCCGGTCCAGTTGACGTAGTCGACGCGGAGGGTGTGCTTGCCGGCGGGGATGGTGAGGTTGACGGTCTTGGAGACGGTGGTCGTGCCGTTCTTCCAGAGGTCGATCTTGCGGGCGCCGGTCGTACCCGGGTCGAGGTAGATGCGGATGCCGTCCAGGCCGGAGGCGGAGAGCGCGAAGGGGCCGCCCGAGCCGAAGTCGCGGGTGACGGTCCAGCGGACGCCGAAGTTGTTGGTCGGCAGCCCGGTGGCGGGCGCGCCGGTGCCCCAGTCCTGGTCGATCGCGCTGTCGCAGTCCGTCTTCTTCGGAGTGCCGGAGAAGGTGGTGTTGGCGAAGAGCTGCCGCTTGAAGACGGGGGAGGCGCAGGTGACGGCCGCGTTCGCAGTCGTGGCGGTCACTGCGAGCAGGCCGCCGACGGTGGCGAGCACGACGGCGGTGGCCGCGGCCGTCGTCGAGCGTCTGACTGAGGTCATGGGGTCCTTCAGAGAGGGATGCCGATCGTCGCCGGCGGGTGACACCGCCGACGACGATCAGACGATTGGGGTGGGGGGATGGTTGTACGGGGTGGGTGAGACGGGGGAGGAAAGTGGTTCGCGAACGGGAGTGGTCGGTGCGGGGGCTCGTGGGGGAGTGGTTTCTGCGTCACCAGTTCGAGTGAAGCGAGGGTGTTTTCGCAGGTGAGCCTGTATGGGCGCCTAGCGTGGCGGCGTTGCTTGTGCCCCGTGCACGCCCAGCCCACACTTGAGGAGGAGGTGTCACCTTGACCGCTCTTGCACATGAGAGGCCCGAGACCATGTCCGAGGCAGGGACTGAAGTCGTGAACGGACCCGGCCTGGACGAGGCCTTGTGGCAGGTGTGGAAGGCCATGGACCCACCCGAGGGCTACCGCGCTGAGATCATTGAGGGAGCCATCGAGTTGTCGCCCACCGCTCGCCGTTCGCACGGCCTGATCGCCAATCGAGTGCGACGGGCCCTGGACAGGTTCCTGGACGGCGGCGAATACGCCTGCTATCAGGACATGAATGTGATCCACAACCGCAGGGCGTGGATCCCGGATGCCTTCGTCGCTCCGGAGGACACGGAGCCGTGCCGCGACGAGGACGACATGGGCGTGACCGCCGACTCCGTGCGCCTCGTCGTCGAAGTTGTCTCCCCGGGCAGGCGGAACCAGGACCGGGACCGAGTGAAGAAGCGGCGCGAGTACGCCCGCGCCGGTATTCCGGTGTACGTCGTCATCGACGACTACGACGGTGAGGGCGCCGTCACGCTTTTCACCGGGCCGCGCCCGGAGGCGGCCGACTGGAGCGACATCCGCCGCGTCCCCTACGGCACGGAGGTCGTCATCCCGGAAGGGCCTGCCAAGGGCTTCGTCATCGGCGAGGCGATCACGGGGGAGAAGCGGGACTGAAATTCCGGCTCGCCCGGGTGACGTTCTCGGACGACCCGGTCAGTCGCCCACGCCGAGCCCTGGGCTAGGGCGCTCGTGGCCGGGTGGCAGTTGCTGGGGCTGCTGGGTGGTGGGGCGCGGCGCGCCGGAGGTGCCGCGTGGACGCATGCCGACTTCCCAGAGGGGGATGTCGGGCGCGGCTCGGTCGGCGGTGGGTGTGGTGGGTTCCGGTCGGTCGGGGGTGGGTGTGGCGGATGCCGGTCGGTCGGGGGTGGGTGTGGTGGGTTCCTGTCGGTCCGGGGTGGGAGCGCTCGGGGTCCGTTCGGCGGTGGGGGGTTGTTGCTGCGGCTGTGCCTCCCTCTGCGGCGGTGTGGCGCTCGCGGGGCCTCCGGCCGAGGTTTCCGTCTCCGTCTCCGTCTCTCTCCCCGTCTCCGTGGCCCGGTCCGGGCGGCGCCAGCGTTCCGGGATGGTCGACCGGTGTTGCACGGCGCTCTCATCGCCTGCCTGGACCGCTGCCACGGCCCGCGCGCGCAGGGCGCTCTGGCGGGCGACGGGGGCGAAGCCGGGAGCGGCGTTGCCCGTCTCGGAGGGCAGACCTCGCAGGCCCATCTCGTTCAACTGCTGCTGGAGGCCCGACTCCGGGGCGAAGATCTCGCGCGGCAGCTGCCAGGAGGCCGCGCCGTCGACGTCGACCCGGTGTTCCTTGCCGTCGACGGTGAAGGTGAGGCCGTAGCCGATGTACTGGTCGTCCTTGTCGAACTGCAGGTCGCCGGAGATCTCACCGCTCCGCTCCCGGACCTCGTTCGCGAGGACCTGGAGGGCGGGCGGGAGCGGGTTGGTACGGCCGAGGCTGGCGACGTAGCCGCCGGCCCGCACCACCTTGCGCTGTATGTTCTCGCCCTCCCCTTCCTCGTAGGCGATGTGGAAGCGGGTCTCCTCGCCCTCCTCGTCCCAGTACGTCTCGATGGCGCCCAGCCGCGCCGTGATGAAGGTCAGCCGTTTCTTGTCGGGCCCGCCGTACGCCTTCTCCATCGCCGGGAACTGGACCTGGTGCCGCAGGGCCGACGGTGGAGGCGCGCCGATGATCGTGACGTGGGCGTCCGGGTTCTGCGTGAGGATGATCTCGGCGTTGGCGACTCCGGAGCCGCCGGAGCCCGCGACGACCCAGTCCTTCGTCTTCCGCGCGTCGAAGCGGTTCTCGGCGACCTCGTCGCCGAGCAGCGCCCGGCCCGGTGCCTCCTCCCGTGCCGTCTCCCACTTCGCGGTCGAGTCGAGGGCGCCGAAGCAGTTGTCGATGCGGGCCTTGCCGGGGCCGAGGCCGGAGGTGAGGGCCTCCATCAGTGGTGAGGACTTCAGGACGTCGAGCACCGTACGGGCGTCCGTGCCGCCCCGTTCGGGCTGGGTCAGCCAGGTCCGCAGGTCGCCCGCGTGGGGGAGCCCCTCGTCCTCCAACTCCCCCAGCCGGTCAGCGATCAGCCGCACCGCCTCGTCGCGGCTCTCCACGCCGTGGTCCCCGCGGGGCATGCCGGGGACGACCTCGGGGGTCAGCCCGGTGGCGATGCTCGGGACGCCGTCGCAGGCCACCCACAGTGGGCGTGGGGCCTCCTTGCCGTCCTCGGCCGGCCGTTGGATCTCGGCGAGGAGTTCGTTGTGCTGGCCGAGCCGCAGGCGGGCGTGGCCGTTCACCACGTCGCCCCGGGTGGCGAGTTGGTCCTCCCAGATCCGTACGGCGTCGATGGGCAGGCGGTGCCCGGGGTGCTCGACCGTGGAGTGCGGGTCGACTCCCATCCACTGGGCGAGGTCCCGGTCCTGATCCGCCGACTGCACGATGCCCTGGCCGGGGTCCAGGTGCCACCGGCCCGCCGCGTCGATCAGCAGCGCGTCCGGGTCCCGTCCGGTCAGGCTCGCGCCGCCGCCGATCACCACGCGGCGGTTGGGGAACTCTTCCTTCGCCAACTGCCCTTCGATGGCCTCCTCGGTGCGGGTGCTGATCTGGGCGCGGTACTCGGCCCATTGCACGGAGGCTGCCTTCAACTGGTCGCGGGGGAGGGGCAGTCCGTTCTGGTCATAGCCGGGCATGGGCATGGTGACTTCGCGGCGGCCGATGAACGCTTCGACCTGGCGCTCGGCTCGTAGGGCGGCGTCGCGGGAGGCTTGGAGGGCGGTGGCGTCGGCGGGGTTGAGGTGTTCTATGGGGCGGGCGAGGGTGGCGACGAGGCGTTTCGCATCGGAGGAGAGGAGGTCGTTCGACACGACGTACCGTCTGTTCGCGGCCCGGGACTCGGTCGTGAACCGCTCCGAGTCGGCCATGGGCGCTACTGGCCGGAGACCACACCGGTCGAGCAGAGCTGAGAGGTCGGCACGTGCCTCGGCCTGGTGCTCCTCCGCGAGGGTAGGTTCGGATGCGCGGGCTGCGAGCCAGTTCAGTTCGGCGATACGTCCGTGATCCCGGCTCGACAGTTCGTGCCGGTTGCCGATGTCGGGCTCCTGGTTCAGGAGGTTCTCGCGCACCGGCGCCAGACCCTGACTCGACCGGTCACGAGTGGCGATGAGTTCGCCCACCTCGTGAGCCAGAACACGGGTCAGGAATTCGCTGGGCAGACGGTCGGATATCTGCACGACGTACTGATCCGTCGTCGTGTTCGTCATCGTGCTGGAGATCACTCCGGAGGCCATCGGAATGGCGTCCAGCCACAAACTTGCCGAGCCGCCCTGGGCGTCCTCCAGGGCGAAGTACTCTCTCCCGTCGTCCGAGCGTCTCTCGTCGATCGACTTGAATCGCTCTCCGAGCACGACGGATGCCACGGTCGGAAGTTCACGTTTCACCGCTGCGATCAGGGCGGCTTGCCGGGCTCGCAACCGCGTGTCGGTGACCGTCGTGTCCACGTGATGTTCCTCCCCCGTATCCGCGCAGACGAATGCGCCGAACAACCCTTAGGATCATGTCATGTTGACAGCGCGCTCATCGGCCGAAGCCCATCTGTACATGGACCTGCATCGCTGTGAGTGCGGGTCGGGGGACTTCGACCGTCAGCACCGGCTGGAGCTGCGCGGCGACGTCCTTGTCGCGGTGTACGAGGGTGCTTGCAGGCAGTGTGAAAGAACCCGCCGTTTCGAGTTCCGCATGGCGGAAGAGGTTCCACCGCCGCCGCCGGCTTTCGGTGGTCCGGAGCCGTCGCAGATCATCGACCCAGGGGAGTTTGAGGCAGTCGCGGGTCGACTTGCTGAATCCACTGGAATTCAGCTCCTCAACACGCCTGAGGCCGAGCATCATCAGTTTCGCGACGCGATCGCCTATGTCGTTGCGGCGTACGAGGAGATGCTGAAGTTCCTCCCGCCGGGCGAGAATGCCATTCCGGCCGGCGCCTTCACGTCCGAGGTGGGTAAGGCTCGTTATCGACGCGATCCGGGAAATTATGACCGCGACATTCTGGAGCTGAACGTGCGAGCTGCTCGGGCGGTCCTCAACGACATCGACGAGGTCAGCAACGGTTCGGGGCCCTCCGCGTAGGGCACGGGAGGGCGGATTGCCCGCGAACCGGGCCGAGCGCGGCTGAGCCTGGGGCCGTGGCTCATGAGGGCGGGGGCAGCTGGTCCGCCACGAACGTCCCCAGCCCGACTTCGCCCCGTGTCCAGCCCTGCTCCCGAACCTGCCGCATGGCCTTCGCCGCCGTCGCGTTCACCACGCCGAACTCCAGGGCGATCTCCAGAGTGGACGGCACACGGCTTCCCGGCGGGTACGTGCCGTCCTCGATGCGTCGGATGATCTCCGCTGCGATCTGCCGCCACAGCGGGCGCGTACGGTCAAGGATCATCGAGTGGACGTTTCCCCGGAGGCTGGCGGCAGCGGGTCGACAACATACGTCCCCTTGGCGGCCAGCGTCTCGACCAGTCCTCGTTCGCGCAGGTCACGCACAGCCCGCCGTACTGTTCCAGGGCTGACCTGGTGCACATCGGCCAGTGCGCGTTCGTTCTCGAGCCGACCGCCGGGCGGAATCTCCCCGCTGCGGATCCGGCGCTCCAAGTCCCTTGCGATGCGTACCCACTCGTACTCAACCATGCATCGATGATCTGTGCGGGCAGTGCGTCACGCGCACTGGGTAGCACGCTGTGCGGACTGTGCAGGCAGAGCGCACTGTGCACACGTAGCGGATTGTGCTTATCCTGGGACACGAAAGCGCCCCGGCGGGAAGGGTGAGAGCTTCCCTGCCGGGGCTCAGCCGACTACACAGGAGTCGACCTATGCGCAGCCTACTGGCCGCGATCCTGAGCCTTTTCCTGCCTGCTCGCGGGGTGCACCGTGCGGTTGCGTTGCCCGCGACTCCCGCCCCCTCCTGCCCGCCCGTTCCTGCATACCGGCCCGCACCTCCGTGTCCGTTTCTCGGCGACATCATCAGGGTCGACGGGTCGCCCCTCGTCCGGCCCTACGTCGTCGTCTGGGAGCGTGAGCGGGATGAGCTCGATCGTCGGCGTCTGCAGCGGGCGCGGCGTCGGGCGGCCGTGCTGGCGACGATGGGGCAGGACTGCAGTTCCTGGGAGGCCGCCGTATGAGCGGGCCGCGACTGCGCAGCCTCGGCGTGGACCCGGCGACCGGCCGGGAGGCCTTCGCGGACACGTGCCCCGGGGGCGTCCTCGAAGGGCTGGCCGACGCGCAGGCCCTGAAGGCCGCCGCCGTGCTGGTGGCGGTCGTGGGTGCCGTACTGGAGGTGGGGAAGGCGTCGGACGCCGAACTTGCCGCCTTCGTACCGGCGTTGTACGCGGCGCTTGAGGAATGCGTCGGCATCATGGACGCGGATCACGCACGGCTGGCATCGGTGAACGAACAGCGGATCACACAGCCGCAGCGTCACGGGAGTGAAAATGAATGAAGATGCAGCGGCCGGGATTCCGCCGGTGACCGACGAGGTCCGTGAGCAGGCTGTCGCCCAGCCGAACGGCTGGGTCTACGCCATCGATGCGTACTTCGACCCGAACGGAGAGGTTCCGCCGTACGGCGTGGTCGGTGCCTGGAAGGTCGATTCGCGGGGCCAACTCACCGGAGAATTCAAGAAGAACCCCAACTACCGTCCCTCGCCTCGCACACTCGGGATGGCGGAGCCGACCGACGCAGTGGACGCGGCCATTCAGCTGGCGGCGGTCCGCTATGGGTCCGAGGCGGATCTGAGACTCGCTCTGATGGACGCCGTCGTCTATGTGGCTCTCGACGCGCACCACGTCTCACCGATCGTGATTCACACGAGCCCTGCGCAGGCCGCGAGTTCAGCAGAAGAACTCCGCCGGACCCCCTTCCGTGAACTCCTGTCCGGCCTGCCCGAGGATGCCGTCCTCAGGCTGAACCCCGGTGGTTCGGCGGCCGTGGACATCCCTGTGGCCGACCTGGGCAGGGCGGTGTGAGAACCATGGCCGAGGACCTGTCCGGACGTGCACCCCATCGTTACCGCCTTCGGCGGGCGCATTAGGAACGCAATGATGACTCAGGAGATCGCGCTCGCGCCCAACACGCAGGCGAACAGGCCTATCGGAAGTTTCAGCGTCATCCACGTCCACGCACCTCGGGGACAGGCCGCGACGGTGCGACTCTCTGTCGCATCCGAGGGCGAGGAAGCGCGTCACTCGCTGACCGTGGGTGACGTGTTCCCAGTCCAGGACCAGCGGTGGAAGCTCGACCGGATCGTGGACCTCTACTCCCCGACCGGCGACTGGACGGTCGTTCTCTCCCGAGTGGCGTGAGATGAGCGAGGTGGACGCGGCCGAATCAGGAAGACACTCGCAGGAGGCACCCGTGACGGACGAGACTGGGCCCGAGTTCGTCATGATCTCGACGTTCCGCAGAAGGACTGCGGAGGGATTCATGCTCGCGGCTTTCGTCATCGACGAGAGGGAGTGCGAGTCTCCTGCGGAGATGAGGTCGATCAGGAACGAGGCCCTCACCGAGATCCAGCGTCGGCGCGTCGTCGGAGAGTTCGAGACCCGGAGGGCGAAGGCCGGTGAGCTGCCGTCGACTCTGCCTCGATGGGCGGAATACAAGAGGCGGCTGGAAGCTGCGGACAAAGAGCCGTCCTGACCCATCGGGTGTTCGGTGCGTGGCACGCGTGGGGCAACGCCCGCCGACAGTCGGCGGTACCCGCTCCGCCCCGCCGGAGGTCCTGCCGCTCAAGCTGGCGGGCCCGTTCGGCAACGTACAACGGCTCGACACGCGCTCGCGGCCCCAGCAGTGGCGTTCCTGCTACCGCGAGACGCGCCATCACTTGTTACATCGGACCTCAGTCAAGCTGTTCCGTCGTGCCGTCCGGGTGGATCAGGAGTCGGATCGCGCCGCCGTAGCGGTTGTCCGTGATGGTGGCCGGGGTGGGGGCGCCGACTTGTTGGGCGCGTTGTTGGAGGATCGACAGGACGACGTCCTGGATGTCGCCGTAGGGCGGGGCGGTGACCGGGACGCCGTCGATGAGGCCGGCGTTGGGGGAGAAGACGTGGACCTGGGCGTCGGACGCGGCGGGGTCCACGGTCGGCGGGGGCGGACCCTGGGGCGGGAACGGTTCGGTCATCGGGGGCTGGGGTTCCTTCCGGCTCGCTCGGGTCAGGCGCTCTTCGCCTCTCCCCGTTCGGGGAGGAGGGCGTCGTCGATGTCCTGGACGTTTTCGACGTTCTCGATGTTTACGACGTTCAGGACGCGAGCGTACGTGCCGCGCGAGAGGCGTTGCAGGCGGCCCGACTTGACCAGCGCGGACAGGACGTTGCTGATGGTCTTCGACGGGTCGCCGTAGATGCCCGAGGGCAGGGCGCGGAGAACGTCGCGGGCGGAGAAGGCGCCGGGGAAGCCGGCGACGGCCTTCTCGACGGCCGCGCGGATGCTGGGGGTGGAGGGTGTCCGGCGGGTCTGCGCCGGTCCGGCTCCGGCTCCCGCTCCCGCCGCGGTGCCCGCGAGCGGATGGCCACCGTGCAGGGCGTGTGCCGCTGGGTGAGCCGTGGGGGCGGCCGGGTGCGGGAGGCGGTCGTGGATCTCGCGGACTGCCGTGCGGATGGTCTCCAGTCGGGCGGCGTCGCCGGTGTCGTCCGAGGCGGCGGCCAGCATGGTGGCGACCTTCTCTATGTTCGCGAGCGTGGCGGCGAGTTCGCGCAGCAGCGGTTCCAGGAAGTCGCGGCGGAGCGCGGACACAGGGTCGGTGGTGGCGAGTTCGACGGAGACGGAGCCGGTGAGGGGGCGGCGGGGAGCAAGGGGTGTCCCGTCGGCATCCGAGGGGGCTTCGGCGTGGTCCGGGAGCAGTGACTCGACGGCTTGCCGTACGGCCGGGATGTCACGCGGGGCCTCGGGACCGGTGTCGCCGCCGGGCATGCAGGTCAGCATCGTGACGAGCTGTTCGAGGCTGGTGAGCGCGGGCAGGGCGGAGCGCACCAGGGGGCCGAGCACGGCCTGCCGTACGGCCAGGGCGGGATCCTCGTACGAGAAGGTGATCCGTTGCCCGGCCTCGGCCGCTGCCATGGGTTCCTCGCTCCTGTCGTTCGACGGTCCGGACGTATACGACGGCCCGCCCGGAGGGGTCGTCTGTCTGTGGGTCGGCTGTGTGGTGGTGTGCGATTGCAACAGCGATGTCAACGCGGCGCGCGGCGGGTATTTCCTCAACAAGCTCTGACTGTCGGCCAGTTGACTCTGGAGCTGGTCGAACGCGTCGAGGATACGCTCCAGTTCGGGAAGGTCCGGAGTGGTCGGCCGACGGTTTCCGGAGTGGGTCGCCGAGGACTCGTCGGCGCGGGACCTCAGCCGGGTGAGGCGCCGGGGGAGCGAGCCGGAGTCGAAGCGGACCGCGGCGTGGGCGGGCAGGTCGCCGTTCTCGTCGCCGAGGTCGAGTATGCGGCGCAGCGCACGCCGGTCCTCGCGGGTGGTGGCCGCCGTGTAGCCGTACGGCTCGGCGTACGCGACGGCGTCCTGCAGACATTCCGCCCAGAGCGGGCAGGAGGCGCACAGGTCGCGGGCGGTGCGGAGGAGGACGAGGTGCTGGCGGCGCTGATCGGGTGGGATGCCGGGCGCCGCCGTCATCGGGGTGTCCGGGCCGTGAAGGCCGTGTGGGTGCTCGGAGTTGTCCAGCAGCGGGTGTTGGAAGACGTCCGGCCGACGCCGACAGGGCAGAGCCGCGTCGGGTATGTGGGCCTCCCGTGCGACCGCCTTGCGGGCGGGTCGCGCGGGCAGCCTGGCCAGCGTCGTATGGCTCGCCATACGCATGAGTAATAGCCCCCGTGGTGATCCGTGATCGCGGGGGACTCTAGAACACATTGTCAAACTGTTGCAACGCATGTGCAAAGTGCTGGCCGGAAACGAACAGTGCCGCGACGAACCGTTCACAAGAGCCTCAACTGTCCGCCGTTTTCCGGGCGTCACGAGGACGCGGCCGACGTATCGCCTGGCCCAGCCTTCTGACCCGGGCCGTCATGGCCTTCGCGGATGCGCCGCGTACGGCGAGCACCCCGAGCACGCCCACGAAACCGATGGGCACGCCTGCCTCTGGCGCGAACATGCCGACGACGGAGCCGATGACCAAGATCACATCGGCGAGCACGACCGTGACGCCGCGCCGGCCCGGGTGCTCCTTCACCATCCAGGCGCCGAGCAGGGCCATGCCGGTCAGGGCCCAGTAGCCGAACGCGGCGGTTCCGGTGACGGCCGCGCTCGTGGTCATCCGGGCCGACTCACCCACCGCCGAGAAGTAGCCGGTGAAGGCGGTGGCGAGGATCGTCGAGGCGAGGGCCAGGAGGAGTTGGGTGCGGCGGCGGAGGAGCCAGACGGCTCCGCCGAGGAGCAGCAGGGCGCAGACCATCACGAAGGACGAGCCGCTCTGCGAGGCGATCATGAAGAGGGTGTAGGCGGCGGCCAGGCCGAAGACGATGCGGGGGAGCATGCGTACGGCCCAGGGGTCGGTCTTGTCCTGGTGGAGGAGGCGGCGGAGGCGGGACTGGGTATGGGTTCGGCGGGTGGTGGGGGTGCCCGGGGTGCGGTTCATGGAGCGGTCACATTCCCATGCCGGTGTCTTGCGCCTGTTCGGGGGCGCCAGGGGCTTGAGTGGGGGTGGGGGCTGCGGGAGCCTGGGCAGCGGGGGCCGGGGCGGGCTTGAGGGTGACTCCGGGCAGGAAGTGCGCGCCTGCGATGGCTTGCGACGCGGTTCCGAGCGGTTGGATCGGCCGGGGGCCCACCTTGGCGTTCACTTCCACACCAGGCAGATAAGCGCCGTGGGTACTGACCACAGGGTTGGTCGCCGCGCGACTCTCGTGCGCCCACGCCAGGTCCGTGGAGCTGGGCAGCACGACCTCGTGGTCGGGACGCAGGACTCTGACTTCCTCGACGAGTCTTTCGACATCGGCCGTACGGGCAGGGCCGTCCATCGCGGCCACGCGAGCACAGACCTCGAGCACGGCGGCGCGTTGGGCCTCCGGAGTGGGCAGCGACTTCAGGTGCTCCAGGTCGAGGTGGCCCGCCTTGGTCAAGGGCGTGTACTTGGGGTCGTTCTCGTCGTACCAGAAGGTGTGCACCTGGGCGCGAACGGCCCGGGAGGCCAGCAACTCCTGGGTCTCCGGAGCGAGACCCGCGTACTTGTCCAGCGGCGGCGGATACGCGAAGTCGATGATGTCGAGCTTGCCGTCCTGGCGGAGCTGCCGAGATTCCGTCTGGTAGGCGACGGTTCCGGGATTGAGCTCGGCCATGAAGAAGAGCGCCTCGTTCTCGGTCTTCGCGGCGTACTTCTGTGAGAGAGCGTTCCACGCATCGGATGCCAGGCCCAGACCCGCTTGCTCGTCCAGTTTGAGTGCGTCTTGGACGTCTGGATGCCACAGGTGGAATTCACCCAGCGCCTTGCCGCCGGGAGTGCCCTCCAGATACCGCAGAGTCTCAGGCACGATCGCGTTCTGAGCCTCGGTGTACGCAGCGGCCACGTGCATACTCTTGAGCTCTTCCCCGGCATGCGTGGCGACGTTCGGGTGATCTGCCAGCTGATAGGACCAGAAGGCAGACCTCGTCTCGGGGGTGGGCAGGTCCATGTCCTGCTCGGCGGCGAACTCCATCAGCCGCTTGCGGAGCTGCTCCCTGTACTCCTGCTTGGGAAGGCCGGCAATGCCTTGGCGCAACCGCTTCGCAATGCTCTTGACCTCCTCGGGGGTGGGCGCCTTGCTTCTGCCCTGTCGGTCCCGCGCGTCATCGACGACATGGTCCGACACGTTCACCCGGATCACACTGCCTCCGGCGGGTAGCAGCGGATGTTAATGCGTGCGCTCCGGAGTTCGCCCGGCTCCAGAGCGGCGCCGAGACTGACGGTGAGTACGGTGATACGTCCTTCCGGGCCGCTCTCACGCCACACGGCCATGCGGTAAGGGTCCATGTCCTCCAGACGGATGCCGCGAGGCATGAGCCAGTGCTGGTCGTGAGGCGGTTCCGGGAAGGCGGGGTCGTCCCAGGCGCCGGCGAAGACCGGTTCGCCGAGCACAGGGCGTGCGGCCGCCACATACGCGCCCCATGTCGCGGCGGCCTGTGTCAGGACCAAGTCGTTCTCCGACGTGTCGTCAGCCCACATGTCCCAGCTGGTCCAGCTGAGCTGCTTGATCGGTGCCCATGAGGCCTCTTGCTCGGGCCAGAGCGCGATGGTCTGGCCCGTGGTGCTGCGCACCGTCAGCACCCGCTCCGCCGACGTCGGCTTCCACCCGAACAGCGCGCACCAGTCGTCCAGGGCCTGGCCAGGGTTGGGCGGGCCCGCCCAGACTGCGGGCCAGTCCACGTACTCAAGGCCCTTGAGTTCTTCGGCCAGCTGATCGGGGCTGCGATCGATGCTGAGGTTCGTCATCGTTTGTCACCTTCCTCGCGTTCCGGAGGGCTCTGGTTCACCCGTGCCGTGCCTGCCGCTCCGCCTCCACGTGGGCGGGATCGTGGCAGACGAGCACGATCCTCGCATCGGCCGGGACCGGACCGCCTCGGACGGCCGCGCCGAGCGTCATACGTAGCTCGACGACGGGTGCATGCGGCGGAAGGAAGCGCCACACCGCCACCCGGTGGGGGTCCTGGTGATCCGTGCGCCAGCGTGCGTCCGGCCATGGATGCGGGCCGGGAAGTTCTGGAAAGTCCGGGCTGTCCCACGTGCTCTGGTGGGTCGGGTTGCCCAGGTAGCCGCGCAGCGCCTCGTAGTGGGCCTGCCAGCGGGCCTCGGAGAGGTCCGTGACCCGGTCGTTCTCCGACAGGTCCCGGGACCGGGCCGCCCACACCGTGTATTCGGCCCGGGTCACCGGGAGGGCCGGGCCGAGAGAGACGAGGTGCAGACGGCCGCCCAGGGATGTGCGGACCCGCAGGCCGGACTGGAACCACAGGGGCTGCCAGCCGAAGCCGGCGCACCAGTGGGCGCGCTTGTCCGTGTCCGCCGGGACACCCGCCCAGACCGTGGGCCAGTCCACGCCGGTGAGCCGCTGCATTTCCCCGACCAACTGGTCGGGGGTGCGGTCGGCGGTCAGGGCGGGCATGGGCTGACTCCTCGGGGTCGGCGGGGCTCTGGCGTTCGGCAGCGGGTGTCAGACGCGACCATCGGGGGTGCGTGGGTCCCGTGGGGCCGGGGTCGGAGGCGTGGATGGACGAGGCGTAGGTGATGGCTCGGCCGCCTGGGTCCGGGGGCGAGTGGTGGGCGGCTGAGGATTCGGGTCCTGCGTCTGCTGCGAGGCCGGTGGACTCTCGGGCTGGGAGCTTTGCTCAGGCGACGGCGTTCGAGGCGCCTGCGAGGTCGACTGACCACTGGAACCACTCACACGACCGCCACGGGAGGAAGAGGCCGAGGGTGGGGCCTCCGGGGGCGCTGCCGCAGCCGGCGAAGCCTGCCTGTTGTCCTTGAGCTGGTCCTGGCCCGACTTGTACGCCGCGTACGAAGCCTTGCGCTGCTCCCGTTGTGACATGCCGATCCAGCCCTGCTGCTGGAGCCCCTTACGGCCCTTGCGTCCGGTGAGCAAGTTGGCTGCCCCCGCGGCGGTCTTGCCCACGACCCGCCCGCCCGCCTTGGCCGTGGTCGCCATGGCGGTGTTCCCCTTGGCGACCATCTTGTCGCTCCCGGCGCTCGCCGCCTCCCGGATGCCCATCGCGTCACCGGCACCGCCGGCGAACTCGGGACTGAAGTTCCCCGCGAGGAGCTTCTTCAGCATCATCACCACGGCGGCAGTGACCAGGACCAGCATCAACAGCTGCGTACCCAGGGCGACCTGGGCTGGAAGGATGATCTGGTAGAGGACGAGCAAGACGGTCAGGATCACTCCGAAGCCCGCGCGCAGCACGAAGCTGTGGATGAACGTCTCCAGCCAGCCCTTGAGCAGCTTCTGCTGTGAGGGGTGGATACCGAGTGTGGCGACCAACGGCAACATGATGATCAGGATCAGCGTGACCGCGTGCCAGAGCAGGGTGAGCGCGCTGAGGACGATGACCATCACACCGACGATGAAGGCGGCGATGACGGAATAGAAGGCAATGCCCACTCGGTCGGAGGCGTTCATGCCTGCCCAGTCGGGGTATGGCACTGGGTAGTGCGTGCCCTTGGCGATGTCGTCGCGGATCAGCTGCCAGTCGTAGAACTGGTCGAGTTTCTTGTCGTCTCCATCACCGGGTACGGACGACGTGTCGATGTCGGTTATGGATTGTGTGACGACTTGGCGCACGCGGAGGTCTGCGCAGCGGGTGCTGCCATTCGTGCCCCAATAGCAACCGGAGTGGTCCGGGACTCCTATCGAGACCCCTTTCGGGACCGTCTCAGGGCAGTAACCGCTCACGGCGGTCGATTTGTCGCTCTTCATCCTGAAGATGCAGGTGTTGCCCGCCTCTCCGAACTGGCCCAGTGCCCACGGGCGGAACGCCAGCGTGTCGTACATGGCGCAACTGGAGAGACGAAGCCCCTCATTCCCTCGATCGTCGTTCAGGTCGCACGGCGGCTGCGGCGTACCCGACACGCTGGACAGCGCGGTCGATGTGAGTGTCGAGTTGGCTTCCGCGATCCATTTGTCAGCACCTGACACGAACTTGTCGTAGTTGGTGTCGTACAGAACGGCCATGACCGCGATTGTGGTCAACGCGGTCCAGGAGATTCCGGCCCAGACCTCGCGCATGTCGCCCTTGCGCCACTTGGCGAACACCCAGAAGCCGACCAGCGCGATCATTACTGGGACGGCGGGCTTGAGGACGTTGTCCTTGAGCGTCTTGACGACGTTGTCCCGCCCCGAGTAAAGGCCCGCGAACGGACTCGGGTTGGAGGCCATCTCCTTGATCGAGATGGAGAACCGGGTCAGGACCTTGGTGCCGTTGAAGATGATGTTCGCCATGCCGTTGTTGACCCAGGTCATGAGCGAACAGTCATCCGCCCCGCTGAACCAGGTGCCGTTGGCCTTTTGGGCGTCTTCCTTGTCCTTAAAGGTCATGGACCAGTTGAGGCCCCGCATGCCGTTCAGTTCGTACAGGGTGTAGCTGCCCGCGTCCTCCGGCTTGACCAAGTCGTCCGGGACGTATAGTTCTTCGACCAGGAGATCGCCGATGGCCGGCGGGGGAGCCCACTGCACAACCGTGGGTATGAAGGCCTCGCCGTTACTGCCCGGGGAGTCCCTGTGGTAAGTCTCGTCCCCGGTGAAATCGCAGGTGAAGTCTGCGGACGCCGACGTCGGCGCGGCCAGGGTGAGGGCGATCAGCGCCAGCACCAGAAAGAGGCCGGCACGGACGGCTGCGCCGACTTTTCGAATGCGGCGGCTCAGCGCGTTGCGCGGGGGCATCTGAAGTCCTAACGGGGATGGGGCGAGGACGAGATCGGCGGCGAATTCCGCATCGCTCTTTTGGGAGGAAATAAATTCCTCTGGGCTGAGCTGCGGGGCCTTCCCATGGGATCCTTTGTGCTACTGGTCCAGGGGATCGAGGACAAAGTTGGTCAGCACGCAGCCGCTCGCCAACGCTTTCTCCGTGTGATATCCCTCGGGAGCCTTGAAGCGCGGATCGCAGTTCTCCATCAACATGCCCGCTTCGAGCAAGGTCTTGCTAGCCAGGTAATTCGTGGGGTCGACGATGAAGTCACTGCCGAAGAAGAACCGTCCGCGCGCCAGCTCCCAATAACTTTTCCCCTCTTCCTCCTCTCGGGCCATTTTGCGGTAGTTCTCCTGGAACATTTTCATGTCCTTGGGCAGGTAAATAGTCCAGCCGCCCGTGTCGGACCGCGCATCGCCGCAGAATCCGGCTTTGCGGATGGCCCACGGGTCGGCTTCCTCCGGAGTATTGCTGGTTTGTTCCGCAGGGCCGAGGAACCCAAAGAGAGGCGTTTGCTGCGCCATCTCGTCGACGGTGAGGTTGTCGCAAGGAAGCCCTGCCCCGGTGATGAATTCCTGGACGTCCCTCAGCGTCTTGGCGCTGGGGCGGCTCGCTTTCTCTGCCTCGGGGGAGGGCGAACCGCTGGCGCGGGAGAAGAACGAACCGTCGTCGTCCTCTTCGGAGTCGGATCCGCACGCGGTGAGCGAGGTGAGCAGGGCGAGGGACACGACGCTCGTGGTGAGGGTCTTGGACCGGAACATGAAGGTGTGGCCTCCTGGGGTGATGGTGGTTCGGGAAGACGTCATGCCGCCGACGGTTCCGGTGTCGCGGACCGTGCCGTCGTCGCCGATTCCTCCTGCGCCTCCTGCAGGAACGTCCAGTCCCACACGCTCAGCGGCGGGTTGACGCCCTGGCGGGCCGGGCGGGTCGTGCCGTTGGTGTCCGTGGCGGCCAGGATCTCCTTGAAGACCAGGTCGACGGCGACCGTGCCGACGCGCTTGTCGGCGTCGCGCTGGAGGCAGACACCGGTGCGGAGTTCCTGGAGCGCGGCGACGACCTTCGGGTCGTCCTCGGGGCGGCCGAGGAGCGGAGCCACCAGGGACGCCTCCTGCGCCGACTTCTGCTTGAAGGCGAAGACCGTGTGGATCTGGTTGGCTCCACCGCTACGGGCCTCGGAGTCCTCGATCTGGACGAGGTCGATCGCCTGCTGGGTGATCAGGACGGTCACGGCCATGTACGAACGGCCCTGCTTCAGGGCGCGGCGCATCAGATCGCGGCCCGACTCCGTGGCCGTGACGACGTACGCCTCGTCCACGAACAGCGCCTTCGGGCGCAGACCGATCTCGCCCGTGACCGGGTTCTTCTCGTAACCGACGTCCAGCATCTGGCTGCCCAGCTCCACGACCGCCATCAGGGCCGTCGCCGCCAGGCGCTCCGCCGGGTTCCAGCTGCGTGGGTCGGAGGCCGCGGGGGACTGGAAGCCCCGCAGGGTGATCACCGTACGGCGCTTGCGCATCGCGGAGAGCGGCTGGGGCTGCTCGGAGAAGGCGAGACGGGCGTAGGGGAGGGTGCGCAGCTCGGTGAGGAGCATCTGCGCGAGTTTCAGGTCCTTCGTCGCCTCCCGGTCGCCCGAGGCGAGCGCCTGCTCGTACGCCGTCACGACCTCGTCGACCACCTGCCACAGCGTCGGGCGGGGGACCTGGGCGTCGGCGTCGCGGGCCGTCAGGCCCTGGTCGACGGCCTGGCGCATCGCCGAGTTGTAGCGGCCGACGACCGTGGCCATCGCCTCGATGACGGGGAGGCGTACGCGCTGGTAGTCCTCGTCGCCGAGGAAGCCGCGCAGCATGGACTCGGCCAGCAGACGGCCGGCCGGGACGTCGCGGGCGATCACCCACGGGTCCAGGACGCCGGCCTGCCCCTTGAGAAGGTCGACGACCTCCGTCTCCGCCCAGAACTCCGGGTTCACCGGCTGGAAGCGGCTCTGCGGGGTGCCGAGGAGGCCCGCCTCCGCGTCGCCGGAGAACGCCGGGTCGTTCACCTGGGAGCCGAAGGCGAGGTAGTAGCAGAGCTGGGCGAAGTCGGTCTTGGGGTCGATGACCAGGCAGCGGACGCCGGACTCCGACTCCTCGTAGAACTTCTGCAGGGCCAGGGAGGACTTGCCACCACCGGACGCGCCTACGATCGCCAGACCACCGCCGTCGTTACGCGCCGGGCCGACGTGCAGCGAGTAGTGCACCGGCATCTTGCCCGCCCAGCCGACCAGGTTGCCGACCCAGCCGAGGCGTTTGCCCGAGCGCTGCTCGGGGTTGTCACCCAACTCCGTTCCGGCGGTGGGCAGTCCGGCGCCCAGCTGCTCGACCTCCTGGAGGCGGAGGTAGGGGGCGATGGGGAGCTTCGGGGCGTCGCCCGGGAGCTGGGACTGGAGCAGACGCCACTGCTGGCGCGTCGGACGGAGCAGCGTGACCTTCAGGTCCTGCTTGAACTGCATCTCCAGGACCCGGCGGCGGCGTTCCAGCTCCTTCACGCTCGGAGCCGAGATCGTGAAGCGGATCTGCGCCTCCATCCCCGGCATCTTGTGCTCCTCGATGTCGTCGACGAGCTCCTGGGCGCGGGTGACCTGGTGGGCCAGCTTGGTGTCGGGGCTGCGGCCGGAGTTGGCCATGTCGTTCATCTCGTCGACGAGGTTGCCGCGGATCTTGTCGGCGCGGTCCTTGAACTTCAGGTACGGGATGAGCGTGAACCGCATGTCGATCTCGACGGGGAAGTCCACGTGCTGCGCGGCGTACCGGGCCCAGGCCGTCGACTGCCGGAAGCGGGTCTCGGCGGGCCAGTTGGCGGCGACCAGGGTGGTGGTGTAGCTGGTCTGCTGCTCGCCGGTGACCTCGTCGTACTGGTTCAGGACGATGTGCGTCTTGCGGTTCTCGCCCGAGAAGTCGACGACCAGGTCGAAGGCGTTGGGGCCCCAGGCGCGCGAGCCGAGCACCGGCTCGGGCGGGACCGGCAGGTCGCCGTGGAGGGGCTTGCGGATCAGCCAGACCAGCTCTTCGCGGGTGAGTGGGGTGCCCCGGAGGGTTTCCAGGCTCTCGTGGACCTCGGTCGCCACCTGCGTCCATTCCGCGACGACGGAGGGCGACAGATACTCGTCGGCGACCCCGGTCGCGGTGGCGGCCACGTGGTCGGCTGCGCCTCGTACGCCGCGCAGCAGGCCCGGCTCGTCGTACGGCTCGTCGTCCTCGGACATCACCCCGGAACCACCGCTGCTGCGCTTGAGCGAACCCAGCTTCACCAGCAGGACGTTGCGCTCCCGGTTGGCACCGATGCGCTCCTGGTACTCGGCCTTGCGGAGGTTGTAGGCCTTGTAGTTGTCCGTCGGGTCCCAGGCGACCGCGTTCAGGTCCTCCGCCCAGGTCATCGCGGTGATCGGCTGGTAGACCTTGCGGTAGTGGCACTCGACGTTGCGGTCACCTCGGGCGAGGTTGAGCAGACCGCGCGGCGGGCCCTCGGCCATCGCCTGGAGTTCCTGGGCGTTCAGGTACTCGTCGATGGCGTTGGGCAGGACGAGGCCGGTCCACACCGAATCGCCGTGGACGAAGATCATGTCGTCCGCGTAGCGGTACGGCAGCCGGAGGTCTTCGCGCCGTGCCGAGGCGCCGGCCCCGGAGGACGACCTGGAACGGCCGGCCGACGAACTGGCCCGACCACCGCCACCGCCCTGGCCCGGCTTCTTGCTCGACGTGGCGGCCATGATCATGGCGACCACGAAGAAGGCGGCCGCCCCGCCCAGAAGGATCAACAGGAACATGGACATGGAGGAGTCATCCTGCGGTAGTCGGCTTGGTACGGGGGTGGATCAGCGGGGGAGAACGGCCTGGTCAGAGGTTCAGCGGGGTGCCGAGAAGGCTGTACCGCGTTCGGCGGCGGCCCTGCGGGCGTCTTCGTAGCGGGCCTGCCAGCGTGGTGCTCCCGGGGTCCAGAGGATGACCTGCCAGTGCAGTTCCTCCGGTTCCTGGTCGGCGGAGAGCCCCTGCAGTCGCTTGGGCTGGAACCACCAGTCGGTCCACACCACCAGCTGCTGGCTCAGCGTGAGCGCCGAGGGCAGGGGCCGGCCCCAGACGAAGTAGACGGCGAACGGCGGCCCGAAGTAGAGGACCGACGTGAGCATCGACATGCCGAGGAAGGGGAGGAACGCGGACAGGGTGAACATGGCGATGAGCCACACCAGCCCGAAGCCGAAGGCCGCGCCCAGCGCCGGCAGCAGCAGGCCCGGGAGGGGGATGTTGCCCCAGTTCCAGATCCGCTTCGGCCGGTTGACCAGATCGGTGTGGTCGTAGGCGACCAGCGGCTCGGGCGCGTCCTGCGCCATGACGACCAACTCCTCCCGTTGCCAGTATTTATGACGGTGCGTCAGCTACCGTTGCCGATTTGGTCGCCGAGCGAGATGAGGAGACCGGCGAGACCACTGGCGCCACCGATGACCAGGGCGGCGAGCGCGATCATGCCGAAGCCCTGGAAGGCCTCGCGCATGCCGTCGCCGCGCTTCATCGACATCAGCATGCGGATGCCGAGGACGAGAAGGGCGATGACGGCGACGAGCGTGCCGGCGCTGGTGAGGATGGACTGCACCTCGCCGAACATCTCCTTCATCTTGTTGGTTCCGTCGCCGTCGGCGGCCAGGTACATGGTGGTTCCTCTCGGGTGGTGAAGAGCGAGCGATGCGAGTGGGGCGTGGAGGGTCAGGACTTCTGGGGCTTGTCGTCCCCGGACGGCTTGGACGAGCCGGAAGGCGACGCCGGGCCCGAGGGCGACGCCGAGCCCGAGGGCGACCCCGACGGTCCGCCGGTGCCCTCCTCCGGCACGGTCTGCTCGTCGGAGTCGGCCCGGCCGCCCTCCGCGTCGAGCACACCGCCGCGGATGTCCTTGATGAACCAGCCCTGCGCCGTGTTCACGACGGTCATCCGGTACGCGCGGCGCACGGTCGCACCCTTGGCGCCGGCCCAGGTGACGCTCACGCGGAGCTGCACGGCCTGATCGTTGCCGTAGGTGTACGAATCGGCGCCCTGGAGATTCTTGGGCACCAGCGCGACCACGTCGTCGACCGTCGGGTCCGTCAGCCGGCCGGCCAGGCCGGCGGTGGCCACCTGGGTGGCGCCGGGGGCGGCGAAGCGCGCCATGGCCGTGGAGTCGGAGGCGCCCCATGCCTCGAAGTAGCCCGGCAGCACCTTCTCCTGGAGCTGTGCCGCGAGTTCGTCGTCGACGACCTCGTCCTTGCTGATCTCGGGCACGTCGGCGCGGGAGGGCAGCGGCATCTGGCCGACGTCGCCGGCCACGCGCAGACCCTCGCCCGTCGCGAGGTCCTTCACGTACACGGGCACGGTGAGTGTGGTCAGGGAGCCGTCCTCGCTACGGACCTGGATCCCGAGGTAGCGGCCGCGGTCGCCGTACTCGGGAAGCTCTTCGAGGGTGCCGTCCCAGACGGCGGACAAGGCGGTGTTGGACCCCTCACCGCTCCAGCCGCACTCGGAGTCGACGCCGGAGGAGGCGTAGCGGGCCAGGTTCTCCCGGCGGTCCACCTCAGTCTCCGGCGAGTACGTCAGGCACAGCAGCGCGTACTGCTCGGCGAAGGTCGCCGCCTGCTGCGTCGGGAACTCGGTGAGGCGGTACTTGGCGGCGTCGTCGGAGTCGAGGCCCGCCGTGACGGAACCCGACGAGGCGCCGACCACCATTCCCATCACACCGCACGAGCCCAGGGCGAACACGCATGTGGTGATCAGCAGGGTGGCGCGCAGCGCGACGTGCGTACGGCGTCCGCCTGAGGGGGCCCGGCCGCCGGGCTTGGGGACGTCGAAGTCGCGGGCGGGGCGGGGCCTGGCGGCGGTGGGGGCGGTTCCGCCGACGGTGGCCGGGGCGGGAGTGACCGGGGCACCGGAGCGGGTTCCGAGGGTGAGGGTCTGGTTGCCGGCGGCCGGTGCCTGCGGCGCGTGGGAGACGGTCGAGGCCGCGGGAGGGGCGGCGGTGGCCGCCGCGGTCGGGGCCGGCGCGCCGCCCTTCTTGCGCTGCTCCTTCGCCGCCTTCTTCTGCTCGTACGCGGCCTTGCGGGCTGCCCGCTCCCGCTCGCGCTTCTCCTTCTTCGACTCACTGGCGGGGCGCGTCTCGCGCGGCGGCAGCGCCGGTACGGCGGCCTGCCCGGCCTGGGGCGTGTTGCGCACCCAGGCGGCGGCGACCTGCGCGCGGGCCGCGTCGGAGGGGAGCTGCTGCGGCTGGGGGTGGGAGGGCTGCGGGGCAGGGGGCTGCTGTCCGTGGCCCTGCGCCTGCCACGCCTGCGGCTGGGGCGGCTGGGGCTGTTGAGGAGGACCGAAGGACCCGGGCTGGCCGGAAGGCTGGCCTCCGCCGACCGCGCCAGCAGGGCTGTTGTGGTCTGTCATCGAGTCGGTTACTCCAGCGAGTCGGTTCCCCGTCCGCCTCGGCGGGCACGACCGCACCGCACGACGGGCCCTGGCCCAGCCAGGTGCGCAGGCAGTGTGACAAAGACCTGTCACCGCGCCGCCGTCGATTTCCTCGCCGGGAGACGGGAATTCCCGCGAGAGTGGAGTTCGGGAAAGCGTTCGGGAAAAGTGTCAGGGACACGCCGGGAACCCGCCTGGCCGTCCAGAACCGCACTGGGCCCACAATGCGCTGGGCGCGTCCGCCGTACACGCGGCGTTCCCGGCACCCCTGGACCCGACGGACCGGCGAAGGACGACAGTTGACCGACCACAACGGGCACCCGCAGCCGCCGCAGCCCGACCCGCGCACCTGGGGCGCTCCCCAGCAGCCCCCGCCGGTCCAGCAGGCACCTGTTCCCGCCCCCGCCGCCGCCGTTCCGATGCCTCAGGTCTTCCCCGCAGACCGTGCCTGGGTCGACGGCTACGAGCCCGGCAACCCCTGGCAGGCGCGGCTGTGCGTCGAGACGCCGTACGGCACCTTCGCCTATCCCCTGACCCCCAACACGATTCCCGAACTGCTGGAGCCGATCGTCCTGGTGGCTCAGGAACAGCAGGGCCTGCCGGTCGGGTTCGACGCCGAGCCCGAACCCGACGCCGAGCCCGGTACGGCACCGGCGAACGCCGAGGACGGCGACGAGGACGAGCAGGGCCAGACCGGCAATCTCCACGGGGGCCGCGCCGCGCGGCTGACCGGCTGGGCCCTCGTCCACGACCTGTGGGAACGCGAGGATCCGACGGCGCGGATCGTGATGGGCGCGATCGTCGTGGTGCTGTTGCTGCTCGGTATCGTCCTGTCCTGATCGCCCAACCCGCAGGAGTGGAACGATGACCGCCACCCAAGTCGACTCGGAAGAGCCGGAGTTCTACTTCGCGGACGTCTACGTCTTCGTCTCCGACTACCTCGCCCAGATGGTGCGCCGCCGGGTCAACGGCTCGTCGGCGACCTGGTGCCCCAAGTGGTGGGAGCACCCCGAGGCCGGCGCACGGCTCTCCGCCCTCTGGCTGGCCTGGGAACACCTGCGCCAGGACCCGGCGCTCGGCATGTCGACGTGGTGGCTGCATCACGCGGACCCTCATCTGCGGGTGCTGATGGACGCCGACTCGGGCCCGTTCGCGGCTTGTTCGCCCAAGGACGGGCACACCGCGTACCCGTTCGATCCCCTGCCGGTGGATCCGCGGCCGGAGTGACGCCCCCGGGCTTTCCCCGCGTTCGCCTCCCTTTCCCGACCCATTCCCCGCCGGGAAAAGCCGAGCCTCTCCCGCCCCCACCTCCCCCTACCGTGTCCCGGTCAGCGCCCGACCGCCGTACCGGCACAGCACGAGGGAGACGCGGGAACCGTGGAGTTGCCTGCCGAGAACAAGCGCACGGCACTACTGGCTCTGGCGGCGCTCGGCGCTCTGCTGGCCGCCGCGCTGACGGTCTTCATCGTCTTCGACGGGGACGACGAGGACCCGGCCGGCCAGAACGCGGCATCCGCGGCGCCGTCTGCGGGGAAGTCGGGATCCGGCGGCGGGGACGCGGACTCCGGCTCGGACGAGCCGGGCGACGCCGACGCGACCCCCATCGTTGCGCTCGCCGAGGTGGACGAGGCCCACACGGTCATGGCGAAGTACATGGCCGGCATCAACACCTACGACTACAACAGCAACGCCGTCACCTGGGTTCCCCCGCTGCTCGAACTCACCACCGACGACACCCGGATGAAGCAGCTGACCATATTGCCCTCCGGTAAGACGTGGGCCCTCTGCGAGGCGGAGCAGTGCGAGTCCAAGGGCACGGCCGTCGTCGTACGTGACGCGGTGATCGCCGACGATCTGGTGCGCGGCAGCGGTCGTACGATCTCCAGCCTGGTCAAGGCGACCTCCACGGTCACCGCGGGCGGCAAGTCGACCACGGAGTCCAACGAATGGCTCGTGACCGTCCAGGAGGACCGGGGCAGGTGGGTGGTGTCCGGGTTCGACATCTTCGGCCTCGGGGACGTCGGCGCCTCCGAAGAATCGGGGGAGTGAGCCTGCCATGGTGGCACCTGCCGTACTGGCGGCCGCGGCGAAGGCCGCGAAGGTAGCCAAGACCGCCAAGGCAGCCGGTCAGTTGGCCGCCGGTGCCCGTGGATCGAAGGGCGGCGGAGGGGGCGGCGGGGGCAAGAAGAAGAACACCTTCAAGTGGTGGATCTTCCTCGGCGGCGGCGGAGGCCTCGCCATCGCGGGCATCTGTCTCGCCCTGCTCCTCATAGGCAGCATGATCGGCGGCGTCGGCAACGGTGCCACGAATGCCGCCTGCGGGGACTACGCCGACAACGCCGAAGCCGGTAACACCGGAGACGCCGCGGCCACCAACCCGGTCATGCCGGCGGGCAAGATGTACATGCCGAGCGAGACGGCGCGCAACGAGATACCGCCGAAGATGATCCTCGCCTCGATGCGGGCCGCGGCCCGCTACGACGGTCTCGACTGGACGCTCATCGCCGGGCAGATGTACCAGGAGACCAAGTACGGCCAGGACCCCTCGGCCGCGCCGGGCGGTGCCAACTCCCTCGGTTACATGGGCATTCTGCAGTTCGGCAAGCCGGCCTGGACGGACTACGGCGACGACGGCAACGGCGACAAAAAAGAGGACCTGTACAACATCGACGACGCGGCCTACGCCGCGGCCAACTTCCTGCACGCGAAGAAGGCGGAGACCCAGCCCTTCAAGGCGCTGCAGATCTACTCCGGTTCGGTCGCCTCCAACAGCATCTACCCTCGCGTGGTCCTCACCCAGGCCGCCCGGTACCGCGGTGCGCTCACCGGCGACAAGGACCTCATCAAGCGCTGGTACGTCCATCTGAAGGAGACCATCGAGAAGAACCCCGACTTCCCCACCCTGGGCAAGCAGTCGGACATCCCGGAGCCGGTCGGCAACGACGCCCAGCCGGACAAGGCCCTCAGCGTCGCCGCCACCTCGCCCCGGTCCTGGTCGACCCCGCCGCTGAAGGGCGAGACCGAGGACGTCGTCTCCGCCATGGCGCCGGTCGCGTACACGGTCACGAGCGGCACGCGCACCACGAACGTCACGCCGGTCTCCTTCCCCGGTGCCAAGCCGCCGCCCACCGCCGGCAAGGACTGGCAGTGGCCCATGAAGCGGGGCACCTACACGATCGGCACGCCGTACCACAAGAGCGGCGGCATGTGGAGCCTCGGCTACCACACCGGCCTCGACCTGGTGGCCACCAGCGGAACCCCGATCTACGCCCCGGCGGACGGCAAGGTCGTGGCCGCCGGCCCCGGCGGTTCGTACGGCAACATGACGAAGCTGCGGCACGCGGGCGGCGTCATCACGCTCTACGCCCACCAGACCTCGTTCAACGTGTCCGTCGGCGACTCCGTCAAGCGCGGACAGCAGATAGGCACGGTCGGCGCGACCGGCAATGTCACCGGCCCCCACCTGCACTGGGAGGTCCTCGTCCCGGGCGTCGACAACCCGTTCGTCGGTGGCCAGGACCAGGGTCCCGGCATGGTCGACCCCGAGGAGTGGCTGGCGGGCCGGGTCACCGCCAAACCGGACTACGGCACGGTTCCCGGCTCGGACTCCGACGACAAGTCCCGCGACGCCGAGTACGCCGACTGCGCGAAGGGCGGCAGCGGCACGGCTGTCGCCCCCGACGGCGCCGGCGTCTCCGGTGTCCTCCCCGACTCCGACGACCCCGTGATCCGCGCGGTCCTCGGCTGGGCGCAGCGCGGCATCGGCGTCCCGTACGTCTTCGGCGCGGCGCGGCTGCAGGGACAGAACCCCACCAGCTTCGACTGCTCCAGCTTCACACAGTGGGCCTACTACATGGCCAGCGGCGGGAAGATCGACATCGGTGGGACCACCTATGTGCAGGAGCCCCGCCTGGAGAAGTACGAGGTGTCGCTCTCCGAGGCGCAGCCCGGGGACCTGATCTTCTTCCGGCCGGAGGGCGACAACCTGTCCGGGCACGTGGGCATCGTCTGGGACCCCAAGAGCAAGAAGATCATCCACGCGCCGCGCCCCGGCAAGAACGTCTCCTTCAGCACCTGGGACGTCCAGGACAAGATCACGGGCGTCTACCGCGTACCGATCCCCGCCGGCACGAACCCGGTCGAGGGCGACGGCCACGCCGAGGCATAGGGCTCGTGGCGGCCTTTGATTCCGCCCCGGGTCTCCCCATCACCGTACGGAGCAAGGAAGTTGATGAAGATACGCACGGGTCTGGTCGCCGGAACCGTTCTGACCCTCGGCCTTCTCACCGCCTGTGGCGGGGACGGCGACCCCCAGGACACGGACGCGACCGGCGGGGCGAAGCCCAAGGCATCCCCCTCCGCCACGAAGGGAACGGGCCCCGCCTACGAGGGCGACGAACTGCCCGGCCTGTCCGCGGAACCGGCGTGGAGTCTGAAGGCCCCCGGCCTCAAGGGCTGCGCCGACGACCCGGCCAAGGCCGCCGCGACCGAGGTCGTCAACTTCGACGCGCAGACCTGTGTGCTGGGGGACGCCGTCGTCCTGACCGAGGACCTGTCGGAGCACGCCGAGGGTGAGGCGACGGACAGCCGCTTCCGGGCCCGCCTCTACGACCCCGCCACCGGCGAGGTGCGCCGGACCGTCGACGTCACGGTCCCGGCCGAGTGGCAGGGCGATCGCGACCTTTCCCTGGACCAGTTCATGCAGGTCTCCGAGTGGAAGGACGGCTCCCCGGCCCTGCTGGTCGTCTCCGGTGATGTGGTCGAGGGCGACGGTCTGAAGAAGGCGTCGATCACCACGACGTACACCATGTACGCGCCGTCCGGGAAGGAGCTGGGCAGCTCCACCCTCAGCGGTGAGGACGGTTCCCGGCTGACCGTCGAGGCGGGCCATCTGCTCACGAAGGAGGAGTACAAGAAGGACACGTACACCCCCATCGGCGGCGGCACCCCCGTCGAGGTCCGTGACCGGGGCCTCGAACAGGCACCGCTGGGTGCCGGGTTCGGCTACCGCGTCGTCTCGACCTGGTCCGTGATCGACGGCAGCGGCAGCCGGCTGTCCGTCAGCGACCGCCTCACCGGCAAGGAGCTGTGGAACCTCCGGGACGTCGACCGCCCGGCCGCCCTCGCCGACGTCGAGGACCTCGGCGACCTGGAGGCCCGTCTCCTGCCGCTCACCGACGACAAGGGCATCCTCGCCTGGGAGCAGCCGGGCGACGACGCGGACGACGAGATCCTGACCGTCGTCGATCTCGGGACCGGCCGGCTGATCGCCGAAGGGCCTGAGCAGGACCTCGACGAGCTCTCCCGTGGCTGGGGCAGCACCGTCCTGTCTCCGGACGGCGGCACCGTGGTCACCCAGTTCGGCGGCGGTGCGGTCGCCTGGAACACGGAGACGGGCGCCGAGCTGTGGCGGCAGGAGGCGGACGAGCACACCATCACGCCCCTGGGGCTCACCGCCGGGGGCGTCCTCTACGCCTCCGTCGACACCATGGGGATCACCGCGCTGGAGCTGA
This sequence comes from Streptomyces caniscabiei, assembly GCF_014930365.1. Lineage (GTDB taxonomy): Bacteria > Actinomycetota > Actinomycetes > Streptomycetales > Streptomycetaceae > Streptomyces > Streptomyces caniscabiei. The sequence continues at coordinate 288,507 of NZ_JABXWI010000001.1, read as the reverse complement.
AGACCAAGAAGGTCCTGGCCTCCGACCTCGTCGAGTACCAGGGTGTCCCACTGACCGGGAACGTCGAGCCCCTCCAGTTCACCACGGACGGTTATGCGGTGCTGGCGGCAGCGGACCTCTTCGTCTTCGCCCCGGAAGAGAAGCAGTAGACGCGGAACGCGCAGGGGCGATCGCAGTCCTCGCCCCCCACCCCCAGAAAGGACGGACCCGCGGGTGACCGCAGAACAGCAGAAGAAGCCCCGCGCCGAGGACGACTGGACGATCGAGATCGTCATCGTGGTCGCGATCGTGCTCCTGGGGGTCGTCGGGGCATGGCTCGCGGCGAAGATCGGCGCCCCTTTCGCGGACGCGCCGGCCCCGGCCTCCAACCCGCTGACGTTCCTCGTCGCCATGGTCAAGGGCGACTACAGCTGGCCGGGGTCCCCGGCCAGCGCCGTGGCCGCCGGTGAGGCGGTGCTGCTCGGCATCCTGGGCACCGCCGCGTACCGGGTCGTCCAGCGGTTCAAGAAGAAGCCCAAGGTGGACGGTGCGGCGCAACACCTCGCCAAGGGCGAGGAGTTGGGCAAGCTCACCATGAAGGGCGCGGCCGCCGTCGCCGAACGGCTCGGCGTGAAGGCGAAGACCCCCGGTGTCTTCATCGGACGCTCCGTCAAGGGCCGCCAGCCGCTGTTCGGTTCGTACGAGGACATGCACGTCGACATCTGGGGGCCGAGGACCGGTAAGACGACCCGCCGGGCCGTGCCCGCCATCCTCGACGGGCCCGGCGCGGTCCTCGTCACCTCCAACAAGCGCGACATCGTGGACTCCACCCGGGGCCCCCGTGCCGCACGAGGCCCCGTCTGGGTTTTCGACCCGCAGCAGGTCGCCGCCGAGACGCCGAGCTGGTGGTGGAACCCGCTGTCGTACGTCACCGACGTGGCCAAGGCGCGCAAGATGGCCGACCACTTCGCCAGCGGCTCACGCGACGCCAACGCCTCCACGGACGCCTTCTTCGACCCGGCGGGTCAGGACCTGCTCGCCAACCTCCTCCTCGCCGCCGCCTGCGGCAAGATGCCGATCACGCAGATCTACACCTGGCTGTCCAACCCCAAGGACGACACCCCGGAGCGGATCCTGCGCGGCTCGGGCCACACCATGGCCGCCGACGGCCTGAACGGTGTCCTCACCGCCCCCGACAAGCAGCGCAGCGGCATCTACGGCGTCGCCCAGCAGATGGCGTCCTGCCTGATCAACCCCGAGGTCAACCGCTGGGTGACCCCGCCGGCCGACCCGAACGCCCCCGAGTTCGACCCGCACACGTTCGTCCGCACCGCCGGCACCCTGTACTCCCTCTCCCGCGAGGGCCGCGACTCCGCCGGACCGCTCGTCACCGCGCTCACCGTCGCCGTCGTCGAGGCGGCCGAGGAGTACGCCACCACCCAGCGCGGCGGCCGCCTCCCGCTGCCCCTCGTCGGCGTCCTCGACGAGGCCGCCAACGTCTGCCGCTGGCGCACCCTGCCCGACCTGTACTCCCACTACGGCTCGCGCGGCATCATCCTCATGACCATCCTCCAGTCCTGGGCCCAGGGCATCGAGGTGTGGGGCGAGCGCGGCATGGAGAAGCTGTGGTCGGCCGCGAACATCCGCGTCTACGGCGGCGGTGTCTCCGACACCCGCTTCCTGGGCGACCTCAGCGAACTGGCCGGCGAGTACGACCAGCGCGAGTACCAGGCGAGCCGCGAGTCCGAGTTCGGCGGCTGGAGCGGCAACCGCACGGTCAGCGAGTCCGTCAGCCGGCAACGCGTCCTCGGTGTCTCCGACCTGGGCGCCATGCCCCCGGGCCGCGCCCTCGTCCTCGCCTCCGGCACCAAGCCGGTCCTCGTCGAGACGATCCCTTGGTGGGAGGGGCCGTACGCCGGCGAGGTCCAGGAGTCGCTGCGCAAGTACGACCCCGGGGCGCGTTGATGGGGGAGGTCGTGGGCATCGCCTTGGGCGGTGCGCTCGCGCTGACCGTTCCGAACCGGCCCGACCTCATCAGGGACCCGGTCATCACCTGGCTCCAGCGCGCCCGTACGGTGCTGGGGCTGCTGGCCGGCGTCTGGCTGGTCATGGCCTATCCGCTGCGGAAGGGGCGTGAGGAGTTCGTCCTGGACAAGCTGGGGAACCTGGCGCTGGGCTGCGCCATCATGCTGGGCGCCGGGGCCGTCGGAGTCACGGTCTTCATCCTCGCGGCACGCCCACCGCTGGGAGGTCTCTACACGCGGCGCCTGGTCGGGCCGTTGACCGTGATAGGGCTCATCGTCGGCGGGATCGGCCTGTGCTGGCTCGCGGTCCTGGGGCTGCGCGGCGACATCGTCTCCAGCGCCGACATCGGCCGGTTCGATCTCACGCTCGGGCTCTTCGGTGAGCTGGCCGGCAGGGCGATCACCGGCCTGGTCATGATGGCGTTGCTGGTCGTGGGCGCCATCGCCTGTGTCATCGTCCTGCTCCTCTCGCTCTTCACCACGCTGCTGGTCACGTTCATGGCGCTGAACTCCTGCTTCCGCACCGCCGACGTCCACGAACTGCTCCCCGCCCTCCTCTCACCCCTCCTGGTCTGGTCCCTCTTCGCCCTCAGCTACTCCGACACCCCCGACGTGGCCGCCCCGCCCGCCGTGATCTACTCCTTCCTCCTCGGCGGCCCCCTCACCGTGACCGCCCTGTCCGTGTGGGAGGTACGGCGTCTGCGCATCCGTCACGGGGTGACGCTGCGGACCGCCCTCGGCCGCTGAACCGTTTGCCGTGGGGTGGCGTCTCACCAGGCGAAACGCGTACGTAGCCGGTTGGGGAGGCACTCATGGCCATGGTCGGACTGTTCTGGATCGCCGAGGACGGCGGCGTGTACGTCGGGGCGCAGCCGGAGGGGTTCGGGCCCGGGGTGCGGCTGACGCGGGACTGGGTGGAAGGGCTGGGGACCGGGCAGAGCGCGGTGTGGGGCTGGTCGGAGATCCGGTCGGCCACCGTGCGGTACGTACGGATCCGGTCCAGCGCCCGGCTGCTCGCCACCACGGCGGTCGACCTCGTGACCAACGCCGTCGCGGGTGGCGGGGAGGCCGCGGCCGCGTTCGAGGTGCACCTGGAGACCGTCGACCGGACCGTCGAGCTCAACGCGCAGTCGGCCGCGGCCCTCGGCGGTTATGTGCAGTCCGAGTACGACCTCTCCGTCGCCCTGCTGGACCGCCTCGTGGCGGGCACGGCGGACGTCGAGACCCTCGCGCGCTGGGGCCGCGCCCACGCCGCCGAGGGCACGCCGCGACGTGAGCAGCGGGAGGCCCTGCTGCGGGAGTGGGCGGCGACCGGGGACTGAGCCGGGGACCGGGCCGCCGCCCTCGACTCCCGGCCTCCTTCCTCGTCGGCCTCCCGGGAACCCCGTCGCCCTCGTCCGCCGTCCCCCACAATGACCACTGGACACCGGGACACCGGAGGGACGCATGACCGCACGGGACACCCCACAGGACACTCCACAGAACCCCGCTCCACGGAACACCGCACGCGGCAAAGGCATTTCGGTCAGCCACGACCTGGAGCCGCACGACTGGTCGAACGAGGAGACCGCGGCGTACGAGGCGGCGATCGAGGCCGTGAACGGCGCGGTCGGCGCGTACAGCGCGAGGATCGCGGCCGAGGAGGCCAAGGACGTGCCCGACCCCGCCGTCATCGAGGCCGCGCGCGCCGCGCAGGGGCGGCTGGCCAAGGAGCGGGAGCGGCTGCGGTCGGCCGACCGGGAGCAGATCGCCGAGGCCCGCTCGCGCTACGCCCGGCTGGCCCGCGAGGTCATGGCGGACCTCACGTGACCGACCCGGCCTCTCCACAGCAGCCCGGCGCGTCGTCACCCCGGCCCGGTCCACCCGGTCCACCCGGTCCACCCGCGCGCGTGATCGACCCCGCCGAGGTCGAGCGGCACCGGCTGTCCGACGCGGAGAACCGGCGGATCTTCCGTGAGCGGATCGTCCCCGACCTCCTCGCGGGCCGCGTCGGGCAGGAGACGCCCACCGTGGTCTTCCTGGTCGGCCAGCCCGGCGCGGGCAAGAGCAGGGTCACCGAGATGGTCGCCGGCGCCCTGAACCGGCACGGCGGCTTCGCGGACGTCGACAGCGACCTCTACAAGCCGTACCACCCCGCGTACGCCCGGCTCATGGCCGAGGACGACACCCTGATGGCCGCCTACACCCGCGCCGACGGGCGCGCCTGGATGGCCCAGGCCGAGGCGTACGTCCGCGAGCACGGGCTGCACGCGATCATCCAGGAGACCTCGCAGAACGCGGCGGCCGTGGAGGAGAAGATGCGGGCCTACCGCGACTCCGGCGCCCGTGTCGAGGCCCTCTTCATGGGGGTGCCGCAGGCGATGAGCAACCAGGGCATCGTCAACCGGTACTTCGAGCAGCTCGCCGACCGGGGCCAGGGGCGGCTGACCGTGCAGTCCAACGCGGACGAGTCCTACGCCGGCATCCTCCAACTCGCCGACCGCGTCGACCGGGGTGCCCTCGCCGACCTCGCGAGCGTCTACCGCCGGGGCGAGAGCAAGCCCCGCTACAGCAACTCCCTCGACGGCACGGGCACCTGGGCCGGCCCGCCGGAGCTGCGCCGGGCCCTCGCCACGGAACGGGAGCGTCCCTGGACGGCGGCCGAGAGCGACTCCTTCGTCAGTACGCAGCTGCGCCTGCGCGAGAGCGCCCGTGCCCTGGGCCCCGAGTGGCCGGATCGGCTCACTCGCATCGAGGACCAGGCCCGCCCTCTGCTGACCCCGACGGCCGCCGGGCAGCTGCCCTCCACGGCACCGACGGCACCCTCCACTGCACCTCCGACGCCGCCCCGGCCGCCCCAGCCGACGGCCACCTCTCCCACTGCCTCTCCCAGCACGTCAGCCTCACCCTCACCCTCACCCTCGGCAGCGGCCGCGCGCTCCCGCAGTACGCCACGCTCCGGCGGTCCCGCCACCCCGGGACAGGCCCAGCCCCCGGGACAGGGACACCGCCCCGCCTCCGGTCGTGTGGTGTCGCCGTCGCAGGGGCCGCCCGGCCCCGACCCCAACCGGCGCGGCAGATAGCGCAGGCAGCGCGGGCAGCGGCGGGGTACCGGACAGCGCGCCCGGTCGAGCGGTGTGGCAGCAGCGGCAGCCGCCCGGTCGACCGGCCGCCCGCCCCTCGCCCACCGTCTCTCCGTGAGGTCCGCCACCCTCCCCCTCGACGCACCCCACCCCGTCGCCGGGCGAAGCGGACCGCCGGGGCGCACGCCGGGTCGTGATCCCCGTCGCAGTGGATCTCCGACCACCCCCACCCCACCCCCCGGCACCCACCGCCCTGACCTGCCGCCCTCCACGGCGACCCCCGGACCGGCCCCCGCGCACCCCTTCCGCCCGCAACACCGGGACGTACGGAGGGCATTGGAGATCAAGGGCGTCGGGCGGGAATCGTCGGCCCGGATCGGGTGAAGGGCGCGCGGCGACACGGAGGGCCCCTTGCTTTACCCTCTTCACACCGAGACCACACCAGGCTGTTGTCATCTCGTTAAGTGATTGGTCCTTGACGCTGAGGTGATCACCGCGTTGGCTTTCAGCCACCTGGGTCGCAGTGCTGCGCGCCCACGCCCGGAAGGCCCTTGATGTGAACGCCCGTACCACCAGCACCACCCCCAGCACCCGTATACGTCGTCGCACCACTGTTCTGCGCCGTACCGCCACCGCCCTCGTCGCCTCGGCGGCGGCCGTCTCCATCGCCTCCTGCGGGGTCTCGGACATCGGCGACAGCGCGGAGGCGAGCCCCACGAAGGGCGACGACATCACGGTGGGTGTGCTGTTCCCCGACAAGGACACCAAGCGGTACGAGCAGTTCGACTACCCCAACATCAAGAAGAAGATCGCCGAGCTCACCGACAACAAGGGCGTGACCAAGTACGCCAACGCGGAGAAGGACCCGGAGACCCAGAACAGCCAGATCGAGCAGATGGTCGCGGACAAGGTCGACATCCTCATCGTCGACGCCGTGGACTCCAAGGCCGTCGCGCCCGCCGTGCAGAAGGCGGACGACGCGGGCATCCCCGTGATCGCGTACGACCGGCTGGCCGAGGGCCCGATCGACGGCTATGTCTCCTTCGACAACGAACTCGTCGGGCAGGTGCAGGGACGCTCGCTGGTCGAGGACCTCGGTGACAGCGCCGCCAACAAGATCGTCATGATGAACGGGTCGCCCTCGGACCCGAACGCCGCCATGTTCAAGGAGGGCGCGCTCTCCGAGCTCCAGGACAAGGTGACGATCTCCGAGACGTTCGACACCAAGGACTGGGACCCGAAGGTCGCCAAGGTCAACATGGAGCAGGCGGTCGCCAAGCTCGGTGCCGACAACATCGACGCGGTCTACGCGGCCAACGACGGCATCGCCGGCGCCGTGATCGACGTGCTGAAGACCGCCGGCGTCGCCAAGGTGCCGCCGGTCACCGGGCAGGACGCCGACCTGGACGCGGTGCAGCGGATCCTCTCGGGCGACCAGTACATGACCGTGTACAAGTCGTTCCCGACGCAGGCGAGCGCCGCCGCCGAGATGGCCGTCGCCAAGGTCCAGGGCCGCTCCATCGAGTTCGACGCCCTCGCCAAGGACAGCGTCGACTCCCCGACCACCAAGAAGATCCCGGCCCAGCTGGTGCCCCCGGTCGCCCTCACCAAGAACAACATCGCGGACACGGTCATCGCCGACGGCATCTACACCGTCAAGCAGATCTGCACCGCCGAGTTCAAGTCCGACTGCGACGCGGTCAACCTGAAGTAACACCCGAGCCCTCCGGGGCTCCCCCTCCACGCCCACGGCCCGGCAGGGCCGCCGCACGGCCCCGGTGCCGGCGGTGGCCCTGCCGGGCCGTACCGCTGTGCCGGGCGGCCGATCCCCATGGTCTAGGGTTACGCCTTGTCATGTCGTGATCACGGGGGACGACTGTCGCATGCCTCAGAGCAACGGGTACATCCGCATGCCGCGTGAGCACACCGCCGCCGCATGCCGCGCCGCGACGGCGCCTGCCACGACGGCGCCTGCCACGGCGGTGTCCGCCGTCGTGCGGCTCAGCGGCAGGGCACCCACGCCCGCGCCGGTCTTCTGAGCCCCACCCCGCCCCGCCCCCGCTCACGTTCCGCTCTCCCGGATCCCCAGAGGACCTCCCTTGCGCACCCATGCACCCACCCGCCGCCGTACGTCTGCCGTCCTGGCCGCGTCCGCCTGCGCCCTGCTGCTCACCCTCACCGTCTCCGCCTGCGGTGACGACGACGAGATGCTTCCCATGGCCAAGGACGCGACGGCGGTCGCGGGCTTCCTGGACGAGCACGTCGGGTGTGAGGACATCGACTACTACGTGGGTGACGATCTGCAGGAATTCCGCGCCGAGGTCAGCTATGCCGTCGACAGCGCGGGCGAGTGCGACGTCAGCGAGAACACCGACATGGACTTCGTGCACTTCGGCAGCTTGGGCGACTTCCAGAAGGACGTGGTGAACTCCGAGATCGCGAATGACGCCGGCCTCATGGTCGGCATGAACTTCGCCGTCGACGCCGACGACGACAAGACCGCCAAAACCCTCCTCGACGCGGGCCTGGTCTACCTCGTCTGCGATCCGGGCGTCGAGATACCCAGCACCTACCGACAGGACAAGGGCGAGGCCGGCTGCGTCCTGACCGACTACGCCCGGGAGGAGCCGGAGGAGGAGTACTGAGCCCCCTCACGCCACCCGCGTGAACTCGATCGTCACCTCCGGAGGGCCTCCCGCCACGCCTCGGTAGATGCCCTTGTGGGGGGTCACGTCGTCGTAGTCGCGGCCTCGGCCGACGATGACGTGGGACTCGTCGGCGGGGACGCGGTTGGTGGGGTCGTAGCCGGTCCAGTCGCCCGCCCAGTACTCGACCCAGGCGTGGCTCTGGCCGGCGACGGGGCGGTGGAGTTCGGCCTCGCGTTCCGGGTGGAGGTAGCCGGAGACATAGCGGGCGGGCAGGCCGAGGGAGCGGAGCATGCCGAGGGTGAGGTGGGCGATGTCCTGGCAGACACCGGCCCCCTGCTCCCACGCCTCCGCCGCGCTGGTGTGCACACCGGTCGCGCCCGGCACGTACGCGACACGGTCGGCGACCAGGGCCGAGACCGCCACCGCCGTCCCGTGCGCGGAGAGCCCCTCCGACGCCTCCCGGGCCCGGTCCAACAGATCCTGCGGCAGCGTCGTACGGCCCGTCGCCGTCAGGTACTCCAGGAGGCGGGAGTCGGCGCTCGCCCGGCGGATCTCCGCCCGGTCCGGCGCGTCCGGCAGCGGCTCGGGCGGGCTCGTCTCCACCAGGCTGGTCGCGGTGATCGTCAGATCGGAGTGCGGCTCGATGAGGTCGAAGCCGGTGACCTGGGTGCCCCAGTAGTCCCAGTACGACCAGGTGGGCGTGGAGGGGTTGACCAGGACCCGGGCGTCCAGCGTGGTCTGGCCCGGCAGCGTCAGCGGCGTCATGCGGACCTCGTTGTGGGAGGAGGCTGCGGGCTGGGCGTACGCGACGCGGGTCGTGTGCCGGATGCGCAGACGCCGGGTCGCCCGAGGAGCCGTCGCGGCTGTCGCGGCCGTTGCGGGCAGGTTCATCGTGCTCACGCGCCTTCCTGGGCCCATTCGACGGGCCCCTGGTACGGGAAGAACTTCTCGGCGACCGCCTCCGCCGAGGCCATGCACGCCTGCTGGAGGTCGCGCAGCAGCGCCGGCAGCCCGGCCTCCAGCGACTCGGAGTCGAGGTATTCGAGGTGGGTGCGCAGGGCGCCGATCGGACGCCGGGCCGGGTCCTGGCGGGGCCGGCCCAGCGCCGCCAGGCACTCCTCCGCCGTGGTGAGGGCGTGCAGCGCCGAGCGCGGGAAGTCGCGGTCCAGGAGCAGGAACTCCGCCACCTTGGGGCTGTCGCCGAAGCCGCCGTGCACCCGCGCGTACGCCTCGTCGGCGCCGCTCGCGCTCAGCAGGGTCGGCCAGTCCGGCGCGTGCGCCGCGTCCAGCACCCGTACCGACAGCAGCCGCACCGTCATGTCCACCCGCTCCAGGCTGCGGCCCAGCACCACGAAACGCCAGCTGTCGTCCCGGCTCATCGTGGAGTCCGCGAGCCCGAAGAAGAGGGCCGCGCGACGCCGTACCAGCTCCAGATACGCGTACGGGCCGCCCGTGCGGCGCGCGGCCGTGCGCTGGTCGGCGAGCGCGTGCCAGGTGGAGTTCAGGCACTCCCACATCTCCGACGACACCGCCTCGCGGGCGCTGCGGGCGTTCAGCCGGGCCGCCCCGAGCGCGCCCTCGATCGATCCCGTCGAGCGGGCGTCGAAGGCCAGCCGGTCCAGCACCTGCTGCATGTCGCAGTGCCGGTCGGGCGCGTCGACGCCGAGGATCGCGTAGAGCGAGCGGCAGGCGGCGTCCTCGTCGCGCCAGGGGTCCTCCAGGAGGCGGTGGAGGTAGGCGTCGAGGATGCGGCCGGTCGCGTCGGCCCGTTCCACGTACCGTCCCGTCCAGGTCAGGGCCTCGGCTATCCGGGAGAGGATCACGTCGTTCACTGCTGCTGCGCTCCTTCCTGGACGACCGCGCGGGTGCCGTCGGGTCCGAGCTGGCGCGGCGCCTTCTGCGGGAGCGGGCCGCCGGGCTCCTCGGGGCGCTGCTCGGCGGGGCCCTCGGCGAGCACCCAGGTGTCCTTGGAGCCGCCGCCCTGGCTGGAGTTGACGATGAGGTTGCCCTCCTGGAGGGCGACACGGGTCAGCCCGCCGGGCAGGACCCAGACATCGCTGCCGTCGTTGACGGCGAAGGGCCGCAGGTCGATGTGGCGCGGGGCCATCCGCTCGCCGGCGAGGGTGGGGGAGGTGGACAGGGCGACCGGCCGCTGCGCGATCCAGCCGCGCGGATCGGCGGCCACGGCCTGCCGGGTGCGTTCCAGTGTCTCCCGGTCCGCCTTCGGCCCGATGACGATGCCCTGCCCGCCGGCCCCGTCGACCGGCTTGATCACCAGCTGGTCGAGCTGGTCGAGGACCGCCTCCAACTGGCCGGGCTCGTCCGGCCGGAAGGACTCCACGTTCGGGAGAATCGGTTCCTCGGAGAGGTAGTAGCGGATGAGGTCGGGGACGTAGGTGTAGAGGAGCTTGTCGTCCGCGATGCCGTTGCCGACCGCGTTCGCCAGCGTCACGTTGCCCGCCATCGCGGCGCTCATGATGCCGGGGCAGCCGATCACCGAGTCGGGCCGGAAGTGGAGGGGATCGAGGAAGTCGTCGTCGAGCCGCCGGTATACGACATGGACCGGCATCTCCCCGCGCGTCGTCCGCATCCACACCCGGTTGGCCCGGCAGACCAGGTCGTGTCCCTCGACCAGCTGTACGCCCATCAGCCGGGCCAGCAGGGCGTGTTCGAAGTAGGCGGCGTTGCTGGGGCCGGGGGTGAGGACGACGACGCGCGGATCGCCGATCCCGGCGGGCGCGGCGGCCCGCAGCGCGGCCAGCAGCCGCTGCGCGTAGCCGTCGACGGGCACCACGTGCTGCTCGGCGAAGAGGGACGGGAACACCCGGGTCATCGCCCGCCGGTTCTCGATGACGTACGACACCCCGGACGGCACCCGGACGTTGTCCTCCAGCACCCGGAAGTCGCCCGCCTCGTCCCGTACGAGGTCGATGCCGGCGACATGGATACGGACCCCTCCCGGGGGCTCCACGCCGTGCGCGGCCCGGTGGAAATGGGGGGAGTTGAGGAGCAGCCGCCACGGCACCACCCCGTCCTCGAAGGCCCGGCAGGGCCCGTAGGCGTCGGCGAGGTACGCCTCCAGCGCCCGTACGCGCTGGGCGACTCCGCGCTGGATCAGGTCCCACTCCAGGGCGTCCAGGATGCGCGGCACCAGATCCAGCGGCCAGGGTCTCTCCTCGCCTGCGAAGGCGTACGTCACGCCCCGGTCGGTGAACGCGCGGGCCATCTGGTCCGCCCTGAACCGCAGTTCGGCCGGCTCGATCGGCTGGAGCGCCGCGAGCACCGGCTCATAGGCGGCCCTGACCTCACCCGGCCGCTCGAACATCTCGTCCCACGCGTCGGCCAACGCGTACGCGTCAAATATGTCCGCCATGGCCCGACGGTAAGCGCGCTCCGTAACACCCTGATCACCGGCGCGTTTCCGGCATCTTGCGGGAACGGCCACGACCTGCGGAAACGGAGGGTTTGAAGTACGGCGGGGCGGGGGACGCGGGGTGCGACCGCGCGCCGAAGCGGTCACCGGAGTCTGCGCGCGCCGCCCTGCCGTTCGCCTGGCGCGCGGGGCGCTTCCGACGTCGACTTCAGCTTGTTGCAGAGCGCACTGCCTGAGGGGTGGAGAAACGCGGGCGCAACCGCTGCTATGGGGGCATAACCATGGCGCAGCCGTGTTGCGGAGCCGGTGCGGGCCGCGCATAGTTGCGCTGCGAGAGGGCTGGAACCGGGGGTGAATTGGGTGATGGCCGGGCACGCGACCGAGGAGCATCCGCACGGTGCCGACCGGCTCTGCGCGGCCGGGGACCGCGTGTACTCCCGAGCCGTACGACGTGGCCGGATCCCGCGCGCGGACGCCGACACCGTGCCCTGTCTGCTCGAACTCGCCCTGCTGCACCCCGACCCCGACGACATGGGCTGGCTGGTGCCCACCGCGCCGCAGGAGGTCATGACCCGGCTGCTGCGCAGCGTCCACGCCGAGGTCAGCGCCAGCCAGGCCCGGATGGGCGCGGCGGTGGACGCCGTGGAGTGGTACGCGGGCCTCGGAGGCGCCCGGGCCCGGCAGGCGGCGGAGAGCACGGCGATCCGGGTGCTCGACGGGCTGTCCCGGATCCGGGCGGCGATCGACGAGGCCACCGACCGCTGTACGACCGAGGTGCTGACCGTGCAGCCCGGCGGCATCCGGCGCGAGGACGAGCTGCGCGAGGGGCTGCACCGGGCGCTGGCGATGTGCCGGCGGGGTGTGCGGATGCGGGACCTGTACACGCATGTGGCCCGGCACGGGCAGGGCCTGCACAACTACATGGAGCTGATGGGGGAGTCGGCGGAGGCCCGCACCCTGGACGAGGTCGTGGAACGCCTCATCGTCTTCGACCGCACGGTCGCCTTCATCCCCGCGAACCCCGACCGCACCATGGCCCTGGAGATCCGCCACCCCGCGCTGGTGGAGTACCTGGTCACGGTCTTCGAACGCCTCTGGCGCCTCGGGGTCCCGCTCGCCACATCCCTCCCGTCGACCGGCGTCGCCGGCATCACCCACCGGGAGCGGTCCATCGCGGCGCTGCTGGCGGAGGGCCACCAGGACGCGGTGGTCGCCGAGCGGCTCGGCATCAGCGTCCGCACCTGCCGGGCCCATATCGCCCGCCTCTCCGAACGCCTCGGCGCGGCCAGCCGTACGCAGTTGGGCGTCCGCATCGCCGAGGCCGGCCTCGACGGCCCGCCCCGCTCCTCCCCGGCCGACCTTGCGTCCCTGCCGCCCCCAACCCCCGCGACTCCTACGGCCTCCACCGCCCCAACTACCCCTACTGCCTCTACCGCCTCTACGGCTCCTGCTCCAGAATCCCCGACCGTCCGATGAGATAGCCCAGCTGAGCCCGGCTCTCACTCCCGAGCTGCGCGGCGAGTTTGGCGATGTGGAGGCGGGCGGTGCGGACGTTGAGGCCGAGCCGGTCGGCGATGGACGTGTCGGTGTGGCCCTGCACCAGGAGGCGGGCGATGGCGCGTTGGCGTGGGGTGATGCCGTCGATCACGGGCAGCTGGACGGTCTCGGGGTACATGGGTGTGGCCAGGTGCCAGAGGCGGTCGAAGGTGGTGGCGCAGAAGGCGATCAGCGCGGGATGACGGATCTCCAGAGCCATGGTCAGGTCGCTGCTGGCGGGGATGAAGGCCACCGAACGATCGATGAGGATGAGGCGGTCGGTGACCTCGTCGAGCGTGCGGGCCTCGACGTCGCCCCGTAATTGTTCGTAGCGGGCCATGGCCATGGGGGCGTGGCGGAGCGTGTGCGGGTAGAGGGTGCGGATACGCGCACCCCGGTCCAGCAGGGACTGGTCACGCTCGAAGGCGACGGCGTGCGGGGCGGGTTGCCCGTGGTAGTTGGTGTGCGGCTGGATGCAGAGGAGTTCCTGCGTGGCTCCTGCCATGGCCTCGGTGATGGCGGTGTTGATCCGCTCCTTGCCGCTGAGCACGGTGATCGCAGGGGGGCTGCCATCCGCCGGGGCGGTCCGGCGCTCCGCGATCCGCAGCAGCGGCTCGAAGGCTGTCGCCAACCGCTCCTCACGGCGCCGTTCCTCGGTAACCCTGTCCTCGATGTCGCGCAGCAGTCTGTGCAGGGCGGTCGCCGGGGCCGCCGGCTCCAGCCAGGACGGGTCCTCCATCGCCGGGTGCAGCAGTCCGGCCTGGACCAGACAGGGTGCCGCTGTCGCCTCCTCGCCGCGCACCCGGCCGTCCCGCAGGGCTCGTGCGTACAACTCAAGGCCGGCTGCGCACAGTTCGTCGACCCGATGCCCGTGGACCTCGCTGGTCACCCGTACTCGCCTCCCTCGCCCGTCAGTGGCTCTCCCCCTGCTCCAGGATCCCCGACTGCGCGATCAGATAGCCGAGTTGGGCCCTGCTGCCGCTGCCCAGCGCGGTCGCCAGTTTGGCTATGTGGGCGCGGCAGGTGCGGACGTTCATGCCCAGGCGGCGCGCTATGGCCTCGTCCACGTGGCCTTCGACGAGGAGCTTGGCGATGGAGTGCTGGATGTCCGTGATGCCGTCGGGGGCCGTCTCGTACGGGGCGCCGGCGGTCAGGGGGACGGCGCGGCCCCACATGAACTCGAAGACCTTGACCAGGTAGCGCACGAGGCCCGGATGTCTGAGTTCCAGGGCGACCTGCTGGTCGTCGCGGGTGGGGATGAAGGCCACGGTGTCGTCGCAGATGATGAGGCGCTCGACCAACTCGTCGATGGTGCGGTACTCCACCTTGCCGTCGGACAGCCGCGCCACGTAGGCCAGCTTCTCCGGGTTGTGCCGGGCCGTGTGTTGATACAGCGTGCGGATCCGCACACCACGTTCGATCAACGGTCTGTCACGTTCGAGACCCTGGAGCAGGTTGCGCTCCGATATGCGGTTGCTCGGCTGGACCGTCAGCACCTCGATCTGGCACTCGGCGGTGGCCAGGTTCAGAGCCGTCTGGATCTGCTCGCCGCCTTCCAGCACTCTGATCGCGTGCGTCGGGGCCGACACCTGGGCGCTGAGTGCCATGAAGGGTTCGAAGGCGTCGCTGAGCTCGATCGACCGGCGCCGCTGTTCGGCGATCTCGCGCTCTATCGGGTTGAGCCGCTGGGCCAGTGCGACCGATGGGGGAACGGGACGGAGCCAGCCTGCGTCATCAGGGTCGGGATGGAGCAGGGGGAACTCCATGAGGCAGGGGGCGGACTCCACCTCCTCGCGTGCGATGCGTCCCGTCCGCAGTGCGTGTGCGTAGAGACGTGCTCCCTCGTCGCACAGATCAGCCACCGTGTGGGGATGTATCGCTTCAACCCGATTTTCCACCAAATCTCCACCCCCCAGGGTCCTGAACATGCAGGAACATGATGCATCGATTATGTGGCCATGACGTGCCCGAATGAGCCATCGTCGTACTCGACGGGGGAAGAGGGACCTTCAAGTGAGGACGAAGCCGACTATGCGCAAGAGAATGCTTCGCTCGGTGCTTGTCGCCGCCTTCTCCACCGTTGCCGTGTTCGGAGCGCTGAGCGGTCTCTCCGATGCGAAGGGTGACGCTCGCGCGGACACCAGTTGGCCGGCGGTGGTGGAGTCGACGACACTGGCGCGGGCCGCTGACACGTCTTGGCCGGTGCCCCCGGCTGACGACGGAGCAGGGAGCTGATGTGACCACTCCGCCCGACGACCGTTCCTTCCGGCGCGAGATGGCCACCGCCTATCGCTCCGGCTGGCACTTCATCGACCTGGCCACCGCCATCCCCCACAGCGGTGACTCGTTGATGGTGACCGTGTTCGGCGAACCGGTGGTGGTGACCCGGGACGAGGACGAGGACATCCGGGCGTACCGGTGTCTGCGGCGACCGCGCGGCGCGCCGCAGCCAGTACGGTGTGCCGTTCGGTACGGGATGGTCTTCGTCAATCTCGACCAGCGCGACCACCGGCTCGCCGAGCCGGAGACCCAGGCCTCCACGGCCGTCTCAGCCACCCCCCGCAGTGCCTGAAGCGATTCCCCCGTCGTTTCAAATCGCTCAGGCGCTTCCCCCCAGCAGCGGCGTCACCGTGACCTGAACACGGTGACGCCGCTGCAGGTTTACGGCGACATTTCGGGATGCCGCCCGGTATAGGGGGCCGCCTCGCCCGTCCGCTCATCTGTCCGAAAAATGGTCAACCGGAAGCGAGCGGTCACCATCGGCACGCGGCAGCCCCTGGTGGCTCGCGTGGCCCAGTCGGTCGCCCCGTCGGTCACCCCGTCGGTCACCCCGTCGGTCGCCCCGTCGGTCACCCCGTCATCCCCGCCCCAGCGCCCGGGTCAGCTCGATCTCGATCACCACGCGTTCCGGATTGGGCCGGGGCTCCCTGCCGTACCGCTCCGCGTACCGCCGCTCGGCGTCCGCGACGCGCTCGCGGTCCTCGTACACCTGGGCGAGCCCCTCCAGCGTGGCCCAGCGCCCGCCGTCCAGCTGGCACACCGCGACCCGGGCCCCTTCGGCCCCCGCGGCGCGCACATGCCGCGCCTTCGCGCTCCCCGTACGGGTGATCACCCGAGCGAGTCGGGCCTCGGGCTCGTATGTCACACCGACGGGCACCACATGGGGGCTCCCATCGGCGCGGAGGGTGGTCAGCGTGCAGAGGTGCCGCTCCTGCCAGAAGGCGAGGTAGGCGGCGTCCGGGTCATCCAGATCCACTCGATAGATGCTCACGGCCTGGAATGTAGCGGCCGACCCGGCGGCAGGCCGGAGGAACCCCTCCCCGCACCACCTTGAGTGGAATAGACTCAACTTTATGCACGTTGCCCAAGTCACTGTGGCCGACGGCTGACGCAAGGAGGGAATCGCGAACGTGGACGCCGAGCTGACCAACAGGAGCCGGGACGCGATCAACGCGGCCAGCAACCGGGCCGTGTCCGAGGGACACCCCGACTTCACCCCCGCCCACCTGCTGCTGGCTCTGCTCCAGGGCCAGGACAACGAGAACATCACGGACCTGCTCGCCTCCGTCGAGGCCGATCAGGCGGCCGTGCGCGCGGGCGCCGAGAAGATCCTCGCCGGTCTGCCCAGCGTGACCGGCTCCACCGTCTCGCCGCCCCAGCCCAACCGCGAGCTGCTGAGCGTCGTCGCCGAGGCCCAGGCCAAGGCGAAGGAGCTGGGCGACGAGTACGTCTCCACCGAGCACCTCCTGATCGGGATCGCGGAGAAGGGCGGCCAGGCCGGGGACGTACTCTCCCGGCAGGGGGCGAACGCCAGGAAGTTGCAGGAGGCGTTCCAGAAGGCAAGGGGAGGACGCCGGGTGACCACCGCCGATCCGGAGGGCCAGTACAAGGCCCTGGAGAAGTTCGGGACCGACTTCACCGCCGCCGCGCGGGAGGGCAAGCTCGATCCCGTCATCGGCCGGGACCAGGAGATCCGGCGGGTCGTCCAGGTGCTCAGCCGCAGGACCAAGAACAACCCGGTGCTGATCGGCGAGCCCGGCGTCGGCAAGACCGCCGTCGTCGAGGGGCTCGCCCAGCGGATCGTCAAGGGCGACGTGCCCGAGTCGCTGAAGGACAAGCGGCTCGTCTCGCTCGACCTGGGCGCGATGGTCGCCGGGGCGAAGTACCGGGGCGAGTTCGAGGAGCGTCTGAAGACGGTCCTCGCGGAGATCAAGGACTCCGACGGGCAGATCATCACCTTCATCGACGAGCTGCACACCGTCGTCGGCGCGGGCGCCGGCGGGGACTCCGCGATGGACGCCGGCAACATGCTGAAGCCGATGCTGGCCCGTGGTGAGCTGCGCATGGTCGGTGCCACCACCCTCGACGAGTACCGGGAGCGGATCGAGAAGGACCCCGCCCTGGAACGCCGCTTCCAGCAGGTGCTGGTCGCCGAGCCGACCGTCGAGGACACCATCGCGATCCTCCGCGGACTCAAGGGCCGCTACGAGGCCCACCACAAGGTGGTCATCGCGGACGCGGCGCTGGTCGCCGCCGCCACCCTCTCCGACCGCTACATCACCTCCCGCTTCCTGCCCGACAAGGCCATCGACCTCGTCGACGAGTCCGCCTCCCGGCTCCGCATGGAGATCGACTCCTCACCCGTCGAGATCGACGAGCTCCAGCGGTCCGTGGACCGGCTGCGCATGGAGGAGATGGCCCTCGACAAGGAGACCGACGCCGCCTCCCGCGAGCGCCTGGAGCGGCTGCGCCGCGACCTCGCCGACAAGGAGGAGGAGCTGCGCGGCCTCACCGCCCGCTGGGAGAAGGAGAAGCAGTCCCTCAACGCCGTCGGTGAACTGAAGGAGAAACTGGACGAGTTGCGCGGCCAGGCCGAACGCGCCCAGCGCGACGGCGACTTCGACACCGCCTCCAAGCTCCTCTACGGCGAGATCCCCACGCTGGAGCGGGCGTTGGAGGAGGCGTCCGAGGCCGAGGAGGAGGCCGCCGCGTCCAAGAACACCATGGTCAAGGACGAGGTCGGCGCCGACGACATCGCGGACGTCGTCGCCTCCTGGACCGGCATCCCGGCGGGCCGGCTGCTGGAGGGCGAGACCCAGAAGCTGCTGCGCATGGAGGACGAGCTGGGCCGCCGCCTCATCGGCCAGACCGAGGCCGTGCGGGCGGTGTCCGACGCCGTGCGCCGCAGCCGGGCCGGTATCGCCGACCCGGACCGCCCGACCGGCTCCTTCGTCTTCCTGGGCCCCACGGGCGTCGGCAAGACGGAACTCGCCAAGGCCCTCGCCGACTTCCTCTTCGACGACGAGCGGGCCATGATCCGCATCGACATGTCGGAGTACAGCGAGAAGCACAGCGTGGCCCGGCTGGTCGGCGCGCCCCCCGGCTACATCGGCTACGAGGAGGGCGGCCAGCTGACGGAGTCCGTCCGCCGCCGCCCGTACTCCGTGGTCCTGCTCGACGAGGTGGAGAAGGCCCACCCGGAGGTCTTCGACATCCTCCTCCAGGTGCTGGACGACGGCCGCCTCACCGACGGGCAGGGCCGCACGGTCGACTTCCGCAACACCATCCTGATCCTCACCTCGAACCTGGGCAGCCAGTACCTGGTCGACCCCGTCACCACCGAGGTGGTGAAGAAGCAGCAGGTCATGGACGTGGTGCGGGCCTCCTTCAAGCCGGAGTTCCTCAACCGCCTGGACGATCTGGTCGTCTTCTCCGCCCTGGACAAGGCGGAGCTGGAGCGCATCGCGAAGCTCCAGATCGACCGCCTCGCCAAGCGGCTCGCCGAGCGCCGCCTCACCCTGGAGATCACCCCGGAGGCCCTGGCCTGGCTCGCCGACGAGGGCAACGATCCGGCCTACGGCGCCCGCCCCCTGCGCCGCCTCGTCCAGACCGCCATCGGCGACCGCCTCGCGAAGGAGATCCTCTCCGGCGAGATCAAGGACGGCGACACGGTCCGGGTGGACACGTTCGGCGAGGGAGAGGGCCTGATCGTGGGGCCGGCCACGGGCGGGCCGACCGCCTCCGAAACGGACGGCACGACTTCCCCTTCGACATCCCCGTCGATGGAGAAGAACCCATGACCGGGGGTACCCGAAAGGTTCCCGGCCACGCTCGTAGCTGAATCCCCTCCCGGATCCGGCCAAGGGCGACGAACCACGCGGGGCGGGGGTTGCCACTCCCGCCCCCGCATGGGGGAGGATGGCGGAATCCGTACGAAGGGAAAATCACGGTGAGCATCGACCCGTCCTCGATTCCGAACTTCGGGGGCCAGCCCGAGCCGCAGCCCGGCCCGCCGCCCGGCCCCGTGGTCCCGGATCAGGACCTCGTGAAGCAGCTCCTGGACCAGATGGAGCTGAAGTACGTCGTCGACGACGAGGGTGACCTCGCGGCGCCGTGGGAGGAATTCCGTACGTACTTCATGTTCCGTGGCGAGGGTGACCAGCAGGTCTTCTCGGTGCGCACGTTCTACGACCGCCCGCACCAGATCGACGAGAAGCCGGCCCTGCTGGAGAGCATCGACGACTGGAACCGCCGCACCCTGTGGCCCAAGGTGTACAGCCACACCCACGACGACGGCACGGTCCGTCTCATCGGTGAGGCCCAGCTCCTGATCGGCACCGGCGTCAGCCTGGAGCACTTCGTCTCGTCGACGGTGAGCTGGGTGCGCGCGGCCATCGAGTTCGACAAGTGGCTCGTCGAGCAGCTCGGCCTGGCCGAGGACGTCGACGAGGCCGAGAAGCCCAAGGACGACGAGGGCGACCAGGGCGACGCGTAACCGCCCCGCGCCTCTCCGCGGCCACCGGCGGCCGGCGATCATCGGCCCGGGGTGAGGGAAGGCCTGGCCCACGACGGCCGGAACCGCCCCGCAGACAGACCCGCAGACAGACCTACGAGAGCCCGGCCGAAGCGCCCGCCACCACGGCGGCGCGCTCCGGCCGGGCTCTCGTCGTCCGGGCCGAGGGTGCTGCGACGCGGGGTGGCGCGGGAACCGGGCCCCGGCCGGCGTCCGTCTTCCGGGCTCACCGGGCCCTTGTCCCCGAGGGTCCGGCGGGCCGCTGACCTCCTGAAAGAACCGGGGGAAAGAACTACCCGCCCACCCACCCTCCCCGGCCGCGAGGGGCGCGTCACCCGTACGGGTGACCGGCTTGCAGGTGCGGGATGCGGGCGGTTACGTTCGCCGCGACAACCGCACAAAGACTTCGGCCCCCGGCCGGGACTGGCATCCCGAACGAGGGCCTGACCGATCAGGAAGAACCGCTTCCCGATGGCTGATTCGCAGTCTAACGCGCCCCTGCGCGCCGACGCCGGACCTGCACCGACTTCCGGCGTGATCCACGTACGCACCCGCCTCACGGCCGACTTCACCGTGCTCTCCAACGCCCTCGCCCAGCGGCGCGGCAGCGCGGTCACGATCGGCGTCGCGGCGTACATCTCCTCCCTGCCGGACGGCACGTGCGTGAGCATCGCCGCCCTGTGCGCGCACTTCGACGAGGGCGAGATCCTCGTCTCGCGAGCGCTGAGGGAACTGGAAGCGGCCGGATACCTGGAACGCCGCCGCGAGCGGACGCCCACCGGCCAGGTCCGCACCCGGACGTACTTCTACGACGTACCCGGCGGCGAACCGGGCCCGGCCCCGGACGGACCTCCCCGGCCGCCCGGACCTCGTCGCCCCCGTAAGCAGACCACTGCTGCCGTACCCGCGACCGGGGCCGGGCGGGACACGACGGAGACGCCCTCACCGGCGGAGGGGAAGACGGAGGAGACAGCCGAGCCGGAACCGGCATCGGAGGCCGAGGTCGAGGCCGTGGCCGTGGCCGAGGTACCGGTCACGCTCGCCCACTCCGACCCCCGAGCCGTCGCCGTGCTCGCCGGGCTCCGCCGGGTCGATCCCCGCCTCGTCCTGTCCGAGCGGGAAGCCGCCCGCCTCGCCCCGGCCGTCACCCGATGGCTCGGCGCAGGCCTGCTGCCCACCCAGATCACCGACCACCTCACCGCACGACTCCCGGCGGACCTCCTCGTCCGCCCGGTCGGCATCCTCGCCTACCGCCTCAAGGAGACACCCCTGACCGCCCCGGAGACGGGTAGCCCCGAGACCCCGGAGCGACCGACGGTCCTGAGAATGCGGAACTGCGACGGCTGCGACCGCGGCTTCCGCTCCGCCGGACACAGCCACTGCCGGGACTGCCGGACCGGGGACCGACTCCCCGCTACCGGCTGAGCAGGTCGCGCATGGCCAGCATGTCCGCGCAGGGCACCGTCCGCCGTATCCTGACCGCACGAGGGAAGGAGCCGTCCATGAGCGTCGACGCGATCGTGCACACCGAGTTCCCCAAGGGATACACGGTCCTGTTCGGAGCTGACGGAAAGGTGATCATGACTCCGCAGAGCTTCGAGCACTCCAGCACGATCAAGTCGATGCAGTACGACACGATCGTGTCCCTCGGACGCCATGCGAAGACCGCCTCCGACGTCTACATCGACTTCCCCGCCGACGAGAACTCCGCCCCGGATCTCGTGATCCTTCGCGAGGACGCCCGCCGGGAAGGCAAGCGCTACGGCTTCGAGGACGTCCTGCTGATCTCCGAGGTCGTCTCGACCTCCTCCGCGCGCAAGGACTACGACGACTGCACGGCCAAGTACGGTCGCTACAGCATCCCGATCTATATGGTCGTCGACCCGTACGCCCAGGAAGTCGTCCTCCACACCCAGCCGACCGCCACGGGTTACATCGCGGCACACACCCACAAGTACGGCACGGGCAAGCTCCCCATCCCCTTGGCTGACGGCCGCACCTTCACCCTCGACCTCGACGAGCTCCCGCGCCCGGAGTGATCGGCGACCGGAGGAGCCGTACGACGGTGGTCAGCGCGCGAATGCCGAGCTGAGCCGTTTCGCGGCCTCCCCCAGCACCTCCGTGCGCTTGCAGAACGCGAAGCGGACGTAGGGTGCCCCCGTCTCCTTGTGGTCGTAGAAGACCGCGTTCGGGATGGCCACCACTCCCGCCCGCTCGGGCAGGGCGCGGCAGAAGGCGAAGCCGTCGGTCTCGCCCAGGGGGCGGATGTCGGTGGTGATGAAATACGTGCCCGCCGTGCGGAAGACCCCGAAGCCGGCGTCCTTCAGGCCCGTCGCCAGCAGGTCCCGCTTGGCCAGCATGTCCGCGCGGAACGCCTCGAAGTAGCTGTCCGGCAGCGCGAGGGCCTCGGCGACGGCGTACTGGAACGGGCCCGAGGCCACATAGGTGAGGTACTGCTTCGCCGAGCGCACCGCCGTCACCAGCGCGGGCGCGGCCGTCACCCAGCCCACCTTCCACCCGGTGAACGAGAACGTCTTGCCCGCCGAACCGATGGTGACCGTCCGCTCCCGCATCCCCGGGAACGACGCCAGCGGCAGATGCTCGGCGTCGTCGAAGACCAGGTGTTCGTAGACCTCGTCCGTCACCACCAGCAGGTCCCGCTCCACCGCCAGCTCGGCGATCGCCGTCAGCTCCTGGCGGGTGAGGACCGTCCCGGTCGGGTTGTGCGGCGTGTTGATCAGCAGCAGCCGCGTGCGGTCGGTGACCGCGTCCCGCAACTCGTCCAGGTCCAGCCGGAACCGCCGCTCCCCGCCCGCGTCGCCCGAACCCTCGGACGGCCCTTCGGACGGCCCTTCGGACGGTCGCAGCGTCACCGGTACGCGCGTGCCGCCCGCCATCGCGATGCAGGCCGCGTACGAGTCGTAGTACGGCTCCAGGGCCACCACCTCGTCGCCCGGCTCCAGCAGCCCCAGCAGGGCGGCCGCGATGGCCTCCGTGGCACCGGCGGTGACCAGCACCTCGGTGTCCGGGTCGAACGTCAGTCCGTACCGTCGCCGCTGGTGCTCGACGATCGCGGCACGCAGCTCGGGCACACCGGGACCCGGCGGGTACTGGTTGCCCCGGCCGTCCCGCAGCGCCCGTACGGCCGCCTCGCGGATCTCCTCGGGGCCGTCCGTGTCCGGGAAGCCCTGCCCGAGGTTGATCGATCCGGTCTGCAGGGCGAGCGCCGACATCTCGGCGAAGATCGTCGTCCCGAACTCGGCGAGCCGCCGGTTGAGCGGAGGACGAGCGGCGCGGGCGGGGCTTGAGCTGGAGGTCATGGGCGTCATCCTGCGCCGAAGCTCCGGAGTTCCTCAACCCGCGTTCGGAGTGTGGCGGCCGAGGCGCCGCCCCACGCGCCGCCCGGCCGGGAACCCCGGCCGGGCGGCGTGCTCCCCGACGTCAGGCGGGCGGACCGTCGAAGGAGGACCACTCGGACCAGGCGTCGTCGGGGTGGGTGCTCACCTTCCACGAGGACACCGAACCGTTGTCGGTGCCGACCACGATCTGCGGGCGGCCGTCCGTCAGGGTGGCCACACCCACACTGCGCGCCGATCCCGGCAGACCGTTGAACTTCGTCCAGTCGGCCCAGGCCGCGCTGGCGTCCGTGGCCACCTTCCAGGTGCTCCACAGCTCGCCGCCCTCGGACACGGCGAAGATCTGCGGCCGTTCGTCCGTGAGCGGGGCCGCGGCGAGCGACACCACGCGGCCGTGGTCGAAGTCGAACTGTTGCCAGTCGGTCCAGCCGGCGTCCGGGTGCTCGCTGACCTTCCATCGGGTGAACAACCCGTGGTCGCTCCCCGCGAACACCTGCGGACGACCGTCCGTGAGCCGCGCCGATGCCATGCTTCGAACAGACATATGATCCGTCTCCTTCTTCAACGCCCGGACAGGCGTTCTCGTCCCTCCCCTCGGCTCCAGCGTTCGTGCGGCCCCGAGGAACCGCAAGTCGGGTGCTCGGCGACGGACGCCGGCCTGAATATCCGCGCAGGTCAGGAGGTGTTCCCGGTGAGAACCCTCTGAAGTTGCTCAACTTCGCTTTGACCGGTGAGACGCGAGGGCATCCCCCCGTCACGCACGGCCCACGGGGGGTCTGCACGGGGGAACGAAAGGCGGGTGTCGTAATGGACGTCCTCTTCATCTGCTTCATGGGCGCGGTCGCCCTGTTCGGTGTGGTGTCGTCGCTCGGCCGAGGTTCGCGGCGCAGCCGCCGGCGCAGCTGGTGGGCGGACGGCGGGTCGTCCCACGGGTCGTCAGGCGGGGGCGGCGGCTGGTTCTCCTGCGGTGGTGGCTCGTCGTGCGGCGGCGGGTCCTCCTGCGGTGGGGGAGGCGGCGGGGGCGGCGGTTGCGGGGGCGGCAGCTGAGCAGGTCCGCCCGCGGACGAAGCTCTGGACTTGCTCAACTCGGCTTTGAGTGGCCGTCGGCGGGGGCATCCCCGCCACACGCAAGTGAGCGAGGCGCCCACGGGGGGTCGCTTCGGGGACACGGGCATGGAAGAGGGGAGGGTGGGCCATGGCGGAAGTCGGTTCCATCCTGGTGGTCAGCGCCATCGGTCTGGCCATCGTCATCGGGGTCGTCAGGAACGCCAGGCGACGCGCCCGCCGCGGCAGCTGGTGGGCGGGCGGGGGCTCGTCCGGAGGCTCGTCCGGGGGTTCGTCGTGCGGCGGCGGCTCGTCGTGCGGAGGCGGGTCCTCCTGCGGCGGCGGCTGCGGCGGCGGCAGCTGACGACGCTTCACAGACCTGCTCGACTCGGTTCGAGCGGTCACCCGCGGGGGGCACCCCCGCGACACGCACATGAACGAGGCACCCACGGGGGGTCGCTTCGGGGGACCAAGAACAAGAGGGGAGGGGTGACGCCATGAACGCGATCGCGGTGATCGGCATCATTCTGGCGGTGGTCTTCGTGGGGACGGTGGCCATTGTCGCCGCCAACAACCGCAGGAGGAGGCACGCGGCGCGGCGCCGTCCGTCGGCGGCCCGGGGCGGCAGCGCGTACCGCGGCAGCCGGAGCGACAGCGCTTCCCACAGCAGCGGCTCCGACAACAGCTGGTGGGTGCTCGGGGCGGCGACCGTCGGCGACTCGGGATCGTCGCACTCCTCGTCGCACGACGACCGCGGTTCGTCGTCCGGCGGCGGTGGCTCGTCCTGCGGCAGCAGCGGGTCCTCCTGCGGCAGCAGCAGTGGATCCTCGTGCGGAAGCAGTAGTGGCTCGTCCTGCGGTGGCGGGTCCTCCTGCGGTGGCGGGGGCGGATGCGGTGGAGGCAGCTGACACGGGGCAGCCGAGCTCCACGACACGAGCGCCCGCCGGGACGAACCTCCCGGCGGGCGCTCGCGTGTGTAGCTCCGTCAGGACGGGGCAGGCGCACCGGTGTGGTGCCGCTTCACGCCTGAGTACGCCGGGTGGGACCGGTTGTCCGGCGGGCGCTCCCGGGAGTTCGCGCGCCCGGCTCGGTGGGCGCGCGGGGAGCGTGTCGACCGATGGGGCGCACGCCTGGTTGAACAGTTGAGCTGGGCAGCCCTCGGGGGGATGGAAAGCACGTCAAGTTGGGTAAAAACGCTGTGGTTACGCCACAGTTCATGATTCCCTATAAATCGCCAACGCAGCCCCCGGACGTCCCTCCCGGCAGGCCTGACCTGGCTGACCGGACCGACCGGGACGTCGTCCTCGCCCGACCTGTCCGACCGGGCCACAGCTCCCGGTGCCGACCGGGTGCGCCGGACCCACCCCTCTTCTCTTTCTCTTTGCGTCGCTGCGGAGCCGACCCATGCTCACGACCCTGAACACCGCCTACACCGACACGCGCGCGGCAGACCTCGCCTGGGCGCTGGGACGCGAGCCGCTGCCCGCGCTCGCCACGCTAGACCTGGAACTCACCGGGGCGAAGCTGCAGTTGAGGCTGCTCGGCGCGTCCCACCAGGTACTCCTGGAGGAGGAGCGGGGGAGCCACTGTTCGGAGACGGTCGCGTGCATCCCGGGATCCAGCACACCGCTGCCGCTCGGTGTGGCCAAACGTGTGGGCGACTGGGAGTACGAATTCGCCGCCCGGGTCGAGGTCCTGTCGCCGGGGTCCTTCGCGGGGCGCGCGCAGGAACTGCTGGCGCTCGTCTCCGACCATCCGCACGGGCTGGCCGGTGTCTTCCCCGGCAGCCCGCACGCCTTCACGGCGATGCTCGCGCAGCGGTACGACGGACAAGTGCACTGGCGTACCTGGCACGCGTATCCCCAGGACGGGCAACTGGTGGCCACGAGAACGAGGGTGGGGGTGCGGGTGCCTGCGGCGCTGTGACGGGTGCGTGATAGCTCGGGGTTCGGGTGCGTCGGCGGGCGCGGGCGCGGGCGCGTGGGGCAGCGGGCCGCCCGGCGCGCCCTGACCACCCTGGGCGAGCAGTACGACAACGCCTCCGGCCCGGGCCGGAGGCTGCTGGTGGCCTGCCTGCGCCAGGGGCTGCGGCGGGCCCGCGACCACCAGCTCGACCTCGACTGGCTCACCCCGGCGGCCTGGGCCTACATCGGTGACTTCGTGTACGGCCGCCGACGCGCTGGTCGAACTCCTCGGCGCCCTCGCCCGCCGCCGGCACGAACATCGCTCCCGCACCACCGCCCGGCTCACCACGGTCGTCGACAGCTGCCTGCTGCCCGACGACCTCCAGCATGGCCCTCTACTACCGGGCCGAGGCCCACCGCGACCTCGGCCACAGCGCCGCCTCCCGGGCCGGCATGCAGACCGTCGCCGACGGCCCCACCCGCCTTGCTCCCGCCGCCCGCCGCGGCCCGGCCCACCGCCCTGGCGACCGCCCGCACCATGGGCTGGGAAGGCCGTCATCACCGCGTCGAAGGCGACATCTGCCGGCCCCACGGCGACATGCACCGCGCCGCCACCGCATACGCCTCTGCCCGCGACGAAGCCGAGCACCACGGGATCGCCGGCGAACGCGCCACCAGCCAGACACAACGTGCCTTCGTCCTCGCCTTCACCCCAGCACGTGGACCGGCTCGCCGGTCCACCGGTGCGGTGGTCGCGATGACGGCGCCGTCGGGGCGGTCCGGGGTGGCTGTGCCGCGTACTGGCTGTGCGCCGCGGCCCAGGTCGCCTGCCGTGTGATGTCCAGGGCGGCCAGGCCTGCTCCGGCCAGAGAAGGAGGGGCCGGACGCGCACTGACATGCCAGGGCCAGGCCCGGCCGGCTCTGGACCAGTTGCACCACCCCGCCACGGTTGCCGAGCCGGGGCCGGACCGGGCGACGGACGACCTTGACCGAATCAGGGCCAGGTCAAGGCCGCCACTCTCCAGACCTCAGGCCGCACGCCCATCACGGTGGGCCGGCGCCGTCGCGAGGGCGTCCAGCCTGTGGTTGCCACGCAGTATTTGCTGCTCCAGCCGTTTCAGCCGGTCGCTCGGGTCTATCCCTAGCTCCTTGACAAGCATCCGCCGCACCCTTGAGTACGCGGCGAGGGCGTCCGCCTGGCGTCCCGTCCGGTGCAGGGCGACGATCAGCAACTCCCACAGCCGTTCGCGGAACGGGTGCCGACTGGTGAGGGTGGCCAGCTCCGGCACGAGAGCGTCAGCCTGCCCCAGGTCGAGCCGCGCCTGAGCGGCGCGTTCCACGGCGAGCATCCTCAGTTCCTTGATGCGTTCCAGCTCGGCGCGGACGGACAGCGTCACGGGGAGCCCGTCGAGCGGGTTGCCGCGCCAGAGGCCCAGAGCGGACTGGAGGCTCCGCGCAGCCTGTTCGATCTGCCCCGTCGCCATCGCCAGCTCGCCCTGTCGTAATCGGTCCATGAACAGGGAGAGATCTAGCTCGGACGTCTCGACGCGCAGCAGGTACCCGCCTGTAAGCGTGGTCAGTCGCTTACTTGGCTGTAAACGGTCCCCGTTTTCCTCGCCGTCGTCAAGTGATCGGCGCAACGCACTGATATATCCTCGGACATTGACAGGCGCCGAGGGCGGAGGCTCCTCGTACCACACGGCTTCCAACAGGTGGGGAAACGTCACCAGATGATTCGCATTCATCAGGAGCGTGGCCATTACCATGCGTTGTCGCGGACCGCCGAGTTTCACAGAAACTCCATCGTCCGAAACCGCCTCTAGTGGCCCGAGGATGCCGAATCTCATCGCAGTCTCCCTTGATCTTCTCCTCATAGGGATGCCGCTTCACATCGGCACCCGGAAAAATGTTTCCACACCCCTTCTTGATTTAAACAATCACGATCTCGTGCCGAGAGATTCCAAAAAAGGACCTATGTGCTCTTTCGAGCGCTGGGCGGAGAAAGGCACGCCGAAAAGGCCCTCCGGATACAGCCCGATTCCATCGGGCCTTACCATGGAATCGGACCGTATGAAAGGTAGTGAGTAATTCGGCGATGGCGCGGTCGGGCGGTCGGAGCGCCTGCGGTTCTTATCGGCGGTCAGTTGGGGAGCCGGCGGCCGGACGGGGTCCGTTTGCCGCTCCCCCCTCCACCGGTGGGCACCTTTCCACATCGTCCGGCCTCACCGTCCCGTCTGGCTCCGTCCCGGCGAAGTGCTTCACTGTTCCCGCAGCGTCGGCTGTGGAACGGCGCGCCAGCTTCAGGCTGGCCAGCGCCAGCAGCACCAGGATGCCGACGCCGCACAGCGCCGCTGCGTGCATGCCACTGGTGAAGGCGGACCGAGCGGTCGCGAGCAGTTCGTCGCCGACCCCGTCCGGCAGGCGGCCGGCGGCCTCGGTGGCGCCTGTCAGCGTGGACTGGGCGAGATCGGCCAGCTCCGGTCGGACGCCATCGGGCAGGGCGTCGCCGGCCATCCGCGCTCCGTAAAATGCGGTCGCCACCGAGCCGAACGCTGCCACCCCCAGTGCGTTGCCGAGTTCGGCGCCCGTCTCCCCGACTCCCGAGGCGTTGCCCGCGCGCTCCGGCGGTGCGCTGCTGATGATCATGTCGTTGGTGAGGGCGAGCGCCGCCTGAACACCGAGGGAAAGGACGGCGAAGCCGATGGTGGTGAGCGCGAAGCCGGAGACGGAGCCCGCCAGGCTGATCAGTACGAGCCCCGGCACGGCGATCGCGAAGCCACCCGCCATGACTCGGCCGGGATGCAGCCTGGCGGCGACGGCCGGTGCGAGGATGGTGCCCACGATCCCCGCCACCATCGCGGGCAGCGCCCACAGGCCGGCGGTGAGTGGAGAAAGCCCCAGGACGAGCTGGAAGTACTGGAGGACGAGGAACTGCGTCCCGGTGACGACAAAGAGGCCCATCGTCTGGCCACCCAGCGCCACCGAGAATCCGGGACGGCTGAAGAGCCGCAGATCGAGTATGGGGCTGGTGATCCGCAACTGGCGGCGTACGAAGGCGACCGCGAAGCCCAGTCCGAGGGCGACGGTCAGCAGCGACGTCGCCCGGACGCCGTCCTGGGCCACTTGCTTGAAGCCGTAGACCACCGGCAGCACTGTCACGATGGACAGGACGACGCTGAGCGGGTCCAACCGACCCGGCTGGGGGTCGCGGTACTCGGGCAGCAGCACCGGGCCGACGATCAGCAGGATCACCCCGACCGGCACTCCTACCAGAAACACCGAACCCCACCAGAAGTGCTCCAGCAGCACGCCGCCGACCAGGGGGCCGATCATCCCGCCCACGCTGAAGTTGGTCATCCACACAGCGATGGCGAACCGTCGCTGGTTCGGGTCATGGAACATATTGCTGATCAGCGACAGAGTGGACGGCATGAGGGTCGCGCCGGCGATGCCGAGAAGAGCGCGCGCCACGATGAGCATCGCCACTCCGGTCGCGTAGGCGGCGAGCAACGACGCGGCGGCGAACGCTGCGGCGCCGATGAGCAGCAGTTTCCGCCGACCGATCCGGTCCCCGACGGTACCCATGGTGGCGAGGAACGAAGCGACCAGGAACCCGTAGATGTCGACGATCCAGAGCAACTGCGCGCCGCTCGGTCTCAGACTCTCGCTGAGCTTGGCGGTCGCCAAGTGCAGCACGGTCATGTCGAGACCGATCAGGATGGTCGGCAGTGCGAGGACGGCTAGCCCCGTCCACTCCCGTCGGCCCGCCCGCACTGGTTCGTTGATACTCACGAAACTATCGGCCTCTCCCCGTTCACGCGGCTGCCTCAGGGCGTCGTATTTTGATCAACTCCCGGGCAATCTTAGGTGCGTTGAACCGTCAACTGAGTAGGGCTGGTGAGGATCCGGCCACCGGCCGCCGCATCGGCCGCGGAAGTGTCTGGTCACCGGGTCAACGCTCGTCGACCCAGCTCAGAAGGTGGCGAGTTCCTGCATATGCGTGCTGAGAACCGTACGCACAGCGAGGGTGAGCGGGCGTTTCAGAGCTTCCTCCGGTGCGAGCCAGACGGCGGTGACGCCCTCCGGGCCGAGGCGCACCGCGGCCCCGCCGCCGTCCCCCGCCTCACCGTGGTAGACCTGCCACAGGTGGGCGTCGGCGCCCCGCCGGCACCCATCGCCCGGAATCGGGGTCCGGCCGAGGAACTGCAGCCCGTGCGCGGCCAGTCCGGTCTCCTCCTCCAGCTCACGCGCCGCAGCCAGGTGCGGCGCCTCGCCCCGTTCCACGTGCCCGGCCGGGATTGTCAGGCCGAAAGGGAACGCCGTCCGATCGAAGAAGAGGAAGCGTCCGCACGCGTCCCGCACGAAGACGCCCGCCGTCTCATGCCAGTACTCGCCGTCCTCGTCCGTCCACCAGGTGATCGCCGGGTCGAGCACCAGCGCTCGGTCCTGCACCGCTCCGCAGGCACCGCACACACAGTGCCGCCGACCGTCCTCGGTGCGCCACTTCACCGCGTCCTCGTGGCACCGGAGGCAGTAATGGTGCACGGCCCCGTCGGTCAGTGCCGTCGGTGGCAGGAAGTCGAGCCGCATCGCCTCTCCTCGCGCAGTCTCCAGCAGGGACGGACGCCGCACCCGGCCGCGCGGCAGACAGCCCCATGGCTTGTCTGCCGCGCGGTGTCCGTGGCGGGGACAGGTCGTCAGACGTCCAGTCCGTAGCGGGTGAACAGTTCCTTCTGACCGGTGACGTAAGAGGTGTCGGTGATCACGGTCTGGTCGGACGGCCCGCGGCTGCACATGCACATGTGCCGTCCGTTGGAGACGACCCTCGCGGCGCGAGCCCCCCCGGAACTCATGATCTCCTCGGCGATGTCCTTCACCAGGTGTTCCTGGATCTGGAATCGCTTGCTGTATGCCTGCACCAGCCTCGGGAACTTACCGAGGCCGAGAATTCGGTCGCCGGGGACGTACGAGATGGCGATCTTCCCGAAGAACGGCAGGAAATGGTGGGCGCAGATGGAGAAGTAGTTGATGTCGTGCACCCGGACCACGCCGGCGTGCTCGCCGTCGACTTCGACGGTGGTCTTGAGGATCTTCGATGTGTCGATGTCGTAACCGCTGAGCAGCTCACGGTAGGCGCGGACGATGCGGGGCTCGCACTCCTCCTCCTGGTACCAGTCCAGGGCTCGCTTGTCGGTCGTCACGTTCTCTTCGAGCCACTGGGCGATGCTGGTGGTCATGCTGGGCCTCCTGCTGGGGGATCGACGCGGCTGTCGGTTTCTCCGGCCGGTTCCGGCGGTTCATGGAGTGCACGTGTCAGTCGGCGGTGCTCACTTCGCGTCGGCGGGCGGCCACTTCTCCGGCGGAGCCTGGCCGAGGAATTCGATGACCACGTTCCGGTAGAAATGGTCACCCCGGTTCACCAGCCGGTGCGGCTTTCCACGCCGGCGGTGCACCACGTCGCCGATGAAGTCGTCCTGGTCCTCTATGTCGCCGTCCTCGTACTCCAGTCGCACCTGACCGGGGTGATCGACGACGAACACGTAGTCCCAGGGATGTTCGTGCCATTCGCTGGCTTCACCCGGCTGTAGTTCCAGTAGCCACACCCGGGTGCTCTCGTCCTCGAACAGAAGTTTCGTTCCCGCCGTTCCGTAATGCCGGCCGGGCGTTTTACCGCGTAGCTCATCAGGTATTTCCGTGTTGCCGTGCTGCGTGCTCTGGCCGTGGGCCATTCCGATTTTTCCTCCTTGGGGAAGGCAGCATTCCGATGTGCCTCCGACATGTTGCCCCACTGATGTATAAACCCTGTACAGTCTATGTATATTTACGCGGAGACTGCGGTATGCGGCGTTTCCGATGAGGGTAGATTCGACCGAGCACTCCGAAGTCGACCGATCCTGGAAGAGGGAGACGTGAAGATGACGAGGCACACCCGGAAGCCTGATTTAGAGGGTAGGAGCAAGAAACTCTGGATGAACGGCGACGGTACCTGCGATATCGAACTCATACCGAGCCTGCGCAGCTTCACGTACGACCGGGACGCCCTGATGCCACAGACCGCGGCACTCCGCCTCGACTTCTACGAGGCGGCGGCCGAGCGCCTCGCCGGCAAGGGCGTACGCACGGTCTTCAGGAAACGACTCGACGCCATCTCCTACAGGGCGGACTACGTGCAGGCGCCGCCGTTCGAGGTCATCGTGAAGAACCTCGCCACCGGGTCCACCGTGCGCAAGTACCCGGGGCTCTTCCCCGAGGGCCACCGGTTCCGCCCCCCGGTGGTGAAGTTCGACTACCGGATCGATCCCGAGGACCAGCCGATCGGCGAGGACTACCTCCGCGCGGCGGGCGTGGACGTCACGTCCTTCCGCGACTGCGCGCTCCAGTGCAACGACGCACTGCGGACCTGGTTGGCGCCGCTGGACCTATGGGACTTCTGTCTGGTCGTGGGGGTCGGCGAGGGCGGTGAGCCCGTCGTCAATTCCGAGGTGTCGCCGGACTGCATGCGGCTGCGCGACGAGGTCGGCAATCCGCTGGACAAGGACCTGTTCCGGCAGGGCGCTGACGAAGCCACACTTGTGCGGGCTTGGACGGACCTGGTGCGCAGGATGCGGGGATGAGCGCGGCCGCGGACGACACCTGCGCGACGAGTGAACCTCCCCGGCCTCCTCGCACTGACCCTCCCGTCGTGCTGTTGACCGGGGCCACCCGCGGCACCGGCCGGGCGGTGGCCGAGGGGTTGCATGCCGCCGGCTGGCGGGTTCATGCCCTTTCTCGGACACCCGTGCGACTGCCCTGGCTGCACGAAGTCGCCTGCGACCTCCGATACCCCGAGCAGGTCGGCCCAGCCGTCGACCGGGTCGCCACGGCCGCCGGCGGCCTGGACGCGGTGGTGACCGGCGGAGTCGTACGCGCCTTCGGGGACGTCGCCGCGCTCCCCCTCGACGACTGGCGGGAAGCGGTCGACGTCAATCTGACCTCGGTGCTGGCACTGGTGCAGTCGGCTCTGCCACACCTGCGCCGCGGCGGGGGCCGGATCGTCCTGATGGGCAGCCACGCGGGCAGCCGCTTCTTCGAGGGCGGGGCCGCCTACTGCATGACGAAGGCATCGCTGAAGGCGCTCGCCGAGGTGCTGCTGCTGGAGGAACGGGTGCACGGCGTCCGCACCACCCTGCTCAGTCCTGGTGCCATCGCCAATCTGCCCGGTGACGACTCCCCGACGAAGATGGCCACCTCGTCGGTGGCACAGGCCGTGCGCTGGACACTGGAGGCGCCGGACGACACCGTCGTCGGCGAGCTCGAACTCCGGCCCGCCCGCCTCCCCGCCCACCAGGCGGTGTCGGGTCTGGACCGACTCCAGGCCGTATGACAGCGCAGGTCACCCCATCACGCGGCACGGCACACCTTACGAAGCCGCGCCGCATCGCGCCGCGTACGAGGCGCACGGCCCTGCCGTCAGTCGTGGGACGTTCCGCACACTTCGGCGTGGCGAAGGAGAGGCATGACCGAGCAGACGAATCAGTTGAACGCGGTCGCCGGCACCGTCGACGTGAGTTGGGACCTGGGAGTCGGGCTGGTCTCCGCCGTCGGTGACATGCCCGACGCGCCGTTCTCGGCAGGAGACGGAGTACAGATCCGCTTCTTCTCCCGCCTGTGGATCTCCCTGGACACCAGCGGACGCCCGGTGGCCCTGGACGTCTTCGATGTCCCCTCGGTGCTGGTGGGTGTGATCCCGCTGGCCCGGCGCGACAAGGAAGGCGCGTCCGCCGCACCGCTGGGCACGATCCCCTGGCTCCTCGACACCGACAGCAACTGGGTGTGGATCATGCTGATCGCGGCGCCCGCGCGCCAACGCCTCGTCCGCGAGGGCTGGGTCGAGATGTGGCTGTACCAGGACCGGCTGGTGCGCCTCAAGGTGCGGGCGCCGGTCGCCGGTACCCCCACCTCAGCCAGGCGGGCCACGCTGTGAACGCGCCGGACCGAATCCGTCTGGTCTGCACTGATCTCGACGGCACCCTGCTCAACGAGAGTGGCGCCGTCGGACCGTTGACCCACGACGCGCTCACCAGAGCGGCGCGTGGCAACGTGCCGGTGGTATGTGTGACCGGCCGTCCGCTGCGCGACGCGCTTTCCGTCTGCCGCGATATCAGCATGGACGGCCTGGTGGTGTGCAGCAACGGAGCCGTCGTGGCGGAGGTCGCGACCGGGAAGCCGCTGCGGTGCCGTGGCTTCTCCCGTCACCGGGCCCGCACGGTCCTCGCCCGGATGCGCGCCCGGCTGCCCGGGGTGGTGCTTGGCGTGGACACCCTGCGCGGACTGTTCCTGGAACGCGGGTTCGAGGAACTGGTCCCGGACTGCTGGCAGCACGTGTGTGTCCCGGACGCCGCCGAGGTGCTGATCCGGGGCGACGGAGTGGTCAAGATTCTTGCCGTGCACCCCGACCGGCCGGGGCCGTCGCTCGCGCGTCCGCTGGTCCGCCCTGGCGACGGCGTCCTCGCGACCTGCTCCACGCCGTACTTCCTGGAAATAGCGCCGACCGGCGTGGACAAGGGGGCTGCCCTGCGCTGGCTGGCCGACCACCACGCGATACGGGTTACCGCCGTCGCCGCAGTCGGCGACATGCCCAACGACCTGCCGATGCTGCGCGCGGCCGGCCTCGCCGCCGCAGTCGCCAACGCTCACCCGTCCGTACGTCAGTGCGCCGACCTGATCCTCCCCAGCAACGAGGAGGAGGGGGTGGCCGACCTGCTGTCGATGGTCCTGTCGGCACAGAAGGAGGAGGCCACGTGAGGCGGCGGGGAGGAGGGGATCGCCGCGAGGGGCACGGATCCGGCGCGGTGGCGGCCCGCCGTGGGGAGGCCGGGGCGGGCGACTACGCGGTCTGGGCTGACGCAATGACGACGGAGACGGATCTGATGGCGACCGAGGCCGCCGTCGCCTGGTGACCAGGACGGCAAGAGCGGAGTGACGGAAGATCGTCACGCTCCGTTCTGTGGGAGCCCGGGGGTGCGATTCACCGAGCTGGCAGTGACGTGATGGCAAGGCTCGCGCCTGCCAGCTCTCGCCGGGCTCCAGACGCTCCATGCGAGGCCGTGGCAGCGTCGGTTGCAAGGAGCGCCGGTAATGGTCGGCCAGGGTGGGCGTCTTGTGCGCGCTGAAGCCGTTCCGTGGCGCCCCGGGCGCATGGCCGGGGGTTCGCCACGGCGGGACTGTCAGCTCGGGGTGGCTACTTGCCCTCCTCGGCCAGCCGCGCTATTTGCCCGGCCAGCTGTCGCGAGGCTTCCTCCTGCTGCAAGGCCGCCTGCCGCAGGGCCTCCATCACCTCGGGTGACGTCTGCTCGGACACGGCTCTCTCCTTCCTCGGGCGGTGCGTTGCTGTTGCCGGGTGGTGATCAGTGGGGCAGGTTGCGGCGGCCGGAGTCGTACATCCGCCGGACCGATGACTGCTTTTCGGGGTCGTCGAGGATCGCTGAGGCGATTACGCACCCGGCCAAGCGCCGCAGACCACCCGTGTGGGTGACACAACGCAGCGTGACCGTGACGGTAGCGTGCCAGGAGTGATCGAGCCGCACGCCCCCGCACCCCCCGGCGCCCCTCCCCCCTGGCGAGGCCCCGGCGGTCCCAGCGGCCATGGCGGCCCCGGCGCCCACGCGTGGCTCCCGGTCCGCCCGGGCATCGGCCGGTTCCTCGTCCTCGCCGGCGTGTTCGTCTGTGCCGCCTGCGGACTCGTGTACGAACTCGAACTCGTCGCCCTCGCCTCGTACTTGATCGGCGACTCCGTCACCCAGGCCTCCGTGGTCCTCTCGGTCATGGTCTTCGCCATGGGCATCGGCTCCCTTGCCGCCAAGCGTCTCCGTCCCCGCGCGGCCCTAGGTTTCGGCGCCATCGAGGCCGCCCTCGCCCTGGTCGGCGGATGCAGCGCCCTCGCGCTGTACGCGGCGTTCGCCTGGACCGGCGACTGGGGCGGCATGTGGGCCGGCGGTTCCCGGTATCTCCTCGTCGCCTTCTCCCTGGCCATCGGCCTGCTCATCGGCGCCGAGGTCCCGCTGCTGATGGAGCTGATCCAGCGCATCCGCCGCCAGGACGCGGGCGGCGCGGTCGCCGACCTCTTCGCGGCCGACTACGTGGGCGCGCTCGTCGGCGGCCTCGCCTTCCCCTTCCTCCTGCTGCCCTGGCTCGGCCAGCTGACCGGCGCCCTGCTCACCGGCACGGTCAACGCCCTGGTCGGCGGCGCGCTCGTGCTCGGCCTGTTCCACCGCGACCTCAGCCGCCGCGCCCGCTGGCTCCTGCTCGTCACCAACCTCGCCGTCCTCGGTCTCCTCGCCACCGCCGCCGTGCACGTCGACGACTTCGAGCGCGCCGCCCGGCGCGCGGTGTACGGCAAGGACGTACGGGTCGCGTTGCAGACCGGCCGGCAGGAGGTCGTCCTCACCGGCGGCCGGGACGGCCGCCCGCTCTCCCTCTACCTCGACGGCCGGCTCCGGATCAGCGGCACCGACGAGCGGCGCTACCACCGGGCGCTCGTCCACCCCGCCATGGCCGCCGGACCGCACGCCCGCGTCCTCGTCCTCGGCGGGGGTGACGGCCTCGCCGCCCGCGAAGTGCTCCGCCACGACGGCGTACGCCACGTGGACATCGTCGAGATCGATCCGGGCGTGGTGCGCCTGGCCCGCACCGACCCGGCGCTCTCCGCGCTCAACCGGCACGCCTACGCCGACGACCGGGTCCACGTCCACACGGAGGACTCCTTCGGCTGGCTGCGCGGCGCCCGGCCGACCGAGCGGTACGACGTCGTCGTCTCGGACCTCCCCGATCCCGGGATCACCGCGAGCACGAAGCTGTACTCGCAGGAGTTCTACGGGCTGGCCCGCGAGGTCCTGGCGGCCGACGGGCGCATGGTGGTGCACGCCGGGCCGGTGGCCTCCCGCCAGCAGGTGTTCTGGACGGTCGACGCGACCGTCCGCGCCGCCGGGCTGCGCACCACGCCCTACGGCGTCACCGCCGCCGACCCCGGTTTCGTCACCGGCCCCGACCGCACGGCCCACACCTCCCGCACGCCCCACGACTGGGGCTTCGTCCTGGCGACCCGCCTCGACGACGGCCGGCGCCCACGCCTCGCCCTCGGCACCGGGATCACCCGGCTCGCCGCCGCCGACGGGGTGCGGGACCTGCCCCCGTCGACGCTGGTGCACCCGAGGTACACGGGCTGAGCGGTGGCCGGGTGCGTGTCACGTAGGTGATGGGGTGGGGCGTGTGGGGGTGTGTGGGGCCGCGTGGGCGGAACACGAGCAATAACGCGTATGTACGGGTGCGGTGCGGGGCCTCGTGGGTAGGCTCGACTGCCATGGAGCATGAGGTGTTCGTTCCGGTTCCCGTCGGCCGCCTCCGGGAGGCGCTGTCCGACCCCGAGCGGGTGGCCCGAGCGGTCCCCGGGCTCCAGCAGGACGCGGGCACGCCGCCGGTCGCGGGGCGCCTGAAGGTACGGGTCGCGGGGCACACCATCACCTATCGCGGCACCCTGCGCGTGAGCCCCCAGGACGACGGCTCCTACGTCGTGGAGGGGGACGCGGCCGAGGTCCGGGGCTCCGGCACGGTGAAACTCACGCTCACCCTCCGTCTGGTCCCGACCGCCGAGGGCACCACCCTGACCTGCTCCGCGAGCGCCACCGCCACCGGCCGCATCACCGACCTCCCACCCGACCCGGTGACCTCGGCGGCCACCCGCCTGCTGGAGAGGTTCGCGGAGAACCTGGCGGCCCGCCCGGAACCCGAGCCGCACGAAGGCACCACCGAGCGCAACGAGCGGGACAGGCCCCCGGCCGCCGCCCCGGAGAACGAGCCCCCGGCTTCGACCGAGGAGGCCCCGTCGCCTTCGGCCGAGGCGGAGAACCCCTCGCCTTCGGCCGAGGAGGAGCCCCAGGCCGCTGCCGAGGCGGAACCCCAGGTCTCCGACGAGGGCGAGTCCCGGACCGCCGCCGACGAGGAACCCCCGGCTGCCGCCGAGGACGAGTCGTCCGCCTCCGTCTTCGAGGCCGACGTCCCGCCGTCGGCACTGGACCCCTTCGGGGAGGGCGGCTTCGTCGCCGGGGACGAACCACCGGCCGAGGCCGCGCACGCACGCCGGACGATGATCGGCCGCAGCGCGGAGGAGGTCGACCACGCCCCACCACGCGGCCGGTACGCCCCGGTCCCGGCCCCCGAAACGGTCTCCGCGAGCGCGACGCTCCGCTGGGCGGCCCCGGCGGCGGCCCTGGCCGTGGCCTCGGCCATCATCGTGAGCCGGGCCTTGCGCAAACGCCGCTGAACGCCTGGGCCGGCGGCCACGCCGAGCACCACGCGCTCGCTGTCGCCACCGCTGCCTAGGTCCCGGCGCCGGGGAGGGCCGCCGCGAGCGCCGTGCTCCGCAGGTAGCTCCGCCGAGGCTTCGGCCCTCGCCGTGAGCTGAGCCGTGTGGGTGCGCCGCTGAGCGGCCGGACCGACGGCCATGCCGACTTCCACGCCTCGCCGCTGGCCCCGCCGCCCCAGGTCCCGGCGCCGGGGAGGGCCGCCGTGAGCGCCGTGCTCCGCAGGTAGCTCCGCCGTCGGCTTCGGCCCTCGCCGTGAGCTGAGCCCTGCGTGTGCGCCGCTGACCCGACGCCCCCCGCAGGCAGCCACACCCGGCACCGCGCCCCCGATCCGGCCCCTCCCGATCCGGCCCCCACTCCACCAGCGCACCCCCACCCCCCCGGCCCCTACGGGCTCCCCCGACCCACCCCCATCCCCTAACTCCCCCGTCCCGTCGACCAGTAGGGTCGAGGGGTGAGTAGTGAAGAGATCACGTTGGCCGCGGGTGACGCGGAGGTCGTGTTGGTGCCGGGGAACGGTGGCCGGGTGGCGGGGCTGCGGGTCGGTGGGGTCGAACTGCTGCGGCAGGGCGAGCGGTTCGGCTGCTTCCCGATGGTGCCGTGGTGCGGACGGATCCGGGAGGGACGCTTCCTCAGCGGTGGCAACGTGCGGCAGATGCCCCTCAACGCCCCGCCCCACGCCATCCACGGCACCACCCGCGAGGGCGCCTGGCGCGTCGCACGCCACGACGCCGGCGAGGCCGTCCTCACGTACGACCTGGTCGACCCCTGGCCCTACCCCGGCCGCGTCACCCAGATGTTCACCCTCACCCCGGACACCCTCACCCTCGCCATGTCCGTGGAGACGTACGACTCCTCCTTCCCGGCGCAGGTCGGCTGGCACCCCTGGTTCAACCGGACCCTCGGGGACGGCGGCGAGGACGTAAGGATCGACTTCCGGCCCGCCTGGCAGGAGGAGCGCGGCGCGGACCACCTGCCCACCGGCAACCGTGTCGACCCCCGCCCCGGCCCCTGGGACGACTGCTTCGGCATGCCCGACGGCGTCGACGTCACCCTCACCTGGCCGGACCGGCTGGAGCTGAAGGTGACCTCGCGGGAGGAGTGGGTCGTCGTCTACGACGAGCAGGCCGAGGCCGTGTGCGTGGAGCCGCAGACCGGGCCGCCCAACGGCCTCAACACCCACCCCCGGCTGGTCACCCCCATCGACCCGCTGGAGGCGACCACCACCTGGACCTGGCGTCGCCTGTAAGCGGACACGCCGGTAAGCGGACATAAGGGCCCCCTTAAGCTGACTGCCATGACTGACGTGGACGTACGTGGATCTCTGCTGCGGCAGATCAAGGACAAGGCCGTGGTGCACGGCAAGGTGACCCTGTCGTCGGGTCTGGAGGCGGACTACTACATCGACCTGCGCCGCGTCACCCTCGACGGCGAGGCCGCCCCGCTGGTCGGACAGGTGCTCCTCGACCTGACCGCCGACCTCGACTTCGACGCGGTCGGCGGTCTCACCATGGGCGCCGACCCGGTCGCCGGCGCGATGCTGCACGCGGCCGCCGCGCGCGGCCGCAGGCTGGACGCGTTCGTCGTGCGCAAGGCGGCCAAGGCGCACGGGATGCAGCGCCGGGTGGAGGGGCCGGACATCAGCGGCCGTCGGGTCCTCGTCGTCGAGGACACCTCCACCACCGGCGGCTCCCCGCTCACCGCCGTCGAGGCCGTCCGCGAGGCGGGCGCCGAGGTCGTCGCCGTCGCCACCATCGTCGACCGCGCCACCGGTGCCGCCGAGAAGATCGAGGCGGGCGCCGGCGTCCCGTACCGGTTCGCGTTCTCGAAGGACGAGTTGGGCCTCGACTGAGGTCCCGGCCGACGTTCGTACGACTGTCGGCACGGTCGAGAACACCAAGGTCAGCGGTTACCGACCAGTTCCGGACACCCTGGCCGGAGCATCGGGTCCCGTCTGGAAGGATGGGGCCGACGATGACGTCGCAACCCTAGGTCAGGGACCGTAAGCACAACGCCACCCGCACATACAAGGAGCGGACCATGCCCATCGCAACCCCCGAGGTCTACAACGAGATGCTCGACCGGGCGAAGGCAGGCAAGTTCGCCTACCCGGCCATCAACGTGACCTCGACCCAGACGCTGCACGCCGCGCTGCGGGGCTTCGCGGAGGCGGAGAGCGACGGCATCGTCCAGATCTCGACCGGCGGAGCCGAGTTCCTGGGCGGTCAGTACAGCAAGGACATGGTGACGGGTTCCGTCGCCCTCGCCGAGTTCGCGCACATCGTGGCCGAGAAGTACCCCGTCACGGTCGCCCTGCACACCGACCACTGCCCGAAGGACAAGCTCGACGGCTACGTACGTCCGCTGCTGGCCGTGTCGGAGGAGCGGGTCAAGGCCGGCCGCAACCCGCTGTTCCAGTCCCACATGTGGGACGGCTCGGCGGAGACCCTCGCCGACAACCTCTCCATCGCCCAGGAGCTCCTCGCCCGCGCCGCCGCCGCGAAGATCATCCTGGAGGTCGAGATCACCCCGACCGGTGGCGAGGAGGACGGGGTCTCCCACGAGATCAACGACTCCCTCTACACCACGGTCGACGACGCGATCCGCACCGTCGAGGCGCTCGGCCTCGGTGAGAAGGGCCGCTACCTGCTCGCCGCGTCCTTCGGCAACGTCCACGGCGTCTACAAGCCGGGCAACGTCGTGCTCCGCCCCGACCTCCTCAAGGAGCTGAACGAGGGCGTGGCCTCCCGCTTCGGCAAGGAGTCCCCGTTCGACTTCGTCTTCCACGGCGGCTCCGGCTCGACGGAGGAGGAGATCCGCACGGCCCTGGAGAACGGCGTCGTCAAGATGAACATCGACACCGACACCCAGTACGCCTTCACGCGTCCGGTGGCGGCCCACATGTTCAAGAACTACGACGGCGTCCTGAAGGTCGACGGCGAGGTCGGCGACAAGAAGACCTACGACCCCCGCACCTGGGGCAAGCTGGCCGAGGCGAGCATGGCCGCGCGTGTCGTCGAGGCCACGCAGAACCTGCGCTCGGCGAGCCAGAAGATCAAGTAAGCCCAGCCCACACGTATTTTGCATACGACGAGCCCGGTGCCATCACGGCGCCGGGCTCGCCGTGTGTGCGAGGGCCGCTGTATACCTGACCCATGCCCGACATCCGGCTCGCCTCGCCCCAGGGCAAGTGGATCCTGTTCACCACGATCCTCGGCTCCAGCATGGCGCTGCTGGACTCCACCGTCGTCAACGTCGCCCT
Organism: Streptomyces caniscabiei; assembly: GCF_014930365.1. Taxonomy (GTDB): domain Bacteria; phylum Actinomycetota; class Actinomycetes; order Streptomycetales; family Streptomycetaceae; genus Streptomyces; species Streptomyces caniscabiei. The sequence goes on along the minus strand of NZ_JABXWI010000001.1, from coordinate 247,188 downwards.
GCCCCGGATGGGCGAGGACCTGGACGCCGATCTCGCGGCCCTCCAGTGGACCGTCAACGCGTACATGCTCACCCTCGCCGGTCTGATCCTGCTGGGCGGCGCGCTCGGCGACCGCTTCGGCCGGCGCAAGGTGTTCGTGATCGGCGTGGTGTGGTTCGCCGTGGCGTCCCTGCTGTGCGGTCTCGCCCCGAACGTCGGCGTCCTGATCGCGGCCCGCGCGCTTCAGGGCGTGGGCGGGGCGCTGCTCACCCCGGGCTCGCTGGCCCTCATCCAGGCCTCGTTCCACCCCGACGACCGCGCGCGGGCCGTCGGCCTGTGGTCCGGCTTCGGCGGCATCGGCGCGGCCGTCGGCCCGTTCCTGGGCGGCTGGCTGGTGGACGGCCCCGGCTGGCGCTGGGTCTTCCTGCTGAACGTCCCGCTGGCGCTCGTCTGTGTGCCCGTGGCCACCCGGCACGTCCCGGAGTCGGGCGACGGCCGGGCCCACGAGAACCGCTTCGACGTGCTGGGCGCGGTCCTCGGCGCCTCGTCGCTGGCGTTGGTGACGTACGCCCTGATCGAGGCGGGGGAGGGCTCCCTCGCGGTGACCGTCTCGGCCGCCGCCGGGGTCGCGGCGGGCGTGGCCTTCGTGTACGTCGAACGCCACCGCCCCGATCCGATGATGCCGCCGACGATCTTCGCCTCCCGCCAGTTCACCACGGTCAACCTGGTCACCCTGTGCGTGTACGCGGCCTTCGGCGGCTTCTTCTTCCTCGCCGCGCTCCAGCTCCAGGTCGTCTCGGGCTACTCGGCTCTGGAGGCGGGCACGGCCCTGCTGCCCATCACGGTCCTGATGCTCCTGCTCTCCTCCCGCGCGGGCGCGCTCAGCGAGCGGATCGGTCCCCGGATCCCTCTCACCGTCGGCCCGCTGCTGTGCGCGGCGGGCATGCTGCTGGCCCTGCGGGTGGGCCCGGACGCGTCGTACGTCGTCGACGTGCTGCCCGCGCTGGTCGTGCTCGGCCTCGGCATGGTCACCCTGGTCGCGCCCCTGACCGCGACGGTCCTGGCCTCCGTGGACACCGAGCACGCGGGCCTGGCGAGCGGCATCAACAACGCGGCGGCCCGCGCGGCCGGTCTGGTCGCCGTGGCCGCGTTGCCGCTGATCGCGGGGATGGGCCCGGAGGCGTACCGGTCGGCGACCCAGTTCGACGACGCGTTCGGCACGGCGATGATCGTCTGCGCCGCGACGCTGGTGGTGGGCGCGGTGCTGTCGTTCACCACGGTCCGCCGCCCGCAGCCGGACTGCCGCCATCCCGAGTGCCGGACCCACTGCGGGGTGGTGTCGCCGCCGCTGGAGGCGGGGGAGAGAGGGGCGGGCGACAAGGGACCGGGCGGCCTCGGACCGGGTGACTGAACCACCCCCCGGCCCGTGCCACTCCCCACCCCCTGATGAGCCAGACTGGAACCCATGACGATTCACGAGAACCTCCTCGGGGGCCCGCCCCCGACGCACCTCCCCGACGACCCGGAGCCCCGCGAGCTGCTCGCGAACGGCACGCCCCCGGCCGACGTCGCCGCCAAGTACCCCACCTCCTCCCTCGCCTGGGCCCAGCTCGCCGACGGGGCCTACGAGCGGGGCAGTGTCGTGGAGTCGTACGCCTACGCCCGTACGGGCTACCACCGCGGCCTGGACGCCCTGCGCCGCAACGGCTGGAAGGGCCACGGCCCCGTCCCCTGGGAGCACGAGCCGAACCGCGGCTTCCTGCGCGCCCTGCACGCCCTGGCCCGTGCCGCCGGGGACATCGGCGAGCAGGAGGAGTACGAGCGCTGCTCCCAGTTCCTGAAGGACTCCTCCCCGACGGCGGCGCAGACGCTCGGCTGACGGCAGGGTCGTTCGTGCAGGTCCGCCTGGTGTGACCAGGCGGACCTTGCGGTGCGGGGGTGGTATCGCCGACCATGCCGGTGGGGACCGGGGCCCCCGTGTCGGAATTCGGCAGGGGCGGACCGCTACCCGGAGTACACAACAGGAGACAGCGATGTCCCTTCAGGCTCAGCCCCATGAGGCTTCGGAGCCCGAGACCCCGCATCTCGACTTCCAGGGCACGACGCCGTACGAGGACTACGTCCAGGCGGACGTCCTCACCCACCTCCAGCACCCCCTCTCCGACGACCCCGGTGAGATGGTCTTCCTGGTGACGACCCAGGTCATGGAGTTGTGGTTCACCGTCATCGTCCACGAGTGGGAGACCGCGACCGCCGCGCTCCGGGACGACGACGTGGCACGGGCCAAGGACGCGCTGAAGCGTTCCGTACGCGAGCTGGAGGCGCTGAACGCCTCCTGGCGCCCGCTCGCCCAGCTGACCCCCGCGCAGTTCAACTCCTACCGCGCCGCCCTCGGCGAGGGCTCCGGCTTCCAGTCGGCGATGTACCGGCGGATGGAGTTCCTGCTCGGCGAGAAGTCCGCCTCCATGCTCGTCCCGCACCGGGGCGCCCCGCGCGTCCACGCCGAGCTGGAGAAGGCGCTGCACGAGCCGAGCCTCTACGACGAGGTGCTGCGGCTGCTCGCCCGGCGCGGCCACGCGATCCCCGAGTCCGTCGTACGCCGTGACGTCTCCCAACGCTACGAGCCGTCCCCCGAGGTCGAGGAGGTGTGGACCGCGCTGTACTCCGGCGACCCGGACCACGAACTCGCCCGCCTCGGCGAGGCGTTGACCGATGTCGCCGAACTGGTGTGGCGTTGGCGCAACGACCACCTCGTCGCCACGCGCCGCGCGATGGGTTCCAAGGCCGGCACGGGTGGCTCCGCCGGTGTGGCCTGGCTGGAGAAGCGCGCCCGGAAGAACGTCTTCCCCGAGCTGTGGACGGCGCGCTCCCATGTCTGAACTCATCAGTGAAGCAAGGGAGTTGGACGCGGCCGACCAACTGGCGTGCCTGCGCACCCGCTTCGTCCTCGACGAGGCGGTGTACCTCGACGGCAACTCGCTCGGCGCGCTGCCGGTGGCGGTCCCCGGCCGGGTCGCGGACGTCGTGTACCGCGAGTGGGGCGAGCTGCGTATCCGGTCCTGGGACGAGAGCGGCTGGTGGACCGCGCCCGAGCGGATCGGCGACCGTATCGCCCCGCTGGTGGGCGCGGCGCCCGGCCAGATCGTGGTCGGCGACTCCACGAGCGTCAATGTCTTCAAGGCGGTCGTGGCGGCGGTGCGGATGGCCGAGGAGGACGGCTCGGGGCGACGCGACGAGATCCTGGTCGACGCGACGACGTTCCCCACGGACGGCTACCTGGCCGAGTCCGCGGCCCGCATGACCGGCCGTACGCTCCGCCCGGTGACCCCGGCGGAGGTCCCGGCCGCCCTGAGCGACCGTACGGCCGCGGTCCTGCTCAACCACGTCGACTACCGCACGGGCCGGCTGCACGACCTCCCCGGTCTGACGGCGGCGGTCCACGAGGCCGGTGCCTACGCCGTCTGGGACCTCTGCCACAGCGCGGGCGCGCTGCCCGTCGGCCTCGACGCGCACGGGGTCGACCTGGCGGTCGGCTGCACCTACAAGTACCTCAACGGCGGCCCCGGCTCCCCGGCGTACCTGTACGTCCGCCGGGACCTCCAGCCCCGCTTCGACTCGCCGCTCCCCGGCTGGACCTCCCATGCCGCCCCCTTCGCCATGCGCCCGGCCTACGAGCCCGCGCCGGGCGCGGTACGGGGGCGGGTCGGCACGCCGGACATCCTGTCGATGCTGGCCCTGGAGGCGGCGCTCGACGTCTGGTACGGCTGGGGCGGCGGGGGCGAGGCGGGCCCGGCCGGTGAGGCCGCGGTGATGATCGAGTCGGTCCGCGCGAAGTCCCTCGCCCTGACGGACTTCTTCCTGCGCTGCGTGGCGGCGTACGTCCCCGAGGGCCGCGTCGAGTCCCTCACGCCGGCCGCCCACGCGGAACGCGGCAGCCAGGTCGCCCTCCGCTGCGACGACGCCGGCGACATCATGAAGCGCCTCATCTCCCAGGGCGTCATAGGCGACTTCCGCCACCCCGACGTCCTCCGCTTCGGCTTCACCCCGCTCTACGTCAGCTTCACGGACGTGGAGCGAGCGGCACGGGTGCTGGCGGAGACGCTGGAGGGGGCGGGGTAGGCCGGGGCAGGGGGCTGGCGCAGCCCCCTGCCCGTACCCGTACCAACCCGGCGAGCGCCGGTGAGCGAAACCCACCCCCGCCCCGGGCCACAGTCCCCACCCCGCCCGACCCCGGTCCCGACCGCCCCCCTGACCCCCCGTCACATCCCCGTGTCCGCGCACGTCATCGGCCTGATACCGTCCCCGCCAACGGAGCAGGCGCCCTTTCCCCGGCACCTGCCCGCCCAAACCCTTCCAAATCCGTTTCACCCGAGAGGTTGCCGCATGCCGGACGACGACGCCGCAGCCCGCGATGCCGCCGAAGAGGCATCAGCCTTCTCGCACCCCCAGGTCACCCCGGACGCCACCGCCCCCTACGGCGACCACCCCGACCAGGTGATCGACTTCTACGCCCCCCGCACGCCCACGGACCCCGACGGCGCGTCCACGGCCACCGCCCCCCTCGTCGTGGTCCTGCACGGCGGCGCGTGGCGGGCCCCGTACGACCGCCTGCACATCACCCCCTTCGCGGACTTCCTCGCCCGCCACGGCTTCGCGGTGGCCAACGTCGAGTACCGCAGGGGCAGTTCGCTCCCCGCCCAGACCGGGCCCACCGGCACCCCCGGCCCGGTCGCGGGCCGCTGGCCGGAGACGTTCGACGACATCGCCGCCGCCCTCGACGCCCTCCCGGACCTCGTGCGCGCGGTCCTGCCCCAGGCCGACCCCCGCCGCACGGTCCTCACCGGCCACTCCGCGGGCGGTCACCTCGCCCTGTGGGCCGCCGGCCGCCACGTACTGCCGCCCGGCACCCCGTGGCGCACCGACCGCCCCGCCCCCCTGCGCGGCGTCGTCGCCCTCGCCCCCATCGCCGACTTCGCGATGGCCGAGAAGCTCGACGTCTGCGGCGGTGCGGCCGTCCAACTCCTCGGCGGCCAGGACAAGTTCACGGACCGCCGCCCCAGCGCCGATCCCGCCCTCCTCCTCCCGACGGGCATCGCCACCACCCTCGTACAGGGCCGCTCCGACATCGTCGTCCCCCAGGCCGTCGCCGAGGCGTACGCCGACGCCGCGGCCAAGGCGGGCGAGGTCGTGGGCCTGACCCTGCTGGAGGACGTGGGCCACTTCCCCCTCATCGACCCGGCGGCGGACGCCTGCGCGGTCGTGGTGGAGGAGATCACCCAGCTGGCCTGGTGAAAGCCGATCCGACGGGTCCGGCGGGGCCCCGTGCCCGTACCCGTAGTACCTGAGACGGACCCGGACAGACCCTCCTCACTGGTGACGACGGCGCACCCGCCCTCCGCCTACCGTTTCCACGTGACCGAGACGACCCAGACGCAGACGATGCCCTCGCGCGGCGGGGGCAGGCAGAGCAGCCCGGAGTTCCGGGTGGCGATGGACGCGTGGCGCAGGCTGCGACAGGACCTGTTCCACGACGCGTTCGCCTACCTGCCGATGCCCCCGATGAAGATGGACGGCCCGTTCACCAGCCGGTTCTCCGGCCGCCTGCGTGCATACGTGGCCTGGGCCCCGCACGCGGCCGTGGTGGTGGCCGGCCTGTTCTCGATGGCCATCGCCGCCTCCGGGAACGACGGAGGCGGGCTCGGCGCGATGGTGGCCGCCGTCCTCGCCGTGCTGCCGATCCTGCTGACCATGATCAGACCCGTGGCGGCCTTCTGGGCCTCCATGATCGCGGCGCCCCTGACCGCGGTGGGCAGCGGTCAGTGGGACGACTGGCCGTGGACGGCCGGCAGTTTCGCGGCCCACCTCGTGGTGATGACCGTCGTGGCCCTGCGCACCCGGCCGCGCATAGCCGCCTGGATGTGGATCCTGACCGCGGCGTACGGGGCGTTCATGGAGACCACCCTCGGCGGGGGCCACTACGCGGTGAACAACACGGTTCCCCTGCTCTTCGTCTCCGCCATGTCCATGCTGGCAGCGTCCGCCCTGACCATCCGCCGCACGGCCCAGCGGGAGGTCACCGCCCAGCAGACGGTGACCGAGCACGAGCGCTCCCGGCGCACCCTGCTGGAGGAGCGCACCACGATCGCCCGTGAGCTGCACGACGTGGTGGCCCACCACATGTCGGTGGTCGCCATCCAGGCCGAGGCCGCGCCCTACCGCGTGGAGAACCCGCCGCCGGAGCTGGAGCAGGCCTTCGCCACCATCCGGGAGAACGCGGTGGCCGCGCTCACCGAGCTGCGCCGCGTCCTCGGGGTGGTCCGCGCCGAGGACTACGAGGCCCCGGACGCCCCCCAGCCCACCCTCGCCGACCTCGACCACCTGCTCGCCAATGTGCGGGAGGCCGGTCTCACGGTCGACAAGGTGGTCACCGGAGCGGTCCGTGAGCTTCCGCAGGGCGTGGAGCTGTCGGCGTACCGCATCGTGCAGGAGGCCCTCAGCAACACCCTGCGGCACGCGCCGGGCGCGACGGCCCGCGTGGAGATCGGCTATGTCCTGGGCGGCCTGGGCCTGCGCGTGGTCAACGGCCCGTCCCCCGAGGTGACCCTGGTGAAGTCCACCCACGGCACGGGCCACGGCCTCACCGGCATGCGGGAGCGCGTCACCATGCTGAACGGCGAGATGACGACGGGCGAGACGGAGGACGGAGGCTACGAGGTGACGGTGTTCCTGCCGGTGGCCGGCGTGAGCGAGGCCGACGCATGACGATCCGCGTGCTGATCGCCGACGACCAGATGATGGTCCGCGAGGGCTTCTCCGTGCTGCTCAACGCGATGCCGGACATCGAGGTGGTCGGCGAGGCGGTGAACGGCCGGGACGCCGTCGACCGGGTCCGGGAGCTGTCGCCGGACGTCGTCCTGATGGACATCCGGATGCCCGAACTGAACGGCATCGAGGCCACCCGGGAGATCGTCGCGTCGGACGGCGGGGCGAGGGTGCTGGTGCTGACCACGTTCGACCTGGACGAGTACGTGTACCAGGCACTGCGCGCGGGCGCCTCCGGCTTCCTCCTCAAGGACGCCTCGGCCCGCCAACTGGCCGACGGGGTAAGGGTGGTGGCCGCCGGTGAGGCCCTGCTCGCGCCGTCCGTCACCAAGCGGCTGATCACGGAGTTCTCCAAGCTGGCCCAGGCCCCCCGCCCCTCCGCGGCCACCCAGCTGGCGTACGGCGAACTCACCGACCGCGAGACCGAGGTCCTGGTCCTGATCGCCCAGGGCCTGTCGAACGCGGAGATCGCGGAGCGCCTGGTGGTCGCCGAGTCCACGATCAAGACCCATGTGAGCCGGGTCCTGGTCAAACTGGGCCTGCGCGACCGGACGCAGGCGGCGGTGTTCGCGTACGAGGCGCGGCTGGTCACGCCGGGTTGAGCGGCCCCTGGCCGGCAGGACACCCCTGGTCAGAACGGGGGAACCGGGCTAGCGTCGCTCCATGGCAGCTGCTCTTGACCTCGTCTTCGACCCGTGGGACCCCGCCTTCCTGGCCGACCCGTACCCGGCGTACGCGGAGCTGCGGGCCCTCGGCAGGGTGCGGTACTTCGAGCCCACGAACCAGTGGCTCGTCCCGCACCACGCGGACATCTCGGCGCTGCTGCGGGACCGGCGGCTCGGGCGGACGTACCAGCACCGGTTCACCCACGAGGACTTCGGACGCACCGCCCCGCCGGCGGAGCACGAGCCGTTCCATACCCTCAACGACCACGGGATGCTCGACCTGGAGCCCCCGGACCACACCCGGATCCGGCGGCTGGTCTCGAAGGCGTTCACCCCGCGCACGGTGGAGCAGCTGAAGCCGTATGTACGGGAGCTGGCCGGCGAGCTGGTGGCCGGACTGGTGGAGGCCGGCGGGGGTGATCTGCTGGCGGATGTCGCCGAGCCGCTGCCGGTGGCGGTGATCGCCGAGATGCTGGGCATCCCCGAGTCGGACCGGGCGCAGCTGCGGCCCTGGTCGGCGGACATCTGCGGGATGTACGAGCTGAGCCCGTCGGAGGAGACGGCGAAGCGGGCGGTACGGGCGTCGGTGGAGTTCTCGGAGTATCTGCGGGAGCTGATCGCGCACCGCAGGGCGGAGCCGGGCGAGGACCTGATCTCGGGCCTGATCGCCGCTTACGACGAGGGCGACCGGCTCACCGAGCAGGAGATGATCTCGACCTGTGTGCTGCTGCTGAACGCGGGCCACGAGGCGACGGTGAACGCCACGGTGAACGGCTGGTGGGCGCTGTTCCGGAACCCGGAGCAGCTGGCGGCCCTGCGCGCGGACCGCTCGCTGGTGCCGACGGCGGTGGAGGAGCTGATGCGCTACGACACCCCGTTGCAGCTCTTCGAGCGCTGGGTGCTGGACGACATCGAGATCGACGGGACGACGGTCCCCCGGGGCGCGGAGATCGCGATGCTGTTCGGCTCGGCCAACCACGACCCGGCCGTGTTCGCCGAACCGGAGAAGCTGGACCTCACCCGCCGGGAGAACCCGCACATCTCGTTCAGCGCGGGTATCCACTACTGCATCGGCGCGCCGCTCGCCCGTATCGAACTGGCGGCCTCGATGACGGCCCTCCTGGAGCAGGCCCCGACCCTCACCCTCGCCACCGAGCCGACCCGCAAGCCGAACTTCGTGATCCGGGGCCTGGACGCCCTAGCCGTCGAGATCTGAGGGCGCCCCGGTGCCGGACTCCGGCCCGGCACCGGCCCCCGACCTCCGTCGTCGGGCCACCAGGAGGGCGATCAGCAGGCAGACGGCGGCGGGGAGGGCGGCGCCGGCCAGGGCGACGAAGGGGAGTTCGGTGGCGAGGACCGTGTAGTCCATGTCCTCGCCCTCGAAGCCGCCCCGCAGATGCCGCCGAGTCCGGTTCGAGGTACTCCAGGCGAGGGTGGCGGCCACCGCGCCCACCGCCGACACCGCACACCCACCACACCCGGCAACACTCTGGCCTTCCAACTCCGGCCCCCTCACCCGACCCGGCCCCGGCTCCGGACTGCTCCGGCCGACCCGTGCCCCGCAAGACGCGCCCCGCTCCACCACGGTTCTCCCGACCGACGACACGCGCCACGACAACGGCACCCCGGTCCCGTCGCCGACAGCGCCGGTGCCGACCCACAGACCCCCGGACCCCACAGACCCGAACCACCCTCAGCCGCTCACATCCCTCCGCCGCAACCCCGCCAGGCCCCCCGCTACCAGCACCACCGCGAGGCCGGTCAGGGTCAGTACCGGGGTCCAGTCCATCGCGCCGCCCGGGAGCTTCGGGAGGTGGCCGAAGGGGGAGAGGTCGAGGAGCGCGGCGGGGGCGTCGAGGGCGGGGCCGATCCAGCCGATGAGGAGGACGGCACCGGCGAGGCCCCAGGCTGCCGGCGCCGCCCGGGGGGTGAGCCCGAGGAGCAGGACGGCGGCGCCGCCGACGACCCAGACCCCGGCGACCTGGACGAGGCAGGCGCCCAGGATCGGACCGGCCTCCTTGCCGTAGCCGAGGGTGAAGCCGAGACCGGCGAGGAGCATGATCCAGACGGTGCCGCCGAAGGCGACGACCAGATGCCCGGCGGCCCAGCGGAGCCGGCTCACCGGGGTCGCGAGGAGCGGCTCGGCGCGCCCGGAGGTCTCCTCGCCGTGCAGGCGGAGCACCGCGCCGACGACGTACAGAGCGGCGATCAGACCGAGCATGCCGATCATCGACGCGAGGAACGCGTTGGTCAGGCCGGACTGCCCGCCCATGCGTTCGAAGATCTCGCGGGCGCTCTTGTTGTCGCCGACGAAGTCGGCCGTGCCCTCGGTCAGCCCGCCGTAGACGAGCCCGGTGAGGAGGAAACCGATGCTCCAGCCGAAAACACTGCCGCGCTGGAGCCGCCAGGCGAGCGCACCGGCCGTGCCCAGCCGGCCGTTGGCCGGTCCCGGCCGGGTCGGCAGGAAGCTCATGCCGACGTCGCGGCGCCCGGCGAGCCCGTACGCCACCGCGCCCTGGATGACCGCCGCCGCGACGAACAGCAGCAGCACCCACCAGCGCTCGTCCGCGAACGAACGCTCGTTTTCCAGCCACCCCAGCGGCGACACCCACGTCAAGAAAGACGAACCTTCGTTCTCGGAAGCGTCGCCCGCCGCCCGCAGCACGAACGCCGCCCCCAGCACACCCGCCGTCAGCCCCCGAGCCAGCCGCGCGCTCTCCGTCAGCTGCGCCACGACCGCCGCCATCGTCGCGAACACCATCCCGACGCCCGCGATCCCCAGCCCGAAGGCCAGCGCGCCCGCCGCGCCCTGCCCCGCCAGCCCGAGCGTCACGAGCAGCGCGAGCCCGCCGTTGGCGACGGCCGCCGTGAGCAGGGCGGCGGTCAGCGAGGCGCGCCGGCCGACCGTGCCGGACGCGATCAGCTCCTGGCGGCCGCTCTCCTCCTCGTCGCGCGTGTGGCGGATGACGACGAGGAGGCTCATGACGGCGGCGAGGAGACCGGCGTAGACGCCGACGCGCCAGGCGGTCAGGGCGCCGAGGGAGTCGTCGAAGACCGGGCCGACCAGGGCGCGCAGCGAGGAGTTGGTGGTCAACTGGCGCATGAGGTCGGCGCGTTCGGCGGCGGTGCCGTACAGGGCGGCCAGGCTGTTCGGCATGGAGAGGACCATCAGCCCCGTCACCGCGACCCAGACCGGCACCATCACCCGGTCGCGCCGCAGGGCGAACCTCAACAGGGTTCCCGTACCGGCGAGTTGACGGCCGCTGCGGGACCGTACGGCGAGCGGCCCGGAGAGAGCGGTGCCGGCGCCGCCTGTGGTGTCGGCGCCGCCCGCGCTGTCGGCGGTCGTGGTCATCGCGCGGCCACCTCTTCCGCCCCCTCGGCCTGGTAGTGCCGCAGGAACAGCTCCTCCAGCGTCGGCGGTGTCGAGGTCAACGACCGTACGCCGGACTGGGTCAGGGAGCGGAGGACGGCGTTGAGTTCGGCGGTGTCGACCTGGAGGCGGACGCGGTTGCCCTGGACGTCGAGGCCGTGGACACCGGGGAGATGGGCCAGGCCGTCGGGTGGGCCCGCCAGTTCGGCGGTGACGGTGGTCCGGGTCAGATGGCGCAGCTCGGCGAGGGAGCCGCTCTCGACGGTGACGCCCTTGCGGATGATGCTCACCCGGTCGCACAACTCCTCGACCTCGCTGAGGATGTGGGAGGACAGCAGGACCGTACGGCCCCGGTCGCGCTCCTCCCGTACACAGCGCTGGAACACCTCCTCCATCAGGGGGTCCAGGCCCGACGTCGGCTCGTCCAGGATGAGGAGGTCGACGTCGGAGGCGAAGGCGGCGACGAGGGCGACCTTCTGGCGGTTGCCCTTGGAGTACGTGCGCCCCTTCTTCGTGGGGTCGAGTTCGAACCGTTCGACGAGGTCGGCGCGGCGGCGGGCGTCCAGTCCGCCCCGGAGCCGTCCGTAGAGGTCGATGACCTCGCCGCCGGACAGGTTGCGCCAGAGGGTCACGTCACCCGGCACGTACGCGATCCGGCGGTGCACCTCCACCGCGTCCGCCCACGGGTCGCGGCCCAGCACCCGCGCGGTGCCCGAGTCGGCGCGCAGCAGGCCGAGCAGGACGCGGATGGTGGTGGACTTCCCGGCGCCGTTGGGGCCGAGGAAGCCGTGGACCTCGCCGGTCGCGACGGTCAGGTCGAGGCCGGCCAGGGCGTGGGTGCGCCCGAAGGACTTGTGGAGTCCGGAGACCTCCAGGGCGGGAACGGCGGGGTTGGCAGGGTCGGCGGGGTCGGCGGAGTCGGCGGAGTTGGCCTTCGTCATGCTTCAGAACGTACGCTTGCTTCAGAAATTTGTGAAGTTAAGGAAGCGTATGAAGCGCCGGTAGGCTGGGAGCAGTGTCCGACCAGGGGAGATGATCCAGGGATGGTGGAGCCGCAGGCCGAGGTGGACGTGCCGGAGCGGGACCCGGAGTCGGTCTCCCGTTTCGTCGAACACTTCGCGGCGCAGCTCGTCGAGGCTGGGATGCCGCGTATGCCGGCCCGGGTCTTCGCCGCGCTCCTGGCCTCCGACACCGGCGCGCTGACCTCGGCCGAGCTGGGCGAACAGCTGCGGATCAGCCCCGCCGCCGTCTCCGGCGCGGTCCGCTATCTCGCCCAGGTGCACCTGGTCTCACGCGAACGCGAACCGGGTTCGCGCCGTGAGCGCTACCGCGTCCACAGCGAGCAGTGGTACGAGGCCCTCACCAACCGCGAGGCCATCATCAAGCGGTGGGAGGAGGCGTTGCGCGAGGGGGTCGCCAGCCTGGGGGCCGACAGCCCGGCGGGCCGCCGACTCTCCGAGACCCTCGCGTTCTTCGAGTTCATCGAGACCGAGGTCGAGGCGATGATGAACCGCTGGCGCACCCACCGCGACGAACTCTTCGGACGGGACTGACCGGCGAGGTGGCGGCGGGCTGTCAGGCGGCAGGGTCGACTTCGGGGTGCGTGAACCGCACGGGCTTGCCCAGCGACCGGGCGTAGGCGATTTCGGCTCGGGTGCTGTGTCCGATGTAGTCGCCGACCACGAGCACCTCGTCAGCGAGCCGGATCTTCGCCCGGTGCAGCTCGTCCAGCCGCACCTTCAGCGCCTCGGCCTCGACAGGATCGGACCAGAGCTCGTGCGGCGCCTTCATGTCGCAGCCCGGTTTGACGACGATCCTTCCGGCTGTGGTCTCGCGTAGATCGGCCTCGTTCATCTCGGCCATGAAGCGGGTGGAGCCGCAGATCGCGACGATACGCGGGAGGCGCAACAGCAGCTTCGCGTCGGCGAGTTGCTCCTCGGGGGTGAGCGGACGCGGGGATGGCACTGGTTCCTCCTGAAGGGCATCCGCTGGGGCGGGCGCCCCCTCGGCGTCGCGATGTGAGCAGCCCGCTGCGATGTTCTGCGTGGTCACACGCTCATGCTGTAGCCCAGTTCCTCGGCCCCGATGTGCCAGAAGGAGTTCTCGTCGGCGACGGCATCGGCGTCAAGCGTCCCGAATCGTTCCAGCAACGCCTCAGTGAGCGCGTCGGCGGCCTCCTCGGCCAGGTCCACGGCCTCGTCTTCGCTCAGGCCGTCGTCACCGGGCCCCTCGTATGCGGCGGCCTCGGCAGAGGCCTCCTCATAAGCGCGGCTGAAGGCGACGAACGCCTCGACGCTGGAGTTCACCAGTTGCGGAACACCGCCCTCCGGCAGACACCACAGGGAGCCGTCATCACGCCGTACGGCGAGCGCGCTCAGCCCTGGATCGACCGCGACCAGAGCGTGCCGCGCACCGCCGACCGTGCGTTCCACAAATGGGGAGGCCTGCCACACCCCGGGGTACGGGCAGCGAGCGCATCCGGCCAGGAGTGAGGCGACTTCGGCGTCGTTCATGCCGGGAACATAGCCCGCCTCTCCGACACTTCACCAGGCTGGTGAACCCATGCGGCACGGCACTGGTCAGGGGTCCGCCCTCTCCGTACGGCTCGCCAGACGTTCGTAGCGCTGCCGTGCCGCCTGGGGTGTCTGGAGCCCCAGCCCGTAGGCGATCTCCGGCCAGGTCATGCCCCTGCCCCGGGCCATCTCCAGTAGACCGGCCTCCAGTTCGTCCATCTCCCCGCGGGCGAGGGGGATGAGGCTGAGCGCGGCGGTGATGTCCGCGCGGTCGACCTCCTCCTCCCCGTCGTCGAGGAGTGCGGCGCCGCTGAGCAGGAACGACACCAGCCGGATCGCCTCGTGGGGCCCCAGCACATGCGGATGGGTCTGGCGCCGGCGCTGCGCGTCCGTCGCCGCGTGTCGCTCGGCGATACGGAACAGGGAGGTGGGGGCCCGCCGCGCCCGCGCCTCGTCCGCGCTCGGCGGCGTGAACGGGTCGGCGGTGTCGGCGGGTTGAGGAGTGCTCGACGAGGTCATACGACCAGCGTCGAGGGTGAACAACTTGTTGTCAACGTTTTATTGTCTGGCGCGGCTGGCGTGCGGCTGGCGTGCGGCTGGCGTGCGGCTGGCTCGCAGCCGGCGCGGATCGCACGGACCCCTGGTGCCTGGAAATAAAACACATGCGCGAACGTCGGATCATTGATCTGATGGCTGGCGCGACCGACAAGGCTCGACCAACAAGGCTCAACCACGGGGGAATTACATGCGTACACGTATGGCGGCGGCTTCCGCCGCCCTCGCCGGTCTGCTCGCGCTCGGCGCGACGGTCCCGGCGCACGCCGACGACAGCGACTCGGCGGCGTCCACCCAGACCTACAGCCACGAGGCCACGCGCACGGCCGCCGCGGGCGTGGGTGCCTTCCAGACGGGCGGCGACAACGTCCACTTCTCGCACACGGTGCCCGGGGCGGTCAACGCGCACGGCTGGTGGAAGCGGATCAGCGGCCCGGCCACCAAGGCCAAGGTCACCGTGGACATCCAGGTGAAGTCCGGAACCGGCTGGCGCACGCTGAACACGGGCACCAAGACGGTGTACTCCGGCGGCGGCAGCGCCAAGCGGGCGTCGGCCGCCTGGAAGTGCACGAATCTGATCCAGCGGAACTCCTTCCGCAGCGTCGTCGACGTCGATCTGGTCGGCTACCCGGACGACTCGAACAAGAAGATCACCGCCACACAGACGCTGTACTGTGGCACGTGATGAAGAGCTGACAGCGGCGCCGGAGGAGGAATCCTCCGGCGCCGCGTGTTTCCGGGAGCGCTCGTGATGTCCCCGACCGAGATCCCGCCGACCGTCATCATCGGTCTGCACGGCATCCTCCAGCGGCACCCATGGCTGGACCGCGTGGTGGAGCGGGACCCCGAGAGTTCCGTCGAGGAGGACGTCCTCGGACTCGTGATCGACCGGGCGGGTGCCTACGGCTGGCAGACCGTGAGCAGCTGGCTGAGCGAGGGTGGCCAGGTCACGGCCCACCATGAGCCCACCGCGTGGGCCCATGAGGAGGTCGGCGGCGACTGGACCGACGACGGCAGGGTTCACCAACTGGGCTGGGTGCAGGCCGGAGTTCTCGGCGACTCCGTGCTGCCGGGGCTCCCGGTCCGGCCGATCGCCCTGGTCCTGTCCGAGGCGCTGGCCCGGGTGGGCGAGGTGACGTTCACCGGCCTGCACGCCTTGGTGCCACTGCGGGCCGGCGAGCGGAACACGGCCTTCCATCAGGCCGAGTTGGCACCGTGGTTCGGCCTGGCCGATCCGGACGCCCGGCACGAGGTGGTGGTGACCGTCTCCGGCCTCCCCTCCGCGTGCGCGCTGGACGAGGACGGCAGCGTGGCCGTGTGCGACGCGGTGCGGGACATGGCGCAGGACTCCGTGACGGACTTCTCCGCGTCCGCTGCGGCGGCCGGCCTGCCGCCGGGACTGGAACTGGATCTCGATCGTGTCCTGCACACACAGGGGATGCGTGAGGTGGCCCGCTTCGGTTGCCGTACCCGCGAATGGTCACCGGACGTCGCCGTCTGGCTGCTGGAGATGGTCGCCGACGGGCTGCGCGGGGCGGGCCTGTCGACCCGGCTCGTGATCACGGTTTCCCTGGCGACCCCCTCCCCGGCACCCTCGTCCCCGACCTCGCCGACGGCGTAGCTCCGGAGGCGGCGCGCGGAGCCACACCGGAGCCACGCCGGCCCGGCCCGGGATCAGTCCGAGCTGTTCCGCCGCGCCGCTCCCGCCGCCTTCCTCGCCGCGCGGTGCCGTTTGGCCAGCCGCATCGAGTGCAGGCACGAGACACCTTCCCTCCGGCACGCGTCCACGCAGGCCACGGCGTGGTCCAGCCAGTCGCTGAACGTGGCCAGGACGGGGTCGGAGGGCGGGGCGGCGCCCCCTGCTCGTTTCGTCGTTCCGTCGGTCATGCCGTACGCCCCTCACCCAGGTACGCCGTGACATACGCCCGCACGAGGCCTCCCTCGTCTTCTTCGCCCACATATGGACCACCCATGAGTACGGCGCGCACGGGCGCCGCTCTCACCGGCCGCCTCCCCCAGCAGGGTTCGCGCGACGGGAACGGCAACCACCGGCCGTACGTGGCCCGATGCCGTTCCGCCCGGGCCGCCCAACGCCGCCACCGCCCACGGTACGGACTCGGCGCCGCGGCGCTCACCCTTCCCGCCCCGGGACCACGAAGTACGCCCACACGCACTTGGTGAACGGCCGCGCCTCGTGCCCCCACCGCTCGGAGAGCGCGGCGACGAGCACGAGGCCACGCCCGCCGTCCTGTTCGGCGTCCCCGCCACGCGGTGCCGGAACCTTCTCTTTGTCCGGGTCCGACACCTCCACCAGTACGCCGCACCCCCGGACCGACACCACCACCTCCACCTCCGCGAGCGTCACGCGGCAGTGCCGGACGGCGTTGGTGACCAGTTCCGTGGCCACGGTGGCGACGTCATGGGCGAGTTCACCGTCGATGGCCCAGTCCTTGAGGATCCGCCGCACGTGGGCACGGGCTTCGGGGACGTGTCTTTGGCGCTTGGGGATACGGAAGGAGTCGCTACGTGGGGTGAGAGCGGGCATGGCTGATAGGCCCCCTGACGTGCGGTCAAGTTCACGCCCAGTAGTGGTGCGTGCACAGTGAGGCTAGGGTTCAATCGGATCCTTCTGCAACTGAAGAAGCCTCATGCATGCGGATTTTCCTTCTTGAGGGGGACGACGCCCCCTAGAGTTGGGGCGGTTCAGACCGAGAGGGGACGCGATGCCCGCAGGGGGACGGCCGACGGTGCGCAGCAGGCGGCTCGGCGCTGCGCTCAAGCGATACCGACAGGCCGCCAAGCTCGACCAGTTGGCGGCAGCTGAGGTGCTCGGGGTGGATCCGGCCCGCGTCAGCCGCATAGAGAGCGGGCTCGTGACGGCGCGCATCCTGGAGATCCGCGTGCTGCTGAATGCCTACGGCGAGGAAGATCCGGAGGTCCGCAGCAAGCTGGAGGACTTGGCGAAGAGGTCGAAGCACCGTGGTTGGTGGCTCGAACATGCGGCGCACCTGCGGCCGGACTACCTCGACCACATCTCGCTGGAGGACGACGCGACGCACATCCGGGCCTGGGCGCAGGCGCTGGTGCCAGGGCTGCTGCAAACGCCGGCCTATGCGGAGGCCGTCATCACGTCAGGGCCCAACTACGTCGCCCCGGAACGGGTGGCTCAGCTGGTCAAGGTGCGCGAGGCTCGGCAAGCGAAAATCGAGGAGGGCGGGGCGGCGTACACGGCCATCGTCTGGGAGCCGGTGATCATTCATCCGCTGGTAAGAGTCGGCATTCACCAGGAGCAACTGGCGAACATTCTCGAAGTCGGCCGGCGGAGGAACGTGACCGTGCAAGTCCTACCCTTGAGTGCCGGAACGCTCGCGGGAGAGATCTCCGCCTTCGCGTCCTTCAGTTTCGACGCGGAGCCGGTCGTGGAAGCCGTGACGTTGGAGAACCTACGGGGCACTTCGATCCTGGAAGCCCCCGAAGACCTTGCGGCTTACACGCTCGCCTTCGACCAACTACGATCGGCAGCGCTGGCACCGGACGCAAGCGCGCAGCTCATCCAACGCGCACGCGAGAGAATCAAGGACGATGCGTCGTGACCCCTGAGTTCATAGGCACCTTCCGGAAGTCCTCGTACTCCGGACAGCAGGGCGACTGTGTTGAGGTCGGCGTAACGATCACCGGCGGTCGAGTCATCCGCGACAGCAAAGACCCCCACGGCCCCCTCCTGCACATCTCGCCCACCGGATGGCGCGCCTTTATCGGCGCCGTCTCCGGAACGGCCGTGTCGCGCTGACTAACATGGCGAAGGTCATCCCGTAGGGATACCCCCGTGCCGGAACCCCGGCTCGATTACGGCGAGCCGGGGCTTCCGATACTGGGTATTCCGGGGTGTGCGCTTGCCCTCTCGGTTATCACCAGTGGCCGTTTCCGACGACGCGGAAGCTGCCGACGAGGAACTGTCCCTCCCGGTCCCCTTCGACCGCGCTGCTGGAACTGTGCGGTCCGACCGTGGCGACAGGCGCCCCGTTGTCGCAGGTGATCCCGTTGAAGAATTCGACGGTCTTGTCGCTGTCGTTCCGGATGTTGAAGCTGCCGGGGCCCCTCTGCCCCTGCCCCTGCCCCTGCCCGCGGCGCACGTTGACCACGGCGATGCAGGAGCCCGGCTCGGCGCCGTACACGCGCTCGTTGACCTGGATCTGGCCCTCGCCCCTGCGGTTCTCGCCGCGACCCGCGCCGCGGCCCTCGTTGCCCTTCCGGGGACCGTTGAAGTTGTCCGCCGCACCCGCGTCGGCCGGCGCGGTGGCCGCGTTCGAGCCGGTGTTGGTGCCCGTGCCGTTACCACCGCGGGGCGCGGGGGCGGCGTCGGCGACGGCCGAGGCGGACTTGGGGGCCGACTCCAGGGCGGAGCTGGCGTAGGTGACACCGGTGGCGGCCGCGACGGCCACGCCGACGGAGGCGGCGATCACTGTGATCTTACGAGTGCGCAATGCACTTCCCCTTCTCTTCGTTCTCGTCGACAGGACCTGCCGACGAGAACGAACGTAATGACGGCCATTTCGGCTGTCATGTCGAGGAGGGTCGGGGTGGGGCCCGAAAAGGGGCTGAACGGCCGTAAGAACTGTCGCTCTGCCGGGTGACGGTCGGCGTGCCTGACGCACCATCAAAATATGGCAATGAGCTGGTATTTCGAATCCGGGTGCGGTCTACACCCGCGCACGCTGACGTACCGTCACTCTCTTGGAGGCTCCGGGGGATACCTCGCCTCCGGGATTCACGTCAGGAAAGGCGCAGGGCTGCTACCTGACGGCTCCTCAAAGGTGTTCTGTCGTAGGGCGAAAGGTGCTGCGCCCTACCGCGTGAATTTCATCGCCGAGAATTGATCGCGGCGGCGTGTCGCGTGCTCGTACGGGCCGCACGGCGCATATCGTCGTCCGCCCTCCGGCGCGACGCGCGACGTCGGCAACACGCGCCCCCCGCGCGCTCGCCGGTACGGGTGGAAACGGGCATATCGGCGTGCGCGGTGGGCAGGTCGCCGTGTCAGCTGTGGCTGGCCCCCTGTCGACCGAACGACCGTTTCCGGAAACCTCCTCCCATGCGCCGACCCGGCAACCCCCGTCCCACCCCCGCCACGAACTTCGCCGCGCTCCTCGTCTGTGGGCTGCTCCTCACCGCAGGAACCGCCTGTACGCCCGCCCCGCCGACCGGCCGGCCCCGGCTCTCCCCGGACGACGTCATCAGGGTCGCCACCCAGCGGCTGACCGACGACTGTCTGACCCGGCACGGGTTCACCCCGCCGCGCCCGGGGCGCGGTGAACCGCCGGGGGCCGAGCGGACGCGGGTCGCCGAGGCGATGTTCGGCGCGGGGCGCACGGAACTGTCGTTGCGGCTGCCCACCGGGCACGTCGTCCGTGCCCACACCGACGGCTGTCTGGCAGAGGCCCAGCGGCGGCTCTACGGCGACCAGCGCCGCTGGTTCCGTACCTCGACGGTCGTCAACAACCTCGCACCCGAGGCCGCCCACACCGACCGCACCCTCGCCGAGGTCCGCGCGGACCGCCGTACGGAACTCACCGAGTGGCGGCGGCTGCGGGCCCGCGCCCTCACCCAAGCCACCTCCCTGATCAGCAGTACCAACCCCCCACCCCCGAAGGGAAACACAGCACAGTGAAGCGCTTCACCGCCCTGTTCTCCGCCCTGCTCTTCTCCGCCGGACTGGTTCTCACGTCGTCGGCTCCGGCGCAGGCCGCCGCCTGCGGAAGCGGCAACTTCTGTGTCTGGACGGACGCCAATTTCGCCGGCATGAAGGTGGAGTGGCCCGGCGACGACCGCTGGTGGGAGAGCAACATCGCCGACGAGGACTCGTCCTGGGCCAACCACGGCATCTCCGGCCCCGGCGTCAAGGACCACGTCAAGGTGTACTCCCGCGCCCACCTCGGCGGTCACATGACCATCTGCCTCGCCCCCGGCCAGGAGGTCGGCCACAACAGCGCCGCCAACGACAACGGCGACTCCCACACCTGGGCGATGGGCTGCTGACCCTCTGACCCGCTGACCCTCTGACCCGCTGACCCAGGGGGCGCCCGGCATCCACCGGGCGCCCCCTGCACGCCCTCACCCCGGCAGCGTCAGCCCCCACGCCGCCTCCCGGACCGTCCACGTCCGCGTCCGCACCGGGCCCGCCACCAGGGAATCCGCCCGGTACCGGAAGTCCGCGCCGGACACGGTCACCCGGTGGCCGATCGCGTGCAGTGGGGCCGCCTCGGCGCCCAGCGACACCGGCCGGATCTCGATGTCGGCGCCGCCCTGGACGTTCGGCGTGATGGACACGGCCTCCACCGGCTGGTCCAAATCGACGAGGATCACCCCGTCCACCTCCACCCGCAGCCGCGAGGGTCCGGCCCCGCCCCCGGCGGCGACCCGTATGCGCGAGGGCCGCAGCGGACGGGACATCCGGGCGGGTATCGCCGGTCGCGTCGACAACGTACGGGCGAGGGACTGCGGCCAGGCGCGCAGCCAGGAGTGATGGCCGGACGGCGGCGACGCGCACCCGTCGGCCGACGCGTCCTCGGCCCCTGACACCCCGCCCGGCCCCGGGCCGCTGTCCGCCTCGCGACCCGCCTCCCGACCCGTCTCCGCGTCCGTCCCCGAGCCGGTCCCTGTCCTGGAGGCCGTCCCGGGCGTCCCCGTCGCCGCGTCCCGGTCGGACCCCGGGGCCGTTCCCCTGGCAGGTCCCGGCGGGAATGGGCCCACTGCCGGGCCGCCCGCCCCCGGCGGCTCCCGTGGCGGCACGCCCGGCAGGGCCGGGATGCGCAGGGTGCCCAGGACCACGCCGTCGCTGTCGTCGACGAGCAGATCCAGCCGCCGCTCGACACCGTCGAGGGCGGCGCGGGCCGCCGCGACCGCGCCGGTGGGCACGCCCAGGGAGTGGGCGAGGCCCAGGGAGGTACCCACCGGAACCAGGGCGAGAGCGCACGCCGCCAGCTCCCGCTGGCGATGCAGATGAGCCACCGTCCGCAGCAGCGCGCGGTCGTCGCCGACCACCACCGGGCGCCGGGAACCGCGCCGCGAGAGCGCTCGCGCGAATTCCTCCGGCCCCTCTGGAAGGCACACCTTCGTGCTCGCCGCACCCGCGCTGAGCACGTCTTTCGCGATCCGTACGGCCTCGCCGTCCGTGCGACGGGCGAGGGGGTCGATGACCACGAGGAGCTGGTCGTCAGTCGCCACCTCGGTCCTGCCTCGCTTCCTCGGGTAGCATCTTTGTGCAAGAGCCCCTTGCGCTATTGCGCCAGGGGCTTCGTCTATTCCGGGGCATCCGGGTCCACAGTGTGCGGCCAACGACGGTCGCGGCGCACGCGACGGTAATGAGCCATCGCGTACGCCCCCGACCTTGGACATGCCCCGCCCGGAAGGGGTGTACGCGCGTGCCCGCACTTGTGCTGCTCGGTGCTCAGTGGGGTGACGAAGGCAAGGGAAAGGCGACGGACCTGCTAGGCGGATCCGTTGACTATGTGGTGCGCTACCAGGGCGGCAACAACGCCGGCCACACGGTAGTCGTGGGTGACCAGAAGTACGCCCTCCACCTTCTCCCTTCCGGGATCCTCACTCCGGAGTGCACTCCGGTCATCGGTAACGGTGTCGTCGTCGACCCGTCGGTCCTGCTCTCCGAGCTGAGCGGTCTGAACGAGCGCGGCGTCGACACGTCCAAGCTCCTGATCAGCGGCAACGCTCACATCATCACGCCGTACAACGTGACGGTGGACAAGGTCACGGAACGTTTCCTCGGTAAGCGCAAGATCGGCACGACGGGGCGGGGCATCGGCCCGACCTACGCCGACAAGATCAACCGCGTGGGCATCCGGGTCCAGGACCTGTACGACGAGTCGATCCTGACGCAGAAGGTCGAGGCGGCCCTCGACGTCAAGAACCAGCTCCTCACCAAGCTCTACAACCGCCGCGCGATCGCCGTGGACCAGGTCGTCGAGGAACTGCTGGTCTACGCCGACAAGCTCGCGCCCTATGTCGCCGACACGGTGCTGGTCCTGAACCAGGCCCTGGAGGAGGACAAGGTCGTCCTGTTCGAGGGCGGCCAGGGCACGCTCCTGGACATCGACCACGGCACGTATCCCTTCGTGACCTCGTCGAACCCGACCGCCGGCGGCGCCTGCACGGGTGCGGGCGTGGGCCCGACGAAGATCAGCCGGGTCATCGGCATCCTCAAGGCCTACACGACCCGGGTCGGCGCGGGCCCGTTCCCGACCGAGCTGTTCGACGAGGACGGCGAGGCGCTGCGCCGCATCGGCCACGAGCGGGGTGTGACCACCGGCCGTGACCGCCGCTGCGGCTGGTTCGACGCGGTCATCGCCCGCTACGCGACCCGCGTGAACGGCCTGACGGACTTCTTCCTCACCAAGCTCGACGTCCTCACGGGCTGGGAGCAGATCCCGGTCTGCGTCGCCTACGAGATCGACGGCAAGCGCGTCGAGGAACTCCCGTACTCGCAGTCCGACTTCCACCACGCGAAGCCGATCTACGAGACCCTGCCGGGCTGGTCCGAGGACATCACGTCGGCCAAGTCCTTCTCCGACCTCCCCAAGAACGCCCAGGCGTACGTGAAGGCACTGGAGGAGATGTCCGGCGCCCCGATCTCCGCGATCGGCGTCGGCCCGGGCCGCGACGAGACGATCGAGATCAACTCGTTCATCTAGTCCGCCACCATTCCGTCCGCGAGGCGGCTGACCCGTAACCGGTGTCGGCCGCCGCCGCGTACCCAGGACGGGGGCCGGACGGTCTGACTAGTCTGTCGGCCATGAAGGAGACGGGATGCTGCTGAGATTCAGGGTGGCGAATGTCAGATCCCTGCGCGACGAGCAGGAGCTGTCCTTCGTCGCACCGGAGGGATCCGAAGGGGATCACACTGCGGCCCGCGAGGTGACGCTCTCCGACGGCCGGCAGCTGCCCGTGCACACCGTTCTCGGGGTCTTCGGCGCCAACGCGTCCGGCAAATCCAACGTCATCACCGCGTTGAAGAACATGCGTCACGCGGTACTGCGCTCGTACGCCGAGTGGACTTCCTATGACGGCATCCCACGCGACGAGTTCGCCCTGGATGCGAAGGCGGCGGCCGAGACCACGCTGTACGAGGCGGACTTTCTGCTCGACCGGAACGTCCGTTGGACCTACGGTTTCGAGCTGGGACCTCAGCGGGTCGAGACGGAATGGCTCTACGGCTACCCCAAGGGCCGGCGCCAGGTGTGGTTCGAGCGTGACGCCACGCGGGAGAGGGAATTCGAGTTTCCGGCCGACCGGCTGCACGACCGTGCGCATCTGGCCCGCACGACCCGACGTGACGCCCTTCTGCTCACCCGTGCCGCCAATGACGGGCATGAACAACTCACCCCTGTCTTCGACTGGTTCAAGAGCAATCTCTGGGATGTGACGCCCGAGACCGAACGCGCCCAACGCGAGGACTACACGGCGACGCGACTGCTGCAGAGCGAGGACTTCCGGCGGCGGACCGAGGAACTGTTGAGGGTCGCCGACCTCGGCATCTCCGGTGTGGAGGTCGAGCAGTCGTCGTCCGGGCGGCCGACGGTACGCCTCGTGCACACGGGCAGCGATGAGCGCATGACGATGGACTGGGCTTCGGAGTCGTGGGGGACCCGCTCGTGGTTCGCGCTGATCGGCCCACTTCTGCTGGCCCTGGACACCGGGGCGGTCCTGCTGATCGACGAACTCGACGCAAGCCTGCACTCTCGCTTCGCGGCGGAGGTCGTCCGCCTCTTCCAGGCTTCCTGGGTGAATCCGAAGGGTGCGCAGCTGGTGTTCACCGGGCATGATCCCTCCCTGCTGCAGACGCCGAGCGGCGGCAGGCTGCTGCAGCCGGGGCAGATCTGGCTCACCGAGAAGGACGGGCGGGGCGCCACGGAACTGTCGTCGGTCGCCGAGTGGGAGCCGACGGAGGAAGAGGACCTCATGGCCGCCTACCTGGCGGGGTCGTTCGGCGCGGTGCCGAAGGTGTCGGAGGGCCAGATCGGACGACGGCTGCTGCGCGCTGGCAGGACGGCACGGGGGGAGCGGACGGGGGCGGAGGGGGCCTGATGGCCAGGTCGAGGGGCGGGGACAGAATCACCCCCAAGAAGGGCAGTGCGAGGGGCCGGGCCACCCGGGACCGTCAGGTGTACATCTACACCGAAGGCGAGGTCACCGAGCCCGAGTACATCGACATCATCGTCAG
This sequence comes from Streptomyces caniscabiei, assembly GCF_014930365.1. Lineage (GTDB taxonomy): Bacteria > Actinomycetota > Actinomycetes > Streptomycetales > Streptomycetaceae > Streptomyces > Streptomyces caniscabiei. Next base: position 223,050 of record NZ_JABXWI010000001.1, on the reverse strand, counting down.
GAAGGGCCTCTGGGATCGGCCCGATCGCAAGGTCCAGCACCACATCGCGAACGAGAACGCGGAGAGCAAGTACCGCAAGCCGTACCGGATGGTGCAAGAAGCGGTCGGTACTCGGATCAAGGCCGAAGGGGAAGCCAGGCGCGCGGGCCTGAAGCCGTACGAGGTCCATCAGGACGGGACCGAGGAGGGTGACTGGAATTGGCCGCAGGTATGGGTGGTGTTCGACCGGGACGACCACCAGGGCATCCCCGAGGCAATGACCCTCGCGGACGACGAGAAGATCCACGTCGCCTACTCCCACCCCTGCTTCGAACTGTGGCGGCTCCTGCACTACACCAACTACACCAGCACGTTCGGCGGCGTCTGCGGCGACGCCAACAGCCGACTGCGCTCGCGTGCCGGCTTCGCGGGGACGTATGGGCCGGGTGTCCAACGCGTCTCGGAGCAGGAGTCCAAGCATCTGCGTGAGGACCAGGTGCTGAGTGAGGACGGACACCGCTACGAGTCGGCCAGGAAATACGCGAAGAAGATCAACGAGTACCACTCCACGCCCAATCCCAACGCCTGGGACCCCTACACGAACGTCTGGTGCCTCGTGGAGCAGGGGCTGCTCCTCGGCGGCTACTAGACCGCGCCGTCGCACCTGCCCAGCTGTCAGCATTCGATCACCCATCAGGGAGCTCGTCCGTGGCCAGACTCACGCTCGCCCAACTGGAGCGCCACCTCTTCGCCGCGGCGGACATCTTGCGCGGCACCATGGACGTCGCCGAGTACCGCGACGTGCTGTTGGTGCTGCTCTTCCTGAAGCGGGCGAACGACGAGTTCGAGGCGGCACGCGAGAGGATCATAGAGGAGGAACTCGCGGCGGGTGCCACCCGTGAGGAGGCCGAGAAGCGCGCCGACGAGCCCGCCCGATATATCGCTCGCGGGGTCGTTCACGTGCCCGAGGCGGCTCGCTGGGGGCGGCTCGCCGGCGTCGTCGACGACGTGGCCGACAGCCATCTCCGGCCCGCGCTGCTCGCTCTGGAGAACCAGGCGGGGAACGAGCGGCTGCGCGGCCTGTTCGAGCACATCGATTTCGGCCGGGTCGGTGGTTTCGGCCCCTCGGCGGGCAAAGCGGCCGACAAGCGACTCTCCGCGCTCATCGACCACTTCGGCAATCTGAGACTGGGCGCCGAGGATCTCGAATTCCCCGATGCCGTCGGCGCCGCGTACGAGTACCTCGCGAAGGAGTTCGCCGACTCGGCAGGCGCCAAGGGCGGCGAGTTCTACACACCGCGCACGGTGGCGCGCCTGATGGTGGAGCTGGCCCGCCCTCAGGAGGGGCAGAGCGTGTACGACCCGTGTGTGGGCACCGGCGGAATGCTCATCCACGCCAGGGCGCACGTCGAGGAGCACGGTGGCAATGGCGGGAGCCTCACCCTGGCCGGTCAGGACGCCAACCACGGCTCGTGGGTCATGGCCACGATGAACATGCTGTTCCACGGCGTCGACGCGTTCGACCTGAAGACCGGGGACACACTCACGTCTCCGCGCCACCTGGACAAGTCGTACGACCTCGTCCTGAGTAACCCGCCGTTCTCCATGGACTACGAGGCCGAGGGCATCAAGGACCTCGAGACGCGCATGCCGTACGGCCGGACACCCGAGCGGGGCAAGGCCGACCTGATGTTCCTCCAGCACATGCTGCACATGGCGGGACAGCGCGGCGGTTCGGTCTTCACCGTCATGCCGCACGGCGTGCTGTTCCGAGGAGGAGAAGAGGGAAGGATCCGGGCCCGGCTGATCGAGTCCGATCTGCTGGAAGCGGTGATCGGTCTGCCGCCGAACCTCTTCTACGGGACCGGAATCCCGGCGTGTGTGCTGGTGCTTCGGGCACCGGGCAGGAAGGACGCGGCACGGCGGGACAAGGTTCTGTTCATCAACGCGGACCGTGAGTTCCACCCCGAGCGGGCGCAGAACGTGCTGTTGCCGGAGCACATCGAGAAGATCGTTTCCACCTTCCACGATTTCGCCGAGGTCGAGCGCTTCTCTCGGGTCGTGAGCCGCTCGGAGTTGGAGGCCAACGGCCACAACCTCGGCATCCGTCAGTATGTGGACAACACACCCCCGCCCGAGCCGCAGGACATCCAGGCCTACATGCAGGGTGGGGTGCCGGTCGCCGAGGTCGAGGCAGTCGGTTCCGTTCTGGGCGCGTACGCCCTCGAAGTGGGTGACCTCTTCGCCGTACGAACCCACGACCCCGCCTACGTCGACTTCCCGCCGCAGAGTGCACGGGCGGGCGGAACCGGGCTTGCCGAGCGGATGCGTGGACAGGAGGCGAAGCTGTGGGCTGCCTTCGATGACTGGTGGGCATCACAGGCCGACCGGATCGCGGCTCTTGAACCACGCGAGGGCGTCGGCGGCGGGGAGCGTGAGCGGCGGGTCCGACTCGCCCGCTGCCGTGCTGAGTCGATCAGGTCGTTCCTGGCCCGGTTGCTCGATGTCGGCCTGTTGCCTCGGCACGCGCTGGCCGGCGCGGTGGCCGACTGGTGGCACGAGGAGACGAGCGAACTCCAGGCTCTGTCGATCTTCGGTTTCGACGCGGTCGTGGACGGCTGGGTGGCGGACGTCGAGATGATGCTCGGTCCGGACCCTGTCTCGCTCGCGAGCGGGCCACCTGGTCGAACGCGGGATCAGCGGGCGGCGGTGCACCAACACAAGGTTGTTGCGGCCATGCTCCCGGACTTCCTGGACGAACTGAGATCCGCGACGGAATCGGCCGCCGAACTGGAAGTGGGGTTGGGGAAAGCTCAGGCGGCGCTGACGCTGGCTCGAGCGGATGCCGATGCGGAAGCGGAAGCCGCACAGCAGGGGGCCGAACTCGGTCAGGCGCATTCCACACAGGCCGCTGTGGACGCCGCCGAGGCTGAATTCCGTGCGCTCAAGCGACAGCGGACCGCGTCCCAGAGAGCGATCAAGCTCTTGGAGCAAGGCTTCCCGGCGCGACTGGAACGGGCGCGCGCGGCCCTTGCCGAGGCAGAGGGAGAGCGGATGCTCGTTCTCGACGTGCTGCGCCAGGAGATGGCGACCGAACTGGAGCGTCTGGTCGCCGGAAGACGGCGCGAAATGGTCCAGGTGTACGAGCGGTGGGAGGAGAAGTATCGGCTCTCCTTCCGTGAGATAGAGCAGCAGCTCTACGGCACGTCGGCGGGTATGGCCCAGAACAACCCCTGGTCCCAAGGACGAGCTTGGGATTTCACGGCGGACAGTCTGCAGACCGTCTCCGGCCGACAACAGCTTGTGACCGCCGTCCGCGAGCTGATCGACGCCGAGAAGACAACGGAAGCGGAACTGGCCAAGCTGGAGTTCGACGGCCTGGCTGCCACGCTCGCACTATTGGGGCCTGGAGCGGTGGGAGAAAGCCGAGTGAAGCGGCTCCCGCTGCGTGACCTCCTCGTATCGGCGCGTACGGGGGTGCCGTCACGTGCCCGCGTCAGCGTCGACGGCATGCCGGTGATCCGGCCGGCCAATCTGACGGAAGCGGGCCTCGACCTCGATCCGTCGCGTCTCCAGCGCCTCGACACCGGGGCGAGCGTCGGCGCGCTGCTGGAAGAAGGAGACGTCCTGCTCTCAGCGCCGGCTGCGAACAAGGTTTTCCGGGCCGCAGTGTGGCAGGGGCAACTGGAGCGTGCGATGTTCGGGTCACTCGTCATCTGCCTCAGGCCCCGCGTCCCCGTGTTGTCTCCCCATTACTTGGTGGCGTGGTTGCGACTGCCGCACGCCCAGGACCGGATCTTCGAGGTGGGGCGGACATCGCAGCGGGATCTCACGGTCCTCAACGCCGGTCGGCTGCTCGATGTGGAGGTGGAGCTGCCTGGGCGTCCGGAGCAGGAGGAACTCGGCCGCCGATTGGCGGAGCTGCACGACAAGGCGGCTGTACGGCATCGCCAGCTCGCGAAGCTACAGCTGATCAGGGAAGCCTTGACCGACGTCCTCACCGGCTGACGGCTGAGGTGGGAGCCCACTGCCGTTGCGATGGCTCCTGCTTCAGGGGATGCGCTCGACGAGGGAATGGCGTGGGGCCTCACAGGCCGGGTCGGAGCGAATCGGGTCGAGCTGGGCGGGGGAGGCCAGCAGGAACTCGCTCGCGTCGAGGACCACGGCGGACATGACGCAGCGGCGTCCCTCGGCGTCGCGTGTACCTGACACAGCAACCGAGCCGACCTTGCCCCGGTCCAGGGTCACCGTCCAGCCTTCCGCCTTGTGTGTGCCGAGAAAGCGGTCCGGTATGGGAGTACCGGGGCGGGCAGCCCTTGAGAGCGAGAAAGGCGTGGTACCCCACTGCTTCCAGGTCAGCGTGTCCGGTTCGCTGTCCTCGGCGCTCAGATGTAGGTCCATGACGCGGGGGCACCGATCCGCTGACAGGGCCTCCGGCAGCAGGACCTTCTTGGTGGGACGGGACAGAAGGAGCGCCGTGCCGGTGGCGTCGATGTCCGAGAAGGTGCCTGTGCAGACGGCATGGGACGTCGCGGCGATGTATCGGGGGTGCCGGGCGTCTTCCAGATCGATGCTCAGCAGGAAGGGCTTCTGGCCTCCGAGGTCGTGCACAGCCATTCTCCAGGCGCCGCCCCGGACGAGGATCGCCCCTCCACTCATGGTGCTGCCAAGCGTCGGGTCCGGCGATCCCGGCTCCGCCCCGTCCGCGACACTCCCGTCCCACAGCATCCCCACGGCGGGCGTCGCCACCCATATCCCCAGCGTTGTCGACAGTACTCCGGCCACCGCCGCCGTCAGAGAGACGAGCCGTCGTCTGACCACCGTCTGACGCGTGAGCGGCTGACGACGGACCATGGGTGGTTCGATGCCCGCCTCGGGCGCGTCCAGCGGATCGCGCCGGACAGCAGGCGCAGGGGACTCAGGAGCATCGGGGAAAGGCTCGGGGAAGTCGAGGAACTCGGGTTCGCCGTACGCCTCCGTCACCCCGAGTGTGCCGGGCGATGACTCGTAGAGCACAGGGGACGCCGGTAAGGGGCGTGCTGCCACCCGGTCGAGGCGCATCAGCAGTTCGGCGGGCAGCCAGGCGCCGGTCGGCGCGTGGCGGGTGCGCGCGAGGATCTCGCCTATGGTCGGGCGGTCGGCGGGGTCCTTGCTCAGACAGGCTCGTACGACGTCCTCTATCGACTCCGGCAGGTCGCTGAGATCTGGTTCCTCGTAGGCGATGCGGAACATCAGAGCGTGTACCTGGCTCTCCTCGCCCCTGAAGGGGGAGTGGCCGGTGGCGGCGTAGCCGATCACGCTGCCCAGCGAGAAGACATCGGACGCTGAGGTGACGCGTTCACCGCGGACCTGTTCAGGGGACATGAACTCCGGTGTCCCGACGAGGGAACCGGTGCGGGTGATGGTGCTTTCGAGGGACGCGTCGACGGAGTGGGCGATGCCGAAGTCGATGACGCGGGGGCCGTCGACGGTGAGCAGGATGTTGGACGGTTTGAGGTCCCGGTGAATCAGTCCGGCATGGTGTATGGCGCGCAGGGCGAGTGCCAGTCGGTTGGCGAGAACCAGTGTCGAGGCGGAGGGAAGCGGGCCGAAGTCGCCCCGCACGACGGCCCGTAAGGAGGGGCCAGGTACGTACTCGGTGGCCACCCAGGGCACGTCGGCAGTGGTGTCGGCGTCGAGGACACGGGCGGTCCACTCACCAGCCACCCTGCGGGCGGCGGCGACCTCACGGCTGAATCTGCGGCGGAATGATCGCATGTCGGCCGGGTCCGTGAGATCGGCCCGAACGAGCTTGACCGCCACGGGCGTGGTGTCGGGCCCGCCGTTCTCCTTCCGCGCCAGATACACGCGTCCCATACCGCCGCGTCCGAGCAAGGACAGCAGACGGTAGGAACCTAGGATCGCGGGATCATCGGGATTCAACCGGTCCATCAGGCGCTTCCTTCCGCCACTCGCGAGTCCGCCGGGCTCGCTTCCGGCGGCCGTGCGCGGATCTTCGCACAGGGGCAGGAGAGTTGGCTGCGTGTGGGGCACAAAGCACGCTTCGTGAACCTCTCGTCACTGCCTGCGCCGACGCTTGGTGTCGGCCGTAGCCGTCGGGTGACCACATTCTGCGGAGCGGTCATATTCTGGAAAGTGCGCCAATCGTAAATATGGCGCATATCGGGCGACCGGAGGAAGTGACTGCGATGCGCATGATGCTCAAGGCTCGGCTCGACACCGAGAAGTCCAACGAGGCCATTCGGAACGGCACGCTGGCGAAGCAGATGCAGGCGTCCATGGAGCAGGTGAAGCCGGAGGCCGCGTACTTCACCGCCGACGGTGGGCAGCGCACCTGTTACCTGGTCTTCGACATGCAGGACAGCTCCCAGATGCCCGCCATCGCCGAGCCGTTCTTCCTCGAACTGGGCGCCGAGGTCACGTACACCCCCGTCATGAACGCGGAGGACATGCAGAAGGGCCTCGCGGCGCTGGGACACTGAGTGCGGGGACCCTCGGACTCGAAGATCCCTCAGCTGAAGACGATCATCGAGCCCTGCGCCAGACTGCGGGTCGTCGCCGCGTGCAGGCCCAGCCAGACGTGCCGTTCACGGGCGAACGGGCTCGGGTCGTAGGGCGCCGGCACGGCCGGCTCCTCCAACTCCGTGGGCGCGAGCGGCGCCTCGGGCGGCGCCGGCGGGTTCGCCGGGTCGATGCCGATGGCCGGGGCGACGAACTCCAGTTCCCTCAGCAGGCCTTGGGACGAGCCCAGGGGGCCGCCCCCGGCGAGCAGTTCGTCGCTGGCGAGGGGCTGCGGGAAGTCGACGGGGACATAGGCGCCCGCGTGGTCGTAGTGCCAGACCAGGTGCGACTGCTGGGCCGTGCCCTCGAACATCTCCAGGAGCTGCTCGTAGTCGCCGCCCAGCGCGTCCACCGGCGTCACCGCGAGCCCGCACGTCTGGAGCAGATAGGCGCGGCGCAGGAAATGCAGCGCGTCGTAGTCGAAGCCCGCGACGGGGGCGACCTCCCCGGTCAGCCCCGGCATGTACTGGTACACCGGAACCGGTGGCAGCCCGGCCTCGCCCAGCAGCTGGTTGTAGAGCGCGAGTTCCTCGGCGAAGGGGTTGTCGGGCGTGTGGCACAGCACGTCGACGAGCGGGACCAGCCAGAGGTCACAGGCCAAAAGAGAACTCCTCGGTCATCCGGCACGCACACGCACGGTAGGGATACGTTCGCGTACGGCACACAGTGGTCAGGGAAGCGTAGTCGCTGGACGCGTCTTCAGTCCCCTTCGTGCAGGTCCCATACCCACACTCCGGCCACCCACCTCCCGGGGCGGCCGACGAGCTTGTCCACCGCCTCCCGCAACTGCTCGTCGTACGGCTGCGGGCGCAGGACCAGCGCGCCCGCGTGCCAGTACGCGAAGTCCCTGCGGGCCTGCGCCCGCCAGTTCTCGCCGATCACCGGGACCTTGCCGCTGTAGCGGACGTCGCGCAGCAGATTGGAGGTGTGGCGGGGGGCGGCGCCGTAGATGCCGACGCGGTCCTCGCCGAACGGGCCGTTGAAGTAGCCGCCGGGCATCCGGAACCCGAAGTCCGCCGTGGTCTGCCAGCGCAGCGCCTCCGCGTTGCCCGGGTCCGGCAGGGGCACGGGCACCAGGGTCTCGCCGGCGCCGGTGTCGACGTAGGACCGCCATGTGCCGTCCGCGAAGAACGCCGGGACCTCGGGGCGTTCCACGGACTTCAGCGGGGCCGGGACGATCGGCAGCAGCGCGAGGGTCACCGCCAGGAAGCCGACGTAGCGCGTGCCGAGGGAGGGGGTCGCCGCCAGGCGTTCGCAGGCGATCGCCAGCAGCATGCCCAGCACCGGGGCGCAGATCATCGCCACCCGGCCCTCGATGACCGACTCGAACAGCGGCTTCTCGGCGAGCAGCGCCCACGGGCCGGGCAGGACGAGGCCGGTCTGCGGGAGGCGGAACTCGGGGCCGAGGGAGAGGACGGCCGCGGCGACCGCCGTGAACGCCAGCGCCTTCACCAGCGCGTGCTCCCACAGCCGTACGACGATGCCGAGGGCCAGCAGGACCAGGGGCCAGCCGTAGAAGGCGTTCTGCTCGGTGATGTTGAGGGAGAGCGCGTCCGCGCGGTCGCGGTCGCCCGCGAGGAGGGAGCGCTCGGCGAAGGAGAGGAGCGCGAGCGGGCTGTTGCCGGAGTTCGCGCCGTGCGCGATGTTGCCGTAGCTCTGCGGGCCGAAGAACTGCCAGGAGAGGGGGAAGGTGACGAGGGGGAGGGCCACGACGAGCGCGACGCCGAGGCCCTTCAGCAGCGGGCGCCAGGAGTCACGGGCCACGTCCCGGCGGACGAGGCCGTACCCGACGGCGAACAGCAGCATGCCCATGGCGGCGAGGAGGAGGGTCTCCTCGCCGAGGAATATCTGGTAGGTGGCCATCAGGCCGAGGACGATCCCGTCCCGCCGGGTCGCCGCGCCCGTGCACATGCGCAGCGCCCGGTCGACGATCAGCGGGATCATGAACAGGACGACGAAGTTGGGGTGCGCGTTGGCGTGGCTGACCATCGGCGGCGCGAACGCGGCGAGCGCCGCTCCGGCGAAGGCCGCGCCCCGGTGCCGTACGACCCGTTTGACGATCAGCCAGTACCAGGCGACGGCCGTGGCGGCGAGGCCCAGGGTCATGACCAGGGCGAGCGAGACCGCCGGGCCGAGGAGGAGCGTGACGGGCGCGAAGGGGGCCGACAGGCCGAGCATGACCGTGTTGGCCATCAGGTTCACGCCGTCGGGGAAGCCCTGGAAGGTGGTGAAGAGCGGGTTGCGGAAGTGGACGAGGTTGTCGGCGGTGACCGCGAAGAACCACTCCCACTGGTTCTGGTCCTGGAGGGAGTCGGGGAGGTAGCGGCCGTTCGGGTCGAGCCAGCGGCCGCCGTAGAGGGCCACCGCCATCAGCAGGAAGCCCAGGACCGCGAGGACGTCGGCCCGGCGGACGGAACGGGCCCGCAGGACGGCGAGTTCGCCGAGGACCCGGGCGTAGTCGCTCGGGCGGATCTTCGAACCGGGCTGGTGGGACCAGCGGACGGGGACCTCGGCGACGGGCCAGCCGCTGCGGTGGAAGTACCGCAGGATCTCCACGTCGATCCCGAACCCGTCGAGTCGGGACGCGGCGAACGCCTCGCGGGCACGGTCGCCGTCGAACAGCTTGAAGCCGCACTGGGTGTCGCGGATGCCGGGCACCGCGACGCCGCGTATCAGGAAGTTGCCGGCCCGGCCGAGCGTCTCGCGCAGGCGGTGCTGATGGCGCTCGATGCTGGCGCCGGGTGCCTCGCGCGAGCCGATCGCCGCCGTGTGGCCGTCGGAGAGCGCCTTGTCGAGCCGCTCCAACTCGTCGATGGGCGCGGAGAGATCGGCATCCGTGAGCAGGACCCGGCGGCCTTGCGAGGCGAGGACACCGAGCCGCAGGGCGTGGCCCTTGCCCCGGTTGCGGTCCCCGCCGGAGACCAGTTGGACCCGGGCGTCGCGGGCGGTGACGGCGGCCACGACCTCGGCCGTCCCGTCCGTCGACCCGTCGTCGACGACGATGACCTCCCAGCGGGCGGCCGCCTCGGTGGCCGAGAGATGGGCGATGATCGCGTCGAGCGTGGGGGCGAGGCGGTCCTGCTCGTTGTAGGCGGGGACGACCACGGAGAGGTCGACGCTCAGCTGCCCGCCGCCCGCCCTCGGGGTCGTGGTCATCCGTCCGCCAGGCGTTCCACAAGCATCAGGGACTGCTCGTCGTAACCGGCGATGATCTCCTGCGCGGTCTGCGCGTCCCGGCGGGTGAGGGCGTCGACGAGGTCGGTGTGGTCGGCCCACAGCCGGCCCTTGAGGTCGTCCGCCCCGTGGCTCGCCTGACGCAGGTACTGGACCGCGCACACCCAGGACTGCACGCGCAGCCGGTGTAGGAAGTCGGTGAGGTACGGGTTGCCGAACAGGGCGCTCAGCTCGCGCCAGAAGCGGAGGTCGTAGCCGATGAGGATGTCCAGGTCCCCGGCGGTCGCGGCCCGTCGCGCCTCCTCGCCGCGCCGTCGCACCCCGGCGAGCGCGGCGGCCGTACGGGGGTCGACCTCGCGGTCGCCGAGCCGCCGGAACATGCCGGCGGTGACCAGGATGCGGGCCTCGACCATGTTCCGGTAGTCGGCCACCGAGTACGCGTGGACCTCGAAACCACGGTGCTGCACGGCGTCCAGCAGCCCCTGCGCGGACAGGTCGACCAGCGCCTCGCGCACGGGCGTCGCCGAGACGCCGTACTGCTCGGCGATCTCCTTGACCGTGAACTCCTGCCCCGGCTTGAGTCTGCCGCCCAGCACCTCGTCACGGAGCGCGTCCGCGAGCTGCTGCCGCAGGGTGCTGCGGGTCACGGCGCCATTGCCGCCGCCGGTGCCGGTGCCGGGCATCGTGGTCTGGGTCCCCCATCCGCGTACGCGTACGCATCCTGTGCGTGCTCTCCAAGTTCTCTTACGAGCACGTCACCTTACGCGTTCGGGTTCGGGGGAGAGGTTTTCGCCCTTTCTGCTCGGCACCGGCGGCTTCCCGCGATCTCACACGGTGTGCTCGTCCGCCACGGACAGGGCCGCGTCCAGGGCGGCGAGCCCCTCCTTGGCCTCGGCCTCGGTGATGTTGCACGGGGGCACCACGTGCGTGCGGTTCATGTTCACGAAGGGCCACAGGCCGTTCGCCTTCGCGGCGGCGGCGAAGGCGAGCATGGGGGCGTTCGCCTCGCCGGTCGCGTTGTAGGGGACGAGCGGCTCGCGGGTCTCCTTGTTCCGCACCAGCTCCAGCGCCCAGAACATGCCGGTGCCGCGCACCTCGCCCACCGAGGGGTGCCGGTCGGCCAGTTCGCGCAGCGCCGGGCCGACGACGGAGGCGCCGAGGGTGGCCGCGTGGGTCACGACCCCCTCCTCCTCCATCACGTCGATCGTCGCGACAGCGGCGGCGCAGGCCAGGGGGTGGCCGGAGTACGTGAGGCCGCCGGGGTAGGGGCGGCGGGCGAAGGTCTCGGCGATCGCGGGGGAGATGGCGACGCCGCCGAGGGGGACGTAGCCCGAGTTCACGCCCTTGGCGAAGGTCATCAGGTCCGGTACGACGTCGAAGAGGTCCGCCGCGAACCAGGTGCCGGTCCGCCCGAAGCCGGCCATGACCTCGTCGAGGACGAACACGATGCCGTACTTGTCGCACAGCTCCCTGACCCCGGCCAGATAGCCCGGCGGCGGGACCATGATCCCGGCCGTGCCCGGCACGGTCTCCAGGATGATCGCGGCGATCGTCGACGGCCCCTCGAAGGTGATCGTCGTCTCCAGGTGCTCCAGCGCGCGGGCGCACTCCTGCTCCTCCGTCTCCGCGTGGAAACGGGTGCGGTAGAGGAACGGCGCCCAGAAGTGCACCACGCCCGCGGTGCCGGTGTCGGAGGCCCAGCGGCGCGGGTCGCCCGTGAGGTTCACGGCCTGCTGGGTGCCGCCGTGGTACGAGCGGTACGCGGCGAGGACCTTGGGGCGGCCGGTGTGCAGGCGGGCCATGCGGGTGGCGTGCTCGACCGCGTCGGCGCCGCCGTTGGTGAAGAAGATCTTGTCCAGGTCGCCGGGGGTGCGTTCCGCGATGAGCCGGGCGGCCTCCGAGCGGGCCTCGATCGCGAACGCCGGGGCGAAGGTGGTCATCGTGGCGGCCTGCTGCTGGATGGCCGCGACGACCTTCGGGTGCTGGTAGCCGATGTTGGTGTAGACGAGGCCGCTGGTGAAGTCGAGGTAGCGGTTGCCGTCGTGGTCCCAGAAGTAGGACCCCTCCGCGCCGGCGACGGGGAGGGGGTCGATGAGTTCCTGTGCGGACCAGGAGTGGAAGACGTGCGCGCGGTCCGTGGCCTTCACCTGGGCGCCGGTCTGGGGGTTGGGGCGAGGGGTCATGGGGGCGAGGGTAGGGGTGGGGGGTGGGTGGGGGACATCGGCTTTGTGTCTGTATGGGGTCGGCTGAGCACGACAGTGTGTCGCCCCCGCCGAGGGCTGCGCCGCTTGAACCGTCGGCCGTCCGTCCGGTGGGGGCTGGTCGCGCAGTTCCCCGCGCCCCTGAAGGCCTGCGGCTATTTCGGGCCGAAAAGCACGGGGCGCAGCCCCTGCTTTTCAGGGGCGCGGGGAACTGCGCGAGAAGCCCCACTCACCCGCAGCCGACACCCGACCCCTCCTATTGACAGCAGGCTGTCGTAATGTCAGCATGCTGTCATGAGTATTCGGAAGCCTGTTCATCTCGCCGTGTACGACACCTACGCCGACTGGGAGACGGGCCACACCGCCGCGTGGCTCGCGAGGGGCGGGTACGAGGTCCGGACGGTCGCCGAGGGGGCCGACGCCGTGCGGACCATCGCGGGGGTGCGGATCCAGCCGGACGAGACGCTGGAGGCGCTGCGGCCCGAGGACAGCTCGCTGCTCGTCCTCACCGGCGCCGACCTGTGGGACACGGGCGACGCACTCGCGCCGTTCGCCCGCAAGGCGCGGGAGTTCCTCGCGGCCGGCGTCCCCGTCGCCGCGATCTGCGGCGCGACCGCCGGGCTCGCCCGGGAGGGGCTGCTGGACGACCGCGCCCACACCAGCGCGGCCCCCTTCTATCTGGCGGCCACGGGATACGAGGGCGGGCAGCGGTACGTGGAGGCGGACGCCGTCACCGACGCTTCCGGCCTCCTCGTCACCGCCGGCCCCACCGAACCCGTCGCCCTCGCCCGCGAGGTGCTACGTCTCCTCGGCGTCTACGAGGGCGAGGTCCTCGACGCCTGGTATCGCCTCTTCCACGACTCGGACCCGGAGGCGTACGCCGTGCTGGAGGCGGCGGGCCAGTGAGCCGCGAGCAGCAGGACCTCCTCAGCCGCGCCGCCCTCGGCGTCTTCCGCCTCAACGGACAGTTCCTCTCCGTCGCCGACGAGCTGGCGCGCCCGGCGGGGCTCACGGCCGCCTGGTGGCAGGTGCTCGGCGCGGTGCTGCCCGAGCCGCTGCCCGTCGCCGGGGTCGCCCGGACCATGGGCATCACCCGGCAGAGCGTGCAGCGGGTCGCCGATCTCCTCGTCGACCGGGGGCTCGCCGCGTACGTGCCGAACCCGGCCCACCGTCGCGCCAAGCTCCTCACCCCGACCCCGGCCGGCCGCGCGGCGACCGAGCGGATCGACCCGGGCCACGCGGCCCTGGCCGCCCGTCTCGCCCAGGCGCTGGGGGAGGAGGAGTTCACGGCGACCGTGCGGGCGCTCGAACGGCTGTCGGCGGTCCTGGACGACCTCGCGGCGGCACCGGACGCTGTTACGGAACCGTAGACACCGCCCCATCGGCCTCCCCGTACGGCCGCACTACGATCGGTCCGTTGCGCACGTACGCGACGTAGACGACGTTGACGACGTTGATGAGGTTGCCGACGTAGGCGACGTACCCGTACGTACGTGTACACGGACGCGTCGGGGACGGCACGGGGAATCAGGGGGACGGTGGCCATGGAGAAGCTCGGGCCGGGGGATCCACAGCGGATCGGGGCGTACCGGCTGCTCGCGCGGCTGGGCGCCGGCGGCATGGGGAACGTGTACCTGGCCCGGTCCGAGCGCGGCCGTACCGTCGCCGTCAAGCTGGTCCGGCAGGAACTGGCGGAGCAGGAGGAGTTCCGGGCGCGGTTCCGGCAGGAGGTGCGGGCCGCGCGGCAGGTGGGCGGGTACTGGACCGCGCCGGTGCTGGACGCGGACACCGAGGCGGGCATCCCGTGGGTCGCCACCGGGTACGTCGCCGGGCCCTCCCTCCAGGCTGTCGTCGGCCGCGACCACGGGGCGCTGCCCGAGCGGTCGGTACGGATCCTCGCGGCGGGCCTCGCGCACGCGCTGGAGGACATCCACGCGGCCGGGCTCATCCACCGGGACCTCAAGCCGTCCAACGTGCTGGTGACCATCGACGGGCCGCGCGTCATCGACTTCGGGATCGCGCGGGCGCTGGAGACCGTCACGGACGGCGGGCTCACGCGCACCGGCGCGCTCGTCGGGTCACCGGGTTTCATGGCGCCCGAGCAGGTGCGCGGCGACCGCATCACCCCCGCCTGCGACGTCTTCTGCCTCGGCTCCGTCCTCTCCTACGCGGCCACCGGCAACCTGCCGTTCGGCGCCGCCAACTCCGGTGTCCACGCCCTGATGTTCCGCATCGCCCAGGAGGAACCGGACCTGGAGGGGCTGCCGGAGGGCCTGTACGACATCGTCCGCGACTGTCTGCGCAAGGACCCGGCGGCCCGCCCGACCCTGGCCCAGATCCTCCAGCGCACCGGCGCCGAGGACACGGTCTTCGCCGGCCGCTCCCGCGACCCGTGGCTCCCGAGCGCCCTGGTGGCCCAACTGGGGCGGCACGCGGTGCGGTTGCTGGAGACCGAGGATCCGGAGGAGTCGGGGGAGACGGGGGAGACGGGTCCTGGCGGGGCGGCGGGCCCGGCAGGCGCGGCGGCCGCGGGCGTCGGGGGGCCGACGGCTACCCCGGCCTCGGCCGGACCCGACGCGGGGCCGCGCCCGGGCCCGGCGGGCCAGTCCCCGCCTCCGCCGCCGTCCACACCTCCATCCGTACCTCCGTCTGCACCTCCGTCCGCGCCTCCGTCGGGGGCCTCCGCCGCGAATCCGGCGGCCGGTGCCACTGCCGGTGCCGGTGCCCAGGGCTCGCAGGCGGCCGGGGCCGCGGGGCCGCCGCCGTCGGCTCCGCCCGTGTATCCGCTGGGCGATCCCCACTCTCCGTACGGCGGCTCAGGCGGCTCAGGCGGCTCCGGTGCGTCCGGGGCCCAGGACGCCGGCGGGCGGCCCGGGCCGGGGACGCCTGCCGGTGCCCCCGGCTCCCCGGCCGAGCACCCCGCCGCCCTGCCCGAGGGCGCCGTACCGCCTCCGCCGGGGACACCGGGCGGGGAGCCGCTGGACCGGATGCCGACGCGGATCGTGGGGGCGGAGGGCACACAGCCTCCGCCTCCGACCGCCCCGCCCGGGCCCGCCGGGTACGGCTTCCCGCCGCCGTACACCCAGCAGCCCGCCGGCGGGTACGGGCAGCACTCCGCCCCCGGCTACGGCTACCCGCAGGGCGAACCGCAGGCGCCGTACGGGGCGCACGGGGCGTACGGGCAAGGGGCGTACGCCGGCGGTCAGGGGCTCCAGGGCGCCGGCGGGGCGGGGCTGGGTGCGACCCCGCCGTACGGGTCGGAGCCTTTCTACGGGCCCGGCGCCGGGGCGGCCCCCGGTGGCCGCCCCGAACCCGAGCGCGGGAACCGGCGTTCCTCCGTGCTGCTCGTCGTCGTCGCGCTGGTCGTCGCCCTCGGGGCGGGCGGCTCGGTGTACGCGCTGATGAAGAAGGGCGGTGACGGCGGCGAGGAGGACGACGCGAAGGGCGGCACGAAGTCGAGCGCGCCCGAGACGCCGGGGCCGGTGACCGACGAGCCCACGGACCCCGCGACCTCGCCGGACCCGACCACCGAGTCGCCCGACGCCGGCACGGTCCCGGAGGGCTTCCTCGGCACCTGGAACGCCACGCTCGACGGCTCCAGCGGCTCGGACACCCGCCAACTCGTCATCCAGCAGGGCGAGGTGGGCGACACGGTGCTCTCGCTCACGGCGGACGGTCCGCTCGAAGGCGGCGGCACATACCACTGCGTGTTCGAGGCGGCCCTGACGAACGAACCGTCCGACGCCGGTCCGCTGGAGATCGGCCCCTCCACCGTCACCACCGGCGAACCGGCCGAGTCCTGCTCCCCCGGCGCCGCCACCACGGTCACCCTCCTACCGGACGGCCGCCTCCGCCGCGTAGACACGGCCGGCAAGTCGGTGACGTACGAGAAGTCAGCCTGAAGCCGCCTGAAAAAAGCCGGGGCGCAGCCCCGCTTTTTTTCAGGGGCGCGGGGAACTGCGCGACCAGCCCCCACCGGACGGACGCTGGGGGTCAAAGGGGCGCAGCCCCCGGCGGGGGCGAGGAAACTACCTTGCCTCCGGCGGCCGCTGGCGCGGCATGTTCGGCCGCGCCCCCGGAGGGAGCGGCACCCGCCCGTTCGCCGAGCCCTCCGGCCGGGGAACGGCACCCCCCGCCCGCACCCCCAACGGCGTCGCCCCCGTGCGGAACTCCAGCATCCAGTCCGCCGTCTCGGCCCGGACCAGCTCCGTGATGTCCTCGGAGAACCGCCGCAGCACCCCGAGACACCGCTCGGCGGCCTCCCCGGCCGTCCCCTCGGCCGGTCCCAGCACCTCACGCGCGCTCTCGGACGCCCAGTCGAACCGCAGCACCTGGAGCCGCCGCTGCACCGCCTGGGCCGTGGCGACGTCCCTCATCCACCCGGAGGTGACGCCGAAGAACCGATCCACCGCCACGCACGCCGCACAGGACAGCAGCGCGAGATACCCCCAGGGGGCGACCCCGCCCACCGCCCCGGTGAGGTCGAGCAACGGCAGCGCCGCCCCGACGAGCGCCCCCGCCGCCGCCCCGATCCGCAGCAGCCGGGCCGCGAGCCGTTTCCACACCCGGTCCGCGAGATACCACGACGCGGTCTCCAGCGCCGCCCGCTCGACCCAGTGGTACAGCTCCTCCAGCCGCTCCGCCGGAGCCCCCCAGTCGCCCTGCGGGAACGGCCGCCCGGCCGGCTCCCCCACCCACGGTCCGGTCGCCGCCGTCCACGGCTCCGCCCACAGCCCGGATCCCTCACCCCGCCCGTCCTGGGGTCCCCCCTCGGGCTGCATCTCCGGCTGGCTCACCCGGCACTCCCTACGTACGTACGGCGCTCACGCACCACCCTGACGCGGCCGGACCCTTCCTACCGCCCAATGGGTGGCGAAGATGGTGTTTTCACCGCTTATCCCCTGGAAGATGCCCTTGATCGGATATACGAATCCCCGGCCGACTCACTCGAAAGAGTGGCGCGGCAGAGGCCGTGCCGACCACGTAGGCTCGTTGCGACCGCAAGAACGTCCACGGGGGCGTCCGTAGAACCGTCCCCGCGGACCTCCGCAAGTACTCGTGCGAGGGAGCTGAACGTGATCCCCGGTGGTGGCCAGCCCAACATGCAGCAGCTGCTCCAGCAGGCCCAGAAGATGCAGCAGGACCTGGCGAGGGCGCAGGAGGAGCTCGCGCGCACGGAGGTCGACGGCCAGTCGGGCGGCGGTCTGGTGAAGGCCACCGTCAACGGCTCCGGCGAACTGCGTGCCCTGAAGATCGACCCCAAGGCGGTGGACCCGGAGGACACCGAGACCCTCGCCGACCTGATCGTCGCTGCCGTCCAGGCGGCCAACGAGAACGCCCAGACCCTCCAGCAGCAGAAACTGGGCCCCCTCGCCCAGGGCCTCGGCGGCGGTGGCACGGGCATTCCCGGCCTGCCCTTCTGACCCCACCCCTCGGCCGGCCCCCACCCGCTCCTCCCCGCGCCCCCGGCGCGCCCCAGCCTCCGAACTCCTCCGAACTCCTCCGCAGTCCCCCGCGAGCCCATCCGTGGCCGGTACCGCCTTCCTCGGAGCGGCGGCGGCCGACTACGGTACGTACTGAAAGACACCAGGAAGGACGGCAGTCCGTGTACGAAGGCGTGGTCCAGGACCTCATCGACGAGCTGGGGCGGCTGCCCGGCGTCGGTCCCAAGAGCGCGCAGCGGATCGCCTTCCACATCCTGCAGGCGGAGCCGACGGACGTACGGCGGCTGGCGCATGCCCTCCTCGAAGTGAAGGCGAAGGTCCGTTTCTGCGCGACCTGCGGCAACGTGGCGCAGGAGGAGCTGTGCAACATCTGCCGCGACCCGCGCCGCGACCTGTCCGTCATCTGCGTCGTCGAGGAGCCGAAGGACGTCGTCGCGATCGAGCGCACCCGCGAGTTCCGGGGCAAGTACCACGTCCTCGGCGGCGCGATCAGCCCGATCGAGGGCGTCGGCCCCGACGATCTGCGCATACGGGAGCTGCTGACCCGCCTGGCCGACGGCACGGTCACCGAGCTGATCCTCGCCACGGACCCGAACCTGGAGGGCGAGGCCACGGCCACGTATCTCGCCCGCATGATCAAACCCATGGGCCTCAAGGTCACCCGCCTGGCCAGCGGCCTCCCGGTGGGCGGCGACCTGGAATACGCGGACGAGGTGACCCTCGGCCGCGCCTTCGAGGGGAGACGATTGCTCGATGTCTGACGCCACGCTGCACGCGACGGACCTGAACCCGGACGACTTCGCGGTCCAGATCGCGGACCAGATCGAGAGCTTCCTGGTCGCCGTCACCGAGGTGGCCAAGGGCGACGAGCCCGACTCGGCCGTCCCGTTCCTGCTGCTGGAGGTCTCCCAGCTGCTGCTGGCCGGCGGTCGCCTCGGCGCGCACGAGGACATCGTGCCGGACGAGCGTTACGAGCCCGACCCGGGTTTCGAGCCGGACGTGGACGAACTGCGCGAACGCCTCGCCGTGATGCTCGACCCGGTCGACGTCTACTCCGAGGTCTTCGACCCCTACGAGCCCCGCAAGGCGCCGGTCCCGGCCCGGATCTCCGACGACCTCGCCGATGTCATCGCCGACCTGCGCCACGGCATGGTCCACTACCGCGCGGGCCGCACCACCGAGGCCCTGTGGTGGTGGCAGTTCTCCTACTTCTCCAACTGGGGTTCCACCGCCTCGGCGACCCTCCGGGCCCTCCAGTCCCTCGTCGCCCACGTCCGCCTCAACCAGCCCCTCGCCGAGCTGGACGGCCTCGACACCGACCAGGAACTGATGGGCGACGAGACCCTGGAGTTCGAGGCGGGCCAGGTCATGGCGGAGGAGATCGCGGGCCCGCTGGGGCTGGGCAAGGCGAAGTAGCCACACCGCCCGCACCCGCCGCAGGGCCAGGAGCCGGGGGCGGGCCCGGTGGTTCCCCGTTCGACCCGCTGTTCGCCACAATGCCCCCATGACATTGAAGCCGTGGGCTTGGGCCGGGCTGGGGATCGCGGGGGCGGGCGTGGTCACGCTGACCGGGTTCGCCTTCGTCGATCTGGGATCGGCCGATCAGATCGCGAGCGTGGCCGGTGGGTCCGCGGGCGTGGTCGGCCTCGTCCTCGCCGCCATCGCGCAGTTCGGCGGCTCGTCCGCGCCGCCGGCCCCGCCCACCCCCGTGCCCCCGCCGCGGAAGGTCGACGCGTCCGGGACCGGCGCGATCGCCGCCGGAGGCAGCATCGGCTCCGCCTCCACCGGCGGCACCGCCCCGCCGCAGCCCCCGCCCGCCCCCGCCCCGCCCTCCTCCGGCACCCCTGCCCCGGGCACGAACGTGACCGCCTCCGGCCGTGGTTCCATCGCGGCGGGCGGCGACATCGGATCGGCGTCGACAGGCACTTGACCGTCGGCGGACCGGGAACGCTTCGGTGATGGCATCCGCCCCGCGCACCGGTAGCGTGTCCCCCGGCCGTGGAAGCCGCGCACCACCAGCTCGTGTACGGCCCGCCCGCCCCCGACCAGGAACCGGACCCAGTGACGTGACCGTTCTCCTGCTCCTTCTCACCGTCGTGGCCCTGACCGCCGCCATACTGGGCCCCCGTGCCCTGGTGAAGGCGAGGTGGCCCGAGCGGGAACCCGTGGTCGCGCTGTGGACGTGGCAGTGCCTGGTGGCGGCGGCGCTGCTGAGCTGCCTCGCGGCGCTCGTGCTCGGGGCGGCGGCGGTGTTCGAGACGGTGCGCACGCATGCCTTCGCGCCCGCGCCCCCGGCCGTGACCGCCGCGTACGACCTCACGGCCGCGCCGCCCTGGACGGCCGTACTGACGCTGGTGCTGGCCCTCGGGGCGGCGTGGAGCGGCGCGATGCTGGCGCGGGAGCTGGTCGAGGCCCGGCGCCGGCGGCGGCTGCGCCGCGCGCATCTACGGGAGCGCGCCCCCGACCTCCCGGCCGGGCTGCCGCAGGCGAACGGCCCGCTGCTGGTCCTGGAGGACGAGTACCCGGACGCGTGGCTCATGCCGGGCGCCCCGCCCCAACTGGTCGTCACCACCGGCGCGTTGGCCAAGCTGAGCGACCATCAGCTGGACGCCGTGCTCGCCCATGAACTCGGCCACGCCCGCGCCCGCCACGACTGGCTGCTGCACCTCTCCACCGCGCTCGCCACGGGCTTCCCGCGCCTCCCGCTCTTCGCCCACTTCGCCGACCAGACCCACCGCCTGGTCGAACTCGCCGCCGACGACACGGCGTCGCGCCGCTGCGGTCACCTCACCACCGCCCTGGCCCTCATCGAACTCAACCAGCACCGGGGCGTGTTGAGCTGCTCCAACACCCGCCGCCTGCTGGGCGACCGGGTCGAGCGCCTGCTGGAGCCGCCGCCCCGACTGGACCGCACCCGCCGCGCGGCCACCACGACCGCCGCCGCGCTCCTTGCCCTCCTCCCCCTCCTCATCGCGTTCGCCCCGGCGCTGGGCACGCTCTAACCGGCCGACCGAACCGTCAGCCGTTCCCCCGAGTGGTCGCGGAGGAAGTCCATCAGTACGGCGGTGAGTTCGGCGGGGGCGTCCTCCTGGACCAGGTGCCCCGCACCGGAGATCGGCTCGAACCGTGCCCCCGGGATGCGGGCCGCCAGTTCCCGCCCCTTGGCCAGGGGGATCCAGCTGTCCTCCTCGCCCCAGCACACCAGCGTCGGAACGCCGATCTCCCCGTAGCGCCCCTGGATCTCATCCGTGTGGGCCTGGTTCGCCTGCGCTATCTGCCGGTAGAAGGCGGGCTGCCCGTGCTCGCCGAGCCACGGCTCGACGAGCCGGTCGAGGACGGTGGGGTGCAGTCCCGGCCCGCTGGCGGAGCTGACGTACTCCCGTACGAGGGCCCGGTGCAGGGCGGGCGGCAGCTGTTCGAAGACCTCGGCGTGCCTGCCGAGCAGCCGGAAGGAGGGGGATCCCCACGGGGCGAGGGCCACGGGGTCGACGAGGGCCAGCGCGCGGTAGTGGGAGCCGTGCAGGAGATGGGCCCGCAGGGACACGGCTCCGCCGAAGTCATGGGCCACCACCAGGGGTTCCTCCAGCCCCCACTGCCTCAACAGCTCGGCGAAGACCCACCCCTGAGCGGCCAGGGAGACATCCTGACCGGCGTGCATGTCCGACTCCCCGTATCCGGGCATGTCCCACACGAACACCTGGTAGCGGCCGGTGTCGGCCAGTGCCTGGGCCATGCCGCGCCAGACGTAGGAGGAGAAGGGCGTGCCGTGACAGAGCACGACCGGGTCCCGCCCGTCCTCCCCGATCCGGCCCCACCGCACGGCCCCCGACGCACTACGAAAAGTCTGAGTCAGCAGCACTTCGCTCATGGATGTCTGTTACCCCACGGAACGCGGTCGTCACTGCGGCGAGCAGTGACTCCGGTTCCACGTATGGCGTTTGCGGCGTCGGCTCGGAGCACCAGCGCAGCGGGAACGTGTTGCCGTCGAGGGCGGGGATGCCTACGTACGTGACCCTGCGCATGTTCGTCGGGTCCAGCCCGAAGCGCTGCACGCCCGGCAGCCACGCGTGTCCGTGCACCGTCCCCGGCCGCAGCAGGAAGTACACCCAACGGAACCCGACCTGTTCGAGGACGACCGGCCCGGCGTCCCCGTCGGTCACCTTGACCAGCCTGCTCGTGACCAGTTCCCCGCGCCGGCCCTGGATCCGTACGGCGTCGAAGTGCACGCCGATCACGCGCAGCCGGTGTCCCGACACCGGTACCCACGGCGGCCGGTGAATTGCGTTCGTCATGGTCACACGGTGGCGATGCGCGGGCTACGCTCGGTAGTGACTGAGGTGATACACGCCGGTGTGTATCGGTCGGAGGTGCGCGCGGTGTCAGCCCAGTACAACTCCCCCTCGCCGGTGGCCTGGCGGTACGGCGGCAACCAGATGAAGCGCTGGCGCACGAAGGCGAACGTGAGCCGTGAGGAGCTGGCCGAGGCCGCCAACTACTCGCCGGACACGATCAAGTCCATGGAGCAGGGCGTACGGATGCCGACCCCGCGGGTGCTGGATGTGGCGGACGAGTTGTGCGGGGCGCAGGGGTTGCTGAGTTCGGCCAAGGACTACTTGCAGCGGGAGAAGTTTCCGGCGCGGGCTCAGGACTTCATGGAGCGCGAGAGGGAGGCGATCAGCCGGTGGTCGTACGAAGTTGCGCTGATTCCGGGGTTGTTGCAGACGCAGGGTTACGCGCGGACGCTGATCGAGAACCGCTACCCACCTCTGGATGAGGAGACGGTGGAGGCAAGGGTCGCCGCACGTCTGGAGAGACAGGCCATCCTCACGGAGCGGAAGCCCCCGGTGGCCCTGAGCTTTGTGTTGTACGAGGCGGTCCTGCGCAGTTCCCAGGTGGACGCCGAACAACTGCGGCGCTTGCTGGAGGCGTCCTGCCTTCGGAACGTCCTGTTGCAGGTGCTTCCCTTTGATCGAGCCATCAGTGCGGCCCTCTTGGGGCCCATGGTGATGCTGGAGACGCGTGATCACGAGCGGTTCGTCTTCACGGAAGGGCCGCTAGCCAGCGAGCTTTCGGCTGATCCGGAGGTTGTCAACCGCGTGACCGAGCGGCTTAGCATGATCCGCGCGCAGGCCCTCAGCCCCGCTGAATCGGCCCGTTTCATCGAGCGGATGGTGAACCGTAATGAGTGAGCAGCTGGCATGGGTCAAGTCGAGCTACAGCGACGACGAGGGCGGCGACTGCGTCGAAGTCGCCCTGTCCCACGCGCGCCTGACGGTCCACGTTCGCGACTCGAAGAACCCCACCGGCCCCACCCTCACCCTCCCCGCCCCCGTCTGGACCGCCTTCATCGCCGCAGGTCAGCCCGGAGCTTGAGCCCCGGGACCCGAGCTCTTCTCATGGGTTTCCAAGACTCTGGGAAAGACTTGAAAACCAACCCAACCAACCAAATCTGTACGTGAGTTGAAGGGGCGCAACTCGAAAGGGTGACGTTCCGTGATCGACTTGCTTCGGAACGTAAAGCCGCTCTAGGTTCGCGGCATCTGACCACATAGATCGGCCCCGGCCGGTGCGCCAACACCAGTGCCAGGGCCTAGACCTACGGATCGACGGAGACTCGATCGTGGCTTACGCCCAGCCTAGTGCTGCCCTGCCTTCCCCGTCCCACCCGATGGCCAAGACGGGTTACGGAAAACGCTCCGTGGGTGACGAAGACCCGCACGCGGATCCGAACTTCGCACACCTGAGCCCCCGCGACGCCGAGATCGCCGTCTTCATCGACCATCTCGAAGACGGCCACGCCATGGGCCACAAGGTGATCGCGGCAGAACACCCTCACTACGGCCAGCAAGCCGTACGCACGTCGGCGGGTCGCCTCGTGCGTGCCGGGCATCTGCGCTGGATCAAGGAGCACATCACCGTCGAGGAAGGCTCCATGCGCTGGGTGACGCGGACGTACTGGTCGCGCACGCCCAGGTCCGTGGAGTGGTGGGCGGAGTTCGCACGGAAGCGCGACGGCAGGGACGTGACGGAGCACTACCAGTCGGGGCTGGCCCGGGTCGAGGAGAACGAGCCCGCCGACGAGACGCCCGAAGAGGCGACCCCGACCCCGACTCCAAGCACCGCCCCGAGCCCGGCTTCGGGGGACGAGCCCAGCCCCGCGTACCAGACCCTCGCCGACATCCGTTCCGTCGATCCCCGTATGCCGCTGTCCGAAGCCGATTGCCTCGCCCTCGAATCCCTGGTCACGCAGTGGCTGTCGCGAGGGGCGACGCCGCAGGACGTCACCACGGCGCTGACCGACGGGTTGCCGTCGGAAGTCACCAACCCGGGCGGATTCGCCCGCAAACGGTTGGAGAAGAAGATGCCCCCGACCCCGTCGCCGCGTCCGAAGAAGGCCAAGCTGCGGCAGAAGGCGGCGCGGCGCGCTCGTGTCACCCGCGTGATCATGGCCTGTGGTCTCTGCGACGCGGACGAGCGGACCGCCGAGATCGTGCACGGGCTGTGTCCCGAATGTCTTGCCGAGATCGAGGCGGACGGGCCGATGCCGGTGTACACGCCGGTCCCGGACACCTTCCTCCCCGCCCCGCGTGCCGGTGGCCTGCCCGGCGCCGACGAGGTCGTGGACGTCACGGCCCGGGTGGATGAGCTGCGCCGGGCGGGCCGTCTGGGGCGCTGGAAGTGATGACACGGAGCGGTCTCGCCGGCGACCCGGCGGACGGGAGGGGCGGCGTATGAGCGTCCAGGACGTATCGGTCAGGGCACCATGGAGTCGAGGAGGCGACGCCATGACCCCCACGCCCGAACACCGGCCGCAGATGTCCGTCGAGGAGTTCGAGGAGCTGGAACGCCACGCACCCGAGATGGTGCGGCTGGAGTTCATCAGGGGGAAGGTCCAGGTCAAGCCGGTGACCGATGGCAATCACGACCACATCGTCGCCTGGTTGCAGCGGCTGTGCATGCAGCACCGTCCCGAGCTGTGGCTCTACGGGGATCGTGGCATGAAGGTCGAGGAATACCGGAAGGGGCGGGCACGCCCGGACGGCTTGCTCGCGCCGTTCGGATTCCCGATGGGGCATGGGGACTGGTCGGACACCGAGGGCGTCCTCATGGTCGTGGAGGTGACCTCGCACGACTCCGACACCCATCAGCGCGACCGGGTCGAGAAGCCCGACGGCTACGCAGCCGCAGGCATCCCTGTCTACCTCCTCATCGACCGCGACGACTGCTCGGTCGTCGTGTTCAACCAGCCGGAGGGCGGGCGTTACCAGCACGAGGAGAAGTTCGCCTTCGGGGCCACGGTCAAGCTCCCCGACCCGGTGAACATCAGCCTCGACACCGAGCACCTCAAGGAGTACGCGGACTGACCGCCGCCCCGCCATGATGGGTCACACGGGTCGTGCGCGGAGGGGGCGAACGGTGAGAGACGCATCGGCGGGGGACGAGGCGTCCGGCGGGCGTTCGGTGGAGGCATCCGGGGAGCGGGCCGTCGCTGCCGGACGGGACATCCGGCAGGTGGCCACCGGTGATTTCGCCACCCAGGTCCAGGTCGAACAGGGCACCGTACTGCCCGCCGAGGCGCTCACGGTCGGGGATGTGACGTGGCCCGTGAGACATCTGCCCGGGCGGACCGCGCATTTCGTGGGGCGGGAGCGTGAACTCGCGCTCCTGGAAGAGGCGTTCGAGGCGCCCGGTGGGGTCGTGGTGCACGCCGTGCACGGGCTCGGCGGGGTCGGTAAGTCGACGCTGGCGGCGCGGTGGGCCGCCGGGCGGGGCGCCGACGTCAACCCCGTCTGGTGGATCGCCGCCGAGTCCCGGGCCCAACTGGACGCGGGGCTCGCCGATCTCGGCCGGGCCCTGACACCCGCGCTGGCCGGCACCCTCCCGGAGGCGGCCCTCCGGGAACGTACGCTCCAGTGGCTCTCCGCCCACGACGGCTGGCTCCTCGTCCTGGACAACGTCGACGACCCGGCCGATGTGAGGACTCTGCTGGATCGGGCTCCGAGAGGCCGTTTCCTGATCACCACACGGAGGGGGCCGACGAGTTGGCGAGGGATCGCGCGCACGCTGGACCTGGATGTGCTCGCACCCGACGAAGCCGTGGAACTGTTCACGACCATCTACGAGGGCTCGACGGACGGCGTCGAGGAACTCTGCGCCGAGCTGGGGTGCCTGCCCCTGGCCGTCGACCAGGCCGCCGCGTACTGCCGCGAGGCCGGGATCACGCCTGGGGCGTATCGGGAGCTCCTCGCGCGGCGCCCCGCGAGCCTGTACGCCTCGGGCCCCGAGGGCGGTGACGCGGAACGGACCGTCGCCCGGGTCTGGCGCGTGACCCTGGACCGGCTCGCGGACACGCCGAAGGCGCTGATGCTGCTGCACATCCTCGCGTGGCTGGGCTCGGAGGGCGTTCCGCGCGGGTACGTCGAACTGCCGGGTGACCCGCTGGATGCGACCGAGGCGATCAGGCGGCTGGCCGCCCACAGCATGATCACCCTGGGGGACGGGACGATCTCGGTGCACCGGTTGGTGCAGGCCGTGACCCGGACGACCGACCCCGGCGACCCTCATCGGATCGAGGTCCACACCGCCGGCGGTCGTAGAGTCGCCGTCCAGGTGCTGGTCCTGGCCGAACCGAGGTGGCAGGACGGGGACGACACCGACATGAGGGCCGTGCTCCGGCCCGAGGGACGGGTGTGGGCGACGCAGGTGGAGGCATTCGCGGCACGGTATCCGCAGGAGGAGGACACGGCGGACACCGCGATCCTGTTCACCAGCGCCGGTCTGCTGCTCGTCATCAACGAACCCGGTCCGCGTGCCGTGGCGTTGTGCGAGCGAGGGCTCGCGGCCGCGCTGCGCGCCCTCGACCCCGACGACGAGGGCGTCAGATTCGCTCGGGGGCCCTGGCCGAGAGCTGTCTGATGACCGGGGACGTCGACCGGGCCCTCGACCTGAGGCTCCGTAGCCTGGCCGACTGCGAGCGTCTGCTCGGCCCGGACCACCCGGACACGGTCCGGGCGCGGAGCGAGCTGTCCGACGCGCTGGAGGAGGCGGAGGACCGGACACGCGCGCTCGGGGCGACCTTCGCGCACGCCCCGCAGGCGCGGCGGATTCTGGGCGCGGACCGTCGGCCCGACGAGAACACACCGGGCGCGCCGAACGGGACACCGTCGGCGCAGTCCCCCGCCGAACCGGAGCGGCGCCAGGCGTGGTCCCTCAGCGGATCCACGGACGACGACCCGGAGGACCCCCTGCGGCTGCTGGACCGGGCGCGGACAGCCTCCGCGAGCGGTGACCGGCAGCGGGCCGTCGACCTGTCGGCACGGGCCGTCGATCTGGCCCGCCGGGATCTGGGAGACGTCTCACCCGTTACCCTCCTCGTCCGTGCCTACCACGTCGTCCTGCTGCGCAGGGCAGGGCGGCACGCACACGCCGAGGAGTTGGCGGCCGGGGTGAACGAGGACGCCCTGCGGTCGCTGGGCGACTCGAAGATCGGCAGGAACGTGCGCCGCCTCGCTGCCGCCCCCGCGCCGGACGACGCCGACTGACGTCGGTCCGATCCCCACGCCGCTCCACCTGCGGCCGACCCCTGCGCCGATCGCCCGGCGCCGACCCCTGTTCCACCCCTCCCGGACATGCTGTACGAACCTTGCCCGCGGCCTGTACGTCCGCTGCACAGCCCCTAACCGGCGTCGCGCGAATCTTGAGTCACTTCCACCGCACACGAAGCGGAGGCAGTAACACCCCACACTTCGCACAGGAGATCGCGATGACCCGCAAGAACCGGATACGCGCCGCCATCGTCACCGCCACCGCTCTGGTCACCGCCGGCACGGTCACCGCCGGTGTCAGCATGGCCGGGGCCGAGGCCGCTCCGAAGAAGCCCTCCAAGAAGGAGATCGCGGCGCTCTTCGACGGCTGGAACAAGACGCTGCAGACCGGTAGCTCCAAGAAGGTCGCGGACCGCTACGCGAAGGACGCGGTGCTCCTGCCGACGGTCTCCAACAAGATCCGCACCGACCGCGCCGGCATCGTCGACTACTTCAACCACTTCCTGGAGAACAAGCCGGTCGGCAAGAAGACCAAGACGATCATCAACGTCCTGGACAGCAACTCCGCGATCGACACCGGCTCGTACTACTTCATCCTCACCGACCCGAAGACCGGCGAGAAGAAGCGCGTCGACGCCCGCTACACCTACGAGTACGAGAAGCGGAACGGCGTGTGGAAGATCGTGAACCACCACTCGTCGGCGATGCCCGAGGGCTGATCCGCCGGCCGGACCCCAAGTCGTGGCTGGGCTCGACCCCCCGGCCCAGCCACTCAAGGCCGGCTGAGCCACCCCCCGGCTCAGCCACCCCCGTGCCGCGCCGCGCGCAGCGTGAGCGCGACGCACAACCCGCCCCCGGGCGCGTCCCCCAGGGCCACGGTCCCGTTGTCGTCGGTGACGAGCTGCTTGACGACGGCGAGGCCGAGGCCCGACCCGGACTTCCCGGTGAGGCCCTGACCGCGCCAGAAGCGGTCGAAGGCGCGGGACTTCTCGGCGTCCGACATACCGGGCCCCTCGTCCAGCACCGACAGCACCACCTCGTCGCCCCGGGTCTCCACCGAGACCGTGATCGTCGCACCGTCCGGCGAGACCTCCAGGGCGTTCGAAAGCACGTTGTCCAGGACCTGGTCCAGATGACCGGGACTGGCCAGCACAAGCGGCCGGCCGTCGGCAC
Source organism: Streptomyces caniscabiei (assembly GCF_014930365.1). GTDB lineage: Bacteria > Actinomycetota > Actinomycetes > Streptomycetales > Streptomycetaceae > Streptomyces > Streptomyces caniscabiei. The sequence goes on along the minus strand of NZ_JABXWI010000001.1, from coordinate 194,973 downwards.
TCCCCCTGAGCGTGATGGTGACTCCGCGCTCGTCGGCGGCCGGTCTCCACACATCCAGGCGCTCCTGGATGACGTCCCGCAGGGACAGGGGTTCCGCCGCCGTCACCTTCGCCTCGGCCCGCGCCAGCACCAGCAGACCGTTGACCAGCCGGCTCATCCGGACCACCTCGGCGGTCGCCTGCTCCACGTCCTCCCGTACGAACTCGTCGTCCACCCCGTCCGCGATGTTGTCCAGCGACAGCCGCAACGCGGTGAGGGGGGTGCGGAGTTGGTGGGAGGCGTCGGCGACGAAGATGCGCTGCGACGCGATCAGCGTGTCCAGCCGCTCGCCTGCCTGGTTCAGCGTGCGCGCGAGGGTCTGCGTCTCCTGGGGGCCGGTGACAGGGGAGCGGGCCGTCAGATCGCCGTCGCTCATCTTGCTGGCCATCTCGTTGAGTTGGCGGAGGGGGGCGGTCAGGCGTCGGGCGGCGAACACGCCGATGCCGGCGGCGGCCAGGAGGACGAGCACGGCCAGGCCCGCCCGGAAGCCCCAGATCTGCCAGAGCCGGTCCGTGAGGTGGTCGGTCGAGAACTTGATCCGGACGGCGCCGACGACCTCGTCCGTCTGCGTCTCTCCGTCCGGCGAGCGCTCGAAGGCGGGGACGGTGACCACCAGGTTGTCGCCCCAGATGAAGTCGGAGCCCCAGTCGACGGTGCTCTCGCCGCGTTCCAGGGCCCTGGCCAGCGCCGCGTCCGCCGTCGGTTCCCGCAGCCTGTCCGGCGCGCACCGGTCGGTCGCGGTGACCTCGACCTTCTCCTCGTCGGGCGGGTACGCCCCGGCGAGCTGCGCCAGGGCCTCGCAGGACGCGGTGTCGCCCACGCCCAGCAGCCGGGCCATCGTCCTGGCCTCGCGCTGGACGGCCTCGCTGGTGTCGTCCCGCAGCTGATCCGTGAGCGTGAACGCCACGGGCACGGTGAACAGGGCGATCGCCACAGCCACGAGGAGGACGTAGCTGCGGATGAGCTGACGGATCATGGCGTGCCGTCGCCCTCACGCGCGGAGCCGGCGGTCTCGACCTCCTCGGTGACGATGAGCCGGAACCCCACCCCCCGCACCGCCTCGATCGTGATCGCCCCGGCGAGCTTGCGCCGCAGCGCGGCCACATGGACGTCGAGTGTCTTCGTCGGGCCGAACCAGTTCGCGTCCCAGACCGCCTCCATGATCTGCTCGCGCGACATCAGGGCGCCCGGCTCCTCGGTGAGGAAGGCGAGGAGGTCGTACTCCTTGGGGGCGAGCGCCACCTCCGTACCGTCGAGGTGGACGCGCGCGGCCTTGCGGTCGACGGTCAGGTGGGGGCCGTAGCGGTCGGGGCCGGCCGGGGGAGCGTCGGCGGCGCGCGGCTGGACGCGGCGCATCACCGCCCTTATCCGGGCGATCACCTCGCGCACCCCGAAGGGCTTGGAGACGTAGTCGTCGGCGCCGAGCTCCAGCCCGACCACCCGGTCCGTCTCGTCGCTGCGGGCGCTGATCACGATGATCGGCACCTGGCTGCGGTCCCGCAGGGTTTTGCAGACGTCGAGACCGTCGGTGTCGGGCAGCCCGAGGTCGAGGAGGACGACGTCGTACGGGCCGTCGTACGACAGTGCCGCCCCGCCCGTGTTGACCCACTGCACCTCGAAGCCGTATCGCAGGAGTCCCCGGCGCAGGGACTCGGCGACCGGCTCGTCGTCTTCCACCAGAAGTACGCGCACGGCATGACCTTAGTGCTTGAAAGTTGGGGTTCCGTCGTCGCGGGGCGCCGTTGTGTGACCCCAGGCACTTTTCGCCGTCCGCGCCGACTGTTCGGCGACGACCTGGGCAGGGACGTTCCCGGAGCGGTCGAGGGTCCGCGGTGAGAAGCCGGGTGAAACCGGTGGAAGGCCCGGAGAAAACCCAGGTGATCAAAGGGTGAGCGGGACATCTCACCATGCGGTACCAGGGAAGCGATATTCGACCGCTCGATAGACTGAGCCGACCGCCGCAGCACGTGTGAGCGCGTGTGTATGTGCGGATAAGGGACTGAAACGGAGCGAGGAGCGCACGTGGGCCTTGTCGTGCAGAAGTACGGAGGCTCCTCCGTAGCCGATGCCGAGGGCATCAAGCGCGTCGCCAAGCGGATCGTGGAAGCGAAGAAGAACGGCCACCAGGTGGTCGTCGTCGTTTCCGCGATGGGCGACACGACGGACGAGCTGATCGATCTCGCCGAGCAGGTGTCACCGATGCCTGCCGGGCGTGAGTTCGACATGCTGCTGACCGCCGGAGAGCGTATCTCCATGGCGCTGCTGGCCATGGCGATCAAAAACCTGGGCCACGAGGCCCAGTCGTTCACCGGCAGCCAGGCAGGCGTCATCACCGACTCGGTCCACAACAAAGCCCGGATCATCGACGTCACGCCCGGCCGCATCCGGACCGCGCTGGACGAGGGCAACATCGCCATCGTCGCCGGTTTCCAGGGTGTCAGCGCGGACAAGAAGGACATCACCACCCTCGGCCGCGGCGGGTCGGACACGACCGCCGTCGCGCTGGCCGCCGCGCTGGACGCCGAGGTCTGTGAGATCTACACCGACGTCGACGGCGTCTTCACCGCCGACCCGCGGGTCGTGAAGAAGGCCCGGAAGATCGACTGGATCTCCTCCGAGGACATGCTCGAACTGGCCTCGTCCGGTTCCAAGGTGCTGCTCCACCGCTGTGTCGAGTACGCCCGTCGCTACAACATCCCGATCCACGTCCGCTCGTCCTTCTCCGGACTGCCGGGCACCTGGGTCAGCAACGAGAAGCCAGAGTCGCAAGGGGACCACAAGGTGGAGCACGCCATCATCTCCGGAGTCGCCCACGACGTCTCCGAGGCCAAGGTCACGGTCGTCGGCGTCCCGGACAAGCCGGGCGAGGCCGCCGCGATCTTCCGCGCCATCGCGGACGCCGAGGTCAACATCGACATGGTGGTGCAGAACGTCTCCGCCGTGACGACCGGGCTGACGGACATCTCCTTCACCCTCCCCAAGACCGAGGGCCGCAAGGCCATCGACGCGCTGGAGAAGAACAAGGCCGGCATCGGCTTCGACTCGCTGCGCTACGACGACCAGATCGGCAAGATCTCCCTGGTCGGCGCCGGAATGAAGACCAACCCGGGCGTCACCGCCTCCTTCTTCGAGGCGCTGTCCGACGCCGGTGTGAACATCGAGCTGATCTCGACCTCCGAGATCCGTATCTCGGTCGTCACCCGCGCCGACGACGTGCCGGAGGCCGTGCGCGCCGTGCACACCGCCTTCGGGCTCGACTCCGACAGCGACGAGGCCGTCGTCTACGGGGGTACCGGGCGCTGATGGCCCTCTTTCACGGAGGCGGCGGTCGTTGATGGCTGTCGATGCCGGGCGCGCCGGCCGGCCGACGCTGGCGGTCGTGGGCGCGACCGGCGCCGTCGGCACCGTCATGCTCCAGCTCCTGTCCCACCGTGCGGACATCTGGGGCGAGATCCGTCTGTTCGCCTCCCCGCGCTCGGCCGGCCGCAAGCTGGCCGTGCGCGGGGAGCAGGTCGAGGTGACGGCCCTGACCGAGGGCGCCGAGGAGGCCTTCGACGGGGTCGACATCGCCCTGTTCGACGTACCCGACGAGGTCGCGGAGCGCTGGGCACCGATCGCGGCGGCCAAGGGCGTGGTCGTCGTCGACACCTCGGGCGCCTTCCGGATGGACCCGGAGGTGCCCCTCGTCGTCCCCGAGGTCAACCCCCACGCCGCCCGGAACCGGCCGCGCGGGATCGTCGCCAACCCCCACTGCACGACCCTCTCCATGATCGTGGCGCTCGGCGCGCTGCACGCCGAGTTCGGGCTGCGCGCGCTGGTGGCCTCCTCGTACCAGGCGGTCAGCGGCGCGGGGCGGTCCGGCGTGGACACCCTGCGCCGGCAGATCTCCCTGGTCGCCGGCACGGAGCTGGGGACCACCCCCGGTGACGTACGGCGGGCCGTGGGCGACGACACCGGGCCGTTCCCGGAGCCGGTGGCGCTCAACGTGGTGCCGTGGGCCGGGGACCTGCGCGCCGACGGCTGGTCCTCGGAGGAGATGAAGTTGCGGGACGAGTCCCGCAAGATCCTCGGGCTGCCGAAGCTTCCGGTGGCCGTGACCTGCGTACGGGTGCCGGTGGTCACCGCGCACTCCCTCACGCTGCACGCCCGCTTCGAGGGCGAGGTCACCGTCGCCAAGGCGCGGGAGATCCTCGCCACCGCGCCCGGGGTCGTCCTCTACGACGATCCGGACGCGGGGGAGTTCCCCACGCCGGCCGACGTGGTCGGCACGGACCCCACGTGGGTGGGGCGCGTCCGCCGGGCCCTCGACGACCCGACGGCCCTGGAGCTCTTCGTCTGCGGCGACAACCTGCGGAAGGGCTCCGCCCTGAACGCGGTGCAGGTGGCGGAGTTGGTGGTGAAGGGGGCGTAGGGCTGGCCGACGGCGCCTGCGGGGGTGGGGGTTCGGGTGCGTGGGCGGCTGCGGGTGCGGGTGCGGTGGGGCTTCTCGCGCAGTTCCCCGCGCCCCTGAAAAGCCGGGGCTGCGCCCTGGGCTTTTCAGTTTGCGGCCCCGTTGCTTTTCAGGCTCGCGAGACCGTGGTCCTTTGGGTGCCTGAGGGGCTGTGGTCCTTCTGGGCCGCTCGGTCGTGGTCCTTCAGGCCCGTGGGGCCGTGCCCGCAGGGTCTGGCTTTCGGGTCCGTGGGGGCTGTCTGTCGGGTCCGTAGGGCCCGGTTTTCGGGGGCGCGGGGAACTGCGCGAGAAGCCCCACCGCACCCGCGCCCGCCGACGCGACCCGCACCCCCCGCCCCCGCCGCCTCGGCCCTTGTCGGTGGTGCCGTGTAAGTTCTTCGAGTCGGCGGTACCCACGGGCGGAGGATTTCCGGCCGCACCGTCGCCGGATTTCCGGGTTGATTCAGGCCTCCCGGTGATCGAGGATTTTTTTCTCCCCGTCCGCCGCAACCGCGCGGCGGACGGGGAGCGTCTTTACCGGGCGCCCTTCGGCGGGGCTGGGCGCCAACACTTGGGGCATAGGGGAAGAGCTGGTACGCATGAGGGCGTTCGACGCGCTGTCCGGTGTTCGGTGGGTCGTACCGATGGCTGCGCGCTGCGTGCCGACGGACGTGGCCGCCATACCGCCCGGCGCACGTTCCCTACGGAGACGTGTGCGGTTCGACGCAAAAGTGATGCCTGTCTCGTACAACCCCGAGGGGGGTACGCGGGTCCAACAGGCGTGGCAGAGGTACTCGATTTCACCGCGGTACAGACGAGGGGCACCGCCCTTCGTCCACCCCGCCGTCCCCGCATGCCCGGTTCGGCCGGCGGCATGCCGGTGATCGCGCCGATGCCAGCGGCGCGGCCGACCCGCATACCCAGCCAGCGCGACGGCGCGGACGACACGTCGACGGTGCCGGCCTCCGGTACGACGGTCGACCATCTCACCGAGACCTACCGCGCTCACTACCGCTCGCTTCTCGGCCTCGCGGCGCTCCTCCTCGACGACACGGCCTCCTGCGAGGACGTCGTCCAGGAGGCGTTCATCCGCGTGCACTCCGCGCGCAAGCGCGTCCGTGACCCGGAGAAGACGCTCGCCTATCTGCGCCAGACGGTCGTGAATCTCTCGCGCTCCGCCCTGCGCCGCCGCATCCTCGGCCTGAAGCTGCTGTCGAAGCCGATGCCGGACATGGCGAGCGCGGAGGAGGGCGCGTACGACCAGCTGGAGCGCGACTCCCTGATCAAGGCGATGAAGGGACTCCAGCGGCGTCAGCGCGAGGTCCTCGTGCTGCGCTACTTCGCCGACATGACCGAGGCCCAGGTCGCGGAGACGCTCGGCATATCGCTGGGCTCGGTGAAGGCGTACGGCTCCCGGGGCATCGCGGCACTGCGCGTCGCCATGGAGGCGCCCGCATGAGCACGCACGGCAGGGACGACGGCCCCGACAGGCAGGACGGTCGGGACGAGCTCGGCGCCCGGAGGCGTGCCTCCTGGGGGCGCCGGGACGAGGACGACCACGCCGAGGAGCACGGGAACGAACGCGCGGAACAGCGCGGGAACGAACGCGCGGAACAGCGCGGGCGGGACGGGCGCGTCGGGGGGCGCGGGCTCGAGGAGCACGAAGAAACGCAATCGCACGCTGGGAACGGAACTGTGAATCACGGCCCCGACGAACAAGGCCCCCGCCCCGAGGGCCAGCATCTCGAAGGCCAGGATCTCGAAGGCCACGCTCCGCACGACGCGCATGAGGACGGCGCGCGTGTGAACGACGCGGGTGAGGACGACTCGCGGTCTGCCGACCTGAATTCGGCTGACCCGGGTACGGACCACGCGGCGGCCGACCACGCGGCGGCGGACGACCCGCCCATGAGCCTCTCGGCGTCGAAGGGCGCCGGGCTGAACGCCTTGGCGCTCAGCGGCGCCGGGCTGAAGGGCGCCGGACTGACGAGCGCCGGGCGGACGAGCACCGGGCTGAACGGCTCCGCGGCGAAGGGCATCGGCGGGTTCGACTCCGACGAGCTGATGCTGCGCGATCTGCTGCACCACGCGGTGTCGGAGATCGAGCCCAGGGACGGCACCCTGGAGCATCTGCGGCGAGCGGTACCGGCGCGGCGGACCCGCAAGCGCCAGGCCGTCGTCGGTATGGCCGCCGCCGCGCTCCTCATCGGCACGGCGATCCCGGCCCTCATGCACGTCTCCAACTCCAACGGCTCCGACGTCAACACATCGATCATGGGCAACGGCTCGAACCAGGAGCAGACCGAGGGCCAGTCCAAGGGGCAGACCGGCGGGAACGGTTCGTCGGGGGGCTCCTCCGGCGGGACCAAGGAGTCCGGCAAGAACACGGACAAGCACAAGGGCGACAAGGGCAAGAGCGAGAGCAACGGCCCCACGGGCGGCACCCAGGCGTCGCCGACGGCCGCCGCCTCCACGCTGTGCACGTCGGCCCAGCTCGGCGGTGGCGGCAGCGTGGGCGCACCGGACTCCGGCGGTGCCGTCTACGGCTCGTTCCGTGTCTCCAACATCTCCGGTACGGCCTGCACGGTCACCGGCGGGGGCGCGGTGAGCACCATCCCGCAGGGGGCCGCGGACGCGTCGAAGATCACCGTGCTGCCCCATGCCGCCGGTGACGCGGCGGCCGGACTGCCCGACCCGTCGCTGTCCCTGACCCAGCTGGTGCTGGAGCCGGGAGCCGCCTACGAGGTGCGGTTCGCCTGGGTGCCGTCCGAGCCCTGCCAGACCACGGGCGGGACGACCGGCGGCGGCACCGGCGGCACGGATCCGTCCCCGGACCCGACGCCCACGGAGCAGGAGACCCCCGGCACCACCACCGACGGCTCCAACTCCGTCTCGACCCAGCTGGTCATGGAGGACGGCGTCGTCGACGGCAGCGTCCTGATCTCCCACACCACCGAGGGCGGCATCGCCAGCTTCACGACGTCCGTCACCAACGCCTGCGCGGGCGTGGTCTACCGCACGGGCCTGCTGGCGGGCGCCTGACGGCAACCGTGGCCGGGGAGCCTCGGCCAGTTGTTCTCTCACAATCGCGTCCGCAGTCGCGGTCGCCTCCGCGGCCGCGTGAGCCCGCCGGTCCTACGGGGCCGGCTCGGCTTCGCGGGAGCGGTCTCCGGGGGCACGGTCGCCGTCCGGTTCGACCGGGTCCGACAGCAGCCCCAGCTCCGCGTCGCGGAGGAACTCGACCTCGCGGCGGACCAGGCGGAACCACATGAAGACGACGAAGCCGGCGAAGACGAACCACTCGCCGGTGTAGCCGAGGTTCTGGAAGGCCTTGAGGTCGAGCCCGGTGTCCTGCGGCGCGGTCGCGGGCACGGCCTTCATGCCCGAGTCGCCCTTGTCGAGCGTGATCCAGGCGTCGTACAGGTCGTCCGGCACGAGGTTCACCAGCGTCGCCGCGCTGATCACCGAGGTCTGCCCGGCCGGCAGCCCGCCCTGGACGGGCACGCCGTTCGACCCGGGCGTCTCGGACGCCTGCAGCGAGCCGGTGACGGTGACCTCCCCGGAGGGGGCCGCCGGGGCCCGGTCGGCGTCCGCGGCGCCGGGCAGCCAGCCCCGGACGACCGGCAGGGCCTTGCCCTCGTCGGTGCGCAACAGCGTCAGCACGTAGAACCCGGTTCTGCCGTCCACCTGGCGGTTGGGCACGAGGAGCTGCTCGCCGTACCGTCCGCTCACGGTGGCCAGTTCGCCCGAGGTCTCCTTGTCCACCGGCAGCAGCTCGGCCAGCGGGCGCGCCGGGGCCCGGTCCGCCGGGTCGATCCGCTCGGTCGCCGCGCGGTGGTCCTGCATCCGGTCCTCGAACCGGCTCAGCTGCCACGAACCCATGAACACGCAGAACGGGATGGCGAGCAGCACGAAGACGTTGATCCCCCACCATCGGGGCGTCAGCAGGAACCGGTACACGCCTTCCACCGTACGGTGCCCGCGCGGTGCCCCCGGCTTCGGGGTCGACCCCCTCAGTACCGCTCGACGAGGTGCTCACGCCCGGCCGGCGGCTCGTACGGCTCGGGCCAGAAGTCCGTTATCGCGATGATCCGGCCGTGCTCGTCCCCCGTGAAGAAGGAGATCGCGTACATCTCCTCAAGCCCCACGGTGACATGCGTCCAGCTCACCACCTGCCCCGGCCGTCCTGGCTCCGCCACGATCCGTTCGATCCGGGCGTGCCAGTCACCGGGGTACTCCCGGTTGAACTCCACGTACCGCTCACGGCCGCGGATCCGCTCCCGCGTCTGCGGCAGCTCGTACACGACGTCCTCGGCCAGCGTCTCGGCGAACGCGGCCCAGTCCCGCCCCTCGGCGGTGGCCCAGAACCGCTCGACGGTCCGGCGGAGATCGGTGCTCGGAGGCCCCGCGGTGGTCCCCGCGGTCGCCCCTGCGGGGACCACGGGAGTCGTTGTTTCTGTAGCTGTCTCCGGTGTCTCCGGTGTCTCCGGTGTCTCCGGTGGCTCTGGTGTCGTCCTCGATGTCGTTGAGGTCATGCGGCGAGTCTGCACCCGGCCACTGACAATCGGCCCGGCCCGCCCTCCTGGCGGCGGAAGTTATCCACAGGCTGGGGGCCTCGTCGGCGCAATGTCGTGCGGGCGGGGCAATATGGGGCCATGACTGAGAGCAACGGGGCCACCCCGCAGCAGCAGAGCGGGTCCATGCCCGACTGGGAGAAGAGGTTCCGGGCACCGAGGGTGTCCCTGCCGGACTGGGCGGAGGACGCGCCGCACCGCTCGCTGTTCGTCTCCAACGCCACGGGCACCTACGAGCTGTACGCGTGGGACCGCGCCACCGGCGAGCAGCGCCAGGTCACGAACCGGGCCAACGGCACGACGGACGGTGTGCTCTCACCGGACGGCGAGTGGATCTGGTGGTTCGACGACAAGGACGGGGACGAGTTCGGCGTCTGGCGGCGCCAGCCCTTCCACGGCGGCCCGGACGAGGAGGGCGCCCCCGGTCTGGAGCCGTCGTACCCGGCGGGCCTGGCCATCGGCCGTGACGGCCGTACGGCGGTCGTCGGCCGCTCCACCGACGAGGACGGCTCCACGATCCACCTGTCCCGCCAGGGCGAGGCCCCGGTCGAGATCTACCGCCACCGCGAGTCGGCCGGCGTCGGCGACCTCTCGCACGACGGCTCGCTGATCGCGATCGAGCACACCGAGCACGGCGACGCGATGCACTCCGCGCTGCGCGTGGTCCGGCCCGACGGCACGGCGGTCGCCGAGCTGGACGACACCAAGGGCGGCACGATCGAGCTGGGCCTGGAGGTGCTGGGCTTCGCGCCGGTCGTCGGTGACACCCGGCTGCTCATCGGCCATCAGCGGGGCGGCCGTTGGGAGCCGCTCGTGTGGGACGTGGTCTCCGGCGAGGAGACCGACCTCGGACTCGCCGACCGGCTGGAGGGCGACCTCAGCGCCGAGTGGTATCCGGACGGCTCCGCGCTGCTGGTCGCCCACAGCTTCGAGGCCCGCAGCGAGCTGTTCCGCTACGACCTGGCGTCCCGCGCCCTGGAGCGGGTGGACACCCCGCGAGGGACCGTCTCCGGGGCCACGGTCCGCCCCGACGGCAGCGTGGAGTACCTGTGGTCCTCGGCCGCCGAACCGCCGGTCGTCCGCTCCACGACCGGCGAGGTGGTCCTCGATCCGCCGGGACTGAAGTCGCCCGGCTCGGTGCCGGTGGAGGACGTCTGGGTGGACACCCCCGGGGGCCGCGTCCACGCCCTCGTCCAGCGCCCGCCGGGTGCCGCCGGCCCGTACCCGACGGTCTTCGACATCCACGGCGGCCCGACCTGGCACGACAGTGACGCCTTCGCCGCGGGCCCGGCCGCCTGGCTCGACCACGGGTACGCGGTGATCCGCATCAACTACCGCGGCTCCACCGGGTACGGCCGCGCCTGGACCGACGCCCTCAAGCACCGGGTCGGCCTGATCGAGCTGGAGGACATCGCGGCCGTGCGGGAGTGGGCCGTCGGCTCGGGCTTCGCCGACCCCGACCGGCTCGTCCTCACCGGCGGTTCCTGGGGCGGGTACCTCACCCTCCTGGGCCTCGGCACCGAGCCGGAGGCCTGGACGCTCGGCATCGCCGCGGTCCCCGTCGCGGACTACGTCACCGCGTACCACGACGAGATGGAGGCGCTCAAGGCGATGGACCGCACGCTCCTCGGCGGCACGCCCGAGGAGGTCCCCGAGCGCTTCGAGGCCTCGTCCCCGCTGACCTACGTCGACGCGGTGAAGGCCCCGGTCTACATCTCCGCCGGTGTCAACGACCCCCGCTGCCCCATCCGCCAGATCGACAACTACGTCGACCGGCTCGCCGCCCGCTCCGCCGTCCACGAGGTCTACCGCTACGACGCCGGCCACGGCTCCCTGGTCGTCGACGAACGCATCAAACAGCTCCGCCTGGAACTGGACTTCGCGGAACGGCACCTGGGAGGACGCCCCTGAGACCGCCGGCACCCCCGCGCCCTCAAGGGGCGCGGGGAACCGCGCGAGAAGCCCCACCGGGCCCGCTGCCGGCTGACGACCGAGCAGGACGGACCCACCTCAGGCCGCCACCAACACGCCCTCCTCACACGCCCCCTCGGCCGCCGCCAGCAGCCGTACGAGCGTGGCCCGCGCCCGTGCCACACGCGACCGCACCGTCCCGACGGGGCACCCGGTCAGCTCGGCCGCGTCCTCGTAGGAGAGTCCCCGCATCTGTGTGAGGACGAACGCCTCACGCCGCTCCTCGGGCAGCGCGCCGAGGAGGTCGGCGAGCGCGACGCCGTCGTCGAAGCCGGGCAGTCCGCGCGGCTGGGCGTGTTCGACGGCCAGCCGCCAGTCGGGTACGTCGGACAGCCGGGGCCGGGCCGCCGCGTACCGGAAGCTGTCGGTCACCGCCCGGCGGGCGATGGACAGCAGCCACGTACGGGCGGAGCAGCGGCCCTCGAACCGGTGGAGGCTGCCGAGCGCCCGCAGGAAGGTGTCCTGCGCGAGGTCGTCCACCGCCTGTGGATCCGCGCAGAGGTGGGCGACGAACCGCTGGACGTCACGTTGGAGCGCGCCGACGAACCGTTCGACGGCCTCCGGGTCCCCACCGCGTGCGGCGAGCGCCCAGGCGGTTATGGACTCGTCGGTCGTCGACCGGGAGGCACGCGGGACCGACGCGGGCGGGGGAGTGAGGGTGATCACCTGGTGTCCTTCTCGGGTCGTCCGGGACCCGGACCGTCCATCGACCGACACGGGCACGTGAGAACCGCATGGCCGTACGGGCGCCGTCCGGGCGCGAACGGGCGCGAACGTGCGCGAAGGTGCGGCACAGGGGAACGCGTCCGGTGATCGGGTGGCCCGTTGGTCCGGTGGTCCGGAGGGGAGGGAAGCCGGCCGTACGGCACGCGGGGTGCGGTGTACGGCCGTAGCCCGGGGAGCGAGCCGTGGTGGCTGCCCCGGGGCACCGGCTGTCGTCAGCTGACAGCGGTCCCGGCGGGCGGACCCCGAGAGGTGATCGCATGGACGAGAAGGAGCCGACGCGGCGAGCGGTCCGTACGGCCGCGTCGTACGCGGGGGCGCGGCCGCTCCGCCGCGACGGGCAGCGCGAGCGCCAGCCGCAGCGGCGCGGCCAGCCGGGCGGCCACGGCGCGCAGCAGCGCGAAGGCGGCGCGCTCGCCGTGCGCCAGCCACAGACCGCACAGCAGCGCGGCCAGCAGATGCGCGGCGAACATGCCGGACGAGGACGCGTCCGCGCCGTCGAGGAAGTAACCGGAGGGGTCCACATGGTCCATGTGACCGGTCGGGCCCATGTGGACGGTGTGATTCATATGGGCGGAGCCCATGTCCATGTCCATGGCGCCGCTGGCGGAACCGGCGCCGGCGGAACTCACCCCCGCGGAACTCGCGCCCATGGAGGCCGAGCCCATGGAGGCCGAGCCCACGGAGCCCGCGGCCATGGAGCCCATCGGTTGCGCCAGTTCGAAGCTCCAGTGGAGGGCCGTCTGCGCGGCGACCACCACGGAGGTGATCAGCGGCAGGCCGCGCTCACGCCCGGCCAGGCACCAGCCGACCGCGCCGGTCGCGGAGATCCCGACCGCCAGGGCCCACCAGGGGACATGACCACCGGACATCAGCACGTGGCCCAGGGCGGCGAGCAGCACACAGACGGCCGCGAACATCGCGGCGCGTGTCGTGCGCGTACCCCACCCTGCGGTCATGGCGCCCCATCCTCGCATCCGGACACCGCCGTCGATCCGTCCCTCTTGAGTACGGATTTCCACCCGCCGTCGCACTCACACCGGCAACTGTGATCCGGATCACTGAGGAACCGGCCCTGTCCATGCGGCAGTCTTCTGCCTCGTGGGGAGCCCTTCGCAGCACAACAGCCGTATCGGTCCGGGCCGGCAGCCGGGTCCGCCCGACCCGGGCGCGCACATGGTCGTCTGCGGGGACGACGGGCTGGCGCACCGGCTCGCCGCCGAACTGCGGACCGTGTACCGGGAGCAGGTGACCCTCGTCGTGCCGCCCACCGCGCGGGTCGCGCAACGGCCGGTCGTCGGGCGCGCCCGCACCGCCGCCGCGTTCCTCGACCGGGTGACGGCGGCCGTCAACAGGGCGGCCGGCAACGGCGATCCGACCACCGGCGACAGGACCGGTGACCGAACCGGCCCGGCTGGAGACCGGACCGGAGAGCGAGGCGACCGAGGCGACCGAGGCGACCGAGGCGATCGAGGGGATCGAGGGGATCGAGGGGACCGAGGGGGCGACCGGGGAGGCGGCAGGAACAACGCCCGGGACGGCGGTGAGCGGGTCCTGGAGGCCGGGGAGGCCACCGAGGCCGTGCTCGCCGAGGCCGGGGTGGAGCGGGCCGCCGCGCTCGCCCTGGTCTATGACGACGACGAGACCAACATCCGCGCCGCCCTCACCGCCCGCCGCCTCAACCCGCGCCTGCGGCTCGTCCTGCGGCTCTACAACCGCCGGTTGGGCCAGCACATCGAGGAACTCCTCGACCAGGCATCGGCGTTGGCGACGGGCGGAACCGCGGCCGACGGGGTCGACGGCTTCGGCGCCTCGACGACCGTCCTGTCCGACGCCGACACGGCCGCGCCCGCGCTGGCGGCGACCGCCGTGGCCGGGACCAGCAAGGTCGTCCAGACGGACGGGCTGCTGCTCCGTGCGGTGGAACGCCCCCCGGGCCGGGCGGGCCAGGGCGCGGGAGGCCAGGGCTCGGCAGGGCTGTGCACTCTCGCGCTGCTGTCGGCGACCACCAACGACCCCGCCGGAACCGAGGGTTCGGAGGGCAGCGGGGAACGCGGCCCTCAACTCCTGCCCGACGAGCGGGCGGTGGCGGAGGCCACCGGGCGCGGCACCGTCGTCCTGGACACCGTGCGCTACGCGGGGCCCGCGCTGCGGCCCGGCCGGTCCGGCGGCGGTCCGCTCGGGGCCTTCGGGTCGCTGCTCTCGCGGCGCCTGCGGTGGTCCCTCGCGGGGATGATCGGGTGCGTGTTCGCCCTCGCCGTCGCCCAGATGGTGATCACCGGGGAGCATCCGCTCCAGGCGACGTACGCGACCCTCCTCGACCTCTTCGGGATCGCCGACCCCGCGACCGACCAGAGCGACTCGCGCCAGATCCTCCAACTCCTCTCCGGCCTCATGGGCTTACTCCTGCTGCCCGTGCTGCTCGCCGCCGTCCTGGAGGCGCTCGGCACGTTCCGCAGCGGCACCGCGCTGCGCAAGCCGCCGCGCGGCCTGTCCGGACACGTCGTCCTCCTCGGCCTCGGCAAGATCGGCACCCGGGTGCTCGCCCGCCTGCGCGACCTGCACATCCCGGTCGTCTGCGTCGAGGAGGACCCCGAGGCGCGCGGTCTCGCCGAGGCTCGGCGGTTACGGGTGCCGGTCATCCTCGGCGACGTGACCCAGGAGGGCGTCCTGGAGGCCGCCAAGATCCACCGGGCTCACGCCCTCCTCGCCGTCACCAGCTCCGACACGACGAACCTCGAAGCCGGCCTGTACGCCCGTTCCGTACGCCCCGACCTGCGCGTCGTCCTGCGCCTGTACGACGACGACTTCGCCACCGCCGTCTACCGAACCCTCCGCGCCGCCCACCCGGGCGCCCTGACGCGCAGCCGCAGCGTCACCCACCTCGCCGCCCCCGCGTTCGCCGGCGCGATGATGGGGCGCCAGATCCTGGGCGCGATCCCCGTCGAGCGCCGTGTGCTTCTCTTCGCCGCCGTGGAGGTCCGAGGTCACCGCCGCCTGGAGGGCCGTACGGTCGCGGAGGCGTTCCGGGCGGGGGCGTGGCGGGTGCTGGCCCTCGACACGGCGGCGCCCGCAGAACCGGGTCCGGAGCGGGCGCCCGGGCCGGTGCCGGGTTCGGGACTGATCTGGGACCTGCCCCCCACGTACGTCCTGCGGGCCGAGGACCGTGTGGTGCTGGCGGCGACGCGGCGGGGGCTGGCGGAGTTGTTGGGGAGACGGGCGGGTGAGTAGGTCTGGGCCGGGTCGGTCGGCTGCGGGTGAGTGGGGGCTGGTCGCGCAGTTCCCCGCGCCCCTGAAAAGCAGGGGCTGCGCCCCGTGCTCTTCAGCCCGCAGCCCGTCGCTTTTCAGGCCCGCAGGGCCGTGGTCTGTCAGGCCCGCAGGGCCTGGGCTTTTAGGGGCGCGGGGAACTGCGCGAGAAGCCCCACCGCCCCGCAGCCGACCTCACTCGCAGACAACCCCGTGCACATCCCACGCCGGGAACGGATCATCGAGGGCCCGGGAACCCACCTCGTCCCCCGTCACCAGACACCCGGCGAGAGCCGCCCGCAACGCATCCCCCCGCAACCCCGTCCCGATGAACACCAACTCCTGCGCGAACGGGGCCTCCTCGTCCTGCGCGGCAGTCGGTTCGAAGCGGGCCACCGACCCCGCCTGGGACCACAGCCCGATGACCCCCGGCCGCCCGGCGAGCGTGAAGAACCCCTTGGACCGCAGCACCTGCCCGAACGCACCGCTGTCGAGCCCCTCGGTCACGAACTCCCACAACCGCCCGGGATGGAAGGGCCGTTCGGCACGGAACACCGTCGAGGAGATGCCGTACTCCTCGGTCTCCGGCACATGCTCACCGTTCAGCTCCCGCACCCACCCCGGCGCCTGCTGGGCCCGTTCGAGATCGAACGCCTCCGTGCCGAGGACGTCCCGGACCCGGACCCGCCCATGGCTGACCGGCACGATCCGCGCCGCCGGGTTGAGCCGGGCCAGGGTCGCCGCGAGCCGCTCGGCGGTCGCCGTGTCGACGAGGTCGAGCTTGTTCAGCACGATCACGTCGGCGAACTCCACCTGGTCCATCAGCAGATCGCTCACGGTGCGCTCGTCGTCCTCGTACTGGTCGAGCCCCCGCGCCACCAGCTCGTCCCCGCGCGCCAGCTCCGGCAGGAAGTTCACCGCGTCGACGACCGTGACCATCGTGTCGAGCCGGGCGAGATCCCCGAGCGTGGCCCCGTCGTCGCGCGCGAAGGCGAACGTGGCCGCGACGGGCATGGGTTCGCTGATCCCCGAACTCTCGATCAGCAGATAGTCGAAACGCCCCTCCCGCGCCAGCCGGTCCACCTCCTCCAGCAGATCGTCGCGCAGGGTGCAGCAGATGCACCCGTTGGTCATCTCGACGAGCCGCTCCTCGGTGCGGGACAGCGCCGCCTCGCCCCCGCGCACGAGCGCGGCGTCGATGTTGACCTCGCTCATGTCGTTGACGATGACCGCGACCCGCAACCCCTCGCGGTTGCCGAGGACATGGTTGAGCAGGGTGGTCTTGCCCGCGCCGAGGAACCCGGACAGGACGGTGACGGGCAGCCGCTCCCGGAGCGTGGTCACCGCTCAGCCCTCGGGGTGGATCAGCCCGCGCTCGTACGCCTTCAGCAGTCGCTGCGGTACGAGGTGCGTGGTGCCGTCGACCGTGAACGGCACCAGCTGGGGCGTGCTCGCCTTCCACTGGGCGCGACGGTGGCGGGTGTTGCTGCGGGACATCTTCCGCTTGGGTACGGCCATGGGGTCCTCCTCCACAGGGTGATGGACCGGAACGCTACATGAAAATGGATCCCATTACTAAAAATGGTTTCCGGTGGCCGTGAGCAACCCCGCGCCGGGCGCCGTATGGGAGGAAAGGGTCGAACAGGCCCGCTCAGCACAGCCGTTCCCTACGGAGGTACCGTCCCCCGTGGCCACAACCAAGGAAGAAGCCCCGCACCGCGGCCGGCATCTCGACCCACCCCTCCTGCTCACCATGCTGCTGGTCCTCGCGGTGGTGGCGCAGGCCCCGCTGCGGGGCCTGCTGTCCGCGCCCGTGACCCAGAGCTGGATGACCGTGTTCGTCGCGGTGGTCGTGCAGGCCCTGCCGTTCCTGGTCATCGGGGTGCTGCTGTCGGCGGCCATCGCGGTGTTCGTGCCCGCGTCGTTCTTCGTCCGCGCGCTGCCGAAGCGACCCGCCCTGGCGGTACCGGCCGCGGGCGTGGCCGGGGTGGTGCTGCCGGGCTGCGAGTGCGCCTCGGTGCCGGTCGCGGGCGCCCTCGTACGCCGGGGCGTGACACCCGCGGCGGCGCTCGCCTTCCTCCTCTCCGCCCCCGCGATCAACCCGATCGTGCTGACCGCGACCGCCGTGGCCTTCCCGGGAAACCCCGAGATGGTGCTGGCCAGGCTGGTGGCGAGCCTGCTGGTGGCCTGTGCGATGGGCTGGCTGTGGCTACGGCTGGGCCGCGGCGAGTGGATGCGCCCGCCGGAGCGGCCGTCCTACGAGGGCCAGGGCAGGGGCGCGGCCTTCTGGGGCTCGGTGCGGCACGACGTGATGCACGCGGGCGGGTTCCTGGTCGTCGGCGCGATGGCGGCGGCCACGCTCAAGGCGGTCGTCCCGGCGAGCTGGCTGAATGCCGCTGCCGACCATCCGGTGATCGCGATCCTCGCCCTCGCCGTCCTGGCCGTGCTGCTGTCGATCTGCTCAGAGGCGGACGCGTTCGTGGCGGCCTCCCTGACCCAGTTCTCCCTGACCTCCCGGCTGGCCTTCCTGGTCGTCGGCCCGATGATCGACCTGAAGCTCTTCGCCATGCAGACCGCCACCTTCGGCCGCGCCTTCGCGCTCCGCTTCGCCCCCGCCACCTTCGCCCTGGCGATCCTCGTCTCGGCCCTCGTCGGGGCGGTGCTGCTGTGAACCGCCAGGCCCAGACCGTCATCCTCTTCCTCACCGGCGGGGCCCTGCTGCACGCCGGCTTCACCGACCTGTACCTCCGCTACGTCAAGGCCGGCCTACGCCCCCTCCTCATCGGCGCGGGCATCGTCCTCATAGCCGCCGCGGCCGCCACCCTCTGGTACGAACGCCGGGCACGCCAGCAGGAGCAACAGGCCGAGCCGCACACCCACGTCGACGACTCGCACTCCCAAACCGACGAGCCGCACGCCCCTGCCGACGAGCCGCACCCCCACCGCGAACCCCGGGTCTCCTGGCTGCTCGTCCTCCCGCTGCTCGCCCTCGTCCTGGTCGCCCCGCCCGCCGCCGGTTCGTACACCGCGATGCGCACCGGCGCGGCCCTCCAGGAGCAGCCCTGGGGCTATCCGAAGCTCCCCGCCGACGGCACCCTCCGCCTGAGCGTCGCCGACTACGCGGGCCGCGCGGTCTACGACAAGGGGCGCGCCCTCGCGGGCCGCCCGCTCAAGGTCACGGGCTTCCTCGCGTTCGACGACTCCGGGACGCCGTATCTGGTCCGCATGGCCCTCAACTGCTGTGCCGCGGACGCCCAGCCCGTCAAGATCGCCCTCACCGGCGAACTCCCCGCCGTGCTCCAGCCCGACACCTGGATCGAGGTCACCGGCACCTACACGCCGAAGCGGACCGAGGACCCCCTCAACGGCACCGCCGTCCCCTACCTCCGGGTCACCACGACGAAGCCGGTGAAGGCACCGCAGGACCCGTACGACGAGGCCTGGAACGGCTGAGACGGCTAGAGGCAGCGGGCGAGGGCCCGGAGGGCATGAAAGGGCCCGGTCGCTGGCGACGGGGGATGCACCAGCGACCGGGCTATGGCCAAGGCTAACAAGGCTGTTCGCGCGACGGGAGCCGACTGGTCGATAGCGTTGACAAGTTGTGATCGGGATCACGCGGGCCCACAGGCCCGACCACCTCGCCCCCGGCCCCGTCCCGATGGCCGGAACGGACCGGGTGGCGATCGCGAACGCGCTGCTCAGCGGCTTGTCAGGCACCCTCGCACGGCGGCTCGTACGACAGCCGAGGCAAATACTCGTCCCACTTCTCCCGCGTGAGCACTCCGCGCGTCGACGAGCAGATGTGCCGTACGGCATCGTCGACATCGAGATTCCACAGCCGTACGGTGTCGGCGCCGCTGGACACCCCGAGCACATCGCTGACCGGGCTGAACGACAGGAACTGGCCGGTCTTGGCGTTGGGGCTCATCGCCCGGCCGATCGGGGAGGCCTCGGCGGGACGGGAGACGTCCCAGAGGTGGACGGTGCTGTCGTTGCCGCCGCTGGCCAGGGTCCGGCCGTCCGGGCTGAAGGTCAGCGAGACGACCGCCTCGGTGTGGCCGACGAGCGGGGCGCCCAGGCGGGTCGCCTCGCGCGGGTCGGAGACGTCCCACAGCCGGACCGTGTCGTCGCCACCGCCGCTGGCCAGCGTCTTGCCGTCCGGGCTGTAGACGAGGTCGCTGACCGCGCCTCGGTGGGCGGTGAGCGGCCCGTCGAGCCGCGCGGACCGGGCCGGATCGCTGACGTCCCACAGCCGGATCGTGCCGTCCGCGCTGCCGCTGGCGAGCGTCCGGCCGTCCGGGCTGAAGACCAGGGCGAGGATGTAGCCCTTGTGCCCGGTGAGGGGCTTGCCGAGCGGGACGACGCGAGAGGGGTCGCTGACGTCCCACAACCGCACGTCGTGGTCGCCGTAGGAGGTGGCCAGGACCCGCCCGTCGGGGCTGTACGCCTGCGCGTCCGTGTACCGGATCCGCAGCGGCAGCGGCGACCCCCGCAGCACCGGGCGGGCCGGGTCGCCGACGTCCCACAGATACAGCGCCCGGTTGCCGGCCACGATCGACAGGGTGCGGCCGTCGGGCGAGAACGACAGGGAGCGATTGCCGCTGTCCTCGAGCGTGAACGCCTTCCCCAGCAGCACGGGTCGGCCGGGCTCCGCCACGTTCCACAGCCGGATCCGGCCGTCGCGCCCGGCGGTGGCCAGCACCCGCCCGTCCGGCCGGAACGCTCCGTTCCGGCCGACCATGTCCGAGGTCGGCACCGACCACAGCCGGACCTTGCTGTCACCGCTGCCGGTGGCGAGGGTCCGGCCGTCCGGGCTGAACCCCAGCGCGAACATCTCCCCGCTCGCCCCGGCCAGCGGCTCGCCGACCTGCGACGGGTACGCCGGGTCCGCGACGTTCCACAGGCTCGCCGTGCTGTCCGCGCTGGCGGCGGCGAGCGTGCTGCCGTCCGGGCTGAAGGCCACGGACCAGATGGGGCCGGTGTGCCCGGTGAGCGGCGCGCCCAGCGCACGCGCCCGGCGCGGCTCGGCCACGTCCCAGAGCCGGACGGTGTTGTCCGAACTGCCGCCGGCCAGCGTCCGCCCGTCGGGACTGAAAGCCAGCGAGTGCACCAGGCTCGTATGGCCCTTGAGCACGGGACCCACCGCGCGCGGCGCACGCGGATCGGCCACGTCCCACAGCCGGATCGTGTTGTCGTCGCCCCCGGTCGCCAGCGTCTTCCCGTCCGGACCGAACGCGACGGCGCGTACGGGAGCGCTGTGGCCGGTGAGGGGCGCGCCGAGTTCCGTAGCGTGCGCCGGGTCGCTCACGTCCCACAGCCGTACGGTCTGGTCCTCGCCCACGGACGCCAGCGTCTTCCCGTCCGGGCTGAAGGCGATCAGGAAGATCGTGCCGTCGTGCCCGGTCAGCGGTGCGCCCAGCGCGCGCGGGGCACGCGGGTCGCGCACGTCCCATATGCGGATCGTGCCGTCGTCGCCGGCGCTGGCGAGCGTACGGCCGTCCGGCGCGAAGACCGCACTGCTCACCCAGCTGGTGTGCCCGGTGAGGGGCTTGCCGAGGGCCTTGGGCCGGGACGGGTCCGCCACGTCCCACAGCCGTACGGAACGGTCGTAGCTGGCGGTGGCCAGGTATTTCCCGTCGGGGCTGAAGGAGGTGAGGTAGACGGCACCGCCGTGGCCGAGCACCGGGGTGGCCAGGGGCGCGTTGACGATCGAGACCAGCCGGTTGCCGGTGCCCTCGTCGTCGGGCCGTAGTTCGTGCGCCACCAGGTCGAGCTGGGCCGACAGCGACGGATCCGAGTACTGGACCCGGTCGGCCTGGGCGACCACCTGCTCGAACACCGCGTCGTTGCGCTGCTGCCAGGCGACCACCGCCGAGCCGACGGCCACCAGGGCGAACGCCACCAGCGCCGCCACGGCACTCCGCCGGATCCGGACGGTACGGCGGCGCAGTCGGACGGAGGCGGCCAGGAACTCCACGGCGCTCCGGGTCAGGAAGACGCCGGTGGTGTCAGCGGCGTCACCGGGGTCGCCGGTGCCGGTCTTTCTTTCGGCGCCGCCCTTGCCCTTGCCCCCGTCGCCCCCGGTGGACTTGGCGTCCGGGGTGGACCTGGCGCCCCCGGTGGACTTGGCCCAGGTGTGCGCCTGTTCGAGCCGCGAACCCCGGTAGAGCAGCGAGGAATCGCGGTCGGAGTCCTCCCAGGCGCGGCCGTCCTCCTCCAGCCGCTGCCGGAGCAGATGGTCGTTGCGGCCCTCGTCGATCCACCCCCGCAGGCGCGGCCAGGCGTGCAGCAGTGCCTCATGGGTGATCTCGACGGTCTCCGCGTCCAGCGTCAGCAGCCGGGCGCGGGCCATCGCCTCCAGCGACTCCTCGGTCTTCGCCGGGTCCGCGGAGCCGTCCGCGAGCTGCCGCCGGGTGCCGCGGCGCCGGGTGGCCTGGGTGTCCTCGCCCAGCCGGACCAGCCGCAGCAACAGCAGCCGCGCCGCGGATCGCGCCGCCGGGTCCAGCCCCGACCAGGCCCGCTCGGCGGTGGCGGCCACCGCGCCCTGGATACCGCCGGCCGCCCGATACCCGGCCAGCGTCAGCCGGCCCGCCTTGCGCCGCTGCCATGTCACGAGCAGGGCGTGCGAGAGCAACGGCAGTACGCCCGCGTCGTGCGCCCCGCGCGGCCCGTCCGCGCTCACCTCGCGCACGATCAGCTCCGCCAGCCCGGGTTCCAGCTCCAGCCCCACGGCCTTGGCCGGGCCGGTCACCGCCTCCCGCAGCTCGGCCGTGGTCAGCGGCCCCAGCACCATGTGCCGGTGCTGAAGGGCGTCCGCGAGTTCCGGATAGCCGAGGCACTGCTCGTAGAAGTCGGCCCGCACACCCAGTACGACGACCACGGGCGCGGCCTCGCCCCCCGCGCCGGGCGTGCACGCCGCACTGAGCAACTGCACGAACGTCCGCCGGTCAGCCTCGTCGGAGGAGAGCGTGAAGGCCTCTTCGAACTGGTCGACGATGAGGACGGGGCGGAGGGGTGCGCGGGTGGGGAGGGGGCCGGGAGAGCGGGTGGGGCCGGAGGAGAGGGCGGAGGCGGGGGTGCTCCGGGGTTCGCTGCGGGCGCCTTGGCTGGTCCCGCTTGTGCTTCGGCTGCTGCTGCTGCCGCTGCCGCCGCTGCCGCTCACGGGCCCGCCCCCGGACCCGGACCCCGACCCGCGCCGTCGTGCCCACGCCGCGACGGCCTCTCGTACCGCCTCGGCGAACATCGGCGTACCGGGCTCGTAGGCCGCGGAGACGACCTGCGCCAGCTCCGGTATGTGACGGGTCAGCTCGCCGACCGGATCGGCACCCGGCACGAGCTGGAGCACCTCGCCGCCCCGCCGCCCACCGGCGGGGCCGGCGCCCCAGGCGTCCAGGGCGCCGTCACGGAGAGCGGGGACGAGCCCGGCGTGGAGGAGGGAGGACTTCCCGGCGCCCGAGGCACCCACGAGCATGACCAGGCCGCCGGTGCGCCCCGCCGCGCGCAACAGCTCGACGAGCGCGTCCGTGCTCCGCTCGCGCCCGAAGAACCAGCGGGCGTCCTGCTGCCGGTACGAGGCCAGCCCCCGGTAGGGGCAGACGCCGCCGGGGAGGGGCGAGCCCTCGCCGGGAGCCTGCTCGTCCGGGACGGCGCCGGGCGGGGCCGCCGAGGTGCCGGACGCGGAGTCCGCCGGGCGCTCCCCGGCGGGATCGGCCAGGGCACGCTCCCAGAGCTTCTGCCACTGGGCCATCTCGTACAGCCCCTTGGTCACCGGAACGGGCCGCGCACGCCGGGCCTCGGGGATCAGTACCTGAAGGACGGCGGCGAGGGCGGCGAACTGCGCGGGCACGTTCCGGGCCCGTCGCCAGTCACTGATCCGCTGGGCCGAGACCCGCACGGGACGCCCGCGCTCGTCGACCCGCTGGAGCCGGACGACCGACTCGGAGACGCTCTTGAGGGGAGGATTGCCCGCTTCCTTGTACAGCAGCGCGAGACGTTCCGCGAATGCCGTGCGTGCCTCGGAGCCGTGACTCAAGGCATCTACCCCTTACTTTCCCCCGCTGCGTGGACATCCGGACCGGAAAACTCACCTTGCTGGTCTGACCTGCGGATATTCCGTCACCGGAGACCAGAGCCCTCCTCTCCCACCAGCCCCGACTGGCAGGATCGGGCCCAGGCCGCACACGCCGTGCACGGCCCGCAGAGGCCACCGGCGTAGCGCCCGCAAATCCGATCCATCATGCCGCACGCATCCGGCCACCCTCAGCGACGCCCCCCAGCCACCACCTCCTCGATCCGCGTCCCCAAGCGTGGATCGACACCCCCGCGCCGTCCGGCACCGGTCCCCACGTGGGGAGGGACCGGTGCCGGACGAAGCGGCCGTACGGCGGCGTCGCGGAACGGAAAAAGCTCCGAAACGAAAACGCTCCGGAGCTGAAGGCTCCAAGGCGGCCGGGCCCACCCCCGCGGAACCCGGCCACCTGGCGCCGTGGAACACTCTGGTGTGAGTGATCCCTCGTAGAACGTACACCGTAGTTGTGGTCGATCGTCAACTAAAGTTGATCAGAAGCCACCGCGGTCCGCGCTCACACGCACCAGAGTGGACACAGCGGCGATCAGGACAAGGACGTACCGGACGTGACAGACGACGAGGCGCGCACCTTCGCGCAGTTGCTGGACCACCTCTTCCAGGAGGTCCACCCCGCGGGTCGCGGCCCCTACACGTACGCCGAGGTCGCCGAGGGGATCCGAGAGGCCTCGGGGGGCGAGGGCAAGGGGCTCACGGCGAGTGCGATCCAGCAACTGCGCACCGGCGCCAAGAAGAACCCCACGCGGCACACCATCAAGGCCTTGGCCGACTTCTTCGGCGTTCCCGCCGGCTACTTCGTCGACGAGCAGGCCGCCCAGCGCACCCGGGCGGAGATCGCCGTCCTGGCCGCCATGCGAGACCAGAACGTCCGCACCGTGGCCCTGCGCGCCAACGGCCTGAGCGCGGAAACCCTCCAGATGGTGACAGCGGTGATCGAACAGGCCCGCATCCTGGAGGGTCTCCCGGGCGAAACCCCATCGAACGACCTCGACCTGGACAATTAACACCGCCCGCAGCCACCGCCAGGGGGCACCCAGATCGCGAGATCCGGCCATTCAGCCACAGCTCCCGGATTCCCTTGGACGCGCCCACGTGTTCGCCTAAGCTTTCGAGCGATTCGGTGCCGGGGACCCCGGATCGCACTCCGGCCTTACGGGGTCACGCCGTCAGCGGCCAGACCCGAGCAACGTCAGGACCGGACATGGACCTTGAGCGGTTACGCCGCGCATGCGAAGAACGCGTGGACGCGCTCAGCCTCCCGCACCGCTTCAACACGAGAGACCTCTGCGACGCCGTGGCGGAGCAACGCGGCCGGCCGATCATCCTCCGCCCCCTGAGCACCCTCGGCGCGATCGACGCCCCCTGCGGGATCCGCCTGGAGACACCCGACGCGGACCTCCTCTTCTACGAGGAGGGAACCTCCGCCCTGCACCAGAACCACATCCTCGCGCACGAGGTCAGCCACATCATCTGCGACCACCCCGGCACGCTGGAACTGGACGCCGACGCCTGCCACGCCCTCGGCTTCAACCCCACCCTCGTCCGGCGCATGAACGGACGGACGAGCTACTCCACGGACGACGAGCGCGAGGCCGAGACGATGGCCACCGTCATCCGGCAGCACATCTACCGCGGACGCGAGTTACCTCCCCGCGAGCCCGAGAAGGGCGCCGAACGCTGGGAGGCCCTGTTCGCCGAACCCACCAGGAAGGGCCGTCGCCGCCGATGATCGACCTCTTGTTCGCAGGCGTGGCCCTCGTGCTGCTGCTCGCCGCCGGCTACTGGCTCCGCGGCCGGGGCGGCCACCGGCCGACCGGCACCTGGGCCATGGCGGCACTCCTCGTCTCCTTCGCCTGTGCCTTCGGCTCGTACGTCTCCGTCGTGGAGAACGCGGTCGAAAGCGTCGTCCCCGACGGCGGACGACTGCTGAGCAACTCGTTCACGCTGGCCGCCGCGACCTCCGTCCTGGCGTTCATGCTGCAACTCGACCTGGAACCCGAGGAGGCCCGGCGGAGCATCCGACGGCGCGTGCTGTTCCTCGGCATCTCCGTCACCGGCATGACGGTGCTGTTCACCGCCAGCCAGTTGAACGACGACTCGCCCCAGCTGTACGCGCTGTACGTGCTGATCTACATCACGTACCTCGGCGTCACCGCGAAGGACTTCGGCAAGCAGACCTGGAAACAGGCCGGCCAGTCACGCCGCAGGAGCCAGCGCGCAGGGCTGCGCATCACCGCCGTGGGCTGCGCCTTCGCGCTGGTGTACGCCGCGTACAAGGTCTTCGGCCTGATCTCCATCGGGCTGGAACTGGACCTCCTGCCGCACGGTGTCCGGTGCTCGACTCCTGTCAGCCCCGTCCGCTGCGTGTTCAGCGTGACGGCGCCGGCGCTCGCGGTACTCCTCATCACCCTGGGACTCACCCTCCCGGCGGTCGCCTGGCCCGTCAGCCAGTTCCTGCGCCGCCGCTGGGAGTCGAGGTCGTTCGCCGCGCTGGCCGTCCTGTGGAAGGACATCACCGACACGACCCCCGAAGTCGTCCTGGCCTCGACGGACTCGCGGCACGGGGACGACTCCGACTTCCACCTCCACCGCCGGGTGATCGAGATCAACGACGGCGTACTGGCCCTCCGCCCCCACCGCTCGCCCCGCGTCCAGCAGAGTGCCGAACGAGCAGTCGCCGCACGCGGCTTGACGGGAACCCCGGAAGGGGACGCGATCGTGGAGGCAGCCGTCCTGCGCGCGGCGATCCACACGAAGAAGGCGGAAACGGAAACCGAACCGGCAACCGCGAGCGAACCGAAATCCCACCCCACCCCACCACCCCCCAAACCCCCCTCCCGACCGGGCAACCTGAGAGCCGAAACGGAATGGCTGCTCCTGGTGGCCAGGGCATACACCCGAACCACCCCCGCGACCACTCGTGGAACCACCCCCGCGACCACCCCGGACTGCGGGTCGCCCACCCCCGAACCCTTGACGCCATCCGGAACGGACCCCCGAACGTGACCAACCCGGCGCCCGACCCGCTGCAGGACCCCGGCTTCTTCACCGACCCCTACCCGACCTACGCCCGCCTGCGTGAAGCGGCACCGGTGAGCAAGGTGGCCACCGGCTCGGGAGGCCGCCACAGCTACGTGGTCACGGGCTACGCCGAGGCCCGGGAGGCATTCACGGACCCCCGGCTCTCGAAGGACACGGCGAGGTTCTTCGCGGGCCGACCGTCGCAGCGCGATCTCCATCCGGCCGTCTCCCGGAACATGCTCGCCACCGACCCACCGGAGCACGCCCGGCTACGGGCACTGGTGGCGAAGGCGTTCACCACGGGGGCGGTGGCGAGGCTGCGCCCGTACATCTCCGGCGTGGTCGACGAGTTGCTCGACGCCTGGCCGGACCACGGAACGGTGGACCTCGTCGCCGAACTGGCGGTCCCGCTGCCCGTCACGGTCATCTGCGAGCTGCTGGGGGTCCCCGAGCCCGACCGCGCATCCGTACGGACGTGGTCGAGCGACCTGTTCGCAGCCGGAGACCCCCGGCGGATCGACGCCGCCTCCCACGCCATCGGTGACTACATGACGGCCCTGGTCGCCACCAAGCGCGCCGCCCCCGGCAACAGCCTGCTCGACGACCTCATCGCCGTACGAGACGGCCAGGACCGCCTGTCGGAGGAAGAGCTCGTCTCGCTCGCCGTACTCCTGCTGGTGGCCGGCCACGAGACCACGACCAACTTCATCGGCAACGCGGCCCTGGCCCTCCTACGGCACCCGGAGTCGCTCGCGCGACTGAGGGCCGAGCCGCGGCTCATCGGCGACGTGCTGGACGAGTTGCTGCGCTTCGACTCGCCCGTCGGGATCGCCACGTTCCGCTACACCACCGAGGCGCTCACCCTGGGCGGCACCGAGATCCCCGCAGGCGCCCCGGTCCTCATCGCACCCGGCGCCGCCAACCGCGACCCCGACCGCTTCCCCCATCCCGACCGTCTCGATCTCACCCGCAGCGCCACCGGCCACCTCGCGTTCGGCCACGGCATCCACCGATGCCTGGGAGCCCCCTTGGCCCGCGCCGAAGCCGAACTGGCCCTCCACGCCATCATCACCCGCCACCCCCGAGCCAGCCTGGCGACCCCCGCCGCCGCCCTCCCCTGGCGCCACACCCGCCTGACCCGAGGCCTGAGCCACCTCCCCCTCACCCTCTGACAACGCCCCCCCGGAACCGCGGACGACGCATCGGCAGTCATGTCATGTCGTGCACACAGCAGACCCGAGACCCACCTCCTGCCTTCCCTGGGCAGGCTCCGCCCTGCTCGGAGCCACGATGGGCGCCGCCGCCTGGTCCCTGACCGTCTGGGCACGCGCGTACTGCGACGCGGGTTACGACGCGGGCGGCCGCTTCGAACTCAACTTCCTGCTCCCCCTGACCGTGGCAGCCGAGGCACTGGTCGCCCTGCTCACCCATGCCCTCGCCCGCCGCCTGGCACGCCACGCGCCAAAAGCGCTCCGCGCCACGCTGCCGCTACTCCTGGTACTCCTCACCACGGCCGCCCTGGCCTGGTACCTCTTCGCCACCCGAGGCACCCTGGCCGACTACCCGGCCGACTCAGGCCTCTGCCCCCCAACCAACATCCCACCCCAATGGCCCACCTGGCTCCCGGCCTGATCAACACCCCCCGGCCCCGGCGGGAGGGTCTGGGGAGCAGATCGGCTCCCAAATGGCTCCCGGAGTCGCATGGCGAGGATCTCGGAGCCCTCCGCTGGCACCGAGCGCGCTCTGCGGTCTGTCGCGACGTACCGAGCCGAGTCCTGGCGTGTCCCTGCTGTCCATGGATGCTCGTCGGTCCGCAAGCGGCAGACTGGTTCCGACCCCTCCTCGCGATATATTCGATCATGTATAGTGATACATTGGCTGGTGTATACGGAGGTGGGCTCATGAGCAGAACCGTCATCGATCTCGACGACGACGCGTTGGACGCCGCAGCGAAGGAGCTGGGCACTTCCACGAAGCGGGACACCATCAACACCGCCCTGCGTGAGGTCGTCGCACGCAACCGTCGCTTGCGTGCCCTGCATGAGCTGCAGGATCTCGCGGATGAAGGCGCCCTCGACATCGAATTCCTCCTGGACAAGCGTAACTATCGAGGTGGTTCCGCCCGGTGAGCGTTGCCGACTACCTCATCGATACGTCGGCCCTGGCTCGCGTGCTGCTGCGTCAGGCGACCGAGGAGTGGGAGCAGAGGATGGGCGCCGGTCTGATCGCCCTGTGCGACCTCACCGAACTGGAAGTCCTTTACTCCGCACGTTCCGAGAAAGACCGCGAGGCCATCCAGGAACGGCTGAACCAGTTCACCTGGTGCCCCATGCCCGACGGCATTTACCGGCGCGCCCGCATCGTCCAGCGCGAGCTCACCACCAAGGGTGAGCACCGCAGCGCCGGAGCCGTCGACCTCCTCGTGGCCGCGGCCGCAGAAGAAGCAGGACTCATGCTGCTGCACTACGACCGCGACTTCGAAACCATCGCCCGCACCACCGGGCAGCCGGTCCGAGTGATCGACCTCAAGTAGCCGGTCCGCTCCCCGATCCCCCGCCACCGCAAACACCCGACCTCCGCCGTACCGATAGCCGTACTCTCCAGGCTCTTCCACAAGATCACGTACTTGAGGCTGCAGTGCGCCGGCGTCGCGTCCTGGAAGCAGGGCGCGCCTACTGGGGACGCCGCTTCGGTGGTACCGGTCCGGGGATGACGTCGAGCTTCATATGTTCCTTGAACAGGTGCACCAGGTTGGCGCCGTCGAGGAGTTCAAGCCTCCCGTGCTCGTTGGCGAACGCTTCGCTGGCCCGGCCGAACCAGGAGGTCGTCACCAGGATGCCTTTGGCTGCACGCTTGTGTTCCACGACGCCGGCGAGCGCAGAGACAGTTTCGAACGGCACCACATTCTTGGTGCGTTTGGCCTGGATGATGCACAGCCCCTTCATGACCGGGTCCGTGTTCATCGCGACCGCGTCCACACCCTCGTCCTTCGACGGCTGTGTGTTTACGCTGTCCAGGCCGATGGCCTCGAACAGTTGCCGGATGAGGTGCTCGAACTCCGTGGGCGTCAGGTCCATCAGTACCGGGCGGCTGTCCAGACCTGCCACGACGTCCAGGCTGTCCATGAGGCGGAACTTGGACAGGTCGAATGTGACCAACGGCCGTACTGGCTCCAACTCGTACGGGTTGGGCGAGATGATTGACCGCAGCCGCTTCAGGCAGGCCCGCGGGTCCACCTGCGTCAGGACCAGCTGACTGAACTCGGTCCGATCCGCCTGAAGCGTGATCAAGCACGGATGGACGTTTCGCCCCGTGGCGCGGTCGATAGTGGCCACATGCCCGTTCAGGGCGACGGACTGGACTACGCCCTCGGTGTCGGAGGCGAAGAGCTCGTGGACGGTGCGTAAGGCAGTCTGCGCCAGCACTGACGCGTACAGTTCCTTGCACTCTTTGTCCGGCCTCGGAACGGGAGTGATCTCGTCGCGAGTCTTCACATACCGGTACGCGCGGGCCGCAGGAACCACGTCTTCCAGGGGTAGGTCGATCTCAACCAGCAAGTCCCCGGTGTCTGCTTGGAACGAGACCTGATGGGTCTTCGGGAAACCGTGCGGATAGACAGAGGCGGCCAGGACCTGGTCGACGAACCACTCGACAGCTTCGACGTCCCTGTCCCGGTAGGCGTTACGGCGGCCCGCCAGATCGGCGTTCCACGCCTCTACTCGGGCAGCTTCTTCCTGGTTGCGTTCCTTGTGCTGGGCGCGGGCTTTCTCCAGCTTCTCAACGCGCCTCTTCTCGTCGCGTGCGTGGTCTCGCAGCGCTCGGTCGAACCGCTTGCGAGCGGCTTCGACCTCCGTGTCGTATCCGCGGCGTCCAAACCCGAGAGCGCCCAGCAGTCCCCGTGGGGGCTCCGGCTCGTACTCCTCCCACTTGGGCAAGGCCACGGCTTTGGCGCGACCCTTGGGTTGTGCGAACGGCGCCGCAATGAACTTCTGCTTCAAGCGCTCGAACGTCAACGGACTTCCGTCCACGACAGCCGTGCGGAGCAGCTTGGAGAGCTGCTCGGCATCGTGCTCGGCCACGCTCGTACGGTCGACAGCCTCTTGGGCGCGGGCCGCTTCGTACGCCAGTTTCGCCTCGCGAGCCTTCCGCTTTGCCTCAGCTTCGGCGGCCTTCCGGGCTTTCTCCCGCTCTCTGGCCTGCCGCGCGAGTTCCCGTGCGTATGGATCGTTCCCGCCCGCCACTGTTTGCCCCCAGCTCAGTGCATGATCGTCAGTTCGGAACGTTTCGGAGTATCCCGCACCAGGTCGATGCCGTCAGCAGGTACTTGTTGATGGCGTCCCTGCCATGAACTGCCCCGGCCGCCCTGCCTTGACACGGCCCGTTCATTTCAGGCGGAGACTTGTCCTGCCGACGGTTGATAACGGCAATCTTGCGGACGCACCCTTGGAAGCCAGGTTGTGAGTCGGCTCCCCAAGATGGCCCCACAAACCACTCAGGGGCCCGACCCGCTAAGCGGATCAGGCCCCTGACCTGGTACTTCACTGTCGGGGTGGCGGGATTTGAACCCACGACCTCTTCGTCCCGAATACAGAGGGCCGGGAAGTCGGTTCTCACTCGCCACCCCCTGCGACCTGCACCGTAACCGAGGTTAACCGCAGGTCAGGGGCTGTTAGTTCAAGGCGCTGCGCGGACTCATGGACTTGTCCGGCACTTCTCCGACACCCCTGAATGACTCCTGGGTGTCGAAGGTCCACACCCAGTTCACACCCAGAATCGCGAGACGTGCGCGAGAAGTACTCAGGGCAAGAGCCTAGCAACGAAGGAGCGGCCTCATCGCGTGAGGCCGCTCCTCTGCCGGGGCTGCGAGGGGGCCAATCCATACAGCCCGGCAGTTTGCGTGGGGGGGTGGCGCCCGCCCATACCCGGGGGTGTGTGCGGGCCCTATCCCAGCTACCCCCAAACTTCAAGATCACACAATGCCAGGTATGCCTGGCTGACTAACGATCACGGCAAGCCTGAGCGTGTACGAGGTGCACGCTCCATCTGATGACGACGACTGGGTCCAGGACCGGCTCCGCATCATCGGCGACCACATCCGAGCCGAGCGCCTTCGCCAGAACCTCACCCAGGAGCGCCTCTATCTGGCTGCCGGGATCAGCCGCTGGACCCTCCAAGAGATCGAGGCCGGTCGCAGCAACCCCAGCACCAAGACTTTGCTTCGACTCGCCCGCGCGCTCGAGGTCCCGCTCGCGAACCTCGTTCGGTGAGCCCGCCGCCGCGACGGGGGACGTCAGCGGCGGGCCCACCCAGGCACGCCCCCAGCGCGGGGCGGCCGCCTCGACTACCGGGAATCGGCCGGCGTCGAGGGGATCAGTCACGCCAGCTCGTTTGCGAGTAGGCGTGGTAGTGCTCGGGGTTGCGGGCCTCGTGCCCGATCGGTTCGGTGCAGTGGACGTACGTCTTCCGGTGCTCGGCCCAGCAGTAGCCGCCCAGCCCACGGGGCGCAGCCGGAATCTGCTCGGGGGCCCTCAGCTTCGGCTTCGGCTTGGTCACGGCTTCCTCACCTTCCGGGGGCGGCCCGCCGTCAGCCCGCGCTCTTCGGCGCAGTCGGGGCAGGCGTACACGGTGTTGTCGTGGACGTGGGCGCCGACACCACCACGCGATACGCCGGCCTCAACCGCTCCGGTCGTCAGCTCAACGTTGCACCAGCAGCAGTTGAACCCTTGGTACTGGCCGTACGTCAGCTCGGACGTTGGCGGCGGGGCAGGTAGCGCGGTCATGCGAGCTCACCCCGTGACCGGGCATTCGCCTCCGCCACACCCGCGCTCAAGCCCTCGCTCAACGTCAGACGCCGTAGAGCCCTCGGCTCCGCGTCCCACTCCCGGCCGCCGCCCACGGGTCGGAGCTGCACGTACGGCCCCTCGTGCCCCATGACCCTGCCGACCTGATTGCGGCTGGTGTCCTCGACGGTCTCGCCGATGGCCGGCTTGTACGAGGCCATCCTCATGTCACCCCCAGCCTTCGGCAGCCGCACGTGACGATCGGCCACACGCGCTCGCTGCCGGCCACGGTGATGCAGCCGTCCGCCTGCAGCGTCCGGGCGACGGCGCCGCAGTGGAAGCAGGCTTCACCATGCCGCCGAGCTATGCTCACCGGGCCCTGGACCAGAACCGGTGTGGCCGGTTCAGCTGTGCTCATCCCCGTTCCCATCTGCCTGTTCGGTGTGGACAGACAGATGATGGGCCCCTGCAAGGGCCACAAGTGACACACCTTGTGTCACCCGGTGACACAAGCTCAGACGGCGCCGATCCACTCCGCGAACGACGTCAACGACTCGGCATCCGCCCGCTTCAGCCGACGCAGGGTGGCCGCGTCCTCCCGGGCCCACCGGTGCCCGCGGGTGTGCTGCGGCGCGATCCTGCGCGCCACCTTCAACGACTCGAACGCATCGTCCGCCAGGCCGGCCCAGAGCTGGGCGCGGCCGAGTTCGATGTAGAAGCCGGAGCGCCGCTCGGCCGGAAGATCCTCTGGTGGCTTCCAGTCGCTGGCGACGTCGAGCGCGTCTTGGACGTGGTCGTCCCCGAGGCCGACGGCGACGGACACCTTGTGGACGTTGACGCTGTCGGGGCCGAACGCCGTGCCCTGGTAGACGTCCTCCGGGACCTTCTCGCCGAGCTCGGCCGCCTCGCGCATGTGAATGTCGGCGGCGTCCGGGTTGGCGGCCCGACTAGCGATGACCGCAGCCCGCATGTGCAGGGCGCCGCGCGCCGCGGCCGCCGTCGGTGAGTCCGGGGACGGGCTGGCGTCGATGGCCCGTTCCAGGGCGCGCAGGCCAGGCCGATGGGCGCGAGCGGCGAAGAACACCTCCGTGCGGACGTAGGCGACGGACGCCTCGAGGAACGGGTCCTGGGCCTCGGCCACGGTCGACCGCATGGCGTCGATGAGGCGGGCGGAGAGGTCACGGGCGCCGAACTTGTAGGCCACAGCGTCGGCGCACCGGTAGGCGTTCACGAGCAGCGAAGCCGTCTGGGCGCGTTGGTCTGGCGGTGCGATGTGGAGAGCGCGGGCCAGTTCGGCGAGGAGGTCGGGGATGTGCCGGCTGATCTGGACGTACTGCGCAGCGAGCCGCCAGTCGACGGCGTCCGCGACAGACTGCTGCAGCTCGTGCAACGGGCGGACCGGGCCATCGTCGGGATCATCGTGAGAAGCGAGGGCGGCCGAGATGGCGGGCAGCGCCTCGTGCACCCGGCTGTCGGTGCGCTGTTGCCCGGAAAGGAGGCGGCTCGGGTCGACGTTTAGTGCCGCAGCGAGAGCGTCCAGGGTGTCGTCACCCGGGAATCTGACCCCCCGCTCGATCTTTCGGAGCATGGACAGGGAGACGAACGAGACTTCCGACAGCTGCTGTTGAGTCATTCTGTGAGCGCGACGGGTGGCGGCAACGCGTTGACCCACCTCGCGCATGGTGTTGGCGGGCATACTGGCTCCAGTTCGGGGCGTCCACTCCGAACCGTACCCGCGCGGTGACCCGCCGGATACGCGAACGGCCCCGACAGCCCGGCTGTCGGGGCCGTCTCACTTCCCGGCAAGCGCGATCAGATCGGTGAGCGACTCGATCCGCCAGTCCGCGGCTGCGGCCACCTCCGGGTCGTCCGCCCACAGATGGCCCCACGGCCCGCGCCGGATATGCGCGGCGAGCAGGCCGGCCTGCTTAGCCGGGAAGATGTCGTTGGCGGGGTGGTCACCGACGTACAGGGTCTCGCTGGGAGCGGAGTGCGCCACCTCGAGGACCCGCGTGAAGAACTGTGGGTCCGGCTTGGCCACGCCCCACTCAGCCGAGGTGGCGATCAGGTCGGCGGGGAGGCCGAGTCCGCGCAGCAGCTGGCCGATGCGGGCGGTCTGGTTCCCGGCGATGATGACGCGGACGCCGAGCTGACGCAGCGCGGTAAGGGCGGGGCGGACATCGTCGTACAGATCCGTCTCGTCGAGGGCCTCGCCACGGCCTGCGGCCTCGCGGGCACGGTATTCGGCCTGAATGTCGACACCAGGGCGCACACGGCGTACGGCCTCGGCGTTGTCGAGCCCTTGGGCGACGACCGCACCCACCAGCGCGGACAGAGTGTGACGGGGCACGCCGAGCCAGTCGGCCCACGAGTTCCAGTAGCGGTCATCGCGGGTCATGGTCTCGCCGATATCGAAGGCCACCGTGCGGATCATGCGGGCAGAGTACCCGCGCTCCTCTGCCCGATTCCCGAGGCTCTGTCACCCCTTCGCCGTACTCTGTATGGATGCCCACCGACCTCCCCTACCGTGGTTCCGTGCGGTCCGCGGCCGACATCAACACCCGGATCCGAGCCCTCTTCCACAACTCCGGCGGCTACCTCCGCCCCCACGAACGCGCCGAGTACGAGCAACTCGTCACCGCCTGGGCCCACGCCGACGCAGCCGAACGACGCCTCCACCCCACCTACGCCGAAGCCGCCTGACCACCAGCCGGACGGCGCGCCACCCGGCGGGGCATCTGACACCGCCACTTACAATTCCGTCACGTGAGCAACATCGAATACCCGAACGACCTGATCGAACTGGAGACCGCCGCCTGGCAAGAGATCCAGGCCGGGCAACTCACCATCGCCACCGCCGGCGCCGTCCAAGCCGCCATCTCCGAGTTCGCCACCGCCGCCGGACTCGACCGGCACACGGTCGAGATGGGGCTGAAGAAGACCGTGCGACACACGGCGCAGACCTCCTGACGTGTGACAGGGGATGGCTCCTCAGACAGCACACTGAATCCGTGTCATCGTCGCGACATGGACGACGTGCAGCGGATCTACTGCCGCCCCGAGGAGCGGCTCACCCCTCGACGGCTCTGCGCTGACTGCGGCATTCCGATCGGTGGTCACTGGAGATGCCGGCCAGCTCTGCCCCGCCTACACCGAGGCCGCCTGATCTACCTCCCCCTCAGCTGCCAAGTCGACGGGTCGACATCACGCGGTGCCCGACCGGGAACGACTCCACTACCTCGGTACGAGAAACCCTCCGGGCGAACGGTACTACCGCCAGCGCGGCCGCCTGACTCGAGGACGCCCGGCCCCGACGAACCCGTCGCAGCGCCCGCTCGACGTTCGGGTACGGGCGGTACGACATCGTCATCTCCTCTGCTCACCCACGCGATCACACGGAACAACGCGCGGCCCGGACATGACGAAACGGCCCTCGCCCTCCCGGTAGGGAGAACGAGGGCCATCGGCGGACAACAACGACTCCCGGAAGGCCGCCCGTTACGCGGCCTATGCCCCGGACTCTCCTGTATCGGTTGCGAGTTGCGACTTCACCCGCAAACCGAACGTGTGCGCTAGCCTTGATCACGCCGCGTGACGCGGCCCACAAACAGCAACGCCCCGGCTGGCGGGCCAACGCCAAGTCCGGGGCCGCACGAGGAGTAGGAGTCCCCGTGGCTGCTGACAGCCAGTCTACTGCCCTGGCCTGCACGGCCGGAAGCCGGGTATCACCGCCCGGAGTTACCGCTCCACACGGTGCCGCACGCCACGCAATGCGGCGTTCCGCCGTACCCGCTCACGGTCCCGTCCGCACGCAGAGTGAGGGCCCCGTTCTCCGGCATCTTCGGATGGTTCCCCTTCAACTCGAACCACTGGCCTCCGCAATTCCCGCAGAACGCCGGTTCCCGGCCCGCCCCTTCGGGCGTGGTCCCCCGGCTGGCCAGATCGATCACGTTCGACACAGCGTCCTCCCGACAGTCGGCTGAGGCGTGAACAAGAAAGGATCAAGATGCGAAAGAAGCATCGGCCCCTGGGGCCGAACGGAACGTGGAAGACAGGGCAGCGATGCCCGCAGACCGGTCACTGGGCCGATCAGGACGGCCTGATCAACCACTTCGAGGTGGGCGACACGTTCCCACCGACGTGCACTGGGTTCGACCACAAGAGTAAGTGCGCTTACCGCACCCTCGTCATGGACATCGCCCAGGCGTCCTGACCGTCGGCCTTGGTGGGGGCAACCACCTGGGCCGACATTCTCCACCCGGGGGTGGATGGCCATCGGCTGTCCACCCCCGTCCCTATGTGCACGTCTTGTCAGCATCTGCACGCCGATGGGAAGCGTGTCGCCACAATACGACGTGATCAGGCGCCGTTGTCCAGCCGTGTCCAACCCTCGGCTGATAACGATTCCCCGAAACACAACAGCACACTTCTCTACACATAGACACGCACCAACACGAACCCTCGTTCACCCAGCACCCGGCAAAGTGGCCTCCATCACGACTGGCCCTGTACCCCCGGAACGACGAAACAGCCCTGCCCTCCCGCTGAGGAGGACAGGGCTGCCGCACGTCACGCGTTCCGTCGTCGGGGCTCGAGGGCCACCGCGAGCGGCGAATCCGGCTGAGGATCGTTTCCGCCGTCCGGAGCGTCAGTCCGTCGGCACACCAGAGCGTCCGGGTCCCAGGCCGGCGCCTGCAGCTCGTACCCGTCTGGGCAGTCAGGACCCGCCGGACCACGCTCGCCCGGCTCCCCCCGCTGACCATCCTCGCCCTGGGCACCCGGGGGCCCGGGCTCGCCCTGTGGGCCAGGCGGACCAGCAGGGCCGGCAGGGCCGTCGGCCCCGGACTCACCCGGCGCGCCGGCCTCACCATCCGTACCGTCTCGGCCGTCCTGCCCCGGCGTACCCGGGTCGCCCGACGCTCCCGGCACACCGGGCTCGCCCTGGTCCCCCTGCTCGCCCTCGGGGCCGCGCGGGCCGGGGATGGGGACGGGCACGCGGGTCCGGTCGTCGAGGTCCTCGACGGCCTGGCTGGGATCCGGTGCCTTCGGCGTCCCGCCTGCCGCCTCGACCTGCGCCCGGAGCACCCGTACATCCGACGCCAGCGTGGACACGGCCTCACCGCGCTTGTCCGCCTCGACGGCCAGATCGCTGTACCAGGACCAGCCGATCACGGCCGCACCCGAGAGGGCGATCAGCCAGCAGAAGACGGCGATCCACCGCCACCGTCCCGCGAGAGCCCGTTCGGTACGGGTCACGACGGATCGCCCCCCAACTCCATGATCTTGATGCGGAGGCGAGTGATCGTCTCCCGGTCCGCGAGCCGCTGCTCCAGCAGCTCCTCGATCCGGCGATCCTTCTCACCGACCTTGGTCTGCAGGCCGTCCACCTGAGACAGGTACTTGTTGCGCTCCTCCTGGATCTGATCCATCTCGGAGTTGATGCGCGTGGTGGCGTTCTCGGCTCGCTTCCCCAAGTACGCCACGATCGATCCGGACAGCACGCCGACGAGCACGAGCACGGGGCCGACGATGGCAGCGTCCACGCGCTCCTCCAGGTGATCAGTGGTGCACCAGCCGCATGGCGGCCAGCGGTACTACTCGCCGTACGGCCCGCCGCGATAGCGGGCGACCGGCGGCAGCGCCGACTCGGCCGGATACGCCGGCGGCCGCGCCCATCCGAGGAGGAACCCGGCGAGCTTCTGCAGGACGGTGCCGCGGGCCTTCGTGCCTAGGAGCTCCAGGAGCCGGAAGAGGGCGTAGTAGGCGAGGGCGAGCGCGAGGGTGACCGCGCCGGTGACGGCCTGGGAGTCGACCTCGACACCGGCCCACACGGCCAGGCTGATGAGCCAGCCGGCGACGAGCGGCACGGCCGTTCTCATGAGCGATATGAACAGAGAGGGCATGACGTACTTCCCTTCACGGGGCAGGCCACAGGAACCCTGTGACCTGGTGGTTTGGAGAGGGCGCGAAGAATTCGCGCCGGAAGTTAAGGGCGTGGTGGCCCTACGGTCGGCAGATGCTGGCCATCACGCGGAGCAGGTGTCCGGGCCCCACCCGCAGGCAGCAACAGCCCGGACACACCATCCGCTCGAGCAGCTGCTTCACTTCGCTGGCAGCTTCAGCTTCTGCCCGGGCTGCAGCTCGTCCGGGTCGACGTCCGGGTTCAGCTCGGCGATCTCCTGCCACCGACCGCCCCGGCCCAGCTCGTGCGCCGCGATCCCCCACAGCGTGTCCCCAGCCACGACCGTGTACGTACGCGTCGCGCCCGGCGACCAGCCCGCCTTGTGCTTCAGGCGCTCGCTGATCCGCTCCTCGACGTCCGCCCAGTCCAGACCACGCGGGTCGACCTTCCCGACCTGCCACGCGAGGTGCCGGATCACGCTGCGCACGGTCCAGCCGTGTGCCCGGCAGAGCGCTGCCCCGACCCGGACGATCGCCTCGACCTGCTCGTCCGGCCAGGGGTCCTTGCCGTCGCCGAGGTTCTCGCACTCGAAGCCGTAGAAGTGCCGGTTGCCGTCGGTGTTGTTCTCGTTCGCCGCCGGCGCCGCCTTCTCCGCGATGACCGCGCGCAGCACGTCGTCGTCGCCGAGGCCGGCGTGGTTGGCGCGGCCGTAGCCGACGAGGTGGACCCGGCCGTCCTTGGTGATGACGCCGTGGCACAGCGGCCCGGGCAGCCCCTCGTAGCCGTCGCGGCAGATCCGCACGGTCTTGGCGCTGCCGGAGGTCACGGTGTGGTGGATCAGCACGCCGTGCACGGGCCCCCACGGGCCGATGCGGTTGCGGTTGTGGTCGCGCCAGTCACCGACCTCGACGACGTGGAGACCTTCGTTCTTCAGCGAGGCCAGGAACGTGCCTGCTCCCAGGGGCGGCGCCATCAGTCGTCACCTCCCGGCCAGGTCCACACGGCAGCCGAGCTGTCGACGTGGTCGAGGGTCTCCACGAAGGTCACCGACGTGCGCCAGCTGGGGGCGGCGTCGCTGTCGGCCAGGACGCGGACGTTGACCGTGGTCGGCGACCACGCGCGGGTGACGACCGCAGGGGCGGCGGTGGCGCCGTTGTTGATGCTGCGGTCCATCGGGACCAGGACGATGTCGCCGACGCTGGGGTCGGTCGACGGCGTCGTGATGCCGGACAGCTCGGCGATGTTGGTGAGGGCGACGGCTCCGGCCGCTTCGACCCAGGCGAGCCGGATCGCAGGGGTCAGCTCGTCCCAGTCGGGCATCGGGTGGCCCATGAAGTTGCGGTGCCCGGTGGAGTTGCCGTACGCCGCGTACGCGGTCTTCGCCAGCTCGGTGGTGGACGGAGGGGACATGCGGTTCTCCAGACATGACGAACGCCCCGGCCGAAGGCGCGGGGCGTGGGGAGTTGGGGGGTGGGTCAGGTGGTGTAGCCGTGCAGCAGGATCCCGCTGCCGGCGCCGAAGGCTCCGGCGGTGAACGCCCCGGCGGTGACGGTGGGCGGGGTGGTCTGGCCGGTGTCGGTGCCGCCGAATCCCGGCGACACGGACGCGAGGACGTCCGCGACGGAGCCCTCCGAGACCAGGTTCGGCACCGTGGTCGCCTTGATCATGACGCCGAGGTAGTGCAGGCCGCCGTACGTGGTGGTGTACGAGCTAGCGGCCCCGGCCGTGGCCTGCGCGATCGC
Source organism: Streptomyces caniscabiei (assembly GCF_014930365.1). Classification (GTDB taxonomy): domain Bacteria; phylum Actinomycetota; class Actinomycetes; order Streptomycetales; family Streptomycetaceae; genus Streptomyces; species Streptomyces caniscabiei. The sequence goes on along the minus strand of NZ_JABXWI010000001.1, from coordinate 155,461 downwards.
CAAGGTCTTGGCCGTGTTCGCCGCCCAGGCGGCGGTGAGCTGGTCGGCCGTGCGGGCGAGCGCGACGCGGGAGCGATCGTGGAGGGTGAACCACCAGTTCGTCGGGGCCGAGGCGGCGGTGCCGCCCGACACGAACGAGATGTTCGAGATGACGGCGCCCTTGGGCAGCCAGATCGGCACCAGGTACAACGTCCCGGACGTCGGAGTCGACGTGGTCCCGCACCGCAGGCGGCTCGTCGTCTCGTACCGGCCCGAGGGCCGCATCATCACCTCGATCGCACCGGCCGCGTCGAACGGCGACGGCTCGGCTCCAGTGGACTGGTCGTCGACGCCAGTGTCGCCAGGGTCGTTGCCGTACCGCTTGACGTTGGTGCACGTCGACGTGATCCCGATCCCGGCCGCTACCTCGTTGCCCGACCCGTACTTTCGGATCTTGTTGCCGGTGATCAGCAGGCCGTCGGCGGACGTCGAGCAGCGAATGCCCCACGACCCGGCCGCCGCCCGCGAGGCGCCCTTGACGTAGTTGTTCTGCACCTGGATGTCGGAGCCGCCGATGACATGGACCCCGTTCACCCCGGCGTCGCGGATCTGGTTCACGGCGATGTTGATGCCCGTGCCGGTGTCGCACGAGATGCCTGACCCGGACGGCGCGTAGACCCGGTTCGGGCCGACCACGCCACCGATGACCTGCTCCTGGCTGATACCGGTCCCGCCGGTGCTGCGGACCGTGTTGCCGGACACGGTGTAGTCGGACACGTAGTACAGGCGGATGCCGTTCTCGCCGTCGTCCGCGCCCTCGATCGTGTTGCCAGTGATCGTGACCCCGGTGATCCGCCCGGTGCTCTCGCCGAACAGCAGGATCGGATCGTCGAAGCCGGTGCAGTCCACGATGTCGTTGTCGGCGATCGTCAGGTTCTCCATCACCTGCGAGGCGTTGGTGACCACACCGCTCGTGTTGGTGGAGTCCGCGGCGTCCGCGCTGATGATGCTGCGGCAGCGGATGCCCGACCCGCAGCCCTTCATCGTGTTGTCCGAGATCGCGGAGTCGTTGTACGCGTACGCCACCACGCCGTACTGCAGGCAGCCCTCGAAGGAGTTCTCCAGGATCTTGATGCGGCGGTGCGCGACGTCCACGGTCGCCGAGTGCGAGCCGACACCGCGCGGCCAGGCGGTCGTGCCGGCGGTCCCGGACGCTCCGAAGTAGCAGTCCCGGACGGTGACGTCCTCGCAGACCGTGTTGTCGTACGGCCCGAACCCCCCGAAGACGCCCGAGGATTTCGCCAGGTCGACCTGAACAGCCTCGGAGAAATCTCGGCCTCCGGGATCGACGTAGCCGAGGAAGCGGCAGCGCTCGATGGTCGCGTTCTTCGTGGAGTTCAGCTCGATCGCGTGGTAGCCGCTGACGTCCTGGACCACGACGTCGCTGATGGTCACCCCGCGGGCGTGCCCGATGGAGATGCACATCGCCGAGCCGGTCAGACCGGACGTCGTACCCCTCATGTTCCACAGGCCGCCCTCGATGAGGATGTTCCCGTGACCGGTGTACCCGCCGAGTTCCTGGTCCGCGTCCCCGTTGAGGATCATCGTCCCGGCGTAGTTCCGGCGGAACTCGGTGCCGGGCAAGAGGGTGAGGCGGGTGTTGCGGTAGATCCGGAGGATCTCGCCGATCATGTAGGTGCCGGAGGGCACGATGACCCAGCCGCCGCCAGCCGCCGAGGCCGCGGCGAGCGCCTCGTTGATGGCGGGGGCGTCATTGCCGGTGCCGTTGCCGAGCGCCCCGTACACGCGCGGGTTGTAGATGCGCATGCCGGACAGCTGCAGGCTCTGCGGGGTGAAGACGCCGCTGACGTTGAGGTCGCCCTCGACATCCATGCCGTCCACGGTCGCCCCGCCGGTGACGTTCAGGCCGCCCTCGACGTCGGCCCCGCCCGCGAAGGTCGTGTGCCCGAGGACCTCGCCGCCGTCGGTCTTGGACAGCGCGTCGGCGGCCGCGCTCGCCGCCTCCTGCGCGAGTTCGCGCGCGGCCTGGTACCAGCGGACGGGGCCGCTGGGCCCGTTGTAGGCGTACTCGATCGCCGTGACGTCGTCGGCCCTGAAGGCGCGGATGGCGCCCGGGGTGTCGGACCCTGAACCGTTGGAGCGGAGCTCGGCGATCGGGGTGGTGCCGTCGATCTCGTAGAGGGCGGACACGAGTTCGTTGGTGCCCGCGCGGTAGACGAGGACCTGGAAGTTGGTGACCACGTTGCCGGAAGCGTCGGTGAGGACATCGGACGGTGTCCCGCCGAAGGTGTACTGCGTCATGCCGTCCTCTCAGTCGGTCCAGTAGTCGCCGTTGATGGCGATCCACGGCGTGCCGGCGGCGGTCGGTCCGTCCTGGGACCACCAGGTGATGTCGCCGGCGTCGCCGAGCGTGCTGCTGGTGTCGGCCTCGAGGACCTCCAGCTTTCCGACGCCGATGACGACGTCGCCCGCCAGCGAGCACGTCCCCGCGTACGCGCCCACCTGCTCCTGCGGAATGCACGCGGTCGGGACTGTGCCGACCTTGACGCCGTTGGTCGGGATGACCTGCCCGTCCGTGCGCTCGATCCGGCCGCGCAGGGAGACCCGGCTGCCGATGATGCGGGCCTGCGGCGTGTAGCCGCCGGAGACCTGGTAGCCGGACGCGAGGGTGACGTTCTGCCAGACCGGCAGCGGCTCCCACACCGTGACCCACGTGTTGCTGCCGCCGTCGGTCTTGATCCATGTGGTGCCGTCGTCGGCGACCGCCATGGTGTGCTGCGGCGCCGTGGAGAGGGTGGCGTTGCGGTCGGCGAGGTCGGTGACGTGCTGCACGAGGTGCGGGTCGAGGGCGGTGGCCAGATCGGCCACGGCACTGACGACGGCGGGGCCGTCTCCCCCTGCGGGCACGGGGAGTTGTGCGTATCCGATGTCGGGCAAGGCGGGGTCTCCCTATGCGGAGAAGGTGATGGTGATGCGGCCGCCGGTGACGGCCATGTAGTCGCGCGATCCGTTGGCGTAGATGGCCAGGCCCTTCGCCGCGCCTGAGGCCAGTTGCGAGCGCCAGGAGGCGGGGAGGGTAGCGGTGCCGGTGGCGCCGACGCTGAGGCTCAGCAGCTCTTCCGGTCCGGCGTCCAGATCCAGCTGCCCGGACGGCGGGCTGGAGTGGTCGTGCAGGTACAGGTGGAGGGGTCGTTTGGCGTTGACGCCCGACCCCTTCTTCCGCGAGAAGCTGACCTTCATGCTGGCGACGGTCTTGCCGGAGCAGGCGTTCTGGATGGCCGACCCGTAGAACCAGGCGCCCCTGCGGTTGCCTCGGCCCGTCCAGTCGCCCTGCGTCGGTGAGGCCGCGTATTCGTCGGGTTTCCCGTTGCGCCAGGACCCGGAGTCCGTCGGCGAGATGGTGACCGGCCGCGGCGCGGGAACGTCCGGCGTGCCGGGCGAAGGGTCGGCGACGGAGCCGACCTTGAAGTAGACCTCGAGCTTGCCGTCGACTTTGCGGACGTGGACCTCGGTGGCCTGCTGCCAGCCCGACCCGGAGGGTGCGCCGGTGCCGTACGTGGCGGCGCGTACGACTTGGGTGTCGATGGCGGCCTGGGTGGCGATCTCCTCGATGGCCGTGTCCTCGGTGGAGACAGGGTCCGGGCCGAGCCTCCACAGCACCACCGGCCGCGCGGACATTCGCACCGCCACCCAGTCCCCGGCCGCCCGGCTGCGGTATGAGTCGGGGCATGCCACTTCCAGGAGCAGATCGCCGTTGCCGAGCTGCAGGTTGACGCGGCCGGACTCGGTGACGTCCGCGACCTGAGCCGACACCACCTCGCTGCCGCCCCCGCCGCCGGCCTGGGCCCGGGCGAGGAGTCCGCCGAGGAGGTCCGCCGGATCGCTCATGACAGCCTCCTTGTCGTCGTACGGGTCGTGCAGGACATGGAGGACGAGCCGAGGGTGTAGCTGAGGGAGTCGATGATGTGCGGCTCCCACACGCCCGCCTCGGTCTCGACCTGCACCAGGTCCCCCGGTTCCAGCGCCGGGTTGCACACGGCGGTCAGCGACAGGGAGGCCTGCACGCCGAGGGAGTTGGCGAGGTTGGCTCTGGCCATGTCGCTGGCCTGGTTGAAGGTGGTGACCAGGGCCGAGGCGACGCGCTCCACGCGCAGCCGCACCCCGTACAGGCCCAGCCGCTGGGGGGCGAGTGGGTCGTTGACGGGGTCGGGGCCTGCGTAGCTCAGGGAGTTGGGGTCGTCGTCCCAGGCGTAGGCGGGGCCGATCACGGGTGTGCCGTCTCCGCCGTCGCCGGAGACCGCCCAGACGTTGGCCAGGCCCTCGCTGGTCTGCTCGGCCGCTGGTTCGATGAGTGCGCCGCCTTCTCCGCGGGCGATCGACCAGACGACCGGATCGTCCAGCGTGGGCACCGGGCCCACGCTGACGACACCGCGGGCGTCCACCCAGATCTCACCGGCCAGCGCGGCGGCGATGCCCGTTCCCGTTCCGGTGCTGTCCGTTCCCCCGGACAGCACCGCCCACCGGTCCTCCGTCGCGGCGACCTGGGGGATCAGCGTGTCGGCGTTGATGCCGGAGCGCCAGGCCACGGGGACGCCGGGCAGCGCCTCGGCGACGAGCGCTTCCACCAGTTCGCGGGCGGTGCCCGGGCCGACCGTCCGCGCGGTCGGGAAACTGGCGGCACGGAGTTCGTCCTCGAGGCCGTCCAGCTCCACCGCGATCGCGCCGGAGCGGGTGAGGCTGGTGCGGCCGACGGTGTAGCGGCCGGCGGGAAACCACACGGGGTCCGCGCGCGGCAGCTGCACGCCCTGCCACAGGCGGACGTTGGTGGCGATCGTGTTGATGCCGTTGCGTCCCGCCGCCACCCCGGTCAGCTCGGCCGAGGCCGAGTAGCGGACCTCCGCGGTACGGTCCCCCGACACCGACGCCGATCCTGCCGCGATGCTGCACGGGGTCCAGGTCTGGCCGCCGTCGTTGGACCAGTCGGCCCGGCACGGGCGGCCGATCGCCTGCGGCAGGGCCGCCAGCACCTTCGCGCTGATCGGCAGCATCTAGGCCGCCCCGTTCGTGGCCAGCGACGTGAACGAGGAGTACGCGGCCTCGACGGCGTCGTAGCTCGCGTATGCCCCGGCCAGTGTGTCGTAGGACCACCCGGGCAGCCGCAGGGGCTGCCCGGCGGTGCCCGGGCGGGCGACCTCGATCAGCGACGCCGCGTACGAGCGGGATTCGCCGGGCCGCCCGTCCACGGCCTGCTCGATGTCGCTGAACAGGACGTACTGGTCGGGCCGGTGGTTGCCGGGCCCGGTCTGGATGAGCCGCACCCCCGGCGTGGTCAGCAGCGCCTTCAGCGACTCGATGGCGTCGCCGTCGGCGTCGATGACGATGTCGGACGAGCTGGAGGTGTAGGGACCTTGGGATGTGCTGGGGTAGGAGCTGCCCTCGACCTGGGCGACGTCGATGGTGGCGCCCCAGGTCAGGGCGGGCCAGGAGCGGACGACGACCCGGGCGGAGATGCCCGGCTCGTCGATGCTCTTGATCCACACGTCCGCCGGCAGTGCTGGTTCGGGCAAGGACACCGACAGCGACGAGGTAGGCCCCCAGGTGCCGTCGGCGTACAGCGGGCGCGCGGTGTAGATGACGCCGACGCCGAGCGGCGCCTCGTGGTCGTAGGCGGCGCCGATGCCGCCCATGGCCCAGGCCAGGTCGGCGGACCGGACGGGGACCGGTCCGCTCGCGCCGGGGTCCTGTCGGGTGATCAGGACCTTGCGGACATCGGCGGCCCCGGCCAGGGGGGTGCCGGCCGTGTAGTCGACGGCCAGCACCACTCCGGCCCATGGTGCGTCGACGACGGCCGTGAGCCAGCCGTCCGGGGACACGACCGTCGCGGGCGGTGTCACCGGGGGCGCGGACGGATCAACGATCATCGGCACGGCTGGCTCATCCCTTCTTCCCGGCGCGAGTGCGGCGCCGCACCGTGGTCACGGCGTCGCTGACGCGCCCGTCGGCCACTTCTTCCAGGTACGCGTCGAACTCCCGGTCCCGTACGGCGAGCCGCAGCCTCTGCCCGGCCAGGCCGGTCCCGTCGGCGACCGCCACCCCGAGAGACCCGGACAGGGCCGGGGCGTTGGGGATGGCGACCAGGGAGGCCATCGCGTCCAGCAGGCGGGGGCGCTCGCGGTCGATGCCGACGAGGACGCCTCGCACGGTGTTGATCCCGTCGGGGATCAGCTTGCGCGCGGGGCTGTTGATCCCGAGGGCTGCGCGAAGAGCTTTCTGCATGCTCTTCGCGATCGAGATCATGGTCTGTTCGATCGCTTTTTTCTGCTTCTTCAGCCCGGCGACCAGGCCCTTTGCGGCCTGCACTCCGGAGTCGTACATGGCGTCGGCGACCGTGTTGCCGGTCTTGGACGCCGCGGCCGACAGCTGTTTCTGCAGCTTGTTGATCTCCCGCAGCTGGGCGTCGCTCGCGCCGGAGAGGGCGGCGGCCGCGGCCCCGCCCTGCTCGACGCCGGCCTGGCCGAGCTGGTCCAGGAGGTCGGCGCGCAGGCCCCGCTTGCGCAGCCGGGTGATCTGCCCGGCGAAGTCCTGCACGGCTCGCAGCTGCGCGCGCAGCTGGTCCGCGATGGACCGTGCTGTGGTCGGGCCGCCGGTGACGGACTTGGTGATGTCGGCCTCGGACAGGATGCCCTCGCGGATCTTCTTCGCGTTGGCGTCCCGTTCCTTGGCCAGGGACTTCAGCCTCTTCTCTGCGGCCGCGAGGTCCTTGATCACCCTGTCGCGCTGGGTGACCAACCGGGACAGCTCGGCGGTCGCCTTCTTCAGGGTCTTGCCGTAGCCCGACTTCACGTTGGCGGGCAGGGCCCGGGTGATGGACTCCAGCCGGGAGCGCAGCTTGGCGGTGGTGCCGTCGATGCCGCGGATGAAGCCCTCGATCAGCAGCCGTCCGGCGGGGGTGAGGATCCGGGCGTCCCTTTTCGCCGGGCCCTTCCAGTCGTCGAGCTTGCTGGTCAGGCCGCCCAGCGTGGACTGGACGGCGCCGATCTTCGAGGTGATGCCGGAGATGAAGCCGGAGATCAGGCTCGCGCCCGCGGAGACCAGGACGCTGCCCAGTCCGCCGAGGGCGGCGGCCGCCATTCCGGGGATCTGCCGCACGACGGCCACGGCCTGGCTGCCCGCCGACTGCAGGGCGCCGAGCAGGGCCCGGCCCGCCGAGGTCGCCGCGCCGGCCAGCAGACCGGGCAGCGAGCCCAAGGCGCTTGCGGCCTGCCCCGGCAGGGCCAGGAAGACCGCGAGCGCCTGCTGGGCGCCGGAGGCGATCGCGGAGACGAACGAGGCGATGGCGCCCGCGATGGCGCCGGGCAGGCTGCTGATCCACGAGACGATCCCGTTGACCATGTCGGGGATGATCGAGTGGCCGACGAGCAGGTTGTAGAGCCACGTGAAGGCGGTGGCGATCGACTCTGTCACGAATGTCACGGCGTCGATCGCGGGCTGCAGCTTCTCCCGCATCCCGGTCACGAAGTCGATCAGCCCGGACAGGGCCGGGATGACGACGCTGGTGATCACGCCTGTGGCGAGCCGGATGAGGATCGACGCGAACTGAGCCAGCGGCGGGATCAGGGGCAGTACGGCGGGCAGGAGCTGGCTGACGAGCTGCGCTCCGAGCAACGTGATCTTGGGAAGCAGTGGGGCCAGTTGGGTCAGGATCTGCCCTACGGATTCGCCGAGCTGCAGCAGAACGGGCGTCAACTGCGGGACAACGGGCAGCAGTTGGCGCAGCATGCTGAGGAACTGCGTGGCGCCCTGGGTCACGAGCTGGACCAGGACGTCGCTCAGCCCTTGGACGATGGGCTGCAGGGTGGGCCCGAGGACGTCCGCAACTTGCTGGACAACTGGGGCAAGTTGGGTGAAAACGTCGGCTGCGGCGGCGAGGAGGGGCTGAAGGGCGGGCAGCAGCGAGGCCGCGAGTTCGCCGACGACGGGCAGGAGCGGGGCGGCGGCGGTGACCAGGGCGGCAACGGCGCCGGCCGCTTCGGCGAGGACAGGGCCGAGCGCCTTGATCACGGGCTGCAAGGCGCTGCCCAAGGATTTGATCAGGAGCTGGGCGGGCGGACCGAGCTGCGTCAGGACGGGTCCGAGGGCGGACAGGGCCTGACCGATCAGCGGGGCCGCGGTGCGGCCCAGCTGGGCCATGGTCTCGAACAGGGCGCTCAGCGCGTCCTGCACGCCCTTCGTGGCCGTGACCTTGGCCAGCTCGCCGGTGACTTCCTGCAGGATCCCCAGGAAGCCGCCGCCCGCCTCGGCGGCGGGCGCGAACACGTTCTTGAAGATCGTGCCGAGGTTGCCGAGGACGTCGAACAGGTCGCCGAGGAGGTCGACGGCCCGGTTGATGGTGTCCGTCAGCGCGCCGGATTCCAGGCCCTTGGCGATCTTGTCGGTGATGCGGGTGGCCGCATCACCCGCCTTGTCCGTCAGCCGGTCGAAGGCCGGTGCGGCGGCGGCGCCGATCCTCACCAGTCCGGCGACGAACTGGCCGGGGATCTTCCGCAGGTTGGTCAGGCCGGTGTTCGCGCCCTCGATGGCCTTGCCCAGCTGGCCGCTCTCAGCCAGCTGCGTGACGACCCGGGTGACCCCGGTGGCCATACTGTTCAGCGCCCCGGCCGTACCGACCAGGCCGCGCTGGAACACGGGCAGGGCGGCCTTGCCCGCCGACGTGATCTGCTTGCTCAGGCCCTCGAACAGCCGCTCCTGAACGGCCTCGCGGAACTCCGTGAACTGCGGCGCCGCCCCCTTGAGCGCCTCCACGAACGACCGTGCGTTGGGGGACAGCTTGGCGAGCGCCTTCTGGTACTTCTCGGCGTTCTCCGGGTCGAACGCGTTCTTCAGGGCCTCGCCGACGCCCTTGGCGCCGATCGCGAGGGCGGCGCCCGCGGCGGTCAGCGCGAGCAACGCGGGAGCGGCGAGCGCAGCGGCGGGCGCCATCTGAGCGAGGGAGCCAACAAGGGAGGCGACCGACGGCAGCGCGGACGCTGCGGCCGTCGCAATCGCAGCGATCCGACCGGGCAGCAGCGCCAGGCCGCCACCGCCCAAGCCCCCGCCGCCCCCGCCACCGGCCGCGTTGCCGAGACCGCTCAGGGTGCGCTGGATCTGGTCGGTGGCCCGCCGGTCGATGTCGACCGTGATGTGGAACCGATGCCGTGCCAGCTCGGCCTGCAGGCGCCGGATCTCGGCCCGGCTGATCCGGATACTGGCCGGGACCTGCACGGCGCTCGTGCGCAGCTGCCGCTGCAGGGTGCGCACCTGGCCACGGGACAGGTCCAGACGCACGGGCATCCGCACGGCGTTGCGGGCCAGTTGCCGGCGCAGCCGCAGCAGCTCGAGGCGGGAGATGTTCATCCGCGCCTCGAGCTGGACCGTCCTGCCGCGGAGTTGGGCCTGTGCGGCCGCGATCGCGCCCTGGCTGACGTCCAGGTCCACGGGGATCCGGACGCGCTGCCGTGCTGCGGCGATGGACGCCTGCAGGAGGGTGTGGAAGCGGCGCAGGTCGGGGGTGACCGGGACCTCGACCTGGGCGCGCACCGAGGCGAGGCGGGCCTGCATGTCCCGGGCGAAGCCGGTCATGTCGGGGACGGCCTTGACCTTGACCTGGGCGCGCCGCTCGATCCGGTCGAGGTAGCCCTGCAGGCTGGTGGCGAAGCGGGACGTGTCCGGGAGGACGCGTGCGGCCAGCCGTGCAATTTCGCGACCGCCCGGACCAGCCACCGCGATCACCTGCCTTTCGTGATCGCTTTCTTCACCGCCCCCCGGTACTTCGCCGGCAGCGGTCGGGCGAGGGGGTGCGAGGACAGATCCAGCCGGGGGGTGCCCGCCCGTGCCGCCAGGCCGCCAGGCCGCTGCACGCGGGCGGGCCGTTTGACGCTCTTGCGGCTGGCGGCCGAGGCGGTGACCCACGCGGTGTCGTGGGAGGCGTCGACCTGGGCGGCTGCCAGGTAGGCGGCGACGGACCAGCCCCGGTGCTGGCGTCCGCCGCGCAGGTGCGCCTGGAGCGCGGAGTCGTCGGGGATGTGCTCGACCAGCTCGTAGACGGCCCGCGGGGACAGGGTGCCGCGCCACACGTCCAGCAGGTCACGCTGGTAGAAGTGGGCGAGGTCGGCGCGCAGTGCCCCCGCGCGGCCCTCACCGATCAGCTGGGCGAGCCATCGGCTTCCGGGAGTTCGGTCTCCTTCTGCCACTTCTCCATCACCAGCAGCAGCAGCGCGAGGTCCCAGTCGTCGACGACGGGCTTGAGGGCTGTGGGGTTGTCGCAGACGAGCAGCAGCAGGTCGCGCACCACCCGCTTCTGCTTCTCGAGCTGGTCGGCGGTGCTGCTGTTGTCGTCGTCGGTCTTGATCGCGTCGATCAGGATCGTGGCGTTCTTCTGCGCGGTGTCGTTGAGCCGCAGCAGGTTCTTCAGGGTGACGACGGTGCCGTCCTGCAGTTTCAGGGGCAGGCCGGGGTACTTGTCGTCGGCCTGGCGCTGCAGGTCTTCGACGCTGATCGGTTCAGCCATGATGTGGTCCCTCCATCGGGTGCGCGGTCCCGTTGTGCAGGTGTGGGCCTGCCGCCCGGTACGGGACCGGTACCGGGCGGCAGGGCATGAGGGCCTCAGCTGGAGGAGGCCGGGAGGATGGCCGCCCACTCGCCGATGTCGCCGTCGAGGAGCGTGGAGCCCAGGAACGTGCCCGTGATCGGGTAGGAGACGAAGTTCTCCACGTCCAGGGAGATCGCGTCGGAGCCCAGCAGGCTGGTGCGCGGGTGCCACAGCGGCAGGAAGCTGGACCCATCCACGAGGATCATCAGCAGCGCCTTGATCTGCGGGGTCGGCGTGGCCGGGATCCGGAAGGACCCGTCGCCCTGGATCTTCTCGGGGCCGGCGCCGAAGTACAGCTGGTAGGTGTCGACGGTCGACTGCACCGACTGGAACGTCAGCGAGTACGTGACGTCGGGCGAGGTCTGGCGGAGCTTGGAGTTCTGCCAGGAGCCGATGGTGGTGGGGTCGTCGCCGTCCCGGCCGAACTCCGGCATCTCCTCCCGGCTGGTGTGGCCGAAGTTGACCCACGGCGCCCCGGGGTTGAGCGGGTCGGTGATGTCGGTGGGCTTGGCGGTGTCCGGGTCGGCCAGGTACAGGTACCCGGTGCCCGGGACGATGGGCGCGTCATCCTGCAGAGGCATGAGTTTCTCCTTCGCCCGACGGGCGTGGGTGGGTGCCGCAGGTCCCGGGCGGCACGGACGGGGTGGCTACAGGTGCGGGCGCGAGGTGACCTGGTAGGTCGCCTCGTAGCGGTACACACCCGAGTGATTGAGGGACGCGTCTCCGGCGCGCTGCCAGAACGGTCCGACCAGTTCCGTGAAGTGGCTGAGGTAGCCGCCTGCTTCGGTGTCGGAGAACTGGGCGACGCACGCGTCGAAGAGGGCGGTGCGGGCCTGGCGGGCCATCAGCGAGGCCGCCGCCCGGTCGGCGGCGCAGGCGGTCACGGAGATGGTGGAGCGGTCCAGGCCGCGCGGGTCGACCGCGCCGGCGCCGGGCACCTTGCGGGCGACCAGCAGTGGCAGACGGTCGGCCCAGTCGCTGGGCCACATGTTGACGACGGTGGCGTCCGGGAACGCCGTCTCGTACATCCGGCGTACGAGGGTGTCGGCGTCGGGCAGGACGGGGGTCATGAGATGCCTGCCTCGAAGGCGTGCACGCCGTCGACGAAGGTGCCGTCGGGTGCGGTGTGCCCGTAGTTCTTGGACAGGGCGTTGGGGTCATCGGAGTAGATGACGGAGTCGGTGCTGCCGTGCTCGACCTTGAAGGACCGGGCGAAGTCGCCGGTGTTCTGCCGAGTGGCGGCGACGGCCCGCATGCGGGCGGCCCTCGCCTCGGCCAGTGCACGGATCTCGGCGCGGACGGCGGGCAGATGGGCGAGGTAGGACTCGAGGTTGCGGTCGACCTGCGCCACAAGGTCACCTCCTGCGGATCACGGCGACGTCGTGCGAGACCCGCAGCGATCCCCGGTAGTGGGACGGCTCGCCGACGACCGTGTAGTCACGGCCGTCCCAGGTGACGCGCGCCCACGGCCCGGCGGGCAGCGAACGGCGCAGCACCCGGTAGGTGGTGGCGTCCTGGTAGCCGTCGGATTCGCCAGCGGTAGACGACTGCGGCTGGACTCGGCAGCCCTTCACGGTCACCGGGGCCCCCTCGGTCGGGGAGCCGTCGGGATCCGGGGGGCCTGCCGGGTAGACGGTGATGGTCTCCGGGCCTGTGTCGAGCAGGCTCACCCGGCCACCTCCTCCACCGCCTCGCACCAGGCCTGGAGTTCGTCGGCCGGGTCCAGTTCGAGGCTGCGGCGGCTGGCGGCCGCCGAAGCCTCCTCCCACACGGCGGGCTCGGCGAGCAGACGCCGGATCGCCTTCTCCCAGGCGTCCGGGTCCGCCCGGTCCAGCAGGGTCCCGGCGCCGCCCAGGCACTCGCTCAGGCCCGGGGTGGGATGAGCCAGGACGGGGATCCCGCTCGCGCAGGCCTCCGCCGCGACCCGCCCCCACGACTCGTACTCGGAAGGCGCGAGCAGGATGCGGGTGCGACCGTACACGTGCTCGCGCATCCCGGAGCCGGGGATGTGCGCGAGGACCTGGACGTTGGGCAGCTGCTCGACAATCTGGTCGCCGTACGAGCCGCGCACGCCGAGGAACTGCACATCCGGCATGCGGCGGGCGAGTTCCCAGAACAGGGCCCCGCCCTTGTTGTCGTTGAGGTTGACCAGCGTCACCAGGTCCCCGGGGTTGGTGCGGTAGTCCTCGGCGAACACCGGCGGCCGCACCACCAGCGTGCGTCGCGGCGCCTCCAGGGCGCCGCCTGCGTAGAACGCCTCGGCCTCGACGCGCATCCACTGGCTGTTGTAGACCGCCAGATCCACACCGGAGGCCTCCTGGAAGGTCTGGGCCATGGTGTTGTGGCAGATGCTGACGACCGGCACGCCGCCGCTCCGGCCGGCTTCCTTGGCGTACGGCACGCCTTCCAGGTGTGAGAGGACCACGTCGGCGACCGCGCCGAGCGCGCCGGGCGTGCGGGCTGCTGAGTTCATCGGCCACACCTGCACGCCCTGCAGCGCGTAGCGGCCCCAGAACGACGAGGAGCGGAAGAGGTGGACGCGCACGTCGTGGCCGCGTGCCGCCAGGGCTCGCAGCATGCTGTGCGTCATCCACTCCGCGCCGGCGTTGTGGTCGGGCGGGTAGCCGTGCAGCCGCGCCACCACCGTCAGCCGCTTCACCGAGGGGCCCCCGGGTCGCCGGGAACGCCCCACGGGATCGGTTCCGCCGAACCGGCCACGGGGGCGTAGAAGGTGTCGTCGACCCGGTAGGGACGCTGGATCTCGACGGACTGCAGGCCGCCGGAGCCGGACACCTGCCGCAGGATGTCGATCTCGTCCTGCGTCAGGCCGACGCCGGAGGGGAGGCTGGCGGGCAGCTGGTACTGGTAGCTGCCCTCCATCTCCATCCGGTAGCCCTCGGGGTTGCGGACCTTGCGCTCGGCAGCGGCCAGCGTGATCGTGACCGCGATGTCGGGGGCCGTGTCCGGGTCCGGCCACGGCAGCCCGTAGGTCCGCACGAGCGCGGAGGCGTCCGAGAGGTACGCCTCCGCCTGCGTGCGGTCATCGCCCTGCAGGGACACCTTCAGGCGCTGCTCCAGGTCCGTCACCGACGCCAGCGGAGGACGTGCCATCTCAGATCGCCTCCCCGTCTCAGGAGCCGGAGCTGGAACCGGCGAGCTGGAGCTTGACCGCGCGCACCAGCTCCAGGTTCTCCGGGTCGTCGGCTGCGGCGGTGTTGTCCCGCACGACCGCCGTGCCGACGAAGGTGTTGAGCACCGACCGGTCCCGCAGCCGCATCGGGTCGTAGTCGCGGATCCACCGCATCGCCACCCCGGAGTCCGACAGCGACTGGCCGAAGGCGACGCCGGCCGGGATCGCCGGGGCGCGCATCGCGAAGATGAACGCGCTGCGGACGAAGGCGTACGCGCTGCCGGGGTCGATGGCGTTGGAGCCGACGACGGTGAAGCCGGCGTACCGGCCGATCGTCGCCTCGCGCAGCGCCCCGTCCGAGCCGGACTCGTCGAACCGCTTGAGCAGCTCGGAGTTGAGCATCGCGGCCTCGACGTCCGCGCCCACCAGGAGCACGCGCCCGTCGCGCGGCACCTCGGCCTTGTTCAGCGCCGTACGGGCGGCGACCGCGGCGCGGAACGGGTCGTCCTCGTCGATGGTGATCGTGGTCGCGTAGGTCGCGCCCTCGATCGTGGTGACGAGCAGGTCCTCCACCGCGCGGGCAATGGCGTAGGTCTGCGGGGACAGCACCTGGGTGCCGAAGTCCTTGATGTCGAGGGTGAGTTCCTCGTCGGTCACCGCCACGGCCGAGTAGATGTCGTGGTTGAGGCTGACGTCGATCTTCGACTCGGACAGCTCGTCGAGGACGATCTCGGAGCTGCGGTTGTTGCGCCACCCGTACTCGCGGGCCTGCAGGCGGCCCGGCACGCGGATGGAGACGGTGTCGTCCTTGGCGCCGGCGAAGTCGCTGATCGCGTCGTTCCACACGAGCTGCGGCAGCACGATCTCGCGCTGCAGCAGCCCGAGCGCGGTCGCCGCGATGACTTCCGGCTTCAGGAATGCGTTGGCCATGAATCAACCCCTCCTCGGGGTCTGGAGCCCCGGGGAGGGGCTGGTGGTCAGTGGAAGCGCGGGATCTGGGCCGCGAGCTTCTTCGGGTCGGTCTCGGCCGGGGCCTCGGTCGGGTCCAGGCCGCCGCGCCCCAGGCCGCCGCCGGAGCCGCCGAACGCTGCGCCGAGGACCTTGGCGTCGGCCTCGATCTCCTCGGCGGTCTCACCGCGCAGCCGGCCGAGGTGCTCCTCGGGAATGCCGTACTTGTAACCGGCCTTCACGCGGGCGACCTCGAGGGCGGAGGCGGACTCGACCAGGGCGATCGCCGCTTGCGACTCGGCCGGGTCGACGCGGTCCTGCAGCTGCTGGCGCAGCGAATCGTTCTCCGCCTTCAGCCGCCGGGCCTCCTGGTTGGCCTTCCGCTTGGCCTCCTTGCCCTTGACCGGGTCCGACCAGTCGACGTCGTCGTCCGCCTCCGGGGCGGGCGCGGGATCGCTGGGCGCGGGTGCAGGCTCCGGCGCCGGGGCGGGAGCCGGTGCGGGCGCGGGAGCTGGTGCCGGTACGGGGGCGGGGGCTGGGGGGTCGGCGGGCGCGGGAGGCGCCGGCGGGGCGGGTTCGGGAGCCGGTGCCGGCGCGGGCGGGACACTGGGCGGATCCGCAGGCGCGGGTGCGGGCTCGATGACGGGCTGGGTCATGACGGTGCGCCTCCAGGGCAGCAGAACGAACCGGCCGCCTCCGGGGCGCACCGGCAGATGAAACAGGTGAAGGGTGTTACCTCACGGAGACGCCGCGGGCGCGTGCCCGCCGCCTCCGAGCTTCGATGGCCGCGCGGAACGCCCGGCGGGCTTCCGCACCGCTCAGGCCTCGTGTGGCTTCCTCCCACAACTCGCGGAACGCCTGGCTGTCTTCGGGCAGCCAGTCCTCACGTGAGTAGACGGGGATGATCGTGCAGTGGCAGTTGTCGTGGAACCGCTGGATACCGCGGCCCACCTCCCAGGTGAGGAGCTGCTCCGGCGTCCACGAC
This sequence comes from Streptomyces caniscabiei, assembly GCF_014930365.1. Lineage (GTDB taxonomy): Bacteria > Actinomycetota > Actinomycetes > Streptomycetales > Streptomycetaceae > Streptomyces > Streptomyces caniscabiei. Next base: position 139,771 of record NZ_JABXWI010000001.1, on the reverse strand, counting down.
TCCCACCCAGGCGGACGGTCGACGGCTCCCGAGCGGCCGGCCTGTCCGCGGAACGACGCGGACCACTCGGAGCGGTAGACGGCGCCGCGGCTGGCGAGCATGGCGCAGAAGTCGCACGGGTTCGGGGCGGTGATGCGTGCCCAGCCGATGACTGCCCGGTCCGCGCGGGCCATGCCCTCCAGGAGGTCACGGCCGCCCATCAGCGCGTCCCGGTCGGCGGCCGAGGCCGCCGTGGCGCCGGCGTCCCGCATCACATGGTCCAGCTCGGAGAGGAAGTCGACGTCGTCCAGGCGCCCGCGGCCGTCGGCGGCCTGCGTCGGCTGCAGCTGGGCCAGGCCGCGCTCGGCACGGACCGGGCCCATCACCACCAGGGACACCGTGGCCCGACGCTCTTCGGCCTCCTCGTCCGGCAGAGCCTCGTCCCAGTCGAAGTCGTCATCCAACGCGATGGGCGCGGCGTCGTCCGGCTCGTGCGGCTGCACAGTTCCGGAGGCGGCCGCGAAGTCGTCACGCAGCTGACGCAGGCTGACGGTGGGCTGGCTGATCACAGGCTGCCCGTCCGGATACGGCGGCAGCGTGCGGCCGATCCGCAGCGCCCGCAGCAGCCGCCCGTACGCGGCGGACAGCCGCCTCGAGCGGCCCCGGTATCCGCGCTGCGCCGCCAGTGTCCGGCTCAGCCAGCTGCCGGACGTCTCGGGCAGGTTGGTCGGCGAGACCTGCCGCCAGCCGTCCGCGGCCGCCCGGGCCGCCTCCGCCGCGAGCCGCGCCTGGGCCAGGCGGTGCTGCTCGGTCAGCCGCGCCCCATCGTCAGCCACGGGGCTCAGCCGCCCGCATCAGCGAATCGGCGAGCGCACGCGAGGAGTCCTCGCTCGCGGACAGCTCCGGCCAGGACGCGCGGTCGGTGTCGGTGAACCCCGGCAGCTTCGTCCACACGGCCTGCTTCGGCACGCCGAGCATCTGCACGGCCTTGCCAAGTGCGTCCACGGTCTGCGACAGCGACCTCGACTCCGTGTCGGCCCACCGGACCTGGGAGGAGTAGTCGCCGGCCGCCTCCTCGTGCCCCATGATCTTGGCGCACAGTCGCATGTCGGACTCCCACGATTCGCCGAAGCCCCGTTTGAACTCGGCGACCATCCGCATCAGGGTCGTCTCGGCGGCCGCGAGCGCCTCCGCCGACAGGTTGACCATGTCGCCCAGCAGGTAGTGCGGCGGTACCTGGGAGACCACCGCAAGGTGACGGACCGACATGCCGATCGAGTCGATGTACCCGTTCAGCGGAGTCTCGTCCAGGGCCCCGAACTTGGTGTCCTTGTCCGGTGCCATCAGCAGCCGCGACGCATCCGCCGTGATCGGCTTCGGGATCGGGTTGCCGTCCGCGTCCAGCAGCGGCTCACCGGTCTCAGGGTCCCGCTTCAGCGGCGGGGTCATCCCGGAGATCGTGCGGACCTTGAAGGACCCGTACGTCTGCGCGATCAGCAGGTCGAACACGCTCTGGTTGATGCGGTCCTGCAGCGGGATCAGCGGCGCCACCACACCGGTCGTACGCCCCTCCAGGTCGACCTGCGCCGCGAACCTGCGCACCGGGCACACGCCCAGGCCGTGCGCCCGCCTGGCGCCGAGCGTCACCTTCTCCTCATCGGCAACCGCCTCGTACACGTGGGCATCGTCGTAGAAGCGGCCCTTGACCGTGCCATCCGAGCCAGGCAGCTTCGGCATCTCCAGCGCGTACAGCGGCCACTCGTCAGACGCCGGATCCTCGTACGCGGCCCACATGTTCCGCGCGGACAGCGCCCGGATAACCGGCCGCTTCGGGTCCTTCTCGTGCGGCAGCGTCACCGTGAACGCGTGCCCGTAGGTGATCGCCGCCCGGTACACGGCGGCCTGCCGGGCATCCAGCCCGTTGGCCTGCCACGCCTGCCACTCGGGCGCGTCCTCGTCCGAACCCTGGCGCTGGTATCCCTCCACCGACAGGGACTGCGCCGGCGCGGCCACCACCATCGGCAGGAAGTTGGAAATCGCGCGCTGCGTGAGGATCCGGTACTCCTGCGACGCGTTGCGCGGCGTGTACGGGCCGGCGTGCTTGCCGCGTACGTAGTTGTCGATCAGGTCCAGCAGCTTGCGGTCGGCCTTGAGACCGTCCAGGCACTGCTGGGCCCGCTTGACGGTGTCCGCCGCCGGGACGGCAGGGGTCGTCACATCTGCCCCTTTCACAGGAAGTAGACGACGCCGGAGCGCTCGACCTGGGCGCCCTTGGCGAGCGCGTCCAGTCGGCACTGCCACGCGAGGATCGACGCCACGGCAGCGTCGATCTTCCGGCTGCTGTCCGGGTGCGCCTTGGCGATCTGGATGCCGGACCGCGACTCGCGGCGCCGGGCGTTAAGGACGTGCCGCATCAGCGCGGACGACCCGTCGTGCGTCAGCTCCTGGTCGGTGACCGCGTCGTGGAAGGAGCGCGTCGCCCGCACGATCTGCAGGGCCCGCCCGCCAGTCATCCACCACTCGATGGGATGCGCCAGCGACGACTTCACCAACAGCCGCGAGCCGTACTCCGCCTCCCACGCCACGATGTGGTTCTCCCACTTCGCCGGGTCGGCGTACATGCCGATCACCTTGAAGCGGCGGAAGGCCTCATCCACCTCCGCCAGGACCTCACCCACCGGCACCTGCCACTCATCCCCGCCCGGGCCCTCGGGCTGCTCCCACACCCGCAGCTGGAACAGATGCCCGTCCGAGACACGGCAGCCCATCAGGGCAGTCGCGTCCGTGACACCGCGGTTGCGGCGCCGCGATCCGTCGAAGCCGAGGACGATCACGTCCCGGTCGGCGACGACCGTGCCCGGCGCCGCGCAGGCCGCCCATTCCGGCTGGGACAGCCAGGAGTCGGAGGCGTGCGTGATCTGGTTCAGGAAGTCGGCGCGCGCGACCTGGACGTCCGTGGACGGGTCCCAGATCGTCGCGACGAGGGTGTCCAGGTCGACGTGCCCGCCGTTGCGGTCGGCGGAGTCGCCGTACGTGTACGCCAGCCCCGACAGCAGCGAGACCCGGTCCTCGAGGTCGGTCTCCGGCGGTGCTTCGCGGTGGTCGTAGTAGAGACCGTCGTCGCGGGCCTTGCCCTCGCGGATCTTCGCCCAGAACTGGGCCGACTCCTCAGCGACACTGCCCTCGCCGGGGATGAACGCGTTGGGGGACTCGATCGTGGTGCCGCCCACCTTCGCCGCGTTGATCCGCATGGTCTGCGCCAGCCGCGGACCGCCGTTGGACTTCACCCACTCCTCGGTCTGGTCCAGGACCCCGAAGACCGGCTTGTTGCCCTTGACCGTGCGCGCCGAGGAGGTGATCGGCTCGATCCGGCCCCGGGGCAGGTTGACGAAGGTGTCCAGCGGCTCCAGCCCCGGATAGGCGTCCAGGACGGGCCCCTCGAGCATCTCCAGCAGCGGCACCCAGGTGTTCTTCGTCTGCGTCTCGGACACCGCAGCGATCTGCACCAGCGGGGTGCGTACCTCCGACCACGGCATCCCCACCGGCTGGCCGTCGGCATCCCACCCGTCCGGCACCACCGGCCCCAGCGCCTCGACGATGCACAGCGCCGCCAGGAACGGCGACTTCCCCCAGCCACGCGGGCGGCTGATCACACCGCGCCGGAACCGGCGCTTACCCGTACGGGGGTTGATCTCGTAGTACCGGAGCACGAAGTCTTCCTGCTCCGGGTACAACACGAACGGCTCGTACTCCGGCCGGTCCGGGGCCGCCAGGAAGGCAGTGATCCAGTCGATCACCTCGAACCCGAGCGTGGGGACGGCGCCGGGCTCCGGCGGCCTCCAGGGCATCGCTCACCCCCCTGTCGGCTCCTCCGGGGGCGGCAGCGCGCGCAGGACCCCTCGCCTCTCCCGTGCTGAGCGCATGGAGCCTTCGGGCCGCTTGCCGTCCGCCTCGTCCGCTGCGGCGAACTGCATCCGCAGCCTCGCCCGGTCTTCGGGGGTCGCCCCGAACTTGGCGACCCGCAGCCGCAGCTCGGCGGCCGCCGACATCTCCCCCGACCACAGGCGGGCATGGACCACGGCCGTGTCGAGGAGGAAGTCCCAGTCGGTCGACGAGAAGTGCTCGGCCTGGGGGGAGGCCTTCCACATCTCCCACCAGTCCAGCGTCCGCGCCGGCCACGCGTACTCGACGAGTTCGCCATCCTTCATCACCGACAGCGTCGGTAGATCCGGGGGCTCTGCCTGCTCGAACCGCAGGATCGTCTGGGGGACGGGGTCCTTGTTCGCCCGGGCACGGCGGCCGGGGTTCTTCGGCTGGGGGCCACGGCCGGCCATCGGCTCACCCCCTTGCCGCTACGTGAGCGTCGCGAGGACCTCGCTCAGATCACCCAGTGACGCCGGAGCTTTGCGCCACCGCTCACCCGTCATCGCGATGTACCGGCCGTCCGCGTAGACCTCGAGGCCCGTGCCGTCGGCGTACATCCACCGGCGACCCCGGCCCTGAAGAGAGCCCTTGCCGAACACGTGCAGGCCACGGCCGGACCTCGAGACCTCGATGTAGGTGTCCGGGACCTGGCGGAGCAGCTGGTCGGCCCACTCCACCAGCGAGCCGTCCTCACGGATCACCCGGTCGAGGTCGAGGCACACGACAGCGTCCCCCTTCGTCAGGACGTACCCGATGCCGGCGCCCACCCGAGACCGGTGAGCCTTCGGGAAGTCGGACCAGGTGGCCGGGTTGGTGCTGCTCGCGGGCCGGCCGTGGGTCGTGAGCGGGACCTTGCGTGCCGAGTGGCGGACCCAGCGGGCCTTCGCCGTCATCTCGCGGGGCAGGCCGCCGGTCTCGGCGGCTCGGCGCTCGCGGTAGGCGGCCTGCTTGCATGCTGCGGAGCAGTAACGGGCATCCGCCCTGGCCCGTACCGGCAGTGGTGCCGGACAACGCTCGCAGCGCGGGCGGCGAGTGACGGGGCGTGAGGACATGACGACCACCCTAGCGGCACCGTGTTACGGCTACAAGCGCACAACCAGCAGTAATACGGCTGCATGAGTATGCGCCGATCATGCACCGGCAGACGCGCTGAGTGATCAGCGCAGGCCACCCGGGGCGGCCCGAACCTCCCAGACCCGTAGCCGGAGCCAGCGCCTATACGCTTGCGGTCGGCGCCAAGACGATCAAGGGGTATCCCCCCAGGTCAGACACGCGATCATGGCCCGTTCGGTGCATGGATATGCGCTCACAGCAGTCCAGGATGACGCTCGGCCGGCCTCGCCCGCCGCTCCCGGGGACTCCGCCGACGCGCGGCCGCCGACTCCTGAGCCGTCTTGCGCTGGTGGTGCCACCGGCACAGTGTCTGCAGGTTCGCATCGCTGTGGTCGTGAGGATCACCGATGTGGTCCACCTCCAGAGCGGTGGTCGCCGGGCACCGGCCGCCGGCCTCCAGGGTGCGCACGCACTGGTGTCCATCGCGAGCCAGGATCCGGGGCCGCACGGCGCTGTCCCAGTCGGGGGGCAGCTCGGCTCTGCGGTTGCTCGTCGACCACGGCATCAGCCGCCGCCCTCCTGCTTGGCATGGGTGGCGGGGTAGATGCCGGTGGCCCGCTTGTGCAGGAGGTTGCAGTAGCCCTCGGCCTTGCCCGGCATGTGCCTGGACAGCTGGGTGACGCAGCGGTCGAAGTCGCCGGGCGTGCCCCAGCGGATCTTCGCGCCGCCGGGTCCAGTGGTCCAGTACTCGCGCAGCTGCTCGGCGTTCCCGCCGCCGGCGCTGGTGTCAGCCATGGGGGCCTCCGTGATCTCTCGCTCTTACAGCCAGGTGATGGCAGCGGCGTTGATGGCGAGGTGGACCGTGTTGTCGGCGATGATCATCAGCCACACGGTCAGCCAGGCCGGTGTGGTGTCGGGGTAGCCGGTGGCTCTGCAGTCGGCCCAGGCGTGGCGGTAGGGCTTCGGGGCGAGCAGGTTCTTGGCCCAGACGATGTGGCGCGCCAAGCGGTAGCGGTCGATGACGGCGTGAGTGCCGACGATGACGCCGAGGGCTGCCGGGGACTGGGTGACGAGGAGGAAAGGCAGGCCGTACGTCAGGGCGTGGGCCAGCGCTGGCCACCATCGCTTCGTCTTCTCCTGGGCCATCCAGTGCGACTGGATGAGGTAGTCGCCCGTGAGGTGCGCCAGGAGCAGGCCGAGGGCCTGGGCGCCGGTCACCTCCTGCTCCACCACCAGACGCCGAGGGTGTCGCCGTAGTAGGCCTCGAAGGTTCCGCCGAGGCCGGTGAGGACCTGATCCATGTCGTCCTGGCCCCACTGGTGGAGGTGCGCCTCGTGGGGGTTGCCGTCGACTTCGCCCTGCTGGCTGTCGACGATGGGGACGCTGACGAGGATGTGCCAGGCGCCGGCGGCCTCGACGCGGTTCAGGAGGTCGATGGCGTCCTGGCGTGGCATGTGTTCGAGGACGTCGCCGGCGATGACGAGGTCGCGGTGGAAGAGGTGGGCGGCGGACTGGCGGGCGTCCTCGACGTGGATCTCGTCGTACATGCTGCGGGTCTTGGTGGACTTGAGCTTGTACTTGGCGATGTAGGGCTTGTGGATCTCGATCGCGGTCCACCAGATGCCGCGGTGCTCGGGGCGGAAGAGGCGGGCGTAGGTGCCTTCTCCGGGGCCGATGTCGGTGACGGTGTTGGGCTGGTGGCGGGTGAAGCGGGTGAGGGACCAGTCCTTGCCCTCGGCGTCGCTGGTGGGCATCGGTGACCTCCGGCAGGGGTGGGTGGTGGGCACCCGCCCGGCGCGCGTACCGCGGCCCCACGCGGCTGCGGGAGACCTCCCCAGATCTCGTGCGCGGCGGGCGGGTGCCGAGGCATCGAAAAGGCCCCCGGGTTCAGGTCTCGGGGGCCGTGATCAATGCCTGTATGTGTGTCCGGTTTCGGACATGGGTGTGCGTGGAGATCGTTACACCCGCCTGACCTGCGCGTCAAGCGGCATGGTGTTACGGCTGCGTCAGGGCGGGGGAGTTGGTGCGTTGCATGCGGGTGGCGTGGAGGTCGGTGACCTCGGCGACGTCGAACTGGGGTCGCCGGGGGCTGCCTCCGACGCGGTGGAGTTGGCCTCGGTGGACCAGGAGGCGGAGGTTCTCGCGGGTGATGCCGAGGAGCATGGCGGTCTGTTCGGCGGTGAGGCGCCCCTGGCGTGGCTGGTAGGACTCCATGAGGCCCATGGTGCCGTACGGGCGTTCGGAGGGTGTTGGGTGCTTGTCCTGCACGACGTCATCGGTCACCTCCGGACATGGAGAAGGCCCGACCGCACGGGGGTGACGGTCGGGCCAGTCAGTGGGTGCGGTGCCGGTCAGGACACAGCGACACGCACGGGGTCTTCGAGGAACTGGGTGTACGTCACGTGCGTCGGGGTGAACTTGCCCTTGCTCGTGATGGAGCCGGACACGTTCTCGCCCGGGGCGAGGTCCACGGTGTCGATCTGGTTCTCGTCGACGCCGAGTTCGGCATCGTGCTTGGTGCCCTTGCTGTCGGTGATCTCGAAGTACAGGACGTTGATGCTGATCTGCTCGTCGCTGTTGTTCGTGATGGTCACCTTGACGCTGGTGTAGTTGCTGCCGTCGGCGAGGATGCTCGCGTTGAAGGCGGTCTTCTTCGCGACGATCTTGATGGGCGACTCGGGGGCCGCTTCCTCTTCCTGGGCGGGATCTTCGGCCGGCTCTTCCTCGGCTGCGGGGGCGTCGTCCTTCTTCTCGGTCTCCTTGTTGGCGTCGTTGTCGACGGCGACCGAGGTGCCCTTGCTGCTGTCGCTTCCGGCGACAGCGCCGATTGCGCCAATGATGACGAAGAGGACGACGACACCGAGGCAACCGAGCCCGACGATCATGCCGATCGGGGTCTTCTTCGGCGGCGGCGGAGGGGGCGCGCCCCATCCGGGTTGCTGCGGGTGCGGCGGCTGTTGCGGGTACTGCTGTTGCGGCTGCCCCCACCCCGGCTGCTGCGGGTGTTGCTGGTTCATGTTCGCCCCCCATGGCGTGTTTTGTGCGTGAGGGGTGAATCTAGTGGATGTATGGGGCGTGTGAAGCTGCTGCGACCGATCTGTGACACGCGGCTGTGACGAGAATGACAAAGGCCCGCTCGACGGCGGGCCTTCAGGCTGGCAAGTCGTTCCGGTTCAGCCTGGGAAGTCCTCCCCCAGCACTTCCCGGCGTGCGGCTGCAGCCTTCCGGTTGAGTGCACCTGTCATCCGGAACAATGCCACCGTCAGCGCCACGAACACCACCAGGAGAAGTACCTGCGTCACGGCGCTCACGACCGCGATGTTCTGCGTAGCGTTGGCAATCATCAGCATGATCACGTTGCCGCAGAACCACGCGAACCAGATCCGCAGCTTCTCGACGCGCACGGCCTTCTGTACGTCGCTGTAACTGCTCATATGTCCCCCCAGGGTGTACGGAGGACCGGATCGTAGCGCTAGATCCGCTTCGCGGGCAGCGTGCGTCCGGCGAGCACGACCCGTAGTTCGTCGGGCGAGAGGGCCGCGTCGCGCAGCTGGGCCCGCCAGATGTCGAGGAGGAGGTGGTAGGTGTTGGCGGCGGCCCGGTCGTGCCACCAGTCGTCTGCAGCTGGGGGCGTGGGCCGGCCGGTGATGCCTGGCGGCAGGGTGGGACGTTGGCCATCTGTGTAGGCGCCCCAGGATGCCGAGTTGTGCAGGGGCAGTTCGGTTCGGACGGCGTGGCCTTCGGCGGCCCGGGCGGTGGGACGGTTCTGGAGCCACTCTTCTCGGCGCTCGACGACCTGGGGCCACCACCAGCTGTTCGTGCCGTGTTCCTTCCAGCGGCGCTTCAGATCGGAGGAGATGCCGAGGTAGAGCAGGTTCCCGAAGACGTCGTAGAGGCGGTACAGGCATGTCGGTGTCCCGGCCAGCTGGGCGCGGCCAGTGCCGACGCGAGCGTGGTGGCAGGGGTGGCAGGCGGGTGAGGGCTTGTAGGAGCCCCAGGTGACGGCGTCGGGGCTGCCGCAGGTCACGCATTTCACGCGGTCATCATCGCGGCCCGGGGCGTGAGCCGGTGGCCGCTCGGTTATGTTGCGTCGGTCTGGCCGGGGTCGCGGGGCCAGGTGTCAGGGCCGCCGCCGCGCCACTCGATCAGGCCGGTGGCGCGGACGTCGGTGTCGTCCCAGTCGTCCAGGCCTGCGCGGCGGAGGAACTCCACCAGGTCGCGGAGGCTGTAGGCGCGGCCGAGGATTTCGCCGCCGGCGCGTACGCGGCGGCCGCCGTCCTCGTCGGGCGGGTAGACGACGACCAGCGGCCCCTGGCTCATGCCTCCAGGGTGGCCTGGTGGGCGGTCGGCCGCACCCCGGGTACGGGGAGGCCCCGCCGCGACGGGGGCGCGGCGGGGCCGTATGTGGGAGGACGGACGGTTAGTCGTTGTCCTCGTTCAGGGCGATCTGGATCTGCTTGATCTTTCCGCTCGTCGAGAGTTCGGCGCGGAGCGGGTTGGTGCCTGGGGCGCCGGCCTTCTTCGCGGCCTCGAGGAAGGCGGCAAGTTCGTCGAGGGTCAGGTCCTTGTCTTCACCGGTGAACGTGATCGCGGCAGGCATGGGTTCAGGATGGCCTAAGCGGGGGCTGGGCGGGAGGAGTTCGGCACACGGTTCCTTGGCCGCCGGTCAGCTGGCGTTGGGGTCGAGGCCGTTCTGTTCGCGCATGGCCCGGTTGGACTGCTGGGTGAACTCGGCGAGCTGCTCGGGGGTCCAGTCGCCGGGCTGGGGCGGCAGGCCGCTGAGGGTGTCGGCGAGGGTCTCGGTCTCGTTCTTACGGCTACGGAAGCCCATGATGGTGCTCCTGTCTCGTGTGTGCGGGATGGGCCCGGGGCGGCCGGTCAGCTGGCAGGCGGGCGGCCGCTCCGGGAGTCTTCGAGGGGGTCAGTCGTCGTCCGACGCTGGTGCCGGGCGGTTCCTGCAGGTGTGACTGACGAGGAGGCCGCCGTCTCCGATGGCCTCTACACGGGTCCCCTTCCGGGGGTCGCCGTCCGGGGTGTTGTCGGCGTTGTTGTTGTCGTCTGACCTGCAGCAACAACGCTCGTCATGGGCCTCGGGGGTGGGGGATGACACCGGCGGGATGTCCTTCACGTGTACGCCGGGGCCGTTCCCGTCGGGCGTGCGGACCGCCTTGTGCCGGATGCCGGCCTCGTCGAGCAGCGCCTTCACTGCCTTGGTGTCGGGCAGCGTCAGGTGGTCGCGGAGCGCGGTGAGGAGGACGCTGCTGCCGGCGTCGCCGGAGAGTCGGCGCAGTGCCCCGGCGATGTCGATCTCGATGGCGATGTCCTCGTGCTCCTGGTCGTCGTCGGCGCGGCGGGTGAGCCGGGAGCGGCCCTTGGACCAGCCCCAGCAAGTGAGGAGCCCGGCCACGTAGTACGCCACGTACGGGAAGGCGGTGACGAGCGCTTTCAGGGCCAGGATGGCGACGCCGATGAGGACCAGGCCGACGAGCCAGCCTGCGATCCGGCTGGGCTCCCCCTCCTCCCCCGCGTTGTCAGTTGCGGTTTTCGTGGTCTCGTCGCTCATCAGAAGGCTCCGTAGACGTAGTTGCCGGCGGCGGTGGCGACCTGGGCGAGGGGCATGGCGGCGAACCCGGCCACGCCCGCGCTGGTGCCGAGGCAGATGCCGCACCAGGCCCCGCGCTTGAGGTCCGCGCCGTATGCGGACTTCTTCACGGCGGCTGCGAACACCGCGGTGAGGATCAGCACGACGCCGAGGCCGGGCCCGGACAGGGGGATGAAGGTGGCGCGGCCTGCGGTCTGGCCGATGTCGCCGCCGACTCCCCAGACGAGGGCCACGTCCCCGAGCCAGTTCGACAGGCCGAGCATGGTGCCGGAGATCCAGCCGATGACGCCGCCGACCCCGAGGGTGGTGAGGCAGCCGTATGACCAGGAGAGGAGGAAGGGCAGAAGCCTGGCGGCCTGCCTGGCGGGGTCCTTCACCAGGGCCCTGTAGCCGGGCCACCAGGTCATGAGGTAGTGGCAGAGGATGCAGAGTCCGACGGTGACACCGCCGAAGGTCACGTACGTCACGGTGGGTCCTATCGGATGAGAGCCGCGCCGAGCGCGGCCAGGACGAGGCTGCAGGAGGGCAGCGGGGGCGCGGCGGCCGGTCATGGCAGGGCCTGCGCGATCGGCTGGAGGGCGGCGAGGAACAGGCAGAGGGCGCCGATGGTGACGGCGGTGCCCCTGATCAGGCGTGGGGCCCAGGTGGGGGTGTGGTCGTCCCAGCAGGCGATGGCGAGGCCGAGCGCCAGGCCGACGACGGTGATGCAGACGATGGCCAGGAGGAGTCCGGCCGCGCCGGTCATCGGGTGTCTCCGTCCAGAAGGGCCCGGATGGCCTTGGCCTTGGGCTGGCCGACGTGGAGCTCCTGCTTGAGTACGCGGATACCGGCGGGCCGCCCGTGGGTACGGCGGTGCGCGGCGTCCACCTCGCGGGCCCGGGCGAGTACGGGGTCCTCAGTGTCCGTACCCGTCGCACCTGGCGGCTCAGGTACGGGGTCGGGTACGGGCTGTACCTCAGATGCGGGTACGGCAGGTACGCCGGGTACGGACGGCTCCGCGGTACGGTCCTGGGTCCGGTCGGCGGTTGCCGCATGCTCCTCCGTGGCGCTGCGGCGGATGAGGTCGACGGGGTACTCGGGGCCTTCGGGTTCGACGGGTAGGCGGGCGTGTACCTGGGCGCGGGTACGGCGGGTACGGGTCATCGCGGCGGGCACGGCGCACAGGACCTCGCGGTGTATCTGTGGGGTGGTGATGATGTCCAGGTGCAGGCCACGGGCGGTGTACTCCAAGCCGGGCGCCTCGGGTACGGCGGGTACGGGTACGTCTGCCGGGCCGGGTACGGGTTCGGGGGCGGCCTCGATCTGAGGCCGTTCGGGTACGGGGGGCGGGTCGGCGGCGCGGAGGGCGACGCGTACCCGGGTCTCGGAGACGGGTACGCCGTACCCGGTGCACAGCTCGGCGAGTTCGGCGGGGGTGGAGTCGGGGTGGGCCGCGTGGACGCGGAGCACGGCGTCGAAGGGGTCGAGGCGGCGGAGCTCGGCGCCGGTGACCCCGAGCGGGGTACGCGGGTACGCCTCGGGTACGGGCCTGGGTACCCAGGGGCTGGTGACGGGTACGGTGCGCAGCTCGGCGGCGGAGCGGCGTCCGGCGAGCTGCTGCATGAGGTGGTGGCGCTGCTCGCCGTGGATGGCCGCCTCGGAGCGGGCGACCGCTGACTTGAGTGCGGCCCTGCCCCAGGGGCTGAGCCAGCGGCGGGAGGCGAGGCGTACGGCGCGGGCGGTGGCGCGGTCGCGGCTGATCTGGACGGCGGTGCGGCCGCGGGTGGCCAGGCCGAGGCGGGACAGGAGGCGTTCGCGGAGCTCGGCGCCGATCTGCGCGGGCAGACCGGAGGAGAGGGCCTGCGGTTTGGTGACGCGGATCTCCAGGCCCATGGCGAGGTGCCAGAGCAGGCCGGCCATGACGGGGCCGAAGAACGCGCGGACCATGCCGCCCCAGACGCCTGACTCGGAGAAGGCCGGGATGATCTGGGCGCCGGTGATGGCCCAGACGAGGACGCCGGGGACGCCGGGGGTGCCGGCGGAGTCGTCGGTGGCGGTGGCCCGCTTGTTCGCGCGGGCCATCACGGCGCAGGCGAGGAGCGCGACTTCCCCGGCCGCGAACATCACCAGGCGCTCGGCGGTGTCGACCATGCCGAGGCGGTGCTCGGCGAACCGCCACGAGGTGTCGGCGGTGTAGACGGTGCAGACCAAGGCGCCGATTCCGGCGGTGAGGACGGCGCCGCTGGTGCGCCGTGCGACGAGCCAGCAGGCGGCGGTGAGGGCGGTGAGGAGGAGGCCTGCGGCGAGGGCTGCGGGCCAGTAGGCGGCCGCCGCTCTCACGTGGGGCTGGTCCAGCAGCACGTGGGCTCCAGGAGGAAGGGAGGGCCGCGCCCCGGTCGGGGGATGTGCCGGGGCGCGGCGGTCTGGTGGGTCAGGCGTCGTCGAGGTCGGGTGTGGCCTCGGCGGCCTCGGCCGCGAGCGCGGTCAGCTCCGTGCTGAGGGGCGGCGGGGTGTCTCCGGCGTGGCGCTGGGCCTTGGTGGCGGCGTAGTCGGCGGCGGCCTCGGCGAGCAGCTCGGCGGCCGTGACCGGAACAGGGGTGCCGGGGTCTGCGGGCGCGGTGGTGGCGGCTCGGCGGTCGGCGTCGAACTGGGCGCCGGTGCGATAGCTGGGCGGACGCTTGGCGGCCTGGGTGCGGAGGTAGCGGGCCTCCCACTCGATGCCCTGGTGCGCTTCGCCGGTCAGGATCGCGTTGATCGTGAGGCGGACGTTCTGGACCCGGTCGTCCATGAGGCCTTGGTGGGCGGCTACGGCCGCCGGTTCCGGGGCGGGGATGGGCAGGTCGAGGGTCTCGGTGATCGCGGCGAGCAGCTCGCGGACGGGGCCCGGCAGGGCGGGCTGCTGGGCGCTCATCCCAGTTCCTTCGCGGCGTGGCGGAGGAGGAGGGCGTACTCGCCGCGGGTGACCGGGGCGGGGCGGTCCGGGAGGGCCCGGTACATGCGGCTCATGCTGTCCTGGGCGACCACGTCGGGGAGCGGGCGCAGGATCGTGTCGGCGGCGATGTCGATGGCGCGCTCAAGGGACGGGCCGTCCAGGGGGACGGAGGCGTCCATCTCGAGGAGACGGGCCGTGGTGATGAGCATCTGGGCGGCGTAGGAGGGGGTGTCGATGAGCACCTGGAGGGCTACGGCGACGTGGTCGGGCTGGGTAAGGTCGGGCATGGACCTGCTCCCTTTGTTCGCTTCAGGACGGGTCCACCCCTCGGCCCGGAGGTGCAACTCCATTGGGTCGAGGGGTTTTCCGTTGTGCCGAGAACGACCGTAGCGAGAAGTGTGGACATTGTCCACACTTCTCGGGGAGGATGTCCGCATGCCCGATGCCCCCGAGCGGCAAGAGCCGGAGAGGGAGACGATGACCATCCCGAAACTCGCAGAGAGAGCGGGCGTGGCCCGGACGTACATCCACCGGCTCGCGACCAATCCCGACGAGGGCTGGCCGGCTCCTGTCTTCAGGCCCGGGAGCTCGCGCCCGGAGTACGACGTGGCCTGGTTCGACCAGTACTGGAAGACGCGCCAGGAAGGGATCCGCCAGGGCAAGCGAGCCGACCTCGCCAAGGACGACGAGGCGTAGAACGCACTGAGCCCCGCCACCCCAGTCGAGTTGGGGTGGCGGGGCTCTGGCGTGTTCCGGGCACACGCTACGCCGTGACGCGATGGCATGTCAGGCGGCCACCGGCTCCTCGTCGTGGCCGGCCTGCAGGTTGCCGGGCTGGAAGCGCCGCAGGGTCAGCCATGTGGAGGGCGGGTACGTGCACAGGCACGACGTGCACTGCACCGGCCGGTCCACGGCCGCCGGGATCCGGGCGCCGCAGATCACCCCGGACGCGTCGACCGCGACGCAGTACCCCAGCCACTTCGGCCGCCAACTCTCCTCGGCCTCGTCCGGCCGGACGACCCCCCGGACCCGGTCGACCAGGCCGCGCACCTCCCGGCCCAACTGCGGGCCCTGCTCCCATAGGGCGATGAAGTGGATCTGGTCGGCGGCGCCGAAGGCTGCGTCACGGACCCGGCGCGCGAGGGACCCGGCGCGTGGCGGTGCGGGCATGTCGCGGGCGTCGCGGATGGCGGAGTGCCAGTCCTCGAGGACGCCGACGATTCCGCCGGCGGAGCGGAGGTCGAGGACCTCCTGGTCGAGGGGCAGGGGTGCTTCGGGCTGGCGGACGCGGCCGCCGTACTGGGCGGTGCCGCGTGCGCCGGGGATCAGCCAGGCCTCGAGGGACGCCCACATCCGTGGGAGGCGGACGAGGCGGTCCTCGGTGTCGTGCGTGCAGGAGGGGCAGAGGGTGCCGTACTCGATCCTGTGGGTCTTGCAGAGGGTGCAGATCATGGGGCTCCCCTTCGTGCAGGTGGGGCAGGGGCGGTCGTGCTTATGGGGCGCGCTCGGCATGCGCAGACAGCTGGGCGCGCCCCGGTCGTGTGTCAGTCGTCGACGAAGATCACTGCGGCGCAGCCGAGCCAGGTGAGTACGGCGGCTGCGGCGCCGACGATCGCGCCGATCTGTCCTTCTGCGGTGAGGCCGTAGGTGACGCCTCCGGAGATGCCGCCGAGCAGCAGGCCGAGCAGAAACAGCGGCATGGTCAGACCGCCTTCGTCCACTCGGGGCATTGCTCGCACAGTTCCAGCCCGGCCTGGGTGGACGGGCAGTCGCAGCGCTCCTTGGGTGGCTTGTCGTCGGTCGTACGCGGCCACGTCAGGGTTCCGTCGGCGTGGCGGCCGTCGTGTTCGGCGGGGAGAGTGCAGCGCTCGTTACCGAGGGCGTTGGGCGCCTGGCTGCCCGCTCCACAGCGGCGGAGCTTGATGGGCTTGCCGTTCTCGTCGAGGTAGCCCGTGGCCTGGAGCGCCAGAGTGATCTGCGCGTACTGCCGAGCGGCAGCCTGCACGATTGGAACGCAGGCCTGGATGAACTCGTGGACAGATGCGGAGACGGCGGCGACGGAGCGGAGCAGCTGCTCACGCTGCTCGTCGGTGAGTTGCGGCTCGGGGGCCATGGGTCAGTGCTCCTTCACCATGTCGCTGGGGTACTGGGTGCAGCCGCCGCACATGCCGCCGATGACGACCGCGTCGGGGTGCTGCTCGCAAGGTGCTGACGGCTGCTCTTTGGTCTCGCCGAGAGCGGCGCGCAGTTCGATCAGACGTGCGTCCCACCAGCGCGAGACAGACGTGCCGAGCGGCGGCGGCCCGGCCTTCACCCACCGCTCGTAGAGGACGATGACGCGGCTCACGTTCTGCTCGGCGGACTGATGTAGGGCAGCGAACACGCGGGCGGTCTTCTCCGGCTCGGTAGCCTCGCCAGGCGTCAGCGGGGTATCGACTCGGCCGCGGGCTTCCGCGTAGAGCTGGGCGGCGTGCTGGCCGATGTGGGCGTACTTCTGCTCGGTCGTGTGGCCGTCCCATTGCGCCCGTCGGTCGTCGGCGGGCACGTGCTCGACGTGGGCGTACAGGTCGGCGTCGCGGGGCGCGATGTGCCATGACGCCTGCTTGCCGCCGATCCGCAGGTACAGGATCTGCCAGCCGTCCTCGTCGACGTCGGATGCGGGCGCGATGACCGAGGGGTGGAGTGCGGCGAGGAGCGCGAGGAGCTGGGCGCGTTCGCGGTACACCCCGTCCCGCTCCGCGGTGAGCGCGTTGATCTGGCTCTGCTGGTCGAGGAGGGTCTGCGCGATGCGGGGATGGTTCGGGTACTCGGGCATGGTTCAGCGCTCCGTGGGCTCGTCGGGGGTGGCGCGGTTGGCTGCGGTGGCTTGGTCTGGGCGGTGCTCGGTGTGGTCGTACGGGCAGCACAGCTCGTGGATGGCCTGGTAGTAGCGGCTGATGAGATCGCGCGGGTCGGGGTGCGGTATGCCGGCTTCGAGTGCGGCGAGGAGTTCGTGGACGGGGTGGTCCTTGCGGGCGTTACCCGTCTCGCACTGCTCGGGTGTGCCGAGGGCGGCGTGGACGGCGTCGAGGGCCTGGTCCCAGCCGTCGTCCTGCGCATTCGCATGCAGATTGAAGGGGGACCGGCTGGGCGCCTTCCTGATCAGGCGCACGCGGGCGATGGCCATCTCGGCGCGGCGTCGGGCTTCAGCGGCGGTCTTCAGCTCCCGCTCGCGCTGCTGGGCGATGGTCTGCCAGTTGACGGGTGCGGCCTGCTCGCCGGTGGGTGCGACCACGCTGCGCCACTTCTCCAGGGTCAACACGTCGACGTCTCCGGACCGGACCCGGGGGAGGCGGTACCCATCGACCTTGTGCACGAAGGTGGCGAGCACCTCGCCGAGGGCGGCGGCGTGTCGGTCGCGGTCCCGCTCGATCTCCTCGGCCTTCGCCTTCCACGTCTCGCGGCCAGCACTGATCTGCCGCATGTAGCTGGTGAGTTCGAGGTACGACGAGGCGAGGTTGTCCCGCTCCATCCCCTCGGCGTGCACGCTGCGCCGCAGGAGCGCCCGCTCCTCCTGCGTGAGGGTGCTGCTCCGGTCCAGCCGATCGAGCAGGTTGAGGATGGAGTCCCGGCGCTGGGCGATCCGGTGGACGTCCTCGTTGGTGGCCAGGTTGGGCGGGTAGACCAGGCCGGGGCGGTGCTCCCGGGCGATGTGGTCGGTGATCAGCGTTCGGGAGATCATCGCGGGCGGGGGGCAGTACGGGCACGGAACGCGTACCTCGATCCCAGCCAGTGGGCTGGTGAAGTCGGGGCCACTGCCGGAGTCGTCCACTCCTTGTGGCGGGCTGACCTGCGGCCCGAGCGTGGGGTGGACGACTTCTTCCGAGGCGCTGCTCTGCTCGTCCACCTCGGCCATGCGTCCGGGGCGCGTGGTGGAGAGTGTCACGGACCCGGGAGGGGCACTTGGGTCGAGCATGAGCCGCATGCCCATCAGCTCGGCGGGTGCGAGGCGTTTGACGGCGGCGCGGGACGACATGACGCTGAGGTCGCGGTCGGGCCAACGGACGATGGTCCAGCCTGGCTCGGGGTAGAGATCGCCGTCGGTGGTGTGGATGACGAGCTGAGTGCCGTCGAAATGGTGGCCGTCGTCGCCGAGCCACGCGAGGAGGGCCTGGTTGGGCGTGCCGTCCCAGATGCGGGTGTCGACGACGGCCGCCACAGTGTGCTGCAGCACGGTCAGCTCTCCTTCTGCGTGTTCTCGGTGCGCAGGGCGTGAGGGATACGGCCCCACCGCATCTCCACCTCGTCCTCGGTGATGGGGATCTCGCGATAGGCCTTGGCCGGGAGGGGTTCGCCGGTTTGCTGGGCCCACCAGCCGGCGCACACCATCAGTCCCAGCGGCAGCCCGCGGAACATCGCGACGGGGGTGTAGGAGCCGGACGCCGAGACGGGCACGCCCTGGTGGCAGAAGAACGGCTCGCCCTCGGGGAGCTGGGCGCCGTTGGCCTCCAGTTCGGGTGAGCCGCACCGGTAGGCGCAGTCGGCGCACGGGGCGCGCATCACGCCGGGCGGGCGGGGTGCTCGTTCGGCGTCGCCGCAGGGGTCGTCGGTGAGGCCGCTGCCTACGCAGTGGTGGCAGCGGTCGATCTCCTCGCCCTTGCTGTCGAGGACCAGGCCGCCGGTGCAGAACGGGCACTTGTACGGCGTGATGTGGAGAGAGCTGCTGAGGGGGCGGGGCGCGTTCATGAGCGCCCTGCGCTCTCGGCGATGGCCGCTTCGTCTGCCCAGTCGCGTACCTGCTGGGCGGCGGAGCGGCGGTAGATCCGGGTCAGGCCTTCCTTGGCGCCCTGCTCGGCGTCGGCGGCAAGGCGGTCTGCGACCTCCCGGTAAACGGCGGCCCGGTCGGCGGCCGCGGGCAGCACCTTCAGCACCGCGTCAGCGTCGCCTCCGTAGGCGACCACGTCGTGTGGATGCGCGTTGGCCCACGTTGCCCCGGGGTTGTTGTGCTCGTAGATGGCCGCGGCGATGAGGGCACGCAGCGCCGGCGGCTCGGGGTCGGAGCGGGGCTGGATGCTGCCGGGGTCGACGACCAGGTCGCGGTGCCCGTGTGCCGGGCTGCCGCCGCTGGTGACCTTGGCCCAGGCGGAGCCGTCCTCGTCGTCGAGAAAGAAGGTGCTGCCGCCGTAGGTGACCTCGACGGCCTTGCGGTGGGTACCGACGAGGTCACGTGCCCAGTACTGGGGGAAGAAGGTGCTGTCGGCGACGATCGCGGTGACGCGGCGGGCCAGGCAGGGCTCGCCGTTCCAGCGTGTCTCGTGACGTTCGGTCATGTGGGTTGGTCCTCCTCGGTTGGGCGGCGGGTCAGGGCGTGCTCTTGGGCTGGCGGAGGGAGGCTGCGAGCCGGGTGAATTCGCGCTCCTCGCTGGGTGTGAGGGCGGTGCGTGCGGCCGGCGGCCGGGTGCAGTCGGACGGGGAGTGGACTTCGCCGTCGGAGTGGAGCCAGAACGAGCAGCACGGCGGCGGCAGCACGGCGGAGGCCGCCTCCTCCTGGCCGAGTCGCTTCAGTCGCTGCTCGATCGCGCGCTCGCGGCGGGCCTGGGTGTAGCAGCGGCGGGCGTTCCACGCGAGGAAGATCGCGGTGTAGAGGCCGCCGAGGGCGATCCATCCGGCGTCGAGGGTGGCGGCGTACGCGGTGGCGGCAGTGCACAGGACGGCGCCGGCCGCGCTGGCGCGGGCGTACAGGCGGGTGTTCATCGGCTGACCTCGATGGCGGTGATCGGGGTTCCGATGGCGAGAGCGGTGTGGAGTTCGCGGAGGCGGAGGAAGGCGCGGGCATCGCGGCGGGCAAGGCGTCCGCGGGTGGCGGCCGGGAGGGTGCGCCAGCAGGAGCTGCAGAGGTAGTGGCGGCGGTTGCGCTGGCCGGGGCAGCCGGGGCACTTCGTGGTGTCGGTCATCGCTTCCTCCGGCGGTCGCGGGCGGTGAGGTAGCCGATCGCCAGGACGGCGATCAGGAAGATCGAGGGGCAGGCGGCGCCGAGGACGTCGGCGCCGCTGATGCCGGCGAGGTGGGTCACGGCAGGTCGGCCAGGGACGGGCGGTCGTCGGTGAGGCAGGTGTGGTCGCTGTCGGACACGAGGCAGACCTGCTTGCCTTCGGCCTGCAGGAGCCGGGCCGCCTCGAGCGCGGTGCGCGGCGCGTGGCTGCCGGTGCCCCAGCCGTCGGGGAGCGCGGCCCTGACCCGGACGAACCGGCGTACGGAGATCGTGGGCTCGGGGGCGATCTCGAAGACGTCGTAGCTCACTGCTGTTCCTGTTCGTCGAGGGGGAGTTGGCCGCCGGCCGACGGCGGAGGCTGGTTGAGGGCGCGGCGCACGGCGGCCGCGCTGGGGCGGGCGGTCTGGCCGAGCAGTGCGCGCATGGCCTGGCGCTGGTCGGGGCGGAGCTTGCGCCAGCAGCGGCCCCCGATCCGCCGGCCCAGCGACGCCTTCGAGCGGATCGGTTTGTGGCAGGCCTGACACTCCACGGGCTCGCTCACGACGGCTGCCCCTGGTCGGCAGCCGTACGGCGCAGCTCCCTGGCGCGTCGGCGGAGTTCTCCGGCCGCGTGGGCGACACCGTCGGCGGCCTTTTGGCCGGCGTCGTCGTACACGGCCGGGTACACCACCGTCCGCAGGTGCTCGGCCTCCTCGGCAAGGACGTCGGCCCGGGCCGCGGCCGCCAGCTGGTCCTCGGCGCGGACCAGCGCGATCACGCGGCGGGCATGGGCGAGGTAGTCCAGGCGGAACCTCGGGGGCCGGTTGTTCCACCAGGTGTCGTCGGGCTCGTCGCCCGGTACGCAGTAGTCGCCGGCAGCGAGGCGGCGGGCGATCCGCTCCTCGGCCGACGCCTCCTCGGCGTACACCGGCTCGTACGTCTCGGTGAAGATGCCGGCGCGCACCACCCACACGTGGCCGTGGGTGTCCCAGACGATCCAGTCGTCCTCGGCGGCGTGCATCACGCCCTCGAGGCTGCGCACCTCCACGAACACGGTGCCGTCGGTGTTCTCGCCGCCAGCCGTGAACTGGTCGGAGGTGAGGGTGTCGAGGATCTGGCGGTAGGAGTCGGGGGTGAGCTGCAGGGCGCGGACGGGGATGGGCTTCTTGCGGTAGGTGCTGGTCACAGGGTCGCTCCGGTGGGTTCGGCGGCGGGGTGGGGCTGGTAGTCGTCGATGGAGATCGGGACGGTCTCGACGCGGTGGGGCCGTCCGTGGCGGTCGGTGCAGAGGTCCTCGTCGTCCTGGTCGTCGTAGGCCTCGACGTCCTCCTCGACGCAGGGGCAGTAGCCGTCCTCGTCGCAGCCGCCGAACGGGCAGACGAAGAGCTGCAGTTGGCCGTCGTTCACGCGGCAGCCCTCCTCGTGGCGCGGTGGCGGCGCAGGGCGTCGCCGACGCGGATCGTGGACAGGGCTTCGTCGAGGTCGGCCAGGTGCCGGGCCTGCTCCTCGGGCGTGCACGGGGTCATGTGCTCGAGGAGTCGGTACTCCGCGCGGCCGAAGGACCCGGTGGGGACGTCCTCGGCCGGGGCCTGGGCGTGGCCGCTGGTGCCGGCCGGGGCGGTCACCAGGTCCTCCTCGGCTGCTGCGGCTGGCCGAACAGCGGGGCCTGCACGCTCGGCCGTCGCCGCGCCGGGCGGGAGCGCGGCTGCTGCGTGGCGGGCGGCTGCGGGTTCTGCTGGCCGGTGCAGCTGTGCCAGTGCAGGACGGCGGGCCACTCCAGGCGCGCGTCCTCGACGTTGGGGAACTCCGCGTCCAGCTGTCGCACGACCAGGCCGCCGTGCTGGTCGCTGCGGGCGGCGTACCCGCCCATCGGGCCAGGCAGTGCGTTCAGCGGCACGCGGCGCCCCTTGTAGGTGCCGGAGATGCAGATGGCCCAGCGGATGCGAGCGCCACACCGGTCGCATGCGGTGACACCGCGGGTGGGGTGCGGGGTGGTCGGCATCAGTCGGTCTCCGTTCCGCGCGTCTGGGCGGCGATGGTGCGGGCTTCGTGGGGTGCGCGGCGGCGGCCGCCCTTGCTGGTGCAGGGCTGGCCGGGCTCGGCGAGGCAGCCGGTCTGGGGGCAGGCGATCGCGAGCGCCCCGGTGTGGTCGGTCCGGCCGAGCTGGGCGCGGATCTGGTCGGGCATGTAGCCGCGGTCGGGCATGAGCGCCTCCTCCATCGGGCGGGCACACAGGGCGGGTTGTGGGGGCCGGGGCGGGGTGTCGCCGATGGCTGCGGGGAGGTGGCCGTACTGGGCGCGCAGGACGGGAGCGGCGCGCAGTACGCCGAAGCGGTGGAGAGCGGCGGCGGGTCCGTGTTCGGTGGCCACGGCCAGGACGTCGGCGTCCGTCGCGTGCTGCCGCTGCCGGTACGTCGCCTTCGCGGGCAGCTGCTCGCCGCCGGCCGCGCGCTGGGCGCGGACCTCCTCGAGGCGGTCCTGCAGGGCGCGGGCTTGGCGCCAGTGCTCGCTGGTGGTCTGCCGGTTGGTGGCGCAGGTCTCGCAGGTGGCGCCGGTGGGCCACAGCTGGCCGTTCTCGCAGAGGATCTGGCCGCAGCCCTTGGGCACGATGCCGACGGCGAGGAGCCAGGCGGCGATGTCGCGGATTTCTCCGGCGTCGCGGTAGCGGGTGGCGATCCGGGCGGCCATCCGCTGCGGGGTCATCAGGTTGTGGGCGGCCTGGTCGAGCTGGGCGCCGATCGCGTGGGCGACCTTCCGCAGCAGGAAGCGGTTGACGTCCGGCTGCTGCAGCAGGTGGCGTACGGGGGCGAGGCTGATGTGGATGCGCTCGGACCAGCGCAGCTCCGGCCCGCCGTAGGGGACGGCTCCGGCCGGGGAGTTGGGGGTGGGGCGGTTGCCGCGCGGAGCGCGCAGGGTGCCCGGCCCGAACGTGCCGTCAGCAAGATCGGCTGCGTCGGTCGCGGGCTCACCTACGGTCAGTCGCCTACGGCGGGAACCACCCACTTCCTGGCGCGGAGCAACAGCGTCAGTGGGAACCCCGTGGTCTTCCTTGATCGCGAGGGATCCGCCGCCCGTGGCCGGACCGGATCCGCCATGGTTGTCCGCACTCGCCTCCCCCGCACGGTCGGCTGCCGGTGCGGCGGCCTGCGCGGGGTCGATGTCGAGGGCGAGCTGCTCGGCGAGGATGGGGTGGGAGTTGACCGAGACGGTGTGGCGGCCCTGGTGGCCGGCGCGGTGGCCGACGCTGACCCAGCCGGTGGCCTCGAGGTCGTGGACGATGCGGCGCGCGGTGCGCTCCGACAGCGGCCTGCCCGCACTGTCGCCGTCGTGGTGGAAGAGCTCGCCGGCCAGCTCGGCGGCGGTCGGCTGGTAGCCGGGGCTGTATTTGGCGGTGTGCGCCATCAGCAGGGCGGCGCGCAGGCGGCGGGGCTCGAGGGCGTCGCACATCGCCACGGACACCGTGACGTACCGCTCGCCGTCGACGACGGGGCGGACCTGGCGGATCGCGGTCCGCCCCTTGCCGGACGTGCGGGTCATGCGGCGGGTGGAGAACTCCGGCGCGCCGCCGTCGGGGCCGGGTGCGTGGCCCTCGGTGAGGGCGCGCTCGAAGCTGCGCGTGGACAGGCCGCAGTACCGGGCCATCACGCTGACGTGGGCGTTGCAGTGCTCGGGGTTGGTGTCGACGTCGAGGGCGGCCATCTTCGCCCACGCCTTGACGAAGGCATCGCTGTAGTGGGAGCCGCGGTAGACGCGTTCGGGGATCTCGACCTGCTGGACCGCGCGCCGCTGGGGGCGGCGGGGCCGTACCCGGGCAGCGCTGCCGGCCCCGCCACGAAGGTGGCGGGGCTCGGCGGCGGCAGCTCGGGCAGCGGTCATCGGTCAGATGCGGCCGGGGCAGGCGGTCATGTGGGCGCGGGCGTCGGCGCGCGCGGCGTTCAGCTGGGCGGTGTTCATGGCGTCGTAGGCGGGGCCTTGGTAGGTGTGGCAGTAGTCGCAGGCGAAGCGGGCCATGAGCGGGCCGGTGTGTTCGGCGAGCAGAGCCGCGCCGATACGGGCGACTGCGCGGGCCTCGGCGCGGGTCATGCCGTAGTGGTCGCGCAGGAACGGCACCAGCTCGGTGTGTGGCTGCTCGGGCGGGCGGCGCCGGTGACGGCGGACTCGGCTCTTCGGCATCACGGCCCTCCTCAGGGTCGGCGGGTCAGGGGTGGGTGCAGGCGGTCAGGACGAGCGCGGCCGTGGTCAGGGCGGCGCCGAGGAGGAACAGGGCCCGGTACGCCCGGCGGGGCGGGCGGCTCACTGGTCGTCGCCCGTGGCTCGGGCGATGCATTCGGCGCGCTCAGCGGCGTACGCGGCGGTCTCGGCCCGGACCTGGTCGAGGTAGACGGTGGGCACGGTCACGAACAGCCCGGTCTGACCGGCCTGCGCGCCGCGGGTGAGGGTCCGTTCGTAGAGCCAGCCGCGCTGGGTCAGCACGTGGAGTTGCACTTCGATCTGGCCGGTGGTCAGACCGGTGTCCTCGGCCAGCTGCTCGACGTCGGGCCGGTGCCGGGAGTTGACCAGGCCGGTCTTGAAGTTCGCGTAGTTGAGCAGGGTGAGGACGACCAGGCGGGAGTTGGGGTGCATGCGGCTGCGGCGCACGGCGCGCGGAAGGAGGCTGCGGACGTTCTCGCCGCGTCCGATCTGGCCCGGCGCGATGGCCTCGGCGGTGGTCAGGGAGACGGGCGCGGACGGCCCGGGAGCCGTGGCCTTGACGGGCCCGGGCTTGACGGGGGCGGGCGTGCGATGGGGTGCCATGTCGGCAGGCGAGGGCCGGCGGGCTTCGGTCGGAGCGGTCATAGGTTCAGGTCCTTCCGGTGGTCGACCGCGGCCTGGGCGGCGCGGTAGGCGGCGGGGTTGGAGCGGCGTTTGCCGGAGGCGATCGCCCGCTGGTCGGCCAGCGCCGAGGTGGAGAGCGGGCTGAGGGGGAGATCGCTGGGCGGGAGGCCGTATCCAGGTGGGGGTTCCGGCTTCCCGGCCAGGGCGCTGGGGGTGTGGAGGGGGCAGCGCAGGCCCTGGATGTAGGGGCGGATGCCGTCCACGGCCCGGCAGTGCCGGCGCTCGGCACCGATCCAGTGCCGGCACTCCGGGCCGGGACGGTCCTCGCTCACGGCTCGGCGCCGCTGTCGTCGCCGTCGGGCTCCCAGGGGACGACGGAGCCGGACTCCGGCGCGGGAGCGGTCTCCTCGATGTAGGCAGCCAGCTCGACGAGAGCGCGCTCGCCGCCGTACGCCGACAGCGTCAGCTCGGTGCGCGGCGGCTTCCAGCCCCGCAACCCCTGCCGGGCGGGGTACCGGAACTCATGGACCTCCTCCGCCCCCAGGACTGCCGCCCATCCGGCCATCGCGGCGCGGGCCTGGTCGACGGGCAGCCCGTCCAGGCGTCCCTTCGCCATGCCGCCGCCCTCGGCCGGGCCGTTGTAGACCGGGCCGAAGGTCCACGGGACCGGCGCCAGGCTGGTGTTGGCGGCCTGCAGCTCGGTCACCAGGCGCAGCGCGGGCTGCGTCTCGTATGCCGCGGCGGTCAGCGCGGCCGCCTTGTGGTCCAGCCACGCGGTTTCGGCGAGCGAGCTGTAGGCGTGGGTGGTGGTGTCGCGCCAGCCGCACGAGCATCCGGCGGTGTGGGCGGAGTAGTACCGGTACCAGCCGCGGATCACCATGTCGGTGTGGGTGGTCTTCCGGCCGTGGCCGCGTACCGGGCCGATCGCGTCGAGGGGGCGCCACACCCGGACGATGTCGCGGGGGTAGTTGGTGCGGCGTGCCGTCGGCGGGTGCTCCGGGTCGTAGGCGGACCGGGGTTCCTCGGGCGGGTCTCCGGCCAGGTCCCACAGGTGGGCGCGCTGGACGATCTCCCGGACCCGCATGCGGCCACCGAGGTGGTCGGTGATGTCACCGAGGCGTACGTCCCGCACCTTGAGCGCGAGGACTACGAACTGCTCGGTCATGAGGCTCCGTTCTGGGCGCGGCGGCTTCGCTGGTACTGGCGCTGGTAGGCGTTCACTGCGGCGCGGCACTCCTCGCACAGCGGCTCGCCCCGGTAGCGGTGCTGGCTGGCGCCTTTGACTTCGCCGTGGGCGATGGGTTTGCGGCGGGCGCCGCGGGCGGGCCGGGTGATCGCAGTGATCGCCTCGGCCCACAGCGCGTCTTCATCCGGCGAGGCCGGGGCGCCGTGCCAGACGTCGCCGTACGCCGCTTCGTGGCGGGCCTCGATCGCGCGGGCGGCATCGGGGCCGCTCCGGATCTCGCGGCTCTCGTTCCGCCTCGGCGCCCGCTCGGTTTCCGGCGAAGCGTCCTGCGCAGAGCGGGACTTGGGCGCTCGGTCCCGGCCGATGTAGCGGGCCTCGACGAGGGTGCCATCCGGCACGGCGTTCAGACGGGTCTCGAAGTAGCCGCTGGGCCCATACACGGTGAACGTGCCCTCGGCCCTGCGGATGGCTCCGGCGATGCCGAAGGCGCTCTGGCGGCTGGGGTAGACGCTGACGGTCCCCCAGGCCCCGGGGTTCGCGAACAACTGCGCGGCGATCTGCGGGTGGTCGGCGCGGGTTCGCTTGGGCAGGCGCGCCATCAGGTCACCTCCGTGTTCGTGTGGCGTTCCCAGCCGGGGAGGAAGGTGTCCACGCTGGCGTCGGGGGTGGTCTCACCGAGGGGCTTGCCGCACTGGCAGGAGGCGACCAGTTCGCAGTCGCCGTACTCGACGACCAGGGCGTGGCCGCCGCCGAGGGTCTCCCGGAAGTCGGGGTCCGGGTCGGGGTGGCGGGGTTCGCGGTCGGCCTGGGCGAGGAGGGTGGCAGCCTGGCCGGGGGTGCGGCCGGCGGCCTGCAGGGCGTTGAGAATCTGGGCGCGAGCAGTGAACTCCGCCCCGGTCGGCGGCTGGGTGCCGCCGACCGGGGTGTCCTTCTCCTCGCTGGTCCTCAGTGCGCTCTCGATGGCCTCGGCCAGCTGCGGGATGGTGGCCGTCCAGTCCGGGTCCGTGCCGCGGCCGAGCAGCTGGACGACCCCGGAGCGGACCTCGTGCCCCACGAAGGGGCGTCGCAGGGGCGGCCGGTGCAGTGCGGCCGCGATGACGTCGACGCGGCCGGTCATCTGGCACCGCCCCCGTGGCCGCCTGTGCGGAGGTCGTGGCGGGCGCGGTCGATCGCCGCGCACCGGCCGCAGCCGGGGGTGGTGCAGGTGTGGAAGAGCGGGATGTTGTCGGCGCCGCGCGGGGCGCCGACCAGGCCGCCGTTCCAGACCTGGCGCGCCTTCTGCGTTCCCTTGCTCTTCTCGGACAGACGCGGGCGCTGAGTACGGGGACGGGGTGACATCAGCTCTCACCGCCGTCGGTTACCAGGGCGGCAACGTCTTCCCAACGGCCCGCAACGGCCTCCAGCAGAGCCTGCTCCCGCCACATGGCCTGCGTCGCCTGGTCCCACAGGTCGTCGTCGCGGTGTGCCTCGATCTCGTCCTCGATGAGCCGGTCAAGAAGGGTCGGCTCGAGGGCGTCCAGCTCCCAGCTGGAGCGGCCGTGCTCGTGGATGTATCTGGTGGCGCGGGAGTCGGTGAGCTTGGCGGGGTTCGGCGGCGGCTCGTGCTCCTCGATCTGGTCCATGTTCAGCGCGATGCGCCGTACGTCCACGTCGGCGCCGAACAGGGCGAGGCGGTCGCGGATGTCGCGGGTCATGTCGACGCCGGAGGGGTCGTGGTCGCCGAGATGAATGACGACCGGCTTCTGCCCGGCGCGCTCGTAGCGGGTCATCCGCTGTGCCGCGCCCCACAGTTCGGATTGCGAGGCGTAGCCGCGACACGAGAAGTAGTCGACGTCGTTGCGCTCGCACGCCCCTGCGATCACGCCGACCAGGGCGTCCTTCTCGATCCATACCTCGACCCGGCGGGGCTGGTCGGCCCAGCGTTCGGTGCGGTAGCCGGATGCGGCGGACTGGATGATCGACTGTGGGGCGTCCCAGTGGGCGAGGCTCCGCAGGTTCCGGGTGCGGTCGACGATGTAGTTCCAGTCGAGCAGGCCGGCAAGGCGGGCGTCGTTGATGATGCCGCCCAGGCGCTTGTACTCCGTCTGCTTGTTCGCGATCACGTCGCGGGCAACGAACTGGTAGTAGAGCTGGCGCAGCGTGAGGTCGAAGCCCTGCGCGGCGTACTCGCGACAGATCCGGTCGGCCATGTCGATGAGCCGCTGATGGGCGGGCGTGAACCTCTTCGCGACGTACTCGATGCGCGGCATCAGCCTTCACCACCCTGGGCGTCAAGGAGGTTCATACGGCGACCACCAGGGGCTGCTGCTGGGCGGGGTCGACGGTCGCCGCGATCCAGGCGGCGGCCTGGTCGACGGTGGTGTGGTCGCTGCTGCGGCGGGCCCAGGCGAGGCAGTACTCCCCGGGCTGGGACTTGATGCGCGGCGGGGGCGGGGTCTGGATGGCGCCCGCCCACCACCGGTTCTGGCGGGCGGCGTTGAAGTGCCAGCCGATCGCGCCGATGCAGTCGTCGGGGGTGAGGCGGTCCACGGGGGTGGTGGTGACGAGGTATTCGTGGGGCTGGTCGTCGAGGCCGGAGCGGCCGGGGCCGTGTCCGTGGAGGACGGGGCGGCTGGGCCACAGGTACAGGCCGGCGATCTCGCGGGGCGGCTGGCCGTAGCCGATCGCGTCGGTGGTGGTCGTGGTGCGGGTGAGGGCTTCGCCGGTGATGAGGTGCGCGGTGCGGCAGGAGCGGCAGACGGCGCGGACGGTGACGCGGTCGAGGCCGCCCTCGTGGGCGCAGTGCTGGTCGGGGCAGCCGTGGAGGATCGTGCCGTTGGCCAGGGGGCGGATGCCCAGGTCGTGGCGGACGTCGATGGTCCAGGCCGGGTCGGTGCAGTTGTCGGTGTGGGTGAGCTGGTTCCACCCGAAGTAGGTGTGCTCGATCACGGGGTCCTCGGCTTGGCGTGGCGGGCGCGGGAGGGCTGGACGGTGAGGGCGAGGGTTTCGCCGGTGCACGCGGTGGTGTGGGCGTGCGGGGTGGGGAGGGCCGGCCAGATCGGCCGGGCGGGGACCGGCGGTGCGGGCTCGGGCTGGTGCTCGGTGGCCGGGGCGTAGTCGCTGGCGGCGTCGATGAGCAGCTTGAGGAGCCACAGGACGATGCCGGTGCCGGTCGCGGTGCAGGTGATGAGCAGCCATAAGGCCAGCCCGTCGCCGGTCACCACGGGTGCCCGGCCGGGCGCTCGGCGAGGAAGTTCTGCAGGCGGGCCGCGGACTTGTTGACGGCTCGCGTGTCGAGGAGGTCGCCGGCGTTCTCGCCGCGGAGGTGGACGGTGACCTCGCCGTAGTGGCCGGTGCCGGTGACCAGGGATCCGTGGCGGAGGATCGAGCCGACGGCCAGCTTGCGGCGCCACCAGCGCCAGCCGTGGATAGACGACGGCCGCACAGTCAGCGTGAGATGCGTGGGGGTGGGGACGTCGGTCGCCTTCACGTCCGGCTGCCTGCGCAGCTCGGCGGCGAGGAGCGCGGCCGGGCAGTCCTCCTCGACCTCGGGGTGGGTCGAGGCGCGGCAGCCGTCGTAGTCGGTGATGTACCGGTCGACGGGTCCGGCCTGGTCGGTGAGCGCGTACTCGACGGGCACGACGTCCGACCGGTCGGCGTCGGCCTCGGCGAGGAGCGCCTTGACGATGGGGGTGAGGTCGACGGCCAGGGCCTCGATGTGCTGGCGGGTGAGCGGCAGGTCCCGCAGGGCGGTGACCGTCTCGAGGCGGGAGTGCAGCTGGTGCTGCAGGGCCCGGCTCACTCCTCACCGCCGATGGTGTCTGCGGTGACCGGGGCGAAGGAGATCGTGCTCGGGTCATCGGTGGCGGTGGCCTCGACGGCGGGGACCAGGGCGACGACGCTCCCGCCGAGCGAGGCGACGTACCGGGACACGGACTGGTCGTACGCGGCGCCGGCGTCGTCGGCGACCGGGCTCTCGCCGAGCGGCACCGGCGGGGGACCGGTCGGCGAGGGGTCGGCCTCGAGCAGCTGCTCGGTGACGGGAGCGGCGAGCGTCTCCGGGGTCTCGAAGGCGTCGCAGGCCTCGTTGGACATGAGGACCTCGGCGCAGACGGGGATGTCGTCGATGCGGGTGCGGGCCTCGAGCCAGGTGCCGGAGCGCTCCTGCGCGCTGATCGCCTCTATGCCGGCGACCTTCGCGAACTGCAGGACGCCGGAGGAGTCGTTGGTGCCGAAGTTCAGGCGGACGCTGAAGCCCTGCAGTTCGCCGACGACGGCGGCCGACCTGGGGAGGGTGGCCAACTGCTCGACGATGCGGTCCTTCAGCGCGGACGCGCGGCGGTAGGCCTCGCGATCGCTCTCTCTGACCTCGGATGGTGCGGCGGGTGTCGTGGGCTGGGTAGCCTGTTGCATGTGAACCTCATTGCGTTGTGGTGAGGCGATTTCTTCGGCGGGGTTGCGGGACCGGGCAGGGTCCGCGGCCCCGTTTCGCGTGCGGGGTCAGGCGCTCCGGCGCTGCGTGGTCTCGGAGAGCGGACGGACAGCGGTCATCTCGCTGATCTCGCGGATGTCACGCCCCGTGAAGGAGACCCGCTTCGCGCCATCGTTGTAGGGGATCTCTCGGGCGTACGCCTTGCGCCTCAGCTGGAGCGCTGACCAGGGCAGAAACCCCGCCGCCTCCTCGGGCGTGTAGTGGAAGAGCTCGCCCTCCGGGGTACCCGGATAGGGGACCTCGCGCGGCGGAGCCTTCTCCTTGGCCGTGGTCGCGGCCATTTGTCCTCCTTGGGTGATGTCGTCGACCGGCACGGCAAGTGCTTCCGCCAGGCGCTTGAGGAGGGCCTCACCAGGGTCTTGAGTCAGCCCTCGCTCGATTCGGGAGAGCGTCGCCGCCGAGCATCCGACCAGGTGCGCGAGATCACGCAGGCTAAGTTTCAGACCCTGGCGTAGAGCCCGGATTGCCGTTCCGTTCGGTGTCACGTCAAGAAACTATACGCACGGCGCGACCTGAGCAAGACGTTTGGGATACTTGTGGGGTCGGCAAGTGCTCGTGACGTTGCGTCAGCAGGGCGCTACCGGCGCACTTCTAGCGTCCGAAACGCAACGCATGCCCCCTTAAAGCGCTGGTCATGGCGCTGTGATGTTGCGTCCGCGTGGGGCATGATGTGAGGCATGGCCACTAAGTGGACCCGGCTCGGCGAGAAACTGAAGACGGCACGTATCGCCCTGGGTAAAGAGCAGCAGCAGATCGCTGCCGAGATCGGCATCGGTCGAGTCGCTGTTGGCAACATCGAGAAGGGGCGCGTCTCCAAGCTCACGCCGAGCATCAGGAGCTACGCGCAAATCGTGGGCTGGACTGACGACTCGCCGGAACGAGTGCTTGCGGGTGGCGAGCCGACGCTCCGCAACGAGGGTCCGCAGGCGTCGACCGAGGCCCTCGGTGTCGCGCCCGACCTGGCGATCGATGTCCGGGAGGCACTGCGGCGCGGGCCGCTGCTGAAGTCTCAGGTCGTCGAGGTGGAGACGCCGGCGGGCAAGGTCTTGGCCACCATCGTCCTCCGGGGGCAGGAGGGCATGTCTGCCGAGGAGCTCCTCGCTTCGCTGCGGGCGGTGACCGTCCGCGTTTCCGCAGATGAAACGGGAAACCAGCCGAAAGAGTGATTCTAAGTTACTTCTGAATACCCTCTGCCGTCATCCGTGTCTTTGTGATCAGATCTCAGGACCGGATGAGGGGGCCAAAACCGATTTCGGCAGGGGGACCTATGCCGACGCCTGCGCAGGATCAGGCTCGCGTGGTGCGAGTGCCCGGCGTTCCACCCAACGTCGTCATGTGGGTGGACCACGAGCACGCCGACGGCGTGCTGCGCCTGAACGCAGATCTGATCGACACCCCGACCGCACAGCAGCTCGAGGCTGCGCTGAAGGAGGGGAGTTGCACGGCCACGGAGCTCATTCAGGCTCTCGTGGCGCGAGGAGGTTAGAAGAACGTGGCCTACGCAGAGAAACGAATCGGCCGCGGGGGCAAGCCCTACTACAGGGCCTGTTACCAGCGACCGGACCGTAAGGCGCAAGGGGTCGTGGTCGACGCGGACGGCAAGGCCGTCCGCTACCCGACCAAGACCACCGCGCAGAAGGCCGCTGAGAAGGCAGAGGTCGAGGCCTTCGAGGAAGCGAAGAAGGGGCGCTGGACGCCGCCGGAGCTGAAGGTCGAGGCAGGTCAGAAGACCTTCGCCGAGTACGTCGCCGCCTGGATCGAAGACCAGGACCTCGCGCCGTCCACCATGCAGAACTACCGCCGTTCGCTGGCCCACCTGCTGCCTACGTTCGGGCCTCATCCCATTCGCAACATCTCCAAGGAGATGATCGCTGGCTGGGAGAGGCAGCAGAAGGCATCGGGCGCGATGCCGTCCTCGGTCCGTACCCGGCGCTCCCTGCTGCACCTGATTCTCGCGGACGCCGTGGACGAGGAGTACGCAACGAAGAACGTGGCGGAACGCCGGCGAGGCCGCGGCCGCCGACAGGGCAGGAGCCGTTCCAGGGGCCCCGAGAAGAAGATCACCTCCATGTTGGGTGCGCTGCTCGTCGCCGAGCGCGCGTCGCTGTTGTCGGGCCGCGACGACGAGTTCGTGGGGAGCATCAACAAGGCGTACACCGGCATGCGTTGGGGCGAGATCGTCGGCCTGGAGCGGCAGTTCGCGAGGCCGGAGGCGCGGTCCATACGTGTCGAGTGGCAGCTGTACGAGCTGGACACCGGACAGCTCGACCGCTGCCCGCCCAAGGACGACAGCTACCGCACCATCGACATCCCCGCGTGGCAGGCCGACCTGAACGCCCGCTTCTTCGCCCGCACTCCGGGCGTACCGTGCCCGTGCCACGGCCTCGTGTACGCCTTCACCGGGCGAGGGGTGGCCGGCCAGAAGCGGAGCGGGCCGACCCTCAAGCAAGTGGCCCAGGCGTGCGGGGTGTCCACCGGAACCATCTCCAACGTCCTCAACCGGCCGGAGATGGTGGCCGAGGCAACCCGGGCCAAGGTGGAGCTGGTCATCGCCGAGCTCGGCTATCAGCGTCCGGCCGGCACGGATCGCGAGGCGGCGCACTGGCGTCGTTCCGGGCACGCCACGTGGATCTTCACGCCAGCGGCCTCGGGGTGGTACCCGAAGAAGGCGCCGCAGGAGGCGCACCCGGTCCCGGTGACTGCCGAACCATGGCCGGGAGTTCCGGTACGTGGGCGCGGCGCGGCGGCGCGCGCGGAGGCATGCTGGCTGCCCATCAGGACGGGGCTGACCCGGCACGGCTTGAGGCACGGGAACCGGACTCTCCTCGAGGAGCTCGGCACGCCGAAGGTCCTCATCGATGACCGCCTGGGCCACGAGGACGGCTCGATCAGCGCCCGGTACACGCACATCACGGACTCGATGCGTGCGGCTCTGATGGAGCATCTCTCGACGGTTTGGTTCGCGGCGCTCGACGAGCGTCTGGCGATGGCGCCGCGCTCCGCGGTACGGATCCTGGACGAGTTGTTGCAGCAGCGTGCCGCCGATCTAGACCCGCTCGCCAAGATCACACCCAGCTGACACCCAGACACCCCAGAACAGCCGTCAGGCCCTGGATCCTTTTGCCGGATCCAGGGCCTGACCTGGTACTTCACTGTCGGGGTGGCGGGATTTGAACCCACGACCTCTTCGTCCCGAACGAAGCGCGCTGCCAAGCTGCGCTACACCCCGATTGTCGCTGCTTGTCGCGGCGACGTCGTTTACTTTAGCCCACCGGTGGCCGGAGACGAAATCCGGTTTTCGGGGTGGCGGTCCGGGCGGTCGGAGCGCCCCCGGCGAGGGTGTACCGGGTCGGGGCGGAGGTGGTCGATGACGACCAGGAGGAGGGCGACGGCGCAGAAGGCGAGGCCCAGGAGGAGGGCGTTGCCGAGGACCGCCTTGTAGCCGTGGCGCTCGACGTCCAGGAACGGGTAGAGGTACGGGGCCGGCCAGTCCGTGGTCACCAGGGCGGCGCGGCCGAGCGTGGACGCCAGGTACACCAGCGGGTAGAGCAGCCAGGCCGCCGCCTGGATCAGGCGGGGTGGGGACGGGCGGGTCAGCAGCAGCCAGTCCGCCACCACCGCCAAGGGGATCGCCGTGTGGAAGGCGAGGTTGGTCAGGGCGAGCCAGCCGGTGGGGGTGACCGGGGCGCCCGTCGGCGTCATCGTCATGGCGAAGGTCGCCGGGTCGTTCGAGAGGAGCAGGTGATACACCGACGCCGTGATCACGGCGTAGAGGACCGTGCCGCCGGTCACGGCGGACGGCAGGGGGCGGCGGGCCGACCAGGCGCGGCGGGCCGAGACGGCGAAGACCAGTGCCACCAGGGCCGTGCTCTGGACCGAGAAGTGGCTGAACGCGCGCAACGGGCTGCCCAACACCATCTCGGTCACCACGGCCGCTGCCGCCGCCAGTGCGACCAGGGCGCGGTACGTCCCCGCGAGGGGGCGTCGGGTCGGTGCCACCACCGCCGTCGCGGGCACGACGGACGTCACCGGAGCGGGGATGCCCGAGATCGCGGGCAGGTCGGGGATGTCCCTGGGTATCGGTGCGGTCATGCGCTCACGCTAAGCCGACCGGACGAAACGGGCCATCCAGGATGATCCGTACGGGTGGGTGGGTGGGTGGGTGGATGGGAGAAAGGTGTGGGGGAGGGGTGGTGGGTTCAGGGGCGGAGGGTTTCTGCGTGTCAGAGCATCGGCCGGGGGGCCGCCGTGGGGCGGTGCGGGCCCGGGTTTATCCCTCCCGTGCCACCAACGTCAGTAGCGAAGCCTCCGGTGGGCACGCGAAGCGCACCGGGGTGTAGCGGTTCGTGCCGCAGCCGGCGGAGACGTGCATGTAGGCGGTGCGGCCGTCGGCCGTGTGGGTGGAGAGGCCCTTGACGCGGTCCGTGTCGAGATCGCAGTTGGTGACGAGGGCGCCGTAGAAGGGGATGCAGAGCTGTCCGCCATGGGTGTGCCCGGCGAGGATGAGCGGGTATCCGTCGGCGGTGAACGCGTCCAGGCTGCGGAGGTAGGGGGCGTGGACCACGCCCAGGGAGAGGTCGGCGGAGTCCGACGGCCCCCCGGCCACCCTTGCGTACCGGTCCCGCTTGATGTGCGGGTCGTCCAGGCCGGTCAGCTCGACCGACATGCCCTCGATCTTCAGTGTGCCGCGGGTGTTGGTGAGGTTGAGCCAGCCCGCCCCGTCGAAGCCGTCCCGCAGGTCCTCCCACGGGTTGTGGATGGCGCCCACCACCGGCTTGTTGCCGTTCAGCCCGTGTCGGCCCTGGACCTTCTCCAGGAGGTAGCGCGCGGGGTTGCGCAGTTTCGGGCCGTAGTAGTCGTTGGAGCCGAAGACGTAGGCGCCGGGGAACTCCATCAGGGGGCCCAGTGCGTCCAGTACCTCGGGGACGCCCTCGGGGTCCGAGAGGTTGTCCCCGGTGTTGATCACGAAGTCCGGGCGCAGCCCGGCCAGGGACCGCAGCCAGCGCTGCTTCTTGCGCTGCCCGCTCACCATGTGGATGTCGGACACCTGGAGTATGCGCAGCGGCCGCATGCCCGGCGGCAGCACCGGCACCGTCACCCGCCGCAGCCGGAAGGAGCGGGCCTCGAAACCCGCCGCGTACACCACACCGGCGGCACCGACCGCCGCGATCCCCAGAGGTACTCCGTATCGCGCTCGCATGTGTCCATCGTGTCAGACCCCGCGGAGCCCGAGCGCCCGCCTGTGGACAACCCTCGCCCACCACCGCCGATCGTCACCGATCGTCAACTCGCCCTGTGGACAACCCACTCCAGCCGCTCCGCCCGATCCGCACACACCAGCGAAATCAAGGCGCGCTTCTCGTGCCGCACCTGCGACAATCGACGCCATGACCACGCTCAAGTCGAAGCTGCAGGAAGACCTCAACGCCGCCATCAAGGAGCGCGACGAGCTCCGCTCCTCGACGCTCCGGCTGACCCTCACCGCGATCACGAAGGAAGAGGTCGCGGGCAAGGAGAAGCGTGAGCTCTCCGACGACGAG
Source organism: Streptomyces caniscabiei (assembly GCF_014930365.1). GTDB lineage: Bacteria > Actinomycetota > Actinomycetes > Streptomycetales > Streptomycetaceae > Streptomyces > Streptomyces caniscabiei. The sequence continues at coordinate 104,341 of NZ_JABXWI010000001.1, read as the reverse complement.
GTGCTCAAGGTGATCACCAAGGAGGCGAAGAAGCGCCGTGAGGCCGCGGAGGCGTTCGCCCAGGGCGGTCGTACCGAGTCGGCCGAGCGGGAGAAGGCGGAGGGCGTGCTGCTCGCCGAGTACCTGCCCAAGCAGCTGTCCGACGAGGAGCTGCGGGAGATCGTCGTCCAGGCCGTCGAGGAGGTGCGGGCCGCCGGTGCCGAGGGGCCGCGTGCGATGGGCCAGGTCATGAAGATCGTCAACCCGAAGGTGGCCGGGCTCGCCGAGGGCGGCCGCGTCGCCGCCATCGTCAAGCAGCAACTCGCGGGCGGCTGAGCACCTCACCGCTCGCGCGGGCCTGCCGCGGCGACGGCCGACTGCAACCGCCCGACCTCCGGTTGCCCTCCGGTTGCCCTCCGGTCGCCCGCCGAGTTCACCCGCTCCGCCCCACCGCCCCCCTACCTTCCAGCCCACCCAAACGAACGGCGGTGGAGTCGCCCCTTCTCCAGGGACGCCTCCACCGCCGTATCTGTGTCCGTGATCCGTAACTGCGCCAAGGGACCCGAAGCGCCGCCGTGACCGCGGCGCCAAGCACCCGAGGCGCCGTCACCCGTCACTCGGCACCAGTCACCCGGTACCCGTCACCCGGCACCAGTCACCCGGTACCCGTCACCCGGCACCCGTCACCCGAACCCCCCACCATTGCCGTTCCCCCTGTTCCCGCCGTTCGTCTGGCCCTGGATCCAGTTCTCCGGGATGGTGAAGTCCGGGGTCGGGAAGCCGGTCCCGCCGTCGGTGCCGCCGATCAAGCCGCCGTTGTCGTCGCCGTTGCCGTTGTCGTCGTCGTTCCCGCGGCCGTTCCCGTTCCCGTTCCCGTTCCCGTTGCCGTTGTCGTCGTCCCCGCGACCGCGGTCCGGCCGCTCGTCGGGGATGAAGACGCGGTTGAAGTCGGGGTTCGGCCTGCCCTCCAGCGCGCCGGACATCATGTCCCGCCAGATCGGACCGGGGACCTGGCCACCGAAGACCTTGGCGTGCCGTTCGCCGCCGATGACGATGTTGACCATGCGGCGCTTGTGCGCGGGGTCGCCGACCCAGACGGCACCGGCCATGTTGGGGGTGTAGCCCACGAACCAGGCCGCGTAACGACCGTCCGTCGTACCGGTCTTACCGGCGCTGGGCCGGCTGCTGCCGAGGCCGGCCTCCCGGCCCGTACCGTCCTCGACCACGCCCTCGAGCAGCGTGTTGATCGTGTCGGCGGTCTTCTCCGACATGGCACGCGAACACGTCGACTTCGGAACCTCCAGCGACTTCGACTTGTCGCCGACCCGCTGGGTGATGGAATCGATGGCGACCGGCGTGCAGTACATGCCGCGCGCGGCGAAGGTGGCGTACGCGTTCGCCATGGTGAGCGGGGACATCTCCTGCGTGCCGAGCGCGATCGACGGGGCCTGGTCGATCTTGCGGCCGTCGGCCCGCTCGACGCCCATCTTCCCGGCCATCTTCGTCACGGGGCAGATGCCGATGTCCGCGATCATCTGCACGAAGTAGGTGTTGACCGACAGCGCGGTCGCCTTCTCCATCGAGTACGGGCCGACCTCGCTCGCGCTCTCGTTCTCGAGCTTCGCGGCGTTGGTGCCGGTTCCGTTGCGCCAACTGCCGCCGCCGCAGGTGGAGATCGGGCTCGGGTAGGCCATCTGGTACGGCGCGGAGTAGATCTTCCCCGGGGACATGCCGTCCTCGATGGCCGCCGCGGCGACGATCGGCTTGAACGTCGAACCGGGCTGGTAGCCCGCTCCGCCACCCATGGACTCGTCCACCGAGAGGTTTATCGACGTCTCGTTCTTCTTGATGTCGAGGCCGTACGGCCTGGACTGCCCCATGGCGAGGATCTTGCCGGTGCCCGGCTCCACGATCGTGGCGGCGGTGGCCACCTCGTCCTTCTGCCGGACGTGCGCCTTGACGGAGGCCTGGACCGACTTCTGGGCCTGCGGGTCCATCGTCGTCTGGATGGTCAGACCGCCCTGGTTCCAGATCTTGGCCCGGTCTTCCTTCGTCTTGCCGAAGATCGGGTCGTTGAGGAACACCTCGCGGACGTAGGCGCAGAAGAAACCGGCACCCTTGACGGCGGTGATGCAGCCGTTCTTCGGCTTGCTGATGTCGAGGCCGAGCGGCTTCTTCATGGCCTTGTCGGCGTCCGTCTGCGAGATGTCGCCGACATCGGCCATGCGCTGCAGCACGGTGTTGCGCCGCTTGGTGGCCTCCTGCGGGTCGTTCACCGGGTCGTACCGGCTGGGCGACTGCACGATGCCGGCGAGGAGTGCGGCCTCCTCGACGTCCAGGTCCTTGGCGGACTTGGAGAAGTAGCGCTGGGAGGCGGCCTCGACGCCGTAGGCCTGCTGCCCGAAGAACGTGATGTTCAGGTAGTTCTCGAGGATCTTCTTCTTGCCGAGTTCCTCTTCGAGCTGGATCGCCTTCTTCAGCTCGTTGATCTTCCGGCCGAGGGTCTGCTGGGTGGCCTGGGCGACCAGCGTCGGGTCGTCACCGGCCTCCTCCACCGCCACGTTCTTCACCAGCTGCTGCGTCAGCGTGGACGCGCCCTGGGCGACACCGCCTTCCCGCGCGTTCCGGTTCAGCGCGCGCAGGACGCCCTTCATGTCGACCGCGCCGTGCTGGTAGAACCGGGCGTCCTCGATGGCGATGATCGCCTGCTGCATGTACGGCGAGATCTCCTTGAGATCGACCACCGTACGGTCGCGGCTGTAGATCGTGGCGATCGAGTCGCCCTTGCTGTCGAGGATCGTCGTGCGCTGGCTCAGCGGTGGCTGCTTGAGGTTGGCGGGGAGTTCGTCGAACCCTTCGACCGAACCCTTGGCCGCCAGCCCCAGGGCGCCGACCGCGGGCAGGGCGATGCCCGCCATGACGGCGCCGGCGAGCACGCTGACACCTAGGAACTTGGCGGCCTGCTGTGTGGGGGACAGACCACCACCCGAGCGCTTGTTTGGCATGGAGGCAGCCTAATCCGTACCGATGACCGTTCCGAAGGAGCAGGTGGGTCCGGAGGGGTACGGGTGCCGGATCGTGACATCCGTCGCCGAGGGCGCGGCAACGCCGGGGCGTGAAGAGAACGTGAACGGTTGTCTACGTTCTCATTTGCCGGACACGCGCGCAGGCCTTGGCCTAAGCTGCTCTCAACTGTCACAGCCATAGGCCCTTGTATCAAGTACGTCGGGCGAGCCCGAATCGTTCTGACGTTCTTCCGATTTTTTTCCGGTGCCGTGTCCGAATTTACCTCGTGTGTTATTCGGTGTCCGTTGTGACGCATGTCAACTGTCCCGTTCTGACGGGATAGTCATGTATGTCCTCAGGTCACTCCCGCGGGTGATCTGCCGCTTACGCATAGTCCGTTCGGGCCATTCAAGATTGGGCCCGAAGGGGGTGTTGCGCTGTGCCCACCTTCCGTAACGTCCTCAACTGGCGGCGGTGAATATGCCGCTGCCGCCGTGGGGGAGCCTCGATTCGGGAGAGGACGGCGCCGGTATGGGCTGGGTTACCGACTGGAGTGCGCAGGCTGCCTGCCGCACTACCGATCCGGATGAACTGTTCGTTCAAGGAGCAGCGCAGAACAGGGCCAAGGCGGTGTGCACCGGATGCCCGGTGCGGACGGAGTGCCTGGCGGACGCGTTGGACAACCGCGTCGAGTTCGGCGTGTGGGGAGGAATGACGGAGCGTGAGCGCCGCGCACTGCTGCGCAGGCGACCGACCGTCACGTCGTGGCGCAGGCTGCTGGAGACCGCGCGCACGGAGTACGAGCGTGGCGCGGGCATTCTGCCGCTCGACGATGACGAGATGTACGAGAACTACGCGGCGGTGAGCTGAGGGCGAGGCCCCTTCCGGGTCACGTCACGGGCCACGTCGGTCGAGGGCGCCCTTGAGGTGTCGGCGCGTCGGGCAGGTGTGCCGGCTCTCGGGTGCCCCGAGGCGTGGACCGGCTTCCGGGCTTCGGGCTGTGAGTCGCTGTGAGTCAGGGCCGCGGGTCAGGCGGGCGCGGCCGGTCGATCGGTCAGCTGTCGGAGGTGGGTAGCTCCGGCCTTATGGCCGCGAGCCGGTCCCCGATGTCCCGCAGACCCGCCAGGTCATGTACATCGCCGGGCAGCGCGGCCACTTCGGCCACGGCCACCTCGGGATGAAGCGCGGTGAAGCGGTCACGCGTGCGCTGCTCGCGGGAGAGCAGACGCATCCGCTCGGCGTGCAACCTGAGCAGGCCGGCCGTGAGTTGTTCCACCGTCGGATCCGGGGCGGGGGAGCCGTCCTCGGCGCCGGTCGTTGCGGGAGACACCGAACTGACCTGGCTGTCAGGACTGGCAGAACCGACAGAACTGTCGGGACTGGCAGAACTGGCTGGGCTGTCGGAACTGACGGGACTGCCTGAACTGTCGTACGTGTCGGGAGAGTTACGAACTGCTTTCCCGTCCATCTGATCCACAATGCGGGGCTCGTCAAGATTTTCCGCGGCGGCGAGCGCGCGCTCGGCGGACAGCTGGGCCGCGCCGCTGCCATGGACGCGGTTCAGCACCAGCCCGGCCAGCGGCATGTCCTCGGCCGCCAGCCGCTCCACGAAGTACGCCGCCTCACGCAGCGCGTCCCGCTCCGGCGCGGCCACCACCAGGAAGGCAGTGCCGGGGGCCTGGAGCAGCTTGTACGTGGCGTCCGCACGTGTACGGAAGCCGCCGAACATGGAGTCCATGGCGGCCACGAACGTCTGGACGTCCTTGAGCAGTTGACCGCCGAGCAGCTTGCCCAGGACACCCGTCATCATCGACATGCCGACGTTCAGGAACTTCATCCCGGCCCGCCCGCCGACCTTCGCGGGCGCCAGCAGCACCCGGATCAGCTTGCCGTCGAGGAACGAGCCCAGCCGCTTCGGCGCGTCCAGGAAGTCCAGCGCCGAACGGGACGGCGGGGTGTCGACGACGATCAGGTCCCACTCGTCACGGGCCCGGAGCTGGCCCAGCTTCTCCATCGCCATGTACTCCTGCGTGCCCGCGAAGCCCGCCGAGAGCGACTGGTAGAAGGGGTTGTTCAGGATCGCGGACGCCCGGTCGGGGTCCGCGTGCGCCTCGACGATCTCGTCGAAGGTGCGCTTCATGTCGAGCATCATGGCGTGCAGTTCGCCGTTCCCGTCGACGCCCTTCACCCGGCGCGGGGTGTTGTCCAGCGAGTCGATGCCCATCGACTGGGCGAGCCGCCGGGCCGGGTCGATGGTGAGCACGACCACCTTGCGGCCGCGCTCGGCGGCCCGCAGCCCGAGCGCCGCCGCCGTGGTCGTCTTGCCCACGCCGCCCGCGCCGCAGCACACCACGATGCGGGTCCGCGGGTCGTCCAGCAGGGGATCGACGGCCAGGGGCCGGGTCGAGGCGAGCACGCGATGTCCGTCGGGTGTCTGGGAGGAGGCGTGCGCCGGGTTCGAGTCGCGGTCGTGCGCCGCGTCGCGCGAGGCGGCCGGGTCCGGAGTCATGAGATCCCTTGCTGACGCAGTTCCGTGGCGAGTTCGTAGAGGCCCGCGAGGTCCATGCCCTCGGCGAGCAGCGGCAGTTCGTGCAGCGGCAGACCCAGCTCGGCCAGGACGCCCCGCTGTTCGTGCTCCAGGGTGTAGCGCTCGGCGTACTCCTCGGCCTGCGCGAGCAGCGGCTCCACCAGCCGCTCGGCGTTGCCGCCGCGCCGCGCGCCGCCCAGGCCGGCCGTGGACAGGGACTTGGCGACGGCCGTACGCGGCACCGCGCGCGCGAACTCCAGCTCGTCGGCGTCCAGCACCTCGGACCGCACCATGTTGACGATGATCCGTCCCACCGGCAGCTTCGCCGCCCGCAGCTCGGCGATGCCGTCCGCCGTCTCCTGGACGGGCATCTCCTCCAGCAGGGTCACCAGATGCACGGCCGTCTCGGGCGACTTCAGGACGCGCATCACCGCCTGTGCCTGATTGTGTATCGGGCCGATCTTCGCGAGGCCCGCCACCTCGTCGTTGACGTTCAGGAAGCGGGTGATGCGGCCGGTGGGCGGTGCGTCCATCACCACGTAGTCGTACGTGAACCGCCCGCTCTTCTCCTTGCGGCGCACCGCCTCGCAGGCCTTGCCCGTCAGCAGCACGTCCCGGAGGCCGGGCGCGACGGTGGTCGCGAAGTCGATGGCACCGAGCTTCTTCAGGGCCCTGCCCGCACCGCCCAGCTTGTAGAACATCTGGAGGTAGTCCAACAGGGCCAGTTCGGGGTCGATGGCCAGCGCGTACACCTCCCCGCCCCCGGGGGCCACCGCGATCTTCCGCTCCTCGTACGGCAGTGCCTCTGCCTCGAAGAGCTGTGCGATGCCCTGTCTGCCCTCGACCTCGACCAGGAGGGTGCGCTTCCCCTCGGTCGCGAGGGCGAGCGCGAGTGCGGCGGCGACCGTGGTCTTTCCGGTCCCGCCCTTGCCGCTGACGACCTGGAGCCTGCTCACGTATTCGAGCCTAACCAGTCGGCCCGCGGCATACGCGGGAGGCTGTGGACAACTTGTGCCCCTGCCGTCTGTCGGTCCCCGCGCGACCCGTGCCCGGACGGCGACGGAACCCGTGCCGGACGCCGGCCGGGCAGCGGATAAAGTCGCCCACATGACCAAGTGGGAATACGCAACCGTGCCGCTGCTCGTCCATGCCACGAAGCAGATTCTGGACACCTGGGGCGAGGACGGCTGGGAGCTCGTCCAGGTCGTGCCCGGGCCGAACAACCCCGAGCAGCTGGTGGCCTACCTGAAGCGGCCCAAGCCGTGAGCGCCGTCGAAGCGAAGCTCGCGGAACTCGGGCTGAGGCTGCCCGAGGTCGTCCCGCCGCTCGCCGCGTACCAGCCGGCCGTGCGGAGCGGGGTGTACGTGTACACCGCCGGGCAGCTGCCCATGGTGGACGGCAAGCTGCCCGTCACCGGCAAGGTCGGCGCCGAGGTCACCCCCGAGGAGGCCAAGGAGCTCGCCCGCACCTGCGCGCTGAACGCGCTCGCCGCCGTCAAGTCCGTGGCGGGCGACCTGGACCGGGTCGCGCGCGTGGTGAAGGTCGTCGGCTTCGTGGCCTCGGCCTCCGACTTCACCGGCCAGCCCGCCGTGCTGAACGGCGCGAGCGAACTCCTGGGCGCCGTCTTCGGCGACAAGGGCGTCCACGCGCGCAGCGCGGTCGGTGTGGCGGTCCTGCCGCTGGACGCGCCGGTCGAGGTGGAACTCCAGGTGGAGCTCACCGACGCCTAGCCGACGCCTGGCTCGGGCCGGGATCGCGGAGGCTCACTCGAACATCAGCCCGTGACGAGTTAGCCTCCGCCCATGGCAAACGGGCAGTGGTACCCCGCCGAATGGCCGGACCGTATCCGCGCACTCGCGGCGGGCACGCTGACACCGGTGACCCCCAGGCGGGCCGCCACCGTCATGCTGCTCAAGGACACGGCCGACATCCCGGTCGTGCACATGCTGCGCAGACGCGCCTCCATGGCCTTCGCCGGGGGCGCGTACGCGTATCCGGGCGGCGGGGTCGACCCCCGCGACGACGACCGGCAGATCCGCTGGGCGGGCCCCACGCGCGCGTGGTGGGCCTCCCGGCTCGGCGTCGAGGAGTCCGACGCCCAGGCGATCGTCTGCGCGGCCGTCCGGGAGACCTACGAGGAGGCGGGCGTCCTGCTCGCCGGGCCGAGCCCCGACACCGTGATCGGCGACACCACGGGCGACGACTGGGAGACCGACCGCGCGGCGGTGGCCGCCAGGGAGCTGTCCTTCGCCGAGTTCCTGGAGCGACGGGGACTGGTCCTGCGCTCCGACCTCCTCGGCGCCTGGGCGCGCTGGATCACCCCGGAGTTCGAGGCCCGCCGCTACGACACGTGGTTCTTCGTCGCCGTGCTCCCGCAGGGCCAGCGCACCCGCAACGCCTCCACGGAGGCCGACCGCACGGTGTGGATCCGGCCCCGGGACGCGGCGGACGGATATGACAAGGGCGAGCTGATGATGATGCCGCCCACCATCGCGACCCTGCGGTCGCTCGCGGAGCACGGCTCGGCCGCCGCCGCGCTCGCCGCCGCACCCGCCCGCGACCTGACACCCGTCCTCGCCCGGGCCCGCCTGGAGAACGACGACGTGGTCCTCTCCTGGCCGGGCCACGACGAGTTCACCAAGCGCGTCCCGGCCGCCGGAGACCCCACATGACCGCCACGACAGCCCTCGTGGGCCGGTCAGCGGTTCCTGGCGGGGGAGCCCTCCTCGGCGGACCGACCCTCACTTGCGGACTGGCCCTCCGTGGCGGACAGGCCCTCCCTGGCAGGTCAGCGTTCCCTGGCGCGGCGGCCATCCTCGCCGGGTCGGCCATCCCGGACCCATCAACTCCCCTGGCAGGGGTGGCCCTCCCGGACCGGTCAGCTCCCCTCCCCGGGTCGGCCCTCACAGGCCGGTCAGCTCTCCCGGCCGGGTCGGCTCTCCCGGGCCGCTCGGGTGACCGGCCCGCGCCTGCGCGCGCGTCCCGCGTCCCGCCGCGCGGGGGCGTCGTACGGGTCCGCGACCGCGACCGCGGCACCCCTCCCCTCCCGATGGAAGGCACCTCCGCATGACCGACGCAGCAGCCCTTCCCGGCCAGCCCAGGGGCGGTGTCCTCTCCGGCCCCGCCACCGCGCGCGCCGTCAACGTGCTCGCGCCGAACCCCTCCATGATGACGCTGGACGGCACCAACACCTGGCTCGTCTCCGAACCGGACTCCGACCTCGCCGTCGTGATCGACCCCGGCCCACAGGACGACGCCCACCTGCGCAACGTCGTCGACACGGCGGAGAAGGCCGGAAAACGGGTGGCGCTGACCCTGCTCACGCACGGCCACCCCGACCACGCGGAGGGCGCCGCCCGCTTCGCCGAGCTGACCGGGACGAACGTACGGGCCCTGGACCCGGCGCTGCGGCTCGGCGACGAAGGGCTGGGCGCGGGCGACGTCGTCTCGCTCGGCGGCCTGGAACTCCGGGTCGTCCCGACCCCCGGCCACACCGCCGACTCGCTCTGCTTCCACCTGCCGGCCGACCGGGCGGTCCTGACCGGTGACACGGTTCTCGGGCGCGGTACGACGGTCGTGGCCCACCCCGACGGCCGTCTCGGCGACTATCTCGACTCCCTGCGCCGCCTGAGGTCCCTCACGGTCGACGACGGCGTCCACACCGTGCTCCCCGGCCACGGCCCCGTCCTGGAGGACGCCCAGGGCGCCGTCGAGTTCTATCTCGCCCACCGCGCCCACCGGCTGGCCCAGGTCGAGACGGCCGTCGAGAACGGTCACCGCACCCCCGGCGAAGTGGTCGCCCACGTCTACGCGGACGTCGACCGTTCCCTCTGGCCGGCCGCGGAACTCTCGGTACGGGCGCAGATGGAGTACCTGAGCGAACACGGCCTGATCTGACCGCTCCCGAGCCTGAGCGCCCTTCTCCGGGCTTCACCGGCGGCCGGGGCGCCACACGGACCTCAGTACCCTCCCGGGCCCCAGAGGCCCCTCCCAGGCGCGTCCAGGAGGTCCCGGAGCGCGCCCGTGCCGCCCTGGGCACGGGCGCGGGCCGCCCTGGACACGACAACGGGGTCCGCCCCGAGAAACGAGACGAACCCCATCGGTGTACGGCCGGCGGCCCAGCTGTCAGCGGGACCGCTTGGCCAGTCGCTCCACGTCCAGCAGGATCACCGCGCGGGCCTCCAGTCGCAGCCACCCGCGCTGCGCGAAGTCCGCCAGTGCCTTGTTCACGGTCTCCCGGGAGGCGCCGACGAGCTGCGCCAGCTCCTCCTGCGTGAGGTCGTGCACCACGTGGATGCCTTCCTCCGACTGCACGCCGAAGCGGCGGGAGAGGTCCAGCAGCGCACGGGCGACCCGCCCGGGCACGTCCGAGAAGACCAGGTCGGACATCTGGTCGTTGGTCCTGCGCAGTCGCCGGGCGACCGCGCGCAGCAGTGCCGCGGCCACCTCGGGCCGCGCGTTCAGCCAGGGCTGGAGGTCGCCGTGGCCGAGGCCCAGCAGCTTGACCTCCGTCAGCGCGGTGGCCGTAGCGGTCCGCGGGCCCGGGTCGAACAGCGACAGCTCGCCGATCAGCTCACCGGGGCCGAGCACGGCCAGCATGTTCTCGCGACCGTCGGGCGAGGCGCGGTGCAGCTTCACCTTGCCCTCGGTGACCACATACAGGCGGTCACCCGGGTCGCCCTCGTGGAAGAGAGCGTCACCGCGCGCGAGGGTCACCTCACTCATGGAGGCGCGGAGCTCCGCGGCCTGCTCGTCATCGAGCGCCGCGAAGAGCGGGGCGCGCCGCAGAACGTCGTCCACGAGTTCTCTCCTTGTCGACCTGCTCAGGGGATCTTGCTCCCCGTACTACCAGGGGACCGTGTTCCCCATCTTGCCGGACGGTCCAAACAGTGTGATCTGTCACAAGGATGCCGCACACATGTCCCGGGGTAAGCGGCAGGGGTCCAATTGGGGGCCGATCTTCTGGGCCCGGGGCGGATGTCGGTGCCGGGCTTTAGGCTGGCCGGGTGTCCAAATCGCCGGTGAGAGCACAGGCCGAGGGGGCTGCGCGGGTGGTGGTACGGCGTGATTCCGCTGTGGGCGAACAGGGCCCCACGGGAGCGAACAAAACGGCAAAGGCGACGAAGGTGTCCGATCCATCAGCGGCGGAGAACCCCGCCCGGAAGACCACGGCCCCGGCGAAAGCGGCCCCGGTGAGGAGAGCGGCCCCGGTGAAGAAGGCCGCCGCTGCCCCGAGGACGGCGCAGGCGAAGAAGGCGGCCGAGACGCAAGGGGCTGCCCCGGCCCGGAAAACGCCCGCGGCGGCCAAGCCCGAGTCCCGTACGGCCCTCGTCCGCCGGGCCCGTCGTATCAACCGCGAACTCGCCGAGGTGTACCCGTACGCCCACCCGGAGCTGGACTTCGAGAACTCCTTCCAGCTGATCGTGGCGACGGTCCTGTCCGCGCAGACGACCGACCTGCGGGTCAACCAGACGACACCGGCGCTGTTCGCGAAGTACCCCACCCCCGAGGACCTGGCGGCGGCCGACCCGCAGGAGGTCGAGGAGATCCTGCGGCCTTGCGGGTTCTTCCGGGCGAAGACGAAGTCGGTGATGGGGCTGTCGAAGGCCCTGGTGGAGAACCATGGCGGCGAGGTCCCCGGCCGTCTGGAGGACCTCGTCAAGCTGCCAGGCGTCGGCCGCAAGACCGCGTTCGTCGTGCTGGGCAACGCCTTCGGCCGCCCTGGCATCACCGTGGACACCCACTTCCAACGGCTCGTACGGCGCTGGCGGTGGACCGAGGCGACCGACCCGGACAAGATCGAGGCGGCCATCGGCGCGCTCTTCCCCAAGAGCGAGTGGACGATGCTGTCGCACCACGTGATCTTCCACGGCCGCCGCATCTGCCATGCCCGCAAGCCGGCCTGCGGCGCCTGCCCCATCGCCCCGCTCTGCCCGGCGTTCGGCGAGGGGGAGACGGACCCGGAGAAGGCCAGGAAGCTCCTGAAGTACGAGAAGGGCGGCTTCCCCGGCCAACGCCTCAAGCCTCCGCAGTCCTACCTGGACGCGGGCGGCATCCCGGCCCCGCCCCTCGGAGCCGCCGGATGACGGCCCGCACCGAGCACCCGGACCGGCGCACCACCACGGCCGCGCCCGTACGCTCCGGTCCACGCCCTGTCCGCCCCTCTCCACGCCCTCTCCGCCCCGGCCCGCGCCACCCACAAGGGGGACATGGGGCCCAAGTGGAACGATCAGCGGTCCTCCGGGCGTTGGGACCGGAAGAACGACGGGGGTGGCTATGACACGCGCGAGCCGGACGGACGGCGGCACGGACACCGACAACGGGCACCATGCGGGGCGGCGCCACGCATGGGACGACCGCGTCGGCCTGGACAAGGCGGGCCTGCCCGCCTGGCTGGACCCGGTGGTGCACGCCGTCGAGACGGTCGAGCCGCTGCAGCTCAGCCGTTTCCTGCCGCCGGAGAACGGCTCGGGGCGGCAGTCGGCGGTCCTGATCCTGTTCGGCGACGGCCCGGGCGGGCCCGAGCTGCTGCTCATGGAGCGCGCCGGTTCGCTGAGATCGCACGCGGGCCAGCCGTCCTTCCCGGGCGGCGCACTCGACCCCGAGGACGGCGACCCGCAGACGGACGGCCCGCTGCGCGCCGCCCTGCGCGAGGCCGAGGAGGAGACCGGCCTCGACCCGGCCGGCGTCCAGCTCTTCGGTGTGCTGCCCAAGCTCTACATCCCGGTCAGCGGCTTCGTCGTGACGCCCGTCCTGGGCTGGTGGCGCCGCCCCACTCCGGTCCGGGTCGTCGATCCGAACGAGACGGCCCGCGTCTTCACCGTTCCCGTGGCGGATCTCACGGATCCCGCCAACCGAGCCACCGCCGTGCACCCCCGCGGGTACGCAGGTCCGGCATTTCTGGTCGAATCGGCCCTGGTGTGGGGTTTTACGGCCGGAGTGATCGACCGTCTGCTGCACTACTCGGGCTGGGAGCGTCCCTGGGACCGCGAGAAGCAGGTCCCGCTCGACTGGCGCTCATGACAGGGTGTCTGCCGTGCTGCGTCTTCTGGGGCCTGTCGCGTCCCCCTGTCGCCGCGCGGCGGACCGGTCCCCCGGTCGGCCTGTAGTGATCGCGTAGTGACGAGGCGAGGCTTGAAGCGGTGAACGTGCTGGACATCCTGTTGCTGGTCGCCGCTGTCTGGTTCGCGATCGTGGGCTACCGACAGGGCTTCGTCGTCGGCATCCTCTCGGTGATCGGCTTCCTCGGCGGCGGACTCGTCGCGGTCTACGCCCTGCCCGTCATCTGGGACTGGATGACCGACAACTCCGAGGTCAGCACCGCAGCCGCGGTCGTCGCCGTGGTCATCGTGATCGTCTGCGCCTCCGTCGGCCAGGCCCTGACCACCCACCTCGGCAACAAACTGCGCCGCTACATCACCTGGTCCCCGGCCCGCGCCCTCGACGCCACCGGCGGCGCCCTCGTCAACGTCGTCGCGATGCTTCTGGTCGCCTGGCTGATCGGTTCCGCGCTCGCGGGGACGACCCTGCCGACGCTCGGCAAGGAGGTCCGCAACTCCAAGGTGCTCCAGGGCGTGGCCGGTGCCCTGCCCCACCAGGCGGACACCTGGTTCGCGGACTTCTCCTCGGTCCTCACACAGAACGGCTTCCCGCAGGTCTTCAGCCCGTTCTCGAACGAGCCGATCACCGAGGTCCAGCCCCCCGACCCGGCGCTCGCCAGCAGCCCGGTCGCCCAGCGCGCCAAGCGATCCATCGTCAAGGTCATGGGCACCGCCCAGAGTTGCGGCAAGGTCCTCGAAGGCACCGGCTTCGTCTTCGGCGAGCGCCGGGTGATGACCAACGCGCACGTGGTCGGCGGAGTCGACGAACCCACCGTCCAGATCGGCGGTGAAGGCCGCAAGTACGACGCCAAGGTCGTCCTCTACGACTGGGAGCGCGACATCGCCGTACTGGACGTGCCCAGCCTCAAGGCGCCCGCGCTGAAGTTCACCACCAAGGACGCCGTCAGCAGCGACGACGCGATCGTCGCGGGCTTCCCGGAGAACGGCGCGTACGACATCCGGCCCGCGCGTGTGCGGGGCCGCATCACGGCCAACGGCGCCGACATCTACAAGCGCGGCACCGTCCACCGTGACGTCTACTCGCTCTACGCGACCGTCCGTCAGGGCAACTCCGGCGGCCCGCTGCTCACACCCGAAGGCAAGGTCTACGGCGTGGTCTTCGCGAAGTCCCTCGACGACCCGCAGACGGGCTACGCCCTCACCGCGGACGAGGTCGAGGAGGACATCACCAAGGGCCGTACGGCCAACCAGCAGGTGGACAGCGACAGCTGCGCGCTCTGAGGCCCGGCGGAGCCGGTGGTGAAAGATCCTGTGCGGGTCGCCCCGCAGGGGTCAGGGGCGAGGATGGCGCAGCCGGGCCGAGACCCAGCGGGCCCGGCGGCGCAGGATGCGCGGAATGCCCAGCCGGGGATCGGTGCCCTGCAGTTGCGGGCCGCCCCTCTGGTGGGAGCTCAGGCCCGAGGCCGAGCGGCGGTTGCGTGCTGCGTCACTGTAGTCGTGCGTCCAGCCCATACCCCGACGTGTGCCCCCGCCCCAAGGTCGATAACCGCCCCCACGCCCCCCAATTGGCCTATGCGCCGGGCAAGTGGCTGTTCGTGGAACAGGTGTTCACGTTCGGATAGCGGGCGGCCCGGCCGACTCACCGGTCGGGCTCGGGGTCCTTCAGCCAGTTGATGAGTTCGGTGGAGAACGCCACCGGATCCTCCTCGTGCGGGAAGTGTCCCAGACCGTCGAACAGCCGCCAACGGTACGGCGCTTCGACGTACTCCCCGGACCCGGCCGCGCTGCGGGTGCGCATCACCGGGTCGAGCGACCCGTGCAGATGGAGGGTGGGCACCCGGACCGGCCGCTTCATCCGGCGGTTGAACTGGATGCCGTCCGGGCGGGCCAGGGACCGCACCATCCACCGGTACGGCTCGATCGAGCAGTGCGCGGTCGACGGGATGCACATCGCCCGCTGGTACGCCTCCACGGCCTCGTCGTCGGGCAGCCGCGGGCCCGACCAGTCCCTGATCAGCCGGCCGACCAACGCGCCGTCGTCGGCGGTGAGCTGCCGCTCCGGGATCCAGGGCCGCTGGAACCCCCAGATGTAGGAGCCCGCGGAGGTCTGCTTGACGTCGGAGAGCATCGCCGAGCGCCAGCGCCGCGGGTGCGGCATGGAGGAGACGGCGAGCCGCCGGACGAGCTTGGGGCGCATCACGGCCGCCGTCCACGCCAGATAGCCGCCCAGATCGTGACCGACCAGCGCGGCGTCGGGCTCGCCGAGGGACCGTACGACGCCGGTGATGTCGAGGGCGAGGTTCGCCGGGTCGTAGCCCCGGGGCGTGCGGTCGCTGCCGCCGACCCCGCGCAGGTCCATGGCCACGGCCCGGAAGCCGGCGTCGGCGAGGGCGACCAGCTGGTGCCGCCAGGTCCACCAGAACTGCGGGAAGCCGTGCAGCAGCAGCACCAGCGGTCCGTCGCCCACCTCGGCGATGTGGAAGCGCGCACCGTTGGCGGCCACGTCCCGGTGGATCAGCTCCTTGGCGCCGGGCACGTCGAGCCGTACGGGAGACGCGGGCTGATTCGAGGGGGCGGCCGGGGCGGTCGCGGGGTCGGTCATGACGTCGAGCGTGCCACAGCCTCGACCGCGCTGTCGGCCGGGGCGGGCCGACGGGGGTGCGGCTTGGCGTTCTGCAGCACGCCCGCCGTCTCCTTCATGGACGCGGCGACCTTCTGCGGGCCCTGCCCCTTCTTGGCCTTCTTGGAGAAGGCGACGCCGACGACCGTCAGGACGACGGCGACCAGCACGTTCGCCGCGAACGACAGCAGGAAGCAGATCGCCAGGTTCCAGTCGCTCCAGGTGCGGATGCCGTACGCCAGGGCGAAACTCAGCATCGGCAGGGAGAAGATCAGCACCGCGCCGGCGGCCGTGAACGCGCCACCGCCGACCATGCCGCGCTTGACGTCCTGCCTGAGCTGGGCCTTGGCCAGCGCGATCTCGTCGTGCACCAGCGCGGACATCTCGGCCGTCGCCGAGGCGAACAACTGGCCGACGCTGCGTTCGGCTCCGACCGGGCTGCCGTCGGGTGCGCTCATCGGGGTCTCCCTCATATGCGTTTGTACGGTCCTGTCTACGGTCCTGTCAGATCATGCCGGACCGTCGTCGCCGACGCCTGCCCCGCCCGCCACTTCGGCAAGCCTGCGGTGTTCGGCGGCCTTGCGTTCATAGATCTCCGCCATCCGCAGGTGGTACGCCGGGTCGTCCTGTTCGTAGACGTCGGGGATGCCGTCGAGGTCGTCGTCGCGCTCCTCGGCGGCCCAGAGCGCCTGGTACTTGGCGTTCCTCAGCTTCAGCAGAACGCTTGCCAGGACCGCCGCGACGAGCGAACCGGTGAGGACGGCGGCCTTGACGCCGTCGGTGAGCACCTGGTCGCCCTCGAAGGCCAGTTCACCGATGAGCAGCGACACGGTGAAGCCGATTCCGGCGAGGGAGGAGACGGCGAACACGTCCGGCCAGGACAGGTCCTCGGAGAGCGAGGCCCGGGTGAAGCGAGCGGTCAGCCAGGTCCCGCCGAAGATCCCGACCGCCTTGCCGATCACCAGGCCGAGCACCACCCCGAGCGTCTCCGGCTCGGTGAACACCTTCGCCAGCGCGCTGCCCGACACCGCGACCCCGGCGCTGAACAGGGCGAACAGCGGCACCGCCAGACCGGCCGACAGGGGGCGCACGAGATGCTCGATGTGCTCACCGGGGGAGTGCTCCTCGCCCTCGCGCCGGGTGCAGCGCAGCATCAGCCCCATCGCGACCCCGGCGATGGTGGCGTGCACGCCGCTGTTGTACATCAGCGCCCAGACGACGAGCGCGAGCGGAACGTACACGTACCAGCCGCGCACGCCCTTCCTCAGCAGCAGCCAGAACACGGCGAGGCTGGCGAACGCGCCGCCGAGCGCGGCGAAGTTCAGGTCGTCGGTGAAGAACACCGCGATGATCAGGATCGCGCACAGGTCGTCGACGACGGCGAGGGTGAGCAGAAAGGCCCGCAGCGCGTTCGGCAGGGAGGTGCCGATGACGGCGAGCACGGCCAGCGCGAAGGCGATGTCGGTGGCCGTGGGCACCGCCCAGCCGGCCAGGGAGCCGCCGCCGGTGACGGTGGTGAGCGTGTAGACGAGCGCCGGTACGGCCATGCCGCACAGCGCGGCGACCACGGGCAGCGCGGCCGTCCTCGGGTCCTTGAGATCACCGGCGACCAGCTCGCGCTTGAGCTCGATGCCGGCGACGAAGAAGAAGACCGCGAGGAGCCCGTCGGCCGCCCAGTGCGCCACCGAGAGGTTCAGGCCGAGTGCCTCAGGGCCGAAGTGGAAGTCGCTGACGCTCTCGTAGCTGTCGTGCAGCGCGGGGACGTTGACCCAGACCAGCGCGGTGACGGCGGCCAGCAGCAGCAGACAGCCGCCGACGGTCTCCGTGCGCAGCGCGTCCGCCACGAAGGTCCGCTCGGGCAGGGAGAGCCGGCCGAGGACCTTGCGGGTGGGGGTGGTGCGGGACGCGGCCACGGTGGGGACCTCCGGTCGGTGGGCAGCACGGAACACTCGCCGACCAGACTTCCCGGCACACCTGTTCTTTAGCTTAGCTAAGGGGCACCAGGCGTGCCTGTCGCCGGGTGCCCCTCGTCGTCGTACGAGACGCGTCAGTCCTCGCTGGGCGCCGCCGGCAGCTTGGCCTGGATGAGGTCCATGACCGTGGAGTCGGTCAGCGTCGTGACGTCACCGAGCTGACGGTTCTCCGCCACGTCACGCAGCAGGCGACGCATGATCTTGCCGGAGCGGGTCTTCGGCAGCTCCTGCACCGGCAGGATCCGCTTCGGCTTGGCGATCGGGCCGAGGGTGGCGCCGACGTGGTTGCGGAGGGTCGCGACGAGGTTCTCGTCCTCGGCGTTCGCCGTGCCGCGCAGGATCACGAACGCCACGATCGCCTGACCGGTGGTCTCGTCGGCGGCGCCGACGACGGCCGCCTCGGCCACGGACGGGTGCGAGACGAGCGCCGACTCCACCTCGGTCGTCGAGATGTTGTGACCGGACACGAGCATCACGTCGTCGACGCGGCCGAGGAGCCAGATGTCCCCGTCGTCGTCCTTCTTCGCCCCGTCACCGGCGAAGTACTTGCCCTCGAACCGCGACCAGTACGTGTCGAGGAACCGCTGGTCGTCGCCCCAGATGGTGCGCAGCATCGACGGCCACGGCTCGGTGAGGACGAGATAGCCACCGCCGCCGTTCGGCACCTCGTTCGCCTCGTCGTCGACGACCGTCGCCGAGATGCCCGGCAGCGGCGTCTGCGCGGAGCCCGGCTTGGTCGACGTCACGCCCGGCAGCGGCGAGATCATCATCGCGCCGGTCTCGGTCTGCCACCAGGTGTCCACGATCGGCGTCGCGTCGGCACCGATGTGCTTGCGATACCAGATCCACGCCTCGGGGTTGATGGGCTCACCGACCGAGCCCAGCACGCGCAGGCTGCTGAGGTCGAACTTCGCGGGGATGTCGTCGCCCCACTTCATGAACGTGCGGATGGCCGTGGGCGCCGTGTAGAGGATCGTCACCCCGTACTTCTGCACGATCTCCCAGAACCGCCCCTGGTGCGGGGTGTCCGGGGTGCCCTCGTACATCACCTGCGTCGCGCCGTTGGTCAGTGGTCCGTAGACGATGTACGAGTGGCCGGTGACCCAGCCGACGTCGGCCGTGCACCAGTACACGTCGGTCTCCGGCTTGAGGTCGAAGACGGCGTGGTGGGTGTACGACGTCTGCGTCAGGTAGCCGCCGGAGGTGTGGAGGATGCCCTTGGGCTTACCCGTCGTGCCGGACGTGTACAGGATGAACAGCGGGTGCTCGGCCCCGAACGGCTGCGGGGTGTGCTCGCTGCTCTGCCGGTCGACGATCTCGTGCCACCACACGTCACGGGAGTCGTTCCACGCGACGTCCTGACCGGTGCGGCGGACGACGAGGACGTGCTCGACATTGCCGGCGCGGTCGGCCGCGTCGTCCACGGCGGGCTTGAGCGCGGACGGCTTGCCGCGCCGGTAGCCGCCGTCGGAGGTGATGACCACACGTGCGTCGGCGTCCTGGATACGGGTCGCGAGCGCGTCCGCCGAGAAGCCGCCGAACACCACGGAGTGCGCTGCGCCGATCCGGGCGCAGGCGAGCATCGCCACGGCCGTCTCCGGGATCATCGGCATGTAGACCGCGACCCGGTCGCCTGCCCGGACGCCCAGCTCCAGCAGGGCGTTGGCGGCCTTGCTCACCTCGTTCTTGAGCTCGGCGTAGGTGACGGAGCGGCTGTCTCCGGGCTCACCCTCGAAGTGGATGGCGACCCGGTCGCCGTTGCCGGCCTCGACATGGCGGTCGACGCAGTTGTACGCGACGTTGAGTTCGCCGTCCTCGAACCACTTGGCGAACGGCGGGTTCGACCAGTTCAGTGTCTCGGTCGGCTCCTTGGCCCAGGTCAGCCGCCGGGCCTGAGCCGCCCAGAAACCGAGCCTGTCAGCCCTGGCCTGCTCGTACGCCTCACCCGTGACGTTGGCGTTCTCGGCCAGGTCAGCGGGCGGCGCGAAGCGTCGCTCCTCCTTCAAGAGGTTGGCCAGGCTTTCGTTGCTCACGACATCTCCCTCGCGGTGCTTTGCCGGGGCGACCGTTGTGTCCCAAGCCACAGCTCATCAGACCCGGACCCTCGATGACAAGGGGCTTCGTCAGATTGGTTTAGACCTGTGGGCGGGTGGCCTCGGGGCCAGGACGCCACCCGTTCCCACGGATCCGGACGGAAATCGGTTCACGCGCGCGTGTCGGACAGGACCGTTCCGGCGGGGTCGGCCGGGTCGGGCGGGTCGATCGCGCCGGAGACCCGATCGAAGACCGCGCTCTCGGACGCTGCCTCCGTGAGCAGATAGGCCTGTGCCTCGCCCACATGGAAGTACATGCCGTGCAGTTCGAGCGCGCCCTCGCGCAGGGCGCGGGCGACGGAGTCATGGGCTCTCAGGTGTTCCAGCTGCTGGATGATGTTGGTCAGGCACAGCTGTTCGATGGCGTCGGCGGGTTCGCGGCCCGCGAGACGGGCCCAGGGGCGGTTCTTGTCGGTCGCGCGCTCCAGGCTGGGCCGGCCGTGCCGCAGCCAGCGCTTGAGAGGCGTCTGGGCGCCGTGCGGATCGGTCTTGAGCAGGGCCTGCATCGCGCCGCACCCGGAGTGCCCGCAGACCGTGATGGAGCGCACCTTCAGCACGTCCACCGCGTACTCGATCGCGGCGGCCACCGAGTCGTCGCCGCTCTCCTCGCCGGGCAGCGGCACGAGGTTGCCGACATTGCGGACGACGAAGAGGTCGCCGGGGCCGCTGGAAGTGATCATCGAGGTGACGAGCCGGGAGTCGGCGCAGGTCAGGAAGAGCTGCGAGGGCTGCTGCCCCTCGCGTGCCAGCCGGGCCAGCTCCCTGCGGACCAACGGGGCCGTGTTCCGCTGGAACGCGCTGATGCCGCGCGCCAGTTGATGGCCGCTCGGGCCGTCGGCGGTCTCCTCCTGAGGCACGCCCGCGGCCGGGGTGGCGGGGGCCTCGCACTGGTGGTTGCGCCAGGGCGTCCAGGGCCGGCAGCGGCAGCCCGCCGCCGAGACGCTCGCGGGCTCGGCGATCCGGGTGCCCGCACGGCCGGTGATCTCCACGGTGCCGCCCCGCGCGTGGTGCGCGTGCTGCCAGTCCTGCAGCGACTCGTACGCCGCGTGGTCCATGAACGACCCGTCCAGCTCCACCACGGTGGCGGCCCCCGCGGGGACCTGGTGCAGGGCGCGGCTGAGGCGGGGCACCGCCAGGAACGTCAACTGGCCGCGCACATGGACGTGATGGACTCCGTCCCGCTCGTCGTGGGTGATACGGGTGCGGGTGAGGCGGTGCAGGGCGACGCCGACGGCCACGGCGATGCCGAGCGCGACGCCCTCCAGGACACCGAAGACGATGACGCCGAGGGTGGTGACGGCGTAGACCGCGACCTCGCGGTGACGGGTGACCGTACGGATGTGGTGCAGGGACACCATCTGGACCCCGACGGCCATCACCAGGGCGGCGAGCGCGGCGAGCGGGATCAGCTCCAGCACGGGCACCAGGAGCAGGGCGGCCGCCACCACCCAGACGCCGTGCAGCATCGTGGAGTTCCGGCTGGTGGCGCCGGCCCGGACGTTGGCCGTGCTGCGGACGGCGACGCCGGCGATCGGCAGCCCGCCGAGGAGGCCGGAGACGACGTTGGCCGCGCCCTGGCCGCGCAGCTCGCGGTCGAGGTCGGAGCGCCGCACGTCGGTCCGGCCCGCCGCCAGCTTGTCCATGGCGACGGCTCCGAGCAGCGACTGCACGCTGCACACGAGCGTGGTGGTGAGGACGGCCGCGACCAGGCCGAGCACCGGTCCGTCGGGCACACCGGCCAGGGCGTGGCTCCGCCAGGACGGCAGGTCGACCTTGGGCAGGCTCAACGCGGCGAGCGCGGCGGCCGCCGTGGCACCGGCGACGGCGACCAGGGCCGCCGGGATCGTGCGCAGCTGCCGGCCGACGGGGCCGGGGAGCCGGGGCCAGGCGAGCAGCAGGACGAGGGTGAGGACGCTCACGCAGAGCGCGGCGGGGTGCACGTGCGCCAACTGGGCGGGCAGGGACCCGAGATTGGCGCTGACGGAGCTCTGCGGGGTGCCGCCGAGCACGATGTGGAGCTGGGCGACGGCGATGGTGACGCCGATGCCGGCGAGCATGCCGTGCACGATCGCGGGGCTGACGGCGAGTGCCGAGCGGGCCACGCGCAGGTGGGCCAGGCCCAGTTGCGCCAGTCCCGCGAAGACGGTGATGGCGCAGGTGGTGCGCCAGCCGTACTGGTGGATGAGGTCGGCGGTGACGACGGTGAGGCCGGCCGCGGGGCCGCTGACCTGGAGGGGGGATCCGCCGAGGCGTCCGGCCACCAGTCCGCCGACGGCGGCGGCCACGAGGCCGGCCTGGAGCGGCGCGTCGGTGGCGAGGGCGATGCCCAGGGACAAGGGGAGGGCGATCAGGAAGACCGCGATGGAGGCGGACAGGTCGGTGGCCGAGACGGGGAACCGGCGACGCGGTCCCTTCGGCGGGCTGTGCGGTCGGTGATCACGCTCCGTCCGGTTCGAGTCCGGGTCGGTGGTGGGGGTGGGGACGCAGGCGGACATGTTCTCCCGTCTCCTCCGGGGCTGCGCGGACGCGTCGGTCGCGGCCGTGGGGCACGACGTTCAGTGGCGGGATTTCTCAACGCTCAGTAAACGAATCGTAATGCAGGGTAAAGGACACGCAAGAACATTAGCCGCAAATAGGTCATTAGATCACTCGCGGGGGTGAATGAAGCCTTTCATCGGCTTGTCGTATTAATCATGATCGGAACTCTGTGTGACCTTGTCGGCTCTGCCCCTGAGCGAAGGAAGGTGGGCGGGACATGGCCGTCACCCAGAGGATCGCCGCCGCAGTCACCCTCGCCGCGACCTGCGCCGCGGCGCTCGCCGGATGCGGGATCGGTGAGCCGACGACGACAACCGGCTCACCCGGTGCGAAGAAGAGCACGGAGCGGGAGGGCCGGCAGGGAGGGCCCGAGGAGGAGGGTGCCCCGGCGCCGCCCAAGACCGCGGTCCGGCTGATCGGCGACGGATCCACCGCCTACACCGGTGTGCAGCCGCACCTGCCCAGGCCGCAGCGGTTGAAGCCCGGACAGCGGCCCCCGCAGTTCGTGGTCTTCTCCTGGGACGGCGCGGGGGAGGACGGCCAGCGGCTCTTCTCGCACTTCCGCGAGGTCGCCCGGGCCAACGACGCGACCATGACGTACTTCCTGAGCGGCGTGTACATGCTGCCGGAGGAGAAGCGGGACCTGTACCGGCCGCCCCAGCACTCGCCGGGCCGCTCCGACATCGGCTTCAACGACGTCCGCGGAATCAAGGACACCGTGGACCAGCTGCGCGGCGCGTGGCTGGAGGGCAACGAGATCGGCACCCACTTCAACGGCCACTTCTGCGGCCCCGGCGGCGGGGTCGGCGAGTGGTCGGTCGAGGAGTGGAAGAGCGAGATCGCCCAGGCCAAGGCGTTCGTGAAGGCGTGGAGGACCAACACCGGCACCAAGGAGGCCGAACCGCTGCCCTTCGACTACGACAAGGAGCTGATCGGCGCCCGCACACCCTGCCTGGAGGGACGGGCGAACTTCACGCGGGCCGCCAGGGAACTGGGCTTCCGCTACGACACCAGCGGTGTCAGGAACCAGGTCTGGCCCGCGAAGGAGGACGGTCTGTGGGACCTGTCGCTGCAGCTGGTCCCCGTCCCGGGGCGCGACTTCGAGACCCTGACCATGGACTACAACTTCTACGTGAACCAGTCCGGCGCCCGCGCGGGGGCGCCCGGCCGACGGGAGGAGTGGGGCGACCAGTTCCGTGACGGGCTCCTCGCGGGCTTCGAGCGCGCCTACGAGGGCAACCGCGCGCCCCTGATCATCGGCAACCACTTCGAGTCCTGGAACGGCGGCGTCTACATGCGCGCCGTCGAGGAGACCATCGAGACGGTCTGCGGCAAGGCCGAGGTGCGCTGCGTCTCCTTCCGGCAGCTCGCCGACTGGCTCGACGCCCAGGACCCGGAGGTCCTGGACAGGCTGCGCGGCCTGGGTGTCGGTCAGTCCCCGAAGAAGGGCTGGAAGGCCTTCCTGTCCACCGGGCCGGCACCGGCCCCGAAGGGGGTCCCGGGGGCACCCGCGGCCAAGCCCAAGCCGTAGCCGCGGTCACACGGCTGCGGCGACCTCTTCGCCGAGCACGAACTCGGGGTCGATCTGCGACGCCAGGTCGGCCCCGGTCCGCTCGTTGCCCCAGCTGGTGGCGTTCTTCAGGTGGAAGTGCGCCATCTGACGGGTGTAGCGCTCCCAGTCGCGCAGCTCGTACGTGGCGTCGGCCGCCTCGTGCAGGGCGCGCAGGGAGCGGCGGTTGGCCTCCTCCAGATGCTCGAAACGGGGCGGGCGGCCCTTCTCCAGGGCGCGCACCCAGTCCGAGTGCCTGAGGGTGACCAGCAGGTCGTCCCCGACCTCGGCACGCAGGAAGTCGAGGTCGTCCTGGCCGTGCACCTTGTTCCCGACGACCTTCAGGGCGACCCCGAAGTCGGCGGCGTACTCCTGGTACTGGCGGTAGACGGAGACCCCCCTCCGGGTCGGTTCGGCCACCAGGAACGTCATGTCGAAACGGGTGAACATGCCGGACGCGAAGGAGTCGGAACCGGCCGTCATGTCGACCACCACGTACTCGTCGCGGCCGTCCACCAGGTGGTTCAGGAACAGCTCCACCGCCCCCGTCTTGGAGTGGTAGCAGGCGACCCCCAGATCGGCGTCGGTGAAGGGGCCGGTGACCATAAGACGGACGGCCCCGCCGTCGAGTTCCACCGGGCGGGCACAGGCGTCGTAGATCGCGTTGGGCTCGCAGATCCGCACCAGACGGGAGCCGTCGCCCGGCGGGGTGGTCTTGATCATCGTCTCGGCGGAGGTGATCCGTGGGTTGGAGCCCCGCAGGTGGTTCTTGATCAGTGCCAGCCGCTCGCCCATCGCGGGCAGCTCGGCGGCCTCCGACTCGTCGAGGCCGAGGGCGGCGCCCAGGTGCTGGTTGATGTCCGCGTCGACGGCGACGACGGGGGCCCCGGAGGCGGCGAGGTGGCGGATGAACAGGGCGGACAGCGTGGTCTTGCCACTCCCGCCCTTCCCGACGAAAGCAATTTTCATGTTCACTAACGGTAGTGGCGTGGGCGCCGAGGGTGTCCGCGCGGCCGGGAAGACCACTCCTTCGAGGGGTCGGCCGCAGGTGAGCGTAGGGTCGTACTCATGAGTACGACAGGTGCGGCCGCCGATCCGCTCGCGGCCCTGGGAGAGCTTCCCGGTGTGGCCGAATCCGTGGAGTCCGTGCGCAAGTCCGTGGACCGGGTCTACGGCCACCGTGTCATGCGCCGTCGCAGCAACGCGGTCACCTCCGAGGCGGCGCTGCGGGGCGCGCGCGGCTCGGCGGCGCTGTCCGGCGCCGACTGGGCCCTCGAAGAGGTGCGCCGCCGCTCGGACTTCAGCGGCCAGGACGGGGACGACGAGGCCCGCGCCATGGGTGCCGCGCTGCGGCTCACCGCCGAGGCGGGCCAGCTGCTGTCGATCTGGCGGCAGACGCCCCTGCGGGTGCTGGCCCGCCTGCACCTGGTCGCGGCCGGGAGCGACGACGCGCGCGTGGGGCGTCCCCGGCAGTCCGGCGAGAGCGTCGACGAGCCCCTCGTCGAGCTGCCGCTGCCGGGTGCGGCGGAGGTCGCCGGCCGGCTCGACGGCCTCTCCGAGCTGATCATCAAGGGCAGTTCGGCCCCGGCCCTGGTGACCGCCGCCGTCGTCCACGGCGAGCTGCTCGCCCTGCGGCCCTTCGGTTTCCACAACGGCCTCGTCGCGCGCGCGGCCGAGCGGATCGTCCTGATCGGCAGCGGCCTCGACCCCAAGTCGGTCTGCCCGGCGGAGGTCGGCCACGCGGAACTGGGCCGCGCCGCCTATCTGGCCGCCCTCGACGGCTACGTCTCCGGCACCCCGGAGGGCATGGCCGCGTGGATCACCCACTGCGGCAGGGCGATCGAACTGGGCGCGCGCGAATCGACGGCCGTGTGCGAGGCGCTACAGCGCGGAGCGGCCTAGAAACCCGCGAGGCGGGCGGCGGAAATCCCCCGGAAAAGGGTTGCGGCGGTACGAGAATTCGTACCGCCGCTGGCATGTCCACCCGGTTACCAAGCGTCCTCGATATGTGCCCATCAGGCCGGGAACTTGGCCCGTGACCTGGTGCGGCTGGCCCGTAATCGACGGGTCGACGTCGCGTGGGTGCCTGGTGTTCATGCTAGGTCCGTGGGGCCAAATGAGTTGTTTAAAGGTGATCCTCTCGGATGTCCTTTGGTCTCGCGGGCCTTGAATCCTTTCTACTCCACGACCCCGGCAAGCGGAACCCCTCGCTGCGCTTCTTTACTTTTGGGTTCAAAGAGGGGTGATTCGGCGGCCGGGGCGCGGACCGCGGGTCAGGCGGTCGCCACGCGGCGCCGGCTCGCGTACCAGACGAGCCCGGCGGTGGCCGCCGCGGCGCCTATGGCGGCAGCCGCGAGGAGGGCGGGTCGCGGCCGTACGGCCAGGCGCTGCTTGAGGCGCACCGGGCGGTGGAAGTCGAGGATGGGCCACCCGCGCGCGAGGGCCTCCTTGCGCAGCGTCCGGTCCGGGTTCACCGCGTGCGGGTGGCCCACGGCCTCCAGCATCGGCAGATCCGTCGCCGAGTCGCTGTACGCGTAGCAGTGGGCGAGGTCGTACTCCTCGGACTCCGCCAGCTCCCGGATCGCCTCCGCCTTCGTCGGACCGTAGGCGTAGTACTCCACCTCGCCGGTGAAGCAGCCGTCGTCGCCGACGACCATCCGGGTCGCCACCACGCGGTCCGCGCCGAGGAGCTCGCCGATCGGCTCGACGACCTCGGCGCCCGAGGTGGAGACGATGACGACGTCCCGCCCCGCGATGTGGTGCTCCTCGATGAGGGAGGCGGCCTCGTCGTAGATGATCGGGTCGATCAGGTCGTGCAGGGTCTCGGCGACGATGTCCTTCACCTGCTGGACGTTCCAGCCCCGGCACAGCGCGGACAGATACTTCCGCATGCGTTCCATCTGGTCGTGGTCGGCGCCGCCCGCGAGGAACACGAACTGGGTGTACGCCGTTCGCAGGGCGGCCCTTCGGTTGATCAGGCCGCCTTGGTAGAACGACTTGCTGAACGTGAGCGTGCTCGACTTCGCAATGACCGTCTTGTCCAGGTCAAAGAAGGCCGCTGTGCGGGGCAAGGAGTGGTTTTCCACGGGGCCGAGCATATGCGCCCGCCATTCGGGCTAGTGTGGGGCGTGTGGGTTTGCCTGAGAGGCCTCTCGGGTACACCATGGAAGTCACGGATCGTTCGCGACCGTGCTAACGCGGTCCGGCTCCTCCCCCCCCCGAGTCGGCCGTGAAGACGACCCCCACTCTCCCCCCCGGTGGGGGTCGTCGCATGTCCGGACGCGTTTTCTCTCTTCTCCCCGGCCCGCGAGGCGCTCTCGTGCCCTCGTGGGCTTTCCTCTGCCCGGGCACAGGATACGTCACCGTCCGTAGTCGCGAGGCTGCGCTGTGGAAGCCGTACGGGAGTCGCCTGTTCGGGTGACGGCGATATTCACAAGGGCCGAGTTGTCCACAGTTATCGACCAAGATCCACACGATTTCGAAGACCGCTGCACCGTGATTCCGGCGCGTCCCGACGGCGGCCGGTTCACGACCGGTTCCGATTCGCGGATGCGTAGGGCCGGATTCCGTCGACCGCCTCCGCGGCGGCCGATCTCCGGTGCTTCACACAGGAGTTGAACACGGCGTCCGGACCATCGGGCGACCGCGTTCACGCAGCGAAAGGGGCTGGGGATCGTGGCGGGAGCCATCACCGACGACCTGCCGTCCGCCGCCGAGGGGCGGCAGGGCAGGCCGTTGATCGTCACCGAGGACATGGAACTGCTGGACGACCTGCTGCGCCTGTGCGCGGCCGCGGGCGCCCGGCCGGAGGTCCACCACGGAGTGCCGGAAGGCCGGGGCCGGTGGGAGACGGCGCCGCTCGTGCTCGTCGGGAACGACGCGGCGCGGCGGCTGCGGGGCGCCGCGCGCAGACGAGGAGTGGTGCTCGTCGGCAAGGACCAGGACGACTCCGGGGTCTGGCAGCGGGCCGTGGAGATCGGCGCCGACCACGTCCTGATGCTGCCGGACGGCGAGCAGTGGCTCGTCGACCGCATCGCCGACGTGGCGGAGGGCGTCGGCAGGCCGGCGATCACCGTCGGCGTCGTCGGCGGCCGGGGCGGTGCCGGCGCGTCCACGCTGGCCTGCGCCCTGGCCGTCACCTCCGCGCGACAGGGCACGCGCACCCTCCTCGTGGACGCCGACCCGCTCGGCGGGGGCCTGGACGTGCTCCTCGGCGGCGAGAGCGCAGACGGGCTGCGCTGGCCGGCCTTCGCCGCCTCGCGCGGCCGGGTCGGCGGTGGCGCGCTGGAGGAGTCGCTGCCCGAGGTGCACGCCCTGCGGGTCCTCAGCTGGGACCGGGGCGACGCCGTGGCCATTCCGCCCCAGGCTGTCCGCGCGGTGCTGGCGGCCGGGCGGCGGCGCGGCGGGGCGGTCGTCGTCGACCTGCCGCGCCGCATCGACGAAGGCGTCGCCGAGGCCCTCGCCCAACTGGACATGGGGCTCTTGGTGGTCCCGGCCGAACTGCGCGCCGTCGCGGCCGCGTCACGTGTCGCCTCCGCCTTCGGCATGGTCCTGCGCGACCTCCGCGTCGCGGTCCGCGGCCCGTACGCCCCCGGCCTCGACGACCACGAGGTGGCCCGCCTCCTCGGGCTGCCGCTCGCCGGTGAGGTACCGACCGAGGCCGGGCTCTCCGACGGCGGCAAACCACCCGGAGGCATCCCACGCGGACCGCTCGCGCGCTTCTGCGCCGGGTTCTGGGAGCGCACGGCGGCCCGAGGGGAGGCGGCGTGAACCGGGTGCCGGGCAGCGGCGGGCCACGGGAAGCGGGACCCCGGAAGCGGCGTGCGATCGGGGGCGGGGCCGGATGAACGGGATGCCCGACGACGGACTGCTGGACGGCGTACGGCAGTGGCTCGTCGAGAGCGGTGCCGAGCCGACGCCCGCGCGCGTGGCGCAGGCCCTGCGGGAGCGGGGGCGCGTGCTCGGGGACGCCGAAGTGCTCGGGGCGGCCGAGCGGTTGCGGTCGGAGCTGGTGGGGAGCGGGCCGTTGGAGCCGCTGCTCGCCGATCCCTCGGTCACCGATGTGCTGGTCTCGGCGCCGGACCGGGTGTGGGTGGACCGGGGCGGCGGACTGGAGCTGACCGAGGTCTCCTTCCCGGACGCGGCGGCCGTACGGCGGCTCGCGCAGCGCCTGGCGGCCGTCGCCGGACGCCGGCTGGACGACGCCCGGCCGTGGGTGGACGCCCGGCTCCCGGACGGCACCCGGCTCCACGCGGTGCTCCCGCCGGTGGCGGTCGGCTCCACCTGTCTGTCCCTGCGGGTCGTCCGGCCCCGCGCCTTCACCCTCGCCGAACTGGTGACGGCGGGCACGGTGCCGCCGGGCGGCGACCGCGTCCTGCGGGCACTGATCCGCGCCCGGCTGTCGTACGTCATCAGCGGCGGCACGGGGACGGGGAACCCCAATAGCCCTCTAGAACGCCTCTAAAGGGATCTTGCTCCAGGGCCTCGCTTACGCGATCACGTAACCTGTCTGACCTGCGGTTTTGTGGCCCGATCCGACGCCGTGCGCGATCGCCTTCGAATCCAAGGTTGGGCATGGAGCGGCCCCGGCCGGGACACGCGTACCGGCCGGGGCCTGGTCCCGCCCGCCCCCAGGAACTCACGGGGTGCAGGGACGGGCGGGAGTCTCAACGCTTCCGCCGGTGGCAGGAACACCCGCATCGGATCGTCATGATGGGCGCCTCCCACTTAGGGGCGCCCTCCCGGCGGATGTCTCCGGGGCCGTCGCAGTGCCGGTGCATTCCGTGCTCGCACTCGGGGGTCTTCCCCGCGGTGGTCACAGCGGCTGGTCGGCGAGCGGCGTCAGATCGTAGGCGTGGCGGCACGAGGCGCACGCGAACAGTCCGCGGGGAGCGGGACCGGAGCCCTCGTCCGTGAGACGCACCAGGCGGGCGCTGTGGCTGTAGTCCTCGTGCCAGGAGCAGTAGGCGAACGAGCTGCTGGTCTCGGCGTCCTGGGGTGCCGTCACGGTCACCGCCTCCGCTTCGGGCGCGGCGCGTGGTGGGCCCGGATCTCCACGTTCAGATCCGACACCTTCGACAGGTCGTCCCGGGCGCGTGCTTCGGCCCGCTGCTTCACCAGCGCGGCGCACACCCCACAGTCCGTGGGCGGGACCGGCTCTTCGAGCGGGAGGGCGAGGGTGATCGGCGGGTCCATCGTCGTCGGCTGGGTGGTAGAAGTGGTCACGTCGGCGCTCCTCAGCAGCGTTGGCCGCGCCCCGGGAGGCTGACACCTCGCCGGGGTCTTCTCGTACCTCCCGACGCTAGGAAGGTGAACCACGCCACATCCATCGATGTACACGAATGTTCACGACGATCCGTTTCTCCTGCCCCTGGCGGGTTCGCCCTCTTGACCGCTGAGCTCGCAGGACTGACGGTGCTGTACATCCATGCACACCACCAGCTTTGGAGGCGGCGATGACACTACGGTTCATCGGAATCGACCCGAGCACAGGCCAAGGCGAAAGCCCCACCGTGTGGGTCGACGAAGAGAAGAACGAACTCGTCTTCCAGGGCTGGAAGCCAGGAGCCGAGCTGAAAGCGGAGTGTGCCGCGTTCGAGGTACCCGGCCACGCCGTCGGTATCCCGGAGAACGAAGCCGTGATCCGTATCCCCGCCAGGATGGTGTCGATGATCAGGGAGGCGTGCGATGCCGTCGAGCGTGCCGACGTTCGATGAACTCCTGGACGGCGCGCAGCGCTCCGCCGTCCACCTGGAAATGCGTGACTCCTACGGGGTCGCCAGCGAAGCCGACGACTTCGCGCGATGGCAGCGCACAGGAGAACGGGACATCGACCCCGGATCGGCCTACTGGCTGCCCTGGGTTGACCTGATCCGCCGCACCGTGGCCCGCGGCGTGGTCGTTCGCCGCGCCCGCATCGTGTCCGAGCCGGTCACCGAGTACATCCGCTACGAACATGCCGCCACCGTCGTCAACATCGGGGCCGGAGAACTTGTCCGCTGGCTGCCGCGCCGACAGGCCTCGGACATCGCCCTGCCAGGCAACGACTTCTGGCTCATCGACGGCCGGCTGATCCGATGGAACCACTTCACCGGCGACGGAGCTTCAGGCGGCGGCGAGATCAGCGAGGACCCGGCCGCCGCGAAGCTGTGCGCTGACGCTTTCAAGGCGGTGTGGGCGCGGGCGGTCCCGCACGACGAGTACAAGATCAGCTAGCGCGGAAGGTGCACAGGCCAGCTCATGCCCATCTCCCCCTCCTCCTCGGCCCAGGCCGCCCGCGAGCGGGTCGCGCAGCGCCTGCGAGACGTGCGCGCCGATGCCGGGATCACCGGGACTGAGCTGGCCGTGCGCTGCGGCTGGACGCATCCGAAGACCTCCCGCATCGAGAACGCCCGCACACCGCCTACCCCCGACGACATTCGCCGCTGGTGCCAGGCGTGCGGCGCCGACGACCAGGCCGCGGACATCATTGCCCAGTCGCGGAACGCCGAAGCCCAGTACGTCGAATGGCGCCGCAGAGTCCGCTCCGGCCTGAAGCGTCTCCAGGACAGCTACGTGGAGCTCTACCAGTCCACCCAGTTGTTCCGGGTCTACTCGCCCACCCTCGTCCCCGGCCTACTCCAGACCGAGGGCTACGCGCGCGCCGTGCTGCGCAACGCCTCCCAACTGCTCGATCTGCCCGACGACTCGGACGAGGCTGCGGCGGCCCGCCTTGAGCGATCCAAGGTGATCCACCAGCCGGGCCACCGGTTCGTCATGGTGATCGAGGAGAGCGTCCTCCGCTACCAGCTGGGGAACGAGGACGCGATGGCCGCACAACTCGGCTACCTCCTCACCGCAGGGGCGCTGCCCTCGGTGTCCCTGGGAATCGTCCCCAGCGCGACGGCAGACCGGCCCCTGTGGCCACAGGAGCTGTTCCACGTGTACGACGACACGCTCGTCTCGGTGGAGCTGCTCTCCGCTCGGGTGCGGGTCACCCAGCCGTCCGAGATCGCCCTGTACCTGAAGGCGTTCGAGCAGCTGCGTGGGATGGCCGTGTACGGGGCTGACGCGCGGGCCCTGATTCTCAAGGCCATCGAAGCGCTGCACTGACCCCGAGCATGAGGAAACGCCCCCTGCACGGCCCGTCGTGGACCGTGCAGGGGGCGCTGTCGTGGGCTATGGGTACTGGCGGCGGGTGGGGTCGAGGGCGGCGAGCGGGTTGTTGCCGTTGCCGGGTTCGTCGGGCTGCGGGGCGCCGTCGCGGCGGCAGACGAGCGCATCGGGGTCGTCGGTCGGCGCCTGGAGGCTGTATCCATCCGGGCAGGTCTGCCCGTCCTCCCCGTCTCTTCCGTCCTCCCCCGGCTCACCGGCGGGTCCGGCCGGTCCGGGCTCGCCTCTCGGGCCAGACGGTCCTGCCGGGCCGGTCACAGACACGCCGTCCTGTCCCGGTTCCCCCGGCTGTCCGGCGGCCCCAGGGGTGCCGTCCTCGCCGTCTTCCCCGGGCTTGCCCGTGGCGCTCACCCCCGAGGGGCCTTGCGGTCCAGGCGGACCAGACGGACCAGGCGGCCCGGTCACGGACACGCCCGGCTCGCCCCGGGACCCCGGCGGCCCCGCCACCGGCTTCTCCCCGAGCTGCTGCACCTGCGTGGCCAGGGCGTCCCGCGCCTCGTTCGCCGTGCGCAGATCGTGCGTCAACTGCGAGGTCTGCCACCAGATGTACGCCACCAGCAGCGCCAGCAACCCGCCCAGCAGCAGGGCAACCGGATCGCGGCGGGGCAGTCTGTGCGCGCTCACGTCACGCCCCCCTGTTGGCGTTGTACAGCTGGATGGCGAGCAGCAGCACGGGCACGACGAGGCTGAAGAAGATCAGGCGGCGGTCGTTCTGCCGTTGCTTGTCCTTCTCCTCGGCCTGTTGCTCCAGCTTCGCGACGCGGGCGACGAGGGCGGTGTGCCGCTCGTCCTGCGCCTGCTGGCCGAGGCGGAAGATCTCCGCGTCGACCTTCTGGTTGACGAGCCCGACGACTCCGTGAATGTCCTCCTTCAAGTCCTGGCGGACGTCGTCCAGGCGGCGGACTACTTCACCGGTCGTCGGGTCGGCCACGTGCGGCTCCGATCAGTCAGGCGTCCGATCGCGGGGTGTGCGGCGCGGCCCATCCGCCGATCGCGGCGGCGGCCGCGGGCAGCATCGCGAGGACGAACGGTTCCAGCGCGTCGGGCATCGAGCTGATGAGCGAGGGGTCGTCGGTGACGGCGCCGACGATCGCGAGGCCGGCGACGCCCGCGAGGTAGGTGAGCGCGGTCGCGAGCTTGACCTTCTTCTCGATGGGGGCGGAGGGGGATGCCATGGTCAGGACTCCTTGCTGGTGACGTTGACGTCGACGCTCACGACGGCGTCGGCGATGGCCTGCTGGACGGCGGCGACGACGGCCGCCGTGTCGACGTCCTCGCCGAGCTGCCCGGCCAGGGAGGTGATGGCGGCGGACTGTGCGGCGAGCGTGGCGTTCGCCTTGTCGAGCCGCTTGAGGATCTCCGTCTGGACGCTCGACAGCGTCCACGTCGGATTGCTCGCCGGAGCTCCGGGGACGGTGATGATGCCGTCCTTCTTCAGTACGGCGGTGGCGATCTCGTCGGCAGTGGGCATGTCGTCCTCCTCGGACTTGGGTCGGGGTGCCCCGGCTTTCGCCCAGGCGTAGACCGCATCGCCAGGGCACGATGTGGCGTAGCCGTCGCGGTGCCCTCCGAGCCACGTCCCCGCGGGTCCCTGGCTGCGGCAGTAGTCGATGGCGTCGCGGGCGCCGTGCAGCTGCTCGTCGGTGGGCTTGACCAGGTCCGACGAGCCGACGAGCAGGCAGACGGCGTAGTCCTGCTCGTTGAGCGCCGTGTTGCCGTTCGCGCTGTTGCGTCGCTTCAGGCCGCGGCCCTCGTAGACGTAGCCGTGCGTGCAGATCAGGAAGCTGTAGCCGATGTCGGACCAGCCGTTGCCGTCCATGTGCTGGTCCTGGAGCAGGCGCACGTAGGCCGCGCACCGGTCGTGTGCCCGGTTGGCGTAGGCGGTGCCGAGGTAGTGCAGCTTCACGCCCCGGCGAGCACCGCTGTACGGCGTCGCCCCGTTCGGAGTGCGGTAGGCCCGCGCTCCCCACTCCGAGCGCGAGACGAGCTTGATGGCCATGGTCAGGGCTCCTCTACGGGCTGGATGGCGAGCTTGAATTCGGCGAGGGTGACGGCCTTCGCGGTGCTCGCGTTGTGCCGGACCATCAGCCCGAGCGGGACCTGCGGGTCGATGAACAGGCCCCAGGTCTTGGCGCGGAACTGCCCGCCAGGACTGGCGACGTGGTCCTCTGTGCACGTGCTGTCGTAGCCGCTCGTCACGCCGAGCGGGTCGCGGACGATGCGGGAGCGGACCTCGCCGTAGTCGCCGGCCTCCCAGTACACGAGCCCGTGAACGGTGCCCCAGCCGCGGACGCCGTCCGGCCAGCACGGCCACACCAGACCCGAGCGGGGCTGCGTCGACCAACTCGTGGCCGGGACCTTGTAGGCGTCGGGCTGCAGCGGGTTGTGCATGCCCCAGGGGTCGTAGGACTCGGTGTCGTAGGGGAACCGCAGCAGGTGGTACTGCCCGTCGGCGGGGATCGGCTGGTCGACCTCGACCTTCAGTGAGACGACGCGAACACCGGCCACACGAACCTCCAGAGATGACGAAGGCCCCGGCCAGGCGGCGCGGGGCGGCGGTCGGGAACGCGGGTCAGAGCGGGGACTGGGCGATGTGGTGAAGGGTGGCCGAGACGCTGGTGACGCCGTCCACGGCCTGGAGGCGCTCGGTCACGGCGGCGATGATGTCGGCCTCGGTGACGGCGAGGTCTCCGCTGGTGAACTGGACGATGGCGGATGCACGGGCCCCATCCCCGTTCCTGGCCTGGACCTCGATGTACGGGTAGTCCACGGTGTCCTCTCTACGCTGCTGCTTCGTAGCGGCCTTGGTGCCACATCACGTCGTCGGCTGCGAGGGCGGCGAACGGAGCGACCGAGTCCCAGAACGCGGCGCCCGCCGTGTTGGGCGTGGCGAGCTGGCGCAAGCTGCCGTTGGCGTGGTTGGCCGTGCTGCACTGTGCGGTGCCGTTCTGGTTGATGGAGGCGGACTCGTCCCGCCACACCACGTGCTGGCCCCGGTGTCCGGACCAGGTGGCGGCCGGCGCGGCGGGCAGGCTGAAGTAGTAGTTGGCCGCGCCGGCGCCGTTGCCGTAGGTGGTGGTGCTGCCCATGGTGAGGCGCTGCAGGTAGTCGACCGTGCGGCCGATCTTCATGTACCTCGCGACGATCGTGCCGTTGCCGATCGCGGGCTGGGTCCCGGACTCCGCGCCCCACACGAACGTCCCGCTGTAGTCGGTCCAGGCGCCGAAGAAGGTGTTGAACTGGTCGCGGATCTCCTGGTTGAGCAGGGCCGCTGTCACGACCTCGCCGACCACCCAGGTGCGTGGTGCGAACGTCACGGCGCCTCCTCGTCAAGCGGGTCTACAGCGTCGGAGGGCGGGTGCCCCCAGCTGACGGGGTCGTCCGGGTGCCACCAGTTCCGCAGGTGCGGCAGCTCGTCCGCGACCGACTCCTCGACAGCGGCGACGTCCTCGGGGAAGACGAGGGCGATCCAGCCGTAGCCGCACTCGGTGCACGCCATCCGGGGATCCGCCGGGGTGACGACCTGCGCGGAGCCGCACGGGCAGTCGGCCACCCACCGGTTGTGGTTGATCCGGGCGAACGCCTTCTGCCCGATCACGAATCCGTCGGGCGGGCGCACCCGGCGCTGCACGCGGTCCTCGTACCAGCGGATCACCCGCTCCGCCGGGGCGACGAGAGCCCAGGCGTCGGGGCGCTGCGGGTGCGAGGGCAAGTAGAACGTCTCGGCCCGGACGACGGCGATCGACGGCACGTGACCTCCTAGTAGGCGAGGCGGGTCGTCGACCCGAGGACGGAATACACCGAGTCGTCCAGCACCCATACGGAGTCGGTGGCGCTCTTGCTGGTGTGGAACTGGATCTTGTGGCTGGTGTCCT
Organism: Streptomyces caniscabiei; assembly: GCF_014930365.1. Lineage (GTDB taxonomy): Bacteria > Actinomycetota > Actinomycetes > Streptomycetales > Streptomycetaceae > Streptomyces > Streptomyces caniscabiei. The sequence continues at coordinate 68,969 of NZ_JABXWI010000001.1, read as the reverse complement.
TGATGACCTCGGTGTAGCCCTCGACGGTGTTCCGCATCGACGAGGCCGGCGCCTGCGACGGCAGGTCGGTGACGGAGAAGTAGCTGCCGATGTCCGCGTCGAGGATGTCCAGGTAGGTGGACATCGTGTACGCCTCGATCGGGATTTCCCGCAGCTCCGTCGGCGGGTCCGCGTACCGCGACACCAGCCAGGCCGCCGCGTCCATCACGCTGAGATCGGACGTCTTCAGCAGGTTGAGCTGCTGGGGTTTCTCGCCGTAGGCGAGGATCGAGGCAGGGGAGGTCACCCGCTGCGTGGCCCCGCCCGGCCTGCTGGCCTCGACGATGTTGACCATCTTCTGGTCGTCGTCGGACGCCTCGACCTCGTCGGTGTCCAGGTCGGCGTAGGCGATCGTGAACACCTCGCTCGACGGCGAGGGGTTGTAGCGGATGTCGCGGGACTGCAGGGCGATTCCGTACCAGTCCCGTTCGGCAAACAGGGTCGCCGCCTCGGTCGTCTCCACCTCCCGCATCCGGGCCAGCGCGTTGGACCCGGCCGGGCCCTGGGAGGCGACCGGATCGAACGTGCTGCCCCACACGGTCACGGAGTTCACGCCCCCGTACCGGGCCAGACGGGCGACACGGACGTCAGCGTCCTCGCCCGCGAACGCCGTGGTCCCCGCCGCGTAGCGCGTATCCACGAACTCCGTGATCAGCAGCGACGTCGTCTGGGTGGGCAGGTGGGTGACCGCGACGTGCGCGATCTGCCCACTGAACATCCGGCTGCCGCGGTATCCGCCGACGTGCAGATGCCGTATCCCGTGCATGTCCGGGGGGTTGTTCAGGGTGATAGCCCCGAGCGCGCCGTCGAGGTACACGGCCTTGTTGGTGTTCGCCATGTCGAGCACGATGTGGTGCCATTCGCCGTCGGTGACGACGTCGGCCGTGTTGAGCGTGGTCAGGGTGCCACCGCTGTCGGTGTACTCCAGAACCAGTTCGCCGGAGGCGCTGAGGGTCAGCGCCAGCTGGTTGTCCAGGCCGGTGGAGTACAGGCCGAGGATCGCCCGGCTCACCGTCGTGGTCTTGATCCAGCACTCCAGGATCATCTGCTGCGCGTCGGACGCGGCCTCGAACACGGCACCCACGTCAGCCGTCAGGTACTTGCCCGCCGACGAGGAGGCCGGAGTGAACGTGGGCGCGCCCTCGCCCGTCTCGGCCAGGCCCTCGCCGCCGAACTCCAGCGTTCCGCCGGAGCCGATCTGGGTGAGGGTGAGCGCGCCGCAGCCGCCGCCGGAGATGTCGCCGGCGGCAGTGGAGTCGGCCGGTTCGGACAGCGGGTAGTACGCCGAGAGGGTGCCGGGGACTCCGGCGGTGTCCTGGTGGAGGATCTCCTCGGCCAGGACCGATCGCAGCGCGGGCGCGGTCCCGAGACGCTTGAGCATGTCCGAGCAGGTGACCAGCACCTGGGAGGTCAGGCCCTCCCAGCGCACGGGCCAGGAGTTGACCACGCCCCAGAACCGCGGCCGGATCTCGGCGCCGAGCAGGTCCCACTCGATGTAGCCGGACGTGCCGCCGGTACGGGTCGTGGGGAAGTCGAGCGCGTGCTGCTGCGAGGTGACCCAGGCCGGGGTGGCCAGGGTGCGGCGGGTCGTCCAGATGAACCCGTCGCCGCTGGTCTCCCAGTACACGGTGCCGGCGGACTCCCGTACCCGCAGCCACGCGTGGTCGATCGCCGAGTAGGTCAGGTTCGTTGGGGTGCCGTCCGCGAACCCGGTCTGCGACATGGCGGCGAGGACGCCGGTGAGGGCGTCGTAGCGCCAGCCGATCCGCGTGCCCGAGGTGGTGGACAGAATCCACATCGACGCCGCGCAGTTCGAGGAGCCGTTCGCGGCGGGCACCGTCGTGAGCTTCGCCGTCACCTTGCTGGAGGCGAGCGTCCACTGCCGGACGCTGGTGAAGTTCGTGTCGATGCCCGGGGCGATGGTGATGCGCAGGCGGCCCTCGGCGGTCTCCTGCCCCGTGCTCCCGGTGTTCGTCGTCCACAGCGCCGCGTTGACGCGGCCGTCGTCGAAGTCGTCGCCGAGCATGGCCATCGGGTAGGGCGCCGACCCGGAGACGGTGGGCATGACCGCGGCCGAGATCCGGATCGGGGCGAGCTTGCGCACGTAGGGGTAGTACGGGCTGAGCGAGTTGCCTGGGGTGAGCGCCCCGTCCTGGTTGTCCAGGCGGAGTGTGGCCGTTCCGGGCTGGGTGTCACTCAGCTCGTCGGACGCCCCGCGGGTGATGGAGACGCCCTGCTCGTTGACGTCGACGCGGGTAGTGATGTCCGTCCACGAGATGGTCTCGGGTGACTGGACCAGCCCGCCCCATCCCATCTCCACCAGCAGCGGCACGAGGTCACCCCACTCCCAGGTTGATGTTGATTCCGTGGACGCGCTTGAGCTCCAGCAGCATGCGCCGGATCTCCCGCGCGGTGGCGACCGGGTCGATGGCGCCGTGCACGTCGACCTGGACGTTCACCTGCCGGGCGCCCGCACCTGCGACGGCAGGACGGCCGATGACGGGCTGGGTGTCGGCAACCCGCCCGGACACTGCGGCGAGCGCCTGGTCGAGGGCGGGCATGCCGCCGACCAGTCCGCGTGCCAGGCCCTCTGTGGAGTGGGCGCCGATCCGGGCCATCACCGTGGAGGGCGACTTGATGCCCAGTGCCCGGCGGATCGCCTTCTCCATGCCCTTGGCGATCTTGACCATGAGCTTCTCGATCGCGTCCTGCTGGGACTCCAGCCCCTTCAGGAACCCGCGGCCCGCGTGCTTCCCGGAGTCGTACAGCCGGTCGGCGCCGATCCGCCCCAGCGACCTGGTGTCGGTGTCGATCTTCTTCTGCAGGGAGTTGATCTCGTTGAACGTGGCCTTGTCCGCCCCGGCGAGGGCGCTGGCGTAGGCGTAGCCCTGCTCGGGGCCCATGTCGAGGACCTGCCGCAGCAGCCCCTTGTTCAGGCCGCGCTTGGCCAGCTCCTTGATGTAGCTGGTGAACTTGCGGATCTGCTCCAGCTTCGAGGTCAGCCCGCCCTTGATGCCGCCGGAGGTGACCTCGCCCTCGGCCATGCCCAGGCTCGCGAGCCCGGCCTGCTGGCGTGCGGTGGAGGTGACCCCGGACGCGTAGTCCTTGGCGGCCTTGATCTTCTCGGCCAGCTTGTCGCGCTGGGCGGCCAGGGTCAGCAGCCGCTTGGTCTGCCGGTTGACCATGCCCACCAGACGGTTGTCTTTCCGGCCGTCGAAGGCCTTCCAGATGTCGGCCGCGAGATCCTTCGCGGTCGCCTTGATCTTGTCGCGGGACCCGGTCAGGCCCTTGATCAGACCGGCGCCGATGTCCTTTGCCAGGGCCGCCGTCTTCTTCGACGGCGAGGCGATCTCCAGTTCCGCCCGGATCCCGGCGATGACCGCAGACGCCATCCGCCGGGCCCCGCCCTCGACCAGACCGAATGAGGCGGTCATGCCGCCGGCCAGGCCCTGGGCGACCGCAGTCCCGGCTCCGCCCAGGCCGGCGACGCCGAGCCGGTCGGTGTTGATGGCCTCGATCAGGGACCGGTACTTCGCCGTGCTCCTGGCGTTGATGACGTACTCGCCGTCGGAGAGCATCGCCGGGATGCTGTCCGAGGTGGAGGTGCCGGGCCCGCTCACCGCACCGCCGCCGGGGAAACCGACCGGGCCGCCGGTCGCCATACGGCCGGCGGACACGGCGGCCATGCTCTTGCCCTTGTAGGTCAGGAACGTGGTGACGGTGACGGTCTTGTCCTGGATCGACGCGAGCGCACCCTTGGCCTGGCTGACCTTGGCCTGCAGATCGTCGATGGTGGCCTGGAGCTTGGCCCGCTTGCTCGGCGGGACCGTCTTCATCTTCGCCTTGGCCGTCTCGATCTGGGACTGCCAGTTCTCGATGTTCAGCTTCAGCTTGCCCGCCGACAGCTTGGGCACCACCGACTCGGCGAACCCGCGGGCCTTGTCCTCTGCGGTCTGCAGGCCGGAGAGGTAGGACTCCTTGAACGACTGGAACTTCTCGTCAGCGCTCTTCAGCTTGCCGCCGATGCCGGGGATCCAGCCGAACGCCTCGGCGGCCGCGTGCAGGACGCCGCCGAGCGCGGTGACCATGCCGCCGGTGACGAGCCGGAAGATCTTGATCAGGGTGGGGAGGTGGGTCACCCCGGCCTGTACCAGGGTGATGAAGCCCGTCGCGCCCTGCCGGGCGAACTCCTGGATCGCGCCCTTGTTGTCCTGCACCCACCCGCTCAGCCGCTGCAGCGGGCCCTGCGCCTGGTCGACCTGCGAGAACGATGGCAGCAGGCTGCCGACGATCGCGCCGGCCGTGTCCCGCACGGTCGGGCCGATGATCTGCATGAGCTGGGTCGTGGTCTTCAGGCCGAACCCGAGATCCTTGAAGACCGGGGTCAGTCCCTTCACGACCTGGCCCAGGGTGTCCAGGGCTCCGGCGCCGCGCACGCCCAGGGACGTGAACATCTCGCCCAGCAGCGGACCGAGAGAGCGGGCCACCTCGCCGGAGAACCGGCCGATCGCCGGCAGCAGCCGGTTGATCATCCCGAAGAGTCCGTTCAGGAACTTCGAGCTGCCCTCGATCCCGACCTTCAGCCCGTCGAACATGCCGGGCAGCCCCTGACCGAGCAGGTCCCGGATCCCGCCCGACAGGGCGGTCAGGGTCGGCTTCGAGGCCGCACCGAAGGACAGGAAGCCGCGGCCCAGTCCGCCGAGCCCGGACATCATGTCCCCGACGAACTGGCGCCCCAGGGTCAGGTTCGCCTCCAGGTCCTTCTGGAACCCGGAGTCCTTGAACAGCCGTCCCGCGCCCTCGGCCGCCTTGCCGAAGGCGCCGCCGAGTTCGGTCATGCCCCGGCCGACGATCTTCACGACCGGGTCGGCGGCCTTGAGCGCCTTGGTGAAGCCGGGCAGCATCGCCTTCTGCACGTCGCGGCCGACGTCAGCGAACTCCTTCTTCATCCCCACGAGTTCCTTGGTGAAGGAACGTGCCTCGGGGGAGAGCTTCTTGAGTTCCTTCTGGTACTCCTTCTTGCTCTTGCCCGCCGCCGCCACGGCGTCGCCGACCCCGGCGAACCCGAGCTTGAGGGTGCCCGAGGCGAGCGCAACCCCGGCGATCATCGGCGCCAGGGCGCCGATGGCGGGCAGCAGCGACAGCCCGATGACCGCGGCCAGGCCGCCCATCGCCCCGCTCATTCCGCCGACCTTGCCGCCCGCGGCCTCGGCCGCGTCTCCCAGGCCGCCGGCCGCGCCGCCTGCGCCGAGGAACCGGCCCTGGGCGTCCCGCATCCGGGCGTTGATGTCGCCGGTGACGCGGGTGACGGTGCGGCCCGCGTCGTTGGTGTCGTCGTTGAGCTGCCGCATCCGGGTTGCCGCGCCGCCCGCGGCATCGCCCGCCGCCCGCAGCGCCGGGGGCAGGCCGTTGGTCACCGCGGCCATACGGCGGGCCGCCACCTCCGAGGTGACGAAGCGGCCGTTGAGGTCGCGCCAGCGGCCGTTGGAGTCCTGGATCAGGCGGGCCGCGTGCGCGACCGACACGAACCGGCCCTGCAGGTTGCGCAGATGTCCGTCCGCGTCACGGGTGAAGGCGCGCAGGGAAGCAGAGCTGCGGCTGGTCGAGTCGTCGAGGCGGCGGTGCAGACGGACCGCTCCGTCGCCCGCACGGTTCAGGACGGGAGTCAGCCGGTCGTCGCCGTCCAGGACGAACCGCATCCGGTTGGACATCACTCACCTCCGCGCAGCCGTGCTTCGTGGGCGTCGATCCAGGTGGTGAGCAGGTCGAACCGCTCCTCGGTGAGGGCGTCGACGTCCGCGTCGGTGTAGTGCAGGTACAGGCCGAACAGCGGTAGGTAGGTCAGGTACCGCTCGGTGAAGCTGGGCTCTCCTCCGGCTGCGGCTCTGCCTCGGGGGCGTCCGGGGATTTTGGGGCCATCACGTCGGCGATCGCCGCCTCACATGCCTCGCGGTCGAAGGACGCGTCACGCAGCTCGTCGAAGGCGTCGGCCAGGTCCTCGGGGTTGTCGCCGTACTTGGCGAGGAGCCTCTCCGCGTAGGCGCGGGTCTCCTTCGCGTCGAGCATGACCCGCAGCTCGTCGTCCCACGGGTCGAAGTCCCCGAACCTGAGGGACGGCTCGGTGCGCTTCTTGATGACCCAGGCCACCACGCGCATCGCGTTGACGTTGCCGAGGCCCATCTCCTCCTTGATGGCCGGCCAGCTGCGGTCTGCGGTCCGCTCGATGATCTGGATCTCGGAGGCGCGCATCCGTCCCGCGTCGAACAGCTGCGGCTCACCCTCGGCGGGCATGTACTTGATGATCAACGGGTGCTCCTATTCGAGGCGGCGCCGGACGTCGTCGAGGACACGGGCGACCTCACGTTCGATACGGGGGGTGTGCCGGCGGACGGTGGTGTCCCACCAGGGCGGCTGAGCCCACTGGTTCACCCAGCGGCGCCGGTTGCCGAAGACGGGGTGCCGAACGCGGCCCTCGTTCAGGACCTCCGGCATGTTCTTCAGGTCGGCCGGCAGGCGCGACTTGTCGACCCACACCGTCGCCCCGGGGCTGGCCCCCGTGCGGACACTGATGCGGATCGCGTCGGCGATCGTGTCGCGCAGCGGACGGGTTGTGGGAGACGCGCCGCCGGGCCGGGTGGTGCGGCCGGGCGGACGGATGGTCAGACCGCGCATCGAGGCCTGCAGATCGTCCTTGAGCGGCTCGGCCGCACGCCGGATCCGGCGGTGCATGGACTGGCGGATGTTCTCGCCACCGGCAGCGCGCAGGCGCCGCGACAGCTCCAGCAGGCTGCCGGTGTTCAGGATCCGCACCTGCTGTGCCACGGCCTACCTCACAGCGCGGTGTCGGTGGACATGTACTCGATCGACGTGCTGTTCGTGCCGTCGTACAGGCCGGTGAAGGACAGGGTGGGCTTGATGACCTCGAAGCCCTCGACGGTGGGCGGGGCGTCGTCGAAGCGGATCGCCGGGAGCTTGATGCGGAACGTCTCGTCGTGGGTCAGGGCGATGTTGGGGCCGATGAACTCCCACACCAGGCTGGTCGCCGCGTCACTGGTGAACAGGTCGTCGAGGGTGGTGTCGACGTAGTCCATCTCGATCGACCCGGTGACCTTCACCTGGTCGTTGGTGATCGGTTCCTTCTTGAGGCCGGCCTGCCCGGCGTAGAAGCGGCCCACGTCCTGCGGGCGTTCGAACTTGACGCTCATCTTGCGGATGCCGTCCCGTGCGGCCTCCGCGCCGAAGCTGCCGGTCTTGACCGCCATCTGCCCGAAGTGGAACGGGGACATGGACGGGTAGCTCGCGGAGGCCAGGGTCTGGCCCTCGTCGACGTTCTTCGCGTCGATCTCGAACGTGGCCATCAGCATGCCGCCGACCTCGCACGAGAACTCCGCGCTGATGATCTTGCAGCCGACGAAGGACTTGTCGGTGACCGTGCCGGTGGTCAGCGGGATGCCGGCCTGCAGCGTCAGAAACTTGCCCGCGACATCGGCGAGCGTGTGCGTTTGCAGGTAGGCGGCCGTGGCGCCCTGCTGGGTCGGCGTACCGCCCCCGCCCATCAGGGTGTTCAGCCACAGACCCATGGCCTTGTTGGTGACCTCCATCTCCACCGCGCCCTGCGCCTCGCGCTGGGTCACCACACGCCGGGCCGACAGCGGCTGCAGACGGCCCGCGGCCACGCCGGCGCTCTGGGCGGTGGTCTTCTTCAGCTGCACGCCGAACTTGGTGAACTCCACGAACTTGCTCGGCGCCACGAAGGTGCCGTAGGTGACCTCGGCCGCGATGCCGAGCTGGGCGCCGAGCCCGGATCCGATCGCCATGGATCAGCCCTCCTGGTTCTGCGGCGCCTTCGCCGCGGTCTTCTTCTTCGCGGCGCCGGGCTCCTCGATGACCTCCCAGTTCGAGGGCTGGCAGGCGTAGCCCTCGAACCTGGCGTCAGGAACCTCGACGATCTGATCGGGCTCGACGGTCCGGCCCAGCTCGGGCACGGTGACCTGCTCGGGCCCCAGGAAGCGCACACGCGCCATGACTGGACTCCTCGGGTAGCGGTGGGTCAGATGCGGGCGCGGCAGGCGATGGTGAAGGACAGGCCTGCGATCGCGCCCTCGGCGTGGGACTGGAACAGGTCGCCGACGGTCAGCTCGGACCAGAGCACCGTGTTGTTCAGGGTCGGCGCCTCGGGCTCGTCGTTCGTGGCGCGCAGCGCCTGCTCGACGGCCGCGACCATCTCGAACACCCTGCGGCGGCGGAACGCCATGTCCTTGTCGCCGCCGCGTGATTCGGCGTAGCAGGGGATCGCGAACGACTCGTCGCGGGTCCTGGCTCCGGCAGCGTTCCACTGCTGCTGGAGGGAGGCCGCCGACTCGGCGCCGGGCTGCCACCCGATGTGGATGCGGTCCCGCTCGGTGACGTTGACGGCCGACGGCCCGTCGACGACCTTCACACCGTCCAGGGCCAGCCCCTGCACCAGCGCGACGATCGCGTCCATCGCGGCCGGAACGCGGGAGGTCGTCGCCATCACAGCACCGCCGGGGGCAGCTTGTACGGCTCGAGCAGCTGCAGGACCCGGTTGGGGATGGCGTAGCCCCACCCGGCGACCGGCTCGGTGACGGAGAAGTCGTCACCGCCGCCGATGCTCGCCCCGGCCCGCGACGCGCCGTACTGGGTGCGCCACAGGTGCTGGACCATGATGCGGGCCGCCAGGTTGATGGTGGCTGGCACCGAGGTCCGGCCCGCTACGTAGGTGAAGCGCAGCGGGCCGTACATCCGGCCGCCGTCCAGTCGCTGCACCACACCGGTGGCCCCGTCCAGGTCCAGGGCCGCGACCTGGTAGGTGGTGCCGTTCGTGAGGACAGGCACCACGCTCGTCAGCGACACAGCAGGGGTCTGCAGCAGCACCACCTGCCGTACACCGCGGGCCGTGTGGGTCTCGGTCACGGACCGGTTCTCCACCGGGCCCACGTGCGCCTCGATGGCGGCGGTGACGCCGTCGACGTAGACCTGCAGCTCGGTGTCGTGCGAGGAGCCGTCGATGTCCAACTGGGTCTTGGCCTCGGCCAGTGTCAGCAGCGCCACCGCTACCCCCTCACGTGCGGGAGACGGGCAGGACGGTGGGGAACCCGAGCAGGATCGTCGCCCCGTACACGCCGCCGGTGGTCGTCCCCGACGGGGTGGTGACCGCGCGCAGGTAGCGGGCGGTGCCCGTGTAGCCGACCTCGTACAGCGCGTCGTCGTCGGAAGAGCCGATCGACGGCAGTGAGCCCTGCAGATCAGCGGCCGCGGCCGCCGACCAGTTGGAGTTGTCGTCGCTGACTTCGAGGGTGATGGCGTGGGTGCCGTCGGTGATCGTGCCGGTGTGGACGACGAGCATCGCCGAGCCGTACCACTCGTTGGCGCCGGACGCCCCGGACAGCTTCCGGTCGACGGCCGTGCCGTTGGCGGCCGCCGTGCGCAGGGCGATCGCCAGGGTGGCCCTGGCACGGACGTGGTTGTAGACGGTGCGCTTCACTCCTGGCCACCCCCATCGGACGTCCTCTCCTGCGGGTCCTCGTCGGCCGGGTCGTCCTTCTTGCTGTCGCCGGAGGCCGCCGAGGCTGAAGGCTTGGCGGCGGTCGTCTTCTTCGCCGCGGTCTTCTTCGCGGCGGGCTTCGCCGCCTCGCGCGCCAACGCCTGCGGGATGACGACCTCCTCGAAGAGGCCCTCGCGGCCCTCGACGGCGGGGTCGTCCGGGGCGACGAGGTCGCCCTTGACGATGCGCCGGTTGCCCGGCACCCAGAACGTGTCCTTCGCTCGATACATCGTTCGCAGCTCCTGGAACGGGACGGGCGCGGCCCGCTGCATGCCGGCCGCGCCCGAAGGGGTGGGTAGGGATCAGGTGATGTTCAGGAGCCGGAAGGCGTCGGCGTTGACGACGTCCGAGCCGACCCGCCAGTAGGCGAACCAGCCCGCCTCACCGGTCGGACGTCCGTTCGCGCCCTTGACCAGCGGTTCGTACACCATGGTCATGCCGACCCGGTCGACGATGTAGAAGTTGCGGAAGTCGCCCAGCAGCAGGCTGTAGTTCTCCGCGCCGGCGTTGATGACGCCGTCCATCGCCGAGGCCTCGTAGATCGGCGCGCCGAGCAGCTGCTCGGGCTGCCCCATGCCGAGGTTGGCCCAGAAGCTGGAGCCGCCGGAGGTGTCGAACTGGCGGGTCTTGTTGATGATCGCCTTGTTCGCCATCCACGACGGCGAGCCCGTCAGCCGGTGCCGCGGGGGCAGCGCCTGCTCGACGGCGTACACGTCCGCGACGGCGTAGGTGTCGGTGGTCGCAGACGCGACAACCGAGCCGCCCACGGCAGACACGGCGGTGATGACGCCCTTGGGCTGGGTGGTGCCGTTGCCGGTGGTGAAGGCGGTCGCCTCCAGGCGGTCCTTGGCGTCCGCGAGGAGCGGGCCGACCTCCGCACCGAAGCCGGAGTCGGCGAGAACCTCGAAGCTGCCCTGCACCCAGGCCGCTGCCTTCTTCGGGGTGATGGACGGCTGCGCGAACGTCGGAGAGGCGTCGGCAACCTGGCTGGCCTCGGCGAGCCACTCGGCCGTCACGCCGGCGCTGGAGACGCCGTTCCACGTGTCCGTCGTGATCGTCTTGACGGTGGAGACCTGACGGAACGGGTTCGCCGATCCGGCGTTCGTCAGGATGATCGTCGGGTCGAGGGTGAACGGCACCAGGAAGCCACCCGCCGAGTCCGTCAGGGTCATCGCCCGCCGGTGCGCCTCTGCGAGCTTGTACGCCTGGTACTCGTCCGACTCCAGCAGCGCCGGGTTTCCTGCGTTGGACAGCAGCGACTCGAACGCCCTCTGATACTCGTCCGAGCCGGTGAGGAGGATGTGCTGGGCAATCCGCCCCCGACGGTCGCCGCGCACCAGCTTCTCGGCACGGTCCTGCTGGTCGGCGGTGATGAACTCGCCCGCCTGGTCGATCGCGGTCAGCGCGCGGGACCGCAGGTCGCCCACGGCGCTGCGGTCGTTGAGGTTCGCGCCGCGGACGCGGTCCAGGTCTTCATACGGGTTGGAGCGGCTGCGAGTCAGCACGTCCGGGCCGGAGCCCCGCTCGACGCTGCTTTCGACCAGCGCTGCAGACCGGACGGCTTCCACGCGCTCCTCGTGGGCGACCTGCTCGTTGTACGCCTCCTGAGCGGTGTCGAAGTCTCCGACGAGACTGCGGGCACGCTCGACCTGCTCCTCGGTCGGCTCTTCGAGCTCTTCCAGCTCAAGGAGCTCGGAACGGATCGCCTCGACCTGCTCCTTGAGCAGATCGGACTTCTTCTTCCTCTTGGCGGTCATGAAGGCCTCCGGGCCTTGATGTCGGCGCGGACGTTCGCCCACGCCACAGCGAGCCGAGCGGAGTGCCCATCAGTGGGCGGGTCCTCGGCGGCGGAGCCCGGATTGGGGTCGCCGGCGGACGGCGGGCCTGCGGGAGCATCGCCAGCGGGCGATTCCAGCGGGGTGCCGGTCCGAAGCATGTCGACGAGCCTCAAGCGCTCATCGTCGGGTAGGTCGGCCAGCAGGCGGGCAGCCTGCTCAGCGCGGACGCCAACTACCGCGGCGTCGGGGTAGGCAGGGAACGGGGTAGGTCCGTACTCCCGCAGTGCGATCTCCTGGCGGCGCACCGTGCGCAGCTTGCCGCTGGCATCGGCCCGGTAGCCGCCACGGGGCGCGCGGCCCGGGTCGGAGCGCAGGAATCCACCACTGAAGGACTGGGCGGTGATGGATCCCTCACGGATGTTCTCCAGGACTTCGTCGGCCAACTCGGTCCGGTTGTAGCGGGTGACGGTCAGCAGGCCCCGAGTGTCGGCCTTGATCTCCACTGGCGCGCCAATCGGCATCGCACCCCGCTCGGACGGCGTCCCGAACAGGGTCCGCCCGTGGTTGTAGAGCACCCCGACGCGCCAGTTGGTACGGCTGCCAGCCGGAGCCAGCTGGGTCAGCGTTCGCTCGAAGGCGCGCCGGTCGATGACCTCGTTGTAGTGGCCGTCCTGGTCGTGAATCTCCGTCGGGGTGTCGAACACCGCGGCGTAGGCCTCGACTGTGCGGCCGTCCCCGCCGGCGCGGACACGGATGTCCTCCAGCGGGAAGCTGCGAATGAATGCGTCCATCACTGCTCCTCCGTGGGTGGTGAGGCGGGCCCGGCGCCGGGCGGGGCGGTGCCGGGCTTCTGCAGCTGCACGGAGTACAGCCCGGTGTGCTTCAGCAGGGCGAAGTCGTCGGCTTCGACGGCGGCGACAACCGAGGTGGGCTCGAACCCGGCGTCCATCAGTTGGCGGATCGTGCGGGACTTCACGCCCTGGATGTCGGCGGCGTCCTTGCTGTCCTCGCGGAGGAAGGCCACGTCCCGCTCGTCGTACCAGAGCTCCGCCCCGGCGGGGACATCGACCAGGGTGGACAGGGCTCCGGCAGCCTCCCGCCACAGCGGCCGCATCGTGGCGTCGGCGAACCGGCGCCGGGCGGCCGTGTAGTTACCCGCGTTCAGCGACGACCCGGCCAGGCTCTCGGAGAACCCGACGATGCTCGGCGGCACCCCGGCCGCCGCCGCGAGACGCGATTCCCCGGCGCCCTGCGTGACCTTGAAGTCGAGCTGGTGCAGATCCTTGCCCGCGACCGTCACATCAGCGCCACCGCCGAGGAACAGCGTCTTGTAGGCGTTGTCGGCCCCGGCGTGCGAGGCGTCCATCACGGCCTTGAGCTTCGCGAACTTCTCCGCGGTGACCGAGGCGTCGTAGGCCACCACGAGCTGCGGGGTGGCGCCGTTCTCGAAGAACTTCAGCTTGTGCGTCGTCGCCGCCGAGTCGGCGGTGATCTCCCGCACCACCGGCGTCAGCCACGACATACCGCGAAACTGGAACTCCGGATCGGGGATCGGAGCGAAGTGCGCGACCTGCTCGGGCAGCAGGAACACCGGATCGTCCCAGTTGCCCTGCGGGGCGTAGCCGTAGCCGAGGAGGTCACCGTCGATGGCGTCACCCGCCAGGTGCGGCTCCTCCTCCGACCCGGTCACGATGATCGTCCAGTCCGGCCGCATCCGCTTCAGCCGACCGGGGTTGTAGTTCGTGACGAACCCGTTCCCGTTCAGGTCGCCGTCCTGGATCATCCGCGACAGCAGCTTGCCCGTCGTGCCGCCCGTCCACGGGGTCTCCAGGACTTCCAGGGCCTGCGTGCCGAACAGTTCGCCGGGGCGGCCGTTGCGGATCTGCCGGAACTGGAACCGTGCCTCACTGAACACCAGCTGTCTGACCAGCATCAGCGCGAAGATGGGACCGTTGCGCTTGTACGCGAAGCGCACCGCCGCCTCGAAGTCCCACGCCGACGCCCGCTCTTCGCCGCCCGACGGCCGGCCGAGCCCGAAGTAGGTGTTTCCGCCCGTCGACCACGACGCGTCATCGAGCGCCGAGGACAAGTCGAAGCGCTGGAACGCGCGCTGCAGCAGGTTCACAGGACATCACCGCCCTTCGGGGGCCCCTTCGCTTCGACATCGACCAGCAGCAGGCACGAGGCCGCCCCCAGGGCGCCGCCCACCGTCAGCCCCCACCCAGGCCCGAACTCCCAGCCGACGCCCACGGAGGCCGTCAGGCAGCCGACCGTGTAGCCGAGCCGCGACCACACCAGGGCCGTCACCCGCCGTATGCGCTTCACCCGTACACCGCCCACGGCTCCGACTCCTCCGGCTCCTCCTCGACCTCCACCGACAGCCCCCACTTCGCGAGCGTCCCGGCCACCAGCGGACTGATGTCCACCGACGGGATCCGCCTGGCCCAGGCCCATGCATCGCCCAGGGGCCGCTTCTGGGCCCCGGCCAGGGCCGCAGCCAGCGGCGCCTGGGCGAGGTGAGACAGGCCCTGCTCGGCGACCGCGTCGTAGAACTGACCGGTGGCCTGGGCGACGTCCCGTGTCCTCGTCTCGACGACCGGGGCCAGGAGCCGGGGCTCCTCGTCCTCGCCGCCCTCGTCCTCCGGATCCGTCTTCAGCGCGTCCTTCAGGTCGGTGATGAGCGAGCCGGCCGGGCTGCCCGGGTCGATGACCCAGCAGCGCGGCCCCCACTTCTTCGTCAGCTCCCGCGCCCGCTCCTTGAACCAGCCGGTGCCCGGCCGGTGCTCGACGACCTCGACGTGCGTACCGCCCCGCCAAGCCCCGGCCACCGCGATCGCCACGTGCGACCGCTCCGGCGTCATGTCGACGGCGAACGCCACCGGGTCGCTCGGCGTGGACTCGGCGGCCGCCAGGGCCCGCCACGCGTCCTCCCCGATGACCTGCCACGTCTCTGCGGTCACCGCCGGGTAGTCGCCCACACCGAGCCGTTCGCGCGCGTACCCGGCCGCGCTGAGTGTGGAGCGCTCGTTGCGGACCTTCGGCAGCGTCAGCCGGAACCCGACCGCCGGGTTGGCCTTCAGGACCGCCTCGTCCGAGCCCGCGTCGTCGTGCGCCGTGCAGCCCTGCGGGCACTCGTCGACGTGGAGGTCGCACGACCACTCGAAGTACGCCAGCGACTCGTCCGGCTCCCCGGCCTCGATCGCCGCCATGGCCCGCCCCCGCAGCCGCGACAGCTGCACCGACGGCGTGCCGATGCCCGCCGAACCCAGGTACCAGATCTGCGGGTTCTCGACCGCCGCCATCGTCGGCAGCAGCGCGTCCATCGCCTCGTCGCCGAGGATCATGTCCTCATCGAGGATGTTGCAGTCGCCGGTGAAGCCGCGGCCCGAGCCCTTCGAGCGGGCGATGAACCGCAGGATCTGCCCGGAGTGCAGCTCAATCGACTCCTCGCCGACCGTGTACCGGTAGGCCTTCACGCGTTTGTGCAGGTCAGGGCATCCCCTGATCAGTTTCTCGATCCGCTTGAACGCGTTCTTCGCCGTCTTGAACTCGTGAGCGGAGTGCAGGATCAGCTGCTCGCCGCCGATGAACAGGCCCCACAGCTCGCGGGCCTCGATGATCCCGCCCTTGCCGTTCTGGCGCGGGACATTGACCGCGACCTCGAACGCCGACCATGCCCCGTCGGCGGCCTCGCCCATGCCCACGCGAAGCACGTGCTGCTGCCAGGGGTCGAGCTTCAGCCCGGCCTTGGCCGCCAGGTCGATCGCCTCCTGCCCCGCGCTGGACACCGAGGGCGGGGCGATCTGGATCGGGGGCTCCTGCCAGCCGTACAGCGGGCCGTCAGCCGCTGGCCTGCTCGCGGGCGGCGGCCCGGCGCTTCGCTCGCTGCTCAGCAATGTCATCGACCGCGTCCCCCTTCGACTCCACGGGCGCGAGCTTGCGCAGGTCAGACATGATCGAGCGGAGTTCGTGGGCCGCCTTGGCCTGTGAAGCCGGAACGTCGGTGGAGTCGATCGCCTTGGCCAGCGCAAGGGCGACTGCCGCCATTCCGGGGGACGTCTCCTCCGCGTGAAGATCGTCAATCTCGGAGGCGATCTTGTCGGCAACGCTCACGATCACCCCCGGGCCGTGACGCAGCGTGATGTCACGCAGGGTGACGCTCCCTAATCCGCTGGAGCTTGCTTCGCCGGATTAGGGAGAAGATTTGGGCCGCGCAAAAAACAGGGCGACAAGGGCGTTTGGGTCGCCCGGTCTTCATCCCCCGTCAGCTACCCGCCCCCCTCCCCATGGGCGAATCGCCGCAGCTCACCAGGCCCGCGACGACTGGGGCATGGCCGAGCGTGACCGGCTGGCGCGGGAGTTGTACCAGCGGGTGGCGACCCTGGTCATGTCGGGGTCGCGCATGGCTTCGATGCGTGCCATGACGATCTGCCGGCCGGGGTCGACGACCACGATGCGCGCGTTGAGTCGTTTGTAGCGAGCGAGTGCTTTGCCCGTCGGCATGGTGTGGATGAGGTAGACATCGACGCGGTCGCGTAGCTCGAAGGCCTCGTGCATGGCGGCATAGCGCGCCTTGTGGGCGACCCTCAGCTGGAGGGGGTCCTGGTTCCAGGCGGGGGCGCCGGGGCCGGTCAGCGCGTGGGTGATGCGGTCCAGGTCGATGACGATGTCACGCGCTGTGGCGTGCGCGTCGATCCAGGTGGACTTGCCTGCGGCGGGCGGGCCGGTGATGACGTACAGCACGCTGTGTCACCTCGGATCGAGCCAGTCGATGAGCGCGTGTTGAGCGCAGGAGTCGCAGCCTCCGCAACTGCAGTCGGGGCCGCCGGCCTCGTCACGCATTCGGTCGGCGATCGCCACGAGCAACCGGTCCGCGACCTGATCGCGTTGGAAGAGGAGCGCGATCGGGTCAACTCGCCGCAGCTCTGACGCGACGACTTGGTGGGGAGTCTGCTGCTGGGCAGCCACGGTCACCACCTCCGTGAGGCTCGCTGGGGTGCCGCCCTGGGCGGCGTGGTGGTGCGGTTGCCGCGGCTGCTGTTGCAGCGCCGGTGCGCGGGCCGGGCGTTGGCCCGGTCGAGGAGGCTGCCGCCGCGCGAGAGCGGGACGAGGTGGTCGAGGGTGAACGACAGCGGGTGCCGGGCGTCGAGTTCGTACCCGATGTTGTGGCCGCAGATCCAGCACGGCAGCTGCTGGGCGCGGAGCCAGTCGACGAGCCGTCGGTAGGGGCGCCCGTTGCGGGGGTTGCCGGCCACGGGCGCCACCTCCGGGTCGTCAGGGTGCGGCGGTCTCCAGATCGTCGAGGGTGTCGTCGAGTTCCTTCTCGATGTCGTCGAGCGACTCCTCGACTTCCTTGGTCGTCTGGTCGGCGACGATGTCCTTGGCGTACTTCTGCACGGTCTTGTCGTCGACGCCGTCGCACGCGTCGGGGCGGCTGCCTTCCTTGCCGTCCTTGGCGTCCTCGAACTGCTTCTCCATCGCGGCCTTGCAGGCTGCGGGGTCGGCCTTGTCGCTGCTGCAGGCGGCCGTGGTGGCTGCGAGGGCGAGCAGGACGGCTGTGATGGCTGTACGGGTACGCATGGATCCCCCCGAGAGTGATTGCGCTGACGGGGCATCATCCGTCGAGTGCCGTCCGGGGGTCCCCGATGTGGCTGTTCTGTGACGTGGCTGAGCACACGACGAAGCCCCGGCCGGGGGGATTGGCCGGGGCTTCGCGTGCGTCTGTGGGTGCCGTTTGAGGACACAGTTGTTCACCGCGATCGTCACACAGGGTCTGACCTGCGGTCAAGCTGCAGCGTTCGCTCGTCGTTGCGCGGAGATGGCGGCGACGTCTTGGACGGCGTACCAGGGGTGTCGGTCGGTGCCTCCGGCGCGCTTGAGGCGGCCTCGGTAGACGAGGTTGCGGAGGGCTCCGGGCGTGATGCCGAGGGCGCGTTGGGCGTCGCGGGCGGTGAGGTAGCCGACGGGTGCGATCTGGTCGTCCATGACCCCAGTGTGGGTCAGCGGGCGCCGGCCTGGTGGGTACGGCGCCAGGCGTTGTGGGCGCGGCGGCCGACGCGGAGCCGGAGCTTCTTGCCGAGGCACCGCGGGCACATCCGGGTCTTGTCGCGGTGCTCGATCTCGCCGAGGCCGCCGCACCTGCGGCACGGGGCGAAGGGGCGGACGGCGCAGAGCACGGCGTAGCCGCCGAGCCACAGGACGGCCGCGGCCATAGCAACCAGCATGGGGTGTCTCCTCCTCGATTCCGGGCGGTTCCCGGGGGTTCAGCGGTGCCCCTGCTAGGCGCTAGGTGCCTGCTCAGGGGCCGTTTCGGGCGCTAGTAGGGGTGCTAGACCTAGCGGGGCGGGGTGCTAGGTCTAGCGGCCGTCCTGGGGCTATGCGGCGAGCCGGTCGGCCTCGCGGCGGGTGACGGCGGCGACCACGTCGGCCCGCTTGATGCCGCGCCGGTTCTTGCCCTCGCCGTCGTCGGTGGTGCCCCACACCTGGTCGGTCTTGATGCCCCACGCCTTGACGGTGGTGGTGACGTTCTCGCCCTTCCACTCGCCGTACACGTCGGGGCGCAGCTGGGCGAGACGGTCGGCGAGACGCTCGCACCACACGGCCTTCTCGTCCGGGCCCATGACGGCCAGGACGTCGCCGAGGATGTCCATCCCCACGGTGGCGGACGGGCCCTCGCCGAGGGCGTGGCCGGTGATGTTGCCGTACTCCTCGCGCATCTTCCGCGCCCGGGTGACGATCTGCTCGGCCTTCGGGGCGTCGACGAACGCGGACGCGACGATGCGGGGGTCGTCGCCCTCGCCGGACAGGTAGCAGATGCCGAGGTCGCGGCGGCTGAACATGGTCGCCCGGATCCCCGACTTGTACGCCCCGGTGCCCAACACCATGTCGTTGGCCTGGTGGTTCATCACCTTGAGGCAGAACCGCAGGACGGCGTTCGCGGAGATGCCGGTGGGCAGCGACTTGGAGTCGGGCCGCTGGGTGGCGAACATGCCGATGATGCCGAGGGCCGGGCCCCGCTTGGTGATGTCGGTGCAGATGCTCTCGATCTCGGCGCCGTGCTTCTCGTGCTCGAACACGACCTGGCACTCGTCGATGCCGATGACGATGGGGTGCAGGCCGAGGCTCTTGTCGTTCGCGAGGGCCGGGGTGACCTTCGATTCGGGGCAGCGGGCGTGCGGCAGGCCCTTGATGACCTTCGCGCGGCGGCGCAGCTCCTCCTTGACCTCGCGGAGCGCGTGGAGGATGTACTCGATGTCGTCGTCTTCCTCGCCGGCGCGGTAGCGGTGGGCGACGGGTTCGAGGGCGCGGAGGTCGCCGGTGCCCTTCAGGTCGAAGGGGAGCAGCCACGCGCGCGGGTCGAGGGCGGCGATGAGCATCAGCAGCCTGAGCAGGAACGTCTTGCCCATGCGGGGGATGGAGCCGATGACGATGGAGGCGAACATGAGGGTGACCTCGACCCACCGCATCCGCTGGTCGTTGCCGAAGACGACGGGCCGGAAGAGGTCGACCTGCCCGTCCTTGAGGAGCGGCCAGGCGGGTTTCGTGGTCTCGTTCATCGGCTTGTCGCCGACCCACAGCACCAGGCGGCCCTCGTGCTCGTTCTCGTCGCCGGAGGGCCAGACGCAGCCGACCTTGCGGCGCAGGCCGGAGGCGAGCTGCTCGCGTTTCTCCATGATGTCGTCGGGCGTTACGCCGTAGGGGAGGTCGAGGTCGGCGCGGTAGCCGGGCCCGTCGCGGACGATTTCGCTGGTGAAGCGCATGCCGTCCATGTCGCCGCCCTTCTTCAGGGCGGCGGAGATCTTCGGGTTGCCGATGGAGTCGAGGCCGCGCAGGACGATGGTGCCGGTGAGTTTCTGCAGCTCGGTGCGCATGACGGCTGGCCCGATGACGGGGGCGTCGGGCTGCTGCCCGAAGTAGCCGAGGGTGAGCACCCCGCCAGCGGCGAACGCCCACAGGAACGCGGGCGCCATGACGTACAGCCAGAGGGCGAAGCCGAGCCCGAACACGGTGGCGACGACGGTGACGAGACCGCGGAGGCGGACGCGGTTGCCGCGCAGCCGGGCGAGGTGCAGGTACTCCTCGACGTCCTCGGTACGGACGGCGTGCCCGCGCAGGGGCGCGGCCTCGCGGTCCCACAGCCACCGGTTGGTCTCGGTGACGAAGCGGCAAGCGCCGCGGGGCGCCATGGCGGCCAGTTGCACGGCGTACCAGGGGGCGCGGAGCCCGTGGTAGGCGGTGGCGTAGCCGAGGCGGGCGCTGGTGTGGCGGGCGGCGGTGGCGAATTCGGTGCGGTCCTTGAGCCACGGGGGGAGGATCGGCCGGCGCTTCTCGTCGGTGACGCCGGGCTTGGGCAGGTTCGGGTTGTCGACGGGTACGGGCGCGGTGGGCGGCTCGGTGGTGTCGACGGTGGCGGGTACGACGGTGTCCGTCATGCTGGTCTCTCCGGGTTGTTCTGTTGGGCGGTCCGGGGCCCGGGGACGGCCGTGGCCTGGACAGTTGGGGCCGTCCCCGGGGCGTTGCTACTTCTTGTTCTTGCGGCGGAGCGCCTGGCGCTCGATCCGCTCGGCGCGGGCCTTGAGGTCGCTGATGTCGACGCCGTCACCGGCGAGGCCGCGCTTGCCCATGCGGATGGCCAGGCCGGCCAGCCGCAGCTTCTCGCCGGTGGTGAGGTCGCTGAACTTGGGGCCGTCAGCCACGGGTGTCCTCCTCCGTGTCGGTGGCGGGCTGCTGCGGGAGGGTCATGGAGAAGGTGATGGTGAAGTCGCCGTCCGGCTCGATGTCGATCTCGCTGCCGGTGTCGGGGTTGATCAAGGCCATGGCTGGGTCCTCCTGGTTGCGGGCCGGGCTGTCCGGCCCCACCGCACCCCCACAGGCACAGGCCTGCGAGGGACGGAAGGGCAGGTCAGCGGCGCGGATAGGTGTGGCCGGGCGGCGGGTACGGGGCGCCGTCGGCGGGGACGGCGGCGCTGAGGACGGTCTCCTCGAAGTCGGTGAGGGAGGCGTCTCCGCACGCGTCGCCGGTGCGGGCGGCGTAGGCGTCCTCGACGCCCTGGAGGATCCGGCTGGTGCGGGCCTCGTCGTCGGCGGCGTTCTCGGTGCAGCGGAAGATGCCCATGTCAGCGGCCCTTCCGGTAGTCGGCCCACATCGAGCGCAGGACGACGGCGAGGATCGCGACGGACATCCCGCCGATGGCGATGGCGATCGACGCGAATGCGATCCCGATGCCGCCGACGCACACGGCGCAGCCGATGGCCAGCCATTCGCCCGCACTGCGGGCGGACTTGTGCTGGTGCCCGCACGCGGGAGGTGCGGCGGCGGGCTGCGCCTGCGCGGCCTTGGCCAGTTCGACGGCGGCGAGCGCGATCTGCACGGCGGCCGTGTTCACCGACGCCTCGCGGGCGGCGGCCTCGGCCTTCTCCAGGGCGTCGCTCATGACGTCCACCCCCTGATGCGGCGGCTGATGCGCGGCCAGGCGATGACCCCGGCGGCGAACGCGAGGACGACCGGCTGAGAGGCGACCGTGACGGCCGCGGCGAGGACGACAGAGAGCAGGGTCGGGTAGGCGACGAGGAGCCCGAGGAGGGCGCCGAAGATGATGCGCATCATGCGTATCCGCCCTCCATCGGCTTGGCCGGCACTTCCGGCTGGGGCTTCTTCGCGGCCCGCGAGAGGGCGGTGCGGATGTACGGCTCGTCGACGAGGAGACGCCGGTGCTGGGCCAGGTGCTCGGCGATCTCGCGGGGTGATGCGCCATCGCCGAGAGACGAGGCGGCCTCCTCGACGGCGCCTTGGAGGTTGACCGGTTCCAGCTCGCTGACCTGCTGATGCGCGGGCGCATCGGGTCGATGCACCTCGTACTCGGGGGGCTGCTGGCCGAGGACGACGGCGACCTGGACGGCGTCGACGACGACGCCGTAGGAGACGAGGAGGGCGGCCAGCTCGGGCGGGGGCGCATCAGGGTGCGCATCCGCTGCGATCCGGATCACCTCGGCGGGGTCCATCTCGGCGAACTTCTCGCGGAGCACGGTCTGCGCCGACCGGGCCGGGACAGGGCCGGCCTCCTTCGGGGAGGACTGTCCGCCGTACATGGTGGCGAGGGCCGCATCAGCTCCCTCGCGGACGCGGACGCGCTGGACGTCGACCAGGCCGGCGCCGAGCTCGGTGTCGCCGACACCCACGTATTTGGCGAGTCTCCAGTACCTGCGGACGGCGATCTTGCGTCGCCATTCGCCGGGGTGGCCGTCGGCGACGGCGCGCTGGAAGGCGATCTGCCGGGCGGCGTCGGCGTTGCGGCGCATCACCTCGGCGTCCACGCCGGTGCGGTAGACGACGACGCTGCGGGCGATCAGGCCGAGGCCTTCGGCGGCGCCGGACATGGCGAGCGGGGTGACCGCGTACACGGCGGCTTCGCGGACGTCGCTGGCGATGGTGATGCCGATGCCGCTGGCGGACAGCGGGGCGAGCCACATCCCGCCGCGGACGACGGCGGGGGAGGACTGGCCGAGCATGGTCCGCCCGAGCATGATCAGGGCGAGGATGAGGGTGAGGCCTTCTCCGGCGGCGACGACACCGGCGGCGGTGGCCTGGCGGTGGAACTCGGCGACGGCGTTGGAGTAGGTGCCCCAGCCGCCGAATGCGCCGACGACGACCATCAGGACGGCGGCGGTGCCGAGCACTCCGGCCTGCCCCCGGGTGAGTTCGCGGGTGGTCACCGGTCACCTCCGGCGAGGATCACGGCGAGCTGGTCGGCGAGGTCGCGCAGCTGGTCCGCGTAGCTGTCGAGGGCGGCCGCGAGCCCGTAGAGGTCGACGGGGTCCAGGGTTCGGCCGGGTGGGTACACCGAGACGCCGGGCGTCCGGCCGCCGAGGTCGGGGGTGGAGGGCGATGCGAACGGGGACTGTGCCAGGCCTGCGGCGATGACTTCGCCGCCGTGGAGGGTGAGGGCGACGTCCGGGCCCTTGTGGAGGATGTCGGCGCGGTGGGTGTCGGGCCGGTGGTCGGCGTGGCCGGTGCACCAGGCGGGGCAGGTCAGGGTGACGTCGCCGTGGTCGATGGTGGGCAGGGTGATGGTGCGGGGCGCGTTCACGGGCGGTCACCCCGGGCGCGCTCGTCGGCGAGGAAGCGGGCGACGACGGGGAAGGCGCGGTCGACGGAGGCGCGGGCGGCCCTCTCGGCGGCCTCGGTCTCCTCGGCGCGGAGCCTGCTGCGGAGGAAGTCGGCGTTCCAGCCGATGCTGGCCGGGTCCTCCTCCAGGGCGCCCTTGACGGTGGCGCGGACCCAGTCGGCCCGCGTCTGCATCCGGCGGGCGTGCTCGGGGGTGTCGTGGGGGAGGGTGACGGCTTCGAGGACGGCCTCCAGCAGGTTGCGGAGGTCGCGGGCGTCGCCGGGGTTCTGCGTGGGGGTGGACGGGGAACTTGCGGGCGCGCCGGGGCGCGGGGAAAGATCGGTCATGCCGACTCCTGGTGTGAGATCCAAGTCGGTAGAGGGTCGGGCGGTGCGATCGCCTCCCGGGTGTTCCAGCACCCGCGAGAGCTGCCGTCCGGCCCTCGTCTATTCGGTTGTGTACTTCTTGATCGCGTTGCCTACTGCGGTCTGGCTCAAGCCGAGTCGCTTAGCCAGTGCGTAGACGCTCCCGAGCTCGTCGGCCCCGTCCTTCAGGGCTTGAGCTCTCCTCTTCCGGGCCTGCTCTGCTTGGACGTCGAGCTGTTCCAGCAACTCGTCTTCCTCGCGGATCCGGTCCCTCCATGGGGTGTCTTCCACCTCCAGAAGGATACCGCATGGGGGGTTGAGCACAACCCCCCATTGAGTATCGTTCACTGGGTCGGCTCCTTGCGCTGCGCCCGCTGGAACGCCTGATAGATCAGCCGCTGAGCCTCGGCCAGGTGCCGGGCACAGATCTTCAGCTCGGCCGCAGGGTCCACGGCCTCGCCGGTGCACCGGACACCGCGGCCGGACAGAACACGGCACGTCACAATGCGCTCGGGCACGTCTCCTCCTTCGGCTGGAGGTGCTGGAGCTGCAGCCAGTCCTGGGCGGTCTCGTAGGTGTAGCCGCACCAGCCGCACCGGATCCGGGTCTGGCCCGGCAGCCGCTTGATAACGGCCCCGCACACCACACCTTCGACGTCGACCGCGACGCACGTGCCGAGCCGCTGCACGCGCGGCGCCGGGTCGCCCACGATCGACCGGGCGCTTCTCTCCAGCTCGCCGACCTCGCGCGCCAGATCCCCGGCCGCCGGATAGTGCGCGGCGATCCACTCCAGCTCCATGCCCAGCCAGCGCGCGTCCGCGTTCATCTCGGCGGCGGGCGGCGGCCCGTGGTGCGGCCACCGCACGCGCTGCACATCCACTCGCCACAGGTGCACGACCTCGGCGGCGCCGTTCCAGGTGACCGTGTCGAGGACGTCCTCGTCGATCGGCGACCTGGGGCCGGCCGCGCCCCTGGTCGACACGATCTCGCCCCAACCGGAGCGGCGCGGGACCAGACACTCGCCTACCTCGGCGTACAGCACGGGCAGCTCGGCCAAGCGCTTACCAGTGGCGAGCGCGCAGCCGGGACACAGGTAGCCCTGTGTCAGGTCGCGCTCGCACAGCCCGCAGCTGGCCGTCATGCGCGAGCCTTCTCTCGCGCGGCGTCGAGCCGGGCCTGAGCGGCGCGGGCGGCCTTACGGTCCCGCCGGTCGTCACAGATCCCGAATGCGACCTGGACGAGGATCATCAGGTCCATGCCCACGGCGACGCCGATGAACAGCAGCTGGAGTTCGTGATCGGTCATGACGTGTCCCTTCACGCCGCAGCGGCGAGGTTGTAGTTACGCAGGGCTTGGCCCGTCGCGTGGATGTCCATCAGGTCCGACACGTCTCCGGCCGTACTCCCGGCCGGGATCGGCACCCGGTTGAAGCGGCACCAAGCGCGCTGCTTCGGGCTCGGCGCCCTGTCCCGGTACCGCGCAGCCCGATCCAAGTACGACGGGTGCACGAGCCGCCGGGCCTGCTCCTCCGTCCACCGCATCGTCTCCGCGAGCGGCGCCTCCACATCCGGGCTCGGAGGCCTGACGCCTGTGCCGGTGTCCCAGCGCCGGACCCGGTACACGCCCGGCTTACTGCCGCGGACGAGGAACAGGAACATGCTCGATGTGAGCGGCACGAACCAGATCCCCGCGTCGGTCTGGAGCCACCGCACCGGAGACTCGTGGAAGAGATTCACGTCCTCCCACTCGACGCTCCCGATCGGCGCGTTGAGATCGTCCTCGTCGGCCGTCTCCCCGAGAGACCGGCCATCCTTCGGCTCCGACAGGCTCCGCCCGGTCAGGTCGACGATGGACGCGAGCTTGTGTCGGGTCGAGGCGCCCATCACGTCCAGGAGGAGAGCGTCCTTCTTGCCCTCCCACAGGCGCAGCGCACGGCCGGCCATCTGGCAGTACAGGCCCGCGGACTTCGTGGGGCGGGCGATGACCGCGCACGACGTCCACGGAGCGTCGAAGCCCTCCGTCAAGACCATGCAGTTGCATAGGACTTGGACGTCGCCGTTCTCGTACCACTTCAGCGCGGTCTGCCGGGCCTCCCTGGGCATGTCGCCCCAGATGGTCGTGGCGGAGATTCCGACGTCGTTGAGGGAGTCGGCCATGGACTGGGCGGTGGCGACGGTCGGGGTGAAGACGACGCCCGCCCGGTCGGCGGCGAACTCCTTGTACGCCTCGGCGACGACGTCGGCGGCGCCGGAGTCGTCGAGGGCCTGGGCGAGCTGGCCGTCCTGCAGGTCGCCGTGGCGGGTCTTGACCTTGTCGAGGTTGAGGCCGTCGACGACGACGCGCTTCCCGCGGACGTCGACGAGATAGCCGCCGCGGATCATCTCCAGGATGTCGAGGGTGAACACGACCTCCTGCCAGACCTCGGCGAGGCCGCCGTCCTGGCGGGTCATGGTCGCGGTGAAGCCGGCGGTCGGGACGCCGCGCCAGGCGCCGAAGTGTTCGAGAACGTCCATGTAGGTGGGCGCGGCGGCGTGGTGGCATTCGTCGACGATGATCAGGCCGATGTCGCGGATCGCGTTGCGGCGGCGCTCTACGGCCAGGGTTTGGACGCTGGCAACGATGACGTCGACGTCGTGGTGGTCGTTGCGCTGTGCCTTGACGATGCCGACACGGAGGTCGGGGCGGACGGCGCGGACCTTGGCGGCGGCCTGCTCGATGAGTTCTTCGCGGTGGGCCAGGACGAGGGCCCGGCGCCCGTCCAACTGGTCAAGCATCTCGCTGATCAGGTTGGCGAAGACCACGGTCTTCCCGGCGCCGGTCGGGAGGACGACAGCGAGCCGGTTGTTCGGACTGGCTGCCCAGCCGGAGGTGAGCGCCTGGATGGCCTTGGTCTGGTAGGGACGCGGAGTGAATTCAGGCATGGGTCACCTCGGCTCGGATCTGCTGCGGGGGAAGACTCCGGGCCGTTACGTGGCGCGTAACGCCTACGTAACGCCCTGCGTAACGCCTCTTTGTGGGCCTGACCTGCTCTTTCTTCTTCTCTTCTTTCTTTGTTACGTAGTTACGTAGAACACACAGGTACGCGCATGTGCACGCCCGCGCTCGCGCACGCATGCGCGCATCGGGGTGGGTATTCCGGCCGATTGCGTAACGCGACTTCGTGACGCGCTCACAGGTCCCTGAACTGCACATATGGCTCGCAGGCCCCGTTACGCAAACCGCGTAACGGCACTGCGTAACACGGCAGATGGAGGCGGTAATCACGCCGCCTCCCGGGCGTCTTCGTTCAACGTCAGTGCCTCGGGCGTGAACTGGAAGCAGCGCGCGGTGCGTCCGTCGAACCGGGTGACGATCCGGTAGGTGACCTTGCCGCGGTCGACTGCCGAGGAGAGGTAGCCCGCGTTGGCCCAGCCGTCCAGGACCGCGTCCAGGGAGTAGCCGGCGTCGGAGAGGATCGTCCGGAGGCGTTCGGGCATGAGCGCGATGAACGTGCCCTCCTTGCTGACCTTGACCGCGCCGAGCCAACCGCGCAGAGGCGGCCGATCCTCCGGGTCACGGCTGGGCCACAGCTCGAAGGAGTGGGCGGCGATGTATTCGCGGACCACGTCCATGGCCATCTCGGGCTGGTTGTCGGTGGCGTTGGACGAGGTGAACGTCTCAGCCCACGTCTCCGTCGACAGCGGCTCGTAGGGCAGGATGCCGGTCTCGCACGCCATCGCCTCGGCGAGGGCCAGGACTGCCACCATCGGGGCGCGGCGGCCCGTCATGGCGTTGTCGCCCCGGAAGAGGACGGTGAGGTCCTTGTGCCGCTGCCTGAGCCTGTCGCGGCCGCCGTCCCGGGCCAGTCCCTTGCGGACCAATTCCGCGAAACGCGGTCCGGCGTGACCGTAGTTGGCGAACACGGCGTCGTGGACTTCGCGGGCGGTGTCGCCGTCGTCTCCGAACGGGGCCTCGGTCGTGCACAACGTCCGTGCCGCCGCGCCCTGGTTACGGGTGTACGACAGCGCGGTCCGCTCCCCGGAGGACAGCAGGACCGTCTCCCACGGCAGGGCGCCCGCGTACCCGCCGGAGCGGTCCTTGCCCTGGTTCATCGGCAGTTGGTACAGGACGTAATCGATGATCCCTTCGTCGGAGACGGCCATCGTCTCGTCGAGGAACGTCGGCAGACCGCGGACCAAGTTGAAGCGCTTCTCGATGGCGAAGGCCGTACCCCGCCAGTTGGAGATGGCGGCGGCGTTCTCGCTCGGGTTGGCCCAGACGCTGCACCCGCACTGAAGGGCGGTGGTCTTGCCCTTGGTGGAGCGGGAGGAGATGTCGACGGTGAACGACGGCAGGCCCAGCGGACGCAGCAGCGGGGCGGCCAGCGATGCAGCGATGACGATCCGCGGCACCTTGTGGCGCTCCAGCAGGGCGATCGCTTGCCGCCACTCTTCGGCGGACCCGGCGACTCCGAATGCCTGTGAAGGCACTCGCTGTTCGTCGTAGCGGACCTCCAGCTTGGTGCCGGAGTCGGGGGAGGAGACGAACGTGCCGTCGGGCTGCCAGCCGAGGTTCCGGGCGAGTTTCTCGTGCGGGATTCCGCCGGGGTTGGCGGCCTCGAACTCGGCGATCCAGCGTTCCAGGATTCGGGCGTCGCCCTCGATGGCGGGCAGGCCGGCCGACCCGAGGGTCTTCACCAGCTCGCGCCCGCGCTTGGCGATGTCCCTGCCGACGATCCTCGACACTGTCTTGCCCCGGTCGGTCCACGAGAGCTGGACGCTCTGCTCGCCGTCGGGGTCCTCGTAGGCCGAGGTGACCACGAGGGGCGCGTAGGTGAAGCGGGCCCACGGCGGGTCGTCCTTGCCGGTGGTGTGGTCGACGCCCTTGGCGGTGATGCGGTATCCGCGTGGGACCTTGCACCCGCGCAGACCGAATACCGTCGTGAGGTCGAACCCGACCTGCGGTGCCGCAGGCTCGGTCTCCTCGGGCTGCAGGGCAGCTGAGCCCTCGGTGGGTGCGTCTGCTGGGGGAGGCACGGACCGGAGGTGTGAGCGCGGGTCGGTGATGTCGACCAGCTCGTCGAGAGTGTGCCCGGCCGCGATGTGGTCGACGATGTCGGCCTTGGCCCGGTCGACCGCGCCGCGCACGATACGAATCTCGCGGACGCGGCCCTTGAGCGCGGCGGCGACCTTACGGGCGTGCTTGATCCCAGGCTCGTCGTTGTCCGCGATGACGGTGACCTTGGCGGCACCGTCGAACCACTCGGCCATACCTGGCCGCCAGTCCTGGGCTCCGCCCGCGGTCGTACCGACCTGACCGATCTTCTCCAGGGCCTGGACGCACTTCTCGCCTTCGTTCCAGAAGATCTCCCGCCCGTCCTTCACCGCGGCGATGACCTGCGGGAGCCGCCACGGGACGCGGACGACGTCCTTCAGGCCGTACTCCTTGCGGCCGTTGACCATGCGGTACTGCATGAAGTCCTTGGACTTGCCGTCCTTGCCGGGCTCACGCCGGTCGCGGCGGTACTGCTCGGCACCGTCCGCGTCTTCGTAGATGTAGGTGGCGACGACCTGAGGCCGGTCCGGACGCTGAAGCTGCTGGTCGAACAGGTCGGCCTTGGTCAGCCCGAGCCCGGCGAGGATGTCGGGCTTGCCCTCTTCGCCGCAGACATGACAGTGGATGACGGCGCCGAGGTTGCCCTGCTTCACGGACATGGACGGCTTGTCGTCAGGGTGGGCCGGGTTGCCGCACTGGGCTTCGTACCCGCCGCCGGCGCGGCGGTAGTCGAGGCCTTTGTCACCGAGGGCCTTGAGCACGCGCTCCATAGCGACGCCGGGGAAGTTGTTCACGAACGTGTCCCTTGAGCTGGATCCGATGTGGTCCGTGAGCGCCGGGGACGGGCGGGGGGAGTGCCCGTCCCCGGCGGGTCCTCAGCCGGTGCCGCCCATCCACCTGGCCATGAAGACGATGGCGTCGTCGCGGTGTCCGTCGCAGACGGGGATGTCCCGGCGGACGGGACTCCCGTCGTGGACGCGGAGGACGGCCCCGGCCCGGTTGGGGCAGCCGCCGCAGCGGTGGCCCTTGAAGTCGGCGAGGGTGCAGTCGCACCAGGAGCACTGCTCGCCGTCGGCGTAGTCGTGGACGATGGCGATGGTGCGTCCGTCGGCTGCCGCGTCGCGGGCGGTGGCCAGGGCCTGGTCCGACCAGAACGTCTGACTCGGGGTGCGGCTCACTTCTCGCCCCCGATCTCCAGGGCGCCAAGCGGGCCGCGCTGGATCTGCTCGCGGATGACCTCGGCCGAGGGGAGCGGGCCGTCGCGGAGGACGGCGTCGGCCATGGTCTCGCCGGTCTTGCGCGCGGTGCCGTCCTCCGCGATCCGCACGACGTCGATCTGATCGGCGATCCCCGACTCGACGGCGGCCCGCTGGAACGCGGGCATGGCGTTCGCCATCAGCTCCTCGCCCCACGGCCCGTCGAGGGCGAGCATCAGGGCCATCTGCCAGTTGCAGACCGGTACCTGGTGGGTGCTGCCGTCTTCCTCGTAGGAGGTGATGGTGTCCACACGTGGGGGTACGGCCGGTTCCTCGGCGGCTTCGGCGATCTCTTCGTCACGGAGCTGTTCCCACTGCTGCCAGCTGGTGCCCGTGGCCTCCAGGACGGAGCCGACGAAGTACCAGTTGCCTCTTTCCCCGTCCACCGGCTCGGCGAAGACTGCGGTGACCTCGCCGAGCCCCATGAAGGTGACGACCTGCTGGGGGTCGGCGAGGTGTCGGCCGTGCTGTTCGGCGAAGTCGCAGAGCGACAGGGCGGTCTGGCCGTTATGGAGGGGCAGCTGCCCGTCGTCGATGAGCTTGCGGATGCTGGCGCGGAAAGGCTTCGGGTCGACGCTCACGCCCGGTCCTCCTTCTGCTTGGCGACGGCGGCCTGGGCCGCGCGGTAGACGTGGGGGCTGGACCGGCGGCGGCCGGAGGCGATGGCGCGCTCGTCGATGACGGAGGCGACGCTGTCCGGGGTGGGCGTGGTCCAGGCGCCGACGGGCCAGCCGGGGCCGGGCGGGAATTCGGGCAGCCCTTGCAGGGCGCGCGGGGTGTGGGCGGGGCAGCGGAGTCCGGGGATGTATGGGCGGACGCCTTCGGCCTTGCGGCAGTGGCGGCGTTCGGCGCCGATCCAGTGGCCGCACTCGGGCTTGGAGGTCTCGCGCATCACGCCGCCCCCTGCATGCGTGCGCCGTGGAACGCGGTCCTGATGACGGCTCGCTGCTCATTCGAGAGAGGGGGAGCCTCAGCCACGATGCGGTCGATCCGTGCCCAATAAGCGGCGTTGCGGGCGGGGTCGGGGTCGCGGACGGGTCGGTCCGCGCGTCGGGCCTGCTCGGCCTCGCTGAGGGCCGGGCGGCGCTGCTGGGACACAGAGGCCTCCCTTGTTTCCTGAGGCCCCGCGCCTGTGGAACAGGACAGCACGGATTCCGTGGAGTGTTCCCCTGGCACGGAATCGGCGGCTCGGGCCGGGCGGCCGCAGGCTCCCCCTGCGGCCGCCACGGTGTTCGTCGGGGCGGTCACGCGACCGCTCCGGCGCGGTGCTCGCGCATCAGCTGGACGATCGCGTCGAGCGTCGCGGTCGGGTCGTCCGCCTCGGAGATCTGCCGGATGACCTCGGCGTTGAAGTCGTCGAGGGCCGGGCTGCCGAGCCCGACGCGGTTCATCTCGGCGTGGCCGGCTCCGAGCTGGCTGATGATGCGCTCGCGGGTGGTGTCGATGGCCGTCATGCCTGCGCCTCCGCCCGTCCGGCCTGCTCGGTGCGGGTCTGCTGGTCGGCGAACACGCGGTCGGCCAGCTCGTCGACCTGGTCGAGGAACGCGCGGACCTCGGCGGTCTTCGCCCGGACCGAGGCCGGGTCGGTGAACTCGGCGTTGCGGAGGTAGACGATCACGTGCCGGTCCGAGCCGGAGTTGGCGACCATGCCCGCGTCGAGGATCGTGGAGCCGTCCGCGTCGTCGACGACCTTGAGGTCGTGGGTGAAGTGGTCGAAGTGGCCGGGGGTGGTGTCGGCGCAGTCCCGGTAGACGGGGCACGGGACCGAGGTGACGCCGGTGAGGTTGGCGATCGTCTGGGCGGCGATGGCGTCGGCCATGTCCGGCGTGTACTTCTGCGGGAGCGTCTTCCGCATGGCCTCGTGGATGGCGTCGGGCATCGCTGCGATGACCGCGTCGAGGTCGACACCGGCGCGCTGGTCTCTCGGGTCCGGCGTCGTCGTTGACGCCGTGATGCTGGGCTGTACTGTTGCCATTTGAGACGTCTCTTTCCGGCGGCGGCACTGATGGGGTGGCTAGACCCCGGGTGCCGCCGTCTTGCTAGTTAGCGCTGGTGGTGAGGGTCGTTCTCACACGGCGGCGTCGGGTGGCTAGGCCCGGCGCCGCTCTCGTTGGGCTCGATGTCGAGCGCGCGGAGAAGCGCAGCTCGACTGACCCTGTAGGTGCGCCCAACTCGGATGACCGGGCAGGGGTACTCGCCCTTCTTGGCCAGGATGAACCCCTTGGTGCGGCCCAGCAGGAACGCCCGGTTGGACGTCTCCAGGTCGACCATGACGGGCAACTGAAGCAGTTCATCGAGCTGCATGCCGCGCGCCGCGGCCCCGGCATGCGCATTCTGCGGAGGCGCTGTCATCGCCTCGCCCTCCCGATCTTGTGTTGCGGTGTGCCGTTCCGTGCCGACTCGCCTCAGCTCGTGACGAGCTGGAAAGGTGAGCACGTTTTGTGCTGGTGGGAAGACAGTCACACGTGAAGGCGAGGGTGTCAACCCGGAAACGGCCTGGTATCTTCAGGTCGTGACGAACTATGCCGAGGAGTGCCGCGATGACACCTGAGGAACTGGATGCGCAGGCCGCTTCCGACGAGGAGCGGGCGCACCAGATGATGCAGATCGTCAACGAGGAATCGGAGCGCCGGAAGATCCATCTCGAAGCACCTCACCCCGTTGAGGGGCTCGACACCGAATCCCTGGCCAGCTTCAACCTGAAACAGATCCGCACCACGCTCGGCATGTCTCAGCAGCAGATCGCCGACAAGCTTGCGGAGCATCGGACTGCCGGGTATCACGACGTCAAGCTGTCGCAAACGCAGATTGCCAAGATCGAGCGTGGGGAAAGGCCTTGGCGCCTGAATGAACTCGTGGCTATCGCAGGAGCGCTTGAAGTTCCAGTGGATGAGTTCTTCAACGCCCAGGCGGCGTCTCAAGACGGGGATGTTCTGGTGCTTACGGCGAAGCTGAGATACCAGCGAGCGAAGGCGCAAGAAGAAGCGGTGAGGGATGATTTGCGAGCCGCCATCCGCGCGACCTACGAGGCGGAGAACGAACTGCTGAGAGCGTCTGCGAGGTACGAACTCACCCTTCCTGAGGTGCTCAGTATCCTCGCGCTCAGGGGGCACCGGAGTTACTGGGCAAAAGTCACGCAGGAAGAGGATGCAGAGCGGATTCGCACCCGCGGGGACCACGATGAACCACGGAAGGAGCATGCTGTGGAATTCGTGGCGAAAGAATGGGACAGGCTGGTGCGGGAAGAAACCGGACACCCGCCAAAAGAGCCGTGGAGTGATCTGCCCCAAGCCATGCTCTGACGAGGGCGGATAACCGTGTCCGCATCTCGCTTGGCTGGCGGCCTTGGCGCACGCCGTGAGTCCTACGGGTCCAGTGATTACGTGCCCGCGAACCGCCACTGGAGGGGCGGTTCGCGATCACATGAAAGTGGTTCCGCCCCGCTTCCACGTGAACACGACGGCGTCGTAGTCGAAGTACCCGCCGTCCGGCATCCGCCCCGGACGCGGAGTCTTCAGCGTCACCTCGACCAGGCTCCGCAGCACCGTGCGCTGCCGGTCCAGCTCCAGCGCCCGCCACGCCTTCCGCACATCCGGCGCCCCCACCAGAGCGACGAGCGGGTCCACGGTCGCCGCACGCGCCAGCTGCCGCGTGACACCGGCGAGCTGCGCACGGGCCGTGTCCATGCCCTCCGTGAACGGCTCCAGCTCCAGCTCCCCGGCACCGAACAGGCCGCCCAGGTCTTTCATCCGCCGCCGGATCAGCTCCTCCTCGGCCTGCAGCGCGGCCACGTCGACATCGTCCGGACCGGGCAACAGCAGCTCGTGCGCGTCCGGCTCCGACAGCCGGCTGACGATCGTGTCCTCGACGTACTGGTCGACGACCTCGGCCCGCCGGCCGCCACCGTGCCCGTCCTGGCACCGGTACGACGGGTACGACCGGCCGCCGGACTGCGTCACGTACACGAACCGCGGGCACTCCCCGCGGCCGCACCGGTACAGCAGCGACCCGAGCCACTTCGGCTGGGCGCCCGGAGTCGTCGTCCGTGACGGGTCCGTCAGGATCGCCACGACGGCCCTGTACTTCGCCTCCTCGACGATCGGCTCCCACTTCCCCCGGCCGACCTCCTCGCCCCGGTAGACGGCGATCCCGGCGTTCCTGGGGCGCATCAGCATGTCCCGCATGTCGGTGTGCGTGACCGCGTTCCCGCGCGTCGACGTGATGCCCTTGTCGGCGCACCACTTCACTAGGCCCCGGATCGACCCTCCGGCGAGGATGGTGTCCGTCCAGTGGCGCAGCGCCTCCGCCTCCTCGGGCACGACCTGGTTCATGTCGAGGACGGGCACCTCGACCTCCTCGCCGGTCTGCCGGTCGACCTTGACGCGCGTCTCGCCGGTGGGCACGCCCCACCCGAACGGGCGGATCCCGCCGTGCCACTCGCCGGCGAGGGCCTTCTGTTGCCGGGCGCGGGCGACGCGGTGCCCCTTGTGCTCGGACTCCTGGCGGGCGACGGCGCCGAGGATCCGCGCGGTCATCCGTCCGGACGGTGTGGCCAGGTCGACGGTCCCGGCCTGCACGGTGTGCGTGGCGATGCCGCGCCGCTCGGAGAGGTCGATGTACTCCTCCAGCTCGACGATCGAGCGGGTGAGCCGGTCGGTGTGCCAGACGATGACGACGGTGGCGGTGCCGTCGTCGAGGTCGGCGAGCATCTGCCGGTAGCCGGGCCGCTTCTTGCCGGAGTACGCGGAGATGTCGTTGTCGACGTACACCTCGACGACGTCCCAGCCGTTGCGCTGGGCGAGGGCTTCGCAGTCCTGGCGCTGCCGCTCGATGCCGAGGCCGGCGCCGGTCCTGTCCTGCGAGATTCGGCAGTAGATGACCGCGCGCGTCCGGGCGCCGTCCGTCTGGGTGTTCTTCATGGCCCGAGTGTGCCGGATTAGTGGCGTCTCTGTCTGAGGTTCGGGAAGACCACGCTGCTGAGCGCGCTGCTCGGTCTGGTCGACCCCGGCGAGCGGATCGTGCTGGCCGAGGACTCGGCGGAGCTGCGGCCCGACCATCCGCATGTGGTGCGGCTGGAGGGCAGACCGGCGAACCAGGAGGGCGTGGGCCTCGTCGAGTTGCAGGACCTGGTGCGGCAGGCGCTGCGCATGCGGCCGGACCGGCTGGTGGTCGGCGAGGTCCGCGGACCCGAGGTGGTCTCCTTGCTGGCCGCCCTGAACACGGGGCACGAGGGCGGCTGCGGCACGCTCCACGCCAATGCCGCGGGGCAGGTGCCGGCCCGTCTGGAGGCCCTCGGCACGGCCGCGGGGCTGGACCGGGCCGCGCTGCACAGCCAGTTGGCGGCCGCGCTGTCGGTGGTCCTGCACCTCGTACGGGACCGGGACGGTCGACGCCGGATCGCCGAGGTGCACGTGCTGGAACGGGACGGTTCCGGGCTGGTGGTGACCGTGCCGGCCCTGCGCTGGGGCGAGGCGGCGTTCGTGTACGAGCGGGGCTGGGAGCGGCTGCGGGGGCTGCTTCTGGGCGGGGCGCGCGGCGGGGGCGGCGCGGCGTCGGAGGGGGTGCGCCGTCGAGATGCCCGGGCCTCGGGCGGGGTGCGCGGGCGGGACGGCGGATCGTCGGGCGGGGCGGGCGGCCGGGTCGGTGATCCTCAGGAAGGGAGTGAGCGGCGGTGACAGGGGTCGGGGAGATCTCGGGGGTGGTGGCCGTGCTGTGTGCCGGGGCCGCGGCCTGGATGTCGGACGAGGGGCGAGGGGCCGGGGTGCGGCGGGCTCGGGCGCTGCTGCCGGGTGGCCGAGCGGTGGGGCCGCCGCGCTGGAAGCGGGTCGTCGGCCGGGCGCGGACGCTGGGGGCCGAGTGGTGGGCGCCGGTGGCCGGGTTGGTGGTCGCGGTGCTCGGGGCGTCGGTGTTGCCGCTCGTCGTGGGAGCGGCCGGAGTGCCGTTGCTGAGGCGGGTGCGGCGGGCGGCGCGGGAGCGTCGGCTCCGGGAGCGGCGGGGCGATGCCGTGGTCACACTGTGCGCGTCGCTCGCGGGGGAGGTGCGGGCCGGGCGGCAGCCGGGCGAGGCGTTGACGCGGGCCGCGCGGGACTCCGGAGGGCTGGGCGAGACCCACGCCGTGGTGCTGGCGGCGGCTCGCTTCGGCGGGGACGTGCCCGGCGCCCTCGCGGACGCGGCACGGCAGCCGGGCGCGGAGGGGCTGCTGGGGCTCGCCGCATGCTGGCGGGTGGCCGTCGACCGGGGAGCGGGCCTCGCGGCCGGGCTGGACCGGTTGGAGGGCGCCCTGCGTGCCGAGCGGGACCAGCGGGCCGACCTGCGCGCCCAGTTGGCGGGCGCACGGTCGACGGCCGTGATGCTGGCCGGGCTTCCGGTCCTGGGCCTCCTGCTGGGCACCGCGCTCGGCGCCGACCCCTTGCACGTGGTGCTGCACAGCACGGCGGGGATGGCCTGTCTGCTCGTCGGCGTGGTGCTGGAGGGCGCGGGCCTGTGGTGGGCGCTGCGGATCGTCCGGGGAGCTGAGGCGACGTGAGCGGGGATGTCGTCCACAGGCTGGGGGTGGCCCTCGCCGTGATCGCGGGACTGTGGTGGCTGGTCCGGTCGTGCGACACCGCGCGGCGTGGACGAAGGCTGCGCGCCCGGTTGACCACGGTGCTCGCTTTCGCCGCCGAGCCGTCCCGGCGACGTCTCCTGCCGCAAGGGGCGGTTCGGCGATGGTTGCCGGTCGCCGGGGCGGTCTGCGCCGGGTGGGTGCTCGTCGGCGGGTACGCGGGGCTGCTGGTGGGGCCGGCCGCCGGCATCGGGGCCTGGCTGTGGCTGCGGAGGGCCCGGCGGGCGGGCAAGGACCTGGGCGAGGCGTACGACGCCGCCGAGGCCGCACGTCAACTGCCGCTCGCCGCCGACCTGCTGGCCGCCTGCATCACGGCCGGGGCGAGCCCGGTGGTGGCCGCACAGGCTGTGGGCGACGCCCTCCGCGGTCCGGTGGGCGAGCGGCTGGCCAGAGGGGCCGCCGAGGCGCGGCTCGGGGGCGAACCCGCCGAAGCATGGCGCTCGTTGGCGGTGCTGCCCGGTGCCCGAGCCCTGGCGCGGCTCCTGGAGCGCGCCGACGAGTCCGGCGTGCCGGCCGCCGCACCGGTCGCCCGCCTGGCCGCCGAGGCCCGTGCCGAATGGGGCCGCTCGGCGACGGAGCGGGCCCGCCGGGCCGCCGTGATGGTCACCGCGCCGGTGGGGCTGTGCTTCCTGCCCGCCTTCATCGCGGTGGGCGTCCTGCCGGTGGTCATCGGCCTGGCGGACGGGCTGTTGGGAGGAGGAGCGCGGTGACGGGGTGGACGGCGGCGCGTGGCGCGCGGGCGCCGCCGGGCGGCCGAAGCGGTCGACGGCGCCGAGTAGTGGACATCGGGCACATCAGCGGTCAGCCGACGGCGCGGAGCAGGGGTCAGCGAACACATCAGCGGTCAACGGAACAGAGCCTCACGGGGGTTGAGATGCACAAGGCAGTACAGGCGGTGCGGGCAGTGGAAGCCATGCGGGAAGCGGTGCGGGTTCGGGTGGTGCGGGCCGTGCTGTGCCGGGTACGGGCGGCGCGGAGGGACGCGGGGATGGTGACCTCGGAGTACGCGGTGGGGATCATCGCGGCCGTGGCCTTCGCCGCGGTTCTGTACAAGGTGGTGACCAGCGGACAGGTCCAGGCGGAGCTGCAGCAGATCGTCGGGCGGGCCCTCAATGGCGGGGCGTGAGTCGCGACGGCTGCGCGGGGCGCTGGGTGGCGACGGCGGGTTCGTGACGGCGGAGGCGGCCATGGCCCTGCCGGTGATGCTGCTGCTCGCGACGGCACTCGTGTGGGCCCTGCTGGCCGCCTGCGCGCAGATCCAGGTCGTGGACGCCGCTCGAGCCGGTGCCCGGGCGGCGGCCCGGCAGGACCCGCAGGGGGCGGTCGTGGCGGCAGCGCGGAGGACGGCGCCCGACGGGGCGGAGGTGAGCGTGGGACGGCAGGGCGACTTCGTACGGGTCGTGGTCTCGGCCCGCGCGCCGGGGCCGGACGGACTGGGCCTCGACCTCAGCCACACCGCTGTGGCGCTGGCGGAGGAGACGGTGGGGGAGGTGGGCGGGTGAGCGCGTTCTCGTGGTGCGGCCGGTGGCTCGGGGGCGTCCGCTCGGTCCTGGGGCGTGGGCGTGAGGCGGACAGAGGGTCCGCGACCGTCTGGGCGGTCGGTGCGATCGCGGTGCTGTGCGCGGTGTTCGGCGCCGTACTCGCCTTCGGGCAGGCCGTCGTGATCCGGCATCAGGCGGAGGCGGCGGCCGATCTCGCCGCCCTCGCGGCCGCCGACCACTGGATGAAGGGCGCCGAGGGGGCCTGCGCGACGGCGGAACGGGTGGCTCAGGCCCAGGGCGGCCGACTGGTGCGCTGCGCGGTGGAGGGCGAGATCTCGGACGTCACGGCCGCCACGGGGACGGTCCCGTTCACCGCCGAGTCCAGGGCACGCGCGGGACCGCCGGGCCCCGCAGCCGACCGGGAAGCGCCCAGTGCACCCCTTGAGGGGCGCGGGGAACTGCGCGATCAGCCACACACGACCGGCGATCGCCGGATCTGGGAGGTCCCCGAGCTCTGAGGCGCCCGGCCCCCGGGTTCTGAGTCACCCCGAGCCCTACGGCACCCCGACCCCCGGGTTCTGAGTCACCCCCGAGCGGCGCTCCGGCCCCCGGCCCCGACGCACCCCCGAGTCCTACGGCACCCGGTCCTCCGGTGGAGCCGCCGGCGCGGTGCGCAGCAGTTCGGTCAGGAGGCGTACGGCGCCCCGTTTGTGCAGCGGGTCGTTGCCGTTGCCGCACTTGGGGGACTGGATGCAAGACGGGCAGCCGGCGTCGCACTCGCAGGAGGCGATGGCCTGGCGGGTGGCGGTGAGCCAGGCACGGGCCGTGTGGAAGGCGCGCTCGGCGAAGCCCGCGCCGCCCGGGTGGCCGTCGTAGACGAAGACCGTCGGGAGCAGGGTGTCCGGGTGGAGCGGGACCGAGACGCCGCCGATGTCCCAGCGGTCGCAGGTCGCGAAGAGGGGCAGCATGCCGATCGAGGCGTGTTCGGCGGCGTGCAGGGCGCCGCCGAGGATCTCGGGGTTGATCCGGGCCGCGTCCAACTGGTCCTCGGTGACGGTCCACCAGACGGCGCGGGTGCGCAGCGTACGAGGAGGGAGGTCGAGTTTGGACTCGCCGAGCACCTCGCCGGTGATGAGGCGGCGACGGAGGAAGGAGACGACCTGGTTGGTGACTTCGACGGAGCCGTAGCACAAGCGGCCGTCGCCCCAGGGGACTTCGGTGTCGGTCTCCAGGACGGAGATGGAGGTGGTGTCGCGGGCGACGGTCGAATAGGGCGGGTCGGCCTGCTCGACGAGGGCGACGGAGTCCTCCAGGTCCAGGTCGCGCACCAGGTACGTACGGCCCTGGTGCAGGTGGACCGCGCCGTCGTGGACGGTGGTGTGGGCGGCGCCCGCGTCGACCGTGCCGAGGAGCCGGCCGGTGCCGGTCTCGACGACCTGGACGGGGCGGCCGCCCTGGCCCCGGATGTCGG
Organism: Streptomyces caniscabiei; assembly: GCF_014930365.1. GTDB lineage: Bacteria > Actinomycetota > Actinomycetes > Streptomycetales > Streptomycetaceae > Streptomyces > Streptomyces caniscabiei. Next base: position 30,271 of record NZ_JABXWI010000001.1, on the reverse strand, counting down.
TCAGGTCGGCGGCGCGTTCGCGGCGGGTCCAGTGCCAGGCCTTGGCCCGGCGGCGGAGCAGCTTCGCGGCCTCCAGCTGCGGCAGCAGGTCCTCGCAGGCGGGGCCGAAGAGGGCGAGGTCCTCGTCGGTCAGGGGCAGTTCCGCGGCGGCGGCGCAGAGGTGGGGGGCGAGGACGTAGGGGTTGTCGGGGTCGAGGACGGTCGATTCCACCGGTCGGTCGAACAGGGCCTCGGGGTGGTGGACCAGGAACGTGTCCAGCGGGTCGTCGCGGGCGATCAGGACGGCGAGCGCGCCTTGGCCGGCGCGTCCGGCGCGGCCGGCCTGCTGCCACAGGGAGGCGCGGGTGCCGGGGTATCCGGCGATGAGGACGGCGTCGAGGCCGGAGACGTCGACGCCGAGTTCGAGGGCGGTGGTGGCGGCGAGGCCGAGGAGTTCGCCGGAGTGGAGGGCGCGTTCGAGGGCGCGGCGTTCCTCGGGGAGGTAGCCGCCGCGGTAGGCGGCGACGCGGCGGGCGAGGGAGCGGTCCACCTCGGCGAGGCGTTCCTGGGCGATCACCGAGATCAGCTCGGCGCCGCGCCGGGAGCGGACGAAGGCCACGGAACGGACGCCCTGGACGGTGAGGTCGGTGAGCAGGTCGGCGGTCTCGGCGGTGGCGGTGCGGCGTACCGGCGCGCCCTTCTCGCCGTGCAGCTCGGTGAGCGGGGGCTCCCAGAGGGCGAACACCAGTTCGCCGCGGGGTGAGGCGTCGTCCGCGACCTCGGTGACCGGGACGCCGGTGAGGCGGCGGGCGGCGACCGAGGGCTCGGCGGCGGTGGCGGAGGCGAGGAGGAAGACGGGTTCGGCGCCGTAGCGGGCGCACAGGCGGCGCAGGCGCCGGAGCACCTGGGCGACGTGGGAGCCGAAGACGCCGCGGTAGGTGTGGCACTCGTCGATGACCACGTATTTCAGGGCGCGCAGGAAGGAGGACCAGCGGGGGTGGGAGGGGAGGATGCCCCGGTGCAGCATGTCGGGGTTGGTGAGCACGTAGTTGGCGTACTGGCGGACCCACTCGCGTTCCTCGACGGGGGTGTCGCCGTCGTACACAGCCGGGCGCACAGCGTTTCCGAGGGGTTGTGAAAGTTCCTTCACGGCCCGGCACTGGTCCGCCGCGAGGGCCTTGGTGGGGGCCAGGTAGAGGGTGGTCGCGCCGCGGCCGTTGGGGGCCTCGGAGCCGTCCAGGAGCCGGGAGAGGACCGGGACGAGGTAGGCCAGCGACTTGCCGGAGGCGGTGCCGGTCGAGACGACGACCGATTCGCCGTCCAGCGCGTGCTCGGCGACGCGTGCCTGGTGGGCCCAGGGATGTTCGATTCCTGCGGCCTGTACGGCGGCGACCACTTCCGGACGGATCCGGTCGGGCCAGACGGCATGGCGACCCGCACGTGGGGGCACATGCTCCGTATGAGTGATGCGCGAAGCCCGGCTCGGCCCCGAGGCGAGCCGGTCCAGGACCGTGCCCGGCGAGGGGCTGGAGGCGGTGTCCGTCGGGGTTCGATCGGATCGGTGATTCTTGGCCATCGGCATCGAGTGTGTCACCGGCGTGACGGACAATGGAGCCAAGGCGTCGTGCACGCCTGCCGGTAAGTGATTGAATGCCATCGCGGCTGGCGAACCGTCCCGGGGGCTTTCAAGCCGAGGTGTCCCGAGGGGCGAACGCTCGATAGCAAGGTGCTGGAGGATCCGTGGACCTGTCCCTGTCGACCCGTACCGTCGGCGATCGTACGGTCGTCGAGGTCGGTGGCGAAATCGACGTTTATACCGCGCCCAAGCTGCGTGAGCAGCTGGTCGAGCTGGTCAACGACGGGAGTTTCCACCTCGTCGTCGACATGGAGGGCGTCGACTTCCTCGACTCCACCGGGCTCGGCGTACTGGTGGGCGGCCTGAAGCGAGTACGGGCCCATGAGGGCTCGCTGCGCCTGGTGTGCAACCAGGAGCGGATTTTGAAGATCTTCCGCATCACCGGTCTGACCAAGGTGTTCCCCATCCACACCTCGGTCGACGAAGCGGTGGCGGCCACTGACTGATCACGTCCGTCCGGGCCCCGTGCCCGGACGGCCACAGACGAGTGAGGAGGACCGGGTCCGCGCGGCCCGGCCTTCCGACAGCACGCCCGTAGTTCCGAGGGGGATGCATGGCCACCGTTGAACTCCGCTTCAGCGCGCTGCCCGAGCACGTCAGGACCGCCCGGCTGGTGGCGGCAGCGGTGGCGCGCAGGGCCGGAGTGGACGAGGCCGTCCTCGACGAGGTCAGGTTGGCCGTCGGCGAGGCGTGCACCCGTGCCGTCGGACTGCATCAGAGCAGCGGTATCTCGGCGCCGGTGCGGGTGTCGCTGATCGAGGAGGAGAAGCAGTTCTCCATCGAGGTGGGCGACGAGGCGCCGCACGCCGTGCCCGGTGACCCTTCATCGGGGAACGCGGACGCCGAGGTCGAGGAGGACGACATGGGCCTCGCGGTCATCAGCGGCCTCGTCGACGACGTGGAGGTCACCGTCGGCGAGAACGGCGGGCTGATCCGCATGACCTGGCCGACGACACCGTCGGTCGCGGTCGTGCCCTGATCGTCCCCGCTCGTTCATCCTGACAACTTCAAGTAGTACCGCGGAGGACCCTGCTGAGCAGGGTCCTTCGTGTTTTCCCGGCATCTATTCTGATCACCGTTCATCGGAACACCGGAATTCGTGAAGGAATTCACGATCATTCGCCTGATAATTGATCAAGTGTCAATGCCTTTGAGGCGTTACTTCTTTCGAGTAACGTGGGCGGGTCCGGATCATTTGCTGAAGAGCATGTGAAGGCCAATTCCGTTTCCCGTGCACTGTTTTGATCAGGTGCACCTCCCTACAATCCGTCCACATCTTGAGCTCAGCCCAAGCGTCAAGGAGGACGAATGGCGGGGCTTTCTACCCCTCAAAGGTTTGACCACACCGCGAACTTCGCAGCCGCGGTGCTCACCGACGACAACCGGATCATCGTCATGGTGATCGGCGTCGTGGCCGTGGCAGCACTCGTCGTCGCCGGGGTCCTGGTGCGCCAGGTGCTCGCGGCGGGCGAGGGCACCGACAGCATGAAGAAGATCGCGACAGCGATCCAGGAAGGCGCGAACGCCTATCTGGCACGGCAGTTGCGCACGCTCGGCGTATTCGCGGTCGTCGTGTTCTTCCTGCTCATGCTGCTGCCCGCGGACGACTGGAATCAGCGCGCCGGACGATCGGTGTTCTTCTTGATCGGCGCGGCGTTCTCGGCGGCCACGGGCTATATCGGTATGTGGCTCGCCGTGCGCAGCAATGTGCGCGTGGCCGCGGCGGCCCGGGAAGCGACACCGGCCGAAGGCGAGCCGGAAAAAGATCTCACCGCCGTCTCGCACAAGGCGATGAAGATCGCATTTCGCACCGGCGGCGTCGTCGGCATGTTCACGGTGGGGCTCGGCCTTCTCGGCGCGTCCTGCGTGGTCCTCGTCTACGCGGCCGACGCGCCCAAGGTGCTGGAGGGCTTCGGTCTCGGGGCCGCGCTCATCGCCATGTTCATGAGGGTGGGCGGCGGCATCTTCACCAAGGCCGCCGACGTCGGCGCCGACCTGGTCGGCAAGGTCGAGCAGGGCATTCCGGAGGACGACCCGCGCAATGCCGCGACCATCGCCGACAACGTGGGCGACAACGTGGGCGACTGCGCGGGCATGGCGGCCGACCTCTTCGAGTCGTACGCCGTGACGCTCGTCGCCGCGCTGATCCTCGGCAAGGCGGCCTTCGGCGACTCCGGCCTGGCCTTCCCGCTGATCGTGCCCGCGATCGGCGTGCTCACCGCGATGATCGGCATCTTCGCGGTGGCACCCCGCCGCACCGACCGCAGCGGCATGTCCGCCATCAACCGCGGCTTCTTCATCTCCGCGGTGATCTCGCTGGTGCTCGTCGCCATCGCCGTCTACGCCTACCTGCCGTCCTCGTACGCCGACCTCGAAGGCGTCACGGACACGGCGATCGCGGGCCACGACGGCGATCCGCGGGTCCTCGCGGTGCTCGCGGTGGCCATCGGCATCGTGCTGGCCGCGCTGATCCAGCAGTTGACCGGCTACTTCACCGAGACCACCCGGCGTCCCGTGAAGGACATCGGCAAGAGTTCGCTGACCGGCGCGGCCACCGTCGTCCTCGCCGGTATCTCCATCGGTCTCGAATCGGCCGTCTACACCGCCCTGTTGATCGGCCTCGGTGTCTACGGGGCGTTCCTGCTCGGCGGTACGTCGATCATGCTCGCGCTGTTCGCGGTGGCGCTGGCCGGCACCGGCCTGCTCACCACGGTCGGTGTCATCGTCGCCATGGACACCTTCGGACCGGTCTCCGACAACGCGCAGGGCATCGCCGAGATGTCCGGCGACGTCGAGGGCGCAGGCGCGCAGGTGCTCACCGACCTGGACGCCGTCGGCAACACCACCAAGGCCATCACCAAGGGCATCGCCATCGCCACGGCCGTCCTCGCGGCCGCCGCGCTCTTCGGCTCGTACCGGGACGCGATCCTCACGGCCGCGAACGACGTCGGCGAGAAGGTCTCCGGCGAAGGCGCGCCCATGAACCTGATGATGGACATCTCCCAGCCCAACAACCTGGTCGGGCTCGTCGCGGGTGCCGCGGTCGTCTTCCTCTTCTCGGGGCTGGCGATCAACGCGGTGGCGCGGTCGGCCGGTTCGGTGGTCTACGAGGTGCGGCGGCAGTTCCGCGAGCGGCCTGGGATCATGGACTACACCGAGCAGCCGGAGTACGGCCGGGTCGTCGACATCTGCACCAAGGACGCCCTGCGGGAGCTAGCCACGCCTGGTCTGCTCGCCGTCATGGCGCCCATCGCGATCGGGTTCACGCTCGGGGTCGGCGCGCTCGGCGCGTATCTCGCCGGCGCGATCGGGACGGGGACGCTGATGGCGGTGTTCCTCGCCAACTCCGGTGGCGCGTGGGACAACGCCAAGAAACTCGTCGAGGACGGTCATCACGGCGGCAAGGGCAGCGAGGCCCATGCCGCGACCGTCATCGGCGACACGGTCGGCGACCCGTTCAAGGACACCGCAGGACCGGCGATCAACCCGCTGCTGAAGGTGATGAACCTCGTCGCGCTGCTCATCGCGCCCGCGGTCGTCCAGTTCAGCTACGGCGAGGACAAGAGCGTCGCGTTGCGGGTCGCCATCGCGGTGGCCTCGATCGCCGTCATCGTCGGCGCGGTGTACGTGTCCAAGCGGCGCGGGATCGCCGTGGGTGACGAAGGCAACTCCGAGCGGGTGGCCAAGTCGGCGGATCCCGCGGTGGTTTCGTAGACGGTCTGACGACCGGCTCTGCCAGGGGCCAGCTCAAGGGGCGGGCGGACGGCGCGTGTTGACGCGTCGGCCGTCCGCCCCTCGGCCGTGCCGGTGGCTCCCGTGAGCCTTCTCTCTCTTGGTGCAAACGGTTACAAAACGGTGCACCGAGGGTGCTCGGCACACAGGTGCCGCCCATCCGGCGTGTATGTTCCGGGGCCGAGAGCCATGGAAGGGACCAATCCGGTGAACAAGAAGCTCGCGGCCGCACTGTCCGGCGGTGCGGTACTGGTACTGGCGCTGTCCGGCTGCGGCGGCGACGACGAGACGAACGACAAGCTGAACTCCTGGGCCAAGGAGGTCTGCGACTCCGTGCAGCCGCAGATCAAGAAGATCGCGGCGGCCAACGCCTCGATCCAGAAGGAGACCTCGGACGACAGCGCACCGGCGGACGTGCAGAAGGCCGACTCCCAGGGCTTCCAGGACATCTCCGACGCGTACAAGGCGATGGCGACGGCGATCCAGAAGGCCGGGGCGCCGGATGTCGAGGACGGCGCGAAGAAGCAGAAGGCCGCGGTCGCCGAGCTGAACCAGCTGTCCACGGCGTACGGGGAGCTGAAGAAGAAGTCGGACGCGCTGAACACCAAGGACCAGGCGAAGTTCGCGGACGGGCTCGAAGGGGTCGCGACGGAGCTGGAGAAGCTCAGCAAGACCGGGAGCGACGCGTTGAAGGAGCTGGAGAAGGGCGAGGTCGGGCAGGCGATGGCGGAGCAGCAGAGCTGCAGGTCCGCGAACACCTCCGGGGCGGCTTCGGTGCCGGCTGTGCCTTCGGAGGGCTGACGGGGGCTCTCGGCCTGTGAGCTGAGGTGAGCTGGGCCGGGGCTTGATCAGGCGCCCGGGGTTCCACGCCGGCGGGCGGGGCGGGCCGCGGGTGCGTCGGGCGCTCGGCGGTCGAGCTGGTCGGGGGTTGGGTCCGCGGCTCGGCGGTGACGAGGCGCCGCCTGCGCCCACCCGTGCCGCCCCAGCGGCACGACTGCCCGCAGTTGTGACGACGGAGCGAGCCGAGATACGGCGTGTGTGCCGCCCAGGCGGGTCGCGAGGCGCGGCTACGCTGAGCTTCGTGAGTGATTCCAAGCTGTCGTCCCTGCCTTCCACCGACCGGACCGATGTCGCCGTGCGGCTTCGGGAGGCCTTGCTCGGTGCCGAGTTCACCGCCGACGGGCTGCTCGAGCTGCTCGGTGCCTCCGCCTACGCCGCCCTCGCGCGGAGCGAGGTCGTGCCGGCGCTCAGGGCGACGCGGGGGGACACGGCGCTGGAGGCGCTGGTGCGGCTGTTCCTGTTGCAGGAACCGGTCGTACGCGCGCGCGTGGACGGCGTGCTGCCTGTTGACGCGTGCGTCGAGAGCGGATGGCTCGTTCGCGTCGGTGACGACGGGGACGAGGTCGCCGCCAGCGTCGACGTGCGGCCGTACGGCGGCCCCGACGGCGAGGACTGGTTCATCGTGTCCGACCTGGGGTGCGCGGTCGGTGGGGCCGGAGGGATCGGCAGCCGGGACGAGGGCGTCGTGCTGGGGGTCGGCGGGGCGTCCACGACGCTGGCCGGCATCACCGTACGGACGCCCGTCGCCGCCGCCCTCGATCTCGGGACCGGCTCCGGCATCCAGGCGCTGCACGCCGCACAGCACGCCACGCGCGTGACGGCGTCGGATCTCAACCCGCGCGCGCTGCACATCACGGCGCTCACGTTGGCGCTCTCCGGAGCACCCGCCGTCGAGCTGCGGGAGGGCTCGCTCTTCGAGCCGGTCGGGGCGGACGAGACGTACGACCTCATCGTGTCGAACCCGCCGTTCGTGATCTCGCCCGGCCCCCGGCTGACGTACCGCGACGGCGGGATGGGCGGCGACGACCTGTGCCGGACGCTCGTCTCGCAGGCGGGGGAGCGGCTGAACGAGGGCGGGTACGCGCAGTTCCTCGCCAACTGGCAGCACGTGGAGGGCGAGGACTGGCAGGAGCGGCTCAGGTCGTGGGTGCCGCGCGGCTGCGACGCGTGGATCGTGCAGCGCGAGGTCCAGGACGTCACGCAGTACGCCGAGTTGTGGCTGCGGGACGCGGGCGACCACCGCGGTGACGTGACCGAGTACCAGGCGCGGTACGACGCGTGGCTCGACGAGTTCGAGGCGCGCAAGGTGAAGGGTGTCGGCTTCGGGTGGATCACGCTGCGGAAGTCGGCCGCCGCGCAGTCCGAGCCCTCGATCACCCTGGAGGAGTGGCCGCATCCGGTCGAACAGCCGCTCGGAGAGGCGGTGCGGCAGCACTTCGCGCGCGTCGACTACCTGCGCGCGAACGACGACGCCGCCCTCCTCGCGGCGCACTTCCGGCTCACCGCCGAGGTCGTCCAGGAGCAGGTCGGACTGCCCGGCGCCGAGGACCCCGAGCATGTGGTCCTCCGTCAGAACCGCGGCATGCGCCGGGCCACGAAGGTGGACACGGTAGGCGCCGGATTCGCCGGTGTGTGCGACGGCACGCTCAGCGCGGGACGGATTCTGGACGCCATCGCCCAGCTCGTCGGCGAGGACCCGGTGGCCCTGCGCGACCGGACCCCCGTCCAGATCCGCCTCCTCGTCGAACAGGGGTTCCTCGAACCGGCCGGGTGACCCGCCCGCACCGCGAAGGGGCCCGTCCGGCCCCGCGCCCGGTGACGATTTCCGTACCGTCCGGTGACCGTACCGGTACCCCGCCCGACGCCCCTTCCCGTGCCGTACGGGGCGTATTCGCACCACTGGGACGCATGTGTCCCCTCTGGCTGGATTGGTCAGTAAAAGGGCTCCTGTCAGTGGTGGGTGCGAAGCTATTTTCAAGAGACGGATTCGACGTGTCCTCGGGGGAGGCACGCGCTGTCTCGAGGATCGGGGGATCGCGATGGCGGGGGATACGCCGGAGCAGGGTCAGGGAAGGATCATCAACGGCCGGTACCGCCTGCTGCGCACCCTGGGCGCGGGCGGCATGGGCCGGGTCTGGCTCGCGTACGACGGGGAGTTGGCCTGCGAGGTCTCCATGAAGGAGATCTCCCTGCCCGACGTCCCGCTGGACGCGACCGAGCCCGCCCAGCGCATCGCCCGGGCCCGCAGCGAGGCCCGGCACGCCGCCCGGCTGCGCGGCCATCCCCATGTGGCCACCGTCCACGACGTGGTGCTCCACGAGGGCCTGCCGTGGATCGTCATGGAGTACGTGCCGGACGCCGTCGACCTCCAGGCGGTCGTACGGCAGCGGGGGCCGCTCGCGCCCGAGCAGGTCGCCCGGATCGGGCTCGCCGTCCTCGACGCGCTCACGGCGGGCCACCGGATCGGCATACTCCACCGGGACGTCAAACCGGCCAACATCCTGCTCGCGGCCGACGCCTCGGGCGACCCCTACGCGCGCGTGCTGCTCACCGACTACGGCATCGCGCTCCAGCCGGAGTCGCACGAGCCCCGGCTCACCGCCACCGCCGGCATCCTCGGAACGCCCGGCTATCTGGCGCCCGAGCGGGCGCGGGGCGAGCCGCCGACCCCGGCCGCCGACCTGTTCTCGCTCGGCGCCACGCTGTACGCGGCGGTCGAGGGCCGCGGCCCCTTCGACCGGCACGGCGAGTACGCGACGCTCACGGCCCTCCTCGGCGAGGAGCCGGCACCGCCCGCCCGAGCCGGTGAACTGGCCCCCGTCCTGCACGGCCTGCTCATCAAGGACCCCGTGCGCCGGCTCTCTCCGGAGGCCGTGGCACGTGGCCTGGAGCGGGTGGCGGCCCCGGGCGGCGCGTCGACCCCGCAGGGCTGGGGAGCCACCCCCGCGCCGGCCCCCGGCGCCTTCGGACCGGCCCCCGGCACACCCGGAACGCCCGGCGCTCCCGCCACACCCGGCACGCCCGGCGCGCCTCCGGGGTACGTGGCGAGCGCACCACCCGGGTACGTGGCGAGCGCACCGCCCGGGTACGTGGCCGCAGGGCAGCACGGCCTCGGGGGCACCCCGAACACGCCCGGTCCGCCCCGCACGCCGTACACCCCGGGGGCCCCGCACACACCCGGCGCACCCTCGGGCGCGCCGAACACCCCGAACACTCCCGCCGGTGGCCCGCCCACACCGGGAGCGACGCCGGGCGGCCCCTCGCCGTACGACCCGTGGCAGCAGGGCCGGCAGCCGCGCGGGCCCTACGACAGCCCCAACCCGTACGGGGGCGGCCCCTCCACGCCCTACGGGAGCCCGGCGTACGGCGGCGGAGGCGGTCAGGCCCCCGGGTACGGCGGCACGGTGGGCAACCAGTCGCTGCCGTACGCGGCCAACGCGTCGACACCGTACGGCGGTGGCGGCGCCCCACCGCCGGGGAACGCGGCGTACCCGACCCTCACGGCAGGGAGCCCGCCGCCGCCCGGCGGGCCGAGGCGGAAGACGCCCGCGGCGGCGATCGTCGCGATCGTGGCCGCCGTGCTGCTCGTGGCCGGCGGCGGGACCTGGGCCGCGGTGAACCTGACGGGCGAGGCCGACCCCAAGCCCTCCGGCACCCCGGACACGCTCGCGTCGCCGCCGAGGTCGGAGTACCCCTACGGCAAGCAGGCCGCCCTCAAGAAGGCGCTGGAGGTGGGGGACTGCGTCAAGGCGGTGTGGACGGGGACCGCGTTCGCATCGGTGCCCGACCTCGGCGTGGTCGACTGCGACGAGGACTGGCCGGACGGCCAGGTCGTGGCGATAGCGACGGCGTCCGACCCCGCCGACGCCAGGGCCGGCGGCGCGCAGCGCTGCGCCGGCCAGGCCGACCCGGTGGCCGAGGCCCTGCCCGACGCCGACGTCTACGCCCTCGTACCGACGAAGGAGGGCTTCACCGCCGCCAAGGGCGGTACGGCCTGTCTCGTCCTCGGCAAACACGTCCCGATCGGCGGCGAGGTGGGCCGGCTCCGTGACGTGGGCATGCACCTGTGGCCCACGCAGATGGCCGTCGGCGACTGCTGGGACTACACCACCAGGGAGGACAAGGGGTACGACGCCCCGCTGACCGACTGTGCCGAAGCGCACACCGACCAGGTCGTCGGATCGGTGCAGGCCCCCGACAACATGACCTTCGCCGGCGCCCTCGCCGAGGGCGGAAAGCTGTGCACCAACAGGTTCGAGTCGAGTTGGGCCCCCGGCGCTGACCTGATCGTGTCGGGGTGGGTCTCCGACGAAGAGGAGTGGAAGAAGGGCTTCAACAAGGTGGTGTGCACGGTGCGCAACGCCGACGTGTCGCAGACCACCGGGAAGATACCCACGCCCGGCTCGGTCTGAGGGTCCGGACGCCTCGCGTTCACCTCGGGTTCGCGCGCCCGCTTCCCGTCCGTGCCAGCCTCCCGTCCCGGGGCAGTCGAGGGGTGGGAGGACGGGACATGGAGAGCGGTCCGGCGATCTTCGTGGGAGTGGTGTTCGCCCTGTTCGGGGGCGGGCTGCTGCTGTGGACCGCGAGGCGGCTGCGGCTGGGCGAGCCGGTCGCGCAGGGGGTGCGTCCCGTGATGTCGGCGACCCTCGCGAGCGTCACCGCGGTCACCGCCCTGGCGCTCGCCGCGTGGTGCCTCACCCGCCTCTGAGGGGGCTCGGGGAGACAGTGCCGACGGGTCGCCGGGGTGATCGGGATGTGACCCTCCGCATAGGCCCCGAACGGATCGCTGCAGACGCCGGGCGGCAGGAATGGCGGTAGTCGGGTTACCGTTCGAGTGGCCGTTGCGGGCTTTTCCCGTTTGACACGGGGGCGGGATGTACCGTCACACTCCGCAGCGTCAGCATGACCCGACCCCCGGGCCGACCGCCGAGCCCCGTGCGCGGCACCCGCCCCAGGGGGCGCCCGCCCCGGGACGCAAGCCTGGGGAGACCCAGCGTCGACCGGAGAGAAGAGCGAAGTTGTCCCCGACCAGCGAGACCGCGAAGGGCGGCCGCCGACTCGTCATCGTCGAGTCGCCTGCCAAGGCGAAGACGATCAAGGGCTATCTCGGCCCCGGCTATATCGTCGAGGCGAGCGTGGGGCACATCCGCGACCTTCCCAACGGCGCCGCGGAGGTGCCCGAGCAGTACACCGGCGAGGTGCGCCGCCTCGGCGTGGACGTCGAGCATGACTTCGCGCCCATCTACGTGGTCAACGCGGACAAGAAGGCCCAGGTCAGGAAGCTCAAGGACCTGCTGAAGGAGTCCGACGAACTCTTCCTCGCCACCGATGAGGACCGCGAGGGCGAGGCCATCGCCTGGCACCTCCAGGAGGTGCTCAAGCCCAAGGTCCCGGTCAAGCGGATGGTCTTCCACGAGATCACCAAGGCCGCGATCCAGGCCGCCGTCGCCAACCCGCGCGAACTGAACCAGCGCCTCGTCGACGCCCAGGAGACCCGCCGCATCCTCGACCGCCTCTACGGCTACGAGGTCTCGCCGGTCCTGTGGAAGAAGGTCATGCCGCGCCTGTCGGCGGGCCGTGTCCAGTCCGTCGCGACCCGGCTCGTCGTGGAGCGCGAGCGCGAGCGGATCGCCTTCCGCTCCGCCGAGTACTGGGACCTGACCGGCACCTTCGCCACCGGCCGCGCCGGTGACGCCTCCGACCCGTCGTCGCTGGTGGCCCGCCTGCAGTCGGTGGACGGCCGCCGCGTCGCCCAGGGCCGCGACTTCGACTCGCTCGGGCAGATCAAGGGCGCCAACGTCCTCCACCTCGACGAGGCCGACGCCCGCGCGCTGGCCGCCGCCCTGGAGAACACCCGCTTCTCGGTCCGCTCCGTCGAGTCCAAGCCGTACCGCCGCTCGCCGTACGCCCCCTTCCGCACGACGACGCTCCAGCAGGAGGCCTCGCGCAAGCTCGGCTTCGGGGCGAAGGCGACGATGCAGGTGGCGCAGAAGCTGTACGAGAACGGCTTCATCACCTATATGCGTACGGACTCCACGACGCTCAGCGAGACCGCCGTGGCCGCCGCCCGAGCCCAGGTCACCCAGCTGTACGGCGCCGACTACCTGCCGGCGCAGCCGCGTACGTACGCCGGGAAGGTCAAGAACGCGCAGGAGGCGCACGAGGCGATCCGGCCCTCGGGTGACCGTTTCCGCACGCCCGCCGAGACCGGGCTGACCGGCGACCAGTTCAGGCTGTACGAGCTGATCTGGAAGCGGACCGTCGCTTCCCAGATGAAGGACGCCACGGGCAACAGCGTCACCGTCAAGATCGGTGGCACCGCCTCCGACGGCCGGGACGCCGAGTTCAGCGCCTCCGGCAAGACGATCACCTTCCACGGGTTCCTCAAGGCCTACGTCGAGGGCGCCGACGACCCGAACGCCGAGCTCGACGACCGCGAGCGCAGGCTGCCGCAGGTCAGCCAGGGCGACGCGCTCTCCGCCGAGGAGATCACGGTCGACGGGCACGCCACCAAGCCCCCGGCCCGCTACACCGAGGCCTCGCTGGTCAAGGAGCTCGAAGAGCGCGAGATCGGCCGTCCGTCGACGTACGCGTCGATCATCGGGACGATCCTCGACCGGGGCTACGTCTTCAAGAAGGGCACGGCGCTCGTGCCGTCCTTCCTGAGCTTCGCCGTGGTCAACCTCCTGGAGAAGCACTTCGGGCGGCTCGTCGACTACGACTTCACCGCCAAGATGGAGGACGACCTCGACCGCATCGCGCGCGGCGAGGCCCAGGCGGTGCCGTGGCTGAAGCGGTTCTACTTCGGCGAGGGCACGGACGCGAGCGGCACGGCGGCCGCGGCCGGCAACGGCGACGGGGACCACCTCGGCGGGCTCAAGGAGCTGGTGACCGACCTGGGCGCGATCGACGCGCGCGAGGTCTCGTCCTTCCCCGTCGGCAACGACATCGTGCTGCGCGTCGGGCGCTACGGCCCGTACATCGAGCGGGGCGAGAAGGACGCCGAGGGCCACCAGCGCGCCGACATCCCCGAGGACCTGGCGCCGGACGAGCTGAGCATCGAGCTGGCGGAGGAACTGCTCGCCAAGCCGAGCGGCGACTTCGAGCTGGGCGCGGACCCGGCGACCGGTCACCAGATCGTCGCCAAGGACGGGCGCTACGGGCCGTACGTCACGGAGATCCTCCCCGAGGGCACACCGAAGACGGGCAAGAACGCGGTCAAGCCGCGCACGGCCTCGCTGTTCAAGTCCATGTCCCTGGACACGGTGACCCTCGACGACGCCCTGAAGCTGATGTCGCTGCCGCGGATCGTCGGCGCCGATGCCGAGGGCCAGGAGATCACCGCGCAGAACGGGCGGTACGGGCCGTATCTGAAGAAGGGCACGGACTCGCGGTCGCTGCAGACCGAGGAGCAGCTCTTCACGATCACCCTCGAAGAGGCGCTGGCGATCTACGCCCAGCCCAAGCAGCGCGGGCGGGCCGCAGCCAAGCCGCCGCTGAAGGAACTGGGCGAGGACCCCGTCAGCGGGAAGCCGGTCGTGGTGAAGGACGGCCGTTTCGGGCCGTACGTCACCGACGGCGAGACCAACGCGACGCTGCGGTCCGGGGACAGCGTGGAGACGATCACGCCCGAGCGCGGCTTCGAACTGCTGGCGGAGAAGCGGGCGAAGACTCCCGCCAAGAAGACGGCCAAGAAGGCGCCGGCGAAGAAGACGGCGACCAAGACCGCCGCGAAGAAGGCCGCGCCGGCGAAGAAGACCGCCGCCACGAAGAAGACGGCCGCTTCGAAGACGGCCGCGGCCAAGAAGGCGGCTCCGGCGAAGAAGGCGGCCGCGAAGAAGGCGACTGCTGCTGGGGACGGCGCCCAGTAGCTCGGGGGTGCGGGTTGTTCGGCGACCGCGGGTTCGGTGTGGTCGATCGCGCGGTTCCCCGCGCCCCTGACGGGGCGCTTCGCTCCGATGAATGTGTGCGTTCTGTGTGACTTGGTCGTGCGCCGTGCGTGCGTTCGGGCGCTGCTTCTGGGTGTCGGTGCGTGCCGATAGGCTGAAAGCATGATGCGAGCCGAGCAGCCGACGGCCCACAACCCGGCCCCCGATGACGCCCTGGCAGCCGATTCCAGGGAGCGCGCCGTCCGGGCGCTGCTGCGCCGACCGCAGCTGAAACGGTTGTGGAGCGCCCAGCTCGTGGGCGGCGTGGGCGATGTGCTCGCGCTGTTCGTGCTGGTGCTCCTCGCCTTCCAGGCGGCGATCGCCGAGGGCGCCTTCGGCGGCGGATACCGGGGCGTCGCCCTGACGGTCGCGACCGTCTTCGGGACGCGCGCCCTCGCTACCCTGCTCTTCGGCGCCGTCCTCCTCGGCCCGCTCACCTCCCTGACCTCGCAGGACGGCCCGCTGGACCGCCGCTGGACCATGGTCGGCGCGGACGGGCTGCGGGTGCTGCTGCTGATCGTCGCTCCCCTGTGGATCGACTGGACGCCGGACAACGCGCTCGCGGTGCTGCTGGTCACCGCGTTCGTCGCCGGTGTCGCCGAGCGGTTCTGGACGGTCTGCCGCGAGAGCGCGGCACCCGCGCTGCTGCCCGCGCCGCCGCTGGAGGGCGCGACCGTACGGCCACTGCCGGACCACATGGACGCGCTGCGGCGTTTGGCCCTGCGGACCGGATTCGTGGCGGTGCCCCTCGCGGCCGCCGTGCTCGTCGTCGCCTCGCTGCTCAACAACCTGCTGGGCGCGGGCCTCGACTGGTTCGCGCAGCACCAGGCCGCGCTCGCCTCGTACGTCGCCGCCGGGCTCTTCGCCGCCTCGCTGTCGGTCGTGACCTTCCTCGACCTGCCCAAGACGCGCACCCCCCGCGCGCGGTCGCCGCTGGAGGGGCTGCGCCGGCCCAAGACCGGCACCGGTGTGGACAAGGGCCGCACGGGCGCGATCCCGCTGCTGGTGCCGGCCTGCGGGGCCGTCGCCGCCGCGGTCGCCGCCGCGGTCGCCGTCGCCGTGCTGCACGCCAAGGACCTGGGCGGCGGGCCGGTGATGTACGGGCTGTTCGTCACCGCGCTGACCGGTGGCGTGGTCCTCGGGATCCGCCGGGCGCCGTCCGTACTGCCCTCGCTGTCCCGGCGCCGGCTGCTCGCTCTCGCGATCGCCTTCACCGGGATCGCGCTGCTCGCCGCCGGCCTGACGCCGGACGTCACGAGCGTCATGCTCATCCTGGGCCTCGCCGGTGCCGGGGCGGGCATCGCCGCCAACACCGGGCACACGCTGCTCGACCAGGAGGCCGAGGACTTCCGGCGGGCCCGCACCACCGAGCATCTGCACGCCGTCGTACGGGTGTTCGTGGCGCTGGCGGTGCTCGTCGCTCCGCTGGTCGCCGCCGTCATCGGGCCGCACCGGCTGGAGAGCGGCAAGTTCGTCTTCGCGCACGGCGGTGCGGCGTTCACGTTGATGCTGGTGGGGGCGTTGCTGCTGCCGGTCGCCGCGTGGGTGCTGGCCAAGGTCGACGACCGGTCCGGGGTGCCGCTGCGGCAGGACCTGCGGGACGCGATGCTGAAGGGCGACGACCCCGATCAGGCGCCCGCGGCCTCGGGGTTCTTCATCGCCCTTGAGGGCGGTGACGGCGCCGGGAAGTCCACTCAGGTCGAGGCGCTCGCCGAGTGGATCCGGGCCAAGGGGCACGAGGTCGTGGTGACGCGCGAGCCGGGGGCGACCCCGGTGGGCAAGCGGCTCCGGTCGATCCTGCTGGACGTGTCGAGCACAGGACTGTCGCACCGGGCCGAGGCCCTGCTGTACGCGGCTGATCGGGCCGAGCACGTGGACACCGTGGTGCGGCCCGCGCTGGAGCGCGGCGCGGTCGTCATCTCGGACCGCTACATCGACTCGTCCGTGGCCTACCAGGGCGCCGGGCGGGACCTCTCGCCCACGGAGATCGCCCGCATCTCGCGCTGGGCGACCGACGGTCTCGTGCCGCATCTGACGGTGCTGCTGGACGTGTCGCCGGAGGCCGCGCGCGAGCGGTTCACCGAGGCGCCGGACCGGTTGGAGTCGGAGCCGGCCGAGTTCCACGAGCGGGTGCGCGCGGGATTCCTGACGCTGGCCGCCGCGGACGCCGGGCGCTACCTGGTCGTGGACGCCGCACAGGACCCGGAGGCCGTGACGACCGTGGTCCGGGCCCGCCTCGACGTGATGCTGCCGCTGTCCGAGGCCGAGGTGAAGGCGCAGGAGGAGGCCCGCCGCAAGGCCGAGGAGGAGGCCCGCCGCAAGGCCGAGGAAGAGGCCGCGCGCAAGGCCGAGGAGGAGCGGCTGGAGCGGGAGCGGCAGGAGGAGCTGGCGCGGCTGCGGGCCGAGGAGGAGGAGCGCAAGCGGCGCGAGCTGGAGGAGGCTCAGCGGCGCGAGGCGGAGCGGCAGGCGGAGGAGGCCCGGCAGCGGGCCGAGGAAGCGCGCCGCCGCGCCGAGGAGGAGCAGGCGCGGCTCCTCGCGGAGGAGAAGGCGCGCGCCGAGGCCGAGGAACGGCGTCGGGTCGAGGAGGAACGGCGTCGTCAGCAGGCCGCGGAGGAGCAGCGGCTGCGGGCCGAGGCGGAGGCGCGGCGCCTGGAGAAGCAGCGGAAGGCCGAGGAGGCGTTGCTGCGGGCCGAGGAGGCTCGGCGGGTCGCCGCCGCCGCGGAGGCCGACCGGGCCGCGGCGGTCGCGGCCGAGGCGGAGCGCGCCGCGGCGGAGCGGGCCGAGGCCGACCGGAAGGCCGAGGCGGAGCGGGTCGCGGCTGCGGCGGAGGCTGCGCGGGTCGCGGCTGAGCGTGGGGCCGGGGCCGGGGCCGGGGCTTCGGCTGGGGCTGAGGCCGGCGCTGCGGGTGCCGGTGCGGAGCCCGAGGCGGGTGCCGGTGAGGGTGCCGGTGAGGGTGCCGGTGGTCGGGGCGATGACGCGGTGACCGTGGCTACGCCGTTTGTGACGCCGACCAATGCGTCGGGTGGGCCGGTGGACGAGACGGCTGTGTTGCCGCCGGTGCGGGCGGATGGGCCGGGGGGTGACTCCGAGACGACGGCGAAGCTGCCGAAGCCGTCGGTGTCGGCTTCCAATTCCGGTTCCGGTTCCGGTTCCGGGGCTGCGTCCGCGGCCGCTGCTGCCGAGGATGAGACCGCGGTG
Organism: Streptomyces caniscabiei; assembly: GCF_014930365.1. GTDB lineage: Bacteria > Actinomycetota > Actinomycetes > Streptomycetales > Streptomycetaceae > Streptomyces > Streptomyces caniscabiei. The sequence goes on along the minus strand of NZ_JABXWI010000001.1, from coordinate 12,958 downwards.
TTGCCGCAGGTGCCGTCGGAGGCCGCCGACGAGACGGCTGTGCTGCCGCCGGTGCGCGACGATCTGGCGCCGCCCGGATACTTCCGGGACGAGCGGCCCGCGGCCGGCGGCGCCGATGGTGCGCACAGGGCGGACGGGACCGATCGGACGCGGGAGCTTCCGCAGGTCGACGAGCAGGGGGTGCCGCGGCGGCGGCCTCGGTCGGACTGGGCCGAGGAGACGCCGCTGGACGATCTGCCCACGCTGGCGGACGAGTTGTTGGGGCCGCACGGCGAGGACGACGGCGATGGGAAGCGGGGCTGGGGGCGGCGTCGCCGCTGAGCCGGGCCGGAACGGGGCGGGCCGGGCTGGTTGTCGGTGCCGGTCCGCGTGCCGCCGGTGGGTGGGTCGGGGCCGTGCCGGTGCGTCAGCCCGTCGCTGGGTGCCCTACTGCCCGGGTGCATCGGTGGGACTTCCCTGGGCCGCTGTATGCGACGGGCTCGACGCACCGGCACGGCCCCTTCCGTGCGTGGGCGGCCGACCGTGCGTCTACGGCCGACCGTGCGTCGGCGGCCGACTGTGCGTCGTGGTCGTCTCCGTGGACGACGGCCCGGTGCCGCGGTCAGGGGTGTGTGCGGTGTGATGTCAGTGGGGTCGCGCACAATGGGGCGCGGTGAGGGTTTTGTGTGACGGAGGCGGTGGGGCATGGCTGTGTGGGACGACCTGGTGGGGCAGGAGCGGCTGAGTGCGCAGCTGGACGCGGCCGCCCGGGACGCGGACAGGATCGTCACGGCGGCGGAGCAGCGGGTCGCGCCTCCGGAGGCGTCGAAAATGACGCACGCGTGGCTGTTCACGGGGCCGCCGGGGTCGGGGCGGGTGACGGCGGCGCGGGCGTTCGCCGCGGCGTTGCAGTGTGTGAGTCCGGACCGGGCGCTCGGCGGGAGCCCGGGCTGCGGGTTCTGCGACGGGTGCCATACGGCGCTGGTGGGGACGCACGCGGATGTGAGCACCGTGGCGGCGGTGGGCACGCAGATCCTGGCCGACGACATGCGGGACACGGTGCGCAAGTCGTACACGTCGCCGGCGAACGGACGCTGGCAGGTGATCCTGGTCGAGGACGCCGAGCGGCTCAACGAGAAGTCGGCGAACGCCGTGCTGAAGGCCGTGGAGGAGCCCGCCCCGCGGACGGTGTGGATGCTGTGCGCGCCGTCCCTGGAGGACGTGCTGCCGACGATCCGGTCGCGGTGCCGGCACGTCGCGCTGCTCACCCCGTCGGTGGACGCGGTGGCGGACATGCTCGTACGGCGCGAGGGCATCGAGCCGGAGGCCGCCGCGACGGCCGCGCGGGCGACCCAGGGGCACATCGAGCGGGCCCGGCGGCTGGCCACCGATCCGCGGGCCCGGGAGCGGCGGGCGGCCGTGCTGAAGCTGCCGTTGCGGGTCGAGGACATCGGTGGGTGCCTGAAGGCGGCGCAGGAGTTGGTGGACGCGGCTTCGGAGGAGTCGAAGCAGTTGGCCGAAGAGGTCGACACCAAGGAGACCGAGGAGCTGAAGGCGGCGCTGGGCGCGGTGCAGGGCGGGCGAATGCCGCGCGGCACGGCGGGGGTGATGAAGGATCTGGAGGACAAGCAGAAGCGGCGGCGTACGCGGGCGCAGCGGGACAGTCTGGACCTGGCGCTGACCGAGCTCACCGGGTTCTACCGCGATGTGCTGGCTCTGCAGCTCGGCTCCCGGGTGGCGCTCGCCAATGTAGAGGTGCGGGACAGTCTGGAGCGGCTCGCGCGGAGCGGCCCGCCCGAGGCGACGCTGCGGCGCATCGACGCGATCGCGGCGTGCAGAGAGGCCTTGGACCGGAATGTGGCGCCTCTGCTGGCCGTGGAGGCGATGACGATGTCCCTGCGCGCCGGGTGAGGCGGGGGGCACGACCGCGGGTGCCGGGGCGCCTTCGGTTGACCGGGTCACTCGTACGAGGAGCGTTCATCGCTGTTCGTGATGAATTGAGTGGTTCTGGTTAGGCTCGCGAGATGCACACCAGGCGTACTTCCCGGCCGAACCGGTCCCTGCGGGCCGGCGGCGCGTTGCTCGCGGCCGCCGCGCTGCTCGTCGCGGGCTGCTCCTCCGGTCACTCCAGTGCGGCGGCCACGACGGTCGACGGGGGCCCCGCTCTCGGCCCGCTGCCCCGTGCGACTCCGTCGGCGCTGGCCCCGTACTACGGGCAGAAGCTGAGCTGGCGCACCTGCGAGACCCCCGGTTTCCAGTGCGCCACGATGAGGGCGCCGCTCGACTACGCGAAGCCGGGCGAGGGCGACATCGAGCTGGCCGTCTCGCGGCGGAAGGCGACAGGACCGGGAGAGCGGCTCGGTTCGCTGCTGGTCAATCCGGGCGGGCCCGGCGGCTCGGCGGTCGGCTATGTGCAGCGGTACGCGGGCATCGGCTACCCGGCCAAGGTCCGGGCGCGGTACGACATGGTGGCCGTCGACCCGAGGGGCGTGGCGGGCAGTGAGCCGGTCGAATGTCTGACCGGGCGCCAGATGGACACGTACACGCAGACGGATCTCACCCCGGACGACACGGCGGAGACGGGCCGGCTGGTCGCCGCGTACAAGCGGTTCGCGGAGGGGTGCGGGGAGCGGGCGCCGAAGCTGCTGCGGCACGTCTCCACGGTCGAGGCGGCCCGGGACATGGACATCCTGCGAGCCCTGCTGGGCGACGAGAAGCTGACGTACGTCGGTGCGTCGTACGGGACGTTCCTCGGGGCGACGTACGCCGGGCTGTTCCCGGAGCGGGTAGGCCGGCTGGTGCTGGACGGCGCGCTGGACCCGTCGCTGCCGGCCCGTCGGCTCAACCAGGAGCAGACGGCGGGCTTCGAGACGGCGTTCCAGGCGTTCGCCAAGGACTGCGTGCGGCGGAAGGACTGCGTGCTGGGGCGTACGCCGACGAAGGTCGCCGAGAACCTGAGCGGGCTCTTCGAACGGCTGGACGCACGGCCGCTGGCGACCGGTGACGCCGACGGGCGGCGGCTCGGCGAGTCCCTCGCGACGACGGGCGTGATCGCCGCGATGTACGACGAGGGGGCCTGGCCGCAGCTGCGGCAGGCGCTGACCGAGGCGGTCGAGAAGGACGACGGCGCGGGTCTGCTCGCCCTCTCGGACAGCTACTTCGAACGGGCGCCCGACGGCACCTACTCCAACCTGATGTATGCCAACGCCGCCGTGAACTGCCTCGACCTCCCGGCCGCCTACGACAGCCCCGAGGCGGTGGAACGGGCGCTGCCCGAGTTCGAGAAGGCGTCCCCCGTCTTCGGCAGGGCCCTGGCGTGGGCCTCCCTGAACTGCGCGTACTGGCCGGTGGGGCCGACGGGCGGGCCGCACCGCATCGAGGCGAAGGGAGCCGCCCCGATCGTCGTCGTCGGCACGACGCGCGACCCGGCCACGCCGTACCGCTGGGCCTGCTCCCTCGCCTCCCAGCTCTCCTCGGCCCGCCTCCTCACGTACGACGGGGACGGACACACCGCCTACGGGCGCGGCAGTTCCTGCATCGACTCCGCGATCAACACGTACCTGCTCCGCGGCACACCCCCGACCGACGGAAAGCGCTGCTCAGCGTCCTGATCGTCGACAGCCGCGACGGCCGGGGCGGGCCCTCCGCCGGGTGCTCCGGCCCGTGGTTCGGAGCACCTCGGAAACTGTGTAGACTTACCGACGTTGCTGATCGCACCATAGTGCGCACAGCGCGCCGCCTTAGCTCAGATGGCCAGAGCAACGCACTCGTAATGCGTAGGTCTCGGGTTCGAATCCCGAAGGCGGCTCCACCTCTGACCAGCGGTTTCCTTCGGGGAGCCGCTGTTGTCGTTTCGGCCTAGTTGCAGCGCAAGTTGCGGTTACCAATCCGTGTCGTACGCGCGATCGAATCTCGGTCACCCCCACAGCGCGTCCCCCATCCGCTTCGCGGCATCGTTCGCGAGGACCGACGCGACGTGCGTGTACCGCTGGAGCATCCGCATCGAGGAGTGCCCGAGGATCTCCATCACGACGCGGGGCGAGACGCCCGCCTCGATCAGCAGAGTGCCGGCCGTATGCCGGTTGTCATGCACCCGCGCGTCCCGCAGGCTGGCTGCGTCGAGGATGTCCTTGAACTCACTCCAGTCCTGGCGCGGATCGATCGGCTTCCCGTTCGGCTGGCAGAAGACGAGGTCGTTCTCCTCCCACAGCTCCCCGGCCGCCAGGCGCTCGCGCAGCTGCTCCTTGCGATGCGCCTTCAGCAGGGGAACCAGCGGGGGAGGGATCGGCGCCAGGCGCTTGTTCTTGCCCTTCGGCTCCCTGAACGTCAGGCCGCCGCCCCTACGCTCCGGGCACGCCTTCGCGTGGTCCGTGCAGTCCTTCGGGCACGGCTTCGGGCACCCGCGCTTGTAGTTCTTGTGGGCGGTGCAGTTCTTCCGGCATGCCTTCCGGTGGTGCTTCGCCCCGCAGGCGTGCGCGTCCTCGCATCCGTGCTGCCAGTTGAGCCGCTGCAGTTGCCACCACACCTTGGCGACCCCGTTGTCCAGGTCGATGTACTTCCAGCGCAGACCGAGCGCTTCGCCCTGGCGCAGGCCGAGCGCGAGGGCAACGGACCAGCGGGCGCCGTTGCGTCGCTCGGCGGCTTCGGCGAGCAGCGCGCGGGCCTCGGCCTGGCTGAAGGGTTCGATCTCACCCTCGGCGGCGGACGGCGGCTCGACCATCAGGGCGACATTGCGGGAGACGATCTCCCGTTGCCACGCCACCTTCAGGGCGCGGGAGATGATCCGGTGCGTCTTCAGCACCGTGCCGGACGACAACTCCCGCTTGATCATGCCGAGGTACAGGGCGTCGAGGTGGGACGCCTCCAGCTTGTCGACGCGGTGCTTGCCGATACCGGGGAACAGGTACAGGCGGCACTTCGACCGGTAGTCGTCCAGGGTCCGCGGGCTCATCGTCCCGTCGGCCACCTTGCGGGCGCAGGCCGTGTCCATCCACGTCGTGAGCCACTGCTCGACGGTCGGCGGGCGGCCAGCCTTCTTCGTCTTGCCCGCGTCGCGCTCGCGCTCTAGTTGGCGCACCTTCGCCCGTACGACGTCCTCGTCCGATCCCATGCGGTGACGGCGGTCCGGGGCCCCGTTCGGTTTCGTGCCGACGGTGACCCAGCCGTGCCACTTCCCATCCGACTCAGAGAAGTAGACGCTGCTCTCTCCGTTGCTCCGGCGCCCGCTCATCCCGCACGCCCTGCCCGCGCCGGCGGCAGGATGCCGCGCTTGCGCGCTTCGTAGATCCAGCGGTGCACGGTACGCACGGGCACCTTGGCGCGCTTCGAAATTGATGGCGCTGGCGGCTCGCCAGCCGCGGTGAACCACCGGTAGGCATCGGCCACATCGGTAAGGAAGTCTTCGGTGAGTCGTCCCTCGGGAGAGCGGATGATCGGCAGCTTCCCCTTGGGGTCTCCGTCCTGTCCGTCACCCACGCGGGCCCCGATCTCTCCGATCATGACCGTCGTGAACTTGTCCTTCGTGCTGTCGAAGAACTCGACGAGGGAGTCGAGCGTCGGACGCGGGCCCTCCCACGGATAGTTGAAGATCCCGTGGGTGTACTCCATGTCCTCAAGGAGGCGGCTTTCCGCCATTGCCAGGGGGATGCGGCGCCATGTTCGGCCGGTGAGAGGACCCTCCTGGCCAGCCTCCATGACCACGGTTTGCATGTCGAGGCGCGTATCGGCTGCCGACTCCGGGATCGCGTATTGGATGTAGACGGTGGGCCCTCCGCTGTTGTCGCTGAGGCGCGTCCATCCCATGGGGCGGACCTCGATTTTCCACGTTCCGATGTGAACAGCCATGCCCTGAGAATGCCAGCGCCGTCAGCGAATGAGCAAGTGGTGACACGCGCGTGAGAAGGTGTCTCCACGTACTTGCACGACCTTCGGCGACTCACTAAAGTGGATCTGAGTAAGCGGCGACGCGTACTCGCTGTCACCTACTCGGGAGATCGCATGTCCCAGATCCTCTACAAGGCCGAAGAGTGCACGACAGTGCTTCGCCTGGGGCTCACGACCGTCAAGGCGATGATCGCCTCCGGAGAGCTGCGAAGCATCAAGATCGGCCGCGCTCGCCGGGTCCCGGCGGATGCCCTGCACGAGTACGTGCAGCGTCTCGACGCCGAGCAGAACGGCGCGCCCGCCGCATGAGACGGCCTCCAGCTGCATTGCCCGCAGCTGGAGGCCTGAACGCCCACCCAGAAATGCGACGGCCCCGGTCCACGACCAAATGACCCGGGGTCCGTCACCAGCGATATGAGAGGAGCGCCGTCTTCATGATGGCAGACCCGCCCGACGGCGGACACACCGACGAGGCGCTACGCCGCGCCCGAGCCGCAGACCAGCCGAACCCCTCCGTGCCCGAGACGGACCTCGCAAGGTTCTTCAGCAAGGTCGACAAGGACGGGCCGATACCCAAGCACCGGATCGAACTGGGTCCATGCTGGTTGTGGAAGGCGTGCAAAGACAGCAGTGGCTATGGGAGCTTTCGCTACCAGGGCCGCACGACCTCGGCGCACCGCTTCTCGTACGTGGTGCTGGCTGGCGGAACGATCCCTGACGGCCTACAGCTCGATCACCTATGTCGTACTCGGCATTGCGTCCGTCCGGACCACCTAGAGCCAGTGACGCCGCAGGAGAACATCCTGCGCAGCGAAGCGCCTAGCGCAGCCAACGCCCGAAAGACGCACTGCGCTCGCGGCCATGAGTTCAACGAGCAGAACACCTACACGACGTGGTGCGGTGGGCGGGGATGTCGAGTCTGCAATCGGGAGTGGGGGAACGCCAGCTACGCCGCTCACAGGGACGAGATCAACGCTAAGCGGCGCGCAGCGTACGCCGCGGAGCAGGCCCGGAAGGCGGGCGGCCGGTGAGCAGCAAGGACACCGAGCAGCTGCTCGACGAACTCCGCAGTCAGGGCTTCGAGGTACGCATCGGAGGCAGCGGCCACTACCGGGTCAAGTCCCCGGGCGGCCAGACGACCACGATCCCGAAGACACCGGCGACCAGACGGTCACTGGCGAACACGAAAGCCAGCCTCCGCCGGATCGGGGCGCGGGTCTAATGGCCGGCCGCCGCGATCACCTTCGTCTCGTCGCCTCCACGGCGGCGGGGCGGAGGCCCGCGCGCGCCTTCCGCTGCAACCGCACGTACGGACTCAGCCGCGAAGAACTCCGCCGCGAACTCCGCCGTCTGTCCAGCCTCGGATGGCAGACGTGGGAGCTCGTGCGCCGATTCGACTGCACCTGTAAGGACTAGACAGCCAATGGGCTACGAGCTGTACCGCGAGGTCAAGGTGTGGGCGCCGCCTTCTCTGACGCACCGCGAGAAGTTGACGGCGATGGTCCTCGCGGACGACGCCAACGACCGAACGCGCCTCACGTACAGCAGCGTCGTGGACCCGGAGATCATGCGGCAGGCCATGGTGCCGGATGACCGTTCCATGCGCCGGATCATCGCCAAGCTGAAGGAGGAGAAGGTCCTTGAGCATGTCGGCGGCGGCCACAACGGGCGTACAGCAAAGTACCGGTTCCTCCACCTTGCTCCCGCAGGGTCCGGCATCACGTTGCCGGGTGAAAATGACCCGGCTACGGCAGATGTAGGCGGGTCGGAATCGCCCTCCTACGAAAGCGAGCCGGACGAGAAGGCGGGCGAAAACGACCCCCCTTCGGACGGAGTAGGCGGGTCTTTTAGTGCCAGTAGCAGGGTCAAAAAGACCCCCCCTACTCCTTCACCCCCAACTACCTCTTCCTCAACTACTCCGACGGACAAGTCCGCCAGCGGCCAGCGGAAGCCGAGCAAGCACCAAGTAGCGGACGACCTCACCGCCGCCTTCTGGGAGCACCACGGCAAAGGCCGCGCCCAACCCTTCCTTGCAGTCCGCGGAGTGATTCGGACCGCCATCGGCAACGGCGTCGACCGCGACGACCTCGCCCGCGCCCTGGATCAAGTCGCCCGCGAAGGCCGATCCATCTCCGGCGCAACCCTCGACATCGCCCTCGGCAACCTCCGCCGGGGCGCCTACCAAAACCCCGACGACCAAGACGTCTACGACGAGGACTTGATCTGATGAACCACCAGCCGAAGCTCACCGTCGACTTCGCCGGCCTCGGCATCCCGCCCGGCAACTACGCCCTCCCCGACCCCGGCGCCTACGAGGACTACAACCGGCTTCTGAAGCACTTCACGGGGGACCTGGCCCTTGCCGACATGGCCCCCGACGACGTCCGGTTCCTACGCGACCACTTCGCCGAGCAGGTCACCGAGCACCGCGAGCAGGCCATGGACTACTTCGCGGCCAAGGCGCCGCGCCGCTTCGCCGAGGCCCGCCCCGACGAGCAGGCCACCGCGTGGGCCGAGCGGTTCGCGGCGGACCGGCACGCCGTGAAGTCGCTGCTGCTGATCGGCCCCACCGGCACGGGCAAGACACACCACGCCTGGTCGGTGCTGCGCGCGGTCGCCGACACCGGCACCCAACTGCGCTGGCAGATGCACACGGCCGCAGACCTGTACGCCCAGCTGCGCCCACGCGACGGCGAGGACTCCCACGACACGTTCCGGCGGATCGCCGACGCGCATCTCCTCGTCCTCGACGACCTCGGCGCCTCCAAGTGGACCGAGTGGGTCGAGGAGATCACCTACCGGCTGATCAACCACCGGTACGAGGAGTGCCTGCCGAGCGTCTTCACCAGCAACCTCCCGCCGGCGAAGCTGCGTGACGCCCTGGGCGAGCGTGTCGCGTCCCGGCTTACGGAGATGTGCGACCGGATCGTCCTCAAGGGCGACGACCGGCGTAAGGGCGGTGTCGCGTGAGCATCGACACCGAGGCCGCGGCCGACTTCCGGCGTGTCCCCCCGCAGGACCGGGACACCGAGCGGTCCCTGCTCGGCGAGTTGATGCTGTCGAAGGACGCCATCGACGAGGTGGCCGGGATGCTCAAGGGTTCGGACTTCTACGACCCGCATCACGAGACGATCTATGCGGCGATCCTCGACCTGTACGGCCGTGGCGAACCCGCGGATCCGCTCACCGTGGGCGCCGAGCTGACCAAGCGCGGAGACCTGAGCCGGGTCGGGGGCGGGCCGTACCTATTCAGGTTGACTCAGTCGGCGGTCACGACGGCGCACGCCGAGCAGCACGCCGAGATCGTCCGCGATCTGAAGGTTCTCCGCCAAGTCGTCGCGGTCAGCGAGAACATCACCGCGATGGGGTACGCGGGCGAGGGCGGCACCGCCGAGATCGTCGACCGTGCCCAGGCCGCGATCCTCGGGCTGACGGCGCAGCAGGCCGACGACACGCTCAGGGCTGTCGGCGACCTCAGCGAGGAGTGGCTCGACGAACTCGAACAGATCGGGCAGCGCAAAGGCGAGATCACCGGGGTGCCGACCGGTTTCATCGACCTGGACCAGCTGACCAACGGACTCCAGCCCGGACAGCTGATCGTGATCGCGGGACGCCCGGCCATGGGTAAGAGCACGCTCGCCCTGGACGTGGCCCGGTCCGCCGCCATCAGACACCATCTGCCCACCGCGTTCTTCTCGCTGGAGATGAGCCGCAAAGAGCTGATGAGCCGGATGTTCTCCGCCGAGGCCCGCGTCGCCCTCCATCACATGCGCTCCGGCACCATGACCGACGACGACTGGACCCGGCTCGCCCGCCGCATGCCGGACGTCAGCGCGGCACCGCTGTACATCGACGACGGCGGCGAGCTGACGCTCATGAACGTCTGTATCAAGGCCCGCCGGTTGAAGCAGCGCAACGACCTGCGGCTGATCGTCGTGGACTACCTCCAGCTCATGCAGTCCGGTTCCGGGCGCCGTGGCGAGAACCGGCAGCAGGAGGTGGCCGACATGTCCCGCCGGCTGAAGCTCCTCGCGAAAGAACTCGACGTGCCGATCATCGCCTTGTCGCAGCTGAACCGAGGGTCGGAGCAGCGGTCGGACAAGAAGCCCGTCCTGTCGGATCTGCGGGAGTCCGGGGCGATCGAGCAGGACGCCGACATGGTGATCCTCGTCCACCGCGAGGACGCCTACGAGAAGGAGTCCCCGCGGTCGGGTGAGGCGGATCTGATCGTGGCGAAGCATCGGAACGGGCCGACGGCCACGGTCACGGTCGCCTTCCAGGGGCACTACAGCCGGTTCGTCGACATGGCGCAGACGTGATCCCCATGCCGTGCCGTACGAAGGGCGGCGCTCCCCAGCTCGGCGCCAAGGGTCCTCACCAGCGAGGCCCGTTCGGCCGATGGCCCGACCTCGACAAGGACGACGACCAGGCCGACGGCGAGCAGCAGGCCGACAGCTAACCCACAAACTCCGGCCGTCGACCGGCGGTCGGCCAACCCGAGCAAGGAGAAGCACCGTGACCATCACCAGCACCGACATCCGCACCCTCAACCACTGGGTCGACGAAGCCACCGCCACCTACATCGCCGACCTCTGGAACACCGCCTACCCCGGCATGCGCGCCGACCTCACCGAGGAGATCAAGCGCACCGCTCCCTTCGCCGAGACCGGCGACGAGAACAGCGACTACTGGAAGGGCCACCTCCTGCGCGCCAAGAACACCCGCAAGCGGCTCGCGCAGTTGGACAACGGCACCTTCAAGGGGTGCACCCGAAGCCCCGGCGGATTCTCCGTCTCCGGCGCCCTGAGCGAGGTCAGCGCCCTCCTCCACATGCGCTTCGGGCACCTCGCCCGTCCGAACGACGGCAACGTCTACCGGCTGCTCGCCGAGCTCTCGGACTCCACCGCGGCCCGGCACGCCGAGCTCGAAGCCGCACACACCGCCTGACCCGCACACGAAACGGCCGGCCCGCGGGAACCGGGCCGGCCACCCACAGGATCGCACCGAAGGAGAACACCATGTCCAACCACACCGAACACCGGCCCGTCAGCTTCGAACCCGCCTCCACCGGCTGGCGCGCCGTCTTCCTCGCCGACACCAACACCGGATACGACACCCTCGCCCTCGCCGGGTGGCTCCTCGTCGAAGAAGTCTCCGCCGACCGGTACAGCAACATCGACCCCCACACGACCCCGGCCCCCGAGCACCGCCGCCGTAAGTACGTCGCCGCCGTCGTGATGGAAGGCGCACTGGCCGACGTCACCGGCTACGAGAACTTCTGGTTCGTCGCCAGCCCGGAGTCCGAACTCCCCACCGCAGAGCAGGCGGCGGCGGAGAAAGCCGACCGACGGGCCGCCCGACTCGCCGCCTGACCGCCCCGGCCCGGTCGTCCTCGCGGCGGCCGGCCTGGGTGTGGTTGGCGGGTGGTGGTGATGGGCCCGGCTGTCTACGGCCGGGCCTGCTGCCTGTCCGGAACCCGTACGACCGCGCTGGGCACAAGATTTCACTAGTCAGCAGGAGGTGACCCCATGGCGGAACCCGAACGGCTGGAGGGCCGTAACGGCGCGATCTGGCGCGCCTACCTCGAAGGACGGACTCAGGAAGCGATCGCCGAGGAGTTCGGCGTCAGCCAGCAGCGCGTCAGCCAGATCATCAGTGAGGTGCGTGAGTCGATTCCTGAGGTCAACCGGGTGGCTGCGGCGCTGCTCGATCTTGAGCGTCTCGATCTGTTGATGACGGGGATGATGCCGCCGGCGCTGGCGGGGGACCCGAAGGCGACGGCGGCGGTGCTGCGGATTCTGGAGCGCAGGGCGAAGGCCCTGGGCACTGATGCGTCGCAGCCTCTTGAGGTGGTTCTCGACGCGCGGATGGATGTGGTGGGCCAGCTGGTGGCGGATGCGCTCGCTGCTGCGCTCGACGCTGTGCCGGAGTTGTCTCAGGAGCAGCGGATCGCGGCTCTTACGACGGCGCAGGACTTGTTGTTCCGGGAGGCGGGAGGCGGCTCGCCGGAGGCGGGGTGATGTGAGGTGGTGGCCCGCCCCGGTGACAGACCACGAAGGAGGACGGGGCGGGCCGTTGGGCCGTCCCGGAACCTGGATCACGGACAGGCCCCGGGGCGGCACTGTTTTGGAGGATAGCGCCGCTTCCGTAGGTGTCCTTCCGGAAGCTCCGGAATGATCTTTACGGGGTGGCTTTTACCGTCCGCACATGGACGAATTCACCGCCGCCGAGGCCGCGAAATGGCTCGACATCAGCCGCGAAGCCGTGGACCTCGCAGCCCGTGAAGGGCGCCTTTCCGTGCTCGCCGGGGAGGGGCCGCGCCGGTTCTCGCGGGCGGCCGTCGACGCGTACCACCAGGGGCGTGTGCTGGAGAACGTCGCCGCTCTGGCGCGGGCCGGGGAGACCCCGGTGAGCGCGGCCCGCAAGGTACGTCAGCGTCTGCACGCCGAGGAGCTGGGGATGCCGCGCCCGTTCGCGGTGCGGCTCAAGGCGATGCCGATCACGTGGCGGTCGGTGTTCTCGCCGGCGGAGCTCGCGGCGGCATGCGTGCGGGATGGCGAGGGTTGCCGGTGGTGCCGGGCGCGGGAGTTCGCCGACTTCCGCGGGCTGCGTCCGCCGGAGTTCTCGCCGGCGTTGAAGGAGTTGTTCGGCGCGGACCCGTGCGGGGTGTGCGGGCCGGGGTTGCTGGCCCCGTTCATGGCCGCTCTGGGGGCTCGGGTGCGCGCGGGTGACCGGCGTCCGCCTGGGCCGCCTCCGCGCCCTTCTGAGGCGGAGCGGCAGGCCGCCCGGGAGTGGGCCTCTCAGCGGGCGGTGACGGCTTCGGCGCGGCCGTCCGTGGACGACGACGGGAAGGCTCTGGTGGCCCGTCGTCTGAGGGAGACCCGCGAGCGATTGAAGGCGGCGAAGCGGCGCGGTGACCAGCGGCATGCGATCCGGTTGCAGCAGACGCTGCAGTCGTTGACGGCGGACGCGTCCGCGATCGATGCGCGTGCCCCGAAGAGGGGGCAGCGATGATCGAGGACGAGCGGGAGCGGATCCTCAACGATGCTGCGGAGCGCATCGGCCGCCTCATCATCGAGACGGCGGAAGAGGTCGA
>NZ_JABXWI010000019.1 GCF_014930365.1 Streptomyces caniscabiei | reverse complement strand
GCGGCGGGCTTCGGGGCAGCCGGGGCGGGGGCGGCCGGGGCGGCGGGTGCGGCCTGGGCCGGGGCGGCGGGGGCCGCGGGTGTGGTGGTCGCTGCGGCCCCCGTGGCCGCAGAGCTCGCCGGAGCCGGGGCGGCAGCCGCGCCTGGCTTGTAGTCGGCGAAGAAGTCCCACCAGGCTCGGTCTACCGAATTCGGGTCCTGGAGGTACTGCTGATAGATCTCGTCGACGAGCCACTCGTTCGGACCGAAGGCCGCGGCGGGGTTCTTACCCGCTTGGTCTGCGTCGGTCGAGATGCTCGAGTTACTGGGGGACTGTGGCGACACGGCGGCAACCGCCCTCTTCCGCTTCACAAGGTGATGGACAGCGGGAATAAAGGCTACGCCCCCGTGGCCGGGAAGGTCAGGCCGAGCCCGCTCTTCGTCGCGTAAGTCACATCGGAACGCGTGTTTCGGGGGTGGAAATGGCGGGAAACAAGCGTGGTTCCGGTCTGGAACGGGTGTGGGGGGCGGGCGCCGGGCATGCGTCGGGTGGGGCCTGCGGGGATGTGCACCCGGCCCTCTGCTCGAACGCACCTGATCACACGTGTCCGGCTGGGCGGATCTGCCATGGATCTTGTGGCTCCGGTTCGAACTTTACGTCAACTTGGGGGAGAAGTAAGCCCCGGGAGGATGAGCGAAATCTGGCAATGGCGGGGGGATTCAGCCAGGTGGGATGTGGGTATCGCGGGATTTTTCCGCCCCCGCCGCCCCTACCCGTCCCATCCTGTCCCTGGGGGCTGCGCCCCCGGACCCCGCTGGGTGGGTGAGGGTGCGTGGTCGGGTGCGGGTGGGTGGGGGTTGCTCGCGCAGTTCCCCGCGCCCCTGAAAGCCTGCGGTCGCCCGGCGCCTGAAAGCCGCGGTCACCCGGCGCCTGAAAGCCGCGGTCACCCGGGGCCTGAGAGCGTGCGGTCGCCCGGCGCCTGCAAGCGGTGGCTCGGTGGTCCCCGCCAGTGTGCGGCTCGCCTACGTGAGTGCCGGGCCCTGGGGTTTCGGGGGTATGCCCGGGAGGATCACCTGGATGCGGCAGCCCTTGGGGGATTCGGCTACTCCGATGCGGCCGCCGTGGAGGTCCACCGCCCAGCGGGCGATCGCCAGGCCCAGGCCGGTGCCGCCGTCGCTGCCGGGGCCGTGGGGGGAGCTGACGGCGCCGCGGTTGAAGCGTTCGAAGACGCGGTGCCACTCGGACTCGGGGATGCCGGGGCCCTCGTCCAGGACTTCCAGGTCGAGGGAGTCCGGGGTCGGTCCCCGCCGGGCCTTCACCGTCACGCGGCCGTGCGCCGGGCTGTGCTTCACCGCGTTGTCGATGAGGTTCGCGACGACCTGGTGGATGCGTTCCGGGTCCGCGTTGGCCGTCAGCTCCGGCGGGTGCACGTCCAGGTGCAGGTGCACGTCCGTACGCGTGTGCTTGCCGGAGTCCGAGGCGACGCCGCCGCGGGCCGAGGAGACCATCTGGGCCTCCTTGAGGACGCCCGAGAGGTACGGCCAGACCTCGAAGCGGCGGCGGCGCAGCGGGACGACGCCGTTGTCCAGGCGGGACAGATCCAGGAGGGTCTCCACCAGCCGGCCGAGGCGCTCGGTCTGCTTCAGGGCCGTACGCATCGTCTCCGGGTCGGCCTGGGTGACGCCGTCGACGATGTTCTCCAGGACCGCCCGCAGGCCCGCGATGGGCGTACGCAGCTCGTGGGAGACATTCGCCACGAGCTCCTTGCGCTGGCGGTCCTGGGCCTCCAGCTCGTCCGCCATGAGGTTGATCGTGTGGGCGAGGTCGCCCAGCTCGTCCCGGCGGTTCTCACTGACCCGCCGGGTGTAGTCGCCGCGCGAGATGGACCGGGCGACCGCGTTCATCTCGTCCAGCGGCGCGGTGAGCGAATGCGCCACGAACTGCGTTATCAGGAGTGTGGCGATCATCGAGAACACCGTGATGAAGCGGAGCTCCGTCTTGGTGTGCACCGCGATCATCGACAGACCGGTGGTGATCAGGACCGAGATGACGACGAGCGCGCCCAGCTTCGTCTTGATCGAGAAGGGGCGCACCCCGCCGAGCGGGCCCGCGCCCTTCCGCGACTGCATGCCACCGGGAGTCCGGTTCCGGGACCTCGGGTCACCGATTCCGCTCATCACGCCACCAGCCCCCTGCGCCTACCTGTCTGCGTGCCTACGAATGTCCCGCGCACGCGGGGCGGCGAGCACGGGTCAGGGAGTCGGGGTCTCCAGGGCGTACCCCACACCGTGCACCGTGCGGATCCGCTCCGCGCCGATCTTCCGCCGCAGCGCCTTGATGTGGCTGTCCACGGTCCGCGTCCCGGACGCGTCCGCCCAGTCCCACACCTCGGCGAGCAGCTGCTCGCGCGAGAGTACGGCACGCGGGGTGTTCGCGAGACATACGAGGAGGTCGAACTCGGTGGGCGTGAGGTGCACGTCCTCGCTGCGCACCCGGACGCGGCGCTGCGCGTGGTCGATCTCCAGCTCGCCGAGGCGCAGGATGCCCGAGCGCGGTGTGGTCGCGGCCAGCGCGGCGCGCTCCACCCGGCGCAGCAGGACGTGCACGCGCGCGGCCAGTTCACGCATGGAGAACGGCTTGGTCATGTAGTCGTCGGCGCCGACGCCGAGCCCGACCAGCATGTCCGTCTCGTCGTCCCGGGCGGTGAGCATCAGCACGGGGACGGGCCGCTGGGCCTGGACTCGCCTGCACACCTCCAGGCCGTCGAAGCCGGGCAGCATGATGTCGAGGATCAGCAGGTCGGGCTGCCAGGCCTCCGCCGTGTCCACCGCGGCCGGTCCGTCGGACGCGGTCTGCACGACGAAACCCTCGGCGCGCAGGCGGGCCGCGATGGCGTCGACGATCGTCGGGTCGTCCTCGACCACGAGCACGCGGCGCTGTGCGCCCGGCGTCGCCGTGGCGCTGTTGTGGGTGGTGTGTGTCTGCTCCATCGCCCGCCCCTGTGTTGCTTTCCGGAATCCGTGGGGTGATCCCTTGACTACGCATGGCTGCGCATGACTGCGATTGACGCTTGAATGATCGGCGTCAGGCAAGCAGGGTACGGGCAGTCACCGCACCAGGGCTATCCAGGTCGGATCGCGAGGTGCACGACGTCCGGAACTCCTCGGGCAACCGGGATCTCTTCGGTACGCACCTGCTGGAACCCGGCATTCCCCAAGGTTTCCTCGAATTCCGCAGATGGCCGGGCCGACCACACGGCAAGCACCCCACCTGGCCTCAACACCCTTGCGCAGCTTGCCAGTCCGGTAGGCGAGTAGAGGCTGTCGTTGGTCTCGGAGACGGTCCAGTCGGGCCCGTTGTCGATGTCCAGGCAGAGCGCGTCGAACGTGTCGGATGTCTCATTGACGTACGTGACGAGATCGGCTTCCACGACCTCCGTACGGGGGTCCGCGAGCGCCTCGGCGGACACCTCGGCCAGTGGTCCTGCGCGGTGCCACGCGATGACGGAGGGTTCGCGTTCGACAACTGTGATCGCGCCCCAGCGCGGGTCCGCGGCGGCTCGGGCGAGCGAGAAGCCGACGCCGAGACCCCCGATGAGCACATGTGGCCGAGAACGATCCGTCAGCGCGGAGAGGGCGGCGTCGACCAGCAGCCGCTCCGAGCGGCCGTCCGAAGTGTCCATCAGGAAGCACCCGTTGGCGATGATCTGCAACAGCTCTCCGTGCCGTCGCAGCACGACCTCGCCGTAGGGGCCCTCGTGCCGGTCGATGACCACGGGTTCGTCGGTGATGGGCATCCGCCCATCCTCGCGTGCCCCCGGCTCCGGAGCAGCCGAATTACGGCGGACGGTGACGCCGCGTGTACAACTCGGTGGTGAATGGCTCGAACGCCGCGTGGTGTCAGAGCGTCAGGCCGTGGCCGTACGGGAAGACCGGGTCCGCGGTGTCGTTGGGGACGTCCGGGCGGGACGCCTCGACGGCCGCCATGGAACGGGGCAGTTCGAAGGGCAGCCGGCCCTCGGCCCGGGCCCGGCCGAAGGCCACGTCGAGCAGGGCCGTGTCCGAGGCCCCGTAGTCGGCGACGAGCGCGGCGGCCTTCTCCGCGATCTCCGGGAGCACGGCGGGCCGATCCAGGTTGACGCAGACCAGGGTCGGCACGGCCGCCAGCAGCGCCAGGATCTCCTTCAGCCGCTCCTCGTCGAACGCCAGCGACCCGGAGTGGAAGAAGGACTCGAACAACCCCGGCCGCTCCTCGTACGGCGTGCGCAGCCGCAGCACGGCGACGTCCGCGTGGGCCGGGTCGGCCACGACGTTGCCGTACAGGGACGCCGTCTGCGCGCCGACCCCCTCGACGTACAGGTTGGGGCGGTCGGTGAGCGGGAGGAGGGAGTGGTTGGTCAGGACCGTGAGCGAGCGGCGCTGGGCGGCCTCGCCGAGGGCGGTGAACTCGCTCGCGCCGACGGTCTCCTCGGCCCGGTCCGGGTCGACGTACCGCCTCTCGAAGAGGCCGAGCGCGAACTTCACGCGCAGCAGACGGCGGACCGAGGCGTCGACGCGGTCCTCGGTGATCCGGCCGGAGCGGACCAGCTCGACGATCACCTCGGGGCACTGTTCGCCGCCGAACTGGTCGGCGCCCGCGTCCAGGGCCTTCGCGGCGCGTTCGGCGACGGTGAGGTGTTCGACGCCCCAGGCGTGGGCCTGGTGCGGTTCGCCGCCGATGGTCGCGTCGGTGAGCAGGCCCCAGTCGGTGCAGACGACGCCGTCGAAGCCGAGGCGTTCGCGCAGCAGTCCGGTGAGGACGTCCCGGTTGAAGCCGAAGCCGACCTCCTCCCAGCCGTCCACGCCGATCGGCTGCCCGTAGTACGGCATCATCTGCGCGCACCCCGCCTCGACGGCGGCCCGGAAGGGCGCGAGGTGGTGGTCGTGCATGCCGCCGGGATAGATCTGCTCCTTGCCGTACGGGAAGTGCGGGTCCTCGCCGTCGCGTTGCGGGCCGCCGCCGGGGAAGTGCTTGACCATGGCGGCGACCGACCGCGGGCCGAGCCGGGGTCCCTGGAGGCCGCGTACGTACGCCCTGGCCAGCGCGCTCGTGACCTCGGCGGACGAGCCGAAGGTGCCGGACTGGCGCGACCAGCGGGGCTCGGTGGCGAGGTCGATCTGCGGGTGCAGGGCGACCCGGAAGCCGACGGCGAGGTACTCGCGGCGGACCGTGTCGGCGAACTTCTCCACCAACTCCGGTTCGCCGATCGCGCCCAGGCCCAGCGGCTCGGGCCAGGCCGAGAAGGCACCGGCGCCGAAGGAGGCGCCCGGGTGGTCGGTGAACGAGTGGCGCGGGTCGGTGGAGAGGGTGACCGGGATGCCCAGGCGGGTGTCGGCCGCGAGCGCCTGGAGCCGGTTGACCCATTCCGCCGTCTCGCGCGCGCCGTGGCCGCCCATGAGGTTGAAGTGGGTCAGCCGGCCGTCCACGACCAGTTCCGTGGTGCCCTGCCGGGGTGACGGCCCGTCGGTCGACTCCACGAGCGTCCCGTTCTCGTTCATCGTCAGCATCGTGTGGAAGAGCTGACCCGCCTTCTCCGCGAGGGTCATCCGGGACAGCAGGTCCTCCACCCGTTCGTCGACGGGCCGGCTCGGGTCGAGGTACGGGGCTGTGGACATCCTGGGTTCCTTGGACGAGGCGGGGGCAGGGTGCGAGTGGGGGTCACCTGACCGCGCGGACGGTCCGGGGTGACGGTGATGACTCTCCTGGGAACTCGGGGGGACGAGGGCTGCGGCGTCGCCGCGCAGGTCAGTTCAGGGAAGCAGTAAAACCGAGTGGCTACTAGGTTTTGCGCAAGTGGCCACTCTCACGCGGCAGATGGCTTGAAAGAAGAGGGTGGTTGACTCGTGTAACCGCCGGTCCGCGAGGGCTCTGGCGGCCGTGGGGCGGGGGCTAAAGTGGCGGACATGGTGCGAAACCCGAGGCCGGAGGGGCCGGAGGGGCCGGAAAGTTCCGACAGCTCCGCGGTGCGCGCGCCGGAGGACTCCGGTGGCGTGCGGGGCACGTACGCCGTCGGGGACGAGCGGCGGCTGCGCATCCTCGACGCGGCCGTCGATCGCTTCGCCCAACGGGGTTTCCATGCCTCCTCGTTGACGCGGATCGCCGCCGACGTCGGCATCACCCAGGGCGGGCTGCTCCATCACTTCCGGAGCAAGGAGGACCTGCTCGTCCAGGTCCTGGAGCGCATGGACCAGACCGACCGGGAGCGGTTCTTCTCCCGGGAGTTCGAGTCGGCCGCCGACATGTTCACGGCGCTCGTGCGACTGGCCGAGTACAACAGCACCCGGCTGGGCCGCACCCGGATGTTCAACGTCCTGGCCGCCGAGGCCGGCGACCCCGGGCATCCCGCCCACGCCTACTTCGTCGAGCGGTACGCCGAGGTGATCGGCACGCTGTCCGCGGCGCTGCGGCGCGGGGTGGACAGCGGTGAACTGCGGGCCGGCACGGATGTGGTGGCCGTGGCGCAGGAACTGGCCGCGGTGATGGACGGGCTGCAGATCCAGTGGGTGCTGGATCCGAAGGGGTTCGACATGGCGGGCCGGTTCCGGGCGTATGTGGAGCGGGTGGGGCGGGAGATCGGGGCGGCGGGGACGTAGGGGACGTCGGGGGCGTGGGGTCGCGTAGCTGTCGGCTTGCTGTGAATCGTCCTTCGGGTGGCGGAGGTCACAGACAAGGACGTACCGGGGCGTCGAGGGTGAGGTGAAACGGAAGGAGCGCCTCACCTTGGATGCCGCCGAGACTGTGGAGACCGCGGGGCCCGTCCTCGACGGCATCCCGCGGCAGCCCGGTGGGGTGCCGGGTGGAGCGTCCGTTGCGGCGCCCGGCGGGGCGTCCGGTGGGGCGTCCCGTGGGGTGACGGAGCGGGGACCGGCGGAGGTCGCGGACGTCGGGGCGTACGTGAAGCCCGGGGCGTACGCGGCGCCCGGGGCGTACGCGGCGCCCGGGGCGCATGTGGAGCCCGAGGCGCACGCCGGGCGGGTGTCCTCCTTGCGTCGGCGCGCGCCGTTCCCGCGACCCTGGCGGCTGCTCCCCACCCCCGTCGGCACGCCCTTCACCTTCCTCTACGCCACCGTCCTCGTGGTGACCTCGCTCGTCGCCGAGTACGCCGACCCTGCCCTGGTGCACGCGCTGCACCAGGGCTCCAGTACGGATGTGGCGCATCTGGTCCGCACCCCCGTACTCGTCCTGCTCGCGAGCGCGCTGTGGGTCGCGGGCGGGGTCGCTTCCCTGTACGCCGTCGCCTTCCTGCTGGTGCTGACCGCGCTGGAACGCCGGATCGGCGGGTGGCGCACGGCCGGTGTGTTCCTGTCGGGCCATGTCCTCGCCACCCTCGCGACGGAGGTCCCGGTGGGCTTCGCCGTCCTGGCCGGCCATCTTCCCGACAGCTCCCTCCACCGCCTCGACTACGGCATCAGCTTCGGAGTGGCCGTGAGCGCGGGCGCGTTGGCGGGCCTGCTGCCACCGTGGCCGCGCCGGCTGCTGCTGCTGGGCTTCGGCGGGATGCTGGTGGACGACCTGCTCGCCTACGCGGACCCGATGACCAACTGGGGGCATCTGCTGTCCCTGGCGATCGGGGTGGCTGCCTGGCCGGTGGTGCGGCGGTGGCGGCACCAACGCCGTGGCTCAGGCGGGGCCGGTGAACTTCGCGCTGGTCAGTGGGGCCCGCACCGTCCAGCCCAGTGACTCGTACAGGGCCCGGCCGTCCGGGCTGCCGGCCAGTACGCCCGTCTCCGCGCCCTGTTCACGGGCGGTCCGGGTGAGGGTGCGCATGACGAGGGTGCCCAGGCCGCGGCGGCGGTGGGCCGGGGATGTCTCTATCTGGTCGACGACCGCCGTCGCGCCGGTCGGGGCGACCTGGCCGCGGGCCGCCAGGGAACCGTCCGGTGCCGCGACCATCACGCGGGTCACGCCGCCGCGCGACCAGACGCGCAGCCGGTAGCCGTCGGGCACGGAGGCCGGGGGCTCGTGGGGGTCCAGGCGTACGGACATGAGGTAGCCGGGGTCGGGGTCGATCCACCAGCCCTCGCCGAGCCATGAGGTCACCGACGACGAGTCCGCGAAGACCTTGAGCCAGGTGCCGGGCCCGGTGACCGCGTCCGCCACCTTGCGTACGGCCCTCTCCTCCACGTCGACGTTCGTCGCCGCGAGGACGTGACGGGTGACGTGGTGGGCCAGGCCCATGTCGATGGTGAAGCCCCACGGCTCGACCACCGGGGGCGCCGCTCCCCGCGACACGACCCATCCGTCGACCCACGCCCGCACGATTCCGTCCACGCCGCCCCCGCTCCGCGATCTCTGTAAGGGATGGGATGAGAATACGGGTGTTACGGGAGGGTGGGGGTGTGGCGTGGGTCTCCCGTTCGGCCTCGTCCGTCGCCCGTCGCCCGTCGGCCTCGTCCGGTCGCCCGTGGGGCCGGCCGTCGTGATCGCCCACAGCGAACGGGCGGCGGCTCGGGGAACATTCCTCGGCTCATGCGCATTGAGTCGGCATAGCTCAACTTGACTGCCGAGGGAGAGATCATGGCTTCGACGTCCGCACCGCTCACCCTGCCCGTACTGCCGCTCGACGACGAGGTCGTGCTGCCTGGCATGGTGGTGCCGCTGGACCTCAATGACACGGATGTACGGGCCGCGGTGGAGGCCGCGCAGGCCGCGGCGCGGGCGGTGCCCGGGAAGCCCAAGGTGCTGCTGGTGCCGCGGATCGACGGCGCGTACGCGAGCACCGGTGTGCTCGGGGCCGTCGAGCAGGTCGGACGGTTGGCCGACGGGGATCCCGGAGCGCTGATCCGCGCCATAGGGCGGGTACGGATCGGGGCCGGGACCACCGGGCCCGGTGCCGCCCTGTGGGTGGAGGGCACGCGGCTCGACGACAGCGTGCCGGAGCCGCTGCCCGGACAGGTCGCCGAACTCGTCAAGGAGTACAAGGCACTTGCCACCAGCTGGCTGCGCAAGCGCGGCGCCTGGCAGGTCGTGGACCGGGTCCAGGCGATCGACGACGTCTCCGCGCTCGCCGACAACTCCGGCTACTCGCCCTTCCTCACCGTCGAACAGAAGATCCAGCTCCTGGAGACCGCCGACGCCGTCGCCCGGCTGAAGCTCGCCACCCAGCTGCTCCGCGACCACCTCGCCGAGCAGGACGTGGCCGAGACCATCGCCAAGGACGTCCAGGAGGGCGTCGAGAAGCAGCAGCGCGAGTTCCTGCTGCGGCGTCAGCTCGAAGCCGTCCGCAAGGAACTGCGCGAACTGAACGGCGAGAAGGACGGCGAGGAGTCCGACGACTACCGGGCCCGCGTCGAGGCCGCCGACCTGCCGGAGGCGGTCCGGGAGGCCGCGCTCAAGGAGGTCGACAAGCTGGAGCGGTCCAGCGACCAGTCGCCCGAGGGCGGCTGGATCCGCACCTGGCTCGACACCGTCCTCGAACTCCCCTGGAACGAGCGGACCGAGGACGCGTACGACATCCAGGGTGCGAAGGGTGTCCTCGACGCCGAGCACGCCGGGCTGGAGGACGTCAAGGAGCGCATCACCGAGTACCTGGCGGTGCGCAAGCGGCGTGCTGATCGGGGCCTCGGCGTCGTCGGCGGGCGGCGCGGCGGTGCCGTGCTCGCGCTCGTCGGGCCGCCCGGCGTCGGCAAGACCAGCCTCGGCGAGTCCGTGGCGCACGCCATGGGGCGCAAGTTCGTCCGGGTCGCGCTCGGCGGTGTGCGGGACGAGGCGGAGATCCGCGGCCACCGGCGCACGTATGTCGGGGCGCTCCCCGGACGGATCGTCCGCGCCGTCAAGGAAGCCGGGTCCATGAACCCCGTCGTCCTGCTCGACGAGATCGACAAGGTGGGCTCCGACTTCCGGGGCGACCCGGCGGCGGCGCTGCTGGAGGTCCTCGACCCCGCGCAGAACCACACCTTCCGGGACCACTACCTGGAGGTCGAGCTGGACCTGAGCGATGTCGTCTTCCTCGCCACGGCCAATGTGCTGGAGGCGATCCCCGAGGCCCTGCTCGACCGGATGGAACTCGTCCGGCTCGACGGGTACACGGAGGACGAGAAGGTCGTCATCGCCCGGGACCACCTGCTGCCCCGCCAGCTGGAGCGGGCCGGGCTCGACGCCGACGAGGTCGTGCTCGACGAGAGCGCCCTGCGCAAGCTCGCCGGTGAGTACACGCGCGAGGCGGGCGTCCGGAACCTGGAGCGGTCCGTGGCACGGCTGCTGCGCAAGGTCGCGGCCCAGCACGAACTGGGGCAGCGGGAGCTGCCGTTCACCGTCACCGACGAGGATCTGCGCGAGCTCATCGGCCGGCCGCACCATGTGCCCGAGTCGGCCCAGGACCCGGCGGAGCGGCGTACGGCGGTGCCCGGTGTCGCGACCGGACTGGCCGTCACCGGGGCGGGCGGCGACGTCCTCTACGTCGAGGCGTCCCTCGCCGACCCGGAGACGGGCGCGGCGGGGCTGACCCTCACCGGTCAGCTGGGCGACGTCATGAAGGAGTCCGCGCAGATCGCGCTCTCCTTCCTGCGCTCGCACGGCGCGGAGCTGGAGCTGCCCGTCGCGGACCTCAAGGACCGGGGCGTGCACATCCACTTCCCGGCGGGCGCGGTCCCCAAGGACGGCCCCAGCGCCGGCATCACCATGACGACGGCCCTCGCCTCGCTGCTGTCGGGGCGGCTGGTCCGTACGGACGTGGCGATGACGGGTGAGGTCTCGCTGACGGGCCGTGTGCTGCCGATCGGCGGGGTGAAGCAGAAGCTGCTCGCCGCGCATCGGGCCGGTGTCACCACCGTCATCATTCCCAAGCGGAACGAGGCCGACCTGGACGATGTGCCGGCCGAGGTGCTGGACAAGCTGGACGTCCACGCGGTCACCGATGTCCGGCAGGTGCTGGAGCTGGCGCTGGCTCCGGCGGCGGTGGAGGTGCCTGTGGCGGCGTGAGCGCTCCGCTGTGAGGGGGTGGGGTGCGTGCGGGTGAGTGGGCGGGTGCGGGTCCGGTGGGGCTTCTCGCGCGGTTCCCCGCGCCCCTGAGAAGCCGGGGCTGCGCCCCGTGCTTTTCGTCGAAGGGCCGAAGGCTCCTTCAGGGGCGCGGGGAACCGCGCGACCAGCCCCCACCGGACCCGCGGGTGACCTGGGCGATGTCCACCCCCCACCTACGAAATACTGACCCGCAGGTAGCCGGAATCGGAAAGCAGGAGCGCTGACGTGCACGACGAGGGCGGAAACGGCGACGGCGGTGGGGTCGGGGCCGGCGGGCCGGTGGCAGAAATGCCGACGGCCGGCATGGACCAGGCGTTCCTGGCCCTCGAACGCGAGTTGACGGTCCTGCTGCGGCGGGCCCGCGCCAAGTCCGGCGAGATGGCCCGGGCCGTCCACCCCGACCTGGAGTCCGCCGCCTACGGCCTCCTCGCCCGCCTCGACGAGGCCGGCCGGCTCCGCGCCACCGAACTCGCCGCCTACATCGGCGTCGGCAAGGCCACCATGTCCCGTCAGCTCCGCGCCCTCGAACACCTGGGCCTCATCGCCCGCGAACCCGACCCGGCCGACGGCCGCGCCTGGCTCGTCCACCTCACGGAGGAGGGCCGTGCCCGCTTCCGGGCGGTCCGGGACGCCCGGCGGGGGGCGTACGTACGACAGCTGGCGGGGTGGGACCGCGACGAGGTGGCCGAACTGGCGCGGTTGCTGCACCAGCTGAACCGGGGAGTGGAGGGCTGAGGCCCGAGAAGGGCGCTCACCACTCCACGAGCACCACGCTCGCGTCGTCGTGTGTCTTGGCGCGGCCCAGGAACCGTCGTTCCACGTCGGTGGTCTCCAGTTCCCGTACCCGCTGCACCAACCCCCGCGCCCCCGTCTTGCGGACCAGGGTGAGGCAGTCCGTCCAGTCGCCCTCGTGGAACGTCTCCACCCAGCGGCCCGCCCCGTCGGTCAACGCCACCAGTGCGCGGACCTCCTCGCGGGGGACGGTTCCCGTCACCGCCCGCGCGGCCACGGCGGGGTCTGCGGCGGCCGTCCAGAATCCGCCCTCCTTGTTCCGCACCGTCGAGTCGACGATCGCGGCCGTCGCGAGCGAGGCCCGGGGCAGCAGGGAGAGACGGTCGTCCAGGACGGCCCACACCGCGCCGTCCGGCCGCTCGAACAGCAGGGCCGAGTCCGACAACACCAGGTACTCCACGGCCTCCGTGGACCAGCGGGCCAGGACCACCGTGGCCTGCGGGGTTCGCGGGTGAGAAAGGTCACAGGTTTGGGCGTGGGCCCGGGCGGTACGAGAAATGGCCTGTGAGAGCACGTCGGGCAACGGTGAATCCCGCTCCGAAACGGACAGTTCGGTCAGGGTGCCGCCGAGGCGGGAAGTGAACCATGCGACCGAATGTCGACAGCCGTAGCCCTCGGGCGGCGGAGTCACGCCGTCGAGGACGACGAGGGCGCCGCCCTGTCCCCCCGCGGGCAGGGCCACCGACGCGAAGTCCTCGTTGGGGCGAAGGGGATCGCCGGGTTCCGAGACGAGTTCCGTGCGCATTCGGCCAGTCTGCACGAGCCCGCCACAAGATCCGTGAAAGGCCGACAACGGTCGCCGTACGACCCGGACCCTCCAGGCGGGCCGCCGGGTTTGGCATGGAATGATCGTGAGCGGTGAAGCGCGGCGGCGAATACTGTCAAAGCGCGTCGCCGACGTCCAACCGGCCCGCTGCGGAGGGCATCGGCACGAGCCGGAGGAACTTGCCCGCCAACTCCCCGGGGATGTTCACTCCTTCGGGTGGCGGGACTGATGATGCGGGACCACTGCCCACCGGCACTGGGAGGGTCGGGAGCCGTACCGGGGGGACGGCCGTATTTGACGAGTTGACGGATCGTCACCCGGGCCAATGGGTACACGAGTCAGGAATGCGAGCACCGGTGCAGAAGACGCGGCCTCGGCGCGCAGGCAAGCAGGCAGCTTCGAAGGCCTCCGCGGCCTCCCCGAACCAGCAGGGGACGGCACAGGCAGGGGCCCCCGCCGTCGGCACCGGGCGGAAGGCGCACGTACGCAACCGGCTCATCGTCGCCGTGGCCGTCGTGGCCGCCGCCATAGCGGGCGCCGGGGCGCCCTCGATCCTCGCCGCCTCGGAACAACTGCACGACACCCAGCGCCTGGTCACGCTCGCCGAGCAGACCCAGGAGGCCCTCACCCTCGCGCACGCGCTCGCGGACGAACGGGACGAGGTCACCGCGTACATCGCCGCCGGGCGCCCGAAGTCGGCCGCGCCCAGCAAGCAGCGCAGTGACCGCGTCGACACCCAGGCCGAGGAGCTGAGCGCCGACACCGACACCTCCGCCGCCCTGCGGGAGGACATCGAGTCCATCGCCGCCGTGCGGCAGGCGGCTGTCTCCGGGAAGAGCACCGCTCTGGAGGCGCACACGGCGTACACCGCCGTCGTCACCGAACTCCACGCCCTCGCCGAGGAACTGGCCGCCGACCTGCCGCCGCGCGCGGGTGGCGGCGCCTACGCCCTGGCCGAACTCGACAGCGCCGTCCAGCAGGCCGCCGCCGCCCGCGGGCTCCTCGTCGCCGCGCTCAGCGTCCCGACGACCACCCAGACGGTCATCGACCCCACCACCGGGCTGCCCACCACCAGGACCGGCGCCTCGGCCGCCGACGCGAAGCAGCGCGACGCCCTCACCGCCGTCGCCCAGCAGGCCCGCGTCCGTTCCGACGCCGCCCTCGCCCACTTCCGCGAGACCGCTCCCGCCGCAGGACGCTCCTCCTACGACGCCACGGTCAACGGCCCCGAGGCCGACGCCGCCGACACGTACCTGGCCGACCTCACCGACCAGCCCACGCTCTCCGCCGGCGAGGCCGGCACCAGCGCCGAGAAGGTCGGCGCCGCCCTCTCCGCCCGTGTGGACCTGATGCGCGGCGCCGAGTCCTCCCTCTACGACCGGCGCACCAAGGACCTCGCCCAGCTGCGCGACGAGGACGTCACCGCGCTGGAGATCCGGGTCGCCGTCCTCGGCGCCCTGATGCTCCTGGCCGTCGGTGTCGCCACCGGCATGGCCCGCTCCCTCACCCGCCCGCTCGCGGTGCTGCGCATCGGCTCCGCCCGGGTCGCCGGCGACCCCGCGCACGAGGAACCGGTCAAGTTCACCGGCCGCAACGACGAGTTCGCCCAGGTCGTGCGCTCGGTCAACGCGCTCCACGCGCACGCCCTCGCCCTGCACGAGCGGCTCGCGCCCCTGGAGGGCGACCGCAAGCACCTCATCGGCCAGCGCCAGACCATGGCCGACGACCGCGACCGACTGCGCGCCGAACTCGCCGAGGCGACCGCCTGTCTGACGAAGGTCCAGCACAGCGTCCACGCCACCTTCGTCAACCTCGCGCTGCGCACCCTCGGCCTCGTGGAGCGGCAGCTCGCCGTCATCGAGTCGATGGAGGAGCGCGAGCAGGACCCCGACCGGCTCGCCACCCTCTTCAAGCTCGACCACTTCGCGACCGTCATGCGCCGCCACAGCGAGAACCTCCTCGTGCTGGCCGGCCACGAGCACGTCCAGCACCACGCCGGACCCGTCCCGCTCGTCGACGTCGTCCGCGCCGCGGTCAGCGAGATCGAGCGCTACGAACGCGTCCGCATCGCCGCGCTGCCCCCGGGGGCGCACGTCGCCGGGTTCGCCGCCGACGACCTCAGCCACCTCCTCGCCGAACTCCTGGAGAACGGCACCTCGTTCTCGCCGCCGGAGATGTCCGTCGAGGTCACCGGCCATCTGAGGGAGAACGGCGAGATCACCCTCTCCGTCCAGGACGGCGGCATCGGCGTCGCCCCCGAGCGGCTCGCCCGGCTCAACTCCCGCCTCGCCGACTTCGATCCCGAGGCGCCCTACGAGCAGGAGGACGGCGAGGGCCTCGGCCTCGGCCTGTACGTCGTGGCCCGCCTCGCCCACCGGCTCGGCACCCCCGTCCGGCTCCAGCCGCACGGCTCGGGCGGCACCGCCGCGGTCGTCGTCCTGCCCAAGGCGCTGCTGGCCCCCACGCCCGCCGTGCCCGTGGGCACACCGGCCTCCGTCACGCCCCAGTTCTCGCTGCCGGGCGCCGACGCCGAGGCCAACTCAGGCGTCCTGCCCGGCCGATCCGTCGCCGTACGCGAGCCCGAGGGCGACGGCGACCCGCTCATCGAGGCGGCCGAGCGGGCACTTCAGGCGAGGGAGGCCGTGGGGACGGCCGCCGACGCCGCAGAGGCCGCCGGGAGCGTCGTACCGGAAGACGACGCACCCGAGGCCGCACCCGGCCCCGACACCGGGGCCGGGACCGGGACCGGGGCCGGGACCGGACCCGTGTCCGGGGCCGAGTCCGTGTCCGAGACGACGATGGAGCTCTTCGCTCCGGTGGCCCCGGGGAAGGGCGCCGACGAGGAGAGCGACGAGGGCTTCGCCGCCCACGACACCGACGCCGGCACAGGCGTGGGCACGGACGGCGACACCGACGGCGACACCGACGTCTCGTACCCGGGCGAACCCGACACCCACGAGCGGGCCGCCGACGAGGGGAACACGGCGCGCGCGACCGAGGGATCACGGTCCGGGGCGGAGGGGCCACGGGGTGATGCGACCCCGCGGCTCACCGACAAGGGGCTGCCCAAGCGCACGCCCAGGATCACCGCGCCGGTGCCCACGACCCCCCGGCCACGGGTGGGCGGCGTGAACGCCGAGGAACTGCGCCGTCGGCTCGGCGGGTTCCACCAGGGGGCCAGGGAGGGGCGGCGTGACGTCGAGGCGGAGATCGCCGAGCAGTCGGGTGAGACACGGATGCCCGTGCCGCACGAGTACCGGACAGAGGCAGTTGACACCACGGGGGGCACTTCCGAGGAGGAAAGCAGTTGACCGCGCCCATGACCTTCGGACTGAGCAGTGAAGCCCGCAACCTGCACTGGCTCCTGACCAACCTGGTGGAGGAGGTGCCGGGACTGCTGTCGGTCGCGGTGGTCTCCTCCGACGGACTGCTGCTGCTCTCCTCCGACCCCGGCAGAAACGCCGCGGCCCGCGAGGCCCGGGAAGCACGCCCGCAGGGCCCGCGGGGCTCCGCCGCCGACCTGGCCACCATCGTCTCCGGCATCGGCAGCCTCACCATCGGCGCCGCCAAGCTGATGGAGTTCGGCGGGGTCAAGCAGACGATGGTCGCGATGGACGAGGGCAGCCTCTTCGTGATGTCGATCAGCGACGGCTCGCTGCTCGGGGTGCACGGCTCCCCGGACTGCGACATGAGCGTGGTGGCCTACCACATGGCGCTCTTCGTCGGCCGCGCCGGCCATGTGCTCACCCCGGAACTCCGCAGCGAACTGCGCAAGTCCCTGGAGGCCGAGTCCCAGCGGGAGACCGAGGCGGCCGGGAGCCGGCGATGAGCGGCCCCAGGCAGAACAGGGCGCGGGCCCACGAGTCCGGCCGGGTGAAGCGGCCGCCCGCGACGAAGGGCGCGACGGGCGCCAGGAGCACGAAGGGCGCCAAGAGGCTGCCCGTGCGCGGCGGCGACCGCAAACCCGCCCGCGTACGCCCTTACTCGCTCACCGGCGGCCGCACCCGCTTCGGTCACGTCCTCCTCGTGGAGACGTTCGTCGCCGTGCTCGAAGCCCCGGCGGAGCGGCCGGAGTTGGCTGGGGGTGCCGCCCACATGTTCCATCGTGGGGGAGGTTCACTCAACACCAAGGTGATGCCCGAGATGCGGGCCATCGTCGAACTCTGCCGCCGCATGCGGACGGTGGCGGAGATCGCCGCGCTGCTGAAGATGCCGCTCGGCGTGGTCCGCGTCCTCCTCAGCGATCTCGCGGACCAGGGAAAGATCCGTGTGTACGGAACAGGTCACGGACCGGGACAGCCGGACCGCGCTCTGCTGGAAAGGGTGCTGAGTGGACTCCGCCGTCTCTGACGCCGCCTCGGCCGGCGTCAACCCCGACGCCTCGGCCGGCGTCACCCCGGGCGTCGACGACGACGCCTCCCGTGTCGGGACAGACACGGACGCGCCTCGTGTCGGGACGGACGCGGACGCGCCCCGTGTCGAGATAGACGCGGACGCTCCTCGTCTGGACGTGGACGCCGTGCGTGCCGGTCTCGGCACGCACGGCGTCGGCATCGACACCGGTACGACCCCACCCGGGGGCTACGCCCGGGCGGCCTCCCGCGGTCTCGACCGGCTCGCCGAAGCCGAGGCGGAGGCCGACACCGGCCCCGCCGGGCCCGGCGCGGAGCCCGAGGAGGAGCTGAAACCCTGGCAGTCCGACCTGAGCCGGGCCCCCATCGCCACCAAGATCGTGGTGGCGGGCGGCTTCGGCGTCGGCAAGACCACCTTCGTCGGCGCGGTCTCCGAGATCACCCCGCTGCGGACCGAGGCGCTGATGACCGAGGCCAGCGTCGGCACGGACGACCTCTCCAAGACGCCGGACAAGCTCACCACCACCGTGGCCATGGACTACGGCCGCATCACCCTCGACGACGACCTCGTCCTCTACCTGTTCGGCACCCCCGGGCAGGAACGGTTCTGGTTCATGTGGGACGACATGGTGCGCGGCGCGATCGGCGCGGTCGTCCTCGCCGACACCCGCCGCCTCGACGACTGCTTCCCCGCGCTCGACTACTTCGAGAGCTGCGGACTGCCGTACATCGTCGCGGTCAACGCCTTCGACGGCAGTGTGCGCTACGAGCCCGAGGACGTCCGGGACGCGCTGACCGTGCCCGACCACGTGCCTGTCATGATCATGGACGCGCGCAAGCGGGCCTCCGCGATGGAGACCCTGCTGGCGCTGTGCGCCCACGCGATATCCCTCAGCCCCGAGTAGTCCCCGAGCGGGACGTCACGGGACGCCACGGACGAACCAGGAGACCTGTCCGGATGCGGAAGATTCTCGTCGTCGGAGCCGGCCAGTCCGGGCTGCAACTCGCCCTCGGGCTCCAGTCGCACGGGTACGAGGTCACACTGATGTCCAATCGCACCCCGGACGAGATACGCGCGGGCCGCATCATGTCCACCCAGTGCATGTTCGACTCGGCCCTGCGCCACGAGCGCGAGAGCGACCTCGGCTTCTGGGAGTTCCAGGCGCCGCGGATCGAGGGCGTCGGCGTCTCCGTCGCCGGCCCGGACGGGCAGCGCGCCGTCGACTGGGTCGGCCGGCTGCGCGGGTACGCGCAGGCCGTGGACCAGCGGGTGAAGATGGCCGGCTGGATGGAGACGTTCTCCCGGCGGGGCGGCCAACTGGTCGTCCACGGCGCCGCGGTCTCCGACCTGGACTACTTCTCCCGGCTGTACGACCTCGTGCTCGTCACCGCGGGCAAGGGCGAACTGGTGCGGATGTTCCGCCGCGACGCCGCCCGCTCGCCCTACACCGAACCGCAGCGCGCGCTCGCCGCGGTGTACGTCCACGGACTGGGCCCGCGCCCCGAGCACCCGGAGTTCGACGCGGCCCGCTGCAACCTGGTGCCCGGCGCCGGCGAACTCATCGTCCAGCCCGTCCTCACCACCTCCGGGCGCGCCGACGCCCTCTTCTGGCTGGGCCGGCCCGGCGGGCCGCTCGACGTCTTCGAGGGCGTGCGGAACGCGGAGGAGCAGCTCGCGCTGACCCTGGAGCTCATGCGGCGGCACACGCCCTGGGAGTACGCGCGGGCCACGGACGTCGAGGTCACGGACCCGGGGGCGGCGCTGACCGGCCGCTACACACCTGTCGTACGGCACCCCGTCGGACAGCTCCCGAGCGGCGGGCTGGTGCTGGGCGCGGGGGACGTCGTCGTGGCCAACGACCCGCTCACCGGGCAGGGCGCCAACTCGGCGGCCAAGTGCGCGGCCGTGTACCTCTCGGCGATCCTCGACCACGGGGACGGCCCGTTCGACGAGGTGTGGATGCGGCGGACGTTCGAGCGGTTCTGGCAGATCGCGGGGCCCGTCACCAAGTGGACCAACACGATGTTGGCTCCGCCGGCCGAGCACGTCATGGAGCTGGTCGGGGCGGCCGAGGGGCTGCCGGTGGTGGCGGATCGATTCGCCAATGGCTTCGACGACCCTGCGGATTTCGAGGGGTACTTCTACGAGGCGGAGAAGACGCGGGCGTATCTCGCGGAGGTCGCGGGCGGGTAGGGACCGGGCGCCTACCGGGGTGAGGGTGCGGGTTCGTCGGCGGGTGCGGGTGGGTGGGGCTTCTCGCGCAGTTCCCCGCGCCCCTGAAAAGCTTGAGGGCCCGGCAGCTTCGACGATGCGGCCTTGGCGGTGTCCTCCGATTCCTTGACGGCGGCGAGCTGGTCCGGGGTCAGGGAGGCGAGGAGTTTCTCGATCTCGTCCAGGCGGTCGGACGCGGTGTCGTGTTCTCGCCGGTGCTGTTCGGCGAGGGTGAGCTGACGGTCCAGGGCCACGCGCGCCCGGCGGGCGAGGGCGTCGGTGTCCTGTTCGCTGCCGGCCAGGCGCTTGATCGTCTCGGCCCGCTCCCGCGCCACCTGCCCGATCACATGGCCCTGCTCCAGCGCCCGGTGCGGGTCCCGGCTCATCAGCAGCCGTACGTAGGGGGAGAGCGCGGTGCTGCTGTTCTGGTACTGCTGCCGGGCCAGCCGGCCGGCCGCGCCCCGGCTGTCGTGCAGGGAGAGACGGGCCGCCGCGAGCCGGTGGTCGAGCCCCGCCACCTCGGCCCGTTGTCTCCTCAGCTCCTCGCCGGTCCGGTGGTACGCCCCGGTGGCCTTCTCGGCCTCCTGGTGGAGCCGCCGCAGGTCGGTGAGAAGCTCGGCGACCGAGTGACCCTCGGGGGAGGGGGACTCGTCGGGGATCTCGGCGGTCTCGTCGGTGGTCTCGGCGAGGGAGCGCGTGGGGGCGTCGGCGGCGGGCGGTTCCGTCGTGGCCAGGGCGGGTGCGGGGGCCGTGGTGAGGAGGGCGCCGGCCGTGAGGGCCGTGACCGTCACCGTACCGACCAGGCGCAGAAGCCTTTCTGACATGTCATCACCTCCGGTGCTCAGGTGGGCCGTCCACCTCGCACCGGCAGGATCGGGGCGGGGGGAGGCGGCCGCGCGCCGGGTGGACCGTTCGGTGCCGGGGTGTCACTCGTCGGTGGGGCGCGGACGCGCGGGCGGCGTGGCGGATTGCCCGTCCGCCGCGCCCGGGGTGCCGGCGTCCGCCGGGGCGTCCGGCTTGGACCAGGGCCACTTCAGATGGCGCCGGGGGTCCGCGTCCGGGGCGTACTCGTACTTCCACAGCTGGTGCAGCAGGCCGCCCCGCCCGGCGTCGACCCGGCGGTAGACGAGGACCGTCGGCGGGCCGCCGGCCGCGTCGGGCACCGGGACCCGGTACGTCTTCGGGGGGTGCCCGGTGATGCCGAGCAGCACGGGCAGGACGCGCCCGTCGAGGGGGCCGCCCACGAAGGGGGTGTCTTGGCTCTTCACCGGACCAGTGTCACAGCAGGTGCCCGGCGTCGGCGACGACGGGCAGGACGCGGCGGGCCAGGGCTCCGACGGCGCCTTCGGGGGTCTCGACGGTGAGGGCGTGCCTGACGGCGGCGGCGGTCTGCGCGTCGCGGCCGGCGGTGGCGGTGAGACAGGCGACGAACTGCTCGACGAGCCAGTCGCGGAGTTCGCCGACGTCCGGCTGTTTGCCCTCGTCGAGCCAGATGAGGGAGGCGGCCTCCACGGAGGTGATCCACATCCGGACGGTCATCCGCAGCCGGAGGCCCGGCTCGGTGACCTCCAGGTGGCGCAGGATGTGCTCGGCGGCGGCGCGCCGGACCCCGTCCACGATGGCCGTCGCGCGGGAGGTCTCCACGACGCTGCCGCCCTGGAGGAGGGCGCTGAAGCCGGTGTCATGGGTGTCCACGAAGGCGAGATACCGGTCGAGGGCGCGGGCGAGGCGGCTGGTGAGGGGGCCCTCGGCGGGCTCGTCGAAGCAGTGCTCCAGCTCTTCGGCGGCCGTGCGCAGGGCCGCCTCGTAGAGCTGCTGCTTGCCGCCGGGGAAGTAGCGGTAGACGAGGGGCCGGGAGACGCCGGCCGCCTCCGCGACGTCGTCGAGGGAGACGTCCTCGGGCGCGTGGTGTGCGAAGAGCTCCAGGGCCGCGTCCAGCAGCTGGCTGCGCCGTTCTTCGACACTGAGCCGACGGTACGTGCGGGTGGGGGCCTCGGACGTCATACCCGCAGGGTAGTCGGGGGTGGGTGGGGACTGCCGAGATCGCGTCAGGGGGTGGGGCTGCGTGTGCGTCGGCGGGTGCGGGGCCGTGGTCTTTCAGGCCCGCAGGGGCCTGGTCCTTTAGGGGCGCGGGGAACTGCGCGAGAAGCCCCACCGGGCCGCACCCGCCGACGCACCCGAACCCCCATCCCCTGACGCACCCGAACTAGACCTACGGCAACAACCCCGACGACTTCCACATCCGTCGGCCCACACCCCGCAGCACCCCGATGTCGTCCAGGAAGTCCGTCAACCGCTTCGCCCCGGTCTGCATGATGTCGCGCCGGTGCCCGCTGGCCCGTACCTGGGCGACGGCCGCCCGCTGGTCGAGGCCGACGTTCGAGTAGACCTCGGGGTTGATGAAGGCGACCGAGAAGACGCGGGCGAACTCGCCGGACGAGACGCGGGTGAAGCTCCGGGACAGCCGCGGAGCGGTCACCATCTGGCGGCGCAGCTCCTCACGCGCGTACCGCACATGCCGTGCCTCCTCGACGACATGGATCCGCGTGACCCCCCGGATCAGCGGCTGCACCCGCTCGTCCGCGAAGGTCAGCCGCTGCATCCAGTCGAGGATCTCCTCGCCGAGCAGGGTCGCCGTG
The DNA here is from genome assembly GCF_014930365.1 of Streptomyces caniscabiei. GTDB lineage: Bacteria > Actinomycetota > Actinomycetes > Streptomycetales > Streptomycetaceae > Streptomyces > Streptomyces caniscabiei. Next base: position 131,862 of record NZ_JABXWI010000019.1, on the reverse strand, counting down.
AAGGACCCCGGTGTCGTCGAGATCGTCTTGAAGACACGGCCCAGATTCTGGTGCAGCCGGCTCACCGGGTAGTACGGCGTACCGCCCTTGCTGATCAGCCGGGCGAACATCTTCGAGTGCCGGCACTCGTCCTCGATCTCGGTCAGCGCGTAGCGCACATGCGCGCTGGTCGCGGCCCGGTCGTAGATGTGCCGGACGAGCAGCTGCATGAGGATGATCTCGAACCAGATGCCGAGGGAGGCCAGCGCCGCGGCCTCGTGCCGGGACAGCGCGATGCGCTGCTCCTCCGACATCCTCCGCCACATCGGCGTCCCGTACAGGGACACCAGCTCCGGCGGCCAGAACCACTTCCCCTCCTCGAAGGGGGCGTCCCAGTCCAGCTCCTCGTCCGGGTCGAAGGAGTGCTTCGCGGACGAGAGGAGCAGCCGCTCGGCCACCTGTTCCCGGTCCTTGAGGAGCCCGAGCGCGTCGCGCAGCACGTCCGCCTCCGACCCGGGGTTGGTCGCGTTCACCGAGGTCACCGTAGTCATGGCTGTCGCAGCTCCTCGTACGGGATGGCAGGGGGTCACCGGCGTGGTTACCAGCGGTCACCGCTTATGAGACTACTTGTCAGCAAGGCCGTCAATCCTTTGCGCGTGACTTGTGCAGTAGCGTGCTGGCGTGTCCATGCCTCCATCGCCTCAGCAGCCCTACGGCCAACAGCCGCCGCACCAGGGGCCCTACGGCCAGCAGCCGCCGCCTCAGGGGCCCTACGGCCAACAGCCGTACCCGCCGCAGCAATCACAGCCGCAGCCCTACGGTCAGCAGCCGCACGTACCGCAGCAGTACCCGCCGCAGCAGTACCCGCCGCCACCGCAGCAGTACGGCGCGCCCCACCCCGCCGGGTGGCAGCCCTCGCCGCCGCCGAAGAGCCGGACGGGGCTCGTCCTCGGGCTCGTCGGCGGGGTCGTCGGGCTCGTGGTGCTCGGGGCCGTGGGCCTGTGGGTCGTCGGGACGCAGAGCACCAGCGGTTTCCCGGAGGCCGAGTACAAGCTGGCCCTGCCCGAGACCGTCCTCGACGGTGAGTACAAGCTGGCCCAGGACCTCTCCGACACCGAGGGAAGCCAGGTGGAGGACGAGGCGGAGGGCGCCTTCGACGCCCGTGACGTCACGGCCGCCGTCGCGCAGTACGCGCCCGCGGGCGACGGGGCCGAGGGTGCCCTGATCGTGTCGGGCATGTACGGCCGGTTCAAGAACACCGACGCCGCCCGCGACAACATGCTGAAGGGCGCGGCCGGGGTCAGCTCCATCACGGTGGTCGTGCCGCCCGAGGACTACACCCCGGGCGACTCCGACCTCACCATCAGCTGCCAGGTCGTCACCCAGAACCAGGCCGGCAGCAAGATCACGTACCCCATGTGCGCCTGGGCCGACGGCAACACGGGGGCGTCCGTCGCCGAGCTGAGCGTGGAGAGCGTCGGACAGGACGCCTCGAAGGTGGACGTGGAGGCCTTCGCGGAGCGCACCCTTCAGGTCCGCTCCGAACTCCGGCAGCCGATCAGCTGAGGACCGCGTCAGCGACGGGCTCCGCCGGTCCCGCCGGGAACGACGTGCGCAAGGTGAAGGCGTACGGCGTCGGGCCGTGGGCGCGGAGGTGGAGGATCCGTGCCTCCGCCTCGGCCACGGTGGGCCGGTGGCCGGCCGGAACCCACCACAGCGCGGTCGCCGCCTCGCTCAGCCGCTCGAACCACTCCCGCCTGCGGGACAGCAACTCCCGGTGCTGTCCCTGGTACATGAACGCGGTCAGAGCGTCGGTGTCCCGCCACACGGACATGTTGATGATCAGCCACTCGTCGTCGAGGACGGGGATGTCGGTCGCGTTGCCGGAGTCGCTCTGGAGGCGCCAGACGAAGCCGGGGGAGCGGTCCGCGACCGCGTTCACGGGGTCGAGGGCGTCGACGAAGTCCTTCAACTGGGGTGAGTCCAGGGGGGCTTGGAGGCGGGCGATGTTCACCTGGGCGAGTTCGTACGCGGCGGTCGTCATGGGCGAACGGTAGGGCCGGGCGGGAGGGCGGACCCACTGCTTATCTCAGGAACCGGACAGGTGATCACGGGGCGCTCCCCTCAGCCGGAGGCCTTCAGCACCGCCCGCATCACCTCCCGCGCGATCGGTGCCGCGTCCCCACCCCCGCTGATGTCGCCCCGGACCGCCTCCGCGTCCTCCACCACCACCGCCACGGCCACCTCGGGTTCCATCGCCTCGTCGGACTGGGCCCAGCCGACGAACCAGGCGAACGGGGTGCCGGAGTTGCCGAGGCCGTGCTGGGCGGTGCCGGTCTTGCCGCCGACGGTGGCGTGGCGCAGGGCCGCGTTGGCGCCGGTGCCGTTCTCGACGACGCCGCGCATGAGGTCGCGCAGCCGGCGCGCGGTGGTGGGTTCCATGGCCTGGCGCGGGGTGCGCGTGCCCGAGCCGGCGACCGTGCGCCCGCTCGCCGTGGTGATGCGTTCGACGAGGTACGGCGGCCGCACCGAACCGCCGTCCGCGACGGCCGCCGCGACCAGCGCCATCTGCAGGGGGGTCGCCCGGGTGTCGTACTGGCCGATGGACGAGAGCGCGAGCTGCGCCCGGTCCATCTCGGTGTCGAAGCTGCTGGGGGCGACCGAGAAGGGGATCCGCAGGCCGACGTCGTTGAAGCCGAAGGCGCGGGCGGTGTCCGTCATGGCGTCGAGGCCGACGTCCACGCCCAGTTTCGCGAACACCGTGTTGCAGGACCACTCGAAGGCATAGCGCAGCGAGGCGTTCTCGCACCCCTCGACCTCGTTGGAGAGGGAGGTCGTGGTGCCCGGCAGGGTGTACGGATCGGGAGAGCGGGTCGGCGCGTCGAGGTCCTCGACCACGCCGGTGTCCAGCGCGGCGGCCGCCGTCACCACCTTGAAGGTCGAGCCCGGCGGATAGGTCTGCCGCACCGCCCGGTTGAGCATGGGCCTGCTCGCGTCTTCGTTCAGCCGGGCCCACGCCTCGGCCGCCTCGCGCCCGTTGCCGGAGAGCGCCCCGGGGTCGTACGACGGCCGCGAGACCAGCGCCAGGACGCGTCCGGTGGCCGGTTCGAGCGCGGCGACCGCGCCACGACGGGTGCCGAGGCCCACGTACGCCGCCCGCTGGGCCGCCTCCTGGATCGTGGTGACGACCGAGCCGCCCGCGTTGCGGTCGCGGGTGATGTCGTTCCACAGCGGGAGGAAGGAGAGCAGCGGGTCGCTGCCGTCGAGGACGGAGTCCTCCGCGTGCTCCAGGAACGTCGTCCCGTACACCTGCGAGGCGAAGCCGGTGACCGGCGCGTACAACGGGCCGTCCCGGTAGGTGCGTTCGTAGCGGAGCTGCTCCCCGGTGTCCTTCGAGCCGGTGACCGGGCGCCTCTCGACCATGATGTCGCCGCGCGGCTGGCCCCAACGGGCGATCTCCGGGCGGCGGTTGGCGGGGTTGTCGTCGTAGGCCCGGGACTGGAGGACCTGGACCCGGGTGGCGTTGAGAAGAAGGGCGAGCAGCAGCAGGGCGCACAGGGCGGCGGCCCGGCGGATGTACCTGGTCATGCGCCCCGGCCCTCCCCGTGCGCGGCGGGGCCCGGCGGGCTCTCCTGCGGCGGTCCGGGGGCGTACTGCCGCCTGGAGGAGTCGCTCAGCCGGATCAGCAGCGCCACGATGACCCAGTTGGTGACGACGGACGAGCCGCCCTGCGCGAGGAAGGGCATCGCCATGCCGGTCAGCGGGATGAGGCCCATGACACCGCCGGCGATGACGAAGACCTGGAGGGCGAGGATCGAGGCGAGGCCGGTGGCCAGGAGCCGGCCGAAGGGGTCGCGCAGGGCGAGGCCGGCCCGGAAGCCGCGCTCCACCAGCAGGGCGTAGAGCAGGAAGATCGCGGAGAGTCCGGCCAGGCCCAGCTCCTCACCCGCCGTGGCCAGGATGAAGTCGGACTTGGCGGCGAAGCCGATCAGGATGGAGTGGCCGAGGCCGAGCCCGGTGCCGAGCAGCCCGCCGGCGGCGAACGCGAAGAGGGACTGGGCGAGTTGGTTGGGTCCCTGTCCCGCCTCGATCGACGCGAACGGATGCAGCCAGTCCTCGACCCGGCTGTGGACGTGCGGTTCGAGCCAGCCGACGGCGACCGCGCCCACGCATGCCAGCAGCAGCCCCACCGCGATCCAGCCGGTGCGGCCCGTGGCGACGTACAGCATGATCACGAACAGGCCGAAGAACAGCAGGGAGGTGCCCAGGTCCCGTTCCAGGACCAGCACGCCGACGCTCAGCAGCCAGATGGTGACGATCGGGCCGAGGACGCGCCCGGTGGGCAGCTGGAGACGCTTGAACCGCCAGATCTGACGTCCGGCGTACGCCAGCGCGTTGCGGTTCGCCGCGAGATAGCTGGCGAAGAACAGCGCGAGCAGCACCTTCGCGAACTCGCCCGGCTGGATGGAGAACCCGGCGATCCGCACCCAGATCCGGGCCCCGTTGACCGGCGGGAAGAGGATCGGCAGCGCCAGCAGCCCGAGCGCGGCCACCACGGAGACGTACGCGTACCGCTGGAGCACCCGGTGGTCCCGCAGCAGCGCCACCACCGTGATGAACAGCGCGACCCCGAGCGTCGACCAGTTCAGCTGCGCGGGCGCCGCGTGGTCGGCGGGCGTCTCCAGGTCGAGCCGGTGGATCAGCACCAGACCCAGGCCGTTGAGGAGCACCGCGATCGGCAGCAGCAGCGGATCGGCGTACGGCGCCCGCAGCCGGACCACGAGATGGGCCAGCAGCGCGAGCACGCCGAGCCCGGCGCCGTAGTCGGCGGCGCCGGGCGGGACCGTGCCGTTCTCGGCCAGACCGACAGCGCAGTAGCCGTACACGGAGAGCAGGACGGCCGCGACGGTGAGGGTGAGCTCGACGCCTCGGCGCCGGAGCAGGCGTACGGCGGGCGGCGGGGACGGGTCCGAGTGATCCGCCGCCAGGGTCGTTCCGGCCTTGTGGTTCATGCCCGGAACTTACCCAAATGCACTGCCTTGTGTGTCTTGTCGGTCAGGCGTCGCACCAGCGTGGCGCCTTGAACGGGGCGATGTAGCGGGCCGAGCCCCAGGCCCAGGTGCCGTCGACGAGCAGGTACCACTGCCGGTTGCCGTCGACGCTCTGGCCCTCGGTGCGGCAGTAGATCTTGACGATCTCGCCGTGGCGCGCGACCCGGACGACCGAACCTCCACGGGTCGGGGCGCTGCGCAGGACGAGGCCGGTGCGGGCGACGACCTCGCCATTGACGATCTGCTTGCTCTCGCGGGGGTCCTCCTGTTCGACGCCGGCGGCGGGAGTCGTGGCCGCGAACGCCAGAAGGGCGCCACCGGCAGCGGCTATTCCGAACCGCATGAGCAGAATCCGCAGGGACATCTGATGCTCCTCCAGGGAATAAGCGGGCGAGGCTGACTATTCGCCACGTTAGGAGGAGGGAGGGTGGGGCGCCTTTCCCAATGGGCCATCAGAGCGGCGCGGCCCGTCAGGGGCGCGGGGCAGTGTCTGATGTGCGGCTCCGCCGCGTGGGCGCGATCAGCCCCCACCGGCAGTCAGTCGCAGAACAGCCGACGCACCCCCATCGGGAGCGTTTTCGAATTCCAACCGAGCCCCCAACACCTCCGCCTGCCCCACTGCGATCGTCAACCCCAACCCGTGCCCCTTGGCGGAGCCCGACGTACGAAACCGCTGCGGCCCCTCGGTCAACAGGTACCCCGGGAACCCGTCCCCGTGGTCCCGCACACTCACCACCGCCCCCTCCACGGTCAGCACCACCGGAGGCGCCCCGTGCCGGTGGGCGTTGGCCACCAGGTTCCCCAGCACCCGCTCCAGCCGCCGCCGATCGGTCTCCACCCACGCGTCCTCGACGACCCGCACCTCGGTCTCGCCGTTCGTGTGCGCGGCCACCCGCTCCACCACCGGCCCGAGCCGGATCGCGTCCAGCTCCAGCCGCTCGCTCCCCGCGTCCAGCCGCGAGATCTCCAGCAGATCCTCGGTCAGCGTCCGCAGCGCGGCGACCCGGTCGCGCACCAGCTCCGTCGGCCGCCCCGCCGGCAGCAGCTCGGCCGCCGCGTGCAGCCCGGTCAGCGGTGTCCGCAGCTCGTGCGCGACGTCCGCCGTGAACCGCTGCTCGCCGAGCAGCTTGCGTTGCAGCGTGGACGCCATGGTGTCGAGCGCGGCGGCCACCGCGGCCACCTCGTCGCGGTACCGCGCCGGGTCCGTCGTACGGGGATCGCCCACCCGCGCGTCCAGGTCGCCCGCGCTGATCCGCCGGGCCACCTGCGAGGTCGTGCGCAGCCGCCGGGTCACCCCGCCGACGCCCAGCGCGCCGACGACCAGCGTCACGCCGATCGCCAGGGCCGAGGAGCCCAGGATGGCCCGGTCGAGGTTCTCGATGGTGGCCGCGCTCTGCGCGTAGTCGATCTGTACGGCGAGGGCGCGACCGTCGGCCGGAGCGGCGGCCCACATCGAGGGAACCCCGGCGACGACCCCGACCATCGTGCCGCGCCGCCCGCTCACCGCCAGCTCGCGCAGCTCCCCCGGCAGGCCACGCGGATCGATCCCGGAGTCGGGCGGGAGCCGGTTCCCCGCCTCGTACGCCCGCGCCGCCTCGTCGAGCCGGACCAGCGCGCGGGAACGGGCGTCGCTCACGGTCCGGTCGGTGACGGAGACATGGACGAGGGCGCCGAGCAGCGCGGCCAGCCCGCAGCACATGACCGTGATGAAGGCCAGCGCCTTCCAGGTGAGCGAGGACGTCCACCGGGGCAGGCCGAACCGTTTCCGCGCGGACCTCTCGCCGCTCACCCCGGCCTCACCGACGACGAGGCGGAGGATGAGGCGGCGGGGGAGTGGGAGTGCTTCCCCGGTCCGCCCACGCGGAGGATCTCGTCCCGTGTGAGCAGCATCGCCAGCTGGTCCTCGTCCCAGGTCCACTGTGTGCGGTACTCGTAGCCGACGATGCCCGCGGGGGAGCGGATGATCACCGTACGGCCGGCCAGCTCGACCGCGAGCACGGCGTCGTCGCTGGCCAGCACCTGCACCAGCCGGTCCGCCTGGAACGTGTACATCCGCACCGCCGTCTGATTGCCGGGCAGCAGCCGGAAGCCGAGCACCATGTCGTCGCGCCCGTCGCCGGTGAGGTCCCGGTAGTAGGCCTTGAGGACGGGGCACCGGGTTCGACGGGCGTCCGTGCCGGAGGTCCCGTCCGGGCCGGCGGTTCCGTCCGGGCCCTCCTCGGCGCTCTCCCCGGCGCCCTGTCCGCAGTCGGCCATGCGCGCGGCCGTCCCCCCGTAGACGGCATCGGACCCGGAGTACACCTCGGGGTGCGCGGCGATCTCGGCGCGGACCACGGCCAGCGGGTCCACCTTGTGGATGTCCTCGCCGGGGGCCTTGACGCCCCTGACCACCTCCGTCTCGGCCTCGCCGTAGTCGTAGGCGGGGGAGGAGGCGGGCGGCTCCCCGGGCCACAGCCGGGTCGGGCCGCTCGCGGTGGGTGTCGTGCCCGCGCTCACCAGGCCCCCGGAGTCGCCGCAGCCGCCCAGCAGCAGGACGGCGGCGAAGGCGCCGACGGCAGCGCGCGCGGGGCGGCTGGGGGACACGGGACTCCTGGGCGTACGGGTGAGGGACATGGGGAAGGGGGTGTGGTCCCGTACACCCTAATTCGTGCGGAAGTACTTTTTCGTGACGGCTCGGTCGCGCCCGCCCGGTGCTGGGCCTGCTACTGCCGTTCGCCCGGCTACTCGGCCGACTCCTCCAGCTCCTCCAGCAGCCGGACCGTGGCCAGTCCCGTGTGCAGGTACTCCACGAACAGCTCGTTGTGCAGCGCCCACGGCGAACGGCGGGTGCGGATGAGCCGGATCGCCTCCTCGGCGGAGTGGCCGTCGCGGATCAGCGCGTGCGCCACGACCAGACCGGAGCGGTTGTACCCGCTGTAGCAGCGGACGAGGACCCGTTTGCCGTCCTCCAGCGCGTCGCACGCCGCCTGCGCCAGCCGCATCACACCCGCCAACTGCGTCCCGTCCAGCGGCCCGTCCGGGATCGGCCACACATGGTGCTCGACCCCGTCGTCCGGCCCGTGCCCCGGCAGTCGCAGCAGGGTCAGCACCAGGTCGAACTCATCGCGCACGACCGCGAATTCGACGCCCCCGGCACCGGCCGGCCCAGCGAACTCGTGTCCGCCCATCCACAGCCCGGGCACGATCTCGCTCCACGGTTCCCGCGGAGCCGGGACATCGGGTTGCTTGCGCGTCCGCAACGGCGCCTCCCCCAGGCCTCGGAGCCCATCCGACGGACCATGGCCCTCGACGACGGGTCGTCACCCCAAAGGTAGCCGGGTTCTTGCCGATGGAGCACCCCGCCTGTTCCCATGGTCGTGGGGTGATGGTGCATGAGCGGACTGCGCGTCATACCGACCTGGCGTCACGGACAGCAACGTTTGTACGTGTGCCGGACCGACGGGAGGAACGTCGCCTGGTACGACCGTGAGTCGGGCCGGGTGAATCTCCTCAGCGAGGAGCTGAGACAGGACGTGATGGCCGTCCTCGGCCCCTTCGTCACCGGCCCGGTCACCGTGGGGCCGCCACCCGTGCCGACCCCCGCCGAGCTGGCCCGGCTGAGTCTCCCCCCGGACGACGACCTCGCCCCCAACCGGCCCGGCGAAGCCCTGCTGATCTCCCTCGACCGCGCCCCCGGCCCGGCACACCGGCTGCGCCCCGACCCGCGCCGTCGGGCCCTGGCCGCCGAGCGGACCGTCGGTGACGCGCTGGACCGGCTGGAGGGCGCCGGCTGGCACACCCTGCACTCCGTGCCGCTGCCCGGCGGTGACCGCATCCACCATCTGGTCGTCGGCCCCGGGGGCCTGTTCTGCGTCCGCTCCGTCCACGCCCGCAGGCAGCGCGTCGTCGTCACCGACCCCATGGTCGCGGTCGGCCGGCACGAGCCCCGCGCGCTGCTGCGCGGACTCCGCGCCGACGCCGACCGCGCCTCCTACGCCCTGACCGCCGAGGTCCGTCCGGTCCTCGCCCTCGCCGAACCCTCCTCCGTCGCGGTCACCACGCCGCTGCGCGAGGTGCGCGTCCTGCGCGACACGGACCTGGCCGAACTCGCCCGCGCGGGTGGGGTGCTGAAGCCGGCGGACGTGGAGGGACTGCACGCGATGGCCCGCGACCGGCGGACGTGGACGCGGGTGTAGACCGTCGGTGTCGGTGTCGGTGTCGGTGTCGGTGTCGGCGTGTGCGGTGGCGGGTTGCGTCACGGCAGGGGGTGCGCGGCCTCCGGGTCCAGGAGGGGGGCCAGCAGGTCGCCGTGGTCCTGGAGGCGGGGCGCGATGTCCGGGGCGCGGAAGACCAGCACGCCGGGGGAGGCGCACTCCTCGACCTCGGTCCAGGTCACCGGCGCGGAGACGGTCGGCTCGGGACGGGCCCGCAGGGTGTACGGCGCGGCCGTGGTCTTGCGGGCGGCGTTCTGGCTCCAGTCGACGAAGACCTTGCCGGGGCGCAGACTCCGGGTCATCCGGTGGACGACCCGGCGGGGCATGGCCTGCTCCGCCTCGACGGCGAGTTCCCTGGCGTACTCCGAGACCCGCTCCGAGGACGCCCCGCGCACCGCCGCCAGCAGATGCAGCCCCTTCGACCCGGACGTCTTCGCGTACACCTCGATCCCGTCCGCCGCGAGCCGCTCCCGCAGCCAGCAGGCCACCTCGCAGCACTCGACGACCGTCGCGGGCGACCCCGGGTCCAGGTCGAACACCAGCCGGTCGGCCTCGTCGGAGGTGCGGACGGTCCACTGCGGTGTGTGGAACTCGGCGACCAGGTTCGAGGCCCACATCAGGCTCGCCAGGTCCTGGACCAGCACCATCCGGGCCGGCCCCTCCATCCGCCGCACCTCGGCGGTGGTCACCCAGTCCGGGGTGCCCGGCGGCACGTTCTTGGTGAAGAAGACCTGGCCGCCCGGCCCGTCCGGGTAGCGGAGGAAGGAGACCGGGCGGTCGCGCAGGTGCGGCAGCAGGGCGTCCGCCGTCGTGGCGTAGTAGTGCAGCAGCTCCCCCTTGGTGAAGCCGGTCGCCGGGTGGAGGACCTTCTCCAGGTTGGAGAGGGCGACCCTGTGCCCCTCCACCTCGGTGATCGGCGTCATGGAAGCCAGAATCCCATTGCGCAGGAAAGGGGGCAAAGCGCCCCGTATTCGGACGCTCAGGCGCCCACGTACGCCGCCAGGTGCTCGCCGGTGAGGGTGGAGCGGGCCGCGACCAGGTCGGCCGGGGTGCCCTCGAAGACGATCCGGCCGCCGTCGTGGCCGGCGCCGGGGCCGAGGTCGATGATCCAGTCGGCGTGCGCCATGACCGCCTGGTGGTGCTCGATGACGATCACCGACTTGCCGGCGTCGACCAGCCGGTCGAGCAGCCCCAGCAACTGCTCCACGTCGGCGAGGTGGAGACCCGTGGTCGGCTCGTCGAGCACGTAGACCCCGCCCTTGTCGCCCATGTGGGTGGCCAGCTTCAGCCGCTGCCGCTCACCGCCGGAGAGCGTGGTGAGCGGCTGGCCGAGGGTGAGGTAGCCGAGCCCGACGTCCGCCATCCGTTCGACGATCCGATGGGCGGCCGGGGTGCGCGCCTCGCCCTCGCCGAAGAACGCCTCGGCCTCGGTCACCGACATCGCGAGCACCTCGCTGATGTCCCGCCCGCCGAAGCGGTACTCCAGCACCGACGCCTCGAACCGCTTCCCCTCGCACTCCTCGCACGTCGTGGCGACGCTCTGCATGATCGCCAGGTCGGTGTAGATGACCCCGGCACCGTTGCAGGTGGGACAGGCGCCCTCGGAGTTGGCGCTGAACAGCGCCGGCTTGACCCCGTTGGCCTTGGCGAAGGCCTTGCGGATGGGGTCGGCCAGCCCGGTGTACGTCGCCGGGTTGCTGCGCCGGGAGCCGCGGATCGGGGTCTGGTCGACCGACACCACGCCCTCCTCGCTCGGGATCGAGCCGTGGACCAGCGAGCTCTTCCCGGAGCCGGCCACACCGGTGACGACGGTGAGCACGCCGAGCGGGATGTCGACGTCCACGTCCTGGAGGTTGTTCGCCGTCGCGCCCCGGATCGCCAGCGTGCCCGTGGGCTGGCGCACCGTCTCCTTCAGCGCGGCCCGGTCGCCGAGATGACGTCCGGTGACGGTGTCGCTCGCCCGCAGCCCCTCCAGGGTGCCCTCGAAGCAGACCGTGCCGCCCGCCGTACCGGCGCCGGGCCCGAGGTCCACGACATGGTCGGCGATGGCGATCGTCTCCGGCTTGTGCTCCACCACCAGCACCGTGTTGCCCTTGTCGCGCAGCCGCAGCAGCAGGTTGTTCATCCGCTCGATGTCGTGCGGGTGCAGCCCGATGGTCGGCTCGTCGAAGACGTACGTGACATCGGTGAGCGAGGAACCGAGGTGGCGGATCATCTTCGTCCGCTGCGCCTCACCGCCGGAGAGCGTGCCGGAGGCGCGGTCCAGCGAGAGGTAGCCGAGGCCGATCTCCACGAAGGAGTCGAGCGTGTAGTGCAGCTTGGCGAGCAGCGGCGCCACCGACGCGTCCTCGATGCCGCGCGCCCACTCGGCGAGGTCCCGGATCTCCATGGCGCAGGCCTCGGCGATGTTGAGCTTGCCGATCCGTGAGGAACGGGCCAGTTCGCTGAGCCGGGTGCCGTCGCAGTCGGGGCAGACGGCGAAGGTGACCGCCCGGTCCACGAAGGCCCGGATGTGCGGCTGCATCGACTCGCGGTCCTTGGAGAGGAAGCTCTTCTGCAGCTTCGGGATCAGCCCCTCGTACGTCAGGTTGACCCCGTTGACCTTCACCTTGGTCGGCTCGCGGTACAGGAAGTCGTGCCGCTCCTTCTTCGTGTACTTGCCGATCGGCTTGTCCTTGTCGAAGAACCCGGACTCGGCGATCACCCGCACCACCCACCCGTCCCCGGTGTAGGTGGGGATGGTGAACGGGTCCTCGGACAGCGACTTGGACTCGTCGAACAACTGCGTGAGATCGATGTCGGAGACCGTGCCCCGGCCCTCGCAGTGCGTGCACATCCCGCCGGTGCGGCTGAACGTCACCTTCTCGGTCTTGGTCTTGTCGGCGCCCCGGTCGACCGTGAGACCGCCGCTCGCCGAGACCGAGGCGACGTTGAAGGAGAACGCGCCGGGCGGGCCGATGTGCGGTCTGCCGAGCCGGCTGAAGAGGATGCGCAGCATCGCGTTGGCGTCGGTGGCGGTGCCGACGGTGGAGCGCGGATCGGAGCCCATCCGCTGCTGGTCCACGGTGATCGCGGTGGTCAGCCCGTCCAGCACGTCCACCTCGGGGCGGGCCAGGTTCGGCATGAAGCCCTGGAGGAAGGCGCTGTAGGTCTCGTTGATCAGCCGCTGCGACTCGGCGGCGATCGTGTCGAACACCAGCGAGCTCTTCCCCGAGCCGGAGACCCCCGTGAACACGGTCAGTCGGCGCTTGGGGATCTCGATGCTGACGTCCTTGAGATTGTTCTCCCGCGCCCCGTGCACACGGATCAGGTCATGGCTGTCGGCGGCGTGCGGCCCGGGAGCCTGCGCCCGCGTCCGCGCGCTCGTGGCCTTGGTCATCGTTCCTCCATCTGTCGTGCGGGGCCGCGTCCACGGCCACCACCGGCGTCGCCGCCCGCTTCCGATCCGCTGGGCCCGGCTCCACCGACACCAGGTGTCCCGGTTCCGGGGCCGCCGGAACAGTCCGCTGCGTACGGTACGTGCGAGGGGGCGCCGGAGGCGCGTGTTCCGGGGGTCGGCCGAGGGGCAGCGGGGTTCTGCCGGGGTTCTGCCGGGGTTCTCTCGCGGACACCGAAGTCACGGACGCCGTACGGCTGCTTCGCCGGCTCCCGGACGATCTCGGCGCCGTCCGCCTCCAGCCGTGCGAAGGTGCCGTGCGTCCGGGTCGGTGTGCGGGAGGAAGCTCGCGTCGATGGTGAGGTCCATGACTTTCACGCTAGGCGCGCCCCACCCACCGGCGCTTCTCGAATCCTGACCGGTCGGGCGGTCGGGCGGTCGGGCGGTCGGGCGGTCGGGCGGTCGGGCGGTCGGGCGGTCGGGAGGTCAGGCGGCCTGGTGGTCGGGGGTGGTCGGGGGTGTGCCGGGGGTCGACGGGCAGGGGTGGCGGGTCGGCGTTACGGTGTGGACAAACCGGAAGCAGGGACCCGAAAGGTGCGTGCTGCCCCGTGCGATCCATCTGGAACGGCGCCATCTCCTTCGGCCTGGTCAGCATCCCGATCAAGCTGGTGAACGCGACCGAGAGCCATTCCGTCTCCTTCCGCCAGGTCCACCTGGAGGACGGCGGCCGCATCCGTTACCGCAAGGTCTGCGAGCTGGAGGACCGCGAGGTGACGCAGGGGGAGATCGGCAAGGCGTACGAGGACGCGGACGGGACGATGATCCCGATCACCGACGAGGATCTCGCGTCGCTGCCCATCCCCACGGCCAAGACGATCGAGATCGAGGGCTTCGTACCGGCGGAGAGTGTCGATCCGCTCCAGGTGGACGCCGCGTACTACCTCGCGGCGAACGGGGTGCCCGCGGCCAAGCCGTACACCCTCCTCCGTGAGGCGCTCAAGCGCAGCGGAAAGGTCGCCATCTGCAAGTTCGCGCTGCGGGGGCGCGAGCGGCTGGGGATGCTCCGGGTGGTGGACGACGTGCTGGCGATGCACGGTCTGCTGTGGCCGGACGAGATCCGTACGACCGAGGGGGTCGCGCCCGACGCGAGTGTCACCGTCCGCGACAAGGAACTCGACCTGGCGGACGCCCTGATGGACACGCTCGGCGAGGTCGACCTGGATACCCTCCACGACGACTACCGCGAGGCGGTGGAGGAACTGATCGCGGCGAAGGCCTCCGGCGAGGAGCCGCCGAGCACTCCGATGCCGGCCGCGGAGGGCAAGGTCCTCGACCTCATGGCGGCGCTGGAGAAGAGCGTGCGCGAGGCCAAGGAGTCCCGGGGCGAGGACGTCGACGCCGATGTCACGCACCTCGCGTCCCGGCCGACGCCCAAGCAGTCGCCCGGCAAGAAGTCCACGGCGTCGACGGCGTCAACGGCGTCCACGGGCGGAACGGGCAGGAAAACGGCCGCACCCAAGAAGTCCACGTCCAAGTCGGCCCAGCCGACGAAGAAGGCGGCCACGAAGAAGCAGACGCCCAGAAAGACGGCGGCGACGAAATCGACGAAGTCGTCCACGGCGAAAACCGCGGCGAAGAAAACCCCCGCAAAGAAAACAACCACCCGCAAACGCACGGCGTGACCAACCAGCCGACGAGCGAACAGAGCCGCGGCTGACCACCACCAACGCCGCGCCGCCGAGGCCTGCGCCACAGCGCCGACACCTCGCCCCGACGCCTCTGATCCGACGCCCCGCGCTGAGGCCCCACCCCGCCGCCCCTGCGCCGAGACCTGCGGCGCCGCCCTGCGCTGGGTCCCGGTCCGGGGGCCGCTCCGTGCACTTTGGTGGCATGCGCCGGGATCGCCCGTGCCGAGGTCCTACGCCGCCGCTCCTGTACCGACGCCTTGCGCTGGGGCCCAGTCCGCAGGGCCGCTCCACGGCTCTGGGTGGCCGCGCACCCCCGCGCCGCCGCCCTGAACTGCGTTCCCCTGCGTCCGCCGCCCCCGGCCCGCGCTGAGGCCCTGGGCCAGAAGCTCGCTCCGGGCAGAGATCGCCTGCGCGAGCCGGGATCGCACGCGCTGAGGCCCTGGCGCTGAAGCCCCTGCGTCGCCGCCCCCGCTGAGGCCCTGGCGCTGAAGCTCCTGCGTCGCCGCCCCCCCGCTGAGGCCCGGGCCGTATGGCCGCTACACGAGCGGGGATCGCCCGCGGCGGGATCGCCCGGGCGGGGGCTGGGCGCTGAGGCTCTGGTCCGACGCCCCGCGCTGAACCCTGCGCCATCCCCAGGGCTGAAGCCTCCGCCCCCCGCCCCGCCGATTCCCGCCCCTCCCTCCTCTCCGCCGCTGCCCGACCGCTCTCCCTCTGCCGGGCCCACCTACCGCCGAGCCCTCTCTGCCGAGCGCACCCTCCGCCAGCGCCGCCCGTACTCCGCCGAACCCCCACCCGCCGAACTCCTACTCCGCCGCAGCGGCGCTCAGCCACGGTCGTGGCGGTCGGCGGTGTCGAGACGGCCGGACGTGTGGCTGTCGCAGTAGGCGGTCGGCGGTGGCCTTTGCGTCCCGTGGCCGCCACCGGCGCGCCGCCCCGGCCCAGCCTCTTTCCCGACCCGGTGAGCCTGCCGCCGGCCCCCCTTCGCTGTCCGGCAGCCCGCCCGTCGCTGAGCCACTCCTCCGCCGCACCCGGGGCCGGGGGGTGTCCGCCCCGCCCGGAGGGCTACACGCGGCGGAGGGCCAGGACCGCGTTGTGGCCGCCGAAGCCGAAGGAGTTCGTGAGGGCGAGGTCGCCGTCGGCCGGGAGCGGGCGCGGCGCGCTGGTGACGACGTCGAGCGCGATGGCGCGGTCCTGCTCGGCGCAGCCGATGGTCGGCGGGATGAGCCCGTGATGGAGTGTGAGCGCGGTGGCGAGGGCCTCCACCGCCCCGGCCGCCCCCTGAAGGTGCCCGAGGTGCCCCTTGAGCGCCGTCACCGGCACCCGGCGCCCCGACAGCACCGCCCCCAGCGCGTTCGCCTCCGCGAGGTCACCGTCGACCGTGGCGGTGGCATGCGCGTTGACGTGGACCACGTCCGAGGGCGACGCCGCCGCGTCCTCCAACGCCCGCCGCAGCGCGAGCGCCACCCCCGCCCCCGAGGGATCGGGCGCCGCCATGTGGTGCGCGTCGGCGGACAGCCCCCACCCGGCGGCCTCGCAGTAGACCCGGGCCCCACGAGCCCGGGCGTGGTCCTCCGCCTCCAGCAGCAGGAACCCCGCCCCCTCCCCGTTCACGAACCCGTCCCGGTCCTTCGCGAACGGCCGGGACGGACTCGCCCCACCACCGTCCAGCCCGTGCCGCGACAGCGCCCGCATCGCCGCGAAGGACGCCATGATCGCCGGCGTCACCACCGCCTCCGCGCCACCCGCGAGCGCCATGTCCACCCGCCCGTACCGGATCCGGTCGACCGCCTGCCCGATCGCCTCGGTCCCGGAGGCGCACGCACTGGTGACGGTCCGCGCCTCCCCGGTGATACCGAGGTCCAACGAGATCTGCGACGCCGCCTGCGAGGGCACGCACATCGGCGTCGTGAGCGGCGAGACACCGCGCGGCCCCCGGTCCCGTAACTGCCGGTCGCCGGCCACGAGCACCGACGCGTCCCCGAGGATCGCCCCGGCGGACACCCCGACCCGCCCCGCGTCGACCCCGCTCTCCGCCGTACCGCCGGGAGGGAGGCCCCCGTCCCGCCACGCCTCCCGCGCCGCCAGTACGGCGAACCGCGCGGCCCGGTTCATACGCCGGGCCCGGGGCCGTGGGAGCAGCTCGGCGGGATCCACCGGCACCGTCCCCGCGACCCGCACGGGTAACCCCGCGAACTCCTCCCCGTCCAACTCCCGTATCCCGCAACGCCCGTCCAGCAGGCCCTGCCACAGCTCACTCACGCCCACCCCGAGCGGAGTGACGGCCCCCAGCCCCGTGACGACCACCCGACGCCCCACCGAGTACGACATGCGCCCTCCCCAACCTGCCGGCCCCGCCCCATCCTCCTGTTCCAGAGATAGTTCCCGCTTCAACTGCTAGGACGCACCCGGGGAGGGTGTCTCACAGGCACGCCCGAGCGCGCAGCACAGCGCAGCACGACCCGTAGCCCCTCGTGACGCCGTAGCCCCTTGTGACGCCGAAGTCCCTTGTGACGCCGTAGCTCCTTGTGATGCCGAAGTCCCTTGTGACGCCGTAGCCCCTCGTGACGCCGAAGTCCCTCGTGACCCGTAGCCCGTCGCGACGCCGCAGCGCGCGCACCGCGATCCGCAGCGCCCCGGGAGCCCTTGCGCACCCGAGCCGCAGCGCGCATCGCGCGCCACCCCGCTCCGCCCGCTCAGAGCACCTTCGCCCGCACCAACGCCGAGAGGACGAGCGTGCCCGGCAGAAGGGGCAGCCAGACGGTGAGCACGCGGTAGCCGATGACCGTGGTGGTCGCCAGGGTCGCCGGCGCGCCGAAGGCGACCAGGGTGAAGACGAGCGCCGCGTCCATCGGCCCGAGGCCGCCCGGCGCGGGCACGGCACCGGCGGCCGTGCTGGCGACGAGGTAGGCGAAGAGCATCTGCGGCCAGGACACGGGCAGCCCGAGCGAGGAGCCCACCGACGCGACCACGGCCCCCTGGCACAGGGGGAAGGCGGCGGCCCCGCCCCACAGGGCGAGCGCGCGGACGGGGCGGCCGTGCACGATCCGGGTGTCGGTGAGGGCGGTCCGCAGTCCTCCGATCAGGGGACGCCGCAACGGCCGTACGGTCGTGATCAGTGTGACCAGGGCGGCGAGGCTGACGCCGGTGATCGCGCCGATCAGGGCGAGCGTCTCGCCCTTGGGAAGCAGTTCGGTCAGGCGCAGCGTGCCCGGGAAGGCGACGACGAAGGCGACGATCACCAGCGTCTTGGCCACGGGTTTGACCGCCGAGTAGAGGGCGAGCGAGGACGTGGCACGGGCGAGGGGGATGCCCCGGCGCCGCAGGAAGCGCAGGACGACGGCGTGGGCGCCGATGTTGCCCGGCAGCGCGTGCCCCGCCGCCCCGGCCGCGAACTGCGTCGCCAGCAACTGGCCCCGCGGCAGCCGTTCGGGCACCGCGCCCTGCCGTACGCACGCGGAGGCCACCGAGCACAGGGCGGTGAAGAACACCCCGGCCAGCAGCCACCGCGGATCGGCCGACGCCAGCCGTACGGCACCGCCGTGCACGGTCCGCCAGTCGACCGCCGCCCAGATGCCGAGCAGCACCAGCGGCAGCATCGTGAGCGCCAACCGCAGCCGTCGGCCGTTGGCGGGCGTCCGGGCGGGAAGCAGTGCCCGGAGCCTGCCGGGCAGCAGAGCCATGAGCCGGCTCGGGTGGGAGCCCGTGGGACAGGAGGGATCGGGATCGCAGGAGGTGACGGAGTCGCAGGGGGCGACGGGGTCGTGCAGGTCGGGGGAGGGGCGCACCGAGGTGTGGCCGGGAAGCGGCGTCGGCTCAGGCGCCGGGGCGGACTCCGGCGCAGGCTCCGCGTCGGGCGTGAGGGCGCGTGGCGGAGAGGCCGGCACCGGCGGGTCCACGGGACGGGCCGGGCTGGGTATCAGGGTGAGCGGATCGGGGACCGGGGACGGGGTGGGCCGCGAGGGGGGCGGCGCGTCGAGCGGGAGCGGGAACAAAGGGCACGTCGTCCTTCCGCGTCGCGTCGGTACGGCGGGGGACCGCGCCGGCGGAGGCAGGGCAAGTCAAGAACGAAGGGAACCCCAGGACCGTTCCCACCCCAAATGACTCCCCGGTATGCACCGCCCGAACTCCTGCCACCGCGAGAACGACGACACCGCGTCCGAACAGCGGCTCCGCCGCCGAGACCCGCCGCACCCCACCATCCCACATGAGACACAAGTCACTCCCAAACCCCCCGCGGCGGGGACACCACCCACCCCTGCGCCACCCTCCCCCCACCCCGCTGCGCCCGACTCCACCGAAAGCAAAGCCGCCCACCCCCCCCATCCCCGCGCAAGCCTCACCCACCCACAACCTCCCCACCCGGCCCGCCCCACCCCGCCGTTGTGATATGCGTCACCCAAGGTCTAGGGTTGTAGCGCCTGGCAGGCGGCCCGTGGGCGCGTCCGGTGGCGGGGTGCGGCGGGTCGTGCGCAGGTGAGGGAAGTGATCCCGTTGTCCGTCTCCTGGGACGACATCGGCGGTCTCGTCGATGCCCATGAACGTTTCCTCGCGGGCGCGCACGTCGACTCCGACGTCCGTGACCCGGTCCTCGACTCCTGGAAGCGCTGCCGTTCCGCCGGCCTGGAACCCCACCGGCTGCTGGTCCCCTTCGTGCCGGACCTGGCCATGGAGGACCCGTTCCTGCGCGCCGCCGACCCGGTACTCACCCGGCTCACCGCGTCCCTCGCGCACGTCAGCATGACCGTCGTGCTCTGCGACGGACAGGCCCGCATGGTCCAGCGACACGGTGGCGACCGCCAGCTCCTCACCCGGCTCGACGAGGTGAACTTCGCCCCCGGTTTCTGCGCCTCCGAGGCCGCCGCCGGCACCAACGGCGTGGGCACCGCCCTCGCCGAGCGGCAACCCGTCCTCGTCCTCGGCCGGGAACACTTCGCCGACTGCCTCTCCCCGTTCGCCTGCGCCGGCGCCCCCATCCGCAACCCGCTCAGCGGCCGCGTCGAGGCCGTCCTCGACCTCACCTGTCTGCGCGACGACGGCGACCCCACCATGCTGCGGCTCGTCCGGGAGGCCGCCCACGACATCGAGGCCGCCCTCCTGGAACAGGCCACGGAACGCGAACGCGCCCTCCTCGCCGCCTACCGCCGAGCCGCCCGCGCCACCGCGGGCCCCGGCCCCGGCTCGGGCCCCGGTGCGGGCGTATTTCCCAGCGCATCCGATCCCGCATCCGATCCCGCATCCGCATCCGCTTCCCCCTCCGCCGTGGCCCCGGGCACCGCCACCTGGCCCCGCCAACCCGAGCGGCCCTCCTGGCCGCCCGACGGCGAGGGCAGGTACGCCGAGACGCTCGGCCGCGTCGACCTGGCCATCCTCCGGGAGAAGGCCGAGGAACTCATCGCCTCCCCGCACCGCACCCTCGACGAGGTCACCCTCTCCGGCAACCGCGTCGCCACCCTCCTGCGCCGCCCGATCATGAGCGAGTCGGGCGAGACCGGCGTCGTCGTCGAGGCCCGCGTCCTGGGCGGCCCCCACATCCGCCACACACAACTGGCCCCGCCCGCCGAAGCCCCGCCGCCGCACCCCCCGACGCGCCCCCGCCCGCACCGCCCCGCGCCCGCGACGGCACGCCGGTCCTCGCCCCCGCCCGCACCGCAGCCCCTCTCTCCCACCACCAGACGACAGCCCCCCGCGCCGTCCCTCACCCCCACACTCGCCCCCCGACCCACCACCACCCCCGCCCCGTCATCCCCACCGGTCCTCCTCCGCCCCGGCCCCCGCCCGACTCTCACACCCCCACCGCCCCACCCGGCCCCGTACGAACCCACCCCGCACGAACCCGACGCACCCCCCGGAACCGCACCCTCCGGAACCGCACCCCCCGGAAACACCACCCGCGGAACCACGCCCCCTGAAGCCACCACCCCCGAAACCTCCACCCCCGAAACCTCCACCCCCGACGCCTGGCTGCTCCTCATCGGTGAACCCGGGGTCGGCCGTCTCGCCGTCCTCGCGCGTCGGCGCCTCGAACTGCTGCACGACGCCGGAGTCCGCATCGGCACCACGCTCGACGTCACCCGTACCGCGGAGGAACTCGCCGAGGTCGCCGTCCCCCGGTTCGCCGACTTCGCGGCCGTGGACCTGCCCGTCTCCGTCCTCCTCGGCGACGAGCCGGAGCCCCTCGGCCCCGGCACCCGGCTGCGCCGGGTCGCGCTGAGCGCCGTACACGAGGAATCGCACCTGTACGAGGTCGGGGACCCCGTGCGCTACGTCCCCTCCACCCCGCAGGCCCGCAGCTGGGAGACCGGCCGCTCGGTGCTGGAACCCGTCCTCGCGGAGGCGGGCGGCTGGCTCGCCCAGGACCCGGCCCGGCTGGAGCGCGCCCTCGCCGCCGGCATCCACTCCCTGATCACCGTGCCGCTGCGCGCACGTGGCGCGACCCTCGGCGTCGTCAGCTTCTACCGCTCCGAGCAGCCCGCCCCGTTCGAGGACGACGACCTGTCGCTGGCCCAGGAACTGGTCGGCCGCGCGGCCATCTGCATCGACAACGCCCGCCGCTACACCCGCGAGCACAACACCGCCCTCGCCCTGCAACGCAGCCTGCTGCCGCGCGGCCGCCCCGAACAGAGCGCGGTCGACGTCGCCTACCGCTACCTCCCCGCCCAGGCGGGCGTCGGCGGCGACTGGTTCGACGTCATCCCGCTCTCCGGCGCCCGGGTCGCCCTCGTCGTCGGCGACGTCGTCGGCCACGGCCTGCACGCCGCCGCGACCATGGGCCGACTGCGCACCGCCGTCCACAACTTCTGCGCCCTCGACCTGCCCCCGGACGAACTGCTCACCCACCTCGACGACCTCGTCGGCCGCCTCGACCGCGGCGAGGGCTGGGCGGTGGAGAACACCCACGAGGACTCCGGCATCGTCGGCGCGACCTGCCTGTACGCCGTCTACGACCCGGTGTCCCGACACTGCGCCCTCACCCGCGCCGGGCACCCGCTGCCGGCGGTGGTCGCCCCCGACGGGACGGTGGAGTTCGTCGACCTGCCCTCGGGGCCGCCGCTGGGCCTCGGCGGCATGCCCTTCGAGACGATCGAGCTCGAACTGGCCGAGGGCAGCCAACTGGTCCTCTACACCGACGGCCTGGTCGAGGACCGCCACCGCGACATCGACACCGGCCTCGACATGCTCCGTACCGTGCTGGCCCGCCCCGACCGCGCCCCCGAGGACACCTGCGAGGCCGTCCTCGACGCTCTGCTCCCCGCCCGGCCCTGTGACGACGTGGCCCTGCTCGTCGCCCGCACGAACACGCTGGGCCCGGAGCGGGTCGCCCAGTGGGACCTGCCCAGCGACCCGGCGGTCGTCTCCCGCGCCCGCGAGGCCGTCACCGGGCAGCTCGCCGCCTGGGGACTGGACGAACTGGCCTTCACCACCGAACTGGTGGCCAGCGAACTCGTCACCAACGCCATCCGCCACGCCACCGGCCCGGTCCAGCTCCGCCTCCTGCGCGACCGCGCCCTGATCTGCGAGGTCTACGACGGCAGCGGCACCTCACCCCGGCTGCGCCGCGCCCGCACCGAGGACGAGGGCGGCCGGGGCCTCTTCCTCGTGGCCCAGCTCACCGAACGCTGGGGCACGCGCTACACCCCCGACGGCAAGACCATCTGGACGGAACAGCCCCTGCCCCGACCGTGATAGCGGAGGACCGGTCGACCCTGTCGGCGGCGGCCCCAGAGCACCCGCGGGAACGGGCAGCCGGGCCAGCCGGTCGTCACGGGTGAAGCCCATCTGCCACAGCGTGCGCAACGTGTTCGGCCCCGATGGGCGGCGCAGTGGCGGTGTGCCAGCGCCTCAGGGGCGATGCTCACCCCGCCTCGGGCGCCGATCACCGAGTCGGGCACGTCGGCCGCGTCACGCCCGCTTGCTCTACGAGGCGGCGGTCAGCATGACGGAAGGTCGGGGCGGCGGCGACAAGTAAAATCCAGCAGCAAAAGCCCAGTTCACCCCACCCCCGCACCCCACGAGGCCACCGGACGATGCGCCCCCCTCAACCCGCCCCCTGCCGGGTAACGGTCTGCCGGGACTGCTGCTGCGGCACCCCCAAACTCCCGGGCGTGGACCACGAGGCCCAGACCACCCGCCTCAAATCCCTCGTCCCCACCCGCATCTCGGCCTGCCTGGACGCCTGCGACCAGGCGAACGTGATCGTCGTCCAACCCTCGGCAGCAGGCCGAGCCGCAGGCGCCCGCCCCGTCTGGCTGGGCCTGGTCAACGACCCCGAAGCCACGGAGGACATAGCCACCTGGGTCCGCTCCGGCGGCCCGGGCGTAGCCCCCATGCCCCCCATCCTCGACCTCTACCTCTTCACCCCACCGGCCCGCCGCACTTCCCCCTGAGCCATCGCGCCCGACGACCAGCCACACCACCGAAGGTTGCCGACCTACTGCTGAACTGACACTGAGCCAATCAACAGACACCCGAAGCCCAACCACTCAACAGCCCGCGCCCCGACCAACCCATCAAGCTCCACCGCTGACCAGCCACAACCCAATGCCCACCAACTGAACAACGCAGGTCCACGACGAAGCCCGGACTACGGGACAGCCCCATAAGCAAAGACCCCGGCCTCAGCGTTTCCGCTGGTGACGGGGTCTTTGGGCACCTCATACAGGGTGCCCCCGGCAGGATTCGAACCTGCGCACACGGCTCCGGAGGCCGTTGCTCTATCCCCTGAGCTACGGGGGCGTGTCGGGCGCCTTGTGTGGCGGCGACGGGTAGAACCCTACCAGCTCTCCAAGGGAGATCATGAACGGGTTTTGCCGGGGTGAGAGCGGGGTTGAGGGGCCGGGCGTCGCCCGCAGGGGGTGGAAGTGGGGAAAACCCGGACGCGGCGGTGGGCGCGGACCTACTCTCGAGTTGTGCCAGGCGCGTCCGGCCGGGTGCTTGTTGTGGACGACAACAAGGTCATCCGGCAGCTGATCAGGGTCAACCTCGAGCTGGAGGGCTTCGAGGTGGTGACCGCGGCCGATGGTGCCGAGTGCCTTGATGTCGTGCATCAGGTGCGGCCCGACCTCATCACCCTCGACGTCGTCATGCCTCGGCTCGACGGACTCCGTACCGCCGCCCAGCTCCGTGGGGACCCGCGGACACGGCGTCTCCCTCTCGCCATCGTCAGCGCCTGTACCCAGTACGAGGTCGAGGCGGGACTCGACGTCGGTGTCGACGCGTTTCTCGCCAAGCCCTTCGAGCCCAGCGAACTCGTCGCCCTGGTAAGGCAGTTGGTCGAGCGTTCCCGTGACGGGGGCGACAGCCTCCCTGACAGTCCCGCTGCCGCCAACGGCGTCTCCGCCAACAACATCGGCACCGGCACCAACGTCACCACCACCCCCGGCCCCGCCTCCACCAGTGCCCCGGCCGGCGGCGTCGGGAACGCGAGTGAGCCCGCCGAACGCGCGGAGCGCGCCGGTCGCACCGGAAGTTGACGGTCGTGTGTTGAGGGGCGAGTGGTTCAGTGATCTCCCTGAGCTTCCGTCCCGGTGACCCCCTGCCGTCTCCCACTCCGGCACGCCCGCTCCCGCCGCGCCCCCTATTCAGTCCAGCCCCGCCGTCCACATCGCGGACCCCGGGGTAAACCGGCTCGCATACCCACCCCCCTCCTCCCATACGCTTGTCCCGTGACCCCCGTCGAGCTCTCCCGCACCGTGCTGCGCGCGGTGCGTCGTGCTGTGGACGAGGGTGAGCTGAGCGTGGCGGTCCCCGCACGCGCCGTCGTCACTCCGCCCGGGCCCGGCGGACGTGGGGACTACGCCACGAACATCGCCCTGCAGCTCGCCCGGCCCGCCGGCCGGCCCCCACTGCAGGTTGCCGAGATCCTGCGACCCCACCTCAGCCGTACCGACGGCGTCGCCGCCGTCGAGATCACCGGTCCCGGCTTCCTCAACATTCACCTCGACCGGGCCGCCGTCACCGCCCTGGTCCACCAGATCCAGCGAGACCACGGCACCCGATCGGGCCAGGTCAGCCAACCCGGCCAGGCCACTCACCTCGGTCAAGCCGGCCAACCAGGTCAAGGTCCCGCCCCGCTCCCGTACGGCCACAGCGACGCCCTCGCCGGGCACCTCGTCCGGTTGCGCATCCCGTACGAGATCCGCGCCGAGGTCGTAGCCGACGCGCTCGTACGGATCGTCGGCAGCCAAGGCGGTCGAGTCGAGGTCCACCACCTCCGACCCCATGCCGCCCCAGAGGCAGACGAAGACGAAGACACAGGGGCAAGGGCAAGGGCAGTGGCAGGAGCAAGGGAAAGGACAGGGTCGGAGAAGTTCCACGAGCACGCCTCTCTCGACGAACCGGCGATCAGCCCCATCGATCTCAGCCCGGTCCCCGCCCCGGAAGACCCCACCCCCCTCGGCCCCGACGCCCTCCGCTGGGCCCTTCTGCACCCGGCCGCCCACGACCGCCCACGGATCACCGCGGACCTCCTCGTGCAGCGGGCGGCCAACCCCCTCTTCCGTGTCCGTTACGCCCACGCCCGAGCCCGCGCGCTCACCCGTAACGCCGCGGCCCTCGGTTTCACCGGCGCCCCGGGCGATCTGAACACCCCCGACGCCCCGCAGACCCCCACCCCCCACACCCCCACCCCCCACACCCCACCCCCCTCTCGCCCAACCGCCGCCGTCACCACCCCAGACGCTGCGACCACGCCCTCCGCACCCCCCACCGCCGTCACCACCCCCGACGTGACCACCCCCCTCGTCAGCGCCCTCACCGAATACCCGTCCGCCCTCGCCCGAGCAGCCACGCACCGCGCTCCCGATCGTCTCGCCCGGCACCTGGTCGTCCTCGCCGACGCCCTGCTCGCTTTCCAGCACACGGTGCTGCCGCGCGGCGACGAGAAACCCTCGGCCGCCCACCGCGCCCGGCTGGCTCTTGCCGAAGCCGCCGGGACGGTGCTGGCCGGCGGCCTGTCCCTGCTCGGCATCGACGCACCCGAATACCTCTGAGCAACCCCGCGGAGCCCAAGCCACAGAGCGGCAGCCAGCAAGCAGCAACCAGGAAGCAGCAAGCAGGGAGTAGGGGCCCTCCGCCCCGCACCTGCCCCCCTGCCCCTGTCCCCCCGGCCCCGCCCCGTTCGCCCAAGCCCGCGCCCCCGCCCAGAGAGCACACAGAAAGCCCAACAGACATGAGCCGTTCCGCACACCCCGCCGGGCCCCGTCACGCCGACGTGCTTCCCGAGGGGCACTACTCCGCTCCGCCCGCCGACCTGAACACGCTGGACCCGAAGGTGTGGGCGCAGACCGTCACCCGTACCGCCGACGGAGTCGTCAGTGTCGGTGGGATCGATGTGAAGGCGCTCGCGGAGGAGTTCGGCACGCCCGCGTACTTCGTCGACGAGGCCGACTTCCGCGCGCGGGCGCGCGCCTGGCGCACCGCGTTCGGGCAGGACGCCGACGTGTTCTACGCCGGCAAGGCGTTCCTGTCCCGTGCCATCGTGCGCTGGCTGCACGAGGAGGGGCTCAACCTCGACGTCTGCTCCGGCGGTGAACTCGCGACCGCGCTCTCCGCCGGTATGCCCGCCGACCGCATCGCCTTCCACGGCAACAACAAGTCCGAGCAGGAGATCCGCCGGGCCGTCGAGGCCGGCGTCGGGCGGATCGTGCTCGACTCGTTCCAGGAGATCGTGCGGGTCGCGCACATCGCCCAGTCGCTCGGTACACGGCAGCGGGTGCAGATCCGCGTCACCGTCGGCGTCGAGGCGCACACCCATGAGTTCATCGCCACCGCCCACGAGGACCAGAAGTTCGGGATCCCGCTGGCCGGGGGGCAGGCCGCCGAGGCCGTACGGCGGGCGCTCAAGCTCGACGGGCTCGAACTCATCGGGATCCACAGCCACATCGGGTCGCAGATCTTCGACACCTCCGGGTTCGAGGTCGCCGCCCACCGCGTCGTCGGGCTGCTCAAGGACATCCGTGACGAGCACGGTGTCGAGCTGCCCGAGATCGACCTCGGCGGCGGACTCGGCATCGCCTACACGAGCGACGACGACCCCCGCGAGCCGCACGAGATCGCCAAGGCGCTCACCGAGATCGTCAACCGGGAGTGCGAGGCCGCCAGGCTGCGCGCGCCCCGGATCTCCGTCGAGCCCGGGCGTGCCATCGTCGGTCCGACCGCCTTCACGCTCTACGAGGTCGGCACCATCAAGCCGCTGGACGGGCTGCGGACGTACGTCTCCGTGGACGGGGGCATGTCCGACAACATCAGGACCGCGCTGTACGACGCCGAGTACAGCGTCGCGCTGGTGTCCCGGACCTCCGACGCCGAGCCGATGCTGGCGCGGGTGGTCGGCAAGCACTGTGAGAGCGGTGACATCGTGGTGAAGGACGCGTTCCTGCCGGCGGACCTGGCACCGGGTGACCTGATCGCGGTGCCGGCCACCGGTGCGTACTGCCGTTCCATGGCGAGCAATTACAACCACGTGCTGCGCCCGCCGGTGGTCGCCGTCAATGATGGAGAGGCCCGCGTCATCGTCCGCCGCGAGACGGAGGATGATCTTCTCCGGCTCGACGTCGGCTGATCCGCAGACGGAAGCGGTTGATCCGCAGACGGAAATCTGCTGATCCGCTGACGAAGGCTTTCGGTCGTCGGCTGGTCCGCTGACGAAGGAAAGACCCGGGCCGGAAGATCTTCGTCTTTCGGCCCGGTGAAAATGAAATAGATGTCTCACGATCCGGACCGGGGATAGAAACTCCCGTCCGGTGAGTGAGACTGGTCCCACCGTGTTCGGTATGTCGGTATGTGAGGAAACGAGGTCGGATGATGCGTACGCGTCCGCTGAAGGTGGCGCTGCTGGGCTGTGGGGTAGTCGGCTCAGAGGTGGCGCGCATCATGACGACGCACGCGGACGACCTCGCCGCGCGCATCGGCGCCCCGGTCGAGCTCGCGGGCGTGGCCGTACGGCGGCCCTCCAGGGTCCGTGAGGGCATCGACCCCGCCCTCGTCACCACCGACGCCACCGCGCTCGTCAAACGGGGGGACATCGACGTCGTCGTCGAGGTCATCGGCGGTATCGAGCCCGCCCGCTCCCTGATCACCACCGCGTTCGAGTACGGCGCCTCCGTCGTCTCCGCGAACAAGGCCCTCCTCGCTCAGGACGGCGCCGCCCTGCACGCCGCCGCCGGGGACCACGACGCCGACCTCTACTACGAGGCCGCCGTGGCCGGTGCCATCCCGCTGATCCGTCCGCTGCGCGAGTCCCTCGCCGGCGACAAGATCAACCGGGTGATGGGCATCGTCAACGGGACGACCAACTTCATCCTCGACAAGATGGACACCACCGGCGCCGGTTACCAGGAGGCCCTCGACGAGGCCACCGCGCTCGGCTACGCGGAGGCGGACCCCACCGCCGATGTCGAGGGGTTCGACGCCGCCGCCAAGGCCGCGATCCTCGCCGGCATCGCCTTCCACTCGCGCGTACGCCTCGACGACGTGTACCGCGAGGGCATGACCGAGGTGACGGCGGCCGACTTCGCCTCCGCCAAGAACATGGGCTGCACCATCAAACTGCTCGCCATCTGCGAGCGGGCCGCGGACGGCGGGTCCGTCACCGCGCGCGTGCACCCCGCGATGATCCCGCTGACGCATCCGCTCGCCTCCGTGCGCGGCGCCTACAACGCGGTGTTCGTGGAGTCGGACGCCGCCGGTCAGCTGATGTTCTACGGACCGGGCGCGGGCGGTGCCCCCACCGCCTCCGCCGTGCTCGGGGACCTCGTGGCCGTGTGCCGCAACCGGCTCGCGGGGTCCACCGGACCCGGCGAGTCCGCCTATGCCGCCCTGCCGGTCTCGCCGATGGGCGAGGTCGTCACGCGCTACCACATCAGTCTCGACGTCGCCGACAAACCGGGTGTTCTCGCCCAGGTGGCGACCGTGTTCGCGGAGCACGGAGTGTCGATCGATACGGTTCGCCAGCAGGGCAAGGACGGCGAGGCCTCTCTCGTCGTCGTCACCCACCGCGCCTCCGACGCCTCCCTCACCGGGACCGTCGAGGCGCTGCGCAACCTCGACACCGTGCGGGGTGTCGCCAGCATCATGCGGGTTGAAGGAGAGTAACCAGCAATGACCCACCAGTGGCGCGGAATCATCGAGGAGTACCGGGACCGGCTGCCCGTCTCCGACAGCACGCCGGTCGTGACGCTCCGCGAGGGCGGTACGCCCCTCGTCCCCGCGCAGGTGCTCTCGGAGCGCACGGGCTGCGAGGTCCACCTCAAGGTGGAGGGCGCGAACCCCACCGGGTCCTTCAAGGACCGCGGGATGACCATGGCCATCACCCGGGCGAAGGAGGAGGGCGCGAAGGCCGTCATCTGTGCCTCCACGGGCAACACCTCTGCCTCCGCGGCCGCCTACGCCGTCCGTGCGGGCATGGTCTCGGCCGTGCTCGTCCCGCAGGGCAAGATCGCGCTCGGCAAGATGGGCCAGGCCCTGGTGCACGGCGCGAAGATCCTCCAGGTCGACGGCAACTTCGACGACTGCCTCACCCTCGCGCGTGAACTGAGCGACAACTACCCGGTGGCGCTGGTCAATTCGGTGAACCCGGTGCGGATCGAGGGCCAGAAGACCGCCGCGTTCGAGATCGTGGACATGCTCGGCGACGCCCCCGACATCCACGTCCTGCCGGTGGGCAACGCGGGCAACATCACGGCCTACTGGAAGGGCTACAAGGAGTACGCCGCCGACGGTATCGCCGCGAAGACGCCCCGTATGTGGGGCTTCCAGGCCTCCGGCTCGGCGCCGATCGTGCGCGGCGAGGTCGTCAAGGACCCGTCGACGATCGCCACCGCGATCCGTATCGGCAACCCCGCGTCCTGGAACTACGCCCTGGCCGCGCGGGACGAGTCGGGCGGCTTCATCGACGAGGTGACGGACCGTGAGATCCTGCGCGCCTACCGGCTGTTGGCCGCGCAGGAGGGTGTCTTCGTGGAGCCCGCCTCCGCCGCTTCCGTGGCCGGTCTGCTGAAGGCCGCCGAGGCCGGCAAGGTCGACCCGGGCCAGACCATCGTCTGCACGGTCACCGGCAACGGCCTCAAGGACCCGGACTGGGCCGTCGCGGGCGCCCCGCAGCCCGTCACGGTCCCGGTGGACGCGGCGACGGCGGCCGAGCGCCTCGGTCTCGCCTGACTTCCTCCACGGCCACTCGCGTATCCTCTCGCCCAGCCGTTCGAAAACACCTGAGAGTCGCGCGTAGACGTCGATTCTCGGGGGATAACCCTGACAGGACCCGACGGGGGGTGCACAGGGGGCTTACGACACGCATCGTGCGCCTCCTGTGCGCCCTATGTCGCCACAGAACCTTCCTTCGATAGGCTGTGGTGAACCCGCCCGCCGCATATGCCCCGCAAGGGTGCGGCGCCGTGCCGTCCTGAGCGGCCGCCGGGTTCCAGGTACCTGTCGAACGTCAATCGAATGTCATTCGGCAATCGTCAATCCCGCAGTTCAAGGAGAGTCATCGAGCGATGGCCGGTCCAGCGTTCCGCGCCGCCGCCGTACGGGTGCGCGTCCCCGCCACCAGCGCCAACCTCGGTCCGGGCTTCGACGCCCTGGGCCTGTCGCTGGGGCTCTACGACGACGTGGTCGTCCGGGTGGCCGACTCCGGCCTGCACGTCGACATCGCGGGGGAGGGCAGCGAGACCCTTCCGCGCGACGAGCGGCATCTGCTCGTCCGCTCCCTGCGCACCGCCTTCGACCTGCTGGGCGGACAGCCCCGGGGCCTGGAGATCGTCTGCGCCAACCGCATCCCGCACGGCCGCGGCCTCGGCTCCTCCTCCGCCGCCATCTGCGCCGGCATCGTCGCCGCCCGCGCCGTGACCATAGGCGGCGACAACCGCCTCGACGACGCCGCGTTGCTCGAACTGGCCACGGAGATCGAGGGTCACCCCGACAACGTCGCGGCCTGCCTCCTCGGCGGTTTCACCCTCTCCTGGATGGAGGGCGGCGCCGCGCGGGCGATCAGGATGGACCCCGCGGATTCCATCGTTCCGGTGGTTTTCGTCCCCGGGAAGCCGGTTCTGACGGAGACGGCGCGCGGACTGCTCCCGCGCAACGTCCCGCACGTCGACGCGGCAACCAACGCGGGCCGGGCGGCCCTCCTCGTGGAAGCCCTGACCAGGCGCCCCGAGCTGCTGCTGCCCGCCACCGAGGACCGGCTGCACCAGGAGTACCGGGCGCCCGCCATGCCGGAGAGCGCGGCCCTGGTCGAGCGACTGCGGGCCGACGGCGTCCCGGCGGTCATCTCCGGCGCCGGACCCACGGTCCTGGCCCTGGCCGACGAGGCCAGCGCCGACAAGGTGGCCGATCTCGCCGGTGCGGGATGGGCCGCCAACCGGCTGGACCTCGACGCCCGAGGGGCGTGTGTCCTGCCGCTGACCACCACCGTCGCCGAACCCGGCGCCGACAGCGGCGACGAGTAGGCGTTCGGTTGCCGGATTTCGAGAGGGGGAATGTTTGTTGGATCCGGTAGTGTTAACCTCAAGTCTGCACCTGCCCCAGCCATGGCGAGGTGCTTATCGTCCCCGTCCGGGACAACCATTCTTCCGGGAGTCTCCCAAGCCGCACTGTGCTTCGTACGTCAAGCTGTACGCCGTACGCAGGCACTGAGCGGTCTGCCGAGCAGGCTCCGGAACCGGCGCATCGCCGAGCCGCGTGACACAGACACTGAGTGCCACGGCCCGGAAAGCGCCGAATCACCAGAAATTCCCCTCCGCCGCCTTTGGCGGACCACCGCCCCGGCACGGTCCACACGAACAGGACCGAAGCCGGACAGCACAAACGGTCGCCGAGCCAGAAGGCCGACGTCCGCTCCAGGGAAGGACCCTTCGTGAGCGACACCACCGATCTGATGGGCGCACGTGTCGAGGACACCGCTGCCGCGCCCGCCACGGACGCCGCGCCTGCCAGCGGTGCCGGCTCCCGGCGGCGCCGCGGCACCGGCCTCGAGGGCATGGTGCTGGCCGAGCTGCAGCAGGTCGCATCCGGCCTCGGCATCAGGGGCACCGCGCGGATGCGCAAGAGCCAGCTGATCGAGGTCATCAAGGAGGCGCAGGCGGGCGGGGGAGCCCCGGCGAAGGCCGAGGCCGCCACCGAGACCAAGCCGAAGCGCCGCACCACCTCGAAGGCGCGTACGGGCGACGACGCCGCCCCGGCCGAGAAGGCCACCGCAGAGAAGGCCACCGCCAAGAAGGCCGCGGCGCCCGCCGAGAAGGCCGAGAAGGCCGTGGCCCAGCAGCAGATCGAGATCCCCGGCCAGCCGGCCGGTGGCGACGAGGCGCCCACCGAGCGCCGTCGGCGCCGGGCCACCGCCGACGCGGGCAGCCCCGAGACGGTCGCCGCCGAGGCGAAGAGTGAGCCGAAGGCCGAGACCCCGGCCGCGTCGGCCGAGACCAGGGCCGACGCCGGTGACCAGGGCGGCGAGGGCCGTCAGGGCCGCCGCGAGCGTGGCCGTGACCGGGGCGAGCGTGGGGACCGCGGTGAGCGCGGCGACCGCGGCCGCCGCGGCAAGGGCGACGAGCAGCAGCAGGGCGGCGGCCAGCCGCAGCGCGACCGCGGCCAGCAGCAGGGCCAGCAGCAGGGCGGCGGCCGCCAGGACCGCCAGCGTGACAACGGCCCGCAGGACGACGACGACTTCGACGGCGGACGCCGTGGCCGTCGCGGCCGCTACCGCGACCGTCGTGGCCGTCGCGGCCGTGACGAGATCGGCGCCCCCGAGCCGCAGCTCGCCGACGACGACGTCCTGATCCCCGTCGCGGGCATCCTGGACATCCTCGACAACTACGCGTTCATCCGTACCTCGGGCTACCTGCCCGGCCCGAACGACGTCTACGTCTCCCTCGCCCAGGTCCGCAAGAACGGCCTGCGCAAGGGTGACCACGTCACCGGTGCGGTCCGCCAGCCCAAGGACGGCGAGCGCCGCGAGAAGTTCAACGCGCTGGTCCGCCTGGACTCGCAGAACGGCATGGCGCCCGAATCCGGGCGCGGGCGCCCGGAGTTCAACAAGCTGACGCCGCTGTACCCGCAGGACCGGCTCCGTCTGGAGACCGACCCGGGCGTGCTCACCACCCGCATCATCGACCTCGTCGCGCCGATCGGTAAGGGCCAGCGCGGTCTGATCGTGGCCCCGCCGAAGACCGGCAAGACCATGATCATGCAGGCCATCGCCAACGCGATCACGCACAACAACCCCGAGTGCCACCTGATGGTCGTCCTCGTCGACGAGCGTCCGGAAGAGGTCACCGACATGCAGCGGTCGGTGAAGGGCGAGGTCATCTCCTCGACCTTCGACCGCCCGGCCGAGGACCACACCACGGTCGCCGAACTCGCCATCGAGCGCGCCAAGCGCCTGGTGGAGCTGGGCCACGACGTCGTCGTGCTGCTCGACTCGATCACGCGTCTGGGCCGTGCCTACAACCTGGCGGCGCCGGCCTCCGGCCGCATCCTGTCCGGTGGTGTCGACTCGACCGCCCTGTACCCGCCGAAGCGCTTCTTCGGAGCGGCCCGCAACATCGAGGACGGCGGCTCGCTGACCATCCTCGCCACCGCCCTGGTGGACACCGGGTCCCGCATGGACGAGGTCATCTTCGAGGAGTTCAAGGGCACCGGCAACGCCGAGCTCAAGCTCGACCGCAAGCTCGCCGACAAGCGCATCTTCCCGGCGGTGGACGTGGACGCGTCCGGCACCCGTAAGGAAGAGATCCTGCTCGGCAGCGACGAGCTCGCCATCACCTGGAAGCTGCGCCGGGTGCTGCACGCGCTCGACTCCCAGCAGGCGATCGAGCTGCTTCTCGACAAGATGAAGCAGACGAAGTCGAACGGCGAGTTCCTGCTGCAGATCCAGAAGACGACGCCGATGCCCGGTAACGGCGACTAGGTCTCGTACCTCTGAAAACGCTGGGGTCACCCTCTTTGTGAGGGTGGCCCCAGTTTTCTGTATGCGACACGTGTACGATCACGGTCTTCTACGATCAGCTTCTGCACGTTCTGATCAAGCATGCTCAACCATTGCACTCCCAGGGGGGAATTGAGTGGCCAGACCTCTGTCCGGAGCCATAGCCGCCGCGATAGCCGGGACGCTTCTGATGTCGTCCGCGAGCGTGGCCGGCGCCGACACCACCTCGACACCGGACGAGGCGGATGTACGGATCGCCAAGGCGATGGCGGCGGACGACACCGTGGCCGTGACGCGGGAGCCGTCCTCGACCGAGAGCGCGGACACCGACGGCGACAGCGGCCTGAAGCCGTCCGCCCAGATCATCGGCGGCTCGACGACGACCATCGCGTCGGCGCCGTGGATGGCGCAGCTCTGGTACTACGACGAGACGCAGGACCTCGGCTTCTTCTGCGGCGGCACGGTCGTCTCACCGACGAAGATCCTCACCGCCGCGCACTGCGTGGACAAGAACCACTACAACTGGGTCAAGTACGGCGAGATAGTCACCGGCACCGACCAGCTGCCCACCTCCGTCTACAAGGACGACGGCAGCTTCGACCACCTCGACTACCACGGCGGCACGCCCAGCAAGGTCTCGCGCCAGTGGAACCACTCCTCGTGGGACGAGGAGGCGATCGACAACGACGTCGCGGTCCTCACGCTGTCCAAGCCCGTCAAGGCCACGCCGATCAAGATGACGACGTCCGGTGACACGGCCTCGTACGCGGCGGGCACCAGCGCGAAGGCGTACGGCTGGGGCCGTACCAGCTCCAAGACCCAGGACATCTCGCAGACGCTGAAGACGGCCACGCTGCCGATCGTCAGCGACACGACCTGCGCGAACACCTGGAGCCCCTACTTCGTCAAGGGGCACATGGTCTGCGCGGGCAAGCCGTCCGGCGGCACCGACGCCACGACCACCGCCACCTGCAACGGTGACTCCGGTGGCCCGCTCGTCGTCGGCGGCAAGGTCGTCGGCGTCGTCTCGTGGGGCGTCGAGGACTGTGTGTACGAGGGTGCCTACCCGGTCTTCGCCAAGGTCAGCACGTACGTCGGCGTGACCCAGCCGCGGGTCGACGACGCCGCCATCACCCGGGACGGCAAGGCCGACGTCTTCCTGCGCAACAAGGAGACCGGCACGGGCTACGTCCGCGCCTCCACGGGCTCCGCGCTCGGCGACCGCGCGGCCCTGACCGCCGAGGGCAGCTGGAAGGGCTACAACCTGGTCCAGCAGACCGACCTGAACCGGGACGGCTACCAGGACTTCGTCCTGCGCCGCTCCTCCGACGGTGACGTCTTCTGGCGGCGGTTCGTGCCCTCGTCCAACAGCTGGGCGACCACGCAGATCTTCGACAACTGGGCGACCCGCACCCGGATCGTCACCCCCGGCGACGTCACCGGCGACGCCCTGCCCGACCTGCTCTCGGTCGACTCGGCGGGCGCCCTGTGGATCTACCCGGGCAAGGGCAACGGGACGTTCTCGACCCGCGTCAAGGTCGGCACGGGCTGGAACACGTACAACGCGGTCCTCGGTCACGGCGACTTCACCGGCGACGGCAAGACCGACCTGATCGCGCGCACCAAGACCGGGTCGGACGTCTACCTCTACAAGGGCGCAGGCAAGTCCGGCACGGGCGCGTTCGCCACCCGGATCAAGGTCCGCTCGGACTGGAGCGCGTACAACACGCTCCTCACCCCCGGTGACGTGAGCGGCGACGGCCGGGCGGACCTGCTGGCCCGTACGCCGGCCGGGACGCTGTACCTCTACAAGGGCACCGGCAAGGCCACGAGCGAGATCTTCAGCACACGCGCCTCGGTCGGGACCAGCTACGCCCAGTACGACCTGCTCGGCTGAAACACCAGGTGAGCCCGGTCCCGCCGGGCTCATCGTCACACACGGTGCCCATCGTGCTCTGCGCGATGGGCACCGTTCGTCGTGCAACCCTTTCCCGGCATATCCCGTCTGACCGGGCGGAGCGGCCCTGGGACGCCGAGCAGGCGTCCTGGCCGCTTCCGACCCGACAGGCCTGGGCCTGAGCGCAGGGGGTAACCGACCGGAGAGAGAACGAGGAGCACATGTCCGCCGAGAGCACGCCGGACGCCGGCATACCGGGGAAGACGGGCACCACGGGCACCACCGGCCCGCGCCACCGCGCGGCCAAGGGAAGCCGCCGCAAGCCCCGCGAAGGGCACAGCAGAGCGGCGCTGGCCGTCGTCTGGACCGCCGCGGGCGTCCTGGTGCTCGGCGGCACCGGGATCGGCTACCTCTACTTCAAGCTCAACGGCAACCTCAAGAGCGTCGACATCAACCAGGCCCTCGGCACCGACCGGCCCCTCGACGTCGACAACGGCTCGCAGGACATCCTGGTCCTCGGCTCCGACACCCGCTCGGGCAGCAACAAGAAGCTGGGCGGCGGTGTCGACGACGGCAGCGCCCGCTCCGACACGGCGATGGTCGTGCACGTCTACGAGGGCCACAAGCGGGCCAGCGTGGTCTCCATACCCCGGGACACCCTCGTCGAGCGGCCCGAGTGCACCGACGCGAAGGGCGAGACGCATCCGGCGGCGTCGTACGCGATGTTCAACTCCGCGTACTCCACGGGGGGCGCCGCGTGTGCGGTGAAGACCGTGGAGTCCATGACGGGGATCCGGATGGACCACTACATCGAGGTCGACTTCGCGGGCTTCGAGAAGCTGATCAACGTCCTCGGCGGGGTTCCTGTGACCACCACGAAGGACATCAAGGACCCCGACAGCCATCTGGACCTCAAGGCCGGGGAGCACACGCTCACGGGCAAGCAGGCGCTCGGGCTCGTGCGGACGCGGCACGGGGTGGGGGACGGGTCCGACCTCGGGCGCATCCAGCTCCAGCAGGCGTTCATCAAGGCGCTGATCGAGCAGGTCGAGTCGGTCGGGATCTTCAGCAACCCCAAGAAGATCTACGACCTCGCCGAGTCCGCGACCGACGCCGTCACCACGGACTCCGACCTGGACAGCGTCAAGAAGCTCGCGTCCTTCGCCAACGGGCTCAAGGGCATCGGCTCCAAGAACATGACCATGGTCACGATGCCTGTCCAGTACGACCCCGCCGACCCGAACCGCGTCCTGGTGGACGAGGCGAAGTCGAAGCGGGTCTGGGCCGCGCTGAAGGCCGACAGGTCGATCCCGAAGTCGGCGACGAAGGGGACGGCTACGGGGGCCGCCGGGGGCGTGGTGGCCGCCGGCACTTAAAGGGGCGCGGGGAACTGCGCGACCAGCCCCGTACGGCCGGCAGCCGCCCACGGCGAGCACGAGGCACCCCATGGCGCGTGCCGACCGGGGGAGGCCCTTACCGGCGCTGACAGGGCGCCGCCTGCGCCCACCCGTGCCGCCCCAGCGGCACGACTGCCCGCAGCTGGAAAGGGCGAGGCAGCGGCGTGCCGCCCGCAGGTGGGCATGGCCGGGCGTGCCAGGACTGCCCGCAGCTGGGTACGGTCAGCTGCCCGCAGCTACGCAGGGTCAGCGGCAAGCGCGTCGGCAGTCGTGGGAATACCTGTGCGCACCCCCTGGTTTTGGGAGATGACGCCAGTGAATGGCAGACTGGTACGTCGGCTCCGGTTCACGCTCTCGCATCCCGCGGCAGCGACCCGGCGCCCTCCCGAAACTAGGAGACACCTTGAAGCGCGACATCCACCCCGAGTACGTCGAGACGCAGGTCAGCTGCACCTGTGGCGCGTCGTTCACCACCCGCAGCACGATCGAGAGCGGCACCATCCGTGCCGAGGTCTGCTCCGAGTGCCACCCGTTCTACACGGGCAAGCAGAAGATCCTCGACACCGGTGGCCGCGTGGCCCGCTTCGAGGCCCGCTTCGGCAAGGCTGCCGCTGCCAAGAAGTAGCGAGCCCCCAGCGCCGGTCCGCGGCGCCCCCATCGGGGGCGTCGGGACCGGCGCTTTGCGGTGCGGCACACAGATGTGCAGCCCATGGGTGCGGCTCAGGAGCGCAGCCACTCACAACGTCGTACGTCGTACAGGGAGCCGGAGAGATGTTCGAGGCGGTCGAGGAACTGGTCGGGGAACACGCCGACCTGGAGAAGAAGCTCGCCGACCCGTCGGTCCACGCGGACCAGGCCAACGCGCGCAAGCTGAACAAGCGCTACGCGGAGCTGACCCCGATCGTCGGCACGTACCGCACCTGGAAGCAGACCGGCGACGACATCGACACGGCCCGCGAATTCGCCGCGGACGACCCGGACTTCGCCGCCGAGGTCAAGGTGCTGGAGAAGCAGCGCGAGGAGCTGACGGAGAAGCTGCGGCTGCTGCTCGTGCCCCGGGACCCGTCCGACGACAAGGACGTCATCCTGGAGATCAAGGCGGGTGCGGGTGGTGACGAGTCCGCGCTCTTCGCCGGTGACCTCCTGCGCATGTACCTCCGGTACGCCGAGCGCGTCGGCTGGAAGACCGAGATCATCGACTCCACCGAGTCCGAGCTGGGCGGCTACAAGGACGTCCAGGTCGCCGTGAAGACCAAGGGCGGCCAGGGCGCCACCGAGCCCGGCCAGGGCGTCTGGGCCCGGCTGAAGTACGAGGGCGGCGTGCACCGCGTCCAGCGCGTGCCGGCCACCGAGTCCCAGGGCCGCATCCACACCTCCGCCGCCGGTGTGCTGGTCACGCCCGAGGCCGAGGAGGTCGACGTCGAGATCAACATGAACGACCTGCGGATCGACGTCTACCGCTCCTCCGGGCCCGGCGGCCAGTCCGTCAACACCACCGACTCCGCCGTGCGCATCACGCACCTTCCCACCGGAGTCGTCGCCTCCTGCCAGAACGAGAAGAGCCAGCTGCAGAACAAGGAGCAGGCGATGCGTATCCTGCGCTCCAGGCTGCTCGCCGCGGCTCAGGAGGAGGCGGAGCGGGAAGCCGCCGACGCCCGCCGCAGCCAGGTCCGTACCGTCGACCGCTCCGAGAAGATCCGTACGTACAACTTCCCGGAGAACCGCATCTCGGACCACCGCGTCGGCTTCAAGGCCTACAACCTGGACCAGGTCCTGGACGGTGAACTCGACGCGGTGATCCAGGCCTGCGTCGACGCGGACTCGGCCGCGAAGCTGGCGGCCGCGTAAGGCACGTACGAGCACGAAGAAGTACGACGGAGGACTTGCGTGAACCTGCTGCTCGCGGAAGTGGCCCAGGCCACCCAGCGTCTGGCCGACGCCGGCGTGCCCTCGCCGCGCAACGACGCGGAGGAGCTCGCCGCGTTCGTGCACGGCGTCAAGCGGGGCGAGCTGCACACCGTCAAGGACTCCGACTTCGACGCCCGGTACTGGGAGGTCATCGCCCGGCGCGAGCAGCGCGAGCCGCTCCAGCACATCACCGGGCGCGCCTACTTCCGCTACCTCGAACTTCAGGTCGGGCCCGGGGTGTTCGTGCCCCGGCCCGAGACCGAGTCGGTGGTCGGGTGGGCCATAGACGCCGTCCGCGCGATGGACGTCGTCGAGCCGCTCATCGTCGATCTGTGCACCGGCTCCGGTGCCATCGCCCTCGCCCTCGCCCAGGAGGTGCCGCGCTCGCGTGTGCACGCCGTGGAGCTGTCCGAGGACGCCCTGACGTGGACCCGCAAGAACATGGCGGGCTCCCGCGTCGACCTGCGCCAGGGCAACGCCCTGGACGCCTTCCGCGACCTCGACGGACAGGTCGACCTGGTCGTCTCCAACCCGCCGTACATCCCGCTCACCGAGTGGGAGTACGTGGCGCCCGAGGCCCGCGACTACGATCCCCAACTCGCCCTGTTCTCAGGGGAGGACGGCCTGGATCTGATCCGCGGCCTGGAACGCACCGCACACCGGCTCCTGCGCCCGGGCGGTGTCGTCGTCATCGAGCACGCCGACACCCAGGGCGGCCAGGTGCCCTGGATCTTCACCGAGGAGCGGGGCTGGGCCGACGCGGCCGACCACCCGGACCTCAACAACCGGCCGCGGTTCGCGACCGCCCGCAAGGCGCTGCCCTGATGAGCACGGACATGAGCACGCGCCCGACGACAACCCCCCAGCAGTACGTGTACGAGGAGGCCCGCTAAATGGCACGGCGATACGACACCAACGACGCGACCGACCGCGCCACCGGTCTGCGCGAGGCCGCGTCCGCCATTCGCCGGGGCGAACTCGTGGTGCTGCCGACGGACACCGTGTACGGCATCGGCGCGGACGCGTTCACGTCGGAGGCCGTGGCCGATCTCCTGGAGGCCAAGGGCCGGGGGCGCAACATGCCCACGCCCGTGCTCATCGGCTCCCCGAACACCCTGCACGGCCTGGTCACGGACTTCTCCGAGATGGCCTGGGAGCTGGTCGACGCGTTCTGGCCGGGCGCGCTCACGCTCGTCGCCAAGCACCAGCCGTCGTTGCAGTGGGACCTCGGTGACACCCGGGGCACCGTCGCCGTGCGCATGCCGCTGCACCCGGTCGCCATCGAGCTGCTGACCGAGGTAGGCCCCATGGCGGTCTCCTCGGCCAACCTGACCGGGCACCCGGCGCCGGAGAACTGCGACGCCGCCGAGGCGATGCTCGGCGACTCCGTCTCCGTCTACCTGGACGGCGGCCCGACCCCCGGCAACGAGCCGTCCTCCATCGTCGACGTCACGGGCAAGGTGCCGGTGCTGCTGCGCGCCGGGGCCCTGTCGGCGGAGGAGCTCCGCAAGGTCGTACCCGACCTTGAGGTGGCGAATTGACGGCCCCTGACGCGGGGCGTGGCATATGGGACGGGGAAGAGACGCGGACCTTCACGGGGCTGCCGCGGGACACCTTCCGCATCCTCCACGTCAGCACCGGCAACGTGTGCCGCTCACCGATCACCGAGCGGCTGACCCGGCACGCCCTGGCGGACCGGCTCGGGGACCCGCTGTGGGGCGGGCTGATCGTCGAGAGCGCGGGGACGTGGGGGCACGAGGGGGCGCCGATGGAGGCGAACGCGGAGGCGGTCCTCGCGGACTTCGGCGCGGACGCCTCCGGCTTCACCGGGCGCGAGCTGCTGGACGAGCACGTCATCAGGGCCGACCTGGTGCTGACGGCCACGCGTGACCACCGGGCGCAGGTCATCTCCATGGGGCACTCCGCGGGGCTGCGCACCTTCACGCTGAAGGAGTTCACCCGGCTCGTCCGCGCGATCGACCCCGCCACGCTCCCTCCCCTGGAGGAGGGCATGGTCGTCCGCGCACGTGCCCTGGTCCGTGCCGCCGCCGCTCTACGCGGGTGGCTCCTGGCCCCCACCGCCGAGGCGGACGAGGTCTACGACCCGTACGGGGCCCCGCTGCCGTTCTTCCGGTCGGTGGGCGACGAGATACACCAGGCCCTCGATCCGGTGGTGACGGCCCTCACGGGGGTACCCGCGAGGGCGTGACACCGGGCGCGTGTAGACCCGCGGGTCTACATTGGCCGTACGTCATCACAGCGAGCGAGCCGCTCCACAACACGTCGCCCCGGAGTCCATCATGTCGGTCACCCCTGTCCTAGAGGCCGATGTCCTGCGGCGGCAGGACCCTGAGCTGGCCGACATCCTGCTCGGTGAGTTCGATCGGCAGGCGACGACGCTGCAGCTCGTCGCCGCCGAGAACTTCACCTCGCCCGCCGTGCTGGCCGCGCTGGGGTCGCCGCTCGCCAACAAGTACGCGGAGGGCTACCCGGGCGCCCGCTACCACGGCGGCTGCGAGATGGTGGACGTCGCCGAGCGGCTGGCCGTGGAGCGGGCCAAGGCCCTCTTCGGGGCCGAACACGCCAACGTCCAGTCGCACTCCGGCTCTTCGGCCGTACTGGCCGCGTACGCGGCGCTCCTGCGCCCCGGCGACACCGTCCTCGCCATGGGCCTGCACTTCGGCGGTCACCTCACCCATGGCTCGCCGGCCAACTTCTCCGGCCGCTGGTTCGACTTCGTCGGCTACGGGGTCGAGGCCGAATCCGGGCTCATCGACCGCGAGCAGGTCCGC
This sequence comes from Streptomyces caniscabiei, assembly GCF_014930365.1. Taxonomy (GTDB): domain Bacteria; phylum Actinomycetota; class Actinomycetes; order Streptomycetales; family Streptomycetaceae; genus Streptomyces; species Streptomyces caniscabiei. Next base: position 90,665 of record NZ_JABXWI010000019.1, on the reverse strand, counting down.
ACCCTCGCCCGTACCCACCGCCCCAAGGCCATCGTCTGCGGGTCCATCTCCTACCCCCGGCACATCGACTACGCCTTCTTCCGTGAGGTCGCCGACGAGGTGGGGGCGTATCTGATCGCCGACGCGGCCCATCCGATCGGCCTGGTCGCCGGGGGAGCGGCGCCCAACCCGGTGCCGTACGCCGACATCGTGTGCGCCACCACGCACAAGGTGCTGCGCGGGCCGCGCGGCGGGATGCTGCTGTGCGGGAGCGAGCTGGCCGAGCGGGTCGACCGGGCGGTGTTCCCGTTCACCCAGGGCGGCGCGCAGATGCACACCATCGCCGCGAAGGCCGTCGCGTTCGGGGAGGCGGCAACCCCGGCGTTCACCGCGTACGCCCATCAGGTGGTCGCGAACGCCCGCGTCCTGGCCCGGGGGCTGGCCGAGCAGGGGCTCGTGGTCGTCACCGGCGGCACCGACACCCACCTGCTGACCGTCGACCCCGCGCCGCTCGGGGTGGACGGCCGCACGGCCAAGGGGCGGCTCGCGGCCGCCGGGATGGTCCTGGACTGCTGTGCGCTGCCGCACGGGGACGCCCGTGGCCTGCGGCTCGGCACGGCCGCGCTGACCACCCAGGGCATGGGCGAGGCGGAGATGGCGCGGCTCGCGGTGCTGTTCGCGGGGGCCCTCAGGGACGGCGGCGACGGCAAGCGGACGCGTGAAGAAGTACGGGACCTGGCCGGAAGATTTCCGCCGTATCCGCGCTGAGGTGGGGTAGACGCACCACCAGGCACAGCATCACGTGCAACCATCGTCGCTACCCGGATGTCCTCCACCGTATGCGTGCACCGTCGCGCGCATCGCTAGGGTGTGAGGCTGTGATGGCCAGCGAGACCTGTGGGGAAGCCCGTGCGTGAATACCTCCTGACGCTCTGCATCACGGCCGCGGTGACGTACCTGCTGACAGGGCCGGTACGGAAGTTCGCGATCGTGGCCGGAGCCATGCCGGCGGTTCGTGCGCGTGACGTCCACCGTGAACCGACGCCCCGCCTCGGCGGCATCGCGATGTTCTTCGGGCTGTGCGCCGGTCTGCTGGTCGCCGACCATCTGACCAATCTCAGCCAGGTCTTCGCCGAGTCCAACGAGCCGCGCGCCCTGCTCTCCGGGGCCGCGCTGATCTGGCTGATCGGCGTCCTGGACGACAAGTTCGAGATCGACGCCCTGATCAAGCTCGGCGGCCAGATGATCGCGGCCGGCGTGATGGTCATGCAGGGTCTGACGATCCTGTGGCTGCCCATTCCCAGTGTGGGGATCGTCGCGCTGACCCAGTGGCAGGGCACCCTGCTCACGGTCGCCCTGGTCGTCATCACCATCAACGCGGTCAACTTCGTCGACGGCCTCGACGGTCTCGCCGCCGGCATGGTCTGCATCGCCTCCGCGGCGTTCTTCATGTACGCCTACCGCCTCTGGTACAGCTACGGCATCGAGGCCGCGGCCCCCGCCACGCTGTTCGCGGCCGTCCTGATGGGCATGTGCCTGGGCTTCCTGCCGCACAACATGCACCCCGCGCGGATCTTCATGGGCGACTCCGGCTCGATGATGATCGGCCTGGTGCTGGCGGCCGGCGCGATCTCCATCACCGGGCAGGTCGACCCGGACGTGATGAACCTGTACGGCTCGGAGCGCAGCACGGTCTACTCGATGGTGCCGGTCTACATCCCGCTGCTGATGCCGCTGAGCATCCTCGCGATCCCGGCGGCGGACCTGATCCTCGCGATCGTGCGCCGCACGTGGCGGGGCCAGTCGCCGTTCGCGGCCGACCGGGGGCATCTGCACCACCGGCTGCTGGAGGTCGGGCACTCGCACAGCCGGGCCGTGCTGATCATGTACTTCTGGTCCGCGGTGATCGCCTTCGGCACCCTCGCGTACACGGTGAACTCGGCGTCGATGTGGATCGTCCTCGCCATCGCCATGCTCAGCGGGGTCGGCCTCTTCCTCCTGCTGCTGCCCCGCTTCACCCCCCGCGCCCCGCTCTGGGCCCAGCGCTTCGTCCCGCCCCGCTACCGCCGTCGCGTGGTCCCGGCGGCCGCGCCGGAGCCGGTCCCGGACTGGACGCCGTCCCTCAACGGGGCGACGGCGATCGGCGGCCGGGCGCACGACGAGGAGCGCAGCCCGGCGGGGGCTCATCGCTGACAGGTGCCGTCGCGGCGGGCCGGGCACCCCTCCCCGACGTACACGTCCCCCGCGTACACCTCCCCCAAGTACACATCCCTCAGGGACAATTGAGCACTTTGCGCCGCCATGACAGATTCATGATCAGCACGGGGGCGTTCGCGCCGGAGACATGATCGGCGCTGTTCCGGCGTCCCCGTGCAGGCCCGAACTCATGGGGGACACATGCGAAAGTCCATCGCTTCCGCTCTCGCCGTCGTGGCGCTCGGCGGTTCGCTCGGTCTGACGGCGACGCAGGCCTCGGCCGCCCCGGCGACCAAGGTGCTGCCGTTCCAGTTCAACACGAACGAGGTCCAGAAGGTCGAGGACGACGCCAAGTTCAAGACGACGGCGAAGGGCAAGGTCCAGTTCACGATCACGAAGAAGAGCTGGGACCACGGCATCGGCATCCGGCTCATCACCTGCGGCAAGGACTGGAAGTCCCTGACGGGCTGGAAGGAGTTCAAGAAGAAGAAGGGGCAGTACTACACCTTCGACAAGAGCCTCAAGAAGAACCAGTGCTTCAAGATCCAGGCGGGCCGCAGCTGGGCCGGTTACATCGACGGCAAGCTCAAGGGCAAGATCAAGAAGGCCTGACCGGGATCCCGCCGGCGTGATTCAGCGGCCGGGGGCCGTGTGCGCACCTCGCACACGGCCCCCGGCCGTTCCGTCGTGCGGGCGCAACGGTGGGCTCCTGTGCTGACGCCAAGGTAAGAATCTGACTAACGCTTTGCCGATGGCATGCAAGAACCTGGGGGAGCAAAACGTGCTTATACCAGACAAGTCGGCGTGGATTCTGCGCAGACGGGCGGGTTCACTCTCATGTGTGACCCTGGGCACGCCATTCAGGTAAAGACCTCATCAAATAGTTTGTGATACGGTTCACGAGAACCCCGGATGGAGCCGAAGGGCCGCGATACGACGGTCCACCGGCGTGAGATTTCCGCTCGCCCCCGGGGACTACGCTCGTCCATGACGACACCCTGCCCCCTTAAGCAAGCGGAGTTGCCGCCATGCCGTCCAATGACGTCCGGAACCTACTGCAGACCGCTGTACCCACGGCCGCTGCCGGTGTGATCTCGGTGGCTGTCAGTGGCGTGGTCGCGGGCGGCGAAGGGGCGCTCGGCGCCGCGGTCGGTACCGTGCTGGCCATCCTCTTCATGGGGATCGGCCTCTACGTGCTCCAGTGGACGGCAAAAACGCTCCCGCAGCTGTTCCAGGCGATGGGGCTGATGCTCTACGTCGCGCAACTCCTGCTGCTCATGATCTTCGTGGCCCTCTTCAAGGACACCTCTCTCTTCAACCCTCGCGCGTTCGCCGCCGCCCTCGTGGTCGCGACCGTCGTGTGGATGGCCGCACAGGCGCGTGCGCACATGAAGGCCAAGATCTTCTACGTGGATCCGGCCCCGGAGAAGAGTGACAAGTCCGAGAAGTCCGGGTCGTCGTCGTGAGAGGTAGGGGTGGAATAAGGGCTTGCGAGTTCTCCTGCTATCGTCCGGTGCCAACTGCGGCATCGCGGGCGCGGGCATCTGAGCTGACGCCTGCTCAATCGCGAGGCTTGATGCCCCCCAGCCGCCCCCACATCCGTAACACCAGTCCAGTGCCGACCCGCGGCAGCGCGCCGCGCCGACACAACGAGGTTGCCGTAGCTATGCGTCACGCCGAAGGAGCCCGCGGTGAGTGCTGATCCGACCCAGCTCGCCTTTGAGTGGGATTGCCGCATCCTGTCCGACAATGGCTGTGGCTTCCCGGCTCCGGGCCTGCACTCGTTCCTCTTCAAGCCGATCGCGACGGTCGGTGGGTTCGAGTTCAACAAGGTGATGCTGCTCGCGCTCATCACCACCCTCCTGGTGATCACCTTCTTCACCCTCGCCTTCGGCAAGGCGAAGGTGGTGCCGGGCAAGCTGCAGATGATCGGTGAGGCGGGCTACGACTTCGTACGCCGCGGCATCGTCTACGAGACCCTCGGCAGGAAGGAGGGCGAGAAGTACGTCCCGCTGATGGTCTCGCTCTTCTTCTTCATCTGGATCATGAACGTCTGGTCGGTGATCCCGCTGGCCCAGTTCCCGGTGTCGTCGATCATCGCCTACCCGATCATCCTCGCGGCGATCGTCTACATCGTCTGGATGTCGCTGACCTTCAAGAGGCACGGCTTCGTCGGCGGTCTCAAGAACATCACCGGCTACGACAAGTCGCTCGGCCCGGTTCTGCCGCTCGTCGTCGTCATCGAGTTCTTCTCGAACGTCCTCATCCGGCCCTTCACGCACGCGGTGCGACTGTTCGCCAACATGTTCGCCGGTCACCTGATGCTGGTGATGTTCACCGTCGCCTCCTGGTACCTGCTGAACAGCTGGATGATCCCGGCCGCCGGCGTCTCCTTCGTCATGACGATCATCATGATCCTCTTCGAACTCTTCGTGCAGGCCGTCCAGGCGTACGTCTTCGTGCTCCTCGCCTGCTCGTACATTCAGGGCGCTCTCGCCGAGCACCACTGAGCCCCTCCTCCGCACGCCCCAGAACGTCCGGTGGCCAACCCCCGCCGGTCCAAGAAAAAGAAGGAAGAATCAGCATGGCTGCCACTGAGACCCTCGCCGCTGTCACCGGTTCCCTCGGCTCCATCGGTTACGGCCTCGCCGCCATCGGCCCCGGCGTCGGCGTCGGCATCATCTTCGGTAACGGCACCCAGGCCCTGGCCCGCCAGCCCGAGGCCGCCGGCCTGATCCGCGCCAACCAGATCCTCGGCTTCGCCTTCTGTGAGGCGCTCGCCCTCATCGGCATCGTCATGCCGTTCGTGTTCGGTCGCTAATCAACAGCTACCAGACACTTTTCGACGAAAGGCACTGATGTGATCGCCAACCTGGTTCAGCTGGCGGCCGAGCAGGAGCAGAGCCCGCTCGTTCCTCCGGGTCCCGAGCTGCTCGTCGGCACCATCGCCTTCGCCATCGTGTTCTTCTTCTTCTGGAAGAAGCTGCTTCCGAACATCAACAAGGTTCTGGAAGAGCGCCGCGACGCGATCGAGGGCGGTATCGAAGAAGCCGACCGCATGAAGGTCGAGGCCCAGAGCGTTCTTGAGCAGTACAAGGCTCAGCTCGCCGAGGCTCGGCACGAGGCCGCGCGGCTGCGCCAGGAGGCGCAGGAGCAGGGCGCCACGCTCATCGCCGAGATGCGGGCCGAGGGCCAGCGGCAGCGCGAGGAGATCGTCGCCGCCGGTCACTCGCAGCTCGAGGCCGACCGCAAGGCCGCCGCTTCGGCGCTGCGTCAGGACGTGGGCAAGCTCGCCACCGACCTGGCCGGCAAGCTCGTCGGTGAGTCCCTGGAGGACCACGCCCGGCAGAGCCGCGTCATCGACCGCTTCCTCGACGACCTCGAGGAGAAGGCCGAGGCCGCGCGATGAACGGAGCGAGCCGCGAGGCCCTGGCAGCCGCACGTGAGCGTCTCGACGCGCTGACGGACTCCACGTCCGTGGACGCGGCGCGGCTCGCCGACGAGCTGGCCGCCGTCACCGCTCTGCTCCACCGCGAGGTGTCGCTGCGTCGGGTCCTCACCGACCCGGCGCAGTCCGGCGAGGCCAAGGCCGAGCTGGTCGGCCGTATCCTCGGCGGCCAGGTCGGCGCGACCACCGCCGACCTGGTGTCGGGCCTGGTGCGCTCCCGCTGGTCGCAGCCCCGCGACCTGGTGGACGCGCTGGAGCAGCTGGCCGACATCGCCGACCTCACGGCCGCGCAGCAGTCGGCCACGCTCGACGACGTCGAGGACGAGCTGTTCCGGTTCGGCCGGATCGTCGCCTCGAACACCGAGCTGCGGGCCGCGCTGACCGACCGTGCCGCCGGTGCCTCCGCCAAGAGCGAGCTGCTGCGCAGCCTGCTCGGCGGCCGCGCCAAGGCCACCACCGAGCGTCTGGTGACGCGCCTCGTGACCGCGCCGCGTGGACGTAGCCTGGAAGCGGGACTCGAGTCCCTGTCCAAGCTCGCCGCCGAGCGCCGGGACCGCGTGGTCGCCGTCGTCACCTCGGCGGTTCCGCTGAGCGACGCCCAGAAGCGCCGCCTCGGCGCCGCCCTGGCGAAGCTCTACGGCCGCACCATGCACCTCAACCTCGATGTGGACCCGGGCGTCGTCGGCGGGATCAGGGTCCAGGTCGGCGACGAGCTGATCAACGGCTCGATCGCGGACCGACTCGAGGACGCCGGCCGCCGCCTGGCGAGCTAGCACCAAACTTCATAGCAGTACGTACGTATGTCTGCGGCCCGGTTGGGCCGTGCAGAGGATTCACCTCGTTCAGGGGGGAGTCCCCATCCCCCCAAGTGAAACTTCGGGCCCAACAAGGAGAGCAGGGAACCCAGATGGCGGAGCTCACGATCCGGCCGGAGGAGATCCGGGACGCGCTGGAGAACTTCGTCCAGTCGTACAAGCCGGACGCGGCCTCGCGCGAGGAGGTCGGTACGGTCACCCTTGCCGGCGACGGCATCGCGAAGGTCGAGGGTCTCCCCTCGGCCATGGCCAACGAACTGCTGAAGTTCGAGGACGGCACCCTCGGCCTCGCGCTCAACCTGGAAGAGCGCGAGATCGGCGCCATCGTCCTGGGCGAGTTCAGCGGCATCGAGGAAGGCCAGCCGGTCACCCGTACCGGTGAGGTCCTGTCGGTCGCCGTGGGCGAGGGCTACCTCGGCCGCGTCGTCGACCCGCTCGGCAACCCGATCGACGGCCTCGGCGAGATCGAGACGTCCGGGCGCCGTGCCCTGGAGCTGCAGGCTCCCGGTGTCATGGCCCGTAAGTCGGTGCACGAGCCGATGGAGACCGGCTACAAGGCCGTCGACGCGATGACCCCGGTCGGCCGCGGCCAGCGTCAGCTGATCATCGGTGACCGCCAGACCGGCAAGACCGCGCTGGCCGTCGACACGATCATCAACCAGCGCGACAACTGGCGCTCCGGTGACGTGAACAAGCAGGTCCGCTGCGTCTACGTCGCCATCGGTCAGAAGGGCTCGACCATCGCCTCCGTGCGTGGCGCCCTCGAAGAGGCCGGCGCGCTGGAGTACACGACCATCGTCGCCGCCCCGGCGTCCGACCCGGCCGGCTTCAAGTACCTGGCGCCGTACACCGGTTCGGCCATCGGTCAGCAGTGGATGTACGAGGGCAAGCACGTCCTCATCATCTTCGACGACCTCTCGAAGCAGGCCGACGCCTACCGCGCCGTGTCGCTGCTGCTGCGCCGCCCGCCGGGCCGTGAGGCCTACCCGGGTGACGTCTTCTACCTGCACTCCCGTCTGCTGGAGCGCTGCGCGAAGCTCTCCGACGAGCTGGGTGCCGGCTCGATGACCGGTCTGCCGATCGTCGAGACGAAGGCCAACGACGTCTCGGCGTTCATCCCGACCAACGTCATCTCCATCACCGACGGCCAGTGCTTCCTGGAGTCGGACCTCTTCAACGCCGGTCAGCGTCCCGCGCTGAACGTCGGTATCTCCGTCTCCCGAGTCGGTGGTTCCGCGCAGCACAAGGCGATGAAGCAGGTCTCCGGCCGTCTGCGCCTCGACCTCGCCCAGTACCGTGAGCTGGAGGCCTTCGCCGCCTTCGGTTCCGACCTGGACGCCGCGTCGAAGTCGCAGCTGGAGCGCGGTCAGCGTCTGGTCGAGCTGCTCAAGCAGCCGCAGTACCAGCCGATGCCGACCGAGGACCAGGTCGTCTCCGTGTGGGCCGGTACCACCGGCAAGATGGACGACGTCCCGGTCGCCGACGTGCGCCGCTTCGAGAAGGAGCTGCTGGAGTACCTGCACCGCAAGGAGCAGGGCCTCATGACCTCCATCAAGGAGGGCGGCAAGATGTCGGACGACACCCTCACCGCTGTCGCCGACGCGATCGCCGAGTTCAAGAAGCAGTTCGAGACCTCGGACGGCAAGCTGCTCGGCGAGGACGCCCCGGCCGTCAACGTCTCCAAGTGACGTAAGGAAGGGACCTGACTCATGGGAGCCCAGCTCCGGGTCTACAAGCGTCGCATCCGATCCGTCACCGCGACCAAGAAGATCACCAAGGCGATGGAGATGATCGCCGCCTCGCGCGTCGTCAAGGCGCAGCGCAAGGTGGCGGCCTCCGCGCCGTACGCGGCCGAGCTCACCCGCGCGGTCACGGCGGTCGGTACCGGTTCGAACACCAAGCACCCGCTGACCACGGAGGCGGAGACGGCGACCCGTTCCGCGGTGCTGCTCCTCACGAGCGACCGCGGACTGGCCGGCGCCTTCAACTCCAACGCCATCAAGGTCGCCGAGCAGCTGACGGCGCGTCTTGAGGCGGAGGGCAAGGAGGTCGACACGTACATCGTCGGCCGCCGCGGTCTGGCCCACTACAACTTCCGCGAGCGCAAGGTCGTGGAGTCGTGGTCGGGCTTCACCGACGAGCCCACCTACGCGGACGCCAAGAAGGTCGCGGGTCCGCTGATCGAGGCCATCGAGAAGGACACCGCTGACGGCGGCGTGGACGAACTCCACATCGTCTTCACCGAGTTCGTCTCGATGATGACGCAGACGGCGCTCGACGCCCGTCTGCTGCCGCTCAGCCTCGACGAGGTGGCGAAGGAGGCGGCGCCGAAGGGCGAGATCCTTCCGCTGTACGACTTCGAGCCGTCGGCGGAGGACGTCCTCGACGCCCTGCTGCCGCGCTATGTCGAGAGCCGTATCTACAACGCGATGCTCCAGTCGGCCGCTTCCAAGCACGCCGCCACCCGCCGCGCGATGAAGTCGGCCACCGACAACGCGGGCGAGCTGATCAACACGCTCTCCCGTCTTGCCAACGCGGCCCGCCAGGCCGAAATCACCCAGGAAATCAGCGAGATCGTCGGTGGCTCCGCAGCCCTGGCCGACGCGACCGCGGGGAGTGACAAGTAATGACGACGACAGTTGAGACGGCCGTTGCCACGGGCCGCGTCGCCCGGGTCATCGGCCCGGTCGTCGACGTGGAGTTCCCCGTCGACGCCATGCCGGAGATCTACAACGCCCTTCACGTCGAGGTGGCCGACCCGGCCCAGGACGGCGCGAAGAAGACGCTGACCCTGGAGGTCGCCCAGCACCTGGGTGACGGCCTGGTCCGCACCATCTCCATGCAGCCCACCGACGGCCTGGTCCGCCAGGCCCCGGTCACCGACACCGGTGCCTCCATCACCGTGCCGGTCGGCGACTTCACCAAGGGCAAGGTGTTCAACACCCTTGGTGAGGTGCTGAACACCGACGAGAAGTACACGGGCGAGCGCTGGGGCATCCACCGCAAGGCCCCGAACTTCGACGAGCTCGAGTCGAAGACCGAGATGTTCGAGACCGGCGTCAAGGTCATCGACCTTCTCACCCCGTACGTCAAGGGTGGAAAGATCGGTCTGTTCGGTGGTGCCGGCGTCGGCAAGACGGTGCTCATCCAGGAGATGATCTACCGCGTCGCCAACAACCACGACGGTGTCTCCGTGTTCGCCGGTGTCGGTGAGCGCACCCGTGAGGGCAACGACCTCATCGAGGAGATGGCCGAGTCGGGCGTCATCGACAAGACCGCGCTGGTCTTCGGCCAGATGGACGAGCCCCCGGGCACCCGTCTGCGCGTGGCCCTCGCCGGTCTGACCATGGCGGAGTACTTCCGCGATGTGCAGAAGCAGGACGTGCTGTTCTTCATCGACAACATCTTCCGCTTCACCCAGGCCGGTTCCGAGGTGTCGACCCTGCTCGGCCGTATGCCCTCCGCGGTGGGTTACCAGCCGAACCTGGCCGACGAGATGGGTCTCCTCCAGGAGCGCATCACCTCGACCCGTGGTCACTCGATCACCTCGATGCAGGCGATCTACGTCCCCGCGGACGACCTGACCGACCCGGCCCCGGCCACCACCTTCGCCCACCTCGACGCGACGACGGTTCTCTCCCGTCCGATCTCCGAGAAGGGCATCTACCCGGCCGTGGACCCGCTGGACTCCACGTCCCGCATCCTGGACCCCCGCTACATCGCGGCGGACCACTACAACACCGCGATGCGCGTCAAGACGGTCCTGCAGAAGTACAAGGACCTCCAGGACATCATCGCGATCCTCGGTATCGACGAGCTCGGCGAGGAGGACAAGCTCACCGTCCACCGTGCCCGTCGTGTGGAGCGCTTCCTGTCGCAGAACACCCACGTCGCCAAGCAGTTCACCGGCGTCGACGGGTCGGACGTGCCGCTGGACGAGTCGATCACCGCGTTCAACGCGATCATCGACGGTGAGTACGACCACTTCCCGGAGCAGGCCTTCTTCCTCTGCGGTGGTATCGAGGACCTGAAGAAGAACGCGAAGGAGCTCGGCGTCAGCTGACGTCAGGCACATCGTGATCAGTGGGGGGCGAGGCCACACCTCATGGGGTGCGTCCCGCCCCCCTCTGTACTCCCTCTAGAATTGAACCCAACACCCGGCCGAGGCGCCGGGTGGTGACCCGAGGAGCCACCTTGGCTGCTGAGCTGCACGTCGCGCTGGTCGCGGCCGACCGAGAGGTCTGGTCGGGCCAGGCCACCCTGGTCGTCGCCCGGACCACGTCCGGCGACATCGGCGTCATGCCCGGTCACCAGCCGCTGCTCGGTGTGCTGGAGTCGGGCCCGGTGACCATCCGTACGAGTGAGGGCGGCACCGTCGTCGTCGCCGTGCACGGCGGTTTCATCTCGTTCGCGGACAACAAGCTGTCCCTGCTGGCCGAGGTCGCCGAGCTGGCCGACGAGATCGACGTCCAGGGCGCCCAGCGGGAGCTGGAGCGTGCGAAGGCGGAGGGCGATGCCGCCGCCGAGCGCCGCGCGGATGTACGACTGCGTACGGCGGGTGCGCGCTGAGCGCAGACGCCGTGTGATGCTGTACCTCAGCCGCGGCTGGGTCTGGATGTCCTCATCCCGACCCGGCCGCGGCTGAGGCGAATATGGGTGTTTTTTACGTTCCGTTACCTAGGAGACGAGGAGGTCGGTGTCGATGGTCCTCGCTCTGACTGTGTGCGGGTCGGTGATCGCGCTGGTGGTGGTCGGGCTCTTCGTCTTCGGACTGCGCCGACGTCTCATCCAGCGGTCCGGGGGCACCTTCGACTGCAGCCTCCGCTGGGACGCCCCGGAGAAACCCGGCACCGACGAGAACGGCAAGGGCTGGGGGTACGGCGTCGCCCGCTACAACGGCGACCGCATCGAGTGGTACCGCGTCTTCTCGTACTCGCCCCGCCCCCGCCGCGTCCTGGAGCGTGCCTCGATCGAGGTGGCCGGGCGCCGCACCCCCGAGGGCGAGGAGGAGCTGGCGCTCCTCTCCGACGCCGTGATCCTCGCGTGTCTGCACCGCGGGAACCGGCTGGAACTGGCGATGAGCGAGGACGCGCTGACCGGTTTCCTCGCGTGGCTGGAGGCAGCCCCGCCCGGACAGCGAGTGAATGTGGCGTAGCCACTTTCACTCGCTGGGTGGGGGTCCCCCCGGACGAAGTCTGGGGGAGCGTCAACGTGGCGTAGCTTCTACTTCAACCCGTTGCTGATCGCGTTCACCAGCTCTCCGTTGGTCGTGTCGCCGCTGAACTCCCAGAAGAAGGCGCCGCCCAGGCCCTGGTTCTTCGCCCAGGTCATCTTTCCGGCAATGGTGGACGGGGTGTCGTAGCTCCACCAGTTGCTGCCGCAGTGGGCGTAGGCCGTGCCGGCGATCGTGCCGGTGGCCGGGCAGGAGTTCTTGAGGATCTTGTAGTCCTCGATGCCCGCCTCGTAGGTGCCGGGGGCCGCGCCGGTCGCCGTGCCGCCGGGGGCGGACTGGGTGACGCCGGTCCAGCCGCGGCCGTAGAAGCCGATGCCGAGCAGCAGCTTGGCGGACGGGACGCCCTTCGACTTCAGCTTGGCGATCGCGTCGGCCGAGTTGAAGCCGGCCTGCGGGATCCCGGAGTACGAGGTCAGCGGGGAGTGCGGGGCGGTCGGGCCGTCCTTGTCGAAGGCGCCGAAGTAGTCGTACGTCATCACGTTGTACCAGTTCAGATGGGTCGCGGCGCCGCCGTAGTCGGCCGCGTCGATCTTGCCGCCGGAGGAGCCGTCGGCGGTGATGGCCGCGGTGACCAGGTAGTTCGGGCCGAACTCGGTACGCAGCGCCGACATCAGGTTCCTGAAGGCGGCCGGGCCCGAGGTGTCGCAGGTCAGACCGCAGGCGTTCGGGTACTCCCAGTCGATGTCGATGCCGTCGAAGACGTCGGCCCAGCGCGGGTCCTCCACGACGGCCTTGCAGGACTTGGCGAACGCGGCCGGGTTCTGCGCGGCCTGGCCGAAGCCGCCGGAGTAGGTCCAGCCACCGAAGGAGTACAGCACCTTGATGTGCGGGTACTTGGCCTTGAGCTGGCGGAGCTGGTTGAAGTTGCCGCGCAGCGGCTGGTCCCAGGTGTCGGCGGTGCCGCTGACGGACTGGTCGGCGGTGTACGCCTTGTCGTAGGCGGCGTAGGTGTCGTCGACCGTGCACTGGCCGTTCTTGACGTTGCCGAACGCGTAGTTGATGTGGGTGATCTTGGCTGCCGAGCCCGAGGTCACCAGGTTCTTGACGTGGTAGTTGCGGCCGTAGACGCCCCACTCGGTGAAGTAGCCGAGGTTGATCTTCGAGCCGGGGTTCGGGTTCGTGCCGCCCCCGGTGGTCCGGACGGCCGCCGCGCCGCTGACCGGGCCGGTCTGGTCGGCGGTGTCACGGGCCTGGACGGTGTAGGAGTAGTCGGTACCGGCGCTCAGGCCGGTGTCCGTGTAGGTGGTGCCGGTGACGGTGGCGACCTTGGCGCCGCCGCGCAGGACGTCGTAGTTCTTGATGCCCTTGTCGTCGGTGGCGGCGCGCCAGCTCAGCTTCACCGAGGTGTCGGTGACGTCCGAGGTGGTGGGGGTGCCGGGGGCGGAGGGTGCCGCGTCGCCGGGGACGCTGGGACCGCCGTCGCAACTGGCGCCGTTGAGCTTGCAGTTGGCCGGGGAGCCTGAGCCGCTCCCGTTGAAACCGAAGGAGACGGAGGCGCCGGGGGCGAGGGTGCCGTTCCAGGACTTGTTCCTGGCGGTCCAGTGGGTGCCGGAGGAGGTGACGTCCGCGTCCCAGGCGGAGGTGACCGTTGTGCCGGAGGGGAAGTCCCACTCGACGGTCCAGGAGCTGAGGGTGGTGGTGCCGGTGTTCTTCACCGTCCACTTGCCTTCGAAGCCGGTGCCCCAGTCCTGGGGCTTGGCGTAGGTGGCGGTCGCCTCCGTGGCCGCCTGTGCGGGGGTGGCGAGACCGACGAGGCCGGCGAGGGGGAGGAGAAGGGTCGCGAGACCCGCGGTGATTCTGTGCCTGAAGCGCATGTGCGCCTCCTTGTGGGGTGTCTTGATCATGAGCATGACGTGGCGCAGTGTGGCTGAGAATAGAAAGGTCTGGACCATAGGTCAATGGGTCTGGACCAATGCGCTCACGCCCGGCACCCACCGGCACCCCGGGCCGGGTCCTACCGAGTCGCTACCGGGGTCGTACCGGGGTCAGACCCGCAACTCCTGTGCCAGCACGGCCGCTTGCACCCTGCTGCGCAGATCGAGTTTTCCCAGCAGCCGGCTGACATGCGTCTTCACCGTCGCCTCCGCCATGTCCAGCCGAACCGCGATCTCCGCGTTCGACAGCCCTTCGCCCAGACAGGAGAGGACCTCCCGCTCCCGCCGGGTGAGGGAGTCCAGGACGGCCGGATCGACCGAGGGCTCCCGTACGGGCCTGGCGGCGAACTCCGCGATCAGCCGCCGGGTGACCGCCGGGGCGATCAGACCCTCGCCGCGCCCCACCGCCCGGACGGCCTCGATGAGGTCCCTCGCCTCCGTGTTCTTCAGCAGGAACCCGGCGGCCCCGGCCCGCAACGCCCCGAAGACGTACTCGTCGAGGTCGAACGTGGTGAGGACGAGGACGTCGGCCAGCCCCTCGGCGACCACCTGGCGGGTCGCGGACACCCCGTCCAGGCGCGGCATCTGCACGTCCATCAGCACCAGGTCCGGCCGCAGCTCCCGCGCGAGCGCCACCGCCCGCTCGCCGTCCGCCGCCTCCCCGACCACCTCGATGTCCGGCGCGCTGCGCAGAATGAGGACAAGCCCGGCCCGTACGGCGGACTGGTCCTCGGCGACGAGCACACGGATCATGCGGGTTCTCCTTCGGTGACGGGGAGCGCGGCGCGTACGCTCCAGATCTTGCCGTGCCGCGCGCTCTCGGGACCCGCCTCGAACGTGCCGCCCAGCAGGGCCACCCGCTCGCGCATCCCGACCAGACCGGCTCCCGAACCGGGTGCGCTCGGGCCGTCGCGGTCGCCGTACGGGCTGGTCACGGCGATGTCGAGGGAGCCGTTCGCCCGGCGCAGCGCGACGGTGACCCGGCCCGGGGCGGCGTGCTTGAGCGCGTTGGTGAGCGACTCCTGGACGATGCGGTAGGCCGCCAGCTCGACGGGGGCCGGGAGGGTCTCGGCGTGGTCGGCGTCCAGGGTGACGTCGAGACCATTGGTGCGGGCGCCCGCGACGAGGGATTCGAGGCCGTCGAGTGTGGGTGCGACGGACGGCTCGGTGTCGTCGCTCGAATCCCGCAGGATGCCGATCAGCCGGCGCATCTCCGCCAGCCCCGCCACGCTGTTCTCGCGGATGACCCCGAGGGCCTCCTCGGAGGTGCCCGGGTCGTCGAGGGAGAGGGCGGCCGTGGAGTGGATCGCGATCGCCGAGAGATGGTTGGCGACCATGTCGTGCAACTCCCGTGCCATGCGCGCCCGTTCGGACACGACGGCCTGGGCGCGGTCCATCTCCGCCAGCAGGGCCGTCTGTTCGGCGCGCAGCCGGGCCGCCTCGGCGGCGTCGCGGTGGTTGCGCACGATCCAGCCGGTGCCGGCGGGCATCAGGGAGACTAGGCCGACCACCACGCCGATCAGCAGCGCCTCGGGATCCCGGAAGGCCGTCAGCGGGACCACGGTGAAGGCGACGGTCACCAGTCCGGCGATCCAGGGCACCCGGCGGGCCGTGGCGGGTGGGCCGTACAGGACGGCCGCGTAGACCAGGTCGGTGAACATCAGGACCGTGATCAGGCTGCCCTGGGTCATGGTGTCCAGGGTCAGCGCGGCCCAGCCGACGATCAGGGCCGTGCGGGGCATGACGCGGCGCAGCGCCTCGCAGCCCGCCGTCACGACCAGGGGCGGCAGGACCCACCAGTGGCTCTCGAACACCACGATGCCGTCGCGGGGTGTGCGGGTGTCGAGGCCCAGGACCCACAGCAGCAGGCCGCCGAGGAGTCCGGCGGCGGCGATGCACAGGTCCATCCGGTGCGGGCGGGGCGGTCGTACGGCCATGCCCTCCATCCAACACGGGACGGGGATCCGGCGCCTGGTGCCCGGGAACGGTCCTGGACTGCATCTTTCGATGTACCGGCACTTCGTCACCGCCGACGACGTATCGGGGGCCGCTCGCCGGGAGCCTGGAAGGGTGAACGAGAGGAGCGAGTCGTGATCGTCGCGTTGATCATCGCCTGCGAGGTCGGTTTCTGGGTGCTGCTGGCCCTGGCGCTGGCCGTCCGCTACCTGTGGAAGAAGCGCCGGACCAGTGTCGTGCTGCTGCTCTGCGAGCCCGTGCTGGAGCTGGTGCTGTTCGTCGTGACCGCGATCGACCTGAAGAACGGCGCCGAGCCGAGCTGGGAGCACGGGGTGGCCGCGCTCTACATCGGCTTCACCGTGGGCTACGGCCACTACATGATCAAGTGGCTGGACGGCCACGCGGCGCATCGCCTGGGCGGCGGGCCCAAGCCGGCGGGGCCGCCGAAGTACGGCCTGGCCAGGGCCCGGCACGAGGGCAGGCTCTGGACCCGGACGCTGGTGGCGACCGGGGTGGCGCTGGCCCTGCTCCAGCTGGCCGTCTGGTACGTGGGCGACGACGGGAACGTCGATTCGCTGAGGTCGTTCCAGTGGGTGGCCCTCCGGGCCGCCGGCATCCACGGGCTGGTCGCCCTCGCCTACACGATCTGGCCGAAGAAGGAGCCGGACGCCCCGAAGGGCGGGGACCGGGACTCGGGGTACGCGAAGGAGAGGGCCGGGCGATGAGCGGGACGGTGGTCGGGGCGTCCAGGAACGTGTGGGAAGGGACCGGCACCTTCGTGATCGGCCTGGTGCTGTGGCTGTTCACGGACGGGATGGAGGTGCCGGTCGTCACCCTGACCAAGGTCGGCGTGGTGATGATGTGCGTGGGTGCTGTCCTCGTCGCGACGGGCCTCTACCAGCGGGTTCGCGGCACGACGGGCGACTAGCCCCCCGGCGCGGCGCCTACCGCTCCCCGCCCGGCACCCACAGCACGTCCCCGGCCTCCTTGTTCGCCGTCCTCGCGAGGATGAACAGGAGGTCGGAGAGGCGGTTGAGGTAGGTCGCCGTGAGGGGGTTCATCGCGTCGGCGTGGGTCTCCAGGGCGGCCCAGGTCGAGCGCTCGGCCCGCCGGACCACCGTGCAGGCCTGGTGCAGCAGGGCCGCGCCGGGGGTGCCGCCGGGCAGGATGAAGGAGCGCAGCTTCTCCAGCTCCCCGTTGAAGCGGTCGCAGTCCGCCTCCAGCTTGTCGATGTAGAACTGCTCGACCCGCAGCGGCGGGAACTCGGGGTCCTCGACGACGGGGGTGGAGAGGTCGGCGCCCACGTCGAACAGATCGTTCTGCACCCGCACGAGGACCTTGACGATCTCCTCGTCCAGTCCGCCCAGCGCGACCGCCGTGCCGATCGCCGCGTTGGCCTCGTTGGCGTCCGCGTACGCCGAGATCCGCGGATCGGTCTTGGGCACCCGGCTCATGTCGCCCAGGTTGGTGGTGCCCTGGTCGCCGGTCCTGGTGTAGATGCGCGTGAGATTGACCATGTGACCAGCGTAGTTACGCCCCGGCCGTCCGGAAGACCCGTGTGCCCACCGTCACGGAGACGGCCGTGAGTCCGACGGCCACCAGAACGCCGTACAGCATGGCCGGGGTGGCGTACGCGCCGACGTACGCGTCCCGCATCGCGTCCACCAGATAGCGGAACGGTACGAAGTGGGACAGGACGTCCAGCCAGCCCGGGGCCAGCGACATCGGGAGCATCAGACCCGACAGGAGCATCGACGGCATGGTCAGCGCGTTGACCGCCGGGCCGAACTCGTGCTGGGAACGCGCCTTCATGGCGAGCGCGTACGACAGCGAGGCGAGCGAGACGGTCAGCGCGGCCACGAAGGCGAAGCTGATCAGGACGCCGGCGAGGGGTGCGCGTAGTCCCATGACGAGGGCGGCGAGGACCAGCAGTAATGCCTGGAAGACGAAGACCGCCGCGTCGCGCAGCACCCGGCCCAGCAGCAGGGCGAGCCGGCTCGCCGGGGTGACGCGCATGCGTTCGATCACTCCGGTCTGCTTCTCCAGGATGACCATGAAGCCCGCGAACGAGGCCCCGAACAGGCCCAGTTGCAGCAGCAGGCCGGGCACCAGCACCTGCCAGGAGCTGCCCCGTGAGCCGAGCGGGACGTCGGCGAGCAGGGGACCGAAGAAGAGCAGATACAGCAGCGGCATCAGTACGCCGAACAGCATCGCGAAGCGGGAGCGCAGGGTCTGGCGGGCGTATCGCCCGAAGATCAGCGCGGTGTCGTGAAGCAGCATGGGAGTCCTCGGACCGGTTCTAGACGGCTACGGGGGTGTTGTCGGCGGGGGAGGGGCCGCGTCCGGTGATGGCCAGGAAGGTGTCCTGGAGCGTGGCGTCGATCGAGCCGCCGTGCTTCAGCTTGAGCGCGCTCGGGGTGCCGTCCGCCACGACCCGGCCCTGGTCGACGACGACGATCCGGTCGGCGAGGGCGTCCGCCTCGTCGAGGTAGTGCGTCGTCAGGAAGACGGTCGTGCCGCGCTCGTCGCGCAGTCGGCGGACCAACTCCCAGAGGTCGGCGCGGCTCGCCGGGTCGAGTCCGGTCGTCGGCTCGTCCAGGAAGAGGACCCGGGGCCGGTGGGTGAGCGCCATCGCGATGTCGAGCCGGCGCCGCTGACCGCCCGAGAGCGTGGCGCACTTGCGGTCCAGCAGCCCGGTGAGGTCCAGGTCCCGGGCCAACTCCTCGGCCCGCTCGGTGGCCTGGCTCTTCGTCAGGCGGTAGAGCCGTCCCTGGGTGACCAGTTCCTCCCGCACGGTGATCTGTGGGTCCACCCCGCCCGACTGCGCGACATAGCCGCAGGCCCGGCGTACTCCGGAGGGGTCGGTCGCCAGGTCGTGGCCCGCGACCGTGGCCGCGCCGCCGGTCGGCGGCAGCAGGGTGGTGAGCATGCGCAGGGTCGTCGTCTTGCCCGCGCCGTTCGGGCCGAGGAGGCCGAGGATCTCGCCGGGGCGCACGGTCAGGTCGATTCCGCGCACGGCTTCGACGGGGCCGCGTTTCGTCTGGAAGGTACGGCTCAGTCCGGCCGCACTGATGATGGGCATGACCCCAGAAAAACAGAGTCACTGAAAATTTGCAATGTCACCAAGTTTTCAGTGACCCCAGGGAAACGCCGTCGCCCGGCGGAGCGACCTACGATGTGCCCATGGCAGAGGGGCTCAGGGAGCGCAAGAAGCGCGAGACGAGGCAGCGGATCTCGGACATCGCCACCGGGCTGTTCCTGGAGCACGGCTTCGTGACCGTCACCATCGCGGAGGTGGCCGAGGCCGCCGACGTCTCCGTGAACACGGTCTACAACTACTTCCCGGCGAAGGAGGACCTCTTCTTCGACCGCAGCGCGGGCATCGTCGAACGGCTCGCCCGCTGGGTGCGTGGTCGTGACCGGGGCGAGTCGGCCGTCGCCGCCGTGCTGCGCGAGCTGCGTGCCGAGGTCGAGGCAGTCTCGCCGCGCGTCGGTCTGATGGAGGGCTACGACCGCTTCATGAAGGCCATCCACGAGGCGCCCGCGCTGCGGTCCCGGCTGTGGAGCATCCAGCAGGAGGTCCAGGACAGCCTGGAGGCGGCCCTCCGGGAGGAGACCGGCGCAGCCCCCGACGACCCCCTCCCCACCCTGATCGCGGGTCAGATCAACTGGGTCCACCAGACGGTGATGGCCGTCATCGGGCGCGAGATGCTCGACGGGCGCAATCCGGGCGAAGTGTCACGAGAGGTGCTTCTTCTTCTGGACGGCATGGAGGGCCTGTTGAGCGAGAAGGTGCTCAACTACGCCGTACGACCCATCGAGTGAGTGCTGCCGGTGTGATGTCCGTCCTTTGAGACGTGACTCGCGTTACTAAGCGGTCACACAGCCCCTCACGAGCGCTAGTGTCCGGCCGAGAGGTCAGTCATCGACAGCGCGTACCAGGGGAGTCGCACAGTGGCACGGAAGCTCGCCGTGATCGGAGCCGGACTCATGGGGTCCGGGATCGCCCAGGTGTCCGCGCAGGCGGGCTGGGACGTCGTCCTGCGTGACGTCACCGACGAGGCGCTCGACCGTGGCATCGGCGGCATCAGGGCGTCGTACGACAAGTTCGTGAGCAAGGGGAAGCTGGCGGCCGAGGCCGCCGAGGCGGCGCTGGGGCGGATCACCGCCACCACCGACCTCGACGCGGTCGCCGACGCGGACATCGTCGTCGAGGCCGTCTTCGAGAAGCTCGAGATCAAGCACGAGATCTTCCGGGCGCTCGACAAGATCGTCCGCGAGGACGCCGTGCTCGCCTCCAACACCTCCGCGATCCCGATCACCAAGATCGCGGCGGCCACCGAGCGGCCCGAGCGGGTCGTCGGCGTCCACTTCTTCTCGCCGGTGCCGATGATGCAGCTCTGCGAACTGGTGCGTGGCTACAAGACGAGCGACGAGACGCTCGCCACCGCACGGGAGTTCGCCGAGTCGGTCGGCAAGACCTGCATCGTCGTCAACCGGGACGTGGCCGGCTTCGTGACGACCCGTCTCATCTCCGCCCTCGTCGTCGAGGCCGCGAAGCTGTACGAGTCGGGCGTCGCCACCGCCGAGGACATCGACCTCGCCTGCAAGCTGGGCTTCGGCCACGCGATGGGACCGCTGGCCACGGCGGACCTGACGGGCGTCGACATCCTGCTGCACGCCACGAGCAACATCTACACCGAGTCGCAGGACGAGAAGTTCGCCCCGCCGGAGCTGATGCGCCGGATGGTGGACGCCGGTGACATCGGACGCAAGAGCGGGCAGGGCTTCTACACCTACTGACGCGGACCCGGCCCACGCCGGCCCGCACGTCACGGGCGGCCCCTCCCACGCATGTGAACGCATGAGCCTCTCCGGCCTCACCCCTTGAGGTGAATTCGGTATCGGTTCGCTCACAGACGGCAACCTGACGGTGTCAAACACCGTCAGACGTTGCATCACTCATCACGGAGTACGAGACGCACTCACGGGAGCGCTTATGTACATCAGGGGCGACCACGCCGAGCTGGTCGTCGGGGGCCGCCTCGACGTACGCAGCGCGGCGGACGCCCGTACGGTCCTGCACTCGGCCGTCGACGACGGAGCCGGCGACCTGGTGCTCGACCTGTCAGAGCTGGATTCCTGGGACGCCACCGGACTCGGGGTGATCATGGGAGCCCACCGGCGGGCGGGACGGTGCGGACGGCGGCTCGTGCTGCGCGATGTGCCACCGCAGATGCAGCGGCTGCTGGTGGCCACCAGGCTGCACCGCATCCTCGCGATCGAGGGCGGAATCGGTCTGGAGTCGTTGCCCAGAGTGTGAACGCGTGTACGGGCCCGTACGTATGGCTCTGTGTCTGCGGGGCACCCGTGGGGACCATGTGGGCGAAACGCACCACGCTCGCAATCCTCACGAGACTGTGATGTCTCGGACGGCGCGGGACCCCGGACTGTCGGAGATACTGTGCGAAGGTTTAGGGTTCGGCTGCCCGCCGCCAGCTACCCTCGAGCGGGTTCCGGACCAGAAGCGACAGCGCGGTGTGCGACACGGCCGGGAGGGGCTCCAGCACACGAGACGCTTTTGGGGGGCTAGGACCGATGGACCCGAACAACCGGGGACCCGAAGAGTACGGCCATGACGACGCACAGGCGCAGAGCAAACGTCCGCCACGGGACGCGCTGACGCAGGACTTCGACCGGCACGCCCCGGCGCTCGCCCGCACCGTCCAACTCGTCTCGGGCGACTTCCTGCTCACCGTCAACCCCGTCGACGGCAGCGAGATAGAGCACTGCCCACCGGGCGAACTGCCTGGTCAGCCCTTGAAGCACACAGCCGCCGAGCGTGCCGTCCTCGACCGCGCCGCCCTGCCGCCGGTGCCCCCGGGCCCCTCGCTGCCCAGGCTGCCGCTGCTCCAGCGCGACGAGGAGAGAGCACGCCTCGTACGGCTGCTGGCGCGCGGCCGCTCCGTGCGCCTGACCGGAGCCCCCGGTTCCGGTCGCACCACACTCCTCGACGCGGTCGCCGAGGACTGCGCGGATCTGGCCCCCGACGGTGTCGTCCGGCTGAGCGGTTTCCGGCGCACGGTCGACGACCTGCTGTACGAACTGTTCGCAGCCGTGTACAGCACACCGCTGTTCCGGCCCGCCCGGCAGCAGATCCTCGACATCGTGCGGGACATCGGCGCGGTCGTCGTCCTGGACGACCTGGAGTTCGGCGGGATCGCGCTCGACGAACTGCTCGACGCCACCCCCGAGTGCGCCTTCCTCATCGGCGCCACCCCCGCGACGCCCCTGCCGTCCGCCGACGCGCCCCTGGAGGAGATCGTCCTCGGCGGCTTCGACCGGGCCGGCAGCGAACAGCTGCTGGAACGCGCCGTCGGGCGGCCCCTCACCGAGGACGAGAAGAACTGGGCCGGCGACCTCTGGTTCGAGTCCGAGGGACTGCCGCTGCGCTTCACCCAGGCCGGTGCGCTGCTCAGGCAGCGGGACCGGCAGCGCGCCGGCGCGGACGCCGTCGACGAGTTCGGGGTCTTCCAGGAGGCGCCGCCCGTCGACACGCCCTTCGACGCCGTCCCGGACGGGCACGACCTGCCCCTGCCGTCGCTCGCCGAAGGGGCCGCGCCCGCCGCGCTGCTCGCCTCCCGGCTGAGCGCCTCCGCCCGCGAGACCCTCAGGTTCGCCGTCGCGCTCGGCGGGGAGATCCCGCACCAGGCGCACCTGCCCGCCCTGGTGGGCGACACCCACGCCGACGCCGCCCTCGGCGAACTCGTCGGCTGCGCCCTGGTGACACCTGTCGGCTCCCGCTACCGGCTCGCCGCCGGGGTGGGGACCCAGCTGGAGGCCGCCGGGTACGCGGACGACACCGAGGCGCGCGCCCGCACCGCCGCCCAGCACTACGCCTGGTGGGCCGGGCACCCCTCGGTCACCCCCGAGCGGGTCTCGGCCGAGGCCGACGCCGTCCTGGCCGCCCTCACCGCGCTCGTGCCGGCGACCACCCCGTCCGGTGAGGACGAGGAGAGCGCCGCCGTGGTGCTGGCCCGGCAGGCGGCGCCCGCGTTCGCCGCCGGGCTGCGCTGGAACGCCTGGGAGCGTTCGCTGCGGGCCGGCGCCGAGGCGGCCGGTCTCGCCGGTGAGACCGGCGAACAGGCCTACTTCCACCATGAGCTGGGCGTTCTCGCGCTCTGCTCCGGGCAGTTGGAGCGGGCCCGAGCGGAGCTGGAGGCCTCCATCGGGCTGCGCAACGTCCTCGCCGACAAGCGCGGCACCGTCGCCGGACGCCGGGCCCTCGCCCTGGTCGCCGACCGCTCCGGGGCGACACCGCCCGGCGGGCGCACGGCGGCGGGGGAGGAGGTGCCGGACGCCCGGCACGAGGAGTCGGCCTCGCCGCCCGGAGGCGTGCCGTCCGCGTACCCGCCCGCCGGCCCGACCGGGGCCGGCCTCGGGGCGTCGGGCGTGGCCGCGATCGGGTTCGGGACGGTGAGCGCGAACGGAGCCGGGTTCGGGGCAGTGGGCTCCGACGGAGCCGGGTTCGGCGCGGTGGGCTCGAACGGCTCCGGTCTCGGGTCTCCGTCCGGCTCGGGAGCGTGGGGCTCGGGGCCGGCCGACCAGGGCGGGGCCTCCTCGGCACCGGCGATCGGCGAGACGACGCTCGTCTCCCGGCGGGACGGCTCCCGGTCGCCCGCGCACCGACTGAGCGGCCTCAAGACCCTGGTCGGCGGGGCCCGGCGCAACCTGGTCGCGGCGGGCGCGGGTGCGCTCCTCGCGGCCGTCCTGGGCACGGTCGTCACCCTCGGCGCGACCTCCGACCGCAACGGCGACACCCCCGCCGAGCGGGTCGGCGTCAACCCGTCCGCCAGTGAGGGCGTCGACGACGGCGGCCTCGTCGCGGACCGACCCAAGGCGGGCGACGAGGGGGACACCCCGGGCACCCTGCCCGAACCGACCGGCCCCGGTCCCGACGGCACCTACGGCACGTCGGACGACCCCACCCCGTCGGACTCGGCGGGGCCGTCGGACGACCCGAGCGGTACGACGGGGTCGTCGGGCAAGCCGTCGCCGTCGCCGTCGAAGACCTCCCCGAAGCCGACGCCGTCCGACGACCCGTCGACGGACCCGACGGACGATCCGACCGGTGACCCGACGGACGATCCCACGGTCGACCCGACGGACGATCCGACCGGTGACCCGACGGACGATCCCACGGACGATCCGACCGACGACCCGCCGCCGCCCGGCACCACCGACACCGCCACCGCCCCGACGGCGACGACCGCCTCGGCGACCGTGCCCGAGCCTCCGGCCGACACCGTGGCCTGACGGTGACGGGGACGGTCCGGTCGTCTCCCGCGTGATCGAGAGGTTCGCGCGGGAGACGGGCGTGTCGCGGGGCGTTCAGCCGCCGTCGGACGCGGTCGTTTTGGCCGGGCGCGGGTGGCGCGGGATCGCGAGCGCGCACAGGGCGCCGGCGAGCACCACGGCGACGCCGACCCACACCGCCGGCCGCAGGCCGTCGACGAACTCCTGCGGGCCGCGCGTGCTGCCGTGGGCCACGAACACGGTGCTGAGCACGGCGATGCCGAGCGCGCCGCCGATCTCGCGGACGGTGGTGTTGGCGCCGGACGCCTTGCCCGCGTGCTCCCTGGCGACCGAGCCGAGGACCACCGCGGCCGTGGGGGCGAAGACGAAGCCCATGCCGATGCCCGCCACGATCATCGGGCCCACCAGGGAGGAGTAGGGCGTGTCGGTGTCCGCGACCAGGTTGATCCAGCCCAGCCCCACGCCCTGGAGGAACAGGCCGAGCGCCATCAGACGGCCGCCGCCGACCTTGTCGGTGAGGAGGCCGGCGACCGGGGCGACGAACATCGGCATCAGGGTCCAGGCGAGGGTGCGGACGCCGGCCTCCAGCGGGGTGCGAGGCGGCACCAGCTGGAGGTACTGGGCCAGCAGGAACAGGGAGCCGAACACGCCGAAGTACATCGTCGCCGAGACGACGTTGGTGAGGGTGAAGGCCCGCACCCGGTAGAAGGACAGCGGCAGCATGGGCTCCGGCGACCGGGCCTCCCAGGCGACGAAGGCGACCAGCAGCACGGTGCCGCCGAGCAACGCGCCCAGGACCTTCGCCGAGGTCCAGCCGTCGGGCTCGCCGTGCACGATCGCCCACACCACGGCGCACAGCCCGGCCGCCGCCAGCAGCATGCCGACCAGGTCCAGGCGGGTGCCGGGCAGGGAGCTCTCCCGCAGGGCGGTCAGGACCAGGGGGACGGCGATCACGCACACCGGGACGTTGATCCAGAAGATCCACCGCCAGTCGAGCCCGTCGACCACCGCGCCGCCCACCACGGGGCCCATGGCCACGGCCAGACCGCTCACCCCGGACCAGATGCCGAGCGCCATCCCGCGCAGGCGCTCGGGGACCGCCTGGGCGAGCAGGGTCAGCGACAGCGGCATGACCGCGGCGGCGCCGAAGCCCTGGAGGGTGCGGAAGGTGATCAGCTGGGCGCTGGTGTCGGACAGGCCGCAGCCTATGGAGGCCAGCGTGAACACGACGATGCCGGCGACGAAGACCTTGCGGCGGCCGAAGCGGTCACCGAGCGCCGCGCCGGTCATCAGCAGACAGGCGAAGCTCAGGACGTAGGCGTTGACGAACCACTGGAGCTGCTGGGTGTTCGCGTCCAGGCCGACGGCCAGGGTGCGCAGGGCCGTGGAGACGACGAGGTTGTCGAGCGCGACCATGAACATGGGCAGGCTGCACGCGACGACGGCGAGCCACAGGGGGATGCGCCGCTCGCCGGAGGCGGCCGGCTCCGGGGCGGGACTGTCGAGAACCGCGTTCTCTTCGGACAGCGTCATGGTGAGGGTTTCTCCCTGGCGGAAAGCGGGGCCGGTGGGGGTCAGGAGCCGTCGCGCGCCTGGTCGGCGAGGCGGCGCCGGGCATCCGGCCAGTCGATGGGCAGATCGGCCGACGGGGCCTGCCAGAAGGTGAAGACCGAGTCCTTCATCGTGGGCCGCAGGCCGTTCATGATCGACCGGTGCGGTTCGGTCTTGGCGTACTTGTACAGCGCGTCCTTGTCCTGCCACGCCGACAGGGTCCAGAAGGTGCGCTTCAGGGGCTGGGCGATCAGTGAGGCGCCGTAGGCCCCGGGCGCGCCGGAGACCTGCTTCCACGCGGACAGGGACTGGCGGAAGAACCGCGGTACGTCCTTGAACGAGCGGACCTCCAGCCGTGAGGCCATGACGAACGCCTCGGTGTCCGGTGCGGGGGTGCTGACCGTGGTCCAGCGCAGGGTGGGCATGGCTGTGCCCCTCTCCGGGGAGATATTGGATACCTTCACTATCTATGTTAGACAGTGAAGGTATCCAACTTCTAGTGCCGGGGGCGACCGATGCGAATCTCCGAGCTGAGCCGCCGCAGCGAGGTCTCCGTCGCGACGATCAAGTACTACCTCCGCGAGGGGCTGCTCCCGGCCGGGCGGCAGATCTCCGCGACGCAGGCCGAGTACGACGAGAGCCATGTGCGCAGGCTCCGGCTGATCCGTGCGCTGATCGGTGTGCGGGGACTGTCGGTGAGCACCACCCGGGAGCTGCTGGGTGTGCTGGCGGAGCACGCCGGTGACACCCACGTCCAGTTGGGCTTCGCCCTGGGGGCCATCCGGCTCACCGAGGAGTCCGCCGAGGCCCCCTCGGAGACGGGCAAGGTCGACGCCCTGGTCGAGGAGCTGGGCTGGAACGTGCACGAGGCGGCGCCCGCGCGCGCGGTGCTGGCCGAGACCCTGACCACGCTGCGGGCCCTGGGCGCCCCGCTCGACTGGCAGGTGCTGCTGCCGTACGCCCGCCTCGCGGAGCGCACCGCGACCCTCGACCTCGACCAACTGGAGGGGATCGAGGACTCGTTGGAGGCCGCCGAGCGCGCCCTGCTGCTGACCGTCCTCCTGGAGCCCGCGCTGCTGGCGCTCCGGCGCATGGCCCAGGAGAACGAGTCGGCACGCCGCTACGCCGGTGACCAGTAGTGCTTCGGCACATTGAGTGATCTCGGCTGATCGTGGGCGTGCTGGATGGCCGGCGCAACTCGTGCCGGTGTCGGGTTCTCCAGCAGGCTGGGCGTCACGTCGGCGTGGGACGGCGACGGCGTGGTCGAAGCGCTCCTCGCCCGAGGCCGTCCGTACGACGACTCCGTCCTCTCCTGCCGTATCGCGCCGACCCGCTGCGTGCACACACCCCCGCCACGATCACCGACAGTGCCACCCTGAGACGCAGCCTGGCCGCGGTGCGACGGCAGGGCTACGCGATCGTGTTCCCACCCGGGTGGTGCCCCACGTCAGAGCCGCGGCCGACGGTATGTCCCGCTCTTTAAGAGCCGCCGGCACGGGGGCGGGCGAGTTCGGCGCGAGAGCGGATGCCCGGGGTTTGTACTGTCCCTGGACACGTGACAGTGACGCGTGAGCCCCCGGAAACAGGGGGCGGCCTCCCGTGCCCGCGGGTCGGTTCGCGGGCAGGGGAGGGGGCGCGGCTAGAACAGGCGCAGCTTGTCGTCCTCGATGCCGCGCAGGGCGTTGTAGTCGAGGACCGCGCAGCCGATGCCGCGGTCGGTGGCGAGGACGCGGGCCTGGGGCTTGATCTCCTGGGCGGCGAAGATGCCGCGGACCGGCGCGAGATGCGGGTCGCGGTTCAACAGCTCCAGGTAGCGCGTGAGTTGCTCGACGCCGTCGATCTCGCCCCGCCGCTTGATCTCCACCGCGACGGTCGCGCCGTCGGCGTCCCGGCACAGGATGTCGACGGGGCCGATGGCGGTCATGTACTCGCGGCGGATGAGGGTGTAGCCCTCGCCCAGGGTCTCGATGCGGTCGGCGAGGAGTTCCTGCAGATGCGCCTCGACGCCGTCCTTGATCAGCCCGGGGTCGACGCCCAGCTCGTGCGAGGAGTCGTGGAGGACCTCCTCCATCGTGATGATGAGCTTCTCGCCCGCCTTGTTGACGACGGTCCAGACGCCCTCCTCGTCACCGGAGCCCTCCTTCAGCGTGCAGGGCGGCGACATCCAGTTGAGGGGCTTGTAGGCCCGGTCGTCCGCGTGGATCGAGACGCTGCCGTCCGCCTTCACCAGGATCAGGCGGGGGGCCGAGGGGAGATGGGCGGTGAGCCGGCCCGCGTAGTCGACGGAGCAACGGGCAATGACGAGACGCATGGTCGGCAACGCTACTCGACGCCGACGGGTGCGCGCGATTCGACCACCGGAACAGCCCTCACCCGAGCCCGCTCCTCTGCCGTCGCACCCTCCCGCGCACCGTTCGACGGCCCCACCGTGCACCGTTCGACAGCTCCGCCGATCCCGCCCGGTGACTGTCGCCCTCCGTCACGTCATCCCGCCCCTCACGTGCGCCTTCGTCGTCCCCCGGCATGTGCCACTGTCAACTCCTGTTCGGCATTGGCTGATTGTGTGCGTCACACGCCCTGTCGGTGCGCGCAATCTCCTGGTGCGGTCACGTTCGGTTGCTTACGGTAGAAACTGGAGGTCGCGAAGCGTGCACTCTGCGTGTTCGCCGACCCGATCTCCGCCCCTGTCCGTCAACCCCTGTTGTTGTGGGGGTGCGAGAGGAGAACCCATGTCGCTCGACGTCTCACCGGCCCTACTCGAACAGGCCGAGCGAGGCGAGGTCGACGAAGCCGCCTTCGTCGACTGCGTCCGGACCTCCCTGCCTTACGCGTGGGAGATGATCAGCTCTCTGGTGGCCCAGCTGAAGGTCGACGGCGGAGAGTTCGCCGACAACCAGACGCCCCCGCCGGACGAGCAGGCGCGCGGGCAGCTGCTGCGCGCGCTCGCCAGTGACGCGATTCGCGGCGCGCTCCAGCGGCACTTCGGTGTACGGCTGGCCTTCCAGAACTGCCACCGGGTGGCGGTGTTCCCGCTGGACCCGTCCGTGGACGACAGGCTGGCCCGCTTCACCTCGATCCGCGGCCAGCTCCTCAACCAGTCCCCGGAACTCCGGGACTGCTGAGGACATGACGCGCCACAGCTTGCCGCTCCCATCGCGGGAGGTGCATCGGTAACCGGGGCGGCAAGCTCCCCACGGTCGCGGTGGCTCAGCCGAGGTGAGGCAGCACCTCGGCACCGAGTCGTCGTACGTTCTCCTCCGTCGCCGCCAGATCGCCGGTGCCCTCGACGAGCAGGGCGAAGCGGGAGATGCCCGTCCGCTCACTGGTCGCCGCGAGCCGGTCGGCGCACAGCCGAGGGGTCCCCACCGGGTGCAGCCCGCAGAGCAGTTCGGTGTAGGCCAGCGGGTCCCGCATGGCGCGAGCGCGGCCGTCGACGGTGACATGCGCGTCGAGGCCCTGCTTCAGCCAGCCCGGCATCGCCTTGGTGAGCGCCTCCACGGCGTCGGTGCGCCGGTCCGCGATCTGGCAGACGCCGGCCGAGACATGGGCCGCGCCGGAGATCTCCTCCGGCGAACGGCCCGCCGCCCGGGCGCAGTCGCGCCACAGCGCGACCATCTCGGCCTTCTCCTCGTCCCCGACGTGCATGCCGAGGAGCATCGACAGCCCGCGCTCGGCGGCCAGCTTCACACTCGTCGGCGAGGTGCAGGCGACGACGACCTCCGGGCCCGGTGTCTCGTCCAGGTCCTCCGCCGGCCTCGGCACGACGGGGACCTCGCGGAAGCTGAATCGTTCCCCCGACGCCGACACCGCGGGCTCCCGCAGCCAGCGCATGAGCAGATCGAGTGATTCCGGGAAGCCCTTCTCGTACGCCTCCAGCCCGGAGCCGAACACCTCCAGGTCGACCCACGGCCCGCCCCGCCCGACGCCCAGGGAGAAGCGTCCGCCGGAGGTCACATGCAGCAACGCGGCCTGTTCGCCCAGGGCCACGGGATGGACGGTGGGCAGCACACTGACCGCCGTGCCGACCCGGATGCGCCGGGTGCGCCCCAGCAGTAACGCGGCGAGGGTGATCGCCGACGGGCAGGTGCCGTACGGCACGAAGTGGTGCTCGGCCAGCCAGACCGCGTCCAGCCCCGCCTCGTCCGCCACTTCGGCGGTCCGCACCGCCCGGTGGAGCGCCTCCCCCTGGCCCTGGCCGGGGAACTGGGCGCCCAGTACAAATGTTCCTACGTGCATCGCTCTTCCTGCTTCCTCGGCTCCGACTCGGGAGCTCCCCCACCGGCATAACCCCGTGACACGTGCCGAAGACACGGCCTGGCGACGAGATTTGCGGATTGTCTGCAGAATGCGCCGGGCGGAGGGCGTTCTGAGGGGATTGGCGACGTACGCGTACCCCCACCGGGTCCGCGTAGGCTGGACACCAACCCTGCTCCCTGTATAGCCCCGTGAGGTGTTCCGTGTCCCCGCGTCGCAACCGCCCCAAGGACTCCGGTGCGTCGGGCCCGTCGGGTCCGCCAGGCCGCAGCGCGGACGAGGACCCGTCGGACCGGTACGGCGGCTGGCAGACCAGTGAGCCCTGGCGGGGCGAGGAGTGGAGCGTGCGCCATGTGGCGGGCGCGAGCGCGGCCGGCAAGACCTACCGCTGCCCCGGCTGCGACCAGATGATCCCCTCCGGGGTGCCGCACGTCGTCGCCTGGCCCGAGCACTCCGGCGTCGACGAGCGCCGGCACTGGCACAAGGCCTGCTGGAACGCGAAGGACCGCCGCACCTCGCGGGTGCAGCGGTCCCGTAACGCGCCGAGGTTCTGACACCTCGCGGACCCTGGGTCGTGGTCCCGGTCAGACGTCCCGCTGCTCCAGCAGGGCGTACGCGCCGACGAACGCGGCGACCACCAGACCGAGCATGATCCACAGCGGGTCCCAGCCCGACGGGCCGGTCTGGCTGAGCTCCGCGCCGTAGAAGACGCTGAGCTGACTCGGGATCGAGTACTCCAGCAGGAACTCCTGCACGTCCTTCAGCGACTCCGAGAACATGAAGATCGCGATGACCAGCGGCGCGAGGAAGACACCGAGCATGATGGTGATCGCGCCGGCGGAGTGCCGGATCAGCGAGCCCATCAGCAGCGACAGCAGCCCGAAGAGCGCGAGGAACAGGCTCACGCCGACGGTGGCCTTGAACCACTCCTCGCCGTCGGGGCTCACCACCCCGTTGCCCTCCAGGATCGCGACCTGGGCGAAGCCGACGAACGCGGTCGTGACCAGGGTGACCGTGAAGGTGAGCGCGAAGAACACGATCGCCTTCGCGAGCAGCACCCGGCCACGGCTCGGGCAGGCCGTCATCGTGGTGCGGATCATCCCCGTGCCGTACTCGGACGCGGTGGTCAGCACTCCGAGCGTGATGACGCAGACGCTGCCGATCATCAGCCCGAACAGACCGAGGCCGAGCGGCGACTCGCCCTCCAGGTTCATGTCCGTGGAGGCGGCGATCAGGGCGAAGAGCAGACCGAGACCGATCACCAGGACGACGAAGACGCCCAGCGTCCACATCGTCGAGCGGACCGACTTGATCTTCGTCCACTCGGACGAGATCGCGTGCCCGAGGTGGGTGCGCACGATCGGGATCGGCGAGGTGTACGAAGTGCCCGGCGCGCCCTGCCAGTTGGGGGCGGGCGGCTGCTGGGTGAGGGGCGGCTGGGGCGTGCTCATCGGGCGTCCTCGGACTTCGTCAGGTCGGCGGCGGGCGCGGGGGCCGCGGGGGAGGGGGCGGGCGCCGGAGCGGGCGCGGCGGCGGGCTGCGCGGGGGCCAGGGGCGCGGCCGGGGGAGCGGACTGGGCGTACGGGTTCGGCTGGGGCTGCGCGGGCGCCGGAGCGTGCGCCGCGGGAGCCGGAGCGCCGTAGGGACCGGCCGGCGGCTGACCCTGCGGTGCCGGGTGGCCCTGCGGCGCGTACGGCTGGCCGCCCTGCTGCGGGGCCGGCGGGGCGTACCAGCCCGGCTGGCCCTGCCCGGGCACCGGCATCGGCGGCTGGGCGCCGGGCGGCAGGGGCTGCTGGAGACCGGCCTTCTGGTCGGTCGTCGAGCGGTAGTCGACCGCGCCCTGGGTCATCCGCATGTACGCCTCCTCCAGCGAGGCCTGGTGCGGCGACAGCTCCCACAGCCGTACGTCGGCGCCGTGCGCGAGGTCGCTGATCCGGGGGAGCGGCAGACCCATGACACGCAGTGCCCCGTCCTGCTCGGGCAGCACCTGGCCGCCTGCCTCGGTCAGCGCCGCCGACAGCTTCTCGCGCTGCTGCGGCTCGGTGTCCGGCGTCCGTACCCGTGCGAAGTCGGCGGAGTTCGCCGAGATGAAGTCCTTGATGCTCATGTCGGAGAGCAGCTGGCCGCGCCCGATGACGATGAGGTGGTCGGCGGTCAGCGCCATCTCGCTCATCAGGTGCGAGGAGACGAAGACCGTACGGCCCTCGGCGGCGAGCGCCTTCATCAGGTTGCGGACCCAGAGGATGCCCTCGGGGTCGAGGCCGTTGACGGGCTCGTCGAAGAGGAGCACCTGGGGGTCGCCGAGCAGGGCGGCGGCGATGCCGAGCCGCTGGCCCATGCCGAGCGAGAAGCCCTTGGAGCGCTTCTTGGCGACGTCCTGGAGGCCGACGACACCGAGCACCTCGTCCACCCGGCGGGCCGGGATGCCCGACAGCTGGGCCAGGGACAGCAGGTGGCTGCGGGCGTGCCGGCCGCCGTGCACCGCCTTGGCGTCGAGGAGCGCACCGACCTGACGGGCCGCGTTCGGCAGCTTGCGGTACGGATAGCCGCCGATCGTCACCTGCCCGGAGGTGGGGTTGTCCAGGCCGAGGATCATGCGCATCGTCGTCGACTTGCCCGACCCGTTGGGGCCCAGGAAGCCGGTGACGGCGCCCGGCCGCACCTGGAAGGAAAGGTTGTACACGGCCGTCTTGGCGCCATAGCGCTTCGTCAGGCCGACTGCCTCGATCATGCTCCGCACCCATCGAACGGTTCGTGACGTCTCGGACTCGTCTCAGGACGTCGGGGCGCACGCCCCCGTAAGGATTAGGAGCTTATCGGGGCGCTGACGGTTCCGGCCAAGAGGAAGTAAAACCGCGCAGGTCACGGGCCGGTTGTTTTGGCATGTACGTAACCGCTGGTCAGGACCTGCTCACGCGTCGCGCCGCTTCAGCGAGAGATATCCGCCGAGCAGGGCCGCGGCCACCCACAGCGCCATGACGGCGAGGCCGCCCCAGGGGCCGTAGGGCGTGTCGTCGTCGACCGGGGTGACCACCTGCATGATCCTGCTGCCGGCCTGGTCGGGGAGATAGCGGCCGACCTTCTCGGTGGCGCCGACGTTGCCCAGGATGTTGGAGATCAGGAAGAAGAACGGCATCAGGATGCCGAGCGACAGCATCGGGCTGCGCAGGATCGCAGCGACGCCCATCGAGAACATCGCGATCAGCGTCATGTAGAGCCCGCCGCCGAAGACCGCGCGCAGGACACCCGGATCGCCGATCTCGGCCCGGTGCGAGCCGAGCATCGCCTGGCCGAGGAAGAACGTCACGAAGCTGGTCACGAGCCCCACCGCGAAGGAGAGGGCGGTGGCCACGGCGATCTTGCTGAAGAGGAAGGTGCCGCGCTGCGGCACGGCGGCCAGCGAGGTCCGGATCATGCCGGTGCTGTACTCGTTCGACACCACCAGCACCCCGAACACGATCATCGCCAGCTGGCCGAGGGTCATGCCCGCGAAACTGATGAACGTCGGGTCGAACGAGAGCCGGTCGTCGCGGCTCAGATTGTCGAACTCGTTCTTCGACAGCAGGGAGATCAGCACCCCGAGCGCGATCGTGACGAGCCCGGCCAGCGACAGCGTCCACACCGTCGACGCCACCGAACGGATCTTGGTCCATTCCGAGCGGACGACCTGTGCCGCGGTCACGGCCGGCCCTCCCGCTTCCAGTCGGCGCCCCAGGCGGGCGCGGAGGGCGGGCTCGCCACCGGGGTGCCGTCGTGCGCGTGGTACTCCACCGACTCGGCGGTCAGCCGCATGAACGCCTCCTCCAGCGAGGCCTGTTGGGGGCTCAGCTCGTGCAGCACGATCCGGTGCCGGGCGGCCAGCTCGCCGATCTGTTCCGGTTTTCCGCCGTCCACCTCCAGCGCCCCGTCACCCGTCGCCGCGGACACGACGCCGACCGTGTGCAGCGCGTCGAGCAGCTGTTCCGGCTGGGGAGTGCGGATCCGTACGTACGACCGTGAGTTCCGCTGGATGAACTGCGCCATCGAGGTGTCGGCGAGGAGCCGTCCCTGTCCGATCACCACGAGGTGGTCGGCGGTCAGCGCCATCTCGCTCATCAGGTGCGAGGAGACGAACACGGTCCTGCCCTGGGCGGCGAGGGACTTCATCAGGTTCCGGATCCAGTGGATGCCCTCGGGGTCGAGGCCGTTGACGGGCTCGTCGAACATCAGGATCCGGGGGTCGCCGAGCAGCGCGCCGGCGATGCCGAGCCGCTGGCCCATGCCGAGCGAGAACCCCTTCGCCTTCTTCCGCGCGACCGACGTCAGTCCGACCGTGTCCAGCACCTCGTGCACCCGGGCCCGGGGGATCCCGTTGCTCTGGGCGAGGCACAGCAGATGGTTGAAGGCGCTGCGGCCGCCGTGCATGGCCTTGGCGTCCAGCAGGGCGCCGATGTACGTCAACGGGTCCCGCAGGCGGTCGTAGTGGGTGCCGTCGATCCGGACGTCACCCGCCGTCGGGCGGTCCAGCCCCAGGATCATCCGCATCGTCGTCGATTTCCCGGCTCCGTTGGGCCCGAGGAAACCGGTCACGATCCCGGGCCGCACGGCGAAGGTCAGATTGTTCACCGCGACCTTCTCGCCGTACCGCTTGGTCAGCCCGTCGAGCTCGATCATGCGGCCACGCTAGAACGGTGCCTGGGGCCCTGCCACC
Organism: Streptomyces caniscabiei; assembly: GCF_014930365.1. Taxonomy (GTDB): domain Bacteria; phylum Actinomycetota; class Actinomycetes; order Streptomycetales; family Streptomycetaceae; genus Streptomyces; species Streptomyces caniscabiei. The sequence continues at coordinate 56,353 of NZ_JABXWI010000019.1, read as the reverse complement.
GGAGCACTGGTGACCGCCGCCCCGCTTTTCAGGGGCGCGGGGAACTGCGCGCCCAGCCACGTACCGGTGGCAGCCGCGATCCGACGTATACCCCCGACCCAATAGGCACCCGGCGCCAGAGCCGGCTGCCCGCAGGCGGGGGCGGCCGGTTGGCGGGAGCGGCCGGCCGGGCGGCGTCGCGAGGGCACCGAAGGCCAGCCCCCGGAACGCCGAAGCCCGCGCCCCCCGGAGGGGAGACGCGGGCCCGTGGTGCCTCGGCCGGTGGGACGGCAGGAGACGGGGTTACCGGGACTGCTGCGCCGGAACCCCGCGGGAGATCGGCTCGTCGTCGGTGACCGGCGTGCCCGCGGCGGCGACCGCCGCGCCCGTGAGGGTCGCCAGCATCTCGCGCACGTTCGTCAGCTGCGCGTTGATCGAGTCGCGGCGGTTGGTGAGCGCCGCCAGCTCGCGCTCGGATTCCGAACGGATCCGGTCCGCCTTGGCGTTCGCGTCCGCGACGATGTCCTCGGCCTGACGCTGCGCGGTCTCCACCGTCTGGCGGGCGCGGCGCTCGGCGTCGGTGCGCAGCTTCTCGGCCTCCAGGCGGAGCTGCTCCGCGCGGTGCTCGATCTCCGCGAGACGCTTCTCGGCCTTCTGCTGACGCGAGGCCAGGTCACGCTCGGACTGCTCGCGACGCTTGGCGAGGTTCGTCTCGAAGTCGGCGGCGGCCTGCGCGGCCTTCGCACGGGTCTCCTCGAAGAGGGCGTCCGCCTCCTCGCGCTTGGACTGCGCGTCCTTCTGCGCCTCGGCACGCAGCTGCGACGCGTCGCTCTTGGCCTTCTCGACGATCCGGACGCCCTCGTCCTCGGCCTTGGCCTTGCGCTCCGCGGAGAAGGACTCCGCGTCGTTGCGCACCTGCTGGGCCGCCGACTCGGCGAGCTCACGGTGCTGCTCGGCGGCGCGGCGGGCCTCCTCGCGCAGGTCCTTCGCCTCCTCCTCGGCGAGGCGGAGGATCTTCTCGACGCGCGCGCCGAGACCGGCGTAGGACGGCTCGGCGTCGGTCACCGCGGCCTGGGCGTTCTGCGTCTCGAGGTGGAGCTCCTCGATGCGCTTCTCCAGGGCGGTGATGCGGGCGAGAGCGGAGTCACGGTCGGAGACGAGCTTGGAGATACGTTCGTCCACCTGAGCGCGGTCGTATCCACGCCGCACAAGCTCGAAGCCGTAGGGGGAAGTGTCGCTCATGGGGTTCCTGTCGAATGAGACCGGTGAGGTGATAGGTGGAATCCTAGGGGGCGAAGCGGCGTGTCATCGAGCAGATGCACGTTTGATCTGGAGAATGACACCCCTTTTGAGTGGCCGACCATCGGAATACTTGCCAGAAACTTTGCGTAAAGGCCCTGAAAGCACAGACGGCACAGATGGCAAGCACAGAACGAGCACAAATTGGTGTCCGTAACGCCAGGGCGAGGCGGGAAGATACCCGCAACACCCCGGCACCGCTAGCCGTCTGACGACTTGCCACCCGAACGGGTCGCGCCCGCCGCGGCGCCCGTCTTGACTCCACCGTCCTTGCCGCTCGACGGGGCCTCAAAAGACTCCAACGCGACCAGCACGTCCTGGACACGGGAGATCTCCGCATTGATGTCCTCGCGGCGGCGGACCAGCACCTCCAGCTCGCGCTTGCCCTCCTCGACCGTACGGCGGGCCTCGCGGATCGCCTCGGCCTTCAGCTCCTCGGCCTCACGCACCAGCGTGGACTTCTTCTGCTCGGCTTCCTTCAGCAGACCCTCGGCCTTCTTCACCGCGGCGATACGCACCTTGCCCGCCTCGGAGTTCGCCTCGGAAACGATCTCCTTGGCCTTGGCCGTCGCCTTCTCCAACTGCTCCTCGGCGGCCTTGATGAGCGCGTCACAGCGATCACCGGTGGATTTCATCGTCTCGGCGGCCTCACGCCGGGCCCGCGTGTGCAGCGCCTCGATCTCGGCCGTGATCCGGTCGCGCAGCTCCTCGGCCCGCTCCCTTATGGCGGTAGCGTCCCGGCGCGCGCCGACGAGCAGCTCGTCGGCGTCCGTACGGGCCTTCTCCACCGTGGAGTTGCCCTCGACGGTCGCCTCGGCGACCAGCCGCTCGGCCTCCTTGCGGGCCGCGCCGACCATGGAGTCGGCCTGCCCCTCGGCGTCCGCGGTGGTCTGCAGGGCCTGCGTCTGCGCCTCGGTGAGCAGCTTGTCGGCCTCGGCCGCCGTCTCCGAGATGAGCTTGTCGACCTGCTCGGCGGCCTCGGAACGCCGCTTGTTGGCGTCCTTGCGGGCCTCGTCGAGGGTGTTGTCGGCCTCCTCGCGGGCGTGCGCCATGAGCCGGTCGGCCTCCGCCTCCGCCTCGGCCCGCGCGCGCTCGGCGTCGGCCCGGACCCGCTCGGCGTGCTGCTGCGCGGAGCCCACCGTCTCTGCGGCCTCGGCCCGCAGCCGCTCGGCCTCGTCGGTGGCCTCGCCGATCAGCCGGTCGGCCTTGGCGACGGACTCGGCCCGGACCCGCTCGGCCTCCTCGTTGGTCTCCCGGGTCAGCCGCTCCGCCTCGGCCGTCACCTCGGTGATCAGGGTGTCGGCCTGGGTCGCCGCGTCCGAACGCATGCGGTTGGCGTCCTCGCGGGCCTCCGCACGGGTGCGCGAGGCGTCCTGGTCGGCCCGCGCGACGGTGTCCGAGGCCTCCGTACGGACCCGCTGGGCGTGCTCGGAGGCGTCGGAACGCACCCGCTCCGCCTCGGCGATGGCCTCGGCGACCGTGCGCTCGGCGAGCGACTTGGCGGCCTCCGACTCCTCCCGGGCCTCGCGGCGCACCCGATTGGCGTCCTCGGTGGCCCGCTCCCGCTCCGCGTAGGCGTCGGCGCGGACGCGGTCCGACTCCTCCTCGGCCTCCCGGCGCATCCGGTCCGCCACGTGCTCGGCGGTGTTGCGCAGCCCGGCGATCTCCTCCTGGGCCTGCTCGTGCAGCCCGGCGACGGAGTCCCGCACCTGCTGCGCGTGCTGCTCGGCCGCCGACACCATCTCGCCGGCGCGCCGCTCGGCCTCCTCGACCAGCCGTACGGCCTCGGCCTGGGCCTCCTCGACGCGCTTGCGCGCCGAGGCCAGCAGTTCCTCGCTCTGCTCGCGGGCCCGCAGCCGCTCCTGGTCGGCCTCCTGACGGGCCGCGCCGAGGAGCTCCTCGGCCTCGCGGCGGCGCCGGGCGGCCTCCTCCTGCGCGGCGGCCAGCGCCTGAGAGGCCTCCGTGGCGAGCCGCTCGGCCGCGGCCTGCGCCTCCGCCCGTACCCGGTCGGCGGTCTCCTGGGCCTCCGACTTCAGCCGCTCGGCCTCGGACGCGGCCTCCGACCGCAGGCGTACGGCGATGGCCTCGCCCTCGGCGCGGGACGCGGACGCGTCGGACGCGGCCTCGTCGCGCATCCGTTCGACCTCGGCCTCGGCCTGCGCCTGGAGCGTGCGGATGCGCTCGGCGGCCTCGGAGCGCAGCCGGTCGCTCTCCTCGCCGGCCTCGCGGCGGATCCGCTCGGCCTCGGCGCGGGCGTCGGCGAGCGCCTCCTCGGCGGACGCCAGCCGGCCCTCGGCCTCGGTGTGCAGCCGGGTCAGCTCCTCGGCTGCCTCCGCCTTGCGGGCCTCGACGCCGCGCTCGGTCTCCTCGCGCAGCTCACGGGCGGCGCGCTCGGCCTCGGCCTTCAGCTCCTCGGACTGCTCCTCGGCCTCGGCGCGGTGCCGCTCGGCCTCCTTGCGGGTGCGCTCCAGCGTCTCCTCGGCCTGGCGGCGCAGCGTGGACGCGCGTTCGATGGCCTCCGTGCGGACCTTCTCGCTGTCCGCGGTGGCCGTCTGCCGCAGCTCGTCGGCGTCCGTCCGGGCCTTGGCGAGCAGCTCCTCGGCGGTCTTGGCCGCCTCCTCGATCTGCTGGACGGCCTCGCGCCGGGCCTCGGAGCGGATCCGCTCGCCCTCGGCGACCGCGTCGGAGCGCAGCTGCTCGGCCTCGCCGCGCAGCCGGCGCGCCTCCTCCTGCAGCTCGACGGTCTTGGCGCGGTACTCCTCGGTGTCGTCCTTCGCCGTGCCCTTGAGCTGTTCGGCGAGGTCGTGGGCCTCGGCCCGCAGCCGGTCCGCCTCGGCCTCGGCCTCGGCGCGGATGCGCTCGGCCTCCTCGGCGGCGGCCTTGGTGGTGTTCCGGGCCTCCTCGGACGCCTTGTTCAGCACGTCCTCGGCGGTCTTGGCCGTCTTGGCGAGCTGGGAGGCGGACTCCTCCGCGGTGATCGAGCGGGCCTTCTCGGAGGCCTCGGCGACGATCTTCTCGGCCTCGGCCTTGGCGTCGGCGACGACCTCCTCGGCGGACGCCTTGGTCGCCTCGGCCTCCTTGGTGGCCTCCTCGACCAGCCGGGCGACCTGCTCCTTCGCCGTACGCGTGCGCTGTTCGTTGGTCGACTCGGCGCCGGCGATCGACTTGGCCGCGTTCTCCTTGGCCTCGGCGACCAGCTTCTCGGCCTCGGCGCGCGCCTCGCGCAGCGCGGCCTCCGCGTCCGCGGCGCGCTGCTCGGCGGCCCGGCTCAGCTCGGAGGCCTGACGGCGGGCGGAGTCCGACTCGGTGGCGGTCGAGGTACGCAGTTGCTCGGCGTGCTCGGTGGCCTCCTGGGCCTGGGTGGACGCCGCGTTCAGCAGCCGCTCGGCCTCGGCGCGGGCCCGGCGCAGGATCTGGTCGGCCTCGCTGCGGGCGGCCTCCGAGTCGCTCTGGAGCCGCTGGCGGGCCTCGCTGGCGAGCCGCTCGGCCTCGGCGCGGGCGGCGGCCAGCGCCTGCTCGGCCTCCGCGCGCGACTCGTCCACGAGCCGACGGGCCTGGGACTCGCTGCGGGCGCGCAGCTGTTCGGCCCACGCCACGTTCTCGTTGACGTGCGACTCGACCGTCTGACGGCGCTCGGAGAGCTCCTGGTCGAGCTGCTGGCGGCGGGTGACCGCCTCCTGGTGCAGCTCCGCCTGGAGCCGCGCGGCCTGCTCGGCGTGCTCCTGGAGGATCCGCTGGGTCTGCGCCCGGGCCTGGCTCAGCTCGCGCTCGGCGTCCGCGCGCAGCTGGTCGGCCTGCATCTGGGCCTGGCGGAGCATCTGCTCGGCCTGGTAGCCGAGGTCGCCGCCGCTGTCGTAGGCGGGCCGGGACATGAGGGTGCGGCGCGCCTCGTGCAGCTTGGCGCGCAGCACCTCGACCTGGTAGCCGAGGTCCTCGGCGTGCTGGATCGCCTTTTCCCGCTCGGTCTTCAGCCGCTCCATCTCGGCCTCGAACCGAGAGAGGTGGTCGACGTCAGCCGCCGGCTCTCGCTCCTGGCGTTCGTAGCCCCGCACTGCGCGGTCCCATCCGTCCCCTGGTCGCAACCTCTGGCAAACGAGCTCCGTCCAACCGCCGAACGGGGCCCCCGGGGCATGGTGTCAGATCAACGGCGGAGCACGGGCTGCCGCCCTCACCCTCGTCCCCCGAAACCTGGACCCCGGCCCTAGGACAACCGCTGATGGATCTCCGCGGTGCCCTTGGATCCCGCTCCTCGGAAGGCGGCAGGACCCGGGCCGTCCCCCTCGAAGGCGACGGCCGACCCCAACCCTACCGGCCCATATGTACGGGGGTCAGTGCTCAGGTGACTCAACTGGCGCCGAAGTGACCAGTTCTGTCAGTACGCCATGACAATCCTTGGGGTGCAGGAACGTGATCCGTGACCCCATGGAACCGACTCGCGGCTCCTCGTACAGGACGCGTACGCCCTTGTCCTTGATCGCGGCCGCCTCGCCGTCGACATCCGCCGTACCGAAGGCGATGTGGTGGACCCCCTCGCCGTTCTTGGCCAGCCACTTCGCGACCGTGGAGTCCTCGCGGGTCGGCTCCAGGAGCTGCAGGTAGGAGGCGCCGCCGTCGTCCGTGCTGTTGATCTTGAGCATGGCCTCGCGTACGCCCTGCTCCTCGTTGACCTCGGAGTGGAACACCTCGAAGCCGTACGTGGCCCGGTAGAACTCGACGGTGGTGTCGAGATCGAAACAGGCGATTCCGATGTGGTCGATTCGCGTCAGCATGGTGTCAGTGCAGCGCTCCCCGGGCGGTTACGCAACGTGCCAGCGATCACACCGACAGCCCGATGACGGCACGGAGTGCCACTCAGTACATTCGAAGTAAACCCTCGTTCACTCCTCGGCTGTGCAAGCTGGAAGGGGATCGCACCTCATGTCTGGTTCGAACGGCAACACATCGGTGATCGTCGCGGGCGCCCGTACGCCCATGGGACGGTTGCTCGGATCGCTGAAGTCCTTTACCGGAGCCGACCTCGGCGGCTTCGCGATCAAGGCCGCCCTCGACCGTGCGGGGATCGGCGGCGACCAGGTGCAGTACGTGATCATGGGCCAGGTGCTCCAGGCCGGGGCGGGGCAGATCCCGGCGCGCCAGGCCGCGGTCAAGGCGGGCATCCCCATGAACGTCCCCGCGCTCACGATCAACAAGGTCTGTCTGTCGGGCCTCGACGCCATCGCGCTCGCCGACCAGCTGATCCGCGCCGGCGAGTTCGACGTGATCGTCGCGGGCGGCCAGGAGTCCATGACCAACGCCCCCCATCTGCTCCCGAAGTCCCGTGAGGGTTACAAGTACGGGGCGATCCAGATGCTCGACGCGATGGCGCACGACGGGCTCACGGACTCCTTCGAGAACATCGCCATGGGCGAGTCCACCGAGAAGCACAACACCCGCCTCGGCATCCTGCGCCCCGAGCAGGACGAGATCGCCGCGCAGTCCCACCAGCGCGCCGCCGCCGCCCAGAAGAACGGCCTCTTCGACGCCGAGATCACGCCGGTGGAGATCCCGCAGCGCAAGGGTGAGCCGGTCGTCTTCAGCCAGGACGAGGGCATCCGGGGCGAGACGACCAGCGAGTCGCTGGGCAAGCTGCGTCCGGCCTTCGCCAAGGACGGCACGATCACGGCCGGGTCCGCCTCGCAGATCTCCGACGGCGCCGCCGCCGTGGTCGTCATGAGCAAGGCCAAGGCGGAGGAGCTGGGCCTCACCTGGCTCGCCGAGATCGGCGCCCACGGCAACGTCGCCGGTCCGGACAACTCGCTCCAGTCCCAGCCGTCGAACGCGATCCGGCACGCCCTGAAGAAGGACGGCCTGGAGGTGGCGGACCTGGACCTCATCGAGATCAACGAGGCCTTCGCCGCGGTCGCCGTGCAGTCGATGAAGGACCTCGGCGTGTCCCCGGAAAGGGTGAACGTCAACGGTGGTGCGATCGCTCTCGGGCACCCCATCGGCATGTCCGGCGCCCGGCTCGTCCTCCATCTCGCCCTGGAGCTGAAGCGGCGCGGCGGCGGGGTCGGCGCGGCCGCGCTGTGCGGCGGCGGTGGTCAGGGTGACGCGCTGATCGTGCGGGTACCCAAGGCCTGAGGCCCGTCGGTTCCGGGCGTACGTGGCCCTCGTCTTCTCGGATCGGAGCTGTGATGCAGGACGTCCCCACGCTGGTGGCACAGGCCAGGGAAGGGCGGCCCCGGGCCGTCGCCCGGCTGATCTCCCTGGTGGAGGGGGCGTCCCCGCAGCTGCGTGAGGTCATGGCGGCACTGGCCCCGCTCACCGGCGGGGCGTACGTCGTGGGCCTCACCGGCTCGCCCGGCGTGGGCAAGTCCACGTCCACGTCGGCGCTGGTGACCGCGTACCGCAGGGCCGGCAGGCGGGTCGGGGTGCTGGCGGTGGATCCGTCCTCGCCGTTCAGCGGTGGCGCGCTGCTCGGTGACCGGGTGCGGATGTCGGATCACGCCTCCGACCCCGGGGTGTACATCCGTTCGATGGCGACCCGGGGTCATCTGGGCGGCCTCGCCTGGGCCGCCCCGCAGGCGATCCGGGTCCTGGACGCGGCGGGCTGCGACGTGGTCCTCGTCGAGACGGTCGGGGTCGGCCAGTCCGAGGTGGAGATCGCCTCCCAGGCGGACACGTCCGTGGTGCTGCTCGCCCCCGGCATGGGCGACGGCATCCAGGCGGCCAAGGCCGGGATCCTGGAGATCGGTGACGTCTACGTCGTCAACAAGGCCGACCGGGACGGCGCGGACGCGACCGTGCGCGAGCTGAACCACATGCTGGGGCTCGGCGAGTCGCGGGGGCCCGGTGACTGGCGGCCGCCGATCGTCAAGACGGTCGCGGCGCGGGCCGAGGGGGTCGACGAGGTCGTGGAGGCGCTGGAGAAGCACCGGGCGTGGATGGAGGAGCGGGGGGTTCTCGCGGAGCGGCGCCGGGCGCGGGCGGCTCGTGAGGTGGAGGCGATCGCGATGACCGCGCTGCGGGAGCGGATCGGGGACCTGCACGGTGACCGACGGCTGGACGCGCTGGCCGAGCGCATCGTGACGGGCGAGCTGGATCCGTATCGGGCGGCGGATGAGCTGGTCGCGGGACTGACGGAGGGCTGACCTCGGATCTTTCTCGCCCCCGCCGCCCCTACCCGTCCCGTCCTCCAGGGGCTGCGCGCCGCCTCCGACCCCCGCGTCAAAGACTCGGGGCTCCGCCCCGGACCCCGTTCGCGCAGTTCCCCGCGCCCCTGAAGGGGCGCGGGGAACTGCGCGAGAAGCCTCACCGGCCCGTAGACGCCCGCGCACCCGAACCCCCGACCCCTGTCGCGAGCTGCTAGCTTGGCCGCGTGTTCACTCACCTTGCGTAGAGACGCCCCCCCGCAGACGACGTGCCGACGTCGCGCGGGGCATCGGTGTCCCTGTTCACGCCTCCCGGTGAGGAACCTTTCGCATGTCCGCGACCTCCCCGCGGCCGTCGTACGCAGCGGTGCTCCGCCTCCCGTACGCCCGCCGCACCTTCGCCGCCGCACTCGTCGGCCGCCTCTCCTACGGCATGGTGCCGGTCGCCGTGCTGCTCGCCGTGACCCGGGCGACGGGCTCGTACGCCGTCGCCGGCACGGTCATGGCCCTGTTCGGGGCCACCAGTGTCCTCCTGTCGCCCGCGAGGGCGGCGCTCGTCGACCGGTACGGCCCGCGCCGGGCACTGCCGCCGATGGCCTCCCTGTACGCCGTGCTGCTCGGGCTGCTGGCGCCGGCGAGCCTGCTGCCGGGCACCTCGGCCCCGGTGCTGGGCGCGATCGCGGTCGCGGCGGGTGCCTGTACGCCGCCGCTCGGACCGACGATGCGCACGGTGTGGAGCGAACTCGCCGCCGACCGGGGGCTGTTGCCACGCGCGTACAGCCTCGACGGGGTCGCGGAGGAACTGCTGTTCGTGTCGGGGCCGTTGGTGGTGGGCGCGGTGGTGCAGATCGCGCCTCCGGCCGCCGCCGTGGCCCTGGGCGCCGTGCTGGTGGCGGCGGGGACCTTCGCGTTCGCCGCCTCCCCGGCCGTCGCGCGCGTCCCGGGACGGAGCGCGGTCCCGAAGGAGCCCGCGGGCCGACGGGGTTCGTGGGCCGTCTCCGCGATCGTGCCGCCCGTCGTCGCGGCCGGCGGCGTCGGACTGTCGCTCGGCGCGCTCGACCTGCTGGTGCTGGCCTTCGCCGGACAACGGGGCCACGGGGACGACGTGGTGGCCTGGATCTTCGCCGCGCTGTCCGCCGGCAGCGCCGTGGGCGGGCTGCTGTACGGCGCGGTCGGGTGGCGCTCCGGCGCGCGCGCACGGCTGTCGCTGTTGGCGGCCGGGCTGGGCCTCGCCCTCGCGGGTGCCGGGCTCGCGCCGAACCTGGCGGTCCTCACCGGCGCGGTCGTCTGTGCCGGGCTCTTCGTCGCCCCGGCGCTCACCACGGCGTACCTCGTCGCCGACGACTCCGCCCCGCCCGCGGCCCGCACCCGGTCCGGCGCCTGGGTCAACATGGCCGTCAACGCCGGCGTCTCGGTGGGGGCGGCCGGCTCCGGGCTGCTGGTGGCCCGGGTCTCGCCCGCCCTCGGCTTCGCCCTCGCGGGCGGCGTGGCCCTGCTCACGGCGGCGGTCGTGGCCGTGGGGAGCCGGGGAGGCCGTAAGACTGTGCCGGAAGCTGAGGGGCCCACGACCGAGCGGGTCGGGAGTGCGACGGCGGGGGTGACGGAATCCCCGTGAGGTGAGGTGAGCCGACCGTGCGAACGGCGGTAGGGGCACCCGGTGTCGGGTGCCCCTACCTGGGGTGAGGAAGGCCGCTCACCTCTGGGGGGGGCGAGGTGGCGGGCTTCCCGGCGTGGAAGGAGGAACCGGGCTCCCGGGGTGTGGGGGGAGAGCACCGGTCCTCCTGGAGGACGACGCCCGGCCGAGGGGGTCGGCGGGGTCGGTCCTCCCGGTGGTTCAACGGGACCGCGCGGGTCAGTCCTCCGTGCGGTCGGCGGTCAGCTTGCCGGAGTCGAGGTTCACCCTCCAGTCGCTGCCGGTGCCGTCGGCGGCGGTGGTGTCGACCTCCCAGGCCTGGTCCGCGCTCTCCTCGTCGAGGTCCACGGAGGTCACGGTGCCCTTGTCCGCGGCGGCCTCGGCGGCCTCGGCGGCGGTCACGGAGCTGCCCTTCAGCGCGGCCCGGATCTGCGCGGTCTCGGCGGCGTCGTCACCGTCGTCGTCGCGGTCGGCGTGCGTGCCGAGGACCTTGCCGGTGCTCGGGTCGACCTGGACGCTGAACCACTTGTCACCGGCGGTCAGGACGTCGACGTCCCACACCAGGTTCGTGCCCTCGTCGTCGAGGTCGGCGGAGACGGCCGTACCGGCCTTGGACTTGAGCGCGGTGGCGATCGCGTCGGCGGCCGTGACCTGACCGGCCTTCGCCTCGGCCGCGTTCTCGGCCTTGTCGTCGGCGTCCTGGTCCGTGTCGCGGGCGGCCCGGTCCTCGGCCTTGTCGTCCGCGCTGTCCTGGGCGGTGTCGTCGGAGTCGTCGTTCACGTCGTTGACGTCGTCGCGGTCGTTGTCGTCGTTCGACACCGACACGGTCTTCTTCGCCGGCGCCTCGTCGTCACCCGAGACCGCGATGGCGGTCGCGGTGCCGCCGCCGATCAGGGCGACGGCCGTGATGGTGGCGATGACGATGTTGCGCTTCATGGGGTTCCTCCAGGATGCGACTGGCTGCGACCAGTTACGGATGATGTCGCGGTCGCAGCGGGGCTTGTCCGGGCTTATCCGCCTCGTCTGCTTTCGACGTGGACCAATCTGGCCGACCGACGCTGAAGCGGACCTGAAGCCCCCTGAAGACCGCTTCAGGTTCGGTTTGCCAAGCTGAACGCATGCGCCTGTTGATCGTGGAAGATGAGAAGCGGCTCGCGGTGTCGCTGGCCAAGGGCCTGACGGCCGAGGGGTACGCCGTGGACGTCGTCCACGACGGGATCGACGGACTGCACCGGGCGAGCGAGGGGTCCTACGACCTCGTGATCCTCGACATCATGCTGCCCGGCATGAACGGCTACCGCGTCTGCGCCGCCCTGCGCGCCGCCGGCCACGACGTGCCGATCCTGATGCTCACCGCCAAGGACGGCGAGTACGACGAGGCCGAGGGCCTCGACACGGGCGCCGACGACTATCTGACCAAGCCGTTCTCGTACGTCGTCCTGGTCGCCCGGGTGAAGGCGCTGCTGCGGCGGCGCGGCCCCTCGGGCGGCGCCTCGCCCGTGCACGAGGTCGGCGATCTGAAGGTCGACACCGCCGCCCGGCGCGTGTTCCTCGCCGACGACGAGATCACCCTCACCACCAAGGAGTTCTCCGTCCTGGAGCAACTCGTCCTGAGAGCCGGTGAGGTCGTCTCGAAGGCCGACATCCTGGAGCACGTCTGGGACTTCGCCTACGACGGCGACCCGAACATCGTCGAGGTCTACATCAGCGCCCTGCGCCGCAAGCTCGGTTCCCCGCTCATCAAGACCGTGCGCGGGGCCGGATACAGACTGGAGGGCCGCTCGTGAAACGCCGTCTCGGCTCGGTACGGGCCCGTGCGACCCTCGCCGCGACCGTCGTCGTCGCGGTGGCCCTGGTCGCCGCCGGCGCCGCCGTCCTGCTCTCGCTGCGCTTCACCCTCACCGACAAGGCGGACGCGGAGGCCGACTCCGTGGCCCGCAACGCGGCCTCCGCGCTGGCGAACGGGTTCGCCTACGCCGAGTTGCGTCTGCCGGACGGCGACGAGAACCCGGTCGAGGTCCTGGACCGGGACGAGAAGCCCGTCGCCGTCGGCGAGGACGTCGAGGGCATGGACGTGACCGCCATCGACTCGGACCGCCTGAACTCCGAGACCAACGACGACGCCGACGACCGGGCGGAGGGCGACAAGGACGCCGAGGACGGGGGCAGCCTCCGGGCGGGCGAGATCGCCGACGAGACCTGGTACGGCGAGGGCACCGCGACCGTCGAAGGGGACACGGCGGACTACCGGTTCGCCGGGGTCGACGTGGTCACGCCGGCGGGGGTGCCGCTGACCGTCTACGCGGGCGCCCCGCTCTCCACCGAGGAGGACGCCGTCGGCACCGCGCTGACGACGATGCTCATCGGGCTGCCGCTGCTGCTGCTGACGGTGAGCGGGGTGACGTACGTCGTCACCCGGCGGGCACTGCGGCCCGTCGAGGGCATCCGTGCGGAGATGGCGGCGATCACGGCCTCCGAGGACCTCTCCCGACGCGTCCCCGAGCCGGACACGCACGACGAGGTCGCCCGGCTCGCCCGCACCACCAACGAGACGCTGGCCGCCCTGGAGGCCTCGGTGGAGCGGCAGCGCGCGTTCGTCGCGGACGCCTCGCACGAACTGCGCAGCCCCATCGCCTCGCTGCGCACCCAGCTGGAAGTGGGCGCCGCGCACCCGGAGCTGCTGGACCTGGACGGGGCGGTCGAGGACACCGTGCGGCTGCAGAGCCTCGCCGCCGACCTGCTGCTGCTCGCCCGTCTGGACGCGGGGGAGCGGCCGCCGCCGGACGCGCGGTTCGACCTGGCGCGGGTCGTACGGGAAGAGGTGGCGTCCCGGGAGGGCGTGACGCTGGACGGCGTGGACGCGGTGGAACTGCGCGGCTCGCGCAACCAGATCTGCCGGGTCCTCGGCAACCTCCTGGACAACGCGGCCCGCCACGCCCACAGTCGCGTCGCCGTCACCCTGCGCACCACGCCCGACCTGGCGATTCTCCAGGTCACCGACGACGGCTCGGGCGTTCCGCCCGCCGACCGGGAGCGCATCTTCGAACGCTTCGTCCGCCTGGACGAGTCCCGCGCGAGGGACGACGGCGGCGCGGGCCTGGGCCTCGCGATCGCCAGGGACATCGCCACCCGCCACGGAGGCACCCTGACGATCGACGACGCCCCCGGCGGAGGCGCACTGTTCGAACTGAGGCTGCCTTTGCGACCCCCGAGTACTTAAGGGGCGCGGGGAACTGCGCGACCAGCCACGACGAACCCGCGGCCGAAACCGAACCGGCAGCCCCCCGACCCCCTACGGTTTACCCCTGTGGATTCGGAGATGTTCCGCGATCGGCACCAGCGACTTGTGCAGCTCCTCCATCGCCTCCTCCGACAGCAGATCGATGAAGTGCCGCCGCACGGAGGCGACATGGTGCGGAGCCACCCGCTGCATCGTCGCCATGCCGTGCTCCGTGAGCACGGCGAACAGCCCGCGCCGGTCGGACTCGCAGTTCTCCCGGCGCACCAGGTCGGCGTTCTCCATCCGGGTGATCTGGTGCGAGAGGCGGCTCTTGGACTGGAGCGTGGCGGCGGCGAGATCGCTCATCCGCATCCGCCGCCCCTCGGACTCGGAGAGGTTCACCAGGATCTCGTAGTCGTTCATTGTCAGGCCGAACGGCTGCAGATCCCTTTCGAGCTGATGCGTCAGCAGCCTGTTGACGTCCAGATGGGTGCGCCAGGCGCACTGCTCCGCATCGGTCAGCCAGCGCGTGGCCGTTTCGGTCTCCATGAATGAAGTCTACCTAAAATGTTGAAATGCGAACTAGTGAGGGTCGGGTGTGTCTCTCGTGCGGACAGGTCGGGTCTTACGGGTTGGAGCATGACAACGCGCACACGTTCGATGTCACACTCCGCAGACTACCGCTCACAGCCCGAAGCGACGCTGGAGGTCCCCCAGCTGTCCGGGAAGGCGCGGTGCCCCCGCCGGCTGTCCGTGATGCCCGGGTACCCCACCGCCGCCGGGTACGCCCGGCTCGTGCGGGACCACACCCGTGGCCTGCTCGGCCATGAGCGTCTCGGACGACTGGAGCAGCACCGTGCCCGCCCCGACGAACTCGAACTGGTGCTCCTCGCCGGACGCCCCGCCGATCCCCGTCATCGCACGTAGACCGCCCATGACCCCGGACATGTAGGTGTGGTCGTAGTGGTGGCACGGCGAGGGGCAGTCGGCCCACCCGACCAGGGCCTGCGGGTCCACCCGGATGGGGGGTTCCATGAACACCACCGGGCCGTTGGAGGCCGCCACGAACTTGCCCGTGCCGATGAGGGTCAGGAAGCCCGGGACGATCGACTGCTTCAGCGCGAGACTTGGCTGAAAAGCGAGGAGGTTGCCCGAGCGAATGGTGAGGTTGCCGTCCTCCAGGTCATACGAATTGACGTCGAAGGCCCGGTCGGCGAGGAGCATCTTGCCCGATCCCTCCGCCACGACCCAGTCGCTCGCGTGCAGAGGCGAATGGAACGACGTACGGACGAGACCGCCGAGACGGCCGTGCCCGATGCCGTTGAACTCCATCTGGCCGTAGTAGGCGATCATCTTGCCCTTCTGCAGGAACCACTGGCTCCCCTTGAGCTCCACGCAGAAGGTGTAGTTGTTGACGTTGTCGTCGGACGGCAGCGTCATCGGGTCGTGGACGGTCGGACCGGCGACCGGGGCCCCGTACATGCTCACAGCTTCTCCTCCGAGGCCTGGACGTACACCGCACCACTGCCGCTCAGCTCCAGCTGGAACGCCTCGCCGGAGCCCCGGCCCACCATGTCGCGCCAGCCGAGCGCGGTGGAGAGCTTGTTGCGTACGTCGCCGTGGTGCGCCACGTACGCCTGCGGGTCGACATGGACCGGGCGCTGGGGGGTGATCGGGACCTCGATCACCCCGCCGTGCGCCATGACCGCGACCGCCCCGTGCCCCTTGAGGGTGGTGGTGAACAGGCCCTGGCCCGTCACCTGGCCGCGCACCATGCCCATGACGCCGCCCTGCGAGCCCATGAACATCGTGCCCTGCTGGAGGGTGCCGTCGAAGGCCAGCAGCCGGTCGGCCTCGACGTAGAGCGTCTCGCCCGTCAGGCTGATCACCTGGATGTGGTGGCCGCCGTGCCCGAACAGCACCGTGCCGCTGCCCTCGACGGTCATCAGCGGTGTCGCCTCGCCCGCCACCCGGCGGCCGATCATCGACGCGATACCGCCCTGCCCGCCCTGGATGTTGGGAGTGAAGGACACCTCGCCCTTGTAGGCGAGCATCGCGCCGCGCTGGCTGAACAGCCGCTGGCCCGGCATCACGGTCGCCTCGATCATCTTCGAGTTGATCTCACGGAAGGCCATGTCAGACGTCCCCCGCCACCGTGTTGCGCTCGCTGGGCTGGACGTAGACGAGTCCGTCGCCCTCGAAGCGGATCTGGAAGGCCTCGCCGCCGCCCTCGCCCATGAACGTGCGGAACGTCACACCGGACTGGAAGGACTGCTGGAGGTTGCCCTGGTGGGCGATGTACGCCCCGGGGTCCACCGTCAGCGGGTACTGATGGCTCACCCGGAGCACCACCGCCGGGCCGTCGGACATGATCGCCGCCTGGCCGTGGCCCTCTATGGTCGTGGTGAACAGGCCGTTGCCCTGCGAGGCGCCGCGCAGCCCCGTGAAGCTCGTGCCCGTACGCAGCCCGGAGTCCGTCGCGAGCAGATTGCTCGACTCCACGTACAGCTTGTCCCCCTGAAGATTCACGAGGTTGATCTCGGACGCCCGGTCCGCGAACCAGCAGGTCCCTTGCCCGGTCACCTCCATCAACGTCATCTGCTCACCTGTGAGTCGCCGCGTCACCATCCCGCGCAGGCCCTCACCGCCGCCGCTCAGTTTCTTGAACGACATCTGACCGTCGTAGGCGACCATCGAGCCGTTCTTCGCCTTCACGGCGTCCCCGGTCATGTCGACGGCCAGCACTTTGCTGCCTTGAAGTCGGAACATTGCCACGGGGTGACGTTAACCGGCCGATGGCCGGACAGGACAGGGCCCAGGGGTGGATCTCGACCCCGAAGGGACCCTAGGGGGCGCCGGGCGATCGGCGGATGCCAGAATGGGCCGAGCTTGTGCTTCCGTTCACAAACCGACCCCACCGAAGGTGACCCGTGGACATAAAGACCGTCTCCGCCCTCCGCCGTCTGCGCCTCGTCTCCGCCCCCGAGGCCGTCTCCTTCCTGCTGCTGCTCGTCTGCTCGGTGCTGAAGCGGACCACGGAGTTCGACGCGGTGCCCGTGATGGGCTGGGTCCACGCCGGCTTCTTCGTCCTGTACCTGATCTTCTGGGCCGACGCCTGGAACCGTACGAAGTGGTCGCTGAAGACCGCCGCGCTCTACTTCGCCCTCTCCGTCCTGCCCACCGGCGGCTTCTTCGCCGACCGCAGGCTGCGCCGCGAGGCCGACGACGCGGTGATCGCCACGCGCGCCCGCAAGGAAGGGGTCGTGAACGCGTGATCGTCGCCTTCTCCGTGACCCCCCTCGGTGTCGGCGAGGAGGTGGGGGAGTACGTCGCCGACGCCGTCCGGGTCGTCCGTGAGTCGGGTCTGCCGAACCGGACCGACGCCATGTTCACCTCGATCGAAGGTGACTGGGACGAGGTCATGGACGTCGTGCGCCGCGCCGTCGCCGTCGTCGAGGAGCGCGCGCCCCGCGTCTCCCTCGTCCTCAAGGCCGACATCCGCCCCGGCGTCACGGACGGCCTCACGTCCAAGGTGGAGACGGTGGAGCGCCACCTGTCCGAGCCGTCATAGCCCGCCGCGGGCGCTGCCGCGGCTGCCGGAACCCCGGCCCCCGAGGGCCGGGGTTTTCTCATGCCCTGCTGATTGAGCGATCGCTCAAATCGGAGTACGGTCGTCCCCGACAGGTTGAGCATTCGCTCAAAAACTTCGTCGACCTGGGGGAACGCGGATGGGGCTCTACATCGAGGCACGAGTACGGGCGGACCTGGAGGAGGTGTGGGCCCGTACCCAGGACCCCGCACTCCATCAGCGGTGGGACCTCCGGTTCACGGAGATCGGCCACCTCCCGCGGGTGGAGGGCGAGCCGCAGCGCTTCCGGTACGCCACCCGCGTGCTCCCCGGCCTGACGGTCGCCGGGACCGGTGTGTCGGCCGGGGAGAAGGAGCGGCCGGACGGCACCCGCACCTCCGCCCTGCGGTTCGCCTCGCCGCACCCGCTCTCCCTGATCGCCGAGGGCAGCGGCTACTGGCGCTACGTGCCGGACGGCGACGGCGTGCGCTTCCTCACCGGCTACGACTACCTCCCCCGCTGGGGCCGGCCGGGCGCCCTCGTCGACCGGATGCTGTTCCGCCCGCTCATGGGCTGGGCCACCGCCTGGTCCTTCGACCGGCTCCGCCTGTGGCTGGAGCGGGACATCACCCCCGAGCGGGCCCTGCGGCACTGGCTCGCCGAGGCGGTCGTCCGCGTGCTGACGGTCCTGGCCGCCTGCGCCGGGCTCGCGTACGGGGCGCTGGGGGACCCGGCGGGCGCCCTGGCGCCGCTCGCGCTGTTCGCGACCCCGGTCCTGGCCGTGTCGGCGGTCCTGGCCGCCCTGTTGGCGCCGCCCCTGCCCGGCACCCCGTCCGCCCGCCGCTGTGTGCGGACCGCGCCCGCACGCGCGCGTGCGCCCCGACTGCTCGCGACCCTGAAGGGATGACGGGATGACCGGCATGGACGCCACGACTCCGGGGACCACCCCGTCCCCCTCCGCCCCGTCGGCCTCCCCGGCTTCTCCCGCTTCTCCGGCCTCGATCTTCCGTACCGTCATGGGCGCCGACTTCGAGCGGCTGCACCCCGAGCTGCGTCGCCGCTTCTCGGTCGGACTGGCGAGCGGGCAGGCGTGCACGGGCCGGGGGGTGATGGACCGTGTCTGGCACGGGCGGGGCCTGGTGAAACCCTTCCTCGCGCTCGGGGGCACCCGGAACATCCTCGTCCCGCGCGAGGGGCGGCACGTTCCCTTCACCATCGAGAACGTGCCGTACACCGACGGTTTCGGCCGTGAGACGGTGAGCTTCGTGCGTACCTTCGACCTGCCCGGCCGGTCCCGCCGGTTCGACGCCCAGATGGTGCTGAGCCCCCAGGGCGACCGCGTCCTCGACTACCTCGGCACCCACCAGCACCTCGCCAGCGACCTGCACTTCCGTGCGGAGCCCGACGGGTCGCTGCTGATCCGCTCCGGCGAGCACCGCTTCCGCGAGGGGCCCCTCGACGTCCGGGTCCCCGGGCTCATCGGCGCGGACGCCGAGGTGCGGGAGCGGTTCGACGATCGGACGGGACGCTTCCGGATCCAGGTGCGGGTGGTGAACCGGCACTTCGGGCCGCTCTTCGGCTACGAGGGCTCCTTCACCGCGACCTACCAGGACGTCCGGGTGTGCGGGGTCCGGCCCGGGCTGCGGCCGGTCCGCGAGGAGGCGCGGGCGTGAGCGGGGCGACCCGGACGAAGCTGCTGGAGGGCGCGCTGCGGACGCTCGTCGAGCAGGGGATCGCCAAGACGTCCGCCCGTACGATCGCCGCGACCGCCGGGGTGAACCAGGCGCTCGTCTTCTACCACTTCGGGTCGGTCGACGAACTCCTGGCGGCGGCCTGCCGGTACGGGGCGGAGCAGCGGGTCGCCCGCCACCGGGAGCGGATGGCGGCGATCGGCTCGCTCTCCGAACTGCTGGCCTTCGGGCGGGAGATGCACGTGGAGGAGCGGGCGGCGGGACATGTGGCCGTGCTGGGGCAGCTCCTCGCGGGGGCGCAGACCCACGCCCGACTGGCGCCGGCGACGGCCGCCGGGCTGGACCTGTGGATCGCGGAGGTCGAGGGGGTGCTGCGCCGGGTCCTCGCGGCCTCGCCGCTCGGGGAGTTCGCCGACGCGGGTGGGCTGGCGCGGGCCGTGGCGGCGTCGTTCGTGGGGCTGGAGCTGTACGAGGGGGTCGACCCGGAGGGGGCGGGGGAGGCGCTCGGGGCGCTGGAGCAGCTCGCGGGGCTCGTCGCCGCGCTGGACGGTCTCGGGCCGGTGGCGCAGCGGGCGGTGCGGCATCAGTTGCGGAGGGCCGCGGGGCGTTGAGGCGTCGGGGTGCGGGGGCTGCCGTTGGCGCGGCGGGGTTTTGTCGCCCCCGCCGCCCCTACCCGTCCCTCCCCCACTCTCGGCTTCGCTCGAGCGGGAGGTGCCCCCACCCAGGGGCTGCGCGCCGCCTTCGACCCCCGTCAAGGATTCGGGGCTCCGCCCCGGACCCCGTTCGCGCAGTTCCCCGCGCCCCTTGGGGGCGACCGAAAGGCGAGACGGGGCTGACCAGCATGTGACCGGCCGGTAAGGTCGATGCCGTGCCGAAGCCGCTCAGCCTCTCCTTCGACCCCATCTCGCGCGCCGACGAGCACTGGAAGCAGCGCTGGGGAAATGTGCCGTCCATGGCCGCGATCACGTCGATCATGCGTGCCCAGCAGATCCTGCTGGCGGAGGTCGACGCGGTGGTCAAACCGTACGGGCTGACGTTCGCCCGCTATGAGGCCCTCGTGCTGCTGACCTTCTCGCAGAAGGGCGAGCTGCCGATGTCCAAGATCGGTGAGCGGCTCATGGTGCACCCCACGTCCGTGACGAACACCGTCGACCGGCTGGTGAAGTCCGGTCTGGTCGACAAGCGCCCCAATCCCAACGACGGCCGCGGCACCCTCGCCTCCATCACCGACAAGGGCCGCGAGGTCTGCGACGCGGCCACCCGCGATCTCATGGCCATGGACTTCGGCCTCGGCGCCTACGACGCCGAGGAGTGCGCGGAGATCTTCGCGATGCTCAGGCCGCTGCGGGTGGCGGCGGGGGACTTTGAGGAGGACTGACCGGAGGCGGTCAGGAGGCGGTCGGGAGGCGGTCAGGCGGCGGCCGGGTTCGGGGCCGCCTCCTTGATGATCAGCGGCTCGACCTCGCGGCTGACCTTGCGCTCCACGAAGAAGGCGGCCGTCGGCACGGTACCGGCGAGCAGCACCCAGGCGAGGCGGCCCAGCGGCATCTTGGCCTTGCTGCCGAGGTCGAAGGCGAAGACCAGGTAGAGCACGTACAGCCAGCCGTGGGCGAAGCCGATCACCGTGACGAAGCCGTCGAAGCCGTCCATGCCCAGCAGGCGCTTCCCGATCACGCCCACCGTCAGCAGGATCAGCAGCACGGCGGTGACGTAGGCCATCACCCGGTAGCGGGTCAAGACGCTCTTCTTCATGGCACCGAGCGTAACGGGTGCCGTTTCGCGCCCCGCGCGCGCGTCCTGAGCTGCGTTGCTGTCGTTTACTAGGACGTCCTAGTAAATTGGTTCCATGGACGCTGACGCCATCGATGAGGGCCGCCGCCGCTGGCAGGACCGTTACGACTCCGCGCGGAAGCGGGAGGCCGACTTCACGACGCTCTCCGGGGACCCCGTGGAGCCCGTGTACGGGCCCCGGCCGGGCGATGTGTACGAGGGGTTCGAGCGGATCGGCTGGCCGGGGGAGTTCCCCTTCACGCGCGGGCTGTATCCGACCGGCTACCGGGGGCGGACGTGGACGATCCGCCAGTTCGCGGGGTTCGGGAACGCGGAGCAGACGAACGAGCGCTACAAGAAGATCCTCGCCAACGGAGGCGGAGGACTGTCCGTCGCGTTCGACATGCCGACGCTGATGGGGCGGGACTCGGACGAGCCGCGCTCGCTCGGTGAGGTGGGGCACTGCGGGGTCGCCATCGACTCCGCTGCCGACATGGAGGTGCTGTTCAGGGACATCCCGCTGGGTGACGTCACCACGTCCATGACGATCAGCGGGCCCGCCGTCCCCGTCTTCTGCATGTACCTCGTCGCCGCCGAGCGGCAGGGCGTCGACCCGGGTGTGCTCAACGGCACCCTCCAGACCGACATCTTCAAGGAGTACATCGCGCAGAAGGAGTGGCTCTTCCAGCCCGAGCCGCATCTGCGCCTCATCGGGGACCTCATGGAGCACTGCGCGGCCGAGATCCCCGCGTACAAGCCGCTCTCCGTCTCCGGCTACCACATCCGGGAGGCCGGGGCCACGGCCGCGCAGGAGCTGGCGTACACCCTCGCGGACGGCTTCGGATACGTGGAGCTGGGGCTCAGCCGGGGGCTGGACGTCGACGTGTTCGCGCCCGGGCTGTCCTTCTTCTTCGACGCGCACGTCGACTTCTTCGAGGAGATCGCCAAGTTCCGCGCGGCGCGCCGGATCTGGGCGCGGTGGATGCGGGACGTGTACGGGGCGCGCACGGAGAAGGCCCAGTGGCTGCGCTTCCACACGCAGACCGC
Source organism: Streptomyces caniscabiei (assembly GCF_014930365.1). Taxonomy (GTDB): domain Bacteria; phylum Actinomycetota; class Actinomycetes; order Streptomycetales; family Streptomycetaceae; genus Streptomyces; species Streptomyces caniscabiei. The sequence goes on along the minus strand of NZ_JABXWI010000019.1, from coordinate 35,016 downwards.
CGGGGTCTCGCTGACCGCGCAGCAGCCGTACAACAACGTGGTGCGTACGGCGGTGGAGGCGCTGTCGGCGGTGCTCGGCGGGACCAACTCGCTGCACACCAACGCGCTGGACGAGACGCTGGCGCTGCCGTCGGAACAGGCCGCGGAGATCGCGCTGCGGACGCAGCAGGTGCTGATGGAGGAGACCGGGGTCGCCAATGTCGCCGATCCGCTGGGTGGTTCGTGGTACGTCGAGCAGCTGACGGACCGTATCGAGGCCGACGCAGAGAAGATCTTCGACCAGATCAAGGAGCGGGGGCTGCGGGCGCATCCGGACGGGACGCATCCGATCGGGCCGATCACCTCCGGGATCCTGCGGGGGATCGAGGACGGGTGGTTCACCGGGGAGATCGCGGAGTCCGCCTTCCGGTACCAACAGGCGCTGGAGAAGGGGGAGAAGCGGGTCGTCGGCGTCAATGTCCACCATGGGTCCGTGACCGGGGACCTGGAGATCCTGCGGGTCAGTCACGAGGTGGAGCGGGAGCAGGTGAGGGTGCTCGCGGGGCGGAAGGGGGCGCGCGACGACGGGGCCGTGCGGTCCGCGCTCGACGCGATGCTCGCGGCGGCGCGCGGCGGGGCCAACATGATCGGGCCGATGCTCGACGCGGTGCGGGCCGAGGCGACGCTGGGGGAGATCTGCGGGGTGCTGCGGGAGGAGTGGGGGGTGTACACGGAGCCGGCGGGGTTCTAGGCGCGGTTGCCTCCGGCGGGGGCGGGCGAGGGCCGTTGTCGGGTGCGGGTGGGTGGGGGCTTCTCGCGCAGTCCCCGCGCCCCTTGCGGGGCGCGTCTTACGGCGCGCGTTTTATGCAGTGCCCCTCAGGCCGTTCAGCAAGAGGGTCGTGAAGTCCCGGGCCCACTCCTCGTCCGCCGGTTCCGCGCTGACCAGCGTGCGGTGGACGACCGTACCCACGACCACGTCGAAGATGAGGTCGACGGTGCGGGCGGCGGTGGCGGGGTCGGATTCCGGGGGGAGTTCGCCGCGGGCCTGGGCCCGGGCGCGGCCCTCCAGGACGAGGCGTTTCTGGCGGTCGACGACGGACGCGCGGATGCGCTCGCGCAGGGCGTCGTCATGGGTCGACTCGGCGACGACGGCCATGAGGCCGCTCTTGGCCTCCGGGCGGGCCAGGATCGCCGCGAACTGGAGCACCACGCCCTCGATGTCGGCCGCCAGGCTGCCCCGGTCCGGGAGGCGCAGCTCGTCGAAGAGTTCCGCCACCGCGTCCACGACGAGTTCGTTCTTGCCGGCCCAGCGGCGGTAGAGGGTCGTCTTCGCGACACCGGCCCGGGTCGCCACGTCGCCCAGGGTCAGCTTCGACCAGCCCAGGTCGACCAGCGCCGCACGGGTCGCGGCCAGGATCGCGGCGTCCGCGGCGGCGCTGCGCGGACGGCCGCCCGTGGCGCGTGCGGCGGGGGTGCGGCTCTGCATCCGGCGACCATATCCGGCCGTTGTCGAAGTCCTCCCCGTCGTCGTGAGGCAGATCACTGCGGAGTGGGTAGTGAGGGGTGCAGGAGAGTCGCCGGGACGGTTACGCTACGAGTCGTAGCGAAAGCCGGGTGGGTGCCCGGCTCCAGGACGCTTTTCACCTGCGTGCTCGGAAGGGGGAGGATGTACTCATGCAGCCACGGAACATGTCCATGAGCGGAGTCGTCGACCTCGCCGCGGTGAAGGCGGCCCAGGAGGCCAAGGCGAAGGCGGAGCAGGCGCGCGCCGAAACGGCCCGGCAGGGCGGGGGAGGGGCGGTCTCCCCGGCCGACCTGGTCATCGACGTCGATGAGGCCGGGTTCGAGAGCGAGGTCCTGCAGCGGTCCACCGAAGTCCCCGTCGTCATCGACTTCTGGGCCGAGTGGTGCCAGCCCTGCAAGCAGCTCAGCCCGGTGCTGGAGCGCCTCGCCGTCGAGTACAACGGCAAGTTCGTCCTCGCGAAGATCGATGTCGACGCCAACCAGATGTTGATGCAGCAGTTCGGGATCCAGGGGATCCCGGCCGTGTTCGCCGTCGTCGCCGGTCAGGCCCTCCCCCTCTTCCAGGGCGCCGCCCCCGAGCAGCAGATCCGCGCGACCCTCGACCAGCTCGTGCAGGTCGCCGAGGAGCGCTTCGGGCTCACCGGCCTGGTGGTGGACCCGGACGCCGAGTCCGGCGCCCCCGTCGAGGCGGCCCCGCAGATCCCGGCCGGCCCTTACGACCACCTGCTCGAAGCCGCCGTACGAGCCCTGGACGCGGGCGACTTCGGTGGCGCGGTGCAGGCGTACAAGAACGTGCTGAGCGACGACCCGGGCAACACGGAGGCCAAACTCGGCCTCGCCCAGGCCGAGTTGCTCCAGCGTGTGCAGGGCGTCGACCCGCAGGACGTGCGCAAGGCGGCCGCCGAGAACCCGGGCGACGCGCAGGCGCAGATCGCGGCGGCGGACCTCGACCTCGTCGGCGGACATGTGGAGGACGCGTTCGGACGACTCATCGACACGGTGCGGCGCACGGCCGGTGACGACCGGGACGCCGTACGGCTGCGGCTGCTGGAGCTCTTCGAGGTGGTCGGCGGTGACGATCCGCGGGTGGCCGCGGCGCGTCGCTCGCTGGCGCGGGCCCTGTTCTGACCTGTCTGTGGACCCCCTGCCTCGGTTGAGCGTCGGCTGTGACGGGCGGAGGCCCGGGGGCTCGTGAGCACCTCCGTCCCGGAGTGCCGGGACGTGTGGTGCGCGAGTGAGAGATTTGGCGACACAGCGACACCGCGGCCGCGTTTTACCAAATCTTGGTAATCGCGGCCGCTGTTACTGGCAGTAAGAGAATCCCGTCGATCTGTCGGACTCTGTCCGACTGTCCACCCATGTGTCGCCTCACTCGGCGCCACCCAGGGTCGCTGGCCGATGCCGATGGGTCGTTGTTCGGTTATCCGTCCGTTACTAGCCAGTAACGACCCCCCTTGCGGGGGCGGCGAGAATGCACCACGATCGGCGACGCTCGGTCCTGTCCCGTACCCCGCCAGCCAGTCGGGTCAACGGGTTTTCTGGGTCCCCACCGAGTAGAGCGGGCGACAGTGGCGCCGGCTCTTGGGCAGGGGGGTCTCCGCTCAACCGCGGAGCCTGTCCAGCAGGTTGTGCGTGATGCGTGTCAGGCGCGACCAGTGGTTGTCGCTCGGGGGTGATCGCCGGTGATTCGGGCGCTTTTCGCGCCACCGAGCGCGGGCGCTCTCCTTCCCGAGGACGTAGCACTTCTCCCATCCCTGTCCGGCCGAGCCGCCGCCAAGGGGCGAGCCGGTATCAGGAGATGTACGTCCGAGAAGGAGGAAATATGGAGTCCCAGGTGCGTGGCGGGACCAGATGGAAGCGGTTCGCTGTGGTCATGGTGCCCAGCGTCGCCGCCACGGCAGCGATAGGTGTCGCCCTCGCGCAGGGTGCTCTCGCCGCGTCGTTCAGTGTGTCGGGCCAGTCGTTCAAGGTGACGGCGGGTCAGCTCGACGGTACGGGCTTCTCGCAGTACGGAGCGCTCGACGAGGGTTACACCCTCAAGGGCGAGAAGACGGTTCACCCCGTCGCCGTTTCGGCGTTCAAGTCCGCGACCATCACCAACATGTGCCAGTCGGTCGTCACCCCCGGTGTCCCGATCCTCGGTAGCGTCAGCCTCAAGCTGACCGCTGGCACCGGTGGCAAGAAGGTCGAGGCCGAGAACCTCTACATCGACGTCGAGGACCTCGAGGCGGACGCCGTCTTCAAGGGCATCGACATCGGTGTGGCCGCGAAGGACGCCAACAAGGGTCCTGGCATGAAGGGTGGCTCGGAGCAGGCCAACCCCTACGGGTTCGCTCAGCAGGCCGACTCGGCCTCGCTCACCGGCGTGAAGCAGACGGCGTGGGCGACCACTGCAGGAACCTTCAAGCTGAGCAACTTGAAGATGTCGCTCCACAAGGGCGTCGTGGAGTGCTACTAGGCACTCCCTGGGCGGGTGAGGGGGCGTCCGCTTCTTCGCCCGCCCGTCCCTCTCGTCGTGCGCTCCACCGCGCACACGATCTCCGTACCTGAATTCCGTACGCCCGCGTCGTACGCGTCGTACGCGAACTTCTCACAGCAACACCGTTCCAGGGAGCTGTTGTCCATGAGCGCCGAGTCAACGGGGCAGAACGAAGACTATCTCCGCGCCTTTCGGCGGCGCTTTAGCGACTGGAGGGGCTCTCGTCCCTTCTGGGCGGGCCTGTTGGTCCTGCTCGGCGGTTTCCCGATCATGTATCTGCCGTACGCGAACCTGCAGATCGGTCATCTGACGCTCGCCATGTCGACGACGGGCGGCGCGGGATCCCTCATCATCGGCGTGCTGCTGGTGGTGCTCGGGGTCAGCCTCTGGTTCCAGCGGCACGTACGCACCTTCGCCGGTACGGCGGCGATCCTCCTGGCGCTCGTGTCCATCCCGGTCTCCAACCTCGGTGGCTTCGGTGTCGGCTTCCTGCTCTCCCTGATCGGCGGTGCACTGGCCATCGCCTGGGCGCCCGGTCACGAGGAGGCGGCGGTGCCGTCCACCTACAGGACCCCGTCGCGGACACCGGTCGCGCAGGACACGGCTCCCGAGAACACGGCACAGCAAAGTGCGGTCCCCCTGCACAAGGGCGACGCCCCGGAGTCCGCGGGAGCGGGCTCGGCGAGCGGGGCGGCGAACGGCGAGGGCGACGACCTCACAGGTACCACCCACACGAACGGGACGAACGGGAGGCACAGTGCCGGCTGACGAGGTGACCCACGGGACTTCGGTGGGAGAGTCCCGTGCGAGATCCGGACCGCGGCACGCGGCGCCCAAGAAGCCCCTTCTCACCCGGCTGAACATGCCGGCGGGCAAGGCGATAGCCCTGGCGGCGATGCCGACGGCGGTCCTCATGGGCATGGGCTTCACGCCCACGCTGACGCTCGCCCGCGCCGACGACCCGACGAAGCTGTCTCTGACGGCCGACGAGTACAAGGACTGCGTGGAGGCCCTGGAGGCCGCCGAGGAGGGCACCGACGCCTCCGCGACGCCGACGCCGACCCCGTCCGCCGAGGAGAGCACCGACTCCACGGACGAGAGCCCCTCCACGGACGAGGACACGTCGACGGACGAGGGCAAGGACACGTCCACGGGCGACGACTCCGCCGACGACAGCAACTCCTCCGGAGACTCGGCCTCCGACGACACGGCCACGGACGACTCCGCGTCGTCGGATTCAGGTTCCGACGACAAGGACGGCTCCGCCTCGGACGAGTCGTCGACGGACGACAGCGACAAGTCCGCGACCGACACGGCCGGTTCCGGCGAGGCCCCCTCGGCCGACACCTCCGAGACCGACGGCGGCGGCAACGTGCTGGAGGACATCGGCACCGCGATCGAGGACCTGTTCAAGCCGGACGACAAGGAGACGGAGACCACTCCCTCCACGTCGACCAGCCCGTCCCCGTCGCCCTCCCCGTCGGAGGACGCCTCCGGCTCGAAGGAGGACGACGACGCGGGCTCGGACGCCGGCAAGGACGCGAAGGACACCGCCGGCAACGCCTCCGACAAGGTCGAGGACGCCGCCAAGGACGTCACCGACACCGCGGGGGACACCGAGGACGCCGAGAAGGCGGCCGAGGACGCCACCGACGATGCCACGGACGACGCCACCGCCACGCCGAGCCCCTCGCCGAGCGAGAGCGCGGACACCGAGGGCTGCCCGGTCGCCACGGACGACGAGAGCGGCGTCGAGAAGGGCATTCCGCCGCTGCCGAACGACCCCTGGTACCTGGACGCCAGCTCGCTGCTGCTGAAGGGCGCCGACTACCAGGGCGTCGTCAAGGTGAAGACCGCCGACGGCTCGGTCAAGGAGGTGCTGAAGTACGTCATCTCCGACGGCACCGACATCGGCGACCTCCACCAGACGGTCGACGACAAGCAGGCCGGCGTGACCTACCACGTGCAGGCCGGCAAGGGCACGACGTCCACGATCCGTGAAGGCAAGACGGTCATGTACACCGAGAGCATCTCCGGCAACCTGCTCGGGCTGATCCCGGTGACCTTCGACCCGAAGCACCCGCCGCCGCTGAACATCCCGCTGATCTACTTCACGAAGGTCAAGGTCGTCCAGGCGGGCCAGTTCGGCGGAACGCTCACCGTTCCCGGCATGCACCAGTTCATGACCGACTGAGCGGCCGGTCACCCCGCGGCCCGGGTCACCGGGCCGCCCCAGGACCCGTCCGGGAGCCGCACAGCGCCGAGGGCGCCCCCTGTTTCCGGGGGGCGCCCTCGGTGTCGTCCTACGGCGATGACGGCCGCGTCAGTCGCGGGCGCCGCCGCCCAGGTGGTGCACCCGGACCATGTTGGTGGTGCCGGGGACGCCGGGGGGCGAGCCGGCGGTGATGACCGCGATGTCGCCCTCGTTGAAGCGGTTGAGCTTGACCATCTCGTGGTCGACCAGGTCGACCATCTCGTCGGTGCTGTTCACGAACGGCACGACGTGCGACTCGACACCCCAGCTGAGCGCCAGCTGGTTCCGGGTGGACTCGTCGGTGGTGTACGCGATGATCGGCTGCGACGCGCGATAGCGCGAGAGCCGGCGGGCGGTGTCACCGGACTGCGTGAACGCCACCAGGGCCCGGCCGCCGAGGAAGTCGGCGATCTCACAGGCGGCACGGGCGATCGAACCACCCTGCGTGCGCGGCTTCTTGCCGGGCACCAGCGGCTGGAGGCCCTTGGAGAGCAGCTCCTCCTCGGCCGCCGTGACGATCTTCGACATCGTCCGCACCGTCTCCAGCGGGTACGCGCCCACGCTGGACTCCGCCGACAGCATGACCGCGTCCGCGCCGTCCAGGATCGCGTTGGCCACGTCGGAGGCCTCGGCGCGCGTGGGGCGGGAGTTGGTGATCATCGACTCCATCATCTGGGTCGCCACGATCACCGGCTTGGCGTTGCGGCGGCACAGCTCGATGAGGCGCTTCTGCACCATGGGGACCTTCTCGAGCGGGTACTCGACGGCCAGGTCGCCACGGGCGACCATCACACCGTCGAACGCCATCACGACGTCCTCCATGTTCTCCACCGCCTGCGGCTTCTCCACCTTGGCGATGACGGGGACCCGGCGGCCCACCTCGTCCATCACCTTGTGGACGTCCCGCACGTCGTTCGCGTCCCGCACGAAGGACAGCGCGACCAGGTCGCAGCCCATCCGCAGCGCGAACCGCAGGTCCTCGACGTCCTTCTCGGACAGCGCCGGCACGTTGACGGCCGCGCCGGGCAGGTTGATGCCCTTGTGGTCGGAGATGACACCGCCCTCGACGACCTCGGTCCGCACGCGCGGCCCGTCGACCTCGATGACCCTCAGCTCGACGTTGCCGTCGTTGATGAGGACCTGGTCGCCGGGGGAGACGTCACCGGGCAGGCCCTTGTACGTCGTACCGCAGATCTGCTTGTCGCCCGGCACGTCCTCGGCGGTGATGGTGAACTCGTCACCGCGCACCAGCTCGACGGGACCCTCGGCGAAGGTCTCCAGACGGATCTTCGGGCCTTGGAGGTCGGCGAGGACGCCGATGGCGTTGCCGGTCTCGGCGGCGGCGGCCCGGACCCGGTCGTAGCGGCCCTGGTGCTCGGCGTGGCTGCCGTGGCTGAAATTGAAACGGGCCACGTTCATGCCGGCCTCGATGAGGGCGACCAGTTGCTCGTGGGAGTCGACCGCGGGGCCGAGAGTACAGACGATTTTCGAACGGCGCATGGGACGATCCTATCGGTTTGTTTCGCTCCGGAATATTCCGTCTGGCGGAATGCTGCAATTCATATGGGCGGCTATGCGCTCAGGCGTGTTACCGGCGTGTATTGCCCGATGGTGCTCAGTTGTTCTTTTCGAAGCTCAGATGTTCTTTCCGACCAGGGCGTACGTCTGGGCCGCGATCTCCAGTTCCTCGTCCGTCGGGACCACCGCCACGGCGACCCGCGCGCCGGCCGGCGAGATCAGCCGCGGCGCGTCGCCCCGTACGGCGTTGAGGTCGCTGTCCACGGCCAGGCCCAGCCCCTCCAGACCCGCTACGGCGGCCTCCCGCACCGGCGCCGCGTTCTCGCCGACACCCGCCGTGAACGCGACCGCGTCCACCCGGCCGAGCACCGCGCAGTAGGCGCCGATGTACTTCTTCAACCGGTGAATGTAGATGTCGAAGGCCAGCTTCGCCCGTTCGTCGCCCTCGTCGATTCGCCGGCGGATTTCCCGCATGTCGTTGTCGCCGCACAACCCGATCAGACCGCTCTTCTTGTTGAGGAGAGTGTCGATCTCGTCCGTGGACATTCCGCCAACGCGCATCAAATGAAAGATGACGGCCGGGTCCATGTCTCCGGACCGGGTACCCATCACGAGCCCCTCCAAGGGCGTCAGCCCCATGGAGGTGTCCACGCACCGCCCGCCGCGGACCGCCGACGCGGACGCCCCGTTGCCGAGGTGCAGCACGATGACGTTCACCTCGGACGGGTCCCTGCCCAGCAGTTCGGCCGTCGCCCGGGACACGTACGCGTGCGAGGTGCCGTGGAAGCCGTAGCGGCGGATGCGGTGCGCGTCGGCCGTCTCGACGTCGATGGCGTAGCGGGCCGCCGACTCCGGCATGGTGGTGTGGAACGCCGTGTCGAACACCGCCACCTGCGGCAGGTCCGGGCGCAGCGCCCGCGCCGTGCGGATCCCGGTGAGGTTGGCCGGGTTGTGCAGCGGTGCCACCGGGATCAGCCGCTCGATCTCGGCGATCACGGCGTCGTCGATCACGGTCGGCCGGGTGAAGCTCTGCCCGCCGTGCACCACGCGGTGGCCGATGGCGGCCAGCTCGGCGGAGTCCAGGCCGAGGCTGTCCTTGGCCAGCTCGTCCGCCACGGCCCGCAGGGCGGCCTCGTGGTCGGCGATCGGCTCGGTGCGCTCGCGGGAGGCGTCCCCGTTCGTGAGCGGGGTGTGCTTCAGCCGGGAGGTCTCCTCGCCGATGCGTTCCACCAGGCCCATGGCCAGGCGGCTGCTGTCGCGCATGTCGAGGAGCTGGTACTTCACCGACGAGGAGCCGGAGTTGAGGACGAGGACGCGGGTGGCGGTCACGGGGGTGGGCTTCCTGTCGACGGTGGGGGTCACTGGGCCGCGGGCGTGGGCGTCCGGGCCTGGATCGCCGTGATGGCGACCGTGGTCACGATGTCCTGGACCAGCGCGCCCCGGGACAGGTCGTTGACCGGCTTGCGCAGCCCCTGGAGGACCGGCCCGACCGCGAGCGCGCCCGCCGACCGCTGTACGGCCTTGTACGTGTTGTTGCCGGTGTTGAGGTCCGGGAAGATCAACACCGTGGCCTGGCCCGCCACTTCGGAGTCCGGCAGCTTGGTCGCCGCGACACTCGGCTCCACGGCGGCGTCGTACTGGATCGGTCCCTCGATCAGCAGATCGGGCCGCCGCGAGCGCACGATGTCGGTGGCCTCGCGCACCTTGTCGACATCGGCGCCCGACCCGGACGTCCCCGTGGAGTACGACAACATTGCGATCCTCGGCTCGACCCCGAACTGTCGCGCGGTGGCGGCGGACTGGATCGCGATGTCGGCGAGCTGCTCGGCGTTCGGGTCCGGGTTCACCGCGCAGTCCCCGTACACCAGCACCTTGTCGGCGAGACACATGAAGAAGACCGACGAGACGATGCCGGCGTCCGGCCGGGTCTTGATGATCTCGAAGGCGGGCCGGATGGTGGCGGCGGTGGAGTGCACCGACCCCGAGACCATCCCGTCCGCCAGCCCTTCCTGGACCATCAGCGTGCCGAAGTAGTTCACATCGGACACCACGTCGTACGCCAGCTCCATGCTGACGTTCTTGTGGGCGCGGAACTGGGCGTACCTCTCCGCGAAGGAGTCGCGCCACTCGGAGGTCGCCGGGTCCACCAGCATGCTGTCGCCGAGGTCGATGCCCAGGTCGGCGGCCTTCTTGCGGATCTGCTCGACGGGGCCGAGGAGGGTGAGGTCGCAGACGTCGCGGCGGAGGATGACCTCGGCCGCGTGCAGGACGCGCTCCTCCGTGCCCTCGGGGAGCACCACCCGGCGCCGCTCGGAGCGGGCCTGTTCGAGGAGGGTGTGCTCGAACATCATCGGCGTGACCCGGTCGCTGCTCGGCGCCGAGACCCGGCCCCGCAGCTCGGCGGTGTCCACGTGCCGCTCGAAGAGCCCGAGCGCCGTCTCCGCCTTGCGCGGGGTCACCGCGCTCAACTTGCCCTCCATGGAGAAGAGTTCGGAGGCGGTGAGGAAGGAGCCGGACTCGACGGCGACGACGGGCGTGCCGGGGGCGAGGCGGGCGGCGAGGGTGAGGATCTCGTCGCTGGGCCGCTCGTCGAGGGTGAGCAGCAGGCCCGCGATCGGCGGGGTGCCGGCACTGTGTGCGGCGAGGGCGCCGATGACGAGGTCCGCGCGGTCGCCGGGGGTGACGACCAGACAGCCCGGGGTCAGGGCGTTGAGGAAGTTCGGCAGCATGGCCCCGCCGAAGACGAAGTTCAGCGCGTCGCGCGCGAGGCCCGAGTCGTCGCCGAGCAGGACCTTGCCGCCCAGCGCGTGGGTGATCTGGGCGACGGTGGGCGCGGAGAGCGCGGGCTCGTCGGGCAGCACGTAGCAGGGCGCGGGGAGCGGCAGCCGGGAGTCACCGAGCCGCTCGGCTATCCCGTCGCGGTCGGCGGGCGCGACCCGGTTGACGACCATGGCGAGCACGTCGCAGCCGAGGCCCTCGTACGCGCGGTAGGCGTTGTGCGTCTCGGCCACGACCGACTCGGCGGTCTGCTTCCGTCCGCCGACCACCGGGATGACGGACGCGCCGAACTCGTTGGCGAGCCGGGCGTTGAGCGACAGCTCGTCCGGGAACTGGGTGTCGGCGAAGTCGGTCCCCAGGACGAGGACGACGTCGTAGTCCCGGGCGACGGTGTGGAACCGGTCGACGAGCGTGGAGACCAGCTCGTCCGTGCCGTGCTCGGCCTGGAGCGTGGACGCCTCGTGGTAGTCCATGCCGTACACGGTCGCCGGGTCCTGGGTGAGCCGGTAGCGGGCGCGCAGCAGGTCGAAGAGCCGGTCCGGTCCGTGGTGCAGCAGCGGCCGGAACACCCCGACCCGGTCGACCTGGCGGGTCAGGAGCTCCATCACCCCCAGTTCGACGACCTGGCGGCCGTCGCCGCGATCGATCCCGGTCACGTACACGCTGCGCGTCACGTGTGCACTCCGTTTCTGGTTCGACTTCATGTGGTTCGACTGATTCGGCAGGGGAGGGGTGGAAATCACCGTCGCGGCGGACGGAAACCCTCTTGACAATACCCCTGACCATGGATAAGGCGCCCATCAGCGGGGAGGGGTGCCGGGCTGGGCCGGACGGGCGCGGCGACCCCCGGTCGGCCGTGAAACAATCGGACTGGCTCATAAGTACCAGCACCGAGCCGGACACTCAGGACGCTCAGGACGATCAGGACGAGCAGGAGACACAGCACGATGCGTATCGGAGTTCTCACCGCAGGCGGCGACTGTCCGGGCCTGAACGCAGTGATCCGGTCGGTCGTGCACCGAGCGGTCGCCCAGTACGGCGACGAGGTCATCGGCTTCGAGGACGGCTACGCCGGCCTCCTCGACGGCCGCTACCGCACCCTCGACCTGGAGGACGTCGGCGGCATCCTGGCCCGCGGCGGCACCATTCTCGGCTCCTCCCGCCTCCAGCGCGACCGCCTCCGCGAGGCCTGCGAGAACGCGCAGGACATGGCCCACCAGTTCGGCATCGACGTCCTGATCCCGATCGGGGGCGAGGGCACGCTCACGGCCGCGCGGATGCTCAGTGACGCCGGCCTGCCGGTGGTCGGCGTCCCGAAGACCATCGACAACGACATCTCGTCCACCGATCGCACGTTCGGCTTCGACACGGCCGTGGGTGTCGCCACGGAGGCGATGGACCGCCTGAAGACGACCGCCGAGTCCCATCAGCGCGTGATGGTCGTCGAGGTCATGGGCCGGCACGCCGGCTGGATCGCGCTGGAGTCCGGCATGGCGGCGGGCGCGCACGGCATCTGCCTGCCGGAGCGCGCCTTCGACCCCGCCGACCTGGTGAAGATGGTGGAGGAGCGCTTCTCGCGGGGCAAGAAGTTCGCGGTCATCTGCGTCGCCGAGGGCGCGCACCCGGCCGAGGGCTCCATGGACTACGGCCACGGCGAGATCGACCAGTTCGGCCACGAACGCTTCCAGGGCATCGGCACGGCGCTGGCGTACGAGCTGGAGCGCCGCCTCGGCAAGGAGGCCAAGCCGGTCATTCTGGGCCATGTCCAGCGGGGCGGCACCCCGACCGCGTACGACAGGGTGCTCGCCACGCGCTTCGGCTGGCACGCGGTCGAGGCCGCGCACCGGGCCGACTACGGCCGGATGACCGCCCTGCGCGGCACCGAGGTGGTGATGGTGCCGCTGGCGGAGGCGGTGACCGAGCTGAAGACGGTGCCGAAGGACCGGATGGACGAGGCGGAGTCGGTGTTCTAGGGGCTCCTGTCGGTCTTGGGTGGGTCAGTAGGAGGCTGTCCGTCGGACCAGTGACCAGAAGCGGTCGACGATCCCGTCCAGGAAGTCGCGGCCGGCGTCGCCCGAGTCGGTCGCGGCGGTGCCGTTCGCCCAGGTGAGGGTGGCGGCCATCAGGCCCTGGTAGTCGGCGTGCAACTCCTGGAGGACGTCTTCGAGGAGATGCCGGTCGAGGTGCCGGTCGGCTTGCTTGTCGAGGTGCCGGTCGAGGGCGAGCAGTTTGGCGATCGGCCGTACGTGGGCCTGCCAGCGGGTGGTGACCGCGCCGCGGAGCAGTTCCCCGAGCCTGGTCTCGCGCCCCGTCACGGTGGTGAGTTCGGGCAGCGTCAGATCGAGCACGGTGGCGAGGACGGCCGCCTGACGGTCGGTGCCGCGCCACTCCCCGGTCTCCTCCATTCCCAGGTACGGGGTGAGTTCGAGGCCGACCGCGCGGGCGACGTCCTCGGCGGCGATGCCCTGGGCCATGCGGTGCTCACGCAAGGTCCTGGGGGAGCTGATGAGTTCACCGGCCGAGCACCACAACACCCCCGCGAGCGCGGTGAGTTCGGAGCCGGTGGGGGAGGCGGCGCCGCGTTCCCAGGCGGCGACCAGGTCCGGGGTGACGTACGGGAGGCCGTACGAGGAGCGCATCCCGTAGGCGACGTGTTCGGGCTCCATGCCCAGCGCCGCGCGGATCCTACGGGCGGCGGGGGCGTTGAAGGGCGGGGTGGGGGCGGTGGCCTGTGGGGCCGGGCGCGCCTGTGCCTGCGGCTGTGGGTACGGGTGCTGGGGCTGCCGTTCGTGGGCTGAGCGTCGGTGCACGCGCACAACGTAGGGGCGCGGGGCTGCGGTGACTACGGGCTGTTCGGCCACAAACACGGATTGTAGGAAGCTACGGGTGGTGGGAGACCTGTGACTCCTGGGATCCGAGGGGCGTGCGGGCGGATGTCTGGACGGGCCTGGGTAGGGATGACGCCATGACGAAGCTGGACGGGCACATACGGGAGCGCCTACTGGCGCCGAACTTCTGGCACTTGGCGACGGTGGGACCGGACGGGGCGCCTCAGGTGTCACCCATGTGGGTGGACATCGAGAGGGACGGAGAGGACGCCTCCGGGCCCGAGTACGTCATGGTCAACACGTCGGTGGGGCGGGTGAAGGAGGAGAACCTGCGCCGCAACCCCCTCGTGTCCCTGTCCCACCACGACCCCGAGAACCCCTACGACCGTGCCGAGATCCGAGGCCGCGTCGTCCGCTTCGTGGAGGGGGAGGAGGCGGACCGCGCGATGGACCGCCTCACCCGGAAGTACATCGGGCAGGAGCGCTATCCGTGGCTCCTGCCCGGGGAGCGCCGCCTGATGATCCTGATCGAGCCGGTGCGGGTACGGCGGGTGGTGGGGGTGGAGCCGTTCCGGCCCGGGGTGTTGCCCGAGGGGTGAGACCCGCCGCGTGCGCGCGAACTCTGCGCGCAGAGACCACTTTCATGTCGCTCCCGGACAAGCGCCGTCCGTGCGGACCCGTAACTTCTGCGTGCAAGGGGCCTGTTCACGACCGACGGGCTCGCACTGTCGCAAGGAGTGAGTCATGGGTTCGCAGGCGAAGACGTACGGCTTCGGTGTGCCGTGGGAGTCGATCTACGGGTACAGCCAGGCCGTCCAGGTCGGTGACACGGTTCATGTGTCGGGACAGCTCTCCCACGACCGGGACGGCACCTTCGTGGGCGCGGGCGACTTCGAACTGCAGGTCCGCACCACGCTGGAGAACCTGGACCTGGTGCTGAAGGAGTTCGGGGCCGAGCGCGGCCAGATAGTGGAGACCACGGTTCTGGTGCGGAACCTGCGGGAGAACTTCGACACGACGGCACGCCTCCACGCCGAGTACTTCGGGGAGCACCGGCCCGCCAGCACGGTCATGGGTGTCTCCGACCTGGCCCTGCCGGACCAACTCGTGGAGATGGGCGCGCTCGTGCGTCTCGACGTGCGGCCCGGCCTCACCCCTTGACCGCCCCACCCAGAGCGAACCCCCCGCCCAACCGTCTGGCCACCCCCACGTACAACAAGATCACCGGCGTGGAATAGATCACCGAGAACGCCGCCAACTGCCCGTAGACGACCGTCCCCCGGTTCCCGAAGAACTCGTTGATGCTCACCGCCGCCGGCATCTGCTCCGGCGTGAGCAGCAGCATGAACGGGACGAAGAAGTTGCCCCACATCATCACGAACGAGAAGACGGTCACCACCGCGACGCCCGGGCCCATCAGCGGCAGTACGACCCGCAGCAGGGACTGGAGCGACGACGCGCCGTCCGTCCACGCCGCCTCCTCCAGTTCCTTCGGTACGCCGTCCATGAAGTTCTTCATCAGCCAGATGGCGAAGGGGAGTTGGGACGCCGCGAAGAAGAAGATCGTGCCCTGCATGGTGTCGATCAGGTTCACCTGGACGAACAGCGCGTACACCGGCACCATGATCGCCGTGATCGGCAGGCTCGTCGCGAACAGGATCGTCAGGAGGAACGGGCGGTTCAGGCGGGAGCGGAAGCGGGAGAGCGGGTACGCCGCCAGGGCCGCGCACACCACCGTGAGCGCCGTGCCCCCGCCGCACAGCAGCAGGCTGTTGAGCAGGGGCGTGAAGGTGATGTCGGGGGTCAGTACCGCGTCGAAGTTGTCCGGCGTCACCCCGTCCGGCACCTTCACCGTCAGGTCCGCCTTCGGGTCCACCGACGAGAGGATCACCCACGCCAGCGGAAGGACGAAGGCCGCGGCGATGACGAGCAGCCCCGCGTCGGCCGCGAGCCGTCGGGTGTTCGAGGAGGCCACGGCACTCACACCTCCGTCCGCAGCAGCCGCAGATAGACCACCGAGAACAGCGAACCCACCACCAGCAACAACAGCGCCACCGCCGTGCCGTAACCGATCATGCTCTTCTGGAACGCCTCCTCGTACATGAAGAGGGGGAGGGTCTGGCTCTTGCCGCCGGGGCCGCCTCGCGTCATCACCCAGATCAGGCCGAAGACCGACAGGGTCTGGAGGGTGATCAGCATGAGGTTCGTGCCGATCGAGCGGCGGATCATCGGGAGCGTGATGTGCCACATACGGCGCCAGCCGCCCGCGCCGTCCATCTCCGCCGCCTCCGTGATCTCCTTCGGGATCTCGTTCAGGGCCGCCGAGTACACCAGCATCGAGAAGGCCGTCCCCCGCCAGACGTTCGCGAACGACACCGCGAGGATCGGGAGCGTGTACAGCCAGTTCTGGGTGGGGAGATGGAGCCAGTCCAGGACGGCGTTCAGGGTGCCTTCGCGGCGGAAGAAGGCGTAGAGGAGGAACCCGGCCACGACCTCCGGGAGGACCCACGCCGTGACGACGATTCCCCCGACCAGCGTGCGAACCGGCTTCGACGCGCGCTGCATCAGCGCCGCCAGCGCCAGGCCCAGCGTGTTCTGGCCCAGCAGCGCCGAGACCACCGTGAAGACCAGGGTCAGCCAGACCGCGTTGAGGAACGCCTCGTCCCCGAACGCCGTACGGAAGTTCTCGAAGCCGATGAAGGAGTCCTCGGCCTGGCCGGTGAGTTGGAGGTCGGTGAAGGCGATGTAGGCGCAGTAGCCGATCGGGCCGGCGAGGAAGAGGAGCAGGAGGACGGTGGCGGGGGTGAGGGGGAGGGCCCGGGTGAACGCCCGGAACGCGGGGTGAGGAGGTCCCGTCACCGGCCGTCCCGTCACCGGCCGTCCCGTCACCGGCCGTCCCGTGGCCGGCCCCTTCATGCGCGGGGGCTCATTCTTCCGTCCCCTCGACCACCTGGTCGTCCGTCGCCGTCCTCAGCTCCTCGTCGTAGCTCTTCGCCGCCTCCGCCACCGAGGCGTCGCCGGTCGTCACGGATTCCATCGCCTCCTGGATGGCCGTGGAGACCTTCGGATACGCCGGATACGCCGGGCGGTAGTGCGTGCTCGACACCAGATCGGTGAAGAACTTGATGCCGGGCTGCGCCTTCACATAGGCCGGGTCGGCGGCCACGTCCTTGCGGACGGCGATTCCCGAATTGGCGATGTACCACTTCTGGGCGTTCGCCTTCGACTGCATCGTCTTGATGAACTCGAAGGCGAGGTCGGGGTTTCCGGCCTTTTCGGGAATGGCCCAGGTCCAGCCGCCGGACATGCTCACCTTGCCGGGCGACTGGCCGTTCTGGGTCGGCATGGCGGCGAGGCCCAGTTTCTCCGACCACTCCGGCCATTCATGACCGCTGCCGGGCAGCCAGTCCTGGGGGAGCCAGGAGCCGTCCAGGTTGATGCCGAGTTTCCCCTCGGGGAGGAGTTCGCCGCGAACCCGGGTGGAGATGTTGGGGTCGAGGGCGTCGGAGACCTCCGGGCCCAGTTTCTCCTGGTAGACCGTCTCCACGAAGGTGAGGGCGTCCTTGAAGCCCTGGGTGCCCGCCTTCCATTTCTTCGACTTCTCGTCGTACAGCGGGTCGGTCGCGCCGGCCGCCGTCGCGCCCTCCGTGCCGTAGAGCAGCATCTCGAAGCCCTGCATGGTCGCGGCCTCACCGGCCGGTTTGCCCGTGTAGACGTTCAGCGGGATGACGTCCGGGACCTTCCGCTTGATGGCGCGGGCCGCGTCGAGCACGTCAGCCCACGTCTTCGGCTGCCAGTCCGCCGGCAGGCCCGCCTTCGCGAAGATCGCCTTGTCGAACCAGAGGCCGCGGGTGTCCGTGCCATCGGGAATTCCGTACGTCTTTCCGTCCTCGGCCTTCGCCGCGGTCTTGGCCGTGTCGATGAACTGGTCCCAGTCCTTCCAGCCGGCCAGGTAGTCGTCCAGGGGCTTCAGATAGCCGCTGGTGATGTCCGAGTTGATGAGGAACGTGTCCTCGTAGACCAGATCCGGTGCCGTCTTCGGTGAGCGCAGCATCTGCTGCACCTTGGTGTAGTACTCCGAGTCCGGGGCCTTGATCGGGACGAGTTTCACCTTCTTGCCAGGGTGCGCCTTCTCGAACTGCTTCTTCACGTCGGCGAGGAAGGTGTCCATCACCCGGACCTGGTTGTCCGTGGACTGCTTGTAGGAGACCTCCACCGTGTCCGGGTCGCTGCCGGAGCCGCTGCCGCAGGCGGCGAGCACGCCCGGCGCGGTGACCGCGAGGGCGGCGGTGAGGAGGAGACGGAGGGGGGATCGGCGGGAACTGGGTGCGGTGGGGCGCACGAGCACGACCTCCTGCTGGCTACGTCGCTGTGGCCTTGGGTGGTGCCCGGTGACGGTAAGGGGAGTGGTCTAGTCAGGTCAATGCGTCTGCACCGGATCCCCTCAAGGCGCTTGAGCAGAGGCTTCGTCGGCGCCGGGACAGGGGCAGGGGTGTCTTCTCCATGTGCCCCTCACCGTGCTCGCCGCCGTCATCGCCGCCTCGGCGCAGGCGAAGCAGCCGGCCATGCGGGGCGATCTCGGGCTGCGGCCGGCCCGGCTCGCCGGGGCGGAGAGAGTTTTCGACTGGGAAGTCGCACACCGGGCCGATGCGCGCAGGCGCTCCCGCAAGCTCATCCAGTGCGGGATCGATCTGCCGGCCTTCTGCGTCGTCCCGTTCGCCGGGCTGCTGGTGTACTGGGTGAGCGGGCGGACCAGCACCGGACTCGTCGTGCTCTCCGCCGCCGAGGCCCTCACGATCGTCGGGCTCGGCATGCAGGTCGTCGCCCACGCCGCGCCCTTTCGCGCGCCGGGTGCGGCCGGCTGACCCCGGCTCCTCCGCGCGCCCGGTGCTCCCGACCGACCCCGGCCCCTTCGTGCGCCCGGTGCCTCCGGGCTGACCCCGTCCCCTCTACTACCCCTTCACCCATCGGTACTGCAGTTCCGGCCGTCCCACCTGACCGTACTGCGGGCTGCGTGCCGCTCGGCCCGCGTCGACCAGGTGCTCCAGATAGCGTCGGGCCGTGATGCGTGAGATGCCGACCGCCTCCGCCACCCCGGCCGCCGTCAGGCCCTCGCCCGAGTCCCGCAGGGCCACCGTCACCCGCTCCAGCGTCGGGGCGCTCAGCCCTTTCGGCAGCGCCGCCGGGCCGGGGGCCCGCAGGGTCGCCAGCGCCCGGTCCACCTCGTCCTGGCCGCTGGCCTCGCCCGCCGCCGCGTGGAACTCGGCGTAGCGGACGAGACGGTCACGGAGGGTTGCGAACGTGAAGGGTTTGAGGACGTACTGGACCACGCCCAGCGAGACGCCCTCCCGGACCACCGTCAGGTCCCGCGCCGACGTCACCGCTATCACGTCCGCGTGGTAGCCGGCCGCGCGGAGGGAACGGGCCAGCTGCAGACCGTGCACGTCCGGCAGGTGGAGGTCCAGCAGCAGCAGGTCCACCGGCATACGGTCCAGCGCGCGCCGCGCCTCCGCGCCCGTGTGCGCCTTGCCGACCGCGGTGAAGCCGGGGACACGGCCGACGTACATCATGTGCGCGTCGGCGGCAACGGGGTCGTCCTCGACGACCAGGACTCTGATGGGGTCGGACCCGGCCTGCGTCATACGTCGTCGCCTCCAGCCACAGTGGCCCGGGGGGCCTGGACAGCATGTGCGGTCGGTGCGGCCGGTACGGCCTGCCCCGTCCGGTGCGTACCGCTGGTGCCCAGCGGCAGCCGTACCTCGAACTGGGCCCCGCCGCCGGGTGCCTGCGACACCGTCAGCGTGCCCCCGTGCCGGCGCGCCGTCTGCCGCACGAGGGCCAGCCCGAGGCCGCGGCCGCCGGGGCCGGAGGGTTTCGTCGAGAAGCCGCGTTCGAAGACGGCCTCCGCGAGGGCGGGGTCCACGCCGGCGCCGGTGTCGGCGACGCGCAGCACCAGGACGGAGGTGTCCGAGCCGCCCTCCGTCACCTCGGCGGTCGCACCTGCCCCGCCCGCCTCGCTCGTCCAGTCCGTCCCGTCCGTCTCGGCGGGCTCGCCCGCTTCATCCGTGTACGCCGTCACCGTCACCCTCGCCCCCATCGAGCCCTGCGCCGCGTCCACCGCGTTGTCGATCAGGTTGCCCAGGACCGTGACCAGGTCACGGGCCGGGAGGGACTCCGGGAGGAGGCCGTCGTCGATGCGGCTGTCCTCGGAGACCACCAGCTCGACGCCCCGCTCGTTCGCCTGCGCGGCCTTGCCCAGCAGCAGCGCGGCGAGCACCGGTTCGCTGACCGCCGCCACGACCTGGTCCGTCAGCGCCTGCGCCAGCTCCAGCTCCGCCGTCGCGAAGTCGATCGCCTCGTCCGAGCGGCCCAGCTCGATGAGCGAGACGACCGTGTGGAGGCGGTTGGCGGCCTCGTGCGCCTGGGAACGCAGCGCCTGGGTGAAGCCCCGTTCGGAGTCCAGCTCGCCCGTGAGGGACTGCAACTCGGTCACGTCGCGCAGGGTGACCACCGCGCCCCGGCGCTGGCCGCCCGAGACCGGAGAGGTGTTCACCACCAGCACCCGTTCGGCGGTGAGGAGCACCTCGTCCACCCGGGGCTCGGAGGAGAGCAGGGCGCCCGTCAGCGGCGCGGGCAGCCCCAGCTCCGCCACCGAACGGCCGACCGCCTCGTCCGTCACCCCCAGCAGCTCCCGCGCCCCGTCGTTGATGAGGGCCACCCGGTACTGGCCGTCGAGCATCAGCAGGCCCTCGCGCACGGCGTGCAGGGCGGCCTGGTGGTAGTCGTGCATGTTGCTGAGCTCGGAGGCGTTCATGTTGTGGGTGTGGCGGCGCAGGCGGGCGTTGACGATATAGGTGCCGATGCCGCCGAGGGCGAGCGCGCCGACGGCCACGCCGACCAGGGCCGTGAGCTGGTCCTGGACGCGGTCGCTGATCGCCTGGACCCGGATGCCGGCGCTGACCAGGCCGATGACCTCGCCGTTCTCCATGATCGGGGTGACCGCGCGGACCGACGGGCCGAGGGTGCCGGTGTAGGTCTCGGTGAAGGACTCGCCGTTCTGCGGCTTCTCGATGTGGCCGAGGAAGTGCTCGCCTATCCGGTCGGGGTCGGGGTGCGTCCAGCGGATGCCGTCACGGGTCATGATCGTGACGAAGTCGACGCCGGCGTGCTGCTGCACCGCCGTGGCGTACGGCTGGAGCCGCTCGGTCGGATCGGACGTGTGGATCGCCGCCCGCACCGAGGGGGCGTCCGCCACCGTGGCCGCCACGGCCATGGCCTGACGGCGCCCCGCCTCCTCCGCCTGGGAGCGGTCGCTGACGTAGGTGAACAGTGCGTATCCGGCCACGACGGCCGCGATCAGCACCGCCTGCACGGCGAAGAGCTGACCGGCCAGGCTGCGGGGGCGGAGGCGGTGCGGGACGCGCATGGCAACAGTCTGCACGTACGGGTTGGCGTGAACTAAATGAACGGAAGGGTGACCGCCCTCACAGGGAGGGACATAGTCACTGCATCGACTCGTCCAGCACGGACACCGACAGGGAGTACGACTCCCGCCCCCGGGACCCCACAACCCGAGCCGCCGGGAGCCCGACTCCCACCCCCGGGAGCCCCCCAGCTCCCACCGGAGGCCTCGGCCTCCGGCCCCGGAAGCCCGCCGGCTTCCACCGCCGGGAGCCCCGGCTCCCACACCCCACGGGAGCCCCGCTCCCACCGCCGCCGGAAGTCCCCCAGCTGCCGGCTCCGGGAGCCCGCCGGCTCCCGACCCCGGGAGCCGGTCTCCCACCCGGGAACCCGCCGGTTCCCACCCCAGGGAGACCGACTCCCGCATTCCCCCGGACGTGAGCCGCACGCCGGAACAGCGAGCCGACGACGTCGTCGACGAGGAGGGCAGCCGTGGCCAGCAGCACCCATACGGCACCTACCGCTCCCGCCAAGCGGGACCGCACCCACTACCTGTACATCGCCGTGATCGTGGCCGTGGCCCTCGGCATCGCCGTGGGTCTCATCGCCCCCGACTTCGCCGTCGAGCTGAAGCCCATCGGCACCGGGTTCGTGAACCTGATCAAGATGATGATCTCGCCGATCATCTTCTGCACGATCGTGCTGGGCATCGGCTCCGTACGGAAGGCCGCGAAGGTCGGCGCAGTCGGCGGTATCGCCCTCGCCTACTTCACGGTGATGTCGCTGGTCGCCCTCGGCATCGGCCTGGTCGTCGGCAACATCGTCGAGCCGGGCACCGGCCTCGCGGTCACCGACGCGATCAAGGAGACCGGTCAGGCGCAGGTGTCGGCCGAGGCCAAGGACACCACCGAGTTCCTGCTGGGCATCATCCCGACGACCATCGTCTCCGCCTTCACCGGCGGCGAGGTCCTCCAGACGCTTCTCGTCGCCCTGTTCGCCGGCTTCGCGCTCCAGGCCATGGGTGACTCCGGCCAGCCGATCCTGCGCGGTGTCGAGCACATCCAGCGCCTGGTCTTCCGCATCCTCGCGATGGTGATGTGGGCCGCCCCGATCGGTGCCTTCGGCGCGATCGCGGCCGTGACCGGCTCCGCGGGCCTCGACGCCCTCAAGAGCCTCGCCGTCCTGATGCTCGGCTTCTACGTCACCTGCTTCCTCTTCGTCTTCATCGTGCTCGGCGCGCTGCTGCGGGTCGTCGCAGGCATGAACATCTTCACGCTCTTCAAGTACCTGGGCCGTGAGTTCCTGCTGATCCTGTCCACCTCCTCCTCCGAGTCGGCGCTGCCGCGCCTCATCGCGAAGATGGAGCACCTGGGTGTCAGCAAGCCCGTCGTCGGCATCACGGTCCCGACCGGCTACTCCTTCAACCTCGACGGCACCATGATCTACATGACCATGGCGTCCCTGTTCATCGCCGACGCGATGGGTACGCCGATGTCGGTCGGGGAGCAGATCCCGCTGCTGCTCTTCCTGCTGGTGGCCTCCAAGGGCGCGGCGGGTGTCACCGGTGCCGGTCTCGCGACCCTCGCGGGCGGCCTCCAGTCCCACAAGCCGGCCCTGGTGGACGGCATCGGCCTCATCGTCGGCATCGACCGCTTCATGAGCGAGGCCCGCGCCCTGACGAACTTCGCGGGCAACGCGGTCGCCACGGTCCTCATCGGCACCTGGACCAAGGAGATCGACAAGGAGCGGGTGAGCCAGGTCCTCGCCGGGCAGGCGCCGTTCGACGAGGCGACGCTGCTGGACGACGGCCACGGGTCGGCTGCGCCGGCTGCCACCCCCGCCGAGCCGGAGGGTGAGAAGGAGCTCGCCAAGGCGTGATGCTCCGCCTCCACAGCTCCGTACGGCCGGGTCCTCCCCCGTAGACCCGGCCGTACGGACACCAGGCGGAACAACTGAACAACTCCAAGTACACCGAGTGGCCAGGTCCTCCCCCTATAGACCTGGTCACTCGGCTTTTCGCGTCGCTGTCCGCTCTCCGCCGGTGGGGCTTCTCGCGCAGTTCCCCGCGCCCCTGACGGGGCGCGTTGGCGTTGACGTCGGCGTCAAGGAATACCGTCCTCGTATGCGCATCGGGGAGCTGGCCGAACGGGCCGGGACGACGACACGGGCGTTGCGGTACTACGAGGCGCGGGGGCTGTTGCCCGCGCGGCGTACGGGCAACGGGTACCGGACGTACGACGAGGCGGATCTGAGACTGCTGCGGCAGATCCGGACCTTGCAGGACTTCGGGTTCGACCTGGAGGAGACCCGGCCCTTCGTGGAGTGTCTGCGCGCCGGGCACCCGGAGGGCGACTCGTGCCCGGCGTCGCTGGCGGTCTACCGGCGGAAGCTCGACGAACTCGACGCGCTGATCGGTGAGTTGGCGGCGGTGCGGGCGTCGGTCGGCGAGCAGTTGGCGCGGGCCGAGCGGGCGCGGGCGCGGCTGGCGGCCGAGGCGGAGGCTCCGGGGGGTCCGGAGCCCGTGTGCGAACTGGGAGGCGGGGAGCTGTGATCAGGGCGGCGGGTGTGGCAGAGGTGACGGACGCGGACTTCGAGGCGGAGGTGATCGGGGCCGAGTTGCCGGTGCTGGTGGAGTTCACGGCCGACTGGTGCCCGCCGTGCCGGCAGATGGGGCCGGTGCTGAGCGCGCTCGCGGCGGAGGAGGGGGAGCGGCTGAAGGTGGTGCAGCTGGACGTGGACACCAACCCGGAGACCACCAACGCGTACCGTGTGCTCTCGATGCCGACGTTCATGGTGTTCAAGGGCGGTGAGCCGCTGAAGGCCATGGTCGGCGCGCGGCCGAAGCGGCGGCTGCTGGCGGAGCTGGACGACGTGCTCTGACATCTCCGGCAGCAGGGACGAGAAAACCCCCGAGCAATTGCGCTCGGGGGTTTTTTCTGCGTATATTAAATGGTTCGCGACTTCGAGAAATATGTCGCAGAGAAGTTCAGTGAGCACAGTATATCCGGGCGGGAGTGGAATTGTCAAACACCGGCTTTTCGCACGATGAACAGCATGAGGAACACAGCGAATTGCGGCGAGAGCAGGAATTCATCGACGGGGTGTACGCCCGCGTGGACGCCCTGCGCGGTGTAACCGAGCGATCCGTCACGGACGCGCTCGCCCAGGGCAACACGCCCAGGCAGGCCCGCCTGGAGCGGGACATCCTGGTCGCCGAGCGCTCGGGGCTGCTGGCCGCGCTCAACGCCGTCGACGGTTCGCTCTGCTTCGGCCGGCTCGACCTCGCCGACGGCACAATCCATCACATCGGCCGTATCGGGCTGCGCGAGGACGACACCGAGCGCACCCCGATCCTGATCGACTGGCGCGCCGACGTCGCCCGGCCCTTCTACCTCGCCACCGGCCACACCCCGATGGGGCTGCGCCGCCGCCGGCACCTCACCACCGAGGGCCGCCGGGTCACCGCCCTGCACGACGAGATCCTCGACCTCGGCGACGAGACCCGCACCGGGTACGAGGACCCGACCGGCGACGCCGTCCTGCTGGCCGCCCTCGACTCCGCCCGCACCGGCCGCATGGGCGACATCGTGCAGACCATCCAGGCCGAGCAGGACCGCGTCATCCGCGCCCCGCACCAGGGCGTGATGGTCGTGGAGGGCGGCCCCGGCACCGGCAAGACCGCCGTCGCCCTGCACCGGGCCGCCTACCTCCTCTACGAGCAGCGCGAACTCCTCGCCAAACGCGCCGTCCTCGTCGTCGGACCCAACCCCGCCTTCCTCGGCTACATCGGCGAGGTGCTGCCGGCGCTGGGCGAGACGGGCGTGCTGCTGGCCACGGTCGGCGAACTGTTCCCCGGCGTACGGGCCACCGCCACCGACACCCCGGCCGCCGCCCGGGTGAAGGGGAGCGCCGCCATGGCCGACGTCCTCGCGGCCGTCGTACGGGACCGGCAGGCGCTGCCCGACCCGGTGATCGCCATCGAGCACGACCGGGAGATCCTCATGCTCGACGACGACCTCGTACGGGTCGCCCGCGAGCGCACCCGCGAGGCGAAGCTCCCGCACAACGTGGCCCGTGAGCACTTCGAGGGCTACATCCTCAACACCCTCACCGAGATGGTCGCCGAGCGCATCGGCACCGACCCGTACGACGGCTCCAACCTCCTCGACGCCAGTGACATCACCCAGATCCGCGACGAACTGGCCGAGAACCCGGAGGTCTGGTCCGCCATCGGCCGGCTCTGGCCCCGGATCACCCCGCGTCGGCTGATCGCCGACTTCCTGGCCGAGCCGGACGCGTATCTGTCCGAGGAGGACGCCGACGCCGTACGCCGTCCGGTCACGCGCGCGTGGACCGTCGCCGACGTACCGCTGCTCGACGAGGCCGCCGAACTGCTGGGCGAGGACGACCGGCCGGCGCGGGCCCGCGCCGAGCGCGAGCGGGAGACCCGGATCGCTTACGCGCAGGGCGTGCTGGAGGTGTCCTACGCGTCCCGGACGTACGAGTTCGAGGACAAGGAGGACAGCGACCCCGACGGCTCCGAGGTGCTCTCCGCACACGACGTCATCGACGCCGAGCGGTTCGCCGAGCGGCACGAGGAGGACGACCACCGCAGCGCGGCCGAGCGGGCGGCGGCCGACCGGACCTGGGCGTTCGGGCACATCATCGTCGACGAGGCGCAGGAGCTGTCGCCGATGGCGTGGCGGCTGCTGATGCGCCGCTCGCCGACCCGCTCCATGACCCTGGTCGGCGACCCGGCGCAGACCGCAGAGGCCGCGGGCGTCGGTTCCTGGGCCGACATCCTCGCCCCGTACGTCCAGGACCGCTGGGAACACACCCGACTCGGCGTCAACTACCGCACCCCCGCCGAGATCATGGAGGTCGCGGCCGGTGTCGTCCGCGCCGAGCGGCCCGACTTCGAACCGCCCAGCTCCGTACGGTCCACCGGCGTACGGCCCTGGGCGCGCCGCGCGGCGGCACGGGAGCTGCCCGCCGAGGTGGCCGCGGCCGTCGCCGAACTCACCCCCGCCGAGGGGCGCCTCGCGGTGATCGCGCCGCGCGAGCTGCACCGGGCGGTGGCCGCCCGGCTCGACGACGTCACGGCGGGCGAGGAGCCCGACCTGACCCGCACCGTCGTCCTCCTCGACCCCCGGCAGGCCAAGGGCCTGGAGTTCGACTCCGTCCTCGTCGTCGAGCCGGGGCGCTTCGGCACGAGCGATCTGTACGTCGCCCTGACCCGGGCCACCCAGGCGCTCGGAGTCGTGCACGCGGAGGAACTGCCGAAGGCGCTGGAGGAGTTGCCGGCCCCGGCCTGAAGTGGGCAGGGGGAGCGGCCTGCCGGGTACCCGCAAGGCCGCACCCCCACCACCGTCACCACAGGTGCATCAGGGATCACCAACCCGTAACGGTTACCGTCATCGTCACTGCTCGTACACGATTCATGCGGTATGCGTGTCGGCATGGAAACACATCCGTTCGCGGACGCCACGGCCGGCGGCCCCGGCCTGGAATCGCTGCCCGTGGAGCCGTTGCTGACCTCGGAGTTCGACGGGGATCCGGGCAGCGTCTACGAGCGACTGCGGAGCACGTACGGGCCCGTGGCACCGGTGGGGCTGATGGGGGTGCCGGCCTGGCTGGTCCTCGACTACCGCGAGGTGCTGGAGGTCCTGCGCAACGAGAGCGTGTGGCGGCGCGACGTCCGGCACTGGCGGGCACGGGCGGAGGGGCGGCTGCCGCGGGACTGGCCGCTGCTCGCCGGGTACGAGGTCCGGCAGACCATGTTCTTCGACGACGAGGAGCACCGGCACGCGCGGCTGAGCTACCACTCGGCGATGCGGCCCTTCCAGGACGGGCACTCGCCCGAGGGCTGGGAGCTGCGGGCGGCCGTCGCGCGCTACGCCGACGAACTGATCGACGTGCTCGCCGCCGAGTCCGGCACCACCGGGTTCGCCGACCTCGCGGCGCAGTACACTCGGCCGCTGCTGCTGATGGTGACGACCAAGCTGTTCGGGTGCCCCGTCGAACTCGGCGACGAGATGGTCATGGACCTGTGGCGGATGCTGGACGGCGGGCCCGACGCGGGGGCGGCGACCGGGCGGGCGCTGGGGACGATGACCCGGCTCGCCGCGCACCGGCGGTCCCGGCCCGGGGAGGACCTGACCTCCTACCTGCTGCTGTCCGACCCGTCGCTCAGCGACGAGCAGTTGGGCCGCGAGCTGTTCATGAACGCGGTCTACCTCAACGACATCACCGGCAACATGGTCTGCAACACGCTGCTGGAGGTGCTGCGGGGGAACACCACCGTGCGGCGGAGCCTGTCGAACGGGCAGCTCGGGGAGACCGTGAACCGGGCCGCGCTGGTGAATCCGCCGACGGCCAATCTGTGCTTCCGGTTCGCGGCGCGTGATGTGCGGCTCGGGAACTTCCTGATCCGGGCCGGGGACATCGTGTCGCCGTCCGTCGCCGCGGCGCACCGGGACCTGCTGAAGATCGGGTCCTCGCACCTCGTCGACTCCGCGGTCAGTACGCGGGCACATCTGGCGTGGGGGGCCGGGCAGCATCAGTGTCCCAGTGCCGCGCGGGAGTTGGCGGGGACGATCGTGACGACCGCGGTGGGGCGGATCTTCGAACACTTCGGCCGGGCGGAGCTGACGCTGCCGCCGGATCAGTTGCCGTGGCGGTCGGGGCCTGTGGTGCGGGGGTTGAGGCTGTTGCCGGTGCGATATGAGCTGGTGGGGCGTGGGGTGGGGGAGCGGCCGGTGGGGGTGCCTGTCGCTTCGCCGGGGGGTGGGGGTGGGGGTGTCGAGGTGGAGGTGCGGCGGGGTGAGAGCAGTGGGCTGATGGGGCTCCTGCGACGGATGATGTCGAGCCGACGGAAGCCCGGCTGACCCCGGAACAGGCTGGTGGCCTGTCGGCTGCGGGCCGGTGGGGCTTCTCGCGCAGTTCCCCGCGCCCCTGAAAGGCCTCCGGCCTTTCGGGCCTGAAAAGCACGGGGCGCAGCCCCTGCTTTTCAGGGGCGCGGGGAACTGCGCGACCAGCCCCCACCGGACCCGCACGTGGGGGTCGAAGGGGCGCAGCCCCTGGGGATGGGACGGGTAGGGGCGGCGGGGGCGAGGAAAGTCAGGCCGGGCGGAGCCAGAGGGTGGTCAGCGGGGGGAGCGTGACGCGGATGCTGGCCGGTCGGCCGTGCCAGGGGTGGGGCTCCGGCTTCACCGGGTCGGCCGCCGTCACATCCGTCCCGCCGTACACCCCCGCGTCCGTGTTCAGCACCTCCCGCCACGCGGGCACATCCTCGGGAACCCCCAGCCGGTAGTCCTGCCGCACCACCGGCGAGAAGTTGGACACCGCCAGCAACGGAGACCCGTCCTCGGCGAACCGCAGGAACGCCAGGACGTTGTCCTCCGCCGAGTCCCCCGTGATCCAGGAGAAGCCCGCCGGCCGCGTGTCCTGCTCCCAGAGCGCCGGGGTGCGGCGGTACACCGCGTTGAGGTCACGGACGAGATCCCGCACCCCCCGGTGGTCCGCCTCCGCGCCGTACGCCGGATCGAGCAGCCACCAGTCCGGCCCGTGCGCCTCCGACCACTCCGCGCCCTGCGCGAACTCCTGCCCCATGAAGAGGAGTTGCTTGCCGGGATGGGCCCACATGAAGCCCAGGTAGGCGCGGTGGTTGGCGCGCTGCTGCCACCAGTCGCCCGGCATCTTCGACACCAGCGAGCCCTTGCCGTGCACGACCTCGTCGTGCGAGATCGGCAGGACGTAGTTCTCGCTGTACGCGTACACCATCGAGAAGGTCATCTCGTGGTGGTGGTGCTTGCGGTGGACGGGGTCCTTGGCCATGTAGCCCAGGGAGTCGTGCATCCATCCCATGTTCCACTTCAGGCCGAAGCCGAGCCCGCCGAACCCGCCCGGCCCGGTGTGGTGGGTGGCCCGCGTGACACCGTCCCAGGCCGTGGACTCCTCCGCGATCGTCACGACGCCCGGCACCCGCCGGTACACGGTGGCGTTCATCTCCTGGAGGAAGGCGACCGCGTCCAGGTTCTCCCGGCCGCCGTGCTCGTTCGGCGTCCACTGGCCCGGCTCGCGCGAGTAGTCCAGGTACAGCATCGACGCGACGGCATCCACCCGCAGCCCGTCGATGTGGTACTCCTCGCACCAGTGGACGGCGTTGGCCACCAGGAAGTTGCGCACCTCGCGGCGCCCGTAGTCGAACTCCAGCGTCCCCCAGTCGGGGTGCGCCGCCCGCGCCGGGTCCTGGTGCTCGTACAGCGGGCGCCCGTCGAACTCCGCCAGCGCCCAGTCGTCACGCGGGAAGTGGGCCGGTACCCAGTCCATCAGCACCCCGATCCCCGCCCGGTGCAGGGCGTCGATCAGGTACTTGAAGTCGTCCGGGGTGCCGAGCCGGGCCGTCGGGGCGTAGAACCCGGTGACCTGGTAGCCCCAGGAACCCCCGAAGGGATGCTCGGCGACCGGCAGCAGCTCGACGTGCGTGAAGCCGAGGTCGGAGACGTACGCCGGCAGCTGCTCGGCAAGCTGACGGTACGTCAGCCCCGGCCGCCAGGACGCCAGATGGACCTCGTAGACCGAGAACGGCGCCTCGTGCGCGGGGGTCTCGGCGCGCCTGGCCAGCCACTCCTCGTCGCCCCACTCGTAGTGCGAGGCGTGCACGACGGACGACGTGGCGGGCGGGACCTCCGTGCGACGGGCCATCGGGTCGGCCCGGAACGTCCGCGAACCGTCCGGCCGGGTGATCTCGAACTTGTACAGCTCGCCCTCGCCGATCCCGGGCACGAACAGCTCCCACACACCCGAGGAGCCCAGCGCACGCATCGGGAAGCCCGTGCCGTCCCAGAAGTTGAAGGTCCCGGCCACGCGCACACCACGCGCGTTCGGCGCCCACACCGTGAAGCGGGTGCCGGTGACACCCTGGTGGGTCATCGGCTCGGCGCCGAGCGCACGCCACAACTGCTCGTGCCGCCCCTCACCGATGAGATACAGGTCCAGCTCACCGATCGCGGGCAGGAACCGGTACGCGTCCTCGGTCTCCTGCTCGGTCCCCTCGTACGACACCAGCAGCCGGTACGCCTCCGGGACCTCCCGCAGCGGCAGCAACGCCGAGAAGAAGCCGCCCCCGTCGTCGTGCAGCTCCGCCCGCAGCGACCCCACCAGCACGCTCACCCCGAGGGCGTACGGCCGGAACGCCCGGAACACCACACCACCGGGCGCCGGATGCGCTCCGAGCACGGCGTGCGGCTCATGATGCGTACCGGCCACCAATCGCTCCCGGTCACCGCCGTCCATCGCGGGGGAGAACGCGGGCTCGGTGGCCTCGGGGGAGACGACCGGCGCGGCAGCCGGGGGTTCGTCGGGCAGCGGCTCGGTCGTGGACTGCCGGGGGACCACCGGGTCGGGGCCGGACGGCTCCGGGGTGGCCTGATGGGGGACGGTCGGCTCGGGAGGCGTGGCCGAACCCGCCAGAACCGACACGGCGGCGGCCGGCTCGGCCCCGGCCGACTCGGACACCGCCACGGCCTTCCGCGCGGACGCTTTCCCGGCGGAGCCCTGCTTGGCTGCGGCCGTCTTCGCGACGGTCGTCTTCGCGACGGTCGTCTTCGCGCCGACCGTCTTCGCGCCAGCCGCCTTCGCAACAGCCTTCTTCGCGACGGTCTTCTTCGTGGCAGCCTTCTTCGTGGCAGCCTTCTTCGTGACGGCTTTCTTGGCCACGGCTTTCTTGGCGGCGGCCGTCTCGGCGGCACCTTCGGCGGCCACGGATCCCGCCGTGACGGGTTCGGCGGCCACGGCTTGCCCGGCCGTGGTCTTCTCGGCCACCGTGGTCTTCTCGGCCACCGTGGTCTTCTCGCCCACCGTGGTCTTCCGGGGCGCGGTCTTCTTGGCCGCCGCCTTCCGCCCGCCCGCCGCCTTCTCTCCGGCCGCATTGACTCCGGCCGCGGTCTTGACGTCGGCCTTCTCCGCGACGGCCTTCTCCGCGACGGCCTTCTTCGCGACGGCCTTCTCCGCGACGGCCTTCTTCGCGACGGCCTTCTTCGCGACGGCCTTCTTCGCGACGGCCTTCGTGGCCACGGCCTTCTTCGCCGTCGCCTTCTTCACCGCTGCCTTTTTAACCGCGGCTTTCTTCGCCACGGTCTTCGCCGCCGGTGCCCCCGTCGCCGCCTCGGCCGCGACCGCCCCGGTCGTGCTCTTCGCCGCCGTCTTCCTGGTCGCCGACTTCTTCGCCGTCGCCTTCTTCGCGACGGTCTCCTTCGTGGCCGTCGTCTTCTTCGCGGCCGTCTTCCTCGTCGCGGTCTTCTTCGCGGCGGTCTTCTTCACCGGGGCCGGGGCCGGTGCCTCGGCCCCGGTGTCGGGGTGCTGCGTGCTGTCGTCGGACGGCGGGCGGGGAGTCACAGGGACGGTCTCCTCGGGAGGGTGGTGTCAGGGGGTGGTGTCGGTGCAGGGGTCCGTGGCCAGCCGGCGGACGGCGGCCAGGGGTACCGGGAGCCAGTCGGGGCGGTGCCGGGCCTCGTAGAGGACCTCGTACACGGCCTTGTCGGTCTCGTACGCGCGCAGCAGCACGGGATCGGTCCGTGGATCGACCCCCGCCACGTCCGCGTACCCGGAGCAGTACGCGGCCCGGCACGCGGTCGCCCAGTCGGCCGCCGGGGGCTGGAGGGAGTGCGCGGCGTAGTCGAAGGAGCGGAGCATGCCGGCGATGTCACGGGCGACGGGCTGCGGCATCCGCCGCTCGGCCAGCGGCTTCGACGGCTCGCCCTCGAAATCTATGAGCGACCACTCGCCGGAGGGCGAGCGCAGACACTGCCCGAGGTGCAGGTCGCCATGGATGCGCTGGGCCGTCCAGGAGCGCCCCTCGGCCGCCAGGTCGGCCAGTGCCTCGAAGGCGGTGTGCAGGCCGGGCGCGTACGGCCGCAGCGCGGGTACGGCCTGCGCGGCGGCCTCCAGGCGCTCGGTCATCCCCTCGACCAGCGCCTCCAGTTGGGGCCGGCCCAGGGTGACCGTGGGCAGGGCGTGGGTCAGCGCGGTGTGCACCTCGGCGGTCGCCCGCCCCAGCGCCCGCGCCTCGGCGGTGAAGTCCTCGCCTTTGGCCAGCATGCTCAGCGCCAGTTCCCAGCCGTCCGCCGCGCCGTGCAGGAACGGTTGCAGGACGCCCAGCACGTGATGGCCGTCGGGGTCGCCGGCGCGGCCCAGGTCCGCCACCATCCACGCCACCGGCGCCGGGACCCGGGGGCAGCCCTCGCGGGACAGGGTGAGCGGCAGTTCGAGGTCGGGGTTGTCCCCGGGCACGACCCGGCGGAACAGCTTCAGGATGAACGTATCGCCGTAGACGAGCGAGGAGTTGGACTGCTCGGCGGTGGCGAGGCGGGGCACCAGGCCCTCGGGGATGTCATGGCGCATGTCGCGTCCGCACCGCAGCTCACCCACGCGGGCCTGGGTCCGCAGCGCCTCCAGGAGGACATCGGCGAGCCGTGGGTCGTGCAGTCCCTCGTACACCGTCCGCCCGGCGAGCGGTCCCTGCTCCACGTGCCCGATCAGCGCGGGTGCCAGCCGGGGCGGCAGGGTCCGGCGTACGCCGAGCAGCAGCTGGTAGCAGTCGCCGGGATGCGCCGGAGCGCCCTGGGACGGCACCAGCGGCTGGTGCGCGCGGACGAGGAGATGCAAGAGCCCGGCCTTGGACTCGCCGGCCCCCGGCGACCCACTGGCCGAGGCGGGGCCCACCGGCAGCAGTTCCGTCGCCGCCACGAGGCTGAAACCGGTGACCGGCCGCCCTTTCCCCGCGAACCAGCGCTGCCGTGGCAGCCACTCGCGCAGCAAAGGCTCCAGCGAGGTGAGCAGCCCGGCCGGCGGTTCGGCGGCGGGCGGTGGTGCAGGACTTGTCGCGGTGGAGTGCGAAGCGGCTTCCGACATGGAATCGCGTCCTTTCCCCGGGGGGCGGGGTGTTCCTGTCTGCGTGCCCCGGGCGGGCCGGGGGAAACCGGCCCGCCCGGGGTTCCGGTCGGGCTTACACGGCGTCCTTGCGTAGGCGGAACCAGTAGAAGCCGTGGCCCGCGAGGGTGAGCAGATACGGCAGCTCGCCGATGGCGGGGAAGCGGACTCCGCCGATGAGTTCGACGGGGTGGCGTCCCTCGTAGGCGCGCAGATCGAGTTCCGTGGGCTGGGCGAAACGCGAGAAGTTGTTCACGCACAGCACCAGGTCGTCCCCGTGTTCGCGCAGGTAGGCGAGGACGGACGGGTTGGACGAGGGGAGTTCGGTGTAGGTGCCGAGACCGAACGCCGGGTTCTGCTTGCGGATCTCGATCATCCGGCGGGTCCAGTGCAGCAGCGACGACGGCGACGACATCGACGCCTCGACGTTGGTGACCTGGTAGCCGTAGACCGGATCCATGATCGTCGGCAGTGACAGCCGCCCCGGATCGCAGGAGGAGAACCCGGCGTTGCGGTCGGGGGTCCACTGCATGGGGGTGCGGACGGCGTCGCGGTCGCCGAGCCAGATGTTGTCGCCCATGCCGATCTCGTCGCCGTAGTAGAGGATCGGCGAGCCGGGGAGGGAGAGCAGCAGGGCGGTGAAGAGTTCGATCTGGTTGCGGTCGTTGTCCAGGAGCGGGGCGAGGCGCCGGCGGATGCCGATGTTGGCGCGCATGCGCGGGTCCTTGGCGTACTCCGCGTACATGTAGTCGCGTTCTTCGTCGGTGACCATTTCGAGGGTGAGCTCGTCGTGGTTGCGCAGGAAGATGCCCCACTGGCAGTTCGCGGGGATGGCGGGGGTCTTGGCGAGGATTTCCGAGACCGGGTAGCGCGATTCCCGCCGCACGGCCATGAAGATCCTCGGCATCACCGGGAAATGGAACGCCATATGGCATTCGTCGCCGCCGCTGGCGAAGTCGCCGAAGTAGTCGACGACGTCCTCCGGCCACTGATTGGCCTCCGCGAGGATGACCGTGTCGGGGTAGTGCGCGTCGATCTCCTTCCGCACCCGCTTGAGGAAGTCATGGGTTGCGGGAAGGTTTTCGCAGTTGGTGCCCTCCTGCTGGTACAGGTACGGCACCGCGTCCAGCCGGAAGCCGTCGATGCCCAGGTCCAGCCAGAACCGCAGCGCCGAGATCATCTCTTCCTGGACGGCCGGGTTCTCGTAGTTGAGATCGGGCTGGTGGGAGAAGAAGCGGTGCCAGAAGTACTGCTTGCGGACGGGGTCGAAGGTCCAGTTGGAGGCTTCGGTGTCGACGAAGATGATGCGCGCGCCGGGGAACTGTTTGTCGTCGTCGGCCCAGACGTAGTAGTCGCCGTAGGGGCCGTCGGGGTCCTTCCTCGATTCCTGGAACCACGGGTGCTGGTCGCTGGTGTGGTTCATGACGAAGTCGATGATGACGCGCATGCCGCGTTGGTGGGCGGCGTCGACGAATTCGACGAAGTCGGCGAGGTCGCCGAATTCGGGGAGGACGGCGGTGTAGTCGGAGACGTCGTAGCCGCCGTCGCGGAGGGGGGATTTGAAGAAGGGCGGGAGCCAGATGCAGTCGATGCCGAGCCACTGCAGGTAGTCGAGTTTGGCGGTGAGGCCCTTGAGGTCGCCGATGCCGTCGCCGTTGCTGTCCTGGAAGGAGCGGACGAGGACCTCGTAGAAGACGGCGCGTTTGAACCAGTCCGGGTCCCGGTCCTTCTGCGGCGTGTCCTCGAAGGTGTCCGGAACGGGCTCGTTGACGATCATTGTGTGGGTGACCCCCCGATCTGCGGGTTGGACGGTCGCAGGACGGTCAGTACATGGGCGGGCGTGCGACCCGGTTCCAGACGTACGTAGTTGTTCCTGCCCCAGGTGTAGACCTCGCCGGTGAGCTCGTCGCGCACCAGCACCGACTCGTGCCATTCCAGGCCGAGTCGCGGCATGTCCAACGAGACCGTGGCCTCCTGGGTGTGGTGGGGGTCGAGGTTGACCACCACCAGAACCGTGTTCGATCCCGCGCTCTTCGAGTAGATGATCACCGCTTCCTGGTCGGCGTCGTGGAAGTGCAGATCCCGCAACTGACGCAGCGCCGGGCTCCGGCGCCTGATCTCGTTGAGCTTGCCGAGCAGTGGGGCGATCGTACGTCCGTCGCGTTCGGCCGCGCCCCAGTCGCGGGGGCGGAGTTGGTATTTCTCGGAGTCGAGGTATTCCTCGCTGCCGGGTTTGAGGGGGGCGTTCTCGCAGAGTTCGTAGCCGGAGTAGACGCCCCAGGTGGGGGAGAGGGTGGCGGCGAGGACGGCGCGGAGTTCGAAGG
>NZ_JABXWI010000018.1 GCF_014930365.1 Streptomyces caniscabiei | reverse complement strand
CCTGCCCGGCATCACCATGTCCGGCAAGCTGTACGACTCCGCGCTCGGCCTGGTCCTCATCCACGTGGCCTTCCAGTCCGGCTTCTGCGCCTTCGTGCTCAGCAACTACATGCGCTCCCTGCCGCACGAACTGACCGAGGCGGCCCTCGTCGACGGTGCGTCGGTGTGGCGCCTGTACTGGCAGATCGTGCTGCCGCTGTGCAAGCCCGCGATGGCCGCCCTGGCGACGTTGCTGTCCATCTGGATCTACAACGACTTCTTCTGGGCCCTGGTGCTGATCTCCACCGGCGAGAACATGCCGATCACCTCGGCGCTGAACAACCTCTCCGGCCAGTACTTCACCGACCCCAACCTCGTCGCCGCCGGCGCCCTGCTCACCGCCATCCCCACGCTGATCGTGTACTTCGCACTCCAGCGGCAGTTCGTCAGCGGCCTGACCCTCGGCGCCAACAAGGGCTGACCGGCCACTTCTGAGAGAGAACCCTTCGTGCACCACCCCTTCACCCACGTGGCCTCCGTGCCCGTGGACACCAGTACGGCACGGGTCCATGAGGAGGGCTGGCAGTCCTGGAGCCCCAGCGGCTCCTACGCCCTCGACGCGACCCCGTACCGTCCGACCAGCGACAACTGGGCCACGGTCTGCTACCGCCCAGGGGTCACCGTGCCCGCCGGCACCTTCCAGGGCGAGGGCCTGCTGGCCCTCGACCCGGGCGACGGCACACCGGTCCGGCTGTGGGCCGCCGCCGACCCCGTGCACGAGGTCCCGTCCGTCCGCCTCGTGGTACGGGACGGGATCGCCGAGGTCAGCGCCGACGGCCCGGTGAAGGAGTGGACCGGCACGGACGTCCAGGCGGTGCTGGGCGAGTGGGCGGCGAGCCTTGGCCTCGCGGCCCCCCGCCCGGCCCCCACCGTCTGGTGCTCCTGGTACGAGTACTTCACCTCCGTCACCGAGGACGACATCCACGAGAACATCCGTGCGATGGACACCCTCGACCTCCCCATCGACGTCGTGCAGATCGACGACGGCTACCAGAAGGCCCTCGGCGACTGGCTCACCCTCTCCGGCCGCTTCCGCTCCCGCGCGGGCATCGCCGACACCATCCGGGCCCGGGGCCGCCGCGCCGGCATCTGGACGGCCCCCTTCCTCGTCGACCCGTCGAGCACCCTGGCCGCCGAGCACTCGGAGTGGCTGGTCAGGGACTCAGCGGGCCGGCAGCTGCACGCCGGCCACAACTGGGGCCACGACCTGTACGTCCTCGACACCACCCACCCCGAGGCCGCGGCGTACCTCACCGAGGTCTTCACCACCCTGCGCGCCGAGGGCTACGACTACTTCAAGGTCGACTTCCTGTACGCGGGCGCGCTGGACGGCGTACGCCACGCCTCCGTGGACGCCCTCACGGCGTACCGCCAGGGCATCGAACTGATCCGCGCCGCCATCGGCCCCGAGGCCTACCTCCTGGGCTGCGGCGCGCCGATCCTGCCGTCCATCGGCCTGTTCGACGCGATGCGGGTCAGCCCCGACACGGCTCCGCACCGCCGCCCCGAGGCCGACGACCACAGCCAGCCCGGCCAGGACCCCGCCGAGTTCACCGGCGTCGGCCGCCAGTGGCAGCACGGCCGCCTCTGGGTGAACGACCCCGACTGCCTGATGGCTCGCCCCGCCGTGGAGACGCGCGAGCGCTGGGCGGCGCACGTCGAGGCCACCGGAGGCCTGATGGCCTCCAGCGACCGCCTGCTCTCCCTGGACCCCTGGGGCGTGGAAACGACCCGCCGACTGCTGACGAAGGGCCCGGAGGCCTCCGAATGAAGCGCGAACTGAACGTCCCCGGCCTCGCCTACGGCGGCGACTACAACCCCGAGCAGTGGCCCGAGGAGGTCTGGGCCGAGGACGTACGCCTCATGCGGGAGGCGGGCGTGAACATGGTCAGCGTCAACATCTTCTCCTGGGCGCTCCTCGAGCCGCGCGAGGGCGAGTACGACTTCACCCGCCTCGACAAGATCCTCGCGCTGCTCCACGAGAACGGCATCGCCGCCGACCTGGCGACCCCGACGGCGGCCCCGCCGGCCTGGTTCTTCGTCCAGCACCCGGACGCCCTGCCGGTCGACAAGGACGGCCGCACCCTCTCGTACGGCAGCCGCCAGACCTTCTGCCCCTCCAGCCCCGCCTACCGCGAGGCCGCCCTGCGGATCGCCCGGGTGCTGGGCGAGCGGTACGCCGACCACCCGGCCGTCGTGATGTGGCACGTCCACAACGAGTACGGCTGCCACAACGGCGAGTGCCACTGCGACACCAGCGCGGCGGCGTTCCGCGTCTGGCTGCGGGAGAAGTACGACGACGACCTGGCGGCGCTCAACGACGCCTGGGGCACGACGTTCTGGAGCCAGTGGTACTACGACTGGGACGAGATCATCCCGCCGCGTGCGACGGGCGCGGTGCCGAACCCGACACACCAGCTGGACTGGCGCCGCTTCTGCTCCGACGCGCTGCTGTCGCTGTGCAAGGCGGAGCGGGAGGTGCTGCTGGAGGCGGCCCCCACCACCCCCGCCACCACCAACTTCATGGTGATGTTCAACTTCGACAGGCTGGACTACTGGCGCTGGGCGCCGGAGCTGGACATCGTCTCCAACGACCACTACCTCCAGTCGGCGGACCCCGAGTCGCAGATCGACATCGCCCTCAGCGGCGACCTGGTGCGCTCCCTGGCCGGCGGCAGCCCGTGGCTGCTGATGGAACACTCCACCGGCGCGGTCAACTGGCAGCCCGTCAACCGCGCCAAGACCGCCGGCGAGATGCGCCGCAACGCCCTCGCCCACGTGGCCCGCGGCGCCGACGGCATCGCCTACTTCCAGTGGCGCGCCGCCAAGGCGGGCGCCGAGCAGTGGCACTCCGCGATGCTCCCGCACGCCGGCACCGACAGCCAGATCTGGCGCGACGTGGTCCGACTGGGCGCGGATCTGCGGTCGTTGGCGGAGGTCCGGGGCAGCGGGGGCGTGGCCGAGGTCGCGATCGTCTGGGACTGGAACGCCTGGTGGGCGCTGGAACTCCCCTCCCAGCCCAGCGAAGAGGTCCGCTACCAGGACCTGATCCGCGCCTGGTACGAGCCGCTGTGGCGGGCCGGTGTGGCGGTGGACTTCGTCCGCCCCGACGCCGACCTCTCCGCCTACAAGCTGGTGCTGGCCCCCAGCCTCTACCTGGTGGACGACGAGGGCGCGGCGAACCTCACCGGCTACGCGCAGACCGGCGGCTCCCTCGCCGTCGGCTTCCACAGCGGCGCGGTGGACGAGAACTGCCACATCCGGCTCGGCGGCTACCCGGGCGCGTTCCGCGAGGCGCTGGGCGTCCGCACGGACGAACTCTTCCCCCTCCTGCCGGGTGAGTCGGTGGGCCTCAGTGACGGCGGCACGGCGTCCCTGTGGTCGGAGCGGGTCGCCCTGGCGGGCGCGGAGGCGGTGACGTCGTACACCTCCGGCCCCCTGACCGGAATCCCGGCGGTCACCCGGCACACCCACGGCTCGGGCACGGCCTGGTACGTCGCCACCCGCCCGGACCCGACGACCCTCGCCTCCCTCCTGGACCGTATCCGCGAGGAGGCGGGGGTGACGTCGGTGCGCCCGACCCCCGAGGGTGTGGAGGCGGCCCTGCGCCGGGGCCCGGAGGCGGACTACCTCTTCCTGATCAACCACGGCGACGCCGACGCCGAGGTCGAGGTCGCCGCCGGTTCCGTCGACCTGCTGACGGGCAAGTCCGTCACCACGGCCGACGCCCCGGCGACCGTGCTGGTCCCGGCCGGTGACGTGGTGGTCGTCCGCGAACCCCGCTGACCCGCTCACGACACCACAGGGCCGCGGCTCCTCCGGGGGCGCGGCCCTGTGGCGTGCAGAAGGTGCCCATGCGCCACGTCACGCCCAGCCGTACAGGGACATCCGGGGGCCGTCGGCGAGGTAGCCGCGCAACGCGCCGGCGTTGCCCTCCACGAAGTCCTCGGGGAGGGAGTCGGTGGCGAACCAGCGGACCTGCGAGTGCTTGTGCGGTTCCCGGTTCTCGGGCTCGCCCGTCCACTCGTGGGCGACGAACACGACGGTGAGATAGCCGTCCGGGGCCTCGACGCCGCGGGCCGCGTGGATGAGGTGCACGACCTCCAGCGCCTCCGGCTTCACGGTCAGCCCGGTCTCCTCGTACAGCTCCCGCACGGCGGTCCCGGTGACGGGTTCTCCGGGCTCGCTCTTCCCGACGGGCAGATCCCACCTCCCCCGGGCGAACCTGGCGTGCTCACCCCGCTGAAGGAGGAGGACCCGGCCCGCGGCCCGGTCGTGGACGATGACGGCGGCGACCAACAGCGTCACGGGCACGCCCCTTTCCTGTTCGGCAGGCCCTAGCATGACGCGTATGGAGTGCTTCGCGTCCTGGCGTACCCGCCACTGAGGTCGGCCCCCCGACACGTCTCGTGTGATCGGCGGGCCAGAGGTGTCCCTTTCCTCCCTCAGGTTCCGAGAGGTCCACTCCATGCTCATTCGCGCATACGCCGGGGACGACCTGGCACGACTGACCGAACTCACCATCGGCACGTTCCGCCCGTTCTTCGAGGACTCCGTCGGCACGGTCCTCGACGGGCTCGTCCTCACCACGCTGCACGCCGACTGGCGTGACGACTACCGTGCCCTTGTCCCCACCCTGCACGACCCGGCCGAGCACAAGTACGTCGCGGTGGCCGAGTCCGCCGACGGCGTGATCGCCGGGTACGTCGCCTGGCAGGCCGACCTCGCCCGGCACCACGGCGAGATCACCCTGCTCGCCGTGGACGAGCGGCACCGCGGCGGGGGCACGGCCACCGCCCTGTGCGAGCACGCCTTCGCCGACCTGCGCGGACGCGGCACGAAGCTCGTCGAGATCGGCACCGGCGGCGACGCCTTCCATGCCCCCGCCCGCGCCCTCTACGAGAGCCTCGGCTGCGCCCTGTTCCCCACGGTGCACTACTACCGCCGGCTCTGACCGCCGACGTCCGAGGCGCGGCGCTCCCCTATGCGCGCCGCGCCCCGGTCCCCCGCTCCCCGTTCCCCCGTTCCCCCGGGGGGCTTCCCCTGCCCCCGGTCCTGTGGCCGCTACGCCGAGGTCGTCACCAGCGGCGGCAGGGCACCCGTCTTGGCCGCCTGGCTGTACCAGTACGCGCTCGACTTCGGCGTACGGGTGAGGGTCGCGTAGTCGACGTACACGGCACCGAACCGCTTCCCGTACCCGTACGCCCACTCGAAGTTGTCCATGAGCGACCAGAGGTAGTAGCCGCGGACGTCCGCCCCCTCGGCGATCGCGCGGCGGACCGCGCGCAGGTGGCCGTGGAGGTAGGCGATGCGCTCGGGGTCGTGGACGCGGCCGTCGGAGTCCATCTTGTCGTCGTACGCGGCGCCGTTCTCCGTCACGTACATCGGCAGCCCCGGAGTCTCCCGCGCGTACCGCATGATCAGCTCGTGCAGGCCCGTCGGGTCGATGGTCCAGCCCATCTCCGTGCGCTCGCCCGGCGTCTGGTGGAACAGGACGTCGTCCGCGCCCGGCCACGGCGAGTGGTTGCTCGCCCCGTGGCCGTCGGCCCGGGGGCCCTTCATGTCGGCGTCCGCCGCGCCCACCAGCGTCGGGGTGTAGTAGTTCAGCCCCAGCGCGTCCAGCGGCTGGTTGGCCGTCGTCACGTCACCGTCCTGCACGAACGACCAGTCCGTCAGCGACGAGGTGGCCGCGAACAGGCTCTCCGGGTAGGCGCCGTGCAGCATCGGGCCGTGGAAGACACCGTTGGCCAGGTCGTCGATCTTCTTCGCCGCCGCCACGTCCTCGGGGGAGTTCGTGATCGGCCGCACCACCGAGGAGTTCAGGCTCACCGCGATCGCGTTGCGGGCGGGCATCACCGAGCGGAGCGCCGCGACGCCCAGCCCGTGCGCCACGTTCAGATGGTGGGCCGCGCGCAGGGACGCCACCGGGTCCGTACGGCCCGGCGCGTGCACCCCGGAGCCGTAGCCGAGGAACGCGGTGCACCACGGCTCGTTGAGGGTGATCCACTGCTCGACCCGGTCGCCCAGCGCCTCGCCCACGATCCGCGCGTACTCGGCGAAGCGGTGCACGATGTCCCGCTCGGGCCAGCCGCCCGCGTCCTCCAACTCCTGCGGGAGGTCCCAGTGGTAGAGGGTGACGGCTGGCTTGATGCCCTTGTCCAGCAGCTCGTCGACCAGCCGGCGGTAGAAGTCCAGGCCCTTCTGGACGGCGGGGCCCCGGCCGGTCGGCTGCACCCGCGACCAGGAGATGGAGAAGCGGTACGAGTTGAGGCCGAGGTCGGCCATCATCGCCACGTCGTCGCGGTAGCGGTGGTAGTGGTCGACAGCGATGTCACCGGTCTCGCCACCGGCGGTCTTGCCGGGGGTGTGGCTGAAGGTGTCCCAGATGGAGGGCGTACGGCCGTCCTCCCGCACCGCTCCCTCGATCTGGTAGGCGGAGGTGGCCGCGCCCCAGAGGAAGGCGGAAGGAAACGTCACCGGGGTGACCGGGTTCACGGGTTCAGGCATGGAAGCGCTCCCATAGTGGTCGTCACAGACCGACAGTGGTGGGTGGGGGGACGGACGTACGGGGGGCCGGGGCGGCGATGGCCCAGCCCCCGAGGGGGTTCTGCGGTGCGTGCCCGGCGGCGGGCCGGGTCACCCCTTGATCGCGCCCTGCATGATGCCGCCGACGATCTGCTTGCCGAACAGGAGGAAGGCGATCAGCAGCGGCAGCGTGCCGAGCAGCGCACCCGCCATGATCACCGACTGGTCGGGGATGTAGCCGGTGCCGAGGGCGTTGAGGGCCACCTGGACCGTCGGGTTCTGCTGGTTCAGCGCGAGGATGGGCCACAGGAAGTCGTTCCAGGCCATCACGAAGGTCAGCAGCCCGAGCACCGCCATCGCCGGCCGCGCCGCCGGGAAGACGACGTGCCACACGATCCGCAGACTGCTCGCGCCGTCGACGCGGGCCGCCTCGATCAGCTCGGAGGGCAGCGCCTGGATCAGGTACTGCCGCATGAAGAACGTGCCGAACGCACTGACCAGCGTGGGCAGGATGACCGTCTGCAGCTGGTTGGACCAGTTCAGGTCGCTCATCCACAGATACAGCGGGACGACGGCCAGCTGCGGCGGGATCATCATCGTGCCGATGGTCAGCAGCAGCAGAACGCTGGAGAACCGGAACCGCAGCTTGGCGAAGGCGAACCCGGCGAGCGTGGAGAACAGCACCGTACCGATGGTGATCGTCCCGGCCACGAGCGTCGTGTTGAGCATCGCGGTGCCGAGCCCGGCCTGCTCCCAGGCGGTCTCCAGGTTCTTGAACAGGTTGCCGCCGAACCACAGCGGCGGCGGCGCCTCGGCGAGCCGCTGGCTGGTGCGCGAGGCCGCGATCGCCGTCCACAGCAGGGGCGCCAGAGAGCCCACGGCGAAGACGGTCAGGACGACATAGGTGAGCGGCCCCGCGTGCATCTGCTTGCCCGCGCCCATCACCCGGCGGCGGCGGGGGGCCTTCGGCTCCGGCGCCCGCTGCGGCTCCCGGGGGCGGGTCAGTTCGCTCGTGGTCATGGGGTCTTCCTCAGCCGTCGGGTGAGCAGCAGGTTGATCGCGGCCACGATCAGCAGGATCAGGAACATCGTCCAGGCGATGGCGGACGCCTTGCCGAGGTTGCCGATCATGAAGCCCTGGTCGTACATGTACAGGCCGAGCGTCTGGTACTGGTGCTCGGAGCCGCCCTTGGAGCCGTCGGCCCCGCCGAACAGCAGGGGCTCACCGAACAGTTGGGTCGCGCCGATCGTGGAGACGACCGCCGTGAACAGGATCGTCGGCCGCAGCTGCGGGATCGTCACATGGATGAACTGCTGCCAGCGGTTCGCGCCGTCGAGGGACGCCGACTCGTACAGATCGCCGGGGATCGCCTGCATCGCCGCGAGGTAGATCAGCGCGTTGTAGCCCGTCCACCGCCAGATCACGATCGTGGAGACCGCGAACTTCGAACCCCAGTTGGACTCACGCCAGTTGACGGGGTCGATCCCGATGAAGTCCAGCAGCCAGTTCACCATGCCGCCGTCCCAGGAGAACAGCAGCACGAACACCAGCGTCGCGGCCGCCACCGACGTGGCGTACGGGGTGAGCATGATGACCCGCCACACCGTCGAGCCGCGCAGCCGGTAGTTGAGCAGGTGCGCGATGCCGATCGCCACCAGCAGCTGCGGCACGGTCGCGATCACGCCGATGGAGAAGGTGACCCAGAGGGAGTTCCAGAAGAAGTCCGAGGACAGCAGGTTCTGGTAGTTGTCCAGGCCCACCCAGGTCTGGTTGTCCAGGTCGGACAGCTGCACGTTGTGCAGCGAGTACCAGCCCGTGTACAGCAGCGGGACGAGCGAGAACGCCCCGAAGATCAGGAAGAAGGGGGAGATGAAGACGTACGGGGACGCCTTCATGTCCCAGCGGTACAGCCGGCTGCGCCACGAGTCGGTGCCGGCCGGCGGCGTACCGCGACCCTGAGCGCCCCGGACCGCGCCCGGCTCATCGCCGGGCGCGGTCTCGGCGCTCGCCGCGGAATGCGCGAGTGCCTCTTTGGAGCTGGTCACTGGCCGAGCACGTCCTTGATC
The DNA here is from genome assembly GCF_014930365.1 of Streptomyces caniscabiei. Lineage (GTDB taxonomy): Bacteria > Actinomycetota > Actinomycetes > Streptomycetales > Streptomycetaceae > Streptomyces > Streptomyces caniscabiei. The sequence continues at coordinate 149,918 of NZ_JABXWI010000018.1, read as the reverse complement.
TCCTTGCTGGCGGCCTCCCAGCCCTCCTCAGGGCTCTTGCCCTTCTGCTCGACCTGCACGATGCCGATGTCGGCGATCGCGGTGCCGATCGGCTGGTCCTTGGTGCCGAAGTGCTGCACCGGGATCGTCTTCGCCGAGTCGGAGAAGATCTGCGTCAGCGGCGCGTCGGAGAAGTACGAGGTGGTGTCGGGGCTCGGCTTGAGGGTCGGGTACGCCGACGGGGTCGACGGGAAGCTGGCCTGCTTGGCGAAGACCTTGGCCTGCTGCTCGGGAGCGGTCAGCCACTTCGCCAGCGCGATGGCCTCCTTCTGGTGCTTGCTCGCCGTAGGCACACCGATGAACGCGCCGCCCCAGTTGGCCGCGGTCGGCGCCGCCGCCACGTCCCACTTGCCCTTGCCGGCGTCACCGGACTTCTCCTGGATGTAGCCGATCATCCACGCCGGGCAGGCCACCGTGGCGAAGCTGCCCTTGGCGTACCCCTGGTCCCAGGGCGCCTCGAACTGCTTCAGCTTCGCCGACATGTCGCTGGTCGCCACGGACATGGCCGCGTCCCAGGAGTCCTTCACACCCGTGGACTTCTCCCAGATGGCGTTGCCGTCCTTGTCGTAGTAGCGCTCGGTCGCGCCACCGAGGGCGGCGTTGTAGACGGAGGACGCCGAGTCCACGTACTTGGTGCCCTTCGGCGCCTTCTTCATGTACTCCTTGCCGAGGTCGACGTACTTGCTCCAGTCGCCCTTCCACTGCTCGGCGAGCTTGGTGCGGTCGGTCTCGAGGCCGGCCTTCTCGAACAGGTCCTTGCGGTAGCAGATCGCCATCGGACCGATGTCGGTGCCGAGCCCGATGAGCTTGCCGTCCTTGGTCGTGGCCTGCTGGTTCTTCCAGTCCAGCCACTGCGACTTGTCGACCTCCTTGCCCAGGTCGACGAACTTGTCGCCCTGCGTCTGCACGGCCTCGGTGACGTTGCCGATCTCGATCGCCTGGATGTCGTCGGTGCCGGAGCCGGCCTGCAGCCGGGTGAGCGTCTTGGGCCAGTAGACCGAGGTCTTGGTGGTGACGTTCTCCTTGATGACGATGTCCGGGTTCTGCTTCATGTACTCGTCGTACAGGCCGGCCTGCTTGTAGCCGAAGACTCCGAAGGTGCCGACCGTCAGCGTGGTCTTGCCCTCGGTGTTGCCGTCGCCCTTGTTCGACGAGCCGCCGTCCGAGTCCTCGGCACAGCCGGCCAGCAGCCCCGCGCCCAGGGCGGCGACGGCTGCCAGGACCACCGTCTTGCGGGCGGTTCGGGTACGTGCTCGCATTGCGTCCTCCTGATGCCCTGACGTGCCGACCCCCCGGCCAATGGCGTTGCTGGGCCCGTGTGTTGATGCTGCGGCTCGGGTGGGGAACGTGCGGGTTGTGTAAGTGCCAGGTACTGTGGGAGCGCTCCCACGAGTGATGTGTTGAAGAGTCGTCGGTTCGTGCGGGGGTGTCAAGGGAGCGAGCGCGGAGAGATGTCTTCGGTTATCGGGCTGTTAACTAATCCCGGGGTCGATGGTCGGCCATGCCCGAAAACGGTCGGGTGCGCGGCCCTGCGGGGTGGCGGAGGTCGGCGGCGCGGGGCGGCGGCGACGGGCCGGTGTCGGGCGCCGACGGTGCTCGCTCCTGGGCGTCGGTGGTGCTCGGGCCGGATGCCGGCGGTGCACGGACAGGTGGTCGGTGGTGCACGGACAGGTGGTCGGTGGTGCTCAGGACAGGTGGCGGTGGCGCACGGGCGGGTGTCGGCCGTACGCGGGCCACTGTTTGACTCGTGTAATCAGTCGTCCCGGACGGGATGACATCGGAGCGCCGGGACGGGTGCGGGCCGGCGCCACCGACGGCACCGAAACCCGGGTGGGCACTTCCCGGACGTCGTACGAGGATCAGGACTGTTAGATTCCACGCCAGCGCGGTGTGAACGGGAGGCGACCATGGTGGCAGGCCACGGAGCACGGGGCCGGAGCGGTGGGCGGCCGACGTTGGAAGAGGTCGCCGCACGGGCCGGTGTCGGCCGGGGGACGGTGTCCCGGGTGATCAACGGTTCGCCCCGGGTCAGTGACGCGACCCGCGCGGCGGTCGAGGCGGCCGTCGCGGAGCTCGGCTATGTCCCGAACACGGCGGCCCGCGCGCTCGCGGCGAACCGCACGGACGCGATCGCGATGGTCGTGCCGGAGCCCGAGACCCGCTTCTTCGCGGAACCGTACTTCTCCGACATCCTCAAGGGTGTGGGCGCCCAGCTGTCCGACACGGAGATGCAGCTCCTGCTGATTTTCGCGGGCAGCGACCGGGAGCGCCGCCGGCTGGCCCAGTACCTGGCCGCGCACCGTGTCGACGGGGTCCTCCTGGTCTCGGTCCACGCCGACGACCCGCTCCCGGATCTGCTGTCACAACTGGAGATCCCGGCGGTGATCAGCGGCCCCCGCTCGGAGCACGAGACGCTTCCCTCCGTCGACTCCGACAACTACGGCGGCGGCCGTTCAGCGGTCGAGCACCTGATCGAACGGGGCCGCGCCCGCATCGCTACGATCACCGGCCGGCTGGACGTCTACGGTGCCCAGCGCCGGGTCGTCGGCTACCGCGAGGCCCTCGTCGACGCCGGCCGCGAGGTCGACGAGCGCCTGATCGTCCCCGGCGACTTCACGGAGGAGGGCGGCCGCCGGGCGATGAGGGAACTGCTGTCCTGCTGCCCCGACCTCGACGCGGTCTTCGTCGAGTCCGACGTGATGGCGGCGGGCGCCCGCCAGGTGCTGCGCGAGGCGGGCCGCCGCATACCCGACGACGTCGCCCTCGTCGGCTACGACGACTCGGCGATCGCCCGCCACATGGATCCCCCTCTGACCAGCGTCCGCCAGCCCATAGAGGAAATGGGCCGAGCCATGATCGACCTCCTCCTCGACGAGATCGCGGACCGCCGCCCGGCGGTGTCGAGGGGCTTGGAACGACGCCAGGTAATGCTGCCGACGGAACTGGTGGCACGGGCTTCTTCCTGAAGCACGCCGGCATGTGATCGGCACGGTGGCGAAGGCGGTGGCGTGATGAGTACCTGCGAACCCTCCCGTCGACCGGGACCGCCGCCGGTGATCGTCGGCGACACCGTGCGAGACCGCCCCGGTGCGGCCGGGGCGTGCTGCCGGCAGCCTGGCGTTCATGGAGAGGCTTGGCGGTAGTGGGGGAAAGCGCGGGTGAGCACCCGCTGCTGGGCGTCGACGGTGTCGAAGGCCCCATAGGGGAGTACCTGGCCCGCACCGGCGACGTCTTCCGGGTGTTCGGGAAGCAGGACTCGGGGTGCATGGCCTATGGCGTTCATCTGCCGGACCGCGATGAGCGGTGGTTCGTGAAGACGGCCCTCGACGGGAGGGGGCTGCGGTCGCTGGAGCGGGCATCGGATTTTCACCGGGCCGTGCGGCATCCGGTGATCGTCCCGCAGTCGCATCGGATCGCGTCGCGGGACGGGGCGGCGGTGGTCATGCCCTGGCTGGACGGCGAGGTGCTGTACGACCCGGCGGAGCGCGGCAGGGGAGACCGTACGAACCCCGGCAGTCCTATGGCCCGCTTCCGTTCGCTCCCCGTCGACCGGGTCGAGGCGGCCTTCGCCCGCGTCCTCGACGCTCACCTCGCCGTCGAGGACGCCGGGTACGTCGCCGTGGATTTCTACGACGGCGCCCTGCTGTACGACTTCGCGGCGGCGGAGATGCGGCTGATCGACCTGGACGAGTACCGGCCGGGCCCCTTCGTGCTGGATGCCGAGCGGCTGCCGGGGTCGACTCGTTTCATGGCCCCGGAAGAGTTCGAGCGCGGCGCGACGATCGACAACCGCACCACGGTCCACGCGCTGGGACGCACCGCACGGCTGCTGCTCGACGCGGGGGACGAGGAGCGTGCCTGGCGTGGTACGGCCGCTCAACTCGCCGTCCTGGAGCGGGCCACGCACCCCCATCCCGGTGAACGCTTCGCCGGGGTAAGGGAGTTCAGGGCAGCCTGGCTGAGTAGCTGAGGTCCGTCGCCGTGAGGGAGGTGGGGGTCAGGCGGAGCCACATCGTGCCTCGTTCGGCCGGGTCGTCGTGCAGGTAGTGCACGAAGCGGGTGTCCCAGGTGGCCTCGTCGGCTCCCAGATAGCGGGTCAGTTTGCGGCGTCCCCTCGGCACGTCGAAGGGCACCAGTTCAGCGCGCCCCCGCGCGATCACCTGCTGGACCCGACCCGTCGCGATGTCGCACTCGTCCACCACGAGGGCGAGGCGGGGGTCCTCCTTCACCCGGTCGAACAAGCGGGCCCACGGCCCCGTCAGCACCCAGAAGGCCCCGTCCTCCCAGAGGAACCAGACAGGGCGCACCGTGGGGCCGTTGGTCGCGAGGCGAGCGGTGAGGGGCCGCCGCAGGAAGTCGTCCACGTCGAAGTCAGGAGAGTCCACGGCTCTCATCCTCCGACACCGAACGGTTCCCGCCCAGCGACCTTCGACCTAGGTCTCGGCGTGTGGCGAAGGGGCGCGTGCCACGATGCTCTCTCGACTCACAGCTCTCAGGGGGAACCATGCGCACCCGTGTCACCGCCTTACTCGTCGCGGCGGTCGTCGCGCTCACCGCGTGCACGTCCGACGACGAGCCCGCCGACAAGCCCGGCGACGCTGACGGCAAGCCGTCCGCCGCTGCGAGGCAGCCGAGCGCCGCGCCCAGCCGGCCGGCGATCTCTGCCGCCGACACCGCCGGCCTCGAAGCGGCGGTCCGCGCCTACAACGCCGCGTACTTCGCTAACGACCCCGACAGCGCCCACAGCATGCTGTCCGCACGCTGCCGGAAGCAGATCACGCCCGCCGGCATGGCCGTACTGACCGAACGGGCCGAACAGACCGAGCAGGCCATCGGCGACTCCGAGCCGAAGGACGTGAAGCGGTTCGAGGTCGACGAGATCTCCGGCGACGAGGCGCGCGTCTCGTACGGCGTCGGCATCCCCAAGTTCGACCAGAAGCAGGAGCCGTGGGTGCGCGAGGCCGGGGTCTGGCGCTACGACTCCTGCTGATGGCCATGCCCGGAAGGCCCGACCGTACGGGGTGACGGTCGGGCCGGCGGTAGGGCTGATCTGTGACATGTGGGGGTGCCTGCGGTGGTCGGTTGTCAGCTCGGGGTGTGGGGCGGCAGATGACGTAGGCACTCGGCGACCGCCGCGTCCACGGCGCTTCTGGCGGGCGCGGTCAACAACTGGCCGTAGATCAGGAAGTCTTGCAGCGGCGCCACGACGGACGAGAGCACGGACTCGGTCTCGTGCGGCCGTACCAGGCCGATCGCCTTCCGCAGCTCGATGAGGCCCTCCTCCTCGCGGCCCGTCAGCAGCAGGGTGTCCGCGAGGTCGAAGACGGGCCAGGGGTCCGCTCCCGCCGTGTCCTCCGCGGCGAACCGTGCCAGGTGCTCCAGTCGGCGGAATCTGTCCAGGACAGGCGAGGGGTCGGTTCCGTGGACCCCGTGGAGCAGCAGTTCCACCCTGGCCTCGTTGAGCCGCGGATAGGTGTCGTTGCCACTCAGCGCGACCGCTCGTCGATAGCAGCCGAGGGCCCGCTCCAGTTCGTCGGCGTCGAACCGCTCGGGAGGGTCCCGGCGAGCCAGCCGCCGGTGCAAACCACCCAGGGTGGCCCAGGTCTCCCCGTCGGAGTCGTCGAGTTCGACCGCGCGGGCGAACGCGTCCGCTGCCTCCTGGAGCGCACCTCGTTTGCTGCGCGTAGTGCCCAGCTCACGCCAGCTGGGGGCGTGGTCGGGCCGCAGCCGCACACAGATCCGCAGCATCGCCTCCGCCTCGGCATGGCGGTTCTCCCGGCGCAGCGCGACACCCAGCTCGTGGTGCCCGCGCAGGCTGGACGGATTGCGGGCGACCGCCTCGTGCAGCAACTCGATGCTCCGGCTCTGGTCGTCCCGGCTCAGGGCGAGGGCCGCGTCGATGAGATCCTCGCCCTGCTGTGCCCGCAGGCCCGCGATCTCCGTGGCCAAGCCTTCGTAGTGGGCACGCGGCACCGTCACGTAGGCGGATCCTTCGCGTACGGGGCTGTCCACATGCTCACGCCGGCGCACTCCGCCGACCACTGCCTCGGCGATCTGCCGCTGGGCCTCCTCGAGTTCCTCCGGCATGGGGCCGTAGCCGATCACTCGACTTGCCGCGGCGTTGAACCGAACCTCCCGTACGTCCTGGGCGATCAGCACGGTCACCGCGTCCCGCAGCGCCCAGCGCACCCCGAGCTCCAAGTACACATTGGGGTTGGCGCCGCTCAGGTCGGCAATGTAGACATCGGCCTCCATGGCCTCCCGGAACATCGAGCGGTGAATGGTTCCCATGAACGTCTTCTCCTTCTCGATGACCAGATCCGTCTCACACCCCAACGCTCTGCCGACGCGCGTGGCCACGGGGTCCAGCAGTCGTCGTCGGATCTCCGGGATGTTCGTCCATCGGGCTTCTTCGCCCATCGAGCTGCCGGGCATCGCCACGAAGATGCGCACAGCCGGCGGCTCGTCGAACGGGGACACCCGGGCCGTGTCGTCGGGGCCCGGCGAGGGCGGCGACGCCTGCGTGCGCGGTTGCGGCTGAGACGCCTCGGTCGCCGCCACGGTCTGCTTGGCCGACCTCTGAAGGAGTTGCAGAGCGCTCCAACGATCGCGCCAACTCTCGATCCGGGGGTCGCGCGAGGGAACCGGGCGGTGGTGGCCGCCGTCGGTGAAGCCGAGCAGTGTCTGGACGAGCGAGAGGAGCAGGTCGAGTCGGGGGAGACGTTTGCCGTTGAGTACCTCGCTGACGGTCGACGGGGGCAGGGGGCGCTCGGCCGGGGCATGCCGTTCGATCTCGCGCAGGGCCGGGTTGCCGTGCTGGATCTGCAGTGCCCTCAAGTCCGCGGCCAGTTCGGCGAGCCCTTGCTGGACGTCCACGTGGTCCCCCTCCGATTCCGTCCGGCATGCGTCCTCGGGCAGCGGTTCGGTGTCGTGGAGCGAGTGAACTTCCGGCCGTCCGACGGCGTTCGGGAACGTCCGGCCGTGATCCGCCACATCCGGTGTGCTGCGGGACCGTTCGACTATCTGAGCATTCCCACCGTGCCCGGCTTCACTGGTCGCATGCCGAAGAAAACACATCGCACGAAGCGTCCGACGGTGCATGGAGCGCCTGAGACGGCTCACACGGCTCTCGTCGAGCGCACCCTTGATCTCATTGCCCTCGTGGGCCTGCTCGCGGTGGTCGCCGCGGTGTTCCTGCTGGCCGGTCCCGAGGCCTTCGCGGCTGTCACGTCCGTGGGCACGGGCCTTTTCGCGGCCTGGCGAGGCCATCGCCGACAGACCTGATGGAACGAATCGGCCCCGATCCGCTTGCGCGAACCGGGGCCGATTCTTCAGGGTGAGTGACGGGACTCGAACCCGCGGCATCCTGGACCACAACCAGGTGCTCTACCAGCTGAGCTACACCCACCATGACCGGCGGTTCATCCGAAGGTTTCACCGACCGGCCGAGAAAAAGTGTACAGGGTGTTCAGGGGTGCCCGCGCACACGTTTCGGGTGGGGGGCGGTCGGGGCCCCGTGGGGCCCCGGCGGCGGGGCTACCGCCCGGGCAGGACGTGCTTCGCGGCGATCGTGCGGGCCGTGTCCGAGTCGGGGCCGGGCTGCGGGACGAAGATCGCCTCGCGGTAGTAGCGGAGCTCGGCGATGGACTCGCGGATGTCCGCGAGGGCCCGGTGGTTGCCGTTCTTCTCGGGGCTGTTGAAGTACGCCCGCGGGTACCAGCGGCGGGCCAGCTCCTTGATCGAGGAGACGTCCACGATGCGGTAGTGGAGGTACTCCTCCAGCGTCGGCATGTCCCGCAGGAGGAATCCCCGGTCCGTGCCCACCGAGTTGCCGCACAGCGGGGCCTTGCGCGGTTCCTTCACGTGCTCCCGTACGTACGTGAGGACCTGCTCCTCGGCGTCGTCGAGCGTCGTGCCGCCGGCCAGGGCGTCCAGCAGGCCGGACGCGGTGTGCATCTCGCGCACCACCTCCGGCATCGTCTCCAGCGCCGAGTCCGGCGGGCGGACGACGATGTCGACTCCGTCGCCGAGCACGTTCAGCTCGGAGTCGGTGACGAGGGCGGCCACCTCGATGAGCGCGTCGTCCGACAGCGAGAGGCCGGTCATCTCGCAGTCGATCCACACCATGCGATCGTTCATGTGTCTCACCTTACGGCCCGTGACAGCCGTACGGCCCGGTCCTGCACCAGGGTGATCACAGGGTGATCGGTGCGGGACCGGGCCGTACGTCATACAGCCGTGCGGGCTACGGCGCGCTGCGCTGGCCCGGCAGGCGGCCCGTCGCATACAGCTCCGGCTTGGCGCCCTCCGTGGAGAGGGACGCCGACGGCGCCAGGGCGCTCGCCGCGGCCGTGCGCCGGGCCTGGAGCGGCACCGGCGCGTGCTCCGGCGCCATCGGGGGCGGCCCCGGGACGCCGTGCGGGCCGTCGTGGTGGTCGCCGGCCTTCTCGCCCTGCGGCCGCCGGGCCCGGTACGCGGCCCGGTACGCCGCCGGCGACGAACCCAGCTGCCGCCGGAAGTGCCCGCGCAGCGCCACCGGCGAACGGAAGCCGCACCGCCCCGCGACCTCGTCCACCGAGTAGTCCGACGTCTCCAGCAGCCGCTGCGCCTGCAGTACGCGCTGAGTGATCAGCCACTGCAGGGGAGCGCTCCCGGTGAGCGAGCGGAACCGGCGGTCGAACGTACGACGGCTCATGTACGCGCGCGCCGCGAGCGTCTCCACGTCGAACTGCTCGTGGAGGTGCTCCAGTGCCCAGGCGACGACCTCGGCCAGCGGGTCGGCGCCGATCTCCTCGGGTAAAGATCGATCGAGGTAGCGCTCCTGGCCGCCCGATCGGCGTGGTGGGACCACCAGACGGCGGGCCAGGGCCCCTGCCGCCTCGTTCCCGTGGTCCGTCCGCACGATGTGCAGACAGAGATCGATTCCGGCCGCGGTACCGGCCGAGGTGAGTACGTCCCCGTCGTCCACGAACAGCTCGCGTGGATCGACGTGGACGGACGGATAGCGCTTGGCCAGTGTCGGCGCGTACATCCAGTGCGTCGTCGCGGGCCTGCCGTCCAGCAGGCCGGCGGCGGCCAGCACGAATGCGCCGGTGCACAGGCCGACGATGCGGGCACCCTCTTCGTGCGCTCGGCGCAGTGCGTCGAGCGCTTCCTCCGGTGGCGGTGAGGTGATCGAACGCCATGCGGGCACGACCACCGTGCCCGCCCGCGAGATCGCCTCCAGGCCGTTCGGTGCGGTGAGTTCCAGGCCCCCCGTGGTCCGCAGCGGGCCTTCCTCGCCCGCGCACACCAGCAGGCGGTAGCGCGGTACGCCGGCGTCCTGGCGGTCGATCCCGAACACCGACAGTGGTATGGAACTCTCGAAGATGGGGCCGCCGCTGAACAGCAGCACCGCGACGATCTCCTTGCGGCGTCGCCCGGACAGTTTCCGGGCCGCGGCTTCCGGCGCGGCGGTGGAGTCGTGGCTCATACTGCTAAGCCCCCCTCGGTGGTCGCGGCTCCTCGGTTGTGTCGCTCCTGCACGTTTCCCCTTGGTCCTGCACGAGTCCCCCGCCGTAAGACAGTCATGATCGAATCTACTGTGTCCCGTGGTGCCGGCGTGACCAGATCGCCAACCGGCACATTGTCGACATGGCAACTTGGCGTAAAGCATTCGATCACGAAGCGTTGCACTCGTAGGCCGTGCAGGGAAGTGCGCCTCGTCCCCGTGGCCGGTCCACGTAGGGTGCGCGCGGGCCCTGGACCCCTTTCAGTGCAGGTCGAACGGGGGGTGGAGGGGTGTTCGACCAAGGGATGCGCAGGTGGCCGAAGTTGGCTGAAAAGATACGGGGGTGTGCGCGGAAACCGGTCAGTCGACCGGCGTACTCGCGCCGGAGTTCCGTCCGCCCCCGTGCGCCCCGGAGGCCGGGCGTCCGCGTCGGCCGCGCGAGGAGGCGCGATCTTCGGCCATCGAACGGGTGGCGCCGGCGCGGGCCGCGCGGGCCGCACCGCGCTCGGACTGGCGCAGCAGGACGCGGCAGACGCCGGTGACCGCGGCGAGGCCGAGGGCCGCGCCCGTCGCGCCGGCGAGCGAGGTGCCGTACCAGACGAGGACGACCGGGACGAGGACGCAGCTGAACGCCGCCCAGCGCACCACGTCGGTGGCGGTGTCGGCGGGCGTGGGAGGCGCGGCCGGGGCCGGCGCCGGGGTGGTGGCCGGGGGCGGGGCGGCGGACCCGGCTTCGGAGGCGGGGGCCGCCGCGGGGGCGGGGACGGGCTGGGGCGCGGGGCGCGACGCGGTCCGGTGCGCTGTGCGGTGGGCGGGCACTGCGGGCTCCCTCCTGGCTCCCTCGGGATCGGCTTACGGGGGTTCAACGCGTGTTCGACCCGTCGGTCACTGTGCCGCTCGATCGGGTTGTCGCGCGGCTTGGGGTCGGCGTTCACCTACCCGCGTAAACCGGCTGTACGTGGCAGCAACCATTGCGTTACGGGGCCGTGCTCGTGCATGCTCCCTGGAACCCCGCGCAGCCGGTGCGGGATCTGGGCGGAGGAGGCGTGCGGACGTACCCTTGGGGGTATGGGGTTGGGAAGATGTTTCCCGGACACGGCTCCGCCGCGCACCGACGTCCCATCCACGTCGTCCCATCCACGAGGATCCGAACGCCGAGACACCCATGGCCGGTCACGAATTCTTCGACTCCGCGGACCGCGAGCGGCGGCCCGTCGCCGATCACGCGGCGGCAGAGCCCCTGGCGGCGGAAGAGGCGCGCCCCTCCTGCGATCCCGCCTTCAAGCACGGCGTCGTCGTCGGTTTCGACGGTTCGACGTCCAGTGAGCGTGCCCTCGCGTACGCCATCGGCATGGCCCGCCGCTCCGGTTCGGGCCTGATCATCGTGCACGTCGCCAACCGGCTGCCCACGACCGTGTGGGCCGGCTGCGAGCCGCCCGTCTTCGTCGACGTCCCCGATCACCGCACCGAGGTGCTCGGGCTGGAGCTGGCCTGCGCCGACTATCTCGTCGAGGTGCCCTGGATCCTCGTCGAGCGCGGTGGCGACATCTGCCACGAACTCGAAGAGGTGGGGCGGGAGTACGAGGCCGACGCGATCGTCGTCGGGTCGACGCACGGGATCGTCGGGCGGATCTTCGGGTCCGTCGCGGGCCGGCTCGCCAAGCGGGCGCAGCGGCCGGTCATCGTGATTCCCTGACGTTCGGAACGACCTTCGGAACGACGTTCGGAACGACGTTCGGGAAACGCCCAAGTCTACTGGCGCGTAGGGGTGTTTGTGTCCTTGTGAAGGGCATAACCCGCGTGATGCCGGACCGAGTGGTGTGACGGCCACGGTAGTTGGCAGCGGCGCCGGGATGTATTGGGCGACCCCGGCGTCATCGAACGGACCCCCTTGTGATGGGTGGCATCACGTGGGGGTCCGTCTTCGTTCTCCTGAGGGAGGCGCTCTACTCCACCGTCACCGACTTCGCCAGGTTCCGGGGCTTGTCGATGTCCCGGCCCAGGGCCAACGCCGTGTGGTAGGCGAGGAGTTGGAGGGGGATGCCCATGAGGATCGGGTCCAGCTCGTCCTCGTTCTTCGGGACGACGATCGTCTGGTCGGCCTTCTCCTGCTCCTGGTGGGCGACGGCGAGGATCTTGCCGCTGCGGGCCTTGATCTCCTCCAGGGCGGCGCGGTTCTTCTCCAGCAGGTCGTCGTTCGGGACGATCGCGACCGTCGGCAGGGCGGGCTCGATGAGGGCCAGCGGGCCGTGCTTGAGCTCGGAGGCGGGGTAGGCCTCGGCGTGGATGTAGGAGACCTCCTTGAGCTTCAGGGAGGCCTCGCGGGCCACCGGGTAGCCCCGGACGCGGCCGATGAAGAGCATCGAGCGGGCCTCGGCGTAACTCTCGGCCAGCTTCTTGATCTCCTCCTCCTGCTCCAGCATCTCGGAGATCTGACCGGGGAGCTTGCGCAGGCCCTCGATGATCCGCTTGCCGTCGCGGACGGAGAGGTCACGGGTGCGGCCCAGGTGCAGCGCCAACAGGGCGAAGGCGACGGTGGTGTTGGTGAAGCACTTCGTGGAGACGACGCAGACCTCGGGGCCCGCGTGCACGTAGATGCCGCCGTCCGCCTCGCGGGCGATCGCCGAACCGACCACGTTCACCACACCCAGGACCCGGGCGCCCTTGCGCTTCAGCTCCTGGACGGCCGCCAGCACGTCGTAGGTCTCGCCGGACTGGGAGACGGCGATGTAGAGGGTGTCGGGGTCGACGACCGCGTTGCGGTAGCGGAACTCCGACGCCGGCTCGGCGTCCGCGGGGATGCGGGCCAGCTCCTCGATCATCTGGGCGCCGATCATGCCCGCGTGGTACGAGGTGCCGCAGCCGAGGATCTTCACGCGGCGGATCTGGCGCGCCTCGCGGGCGTCCAGGTTGAGGCCGCCGAGGTGGACGGTGGAGAAGCGGTCGTCGATACGGCCGCGCAGCACGCGGTCCACGGCGTCGGCCTGCTCGTGGATCTCCTTGTGCATGTAGGTGTCGTGGCCGCCCATGTCGTACGAGGCGGCCTCCCACTCCACGGTGGTGGGCTCGGCCGTGGTGCGGGTGCCCTCCGTGGTGTAGGTGCGGAAGTCGTCGGCCTTGAGAGTGGCCATCTCGCCGTCGTCGAGGGTGACGATCTGGCGGGTGTGGGCGACCAGAGCGGCTATGTCCGAGGCGACGAACATCTCCTTCTCGCCGATGCCGAGCACGACGGGGGAGCCGTTGCGGGCGACGACGATACGGTCGTTGAAGTCGGCGTGCATGACGGCGATGCCGTAGGTGCCCTCGACGATCCGCAGCGCCTGGCGGACCTTCTCCTCCAGGGTGGTGGCCTGGGAGCGCGCGATGAGGTGGGTGAGGACCTCGGTGTCGGTCTCGGAGAGGAACTCGACGCCGTCCGCCTCCAGCTTCCTGCGCAGGTCGGAGGCGTTGTCGATGATGCCGTTGTGGACGACGGCGACCTTGTTGTCGCCCGACATGTGCGGGTGGGCGTTCACGTCGGACGGGGCGCCGTGGGTGGCCCAGCGGGTGTGGGCGATGCCGGTGGTGCCCTTGAAGCGCGCGGGGACCTTGGCCTCCAGGTCACGGACCCGGCCCTTGGCCTTGACCATCTTCAGGCCGGCCGTCTTGGGCGAGGTGACGACGATGCCCGCCGAGTCGTAGCCCCGGTACTCCAGGCGCTGCAGGCCCTCCAGGAGCAGCGGCGCCACATCGCGCTTGCCGATGTAACCGACAATCCCGCACATATATACGTATCCCGTTTCAGCCGTAGACGATGCGGCGCAGCTGCCTGAGCGTGAGCTCCGGTGGTGCGACCGCCCGGTATTTCAGGTCCGCCTCGATCTGTTCGAAGATCGTCGCGTTGACCAGGCCCTGGGCCTGGAGCTCGCGGTGGCGGCGACGGACGAAGTCCTCAGTCGTCTCGTCGAAGTAGGCGAGCACGTCCTGGATCACACGCAGCGCCTCGCCCCGGTTGAGGGGCGAGGATCGCGTCAGGTGATCAACGAGTTCGTCGTGCACTCGGTAGATCCTGGGGCACCACAGAGTGATGTGCAAGAAATCTGCCCGAAATCGGGCAGGGGTGTGTTGAATCTCTTTGGGAGAACATTGGATCTGTCATGAGGACCTGTTCGTGCGCTGTCCACCCGGCGTCCGGCAGCCCGTCGCCTGAGGCGACGACTTTCGGACGCCATGGACATTCCTCGCATGGGCGTACCCGAGCGGCTGGCCGAGCGCATGAGCATGGCCGAGCAGCACGAGTACCTGCGCTCCACGTTCTCCCGACGCTCGATGATCAGAGGCGGCGCGGTCACCCTCGGCGCCGTCACCGGTGGCGTGTTCGTCCCGGCCACGGCCCGGGCCGCCGCCCCGACCGGCCCGGCCGCCCTCCGGACCACCTCCGTCCCGACCCTGGCCGGTACCGGCACCGAGCGCGTCGACGGCTCTCTCGTCGCCCCCTTCGGCCGCCATCTCGCCTTCGGCAACGACCCCCGCACCGAGGTCACCGTCTCGTGGCAGGTCCCGGTCGCCGTCCGGAAGCCGTTCATCCGGATCGGCGCCCACCCCCAGGACCTCTCCCGTCGCATCGACGCCGAGGTCCGCACCCTCTTCACCCCGGCCGGCGTCGGCGCGAGCGGCGACCACACGCAGTACTACGTGCACGCGAAGCTCACCCACCTCAAGCCCGGCCGCACCTACTACTACGGCGTCGGCCACACCGGCTTCGACCCGGCCGAACCGCACCTGCTGGGCACCCTCGGCACCTTCACCACCGCCCCCGCCCCCGCCGACAAGGAGCCCTTCACCTTCACCGCCTTCGGCGACGAGGGCGTCGGCTACCACGGCCTCGCCAACAACAGCCTGCTGCTCGGCCAGAACCCGGCCTTCCACCTGCACGCCGGCGACATCGCCTACGCCGACCCGGCGGGACAGGGCAAGACCGCCGACACCGGCTTCGACTCCCGGGTGTGGGACCAGTTCCTGGCCCAGACCGAGTCCGTCGCCAAGTCCGTGCCGTGGATGCCCGCGTACGGCAACCACGACATGGAGGCCTGGTACTCGCCCAACGGCTACGGAGGCGAGGAGGCCCGCTGGAACCTCCCCGACAACGGCCCCGACCGGAAGAACCTGCCGGGCGTCTACTCCTTCGTCTACGGCAACACGGCCGTCATCTCCCTCGACGCCAACGACATCTCCTTCGAGATCCCGGCCAACCTCGGCATCTCCGGCGGCACCCAGACGACGTGGCTCCAGGCGCAGCTGAAGAAGTTCCGGGCCTCCCGCGACATCGACTTCGTCGTCGTCTTCTTCCACCACTGCGCGTACTGCACATCCACGGCGCACGCCTCGGAAGGCGGCGTGCGACAGGAGTGGGTGCCGCTGTTCGAGAAGTACTCGGTGGACCTGGTCATCAACGGGCACAACCACCAGTACGAGCGCACCGACGTCATCAAGGGCGGCGCGGTCGCCAAGAAGCTGCCGATCGGCGGCACGGTCTACCCGGAGACCGAGGGCGTGGTGTACGTCACGGCGGGCGCGGCCGGCCGCAGTCTGTACGCGTTCAGTGCCGCGCAGTCGTACGAGGGGCACGAGGACGAGGTCGAGTCGGTGGCCTCCTTCGTCAACGTGAAGGAGGGCAAGCAGAACGAGACGGTCGCCTGGTCGCGGGTGCGCTACCTCGACTACTCCTTCCTCCGGGTGGACGTGAAGCCCGCGCCGAAGGGGCACCACACCACGCTCACCGTGAGCGGCATCGCCGAGACGGGCGCGCGGATCGACCACTTCACGGTGGCACGCCGGGCCAAGTGACCGCCGGTCGCCGTCACTTACCCCGGGTGACCTCGTGGCGGTCCTCGAACGCCTGTCACAGGCGCTTGAGGACCGCCTGCTTGGCCAGGGTGAACTCCTCGTCCGTGAGCACCCCGGACCGGTGGAGGTCGCCCAGCTCGCGCAGACGGCGCAGCAGGGCGTCGTGGTCCTCCTCGGGGGCGGGCCGGTCCTGGGGCGAGGCGGACGGTATGAGCTGTTTCGGCGCCGGGGCCGCGGGGTGCGGGAGCCGGGCCTGTACGGCCGCCGCGACCAGGGCCATCAGCGGGTCCTTCTTGAAGCCCCACAGCTCGACGGAGTTGGGGTCGTACTTGGGCGGGGCCTTGGTCGGCGCGTTCCGTACGGTGAAGCGGAGGTAGCCGTTCTCCAGGCCGACCGAGGGCTGCCACTCGACGCCCGCTATGTCCGTCAGGGCCAGCGTCCGCGCCCCGGCCGCGGCCTTCGCGTCCTCCGTCTTCCAGTTCCACTCCAGCCGTACGCGGTCGCCGTCGAAGCTCACGGTGCCGTCCCCGGCGGAGACGGAGAGCGGGACGGCCGGGCCGGCGAGGAGATAGGCGTCGACCGCGTCGGTCGGCACCTCGTCCAGCAGCAGCGCGCCCCGGATCTCGTCCACGACGTACTCGGCGACGCCGAACCGGTCGGCGTCGACGCTCAGCTGGTACGGATCGTCGGCGTCGGTGAGCCGGCCGCCGGTCGCCTGGAGGAGGGGGTCGGAGCCGTCGCGCAGGCGCAGCCGCAGCCGTCCCGACCTCCTGCCCTGCTCGAA
Source organism: Streptomyces caniscabiei (assembly GCF_014930365.1). Lineage (GTDB taxonomy): Bacteria > Actinomycetota > Actinomycetes > Streptomycetales > Streptomycetaceae > Streptomyces > Streptomyces caniscabiei. The sequence continues at coordinate 133,779 of NZ_JABXWI010000018.1, read as the reverse complement.
GGAGATGCCCGCCAACGCGCCCAGCGGGACGGAGAGTTCACCCAAGGTCTTGCGGAGCAGGCTCACGCTCTTGTCGCGGCCGGGGGTCAGCCGCAGTGTGTCGCCGTCGAAGGTCCACGTGCCGTCCCGCTGGAGGATTTCCGCCATGAGGGGGATTGTTCCACCGGCCGAAGGGAGAGATGGTCTAGACCTGAAGGGGGTGGAGGGGCGATGGTGGGGAGCGCACCGTTCGATGAGTGGAGGGAGCTCCTCGTGAGACCGCACCACGGATCGACCCGCCTTCTCGGTTCGCTGCTGCTGGTTGTGGCGGCCGGGATCTTCGCCGTGGGAGCCGCACCCGTGTCCGACAACACCCCTGCCGACGCCCCCGCCCACGCCGCCACCGTCCCGCTCGGGCAGGTGATCCCGGCCCCCGCCTCGGTCCGGGCCGGCGGAGCACCGTACCGGCTGACGAGCGGCACACGCGTCGTCGTGGCCGGCGGGCCCGAGGCCCGACGGGTGGGGGAGTACCTCGCCGGGATCCTGCGGCCCTCGACGGGGTTCCCGCTGCCCGTGACGGAGCGTCAGGAGGCCGGAATCCGCCTGCGGTTGGCCCCCGGGGAGACGGATCTCGGCCAGGAGGGCTACCGGCTGGAGAGCGGCCGTTCCGGTGTCACCCTCACCGCCCGCGCGCCCGCCGGGCTCTTCCACGCCGTCCAGACCCTGCGCCAACTGCTGCCCGCCGCCGTCGAGAAGGAATCCGCCCAGCCGGGCCCCTGGCTGATCGCGGGCGGCACCATCAGGGACACCCCGCGCTACGGCTGGCGCGGCGCGATGCTGGACGTCTCCCGCCACTTCTTCACCGTCGACCAGGTCAAGCGCTACGTCGACCAGTTGGCGCTCTACAAGTTCAACAAGCTGCATCTGCACCTCTCCGACGACCAGGGCTGGCGCATCGCGATCGACTCCTGGCCGCGCCTCGCCTCCCACGGCGGCTCCACGCAGGTCGGCGGCGGCCCCGGCGGCCACTACAGCAAGGCCGACTACCGGGAGATCGTCCGGTACGCGGCCGCACGCCACCTGGAGGTCGTCCCCGAGATCGACATGCCGGGCCACACCAACGCGGCACTCGCCTCCTACGCCGAGCTGAACTGCGACGGGGTCGCCCCGCCGCTCTACACCGGCACCGAGGTCGGCTTCAGCTCCCTGTGCGTCGACAAGGACGTGACGTACGACTTCGTGGACGACGTCGTACGGGAACTGGCCGCGCTCACGCCCGGGCGGTATCTGCACATCGGCGGCGACGAGGCGCACTCCACCAGCCATGACGACTACGTGAAGTTCATGGACCGGGTGCAGCCGGTCGTCGAGCGGTACGGCAAGACCGTGGTCGGCTGGCACCAGCTGACCGGGGCGACGCCGGCGCGGGGCGCCCTCGCGCAGTACTGGGGGCTGGACAGCACGGACGCGGAGGAGCGGGAGCGGGTGGCCGCCGCCGCGCGGAACGGGACGGGGATCGTGCTCTCGCCCGCCGACCGGATCTACCTCGACATGAAGTACGACAAGGACACGCCGCTCGGGCTCGACTGGGCGGGATACGTGGATGTGCGCCGGGCGTACGACTGGGATCCGGGGGCCTATCTGGCGGGGGTGCCCGGTGCCGCGATCCGGGGGGTCGAGGCGCCGCTGTGGACCGAGACGATCGTGACGCCGGCCGACATGGACCTCATGGTGTTCCCCAGGCTGCCGGGGGTCGCCGAGTTGGGGTGGGCGCCCGCGTCCGCGCTCGACTGGGAGGGGTACCGGGGGCGGCTCGCCGCGCAGGGGCCGCGGTGGGAGGCGCTCGGGATCGGGTACTTCCGGGCACCCCAGGTGCCGTGGCCCGCGCGTTAGGGCTCGGGGGCGCGTGTCCCATGCGCCGAACGGGTGAGATGCGGCGTGATGGCCCCGGAGCTAGCATGAACGAAATGGCCGCGCGAGCCCAGTGACCGGTGGCCGAACGCGGAATTGCCGCGACGTTTCCTCGCGTTCCTCGCGTTCCTCGTCTTCTTCGCACACCTTCGTGCCGCACCGTTCCCTGGGCCCGCGCACCCCGGAAAAGGAGATGGGGCGCGATGGGTCAGACGGACACTCTCATCGCCATCGAGAAGACCGAAGTGGGATACCGCGAAGGTTTCTCGAACGGGCATTACAACAACCGTCAGAAGTTTTCCCCCGCGGTTCCCGGCCTGGAATGGTCGCAGAACATGGCCTGGTGCCAGACCTTCCAGTCCTGGGCCTTCCAGCAGGCCGGTGTGAAGGGCCTGGCTCCGGTGACCGCCTCGTGCCTCGCGGCGGTCAACTGGTACAAGAGCCGCGGCAGATTCTCGTACTATCCCGCGGTCGGGGCGATGGTGTTCTTCGGCCCTTCGGGAGGGTCGCACGTCGGACTCGTCCACAAGTACGACGCGGACTACACGTACACCATCGAGGGGAACACCAACGCCAACGGTTCGGCCGAGGGCAATGGGGTGTATTTGAAAAAGCGCGCCCGCCGGGACGCCTATCTCTATGGATACGGGCTGCCGCAGTTCGAGGAGGGAGTGGTCACGGCCGATCCGGGGCTGAAGAACAAGCCCGGATTCACGTACATGGCCACTGCCGTCTCCCGTGAGTCCGACGGCCTGCTCGCGGCGGAGGCCGAGGAGGCGCTGCCCTGGGTGTCCGCGAACCAGATCACCTGGGCGGCCACGCACCCCACGGCCGAGGACCAGATCGAGGGCAACGGCCACGGCACGACGGCGGACGATGTCGCTCTCGTCCAGGACGCGCTGGAGAAGGTCATGGGCGTCGCCCCGGACGACCCGCACGCCGTGTTCGAGGCGGAGACCCAGGAACTCTTCGAGCGGTTCCGCGCGGAGAAGCTGGGGCATCACGAGGCGGACGGCCACGGCGTTCCCCGGCCCGCGGAACTGGTCGAACTGGGCAGGCGGTCGGACCTGTTCAACGTCCGGGCGGGCTCCTCCCCGGCCGCGGAACAGCCCTGGGTCAGCCTGAACCAGGTGGTCTGGGCCTCGACGCACAGCGCCGAGGAGGAACGGGCGCAGCCGGGCGGGGCGGCCAGTCCGAAGGCCGATGTGACTCTGGTGCAGGACGGGCTGGAGAAGGTCATGCACACGCAGGCGATCGACGAACGCGGGATCTTCGAGGACGCCACGCAGGCCCTCTACGACGAGTTCCGCCGGACGGTGCTGCACTACTCCGGCGCCGACGCCACCGGGACCCCGGGCATGCAGTCGCTGACGGAACTCGGGCAGCGCGCCGGACTGTTCCGGGTCCGTGACGGGTTCCCGTCGGGCGGGCCGACGGGCGGTGACGGGATAGGGGCCCAGGGGCAGATCGACCCGAAACAGGTGACGTTCCACCGGTTCACGGGCGAGGGGACGCCCGAGGAGTGGATCGAGCAGGCCGCCACGGCGGCGGGAGTCCAGCCGAGCCGCTACTGGGTGAAGGGCTTCCTGACGGCCATCGCGCGTGAGTCGTCGGGCAACGCCAACGCCTGCAATCTGTGGGACTCCAACGCGATAACACCTGCCGGCTTCAGCAAGGTCAAGGACTACGGGGACGGCTACCACGCCGATGGGCGGATCGTGCGGCGGAACGGCGCGCTCACGCACTTCCAGTGCTCCCGTGGCATCGTGCAGTGCATCCCGCAGACATTTGCCGAGCGTCACGCCCCCGGTACCTCGGTGAACATCTACGACCCGGTGGCGTGCATCGCCGCCGCGATGCGGTACGTCCGCAGCCGGTACGGCGTCACCGCCGACGGGTCCAATCTCGCCAGGAGGGTCCAGCAGTTCGACCCCAACAGGGACCCTCACTGGTACTGACGGCGAGGGCCGGGCCCGTACGACGAGTGACGGAACACGACGGGCACCTCGGAGGACCGTACTCCGAGGTGCCCGTCTGTTCAGGGGGCCGGGGGCTACAGGCCCGCGATGGGGTTCTTCAGGTTGCCCACCAGCTGGAGCGCGCCCGCCGGGTCCGCGAGGTCGACCATCTGCTTGTTGTTGCGGAGCTGGAGGCGGTTGAGGCAGGAGAGGGCGAACTCGGGGGCGAACATGTCGTACTGGGCGAACTTGTCGGCGAGTTCGGGCATCGCGTGCTGGTAGTCGCGGACGGACTCGGCGACCGTGCGCCAGAAGTCCTCCTCGTCCAGGACGCCTTCCTCGGCGAGGTTCGCGGCCAGGAAGCGGAAGAAGCAGTCGAAGACGTCCGTGAAGATCGACAGGAGCTTCTTGTCCTCGGGGACGTCGACACGAAGGCGTTCGACCGTCGGGGGGAGGACCGCGTCCGGGTCCATGACCGCGATCTCCTCGGCGATGTCCTTGTAGATCGCCCGCTCGACCACGCCGTCCTTCAGCACCAGGATCACGTTCTCGCCGTGCGGCATGAAGACCAGGTCGTAGGCGTAGAAGCTGTGCAGGAGCGGGGTGAGGTACGCCTTCAGGTAGCGGCGCAGCCACTCGGTCGGCGTCAGGCCCGAGCGCTCGATCAGGGCCGCCGCGAAGCCGTTGCCCTCGTGGTCGACGTGGACCAGGGAGGCCATCGTCGCCAGGGACTCGCCCTCCTGGAGGGACGGCACCGGGCTCTCGCGCCACAGCGCGGCCAGCATCTTGCGGTACGGGGAGAACTTGTCGGTGGCGGCCTCGTACTCCAGGTGCCGGTAGCCGACGGCCGCGCGCTCGCGGATGATCGACAGGCCCGTGGACTTCAGCACCGGGTCGTTGTCGATGAGGCCGGCCAGCCAGTCGTTGATGGCCGGGGTAGCCTCCATGTACGCCGCCGACAGACCGCGCATGAAGCCCATGTTGAGGACGGACAGGGCCGTCTTGACGTAGTGCTTCTCGGGGGCGGAGCTGTTGAAGAACGTCCGGATCGACTGCTGGGCCAGGTACTCGTCGTCGCCCTCGCCGAGGCAGACAAGGTGCCGCTGGGCGACCTCGGCGGCGAAGGTGACGGAGAGCTTGTTCCACCACTGCCAGGGGTGGACCGGGATGAAGAGGTAGTCGGCCGGGTCCAACTCCTGTGAGGTGAGTACGGAGTTGAAGCGGGCGACCGTCTCCGCGCCCAGCTCGTCCCGCAGGAAGGCCTCGTACTCGATGCCGACGCCCGCCGTGAACGCGGCCCGGGAGCGGTGCGCGGCCAGCCAGACCAGGCGGACGGGGCTCGCCGTCTCGGGGGCGTACGCCCGGTACTCGTGGACGCCGAAGCCGAGGCGGCCGTTGTTGGCGACGAAGCAGGGGTGGCCCTCGGTCATCCCCGTCTCGATGGCCTGGAAGCCGGCGTCCACCAGCTCTGCGACGGTCGTCTGCGGCTTGGTGAGCTTGTAGCAGGTGCCGGACAGGGTGGAGGAGATCTCCTCCAGGTAGACCGGGAGGATCTCGTCGCTCAGGCCGAGGGACCCCTTCAGCTCGATGAAGAAGTCCAGGGCGGCCAGAGGGAGGTCGACGCCGTCTCGTTGACGGGTGATCGAGTCGGCGTCGACCTGCCAGTGGTCGAGGGCGCGGCGGACGGCGGTGAACCCGTAGCGGGTCGCACCGTCGTCGCCGCGGACCTCGAAGCGGCCGTCGGCGGTGGCCTCCGGCGTGATGAGCCGCTCGTGGGCGAACTCGGCGAGGGCCTTGCGGATGAGCAGGCGGTTGGCCCGTGCCCAGTGGTGGGGGGACAGATGCGCGACGGCATCGGACAGGGTCATACGGCTACTCCTCGGGCAGCCAGGCTCTGGCTGCGAAAGAACTGCTCGCGGGTGCAGAAGCTCAGCAGCGCGCGCTTCTCCGGCTTGTCGATCTCGGCGTGGGGGACGAAACCGACGACTTCGTTGAGGGCGTGGACGGCCTTGTTGGCCACGTCCGGCTCGACGACGACCCGGTGGGTGGCCGGGTCCTCGAAGAGGTGGGCCATCACGGCGGTGATCACGGACCGGGTGTAGCCGTGCACGGGGGTGTCGGTCGGCGGCACCAGGAAGTGCATGCCGACGTCACCCGGCTCGGGCTCGTACAGGCCGACGAGTTCGCGGTGGGCCGGGTCGTACTTCTCCATGAGGAAGACGGGTTCGCCGTCGCGCAGCCCCAGCAGGGCGTGGTGGTGCGGGTCGGCCGCGATCTCCATGTACGCCCGCTCGACGTCCTCCAGCCGGGCGTCCTGCATCATCCAGTACGCCGCCTTGGGGTGCGTGACCCAGCCGTGCAGCAGCTCGGCGTCGGTCAGCGGGTCCAGGGGGCGGAAGGTGAAGTCCGTACCGTTCGGGCCGCTCATACGGCGAACTCCTGGAAGGCGATCGTCTTCTCCACCGGGTAGTACTCGGTGCCGAGCAGCTCGCGGATGATGTACGCGTTGCGGTACGCGCCCATGCCCAGGTCGGGCGAGGTGATGCTGTGGGTGTGGACGCCCGCGTTCTGCAGGAAGACGCCGCGGCCGGTGGTGTCGATGGAGTAGTTGCGGGCCACGTCGAAGCGGCCGTGGCCGTCGAAGACCAGCCGGTCGCTGATCGAGGAGAGGAAGGCCGGCGGCCGGTAGTGGTAGCCGGTGGCCAGGATCAGGCCCTCGGTCTCGATCTCGAAGTCCTTGCCCTGCTCGTCCTGGCGCAGACCGAGCGTGTACCGCCCGTCCTCGTAGGTGGCGCTGTTGAGCGAGGAGTTGGTGAGCAGACGGGTCGGGACCGGACGGCCGCCGGCGGTGACGTCCTTCTGGTAGAGCAGGTCGAAGATCGAGTCGATCAGATCCCCGTTGATGCCCTTGAAGAGGCCCTTCTGCTGCTTCTCCAGCCGGTAGCGGGTCTCCTCGGGCAGCGCGCGGAAGTAGTCGATGTAGTCCGGGGACGTCATCTCCAGCGTCAGCTTGGTGTATTCGAGGGGGAAGAACCGCGGGGAGCGGGTGACCCAGTTGAGCTGGTAGCCGTGGACGTCGATCTCGGAGAGGAGTTCGTGGTAGATCTCCGCGGCGCTCTGGCCGCTGCCGACGATCGTGATCGACTTCTTCGACCGCAGCTCCTCCTTGCGGTGCATGTACTGCGCGTTGTGGAAGAAGTCGCCGCCCAGGTCCTGGCAGGCCTCGGGGATGTACGGGACGGTGCCGGTGCCGAGGACGAGGCGCCGGGCGCGCAGGACGTCGCCGTCGGCCGTGCGTACGGCGTAGACGTCGTCCTCGTACGTCACCTCGGTGACCGTGGTGTTGAACCGGACGTTGCTCAGTCGGCCCGCGGCCCAGCGGCAGTAGTCGTCGTACTCGACCCGCAGCGGGTAGAAGTTCTCGCGGATGTAGAACGAGTACAGCCGTCCCGAGTCCTTCAGGTAGTTCAGGAAGGAGTACGGGGAGGTCGGGTCGGCGAGGGTCACCAGGTCCGACATGAACGGGGTCTGGAGGTGGGCGCCGTCGAGGAACATCCCCGAGTGCCACTCGAAGTGCGGCTTCGAGTCCAGGAAGATCCCGTCGAGTTCGGCGATGGGCTCGGTGAGGCAGGCGAGGCCGAGGTTGAAGGGGCCCAGTCCGATGCCGATGAAGTCGTGGGTTTTCACGGCGGATTCCGCGTACTCAGCGGGTTCAGGAAGCGACGCGGTCAAGGGATTCTCCCAGGTACTGCTCGGCATGGCCGGCGATCAGGTCGAGCACGACGGCGATGTCCTCGGCCGTGGTCTCGGGGTTGAGCAGGGTGAACTTCAGGTAGTGGCGACCGCCGACCTTGGTGCCGGCGACCACGGCGTCGCCGGAGGCGAACAGGGCCTTACGGGCGTAGAGGTTGGCGCGGTCGATCTCCGCCGGGTCGGTGACGGCCTCGGGGATGTAGCGGTAGACCAGCGTGGAGAGCTGGGGCTCCACGACGACGTCGTAGCGCGGGTCGGCGGCGAGCAGTTTCCAGCCCTCCTCCGCCAGGTCGCAGACCTCGTCGAAGAGCTGACCGATGCCGTCGGCGCCCATGGTGCGCAGGGTCATCCACAGTTTGAGCGCGTCGAAGCGGCGGGTGGTCTGGAGGGACTTGTCGACCTGGTTGGGGATGCGCTCGGTGACCATGCGTCGCGGGTTGAGGTACTCCGCGTGGTAGGTCGCGTGGCGCAGCGTGGCCGCGTCCCGGACGAGCACGGCGGACGAACTCACCGGCTGGAAGAAGGACTTGTGGTAGTCCACGGTCACGGAGTCGGCGCGCTCGATGCCGTTCAGCAGGTCGCGGCGCTTGCGGGAGACGAGCAGACCGCAGCCGTAGGCCGCGTCGACGTGCATCCAGGTGTCGTACTGGGCGCACAGCTCGGCTATCTCGGGCAGCGGGTCTATGGAACCGAAGTCGGTGGTGCCGGAGGTGGCGACGACGGCCATGGGGACCAGACCGTCGCTCTTGCAGCGCTCCAGCTCACGGGCGAGCGCCATGGTCTGCATGCGCTTGTCGCCGTCGACCGGGATGGAGACGACGGCGTCCTGGTCCAGGCCCAGCAGTTTCGCCGACTTCTTCACGCTGAAGTGGCTGACCTCGGAGGCGAAGATCCGCAGTTTGGCGGTGCTGTCGGTCTTGGCCTCCTCCCGGGCGAGGAGCAGGGCCTGGAGGTTGGACTGCGAGCCGCCGGAGGTGAACACGCCGTCGGCGGCGGGACCGAACCCGATGCGCTCGTTGGTCCAGTCGATCAGTTTGCGCTCGATCAGGGTGCCGCCGGCCGACTGGTCCCAGGTGTCCAGGGAGGAGTTGACGGCGGAGAGGACGGCCTCGCCGAGCACGGCCGGGATGACGACCGGGCAGTTGAGGTGGGCGAGGTAGCGCGGGTGGTGGAAGTAGACCGCGTCCCGCAGATAGACGTCCTCCAGCTCGTCGAGGACGGCGGCCGTGTCGTGCAGCGGCCGGTCGAGGTCGATCTCCTCGATGCGGGGGGCGAGGGCGTCGACGGTGACACCGGTGAACGGTCGTTCGGTGGTGGCGAGTTTGGCCGCCACCCGCTCCACGCCTTCGGTCACGGTGCGGCGGTACCGCTCCGCGGTCGTGTCATTGAGCAGGTGCGAGCGCATGGGGAGGTCCTCCGAGCGGGGCGGTCCGGGTGGGACGGAGAGGTGAGTGGGGGGGGTGACATCACGTCGTCCAACTTAGGTAAGCCTAACCTAACTAACTTCTGGGAAACCCTGACCCGTCCGTGACTGTGGTCACTTCACTGACTCCGGTTTCGGTGCCTGTCGACGCCCGACTACTCGCCGCGCTCCCGCAACTGCTCCTCCGTCAGGCCCTCACGCCAGTACCCGACGAAGGTGACGTGCCGCTTGTCGATCCCGCGCTCCCGCACGAGATGACGGCGCAGCTCCTTCACGCGGCCGGACTCACCGGCGATCCAGGCGGACGTCGGCTCACCGGGCGGGAGGTGGGCGGCGCGGATGGTGTCGAGTGCGGTCGGCGCCCCCTCGGTCCGCACCAGCCAGGTGATCTCGGCGTCGGCCTCGGTCGCCAGGTCCTGGATGTCCCCGGGGTGGTGGACCTCCAGCCAGACCCGGGCCGGGGTGCCGGCCGGCAGCGACTGGAGGATCGCGGAGGCGGCCGGCAGTGCCGTGTCGTCGGCCCAGATCAGCACCGGGCCGGTGTCCGTCGGCGGCCGGAACCGGATCGCCCGGTTGTCGGCGATCGCGGGCCCGAGCAGCACCACCCGGTCGCCGGGAGCGGCCTGGGACGCCCACCGCGAGGCGGGCCCGGCGGGCACGGCGGCCCCGGGCTCCACCCCGTGCAGCACGAAGTCGATGTCGATCTCGACGGTGTCGCCGTGCGGGTCGCGGCGCAGCCCCCGCAGGGTGTACGAGCGCATCACCGCCCGTACGTCGTCCGGCAGTTCCCGCCACGCCTGCCACCAGCCGTCGCCCAACTCGTAGGGCACGGTCGGGACTTCCTGCCCGGGGTGCGGCAGGAACAGCGACAGCGACTGGTCCCGGCCGTCGGAGAGGAAGAGCCTGAGGTCGTCCCCCGCGAACGTGACGCGCACGTACGACGGGCCGAGCCGCTCCGTCCGCACGACCTGAAGAGAGAAGAAACGGAAGGGGGCGGCTACGGCCGTCGTCATGGGGGGCTCCTGGATAGGGGGCGGGAGCGTGTGGGGTTGCGGGTTCGTGGGCGGGTGCGGGTCCGGTGGGGGCTGGTCGCGCAGTTCCCCGCGCCCCTGAAAAAGCAGGGGCTGCGCCCCGTGCTTTTTCAACGGCCCGCAGGGGCCGTTGCCTTTAGGGGCGCGGGGAACTGCGCGAGAAGCCCCACCGGAGCCGCAGTCGACCCACGGCTTCAGCCCTAGCTGACCTTCTTCGCCTTCTCGATCGCCTCGGCCAGCTCCTCCAGGAGCGGCGCGCACTTGTCGTAGGACAGGATCGGCTCGGGGTTGCGCCCGATGACCTGGCCGGCCTTCACCGCGGGCAGCTTCTTCCACGTCGCCTCCTCGATCGCGTCCGGCTGGATCGCGGAGGTGCGGTTGTCCATGATGATGACGTCCGCGTCGTACTTGTCGACGTTCTCCCAGCTGAGGTTCTCGAACCAGCCGCCGCTGGCCTTCAGCGCGGCGGCGCTCGGCTCGACGAAGTTCACGCCGAGGGCCTTGAAGTACTCCAGGTCGATGGAGAGGTTCGAGCCGGACACGTAGAAGATGTCCTGGCTGGCGGAGCCGGCGAGCACCTTGATGTCGGGCTTGGCCTTGGTGGCCGCGCGCAGCCGGGCGGCCGCGTCCTCGAACCGCTTCTTGGCGGCGGTGACCTTCTCGGACTCCGTGTCCGCGCCGAGGGACTTGGCCAGCTCCAGCACGCGCTGCAGCGGCTCGGTCAGCTGACGGTCGTAGACGGAGATGCCGACGCTCGGCGCGAGCTTGGCGATCTTGTCCTTGGAGGCCTCGGGGACGTACCAGAGGGTGCCGGCGTCGTCGAACATCGTGGTGATGAGGACGTCGGGGGCGAGGGCGGCGTACTTCTCGACGTTGAACTCGTCCCAGACGTTGCCGAGGACGGTGACCTTGCTGACGTCGAGGTCGCCGGCCTGGACGTCGGCCTTGCCGTCGGCCGTCTTGGTGGGGCCGAAGACGCCCTTGACGCCGACGCCGTAGTCGTGGAGCGCGGCGGCGACACCCACGAAGGCGACGATGTTCGAGGGGGCCTTGTCGGTCTTGGCGGTCACGCCGCGGTCGTCCTTGAACGACCAGGGGCCGGACTTGGCGGCAGCCGTCTCCTTGTCGGAACCAGTGCTGCCGCCCGTCGAGTTCTCGTCCCCGCAGGCGGCGAGCACGGCACCGAGGCCGAGTGCGCCACCGGCGGCGAGGATGCCACGGCGGGTGAGGTGAGCGGCTCTGGCGTTGGACATGTGTATGGCTACTTTCGAACGGGGCGGAGTGCCGCCCGAGGGTGAGTTCGAAGGTAGGTTAGCCTAACCTCACCGATTGTCCAGCGAGTGGTCCCGGGTAGTGGAATGCCCACCTCCACCTCTGCCCTAATCTTTGACTTCCCTGTGAATCGAAGGCCAGTTGGCCGCCAGGGGCGTAGTTGAGATCTAAATCAGTGGGCCGCGTCACCAATGCGCAGGGGGCTCCAAGTGGTCTCGCGAGACCCTCATATGGGGCAAAGCGGCACCCGGCTCGCGGGCGGCGAGCCGGGTGGGAGGGTGCCGGAGCCGAGCTGTCATCGCCTGGATCCGGCCATCATTCGAACGTGAGCTGTCGATCGACGGCGATCAGCCGACCAGCCCCAACTCCCGCGCGATCAGCATGCGTTGCACCTCGCTCGTGCCCTCGCCGATCTCCAGGATCTTGGAGTCGCGCCACATACGGGCGACCGGGTACTCGTTCATGAAGCCGTAGCCGCCGTGGATCTGGGTGGCGTCGCGGGCGTTGTCGACGGCGACGGTGGAGGAGTACAGCTTCGCCAGCGCCGCCTCCTTCTTGAAGGGTTCGCCGGCGACGAGGCGGTAGGCGGCGTCGCGCCAGGAGAGCCGGGCCGTGTGGGCCTTCATCTCCATGTCGGCGATCTTGAACTGGATCGCCTGGTTGGCGCCGATCGGCCGGCCGAAGGCGTGCCGCTCCTTGGCGTACTTCACCGACTCGTCCACACACCCCTGCGCGAGGCCCGTGGCCAGCGCCGAGATCGCGATCCGGCCCTCGTCGAGGATGCGCAGGAACTGGGCGTAACCCCGGCCCTGTTCGCCGAGGAGGTTCTCCGCCGGGACCCGGACGTCCGCGAAGGACAGCTCGCGGGTGTCGGAGGCGTTCCAGCCGACCTTGGAGTACGGGGCGGCCACCGTGAAGCCCGGCGTGCCGGACGGGACGATGATCGAGGAGATCAGCGGCTTGCCCTCCGGGGTGCGGCCGGTGACCGCCGTGACGGTGACCAACCCCGTGATGTCGGTTCCCGAGTTGGTGATGAAGCACTTGCTGCCGTTGATGACCCACTCGTTCGTCGACTCGTCGAGGCGGGCCGTCGTCCGGGTCGCGCCCGCGTCCGAGCCGCCGTCGGGCTCGGTGAGGCCGAACGCGCCCAGCATCTCGCCGGAGCACAGCCGCGGCAGCCACTCCTCCTTCTGCGCCGGGGTGCCGAAGAGATGGATCGGCATCGCGCCCAGCGAGACCCCGGCCTCCAGGGTGATCGCCACGGACGAGTCCACCCGGGCCAGCTCCTCCAGCGCGATGCCCAGCGCCAGATAGTCGCCGCCCATGCCGCCGTACTCCTCGGGGAACGGCAGTCCGAACAGCCCCATGCGGCCCATCTCACGCACGATCTCGTACGGGAACTCGTGCCGCTCGTAGAGGTCGCCGATCTTGGGCGCGACGACCTCGTGCGCGAACTCCTCGACCGTACGGCGGAGTTCTTCCAGCTCGGGGGAGAGGCGGTGGTTCATGGGAGGTCACTGCTCCTTGGGTCCTCGTGGCCCTCGTCGTCCTCGTGGGACAGGGCGCGTACGGTGCGGGACGGGCTGGGTCGGCCCAAGTGGCCGGCCATCCACGCGCTGGTGGCGACGAGACGGCCGAGGTCGACGCCGGTGTCGATGCCGAGTCCGCGCAGCATCCACACGAGGTCTTCGGTGGCGAGGTTTCCGGTGGCGGACTTCGCGTACGGGCAGCCGCCGAGGCCGCCCGCGGAGGCGTCCACGGTGGTGACGCCGTGCTGGAGGGCCGCGTAGGTGTTGGCGAGGGCCTGACCGTACGTGTCGTGGAAGTGCACGCCGAGCTTCTCGACGGGGACGTCCTCGGTGAGTGCGGTCAGCAGCGCCCGGACGTGCCCCGGGGTCGCCACGCCGATCGTGTCGCCGAGGCTGAGTTCGTCGCAGCCCATGTCGAGAAGGGCACGGCACACCTTGGTGACCTGCGGGATCGGGACGGGGCCCTCCCAGGGGTCGCCGAAGCACATGGAGAGGTAGCCGCGGACGTGCGCGCCCTCGGCCTTCGCCCGGTCGACGACCGGTGCGAACATCGCCAGCGCCTCGTCGACCGTGCGGTTGAGGTTGGCCTTGGCGAAGGACTCCGTGGCGCTGGCGAAGACGGCGATCCGGCGGGCGCCGAGGGCGAGGGCGCGGTCGAGGCCGCGCTCGTTGGGGACGAGGACGGGGAGGGCCACCGGCAGGTCGCTCACGAGCGGGAACAGGTCCTCCGCGTCCGCCAGTTGGGGCACCCACTTCGGGTGGACGAAGCTGGTGGCCTCGATCGTCGTCAGGCCCGCGTCGGCGAGGCGGCGGACGAACTCCGCCTTGACCTGCGTCGGCACGGTCGACTTCTCGTTCTGGAGGCCGTCACGGGCGCCGACCTCGTGGATGCGGACGCGGGTGGGGAGGCCGGGCTCGGGGACCGTCATGGGCAGGCTCACTGCGCCACCTCCTCGTGGGGTGCGATCACGGCCAGCACCTGGTCCATGGCGACGGTCGTGCCCGGGGTGACGTCCAGCTCGGCGACCGTCCCGGCGTGCGGCGCGGAGACGACGTGCTCCATCTTCATCGCCTCCACCACCAGCAGGCTCTGCCCGGCGGTCACCTCGTCCCCGACGGCCACCTTCACCACGGTGACGGTGCCCGGCATGGGGGCGGTGAGCGAGTCGGCGCCGGCGTGCGCGGACCGGCTCAGCGAGGCCGCCACGGGGTCGTGGTCGCGCACGTGCCAGGCGTCACCGTCACGGCCCAGCCAGTCGGCGGCGCGGTGGAAGGTGTGACGGACACCGTCCAGGGCCACGGACACCTGGCCGTCGGTGACCGTGTGGGTGCCCCTGAGGCGGTGCGAGACGGGTTCGAGTCCTGTTGCCCGGAGGTCGAACGCGGGCGTGAGGGGGGTGCCGCCCAGGCGCCAGCCGCTCGGCACGGAGAAGGGGTCGGTCCAGCCGTCGCCGTCGGGCTTCAGCCCGTGCAGCCGTACGGCCGCGGCCGCCTCGTAGACCTCCTCCGGCACCTCCCCGGCGACCAGCCCGTCCACCTCGCGCTCCACCAGCCCCGTGTCCAGCTCGCCCGCCACCACCGCCGGGTGGGCCAGCAGCCGGCGCAGGAACCCGGCGTTCGTCTGGACGCCGAGGGTGACCGTCTCCGCGAGGGCCGCCCGGAGCCGGCGCAGGGCGGTGGCGCGGTCGGGGCCGTACGCGATGACCTTGGAGAGCATCGGGTCGTACAGCGAGCCGACCTCCGTGCCCTCGCTGAGGCCGGAGTCGGTGCGGACGCCGTCGCCCTGGGGCTCGCGCAGCCGCAGGATCGTGCCGCCGGAGGGGAGGAAGCCGCGCGCGGGGTCCTCGGCGCAGAGGCGGGCCTCCACCGCGTGCCCCGTCAGCCGCACGTCCTCCTGCCCGAACGCCAGCCGCTCGCCCGCCGCGACCCGCAGCTGCCACTCCACCAGGTCGACACCGGTGACCAGTTCGGTCACCGGGTGCTCGACCTGGAGGCGGGTGTTCATCTCCATGAAGTAGTACGAGGACGGGTCGCCGCCGGGGACGATGAACTCGACCGTGCCCGCGCCGGAGTAGCCGCAGGAGCGGGCCGCCTGGACGGCCGCCTCGCCCATCGCCGCCCGGGTCGCCTCGTCGAGCAGGACGCTCGGCGCCTCCTCGATGATCTTCTGGTGGCGGCGCTGGAGGGAGCACTCGCGCTCGCCGAGGTGGACCACATGGCCGTGGCCGTCGGCGAGGACCTGGATCTCGATGTGCCGGGGGCGGTCGATCCACCGCTCCACGAGGAGGGTGTCGTCGCCGAAGGAGGCGCGGGCCTCGCGCCGGGCGGCGGCGATCTCGTCGGCCAGCACGGCCGCGTCCCGGACCAGCCGCATGCCCTTGCCGCCGCCGCCCGCGCTGGGCTTCAGCAGCACCGGCATGCCGATCTCCCGTGCGGCGTCGGCCAGTTGGCCGTCCGTCAGCCCGCTGCCGCTGGAGCCCGGCACCACCGGCACCCCGGCCGCCCGTACCGTCTCCTTGGCGCGGATCTTGTCGCCCATCAGGGAGATGGCGTCGGCGGGCGGGCCGATGAAGACCAGGCCCGCGTCGGCGCACGCCCGCGCGAAGCCGGCGTTCTCCGCGAGGAAGCCGTACCCGGGGTGCACGGCCCGGGCGCCGGTGCGGGCGGCGGCCTCCAGTAGCCGCTCCGCCGACAGATAGCTCTCCGCCGCCGGCGCCGGGCCGATCCGTACCGCCGTGTCGGCCTCCCGGACGTGCCGGGCGTCGGCGTCCGCGTCGGAGTACACGGCGACGGAGCGGACGCCCAGCGACCGCAGCGTACGGATGACGCGGACGGCGATCTCGCCCCGGTTGGCCACGAGAACCGTGTCGAACATGCTCATGGTCAGCTCCCCCTCACATCCGGAAGACGCCGAACTGGGGGTCCCCCAGCGGCGCGTTGGCACAGGCGGTCAGGGCCAGGCCCAGGACCTGCCGGGTGTCGAGGGGGTCGATGACCCCGTCGTCCCAGAGCCGGGCGGTGGCGTAGTACGCGTTGCCCTGGCGCTCGTACTGGGCGCGGATCGGATCCTTGAAGGACTCCTCGTCCGCCGCCGGCCACTCCTCGCCGCGTGCCTCCAGCTGGTCCCGCTTCACGGTCGCGAGGACGGACGCGGCCTGCTCGCCGCCCATGACCGAGATCTTGGCGTTCGGCCACATCCACAGGAAGCGCGGCGAGTACGCCCGGCCGCACATCGAGTAGTTGCCCGCGCCGTACGAGCCGCCGACGACGACCGTCAGCTTGGGGACGCGGGTGCAGGCCACGGCCGTCACCATCTTGGCGCCGTGCTTGGCGATGCCCCCGGCCTCGTAGTCCCGGCCGACCATGAAGCCGGAGATGTTCTGGAGGAAGACCAGCGGGATGCCGCGCTGGTCGCACAGCTCGATGAAGTGGGCGCCCTTCTGCGCGGACTCGGAGAACAGGATGCCGTTGTTGGCGACGATCCCGACCGGGTGCCCGTGGATCCGGGCGAAGCCGGTGACGAGGGTCTGCCCGAACTCCGCCTTGAACTCGGCGAACCGCGAGCCGTCGACCACGCGCGCGATGACCTCCCGCACGTCGTACGGGGTGCGGGAGTCGACCGGCACCGCGCCGTACAGCGTGTACGGGTCGACCTTGGGCTCGACGGCCGGCTCGACCGACCAGGGCAGCGGGCCCCGGGCGGGCAGGGTGGAGACGATGGTCCGCACGATGCGCAGGGCGTGGGCGTCGCTCTCGGCGAGGTGGTCGGTGACGCCCGAGATCCGGGAGTGCACCTCGCCGCCGCCCAGTTCCTCGGCGGTGACGACCTCACCGGTGGCGGCCTTCACCAGCGGCGGGCCGCCCAGGAAGATGGTGCCCTGCCCCCGGACGATCACGGCCTCGTCGCTCATGGCGGGGACGTACGCGCCGCCCGCCGTGCACGAGCCGAGCACGGCGGCGATCTGCGGGATGCCGGCCCCCGACATCCGCGCCTGGTTGTAGAAGATCCGGCCGAAGTGCTCACGGTCGGGGAAGACCTCGTCCTGCATCGGCAGGAAGGCGCCGCCGGAGTCGACGAGGTAGAGACAGGGCAGCCGGTTCTCCAGGGCCACCTCCTGGGCGCGCAGGTGCTTCTTCACCGTCATCGGGTAGTAGGTGCCGCCCTTGACGGTGGCGTCGTTGGCGACGACGACGCACTCGCGCCCGCCGACCCGGCCGATCCCGGCGATCACCCCCGCCGCCGGGGCCTGCCCCTCGTACATCCCGTCGGCCGCCAGCGGGGCCAGCTCCAGGAAGGGGGAGCCGGGGTCGAGGAGGGTGTCGACCCGGTCGCGCGGCAGCAGCTTGCCGCGCGCGGTGTGCCGGGCGCGCGCCTTCTCGCCGCCGCCGAGCCGGGCGGCGGCGAGCTTGCCGCGCAGCTCGTCCACCAGCGCGCGGTGGGCCTCCTCGTTGGCCCGCCAGGCTTCCGACGCGGGGTCGGCCGCGCTGTGAAGCTCCGGTGCCTCGTGCATCCTGCGAACCCCTCACCTTGTTAATGAGCGTTAACGCATTTCCTCCAGGTTAACGACCGCTAACCTCCCTGTCTAGAATTGCTCTCATGACCACCAGAACCGACGCCCCCACCCGTCGCGAGCAGATCCTCAAGGAGGCCGCGCGGCTCTTCGCCGAGCGCGGCTTCCACGGCGTCGGTGTCGACGAGATAGGCGCCGCCGTGGGGATCAGCGGCCCCGGTCTCTACCGGCACTTCGCCGGCAAGGACGCGATGCTCGCCGAGCTGCTGGTCGGCATCAGCGGGCAGCTCCTGACGGGCGCCAAGCGGCGGCTGGCGGAGGCCGACGGGGGTCCGGCCGAGGCGGTCCTCGACTCGCTCATCGAGGGGCACATCGACTTCGCCCTGGACGACCGCCCCCTGATCACCCTGCACGACCGTGAGCTGGACCGCCTCCGCGACAGCGACCGCAAGCTGGTGCGCCAGCTCCAGCGTCAGTACGTCGAGCTGTGGGTGCAGGTGCTGCGCGAGGTCCACCCGGGCCTCACGGAGCCCGCCGCCCGCTCCGCCGTCCACTCGGTCTTCGGCCTGCTGAACTCCACCCCGCACCTGGGCCGCCCCGGCCCCCTCCCGGGCCGGACGGCCACGGCAGCCCTCCTGCACAGGATGGCGCGGGGGGCCTTCGGGGCGGCCGCCTCCGCCGACTGACCGCCTTCTGCCCGGGTGGAGCGGCTGTCCGCGGGGGCGGGGAGCGGAGGCGGTGCCGTCCGCCGCGTCTCGGCCGATCGGGCGGGGACGGGCTCCGGGCCGGCGCCGTCGAGGGGTGGGCGGGGCCGGCCGTTGCTGATCGAGGAGCTCGGCGGACCCGCGGCCACCGGCCGGCCCCGGCGCCCGGGAACCGGCCGGTCCGGCCGAGGTCGGGGCCGCTGCTGCGCAGGAGTGACGAGCGTTACGGGGGGAGGGGTCTGGACGGGCTTCGCTACCCGCCGGTACGGTTGCCTGAGCGAGCGCTTAGCCGTGCCGGTGGTTCCGCACCATCAGGTCGATGGAACCGCAACCATCCCTTGAGGGACCCCGACGGCGAGCAACCAGGTACGCGAGAGCGGCGCCGGTCCAGGCGCAAGAAGGGTGGCGGCGGTGCGCCGTACGGTGTTCAACGAGGATCACGAGGCGTTCCGGGAGACCCTCCGTGCCTTCATCGAGGCCGAGGTCGTGCCGGTCTACGACGAGTGGCTCGCCGCGGGCCAGGCGCCGCGCGAGTTCTACTACAAGCTCGCCGAGCTGGGTGTCTTCGGCATCCGCGTCGACGAGGAGTACGGCGGCGCCGGCATCGACTCCTACAAGTTCGAGGCCGTCCTGTACGAGGAGACCGCCCGCGCGGGCATCACCTTCGGCGGCTCCGGCGTGCACGTGCTGCTCGGCCTGCCCTACGTCAAGCTGCTCGCCACCGACGAGCAGAAGAAGCGCTTCCTGCCGAAGTTCTGCTCCGGCGAGGAGATGTGGGCCATCGCGATGACCGAGCCGGGCACCGGCTCCGACCTCGCCGGCATGCGCACCACCGCCAAGCTCTCCGAGGACGGCACGCACTACGTCCTCAACGGCGCCAAGACCTTCATCACCGGCGGCGTCCACGCCGACCGCATGATCGTCTGCGCCCGCACCGCCCCCTCGACCAAGGAGGACCGCCGCCACGGCATCTCCCTCTTCGTCGTGGACACCAAGGCCGAGGGCTACTCGGTCGGCCGCAAGCTCGACAAGCTCGGCCTGAAGACCTCCGACACCGCCGAGCTGGCGTTCGTCGACGTCAAGGTGCCCGTCGAGGACCTCCTCGGCGAGGAGAACAAGGGCTTCTACTACCTCGGCCACAACCTCGCCTCCGAGCGCTGGGGCATCGCCTACGGCGCCTACGCGCAGGCCAAGGCCGCCATCCGGTTCGCCAAGCAGTACGTGCAGGAGCGCGTCGTCTTCGGCCAGCCCGTCGCCGCCTTCCAGAACACCAAGTTCGAACTGGCCGCCTGCCAGGCCGAGGTCGACGCCGCCGAGGCCGTCGTGGACCGCGCCACCGAGGCCCTGGACGCGGGCGAGCTGACCGCCGCCGAGGCCGCCTCCGCCAAGCTGTTCACCACCGAGGTCGCCCACCGCGTCATCGACCGCTGCCTCCAGCTGCACGGCGGCTACGGCTTCATGAACGAGTACCCGATCGCCCGCCTGTACGCGGACAACCGCGTCAACCGCATCTACGGCGGCACCAGCGAGATCATGAAGACGATCATCGCCAAGGACATGGGGCTGTAGGGCACGGGCCCGTAAGACACCGGAAACCCCTGCACAGTACAACTGACCCCATGAGTCAGCCCGCACTTCAGTCTCTCCTCGATCTGCTCGACCTGGAGCAGATCGAGGAGAACATCTTCCGCGGCCAGTCCCGGCCCGCCATCGTCCCCCGGGTCTTCGGCGGGCAGGTCGCGGCCCAGGCGCTCGTCGCCGCCGGGCGCACGGTCCCCGCAGACCGCCTCCCGCACTCCCTCCACGCGTACTTCCTGCGCATCGGCGACGCCGGCGCGCCCATCGTCTACACCGTGGAGCGCATGAATGACGGCCGCTCCTTCACCGCGCGCCGCGTCGTCGCCGTCCAGCACGGCCAGCCGATCTTCGCCCTCTCCGCGTCCTTCCAGCGCTACGAGGACGGCCTCGACCACCAGGCCCCGATGCCCGCCGCGCCCGACCCGGAGACCCTCCCCACCGCCGAGGAACGCCTCCCGGCGTACGGCCTCGACCCGGCCGTGGTGGAGAAGATGCTGGAGTCCCGGGCCGCTGTCGACCTGCGCTACGTCGAGGATCCGCCCTACGGCCGCTACGGCGAGCCCCGCGAACCCCACTCCCAGGTCTGGTTCCGCGCCGACGGCAAGCTCGACGGTGCCGCCGACGACCCGCTGCTGCACGTCGTCCTCGCCACGTACGTCTCCGACATGACGCTCCTCGACTCCGTGCTGCTCGCGCACGGCCGCGGCGGCTGGGCCGTCGGGGACGTCGTCGGGGCCTCCCTCGACCACGCCATGTGGTTCCACCGGCCCTTCCGTGCCGACGAATGGCTCCTGTACGACCAGGAGTCACCGTCGGCGGCGGCCGGCCGGGGCCTCGGCCAGGGCCGGATCTACACCCGGGACGGCCGCCTCGCGATCTCCGTGATCCAGGAGGGTGTCGTCCGCGTCCCGAGGGAGCGGCCGAAAGAGTCGGCGGAGTCGGCGGAGCCCGGGGTCACTCCCCGCTGAGCCCCGCCTGGTCCAGCAGGTACGCCGACATCGGGTCGTAGTGGCGCGGGCTGACCACGTGGTCGTCCAGGGGCACCACGACCTGGAGGGTGCCCTCGGACTCGCCGAGGAAGAGGGCCGGGTCGTTGGAGTCGGCGTACCCGACGGAGTCGATGCCGAGCTGGCCGGCGCAGCCCGCCCAGCCGTGGTCGGCGACGACCAGGTCGGGCAGCGGGCGGCCGGCGCCCTCCAGGCCCCGCAGGATGGCGCGCATCGGCTCGGGGGAGTGGGTGTGCCACAGGGTGGCGCCGTGTTCGAGGACGGCGACGTCCGCGAACTGCATGACGTACCCCTCCTCCGTCTGCAGGCCGTCGGGGATGACGACGATCTCGCAGCCGGCCGCGCGCAGCGCCCGCGCGGTCTCGTGGTGCACCTGGAGCAGGCCGCCGGGGTGGCCGGTGGCGAACAGGACGCGCTGGCCGCCCTCCGCCGCCTTGCGCAGCCGGGCCGCCATGCGCTCCAGCGCGTCGACCGTCAGGTCCGGGTCGATGGTGTCCTGGCCGTAGCGGTGACCCGGGTCGTCGTTCACCCCGACGCGCTCCGCCATCACGGCCAGCACGTCCTGCTCGTCGCTCCAGCGGTCCCCGAGTTCCAGGCCGAGCCAGTAGTGGCGGTTGCCGTTGGCCAGTTCGCGGTAGTGGGAGAGGTTGTTCTCGCGCGGCGTGGCGACGTCGCCCGCGATACGCGTCCGTACAAGGTGTTCGACGAGCTCGGCGCGGCTGGGGGTCCCGGGTATCGGCATGCGTCCATTGTGAGGCAGACAACTGCCCGAGTCGCGAGCGTCCCGCCCGCTGCGACCTGCGTCACTCCGCCCGCCGCGCGGAGACGACCGCGTCGATCGCGGCGATCCGCCCCGCGAGGTCACCGGCGGGCACCTCGACGAGTTCGTGGCCGAACGCGCGGTAGGTGTCCTCGTGGATCCGCTCGAACTCCAGCGACTGCCGGAAACTGATGCGGCGTGCGGCGGTGGGCTCGCAGAAACCCAGGTTGCGGACGAAGAACACCTGCCGCTGGTACACGGCCTGGCCGGTGACCCGTTCGACCTCGGCGGTCAGCGCCGGGGACGGCGGGCGCCCCTGGTAGGTGGCGAGCGCCAGCGTGCACAGCGGCGAACGGTCGTACACCTGGACGCCGTCGGCGACCGGGGCGGCCAACTGCCGCCGCTTCTGCAGCTCCACGATCTCGTCGACGAACCAGTCCCGGGCCCACGGCTCGTCCTCGCCGCGCGCCTGCGCACGGGCGATGACATCGGTGGCCGCCTCCTCGATCACCGTGTGACCGAGCGCGGCGAGGCCCCGCAGGATGGTCGTCTTGCCGGCCCCGGGGGTGCCGGTGAGCACGTATCTGCGCATGCCGCCCAGGCTAGGTCCCGCGGGAGGGGGCCGGGAGTGCGCACCCCAAGGGGTTCGCCGGTCAGGTCCGCCGTAGTGCGAACCACAGCTCCATGCGGACGTCCGGGTCGTCGAGGTCGGTGTCCAGCAACGTGGCGCAGCGGGCGACGCGTTGGCGGACCGTGTTGCGGTGGACGGACAGGGCGACGGCCGTGCGGTCCCAACTGCCGTGCAGGGAGAGCCAGGTGCGCAGGGTCTCGGTGAGTGCGGCGGCACCGGGCGCGGCGGTGACCGGGGCCAGCAGGGCCTCGGCGTGGGCGGTCGCGTCCTCCGTCGGCACGAGGTGCGCCAGCGTCGTACGGGCTCCGTGCCGGACCAGCGTCGTCCGGGTGGCGCGGGCGCGGGCCAGCGCGCGGGCGGCCTGGACGTCGGCCGCCGGCCACGCGTGCGGCTCGGCGGGGGCGCTCACCCCGCAGGTCCAGCCAGGCTGCTCGCGGATCTCACGGTCGGCGGGGACGAGGACGCGGACGACATCGCCGTGGACGTCGGCCAGCGCGGAGCCCAGGGCCGCGCCGAGGGCCGCCGCGGCGAGGGCCTCCGGCCGAGGGGTGCCGTCGGCGGGGCGGGCGTGGACGACGTGCCAGTGGGTGCCCGGGCCCAGGAGGGGCGCGACCTCCTGCGGCTCGGCGCCGAGCAGGAGCCGTACCAGCGCCGAGGCGCGGGCCGCGCCGGTGCCGCTCTGGCGTTCACCGGTGAGGAGGGAGAGCAGGACGACGGCGACCGAGGCGATGGTGTGGTCGCCGGGGGTGCGGTGGGGGGTGGCCACGCCGAGGGTGAAGCCGTTGCCTTGGGAGGTGAGGGTGTAGGCGGTGAGGCGGGTGCCGTCGACTGCGTCGGTGGCGGAGGTGGGGGGTGGGGTGCGCGGGGAGGGGTTGGGGGGTTGGGGCGCGTGGGCGGGTGCGGGTGCGTTGTGGCTGGTCGCGCCGTTCCCCGCGCCCCTGAGGGGGCTGGGGCGGACCACGGTCACCAGTGCCGCCAGGCCATGCTGGACCGGTTCGCCGTACTCATGTCCGTACGACGCCAGTTCCGTGCCGTCCGGGCCGTACAGGACCGCTCGGCCCGAGACGCGCCGGGCCAGTTGCCGCAGGACCGCGCGGACCGGGTCCGGACGGGACGCGGCCGCCGCCAGGCTCTGCTGGGCCTCCGTCACCCGGCGGAGTTCCGCGTGCCTGGCCCGGGCCGTCAGCTGCCAGACCGCGCGGGCGACGCCGGAGAAGGTGGTGCCGGGCGGGACCTCGATCAGGGGCAGGCCGCGGGTGTCGCAGGCGGCGACCAGGGCCTCCGGGACGCTGTCGTGGACGGGGGCGACGCCGAAGCCGAGGGCCGCGCCGCCCGCCGCGACGACGCGCGCGACGTACGCGTCGAAGGTGTCCTGGCCAGCCGCTTCCGGGATGTGGACGCCGGCCGTCAGCAGCAGCTCGCCGCCGAGCAGGTACGGGTACGGGTCCGGCATCTCCGAGGCGTGCGCCGAGTGGATCTCCGTCCCCGCGTCCACCGGGCCGGCGATCTGCCGCAGACCCAGGTCGCCATGGGCCAGCAGCGCCGACAGGGGCACGGGCGGGGTGGGCGGGACGGAGGGGGCGGGGGGTGCGGTGGCGGCGGGGGGTGCGGCCGGATCCGACGCCATATGCACTTCCTCCATTTCATCACGCTCGAATGGATGAAACGTACACTTCGCAGTCGTGCGGCGGCGACCTAGGGTCGATGCCCGTCACTGTCACCGTCACCGTCTCCGGTCGGTCTCAGGCCACCCGGCACCCCGCAGGAAAGAAGGCACAGCATCATGAGCGGCAACGAGACGCCCCGCGGCCCCGTCGACCTGCCCCGCGGCCCCGTCGACTCCTCCCGGATCCCGCGCTACGCCGGGCCCGCGACCTACGCCCGGCTGCCGCGCCTGGACGAGGTGGGCCGGGCGGACGTCGCGGTCGTGGGGGTGCCGTTCGACTCGGGCGTCTCCTACCGGCCGGGCGCCCGCTTCGGCGGCAACGCGATCCGCGAGGCGTCCCGGCTGCTCCGTCCCTACAACCCGGCCCAGGACGCCTCCCCGTTCGCCCTCGCCCAGGTCGCGGACGCCGGTGACATCGCCGCCAACCCGTTCGACATCAACGAGGCGGTGGAGACGGTGGAGGCGGCGGCGGACGAGCTGCTCGGCACCGGGGCCCGGCTGATGACCCTCGGCGGCGACCACACCATCGCGCTGCCGCTGCTGCGGTCGGTCGCCAAGAAGCACGGCCCGGTCGCGCTGCTCCACTTCGACGCGCACCTCGACACCTGGGACACGTACTTCGGCGCCGAGTACACGCACGGCACCCCGTTCCGGCGGGCGGTCGAGGAGGGGATCCTGGACACGTCCGCCCTCTCCCACGTGGGCACGCGCGGGCCGCTGTACGGCAAGCAGGACCTCACCGACGACGAGAAGATGGGCTTCGGGATCGTCACGTCGGCGGACGTGATGCGGCGCGGCGTCGACGAGATCGCCGACCAGCTGCGCCAGCGGATCGGGGGCCGCCCCCTGTACATCTCCATCGACATCGACTGCCTCGACCCGGCCCACGCGCCCGGCACCGGGACGCCCGAGGCCGGCGGCATGACCTCCCGCGAGTTGCTGGAGATCCTGCGCGGCCTCGCCTCCTGCAACCTGGTCTCCGCCGACGTCGTCGAGGTGGCGCCCGCGTACGATCACGCCGAGATCACCGCGGTGGCCGCCTCGCACACGGCGTACGAACTCACCACGATCATGTCCCGCCAGATCGCCGAGGCGCGTAAGGAGAACGAGGGCCAGTGACCCACGACCACGACCTGGTACTCCGCCCGACGGCCGCCCAGACGGAGGCCGCGCTGAACCCTCCCCCCGGCCGCATCGGCGGGGACCTGGTCGTGGAGACGCTGGCCGGGCTCGGCGCGACGACGGTCTTCGGACTGCCCGGCCAGCACGCGCTCGGCGTGTTCGACGCGCTGCGGCGGTCGGATCTGCGCTACATCGGGCTGCGGGTGGAGAACAACGCCGGGTTCGCGGCGGACGCGTACGGGCGGATCACGGGGGAGGCGGCGCCGCTGCTGCTGTCGACCGGGCCCGGCGCGCTGACGTCGCTGGCCGCGCTCCAGGAGGCCGCCTCCGCCTCCGCCCCCGTCCTCGCCATCAGCAGCCAGATCCCGACGGCGGGCCTGGGCGGCGGCCGGCACGGCTACCTCCATGAACTCCCGGACCAGGCCGCCTCGTTCCGGGGCGTCGTGAAGTCGGTCCACACCGTCCGTACGCAGTCCCAGATCCCGTCCGCGATCGAGGCGGCCTGGAAGTCGGCGCTGACCGCCCCGCACGGCCCGGTGTGGGTGGAGATCCCGCAGGACGTGCTGCTTGCCGAGACGTCGATCCCGGTGGTGACGGGCGGCGACGCCTTCCCCGAGGAGTTGCCGCCGCGCCCCGAACTGACCGCCGTGGCCGCCCACTTGCTGTCGTCCGCCTCCCGCCCGGCGATCATCGCGGGTGGCGGGGTCGTCCGGGCGGACGCCTCCGGCAAGCTGCGGACGCTGGCGGAGCGGCTGTCGGCGCCGGTCGTGACGACGTACGGGGGGAAGGGCGCCTTCCCGTGGACGCATCCGCTGTCGCTCCAGTCCTGGGTGGAGGACCGGCACACGACGGACTTCCTGGAGGACGCGGACGTGTTGTTGGTGGTCGGTTCGGGACTGGGCGAACTGTCCTCGAACTACCACACGTTCAGGCCCCGGGGCCGGGTGATCCAGATCGAGGCGGACCTCGGGAAGCTGGAGTCCAACCACCCCGCGCTGGGCATCCACGCGGACGCGCGCCTCGCGCTCCAGGCCCTGCTGGAGACGATCGAGGGCGCACGGGAGGACGCGTCCGCCCCCGACCGGGTCCGTGCGGTGCTCGACCGTGTCCGCGCGCGCATCGACGCCCAGGAACTCACCCTGGAACAGGACCTGTTGGCGTCCGTCCGGCGGGCCCTGCCGTCCCGCGCCCCCTCCTTCTGGGACATGACGATCCTGTCCTACTGGGCCTGGTCGGCGTTCGACCCCAAGGGCCCCAACACCATGCACTCCGCGCAGGGTTCCGGCGGCCTCGGCTACGCGTTCCCGGCGGCCCTCGGCGCGGCGGCGGCCGACCCGACCCAGCCGGTGCTGGCCGTCTCCGGCGACGGCGGCGCGCTCTACTCGATCGCCGAACTGGCCACGGCCCGGCAGTACGACCTGAACGTCACCTGGCTGATCGTCGACGACGGCGGGTACGGCATCCTGCGCGAGTACATGACGGACACGTTCGGCGAGACGACCGGCACGGAGTTGAAGCGGCCGGACTTCGTGGCGCTGGCGGAGTCGTTCGGCGTCCCGGCCACCCGCACCACCCCCGAAACCCTCACGACCGACCTCACCAAGTCCCTTGCCACACCGGGCCCTTCGGTGGTCGTCCTGCCGGCGGTGCTGCGGATGTTCGCGCCGACACACCTCTGACGCGGGGCGCACGAGAAGGGCCGCGGCCGTCGGGCTCGTGATCGGAGGAAGCCAGTGGAGGCGTGGGCCGTTCGGCTGGACTCGTCTGTGCGCTTCACGGCGTACGTCCTACGGGGGGACGCGGAGGTCTCCGCGAGAACCTGGGTCTGCCTCAGGGCGGCCGATTCGCTTCCACCTGCCTCTTGGCTCGGCAGTTGGAGTCGCGCCGACGGGGCTGATGTCGATCAGGTGCGCCAACTGCTGCACGTCATCAGGACGTCGATCGGAGAACCGGTCGTGGTCGGCCCGTACGGCCCGATCGTCAAGAACCCGGTCTTCTTCGCCCCTTGGGATTCATGGGGTGGGGGCACGCCACGGCCCCTTCTGGGGTTTCGGCCATGGGAAGCCGGGCCCCGGATCCAAGAGACCGATGCCGGTTCCCTCGATTTTCCGAGCGGTGGCGTGACGATCGAGGTCTGACGGTTTCGGGAAGGCGGTCAGGGGCGGAGGCGGGCCGTCAACCCCTCGAAGTAGCCGCGGTGTACGGCGGGCAGATCCACCTGTTCGGGGTCCAGGAGCCAGAGGAGGTGGGCTCCTTCCAGGAAGGCGGCCACTTCCGTGGCCAGCGTCGCCGGGTCCACGTCCGGGCGGGCCGAGCCGTCCGAGGTCGCGCGGGTGAAGAGGGCCGTCAGGTGGGCGCGGAGGGCGCGGCCCCGGTCGCGGAACCAGGTGTGCAGGGCGGTGCCGGGCGTCAGGTTCTCCGCCGTCAAGGTCGTGTGCAGGGCGGTCAGTTCGCGCTCGCCGGCGGCCGTGTGCTCCGCGTCCCGTACGAACCAGTCGAAGGCCTCGGCGAGGGTCGGCTCCGCGGCCGGGGTGGCCGACAGGCGGGCCAGGGCGCGGCGGTCGGCCTCCTCCAGGACCGCCTGGACCAGGCCGTCCTTGCTGCCGAAGTGGTGGATGAGCGCGGACGGGGTGACGCCGGCCTGTTCGGCGATCGCGGCGACGCCCGTGCCCCGTACGCCCTGCCGGGAGAAGAGCGTGATCGCCGCGTCCACCATCGCGCGACGGCGTTCCACGCCCCGTTGCTGCACCTGCCCCTTGACTCCGGCCATGTGATCAGGGTGCCGGGCGCGAGGGCGGGGCGTCCACCGCGAAAAGAGCGTGCGCGATCCGCCGCCGGTCATTATCTTGAACGACCATGCAGGAAAATAGAGAGACGCACGACGTCCTGGTCGGCCGTGAGCGGATCGTTCCCGTGGACGGCATCGAGCTGTGGGCCGAGGAGTTCGGCGGGCCGGAGCATCCGGTCGTGCTGCTGGTCATGGGCGCGCAGGCGCAGGGGGTGCAGTGGAACGACGGGATCGTTCGGCGGCTGGTCGGGGGCGGGCGGCGGGTGATCCGGTACGACCACCGTGACACCGGGCGGTCCTCCGTCGTCGACTTCGCCGTGCGGCCGTACACCGTCGCCGACCTGGCCTCGGACGCGCTCGCCGTGCTCGACGCGTTCGGCGTGCGGAAGGCGCATCTCGTGGGGGCCTCGCTGGGCGGGATCATCGCCCAGCGGATCGCCGTCACCGATCCGGAACGGGTGCTGACCCTGACGAGCCTGTCGTCCCAGCCGCTCGGTACGGACATGGCGGCGGTGGTGACCCGGGCCATGGCGGGGAAGCCCCCGGCGCCCGGTCAACTGCCGCCGCCCGAAGCCGAGTTGCTCGCCGTGCTCGCCGCCTCCCTCCCCGATCCGGAGGCGGGCCTCGAAGCGCACCTCGCCCTGCGGCTGCCGCTGTGGCGGGTGCTGCACGGCCAGGTGCTGCCGTTCGACGAGGAGGAGTACCGGGCCATGGAGCGCCGGGTGTTCGAGCGGGCGCGTGATCTGGCGGCCGGCTTCCACCACACCCTCGCCGGGGCGGCCGGCGGGGACGACACGGCGGCCCTGGCCTCCGTCACCGCGCCGACGCTCGTCCTGCACGGCACGGAGGACCCGATGTTCCCGCCGGCTCACGCGGAGGCGACCGCCGCCGCCGTTCCGGGGGCCGAACTGGTCATGATCGAGGGGCTGGGACACACCCTGCCGTCCGCGCTGGACGCCCGCCTGGCGGAGGAGATCCTTCGGCACACGGCCTGACCGGCCGCTCAACGACATTGATGTGGTGCGGCGCGCGTCCCGGTACCGCCGGGTGCGCGCGCCGCGACCGGTGTCAGCGCAGAGCCGCGCCGAACATCGCGTCCGTGGCCGGTCCCGCCACGTCCCCGGGGCCGAAGGCCAGGGCCGAGGTGGTGGTCGGGCCGGTGGCGGTGCCGGGCAGGACCCAGACGGCGCCGTTGTCGCTGTTCTCGGCGGGCGCGCCCACGGCGAGGTCGGCGTGACCGTTGCCGTTGAGGTCCAGCAGCGCCGTGGTGGTGCCGAACTTGTCCTCCGCCTCGGCGACACCGGGGACCCCGGCGGTGTTCTGGTGGAAGACCTTGGTGCCGGCGCCCGTGACACCGGAGGCGGTGCCGGGGACGAGGGCGACCGAGCCGGTGTTCACGATGCCGTCGACGTCCTCGTACGCGATGCCGAGGGCGATGTCGGCGTAACCGTCGCCGGTGACGTCGGCGACCGAGACCGCCGAGCCGACGAGGTCGCCCTCCTCCTGCGCGCCGGGGAAGCCGGGCAGGCTCT
Source organism: Streptomyces caniscabiei (assembly GCF_014930365.1). Taxonomy (GTDB): domain Bacteria; phylum Actinomycetota; class Actinomycetes; order Streptomycetales; family Streptomycetaceae; genus Streptomyces; species Streptomyces caniscabiei. The sequence continues at coordinate 104,624 of NZ_JABXWI010000018.1, read as the reverse complement.
GGTCGAAGGTCTGGACGTTCTCCTCGGACGTGCCGGTGGGCGAGCCGTAGGCCACGCGGACCTGGTCGGACCAGCCCTCGGCGCCCACGACCACGTCGTCGTAGCCGTCACCGTTCACGTCGCCGATGCCCGTGCCCGCCGGGTCGCGGCTCACGTCGTCCCCGGGCACCCAGCCCCGGGTGAAGCCCGAGGCGCCGCCCAGGAGGAGGCGGTTGCCGTAGGTGCCGTCGCCCGTGTAGTGCCACTGGACGAGGTCGTCCCGGCCGTCGCCGTTGACGTCGCCGACCTGGCCGGAGACCACCGGGCCGGTGATGGAGGACGGACCGTTCTCGCAGCCGCCGCCGGTCGCGCAGGACGCGTCGTCCTCGTACCAGCCCCACCACAGCGACTTGTCGAGGAGGGGGAGGACGGCGGCGGGCTTGCCCGCGCGGGAGACCGGGCCCTTCCACAGGGCCGCCGGCGCGCCCTCGGGGTCGTCGCCGCCGACGGACTGCGCGGAGAACAGCGCGAGGTCGGTCTTGCCGTCGCCGTCGAAGTCGCCCGCCTGCGGGGCCGCCCCGTAGGCGGCGATGCTCGTGCCGCCTGTCAGCCCGGACGCCGAGCCCCAGACGATCACCGAACCCGCCGTACCGCCCGCGATCACCAGGTCGCCGTAGCCGTCGCGGTCCAGGTCGCCCTTGGTGAACGTCGAGCCGAAGCGCTGGTTCGCGGTGGCGGAGCCGGGGACCCCGGTCGTCGAGCGGCTGATCAGCTTCTTGTTCGTGGGCGAGACGCCGCTCTTCGAGCCGTACAGGACGGTCACGTAGCCCGCCTTGGCCTTCGCCGAGATCGTGGCGTTCGGGGCGCCCACGACCAGGTCGGCGTACCCGTCGCCGTTGAAGTCGTCCGCCACGCCCACCTTCGCGGGGGCCGCCGAGGCCGGGCCGAGCGACAGGGCCGTCAGGCCCCCGGTCAGCAGCGCCACCGCCGCCACGGAGGCGCTCAGCCGTGTCGCGCGGATGCTGTGTCGTGCTCGTGACATGCACGTGCCTTTCGGGTCGGTGTGGTCCGGCGTGGCGGAGGAGCCGCGTCCGTGTAGTCCGACTCGACGGGGCCTTCATCGGTTGTACGTGCGAATGTCATGGGTCGGTAACTGAGTGACCCTGTCAGGGCGGGCGGCTGCGGCGGGACACAGGGTGAACCCCCGGCCCGTACGTGGGGGTTGTACGGGGCCGGGGGTTCGCCGTGCTCGGCGGGCGGCTACCAGATCGCCTCGACCCACTCCGGGTGGTCGATGAACGGGTTGCGGTTGTGCTGGTAGGTGTCGTAGATGACCTGGTTGCGGCGCTCCTCGAAGGCGCTCGGCGGGTCCGCCTCGTTCCAGGCCTTCAGGACGGAGAGCTTGCCCATGTAGGGGTTGGAGCCGTTGCCGACCTTCTCGTTGGGCTCCAGGTTGGGCCAGCCGTCGTCGCCCTCGTAGCGGACGGCCATGTAGAGGATGATGCGGGCCACGTCGCCCCGGTCCGCGGCGCGCGGCGCGAAGGAGTCGGAGTCGACGGTGCTGCCGCCGCCGTTGGTGACGGTGCTGCCGCCGTTGTCGAAGTCGAGGTTCCCACGGGTGCTGTTGATCACCACGTCGCAGGCGCGCAGGTGGTGCAGGTCGGTGCCCGGCCCGATGGCCTCGCCGAAGTCGCCGTGCGACTTGGCCCAGGTGTGCTCGCGGTTCCAGTCGCCGACGTCACCGCCGTTGAGGGACTTGCTGCGGGAGACACCGCTGTACAGCAGGAGCACGTTGCTGCTGTTGTTCGGGTCCTGGTCGGTGACCTTCAGCGCGTCCCAGACCGCGGAGTACGAGATCTTCGAGACGTTGGCGCTGATGATCGTGTGGAGGGAGGACTTCAGGGCCGTACCGGTCTTGCCGACCGCGTTCTTGTAGTACGTCGCGTCGTAGGCGGTGGTCGTCGCCGAGGCGGGGGTGGCGGTGGCCGCCGGGAGGACGATACCGACGAGCACGGCCGACGTCGCGAGAGCGACCGACTTCCAACTGCGTATCCGCGCAGCAGGCATGAGGGGTGTCCCTTCCCAGAGGGCCGCGCAGGACGAGGAATTGCTTCGGGGAGTCTCGTTCTACGCGGGTTGACTGTGTGGGTAAACGAGAGATTGGCATGGACGGGTCAGTCCAGGTGTTACGGCTGGGAGGCGATCTGATGACGATTCGGCCAACGGCGCAACCTTTGCGCTTCAACTCCCCTTCGCCTGCCGCGATTCAAGGGGAGACCCTCATTGACGTGGGGATTCGGGCGTGCTGGGGCGGTGGGCGGTCTTGCGTAGTTGTCGGGTGCAGAGCAACCTCGACGGGTGATGAGCCGTCTTCCTTACAGCGATCGCGCCCGGCGCGACCCGCACCGGCGGCTCATCCGTCTGTCTGCCCGTCCGTTTGTCCGTCCCGCTGTTCGCCCGTCCGCCCCGCCCGTCCGCCAGTCCGTCCGCGCCCGCTGGGCCGCCCGTCCGTACCCACACCGGAAAGCCATGTTGCTCACCAAGAAGAGATCCGGCCGATCGAAGAAGACGGCGGCCGGATAATTGATATCCATACTCTCGCGGGCGCTCCCGCGAATACGAAGCGCGTTCGCGTCCGCCACGTGGCGCCGACCGAGGGTGATTCTGTGGGCCGGGATGAGTGTCGCGGCCGTCGGATTCATTCTCGCGCTGGAGATCGTCGCGCGGGGATACGGGCTGCCGGGGCCGATCACCAACCAGGCGAGCGAGGTGATATTCGCCCCCAAATCGGGGCCTTTGCTCTATGCCAGCATGGCCTTGACGATGGTGGTGCTCACCTGGCGGGAACGGGCCGTCGCGGCAGCCGTCGCCGTCGGGATCGACCTCGTCTTCTTTCTCGTCCGATGGCTCGTCGACGCCAGAATGATGTTCGGCAACGGCGCGCTGTGGGTCATCCTGGGCTGCGCGGTCATCGCCGTCACCCGGCGCACCGGCCGTGAACGGGCGCTCCTGCTGAAGGGCGTCGGGCTCGGCCTGCTGCTGGTGGCCGGCCGCAAGACGGGCGACGCCTGGCTGCTGATCACGTCCAAGACCCGGCCCACGGTGCTCGACCCGTACCTCGCGACCGCCGACCACGCCCTGGGCAACCCCTCGTGGCTGGTGGGCCGGATGGTCAGGGCCACCGGGCCCGTCGGCACGCATCTGCTCGACTGGGTCTACATCCAGCTCGCGGTGGCGGCGGTCGTCGTGACGCTCTACCAGCTGCGGCACGTGGCGGCCGAACGCCGCTTCCCGCGCCACCACCTGGTGCGCACCTTCCTGGTGATCGGCCTCCTCGGGCCGAGCATCTACATGATCTTCCCCGTCGTCGGTCCGGTCTTCGCCTACGGCACGGGCGCGTTCGGCACGGGCGGTGAGCACTGGGCGCTCGCCAATATCTGGCCCGACACCCCACCGTCGCTCACCACTCCGCACCCGATGGTGTACGACGAGATCACCCCCCGCAATTGCATGCCGAGCCTCCACACGGCGTGGGCGACGGCGATATTCATCCATTCCCGTCGCGGCCCGCGCGCTCTGCGGTTCGCGGGAACGTTCTGGCTGATCGCCACACTCACCGCGACACTGGGATTCGGGTATCACTACGGCGTGGATCTCATCGCCGGTGTCGTCTTCACGGTCACGATCGAGGCGGCGTTGCGGACGTTCGACCGGGGCTGGGACCGGGCGGGAATCGCGCTGGTCCTCCATGGCACGACGGTCTTCGCCGGGCTGCTGCTGGCCTATCGCTTTCTTCCGATGGAAATGGCCCGACACCCCTGGGTGTACGGGCCGCTTCTCCTGCTGGTGATGGGCTCGGTCGTATACGGCTACGTCCGCGTCGACCGACGCTGGACGCCGGGGGCCGCGTCGCCGCCGCAGCCGGAGCGGCGGGCGGAACGCCACCCCGAGCTGGTGTGAGGCGGGTGCGGGAGCGGTTCGGTCCTTGAGCCGCTCCCGCAGTGCGGCGGCTCAGCCCTTGAGCCGCTCCCGCAGCTCGTCAGCATCGTTCAGGAACCACGTCTGCCGGTTGCGGTTGCACTCCCGGACGAAGTCGCGCAGGGACGAACTGGTCGCCGTGTGCCGGGAGATGTCGCCGACGACGGCGAGGCCGACGCGGTACTGCACGAACTTCTGGATGATGTCGCCCGCGACGCGTGTGCTCAGCTCGAAGAACCGCTCGTCGAACCGCTCGACGGGAACGGCGACCCACGCGGCGCCCTGATACCCGGCGTCCCCGATGAGGTCCAGGGCGTCGCGCTCACCTCCGATCACCCCACCGTCGGCGTCACACACCAGCACGGGCACGTCATGGATCGTCTGCAGGGTGGTGGTCATGGGGCGAGGCTACAGGCCGCCGGTCACCTGAACAGGGCGTCGTGGGTGAGGGCGTACTTGCCGAACTGGGAGTGGAAGCCGGAGGCGAAATCGGCCTGTGACTTCGTGTCCAGATAGTCGGGGAACCTGCCGTTCGGCGGGACGAAATCCGCTATCGCGCGGAACACCTCGTCGGCGGCCTGCCCGTGCTTGGGACCCCGGGTGCGCGCGGCGAGCAGGTGCTCGCCCGCCTTCTTGAGGTGCTCACGCAACTGCGGACCGGGATGCCGCTTGGCCCGGTCCAGGAAGCTGTCGTTCGCCAGCTGCCGGTCGCGTTTTCCGATGGCCCGCAGGGTGTGCAGCGTCGCGTAGAGCTGACCGCACAGATGCGCGGGGGAGGGCTGTGTGGTGGTCAATCCCGGACTCCTTCTCCGTCGGCCCGGAGGGCTTCTGCGTCCTCACTACCCCCTCCCGGGACGAAGGGAACTGGCGAAGGGAACCGGCAGAAGGGACCGACAGAAGGGACCGACAGAAGGGAACTCCCGTACAACTATCGATCGTCCCTACGAGTCGACTGTGGTGAATCCGTCAGAGGCGGGTTCCAGTCGTTCGAGGGATGGGACAGGTTTGATGACTCACCGGATATCGGGGGTATCCCGGGTGTCGCCGGCGTCCAGACGGACGCGTGTGGTCGCTGCGGGGATCGGGGCCGGGATGGTCCTCACGTCGGCCGCCGCGGCCTTCGCGCCGGCCGCGGTCGCCGCACCGCAGGTCAGCTGTACGTCGAAGCAGGCCGGACTGGCCGAGAAGCTGCAGAAGGACATCACGACGGCGTTGGCGAAGCGGAAGGGGACGGTGGCGGTCGGCCTGTACGAGCGCGCCACCGGCACCACCTGCACGCTGCGCGGGGACACCGCCTTCGACTCGGCCAGCGTCGTGAAGGTGACCGTGCTCGCCGCGCTGCTGTTCGACGCCAAGAAGACGAACAGGTACCTCACGGACCGTGAGACCAAGCTCGCCACCGCCATGATCACCAAGTCGGACAACAACTCCACCAGCGCCCTGTGGAAGCAGCTCGGCGTCAAGAAGATCCAGGCGTTCCTCACGGCCGCCAAGATGACGCAGACCAAGCCGGGCGCGAACAACTACTGGGGCCTCACCCAGATCACCGTCCGGGACGAGCAGCGCCTGCTCGCGCTGCTCACCGCGAAGAACACCGTCCTGAGCGACAACGCGCGCGCGTACGTCCTCAAGCTGATGAACAAGGTCGTCTCCGGGCAGCGCTGGGGCACCCCGGCCGGAGCGCCCTCCACCGTGAAGGTGCACGTCAAGAACGGGTGGCTGTCCCGCGCCACGCACGGCTGGCGGGTGCACAGCGTCGGCACGTTCAACGGCGGCGGACGGGACTACACGATCACCGTCCTCACCCACGGCAACCCCGACATGCAGTACGGCGTGAACACCATCCAGGCCGTCGCCAAGGTCATCCACAAGGACCTCGTGCCCGTCCCGAAGGCGTCCTCGGGCACGGCGGGCGTGCAGCGGTACGAGCCCACCGACCGGCCGCAGGAGGCGACGGTTCCGGTTCCGGAGGCGGGGGCCGCGCAGTAGCTCTGGGGTGCGCGCTCGCTTGGCGGGTGCGGGTGCGGGTTCGTTTGGCGGGTGCGGGTGCGTGGGGCTTCTCGCGCAGTTCCCCGCGCCCCTGGAAGGCCTCCGGCCTTTCGGGCCGAAAAAGCAGGGGGCGCAGCCCCGCTTTTTCAGGGGCGCGGGGAACTGCGCGACCAGCCCCCACCGGACCCGCACCCGCCGACAACCCCCCACTCCCGAGCCATGAGGTCCCCGCTCCCGATGTCATCCGGACATTCACGGCGAGGCCATCTCCGTATCACCGGCGTCGTCCTACCGTGACGCCATGCCTCTCAGAAGCCTCGTCGCGACCCTCACCGCAGGCCTGGCGGCGGCAGCCGTCACCCTCGCCGCCGCCGGGCCCGTCCACGCCGACGCGCCGCGCGGGAACGCCTGTTCGTCGGCCGTGGCGATCGAGCGCTACTCCGACGTCCTCGACAAGACGACGTACGCGGGCACCTTCGTCGGGAACCTCTCCGGCCTCGCCGTCGACCGTGACGGCTCGCTCCTCGCGGTCTCCGACCGGTCCGCCCTCTTCACCCTCGACCGCCGTACCCTCGCGCCGCGGGGCGTCCTCCCGCTCACCACGGAGACCGGTGCCGCGCTCGACGCCGAGGCGCTCGCCGTCGACCGCGACGGCACGCGGATCGTCGCCTCCGAGACCGAGCCGTCCCTGCGGCGTCACGACCGGCGGGGCCGGTTCCTGGGCAGCCTGCCCGTGCCCGACGCGCTGAGGGTCGCCCCGGCCGGCCGGGCGGTCGCCAACCAGACCTTCGAGGGCCTCGCCCTCCTGCCCGGCGGACGCACCCTGCTCGCCTCGATGGAGGGCGCGCTCGCCGGGGACGGCGCCGGGGTGGTTCGCCTCCAGACCTGGCAACGGCACGGCGGCACAGGGGACTTCGGGCTCTCCGCCCAGTACGGCTACCGCGCGGACCCCGGCCTCGGTGTCGTCGAGGTGGCCGGTCTGCCGGGCGGACGGCTGCTCGTCCTGGAGCGCGGATTCACCGCCGGCGTCGGCAACACGGTCCGCCTCTACGCCGCCGACACGCGCCGCGCGACCGACACCGCGGGCGTCGCCGTCCTCACGGGACAGGAAGGCGACCGCGCGGGCGACGGCACCGGTCACGGCGACGGCACCGGTCACGGCGACGGCGTCCGGCTCGTCCGCAAGACCCTCCTCGCCGACCTCGTGAACTGCCCCTCCCTGGGTGCCACGGCCAAGCAGCCCCAGCCCAACCCCCTGCTCGACAACATCGAGGGGATGACCGTCACCGGGGCCGCGCGGACCGGGGGCCGGCTGGAGGTGCTGCTGGTCAGCGACGACAACCAGAACGCCGTCCAGACGACCCGCCTCTACTCCCTCAGGGTCCGGGTCGCCTGAACCACGCCCGGCCGATCCCGCCCGTCAACTCTGCCTGTCACAGCCGCAGTCGGCCGTCGCGCCGTCCTCCAGTAGCCCGCTCTTGGCCGTGAGATAGGCGAGCTGCGCACGGCTGTTGCTGCCGAGCAGGTCGCCGACCTTCTTGAGATGGCTGGCGACGGTGCGGGGGCTGATGCCCAGCCGGCTGGCGATGGCGGCGTCGGTGTAGCCGTCGACCATGAGGCGCAGCACATGCAGCCGGGTCTCGTCGGTCAGCAGCGCGGGGCGTTGCTGGTCGTGCTCGTAGACGACCGGCCTCGCCCGCTCCCAGGCGTACTCGAAGGCGGAGACCAGGAAGTGCACGACGCCCGGGTCGGTGACCTTGAGGGCGTGGGTGCCGTGGTCCTTGCCCATGTCGGGGATGAACGCGACGGACCGGTCGCAGATGATCATCCGGTCGAACACCTCGTCCACCGTGCGCACTTCGACGCCCAGGTCGGTGACCTGCTTGATGTAGTCGAGGGTGGGGCCGTGGGCGCGGACGGTGTGCTGGTAGAGCGTGCGCTGCTTGACGCCCTTGCGGTGTGCCTCCAGGGTCCGCGGCAGGGCCTTGACCAGGACCTCCTCGGGGCGCCTGCCGCCCGGGTGCGCGGTCAGCAACTCGATGCGCGTGCCCCGGATCGCCTCGTCCAGCGCGGCGGTGATCGCCGGCGCGGGCGTGAGACGCTGCGAGGACTCGCTCTCCTTGCGGCGGGCGGTGCGGTAGACGCTCTGCGCCTGCGACATCGACGCCCGTACGGCGGCCAGGGCCTGCTGCTGTTCAAGGATCAGCCGCTCCATCGGGTGCGTCAGCGCCGCCGTCGCCACCGAGGGCGGTATCGGCACCAGGGCCTCCGGGTCGTCCACCGCCGGGGCCACGAGCCCGAACGCGCTCACACAGCCCGGCGCGTCCGCGCGCGAGGCCCTTCCCGCCAGCAGGGCGGTGCGATAGAACTCGATGCCCGCACCGCAGACCTCCGCGGGGGAGCCGTCGCCCCCGGGTATGTCCGACTCACCGCACATGCCATCCCCCTTCAGAATCCTGCAGTGCACGATCATGACCCCTTCAATCGCTTCCGGCAACCGGCCGACCACGGCATGCTCTTCGTGTGGACACCGGCGAACAGCCGAGAGTCCGGAAATTCTTCAGGGGGGTATGAGAAATGAAGTACATGCGCAGAATGGCCGGGGCACTCGCGTTTGTCGCCGCCGCGGTACTGACCCTTTCCGTCGCCGCCGACACGGCCGAACGCACCACGGTGGCGAGCGCCCAGGCGTCCAACGCGCCCGGCGACCCCGGCTGGCCCTGAGCCGACGTCACCGATCCCGGTCAACGCGCGTAAAGCGCACGCAAATCGCGCGTAGAGCGTGCGTGGCGATCGCACAGTGCTCATCCGCCGCTCACGCAGCGTTCGCGTGACGCCGGGGCCCCGGTGCGCTGTTGACGGACCGTCAAGTGTGCTGGCCGCTGTGTGAGTCAGCAAAGAAAGCGGTTGGCGGGAGAGCCGTCCGGCCGGATCGAGGTCCCCTTCGCGGTCCATTCGATGTCCGGTGAATTCCGGCTGCCGGTTCATGGGTTCCGGCATGCGGTTTCACATTGAACGAACGAGGGAGTATCAAGGAAATGACCACCGCCATTGCCGCACCGAAGTGCTTGGTGTGCGACACCGATTTCGAGGTCCAGGAGGACTGGGAAAAGGGGGAGATCACCGAGTGCACGGCCTGCGGCCAGGAGCACGAGGTGGTCGAGAAGTCCGCCGCCGCAGGCGTACGGCTCGACCTCGCCCCCGAGGTGGAAGAGGACTGGGGCGAGTGACGACCGCCGATCAGGTCCTGCTCTCGGTGACGATGCTGCGGCCCGAGGAGAAACTGCTCCTCGGGGCGTTGCGGGCCGAGGGACTGACGGCCCGGCCGTTGCTGATGGAGGATCTGGCGGAGGTGGTGGCGGGCCGCACCGGCGGCCCGCCCGCTCTCGCCGTGATCCGCAACCTGTCCCACCGGGACGCGATCAGCGTCTCCCGGCGGCTGGAGTACGCCGGGGTGACCACCCTCAACCGGTCCTCCGTCATCGAGGCCTGCAACGACAAGGGGTTGCAGTCGCTGCTGTTCGCCCGCCACGGCATTCCGCATCCGGTAACCCGGCATGCCTTCAGCTACGACCAGGTGCGGGCCGCCGTCGACGAGTTGGGGATGCCGGCAGTCGTGAAGCCGGTGAGCGGCTCGTGGGGGCGGGGCGTCACCCGGATGGCCAACGCCGAGTGCGTCGAGGCGTGGGCCGGGGGGCGGGAGTCCGCGGACGCGGGCGGGAAGCTGTTTCCCGTGGTCGTCCAGGAGTACGTCGACAAGCCGGGCCACGATCTGCGGGTCGTGGTGGTGGGGCGGACGCCCGTGGTGGCGATCCAGCGGGTGTCCGACGACTGGCGGACGAACACGCATCTGGGGGCGCGGGTGCGGCGGGTCGACGTGACCGCCGAGATCGACGCGTTGTGCCGGCGCGTGGTGGATGTGCTGGGGCCCGGGTTCTACGGGGTTGATCTGGTGGAGGACCGGGCGGCGGGGGAGTTGCTGGTTCTGGAGGTCAACGCGAATCCGGAGTTCGCCAAGTCGTCCGTCGAGCATGGGGTGGATGTCGCGGGGTTGTACGCGGCGTATGTGGCTGAGCGGGTGGCTGAGCCGGTGGGTGCCGCCGCCGTCTAGGGCGCCATTTTCTCGCCCCCGCCGCCCCTACCCGTCCCATCCCAGGGGCTGCGCCCCTTCGACCCCCGCGGTCGGTGGTCGGCCGCGGGTCCGGTGGGGGTTCTCGCGCAGTTCCCCGCGCCCCTGAAAAGCAGGGGCTGCGCCCCGTGCTTTTCACCCCGCCCGACCGGCGCCTTTCAGGGCCGAGGGGCCTGGGGTTCTAGGGGCGCGGGGAACTGCGCGAGCAACCACGAACCATCCGCACCCGCCGACGCACCCGAACCCCCGAGTCAACAGGCGCCCCCTACTCCCCACCCCCTCTTCACGTAATCGGATCAGAGAGGCCTACGTCCTATGGAACTGTTCGACACCGCCACCGTGCTCACCCGGGTTCTGACCTCGGGCGTGGTGATGAGTATCGAGAAGAGCGACCGGGAACTGCCCGGTCTGGAAAGGCTGTTGACGAAGAAGACGCGGCGGAGCAAAGCCGTGCTGCTCAACAGCCGGACGGGGGCGATACACGCCGCGCTGGCCGGTCAGGGGATCGGTCACGGGGACAGCGTCGCCCTCGCGGAGCCGGACGCGGAGACCGCCGCGTTCCTGGCCTGGCTGGGCGTACGCGTGACCTCGTACGACGAGCCCGCCGCGTACGACTACCTCGCGCTGGACCCGGCCAACGTCGACCGGCTCGGCGAGTTGGCCGCGGGGGCCACCGCGCCGGCCCTGGTCGTCGACCTCACCGGCCTCGGCTTCGGCCCGGCCGCCGCCGTGCTCACGGACGACCCGAAGCTCTGGGCCCGCGCCGAGCGGCTGAAGATCTTCGGCGCCTACGACCTGCGCACGATGTGGACGCAGGAGGAGGCCGACGCCGACCTCGTCCCCGGCGTGCAGTTCAACTACCGGCTCAGTCCGCTGGTCGCCGCCTGTGTGCGGATGGCCCTGACCCAGGCGGCCCAGACCCGCCCCGTCGCGACCTCCGGAGCGAACCAGTCATGATCACCGATTTTCCCAACTCTCCGCTGCCGCTGCCGAACCCGGCGGATCTCGACGCCGAACTCGCCGCCCTGGGCGGCGCCGAGATCATCCCCAAGGCGCTCCGCCGCACGCTCTTCCCGGTCATCACCAAGGAGGACGTGTTCAACCTGATGCTCGCCCAGCGGCAGGCGCCCGAGAAGGTCGTCGCCGACTTCGCCGAGGCCTACCGGGCGTACGTGGGCGCCGGGTTCGCGCTGCCCACCGCCAGTGGCACCTCCAGCCTGCACATGGCGCTGGTCGGCGCCGGGGTGCGGCCCGGTGACGAGGTCATCGTCCCGGCGTTCACCTTCATCGCCACCGCGCAGGCGGTCGTCGCGGCCCACGCCGTCCCCGTCTTCGTCGACATCGACCCGGTCACCTACTGCATGGACCCGGCCGCCGCGGCTGCCGCGATCACCGAGCGGACCCGGGCCCTGATGCCCGTACACGTCCACGGGCTGCCCGCCGACGTGCCCGCGCTGCGCGCCCTCGCCGACCGGCACGGCATCGCCCTCGTCGAGGACGCCTCCCACGCCCACTCCGCGAAGATCGGCGACCGGGTCGCGGGATCGTTCGGGGACGCGGCGGGGCAGAGCCTGATGGCCGACAAGAACTTCCCGCTGGGCGGGGAGGGCGGTATCGCCTTCTTCGCGACCGAGGAGGCGTACGAGCGGGCCGTCTCCTATCTCGCCGAGCACGGCATCGACTACGGCATGTCCTGGGTCGCCGCCGCCTTCGGCAGCAGCCAGCTCAAGCGGCTGCCGTACTACGACGAGATCCGCGCCCGCAACGCGGCGCTGCTCGGGGACGCCCTGCGCGAGACGGGACTGTTCACGCCGCCGCACGTGCCGGACGGGCACGTCCACGCGTACAACATGTACCGGCTCACCCTGCACCCCGAGGCCGTCGGTCTCGACGACCTGCCGGTGCACGCCGTCAAGGAGGCCGTGCACGAGCTGCTGGTCGCCGAGGGGGTGCCGGCGCGGGAGTGGCAGAACACGCCGATCCCGTGCCACCTGCCCTTCCAGCACCGGGACGGGTTCGGCAACGGCTACCCCTTCAGCCTCAACCCGGGCGCTGTGCGCGACCACCGCCCCGCGGACTTCCCCGTCACCCTCGGCATGCTCGACTCCACCCTCGTCCTCTGCCGCGAGCTGCGCTCCCCGGTCGAGTACGAGCGGATCCAGCGCTACGCCGACGCCTTCCGCAAGGTCGCCCGCCGCCCCGACGCCATCCGCAAGCTGGTCCAGGAGCGCGACTACGTGCGGCCGTACGAGAAGGCGGCCCGCCTTGGCTGACATCGGGAACCCGAACCAGAAGATCCGTGTCGCCGTCGTCGGGGCCAGCGGGTACACCGGGGGCGAGGTCATCCGGCTGCTCCTCGAACACCCGCACGTCGAGCTGGCCTTCCTGTCCGCCGAGCGGGCGGCCGGTGCCGCCATCGGCAGCGTGCACCCGTGGCTGCGCAACCATCCGAAGGCGGGCGGACTGAAGTTCCGGCCGCTGGCCGAGCTGGCGGACACCGACCCCGTCGACGTGGCCTTCGGCTGTCTGCCCACCGGGGCGCTGCCCGAGCGGCTGCCGCTGATCGCGGCGCACGCCAAGCGGGTGCTGAACCTGGGCGGCGACTTCCGGCTGCGGGCCGAGGACGAGGTGCGGGCGCACTACCCGAAGACGGCCGAGCACCCGCCGCTGGAGGACTTCGCCTACTACGTACCGGAGTTGAGCGGCGACGTGCCGGAGGGGCGGTTCGTGAACCTGCCCGGCTGCATGGCCGTCACCACGATCTACGCGCTGTACCCGCTCTTCGCCGGCGCCGAGCCGCTCGCCACCGACCGGGTCGTCGTCGACGCCAAGACCGGCTCGACCGGCGGCGGCCGGGGTGGCAACGAGCCGCCCGCCGAGCGCACCGGCAACTTCCGGGTGCACAAGCTGTACGGGCACCGGCACGCGCCCGAGGTCCGGCAGGCCATCGCCGACTTCACCGGCGCGGCCGTGGACCTGCGGTTCTCCACGCACAGCCTGGACGTCGCCCGGGGCATCCTCGTCACCGCGTACGCCGAACTGCGCGACGGCGTCACCTCGTTGGACGTCAAGCGGGCCTACGCCAAGGCGTACGTCGGCAAGCCGTTCGTGCGGGTCCGCCCGGCGCCGAAGGCCCCGCAGGACTTCCCGATGCTGAAGGCGGTCGTCGGCTCCAACGTCGCCGAGGTCGCCATCGCCGTCCAGGGCGGCCAGGTCGTCGCCGTCGCCGCCCTGGACAACCTGATCAAGGGCGCGGCGGGCCAGGCCGTCCAGGCGATGAACCTGATGCACGGCCTCGACGAGACCTCCGGCCTGCCGACAACGGCGGTGTCCCCATGACGACCCAGCTGGAACGACCGGTGACGACGACAGCACGAACCGCCCCGGCCCCGGCCACCGTCCCCGAGGCGCGTGCCGTGTCCGCCTCCGCCCGGCCCCTCTACGTCGTCAAGGCCGGCAGCGCCACCCTCGATCGCGGCACCCTTCACAAGGAGCTGGCCGACCTGGTGGCCCGAGGTGCCCGGGTGCTGCTCGTGGCCGGTGGGGCCACCGGGATCGAGCGGCACTACACGGCGATCGACCGCCCGATGCCGCATCTGCGGCTGGCCAACGGGGACGTCGTCCGGTACTGCCCGCCGGAGGAGATGACGCACCTGGTCGACGCCTACGAGCGGGTGACGCTGCCCGCAGTGGAGCGGGAGCTGCGCGCGCTCGGGCTCACCGTGTTCACCTCCGTCGCCGCGCGCGGCGGGCTGGTGAGCGGCAGGGCCAACCGGCCGCTGAAGGCGGTCTCCGGCGAGGGCCGCACCCTGGTCGTGCGCGACCACCGGGCCGGTGTGCCGACGGACGTCGACGTCGACGGCCTGACCGCGCTGCTGGAGGCGTACGACGTCGTCTGTCTGTCGCCGCCGGTCGCCGACCCGGCGGGCGGCGCCCCGCTGAACGTGGACGCCGACGTGCTCGCCGCCGTGCTGACCGGCGCGCTCGGCGCCGACCATCTGCGGCTGGTCACCGGCACCGCCGGACTGCTGACCGACCCGGCCGTCCCCGACTCCACGCTGTACGACGCCTATCCGGGCGAGGGAGCGAAGTACGCGGGCGGCAGGATGCGGCAGAAGGTGCGGGCCGCCGAGATCGCCATGCGGGACAGCGGCGCCGACATCGCCATCACCGGCCCGCACACGATGGCCGTGCCGTCCGGCTGGACCCGGTTCTGGCGTACCAAGGAACCGGCGGCCGACCTCGCGCTGCTCACCCGGGTCGCCTGTGTGCCGTCGGTGTCGCGGGACGAGGCCGAACTCGCCGCCTACCTGGCCGAGTGGTGCCGGGAGCGCGGTATCGACGCGCACGTGGACGAGGTCGGCAACCTCGTCGCCACCCGCGGCGACGGCCCCCGGCGGCTGCTGCTCCTCGGCCACCTCGACACGGTCCCGCACCACTGGCCGGCCGAGTGGCGCGACGGCGAACTGTGGGCGCGCGGCAGCGTCGACGCCAAGGGCAGCCTGGCGAACTTCCTGGAGGTGCTCGCCCACGCGGACATCCCCGAGGACGCGCAGCTGCGTGTGGTCGGCGCGGTCGAGGAGGAGATCTCCTCCTCCAAGGGCGCCTTCCACGTCCGCGACCGGTACCCGGCCGACGCCGTCGTCATCGGCGAGCCCAGCGGCTCGGGGACCCTGACCCTCGGCTACTTCGGGCTGTTCAAGCTCCGGATCACGGCGTCCGTGGCCAGCGGCCACTCCGCCGGGATGGACGCCGTGTCCGCGCCGGACCACCTGATCGGCGTCCTCGGCCGGATCCGGGAGTCGGTGCTCGCCGAGGCGCCGGACGCGCTCAGCGCGGTCATCGACGTCCGCGTGGAGAGCGGGCGCGAGCGCTCCACCGCCATCGGGATCCTCAACTTCCGGGTGCCGCCCGAGGTGGACGTGGCGGCGCTCACGGCCGCCGCGCTGGGCCACGCCGCCGACGATGTGCGCGTCGACGTGCTGCGGGCCACGCCGGGGCACGCCCAGGGCCGCGCCGGCGCACTGGTGAAGGTCTTCACCCGGGCCTTCGCGCAGGCCGGGATCAGGCCCCGCTTCGTGGTGAAGAAGGGCACGTCCGACATGAACACGCTGGCCACCACCTGGCACGACGTCCCGATGGTGGCGTACGGGCCCGGCGACTCCTCACTGGACCACACCGACGAGGAACGCATCGACCCCATGGAGTACCGCACGGCCCGCAGCCTGCTGGCCGACGCCGTCCAGCGGTGGTTCGACCTGTCCGCCCCACCCGCCCAGCCCGAGGGGAGCCCGCGATGACCACGGCCGTACTCGACACGCTCCGGGCCGGGGACGACGACCCGACCGAGCCGACGCCCCTGGCCGAGCCGACGCCCCTGGCCGAGCCGGTCGCCCCGGCGCCCCCGGCCGAGCCGACGGCCCTGACGGCCCTGACGGCCCCGGCGGCTCCGGCGGCCCTGGCCGATTCGGCGGTCCTGGCTGCTCCGGCGGACTTGGCCGACCCGGCTGCTCCGGCGGTCCTGGCGGACTTGGCCGACCTGGCGGCCCCGGCCGAGCTGACGGATCCGGCCGAGCCGGCGGCCCCGGCCGAGCCGGTGGCCCCGGCCGAGCTGACGGATCCGGCCGACCCGGCCGACCCGGCCGACCCGGCTGCTCCGGCGGTCCTGGCCGACCCGGCGGTCCTGGCTGCCCCGGCTGCTCCGGCGGTCCTGGCGGACTTGGCCGCCCCGGCGACCCCGGCCGAGCTGACGGATCCGGCCGAGCTGACGGATCCGGCCGACCCGGCCGACCCGGCGGCCCCGGTCTCGGCTGCCCCACCGGACACGGTGGCCGTCCTCGCCGAGCGGGCCGTCCGCGCCCGGCGGCTGGTGGTCGACATGGCGGCGAGCGCGCGTGGCTGCCACCTCGGCGGCAGCCTCTCCGTCCTCGACATCCTGATCGCCGCCCTGCACCGGGCCTCCGCCGGCGACGGCACCGAGGTCGTCCTCAGCAAGGGCCACGCGGCCGCCGGGCTCTACGCGGCCCTGCACGTCAGCGGGGCCCTGCCGGAGAACCCGGCCCCGCTGTACGGCCTCGCGGGCCACCCCTACACCGGCCACCCCGGCCCCAAGGTGCCCGGCGTCCGCTTCCCCACCGGCAGCCTCGGCCACGGCGTCCCGTACGCCGCCGGCTGGGCGCTCTCGGAGCGGCTGCGGGGGCGGCACGGGCTCGGCATCGCGGTCGCCGGCGACGGCGAGCTGCAGGAGGGCCTGGTCTGGGAGACCTGCCAGGTCGCCGCGGCCCAGGAGCTCGGCAACTTCGTCCTCGTCGTCGACCGCAACGGCGGCCAGAACGACGGCATGGTCGCCGACATCTCCCCGCTGCCCCGGCTCGCCGACCGGTTCACCGCCTTCGGGTTCGACGTCACGGAGGTGGACGGCCACGACCTGGGCGCCCTCACCGCCCTGCTGGCCGAGGACCGCACGGCCGCCCGCCGCCCCCTCGCCGTCGTCGCCGACACCGTCAAGGGCAAGGGCGTACGGGCCGTCGAGGGCAAGGCCGCCTGCCACTACGTGACCATCGACCAGGCGCGCGCCGCCAAGTGGAAGCGAGCGATCCGATGAGCCCGACGGCAACCGCCGCGCCCGAGCGGCCGACGCCCGACACCGACCCGCGACCGGTGACCCTCTCCGGCCGCGACGCCTACCGGGACGAGCTGACCCGGCTCGCCGCCTCCGACGACACGATCGTCTGCCTGGAGGCGGACCTGGGCGGCAAGGGACACCCCTTCCAGGCCGCCCACCCGGAGCGCTTCTTCAACCTCGGGATCGCCGAGGGCGCGATGGTCGACATGGCGGCGGGGCTCGCGGCCGGCGGCCACAAGCCGTTCGTCAGCACCTTCGCCCCGTTCGCCGCCCTGCGCGCCGCCGAGAGCCTGAAGCTGACGCTCGGCTATCTGGCCGCCGGTGTCACGGTCGTCGCGCCCTACGCCGGTGTCTCCGGCGCCTGGTTCGGGACCACCCACCACTGCCTGGAGGACCTGGCGATCCTGCGCAGCGTGCCGGGCGTGACCATCGCGGCGCCGTACGGCGACGCCGAGATGCGCGCCGTGGTCCGGGAGGCGGTCCGCTCCGGACGCCCGCACTACATCCGTACGGGACGCAACGCGAAGTACGAGTCCCTGCCGGTGAACGGCAACGGCACCGAACTCCCGCTCGTGAACTGGGAGTTCAGTGCGGGTGACCCCGGTGCCGGCTGCCTCGTCTCGGTCGGTGAGGAGGGCACCCGCCTCGCCCTCGCCGCCCGGCGGGCCGCGCCCGGCACCTCGCACGCGCACCTCACCTATCTGGACCACGAGCACCTGGCGCAAGCCGCCGCCGAACTCGCCCGCCGTCACTCCCGGTTCGTGGTCGTCGAGGAGCACCGGGGTCAGGGCGGAGTCGCCGAGGCGCTCGCGCTGCTGCTGCCGACCTGCCGGGTGACGTCCGTGAGCGCGGACCGGAGCTGGCCCTCCCAGGGCGGCGACCACGAGGAGGTCATGGCCGCGCTGGGCCTGGACCTGCCCGCCGTACTGGACGCACTGGACCGCGCCGCCCGCTGACCGAGCTGCCCGCGCCGCCCGCTGACCGCGCCCCCGAACTGATCGCCCCCACAAGCCTCTTCAAGGAGCCCTGACATGCACATTCTCATGATCGAGTGCAACCCGAACGGCATGGCCGGTATCGCCAACGCCTTGGACCTCGGCCACGACGTCACCCTCGTCTCGGTCGACCCGGACTTCTACCTCGCCGTCTCCCCGCTCACCGAAGCCGCCTACGCGCACCCCAACTGCCACGTCATCAAGAGCGAAGAGGCCTTCTCCATCGAGGAGCTGACCGCTCTGGCGCGCGAGGTCCACGCCGAGCGCCCGGTGCACGGCGTCACCACGTACAGCGAGTACCACACCGTCCACACCGCCGCCGTCGCCGAGGCGCTCGGCCTGCCCGGCATGAGCGTCGACGGCGCCCGCAACGCCCGCCACAAGCACCTCACCCGCCTCACCCTCGACGGCACGGGCATCCGGCAGCCGCGCTTCGCGCACGTCTTGGACCCGGCGAAGGTCGAGGCGGCCGTCCGCGAGATCGGCTTCCCCTGCGTGGTGAAGCCGTCCGACGGCACCGCCAGCCTGCACGTCCTGCACCTGAAGGACGAGGACGACCTGACCGCCTACCTGGCCGAACTGGCCGAGGTCGTCGACTACGGGCGCGGCGTCGTCCGCATCCCGGACATCCTGATCGAGGAGTTCGTCACCGGTGAGCTGATCTCGGTGGAGTCGTGCGTGCTCGGCAAGGGCGAGATCGTCAACCTCGGCCTGACCGACCGCCCGCTGAGCGGCTTCCCGCACTTCATCGAGATGGGCGCCACCTACTTCACCGGACACCCGCTCCAGGACGAGCTGTTCGAGATGACCACCAAGGTCCTGAACGAGCTGGGCGTCGACTTCGGCTTCATCCACACCGAGTTCCTGCTCGGCCCCGACGGCCCGGTGCTCTGCGAGGTCAACGGCCGGCTCATCGGCGGCATCGTGCCGAGCCTGATGCAGATCAGCTCCGGCGTCGACGCCTATCTGGAGGTCATCCGCCAGGCCCTCGGCGAGCGCCCCGAACTGCCCTTCCCCGGCGAGACCATCGCGGGCGGCCACTGGTTCGGCTCCCCGGTCGCCGGCACGGTCGAGTCCATCGGCTTCGACGGCCTGACGGACCTGCCCGGCTTCCACAGCGCCCTCGCCTACAAGAAGCCCGGCGTCGAGGTCAGCCGCCTCTCCAAGAGCAACTTCGACTGGATCGGCCACATCATCTTCACCGGCGCCGACCGCGACGAGGTCAACAAGCGCAACGAGGAGGCCCTGGACGCCATCGAGCTGCGCCTCAAGGTCGAGGTGGCCCGATGAGCGAGGCCGCCGACGGCCGCACGGGGACGGCCACCCTGCACGGGGTGGCCGTCCCGGCCCTCGACCCCGAGGCGCGCTACGACGTCACGACACGGGACGGCCACTTCACCGCCTTCACCCCCACCGGCCCCCGCCGGGGCGACGAGCCCGAGCTGTGGCCCGGCTACACCGAGACCCACGCCCATGTCTCGCTCCCCGCGAACTGGGACGACACGGTCGAGGACCCCCGGATCGTGGCCCTCCAGTACCTGTACCACGGGGTCACCCACGTCGTGGACATGTTCGGCTTCCCGCTGGTCGCCGACGCCTGGGCGGCCGGCCGCGAGGCCTCCCCGTGGCCCTACCCGGAGATCATCCACTGCGGCTACGCGGTGACGGCGACGACCGACGCGGCGGGCCGCACCGGCCACGGCGTCGAGTTCCCGGCCCCGGTCCACATGCTGGCCGTCGAGTCCGACCTCGACCACGCCCTGCGCGCCAACGCCGAACGCGGCGGCACCTTCCTGAAGGTGATGTTCACCGACGGCACCGAACAGCCCGGCAGCCCGGTCCGCTTCTCCCGCCTGTCGGAGAAGGTCCTGCGCTTCACCGCCCGCATGGCGCGGGAACGCGGTGTCACGGCCGTCATCGACTGCAACACCCTCCAGGAGACCCGCTGGGCCTACGAGTGCGGCTTCCGCCTCTTCGCCCACACCGTGCGCGACCGCACCCTCGACGCGGCCGACTTCAAGGAGTTCGAGGGGGCGCGCTTCGTCTCCACCCTCGCCGGCCTCCGCCCCATGATCATGACCGGCGAGGAGTTCCTGGCCGAGTACTCCCGCGAGGGCTTCGCCGAGACGCAGGACATCCGCAACCTCGACTTCGTCAAGGGCATCGAGAAGCCGTACGGCATCGAGTACGGCGTCCAGGAGACCCGCACCGCCGCCCTCGCCGACATGCGCCGCAACGCCCTCGCGGCACTGCGCCGGGGCGACCTCCTGGTCGGCACCGACTCCGGCAACACCGGCGCGTACCACGGCTACTCCCTGCTGAGCGAGCTGGACCTGCTGCGCGGCGACGACCCCGCGCTGGACGGGATGCTGCGCCACCAGGCCACGGTCGGCGGCCGCCGCTACTTCGCGGAACTCAGCGGCGACCCGTCGGGCGCGCACCCCCTGCGGGCCGGCGCCCCCGCCACGTACAACCTCCTCCACCCCGCCGCCCCCGACCGCCCGCTGTCGGCCCTGCCCGTCCGCACGGTCGTCCGGGGCACGGAGATCGACCGCCCGGCGCTGGCCCGCGAGATCGCGGATCTCCGCGCCCGTACCGCCACCACCGACCTGAAGGGAACAGCCGCGTGACCATCGAACGCAGGCGGGCGCTGATCGGCGTGAACGCCGGCATCTTCCTCGCCCACATCGGGAACTTCATCTGGTTCCCCGTACTCGTCGCCTCCCTCGGCGGCACCGACAGCGGCTTCTGGGCCGGGGTCGTGATGTGCATGACCTACGTGGGCCGCCTCGGCGCGACCTTCTTCTACGAGGGGGTCGCGGCCCGGATCGGCATCCGGGGCGCGGTGTTCGCGGGCACCGCGACGGAGGCGGTGGCCCTGTTCCTGATGGGCTTCGGCGACGGCGTCCTCGTCTACTCCGTCCTGGCCTTCTTCATCGGCCTCGGCTCCGGCACGGCCTTCCCCGGCCTGAAGAACATCCTGGTCTCGTACCCCGACGACGAGCGCCCGAAGGCCTTCTCGACCTTCCAGATGTCGGCGCAGGTGGGCCTCTTCGGCGGCGCGCTGGTCGGCGGACTGCTCGCGGACGTCGACCTGCGCACCCTGTTCTCCGTCGTCTTCGCCATCTTCATCGGCTTCTGCCTGGCGTCCTCGGCGTTCATCCCGAGGGACGGCTTCGGGACCGTGGACAAGCCGGTGGACCGGGTGCCGCTGGTGAGCACGGCGGTCTTCAAGGGCATCGAGGTCCGCGGGGCGACCCGCTACTTCCTGC
This sequence comes from Streptomyces caniscabiei, assembly GCF_014930365.1. GTDB lineage: Bacteria > Actinomycetota > Actinomycetes > Streptomycetales > Streptomycetaceae > Streptomyces > Streptomyces caniscabiei. The sequence goes on along the minus strand of NZ_JABXWI010000018.1, from coordinate 83,657 downwards.
TCTCCGCCGTCTTCTGGTTCCTCTCCATCGGCTTCATGGTCGGCATCCCGCTGCACATGGAGGAGTACGCGTCCGGATGGGCCCCGTCGGCCCCCTTCTGGATCACCGGTCTGACGGTGCTCGTCCTCCAGTACCCCCTGTTCAAGTTCCTGATCAAGCACCTGCGTCCCGGGGCGGTGATGGCGCTGGGGCTCACGGGCATGACGGTGGCGTTCACGGCGTTCGGCGCGGGCCGCACCGCGCCCTGGGTGGTCGTGGGCTGCCTCACCGTGGTGCTGGGCGAGATCCTCTTCGTCCCCTCCTTCGACATCTGGGTCGCCCGCAAGGTCCCGGCGGACCGCCTCGCCAAGGCGATGGGCGCGATGCACTTCTTCCGCAGCGCCGGCAACATGATCGGCTCCCTGCTGGCCGGCCTCCTCTTCGACCTGGCCCTGAGCTGGGACGTCCCCGGCGCGAACTGGTACATCGCCGCGCTGATCGCTGCGGGGTGCGCTGCGGTGTGCCTGTTCAGCGGGGACGACGTGGAGGTGGCCGCCGCCGCCCCGGAGACGGCGGACCCGGAACGGGAGGAGGCGACGGCGTAGGGGGGGCGCCTCATGGCTCGGGGGTGCGTGTTTCGTCGGCGGGTGCGGGTGGTTCGTGGTTGCTCGCGCAGTTCCCCGCGCCCCTGAAAAGCAGGGGCTGCGCCCCGTGCTTTTCAGGCCCGCGGCCCCGCGGCTTTCCAGGCCCGCAGGGCCGTGGTCTTTCAGGCCCGCAGGGGCCTGGTCTTTCAGGGGCGCGGGGAACTGCGCGAGAGGCCCCACCGGGCCCGCACTCGCCCACGAAACACGCACCCCCCACCCACAAGGCGCCCCCCAAAGATTGCGGCGGGATGAAATCCCTCTCCCGCCGTGTTGGTCCCTGCGGAGACCAGGACGAACGGAGGGCACCGGCGTGGTAGCGCAGCAGGGGGGCGACCGAGGGTGGGCGCGCAGACTGGCCGGATACGCCTGGCGGTACCCCAAGGACGTGATCCTCGCCCTCGGCGCGTCCCTGGCCGGCATGGCCGTGATGGCGTTGGTCCCCCTGATCACCAAGGTGATCATCGATGACGTGATCGGGGACAACACCAGGGCCATGGCCCCCTGGGCGGCGGCCCTGATCGGCGCCGCCCTCCTCGTGTACGTGTCCACCTACATCCGCCGCTACTACGGCGGCCGCCTCGCCCTCGACGTCCAGCACGACCTGCGGACGGAGATGTACGGCACGATCACCCGCCTCGACGGCCGCCGCCAGGACGAGCTGTCCACCGGCCAGGTCGTCGGCCGCGCCACCAGCGACCTCCAGCTGATCCAGGGCCTGCTCTTCATGCTGCCGATGACCATCGGCAACATCCTGCTGTTCCTGATCTCCCTCGTGATCATGGCGTGGCTGTCCCTCCCGCTCACCCTGGTCGCGATCGCCGTCGCCCCCGCCCTGTGGTGGATCGCCCAGCGCAGCCGCACCAAGCTGCACCCCTCCACCTGGTACGCCCAGGCCCAGGCCGCCGCCGTCGCGGGCGTGGTCGACGGCGCCGTCAGCGGCGTACGCGTGGTGAAGGGGTTCGGGCAGGAGGATCAGGAGACCGGCAAGCTCCGGGAGATAGGGCGGCGGCTCTTCGCAGGGCGGCTGCGGACCATCCGGTTCAACTCCCGCTACACCCCCGCCCTCCAGGCCGTCCCCGCCCTCGGCCAGGTCGCGATGCTGGCGCTCGGCGGCTGGCTGGCCGTCCGGGGCCACATCACGCTCGGCACGTTCGTCGCGTTCTCCACCTACCTCGCCCAGCTGGTCGGCCCGGTCCGCATGCTGGCGATGGTCCTCACCGTCGGGCAGCAGGCCCGCGCCGGCACCGAACGCGTCCTGGAGCTGATCGACACCGAGCCCACGCTCGCCGACGGCACGAAGACCCTCCCCGCCGACGCGCCCGCGACCGTCGAGTTCGACGACGTGTCCTTCGGGTACGAGCAGGGGCGCCCCGTCCTCGACGGCCTCAGCTTCGAGATCCGGCCCGGCGAGACCCTCGCCGTCGTCGGCTCCTCCGGCTCCGGCAAGTCGACCGTCTCGCTGCTGCTGCCCCGCTTCTACGACGTGACGCGCGGCGCCGTCCTCATCGGCGGCCACGACGTCCGGGAACTCACCCTCGACTCGCTGCGCGCCGCGATCGGCCTGGTCCCCGAGGACTCCTTCCTCTTCTCCGACACGGTCCGCGCCAACATCGCCTACGGCAGCCCGGACGCGACCGACGAACAGATCGAGACCGCCGCCCGCGCCGCCCAGGCGGACCGTTTCATCGCCGAGCTGCCCGACGGCTACGCCACCAAGGTCGGCGAGCACGGCCTCACCCTCTCCGGCGGCCAGCGCCAGCGGATCGCCCTCGCCCGCGCCCTCCTCACCGACCCGCGCCTGCTCGTCCTCGACGACGCGACCTCGGCGGTGGACGCCCGTGTGGAGCACGAGATCCACGAGGCGCTGTCCCACGTCATGGAGGGCCGCACCACCCTCCTCATCGCCCACCGCCGCTCCACCCTGGGCCTCGCCGACCGCATCGCCGTCCTCGACGAGGGCCGCCTCGCCGACCTCGGCACCCACGAGGAGCTGGAGCGCCGCTCCGCCCTCTACCGCCGGCTGCTCACCGATCCGGACGAACTGGGCGGTGTCTCGCCCGGTCACCTCCCGCCGACCTCGCTCGCCAAGGCCGAGGACACCGCCGCCCGCGACTCGATACGGGACGAGCTGGACGCCGAGTTCGACGCCGAGCGCGGCATCACGCCCCGGCTGTGGACCGGCGACCGTGAGCCCCGCGACACCGCCTTCGACGGCACCCCCGCCACCCCCGAACTCCTCGCCCAGGTCGAGGCGCTGCCCCCGGCGACCGACACCCCCGGCGTCGACGAGGCCCGCGCGGTCGCGCCGGAGGAGTCGTACGGCCTGAAGCGGCTGCTGCGCGGCTTCGGCCTGCCCCTGCTGTTCAGCCTGGCCCTGGTCGCCGTCGACGCGGGCATGGGCCTGCTGCTGCCGGTGCTGATCCGGCACGGCATCGACGACGGGGTCTCCCAGGCGGCCCTCGGCGCGGTCTGGGCCGCGTCCCTGCTCGGGCTGCTCGCGGTCGGCGCCCAGTGGGCGGCGCAGATCGGCGAGATGCGGATGACCGGCCGTACCGGCGAACGCGTCCTCTACTCCCTGCGCCTGAAGATCTTCGCCCAGCTCCAGCGCCTCGGACTCGACTACTACGAGCGGGAGTTGACCGGCCGGATCATGACACGGATGACGACCGACGTCGACGCGCTCTCGACCTTCCTGCAGACCGGACTGGTCACCGCGTTCGTCTCCGTCGTCACCTTCTTCGGCATCATGGGCGCCCTGCTCGTGATCGACGTGGAGCTCGCCCTCGTCGTCTTCGCCACGCTCCCGCCGCTGATCGTCTGCACGGTCTTCTTCCGCCGGGCGAGCGTGAAGGCGTACGAGCTGGCCCGCGAGCGGGTGTCCGTGGTCAACGCCGACCTCCAGGAGTCGGTGGCCGGGCTGCGGATCGTGCAGGCCTTCCGGGGCGAGCGCACGGGCGGCGAGCGCTTCGCGGCCGGCAGCGACAGCTACCGCCGGGCCCGTGTGCACGGCCAGTGGCTGATCTCGATCTACTTCCCGTTCGTGCAGTTCCTGTCCTCGGCCGCGGCCGCGGCCGTCCTGATCGTCGGCGCCCAGCGTGTCGACGCGGGCACCCTCACCACCGGCGCCCTGGTCGCCTACCTCCTCTACATCGACCTCTTCTTCGCCCCCGTCCAGCAGCTCTCCCAGGTCTTCGACGGCTACCAGCAGGCCACCGTCTCCCTCGGCCGCATCCAGGAACTCCTCCAGGAGCCGACGTCGACGAAGTCCGCCGCCGAGCCGCGGGAGGTGGGCTCCCTGCGCGGCGACATCGCCTTCGAGGACGTGGACTTCGCCTACTCCTCCGCCGACGGGGACAAGGAGGCCGAGGAGGCCCTCAGCGGCATCGCGCTGTCCATCCCCGCCGGGCAGACCGTCGCCTTCGTCGGTGAGACCGGCGCCGGCAAGTCGACGCTGGTCAAGCTGGTCGCCCGCTTCTACGACCCCACGGGCGGCCGGGTCACCGTCGACGGCACCGACCTGCGTGACCTCGACCTCACCTCGTACCGGCACCGGCTCGGTGTCGTCCCGCAGGAGGCGTACCTGTTCCAGGGCACGATCCGGGACGCCATCGCCTACGGCCGCCCCGAGGCCACCGACGCCGAGGTGGAGGCCGCCGCGCGGGCCGTCGGTGCCCACGACATGATCGCCACGCTCGACGGCGGCTACCTCCACGAGGTCGCCGAACGCGGCCGCAACCTCTCCGCCGGACAGCGCCAGCTGATCGCGCTGGCCCGCGCGGAGCTGGTCGACCCCGACATCCTGCTCCTCGACGAGGCGACGGCGGCCCTGGACCTGGCCACCGAGGCCCAGGTCAACCACGCCACCGACCGGCTCGCCGGCCGCCGCACCACCCTGGTGGTGGCCCACCGCCTCACCACGGCCGCCCGCGCGGACCGTGTCGTCGTGATGGACCACGGCCGGGTCGCCGAGGACGGCACCCACGACGAACTCCTGGCCCTCGACGGCCGGTACGCCGCCCTCTGGCGCACCTTCGTGGGAGAGCCGGCGCTGCGACCGTAGCAACCGGCGGCAGCGGACCGGCCGTAGGGGACCATAGGGGACCTTCTGGGACGTTCCGTCCCGCGCGTGCAACCTTCCGGCGGGGGTCGTGCGTCCGTACATCAGTACGGTCGTGGGACGGGAGGGGGAGCGGGTGATCAGGCGGGGAACGCGTCGGCCGACGGCGCTCGTACTGGCCGTGCTGGCGATCGCCGGTCTGCTGACCCTGGCGGGGCCGGTGGCGAGCGCGGAGGCCGCCGCCACGTCCTGTCCCGGCCGCAAGGTGCGCACGCTGACCTTCGACACCGGGACCGTACGGGTCTACCGCAAGGGCGGCCGCTATGTGTGCGTCGTCCTCGTGCCCGGGAAGCAGGCCCGCAAGGGCGCGATCCGCATCCGGGCCAGGGGCGGGCGCTGGGTCCGCAACGAGGCGAGCCCCACCGGTCCCGTGACGGTCCACGCCGGCCGCCGTGCCGTGCGGATCAAGGCCCGCGCCGGCGGCGAGACCTTCGACTCGGGCTGGATCCTCCGCTGAACCTTCCCGCGCCGCACAGGGTTTTCCCTATCGCTCCCATCTGCGGCTGAAAGCAGTCCAGTTGGCCCCTTTCTTCCCTGGTGCCCCGGCGGCCGCTCCGATAGCTTCCGGCGCACAGCCGCTGCATAGGGGAGAAACGCATGCGCAAAGCACTCAGGTGGGTGCTGTCGCTCGTGGTGCTCATCGGCACACTGAGCACGGCGGGGGCGGCCAACGCCGCCGGGTCGTCGTCGGGCACCGCCGACATCAAGGACCGACTGCTCGCGATACCGGGCGTGAGCCTCATCGAGGAGAAGCCGTACCCCGGTTACCGCTTCTTCGTCCTGGGCTTCACCCAGCCCGTGGACCACCGTCACCCGTCCAAGGGCACGTTCCAGCAGCGGATCACGGTGCTGCACAAGGACACGGCCCGCCCGACGGTCTTCTACACCGGCGGCTACAACGTCTCCACCAACCCCGGCCGCCGTGAGCCCACGCAGATCGTGGACGGCAACCAGGTCTCCATGGAGTACCGCTTCTTCAGCCCGTCCCGGCCCGACCCGGCCGACTGGTCCAAGCTCGACATCTGGCAGGCGGCCGGCGACCAGCACCGGATCTTCAAGGCGCTGAAGAAGATCTACGGCAAGAAGTGGATCTCCACCGGCGGCTCCAAGGGCGGCATGACGGCCACCTACTACGAGCGCTTCTACCCGAAGGACATGGACGGCGTCGTCGCGTACGTCGCCCCCAACGACGTCGTCAACAAGGAGGACTCGGCGTACGACCGGTTCTTCGCCAAGGTCGGCACCAAGGAGTGCCGCGACCGGCTGAACGCGGTGCAGCGCGAGGCGCTCGTCCGCCGCGCGCCGCTGGAGAAGAAGTACGCGGAGGTCGCCGCCGCCGAGGGCTACACGTTCGACACGATCGGCAGCCTCGACAAGGCGTACGAGGCCGTCGTCCTCGACTACGTGTGGGGCTTCTGGCAGTACAGCCTGCTCGCCGACTGCGACAGCGACGTCATCCCGAAGGACGCCAAGAAGGCCACGGACGACGAGATCTGGACGTCCATCGACACGATCTCCGGCTTCTCCTTCTACACCGACCAGGGCCTCACGCCGTACACGCCGTACTTCTACCAGGCCGGTACGCAGCTGGGCGCGCCCACGATCAAGTTCCCGCACATCGAGAAGAAGTACATCCGCTACGGCTACCAGCCGCCCCGGAACTTCGTGCCCCGGGACATCAAGATGAAGTTCCAGCCGTACGCCATGCGCGACGTCGACACCTGGGTGCGGAACAACGCCAAGCAGATGCTCTTCGTCTACGGGCAGAACGACCCGTGGGGCGCCGAGCCGTTCCACCTGGGCAAGAAGGCCCGCGACTCGTACGTGTTCACGGCCCCCGGCGCTAACCACGGTGCCAACGTCGCCGGTCTCGTCGAGGCGCAGAAGGACCTGGCCACGGCCCGGATCCTGAAGTGGGCGGGGGTTGCCCCGGCCGCCGTTCAGCAGGACCCGAGCAAGGCCAAGCCGCTGGCGAAGTTCGACTCCAAGCTCGACAAGCGTGACGTCGAGCGGGAGCCCGCGCTGCGGCCGTAGGACGCCTGAGCAGTACAGCAGCACAGCAGCACAGCAGCACAGCAGTACAGCAGCACAGCAGCCGAGCCCCGGGCCCGCCGAACAGCGGCCCCGGGTTCGGCGTCTGTCACACCGGCAACGCGCACCCCACCGGCCGGCTGCCGCCCAGCCGCACGTACAGATCGGTTCCGGCCGGACACTGTGCCTCGCTGTCGACGGCCGTCGTCACCTCGTAGTCGGGAGCGTGCCTGCCGCCGCCGTCGCAGGCGGTCTCACGGACCTCGCCCCGGCCGGCGCTGTAGACGCAGTCGCCGACGATGGTGCGGGGGCCGCCACCGCCACCGGGGTCGCCCGGGTGCGGCGGCTGGAGCCCCCGCATACAGGCGTAGCCCTGCGGCACGGAACCGTCGCCGTCCTCGTCGTAGCCGTCCTGCTCGTCGGTGGACTCGCTGATGTGGAGGACGAAGTCGGTGGTCGGCGGACACAGCGGCCCCTGGCCGGCCCGGCCGTCGTGCCGCGCCACGACCCGGGCGGCGGCCCGCTCGCTCGCACAGGGCACCTCGGTGAAACTCGTCGTGCCGAACGAACTGCACTCGTCGACCCCGAGGAACACCGTCCCGTACCCGGCCGGCCGGGTCGGGGTGCCGGTCGTGGTCGCGGCCGCCCGCTCCTCCGATTCCTGGCCGTCCCCGCCCGGCCAGGCCTGACATCCGCAGAGCGCCGCGAGGGCGAGCAGGACGACGGTGGCGAGCACCCCTGTGCACACCTGTCGAACGAGACACACCCGTCGCATGACAACCCCCCGACGAACCCCCGTCCAGCGTGACCCCGCGCCGGGGGCCACGCCAGACATACCGTGTGCTTTGCGCCTGTTGGGGGTGGTGGGCGAGGAGTGCGGCGTAGACCCCGTACGCCAGCGGTCTTACACCGGGGTCCGCAGGTCAGGGCCGTACACCAGTGCCGTACACCAGTGCCGTACACCGGTGGCGTGTGTCAGGGCCCGTACGTCAGGCCGTGCCCCACCGGAAACAGCACCTTCGCCGGGTCGTCGGCCCGCTGCACCGGCACCGGCAGCCTCCCGCGCGGCGCCACCCGCCCGGCCAGCACCCGCGCCGCCGCCCGCACCTCGACATCCGTCCAGGAGTACGCCGCCAAGTAGCCCTTCACCTGCGGGAGTTGGGCCACGTCGTACGGGTTGCGGATCGCGACGGCCACCACCGGCACCCCGGTGGCCAGCAGCCGCGCGACCAGGGTCCGCTGGGTGCTGTCCGCCGTCACGTTGTACGTCGCCACCACCACGGCGTCCTTGCCTCCGGCCGCCGCCACGGCCCGGTCGACGAGGGCCTCGGTGGGGGCCGTACCGGTCGACAGGCGGGTCGCCGTGAAGCCCAGGGCGGTGAGTTCGGCGGCGAGGACGGCCGTCGGCGGTCCCGTGGTGCCCGACGGGGAGGCCGGGTCGGCGCCGACCACCAGCACGTTCCGGTGTGTACGCCGGGACAGCGGCAGCAGCGCACCCTCGTTGACCAGGAGGGTGGTGGTCCGTTCGGCGATCCGGTCGGCGGTCTCCAGATGCCGCCGGATCCCCACGACCCGGTCGACACCGGCGTCGCTCACGTACGGCCGCTCGAACAGCCCGAGCTTCGCCTTGAGCCGCAGGATGCGCAGGACCGACTCGTCGAGCCGCGCCTCGGTCAGGTCGCCGGCGCGTACGGAGGCGAGGACCGCGTTCCACGCCACGTCGATCGACGGCGGGTTGAGGAGCTGGTCCACGCCCGCCTTCAGCGCCAGCACCGGCACCTGGTCGTCCCCGTACTTCTCCCGCACGCCCTGCATGCCGAGCGAGTCGGTGACCACGACCCCGTCGTAGCCGAGCTGTTCGCGCAGGATCCCGGTGAGGATCGGGCGGGAGAGGGTGGCCGGGTCGCCGGAGGGGTCCAGGGCCGGGACCATGATGTGCGCGGTCATGATCGAGTCGATGCCGGCCCGGATCGCGGCGCGGAACGGCGGGGCGTCCAGGGCCGTCCACTGTTCGCGGGTGTGCCCGATGACCGGGAAGCCGTAGTGGCTGTCGACGGCCGTGTCCCCGTGGCCCGGGAAGTGCTTGGCCGTCGCCGCGACCCCCGCCCCCTGGTACCCCTTCACCTGCGCGGCGACCAGCCCGGCGACCGCCTCCGGGTCGGCGCCGAAGGAGCGTACGCCGATGACCGGGTTGGCCGGGTTGACGTTCACGTCGGCGACGGGGGCGTAGTCCTGCCGGATCCCGATCGCCCGCAGCTCGGCTCCACCGACGCGCCCGGCCTCGCGGGCGTCCGCGCGGGAGCCGCCGGCGCCGAGGGCCATCGCGCCCGGCAGCAGCGTGGCGGGTTCGCCGACGCGGGCCACGATGCCGTGTTCCTGGTCGGTGGAGATCAGGACGGGCAGGCCCCGGGGGAGGGCGAGGGAGGCGCGCTGGATGCCGTTGGACAGGGCGGCGATCTGGTGCGGGTCGCGGGTGTTGTGCGCCCAGGAGAAGTAGATGATCCCGCCGACCCGGTACTTCTCCAGCAGCTCGGCGGCCGTGCGTACGCCCAGCTCCTGGAGGTTGGCATCGATGTCGGCCTGGTCCGGGGCGGTCGCCGAGTGCCCGTAGACCCGCATGACGAAGAGCTGGCCGACCTTCTCTTCGAGGCTCATGCGCGAGACGAGGGCGCGGAGCTTGCCGTCGCGGGTTTCGTGGGGGAGGGGGCCTGCCTGGGCGTCGGTGCCGAGGGCCAGGGCGGAGGTGACGCCTGCGGTGGCGGCGAGAACGGTACGTCTGGAGGGCACGTGCGTCGCTCCTTCCGGAGGACTGAAGGAAACTTCCAAGGTGTCACGATTATCCGGGAAGTTTCTTCCGGTCAAGGGAACGCGACGCGTGCGGAGGGGTGCTGAGGGGCCGTCACCGGCGCTGTGGAGGGGGGCGCGCCGGTGACGGCGTGCGGCCGGCCGCAGGCGGCGGAGAGGGTTGGTCAGCGTTCGCAGCCAGCAGCGAGGCCGACACCGCACTGCGGAGACTCATCCGGCGGCATGGGGGTTGGACGGGGTGGGGTGGATTCGGGTTCCCGGGGAGGGGCGGGTTTCTGAAATTCGGCACGGGTGGGGTGGGTGGGGCGCCTGGGAACTCGGGGGTGGCGGGTTCGTCGGCGGGCGCGGGTGGGTGGGGGTCGCTCGCGCAGTTCCCCGCGCCCCTGAAAAACAGGGGCTGCGCCCCGTGCTTTTCAGGCCCGCAGGGCCGTGGTCTTCCAGGCCCGCAGGGGCCTGGTCTTTCAGGGGCGCGGGGAACTGCGCGAGCAACCCCCACCGGACCCGCAGCCGCCGACGCACCCGAGCCCCCCGGGCTTTTAGGCGCCCCCACATCACCCCGTCGGCCTTTCAGGCGCGCGGGGCCTGATGCTTTTCAGGGGCGCGGGGAACTGCGCGAGAAGCCCCACCGGACCCGCAGCCGCCGACGCACCCGAACCCCCGGGCTTTTAGGCGCCCCCCGCCCCGTCCCACGACCCGGACACATCCGCACCCACCCCACCCCACCGTTCACCATGACCCGCATGCCGACCGTCGACATCCCCGGTTCCAAGTCCCTCACCGCCCGCGCCCTCTTCCTCGCCGCCGCCGCCGACGGAGTCACCACCCTCGTGCGCCCCCTCAGGTCCGACGACACGGAAGGCTTCGCGGAGGGCCTCGCCCGCCTCGGCTACCGCGTCGGCCGCACCCCGGACACCTGGCAGGTCGACGGCCGCCCCCAGGGCCCCGCCGTCCCGGAGGCCGACGTGTACTGCAGGGACGGCGCCACCACCGCCCGCTTCCTGCCGACCCTCGCCGCCGCCGGCCACGGCACGTACCGCTTCGACGCCTCCCCCCAGATGCGCCGCCGCCCCCTCCTGCCGCTCACCCGCGCCCTGCGCGACCTCGGCGTGGACCTGCGGCACGAGGAGGCGGAGGGCCACCACCCCCTCACGGTCACCGCCGACGGCGTAGACGGCGGCGAGGTCGTACTGGACGCCGGCCAGTCCTCCCAGTACCTGACCGCCCTGCTCCTGCTCGGCCCGCTCACCTGCACCGGCCTGCGCATCACCGTCACCGACCTGGTCTCCGTGCCGTACGTGGAGATCACGCTCGCGATGATGCGCGCGTTCGGCGTGGAGGTCGGCCGCGAGGGGGACACGTACGTCGTCCCGCCCGGCGGCTACCGGGCCACCACCTACCCGATCGAACCCGACGCCTCCACCGCGAGCTACTTCTTCGCGGCCGCAGCCCTCACCGGCGGCGAGGTGACCGTCCCCGGTCTCGGCGCGGGCGCGCTCCAGGGCGACCTCGGCTTCGTCGAGGTGCTGCGGCGGATGGGCGCGCGGGTGGAGGTGGGCGACGACCGCACCACGGTGACGGGCACCGGCGAACTGCGCGGTGTCACCGTCAACATGCGGGACATCTCCGACACCATGCCGACCCTCGCCGCGATCGCCCCCTTCGCCTCGGGCCCGGTGCGGATCGAGGACGTCGCCAACACCCGGGTGAAGGAGTGCGACCGCCTGGAGGCCTGCGCGGAGAACCTCAGCCGCCTGGGGGTGGACGTGACGACCGGCGCCGACTGGATCGAGATCCGTCCCGGCACCCCGCGTGGCGCGGAGATCAGGACCCACGGCGACCACCGCATCGTCATGTCCTTCGCCGTGACCGGCCTGCGCACCCCGGGCATCACCTTCGACGACCCGGGGTGCGTGCGCAAGACGTTCCCGGCCTTCCACGAGGCGTTCGAGGCGCTCCCGCTACCCTCCGGTACATGACCGCTCCGGAGCCCACCATCGTCGCGACCTCGGGAGGCCACCGCATCGGTGACCGCACCCGGGTGACCTTCCATTCGCTCGTGCACCACGCCGTGGAACTGTCGGGGGTGCACGGGCGGCGGCCGAAGGTCATGTACATCGGGACGGCCGTCGGCGACTCCGAGCACATGACGGCGCGCATGAGCGAGGCCGCGCGCGTCGCGGGCTTCGATCTGACCCCGCTCGCGCTCTTCCCGATGCCCAACATCGAGGACATCGAGTCGGCCGTCCTCGCCCAGGACGTCGTGTGGGTCATGGGCGGCTCGGTCGCCAACCTGCTCGCGGTCTGGCGCGTCCACGGCCTCGACCGCGTACTGCGCCGCGCCTGGCGGGCCGGTGTCGTGCTGAGCGGCGTCAGCGCGGGCTCCATCTGCTGGTTCCGGGGCGGGACGACGGACTCCTTCGGCCCGACGCTCCGCCCGGTGACGGACGCGCTGGCGTACCTCCCGTACGGCAACGGCGTCCACTACGACAGTGACGAGGGCCGCCGCCCCCTCGTCCACAGCCTCGTCGCCGACGGCACGCTCCCGGAGACCCACTGCACCGACGACGGGGTCGGGCTCGTCTACCGGGGCACGCGCCTGGTGGAGGCGGTCGCCGAAGTCCCGGGCAAGGGGGCGTACGTGGTCCGGCGCGAGGGTGCCACGGCGGTGGAGGAACGGATATCCCCCCGCCTCCTGCCCGAGCCGCGCCGCTAGCGGCACCACGCCGACAGCCGCACCACGCCGGTGGCAGCACTACGAGTGGTACGAGGAAGGAGTGTTCCGCAGTGTCGGGTTCTCATGAGGAAGAGGTGCTGGCCCGGATCGCCGAGGGGCTCGTCTACACCGAGTCCGAGGCGGCCTTCCAGGCGCCCCGGCGGCGCACGGACCAGATCTTCGAGTACAACAGGACCCCACCGGGCGAGGCGGAGCGGCGTCGCGCGCTGCTCGTCGAGATCTTCGGGTCGGTCGGTGCACGCACGGTGCTGCTGCCGCCGTTCCACGCGGGCTTCGGCAGCAACGTCCACATAGGTGACGACTTCTTCGGCAACGTGAACCTGACGTTCGTCGACGACGTGGACATCCGCATAGGCGACGGCGTCATGATCGCACCCAGCGTGACGCTGACGACGACGGGCCATCCCGTGCACCCCTCGCGCCGCGCGGACTTCGGCAGGTTCTCCGAGCCGATCGTGATCGAGGACAAGGTGTGGATCGGCAGTAACGCGGTCGTCCTGCCCGGGGTCCGTATCGGCTACGGCTCGGTCATCGGCGCCGGAAGCGTCGTCAGCCGCGGCATCCCCCCGATGTCCGTCGCGCTCGGCGCACCGTGCCGGGTGGTCCGCGCCATCACGGACGAGGACCTCACCACCCGTACCGCCACCGCCCGTACCGGCACCCCCCGCACCGGCACCACCCGTACCGCGCCAGGGAGTTAGGCCCCTTCCGGCCGACCGTCACCTCACCTCACCATTCCTGGACGCGCCGCCCCCCGCCCTGCTGCCGGCCGGGGGCGCGGGTCTGGGGTTCGAAGAGGGACCCCGGGGAGGAGTCGTCGGGGTGCTGGAGCGGGACGTCGGGGCGGTCGGCCCGCCAGGGCTGCCGGGGTTCCGGCCGCTGCCGCTCCGGCTTCCGGCCGGCCGTGCGGTCCCAGTCGCCCTCGCCCAGGACGAGCATCGGGTCGAACATCACGACCACGCCCGCGAGGAGCAGGAAGATGACCGGGCCGATGAGCATGGGCAGCAGGATCGTCGTGGGCGACTCGCCGGTGATCGTCCCGCCGGTCGTGCCGTGCAGGTGCACCCCCACGGCGGCCATGCCGGTGTAGTGCATGCCGGACACGGCGACCCCCATCACCAGGCTGGCCCCGAGACTGGTGACGAACCCCCGGATCGACACGGCCGCCCAGAGCGCGGCGGTCGCGGCGACGATGGCGATGACGACGGAGAGGGCGACGACGGTGATGTCGTACTGGATGTAGCCGTTCAACTGGATGGCGGCCATGCCCAGATAGTGCATGGCGGCCACCCCGAGGCCCGTCACGGATCCCGCCGCGCAGAGGGTGGCCGTGCTGACACCGCGGTAGCCCACGGCGAAGACCCCGATGCCGACGACGGTGATGGCGACGACGAGGCTGAGCACCGTCAGCCCGACGTCGTAGTGGATGGGGCTCTCCTCCACCCGGAAGCCGACCATCGCGATGAAGTGCATCGTCCAGATGCCGCAGCCGATGCAGGCGGCTCCCAGGGCCAGCCAACCGGGCTTCCAGGAGCGCTCGTTGTAGACCGACCTGACCACGCAGCGCAGTCCGAGCGCGGCGCCCAGGCAGGCCATGACATAGGCGGCCACCGGAGTGACCGCACCGTAGCTGAAACCGTCGACCGTGCCTTGCATATGCCAAATCCCCCCGATACATGGCCAGTTGTGCATGGGCTGGTGCGGGAGGCAAGTCTGGTGCAAGCGCGTACCGCAGCGCTCCGTTTTCCAAGAGTTACTGTCGGTATCTGTTCGGCGGGTGATCGACTTTGGGTGACTCGATACTGATTCGTGGTCAAAATCCGTGGCGCACAAGGCCTGAGCTTGAGTTTTCAAGCTCAGGCCACTGCATTACGGGCAGTCTTTACGGGGGTGCCGAGAGGTGCGCGAGGCCGCCGACGTCACGCCGCGTCGTTGAGGAGCCGTCCGAGGTGCTCCCGACCCGCCGCCAGCAGCTCCGGCAGCGGCGCGGCGCCCTCGTACCACCGCTTCTCGTACTCCCAGCACAGCCACCCGTCCCAGTCCTTGCGGGAGAGGAGCTCGACGCACTCGCCGAGCGGGAGGACCCCCGCGCCGAGTGCCAGCGGGGTGGTGTCCTCGGCGGAGGCGATGTCCTTGACCTGGACGTAGCCGAGGAAGGGGGAGAGGGCGGCGTAGGACTCGGCGGGCTGTTCGCCGCCGAGCCAGGTGTGCATCACGTCCCAGAGCGAGCCGACGCTGCCGTGGCCGACCGGACCGAGCACCCGGATCGCGTCGGCGCCGGTGCGGTGCGAGTCGTGCGTCTCCAGCAGGACGCGCACGCCCCGGTCGGCCGCGTCCTCCGCCGCCGTGCCGAGGCGGCGGGCGGCGATCGCGTCGGCCTCGTCCGCGCTCTGGCCGCCGGCCGGGTCGGCGCCGGGGAACACCCGGACGAAGGGGGCGCCCAGGTCCCGGGCCAGGTCGAGCAGGGCGCGGATCTCGTCCAGCACGGGGCCGTCCTCGCCCGGCGCGGCGACCCGCGCGTACCCGGCGAGACCGAGGATCTCCACGCCCGCCGCCTTGAACTCGGCCGCCACCTCGGCCCGTTCGTCGGCCCCGATGCCCGGATGCACCGGCTCCTCGGGATGGGCGCGGAGTTCGACGCCGTGATAGCCGTGGGTCGCGGCGAGCCGTACGACGTCGGCGATGGGGAGACCGGGGACACCGAGGGTGGAGAACGCGAGTTTCATGCCTTCGGACCGTACACGTCGGCCGGGCCGGCGGGGCACCCCGCCCACGGCCCCGACCGCCGGTCCCGGCCGGTCAGGTCCCGGCCGGTCAGGTCCACCCGTGCCAGGTCCACCCGTGCCCCGCCGCCCCGAAGGCCCCGGCACCTCAGAGGTCCCGCCGCTCCAACGGCTTCGTCGCCGGGCCTTGGACGATGCGGCCCTCGGTGTCGAAGCGGGAGCCGTGGCAGGGGCACTCCCAGGCGCGTTCGGCGCGGTTGAAGCCGACCAGGCAGCCCATGTGGGTGCAGCGGGCGGAGACGGCGTGGAGCGAGCCGGCCTCGTCGCGGTGGACCGCGCACAGATGGCCGCCGACCCGGACGACCGCGCCGTCCCCGGGGGCGATGGCCTCCACGGAACCGCCCCCGGCCGCGCCGATCCGGTCGCCGACGAAGTGCCGCGCCACCTGTGCCTGGTGCTTGAGGAAACTCGGCGCCTCCCGCATCGCGCTGAGCACCCGGCGCGGGTCGTACAGATCGCTCCACGGCGACTTGTGCCCGGTGATCTGCTCGGCCAGCAGCCGACCGGCCATGATGCCGCCGCTCATGCCCCAGCCGCCGAACCCGGTCGCCACCCAGCTGTGCCGGCTGCCCGCGTGGAAGGGCCCGACGAGGGGGACGGAGTCGGTGGAGTCGTTGTCCTGGGTGGCCCAGCGGTGGGTGAAGTCGAGGGGACCGAAACGTTCGGTGGCCCAGTCCGCCAGCAGCCCGAACCGTTCGTCGACCTCGGCGGTGCCCGGGGTGAAGTGCTCCCCGGTGACGATCAGCAGCCGCCGGCCCTCGTCGTACGGGGCGGTCCGCACCGAGCGGGTGCGCTGCTCCTGCGTGATGTACATGCCGTGCGGGTCGGCGTCGGCCGGGATCGGCGCGGCGAGGACGAGTTCGCGGCGCGCGGAGAGCCGGGTGAAGAGCAACGCCCGGTCGAAGACGGGGTAGTGCGTGGCGATCACGACGTCCCGGGCGGTCACCGCGAACCCCGCCTCGGTCGTCAGCCGGCACGGCGTCCCCTCCTTCAGCCGCACCACCCGCGTCCCCTCGTGCACCGCCGCGCCCTGCCGCACCAGGTCGTCCACCAGGGCGAGCAGATACCTGCGGGGGTGGAACTGCGCCTGCTCCGCCACGCGCACCGCCCCCGCGACCGGGAACGGCAGCCCCGTCTCCGTCACGAACTCGGCGGGCAGCCCGGCCTCGCGCGCCGCCTCCGCCTCGGCCCGCAGCTCCGCGACACCGCTCTCGTCCTCGGCGTAGGTGTAGGACGCCGCGTCCTCCCAGTCGCAGGCGATCCCCAGTTCCTCCACCACCTCGGCGGCGTGCCGGATCGCCTCGGTCTGTGAGCGCGCGTACAGCGCGGCGGCCTCGGCGCCCCGGGTCCGCCGCAGCCGGTCGTAGATCAGCGTGTGCTGCGCGGTCACCTTGGCGGTCGTGTGCCCGGTGACGCCGGCGGCCACACGGTCCGCCTCCAGCAGGGCCACCCGCCGCCCCCGCCGCGCCAGCTCCCACGCCGTGCTGATCCCGGCGATCCCCGCCCCGACCACCGCCACGTCGACGACCAGCTCCCCGTCCAGCGCCGGGTACGCGCCCTCCTGCGGCGCGCTCTCGATCCAGTACGACTTCTGCGCGGGCTGCTGTGGCTGCATGACTCGGCGGTCCCTTCAGTTTCAGTCGGGCGGCGGCTGACTGCGGCGGTGGTTGTCGGAGCCGCGTTCACGGCGCCGGTGGCTGGTGTCGCACCAGGGGTAGATACGGCTGCGGCGACAGGTGCACAGCGCCACGCAGAAGCGGTCCGAGGACACGGTCGTCCCGTCCTCCAGGACCACCTCGACGGGCCCCTCGACCAACAACGGCCCGGGCCGCTGCAGAGCGACACGACGACGTTCGACGGGCGGGTCCGACACGGTGATCACCAGCTCTCCGGTCTCGTCGACGATGCCGCGGTCCGATGCGGTCCCGGTGCGGTCCCGGTGCCACGGCCTGCCGCCCCCGGATCAGCGGCTGCCTCGACCGGTGCCGCCCCGGCTGGCGGCCCGCCCCCTCACACCGGCGTACGGAGTGACGACCGGCCCGCTCGCCACGCGCCGAGGAGTCGGTCGGCGAGGGCGTCCTCCAGGTGGTTGGTGGCGTCGACGCCGAAGGCGACGTCGGCGTCCAGCTCCGGTTCCTCCTCCAGCAGTCCGGCGACGACCTCCCGTCGTACGACCTGCTCGTGCACGGCGTCGGCCTCGACGTGCTCGTCGTAGAAGTGCTCGGCGGCGGCCCCGGCCCCGGTGCGCCGCATGGCGCGGGCGAGCCGGCGGGAGCCGGGGGAGGAGGTGATCTCGACCGTCGCGAAGTGTCCGACCAGGGCGCCGCGCAGCGCCCGGTGCAGACCGAAGAGGGACATCAGGTTCACCAGGGCGAGCGCCTCGGGACCGGCGGCGTCCACGTACCGGCCGTACGCCGGGTCGAGTCCCAGGTCGGTCATGAGGTCGGCGAAGAGGCGCGCGTGCACCCGCTCGGCCCGGCCCCCGCCGAACTCGTCGAACTCGACGGCGGCCATGCCCGCCTTGGCCCGCCCCCACAGCCGGGGCAGCACCCAGGCGTGCGGGTCGGCCTCCTTCAGGTGGTAGAGGGAGCGCTGGGCCGCGTACTCGCGCACCTGCCACAGTTCGCCCTCGTTCTGGAGGAAGTCGCCCACCCCGCCCTCGTCGCCGCCCGCGGGCTCCACGAGCAGGTCGTCCAACGCCTCCTGGGCCCGCACGTGCCGCGTCGCCCGGTCACGCAGGCTTTCGAGGAACGGCCACTCCAGGGCCGCCCGGCACCGCAGCAGCTCCGGATCCCATTCGAGGTCGGCGTCGACGTCGGCGAAGCCCCGGTAGTGCAGTTCGTAGCAGAGGTAGAGAGCGAGCTGGAGGTCGTCGCCGAACGGGTCCGTCCCGGCGATCACCCGGCTCTCGGGCGGCGCGCCCGCGCCCCGCAGGAACCGTATGACGGCAGCGGAGACCTTCCCCCTGCTCTCCGGCAACACCGGCCCTGCCACCTGGCTCTCCATGCGCGCCGGGTACCCGTGCACCGCGGTCTACTCACCGCCGGCCCGGACCGGGCGAAGGGGGCTCCCCGCACGGGAGAGCCCCCTTCCACTCCGCACTGCCGCGAGACCACCGGGGGCAGACCACGAGCCGAAGCCCGCGGGCCACAGCCCCGGCCGTCAGCCGCGCTCACGCGTCGGCGTCACGCGCTCAGCACGCGCGTCGGCGGCGTCGCACGCTCGCCCTCGCTCGGGCGCCGCATGCTCGCGTGTCGGCGTCAGATGCCCGCGCGCCGCGTCGCCGGCCGCTGCGGCTGCGTACGCTCCTGCACGCGCTCCTGCGCCTTGCCCTTCATCTTCTTCGCCTCGCCGCGTGCCTGCTGCATCTTGCCCTCGGCCTGCTGCGTGCGGTCGCCGGTGACCTTCCCGGTCATCTCCTTGGCCTTGCCCTTGATCTTGTCCATGCTGCCCTTGTCCTTGGCGGCCATGGTTACTCCTTGGTGGGTGGTGTACTGCCTTGCCCGCCCAACGTACGGCGCACCGGTGACGCTCGCGCGTCGAAGCGTCACGGTCCGTGAAAGCCCGAGCTCAGCCGCCGTACGCGATCCGCTCGATCTCCCTCAGCCGGGCGGCCCCGACGCGGTCCTCCTCCAGCGACAGCAGCCACGGCAGCAGTTCCGGCGTGGCGTGCGTCTCGCCGTAGAAGCCGAGGCGGAGGTCGGCGAGCCCGTCCTCGACGAGCCAGCGGTCGAGTGCGTCGCCGAGGTGCAGGTCCGCCGCCTCGGTGCGGGTCCGGGCCCAGATGGAGAGCCAGGGGCCGAGGGTTCCCGTCGTGGCCGCGAGCGTCTCCAGTACGTCGGCGGCGTGTCCGACGCCCGGGTGGGCGTGCAGGACCGACCGCCACCAGGGGTACCAGACCTCCTCCAAGGCCCGACGCTCCACCATGGGCCAGTCGCGCCACCTGGCGCTGAGCATCCGGGAGGCGACCATGCCGTGGTCGAGCCGGTCGGCGACGAGGAGGCGGACGATCCGGGGCGTCAACCGGCGGTACAGAGCGGGGAAGTCATCCCAGTGGTCGGGCACCTTGTGCGCGACGGAGTACACCAACTCGTCCGGCACCTCGCGCACGGGACCGGCAAGAACGTGGAGCTCGGCTTCGGTGAAGCAGTGGGTGCAACCGCCCACGGGCACCGAGGACTTGGCGAGAGGCGCGAAGACGGCGTCCAAGGTGTCGAGCGCGTCCTGGAGCCGCTGCTGCGGGAGATGGGCCGAGAGGTCGGTCACGATGACACACCTGACGGGACTCCGTCCGGCCACGCCGGAGAAGAGAGCGAACCTACCACGACCGCGCCGACCCCCAGGGCCGCGAGAACCCCCAAGAAACCGGCCCTCGCTCACGACCGTGTGGTGCGGCGGCCTGCTTTTCCAGGGGCGCGGGGAACTGCGCGAAAACCCCCACCGAGCCCGCACCCGCTCACGACCGTGTGGTGCGGCGGCCTGCTTTTCCAGGGGCGCGGGGAACTGCGCGAATGCCCCCACCGAGCCCGCGCCCGCTCCCGAACCCCCCACCCCACACGCGCCCCCACCGAGGCGCACCCCCGCCCCCCGACGCCCCCTCAGTCCCTCCGAGGCACCCCACTGGACCCCCGCACCATCAACTCCCCCCGCACCGTGGCGATCCCACCCGGCGGCGGCTCCTCGCGGCCCATGGCGATCCGCCCGGCCCGTGCCCCCGCGTCCGACAGCGGCAACCGCACCGTCGTCAACGCCGGCACCGCGTCGATGCTGAAGGGCAGGTCGTCGAAGCCGGCCACGGACACGTCGTCCGGGATCCGCAGCCCGGAGTCCCGCAGCGCCGCGCACGCGCCCAGCGCCACCGTGTCGTTGGCGGCGACCACGGCCGTCAGCGAGGGGTCCCGGCGCAACAGCTCCAGCGTCGCCTCGTACCCGGAGAGCCGGTCGTAGCGGCCGTACACGGTCCACCGGGGATCGTCCTCGATCCCGGCCGCCGCCAGCGCCGCCCGGTGCCCCTCCAGCCGGTGGCGGGTCGTCGTCCGCTCCTCCGGCCCGGCGATGTACCCGAGCCGCCGGTGACCCAGTCCGATCAGATGCTCGGTGAGCAGCTGGCCGCCGCCCCGGTTGTCGAACGTGATCGCGATGGCCTCCGGCGTGGGCGGTCGCCCGCACAGCACCACGCGCGTCCCGGCCTCCGCCAGCTTCCGCAGCTTGTTGCCGACGGCGGCCAGATGCGCCGGATCCTCGATGGCCCCACCGGTCAGCACCACGGCGGCGGCCCGCTGCCGCTGGAGCAGCGTGAGATACGTCAGCTCGCGCTCCGGGGAGCCGCCTGTGTTGCACACCACACCCAGCCGCTCCCCGCCCGCGCGCCCGCCGGGCCCGCCGATCTCGGACTGGATCGCCGCGGCCATGATCCCGAAGAAGGGGTCGGCGATGTCGTTCACCAGGATGCCGACCAGGTCGGAGGTGGCGGCGGCGAGCGCGCTCGCGGGGCCGTTGAGGACGTAGTCCAGCTCGTCGACGGCCTTCAACACCCGTTCGCGCGTGGACGCGGCCACCGGATAGTTCCCGTTGAGCACCCGGGAGACGGTCGCCGGCGACACCTGCGCACGGGCCGCCACGTCCGCCAGGGTCACAGTCATCGTTTTCTCGTCCTCCGGGTGCGCGTCCAGTTCGGGCTGTCGGGGAACCATACGACCGCGATCACCGTTCGCCCCCTCGAACAACTCGACCCCCTCGCGGTCTTGTATAGACCGCTGCTCAGAGGCTAGCTTCTTATCGAATAGAAAGCGCTTGCTGTGACGCTCACCCTTTCGTCGGGCGTACGCGGCGCCCGACGCGTACGCACACACGAACGCACACCAACGAAAGGAACCGGCCGTGACACGCAAAACCGTACGGATCGCCATGAACGGCGTGACGGGACGCATGGGCTACCGCCAGCACCTCGTCCGCTCGATCCTCGCCATCCGCGAGCAGGGCGGTCTCGACCTCGGTGACGGCACCGTGCTGTGGCCGGAGCCGATCCTCGTCGGCCGCCGCGAGCACGCGCTCAAGGCGCTCGCCGAGCAGCACGGCCTGGACCCGGCGAACGTCTCCACCGACGTCGACGCGGTCCTCGCGGACCCGACCGTCGAGATCTACTTCGACGCCCAGGTCACCTCGGCCCGCGAGGAGGCGATCAAGAAGGCGATCGCCGCCGGCAAGCACATCTACACCGAGAAGCCGACCGCCACCGGCCTCGACGGCGCCCTGGAGCTGGCCCGGCTCGCGAACGCCGCCGGCATCAAGCACGGCGTCGTCCAGGACAAGCTGTTCCTGCCGGGCCTGCTGAAGCTCAAGCGCCTCATCGACGGCGGCTTCTTCGGCCGGATCCTCTCCATCCGGGGCGAGTTCGGCTACTGGGTCTTCGAGGGCGACTGGCAGGAGGCCCAGCGCCCCTCCTGGAACTACCGCGCGGAGGACGGCGGCGGCATCGTCGTTGACATGTTCCCGCACTGGGAGTACGTGCTGCACGAGCTGTTCGGCCGCGTGAAGTCCGTCCAGGCCCTCACCGCCACGCACGTCCCGCAGCGCTGGGACGAGCAGGACAAGCCCTACGACGCCACCGCCGACGACGCCGCGTACGGCATCTTCGAGCTGGACGGCGGCGCGATCGCCCAGATCAACTCCTCCTGGACCGTCCGCGTCAACCGCGACGAGCTGGTCGAGTTCCAGGTCGACGGCACCGAGGGCTCGGCGGTAGCCGGTCTGCGCAACTGCCGCGTCCAGCACCGCTCCGCCACGCCCAAGCCGGTGTGGAACCCCGACATCCCCGCCACGTACTCCTTCCGCGACCAGTGGCAGGAGGTGCCCGACAACGCCGAGTTCGACAACGGCTTCAAGGCGCAGTGGGAGCTGTTCTTCAAGCACGTCTACGCCGACGCGCCCTACCACTGGGACCTGCTGGCCGGCGCCCGTGGCGTCCAGCTCGCCGAACTGGGCCTGAAGTCCTCCGCCGAGGGCGTCCGTCTCGACGTACCGGAGATCCAGCTGTGACGATCCAACTCCCTGGTCCAGAAGGGCAGTTGCGGGCCTACACCCCGCGTACCGAACCTCTGGCGGTGTCCCCGGGCACCCCCCTCACCTCCCGTACGGTCTTCTCGGCGGCGCACGTCGTCGCGGACCCCTTCGCGGACGTGTCCCCGGACTCGCCCGCGGCCGTCGACTGGGACGCCACCCTCGCCTTCCGCCGCCACCTGTGGTCGCACGGCCTGGGCGTCGCCGAGGCGATGGACACCGCGCAGCGCGGCATGGGCCTCGACTGGGCGGGCGCGGCGGAGCTGATCCGCCGCAGCGCCGCCGAGGCGAAGTCGGTCGGCGGCCTGATCGCCTGCGGCGTCGGCACCGACCAGCTCACCGACCCGGCGTCGGCCTCCCTGGCGGACATCCGCAAGGCGTACGAGGAGCAGCTGGCGCTCGTCGAGGAGTCGGGCGCCCAGGCGATCCTGATGGCCTCGCGGGCGCTGGCCGCGGCGGCCTCGGGCCCCGAGGACTACCTGGAGATCTACGGCCACCTGCTCCGCCAGGCCACCGAGCCGGTCGTCCTGCACTGGCTCGGCCCCATGTTCGACCCGGCGCTGGAGGGCTACTGGGGCTCGTCGGACCTGGACACGGCCACGGAGACCTTCCTCGCCGTGATCGCCGCCCACCCCGACAAGGTCGACGGCATCAAGGTCTCCCTGCTGGACGCCCAGCGCGAGATCGACATCCGTCGCCGGCTCCCGCAGGGCGTCCGCTGCTACACCGGCGACGACTTCAACTACCCCGAGCTGATCGCGGGCGACGAGAAGGGCTTCAGCCACGCGCTGCTCGGCATCTTCGACCCGCTGGGCCCGCTGGCGGCTCAGGCGGTGCGCGTCCTGGACACGGGTGACGTGAAGGGCTTCCGGGAGCTCCTGGACCCGACCGTCGAGCTGTCCCGCCACCTCTTCCAGACCCCGACCCGCTTCTACAAGACGGGCGTGGTCTTCCTGGCGTGGCTGGCCGGCCACCAGTCGCACTTCACCATGGTCGGCGGCCTCCAGTCGGCCCGCTCCCTCCCGCACTTCGCGCGGGCCTACGAACTCGCCGACGGCCTGGGCCTGTTCCCGGACCCGGCGCTGGCCCAGGCCCGGATGAAGAACCTGCTCTCCCTGTACGGAGTGGACCAGTGAGCACCGGCGGCGGACTTGAGCGCTTCTCCATCAACCAGATGACGGTCAAGCAGCTGTCGATGCCCGAACTGGTCGACGGCTGCACCGAGTTGGGCATCCCCGGGGTGGGCCTGTGGCGTGAGCCGGTGGCCGAGTACGGCCTGGAGGCGACGGCCAAGCTGGTTCGCGACGCGGGCCTGACGGTCACCACCCTGTGCCGGGGCGGCTTCTTCACGGCGATCGACCCGGCCGAGCGGGCGGCGGCGCTGGCCGACAACCGCAAGGCGATCGACGAGGCGGCGACGCTCGGCACGGACACCCTCGTCCTGGTCTCGGGCGGCCTCCCGGCGGGCTCGAAGGACCTGCACGGCGCGCGGGAGCGCATCGCGGACGCGCTCGCCGAGCTGGGCCCGTACGCGGCCTCGAACGGCGTCCGTCTGGCGATCGAGCCCCTCCACCCCATGTTCGCCTCGGACCGCTGCGTGGTGTCGACGCTCTCCCAGGCGCTGGACATCGCGGAACGCTTCCCGGCGGACCAGGTGGGCGTGACGGTCGACACGTACCACATCTGGTGGGACGACACGGCCCCGGCGGCGATCGCCCGCGCGGGCGCCACCGGCCGCATCCACACCTTCCAGCTCGCCGACTGGATCACCCCGCTGCCGCAGGGTGTCCTGACCGGCCGGGGCCAGATCGGCGACGGCGCGATCGACATGCGCGAGTGGAAGTCCTACGTCGAGGCGGCGGGCTACACGGGCCCCATCGAGGTCGAACTCTTCAACGACGACCTGTGGTCGGGCGACGGCCGCGAACTGCTCACGCAGACGGCGCAGCGGTTCGTGGAGCACGCGGCGTAGTCCTCCGGCGGCGAGCCGGGCGAGAGGTCGGCGCCCGGCTCGCCGCCGACGGGCGTATACGCCACGTATACTCGCCCCATGTCCGATGTCATGATCCGCGTGCCCGCCGAAGTCCGTGACCAGCTCGCCGCCGTGGCCGAGGCCCGGGGGACGAGCCTTCGTGCCCTCATGCAGGACATAGCTGCTCAGACACTGACTCCCGAGCAGATCAAGGAACGGGCTGATCGCACCCGGGCCGTGCTCGCCGAACGCTTCGGGCACGAGGTGTCCGAGGAGGAGTCCGCCGAGATGCGCCGCAAGATGCGGGAGGCCACTGCTGCCCACAGGGCCGCCCTCGCGGAGGCGGAGCCGTCCCCTTGAGCCAGACCGAGCACTATGTTCTCGACGCACCCACCCTTGTGGCGCTGGGTGGCGACAAGCAGGTCTCCGGCCTCATCCACGCCGCGGCGGCGAGCGACGACGTGCGCCTGTGGGTGCCCGTCCTGTGTCTTCTGGAAGCGGAACGCCGTCGTGCGGGCATGGTCGACCACGTCGGTGTCCTGGTGGACGTACTGTCCATGATCGACGACGACTACGCCATGGCCCTGACGGTCGCCGAGCTGGGGCGAGCGGGGATCGCCCAGGACGCCTCGGCCGCCGTCCACGCCGCGAGACCCAACCAGACCCTTCCGACAGGGGCGTTGATCGCCACGGTGGAACCGGGTGTGTACGACGGACTCGGAGTCGGGGTCATGGACCTGAGACGCTGACCCGCCCGCCACGAGCGGGCAGAGGCCCGGTGCCCGGGTCAGACCTGCCGGACGTCGACCTGCTTGCCGCAGAGCGGCTTGAGATCGTCGAGGTCGGAGGTCAGGACGGTCACGGGGGGCTGTGCCGCGCGGGCGGTGGCGGCGACGATCGCGTCCAGGGCGTACTTGTGCCCGCCGGTCCTGCCGCTGTCCTTCATCCGCGCGACGGCCTCTCTGGCGGTCTCCTTGGTGACCGGCTCCACTACGAGCCCGGAGAGAGCCCAGGAGAGGCGGGCGCCGTCGCCGCGCTGGTGACCACCCGGACGTCCCGCTTACGGGCGGCGGCGAGCCGGGTGGTCATCGTCCGGTCTGCCCGCAGTACAGGGAGGGGGCCTCGCTGTCGAGAACCCAGGTGCCGCTCACGTCACCGCCCGGTCGCCCCGGCCTCCGCCGAACATCTCGCGCTCGGCGGCGTCGATCTCCTCCTGGGTGAGGGGGCCGTGCATCTCCTCGTTCGCGGCGATGAGTTCGTCGAGCTGGTCCCGCTCGATCTGCCGCCGGATCGCGGCGGATGTGGGCGGGCCCTCGCCGGGCCCGTGGGTGTGGTCACTCACAGACCCAATCTAGCCAGGCGGCCTACCGCAGGGGGATCACGACGGCCATGCTCACCGCGAAGGAGAAGGTGATGATGGCGTAGTGCCCGGCCTTCAGCTTCTCGACGGGGCGGCCCAGGCGGATCAGCTCGTCCTGGCGCCTGGACCATCCGGCGAAGGCGGCGTGGTTGAGCGCGAAGTTGATCGCCACGGCGATGAACACCAGCAGAGCCATACGGGGCTCCCCGTTCTCGTCCCCGGGCAGACCCCGCAGGGCCGCGTAGGCCGCCAAGGCCAGGACGAGCAGAACCGCCTCCCACTTGCCCCTGCGCGTACTGGGGAACAGGGACGCGAACACCATGGCCAGGGCAACGGCGGCCACGGCGGCGGCGATCCACAGAGTCCCCACGTCCACCTCTCCTACAGAAGGCCGGCCATGAGGGCCACGACCGTGGTGAAGGCGAGGAAGAAGACCACGGCCTGCCTGGTGGTCAATCTTTCCCACGGTTGGCCGGAGCGCGCCAGCCCCTGTTGACGTCCGATGTAACCGGCGAAGCTGACCCGCATGAGCGCGAGCCCGAGCGCGACGGCGGTGAGTGCGTTGCCGACCGGTCTACCCCGTCTCCCGCGTGGCCCCCGCGCGCGCCCGCGCCCGGTACTCCGTCGGAGACACCCCGTACGCCCCCCGGAACGCCCGCGTGAAGTCGGAGGCGCGAGGCAGGCCCCAGCGGGTGGCGATCGTGTGGACGGGGGCGGTGGCGAGGGCAGGGTCCGCCAGGTCGCGGCGGGCGCCCTCCAGGCGTTGGGCGCGGATCCAGGCCGCGACCGTCTCGCCGGGGGTGTCCTGCTGGAACAGCCGGTGCAGATAGCTCAGCGAGATGTGGTGCGCCGCCGCTATCACCGGCGGCGTCAGTTCCGGGTCGTGCAGGTTCTGCTGGATGAACGCCCGTATCCGCGTCGTCAGCGCCCGCTCGCGCGTCTCCGCCGGTAACGCGTCCTCCACCTCCAGCACGTGGGCGAACCAGGCGGACAGCAGGTCGATCAGGACGGTACCCAGCCGAGGCGCGTCGGACGGCTGAAGCGCGTCCGCCTGCTGCTCCAGGCCGGTGAGGAAACCCGTCAGCAGAGCACCCACCCCGTCCCGCGCCGACAGACGCCGCCCCAGCAGCTGACGAACACGGCCGGGAGGCAACGGCAGCAGCGCCTTGGGGAAGTCCACGCCGACGCCCCGGATCACCTGACGGCCCAGGCCGGCCGGTACGTGCACTTCGTACGGTCGTGACGTGTCGCTCACCCACAGGTCGCTCGGGCCGTACGCCTCGGCCCGCCCCACATGCTCGAACCCCAGCCCGCCGCCGACCACGAACGACAGGTGGTACATCTCCGGGTCGGACTGCCGCACCAGTTTCTCGGTACGCCGGAACCCGGTCACCAGATGCGCCGTCGGCCACGCCAGCACCGGCCCCAGCTCCAACAGCCGCTGCCGCGCCCAGAAGTCGTCGGCGAACTCGCAGCTCATGTGACTGGGCGCGATCGCCCGGTGCATCAACTCCGCCCAGTAGTCGAACCGGTGCTCCGTGGGCACGTCATCGCTCCGGAACACGGTTCCGATCATGCCGGGTCACCCCTGGGTCAGCTCGTCGGTCCACTCGGTGAGCTTGTCGATGCTCATTCACCGCATCCTGGCACATCGCCCCCGAAGCACCCGCGAAGCACTCCCGTCATACCCCCAACGCGCCCTCTACGGTGGCCCGCATGACCGACGACAGCTTCTGGACCCTCCCGCCCGACCGCGTGGTGCGCGGTTCCATGGGCCACTGCAACATCACCGTCCTGCTCCCGCCGTTCGACGTCGACGCGGGCACGCTCCCCGCCAACGACCCCGCCCGCGCAGCCGAGTTCGCCGCGTCCTTCGGCACCGTCGACGAGATCCTGGAGGACCTCGGCCCCCGGTCCGTCCTCGACGTGCCCTACCCGTACGCGCGGACCGACCTCGACGTCGTCCAGGCCGCCGTGTGGGGCCACGTCCTCGGCTTCAGCGACCCGGCGCTGGCCGACGCCGGCGACGACAACCCCCTGCTGTCCGAGGCCCGTTCGCTACGCGAGTGGTACCCGGACGCACGCATCGTCGGCCGGGTCGACTTCCACGGCGGGGCCACCCACACGGAGGACCTCGTCTGGCTGCCCGACGGGACGATGTTCCACGCCGCCGGCTGGGCCGGGGACGAGCCGTTCGAGGTGACCGGCGATCCGGCCGCCGTCGCCGCCGCGCTCGGCATCCCCGCCGAGAAGCTGGCGGACCTCGGCCTGGACGAGGAGGACCCGGCCGACATCCCCTGGGCCGACCTCGCCGCACTGGCCCTGGGCAGGTCCGACCCCTGGGGACGCCGACACCTCCACACCACGGCCTTCCGCGTCCGCCACACCGAGTTCGCCACGTCCACGATGGAGGAGCTGTACTTCGTCGAGGGCTGACGGGTGACGGGGCGGCAGCCCGCGAGTGTCAGTGGGCCGTCCTAGGGTTGCGGATCATTCGCTGTCCACGAGGCAAGGGGTCGGGCATGACCGAGGTCGTACTGTTCCATCATTCGCAGGGGCTGACCTCCGGAGTCGTCGCCGTCGCCGACGAACTCCGCGCGGCGGGCCACACCGTCCACACGCCGGATCTCTTCGAGGGGCGGACGTTCGGCTCCATCGAGGAGGGCATGGGCTACGTACGGCAGGTCGGTTTCGGGGAGATCGCCGAGCGCGGTGTCCGCGCGGCCGGACCGCTGCCACGGGACGTCGTCTACGTCGGCTTCTCGCTCGGTGTGGTGCCCGCGCAGAGGCTGGCGCAGACGCGGGCGGGCGCGCGGGGCGCGCTGCTGATCGACGCCTGTATCCCCGTCTCGGAGTTCGGCGCGGCATGGCCCGACGGTGTGCCGGTGCAGGTGCACGCCAAGGAGGCCGACCCGTTCTTCGCCGAGGACATCGACGCGGCCCGTGAGCTCGTCGCCGATCGCGCCGACGCGGAGCTGTTCCTCTACCCCGGAGACCAGCACCTGTTCGTGGACAGTTCCCTGCCGTCCCACGACCCGGACGCCGCCGCGCTCCTGACCCGCCGGGCGATCGAGTTCCTCGGCTCGCGCTAGGCGGCCGGCGCAGGGGTCCGGGTTCGGCCGCCGGGTCGTGTGAGAGTCCTGTGTGGCTGCTGTGGGGTGCGGTGTAAGCGGTCGGTGAGCCGGTCGGGCGCCCCTGACGAGGTGCCCTTCGCCGGACGCGGCCGCGTACCGGTCCCAACTGCCCACCCTTCGCTCACATTTGATGCTCCGCTGACAACATCACCAACGCCGTCAACGCCAACAACCCTCTGATTACGCCGACTTCGGGCCCTAGGGTGAGCCGCGGCGCGTACACGTCACGGGGGCCTCGCGCGCCACCCACACCCCCTCAGTGCCCCCCACAACGAGGGAAGACGTCATCTTCAATCGAGCTCTCCAGATACCCAGACGGTGGCGGCTCACAGCGCGCTTCACGGCCGCCGCGGGGCTGGCCGCCGCCGTCACCCTGACCGGCCTGCCCGGCATACCCGTCGGCGACACGGCCGCCGCCGGCCCGCCGGTCTCGGCCAAACTCAAGCCCGGCTACGACAAGCGCCGCTGCGACGTCCGCAACGGCCTGAAGGCCGCCACCAGGACCCCGGCGAACTCCGGGCTCCCCGACAGTCCGCTCGGCAACTTCCACAAGGCCGACAACCTCCCCACCAACTTCGAGTTCGACCTCCCCGGCCAGGCGTACGACGGGCTTCAGACCCCCACGCCGGAGGAGGAGGCGAAGGCCCGCTCCCAGGTCCCGGGCGACACCGAGAAGAACTACAAGGCCTGGCGGAAGATCGCCGACGCCTCCGGCAAGCCCGCCGACCGTGCCATGGAGATCTACGCCCGCTGGCTGAACACCGGCAAGAAGAAGCCGTTCAAGCAGTGGTTCGACAAGATCTACATCCGCAACCAGACCAACCTCAGGAAGGGCGCCGGCTTCGAGGCGAAACTCGTCCGCGACTACAAGCTCGTCGGCCCCGACTGGCTCTGCGAGGTCTACGTCGAACTCTTCGACGCCGAGGGCAACAAGGTCGGCGAACGTCGCTACGACGCCTACAACCGGCGCACCAAGGAGTTCAACGAGTTCAAGTCGGACTCCAAGCCGAGGGCCGACCAGCTCGCCAAGGACCGCGTCGTCGCCCGCTCGCTGAAGGACCACACCTTCCGCTACACCGGCGCGAAGAAGTTCACCGCCGGCCAGCAGGCCGCGATCGACGACTTCAACCGTGAACTCGAACGCGAGCGCGGCAAGCCCAACCAGGTACGCGGCAACCAGCGCCTCTACAACCCGGTCGCGCGGACCACCCCCATCAAGGGCTACTCCGACCACCAGCGCTGGTTCGCCCCCGGCTGCCAGACCGGCGGCGCGCAGCCCCTGGCCGCCTCCGCCAACAGCTGCGGCACCCGGGGCCCGGCCAACCAGCGCGCCCTCGGCTCCGGCCGCACCCTGGAGGAGGCCAAGCAGATCCAGGCCGAGGCCCGCCGCCTCGACACCCGTGGCACCCTCCCCCGGGGAGGCCCCGGCGGCATCGACTTCACCAGCCTCGAACTGCGCTACGTCGGCGGCCTCGGCAAGGGCAAG
Source organism: Streptomyces caniscabiei (assembly GCF_014930365.1). GTDB lineage: Bacteria > Actinomycetota > Actinomycetes > Streptomycetales > Streptomycetaceae > Streptomyces > Streptomyces caniscabiei. The sequence goes on along the minus strand of NZ_JABXWI010000018.1, from coordinate 53,553 downwards.
GGCATGCAGTACAGCATGCGCGCCGACCAGATGCCCGACCCGGACACCAACCCCGGCTGGGGCGGCGAGGCCAAGATGCAGCTCGCCTCCGACGCGATGTTCACCTGGCTGGCGCTGACGCCGGACAAGTTCTGGGTGAACCTCAATCCGGACGAGCCCGACCGCGTCATGGACTCCAAGTTCGCCTCCACCGACGCCGGGCGCATCCTGCTCGAAGCCGACCTCCAGATGAAGCACGACTTCTACAAGGCCATGGACCCCAAGACCGACCTCGGTCGGCGGTACTGGGCGGCCCTGCCCAAGCAGAACGGCAACCCGTGCATGCCGGGCCTGCGGAACTGGATCGAGCCCAAGCCCGCGCAGGTGCGGGAGCAGGACGGCGGCATCTACATCCTCGACGCCCCGCTCGCCCTGAAGTCGACCGCGCAGGAGACCGTCACCGAGGGTCCCGGCGAGCCGATCTGCGACCCGAACGACGCCGAGATCGCGGCCGCCCAGGCGGTCATCGACTCGATGATCGTCCCCGAGGTCGAGAAGCAGATCAACACGGCCCCGCAGTACGCCGACCTGCGCCGCGTCTACACCTCGCGGGTCGCCGCCGAGTACATCCGGCAGCAGGACGTGAAGAACCCGACCGACTTCCGGTCGATCATCAACAGTGACGACGTCAAGGCGTGGCCGCTGCGCGCGCCGAACCAGAACTGGGACAAGGACGAGCTGTTCCGCAAGTACCGGAAGATCTACACCGAGGGCGAGTTCACGTACGACGTGGACACCGCGCAGGGCGTCCGGGTCTACATCGTCGGCGGCGTGGACTTCTCCAAGCAGCCCAAGCGGAACATCACCCGCACGCAGTTCACCGTCGAGAACCGGGACCTCGACAACACCACCGTCAACTCCCGCAAGTCCGACGACACGTCCTACCGGGACACCGACACGCTCTACTTCGGTGGCGGCAAGGTGACCGACTCCGGCGGTGGCGGTGACACGCCCAAGCCGCCGCCGACGCAGGATCCCGACCCGACACCGAGCGGCGATCCCAGCGACGACCCGGGCAAGCCGGACCCGACGCCGTCCCACGACCCGACCCCGGGTGCCCCCGGCGACCGGCCGAAGCCGCCGGGCGGCGACCTCGCCGACACCGGCTCGGACACCCCGGTGGGCCTCTTCGCCGCGCTCGCGGCAGCGCTGGCCGCCGTGGGAGGCGGACTGGTGTGGTGGATGCGCCGCCGCGGGATCAGCCTCGGGAGGCGTACGGGATGAAGTCGGCCCAGGCGCCGGAGGAGAGGATGAGCTGAGGCCCGTCCGCGTTCTTGGAATCGCGGACGTGGACGGCAGAGGGGGCGGCGGCTACTTCGACACAGTCGCCGTCCCCGCCGCTGCTGTGGCTCGACTTGAACCAGGCAAGGTCGTTGGTGCTCATAGGTCCCCTCGCATCCGCCGCAACAGGCCCAGGGAGTCTTCGGAGGTGAGAGCCTGTGCACGCATCCTGGCATACCGCTTGTGCAGGACGCTGACCTCTTTCGCGTCGGATACGAGCAGGCCGCCTCGCTGCCCTTCGCAGTAGCCGTACCAGCGGTTTTCGGCGGTCTCCAGCAGTTGCATGGGGCCGTCGAGCCCGGCGTGAGTCTCGCGCACTTGCGGCATGACCTGAATCTCGATGTTCCGCAGCTCGGCGATCTCCAGGACGTGCTCGATGAGTTGCCGCGTCGTCTCGACGCCTCCCGTCCGCCGGACGAACAACCCCTCCTCCAGGATGAAGCTGAACTCGGTGTTCGGCCGCTCCCGCAACAGTCGCTGACGTTCCGCGCGAGCCACCCACTGGGCCTCGACCTGTTCGTCACCCAGGGGCGGCAGTTGGTGGTTGAACAGCGTTCGCGCGTAGGCCTCCGTCTGCAAGAGCCCAGGAATCAACCGGCACTCATACGTGTAGAGCGTGATCGCCGTGGCCTCCAGCCCCGCCCACTTCCTGAACCAAGCCGCCAACCCCGGCTGCCGCCCCAGATGCTGAGCCGCCCGGATCAGTGCGCCCGTATTCCCCAGCGCCCGATCCACCCCCTCCACAAACGCGGCGTCGGGCATCCTCCTCCCCAGCTCCACCGACGCCACCATGTGCTTGGAGTAACCGATGACCTCGGCCAACTCCTCCCGGCTGAGCCCCGCGTGCTCGCGCAACGCCTGGACCATCGCCCCGAACGTCCGCAGGCTGTCGGACGACTCCGGTTCGCCGCCCCCGCCGATCCCCACCACGCCGCCGCTGTCGGCCACCATCGGCCACCTCCCGCGCACCCGCCCACCGAACCACACCGTTCAACGCCCATGGTTACGGCACGTCACCAGTACCGTCCAGTGCGTAACCGCGTACGCTCGCCCAGCGTACGCGGCGTGGAGCTGGCGAACGGGCCTTTCCGCAGGCCACATTGGCCGCATGACCGCACCGCCCGCCGCGCGACACACGCTCACGGCACCGACGTTCACGCGACGCTTCAGCTCGACCCCGCTGGGCGCCCGCCTGGCGAGACACGTGGCCCTGAAACAGCTGCACGCCTGGGGCATCCGCTACGGCTCGGAGGAGTCGGAGCGGGCGGCGGTGGTCGTGGCGGAGCTGGCGGCCAACGCGGTGACGCACGGCCGCGTCCCGGGCCGGGACTTCGAGCTCCGCCTCTCCCTGCCCACCGGCTCCCTCCGCATCGAGGTCACCGACACGCGAGCCGAACGCCTGCCCCCGCGCCCCGGCGCCGTACCCCGGGCCCACCCCCTCGCGGAGAACGGCCGAGGCCTGACCCTCGTCGACGCGTTCGCCGACCGCTGGGAGGTCCAGGACCGCGTCCCGCCCGGCAAGACCGTACTGGTGGAGATCGACCTGCCCCGCTGGCTGTCCCTGGTCAAGAGGATCCCGGAGCGCCGACCGCCGAAGCGGCGCGGTACCGGTGGAGCTGCCAGGCCGTGTACACCATGACGGGGACGACCACGGCGGGCACGAGCCACCACGGGAGGCCGAGCCACACGGACGGCAGTCCCGTGCCCAGGGACGCGACGAGCAGGGCGATGAGCAGGGGCCGGCCGTATCCGGCCCAGGTGCGGTGCTCACGGTCACGGGGACCGGTCAGCCGCATCCCGCCGAGCCAGAACCCCAGAGCCGCCAGCAGACCCGCGAACGTGCCGATCGCGGCTGTCATCTGGGGTTCGTCGCGGGGCTCCTCGGAGGTGCTCTGCCACACGTCTCCCCGGCCGAGCACCACGACGTCCCCGCGCCAGACGGTGCCGGTGACCCGGTCCCCGGACCGCAGACGCTCCAGCAGCGGGCCCGGGTCGCCGAAGGCCACGGTCCCGTTCCAGAAGGGCCCGCCGGACAGCGTCGCCTCGAAACCGCCGCTTCTGCTCGCCTCGTTCCGGGTGCTGTCGACGGTGAAGGAGGCCGTACGCAGACAGTCCTCCCACGCCCTGGCCGGGACCTCAGCGGTACACGGCACGGCCGCCCAGTACGCCTCGTAGCGGTCCATGTCCCGGGGCAGCCACACGGTGAACACCAGGACACAGGCCAGCAGCGGGACGAGGGACAACGTGAGCAGCGCCGCGCCGATTCTCATGGCCACAGCCTCACGCGGCGGCGGCCGGGCGGACAACGGAGGCGGCGGGCAGCCTTGCCCCGCCCTCCGTTGCCGTGTCCCGGCAGCCGCCGCTCGCCCGGCTACGACATCACGACCTCAGGACGTCACCGTCAGCAGGTCCCGCTGGTCCTCCGGCAGTTCCACCCGGTCCGCGTACAGCAGCGCGTGCCCCGGGTCGAAGACCAGGGAGACCTCGCCCGCCAGGCCGCCGTTGCCGCTGAGGACCTGGACCACCTGGTCGCCGAGGCGGACGTCGTACTCGTAGCGGGAGCCGACGTAGGAGCTGGTGACGACCTGGGTGTCGAGGCGGTTCACGCCCGCCGGGGTCTCGGCCGGGGCCACGACCTCCAGGCGTTCGGGGCGGACCGCGACCGTGACCGAGTCGCCCGTCGGGACGCGCCGGTCGCTGTCGACGCGGACGATCTCCCCGCCGGCGTCGAGGAGCACGGTGTGCCGGGTGCCGTCGACGCTCACCACCTTGCCGGTGAGGAAGTTGCAGCGGCCGACGAACGCGGCGACGGCGGGCGCGGCCGGCTTCTCGTAGATCTCGTGCGGCGTGCCGATCTGGATCATGTTGCCGCCCTCCATCACGGCGATCCGGTCGCTGAGCGCGAGGGCCTCGTCCTGGTCGTGGGTGACGTAGACGGTGGTGATGCCCAGCTCCTCCTGGAGCCGCTTCAGCCAGGCGCGGGCCTGCTCGCGGAGTTTGGCGTCCAGGTTGGAGAGGGGCTCGTCGAGGAGGAGGACCGTCGGGGAGTAGACCAACGCCCGTGCCAGGGCGACGCGTTGCTGCTGGCCGCCGGAGAGCTGGTGGGGGTAGCGGCCGCTGAGCGCGGCGAGGCCCACCTTGTCCAGGGCGTCGTGGATCAGCGTCCTCTGCTTCTCCTTGGGGACCTTGCGGATGTTCAGCGGCAGCGCCAGGTTCTTCGCGATGGTCATGTGCGGCCACAGCGCGTACGACTGGAACACCATGCCGAGGTTGCGCTCCTCGGGGGGAAGGAAGACCCCCGCGCCGGCGTCCACGAACGTCCGTCCGCCGACCGCGATCGAGCCCTCCGTCGGCTGCTCCAGACCCGCGATGCAGTTAAGCGTCGTCGACTTGCCGCAGCCGCTCGCGCCGAGCAGCGTGAAGAACTCGCCGTCCTTGATGGTGAAGGTGACGTCCCGCAGGACGGAGTTGTCGCCGAACGTCTTGGCGAGGTTCTTGACGGTCACCTCAGGCATGGTGCTTTCCCTTCATGAGCAGTCCAGCGAGTGCGACGAAGACCGCGGTGATGCCGATCTGGAGGGTGGCCAGCGCGGCGACGGATCCGGCCCTGCCCTGCGTCCAGAGACTGAGCATGGTGGTGCCGAGGATGTTGTTGTCGGCCGAGGAGAGGAAGACGGCCGGGGAGTACTCCTTGAGCATGATCACGAAGGTGAGGACGAGCGCTCCCGCGAACGCCGGTGTGATCAGGGCCCGCAGGACGCGGAAGAAGGTCATCAGCCAGTCGGCGCCGGAGACCCGGGCCGCGTTGTCCAGCTCACCGCCGATCTGCATGATCGCCGGGGCGACCGAGCCGAACGCGCTGGGCAGGGCCCGCATGCCGAAGGCGATGACGACGGCGTAGATCGTGCCCTGGAGGACCGAGCCCATCCCGAAGGGCGCGAGCGCGAAGGCCCAGAAGAAGCCGATACCGATGATGATGCCGGGCAGGGACTGCGGGATCAGGGCCAGGTACTCCACCGCCCGGCCGAAGCGGAAGGTCGACCGCCGGGCCACCATCACCGCGAACACGGCGAGCGCGGACACGACCACCGAGCCGACACCGGCCACGATCATGCTGTTGTAGAGCGACTGCACGTAGTTGTCGGAGTCGAAGACCAGCTCGTAGTTCTTCGTCGTGACCGTCCGGAACGGCGACTGGAGCGGCGTGAAGACCAGCGTGAACGACCGCATCACCAGGCCGGCGATCGGGATCAGGGCGCCCACGATCACGTAGCACCAGATGCACGCGATGCTGACCCACTTCAGCCAGCCCAGGTCCAGCTTGCGCGGCCGGGTGACCTTGCCGCGCACGGACACGAACCGCGCCGCGTCCTTCAGCAGCTTCGCCTGGACGGCGACCAGGCTCAGCGTGACCACGAGGATCACGGTCGAGGCCGCGCCCAGCATCGTGTAGTCGGGGTCCACCGACTGAAGTCCGTTGTGGTAGAGGAAAGTTGAGAAGACATCGATGCTGACCGGCTGGCCGTACAGCAGCGGCACGCTCAGCGTCTCGATGGAGACGGAGAAGACGAGGATCGCGCTGTAGACGATCGGGGGCCGCAGCAGCGGCACGACCACCTGCGCCAGAATCCGGAAGGGGCCGGCCCCGCAGACCTGCGCGGCCGATTCGAGCGAGGCGTCGGACTGCCTGAGCGCGTTCGCGCAGAAGACGTACGCGATCGGGGCGAGCGCCACTGCCTCGGTGAGCGCCATGCCGGGGATCGAGTACAGGTTCCACGGCACCGAGCCGAAGATCTGCTGCACCTTCACGCTGACGAACCCGGCCGGGCCGTACATGATGATCCAGCCGAAGCCCAGGATCAGCGACGAGATGAAGAACGGCCACTGCATGGCGAGGGCGATGAGTCGGCCGCCGGGCAACTTCGTACGGACCACCACGATCGCCATCGGGATGGCGATCGCCAGGCTGAGGACCGTCGTCAGCGAGGCGAACAGCAGCGTGTTCAGGGCGACTTCACCGAAACCCGCCTTGGTGAAGAGGTCGGTGTAGCCGCTGAGGGTGAACGCCCCGCCCGCCTCGTAGAGCGGGCGGTTGCGGATGCTCTGGTAGAGGGTCGGGACGATCGGGGCCAGCACCAGGACGGCGAGGAACGCCAGGACCGCGTACTGGACGAGCGTGTCCCGTCCGATGCCGAAGGGGCGGCGGTAGCGCGGTGGCCGGAACGTCTCCGCGGGTGTCTCGTCCGCCGGTGTGCGGGGTGGCTGGGTGAGGGTTGACATCTGAGCTGACTCCGATCGTCCTTGAGAGCTGCCTGCCTACGGAGTCCGTCTACTTGCGGAGTCCGTCGAAGCGCTCCAGCCAGGCCGCGGAGTCGTCCTTGGAGACCGCCTTGTACTCGACGTGGATGATGTTCTCCTCGCCGACGGCGTCCACGACCTCCTGGTAGGTGTGCAGGCCCTCGCCCTTCACACCGTCGCGGTAGGAGGCCAGACCGCCCTCGGCGACCGCGCGCTGACCCTCCTCGGAGAGGGCGAAGTCCATGAAGAGCTTCGAGGTCGCCGGGTGCGGCGCCTCGGCGGCGATGCCCATGCCGCGCGGCAGGACGACCGTGCCGTCCTTCGGGAAGACGATCTTCACAAGGCCCGCGCTGTCCTCGACGACCGGGTAGGCGGGGGAGGCGCTGATCAGGAAGCCGGCCGTGTACTCACCGGCGACGATCTTCTCCAGCTGGGTGCCGGAGGAGGTCTCCGGACGGGTCAGCGGAAGGATCTTCTCCAGGTCGTCCCATGCCTCCGGGTTGCCCTCGGTCAGCGCCCGCGTGACGGTGAAGCCGAACGAGCCCTCCGGGTCGCGGACCGTCACCTTGTTCTTGTACGTCGCCTCGTCCTCCGTCACGATCTTGGCGAAGTCCGTCAGGGTGGTGGGCGGGGTCTCCATCAGCGACGTGTTGTACGCGATCGTCATCGGGTCCTGCGACAGCGAGTACACGCTCGGCAGCAGCTCGGCGCTCTCGCCCAGCTCCTTCAGCTCCGGCGACTCGTACGTGAGGACGGTGTCCTTGCGGGCCGAGAAGTCCGCCCACGCCGTCGCCGCGCTGGAGATCAGCACGTCCGCCGGGGAGGAACCGGCCGCGTTCTCCGACAGGGTCTTCTGGAACAGCTCGTCGCTGTCCAGCTCGTTGACGGAGACGGTCTTGATGAAGTCGTACTTCTTCTTGAAGTCCCGGACGATCGGCGCCATGTTCTCGTCGCCGAGGTTGGAGTAGACGGTGAGCTTGCCGCCCTCCTTCTCCGCTGCCGCGATCAGGTCGGCGTAGTCCGCCGGGTAGTAGTCCGGCACCTGGCCCGCCGAGATCTTGTTCTCCGCCACCTTCGGCGCGTCGGTCCCACCGCCGCCGCAGGCGGCCAGGGTGCCGAGCGCGAGGGTCGCGGCGCACGCGGTGACGACGATGCGTCGGGTGCTGGGCTGGCTGGATCTGGCCATGGTTCTCCTCCTGGCGCGTGCCTTCTGGCAGCTGTTGCCGGGAGGTTAGAGACCCAGGTCAGGCCGGTAAATCCTTCTCCTGTCAGAGCTCGTACTGCTCGTATTGGTCGTTGAGTTAGTGACGCGAGTCACCCTTGCTGAGCAGGGGTGGATGGCCGGGAATGATCGTCGCGGAGATGGGCCGTGAGCTGCTGGAGTCGTGTCCAGGAGGCGGGGTCCGTGCCGTCGCCGAGGGGGTAGTGCAGGGCCGGGCGGGACGTCGGGCCGAGCTGTTTCGGGCGGACCTCGACCGGTGGCCGGCGCGCGTGGTCCAGGCCGACGGTGTGCACGTCGTCCGGGCCGAGCGTGAAGGTCGCCGGCAGCGGCGGTCCCTCCAGGCGGGGCGCGGTCGTCAGGTCGGCGCGGGCCACGCGCACCGAGGTCAGCAGGGTCCGCAGGCCGTGCTCCCGGACCAGGGTGTCGGCCAGCGCCTCGACGCGGTCCAGCGGCGGGTGCTCACCGGCGGCGTAGCCGATGGTGAGGACCACGTCCTCCTCCACGCCCTTCGTCGTCCGGGTCACCCGGACCGTCGCCGTCGCGGGCCGGTCCGGTGTGCCGACGACGATCAGCTGCGAGGGTTCGGGCGCCCGCTCCCGGGCGAGGTCGGTCAACTGCCGTGGTGACCAGGGGAGGTTGACCGGCTCGGCCGTGCCCCAGCCCGCCGGTGCCGTGCCCGTCAGCGCCTTCCAGGCCGCCTCCAGGCCGCGGCCCAGCAGCAGATGTTCGTCGGCCCTGTGCACCGTACGGAGGGCGACGAGCAACTGGCGGCCGGGGACGTCGTCGGCGGCGCCCTCCGGGGCGGGGCCGTCCGACGTGCCCGCGCCCGTGCCCTCGCCCTCGGACGCGTCGCCCGTGGCGCCGTCCGTGGTGCCGCCCGGCGCGTCACCGTCCGTCGTGCGGCGGGTGAACGCCGGGGCCACGGCCGCCGTCCCGTCCTCCGCGAGCGCGGGCGAGAACGCGCCGTCCCGCCAGCGCAGCACCGCCCCCGACAGCCCGTCGTAGTACCCGCACTCCGGGTCCTGGACGACCCAGCGGTTGGGGACGCGGGCCAGCGCGGTCCGGGCGGCGGGGGTCAGACGGACGCCGCGCGGCGTGACGATCTGGAGGGACCGCCGGGACACCGCCGCCGTCCGCATGATCTCCGCGAGCCAGCTGGTCAGCGCCACCACCGGCCGGTCGATGAGGACGACGGCCGCGTGGTCGGTCACCACGTCCACGGCCGGCTGCCCCGACCCCGCCGACGGCACGGCGGACACATCGACCACCTGGGTGCTCGCCGCCGCCCCCGGAGGCCAGGTCGAGCCGCCCAGCAGGGCGTTGAGCCGCCCGCAGACCACCTCCGCGAGCCGCTCCGCCTCGGGGACGGCCGTGGACGCCCGCGCCTCCGTCCACCAGTACGGGACCGCCGCGCGCTGCCCGAGCAGCCGCTCCGCCTCACCGGGCACCTGGACCAGCACCGGCGACTCCACGGACACCAGCGGGCGGCCACCGGGCCCGTGCAGCTGGACGACCGCGCCCTCGGCCGCCGCCGACAGGTCCAGCTCGGAGCCGCCGGCGTACAGGCTCGTCATGAGGGCCCAGACATCGGGCATCTTCGGGGTCAGGGCGATGACGTCCTTGGTCACGGGCGGGCGCCCTCCTCGCTGGTGAGTGCGGTGCTGTCGAGTGCGGTCTGGACGAGCTGGTGGGGCCGGCCCCGGCGGACCAGCGTGCCCCGCCCGGCCGGCTGCGCCGAGGCGTACAGGCCGGGGAAGAGCTGACCCTCGCTCCGCTCACCGGTCATCAGCAGCGCGGCCGTGCCGGTCTCGCGGAGGGTCTGCAACAGCGGCTCGTACATCGCCCGGGACGACCCCGCCACCCGGCGGGTGATCACGAAGTGCAGCCCGATGTCCTGCGCCGACGACACGTACGGCAGGAAGGGGGCCAGCGGCTGCTGCCCGGCGGTGGTGAGGATGTCGTAGTCGTCGACCAGGATCACGATCCGCGGGCCCTCGAACGCGGGCTCGTCCGTCAGCGCGTCCGGGTCGGCGCTCTGGGGCATCCGCTTCTCCAGCTCGCCCGCGATCCCGTTCGACAGCCCCGCCGCGAGCTTCGCGTTGTGCGCGTACCCGCCCCGGTACGGCTCCGGGATCACGCCCCGCAGGCCGCGCCTCGGGTCGAACACCCCGAAGACCAGCTCCTCGTCCGAGTACCGCTCCACGAGGCGTGCCGCGACCAGCTTCAGCAGGTTCGTCTTGCCGCACTCGTTGTCGCCGAGGATCAGCAGATGCTGGTCCGAGCCGAACAGGTCCAGCAGCGCGGGCGCGAGGGCGTCCTGGTCCACGCCGATCGGCACCCGGTGCGGCTCGGCGACCACCGACGGCAGCCGGTCCGGTGCCAGCCGGGTCGGCAACACCCTTACGGGAGCGGCCAGTTCACCGTGCCAGGTGGAGCGGATGGTGCGGGCCGCGTCCTCCAGTGCCGGGGCGAGATCACCCGTCGACGGCCGTCCGTCGAGGCGGGGGAGGGCCGCCTGCGCGAACAGCTTGCCGTCGGTCAGGACGCGCCCCGGGGTGTCCGGCGACAGCGTCTCGGAGAGCTTGCGGTCCACGCTCGAATCGCTCGGGTCGTTCAGCCGCAGCTCCACCCGCGTCCCGAACATCGACTGCGTCGCGATCCGTACGTCGTTCCAGCGCAGCATGCCGCCGACGACGTGGATGCCGTAGCCGCCGCCGCGCTTGAGCAGCTCCACGACCGTGTCGTCCAGCTCGGCGAACTCGTCGCGCAGCGCGCCGAATCCGTCGATGAGCAGGACGATGTCCGTCGACCCCAGTTCCCGCAGTCCGCCCTGCGCGCGCAGTCGCCGCAGCTGATCCACCGAATCGATGCCGTGCTCGCGGAACAGTTCCTCCCGCTCGATCAGCATCGTCCGCACCTCGGCGACCGTCCGCGCGGCCCGCTCCCGGTCCGCCCGACCCGCGATCCCGCCGACGTGCGGCAGCCCGGCGAGTGCGGACAGTCCGCCGCCGACCAGGTCCAGTCCGTAGATGCCGACCTCGGCGGGCGTGTGCGTGGTGGCCAGCGACAGCGCGAGCGTCCGCAGCAGCGTCGTCTTGCCGGACTGCGGGCCGCCGATCACCGCCGCGTGACCGCCCGCGACCGTCAGATCGAGCACCCAGTGCCCCTGCCACTGCTTCGCCGGATCGTCCAGCACGCCGAGGGGCACCCGCAAGGGGCCTTCCCCGGTGGCCAGCCGCAGCCCGCGCTCGTCCACCCGCACGGGTCCGGCCGCCGCGTCCAGCGTGATCGCGTCCGGCAGCGGCGGCAGCCAGATCCGCCGCACCGGCCGTGCGGCGGCGGCCAGTTGGTCCACCATCACCGACATCACGGTCGGCCCGGTCTCCCGCTTGGTCGCCTTCGGCTCCTCGGCCCCCGCACCGGCCGCGGGCTCGCCGCCGAGCGTGTTGTACGTCGGATACGGCCAGGCCAACGGGGTGTCGTCCTCCTGCGCGACCAGCGCCGGACCCCGGTACGCGCCCGACACGTACCCCGCCTTGAACCGTTCGTACGTCGACGTGTCCACCTTCAGATACCCGAAGCCCGGCAGCGGAGGCAGATGGAAGGCGTCGGTGGTGTCGAGCACGGTCCGCGACTCGTCGGCGGAGAAGGTGCGCAGCCCCAGCCGGTACGAGAGATAGGTGTCGAGCCCCTTCAGCTTGCCGCCCTCGATGCGCTGGCTGGACAGCAGCAGGTGCACGCCGATGGAGCGGCCGATGCGCCCGACGGAGAGGAAGAGATCGATGAAGTCCGGCTTGGCGGTGAGCAGTTCACCGAACTCGTCGATCACCACGAAGAGATGCGGGAGCGGCTCCAGGTCGGGCCGCCGGGTGGCGCGCAGGGCGGCGTAGTGCCCGATGTCGGCCACGTTCCCCGCGTCCTTGAGCACCTGCTGCCGCCGCTTGACCTCGCCCGCGAGGCTGGAGTGCACACGCTCGACGAGCCCCGCCTGGTTCTCCAGGTTGGTGATCACACCGGCCACGTGCGGGAGTTCGGTGAACGGGGCGAAGGTCGCGCCGCCCTTGTAGTCGACCAGGACGAGGGCCAGGTCCTCGGGGGAGTGGGTGGCGGCCAGCGCCAGCACGAGGGTGCGCAGCAGTTCGCTCTTGCCCGAGCCGGTCGCGCCGACGCACAGCCCGTGCGGGCCCATGCCCAGCTCCGAGGACTCCTTGAGGTCGAGCAGCACCGGCTCGTGACGGTCCGTCACCCCGATGGGCACCCGCAGGAACTCCCGCTCACCGCGCGGCGCCCACAGGTCGTGCAGGTTCAGCAGGGCCGGGTCGTCGATGCCGAGGAGGCCCGGGAAGTCGACGGGCCCGGTGACGGGGGTGCCCTCGGCGGCCGACTCGGCGGACAGCCTGAGCGGCGCGAGCAGCCGGGCGAGCCCCTCGGCACCGGCGGCACCGACCTGGTCGCAGGTGCCGTGCGCGGGCGGGACGGCGGTGCGGGCCGCGATGGCCAGGGGGTCCGGATCTCGCAGGTCCTCCACCACCACCTGATCGTCCCGCACGGTGATCCGCACCGACACGTGATCGGGCTCGTGCACCTGCTCCGCCAGCAGATGCAGCACGGTGACGCCCATGTCCGCGAGGCCCACCGCCGTGTCCGGGCGCGGCAGTTCGGCGGCAGTCTCCCCGTACTCGTCGCTGACGACGAGCAGACGGGACGCCAGCCCGAGCGCCCCGCGGTCGGCGAGCCCCCGGCGGACCTCCGCCGCGTACGACGCGCGCCGGCCCAGCTCGTGCCGGAAGTGCCGGGCCAGCTGCGGCAGGCTCGGCGCGATCCGGCGGGCCGCCACCGGGCCGTCGTGCTCCTGCGCGTCCAGCACGTGCGGCAGCCACTTCGCCCACTCCCAGTCCGCCAGCCGCTCGCCCGGCACCCCGAGGGCCATGGCCACGTCGTCGGGGGCGTGCGAGACGGCGACCTGGACGAGGAGCGCGCGGGCCACCCGCAGCACGCCCTCCCGGTCGCCGACCACGCTGACGTTGCCCGCGCGGTCCAGCGGCACGGTGATCGGGCAGTCGGTGGCGACGGAGTAGCGCGCCAGCAGCGCCCGCGCCTCGTTCAGCATGAACGGGTCCGGCGGGGTCATCACCCCGCCCTGGTTCTGCCCGATGGCCAGGTCCGCCACGGGTACGTCACCGGTGCCGACGCGCACCCGCAGGAAGTCCGCGTGCTGCCGCCGCCGCTCCCAGAGCCGGGCCGGGTCGCGCACCAGGTCGTACAGCGCCTCCGGGGGCGGATTCAGCACCCGCGCGAGCGCCCGCCGCTCCCGCTCCTCGGCCCCGAACTCCTCGCGCAGTTCCTCCAGATACTCCAGATACCGTTCGCGCTGGGTGCGCCGGGTGCGCTGCGCCTTGCCGCGCTGGGAGAGGAAGAGGGCCACCGCGCCGAGCAGCGCGAACACGAGCACGATCGCGCCGAGTGCCGCGAACTGGCTGTTGCGGATCACGGTCATCATCACGACCGAGCCCATGACACCGGCCATCGGCAGCAGCGCGGTGGCGGCGGTCCCGGCCTTGCCCTCCGGGAGGTTCGGCGGCGGCTCGATCGTCCGGGCCCCGGCGGCACCGAGCGGCCGGGTGCTCCGAGCGGGCCGGTGGATCAACTCCTGGGTCACGAACGGACCCCTTCTTCTCCATACGGGTGGGCGGTGCGCCGGTGACGGCGGTGCCTGTGGCGGTGGCCGCTCATCGCATCCTCACCGCGCGGGTCATGGCCTCCGCGGCCAGCGTGATCGCCGCCGCGCGGGTCTCCTGGCCCAGCAGGGCGGTGCGGATGGGTCCGCCCTGGGCGAGGTGGCGGTCGTAGGGGACGGTGACGACGTGGACGCCGGACTCCTTGAGGTGGGCGACGGCCGTGGCGCGGTCCAGCGTGACGTCGGGGGAGTTGGCGGTCAGCGCGACGACGGTCGAGGAGAGCGCGGAGTGCGGCAACTGGCCGAGCCAGTCCAGGACCTGGCGGGTGCCGTTGACACCCTCGGCGGTCATCGGCGCCACGACCACGCGCGCGTGGGCGGTGTCCATCGCCGTACGGGCCACCTCGCCCGGCAGGGTCTCGCAGTCCACGACGGTCACCGCGAAGTAGCGGCGCAGCGCGAGGGTCACCGTGCGGTACGTACGGATGTCCAGCGGGGCGCCGACGCGGCCCTGGCTGCCGGGCAGCAGCCAGCCGCCGTCCGACACGGGCACGAGGTAGCCGGTGACATCGGTGAGCTGCATGGCGGGGTTGAGGATCCGCGCGAGGTCGGCCGCCGCCCAGCGCACGGAGTCGGCACCCATCCGCACGGGCAGGGTGCCCAGCGCGGCGTCGGCCTCCAGGGTGAGCACCGGGTCGTGGCGGTAGTGGTTGAACGTCCGTCCCAGCAGCGCGGCGATCGTCGACTTGCCGACGCCGCCCCGGATCGAGGTCACCGCGACGACCCGCCCGGTGGTCACCGGCTGCTGCAACTCCCGGGCGATACGCGTCTCCTCGGCCACGTCCTGCGCGGCCGACCCCGTCAGCTTCCGTATCGACCGCCCCGTCCGCCGAGCGACGGACTCCCCGCGCTGCGGCCGCCCGAGCGCATGGGCGAGCCGCGGATCGATGGTGGGCACGGAGTCCGGCGCGTGCACCGGGGTCTGCGGCACGCGGGGGTCTCGCGGGGCGGGGGGAGCGGGGGTGGTGGGGGCCGGGGATGTGGGCGCCAGGGGGTTCGTGGGCTCGGGGGTCCCAGGGGTCGCGGGGTGCGGGGGATGCGCGGCGTGCGGGGGATTCATGGGCCCGGGGGCCGCAGGGCCCGGGGGGTTCGTGGGCGCGGGGGAGGACGCGGCCGCCGTGGGCGCGGGGGCCGCAGGGCCCGGGGGGTTCGTGGGCGCGGGGAAGGACCCGGCCGCCGGGTTCTCCGGACGACCGGCCTGCCCGCCCTCGTCCGCTCCGGACACGAAGCGAACCGAGCCCCCGGCCTGCCCGCCCTCGACCGGAACGCCACCACCGGGCGCCCAGGGCTGAGCGGAGCTACGGGGAGCCCCGGCCTGAGACGCGCCTCCAGGCCCAGCCCCTCCAGGCTCGCCCGGCGGCTCGGCCCCTTCAGGCCTGCCCACGGGCTCGACCCCCTCAGGCGTCCTCTGCCCTTCCGGCGGCTCTGGCGGAGCCGAGCGCACCAACCTCAGCGTCGGCTCGGCGCGGCGGGCCAGTGGCTCGGGGGTCGCTTCGGCGGCCCCGCCGACCGCTTCCTGTCGGCCCAGCTCGCGCAGCACATCCCGCTGCCAGTCCCCTGCCTGCGCCATGTGCGGCCCCCAGCTCCTAAGCGAACGTGTCGAGCAGTCGTCCGTACACGCCGAACACCCCGATGAGCAGCGGGAACAGGGCGATGACGCCGATCGATTCGAGGGTGTCGCCGAGACGCCGGAGCCGTACCCGCACATGCTCGGCCGGCTGCACGGCGAGCACCAGCAGCGGCAGCACGGCGAGCAGCACGAGAACGGCGACCGGCCCGGCCGCCCCGCCGGTGTGGTCCAGCCACGCCGAGACCAGCCGCACGGCGAGCACCGTCGCCGCGCCGAGCAGCACCACCACCTCGGCGACCAGTGGGAACGCCCGCGCGCGCAGCGCGAGGACGACCATGGTGACGGCGGTCAGCAGCACGGTCCACTTCGTGGGCGCCCGCAGCGCGAACACCCCGGCCGCGGTGGCCGACACGGCCAACGTGACCGTCGCCAGCGCCAGCCCCCGGTGCGTCGCGGTGAGCGCCGCCGACACCTGGAAACGGCTCACGGACGCGCCCCCGGAGCGCCGGTCGTCGAGCCCGGAGAGCCCCGACGCCATCAGCGCCAGCCGGGGCAGCAGCCCGAGCACGACCACCGAGACCACGGCCAGCACGGCCCCCACCTCGGCCTGTGCCGACACCGACGACGCCGTCCCCGACACCACCCCGGCGACACCCAGCCAGCACACCGAGACCCCGGCCAGCGCCCCCGCCCCGACCAGTCCACCCCGCCCGAGCGGCGTGAACAGCCCGAGCAGGGCGAGCGTGGCGACCCCGGCCCCGGCCATGGCGGCGGCCTGCGGCATCCCGGCCCACCGCTGCGCCTCCGCCAGCGTCGACGCGCCCAGCAGTCCCAGCGCGCCGGCCGTCGAGATCAGCGTGGTGGCGAGGCCCCGTTTCCCGGCCCGCCCCAGCAGTGCGCCCGTGAGCGCCGCCACCAGCGCGACCCCGAGGAGCGCACCGGCGACGACCCCGGGCTCGTACGCGTCCCGTGCGAACAGTCCGGCGGCCACGGCCCAGCCGACCGTGGCGAGTCCGGCGGTGCCCCGGCGCGTGGCCGGCCCCCAGCGCAGCCCCCGGGCGTCGAGATCCTCGGCCGCCTCGTCGGTGACGTCGTGCACGACGGGCGCCGACGGCGCGTCCTCGGCCCGGACGAGCCGCAGCACGGCGCCGTCCGGGATCCCGGCGGTCTCCAGGGTGCTGTCGTGCGCCAGCGCGGAACCGTCGGCCGTGACGAGATGCCGCAACTCGGGCCGCTCGCCCACCCGGTCGTCGAGCAGCCGCATGATCTCCGGCAGCAGCAGCCCGACCGGTTCCCGCGACGGCAGCACGAGGTCCACCCGCCGCCGCTCGCCCACCAGCGTGACCCGGCTGAGCGCCGTCCGCGCACCACCCGTGGCCTGCCCCAACGTCCCCGTAGACATCACGTTTTCGAACCTATCACCGGGAAGAAGAGCTGGTCGGGGCGGTGGAAGCCGACGGGGAGCCCGATGAGGACGGCGTCCCCGAGGGCGTCACCGACGGCTGCACCGAACTCCCGTACGGGCTCTTGCCGATGATGCGGTTCGACACGAACGACCACCCCACACATCCCGCGCACAGCACCGCCGCGATGACGATCCCGGCGAAGACCTTCCCGATCCGCTCGTCCACCGAGCGCCGCTGCCGCTGCGCCCCGAACAACAGGGCGTCCCGCAGCCGTCGACGCCGCACCGACACCGACTCCAGCAACTGGCTGTCGTAATCCTGCGCCGCCACGGCTACGGAACCCCGTTCACTTCTCGCTCAGCGCCGTCCGGTCAGCCGATCTGGTCGACCGCGGCGCGGGCCTTGGCCAGCGTGGACTGGGCCGTGCCGTCGTTCTGTTCGAGCGTGGTGCGTACCAGGCGGATGATCTCGCGGACCTCGTCCGCCGCCTTCTTCCAGCGCTCTTCCTTGCCGTGGTAGTCGTCCGAGACACCGTCCGCCTGGAACTCGGTCATCGCGGCCTTGACGGCGGCGTCACGGTCGCCGAGCACCCGCTCCAGCTGCCCCACGATCGTGCCGAGCGCGGTCTGCACCTCGCCGGAGGCCCCGGTGTCGTACGAACGGCGGTCCTGCTTCTGAGCCATGAGTACTTCCCCCTCGTTCCTGCTCGTCGCTGCTTATCGGGCGCCGAAGCGGGCCGCGTCGAAGTTGGCCAGGCCCATGTTCTGGTTGGCGTTGTCCTGGGACTCCACGTCACCGGTGCCGAAGGCGTTGTCCATGCCCGACTGACCGCCCAGGATCGCGGCGAGCGAGCCGTTGAGATCGGCGGTGATCTCGTCCGCGCGGTTCTTGAACGAGTCGAACGCCGCCTTGCCCGCGCCGTTGAACTTGCCCTCCAGCGGCTCGGCCGCGCTGATCAGCAGCTGGATCAGGGTCCCGAGATCGTCGCTCGAACCGAGCGTGCTCTTCCCGAGCTCCGCCAGGGTCGTCGACCCCATGTCGAACTTCACGTCGTGTCCACCCCCGTGTGTCTGGGTCACCTACGTCTCGAACATGCTCTCCCACAACGCGTTGCACCCGCAACGCGCTTGCCGGGCCGGTGACACCATCGGAACACAATACGAACAGCCTTGTGGTCCCGCGCAAAATTCTTTGGGCCGCCGTGCAACCCTCCCCCCACCTCGCGGGTCGTACGTGGCATCAGGACTTCTCGGAGGGGGATCCGGGGGGATCGCGGGGGTCTTGATACGGAGGGGAAAGCCGAGGGGCCCGGTCCACTGAACCGGGCCCCTCGAAACATATGCCGGTGGTCGGAGCAGGGGGATCAGAAGAACACCCCGCACCGCAACAGCACGTTCGCGTACGGCCGCGCCTCCCCGGTCCGTACGACCAGCCGCGCGCCCGCCGACAGCTCCTTCAGCTTCTCGTGGGACACCAGCTCCAGTTCCGGGAAGCGGTCCTCCAGCAGCGCCGTCGCCTCCAGATTGGCCTCCCGCACCTCGTACGCCGCCGTCGCCCCCTCGACCACGATGTCGTCGAGCAGCCCGTCCAGCACCTCCGCGAACGACGGAACCCCCGCCCGGAACGCCAGGTCGACCACGCGCGGCCCCTGCGGCACCGGCATCCCCGCGTCGCACACCAGCACCCCGTGCCCGTGCCCCAACTCGGCGATGGCGCCCGCCAGATGACGGTTGAGTATCCCGCTCCGCTTCACAGCGCCGCGACCTCCTCGGCGGTCGGGAACGACACCTGCGCCCCGGCCCTGGTGACGGCGGCGGCCCCCACCCGGGCCGCGTACGCGGCGGCCTCGGCCGGCGCCGACCCCGCCCCCAGCCTCCACGCCAGCGCCGCCGTGAACGCGTCCCCGGCGCCCGTGGTGTCCACGGCCTCCACCTTCACCGCCGCCACCCGCGCACTGCCCTCGGCGGTCGCGACCAGCGCACCCTCCGCGCCCAGCGTCACCACCACCGAACGCGGCCCGAGCGCCAGCAGCGCCCGCGCCCAGTCCTCCGGCGAAGGGGATCCCGACGGCTCACCCCCGACGATGATCCGCGCCTCGTGCTCGTTGACGATCAGCGGATCACAGGCGGCCAGCACCTCGGCGGGCAACTCCCTGGGCGGCGACGGGTTCAGCACGAAACGCGTCCCCTCCGGCAGCCGCCGCACCACCTCCACCACCGTCTCCAACGGGATCTCCAACTGCGCCGAGACCACCCGCGAGGCCCGCAGCAGCGGATCCGCCGCCCGTACGTCCTCGGGGGTCAGCCTCCCGTTGGCGCCCGGCGACACCACGATGCTGTTGTCGCCCGACGGGTCCACCGTGATCAGCGCGACCCCGGTGGGCGCCCCGCCGACCAGCACGCCGGCCGTGTCGACCCCGGCCGCGCGCTGCGAGTCGAGCAGCAGCCGCCCGTGGCCGTCGTCGCCGACCCGCGCCAGTAGCGCCGTGCGTGCCCCGAGCCGGGCCGCCGCGACGGCCTGGTTGGCACCCTTGCCGCCCGGGTGCACGGCCAGGTCGGAGCCGAGCACGGTCTCACCGGCCCCCGGCCGGCGCTCGACACCGATCACCAGGTCGGCATTGGCCGATCCCACGACCAGGAGGTCGTAGTCGTACATGATCCATCTCCCTGTGCAGGTGGAGTGAGCCGCCGACGGCCGGTCGCGCCGCGGGCGGAAACGCCGAGGCGGCCGGACGGGTCCGCGTGCTCCCGTCCGGCCACCGCATCGTGTCAGCCGCTGAACTCGGCCACGTTCTCGGACGTGACCACCTTCACCGGCACCATCACCGACTTCTCGACCTTCTCGCCCTTGGCGGCCTCGACCGCGTTGCGCACCGCGATCCTGCCGAGTTCGGCGGGCTGCTGCGCGACCGACGCGTACAGCGTGCCCGCCTCCACGGCCTTCAGCCCGTCGGCGGTGCCGTCGAACCCGATGACCTGGACGGACTTTCCGGCCTTGGCGCCGAGCGCCTTGATCGCGCCGAGCGCCATCTCGTCGTTCTCGGCGAAGACACCGTCGACGCCACGGTTGGCCTGGAGCATGTTCGTCATCACGTCGAGCCCCTTGGTGCGGTCCCAGTCGGCCGGCTGCTTGGCGAGGACCTTGATGCCCGGGTAGGCCTTCAGGCCCTCGGCGAAGCCGGCGCCGCGCTCCCGGCTGGCGGAGGTGCCCGCCTGGCCCTGG
Source organism: Streptomyces caniscabiei (assembly GCF_014930365.1). Taxonomy (GTDB): domain Bacteria; phylum Actinomycetota; class Actinomycetes; order Streptomycetales; family Streptomycetaceae; genus Streptomyces; species Streptomyces caniscabiei. The sequence continues at coordinate 33,778 of NZ_JABXWI010000018.1, read as the reverse complement.
AGGATGACGATCTCGCCCTTGCCGCCGAGCTTCTCGGCGAGCGACTTGGCGGCCAGCTTTCCGCCGCTGACGTTGTCGGAGGCGACGAGCGCGGCCGTGTCCGCGCCGTTCACCGCGCGGTCGACGGCCACCAGCGGGATGTCCGCCTTGTTGACGGCCTTCGCCGCCGGGGTCACCGCGTCGGAGTCCACCGGGTTGACGATGATCGTGCCGAGGCCCTCGCTGGTGAAGTTCTGCAACTGGTTGGCCTGCTGCGAGGCGTCGTTCTGCGCGTCGGTGACGGACAGGTCCACGCCCAGCTTCTTCGCCTCGTCCTGGGCGCCGGCCCGGATCTGCACGAAGAACGGGTTGTTGAGCGTCGACAGCGACAGCCCGATCTTCTCGCTCTTCGCCGCCGACGACCCGGTGTGCAGGAACGAGGTCGCGCCCACGACGGCCGCCGCGACCACCGCGGCCAGCACGTACGTCAGCGCCTGCTTCCTCCGGTCCCCGGAGCCACCGGCACCGGCCGCCACCGGGGTCGCCCCCGCCTTCCGCCGCACGGTGTCCAGCAGAACCGCCAGCGCGATCACGACACCGATGACGACCTGCTGCCAGAAGGCGGACACGGACAGCAGGTTGAGGCCGTTCCTGAGCACCGCCAGGATCAGCGCGCCGATCAGCGTCCCCGACGCCTTGCCCGTACCGCCGGCCAGCGAGGCACCGCCGATGACGACCGCAGCGATCGCGTCCAGCTCATAGCCCTGCGCGGCCTGCGGCTGCGCCGAGGAGAGCCGGGAGGCGAGCACGATGCCCGCGGCGGCGGCGAACAGCCCGGACAGCGCGTAGATGACGAGCTTCTGCCGCTTCACCCGCAGCCCCGACAGCCGGGCCGCCTCCTCGTTGCCGCCGATCGCGTACATGGCACGCCCGATGTACGTACGGCCCAGGATCACGGCCGTCACACCGCCCAGGACCAGCATCACCAGGACCGGCACCGGCAGCCAGCCGCCCAGGTTGTCCCCGAGGTGCGATACCGACTCCGGGAACGCGATCGGGCTGCCCTGCGAGATCACCAGAGACAGACCGCGCCCCACCGACAGCATGGCGAGCGTCGCGATGAACGGCGGCAGCTTCCCGTACGAGATCAGGAAGCCGTTGACGAGACCGCACGCGATGCCGGTGACGACGGCGAGGAGCACGGCTATCGGGACCGGGACACCCTCCGAAGTCGCGCTCCAGGCCAGCACGGTGGCCGACAGGGCCGCCACCGAACCCACCGACAGGTCGATGCCCGCCGAGACGATCACGAAGGTCACACCGAACGCGAGGATCGCGGTGACGGCGGCCTGGACGCCGATGTTGAGCAGGTTGTCGGCCGTCAGGAAGTCGCCGGACAGCACCGACATCGCGACGACGAGGACGATGAGCGCGGTCAGCGCGCCGTTGTCGAGCAGGAGCCGGCGAAGCCCCGACGTCCCCGAGGCGCCACGCGCGCCCGGCGTGCTCTTGAGCGTGTCAGCGGCCATCGGAGGCCTCCGTTCCAGTCACAGGGGTGGTGGGGTGGGACACGGCGAGCGCCATCACCGCGTCCTGGGTGGCCTCGGCGGCGGCGAGTTCGCCCGCGATCCGCCCCTGGGCCATGACCAGCACCCGGTCGCTCATACCGAGCACCTCGGGCAGGTCACTGGAGATCATCAGCACGGCGGCACCGGCGGCCGTCAGCTCGTTGATCAGTTCGTAGATCTCGACCTTCGCGCCGACGTCGATGCCGCGCGTCGGCTCGTCGAGGATCAGCACCCTGGTGTCCGCCAGCAGCCACTTGCCGATGACGACCTTCTGCTGGTTGCCGCCGGAGAGGGTGCGCACATGCTGGTGCAGCCCGGCCATCCGGACCCCGAGCCGCTCTGCGACCCGGGCCGCGTTCGCCCGCTGCCCCTTGAGGTCGACGAAGCCGCCCCTGGTCGCGCCCCGCAGGGTCACCAGGCCGAGGTTCTCCTCCACGGACGCGTCCAGCACCAGCCCCTGGCCCTTGCGGTCCTCGGGCACCAGCCCGATCCCGGCGGCCATGGCGGCGCCCACGTCGTCCCCGGGCACCGCGGAACCGGCGACCCGCACGGCGCCCTCGTCGTACGGATCGGCGCCGAACACCGCCCGCACGACCTCCGTACGCCCGGCCCCCACGAGCCCCGCGATGCCGACGACCTCACCGGCCCGCACCTCGAAGCTGACGTCGTGAAATACGCCGTCCCGCGTGAGCCCTTCGACGACGAGCAACGCCTCACCCGACTCCGCCCGCTCCCTCGGGTACTGCTGCTCGATCGACCGCCCGACCATGAGCCGTACGAGCTCGTCCTGCGGCGTGGTGGCCGGCACCTGCCCGACGCTCTTCCCGTCCCGGATGACCGTCACGCGATCCCCCAGGGCGGCGATCTCCTCCAGGTGATGGGTGATGAAGACGATCCCGACGCCGTCCTCGCGCAGCCGGCGCACGATCGAGAAGAGCTTCTCGACCTCCTCGGTCGTCAGCACGGCCGTCGGCTCGTCCATGATCAGCACCCGGGCGTCCAGGCTCAGCGCCTTGGCGATCTCGACCATCTGGAGCCGCGCGATGCCGAGTTCACGCACCCGCGCGCGGGGGGACACGCTGACCCCGACCCGCTCCAGCAGCTCGGCGGCCTCGGCCTCCATCCGCTTCCGGTCGATCAGCCCGAAGCGGCGCGGCTGCCGCCCCAGAAAGATGTTCTCGGCGACGGTCAGGTCGGGAACGAGATTGAACTCCTGGTAGATGGTGGCGATCCCGAGCCGCTCGGAGTCCTGCGCACCATGGATGCGCACCTCCTCGCCGCCGGCCAGGATCCGCCCCGCGTCGGGCGTGTAGGCGCCGGAGAGCATCTTGATCAGCGTGCTCTTGCCCGCGCCGTTCTCGCCGAGCAGGACGTGCACCTCGCCCCGGCGCAGCTCGAAGTCGACGCCGTCCAGCGCGACCACACCGGGAAAGGTCTTGCGTATGCCTTCGATGCGCAGCAACTCGTCAGGGTCGCTCACGACGTGCTCCTGTTCTGTGCGTGTTTCTCGCCGCACGAGAGGCGTACGACGAGACGGGCGGGAAGGGTGACGGACTGCGGGGGCCGCCCCTCGATACGGTCGACGAGCGCGCGCACGGCGGCCCGCCCCAGCTCGCCCGTCGGCTGGGCCACCGCCGTGATCGGCGGATCGGTGTGCACGAACCAGGGGATGTCGTCGAACGCGGCCAGCCCGACGTCCTGCGGAACCCGCAGCCCGCGCGCGCGGACGGCGTCCAGCGCGCCGAGCGCCATCAGGTTGTCGGCGGCGAAGACGACCTGCGGCGGCTCGGCCAGATCGAGGAACCCCTCCGTCACCCGCCGCCCGCTCTCGGCCTGGAAGTCGCCCTGCCCTATGTAGGCGTCCGGCAGCGGCAGCCCGTGCTCGGCGAGCGCCTCGCGGAAGACCTCGACGCGCTCCCGACCGGTCGTGGTCGCGGCCGGCCCCGCGATGATCGCGAGCCGCCGGTGCCCGAGCCGGTGGAGATGGGCGACGAGATCCCGTACCGCGCCGCGACCGTCGGCACGCACCACCGGCACGTCCACGCCCGGGATCCACCGGTCCACGAACACCATGGGAGTGCCCGCACGGATCGCGTCCAGCATCAGCGGCGAACCACCGTCGGTGGGCGACACGAGCAGCCCGTCGATCCGCCGGTCCAGCAGGTTCCGCACATGGTGGTCCTGCAACTCGGGCCGCTCGTCGGCGTTCCCGATGATCACGCTGTACCCGAGCGCCCGCGCCTCTTCCTCGACGGACCGCGCCAGCTCGGTGAAGTACGGGTTCATCACGTCACTGATGACCAGCCCGAGGGTGTGGGTCTGGTCGGTGCGCAACGACCGCGCGACGGCGTTCGGCCGGTACCCCAGCGCCGCGACGGCGGCCATCACCCGCGCCCGCGCGTCCGCACTGACCGACGGATGGTCATTGAGCACCCGCGACACCGTGGCGACGGACACCCCCGCCTCAGCCGCGACGTCCTTGATACTCGCCACCGCCGCCCACCTCCTCGTGGAATCGATTACATCGACGTCATGGAGGATTGGAATCGATTACACGGAGCTGGGGCAAGGGCCCGGCCATGGCCGAAATCCAATCGTGACCGGGGGGCCGGTCACCACCCGGGGCGATGCCCCAGGCGCGGGCGGGCCCGTTCAGTCCGAGCAGCCGGCCGGGGAATCGTCGGCCGTGGACGCCGCGGAACCGACGGACACCCGGTAGCCGAACCCGGAGGCGAACTCGGGCCCGGTCTCGGTCTCCTCCGCGTCAAGGGTCGCCTTGGTCAGGAAATAGACGTCCAGCGTCGTCGCGTCGTCCGTCCCGCCGCGGGTGAAGCACAGGCTCGCGGACGGGTCCTTCTCCAAGGCCTGTCGCGTGTCCCGGGACAGCTTCCACCCCTCGCGCTCCGCCGCGGCCCGGTAGTACTGGATCACTTCGGTCCTGTCGCCGGGGAACACGTAGGTCCGCTCGGCGTACAACCAGGCTTCGCCGCTGTCCGCCCAGCAGCCGGCGTCGAGGTCCTCGAAGCCCTGGGGCAGGATCGTCCCCGTAGGCCGGGAGTCGAGAACGCCGTACGACTTCAGCTTGTCGACCCGGCTCTCGGTGCCCTCGCAGCCCGAGGTGGAAGCGGCGTCAAGAAGTTCGCACCCGGCGAGCGCTCCGGTCGCCAGCACGGTCGTCAACAGGAAGGCGGCGCACCGACCAGTTCCCTTGCGAGGCGTCAAGTCGGCTCCCACGGTCGACGTGCCGAAAGCAGCCGACCGCACTGCCCTGGGCCGGATACATATGATCAGTGGCACCAGTATCTCCATGGAACTCGGCTTGTGTGCATCACTTTCGGCCACCCCCACCGAAGCGCACCGCCGGCCGTACGTTCCTCCGCCCCTGTCACACCACCCCGGTACCGTCGGATCATGGCTCAGCAGGCGGGGAACCCCCCGGGCGAACGACGTCTCGCCGTACTCGAAGGCGTCCTGGAACGCATCACGTACGCCAACGAGGACAACGGCTACACGGTCGCGCGCGTGGACACCGGCCGGGGCGGCGGCGATCTCCTCACGGTCGTCGGCGCGCTGCTCGGCGCCCAGGTCGGCGAGTCCCTGCGGATGGAGGGCCGTTGGGGCTCCCACCCGCAGTACGGCAAGCAGTTCACCGTCGAGAACTACACGACCGTCCTCCCGGCCACCGTCCAGGGCATCCGCCGCTACCTCGGCTCCGGGCTGGTCAAGGGCATCGGTCCGATCTTCGCCGACCGCATCACCCAGCACTTCGGCCTGGACACCCTCCAGATCATCGAGGAGGAGCCGAAGCGCCTCATCGAGGTCCCGGGCCTCGGCCCCAAGCGCACCAAGAAGATCGCCGACGCCTGGGAGGAGCAGAAGGCGATCAAGGAGGTCATGCTCTTCCTCCAGACGGTCGAGGTGTCCACGTCCATCGCGGTCCGCATCTACAAGAAGTACGGCGACGCCTCGATCGGCGTCGTGAAGAACCAGCCGTACCGGCTCGCCGCCGACGTATGGGGCATCGGCTTCCTCACCGCCGACAAGATCGCCCAGTCCGTCGGCATCCCCCACGACAGCCCGGAGCGCGTCAAGGCGGGCCTGCAGTACGCCCTTTCGCAGGCCACCGACCAGGGCAACTGCTATCTCCCGGAGGAGCGCCTGATCGCCGACGCGGTCAAGCTCCTCCAGGTCGACACGGGCCTGGTCATCGAGTGCCTGGCCGAACTCGCCCTGCCGGACGAGGACTCGGGGGACCCCGGTGTCGTACGGGAGAAGGTCCCCGGCGCCGACCCCGGCGCGGACCCGGTCACCGCCATCTACCTCGTCCCCTTCCACCGTGCCGAACTCTCCCTCTCCGCCCAGCTGTTGCGTCTCCTGCGCACCGACGCCGACCGTATGCCCGGCTTCCACGACGTCGCCTGGGACAAGGCGCTGGCCTGGCTGCGGGGGCGTACGGGCGCGGAGCTGGCGCCCGAGCAGGAGGCCGCCGTACGCCTCGCGCTCACCGAGAAGGTGGCCGTGCTGACCGGCGGCCCGGGCTGCGGCAAGTCCTTCACGGTCCGCTCGATCGTGGAGCTGGCCCGCGCGAAGAAGGCGAAGGTCGTGCTGGCCGCGCCCACCGGCCGGGCCGCCAAGCGTCTCGCCGAGCTGACCGGCGCCGAGGCCTCCACCGTCCACCGGCTGCTGGAACTGAAGCCCGGCGGCGACGCGGCCTACGACAAGGACCGCCCCCTGGACGCCGATCTGGTGGTCGTCGACGAGGCCTCCATGCTGGACCTCCTCCTCGCCAACAAGCTGGTGAAGGCGGTGCCCCCGGGGGCCCACCTCCTCTTCGTCGGAGACGTCGACCAGCTCCCGAGCGTCGGCGCCGGCGAGGTACTCCGCGATCTGCTGGCGGACGGCAGCCCGATCCCCGCCGTCCGCCTCACCAAGGTCTTCCGCCAGGCCCAGCAGTCGGGTGTGGTGACCAACGCGCACCGGATCAACTCCGGTCAGCACCCGGTCACCGACGGCATGAAGGACTTCTTCCTCTTCGTGGAGGACGACACGGAGGAGGCCGGGCGGCTCACGGTCGACGTGGCGGCCCGTCGCATTCCGGCCAGGTTCGGGCTCGACCCGCGCCGGGACATCCAGGTCCTCGCGCCCATGCACCGGGGCCCGGCCGGCGCGGGCACCCTCAACGGGCTGCTCCAGCAGGCCATCACCCCCGCCCGCCCCGACCTGGCCGAGAAGCGGTTCGGCGGCCGGGTCTTCCGCGTCGGCGACAAGGTCACCCAGATTCGCAACAATTACGAGAAGGGCGAGAACGGCGTCTTCAACGGCACCGTCGGGGTGGTCACCGCGCTCGACCAGGTCGACCAGCGGCTGACGGTCCTCACCGACGAGGACGAGGAGGTGGGGTACGAGTTCGACGAACTGGACGAGCTGGCGCACGCCTACGCGGTGACGATCCACCGGTCCCAGGGCAGTGAGTACCCGGCCGTGGTGATCCCGGTCACCACCGGAGCCTGGATGATGCTCCAGCGCAACCTTTTGTATACGGCGGTGACCAGGGCGAAGAAGCTGGTCGTCCTCGTCGGCTCCCGCAAGGCGATCGGCCAGGCGGTCCGCACGGTCTCGGCGGGCCGGCGCTGCACGGCTCTCGACTTCCGGCTCGCACCACGGGTTTTGTAGCCATGGGCCGCGTTCGGGGGAACCTCTCGTGCGGTTCCGGTGACCCGTGAGTGAAATTTGATCGATCAAATGAGTCGTAAAGGTCACACAGCCCTTCCAGATGTCGGACGGAGGGGGCAGGATGAGCAAGTTGGCGGCACTGAGTGCCGTCGATGGGCCCGATGGTCGACCCCGAGTGCACTCTCCAGAGCCAATTGGGGGATGGTAGAGACAGTCAGGGCACCTCGAAGAAGAGGCACTACGTCGGTGAGGGATGACGTGAGCGACAACTCTGTAGTACTGCGGTACGGCGACGGCGAGTACACCTACCCGGTGATCGACAGCACCGTCGGCGACAAGGGCTTCGACATCGGGAAGCTCCGGGCCCAGACCGGTCTGGTCACCCTGGACAGCGGCTACGGGAACACCGCCGCCTATAAATCCGCCGTCACCTATCTCGACGGTGAGCAGGGCATCCTTCGGTACCGCGGGTACCCGATCGAGCAGCTGGCCGAGCGCTCCACCTTCCTCGAGGTGGCGTACCTGCTGATCAACGGCGAGCTTCCGACCGTCGACGAGCTCTCCACCTTCCAGAACGAGATCACGCAGCACACCCTGCTGCACGAGGACGTCAAGAACTTCTACCGGGGCTTCCCCCGGGACGCCCACCCGATGGCGATGCTCTCCTCCGTGGTCAGCGCCCTGTCGACGTTCTACCAGGACAGCCACAACCCGTTCGACGAGCGGCAGCGCAACCTCTCCACGATCCGCCTGCTCGCCAAGCTGCCGACCATCGCGGCCTACGCGTACAAGAAGTCGATCGGTCACCCGTTCGTCTACCCGCGCAACGACCTCGGTTACGTCGAGAACTTCCTGCGCATGACCTTCTCGGTCCCGGCCCAGGAGTACGACCTCGACCCGGTCGTCGTCTCCGCGCTCGACAAGCTGCTGATCCTGCACGCGGACCACGAGCAGAACTGTTCGACCTCCACGGTCCGCCTGGTCGGCTCCTCGCAGGCGAACATGTTCGCCTCGATCTCCGCCGGCATCTCCGCGCTCTGGGGCCCGCTGCATGGCGGCGCCAACCAGTCCGTCCTGGAGATGCTGGAGGGCATCCAGGCCAACGGCGGCGACGTCGACTCCTTCATCCGCAAGGTGAAGAACAAGGAGGACGGCGTCCGCCTGATGGGCTTCGGCCACCGGGTCTACAAGTCCTTCGACCCCCGCGCCAAGATCATCAAGGCCGCCGCGCACGACGTCCTCTCGGCCCTCGGCAAGTCCGACGAGCTGCTGGACATCGCGCTGAAGCTGGAGGAGCACGCGCTCTCCGACGACTACTTCGTCTCGCGCAACCTCTACCCGAACGTGGACTTCTACACGGGCCTGATCTACCGCGCCATGGGCTTCCCGACCGAGATGTTCACGGTCCTCTTCGCCCTCGGCCGCCTGCCGGGCTGGATCGCCCAGTGGCACGAGATGATCAAGGAGCCCGGCTCCCGCATCGGCCGCCCGCGCCAGATCTACACGGGCGTGGTCGAGCGCGACTTCGTGCCGGTAGAGGCCCGCTGAGCCGAGTACTTGTAGCAAGGGGGCCCGTGCGGAGAACTGTTCCGCACGGGCCCACTGCATGCCCGCTGAAGCAGAGGGCGCCCTACGGCGAGTGAGCCGAAGGGGCGCGCCTGTGTCGAGAGGCCGAACGCGCGGAGGCCCGAAGGGTCGAGCACGATCGGCCTCTCGACACAGGCTGAAGCGCCCCGGAGGCGAACCGAGCCCCAAAAAATAGAGGAAGGCGCCCTGCAACGCTGGTCCCCCCACGGGCCGGCGAGCAGGGCGCCTTCCCATGTCCCGGTGCGGATTCCCCCCACGGGATCCGGCCGGGCGTCTGGTGGGCACAGCGCCTGAATTCGCTGAGCTGACGAGCGGAGCTCGTCGTCCTACCTGTATGTGTCTGTTCTGCTGCGGCGTGCGGTCTGCCGGGACGCGTACGTACGGGAGGGCCGCTCAAAGCTCCCCGGTGCACGTGCCCCGGCAACGCAATTCCGGGAACGTCCCCCAAGACATCCCCAGATGCCAGTCACGCCCCCCAAGACGCTTCTGACATCGCCAACTTAGACTCACGAACCCCTTCGGTGGTTACGTTCACTCCACTGTGATCTGCGTCTCTTGCGAAATGTCCTGAAGATGCGCAAGAGACCCAAATCGGTGATCGAGGTCCCAGCGTAAGGATGATGCGCGAGCCTTGTGAAGAGCTTATGTGGTGCTGCTTCCGGACTCTAGAGGGACTTTTGCCCGGCGGTCACGAAAATGTCCTGAGTCGCAAGCTGTTCGTTACCACGAAAACGGACGAAAAGGCCATAGCCGCCCCCGCGATCATCGGGTTGAGCAATCCGGCGGCGGCCAGCGGCAACGCGGCCACGTTGTATCCGAAGGCCCAGGCCAGGTTGCCCTTGATCGTGGACAGGGTCCGCCGCGACAGCCGGATGGCGTCGGCGGCCACCCGCAGGTCCCCGCGCACCAGCGTCAGATCGCCCGCCTCGATCGCCGCGTCCGTCCCCGTGCCCAGCGCGAGCCCGAGGTCGGCCACGGCCAGCGCGGCGGCGTCGTTGACCCCGTCGCCGACCATCGCGACCGTGCGGCCCTCGCCCTGGAGCCCACGGACGACGTCGGCCTTGTCCTCGGGCAGCACCTCCGCGATCACGTGCTCGGGCCGCACGCCGACCGCCGCGGCCACGGACCGGGCCACGCGTTCGTTGTCCCCGGTCAGCAGCATCGGGGTGAGCCCGAGGGCCCGCAGCCGCCGTACCGCCTCGGCGCTGGTCTCCTTGACCGCGTCGGCGACGGTGACGACACCGAGTGCCACGCCGTCGCGGAGGACGACGACCGCCGTCTGCCCGTCGTCCTCCGCGGCCTCCTTGGCGCTCTGTACGGCCTCGGGGAGCGGCCGGCCGGGGAATCGGCCCACCTGGACGTCGTGGCCCTCCACGAGGCCGCGTACGCCCCTTCCGGGCAGGTTCTCGAAGCGCTCGACGGGCGGCAACGTGCCCACGCGCTCCTCGGCGCCCGCGGCGATCGCCCGGCCCACCGGATGTTCGGAGGCGTGCTCGACCGCACCGGCGAGCCGCAGGACGTCCGCCTCGCCGATGTCACCGCTGCCCGCGTGGGCGTCCCCGGCGACGTACACCCGCTTCAGCGTCATCCGGCCGGTGGTGACGGTGCCGGTCTTGTCCAGGACGACGGTGTCGACGCGGCGGGTGGACTCCAGGACCTCGGGGCCCTTGATGAGGATGCCGAGCTGGGCGCCCCGGCCGGTGCCGACCATCAGGGCGGTCGGGGTGGCGAGACCGAGCGCGCACGGGCAGGCGATGATCAGCACCGCGACGGCCGCCGTGAACGCGGCGGTGATGTCGTCGGTGGCGCCGAGCCAGGCGCCGAACGTGGCGACCGCGATCAGGATGACGACCGGTACGAACACCGCCGAGATCCGGTCGGCGAGCCGCTGCACCTCCGCCTTGCCGTTCTGCGCGTCCTCCACCAGCCGTGCCATCCGGGCCAGCTGCGTGTCCGCGCCGATCCGGGTCGCCTCGACGACCAGCCGCCCGCCGGCGTTCACCGTCGCGCCCGTGACGGTGTCGCCGACGGTCACGTCCACCGGCACCGACTCGCCGGTCAGCATGGACGCGTCGACGGCGGAGGCGCCCTCCACGACGGTGCCGTCGGTGGCGAACTTCTCCCCGGGGCGTACGACGAAACGGTCGCCCACGGCCAGCCGCCCGACCGGGATGCGCACCTCCCGCCCCTCCCGCAGCACCGAGACGTCCTTGGCCCCCAGCTTCAGCAGCGCCTTGAGGGCGGCGCCCGCGCGGCGCTTGGAGCGGGCCTCCAGATAGCGGCCGAGCAGGATGAACGCGACCACCCCGGCGGCCACTTCGAGATAGATCGTCGACGAGGCGGCCGTCCGGGAGACGGTGAACTCGAAGCCGTGCCGCATGCCCGGCATGCCCGCGTGCCCCAGGAAGAGGGCCCACAGGGACCAGCCGAAGGCGGCGAGCGTGCCGACGGAGACGAGGGTGTCCATCGTGGCCGCGCCGTGCCGGAGGTTGGTGGACGCGGCCCGGTGGAAGGGCAGCCCGCCCCAGACGACGACGGGCGCGGCCAGCGTCAGGGAGAGCCACTGCCAGTTGTCGAACTGGAGGGCGGGGATCATGGACATCAGGACGACGGGCGCCGCGAGCAGCGTCGAGACGGCCAGCCGCTGCCGCAGCGAGGCGAGTTCGGGGTCCGCCTCCGCCTCCGCCTCCGTCGCCGGGAGGGGTTCGTCCTCCTCGGTCGGGGGAGGGGTCGGGGGCGGTGGCTCCTCGGCCGTGTAGCCCGTCTTCACCACGGTGGCGATGAGGTCGGCGACCTCCGTCCCGGCGGGGTAGGTGACCTTCGCCTTCTCGGTCGCGTAGTTCACCGAGGCGGTTACCCCGTCCAGGCGGTTGAGCTTCTTCTCGACGCGGGCCGCGCAGGAGGCGCAGGTCATTCCGCCGATGGTCAGCTCGACCTCGTGGACGGGGTCTCCTATGGCGGCGGCCGCGGTGGTGCTCGTCATGTCCGTGCCCGTACGTCCGTGGCGGCGCCCGGCCTCAGGCCTTGCCGACCAGCTCGAAGCCCGCCTCGTCGACGGCGGCGCGCACGGCCTCCTCGTCGAGCGGGGCGGCCGAGACCACGGTGACCTCGCCGGTGGACGCGACGGCCTTCACCGAGGACACGCCGTCGAGCTGGGTGATCTCGCCCGAAACAGCGCCCTCGCAGTGCCCGCAGCTCATGCCGCTCACCTTGTAGACGGCGGTGACGGTGCCCTGGGTGTCGGTCTCGGTGGTCATGTCGTTACTCCTCATCGGGGCGTGTGGGGGCGGAATCCGCGACCCGTGTCCCGGGCCGTGTCGGGGTCGGGTAACCCTTCAGGACAACCACCTTATACCCCCTAGGGGTATGAATCCAAGAGGGGGCGGCGCGGGGCCGTGGGGCGCGGGGGACCCTAGGGGCCCGCGGGCGGGCGGTCGCAGACCAGGGGCTCCAGGTAGCGGAGCAGCACGTTCTTCAGTTCCTGGATGTACGCCTCGCGCTCCTCGCCCTCGCGGCCGAGCACCAGCTCCAGGCCGGCCTTGTACATGGCCATGCAGACGTGCGCGGTGCGCGTGATGTCGGCGGCCGGCGTGCCGGGCAGGAGGGGGGTGAGCAGCGCCTCGATCCGCGCGGCCAGGGCCGCGTGCAGGGCGTCGTGCTGCTCGGCGATCCGGCCGGGGACGTCCGGGCCGTGCATCAGCGTGTAGACCACCGGGTGGCGGTGGTTGAAGTCGATGAAACGGTCGACGGCGGCGGACACGGCCGCCTCCAGCGGGGTCGCCGGATCCACCGGGGCGAGCGCCACGCCGTACGTCTCGCGCATCTCCCGCATGAGCCGCTCGCTCAGCTCGATCGCGATCGCTTCCTTGTTCGGGAAGAACTGGTACAGCGTCCCCGGTGAGACTCCCGCCTCGCGGGCGATGGCATTGGTGCTGGCGGCGGCGTACCCGGTGGAGGTGAACACGGAGGCCGCCGCTTCGAGGAGCTGGGCGATACGGCGCTCGCCGCGGGCCTGGCGGCGGCGCGGCTGCTCCTTGGCCCGGGATCCCTCCTCGGCCGGAGACCGCCGGTCGCTCCGGGGCTGCTCTGCGGCCTGGGGCTGTTCCTTCTCCTGGTGGGTGGGCACGCGGTTATCCCCAGCTTTCCGGACGTGATTGACAAACACGAGTGGCCGCTCGCATTCTGGAGAAACGCGAGCGATCTCTCGTGTTTGCCAGTGTATGGCTTGGCGCTTCCTGCTGCCCGGCTGCGCACAGCGTGGATCACAGCGCGGATCACAGTGAGTCAGAGTGAAGGGGACACCGCACCATGACCGAAGTCAACCGGCCACCCCGACCCGGAGGCTGGACCCGGTTCGTGACCGCCCGCCCCCGGCTCTCCCTCCTCGTCGCCCTGGTGCTCACCGCCCTCGCGGTCGTCGCGGGCAGCGATGTCGCCGACCGGCTCGGCAGCGGCGGCTGGGAGGACCCGGCCGCCCAGTCCACCTACGCGACCAAGGCTCTGGAGCGCGAGTTCCCCGACTCCCAGCCGAACTTCCTGCTGCTGGTCGACGCGGGCGAGACCTCGGTCGACGCCCCGGCCGTCGCCGCCGAGGCGAAGGAGCTGACCGAGCGGCTGACCGCCGAGAAGGGCGTCACGGGCGTCGGCTCCTACTGGCTGACCGGCGCCCCGACGCTGCGCTCGGAGGACGGGACCGAGGCACTGATAGCGGCCCGCCTCACCGGCGACGACACCGCCGTGAACAAGACCCTGGACCGCATCGCCCCCGAGCTGCGCGGCACGCACGGCCCGGTCGAGGTCAAGGTCGGCGGCATCCTCGCCGTGCGCCACGAGATGCAGACGACCATCCAGGAGGACCTGCTGCGGGCCGAGATGATCGCCCTGCCGGTGACCCTCGTGCTGCTGGTCATGGTCTTCGGCAGCGCGGTCGCCGCCCTGCTGCCGCTCGGCGTGGGCATCGTCGCGATCCTCGGCACCAACGCCATCCTGCGCGGCCTCACCGAGGTCACCGACGTGTCGGTCTTCGCCCTGAACCTCACCACGGCCATGGGCCTGGGCCTCGCGATCGACTACGCCCTGTTCATCGTGCGCCGCTTCCGCGAGGAGCTGTCCACCGGCGCAGACTCCCTGACGGCCGTCGCCACCACCCTGCGCACGGCCGGCCGCACGGTCCTCTTCTCCGCCCTCACGGTCGCCGTCTCCCTCGCCGCGATGATGGTCTTCCCGCAGTACTTCCTGAAGTCCTTCGCCTACGCGGGCATCGCGGTGGTCCTGCTGGCGGCGGCAGCGGCCCTGATCCTCCTCCCGGCCGCGCTCGTCCTCCTGGGCGACCGCGTCAACGCCCTGGACCTGCGCAAGCTGTTCAAGCGCCGAGGGCCGAAGACCGGCGACGGCTCCCCGGCCAAGGAGGAGGGCGCGGCCTGGGGCCGCACGGCGGCCCTCGTCATGCGCCGCGCCCCGTACTTCGCCGTCGCCACGACCGCCGGTCTGCTTCTCCTCGGCCTGCCCTTCCTGGGGGTGAGGTTCGGCACGGCCGACGACCGCCAACTCCCCTCCACCGCCGAGTCGCACGTGGTCCAGCAGCATCTGCGCGAGGGCTTCCCGGGCACTCCCGGCGGCGGCCTGTCGGTGCTCGCGGAGGGCGAGGCGACGAAGGCGGAGTACGCCGCCTACAAGGAGCGTCTGGCGGACCTCCCCGAGGCGCTCAGGGTGGAGGGTCCCCTGGTCGAGGGCGACTGGGCCTACTTCACCGTGCAGCCGAAGGGCGAGGCGGTCGACGAGGGCGCGCAGCACCTGGTCGAGGAGATCCGGGCGACGGACGCCCCCTTCGACACCTCGGTGACGGGCACGGCGGCGGTGCTGGTCGACACCAAGGCGGCGATAGGGGACGGTCTCCCCTGGGCCCTCTCCTTCATCGTGATCGTCACCCTGATCCTGGTCTTCCTGCTCACCGGCAGTGTGCTGATCCCCCTCCAGGCGGTCCTTCTCAACGCCCTCAGCCTGACGGCGATGTTCGGCGCGCTGGTGTGGGTCTTCCAGGACGGCCACCTCTCCGGCCTGCTCGCCTTCACCAGCCCCGGCTCCATAGAGACCACCCTCCCGGTCCTGATGTTCTGCGTGGCCTTCGGACTCTCCATGGACTACGGCGTGTTCCTGCTCTCCCGCATCAAGGAGGAGTACGACCACACCGGCGACCACACCGCCTCGGTCCGCTTCGGACTCCAGCGCACCGGCGGGCTGATCACCGCCGCCGCCGTCATCCTCGCCGTCGTCATGGTCGCCATAGGCACCTCCCGGGTCACCAACACGAAGATGCTCGGCCTCGGCATAGCCCTGGCCGTCCTCATGGACGCCATGGTCATCCGCAGCCTCCTGGTCCCCGCGGTCATGCGCCTCACAGGCCGCGCGACATGGTGGGCTCCACCCCCACTACGCCGCTTCCACAACAGGTTCGGCCTGACAGAAGCGGCCCCACCGAAGCCCACCCCCACCCCTCAACCAGAACCGGAGCCGGTAGCGACGCATTCGGCCCCCTGAAGCCACGGGCCTTCCGCCCCTGAAAAAGCACGGGGCGCAGCCCCTGCTTTTTCAGGGGCGCGGGGAACTGCGCGACCAGCCCCCACCGGACGGACGCGTGGGGGTCGAAGGGGCGCAGCCCCCTGGTGGATGGGACGGGTAGGGGCGGCGGGGGCGAGAAAACCCCAAGCACCCACGATGCGATGCTGACCGGGGCCGGGCCGCCGACGATCACCGGCCCCGATTCGAAGGATGGGGCACATGCGCGCAGTAGTGTTCGAGCAGTTCGGAAAGACGCCCAAGACAAAAGACGTCCCGACCCCCACCCCCACCCCCCACGGCGTAGTCGTCCGCGTAGAGGCAACCGGCCTCTGTCGCAGCGACTGGCACGGCTGGCAGGGCCACGACCCCGACATCACACTCCCGCACATCCCCGGCCACGAACTGGCCGGCACCGTCGAGGCCACCGGCGCGGCGGTCAAGAACTGGCGCCCCGGCGACCGGATCACCGTCCCGTTCGTGTGCGCCTGCGGCACCTGCCCCGCCTGCGCGGCCGGCGACCAGCAGGTGTGCGAGCGGCAGACACAGCCCGGCTTCACCCACTGGGGCTCGTTCGCCCAGTACGTCGCCCTGGACCACGCCGACGTGAACCTGGTGGCGCTGCCGGACGACCTGTCGTACGGCACGGCGGCCTCGCTCGGCTGCCGCTTCGCCACGGCGTTCCGCGCGGTGGTGGCGCAGGGCCGCGTCGCGGCGGGGGAGTGGGTCGCCGTCCACGGCTGCGGCGGTGTGGGCCTCTCGGCGGTGATGGTGGCGGCGGCGTCCGGAGCCCGGGTGATCGCCGTCGACGTGTCGCCCCGGGCCCTGGAGCTGGCCCGGAAGTTCGGGGCGGCGGAGTGCGTGGACGCGTCGGCGGTCGAGGACACGGCCGAGGCGGTCCGCGACCTCACGGGCGGCGGCGCCCATCTCTCCCTGGACGCGCTCGGCTCCCCGGCCACCTGCGCGGCCTCCGTCAACGGCCTCCGCCGCCGGGGCCGCCACGTCCAGGTGGGGCTGCTGCCCTCGGAGACAGGCACCACCCCGGTCCCGATGGCCCGCGCGATCGCCCTGGAGCTGGAACTCCTCGGCAGCCACGGCATGGCGGCCCACGCCTACCCCACGATGCTGAAGCTGGTCGAAGAGGGCGTCCTGCGCCCCGACCTCCTGGTGACCGCGACGATCGGCCTGGACGCGGCACCGACGGCACTCGCCGCGATGGGCACGGCTCCGGGCAGCGGGGTGACGGTCATCGAACCGTGGAGCTGACCCGGTCCCCCTCGGGTCGCCCCCGATGGGCCGCCCACTCCGGGGCGAGGATCGACATCCGCACGGCGTCGATCCACTCCCCGCCCTGCCACAGGGTCTGCCGCTCGATCCCCTCGGCCACGAAGCCGACCTTCTCGTAGGCGCGCCGGGCCCTTGGGTTGTGGGTGAAGACGTACAGCGCGACGCGGTGCAGACCGATGTGCTCGAAGGCATGGCCGACCGTGAGCCGAACGGCCTCCGTGCCCACCCCCCGGTCCTGCCCGCCGGGACCGATCAGGATCCGGAAGCAACAGCTGCGGTTGGCTTCGTCGACCTCGTTGAGTACGGCTTCACCCACCAGGTCACCGCTCGCCCGGTCCACGATGCCGAGGTCGAGGCGGTCGGTCTGGTCGTTGCGGCTGCCGTACCAGGACCGCAGCCGGTCCAGCTCGAAGCTCTCGGTCGGGCTGCCGGTGAGCCGGACGACCTCCGGGTCGGCCAGGATGCGCGCCATCACGGGCGCGTCGTCCTCCCTGAACGGCCGCAGCACGGCCTTCTCACCGGTGAGGACGGGGTTCTCGAAAAGGCTCATCCCCGGATCCTGGACAAGGCGCGGACCCGGGGACAAGCGAATAGAACGCGACGAGGGACCGTCTCAGTCGACCTTCCGCCCCCGGTTGCCCGGTCTGGAGGCGACCCAGGCGCGGATGGTGTCGGCGTACCAGTAGGGCTTGCCGCTCTCCACATGGTCCGGCGGCGGCAGCAGCCCGTGTTTGCGGTACGAGCGGACGGTGTCGGGCTGCACACGGATGTGCGCCGCGATGTCCTTGTACGACCAGAGAAGTCGGTCGGTCGTCATCAGTGGCACCTCCCTGCGCGCACCACGGCGCGGCCGGGAAGGCCGTAGGGGGAGCCGGGCGCTGCGCTGGCGATTCACAAACCTGTGACCGGTCAACGACCCTCGGTGATCGACGCGCGCCCTCGTGGGTCATGTGTGACGGAAAACCCGCGTACACGTGACACACGTGACAGAAGGGGAACTTTTGTGACACAAGTGCCGAGCACCTCATGACAAGGGCCCGACGGCAGCGCCCTTCGGGGGCGCGGGGAACTGCGCGACCAGCCACGACGAACCCGCAGCCCGCCGACAACCCGCAGTTCCCCGACGCTTCTCGGCGCCCTGCCCCCAGCGGAGCGTTACGCCCCGCAGGACCTCAGAAACGCCCGCGTCCGCTGGGCGATCGGCAGCGGAGCGTCCGGCTCGCACGGGTACATGTCCTGCTCGACGATCGCGAACAGGTCCACGTCCAGCTTCGCGGCGGCGGCCAGCACCAGCCCCAGCTCGGGCACACCCTTCGGCGGCTCGCACATCACGCCCCGGGCGACGGCCGGCCCGAACGGGACCTCGTTCGCCCGCACGTCGGCCAGGATCTCGGGGTCGACCTGCTTGAGGTGCAGATACCCGATGCGCTCGCCGTAGGTCTCGATCAGCTTGACGCTGTCGCCGCCGCAGTAGGCGTAGTGCCCGGTGTCGAGGCAGAGCGAGACCACGGAGGAGTCGGTGCCGTCCAGGAAGCGGACGACGTTCTCCTCGCTGTCGATGTGGGTGTCGGCGTGCGGGTGGACGACGATCTGGAGGCCGTACTTCTCCCGCACCTCCCGCCCGAGCCGCTCGGTGAGCTGGGTGAGGTGCCGCCACTGCTCGACGGTCAGTTCGCTGGGCTCCAGCACCTTGCCCGTCTTGTCGTCCCGCCAGAACGACGGGATGACCACGAGGTGCTTGGCGCCCATGGCCTGCGCGAGGACCGCGTTGTCGGCCACGTGCGCCCAGGTCTTCTCCCAGACGTCCGGACCGTGGTGCAGGCCGGTGAAGACGGTGCCGGCCGACACTTTCAGGCCGCGTTTGGCCGTCTCCTCGGCGAGGACCGCCGGGTCGGTCGGCAGATAGCCGTACGGGCCCAGCTCGATCCACTCGTAGCCGGAAGCGGCGACCTCGTCGAGGAAGCGCTGCCAGGGGACCTGCTGGGGGTCGTCGGGGAACCAGACGCCCCAGGAGTCGGGCGCCGAGCCGACTCGGATGCGCGAAAGTGAGGACTGAGGTGACAACGACGTCATGGGAGTCAGCTTCAGCCCCGGAGCTGAGGGTGTCAATAGGTAGTCCGAATGTCTGGACAAAGTATTGACAGGGTCGCTCCCGCGCGACTAGACCTTGACGGGAACCGGCGCGTGAAGGGAACTCGATGGCGTACGACCTGATCACCATGGGGCGGATCGGTGTGGATCTCTACCCGTTGCAGACGGGGGTTCCGCTGCCGCAGGTGACGTCCTTCGGGAAGTTCCTCGGCGGATCGGCGACGAACGTCGCGGTGGCCGCGTCCCGTCTCGGCCGCTCCACCGCCGTCATCACCCGCACCGGTGAGGACCCGTTCGGCGACTACCTCCACCAGGCGCTGCGCGACTTCGGGGTGGACGACCGCTGGGTCACCCCGGTGCCGGGCCTCGCGACCCCGATCACCTTCTGCGAGGTCTTCCCCCCGGACGACTTCCCGCTCTACTTCTACCGCCGCCCCAAGGCGCCCGACCTGGAGATCGACGCCCACGAGCTCGACCTCGACGCGATCGCCGGAACCAGGATCTTCTGGGTGACCGGCACGGGCCTGAGCGAGGAGCCCAGCCGCACGGCGACGCTCGCCGCCCTCGCCCACCGCGCCAGGGCAGGCACGACGGTCTTCGACCTCGACTGGCGCCCCATGTTCTGGAAGGACCCGGCCGAGGCCCGCCCCTTCTACGAGGAGGCCCTGCGGCACACCACCGTCGCGGTCGGCAACCTGGATGAGGTCGAGGTCGCCACCGGTGTCCGCGAGCCGCAGGCCGCCGCCCGCGCGCTGCTCGACGCCGGCGTCGAACTGGCGGTCGTCAAGCAGGGCCCCAAGGGGGTCCTCGCGGTCAACAGCAAGGGCGAGTCCGCCGAGGTCCCGCCGCTGCCCGTGAACGTCCTCAACGGCCTCGGCGCCGGTGACGCCTTCGGCGGCTCCCTCTGCCACGGCCTGCTCGAAGGCTGGGACCTGGAGAAGATCATGCGGTACGCCAACGCGGCCGGCGCGATCGTCGCCTCCCGCCTGGAGTGCTCCTCCGCGATGCCGACCGTGGAAGAGATCGAGACAGCGGTCGCGGCGGGAGCGGTGCTGTGACCTCCACCCGCCAAGCAGGCCCCCTCGGCCCCGTCGACGTGTCCGCCCTCGTCCGCACCCGGGTCCACCACCCCGAGGCGATCGCCGAGGCCGCCGCCCGCCGCGTCCGGCGCCCCCTGATCGGCGACTCCGGCCGGCTGATGATCGTCGCCGCCGACCACCCGGCCCGTGGCGCCCTCTCCGTCGGCGACCGCAAGCTCGCCATGGCGAACCGCGCCGACCTCCTCGGTCGGCTGTGCCTCGCGCTGTCCCGCCCCGGCGTGGACGGCGTCCTCGCGACCGCCGACATCCTCGACGACCTGCTCCTCCTCGGTGCCCTCGACGGCAAGGTCGTCATGGGTTCGATGAACCGGGGCGGCCTGGCGGGCGCCAGCTTCGAACTGGACGACCGCTTCACCGGCCACCGCCCCGAGGACATGAAGCGCCTCGGCTTCGACGCCGGCAAGCTCCTGCTGCGCGTCGACTACGACGACCCGGGCTCCCTGACCACCCTGGAGTCCACCGCCCGTGCCGTGGACGCCATGGCCGAGCGCCGACTCCCGGTGTTCGTCGAGCCGTTCATCAGCCGCCGCGACCCGGCCACCGGCAAGGTCAGGAACGACCTGAGCGCCGAGGCCGTCACCAGGTCGATCGCCATAGCGGCGGGCCTCGGCGGCAGTTCGGCGTACACCTGGCTGAAGGTGCCCGTCACCGAGAACCCCGACGACATGGCCCGTGTGATGGAGACCGCGACGCTGCCCGCCGTCCTGCTCGGCGGCGACGTCGGCGAGGACCAGGAGGGCGCGTACGAGAAGTGGCGCGGCGCGCTGCAACTGCCCACCGTGCAGGGCCTGGTGGTCGGCCGCTCGCTGCTCTACCCGGCGGACGACGACGTGACCGCCGCCGTGGACACCGCCGTCGGACTGTTGTGAGGGCCGCATGACACAGAAGACCGAGCTGTACGTACCCAAGGGCGCCACCGCGAACGCCCGGTACGCCGTGGACATCGACCCGAAGCGGGCCGGCTGGACCCACAGCAGCCTGCGCGTCGTGGAGTTGGAGCCGGGTGGCTCGCACACGTTCGCGACCGAGGACAGTGAGTGGATCGTGCTGTCCCTGAGCGGCGGTTGTACGGTTCAGGTGTCGGAGGAACCGGGCAATTCAGACGGTGGCGGCAGCACCGAGTTCGAAATCCTGGGCAGGGAGAGCGTGTTCGCCGGAGTCTCCGACTTCGTCTACGCGCCCCGCGACGCCCGGGTACAGATCGCCTCCGGCGCGGGAGGCCGCTTCGCTTTGGCAGGAGCGAAGTGCGAGCGACGACTCCCCGCTCGTTACGGCCCCGCGCCGGAGGTCCCCGTGGAGGACCGCGGCAGCGGCACCTGCGCCCGCCAGGTCCGCAACTTCGCCTCCGCCGACGCCTTCGAGTGCGACAAGCTGATCACCGTCGAGGTCATCACCCCCGGCGGCAACTGGTCCTCGTACCCGCCGCACAAGCACGACGAGAACCGGCCGGGGGAGGAGACCGAGCTGGAGGAGATCTACTACTTCGAGATCGACGGTCCGCACGGCTTCGGCTACCAGCGGGTGTCGCCCTCCCGCGAGGGCGGCGCCGAGGTGCTCGCCGAGGTCCGTTCCGGTGACACGGTGCTCGTGCCCGACGGCTGGCACGGCCCGTCCATCGCGCAGCCCGGCCACAGCATGTACTACCTGAACGTGATGGCGGGCCCCGGCCCCGAGCGGAAGTGGCAGATCTGCTTCCACCCCGACCACACGGAGGGCTACCGATGAGCCCGACCACGACCACGGCCACCGCGCGGCTCACCGTCGCCCAGGCGCTCGTCCGCTTCCTGTCCGCCCAGTACACCGAGCGGGACGGCGAGCGGCGGCGGCTGATCGGCGCGACCTGGGGCATCTTCGGCCACGGCAACGTCGCGGGCCTCGGCCAGGCGCTGATCGAGTACGCCGACGACATGCCCTATCTCCAGGGCCGCAACGAGCAGTCGATGGTGCACGCGGCCGTCGGCTACGCCCGCCAGTCGAACCGCCTGTCGACGCACGCCGTGACGACGTCCATCGGCCCCGGCGCCACCAACCTGGTCACCGGCGCCGCCCTCGCCACCATCAACCACCTGCCGGTCCTGCTGCTCCCCGGCGACATCTTCGCCACCCGCCCGGCCGACCCGGTCCTCCAGCAGCTCGAAGTGCCGTACGCGGGCGACATCAGCGTCAACGACACGCTGCGCCCGGTGTCGAGGTACTTCGACCGGATCACCCGCCCCGAGGCCCTGATCCCGGCCGCGCTCCAGGCGATGCGCGTGCTCACGGACCCCGTCGAGACGGGCGCGGTGACCCTCGCCCTGCCGCAGGACGTGCAGGCGGAGGCGTACGACTGGCCGGAGGAGTTCTTCGCCGAGCGCACCTGGACCGTGCGCCGCCCGGCGGCGGACGTCGCCGAACTGGCCGGCGCGATCGACGCGATCCGTGCGGCCCGCCGCCCGCTGATCGTCGCCGGCGGCGGCGTCCACCACGCCCGCGCGGAGGAGGCGCTCGCCGAACTGGCCGACGCCACCGGCATCCCCGTCGCCTCCACCCAGGCCGGCAAGGGCTCCCTCCGCTTCGACCACCCGCAGGACGTGGGCGGCATCGGCCACACCGGCACGGCGACCGCCGACGAACTCGCCCGCACCGCCGACCTGGTGATCGGCGTCGGCACCCGATACACGGACTTCACCACGGCCTCGAACACCCTCTTCGCCGCCGACGGCGTCCGCTTCCTCAACCTCAACATCGCGCCCTACGACGGCCACAAGCTCTCCGCTCTGCCGCTGATCGCGGACGCGCGGGCGGGTCTCGAAGCGCTCTCCGAGGCGCTGGAGGTGCACGGCCACCGGGTCGCGGACGGGTACGTCGCCGAGTACACGGAGGACAAGCAGCGCTGGGAGCACCGCGTCGACGCCTGCTACGAGGCCGACGAGCCGGACACCCGGCCCACCCAGGCCCAGGTCCTCGGCCTCCTCGACGAGCTCGTCGACGAGTCCGACATCCTCATCAACGCGGCCGGTTCCCTCCCCGGTGACCTGCACAAACTGTGGCGGACGCGGTCGCGGGACCAGTACCACCTGGAGTACGGCTACTCCTGCATGGGGTACGAGATCCCGGCCGCGATCGGTGTCCGGCTGGCCGCTCCCGGGCGCCCGGTGTGGGCGCTGGTCGGCGACGGCACGTATCTGATGATGCCGACCGAGATCGTCACGGCCGTGCAGGAGAACGTCCCGATCAAGGTGCTGCTGGTGCAGAACCACGGGTACGCCTCCATCGGCGGCCTCTCGGAGTCGGTCGGCGGTGAGCGGTTCGGCACCGCCTACCGGCACCGCGATCCCGACGACGGCACGTTCACGGGCGCCCCGCTGCCCGTGGACCTCGCCGCCAACGCGGCCAGTCTCGGCATGCGCGTCCTGCGCGCCAAGACCGTCCGTGAGCTGCGCGCCGCCCTCGCCGAGGCACGGGCGGCCGACACTCCCACTTGTGTCTACGTGGAGACCCAAACGGCAGACACAGTGTCGGGCCCGCCTCCCGCGCAGGCCTGGTGGGATGTACCTGTGGCCGAGACCGCGACGCGCGCGTCGGCGGTCAAGGCACGCGAGGAGTACGACCGGCACGTCTCAACCCGACGCCGCCATCTGTAAGCAAGGAGTTTCTGGAATGACGAAGATCGTCAACCACTGGATCGGCGGCAAGACCGTCGAAGGCGCGTCGGGTACGTTCGGGCCGGTCACGGACCCGGCGACCGGCGCGGTCACCACCAAGGTCGCCTTCGCGACCGTCGACGAGGTCGACGCGGCGGTCCGCACCGCCAAGGAGGCCTTCGCCACCTGGGGCCAGTCCTCGCTGGCCAAGCGCACGGAGATCCTGTTCCGCTTCCGCGCGCTGCTCGACGCCAACCGGGACGCGATCGCGGAGCTGATCACCGCCGAGCACGGCAAGGTGCACTCCGACGCGCTCGGCGAGGTCGCGCGCGGCCTGGAGATCGTCGACCTGGCCTGCGGCATCAACGTGCAGCTGAAGGGCGAGCTGTCGACGCAGGTCGCCAGCCGCGTGGACGTCTCCTCGATCCGCCAGCCGCTGGGTGTCGTCGCGGGCATCACTCCGTTCAACTTCCCGGCGATGGTCCCGATGTGGATGTTCCCGATCGCCATCGCGACCGGCAACACGTTCGTGCTGAAGCCGTCGGAGAAGGACCCGTCGGCGTCGATCAAGATCGCGGAGTTGCTGGCGGAAGCCGGTCTCCCGGACGGCGTCTTCAACGTCGTCCACGGCGACAAGGTGGCCGTCGACGCCCTGCTGGAGCACCCGGACGTCAAGGCGATCTCCTTCGTC
Organism: Streptomyces caniscabiei; assembly: GCF_014930365.1. Taxonomy (GTDB): domain Bacteria; phylum Actinomycetota; class Actinomycetes; order Streptomycetales; family Streptomycetaceae; genus Streptomyces; species Streptomyces caniscabiei. The sequence goes on along the minus strand of NZ_JABXWI010000018.1, from coordinate 9,624 downwards.
GGCTCGACCCCGATCGCCCGCTACATCCACACCACGGCCTCCGCCAACCACAAGCGCGTCCAGGCCCTCGGCGGCGCCAAGAACCACATGCTGGTCCTCCCGGACGCGGACCTGGACGCGGCGGCGGATGCCGCTGTGAGTGCGGCGTACGGCTCGGCGGGCGAGCGCTGCATGGCGATCTCGGCGGTCGTGGCCGTGGGCGCGATCGGCGACGAACTGGTGGAGAAGATCCGCGAGCGCGCCGAGAAGATCAAGATCGGCCCCGGCAACGACCCGACGTCCGAGATGGGCCCCTTGATCACGGCGGTCCACCGCGACAAGGTGGCGTCCTACGTCGAGGGCGCGGCGGCCGAGGGCTGCGAGGTCGTCCTCGACGGCACCGGCTTCACGGTCGAGGGCCACGAGGACGGCCACTGGATCGGCATCTCCCTCCTCGACAAGGTTCCCACGTCCGCGAAGGCGTACCAGGACGAGATCTTCGGCCCGGTGCTGACCGTGCTGCGGGTCGACACCTACGACGAGGGCATCGCCCTCATCAACGCCTCCCCCTTCGGCAACGGCACCGCGATCTTCACCCGCGACGGCGGCGCCGCCCGCCGCTTCCAGCTGGAGGTCGAGGCCGGCATGGTCGGCGTCAACGTCCCGATCCCGGTTCCCGTCGGCTACCACAGCTTCGGCGGCTGGAAGGACTCCCTCTTCGGAGACCACCACATCTACGGCAACGACGGCACCCACTTCTACACCCGAGGCAAGGTGGTAACCACCCGCTGGCCCGACCCGGCCGACGGCCCGTCGGCGGTCGACCTGGGCTTCCCGCGCAACCACTGAGCCCTGTTGTGGCGAGGGGGCGGCCGTGCACCGGCCGCCCCCTCTGTCACGTCACCTGGGGGTCGGAGGAGCCGACCGTGCCGACCTAGCCCCTGTCGTCCCAACCCTTCCAGCACGGGGTGTTCGGCCAGCACGCCGCCGAGACGGAGTGACCGTTCGACGGCGTCCGGCCGGTGTCGGTGGAGGTGATGCCGACGGCCGTGGCGATCAGGGCGGCGGTGACCGCGGCCGTGGTCAGGGCCTTGGTGATGAGTCGTTGCATCGCTGCGTTGATCCCTTCGCGCAGTGGGGGTTGCGATAGATCATCAGCTTGTTGGATCACTGCCCCACGAGTCAATGTGAAACTTCAAGCAACTCTGAAGGGCTGACTTATCAGGTTGCTGTCGAGTCCGTCCGCCGCCCCCGCATACCGCACCCGCTGTATGCCGAATTCCCCCCGTACGACCGTGGGATGTCCCACTCTTCCCCCCTCAGGGGGCCCTGGGGCACGGTAGGGGCCCCGTACCGTTGACGCATGGATCTTCGACTGACCGGGCCGCGCCTGCGCGGAGCGCTGCGGCGGAGGCCGAGGCGGGCCGTCGCCGCCGTGGCCGCCGTCGTCGTGCTCGTCGGCGCGGGCACCTGGACGGCCACCGCCTCGGACGAAGCGGCGCCGGTGAAACGCGCCGACCAGGCCATGGAGACGGCCGAGGGCGTACGCATCGACACCTCGTACTTCACCTCCGGCGGTGACGGCCGCCGCCCGGCCGTCCTGCTCGGCCACGGCTTCGGCGGCAGCAAGAACGACGTCCGCCAGCAGGCCGAGGCCCTCGCCCGTGACGGCTACGCCGTGCTGACCTGGTCCGCCCGCGGCTTCGGCAAGTCGACCGGCAAGATCGGGCTGAACGACCCCGAGGGCGAGGTCGCCGACGTCTCGAAACTGATCGACTGGCTGGCGAAACGCCCCGAGGTGCAGCTCGACAAGAAGGGCGACCCCCGCCTCGGCATGGCCGGCGCCTCCTACGGCGGCGCGATCGCGCTGCTGACCGCCGGGTACGACGACCGCGTCGACGCCATCGCGCCCGCGATCACGTACTGGAACCTGGCGGACGCCCTCTTCCCGAACGGCGTCTTCAAGAAGCTGTGGGCCGGGCTCTTCGTCAACACCGGCGGGGGCTGCGAGAAGTTCGAGACCCAGCTGTGCGAGATGTACCAGCGGGTCGCCGAGTCGGGACGACCCGACGCGGAGGCCGTGAAGCTGCTCGCCGCGCGCAGCCCCGAGGCCGTCGGCGACCGCATCGAGGTGCCCACCCTGCTGATGCAGGGCCAGACCGACTCCCTCTTCCCGCTCGGCCAGGCCGACGCCGCCGCCGAGGCGATCAAGGCCAACGGCGCTCCCGTGGACGTCGACTGGATCTCCGGCGGCCACGACGGCGGCGACATGGAGACCAGCCGGGTCCAGGCCCGGACGGACGCCTGGTTCGACCGCTACCTCAAGGACGACAAGGGCGCCGACACCGGCTCCGCCTTCCGCGTCACCCGCACCCTCGGCACCGGCTCGGGCGACGGCGAGCCCCGCCTGGCCGGCACCACCGACGACACCTACCCGGGCCTGGAGAGCGACCCCACCAAGATCGCCCTCGCCGGCCGTGAGCAGAGCTTCGAGAACCCGGCCGGCGCCAACCCGCCCGGTATCTCCGCCCTCCCCGGCCTCGGCGCCGGCGGCGGCCTCGCCCAGCTCTCCTCGCTCGGCGTCAGCATCTCCCTGGACTTCCCCGGCCAGTTCGCCGCGTTCCAGTCGAAGCCCGTCGCCGACGACCTCCAGATCACCGGCTCGCCCACGGCCACGGTCCACATCAAGTCGACCAGCGACGACGCCGTCCTCTTCGCCAAGGTGTACGACGTCGGCCCGGACGGCAGGTCCCAGGTCCTGCCCTCCCAGCTCGTGGAACCGCTGCGCGTCGAGGGCGCCAAGTCCGGCAAGGACGTCCGCCTCACCCTCCCGGCCATCGACCACGAACTCGACGACGGCCACAGCCTGCGCCTGGTCCTCGCCTCCACCGACCTCGGCTACGCCTCGCCGACGAGCCCGGCGACGTACACCGTCTCCCTCAAGGGCGACCTGGAGGTGCCCACGCCCCTCGGCCGGGCCGACCGCGCGGACGCGCTGCCCGCCTGGGTCTGGTACCTGCCCGTCGCCGGCGCCGTGATCGCCGCCGTCCTGCTGGTCACCGGCCGCCGCCGGATCGTCACCCCGGCCCCCGACCCGGCGCTCGCCGAGGTCCCGCTGGAGATCACCGACCTCAGCAAGAAGTACAGGAACGGCGACCGCTACAGCGTCCGCGACCTCTCCTTCCGGGTCGAGAAGGGCCAGGTCCTCGGCCTGCTCGGACCGAACGGCGCGGGCAAGACGACGACCCTGCGCATGCTGATGGGCCTGATCCAGCCCGACGGCGGCCGGATCCGGGTCTTCGGCCACGCGATCGTGCCGGGCGCCCCGGTCCTCTCCCGGGTCGGCGCGTTCGTCGAGGGCGCGGGCTTCCTCCCGCACCTCTCCGGCCGCGAGAACCTGGAGCTGTACTGGGCCGCCACCGGCCGCCCCGCCGAGGACGCGCACCTCGACGAGGCCCTGGAGATCGCCGGTCTCGGCGACGCCCTGGCCCGCGCGGTCCGCACCTACTCCCAGGGCATGCGCCAGCGCCTCGCCATCGCCCAGGCCATGCTCGGCCTGCCCGACCTGCTGATCCTCGACGAGCCGACCAACGGACTCGACCCGCCGCAGATCCGCGAGATGCGCGAGGTCATGATCCGGTACGCGGCCGCCGGCCGCACGGTCATCGTCTCCAGCCACCTGCTGGCGGAGGTCGAGCAGACCTGTACGCATCTGGTCGTCATGGACCACGGGCAGCTCGTCCAGGCGGGCCCCGTGAGCGAGATCGTCGGCTCCGGCGACACGCTGCTGATCGGCACGTCCGAGCCCGTGGACGAGCCGGTCGTCGAGAAGATCGCGGCCCTGCCGGGCGTCGACTCGGCCGTCCGCGCCGACGACGGACTGGTGGTCCGCCTCGACGCCGACGGCAGCGCCCAGCGCCTGGTCGCCGACCTCGTACGGCTGGAGGTCCCCGTGTCGTCGGTCGGCCCCCACCGCCGCCTCGAAGACGCCTTCCTCACCCTGATCGGAGAGTCCGCATGAGCACGCTGGCCGAGCGTGCCGAGCACGCACAACCCGGGTCCACGCGGCCCGTCGAGGTCGCCGACGGCTACCGTGCCGGCCGCACCCTCCCGCTGCGGGTCGAGCTGGTCCGCCAGCTGAAGCGCCGACGCACCATGGTCATGGGCGGCATCCTGTTCGCCCTGCCCCTCGTGCTGCTGATCGCCTTCCAGGTCGGCGGCTCGCCCGGTGAGGGCAACAACCGGGTCAACCTGATGGACACGGCGACGGCGTCCGGCGCGAACTTCGCCGCGGTGAACCTCTTCGCCGCGGCGGGCTTCCTCCTCGTCATCCCCGTCGCGCTGTTCTGCGGCGACACGGTCGCCTCGGAGGCCAGCTGGTCCTCCCTGCGCTATCTCCTCGCCGCGCCCGTGCCCCGCGCCCGGCTGCTGTGGTCCAAGCTCGTCGTCGGCCTCACCCTCAGCCTCGCCGCGCTGGTGCTGCTGCCGGTCGTCGCCCTCGCCGTCGGCACCGCCGCCTACGGCTGGGGCCCGCTGGAGCTGCCGACCGGCGGTGAACTCGCCGCGGGCGCCGCCGCGCAGGCCCTGGTGATCACCGTGGCGTACATCTTCGTGTCCCAACTGGTCACCGCCGGTATGGCGTTCTGGCTGTCCACCCGGACCGACGCGCCGCTGGGCGCGGTCGGCGGCGCCGTCGGCCTCACCATCGTCGGCAATGTGCTCGACTCGGTGACGGCCCTCGGCGACTGGCGCGACTTCCTGCCCGCGCACTGGCAGTACGCCTGGCTGGACGTCGTCCGCCCCCAGCCCGAGTACACCGACATGATCCAGGGCGTCTCGATCTCGATAACGTACGCCCTGATCCTGTTCGCCCTGGCCTTCAGGGGTTTCGGCCGCAAGGACGTCGTCTCCTAGGTCACCGGAGGATCACCCACCGGTCTCGACGGGCCCCCGCCGTGGCCGCTTCGAGACGCATCCGCAACTCCCCGTGGCGCACATCCGGGCCCCCACCGCCGTCACAGTCACAACAGTCGCCTGCGAGAACCCGCGACAAGGCGACGGACGACGTGGCTAGGGGGCCCGGATGCACACGTATCGCCATACCAGGAGCACGCCGACGACGAGGCCGACGGAATCGAGGCCGACGGAATCGAGGCGTACGGGATCGAGGCGTACGGCACGACGACGGACCGGCACCGCACTCATCGCCCTGGGCGCGGCCTGCGCCCTGCTCCTCACCGGCTGCGGCAACAGCGGTGACGGGGGCAACTCCTCCTCGTACGACCGGGGAGGGAACGGCGGCAAGGCGGACGGCTTCCCGGCCCCCGCCCCCGAGGGCACCGGCCCCCGTGAACAGCGGGAGGGGGACGAGGAGTCCGAGGACATCGCACCCACCCCCGAGGACCACCTGTCCACCTTCGCCCTCGACGTCGACACCGCCTCCTACGGCTACGCCCGCCGCACCCTGGCCGACGGCAGCCTGCCCGACCCGTCGACCGTCCGCCCGGAGGAGTTCGTCAACAGCTTCCGCCAGGACTACGAACGCCCCGACGGCGACGGCTTCTCGGTGACCGTCGACGGCGCCCGCACCACCGGCGAGGACGGGCCCTGGTCCCTGGTCCGCGTCGGCCTCGCCACCCGGGCCGCCGGGGGCGACCGCGAACGCCCGCCCGCCGCCCTCACCTTCGTCATCGACGTCTCCGGCTCGATGGCCGAACCGGGCCGCCTCGACCTCGCCCAGGACGCCCTGCGCACGATGACGAACCGGCTGCGCGACGACGACTCGGTCGCCATCGTCACCTTCAGCGACGAGGCCGAGACCGTGCTGCCGATGACCCGCCTCGACGAGGACCGGGACGAGATCCTGGACGCGGTCGACAGCCTGGAGCCCACCGACTCCACCAACCTCGCGGCGGGCGTCGAGACCGGCTACGAGACCGCCGTCGAGGGCCTGCGCAAGGGCGCGACGAACCGGGTCGTCCTGCTCTCCGACGCCCTCGCCAACACCGGCGCCACCGACGCCGACACCATCCTCGAACGCATCGCCGGCGAACGCCGTGAGCACGGCATCACCCTCTTCGGCGTCGGTGTCGGCAGCGACTACGGCGACGACCTCATGGAACAGCTCGCCGACCGGGGCGACGGCCACACCACCTACGTGTCCACCGAGGAGGAGGCCGAGGAGGTCTTCTGCGAGGAACTCCCGCGCCACGTCGACCTCACCGCCCGCGACGCCAAGGTCCAGGTCTCCTTCGACCCGGCGACGGTCGAGGAGTTCCGCCTGATCGGCTACGACAACCGGCAGGTCGCCGACGAGGACTTCCGCGACGACCGCGTCGACGGCGGCGAGGTCGGCCCCGGCCACACGGTCACCGCCCTCTACGCCGTCCGCACCGAGGACGGCACCGACGCCGGTCACCTCGCCACCGCCACCGTCCGCTGGCTCGACCCCGACACCCGTACCCCGCACGAGGAATCGGCCGGTCTGGAGGCCTCGGAGGTCCACAGCGGCCTGTGGACCTCCGCACCGTACGGTCTCCAGGTCGCCGCCGTGGCCGCGTACTTCGCCGACGCCCTCCGCCAGACGGACGGCCGCTGGACCGACCTCCCGGCCCGCCCCTCCCTGAACCGGCTGGGCGACCGGGCGGACGATCTGGCGAGGGACCGCGAGGACAAGGACCTCCGCGCCCTGGCCGAGGCGATCAGGACGGCGGAGAACCTGATGGGTTAGGACCTGATGGGTGAGGACCTGATGGGTTGGGACCTGATGGGTCAGGGGCTGACGGCGTAGGACCTCGGCGCGCAGACCGAGGGCAGCGCCCGCGCCAGCCCCTCCCCGTGCAGCCGGTCCAGCCGGTGTTCGACCGCGGACCGCACCGCCGCCACCCGCAGCCGGGGCCCGCACGACGCCCCGGCCCGCGAGGACTCCGTCTCCCGGAGCGCGCTCAGCACCTCGGTGGTGATCCGGTCGAGCACCGGCCGCACCTCCTTCACCAGATCGGGCCGCTCGGTGGGCCGCTCCTCGGGGTGCGCGTCCCACCGTGCGTAAAGACCGCGCTGCACCAGCTTGTTGGCCTCGATCTGGTCCCGGAAGACCGCGGTGACGGCGTCCGGATCGAGGCCGAGCCCGACGGCCCGCGCCGCCACGTCGTCCAGGATCGCCTTCTCCCGCACGGGATCGTCGATCGGCGTGGCCGTCCCGTACTTCGCCGCCGCGACCTTGTCCGCCACGAGCAGCCGCTCGGCGAACAGATCGGTCAGCACGGTGAGCGACCGGGCGCCCGCGACCGTACGAGGGGGAGTGGAAGAGGAATCGGCGGCGGCCGGTGCGACACCGGTCAGCACCACGGCGGACGAGACGCAGACGGATACGACGGATATCAGGACGGACCTGAGGCGTGGGGGGCGCATGATCCACGCCTATCACACGTGCCCCACCCGCCTCCGGAGTGGGGCGAAACCCTTGAAAATCTCTTACTTACGGGTAAGTTGACTCGCCAGTAATGTAGGGGTCGGCCTCGGGAGCCGTGATGGGCGTACGCAAGGACCTGAACCGGGCGAAGCAGCGCGGCGCCCTGCTCGACCGGGTCGAGGTCGAGGTCGTCAAGGACGCGCGGGGAGTCGTCCGTGAGGCGCGCACGCCCGCCCTCGCCCCGCAGCCCACCAGTGGCAGCATCGCCGATCTTCCCTTCCGCAACGCGACGGAGGCCCCGGACGCGGTCGTCCTGCGCCGCGCCGACCGCCACGGCACCTGGCACCCGGTCACCGCCGCCGCCTTCGCCCGTGAAGTCGCCGCCACCGCCAAGGGGTTGATCGCCGCCGGCCTCGAACCCGGCGGCCGGGTGGCGGTGATGTCCCGTACGCGCTACGAGTGGACCGTCGTCGACTTCGCCGTCTGGGCGGCCGGCGGCCAGTCCGTCCCCGTCTACGCCACGTCCTCGCCGGACCAGATCGAGTGGATCGTCCGCGACTCGGGCTCCCGTTTCGTGGTGGTGGAGACCCCCGAGAACGCGGAGGCCGTCGCCACCGCCACCGCCCGCCACTCCCAGCCCCCGCACGTCTGGCAGATCGACCGGGAGGCCCTCGCCCACCTCGCCGACCTCGGCCGGGGTGTCCCCGACGACGAGGTCACCAAGCGCCGCGCCGCCCTCACCCCCGACACGGCGGCGACCATCTGCTACACCTCCGGCACCACCGGCCGCCCCAAGGGCTGCGTCCTCACCCACGCCAACCTCCACGCGGAGGCCGCCAACACGGTCGAACTGCTCCACCCGATCTTCAAGGAGATCTCCGGCCAGGTCGCCTCCACCCTCCTCTTCCTCCCCCTCGCCCACATCCTCGGCCGCACCATCCAGATCGCCTGTCTCCTGGCCCGCATCGAGATCGGCCACTGCCCGAGCATCAAGCCCGACGAACTGCGGCCCGCGCTCAAGAAGTTCCGCCCCACCTTCCTGGTCGGCGTCCCGTACCTCTTCGAGCGGATCCACGCCACCGGCCGCGCCACCGCCGAACGCCTCGGCCGGGGCGCCTCCTTCGACCGCGCCCACCGCCTCGGCGTCCGCTTCGCCCGCGCCTACCTCGACAAGTTCCTGGACCGGGGCCCCGGCCCGACCCCCGGCCTGTACGCCGCCTGGGCCCTGTACGACCTGCTGGTCTACCGCCGCGTCCGCAGGGAGCTGGGCGGCCGCATGCGGTACGCCATCAGCGGCGGCTCCCCCCTCGACCGCGACCTCAACCTGTTCTTCTACGCCGCCGGGATCATCGTCTACGAGGGCTACGGCCTCACCGAGACCACCGCCGCCGCCACCATCGTCCCGCCGTTGAAGCCCCGCCCCGGCACCGTCGGCCAGCCCGTCCCCGGCACCGCCGTCCGCATCGCCGACGACGGGGAGGTCCTCATCAAGGGCGCCATCGTCTTCGGCACGTACTGGAACAACCCGGTCGCCACCGACGCCGCCCTCACCGACGACTGGTTCGCCACCGGTGACCTCGGCGCCCTCGACGACGACGGCTACCTCACCATCACCGGCCGCAAGAAGGACATCCTCGTCACCTCCGGCGGCAAGAACGTCTCCCCGGCCGTCCTGGAGGACCGGCTGCGCAGCCGTCCCCCGGTCGGGCAGTGCATCGTCGTCGGCGACAACCGCCCCTTCGTCGCCGCCCTCATCACCCTCGACCCCGAGGACGTCACCCACTGGCTGCACGTCCGCGGCATGTCCCCGGACACCCCGCTCGCCGAGATCGTCACCGACCCCCGGATGCGCGCCGACGTCCAACAGGCTGTCGACTACGCCAACCAGGCCGTCTCCCGCGCCGAGTCCATCCGCGAGTTCAAACTGGTGGAAGGCGAGTTCAGCGAGGAGAACGGCCTGCTCACCCCCTCCATGAAGGTCAAACGCCACGCGGTCACAGCGGCGTACGCGGCGGCGATCGAATCGCTGTACGCCAGGAAGTGAGCCGGGGGCGTGGCACCCCTGCGCGCACAGGAAAGCGGGCCGCCGATGCTCGGCGACCCGCTTTCGCTGTCCGGTGGTGGCGTGGGGGCTACTTGCCGCCGCCGTTGCCGTTGTCCGAGAGGATCGGGATGTCGGACAGGATGTGCGACAGCGGCTCGTCACCCTTGGCCTGGGTGGAGTTCTCGGTGCA
>NZ_JABXWI010000017.1:65203-207478 GCF_014930365.1 Streptomyces caniscabiei | reverse complement strand
CCCGCCGCCGCCGCGCCGGCTCCCGCGCCCGCTCCGGTCGCCCCGGCCGCCGCGCCGGCCTCGTCGGCGGCCGCCAAGGCCACCGACGAGGGCGCCTACGTCACCCCGCTGGTGCGCAAGCTCGCCGCCGAGAACGGTGTCGACCTGGGCTCCGTCAAGGGCACCGGCGTCGGCGGTCGTATCCGCAAGCAGGACGTCATCGCCGCCGCCGAGGCCGCGAAGGCCGCCGCCGCTGCCCCGGCTCCGGCCGCCGCCCCGGCCGCCGCCGCGAAGAAGGCGCCGAGCCTGGAGGCCTCCCCCCTCCGTGGCCAGACCGTCAAGATGCCGCGCATCCGCAAGGTCATCGGCGACAACATGGTCAAGGCGCTGCACGAGCAGGCGCAGCTGTCGTCGGTCGTCGAGGTCGACGTCACGCGTCTGATGAAGCTCCGCGGCCGCGCGAAGGACTCCTTCGCCGCCCGTGAGGGCGTCAAGCTCTCCCCGATGCCGTTCTTCGTCAAGGCCGCGGCCCAGGCGCTGAAGGCGCACGCGCCGATCAACGCCAAGATCAACGAGGGCGAAGGCACGATCACCTACTTCGACGCCGAGAACGTCGGTATCGCGGTGGACTCCGAGAAGGGCCTGATGACCCCGGTCATCAAGCACGCCGGCGACCTCAACATCGCCGGTATCGCGAAGGCCACGGCGGAGCTGGCCGGCAAGGTCCGCGCCAACAAGATCACGCCCGACGAGCTGTCCGGCGCGACCTTCACGATCTCCAACACGGGTTCGCGCGGCGCGCTCTTCGACACGATCATCGTGCCGCCGGGCCAGGTCGCGATCCTCGGCATCGGTGCCACGGTCAAGCGCCCGGCGGTCATCGAGACCGAGGAGGGCACGGTCATCGGCGTCCGCGACATGACGTACCTGACCCTCTCCTACGACCACCGTCTGGTCGACGGCGCCGACGCGGCCCGTTACCTGACGGCCGTCAAGGCGATCCTGGAGGCGGGCGAGTTCGAGGTCGAGCTCGGTCTGTGACCTCTCTGACCAGGGGCTTCTGAACAGAGGCCACTGATCGCTGTACGACGGTGCCCCGTCCGGAGTCCTCCGGGCGGGGCACCGGTGCGTCGGCGCCGGCCGCGGCCGGGCGGGGAACCGCCGTCGAGCGTGGCCGGTACGGGTCTTTACAAACCGGTCTCCGAGGGGGCGTGTAAGTCTCGTCTCACCTGCGCGAAAGCACCCCCGTGCGCCTCTCCAGCGGAGGGCCACGGCTTTATTGTCTAGAGGTCAACGCCCTTGGGGCTCTGTCCCCCGCCGAAGGAGCCCGCATGACCACCGCGCCCGTCGTCCACTCGCTGCGCGAACAGATCCGCGAGCACATCGTGGAGGGGATCGTGAGCGGGCGGTGGAAGCCGGGCGAGCGGATCGTGGAGCGGCGGATCGCGACGGAGCTGGAGGTCAGCCAGACGCCCGTCCGGGAGGCGCTGCGTGAGCTGGAGTCGCTGCGGTTGATCGAATCCGCGCCGAACAAGGGCGTACGGGTGCGGAACCTGACGGCGGCCGACCTGGAGGAGAGCTACCCGGTCCGGGCGGGCCTGGAGGCGATCGCGGCGGAACTGGCGGCGGAACGGCTGGCGGAGGACTGCTCGGCGCTGGAGCCGCACGTGGCCGCGCTGTACGAGGCGGACCGGAACGCGGACGGCACGTCCCAGGTGCGGCACACGGTGGCGTTCCACCGCGAGCTGGTGCGGGCGGCGGGGAACTCGGTGCTGCTGCACACGTGGGAGGGGCTGGGGATCGAGGTCTTCACGGCGCTCTCGATCCGGTGGCTGGGGACGGTCCAGCAGTCGTACGCGGAGGAGCACGAGGAGTTGGTGGCGGCGTTCCGTCGGCGTGACCCCCGGATCGCGGACCTGGTGAAGGCGCATGTACTGGGCTGCGCGCCGCACACGGACGACGAGCCTGCGTAGTTGTTCGTCCGCGGCCCCGGTGGGGCTTCTCGCGCAGTTCCCCGCGCCCCTAAAAGACCAGGCCCCTGCGGGCCTGAAAAGCAAGGGGCGCAGCCCCTGCTTTTCAGGGGCGCGGGGAACTGCGCGAGAAGCCCCACTCACCCGCACCCGCCAACACACCACACCCCCCACCCCGTTGAGCGAACCCCCGCTCAAACGCCGCCCCACCTGCACAAACCCGGGACCACCAAGGCACCCGGTGTCGTCGCCGAAGGCACCCCGTGCCGACTTTCTCGTGATCAAGATATTTTGCCCGCAACCCTTTGATCGATCATCGATCAACGGGTTACAGTCGCCGACGGGCTTCCACCGAGGCCCCAGCCCTGTCCTGCCAAAGACCAAGGGCACCCCCGAACCCTTACCGATGAGGGAACCCCCTTCGACTGAGGAAGGCGGCGCAATGACCGACTCCCACGCCATCCAGCCGAGCGCGCTCGACCAGCTCCCCGACCGGGACCCGGAGGAGACCGCCGAATGGCAGGCCTCGCTGGACGCCGTCACCAAGGCGGCCGGCCCGCACCGCGCGGCGTACCTGATGCGCCGCACCCTGGAGCGTGCGGAGGGCAACGGCATCGCGCTGCCCAAGCTGCTCGAGACGGACTACGTCAACACCATCCCCACCGCCGCCGAGCCGGGCATCCCCGGTGACGAGGCCATGGAGCGCCGTATCACCGCGTGGAACCGCTGGAACGCGGCCGCGATGGTCACCCGTGGCTCCAAATACGGCGTCGGCGGCCACATCGCCACCTTCGCCTCCGCCGCCTGGCTCTACGAGACGGGCTTCAACCACTTCTTCAAGGGCAAGGAGGCCGACGGCTCGGGCGACCAGCTCTACATCCAGGGCCACGCCTCCCCCGGCATCTACGCCCGCGCCTTCCTCGACGGCCGGCTGAACGAGTCCCACCTGGACAACTTCCGCCGCGAGTCGGGCGGCGACGGCCTCCCGTCGTACCCGCACCCGCGCCGTCTGCCCTGGCTGTGGGAGTTCCCGACGGTGAGCATGGGCCTCGGCCCCCTCTCCGCCATCTACCAGGCGCGCTTCAACCGCTATCTCACCAGCCGCGGCATCAAGGACGTCTCGAACTCCCACGTCTGGGCGTTCCTCGGCGACGGCGAGATGGACGAGCCGGAGTCGACGGCCGCACTCGCGCTGGCGAGCCGCGAGGGTCTCGACAACCTGACCTTCGTCATCAACTGCAACCTCCAGCGCCTCGACGGCCCGGTCCGCGCGAACTTCAAGATCGTGCAGGAGCTGGAGGCCCAGTTCCGGGGCGCCGGCTGGAACGTCGTCAAGTCGCTCTGGGGCTCCGCGTGGGACGAGCTGTTCCAGCTCGACACCACCGGCGCGCTCGTACGCCGGCTGCGCGAGGTACCGGACGCGCAGGTGCAGACGTACCAGACCCGCGACGCCGCCTACATCCGCCAGGACTTCTTCGGCAAGGACCCGGCGCTCGTCGAGATGGCGAAGCTGCTGAGCGACGACAAGATCCTGGAGTGCTTCCACCTCTCCCGCGGTGGTCACGAGGCGCGCAAGGTGTACGCCGCGTACAAGGCCGCCGTCGAGTTCAAGGGCGCGCCGACCGTCATCCTGGCCCAGACCGTGAAGGGCTTCACCCTCGGCGAGGGCTTCGCGTCGAAGAACGCCAACCACCAGATGAAGAAGCTGTCGACGGACGAGTTCAAGCAGATGCGTGATCTGCTCGAACTCCCCATCAGGGACAGCGACTTCGTCGACGGGGTCGTGCCCTACGGCCACCCGGGCGCCGACTCCGCCGAGGTCCGCTACCTCCAGGAGCGCCGCGCCGCCCTCGGCGGCCCCGCTCCGGCCCGCCGTACGCACGCGCTGGCCCCGCTCCCCGCCGCCGCCGACAAGACCTTCGCCGCCTTCGACAAGGGCTCCGGCTCGCAGAACGTGGCGACGACCATGGCGTTCGTCCGCCTGGTCAAGGACCTGGTCCGCGACAAGCAGACCGGCCGCCGCTGGGTGCCGATCGTCCCCGACGAGGCGCGCACCTTCGGTATGGAGTCGCTCTTCCCGTCTCTCGGGATCTACTCCCCCAAGGGCCAGACGTACGAGCCGGTCGACCGCGACCAGCTGATGTACTACAAGGAGGCCAAGGACGGCCAGATCCTCAACGAGGGGATCACCGAGGCCGGTTCCATGGCCGACTTCATCGCCGCCTCGACGTCGTACTCGACGCACGGCGAGGCGATGATCCCGTTCTACATCTTCTACTCGATGTTCGGCTGGCAGCGCACGGCCGACCAGATGTGGCAGCTCGGCGACCAGCTCGGCCGCGGCTTCCTCGTCGGCGCGACGGCCGGCCGTACGACCCTGACGGGCGAGGGCCTCCAGCACGCCGACGGCCACTCGCCGGTGATCGCGGCGACCAACCCGGCGGCGCTGACGTACGACCCGGCGTTCGCGTACGAGGTCGCGACGATCGTCAAGGACGGTCTGCGCCGGATGTACGGCGAGGCCGCGCCGGACGAGGACCCGAACGTCTTCTACTACCTGACCGTCTACAACGAGCCGCTGCCGCAGCCCGCGAAGCCGGGCGTGGCCGGGGTGGACGAGGGCATCGTCAAGGGCCTGTACCGCTTCAACACGGCCGAGTCGGCGGGGCTGTCCCCGGTGGCGAACGCGCCGCGCGTGCAGCTGCTCGGCTCCGGTACGGCGATCCACTGGGCCCTCCAGGCGCAGAAGCTGCTCGCGGAGGAGTGGGGTGTGGCGGCCGACGTCTGGTCCGCGACGTCCTGGAGCGAGCTGCGGCGGGACGCGCTGGAGGCCGACGCGGCGCTGCTGCGCGGCGAGGAGCGGGTGCCGTTCGTGCGGCAGGCGTTGCAGGGGGCGGAGGGGCCGGTGCTGGCGGTCTCCGACTACATGCGGCAGGTTCCCGACCAGATCGCGCAGTGGGTGGAGCAGGACTACTCGTCGCTGGGGGCGGACGGGTTCGGCCTGTCCGACACGCGTGAGGCGGCCCGTCGGCACTTCGGCGTCGACGCGCAGTCGATCGTGGTGGCGGTGCTGGCGCAGCTCGCACGTCGTGGAGAGGTCAAGGCCACGGCGGTGAAGGAGGCGCGGGAGCGGTACGGGTTGTAGGGGGCGGGGGCGCCTCATAGCTCGGGGGCGCGGGTTCGTCGGCGGGTGCGGCTCCGGTGGGGCTTCTCGCGCAGTTCCCCGCGCCCCTGAAAAGCAGGGGCTGCGCCCCGTGCTTTTCACCCCTGCGGCCCCGTCGCCTTTTCAGGCCCGCGGGGGGCCTGAAGCTTTTAGGGGCGCGGGGAACTGCGCGACCAGCCCCCACCCACCCGCGCCCGAAGAACGCACCCGACAACCCACCCCCTTTTGTCACCCCGGCCCGGCATCATGGCCCCATGCGTGCTGCCCGGCTGATCAAGATGGTGTTGTTGCTTCAGTCCCGGCCCTCCATGACCGCCGCCGAACTCGCGCGGGAGCTGGAGGTGTCCGAGCGGACGGTGACGAGGGACGCCCAGGCGCTGTCGGAGGCGGGGGTACCGGTCTACGCGGACCGCGGGCGGGCCGGGGGCTATCGGCTGATCGGCGGGTACCGCACACGGCTGACAGGGCTGGCCCGCACCGAGGCCGAGGCGTTGTTCCTCAGCGGTGTGCCGGGCGCGCTGCGGGAGATGGGGCTGGAGGACGCGGCCTCCGCCGCCCGGCTGAAGGTGTCGGCCGCCCTTCTCCCCTCCCTGCGGGACGCGTCCCGCACGGCCTCCCAGCGGTTCCACCTCGACGCGCCGAGCTGGTTCAAGGAGCCGAAGACGCCCGAGCTGCTGCCCACCGTCGCGGACGCGGTCTGGGACGACCGCCGGATCGTCGCGCGGTACCGCAGGGGACACACCGAGGTCGAGCGGGCCCTGGAGCCGTACGGTCTCGTGCTCAAGGCGGGCATCTGGTACCTGTGCGCCCGGGTTCCCGACGCGGAACCGCCCTCCGGCCCCGGCGCCGGGGCGGGTTCCGGCACCCGGCCGGGTTCAGGGGTCTTCCGTACCTACCGCATCGATCGCTTCACCGGCGTCGACACCGTCGACGAGCGCTTCACCCGTGACGAGACGTTCGATCTGCCGGCCCACTGGGACGAGCAGGCGGAACGATTCGCCAGGTCGATCCTGCGCGCCGAGGTCGTCGTGCGGCTGTCGGCGGAGGGCGTGCGGAGGCTGCCGCACGTGGTGGATCCCGTGTCGGCCCGGGACGCGTTGAGCGCCGTGGCCGACACCCCCGACGAGCACGGCCGGGTGACCGTCGCCCTCCGCGTGGAGTCGGAGGACGTGGCGTACACCCAGCTCATCGCGTTGGGAGCGGAGGTCGAGGTGCTGGCTCCCGCCGCGCTGCGGGAGCGCTTCGCGGACGACGCGCGCCGGCTGGCTCGGCTGTACGAGTCCTCGTGAGGCAAGAATGGGTCGTTCTCCACGTGCGTCCCACCCGCCCAGGCCCGATGCTGGACCAGTGATGGACGAGACGGAGTTCTGGGAGTTGGTGGACACGGCCCGCGAGGACGCCGAGGGCGATCCCGAGGACCAGGCCGACCTGCTCGTGGAACGGCTCGGCCGGCTGGACCCGGAAGCGGTCCTGGACTTCGCCCGGCACTTCGAGTCCCGCTACAACCGCGCGTACACGTGGGACCTTTGGGGCGCCGCCACGGTGCTGCTGGGCGGTGCCAGTGACGACGCGTTCGACTACTTCCGGTGCTGGCTGATCGGCCAGGGCCGGGAGGTGTTCGAGGGGGCGGTGCACGACCCCGACGCGCTCGCCGATCTGCTGGACGACTTCGACGAGGAGATCGACGGGGACGCCGAGGAGCTGGGATACGCCGCGGACGAGGCGTACGAGCAGCTCACCGGTGTGGTCGCCCCTGACCTCGGCATCCCGCCCCCGCCCGGCGAACCCGAGGGGAACCCGCTCGACTTCGAGGACGACTCCGCGCTCGCGGAACGCTGCCCGAAGCTCTGGGAGCGCTTCCGGGCCTGAGGCCCGCCGTCCGGGTCACGCCCGCAGCCCGCGGTTCGTTGTGCGGGGCAGGTAGGCGGACGGCTCGGTGGTGTACGGCCCGCCGTGGTGGCGTCGTTCCTTGCCCGGGGCCGGGTGTTCGGGGGCCGAGGTTCCGTGCAGGGGCGCGGTGTTCGCGCGTTCCAGCGCGGACGCGGTGACGGCGGACGGGCCGAGCACGACGACGACGGTCGCACAGGCCACCGTCCACGGGCCCCGCAGGGCCGAGGCCCAGGACTTCTTCGGGTCACGGGACATGTTCTTCGTACGGCTGCCGCTCATTTTCCCCACCTCCGGTCGGCGTGACGACCACGAAGGTAGGGCGCGGATCTGGGAGAACTCTGTGAGGCGGCGGCGCGCTGCCTGTGAACCTCATGAGATGTGCCGCCCGGCTACGTCCGGCCCTGGAGGCGGGCCGCCAGTTCCCGGATCGCGGGCAGGCGCTCGGCGAGGGCCGCGCCGGGGCAGCTGGTCATGTAGCCGTCGCTGTGGCCCGCGAGGGTGGGCAGCAGGACGGTGGTGCCGGCGGCGTAGCGGCTGAGGCTGTTGCTGGAGGTGAGCCGGACGCTGCCCCGGGGGTCGACGTCGGAGAGCCCCAGCTTCCATGCGGCGATCGCGGCGATCGCGTCGGTCATGGCCTGCGGGACGGGGACGCCCGCGGTGAAGGTGCCGAGCGCGGCGATACCGGAGGTGCGGTGGTTGAAGCCCTGGGTGTGGGCGCCGACGACAGCGCGGTCGACGCCGCCCGCGCGGCCCTCGTAGATGGTGCCGCAGCGGTCGACGAGGAAGTTGTAGCCGATGTCGTCCCAGTGCTTGGCGTCGGTCTGGCCGGTGTAGAGGCCGCGGATGATGCGGGGCGCGTCGGCGCAGTCGTAGCCGTTGGGGGAGTCCGTGTGGTGGACGAAGACGGCGGCGACCTCGTCGTCGTAGCGGGCGGGCGGCTGGCTGGGCGCGTCCTTCTCCAGCCAGCGGGCCCTGGGCACGATGGCCGGCCGGGGCGCCCGGTGCGGCAGCGCGGGCTCGGCCGCGGCGGGCCCGTCGGCGCGCTCGGCCGTACGGTCCACGCCGATCGCGTACAGCACCAGGGCGAGGACGGCCCCCAGCACGGGCAGACAGGCCAGCAGCATCAGGACGGGCCGGGGCAGGTCCACGCGCTCCCGGGCCAGGCGCATACGTTCCCGCACCCGGCGCGCACACTCGCGTGCCGGTCGCGTGCGGTCGTGGGCCGCGCCGGTGCGGTCGTCTGCCTGGCCCGTGGCGCCGTGGGCCGCGCCCGTGCCGTCGGCGGCCGGGCCGAGGCCGTCGTGGGACCGGCGCGGCCGCCGCCGGGCCGGGGCCGGGGCGCGCGGGGTCCGTGTGCGGCGGCGCCCCGCACGGAGCAGCCGCCGCATTCGCGCCCCCCGCGACATCCGGAACACACGCATGGCCCCACAGTCACCCGGACGCACGCCGGCCGCGATGTGGAGTGGGCCACCCGGTGGAAGCGGAAGGAACCAACGCCGTGGTCCGGGGCGTTTTTACTCTTCGGGGGCGCACACGGCACGGTGGTGGCCGGTTCGCGCGGGCCCACCCGGGTGCGGTGCGCTCACAGCTGATCACTGCACGCGTGCCGCGCGTACTACAGGGTCCCTAGAGAGAGGCGGTCGGAGTGGACGTGCTCGACATCCTGCTGATGCTGGTGATCCTGGCCTACGCGGCGTCCGGTTACCGTCGCGGCCTGGTCGCGGGATGTGTGTCCCTCGCCGGTTTCGTGGGCGGCGCGGCGATCGGTGTCTGGGTGCTGCCCTGGATGATGGAGCTGGTGGAGGCGGGCACCCCGGCGGCGACGGTCACGGCGGTGCTGACGGTCCTGGTGCCGGGGGTGATCGGGCACGAGCTGGCCGGCCGGCTGGCGCTGCGGCTGCGCCGGGAGATCGACCGGAGTCCGCTGCGGGTGGCCGACGGCGTCGGCGGGGCCGCGGCCAACACCGTCGCCGTGCTGATCGTGGCATGGGTGGCCGCGAGCGTCCTCGCAGCCTCCTCGTCGGCGATGGTGACCAACTCGATCCGTAACTCCGCGCTGCTCGGCGCCGTGCAGAACACCATGCCGGAGACCACCCCGGCCTGGTTCTCCGACGCCACCTCGGCGCTCACCGAGGCCGGCTTCCCGCAGGTCTTCAACCCCTTCGAGAACGAGGCGACGGCCGAGGTGGCCAAGCCCTCCGGCGACAGCGTCACCGCGGCCGCGACCGCCGCCGCCAAGCGCAGCACGGTGAAGATCGAGGGCGTGGCGGGCACCCAGGGCCGCGAGGGCAGCGGCTTCGTGTACGCCACCGAGCACGTGATGACCAACGCCCACGTGGTGGCCGGCATCGACGAGCCGAGCGTGCGGGTGGGCGGTGTGGGCAAGGCGTACGAGGCGAAGGTGGTGCTGTTCGATTCGGACAAGGACGTGGCGGTCCTGTACGTCCCGGGTCTGCGGGCCCCGCTGCTGCGCTTCGACGACAGCGCGGGGCGCGGTGACGCGGCGGTGGTGGCCGGTTATCCGGAGGACGGCGGCCTGGACCTCCAGGCGGCCACGGTCGCCAGCCGTATCGACGCGACCGGCCGGAACATCTACAACACCGACTCGGTGACCCGCGACATCTACTCCATCCGCTCCACCGTCCGCCCCGGCAACTCCGGCGGCCCGCTCCTGACCACCGACGGCCGGGTCTTCGGCGTCGTCTTCGCCCGTTCCACCTCGGACGCGGAGACGGGTTACGTGCTCACCGTGGACGAGGTTCTCCCCGACGCGGAGCGCGCCGCGAACGCGACGGCGGCGGTGGACACGGGCGAACTCGTGACCTCGTGATCCGGTCACGTCCGATCGGGGCTGTTCAGAGCCGACGGCCCATCAGCACGTCGTCCACGTAGGCCCCGTCGATGAGGAACTCCTCCGGCAGGACGCCCTCCACGACGAAACCCTCGGACTCGTAGAGCTTCCTGGCCGGGGTGTTGTGGCCGAGGACCCGCAGGGTGAGCCTGCGGGCGCCGCGTCGCCGGGACTCGTCCTGCGCGGCGCGCAGCAGCGCGCGGGCGACCCCCGAGCCGCGTGCCTCGTCCGCGACGGCGAGACCCTGGATCTGGCGGACGTGGGCGTGACAGGCGAGCTTCGAGGGCAGGGCGAGGCGGACGTATCCGACGACGCTGCCGTCGAGCTCGGCCACCAGATGGTCGTGGGGGCCGTAGCGCTCGTCGAAGAACGGCTCGTGCGGCTGTGTGGGCCGCTCCTGGACCGAGTGCAGGGTGGACCAGGTCTCGCGGTCGAGGCGGCCGAGCGTGTCCTCGTCGTCCGAGGTCGCGAGGCGTATGTGCGGAACGGGCATGGCGGCCACTGTACGGCCGTGGCACGGCGCCCGGGCGGTCGGTGCACGCCGGTGCACGCTGGTTCGCGCCGGTGCGGGTGCCCCGGTCCCCTGCCCGCGCCGTCCGCCGGGCAGGATGGTGGGCATGACCGATGAATCGCCCGTTCCGCCCGGTTCTCGAATCGCGATCGCCGGTGCGTCCGGCCTGATCGGTTCGGCTCTGGACCGTTCCCTCACCGCCGACGGCTACGAGGTGCTCCGGCTCGTGCGACGGGAGCCCAGGGCGCGGGGCGAGGTGCGCTGGGACCCGGACGCGGGACGGATCGACAGGGCGGGGCTCGCGGGGTGCGCGGCCGTCGTGAACCTCGCCGGCGCGGGGGTCGCGTCCCGCCGCTGGACGGACGCGTACAAGGCGGCGATCCGCGAGAGCCGGGTGCGCGGCACCCGGACGCTCGCCGAGGCCGCGGCCGCCCTCGACACCCCGCCGAGCGTGTTCGTCAACGGCAGCGCGATCGGGTTCTACGGCTACACGGGTGACCGGGTGGTGGACGAGTCGGCGGAGCCGGGGGCGGAGTTCCTGTCCGCGCTGTGCGTGGAGTGGGAGGGGGCGGCCGGGGTCGCGCGGGAGGCCGGGATCCGTACGGCGTTCGCCCGCACGGGGCTGGTGGTGGCCCGGGGCGGGGGTGCCTGGGGTCCGCTGTTCCCGCTGTTCAAGGCCGGGTTGGGCGGGCGGATGGGGGACGGCCGCCAGTACTGGAGCTTCATCTCCCTGCACGACGAGGTCGCGGCGCTGCGGCACCTGCTCTTCACGCCGTCCCTTTCCGGGCCGTTCAACCTGACGGCGCCGACCCCGCGCACCAACCGGGAGATCACGGCGGCGATGGGACGCGTGCTGCGCAGGCCCACCCTGTTCACGGTGCCGGCGCCCGCGCTGCGGCTCGCCCTCGGGGGCGTCGCCGGTGATGTGCTGGGCAGCACGCGGGCGGTTCCTACGCGGTTGCTGGAGTCGGGCTTCAGGTTCAGGTATCCGGAGATCGACGACGCGATTCGAGCTGCGCTCGGCTGAGCGGGTGGGTTCGTTGTGGGTGGGGGCGTTGTCGGGTGCGGGTGCGTGGGGGCCGGTCGCGCAGTTCCCCGCGCCCCTGAAAAGCAGGGGCTGCGCCCCGTGCTTTTCAGGCCCGCAGCCCCGTCGCCTTTCAGGCCCGCAGGGGCCTGATGCTTTTAGGGGCGCGGGGAACTGCGCGAGAAGCCCCACCGGGCCCGCGGTCGCCGACGAACCGGTACCCCCCGGACGCCCGGCGCACGAACACCCCGCCCATGCCCCCGTGCGAGGTCACACGCTCCTTCCCCGGACCCGGCTCCCACCTTCACTCTCGTGCCGAACTCAGGTATTTCAGATGGGTGTTGGGGGCATAACGTCCCCGCAGCCGCGCGACCTCGGGAGGGGCACGTGCTTGAGTCGGTGCACCAGTCGGCGTACCAGGCGGACACGCGGGACGTGGACGTCATCGTCGTAGGAGCCGGCGTGGCCGGCCTCGCTGCGGCCGGACATCTGACCAGGGCGGGTCTGCGGACCCTCGTCCTGGAGGCCGCCCCCGCCGTCGGCGGCCGTATGTCCACCGAGAAGATCGACGGCTTCCGTCTCGACCGGACGACGCATCTGCTGTCCACGTCGTACCCGGAACTGCGGCGTACCCCGCACATGGAGATGCTGCCCCTGCGCCCGTTCGCCCCCGGCGTCCTGCTGCACTCCGACGGGCGTCATCAGCGGGCCGGCGCCACCCCCGTCCTGCGGAGCGCGAGGGGCGCACTCACCGCCGCGCGCGCCCTCGCAAGCGCCCCCAGGCTCCCCAGGAACCAGGGCCGCGGACAGGCCCGTTCCACGGGCACCCGGCCCGGCCGGCTGGGCGCCCCCGCCGATCAGTCGCGGCTGGCCATGGCGCTGGCCCGGCTCGCCGCGACCGCGCCCGAACGGCTCCTCGCCCGCGCGGAGGTCCCTGCCTCCCAAGCCCTGGCGACCCGGGGCTTCCCGCCCCGGACGATCGACGGTTTCGTCCGTCCGCTGCTGACCGCGCTGCTCGCCGACCCGGCGCTGACGACGTCCAGCCGCTGCGCCGATCTGGCCCTGCACACGTACGCGACCGGCCGGCTCTGCGTCCCGGAGGGCGGCGCCGACACCCTGCCCGAACTCCTCGCGGCCGCGCTGCCCCCGGGCTCGGTCCGCACGGGGGTGCGGGCGACGGCCATCAGCACGACCTCGGTGACCACGGCCGACCACGGTGAACTCGCCTGCCGGGCCGTGGTGCTGGCCACGGACGCCCGGTCCGCAGCCACGCTGCTCCCCGGTCTGCGCGTGCCGGGGTTCCACCCGGTGACGGTCCTGCACCACGCCACGGACGAGCCCCCGTTGACCGAACCGGCGCTGCTCCTCGACGCCGACCGCGGCGGACCCGTCTCGCACACGGCGGTGATCAGCCAGGTCGACCCGAGCCGGGCTCCGGCGGGCCGCGCCCTGATCACCTCCACGGTCCTCGGGACTCCCCCGGACGCCGCGCACCTCGACGCCACGGTCCGCGCCCAACTGGCCCGTCTCTACCGGACGTCCACCACCCGCTGGGAGCTGCTCGCCGCGTACCACGTCCCCGAGGCGGTCCCCGCGATGCCCGCGCCGCACGATCTGCGGCGTCCGGTGCGGCTCCTCGCCGGTCTCTACGTCTGCGGCGACCACCGCGACACCAGCACCGTGCAGGGCGCGCTCCACTCCGCCCGCCGGGCCGCCCACGCCGTCCTGACCGACCTGGACGCCCACCCCACGTTCCTGGAGGAGCCGCTGGAAACGGCCGCGTGAGACCGCGCGGGGCCACCGGGGCCCGTGGGAGCCCGTGGAGACCCGCCCGCGGCCCCTGGAGCCACGTGGGGCGGTGTGGACGGCTTGAACGACACAGGGGCGCCCGGAGTTTCCGCCGGGCGCCCCTGTCGTGTGCCGCGCGCCTACATCAGCGCCGCCACCTTGTCCCGGTAGCCGCGGACCGGGGCGGCGTCCCGGTACGGCTCCAGGCGGCGTTCGAAGTCGCGGACGTACTCCACGGCCCTGACCGACCGCATCTCCGCGGCCTGGCCCGCGGCCTCCGCGCCGAGCTGGCAGGCCTGGTCGAGTTCGCCGAGCCCGAGACGGGCGGAGGCGAGGACGACCCGGCAGAAGAGACGGCTGCGAGCGTAGGCGGGCGCCCTCAACTGCAGCGAGCGTTCCGCGTGTTGGGCGGCCGCCCGGTACTGCTGGAGGTCGCGGTGGCTGTGGCCGAACTCGTCGGCGAGCTGCGCCTCGTCGAAGAACCGCGCCCAGTACGGCACTTCGTCGCCGGGGCGGGCCGTCTCCAGGGCTCGTTCGGCACGGACCAGCGCGGCGGTGGAGGCCCGCACCTCGCCCAGCACCGCGTGCCCGCGCGCCTCGACGGAGTGCAGCAGCGACTGCACCACCGGCGGCACGGCCGACCCGACACCCTGCTGGGCGACGCGCGCGAGCTGCACGGCCTCCCGGCCGTGCCCCAGGTAGACCGCCTGCCGGCTCATCGTGACGAGCACGTACGCCCCGTACGCCCGGTCCCCCGCCGCCTGCGCCAGCCTGAGCGCCTGCACGAAGTACCGCTGGGCGAGCCCGTGCGCGCCGATGTCGTACGAGGTCCAGCCGGCCAGCCGGGTCAGGTCGGCGGCGGCCGCGAACAGCCGTCGGCCGATCTGCTCGCCGTAGGCGCCGCGCAGCATCGGCTCGGCCTCGTGCTCCAGGTAACGCACGAGGGCCTGGCGGGCGTGGCCGCCGCCGTACGCGTCGTCGAGTGCGCGGAACAGCTCGCCCACCGAGCGGAGGGCGGCGATGTCCCCGCCGGTGACCTTCTGGCCGGGGCCGCGCTCGGTCTGGCTGCGCTGCCGGGGGACGACCGGGCGGCCCTGCGGGGGCACCCGGGTGGCTGCCGGGTCACCGCGCCCCACCCGGTCGTCGGCCCGGCCGATCAGCCAGTCGCGGCTGGGGACGACCAGCCCGGCCGGGGTGAACGCGATCTTTCGGAGCTCGGCATGGCTGCCGGAGTCCTTGCGCCACAGGCCGCCGACGATGTCGATGGCCTCCTCGGGGGTCGCGGCGAACTCCAGGCCCGCGTAGACGGGGGCGCAGGCGTCCAGGCCGAGGTCCTGGGCGGTGAGCCGGCGGCCGAGGCGGCGGGTGAACACCTCGGCGATGAGCGCGGGTGTCGTCCCCCGGGGCTGCTGACCACGCAGCCAGCGGGTGACCGACGTCTTGTCGTATCTGAGGTCGAGGCCGTGTTCGAGACCGAGCTGGTCCACACGGCGCGCTAGTCCCGCGTTCGAGAACCCCGCTTCTGCGATGAGGGCGGCGAGCTGGCGGTTGGGGGTGCGCTGCGCGGGTCGTTCCGTCATCTGCGGTGCGGTCTCCTGCCTTCCGGGTGTCGGCGGGGTTTCCCGGATTGCCTGGTGAGAAGCCTTTTGCGGCCTGGTGAACGGCGCGAATGTAGCGGAGAGTAAGCGTCCGATCGCACACTTCCGCAACCATTCATCCGATCGTGTGAGGATTTGCCGCACGGCTGACGTGGTCGGCCTCCGTCACGCGCCGGCTGGGCCCCTCGTACGCCCGGCGGCCACGCCGTACGACGAGCGTCGGCCCGCACCCCCGCGCCCCGTACGACGGCCGGCGGAGACCGCTCGAACAGGTCGCGGTCGCACGGTCGTACAGTGGCTTGGGCGCGTCACGCGCCTGACAGAGCCACAGGGCTATCGCGGTGCCGCCGCTCGGCGGTACCGCCGAGGGAGGCGCTTGCCGTGAGTGGGTTGCGGTTCGTCCGCATGGGGTTCGGTACGGAGGCCGTCGAGTACCAGGCGGCCTGGGACGAGCAGCGCCGGGTGCACGCGGCGCGCTTCGCGGACGAGGTCCCCGACACCGTGCTGCTGCTCGAACACCCGCCGGTCTACACGGCCGGACGGCGCACGGCCGACAACGAGCGCCCCCTCGACGGCACCCCCGTGATCGACGTCGACCGCGGCGGCAAGATCACCTGGCACGGTCCGGGCCAGCTGGTGGGCTACCCGATCCAGAAGCTGCCCAGGCCGGTGGACGTGGTGGCCCATGTGCGCCGTCTCGAGGAGGCGTTGATCCGTACGTGCGCGGAGTTCGGCGTCGAGACGACCCGGGTCGAGGGCCGCAGCGGGGTGTGGGTGCTCGGCGATCCGGTCGAGCAGCGTCTCGGCGGGCTGTCGCTGCACCTCGACCCCCGGCTGACCGACGACGAGTTCGACCCCCGGATGAACGGGCCGGAGTACGCGCCCTCCAACGCCGGGCAGCGGCGGGAGGACCGGAAGATCGCGGCGATCGGGATCCGGGTCGCGAAGGGGGTCACCATGCACGGCTTCGCGCTGAACGTGAACCCGGACAACAAGTGGTTCGACCGGATCATCCCGTGCGGGATCCGGGACGCGGGGGTGGCGTCGCTCGCGGGCGAGCTGGGCCGCGACGTGACGATCGCCGAGGTGCTTCCCGTGGCCGAGCGCCATCTCCGGGACGTCCTGGAGAACGCGGACCTGCAGCCGCGGGTGGTGGAGCGGGCGTCGGCGTAGCCGGGGCCGGGGTGCGCTGTCGGGTGCGGGTGCGTGGGGGCCTGTCGCGCAGTTCCCCGCGCCCCTGAAAAAGCGGGGGCTGCGCCCCATGCTTTTTCGGCCCGAAAGGGCCGCAGGCCCCTTTCAGGGGCGCGGGGAACTGCGCGAGAAGCCCCCCGGACCCGCGGATGGGAATGCGACCCCGAAGCCGAAGGTTGCCCACCCCGGGGACCGAGAACCGTACGGGCGTACCCTGGTGGACGCCGAAGAATCGAAGCACAGGGAGCCGATGTGTCCGCAGTCGCACCCGACGGACGCAAGATGCTGCGCCTGGAGGTCCGGAACAGCCAGACCCCCATCGAGCGCAAGCCCGAGTGGATCAAGACCCGGGCGAAAATGGGCCCCGAGTACACGAAGATGCAGGGCCTCGTGAAGAGCGAGGGGCTCCACACCGTCTGCCAGGAAGCCGGATGCCCCAACATCTACGAGTGCTGGGAGGACCGTGAGGCCACGTTCCTCATCGGCGGCGACCAGTGCACCCGGCGCTGCGACTTCTGCCAGATCGACACCGGCAAGCCCGAGGCGCTGGACCGCGACGAGCCCCGCCGCGTCGGCGAGTCCGTCGTCACCATGGACCTGAACTACGCCACCATCACCGGCGTCGCCCGCGACGACCTGGAGGACGGCGGCGCCTGGCTGTACGCCGAGACCGTGCGCCAGATCCACCAGCAGACCGCGCAGCGCGCGGACGGCCAGACCAAGGTCGAGCTGCTGGCGCCCGACTTCAACGCCGTCCCGGAGCTGCTGGAGGAGGTCTTCGCCTCCCGCCCCGAGGTCTTCGCGCACAACGTGGAGACGGTCCCGAGGATCTTCAAGCGCATCCGCCCCGGCTTCCGCTACGAGCGTTCCCTGAAGGTCATCACCGAGGCCCGTGACTACGGTCTGGTCACGAAGTCCAACCTGATCCTCGGCATGGGCGAGACCCGCGAGGAGGTCAGCGAGGCGCTCAAGCAGCTGCACGACGCGGGCTGCGAGCTGGTGACCATCACCCAGTACCTGCGCCCGAGCGTCCGGCACCACCCCGTGGAGCGCTGGGTCAAGCCGCATGAGTTCGTCGAGCTGAAGGAGGAGGCCGACCAGATCGGCTTCTCCGGTGTGATGTCCGGCCCGCTGGTCCGCTCCTCGTACCGTGCCGGCCGGCTGTACCAGATGGCCGTCGAGAAGCGCGGCGCGTACGTCGCGTCGCAGGCCGTCTGACCCCGTTCACCGCCCCTTCCAGGCCCGCCCCGGGCCCGTTCCTGGCCCCCTCCAGGCCCGTTCCTGGCGCTAGGCTGAATGGCACGCAGTGCCACCCGATTCGTGTGAATCTGAGCACAAGGGGCTACTCGTCGGTAATGGCCGATTGACCGCGGTCCTGACCGTCCTCGCAGATGAGGGCAGTGTCAGGGCCGCGCCGAGGTTTAAGGGCCGCACAGCAAGGCTTCACTGGCGTTTGACCGGTCGGTCACGCCCTGGTAACACCAATGAGTGACCCTGGTTTCACGCCCGGTACAGGGTCCTAGCCAGAGCAGCCATCCCGAGGGGGGACCTCCCATGCAGGCCGCACCCGTTCGTGCCACAGCGATCCCGTCGTTCACCGATGCACTCCGTGCCGTCGAGTCGCTGCTCATGAGCAGTGGTCAGCGCACCGCCCGTCGCAATGCCTGGACCTCCGTCCTGGAGGACCGCCGCCGCGCCAAGGACCGCGTCGAGACCGAGCGCGTCCTCGAGGCGGTCGTCGGCTCGCGTACCTCCTGACGACAGCCGCCGCACCACGCCGGCACCGCCGCCGCCCGGCGCCGCTTCCCCAGCGCAGCCGCCGGTCCCCGGTCCCCACCGGCACCGCCGTCGTCCTCGCTTCCCCGGACACGTAGACTTCGTGCCATGGCGAGGAAGGAACCCGCAGCGGACGCTGCGAACCCCGGGCGACTCAAGCAGATCGCTCTGACGTACAAGATGACCCGCAGGGCCGACAAGAAGATCGGTCTTGTACTCGCGGCTGTCGGAATCATCACCTTCGGTGTCTTCCTCGCGATCGGTTTCTTGATCGGTCACCCCATCTATCTCGGCATCCTGGGCCTCCTGCTCGCGTTCCTGGCGACGGCGATCGTGTTCGGACGGCGGGCCGAGCGGGCCGCGTTCGGGCAGATGGAAGGCCAGCCGGGTGCCGCGGCAGCGGTCCTGGACAACGTGGGCCGTGGCTGGACCACGACGCCCGCGGTGGCGATGAACCGCAGCCAGGACGTGGTGCACCGGGCCGTCGGCAAGGCCGGCATCGTCCTGGTCGCCGAGGGCAACCCGAACCGGGTGAAGAGCCTGCTGGCCGCCGAGAAGCGGAAGATGGCCCGCATCGTGGCGGACGTCCCGGTGCACGACCTGGTCGTGGGCACCGGCGAGGGCCAGACCGAGCTGAAGAAGCTCCGCACGACCATGCTCAAGCTGCCGCGCGTCCTCTCCGGCCCCCAGGTGACCGCCACCAACGACCGGCTGCGCGCCATGGGCGACCTGATGAGCAACATGCCGCTCCCCAAGGGCCCGATGCCCAAGGGCATGCGCATGCCGAAGGGCGGCCCGAAGGCCCGCTGACGACATGAGTACGACGATGGGGGGCGCCCGGATCATTCCGGGCGCCCCCCATCGTCGTACGCGTGATCGTCGTACGCGCGTGAGGGCCTCAGATCCTGACCTCGACCGTGCGGGCCAGCCGGTCGTGCAGGCCCCGGCCGTCGCGGTCCCAGACCAGGGCCGGGACGGCGAGGCAGAGGAGGGCGGTGCGGACCAGGGCGCGCCAGGGGTTCACCGTCCCGGTGTCCTGGGCGACGACGCGCAGGCCGAAGAGGCGCTTACCGGGTGTGAAGCCGACCGTGCCCAGCGTCAGGGCGTGGAGCAGGAAGAAGATGAGCAGGGCCCAGTTGCTGGTGGCCTGGTCGTAGCCGTCGGTGATCAGGCCGTATGCGATCAAGAGGCACAGACCCCAGTCGACGGCCAGGGCGCCGAGGCGGCGGCCGGGGCGGGCGATGGAGCCGGGGCCCTCCTCCGGCAGACCGAGCTGCTCCCCCCTGTATCCGAAGTCGACTCCGGCCGCCTCCGCGGCGTCGCGGGGGCCGGAGAGCCACGATCCGATTGCTTGCCTCTTGTCCACCCGACCACGGTACTGCGACCGTTCTGCCATACGGACAGGTGGGGTGCGGGGCGGGATGTCCGGTTAACTTGTGCGAAACAAATGGGTCACGTACGAGAAATCACCCGTCCCTAGTGTCGTGACCAGCGTGTGCCACCGCACTGGCCGCACGAACGAACTACCACCCCGGCAGGTGACGTCGGGAGTAGGAGGAGCTGGATGTTCCAGAACGCCGACGAGGCCAAGAAGTTCATCGCGGACGAGGACGTCAAGTTCGTCGACGTCCGCTTCTGCGACCTGCCGGGCGTGATGCAGCACTTCACGATCCCGGCCGAGGCCTTCGACCCGGCCGAGGAGCTCGCGTTCGACGGCTCCTCGATCCGCGGCTTCCAGGCCATCCACGAGTCCGACATGGCGCTCCGCGCCGACCTGTCGACCGCGCGCGTCGACCCGTTCCGCCGCGACAAGACGGTCAACATCAACTTCTTCATCCACGACCCGATCACGGGCGAGCAGTACTCCCGTGACCCGCGGAACGTGGCGAAGAAGGCGGAGGCGTACCTGGCGTCGACCGGTATCGCCGACACCGCGTACTTCGGTCCCGAGGCCGAGTTCTACGTCTTCGACAGCGTGCGCTTCAAGACCTCGGAGAACGAGTCCTTCTACCACATCGACTCCGAGGCGGGCGCCTGGAACACCGGTGCGCTGGAGGACAACCGCGGTTACAAGGTCCGCTACAAGGGCGGCTACTTCCCGACCCCGCCGGTCGACCACTTCGCCGACCTGCGCGCGGAGATCTCGCTGGAGCTGGCCAAGTCCGGCCTCCAGGTCGAGCGCCAGCACCACGAGGTGGGCACCGCCGGCCAGGCCGAGATCAACTACAAGTTCAACACGCTGCTCGCCGCGGCCGACGACCTCCAGCTCTTCAAGTACATCGTGAAGAACGTGGCCTGGCGCAACGGCAAGACCGCGACCTTCATGCCGAAGCCGATCTTCGGTGACAACGGCTCGGGCATGCACGTCCACCAGTCCCTGTGGACGGGCGGCTCCCCGCTCTTCTACGACGAGGCCGGTTACGCGGGCCTGTCGGACACCGCCCGCTACTACATCGGCGGCATCCTCAAGCACGCCCCGTCGCTGCTGGCCTTCACCAACCCGACGGTGAACTCGTACCACCGTCTGGTCCCGGGCTTCGAGGCCCCGGTGAACCTGGTCTACTCGCAGCGCAACCGCTCCGCGGCCATGCGTATCCCGATCACGGGTTCGAACCCGAAGGCCAAGCGTGTCGAGTTCCGCGCGCCCGACTCCTCCGGCAACCCGTACCTCGCCTTCTCGGCCCTGCTGCTCGCGGGCCTCGACGGCATCAAGAACAAGATCGAGCCGGCCGAGCCGATCGACAAGGACCTCTACGAGCTGGCCCCCGAGGAGCACGCGGGCGTCCCGCAGGTCCCGACCTCGCTCCCGGCCGTCCTCGACTCGCTGGAGCGCGACCACGAGTTCCTCCTCCAGGGCGACGTCTTCACGCCGGACCTGATCGAGACGTGGATCGACTACAAGCGCACCAACGAGATCGCCCCGCTCCAGCTGCGCCCGCACCCGCACGAGTTCGAGCTCTACTTCGACGTGTGATATCGCCCCAGGTCAGAGCGGGTTTCCGCTCCCCTGGGCCGTGTGTGGGCCGTCGGCCGTGTTCTTCCTCGCCGGAAGGGCACGGCCGACGGCCTTTTTCGGGCCGCGCCGCGAACGACTGTCGAGAGCTACGGCCCCGCCGGCCGCTCAGGTCAGCGCCTCGGCTCCGCCGGAACCGTTGTCCGCATCCGGTGCACCGAACGCGGCATCGATGGCTCTACGGGCGCGGTCCTGGCTGTTCGGCATCCGGTGCGTGTACGTCCGGAGCGTGAATCCGGGGTCGGAGTGACCGAGGTACTCGGCCAACGCCTTGATGTTCTCTCCCGAGTCCAGCAGGACCGACGCGTAGTAGTGCCGCAAGGCGTGCATGCCGTGAGGTGCATAAGAACAGCAATTTCGCGGTGACCGGCGGGCCGTCCGGGGTCTTCCACGGCAGGAACACGCGCCGACTGACAGCGTTGCCAGCGAAGAAGTACGCGCCGCCGCCCTGCTCTCCGACGGGGCGGCCTGTCTCGTGACGGACTACGCCATGGCGACGTGGCCCGAAGTCTTCGCGACGCTTCGAGCCGGGGGACCGCGAGAGTTGGGGGTGGCGGAGAACTCAATGGGTTTACGTGAGGGAAGGGGCCTGCCCCGGCGGCGGGGGGAGTGCCGTCGGGGCAGGATCCTGTCTGCGTCCGTTCCTGTGTCCGTCAGCCGGCGGCCCACACGTCGAAGGGGATGCCGGCGGCGGGGCCGTTCTTGGCCGCGTTGAGCTCGTTGTTGTAGCGGCCGTCCTTCAGCGGGAAGTTGGCGTCGCCCCAGGTGGCGTTCTGCATCCGGCTCTGGAGGTTCACACCGTTGTTGCCGGCCGGGAACCTGTTCCAGGTGACCAGGGGCGGGAAGTCCCAGCCGCCGTCACCCCAGGCCTCCGCGGTCTCGCCCCAGCCGGCGAAGCGGAAGGCGTGGGTCCCCCAGTCAAGCACTTGGCCCTCCTTGTGGTAGACGACCTTGAGACGGACCCCGTCCCTCGGGACATCGCTCCAGTTCTTGGTCGTGTAGTTGCCGTGGGCGGAGACGGACGCGTACGAGGGCGTGCTCGCGCCCTGCCGGATCCAGATCACGGCGGCTTCCCAGTCGTGGCGGTGCGACGTGCTGGTGCATCCAGCGCAGGACATGTCCTTCTCGAAGTACTCGGTGTAGACGATCGCGCACCAGCCGTTGTTGCACTTGGCCCGCGAGTAGACGTTGGCCCTGCCCAGGTGGTTGTCGCGGCACTGGCCGGTGATGGGTCCGCTGTCGTCGAGGCCGCCGTTGAGGTTGCCCCACTGGTCGATGGCGGCGACCGGGAGACAGCTGTCCGTGTCGTAGTCGAAGACCGGCTGGAAGGTCTTCTGGAACGTGGTGGTGCTCTCGGGCAGGGGGGTCAGTACGCCGGCGTGGGCGCTGCTGGTCAGCCCGATGGTCAGCGCGGCGGCGCTGGCCGCGACGAGCGCGAAACGCCCGAGGCGGCCGAGGCGGGACTTCCTGCTCTTCAGTGCTTGGGACATCAGCGGTTCTCCACTTGCTCTGCGCGGGGGACGCCGGTGATCTGGCTCTGCGGGGCAGAGGCTGCTCAGCGGCGGGGGACGCCGGCTGATCCGGCTTGACGGGACAGAGACTGGCAAGCGGAGAGTTGATCGACACCTACTCTCACCAGGGCAATCAAATCCGGCCAACGGTTCCGGATTGTTCGGCGGCACGTACCGCCGCTGTCATCAACGCCACACTTCGCGGCCGCAGGGTTTCGGCTGGTCAGCGGGATACGTATGTTGATGCCTCCGACCCGGCTCACTTGACGTATCAGAAAATGCCGTAAGTGTCGGAAATCTCGTAATAGTTCGGAAATGGGTAGGTGTATGGGGCGCCCGGAAAGAGCCATTGACCCGACGGCCGGCCCCGTCCAGCTGCTCGCCCACCGGCTGAGGGAGTTGCGCGGAGCCGCCGGCAACCCCTCGTACCGGGCGATGGCCGAGGACGCCGGATTCTCGGCGACGACCCTGTCCCAGGCGGCGGCCGGGGAGCGGCTGCCCTCGCTGGCGGTCGTCCTGGGGTATGCGAGGGCGTGCGGCGGGGATCCCGACGAGTGGGAGCCGTACTGGAAGGAGGCCGAGGCGGCGGCCGCGGCGGTTCCCGTGGACGACGAGAAGGACGCGCCGGCGCCGTACCGGGGCCTCGCCCGCTTCGAACCGGACGACCACGAGTTGTTCTTCGGCCGCGACCGGCTGGTGGCGGAGCTGTGCGAGCTGATGACCGCGCACCGCTTCGCCGCCGTGTTCGGAGCCTCCGGCAGTGGCAAGTCCTCGCTGCTGCGCGCCGGGGTCGTTCCCCGGGTGCGCGCGAGCATCGCGCGGCGGGAGGGCGCGGCGGTGCTGCGGGTGTTCACGCCGGGCGCCCGACCGGCCGAGACGTATGGACACCTGTTGACCCCCGCGGCGGACGAGCCGGAGAGCTGGGTGGTGGTGGACCAGTTCGAGGAGGTCTTCACCCTCTGCCGGGACGAGGCGGAGCGGGCCCGCTTCATCGACCTGCTGCTCACCGCCCGGGAACCCGGCTCCCGGCTGCGGGTGATCATCGCCGTACGCGCCGACTTCTACGCCCGCTGCGGCGAACACGCGGAACTGGCGAACGCGCTGAGCCGCGCCGGGCTGCTGGTCGGCCCGATGAACGCGGACGAACTGCGCGAGGCGGTGGTGCGGCCCGCGCAGGCGGTCGGTCTCCTGGTGGAACGGTCGCTGGCCGCGGCGGTCGTCGAGGAGGTCCAGGGCCGGCCCGGCGCGCTGCCGATGCTCTCGCACGCGCTGCTGGAGACCTGGCGGCGCCGCAAGGGCCGCATGCTGACGACGGCCGCGTACGAGGCGGCCGGCGGACTCAACGGCGCGATCGCGGCGAGCGCCGAGGAGGTGTACGGGCAGCTGTCCGCGTCGCAGGCCGCCGCCGCCCGGCAGCTGCTGCTGCGGCTGGTCGAGCCGGGCCGGGGCACCGTCGACACCGGGCGCCCCCTGTCCCGGGCCGAACTCCTGGAGTGGGCCCACCCCGATGTGCACGTGGTGGTGGAACGGCTGGCCTGCGCCCGGCTGCTGACCGTCGACGAGGAGGGCGTACGCCTCGCCCACGAGGCGCTGATCGGCTGCTGGCCCCGGCTGCACGGCTGGATCGAACAGGACAGGCAACGGCTGCGGCACCACCGCCGGCTCACCGAGGCGGCCCGCGCCTGGCTGGAGCACGCCCGCGACCCCGGCACCCTCTACCGCGGCACCCGCCTCGCCCGTACGGAGGAGGTCTTCCCCGACCACACCCGCGACCCCGCGCTCACCGAGGTCGAACGGGACTTCCTCACCGCCGCGTTCGACGCCCGTGAGGCCGAGCGCCGGGCCGCCGCGCGCTCCACGCGCCGCTCCCGCATCCTGGCCGGCGCGCTCTCCGCCGTCCTCGCGATGGCGCTCGTCGCGGGCCTCACGGCCTGGCGGCAGCACGACGACAACCGGCACCAGCAGACCCAGAACACCGCCCGCCGTATCGCCGCCGTCGCCGACGGCCTGCGCACCACCGACCCGCGCGCCGCCCTTCTCCTCAGCGGCGCCGCCTGGCGCATCGCCCGCCTCCCCGAGACCCGCCGTGCCCTGCTCGGCTCCCTCGCCCAGCCCGAGTCCGCCTCCTTCAGCGACCCCGCCTCCGGATTCCGCTCCCGGCGCTTCCTCGCCGACTCCGGCCGCACCCTCCTCAGCGTCGACGACCGCTCCTGGCAGACCTGGAACCTCGGCACCCGCCGCAGCACCGGCTCGGGCCGCCTCCCCGAGGGCGAGGTCCTGGCAGCCGGCCCCGACGCCCGCGTCCTGGCGATCGCGGGCGCGGACGGGCACGTACGGCTGTGGGACACGAGGGCGGGACGGTGGACGGGAGGTGGGCCGCTGACGCCCGGCCGGGAGGGGATCGCCTTCGGGGCGAGTGGGCGCAGCTTCGTCGTGGGCGAACCCGGTGCGGGCGACGCCGGGTCGGGCGCCGGCTCCGACTCCGGCGCGGACGTCGTACGCGTTCGGGCCGTCGCCGATGGTGCCGTGCTGTTCGAGACGCGGGGGGCGACCCCGGCGAACGTGGCGCCGAGCGGTGACGACCGGCTGGTGGCCGTCTGCCCGACAGGGGAGGCGCCGCAGGTCCTGGAGGCAGGCGCAGGGCGGTCGCGGCAGGGGGAGTGGGAGCGGGAACAGGGGGCCTGCGGTGCCGACTCGGCGGTGGTGTTCGGGAACGACGGACGGTTCGCCGTCGTCGCCGGGGAACGGGTCCTGGTGTGGGACGTCCGTACCGGTGTCCGCGTCGCCGAGATCAGCGACCCGGGTGTGCGATACGCGTCGTTCAGCAGGGGAGGGGCTTTCCTGGCGACGGCGGGCTCCGCCGACGAGATCCGGGTCTGGCGGCTGTCCGCCCCGGCCGCCCCCGTCCTACGGCATCCCCTCAACAACCAGCACCCGCACGGCGGCCTCGCCTGGGACCCCGGCGCACCCGCCCTGCGTTACCTGGAGGGCGGCACCGTCCACACCCTCGACGTGACGACGGCCGTCACCGCCGCGTGGCGCGACCGCCCCCTGGACGGCGTACTGCTCAGCCCCGACGGCCGCCGCTTCGCCACCGCCCGACGCGCGACCCACGGCTACGTCTTCGAACTGCGCGACACCGACAACGGCCGGCTCGTCCGCACACTCCCGCGCCCAGCCTCGCCGGTCGTCGCCCGCGGCGGACAGAACGGGACACCGCTCGCGCCCGCGGACACCGCCCCCCGGATGGCGTTCAGCCCCGAGAGCGGCTGGTTCGTCTACGGCGTCACGGCGCCGGGCGGACCGGCCGGGTCACAGCGGTTCACCGTCTGGGACCTGACCCGCGACCGTGCACTGAGCACGCTGGACGTGGGGCCGGCCCAGTCCGGGGCGCCGGTGACCGCGCTCGCGCTGACCCCCGACGGCCGCACTCTCTTCACCACCCGCACCCCGCCCGGCGGCGAACCCGCGAACGAGATGTGGGACACCACCACCGGCCGGCGGACGGAGTTGCTGACCGATTCCGGCCTGGTCAGCGCGCGCCTCGCACTCAGCCCGCGCACCGAACTGGCCGTCGGCGACAACCGGGTGGCCCGCGAGACCGTCGACAGCATCGTCGCGCTGGATCTGGTCCAGGGCGATCACATCAGTGCGCTCGCCTTCAGCCCTGACGGCAGCCGCTTGGCGGCGGGCGACCGGACCGGCCGCGTCGCCCTGTGGGACGGTGACCTGCGCCGCCGGGCCGGTGTCCTGCGCAACGTCTTCCCGGCCCCGCTCGGCGACACCCCCGAGGCGGTCAGCGCCCTCGCCTTCAGCCCCGACGGCCAGACCCTCGCCGTCGGCGGCGACGCCGGCACCATCCAGCTCTGGGACACCACCACCCAACAGCCCCTCGGCGGCCCGCTCCCCACCCCCGGCGAGCCCATCGACTCCCTCGCCTTCAGCCCCGACAACACCACCCTCTACGCCGGCGGCGGCCACGTCCCCCTCCACCGCCACCCCGTCGACCCCACCCGCGCCATCGCCCACGTCTGCGCCCGCGCCGGGAACGAGGACCTGACGAGGAGCGAGTGGGACACGTACGTACCGGACGCGCCGTACAGAAGGGTGTGCGACTGAGGGGCAGCGGTCGAGGACGATCTTCCGCGCTGGTTGGAGCGGAGGAGCAGACCCGCACCCGAGGTCGCGGCACCGGGGCATCACTTCTCCGACGTGTGATCGACGCGTAGTCCGGGCGTTTTCGCGGCGGCGCCCCCGTTCCCGTTTCTCGGGACGGGGGCGTCGTCGTATGGTTCTGGCACGACTGTTCGAGAGACGACGGGGAGACATGGGGATGCCCGAACAGGACGACGACGAGCGGGAGTTCGACATCAAGTGGGCGGACGGCGCCGAGCACAAGGAGCCCTCCGCGCGGGCCCGGATGCTCGCGGCCCGCTGGAAGGAGAACCCGCCCGCGCCGCAGCCCTTCCGCGCTGATCCGGGGCCGAGGACGCCGCGCCGGTCGTCCTGGGTGTCGACCGTGATCGTGTTCGGGTGTGTGGCGGGGTTGATCGCGCTGATCGGCTACGTCAACTATCGGTCCTCGTACTGAGCCTCCGCGGCCTTTGCCCTGCTGAGGGGTGATCCGGACCGCCGCGTGACCTCCGCATGGGGATCCCCGGGCGCACAATGGAAGCGGGACGAGCTGCTGCCTGAGTGCGGGGTGGTACGGATGTCTGAGCGGTTCCGGAGTGATCCCCGGCTGGCCGTGCGGATGACGGTCACGATGTTTCTGCTCGGGTTGCTCTATGTCGTGTTCGTGGCCGTGCTGATCGCGCTGCTGCGGTCCTGGGTGCTGGTCGTGGTGATCGCCGCCGGGCTGCTGGGGGCGCAGTACTGGTACTCCGACCGGGTCGCCCTCTACGCGATGCGCGGGCGGATCGTGGAGCCGGAGGAGTATCCGCTGCTGCACGGGGTCGTGGACCGGCTGTGCGCGGTCGCGGACGTGCCGAAGCCGCGGGTCGCCGTGGCCGACATGGAGATGCCGAACGCGTTCGCGACCGGGCGGAACGCCGATCACGCCGTGGTGTGTGTGACGACCGGGCTGCTGCGGCGGCTGGAGCCGGACGAACTGGAGGGCGTGCTCGCGCACGAGCTGTCGCATGTGGCGCACCGCGATGTCGCCGTCATGACGGTCGCCTCGTTCCTCGGAGTGATCGCCGGGCTCGTCGTGCGGGCCGCGTTCTATTCGCACATGTTCGGCGGAAGGCGGGACCAGAACACCGCCGTCGTGTTCAGCGTGATCATGGGCGTCTCCGCCGCGGTGTACGTCCTGAGCTTCCTGCTGATCCGGGTGCTGTCCCGGTACCGCGAGCTGGCCGCCGACCGGGCGGGCGCCCTCCTCACCGGGCGGCCCTCGACGCTGGCCTCCGCGCTCACCAAGGTCACCGGCGACATCGCGCGCATCCCCACCCGGGACCTGCGCACCTCGCAGGCCTTCAACGCCTTCTACTTCACCCCCGCGCTCGGCGACCACCCCCATCTGACCCGCTTCTTCGCCACCCACCCGCCTCTGGAGCAGCGGCTCGACCAACTGGCCCGCATCTCAGCGGAGTTGGATACCGCTGCCGCGCCGGGGTCCGGTGGTTCAGGGGGGTCCGGTGGTTCAGGGGGATCAGAGGATTCCGGCGGGTCCAGTGGGTCCCGTGGGTCCGGGAAGGCGGGCTGAGCGGGCATGGGGCTGCTGGACGTCCTCCTCGGCCGTACGAAGCCGGTCGCACCCGATCTCGACCGGCTCTTCGCCCTCCCCTCGGCCGCCGTCGCGCTGGAGGCGGCCGTCTCCCTCACCCCGACCGGCACGGGCGCGGTGTGCTTCGCGACGGTCGAGGGCGCGGCCTTCGACGGCGTACGGCGGGAGGTGCGGGCCCTGCTCGACGCGGACGCGGGGCGGACCGGGCCGCCGGTCGGGATCGAGCGGGACGAGTACGGCTACTCGTGGCTGGTCTCCCGGCGGGCTCCGCAGGACCTGCCCGCGCTGGTGAGCGATCTGCACGCGGTCAACAGCGCCCTGGAGAGCGGTGGCTTCGGGCCGCAACTGCTCTGCTCGGTCGTCGGGTTCCACCTCACGGGCGGGGACGGGAGCGAAGGCGGGGGCGGGGAGGTCGGTGCGGGTGACCGTGGCGGGGCGCGGCTCGGGATCGTCTATCTCTACAAGCGGGGGACGTTCTATCCGTTCGCGCCGCTGCCGGGTGGCGGGCAGCGGCGCGACAACGCGCTGGAGCTGCGGGTCCGGGCCGTACTCGGGGACGAGCTGCGGGTCGAGCCCGAGCTGAGCCGGTGGTTCCCGGTCTGGGGCGCCCCGGGGCTGTGACCTCGGCCCCGGGACGCCGTCACTCGCTGCTCCTTGCCGCTGCTCATGACTACTTCTTGCTCGTGTCGCGCTCCTGCCGACGGGTCTCGAAAGGCCGTTCGCGGCGGTAGCGGCGCTCCCACTTCGCCTGCTGGTCACGGCGGTCGCGGTACGCGCGGTAGGAGGCGGGCTGGGCCGAGCCGCCGGCCGCCGGGGGGCCCGACGGCGCCGAGCCTCCCCCCGTGCGACCGTGGCGGACGTACAGGTAGAGCAGGGCGACTGCGGCCAGCCAGAGGATGTTGTCGGAGAAACCCATGACGACCAGAACCGCGGTCGCCGACAGGATCACGGTGCCCATGACGGGACTCCTCGGGGCGTGGCGTGGGTGATGACCGTGCGGGGAAGAGTGGTCCCGGACCGGAGAACAGGGCCCGTCGTGCACGGGCCCGGCGTTCCGGGGGCCTTCGCTCCGCGTTTCCAGGATGCTCGTGCGGCGGGTGCCGGGGCATCCCATTTATCGGGGATGCCGACGCCACTCGTCGGCGATGCTGGCCGCATGACATTCGACGATCACGAGTGGGCGGCGACCCGTGCGTGGGTGGCCGAGCGGCTCCCCGCGGGCCGCTCCGTGCGGAACTGGGCCGATCTGCGCGGCGGTTGGACGTCGCGGATACGTCGGCTGGAACTCGACGACGGGACGGATCTGGTCCTGCGGTCGTTCGTGAAACCGTTCTTCCGGCTGCACGCGCCGGGGCTGCTGCGCCGCGAGGCCGAGATGCTCACCCTCCTCGCCCCGTACGACGGCATTCCCGCGCCCCTCCTGCACGCCGTCGACCCGACGGCCGAACTGACCGACCACCCCTCGCTGTTGATGTCCCTGCTGCCGGGGTCCGTGCGGATCGCGGAGGACGCGGACCTGGAGCGGCGGCTGGACCTGCTCGCCGGGCAGCTCGCCCGGATCCACGCGGTCGTACCGGAGGAACGGCCTCGCACCTACCAGGCCTGGACCTCTCCCGAACGGGTCACCACGCCCGGCGGTCCGCTGTGGGAACGGGCCGTGGACGTGATCCGGCGGGAGCCGCCCGCGTACGAGGGGTGTTTTCTGCACCGGGACTTCCATCCGGGGAACGTGCTGTTCACGGGCGCGGGCGCGCGTGGTGACCTGCGGGTCGGCGGGGTGGTGGACTGGGTGGAGACCTCGTGGGGGCCCGCCGATCTGGACGTGGCGCACTGCTCGACGGCGGTGGCGCTGCTGTACGGGGCCGGGTACGGGACGGGGTTCCGGGCGCGGTACGAGGCGCGGGGCGGGCGCCCGCTCTCGCGGGACCGGGACCACGGGTACTGGCTGCTGCTTGACGCGCTCGCGTACGCGCCCGACGCGGAGAAGCTGGCGGGACCGTGGCGGGAGCTGGGGCGGACGGATCTGACGGCGGAGGTGCTGGGGGCGCGGCTGGAGGCGTATGTGGGCGGGGTGCTGGAGCGGTACGCGTAGGGAGGCCCCCGGAGTGCCGGGCGTTGCCAGTGGGGGGCGGGAGGATGGTGGCGGAGGGCCCGGGTCGGTGGTGTTCGAGGCTCTCGGCGGAGGTGACGGCCTCGCGGGAGCGCCGGGGTTGCGGGGCTTCTCGCGCAGTTCCCCGCGCCCCTGAAAGCATCAGGCCCCTGCGGGCCTGAAAGACCCCGGCCCTGCGGGCCTGAAGGGCAACGGGGGCTGCGGGCCTGAAGGGCAACGGGGGCTGCGGGCCTGAAGGGCAACGGGGGCTGCGGGCCTGAAGGGCAACGGGGGCTGCGGGCCTGAAAAGCACGGGGCGCAGCCCCTGCTTTTCAGGGGCGCGGGGAACTGCGCGAGAAGCCCCACCGGGCCCGCGGACGAAACACCGACCCGAACACCGGGTGCCCAGGAACCAAACGCCGACCCGAACACCGGGTGCCCGCGCAGCGAGGGGCACCCGGCGCCGCGGCTCACTTCTCCGGGCACTCCTTCCAGGCCAAGTGATAGATCGTGCTGATGTCGCCGTCCGTCGAGTCCATCGTCATGAAGCTCGTGCTGCTCGCCGGCGACGACCCCCGGTTGACCCGCAGCTCGGTGTTGATGTTGAAGTTGCGCTCGACCCCGCAGGGCGCCCAGACCAGTTGGGCCCAGTCGGTCTCGTCCGTGGCCTGCCAGTTGTCCTCGAGCGGGCCGTTGAACGTGTGGGTCCGGGCCGCCGTGTCGGGGGATCCCTGGAAGTAGTACGAGGCCTTCTCCACACCGCTCGCGCCGCGCTGGAGGGAGG
The DNA here is from genome assembly GCF_014930365.1 of Streptomyces caniscabiei. GTDB lineage: Bacteria > Actinomycetota > Actinomycetes > Streptomycetales > Streptomycetaceae > Streptomyces > Streptomyces caniscabiei. The sequence continues at coordinate 176,612 of NZ_JABXWI010000017.1, read as the reverse complement.
CGAAGCCTCGGTAGTCCACGCTGGCGATGGCGTAGGTGAAGCCGCCGGGCACATGGACGATCAGGTTGAGCTGGCAGTTCTTGCGGAACGCGGTGGACGGGGCGCCGCCGCCGACCTGGGCGAGGTAGTCGCTGTAGGTCACCGTGAACGCGGTGTTGTCCGGTGAGACGGCGACCGCGGCCGTGCCCTGGGGACAGCCGGAGCCGTTCACCGTGGCGACCTTGATGACGATCTTGTCCGGGGGCGGGTCCTCGAACGGGGACTCGGCCTGCGCGGGTAGCGCACTGGAGAACAGGGCGGCCACTGCGCCGCCCAGGAGGAGACCACGAACCATGGGGGGTTCTCCGATCTAAATGACGGTCATGCACATGTCAATAGACATGCGCGAGTGCCCCGCACTCTGTGAAACACCTGTGAAGACCGAGGGGCGACCGCATCGTATGGACCCCGGGCGGGCAGGGCTAGGGCGATCTCCGGCCAACCCTGGCGGCCGGAGATCACCCTTTCCCCCCGACGCACCGGTGCCGCCCACCCCTTGGGGAGTGGACGGCACCGACAGAGGGGACGGCCTCGGTGGCCGTACCGCGTCAGCGGCTGTAGCGCATCAGCGCCCGCACCATGTGGCACGTGGTGTCCGACGGCGGATGCACTCCGATGACCTCCGCCGTGCTCCGGATCGTCTCGTTGCGCGCCTGGTTCGGCATGTGGACGCCGGAGTCGAGCAGGGCGATCGCGAGGCGCATGGCCTTCAGACGCCGGTTGTGGGTGATGTACCACTCGCGCGGACGGCCCGGCGGCAGCGTGTGCTTCACCACCGGTGCGTAGGGCAGGTCGAGCAGTACCGGATGCTGGACGGTGGACTGGGTGGGCAGCGGCTTCGACTTCAGTGCGGCAGCGGGCAAGACATCCTCCTGTCGCGGTCTGGGCGCCGCCGGAAATCCCCCGTCGGCAACCCTCGAACACTGCTTCTATTTTACTACCCACCACTGACAATCGCCCCTGGCCAGAAGGGATCTGAGGGGTCTTGTGACAGGGGTGGAACACGGGTTTTCGGGGCCGGTTGGCTACGGTGGGCGGCATGGAGATCTGGATCAATCCGGCCTGTTCCAAGTGCCGCAGCGCGATCAGCCTGCTCGACGCCGAGGGCGCCGACTACACCGTCCGCCGCTATCTGGAGGACGTCCCGAGCGAGGACGAGATCCGTGCCGTACTGGACCGGCTCGGGCTCGAACCCTGGGACATCACCCGCACCCAGGAGGCCGCCGCCAAGGAGCTCGGCCTCAAGGAGTGGGCGCGGGACGCCGGTACGCGCGACCGGTGGATCGAGGCGCTCGCCGAGCACCCGAAGCTCATCCAGCGGCCGATCATCACCGCGGACGACGGCACCGCGCTGGTGGCCCGCACGGACGAGGCGGTGCGGGACGCCCTGTCCAGGTGACTCCAAGTCCAGGTAACTCTAAGTCCAGGTAACTCCAATGTGACGTGCGTTACTTGAGAGTTCCCTGTGACCGTTGAGTAGCTTCGTTCGGGATCTCGTACATAGCGGCGTACTCGTTCCGATCCGGCGGCCCGGCGAGGGTCACCGGGAACAGGAGGCGCGCATGTCGCGTAGGAGAACGCTCGGCACGAAGAAGAGGGTCGCGTTGTTCGTGACCGCGGCGGCGGTGGCGGGAGGCGGGGCCTTCGCCATGGCGGCCACGTCGAACGCGGCGCAGAGCGCGGCGGATTCCAGTGTCTGTCAGGGGCTGGCCACCGCGCTCGGCAACAACGAGCGGTTCATCGCGGACCAGAAGGCGAAACCCGACGCCCAGTCGGCGGCCCGGATCGCCAACCGCGAGGCGGTCATCGCCCAGATCAAGGTCCAGCAGGAGGCGTCGGACTGCGTCGTCGGGGAGTCGGCTCAGGGCTCCCAGGCGGCACAGCCCGCACAGCCGTCCGCGCCGGCCGCGGAGACCGGGGGGTCGGCTCAGGACCCCCAGGGCGACGAGGCCGCGGGGAACGCGGGTGGGGCCGCAGGCGCGGCCGGCGGGAACGCGGGGAACGCCGGTGCGGGCGAGCAGGTCTGCAACGGCTCCACCGTCACCCTCTCCGGCGAGGGCGGCGCCCCGGCCGCGTCCAGCAACCAGTTCCCGGCCGGCACGAAGCTGCGGGTGACCAACCTGGACAACAACAAGTCCACGACCGTGGAGGTCACCTCGGTCTCCGGCAGCTGTGCCCTGCTGAACAACGCGGCCTTCGAACAGGTCCGGGAACCCGGCAAGTTCCTGATCCGCCGCGCGCTGATCGAGAAGGTGGGGTGACCCGGGCCGGACCGGCGGGGGCGGACCCGCTCGTTACGGTGAGGTGAAGGGCAGGCGATCGCCGCCCGGGGAGGCCGGCCACCACGAACAGCGGTGGCCGGCCTCCCGCGCGCGTGCCACCAGCGCGTCCTCCGGGACGTGAGTCGCGCCACAGCAGCACCAGGTAACACGGGGTTCACATTCGAGCAATGACCGGGAAATCGCAGGTTGACAGGCTGCCCGGCATCAGCGCGGCGTTTCAGTGCCGCAGCGCCGCAGCACCCGCACATGCGCCTAGTGACCCACCCCGAAGGATGTGTCCCGTGACCTTCAAGGCTGAGTACATCTGGATCGACGGCACCGAGCCGACGGCCAAGCTCCGCTCCAAGACCAAGATCATCGCGGGTGCGCCCGCCGGTCTGGACGCGCTGCCGATCTGGGGCTTCGACGGGTCCTCCACCAACCAGGCCGAGGGGCACTCCTCGGACCGTGTGCTCCAGCCGGTCTTCACCTGCCCGGACCCGATCCGCGGCGGCGACGACGTCCTCGTGCTCTGCGAGGTCCTCAACATCGACATGACGCCGCACGAGTCCAACACCCGTGCCGCGCTGCGTGAGGTCGCCGAGAAGTTCGCCTCGCAGGAGCCGATCTTCGGCATCGAGCAGGAGTACACGTTCTTCCAGGACGGCTCGCCGCTCGGCTTCCCCAAGGGCGGCTTCCCGGCCCCCCAGGGCGGCTACTACTGCGGTGTCGGCGCGGACGAGATCTTCGGCCGCGACATCGTCGAGGCCCACCTGGAGAACTGCCTCGCCGCCGGTCTCGCCATCTCCGGCATCAACGCCGAGGTCATGCCCGGCCAGTGGGAGTTCCAGGTCGGCCCGGTCTCCCCGCTGGAGGTCTCCGACCACCTCTGGGTGGCCCGCTGGCTGCTCTACCGCACCGCCGAGGACTTCGACGTCGCCGCCACCCTCGACCCCAAGCCGGCCAAGGGTGACTGGAACGGCGCCGGTGCGCACACCAACTTCTCCACCAAGGCGATGCGCGAGGGCTACGACGCGATCATCACCGCGTGCGAGTCGCTGGGCGAGGGCTCGAAGCCGCTCGACCACGTCAAGAACTACGGCGCCGGCATCGACGACCGCCTGACCGGTCTGCACGAGACCGCCCCGTGGAACGAGTACTCCTACGGTGTCTCCAACCGTGGCGCCTCGGTCCGTATCCCGTGGCAGGTCGAGAAGGACGGCAAGGGCTACATCGAGGACCGCCGTCCCAACGCCAACGTCGACCCGTACGTCGTGACGCGTCTGATCGTCGACACCTGCTGCACCGCGCTCGACAAGGCCGGCCAGGTCTGATCCGCGGCAGCCGCACAGCGTTTCCCGCGCTTTCCGTGAGGGCGTCCACCGGTTCCGGTGGGCGCCCTCCGGCGTTGTCAGTGAGGCGTGCCAGGGTGGGGGCATGAAGAACGATCAGCTGGCCGTCAAGGTCGAGACGGAGAACTGGGAGAAGCACGCCCGGATCACGGCGGAGCGGCTGCGTGAGCTGGTGTGCCGGATCGGGGACCAGGGCGACCGCTTCCTGGTCGTGCAGCGGATACCGGACGTGCCGGACGTCTTCGTCCAGGTCTGGCACCAGCGGGCCGACGACGGCACCGACGGCGAGTACCAGCTGGAACACCGCGAGAGCCGCGACCGGTTCTTCGGGGCCGTGCTCACCGACCCCGAGCGGGTCGCGGACGCCATGACCGGCTGGGCGCGGCGGGCGGAGGGCTGGGACGCCGGCATCGAGTGGACGCCCGTCGAGCACGACACCCCCGAGGAGGTGCCGGAGCTCGACGACGACGTACGGGAGCAGATCGAGGAGCGGGTGCGGGAGTTGCTGCGCTGCGGGTACGACGACCGGGCGCGGCTCACCGAGACCGCCGAGGAGTACCTGGTCGAGGGCGACCACCGGCCCGTCTCCCCCGCGCAGGCCAGGCAGCTCGTCGACCGGCTCTGGGTGGAGCGGCTCGCCGAGCAGGACACCTGGGACGGGGTCACCGACCCCGAGCGGCTCACCCGCGCCTTCGAGGCCCTCCAGGGGGCCCACGGCATCACGGCCCGGGAGAACTTCACATGCTGCCGCACCTGCGGTACGAGCGAGATAGGCGCCGAAGGCCCGCCGGACGCCCGGGGATTCGTGTTCTTCCACTCCCAGTGCGCCGAGGGCGCCGCCGCCGGGCACGGACTGATGCTGCTCTACGGCGGCTTCGACGGGTCCGCCGAGACCACGGCGGCGGTCGGACGGGACGTCGTCGCGGCCCTCGACGCGCAGGGGCTGTCCACCCTCTGGGACGGCGATCCCGGCACGGCCATCACCGTCACCCCGCTGGACTGGCGGAAACGCCTGGTCGGCTGAGGTCTTGAGGGACTTCCGCCGGGTCCGGGAGGTGTCCGAGACGTGAGAGGAGACTGCTGCTGCGGGCGTGTGTCTGCTTCAATGGATCCATGGCCAGCTTCCAGAACCGACGTGCGACGGGTCGCCATGACCTCGAGCCCTTCTGGCCTTCCCGTCAGCACCACGACTTCGACCGGGTGTGTTGCCGCGCGATGAACGCGCCGGCCCTCTAAAGCCGTACACCCCGGCCTTCGGTCGGCGCGGAAACGACGTACGTCCCTCGGCGGGTCACCGACCACGAACTCGGTCGCCGAGGTCTCCCGGACGAACCTCTCGCGCGAAAGAGCTGACCTCTCATGGCGAACACCCGTTCCCTCTCGACCGCCGCCCCGCTGACCGCCGCGTCGGGCTCCGCCACCGTCGCCGTCCCCTCCCCCGAGCCCTCGCCCCGCCACCGGCTGCGTGCCGTGGGCCGGGAGGAGGTCGTGGACATCACCGACTTCCTGCCGCCGGGTGCCACCTGGCTGCCCGCTCCCCAGCACACCCTGCCCACGCTGCCGGGCCGGCCGCCGATGATCGGTTACCTGGTGCTCGTACCGGCCGACCAGCAGCCGCCGGTACTGCCGTTCGCGGTCGCGGACGACACCGCCTCCGCCTCCGCCTCCGTCGAGGTCGGGGACGAACTGATCCACGTCGACACCGCGCAGCGCACCGCGCGGGTCGACGGGCGGCCGCTCGACCTCACCTACCTGGAGTTCGAACTCCTCGCCCATCTGGTCGCCCACCCGGGCCGGGTGCACACCCGCGACCAGTTGGTCACCACGGTGTGGGGCTACGGGCATGTGGGCGACGGACGGACCGTCGACGTCCACATCGCCCGGCTGCGCCGCAAGCTCGGCGCGGAGTTCCGCCAGGCGATCCGGACGGTCCGGCGGGTCGGGTACAAGTACACACCGCCGCTGGGCCGTTGACGGCGGATCCGCGCCTCGGGGCCGCCTGGTGGGGCTCCTGAGCGCGGATCTCCTGGCCGCGATCTTCTGAGAGCAGTTCCGTGCCGTGGCGTCCGCCCTGCGGGCAGAGTCGGCGGTATGAGACTTCTGATGCTGGTTGACATCCTCCCCCTCTTAGAAGAGGGGGATTCCAACCCATATGGGCTGAGGTTCACGGACGCTCGACCGCTGGTTGGGCGGTGTCGTCCCTCCGGCACCGGCTGTCCGCCGGGGGCGAGGGATCCCGCCCTGTCCTGCCGCGAGGGCGGGTGCGGTTCGGCGGCAGAACGGGCAATCGGCGCGCGGGCGGCGGTTCTCGCGTATCTTGACCAGGGCCGCCGAAACGTTCCCTTCCTGGACCCCGTCCGGGAGCCGCACCGCGCACACGCCGTAGACGGGCGACAACTCCCGGTGTTCCATGGGGTGTTGAAACCAGTTTGTCCCACGAATCTCTCATCAATTTCTGAGTCGTCTGAACACTCCTGGGACTCACCGCGTACTTGATGGAGCCGCTTCACTCCTGTCGGGCGCCTCGATGCCCCGCAAGGAAGTCAGAGGAGTTCCATGGGACGCAACACACGCAAACGACGTTCGCCGCTGGCCGTCCGGGCCATTGCCGCATCCGCGGCGCTCGCGGTCGCGGGCGGCGGCCTGGTCTGGGCGAACTTCTACGCCTCAGCGGGTGAGTCGAAGTCCGGTCAGAACAGCACGCTGGCCTCCGCGCAGGTGGCCACGATCGACTGCCCCGACGTCGGTCAGCAGCTGACGAACGTGCCCGAGAGGGCGCGCAAGGGTGTCGCCAAGGAACTGGCGCTGCTGGACCAGCAGATCACCGAGGCCTACAAGCGCCTCGCCGACACGCGCCAGGCCCAGGCGGGAGACGCCGGCTTCGTCAACAACGCCATCATCAGCCCGCTCCAGTCCAAGCGAGTCGCCACCCTCGACCGGATCGGCATCAACATCCGGAACGCGGGCGGGCAGGTTCCGCAGGGCATGGACCAGCTCGCCGGCTGCAAGGGCGTCGCCGACCCGAACCAGGTCAACGCGGGTGAGGGCCAGGACCAGGGCGGCAACAACGACGGCCAGAACCAGGACCAGAACCAGGGCGGTGACGGCCAGAACCAGGGTGACGGCCAGAACCAGGGCGGCGACGGCCAGAACCAGGGTGACGGCCAGAACCAGGGCGGCGACGGCCAGAACCAGGGTGGCAACGGCCAGGGCGGCAACGGCCCGGTCGCGGGCGACTTCATCGACATCAACCAGGTCCAGCCGAACGGCGGCCCGAAGGGTGTCGGCGGCAACGGCCTCGCGGCCAACGGCGACGGCGGTTCGACGGGTTCCTTCACCACGAACTGCGGCACCAACGAGAACGAGCTCCGCAACTCGGACAACGTGATCGTGGCCCCGGGTGTCAGCAACGGTGCCCAGCACCAGCACGACTACGTCGGCAACCAGAGCAACAACGCCTTCGCGAGCGACCAGGACCTGGCCAACGCGCAGACCACCTGCCAGAACCAGGGCGACAAGTCCTCCTACTTCTGGCCGGTCATCCGTCTGCAGGACGGCACCAACGACATCGACGCCAACGCGCCCGGCGGTGGCCAGGACGGCAACGTCGGCAAGATCGTCGAGCCGAGCCAGGCCGAGCTGAAGTTCGTCGGCAACAAGCAGAGCGACGTCGTCGCGATGCCGACCGCGCTGCGCATCATCACCGGTGACGCGAAGTCCTTCGTGAACGGCCTGAACAACGCCAACACGAACTGGAGCTGCACCGGCTTCGAGGACCGCGTGGTGACGGACAAGTACCCGATCTGCCCGCAGGGCAGCTCCGTGGTCCGGACGTCCTTCTTCCAGAGCTGCTGGGACGGCCAGAACATCGACAGCGCCAACCACCGCACGCACGTCGACTTCGTCGAGCAGAACGGCAGCTGCTCCAACGGCTTCCAGGCCATCCCGCAGCTCCAGGTCCGCCTGGTCTACGACATCCCGGCCCCGTCCGTCCAGAACGGGCAGCTGCAGAACGCGTACGCGATCGACTCCTTCCCGGACCAGCTGCACAAGGCCATCACCGACCACAACGACTTCATCAACTTCTTCGACGAGAACACGATGAACCAGGTGGTCGACTGCATCAACAGCGGCCAGGACTGCCAGTAGTCCTGAAGCAGCCACAGTCATCCTGAAGCGGTGACGAGGAAGCCGGCGGTGGGAATCCCACCGCCGGCTTTCCGTTTCCCTCGCGGTCGGTCGGCCGCCGTGGCCGCCGTCAGCCGCCGTGGCCGCCGTCAGCCGCTGTGGCTGCCGTTGTTGTGGCTGCCGCCGGGGTTCATGTGCGCGGACCCCTCCTGCACCTCTCCGCCGAGCGTGCCCTGCAGCCCGCCCACGGTCTTCTTCTCGCCGACGGCGACCCACTTGCGGCCGACGAGGTAGTACCCGCCGTAGTCCTTGGCGCCGGCGAGCCACTCCGCCTGGCCCCGGTCGGTGGCGAAGGTCGCGAGGACGAACTTGCCGTCGAAGTCGCCGTCCTTGTTGGTGCAGAGGGCCTGGCGGATGGTGTCCGCGTCCGTCTGCATGTCCGGCTTGCAGCCGACCTCGCCCGCGATGTGCTCCAGCGTCCCCGTCGCCGTCTTCGGGACGGCGGCCTCGGCGTCGTCGCCCGAGCCGCAGCCGGTCAGCAACAGCAGGGCCGCGACCGCGCCGGCCGCGCTCCCCGCAAGGCTCTTCCTCGTCAAGCTCATCCGTACCTCCGCGTCCATTCCGGCGACGTGAACTCGCCAGCTCCGTGCGCACCGTTGTTCACGGACGGTCGCCCCGTTAGCGTGCCGCCACTGTCGACACAGGGGGCACACAGACATGAACAGTCCGTCGCGACGCACGGTGCTGGGCTCGGCCGGTGTCATCGGCCTCGGAACCTACCTGCAGTGGTCGGCCCCGGCCCACGCCGCAGAGAGCCCCGGCGAGGGCCCCGCCTTCGATACGGCTCCCGCGCGCTCCGCGCTCAATCGGCTGCTGCCCGGCCACGCCGGACAGTTCCGGCTCAGTCTGCTCGACCGCAGCGGAACCGTCGACCGGTTCCGGGTCACGGGCACCACCGGAAGCATCCGGGTCCAGGCCACGACTCCCGCCACCCTGCTCATGGGCGTCCACTGGTACCTCAAGTACGTCTGCGGGGCGCACCTGGCCTGGAACGGCGGCCGGCTCGACCTTCCCAAGCGCCTCCCGGCGCCCGCCCGCCCCCTGGAGAGATCCACCGCCCTCCCCCACCGTTTCGCGCTCAACGACACCAACGACGGCTACACCGCCCCGTACGCGGACTGGCCCTACTGGGAGCACCAGATCGATCTGCTGGCGGCGCACGGCTGCAACGAGGTGCTGGTCATCGCGGGGATGGAGGCCGTCTACCACCGGCTGCTGAAGGACTTCGGCTACTCCGACGAGGAGTCCCGGGCCTGGCTGCCCGCGCCCTCGCACCAGCCCTGGTGGCTGCTGCAGAACCTCTCCGGCTACGGCGGCCCCCTCTCCCCCGAGCTGATCGCCCGCCGCGCCGCCCTGGGCCGGCGGATCGCCGACCGGCTGCGCGACCTGGGCATGTCGCCGGTGCTGCCCGGCTACTACGGCCATGTCCCCAAGGAGTTCGTCCAGCGCAACGGCGGTGACGCGCACGTCGTCCCGCAGGGCATCTGGCACGGCTTCGAACGCCCCGACTGGCTCGACCCGCGCACCGACACCTTCGCCCGGGCCGCCTCCTCCTTCTACGGCCACCTTCAGGACGTGTACGGCAAGGCGTCCCACTTCAAGATGGACCTCCTCCACGAGGGCGGCACCGCGGGTGACGTGCCCGTGCCGGACGCGGCCCAGGGCGTGGAGCGCGCCCTGCAGAAGGCCCACCCGGGCGCCACCTGGGTGATCCTCGGCTGGCAGGAGAACCCGCTGCCGGAACTCCTGGACGCCATCGACCGGTCGAAGATGCTGATCGTGGACGGTGTCTCCGACCGCTACACCAGTGTCACGAACCGCGAGCGCGACTGGGGCGGCACCCCGTACTGCTTCGGCACGATCCCCAACTTCGGCGGCCGTACGACCATCGGGGCCCGCGCGCACCTGTGGAACGACAAGTTCTTCGCCTGGCGGGACAAGGCGGACAGCGCGCTCGTCGGTACGGCGTTCATGCCGGAGGCCACCGACCGCGACCCGGCGGCCTTCGAGCTCTTCTCGGAACTGGCCTGGACCCCGAAGAAGATCGACCGGGCCGCCTGGTTCTCCTCGTACGCCGACTTCCGCTACGGCGGCCGCGACGACGGTGCCCGCAAGGCCTGGCGGGCGCTGCACGACACCGCCTACCAGCAGCAGGCCGTGGAGCGCAGCGACCCGCACGACTCCCTGTTCTGCGCCCGCCCCGACCTGGCGGCGGACCGGGCGGCCGAGTACGCGCCGCGGACCCTGACGTACGACCCGGGCCGCTTCGACGCGGCCCTCGCCGGGCTGCTGGGCGTGGCGGGCGGGCTGCGCCGCAGTCCGGCGTACCGGTACGACGTGGTGGACGTGGCCCGGCAGGCGCTCGCGCACCGGAGCCGCCAGTATCTGCCGCAGCTTCGGGCGGCCTACCGGCGGGGCGATCTCGCGACGTTCCGTGCGCTCTCCACGCTCTGGCTGCGGCTGATGCGGCTGTCGGACGAGGTGACGGGGACGAACACGGCGTTCCTGCTCGGGCCGTGGGTGAACGACGCGCGGCTGATGGCCACGAACGACGCCGAGCGGGCGGAGTTCGAGCGGACGGCGAAGGTGCTGATCACGGTGTGGGGCGGGCGGGCCACGTCCGACACGGGGAATCTGCACGAGTACGGCAACCGGGAGTGGAACGGTCTGATGGCTGACTTCTACGTGCCGCGCTGGCAGAAGTGGCTGGACACGCTGGAGGACGCGCTCGCCACGGGGACCGCTCCGGCGGCCGTGGACTGGTTCGCGTTCGAGGAACCGTGGACGCGGGAGCGGAAGGACTATCCGGCGCGGCCGGTGGGGGACGCCTACCGGACGGCGGCGCGGGTGCGGGACGTGCTGGCGCGGGCGCCGTACCAGGGGTTGCTCACCGTCACGGCCGACCCGCCGGTGCTGCCGCCGGGCGGGCGGGCGCGGCTGTCGGCGGTCCTGCGCAACGTCAACGGGCTGCGGGCCACCGGGCGGGTGGACTTCGCACTCGGCGGCTTCGCCGGGACGGCCGAGCCGCAGGGGCCGACATCGTTGGCGAGCGTCCCGGCGGCGGGCTCGGGGACGGTGCGCTGGCGCGCGGACGCGCCGGACGCGCCGCTCGACCGGCCGCTGCGGCCACTGCCGTACACCGTCACGGTCAAGTACGGACCCCGGGGTGAGAGCCGGGTCGAGGGGCGGTTCGACGGCACGCTCTTCGAGGCGGGGCCGCTGGACTCCGGGTGGCGCACGTACACCAACAACGGGGCGGTCTTCGGGCAGTTGGGGGACCGGTTCGGGATCGACGGGGGCGGGGCGGACCTGTGGCGGGGCACGTCGGAGTTCGGCACGCTCTATCGGGCGGGGGCGCTGCGGGACGGGTCGACCGTGACACTGCGGGTCGACTCCCAGGCGGCGACCGGGAACTGGGCGCGGGCCGGGATCGTGGTGCGGAACAGTCTCGGTACGGCCGGGTCGGCGGGGTTCCTGAATCTGGCGGTCACTCCGGCGAACGGGGTGGTGTTGTCGTACGACAGCACGGGGGACGGGACGCTCGACACGTATCGGCGGATCACGGGGGTGAAGGCGCCGGTGCTGTTGCGGTTGCGTCGGACGGGGGTCGGGGCGTTCACGGGTGAGTGTTCGACGGATGAGGGGGCGAGCTGGCGGGTGGTGGCGTCGGTGGTGGTGCCGGGGGGCTTGGCCGGGGGGCAGGATGTGGGGCTCTTCATGAGCGCGACGAACGGGGGGAGCGGGGCGCGGGGGTTGGTCGAGTTCAGCGGGTGGTCGCTGGGCTGACCTCTGGGTTTCGGGTGCGGGCGCGTGGGGGCTGGTCGCGCAGTTCCCCGCGCCCCTGAAAAGCAGGGGCTGCGCCCCGTGCTTTTCAGGCCCGCCGCCGGTCGCCTTTCAGGGCCACGGGGGCCTGGTCTTTCAGGGGCGCGGGGAACTGCGCGAGAAGCCCCACCGGGCCGCAGCCGCCGACGAAACAGGCACCCCCTCCCCACTGGGCGCCCCGGCCCACCCCAGTGGAACGGCGTGGTGACCATCTGACCTATCGCTCGTTTTGCTGAACGTGCAGTCACAGGATGTCGCCCCGCGCCCCGCAGCTTCCCGTGCTCAGGAGTCGGTCGTGGACGTCGAGCAGGCGGAGGCCGCGCTCGTCGAGCACTACCCGCGTCTGGTGCGCATCGCCTATCTGACGTTGCCGCCGAGCCTGGGCCGCAACCGTCGAGTGCTGACGGCGCACGCGTTGACGCAGCGGGCGCTGCCGAGGGGCCGCGCGTCGGCCCCGCTGATCCCGGCCCAGGCGACGGGCACGGGCACCGCGGCGGGTCGCGAGCGCAACCCCGGGTACGCCTACGTCCGGCTCCAGGTGGTCCGCACCGCCCTGGAGGCCGGTCTGCCGCTGCGCCGCAGGGCATGGCCGAAGCGCTCCCAGTTGCCGCCGCTGCTGCCGCGGGTGTGGGGGCTGCGGCTCTTCCCCCGCTCGGGCGGCGCCGACGAACTGGCCCTGGACCAGCGGCTGTCGGCGCTCTCACCGGCGGCCCGCGCCGCCTATGTGCTGCGGGGCCTGGAGAAGCTTCCCGACCCGGTGGTCCGGGCTCTCCTCGAAGAGGCCGGCGTCGGTGATCCGGCCGCCGCGCTGCGGGAGGCCGACTCGGTGCCGGCCCAGCAGTACGCGTTGCTCCTCTCCCCCGAGTACGACCCCTGCTCGCTGCACGCCCGCCCCACCGATCTGGTGCGCCGCCGCCAGCACACGAGGGCCGCGCTGGCCGCCACGGCCGCCGTGGTGGTGTGCGGGGCGCTCCTCGGCCTGCCCGGCGACGGGTGGGGTCCGGACGGCGCCGCCGCACCCCCGTACGCGCGCAATCCGGCGGCGCAGGCGGCCCTCGATCCGGGCAGGTTGACGACGGCGACGGCCACGGCGTGGCGGGAGACGGGGCGCACCGACTTCAGCACCTGGCCCGCGCGCGGCGGTCTCGTCAAGGACAGGGCCCTGCTGCGGCGGGCCCTCGCGGTCTGGGCCCGCCCCGGTGAGTCCGTGCAGGTCGCGGTCACCCTCGGCACCCAGGCCGGTCCCCCGCCCGGCCCGCCGCACCTGCTCTACGCGGGCGTGGTGGACAACCTCCGGGTCGTCCTGCTCCACGACGGCCTCCGGATCGCCCGGTACGCCGAGCCGCTCGACGACCCGGACATGGCGGCCCTCGACCTGACCCGGGTGGACGGGGCGGCCGGCGCCGGCGCGAGCGCCCTGGTGCTGGGCCGGGTCGACGGCAACGTCCGCTATCTGACGGCCCCTTGGGTGCGCGAGGCGGCCGTACGGGACCTGGCGAAGGCCGACGGACGGGTGCGGCGGCTGGCGCTGGCGAAGGACGGGACGACGGCGCCGTTCGCGAGCCCGGCGGTGCGCGGCGGGAACTGCACGTCGTGGGACGTTCTTCAGCTGACCGACGCCGCCGGAGGTACGCGGTTGTTGAGCGATCTGTCCGAGGTGGTGCCCGCGCATCTCACGGTCGGCCGCCCGACGACCGTGCCCGCCCGTGACGCGTCCGCCGCGCCCGCGGCCTGGGCGCCGTTCGCCTGCTCTCTCGCCGCCGTGCGCTCGCAGGGTGTGCGGACCGTCAACGCCTGGCGGTTCGCCCGTCAGCCGCTGCCCGACGGCAGCGGCACGGCCGACTGGGTGTGCACCCGCACCGAGACCTGGCGGGGCGCGGGCACCCGGGCGATGACCCAGTTCAACACCCCCGTCGGCGCGTATGTCACGGCCGCCGCCGACGAGGTCCCCGCCTGCGGCCCGGCCGACCCCCATGTGCTGGCCGCCGCCCCCTGGAAGTCCGCGGCCGGTGTCTCCTATCTGCTGGCCGCCGGCGGCCGGGACACCGTCTCCGTCGAGCTGAGCGGCGGGGCGAGCGGATCGGCGCAGGGCAATCTGCTCGCCGTACCCGTCGAGGAGGGCGCCCAGGCTGAGTTGAAGGGCACGCTGGCGAACGGCCGGGAGATCGGCGGGCTTCAGCAGGCCCGGTGACCGCGAGACCGGTGACCAAACGGTCGAACACCTATACGCTATCCAGCCGATGTCCGGCTGGAATGAATCGGTAAGGTGTTCGTATGCGAACCGGTGTGCGCCGCAGGATGGGTGTGGAGGAGCGGCGGCAGCAGTTGATCGGGGTCGCCCTCGACCTGTTCAGCCGGCGCTCGCCCGACGAGGTCTCCATCGACGAGATAGCGTCCGCGGCGGGCATCTCGCGCCCGCTCGTGTACCACTACTTCCCGGGCAAACTCAGCCTGTACGAGGCCGCGTTGAAGCGTGCCTCCGACGATCTGGCGAACCGTTTCGTGGAACCCCGCGAGGGCCCGCTCGGCGCCCGGCTGCTCCGGGTCACCCACCGGTTCTTCGACTTCGTCGACGAGCACGGCCCCGGGTTCTCGGCCCTGATGCGGGGTGGCCCGGCCGTCGGCTCGTCGCGCACCAACGCCCTCGTCGACGGCGTACGGCAGGCCGCCTATGTCCAGATCCTTTCGCACCTGGACGTCGACACCCCGCCGGCCCGCCTCGAACTCGTCGTCCGCTCCTGGATCTCGCTCGCCGAGTCCACGGCCCTCATCTGGCTGGACGGCCGCCGCATCCCGAGACACGAGCTGGAGATCCAACTCGTCCACGACTTCGCGGCCCTGGCGGCCGTGAGCGCGGCACAGGACACGGAGATGGCGGCCCTGCTGCGCGGCATGCTCGCCGACGAGCCGGTGGACGGCCCGTTCAGCGAACTGGCGGGACGCCTGGTGGCTCTGGCCCGCGGCTGATCCTCGGCTGGATCTCGCCTAGACCTCGAACTTCCGGTACGACGGATCGAGGTCCCGTACCTCCGCCGACGCGTGGAACGCCAGCCCCTCCCCCACCTTCACGTGCTCCCGCAGCAGTTCCAGCACGTTCTCCGTCAGCGTCACCTTGGTCTCGTCGGTGCGGCCCGCGAGCAGCCCGAGCGTGACGTGCACGATGGCGTGGCCGTCGAGGTCGGGTCCGACGACCGTGTCCTCGGTGGCACGGAACTGCGTCTTGCAGGCCTCCGGCTTCGCGGCGGCGGTCCGCACGACCTCCTCGTGCAGGGCCTTGGCGAACGCGGGCCGGTCGAAGCCGTCGGAGAGGACGGCGGAGTAGTCAACAGTGATCTGCGGCATGAGGTCACCCTAACCGCAGCCGCAACGCCAGCATCGCGATGTCGTCCTCCCGGTCCCGGCCGAAGCAGTGCAGCAGGGTGTCGCACAGCGCGACCGTCCCGTCCGGGGCGTCCGCGGCGGCGGCCCGCAACTGCTCCAGGGAGAGCGAGAGATCGATGCCGCGGGTCTCGACGAGACCGTCGGTGACCATGAGCAGCCGGTCCGTCGGCCACAGCACCGTCTCCGTCGGCTCGGGCCGTTCGAGGCCGAGCCCGAGGAGCGGCCCGGCGGCCTTCACATACGCGGCCTCGCCGGAGTCGCGGACGATCAGCGGCGGGATGTGGCCCGCGTTGGCGACCCGCACCCGCCCGCTGTCCGGCTCGACGAGGGCCAGACAGACGGTCGCGGTGACATCGGGGTGGTAGTGCTGGAGCATCCGGTCGAGCCGCCCGGCGAGCGCCGCGGGGTCGGACTGCTCCACGCAGTAGGCGCGCAGGGCGTGCCGGATCTCCACCATCACGGTGGCCGCTTCCAGGGAGTGCCCGACGACGTCGCCGACGGCGGTGAGGACGCCGCCGGGGGTGGACAGGGCCGCGTAGAAGTCACCGCCGATCTCGGTCTGCCGGGACGCGGGCACATATCGTACGACGACTTCGAGGCCGGGGAACTCGGGCACCCGCTTGGGCAGGAAGCTGTGCTGGAGGGTGAGCGCGACATGGCGTTCGACCTGGTACATCAGCAGGGGTTGCGCGGCCAGCGCGGTGGCCTGCGCGAGGCGGGCGACCAGCCCCGAGGTGTCGGAGGCCGTGCGCCGGGTGTCGTGCTCGGGGGTGGCGACGCAGACGGGCGTGCCGCTCTCGGTGCGGGCGAGGACGAGGCGGGCGTCCTCGGTGACGCCGGGCCGGAAGAAGCCGGCGGGCCACAGCGGCGCGGGCACGACGGTGTCGCGCGGGCCGGGGTCGCCTTCGGTGACACGGCGGATCAGCCGGGCCACGGCCTCGTGCGCGCCGGCGTCGGGCAGGGTGGTGCGGGCCCTGGCACGGGAGGTGCCGCTGTAGAGGTGGCCGTCCTCGCCGAGCACGAACACGGCGGCGGGCGACCGGGTGAGCCGGGCGGCTCCCTCGGCGGCGGCCCCGGCCAGCTCCGCGAGGGTGCGGGCGGCCTGGACGTCGACGATGGTCTCGGAGAGCAGGGTGAGCCGTCGTACGAGGGCCTCGGCGCCGTTGCGCATCCGGGCGCCGCGGACGGCCGCGCGGACGACCGCCTGGATCTCCTCCGGTTCGGCGGGGACCGTCAGATAGGCCTCGCCGCCCGCGTCGAGGCCCCGGCAGCGGTCACCGGGGGCGACGGAGGCGGCGGAGAAGTGGACGACGGGCAGGGCGGCCGTCGGGGGCCGCGCCTTGAGCCGGCGGCAGAGTTCGAACCCGCTCATGTCGGGGAGGCCGACGTCGACGAGGGCCACGTCCGGCAGGACCCCTGAGCGGAGGCGCACGTCGAGTTCGGCGAGGGCCTCGCCGGCGCTGGCGACGGGGACGACGCTGTGCCCGGCTCTGCGCAGCACCGCGCCCATCGCGTACCGGCTGGCGGCCGCGTCGTCGACCACCAGGACCGTGGTGCTTGCTTCGTCGGCCATCAGGCTCATGAGGCTCTCGTCGTCGCCGGCGCACGGATGGTGCGGGCCGGATCCCCCTCCGCCCGCACCACCCAAACTAGCGCCCTACCGGTCGGACCGGGCGAATACCGCGACGGTCCGCCCCGGAACGACGAAGGTCCCCGATTCGGCTTCGTACGACGCCCCGCGGACGATAGGGTCCGCGCCCGAGGCCTGCGCCCGGTGCAGGGCGTAGGCCGTTCCGGCCAGGTCGTCCACGGTCTGCTTCCGCTCCTCGGGGGTGGCGTTGAGGACGACGACGAGGTCACCGAGTTCCATGGTGATCACGCCCGGGGTCTCGTCCTTCCCCGACAGCGGGAACGACAGCTTCGACTGGACCTGTCCGGCCGTGTCGAGGGAGAAGACGTCCTCCGTCGTACGGATCCGCAGCAGGTCCCGGTAGGCGGCCGAGGCGCCCTCGATCTGTTCGCAGCCGACCTTCACCGAGGTCAACAGGGGCTTGGCGTAGGGCCACTTGGACCGGTTGTCGGCCGCGAGGGGCAGACCGCGGCCGAAGCCGTTGCCGTCCCGGCAGTCCCAGTGGATCGCGTTGAACCAGTCGCCGCTGTCGTAGGAGTTGCGGTCGAGGGACTTGGACCGCAGCAGGTCGGTGCCCGCCTGGGAGAGCGCCGGGCCCTGCGAGAGGACGGCGGTCGCCATGGCCAGGACCTGCATTCGGGCCCGGTCGGCCGCGTTCGTCGAGGCCGGCAGCTTGAAGGCGAGCGCGTCGAACAGCGACTCGTTGTCGTGCGCGTCGACGTAGGCGAGGGCGTCGCCGGGCGCGTCCGCGTATCCGGCGGGGGCCCCGTTGTAGTCGACGTCGGAGCCCTTGACCTCCTTGCCGTCGGTGTCGGTGAACCGGTAGTTCGCGAGGTTGCCGCTCAGACCGACCTTGATGAGGTCCTGGTAGTGCAGCAGGCGGGCCTTCTGCTCGGCGGGAGTGCCGTTGTCCTTCGAGGAGTTGGGTTCGGTGTGGAGGCCGGACGCGAAGCCCTGGACGCCGGGGTCCTCGTCGAAGGGGCCGCCGCCGCGCACCGCGTCACGGGCCCGGTCGGAGAAGGTCGCGATGCCCGTCCCGGCCATGTTCTTCTGGGTGGCCTGGACGAAGCGCGCGTCGTCGGCGACCTCGCCGAAGTTCCAGCCCTCCCCGTAGAGGATGATCCTCTTCCCGTCGACGCCGTCCTTCTCCGGCGTGAGCGCGTCGAGGGCCTTGCGGACGGCGAGGATGTTGGCCTTCGGATGGTGGCCCATCAGGTCGAAGCGGAACCCGTCGACCTTGTACTGCTTGGCCCAGGTGACCATCGAGTCGACGACCAGCTTGCTCATCATGGTGTTCTCGGGCGCGGTGTTGGCGCAGCAGGTGGAGGTGGCGACCGAACCGTCGGCGAGGAGCCGGTGGTAGTAGCCGGGGACCACCTTGTCGAGGACGCTCTTGTCGGCCTGGCCGCTGGCCGGGGTGTGGTTGTAGACCACGTCGAGCACGACGCCGAGGCCGTCGTCGTTGAGCGCCTTCACCATCCTCCGGAACTCGACCGTGCGCCGCGTCCCGTCCGGGTCGGTGGCGTAGGAGCCCTCCGGGACGGTGTAGTGGTACGGGTCGTAGCCCCAGTTGAAGGCGTCCTTCGCGGCGGCCTTCGCCACGCACTCCTGCTGCTGGTCGGAGTCGGCGGCGTAGGAGCCGAGGTCGCAGTCGACGCTCGCCTGGTCGGCCTTCCGCTCGGGGATGGTGGCGATGTCGGCGACGGGCAGCAGATGCACGTACGACGTCCCGGCCTTCGCCAGGTCCCGCAGGTGCTTCGAGCCGTCGCTGTCCTTGTCGGTGAAGGCGAGGTAGGTGCCCTTGTCCTTCGCCGGCACGGTGCCGTCGCCGATGGAGAAGTCCCGGACGTGGAGTTCCTGGATCTGCGCGTCCTTCAGCGGTACGGCCTTGGGCTTGGTGTGGGACGACCAGCCCTTCGGCGCCAGGGCCCTGTCGGTGAGGTCGACGACGAGACTGCGCTCGGAGTCGGCGGTCAGGGCGACGGAGTACGGGTC
Source organism: Streptomyces caniscabiei (assembly GCF_014930365.1). Lineage (GTDB taxonomy): Bacteria > Actinomycetota > Actinomycetes > Streptomycetales > Streptomycetaceae > Streptomyces > Streptomyces caniscabiei. Next base: position 157,944 of record NZ_JABXWI010000017.1, on the reverse strand, counting down.
GGTGACCTTGTTGGTGACGACCTTCCGGACGCTGGGCGCCCACACCTTCACGACGTACCGGTAGGGCTTGTTCTTCCAGGACTTCTCGCCGGTGACGGACCAGACGCCGGTGGCGCCGTCCCGCTTCATGGGGAGGGTCTTTCCGTCGAGGTCGAGCTGCACCGACTGTGCCGTGGGCGCCCAGACGGCGAGCTTCGGGCGGCCCTTGGCGAACGTCGGCCCGAGGTCGGCGTCCGCCGCCTTCCCGCCGTACAGGTCGTCGAGCACACCGGCGATCTGGACCCCGGCCGCCGCGAGCACGGCCCCGTTCGCCGCGCGCTGGGAGGCGACCAGCTGGCCGCGCAGGGCCTCACGGACCCGGTCACGGTCGCGGGGGTCGACGGTCCACGCGGTGTACGACTTCAGGTGCGGGAACCTCGCCTTCTGGGCGTCGGTGAGGGCCGACCTGGTCAGCCGCAGCCACCGCTCGTCGGTGCTGGTGAGCGCGCCGTCCTTCGCGGTGATGGAGCCGGTGCGCGAGTACAGCAGCTGGGTGGAGGCGGCGGTGTCGTTCCCGTTCCAGGCGACGGTGTTCCGGTCGATCCAGACGGCCTTGGAGGTGGTGAGGTCGAGGGCGGCGGCGGAACCGGCCGGCTGCGGGAGCAGGTACTTCTCCTGCCCGTTCAGCAGCCACACCTCGGGCCCGTTGGTCTTGAGGTCGAGTGCCTGGTCGGCGGAGAGGTCCTTCTCGTCGCCCTTGTGGATGATGTAGCTGAGGCTGGTGGCCCCGTCGGTGAGGGGCACCTCGAAGACGGCGCCGTAGGCGTCGGTCCGCACCGGCTCCAGGGGCTTGGCCCAGTCCGTGGGGTTCGCGGCGCCGGACCAGACGTGCAGGCCCCAGCCGTCGTAGTTCCCGTCGGCGCGGTGGTAGTGCAGGACGGCCTTGGACGGGTCCGGGGCCGGGAGGTCGGGCTTCTCCGTCAGCACGGCCTCCTTGCCCTGCTCGACCCAGATCTCCCCCGTCTTCGTGACGTCGATCGAGCGGTCGGCGGAGACGTCCTTGGTGCCGTCCTTGTCGATGACGAGGTAACTGACGTTCGAGGCACCGGGCTTGAGCTTGACGTAGGCGAAGGCGCCGTACGCGTCCCGCCCGATGAAGTCGTGCCCCTCCGGCCAGGTCGTCCCTTCGCCCTCGGCGATGTCGCCCCAGGCGTAGAGCCGCCAGTCGGTGTAGTCGCCGTCGGCGCGCTTGTAGTGGACGATCGCGTGGTCGCGTGAGGAGGCGGTGGGGACCTCGGGGGCGGGCGGGGTGCCCGTGGTGGAGGTCGCGGTGGCGCTCGCCGTACGTCCGGTTCGGTCGATCACCACTGCTTTGTACCGCAGGGCGGTTCCGGCGGGTACGTCCTCGCCGAGGGTCTGGGTGACCTTGTACGGGGCGTGGTCGGCGGAGCCGAGGGTCTTCCACTTGCCGTTGCCGACCTGGGCGGCGAAGACGACCCGGTTGAGCTGTCCGCCGTCCACGCCGGCACCGACCTCGACCGTGCCGGTGGCGCCGGCGGCCGGGGCCCTGAGGCTGAGCGTGGGCTTGGTGGCGGGCTTCCCGAGGGGGCCGGCGGCCTTGAGGACGATCGAGGAACCGGCGGGCACGGTGACGGTGACCTTCTTGTCGGCGTCGCTCCTCACCTTGCCGTCGGTGCCGTGGACGCCCTGGAAGGTCATGCCGGCCGAACCGGTCGCGAAGGTGGCCGACTTGGCGTCGTCCGCGTTGTTGAAGGCGACGACGTACTCGGTGCCGGTGCGGGCGTCGGTCCGGGAGAAGGCGTAGACGCCCGCGCCGTCGTCCGCGTGGCGCTCGGTCTGGACGCCGTCGGCGAGAGCCGGGTGCGCCTTGCGGAGGTCGGCGAGCGCGCGGATCTGCCGGTAGAGCGGCGCGTTCGTGTCGTACGCGTCCTTGGCGTGCGTACGGTCCGTGCCGAGCAGGTCGTCGTCCAGGTAGTCGGCGGCCTTCGAGGCGAACATCGTCTGGCGGGCGTCCTTGTCGCCGCCCGCGCCGGTGAAGCCCTGCTCGTCGCCGTAGTAGACGACCGGGTTGCCCCGGCTGAGGAACATCAGCTCGTTGGCGAGCCGGTCCTTGGCGAGCAGTTCGGCGTCGGTGGCCTTCGGGTCGTCCTGCTTCAGGAAGGTCCCGATGCGGCCCATGTCGTGGTTGCCGAGGAAGGTGACCTGCTCGTACGCGTTGGCGCGGCCGGTCGTGTACTTGTAGTCGTCCCCGAAGACCTGGGCCAGCCTCTTCGCGCTGCCGCCCTGGGAGGCGTACGACCGTGCCGCGTCCTGGAAGGGGAAGTCGAGCGTGGAGTCCAGGCGCCCCTGGGTGACGTACGGGGAGGTCACGGAGGTGTCGGCGGAGTAGACCTCGCCGAACATGAAGAAGTCGTCGCGGCCCTTCTTCGCGGCGTACGCGTCGAGCGCGGTGGCCCACTGCGTCCAGAACTCCATGTTCACGTGCTTCACGGTGTCGATCCGGAAGCCGTCGATCCGGAAGTCCCTGACCCACTTCTCGTAGATCTTCTCCATGCCGGAGACGACCTCGGGACGCTCGGTCCACAGGTCGTCGAGGCCCACGAAGTCGCCGTAGGTGGCGGACTCGCCGGCCCAGGTGGAGTCGCCCCGGTTGTGGTACATCGTCGGGTCGTTGAGCCAGGAGGGGACCTTGGTCTTCTTCTTGGCGGCCGGGACGACGGGTGGCCGGGGGAAGGAGTCCCGGTCGACGGACGGGAAGTTCTTCCTCCCGTCCGCGTGGTCGGCGTCGTCGAAGGGCTTCCCGTCCTTGGTCAGGTAGGGGAAGGCTCCCTTGGAGAGATAGTCGTACGACTTCTCCTCGTAGTCGACGACGTCGGCGGTGTGGTTGGTGATGACGTCGAAGAAGACCTTCATGCCCTTGGCGTGGGCCTTGGAGATCAGGGTCTCCAAGTCCTTGTTGGTGCCGAAGTGCGGGTCGACCCGGGTGAAGTCGGTGATCCAGTAGCCGTGGTAGCCGGCGGAGGCGTTGGCCCCCGTCCCCTGCACGGGCTGGTTCTTGAAGATCGGCGCGAGCCAGATGGAGGTCGTGCCCAGGCCCTTGATGTAGTCGAGGCGCTGGGTGATGCCCTTGAGGTCGCCGCCCTGGTAGAAGCCCTTGTCGGTGGGGTCGTAGCCGGTGGCGAGGCGCGAGCCGGTGAGTCCGCCCCTGTCGTTCACCCGGTCACCGTTGGCGAAACGATCCGGCAGGACGAAGTAGAACTGCTCGCGGGTGAGGTCGTGACGGGCGGCGCTCTTCGCCAGCTTCGCGTCGGACGGCGGTGGGGGCGCGGTGGCGGCTCCGGCCGCGAGGGGCTGGACGAGCGCCGCGGTCAGCGCGGTCACGGTGACCGCGCCGACCACGGCGGTCCGTCCGGCGTGGGTGGTACGGCGCCTCGACGGCGTCGGCCATCTCGGTATCACAGAGGGACTCCTAGCGATGACGGCTCTGGTGGGTCCGACCGTTCCTAAAGACTGAGCGGGAGTGAGTCCTGTTGCCAGGTCTCATGCTCGGCCGAACGCCCCGGACGGTGTTGGGCGTTCTGGTTGCCCGCGTTCGCTCCGCGTCCGGGCGGCACGGATCGTGTCCGTGGTCCGGGAATGCGGGGGCGGGTTCCCTCACGCCCAGCAACACCTGATCCGGCCTGGACGGTCCGATGCCCCACTACATCTCTCCGGTGCCGTGGGGGCGGTGCCGTCCGTCGCCGGACCGGGTGCTGCTGAGCGCGCCTTCCGATCGCCACGGCGGCAGCCTCATGGCGAGTCGTCTTACGGGTTGTCGTGGTGAGGGGCTTCTGCCAGTGCTGGGCACCCCAGCGGCTGGTGTAGGCCGGGTCGACGGCGATGACCGTGATCCCCGTGGCGTCGGCCATCGAGGCAAGCCGGGCGCGGAGTCTGCCCGTGGGCATGCCGGAGACCAGCTGCCGGAAGCGTTTCCTGCGGCCGTGTTTCTCCCGGGTCTTCTCGGCGGCGAAGTCCAGGTCCTCCACCGCGATCGCCTTCACCCCGCAGGTGCGGGCCCAGTGCAGGAGACGGGTGAGGGCGTGGCGGACCTGAGCATCACGGTGTTCGGCGATGCCGGTCAGGTCGTAGAAGAAGCGGCGCGGGCTGTCGGCCGGGTTGCCGTGGATGTCCAGGCGCCAGGCGGCCAGGTGGTCGGCGTTCATGTCGACGCCGATCACGCCGTGCGCGAGCGCCGCCTCGATCGGAACGGTCGGAGTGGGCGGGATCTGCCAGGACGCGGTCACATACCAGCGGCCCCGGCCCGTATCCAGGTGGATGCGGTAGGCGATCGCCCGGTCGGCTTCGACGCGGTCCGCCCAGTCACCGCCCCGGTGCGCGAACGCGACCCGGCACGCCAGGACGTACCGTCCGTGCGGGGCGTTCGCCAGATACACGAGCGGCGTGGGCAGTTTGATGCTCACCTCGCCGTCGGGGCTGATACGGATGGTCTCGTTGCCGTAGCGCTTGCCGGACTCCCCGTCCGCCTGGAAGAACCAGCGCTCCGCCTCCCACCGCCCACGCCACGCGGACTCCGTCAGCCCGGCCGCCTCCAGGTGGTGCCGGGCACCGGCCAGCCGCTTACCACCGCGCACCACGTGCACGATCCCGGCCTCCCGGTCGGCCCGCGCGGCGGCCAGCCGGTCCTGCAGCACCCGCAGCCGCCGCGCCTTCGCATGCCACTCCCGCCGCGACCGGTAACCTCCCGGCGCCTTCCGCGTCCCCTTCTGCCCGACCGGCAGGGACAGCCGGGTTTCGATGGTGCGGATGCCGGCTTCCAGGTTCTGGATGTGCGCCGACTGGCAGCGGCGGGCCAGCGCCCACTGATCGTGCGTGGCCTTGGTGATACTGCCCGCCCACCGCGACGACGAGACGGGTGTCAGCTCCCGCTTACGGACCGCCCACGCCTGCCCGGAATGCTCCAGACCATCCCGGCAGCGCGCCTTGAGATCCTTCGAAGCCAGCGCCCCCAGGTGCCCGCCCGCCAGACGCAGCACCTTCTCATCGCCGGGAGACAGACCCTTGAGGCGTGTCCGGACTGCCACACCGGACGGCCCGGACACGATGAACGGCGCCGCGATGCTCCGCACCTCACCCACCCCGCCACCTCCGCCCGGCCCGACTCGAATACACCGTCGCCCTGGAAACGAGCACCACCCATGAAGGTCACGCATTCGATGAGGGAACATCAGTTCCCCACCGAAAACCGGCATCACAAGCCAGGAGCGCGGCTCGACACAGGCCATCCACACTCACCCCCGCTCACCCGAACGCTCTTGAACCACTCCAACGCCAGCAGTTCCAAACCCCGCGTGACCGTATCGCCGCCGAAAGCATTTCAGCAAGAGGCTTGAAAGTAACGGTAAGGGCTTACAACACCGTCAGCAGCTGGACTTGCCCGCGTAGATCGCGAGGGCGGTGTTGGCGCCGAGGGTCGCGGTGAACTGGCCGGAACCGTTGACGGTCACCGTCGTGTTGTTCTGCACGTTGCAGTAGGTGCCGGCCGCGAGGGAGGTCTGGTACGTGCGGCTGAGGCTGACCGACTCGTGGTTGATGGCGACGAAGCCCTTGGCTCCGCGGCCGAACGCGATCGCGTCGCCCCCGTTGTCCCACCAGTTGGTGACCGCCTCGCCGCGGGTGGCGTTGCGGAAGGGGACCATGCGCATGATCTCCGGCCAGGCGTGCTGGCACTTCCACCCGTCCTGCCAACAGGCGCTGACCGCACCGCCGTTGGGCGGGCCCGCGTCGTGGTCGGTGAACTCGTAGCCGGAGTTGATGTCGGGCGCGCCGTACGGGTACGCCAGCATGAAGACATTGGCGAGGGTGTAGTTCGCGTTGTCCTTGTAGCTGAGGGTGGAGCCGTTGCGCTCGGTGTCGTGGTTGTCGACGAAGACGCCGGCGACCGAGCTGTTCATGTAGCCCCAGCCCTCGCCGTAGTTCTTCAGGTAGGCGAGGTTCTCGTTGTTGAAGACCCGCTTGAGGTCGAAGGCGTAGCGGAACTCCTGCACGTCCCCGTTGCCGGTGTACTCGCTCGGCTGGACGGCCTCGCCCGAGCCGTAGATGGCCTCCTGCTTCCAGTACACGGAAGGCTTGGTCAGCCGCGACTTGATGTTGGCGAGGTCGGCGGCGGGGATGTGCTTGGCGGCGTCGATCCGGAAGCCGTCGACGCCGTACCCGAGCAGGGAGTTCATGTACCCGGCGATGGCCGAACGGACGTACTCCTCACCGGTGTCCAGGTCGGCGAGCCCGACCAACTCGCAGTTCTGGACGTCGGCGCGGTTGGTGTAGTCGCTGATGGTGGCGGTGCAGTTGTCGAAGTCGAAGGAGGAGTAGAGGCCGGGGTAGGTGTACTTGGTGTACGACGAGCCGCCGGTGCCCGTGCCGCTGCCCGCCGACATGTGGTTGACGACCGTGTCGACGACGACCTTGACACCGGCCGCGTGACACGTGTCGATCATGCTCTTGAAGGCGGTGGCGTCGCCGAGCCGTCCGGCGATCCGGTAGCTGACGGGCTGGTACGACGTCCACCACTGCGCGCCCTGTATGTGCTCGGCGGGTGGCGAGACCTGGACGTAGCCGTACCCGTTCGGGCCGAGCCTGTCGGTGCACTCCTTGGCGACGGAGGCGAAGTTCCACTCGAACAGGACGGCGGTCACGTCCTTGTTGCCGGGAGGCGAGGCATACGCGGTCGTCGTGGGCACCGCGAGCGCGATCGACGCGCCGGCCGCGAGTGCGAGCGCACCGGAGAGGGTTCTGCTGGCCATGTGTGGGGTCCTTCTCCGTTGAAGGGATCCGCAGGGGAGGTTCGTGGGCCGTGGGGGCCCGTGCGGCAAGGCCGTTGCGGATTCTTGCTGCAAGATGGCTGAAAACTTTCAACCGAGAGGAAAGTACGAGTCCCCTTGTGGAACGGTCAACCCTCCGGACACACCTTCTTCACGCCCGCGAAATCTCTTCACACACACGGGCGTTGGGGGAACACGATCTTCGAGGCGGGGCGGGTCACGGCCTCGCTGTGAGGAGGCGGTCGAGTGTCCGGCGTCCCAGGGCGCTCATCGTCGGGTTGCTCTCGACGTAGTACCAGACGAGCCCCATCGCCTGTTCGAACGCCCACGCCTTGCCGCGCTCCCACTCCAGGTCGTCGCAGCCCAGGGTCCGTCGGAGCACCTCCCTCGGGCCCGGCCGCAGGATGTGCCAGGCGGCGACCAGATCCAGCGCGGGGTCGGCCGGGCCGAAGCCGCCGGTGTCGAGGACGCCGCCGAGGCGGTCCCCCGCGACCAGGACGTTGCCGGGGATCAGGTCACGATGGCTCATCACATCGGCACCCGTGCGCGGCAACTCCCGCAGGCGGCTCCACATCCGGCGCAGCCGGGGCACGTCGAGCAGCCCCTCGCTCCGGGCGAAGCACTCCGCCATCCAGTCGTCGTGGTGGGTGAGCACTCCGCCACGGCCCTCGCCGTCGAAGGGGCGTCCCCGGGTGTCGGCCTGGCGGAGGGCCGCGACGAGGGTCGCGAGGTCCTCGGCGAAGGCGTGCGATCCGCTCGGGTCGGCATCCGAGGCGATCGTGCCCGGCAGCCAGGTCTGGACCGACCACGGCATGGGGTAACCCGCTCCCGGCTTGCCCAGGGCGACGGGTTCCGGGGCGGGGAAGGGGGACATCCGCGCCAGCTCCGCGCTCGCCCCGGCCTCCCGTTCCAGCACCGCCAGGGCCTCGCCGGCATCGGCCGGACGCAGCGGGAACCGCGCCGAGAGGTCGTCGCCGACACGGAAGATGGCGTTGACCGTCCCGGTCGACGGCAGGGGCCGGACCGCCTTGTCGCCCCACTCGGGAAACTGTTCCCGGATCAGGGTCGCGACGGTCTCGGCGGTCACGTCCACCTGGTCGTCGTGCATCGCCATCTGCCGCACGCTCTTCCACTCCACCGACAGCGGTTCGACGGTTCAACGGTTCAACTGGGGCGACAGCCAGTATTCCTGTGCCCGCGTCCGGATCAACCGGGTTTCTCGGCGACGGGCCCGCGCGGTGGGCCCGAACGACGACCGCGCCGCGCATGCGGCGGAGCTTCGCATGCGCGGCGCGGTCGGCGTCCTCGCGGGATCGTCAGCCGGTCGTCCACCAGACCGTCGTGTCGCCCGGCAGCTTCGCCTCGTCGTCGGCCACCGTCAGCTCACCGCTGGCGACCAGGACGCGACCGTACGCGGGGATCCGTACCGCCTCGCTCGTGGTGTTGGCGACGCACACGACGTCTCCCCGGCGGAAGGCCAGGACGCCGGCGGGGGCCTTCAGCCACTCCACCGAGTCGCCCGCGCCGAGGGCGCGCTGTGCGCGGCGGACCGACAGGGCCGTGCGGTACAGCTCCAGGGTCGAGTCCGCGACGCCCGTCTGGGCCTCCACGCTCAGCTCGGCCCATTCCGCGGGCTGCGGAAGCCAGGAGCCACCCGCGCCGAAGCCGTACGACGAACCGGCGCGGGTCCACGGGATCGGCACCCGGCAACCGTCGCGGAAGCCGTCCTGGCCGGCTCCCCGGAAGTACGCGGGGTCCTGGCGGACCTCGTCCGGGAGGTCGACGACGTCGGGGAGGCCGAGTTCCTCGCCCTGGTAGACGTAGGCCGAACCGGGCAGCGCCAGCATCAGCAGCGAGGCGGCGCGGGCGCGGCGCAGGCCCAGGGCGCGGTCGCCCGCGAGGCGGATCTGCGTGCCGAGGCCCGGTTCGTTGGCGAAGCGCGTCGCGTGCCGGGTCACGTCGTGGTTCGACAGCACCCAGGTCGCGGGGGCGTTCACCGGGCGCATCGCGTCCAGCGTGCGGTCGATGACGACCTTCAGCTCGGCCGCGTCCCAGCTCGTGCTCAGATACTGGAAGTTGAAGGCCTGGTGCAACTCGTCGGGGCGGACGTAGTTCGCGGTGCGTTCGACCGTCGGCGTCCACGCCTCCGCGACGAAGATGCGCTCCCCCGCGTACTCGTCCAGCACCAGGCGCCATTCGCGGTAGATCGCGTGGACGCCGTCCTGGTCGAAGAAGGGCATGACATCGTTGCCCAGCAGTTTCAGCTGGTCGTGGGCGCCGAGGTCCGGGAGGCCGTCCGCCTTGACCAGGCCGTGGGCGACGTCGATACGGAAGCCGTCGACGCCGATGTCCAGCCAGAAGCGGAGGATGGAGCGGAACTCGTCGCCGACCGCAGGGTGCTCCCAGTTGAAGTCGGGCTGCTCCGGGGCGAAGAGGTGGAGGTACCACTCGCCCGGGGTGCCGTCGGGTTCTGTCACCCGTGTCCACGCCGGCCCGCCGAAGATGGACTCCCAGTCGTTGGGCGGGAGTTCGCCGTTCGTGCCCTTGCCGGGACGGAAGTGGTAGCGGTCCCGCAGCGGCGAGCCGGGGCCCTCCGCGACCGCCCGCTTGAACCACTCGTGCTGGTCGGAGGAGTGGTTGGGGACCAGGTCGACGATGATGCGCAGGCCCAGCTCGTGGGCGTCCCGGATCAGGGCGTCCGCGTCCAGGAGCGACCCGAACATCGGGTCCACCGCTCGGTAATCGGCGACGTCGTACCCGGCGTCGGCCTGCGGGGAGGCGTAGAAGGGGCTGAGCCACACGGCGTCGATGCCGAGGTCGCGCAGGTACGGGAGTCGGGACCGCACGCCCTCCAGGTCACCCATGCCGTCACCGTTGCTGTCGGCGAAGCTGCGCGGGTAGACCTGGTAGATCACCGCGTCGCGCCACCAGTCGCTGCGCGGGGTGGTGGCGAGGGCAGAGGTCGGGGCCGGGTCGGCTGCGGAGTGCTGCTGGCTCATGGCGTCCTTGGTGCGTAACGGGGTCATCGGTTCGGAAGTATCAGAAGCGGGTGCGGAGGGCGGGGACAGAGGCGGCCACGGTGCCGGCGGGGTCGGATGGACACCGTGACCGCCACCCGCGCCCCGAAGGGGCGCGGGGGCTGGGGGACATCTGCGGCTTCGCCGCGGGGCGCGACCAGCCACGACGAAGCCGCAGACAACCGACGGCCCTCGTGGCTCAGCCCGGGCGGTCAGCCCTTCGTGCCGCCCGCGGTCAGTCCGGTCACCAGGTTCTTCTGCACGAGGTAGAAGAACGCGGAGACGGGGATCGCGACCAGCACGGCGGTGGCCGCCATCAGGTTGCGCTGGGCGTCGTGTTCGCTGACGAAGCTCTGCAGACCGACGGCGAAGGTGTACTTCGTGTCGGACAGCATGAACGTCGAGGCGAAGGCGACCTCCCCGAACGCGGTGATGAAGCTGTAGAACGCGGCGACCGCGAGACCCGGCTTGGCGAGCGGCAGGATCAGCCGTGCGAACGTGCCGAAGGGGCTCAGCCCGTCGACGCGTCCGGCCTCGTCGATCTCGAAGGGGATCGTGTCGAAGTAGCCCTTGAGCAGCCAGGCGCAGTACGGCACGGCCGTCGAGCAGTAGACGAGGACGAGACCGAGGTAGCTGTCGACGAGCCGCAGTTCCGAGAGGATCTCGTACATCGGCACCATCAGGACGGCCACGGGGAACATCTGCGTGACCAGAAGCACCCACATGAACTTCCGGTAGCCCGGGAAGCGCATGCGGGAGACGGCGTAACCGGTGGTCGCCGCGATCAGCACCCCGAGGACGGTGGTGCCGAGCGAGACGACGAGGGTGCTGACCAGCCAGTCGAAGAACGGTGTCTCCTGGAGCACGTGCGAGTAGTTGGCAAAGGTCATTTTGCCGAAGATGCGCCCGGGATGCAGGTAATCGTCCTTGTCCGGTCCGAGGGACAGGAAGACCAGCCAGGCGATCGGGAAGAGGGCGGCCAGGCTCGCCACGACGAGGATCGTGTGGGCGGCGAAAGAGCCGGCGAGGCTGTTCTCGCCGCGTCGGCGGGTCCTGCGCGGGGCGGCGGCCGTCGGCGTCGCGTCCGCCGGAGCCTTGGTCCCGACAGTGGTCGTACTCGTGGTCGTACTCATGGGGGCTCCTGCCTCAGATCGCGAGCTGCTGCTCATCGCGGTTCAGCCAGCGGCGGTAGACGGAGGTGAAGACGATCAGGATGGCCAGCAGCAGGATGCCGTAGGCCGCCGACTGCGCGAAGTCACGCGGCTGCTGTCCGAAGCCGAGGTAGTAGGCCCAGGTCACGAGGATCTGCGCCTCGGGCGCGGTGTCGCCGAACAGCAGGAAGATGACGGCGAACTGGTTGAACGTCCAGATCACGCCGAGGAGGACGACGGTGGAGCTGACCGAGCGCAGTCCCGGCAGCGTGACGTAGCGGAAGCGCTGCCAGGCGCTCGCGCCGTCCATCTCCGCCGCCTCGTAGAGCGAGGAGTCGATGGACTGGAGCCCGCCGAGCAGCGAGACCATCATGAACGGCACACCGCACCAGGTGTTGACCATGATCGCGGCGAACCGCTGCCAGAAGGTGTCCTCCAGCCACAGCGGGGTCGGCAGGTGCAGTGCTTCGAGGCCGGCGTTGATCACACCGCCGTCGGCGAGCATGAACCGCCAGCCGAACACGGTGACGAAGGTGGGCACGGCCCACGGCAGGACCAGGATCAGCCGGTAGAAGGTGCGGCCGCGCAGCTTCTGGTTGAGCAGCAGCGCGAGGCCGAGTCCGATGACGTAGTGCAGGGCGACGCAGAGCGCCGTCCAGACGATGGTCCAGATGAAGTGCGACCAGAAGCGGTCGTACGACGTCGGGCCCCACAGGATGTCGGCGTAGTTGTCGAGGCCGATGAACTCGTAGGTCGCGTCGATGTGGTTGGCGCCGATCGTGCGCGCCGAGTTGAGGCTGTTGGCGTTGGTGAGGGTGAGGTAGAGGCCGCGCGCCAGCGGATACATCACCAGGACGCCGAGCACGACGACGACCGGGGCGATCATCGCGTACGCGTACCAGTACCGCTGGTACGACTGCCTCAGACGCGACAGCGGGCCCGGGCGCCCGCCCGGTTCACCTCGGCGCTTGCCGGTCGCTCGGTCGATGGCGACTGTCATCGTTCGACACCTTCTGGAAGATCACGGGAAGATCGGGGGCGGGCCTGCGGGGGCCGGGCCGCTCGGCGGCCCGGCCCACGGGATCACTTGCTGTAGTCCGGGACCAGCTTGGCGATCGCGGTCTCCGCGTTGCCGAGGCCCTTGTCCAGGGACTCCTTGCCGCCGGCGATCGCGAGCAGTTCGGTGTCGAGCGGGCCCCACAGCGAGCTGTACTCGGGCAGCTCGGGGCGCGGCTGGGCGGCGGCGAGGACGGTCTGGTAGCCGGCGATGCCCGGGTCGGCCTTCACCTCGGCGGTGTAGGCGTCGTCGCGGGTGGGCAGCGTGGAGTTCTTCAGGGCGATGGTCTCCTGGGACTTCGCCGAGGTCATGAAGTTGACGAACTTCAGCGACGCCTCCTGGTGCGCCTTGTCCGAGCCGGCGTACACGGAGAGGTTGTGGCCGCCGGTCGGGGCGCCCGCCTTGCCGCCGGCGCCGGCCGGGACGGTGGCGATGCCGAGGTTGGCCTTGTCCTTGAAGGCCGAGCCCTTGTAGAAGTTGGTGATCTCCCACGGGCCCTGGACGATCGAGGCGACCTTGCCGTTGACGAAGGCGTCCTGGATGTGGGCGTAGGCGTCGGCGGTGGTGTCGGCCTTGTGCAGGCCCTTGCCGTCGAAGAGGTCCAGCCAGGTGCCGTACGCCTTCTTGGCCTCGGCGGAGTTCACGGTGATCTTCTTGGCGGCTACGTCGACGGTGTCGGTGCCCTCGCCGTAGAGGAAAGACTGGGCGTAGTAGGCCTGGGTGGAGCCCCAGTAGCCGTCGACGCCGGTCTTGCCCTTGATGGTGGCGGCGGCCTTCTTCAGGTCGTCCCAGCTCTTGGGGGCCTCGGTGATGCCGGCCTTCTCGAAGAGTTCCTTGTTGTAGACGAGCGCGAGGGTGTCGGTGACGAACGGGACGCCGTAGGTCTTGCCGTCGTACTGGGCCTGCTTGATCAGGTTGGGCTGGAACTTGTCCTGGTCCTTCAGGGCCTCGGTGCCGTCCAGCGGCAGGAAGAAGCCCTTCTTGGCGAAGGCGGGGGTCCAGCCGACCTCGGAGCGCAGGATGTCCGGGGCACCCGTGGCACCGGCGGCGGTGTCGAACTTGTTCTGCGCCTGGTCGAACGGCACGTTGACGTACTTGACCTTGATGTCCTTGTGGGCGGCCTCGAACTCCTTGACCAGGGCCTTGTACGTCGGCGCCTCGTTGGTGGCGTTGGAGGTGTCCCACCAGGTGATGGTGACCGGACCGTCGGCCGAGTCGCCGCTGTCACTTCCGCCGCAGGCCGTCGCCGCGAGAGCGATCGACGCCACCAGCGCGGTGGCCGCTATGCCACGCCGCATGAGATCTCCTTGAGGGTGAAAGCCCGTGTGCTGGGCGGAGGGCCCCGTCCGCCGCTCCTGCCGAGTTCCGGCCGCGCCATCGCCGCCGCCGGGCGAGGCCGAACGTAACAGCGTTGTAAGCGCGACGAAAGACCTTGCTGCAAAAAATTGCAACGACGGGGGATGGTTACCGGCCCGTGACCTGCGCTCGACTTGGCCGAAACCTGATATCAGGGCCGCTCAGCGGGGGTTCGTGGGGCTGTGCAAGACTCTGCAAGCTCTTGCCACCACCGGCACGGGCGGCCATCATCACCCTGTCAGCGCCTTGCGAAGGCCATCCCGTGCGCACGCGGGGCGCCCCCACGGACACCGACCAGAATCACGAGGGACCGCGATGACGCAGCAGCCCGCGGTGGGCCGCATCCCCGCCCGCCCGCGACGCCGGGCCGGTGGGCAAGCGCAGGTCCGGCCGGTACAGTCCAGTGCTGTGACCACACGGCTTGCCGACATCGCAGCCCAGGCGGGGGTCAGCGAGGCGACTGTCAGCCGCGTCCTGAACGGGAAGCCGGGCGTCGCCGCGACCACTCGCCAGTCCGTTCTGGCCGCCCTCGACGTGCTGGGCTACGAGCGGCCGGTCCGGCTGCGGCAGCGCAGCGCGGGCCTGGTGGGCCTCATAACCCCGGAGCTGGAGAACCCCATATTCCCGGCCCTGGCGCAGGTCATCGGCCAGGCGCTGACCCGGCAGGGGTACACCCCGGTGCTCGCCACCCAGACCCCCGGCGGATCCACGGAGGACGAGCTGACGGAGATGCTCGTCGACCGGGGGGTCGCCGGCATCATCTTCGTCTCCGGTCTGCACGCCGACACCTCGGCCGACATGCAGCGTTACGAGCAACTGCGCGCCCAGGGCGTGCCGTTCGTCCTGGTCGACGGTTTCTCGCCGAAGGTGCAGGCCCCCTTCATCTCGCCGGACGACCGGGCGGCGATGTCCCTGGCGGTGACGCATCTGGTGTCGCTCGGGCACACCCGGATAGGTCTGGCGCTGGGCCCGAAGCGCTTCGTGCCGGTGCAGCGCAAGATCGAGGGCTTCGTCCGCACGATGCAGGACCAGCTGGGGCTGGCGGCCGCGACCGTGGAGTCCGAACTCGTCCAGCACTCCCTCTACACCCTGGAGGGTGGCCAGGCGGCGGCCATGGCGCTCATCGACCGGGACTGCACGGCGGTGGTGTGCGCCAGCGACATGATGGCGCTGGGTGCCATCCGCGCGGCCCGGCAGCGGGGGCTGGAGGTCCCGGACGACGTCTCGGTCGTCGGCTTCGACGACTCCCCGCTGATCGCCTTCACCGACCCGCCGCTGACGACCGTCCGCAAGCCGGTCCCGGCGATGGGGCAGGCGGCGGTGCGGACGTTGCTGGAGGAGATCGGCGGGACTCCGGCGCCGCACAGCGAGTTCGTGTTCATGCCGGAACTGGTGGTGCGGGGGTCGACCGCCTCGGCGCCTGGGGACCGCTCTCGTACCTGAGACGGAGAGATGGGGGAACGATGCGGTACGTACGGAGGAGAGGGCTCTCGGCACTACCCCGACGAACGTGCGTGATGAACCCGACCAGAGGATGATCGGTGGGGTACCGGATTTCTGGCAGACTCTGTGCCCATGGGTGATACGACCGTGACGACACTGGAGGAAGGCCGGGAGCAGGCCGCTCCGCGGTCCGTCACGGACGCGCCGGAGCAGAGGTTCCTGCACCGGCTGAGGGTTCCCCGTCGGCCTCGTTTCTGGTTCGAGATCCTGCTGATCGCGGTGAGTTACTGGACGTACTCCCTGATCCGCAACGCGGTCCCCGAGCAGAGGACGCAGGCGCTGGAGAACGCCGACTGGATCTGGAGGATGGAGCACCACCTCGGGATCGCGGTCGAGGAGACGATCAATCACTCCGTGAACTCGGTCACGTGGCTGATCGTCGGCATGAACTACTACTACGCGACCCTGCACTTCATCGTCACGCTCGGTGTCCTCGTGTGGATCTACCGTAGTCATCCGGGGCGTTACGCTGCGACGCGTCTGGTCCTCTTCGCCACCACCGCCGTGGCCCTGGTCGGCTACTACTTCTATCCGCTGGCCCCGCCCCGTCTGATGACCGGCGAGAGCTTCATCGACACCGTCGTCGTCCATCAGACCTGGGGCTCCATGGCCTCGGGCGATCTGAAGAACATGTCGAACCAGTACGCGGCGATGCCGTCCATGCACATCGGGTGGTCGCTGTGGTGCGGGCTCACGATCTTCGCGCTGGCGTCGGTGCCGTGGGTGCGGGTGCTGGGCCTGCTCTATCCCACGCTGACGCTCGTGGTCATCGTCGCCACCGCCAACCACTTCTGGCTGGACGCGGTCGGCGGCATGATCTGCCTGGCCTTCGGCTTCGCCGTGGCCCGGATCTGGTACGGCGCCCTGCCGTACGCGCTGCCGCGCCAGGTCACGGGGAGCATCCGGGAACCGGAGCCGGAGCCGGCACCGGTCAAGTCGTAGCGCCGGCGGCTTCCCTGAGCGCCCTGACGAACGTCCGCAGGGCGGGCTGCGGTGGGGCGCTCTCGCGTACGGCCGCGTGGATGGAGCGCAGGGGTTCCGGGCCCGTGAAACGGCGAACGACCACGTCGGGATGGGTGCTGCCGAGGCCGAGCCGGGGGATGAGACCGACGCCGAGCCCGGCGGCCACGAAGCCCTGGGCGGTCGCGTAGTCCTCGCTCTCCACCACGAAGCGGGGCCGGAAGCCGGCCGCGGCGCACGCCTCCAGCTGGGCGTCCAGACAGGGCCCCGGCCATTCGCTGCCCACCCACGGCTCGTCGGCGAGGTCGGACAGGGCCAGCTCGGGCCGGTCGGCGAGGGGGTGCGCGGCGGACAGGACGGCGGCGTAGGGGTCGTCGAGCAGGTGCAGCAGCCGTACGCCGTCGGGGTCGGCGCCGCGCGGCCGTACGACGAGCGCGAGGTCGGCCCGCCCCTCCCGGACCACCGGGAGCGGGTCGTCGGGGTCGACGAGCTTCAGCTCGACACGGACGCCGGGGTGCTCGGCGCGCAGCCGGGCGACGGCGGGGGCCACCAGAGCGGCGCCGGCCGTGGCGAAGTACCGCACGGCCAGTCGCCCCGTGCGCCCGGTCCGCAGATCGGCGAGGGCGGCCTCCGCCTCGGCGACCTGCCGCCCGATCGCCCCCGCGTACTCAGTGAGCACCAGCCCGGCCTCCGTGGGCCGCACCCCCCGCCCGACCCGCTCCAGCAGAGAGATCCCGGCCTCCTTCTCCAGGGCGGCGATCTGCTGGCTGATCGCGGACGGGGTGTAGCCGAGGGCGCTCGCGGCGGCCGTCACCGAGCCAGTGGTCACCACGGTCCTGAGCACCTGCATCCGCCGCACATCCATCATGTAGTTCAGCTTAACGGTGCCTGCACCATTCTTCGCTTGTCCTTATGTGTCCCGGTGCCCGACCGTGGAGCACATGCCTCTCGCGTCCACCCTCCGTATGGCCCTCCTCGCCCTGCTCTGGGGCTCGGGCTTCCTCTGGATCAAGCTCGCCCTCGACCACGGCATGTCCCCGCTCCAGATCACGGTCGCGCGCTGCGCGCTGGGCGCGGCGGTCCTGCTGGCCCTCGCCCTGGCCGCCCGCCAGCGCCTGCCGCGCGACCGCAGGACCTGGGCCCATCTGCTGGTCGCCGCCTTCTTCTGCAACGCCCTGCCGTTCGCGCTCTTCGGCATCGGCGAGCAGACCGTCGACTCCGGCACGGCGGGCGTCCTCAACGCGACGACCCCGCTGTGGGCCCTGCTCCTCGGCCTCGCCCTCGGGACCGACCGGCCCCTCTCCCCCGCCCGCGTCGCCGGTCTCCTCCTCGGTTTCACCGGCGTCCTGCTGATCTTCGCGCCCTGGCAGCGGGCCGGTCTGATGACCGGGGGCGCGCTCGCGCTGCTCGGGGCGGCCGTCAGCTACGCGGTGGCCTTCGCGTACATGGGCCGCCATCTGACGGGCCGCGACGCGCCGCTCGCCGTCTCCGCCGCGCAGCTGCTGACGGCGACGGGATGGGCGGCGGCCGGGTGGGCGACGACGGGGTGGGCGGCGGACGCCCGGCCCGCGGGGGCCGCCGGTGCGTCCGGGGCGGATCCGACCGCCCTGCTCGCGGTGGCCGTCCTGGGGATCTTCGGGACGGGGATCACCTTCTACCTCAACTACCGCCTGATCGCGGACGAGGGAGCGACGAGCGCGGCGACGGTCGGCTATCTGCTGCCGGTGGTGTCGATCGCCCTGGGTGCGCTGTTCCTCGACGAGCGGGTGGGCACCCGGGTGATCGCGGGGATGGTGGTGGTCCTGGCGGGGGTGGCCCTGACCAGGCCGCGCCGCGCCGCCAGGCCCGCCGGCGGCGAGGGTGCCGACCTGACCGCCGGTGACGAGGGTGCCGACCTGACCGCCGGTGACGAGGGTGCCGACCTCACCCCCCGTAGAACAACTCCTCCACCACGCCCCGAGCCCGTCGGGTGATCCGGCGGTAGTCGTCGAGCATGTCGCCCACATGCCCCGGGCCGTATCCCAAGTACCGCCCGACGGCGGCGAGTTCGCGGCCGTGGGAGGGGAAGGTGTCGCCCGCGCGGCCCCGGACGAGCATCACGGCGTTGCGGACGCGGGTGGCCAGCACCCAGGCCTCGTCCAGGGTGGCCGCGTCCTCGGCGCTCACCAGGCCGGCCTCGCGGGCGGCGGCCAGCGCCTCGCGGGTGCGGGTCGTGCGCAGGTCCGGCTCGCGGTGGCCGTGCTGGAGCTGGAGGAGCTGGACGGTCCACTCGACGTCGGAGAGGCCGCCGCGGCCGAGCTTGGTGTGCAGCGTCGGATCGGCGCCGCGCGGCAACCGCTCCGACTCCATACGGGCCTTGAGGCGCCGGATCTCGCGCACGGCGTCGTCGCCGAGCCCGTCCGCCGGGTAGCGCAGCGGATCGACGAGGTCGATGAAGCGGCGGCCCAGCTCCATGTCCCCGGCGACCGGTTCGGCGCGCAGCAGGGCCTGCGACTCCCACACCAGCGACCACCGGCGGTAGTAGGCCTCGTACGACTTCAGCGTCCGTACGAGCGGGCCGGTCTTGCCCTCGGGCCGCAGGTCCGCGTCGATGAGGAGGGGCGGGTCGGCGCTCGGTGCCTGGAGCAGCCTGCGCATCTCGGAGACGACCGCGTTCGCGGCGCGGGCCGCCTCCTGGTCGTCGGCGCCCTGCCGGGGTTCGTGGACGAACAGCACGTCGGCGTCGGAGCCGTAGGCCAGTTCGTGGCCGCCGAAGCGGCCCATGCCGATCACCGCGAAGCGGGTGGGGAGGGTGTCGCCCCAGCCCTCGCGGACCACGGCCCGCAGGGTGCCCGCGAGGGTCACGGCCGTCAGGTCGGAGACCGCGCCGCCGACGAGGTCCACCAGGGCCCCCTGGTCGGCGGTCGCCGGGGACGCCTCGGTGCCGTAGGAGCCGACGATGTCCAGGGCGGCCGTCCGGAACAGCTCCCGGCGGCGGACGCCGCGCGCGGCCGTGACACCCTGCTGGGCGCCGTCGGCCCGGCCCACGGCGGCGAGGATCTCCTGTTCCAGCTGGGCGCGTCCTCGGGGTTCGAGACCGCCCGCGCCCCCGGCGACACCGTCCCCGTCGCCGAGGAGTGAGACCGCCTCGGGGGCGCGCATGAGGAGGTCGGGCGCCAGGCGTCCCGCGGAGAGCACCCGGGCCAGGTTCTCCGCCGCCGCGCCCTCGTCGCGCAGCAACCGGAGGTACCACGGGGTCCGGCCGAGGGCGTCGGAGACCTTACGGAAGCCCAGCAGACCCGCGTCCGGATCGGCGGAGTCGGCGAACCAGCCCAACAGGACGGGCAGCAGCGTGCGTTGGATCGCGGCCTTGCGGGAGACACCGGAGGCCAGGGCCTCCAGATGGCGCAGGGCCGCGGCGGGGTCGGCATAGCCGAGGGCCACGAGGCGTTCGCGGGCCGCGTCGGCGCTCAACCTGGTCTCGCCGGGGGCGAGTTGGGCGACGGCGTCAAGGAGCGGGCGGTAGAAGAGCTTCTCGTGCAGCCGTCGTACGACGGCCGCGTGGCGCCGCCACTCGCGGTTGAGGTCGGCGATCGGATCGGTGCGCAGACCGAGCGAGCGGCCGAGGCGCCGCAGGTCGTCGTCGCCCTCGGGGACGAGGTGGGTGCGGCGCAGCCGGTAGAGCTGGATGCGGTGCTCCATGGACCGCAGGAAGCGGTAGGCGGCGTCGAGCTGGGCCGCGTCCGTCCGGCCCACGTACCCGCCGGCGGCCAGCGCGCCCAGCGCGTCGAGGGTGGTCCCGCTGCGCAGCGACGTGTCGGCGCGACCGTGCACGAGCTGGAGCATCTGGACGGCGAACTCGACGTCCCGCAGGCCGCCCGGACCGAGCTTGAGCTGGCGGTCGACCTCGGCGGCGGGGATGTTCTCGACCACCCGGCGCCGCATGCGCTGCACGTCGGTGACGAAGTTCTCCCGCTCGGCGGCCTTCCACACGAGCGGTTCGAGCGCGGCGACGTACGCCTCGCCCAGTTCCAGGTCCCCCGCGACCGGCCGGGCCTTGAGCAGTGCCTGGAACTCCCAGGTCTTCGCCCACCGTTGGTAGTACGCCAGATGGCTGCTGAGGGTCCGCACGAGCGGGCCGTTGCGGCCCTCCGGCCGCAGATTGGCGTCGACCGGCCAGATGCTGCCCTCGACGGTCGTCTCGGAGCAGACCCGCATCATGTGCGAGGCGAGCCGGGTGGCGGCCCGGATCGCCTTCTGCTCGTCGGCCCCGTCCGCCGTCTCCCCGACGAAGATGACGTCGACGTCGGAGACGTAATTGAGTTCGTGGCCACCGCACTTGCCCATCGCGATCACCGCGAGCCGGCACAGCGCCGCGTCCTCCGGCGCGGCGGCACGGGCGATCGCGAGGGCGGCGCGCAGGGTGGCGGTGGCGAGGTCGGCCAGCTCGGCGGCGGTCTGGGCGACGTCCGTCGTGCCGCAGACGTCACGGGCGGCGATGGAGAGCAGACAGCGGCGGTAGGCGACCCGGAGGGATACCGGGTCGCTCGCCTCCGCGAGCCCCCGCTCGAACTCCTCGACGCCCGGATGCAGATCGCGCGGCTCGTACGTCACGAGCGCCTGCCAGTCCTGCGCGTGCCGGGCCAGATGGTCACCGAGTGCGGCGGACGCGCCGAGCACCCCCAGCAGCCGGTCCCGCAGCGGCTTGGCCGCTATCAACGTGTCCAGCAGCGCCCGCCGGGACGTCCGGTCCGGCTGCGCCTCCAGCAGCCGGACGAGGCCCAACAGCGCGAGGTTCGGGTCGGCGGTCGCCCCGAGCGCGTCCAGCAGGACCGGGTCGCCCCGTACGGCGGACAGTTCCTCGCTCTCCAGCAGGCGCTCGGCGGCGCCGGCGTCGGTGAAACCGTGCCGCAGCAGTCGCGAGAACGTGCTGCTCCTGCGCCCCGGCGCCGTCATCCCAGGCCTCCCGTCGGATCAAGCCCGCTCGTCCACTCGTCCGCCCACCCGATCGCCCGACTCCGCCGATCAAGGTCGTACGAGCACGAGCCTAACCGCAGTACCTGGCCGAAGCGCCGGTCGGCGGGGGCGGGGTTCGGCGGGTTCGGCGGCGTCGACCGATCCACAGGGCCGGGGCGGGCCGGGGCGGGCCGGTGGCCGGTGCTTCGATCCGGACCGGTCGCGTCCGCCGGGCCCGGGGCTACGCTGCGGAGGTGGCCGGTGGACAGGACGCGCAGGACGGTGGGGACAGTGCGGTACGGCGTCCTTCGTGGCGTTCGGTGGTGGCGTCGGAGCCGGTGGTGACCACCGTGCTGCTGGAGGCCGTCGGTCTCGTCCTGGCCGGGCTCGTCGTGCTGGTGGGGTGGCCCTTCGGGTGGCTGCCCGATCCCGGGCTCTTCGCCACGGTGGTCGCCATGACCTCGTGCGGGCCCGCGGTCG
The DNA here is from genome assembly GCF_014930365.1 of Streptomyces caniscabiei. GTDB lineage: Bacteria > Actinomycetota > Actinomycetes > Streptomycetales > Streptomycetaceae > Streptomyces > Streptomyces caniscabiei. The sequence continues at coordinate 136,667 of NZ_JABXWI010000017.1, read as the reverse complement.
AGCTGTTCGGCGCGGGACGAAGGCCGCGCGGGCTCGCGGCCGTCGCCGCGTTCCTGACACTGGGAGCGGTGGCCCTGCCGGTGGCCGCGGCGACGAACTGGGTCCTTCCCCCGGCAGCCGACCAGGGCATCGGACTCGTCGTCGGCTACCTGGTCGGGATGCCCGCCGGTGTGGCCGTGCTGGCACGGCGGCTCGGCACGGTGGACAGGGGCTGAGCTTCCGGAAGTACGGCGGTTCTCGGCTCTTCGACGTACGCGACGGCTGGTTTCGGCACCGTGCGGGGCGGGCTTTCGTCTTCTCGGTGGCGCCCGGCACGGTTTTCGGCTTCGGTTGGGGAGAGCCGTCCGGCCGGACGCGGTGGCGGTCCGGCCGAGGCGGAGAGTCGAAGGCGACTTGGAGGACCAGGGATGCAGTACACGCTCGAAGTGATTCCACTGCCGGTGAGCGACATCGACCGGGCCCGGGACTTCTACCGGGACAAGGTCGGTTTCCACGTCGACATCGACCAGGAGGTCATGCCGGGCATGCGGATCGTCCAGCTGACTCCCCCGGGCTCCGGCTGTTCGATCGCCCTCGGCGACGCCATCTGGGACATGACCCAGGGCGAGACCACGCCGGCCCCCGGCTCCTACCAGGGCCTCCAGCTCTGCGTCGCCGACATCAAGGCCGCCCACGCCGAGCTCCGCGAACGCGGCCTCGACGTCTCCGAGCCCGTCCAGTACGCCCCCGACGACGGCGCCACCTTCATGTACTTCACGGACCCGGACGGCAACGGCTGGGCGATCCAGGAGTACCGGCGCAGGGTCACGGAGCCGCTGCACCAGGTACTGGCGGACCTGGCGGCACGGCAGTAACCCGCGGGCGGTCCGACGGGAGGACGGCCACGGCCGCCGGGCGGGAAAATTCGCTCGCGGCCGCCGCCCGGCGGCTGGCAGGGTGCCGCGCATGGCTCCCCCGTACGAGATCCGCGCCGACCACGACGCCCGCACGATCGTGGTGTACCAGGCGTACGCACCCGCGATCGCCGACGCGGCGCTGCGGGCCGGCCGTTTCGTCGAGCCGTTCTCGTTCCGCCGGATGACGTGGATCAAGCCGTCGTTCCTGTGGCTGATGCACCGCAGCTACTGGGCCCGCAAGCCCGGCCAGGAGCGGGTGCTGGCGGTGCGGATCACCCGTGCGGGGTGGGAGGAGGCGCTGTCGCGGGCCGTGCCGACGACGGCGGATCCGGCGGCGGTGGCCCGCGCCGACGTCCATGTCCAGTGGGACCCGGAGCGCTCGGCGCGCGGGGCCGCGCTGAACCACTACAGCATCCAGGTGGGCATCGGCCGCCGGCTGATCCGGACCTTCACCGACGAGTGGGTGGTGGACCTCACGGACCTCACCCCTCAGGTCCGCAAGGCCGCCGCCCTGATGCAGTCCGGGCAGACCGCGAAGGCCCAGCGCCTGTTCCCGCCCGAACGCGTCTACCCGCTGCCCCCGGCGCTGGACGGTCCGCGCACCGCGCGCTCCGGGACGGGCCGCCTCCCGAACCGGTGAGCGGCGGGCGTCCGGTGGCCGTACTGTCGGATCCGTCACCGAGGAGGCTCCTGATGCGCAGCGTGACCTATTCGATGAGCGTCTCCCTGGACGGCTACATCGTCGGGCCGGACGGCGATTTCGACTGGCCGGGGTTCGACGAGGAGATCTTCCGCTTCTGGATCGACGAGATCCGGGGCGTCGGCGTCCACCTGATGGGACGGCGGCTGTACGAGACGATGCTGTACTGGGAGACCGCCGCCCGGGACCCCGCGCTCGGCGAGGCGGAGCGGGAGTGGGTCGCGCTCTGGAACCCGCTGCCGAAGGTGGTGTTCTCCAGGACGCTGTCGGCGGTGGAGGGCCGGGCCCGCCTGGCCTCCGGCGGCCTGGCCGAGGAGATCGAGCGGTTGCGCGCGGAGCCGGGAGAGGGCGAGATCGCGATCGGCGGTGCGACCCTCGCCGCCCAGGCGTCCGACGCGGGCCTGATCGACGAGTACCGGGCCATGGTCTACCCGGTACTGGTCGGCGGCGGCATCCCCTTCTTCCCCCGCGACGAACACCGGCTGGACCTCGAACTGGTCGAGACCCGCACCTTCGCCTCGAAGGTCGTCTACCTCCGCCACCGCGTGATCCGCTAGGGCCTGCAGCGGGGTGAAGTGGCGTGCGTCCGTCCCCGAGCGGAGAATTTTCGGAGGGACGTCTCTGCCGTGCGGAGGTGCCATGACGGATCCGCTCACCATTCTGTGGCAGGCACGCCGGGGTCCCGTGCCGGCGGACTGGCGTGTGTTCACCAAGAGGCGGGGCAAGCTGTCCGGCTTCTTCCACGGCACATCGGACGATCCGGACCCACTGCTGGTGATCACGCCGGACTACGCCGTCGAGTACATCAGCGAACGCAAGCCGCTGAAGATCGTCGTCTTCCAGGACGTGGCCGACATGAGGCTGCGGGTGGCCAGTTCCGATTCGTCGGCCGCCGTCTCCACGTGGGTCGACCTTCGCTACCTCGACGGCAACAAGGCGAAGTGGCGGTCCGCCGGCTTCGACCTGGAGGCGATCCAGGGCTTCATCGAGGCCTACGGCGTCCACAAGGCGTACCACGGGTACGCGTGAGCCTGCGGGCATCCACGAGGTGGGCCCGATCCCGTCCGGAGCGGCCACGACAGGAACGGGGACGGGGCCGGCGGTGACAACCGCGGGCCCCGTTCACTCGCCGCCACAAAAGGCTCGGCGGCCCTGCCCCTACAGCACCGGCAGGTTCTTCCGCAGCTCGAAAGCGGTGACCTCGCTGCGGTACTCCTCCCACTCCTGGCGCTTGTTGCGCAGGAAGAAGTCGAAGACGTGTTCGCCGAGGGTCTCGGCGACGAGGTCGCTGCGTTCCATGAGGGAGAGCGCCTCGCCCAGGTTCTGGGGGAGCGGCTCGATGCCCATCGCGCGGCGTTCCGCGTCGGAGAGGGCCCAGACGTCGTCCTCGGCGCCCGGCGGCAGCTCGTACCCCTCCTCGATGCCCTTGAGGCCGGCGGCCAGCAGCATGGCGTAGGCGAGGTAGGGGTTCGTGCCGGAGTCCAGGGAGCGGACCTCGACCCGGGCCGAGCCCGTCTTGCCGGGCTTGTACATGGGGACGCGGACCAGGGCGGAGCGGTTGTTGTGGCCCCAGCAGATGTAGGACGGGGCCTCGCCGCCGGCACCCGCCGTGCGCTCGGAGCCGCCCCAGATGCGCTTGTAGGAGTTGACCCACTGGTTGGTCACGGCGGCGATCTCGGCGGCGTGCTTCAGCAGGCCCGCGATGAAGGAGCGGCCGACCTTGGAGAGCTGGTACTCCGCGCCGGACTCGTAGAACGCGTTCCGGTCGCCCTCGAAGAGGGAGAGGTGGGTGTGCATGCCGGAGCCGGGGTGCTCGGAGAACGGCTTGGGCATGAACGTCGCCTGGACGCCCTGCTCCAGCGCCACCTGCTTCATGACCAGGCGGAACGTCATGATGTTGTCGGCGGTGGAGAGCGCGTCGGCGTAGCGCAGGTCGATCTCCTGCTGGCCGGGGGCGCCCTCGTGGTGGGAGAACTCGACCGAGATGCCCATGGACTCCAGCATGGTGATCGCCTGGCGGCGGAAGTCCATGCCGACGTTCTGCGGGGTGTGGTCGAAGTAGCCGGAGTTGTCGGCCGGGGTGGGGCGGGAGCCGTCGACCGGCTTGTCCTTCAGCAGGAAGAACTCGATCTCGGGGTGGGTGTAGAAGGTGAAGCCCAGGTCGGAGGCCTTGGCCAGGGACCGCTTCAACACGTACCGGGGGTCCGCGAAGGACGGGGAGCCGTCCGGCATGAGGATGTCGCAGAACATCCGGGCGGTGCCGGGGGCCTCCGCGCGCCACGGCAGGACCTGGAAGGTCGACGGGTCCGGCTTGGCGATCATGTCGGACTCGTACACCCGGGCGAAGCCCTCGATGGCCGAGCCGTCGAAGCCGATGCCCTCGTCAAACGCCTGTTCCAGCTCGGCGGGGGCCACGGCCACGGACTTCAGGAAGCCCAGCACGTCCGTGAACCACAGGCGTACGAAACGGATGTCGCGCTCCTCCAACGTACGGAGCACGAACTCCTGCTGCTTGTCCATCTTCCGCTTCCACCCATTCCTTGCTGGTCAGGCCGCCTTGCTCCCGAGCCACGGGAGGCGGTCGGGCACCTGAGCATCCCACCACAACACCATTTCGTGCGCGTTGCGCACCTTGATCGGCATTCGGACGTCCCGCTGAACGCCCGGCGTACGGCAGGTGTACCGCTCGCTCCGCCGCTCAACCGCTCTGCCGCCCATCTTGCCTGCTCGCGCCGACATCCGTAACGCCCACGTGGACGGACATCCGCCGGGCGTCCGTCACGCCTGCCCCGAAAGCCGGGCGGCATCCGTGGCCGGGGGGCAGCATGGGAGACGGGATCCCTCGTTTACGAGAGGGAGCGGATCAACTTACGATCAGTCGATCCGACCGTCCCATCCGACCCATCCCCCACTAAGGACACATCCCATGGCCGCCAAGACCAACAGCAGCGGGGACCGCAAGGCGCGCATCGAGGCGATGCGCCGTGCCGAGCGCTCCCGTGAGCGCCGGAACCGGATCCTCACGATCGGCGCCAGCGTGCTGATAGTCGCCGGCCTCGTCGTGGGCGGGACGGTCCTGATCCGCTCGCAGTCCGACGACAACGGCAGCGACAGCGTCGCCAGTGACTCCAAGTCGAACGGCAAGTGGGAGACCGGCTCGGACGGCGTGAAGACCTGGAGCACCAAGCTCACCCAGAACCACGTCACCAAGAACGTGAAGTACCCGATGGAGCCCCCGGTGGGCGGCGACCACAACCCGGTCTGGCAGAACTGCAACGGCGACGTCTACGACAAGGCGATCAAGAACGAGAACGCCGTGCACTCGCTGGAGCACGGGGCGGTCTGGGTGACGTACAACGGCAAGGCCTCCGAGGCCGACGTCAAGGCGCTCGCGGAGAAGGTCAAGAAGACCCCGTACACGCTGATGAGCCCGGTCGAGGACCAGAAGGACCCGATCATGCTCAGCGCGTGGGGCCACCAGCGCACGGTGACCAGTGCGAAGGACCCGAACGTCGACAAGTTCCTCGAGAGCTACGTCCAGGGCGAGCAGACACCCGAGCCGGGTGCCGCCTGCACCAACGGCATCTCCTAGCGACGGCGGCACTGGCACAGTGGGAAGCATGAAGCACATCGGTTGGATCGCCTCCGGGGCCGCGGCCGTGCTCGTCGCGGCCGGGGCGATCACCTACGCGGTCGCCGACGGTGACGAATCCGGGCTGAAGACCCCGGCCGCCGACTCCGCCGACGCGGGGTTCGCCCGGGACATGGCCGTCCACCACCAGCAGGCCGTCGAGATGTCGTACACCGTCCGCGACCGGACGGACGACGAGGAGGTCCGGCGGCTCGCGTACGACATCGCGCAGACGCAGGCCAACCAGCGCGGCATGATGATCGGCTGGCTGGATCTGTGGGGCCTGCCGAAGGTGTCGTCGCAGAAGCCGATGGCCTGGATGGGCATGGAGGGGATGGCGTCCGGCGAGGACGGGGCGCTGATGCCGGGCATGGCCACCAACGCCGAGATGGACAAGCTCGGCAAGCTGAACGGCAAGCAGGCCGAGATCTTCTTCCTCCAGCTGATGACCGACCATCACAAGGGCGGCATCCACATGGCGGAGGGCTGTGTCTCCACATGCACGGTCGGCGTCGAGAAGAAGCTCGCCCAGGGCATGGTGAACGCCCAGGAGTCCGAGATCTCCTTGATGACGCGCATGTTGAAGGAGCGGGGCGCCGCGCCGCGGTCCTGACGCTCCGTCGCGGTTCGCGCGGCCCCGGGGACGTATGCCGCGATTCCCTTGCGCATACGGTCCCTTGGGGCGGCGATACATTCGCTTGACGGGTTCTTTGGGCAGCCGTGCCCGGTGGAATTCCCTGGCATGAACGGTTCATCGCGAGAGTTGCGGCAACCGCATTCCAGGGGGTTCATCCATGCGAACCAAGAGGTCCGGGCGTGCCGCGCTGCTCGCCGCCGGTGTGCTCGTGCTCGGCATCCCCGCCGCACACGCCTCGACCGTCCCGCCGGGCCCCGGCCGGGACACGCTGAAGGGCACCAGACCCGCGTGGGCCACGGCCGAGGCCGACGCGGGGGCCACCACGAACAGCTCCAAGGTCTCCGCGCGCGTCTATCTGGCCGGCCGTGACGCCGCCGGGCTGGCGGCGTACGCCGAGGCCGTGTCCGACCCGTCGTCCCCGTCGTACGGGAGGTTCCTGAGCGCCGCGCGCACGCAGGCCCGCTTCGGGGCGACCGGGGCGCAGGTGAAGGCGGTGACGGCATGGCTGAAGGGCGCCGGACTGACCGTCACCGGCACGAACCGGCGCTACCTGTCGGTGACCGGTGACGTCGCCGCCGCCGAGCGCGCCTTCGGCACCCAGCTGCACAACTACCGCAAGGGCAAGCACACTTACCGTGCCCCGGCGAAAACGGCCTCCGCGCCCGCCGGCCTGGACGGCGCCGTGCTGACCGTGACCGGTCTGGACACCGCACCCCACCGGGCCACCCACGACGACCAACTCCCGCCGCCGGACACGGTGTTCCGCAACGCCGGCCCCTTCTCCTCGTACTACGGCTCGAACACCGCGAGCACGCTGCCCGACGCGTACGGCACGAAGATCCCGTACGCGGTGAAGGGTTACACGGGCAAGCAGCTGCGGGCGGCGTACGGGGCGGGGAGCCGTACGGGCAAGGGGGTGCGGGTCGCCGTCACGGACGCGTACGCCTCGCCGACCATCGCCTCCGACGCGGCCACCTACGCGAGCCGGCACGGTGACCCGGCCTACCGGGGCGGGCAGTTGCGACAGGTGCTGCCGAAGACGTACACGGCGACCGAGGAGTGCTCGGCGTCCGGCTGGTACGGCGAGGAGACCCTCGACGTCGAGGCCGTGCACGCGGTCGCGCCGGCCGCGGACATCACGTACGTCGGCGCCGCGTCCTGCCACGACGACGATCTGCTCGACGCGCTCGGGAAGATCGTCGACGGGCATCTCGCCGACATCGTCTCCAACTCCTGGGGCGACATCGAGGCCAACCAGACCCCTGACCTCGCCGCCGCCTACGACCAGGTCTTCCAGCTGGGCGCGGTCGAGGGCATCGGCTTCTACTTCTCATCCGGGGACGACGGAGACGAGGTCGCGAACACCGGCACCAAGCAGGTCGACACCCCGGCGAACTCGGCGTGGGTGACGGCGGTCGGCGGTACGTCGCTGGCGGTCGGCAAGGGCGACGCGTACCTGTGGGAGACCGGCTGGGGCACCCTCAAGGCCACCCTGGCGGACGACGGCGGGAGTTGGACGGACTTCCCCGGCGCCTTCACCTCCGGCGCGGGCGGCGGGACCAGCCGGACCGTGCCGCAGCCCTTCTACCAGCGGGGTGTCGTACCGAAGGCGCTCGCGACGGCGAACGGGGCCGTGCCGATGCGGACGGTGCCGGACATCGCGGCGGTCGCCGACCCGAACACCGGGTTCCTGATCGGGCAGACCCAGTCGCTGCCCACGGGTGGGCAGGCGTACGACGAGTACCGGATCGGCGGCACCTCGCTCGCCGCGCCGGTCATGGCGGGTGTGCAGGCGCTGGCCCAGGAGGCCCACGGCGGCCGTCCGCTGGGCTTCGCCAACCCGGCGATCTACGCCCGGTACGCGGCCTCGGGGTACGGCGCGAAGGTGTTCCACGACGTCACGGACCGGCCGACCGGCGGCGCCGGGCTCGCGGTGGCCCGCGTGGACTTCGTCAACCAGTACGACGCGGGCGACGGGCTCGCCACCTCCGTCCGCACGCTGGGCGCCGACAGCTCGCTGCACGCGGTGCGCGGGTACGACGACGTGACCGGGGTCGGGTCGCCGGCCAAGGGGTACGTGGAGTCGTACCGCCGGTAGGACCGCGACGGGGTGTGGGGCGCCGTGAACGTGGGGCGCCCCACACCCCATTGCGTCGCATTGACGATTACACTGGGCCGCGTGCCTCAACTTCGTCTCGCTTTGAATCAGATCGACTCGACCGTCGGCGATCTCGCCGGGAACGCCGAGGCGGTGGTCCGCTGGACCCGGCACTCAGCCGAGCAGGGAGCGCATCTGGTGGCGTTCCCGGAGATGGTGCTGACCGGGTACCCCGTCGAGGACCTCGCGCTGCGCCAGTCCTTCGTGGAGGCCTCCCGTGCCGCGCTGAAGGCGCTCGCCGCGCGGCTCGCCGACGAGGGCTTCGGGGAGCTGCCGGTGATCGTCGGCTACCTCGACCGTTCCGAGTCCGCCGCGCCGAAGTACGGCCAGCCGGCCGGGGCGCCCCGGAACGCGGGCGCGGTGCTGCACCGGGGCGAGGTGGCGCTCACCTACGCCAAGCACCACCTCCCCAATTACGGCGTGTTCGACGAGTTCCGCTACTTCGTGCCCGGCGACACCATGCCGGTGCTGCGGCTGCACGGCATCGACATCGCCCTCGCCATCTGCGAGGACCTCTGGCAGGACGGCGGCCGCGTCCCGGCCGCCCGGTCCGCCGGGGCCGGGCTGCTGCTCTCCATCAACGCCTCGCCGTACGAGCGCGACAAGGACGACACCCGGCTCGAACTGGTGCGCAAGCGGGCCCAGGAGGCCGGCTGCACGACCGCGTACCTGGCGATGATCGGCGGCCAGGACGAGCTGGTCTTCGACGGCGACTCGATCGTCGTCGACAAGCACGGCGAAGTGGTCGCGCGGGCGCCGCAGTTCGCGGAGGGGTGCGTGGTCCTGGACCTGGACCTCCCGGCGGCCGCCGCCGACCCCGTGACCGGTGTCGTGGACGACGGGCTGCGCATCGACCGGCTCGTGCTCTCCGAGGAGCCGCTGCCCGCGTACGAGCCTGAGCTGGCCGGCGGGTACGCGGACCGCCTCGACGACGACGAGGAGGTGTACTCGGCGCTGGTGGTGGGCCTGCGGGCGTACGCCGCGAAGAACGGCTTCTCGTCCGTCCTGATCGGACTCTCCGGCGGCATCGACTCGGCGCTGGTCGCCGCCATCGCGTGCGACGCGCTGGGCGCGCAGAACGTCTACGGCGTGTCCATGCCGTCGAAGTACTCGTCGGACCACTCCAAGGGCGACGCGGCGGAGCTGGCGCGGCGGACGGGTCTGAACTTCCGCACCATCCCGATCGAGCCGATGTTCGACGCGTACATGTCCTCGACCGAGCTGACGGGGCTGGCCGAGGAGAACCTCCAGTCGCGGCTGCGCGGCACGCTGCTGATGGCGATCTCCAACCAGGAGGGCCACATCGTCCTCGCGCCCGGCAACAAGTCGGAGCTGGCGGTGGGGTACTCGACGCTGTACGGCGACTCGGTGGGCGCGTACGGCCCCATCAAGGACGTGTACAAGACGTCGATCTTCCGTCTGGCGGAGTGGCGCAACCGGGCGGCGACCGAGCGGGGCCAGACCCCGCCGATCCCGGAGAACTCCATCTCCAAGCCCCCGAGCGCGGAACTGCGCCCCGGCCAGGTCGACACGGACTCCCTGCCGGACTACCCGGTCCTGGACGCGATCCTCGCGCTGTACGTCGACCGCGACCAGGGCGCCGACGCGATCGTCGCCGCCGGCTTCGACCGGGACCTGGTCGTCAAGACCCTGCGCATGGTCGACACCGCCGAGTACAAGCGGCGCCAGTACCCGCCGGGCACGAAGATCTCCCCGAAGGGCTTCGGCAAGGACCGCCGGCTGCCGATCACGAACCGGTGGCGCGAGCGGGCGTAGGCGCGGGGTCAAGGCCTGAGGGGACCTTCAGGCCTCCAGGCACCCCTGGGGTCCGGGCACCCCAGGACTCCGGGCCGCTCCGGACTCCGGGCTGCTCCGGACTCCGGGCACCTGAGGCCTCCGGGCACCCCAGAGGTCCGGGCAACTCAGGGCTCTGGGCACCCCAGGGCTCCGGGCCGCTCCGGACTCCGAGCTGCTCCAGACTTCGGGCACCTGAGGCCTCCGGGCACCTCAGGGGTCCGGGCACCCCAGGGCTCCGGGCCGCTCGGGCCTCCGGGCTGCTCCGGACTCCGGGCACCTGAGGCCACCGGGCCGGTTCGGACTCCGGGCTGCTCCGGGCTCCGGGCACCCCAGGGGTCCGGGCAACTCAGGGGTCCGGGCAACTCAGGGCTCCGGGCACCCCAGGGCTCCGGGCCGCTCGGGCCTCCGGGCTGCTCCAGACTTCGGGCACCTCAGGCCTCCGGGCCGGTTCGGACTCCGGGCTGCTCCGGGCTCCGGATCTCAGGCCTCCGGGTCGCGCAGGCCGACGCAGTCGAAGGCCCAGAAGAGGTCCGAGTAGACGAAGGTGCCCGTCATCCACGGCTCGTGGGCGGAGAGACGGGCGACCTGGAACGCGGCCTCGGGGATGCGCAGCGACGGCGAGCGGAAGCCCGCCGCGACGGCGCCCTCGAAGCCGCGTGTGCCGTAGTAGTGCGGTGCCCCCTCCAGGAAGACCAGCGGCACCCCCTGGCCGTCCGCCGCCGCGAGGGCGTGCGCGACGAGCCGGGTGCCGATGCCCTGACGCTGGAACTCGGGGAGCACGCCGAGCGGCGACAGGGTCAGCACGTCCACGATCCGGCGCGGGGCGTCCAGGCGCGCCGCGCTCAGCAGGACGTGTCCGACGATCCGGTCGTCCACGGTGGCGACGTAGGAGAGCGGTGGCGTCGCGGCGGCCGTGGCGCGCAGCGCCTCCACGAGCCCGGGGATCCGCTCGTCGTCACCGAAGGCGCGCGTATGGACCTCGCGCACCCCACGGTGGTCGTCGGCGGTCTCCTGCCTGATCCCCGGCCCCGCCCCGCTCGGAGCGAACGGCGGCCGGTCGGACGTGCCCTGTGTGGTCATGGCCGGGAGCGTAGATCCGGCGGCGGCCCTCGGGCGAGGCGATTACGCCCCCACGCGCACCGACTCCGACTCCTCCGGCACATGGGACGCCACCACGCGGCCGCGGTGCGGGGCGGGGGTGGGTGTCCGGCGGGTGTCGACGGCGTAGGACACCGCCGCGACCGCGAGGCCGATCAGTGCGAGGGCCGCGCCCGCGGTCGCCGGGGCCGTCGTGCCGAGGCCGGCGGTCAGGGCGAGGCCGCCGATCCAGGCGCCGCCCGCGTTGGCCAGGTTGAAGGCGGCCTGGTTGGCGGAGGAGGCGAGGGAGGGGGCGGCGGCGGCCTTCTCCATGACCATCAGCTGGAGCGGCGAGCCGGTGGCGAAGGCGGCGACGCCGAGGAGGAGGACGGCCAGGGCGGCGCTCCACTGCGCGGCCATGAGGACCGGGAAGAGGCCGAGGACGAGGATCAGGGACGCCAGGCCGCCGAAGAGGGTGCCGCGCAGGGAGTGGTCGGCGAGGCGGCCGCCGGCCAGGTTGCCGATGGTCGCGCCGACGCCGAACAGCGCGAGCAGCATGGTCACGCTGGTCTCGGCGTACCCGGCGGAGTCCGTGAGCATGGGCGTGATGTAGCTGTAGGCGGAGAAGAGGGCGCCGAAGCCGGCGACGGTCGTGCCGAGGGCGAGCCAGACGGGCAGGGAGCGCAGGGCGCCCAGTTCGCCGCGCAGGCCCGAGGAGTGGTGCTCCGCCCGGTCGTCCGGCAGCAGGAGGGCGAGGGAGGCGATGGCGGCGAGGCCGATCGCGCTGACGCCGAGGAAGGTGATCCGCCAGCCGAAGTGCTGGCCCACGAGGGTCGCGGCCGGGACGCCTGCGACGTTGGCGATCGTCAGGCCGAGGAACATCAGCGAGACGGAGCGGGCCTTGCGCTCCGGCGCCACGAGGCCGGTCGCGACGACCGCGCCGACGCCGAAGAAGGCGCCGTGCGGCAGGCCGCTGAGGAAGCGGGCGGCGAGCAGCCACTGCTCGTCGGGGGCGAGCGCGGAGAGGGCGTTGCCGGCGACGAAGAGGAGCATCAGCCCGATCAGCACCTTGCGGCGGGGCATCCGGGCGGTGGCCGCGGCGAGCAGCGGGGCGCCGATGACGACGCCGAGCGCGTAGGCCGAGACGAGGTGGCCGGCGGCGGGGATCGTGATGCCGAGGTCGGCCGCGACCTCGGGGAGCAGGCCCATGATGACGAACTCGGTCGTGCCGATTCCGAAGGCGCCTACGGCGAGAGCGAGCAGGGCCAAAGGCATGGCGGAGAGACCTTTCAAAGGGTGCAGGAGGGCAGAGGGAAGGAAAGGAAGGAATCGGTTCCGTTCCATCGTATGTTCATTGACGGAACAAACTCGAACCGGGACCTATTCCTCTGCCCCGCTCCCCCGGCCCCACCTGCGCCGTCAGCCCCCGGACGTGTCGATCGTCACCCGCGTCGGCCTCCGCGCCGTCAGCCGCCCGGCGTCTCCGTCGTCACGCGCGCCGCGATCGGCAGGTGGTCACTGCCGGTCTCCGGCAGGGTCCAGGACGCCCTGGGTTCCATGCCGCGGACCATGATCTGGTCGATCCGGGCCATCGGGAACGACGCCGGCCAGCTGAAGCCGAAGCCGCTGCCCGCCGCGCCCTGGGTGGAGCGCATCTGGGCGGTGACGGCGTTCAGGGCGCGGTCGTTCATGGTTCCGTTGAGGTCGCCGAGGAGGACGACCTGCTGGATCGGCTCGTCGGCGATGGCCTCGCCGAGGGCGTCGGCGCTCTTGTCGCGCTGGCGGGCGGTGAATCCGGCCTCCAGCTTCACCCGCACCGAGGGGAGATGGGCGACGTAGACGGCGACGGGCCCGCCGGGTGCCGCCACCGTCGACCGCATCGCGCGCTCCCAGCCGAGCTTGATGTCGACGGCCTCGGTGTCGCTCATCCGGTACTTGCTCCACAGCCCGACCGTGCCGACGACCTCGTGGTACGGGTAGGTCGCCGCGAGCGCCTTCTCGTACACCGGCACCGCGTTCTCGGTGAGTTCCTCCAGCGCCACCACGTCCGCGCCGGAGGCGGCGACCTCACGGGCCGTGCCGGACGGGTCGGCGTTGTCCGCGTTGACGTTGTGGGTGACGACGGCGAGGTCGCCGCCGGTGCCGGTCTTGCTGGTGACCAGTCCGCCGAAGATGTTCAGCCAGACGACGGTCGGCACCAGGAGCGCGACGAGCGCCGTCGCCGACCTGCGCACCAGGGCGAGGATCAGCAGCAGCGGGATCGCGAGACCGAACCAGGGCAGGAACGTCTCGGTCAGACTGCCCAGGTTGCCCACGGTGTTGGGGACCTGGGCGTGCAGCACCATCACCAGGGCGACGAGTACGGCGAGGACCGCGAGGACGATGCCGCGCCGCCAGATCCGCCGGTCTCCTCTCCACCCGCCGAAGAGGCGGCCGAACAGGCGCCGGAACCGGGATCGTTCGCGGCCCTGCCCTGCGCCGCCGCCCGTCTCCGTCATGTACGCCTGCGCCATACCGTCGCCTCACTGCCTGCCGTGCACTTCGTCCCCCCGCGCTCTCAAAACCCTAGGGGATGATCGCCTTCGTTCCCGCCGTCACCGGGCGGCCGTACGGGAGCAAGGACGCACAACCCGCTGTTCGGAGTTCCGAACCGGCGGACAGGGCCCGACGTCTGTAACGAAACGCGCACATCGCTGTGACCCACTTCGCAGGCCGCCGGAGCGCCACCGCGACGGCCCGACGGTCAGTCAGGAGGGCGGAGCCCTTCGAGGACCGTGTCGACGATGTTCTCCGCGAGGTTCTCAGGGAGCGGGGCGTCCGGGCGCATGACGGTGCGGACCAGCATGGGGCCGAAGACCAGGTCGCCGACGAGGTCGATGTCCACGTCCGGGCGGAGTTCGCCGTTGTCCCGGCCCCGGCGCAGGACGGCGGCGAGGGCCCGGCGGCGGGGGGCGACGACGTCCGCGTGGTAGGCGTCCCAGATCTTGGGGCTGCTCTTCATCTGGGCGATGACGTTGTACAGGATCGCCGAGGGCCGGTTGAGCAGCCCGCGCCGGCGTGCCGCCTCCAGGAAGACGACCAGGTCGTCGCGCATGGAGGTGCCGGGCAGCACCGGGTCGGGGGGTTCGGCGGCGCGCAGCACGTCGACGAAGAGTGCCTCCTTGCCGCTCCAGCGGCGGTAGATGGTCGCCTTGCCGACGCCGGCGGTGCGGGCCACCCGCTCGATCGACAACTCCGCGAGCGGCACGCCCTCTTCGAGGAGCTTCATGACGCCCTCGATGATGGACCGCTCCACGGCCTCGCTGCGGGGCCGTCCGCGTACGGGGCTGCCGTCCCGGACCCGGCCGTCTCCGGCGTGGCTCTCGGCGAGGCTCAAGGTCGACTCCGTCTCTCGTGTGCTGGTCCGGCTCACTCGTGGGCCGGTTCGCCCCACTCGCGCGTCGGTCCGATTCTCCGTCAGTGGTCGGCGGTCACCAACTCCGTCTCCTCCTTGCCCTCTTGCCCGCCCTTCGGCCGTCCCGGCAGGAACACCGCCATGGCCACCGCGCCGAGGAGGGCGATGCCGGCTCCGCACAGGGCGGTCACATGCATGGCGTGCAGGAAGGCGTCGTGGGCCGGGGCGACCAGGGCCTCGCCCCGCTCGCCGAGCCGGGCGGCGAGTCCGAGGGTGGCCTCGATGGACTCGGCGGCGGCGTGCGGGGCGCCGGCGGGCAGCTCGTCCTCGATGCCCGTGCGGTAGGCGGTGGAGAGCACCGAGCCGAGGACGGCGATCCCGAGGGCGCCGCCGACCTGCCGGAAGGTGTTGCTGAGCGCGGACGCCGAGCCGGCCTTCTCGCGGGGCAGGGCCTGCATGACGACGACGCTGAGCGGGGTCATCACATGCGCCATGCCGACACCCATGAAGAAGAAGACGACTTCGAGGATCCAGATCGGGGTGTCCCCGTCCAGCACGGCGAACGCGGCCAGCATCGCGGCGATCAGGATCATGCCGGCCGTGCACACCGCGCTGTTGCCGAAGCGGTCGACGACGAGGCGGGCGCGGGGCGCGAAGACCAGCTGCGCGACGGCCAGCGGGAGCATCAGCAGGCCGGTCTGGAGCGGGGAGTAGCCGCGGACGGTCTGGGTGTAGAAGACGGAGAAGAACGTCACGCCCATCAGCGCGAAGAAGACCAGGCCGATGACGCCGATGGCGGCGGAGAACACCTTGTTCTTGAAGAAGTCCATGTCGATGGACGGGTGGTCGCTGCGCTTCTCGAAGACCACGAAGGCGGCGAGGACCGCGAGGCCGGCCAGGCTGGGCGCGAGGACCGTGGCGTCGGTGAAGTCGGCGAGCTGGCCGCCGCGGATGATGCCGTAGACGAGGAGGACGAGGCCGACCACGGAGAGCAGGACGCCGACGGGGTCGATACGGCCGGGGTCCGGGTCGCGCGAGTCGGGGACCAGCCAGATCATCAGGCCGAGGGCGAGGGCGACGATCGGCACGTTGATCAGGAAGACCGAACCCCACCAGAAGTGGTCGAGCAGGAGGCCGCCGGTGATCGGGCCGATGGCGATGGCGAGGCCGACGCCGCCCGCCCAGATGCCGATGGCCTTGGGCTGCTCGTCGCGTTCGAAGACGTTCATCAGGACGGCGAGGGTGGCGGGCATCACGAAGGCGGCGCCGAGGCCCATGACCGCGCGGAAGGCGATCAGCTCGCCCGGGGAGCCCGACAGGGCGGCCAGCGCCGAGCCGATGCCGAAGACGACGAGCCCGCCGAGCAGCACCTTCTTGCGGCCGAGACGGTCGCCGAGGAGACCGGCGGAGAACAGCAGCCCCGCGAAGACCAGCGTGTAGGCGTTGATCGCCCACTCCAGCTCGCTCTGGGTGGCGCCGAGCCCGGTGGGCTCCGGGGTGGAGATCGTCTTGATGGCGACATTGAGGATCGAGTTGTCGAGCACCACGATCAGCAGGCTCAGCATCAGCACGCCGAGGATCACCCAACGGCGCCGGTGCACCGCCGCCGGTATGCGGGAGTCAGGGACTGCGGTAGTCATGTCGTCGACCCTAGACCTATTTCGATACGGGACCGTCTCGTATCGTAAATCTTTTACCCGGCTCTTACGTGCTGTATGCCTGCACGGTCACATGTACCCGCTCTGGCCCTGTCCCGTCCTAGGTGCCACCATGGACGTGGTCCGGGGACACCGTCAGGGTGCCTCGAGATGACATGAAGGAGCTGGAGCGATGACGCAGCTTTCGGCTGCCCAGACGAAGCCCTCCGACGGCAGCAAGGCGCTGTACGGGGGCAAGGGCACACGCCGTATCACCGTCCGGGACATCGCCCTCGCCAAGGAACGCGGCGAGAAGTGGCCCATGCTCACCGCCTACGACGCGATGACCGCGTCCGTCTTCGACGAGGCCGGCATCCCGGTGATGCTCGTCGGCGACTCCGCGGGAAACTGCCACCTCGGGTACGAGTCGACCGTGCCCGTCACCCTCGACGAGATGACCATGCTCTCCGCGGCCGTCGTCCGGGGCACCAGCCGCGCCCTGATCGTCGGCGACCTGCCCTTCGGCTCCTACCAGGAGGGCCCGGTGCAGGCGCTGCGCTCGGCGACCCGGCTGGTCAAGGAGGCCGGGGTCGGCGCGGTCAAGCTGGAGGGCGGCGAGCGGTCGCACCGCCAGATCGAGCTGCTGGTCGAGTCCGGCATCCCCGTGATGGCCCACATCGGCCTCACGCCGCAGTCCGTCAACGCGATGGGCTACCGCGTGCAGGGGCGCGGCGAGGAGGCCGCGCAGCAGTTGCTGCGCGACGCCAAGGCCGTGCAGGACGCGGGCGCGTTCGCGGTGGTCCTGGAGCTGGTTCCGGCGGAGCTGGCGGCTGAGGTCACGCGGGTGCTGCACATTCCGACGGTCGGCATCGGTGCCGGGGCCGAGACGGACGCGCAGGTGCTCGTGTGGACGGACATGCTGGGGCTGACGGGCGGGCGGGTGCCGAAGTTCGTCAAGAAGTACGCGGATCTCCGTACGGTCATGGGTGACGCGGCGAAGGCGTTCGCCGAGGACGTCGTGGGCGGCACGTTCCCGCTGGAGGAGCACTCCGTCCACTAGGGCCTCCGGGTTCGCTGGGCCGGGGTGCGTTGTCGGGTGCGGGTGCGGTGGGGCTTCTCGCGCAGTTCCCCGCGCCCCTGAAAGACCAGGCCCTGCGGGCCTGAAAGACCACGGCCCCGCGGCCCTGAAAAGCAAGGGGCGCAGCCCCTGCTTTTCAGGGGCGCGGGGAACTGCGCGAGAAGCCCCACCCACCCGCACCCGCCCACGAGACAGGCACCCCCGAGCTCTCAGGCGCCGTCGGTCGGCCATCGGCCCTGTCGGTGGCCTGTCGGTGGTTTGTCGGTGGGCGCTGGGACCGTCGTCCGCATGACACGAATCGACAAGAACGCCAGCGGCGCGAAAGGCGCTGTCGCCGTGCGGGGGCTGGTCAAGCACTACGGGGAGACCAGGGCGCTGGACGGTGTCGACCTCGACGTGCGAGAAGGCACCGTAATGGGCGTGCTCGGCCCCAACGGGGCGGGCAAGACCACCCTCGTACGGTGCCTGTCCACACTGATCACACCGGACGCGGGCCGGGCGACCGTGGCCGGGTACGACGTCGTACGGCAGCCGCGCCAGCTGCGCCGGGTGATCGGCCTGACCGGCCAGTACGCCTCCGTGGACGAGAAGCTGTCCGGCTTCGAGAACCTCTACATGATCGGCCGGCTGCTCGACCTGCCCCGGAAGGAGGCGAGGAGCCGCGCGACCGGCCTGCTGGAGCGGTTCTCGCTGACCGAGGCCGCCGGGCGCCCGGCGGGGACGTACTCCGGCGGTATGCGGCGGCGACTCGACCTGGCCGCGTCCATGATCGGCAGCCCGGCCGTGCTCTATCTGGACGAACCGACGACCGGCCTGGACCCGCACACCCGCAACGAGGTGTGGGCCGAGGTGAAGCGGATGGTCGGTGACGGCGTGACCGTGCTGCTGACCACCCAGTACATGGAGGAGGCCGAGCAGCTGGCCTCCGAGCTGACCGTGATCGACCGGGGGAAGGTCATCGCGGGCGGCCGGATCGAGGAACTGAAGGCGCAGGTCGGCGGGCGTACGCTCCGGGTCCGGACGGCCGATCCGGTGCGGCTGCGCCCGCTGGCCGCGGATCTGGACGGCCTGGGGATCACCGGGCTCGCCACCACCACCGTGGACACCGAGACCGGCACCCTCCTCGTGCCGATCCTCAGCGACGAGCAGCTGACCGCCGTCGTCGGCGCGATCACCGCGCACGGCGTCACCATCGCCTCCATCAGCACCGAACTGCCCAGCCTGGACGAGGTGTTCCTGTCGCTCACCGGCCACAAGGCCAGTGCCCCGCAGGACGCCGCCCCGTCCCCCGCCTACGAGGAGGTCGCCGTATGAGCTCCCACCCGTCACCCACCGCCACCCTGAACGAGGCGCTACGCGCCGCCCCTTTGAACACCCTGCCCACCGTGGGCGAGGCCGACGGCCGGATCGGGCTGCGGGCCCACGCCCGGCACACCGGGGCGCTCGTCCGGCGCAATCTGCTGTGGATCCGGCAGGACCCGGAGTCGATGTTCGACGCCGTGCTGATGCCGATCGTGTTCACCCTGCTCTTCGTGTACGTCTTCGGCGGCTCCATCGGGCAGGCGCTCGGCGGCGGCCAGGAGCAGTATGTGCAGTACGTGGTGCCGGGCCTGATGGCGATGATGGGCATGAACATCGCGATGGGCGTCGGCACGGGCTTCAACGAGGACTTCCAGAAGGGCGTCATGGACCGCTTCCGGTCCCTGCCGATCGGCCGGTCCTCGGTGCTGCTCGCGAAGATCTCCGTCGAACTGCTGCGGATGCTGGTCGCCACGACCATCCTGCTGACCGTCGGTGTCCTCATCGGCTTCGACATCACCAGCTGGCCGGGGCTGCTGGGCGCGGTCGGTCTGGCCGTCGTCTTCGGCTCGTCCCTGATGTGGATCTTCCTGGTGCTGGGCGTGACCATGAAGAACGCGCAGTCCGTGCAGGCCATGGGCTTCCTGGTGCTGTTCCCGCTCCAGTTCGGCTCGTCGATCTTCGCGCCGACCCAGTCCATGCCGGGCTGGCTGCAGACCTTCACGGACTACAACCCGCTGTCGTCCCTCGCGGACGCCGCGCGCGGCCTGATGACGGGTGGGCCCGTCGCCCACGACCTGCTCGTCACCCTCGGCTGGTCGGTGGCCCTGACGGCGGTCATGGCGCCCATCGCGATCCACAAGTTCAAGACGAAGAACTGACCTCAGACGAGGGCGGCGGCCTCCTCACGGGAGAGGGCGCCGCCCTCGGCGTATGCCCGCTCGTAGGACGCGTCGTCCAGCAGGGCCCGGACCTCGCGCTCGGCCCGGACGCGGCCCTCGACCTCCCACGGGCCGGAGACGTGGCCCGGCGGCAGATGCGCGTCGGCGGCGCCGAGCAGGCGGGCCGCGTCGAGGGCGCGGGCCCCGCCGTCGACCCCCGCGACGGACGGGGCGGCGACGACGAAGTGGAGGGAGGGCATATGAGGCGTGACCACCAGGGCCAGCTTGTCCAGGCTCCGCTCCAGCGCCTTGCGGATCAGCCGCAGCGCCTCCTCGTGGCGTCCGAACGCCCCCTCCAGCCAGCCCTCCACACCGAGGAAGTAGCCCGCGAAGAGCACGAAGTCGGCGGCTTCGAAGTTCTCGCGCAACAGGGCGATCTGACGACGGGCCTCGGACTGCCGTCCGGTGCGGCCGAGGTGGATCGCGAGGAAGAGACGGGCCGCGGGCACCGCCTCACGGGCGGCGTGACGCCCGGCGTCCAGCACGTCGAACAGCAGCTTCTCGCCCCGCTCGCTCTCGCCGCCCTCCACGAGCACACTGCCGAGACGGACGCCGAGGATGCCCAACTGGGCGTTGGTGCCGAGCCGTTCGGCGTACTCGATGGCCCGCTCGTAGTCCGCCGCGGCGGACGCGAACTCACCCTGGCGCTCCCTGGCTTCGCCTCGTGCCGAGAGCGCCTCGGCGGCGCCCCAGGCGTCCCCGAGCCGGTCGAAGATCTCCAGCGACTCGTCGGCGTCGACGGTGGCGTCGCCCGCCCAGTCGCTGCGGTTGGCGAGGATGTTGGCCCTCATCTGCAGGGTCTGCGCCAACTCCCAGGTGTAGCCGAGCTCGCGGCAGGTGCGGATGTTGGCGTCCAGGATGGCGCGCAGCCGGTCCATGTCGCCGGTCAGCAGGACGGCGTAGAACCACATGAAGCCGGGGAAGCGGCAGGTCTGCGGCTGGCCCGGCCGGTACGTCTCGCTGATGACCCGCAGCCGCTCCTGGCCGGCGGGCGTCTCCCAGGCGGGCAACTCCATGTCCATACAGGCCAGATGGACGAGATGCGCGCCCCGCCGGGCCTCGTCGAGGACGTCCGGGCCCATGGGCGGCGGCCGGTCGACGGCGCGTCCGGGCACGTCCGGCACGGGGCGCGCGGGGGCGGTGAAGGGATCCGGGCCGAGGTCCTTGACCTGGGCGGACCAGTGGCGGGCCTCGGCCTTCAGGTCGCGCATCTGCCAGTACCAGCACAGCGACAGGGTCAGACAGAGCGCCTCCTGCTCGTCCCGCTCGGCGACGGCGCGTCTGAGCGCGGTGCGGATGTTCTCGTACTCCAGCTCCAGCAGCTCGATCGCGGCGCGCTGGCCGGAGCCGCGCAGCAACGGGTCGGTGACACGGACGAGTTCGCGGTAGTACGTGAGGTGCGCGCGTTCGGCGGCGGGGCGGGTGCCCGTCTCGTCCAGGCGCTCCCCGGCGTACTCCACGACGGTCTCCAGGAGCCGGTAGCGCATCTCCGCGCCGGCGGAGCCGCCGGTGCCCGGGCCGTCGGCGTCCGTCCCGGTCGCGGGGGCAGCCACGACCAGGGACTTGTCGACGAGGGAGCCGAGCGCCTCCAGCGCGGCGGGGCCGCAGACCGCCTCGGCGGCGGCCAGGTCGCAGCCGCCGGCGAACACCGACAGCCGCCGTAGGACGTCCCGTTCGTCCTCGTCGAGGAGTTCCCAGGACCAGTCGACGACCGCGCGCAGGGTCTGCTGGCGGGGCAGCACCGTACGGCTGCCGGAGGTGAGCAGCCGGAAACGGTCGTCGAGACGGTCGGCGATCTGGCGGGGCGTCAGCATCCGCAGGCGGGCCGCCGCCAGCTCGATCGCGAGCGGCAGTCCGTCGAGGCGGCGGCAGATCTCGGCGGCGGCCTCCGGGTCGGCTTCGACGGTGAAGCCGGGCCGGGCGGCCGCTCCCCGGTCGGCGAGCAGGCGCAGCGCGTGGGGTTCCGTCAGCGGTTCCACCGGGCGCAGCAACTCCCCTGGTACGCCGAGGGGTTCACGGCTGGTGGCCAGGACGGTCAGCCCCGGGCAGTGCCGGAGGAGGTGGTCGACGAGGTGGGCGGCGGCGTCCACGACGTGTTCGCAGTTGTCGAGGATCAGCAGCATGCGGCGGCCGGCGCAGTGCTCGGCGAGGCGGACCATGGCGTCGTCGTGGCGGTCCGCCCCGACGCGCATCTCCTCGGCGCCGGCGCCCCTCAGCACGGTCTTGCGGGCGCCGAGGGCGGTGAGGACGGCCTCCGGGACGTTCGCGGGGTCGTCCACGGGGGCGAGTTCGGCGAGCCAGACTCCGTCCGGCATGGCTGCGGCCACCGCGTCGCCGGCCTCCTGGGAGAGGCGGGTCTTGCCCGCGCCGCCGGGGCCGAGGAGGGTCACGAGGCGGGTGGTGGTGAGGTCGTCGCGGATCGTGTCCAGGTCGGTGTCGCGGCCCACGAAGGAGGTGAGGCGGGCGCGGAGGTTGCCCGGGGGGCGGGTGGGGTGGGGGTGCCGGTGGGGTTTTTCGCCCCCGCCGCCCCTACCCGTCCCTTCCTCCAGGGGCTGCGCCCCTTCGACCCCCGGGCGTCCGTCCGGTGGGGGCTGGTCGCGCGGTTCCCCGCGCCCCTGACGGGGCGCGGGTTCGTCCGACCGCAGGAGTTCTGTGTGCAGTCTGCTGAGCACCGGGCCCGGGCTCGTGCCCAGGCGGTCCGCCAGGAGGCGGCGTATCCGCTCGTAGGCGGCCAGGGCCTCCGCCGTGCGGCCGGTGTCGCGGAGGGCGCGCAGGCGGAGGGCCTGGAGGGGTTCGTCGAGGGGGTGGGTGTCGCAGAGGGCGGTGAGGTCGGGCAGCGCGGTGTCGGGGCGGCCGAGGGCGAGGGCGGCGGTGAGGCGGGTGCGGTGCGCGTCGAGGCGACGGGTCTCCCAGCGGGCGGCCTCGGCGGCGCGGTCGGGGAGGTCGGCGAGGGGCGGGCCCTGCCAGAGGGCGAGCGCGTCGTCGAGGACGTCGGCGGCCTTGGCCGGGTCACCGTCGGCGAGCGCGCGGGCGCCCTCGTCCGCGAGGCGGTCGAAGCGGTGCAGGTCGACGTCGTCGCGGGTGGCCGTGAGCCGGTAGCCGCCGTTCACCGAGGCGACCGCGTCCGGGCCGAGCGCCCTGCGCAGCCGGCCGACCAGCGCCTGCAGCGCGCCGGGCGCGTCGGCGGGCGGATCGTCGGACCACACCTCGTCGACGAGGAGGGCCGCGGGCACCGTACGTCCCGGCCGTAGCGCGAGCACGGTCAGCAGAGCACGCAGCCGCGCGCCCCCGACGGGGACGGGGGTGCCGTCGGACTGCAGGGCCTGGGTGGTGCCGAGGATGCGGTAGCGCACGAGGTCCATTGTCTCTGTCGGGATCGAGAACCGGGTCGGGGTTCGGGTGTCCGGCGTATCCCCCCACCTTGCTAGGAACTCCGAGGCGATCGCGAGACGTTTTCGCCGTGTCCCGGTACCGTCGGGGCGTCCATACGAGTGATCGCGTCGCATCGACCCAGCTAGGAGTTCCATGACCACCGCCGCGTCCCGCCGGAGCGACCGGAGGATCAGCCCCGTGTTCGTGGGGATCGTGGCCGTCATGGCGGTCACGGGATGGGCCACGTGGACCGGGTTCGCCGAGCAGCCCGGCCTCGCTGTCTTCCTTTTCGTCACCTCGGCCTGGGTGGTCTCCCTCTGTCTGCACGAGTACGCCCACGCCCGTACGGCCCTGCACAGCGGTGACATCTCCATCGGCGCCAAGGGCTATCTCACCCTCAACCCTCTCGCCTACACCCATGCCCTGCTCAGCATCGTGCTGCCCGTCGTCTTCGTGATCATGGGTGGGATCGGGCTGCCCGGTGGTGCGGTGTTCATCGAGCGGGGGCGGATCCAGGGCCGCTGGAGGCACAGCCTGATCTCGGCGGCGGGCCCGCTGACGAACGTGCTGTTCGCGGCCGTCTGCACCGCGCCCTTCTGGCTGGGCGTCACCGACGGGGTCCCGGCCGCCTTCCTCTTCGCCCTCGCCTTCCTGGCGATGCTCCAGGTCACTGCGGCGATCCTGAACTTCCTCCCGGTGCCCGGCCTGGACGGGTACGGCGTCATAGAGCCCTGGCTGTCGTACAAGATCCGTCGCCAGGTGGAGCCGCTGGCACCCTTCGGGCTGCTGCTGGTCTTCGCTGTGCTGTGGATCCCCGCGGTGAACGGCGTGTTCTGGGACGTGATCGACGCGTTCATGCGAGGCCTCGGGATCGAGGACCAGCTGTCCGACTGCGGCTACTGGCTCTACCGCTTCTGGCGCGAGGACAGCGACATCTGCCTCACGGGGATGTGACGGCCGCGTGATCAGCCGACGGAGCGCTCCAGCTTGGCCTTGCGCACGTAGTACCAGGTCATGTTGGACGACAGGCCGGCCATCAGCACCCACACGACACCCAGCCAGCTGCCCCGGCTGAAGGAGACCACGGCCGCGGTGACGGCGAGGAGACAGACGACGAGGGCGTACACGGCGAGGCGGGGCATGGGGGTCGGCTCCTGACAGGGCGGTCCGGTCGGACGAGGCGGTACGGCCTCCAGTGTCCCCCATGCCCGGGGGCTCTCGTGCCTAGTGCCCGCGCATCGGGCCGCCCGTCGGCTACACGTCGGTCAGGCGGACGCCCGCGTGGGCCTTGTAGCGGCGGTTCACGGAGATCAGGTTGGCGACCAGGGACTCGACCTGGTGGGCGTTGCGCAGGCGGCCGGCGAAGATGCCGCGCATGCCGGGGATGCGGCCGGCCAGCGCCTGCACGATCTCGACGTCGGCCCGCTCCTCGCCGAGGACCATCACATCGGTGTCGATCTCCTCGATCTCCGGGTCCTCCAGGAGGACGGCGGAGAGGTGGTGGAAGGCGGCGGCGACCCGCGAGTCGGGCAGCAGGGCGGCGGCCTGCTCGGCGGCGCTGCCCTCCTCCGGCTTCAGCGCGTAGGCGCCCTTCTTGTCGAAGCCGAGGGGGTTCACGCAGTCGACGACGAGCTTGCCGGCCAGTTCCTCGCGCAGTGACGTGAGGGTCTCGCCGTGCCCGTCCCACGGCACGGCGACGATCACGATGTCGCTGCGGCGGGCGGTCTCGGCGTTGTCGGCGCCCTCGACGCCGTGTCCGAGGTCCTGGGCGACGCCCTGTGCGCGGTCGGCCGCCCGCGACCCGATGATCACCTTCTGGCCCGCCTTGGCGAGCCGGTAGGCGAGGCCCTTGCCCTGCGGACCGGTGCCGCCGAGCACGCCGACGACGAGCCCCGAGACGTCCGGCAGGTCCCAGGGGTCCTTGGCGGGGGCCTTCGCGGGAGCCTGCGCGGCGGACTGGTGTGCACTGTCAGTAGAGGTCATGGGCCGACTTTACGTGCGGGCCCGGGGCCGGAGACGGTCAGGTGAGCGCGGTCACGGGGATCCGGCGGAACGTGATCGTCTCGTACGCGCCGAAGTCGCCGGTCCCGTAGAGCAGTCCGACGGTGTCCCGGTCGACGCGCGGGCGAGGTCGCAGTACGCGGCGGGCAGCCCGTCGACGGTGTGGACGGGGCGCCAGGTGACGCCGTGGTCGGTGCCGGCGCGGACGGTCATCAGGGCGCGGAAGCCGGGGTCGGCGGGCCCGGAGTGGAGGAGCAGGTCGGGGTCGCGGAGCTGGAGGACGCTGCCCTCGACGACGACCTGCGCGATTCCCCGTCGGGGCGGCCTCGACGCTCCCGCGTGGCAGCGGGCTCCGTACGACGGCCGCCCCTCGACTCCCGCGCAGTGGTGGGGAGGCGTTCGGCGGGTCAGGCGCCGGGCTCCCCGGATCGGGTGTCGTGCCACCGGGGGTCCGTCTCCCAGTCCGCGTTGCGTTCCTGGGCCGTCTCCATGGCCCGGGCGGCTTCCTGGCGGGAGGCGTAGGGGCCCATGCGGTCCTTGCCGGGGCAGTCGGGCCCCTCTTCGACCTTCTTGTGCTCCAGGCAGTAGAACCATTCACCGGGCTTGCCGGCCGTACGCCGTTTGAACAGGGGCATGACCTGAGTTCCCTTCGCCAGTCGTCACCGACATGGTCCCCCACCACCGCTGGTTAAACTCGCTGGCATGTCTGGCCAGTCGCTGCTCGCACCGGGGAAGCTCTCCCCCGCCCGCCCCGTTCCGGGGAACATCCGCCGTCCCGAGTACGTGGGCAAGCCCGCCCCGACTCCGTACACCGGGCCGGAGGTGCAGACCCCGGAGACCATCGAGGCGATGCGGATCGCCGGCCGGATCGCGGCCCGCGCGATGGCCGAGGCCGCCAAGCACATCGCCCCCGGCGTGACCACGGACGAGCTGGACCGGGTCGCGCACGAGTACATGTGCGACCACGGGGCCTACCCCTCGACGCTCGGCTACCGCGGCTTCCCCAAGTCGCTGTGCACCTCGGTCAACGAGGTCATCTGCCACGGCATCCCCGACTCGACCGTGCTGAACGACGGCGACATCGTCAACCTGGACGTGACGGCGTACATCGGCGGCGTCCACGGCGACAACAACGCCACCTACCTGGTGGGAGAGGTCGACGAGGAGTCGAGACTGCTCGTCGAGCGGACCCGTGAGTCGCTCGCCCGGGCCATCAAGGCGGTCAGGCCGGGGCGGCAGATCAACATCATCGGGCGCGTCATCGAGTCGTACGCGAAGCGGTTCGGGTACGGGGTCGTGCGCGACTTCACCGGGCACGGCATCAACTCCTCGTTCCACTCCGGGCTGATCGTCCCGCACTACGACTCCCCGCACGCCACCACCACCATCCAGACCGGGATGACCTTCACGATCGAGCCGATGCTCACGCTCGGGTCGTACGACTACGACATGTGGGACGACGGCTGGACGGTCGTGACGAAGGACCGCAAGCGGACCGCGCAGTTCGAGCACACCCTGGTGGTCACGGAGACCGGCGCGGAGATCCTCACGCTGCCATAGCTCCGCCTCAGCCTGGAATCAGGAGAGAACCCGCCGTCGGCCTCTGGTCGGCGGCGGGTTCTTTCGTGCGTGGATTCGATGTGGGGGCGGTGGGGATCCGGGGTACCGTTTTACCGACAGGGAGTCGGGAACCTGTTGACTTAGGTAAGCCTAACCATAGAAAATGACGGCAGGTTCTCGTCCACCCCTCGGCACCGGAGGCCTCCATGAACGCGTCGGTCACCTCGGACACGGCGTTCTCCACGCTCATCCGCACCGCCTCGCACGAACAGCACACGGAGGCGGAGACCACGACGTTCATGGGCGACATGCTGGGCGGCAAGCTCGGCGTCGAGGCCTACACGCGGTACACCGAGCAGCTGTGGTTCGTGTACGAGGCACTGGAGAGCGCCGCTCCGGCGCTGGCCGACGACCCGGTCGCGGGCCCGTTCGTCCAGCCCGAGCTGATGCGGCTCGGCGCGCTGGAGCGGGACCTGGAGCATCTGCGCGGCCCCGGCTGGCGGGCGACGCTCACGGCCCTGCCGGCGACCGAGGAGTACGCGGCGCGGGTCGCGGAGTGCGCGCGCACCTGGGCCGGCGGGTATGTGGCCCACCACTACACGCGCTACCTCGGTGACCTCTCCGGCGGACAGATCATCCGGGACCGGGCCGAGAAGACGTGGGGCTTCGCCAAGAAGGGCGACGGCGTGCGGTTCTACGTCTTCGAGGAGATCACCAACCCGGCCGCGTTCAAGCGGGGTTACCGGGAGCTGCTGGACCGGGTGCGGGCCGACGATCTGGAGAAGCAGCGGATCGTGAGCGAGTGCAAGCGGGCGTTCGCGCTCAACACCGCGGTCTTTCTTGCTTTGGGGGACGAGTTTCCGTTGAGTGCGTAGGCGCTGCGCTCGCTTGGCCGGCGGGGTTTGGGGACGCAGGGGTTGTGGGTTCGGTGCGGGCGGGTGGGGGCTGGGCGCGCAGTTCCCCGCGCCCCTTAGATGCGACCCCCTGTCGCCAAAGGCGCCCTAGCGCTCCAGGAAGACCCTGCCCCCGACCTCCACCCAGCCGTGCGGCTGGGGGGCTGTCAGGAGTTGGGAGCCGGTGCCCTGGGTGATGTTCAGGGCTCGGCCCAGTTGGGCGGTGAGCTGGAGGGCCGCGGCGCCGGTGGCCTCGTCCTCCTCGATGCCGTCGCCGCGGCCGGGGAAGGCGCGGGCGCGGATACGGCCGGCGGCCTCGTCCTCCCACGCCCAGGCGTAGATCCACTCGCCGGGCGGCGGAACGCGCAGGTCGTCGATCTCGGCAGCGGAGGCGTACTGGCGGAAGGTGCGGGGCGGGGCCCACTCCGGCAGGGCCTCGATCCAGCTGAACTCCCCGTCCAGCCGGGCCCCGACCACACCGGCCTGGGTGACCAGTTCGGGTACGTCGAGCAGCCAGGCCGCGCCCACACACGGGTATCCGGCGAAGGGCAGGCGCTGCGAAGGGGTGTAGATGTCGATGACACCGCGCTCGGGGTCGTCCACGAACACGGTCTCGCTGAAGCCGAGTTTGGCGGCGAACTCCTGGCGCTCGGCAGCGTCGGGCATGACGGAGCCCTCGCGGACGACGCCCAGTTCGTTGCCGTATCCGCCGCGGGGTCCGCAGAACACCCGCAGCACATCGAAGTCGGTCACCCCCGCATTGAAACATCAACCAGGCCCCGGGTCGTACCAGGTCACCGCAGTGCCGGGGATCGACCGGGCAGGGCCGTCCCCCCCACCCCTGAGAGGACCAAGTGACCGTACTGGACAAGCCGGTCGAGCCGGAGAGGGCCGACGGCTCCGACGGGGCGGGCGGGACCGGCGGGGCGGGCGGGGGTGTGACGGGCCGCCCCGAGAAGGAGCGGACCTCCGGTGCCGGGCGCCGGCGTGCCCCGCTGCTCCTCACCGTCGGCCTCGTCGTCGCGCTGTTCGTGCTGATCCCGGTGGCCGGCGGGCTCGGGGCCTATCCGATCCCCACCGGTGACGTGGTCTCCTCGGTCGCCCACCGGCTCGGGCTCGGCGGGGCGGAGCTGGCGCGCGTCCCCGAGTCGGTCCTGTGGAACGTGCGGTTCCCGAGGATCGTGCTGGCGTTGCTGATCGGCGCGTCGCTCGGGTGCGCGGGGGCGCTGATGCAGGGCGTCTTCGGCAACCCGCTGGCGGAGCCGAGTGTCATCGGGGTCTCGCTGGGCGCGGCGGTGGGCGCGGTCGCGGCGATCGCGTTCGGGATCACGTTCCTCGGCACCTGGACGGTGTCGGTCCTCGCGTTCGTCGCCGGGCTGATCACCGTGTTCGTGGTGTACGCGATGTCGCGGTCGGGCGGCCGGACCGAGGTCGTGACGCTGATCCTGACCGGTATCGCGGTGAACGCCTTCGCGGGCGCCACGATCGGGCTGTTCATCTTCCTCGCGGAGGACACGGCGGCCGTCAACCAGATCACGTTCTGGCAGCTGGGCTCGCTCGCGCAGTCGACGTGGCCGAAGGTGCTGGCCGTGCTGCCGTGCGCGGTGATCGGGCTGGCCGTGGCGCCGTTCTACGCGCGCCGGTTGGACCTGCTCGCGCTGGGTGAGCGGCCGGCGCGGCATCTCGGGGTGGACGTGGAGCGGCTGCGGGTCGTGCTGATCCTGGTCGTCGCGCTGCTGACCGCCGCCGCTGTGAGCGTGTCGGGCGTCATCGGGTTCGTGGGGCTCGTGGTCCCGCATCTGCTGCGGATGGCGGCCGGGCCGGGGCACCGGTTCCTGATCCCGGGCAGCGCGCTCGCCGGGGCGGTCGTGCTGCTGGCGGCGGACCTCGCGGCCCGCACGATCGTCGAGCCGGCCGAGCTGCCGCTGGGTGTCCTCACCGCGCTGATCGGCAGCCCGTTCTTCTTCTGGCTGCTCCGCAGGACCCGTCGCAAGCAGGGAGGCTGGGCATGAGGGTCACATCGGGCACGGCGTCGCTGCGTGCGCTGCTTCTGGGGCGGCTGCGTTCGGGGGCGCCCACTCCCCCGCCTCCGTCCGGCCCCGGTGAGGTCCTCGCCGAGGCCGACGGCGTCACCGTCCGCCTCGGTGCGCGCGAGGTCCTGCACGGTGTGTCGGTCGCGGCCCGCGCGGGTGAGGTGCTCGCGCTGGTCGGGCCCAACGGCGCGGGCAAGTCGACGCTGCTGGGCGCGCTGGCGGCCGACCTGCCGGTGACCGGTGGGGTCGTACGGGTGCACGGGCGCCCGGTGGGTGACTGGTCGGCGCCCGAACTGGCGCTGCGGCGGGCCGTGTTGCCGCAGGCCGCGATGCTTTCGTTCCCCTTCACCGTGGAGGAGGTCGTACGGATGGGGCGGGCGCCCTGGGCGCGGCAGCCGGGCGGGGAGGGTGAGGAGGACTCCGACGACGTGGCCGTGGCGGAGGCGATGGCCCTGACCGAGGTCAGCGGATTCGCGGCGCGGCCGTTCTCCGCGCTGAGCGGCGGCGAGCGCGCCCGGGTGGCGTTGGCGCGGGTGCTCGCGCAGCGGGCGCCGCTGCTGATGCTGGACGAGCCGACGGCCGCGCTGGACCTCAGGCATCAGGAGCTGGTGCTGCGGGTGTGCCGGGAGCGGGCGCGGGCCGGGGACGCGGTGGTCGTCGTCCTGCACGATCTCGGGCTCGCGGCGGCGTACGCGGACCGGGTGGCCGTGCTGCGCGACGGGCGGATCGCGGCGGACGGACCGCCGGCCGGGGTCTTCGAGGAGGGGCTGCTGTCGGAGGTGTACCGGCAGCCCGTGGAGGTGTTCCCGCATCCGCGGACGGGCGATGTCCTGATCACACCGAAACGGGGTTCTTGACCACGGAATGGCTCTCTTGACCGGCTCTTGACCGGATGATGAGGGCTGTTTTGAGCCACCGTGATCGGGCTGTGCTCGTACGGCTCCGGAGAGCGGGATTCACTGGGGGTACGGCGTTTGGTGAGGTAAGCCTCAGATAACTTGTGGCGACCTCACCTTCTCTGTGTGTCCCCTGTGTACTCCCTTGGAGCCGAAATGCGCCCCCTCAGTCGCCCCTTCAGACTCTCCGTCGTCACCGCCGCCACGACCGTGGCGGCCCTGACCGCCGTCACCGGCTGCACCGAGAAGAGCAGCGCGGGCGCGGACGGGGTCATCGCGGTGACCGCGACCGACACCTCGTGCGAGGTGTCGAAGAAGGAGTTCCCGGCGGGTCATGTCGAGCTGGCCATCGAGAACAAGGGCTCCAAGGTCACCGAGGTCTACGTCCTGTTCCCGGACGACCGGGTGGTGACGGAGCGCGAGAACATCGGCCCCGGCACCAAGCAGAAGGTCACCGCCGAGGTGAAGGAGGGCGAGTACCAGATCGCCTGCAAGCCCGGCATGAAGGGCGACGGCATACGGCAGGCCGTGACGGCCACCGGCAGCGGGAAGATCGCCGAGCGCGACCCCCGGCTCGACAAGGCGGTCGCCTCGTACCGCAAGTACGCGCAGGCGCAGGCCGACGAGACCATTCCGCTGGTGAAGGTGTTCGCCGAGGCCGTCAAGGACGGGGACGTCGAGGCCGCGAAGAAGGCGTACGCGCCCTCCCGCATCGGCTGGGAGCGCACCGAGCCGGTCGCCGAGTCCTTCGGTGACATCGACCCGAAGGTGGATGTGCGCGAGGACGGTCTGGAGGAGGGCCAGGACCCGGAGAAGGACTGGACGGGCTGGCACCGTCTGGAGCGCTCGCTGTGGCAGGACGGCAAGCTCACCGACCGCGACTCCGAGCTGGCCGACCAGCTGGTGACCGACCTGGAGGACTGGCGCAAGCGGGTCGGCAAGGCGGAGATCACCCCGACCTCCATGGCCAACGGCGCCAAGGAGCTCCTCGACGAGGTAGCCACCGGCAAGGTCACCGGCGAGGAGGAGCGCTACTCGCACACCGACCTCGTCGACTTCAAGGCCAACGTCGAGGGCGCCGAGGAGTCGTACGAGCTGCTGAAGTCCGTCGCCGCCGAGAACGACCCGGAGCTGACGAAGGAACTCGACAAGCAGTTCGCGGCGCTGAACACGCTCCTCGACAAGTACCGCGCCGACAAGACCGGGTACGACTTCGTCTCCTACGACAAGGTCGGCAAGGCCGAGCGCAAGGAACTGTCGGACGCGGTCAACGCGCTCGCCGAGCCGCTGTCGCAGCTCGCCGCGGCGGTCGTCAAGTAACCGGTTCGATACGGGAGTCGACTGATGACGGAAGCGACGGAATCGGACAGCAACGCCCAGGCGCCCAGCCGGCGCGCGCTGATCGGCTGGGGCGGTGCCGGGCTCGCGCTCGGTGCCGCCGCGGCCGGCGGCGCGGTCGCCGTGGCGCGCACCGGCGACGACACGGCCCCCACGGCCGGGGCGGCCGTCGCCTTCCACGGCGCGCACCAGGCCGGGATCGCCACGCCCGTGCAGGACCGGCTGCACTTCGCCGCGTTCGACGTGGAGACGGACGACCGCGACGCGTTCGTGGCGATGCTCAAGGACTGGACGGCCGCCGCGCGCCGGATGACGGCCGGGAAGGCGGTCGGCGACGGCGCGTACGGCGGCCTGCCGGAGGCCCCGCCGGACGACACCGGCGAGGCGCTGGGGCTGAAGCCGTCCCGGCTGACGCTGACGATCGGGTTCGGGCCGTCGCTGTTCGAGAAGTTCGACCTCGCGGGGCGGCGCCCCGAGGCCCTGGTGGACCTGCCGCAGTTCGCCGGCGACAACCTCGACAGGGCTCGCAGCGGCGGGGACCTCTGCGTCCAGGCCTGTGCGGACGATCCGCAGGTGGCGGTGCACGCCGTCCGCAACCTCGCCCGCATCGGCTTCGGCAAGGTGTCGGTGCGCTGGTCGCAGCTCGGGTTCGGCAAGACCTCCTCGACGACGCCCGAGGCGCAGACCCCGCGCAACCTCATGGGGTTCAAGGACGGCACCCGCAACATCGCGGGCACCGAGACGGACCGGCTGAAGAAGTTCGTGTGGGTGGACGAGAAGGACGTCGACACGGACTCCGCCTGGATGACCGGCGGTTCGTACCTCGTCGCCCGGCGCATCCGGATGCACATCGAACCCTGGGACCGGACCTCCCTGAAGGAGCAGGAGGACATCTTCGGCCGCGACAAGGGCGAGGGCGCGCCGGTCGGCAAGGCGAAGGAGCGGGACGAGCCGTTCCTGAAGGCGATGCTGCCCGACGCGCACGTCCGGCTCGCGCACCCCGACTCCAACGGCGGGGCGACACTGCTGCGGCGCGGCTACTCCTTCACCGACGGCACGGACGGCCTCGGCCGGCTGGACGCGGGCCTGTTCTTCCTCGCGTACCAGCGTGATGTGCGCCGGGGGTTCATCCCGGTGCAGCGCAATCTGGCCACGGACGCGCTCAACGAGTACATCCAGCACGTGGGTTCGGCGATCTTCGCGGTGCCGCCGGGCGTCCGGGACTCGGACGACTGGTGGGGCCGGGCGCTGTTCTCGAAGGAGGCCTAGGCCGTGTTCGCGAACTATCTGATCGGTCTGCGGGAGGGCCTGGAGGCCAGTCTCGTCGTCTGCATCCTCATCGCCTATCTGGTGAAGACGGACCGACGGGACGCGCTGAAGCCCATCTGGATCGGGATCGGGGTCGCCGTCGGGCTGGCCCTCGCCTTCGGCTGCGTCCTCGAATTCGGCTCCCAGGAGCTGACGTTCCAGGCGCAGGAGGCGCTCGGCGGCTCTCTGTCGATCATCGCGGTGGGCCTGGTGACCTGGATGGTCTTCTGGATGCGGCGCACCGCCCGTCATCTCAGGGCCGACCTGCACGGCAAGCTGGACGCGGCCCTGCGGATGGGCACGGGCGCGCTGGTGGCGACCGCGTTCCTGGCGGTGGGCCGGGAGGGCCTGGAGACCTCGTTGTTCGTGTGGACGTCGGTGCGGGCGTCGAGCGACGGCACCGAGGGCCCGCTGATCGGCGTTCTGCTGGGCCTGGCGACGGCGGTGGTGCTCGGCTGGCTGTTCTACCGGGGCGCGCTGCGCATCAACCTCGCGAAGTTCTTCACCTGGACCGGCGGCATGCTGGTCGTGGTCGCGGCCGGTGTCCTCGCGTACGGCTTCCACGACCTCCAGGAGGCCGACTTCGTGCCCGGTCTGACGGACAAGGCGTTCGACATCTCCGGGACGATCCCGCCGGACAGCTGGTACGGAACGCTCCTGAAGGGTGTGTTCAACTTCCAGCCCGACCCCACGGACCTGCAAGTCACGGTCTGGCTCCTCTATCTGATCCCGACGCTCGCGCTGTTCCTCGCCCCGGTAGGGTTCGCCTCCGGGAAGGGGAAGGTGAAGATTCCTGATGAGCAGGGTGCGCGGGATTCGGAGCCCACTGAGGCTTCGTGAGGTTCGTCCGGTTCGTACGGGCGGGAGGTTCCTCGGGATGCGTCGCCGGGGCGGGCTGCGCGCGTACGGCCGTGCCGCGCTGGTGACCACGGCGGTGACCACGCTGTCGTTGACGGCGAGCGGGTGCGTCGTGGTGCGGGGCGATCTGGAGGTCCTCCCCACGGCGACCCAGGCGGAGGCGGAACGCGCGCTGCGGGACTTCACCACCGCGTACAACAAGGCGGACAAGGCCAACGACCAGTCCCAGGACGCCGCCCGGGTCACCGGCGCGCTCGCGGACATCGACGGCGGCAAGCTCCGCTCGGGCGCGAAGATCAACCCGGGCGGCAATCCGAACCATGTGCCGCTCGAACTGGCCGACATCACGTACACGATCCCGGAGAAGGCGGGCTGGCCGCGCTGGTTCGTCGCCGACGCCACCGCCAACAAGGGCGACAAGACGGCCCGTTGGCTGTTCGTGTTCACCCGGGACGGGCTGACGGATCTGTGGGAGGTCTCCTTCCTCACCATCGTGCCCGCCGCCGACATGCCCGAGTTCAAGAAGGACGCGGACGGTCACGCCCAGGCGGTGCGGCCCGACGACGCCGAACTCTCCGTGGAGCCCGCGCAGTTGCCCGACCGGTACGTGACGTACCTGAGGGAGGACAGCGCGCTCTTCGCGGACGGCCCGTACACCTCCGAGGAGCGTGCGCGGCGCCAGCGCAACGCGGAGAAGCCGGGCCTGGCGCGGCAGTACATCGACGAGGCCCTCACCAACGGCGACTACGCGCCGGTCGGTCTGCGCACCACGGACGGCGGGGCGCTGGTCTTCTTCACCACCCGCCACTACCAGAAGCAGACCGCCGCGCAGGGGGTGAGCATCCCCGTCAACGACGCGGCCGTGCGCGCCCTGATGACGGGTGAGCCGAAGCAGTCGCTGACCCTGGAGTTCGTGAACAACCAGGCCGTCCTCGACCCGGCGAAGACGCGGTCCGACCAGCAGGTGCGGGTCGTGAGCCAGGTGGGCGGGCTGACGGGCGCCAAGGGCGAGTAGGGGCCGACCCGCCGGGCGGCCGCCGGGTGGTGTCAGCCCCGGGAGGGCCAGGCCGCGTTCGCGTGGTCCGGCTGCTCCCCCACATGGCGCGAGCAGGCGTCGGTGAGGATCTCCAGCAGGGTCAGCGGGTCCGGCAGCGGGTGCTCGGGGCCGCGCACCCAGTGGACGCCGAGGTCACCGGGGAGCCGGGCCGGCGGAACGAGGACGTAGGACCCCCGGCAGTGCCAGCGCAGTCCGGGGTGCTCGTCCATGGTCTCGGGGTGGCAGTCCAGCTCGCAGGGCCACCACTCGTCCTCGTCCTCGGGGGTGCCCCGGGTGAGGGTGAAGAAGAGGAGCCGTCCCTGGTCGGACTCCGACTCGAACTCCGCGACGGGGCCGACCTCGATCCCGGCGGCGAGCAGCCGCTCCAGGGCCTCGCGTCCGGCGGCGATCGGGACGTCCAGCACGTCGTGGACCATGCCGGTCGCGGTGATGAAGTTGGCCTCCGGCTGGTGCCGGGCCCAGCGCTCGATCTGGCCGCGGTCGGTGGTGGACTGCGTCTGCCAGGCGAACGACACCGGGTGCCGGGCGGGGGTGGGACAGCCGACGCGGTCGCACGAACACCGGAAGCCCGAGGGGTACGCGGCGGGCGCGAGCGGCAGTCCGGCGGCGGCCGAGGCGAGCAGCAGCTCCTCACGCCCGGTGTCGTCGGCGGCCGGATCGAGCGGGCGGCCCGGACGACGGGCACGCAGCCACTCGGAGAACCTGCCCTGCCGACCGCTCCGGCCGCCGAACGTCGCGCTCATCTATCGCCTCGCCTCGCTGTGGTGCGGACAGCATGTCCCCATGGTCCCACCACTCTGCGCGGCGGGTGGCCTGAGCCCCCGTTCGGGGTAGGTGGGGCGATGCCGGAGCGCGGACAGGGATGGTGCGCTATCCCGCTCTTTGAGGTGATTTACCGCCCACGCCCCGGCCCCGCTTGATCGACGCCGGGTCGCCTTGGTCACACTCCGGCGGGTCGGCCAGGTCAGCGGGGCGCGAGGCCGTGCAGGGCGTATTCGACGAGGGCGTCCGTGTACTCGTACGAGATGGGGCCCGTGTACTGGAGCCAGCGCTGGGCGAGCGGGGAGACGAAGAGTTCCAGGGCGATGCGCGGGTCGATGTCGGGGCGTACGGCACCCTGTTCCTGGGCCGCGCGCAGCCGCTTCACGTACAACTGGAGCTGGGGTTCGAGCAGTTTGCCGACGAACTCGACGCCCAGCTCGCGGTTGATCACTCCCTCGGCGGCAAGGGCGCGGGACGGGACCTCGAACTTGGGGTCGAGGAGTTCGTCGACGGTCGCGCGCAGGACCGCCTTGAGGTCGGCCTCCAGATCCCCGGTGTCCGGGATCTCGTACTCGGCCCTCTCCCCGATCACCTCGGGCCGGGCCGCGGCGTCCGCCGCCTGGGCGCTGAGATCGATGAACGCCTCCAGCAGCACCTCCGCCTTCGAGGACCACCACCGGTAGATCGTCTGCTTGCCGACGCCCGCGCGGGCGGCGATGCCCTCGATCGTCGTCTTCTGGTACCCGACCTCGCCGATGAGGGCGAGGGCGGCGTCGTAGATGGCGCGACGCGACTTCTCGCTGCGCCGGGCGGAATCAGGGGCGGTCTTTTTGGCCATGCCCCGAATTTATCAGGTTGACAAGACGGTACGTCTCGCCTCATGGTGGTGAACCTAGGCGAGACGAACCGTCTCGCGTGGTCGAGATGGGGAGAGTGTCATGACCCGAGGTGGAGCAGGAAACATGCTGGGAGTGGGCGGCGCCCGCCGGAACCTCGGCCGCAAGGCCCTGCGCGGCGGCCCCGCGAGCGGCCGCGTCGGCGGGGGCCTCGACCCCCAGGCCCAGAAGCGGGAGCTGCTGCGCAAGCTCCAGGAGAAACGGCAGGAGGGGCGCGCGGCGGAGAGCCGTTCGGAGGAGGGCCGTAGAGCCGGCGAGTCGTCGTGAACCGGCGAGGGGACCGCCGTCTCAGCGGTTCCCGAGGCGGTTGTGGAGCTGGACCACGGCGAAACAGGCGGTGGTGGCGGGCAGATCGCGGGTCTTGAGGTCCATCCAGCAGGACTCGCCCGGGGAGCCGGGGACGGCGGTCATTCGGCGAGCTCCAGTAGGCCGACCGTCTGGCTGCCGCTGGTCTCGCCCGTCGTGCGGAAGCCGAGGCCGAGGTAGAAGTCCTCCGGGCCGTCGGGGCCGGGGTGCCAGGTGACGAAGAGGCGGTCGCCGCCCCGGCGGCGGATCTCGTCGGCCACGGACGCGACGGCGAAGCGGCCGTACCCCCTCCCCTGCTCGTCGGCGGCGATGTTGAGCCGCCAGAGCCCGGAACGGATGTCGGTGCCCGAGCCGTCGCCCTTCCAGTCGATGTCGAGGAAGGCCATCAGGAACCCGACCGCGCGCTCGCCGTCCATGATGAGCCGGGGCCAGGCGACCCCGGGGTGGACGTACGCCTCGGCCAGCGACTGCGCGACCGGCTCGACGAGGTGTTCCTGATCGGGACGGACCCGGACGCCGAGCGCGGCGGCGAGGTTGGCGGGGGTGATCTCGGCCAGGTGCGGGGTGGTGGACATGATCAATGAGATAGCCGCAGACCGCGTGGGCGGCGCAACTTCTTTTTCGCCGGACCGGACCACGCGCCGGACCACCGCTGGACCGCGCACCGGACCGCGCACGGGCCGCAGCGAGGTCGGCGAGGTCAGGACGTCCGGTCGTCGTCCCCGGGCGGCGGCGGCCAGCTGTCGCCCCAGTCCGCGTCGCGGGCCGCCCGGTACAGCGGGCCGTGGCGCTTGGTGACCGTGGTCCGGGTGAGGGCCGGCTCGGGTGCGCAGAGGTCGAGGAGGACCTGGCCCTTGCGGATCTGGGGCCTGCGGACGATGCGGGAGGAGGCCGGGGCCGGGGGGAAGCGGGTGGCGGCGACGTAGCTGAACTTCTCGTCCTCGTACGACAGGGAGCCGCCCTTGACCTGGCGGTGCAGGGAGGAGCGGCTGACCCGGGCCGAGAAGTGGCACCAGTCCTCGCCGGGGACGATCGGGCAGGCGGCGCTGTGCGGGCAGGGGGCGGCGATGTGGAAGCCGGCGGCGATCAGGCGGTCGCGGGCCTCGATGACCCGGGCGTAGCCGTCGGGCGTGCCGGGCTCGATGATCACGACGGCCTGCGCGGCGGTCGCGGCCGCCTCGACGACGGCCGTGCGGTCGGCCGCGGTCAGCTCGCCCAGGACATAGGAGACGGTGACGAGGTCGGTGCTGTCGAGGGTGAGCGCCGAGCCGATCCGGGAGCGCTGCCACTCGGCGGACTTCAGCTCCGGGTGGGCGGCGGCGATCTCCCGGCCTAGCGCGAGCGCCGGCTCGGCCCAGTCGAGCACCGTGACCGGCCGCGCGCCCTCCCAGGTCGCGTTCACCGCCCAGGTCGCCGCGCCCGTGCCCCCGCCGATGTCCACATGGCCGGCGGGCGCCCACCCGGGCACCGCCGCCGCGAACGCCTCCAGCGCCGAGCACACCGCCTCGAACGTCGCCGGCATCCGGTACGCCGCGTACGCGACGACGTCCGACCGGTCCCGCAGCACGGGCGCGTCCGTCGGTGTCCGCCCCCGGTAGTTCGTGATCAGCCGCTCGACCGCCTGGGTCGCCGACTTCGGCGGCAGCCCGTCGAGCAGACCGGCGAGGGCGGCACGGAGGGCGTCGGCCGAAGAGGGGGCGGAGGAGGCGGGGGCGTTCACGGGGCGATTCTACGAGGGGGCGCGAGCGTGCCGGCCGCCCCGGCCCCGCTCCCCGGGGCCGGGGCGGGGCGTAGGGTGCCGGGATGATCGAGGTACCCGACGCGTTCGTACGGAGCACGGTCGAGCGGGAGGGCGAGCCGGGGGCGGCGTGGCTCGCCGAACTGCCGCGCGTCGTGGGCGAGTTGCTGGACCGGTGGGGGTGTGCGCCGGACGGGGACGTCGTGCACGGCGGTGTCGGGGTGATCGTCCCCGTGGCGCGGCGGGGAGAGCCCGACGCCGTCCTGAAGGTGTCGTTCCCGCACCCGGGGAACGTCCATGAGCCGGACGCCTTCGAGGCCTGGGGCGGGTGTGGGGCCGTACGGCTGTACCGGCGCGACGACGAGCGGTTCGCGATGCTGCTGGAACGGGTCCGGCCGTCGACGCTGGCGGACCTCGGCGACGAGGACGAGATCGTGACCGTCGCCGGGCGGCTGAGCCGGCGGCTGGCCGTGCCCGCGCCGGCCGGGCTGCCCCGGCTGCGGGAGCGGACCGGCGCCTGGGCGGAGGAACTGCGCGCGGACGCCGGGGAGCTGACGCACGCGCTGCCCCGCCGCACGGTGGACGCCGCGCTGGCCACGCTGCGTGAGCTGGGGCCCGACCAGCCGGAGACCGTCGTGCACGGCGATCTCCACGCCAGGAACATCCTGCGGGCCGAGCGTGAGCCGTGGCTGGCCGTCGACCCCAAGGGGCTGGCGGGGGACCCCGCGTACGACGGTGGCACGCTGCTGAAGTCGCGAGCGCTGAGTCTCATCGCGGCGGACGACCTCGGCGCGGCCGTCCGCCGGGTGCTGGACGTCTTCGCCGAGGCGGCCGAGGTCGACGGGGAGCGGCTGCGGCGCTGGGCGCAGGTGGAGGCCGTGCGCGCCGCGTTCCACGCCCGGCGCCACGGGTTCCGGGTGGCGCGCGGCGGCCCCCGCCTGGAATGGCTCATCGCGTTCGTGGACCACCTGGCGGAGCGGCTGACCGCCCCGGCCCACCCGCACTGAACCGCGACACGATCAGCCACCGGCCGCGTACCCGGGTCGCGATGCGCGGCACCTCGCGACCCGCCCGCGCGCCGCGCCGCGGCCGGCTTCAGGGCTCCGGCCCGTCACATCCCCCGTACCGCCCGCGCCAGCCGGGTCCCCGCCGCCGCCCGGGCCCTGTTGACCGGGTCGCGGCGGCGGGGGTGGACCGCGTTGGTGAGGAGGACGAGGAAGGTGTCCGTCGCCCGGTCCAGGACCAGGGACGTGCCCGTGAAGCCGGTGTGGCCGGCGGCTCCCCGGCCCGCCAGCCCGCCCATGAACCAGGGCTGGTCGAGGGCGAAGCCGAGGCCCGGCGGGGTCAGCATCAGCTCGACGAAGTCGGGGCCGAGTATGCGGGCGGGGCCGTAGGAGCCGCCCGCCAGCAGGGTGCGACAGAAGACGGCCAGGTCGCGGGCGGTGGAGAAGAGACCCGCGTGGCCGGCGACACCGCCGAGGGACCAGGCGTTCTCGTCGTGGACCACACCGCGGACCATGCCCCGGTCCGCCTTCGCCCAGGGCCGGCGCTGGTCCTCGGTCGCCGCGGCCGCCGGGCAGGGGCCGAAGGTGGTCGACACCATGCCCAGGGGGTGGGTGATGCCGTCGCGGATCAGCACGTCGAGGGTCCGGCCGGTGAGGCGTTCCAGGACGTGCTGGAGGAGCAGGAGGTTCAGGTCGGAGTAGACGTGGGCCGTGCCCGGGGTCGCCGTCGGGGCCTCCGCGCGGAGCATCGCCAGCCGGGCGGCCGGCGAGGGGCAGTCGTACAGCGGGAGTTCGGGGCGCAGCCCGGAGGTGTGGGTGAGGAGGTGGCGGACGGTGAGGCCGTGCGCGGCGGCGCCCGTGAAGTCGGGGAGGTACGCCGCCACCTTCGCGTCGATGCCGAGGGTGCCGCGCTCCAGTTGCTGGACGGCGGCCACGGCGGTGAAGAGCTTGGTGAGGGAGGCCAGGTCGAAGGGGGTGTCCGGCCGCGCCGGGATCCGGGCGGCGGGCGGCAGCTCCACTCCGGTGTCGGCGCGCTCGTCGTAGGCCTCGTAGCGGACGGCCCAGCCCGCGGCCTCCTCGACGGCGACGACGGGGCCGCGGCCGGCGAGGACCACGGCGGCGGGGGCCAGGGGGCGGTCGCCTTCCGTCAGCGCGCGCACCTCTCGCCCGAGATGGCGCAGTTCCTCGGGGTCGAGTCCGGCCCGTTCCGGGGTGTCCGTGCGCAGTCTCGGCGCGCTCAGCTCTCCGCTCCCTCCACCGTCGTACTCGTCGTACCCGTCGAAGTACCCACTGCCGTACGCCTGTTCCAAGGACGGCACAGTGCCACGAAGCAGACCGCGGCCACCAGTGTCGCGGACAGCTGGACGACGGCCATGGGGACGGCCGTGTCCTCTCCCGCGACGCCGACCAGGGGGGACGCTATCGCGCCGATCAGGAAGGACGAGGTACCCAGCAGGGCCGACGCGGAACCCGCCGCGTGGCGTACCCGCATCAGGGCGAGCGCCTGGGTGTTGGGCAGGGTGACGCCCATCGCGGACATCAGCACGAAGAGGGCGGCCGACACCGGGACGAGGCCGACCTCGCCGAAGACGCCGAGCGACATCAGCAGCAGCGCGGTCGCGGAGACGGCGACGACGGTGAGGCCGACGGCGAACACCTTGTCCAGGCTGACCCGGCCGACCAGGATCTTGCCGTTGATCTGGCCGACGATGACGAGGCCGACGGAGTTGACGCCGAAGAGCAGGCTGAAGGTCTGCGGGGAGGCGCCGTAGATCTCCTGGATCACGAACGGGGAGGCGCTGATGTAGGCGAAGAGGGCGGCGAAGGCGAAGCCGCCGGCGAGCGTGTAGCCCATGAAGACCCGGTCGGCGAGCAGGCCGCGCATGGCGTGCAAGGTCTCGCCGATGCCGCCGCCGTGGCGTTCGGCGGGGGCGAGCGTCTCGGGGAGCTTCGCCCAGACGACCGCGAGCAGGGCGAGGCCGATGGCGATGAGGACGACGAAGACGCCCCGCCAGTCGGTGACGCGGAGGATCTGGCCCCCGATCAGCGGCGCGACGATCGGGGCCACTCCGGAGACCAGCATCAGCGTCGAGAAGAAGCGGGCCATCGCGTCGCCGTCGTACAGGTCGCGGACCACCGCCCGCGCGATGACGATCCCGGCCGAACCGGCGAGGCCCTGCACCACGCGGAAGGCGACGAGGGTCTCGATGGTGGGGGCGAGGGCGCAGAGCGCGGTGGCGACGATGTAGACGGCGAGGCCGAGGAGGAGGGGGCGCCTGCGGCCCCAGCGGTCGCTCATCGGGCCGATCAGCAGCTGGCCGAGCGCCATGCCGGCGAGGCAGGCGGTGAGGGTGAGCTGGACCGTCGTGGCGGGGGCGTGGAGGGAGGTGGTGACCTCCGGCAGGGCCGGGAGGTACATGTCCATCGCGAGCGGCGGCGTGGCGGTGAGCCCGCCGAGGATGAGGGTGACGAGGAGCCCGGTGCGGCGCAGGGCGGTCTGGCCCGGCTGCGGCTGTGGCTGTGGCTGCGGCTTTCCGAGGGACCCCGCCGATGCCGGAGAACCGGCCTGTACGGAGGAACCGCCCTCTACGGAGGAACCGCCCTCTACGGAGGAAGCAACCTGTGCGGAGGAAGCCGCCTGCGCTGGGGAGACGGCCTGCACGGAGAACGCGGCCGGTCCTGGGGAGACGGCCTGCACGGACGACGCGGCCGGTGCGGGAGAAAAGCCCCGCCCCGGCGTCCCGGGCCGGACAGGCCCCGTGCGCCCCGCCGCCTGCGCCCCCGTGTTCGGCTCGGCCGGTGCCGAGCCGGGTATGTGCCCCTCGGGCATGTGCCCCTCCCTCTTCGATGGTTCCGCCACCTATGCTCTCAGCTCGTACGACGTGGGTGGGGTCACAGTCCCGCCCCGGGGCCGAGGACAGGGGTGGCGATGTCGAACGACGGGCGTGTGCGGTGGGGGATCCTGGCGACCGGAGGGATCGCCGCGGCCTTCACGGCCGACCTCGTCGACCTGCCGGACGCCGAGGTCGTGGCGGTGGCCTCGCGCAGCGAGGACTCCGCGAAGACCTTCGCGGAACGGTTCGGGATACCGAGGGCGTACGGCGACTGGCGCGCGCTCGCCGAGGACGCGGACGTGGATGTGGTGTACGTCGCCACACCGCACTCGGCGCACCGGACGGCCGCCGGGATGTGCCTGGAGGCCGGGCGGAACGTGCTGTGCGAGAAGCCGTTCACGCTGAACGTGCGCGAGGCGGAGGAACTGGTCGCGCTGGCGCGGGAGCGCGGGCGGTTCCTGATGGAGGCCATGTGGACCTACTGCAATCCGGTGGTGCGACGGCTCGCGGCGATGGTGCGGGACGGCGCGATCGGTGAGGTGCGGACCGTCCACGCCGACTTCGGCATCCTCGGCCCGGTCGCGCCGACGCACCGGCTGCGGGACCCGGCGCAGGGCGGGGGCGCGCTGCTCGACCTGGGTGTGTACCCGATCTCCTTCGCGCATCTGCTGCTCGGGGAGCCGTCGGACGTGACGGCGAAGGCGGTGCTCTCGAAGGAGGGCGTCGACCTCCAGACGGGCGCACTGCTCTCCTGGGAGAGCGGTGCCCTGGCGTCGGTGCACTGCTCCATCGTCGGCGGTACCGCCACCAGCGCGTCGGTCACCGGCTCCGAGGGCCGGATCGACATCCCGGACGGCTTCTTCTTCGCGGACCGTTTCGTCCTGCACCGGGTGGGCCGCGAGCCGGAGGTCTTCACCGCGGACCCGGCCGACGGGCCACGCAACAGCTTCCGTCACGAGGCCCGGGAGGTGATGCGGGCCCTGCGCGCCGGCGAGACGGAGTCCCCGCTCGTCCCCCTCGACGGCACCCTCGCCGTGATGCGCACCCTGGACGCGATCCGCGACCGCATCGGGGTGCGCTATCCCGGCGAGGACGGCCACCTGGGCGACGCGCTGGTGACTACACCGGCGTGAGCCCCGGGTTGCCCGCCTCCACCGCGAACGACGCGACCGTGGAGATCCCGGCCCCGGTCGTCGTCACGTAGGGCACGGCCTTGAAGTCGGCGCGGGCGGACTCGCGGTCGAGGGCGACCGTGAGGTAGCCGCGACGGCCGTTGTAGAAGCGCATGTGGGGGTTGGCGGTCATGTAGGTGTCCCAGTTCGCGGGCTTGTCGGAGCCGTTGCCGCCGCTGCTGACGGAGGTGGCGACGAGCTCCGTGCCGACGGTCCGGGACGCGCGGTCGTCGAAGTCGCGCTTGATGTCGAAGGCGTAGCCGACGTGGACGTCGCCGGTGAGGACCATCAGGTTCTCGACGCCGGCGGCCTGCGCGCCCGCGAGGAGGCGTTCGCGGGAGGCGGTGTAGCCGTCCCAGGCGTCCATCGCCACCCGGTAGACGTCGCCGACGGCGTTGCGGCGCTGGGAGAAGGTGACCTGCTGGGGGACGACGTTCCAGACGGCGTCGGACCGGTCCCAGCCGTCCAGGAGCCAGCGTTCCTGGGTGGCGCCGGTCATCGTGCGGGCGGGGTCGGCGGACTCCGGGCCGGGGATCTGCCAGCCGTCGCCCTGGGCCTGGTTGGAGCGGTACTGGCGGGTGTCGAGTATGTCGAACTGGGCGAGGCGGCCCCACCGGAAGCGGCGGTACAGCTTCATGTCGGGCCCGTCGGGGCGCTGCGGGCGGCGCAGCGGCTGGTTCTCCCAGTACGCGCGGTAGGCGGCGGCGCGGCGCAGCAGGAACTCCTCGGAGGGCTCGCCGCCGTCGGGGTGCTCGCCCGCGTAGTTGTTCTCGGTCTCGTGGTCGTCCCAGGTGACGACGAAGGGGTGCGCGGCGTGGGCGGCCCGCTGGTCGGGGTCGGTCTTGTGGAGGGCGTAGCGCAGCCGGTAGTCCTCCAGGGTGACCGTCTCGTGGTTGAAGACGTCGGGCAGGACGCGGTCGGTGTAGTTGCGGGCGCCGCCGACGGAGTTCACCGCGTACTCGTAGAGGTAGTCCCCGAGGTGGAAGACGACATCGATGTCCTCGTCGGCCAGGTGCCGGTAGGCGGTGTAGTAGCCCTGGTCGTAGCGCTGGCAGGAGACGGCCGCGAAGGACAGGCCGGTGGCGCCGGTCAGGTGGCCGGGGGCGGTGCGGGTGCGGCCGGTCTCGCTGATCCAGGTGCCGGTGCGGAAGCGGTAGTAGTAGACGCGGCCGGGGGCGAGGAAGTCGACCTCGACGTGGACGGTGTGGTGGAACTCGGGGTGGGCGGTGGCGGTACCGCGTCTGACGACCCGTCGGAATCTCTCGTCGTGCGCCAACTCCCAGTGGACGGTGACCCGTTCGGCCGGCAGGCCGCCGTCCGGCTGGTACGGGGCCGGGGCGAGCCGGGTCCACAGCAGCACGGAGGTGGAGAGCGGGTCGCCGGAGGCCACGCCGAGGGTGAAGGGGTCCTCGGTGATCTTCCGGGCGTCGAGCGTGGCGGCTGCCGCCGCGCCGGCC
Organism: Streptomyces caniscabiei; assembly: GCF_014930365.1. Taxonomy (GTDB): domain Bacteria; phylum Actinomycetota; class Actinomycetes; order Streptomycetales; family Streptomycetaceae; genus Streptomyces; species Streptomyces caniscabiei. The sequence continues at coordinate 91,937 of NZ_JABXWI010000017.1, read as the reverse complement.
GCCGGAAGGTTGGTGGCGAAGGCGAGCGCGGCGGCGGCTCCGGTGACGGTCAGGAAGCGGCGGCGGTCGAAGTGGCGTGCGGCGGCGCGGAGTTCGGCCGCGTGGGACGAACGGGACGGCGTCGGCCACGGGGAGGTGCGGGCGTTCTGGGCTGTGGGTGTCATCTGGCCCTCGTCTGACGGTGGTTGTCTTTCGGCATTGGAGTGGCCAGGGTCGACGATCTTCTGTCACGTACACAACACCCAGATGGCGGACGGATGAGTTCCGCATGGCGGACCCCTTGCGCGCGGCCGGGCGCGTCTCCCTCCCTTACGCTGCGGGGCCATGAACGCTATGCGAACCAAGATCGCGATCGTGACGGGTGCGGGCTCCGGCATCGGCCGTGCCGTGGCGGTGGAACTGCTCCGCACGGGCTGGTCGGTGGCGCTCGCGGGCCGCCGCGAGGACAAGCTCGCCGAGACGGCGGCCGAGGCCGGCGCCACGGCGGACGCGGACCCGGGCACCGGCACCGGCACCGGCGCCCCGGAGGCACTGTGCGTCCGTACGGACGTCTCCCGGCCCGGCGACGTGGACGCGCTCCTCGCCGCCGTGCGCGACCGGTTCGGACGGCTGGACCTGCTGTTCAACAACGCGGGCACCTTCGGCCCGGGCGGGGTGCCGGTGGAGGAGCTGGACTACGCGGCCTGGCGGCACGTCGTGGACACCAACCTCAACGGGGCGTTCCTGTGCGCGCAGGCGGCGTACCGGCAGATGAAGGACCAGGACCCGCGGGGCGGGCGGATCATCAACAACGGCTCCATCTCCGCGCACACGCCCCGCCCGCACTCCGTCGCCTACACCGCGACCAAGCACGCCCTGACCGGCCTGACCAAGTCGCTCTCGCTGGACGGGCGGCCGTACGGCATCGCGGTCGGCCAGATCGACATCGGCAACGCGGCGACGGACATGACCGAACGCATGGCGAGCGGGGTCCTCCAGGCGAACGGGCAGCTCGTGCCGGAGCCGGTGATGGACGTGCGGGACGTGGCCCGGACCGTGCGGCACATGGCGGAGCTGCCGCTGGAGGCGAATGTGCAGTTCGCGACGGTGATGGCGACGACGATGCCGTACGTGGGGCGGGGCTGAGCCGGCCGACACGGGTGTACGCCACACTCGTCCACGGCTCAACCTGCACAAACGGAAGCTGATGCTCCGCTCCATAAGAGCACGTGGCAGGCATATGCTCAGGACGCGTCTCCACGAGAGCTTCACACTTGGAGGCGGCGGCTTCCGTGGCCAACCCGAGGGGGAGGCGGCAGCCGTTCCGTGTTCCGGAAGGGGGCGGACCTCGCGTGGGACCGCGAGGTAAGCACCGGAGCGCGGAACGGCTGCCACCACATCGGCGTCGCCGCCCCGTCACCTCGGCGTCGCCGCCCCGCCGGCGTCCGGTCCCCGACTCGCTCTACGGCCTCGGCGCGGACATGACGTCACGTCCGGCCGGACGGCCGACGCTCACCGCCCCAGGACGCGGTCGATCTCGGCGAGCTGGTCCGCGGTGAGCGGCCCCCGCGCGAGGGCGCCCGCGTTCTCCTCGGCCTGGGCGACCGAGCGGAAGCCCGGGATGGGCACGGTCAGAGGGCTGCGGGCCCAGATCCACGCGAGGGCGCCCTGCGCGAGCGTGCGGCCCCCGGCGGTGAGGATCTCGCGCAGCGCCTCGACCCGGCCGAGCCACTCCGGGTCGGCGCCGCCGTCCGCGCTGAAGCCGGGCAGCCACGCGGGCGGGGTGGAGCGGATGTCACCGGCCTCCAGGGCGCGCCCGCCAGTGTGCTTGCCCGTGAGCAGACCCATGGCCAGGGGGCTGCGGTTGATGCTCGCGAGGTTCGACTCCGCGCACAGCGCGAGGAGTTCGGGCGCGTCCTGGAGTAGGTTCAGCCGGTGCTGCACGGCCGCGCAGTGCGGGCCCTCGGCGAACACGGCGGCTCGCTCCGGGTCGTCCGTGCTCCACGCGTACGCCCGGATCAGCCCCTCCCGTACGAACTCCTCGCAGGTCTCGCGGAGTTCGGCCGCGCGCTCGGGGTCGGCGTCGGAGAGGTGCAGCTGGTACAGGTCGACATGGTCGGTGCCGAGACGGTCCAGGGAGGCGGTGAGGGCGCGGCGGGCATGCGCCGGGGTGTCGTCCTGGCCGGTGAGGGTGCGGGTGGCCTCGTCGAAGAGGTTGCCCCACTTGGTGGCCACGACGACGTCCGCGCGGCGCTTGCCGAGGGCCCGGCCGAGGACGCGTTCGCTGTGGCCGGCGCCGTAGGTGTCGGCCGTGTCGAAGAAGGTGACGCCGAGGTCGAGCGCGCGGTGCACCGCGCGTACGGACTCCTCGTCGTCCACCTTGCCCCAGCCGAGCGGCCGGCCGTCGGTGTCCTGCCACTCACCGCCGATCGCCCAGCAGCCGAAGCCGAGGGCGCTGACCTGGATACCGCTGCGGCCCAACGGCCTCGTGTACGTGTTCGTCTCCATGCCCTCGGACGGTATGAGTTGGAGTGCACACGAACGCAAGCCCCGGACGGGGACGGGTTACGCCTGACCCGTCTCGAACCGGCTGATCCTGCCGTCCTCCGACACCGTGAAGCGCCACGCGGTGCGCATCTCGCCCCAGGTGTCGTTGCGGTAGTTGGCGACCAGGGCACGGCCGCCCGCGGACTCGCGCTGGACCTCGATGTGGCCGTGGGAGGAGAAGATCTCCCGGTCGGTCCAGTCCGCGAGGTCACGGTCGGAGCCGTCGTCCGACATCGTCGCGTCCTCCGTGAGCAGCGCGAAGAACGCGTTCTCGTCCTGGGAGTTCACCGCGGCGACGAAGGCCCGGACGGCCGGGTCGCTGAGTTTGGCGGGTGCGATCGTCATGGCGGTCAGCCTCACACCGTCGCCGGGGGTGCGCCACCGGAGACGTGCCCCCGGTCCCGGGCCACCCGAACGGCGGCCCGTACGGGCCGGGCAGGTGTGATCGGTGCGACGGTGGATACGCGGGAGGGGAACCGACGCACCGGCTGCCCGGGAGTTCTCATGACCTCATTCGACCGACGCGATCTGGGACTGCTGCTCCTGCGGCTGGGCACGGGCGGTGTGCTCGCCGCGCACGGGACGCAGAAGCTGTTCGGCTGGTTCGGCGGGCACGGCATCGAGGGCACCGGCGCGTTCATGGAGTCCGTCGGGTACGCGCCTGGCAAGGCCAGCGCCACCGCCGCCGGCCTCGCCGAGACCGGCGGCGGCGCGCTGCTCGCGCTGGGCCTCGCGACGCCCGCGGCCGGTGCCGCCGCGGCGGGCGCGATGGGCGGAGCGGCCGCGATCCACGCGCCCAACGGCTTCTTCAACGCCGAGGGCGGCTACGAGTACGCCGCGACCCTGGGCCTGGCCGCCGCGGGCCTCGCCGTCGCCGGGCCCGGCCGGCTCTCCCTCGACCACGCGCTGCGCCATGTCGTCGACCGGGGCTGGATGGTCCCGGTGGCGCTCGCCGGTACGGCCGCGGTCACCGCGGTGGTCGTGGGCCTGCGCAACCAGCGGGTGCGCAAGGAGAAGGAGGGCGAGCAGGAGGCGTTGTTCGAGGAGTGAGCTTCGCCGTTCCGGCGGATCGGCCGTGAGCTTCGCCGTTCCGGCGGATCGGCCGTGAGCTTCGCCGTTCCGGCGGATCGGCTGTCGTCCGCCCTTTCGGCGGATCGGCCGTCGTTGTCACAGGGGCGTGGCAAGCTGCGCCCATGAGCGAGCAGAACCACTCCCCCGACGACCTCTGGCACTCCGTCGCCGACCTGCACGCCTGGCTGGAGGCGGACCAGCCGTACGGCGGCCGAGAGGGTCTGCTGCTGCGGATGTTGAAGCTCCAGGAGGAGGTCGGCGAGGTCGCGCAGGCGGTGATCGGCGCGACGGGGCAGAACCCGCGCAAGGGCACCACCCACACCTGGGACGACGTGCAGGCGGAGCTGTGCGACGTGGTCATCACCGCCCTGGTGGCGCTGCGCACCCTGACGCCGGACGCCCGCGCGGTGTTCGCGTCCCACCTCGCCGGGGTCACCGCGCGCTCGCTGGGCCCCCGGCGTGGCTGACAACGCGTTCTGGATCGCCGCGCTCACCGCCGGCACGGCCGTGGTGGCGAGCTGGGTGACCAGCCGGGGGACGGCGCGCGCTGCGCGCATACAGGCGGACACGACGGCGGGCGCGCAGCGGGTGGAGCGGCTGCGGGAGGCGCGGCGGACGGCGTACGCGGGCTTCATCGAGCAGGCGCAGCGGCTGAACGACGTGCACTGGAAGGTGTCCGACGTGGTCCGGGGCGCCGAGGGCGGGCTCGGGCCGGAGCAGGTGGAGGAGCTGCGGGTGCTGCGGGAGCGGCAGCGGGACGAGTACGCCACGCTGCGCAACCTCACGTGGATCGTGTCGCTGGAGGGGCCCGAGGAGGTCGCCGACCTCGCCAACACCGTCCGGCGGGCGACGAGCCCCTTCCACAAGGCGATCGAGGCCATGATCGAGGGCGACACCGGTGCCGTGGCGCGCTTCGACGCCTGCTACACGCCGTTCTGGGACGCGCTGAAGGTCTTCATCAGGGCCTCCCGCGACACCCTGCACACCATGTAGACCGCCGGTGCGTCCTCCCCCGGCCGCCCCCCGGTCATACCCCGGGGTGACCCGGCGCCGGGGTCGTACTGCGTTCTGAGTACCCGGGATTGTCGGCAGCCGCACGACGACGGGACAGGGGCCGCGACGGGAGTCTTGGCACACACCCGAGACCTCTCACGTGGAGACCTGCGACCCATGGCAACCTTCCTTCATCGGCTGGGCCGACTGGCCTTCCGCAAACGCTGGTACGTCATCCTGATGTGGCTGGCGGTACTGGGCGCCGTAGGGGTCGGCGCCCTCAAGGCCCCGGGAGCCTCCGACGAGGGGTTCGCCATGCCGGGCATCGAGTCCCAGAAGGCGTTCGACCTGATGGAACAGCGCTTCCCGGGCGTCACGGCGGACGGCGCCACCGCCCGGGTGGTGTTCGTCGCCCCGAACGGCGAGAAGGTCACCGCCGCCGAGAACAAGAAGGCCGTCGAGGAGACGGTGGCCGATCTGGCGGACGGTTCCCAGGTGGCGAGCGCCGTCGACCCCTTCCAGGCCGGGGCGGTGAGCAAGGACGGCACCACGGCGTACGCGACGGTCACCTACAGGGTCACCGCGAACGACCTCACCGATGCCAGCAGGACCCACCTGGAGGACACGCTCCACGCGGCGCAGGACTCCGGGCTGACCGTCGAGGCCGGCGGGACCGCCCTGGCCGAGCAGGGCGGCGCGGGCGGCATGGCCGAGGTGATCGGTGTCGCCATCGCCTCCGTCGTGCTGCTGATCACCTTCGGGTCGCTGGCCGCCGCCGGACTGCCGCTGCTGACCGCGCTGGTCGGCGTCGGCGTCAGCATGGCCTCGATCCTCGCCCTGTCCGACGCGCTCGGGCTGTCCACCACGACGGGCACCCTCGCGATGATGCTGGGTCTCGCGGTCGGCATCGACTACGCCCTGTTCGTCGTCTCCCGCTACCGCGAGGAGCGCGCCAAGGGCCGTACGCCCGAGGAGGCCACCGCCCTCGCCACCGGCACGGCCGGGTCGGCGGTCGTGTTCGCCGGCCTCACCGTCGTCATCGCGCTGGCCGGACTGTCCGTGGTCGGCATCCCGATGCTGACGAAGATGGGGCTGGCCGCGGCGGGCGCGGTCGTCGTGGCCGTACTGATCGCGCTGACCCTGGTCCCGGCCGTCCTCGCCTGCTGGCCGAACGCGGTGCTGTCGCGCAAGGCACGCAAGAGCGGCCGTATCGAGGGGAGCGTCAAGGACAACGGCGGCACCCGCTGGTCCCGGTTCGTGCTGCGCCGCCCGCTGCCGGTGCTGATCCTCGGTGTCGTCGGCCTCGGCGCGCTCGCGATACCGATGACCGACCTCCAGCTGGGCATGCCCGGCGACGAGGCCAAGGCGACCTCGACCACCGAGCGGCGGGCCTACGACGCGCTCGCCGAGGGTTTCGGGCCCGGCTTCAACGGGCCGCTGACGATCGTGGTGGACGCCAAGGGGGCCGCCGACGCCAAGGGGGCCGCCGACACGATCGCGAAGGAGATCGGGGCCACCGAGGGCGTCGTGTCGGTCTCCCCCGCGCGGTTCAACGAGGCCGGTGACACGGCCGTCTTCTCGGCGGTGCCCACCACCGCGCCGACCGACGAGAAGACCAAGGACCTGGTGACCGTCATCCGGGACGAGCGGCCCGGCCTGGAGTCCGAGACGGGGGCCACGTTCGAGGTCACCGGCACCACCGCGCTGAACATCGACATCTCCGACAAGGTGCAGTCCGCGCTGGTGCCGTATCTGCTGGTCGTGGTCGGCCTGGCCGTCATCCTGCTGCTGGTCGTCTTCCGCTCGCTGCTGGTCCCGCTCAAGGCGGCCGCCGGGTTCCTGCTGTCGGTGCTCGCCTCCCTCGGTGTGGTCGTCCTGGTCTTCCAGCAGGGCCACGGCGCGGAGCTGCTGGGCGTGGAGCAGACCGGTCCGATCATGAGCCTGATGCCGATCTTCCTGGTGGGCATCGTGTTCGGTCTGGCCATGGACTACGAGGTGTTCCTGGTCTCGCGGACGCGGGAGGCGTACGTCCACGGCGACCGGGCCGACGAGGCGCTCACCAGCGGCTTCCGGCACAGCGCCCGGGTGGTGGCGGCCGCCGCCCTGATCATGATCGCGGTGTTCGCCGGGTTCATCGGCGAGAGCGACTCCATGATCAAGATGATCGGTTTCGGGCTGGCCTCCGCGGTCCTGTTCGACGCGTTCGTCGTACGGATGGCGATCGTGCCGGCCGTGCTGGCGCTGCTCGGCGACAAGGCGTGGTGGCTGCCGAAGTGGCTGGACCGGATGCTGCCCCACGTCGATGTGGAGGGCGAGGCGCTGACCCGCCGCACCGACCCGGATCCGGCCCCGGCCGAGACGGCCGAGCTGGAAGTGACGCGCGCCTGATCCGACCGCCCACCCCCACCGGGGGCCGTCCGTGGCGAAGGACACGGACGGCCCTCGGGGCGTGCGCCTCGCCCGTCGACCACGATGGGTCCCAGTCCACCGACCGGAGTCACCATGAGCCTCAGCAGCCTCAGCCGGGAACGGCGCTACACGGACCGGCTGGAGGAGTTCTCCGGCCGCCACCACTTCCTCGTCGACCTGGCACTGGTCCTGGCGCTGCTGGGCTGTGCCACCCTCGGCAGCGCGGTCACGCTGCCCGGCGCCCTGCCGCCGGACCAGGACAGGGTCGGGGTGGCGCTCATGGGCGTGTCCTGTCTCGCGCTGCTCAAGCACCGCACCCACCCGCGGTCCGCGCTCGTCGTCACCGCGATCTGCACGGTCGTGGCGGTCGGCCTGGGCTATCTGCTCACCCCCCTGCTGCTGGCGCCGATCATGGCGGCGCTCTACTGGCTGGCCTCGCTCACCGACCGCAGGACCACCCGCGCCTACGGCTGCACCACCATCGTGGCGATGACCCTCGCGGCCGTGGTCTCCGACTCCATGGACCATCTGTCGCTGGTGCTCAGGACGATCGGCCCGGTCTTCTGGCTGCTGCTGCCGCTCGCCGCGGGCCGGGGCACGCTGGTGCGGCGGGCCTATCTGAAGTCGGTGCAGGCCCGCGCCGAGCACGCCGAACGCACCCGGGAGGAGGAGGCCCGGCTACGGGTGACCGAGGAACGGATGCGCATCGCCCGCGATCTGCACGACGTGGTCGCCCACCACCTGGCCCTCGCCAACGCCCAGGCGGGCACCGCCGCGCACCTCACCCGTACCGACCCCGAACAGGCCCACCGCATCCTCACCGATCTGACGGCCACCACGTCGTCGGCGCTGCGCGAGCTGAAGGGCACCGTGGGGGTGCTGCGCCGTCCCGACGACCCCGAGGCGCCGCTGGCCCCCACGCCCGGACTGCGCCAGCTCCCGGAGCTGACGGCGGCGTGCGAGTCCGCCGGTCTCACGGTCACCGTCACCACTGACGGCGTCCCGGGGCCGCTGGACCCCGGTGTGGACCTGACCGCGTACAGGATCGTGCAGGAGGCCCTCACCAACGTCAGCAAGCACGCCGGCGTGGACGCCGCGCGGGTCAGCCTCGCCTACGAGGACGCGCGTCTGACGATCACGGTCACCGACGACGGCGCCTCCCGCCCGCGCGGCACCCCCGAGCCCGGCCGCGGTTTCGGCCTCATCGGCATGCGTGAGCGCGCCCAGTCGGTCGGCGGCTGTCTGAGCGCCGGCCACCGTCCCGAAGGCGGCTTCGAGGTCACCACCGACCTGCCGCTGCGGCCGTACACCTCTCGCCCCGCCGCACCGGTACCTGACCCGGAACCGGCCCCCGACCAGCGGAAGTAGCACAGCCCTCATGACCATTCGCGTCCTGCTCGCCGACGACCAGGCCCTGCTGCGGGCCACCTTCCGGATCCTCATCGACTCCTGCCCGGACCTGGAGGTGGTCGCCGAGGCCACCGACGGCCGGGAGGCGGTCGACCTCGTGCGGGTCCACCGCCCCGACGTGGTCCTCATGGACATCCGGATGCCCGGCACGGACGGACTCACCGCCACCGCCGTGATCTGCGCCGACGAGGAACTGGCCGACACCCGCGTGCTGATCCTCACCACGTTCGAGATCGACGAGTACGTGGCGCAGGCGCTGCGCTCCGGCGCCAGCGGCTTCCTCGGCAAGGACGTCACCGCGGACGTGCTCCTCGACGGCATCCGCACGGTGGCCGCCGGCGACACCCTGCTCTCCTCCGCCGCGACGCGGACGCTCATCACGCGCTTCCTCGCCTCCCCCACCCCCGGCAACCGTCTCGCCGCCCCCGAGCAGCTGACCATCCTCACCACCCGTGAGCGTGAGGTCATGTCGCTGGCCGCCGAGGGGCGCTCCAACGACGAGATCGCCGAGAAGCTGTACGTGAGTCCGCTGACGGTACGGACCCACGTCCACCGGGCGATGACGAAACTGGGCGCCCGCGACCGGGCCCAACTGGTCGTCATGGCGTACCAGTCGGGCCTGGTGCGGGTCACCCAGCAGGAGTGATCCCCCTCAACTCCTTGTCACTCGCTACTCCTTGTAGAACGTGGCGTCCTGCCGGTCGAGGGTGGTGCTGACCGGCTGGGTGTAGAGCAGGTTGTTGTAGTGGCGGATGTACCGGCCGGGGAAGTTGAACGACTCGTACGAGACCCCGTCCGCGGTGTCGGCGAGGCCGGCCCGCTGGAAGAAGGAGGCGTCCGCGTCGAACAGGGCGGTGCCGTCGTCCTTCTCCACCCAGACCTCGTTGTTCTTGTGGCGGAGGTAGTAGCCGGGGAAGTTCGCCGACTCCAGCGAGACCGTGCCGCTGCCCGTCAGCCCGGTGACGACCCGGAACTGCGAGTCGGCGAGGTTGGTGACGTTGCTCTCCAGCTTGGCGCGGTACTCCCAGTGCCGGATGAACTTGCCCGGGTAATTGAAGGAGGAGAGGCGGACCGGGGTCGCGCCGTCGGCGACGGGGATGCCGAAGTTGGGCGTGCCGTCGGCGTTCCAGTACAGCTTCTGGTAACGGGTGCGGCGGTTGGGGTCGTTGAGGGGGTCGCCGCTGATGTCCTTGTAGTTGCGGTCGTGGTAGACGAGGATGTCGGACTTTCCGTCCTCGGAGACCGTGAAGGTGTTGTGGCCGGGGCCGTACTGGCCGGTGGCGGCGTTGCTCTTGAAGACCGGGTTGGGGTTCTTGACCCAGGACGCCGGGTTCATCAGGTCGGCCGAGTCGTTGGCGGTCAGCAGGCCGAGGCAGTAGTTGGCGTCGGTGGCGGCGGCGGAGAAGGTCATGAAGACCTTGCCGCCCCGCTGGATGACCGCCGGGCCCTCGTTGACGGTGTGGCCGACCTTCTCCCAGGCGGCGGTGGGCCGGGAGATCATGACCGGACTGCCGCTGATGGTCCAGGGGTTGGACATCTTCGCCAGGTAGATGTTGGTGCCGTCGCCGACCGCCGGGTCGTTCTGCGCCCAGCTCAGGTAGCGGGTGGCGCCGACGGTGAAGGTCGTCGCGTCGAGCGAGAACGTGTCGAGCGGCAGGGAGATGCGGCCCTTCTCCGTCCAGGTGCCGGTGATCGGGTTGGCGGCGCTGGTCTCCAGGACGTACGGGCGGATCTTCCAGATGTCGTTGGAGGAGCCGGCCGTGAAGTAGATGTACCACTTGCCGTCGATGAAGTGGATCTCCGGGGCCCAGATGTGGGCGCCCATCTCACCGCTGGCGTGCTTGGTCCAGATGGTGGTCTCCGTGGCCGTGGCGAGGCCCTGGAGGGTGGTGGCCCGCCGCATCACGATCTTGTCGTACGCGGGGACGGTGGCGGTGAAGTAGTAGTAGCCGTCGGTGTGCTTGAAGATGTGCGGGTCGGCCCGCTGCTCGGCTATCGGGTTGGTGAAGGTGACGGCCGGGGACGCGGGGACGGCTGCCTGGGCGGGGGCGGTCATGGTGGTGAAGACGGCGAGCGCGGCCGCCGCGGCCACGACGGCCCGTCTGGTGAGGTGTCTCATGTTCTGTTCTGGGCCTTTCGGGATCAGGCGGTGGTGGGGACGAGGCGCCACTGCTGGCAGTTGTTGTTGAGCCAGGACCACTGGCGGACGTCGGTGCCGTTGGCGGTGCCGCAGTCGGCGACGTCCATGACCTTGCCGGTGGCCGCGTTGACGATCCGGACGTAGTCGCCACCGAGGTAGACCATGCGGAACTTCTGGCAGTTGTTGTTCAGCCAGGACCACTGCCGGATGTCGGCGCCGTCGGCGCTCGCGCAGTCGGTGACGTCGGCGACCTTGCCGGTGGCGACGTTCACCAGCCGGCTGGTGTCGTCGGCGCGGTCCTCGATCCGCCACTTCTGGTTGGCCCCGCCGTTGCAGGTCCACTGGGCGATGTTGGTGCCGTCGGCCGTGCCACCGCCGGTGACGTCCAGGCACTTGCCGCTGTTGCGGTTCACGATGGTGTACGCGGTCGGGGTCGTCGCGGTCTCGCCGGAGGGCCCGGCGATGGTGCTCCCGAGGGCGACCGGGCTGCCGAAGTTCGGGGTGCCGTCGGCGTTCCAGGTGAACTTCTGCGCGCGGGTCGTCCGCCCGTTGTCGCATCCGTCGCTCGCCGCGTCGTTGGCGTGGTAGACGATCCAGTTCTCGGTGCCGTCGGGCGAGGTGAAGAACCCGTTGTGGCCGGGCGCGTAGACCCCGTTCGCGTCATTGCGCTGGAAGACGGGCGTCTGCTTCTTCGTCCAGGAGGAGGCGAGCAGCGGGTCGGACCCGGTCAGCTCCAGCTGTCCGAGCTTGTAGTCGGGGCCCCAGCAGGCGCTGGCGGAGTAGATCAGGAACGTACGGCCGTTGCGGTAGAGCGGCTCCGGGCCCTCGTTCACCTCGCCGCTCTGCGTCTCCCAGCTCAGGGTCGGGCTGGAGATGACGGTGAAGGTGGTGCTCGCCAGGGTGTACGGGTTGCTGAGGGGCGCGATGACGAGGCTCTGCTTGCTGCCGCCCACCGAACCACTGCCGGCCAGGTACAGCTTGTTGTCGTGCTTGAGCACGCTGACGTCGATCAGCCAGCCGCCCGGGTTGAGGTTGGACCCGGCGAGCTGGTTCTTGAAGGTGTACGGCCCCATCGGGTCGGACCCGGCGCTCTCCAGCACGTAGGTGCGCTGGTCGTCGCAGCAGGCGGAGGCGCGCGGCCCGGCGGAGTAGTACAGGTACCACTTGCCGTCGAAGAAGTGGATCTCCGGGGCCCACATGTTCCAGTTGCGGGTGGAGGTGCTGTCCGACCACACCTGCACACTGGGCGCGGTGCTCAGCCCGGCGAGCGTGGGCGACTTCCGCATGGTCAGCTCACCGGTGAACGAGGTCGTCACCAGGTAGTAGTTGCCGTTGTAGTACTCCAGCCACGGGTCGGCGCCCTTCTGCGACTTGACCGGGTTGGTGTACGGCTTGCCGTCGGCCGCGGCGGCGGACTGCGCGGTGTGGACGGTCTGCACGGAGAGGAGCGAGGCGAACAGGGCCAGTAGCGCCACCGCCAGCAGCAGACTGCGGCGAGGCGTCGACCAGCGACGGGCGCGGGTGGGGAACACGACAAGTCCCTTCCGGGAGAGCGGCTCGTTGCCGGGCTTCCTGACCTGCCCGGGATGTTCGACATTGCGAACACTGTGCGTAACTTCGGCCAGAAGGTAAAGCTGAGGCGTGAGGGACGTCAATGGATGTGACAGTTTTTCGTCGTCGCAGGTGCGCGGGAGGTTGCCGTCGGACGGCCGCGAAAGCGAACAGGGCCGCCATGGGTTGCGCACGGGCACACCCATGCGCAACCCACACCGGCCCGGTGACAGACACTGGATGACCGAATTGCACTGCTCTGTCATGGTTGGGAAGAGAAAGCCAGGACACCCGCGCAGGTACGAAAACCCGCACCGGAGGTCCCCGTGGACAAGCGGTACGAGGTCTACTGCCTCACCGACCCGCACTTCTACGACGCCCCGTCGTCGCACGCCGGGACACAGGGCCGGTTCCGCCAGACCGGCGGCGCGCTTCCCGCGTCGTGGGTCCGCGAGAAGGTCGGCGACTGGCTCGCCTGCCGCCCCACCGAGGTACGGCTCCCTCCCCAGGGCTGGAAGATCCATGTCTCGGCCTGCCTGGACAACGCCCAGTCGATCCTGGACGAGGTCTGGGACCACTGTGTGCCGCGCGGTGTCGCCTTCAAGTTCCTCCCGGACCTGGAGACCCTCTTCCTCGCCAACGCCAAGTACGCCCACCGGGGGTCCAGCGGGAAGTTCGTGACCGTCTACCCGAGGGACGAGGCCGAGTGCGAGCGCCTCCTCACCGAGCTGGACGCCGTCCTCGGCGGCCGCCCCGGACCGTACATCCTCAGCGATCTGCGCTGGAGGGACGGCCCGCTCCACGTCCGGTACGGAGCCTTCGCCGACCGGTACTGCGTGTCGGCCGACGGCGTGGTGCACCAGGCGGTGGCGGACCCCTCCGGGCGCCTGGTTCCCGATGTGCGCGGCCCCACCTTCCAGGTACCGGACTGGGTGGAGCTGCCCGGCTTCCTCGAACCCCAGCTGGCCGCGAGCCGCAGCACCACTGTCGCCGACCTGCCCTACCGGATCGACCGGGCACTGCACTTCTCCAACGGTGGCGGACTGTACGCCGGGGTGGACCGGCGCACGGAGGAGCGAGTCGTGCTCAAGGAGGCCCGACCGTACGCCGGGCTCACCCCGGACGGCGCGGACGCCGTCACACGGCTGGAGCGCGAGCGGGAGGCTCTGGAGCGGCTGCGCGGCCTGCGCTGCGTCCCGGCCCTCCGCGACCGGTTCGAACTGGGCGGTCACCACTTCCTCGTCGAGGACTTCGTCGAGGGCAAGCCCCTGCACCAGCTGATCGTCGAGCGCAGTCCGCTCGCGGCCCTGGACCCGGCCCCGGCCGCCTTCCCCGAGTACACCGCCTGGGCGCTGGACGTGCTGCGGCGGGTGCGGGACGCCGTCGCGGCGGTCCATGAGCGGGACGTCGTCATCGGTGATGTGCACCCCTTCAACGTCCTGGTCCGTCCCGACGACACCGTGGTCCTGATCGACTTCGAGGGCGCGTCGGACGTGGCGCACGCCCACCACCAGGTCCTCGCGGCCCCCGGCTTCCACGCCCCCGGCTCCGCGACCGGTTTCGACATCGACCGGTACGCGCTGGCCTGCCTGACGATCTGCATGTTCCTGCCGCTGACCGGACTGATCGAACTCGACCGCGGCAAGGCGGGCCGGCTCGCCCGGGAGGCCGCCCGCCTGTTCCCGGTCCCCGACGACCTCCTCGACGAGGCCGTACGCACGATCACCGGGGCGGACGAGGCCACCACGGGCACGGGCGACGTCACCGCGGGCGCGGACGGCGCCACCGCGGGCGCGGGCGGGGCCACCACGGGCGTGGGCGACGGCGGGACGGCCAGCGGGGCGCGTGCGCGTATCGGGTGGGCCGCCGGGGCGAATGCCGAGCGGACCGCCGGGGCGCACGCGGCCGGGAAGGCCGTCGGGGTGCGTGCCGGGAAGGCCTCCGGAAGGGCCGTCGGGGTGCGTGCCGGGGGCGACGACGAGCCCCGGATCGAACCCGACCACGCCGGCTGGCTGCGCGCCCGCGAGTCGATCACGGCCGCGATCCTCGCCTCCGCCACCCCCGGCCGCGACGACCGGCTCTTCCCCGGCGACATCGAGCAGTTCGCCGCTCCCGGCGGCGGCCTCGGCATGGCCCACGGCGCGGCCGGCGTGCTCTACGCGCTGGACGTGACGGGCGCCGGACGCCACCCCGACCACGAGGACTGGCTGATCCAGCACGCGCTCCACCCGCCGCCCGGCACCCGCCTCGGCCTCTACGACGGCCTGCACGGCGTCGCGTTCGCCCTGGACCACCTCGGCCACCACGAGGAGGCCGTCAAGGTCCTCGACATGTGCCTCACCGAGCGCTGGCAGAACCTGGCCCTCGACCTCAAGGGCGGACTGTCCGGCATCGGACTCACCCTGCTGCACTTCGCTGACACCACCGGTGACGCCGCCCACCGCGCGGCCGCCCAGCGGGTGGCGGCGACCGTCGCCGACCGGCTGGGCCCCGCCGACGGGGTACCGGAGACCAGCGGCGGCGCCCACCCGAGAGCCGGGCTGATGTACGGCTCGTCCGGACCCGCGCTGCTGTTCCTGCGCCTGCACGAGCACGACGGCGACCCGGCGCACCTCGACCTCGCCGCCACCGCCCTGCGCCAGGACCTACGGCGCTGCGTGGTGCGCGAGGAGGGCTCGATGGAGGTGAACGAGGGCTTCCGCACGATGCCGTACCTCGCCGACGGCAGCGTGGGCATCGGCATGGTCCTGGACGACTACCTGGCCCTCCGCCCGGACGAGGAGTTCGCGACCGCCGCCGACGCGATCCGCGAGGCCTCACGGGCGTCGTTCTACGTCGAACCCGGGCTGTTCGACGGCGTCGCCGGAATGATCCTCCACCGCGGCCGCGCCCACCCGCCCGGCACGGCCGCCGCCCGCGACCCCGTGGTCGCCGCGCACATCCGCCGGCTGGCGCGCCACGCCTGCCTCCTCGACGGCCGACTCGCCTTCCCCGGCGAGCAGTTGATGCGGCTGTCCATGGACCTGGCGACCGGCGGCGCGGGGGTCGCGCTCGCCCTGGGCGCCGCCTGTCACGCCACACCCACCGGACTGCCCTTCCTCACACCGGGCCGGTCCGCACCGGACATTCCCGTCCCCCATCGCGTTCAGGAAGGGAGGTGAACACGTATGTCACTCCTCGAACTGCAGGGTCTGACCATCGAGTCGGAGACCGGTCTGAAGCCGCCACCGGGCAGCCGGGCGAGCAAGGGCTGCATCGTCGGAGGCGGAGGGAGCATCTTCAGCCTCCTCTTCTGCTAGCGGCCGGGACTCCGACCACGCTGGGCGGGGGCACTCCGGTGCCCCCGCCCCCCTCCGCCCCGAGAACCGGGGGCGCCGCCCGCAGGAACCGAACGACGACGGGAGCGGCCGTGGACCGACACGAGCGGTCGGAGGCCCCGCGGAAGTCTCGGGCTGCCCGACGGGAGTCCCGGGCCGATGCGCAGGGGCCACGGGTAGAGGCGCAGGGGCCACGGGTTGAGGCGGAGGGGCCACGGGTTGAGGCGCAGGGGTCCCCGGGGGACCGGCGCGCGGCGGACCGGCGCGCGGCGGACCGGCTGCTGCTGACGGTGGTCCGGCGGGGCGGTGCCTGGGGTGCCTTCCTGGCCGCCACGTCTCTCCTGCTCGCCGGGATCTACGTAGCCCTGCCGGCCCTCATGGGCCGTACCGTCGACGCCGTACTGGGCTCCGGTGACATCACCCTGTGGCTGACGCTGTCCGTCGTCGCCGTCGCGCTGCTCATCGCGTGCGACGCGCTGGACGACTACGCCGGCGCCGTCGCCAACGCCCGCTCCACCGCCTGGCTGCGGCACTCACTGTTCGGGCACGTCCTCGACATGGGCCCCCGGGCGACCCGCCGCCACACCCCCGGCGACCTGACCGCCCGTCTGGTGGGCAACACCAGCCAGGCCGGCAGCGCTCCTTCCGGCCTGGTGTGGGCGGTGACCGAGCTGATCCCCCCGATCGGGGCGGTGGTGGCGCTGGCCCTCATCGATCCCTGGCTCTGCCTCACCTTCCTCACGGGACTTCCGCTGATCGTCCTGATGGTCCACGCCTTCGCCCGCGACGTCTCCGACGTCAACGACCGCTACTTCGCGACCCAGGGCCGTATCGCCACCCGGCTCGCCGACGCCGTCACCGGGATCCGCACCATCACCGCGGCCGGAACCACGGCCCGCGAGGCCGAACGCGTCCTCGCCCCGCTGCCGGAGCTCCACCGCCACGGCCGGGGGACGTGGCACGCCCTCTCCCGGGTCTCCACCCGGGACGCCGTGGTCGTCCCCCTGCTGGAGATCGCCGTCCTGGCCGTGGCCGGACTGGAACTCGCCCGGGGCCGCATCACGCCCGGTCAACTGCTGGCCGCCACCGAGTACGTCGTCCTCGCCACCGGCGTCAGCTCGCTGGTCGCCTCCGTCGGCAGACTCGCCCTCGCCCGCGCCACCGCCGGACGGGTCGCCGAGATCCTGGACGCGCCCCCGATGACGTACGGCCGGGCCCGGCTCCCGGTCGCCGGCGGCGGGCGGCTGGAGTTCCGCGGCGTCACCGTCCGCGCTCCCGAGGGCACGTCGGTCCTGGACGGCGTCGACCTGGAGATCCCGGAGGGCACGCTGACAGCCGTGGTGGGCCGCTCCGGCTCGGGCAAGTCCCTGCTGGCCGCGCTGGCCGGCCGGCTCACCGACCCCGACGACGGCGAGGTACGGCTCGACGGCGTCCCCCTGCACGAGCTGACCCGCACGGACCTGCGGCGGGCCGTCGCCTACGGCTTCGAACGGCCCGCCCTGCTGGGCGAGACCTTCACCGAGGCGATCATGTTCGGCCCGGCGGAGGAGCGGGGGCCGGTGGCGGTGCCAGAGCAGGAGCAGGAGCAGGTGGCGGAGCCGGAGCCGGAGGGGATGGCGGAGCCGGAGCAGGTGGCGGAGCCGGAGCCGGAGGGGATGGCGGAGCCGGAGCAGGTGGCGGAGCCGGAGCCGGAAAGGATGCCGGAGTCGCAGTCGGAGGGTATGGCGGAGCCGGAGGGGATGCCGGGGCCGGAGGGGATGGCGGACGAGGCGGTGCGGGAGGCCGCGGCCATCGCCCGCGCCGACACCTTCCTGCGCACCATGCCCGACGGCTACGACACCGCCCTCGCCACCGCACCACTGTCCGGCGGGGAGACCCAACGGGTGGGACTGGCCCGCGCGTTCGCCCAGTCCGGCCGAGGCGGCCGTCTCCTCATCCTCGACGACGTCACCGCCAGCCTCGACACCGTCACCGAGCACCACATCACCCAGGTCCTCACCGGCTCCGGCCCCCTCGCCGGCCGCACCCGCCTCGTCGTCACCCACCGCGCCTCGACCGCCGCCCGCGCCGACCTCGTCATCTGGCTCGACGCGGGCCGCGTCCGCCGCCGAGCCACCCACCGGGCGCTGTGGAGGGACCCCGGCTACCGGGCCGTCTTCCGCTCGGACGTCCCGGAGACACCCAACCCCTCACAGCCACAGCCAAAGCCGCAGCCACCGTCACGGCGGCCCGGAGGAGCGCGGTGAACCGGGTGGCGCGTCGAGGCGCAGGCGGCACGGAGGCACGTCGGGGCACGGGCAACAGGGAAGCGCGTGGGCTGCTCCGCTCGACCCTCCGCACGCGGCGCCGGCAGTTCGTCCGACTGGCCGGCTGGTCGTTGGTCCAGGCCGTACCCGCTCTGCTGTCCGGCCTGTTGGTCGCCCGGGCCGTCGACGACGGGTTCCTCGCCGACCGGGTCCCCGAGGGCCTCGGCTGGCTCGGGCTGCTGGCCGTCGCCACCCTGATCGGCGCCTGGGGCACCCAGCAGACCACACTGCGGCTGGCCGACGTCGTCGAACCCTTCCGCGACGACCTGGTCGCCCTCGTCACCACCGGCACACTGCGCCGCTCGGCCCGCCTCGGCCGCCCCTCCGACACGGCCGGGGTGGCCCGGCTGACCGAGCAGGTGGAGATCGCCCGCGAGTCGTACGGGGCGGTCGTGATGTTCGTGCAGACCTTCGGGGTGACGGCCGTGAGCGTGCTGTTCGGGCTGACCGCGCTCGACCCCGCGCTCCTCCTGTTCGTCGTACCGCCCCTCGCGGTCGGTCTCGCGCTCTTCCTCGCGGCCCTGCGCGCCATGGCGGCCCGGCAGCGGGCCGTCGTGCTCGCCGACGAGGCGATCGCCGAGCAGGCGGGCACGGTGGCCGACGCGCTGAGGGACGTCACGGCCTGCGGCGCGGAACACGTCGTACGCGACCGGGTCGACACCCGCATCGACACGGCGGCCGGGGCCGCGCGCGCCCTGGCCCGCCTCACCGCCCTGCGCACGGCCGCGCTGGGTATCGGCGGCTGGCTGCCGTTCGTCCTGATCCTGGCCGGCGCCCCCTGGCTGCTCCGGGGCGGAGTGACGACGGGCGCGATCCTGGGCGCCCTGACCTACCTCTCCCAGAGCCTCCAACCGGCCCTCCAGAACTTCGTCCGGGGAGTCGGCGGCAGCGGCCTGTGGCTCCTGGTCACCACGGCTCGCATCCTGGAGACGACGACGGCCGGGCGTACGCGGACGACGGCAGAAGCGGGAGCGGGAGCGGAACACGACCGAACCGGGGACGGCGAGGGCCCGGACGGCGGCCCCGAAGACGGCGGGGTTCAGGACGACAAGCCCGTGTACGACGCGACGGTCCAGGACGGCACGCGGGTGCGGGACGGCACGGCGCTGCGGGACGGCGCGGTCGAGCTCCGCGGTGTCACCTTCGGTTACGCGCGCTCCGCCGAACCGGTCGTCCGCGACCTCGACCTCACCCTCGCGCCCGGCACCCACCTGGCGGTGATAGGCCCCAGCGGCGCCGGAAAGTCCACGCTCGCCGCGCTCATCGCCGGGGTACTGGAGCCGCAGACGGGCCAGGTCAAGCTGGGCGGGTCCCCGGTCCGCTCCCCGAACCCGAACCCGAACTCGGACCCGGACCCGGACCCGGACCCGCGCCGACTCGCACGATCGCGCGTGCTGATCCCGCAGGAGGCGTACGTCTTCACCGGCACGCTCCGCGAGAACCTCACGTATCTCCACCCCACGGCCACCCCCGCCGACCTGGACGCGGCCGTCGACGCCATCGGCGCGGCCCCCCTCACCGAGCGCCTGGGCGGCTACGACGCCACCGTGGACCCGGCCCTGCTCTCCGCCGGGGAGCGCCAGTTGATCGCCCTGGTCCGCGCCGTACTACCCCCCGCCCGGCTGGTCCTGCTGGACGAGGCGACCTGCCATCTGGACCCGGCCGCGGAGGCCGTGGCCGAGCGCGCCTTCGCGGCCCGCCCCGCCACGCTGATCGTCTGCGCCCATCGGATCTCCTCCGCCCTCCGCGCCGACCTGGTCCTCGTTCTGGACGGCCCACGCCACCACCTGGGCACCCACGACCACCTGATGGCCGACTGCGCCCTCTACCGCGACCTGATCGGCCACTGGGACCCCATGGCCCCGACACGAAACGACGCGACAGGTGAACCACCCGACACGACGGAGACGACGGACGCGACGCAGACAACAGACACGACCGACCCGACGGACGCGACCAGCGAAGCGGACAACAGGACCGACACGGCCGACGCGACGGGTGCCCGGTCCCGCTGACAGCAGCCGACGACGCCTCCGTGGGAAGCGGGGGGCTGGGGGCCGTGCTCCTCACAGCCACCCCGACTCCCGGGCGATCCGGATCGCGTCGATACGGTTGCGCGCCTCGGTCTTCCGCGAGACGGCGTTCAGATGATTGCGGACCGTCCCCACCGACAGGGACAGCCGCTCGGCGATCTCCCGCGTGGGCGCGCCGTCGGCCGCCAGCCGCAGCACCTCGAGTTCCCTGGGGGTCAACGGGTTCTCCGCCGACAGGAGCGCGAGCAGGGCGAGTTCCGGATCGAGGAACCGCTCACCCGCGGCCACCTTGCGCACCCCCTCCGCCAGGTGGTCGCTGGGCCCGTTCTTGCCGATGAGGCCGGCGACGCGCCACGACAGCGCCTGTCGCAGGAACCCGGCGGTCGCCGAACAGGTCACCAGCAGCGTCCGGCACCCCGGCAGCCGCAGGGCCAGTTCCCGCGAGGTGCCGAGTGCTCCGCTCTCGCCACCGTCGCTGTCGATGACGACGACATCGGGTCGGTAGGCCATCGCCCGCGTCACCACCTGCTCGTGCCCCGGCAACGCCGCGACCACCTCGATGTCCTCCTCACTCGCCAGCAAGGCGGCGAGCGCCCCGCGTACGAGGTCCGTCTCCTCGACAAGAAGCACCCGGATCACCATCGCTCCCGCCGGTCGTCAGCGGCCCCCCGCGCACCCACCGTGCCTCCGGGACCGAGACAACACCGTACGACGTATCGCCCCGCTTCTCACTTATTGCCGGTATGACCGATTCGCTCCCGAATCACGCCCGCACACCCGCACGCATGCCCGCCCGAGGGACGACGTCACCCCACACCGCGGAGGAACACATCCCCGATGAGGTTGTTGTCGTCGGGTACGAGCCCTGGGTAGTACGACTCGAAGACGACCGTCGACTCGTCCCCGCTCAGCGCCGCGTCGCCGACGGTGACGGGCTTGCCGTCCTGCCCTGGTGACAGCAACTCCTCCTGCCCGGTGCACAGATCGCGCAGGATCAGCCCGAGGGACGTACGGTTCGCGTCCGCCGTGTTGAGCAACAGCTTGGAGCCGTTGCCGGACAGGTCGGAGAGCAGCGTGAGGTCGGTGGGGGCGTGGCCGTCGTACCGCTGGAGCGTGCCGGTGCGCAGATCGCGGACGAAGGCGTTCCAGCCGTCGTTGGTGTCGGCCTGCGGGACCAGGTTGGTGGCCAGCGAGTTGAAGCCGACCTTGGAGCCGTCGGCGCTCAGCACGGGACCGATGGCCGAGGTGGTGGCCGGGGCCCCGTCATGGGTGGCGTCGGCGTGCACGGTACGCCCGCTCTTCCGGTCGTAGACCAGGATGTCGCCCTGGTCGCCGGTGACGGGCCCGGAGTACCCCTCCAGGTAGGCGACCTTGCGCCCGTTCGCGCTCATCGCGACCTGCTCGCACCGGTGGTAGGTCTTCGAGCCGTCAGGCTCCCGACTGACCCGCCGCACCTCCCGCGTCTCGCGGTCGAGCAACATGACCCGGCAGGCGAAGGCCCCGTTCGGGTCGACGGCGGGCCGGGCGACGAAGGCGATGAACCGCCCGTCGGCGCTGATCGGGGCGATGCCGTACGACACCTGGTAGCCGTCGTCCATCGCGGGCGCCAGTCGTTCGACGGTGCCGGTGCTCAGATCCATGAGGTGGACGGAGGAGGTGGCGGTCGCGGTCGAGTACGACCCGAAGGTCAAATACCGCCCGGACTCGGACAGTTGAGGCGTGGAGGTGGTCTCCCCCGGCACCACCACCCGCCGCAACGGCTCCCCGGGCCCGGTCCGGTAATAGACGCTGTTCCGCACATCGGTCCCGGTCCCCAGATTGGTCGCGGACGACATGAAGGCCACGACACGCCCGTCGGCGCTGACGACGGCGTCGGTGGAATGACCGTTCCCACCACTGCCGTCGGCCGCGACGCTGATCCGCTCGGTGCCGGCCGCGACACTCGGCGCCTCGTCACCGGCCGCCGCCTGCGCCGGCCAGGCGGAACACCCGACGACGACGCCCACCACGACGGCGTTCACGAACACACGTAAGGAAGGTCTCAGCAACTGGCTCCCCCTTCACCCGGGGACGACCCCAGCCGTCCCCCGCATCCCCGTCGCCCCGGCCCTGCGCAGAGGACTCACGAGGATGCTGGCGATGAAAGCGCGCCACGGGCGATGGGTCAATGCATCCGGTCAGGCTGCGGCCGATCTCGACGAACCCGACGGCGGGCCGTCCTGCCGGAGCAGGTCCGTGGCGCGGTAGGCGGTTTCGTCCGCGTCTGGTGGAAGGAAGCGACTGGCCCTGCCGCTCCAGGTGACGACGAGCTCGTCGCGGGCGCGGGTGGCGGCGACGAACAGCAGGGAGCGGGCCCGCTGCTCCTCCTGCCGGTGGCGGTCCGGGTTCGTGAGTCGGTACTGCTCGATGCGCTGGTGCGGCACGTGGCCATCGCCGAGTACGGCGTGCCATGGCTGTCATGGCGGTCTCTGATGAGCGTGGCCACGGCACGCATCTCGGTCAGCCGGTCGGGCGCGCGCCAGAACTGGGGGGCGAGTCCGGTCAGCACGGACCGGTAGCCGTCGAGGGTGTCGGTTCCGGTGTCGAGGTCGTCGAAGGACGTCCCGGCGATCAGGCCGTTGGCGCTGCCGAGGATCTGCCGGGTGGTGCGGTAGTTGAGGGTGAGGCGGCGGCCCGCGCGTCGGCCCGGCAGGCCGCGCCCCTCGGAGTGCTCCATCGGTACGGCACAAGCCGCGCACCCCAGAAGGATGATATTCCCGGAACTTCCGCCATCCGCCTTCCTGTTACTGGTAGAAGGAGCGACACAGCGCGGGCCGTGGGACGCGGCCCACGTGGGGAGGGCGGGGGAAATGGGACGCAGGCATCTGGTGTACGTGCTGCCCGGAATCGGCGGCAGCGTGCTGGAACGGCCCGCAGGGGGCGGGAAGCAGCCTGAGGTGGTGTGGGACGCGGGCTTCGGCGACATCGCGGGCCTGCTGCGCCGACCGGACCGGCTGGCTGTGGACGAGCCACTGCGGGCGACCGGTCTGATCCGCTCCAAGCGGCTGCTGCCGGGCTGGACCGTCGTCCCCGGCTACGAACGGCTGGTGGCGAACCTCCAGGCGCTGCCGGGTACGGTCATCGACACCGGGCACCCCGAGACGCGGAACCCGGCCGCGAACGTGGTGCTGTTCCCGTACGACTTCCGCCTGGGCGTCAGGCATGCCGCGCAGCTGCTCGCGGCCGATGTCCACGAGCGGCTGAAGGACCTCGCACCGGCCGAGCGGGCCGGCCGGGTCGTGGTGGTCGCCCACTCGATGGGCGGTCTGGTCGCCCGGCACTGGCTGGGCCCGCTGGAGGGCTGGCCGCTGTGCCGGGCCCTGATCACCCTCGGCACCCCCCACCGCGGCGCCCCGAAGGCCCTGCACCTGCTGGCCAACGGCGTACGGGTGGCCGGGATCCGGCTGGACGGGGTGAGCGACCTGCTGCGCCAGTGGCCGTCGGTGGCCGAGCTGCTGCCCCGCTACCCGATGGTCTGGGACACCGCCACGGCGGCTCCCCTCTACCCCCACGATGTGCCCCTGGAGCACCTGCGCTCCCCGGCGAAGCAGGGGTTCGCCCTGCACGAGGAGATCGAGCAGGCGTGGCAGGCCATGCCGCGCACCGGCGCCGAGCCGCAGGTGGTGCCCCGGCTGGGCTGGAGTCACCGCACCCCGGGCTCGGCGGTGTGGGACGGCCGCGCGCTGAAGGTCGGCAAGAAGCTGCCGGCCTGGCTGGAGCTGGCGGGCTGGGAGAAGGACCACGGCGACGGCACCGTACCGGCGATCTCGGCCGTGCCGGTGGAGATGGACGGCCACGACACCTCCGGCTGGCGGGCCCGCGACCGCCACGGTCCCATCGTCTCCGCCGGCTGGATTCCCGGCCTGGTCGAGGTCTACGAGGAACGGCAGCGGCTGACAGCGGCGCGCGGCGAGGAACGTGAGGCCGCCCTCGGCCTGGACGTCGACGAACTCCACGCCCGGGGCGCGACGATCCCGCTGGAGACGCGGTTGCGCGGGGACAACCTGCCGCCGGAGGCCACCGCCGACCCGAGCGGGCTCGCGGTGTGGGCCACCCTGCGCAGGGTGCACGGCCCTCGGGGTGCGGTAGCGGAGGTCCGGCTGGAGTGGGACGGCGACCGGAGCAGCTACGTCACCGAACTGCCCGGCCAGGAGCCCGGCTTGTACGACGTGCGGGTGAGCGTGCGGGCCGTACCCGGCGTCGGTGACCTGTCCGCGTCCGACTCCCTCGCGGTGGTGGCCCCATGAGTCCCGTCGGCTCCTGGCCCCGCTGGTCCCTCGATGGGGAACCGGCCGCGCTCGCCAAGTACGTGCTGCCCGACGAGGTCGCCGCCCTGCTGCACCTGCCCGGGCCCCCGGCCGACAGCCGCATCGGGCAGA
Source organism: Streptomyces caniscabiei (assembly GCF_014930365.1). Lineage (GTDB taxonomy): Bacteria > Actinomycetota > Actinomycetes > Streptomycetales > Streptomycetaceae > Streptomyces > Streptomyces caniscabiei. The sequence continues at coordinate 67,763 of NZ_JABXWI010000017.1, read as the reverse complement.
CCCGGGCTGTCTACGAGGCGCTGGCCGGGGCCGGGATCACCTACTCCCACGAGGCGCCCTCCGACGATCCGGGCCGCCAGGTCGTCCGCCAGCCCGGCGAGGTGCTGTGGTGCCCCCGGCACGCCACCTGCCTCGACCTCGCCCTGGTCCTGGCCGGCGCCTGCCTCCACGCCGGCCTGCACCCCTTCGTCCTCATCCTCGACCCACCCGAGCCCGGACGCGCCGCCCACGCTCTGCTCGGCGTGTGGATCGACGACGTCACGTCCGACGAGGACGACGGCATCCGGATGCCGGACGCGGACGTGTGGACCAGTCGCCCCGACGGCTTCGACGACCTCGTCCAGACCGACCCGACCGGGCCGTCGAGACCACTTCTGCTGCTGGACCCGGTGGGCGTCGCACACGCCCTGCCCCACTCACCCATCCTCGGCACGAGCGCCGTCTTCGCCGACGCCGTACAGGCCGGGGCCCGCTACGCCCGTGAGTGGAACTGGCGCCTGGCCGTGGACATCCGCCGCGCCTGGCGCAAGCAGGACACCCACACCCCCGCCGACCGGCCCACCGACGAGCCGCTGCGTTCGCCGTACGTGGCCCTGGACCCGCTCGTGCACCGGCCCTTGCAGGTGCTGCGGGCCGAGCATGAGGTGGTGCCGTTCCAGGCCCGGGACGAGCTGACCATCCTCACCGACTGGTGCCGCACCGTGGCCACGGGGCCCTACACCGGCGTCACCGTCATCCACGGCGCCGGCGGCGCGGGCAAGACCCGCCTCGCCCTCGAACTCGCCCACCAGCTCGCCACCCGCCACGGCTGGTACACCGGCTACCTGCGCGAACACCCCACCGGACGGGACTGGCTGGGCACCGTCGTCTCCCCCACCCTCATCGTCCTGGACTACGCCGACGCCCGCACCGCCGACGCCGAACAGCTCCTGGCCCTCCTCAGACGCCGCACCGACCGAGGCGCCGCGCCCGCCGTCGTCGTCATGACCGCCCGCGCCGTCAACGGCCAGTGGCTCACCGCCCTGAGCAAGGCGTGGAACAACGACGGACATCTCGTCCGCATGCGCGACCCCCTGCACCTGCCACCCGAACACCCCGCCGGCGCCGCCCTCTTCCGCCGCGCCGCCCGCGCCTTCCACCCCGCTCCCGGTCACGAACTCGACCTTGAGGCCGCCTACCGGGCTGCCCCCGCCGACTGGACCACCCTCGACTACATCCTGCTGGCCCTGCTCGCCGCCCGCAGTTCCGGCAGGCTGCCCACCACCCGTGAGGACCTCTACGAAGAAGTCCTCACCCACGAACGCGCCTACTGGGCCCAGACCTACAAGAAGAACGCCGGTCTGAACCGAGACGCCGACGCGCCGCTCGATGTCCTCAACCGGGCCGTAGCCAGCCTCACCCTGCGCGCACCCACCACACGCAAGGAAATCAACGCCGCATTACGAGCCGTCGAGGAACTGTCCGACGACGCGCCCTGGCGTGAGACCATCCGCACCACCCTGGCCACGTGCCTGCAACCCGGCCATGGCGAGCCCCTCGTCCTGCGCCCGGACCCCATTGCCGACCACCTCACCCTCCACGAACTCCAGGACGACGAAGACATGCTCCCCGCCGTCCTGGACGGCCTCGACGACGATGGTCTCCTGGCCGCCCTGCGCCAGCTCAGCCGCGCCGCCGCGGCCGCGCCAGACAGCGCCACACGCATGGTGAAGGCATGGATCAGCGCCGAGCCGGACCGCTGGCAGCCCGTCCTCCAGGTTGCCGCGGAACAGGGCGGTACCGCGCTGGCTGCCCTACGGCAACTGATCGACAACGAGCCGCCCGTGCCCTGGCTCGCCGACCTCTCCGACGCCATCCCTTACACCACGATCGGCCTGCCCGAACTCGGCCTGCGCACCGACCTTCGGCGCCTGGCGGTCCTGCGGGCCAATGCCACCACCCAACCCGTCGACCTCGCGGAGCAGCTCCGACGCACTAGCTACCGCCAAGGCGCCATCGGGGACCGGCAGGCGGCGCTCGGCTCGATCACCGAAGCCGCCGAGATCCACCGCGCCCTTGCTCAGGCCAACCCCGCCGCCCACCTCCCCAACCTCGCCAGCTCCCTGAACAACCTCTCCGTCCAGCAGAGCGAGACCGGAGACCGACAAGCAGCACTCACCTCAATCACCGAAGCCGTCGAGATCCGCCGCACCCTCGCCCAGGCCAACCCCGCCACCCACCTCCCCAACCTCGCCACATCCCTGAACAACCTCTCCAACTGTCAGAGCGAGACCGGAGACCGACAAGCAGCACTCACCTCAATCACCCAAGCCGTCGAGATCCGCCGCACCCTCGCCCAGGCCAACCCCGCCGCCCACCTCCCCGACCTCGCCATGTCCCTGAACAACCTCTCCACCTGTCAGAGCGAGACCGGAGACCGGCAAGCAGCACTCACCTCAATCACCCAAGCCGTCGAGATCCGCCGCACCCTCGCCCAGGCCAACCCCGCCACCCACCTCCCCAACCTCGCCACATCCCTGAACAACCTCTCCAACCGGCAGAGCGAGACCGGAGACCGACA
>NZ_JABXWI010000017.1:64443-65104 GCF_014930365.1 Streptomyces caniscabiei | reverse complement strand
CTCCAACCGGCAGAGCGAGACCGGAGACCGACAAGCAGCACTCACCTCAATCACCCAAGCCGTCGAGATCCACCGCACCCTCGCCCAGGCCAACCCCGCCGCCCACCTCCCCGACCTCGCCATGTCCCTGAACAACCTCTCCGTCCACCTGAGGGAGACCGGGGACCGGCAGGCAGCACTCATCTCAATCACCGAAGCCGTCAACCACTACCGCACCCTCGCCCAGGCCAATCCCGCCGCCTACCTCCCCAACCTCGCCAGCTCCCTGAACAACCTCTCCGTCCACCTGAGGGAGACCGGAAACTGGCAGGCAGCACTCATCTCAATCACCGAAGCCGTCAACCACTACCGCACCCTCGCCCAGGCCAATCCCGCCGCCCACCTCCCCAACCTCGCCAGCTCCCTGAACAACCTCTCCAACCGGCAGAGCGAGACCGGAGACCGACAAGCAGCACTCACCTCAATCACCCAAGCCGTAGAGATCCGCCGCACCCTCGCCCAGGCCAACCCCGCCGCCCACCTCCCCGACCTCGCCATGTCCCTGAACAACCTCTCCAACTGTCAGAGCGAGACCGGAGACCGACAAGCAGCACTCACCTCAATCACCCAAGCCGTAGAGATCCGCCGCACCCTCGCCCAGGCCAACCCCGCCGCCCACCTC
>NZ_JABXWI010000017.1:0-64345 GCF_014930365.1 Streptomyces caniscabiei | reverse complement strand
TCCCCGACCTCGCCATGTCCCTGAACAACCTCTCCAACTGTCAGAGCGAGACCGGAGACCGACAAGCAGCACTCACCTCAATCACCCAAGCCGTCAACCACTACCGCACCCTCGCCCAGGCCAACCCCGCCGCCCACCTCCCCGACCTCGCCGGCTCCCTGAACAACCTCTCCAACCGGCAGAGCGAGACCGGAGACCGGCAAGCAGCACTCACCTCAATCACCGAAGCCGTCAACCACTACCGCACCCTCGCCCAGGCCAACCCCGCCGCCCACCTCCCCGACCTCGCCGGCTCCCTGAACAACCTCTCCAACTGTCAGAGCGAGACCGGAGACCGGCAAGCAGCACTCACCTCAATCACCGAAGCCGTCAACCACTACCGCACCCTCGCCCAGGCCAACCCCGCCCCCTACCTCCCCAACCTCGCCACGTCCCTGAACAACCTCTCCAACTGTCAGAGCGAGACCGGAGACCGACAAGCAGCACTCACCTCAATCACCGAAGCCGTCGAGATCCGCCGCACCCTCGCCCAGGCCAACCCCGCCGCCCACCTCCCCAACCTCGCCGGCTCCCTGAACAACCTCTCCAACCGGCAGAGCGAGACCAAAGTCGCCTCTTCCGCCTGGGAGGACACCATCACGGACCTGGAATTCAGCCCGCTTGCCCAAGCGGAACTCCGTTCCCACTACGCCGCGTACCTCGCCGAACACCTTGATTCGACTCTCGCGGTCGAACACCTCGTCCGGGCGGCGCAAGCCTGCGTTGTCGGCGACCGGTCGCCCCTGAGCCGGGCCAGGCAACAGGTACGGGGTACCGCGACGAGCCTCGGCATCCAAGATCCGCGACTTCCCGACTGGGCCGTCGCTCCCCTCCCCGACGACGTTCTGGAACTTCTCAACCAATGGGCCGAGGCCCCCGACTGGTCCACCGTCGAAGCATTCCTACACTCGCATGCCGAGCGGCTCCGGCAACCGGACTTCCGCCGTGGCCTGGAACTCGCTGCGGCTCTCTTCCCCGAAAGCCCGGACATCGACGACCTCACCGACTTCCTCGACCAGGTCGAGGCCGAAGGCCTTGACGTCATCCTGGAACGTGGAAGGCGCGACAACGAGGTACGTCAGACGCTCGACGCGTGGATCGCGACTCCCACCTGGGCGGAGTCCAAGGACTTCCTCGACGGGCACGACAGCATCCTGCGCACACCGGAGGTGCAGGCACTGCTCGCCGGGGCAGACGCACCCGAGGCGCGTCAGCACCTCGCTATCCTCCAGCTCACCGAAGGCCTCTCCTCCGACCAGGTCTACGACATCGTCACCGACCCGGACGTCGCGACCGAGCATGCCTTCGCCGCCGTCGACCAGGCAGATGTCCCGCTCATGCGCCGCGTCCTGGACGCCCACCCGGACCTGCTCACCGGCGTCACCGGGGCGTTCTTCGCCGCCGTGTCCGCTGTGGCCGGCGGTGCCACCGACCAGGCTCGTCAGCTTGCGCAGGCCATCGCCGAGCACGGCACCGACACCCAGCGCCGTGCCTACGCGATCCGGCTGCGTGCCCTCGCCGGGCTCCCCGCTGCGCTGGCCGGGGCAGGGGAACTCGCCGATGTCATCCACCCCGACAAGCACTCCTGATCAACCGCTGGGCCGGAGTCGGAGCCGCGACTGACCGGGGCCTGCCTCTCGTTGCTCAGGCCCCTGGGCGTGTACTCCGCCCACACCGTTTTGCCCGGTCCCTCGGTGCGTGGGTGCCAGTCCCAGCGGGTGGCCAGGTGGGACACGAGGAGGAGCCCGCGTCCGGCCTCCTCCTCGGCCCCCGATCCGTCCGGGACGGCGGCCGGGCGGCGCGGGAGGCGTTCCGCTCGGGTGTCGGTGACCTCGACGCGGGCGGTTCCGGAGTGTGCGTCGACGTGCAGGCGGAGGTGGAAGTCACGGCCGGGGACATGCCCGTGCCGGACGGCGTTCGCGGTCAGCTCGGCGACGATCAGCACGATGTCGTCGTGGGCCTCGGTCCCGTAGGGCAGCCCCCAGGCGTCCAGCCGGACGGCCGCCAGGCGACGGGCGAGCCGGGCTCCACGGGACGTGGAGGTGAAGCGCATCTCGAAGGTGTGGTCGTGGGCACCGGAGAGGGTGCTCAATTGTGGTGCGGCACCAGGGAGTTTGACGGTGCCGCCGGTGCGGGTGGCTTCCGTGGCGCCGACGGGACTGTGGGGCTTGGTCGTCATGCCGAACACGGTCCCGTGGGCGGCGTGCCGCCACCAGTGACGACCCGCTGACGCGTTCTGTTGTACGCGCGGTGTCGGTGCGGGTACGAGGCACGCGGTGCTGTCAGTAGTGCGCTGCCCGGTAGACGCCGTCGGTGTCGACTCCCTGGCCCCACTCGCCGAAGCCGGTGTTCGCCAGCTCCATGTTGGCGACGAAGGAACCGGCTGCCGCGAGGGTGATCCTGAACGGGTCGTCGTCCTCGTCGGGCAGGTTGTTCACGGCCAGCAGGGGGAACTCCGCAGAGGCCAGTGCCCGTTCGTCGGCGATGAGGACGAGGGTGCTGTCGGGCCAGTCCTCGTCGTCGGCCCCGATCCGCGCCCGGATCTGGTCGGCCGTGAAGCCCGCGTAGGCGCGGTTGTCGATGACGGTGAGCGACTCGTAGTGCTCCGAGCCCCCTTCGAGGGTCTGGAACAGGCGCGCCCACGCGTCCGGCTGCTCGAAGGAGGTCCGCACCAGGAGCGGGCCGGCGGCCTCCTCGATCGTGATCGTGGAGGAGGGCGGCTCGGGCTCGGCGCCCGTACGTTCGCCGGGGATGACCTGGATGAGGAAGCGGGGCCTCTTGCCGTCCGTCGAGCGGTCACCGGCATGGACGCGGATCAGGTAGGGGCCGGCTCCCGCGGTGGCGAGATTCTCCTTGCGCAGAGGCTCGTATCCGCTGTCGCACAGGGCGAGGAACCCGGTCGTGGAGATCACCGTGATCTCCTCGACCTCGTCCCAGCCGCTCTCCGCGCCCGGGTCCTGACCGGCGTAGAGCGTGACGATGGGGTTCTCCAGGGCGCTCCCGGCGTCGATGTGCAGCCAGTCCTTCTCGGCGGCCAGGAACCCGCGCCCGCGCGGCGGCTTGCCGGCGTCGGGGTCCATGACGGCCAGGTCGCCCCACTCCTTCAGCTTGAGCGGCCGGGTGCGGCCGTCGAGGAGCGGCCAGTTGGAACGTGGCATGGAGAACCCCCATCGTGCTTGCTGTGCCCGCCGGTTACGTCTCGGAAGCGTAGACGGGCACGGTGGAAGGCGCGTTGCTTGCCTTACTTGATGTGGACGTAGTAGGCGTCGCCGTTGAGAACGCGCTGGCTCTTGTAGAAGCCGCCGAGGCGGGCACCGGCGCTGCGGTTGTCACCGGCGGAGATGATGCGGGCGCTGCCGCGGGCCGGGTTGCCGCCCTCCTTGCTGGCCGCGAACGGGTACTCGTCGCAGTCGTACTTCTTGGGGTCGGGGTTGGACACCTTCCCGCACATGGCCTTGCGGTTGGCGTTGATGGTCTTCGCGCTGGTGATGCGGTGCAGCGGGGTGGAGGCGCCCGGGTGACCGGCGATCTTGTTCTGGGCGTCGAGGATGTGGTTGGCGGACTCCTTCACCTTCGCGTCACCGCGGGAGAGGGTGAAGACGGGCGAGGCGCCCGGGAAGACACAGCCGGGGTTCTTGGTGCGCTTCGTGGGACCCCAGAACGTGTCGTCGCAGCGGTACTTGGCGGACTTGTAGGTGAAGCCGCCCATCGTGTAGCCGGGCTTGGAGAAGGTGAAGCGGTAGGAGGCCGGGGCGGCCAGCTGCTTCTTCTTCGCGACCTTCGCGGCGTAGCCGACGGTTCCCTTGCGGGCCGGGCCGAGCGTGGAGCCCTGCGGGAACTTGACGGCGGTCTTGACACCCTTGCCGCCGCCGACAGAAACGTTCATGCGTATACCGCCGGCGTTGACGAGCTTGGCCTTGCCGACGGTGAAGCTCTCCGCCCACTTCAGCTTGCTGGTCTTCAGCGTCATGGAGTGCTTGATGTCGAACGTGGCGGAGCCGACCGGCTTGCCGTTCCTGATCACGTCCACACGGGCGTCGACGAACAGGCACATGCTGGTGCGGGTGACGGTGATGGTGTTGATCTTGCAGCTCGCCGCAGCGGCCGTGTCGGCGTAGACGGTCTTGACGACCGGGGCCTGAGCGGCGGTGATGCCGTATTTCGCCGGTGCGGCCTGCGCGGTCGCGGCGCTGACACCGGTGAGGAGGAGCGTGCCGAGTGCGGCACCTATGACGGCTTTTCTGGGCGCGCTGATGTCCATGGCTGTGTCCCCTCGTTGGCGGAAGGACGGCACCGCGTCGAGGCTGCCGCCCGTGCGGCCAGCACGTTATGCGCGTCAACTGGTGTGCATCTATTGGCTGTTGGGGCATTGCCCGTCGGGACAGGTCGCATTCCGGTCAACGGCGGTGCCGGGGAGGACCACGCCGGCGGAACCCGCTCGGTGACGCGCTACCGCGTCACCGGCCACCGCCGGTCCCCGAGGCCGCTCCAGCACGATGGCGAGCAGTGCCAGGTCGCACCGCCGGTCCCGGGCCGGGAGCGGTTCGGATGCGGCCGGCTCACCAGGATCCGGCCGACGCCGATCGGCGCCGCGCCCGGGAGTCGGGGCGGTTCAGGGCACCTGGCCGAACATCGCCTCGACGCGACCGATGGTGTCGGTCACCGGCTCCGCGTTTTCCCCTCGCAACGCCTGGATCCGCGCGGCCGTGGGGCGCGGCGCGCGAGCGGTCGTCCTCAACCGCCGTGACGGGTGGCGCGTTTGATGGTGCGGGTGATGCTCGTGACGTCCGTGGTGCCGGAGACGCCCATGGGGCTGTCGGTCTTTGTCGTCACGCTGAGCGCGGCCCGACCGGTGGCGTAGCGTGACTGGCGGTGACGCACCGACACGGGCCGTTGTACGCGTGGGGTGGGTGCGGGTACGAGGCGTGCGGCGTATCGGCGTTCCCTGCGGGGGCGTTGGGCCAGGGAGGCGGTGTTCGATGACTGAGCGTACGGCGACGGCTGCGGCTGCTGGACCGGAGGAGGGCTGGCCGCCGGGCGAGGGTGGTGGTGCAGCCATGAGCCCCGGGGGTGGCGGCGAGAGCGGCAACGGTGACGGAGGGCGGCCCGGTGACGACGCCGGGCGGGGCGTGATGGCGGCGTTCGGGCAGGCCATGAAGACGTTGCGGTTGCGGGCCGGGCTGGATCGCGAGGAGTTCGGGCGGCGGATCGGGTACTCCACCGCCACGGTCGCGTCGTACGAGCAGGGACGGAGGACGCCGTCGCCTCTCACGATCGACAAGGCGGACGAGGTGTTGGCGGCGGACGGGTTGCTGTGCCTGTGGAAGGAGCAGGTGGAGCGGGCGCAGTATCCGGTGTTCTTTCAGGGGATGGCGGCCTTGGAGAAGGAGGCCGTAGAGCTGGTCGTGTACGACACGTTGGTGATCAACGGCCTCCTCCAGACCGAGGAGTACATGAGGGCGTTGCTCGGCATGCGATGTCCTCCGCTCGACCCGGAAACCATCGAGCAGCGGGTGATCGCACGACTCGCTCGGCAGGAGATCTTCGATCGGCGACCCGTGCCGCTGTTGAGTTTCGTGATGGACGAGTCAGTACTGCGGCGCCGATACGGGGGAAAGGGCGTGCTGCGGGGGCAGTTGGAGCAGCTCCTCCTGATCGGGCAGAAGAGGAACGTGGCGCTCCAGGTCATGCCGCTCGACAGCGACGAGAGCGCCGGTGTGGATGGACCGTTCACGATCGTCTCGCGCAGCGACGGAAAGAGGTTCGTCTACGCCGAGGCTCAGGGAACCAGCGCTCTCCAGACCGACCCGGAACAGGCGGTTCTCGCCGCCGCCCGTTATGGGATGATCCGATCACAGGCTCTCACTCCGCGAGAGTCACTGGCGTTCATTGAAGGGTTGCTGGGATCGCTATGAACATCGTCGAGTCCTCGACCGTCGCATCCGGCCTCGCCTGGTTCAAGAGCAGCTACAGCGGTGCCGAGGGCGGTCAGTGCGTAGAGGTCGCTGCCGCTACGGCAGTTGTGCACGTCCGGGACTCCAAGGCCGTCGCCGGGCCCGTTCTCACCGTGTCGCGTGCGGCGTGGGCAGGGTTCGTCGGACTGGCCTCGTCGGAGCGGGGCGTCTGACGCTCGTACGATCGCGAGAGCCCTGCCGGTTCCTGTCGGACGGCAGGGCTCTCTTGTGGGTGCGGGTGCCTGTCAGTTCTCGGTGTCTCCCGGGGGCCGCGTGTCACCGGGTTCCCAACCGGCCTCGCGCAGACGCCGGATGAACTCGGCGTGGGCGGCGCGCATCTCGTCCTTGCGGTGGCCCCGGTAGAGGGGGTCGGTGTAGCCGTCGGGGACCTCGTACTCCTCCGGGAACGCCTCCGGTGAACTCAGCTTCTTCCAGGCGTCCGACGAGCGCTGTGTCCGTCTGTACGCACACGAGTACGCGCCGAAGCGCACCCGCATCTACCTCCGCGCCCACTTCGAACCTGGCATCAGCCCTCTTCCTGCGACCCCGTCCTCATCGGCATCGGCATCGGCATCGGCAGACTGAAGACCTCGTCCGATCAGGCGGCCGAGTGGGCTGGTTCGCCCGTGCGGGAGTCCCTGCGTTCCCGGCAGTCACGGCACAGGGCGCGCGGGTCGGACGAGCGGAAGCCGCGGTCGCAGCCGTCGCAGTTGATCATCTCCAGCGGCCGCGACGAGGGCGCCACCGTCGCCGTACGAGCGGGTCGCGTCGGCAACGGTGGTGGGAGAAGAGTGGTCAGGCGGTATTCGAGGAGGCTCGCCGGGTGGCGGATGGGGATGGATCCGGACGGGAGGCCCGCGGTGAGCGTGCGCGTGATCTGGTCCGGCGTCGCGGCACGGGCGAGCCAGGTCTCGACAGCGGGCGCGAGCCGCTGAACGTCCCGTTCGGACAGCAACAGCCGGGCGTCGGCGAGGCGTAGACGCGCGAGCAGGTCGGCCGCCGGTCCGGTGGGCACGGCGACGGGTTCGGGGACAGCACGCCTCGTACGCACGGAAGCCTGCGACGAGTCAGGCCGCGAGCCCTCAGCCTCGCCCAGAACAGCCACCGGTCCCACAGCAGGGCGACGCTCGGGCTCATCCCCTGCGGCAGAGGACGCGACAGGGACGGCAGCCTCCAGACCGCTGCCCCGCCCCGAAGCTCGTACGACCACGCCCGGATGATCGAGGAAGAACGTGCGCGTGGCGATACGCCCGCCCCCGAGCGGCACCCGGCGGCGGACGAGATACCCGGCGGCTTCCAGCTCCCGCAACGCCCTGCCGATCGTCACCTCGCCCTCCCGGAAGCGCAGGGTCAACGCCTTGACGGTGACCGAGGCGCCATCGGGGAGGGACTGGATGTGGACGCCGATGCCGATTGCCGTGGCGGAGAGGCTGGGGTGCTGGGCGAGGTGGTTGCCGACGACGGTGTAGCGCTCGGTGTGGCGGTGTCGTACGTGGAGGACGCCTGCGCGGGGCGCGTCCGGCGGGAGTTCCGGAGGCGCGGGCGGCGAGTGCTCGGGCGACGGGTACGCGGGCAGGGCCGCGTTAGACTGCGGGTCAGCCATCGGGAAGCTCTATTCTTCCTGGTTGGTCAGGCCCTCGCCGGGATTGCCGTCCTGCCGGGGGCCGTTCTCTGTTTGCGGTTGTGTGCGGCGACCGTACCCCACCCGCCCGACCCGCTGACGCTCCCATCACTCGAACGAGTGGCGCCCCAACTCGCGCACGAACGGGCTGGGTTTGGTGGGGTCGGTAATTTCTCCAAAGGCTTTCAAGGACATCGCGCACGGCCGGGTCGCGGGGTCCCGCGCCCCGGTACCGAGCTGGGCGAATACTCGGTCACCGGGCCGTTGGACAGCGTCTCGGCCGTCCCTGGATCGCGCGAAACCGCACCCCTCCCGACCCGCCACCGGCAAGCGGCCCAGGTCCCTCTGCGGCTCTCTCGGCCTCTTCACTCCGCGCGGGACAGACCTCACGGCTCACTACGATCCACCGACCCGCCAGCGGTCCCGCCCGTCGTACGGATGGCTGCCGTGGGGATCAACTGCCGCTCTCCGAAAGGCCCTCTGGCCATGCCCCGCCCCTCGCCCCTCCCACCCGTCCCAACCCCTCCGCCACCGCCGCCCTTCGGCCCGACGCGCACACCCTGGTGGCGAACCGGGCGGGCACGCGTCGGCTTCGTCCTGGCCGTGCCGGTGCTTGGTCTCCTGAACGCGTTCCTCGGGTTTCTCATGCTGGTTGCCACGCTCTTCCTCCTGTGGTGGGGCAACGCCTGGCCGAAGCGGTGGAAGGTGACCGCGACGGTCACGGCCGTATTCCTGTTCGCGGTGGTCCTGCCACCGGCGCCGCAGGACAGGGCATCGGACACCGTGGCGGGGGCGGAGTCGAAGGCCCGCGACACCGGAGACCCTGTCACCTCCCCGTCCCCGAGGAACACGGCGGCGAACGGGCAGGGAACTGGCCCGACAACCGACCCGGAGATCCCGGACTACCGAGGCCTGCGGCTCGACAAGGCGAAGGAGAGGGCGCAGGCGGACGGGTTCACCATCGGCGACCATGACGCGTCCGACCAGGGCGACGGCATCTGGATGCGCTCCAACTGGACCGTCTGCTTCCAACAGGCCGACACATCGCCGGGCGGGGCGAGGACGATCGACTTCGGAGCGGTGCGCACCGGGAGTCCCTGTCCCGTGCGGGACGGCGGCCCCATCCCCTGGCCGAAGATGCCGGATCTGACCGGCGCGACGTGGACGGAGGCTCAGAAGAAGCTCGCCGCTCTCGACGTCCCGGCCGACCGCACGTACGCGGACACGATCTACGGGAACGACACTCTCCCCGACGAGGGCGAGTACGACAAGTGGAAGGTGTGCGCGCACGATCCGGGCCGAGGGGAACCGATCACCGACAGCCCGTGGGTGAGGCTGTGGTTGTCCGCGCCGGAGAACGACTGCCCCACTCAGGCAGGGGAGTTCAACGGATCCGCCCAGCTTCCCGACCGCGACGACGACGGGGACCCTGACTACCACGACCCGTTCCCCGGCGACCGGAACCGCAACAGCACCTTCCCGGACGGCCTGCCCGGAAGCTCAGGTGGCTCGGATGACTCGGGCGGCTCAGGCGGATCGTCGAGCGGCTCGTCCGGTGGAGGCGGCTGGGGCGGCTGTCGCTCCCGCTGGTGCTGAGCTGAAGGCGCGGGCCCCTGAGCAGCACGGGGCATCCGGCGGTCAGCGACACCGCCACCGAGGGCAATCGGTAAGTAGCTATGTGCCCGCCATCACCGGTGTGGTTATGTGCAGTCATGGAGCACGAGGGGACAGTTCCGGTCGTTGACACCAGGTATCGGCTGGAACGACGCCTGGGGGCGGGCGGCCAGGGAGAAGCTTGGCTGGCGTACGACGTGCGCCTGCGCCGCAGGGTGGTACTCAAACTGTGCACGATTCCTGAAGGAGTGTCAGCCGAGGAGCGTCAGCGCCTCATAGCGCGTGCCGAGCGTGAGGCCCGCGCGGCCGGAAAGCTCAAGCATCCGGGCATCGTCACCGTGCACGATCAGTTCTCCGACCGCTTCGGCCTGCCCTGGATCGTGATGGAGCACGTGGACGGCCGGTCTCTGCGGGAAGTCCTCGACAAGGGGCCACTCCATGTCACGGAGGCGGCGCGCATCGGCGAACAGATCGCGACGGCTCTGGCCGCCGCGCACGCGGCCGGAGTAGTCCATCGCGACATCAAGCCGGCGAACATCCTCCTCGAGGACGGCCGGGCGGTGATCGCCGACTTCGGGATCGCCACCATGGCAGGCGAGATCACTCTCACGCCCACGGGAACAGTGATCGGGACGCCGCAGTACATGTCCCCGGAGCGGATACTGGGCGGGCCGGCCTCTTCGGCTTCGGACATGTGGTCGCTCGGAGCCACGCTGTACCGCGCAGTGGAGGGGCGTGCCCCGTTCACCGGTGACTCCGACCCGCAACTGATCCTGGCCGTCAGCCGCGGTGTTCCGGAGCCCATGCGCACCACCGGCGCCCTGCAGTCCCTGATCGGTCACCTCATGCGGTTCGAACCGGCTGAGCGCCCTGCGGCAGCCGTCGCGGCAGCCTCGATGAGGGAGATCGTCGAATGCCTCCCAACGGCCGGTCCAACGCTGGCCGACATTGACAGTCTGCTCGAAAAGGCAACCAAGAGTCGTGAGGAAGGCGCCCTCGAACAGGCCGAGGACCACTACCGGTCGGCTCTCGACCTCGCCATAGAGCACCGCGCCAGGCAGAAGGAAGGCTGGGCGTGGGACGGGCTCGGCTCCTGCCGCTGGCGAGACGGTGACCCCGAGATGGCGCTGAAGTACTTCACCCGGGCCGATCGTCTCGCCGACGAGACCGGCGACGCACATCTGAAGGCCTGGAGCCTGTACAACCTCGGCGTGTACCGGCGCAACCGCGGTGAACTGACGGTGGCAAAGGACTACTTGGAACGCTCCCTGGAGGTGTCGGAAGCCCATCGTTGCCCCGCGGCCACAGGCTGGACTCACCACCAACTGGCCGAGCTGGCACGGCATGAGGGGGACACCCTCCAGGAGCGAGAACACTACGCAGCCGCTCTCCGCGTCGGCCTGGCCACCAATGACAACGGTCTGATGGGTTGGAGTTTGATTCACGTCGCCAGATACGCAGAGAAATGCGGTGATCTCCTACCAGCGGGCGAGCACTATGCCCACGCCTTGGAGATCGGCCACCGAACCCCCCACAACGAGTGGATGATCCGGGAAGCCGAGGACGGACTCGCACGCATCGCTGATTCCCACTAAGGCTCGCAGAGAATCAGGTCGTCCATCGTCGCGATGGTCACGTTGCTTCTCGCCACCGGTTGCTCTGCGCGGTCGAGCACCAGCCAGGCGGAGGAAACCCCTTGTCGGCCCGTCGCCTCCCTCTTCTCCGCCGCTCCCGCTACCGGGCCCGCACGACACGTCGAGTTGGACTACGTGCGATGCTCGGACGCCAACTCGGGCATGAGCGCCGTGAACACGAGCCCGGAGGGGAAAGTCACCTCGGCCAAGTCGCCGTCGGAGTGGTAGCGGTAGGCGGTGCTGATCAGGGCCGCGCCCGGTCGGGTCGAGGTCTCGTCACCGTCGTACGCGTACCAGGCGTAGGTCTTCCACGGAGGGCTCGCACCCTCGACGGCGTACCCGATGGACAGACCGTCGCCTTCGACGCTCATCGTCCTGGAGCCGGGCTCCTCCTGGGGCACGAGTGTGGTGTCGATGTCCTTCCATCTCCCATCCCTCGACCGGAAGTTGACGGGCTCGCTGTAAAGGCGCTGGTGTAGGTGCCGTCCTCGTTGAAGAACGTGCGTTCCCGCTTCCTTGCGCTTGTCCTTGATCTCCTCGCTGTGCGCGTCATCGAAGCTGTGGGCGGTGGGCGCGTCGGGCGCCGCCACATGCTTCGCCGGCCCCGGCCCTCGGGCGGCTTCGGCACACTGCCCAACTCGGTCGTCCCGGCCCCGCTCTCGGCCGGAAGCTCACCGCGGCCCTTGAGCGACCCGTCGTTGCCACCCTTGGCGCTGCGTCCGTGGCTTCGGCGGAGGCCTTGTGGCTGCGCCCCGCCGCGCTCCCCCACTTCTGGTCGGGGGCGATTCCCGTGGAGGCGTTCCCTGAAGGGTCAGCTGCCATGACAGCGTGCTCCGTTCCCGCCGGCACAGCCATGCGGCGAGCGACGGAGACGACAAGACAACAAGCGGACGTGCCGGACGCACGGGCCCCCACCGACCGCGCCGACGACGCCGGTTGCCAGTGACACATCTCTGCGGCAAAGGCTTTGGCGTTGCAGCTCGCAGAGCGTCGATGCGATGATCGCGCACATGTCCGATCACGGGGGAGACGGTGGAGCGGCGGAGGGTACGCGCCGGTCCAGGATCTACGACTACCTGGAGCCGACCGCCCCGGCGGAGCCGGCCGAGGCTACTCCCCCGCCCCCGCTTGAACCCGCTCCGGACACCGCTTTCGCGCAGCCTGCCACGGACCGGACCGCCATCGACTACCGCCGTCATCGGCGCGAAGCCGCCGCACTGCTTGGTGAGTTCCGGCGTACGGCGGTCCTGGTGCCCCTGTCGACGGACGGTGCTCCGCTCACCGGGGAGTTCGGCGGTATCCGCTGGATCTACACCTTCTCGGACGAGCCCGCACTGGCCCGATTCGCCATCGCAAGGGGCGAAGACGCACGGGAGTGGACGTACGACGGTGTGTTGGGCGCCCGGCTGCTGGACGTGGCGATCCCGGCGATGCCGGTGCCGTACGGAGTGGCGCTGGACGTAGGCAGCGAGGGTCAGGGCGCGCTGTTCCCGCCGGTCATGGGAATCGTGCCGGACTCGGCAGCACTGGACGTGGACGCAAGCGCTGACGCAGCCGCAGCCGCAGCCGCGAATCACTTGAACAAGATCGCCCCGAACGGGAAGTTGGCTCGATGAACGACGGCGGGGGCGGCGGAGGTGGCGGAGGTGAGGGCAAGGACCTTCAGGTGGAAGGCCTTGCCCTGATCACCGAGGGCATCAACCTGGCCATGTCGGAACTCCGTGAACTCGGCATGGTCGGCGAGGCGAGCGTGGGCCGCGGTTTCTCCGATCTGGCCCTGTCCGGTCTGGAGTTGGGACACGGGGGGCTGACGTCGGCGCTCGACACCTTCTGTGAGCGCTGGGAGTGGGGCGTGCGCGCCCTGATTCTGGAGGGAAGCGCCTTCGCGGATGCGGTGGGTCTTGCGGCGGGAACGTTCCACGAGACCGAGCAGTACATCGACGGCACCTTCAAGATCGCGGCGAACTCGGTGATGGGCAACCCGCACCTCGGCGAGGACCAGGTCACCCAGATGTCCTGGAGCGAGATCGGCGACAACCACATGTTCGCCACCTCCGACTGGAGCGCGGAGTCCTGGGAGCGGGCACAGGGGAACGTCGACCAGGCCTGGAACGACACCCAGCGTGACGTGATGACCTCCCCCGTCCTCCAGAACGGACCGGTCGACCCGCAGGCATCGATGGGCATGACCGACCAGCAGTACGAGGCATGGCTGGACCAGCAGTACGGCCCCTCGCGCGAAGAGCGTGAACAGGCGGCCCAGGCCGGGGCGGACGAGAACCAGCGAGGCGGAGGCGGGGGCGCGGGCTGATGGGCGGCTGGATCCCGGACGGCGTGGGCGACAAGCTCGCGGGCGCCGCCAACACGGTCGTCGGCAAGGCCGAAGAGGTCTACGACGACGGCAAGAAGCTCGTCGGCGAAGGCATCGACAAGGGCACCGACTACGCAGGCGAACGCCTTGAGGACATGGGCCTCAAGGGCGTCGCGGACAAGGTGGAGGACTGGGGCGACGGCGCCGCGTCCGCCCTGGGCGCCACCCCCGGAGAACAGCAGCTCGGCGAGACCGAGCAGGCGAACGAACTGATCCACGGCCATGCCGCCCGCATCCAGGAGAGCGCCAAGCACCTCAAGGACTTCCACACGGCCTTCGACAAGGTCGGCGACGGCATGCGCAAGCTGGACTCCTCCCACTGGAAGGGCCAGGCCGCAGACACCTTCCGCGAGAAGTTCGCCATGCACCCCAAGAAGTGGATGCGCGCGGCGGACGCCTGCGACAAGGCCGCCAAGGCGCTGGACGCGTACGCGGACACGGTCAAGTGGGCGCAGGGCCAGGCCCAGGACGCCATCGACGCCTACAAGGCGGGCATGAAGGCGTCCAGGACGGCGGTGGACGCGTACAACACCAAGGTCGACGCCTACAACGCCAAGGTGAAGGCCGGTGAGGAACCCGGCCCCAAGCCACCGGAGTTCAGCGACCCCGGCAAGGCGGACATCGCCCGCGCCCACGAGCTCCTCAAGGAGGCCCGCCGACAGCGCAACGAGGCCGCCCGCACCGCCACCACCTCGGTCAGGGCCGCCCTGGAGCACGCCCCCGCCGAACTACCGCCCGCCCTCAAGCTGGCCGCCGACATCACCGACTACGGGGCAGCGCAGAGCACCGAGCTGCTCCATGTCGCCGGCGGCGTCGTCAAGGGCGGTGCGGGCATCATCACGTTCGGCCGCAGCATGAACGCCCTCGACCCGTACAACATCGCCCACCCGGCCGAGTACTACCAGAACGTCAACATGACGCTCGCGGGGCTCACGTCGACGGTGGCCCATCCGGACCGGGCTCTCAAGGACGCCTGGCAGTCCGCCAAGAAGGACCCGTCCGAGTTCACCGGCCGCGCCATCCTCGACCTCCTCGGCACCAAGGGGGCGGGGGCCGCGCGCGGGGCGGTGACGGGCGGGATCAAGGGCACGCTCAGACACACCGTCGAGGACGTGCTCGAGTCGGGAAGGAAACCGGACGTGTCGGCGCGAGAAAGCGTCAGCGACGGCCCCGGCCGGGACTCGCGCCAGCCCGACGCGGTGGAATCGCGGGGCTCCGACCCGATCGACTTCGCCACCGGCCGGATGTACCTCCCGCAAACAGACGTGACGCTGCCGGGCGCCCTTCCGCTGGTGTTCAGACGCCGCGTCGAGTCGGGCTACCACCTGGGCAAGTGGTTCGGTCCGTCCTGGTCCTCCACCGTCGACCAACGCCTGGAGATCGACTCCGAGGGCGTCATCTTCCTCACCGAGGACGGCCTGCTCCTCGCCTATCCCCACCCCGCGCCGGGCGCCCCGACCCTCCCGAGCCACGGCCCCCGCTGGCCCCTGGAACGTGAGGACGGCGGCTACACGGTCACCGACCCCGGTACCCGCCGCACCTGGCACTTCACCGACCGCCGGGACGATCTGGCCGTCCTCGAACAGATCGACGACCGCAACGGCAACTGGCTCACCTTCGAGTACGACGCTGAAGGCACGCCGCTCGGCATCGTCTCCAGCGCCGGATACGACGTGCGGATCACCACCGAGGCGGGCAGGGTCACGGCACTCCGCCTCACCGCGGGTGACCAGGAACTGAAGCGCTACGGCTACACGGACGGCAACCTCACCGAGGTCGTCAACTCCTCCGGCCGCCCCCTCCGCTTCACCTACGACGACGCCGGCCGCGTCACGTCCTGGACCGACACCAACGACTGCGCCTACTCGTACGAGTACGACGACCAGGACCGCTGTGTCGCAGAGGGCGGCACGGACGGCCACATGACCCTGCGCGTCTCGTACGGCGCCGCAGACCCCGACACGGGCCTGCGCGTCACGACCACCACGACCGGCGAGGGCCACACCCGCCGCTTCGTCGTCAACGAGGCGTGGCAGGTGGTCGCCGACATCAACCCCTTGGGCGCGGTCACCCGCTACGAACGGGACCGCTACAACCGCCTGCTGTCCCGGACGGACCCCCTGGGCCACACGACCACCTTCCGCTACGACGAGGCAGGCAATCCCACCGCCGTCACACGCCCTGACGGCCGCGAGGCAAGAGCCGAGTACAACGACCTCGGCCTGCCGACACGGGTGGTCAACCCGGACGGCACGGTGAACCGCCAGACGTACGACGAACGCGGCAACCGCACATCGGTGACCGCCCCCACAGGGCTCACCACCCACTTCATCCACGACGACGCGGGCCGGCTCACCGCCGTCACCGACGGTCGCGGCCACACGACTTCGATCCGCTGCGACCCCGCCGGTCTCCCCTTGGACATCACGGACCCCCTCGGCGCGGTCACCCGCTACGAACGTGACCCCTTCGGCAGACCCGTCACCATCACGGACCCGACGGGCGCGGTGACCCGGCTGGAGTGGACGGTGGAAGGCCACCTCGCCCGGCGCACGTCCGCCGACGGCACCACGGAGTCGTGGACGTACGACGGCGAGGGCAACTGCACCACCCACACCGACCCGATCGGCGGCGTCTCCCGCTTCGAATACACCCACTTCGACCTTCTGACAGCCCGCACAGGCCCGGACGGCGTACGCCACGAATTCGAGCACGACCGGGAGCTGCGGCTGACGAAGGTCACCAACCCCCAGGGCTTGAGCTGGAGTTACGAGTACGACCCGGCAGGCTCTCTGATCGCCGAGACCGACTTCGACGGCCGCACCCTCTCCTACGAACACGACGCGGCGGGCCGTCTGCTCTCCCGCACGAACACGCTCGGCCAGGTGGTGTCGTTCGAGCGCGACGCCCTGGGCCAGGTGCTCCGCAAGGACGCGGCGGGCGACGTCACGACATACGCGTACGACATGACGGACCAGCTCGCCCAGGCGACGGGCCCCGACGGTACGACCCTGACGATCCTGCGCGACCGGTTCGGCCTGGTGCGCTCGGAAACCGTGGACGGCCGCGAACTGACACACCGGTACGACGATCTGGGCCGTCGAACAGGACGCACGACCCCGACCGGCGTGACAACGACCTGGGCGTACGACGCAGCGGGCCGCCGCACCGGGATGACAGCCTCGGGCCGCACCATCGACTTCACCTACGACGAGGCCGGCCGCGAACTGACCCGCCACATCGGCGAGACTGTCGCCCTTGCGCACACGTTCGACCCCATGGGCCGCCTGACGACCCAGGACGTCAGGGCAGCGGACGACCGCTCAGTCCAGCACCGCGCATACACCTACCGCGCCGACGGCAACCTGACCGGCATCGCCGACCGGCTCTCCGGCACGCGCCGCTTCGACCTCGACGCGGCAGGCCGTGTAACGGCGGTCCACGCGGCCGACTGGACGGAGACATACGCCTACGACGAGGCGGGAAACCAGACCACGGCGTCCTGGCCGTCCAACCACCCCGGCCAGGAGGCCACCGGCCCCCGCGCCTACACGGGCACCCGCATCACGCGCGCGGGAGGCGTCCGCTACGAACACGACGCGTTGGGCCGCATCACCCTCCGCCAGAAGACCCGCCTGTCCCGCAAACCGGACACGTGGCGGTACGAGTGGGATGCCGAGGACCGCCTGACGTCGGTGACGACCCCGGACGGCACGCGCTGGCGGTACACGTACGACCCGCTGGGCCGCCGTACGGCGAAACTCCGCCTGTCGGACGACGGCGAAACAGTGGTCGAGCACGCCGTCTTCACCTGGGACGACACCACCCTCTGCGAACAGACCGCCACATCTCCGACCCTGCCCAACCCGGTCACCCTCACCTGGGACCACCAGGGCCTGCGCCCCCTCACCCAGATCGAACGAATAGCGGCGGCGGACGCCCCACAAGAAGAGATCGACTCCCGCTTCTTCGCCATCATCACCGACCTGGTCGGCACGCCCACCGAACTCGTCGACGAACAGGGCGAGATCGCCTGGCGGACGCGAAGCACCCTGTGGGGGACGACCGCCTGGGCAGCGGACAGCACCACCTACACGCCCCTACGCTTCCCGGGCCAGTACCACGACCCGGAAACGGGCCTGCATTACAACTACTTCCGCCACTACGATCCCGAGACTGCTCGCTACCTGACCCCCGACCCTCTTGGGCTCTCGCCCGCACCCAACCCTGCCTCCTACGTCTACAACCCTCATACGCGTTCTGATTCCCTCGGTCTTGCACCGGATTACCCTGCAGGCGAAGCGGGTCGAGATATATTTGATTTCAGAGAGGCGAATCCGAATTTCCCCGCCAGCGAAGCAGCGACCGCGGCCATGCGATCTGCACCGATCGGCGGGAACATCGACTGTTCCGAGATTGCCGCATACATCCTCCGAGAAACTGGAGGAGAGGGGAAAATTATCAATTTCACCTCACGCAACGATCCTATTATCAACATCCCCGAAGATGGGGGACAAATGGTGACCGAATATCGCTATCATGATGTTTACACAGACGGGCGATATGTATACGACCCAGCAATGCGTTCGGATCCGATCCCGTACGGCGACTACGAACGAGCCATCCGATTGCTGAACCCAGGAAAGAAGCTCATCACCCAAGACGGAGGGTACTCAGGCCCTCTCTGGTAATGATTTGAATGGATTTCTTATGTCGACCCGCAGCGTGCGTGCGATGCAAGTACTCAGCAGGTTTGGAGAACTTGCCTGGTTTTCCCTGCCTTCGGAGAAACATCCCGTGTACGGTTACCCGCAGGTACCGTACATGGGGTGGCGCTACAAATCTACTCAAGAATACGTCGCACGCCTCATCGAAGATGCCGTAGGAGCACTTCCAACAAAAGTCGAATGGACACTTGACAGGACAAGAAAAAATTGGCTCCTGGTTCCGACGCGAATTCTGCGCGAAGCGAATGGGCTCGATAGCCCAGCATTCGCCAACGTTGTCCACTCCGTAAACACTCAGGACCACGAATTTTGTTCCAGGGCACTATCGGATCTTGACCTCATCCTCCAGCGCTTGGAGCAGGTCCCGATCCCGAAAGAATGACCAGCTAGCCAATGATTGGAATAAAGTTCTGGAACGGAAGAAGGGACATGACCAGAACGGTCAAGTATTGCCTGCGCAGCCCCAGTGGCGGACTGGCTGCCAACCTCACCGCACATGCACGACCTTCCACCAAATCAGATCCACCGGACGTGCAGATCCACGGCAACGTACGCCTTGCTCTGCCACCCGGCGGACTGCACTGGAAAGATCTCGCATGGCTATCCTTCGGCGTCGCTCTCAATGCACCGGAATTGACCAGGAGGTTTCCTCAGGGAATCACTATCCAAGTCACCTCGATCGAAGCGCCGTTGAGCGACTACCGCTCCGAAGTTGCAGCGCTGGCAATAAATCTGTGGTTGCGCGAAGAGTTCGAAATTCCCTTCAACAACGTCGACGCGAAATTCAACCCATCGTCCGGGGATTACGAATTCAGATGGAACGATGAGAAAGACCCCTTCTCCGACCCTTTGAACGAGCCACGTTAGATCCGCCGCCGCACCGACGTCGTCGATATCCTCCCCGACCGCACCGCCGTGATCCGGCTCGTCGGCGCGGTCCTGGCCGAGCAGAACGACGAGTGGACCGAGGCTCGCCGCCACACGGGCCGCGAGTTGCTGGCCAAGGCCCGCCTCCACCCGATCGAGTCGGAAACCGACGAGACCACCCTGCCGACCGAACTCACCGCATAGCCTCAAAACGAGATCACCGAGTGGCAGTCGATACACCACTCCAGCAGTCGTCGAACGACAGGTTCGCGTAGGGGTCGGGCTCCCCGGTCCACAGGTCCAGCCCTTCGTCCCGGAGTCGTTGCTCGTGTCCACCGCTGATGAACCTTGGTGTCAGGTTCCCCCACAAGGTCGCATCACTCAGTGGACAGTCGTCGAACTCGCGATAGAAGTGGCCGCAGAGGAATCCGGTGGGGCCGCACTCCTCCTGGGGCACGAGCGTGGTGTCGATGCCCTTCCAGCTCCCGTCCTTCGAACGGAAGTTGACGGGATCGCTGTAAAAGCGCGTGGTGTGGGTGCCGTCCGCATTGACGAACGTGCGTTCCCGCTCCTTGCGCTTGCCCCCTGATCTCCTTGCTGCGCTCGTCGTCGAAGCCGTCGGCGGTGGGCGCGTCGGGCGCCGCCACCTCCTTCGCCGGTCCCGGCTCCGGTGGCTGCGGCGTGGCGCCCAGATCGGTGGTTCCTGGCCCGGCTCTCGGCCGGAAGCTCACCGCGGCCCTTGAGCGGCCCGTCGTTGCCACCCTTGGCGGACGCAGCCGCGTCCGTGGCTTCGGCGGAGGCCTTGTGACCGCGCCCCGCCGCGCTGCCCCACTTCTGGTCGGGGGCACATCCCGTGGAGGCGTTCCCTGAACGGCCGGCTGCCGCGACGGCGCGCTCGGACGCACGGGCCCCCACATCAATGATCAAGAGTCAGAGGCTTTATGGACATGTCCGCAGAGCGCACACAAGACACCGCATTGCAATGATGAAGTGGTAATGGGCACGTCATAATTGGCGACGAACCGCACCGCAACGGCCAGGTGTCGTCGGTGGCCACCGCAACCGCAAAGCGGTCTACCACTTCACGACGACCCCAGTAGAACTGCGTTGACGATGTCAACGAGCGTACACCTATTGCAATCGGATCACATCGTGTACGGTGACGAATACCTCACTGTCCGTTCTGACACCATGGGCCGTGCGGCGCAAGAGTCAGGGGGCGCGTTCCGGTTCGGAAGCGCGAGAACGTGAGCAGTAGGCAGAGGAGCGGGCAGTGAGCCACCAGCTCGTCGACGGCAGATTCCGCATCAGCCGGGTCATCGGCAGAGGCAACATGGGGGAGGTCCACCTGGCCGAGGACCTGCTGGCTCCCGAAGGTTCGTCCGAGCGCACCGTCGCCGTGAAGACGATCCTGCGTCGCCGCACCGGAGGCCGGATCGACACCGGCAGTGACACCAAGGCCGTGGAGCGCTTCGCCCGCGAGGTGGGCATCATGCAGACGCTGCGGGATCACCCCAATCTCACCCGCCTCGTCGCAGGCGGAATCGCCGCGGACTGTGACGATCTGCCCTACCTGGCGATGGAGTTCCTGCAGGGTGAGTCGCTGCGCGACCTCATCGAGGAGGAGCCGCAGCTCCCGGTCGCCTGGGTCGCCGCCATCGGCGCCCAGATCGCGGCGGGACTCGCCGCCGCGCACGCGCAGGGCGTGGTTCACCGGGACCTGAAGCCCGCCAACGTCATGCTCACGCGGGGCGGCACCGTCAAGGTGCTCGACTTCGGCATGGGCAGCATCGTCGACGACCCGGACCAGACCCGTCTGACGAGCACGGGTGTCAGTGTGGGCACGGCCCGCTACATGGCCCCGGAGCAGTGCCAGGCCAAGCAGGTGACCCAGGCCGCCGATCTCTACGCGCTGGGCTGCGTGCTGTACGAGATGCTGGTCGGCGTTCCGCCGTTCACGAGCGAGTCCGCGTACGAGCTCGCCGAGCGGCATGTCCACCAGGAGCCCAGCCCCGTCCGTGCGATCCGCGGCGAGGTCCCCGCGGAACTCGCCCGTCTCCTCGACCGCCTGCTGGCCAAGGACCCGGCGAACCGCCCTGCGGACGCGGTGACCGTACGGGACGCCCTGCTCCCCCTTGCCATAGCGCCCGACGACACCAGCCTGGTCCCCTCGTGGAGCGAGCGGGATCCGACCCTCCCCCTGCGCGAGGCCGCCCCGGCCCCCGTGACCGCCCCACCGCAGCAGCCCGTCCCGGTGACCGGCTCCGGCGCCGGCATGGACGTCTTCGGGGTCCACCAGGCCCTGATCCGCGACTATCGCTCCTTCACCGAGGGCGGCACCGTCATCCGCGACGAGCGCATCAAGGCGTACGTCGAGAAGGACCTGGACGACAAGTCCCAGTGGCCGAACCCCTGGCTGTCGCTCAACCCGTTCTTCCAGGGCGGCGGCACCGTGGTCGAACTCGCCCAGCAGAAGGTGCTGCACCCCGAGTGCGCCCGCGTCTTCCAGGCGAAGAAGACCGAGGGCGGCACCGTCTGCGACGGCCGGCCGCTGCTCCTGCACCGGCATCAGCGCGACGCCATCGACGCCGCCGCCTCCGGGGCCTCGTACGTCCTGACGACCGGCACCGGCTCCGGCAAGTCGCTCTCCTACATCGTCCCGATCGTCGACAAGGTGCTGCGCGAGCGCGACGAGGAGGGCCCGAACACTCCGAAGCGCGTGCGGGCGATCATCGTGTATCCGATGAACGCGCTCGCCAACAGCCAGCTGCGGGAGCTGGAGAAGTTCCTGCGCGACGGCTACGGCGCGGGCCGCGAGCCGGTCACCTTCGCCCGCTACACGGGCCAGGAGGACGACGCCAAGCGCAAGGAGATCCGGGACAACCCGCCGGACATCCTGCTCACCAACTACGTGATGCTGGAGCTGATGCTGACCCGTCCGGCCGACCGGGCGAGCCTCATCACCATGGCGCGGGGCCTTGAGTTCCTCGTCTTCGACGAACTGCACACCTACCGCGGCCGCCAGGGCGCCGACGTCGCCCTGCTGATCCGCCGGGTCCGCGAGGCCTGCCAGGCGGAGAACCTGCAGTGCATCGGCACGTCGGCCACCATGTCGACGGAGGGCACGCTGGCGGACCAGCGGCAGGTGGTCGCCGGTGTGGCGAGCACACTGTTCGGCACTAGGGTCCGCCCCGAGCACGTCATCGGCGAGACCCTGGTCCGCGCGACCGGCGAGGCACCCGCCACCGTACCGGCCGAACGCCTCACCTCTGCCGCCCCGCGCGCCTACGACGACCTGGCGCGCGACCCGTTGGCCCGCTGGATCGAGGACCGCTTCGGCCTCGTCGAGGACGAGACCACGGGCCGCCTCGTACGTCGGCCGCCGACCCAGATCGAGGTCGCGGCACGGGAGTTGCACGAGACGTCGGGCGTCGACGAGGAGAGTTGCGCGGAAGCGATCCGCGCCACCCTGGAGGCTGGCTCCCAGGCACTCAACCCCCGCAACGAGCGGCCGCTGTTCGCGTTCCGCCTGCACCAGTTCCTCTCCAAGGGCGATACCGTCTACGTCACCCTGGAGAAGAAGTCCTCCCGCCACCTGACCCGCTCCTACCAGCTCGAACAGCCTGGCAGCGGCGGCAAGTCGCTGATCCCGCTGGCGTTCTGCCGGGAGTGCGGCCAGGAGTACCTGACGGTGTGGCGTACGGAGAAGGACGGCGAAGTCCGCTACGAGGCCCGCCGCGACACCTCGGCGACCGGCGGCCGGCAGGGCGACGGCTACCTCTACGTCGATCACGAGCGCGAGTGGCCGTCCAACACGCAGTACGCGGTGGACGACCGCCGACTGCCCGAGTCCTGGCTGGAGTTGGACGACAAGGGCCAGGAGGTAGTCAAGCGCGCCTACCGCGACCGGGTGCCGAAGTCCGTCACCGTAGACGCGTGCGGCCGCGAGGGCCGGGGCGAGCTGAAGGCCGCGTTCATCCCCTCGCCCTTCCTGTTCTGCCTGCACTGCGGTGTGGCGTACGAGCAGACGCGCGGCCGGGACTTCGCCAAGCTGGCGACGCTGGACCAGGAGGGGCGCTCCTCCGCGACCTCGCTGGTCTCGGCGTCGATCGTCCGCTCGCTGAAGTCGGTGCCCGCGGAGGCCCTCGACAAGAAGGCTCGCAAACTCCTCACGTTCGTCGACAACAGGCAGGACGCCTCCCTCCAGGCCGGCCACTTCAACGACTTCGTGCAGATCACCCAGCTGCGCGGGGCGCTGTACCGGGCGGCCCTGGACGCCGGAGACGACGGCCTCCACCACGAGGAGCTGGCCTCGGCGGTGACCAACGCTCTGGCCATCTCCCCCGCCGACTACACCGGCGAGAGCGACCTGCCGCCGTCGCTGGCCCGCAACGCGGCCCGCACGCTGCGGGACGTGGTCGCCTTCCGGCTCTATCTCGACCTGGAGCGTGGCTGGCGCATCACCATG
Source organism: Streptomyces caniscabiei (assembly GCF_014930365.1). GTDB lineage: Bacteria > Actinomycetota > Actinomycetes > Streptomycetales > Streptomycetaceae > Streptomyces > Streptomyces caniscabiei. Next base: position 41,050 of record NZ_JABXWI010000017.1, on the reverse strand, counting down.
CCCAACCTGGAGCAGACGGGCCTGCTGGAGATCGACTACGAGGACAGGGACTGGGTCGCCGCCAGGCAGGACCGCTGGGAGGGCACGCACCAGGCGCTGCGGGACGCCGACCCGGCGCTGCGTGCCGAGATCATGAAGGCGCTCCTGGACGAGATGCGCCGCTCCCTCGCCATCGACGTGTCGTACTTCCGTGACGACGCCTTCGACTCCCTCCAGCGCGCGAGCGAGGAGCGGCTGGTCGACCCGTGGGTGCTGTCCGCCGCCGACAAGCCGCGGGTCGGCACCGCCTTCCCGCACCCGTCCCGGCCCGGCACGGACCGTTCGAGCCTCTTCCTGTCGGCACGCGGCAAGTTCGGCAAGTACCTGCGGCGCACGGACCGTACCTTCCGCGATCTGGACCAGGACGACCTGCAGCTGATCATCACTGATCTGTTGAAGGTCCTCACCAAGGCGGGCCTGGTGAAGGAGGTGGAGGCCGCCCCGCAGCGCGTCGGCCGCTTCCGCAGGGCGTCGTCGACGACCACGACCGGCTACCGCGTGGCCGCCCAGTCGCTGGTGTGGCACGCCGGCAAGGGCGAGTCGGGCGCGCACGACCCGCTGACCCGCACCTACCAGAGCGGTGACGGCCCGCGCATCAACACCTTCTTCCTCAAGCTGTACCGGGAGACCGCCGACGCCCTGTCCGGCCTGTACGCCCGCGAGCACACCGCCCAGGTGTCGCCGGAGGACCGTGAGGCACGCGAAGAGGCCTTCCGCAAGGCGGAGTTGAAGCTCCTGTACTGCTCCCCGACGATGGAGCTGGGCGTCGACATCTCCGAGCTCAACGCGGTGATGATGCGCAACGTGCCGCCCACCCCGGCCAACTACGCCCAGCGTTCCGGCCGCGCGGGCCGCAGCGGCCAGCCCGCGCTGGTCACGACGTACTGCGCGACGGGCAACAGCCACGACCAGTACTACTTCCGCCAGCCCTGGCGCATGGTGGCGGGCGCGGTGGCCCCGCCCCGCCTGGACCTCGCCAACGAGGACCTGGTCCTCTCCCACCTCCAGGGCATCTGGATCGCCGAGGCCGGCCTGCGCCTCGGCCGCTCCATCCCCGAGGTGCTCGACGTGTCGTACCCGGACTCCGGCGACCGCCCGGACCCGGCCCTCCACCTCCTGCCGGACATCCGCGACGCGGCGCTCGACGACGGCGCACAACGACGCACGGTGAACGCGGCGCTGCGCGTCCTCGGCCCCCTGTTCAGGGACTTCGCGGACACCACGTGGTGGCACGACGACTGGATCGACGACAAGGTGCGGACGGTCGCCGAGCGCTTCGACCGGGCCTTCGACCGCTGGCGCAGCCTGTTCCGGGCCGCCCTGGACGACCAGTACGTCCAGAACCGGCGCCGCCTCGACTACAGCCTCACCGAGGGCGACCGCAACCGCGCCAACGCCCGCCGCCGCGAGGCCGAGACCCAGCTGAACCTGCTGATGAACGAGAGCGTCGACAGCAAGTCGGTCCTCTCCGACTTCAACCCCTACCGCTACCTGGCCTCCGAGGGCTTCCTGCCCGGCTACAGCTTCCCGCGCCTGCCGCTCGCCGCGTACATCCCGACGATCGGCCGCCGCCGCGGCGACGGCGACTACCTCCAGCGCCCCCGCTTCCTCGCCATCCGCGAGTTCGGGCCCGGCGCGCTCATCTACCACGAGGGCGCCCGCTACCAGGTCACCCGCATCCAGCTGCCCCCGGACTCCTCCGGCGAGCTGACCACGGGCGAGGCCCGCCGCTGCGCGCACTGCGGCTATCACCACGAGCCCAAGGAACGCGAGGACCGCTGCGGCTTCTGTGACGAGACACTGGGCGCGGCGACGTACGGCCTGCTGCACCTGCACACCGTGTACACCACCCGCCGCGAGCGGATCTCCTCGGACGAGGAGGAGCGGCGCCGGGCCGGCTTCCGGCTGGAGACCTCGTACCGCTTCCACGACCACGGCATCCGCAAGGGCCGCCTCAACGCGACGATCGCCGACCCGGACGGGCAGCTGGCGCGGATCACCTACGGCGACTCCGCGACGGTCCGCATCACCAACACCGGCCGGGTACGCGCCCGCACGGACGAGCCGCCGGGCTACTGGCTGGACCTGGCCGACGGCCGCTGGATGAACGACAAGGACGCCTCCGAGGCGTCCGGCGACTCCAGCGAGCTGCCGCTGGTGGACGCCGACGGCAACGAGCGGCGCCGCAAGAAGCGGGTCATCCCGTTCGTCGAGGACCGCCGCAACATTGTCGTCGTCACCCTCGACGAGGCGCTGCCCGAACCGATCGCGCTCACCCTGATGTACGCCCTGGAGCGGGGCATCGAGGCCGCGTTCGAACTGGAGGACGCCGAGCTGTCCAGCGAGCTGCTGCCGCCGGACGACGGCCCGAGGCGCCGCATTCTCTTCATGGAGGCGGCGGAGGGCGGCGCCGGCGTACTGCGCCGCCTCCAGGCCGAGGACGACGCCCTCGCCAAGGCGGCCCGCCGCGCCCTGGAGATCTGCCACTTCTCGGCGGACGGCAAGGACGAGGGCGACGAGGAGCACCGCCCGGGACGGGCCTGCGCGCTCGGCTGCTACGAGTGCCTCCTCACCTACGGCAACCAGCTCGACCACGCCCAGATCAACCGGCACACCGTGGCCGCGCTGCTGGTGCGGTTCGCTTCGGCGACGGCGCGGCGGGAGTCGCGCGGCGAGTCCCGGTCGGAGCAGTACCGGCGGCTGCTGGCCGAATCCCCGGCCCCATCCCCCGACCGGTCCCCGGCCGCTCCCACGGCCGTCGAGGCGGCGGCCGCCGAACTGGCGGCACAGGGCGACTTCCTGGGCTGGGCCAAGGCGCGCGGTCTGCGCCTGCCGGACGAGAAGGACGTGTTCCTGACGGAGGCGAACGCGGCACCGGACTTCGTGTACCGGCTGCCGGGCGCCAGCGTCGCGGTGTTCGTGGACGGCCCCGACACCGAGACGACCGCGCTGCGCGACGCCGACGCCGAGGAGCGGCTGTTCGACGCCACCTGGGACGTGGTCCGCTTTCCGCACGGCGGTGACTGGGACGTCATCGCCGCCGCCCACCCCCGCTACTTCGGCTCACCGGCCGCCAACTAGCCTCTGGCAAGAAGGACTTGACGATCGTTATGGCATTCACGTTCTCAGCCGGATCTCTGGTGAAGGCCCGTGGCCGCGAGTGGGTGGTACTCCCCGAGAGCGAGCCCGACCTTCTCGTCCTGCGCCCGCTCGGCGGTTCGGACGATGACATCGCGGCGGTGTTCCCCTTCGAGCCCGTCGAGGAGGCCCGCTTCGCCCCGCCGGAGCCGTCCGACCTCGGCGACCAGCGGGCGGCGGGACTGCTGCGTACGGCCCTGCGGGTGGGCTTCCGCTCGGGCGCGGGCCCGTTCCGCTCGCTGGCGGGCATCGCGGTGGAGCCGCGCGCGTACCAGTTGGTGCCGCTGCTGATGGCGCTGCGCCAGAAGACGGTCCGCATGCTGATCTCCGACGACGTCGGTATCGGCAAGACGATCGAGGCGGGCCTGATCGCGAGCGAGATGCTGGCGCAGGGCGAGGCGAGCGGCCTGGCGGTGCTCTGCTCCCCCGCTCTGGCCGAGCAGTGGCAGCAGGAGCTGCGGAGCAAGTTCGGCATCGACGCGGAGCTGGTCCTGTCCTCGACGGTGTCGCGCCTGGAGCGGGGCCTGGACCTGGGCCAGTCCCTCTTCGACCGCTACCCGAACGTGATCGTGTCGACGGACTTCATCAAGTCCACCCGCCACCGCGACGACTTCGTACGCCACTGCCCCGACCTGGTGATCGTCGACGAGGCACACACGTGCGTGGCGGCCGACGACACTTCCGCGAGCGCCCAGAGCCAGCTCCGCTACGAGCTGCTGCGCCGGGTGGCGGAGGACGCCGAGCGGCATCTGCTGCTCGTGACGGCGACCCCGCACAGCGGCAAGGAGTCGGCGTTCCGGAACCTGCTCGGCCTGGTCAAGCCGGAGCTGGCGCACGTGAACCTGGAGTCGGAGGCGGGCCGGAAGCTGCTCGCCCAGCATTTCGTGGCCCGCAAGCGCGCGGACGTACGCCAGTACCTCACCAAGGAGGACGGCCTCGCGGACGACTCCCTCGCCGAACGCACCGCCTTCCCCTCGGACCGCTACTTCAAGGACGAGACGTACAAGCTGTCCCCCGAGTACCGGGCCCTGCTGGACGACGCGATCGACTACGCGAGCGAGCGGGTCGAAGCGGCCGGCGGGCAGGGCAAGCGCGAGGCCCGTATCGCCTGGTGGTCCGCGATCGCGCTGCTGCGCTCGCTGGTGTCCTCCCCGGCGGCCGCCGCGCAGACCCTCACGACCCGTTCGGCGGCGGCGATCGCGGCGTCGGCGGAGGAGGCCGACAAGCTGGGCGCCCCGCTGAACAGCGACGCGGCGGACAGCGACGCGCTGGAGGGCATGGACGTGGCGCCCGGCGCGGAGACGGACGAGGGGCCGGGCTCGGGGACGGCCGGGGGCCCCGTGAAGTCGCAGCTGGCTGAACTGGCCGAGCTGGCAGCGCAGTTGAAGGGCCCGGAGAAGGACCTCAAGCTGAAGGCGCTCATCAAGCACCTCAAGGCGTTGCTGGCCGACGGCTACAACCCGATCGTCTTCTGCCGCTACATCCCGACGGCCAAATACCTGGCGGAGCAGCTCGCGAACGACCCGGAGACCAAGAAGCGCGGCCCGCTGGGTGCGAAGACGGTCGTCAAGGCGGTCACCGGCGAGCTGTCGCCACAACAGCGCATCGAGCGGATCGAGGCGCTGGCGGCGGAGGCCGGCGAGGACGCGGCAGCCCGCAGGGTGCTGATCGCGACGGACTGTTTGTCGGAGGGCGTGAACCTCCAGCACTACTTCGACGCCGTCGTCCACTACGACCTGGCCTGGAACCCCACCCGCCACGACCAGCGTGAGGGCCGCGTCGACCGCTACGGCCAGCGCCGCGACGAGGTCCGCGTCATCACTCTCTACGGCGACGACAACGGCATCGACGGCAAGGTCCTGGAGGTGCTCATCAAGAAGCACCGCCAGATCAAGAAGGACCTCGGCATCTCGGTCTCCGTCCCCGACGAGCTGTCGACGGGCGTGACGGACGCGATCGTGGAGTGGCTGCTGATGCGCGGCCGGGAGAACGAGGACGCCTTGTTCAGCGCGGACGCGTTCAAGGTGAGCACGGCGAAGCTCGACAGCGACTGGAACTCGGCGGCGGAACGCGAACGGCAGTCCCGCTCCCGGTTCGCCCAGCGGTCCATCCACCCGGAGGAGGTGGCCCGCGAGGTCGCCTCGATCCGGGAGGCGCTGGGCGGGGCGGGCGAGATCCGTACGTTCGCACGGGAGGCGTTGGGCGCGCTGGGTGCGGTGCTGCGGGGCGCCGACGGCGGTGGCCGCGAGTCCGGGTCCGGGTCCGGGGACTTCACCGCCCAGGTAGGCGGTACCCCGGCGGGCCTGCGGGACGCGCTCGCGCCGGTGGTGGGCGCGGAGGTCGTGGAGAAGGACCGCGAGATCCCCTTCCGCGGCGACCCGGCGGTGGCACGCGGCGAGGCGGCCTTGGTCCGCACGGACCCGGTGGTCGGCGCCCTCGCGTCCCACGTCCTCAACGCCGCCTTGGACACCCAGGCGGAGGGCGCCCGCCCGGCCCGCCGCTGTGGGGTGATCACCACGGACGCGGTCAGCACGAGGACGACACTGCTGCTGGTCCGCTACCGCTTCCACCTGACGCTGCCGTCGCGCAGTGGCGAACGCCAACTGGTGGCAGAGGACGCGCGACTGCTGGCCTTCGAGGGCGCCCCGAAGAACGGTGCGTGGCTGACACCGGACCAGGCGACGGCCCTCCTGGACGCGACGGCGTCGGAGAACACCGACCCACACTTCGGCGAGCGCACGATGACCCGCATCCTCGGCCAACTGTCCGACGTGAACGGGTACTTGGAGTCGTACGGCGACGAGCTGGCTGCCGAACTGGACGCGGCCCACCGCCGCGTGCGGGCCGCTTCGGGCGAGATCGTCCGAGGCCTGTCGGTCACGGCCCAGAAGCCGGCGGACATCCTCGGCGCGTACGTCTACCTGCCCGCAACCACCGCAGCTACTGCCGCTACGACTGCCGCCTCTGTCTCGGTTGGAGTGTCCGCCTGATGTCCGCCACCACCCGCAACCAGGTGTTCACCGCCGTCCACACGGTCGGAGGGCTGCTGCCGGCCGACATGCTGGTACGGATCTCCGAGGGCAAGGACGTCCCCGGTTCCAAGCCCGCCGACTACGGCCTGCCGTCGTCCCGTTCGGTGCGCGACGAGGCCGAGCGAAGTTGGGAGTACCTCAAGCCGCTGTGGCGTGAGCTGCGCAAGCGCCTGCCGGAAGACCGGGACACGGGTGTACCGGCGAGCGACCCCACCGGGCTCGCGGAGAACGACTGGCTGACCCCCCTCTGGCGGGAACTGGGCTTCGGCCGCCTGACGCACATCGGCGCGGCGGGCATCACCGCCGACTCCGACGCGGAGAAGAAGTTCCCCGTCTCCCACCGCTGGCACCACGCCCTCATCCACCAGACGGCATGGAACGCCGAGCTGGACCGCCGCCCCGGCGGGGCAGGCACGGTCCCGCCGCAGTCGATGCTCCAGGAGTGCCTGAACCGCACGGAGTCCCACCTGTGGGGCGTCCTGACCAACGGCCGTCAGGTCCGCCTCCTCCGCGACTCCAGCGCTCTCGCCACAGCGTCGTACGTGGAGTTCGACCTCGAAGCGATCTTCGACGGCGAACTGTTCAGCGAGTTCGTGCTGCTGTACCGGCTGCTGCACGCGTCGCGCTTCGAGGTGGCGGAGGGCGGGGCGCCCTCGGGCTGCTGGCTGGAGAAGTGGCGCACCGAGGCCATCGCGTCGGGCACGCGCGCCCTGGACCAGCTCCGCAAGGGCGTGCAGGCGGCGATCACCGCGCTGGGCACGGGCTTCCTGCGGCACCCGGAGAACGGGGCACTGCGGGAGGACGTCCGCCCGAAGGCCCTCCAGGCCGCGCTGCTGCGCATGGTGTACCGCCTGCTCTTCGTCTTCGTCGCCGAGGACCGCGACGCACTGCTGTCGCCGGGCGCGGACGGCATCGCGCGCGAGCGCTACGAGACGTACTTCTCGTCGGCGAGGCTGCGGGCGCATGCGAGGAAGCGCCGGGGCACGGCCCACAGCGACCTGTACGAGGCGCTGCGCATCGTCCTGACGGCACTCGGCGACGAGAAGGGCCGCCCCGAACTGGGCCTGCCCGGCCTCGGTGGCCTGTTCAACGACACGGAGGCGGACGCCCCGCTGCGCGACCTGAAGCTCTCGAACGAGGCTCTGCTGACGGCCGTACGGCATCTGTCGCAAGTCCGGGACGGCAGCTCGGGCCGCTGGCGGGCGGTGGACTACCGGCATCTGGACGCGGAGGAACTGGGCTCGGTCTACGAGTCCCTGCTGGAGCTGGAGCCGAAGTACAGCGCGGCCGACCGCACGTTCGCGCTTGTCGAGGTGGCGGGCAACACCCGTAAGACGACGGGTAGTTACTACACGCCGTCGTCGCTGATCGAATGCCTGCTGAACTCCACGCTGGACCCGGTGATAAAGGATGCCGTCCAACGTGGTGAGGAGGAGGCGGCGCGAACGGGCGCGGCCGATCCGGCGGATGCGATCGTCAATGAGCTGCTCTCCTTGACGGTCTGCGACCCGGCCTGCGGCTCCGGACACTTCCTGGTCGCGGCGGCCCGCCGCATCGCCAAGCAGGTCGCGGCTGTCCGGGAACGCAACCCGGAGCCCACACTGGACGCGGTACGCCACGCCCTGCACGAGGTCGTCGCCCGCTGCATCTACGGCGTCGACCTCAACCCCATGGCGGTGGACCTGGCCAAGGTGTCCCTGTGGCTGGAGGCCCTTGAGCCGGGCAAGCCGCTGAGCTTCCTCGACGCGCACGTCAAGCACGGCAACGGCCTGATCGGCGCCACGCCCAAACTGCTCCGCGACGGCATCCCCGACGAGGCGTTCATCGCGACCGAGGGCGACGACAAGAAGCACGCGAAGGCCCTGGAGAAGATCAACCAGCAGGAGCGGGTGGGCCAGGGAAGCCTGTTCGACCTGGGCGGGGAGGCGGTGAACGTCGCCAACACCGCGTTCGCCAGCGGGTTGCGCTCCATCACGCTGACCCAGGCGGAAGAACTGACCGACGTACGCCGGCAGGAGGACGCGTACGAGAAGTGGACGGGCTCGTCGGACTACCAGCGTGCGCTGCGCGTGGCTGACGCCTGGTGCGCGGCGTTCGTGTGGCTCAAGACGCCGGAGGCGCCACGGCCGGTGACGTACGCGGTGTTCAAGGCGCTGGAGGATCCGAGTGGCCAGGGGGTGGCTGAGGAGACCAAGACCGAGATCATTCGGCTGCGTAAGCAGTTCTCCTTCTTCCACTGGCACTTGGAGTTCCCTGAGGTGTTCTCCGTGCCGGAGGACGGGCGGGGTGTATCGCCGGACACCGGTTGGGCGGGGGGCTTCGACTGTGTCGTGGGCAATCCGCCGTGGGACAGCGTGGAGTTCAAGGAGCAGGAGTTCTTTGCGCAGCGTGTACCAGAGATCGCGGAAGCATCCCGTACGGCTGTACGCAAGAAGATGATCGAGGCACTCAAGGACTCACCGGATACAGAGTCGCTGTACGAGGAGTTCGAGGCAGGTAAGCGGAAGGTTTACGCCGAGAGTCACTTCCTGCGGCGGTCGGGCCGAGTGCCGCTCACGGGGCAGGGGAACCTCAACACGTATGCCGTTTTCACGGAGACGGACCGGATACTGCTCGGACCGAAGGGGCGGGCCGGGGTGATCGTCCCGACTGGTATCGCCACGGACGCGCGGACGCAGCATTTCTCCGGGGATCTGGTGCGGCGTGGGGCGATTGCGGCGCTGTACGACTTCGAGAACGCATTGCCCCTCTTCCCCGGCGTGCACCGTTCGTTCAAGTTCAGCATCCTGTCGCTGGTCGGCCGTTCCCTTCACGTACCGGCGGCTCGATTTGCGTTCTTCTTGCAGGACCCTGCCGAACTGGACGACACGGATAAGGTATTCCCGCTGACGCCGGAAGAGATCGAACTTCTAAACCCTAACACCGGGACACTTCCAGTGTTCAGGTCTCGTCGCGATGCCAATATTGCGATCCGGATTTATCGCCGCGTCCCAGTTCTCATCAAGGAGGGCGCACCGAAGGGAAACCCGTGGGGCCTGTCATTCTTGCGCATGTTTGACATGTCGCACGAATCCGCGCTCTTTCGTAGTCGAACAGAACTTGAGAGCGACGGATGGACTGGCCGCGGTAACGCGTTTACACAGGAATCGTCGATCATGCTTCCTCTGTATGAGGCTAAGATGGTCGATTTCTTCAACCATCGAGCTGCAGATGTAGTGCAAAGTGGCACAGCCAAGCAGCGGCAGAATCAACCGCGCTACCTGACCTCAGAGGACCTGCAGGTAAGGTCGCGCGTAGTCATGCCCAGCAATTGGGTATCCAGCCGTGACGTCGCACGGAAGGTCGAATCTCGATCCTGGAAAAAGGACTGGTTTATCGGCTGGAGAGATGTGACCAGCCCAACCAATGAGAGGACAGTAATTGTCAGTGCGATCCCAATGGCTGCGGCGGCAAATAGCCTACCCGTATCTCTATTGTCAGAGGAGCACGCCCGTCAGGCAGGTTCCTTCATTTCCTGCCTGAGCTCCTTCGTTCTAGATTTCGCGGCGCGATTGAAGGTGGGCGGGCTGCATCTAAATTTCTTTATTTGCAATCAACTCCCGGTGCTTCCACCTCAGTCGCTAGCGTGCCATGGCTCCTTCATTAAGCAGCGATTCCTGGAGCTTTGCTACACGGCTGACGACATGGCGTCGCTTGCTCATGAATTGGGGGACTCAAGCACGCCCTTCCTGTGGGACGAAGCGCGCCGTGAGGTCATCCGAATTGAGCTCGACGCCCTTTTCTTTCATCTCTACGGAGTGTCCCGTGAAGACGTCGACTACATCCTCGACACCTTCCCAATCGTCCGCCGCAAGGACGAGGCCAAGTACGGCACGTACCGCACCAAGGAACTGATCCTCGCCGAGTACGACCGCATGGCCGCTGCCGGCCTCACCCTGGAGAACCCACTCGTCGAAGGCGGGAACTACACCTCCACCCTCACCCCGCCCCCGGGCCACGGCCCCCGCCACCCGGCAAAAACTCCGGACGGACGCACCGCATGAAATACAAAGACGAAGACTCGATCAAGCAGGCACTTGGAATCGACTCCTGGAGACACCTCTCCAAGGACAAGATGATCAGGTTCGTGGCCATGATGCCCGACATGAGCACCGAGGTGGCCCTGAAAATCGTTGAGCAGTTTCCTACGTTCAAGGATTTCGCCTCGAAGGTTATAGATGCAATAAAGAGCTCGCATGAGTCCACGCTCTCGGCTAATCAGCAGAGCCAAGAATACGTACATCGAGCCTTCCAGGATCTCAGAGATACCATCAAGAATGAACTCGACAAGGGTGATTTGACAGGGGAACAAAGGATACGACTCATCGAGAAAATGCAGGAAGCGGTAAGGGAGCAGTCCCTGAAGGACAGCGAGAACAAACGCTTCTTGGATGGGGCGCTCAAGAAAGTTGCGGTGCTCGGTGGCGCCGCACTCGCCTTGGGCGTGGCCTTTGTCGGCGGCAGGGTAATGGCGGAGAGCAAAGACAGTCCTGAAGACGGCCTGGAGGCTTGACCCTCGCCCTCACCCGGCCCCCAAGGCCACAGCCCCCGCCACGCCGCCTGACCCCACCGCCCCGCTGCCCGAGCCAGGAGCCAGGATGGTCTCGCCCACATCCGAAGAAGACACCCGCAAGGTTCAGACGGCAGTCATCGGTCAGGCCGAGTCGGACTGGCCGGTGTTCCTGCCGTATGACCACGACGACTTCGACCGGTTCATGCGCGGGCGGACCCGCGACGACTTCTACTGCGGCGTCCTACTCGGCGGCTGCGGCAAGAAGCTGACTCCGAAGCGGTACACGGAGAAGAAGTGCCATTTCGCGCACCGCCCGCCCGTACACTGCCGCCGCACGGAGACGGGTGAGGCCAGTGCCGACCACTTGTACATCGGGCAGGCACTACGGCGCTGGCTAGTACGCCATGGATACCAGGACGCCGAGGTGACGTACCTGGACCCTGGGGCGGTCCATGGTGGAGCCGTGGAGGTCCAGTTCGGTCAGGGCAGGTCCAGAGTCATCCGGGTCCAGATGGCCCGCCTCTCCCTCCGAGAGTGGCAGGAGACCCGCGAACGCCTCTCCGGCCGACACACTCACGTTCACTGGGCGTACGGGCCCTACTGCGGACTCTCGCACAACGAGGTGGACGCCGCCGGGCATGCCATCCGTATCTCCTGCCGTACCGAGGGCGAGACCCGCGAGGTGTACGTCGGCACGCAGTACCCGGACAACAGCCTCGCGTGGTCCACCCTCACCGAGTGTCGCCTATCGGACGCGGGGATCATCACGCCCCGCCTCGACGCCGAAGCGCCCGCGAGCAGCACGCCCGATCCCACCCCGATGCCCGTCGCTTTCCCACTGGCTCCAGGCACCATCGCCTTCACCGCAGCCATCGAACTCCCTGCGTCGCAAACCGAGCTGGACGGTCCCGCCGTACGCCTCTACGAAGCCGACCTCCAACCGCTCGGCTCGGCCGTCGTCCGGGCCAGGATCGCCCTGCCGGACGACCACCCCGCCCCTCCTCCTCACCAACTGCACGTCATCTACTCGTCAGCCCGCCTGCTTCCGCTCACCGAAGCGGCCCCCTCCGATACCGCCTGGCTCATACACGCAGACGGAGCCTCGCCCCTACCCCAGCAGACCGACTCCCGCTGGCCGGACCTGCGCCCCGCGTCTCCGCCGTACGAGCCGCCCCCGCCAGCGCCCACGACGACCGAACCAGCCGTCCCAGCACCCCACCCGCTCCCCCTGGGCGAAGCCGAGACGATCCGCGTCTTCCGCTCAAGGCTCGGCGACGTCGCCCGCACCCGGGGCCTCATCAACTGGGAGACGCTCATCAGTCACGCGGGAGCGGCACCCGGCGACATCACCCCGGAGGAACGCGTGCGCCTCCTCGTCGCCGTGGACCACCCGCGAGCCGACGGCAAGCCCGTCCTCTCGGCGCTCGTCAACCCCGCCCTCGTCCCGGCCGCGCCCGCCCCGTACCTCGCTGAGGTCCTCGCCGGCCTCGGCTGGAGAGCCGACCTGAGCGAGGCGAAGGTGCGGGAAATCTGGGAGCGCGAGCGAAGAACCGCCTACGCTCTCGCCGAATCGTCCCCCGCACAGCAGCAGCCCTCGGCTGGACGGTCAGAAGCGAAGGCCGGGACCGACCACGTGCTGACCGAGGCGCGGCTCGTGGCCCGGCTCCGAGAGCATCTGGAAGTCGTCGCCAAAGGCCGCGGCATCATCAAGTGGTCGACCCTGCTCAAGAAGCAGCACATCTCACCTTCCACGTTGTCCGATGAGGACCGCATTCGGCTGTTGGCCGCAGTCGACAGGTCCTACGTTCCCGGGCGTCGGATGTTGTCCGCTTTGGTGAAGGCAGACGGACAGACCCCAGGCCCGGCCCCGTTCTTCGGCGACCTGCTGGCGGCGTTGGGGTGGCAGCCCAACGCCGCCACCCCAACCGTAGAGGCGGCATGGCGGACCGCCGTGGACCATGCCTACGCGAGGGGTACACAAGCTGTACCCGTGGCCCGAACTGCTCCCGCTGAGGAGGACCGCGTGCGCTGGTCCAAGCTCGGGACCACCAAGGGAGCCGTGGTCGTAGCCGTTCGGCGAGCACTGATCGACGCCGCCCGGCGTCAGGTCTGCGTGGGCTGGCACACGCTCGCCGCTGCTGCCGGGCTCAAGCCGACGGACCTTACCGACCGGGCGCGGGAAGCGATCCTCGTATCGGTCGACAGTCCACCCACCTACGGGGTGTTGCTCTCCTCCCTCGTGGTCGCCTCCGAGCACACGCCTGTCCCGTATTTCGACGCCATCCTCAAGCGCCTTGGACGACCCCACGGCCTGCGCCCCATCGAACTGGGCCAGCTCCGCAAGACGGAACAGGCCCGAGCGTTCGCGGCATACAGTGCTGCCGCCGACACCTCCAATGGCCCGAAGGAAAGAACATGAGAACGAACCGTCGTCGCGTCGCGATCGGCATAGCCGCCACCTCAGCCGTCATCGCCCTGTCCGGCGCGGCGGGAGCAGCAGTTGGCGCCTATTTCGTCGCGACCGGCCCGACCGGCGCCCGGGGCCCGGCGGGACCTGAAGGAGCACGCGGACCGCAGGGACCTAAGGGCGTGCAGGGGCTACAAGGTGAACGCGGGGCCAAGGGAGACGAGGGAGAGCCCGGCGCGTCCGCTGAACCAGCCGCCCTTGGCATACCTGACACCGGTACAACGGGCCCCGATCTCTCCGGCGGCCTGCTCATCAGCTCCGGCGCGTGCCCGGTGGGAACCTCGCGGTGGGACACCATCTACGTGGGCCGCAACTCCGTCCTCGGGTCACCGGGCGACGTCGATATGCGCGCGATGACGCTCTGCAAGATCTTCTGAGCGCCATCGCGCACGCGGCTCCCCTCAGACCTCCGCCACGAACCCCACGAACCGCGACCACTCCGCACGCCCGACCGTGAAGTGCGGACGCGTCACGTCCTTGGAATCCCTCACGCAGAGGGCCTGTTCGGCGAGGGCGACCTCGACGCAACTGTCATCCTGGCTGCCGCTGCAGCTGGCCTTGAACCAGGCGAGTTCCGGCGTCGCTGATGGTGCATGCCGTCCCTCACGTGCCATGCCTGTGCCCCTCCTCAATTCTTCCCGTGCCCCGACCTCGCGGTGTTCGTCATATAGCGAGTGCCGAGCGCCATGGCACATCGGGCCGGGCACCGTAAGTCAGTCGGCGGATTCGCCACTCTCAGGCGTGCTGGCAGGCGGCTGCTCGGCAACGAATGTGCCTCGCTGGGGAAGGGTGATCACCCAGCCTTCGGAGCGCAGTAGCGCAACGGCCTGGCGCGCGGTGTCTCTGGCAACACCGTAGTCAGAGACCATCTTGGACTCGGACGGGATCGGGTCCCTTGGTTGGAGTTCGCCGGACTCGATCTTGGTGCGGATCACTCGTGCCACCTGTTTGTAGATGGGCGTCGGATCGAAGCGATCAATTTCCATGACCAGGACGTTAGATATGTTCCATACGCTGCGCATATTGGCAACGTTACAGACGTCCTAGACGAGGTATACAAGATGCGAGTACCGTCCTCATGACGTAAGCACCCCCGCGACGCGGCGAACGTCCGGGGGCATGGCCACCAGCCTCTGGAGCTGATGACAGTGAGCATTATCCACGCGCTTGTGCGCTGGGCCCTGGGCGTGCTCGCCCCCGGTACCGGTAGGCGCAGGGCGGGCACGCGCCCCGCCATGCAGACCCTCCCCCGTACCTCGGAGGCGCCCGGCGCGGCTGCGCCCTGGCCTCCGTTGCGGCGGTCGCCGTACGGGCTGGAGGAGCCGTTGCCCGGTGAGGCGACGGCGGTGGTCCGGCCGTATGTGGTCCTCGCCGAGCGGGAGCGGGCGCTGGAGTGTGAGCGGGCGCGGCAGCGGCGGCGCCGGGTCGCGATGGTTCTCGCGGCGGACTTCGGTGTCGACCTCGACCTGCACGTGGTGGGCGCCGAGGCGGTGGCCGGATGACTGGGCAGGGTGAACGGGGCGAGTGCCCCGGGGCCATGGCGGGTGGGGCACGTGTGCCGGTGCGCATGTGTGTCCGCTGCTGTGCGATCACCGATACGCCGGTCGTCGTATCGGTGGTGCACCAGGGTTCCGGTCCCGGTTTCACGGTGTACGCGTGCCGGGACTGCGCTTCACGCTTCCCGCGCGTGCCGGATGTGCTGTCGCTGGCCCCGGAGGCCGGCCGTGGCGAGGGGGAGGGCGAGAGATGAGCGGCGGGTACACGGTCGGGGTGCCGCCCCTCGACCTCGCCCCGAGGTACGAACCGGTCCGCGAGGCGTGCCGTCGGCCCCACGACGCGCCCCTGCCGGGGACGGTCGGGTTCCTGCAAGTGCGGCGCTGCCCGTGCCCCTCCCCCACATGCACGCCGAGGGATGAGCGGTGAACGCCGGAACGCCCCCCGAGCCGGGCGCTTCGCGCCTGACCCTGAGCGTCTACCGCCTCGACGGAGACGGGCACCAGGTCGGCATGGCGCAGCCGACCGCGTACGCCCCCGGTGCGGCCACGCCGCCGCCGGTGTCCCTCGGATGGCCCCCGTGCCGCTGCCCGCGCTGCCGGACCGGCCACGGTCCACGCGGGCGGTAGCGGCACCCGAGACGGCCCGTAGACGACTCGTGAACGGCGCCTACCCGCGAGGCACGCCGCGCGATCGCGCCCGGTACGGCCGCGGCCCCCAGAGCATGGTTCTGGGGGCCGCGTGCTGCCCGGGGTCAGCTCAGGGCGTCGATGGCCTTCACGATCAGGGCCCGCGCATCAGCCCCGTACACGGCCAGTTCCGTAAGCCGGGCGAACGCCCGCAAGTACATGTCGAGTTCACTCGGCGCCGTCACGGTCACCTTCGCGGCGAGCAACTCCACATGGATCCGCGAGTCGTCGAACACCGTGAACTGCTCCAGCGGCCACATGACCGTCTCCCGCGCGGCTGTGGCCGGGATGATGCCGAGGGACATGGACGGCAGGGACATCGCGGCCAGCAGGTTGCCGAGCTGGCCGGCCATCACGTCCTGATCGCCGATCCGGTGATGGAGGACGTTCTCCTCGACCAGCGTCGCGAAGCGGTGGTCTCCCTCGTGGATGACGCGTGCGCGGCGCATGCGGACCTCGACCGCGGCGGCCACGTCGTCCGGGGTGCCGCGGAAGTCCGCGATCGTGCGCATCAGCGCCGTTGCGTAACCGGGTGTCTGCAGGTAGCCGGGCACGACGTGGGAGGCGTACACGCGGACCTGGCGGGTGCGCTCGTACAGCTTGGCCGAGGTCTCCGCCAACTGCTTCATGCCGGTCCGCTGGAGCCGTTTCCACTGCACGTACATGGAGTCGGCTTGCCGGTTGGCCGCGATGAGGTCGTCCGCCTGGTCGTGCGCGCCGCAGGCCGCACACCAGACGCGGATGTCGGCGTCGGCCGGCGCGGTGACAGCGTTCTCGATCCTCGACGACTTGGCGACGGACCAGCCCGCGAGACGGGCGAGTTCCTTGCCGGTGATGCCCGCGTCCAGGCGCAGCTCCCGCAGCCGGGCCGCGAGAGCCGCGCGTGCTTCCTGCACGCTGGGCGTGGGGAACGTGGACATGGACGGTTACTTGACCTTGACCTCGTACTGGTCGTGGGGGGTGGCCCGTTCCCAGATCCGTTCGTATGCGGTCGCGTGTCGGGAGACCGTGCCGTGCTCGTCGCAGAGTTCCTTGCCGACCCATTCGCCGTCGCCGGAGAAATGGTGGACGCGCATCAGCCGCCCGTCGAAGATCCACAGGTCCGCGCCCGGGACGAGCAGATCCCACGCGCGGTGCCGGGGGAGCCAGCGCACCTCCTCGCCGGCTTCCACGTTGGCGCGGGTCTGGTAGTGCTCCCAGGCGATGTAGTCGGTGACCGGCTCGGACACGATCCTGACGCGCCGTACACGCACGCCGCGGGCGACAGCGTCCGCGATGTTCTGGTGGTAGGGGCGCCACCAGGAATCGCGGTCGTCCCAGTCCACCCGCCGGCCGTCCTGCCAGGCTTCGAAGCGGGGATTGGTGAAGTAGGCGTCCCTCATCTCCAGATGGGCGGCCGACTGCATGGTGTCGGCGAGGAGTTCAGCGAACTCCGGGATCGAGCTCATCGCACGCCTTCCTGATGATCGGGATCATACGGGCCGGGATCCTGATGACGGTCTCGCCGGACGGGATCGGTGCCCTCGCCGGGGACAACGCGTCGCAGGTCGCGGTCGTCTCGTCGTCGGCCTGGTAGCTCTGGATCAGCAGATCGTCCGTGCCGGTGTCCACCCAGACTGTGGGGCATCCGTCCTCGTCTGTCTCGGGGTCGATCCCGACGAACCTGATGTTCATGGTGCTGGTCTCCCGCACTGGTCGGTTGCAGCGATTTACACCACCATCGTGCGCGTGTGGAGCAGGGTCAAGAGCACGTGTCGCTTGTGAACAGCACCTTCGAACTGTCATGTAATTCGGTGCAACTTCGTGGCCTGGTCCGTGGAGGAACTCCTACGGTCGAGGCAGACGACGGAATCCGGCGGCCTGGTGACGGCCCCCGGGCATGGCCGACTGTGAAGGAGTCGACGTGCCGAAGCACATCGCCCACCAACCCGCCGCGGCAGACCGCGACGACCCGCCGGACCTCGCGACGATGCGCTCCACCGCCGACCGGATCCTCGCCTCCGACGCGAAGCCCGTCAGCCCCAAGGACCTGGAGACGCTGGTGATCGCCATGCGCGGCCAGATCGAACTACTCGTCCCCGTAGTCCAAGGCTTGGCCGCCGGGTTCCCGAAAGGGGACATCCCGCGTGAGTGCGCTCTGGCCGGTGCGCGTGAAGCAAGCATGCGGCTCCGGCTGGGTGCCGACGGCGGCAGCCCCGCGCGCATGTCCGTATCGATGAAGGTGGCCCGCTCCGTGGTCGCCCTGTGCGACCACTACGAGAACCTCGGTGGCCGGTGATCTTCCCAGCTTCGTGACACGCCTGAACTCCCGCCCCGGCCCCCAACCCTGGACAGGTCCGGCAGCCGAGGCGGGTTGCACCACACAGCACGGCGACGACACCCCAGAAGGGCAGGTCAATGACCGTCACACTCGAATCGCCCGCCAGGACGCTCACGCGGGACCCGAAGGATCTCCTGAACGCGGTCGCTCCGCACATCACCGAGCTGACCGTCAATGTGTTCGACTCCGGAATGAGCCTGTGGGACCGCGAGGTCTCCCTGCTCCTGCGCGACCACACCATGGTCCGCGACATGGCCGAACGGATCCTCGGCAACGCCGTCATGTACGTCATGGGCTCCATCGAGAACCCCGGCGTCCACATGGGCGTGGGCAAGCTCGTCGACATCGGCGTCCACCAGCTCATCCTCGACACACCCGTCTGGTGGGGCATCTGCCGCCTCTACAACGGTGGCCGGTTCAAGCATCACGCCCCGTTCATCGAACGCCGCCGCGACGGCCTGTGCCTGCGTACCGGCGACTTCCTGCGCTCCCAGGGCTGGGCCATCGACGAGGAGCTGTGGGCCATGGACGGCACGGACTGCTCACCGTGCGACGACAAGGTCCCCGACAGCCACTGACCCGGCTACAGTCGCCCCCGCCCTCACGGCTCCCCGAGGGCGGGGGCTCCCGCATCCCGACGACCGGAGGAACAGCTGTGCCCGTACCGCACGACATCGTCGCCGAGACCGAACTGTGGGACGCCTACGCGGAGTCCGCGTTCAAGGACGACGCCGAACCGTCGTTCTGCTGGACCCAGTACGCCGGCCACGGCCCGGGTCCCGAACTCCTCGGCAGCCCGCAGACCGTGTTGGAGATCGGATGCGGCACCGGCCGCGCCCTCGCCCACCTCGCGGGACAAGGCGTCAAGGCCACCGGGGTGGACCTGTCGCCGCGCATGGTGGCGCTCGCGGGCGAGAAGTGGGCGCCACTCGGAGTGCGGATCGAGCGGGGGGAGATCCTCGACTGGCTCGCCGCCGACGAGAGCCGTTACGACGCCGTGTACTCCGTCTTCGGCGCGGCGTGGTTCACCGACCCGTCCCGCCTCTTCCCCCTCGTCCGCGAGCACCTCGTACCGGGTGGCGTCTTCGTGTTCTCCCAGCCGCCGGCCATCCCGGGCGCCTACGGGCCGCAGGGCATGTACAAGGGCGGGTTCGCGGGGAAGGCCATGTTCACGTACCGGTACAGCTACCGGCCCGGGGTGTGGGAGCGGCACCTGCTCCGGGCCGGTTTCACGTCCGCCGAGGCGACGGTGGTGGAGGCCCCGGAAGCCGGACACATCGGCACGCTCATCGTCCAGGCCCGCACCTGATAGCGCGTCACGGTCGCGGTCGACATACTCCATGGCCAACCGGGGCAACGCGATGGTCCACCAATCGGCTCCTTCCGCGAGTGCGACCCCGGGTCCAGCAGCCCGCAGGGCAAAGCCGACGCACCGCAACGGACGCCCGTTCGAGGCCCGCTCTTACCCGGGTTAGCGTGGAGGCGGCGATCGAGGAGTAGGAGTGCCATGTCTGAGCCCCGGATGGTACGGGAGCAGGAACTCGAACCCGAGGTGGATTTCTACGGGATGTGCCTACAGGATGCGGAGTCCGCTCAGGTCGCGTATCCAGGTGGCCGCGTCATGGACGAGGGCGTGTTCGTAACTGCCCACCCTGGGCGGGTCGATATCGAGAGTGCTGGTCATACTCACACGGCGACGATGACCGCTCAGGTGTGGGACGGTGAACCGCCCTTGGACAGCAGTCGCGTGTGGGACCTGAGAGCTGACACCACCGTGCGGTCCGCGACGGGCACCATGGAGGTGTGGGCGGTGGCGTACGGCCCGATCGAGGATGTGATCGAACTGGGGGCTTCCGACCGGGACTGGCACGTGCGGGTCTACTGCTCCGGCCGAGATGAGGTGGCTCGCGTCATCGAGGAGGAAGGGATCGCCGAGGGCGTCGAGCGCTACCTCGTGCAGTTTTGGCCCCAGCGGGCATGAGAGTCGGGCCCTGGGGGCGTGCGCCCCCCAGGGCTACCTGCCATTCACTCCGCTATTTGATGGTGACGTAGAAGCCGTCGTCGTCGCCGTCGAGAATGCGATTGAGGGTCATGAACTGTCCGAGAAGATTGCCGGCGTTGCCGTTGTCCTTCTTCGCCAGCGGCAGGACGGAGAAGTTGTTCTTCGGGGCGGAGGGCTCGTACGTCTTCTGAGCGCAGCCCTCGTAGGTGGTCGCGAAGGGGTACTCGTCGCACTCCTTCCCGCCCTTGGCGTAGTCGTTGCCGAACGCCTTCTTGCACGCGCTCACCGCGGTGGATCGATTCTTCTTGCGGCGTGCGTTGTCGTGGTAGAGCCGACGCAGCGGCGACTGCGGGCTCGCCCCTGGGACCTTCTTGCCGGCGTTGGCCGGCTTGGTGCTGCCCGGCTTGGTGAACGCGGTCTTGATGTGGTTGGCGACTGCCTTCTCCGGAGAGCCTGCCTTGGTGCTGTAGACCAGCGGGACGAGATAGGTGAAAACTGCTCCGCCCTGGGCTTTCTTGGGGAGATACGAAGCCTTGTCCCACCGCGGCGGTAGGAAGAACAGCGTCCCGCTCAGCTCCCCTCTTGCCGTGTAGCCGGGAGGCGGAGTGATCACAGCAGACGCTTCGAAGACGGAGGCGACAGCGTCAGCAGGCTTGGATCCCTGTCCTGCGGCGGCCTTCAGGACACGAGTGAATCCCGCGGGCTGCTGAGCGGCGATGACATCGAAGCTCCGCGCCCCAGGCACCGCGCCGGTCTGGGTGACCTTCGCGGTGCTCGGCCACACCTTGGGTATTTTCACCGACGGCTTGATCATCATGGCCGATGTGGGCAACACACCAGTCTTCTGCATCTTGGTGAAGTACTGAGTCACACGTACGTCGCGGCTGTCCTTCGCTATCGTGCCGACCGATAGATAGACGAACTGAGTCTCGCCTACGGGCCGGCCGTTCTGCGACCACACGGTGAAGAACACCGCACCGGAGCAGGAAGCGAAGCGCGACTTGAAGAAGAACTTCTTGTCCGTGCCCAAGCCCTTGATGCACTCCTGGGGCGTCATCGTGCGGGCGGGCTCGGGATAGGTCACCGGCGGGTCCGCCACCGCGGAGCGCTGGCTGCTGACGCGCCCGTATGTGGACGCCGGACCGACGACCTCGGGAGCATGCACGGAACCGGTGAACGCTTCACGCTCCTTGACGAGCAGGTCTTTACCTCCCGCCCGCTGAAGATCGGACAGCGAGGGAAGTCGCGTCCCTACCGGCAGGACACTGGTGTGCATTTCTCCGCTTGGCGGTGTGGCCGCGGCCGGTGACGCCACCGGCAGAGCAGAAGCAGCTACCAGGACACCGGTCGCCGCAGTGATGGAAAAGGTTCGACGAAACGTCACTTCATAGTCCCCGTTTGCCTGATGAGGCTGCACACCACCACGCCCCGCAGAACAGTCGGCACGGAGGCTCATCTGGCGCGCAGCAAAGGATGACGACAGCCCCAAGGGGCTCAGGCCGCCCTGGGAACTCCACACTCCCATCGAACACGCGTGCCAATCAAGGCAATTTGAGACATGTACTCACCACGGCGTGACCGGGAATGCGGAGCGTGGGCTCTTGGCTGTCGCCGGATGGCCCCATGCCGCTACACACGCGCTGCGGACCCAGAGCGTGACTATGCGGGCCGCGTGCTGCCCGGGGTCAGCTGAGGGCGTCGATGGCCTTCACGACCAGAGCCTGCGCATCGGCCCCGTACACGGCCAGTTCTGCGAGCCAGGCGAACGCCCGTAAGTACATGTCGAGTTCGCTCGGCGCCATGACGGTCACCTGCGTGGCGAACATCTCGCCCCAGGTGGCGTCTTCGTGTCTTCCCAGCCGTCGGCCGCCCCGGGCGCTCACGGGCCTGTTCACCCAGGCGCAGCCACGTTGTTACTCTCCGCGCCATGTCGCATGCAGCAGCGCGGGAGATGCGCTCTCCGATCCGGTCGATCCACCCGTACGTACCCGCGGTTGAGCAACAGGGCGATGTGATCTGCTCGATGGCGTCGCGGGACGAGTGCCAGCACAAGCTCGTCGCGGAGGTACGCCCCGAGTTCAGAGACGGCACCTCCCCTCGCTGGCGGGTGTGCGGCGAGTGGCTGACCAGTCATCCGTCAGCCATCGCCCACATCACCGCGAACGGCTTCCAGGAGCCCGTCATCCCGTGACTGGGCAACACCGAAACCCCGGAGAGGACTACGCCGGCCGATACACCGCCTGGCCGGGGTCCGGCCTCACGATGAGGCCCTCATCGGCCAGTTCCCGCAGGATGCGGCGGGCCTCCTTGCCAGCTGCTTCGCTGCTCGGCGGTTCGTACCCGGCGACGCGCAAGGCCAGGACAGCGCGTTCGGTGTCCCAGGTGCCGGCCAACGCCTGGATCACCGCGGCGAGCGACTGCTTGTGCGTCAGCGCCTTCTCGGTCATCTCACCCTCCCCTTCCGGAAACCGCCCAGCATGGCACACGGCGGCACGGCCCCTGCCCGCCAGCCGGACCAGCGCAAAGCGGAAGCCGAAGAGACTGCCTTCCGGGGCGGCCCGCTACAGAGAAGGCTTGGACCCGGGCACCCACTCGAAGCCGAATCCGTAGGCACGGTCGATGAGTTCCTGGTTCGACGACCAGGCATCGGCCGTGAACCAGCGCACCTCGCGCCGCAGGTCGAGGGTGTCACGTCCTGGGGTCAGCAGCGCGATGGCGCACGACGTGGCCCCGGCCGGGGAGTCGTCGAGGTGGATCCGCCAAGTGCCGCTCGGCGCGCTGATGGTGACGACGCCGCCCAGTGTCCGGAAGTCGACTGCTCCCTCGTAGATGTACACATAGACGAGGAGCTTGGTGAACTGGCGCCGATGCTCCAGGCTGATCCGCAGCGTCTCCCCGTCCGAGGTCTCGCCGGTCCGGTCGTCCTGGTCGATGCTGACGTAGGGCCAGGCGTCCAGATCGCCGAACGTCTCCCCGAGGGGCTGCACGGCGGCTCCGATGCCGTCGCGGGTGAGAACCAGGCAGCCCAGATCGAGGTCGGCCTCGGAGGTGACCGACCAGTTGAGGTTCACCTGGAGGACTCCCCGGCCAGCGATCTCGGCACGTGGCGTCCGGCGCGTGAGTTCCATCGCAACCGGACGCGGCGACCTCGCCGTCTCTCGGGGTGTGTGCCTCTCGGTCTCGGCGGGAGGCGCGCCACCGCCCAGGTGGATGACACCGCGTCGTCTACCGTCACCACTCAAGGAAGCCCCCAGGTTCAGCACATCGCTTGATACCGCTTCGTGACAACCCATCCGCTGATGCGATCGTCGTCTAGTATGGCGCGCCTGGTGAAGAAGATGTAAAAGTCTCCACCAGTTCGTTCTGCGCTGCGGGGGGCAAGCGCCACTGGGCCGAGCCCGACCGTG
This sequence comes from Streptomyces caniscabiei, assembly GCF_014930365.1. Lineage (GTDB taxonomy): Bacteria > Actinomycetota > Actinomycetes > Streptomycetales > Streptomycetaceae > Streptomyces > Streptomyces caniscabiei. Next base: position 17,910 of record NZ_JABXWI010000017.1, on the reverse strand, counting down.
CCGCGCTTGATCGGCGAGTACGTCCCGGCGTGCACCGGGCAGGGGTGGGAATGTTCGCGGGGACACAACTGGATCAAGGGGTGACGGCACGTCACCTCGAAGACATGGCGCAGGACCCTGCGCTCGCACCGCGCGCCGAGGAACTGCGCGCACTGGCACAGGCGCTCGGCTCAACCGACACGCAGGCCCTCGACGCATGGGCCGACCTGGACCTGATGACACACTTCGCCCGGCCCGAGAGCATCGCCGAGCCGGTGGTCGACAGCCGAGGCGCACGGTTCAACTCGGCACTGGACTGGATCCTGGGAGCCTTGGTCTTCCTGCCCCTGCTCTTCACCTGGTTCGGCCTGTGGCAGGCGTCCAGCGCGTACGGGGCGCTCACGGGAGACGATCCCAAGGCCGCCGGTCGGCCCTTCCTCCAGCTGTGGCAGTCCGGGTTCGACGGGCACCTGGGTGAGGCCTTCCGGTTCGGGCACGTCGCTGTCTTCGGTTGCCTGAGCCTCGCGATGCTCTTCGTCCTCACCGCCGTCCACGGCTACCGGCGCACCGCTGCCGAACGCGACGAGGAGCAAGCGCGCGTACGCACCCGAGCGACCCTCGCCCGCCTGGCGCCGGTCCTCACCCGGGCCCAACTCGCACTGAACGCCCATCGATTCGCATCCCCGCAACGCTTCGCCGCGGAGCTCAATTCGGCGGCGGGCCGACTTCAGCGCATGCAGACCAAGGCCATCGCCACACAGGAAGAACTCACCCGGGCCGCCCAGGTGGTGGGCGAGGCCATGGACAAGGCGGAGCAGCGCCTCGCCCAGGCGGAGTCCTATGTGCGGCCGATCGAGCAGGTCGTGCTGCGCATGGAGGAGACCGTGCGGGACAGCGGCACGGCCATCCAGACCGCCGTACAGGGCCTGGACGACCCGGTGACGCAGGCCGGCCGGCGACTGGCCGACGCCGTCAGCGGACAGACCGGCGTGCTCGACAAGGCGCTGGAGGAAGTGCGGGTGGCCGGGGACGGTATGCGCGATCTCCTCGCCCGGACCGCGGATCGGCTGGAGGCGGCGGTCGGCGCCAACGGCAGCAGCGTCCACCAGGCATTGTCGGACGCGGCGCAGCAGGTCGAGGACTCCCTGACCGTACTGGCGGCGTCGCAGCGCGGGTTCACCACCGGCGTCGAGGTGGTCGCGGATGTCAACGGCCGACTGCTCAACGACCTCGGCGCGGTGGCCGAGCGCACCGGTGAGGCCGCGGAGGTCTCCCGCGAGGCCCTGCTCGGCATCGAGGCCCGCAGCCAGGCCCTTCACGAAGCAGCTGACCGCTTCACCGGCGTCACCGACGCCCTGGTACGGGCGCTGCGCGAGACCGAGACGGCCCGCGCCGAAACCGAGGCGGCGCGGAGCGAGGCAGAGGCGGCGCGGGCCGGGGCCGAGGCCGCCCAGAAGCGGGCCGAGGACGAGCTGCGGCAGGCGAGGGAGCTGCGGGCCGGAATCGGATCCGCACGGTGAGCCCGGTGAGAAGAGGGTTCCGCTTCACCCCGCTGCATCTCGCCGGATGGCTCTTCGCCGACATGCTGCTCGTGCTCGCCCTCGTGTCCATGGGCGACCGGGGCGATCCGCTGGCCGCACAGGCCGCCACCCGTCCTTCTCCGTCCGCCTCGTCGGGCGACGCCGAGTCGTCGCCCACACCGAGTCCGACTCCGCAGGGCCCCCGGTCGGTGGAGCGCAAGCCGGTGAAAGTCCACGTGACGGCTGCGGTCGGGGACAGGACACGGATGGTGAAGCAACTCCGGTCGGCCACCGCCCGCTACGAGGGGCGGGCCGCCGCCTTCGTGATGACCTTCGGCCACGCCGTCGAGCCCAGTGACGGTCAGGCGTACGCGCGCGAGATCAACAAGGCTCTGCGCAAGGCGCGACCGGACATGTTCACCGACGCGACGACGCGGGACTTCTGGAACGGCGGTACCGCGGGCGCGGCCGACCTGGAGATCTACTTCTACACCCGTTGACGTTCCCCACCCGTTGACGGCTGCGCCGTCACCCACGCCTACGCTCAGGAGAGTCCATGCAGATCCTGCCCTTCTACATGGTGTGCGACGAGTCCGGTTCCATGGCGGGAACCGGGGTCGACGCCATCAACTCGGCCCTTCCCGACCTGCACCACGAGATCAGCACCAATCCGAGCGTCGCGGACAAGACCCGCTTCGCGCTGATCGGGTTCTCCACCCAGGCCTCCGTGCTGCAGCCGCTCGCGGACCTGAGCGAGCTGACGCAGCTGCCTTCTCTCTCGGCTGGCGGCGTGACCTCCTTCGGAGCCGCCTTCACGCTGCTCAAGGACACCATCGAGAAGGATGTCGCGGCACTGAAGGCGGACGGCCACGACGTCTACCGGCCCGTGGTCTTCTTCCTGTCCGACGGCAACCCGACGGACAACGGCTGGCGTACGGCGCTCAAGGAGCTGGAGGCGTTCCGCTACGCCCCGAAGATCATTGCCTTCGGGATCAGCGCCGCCGACGCCGCCATCATCACGGAGGTGGCCAACTTCAAGGCGTTCATCCAGCAGGACGCGTCCATCACCCCGGCCGTTGCGCTCCGGGAGTTCGCCTCCAGTCTCACCCGGTCCATCGTGAGTTCGGCGACCAGTATGTCCGCACAGGGTGGGGACGGGTTCCAGCTGCAGGTCGACGAGCAGGTGCCCGGTTTCACCAGCCTCTCCCTCGACAAGCTGTGAGCGGCGCGGTGAACCACGACGCATCCCACGGCGTGTACGGCGATCCGGGTCATGACCCCCGCCGCACGGGCGGAACCGCTGATTCCGACGGCCTCGACGCGCACATCGCGGGCTTGCCGTACGGCGTCATGGCACCCGAGATCCTTCCCCGGGTGCCCGAGGCCGCAGTGCCAACGGCACCGACGGCCCTCCAGGCACATGAGGTTGCCGTGCCGTTCACGGAGACGGAGACGGAAACCGAGACGGAACCCCTGCGAGGAGTGCCGGCGCACGTCGGCAATCGCCCGCCCAGCTATCCGCCTCATCCACTGGGACGCCCCTCCGTGCGGGACTCGGACCTTTTCGCACCCTTCTCCCCCGTAGTCCTGCTGGACGGGGCCCAGATCGGGAGGCTGACCGTGCGTGCCGCCTCCGTGCGGGGCGACTCCCACAACTGGGAGGGCAGTTGCCGCCAGGACGCCATGGCGGTGACGCGGATCGGCCCACCGGAGGCGGAGCTGCTCCTGCTGGCCGTCGCCGACGGGGTGGGCTCCGCCCTGTACTCACATGTGGGCTCCTACCAGTTCTCGCGCCTCACCGCCGTCTACCTGGACCGGGAGGCCGAGAACATCCACGCGGCCCTGTGCGCCGGCGATGGGGAAGAGCTGCGCGTCCTGGCGACCAAGGCCGTCGCCGGCGCGGCCGCCGAACTGCGCTCCGGGTGGGCACGAGCCGCCCAGCACCAGCCCCGGCCCTATGCCGACCAGGACTACGCCACCACGCTGCACGTCCTCCTGATCCCCACCGACGCGCGCATCCGTGACCGTGTGCTGTTCAGCGTGGGCGACGGCGGCCTGTTCGTCCTGCGTGAGGGCCGCTGGGAGCAGGGGGATCCGGAGGGAGGCGAGGATCTCCTCGACACCCGCACCGAGGCTCTCCCGCACGCCTATCGCAGTGTCAAGGTCACGGTCCTGCGTACCGCGCCCGGCGAGGTTCTTCTGCTGGGCACCGACGGCATCACCAACCCCCTCACCCAGAAGGACCCGGAGTTCGCGCGGCGCCTCGCCGATGCCTGGGGAGGGCCCGAGGTCCCCTCCATGTCCGACTTCCTGTGGCAGGCGCAGACCCGGGCCAAGTCCTACGACGACGACCGGACCGTCATCTGCGTGTGGGAGGAGCAGGGATGAGCGCGCAGGACGGTGCCGACGTCGCCCGCTCGTCGCTCACGCTGGGGAACCGGGTCGGCAGCGGTGGCCAGGGCGAGGTGCACGCCATCGGTGATGGATCACTGCTCTACAAGGAGTACAAGGACCCGTCCAAGGTCAACGGCCATGCTCTCGCGGACCTGGTCTCGTTCCGGCAGGGGCTCGGCCAGGCCGATCAGGGCCGCTTCGACGCGCTGGCCGCTTGGCCGCTGTGCCGGGTGGTCGACGGGGGCCGGACGCTCGGTTTCCTCATGCGGCGGGCCCCGTCCTCCATGACGTGGCGCACCGCGACCGGGACGACGAAACTCCTGGAGTTGCAGTACCTGATCAGGCCTCCGAAAGTGGCCTGGCAGGAGGTGTCGCAGCCGACGCCCGACCAGCGCAGGACTCTCGCCCTGGCCTGCGTCGAGGCCATCGGCTGGTTCCACGACGCCAGTCTGGTGATCGGTGACATCTCGCAGGCCAATGTCCTGTGGTGCCTCAAACCCGAACCCGCCGTCCACTTCCTGGACTGTGACGGCTTCCGCCGGGTGGGGCGAGACGCTGTTCAGGCCCAGGCCGCCACTCCCGACTGGAACGATCCGCTCGCCCCGTCCACCGAGGCGAGCGTCGACACGGACGCCTACAAGACCGCCCTCACCGCGGGGCGCATCCTCGCGCAGGATCCGTACGCCAGACCGGACCAGCAGCTGCGGCCCGTCGCCGGCTGCCTCAACGAGCGTCAGCTCGCCGCGGCGGGAAAGCTCTTCGCCCAGGCCGCGGGCGAGCGCGGAACCCGGCCTCGTCCCAGTGAGTGGCAGACGGCGCTGAGCGACCGGGGCACGATCACCCTCACCGCGGCATCGCCCAGGGCCAGGCCCGCCATCGACCACACGGTCCTCGACGGGTTGCGCGACCGGACGCCGATCAACCTGCGGGCACCGAGGCAGTAGATCGGCCGCAGACCCGACGACAAGGCCCTTGCTGACTCCCTCGGCGCGTGGCGCCCATCCTTCTGTGGTCGCTTGGTGGGCTCAGCCACGCTCCTCGGACTGGGTGAGCTCCGCGCGATACCCCGCGGGCCGTGCGCGGGATGGCTGGGAGCCGCCGCGCTGGGCCAAGTCGCCATCGCCGAGGTGGCATTGATCAACCTCTTCGGCAAGGGCCCGGGCCCGGACATCGTCTTCGGTGTGTCCGCGGCGGTCGCTGCCCTGGGCATCGCCGCCACGTGCGTCACTGAGGCAGCCCACCTGCCTCGATTCCTGGTGGGGGGGCACCACCGTGTTCGCACCCGGGCCGTTGGGAGGCCCTCGCACCTCGCCACCTCGACGGCCGGATCAACCCATGGACATGGGCCGAACACGCCTGGTCTCCAGCGGATGAGGGGGCCACGTCGCGGAGAAAGACCGTGCTCCGGGCTGCGGATCAGGCCGCCGCCGGTTCCCAGCGGTACCCCTCGCGCGTTTCGCCGTACGGACGCAGCAGCGGGTCCAACTCCCTGCGCACGAGTTCGGCGTCCGCCGACGGCAGAGTCAGTGACGCCCGTCGCATGACAGAGCGCTCGTTGAAGACGACCGGCTCGTCCAGAGCCCGTACGGCACTGGCGATCGTCGCCCGGCCGATGACGCGCCCGAGTCACGAGTCGGGTTCCGGAAGCAACCGCGTGTGGTGTAGAGGAGGACCTCATCGCCCTCCCCCAACGCGCGCCGCGTTGGCCCGACCCGCCGGGAAGGCCATCCGCTGCTCGGTGATCACCCAGCTCAGCGCGGCGCGGTCTCCGATGATCAGCGGGTGCGCGGGTGGCATGCGGTCACCTTGGCGTCCCGCTCCCCGGCACTACCCCTCCCCCTCGTGTACACATGTTCGAATCCTCAAAATCCCGCAAGTCTGTTGACATCGCTAACGTGCTCTCATCATGCTCATAGTGCCAACAAGGTGCATCAGCAGCCCGCGTGGCCCCATCCGCCGCGCCCGCACAACGGGATCCGACCATGAGCGATCAGCCCGCCACGCCCCTGCGTGACCTCCTCCTCGACCGCCTCCACCGCTCCGACCTCGCACCTCAGGTACAGGACCTGCTGCGCGAGCTGGTCCCCGACGAGTCGTCCAGGAGCAGCGGAGGGCGGGCCGGACCCGTGCAGCTGCGGTCCATCACCGCGGCCGGCTGGCGCGGCATCGGGCTGCGGACCACCCTGGAACTGCCGCCGGGGCCCGGCCTCGTCGTCGTCGCGGGGCCCAACGGTTCCGGCAAGTCGAGCTTCGCCGAAGCCGCCGAGACCGCCCTGACGGGACGCAACTCGCGGTGGGACGGGAAGCGGGCCACCGACTGGCAGAAGGGCTGGCGGAACCTGCACAGTCCCGATGTCACCCCCGAGGTCTCCGTCGTCCTGTCCGTCGGCGAGCAGGGAGAAGCCGTCACCTTGCGGCGGACCTGGCACGGGCTCAAGGTCGACGACGCGCGCACCAGGGTCGAGGGACCGGACGGCGCGGAGCGGAAGCTGGAGGAGGTCGTCGACGCCGAGGCGCTGGACTTCGCCCGGCCCTTCCTGCCGTACAGCGAACTCGGTTCGATGATCAACGGCACGCTCGGCGGGCTGCACGACGCCTTCTTCAAGCTGCTCGGGCTCGAACTGCTCGCAGAGCTCGACGGCCGGGTCAAGGACGCCGTCAGTGCGTGCAAGCAGACGGTCGATCACGCGGACGCGCTCACCGCACGGCTCCTCGACGATCTGGGCGGGCTCGACGACCCCAGGGCCCGCGAGGCGACGCAGGCGCTGTCGGGGGCCAAGCCCGACCTCGACCGGGTGCGTGCCCTGCTGGCGAACCGTGCCCCGGCCGCCGAGGCCGAGCTGGCCCGACTGCGGCGGCACGCGACTTTGGCCGGGCCGGATCTGGCAGAGGTCGGCGGGGCTGTCTCCCGGCTGCGGGAGGCCGCAGCGGGTGCCGAGGAGGCCCGGCACGGCGGTGCCGAGGAGGCCCGCCGCATGGCCCGGCTGCTGGAGACGGCGATCGAGCACCAGCGGCGCTCCCGGAACACGGACTGCCCGGTCTGCGGAGCGGAGAACCGGCTCGACCGGACATGGGCCGAGCAGGCGCGGGCGGAGGTGGAGCAGCTCCAGGCGGCGGCCACGGAGGCCGAGGCCGCCCGCCAGGAGGTCCTGGTCTCGGTGAGGGCCGGACACGGCCTCGTACAGCCGGTTCCGGTGTGGCTGCGGGGCGAAACCTCCCCGCTCGCGACCGTGTGGCAGGACTGGGCCCTGTGCCGGGACATCACCCATCCCAGGGAACTGGCGGACCGCGTCGAGCGTGCGGCTGCCGCACTGGACGACGCGTGCAGGCAGGTGCGGGAGGAGGCCACCCGGCAGCTCGCCGAGCACGACGGGGCCTGGCAGCCGTTCGCCGTACGGCTCTCCGAGTGGCTCGGCGCGGCGGAGGCGAAGGAGGTCGCAGCCGACCGGGGCAGGCACGCCCGCAAGGCGCGGACCTGGCTGCGGCCGATCATCGACGAGCTGCGGGACGAACGGCTGCGGCCCTTCGCCCAGCGGTCGCAGGAGGTGTGGCAGCGGCTGTGCGAACACAGCAGCGTCACCCTCGGATCCGTCACCCTCGGCGGCACACCCGGCCGGGGCCGGGTCGTCCTCGACGTTTCCGTGGACGACATGTCCGCTCCCGCCTACAGCGTGATGAGCCAGGGCGAGCTGCACTCCCTCGCGCTCTCCCTGTTCCTGCCGCGCGCCACGCACGCCGACAGCCCGTTCGGCTTCCTCGTCATCGACGACCCTGTGCAGTCCATGGATCCCGAGAAGGTCGAGGGACTGGCCCGGGTCCTCGACGCGTGCGCCCGGGACAGGCAGGTGATCGTCTTCACCCACGACACCCGGCTCCAGCAGGCCGTCGCGCACCTCGGCATCAAGGCGACCGTCCTTCGCGTGAGCCGCCAGACCGACTCGGTGGTGGGCGTGGAATCGCTCACCGACCCGGTGGAACAGGCTCTCGCGGAGGCGCGGGCCGTCTCCCTGGACCCCAATCTGCCGCAGGACGTGGCCGATCACGTGCTGCCCGCCATGTGCAGGGTGGCAGTCGAAGCCGCCTGTCTGGAGACCGCGCGGCGCAGGCTCCGCGACGAGCAGGGCCTCGGGCTGCGGGCGATCGAGAAGCGTGTGGAGTCCCTTGACCGCACCAAGTCGTACGTGTCCCTCGCGCTGCTCGGCGACGAACAGCAGCACGCACGTGCGGCCGTCGAGCGACTCCGTCCCGGGGGCTGGACTCTGATCGAGGTCTTCAACTCGGGCGCCCACACCCCTCTGCCGACCGTCGAGGACCGCAAGGATCTCGTCCGCCGGACCAAGGCGCTGGCGACCGCGATCCGGAGCAGCACCGGGGCGCAGAACGCCGGGGGCGCCCGATGAACGTGTCCCCCGAGACCCTCGTGACCGCCGCCGGACGCCTCCTGCTGCCCGCACCCGGCGCTGCGACTCCTCTGAGCCCCGCTCTGCGGGCCCGTGCCGCCGCGGTCCTGCTCCGTATGGCGCTCGACCAGGCTCTGGACGCCTACTGGCAGCGGATCACTCCGTCGATGACACGGATCGGCAGGCACCGGATGCTGTGCCTGGAGTGGTATGCGGGCCACGACACCGCCCGCCGGTGCCGCACCACTTGGTCGGCGCTCAGCGCGGCATGTCACTACCGCGCGTACGAGCTGCCCCCGGCCCCGGCGGAGATCCGCACCCGCTTGCTGGAGGTCACCGCCCTGCTCGCCGCCCTGCGCGACAGACCGGACCCGGCCTCTGTCCCGTCGGCGGAAGACGCCGGATAACACGGACTGCGTCCCGGCACGCCCCGCTCGGGGCGCCCGTTGTCAGCGGCGCCCCCTATCGTTCTGGAGAAATCGCACGGTGCATGGAATGGGGGACATGGTGACCATGACCGACGACGGCACTCCGTACCCGGAGTTCCGGCTGAAGCTGCCGGGCGGCGGCCCCGAGGCGAGAGGCCGGCTGCTGACCGAGAAGGGGACGAACGGCAGCCAGAAGTTCGTCGTCCTGGCCGGGTCGCCGGGACGACCGGAGGTCGTGCCGTCCTTTCCCATCCGCATGCCATCGTCCTACCGGCTCAGGCAGCGGCTGATCGAGGACGACATCTTCGTGGAGTCGGAGACATGGCCCGGCTGGATGGAGCTCGTCGAGGACGTCGAGTGCAATTCGCCGTCGGCAGCAGCCGAGATCCTGGTCGGGCGGAGTGCCAACGGATGGCTGGAATGGAAGACCGCCGACGGACATCCGCTCTCCGACTTCCTCGACCAGGTGTGGTGGGGGCCCAACCGGGCCTGGCTGGTGCGTGGCTCCAACGTCTCCGGCCTCGACCTCGTTCCGCGTCTGTGGCTGCCTGAGCGGCTGGTGACCCTGCGCGCACGTCACCTGCGCCAGGGTGTCGAGCAGGGCATCAGCAAGGACCGGTTGCGCACCGCCGTCGAGGAGGACTACGCCTCCACCGCGACGTACAACCAGAAGGTGCAGCTGGTCGAGGAACTGCACATGTTCCTCTCCCGGATGAGGCCAGGCGACACCATGTGCACCATCTCCGGCGGTCGACTGTACGTCGGCAAGATCACGGGAGATGCCGGGCAGCTCGCCTCCGAGGACGGCAGGTCGGATCTGCGCCGCCCGGTGGACTGGGCGGATGACGGGCACGCGTACGAGGACCTGCCCGAGGCGTTGCAGCAGAAGCTCTCCGCACAACATGACGTCGTCGACCTGACCGCGGTGAAGGATCTCATCGAGGGCCTGGGGATAAGCGACGAGGACCTGATCGAGGAGGCCGAGGCAGCCGATCGGGACCCGAGCGTGGAGATCCCCGCGCTCACCGCACGGCGGGAGCTGGAGCTGCCCGAGCCCACGGACGAGTTGGCCGGCGAGCTGCTCGTGCACGACACCGACTGGCTGCGCGAAGTGCGTGATCTGCTCTGGGACGAACGGCAGTTGGTGCTGTACGGGCCGCCCGGGACCGGCAAGACCTATCTCGCTCTCAAGCTCGCCGAGTTTCTCGGCGGCGGGCCCGAGCAGGTCAAGCTCGTGCAGTTCCATCCCTCGTACGCGTACGAGGACTTCTTCGAGGGTTTCCGGCCGCAGGAGGATCCGCAGACCCGGGAGGTCGCCTTCCGGCTCACCGCGGGGCCCCTGCGTGAACTCGCCGATCTGGCCTCCCGCGAGGGCAACCGGCACATCCCGCACTTCCTGATCATCGACGAGATCAACCGCGCGAACCTGGCAAAGGTCTTCGGAGAGCTGTATTTCCTGCTGGAGTACCGCAACAAGTCCGTCCGGCTGACGTACTCCGGCGACGACTTCGCGCTGCCGCCCAACCTCTTCGTCATCGGCACCATGAACACCGCCGACCGGTCGATCGCCCTCGTCGACGCGGCGATGCGCCGCCGCTTCGCCTTCGTCGAGCTGTCCCCGCGCACCGAGCCGACGAGCGGGCTCCTGCGCCGCTGGCTCACGCGCGAGGGGCGCGACACCGAGCCGGCCGACCTGCTCGACGCGCTCAACTCCCGTATCGACGACGCCGACTTCCGGGTCGGACCCTCGTATCTGATGAAGCGGGGTGTCCACCGGGACGGCGGTCTCGAACGGACGTGGCGGACCAAGATTCTTCCGCTGCTGGAGGAGTACCACTACGGGGAGGGCGTGGACATCGAGAAGCGGTACGGTCTGGCGGCTCTTCGGGAGTCGTCGGGGTGACGCGGGTCATCGAACTCGGCGAGCACACATCGGTTATCGGTGTCGCGCTGCCGGACGCCGTCGGACGAGCACTCGCGGCCGGGGACATCGTGGAGGCGGCTCCTGATCCGTACGTACCGGGGCACTGGTCTCTGCGAGCAGGCAGCAAGGTCGGTGCCGTGGCGGTCGCTGTGCCGGACGGCGGCGGGCCGATCACGGTACGCGTGACTCCCAAGGTTTCCATCGCCCGTTTGTTCTTCCTCCTCGGGTACAGCCTCGACCCGAAGGGCGGACGGCGGGACGGCGAGGTCGATGTCACCGGGCACCGTGAGCTGCTGCCCGCGCTCGCCCACGCCGTGGAACGGCAGGTCGACCGGGCCCTGCGGCAGGGGCTCCTTCAGGGATACCGGGTGACCGAGGAGACGTCCCTGGTCGTCCGGGGCCGCGTCCGCGAGGCCGAGCAGATACGGCGACGGTTCGGAGCGACGCTGCCGGTGGAGGTGGAGTACGACGAGTTCACCACGGACATCGCGGAGAACCGCCTGCTGCGTACAGCCGTCGAGCGCCTCCTGCGGCTGCCCGGCGTCCCCCACGATGTGCGTCGCGGGCTGCTCCACCAGCGTGCCCGCCTGGCCGATGTCACGGTGATCGTGCGTGGCAGGCCGTTGCCCGCCTGGCAGCCGAGCCGGCTCAACTCGCGCTACCAACATGCCCTCCGTCTCGCCCGTACGGTGCTGGAGAACGCCTCCGTCGAACACGCGCCCGGCGGGCTGCACGTCGACAGTTTCCTGTTCGACATGAACAAGCTGTTCGAGGACTTCGTGACGGTGGCTCTTCGGGAGGCCTGCCGTGCCCTCGGGCACTCGGCGCGACTGCAGGATCCGCATCACCTCGACGAGGCGGCCGCGATCCGCATGAAGCCCGATTTCGTGCTGTACGAGCCCGGCGGTGCCCCGTGTGCCGTGGTGGACGCCAAGTACAAGGCCGAGAAGCGGGACGGATTCCCGGACGCCGACCTCTACCAGATGCTCGCCTACTGCACCGCCCTGGGCCTGCGCGAAGGCCACCTCGTGTACGCCAAGGGCAACGCGCCACACGCCGCCCACACGGTGCGGCACGCGGGCATCGTCATCCACCAGCACGCCCTCGACCTCGATCAGCAACCCTCCGGATTGCTCGCGGACGTGGAGAAGATGGCCGCACTGCTGGTGAACACTCCGCGCGTATGATCGACTGCGGAGTGTCCGTTCAGGGTGGGGAGTGCGCCTCGTGCCACAGCTCGCGTTCGCCAACAGCTTCTGGGAGAGCTACGACGTCCTTCAGAGGCCCGTCAAAGCGGGCGTACGCAAGGCGATGCAGAAGTTTCAGCAGCTCACCGTTCCCGAACTGCAGGCGGACAAGGGACTGCACCTGGAGTCCGTCGAGAACGCCCGCGATCCACGCATGCGGACCATCCGCATCAACGACTTCTGGCGGGGTGTCGTCCTCGCACCGGATGACGGCAGTGATGTCTTCCTGCTCGTCAACGTCGTCCCCCACGACGATGCCTACACCTGGGCCGCGAAGCGGCTGTACACGACGAACTCGGCCACGCGGGCGCTGGAGGTCCGCAACGTCGCGGCGATCGAGCAACTGACTCCCGCACTGGAATCGGCGGCGGCCGCCGCCGATTCGCTGCTCTTCGTGAAGTACTCCGACACGGTGCTGCGGGAACTCGGCATCGATGAACAGATACTTCGGGCGGTACGGACCATCGTCGACGAAGCGCAGCTGCGAGCCTTCGAGACGCTGCTGCCGGAGGACCAGTGCGAGGTACTGCAGTATCTGGCCGAGGGGTTCAGTCCCGAAGAGGTGTACCGAGACGTCGTCGCCCTCCGGCGGCCCGTCGACGCGGGGCCGGACCCGGATGAGAGCCTGGCCGTCGTCATCGCCAACACCACGAGCCGCATCACTCTGGTCACAGGCCCTGAGGAACTGGCCGACATCCTGGAAAAGCCGTTCGCGGCCTGGCGGGTGTTCCTGCACCCCTCGCAACGCCGAGCCGCCTACCGGGTTTCGTACGGCGGCCCGGTTCAGGTGACCGGCGGCCCAGGGACCGGCAAGACGGTCGCGGCGCTGCACAGGGTCAAGCACCTGCTCACGCGCTCCCCCGACTCCCGCGTCCTGCTCACCACCTTCACCAACGCCCTGGCCGCGTCGTTGCGGGAGAACCTCTCCATTCTCCTGAACGACGAGTCGCAGCTCACCCGTGTCGAGGTCACGACGGTCAACGCCTACGCGCACGGCCTTGTGACCCGTCTCGACGGCCGCGCGCCCTCCCCGATCAGCGACCGGGAGGAGCGGCAGGTGTGGCAGCGGGTCGTCAAGAAGCTCGACCTGCCGTGGCCGGAGCAGTTCCTGGCCCAGGAGTACCGCCATGTCGTCCTCGCCCAGAATCTGCGCACCCTGAACGACTACCGCGCGGCCTCACGGCGCGGTCGCGGCAGCGCACTGTCGCCCACCAGGCGGGAGCAGTTGTGGCCGGCCGTCGAGTTGTTCGAGTCCATGCTGCGCGAGCAGAAGACCACCACCCACCTCAAGGTGTGCGCCCGAGCGGCAGAACTGCTGGCCGCTTCCTCCCCCACGCACGACCACGTCGTCGTCGACGAGGCGCAGGATCTGCACCCCGCGCAGTGGCGCGTCCTGCGCGGCGCGGTGGCGGCCGGCAACGACGACCTGTTCATCACCGGCGATCCGCACCAGCGCATCTACGACACCAAGGTCTCACTCGGTTCACTCGGCATCCCGGTGGTCGGGCGCACGCACCGTCTGCGCATCAACTACCGCAGCACGGAAGAGATCCTCGCCTGGTCGACCGGCATCCTCACTCCGGTGTCGGTCGACGACCTCGGCGGCGAGGGCAGCGACACCCTGGCCGGTTACCGATCCCTCCTGCACGGCCGCAGACCGCACGTGGACGGATACACCTCGGAGCAGGCGGAGACAGCGGCGCTTGTCGAGCGCGTCGAGGAGTGGATCGCGCAAGGGATCCGACCGTCCGAGATCGGCGTGTGCGCTCGCTTCAACGTGCTCCTCGACAAGGCATACGACAAGCTGGCCGCGGCCCGGGTGCCGGTAGCCCGGATCAGAGACGATCCCGCGCCGGACACGGACGGCGTACGACTGGCCACCATGCACGCCATGAAAGGCCTGGAGTTCCGCTGCGTGGCGGTGCTCGGTGCATCCGCGAGCGCGTTTCCCTTCGCCCGCGAAGTGACGTCGGCATCGGTGGACGCACTGCAGCACGACTCAGACTTGCTCCGGGAGCGGTGTCTGCTGTTCGTGGCCTGCACCCGGGCACGAGAGGCGTTGACGGTGTCGTGGAGCGGGGTAGCCAGTCCATTCGTTCCTCAGACGAAGTGACGCACCGTCCGGCAAGCTGCCCAGATGTCACCCTTCAGGTGCGAGCGCCCCGTTTCCGAGGCCGTCCCTTGCAAGTGCAGTCGCTTCCCTACTGAGTTCAGCCACCCGTCGCACCCGTTCCTCGAACTCCTGTAGCGCACGGAACGCAGCCCCGTAGCGGCGCTGCTCGGCGATGTCCATCTGCGGGATGCGGGCACCTTTGCCGTCGAGCCGGTAAGTACCGCTGGCACTCGTGGACCGCCGGGTGTTCGCCGCGCTGCGCAGAAATCCCTGGAGGTAGTCGGTGTCGAGCTGATCGCTCACCGAGATCGGCTCGGGATCGCCGTATTCGACGAGCCCGGCACGTGCGAGGTCGGCGACACTGACGGATGGTCCGTCCAAGGCACTCGGACCGGCGCTCGCCATCAGGGCCGGCAGAAGAGCAACCAGCTGCTCCAACTGCTCGGCCAGTTCTTGCCGCAGGACCCGGTACTCGGTCGCGTAGTCGCGGCGAGACTCCTGGACATGACGGCCGGGAGTGAGATCCACAGCGTCGTCCAGGAGGTCGACCAAAGGCACATCCGCAATCTGATCGGGGCTCGGCTCCAGCGGGCTGTCCGGATCGTTCGCCGTCAGGTTGACCATGCGCACCTTGGCGCCGACATCATCCCCGAACCGAGGGCGACGCAGGTGCCAGAGGTGTACGGGGAGCGCGTGCGAGGCAGCGCTTCCGGCCGGGAGCGCGATGATGCGGGTGAGGATGCCACGTCGCACGAGCTCGGCCCGGATACGACGGCCGGCCTTGCGGTACGCGACTGAGGCGGGCATGACCATCAGGACGCGGCCGCCTGGCGCGGTGTGCGCGTAGGCGTGTTGCAGCCAGGCGAGTTCTGCTTCGGCGCGCGAGGGCGTGCCGAACTCCCACCGGGGGTCGAGAAGCAGCTCCTCGCGCCCCCAGTCGGTGGAACCGACAGGGGGATCGCAGACGACGAGATCGGCTTTCAGGTTCGGCCAGTGATCGTCGCGCAGAGAATCCCCGGAGCCGATGTCGACTCCTGGGAATCCCATGAGATCAGCTCTCAGCTGCGTGAATCGAGCACTGCGGGCATCGACTTCCTGACCGCGCCGAGTCACCCCGCTCTTCGGGCCCACTGTCAACAGGAGTGTTCCGATACCGCACGCGGGGTCGAACAGGGTCGCGGCAGCGGGTACCTCTCCGGCGAAATGCCGCACCGCGTGGACGATGCGCGGTGACGTGACCTGGTCAGACCCGGCCCGGCGCACGGAGTCGGTGAAGCGTCCGGTGAGCGCGCTCACCACGTCACCCGGTGAGGCACTGTCTTTGAGCTGCAGCGCCAGCCGAACGGCATCCGTCGGCAGAGCATCGGGGGCCCGACCTCCGCTGTCGGCCAGCAGTTGGGCGACATCGGTGAGTCCACCGATCATGTCGTCACCGTAGGCCGCTCGCAGGGCCTGCCACAGTTGCACTTCGGCAGAGATGTCTTGGCCCTTGTGCTGCCTGTCCAGCCATGCCTGTACTGCGGTCAAGTCGAACAGGGGACTGCTCGTACCGCCACCCGCGGGGGCTGGGAAATCCTCGTACCGCCTCCTCCAGTTGGAGACGGCAGCCCGCGTGACGCCTGCGAGGCGGGCGATCTCGGAGCCGGTGACAAGTGATCCGCCGGCTGACGGGGCGGGGTGGTCTGCCATGCAGGTCACCGTACACGGGCCCTAGCACACCATCAAGCAGCCGCGCACGTTGACAACGTACACACGGGGCGGCGTATTGAGCGGCAGACGAGTCGGGCTGTACGCCGGGTTCTGTTCCACTCAGGGAGCGATCACGCTCTGACCTGCATGTTTGCGGGGATCCGGCGGCTGATCCAGCCCTCTGGGACTTCTCAGGGACTTTCGGCCGAGTCCGTAAACCACGCCTCGATGGCGGACAGTCCCCGGGCGCCGGCCTGCGGCATGAAGTGCGTGTACGTCCGGAGCGTGAACGCTGGGTCGGAGTGCCCCATCCACTTCGCGAGCGAGACGATCGACTCACCGGCTTCGAGCATCACCGAGGCGTACGTATGGCGCAAGACGTGGAAGCCGTGCTCGCGGCTCGGCTCCCACACGCGCGACGGCTTCTCGCCCGGCTGCCGCTTGGGCAGCGGCGGGATGACTCCCGCACCCGCGAGCGCGGGCTTCCACGCCTTGGTGTTCCAGGTGGTGCGGTTGATCGCGCCGCGCCGCCCGGTGTAGACCAGCAGCGGAACGGTCACCTTACGCCGGTCCTCGCGTGCGAGGTCGGGCTCCTCGGGATCCAGCCACGGCAGGGTCACGTCGATCGGCTCGAAGTGCTCCTGGTGCGCGAGGAGCCGCTTCGCGAGCACCTTCGGCAAGGGCGCGTCGCGCTCCTTGCCACCCTTGGGCGGGCCGAAGTACAGCTGCGACTTGTACATGAGGATCTGCCGCTCTACGTGCACGGAGTCGCCGCGGATGTCGCCGGGGCTGAAGCCGAACACCTCACCCTGCCGGAGTCCACACCCGACCCCGAGGTCGAGCGCGATCTGGTAGCGGTCGGCCAGCGCCTCCCGTACCGCGTCCACACGATCCTGTTGCCAGGCCCGAGCCTTGCGCTCCGGCTTCTTCGGCGGCTTGATCGAGCTGCTGCCCTTGCACGGGTTGCGGTACAGCCGCCTGTCCTCGACCGCGGCTTGCATGATCGCTTTGAGGTACACCCAGGCGACATAGGCAGTGCTCGAAGCCACCGCCCGCTGCACATCGGCCGACCACTTGCGCAACTCCGCGACGCCGATGTCCTTGAGCGCCAGCTCCCCGAGCTGCGGCAGCACCTGCCCCCAGATCCGGTGCCTCATGCTCTCCAGCGTCTGGGCGGGATGCACCTGGGATGGCCACCAGTGCTTCTCGACGTACTCACGAAGGCTGATCGCACCATCGCGGGCGTCGACGAAGTCCCCTCGACGCGAGTCGGTCTGCGTCTCGGCCAGCCACGCCTTGGCATCCGCGACCGTACCGAAGGACCGGTCACGGACCCCCGGTATCCCCTTGACGCGGTAGCGCGTGCACTTGCCCCACAGCGTGGTGCGCTCGCGCTTGCCCGTTTCCTTGTTCGGCCGCTTCTTGAGCCACCGGTCCTCGATGTAACCCGCCATTCGCGCCTTCTCCTCGGCCTGGTCATGGTTCCCTCGGCGCGACTTGCGTCGCGATCAGACACACAGACGATCTCCGTGCGCATGAAATTCCGAGTGCTACTGAACTCCTCGGAACCGTTCTCCCAGGTCAATCAGCCGGACGTCGTTCGCGCTGCTGCGGCGCTTTGTTCAGCGGGTTGAGAGCCGGATTCGACCGTGAGTCCGCCTGCTGCTGCTCGCTGAGCCACGCGTCGAGGAGGTCCCGGCGGTACATGACCCTCCCGCCGGGCCCCATCCGGAAGCTGGGCGGCCCTTGCCGGCGGTGCCGCCAGACATAGAGGGTGTTCACCGAGATGCCCATGTACTTCGCAGCGTCCTGAACATTCAGGAACGCAGCCTCAACGCCAGACTTGGACTGGTTACGCATCGCGTGTCTCCGGGGTAAGCGCTGCAGAAGCAGCGGACGTTCCGTCCTCTCGCCTACCGCGCGGCGAAGCCGCGCGGACAAATGCTGGCGAGCAGGATCAGCATCCGGAGAATGAGCGATTTGGTGTGGCTGTCCTGCGGTGATAGAGCAATGCATGCAGCCATCAGCTGCTCACGTTCGAGACTTCGGGACTTGCGCCAACAGACGTACATACCCGTCTCAGTGAGGCTGCTCAGTCGGCCTCGGCGCTGTAGGACGAGCAATGCTCAAGACCTGTGGATCAGCCCCGGGCGGAACGCGGAAGGCGTACCTTCCCGAATGATCCTGTGATGGTCACCGAGTAGGCCCGCGTTCGC
>NZ_JABXWI010000016.1 GCF_014930365.1 Streptomyces caniscabiei | reverse complement strand
CACGCCCGCGGACGTCGAACTCGCCGCATGACCCCAGCAAGCCTGAATCACCCCAAACCCGACAGGGGTGCCTTGACGAAGGACATAGAGGCACCCCCCTCACACCCGCCCCCACGCCCGACCGGCAGGTACCGCCTCCACGCGGTGCCTGCCGGCTTCGTTTCACCGGGACGGGGTGACCGCTCGGTGTCCCGGAACGGCCGGTGCGGTGCACTTCGGCGGCCGGGCCGTGGCGGCTATGTCGTCTCGCGGTGGATGAGGGCGAGGATGTCGCCCGCGCCGGACGCCGCCGGGGCCGGGGCCCCGACCGCCGAGAGGACACCGGCGGTGAGGTTGTCGGCCGCCGCGGTGAGGTCCATCCCGATGGTGGTCAGGGCCGGTACGGCGAGTGAGCTCACGGGGAGGTCGTCGACGCCGATGAGCGCCAGATCGTCCGGGATCGCGATGTGCTGCGTGCGGCAGCTCGCCAGGACGGCGAGAGCGATCAGGTCGTTGAAGGCGGCGACCGCGGTGACCGGGGTGCCGCCCTGCGTCCACTCCACCACGGCGTCCCGGGCACTGGCCCGTGAGTAGCGCATGCTGACGACCTGCGGGGCCGGCAGACCCAGCTCGTCGCAGGCCCGGGCGGCCCCCTCCAGGCGCGGCCGGCAGAAGGGGCGCTCCCGGGGGTCGTCCAGCGCGGCGTATCCGATGCGCCGGTGGCCCCGTGCCGCGAGATGCTCGATCTGCAGGCGCCCGATGTCCTCCTGGCGCAGCCCGGTCAGACGGGCGCCGTCCGGCGTGAACACACCGTCGAGCAGCGGGATTTCCGCCCGCCGCAGCGACTGCGCGTCGGCGGGCGGCAGACTGCCGAACGCGACGACCACGGCCGGCTGGACGTGCTGCCAGAGGTCGGCCAGCGGCGTGGCCGTCTCGTCGTGGTGGAGGTACACGCAGGTGTAACCGGCCACGCCCAGGGAGCGGCCCCGAACCCCATCTGGTGGCCCGTCGCTACCCGCATGAGCTGTCGGGCGGCATGGCCCAGCGCGTGGTCGTCGCGCGGGCCCTCGCCGGCGAGCCGAAGCTCCTGATCGCCGACGAGCCGACCACCGCCCTCGACGTCACCATCCAGGTGGAGATCCTCGATCTGCTGCGCGCGCTGCAGCGCGACCGGGACATGGCGATCATGCTCGTCACCCATGACCTGGGCGTGGTCGCCGACATGTGCGACCGGGTCGTGGTGATGTACGCCGGGCAGATCGCCGAACGTGCGGGCGTGCAGGAGTTGTTCGGCACCCCGCGCCACCCCTACACCCGGGCGCTGCTCGCCTCCAACCCGCACAACAGGCACGGCTCGGCGGTGCTGCCCACCATCCCGGGCGCGGTCCCGATGCCGGGGGCGTGGCCGCGCGGCTGCCACTTCCGGCCGAGATGCGCGCACGCCACCGACCAGTGCGGCACCGGCGGGATCCCCCTCGTCGAGACCGGTGCCTCCCACGAGGCCCGCTGCCTCCACGCCCACCGGACGGAAGGCACGTCGTGAACGACGAGACGAACCTCCTCGAAGTCAGTGATCTGTCGGTGCACTTCCGTCGCGGCCACGGCTCACCCGTCCTGCGAGCCGTCGACCGCGTCAGCTTCTCCGTGGCCGAACGGGAGACGCTGGGTGTCGTCGGCGAATCGGGCTCCGGCAAGAGCACCATCGGCCGGGCCGTGCTCGGACTCGTGCCGCCGACCGACGGCCGGATCGAGTTCGCGGGCGAGGACATCACCCGGGCCGACCACAGACGGCGCCGCGCGCTCAGCCGCGACCTGCAAGTGATCTTCCAGGATCCCTACAGCTCCCTGAACCCGACCCGCACCGTCGCCAAGACGCTGGGCGAGTCGCTGCGGGCCGAGAAACTGGCCGGGGACGAGGTCCGTGAGCGGGTCGTCGCCATGCTGGAACGCGTCGGACTGCCCGCGTCCGCCGCGGACCGTCACCCGTCGGGCTTCTCCGGCGGCCAGCGGCAGCGCATCGCCATCGCCCGTGCCCTCGTCGCCCGACCGCGGCTGGTGATCTGCGACGAGCCGGTCAGCGCGCTGGACCTCTCGGTGCAGGCCCAAGTGCTCAATCTGCTGCGGGAGTTGCAGGACGAGTTCGCGCTCGGCTACGTGTTCGTGGCCCATGACCTGGACGTGGTCCGGCACCTCTCGCACCGGATCATGGTCCTCTACCGCGGACAGATCATGGAGCAGGGCCCCGCCGACGCGGTCCACGCGACGCCGGCGCACCCGTACACCAGGACCCTGCTCGACGCGGCGCCCGTCCCGGACCCGGTGCGCCAGGCGGAACGCCGCATGCGCCGCGTACGCACGGACGACAACACCGGCCCGGTCTCCGGCACCGGGTGTCCCTTCGCCGGCCGCTGCCTCCACGCGGCCCCGCCGTGCCACACCGAACGGCCACCGCTCGAACAGACCCCGGCGGGCACGACCGTCGCCTGCCACCGGTGGCGGGAGCTCGGCGGCGCGCCGGCGCCGGAACCCGCACGCGGGCCCGACGTCGCCACCGGCCCCCCTCGGCCCGGCGACCGCCGTCACCCGCACGCGCTCGACCCGACGACCGACAGGAGACGCCCATGACCATCGTCACCACGCCAGAAGGGGTGTCGATCGGCTACGACACCTTCGGCGATCCCCACGACCCTCCGCTGCTGCTGATCCAGGGACTCGGAGCCCATATGCTCGGCTGGCGCGCCGAGTTGTGCCGGCGACTCGCCGACGCGGGCTTCCACGTCCTGCGCTTCGACAACCGGGACGTCGGCCTGTCGCAGAAGTTCCCGCAGGGCGGCTACACCCTGGCCGACCTGGCGGACGACACCGCGGGCCTGCTCACCGCGCTCGGCATCACCGCCGCGCACATCGTCGGACAGTCGATGGGCGGCATGGTCGCCCAGCAGCTCGCCCTCGACCACCCCACCCGGGTCCTCAGCCTCGCCCTGGTCTACACGGCCCCCAGCACGGCCTACATCGGCGGACGCGACCTGGTCGACGAGCGGACTCGGCGCCCACGGGCCCGTACCCGCGACGAGGCGATCGCGCTGTACCTGGACAACGAAGCGGTGTGCGCCTCACCCGGATACCCCCAGGACATCGCGTGGCTGCGCGAGCTGGGCGGCCAGATGTACGACCGCGGCCACGACCCCGACGGCGTCCTGCGACAGGTGGAGTCGCTCGACCGTTCCCCCGACCGCACGCCGCGCCTGCATCACATCACGGTGCCCACCACGATCCTGCACGGCGACGGCGACCGCCTGATCGGCACCGAAGGGTCCCGGCTCATGCACGAACTGATCGCGGACTCGAAGCTGACCATCTATCCCGGCATGGGTCATGAGCTCCCCCGTCCGCTCTGGCCACAGATCATCACCCAGATTCGGGACAACGCGGCACGAGGGAGTGCGTGACATGACAGCAGCACCGGTGAACGGCCACGTCTCCCGTGGCTTCGAACCCGTCGCCGACGCCTTCGCCGACAACTTCCGCCACCGCGGCGATACGGCCGCCTCCTGTGTGGTGTACGCCCAGGGAGCGCCGGTGGTGGACATCTGGGCCGGGCAGACCGCCCGGGGTGCCTGGACGCCCGACGCCCGCACCGTGGTGTTCTCGGTCAGCAAGGGCGTCACCACCGTCTGTGTGCTGATGGCCGCCGAGCGCGGCCTGATCGACCTCGACGCCCCGGTGGCGAAGTACTGGCCGGAGTTCGCCGAGAACGGCAAGGACGCGACGACCGTACGGCACCTTCTCGCGCACCGGGCCGGCCTGGTGGCGCCCGAGGCGGAACTGACGTGGGAGGACCTGCGCGCCTGGCACCCGGTCGCGGACGCGCTGGCCCGGCAGGCACCGGCCTGGCCGCCCGGGACGGCGTACGCCTATCACGCGCTCACGTTCGGCTGGCTGGCCGGCGAGGTGCTGCGCCGGGCCACGGGACTGCGCCCCGGCCAGTGGCTGCGCGAGCATGTGGCCGAGCCTCTGGGCCTGACGATGACGTTCGGCGCCGACCCCGCGTCCGCCGACCTCCATCCCCTGGCGGACCCGCTGCCCAGCACGGACCCCGAGGCCGTCGCGATGATGGCCGAAGCTCTCGCCGCGCCGATGATCGAACGCTCCATCGGCCTGGGGGGCCTCATCGACGTTGCCCGGATCGCCCAGGTCGCCAACACGCAGGCGTGGCTGTCGGCCGAGATACCGGCGGGCAACCTAGTGACCGACGCCCGCGGCCTGGCGCGGCTGTACGCGGCCACGGTCGGCGAGGTCGACGGAGTCAGGCTGCTGGGGCCGGACATCGTCCGCGATGCCCTCGTGGTGCGCTCGGAGGGCCGTCCGTTCGTGGGTCCCGATGTGAGCAGCGGCTGGGGCACCGGCTTCATGACCAGCTCCGCCCACCGGCCGATGATCGGCCCCGGCAGCTTCGGCCACGACGGCCTGGGCGGTTGTCTCGGCTTCGCGCATCCGGAGTACGAGGTCGCCTTCGCCTACCAGACCGCACAGCCCGGCGGCCTCCCCGACGACCGGGCCGACGCGCTCAGCCGCGCGCTGCGTGCTTGCCTGTGAAAGCCGGGCTCCGCCGCTTCACCCCTGACACCAGCCCTTCGTAGAACCAGAGACCAGGCGATGACCACGACACTTCCCCGCCCCACCGGCCCGACGCCCCCGAGCCCGGCCGTCCGCGCGACGGACCGGCTCCTGACCCGCCTGATGCGGTTGCCGGGCACCCGGCACGGTTATCGGGTCGAGCGGAACATCCCGACGCCCGCGCGCGACGGCGCCGTGCTGGTGACGGACCACTACGCCCCTGTCACCGGCCGGCCGAAGGGCACCGTCCTCGTGCGCACCCCGTACGGACGCGGCTTCCCGCACGACCTGGAGGCGAGGGTCTACGCGGACCGCGGGTATCACGTCGTGCTGCAGAGCTGCCGCGGCACGTTCGGCTCCACGGGCGACTTCTCCCCGATGGCGAACGAGGCCGACGCGGCGACCGGGCACCGCGCGCCGTGGTTCCGCGAATGGCTGACCACACCGGAGCGCGGCGCTCCGGTGTGGGAGCGGCTCAAGCTCGACGACGCCCTCCAAAGGGCGCACGTCCCGGTGCGGCTCACCGCGGGCTGGCAGGACCTCTTCCTCGACCAGACCCTGCACCAGTACGAGTCACTGCGCGCCCGTGGCATCGACGTCTCGCTCACCGTCGGCCCCTGGACCCACAACGAAGGGGGCCAGAAGGGCATGGGCCGTCTGCTCCGCGGCAACCTCGCATGGCTGGAGACCCACCTCGCGGGCGAAGGACCGGCCCAGCCACGCTCCGCGTTCCCCGTCGAGGTGTACGTCACCGGGCAGGGCGCCTGGCGGCAGCTGGCCGCATGGCCGCCGGCGACGGGCGAGACCGTGCGCCACCTCCAGCCGGGCGGCAGGCTCCTGGCCGACGCGCCGAACGACGGCCCGCCCTCCACCTACCTCTACGACCCGGCCGACCCCACACCCACCCTCGGCGGCCCACTGCTCACCCTCGACGCCGGAAGCAAGGACAACGCCGAACTGGAGAGCCGTCCCGATGTACTCACCTTCACCACCGACCCGCTGACCGCGCCGCTGGAGATCATGGGAACACCCGTCGTCGAACTGGCGCACACCAGGAGCAACCCGCACGCCGACGTCTTCGTCCGGCTCTGCGACGTCAACCCCAAAGGCGTGTCCCGTAACGTCGCCGAAGGACTCCTGCGCCTGGATCCCGCCTCGCCCCTCGACCAGGCCCAGACCGTGCGCGTACGCCTCGACGCCTGCGCCCACCAGGTCAAGGCCGGACACCGCATACGCCTGCTCATAGCCGGCGGCTCCCACCCCCGGTACGCACGAAACGAGGGCACCGGTGAACTCCCCGGCACCGGAAGCAAGTTGCGGCCCTGCACACACACCGTCCACCACGACAGCGGCGCGGTCTCCCGCGTGATCCTGCCTACGCCGTCAGGCTGAGGACCGGGCGCCCGGGTGGCGATCAGTGGCGATCAGTGTGGTGACGTCCTCGGCCCCGCTGCTTCCTGTCAGGCCCGCGGCACCACCGGCAGGACGATGCGGGAGGGGCGGGTGGGGTCGTGGAAGACCTGCTGGCGGGCGACTCGGGCCTCGGTCGCGCTCTCCTCGGGTTCGCCGGTGTTGAGGTTGCGGTCCCAGCGGGGGAAGTTGCTGGAGGTGATCTGGACCCGTATGCGGTGCCCGGCCCGGAAGACGATGCTGGTCGACCACAGGTCCACGACATGCTCGGCCGGCTCGCCGGGGGTCGCCTCCCGGACTCGCACGATGCCGTCGGTCACGTTGCGGGAGACACCGTGTTCGTCGACGTCGCACAGGCGGGCCACCCAGTCGGTCGAGGGGCCGTCGGTGGCGGCGAAGAGCACGGCCTTGACGCGGCCGGTCACCTCGATGTCCTCGGCGAGTGGTTCGGTGGTGAAGACCAGGACGTCCTCGCGCGCCTCCACGGCCGTCTGGTCGAGCGGCCCGGGACGGAAGTCGTCGGTCAGCAACAAGGCGCCGCCGACCGTACGGACCGGGTTCATCGGGTCGTAGGTGAACTCCTCGGGCCGCTCGGCGGCGGACGGCGGCTCAGGGGTCAGGCCTCCCTCCGCGCGGAGGTGGAAGTCCGTGTCGACGGCCCGCGCCAGGGGCCATTCCGTCTCCTCGCGCCACTGGTTGACGCCCATGACGAACAGCAGCACCTTGCCCGTGTCCGGCTCCGGCTCCTCGCCGTTGCCGTCCCCGATCGTGCGCTGGAACCAGTCGAGTTGGAGACCGTGCAGAGGTCCGCGCATGCCCATGAAGGCGGAGTTCGCGCCGAACCCGAAGTTGACGTCGCCGATGACATGCTGCTGGTTGGCGTGAGTCCACGGGCCCATGATCAGCGTGGCGGAGCGGCCGGCGCGGCGCATCGCGGTGAAGTTGTCGAGCGTGCCCTGGGCGAAGATGTCGTACCAGCCGCCGACCTGGAGGGTGGGCAGGTCCACCTCGTCGTGCCGGCCCTCGACCCGGCAGGCCCGCGCCCACTCGGGCTCCCGCCGGGACCGCTCGTAGCCCAGTTCGGGAAGGTCGTGCCGGACGAACGCGGGGAACCGCCCGGCGGGCAGCTCGCCGTAGCCGCCGTCGGCCAGGCCGTCGAAATCCTCCACGAGCCTGCCGACGCCGCCGACGAGCGCGGCGGGGTCCGTGCCGTGCCGGCGCATCAGCGCGTCGGCGCCCATCATGAGCGTCCAGGGCGCGGTGATGCCGAGTTCGATCGCACCGCCGCGCGTCCACAGTCCGTCGTCCGGATCGGACCACGTGACCATCGGGGCGATCGCCTTCAGCTCCGGCGGCTTGGACAGCGCCGCCATCCACTGCGTGTTGCCGAAATAGCTGGCACCGATCATGCCGACGGAGCCGTTCGCGCCGGGCAGCGCCGCGGCCCACCGTACGGTGTCGTACCCGTCGTTCTCCTCGTGCGTCCACGGCTCCCACTCCCCCTCGGAGGCGAACCGGCCGCGGGTGTCCTGGAGGACCACCATGAAGCCACGCCGAGCCGCCGCCAGAGGGTCGAGTACGGCGATCGCCAGGGCCATCTGCTTCCCGTACGGCAGCCTGCTCAGCAGGACCGGCCACGGTCCGCTGCCGCCGGGCCGGTAGACGTCCGCGCGCAGCACCGTGCCGTCACGCATCTCGGCGGGTACGTCGAACTCGATCCGGATCTCCGTCATGTGCTGCTCCTCTGCCTGCCACGACGCCTTCGCGGGACCATGGTCGACCGTGTCCCCACCCGCCCGGCACCCCCGATCGGGGGTGACCTCGGCGGTCCCGGGACGTCTACGCCACCGCGTTCAGCAGGTCGGCCAGCACCTCGGGCCGTTCCAGGGCGATGAAGTGGCCGGCCTTCGCCACCTGGGTGAAGTCGGCGGCGGGCAGCAGCTTCCTGTTGGCTTCCCGGTCCGAGGGGCGGGACCAGTCCTTCTCGCCGTAGACGAGGTGGATGGGAGCCTTGACCTCGGGGTACCGCTCGCGGGCCGCGATCAGACTGGGCAGGGCCTGGTACACGCCCCTGGCGACGGTCGGATAGCCGGGACGTCTGCCCACCTGGAGCAACTCGTCGACGTAGTCCTCGCGCAGCGCGCTCCTGTCGCCCAGGCCGCCCTCAAAGATCTTGGTGAGCGCGGGCTTGGGCTCCACCCCGGCGATCGCCGGGCCCACCCCGGGGGCGAGGACACCGCTGACCACCACGCGGGCGAGGAGGCTGGAGCGGGCGATCCCGCCGGGGAAGTCGTAGGCGTTGACCGCGACGACGCGCCGGACCCGCTCGGGGAGATCGGCAGCGGCCGTCAGGGCGAGCACCGCTCCCATGGACTCCCCCACCAACGTCACGTCGTGCAGGTCGAGTTCGGTGAGGAGGCGTTCGACGCCGGTGCGCATGGCCGGCTCGTCGTACGACGCTCCGGGCACGATCTCGGAGTAGCCCATCCCCGGCAGGTCGAGGGCGTACACCGTGTACTGCTCCGCGATCAGCGGGATGAGGAGGCGGAAGTGTTCGGCCTGGGTGCGGACGGTGTGCAGCAGCACCAGAGGGGCGCCGGTGCCCGCCTTGAGGTAGCGCAGGGTTCCCTCCCGGCCGTGGTGTCCCGCGCGCGGGGCGAGAGTGTGGGTGGTGGTCCCCGCGATGTGGATCGTGGGGCGCGGTTCCTGGCTGGGCATGTCGGGCTGCCTTCCCTCGGCTGATTTGCCGGCTGACTGGTTGGGGGTGTGCGTGGGGGTGGAGGTGCTTTTGGGTGAGGAGGACGCGCCGACCGCGGCACCCGTGTTGTCGATCAGCACGGGGTGACATCCTGCGCCCTCACGACGGCCGCCGCCACGGACGCCGGGTCCGTCACCTCCGGCGCCACCGCCAGAGCGGTCATGACTACCTCCACACATCGGAAACCGATCGGTTTTGCATCACAGTAAACCGATCGGTTTCCCAGCGCAAGGGCAAGCGCAAGCGGCATGCCGCGAGTTGGGCGAGTGAAGACCTTGGACCTCGGTCAGCGCTGATACCGAGTAGCAAGATGAGTCGCAGAATGTGCCGCCGGTGGTGGCCATGTCGCGCAGCTGAGCCGACGCGCTGAGCTCCAGCGCCTCGGAGACGACCGGGTACAGGGCGCGCACTCCCCGGCGGGTGGCGGCCTCGGACATTCGTACCAGCGCGCCGATGCGCAGCCCGCGCTGATGTCGACCAGGGTGTCGGGGCGTTCGACGGTCTCGCGCATCAGGTCGACCAGGGTCGTGCCGTCGGCGATGTAACGGCCGCCGGCGCGGTGCGCGTCGAGGGCTTCAAGCGGTTGTCGACCGTGAGGGTGCGACGCTCGCCGTTGACGGTCGGGGAGCCACGGCTGCCGGGCGCCGCCTCGACGGCGTCGGGGGGCTCGCGCCGAACACGGACGGCCCGGGGACGAGGCCACCGGCCACTACCGCGCCGACGGTGGTGGTGGTGGTGGTCGCGATGAAGGTGCGCCGGGACGGAGCCGGCGAAGTCCCCTCGGGAGGATTCCCGGGAGACCCTTCCGGGCCTCCCTCCGGAGACCCGACGGGGCTTCCCTCGGGAGATCCCCCGACGGGAGGAACAGCGATCCGGCTGTCGGCGGCGGTGGCGGCGGCCGGGCACGGGGAGAGGGCCGGCGGCCGGGCATGGGGAGGGGGCCGGCTCCCTGCCTCGTGCCCACCGTCGGTGCGTCGGCGGGCCGGGCCTCGGGCGGCGGTTCGAAAGGAGCGTGGCCGTCAGGGGCGGCGTGGGTTAGGGCCCTTCTGATGGATCTCCGTGGGAGAAGGAGCGGCGTTCGGTGCGTGCGCTCGGCGTGCGGCATGGAGGGTCTTGTGGCGGAGCCACCTGGCCCTTCGCGGCGTGCGGCGAGCGTGCGTGCCGGGCGTCGCGACGCCGCGGAGATCCATCAGAAGGGCCCTAGGGCAGTCGCCAGTCCACCGGCTGGGCGCCCTGGCGCAGCAGCAGGTCGTTGGCGCGGCTGAAGGGGCGTGAGCCGAAGAAGCCCCGGTCCGCCGACATCGGGGACGGGTGTGCGGACTCGATCGCCGGCAGCTCGCCGAGGAGGGGACGGAGGTTGCGGGCGTCACGGCCCCACAGGATCGACACCAGCGGCTTCCCCCGCCCGGCCAGCGCTCTGATCGCCTGCTCCGTGACCTCCTCCCAGCCCTTGCCGCGGTGCGCGGCCGGCTTGCGCGGGGCCGTCGTCAGCGCTCTGTTGAGCAGCAGCACGCCCTGCCGGGTCCAGGGGGTCAGGTCGCCGTTGGACGGCCGGGGCAGTCCGAGGTCGGAGTGCATCTCGCGGTAGATGTTCTCCAGGCTGCCCGGCAGCGAACGCACCTCCGGCGCCACCGCGAAGCTCAACCCGATCGCCATGCCCGGCGTGGGATAGGGGTCCTGACCGACGATCAGGACGCGGACGTCGTCGAAGGGCTGCTGGAAGGCGCGCAGGACGTTCGCCCCGGACGGCAGATAGGTCCGGCCCGCCGCTATCTCGGCCCGCAGGAAGTCGCCCATACCGGCGATGCGTTCGGCAACCGGCTCAAGGGCCTTCGCCCAGCCCGCTTCAACAAGTTCATGCAAAGGTCGTGGTGCCACGGCGCGTCACTCTACTGGCACACACAGACACCCCGCATACCCAGGGAAGTTCCGCCCACGGCCCCTCGCGCAGGCGCTACCCTTCCTGCTCGTCCAGCGGCAAGGCAGGAAGGAGCGGGGCTTGCTCCGTCACGAGGGCCCCTCCGGGCCCGCCGAGGACCAGGCTCCCGTCGTGCTCGCCGTGGACTCCGGCGGTTCGGGGTTGCGGGCGGCACTGGCCCGGGGCACCGAGGTGCTCGGGGAGCCGCTGGTGTCCGGGGAGGCGGTGCGGACCGGTGCGCGCGGTATCGACGCCGGTCATCTGCTGGAGCTGCTGGTGCCGATGGCGCGGCGGTTGCTCGCCGGCGCCGGGTACGCGGGTCCGGCCGCGGTGGCCGTCGGAGCCGCCGGGTTCGCCTCGCTCGGCGAGCAGCTGCGTGCCGAGCTGCCGTCCGCGCTGAGGCGCGAGTGGGGGGTACGCCGGGTCGCGCTGGTGGCCGACGCGGTCACCGCGTACACGGGTGCCCTCGGCGCGCGGCCGGGTGCGGTGATCGCCGCCGGTACGGGGCTGATCGCGATCGGTACGGATCTGACCGCCTGGCGTCGGGCGGACGGCTGGGGCCACCTGCTCGGGGACTGCGGCGGCGGCGCGTGGATCGGGCGGGCCGGGCTGGAGGCGGCGATGCGGGCGCACGACGGGCGGGACGGCGGTTCGGCCCGGCTGCTGGCGCGCGCGGAGGAGGTGTTCGGCCCGCCGGCCGGGATCCCGGGCCGGATCTACCCGAGGGCCGACCGCCCGGCGGTCCTCGCGTCGTTCGCGCCCGAGGTGGCCGCCCGCGCCGGGGACGACCCGGTGGCGGCCGGCATCCTGCGCGAGGCCGCCCGGCACATGGCCGACGCGGCGGCCGCCGTCTGCCCGGCCTCGGGCGGGCCCCGAGTGGCACTGACCGGCGGCCTGTTCGCACTGGGCGCCCCGCTCCTGGCCCCCTTGACGGCGGAGTTGGCCGACCGGCTGCCGCACGCGCCGCTGGTGCCCGCGCAGGGGGATCCGCTCGCCGGTGCCGTGCGGATCGCCGCCGCGTTGGCGGCCGGCGGGCTCGGCTTGCCGTACGACGAGAGGATGTTGTACGTGGTGGCCGAAAAGTAGTACCTGAAACAGGGAGTAATCCAGCCTGTCGGACAAGCGTCGCCGTGGTCACCCAAGTGCACCGCTCAGCAGATTAATGCGGTATCGATCGGTCCTGATCGGCACGTAACTCATCAGACAAATCAGGACGGATACCGCTCACCTGCACCCTCCCCGAACAGGGGAGCCCAAGAAGCCAGTAACATGCGGCGCCATGAGTTCCCCCACTGGGCCCGCGTCCGGCCTGCCTGTACGAATGCCGCGACCCCGCCAGCCCGGGCGGCACCGCCGTCCCGAGCCGCTGGCGGCTCCCGAGGGCGCGCCCGCGCTCGTCCTCGCGGTGCCGGGCACGCCCAGCGCCGCCACGCGCAGCCTCGCCGAGGAGGTCGTGAGCATCGCACGCTCCGAGCTCCCCGGCCTCGACGCGCGCATCGGTTACGTCGACGGGGGCGCCGACGAGTTCCCCACGCTGCAGTCGGTGCTCGCGCGCGCCGCCGAGGAGCGCACCGCCCGCTACGAGCAGGCACGCGCCGCCGGCCTGGACGTCAAGGAGCCGGAGGGCCTCGTCGCCGTCGTCGTGCCCCTGCTGGCCGGTCCGGACAGCGCCACGCTCCGCCAGGTCCGCCAGGCCGTCATGGAGAGCCGTATCGCGGCCGAGCTGACCGACGTCCTCGGCCCGCACCCGCTGCTCGCCGAGGCGCTGCACGTGCGCCTGTCCGAGGCGGGACTGGCACGTGCCGACCGGGCCCGGCTGTTCACCGTCGCCACCGCCGCGGACGGCATCGTCCTCGCCACCGTGGGCGGCGAGGAGGCCGTGCAGGCCGCCGGGATCACGGGCATGCTGCTGGCCGCGCGGCTCGCGGTGCCGGTGATGGCCGCCGCCCTCGACCAGGAGGGTTCGATCACCTCCGTGGCCGAGCAGCTGCGCTCGTCGGGCTCGCAGCAGCTGGCTCTCGCGCCGTACCTGATAGGGCCGGAGATCGACGCCGGTCTGATCGAGGAGGCCGCGAAGGAGGCGGGCTGCTCCGCCGCCGAGGCGCTCGGGCCCTACCCGGCGATCGGCAAGCTGGCGCTGGGCAAGTACACGACCGCGCTCGGCATCGCGCCGCAGCAGCCCCAGGGCATGCCGGTCCGCTGACTCCGGCACCGCGCGGGACGGCGCACCGGACGCCCGAGGGCCCGCTCCTCTCGCAGGAGCGGGCCCTCGGCCGTGCGCGCGCCGGGCCGCACGCCCTCTCTCCCCCGGGGCGGCCTCAGTCGGCCAGAACGACGCAGGAGGCCGCGGGCACCTCGATCGAGCCGCCGCGCACCGGCAGGCCGGTGCGCGGGTCGACCGTGAACCAGGTGACGTCGCCGGAGCGCTCGTTGGCCACGTAGAGGGTGCCCGCCGCGTAGGTGAGGGCGCGGGGCCAGTGGCCGCCGCAGGGCACGGTCGCCACCAGGCGCAGTCCGTCACCCTCGACGGCGAGCACGGAGAGCACGTCCGTGCCTCGGGTGGCCGTCCACACGAAGCGGCCGTCGGGGGACACGGCGAGGCCCGAGGGGTACGCGTCGCCCTCCGGGGGCTCCGGGAGCACCGAGGTCTCTCCCAACGGCTCCAGCGGGCCGTCAGGGGCCTTCCAGCGGCAGACGGTGACCGTGGGAGCCAGTTCGTTCAGCACATAGACATACGATCCGTCCGGTCCGCCGGGGTGGAGCACGAGGTGGCGCGGCCCCGAGCCCGGCCTCAGCGTCGTCTCGTGGTGCGCGACGGGGACACCGTCCCGCACCGCGCACACCCGCACCGAGTCCGTGCCGAGGTCGACGGTGAGGAACCGGCGGCCGGACGGATCGGGCACCACCTGATGGGCATGCGGTACCCGCCCGTCGCGGAGGCCGGGCCCGGACGCGGCACGCCGGAGGGTCCCGGACGCGGAGGCCGCGAGGGTGCCGTCGGGGCGCAGCGGGACGGCGGTGACGCTGCCGGAGCCGTAGTCGGCGGTCAGGACGTGACCGGCGAGGACGGCGAGGTGGGTGGGGCCGCCACCGACCGCCACCGGGGGCCCGGTCAACTCGGGCCGGTCGCCCGTCACCCGATAGGCGGCTACGGCTCCCTCGGGCCGCTCGCTGACCGCGTACAGGGTGCGCCCGTCCGGCGCGAGGGCCAGATAGCTGGGGTCGGGGACGTCGTCCGCGTCCGACAGGACGGTCAGCGCGCCGGTCCTGTCGTCGATGTCGGCGACGAGGACACCGGGGCCCCCAGCCGAGGTGAACGACCCGATGTACGCACGTCGACGTCGCGGCCCGCCCACCGTGCCCCTGCCCGCCGCGTCCACTTCCGCTGTCACTGCCGTCCCCTCCCGCTCGCCCGTGTGCGGGCGAACACTAGCAGCAGGTCTAGACCAAAGTCCCCGGCTCGGCGCGGGAGAAGCCACGTGCGCCCCCGGGCCGCCCTCGCTCCGGAGAGCGCGACGCCCGGGACGCGCGGTGAGGGCGCGCGGCGGGAGTACGCGACGGGCGACGGGGAGGCGGACGGCTCACGGAGGTTCGGCCGGGCAGGAGGGCGGCGGATTTTCGGTCGGCGGGCGGATGGGCGGCGGGCGGGCCACAGCGACGGCGGGCAGGCGGGCGGCCTGCGGACGGCCGGGCGGCCTGCGGACGGCCGGGCGAGCGGCGGACGGCCGGGCGAGCGCCTGACGGCCGGGCGAGCGCCTGACGGCCGGGCGGGCGGCTGACGGACGTTCGACCGGCGGGCGGCTACGCGGCCGTGCGCGAGCCGGGAGGCGTGCCGAGTGGGTGGGCCAGTTCCGACAGGGCCCTCTCCAGGTTGTGCAGGTGCCCGAGGGCGGCTCCGGCCTCCGCGGGGGCGACCGTCTCGGGGCCGGAGGCGGTCGCCCGCGCACCGGGGGTCGTCAGCGCCTCCACGGCCGCCTTCACCCGCCAGCAGGCGGCGATCAGGGAGGCCTCGCGCGTACCGGAGGGGTCGGCGGTGGCGGAGACGAGGGCGCGGACCTCGCCCACGCAGTCGTCCAGGAGGCGCAGGGCCGCGTGGGCGCGGGCCTTGCGGGCGCGGAAGGGGTGCAGGGGGTGGACCAGCGGAGCGAGCGCCATCCGCGCCCGCCCGAACAGCAGCTCCAGTTCGGCGGCGTGGGGAGCCGGGTCGGCCCCGGGGACGCCCTCCAGCCGGGCGGCGGTGGCGGTCGCGGCGGCGTGCACACAGTGCAGGGCCCGCTGGATCCAGGCGTCGTTGGTCGCGTGCGTCGTGACCGGCAGGACGAGGACCACGGCCAGCATGGCGCACACCGCGCCCACCCCCGTCTCGACGAGCCGGAGCGCGAGCAGACCGGGGTCCAGCACACCGAGCAGGCCGTAGAGGAGGCTGACCATGACGGTGACCGCCAGCATCATCCAGGAGTACGAGACCGCCGCGGTGTAGAAGATTCCGAAGACGCAGACCGCGACGAGCGCGGCGGACGGCGCGGGCGCCCCGTCCAGCGGGACGGCGACGAGCAGGCCGACGGCGACGCCGATCACGGTGCCGAGGACCCGGCGGAAGCCGCGGACCAGCGTCTCGCCGCGCGACGCTGTGTTGACGAAGATCCACCAGGCGGTGCCGACGGCCCAGTACCAGCGGTCCTCGGAGAAGGCCTGGCCGACGAGCAGGGCGCAGCAGCAGGCGACCGCGGCCTGGCACGCCTGCCGGGTGGTGGGCCGCGCCAGCCCCGCTCCGGCCGGGCCGGCGGGGAGCGCGACCGGCGGCAGGCGGCGCTCGACGGGCCACAGCAGGAACCGCACCACGCCCGCGACCAGCAGCGCGAGCGTCATGGCGGCGTACAGGCCGAGCAGGTCCGCGGGGACGGTGTGGAGGAACTGCGTGATGAAGTAGCTCATGAACGCGAAGATCCCGAGCGCCTGGCCGCGCGGCCCCCAGCGGCGGGCGTAGACACCGCAGAAGACGGTGGCCACGAAGGCGGCGTCACGGGCGGCGGGCGCGTCGTGCAGGACGGCGGCCACGGCGAGGACGGGAAACCCGGCCGCCGGCAGGAGCGCGGTGGTGAGCCGCTGGGCGGGGACGTCCGCGTCGGTGACGGTGAACAGGGCGAGGAGGGCCGCCAGCCCCCCGGTGATCGACGCCGGGAGCGAGAGGCCGCCCAGTTCGGACGCGGTCACGGCGGCGCCCACGCCGATGACGGCGCGCAGTGCGGTCCGCAGCCGCAGGTGCCCGGGATCGGGAGCCGTGAACATCCTCTTCATGACCGTGTGCCGCCCCCTTGCCGTGGTGCCCGCCCCGCCCGCGCGGGCCGGGGTCTCCGGCGTGCGACGGGCACGGCGAAGGCGCCGCGCTCCGGATCCGGCCTCGTCGCCGCTCCGGCACCGCGCGGCGCCCTGAGTTACGTGGATACGGCAGAGGTACCACCTCGGACCCGCATGGCTCAACAGGCCGCTCCCCGGCTGAGCCATTGGCCCAGTGGTGGGGAGGGGCAGTCCGCACCGGCTGGGCCAACTGATCAACCGGTGCGGGTGGCTACGGGACTGATGAGCGGGCGGGTGACGTGGCTCGGGCGAGGTGCGGTTCACTGGGCCATCGGTACAGTCTTCATGATCACCGCGACAGCACACGGGAGGCGGAGGGGCCATGGCCGTGGACGAACTCGACACCCGGATCCTGCGGCTGCTGCTGGAGCAGCCGCGCACCAGCGTGCGGGAGTACGCCCGCGTCCTCGGCATCGCCCGGGGCACACTCCAGGCCCGGCTGGACCGGCTGGAGCGGGACGGAGTGATCACCGGCACGGGCCCGTCGCTCTCCCCCGCCGCGCTCGGTCACCCGGTGCTGGCCTTCGTGCACATCGAGGTCACCCAGGGGCACCTGGACGACGTGGGCGACGCGCTGGCGGCCGTACCGGAGATCGTCGAGGCGTTCTCGATCACGGGCGGCGGTGATCTCCTGACCAGGGTCGTGGCGCGGGACAACGCGCATCTGGAGGACGTCATCCAGGCGCTGATCAGCCTGCCGGGCGTGGTGCGCACGCGTACGGAGGTGGCGCTGCGGGAGCGGGTGCCGTACCGGCTGGCGCCGTTGGTGGAGTCGATCGGCTCGGCGGCGGGCCGGCCGGCCCGGAACTGAGCGATGACATCCTGGCGTTCATGAGCACTACCCGTCACACCACCCGAAGCACTTCGGTCATCTTCGATCTCGACGGAACACTCGTGGACAGCGAGCCGAACTACTACGAGGCGAGCGTGCGCATCCTCGCCGAACACGGTGTCACCGGCTTCACCTGGGCGGACCACGAGCGGTACATCGGCATCAGCATCCAGGAGACGGTCTCGGACTGGAAGGAGCGGTACGACCTGGCAGCGCCCGTCGAGGCGATCGTCGCGGCCAAGAACCGCCACTATCTGGAGCTGGCGCGCACCGGCACCCGGGTCTACCCGGAGATGCGGACGTTCGTGGAGCTGCTCGCGGCGGACGGCGTCCCCATGGCCGTGGCCTCGGGGTCGTCGCGCGAGGCCATCGAGGTGATCCTCGGCGCGACGGGACTCGACGGGTCTCTGCGGACCGTGGTGTCGGCGGAGGAGGTCGACCGCGGCAAGCCGGCTCCCGACGTGTTCCTGGAGGCGGCCCGTCGGCTGGGGGCCGACCCGGCCGACTGTGTCGTCCTGGAGGACGCGGCACCGGGCGCGGCCGCCGCGCACGCGGCCGGGATGCGGTGCGTCGCGGTGCCGTATCTCGCCGCGCAGGCCGACGACCCGGCGTT
Organism: Streptomyces caniscabiei; assembly: GCF_014930365.1. Lineage (GTDB taxonomy): Bacteria > Actinomycetota > Actinomycetes > Streptomycetales > Streptomycetaceae > Streptomyces > Streptomyces caniscabiei. The sequence continues at coordinate 242,723 of NZ_JABXWI010000016.1, read as the reverse complement.
CGCGACGGCGGGACTGCTCGTGCGGGGCGGGCAGGAGGAGTTCACTGCGCGGGAGGCGTACGACTGGATCGCGGCCTCGGGTGGCTCATGACGTCGGGTGGCTCGTGGCGTCGGGTGGCTCGTGGCGTCGGAGCCCGGTCCGCCGAGGGTGTCGGCGGACCGGGCTCCGGTCGAGGGGGCCGGGGTCGGGCGGCTCAGGCGGTCGTGCCCTGGCCCGCCTTGCGGGCCCGCCGGTGCAGGATCCAGCCCGTCACGGTGAGCGCGGCGGCCGAGGCGGCCGCGCCGAGGACGGTGAGGCCGGTGGAGGCGAGGCTCCCGCCGCCTCCGGTGGTCGTGGTGCCACCCGTACTGCCGGAGGCGCCGGTCGTGCCGGTGGCGCCGGTGCCGCCGGACGCCGAACCTCCGCTGGAGGTACCGCCGGTGGAGGTGCCACCGGCGGTGTCGCCGCCGTCGTCGTCGGTGTCCACCGGGTCCTGGCCGACGAAGGCGACCGGCACCTTGACGTCCTGCGAGCGGTCGCCGGACAGGGTGTGGTCGGCGCGGGTGGCGAGGACGCACCGGGCGTTGAAGCAGTCGGTGTACTCGTCCTTGGCGTCGACGGTCAGCTCGACCTCGAACGCGCCGCCGTCCTCGTACGGTGTGGCCAACTCCTCGCCGTAGTCGGGCGGGTTGGAGGAGATCCACGCGGAGGAGTGCGACTCGCCCGTCATGTCGACGCCGCCGACGCACGGGGAGGGGAGTTCGCCCGCGCCGTTGTCGACGCAGAGGGCGACGTAGACGCCCTTGTTCTCGTCGTAGCCGGAGCCGGTGACCTTCAGGGTCTGGTTCTCGGTGGCGAGGTTGTTGACGGGGGTGACGGTGAGCTTCTGGCCGTCGGAACCGGTGACCGTCTTCGTGCCGGAGGGCTCGTCGTTCCCGCCGTCGCCGCCCCCGTCGCCACCGCCGGTGCTGTCGTCGGCCTCGGTGACGGTGAGCGTGAAGGCGGCGGTGCGGGTCGTGCCCACGGCGTTCTTGAACACGGCACGGTACCGGTAACCGTCGTGCGCCGCCTTCGCCTTGAAGGTGTACGTGTGCTTCGTCGCGCCCTCGACCGCGGACCAGGTCTGGGCGCCGTCGGTGCTGACCTCCCACGTCACGGTGGGTGCCGGGGTGCCCTCGGCCGCCGCGACGAAGGAGACCTCGTCGCCCGGTGCCACGGTCCGGTCGGTCGGGGTCTGGGTGACCTTCGGGGACATCCGGCGGTCGAGCTTGGTGATCTCGCCCTCGGTGGGGCTGCTGACGTAGACGGTGGTGCCGCCGGGGGCGACGGCGACGGAGGCGGCGCCGTTCTGGGAGTCGTTGCCGTCCAGCTTCGTCCGGGTGGCGGTCTCCGCGTAGGTGGTGGTGTCGTACACGCCCAGGTTGCTGACGCCGTCGCTGCCGTCGCCGAGGGTGCCGTCGTCCTGCCAGACGACGAAGGCCCGGCCGGTGGCGGTGTCGAAGGCGATGTCGGTGGCCTCGTCGGGCCCCTCGATCGTCTTCAGGAGCTTGCCGTCCTTGTCGTGGACGAGGACGGAGTCGCCGCTGCCCACCCAGACGTTGCCGGTGGCCGGGTCGGCCTCGACGAACTCGACGCTCGGGGCGGTGAGTTCGGCCGAGGCGGTGACGGTGAAGGTGCGGGTGTCGATCCGGCGCAGGGTGCCGCCGGCGGCGCCCACGGACCATGCCGCGTCGCGTGCCGTGTCGACGCCGAGCAGGGAGCCGCCGTCGAGGGTGAGGGTGCGGTTCTCCAGGGGGACGGCGGTGGCGATGTCGACCTCGGAGAGCTGGGCGCCCTGGGCCACCAGGACCGTGGAGCCCTTGGTGCCGGGGCCGATCCCGGTGATGTTGGCGCCCGCGATCCACTTGCCCGCGGCCGCCGGGTCGCCGGCCTTGGCGGTGCCGATGCCGCGCAGGGCGAACTGGAACACGGCGCCGTCGCCGGCGAGCGGGGCGGCGATCCGTACGACGGCGCGCGGGCCGAGCGTGCCGGTCGTGCCCGGGAACTGGGGAGTGTGGCCGAGGCTCTTGCCGTTCGCCGGGTCGAGGGCGTGCAGCCCCCGCTCGTCGACCGCTCCGGAGGCGGCGAAGTTGTCCGAACCCGCGTACAGCTTCCCCGACTCCGGGTGCAGCAGCAGGTCGTTGACCTTGCCGGCCGCCGGGAACGCGGCGGACTCGACGTAGTCGACGGTGCCGGCGGGGACGTCCTCGCCCTCGCCGCCCCCATCACCGCCTCCGGTGTCCTGGCCCGCGAACCGGACGGGGACACGGACGTCCTGGGAGCGGTCGCCGGAGTCGCGGTGGTCGACGCGGGTGACCGCGGAACAGCCGACCTCGGCGCAGTCGACCCCGTTGTCCTCGGCCTCGATGTCGATCTCGACGTCGAAGGTGCCGCCCTCGCCCCAGGCGATGGCGAGGCTGCCCTCGTACGGGTCCCCCTTGGGGACGATCCAGTGGGAGGAGCTGCCGGTGCCGGTCTCGTCGGCGCCGCCGATGCACGGGGAGGGGATCTTGCCGTCGCCGTTGTCCTTGCACAGGGCGACGTAGACGGCCTTGGTCGTGTCGTAGCCGGAACCGGTGACCCGCAGTTTCTCGCCGTCGGGATCGAGGTTGGCGGAGGCGGAGACGGTCAGTCGCTGCCCGTTCGCGCCCAGGCCGGTCTTCGGGGTGTCGGCGGCCTGGGCGGCGGTGCTCACCGTGACGGCGGTGACGGTGGCAGCCACCAGGGCGACCGCTCCGAGGAGAGCCGCGGGGCGTCCGAGCCGCGGTCCGGCCGGACGCCCCTGCCGCCGGCCCGTGGTGTCGTCTCTCATGGGTACCTCATTCGTCGGGTGCGCCCCGCACCCGGGGGACGCCGAGGGCCGGGCCCCGTGGCGAAGGGGCCCGGCCCGGTGGGTGGTTACTGGAAGGTGAGGGGGGCGTGGACGTCGTACTTGCGGTCGTTGGAGTCGAAGTGGTCGGCGCGGGTGACCACCGCGCAGGTGACGTCCTCGCCGCAGACGCTGCCGTCCTCGAGGGCGGCCTGGACGTAGATGTTCACGCTGAAGGTGCCGCCGGTGCCGAACTTGGAGCTGTTGGCGAAGAGGCCGCCGAAGGTGTTGTTGATCCAGTGCGAGGCGCCGGTGGAGCCGGACTCGTCCTGGCCGCCCAAGCAGGGGGTCGGCTTGTTGGCGCCCTGCGCGCCGTCGACGACGCAGAGGCCGACGTAGACGCCCTGGCTCGCGTTGTAGCCGGACCCGGTGACGGTGATGACCTGGCCCGACGCGGCGGCCGTGTTCGGCGCGGTCAGGGACAGGTTGTAGGTGGTGGCGCCGTCGACGATCGTGCGGGTCGAGGTGGCGGCGGAGGCCGAGGTCGCGAGGCCCAGCGTCAGAGCGGCGGAGGCGGCGACGGCGAGACCGGCGCGGGCGGCGGTACGGGCGGAGGGAACGACTCTCATGAGGGAGAGCACCTTTCTCGAGAACGAGGAGGCCGAGACCAGCTTAGGCAAGGCTTACCTAATCTTGCTCGTGATCTCTTTGTCAACAGAACGCAAAGAACCTGCAACGCACCTGCGTATGGCCCGTGTTGACGAGGCCCGCGAGGCTCACGAAACCGCTCCGCCGACGAGCACGGTGAACTCCGCGACGGCCTCACGCCCCCCGGTGACGGAGTACAGCCGTACGGTGTGCGCGCCCTCGGTCGCGGTGTCGTACACGGGGAAGTCACGGGCGACCCGGCCCGACGCGTCGGCCACGGCCTGGTAGCGGGTGTCGTCGTCGATCGCGACGAGCACGACCTCACCCGGCGCGAAGCCCTCGCCGGTGACCCGTTGCCCCTCCCCCGCCGCGAGGCTCGCGCGGCCCACGGCCACGGACGGAGACTCCCCCTCCTCCCGGCCCGCGCCCGTACCGCCACCCATGTCCACATCGGTGCCCGCGTCGGCGGAGCCGTTCGGCGTGTCGGTCCGGCCCGGCGGTGACGAGGAGGAGTCGCCGTCGGACCGACCGGGCGGTCCGTCCTGTGGAGCGGTGGGCCCGGACGTGCCGGTTCCCACGGTCACGTCGAGCGGGGCGAGTTCGTCGTCCGCCGCGTACGGCCGCCCGCTCCACCGGGTGAGCAGTGCGGCGCCCTCGGCGGTCAACGACACCCGCAGGCCCGACCAAGTGGCGCCGCCGCTGCGGACGTTCGGCGCGATGGCACCCGTGCCGATCTCGGCCAGCGTCAGATCGCCGGTCTCCCCCGCCCGTTCGGCCCGCACCCGGAGCGTCCCGGTGCCGCCGTCGAGCCGCAGGCGCAGCCGGTCGAGCGTCAGGGTGTCGGTGCCGGCTCCGCCGAGGCGGATCGAGCCGACGAGGGCGACGTCCGCGTCCCCGGCGCTCGGGGTCGCGCTGCCGCCGTCGACCGGGAACCAGGTCCGGCCGCCGGAGCCTCGCACGGCGGGCGCCCCGGCCGTCACCGTCACATCGGTGCCGGTGGACGCCTCGAACGCCGGGCCCCAGCTCGCGAATCCGCCGGACACCTCGCGTGGAGTCCCACCCCCGTCGCGTGCCGTCGCCGTGCCCTGGCAGAGCAGGGCGAGCAAGGCGCCCGCCGCGGTCACGGCGGCACCAGGTCTGTTCATCACCTCGAAGTCCTCCCTGAAAGGTCGACCGGGCGGCCGACCGGACGCCCCGCCCCGGGGGCGTCGACCGATCTGTGGACGGCTGTCGTCGACAGACCGTCAGCTCGCCTCGGCGGACGCGGAGTCCGTACGGCGGCGGCGCGCCCAGACCCAGGCCGCCCCGCCCGCGGCGACCAGCCCGGCCGCGGTGACCCCGAGCGGCACGGCGGCGCTGCCGGTGCTGGCCAGCGGCTCGTCCGAGCCGCCCGTGCCGCTGGATGTGCCGCCCGTGCCGCCGGTGGCCGTCGTGCTCGAACCGGCCGAGGGGGTCGCCGAGCCGCCGGTGCCCTGGGCGTCGCCCTCGCCCTCGCCCTTGCCGTCGCCCGAGCCCGCGGCTCCGGCGAACGTCACCGGGACGCGGACCGTCTGGCTCTGGTCGCCGCCCCTGGTGTGGTCGTTGCGGGTGATCACGGCACAGGTCACACCGGATTTGGCGCAGTCGGTGTTGGCGTCCTTGGCCCGTACCTTGATCTGCACGGAGAAGGTGCCCTTGTGCCCGTTGCCTCGGTACGGCTTCGCCAACCCCTCCCCGTACGAAGGCGGGTTGGAGGAGACCCACACCGACGCACCGGAGTCGCCGGACATGTCGACGCCGCCCACGCAGGGCGTGGGGGTCTTGCCGGCGCCGTTGTCCACACAGAAGGCGACGTAGATGCCCTTCTCGGTGTTGTAACCGGTGCCGGACACGGTGACCGTCTCGCCGTCCGGGTCGAGTCCGGAGCTTTTGGAGACGGTGAGTCTCTGACCCTCGGGACCGGTCGCGGAGCCGCCGGCGGCGATCGCCGAGGGGGCCGGGAACAGGATCAGGGCACTCGCGACGGCGAGGGCCGCCGGGGCTGCGCGCAGGGCTCGTAGGCCACATCTGTGCATCGGTGTCAGCACTCCCACCATAGGAAACTCAGGTAAGGCTAACCTAAGGTAACCAACACCTGGTTCGAGCGGTAGACATGGAAGGCGGTTCGATGCGTAGGTCAGGAAGACCTCAACTCACCAGTGCGCGTAGGGGAGTTGCCGCACTCGCCGTTGCTTTCGCGATGCTGGCGGCCGGATGCGCAGGCGGTGACGGGGACGGTGAAGCAACAGGGGCGAAGTCTTCGGCGCCGTCCGCGAGCGAACGGGCGGCCGCCGCCCAGAAGCAGTTGAGGACGAACTCCCTCGTCCCCTTGAAGGGCGCGGCGCCCACGCCCGAGTTGCCCGTCACCGTCGACTCGTCGGACGGCCGGAAGGTCACCGTCGAGGACGCCTCACGGATCCTTCCGCTCAACGGGGGCATAGCGGAGATCGTGTTCACGCTCGGCCTCGGTGACCATGTCGTCGGCCGGGACATCACCGCGACCTTCGAGGAGGCCGCGGACCTTCCCCAGGTGACCAAGGCGCACGACGTGAGCGCGGAGAGCGTGCTCTCGCTGGAGCCGACGGTGGTGCTCGCCGACACCGACACGGGGCCCGGCGAGGCCGTCGACCAGATCCGTGACGCCGGGGTTCCCGTGGTCGTCCTCGAACCGGCCGACGAACTCTCCGACGTGAGCACACGGACGACACGGGTGGCGGAGGCGCTGGGGGTCCCGGCGGCCGGCAAGGCCCTCAACGAGCGCTTCGCGGGCGAGTTGAAGGCGGCGCGGGCGGCCGTGCCCGAGGGGAGCCGGCCGAAGGTCGCGTTCCTGTACATGCGGGGGTCGGCCGCGGTCTATCTCATCGGCGGGAAGGGATCGGGAGCGGACTCCCTCATCGACGCGGCCGGGGCGGAGGACGCGGGGGTGGCGGCCGGGCTGGACAAGCCGTTCACCCCGATCACCAGCGAGGCCCTCGTCAAGGCGCAGCCCGAGGTGATCCTCATGATGAGCAAGGGACTTGAGTCGGTGGGCGGGGTGGACGGGCTGGTGGACATCCCCGGCATCAGGGAGACGCCGGCCGGGATGGATCGTCGGGTGGTGGATCTGGAGGACGGGGTGCTGCTCGGTTTCGGGCCGCGTACGCCGTTGGTGATCGACGTTTTGGTGGATCGGTTGCATCGAGGGTGACGTGGAGTGGGGTCGGGCGGGGGGTGGTTCGGTCGTGGGTGGGTGCGGGTCCGGTGGGGCTTCTCGCGCAGTTCCCCGCGCCCCTGGAAGACCAGCGCCCACTCACCCGCAGACGACGAACAACCGGTCGGCCCCCGAACCTCACGTATCGAAGTCCACCGTCAGCCTCTCCGTGACCGGATACGACTGGCACGTCAGGACGTACCCCGCCTCGACCTCCGCCGGCTCCAGCGCGAAGTTGCGGCGCATCTCCGCTCGGCCGTCCGTGACCAGCGCGCGGCACGTGCCGCAGACGCCGCCCTTACAGGCGAAGGGCAGGTCGGGGCGGGTGCGTTGGGCGCCGTCGAGGACGCTGCGCTCGCGGGGCAGCGCGGCGGTCGTGGTGCGGCCGTCGAGGACGACCGTCACCTCGCTGACGGGCCCCTCCGCGGCGACCTCCTCGTGCCGCGTCTCCCGGACGGGTTCGTCGTCGGCGTAGAACAGCTCCTGGTGGACGCGGTCGGCGGGTACGCCGAGCCCGTCGAGGACCCGCTGGGCGTCGCGGACCATGCCGTGCGGGCCGCACAACCACCAGTGGTCCGCCGTCCCGACGTCGACCAGGGAGTCGATCAGCGCCGAGAGCCGGTCGGCGTCGAGGCGGCCGGAGAGCACCTCGGCCTCGCGCGGCTCGCGGGAGAGGACGTGGGCGAGCTGGAAGCGGGCCGGGTACAGGTCCTTCAGGTCGGCGAGTTCGTCGGCGAACATCACCGTGCCCGTGCGGCGGTTGCCGTAGAAGAGGGTCACGGTGGAGCGGGGGTCGGCGGCGAGCACGGACTCGGCGATGGAGACCATGGGGGTGATGCCGGAGCCCGCCGCGATCAGCACATGGTGGCCGGGGGCCGTGAGGTCCGGGGTGAAGAAGCCGGTGGGAGCCATGACCTCGACGGTGTCGCCGGGCCGTACGTCGTTGACCAGCCACGACGAGAAGAGCCCGCCGGGGACGACGCGTACGCCGATGCGGGGGGTCGTCCCGGCCGGGGAACAGATCGAGTACGAGCGCCGCTCGTCACGGCCGTCGATCTCGCGCCGCAGCGTCAGCGACTGCCCCGGCGCGAACGCGAACTCCTCCGCCAGGTCCGCCGGGACCTCGAACCCGACGGCGACGGCGTCCTCACAGAGCGGCTGGACCGCGGCGACCCGCAGGGCGTGGAACGCCGGACGCCGACGCGCACGCACCCGTCCCGCCCCGCCCCGGAGAACGGCCCCGGCCGACTCGGGAACGGCGGCGGGGGCGTAGGGCTCCGTCCGAGCCGCCGTCCTCGTCGGCTCGTCCCGCAGGCCTCGTGTCGGCTGCTGGCTGAGGCCTTCCATCAGATCTCCTTGACGTGCTCGAACGGCTCGCGGCAGGTGTGGCAGCGCCACAGGGACTTGCAGGACGTGGCGGCGAAGCGGGAGGTCTCCTCCGTGTCGGTGGAGTCGCAGCGCGGGCAGGCGACCGTCCGACGGGTGGGCGACAGCAGGAGCGGCACCGGGCCCCGGGGTGCCGCGCCGGGCGGGGCGATGCCGTGTTCCGTCAGTTTGCGGCGGCCGGTGTCGGTGATCCAGTCCGTGGTCCACGGCGGGTTCAGCACGGTCCGGATCTCCACGCGTTCGTAGCCGGCCGCCCGCAACCGGGCCGCCACGTCGGCGCGCATCTCGGCCATGGCCGGACAGCCGGAGTACGTCGGGGTCAGGCTCGCGACGACCGTGCCGTCGGCCGTCAGCCGCACCTCCCTGAGGACACCGAGGTCGGCCAGGGTGAGCATCGGCAGTTCGGGGTCCGGCACCTGCTCGGCGATGTGCCGGGCGCGCCGCGCGGCGTCGGTCAGGGTGGTCACCATGTCGCCTCCGGGTGGGCGCGGGCCACGCTCTGCAACTCGGCCAGCAGCGGCGCCAGATGCTCCGTGTGGTCGCCCGTACGGCCCGCCCCCGCCAGCGGCCGGTACACCGGCATCGGCAGTCCGGCGGCCTCGGTGACCTGGCGGAGCACGGCGGCGACCTCGTCCCGTACGTCGTAGGCGGTGAACAACTCACCGAAGTACGGGGCGATCCGCTCCATGGCCCTGCGCATGCGCCGGTGCGACTCCTCCGTGCCGTCGCCGAGGCGTACGGCCCATTCGGCGGCGTACTGCCGGTGGTACGTCAGCTCCTTGACGCCCTTCGCCGCGATCGCCGCGAGGACCGGGTCCGGGTGGGTGGCCAGCCGCTCGAAGTGGGCGAGGCGCCAGCTGGACAGGACGAGCAGCCGGGCGACGCTGAACGCGAAGTCTCCGCAGGGGAGTTCGGCGAGGCGTACGTTGCGGAAGTCGGCGGCGTCGCGGAAGTAGGCGTAGGCGTCCTCGCCGCGTCCGGTGCCGTCGACCTGCCCGGCGCGGGAGTACAGCAGACGGGCCTGGCCGAGGAGATCGAGGCCGATGTTGGCCAGGGCCACCTCCTCCTCCAGCTCGGGCGCACGGGTGGTCCACTCGGCCAGCCGCTGGGCGCTGACGAGGGCGTCGTCGGCCAACGCCACACATTCGGCGGCCAGTTCGGCAGGGGCCACGCCTTCGGGCACCGTGGTGTCGACCCCGTGCAGGGGGTCCTCGAAACCGGTGCCGTACGCCCAGCGGGTGTCGTCCTCGTGTCCCTCGGCGAGGGTCAGGTAGACGTGGTCGTCACTCATTCCCTGCTCCTCAGATGTGCGGGACGTCGTCGGGGATGTCGTAGAACGTGGGATGGCGGTACACCTTGTCGGCGCTGGGCTCGAAGAAAGGGTCCTTCTCGTCGCGGGTGGAGGCGGCGATGTGCGCGGAACGCACGACCCACAGCGAGACACCCTCATTGCGCCGCGTGTACAGGTCGCGGGCGTGGGTGAGAGCCATCTGGTCGTCGGCGGCGTGCAGCGAGCCCACATGGACGTGGTTCAGGCCGCGCTTGCCACGCACGAACACCTCGTACAGCGGCCAGTCGCCCTTGTTCGTGCCAATCATGCCGCCGTCCCCTTCCGGGCTCGCTCGTCGCGCTTCGCCGCGTGGGCGGTGGCCGCCTCACGCACCCAGGCGCCCTCCTCGTGAGCGGTGCGCCGCCGGGCGACACGCTCGTCGTTGCACGGTCCGTCGCCGGAGATCACACGCTTGAGCTCGTCCCAGTCGGGAGTGCCGAAGTCATGCCGGCCCCGCTCCTGGTTCCACCGCAGCTCCGGGTCGGGCAGCGTCACACCCAACTTCTCGGCCTGCGGCACGGTCATGTCGACGAAACGCTGCCGCAACTCGTCGTTGCTGTGCCGCTTGATCTTCCACGCCATCGACTGCGCGGAGTTGGGCGAGGCGTCATCGGGCGGCCCGAACATCATCAGCGACGGCCACCACCATCGGTCCACCGCCTCCTGCACCATCCCACGCTGCGCCTGGGTGCCACGCATCATCGTCAACAGCAACTCATAACCCTGCCGCTGATGGAACGACTCCTCCTTGCAGATCCGCACCATCGCCCGCGCATACGGCCCGTACGAACTCCGGCACAACGGCACCTGATTGCAGATCGCCGCCCCGTCCACGAACCAGCCGATCACCCCCACATCGGCGAAACTGGCCGTCGGGTAATTGAAGATCGACGAATACTTCTGCCGGCCCTCGATCAGCCGAGCCGTCAGATCCCCACGGTCCGCACCCAGCGTCTCCGCCGCCGAGTACAGATACAGCCCGTGACCCGCCTCGTCCTGCACCTTCGCGAACAGGATCGCCTTGCGCCGCAACGACGGCGCACGCGTGATCCACTCACCCTCCGGCTGCATGCCGATGATCTCCGAATGCGCATGCTGCGCGATCTGCCGGACCAGCGTCCCGCGATAACCCTCCGGCATCCAGTCACGCGGCTCGATCCGCTGGTCCCGCGCGATCGTCGCCTCGAAGTGCTGCCGGAGGGCGTCCTCGGCGGGCGGGGTCCCTTCGGTGCCCCGGGACGGCGCCCCGGCGGAGTCTGTCGTCGTCATCGATACCAGCTTCCCAACCGACCATTCGTTCGGTACCAGTGTGACGTGATTCGAGCGGTCGGGCAAGACCCTCCCGCCCCCCGCGCACCCCGGCGACTCCTTGACAGGCGCCGTCACGGCTGGGTTACATGACCATGACGCACAGCAACCGAATGGTCGGTCGGCTCACCGGGTCGGTGAGCGCGAAGGAGTCGCGATGAGCACCCTGGGCGAGCCCCTCCCCCGCGACCTCCTGGACAGCGGCGAACGCCTCACCCCGGAAGACCTGCGCGGCCTGCAACTGAGCCGGTTGCGGGCCACGCTGCGGCACGCCTACGCCAACGTGGAGCTGTACCGGAAGAAGTTCGACGCGGCCGGAGTCGGCCCCGACGACTGCCGCACGCTGGGCGACCTCGCCCGGTTCCCCTTCACCACGAAGGCCGATCTGCGCGACACCTATCCCTTCGGCATGTTCGCCGTGCCCATGGCCGACGTACGACGCGTCCACGCCTCCAGCGGCACCACCGGGCGCCCCACGGTGGTCGGCTACACGGAGAACGACCTGTCGGTGTGGGCGGACGTGGTCGCCCGCTCGATCCGGGCCGCCGGCGGCCGTCCGGGGCACAAGGTGCACATCTCCTACGGGTACGGACTGTTCACCGGCGGTCTCGGCGCGCACTACGGGGCCGAGCGCGCCGGATGCACGGTGATCCCGGCCTCCGGCGGCATGACCGCCCGCCAGGTGCAGCTCATCCAGGACTTCCGCCCCGAGATCATCATGGTGACCCCGTCCTACATGCTCACGCTGCTCGACGAGTTCGAGAAACAGGGGGTCGACCCGCGCAGCAGCTCCCTGAAGGTGGGCATCTTCGGAGCCGAGCCGTGGACGGAGGAGATGCGCCGGGAGATCGAGGAGCGGGCGGCCCTCCACGCCGTGGACATATACGGGCTCTCCGAGGTGATCGGCCCCGGTGTCGCGCAGGAGTGCGTGGAGACCAAGGACGGTCTGCACATCTGGGAGGACCACTTCTACCCGGAGGTCGTCGATCCGCTGACGGACACCGTCCTGCCCGAGGGCGAGGAGGGCGAGATCGTCTTCACCTCCCTCACCAAGGAGGCCCTCCCGGTCATCCGGTACCGCACCCGCGACCTGACCCGGCTGCTGCCCGGCACCGCCCGCCCCGCCTTCCGCCGGATGCGCAAGGTCACCGGCCGCTGCGACGACATGATCATCCTGCGCGGAGTGAACGTGTTCCCCAGCCAGATCGAGGAGATCGTGCTGCGGACGCCCGCCGTGGCCCCGCACTTCCAGATCCGGCTGACGCGCCGGGGTCACATGGACCACATGACGGTCAGGGTGGAGGCCCGGCCGGACACCGCCGCCGAGCAGCGGACCTCGGCGGCATCCGCGATCGCCCGGGCCGTCAAGAACGGCGTGGGCGTCACGGTGGACGTGACGATCGTCGACCCGGAGACCCTGGAACGCTCGGTCGGCAAGCTGAAGCGGGTGCAGGACCTCCGCGACGCCGAGGTCTGACGCCCGCACCCCGTCAGGGGGGCGGGGAACCGCGCGATCAGCCCCCGTCGGCCCGCAGGTCGCGCAGTCGCCAGGCCCGCGCCGCCAGATCGTCCGGCACCGACTCGATGTGCTCGACCCGGTGTGTCCTCGACCAGTGCGAGCGGGCCGTCACGCTGCTGCTCGACGCGGGCTTCGGGCTGCCGGACGCGATGCCGGTGCTGGCCGCCCTGGAGAACGTCGTCCTCGGCTCGGCCCTGGACCTCGCCGCCTTCGAGCCGGCCCTCGACGGTCTCCTCGCACCCGCGCGGCACCGGCTGGCGACGCGCGCGAAGGTGGAGCGGGCCGGGGCGGGGCCGGGCGGCGTACGGGAAAACTCCCGTGCGTCGATTCGTACACCTCTGCGATCATCCGGGAATGGCGCAGAGTCTCGAATCGCTGGTCGTCCGGCACACGCATCGTCTGCCCGTCCCGAAGGGTTCCGCTGGTGACGGCGCGGCCGCCGCGCGGCAGTTCGACGCCGCGTTGATGGACGTGGGCTTCAAACTCTCGACCGAGCTACTGGAGAGGCTGTCGGGGCTCTCCGGGGCCGCCGTCGTGCACACCGCCCGGCGGACCCTGCGCACGGTGGCCGAGATGGTCGGCGACCACGTCCGGCACAACTCCTACTTCATCGACTTCCCCGCCGGCGTCCCGAGCACCGAGGAGTTCTGGACGCGGTGCGTGGCGCGGGCCCTCGGCGACGAGAAGGCGCGCGAGGGCGTGCTGACCCAGCTGGCGAACGGGGTGCTGGACCTGCTCAGCCTCCCCACGTACGGCCGGTACCAGCACACCTACGAGGAGATGCTCGCCGCGCAGGACGAGCTGATCGCGTCGGCGGCCGACCGGGTCACCGTGCTGCACCTGGGCCGGGACCTGGACGACGAACTCACCGATCTGTATCTGGCCCTGGCGGGCAGCACGACCCCGCTCGGCGAGGACGACCTGCGCGACCTCGGCATCCTCGCGGAGCGGTGCGCGCTCGGTCCCCAGCCGGAGCGGATCCCGGTGCGGGAGAACCGGGCCGTCGTCAACCAGGCACGGCTCGCCGCCGACGCGGACCCGCTCCTCGACACCGTCACCGATGTGCTGCGGCTGGCCGCGGCGCTGTCGGGCGGCGACGTGACGCTCCAGGAGCCGACCCGGTTCCGGTCCCTGTCGCGTCCGGTGCGCCGGGCGCTGCTCGCGGGCCTCGACGCCGTGGTCGCGGCGAGCCCCGCGAAGCTCGCCGACGTGCACGCCCACCGGGAGCCCTTCAAGCGGCTCGGCGAGCGCCTCCACCCGCACGAGTACCCCCGCTGGCCCCACGCCGCCGACGTCTTCGCGGTCGCGCGCGGCGAGAAGGAGGCGCGGTCCTTCGACAGCCGTGTGGAGCAGGCGCTCGACGCGTTCGACGTGCGCGGTGCGGCGCGGCTGCTGGAGTCCGCCCCCGGCAAGCTGTTCCGCGCGCTGGACCTGCTGCTGCGCGTGGCCGCCGACCAGGCGGAGCGGGACGCGGTGGTGGCCGCCGCGGTGCGGGTCGCGCCCGAGGTCTCCGGCCGGGTCGTGCTCTCGGTGCGCGAGCACTTCCACAACCGGGAGCGGGAGAGCGACGAGCTGCGTGTCTTCGTCAACCGCCGGGGCCGCGCCTGGGTGACGCCAGACGTCCGGCCGCCGGTACCGGCGGCCGACCGTGCCCGGTTGGTCGCCGCGCTCGACGAGGAGCTGCGCCGCCGGCTCCCGGCGCCGGGCCGGCTGCTGCTCGACCCCGACGTCCTGGACGTGGCGCTGCCGCTCAGCGGCCGGGCGACGGCGGCCGGGCTCGGTGTGCTGCCGCGCGGGTCGGTCTCGGAGGTCGACGGCGAGCGGCTGCGCTTCTTCGTGTACTGGAAGCAGACCGAGCACCGCACCGACTACGACCTCTCGGCGCTGCTCCTGCACGGCGACTACAGCACCGACTCCTGGCTCTCCTACACCTCGCTCACCGCTGTCGGGGGCCGGCACTCGGGCGATGTCACCGAGGCGCCCGACGGTGCCTCGGAGTTCATCGAACTGACCCTGGACCGGGTGCGCGGCACGTTCATCGTGCCGCAGGTCAACATCTACGCGGGCGAGGGCTTCGAGCAGGTCGAGGAGTCGTTCTTCGGGTTCATGGTGCGCGACGGCGCGCAGAAGGGCCGGCCCTTCGAGCCGCGCACCGTGCGGATGAAGTCGGAGCTGCGCGGGGCGGGCCGGGTGGCTCTGCCGCTGGTGTTCCGGCGCGGGGAGGACGGCCGGTGGAGCGCGAAGTGGCTGCACCTTTATCTGAGGGGCGTCTCGTCGGCCAACCGGGTCGAGGAGAACCAGGCGTCGGTGTCCAGGCTGGTGCGGGCCGTCGTGGAGCGCGAGCAGCTGACGGTGGGGTATCTGGTCGACCTGATGACGCGTGAGACCACGGTCGTGGACCTGTGGGACGGCGTGTCGGTGCCGGACGAGCCCGTGACGTACATCGGTCTCGAACGGCCCGAGGGACTGCACCCGGACTCCCGGGTCGTCACCCTCGAAAATCTGCGCGACCTGGTCCCGGGCTGAGTGCTAGCGTGGCCCGTGGCGAGGCCATGAAGGGGCTTCCTTCTCATTCACTCCAAATGAAACCGAGTTCCTTCGCTCTCCTCGCCCTCTGCTTCCACCGGGAGGCGCCCACGCGGCGCCTCCCGGTGGTGTGTGCGGCCGGCGCGACGCGGCGGACCGCGGGTGACTCACTTCCCGAGGACCGCCCGCGCCACCGCGAGGGCCTGTTCCGCGTAGCCCCGGCCGAAGAGGACGGTGTGCACCAGCAGCGGGAAGAGCTGGTGGAGGCCGACGCGGTCCTGCCAGCCGTCGGCGAGCGGTGCCGCCTGCTGGTAGCCGTCCAGGACGTGGGCCAGGTGGGGGCAGCCGAAGAGCGCCAGCATCGCCAGGTCGGTCTCGCGGTGGCCGCCGTGCGCGGCCGGGTCGATGAGATGGGCGTGGCCGTCGGCGCCCCACAGGACGTTGCCGTTCCAGAGGTCGCCGTGCAGCCGGGCGGGCGGCTCGGCGGGGCCGGCCAGGTCGGGCAGCCGGGCGCAGACCTCCTCGATCGGGGCGGCCTCGGCGGGGCGGACAGTGCGGTCGTCGACCGCGCGGCGCAGATACGGCAGGACGCGGTGCTCGGCGTACCAGGCGGGCCATTCGCCGGCGGGGACGTTCCGCATGGGGGCGCGTCCGATGTACGCCTCCGTCGGGCCGCCGGGTGGTGGGGCGCCGAAGGCGGGTGCGCCGGCGCCGTGCAGTGCTGCCAGTTCGGCGCCGAGGCGGGCCGCCGCTCCGGCACTCGGTGCCCCTTGGTCCACCAGGTCGATCACCATGCGGTTCCCGTGGTGGCCGTGGACCGCCGGAACGCGGACCGCGTCCGCCTCGGCGAGCCAGCGCAGTCCGGCCACCTCGGCCCGGGCCGCGCCGGGGCCGTCGCCCAGCTTGACGAGGACCTTCCGGCCGTCGTCGAGGGCGACCTCGGTGAGCGTGCCGGACAGCCGGCGTTCACCGGTCGCCGTACGGCCGGTGAGCCGGGCCGCCAGGGCACTCGGTGCCGTGCGCTCGGCCACGGCTGACCACCTCCCGATCCGATCTCCTCAGGCGCTCCCCAGGATCCCGCAGAGGCGGGGTGTGGCACCGGTGAAAACTCCTACCCATGTCTTGACATGCAAACGGAACGCTCCGTAGCTTGGCCGATCATTTAGATTCGTGAAGCGCGTTCACGGATATGAACAGCCGGGCGGACGGCCCGGAGGAACAACGGAGTGTGCCCATGGGCGTTCGCCGACGAAGTCGCCGCCTGGCCGCCATGACCACCGTCGCGGGACTCGCGTTCGGGGCAGCGGCCTGCGGACCGGGATCCGACAGCGCCGGAAGCGCTGACCCGAACACGCTGGAGGTCTGGACCCGGAGCAACCCGGACCCGGCCGCCACGTACGAGCGGGTGTTCGCCGCTTTCACCGCGAAGACCGGCATCAAGATCGACTATCAGCCGGTCATCAACTTCGACCAGCAGCTCCAGAGCCGGGCGTCCACCAAGGATCTGCCGGACGTGATGATCAACGACACGGCGCTGATGGGCAGTTACCAGGGCCAGGGCCTGCTGAAGCCGATCGATCCGGCCTCGATCGACGGACACGGCCAGATCACCGACAAGACCTGGGCCTCCACCGTGGGCATCGACGGCGAGCACTACGGCATCCCGTACTCCCGTCAGGCCCAGACCCTGATGATCCGCTCGGACTGGCTGCGCGGGCTCGGGCTGAAGGCGCCGACCACCTGGGCGGAGATGCTCTCCGTGGCGAAGGCCTTCGCCGACCGCGACCCCGACGGGAACGGCAAGAAGGACACCTACGGCATGGTCGTCCCGGGCAGCGCCCAGAACGGCTACGCCGCCTGGTGGGGCGCCAGCTTCCTCTGGTCCGGCGGCGCGAAGATCATCGAGCGGGACGGCGAGGGCTACCGCCCCACCATGGACTCGGCCGCCGCCGTGCGCACCGTCACCTGGATGAAGGACAACCTCTTCTGCGGTGACAACGGTGTCATCCAGCCCGGCGCCATCAGCGCCGTCACGGGCACCGCCACCAACTTCCAGGACGGCAACGCCGGGATGTACCTCACCGGCCCGTACAACATCGCCACCTACGACACCACGCCCGGCAAGGACACCTACGAAGTCGTCCCCTTCCCGGCGGGCCCGGCCGGGTCCACCGTGCTGGCCGACGGCGAGAACATCTACTTCGGCGCACGGACCGGCAAGACGAAGCAGGAACGGGCGCTCGCCGCCTTCCTGATCTCCCCAGAGGGCCAGCGGCTCGCCATGACGGGCAAGAACCAGCCCGTGGTCCGCATCCCCGTCAACTCCACGCTCGACGCCGCCCAGGTGCGGGACGACCCGCGCTGGAGCGTCGTGCAGAAGGCCTACGAGGACGCCTCCGAGCAGTTCCCCAACGCGCCCGACTTCGCGCCGATCAAACAGGACACCGCCGACGCCCTCAACGCGGTCTTCACGTACTGCGGCAGCGACGTCGGCTCCGGCCTCAAGGAACTCAACGACACCCTCGCCGGCGACCTCAAGGACCAGGACCTGTTGAAATGACCGCGACCACATCGGCCCTTTCGGCCTCCGCGTCCGCCGCCGCACCGGATCGGGGCAGAGCGCTCACCAGGCGGTTCTTCGGCAAGAAGACCCTCCTCCCCTGGCTGTTCCTGGCCCCCGGCCTGCTGCTCGCCCTCGTCTTCAAGTTCCTGCCGATGGGCAAGGGCATCTGGCTCAGCTTCTTCGACGTACGGCCCTTCCTCGGCGACCAGTGGGTCGGCCTCGACAACTACACCCGGGTCCTGACCGACCACCGCTTCCAGGACGCGGTCGGCCACACCCTGCTCCTCGGCATCGGGCAGTCGCTCGGCGCGATCGCCGTCGGCTTCCTCCTGGCGCTGCTCCTGGAGGGCCAGGCCCGCTCGCTGAAGCTCATCCGCACGGCCGTCTTCCTGCCGGTCGTCACCGCGACCGCCGTCGTCGGCGAACTGTGGCGGCTGATGTACTACCCGACCTCCGACGGCCTGGTGAACGGCGCCCTCGGCTTCCTCGGCCTCGGCCCGACCCCGTTCCTCGACAACCCGGACACCGCGCTGTGGGCCACGATGGTCATGGGCATCTGGATGACCGCCCCCTACAACATGGTGATCATCCTCGCCGGACTCGCGGGCGTGGACCGCACGCTGTACGAGGCCGCCGCCATGGACGGCGTCTCGCTGTGGCAGCGGCTGCGGTACGTCACCCTGCCGGCGATCCGCCCGGCCCTCGGCATCGTCCTCACCCTGGCCGCCATCCGCGGTCTGCGGGTCTTCACCGAGGTGTACGTCCTCACGGGCGGCGGCCCGGCCGGGTCCACCGAGGTCTGGATGACCCGCGCCTACACCCTCGGCTTCACCCGCAACGACATCGGCGGCGCGTCGGCGGCCTCCGTCGTCCTGCTCGCGGTGACGCTGCTGCTCACCGTCTCCGTCAACCACTTCCGCAAGAGGGGAGACGTGCGATGAGCGCACCCGCCCTCGACCCCGTCCGGACGCCGTCGTCCGACGAGGCCGTCACGTCGTCCGGGAGAACCGGAAAGCAGGCCCGGACGACACCCGCCCGTTTCGACACCGCGCTCGGCTGGAACGACCGGCCCGGCATCTCCTGGGTCCTGCGGATCCTGCTGTGCGCGCTGGCGCTCGGCATCTTCGCCGCGCCCTTCCTGACGATCGTCTCGGGCGCCCTGAGCACCCACCCCAGCGGCTCGTCGCTGACGTTCCTCCCGCACGACGGCACCCTGCTCAACTTCCGGGTGGCCGGGGAGCGCGGCATCTGGGACTACTTCACCAACTCGCTCGTGATAGCGGGCGGCGGGCTGCTCCTGCAGCTCGTGGTGTGCGTGCTCGCGGCGTACGCCCTGGCCCGGCACCGGTTCCGCGGCCAAGCGCTGGTCATGACCCTGTTCATGCTGACGATGATGCTCCCCGAGGAGGTCATCGCGATCCCGCTGTCCCTGGTCCTCGGCCACGTCCCGGTGGTCGGCATCGACCTGAAGGGGACCGTCTGGGGCGTCATCCTGCCGCTCGGTGCCTGGGGCTTCTCGGTGATGCTGCTGACCGAGTTCATGAAGGACATCCCCAGCGAGATCGAGGAGGCCGCACGCCTCGACGGTGTCGGCGAGCTGCGGATGCTGTGGCAGGTCGTCCTGCCGCTGTGCAAGCCCGCGCTCGGTGTGGCGGGGGTGCTCGGCTTCATCATGATCTGGGACCAGTACCTGCTGCCGCTGATCGCCGCGAAGGACCCGACCGACTACACGGTCACCGTGGCCCTGTCCATCCTGCGCACCGACCCCGAGGTCGGTTCGGGCGTCGTCCTCGCCGGCGCGGTCATCGCCCTCGTCCCCAGTCTGATCGTCTATCTGCTCCTCCAGCGCTCGTTGGTCACCGGCATCGCCGCCGGCGCCACCAAGGGCTGACCCGACCCCCACATTCGAGGGAGACATGAAGTTCCAAGGAGTGCTGTTCTTTCCGGTCACACCGTTCGCTCCGGACGGTTCGGTGGACGAGGAACGGCTCGCACAGCACATCGAGGCGGGGGTCGCGGCCGGGGCCGGGGGCGTGTTCGTCGCCTGCGGCACCGGCGAGTTCCACGCGTTGACGCCCGAGGAGATCGAGCGCGCCACCCGGGTCGCGGTGACGACGACGGCCGGGCGGGTCCCGGTCCTGGCCGCCGCCGGGGGCCCGCTCCCGGTCGCCCGCGACCAGGCCGCCCGGGTCGAACGCGCCGGCGCCGACGGCATCCTGCTGCTGCCGCCGTATCTGGTGAGCGCGCCGCAGCAGGGCCTGGTCCGGTACGTGCGGGAGGTCACGGAGGCCACCGCCCTGCCGGTCGTCTTCTATCAGCGCGGGACCGCCCGCCTCACCCCGGACACCGCCGCCGAGATCGCCGCGCTGCCCGGGGTCGTCGGCCTCAAGGACGGCATCGGAGACATCGAGCGCATGCACCGCGTCGTCCGCGCGGTGCGGGCCGTGCCGGGCACGGAGGACTTCCAGTTCTTCAACGGGCTGCCCACCGCCGAGATGACCGCACCCGCCTACCAGGGCATCGGCGTCGGCCTGTACTCCTCCGCCGTGTTCGCCTTCGCCCCGGAGATCGCCCTCGCCTTCCACCGGGCCCTCGCCGAGCACGACGACACGCTGGTCACCACGCTCCTCGACGAGTTCTACGGCCCGCTCGTGGAACTGCGCGACGAGGTGCCCGGTTACGCCGTGGCGCTGATCAAGGCCGGGGTGACCCTGCGCGGGCTCGACGTCGGCGGCGTACGGGCGCCATTGGTCGACCCGACGCCGGAGCACGTGGCCCGGCTCGCGAAACTGATCGACCACGGGCTGGGGGTGGTGGGCGTATGACGGGCACGACCGGCACCCGGATCCGCGAGCTGATCGTCACCCCGATCGCCTTCCGCGACCCGCCGCTGCTGAACTCCAACGGCGTCCACGAGCCCCTCGCGCTGCGGACCGTCCTCCAACTCGTCCTGGAGGACGGCACGGTGGGGCTCGGCGAGTCGACGGGCGGCACCGTCCGCCTGGAGCGGCTCGACATCGCCGCGAAGGCGGTGGTCGGCCTGGACGTCTTCGACACGACCGCCGTCACGGCCGCGATCGACACCGCCCTGCGGCCCACCGTGCCCGGCTCCCACGAGCGCGGCTGGACCACCTCGGCGGTCGAGGTCGCCTGTCTCGACGCGCAGGGCAGACTGCTCGGCCGCCCGGTCAGCGACCTGCTCGGCGGCCGGGTCCGCGACACCGTGCCCTTCGCCGCGTACCTCTTCTACAAGTGGGCCGAACACCCCGCCCTCGACGGCCGCCCGGCGGTCGGCGACGACTGGGGCGAGGCCCTCGACCCGGCCGGTGTGGTCGAGCAGGCCCGGCTGATGCAACAGCGGTACGGCTTCCGGTCGTTCAAGCTGAAGGGTGGTGTCTTCCCGCCGGACGAGGAGATCGCCGCCGTCGAGGCGCTCGCGGAGGCCTTCCCCGGGCAGCCCCTGCGTCTGGACCCCAACACGGCCTGGACGGTGGAGACCTCGAAGTACGTCGCCCGCCGGCTGGACGGCGTGCTGGAGTACCTGGAGGACCCGACCGTCGGCATCCCCGGCATGGCGGAGGTGGCCGAGGAGTCGCCGATGCCGCTCGCGACCAATATGTGCGTGGTGGCCTGGGAGCATCTGAGGCCGGCCGTCGAGCGGAACGCGGTGCAGGTCCTGCTCACCGACCACCACTACTGGGGCGGGCTGCGCCGCACCCGTGAACTGGCCGCCGTCTGCGAGGCGTTCGGGCTCGCGCTGTCCATGCACTCCAACTCGCACCTCGGCATCAGCCTGGCCGCGATGACCCATGTCGCGGCCGCCATCCCGAATCTGGACCACTCCTGCGACACGCACTACCCGTGGAACTCGGCGGACGACGTGATCGTGCCGGGCGTGCTGGAGTTCCGGGACGGGGAGATCGCGGTGCCGACGGGGCCCGGGCTGGGTGTGGAACTGGACCACGACGCCCTCGACCGGCTGCACCGGCTCTACGTCGACTCGGGGATGCGCTCCCGCGACGACACCGGGTACATGCGCCGGATCCAGCCGGGGTACGAGCTGCGCCTGCCGCGCTGGTGAGCCGGCCGGGGCGGAGACACCGGTGAACCGCCACTGATCAGGGGCCGCCTTCGGGCGGCCCCTTGTCGTGTCGGGGGGGGCGTGCGCCCTGCTCACCACCCGCCTCGTGCGCCTTTCGCGCCGGTCGTGGGAGGTGGGCGACGGGCGTGGAAGCGCGGCTCCGCCGGTGCTCTGCCTCAGTCGTCGGTTTCCGCATCCCCGGGACGCGAAGCCGCCCCTTTCACGCGGTGCCCGACCGCCACCCCGCCTGTTTGGCTTGACCTGCGACACACGCCGCCCAGCCGCGTGTACCCCCTCTCCTCGCCGCCTCGCCGACGTCCTTCGTCCCGGAATCCTCTCGGAATCCGCCCACGGCCACGTCGTACGCGCGCCACCCGAGCCCCGTGTCTCGTCTCGACCGCATCCGGCGTCCGCCCCTGTCCGGGCGCGCCCCCGTACGTCCACGCACGTCCGCTCAACCTCTCGGGAGGGAATGTGACCGCCCCCGTAAGCTCCTCCGAAAGCACGCCGGAGCCCGCCGACGAGCAGCACTTCACCAGTCTCAGCACCCGGGCCGCGCGGCAGCTCGCGACGACCACCAAGTCCGAACCGCAGATGCAGGCCATCACCTCGCGCTGGCTGCTCAGGACACTGCCCTGGGTGGACGTCAAGGGCGGCACCTATCGGGTCAACCGCCGGCTCCAGCTGCGGATCGGGCGCGGCCGGGTGCAGTTCGACCAGAACGGCGCCGACGACGTCAAGGTCATCCCGGAGACCCTGACCGAACTCCCGGCGCTGCGCGGCTACTCCGACCTCCCGGCCCTCAGGGAGATCTCCGCCCGCTTCCGGGTGCGGGAGGTGCGGGCCGGCCAGGTGCTGGTGGACGCGGGGCAGCCGGTGACCGAGGCGTATCTCGTGGTGCACGGCCGGTTCACCCGGTACACCACCGGCAAGTACGGCGAGGAGGAGGTCCTCGGCGTCATCAGCGACGGCGACGGGCTGGGCGACGAGGCCATCGGACACGCCGACCCGCTGTGGCTCAGCTCGGTGCGGGCCGAGACGGCCGGGGTGGTGCTGGCGCTCAACTGGGACACGCTGATGGCGTTCGTGGAGCGCACCCCCTCCCTCGCGGCCCAGTTCGAGGCCTTCGCCGAGCAGCAGCGCAAGCCCATGAACCGCAAGGGCGAGGCCGATGTCCCCCTGGAGGCCGGTCATGTGGGCGAGCTGACGCTGCCGGGTGGCTTCGTCGACTACGACCTCGCGCCCCGCGAGTACGAACTCTCCCTCACCCAGACCGTGTTGCGGGTCCACACCCGGGTGGCGGACCTCTACAACCACCCGATGGACCAGACGGAGCAGCAACTCCGCCTGACCATCGAGGAGATCCGCGAACGCCAGGAGTGGGAGCTGGTCAACAACCGTGAGTTCGGGCTGCTGCACAACATCGACTACGGCCAGCGCATCAGCACCTTCTCCGGGCCGCCTACCCCCGACGACCTGGACGAACTGCTGTCGATGCGCCGCAGGACCCGCCTCTACCTGGCCCATCCGAAGGCGATCGCGGCGTTCTTCCGGCAGTGCAACCGGCGTGGCCTGGTGCCCGGCACGGTGAATGTCGAGGGCCACGAGATGCCGGCCTGGCGCGGGGTGCCGCTCCTGCCGTGCAGCAAGATCCCGATCACCCCGCAGCACACCACGAGCATCATCGCGCTGCGCACGGGCGAGAAGGACCAGGGGGTCGTCGGGCTGCACCAGACGGGGATCCCCGAGGAGTACGAGCCCTCGCTCAACGTGCGCTTCATGGGCGTCGACACCACGGCGATCATGAGCTATCTGGTCACCGCCTACTACTCGATGGCCGTCCTGGTGCCCGACGCGGCCGGGATCCTGGAGAACGTGCAGGTGGGGTGGATGCCGGAATGAACGAGCCGTCCACGGCCGCAGCGCCCTCCCCCGACAGTCGGCCGCCTGAACCGCCGGGTTCCGCGCGCCCGGGGCTGCCGGGGCCTCCGAGTGTCCCGCGTACGGGACAGCCGGGCCCTCCGAGTACCACCCGTACGAGGCTGCCGGGTCCGGCCAGTCCCGCACGGGCGCGACAAGCACGGCGGTCGGGCGTGATTCCCGGGCTGCGGTACCGGCCGGCCGTGCCCGCCGATCCGGTACGGGTGGCGGAGGTGGACCGCCGGCTGGAGACCTGGGCGGAGTGCCTCGATCTGTTCCCCCGGGAGTGGCGGGGGCAGTTCGCCCGCTTCGGCCTGGGCCGGGCGATCGTGCTGGCGCATCCGGGCGGGGCCGGCCTCGACCACCTGACGGCAGCCGGGAAGCTGCTGCTCGCGGAGCATCTCGTCGACAACGTCTACTGCGAGGTCGACGAGGGCAAGGGCGGCTCGCCGCGCGGTCTCGGTGCCCGGCTGCTGGCGGCCCAGTCGGCGCTCGACCCGCTGCACAGCACCCCGGGGGCGGAGGAACGGTGGAGGCGGGGCGTACGGGCCGACGGTCCGCTGCGGTCGTACCACTTCGCGCTGCGCGACTACGCCGCCCTCGCCACGCCCAGCCAGACCGACCGGCTCCGGCACGATCTCGCCCGGCTGCATCTGGGCTACCTCGGGGAGGCGGCCTGGGCCGAGACGGACCATATGCCGCACGTCTGGGAGTACCTGGTGATGCGGCAGTTCAACAACTTCCGGCCCTGTCTGTCGGTGGTCGACGCGGTGGACGGCTGGGAGCTGCCGGAGCCCCTCTACGCCCGGCCCGAGGTGCAGCGGATCACCGCGCTGGCCGGGAACGCGGCCACGATCGTCAACGACCTGTACTCCTTCACCAGGGAGCTGTCGAACGACGCGGGCCATCTCAATCTGCCCGTCGTCATCGCCGCGAACGAGCGGTGCGGGCTGAGGGCCGCGTATCTGGAGGCCGTCGAGATCCACAACCGGATCATGGAGGCGTTCGAGGAGGAGTCCGCGCCGCTGTCCGCGAGCTCTCCGCCGGTGGGGCGTTATGCGGCCGGTCTCGCGGCCTGGGTGGCGGGCAACCACGAGTGGCACGCCACCCACACCGACCGCTACAGCCTGCCCGACTACTGGTAGCGCCCCCGCCGCCCCTACCCGTCCCATCCTCCAGGGGCTGCGCCCCTTCGCCCCCCAGCCGTCCGCCCGGTGGGGCTTCTCGCGCAGTTCCCCGCGCCCCTTCAGGGGCGCGCAGCCCCTGGGGATGGCGTCGTGGTCCGGGACGTCGGTCTGTTCGCGGCCGGCTCTCCGGAGTCACCCTTCCGAAATCACGGCTCCGAAGTCTCGGATTCGAGGGCGGCGCGGGTGACCTCGCCGTACACGCCCGACTCGTCCTCCAGCAGGACGCGGGTCAGCTGGTAGCCACGGACCGCGCTCTCGACCTCGCGGTCGTAGTCGCCGTCCGCGTCGCCGTTGTAGAGGCCGGCCTGGCGGAGCCGGAGCTGGAGTTCGGTGACCTCCGCGCCCCGGTCGCCGAGCCCGAGGACGGGCGGCGGCCCGTCGGGGGCCGTCGGCGCGGGGGCCGCCGTCACGGTGGCGTCGCTGCCGGAGGGGACCCTGGTCGGGGCGGCCGACGCGGTGGGAGTGGTCCGGGTCGGGGTCGGGGTGGCCTCCGGCGAGGCGCTCGCGGTGCCGGACGGGGACGCCGTGGAGCCCGTGGGGGACGGGGTCGCCGACCGCGACTCCTCCTGGGCGCCCGCCGCCTCGGGAAGGCCGCCCCTGATGTCGTCGGTGCCGGAGCCGTCGCGCGAGGGAGCCTCGTACGAGAAGAGGCCTCCGATGATCCCGCCCGTCACCAGGACGGCGACCGCGGCGGCGCCCACTCCCGCGGCCAGCGCGACCCTGCGCCGCCGCCGACCACCCGGGGCGCGCCCGTCCGAGAGCTGTGCGTCATCCGAAGTGAACGCGTCGCCTGCATCCGGCTCCCCCGCCCCGTCCCGTTCATCGGCCAGGCCCCGCTCGTCGGCCACGTCCCCCTCATCGGCCGGGCCCCGCTCGTCGGCCGGCGCCTCGGCCCCCTCCGCAGCCCCACGCGGCCCGCCCTCCACGTGCGGTGTGCCGTGCGGCTCGCCGTCGTCTCCGACCTGGACGAACGGGCGTATGCGTACCGGGTCGAAGTCCTCCGCGGCCTCGGCCTGTGCCGCCCGGACGTCCCGGTGAGCCTCCGACGCGAGGCGGCCGCAGGAACAGGCCGGGGTGCCGTCCGCCGCCCGGGGCGTCGCGCATCGCGGGCAGACGCGGGCTGTCGGTTCACTCACGCGCGGTCTCTCTTCGAACGGGGTTTCAGAATTTAAACAGATCTTCTCCACGGAATCGCCAAGACTTGCTTGAAACCCGAACCAGAGCGGAAGGCTGACTCAAGTCCCGCCACAGAACGGCGCGTTCACGCTCATGAGGACTTCATGCGTCGGGTCTGGTGCACGACCCGGTCCTCGGTGTGTCATGCCTCTGACATCAAACACGCCGCGCCCGGTGTGCCCGGAGTGGAAGGAACCCCGTGAGTCAGAGCCGTCCCCGCCCCCGTCCCCGTTCCCGCCCGCGTGTCCGCGCCCGCGCCCTCGGCGCGGTCGCCGCGCTGGCGCTCGGCGTGCACGTCGTGTTCCCGGGCCCCGCCGCCGCGGCCGTCCCCACGTACTCGGTGTACCTGCAGAACTCCGTCACCGGCCTCAACGCGGCGGACAGCGGCGGTACGGTCGCCGCGCACAACCCCAAGGGCAACGAGGACCACCAGCAGTGGACGCCCGTCGCGGTCTCCGGTGGCCACCAGCTGCGCAGTGCCGACCAGTCGGGGATCTGCCTGGGCCGCGGCGGCACCTCCGCGGTGACCGCGTCCTGCGGCGCGGACGGCACCACGTGGACGGTCACCGAGGCCGGGAACAGCACGTACACCATCGGCGTGCCGGGGACCTCGCAGTACCTGACGGGTACGTCCTCCGACGCCTCCCTCGTGCAGCTCGGATCCAGCGGCTCCTACGCCCGCTGGCACCTCACCCCGGTCTCCTACGCGACATCGGCCATGCCCTCCGCCGACACCCGCACCCTCGACCAGGTCTCCTTCCTCACCTCGCACAACGCCTACGCCAACGGCGTCGACGGAGACTTCGCGTCGTTCCCCGTCAGCCTCTTCCCCAACCAGGCGCGCGGCGTGAGCCAGCAACTCACCGACGGGGTACGGGGGTTCATGCTGGACGCCTACACCGTGTCGGGGCAGGCGAGGCTCTGCCACAACAGCTGTGACGGGGTGAGCAGTCCGGTCCCGCTCGCGACCGACCTCCAGCGGATGGTCACCTTCCTCAAGGCCAACCCGGGTCAGTTCGTCACCGTGTTCCTGGAGGACTACACCTCCTCCGACGTGCTCAAGTCGTCGCTGGCGAGCGTGAGCGGCCTGTCCGACGTGCTGTACCGCCCGGACCAGGAGGGTGTGGCGACGAGCGGCTGGCCGAGGATGGCGGACCTCGCGGCCCGGGGGAAGCAGCTGCTGATCTTCAGCGACCGCACCCGCGCGAGCGACACCTCCGCCGGGTACGTCACCCGTGACACCTTCGGCGTGATGTACCAGCGCGAGTGGACCGTCGAGAACTACTGGTCCATGGGCGGCGGCCTCGGCGGCTCCGACTGGTCCTGCTACAGCCGCTGGGGCACGGCCAGACCGCTCACCACGGAGTCGTCCGCCTTCCGTCCGCTGTTCGTGATGAACCACTTCCGCGACTACACGATCAGCGGCACGGCGGAGACGGACAACGCCAAACTGGGCAACCGGGCGCAGAACTTCTGCACCCCGGCCGCACGCAAGAAGCCCAACTACCTCGCCGTGGACCGCTACGAGCTGGGCTCACCGTCACCGCTCACGACCGTCGGGGACCTCAACACGTACGTCCTCACGGCCGGCCAGTAGCCGCCGCCCCGCGAGACGGCCCGGCAGACGACCCGGCAGACGGCCGGTCAGGCGGTCCGGCAGGCGGCGGCCCGCCGGACCGCCCTCCGGCGGGCGTCGCCGGGTCAGCCGCGCGCCCACCCTGCGGGGCGCCGAGCGCATGTCCCGCAGGACGGGCAGATGGTTCCGGGAGAGCTTCGCGCGCTCGCCGCCGCCCGCGATCAGGGCGTTGACCGACGCCATCGGGTCGGCGCCGGCCGTCCGCGCCACCAGCGCCCCGACCACCAGCGGCAGCAGCACCACCGCGAGGGCCGAACCGGTGGCGGTGGCCGTGGCGGTGACCTGGCGGAGGGGCCGCGGGCGCGAGGTGTGCGTGTCCATGACGACAGTGCATCACCGGGCCGGGACGCCGGGCATCCGACCACGTACTCAGTCGCCCGTCCGAGGTACTCAGGGCGCCCGGTACCGCCCTGTCGCCGGGCCGCGGCGGCATGAAACACCGCTGGAGGGCCGCGCGGGTGCGCGACGGCCCTCCAGCGGTCTACCGGTCTAGCGGTTCAGCCGGTCAGGACTTCTTGAGCTTGTACGCCTTCTTCACGGTCAGTTCGAAGGTCGACGCCCGGTCGGCGCCCTTGACCCTGAGGCTGACATATCCGTGCCCGTTGCGGTCGATGTGCTCGGCGGGCAGCGTGGCGAGCGCCGGATGCGTGATCAGCGCCCGGTTCTCGGCCACCGGTACCCGCCGCCAGGTCGCACCGCCGTCGAAGGACGCCTCGACGGTCAGCGCACGCACCTTGCCGCGCGCCTGGTCCCCCGTCCGCCGGATCGTGAACGGCACGGCCACCGTACGGCCGTCCGCCGCCCGCGACCACAGGTCGACCGGCGGCGCGAAGCTCACCCCGGTCAGGGGCAGCGCGGCCGTCCGTCCGTCGGCGACCCGCCCCGACCGGAACGTCCACACCCCGTCGACCTCGGTGCTCACGTTGTTCCACTGGGAGCGGTCGGCGTGGGCCCTGAGCGTGTACGAGCCGGTGTCCGTCGGCACGTCCCAGGCGGCGAGCGCGGTGTCGCGCGGGAACTCCTCGGCGCCGTCCCGGCTCTTGGCGAGCTGCTCGCCGTCACGGCTGAGGGTGTAGGTGTAGTCGGCGTAGAGGTCGTCGCTGGTGAACAGGTGCCGCGGGTCCGAGTCGCCGCCCAGCGGCAGGTCCACGGTGACGGTGTCGCCGGTCCGGGTGAGCTGCCGGCCGTCGGCCGCGAGCGCGGGGGCGCCCGCCGGACGGTTCCAGTGCTCGGCGCGGGGACCGGGCCGGAAGACCTGGGGCTCGGTGAACAGCGCACGGTGTTCGAGCGGGTCGAGGCCGTCCGCGTTCTGCCAGCTCCACCGCAGTTCCTGCGCCCAGGCGATGTCCTTCGACGCGGTGAAGAACTCGGTTCGGGTGCCCGGCGAGGGAACGTTGACGCGGCGTCCGCCGGCCGGGACGCCCCGCACGGTCGCGGTGGCCAGCTTCGCCTTCAGCGGGAAGGGCCGGTCGAAGGCCCCGGACTGCTCGGCCGCGGTGTAACGCGCCTCCGTACGGGCGAGCCGGGCGTCCCGGACCCGTCCGGTGAGGTCGGCGGGGATACGGCCCTCACGGAAGGCGGCGAGGTGGTACACCGGCCCGGTGGCCGTGGGGTAGGAGTAGCCGCCGTCGTCGGGGGCGCCGTCGGGCACCTTGCCGTACACATAGCCCTCGGCGAGATCCTCGCGGAAGTACGCCGTGTACCGGGCGTCCCCGGCGCGGGTGGTGGACGGGGCCACCCAGTAGTCCGGCGCCCGGTGCCTGAACTCCACGTCGGTGTGGAGCGCGAGCGGGGTCCGTGCCCCGGCGGGCGTCTCGCCCTGCCGCTGGGCGACCCCGACCTGGCGGTAGATGTTCTCCGCCTCGTCGTTGTCGACCCGGTGGGCGAGCCTGCGCGCCGCCGTGCCGCCCAGGGTCAGTTCGGTCGCCCTGTCGACCCGGACGCGCGGCTCACCGGCGAGGACGATGTCGCTGTCGAACCAGTACGAGTCCTCCTCGTGCCGGCCGATGAAGGCGGAGACGCCGTACGTGCCCGCGGGGACCCGGACCGTGATCGTCGAGCCGAGCGTGGCGAGCTGCGGCTCCTCGAACGGCTCCAGGGACCGGTCCAGCGGGAGCAGGTCGACGAGCGAGAAGCCGTCGGCGCCCTCGCCCAGCTGGTCGCGGAGGTGGAGGGTGAGGTCGTAGCTCTCGGGTTCGAGACTGAGGCCGACCGGGACGCGTACCGCCGTGGAGCCGCTCCCGGCGGTCAGCAGGGCGGAGAGGGCGCCGCCCGTGCGGACGCCGTCGTCACGGAACTCGACGGCCACGGAGGCCGTGCCGTGCGCGGGGACGGTCACCTTCTCCTCGGCCAGGGCGAGCAGAGCGGTGGGCAGGTCGCCGCGGGTGGACCGGACGTCGAGGGCGAGGTCCAGGGTGATGTCCTCGTCGGAGGAGTTGGCGAAGGCCACCTTGCGCCGGGTGTCCTCCGCGGAGCGCGGCCAGGCCAGCCGGCCGAAGTCCAGGGCGGACACCGTCGCGGTGACCGGCTGGTCCACGGCACGCTCCGCGTCGACGAGGCCGGAGCCCTGGTCGTACACGCTCTCTCCGGCGCTCGGCCGGGCGCTGGAGACCAGCGCGAGGGCCACCTGTTGGGGCGTCCAGTCGGGGTGGGCCTGCATCACCAGGGCGGCGGCCCCGGCGACGGCGGGCGACGCCATGGACGTACCGGACAGGCGGGTGTAGTCGTCGTCGACCGGGCCCTCGGGGCCGGCCGGGTCGACGTCGCCGATGGGGGTGTCCTTGGCGCGGGCCGCCGTGACGGCGACACCGGGGGCCTTGATGTTGGGCTTGACGCTGTGGTCGCCGAAGAGCGGGCCTCGGCTGGAGAAGCTCGCGACGGCGTCGTCGCCGCCGGCGGCGCCCACGGCCAGGGCACCCTCGGCGGCCGACGGCGGGGAGACCGTGGAGGAGCCGGGGCCGTCGTTGCCGGCCGACACCACGGGCAGCACACCGCGCTCCAGCAGGGCGTCGGTGGCCAGCGACCAGGGGTCGGTGCCGTCGCTCAACGCGGTGGACCCGAGGGACATGTTGACGATGTCGACGCCCTCGTCGGCGGCCCACTCCATGCCGTCGATGATGTGGGAGAGGGAGCCGAGCGGGCCCGACAGCACGCGTGCGCTGAGGATCTCGGCGCCGGGCGCGACCCCGGCGTACCGGCCGCCGGACGCGGCGCCCGTCCCGGCGATGATCCCGGCGACATGGGTGCCGTGGCCGTCCACATCGCTCTTCTCGTCGTCCCAGGTGATGAAGTTCTCTGCCCGGGAGACGCGCTCCTTCAGGTCGGGGTGGGCGGTGCGCACGCCGGTGTCGATGACGGCGACCTTGACGCCGCTGCCGTCGAGGCCGCGCTCCCTGAGGCCCTTCGCGTTGATCTGCCCGACGAGGTCCAAGACCGCGACATCGCCGTCCGGGGTGGTCTCCGGTTCGTCGGCCGCGCTCCCTTCGCCGGTGAGTGCGCCCGTGAGTTCGACGGGCGTGTCCAGCCACACCTTCCGCACGGCGGGCCGGAGTTCGGCGTCCTTGCCCTCCTCGGACGTGGTGAGCGTCCGCCAGAGGGCGCCGCCGTCGTTCTTCGGCAGGGTCACGGCGGTGGCGTCGATCGACTCCAGCGTCACCGTGTTCCCCGGCAGCGCCTCGGCGCGGGTGGCGGCGGGCAGCCGCGGGCCGCGGTGCCGGACGATCAGGGGCAGCCCCCGGTCGTCGCCGGCGGCGGCGTCGTAGCCGAAGCGGTTGAGGGCGGCCAGGTCGAAGAGCTGACCGTCGACCTGGCCGGTGGCGATCAGGGGAGCCACGTCCACCGGGACGACGCCGAGTTCGGAGCCCTGGCCCCGTCGCACGAAGCCGATGTCCTCGCGGCCCCTGCCGGGCTCGATGTCGATGCTGGGCTCGCCCCGTTCGGTACCGACGGTGACGACGTCGCCGGTGACGAGGGTGAAGCGCTTGCCCCTGAGGGACGCGAGTCCGGCCTCCGCCTCGCCGGCGGAGGCCGGTAAGGAGGTGGGCCCGGGGCCGGCGGGGGTGGCCGCCGTGGATGACCCGCTCTGGGTGGTGACGAGCAGTACGGCCGCCAGGGCGCCGCCCGCCCATGCCGGAACACGTGGTCTGGTCACGCGAACTCCGTTCGAAGTGGGGGGTGTTGAAGGAGATGGCGCTGTGAACGAAGGGACGTGAGTCACGGTACCGAACAGATGATCACTTCCTGAAGGGTCAACTCCCTTTGACCGCAAGGGAATCGGGCCGCTCGGCGCACGCATCTTGACGCGTGATTGACAAGAGTGGCATGTTCCCCTGGGAGCGCTCCCATCTCACCAGGGAAGGGAACATCCATGCGCAGCACCCGCCACTCCTCCTCACGGATCCCTCCGCTGCTCGGCCTCCTCCTGGCCGCGCTGCTCCTCCCCTTCGCAACGGCCCTCGCGCCGCCGGCCACCGCGGCGACGGCGCGGGAGACGGCCGCGGACCCCGTGCGCGTCATGCCGCTGGGCGACTCCATCACCGGCTCGCCCGGCTGCTGGAGGGCCGTTCTGTGGAACCGCTTGCAGAACGCCGGCTACACGGACATCGACTTCGTCGGCACCCTGGGCCCCCAGGGCTGCGGACAGCCGCACGACGGCGACAACGAGGGCCACGGCGGTGAACTCGTCACCAACGTGGCCGACCAGAACCTGCTGCCGGGACGACTCGCCGCGACCCTTCCGGACATCGTTGTCATGCACTTCGCCACGAACGACGTCTGGAGCAGCATCTCCCCCGACCGCATCCTCGCCGCCTACACCAAGCTCGTCGGGCAGATGCGGGCCTCCAACCCCGACATGAAGATCCTCGTCGCGCAGATCATCCCCCTGAACCCCGGCAGTTGCACGGGCTGCGCGCAGCGCGCCGTCGACTTCAACGCGCGGATCCCGGCCTGGGCGCAGGCGACGACCACCAGCCGTTCGCCGGTGACCGTGGTCGACCAGTGGACGGGCTTCGACACGGCCGCCGACACCTATGACGGGGTGCACCCGAACGCCGCCGGCGACGACAAGATCGCCGCTCGCTGGTATCCGGCGCTGAGCGCGCTGCTGGAGCCGGGAGACCCGGGCGATCCCGGTGACCCGGGCAACGGTTCGTGCGCGGCGGCCTTCCGCGCCACCAACGTCTGGCAGGGCGGCTACCAGGGCGAGGTGACGGTGACCAACACGTCCGCGTCCGCCGTCCCGGGCTGGACCGCGGCCGTCCGACTGGGCGGCGGGGCCCGGCTGACCCAGGTCTGGAACGGAACGCTGGGCTCGGCGGCCGACGGGACGGCCACCGTCTCCGACGCCGGCTGGAACGGCACGCTCGCTCCGGGCGCCCGCGCCACGTTCGGCTTCATCGCCGAGACACCGTCGACGGCCGGGACGCCGTCGGCGACCGTCACCTGCACGGTGCGGACCGCCGCCGCTCGGTGACGGCCGTACCCGTCGGGCGCCCCTGCGCACGACATGCCCGGCCCCCCACCGCTCTCCCCCCACCCCATCTGGAGCCGCGATGAGATCCCGTACGCCGACCGTCCGCCGTGCGGCCACGGTCGCCGCAGCCCTCCTCGGGCTGCTCCTGCCCCTGTTGATGATGTCCGGCCCATCCGCGCAGGCCGCCCCCGCCGGCTTCCGCGTCGAGAACGGCCGCCTGCTGGAGCGCTCCGGCAACGACTTCGTGATGCGGGGCGTGAACCACGCCCACACCTGGTACCCGAACCAGATCGGCGCACTGGCCCACATCAAGGCCAAGGGTGCCAACACGGTGCGCGTGGTGCTCGCCAGCGGTGACCGCTGGGCCCGGAACGACACCGCCGACGTGGCGAACGTCGTGGCCCAGTGCAAGCGCAACCGGCTCATCTGTGTCCTGGAGGTGCACGACACCACGGGCTACGGCGAACAGAGCGGGGCCGTGACGCTGTCGCGGGCCGCCGACTACTGGATCGGTGTGCAGAGCGCGCTCACCGGCCAGGAGGACCACGTCATCGTCAACATCGGCAACGAGCCGTACGGCAACAACAACTACGCGGGCTGGACCGCCGACACCAAGGCGGCGATCCAGAAGCTGCGCGCCGCCGGATTCCGTCACACCCTCATGGTCGACGCCCCCAACTGGGGCCAGGACTGGGCGTTCACGATGCGCGACAACGCGGCGTCGGTCTTCGCCGCCGACCCGGACGCCAACACGGTCTTCTCCATCCACATGTACGGCGTCTTCGACACGGCGGCCGAGGTGAGCGACTACCTCAACCGGTTCGTCGCCGCGAAACTCCCGCTCGTGATCGGCGAGTTCGGGCACGACCACTCCGACGGCAACCCCGACGAGGACGCCATCCTCGCCGCCGCCCAGCGCCTCGGCCTCGGTTACCTCGGCTGGTCCTGGAGCGGCAACGGCGGCGGCGTCGAGTACCTGGACATGGTCACGGGCTTCGACCCGAACCAGCTGACCGGCTGGGGGCAGCGCCTCTTCAACGGCGCCGACGGCATCGCCGCCACGTCGAAGGAGGCCGCGATCTACTCGGCCTCCGGCGGCGACACCACTCCCCCGACCGCGCCCGGCACCCCGGCCGCCTCCGGGGTGACCTCGTCGTCGGCGACGCTGACCTGGGCCGCCGCCACCGACGCGACCGGCGTCTCCGGCTACGACGTGGTCCGTGTCAACGGCACGTCCGAGTCCGCCGCGACGACCACGACGGGCACCTCCGCCACGCTCACGGGCCTGGCTCCCGCGACGTCGTACACCTTCGCCGTCTACGCCCGTGACGCGGCCGGCAACCGCTCGCCGCGCTCGGGAACGGTGACCCTCACGACGCCCTCCGGCGGTTCCACCGCGGCCTGCGCCGTCGGCTACCGGGTGACGGGCGAGTGGTCCGGCGGCTTCCAGGGCGAGCTCGTCCTCCGCAACACCGGCACCTCGGCGATCAACGGCTGGACCCTCCGCTGGTCCTTCGCCGGCGGTCAGCGCGTCTCCAACCTGTGGGGCGGTACGGCGGCCCAGTCCGGCGCGGACGTGACCGTCGCCGCGGCCACCTACACCGCGAACATCCCCGCGTCGGGTTCGGTGACCCTCGGCTTCACCGCGACCCGTGGCTCCACCAACCCGGCACCGACCGCGTTCACGCTCAACGGGACTGACTGCACGTCGAGTTGACGTGCAGGCAGCATGAAGTGCGTCGGCGTGCCGCCCTCAGCCGGGTGGCGCGCCGGGGCCCGCCCCGCCCTTGAGCCGCTCCAGGTCCGAGGGCCGGACCTGGATGGCCAGGACGGCGATCAGGGCCGCGATCACGGTGAAGATGGCGGCCATCACGAAGGCTGCCGAGACACCCGCGGTGAGCACCTCGTCGGACCAGGGCTTCGGCAACTGCCCGGTCCGCCGGAACTCCAGTCGCTCGGCCGGGGTCGCCTGCGAGAGGAAGTCCGGCACCTGCTTCTCGGCCTCGTTGGTGCTGGCCGTGCCGTACATCGTCACAAGGATGGAGAGACCGAGGGAACCGCCGACCTGCTGGGTGGCGTTGAGGAGCCCGGAGGCGGCGCCGGTCTCCGCCGGGGTGACATCGGAGAGCGCCATCAGGGTCAGCGCCACGAACTCCATGCCCATGCCCAGGCTGAAGACGAGCATCGGGCCGAGCACACTGCCGGCGTAGGTGGAGTCCACGTCGGTCAGGGTCAGCCAGCCCAGGCCGGCCGCCGCGAGGATCGCGCCCACCACCATGAACGGCTTGGGCCCGTACACGGGCAGGAACCGTGAGGTCAGTCCGGCTCCGACCGCGATGACCGCGCTGACCGGCAGGAACGCGAAGCCCGTGGCGAGCGGGCTGAAGTCGAGGACGTTCTGGGTGAAGAGCGTCAGGAAGAAGAACATGCCGAAGATCGCGGCGGCCAGGCACAGCATGATCCCGTAGGTGCCGGCGCGGTTGCGGTCGGCGAACATGTGCAGCGGAGTGATCGGCTGCCGGGACCGCCGTTCCACCAGCACGAACACCACGAGCAGCACGACGGCGCCGGCGAACGACGCCAGGGTCAGCCCGTCCCGCCAGCCCTCCTGCGCGGCCCGGATGAAGCCGTACACCAGAAGCACCATGCCCAGGGTGGAGGTCAGGGCGCCGGTGATGTCGAAGTGGCCGGGGTGGCGTTCGGACTCCTTGATCCAGCGGGGCGTGGCCAGCGCGATCAGCAGTCCGATCGGCACGTTGACGAACAGCACCCACCGCCAGTTCAGCCACTCCACGAGGATGCCGCCCGCGAGCAGCCCGATCGCGCCGCCGCCCGCCGAGACGGCCGCGAACACCCCGAACGCCCTGTTGCGTTCGGGTCCTTCACGGAACGTCGTGCTGATCAGTGCCAGCGAGGTCGGGGACGCGATGGCGCCGCCGACGCCCTGGAGGGCGCGGGCGGCGAGGAGTTGGGCCTCGTTCTGGGCGAGACCGCCGAGCAGGGAGGCCAGCACGAACAGCAGCACGCCGAAGATGAACACCCGCCGCCGGCCCAGGATGTCGCCGGCTCGTCCGCCCAGCAGCAACAGCCCGCCGAAGGTGAGTGTGTAGGCGTTGACCACCCACGCCAGGCTCGTCGTGGAGAAGTCCAGCGACCGCTGGATGTCCGGCAGCGCGATGTTCACGATGGTGATGTCCAGCACCACCATCAACTGGCACGAGGCGATGACGAACAGCGCCATCGCGCTACCGCCACCACCTGATTCCGAGGCGGTGGTCCGCGCTGGGGAGGTCGGCTGCGATTCGCTCATGACGTGTCGCAAAGGCAGGGTGATGTGTCACCGAGGCAGAGTGCGGCGGACGGTCGCGTCCACCGCCGCGTTCACTGTTCGACGGTACGCCGCCACCCGGACCCGCACCACTTGGGCGCGGGAGGCGCGAACGGCGCCCGTCCGGGACCGTCGGGAGGGTGCGCGGGCGCACCCGATCGCGCACCCGATCGAAAAACGGGTGTGCACGGGAGCGGGCTGGCGTTACGATCCCCGCGATGACTACTCATTCCCTCAGCAGAATGGGGGTCCCGTCCGCGCAAGGTGAGTGCTGATGCTCACCGACGTCGCGAACGGGGATCCCCGGCTTTCCTTCTGGTTGCGCGTGCGCGAGTTCGCCGTGCCACCCTCCATGATCGAGGCGGCGGCCGCCCGCCGTGCCGTCGGCGACTGGGCCGGTGCGTGTGCCGCCGCGGCCGTCGACATCGACTTCGACCTGCGTTCCCTGGCCGGCCGTCACGGCTCGGCGCTGGTGTCCCGAGTCCGGGCGGATCTACGGCACTTGGCGCCCGACCTGCTGCGGTGGCACATGCCGCGGATCGCCCCCGACGGGCTGCTGCGCCCGGGCCTGACCCTCACCCTGGCCACCTACGGGGCGGCGGGCGGTGCCGGGGCGGGGCCCGTGCATCTGGTGGCCCGCACTCCCCCGGCCTGGGCGGACGCCGGTCAGCGAATCGGGCTCGCCCTGTGGGAGGGCGCGCGGTCCGGGCCCGACGCCCGTGGCCATCCGCATCCACGGCCCAGCCGTCGCCACCGGTTCGATCTGCACCGCCATCTCTGGGATGCGCGAAGGGCCCCTGAACTGCGGGCCCGTGCGGGAGCGGACCGTCCGGCCGCCGTCGGCACACCACCGCCGCACCCGGACCCGTACTCGCACCCGCACCCGCACCCGCCACTGCCGTCGGCGGCGGCTTCGGACGAGTTGTGGGCGTGGGCGGCGGAGCACGGCCTCGACGTGGAGCGGTGGGCGGCGGAAGCGGCGATCGTGCTGCGTGCCGAAGGGCGGTCCACCGGCTCCGTCCTCGTACGATGCGGCGCCCGACGGCGGCTCCTGCTGGACCTGGGCCCGGACGTCGTCAGGGGCCGGGGCCCGGCCGAGGGCGTCCACCCGTACGCGGACGACGGCACCCGGCCGGCCGCGCCGCGGATCACGGCCGTGCACGGCGACGACGGTGCCCTCGGCGCGCTGCCGGTGCTGCCCGACGCCGCGACCTGGGTGCTGCCGGACCTGGAGCTGATCCGGGCCGGCGTGATCGACGCAGGGCGGCTGCATCCGCTGGTCGCGGCGGTGCTCGTACCGGATCATGTGCCGTCGGCTCCGGCCGAGGCACCGGACCGGGCGGGGCAGCCGCGGATCGTGGAGTGCCGGGGAGAGCGTCATCGGATCGGTCTGGTCGACGGGGTGCTGGTGGCCCTCGACCACGACCCGGCCGAACTCCGGCGCGAGGAACTGCTGGTCGCGCTGACCGGTACCCCGCTCCCCTGTCTGCGGGCCATCGACGAGGCACATCGCCGTCCGGACTGTCTGTCCGGTGTGCGCGAACGCCTGGACCACGGGGACGTGGACGGTGCGCTCGCGGTCGTCGAAGGGCTCCTCGGCCCCGAGGCGGTCCTGCGCGACGGCCCCCTGCGGGACGAGCTGGAGTCCGCCGCACAGCGGCGGATCGCCTACGGCCTCTACCGGGCCGGCCTCGCCGAGCCCCTGCCCGGCCGGGTCCGCTCCAACGTCGGCCGTCGCCCCTCCCGTCAGCGCCGTTTCCGGACGGCGACCTTCTTCTGACCGCGCACCTCGCGCGCGTCCGACCTCAGCCCTCTACACCCCAAGGTGATCACACATGCCCACACACGCTCCTTTCGCCATGCCCTCCGACACTGTCCCGCTCTCCCAACTCGACGTGGCAGCAGATCTGTTGAGCCTGCTGCGGACCACCACCACCGAACCGCGCCCGGACGTCCAGCTGGAGGCGCTGACCCTGGCCGTCGCCGCGGACCTGCCCGTCCTGCTGTGGGGTGAGCCGGGCATCGGCAAGACCGCCGCGCTGACACAGCTCGCGGCCTCCCTGGATCTCCCGCTGACGACCGTGATCGCCAGCGTGCACGAGCCGTCCGACTTCTCGGGCCTGCCGATCGTGGGGGACGATCCCGCCGAGCAGGGCGTCCCCATGGCTCCGCCGGACTGGGCGGTGCGCCTGGTCCGGGCCGGCCGGGGGCTGCTGTTCCTGGACGAGCTGTCGACGGCGCCGCCCGCCGTCCAGGCCGCGCTGCTGCGGCTGGTGCTGGAGCGCCGGATCGGCACGCTCCAACTGCCGCCCGACGTGCGGATCGTGGCCGCCGCCAACCCCAGGTCCTCGGCGGCCGACGGCTGGGAGCTGAGCCCGCCGCTGGCCAACCGGTTCGTCCATCTGCAGTGGACCCACGACCACGAGGTCGTCGTACGGGGCCTCGGGGGAACCTGGCCGCGGGCCACCCTGCCGCGGCTGGCGCCGGAACGGCTGGCGGAGGCGGTGGATTTCGCCCGGCGCGCGGTGTGCACACTGCTGGCCGCGCGCCCCAAGCTGGTGCATCAGCTGCCGAACAGCGAGAGCCGGCGCGGCGGGCCCTGGCCGTCGCCGCGGAGCTGGGAGATGACGCTGCGTCTGATCGCCTTCGCGACCGCCTCCGGTGTCTCGCGCGACGTGCTGTCCCTCCTGGTGAGGGGCACCGTGGGCGACGGGCCGGGGCTGGAGCTGCTGGCCGCCCTGGACCGGCTGGACCTGCCCGATCCCGAGGTGCTGCTCGCCGACCCCCTGGCGGAGGAACTGCCCCAGCGCGGGGATCTGCGCCAGGCGGTGCTCGACGGGGTGGTGGCGGCGGTCCGGTCGCGGCCGGACCGGGCGCGCTGGGACGCGGCATGGGCGGTCCTGGTCCGGGCGCTGGAGACGGGGGCGCCGGATCTGGTGGTCGTCCCCGCGACCACCCTGGCCTCACTGCGCCGCGACGACTGGGACGTCCCGACGGAGATCGAGAACCTCGCCGGGGTCGTCCTGCTCTCCCGGCGGGCGGACGAGGCGGCGGCCCGGGTGAAGGCGGCGACGAAGGTCCGCCGATGAGCACGGCCGACCACGAGGGCACCCTCGACCTCGACAAGCTCTTCACCGCCCGGCTCCAGGCGGCGCGGGCCCGGCCGTATCTGGCGACGGCGCTGTTCGCGCTGCACACCGTCGAGTCCCGGCAGGTGCCCACCATGGGCGTGGACCGGTACTGGCGGTGCTATGTCTCGCCGAGCTTCGTGGACCGTACTCCCGTGGAGGAGCTGGCCTCGGTGTGGGTGCACGAGGTGTCGCATCTCCTGCGGGACCATCACGGGCGCAGCGACCGGGTCGCCAGGGAACGGGACCTGACCGGCCCCGGGGACCGGCTGCGGATGAACATCGCCGCCGACTGCGAGATCAACGACGACGCGTTCGGCGACGGACTGGTCACGCCCGCGGGGGCCGTGCTGCCCTCGTCCCTGAAGCTGCCCACGGGACAGCTGATGGAGGAGTACCTGTGGGAGTTCCGGCTCGGGCCCCGCACCAGCAAGTTGGCGTGGCTGGACTGCGGCAGCGGTGCCGACGGTCTGGTGCGGAAGTGGGAGCTGGGTCCGGACGGGGCGCACGCCCTGAGCGAGCAGGAGCGGGACGCGGTGCGGTTCCGGGTGGCCCAGGGCATCAAGGGCCGTCCGGGTTCCGCGTCCGAGGGCTGGCAGCGCTGGGCGGACGAGGCGTTCCATCCGCCGCAGCCGTGGCGGGAGCTGCTGGGTGCGGCGGTCCGGTCGGCGGCCTCCGCGCCGGGCGCCGGCGAGGACTACAGCTACGGCCGGCCCTCGCGGCGCTCCGCCGGTGTGCCGGGCACGGTGCTGCCGAGCCTGCGGCGCCGCCCGCCCCATGTCTCCGTGATCATCGACACCTCGGGGTCGGTCAGCGACGCGGAGCTGGGCAGCGCGCTGCTGGAGGTCACCGCGATCTCGCGGGCCGTGGGAGGGCGGCGCGACCTGGTCACCGTCGTCCCGTGCGACGCGGCGGCCCGGATCGCCCACCCGCTGTGCCGGGCGGAGGGCATTCCGCTCCTGGGCGGCGGCGGTACGAACCTGCGCGCCGGGTTCACCAAGGCGCTCCGCAGCCACCCGAGGCCCGATGTCGTCGTGGTCCTCACCGACGGCCAGACCCCCTGGCCCGACTCCCGGCCCCCGTGCCGGACGGTGGTCGGCCTGTTCGCCCGGCAGCACGACCACACCACATGGGACGAGGACGACCCCGACTACGTACCGGACTCACCGCCCGACTGGGCCCGTGTGGTCCACATCGGTTAGGCCGGAGACACACCTCGGCGTCGCTCCCGGC
This sequence comes from Streptomyces caniscabiei, assembly GCF_014930365.1. Classification (GTDB taxonomy): domain Bacteria; phylum Actinomycetota; class Actinomycetes; order Streptomycetales; family Streptomycetaceae; genus Streptomyces; species Streptomyces caniscabiei. The sequence continues at coordinate 202,245 of NZ_JABXWI010000016.1, read as the reverse complement.
CTCCTCCACGATCGTCCACGATCTCCCCATGACAATGAAAACGATTATCGATAAGGTGCACATGTCAAGCCGGGCACCTCCTTGTCGAGGTGTCGTCGGGCTGCCCTGACGCCTGAACGCACCGCACGAAAAGGGGAGCTGTGGCTCATCTGTTGGTGGTCGAGAGCTGGGTCGGATCGATGAGCAGGCTGCTCCCACGGGCCATCCGGGAGGGCGGACACGAGTTCACGTTCCTCACCCGCGACCTGCACCACTATCTGCGCTCGGCCCCCGAGGGCACGGCCCATCCGCTGCTGGGCGCGCGGAACGTGGTCACGGCCGACACCAACGACCTCGACACCCTGCTGCCGGAGACCGCGCGCCTGCACACGGTGTTCGGCTTCGACGGGGTGATCTCCTCCTGCGACTACTACCTGCCGACGGTGGCCCGGATCGCCGGGCACCTCGGACTCCCCGGGCCCGGCCCGGGGGCCGTCGCGGACGCCTGCCGCAAGGACGCCACCCGCCGGGTCCTCGCCGACGCCGGTGTGCCCGGCCCCCGTTTCGCCCTCCACGAGGAGTGGGCCGACATCGCCCGCGCGGCACGGGAGATCGGCTACCCGCTGGTCGTCAAACCCGTCGACCTGTGCGCGGGGATGTATGTGCGGAGAGTGGACGACGCGGCCGAACTCGCCGCAGCGGTACGGGCGTTGGCCGACTTCCCGCTGAACGCGCGCGGGCAGCGGAGGGTGCCCGCCGTCCTCCTCGAAGAGCTGCTGACCGGCCCCGAGGTGAGCGTGGAGACCGTGTCCCACGCGGGAGCGGTGCACGTCGTGGGCGTGACCGACAAGAGCGTCGGCGGGGCGCCGGCGTTCATCGAGACCGGGCACATGTTCCCCGCCGCGCTGACCGGCGCCGACACCGAGGCGGCCGAACAGACCGCACTGGGCGCGCTCAAGGCGCTCGGGCTGACCGACGGCGTCGTCGCCCACACGGAGATCAAGCTGACCCCGGACGGCCCGCGGGTGGTCGAGGTCAACCCCCGGCCCGCCGGGAACCGCATCACCGAACTGGTCCGCCATGTCACCGGCATCGACCTCGCCGCGGCCGCCGTGGACGTCGCCCTCGGCCGCGCACCCGACCTGCGGCGGCGGGAGACCGGCCTGCGCAGCGCCGCCGTCGCCTTCCTCGTACCGGAGACCTCGGGCACCCTCGCCTCCCTGGACGGCGGTGACCTCGCCTACGCCGAGAACGTGCTGGAGGTGCAGCTCGCCGAGCCGGGCCGGCAGGTCAAGTCGGCCGGCAGCAACAACGAGTACCTCGGCCATGTCATGGCCGGGGACCCCACCGGCCTCGGCGCCCGCGCTCATGTCGAGGCGCTGGCGGCCGGGTTGAGCGCCGGGCTGGTGATCCGGTGAGCACCGTCGGGCCGGTGACCGGGGCGGTCACCTACGACGAACTGCTGGAGCGGGTCCGCGCCGGCCTGCTCGGCCCGGATCCCGCGACGCTGCGCATCGCGGTGGCGTTCGTGACCCGGCAGGCCGTGCGGCACGACGGACGGGGCACCGGCTACCGCAACGAGGTGCTCAGTCTGCGTCTCGCCGGTGCCGTGGGGTCCTGCGCGGTCGAGCCCGGGGCCCTGCCGGACGCGGCGATCGACACGTGCGTCGGCGCCGATGTCGCCCGGCTCCTGGACCATCCGCTGCCGCCGGTGCGGGTCGCCGCGCTGGACGCCTATCTGATGCACATCGGCCCGCACACCACCGAGAACGGGGCACGACCGTTCCCCCTGCCGGCCGGTACGTCGCTGGAGAAGTCGCGGGCGCGGGCGCGGGCCGTCGTCGAACTGCTCGACCTGCCGCCGGACGCGACCGTGCTCGTCGTCGGCGTCGTCAACTCCCTTCTGGAGGCGCTGCGTTCGCGCGGAATGCGTTATGTGCCGTGCGATCTGAAGGGCGGGGTCACCGAGTGGGGCGAGGAGGTCGTCACCGACGCGCTGGGCGCGGCCGGGCGCTGTGACGCGCTGCTGGTCTCCGGGATGACACTGAGCAACGGCACGTTCGAACCGTTGCGGCGCCACGCCCTGTCCCACGACAAGCAGTTGGTGATGTTCGCGCAGACGGGCAGCGCGGTGCTGCCCCGGTTCCTCGGGCACGGGGTGAGCGCGGTGTGCGCGGAGCCCTATCCGTTCTTCTGGCTGGACGCGGGCGCGGGCACCCTGCACCGCTACCACCAGGACGATCCGCGCTCCACAGCGACAGCCGGTACGGCGTCCTGTCCGGTGTCAGGGGTGGGCCGGTGACCTCGTCGACCGTCCTGCGCGCCGTCGCCCGGCCGGAGCTGCTGTCCCTCGTCGGACGGACACCGCTGGCGCGCATCACCGCCGATCTGCCCGGTCCGCAGCCGGGATTCTGGGCCAAGCTGGAAGGGCTCGCGGCCGGCGGAATGAAGGCGCGGGCCGCCGTGTCCATGCTGATGGGGGCCCGGGAGCGTGGTGAACTGCGGCCCGGAGCACCGGTGGTGGAGTCGACGTCCGGCACGCTGGGCATCGGGCTCGCCTTCGCCGGGCAGGCCCTCGGCCATCCGGTCGTGCTGGTCGGTGACAGCGAACTGGAGCCGTCCATGCGGCAGTTGCTGCGCTCGCACGGCGTCCGGCTGGAGCTGGTGGACCGTCCGGCGGCACGGGGCGGCTGGCAGGCGGCACGCCTCGCCCGGCTGCGGGAACTGCTCACCGTACTGCCCGGGGCGTACTGGCCGGACCAGTACAACAACCCCGACAACACCGCCGGATACGCCTCGCTCGCCGCCGAACTCGCCGTGCAGCTCGACCACTTGGACATTCTGGTGTGCAGTGTCGGTACCGGCGGCCACAGCGCGGGCATCATCGGCCCGCTGCGCCGGCACTGGCCCGCGCTGCGTCTCATCGGCGTCGACTCCACCGGCTCGACGATCTTCGGCCAGCCGGCCCGGCCCAGGCTGATGCGCGGCCTCGGCAGCAGCATCCATCCACGCAATGTCGCCTACGACGCCTTCGACGAGGTGCACTGGGTCGGCCCGGCGGAGGCCGTCGACTCCTGTCGCCGGCTGGCCCGCGGCAGCTTCGTCAGCGGCGGCTGGAGCACCGGCGCCGTCGCGCTCGTCGCCGCCTGGGCGGCCCGCGTCCACCCGGGCGCCGTCGTCGCCACCGTCTTCCCGGACGGCCCGCACCGCTACCTCGGCAGCGTCTTCGACGACGACTTCGCCGCCGCCCACGGCCTCGACCCGGCCTCCGCCGCCGCGCGGCCCGTCGAGATCCCCCATCCCCGCGCGGCCGAGGCCGTCGGCTGGGTGCGGTGCGGCAGGGTCGCCGACCCCCTCGACGTCCCCCCTTCGGAAGAGAGACTGTGAAGGCAAGCCGGCGCACCGTACGCCTCGAACTCACCGAGCCGTTGCGCATTTCCCGCTCCACCATGGCCGCACGGGACGCGGTGTGGCTCACCGTGCGGGACGACGACGGGGTCCAGGGCCACGGCGAGGCCGTCACCAGCGTCTACTACGGCCTCGACGCCGACACGCTGGACCGGCTCCTCGCGGACGCCGCCGCCGGCCTGTGGCGCTACCCCGATCCGGAGAGCGCCCTGGAGGCCCTGCGGGGCGGCGAACCGGTCGGTCCTCCCGACGCTCCCCCGGCCGTGACCGCCGCCGTCGACGCGGCGCTCCTCGATCTCGTCGGCAAGCGGGCCGGGGCCCCGGTGCACCGTCTGCTGGGCGCGCCGGGCGCGCCGGCGGCCGCGACCGCCCGGACCATCGGCATCAGCTCGCCGGCCCGGGCCGCGGCCGAGGCGCGCCGCCTCGCCGCGAGCGGCTTCCAGGTCGTCAAGGTCAAGGCCGGGGCCCCCGACCCCGAGAGCGACATCGAACGGGTACGGGCCGTCCGTGAGGCCGCGCCCCGGGTCCGGCTCCTCCTCGACCCCAACGGCGCCTGGACGCCGGCCCAGGCGGACACCCTGCTGCCGCGCTTCGCCGAGCTGGGCGTGGAGGCCGTCGAGCAGCCGCTGGCCCCGGGCGACCCGGACGCGCTGGCCGCCCTCGCCGAACGCTCCCCGCTGCCGGTCGTCGCCGACGAGGACGCCGTGGGACTGGAGGACGTCCGGCGGCTCGCGGGTCGGGTGCACGGGGTCAACGTCAAGCTCGCCAAGTGCGGCGGTGTCCACGCGGCGTTGCGGATCGCCGAGCTGATCGAGGGCAGCGGGACGGAGCTGATGCTGGGCTGCCTCACCGCCAGCAGCCTCGGTCTCGCCCCGGCCGTGCACCTCGTCGACCGCGCCCGCTGGGTGGACCTCGACGGACATCTCCTGCTGGCCGACGACCCGTGGACCGGCATCGGCGGCACCGACGGCGTCGTCCGCACAACAGACGCGCCCGGACTCGGAGTTCGGCTCCGCGCGGCCCACGAGACGGGAGGAGCACGCCGTGCAGACGTGGCATGAGATACGCCGCTTCCCGTTCGCGGTCCGCCTGCTCCTGATCAACCAGCTCGGCGTCAACATCGGCTTCTACCTGTTGATCCCGTACCTCGCCACGCACCTCACCGAGAACCTGGGCATGTCGGCGGCCGTCGTCGGCATCGTCCTGGGTGTCCGCAACCTCAGTCAGCAGGGCCTGTTCATCATCGGCGGCTCCGCCTCGGACCGGCTCGGCGCGCGGGGCGTCATCATCGCCGGGTGCGCCCTGCGGAGCGTCGGGTTCGCGCTGTTCGCGCTCGGTGACGGACTGGCGGTGCTGCTCGCGGCATCGGTGCTCAGCGGGCTCGCCGGGGCGCTGTTCAACCCGGCGGTGCGGACGTATCTCTCGCAGGAGGCCGGGGAGCGCAAGGCGGAGGCGTTCGCGCTGTTCAACGTCTTCGCGACGACCGGTGCGCTGATCGGGCCGCTGCTGGGCAGCGTCCTGCTGCTGGTGGACTTCCGTACGTCCGCGCTCACGGCCGCCGGGATCTTCGCCGTCCTCACCGTCGCCCAGGCCCTCGTCCTGCCGGCGCGGAAGGCCGAGCCGAGCGGCGGCGGTGTCCTCGGGGACTGGCGGGAGGTGCTCGGCAACCGGGCCTTCCTGGCCTTCGCGCTCGCCATGGTCGGCATGTTCACCCTGGAGAACCAGCTGTACCTGCTGCTGCCGGCCGGCGCCCGGGAGGCGACCGGCTGGGACGGGGCCGCCGGTCTCGTCTTCCTCGTCGGGACACTCGCCAACCTCGCGCTGCAACTACGCATCACCAAGGCGCTCAAGTCACGTGGCGACCGGGCCCGTTGGATCGGCGCCGGGCTCGCCGTGACCGGCCTGGCGTTCCTGCCGCCGGCCCTGGGGACCGGGCTCGGCGCCTCCGGCTGGACCGCCGCCGTACCCGTGCTCCTCGGTGCGCTGCTCCTCTACCTGGGCCTCATGATCGCCTCGCCGTTCGTGATGGAGCTGATCCCCCGCTTCGGCCGGCCGGAGCTGACCGGCACGTACTTCGGGATCTTCTACGTGGTCTCCGGCGCAGCGGCCGCCGTCGGCAACACCGTCGTCGGGTGGGCCATGGACACCGGGGAGCGCGGCGGCCACGCGTGGCTGCCGTGGGTGTGCTGTGCCGTGTTCGGCCTGATGTCGGCGGCCGGTGTCGGCTGGCTGCGCCGGCTGGGGGCGCTGCCCGCGCCCCCGGAAGCCGCCGTCCCCGCCATGGCCGACGAGAAGAGCAGCGCATGACGGACGCCAACCTCCTCACCGACAACCCGGAGCTGTACGAGGCCCGCTTCCCCGATCCCGAGCGGCTGGCCGGGCGCTGGGCCGAGGACTGTCTGCGGCGCCACGGGGCCGGGCAACGGGTCCTGGACCTGGGCTGCGGCACCGGACGCGACGCCGCCCACCTGCACGCCGTGGGCCGTACGGTGACCGGCGCCGACCTCTCCGAGGCGATGCTCGCGCACGCCCGCACCCGGCATCCCGGTCCGGCCTACGTACGGGCCGATCTGCACGGCTTCGACCTGGGCCGAGCGGCCTTCGACGCGGTGGTCTGCCTGGACAGCTCCCCGCTGTACTGCCACACCAACGCCGAACTCGACGGCTTCCTCTCCTCCTGCCGCCGGGCACTGGCACCCGGCGGACTGCTGGTCGCCGAGATGCGCAACGGCGCCTACTTCCTGGGCCGTACCGACCTGCTCGACACCCCGGCCGTGAACGCCTTCACCTGGCGGGGCACCGCCTACCGGTCCACCACCACCCTCACCGTGGACCGCACCGCCCAACTGCTGCGCCGCGTCCGCGTCTGGACCTCGGACGACGGCGCACCCCCCGTCGAACAGCGGTCCGCCTGGCGGCTGTTGCTCCCGCAGGAGCTGCGCCACCTCCTGACCGCGCACGGTTTCGAGGTCCTCGAACTGCACGACGGGCCCGGCCCACGCACCGAACCGGCTTGGCAGGAAGGCCGGTTGCCGAGCGAGACGGCGGACGCGGACCGGCTGCACGTCGTGGCCCGCCTCGCCTCCTCCACCCACTGATCCCTGTCCCACCCGCCGATACCTCCTCACATCTCCTCCCCCTCGACATCCAAGGAACCCTCATGCACGACGAACGTTTCCCCGGTCTGCGCCGACGCGGCTTCCTCGCCGCCACGGGCGCCGCCACGCTCGGCGCTCTCGCCCTGACCGCGTGCGGCGCGGACGGCACCGACTCCGCTCCGAGCGGCGACGACGGCGCCCCGAAGCGGGGCGGACGGCTGCGGGCCGCGTTCGCGGGCGGCGGCGCGAGCGAGACCCTCGATCCGCACCTGGCCAACCTGTTCGCCGACGTCGCCCGGGCCAAGGCCCTCTACGACAAGCTCGCCGACTACGGCGCCGATCTGTCCGCCCGCCCCCGCCTGGCGACCAAGTGGGAGTCGAACAAGACCCTGGACCGCTGGCAGGTCACCCTGCGCGAGGCCGCCTTCCACGACGGCCGGCCGGTCACCGCGAAGGACGTCCTCTACAGCTACCGCCGGATCGCCGACCCCGAGAAGGCGTTCCGCGCGAAGGCTTCCCTGGAGCCCATCGACCTCGACGCGAGCCGGGCCACCGGCGAGCGGTCCATCGAGTTCGTGCTGAAGCGGCCGACCGCCGAGTTCCCCAATGTGCTGGCCGCGTTCGGCGCGTACATCGTGCCGGAGAACGCCGGGAAGAACGCTGGCGACTTCGACAGGAAGCCGATCGGCTCCGGCCCCTTCCGCTTCGTCTCCTTCTCCCCCGGCCGCTCGGCCGTGTTCCGCCGCCACGACGCCTACTGGGAGGGCGCGCCGCACCTCGACGAACTGGAGTTCGTCGTCGCCAACGAGGAGTCGGCCCGGGTCAACGCGCTCCTCGGCGGCCAGGTCGAGTACGCCCACGAGCTGAACCCCACCACCGCCCGCGCCCATGAGGGCAAGGGGCAGATCGAGATCGTCCGGCTGCGGGGCAGCGCCATGCAGGGGTTCTGCATGAAGACCGACCGGCCGCCCTTCGACGACAAGCGGGTCCGGGAGGCGTTCTTCCTGATCGCCGACCGGCAGGAACTCGTCGACGGCGCCCTGTCCGGCGCGGGCGTCGTCGGCAACGACCTGTTCGGCAAGGGCTACGAGTACTACGCCGCCGACCTCCCGCAGCGCGAGCAGGACCTCGACCGGGCCAGGGCCCTGCTGAAGCAGGCCGGCGCGGAGAAGCTGAAGGTCACCCTGGACACCTCCGCCGTGGCCGCCGGGTTCACCGAGGCCGCCAGCATCTTCAAGGACCAGGCCGCGAAGGCGGGCGTCACCGTCGACGTGCGGATGGGCAGCAAGGACTCGTACTGGAGCGACATCCTCGACTCCGGCACCCTCGCCTGCTACCGGTCCGGTGCCATGCCCATCGAGGCCCACATCTCGCAGCGGCTGCTCACCGACTCCACCACCAACGCCACCAAGTGGCACCACAAGGACTTCGACGCCCTGTACCAGCAGGCCCAGTCGACCCGGGACAAGACGGAGCGGGCCGCCGTCTACGAGCGGATGCAGCGCCGGCTGTACGCCGAGGGCGGCTTCCTGATCTGGGGGTTCGCCGACTGGATCCTCGGCACCGCCAAGACGGTGAAGGGAGTGGAGACCAAGGCCCCCGCCAACACCCTCGACTGGGCCCGCTTCGACAAGGTGTGGCTGACGTGATCCCAGGGTTCGCCCGCGCCCCGAAGGGGCGCGGGGAACTGCGCGACCAGCCACGACGGCGCGGCACTCGTCCGACGCCCCGCCTCTCCTTCGTGGCCCGGCGCCTCCTGCTCGGCGCGGCCCAGACCGTGGCCGTCGTGCTGCTGGTCTTCGCGCTCACCGAGGCGCTGCCGGGCGACGCCGCGGTCGCGCTGGCCGGCGACCAGCCCGACCCGGCGCGCATCGCCGCCATCCGCGAGGCGATGCACCTCGACCGGCCGGTGCACGAACGGCTGGCCGACTGGGCGACGGGCCTGTTGCACGGCGACTTCGGCACCTCGCTGACCTCCGGCCGCCCGGTCACCCAGTACATCGCCGACGGTTTCGGGCCGACGCTGCTGCTTGCCGCGCTCACCGTGGCACTGCTCGTCCCGCTCGGCTTCGGCCTCGGCGTGCTGGCCGCCCGCCACGAGGGCGGGCCGGTCGACCGGCTGGTCAGCTCCCTGACGCTCGCCGTGTACGCGGTCCCCGAGTTCGCCCTCGGGGTGCTGCTGGTGACCGTGTTCGCGCTGCGACTGGGCTGGCTGCCGCCGACCGCCGTCGGCTACGGCACCGACCTCCTGGCCCACCCGGCCGCCCTCGTCCTGCCCGTCCTCGTCCTGCTGTCCCGGCCGGTCTGCTCCCTCGTCCGGCTGGTCCGGGCCGGCATGGTCGACGCCCTCGCCTCCCCGTACGTCGCCCACGCCCGCCGGTACGGCGTGTCCGGCGCCCGCGTCCGCTACACCCACGCCCTCCCGAACGCCCTCGCCCCCGCCGCCCAGCAACTCGCCCGCACCATCGACTGGTTGCTGTGCGGCGTCATCGTCGTGGAGGCCCTCTTCGTGATTCCCGGACTCGGCACCGTCCTCCTCAACGCCGTCGCCGAACGCGACGTCCCCGTGGTCCAGGGCCTCGCCGTGGTCTTCGGCGTCCTGACCGTCGTGCTCAACCTCGGCGCGGACGTGGTCGCCCGACGGCTGGCACCCCGGGCGGAGGTGGCGGCATGACGACGGCCACGGACACCGGCCCGCCCGGCACGGACGCCGCCCCGCGCGCCCGGTGGCGGCCCACCGGCCGTTTCGTGCTCGGCCTCACGGTCGTCGCGGTCCCCCTCCTTCTCGCCCTGCTGGGACCGGTGTTCGCGGGGGAACCGTCCGCACGGGCCGCGTCCTTCACCCTCGGCGACGGGCACTGGCTCGGCACGGACTTCGTGGGCCGGGACGTGTGGCAGCAGGTGCTCCACGGCGGCCGGCCGGTCGTGCTGACCGCGCTCGGCGCCGGAGCGCTGGCCTATCTCGTCGCCCTGCCGGTCGGTCTGGTCGCCGCGCTGACGCACCGGCGGTGGCTGGAGGAGCTGCTGATGCGTCCGCTGGACATCCTGATCGCCGTCCCGTCGCTGCTGCTGATCCTGCTGGTCGCGTCGGTGCTCACCACCGGAGCCGTCGGCCTCGCCCTGCTCGTCGCGCTGGTCAACGTGCCCGACGCGGCCCGCCTCGTGCGCGCCGCCGCCACGGAGGCCGCCGCCCGGCCGGTCGTCGAGGCGCTCCGCCTCCAGGGCGAGAGCTGGTGGCGCACGGCCGTCGGCTACGTCGGCCGGACGATCCTGCGCACCTTGGGCGCCGACGCCGGCACCCGGCTGACCGGGGTGCTGTACCTGGTCGCCACGGCCGCCTTCCTCGGGGTCGGGGTGACCCCGGACGCGGCCGACTGGGCGGTGATGGTCGACCGCAACCGCACCGGCCTGTTCGTGCAGCCGTGGGCCGTGGTCGTGCCCGCCCTGCTGATCGTCGCGCTCACCACGGGCACGAACCTCCTCTTCGACGCGGCGCTGGAGAAGCCCGGTGGGCGACAGGCACGGAAGGAACGACTCTCGTGACGCGGTACGACGACGGGAGCGGCACGGCCGCCCCGGCACCCCTGGCCGAACTCGCCCCGGCGCCCTTGGCCGAACTCACGGACCTCCGGGTCGAGGTGGGCGGGCGGGCGATCGTGGACGGGGTGAGTCTGCGGGTGCTGCCCGGCAGGGTCACCGCGCTGGTGGGTGCCTCGGGCAGCGGGAAGACCACCACCGGGCTGGCGCTGCTCGGCGAGTTCCCGGCGGGCGCGCGCGTCACCGGCGAGGTCCGCCGAGCCGCCGGGCGACTCGGCGGGGCCGGGGGCCTCGTCGGGTACGTGCCGCAGCACCCGGCCTCCGTCCTCAACCCCGCCCGCCGGATCAGCGCCCTCCTGACGGACATCGCCCGCCCACAGGTCCGTCATCTGCCGCGCGGCCGACGCCGGGCGGCAGCTCGGGCACAGGTGCTCCGAGCGCTGGCCGACGCCCGGCTCCCGGACGCCGAGACCCTGTTGCGCCGCCACCCGCACCAGCTCTCCGGCGGCCAGCAGCAGCGCGTCGTCCTCGCCCAGGCCCTCCTGCTCGGTGCCGAGGTCGTCGTCGCCGACGAGCCCACCACCGGCCAGGACGCGCTGACCAAGGGGCTCGTCGTCGGGCAGCTGGCGACGATCGCGGCGCGCGGCATCGCGGTCGTCCTGCTCAGCCACGACCTCGACGTCGTCCGCGCGCTCGCCGACGAGGTCCATGTCATGCGTGCGGGACGGGTCGTGGAGTCGGGCCCGACCACGCACGTGTGGTCGGCGCCCCGGCACCCCTGGACCCGCCGACTCCTGGACGCACACGCCTCGTTCACCGACCTGGGCGCGGCGGCCGGGCAGGCGGACAGCGAGAGGGACACGGAGGCAGCGACGACAACGGCCCCCGCGACGACCATGCCGACGGCCTCCACGGCCTCCACGGCCTCCACGGCCTCGACGGCACCGACGGCCTCCGCCGGTCGAGACGGCACGGCGACCACGCACGACACCCGGCCGGTGCTGCGCGTACGTGACCTCGTCGCCCACCACCGCGACGGCGCACATGGCGCCCCGGTGACCGTGCGCGCCCCCGAACTGGACCTGCACGCCGGGCGGTTGCTGGCCGTCGTCGGCCGCTCGGGCAGCGGCAAGACCACGTTGGCCCGCTGTCTCGCGGGGCTCCACCGCGACCACGACGGCGAGGTCCTCCTCGACGGCACGCCACTGCCCCGCAGCCTGCGCGACCGCTCCCGGGGGCAGTTGGCGGCCGTGCAGTACGTCTTCCAGGACGCCCGCGCCGCGTTCGACGAGCACCGCACGGTCCTGCGGCAGATCGCCCGCACGGCGGTCCGGCTGCGCGGAGTCGACGCCGGAACCGCCGAGGCCGAGGCGCTGGCGACGCTGGATCGCCTGGGCCTCCTCCCGGAACTGGCCCACCGCCACCCCGGCCGACTGTCGGGCGGCGAACTCCAGCGCGCCGCCCTGGCCCGCGCGCTCCTCGCCCACCCCCGTGTTTTGATCTGCGACGAGATCACCTCCGGCCTGGACACGGTCAGCCGACGCGGCATCCTCGACGTCCTCACGGGCCTGCTCGGCACCGGCGCGGACATCGCAACGGCTCCCGCCGCACCGGCGCTGGTCCTGATCACCCACGACCTGGACACCGCCTCCGTCGCCGATCGCATCGCCGTCATGGACGCGGGGGAGATCGTCGAGCAAGGCCCCGCCCGACGGCTTCTCACCGCACCACGGCACCCCTTCACGGCCTCGCTCCTCGCCACCGTGGCCCGGCCGCCCGTCCCCCAAGGGTGAGGTTCGACGACGCCCAAGGGTGAGGTTCGACGACGAGGGACCGTGCGGGCCCGCGTACCCCGTATAAAGGGACGGGTCCCGCCAAAGGGGATCAACAGAGCGTGTGGGCGTGCGAGTTGAAGGGCTGACGTATGGGCACGGGCAGGGGCCGGATCGGCGTCGCGGTGGCGGCGTCCCTGGCGTGGGCGCTCACCGGCTGCGGCGGGGACGGCGTGCAGGACGACGGCTCCGACGGCAGCGGCAGGCCACCGTCGGAGGCCCGACCGCAGCCGACAACGACCCCGGCCTCCGCGACAGCCGCCGAGCCCGAAGCCGATGACGGCGACAAAGCCCCCGCCGAGACGGGCGACCCCGACGGCGGCCGAGGCGCGGCCGACGCCACCGGCACCGGCACCGGCACCGGCACCGGCACCGGCACCGAGGCATGCTTCGACGGCCGGTGTGAACTCACCGTGTCCGGGCCTCTGTCCATCGAGGTGGACAGCCGTTTCGGCGTCGGCGATCTCCGCGTCGCGGAGGTCACCGACGACACCGTCGTGCTCCAGTCCTCGGGAGCCGGTACGCACCTCAGCTCCTCGATCGGCGAGGGTGGCACCGGCGGTCTCAACGGCCTCGGCTTCCGCGTGAAGTCCCTCAAGGCCGGCACGGCGGTGCTGGAGTTCTTCCCCCGCGTCTGATCGGTCGGGCGCGGACGAACAGCGGAGGCGCCCATGCCCTGCCCAGGGCATGGGCGCCTCGACCGCGCGGAGCGTCAGACGATCTCGACGAGCAGATCGCCGCCCTCCACCTGCTGGATCTTGTTGATGGCGAGGCGGGAGACCCGCCCGGCCTTCGGGACGGTGATGGTGGCCTCCATCTTCATCGCCTCGATGGTGGCGACCGTCGCGCCGGCCGCGACCTCGTCGCCCTCGGCGACCACGAGGGTGACCACCCCGGCGAACGGGGCGGCGACATGCCCGGGGTTGGAGCGGTCGGCCTTCTCGGTGACGGGGAGGTCGGAGGAGGCGGCCTTGTCGCGGATCTGGATCGGCCGCAGCTGGCCGTTCAGGGTCGACATCACCGTGCGCATCCCGCGTTCGTCGGCCTCGCCCACGGCCTCCAGACCGATGAGCAGGCGCACACCGGGCTCCAGGTCGACGGCGTACTCCTTGCCGGGGCCGAGACCGTAGAAGAAGTCCTTGCTGTCGAGGACGCTGGTGTCGCCGTAGGTCTGGCGGTGGGTCTCGAACTCGCGTGTGGGGCCGGGGAAGAGGAGCCGGTTGAGGGTGGCGCGACGGTCCTTCTCCAGCCCGGCGCGGTCCTCGGCGCCGAGGTCCTGGACGGGCTTGGCGTCGGCGCGGCCCTGGAGGGCCTTGCTGCGGAACGGCTCGGGCCAGCCGCCGGGCGGGGTGCCCAGTTCGCCGCGCAGGAAGCCGATGACGGAGTCGGGGATGTCGAACCGGTCGGGCGTGGCCTCGAAGTCGGCGGGGGTCACTCCGGCGCCGACGAGGTGCAGGGCGAGGTCGCCGACCACCTTGGAGGAGGGGGTGACCTTCACCAGGTGGCCGAGGATGCGGTCGGCGGCGGTGTACATCGCCTCGATGTCCTCGAAGCGGTCGCCGAGGCCGAGCGCGACGGCCTGGGTGCGCAGGTTGGAGAGCTGGCCGCCGGGGATCTCGTGGTCGTAGACGCGGCCGGTCGGGGAGGCGAGGCCCGCCTCGAAGGGGGCGTAGATACGGCGGACGCTCTCCCAGTACGGCTCCAGGTCGCCGACGGCCGTCAGGTCGAGGCCGGTGGGGCGGTCGGAGTAGTCGGTGGCGGCGACGATCGCCGACAGCGACGGCTGGGAGGTGGTGCCCGCCATGGAGGCCACGGCCCCGTCGACCGCGTCGGCGCCGGCCTGGATCGCGGCGAGGTAGGTGGCGAGCTGGCCGCCCGCGGTGTCGTGGGTGTGGATGTGCACCGGCAGGTCGAACTCGCGGCGCAGGGCGGTCACGAGCTTGGTGGCGGCCGGGGCGCGCAGCAGGCCCGCCATGTCCTTGACGGCGAGGACGTGGGCGCCCGCCTCGACGATCTGCTCGGCGAGCCGGAGGTAGTAGTCGAGGGTGTAGAGCTGCTCGGCGGGGTTGGAGAGATCCGACGTGTAGCAGAGGGCGACCTCGGCGACGGCCGTTCCGGTGGCGCGTACGGCGTCGATGGCGGGCCGCATCTGGCCGACGTCGTTGAGCGCGTCGAAGATCCGGAAGATGTCGATGCCGGTCTCGGTGGCCTCCTGGACGAAGGCGTCGGTCACCTCGGTCGGGTACGGCGTGTAGCCGACGGTGTTGCGGCCGCGCAGCAGCATCTGGAGGCAGATGTTGGGGGCGGCGGCCCGGAAGGCGGCCAGCCGCTCCCAGGGGTCCTCGGCGAGGAAGCGGAGGGCGACGTCGTAGGTGGCGCCGCCCCAGCACTCCAGGGAGAGCAGCTGCGGCAGGGTCCGGGCGACCACGGGGGCGACGGCGAGCATGTCCTTGGTGCGGACCCGGGTGGCGAGCAGCGACTGGTGGGCGTCGCGGAAGGTGGTGTCGGTGACGCCGATGGTCGGGGACTCGCGCAGCCAGCGGGCGAAGCCCTCGGGGCCGAGTTCGACGAGCTTCTGCTTGGAGCCGGCCGGGGGTTCGGCGGCGGTGGGCCTCGGGAGCTTGGTGGCGGGGTCGATCAGGTCGGGGCGGGGGCCGTTCGGCTTGTTGACCGTCACGTCGGCCAGATAGGTGAGCAGCTTGGTGCCCCGGTCGGCGGAGTGCCGGGAGGTCAGCAGGTGCGGGCGCTGCTCGATGAACGAGGTGGTGACCTGGCCCGCCTGGAAGTCCGGGTCGTCGAGGACGGCCTGGAGGAACGGGATGTTGGTGGCGACGCCCCGGATGCGGAACTCGGCGACGGCGCGGCGGGCCCGGTTGACGGCGGTGGTGAAGTCCCGGCCCCGGCAGGTCAGTTTGACCAGCATGGAGTCGAAGTGGGCGCTGATCTCCGTACCGGCGTGGGTGGTGCCGCCGTCGAGGCGGATGCCGGAGCCGCCGGGCGAACGGTAGGCGCTGATGCGGCCGGTGTCCGGGCGGAAGCCGTTGGCGGGGTCCTCGGTGGTGATGCGGCACTGGAGGGCCGCGCCGCGCAGGGTGACGGTCTCCTGGGAGAGCCCGAGGTCGGCGAGGGTGGCCCCGGCGGCGATACGGAGCTGGGACTGCACGAGGTCGACGTCGGTGACCTCCTCGGTGACCGTGTGCTCGACCTGGATGCGGGGGTTCATCTCGATGAAGACGTGGTTGCCTTCGCGGTCGAGGAGGAACTCGACGGTGCCCGCGTTGCGGTAGCCGATCTCCCGGGCGAACCGGACGGCGTCGGCGCAGATGCGGTCGCGCAGGGCGGGGTCGAGGTTCGGGGCCGGGGCCAGCTCGATGACCTTCTGGTGGCGGCGCTGCACCGAACAGTCGCGTTCGAAGAGGTGGATGACGTTGCCGTGGCCGTCGGCGAGGATCTGCACCTCGATGTGACGGGGCTCGACGACGGCCTTCTCCAGGAAGACGGTCGGGTCGCCGAAGGCGGAGGCCGCCTCGCGGGACGCCGCCTCGATGGACTCGCGCAGGGTCGCCGGGTCCTCGACGCGGCGCATGCCGCGGCCGCCGCCGCCCGCGACGGCCTTGACGAAGACGGGGAAGCCGATCTCCTCGGCGGCGCGGACGAGTTCGTCGACGTCGGTGGAGGGCTCGGACGAGCCGAGAACGGGTACGCCGGCGGCGCGGGCGGCGGCCACCGCGCGCGCCTTGTTGCCCGTCAGCTCCAGGATGTGGGCGCTGGGGCCGACGAAGGTGATGCCGGCCTCCTCGCACGCGCGGGCCAGCTCGGGGTTCTCGGAGAGGAAGCCGTAGCCCGGGTAGACGGCGTCGGCGCCCGCCAGCCGGGCGGCGCGCATGATCTCCTCGACGGAGAGGTACGCCCGCACGGGGTGGCCCGGTTCACCGATCTCGTAGGCCTCGTCGGCCTTGAGCCGGTGCAGCGAGTTGCGGTCTTCGTGGGGGAAGACGGCGACCGTCCGCGCGCCCACTTCGTAGCCCGCGCGGAACGCGCGGATGGCGATCTCGCCGCGGTTGGCGACCAGTACCTTGCGGAGCATCCCTGATCCCTTCGAGCTGCCATGAGGACACCATGGTTCCGGCAATGATGCCGTCACACCGCAGGAATCGTGTCACTCAGTGCCATGTGAGCCCAGTCACTTCCTAAGCCCAGACTGTACGACTGCCGGACATTCCGCCCAGTCGGCGCGCCCGGGGACGATCGCGCCATCGCAGCCTTGCACCTTGTGTGACCCTCAGTGCCACACGAGTCGCCTCCTTGCGCCGTTTTCCCGTCAACTCCCCACCGTGAACTGGCTGCCCGTCTTCTCGCCGTCGTCGGTCCGCGCCGCCGCGACACAGCGGAAGACGCGGACGCCCTCGGCCCACTCCGCGGAGCCGGGCGGAATGATGTCGACGCTCCACTCCCCGGCGACCCGGCGGCCCTCGGGGGCCATCGAAGCGGACATGACCTTCTGGGAGCAGAGCGCCTTCACATCGGGGTGCTTGATCAGGTCGCGGGCGTTGTTGGTCTGGCCGTCCTTCGGCAGCGGGGCGATGGCGAACGTCTCCCACACGTGCTTGGCCTGGCAGTCGGCGCGGCTGACCGTGACGATGCCGGAGATGTCGACGATGCCGCTCCAGCACTCGGGGGTCTCGACGCACCGTCCGCCCACGCCGTCGACCCCCGTCGCGGGACAGTTCTCGGTGGTGGTCGCCACCCCGAACCCCCCGGCGCCCTTGTCGTCGGCGGTCCCGGCGGACGGCGACGCGGCGGCGGACGAGGCGGGAGCGTCCGTGCCGCCTTCCCGTTGGTCGTCGCCCTGGTACGTCACCACGGTGACCGACACGCTCACGGAGACGGCCACGGCCGCGAACGCGGCGATCAGCACCGGCCGGCGTCGCGCCGCGCCCTTGCGCCCACCGCCGTCACCGTCGCCGCCGGGCCCGGGAACGACGGTCGTCCCTCCCGCCCCACCGGCTCCGCCCGGCCCGGGAACCACGGTCACCCCTCCCCCGCCCGTCGGCGCGTCCCGGTACGACGGCGGCATCGTCGTGGGCGGCGTGACCCCGTACGGCGGCATCGTCGTGGGCGGCGTGAGCGAGTAAGGCGGCATCGTCGTGGGCAGCCCGCCCCGGTACGCCGGAGCCGTCGGCATGCCGGGCGCCGGGCCGAAGCCACCGCCGCCACCGACACCGCCACCGCCCAGGTCGACGGTGTCGAGGTCGACCGCGGCGAGCGCGTCGCGGAACGCGCCGGCGTCGGACAGGCGGTGGGCGGGATCGGCGGCGAGGGCGTGGCGCAGCGCCGTGTTGAAGGCGGGCGGCAGTCCGGGGAGGTCGGCGTAGGGCCAGGTGTGGCGGACGATCAGCTCGGCGAGGCTGAGCTGGGTGCCGTCCTCCGGGTAGTGGGGCGGGCGTCCGCACAGCAGGGCATAGACGGTCGCGGCCAGGGAGTACACATCACCGGCCGGGCTGGGTTCGGCCATGTGGAAGGCCTCGGGCGGCGCGTACGCGGGAGTCAACGCCTCCCGGGTGACGGACAGTTCGCGTCCCGGCCGGGGCATCGCGGCGAGGCCGAAGTCGGTGAGGGCGACGCCCCCGTACCGGTTGACCATGACGTTGCCGGGCTTGATGTCGCGGTGCAGCACCCCCGAGGCGTGCGCGGCGGCCACCGCGTCGGCGAGGCCCACGCCGATGTCACGCGCCTCCTTGGCGGGGAGCGCGCCCTGCCGGTGCAGCCGGTCGCCCAGGGAGCCGCCGGGGCACAACTCCAGCACCATGTAGGGGCGGTTGTCGGCGAGGACCCCGGCGTCGTACACCGGGACCACGTGCGGATGGCCGGAGAGCTGTCCGGCGGCCGTGACCTCGCGCAGGAAGCGTTGCCGGTCGCGGGGTGTGGAGAGCACCCTGCTGTCCACCTTGAGCGCGACCTCCCGGCCCACGGCCAACTGCCGGGCCCGGTACACCGTGGCGAATCCGCCCTGGCCCAGGACTTCCTGGATCTCGTAGCCGGGCAGGTCCGTTCTTTCGGGCCCCATGGTGCCGTACCCCCTGCGCACAGCCCCGGCCAGGACGTCCGGCCGAGGTGAGGCGAGACTCTAGCCGAGCCCGGTGACAGCGGAACGCCGGGTTCGTCCGGATACTGGTCGCGGCGCGGCCGGGCGGACGTCCCCGCCGGACCATTTAAATCGTTTCAAGTCTCAGGGTTCACTCGCGTCCCACCCATTGACCGGATTCCGCGCGGAACCATAATCTCCGGGCAATCTCGCTGAAACCTTTCATTGAACCCCTCGATCCGAAGGTGCACCATGGCACGGGACTTCTCACGACGAAGACTGCTCCAGCTCGGCGGCACCGTGGCCGCCTCCGTCGTCCTGTCCGGGCCCCGGGCCGTCGCCGCCCCCGGCCCGGGAGCCGTGGCCACGGCCGCAGGGAAGCCGCCCGCGCCCACCGGGATGCTCACCGATCTGCTGCCGCGGGCCCTCGGCACGAGCGCCGGGCAGCAGCCCCGCTTCAGCTGGCAGGTGCCCGACTTCTGCGCCGGCACCGTACAGTGGGCCTACCAGCTGCAACTGGCTTCCACCCCCGGCGGTTTCGAGGACGACGAGCTGGTGTGGGACTCCGGCAGGCGGAAGTCCGCCGACTCCACGGCCGTCCCCTACGGCGGACCGGCGCTGAAGCCCCGTACGGCCTACTGGTGGCGGGTCAGCAGCTGGGGCGAGAAGCGGTCCGCCTGGTCGGAGCCGACCCTGCTGGCCACCTCGGTCGAGGACGAGTGGGAGGCGAAGCCGATCTGGGCCCCGGCCGGGCCGGTGATGACCGACGGCACCCTCACCGTCCGCGTGAAGATCACCGCCGTGGCCGCCGGGCTGTGGTTCCGGGCCACGAACACCGCGAACAACTACCTGTGGCAGCTGCGCGCGGGCACCACCGGTGTGTTGCGCAAGCACGTCTGCGTGGGCGGCACGTACACCGTGCTCGGCGAGGTGCGGCTGCCGTTCGCGGTCACCGCCGGGGAGTGGGTGGACCTCAGCGTCACCATGACCGGCTCGACGTTCACCACCTCCGTGAACGGCACCGTCGTCGACACCACCACCGACAGCCGCTACGCCTCCGGCAACATCGGTCTGCGCAACGGCCTCACCGAGTCCCAGACCTACGACCGGGTCACCTTCACGGCCGCCGACGGCACGGTCCTCCTCGACGAAGACTTCGCCTCCGACAAGGGCACCTTCACCGCCGGCACCGTCTCCGGCGGCGTGCTGGCCTTCCCGACCGGCGCGACCTCGCTCTCCTCCTACGGGGCCGACGACACCTGGGCGCTGCTGCGCCACGAGTACGACACGAAGGCCGGCAAGGAGATAGCCGCCGCGATCCTCTATGTCGCGGCCACCTCGCCCGATCCGGCCCGGCAGTACGTCGCGAAGGTGTGGAGCAACGGCACCACGGTCGGCTACGCCTCCGTCCGCTCCGGCGAGGGAACCGCCTACCAGGCCTTCGACGTGACCTCCACGCTGCGGGCGGACGGGAGGTCCAACGCGCTGGCCGCGCTGTGCTGGACCACCTCACAGCAGAAGTTCCTGGCCCAGCTGGAGATCACGTACACCGACGGCAGCCGGTCGACCGTCGCCTCCGGGGACCACTGGAAAGCGCGCCGCCAGGCCGGGCTGCTGCCCGCGAAGGGCAGTGCGGGCAGCAGCTACTTCACCGTTCCGCAGGAGTACTGGGACCTGCGGCGCGAGCCGGTGGGCTGGACGCGGCCCGGCTTCGACGACGGCGACTGGCTGACGCCCGCCGTCCGTACGGCGATCGACGGTCTCGTGCCCGCGCTGATCGAGGCGGTACGGCCGCACGACGTCACCCCCGCCTCCGTCACCCAGGTCGCCGACGGGCGCTGGCTGGTCGACCTGGGCCGGGAGATCGTCGGCGGGCTGGCCCTGGAGATCACCGGTGCGGCGGGCGACACGGTCGAGGTGCGGCTCGGCGAGGAGCTGAACACGGACGGCACCGTGCGGTACCAGCTGCGCGCCACCAACACCTACCGCGAGGTGTGGACCCTGCGCGACGGCGAGCAGCGCTTCGAGCACTGGGGTTACCGCGGCTTCCGCTGGGCCGAACTGCGCACCACGCTCGACCTGTCGAAGGCCGTCGTCACCGGCCGCGCCTGGAAGCTCGACTGGGACGACTCGCACGCCTCGTTCCGCAGCTCCGACGCCGACCTGGACCGGGTCTGGGAGCTGTGCCGCTACTCCATCGAGGCCACCCGGGGCGACCTCTACACGGACACCCCCACCCGCGAGCGCGGCCCGTACGAGGGCGACGCGCTGATCAACCAGCTCTCGGAGTACGGCGTCCAGCGCTCCTACGCCCTCGCCCGCTTCTCGAACGACTATCTGGTCCGCAAGGGCACCTGGCCCACCGAGTACCGGCTGATGTGTGCGATCTCCGCGTGGGAGGACCATCTCGCCACCGGCGACGACCGGCAGCTCGCCAGGGACTACGACCTGCTCACCGCGAAGAACCTCACCTCCTTCCTGGACTCCGCCGGACTCGTCCGCAAGGCGCCCGGCAGCACCAGTCAGGACCTCGGCGACCTGGTCGACTGGCCCGCCGCCAGCCGTGACGGCTATGTGTTCACCCCCGTCAACACGGTCGTCAACGCCTTCCAGTACGCGGCCTTCGTGGCCCTCGCCGCGTGCGCGACGGCCCTCGGCAAGGACGCCGACGCGAGCGCCCTGCGCGACCGGGCCGACACCCTCGCCACGGCCATGCGCACCACCCTGCTGGACAGCGCGGGCGGACGGTTCCTCGACGGTGTCGGGACCACGCACAGCGCCCAGCACGCGACCGCCTTCCCGGTGGCACTCGGTGTCGCGGACGCGCTGGACGAGGAGGTACGGGCCGGGCTGGGCGACACCCTCGCCGCGGGCGGCATGAGGATGAGCGTCTACGGGGCGCAGTTCCTGCTCGACGCGCTGTTCCGGCTGGGCCGCGCCGACGCCGCCCTCGCCCTGCTCACCTCCAAGGCGACCAACTCGTGGCTGCACATGCTGGACGCGCTCGGGGCGACGATCGTCACGGAGGCGTGGGACCCGGCGCTGAAGCCCAACATGACGCTCTCGCACGCCTGGGCCTCCGCGCCCGCCAACGCGGTGGCCCGGCACGTCCTCGGCGTCCAGGTCAGCGAGCCGGGCGCGGCAGCGTTCCACGTCCGGCCGAGGACCGGGGCGTTGACGGAGGTCGAGGGGACGGTGCCCTCCGTGCGCGGACCGGTGTCGGTCCTGGTGCGCCGCTCCGCGGACACGCACACCACCCGGGTGACCGTGCCGCCGAACTCCCGTGCCGTCGTGGAGGTCGAGATCGGGGACGCCGACCCGGCGGCGTACCGGGTGAAGGGCATCGCGCCGGGCGGAGGGGGCCGGGTGCGGGTCGAGTCGTTCACCGATCTCACGGGGACGGTGCTGCGGATCGGTCCGGTCGGCTCCGGCACGACGGAGGTGCGACGCACGGGATCCTGAACCGTCGAGGGGCCGGAAGTGACCGAAACCCGGACCGCGAGCCGTCGCTGAGCTAGCCTCAGCTTCTGGGGGCGAACTGGCGTACGCCAAAAGTTAATTCGGGGGTGTTGTGTCAGACCAGCGGCCGGTGCCGCCACCGGGTTCGGCGGACAGGGTTCCGGCGCTGCGGCAGGCGGGGGCGCTGCCTCTGCGTCCCGGCGACCCGGACCGGATCGGTCCGTATGTGTCGCTGGGGCTGCTCGGCAGCGGCGGTATGGGGCGCGTCTATCTGGCGCGTCCCGCCGACGGCGGCCCCGACCTCCTCGCGGTGAAGGTGATCCGGCCCGAGTACGCGGAGGACGAGCGGTTCCGCCGCCGGTTCGAACGGGAGGCGTCGGTCCACAGCCGGGTGCGCACGCCGCGCATGCCGCGGCTGGCCGGGACGGGCTTCCGGGACGAACTGCTGTGGATGGCCACCGAGTTCCTGCCGGGGCTGGATCTGGCGGTGGCCGTGCACGAGGACGGTCCGCTGCCCGTCGTCGCCGTGCGGCGGCTGGTGGCGGAGCTGGGACGCGCTCTCGCCGACCTCTCCGCCGCCGGGATCGTGCACCGGGACCTGAAGCCGTCCAACATCCTGCTGTCCGCGTGGGGCGCGCACGTCATCGACTTCGGTATCGCGAAGGCGGCCGACGCGAGCGCGATCACCGGCACGGGCAACCGGGTCGGCACCCCGGCCTACATGTCGCCGGAGTATCTGCGCACGGGCGCCTGCGACACCGCCTCGGACGTGTTCTCGCTGGCCTGCGCGCTGGTCTTCGCGGCGACCGGCAGCGCCCCGTTCGGTGACGGCACCGGCGTCGACGTCATGCACCGGGTGGCGTTCGAGGAGCCCAACCCGAAGGTCCTCGCCGAGATCGCGGAGGCCGACGCCCCGCTCGCCGCCCTGCTCGCCGCGTGCCTGGCCAAGGAACCCGACCAACGCCCGACCCCGATTCAGCTGATCGAGGCGATGGCCTCTGCGGGCAGCGGGGCGCAGCCCCCGCTCCCGGAGGGGCGCGGGGAACTGCGCGACCAGCCCCCACCGAACCCGCACAGGGGGGTCGAAGGGGCGCAGCCCCTTGAGGACAGGACGGGTAGGGGCGGCGGGGGCGAAAAATCCGCGCCCGACACACCGCCCGCCCAGGGCCCCCGCCCGCCCGACGCGTTCGACTGGCCCGAACCACTGGCCGGCCGGGTCCTCACCCGCCAGCAGGCCTACGAGACCCTGCGCCGCCTCCCCCTGGAGCAGCCCGCCCCGGCGCGAGCCGCCGGACAGGCTCCGGTCACCGACGCACCGCCGAGTCCCCCCGCCGCCCCCTCGGCGCAGCCGTCGGCTCCGGCACCGCTCCGCTCCCGGCTGCGCAGCAAGCGGGTGCTGGCCGGGGCCGCCGGTGTCGCCGTCTGCACGGCGACCGCCGGGGTCGTCGTCCTGACCCTGCTGAGCCCCGCCACGACCACCGCCTCACCGCAGCGGGGTACGACACGGTCCGCCGACGCCCTCCCCGACGACGACACCCCGGTGTCGGCGGCCTCGCGCCGGGACGGCGCGGACGCCGCCCCGGACGGCGGTTCGAGCGACTCGGAGGTGTCCGGCAAGGACGAACGGACCTCCGTCGACGGCGAGCGCGAGCGCCCCGACGCGACGGCCTCCGACCCCGGCAAGGGCACGGGCGCGGGCACGGACGACGACCCGCGATCCGACCCGTCCGCGCCCGCCTCCGGGAGCGGCGCCCCCACGGAGCCGGCCGAGGAGCCGACCGACACGTCCACCGAGCCCTCGACCCCGGCCTGGCTCACGGACTGCACGTACTACTACGGCAACGGCCGCACCCGCCTCGGGGACAGCGGCGACCGCGTCCTCCAGGCGCAGTGCATGCTGAGCAAGCGCGGGTACGTCGTCGACGTCGACGGCGACTTCGACGCCGACACCGAAGCCGCGGTGCAGAGCTTCCAGCAGGACAAGGGCCTCCTGGCCGCCGACGGCGTCGTACGACCGCGCGTCTGGAAGGCGTTGCGCTCCACCGAGTGAGCCGTGCCGCTCGCGGTGCCGGGCCCGTCCACCGGCGCGGCCGGGCCCGTCAGTCGACGAACAGGCCGCGCGCGGCGGCCCGGGCGTCGAAGTCCTCCAGGTGGGCCCGGGCGCCCGGGAGGGCGTCGCACATCGCCTCCAGGAGGACCTGGCCCAGCAGCATCGGAGCACCGGCGGTGTCGAAGACCGGTCCGGTGCCGACGGCGGCGGGGAGCAGCAGGTCGCTGTAGGCGGCCACCGGGGCGAAGGTGCCGTCGGCGACGGTCACGACCGTCAGGCCCACGGCCCGGGCGTGGGCGAGCGTGTCGAGGAGTTCACGCGGGTGGCGGGGCAGCGCGAAGCACAGCAGCGCGCTCGCGCCGGCCCGGCGGGCGGCGTCGACGTGGTCGGCGAGCAGGGAGCCGCCCTCGTCGAGGAGGCGTACGTCATGGTGGATCTTCGCCGCGCCGTGGGCGAAGCCGCGCGCGTGGGCCGCGGAGGCGCGCAGGCCGAGGACCGGGAGAGGCCGGGAGGCGGCGAGCAGACGGCCGGCGCGCTGGACGGGCGCGGGGTCGGTGAGCAGGGACGCCAGATGCCGCAGATTGTCGATCTCGGCCCGCACGGCGCGCTGGTAGACGTTGGCGGGCCGCTCGTCGGCGGTGTGCCCGGGGGGTGCGACCGCCCGCAGGTGGTCGCGCAGGGCCGGATAGGTGTCGAAGCCGAGGGCGACCGCGAGGCGGGTCACGGACGGCTGGCTGACCCCGGCCAGCCGGGCCAGTTCCACGCTGGACAGATAGGGCACGTCCGCGGCCTGGCGGACCAGGCAGCGCGCGATGCGACGCTGGGTCGGGGTGAGCCGACGGCCCTCGAAGAGCCGCTGAAGCCGCGCGGCCGCGCCGTCGGCGTCCGTCATACGGCCCTCCAGCCGGTCGTCGTGCTCGGTCCCCTCCCCCTGCCCGGCGGGGTACGTGGTGCCGGGCAGGGCGGGGCGGACGGTGCGGGCGCCGCCGAGCCGGTCGGCCGCGCCCCGGTTCAGCCGACGAGGCCGGCGGAGGTCAGCCAGTCCTCGGCGACGGTGTCGGCGTCCTCCTTGTCGTTGACGAGCTTCTTCATCATCTCCAGCAGGTCCTCGGTGGTGAGCTTGGCGGAGACGGCGTTGAGCGCCTCCTTCGCCTTGTCGTCCACGGCGTCCTTGTAGACCAGCGGGGTGACGTTCTGCGAGGAGAAGAGGTTCTTCGGGTCCTCCAGGACCACCAGCTTGTCCGCGACGATGGCGGGGTCGGTGGTGTACAGGTTGGCGGCCTGCACCTTGTCGTCCTTGAGCAGTTTCACCAGGGTGGTCTGGGCACCGGCGTCGAGCGGCTGGAACTTGCCGAACTTGACGCCGTAGACCTTCTCCAGGCCGACGCCGCCCTGCGTACGGGTCTTGAACTCCGATCCGGCGCCGAGCGTCAGGTCGCCCGCGACGGGCTCGAGGTCGGCGAGCGTCTTGAGCTTGTACTTGGCGGCGGTCTCGGCGGTGACGGTCACCGAGTCCTTGTCCTCGGCGGCGGCGGAGTCGAGGATCTCCACCGACGAGGGGAGTTTCTCCTTCAGTTCGGCATTGATGTCCTCGGTGGTGGTCGCGGTGCTGTTCTTGTCGACCGCCACCGACAGCAGGGCGCCGTTGTACTCGGGGAAGACGCCTATGCCGCCCTTGACGACCTGGTCGTAGTAGACCTCGCGGGCCCCGATGTCGAACTTGCGGGTCACCTTCAGGCCCTTGCTCTCCAGGGCCTGCGCGTAGATTTCGGCGAGCAGCTGGTTCTCGGGGAAGTTCGCCGAGCCGACGACGATGGACTTGCCTCCGCCACTGCCGCCGCCCTCGGTCAGCGGGTTGTCGTCGCTGCCGCCGCCCCCGCCGCAGGCGGTGAGCGTGAGCGTGAGCGCGGTGATGAGGCCGAACGCGGCGCCTCGGGACGTGCCTCGCATGGATGTTCCTCTCTGGTTCAGGACTTCGACGCCGAGGCCCGCAGGCCCGGCGAGACTACGACGCGTCGCAACGCGGTGAACACGACCTGGACGACGAGCGCGAGGACGACGACGACCGTGGAGCCGCCGATGACCAACTCGTAGTCGTTGCGGGAGAGTCCGTCGACGATGTAGCGGCCCAGACCGCCCAGACCGGGATACGCGGCGACGGTCGCGGTGGCCACGACCTGGATCGCGGCGACCCGCAGACCCAGGAGGATCAGGGGCAGCGCCATCGGCACCTCCACCCGGGTCAGGACCTCCCACTCGGTCATGCCGACACCGCGCGCGGCGTCCCGTGTGGCGGGGTCCACGCCCCGTACGCCCTCGAAGGTGTTGATGAGGATGGGCGGAACCGCGAGCGCGACGAGGGCGACCAGGACGGGCGTGGTGCTGAGCCCGGCGAGCGTGACGACGAGGACGACCAGGCCGAAGGTGGGGATCGCGCGGGCGAGGTTCGCCACGGTGGCCACGGCGAAGGCGCCCCGGCCGGTGTGTCCGACGAGCAGTCCGAAGGTCAGCCCGACCAGGGCGGCGAACAGCAACGACAGTCCGCTGTAGGTGAGATGCTCCAGCAGCCGCCGGGGGATGCCGTCGTCGCCGTGCCACTGGGCCGAGGAGGTCAGCCAGTCCCCCACGAGCCGCATCTGGTTCAGGAAGTCGTTCATGCCGACGTCACCTTGTTCCGGGACCACGGGGTGAGCAGCCGCTGCGCCAGGACCAGCAACGCGTCGGTGGTGAGCGCCAGCAGCATGATCAGGACGATCGCGGTGACGATCGGGGTGGGGAAGTCGAGTTGGAGACCGCGGGTGATGTAGTACCCGAGGCCGCCCTGCCCGATCAGCTGTCCCACGGCGACGAGGCTGATGGAGGAGACCGCGGCGACGCGCACACCGGCGATGACGACGGGGACGGCGATCGGCAGCTCGACCTGGACGACCCTGCGTACGGCGCCGAAGCCCATCGCGGTCGCGGCGAGCCGTACGGGTTCGGGGACCGAGGCGAGACCGTCGACGACGTTGGGGACCAGCACCGACAGGGTGTAGAGCGTCAGCGGGATCATCACGGTCTGTTCGCTCAGCCCCGTGTACCGGACGAAGATCATGAACAGGGCGAGCGACGGGATCGAGTACAGGATGTTGGACACGGTCAGCACCGGTGGGTAGAGCCATCGCCAGCGGTGGCACAGCACGCCGAGCGGCACGGAGACGAGCAGTCCGAACAGCACGGGCAGCAGGCCGAGCCGGAGATGGATGCCGGTGTACTCGGCGAGTTCGCCGGTGTGGTCGGCGATCCACTGCCACCGGACGAGTGGCTCGTCACCGGTCATCGGTCACCACCGCCCCGGGTGTCGGCCGCGGACTCGGCCACGGCCTGGGGCTTCGGCTTCCGCGTCGCCGTGCCGGCCGAACCGGTCGCGGTCGCCGTGTTCTCCTCGGTGGCAGCGGTCGCCGTGCTCTCCACGGCCGCCGTGCTCGCCGCCTTCGAGAGTTCGTGCGCGTCCACGACTCCGGCGACCGCGCCCCTCGCGTCGACGGCGACGGCGAGGCGGGCGGGTGAGAGGAGGGCCGAGTCGAGGGCGGCCCGCGCGGAGTCGCCGTCCAGGCTGAAGGTGTGGCCGAGGGGGGTCAGGGGGGCGTCGGCGAGGGTGCCGGACGACGGAAGGCCGGCGGTGGCGGCCCAGCCGAGCGGTCGTCGCGCGTCGTCGACGACGAGCACCCAGGGCGCGTCCGCCGCCCGTGCCTCGGCGACGCCGGCCCCGGACGGCAGCACCGGGCCGTCGCGCAGCGGCAGTCGGGCCGCGTCGACGAAGGAGAGCCGCCGGATGCCCCGGTCCTGGCCCACGAAGTCGGCCACGAAGTCGTCGGCGGGGCTGCCGAGCAGCCGCTCGGGGGTGTCGAACTGGGCGAGTCTGCCGCCGGTGCGGAACACCGCGATGTTGTCGCCGAGCTTGATCGCCTCGTCGATGTCGTGGGTGACGAACACGATCGTCTTGTGCAGCTCCTTCTGCAGCCGGACGAACTCCGCCTGCAGCTCCGCCCGCACGATCGGGTCGACCGCGCTGAACGGCTCGTCCATCAGCAGCACCGGCGGGTCGGCGCCCAGCGCCCGGGCCACTCCCACGCGCTGTTGCTGCCCGCCGGAGAGCTGGTTGGGGTAGCGCTTGGCCATCTCGGCGGGCAGGCCCACGAGTTCGAGGAGTTCGGCGGCCCGGGCGCGTGCCTTCTTGCGGCCCCAGCCCAGCAGCAGCGGGACCGTGGCTATGTTGTCCAGGATGGTGCGGTGCGGGAACAAACCCGCGTGCTGGATCACGTATCCGATGCCCCGGCGCAGTTCGGGCGCGTCGACCTCCCGGATGTCCCGGCCGCGCAGGCTGACCGTGCCGGTGGTCGGCTCCACCATGCGGTTGATCATGCGCAGGGTGGTGGTCTTGCCGCAGCCGGAAGGACCGACCAGGACCGTGATGCCGCCCTCGGCCAGCTCCAGGGACAGGTCGTCGACCGCCGTGGTGCCGTTGGGATACTTTTTGCTCACCGTGTCGAATCTGATCAAGACTGCCCCTTACCCGACTGCATATGGTCATGCAGAGTTGTCGGTGCCTGAATGACAGTCAATGGGATTACGTGAACGGCACGTTACGTTCACACCTGGCCGCGCCCCGGGGTGACCGATTCACCCGCCTTCCGCGCCTTTGCTCCCCTGGGCGCGGGGCCACGGCGACGGCATCGGGGAGGTACCGTTCGGCGCGAGCCCGCTACCGGGTGGTCGGTCCCCGCGCGCACCCTGACCAGGGAGGCGCCGGCCTTGGTGGGAGGAGCGTCATGACCAACTGCGACGTGCACCAGCATCTGTGGACCCCCTCGCTGGTGGCGGCCCTCAGGTCACGCCGCGAACCGCCGTTCCTGGACGGCTGGACCCTCTTCCTCGACGGCGAGCCGCCCTACGCGCTCCCGCCCGCCGACCATGACATCGCCCGCCGTGCGTCGCTGGCCGAGAGCGACGGCCTGGGGCGGGCCCTGGTGTCGCTCTCCTCCCCGATCGGCGTGGAGTGGCTGCCCGCGGCGGAGGCACGCCCCCTGCTCGACGCCTACCACGAGGGCTCCGCGGCGCTCCCCGAGCCGTTCGGCGCGTGGGCCGCCGCCTGTGTACGTGACATCGACGCGAAGGCGACCGCCGAGGCGCTCGACCAGGGCTTCGTCGGCCTCCAGCTCCCGGCGAACGCCCTCGCCGACGCGGCCGGTCATGCGCGCTGCGCCCCGCTGCTCGACCTCCTCGAAGAGCGCGACCTCCCGCTGTTCGTCCATCCGGGCCCCGCGCCCGGCGGTGCCGAGGGGCCCGGCTGGTGGCCCGCGATGGTCCCCTACGTCCAGCAGATGCACGCCGCCTGGTTCGCCTTCCGCGCCTTCGGCCGGCCCCGCCACCCCCGGTTGCGGGTCTGCTTCGCCCTGCTGGCCGGCCTCGCCCCGCTCCACGGCGAGCGCTTCGCGGCCCGCGGCGACGGCCGCGACGCCGGGGTGGACCCGGGCGTGTTCGTGGAGACGTCCTCGTACGGGCCGACGGCCGTCGAGGCGGTGGTGCGCGCGCTGGGCGTCGACGCCGTGGTCCAGGGCTCCGACCGCCCCTACGCCGAACCACCCCAACAGCCCGGCTTCGGCCTGGGCGGAGCAGCCGCGTACGCCTTCCGCATCACGAACCCACGCCACTTGCTGAGAGGCTCGAAGGACTGAGACCGGTCGGCGGAACGGCACGGGGGTGAGGTGGGGGGCGGAACAGCACAGTCGGCCGAGATCGACCAGCCCCATGGCCCGGCGGGAGGGTGAGACCGGCCGAGGCGTGGTCACCGGCGCGCGGTGCTTCGGCCGAGGAGGCCGCCGACGCGGAGGCGCGAGACCGGCCAAGTCGCCGGCACGGACAGCTGGGTCGACGAGGTCACGGCCCCGGGAGCCGCCCTCTCCGAACGTGCCCGGCGCTCCGACGCCCCGTGCCCCTTGACCGCCTTGATGTCGGAGGCACGCAGGCCTCTCCGGCGCGCCCGCCCAGCCTTCGGCCCCAGGGCGTGTTGTGAAAGTCCCGTCGTTCGCCCGAAGGGCGGGCCTCGCGGCGTCAGGTGCGTGCTCTCGGCGTGCCGGGCGGAAGCCCTCGTACTGGATGTACTTGGGCTTTCGCCCGGCGCGGCGAGAGTGCGTGCATGGCGTCGCGAGGCAAGCGGGACTTTCGCAACACGCCCTAGCCCCCGTCGGCGCCGGGCAAGCATCTCCAGGCGCCCGACCGACGAATGCCGGCGCCTCGCGCCCGCCCCCCTGCCCCTCGGCGTGGACGGGGGGCTGTCAGCGGCCGGGGCGGATCAGGTCGGTGAGGTAGCGCCACAGGGAGGAGCGCTGGCGGGCGGACGGGTCCGGTGTCACCGGCGGCGTCGTCGTGTCCGTGTCGGGCTGCGTCGGCTCCGGCGCCGGCAGGGCCGCCGTCGGCGCGAGTTCGTACCGTACGGGCAGCGAGCGCAGGCCCCGCATGAAGGGCGAGGAACGCCACGGCAGTTGGTCGACGGGCAGCGCGAGGTCCAGGTTGGCGAACCGCTCGAACAGCCGGCCCACCCCGACGGCCGCGACCGTCGACGCCAGCTCACGGGCGGGGCACTGACGCGGGCCGGCGCCCCAGGACAGGTGCGCCCGGGTGCTGACGGTGGTGCTGGGGGCCACATGGTCGGCGAAGAGCGGGTCGGCGTGGGCCGCCGCCGAGGAGACCCAGACCGGGTCACCCGCGCGGATGGTGTACTCCCCGAGCTTCGTGTCCTCCGCGGCGAACCTCGGCACGAAGTTCACCAGCGGCGGCTTGCGCATGACGACCCGGTTCATGGCCTCGCGGACCATGCCGGCGGAGAGGCTGGCGCGCACGCTGTCCTCGCCGGAGAGGACCTCGACGACCGTGTTGGAGACGAGGATGCCGACATGGTCGGAGGTCATGCCGAGCAGCATGAACAGTTCGCGGGCCAGCTCGTCGAGCGAGAGGTCCGGGTGGGCGGCCAGCAGATAGGACGGGAAGTCCTCGCCCGGCGTCTTCAGCTTCAGCTCGGCGAGCTCCGCCAGCGCGCCCAGCAGCCGGTCCAGGGCGGGCCCCGCGTCGGGCCCCGCGTCCAGCACCCGCCACATGTCCATCAGCGCGTCGTCGCCCTGCGAGCCGGGGAAGCCCAGCAGATGGCTGGCCACCATCAGCGGCAGGGGCCGGGAGAACTGGGCGGACAGGTCCGCCAGCCCGGTGCCGCCCGCCTGCCCCATGAGCGTGATCAGCTCGTCGGCGTAGACGGTGACGGCCGCCTTCAGCCGCTTCGCCTGGGGGTTGCGCGGGTCCTGGAACGGCTTGAGCGCCTGGTCCCACGCGGTCCGCAGGGTCCGGTAGCCGGGGCCGCCCTGGATGAGGACGTGGTTGACCTCCAGGGAAGGGCCGAGGGGCCAGTCGGCGGGGACCCGCCCCTCGGTCCTGGCCCGCCAGTTCTCCAGCCCCTTGGGCCAGCCGGCGTCGTCCTGGAGCACCTGGAGCGCCTCGCGGTAGCCCAGCACCAGCCAGGCGGGAACGCCCAGCAGATCGACCGGCGCCACCGCGCCGTGCCGCTGCCGCAGCCGCTCGTACACCAACGACGGCCGTGTCTCGTAGTCCCGGGTCAGCAACGGTTCGGGAGACAACTCCTCCAGCCCCGCACCGTCCAGCTCCACGGACACACCCTCACCCGACTGGGTTTCCCTCACCATGCCGCCCCTCCGACACTCCCCGTACCGGACCACCTTCAGCCGGTAGCCGGAACGCTCGGACCCTACCCCAGGGTCACTTCCGGGGGAACGCCGGGCGGCACCACTCACAGCTCCGGCCTCGTCACCCACAGCCGTGCGCGCGGCACCACCGCCGTCGTCCGTCACCTCGCCGAGCGGGCCGCCCTGATGAACTCCCTGATCAGAGCGTGGTCCTTGACGCCTCGCTGCTGCTCCACCCCGCTGGAGACGTCGACACCCCAGGGGTCGGCGGCGGCGACGGCGGCACCCACGTTCTCCGGGGTGAGACCGCCGGCGAGGAGCCACTTCTCCCCGGCGGCCGCGAGCGGCCTGCTCGCCCAGTCCCAGGCGATGCCCGAACCGGGGACGGGGGCGTCGACGAGGAGCATGTCCTCCCCGAACTCGCCGCAGCGCGGTACGGAGTCGCCGAACGCGGCGGCACGGATCAGCGTCCGGTCCCCGGTCGCCAGCTCGTCGTAGTAGGCGCGGTCGTCGGGGCCGTGCAGCTGGATCGCCCGGATCCCCGACTCGGCGGCCAGGGACCGCACGTCGTCCAGGGGCTCCTCGCGGAAGACGCCCACCGTCAGGACGTGCTCGGGCACGCGGCGGCTCAGCCGTGCGGCGGTCGCGGCGTCGATACGGCGCGGGCTGGCCGAGAAGACGAAGCCGATGGCGTCGGCGCCCGCCTCGACGGCGGTGTCGACGTCCTGCTCGGTCTTCAGACCGCAGATCTTGATGAAGAGGGAGTCACTGTTGCTCACGGGCCCAGCCTGCCGTATCCGCTCCGACGCGGAAACGGCGACCGCCAGGTCGGGCACCCGCGCGGCCCCGGCCTCGGGTCGGCGCCGCTCGGGTCAGCGCCAGGCTCCCGACAGCCGCCGGGCGACGGCCGCGCTGAGCGCGCGCACCCCCCGGGTCGAACCCGGGTCGATGCCGGTGAGCTCCCGGGCCCGGCGCAGACGGTAGTCGAGGGTGCGTGTATGGACGTTGAGGGCGGTCGCGGTGGCACCGCGCTGCATGTCGTGGCGGTAGTACATGTCGAGCGTGACCAGCAGGTCCGGGCCGGCCGCCAGTCGGTCGGACAGCCCGCGCAGCCAGGCGTCGACGAACGGCACGTCCGCGACGGCGAGTTCCACGAAGAGGTCCGCCAGGGTGTGCGGCCGCAGCCGGGCCGAGGCCCGTCGCAGCGGGGCGGTGTCACTGATCCGCCGGGCCTCGTCGAGCGCCTCGGACAGTCCGGGCAGCGGCGCGGTGGCGGTGCCGACGGCGCAGGGCCGGCCGAGGGCCCGGGCCACGTCCCGCACGAGGTCCGCCACATGCTCCGGGGTGAGGTCGGGCAGGAGGTCGACAGCGGTGTGCGGCGGCCCGTTCTCCGCACGCGCGGCAGCAGAATGCACGGGGACGAGAGCGATCAGCTCACCGCTCCCGTCATCGCCCCGTGAACCCCATGACATCGGGGTCCGGTGACTCTTCACGAGTGTCTCGATCTCGTTTTCCAGGACGCGGTCGACAGGGGGCGGATCCGGCAGCCGGAACACCGTCACCGCATACCGGTCCGACAGTTCCATGTCGACGGCCTCGGCGAGTTCCGCCGCTATCGGATCCCCGTTCAGCAATGACCGGGCCAGCAGGGCGACCTGTTCGACGTACGGCATTCGACGGCGCAGCACGCGGACGAATCCCTGGCGGTAGGCGACGATGCCGCGCTCGCCCTGCGGGGCGAACCAGGTCATCATCCGCATGAGTTCGTCCACCCCGCAGCCGCGCTGGGCCTCGGTCGCCTCGTTGATCTCGCGCAGCATGAGCGCGGTGTGCACCCGCAGCACCTGCTGCCGCGCGTCGAGCGACATGCCCGCGCCGGCCCGCAGCTCCCCCATGGACGCGATGTACTCGAGATCGTCGTCGCTCAACTCGCTGTTGTGCGGCGACAGTTCGACCGTACGGTGCCGGAGCCAGACCGCGTGGCCCAATGTCTCGGCCCGCGCCCGGGGGTCCTTGTCCAGGAACCGGAACTCCTCGATCTCGCGTGTGTACGTCTCTACCTCCCGGCGGGCGTTGGTCGACGCCTGGCGGGCCAGTTCGGCGAAGAGGCTCCCCATGGAGGCGAGCATGTCATTCGGGACGAACGAGCCGACAGTCGAGATCCGGACGGCGTTCATCACTCCGCATAAATCGGCGGCAAGGGGGCCGACCGGGTTTTTGTCACCGTGCGCAAAATTCCCGGATCGGGTCGTTCCCGTCACCTCTTCCGCTTGTGTAGGAGTCGTAAAGCGGCCTTAATGAGAGCCGCGTACCCGGCCGTGGGGGAAGAACGTCGCCATCATTCCGGACCGATTCCGGAGGAGTTCCGGAGCGGTTCCGGAGGGGTTTCGACAAGCAGTACGGGTCGGCGTACGGAAATTCTCAGCCGAGCGTCGGACGTCGGCGCACACCCAAACGGGAGGGAAACTCAGATGAAAGCAGGAACGCGAAAGAGAATCATGGCGGCGCTGGCGGTCGTGGTCACGTCGAGCGCGCTCATGCTCGCCGCACCGGGTACCGGTTCGGCCGCCCCCGCCGCCGCCCCCAGCCTGCGCGCCTATGGGATCACCGGTGACGGCACCCTGATGGCCGCGTTCTGGACCGACCGGGCGGACGTGCTCAACTGGGTCAGGGCCGTCACGGGCCTCAGCGGCGACACGGCCCTGATCGGCATCGACTTCCGGGTGCAGAACGGCACGCTGTACGGCGTGGGCGACAAGGGGGGCATCTACACGATCAAGATCCCGACGGGCACCCAGGACGTCGTGGTCACCAAGGTGTCCCAGCTCCAGTACGCGCTGAACGGCACGAACTTCGGCGTCGACTTCAACCCGGCGGCCGACCGGCTGCGCGTGATCAGCGACAACGGTCAGAACCTGCGGCACAACCTGAACGACAACACGACCATCCAGGACCTGAACCTCACCACCCCGCCGGCCGAGGGCACGACCAAGGGCGTCTCCGCCGCCGCCTACACCAACAACGACCTCGACGGGACCACGGCGACCACGCTGTTCGACATCAACACGACCAGCGACCAGGTCGTCATCCAGGCGCCGGCCAACAACGGCACACTCTCCCCGACCGGCAACCTCGGCCTGGACGCCCAGATCAATGCCGGGATGGACATCTACAGCACCCTGAGCGGCGGCAAGACGGTGGACAACACCGCCTTCGCCTCCCTCACCGCCTATGGCGCGAGCACGCCGTCCCTCTACACCCTCAACGTCTTCACCGGGCAGGCCACGCTCGTGAACGACGCCGCCAAGTCCAAGTTCCCCCTGAACATCACGGACGTGGCGGTCTCGCTGACCGGCAGCTGATCCCCCGTCGCACCCTCGCCGCGGTCCGGCCACCGTCGGCCCGCGGCGAGTCGGGTCCCGCTACCGCAGTTTCTCCAGGTCGAGGTCCGAGCCCACCACCAGGGTCACCACTCCCGCCGCCGCGTCCGCGGACCGCGCGGCCTTGACGTCGGGCAGCCGAGAGGCGAGGACCTTCGCCTGCCGGGCGAGGTCGGCAGGGTGGGCCACCGTGGTGGTGTCCGTGTTCTCCGGCGCGTTGCCCGTGCCGACGACGGTGAAGCCCGCCTTGCGCAGCTCCTCGGCGACAGCGGCGGCCCGCCCGGAGACCCCGGTGCCGTTGAGGACCTGGACGCGCACGTCGGAGGCGTAGATCAGCTCGTCCTTGGCCCGCGCCTGGAGCTTCTTCTTGTCGACCTCCTTGTCGTTGGCCAGGGAGGTGAACAGGTCGGCGGCCTGCGGGTACTGCCAGACGATGTTGGCCCGGTCGGCGGGGACGTCCGCCTCGCGGGGGTAGTTGGGCACGGTCAGGAAGGTCAGCCGGTCGCTCGGGATGCCCTTGAGCTGGGAGGCGAGGTCGTAGAGCGGATCGATGCCGTCGAGGTCCTCGTCCGTGGTCAGCGACTTGGTGGCGGACTGCATGAAGTCGTAGAGCGAAGTGGGGCTGGTCAGGCGGGACTTGGCCTTGGCCGCCAGCGTCTCCATGAACTCCTGCTGCCGGCCGATGCGCCCGATGTCGGACCCGTCGCCGACGGCGTAGCGGGTGCGCACATAGCCCAGTGCCGTCTCGCCGTCGACGGTCTGGCAGCCGGCCTCCATGTCGAGGAGGGCGTTGTCGTCCTTGATGGCCTGCTCGGGGCAGACCTCTATGCCGTCCAGGGCGTCGACCATTCCCTTGAAGCCCTGGAAGTCGACGGACATGAAGTTGTCGATGCGCAGACCCGTGTTGGCCTCGACCGTCCTGATCGAGCAGGCGGCCGCGCCGGCGACCTCGCCGCCCGAACCGCCGATCGCGAACGCCTCGTTGATCTTCGCCAGGTGTGGGCCCGACGTGCTGCCGTCGCCCTTCTCGCACGCCGCTATCTCGACCCAGGAGTCACGCGGGAACGACACCACGGTGGCCCACTCACGGTTCGCGGGCAGGTGCAGCACCATGAGCGTGTCGGACTGCATGGTGGTCAGGTCCTTGCCGTACTTGGCGTTGGCCCCGTCACGGCTGTCCGAGCCGACCACCATGATGTTCTTCGAACCCGGGCTCAGATTGACCGGGCGGTCCCCGCCGAGCTTGCTGTCGACGTCGGCGCCCGTGATGTTGCCGTCCAGGTCCTTGTAGATCCAGGCACCGACGCCTCCGACGCCGAGGACGAGCAGTGCCGCGCCGCCGGCGAGCCAGCTCACCGTCCGGCCCCGCCGCGTCAGGCGTGTCCCCCCGCCTCCGGCGCCCGCGCGCCGCCTACCCGTACCACTCACCGGCCTCCCCCGCCTCGGCCGCACTCGGCCGGTCGACTGCCCCCTGTACGTCCGGCGGTCGTGATCACCGAACCCGCAGGACTCTACATGCATGCAGATATACGGATCGGTGCCGCACGCGACTCACCGTTCCCCGCACGCACGAACGACACAGAGGCGTCGCAGCGTACAGAAGGACGACCGCCGTCACGTCCGAGTCGCCGCGGAACACCACCGCAACGACCGTGCCCACGGCCGCGGTTACGGACCGGTCCGGGCCGCCTTCCGACGCGGTGCGGCCGCCCGCGGAGGCCGCCATGACACGCACGGCATCCGTCGAGCGGCCTCCGCCCCGAGGACCGGACCGACGATCGCGTCCTTCCTAGTCGCGCCTGACCACGCACAGGGCCCAGATGATGAAGGCCGAGAAGGCGATCATCACGATGGACCAGACGGGGTAGTACGGCAGGGACAGGAAGTTGGCGATGATGATCAGGCCCGCGATGGCCACGCCCGCGACGCGGGCCCACAGGGACTCCTGGAAGAGGCCCAGGCTGACCAGCACGGCCACGGCGCCGAGGGCGAGGTGGACCCAGCCCCAGCCGGTGAGATCGAACTGGAAGACGTAGTCGCGGGTGGCGACGAAGACGTCGTCCTCCGCGATGGCCATGACGCCCCGGCAGATGTCGAGAACGCCCGCGATCATGAGCATGACGGCGGCGAAGGCCGTCAGTCCCTCGGCGAAGGGCCGTGACCGCTTGGCCGAGTGCATACGTCCGGTGTGTGTGGCGGTCATACCGTTGCCTCGATTCGGTGTCGTGCGATGGGTGTCGGGTCCGTCATCGGTGCCCTGCGGCGGTCGGGCCGACGCCCGTGCCCGCCGAGGCTCCGTGGCCGCTCAGGACCAGTTCCTTCGCGCGGCGGAACTCGTCGTCCGTGATGTCGCCGCGTGAACGGATCTCGGACAGCCTGGCGAGCTCGTCGACGCTGGTGGAGCGTCCTTCGCCGCCCTTGGCCGTCTGCCGGATGTAGTCGTCGAAGGCCGCCTGCTGCGCACGTGCCTGCGCCACCTCGCGGCGGCCCATGTTCTTGCCCCGGGCGACCACGTAGACGAAGACGCCCAGGAACGGCAGCAGGATCGTGAGGACCAGCCAGCCCGCCTTGGCCCAGCCGCTCATGTCGTCGTCGCGGAAGATGTCGACGACGACCCGGAAGAGCAGCACGAACCACATGATCCACAGGAACAGCAGGAGCATGGACCAGAAGATGCTCAGCAGCGGGTAGTCGTACGCGAGGTACGTCGGACCACTCATGTCTCTCCTCCGTTCCGGGCGCTCGCCCGGCAGGTGTTCTGCCGTCCTCGGCTCGCCCGCGGCACCACGGTCGGCGCCGTTCTCAGCGTGCCCACGACCACAGCCGCGCGGCCTCACCCCGGGCGGGTGAGAGCGGCGTCGGCCGGAGCCTCGTCCGGAGCGGGGTCCGCCGCCGCGGCGACGACCGCCACGAGCGCCAGTACGGCCACGACCAGGACGGCCACGAGGACGACCGCGCCGACCGTGGGGCGGTTCCAGAGCAGGAGCGCGAGCGCGCCCCCGCCCAGGACGACGCCGTTGGTCCACCGGGGGTGTTCCGCCAGGAGGCGTCCGGCCCGCCCGGTGCTCAGACCGGCGTGCCGCAGCGCCCGTCCGGCGGCCGTGGTGCCGCGCCCGGCCGTGCCCCGCACCCAACGGGCGGCCCGCCCGGGGCCGTAGAGATAGGCGGCGAGGGCGGTGGCCAGGAAGAGCACGAGCAGGGTGCGCGTGCTGTCGCGCAGGAACCGCAGGAAGGTGTCGAAGACGGCCGAGGCGGCGTCCGGCGGCAGGGTCGCGGCAGGGACGGCGTCCAGATAGACGCGGCGGACGACGGCCAGCGCGACGAGCAGCACCGCCATCATCACGCTGATGCCGAGGGAGGTGATCAGCAGCATCACGCGGTGGCCGGGCGCGGTCCACACCGCCAGGGCGGCGAAGGCGATCGTGATGACGGGCAGCCAGGTGCCGAGGATGTTCAGCAGCCGCATGGCGTCCTGGGCCTTGCCCAGTTCGTCGGTGTGGAACAGCGTGATCGTGCGGTCACTGTCGGGGATCGCGGAGGCCTTGTCGAAGCCGGCGTCCACGAGGCGTTCCTTGACCTGGTCGACGACGGCGCCCACGTCGAGCTGGATGGTGTCTCCGGTGGCACGCAGCGCGCCCTCCCGTTCGCCGGTGAGCATGTGCACCACGGCCGCGTGTGCCCGCCGGTTCGAGCCCTCCCAGACCTGCTGGAAGAACTCGCTGGTGATGACGCGGGTGACGTTGCGGTCCACGACGGTCCTGACCACGGAGCGCAGCGGGCCGTCCAGCGCGCCGGCGCCCGCCACGACCTGCGGCGGCGCGCCGTTGTCGGCGAGCACCTTGGTGAGGGCGTCCGTCACCGCCTTGACGTCCACGTTCTTGACGACCTCGTCGGTCAGCCGCTCGATCACTAGGTTCTGGACCGCCGGGTCGGACGCCAGCGGAGCGACCGTCTCGACGTACCGGTCGGTGTCGGCGACGGTGTCCTCCACCCAGGCCGCGACGACGGCCAGGGGCGCGAGCAGCAGGGTCACCACGAGCAGTACGGCGGCCCCCGCCTTGCGCAGCCGCCGGTGCCGCACCCCGGCATGCCGCCGCAACCGCTCGTACTCGTCCCGCTCCTCCGCGCTGAGCACGTGCCCACCGGACGCGACACCCTCACCGGCTCCGGTGCCGCCGCCCGGGCCGGTCTCGTCCTTCGGGTCCGTGCTGTCGGTCGGGTCGGAGTTCGGTGGTACGGAGTCGTTGCCCGGGAACATGGCTCCTCCTCGGGTGGTGGGGAGACTCAGACGGCGTCCGTGGTCCGGGCCCGGGAGCCCGTGAGGCCCGCCCGGCGTAGGGCGGCCCGCCAGGCGAGGGCGACCGTCGCCTCGGCGAGGCCCAGCAGGACGAGCCACAGGCCGAGCAGGCGGGTCAGTGCCGTGGCCGACTCGGTCGGCAGGGCCAGCACCACGATCCCCGCGACGATGCCGAGCACCGCCACGCCGAGGACGAAGCCCCGATGGGGCAGGTTCTTGGCGGCGAGGGCGGTGTGGAGTGTGAGGATGCCCGTCGCCAGCCAGACGATCCCCAGGATCAGCGAGAGCGCCGTGATGGTCTGCAGGGGGTTCCGCAGGCACAGGACGCCGGCCAGGACGTACAGCAGCGCGAGGAGCAGCCCGGACAACCGCTCGCCGGGTTCCTCCCGGGCGAAGACGTCGACGAAGCGGAACGCCCCGATCGCGAGCAGGTACAGCCCGAGCAGGACCGCGAGAACATGCAGCGTCCCGTCCGGCCAGACCAGCACGATGACGCCCGGCACGAGCGTGGCCAGCGCAGACCCGAGGATCCACTTCCAGGAGCGCCCGACCCTGCCCAGCGCCTCCGCCGGATCACCCAGCACGCCTGCGGTCTCCCGGCCGGGCGCACGGTCCCCCGGCCCGGGCCCCCGCTCGGCCCCACCGGTCCTGTGGTCGTCCGCCCCGGTACGCGGTGCCGGGCCAGGGGACTCGGTCATGGTTCCTCCAAGCGTCGTCGCGTCCTCGCGGCCCGCTTTCCGCACCGTTGGCGCACGGCGGCGCGCGGTGACCTCACCCGGCCAGCGTCCCGCCCCGCCCCGCCCGTGGGATCACCCCCGGCGGGTGATCCCCGCGCACCGCCCGGCCGAGGAGGGTGGACGGTACGCCGGTCGGCGGTTCAGGAGGTATGTGTCATGACCAGTGCGAGCGCATCCACGGCGACACCGACCGTGGCCGAGAGAGCCGCGCACGGACGGGAGGCGCGCAAGCGTGCCTCCCGGTCCTGCCACGGCTGGTTCGAGTCGGACGCGGACGCCGACCGGACCGACCCGATCGAGGTGATCGAGCGTCAGTCGGTCACCCGGCTGCCGGAGTTGGTGCCCATCCGCTACGGCCGCATGCTCGAATCCCCGTTCCGCTTCTACCGGGGCGCGGCCGCCATCATGGCGTCGGATCTCGGCCCGCTCCCCAACACCGGTCTGACGGTGCAGCTCTGCGGTGACGCCCATCTGCTCAACTTCCGGCTGCTGGCCTCGCCCGAACGCCATCTCGTCTTCGATATCAACGACTTCGACGAGACCCTGGCCGGGCCGTTCGAATGGGATGTGAAACGGCTGGCGGCCAGCTTCGTGATCGCGGCCCGCGCCAACGGCTTCCCGGCCGAGGAGCAGAACAGGGCGGTGCGGACGTGCGTGAAGACGTACCGGCGCCGCATGCGTGAGTTCGCCGGCATGCGCACCCTGGACATCTGGTACGCCCAGGACGACGCCGACCGACTGCGGGAGCTGATGGCCTCGTCGATGGACAAGGAGAGCAGGCGCCGTACGGCCGAGGCGGCAGCGAAGGCCCGTACGCGCACCCATATGCAGGCCTTCGAGAAACTGACCCGCGTCACGGCCGAGGGTCGGCTGATCGCACCCGACCCCCCGCTGATCACCCCGCTCCGGGACCTGCTGGCGGACTCCTCAGGCGAGGGCCAGGAGAAGGAGCTGCACAACGTGCTGGAGCAGTACGTACGGACCCTGTCGTCCGAACGCCGGCATCTGCTGCGCCGCTACCACGTCGTCGACATGGCCCGGAAGGTCGTGGGCGTCGGCAGCGTCGGCACGCGCTGCTGGATCGTGCTGCTGCTCGGCCGCGACGACACCGACCCGCTGCTGCTCCAGGCCAAGGAGGCGCAGGAGTCGGTCCTCTCCGCCCAGCTCGGCGGCGACAGCTACGACAACCAGGGCCGCCGGGTGGTGTCGGGGCAGCGACTGATGCAGACGACCAGCGACATCTTCCTGGGCTGGACCCATGTCGTCGGTCTGGACGGGCGCGAACGCGACTTCTACGTACGGCAGTTGCGTGACTGGAAGGGCATCGCGCGCCCGGAGACGATGGATCCGGGTCTGCTGCGGCTCTTCGCCCGGGTGTGCGGCGCCAGCCTGGCGCGGGCCCACGCCCGCTCCGGCGACCCCGTCGCCATCGCGGCGTACCTGGGCGGCAGCGATCGCTTCGACCGTGCGCTCACCGAGTTCGCGCAGTCCTACGCCGACCGGAACGACCGCGACTTCGAGGCGCTGGGCGTGGCCGCGCACACGGGCCGGGTCCACGCCGAAACGCTCTGAATCCCCCTCCCGAAGCTCCCAGCGGCAGCGGCTCCCGGCTCACCCCGGGCAGCCGCTGCCGCTCACTCCGGCAGTTGACGCATCTCCAGGACGCGCAGCCCCAGGGACTGGCAACGGGCCAGCAGCCCGTACAGATGCGCCTCGTCGACGACGTGCCCGAACAGGACGGTGTGGCCGGACATCACCACATGGTCCAGTTCGGGGAAGGCACCGGTCAGCGCCTTCGACAGCTTTCCGTCGACGCGAATCTCGTAGCGCATGAGCGGTGTGCCCCCATGGCCGGGTACGGGTGGACTGCGCTCCTTCTCTGCGATCGTCCGTCCTGGGACGCCGACCTGGCCTCACCCCGGGGAGGTGAGTCGAGGGAAACGGCGGGGCACCGGGTTCAATGCGTCAGATAGAGCTTGAACCCGATGATCAGGAGGCCGAGCAGCAGGTTCACCGAGGCCGTGATGACGACCAGACGCCACGGGGCGTGGGCCCGGCGGGCCGCCGCCACCGACCACCCCACCTGTCCCGCCACGGCGACCGCGAGCGCCAGCCAGAGGGCACCCTGCACATCGAGGCCGAGGAGCGGGCTGACCGCGACGGCGGCGGTCGGCGGGAGGGCGGCGTCGACGATCGGCCACTCCTCGCGGCAGACCTCGCTCACGATCCGGCGGTCCAGGGACCGCTGCGCCAGCCGGGTCCCGAAGAGCTGGGCGTGCACATGCGCGATCCAGAACACCAGGCCGGTGAGCAGCAGCAGAAGGGCGAGTTCCACGCGGGGGTGGGCCCCCAGGGTCCCGGCGCCGATGATCACGGAGGAGGCGAGCATCGATCCGTAGACGCCGCCGGTGTAGTCGGCACGGGCCCGACGCTGCGCACGGCGCCCGCCCCGGGTCGCGGTTTCCCCTGTCGTGGACATCCTCAACGCCTCCTCTCACCCCGCCGGGCGGCCGCCGCCACCTCAGCGTTCCGAGCGGCGCGGGGCGGCCGGGGTGCCGGTCCCGCGTGGCACGGATCGCCCCTTGCCCGGCGGCTTCGGGCGGTCGGCGGTGGCGGGCGCCGGGCCGTCCGTCCGCCCGCCCGGCAGCCGTGGTGTGACCAGGAACGCGGCGAGGGTGATGCCGCCGGTGGCGAGGATCGCCGCCTTCAGGCCGTCCAGCTGGGCCGAGGCGTAGGAGTCGGCGAGGGCGTCGACCTCGGACGGCGGGAGCCCGGCGCGCTCGGCCGCCGTACGCACCTGATCGGTGGGGACGAAGCTGATCCCGGCCTGGAGCGCGACACTCGTCTGCCGCTTGGCCTCCTGCGAGAGCGCGGGGTCGTCCTCGACCTGGGTGGTGAAGGCCTGCGCCAGGGCGCCGATGAGCAGCGATCCGATGAGCGCGGTGCCGAGGGCGGAGCCCAGGTTCTGGGCTGTGAACTGCAGACCGCCGACCTCGCTGCGCTCCTCCTCGCCCACGCTGGACTGCACCACGTTGCCCAGCTGCGAGGCGAGGAGCCCCATGCCGATGCCGAGCAGGGCCATGGCCAGCGCGAACTGGGTGTCGTCGATGACGGGGTCGATGGTGGACAACAGCCACACGATGGCCCCGGCCAGGGTCACCAGGGCCAGCCGGACGACGCGGCGCGGTCCGGCCCGTCGGCCCAGCCGGGAGGCGACCAGGGAGGCGACCAGCATGGTGATGGACACGGGGAGCAGCCGCAGTCCGGTCTGGAAGGCGTTGAAGCCCTGCACGACCTGGAGGTAGAGCGGGATGGTGAAGAACAGCCCGAGCAGGATCAGGTTCTGGCTGAGCAGGGCCAGCAGTCCCGACCGCAGCGCGGGGACGTGCAGGAGGGGCAGGTGGACCAAGGGGTCGGTGCCGTGGGCCGTGCGCCGGTGCTCCCAGCGCGCGAAGGCGGCCAGGACGATCACTCCGGCGCCGACGACGAAGAGGGTCGGTGCGAAGCCCATGACGGTGAAGGGCGGGTTGCGGGGCTGCACCCAGCCCCAGGTGCTGCTCTGCAGCACACCGAGCACGCCCAGGCCCAGGCCCGCCGCCGACAGTACGGCGCCGACGCCGTCCATCCGGGGCCGGGGCCCGGTGCGGGGCGCTTCGGTGATCACGCGGCGGAAGCACAGCACGGCCAGGACGACCACGACCTCGCCGGCGAAGACGAGCCGCCAGGTGAGATAGGTCGTCACCCAGCCGCCGAGCAGCGGGCCGACGGCGATGCCGGCCCCGGCCAGCCCGCCGATGACGCCGTAGGCGACGGCCCGGTCCCGGCCCCGGTAGGACTCGGCGACGAGGGCGGCCATGGCCGGGAGCACCATCGCGGCGCCGAGGCCCTCGATGACCGACCAGCCGAGGGCGAGGACCCAGAGGGTGGGCGCGGCGGCGGTCAGGGCCGAGCCGGTGCCGTAGACCACCAGGCCGAGGAAGAAGAGCCGACGGCGGCCGAGGATGTCGCCGAACCTGCCTCCGATGATCATGAAGGCGGCCATGACCAGCGCGTACAGCGTGATGACGGCCTGGATGGCGGTGACCTCGGTGTCGAAGTCCTCGACCAGTTGACTGATCGAGACGTTCATGACGGACGTGTCCAGCACCATCAGGAACTGCGCCGTCCCGAGCACGATCAGAGCCCGCCATCGCTTCACGGCATCCACCTCGCCGAGTAGGCCCGCGACGCCGACGGGCGCCACCCGAGCAGCGCCCGTCACGGACCGGCCGCCACCCCCATCCCAGCCCAGAAGCCCCGCCCCCGCCTCACCCGTGACGGGCGAGGCCCGCGACGACGGCAACCCACGCATCCGGCGCACCGCCGCAGAATCGGCCACGATCAGTCCTGGGGAGAATCTGGGGAGTTTCGACCGGCAGACCGATGAGACCCCGGAATGAAGGAGCGTAGTAACGAGGCGT
The DNA here is from genome assembly GCF_014930365.1 of Streptomyces caniscabiei. Taxonomy (GTDB): domain Bacteria; phylum Actinomycetota; class Actinomycetes; order Streptomycetales; family Streptomycetaceae; genus Streptomyces; species Streptomyces caniscabiei. Next base: position 158,190 of record NZ_JABXWI010000016.1, on the reverse strand, counting down.
GACGGACTCCCACGGCTCCCACATAATCGGGGCGTACGTGGCCTCAGCCAGCGCAGGCTGGTGAGCACCAGGGAGTACTTCCTCGGCCTCAGCGATCACCTCGGCTACGAGAAGCACGATGCCGCCGGCAGGGGCGGCTCCCGCCCAACGGGGGCCGGGCCAAGACCGTGCTGACCGACGTCGGGCCGGTCGGCCTTGCCGCCGCTCTCCACCCACGCGAGCGACGGGCCGCCGCGCACCCAGCTCACCGAGTCGCCCCCCTACCAGTGCGTGCGGCCGGAGGGGCAGCGGATCGTCGCGTTCCTGGCCCGTGAGTACTGACGCACGGGGCGCCGGCGGCCTCGTGGTTCGGGTTCAGAGCCACGCGGGCAGTGCCGGTACGGATCCGCCGTCGGCGTGCAGAGGGCCTGGTACGGGCCGGCCGGTGGCGTAGGCGGCGAGGCTGGGGAGGTCGGCGGTCACCGAGACCGTCTCCGCTGTGCCGGGCACGCCCAGGAGCCAGGTACGACCGCCGTCCTCGCCCCGTAGCCCGACAGGAGGAATGTCCGTGCGGGTCCGGAAGCCGGCGGCGACATCGTCCAGGAGTGCCGCGCACACCTCACGGGGGACGGCGTCGAAGCCCGTTCCGGTGCCCAGGTCGACGGCGTGGACCCAGACCTCTCGCACCCGCATCCACGGGATCTCCCGGACCGGCACCTCGCGTCCCCTCGCGGTCCGGACCGTCGCCTCCCAGCACGTGTCGGGCAACGCGTCGAGTTCCCAGGCCAATCGGCCGACGGCCTGGAGCAGGTCCGCGCGCAGTGCGGCGGCCGGGCGACGGGCCCCCTCCTCGATCTCGCCGGCACGCTGGTCGGGGCCGGCGTACATCGGCGTCTCGACACCCGTCCGAGCCCAGTTCAGGAGATTGAGCAGCGCGTCCGCGTTGCGGGCCAGGTGCGCGACGATGTGCGCCCGGCTCCAGCCCGGCAGGTACGAAGGGCGGACGAGGCTCGCGTCGGTCATCAGGTGCACGGCGGCCTCGAAAGCGGCCGTACCCTTCGCCAGCCACTCCAGCATCGCGTCCGGCCGGCCGCTCACCGCACTTCCCTGCGGCAGGTGTTGCGGCACTCACCGATTCCCTCGATCCGGGTGACGAGCACGGAACCGTCCTGCAGGTAACGGGCCGGCTTGCGGGCGTGCCCGACACCGCCCGGGGTGCCCGTCGCGATCACGTCGCCGGGGGCGAGGGTGACGATCTCGGACACGTAGGCGACCAGGGTGGCGGGGTCGAAGACGAGGTCACCCGTGTCGGCCTTCTGAACCGTGTCGCCGTCGACCTCGCAGGCCAGGCCCAGTCCCCCGGCGGCCACGGCGGGATCGTCGGCGGTGACCAGCCACGGCCCGACGGGTGTCGTGTCCTCGAAGGTCTTGCCCTGATGCCACTGGGGGGTGCGGAACTGCCAGTCCCGGGCAGTGACGTCGTTGAGCACCGTGTATCCGGCGATCGCGGCGCGCGCCTGCTCCGGGTCCGCGTGCCGGACCTCGGTCCCGATCACGACGGCGAGTTCGGCCTCCCAGTCCATCTGCGTGGCCGTGGCGGGCAGGATCACCTCGTCGTGGGCGCCGACCAGCGCCCGTGCGTACTTGGAGAACAGCGTGGGGTACCGGGGCAGTTCCCGGCCCATCTCCAGGATGTGGTTGCGGTAGTTGAGGCCGACGCAGACGACCTTCTCCGGCTTCACGACCACCGGGGCGTAGTCCAGGGGGCCTTCGTAGCGATCGCCGTCGGCGTTCGCGGCCGCCGTGGACCAGTCGGGGCGGCGCAGGAAGTCGACCAGGTCGCTCTCGCCCAGGTCCACCGCGGTGTCCCCGTCGACGCGGACGGCGCGGGTGGTGCCGTCGATCCTGATGGTGGCCAGCTTCACTTCTGTTCTCCTCGGTAGGTGCGGGCGAGGCCCAGGGCCTCGTAGACGGGCTCGTCGCTGAAGCGGAAGAGGTCCACCTGGGTGTGGGCGGTGAGAGTGACCTCGCACCAGGACGGGACGGCGAACAGGTCGCCCTTGGCGACGTCGAAGACCCGGTCGCCGATGCGGGCGGTCGCCTCGCCGTGGAAGACCTGCCAGACCGCCGAGCCGACCGTGCGCACCGGAGCGGTCCGCGTCCCCGCCCGCAGTCGGCGCATCTCGGTGCGGATCGTGACCAGGGCGTCCCCGCCGGTGGTGGGGTTGGAGAAACGGACACCGGCGTGCCCCGGCTCGATCACACCGACGGCTCCTTCGGACTCGAGCTCCAGCTGCGCGGTGAGCGCGGCGTCGGTGTGTTCCCAGCGGTAGGCGGCCAACGGGGAGTTGCGCCGGTCGGGTTGGCTGATGGGACGCAGGCCCGGGTGGGCCCACAGACGCTCACCGCGCGAACGCTCGGGCGTGGCCCGGGTGGACAGGTCGTCGGGGCCGAACTCGAAGAATCCGGCGTCCAGTTGGGAGACCAGGGGGATGTCCAGGCCGTCGATCCAGGCCATCGGCCGGTCAGTGACGTTCTGGTGCTCGTGGAAGGCCCAGCTCGGGGTCAGCAGCAGGTCGCCGCGACGCATCGCCACCGCGTCCCCGTCGACGTTCGTCCACACACCCTCGCCGTCCACGACGAACCGGAAGGCCCCCTGACTGTGCCGGTGCGAGGGGGCGACCTCGCGCGGTCCCAGGTACTGGATCGCGGCCCACAGGGTGGGGGTCGCGTACGGCAGCCCGGGCAGTCCCGGATTGGACAGCGCCATCGCCCGGCGCTCACCGCCCCGTCCCACGGGCACCAGTTGCCCGGAGCGCTCCGCGATCGGCAACAGCCGTGCCCACGGCCACAGGTGCGGGACCGCGGCCGGCTGTGGCGAGGCCGGCATGAGGTCGTCGCGCTGGTTCCACAGGGGTATCAGTCCCGCGTCCTCGAAATCTGCATACAGATCATCGAGATCCTTACGCTGGATCAGCTCGTCTGCTGTGTCGGTCACCGCAACCTCCAGGGCACGCACGAAGGCGCCCGTCCAAAGTGTGCACAGTTATGGATTACGTCGACAGTACCCACGCATTCCCCTGGTTGGAATGACTTGCGGATAGGATTCCGCTGTGCAGAATTCACAGGGCTCATCCCCCTCGTATCCGGTGAGCGCAGCGGGCAACGCCCTGCGTGCCGTCCGACTCCTCCACGAGCACGGTGAGCTGCGCGTCATGGACGTCGCCGACCGGCTCGGCGTCGCGCGGTCGACGGCCCACCGGATCCTGGCGATGCTCGTGTTCGAGGGGTTCGCGGAACAGGACCGTCACAAGGCCTACCGACCGGGGCCCGCCCTGCGGGCGATCAGCGGCAGCCGGGCCGCCCCGCCTCCCGACCTGATCACCCTTGCCCGCCCCCACCTGCAGCGTCTGTCGGACACGGTCCGCGAGACCACCCACCTGATCGTGCTGGAGGGCAACGGAGCCCGGTTCCTGGACGGAGTCGAAGGTCCGCAGGCGCTGCGCGTCGGCTACCGCACGGGCGCGCTCCTGCCCGCCCATGTGACCTCGGGCGGCAAGGCACTGCTCGCCGAGCTGCCGCCGGAGCGACTCCGGGCGCTCTACCCCAACGGACTGCCCGAGCAAGGGGCCAGGACACCGGAGGGCGTCGAGCGCCTGGTGGCCGAGCTGACGACGATCCGCCGCACCGGCTGGGCCCTCAACCTCCAGGAGAGCGAGCGGGGTGTGAACGCGGTCGGTGTGTGCGTCCGCGACCGTACGGGTGCGGCCGTGGCCGCCGTCGCGGTGGCGGCACCGTCCGCCCGCTGTCCAAGGAGCCGACTGACGGAACTGGCCCAACCGCTGCGGTCGGTGGCGCGGGACATCAGCGGGGAACTGTGACCGTCGAGGAGTGAGGGAGCGTCAGGACTGACCGTTGCCCGCCAGCCCCAGGGCTGTGCGAGTGGCCGCGGGTTCGTACTCGGGGGCGATGTCCGCCAGCACACTCAGGGCGGTGCGTGCCAGATGGCGGGCGACCACGCGGGCGGCTTCGGCCGGGTCGCTCAGGCGCAACGCCTCGAGAAGCGCCTCGTGCTCCGCGTACGCCTTGCCCCACGAGGCGGGCGCGCCCAGCTGAGCCAGGCGGATGTAGCGCTCGCTGTGTTCTCCGAGCGAGGCGATCATGCGCTGCAGCTGGGGTCCCACCGCCTGGGTGGCGATGCTGTGGAACTCGTGGTGAGCCGCGTGCCACTCGTCCGGATGGTCGTCGACCGTCAACGTCTTCATCCGCTGCAGGGCGTCGCTCATGCGCTCCGCGTCGACAGCCGTGAACGACTTGGCGGTCATGCTGACAGCGAGCGTCTCGAGCATGATCCGGGCCCCGTAGACGGCGTCCAGGTCCTCGGGGTCCACCGACCGCACCCGCGCGCGCTGGTCGGGCCGCGCGTCGATGAGCCCCTCTTCCTGCAGCAGCCGGAACGCCTCGCGCATGGGGGTACGGCTGACGCCCAGCTTCCGGGCCATCTCGGCCTGGAGCAGGGCCGACCCCGGTGGCAGTTCCCCGCTCAGGATCATGGCGCGCAGGCGGCCGTGGACGTCGAGAGCGAGTCGGCGGCCGCCCGCGGGGGCCGCGGGGCTCTCGCCCGGCGGCAGGGACTCGGCCCGCACCTCGCCCCCGTCGTCAACCGGCCGCTGCTCCTGGCGGGACTCGCTTCTGCTCCTACTCACGCCGGAGATACTACCCAGGTGTATGCAGCCGACACCGGGCTCCCTCCCAACTCCACTGTGGAAACGCCGTGCCCGTCCCCGGTCGGCCTCAGAAAACACACGACTGTATCCACCTGGAGGGGGCCGTCGGCCACACGATCTGCGTCAGCGTTCTTGACCGGGCCCGATCAGGGAGGTGAGCGCGCAGGCGGGTCGCCAGCCAGGGGTGAAGCGACGGCGCAGGTCGGCCACCGCTTCCATGCCGCGCACTGTCACCTCGGGTGAGGTCGAGAGGCCGGCGGGCCCTAGGAGGCCGGGCACAGCCGCCCGGGCTGCTGCGGCGAGCATGCCGTGCCGCAGCAGGGCCGCCTCGACACCTGGTGCGCCGGAGGCAAGCAGTTCCTCGGTGCTCCTGCGGCAGACCTCGACGTAGGCACGGGTGTGCCATGCCTTCGCGGTCTCGCGTGGGGCCACCACCACGTTGGTGATGAGGTCGGGTACGACCTGAAGGTGGCCGCCGACGCGGGGAAAGCCCTGCTCGGCGGCGAGGACGTCGAACGGGGGATGGAGTGTGGTGCCGTCCACGGCGTCCGACAGCAGGGCCTTGAACCTCTGTGCGGTACCGCCCACGGGGACGAGTCGGTCGTCGGTCACCGGCGAGGCGGCGATGTCGGTGAGCACGGCGCGCAGCACGAACGCGAAGGCGCTGTGCGCGTTGTCGACGGCCCACCGGCCTGTCGCGAGGGGGACCCCGCGACGCCGGTGGACGGCGAGTTCGCCGATGCCCTCGGCCCGGACGGCCACCGGGTCCCTCGTCAGCAATCCGCGCAGCAGGTGGTCGGGTGAGGTGTGCATGAGGTCGTAGTCGCCGTCGTTCCAGCCCGTCAGCTGCCGGTCGGAGGAGACCACCTGCACGAGGTTCACCTCCAGCCCGGCCTGCCGGAAGTACCCGGAATCGACGGCGTGGTGAAGATGCACGACGCCGGCTCCGGGGAAGACGCCCACGGTGAGCTGCCGGGAGGGGTGGGCGGGCGGGTGCGGCGTACTCGGCGCGGGAAGCATGAAGAACTCTCCGTACTCGGCGGGTGGATGGTTCCAGGCGGTCACGCGACCGAGGTCAGGCGGGCTTCTCTTCCTGGTTGGTGATGAAGTCGGCCGGCATCTCGGGGCTCCAGACCGCGGCCGGGCAGTCCCAGTCGTTCGGCTGCCAGTCCTCGGTGATGCGGTCCATGTCCCCGGAGTACTCGATCCAGCTGCCCCAGGGGTCCTGGATGTAGTGGAAGAGGTTCGAGCCGAGGGTGTGCCTGCCCAGACCCCAGCCCTTCGCATAGCCCACGGAGGCCATGTTCCGCGCGCCCATGGCGATCTGGTCGATGTCGGCGACCATCCAGCTGGAGTGGTGCAGGCCGGGGTGTGTTCCCGGGACGAACCCGAAGACATGGTGGTCACCGGGCCCCGAGTTCATGAAGACGGGCCCGCCGTTGATGATGCGGTCCGACAGACGCAGCCCGAGCGCGCGGGTGTAGAAGGCCTCGGACGCGCTCACGTCGGAGCTGAAGATCAGCATGTGTCCGAGCCGCTGCGGACGGGGCTTCTCACCCGAGGTCACCCAACGGGCCTGGTCGATCCGACGGATCCTGTCGCCGACGTTGGCGTCCCGGACGTCCGTGGTTCCGAATTCGCGCCAGCGGGCGATCCCCTCGTCCCGGAGGTTGACCAGGTTCCCCTCATGGTCGCGGAACCACAGGCCGCCGGGCACCTCGGCCGGCGCGTCCAGGAGCCTCAGGCCCAGGCCCTCCAGGTGGCGCTGCCACTCGCGCAGCGAACCCGGCTCCACGGCGAAAGCCACGTGGTGCAGCCGCTTGACCGGCCCCTCCGTCAGCACCGTCTGGTCCTGCTCCCGGCCGTCGCAGCGGACCACCACCGCGTTGCCCCGCTCCGCCGCCTCCAGTCCGAACGCGCCGTAGAAGTCCGCGCCCGTGTCGAGCGACGGCACCTGGAGTCCGTAGTGCAAGAGACCTTTGACACGCAACATGTGCACTCCTCATTGTTCTGGTGACCCGCATCCCGCACAGGCACTCCAATAAGTGTGTACACCTGAGCCGGCTGGGCGTCCAGGTATCCAGCGAAAGATTTTCCACCCCGAGGCCCGGACCAGGGATATTGAACTCCCAAGCCCACACCCCTCGCCCCAACTGGCATCGAACCCGCACTCGCCACGGGTGACCATGCATCCGAAAGTCCACCCTTCCTCTCTCAATGTGTATCCACTATGGTTCAGGAGCTTCTTGAGAGAGCCGCATGCCGGAGGGAACATGACACCGTCTGAATGGTCACTGGTGCAGTACCGGGTCGACGACTCGGAGAAAGTCACGGTCGGTGCGTACACCGACGGGGTGGTGGTCCAGGGCCCGCCCGTGACCGAGGGCCTCACGCTGATGGAGGTGCTGGCCCGATGGGAGACGCTCGCCCCGCTGATCCGTGACTGGACGCCGACAACGTCCGACACCGTCGCGGATGCAAGGCTCGCTCCGCCGCTGACGTATCCCGGCAAGGTGCTCTGCGCGGGCGCCAACTACTGGGACCACATCGCGGAGATGGGCTGCGAACGCCCCGACGAGCTGGGCGAGCCGTTTTTCTTCCTCAAGCCTCCGACGACCACTGTGACAGGCCCCGGGGACCCGGTGCCGCTGCCCGGCTACCCGGGTGCACGCGTGGACTGGGAGGCCGAACTCGGCGTGGTCGTCGGCCGCGGCGGCCGTGACCTCACGCCCGAGCGGGCCATGGAGCACGCGGCCGGCTACCTGGTGGCCAACGACATCTCCGCCCGGGACCGGCTCAGGTCCGACAAGCCGGTCGCCGAGCCGTTCACGTTCGACTGGGTCGGCCACAAGGGGCAGGACGGCTTCTGCCCGCTCGGCCCCGGGCTGGTGCCGGCCTGGCAGATCGCCGACCCGCAGGATCTGCGGATCCAGCTCAGCGTCAACGGGGTGCTCAAGCAGGACTCCTCCACCGCCCAGATGATGGTGAAGATCCCCGAGGTGATAGCGGCGGCCAGCCGTATCACCCGGCTGGAACCCGGGGACGTCATCCTCACCGGTACGCCGGCCGGCTGCGGTGTACCACGCGGGGAGTTCCTGGCTCCCGGGGACGACATAGTCATCGAGATCGAGCGGATCGGTCGCCTGGAGAACAGGGTGGTGGCGTCATGAGCGACACGGTGCCACTCTCCGAGCTCGGCTGGTCGCAGGCACTGCCGGTCTCCGCGACGATGCGAGCCATGCTGTTCCGCCGGTTCGGACCGCCCGAGGTCCTGGAGCAGGCCACGGTGGAGACCCCGAACCCCGGCCCCGGAGAGGTCCTCGTCCAGGTCGCCGCGGTCGGTATCGGACGACTGCTCGACCTGACGGCCCGTGCCGGCAACCATCCGTACGTCAGGATCGATCCGCCCCACATCCTGGGCGCCGACCACGCCGGCACCGTCGCCGCTCTGGGCGAGGGCGTGGACTCGGTGCGCGTGGGCGACCGCGTGGCGGTGATACCTCCGGTCGCCTGCGGCAGGTGTTCCTACTGCGCCGAGGGCCGCGAGGAAGTCTGCGACGGTCTGACCCTCATAGGCAACCACCGCCCCGGCGCATACGCGCAGTACTGCGCGGTGCCGGCCCGCAACGTCCACAGGGTTCCGGACGGCATCCCGGCCGCAATGGCCGCCTCCCTCGCACTCCTCGGAGCCGTCGCCGCCAACCAGATGACCCAGGCAGGGCTCCGCCCCGGACACTGGGTGCTCGTCCAGGGCGCGTCCTCCGCACTCGGCTCCACCACGGCCGCCTACGCCCAGCATCTGGGCGCGAAGATCATCTCGACCTCCCGTTCCGCCGACAAGCGCACGGCCATGGCCGCCGCGGGAGCCGACCTCGTGCTCGACACCAACGCGCCGGACTTCGTAAAGCGCGTACGCGAGGCCACCGGGGGTCGCGGGGTCGACATCGCCGTCGACAACCTCGGCGACCCGGACGTCTGGGACGCCACCGTCGACTCGCTGGCCCGCGGCGGCGCGGTGGTCACCTCGGGCGCCTTCCTCGGCGGCAAGGTGGGAATCGATCTGCGGCGCGTGTACTCCGACTGCCACCGCATCATCGGGGTCCGCACGGGCAACCCGGCGGCGGTGGCGGAACTGTGGAAGCAGGTGGAGAACGGCTTCCGGGCCGTGGTCGACCGCACGTTCCCCATCGCTCGCGCAGCCGACGCCCACCGTTACATGGAGGACGACAACAGCCTCGGGCGGGTGGCGCTCACCGTACGCCCGGAAGACTGGGACGCGTAACAGCGCTGGGCCGCACGGCGAGGGGCGCCTGCACCGGACTCACGCCCGGTAGGCGCCCTGAGGCCGATCCAACCAGCCCTCTCGCGCCCTCTGCGGATCGTGACCGCCGGGTGTGGTGCGCGGCGCCATGACCGCCGCCGACTCGCGGGGGGGGCGTTCGTGCGCATGCCCGGACTCGTGTGTCAGCGGCCGAAGGCCCGCCACCACGACGAGAGGAACCGCTACGGCCACCGTGGCGCAGCAGCCGCACGGGAGCTGGGCACGTCGAACCCGCGCGGACTGTTTCTGCGCGTCCTGGAGGCCACACGCCGGCACGTGTGACTGGCGGTCCTCGACCGTCCCGGACGCCTTCGTCGTCGCACGGATCTCCTAGGCGAGAGCGGTCGACCGGAAGACGGCCGCCTCCGCACGCGTCCGCCATCGGCCGGGCACCGCCGGCCGACACCGCGGTTCCGACGCTATTCCGTAGGACCTCCACACACATCAATTGTGCATACACATTGATTCGCGACGCGCCGCAGTAGACATGGGCATACACACGCACAGCCTCTACTCTCCCCCTCTTTCTGCGCAAGGAACCTTTACAGCCGCCCATCAGTGTGCACACTTAGCGATACGAGTCGAGCCGCAGTCGATACAGTCCGGCCATCTCCAGCAACCTCGCTGATGGGCTGCGCATGCCTTCAGCCTCCGCGCACAAGCCCTGACATCGCTCCGATCGGCCCGAGGCTGCCCCCGAGGGGGTACGCACGCCGTCTCCGACGGGCGAAACAACCCATACCCGCACGCCACGTGGAAGGATTGCCATGCTCGAAGACAGTCACGGAGGAAGTCGCGGCCAGGCCGTCTGGCCTCCGGTGACCCTGCTGGTCCTCGCGATCTGCGGGCTCGCCATCACCGCCGACGGATACGACGTCGTGATCTACGGCGCTGTCATCCCGTCCCTGCTGCACGAAGGCGGGTGGGGCCTGACCCCCGCCGGTGCCGGGCTGATCGGTTCGGTCGCTCTGATCGGCATGCTCATCGGGGCCACGACGGTCGGCACGCTCACCGATGTACTGGGCCGACGCAGGATGCTGATCGCCTGTCTGACCTGGTTCTCGGTGATGACAGGCCTGTGCGCGACCGCGACATCCCCGGAACTGTTCGGGCTCTTCCGGTTCCTCGCAGGCCTCGGGCTCGGTGGCGTACTGCCGACCGCCAGTGCCCTCAGCGGAGAGTACTCGCACCCGAAAACGCGCAACCTGGTATTCGCGATCATCTTCAGCGGCTTTCCCGTGGGCGGCATCATCGCCGCTCTGGTGGGCATGTCGGTGATCCCCCGGTTCGGCTGGCAGGCGATGTTCCTGCTCGGGCTCCTCCCGCTGATCCTCATCGTGCCCGTGGCCCTGAAGTTCCTGCCCGAGTCGATCGCCTTCCTCCAGGCGAAGGGCCGATACGCCGAGGCGGACAGGACAGCTCGCCGCTGGAACATCAGGCTCGAGGACGCACCGCAGGAAGCAACCGCGCCGACCCAGTCGCCGGCCGCGACCGACCCGGACAGCACGTCGCCCGTGAAGGCCCTGTTCTCGCGCGACTACATCGTGGCGACGCTCTGCTTCCTGGCCATGTCGTGCCTGTGCCTGTTCATGATCTACGGGTACAACACCTGGCTCCCGGAGATCATGCGCCGGGCCGGCTACTCCTCCGGGTCGGCACTTGGCTTCCTGCTCATGTTCAACCTCGGAGCTGTCGTCGGCCAGCTCCTCATCTCCACGGCCGCCGACCGACTCGGCTCGAAGCCGGTCATCGTCACGACGTCCCTCCTGGCCGGCGCGGCGTTGATCCTCCTCAGCCTGCGACTGCCCACGGCGCTGCTGTACGCGGCCGTCGCGCTGGGGGGTGTCGGCGCGATGGGAACGCAGACGTTCGTCCTCGCCTACGTCTCCAAGCACTACCCGGTACGGATGGGCGCCACGGCGCTGGGGTGGGCGCTGGGCTTCGGCCGCCTCGGCTCGATGCTCGCACCACCACTGCTCGGACTCATCATCGGGGCGGGACTGGCGTACCAGTGGAACTTCTACGCCCTCGCGGTACCCGGCCTCATCGGTGCAGCACTGATCGGACTGGTTCCCCGCGCTCCTGGCGATGCAGCGCCGGTGGGACGCTCGAGCACAGAGGGGACCGCGCGCTCCTTGCCGGAGCCGACCTGATCCACGCCGGGTCCTCGACTCGGACGGGGCACTCGAACCGAGTGCCCCGTCGGAGCCTTCGCCGTGGAACCCCCGACCTGATCACCGGCTGGTCTCTCATGCTCCCGTGCCGAAGGACGGCACGGGGGCCACAACAGGTGCCGACGGTCCGATGACGGTCTCAATCCGCTGCCTCGGCACCATTGCCGCTGGTGCGATGACCACGCGTCACCATGGACTATTCCGGCCGCGTGCCGGGGGCACGACTCGTGCTCTCGGCGGCGGGCAGCATGGTGTACACCGTCGCGGAACCGGCACACCCCAGCAGGCGCTCCGCGTCCGACGCGCGCAGTGCCACGACGAACGCCTCCGGACCGGCGGGTCCGGTGTCGACGAGTACCACGTCGTCGAACCGTTCCGGTGGCCGTTCGTCGCCGCCCTCAGCCGTGAAGCCGGCTACCAGAGTGATCCGGGATCCGCGGCGAAGGAGGCCAGGGGCCCGGCTCGGTGATTGTGCGGAGGCAGTCGACGCGGTGTTGAGCCTCGGCCTGCCATTCCCCAGGCGGCTCCGGCGACGCTGCCCCTCGGTGCGCCGACCGGGGTGGTGCAGCGCCGTGAGTAGTCATGGTTCGTGGCATCGATGGCGAGGGGCCCGGTGCCGTGCTGGTCGGTGACCAGGTAGTTCAGCTCGTTGCTGCCGTTCGCCCGCAGGTGCGGTTCTTCGTTGTCAGGATCTTCGCGTCGAGCCGCTCAGCGTAGTGCCCGTCGAGGCCCGGCGACGCGCACGACTCAGTGATCCAGCAGGTCGCGGAAGCCGATGAGCAGGGCGCGCAGGCCGAGGTCGAAGGCCAGGGTGGCGCGGCTGCGGTCGGCGGGGGTCTGGTCGAGTACGGCGCTGAGGTGCGGAGTCGCGTCGCGGGCGACGTCGGAGACCATCACGGGCGGCGCCACCAGATCGAGGGCGGAGCCGAGCACGAAGCTCTCCAGTGCGGTGATCAGCGGCATGACCTGATGCGCGGCGAAGCCCGCGTCCAGGAGCAGCTTCGCGACCTTCTCGTACATCACGTGCATGAAGGGTTCGGCCAGCGGGGCGGTGGCGAGCAGGGGAACCGCCCCCGGGTGGGCGGCGAAGGCGTCCAGATAGGAGCGGGCCCAGCCCTCCAGGACCTTCTCCCAGGGCTGCGACCAGTCCTGGTCGTCTCCGGTCGCCAGGGCGAGCTCCTCGCGCATCAGCGAGATGATCTCGTCGCGGCCGGCGACGTGGTGGTAGAGCGCGGACGGGGCGACACCCAGCGCTTTGGCCAGGGCCGGGATGGAGAAGGCGCCCTTCTCGTCGGCCAGGCGCAGTGCCGCGGCACCGATGCGCCGGCGGTCCAGCAGGGGTGTGCGCGGCCGTCCCACGGTGGCTCCTCGGAGAAATTGTCTTCGTTTGCCGTAACCCAGACGTTACCGAATGGCATTCAGTAAAACTCTTCCCAGTCGCCCGGACGGCGCCTACATTACCGGAAACCGAACACCTTTCAGTTAGGTGGTCGGCCGAAGGAAAGGCACCGCCACACGCCATGCACGCCGACATCGTCTTCACCGGAGGGACCGTCCGGACCGGGGCCCCGGACGGCTCCGTCCACGGCGCCCTTGCCGTCACAGGCGGCCGGATCACCGCCCTCGGCGCACAGGCGCTGGACGCCCGGGGACCGCGTACCACCGTCGTCGACCTGGCCGGCGGGGCCCTGCTGCCCGCGTTCGGCGACGGACATGCGCACCCGGTGATGGGAGGGCTGGGTCTGGCGGGCGTGCCGGTCCGGGAGCGCGGAAGCGTCGAGGAGATCGTCGAGACCGTACGAGGCTGGGCCGCCGAACACCCGGAGACGGAGTGGATCACCGGTGACGGCTTCGACCCGTGGCTCGCCCCCGACGGCAGATTCGACGCCCGGTGGCTGGACGCCGCCGTACCCGACCGTCCCGTCGTCCTGCGCACCATGGACCACCACACCGCCTGGGTGAACAGCGAGGCCCTGCGCCGGGCCGGTTACACAGCCGGCACCCCCGATCCGGCGGGCGGGGAGATCCTGCGCCGCGGCGGATCCGCCGAACCGCTGGGCACCCTGCGCGAGTTCGGCGCCCTCGGCCCGGTGCTCGCCCTCATTCCCACGGCGTCCCACGAGGCACAGGTGGCGGCCCTGCGCGAAGCCGCCACCCGGTTCGCCGCGGCCGGCGTGACCTGGGTGCAGGACGCCTGGGTCGAACCGCACCAGGCCGACGTCTGGGTCACCGCCGCGACCACCGGACCAGGGCTTCCCCTGCGCGCCGACCTCGCCTTCGTCCTGGAACCCGACAGCTGGCGCGAGCGCGTCCTCCGGTTCACCACGGACCGGGACAAGGTGGAGAGTTCCGCTCCCGGGCTGCTGACCGCACGGAGCGTGAAGTTCTTCGCCGACGGCGTCATCGAGGCGGGCACCGCCGCCCTCCTCGAGCCCTACACCGACTGCCCGCACTCGCACGGCATCGCCAATTGGTCCCACGAGGAGCTGGCCGAGGCCGTCACCGCCGTCGACGCGCTCGGCTTCCGCGCGCACCTGCACGCCATCGGCGACGGCGGGGTCCGGATGGCTCTGGACGCGATCGAGGCGGCCGCCCGCGCCAACGGCGCTCGCGACCGCCGTCCGGTCATCGCCCACGCCCAGCTGATCGCCCCCGGCGACCTGGCCCGGTTCGCCGCCCTCGGCGTGGTCGCCAACCTCCAGCCGCTGTGGGCCCAGCCCGACCCCCTGATGACCGAGCTGACCCTGCCGCGGATCGGCCCGGAACGCGGCGCGCGGCAGTACCAGATCGCCGCCCTGCTCGCCTCCGGCGCCCGGCTCTCGTTCGGCAGCGACTGGCCGGTCACCGCCCATGAACCACTGCGGGGCATCGCCACCGCGGTCACCCGCCAGACGCCCGAGGGAGTTCCCGAGGGCGGCTGGCTCCCCGAGGAGCGGATAGACATCGACACCGCTCTCGCCGCCTACTCCGCGGGATGCGCCCACCAGGCGTTCGAGGAGAAGGAATGGGGCGCGCTGCGTCCCGGAATGCGCGCCGACCTGGTGCATCTCGCCGCCGACCCGGCCGGGACCGCCCCCGCTGACCTCGCGCATCTCCCCGTCCTGGGCACCTGGCTCGCCGGCCGGCGCACCCACGACGCCACCACCCCCCGCAGCACGCGTGCCGGGCGACGATAGACCTACGTCGCGTCACGACCGGTCTGCGTCTCCTGGACGTTCCACCCCTCCTCGACACACACCACGCGGAGACTTCCATGACCGAGCCCCTCGTCCCCACCGCTCCCCAGCAGTCCCCACCGGCCGTCGGCGCCGATCCGGGCCACCTCCAGCGCGGCAGCCTCGGCGTCGCCGACATCGTCTTCTTCGTCGTCGCCGCGGCCGCCCCGCTCACCGTGATGGCCGGCGTGGCGCCCCTCGCCATCCTCTTCGGCGGCATCGGCGCCCCGGTCGCCTATCTCGCCGTCGGCGTGGTGCTGGTCCTCTTCGCGGTCGGCTTCACCGCGATGACGCCGTACATCCGCAACGCCGGCGCCTTCTACTCGTACATCGCCCGAGGTCTCGGACGTCCGGCGGGGCTGGGGGCGGCGTTCCTCGCGGTGTTCTCGTACAACTCCCTGCAGATCGGCATGTTCGGCGCCTTCGGCTTCTTCGCCGCCACCACCGCGAACGACCTACTCGGCGTCGACCTGCCGTGGCCGGTGTACGCCTTCGCCGGGATCGCCGTCGTCTGGTTCCTGGGCTTCCGCTCCATCAACCTCGGTGCCAAGGTCCTGGCCGCCCTGCTGATCGCGGAGACCGCCATCCTGGTGCTGCTCGCCGGCGCGGTCCTGGTCAAGGGCGGCGCGAGCGGGCTGACCTTCGACTCCTTCGTCCCCTCGAACGTCTTCGTCTCCGGGATGAGCGGACCGCTCGGTCTCGCTGTCGCCGCGTTCATCGGCTTCGAGGCCACCGCCATCTACCGCGAGGAGGCCCGTCACCCCGACCGCACCGTGCCCCGCGCCACCTACCTCGCGATCGGCTTCCTCGGCCTCTTCTACGCCTTCATCAGCTGGATCATCGTGCAGGCGTTCGGCAGCGACCAGGCCGTCGGCGCCGCCGCGAAGAACCCGGCGGAGATGTTCTTCACCGCCATGACCCAGTACGTCGGCGGCTGGGCGACCGACGTCCAGCGCGTCCTGATCGTCACCAGCGTGCTCGCCGCCCTGCTCGCCTTCCACAACGCCATCACCCGCTACGTCTACGCCCTGTCCGTCGAGAGTGTCGCCCCCGCGGCCCTGGGCCGGGTGCACCCCAGGCACGGCTCGCCGTGGGTGGCCGGTGTCGCCCAGAGCATCCTGGCGGCCGTGGTCGTCGCCGTCTTCGCCGTGATCGGCGTCGACCCCTACACCAAGTTCTTCCTGTGGGTGAACACTCCCGGTGTGGTCGGCATCCTCGTGCTGCAGGCAGTGGCGGCCTTCGCGGTGGTCGCGTTCTTCCGCCGCAACTCCGCCGAGCACGGCGAGGGACCGCTTCGTACCCTTCTCGCGCCCGCCGCGGCCGGCGTCCTCCTCACCGCCGTCACCGTGCTGGTCTGCAAGCGTCTGGACTTGTTCACCGGCGCCGGCCCGACCGTCAACTGGTCGCTGGTCGCGCTCACACCGGCGGTGTTCCTGTCCGGCGTGGCTCTCGCCGCACGCATCCGCCGCACCCGGCCCGATGTCTACGGCAAGCTGGCCACCACCGACGTCGACGCCGCCTGACGTGCGCACAGCGGCGGTCCCGGCTTCCGGCCGCAGGCCGGAACACGGGACCGCCCCGACCGCCGCTGTGCGCACGTGGCCCATCGACTTGCCGCCCTGGCCGCCGTGACGCGCCCCGGCATCCAGCGCTCCTGGGCCGAACTGCGTCCCGACCGCCCCGACGCGCACACCCTGTTCGCCTGGGGAGTCATGGCGCGCGGCACCCACGCGCCCTTGCACCACGACGAGTTCGAACAGGCCGCCCGGGCCTGCACGGCGGCGGCCCGCCTGGATCCCTACGACCCCAACCCGTGGGTGGTGCGCCTCGGGCTGCTCCGCCGGTGGGGCAGGCCACGCACGGAGGTCTTCCCCGTATGGCGGGAGATCGTCGCGAGAGATCCTGGCACCGCGAAGCCCACCTGCAGATGTACGGCTGTCTCTACACCCCGGGAATGCGGATCCCTCGCCCAGTCCATGGACTTCGTCGACCAGGTCAGGGCCACGGCACCGCCCACTGCACCGACAGCCGGCCTCCCGCTGCTGCCGTTGATCGACCGCTACCACACCGCCCGGTCCAAAGGCGGTGTCCAGGCACTCATGGCCGACCGTCTGTGGAGCGGGTACGAAGCCACCCAGATCCTGGAACCGGCACAGGCCGCCTGGCCCGAGGCGGGCCACCTGCCGTACGCGGCGGCCGTCGCCGACCTCAACCTGCTGGCCTACGCCCTCTACGCCGCCGGAGAGCCGGCCCGCGCCGTCCCGGCCTTCCGCGCCATCGCCGGCCTCGTCACCCCCTTCCCCTGGGGACACGACGGCCGCGACCCGGTCCTGGCCTTCACCACCGCCCGGCGACGAGCCGACGCAAGCCCTTGATCAAGCAGCAGCCGAGCCGCACCGGTCGTCGCCGCTGATGTCGGGGGCGGTCTACGCCGAGCCCGCCTCGTCAGCGGTGGTGGCCACGTCGACGTCGGTGGCACCCCTCGCGGCGGGGCCCCCGGCGCGGGCCCCGGTCTCCACCGCCGGGGCCAGGAACGCGGCGCACACGACACAGGCGAGGACGACGAGCATGGCGGGGCGCAGGCCGAACTGGCCGCCGAGCAGGCCGAGTCCGGGTGGTCCGACGAGGAAGGCGACGTAGCCGATCACCGCCACGAGACTGACCCGTGCCGTCTGGTCCGGGCCGGACTCGCCGGCGGCCGAGAGCGCGAGAGGAAAGCCGAGCGACGCGCCCAGCCCCCACAGCAGCACCGCGGCTCCGGCCAGGACAGCGTTGTCGGAGACGATGACGACGAGCAGGCCGAGCGCGCCGGAGAGGGCGCTGGCGCGTACGACTGCGGTGCGGCCGAAGCGGTCGAGGAAGAAGGAGCCGGCGAAGCGGCCGAGGGTCATCGCGGCGGCGAAACCGGCGTACACGAGGGACCCCGCCGTCGCGTCCATGCCGTGGCCGTCGACCATCAACAGCGGCAGCCAGTCGTTGGCCGATCCCTCGGCCAGCGCCATCGCCAGCACGATCCCGCCGATGAGGAGCAGTCGCCCGTCCTTCCAGACCGCCGGGCGACGTCCGCCGTCGCCCGGTGCGTGCGCCTCCTCCGACGTGGCACGGCCGATGCCCTCCGGGAGGGCGCGCATCGCGTGGAGGAGAAGGCCGGTGGCGAGCAGGACGACCGCGGCGAGATGCCAGTGCACCGGTACACCGGCCGCCGTCGCCGCCATGCCCGCCCCGGCGCCCAGCACCGTGCCCAGGCTGAAGCAGCCGTGCAGTGCGGGCAGCGTGGTCCTGCCGCCGACCCGCTCGACATCCGTGCCGTCGACGTTCACCGCCACGTCACCGACACCCATCCCGATGCCGAAGACGCACAGGCCCGCGGTCACCGTCGCCGCCGACGCGGAGGCACTCCCCCAGCAGATCATGGCCATCCCCGAGATGAGGAGCCAGGTCCCCCAGACGATGACGGACCGGGTCCCGAACCTGGACACCAGCCGCCCCGAGCAGGAGATACCCACCATCGAACCGAGCGACAGCCCGAACAGCACCAGCCCCATGTGGGCGGTCGAGAGGTCCAGCCGATCCCGGATCGCGGGCGTGCGTGTCACCCAGGAGGACATCGCGATCCCGCACAGCAGGAAGAGCAGGAACAGCGCCTGACGCCGCCGACGCACATCCTGGTCCATAGGTGCTTCTCCATCCGGCGGGGGCAGCTCACGGCCGGGCTTCGGCACCTCGCCCAGCCGGGTAAATGTACATGCCACCACATCCTGGCAGAGAGCGCTCTCAGACGGCCCGCGGAACTCTACGAGGCGGATCCGGCCGGGGCCTGCATCGACGGCTCCAGGCGCGTGCATGCGACGGGGGCGTTCGAGACATCGCCGCCCGAACGCCCCTCGGGCACCCGCCCCGCCCCTGCCGTCGACGGCCGTGAGTCAGTCGGTCGACATCGTGGCCAGCATCGCGGCCGGGTACCGGCTTCCCGCCGAACCCTGAGGAAGGATCTGCCTGATCTGCACGAGGTCGGCGTCGGTGAGGACGACGTCGACCGCGGCGGTGTTCTCCGCCAGGCGGGCGGCGTTGCGGGTGCCGGGGATCGGGACCACGTCGTCGCCCTGGGCGAGCAGCCAGGCCAGCGCGAGCTGCGCGGCGGTGATGCCCTTGGCGGCGGCGAGCTTCTTCAGCTGCTCGGTGGCGTCGAGGTTGTACGTGTAGTTGTCGCCCTGCCACCGCTCGTCCCAGCTGCGCATGTCGTCCGCCGGGTACTCGGCGGCGGGCTTGACCACGCCGGTCAGGAAGCCGCGGCCGAGCGGAGAGTACGGGACGAACCCGATGCCCAGCTCCCGCACGACCGGCAGGATCTTCTCCTCCACCTCCCGCTCGAAGAGCGAGTACTCGGACTGCAGGGCCGTGACCGGGGTGACGGCGTGGGCGCGGCGGATGTACTGGGGGCCGACGTTGCTCAGGCCGAAGTACTTCACCTTGCCCTCGGCGATCAGTTCACCGACGACGCCCGCGACCTCCTCGGCCGGCACGTCGGGGTCGGCGGCGTGCTGGTAGAAGAGGTCGATGCGGTCGGTCCGCAGGTGGCGCAGGCTGTTCTCGGCGACCTTGCGGATGTTCTCCGGTCGGCTGTCGAACCCGGCCCCGATCTGCTGCGCGGTCATGTCGAACCCGAACTTGGTGGCCAGGACCACCTCGTCGCGGAAGTCCTTCACGGCCTCGCCGAGCAGGATCTCGTTGCTGCCGGTGCCCAGGCCGTACAGCTCGGCGGTGTCGAAGAAGTCGACCCCGAGTTCATGGGCACGGCGGAGGGTGGCGGTGCTCTCCTCGTCGTTCGAGGAGCCGTAGGCGAGGGTCATCCCCATGGTGCCGAGGCCGAGCGCGGAGACGCGCAGGCCCTGGGATCCCAGATCGCGTTGGTGCATGAGTTCTCTCCAGACATGAGGGCGAGCCCGGCCCACTACCAAACCGAACCGTTCGGTTTGACTCTAGCGCCGACTCTCCGCAATTCCAAACCAATCAGTTCGGTCACTTATCCTGGCCCTATGTCTCGCCCGACGACCGACCCGACCTCCGCGCCCCCCGCTCCGGAAGGCGCCGACTCCACCCGCGAGCGGATCGTCGCCGCCGCCACGGAGGAGTTCGCCCGTCACGGGATCGCCGGGGCCCGGGTGGACCGCATCGCCAAGCAGGCCAGGACCAGCAAGGAACGCGTCTACGCGCACTTCCGCGGCAAGGAGGCGCTCTACGCCCACGTCTCCCTGCTGGAACTGGCCCGGGTCGCGCAGGCCACCCCCATGGACCCGGACGATCTGCCGGGCTACGCGGGCCGCCTCTACGACCACTTCACGATCACCCGCCCGGACCACCACCGGCTGATCACCTGGGGGCGCCTCGAACTCACCGGCACCGCCGCTTCGTCCATCGCCGACACGGTTCGGGACACCGTCGCCGGCAAGATCGACCAGTTGCGCGAGGCACAGCGGGCGGGTCGGCTCGATCCGGCGTGGGACCCGGTCGACGTCCTCGCCCTGGTCAACCAGATCGCCACCACATGGGCGGCACAGACCGAGATCGGCGCCGTAGCGGCGGAACGGGCGGCGGACCCGTCCCTCGCCGCCCGCCGCGCCGCCGTGGTCGCCGCCGTCGAACGCCTCTTCCCCCACGTGACGCGGTAGGCCGACCTGGCCCGTGGGCGCGGCCAGGACGGCAGGCGCTCCGCGACGCACCCGCCCGGCCGGCGGACGAGCGGGCCGCGGTCAGCGCACGGTGCACCACGTCGGCGCGGAGCGGCCCGCCGCCTCGAACGGCCGCTCCCAGCACAACGGGGTCTCCTCGACCGTGACGGGAAACCGGAGCCGCCTGACCGGGGTGCCGCCCCGGCCGACGTGGACGCGGTCCTCGTACGGCCCGTCGAGCGGCAGCCGGATCTCCGGTTCCTCGGCGAAGTCGAGTGCCTCGACGGGCAGGCGACGGGGCCGGCCGGAGTCGACCAGCCGGCCGAGGGCGTTGACCGGCGTCCTGTGCTCCGGGTCGGCGAGAGCCCAGGCCGTCGTCGCGTGGGCGAGGCCGCTGCTGAACCGGACGAGGGTGTCGAAGCCTCTGCGGTCCTTCCAGGGGCCTGTCCAGCCGTAGGCGTTGAGCGCTGCTTCCGTCACCGTTCGCGGAGCACGATGCCGCTGCCCCGGCCGCCGGCAACCGGGTGACCGCGGTGCGGAGATGGCCGCGAAGCCGGCGGAGGAAGTCGACGGGAAGCGAGTGGCGCGGCCTCGCGCATGCAGGAACGTGACACCAAGGCGGGTCTGCTGACGAACCATCAACAATCCATCAGACGAGCCGACTTGACCCCGCAGCACCCCCTCCCTCACGCGCCGCTCCCCCCGCTCGGGCGCCCCGTCCCGCCGACCTCCGACGCCCCTCGCGGGCCCCGGAGGGAAATCTCGAAACTTACACGATTAAGTGACGTCCGCACCACGCCTGCGCGATGTGATCCATGCCATTCGACAGGAATCCTGTGGATCCCGCTACTTGAGACTTAAAGTGCTCGTGGCCGGGCTTCGGACCCGTAAAGCCCGGCAAAGCCGCATTTACCATGATGTGCTCCCCGACGCGTCACGGTCCCCTGAAACAGGCAGGTGACCTCAGACTCATGGCTCTCCAACACCTGACTCCGCACGACAGAGATCTCTTCCGGAAGTTCGGTCACGGCCCCACGGTTCCGGTCCCGGATCCCTTCGTGCACCACGCCTTCGCGAGATGGGCCGAAGCCGACGCCGACGCGGTCGCCGTCGAGCACGAAGGCTCCGTGATCACCTACGGCGAGCTCGACCGCCGGGCCGACGCGCTCGCCGCCCGCCTCGTCCGTGAGGGCGTACGCCCCGGCGACCACGTGGGCCTCTTCGTCCGCCGGTCCATCCCGATGGTCGTCGGCCTGCTCGGCGTGCTCAAGGCGGGCGCCGCCTATGTCCCGCAGGACATCGGACTGGTGCCCCGGGCCCAGCTGGAGCACGTCGTCGACACCGCGGACATCCGGGTCATCCTCACCCAGGAGGAACACGCCGACCGCGTCCCCGTGCCGAGCGGACGTCGTCTGCTCACCCTGGACGGCCCCCTGCCCGACGAGAGGCCCCCCGGCGTCGCCGCCGGCCCCGACGAGGAGCCCCCCTCCCTCCCCGTCGGGCCCGACGACGGCTGCTACGTGCTCTTCACCTCGGGCACCACCGGCAAGCCCAACGGCGTGAAGGTCACCCACCGCAACGTCGCGAACATCCTGCTCACCGCCCCCGGCGACCTGGGCGTCCGCCCCGGTGACCGGGTGGCCCAGCTCCTCAACATCGGCTTCGACATGGCCGCCTGGGAGATACTCGGCTGTCTGGCCCACGGCGGAACCCTCGTCGTACGGGGCAAGGACATCGCCGAGGCCGCCCGTACCGCGCATGTCATCATCGCGACCCCGACCGTGCTGTCCGGGATCGACCCGGCGCGGTGCCCCGACGTCCGGACGGTGGCCGTCGCGGGTGAGCCGTGCCCCCGCCCGCTGGCGGACCTGTGGGCGAGACGGGCCACCTTCTACAACTCCTGCGGCCCCACCGAGACCACGATCGTGAACACGATGCGCCGCCACGACCCCGATGGCCTGCTCCTCACCATCGGCAGCCCCACGCCCAACAACACCGTGTACGTCCTCGACGAGCACCTGCGGCCGGTACCCATCGGCGAGGTCGGCGAGATGTGGGCGGGCGGCGACTGTGTGTCGGCCGGCTACCTCGGCAACGACGAACTGACCGCCGAGCGCTACGCCCCCGACCCGTTCCTCGGTGACGGGCGCCGTATGTTCCGCACCCGCGACCTCGGCCGCTGGACGCCCGACGGCGAACTGGAACACCTCGGCCGCACCGACGACCAGGTCAAGGTGCGCGGCTTCCGGGTCGAACTCGACTCCGTCTCCTCGGTGCTGGAACGTACGCCCGGTTGCAGCCGTGCGGTCACGTTGAAGTGGGACGCGCGGACCCTGGTGTCGTTCGTCTGCCCGGCCGATGTCGACGTGGAGGCGGCGCGCGGCGCGGTCGCCGACGCCCTGCCGTACTACTGCGTGCCCTCCCACGTCCTGGCCCTGGCGACCCTTCCGGAGACCTCCCGCGGAAAGATCGACAAGGCCGCTCTCCTGCTGCTCGCGGAGCGCCGGCTGGCGGAACGGACGGCGACGCCCCTGGGCGGCACGGCGGCCTTCGGTGCGGAGGCCGCGTGATGACCACCTCGCCCCTCGCCACCACGCCACCGGCGGTGGACACCACGACGCCGCACCCGCTCCCCCCGCTCACCTCGCGGTTCCGACGGGCCCTCAAACACCCCCGTCTCATGCACTACAACCGCCTCGCCGCCCTCGTACTGCTGGTCAACGCGGCGTACCTGGTCCTCGGCGGGCCGCTGGACATCAGGTCGCTGGGCCACGCCTGCCTCGCCAACCTCGCGCTCGCGGTCGTCGTCCGTCAGCAGTACGTCGTCAACTTCCTCTTCCGGGTGGCCACTTGGGCACCGACCTCATGGCCGCTCAAGGTGCGCTGGACGCTCGGGAAGGTGTATCACTTCGGCGGTCTGCACGTGGGCGGGGCCCTGGCCGGGACGCTGTGGTTCGGGGGGCTCACCGTGGCGGTCACGGCACGGGGCGGTGATCCCGGGCTCACCCTGGTGAGCTGGGCGCTGGCCGCTCTGCTCGCCGGCATCGTCGCTACCGCGCTGCCGCCCTTCCGGTCCCGCTTCCACGACCACTTCGAGAAGATCCACCGCTTCGGCGGGTGGGCCGCGCTGGCCCTCTTCTGGACGCACACCGCGCTGAGCGGCGCGGGGGTGCCGGAGTTCGGAGTCCTGGCCGTCGTCACGTTCAGTGTCGCCCTGCCCTGGACGCGTCTGCGCAAGGTGCGGGTGCACGTGGAACGACCCTCGTCGCATGTGGCGTTGGCCCGCTTCGACTATGGGGAGAAACCTTTCGCCGGATCGTCGACCGCGCTCAGCCGCAGTCCGCTCAAGGAGTGGCACTCCTTCGCGAACGTACCCGCCCCGGACGATCCCGGCTTCCGGCTGACCATCTCGCGGGCCGGTGACTGGACCGCCTCATTCATCGACGACGCTCCCGAGCACGTCTGGGTGAAGGGCATCACGACCGCCGGCGTCGCCAACATCGAGGTGCTGTTCAAGAAGGTGGTCTATGTCGCCACGGGCAGCGGGATCGGCCCCTGTCTGCCGCATCTGCTGGCCGCCGAGGTCCCCTCGCGTCTGGTCTGGGCGACCCGTGCCCCACGGACCACCTACGGCGACGCCCTCGTCGACGAGATCCTCGCCGTGCAGCCGGACGCCCTTGTCTGGGACACCTCCGTGTACGGCAAGCCGGACATGGTGCGCCTCGCGTACACCGCGTACCGGGACTTCGGTGCGGAGGCGGTCATCTGCATCTCCAACAAGAAGCTCACCTGGCAGGTGGTCCAGGGCCTGGAGCGGCGGGGTGTCCCCGCGTACGGCGCGATCTGGGACTCCTGAGCGACACGCGAAAGGCGAAAGACACGCGATGAACACTCTGAAGACGGAGCGTCTGGGCCGGGTGGTCACGGTACGCCTCCACCGTCCGCACGTCCGCAACGCGCTCAGCGGCGAGTTGCTGACCGAACTGCTCGACGCCCTGCGTCCGCTCGACACGGACCCCGAGGTCGGCGCCTTCGTGGTGACCGGCGGGGAGGACGTGTTCGCGGCCGGCGCCGACATCAAGGAGATGGCGGGCAGATCGGCCGCCGACATGGCGGCTGAGGACTACTTCGCCGGCTGGGAGGAGTTCGCCGCCTTCCGTACTCCGAAGATCGCCGCGGTGAGCGGATACGCGCTGGGCGGCGGGTGCGAGCTGGCGATGATGTGCGACCTCGTCGTCGCCGGTGAGTCGGCCGTCTTCGGCCAGCCCGAGATCAAGCTCGGGGTGATCCCCGGCATCGGCGGCACCCAGCGTCTGACCCGCCTGGTCGGGCGGGCCAAGGCGATGGACCTGATCCTCACCGGCCGCACGATGGACGCCCACGAGGCCGAACGGTCCGGGCTCGTCTCCCGTGTGGTGGCCGACGACCAGGTCGCCGAGGAGGCCCAGCGGGTGGCCGCGACCGTCGCCTCCTACGGCCGCGCGGCGGTCACAGCGGCTCGCGAGTGCGTCGACCGCGCGCTGAACACCGGTCTCGACGACGGTGTGCTCTTCGAACGGCGGGTGTTCCACGGCCTGTTCGCCACGCGGGACCAGAAGGAGGGCATGAGCGCCTTCCTGGAGAAGCGCGAGCCGCGCTTCACCGGCCGCTGACGCCGGCCGACGGCTGACGGCTGACGTCCCCCGGCCCCCGCGGTCCGCCGACCGCCGGGGCCCCCCGCGGGTCCTCCCCTCAACTCCCGCAGGCACGCGGGCGGTCCCTCCAGCGCGACGGGCCGCCCCCGGCATCGAGCATCCCCTGGCACCGGACCCGTCCCCGGCCGGACGCCTCTCATCGACATGCTCCGTACTCCCCCCACGCGCGTGAGGGCGCGGACGTCCCCTCCGCGCCCCTCGCCCATGCGGCAGCACTCACGACGCTGATCGACCCCAGCGACGCCTCCCCCGGACACGACGACCGGGGTCTTCTCCGAAGGAAGAGCCGCCATGACGCGTGTTGCGCTGTTGCGCTGCCTGATTCTGATCCTCGCCGGCGCCATGCCGGTCCTGTCCATCCCCCTGTCGGTCATGGGACTGCTGTCCATGACCGAAGCAGCGCTTTTCCTGGTCACCCCGCTGTCACTGCTGACGCTGATGCTCCTGGCCCACGGCTCGGCGGAGTCGGAGTGGGCGCTGAAGGGCCTGATCGCCGGTCTGGTCGCGGTCACCGCCTATGACGCGGTGCGCGTCCCGATGGTCCTGGCGGGCATCTGGCCTGATTTCATTCCGTCCCTCGGAGGGTGGATCCTCGGCACCGAGCGTCCGCATCTACTCATGGGCTACCTGTGGCGCTATCTCGGCGACGGCGGCGGGATCGGCATGGCCTACTTCGTGTTCTGCAAGCTGGTCGCGGCCGTCCGTCCCACGCTGATCACCGCTCGGCCGACACTGCTGTCCGTCGGCTACGGCATCTTCATCTGGACCGGCCTCTGCGCCACCGTCGTCGTCATCCCCGGCGGCGCGGACCAGCTCTTCACGCTGACCCCGACGAGCTTCGTCCTCAGCCTGCTCGGCCATCTCATCTACGGCGCGGTGCTCGGCCTGTTCCTCTCGCGGCTCCACTCACCCGTCCTTCGACCCCGGCCACGCGCATCCCGTGTCACGACGGAGCCGGCCCGGACCGCGCTCGGCCACCCCGACGGCGCCGTGGCCCCGTGATGCGCGACGGCCGGGCCTGCGGACCGCGGATCACCCCTCCGTAGGGTGGGACCGTGACGGGTGTCGTCCGAGGATGGGACAGGTTGCCATGCTGTGCGGGTCGCGGGCCGGGTTCGGGCTGGAGTTCCATGTCGAACGGGACCCGGGACTGTTGTGCGTCGATGTCTTCGTCGGCGGGCTGCATGTGAACACGTGGGACAACGCGTTCTACCCGCCGCTGCTGGTCAAGAAGCTCAAGGACGAGCCGGCCCGCTTCCGCGCACCGGCCCCGCCGCCGGAGGGCTTCACCACCGCGTCCGAGTCCTTCCGCGTGGCGGAGAGCTGGATGTACGACGAGGCCCCCGCCGGGTCCGCGTTCCCGTCCGCGGCCGGTGCGGCGCTCGCCCGGTACGCGTTCCTGGAGTGGGGAGAGTGCACCGACGGCGTGACGGCCTTCGCGTTCCCCGACGGGGACCAGGTGCATCTGGCCTGTCGCCTACGTGAGGAAGGCGGTGTCACCCGGGGCGCCGAGGCACGGCACGAGCCGACGGTGGTGTCGGTGAGCCGGGCAGGGCTCGTCGACACGCTGGAGCGCGGCCTCGCCGTCGCCGAACGCGAGTGGGCCGCCCGGCGACTCACCCGCTGACCCGGCCTCAGTCGGCCTGCGCGCTCGCTCCGAGCGGCGCGATCGCCCCCTGCACGACGGCCGGGGCCGTGCCCGGCCATGCCGCGCGGTCCACCAGATCGAGGACGAGTGCCGCGATGTTCCACGCGTCGTCCTCACCGCGGTGGTGGCGTCCTTCGAGCGGCAGCCCGGCGATCCGCAGGGCGTGACTCATGCCGGGCTTCTTGCGCAACCCGTACGCCGCGGTGAACACGGCCTTGGCGTTGGTGTGGGTGCGCTCCGTCGGATAGCCGAAGGGGTAGGCCACCCCGTCGGCCCGACTCTGCCGGGCGAACTGCAGACGGTCGTACTCGCCCCAGCTCGCCCAGGGGCGCTCCCCTGCCCCGTACTCCTCGACGAGGATCCGGCACGCCTCGGCGAAGGTGACGCCCCGGTCCACCTCGGCCTGTGTCAGGCCGGTCAGTTCCGTGCAGAAGTCGCTCACCGTCGACCGCGCGGGGCGGACCAGGACACGGTGCCGCGAGACACGGCACCGTGTCGACAGGTCGACGACGGTGAGCCCGATCTCGATGATCTCGCTCACGGAGCCGGGCGGCGGCTGTCCGTCCCAGCAGGTGGCTTCCACATCGATGACGTTGAGCAGGGCGGATTCGTGGCGCATGGGGACGAGATTAGGGACGCGGCTCCGGTTCCGGCACCTGGATTTTCCGCGGCACCGCCGGCTGTAGGGGCTCTCCATCACGGCCGCGATGGACATCGGCGAGACGAAGGAAGGCAGGATGGGACACCTGCCTCAGGAGCCCGTTTCGGGAAGGACACGCGATGACCAGTACGGACCCCACCCGGTCGGGCGAGCGCGGGGGCAGGCACGGGCGCGGGCGCGGAAGCCGCGCGGACGCGGAGGTGCCGCCGGCCGCCGCGGGGCGTCCCAGGGATCCGGCGATCGAGGAGGCGATCATCCGGGCGACGCGCAGACGGCTGGCCACCGACGGCTACTCCTCGATGACGATCGGCGACATCGTCGCGGAGGCCGGAGTCACCCGCCCCACCCTGTACCGGCGCTGGGCGAACAAGTACGACCTCGTCGTCGACGCCATCCGCTACGGCCTCAGGACGCAGCGCGAGGCGTACCCGCCGCTGGACCTGGAGCGGTTGGAGCCGCGCGAGGCGTTCGTCGAAGCGGTCCGGCGCCTCGACCCGCGCCACCACAACGAGCGGGCCATGGCCCTGCACGGCAACTTCATGGCCGAGGTCGAACAGGCCCCCGGCCTGCTGGAGCAGCTGCGGGAGCACGGTGTGCGGCCCCGCTGCGAGGAACTGCTGCTCACCCTCGTCGACCTCCAGCGACGCGGCGCCGTGCGGCGGACGGCGGACCTCGACATGGCCGTGAGCCTGTGCTTCGGCAGCTACTTCGCCGACTACCTCCGCACCGGCCGCGAGGTACCCGCGGGCTTCGCCGAGCAGGTGGCCGCCACGGTCTGGCCGGCTATCGCCGTGGATCCGGACGCCGACGCCGACCCCACGCACTGATCACCCGCCACCGGGACGTGGCGGCGAGCGACCCACGACGACCCTGCCGAGTGGGATTACATTACAGTCATTGACTGTAATCAATTTCTGCGGCAAGGTCGCCCGGGACAGGTCGTGCCGATGACCCGAGAGGACGTGCAGGCCGTGGCCGAGGACAACGAGCGCGCGTTGATCGAGCGCAGCATCCCCTTCCTGGACGAGGTCAGGAACCGCACCCCCGGGAAGGAGCTCGAAGCCTGGCTCAACACGACGTACGGGCCCGACAGCGAGCTCTACCGGGACCTGGCTCGGCTGACATGAACAGCGTCGAGCGCTACCAGGGCCAGTACCACGCCCACCCGTACGGCGAGCTGAACCTGGTGGTCCCCGTGGATCCCGGCGCCACCCTGGTGGGCCCGAGCGGCCGGCAGGGGCCGGGCTGGACCGCGTCGGCGCCGGGCAGCCACCATTACCCGGAGGTGCGCGGCGGAGCGCTGATCGCCCTGTTCTACCTGTCGGCGGGACGCATCTTGTACGACATCGCCCGCCGGGACCGCGAGATCGCGAGGAACTCATGAGCGACTCGGACACGCCCCGCGTGACCCTGCTGGTGGTGTACTCGCCCCGCCCCGATGAATGCCGGCGCTTCTACCAGGACCTCGGTCTGGACTTCACGCGGGAGCGCCATGGAGAGGGGCCGGAGCACCATGCCGCCGTCCTGGGCGGCGGCACGGTTCTCGAGCTCTATCCGGCCCGCCCGGACCGGCGGACCGACGCGCTCCGTCTGGGCCTGGCGGTGGACGGCACGAGGGCCGTCCCACCGCTCTCCCCGGGACGCCATCTGCTCACCGATCCGGACGGCCGCACCGTCGAGGTCCACGCCACCTGACCGCCGTCCGACCGCTGCGGCCGCCGCGGCCGGCCGGCGAGCCGGTCGAGTCAGCGCGCGTCCGCCATGCCTGCCGCGAAGGTCGTGCCGTCGGAAGGGTCGATGAGGAGGAAGGAGCCGGTGCGGCGGGAGTCGGCGTAGGAGTCGAGGGCGACCGGTTCGGCGGTGCGGATCCTGACGCGGCCGATGTCGTTGGCGACCAGGCCGCCGGGGGCCGGGTGCTGCGCGAGGGTGTCGAGGGTCAGCCGCGACGGGATGTCCTCGACGATCGCCCTGACCGTGCGGGTGGTGTGCTTGAGCAGGACCCGTCGGCCGACGGTGAGCGGCTGGTCGGCGACATGGCAGACCGTGGCCTCGACGTCCTGGGTGAGAGCGGGCGCCCGGTCGCTCGCCACGACGAGGTCACCGCGCGCGATGTCGATGTCGTCCTCCAGCAGAACGGTCACCGACTGGGGTGCCCAGGCGACGTCGGTCGGCCCTCCCAGTTCGTCGATGGCCCTCACGGTCGAGGTGTGGCCGGCGGGCAGGACGGTCACGCGGTCGCCGACGCGCAGCGTGCCGCGGACGAGCTGCCCCGCGTAGCCGCGGTAGTCGGGATGCTCGTCGGTCCGCGGGCGGATCACGTACTGCACGGGAAGACGGGCGGGTCCGCGTGCCGTGTCCTGCTCCACGGGAACGGAGGCGAGGTGTTCGAGGATGGTGGGACCGCCGTACCAGTCCATGTTCGCGGACGGGTCCACCACGTTGTCGCCGGCCAGCGCGGAGATCGGGACGGCCGTCACCTCGTCGGCACCGAGGGCCGCGGCGTAGGCCGTGAACTCCTCGGCGATCGCGGCGAAGACGGGCTCCCGGTGGTCGACGAGGTCCATCTTGTTGACGGCGAGCACGATGTGCGGGACCCGCAGCAGGGCGGCGATCGCGGCGTGGCGGCGGGTCTGCTCGACCACCCCGTTGCGGGCGTCGACGAGGACGACGGCGAGGTCGGCGGTGGAGGCGCCGGTGACCATGTTGCGGGTGTACTGCACATGGCCGGGGGTGTCGGCGAGGATGAAGCGGCGGCGGGGCGTGGCGAAGTAGCGGTAGGCCACGTCGATGGTGATGCCCTGTTCCCGCTCGGCACGCAGACCGTCGGTCAGCAGCGCGAGATCGGGGGCGTCCGTGGCGGAGGCCCGTGTGACGGCCGCCAGTTGGTCCGAGAGGATCGACTTGGAGTCGTGCAACAGCCGTCCCACGAGGGTGGACTTGCCGTCGTCGACCGAACCGGCCGTCGCGAAGCGCAGGGTGTCGATGGTCGTCATGGCTAGAAGTACCCCTCCCGTTTGCGGTCTTCCATGGCGGCCTCGGACACTTTGTCGTCGGCGCGGGTCGCGCCCCGTTCGGTGAGCCGGGAGGCGGCGATCTCGGTGATCACGGCGTCCAGCGTGGTCGCGTCGGAGTCGACGGCGCCCGTGCAGGACATGTCACCGACGGTCCGGTAGCGGACGAGGCGCTTCTCGACGCTCTCGCCGTCCTTGGGGCCGCCCCACTCGCCGGCGGTCAGCCACATCCCGGCCCGCCGGAACACCTCGCGCTCGTGCGCGAAGTAGATCTCCGGCAGCTCGATGCCCTCGCGGGCGATGTACTGCCACACGTCCAGCTCGGTCCAGTTGGAGAGCGGGAAGACCCGCACGTGCTCACCCGGTGTGTGGCGGCCGTTGTAGAGGTTCCACAGCTCGGGGCGCTGGCGGCGCGGGTCCCACTGGGAGAACTCGTCCCGCAGCGAGAACACCCGCTCCTTGGCGCGGGCCTTCTCCTCGTCGCGTCGGCCGCCGCCGAAGACGGCGTCGAAGCGCTCGCGCTGGATCGTCTCCGTCAACGGCACTGTCTGGAGGGGGTTGCGGGTCCCGTCGGGACGCTCGCGCAGCACACCCCGGTCGATGTAGTCCTGGACGGAGGCCACATGCAGCCGCAGTCCGTGGCGGGCCACCGTGCGGTCGCGGTACTCCAGTACCTCGGGGAAGTTGTGTCCGGTGTCCACGTGCAGCAGGGAGAAGGGGACCGCGGCGGGCGCGAAGGCCTTCAGCGCCAGGTGCAGCATGACGATGGAGTCCTTGCCGCCGGAGAAGAGGATCACCGGCCGCTCGAACTCGCCCGCCACCTCGCGGAAGATGTGGACGGCCTCGGACTCCAGCGCGTCCAGGTGCGACAGCGTGTACGGACTGTCGGTCGTGTCGAAGACTCGGGTGACGGTCGTCATGCCAGGCCCCTCTCGGTGAGCAGCGCGTACAGCGCCTTCGCGGACTCCCCCACGGACTGGTGCTGCGACGCGATCCGGAGATCGGGCGACTCCGGTTCCTCGTACGGGTCGTCGACGCCGGTGAGCCCGGAGATCTCCCCTGCGGCCTGCCGGGCGTACAGTCCCTTCACATCGCGTACGGAGCACACCTCGACCGGCGTCGCCACATGCACCTCGACGTACGGTGTTCCGCCGGCCCGGTGACGCCGCCGGACGGCGTCGCGGCTTTCGGCGTACGGCGCGATCACCGGCACCAGCGCCACCACCCCGTTGCGGGCGAGGACCTCGGCGACCAGGCCGATGCGCTGCACGTTGGTGTCGCGGTCCGCGCGGGAGAAGCCGAGGCCGGCGGAGAGGAAGCGGCGGATCTCGTCACCGTCCAGCACTTCCACCCGGCGGCTGTCGGCGCGCAGCAGCCGTGCCAGTTCGCGGGCGATCGTCGTCTTGCCGGCGCTCGGCAGACCGGTCAGCCAGATCGTCGCTCCCGGCCGGCAGGTGCAGTAGACCTCCGGGGTGGTCGGGGCGTCGGTCTTCGTCGTACCGCTAGGCATGGGAGAGATCCTTGTCGCTGGTGGGCGGCGGACCCGTGCGGCCGATGGCGCTCTCGGGTGATCCCTCGCGGGGGAGCTGGAGGGTCAGCGCGCCCAGGACCAGGGTGGTCACGGCGATCACGGCGTAGTACCAGGTGAAGTCCCCGGTCCATGACTTGAGGAAGCCCGCCGTGTAGTTCCCGACGATCCCGCCGAGCCCCTGCGTCACGTTCGTGACACCGAAGATGACGGTCGCGGCGGCTCCCGAGGCGGTCTTCGACACATAGGCGGGGACCAGCCCGTAGATGGGATAGAACGCGAGGGCGAAGAGGATTCCGGAGACCATGGGGAGGTAGCCGATCGGCGCCACCACGAGCAGGACCGCCGAGACGAAGAACATGCCGTAGCACAGGACCAGTGAGGTGCGTACGCCGATCCGGTCGGAGAGCCAGCCGACGGCGAATCCCGCGAACATGCCGATGACGCCGATGACTCCCCACACCTGTGCCGCGAACCCGATGTCGAAGCCGAGTCCCTCGCGCAGGTAGGGCGAGAGATAGTTCTGGAACGGCATGCAGGCGAACCCGTTGAGGAACTTCATCACCCAGACGATGACGACCCACCGGACGAGCACCATGCGCCAGCCGGCCCGCGCGCTGTCGTCGCGGTCCGTGGTCCCGGTGCCGGGGTCCTGTCCGTCCCCGGCCCGCTCGGCGGCCCGTTCGGCCCGGAACAGCCCCAGCCGGTGGAAGGCGTAGGCCGCGATCGCGGTGGAGGTCAGGGTGCCGAGCCCGACGCAGTACCAGAGGCCGCGCCAGTTCCCCCCGCCGACGAAGGAGGGGACCAGGAGACTGTTGACGAAGACGCCGTAGCTGGTGCCGCTGGAGATCAGGCCCAGCACCTTGCCGCGGTGTTCGTAGTCGATGGTCCTGCCGACGATCTCGACCAGCGGCACATAGACGGAGGCCGCCGTACCGCCCATGATCGTCAGCAGGACGCCGATGACGACGATGCTGTCCGTGAGCGGGATGAGCACCAGGCACAGGCCGCACAGGGCGGCCGAGCCGATGGTGACCTGGCCGCCGCCCACGCGGGTGGAGAGCCAGGTGCCGAGCAGCGCGAACAGCAGGAATCCGAGCTGGCCGGACGCCGTGACCGTGCCGACCACGGTGTAGCCGAACCCGAGGTCCTTGCGCATGTCCGTGACGATCTGCGCGAAGAGATAGAACCCGAATCCGTAGGTGGCCGCCACGAAACTGGTCAGGAGCGCCGTGATGACGAACGCCGCGACGAGTCGTGAGCGTGGTGTGGGTGGCGCTGTCTCGGTTGCCACAACCGCTGCCTTTCTCTACCTGTCCTGTCCGACCATGGGTGCGGGCCGGTCGTGTCAGGGCTTCCTGGCGACGTGGATGATGAAATCGGTGGCGTCGGCGTCGTAGTTCCGGTCGAAGTCGCCGAATTCCTCGACCGCCGCGAACCCGGAGTCGACGAGCAGGTCCGACAGCTCGGCGGACAGGATCGGGTACACCTCCAGATGGTGGGTGTCGCCGCCGGGGAACTCGTACCGGAAGCGGCACAGTCGGTCGTCGACGTGCGCGACAGAGACCGAGGCACCCGTTCCGCAGTAGTAGTAGTCGCCGCTGCTGCGGTACCGGTGGCGGCGGATGGCGTCGAAGTTGCGGTGGTCGACGACGAGCACCCCGCCGGGGTTCAACGCCTCGTGGAACTCGGCGAGGACCGCGCGGCGCTCGGACTCCCGGAAGAGATGGGGGAAGGAGCTCCCGAGACACACGATCGCGTCGTAGCGGCCGTCGATGTTCTCCCGCAGTCGTCGCCAGTCCGAACGGACGACGGGGAAGGACTGTCCGTGGCGGGCGGCGTTGACCCGGGTGCGCTCGATCATCTCCGCGCTGCCGTCGACCGCGGTGACGTCGAAGCCGGCCCGCGCGAATGTGACGGCGTGGTACCCGGTGCCGGTCGCGACGTCCAGGACGCGACGGGCCCCGGCCTCCGCGAGGAGGTCGGCGAAGAAGCCCTGTTCGGACTCCCCGCGGCGGTCCCAGTCGATCAGGTCGTCCCAGTGGTCGACGAGGGTGCGGACGTACTGGCCCGCGAAGTCGTCCGCCGAAGGGGCGGTGTCTGTGGTCATGCGTGTCTCCCCGGTCGTCCGTCGGTGTGAGGGGATCGATCGCCGTCCCGGCGGCGGGTTCAGCGGAACCCGTCGGCGAAGGCGGCGTACTTGCGGCCCAGTTCGTCGGCCCAGTCGGCGCAGTCGCCGAGTTTCATGCTGGGACAGTCGTAGCCGAGCAGCCGCTTCATGACGGACATCTCCGCCTCGGCGAAGTGCACGGTCGCGTCGTCGTCGATGCGGTCGATGCCGTCCGCCCGTTGGCAGTCCTCGTTGAGCCGGACGGCCTCCTCCCGGGTGAGCCCGTCGGGCAGATCGAGCGTCCCGCCGTCCCGGTGCACGCGCACCGGGTAGCCGCCGGGGAGCCCGCCGGGTGCAGGGGCGTGCGCGAGGGCGCCGCTGTCCGTCGCCATGCCGTGCAGGACCCGTACGGCGGAGGACGCGGTGAGGAGTTGGCCGTCGATGCCGCCCAGCCGCTTGAGCCGGTGGTCGAGCTGGGCGAACAGCGCGTGGTGGTCGATCCCGGCGGGGGTGTCGCCGTCGACGCGCACCTCCAGGTGGTAGGCGCCCCTGCCCGCGTCGCCGAACCGGGGGACGTAGTGGCTGAAGTAGTGCTGAGCCACCAGCCGTACCTCCACGTCGGCCGGGTGGGCGTCCAGGAGATGGGCGGCCCCGTGCGTGAGGGCGGGCACGATGTTGGCCACGTTCCCCACGCCGATGGTGGGAGCCAGGCCGATCTTGTCGAGCACGGGTCCCACGGCGTCCGGGAAGGCGGCGTTCACCACCCTCGTCTCGACGGCGGACTCCCGCACCGCCCGCATCAGCAGGTGGTTGAGCGTCAGATGCATGGGCAGCCAGGGCCCGAACTGGGCTTCGTCCAGCTCCTCGAAGGTCTGCCTGGGCAGTTGGGTGATGACCCGCCACGACTGGAGGGAGCCGCCCATGAACACGATGTCCGGGCGCACCCGGGCGAGCGTCTCGGCCGTGGCGTCGACGTTCCTCAGGTCCATGTGCACGGTGTCGACGCTGCCGTGCCGGCCCAGGTTCGTCGCGGTGAACAGGGCGAGGTTGCCCCTCCTGCGGATGGTCTCGGTGTCTCGCCCCGCCAGCACGACCCGGTCGGTCGCCGGGTCGGCGAGCAGCATGCCGAGGACCTTGGCCGAGAGGTCCCCCATGCCGACGAGCATGATGAGGGGTTTCTGCGCGGGGCCGCGGGTGGCGCCCCGGGTGCGGGAGTGTCGGCTCACCGTCTTCGCCTTTCTCGCCTCAGCGCGGGTAGGAGCCGTTGTCGGCGCGCAGCAGGGCGCCGGTCAGGGTCCGCGACCGGTCGCTCAGCAGGTAGGCGCAGACATCGGCGACGTACTCGGGGTGGATGTCGCCGTCGAGCAGCTCCTGCCGCTTGTACTCGGCGTACCGGTGGTCGGGGATACGGTCCGCGATGGCCGTACGGACGATCAGCCCGGGCGAGACCACGTTGACCCTGATGTACGGGGCGAAGTTCATGGCGTTGGACTTGGTGAGCCCGATGACGCCCGCCTTGACCGTTCCGTACAGCGCGTCGGAGCTGCCCACCTCTCCGGCGACGGAGGCCAGGTTCACGATCGCGCCACGCCTCTCGGCAGGCAGGAGGTGGGCGGCGAAGCGGCGCGAGAGCCACACCGGGCCCTTGATGTTGACGCCGATGACCCGGTCGATCGTCTCGTCGTCGTACTCCTGCACCGGTCGTCCGAGGTAGAGACCGGCGTTGTTGACGAGTCCGTCGACGTCCGGGTGTGCCGCGACGACCGCGTCCATGAAGGCGTCGCAGTCCTCGTGCGAGGCGATGTCACGGACGTGTGTGTCCAGTGGTCGGCCGTGGTGTTCGTCGGCGAGGGACTTCAGTCCGGACTCGTCGATGTCGCAGGTGACGACCGTCCTGCCCTCGTCGAGCAGGCGGCCCACCAGGGCCCGGCCCACCCCACCGGCTCCGCCGGTGACGATCACGGTGCCGGCGCTCACAGCGCCACCTCCTTCGCCGGCCGGAGCCGGAACTGGTCCAGGTGTCGGTAGAAGGGCTCGCAGTGGCGCACGAACTCCCGCAGGTGCGGCATGTCGGCGTAGCCGAACCGGTAGTCGCGCCGCGGGGCCCGGATTCCGCTGCTCGCCGAGACGTCGGTGTGCCATCCGCTCCAGGTCGTCCACTCCGGTCGCTCCCCCGCCGACCAGTTGAGGGCCTCGGGCAGGAAGGGCACGCCGATCGCCTCGCAGTAGGCGGCGATGGTCTCCGTCGGCCGGGCGGCCAGGTCCGAGGCGTTGAGGACGAGCGGAGGGGTGCCCGTCAGTTCGCTGACGTGGTCGAAGAGCCGGGCGAGTTCCTCGTAGCCGAGTACGTCCCGGGTGACGTCGGGGTGGACGGTGGCGTGCGAGAGGACCGCTTCCTCCGGGTCCCGGATCAGGAAGGTGTTGATCTGGCCCCGCAGGTACGCGGGGTCGGCCAGCAGATGGTCCAGGCAGTGGTAGGGGAAGTCCTTGTGGAACACGGGCTGGTGTCGCCGTGCCTCCTCCATCGCCCTTTTGATGTCGGGGTAGGTGAGCGGGTGGCCCGGCTGGGGGTTCTTGTGGGGGATCGCGGCGCGTTCCTCGTGCATGAAGAAGACGTAGGCGAACTCCTCGTGGAAGACCTTGAAGTCGCCACGCTCGATGAAGGACCGTTCGAGCGCCGTCGACATCGACCTGGGATGACTCCACAGCGCGACGGACGGGTGCATGGGGGCCTCACTCTCCTCGGGCCGTGGTCAGCGGGTGCTTCCGGACAGCAGCAGCGGCCGCGCGGAGTCGGACATCGTCTGCAGCTGGTGGGCGATGAAGTCGAGCAACTTCCGTGTGTTGCCGAGGACTTCGGCGTAGGTCTCGATGAAGGAGCCGTAGTGCGCGAACTCGTCCACGCCCATGCCCTGGGGGTCGTAGGCCCGGTGGAAGGAGGGGAGCCACATCAGCTTCTCCAGCACCCGGGCCGGGACCTCGCGCTCGATGGCGTCGGCGGCGAAGGACGGCAGCTCGTGGTCGCGGCGCATCACATCGGCCACGAAGCGGGGCTTGCAGGTGTAGGCGATCGCTCCGCCCGCGCTCTCCTCCAGATGCATGCTCAGCGCCCCGGACCCCGCTGCCGGATTCTCGACCTCCAGGCTGGACAGCAGCAGCTTCACCGGGTGGCCGTGTTCGGCGATACGGCGGTGGACGCGCTTGAGGATGGCGACCTCGGCCCAGCGGATCTCGCTCGGGGTGAGGTCCATGCCGCGGATGGCGGCCTCGCAGCGCAGATCGGTGTTGGCGCCGAACCGCCCGGTCATGTGTGTGAAGACGGCACGCCACCGATCGGTCGCGACGCCCCGGCGGCGGGCCTCGGCGAGCCCGGACTCGACGGCCTCGGCGCAGGCGAGGAACTGCGGAACGGTGTACGAGAGCGTGTTGTTGACGGACGTGCCACGGGCCACGAGCTGCCGGATCACCTCGTACCCGGCCGCGGAACCGGGCACCTTCACCATCAGGTTCGGGGCTATCCGGGCGATCCGCAGGGCCTGTTCGAGCATGAGGTCGGCGTTGAACATCAGCCGGGGATCGAGCTGGCCGGACACCCAGCCGAACCGGCCCCCGCTCGCCTCCCACATGGGCAGCATCCGCGCCGCCGCTCGGCGCAGCGCCTCCTCGTACACGAGACGGAAGGTGCTCTCCACGTCGGGGACACTCTGGCTCCGGATGGTTTCCCGGATCTCCGCCCGCCATGTGTCGGGCGAGGCGAGAATGCTCTTCGCCACCAGTGACGGGTTGGTCGTTATTCCGCGGACCAGCGAGGCGTCGGGTTTCTCCGGACAGAGAAACCGGTCGAGTTGCCGGCTCCAGCGGTGGTGCGATTCCTGGTCGGGCGCGTCGTTGAGGAAATGCCTGCGCCACCGGGGGAAATCGAGGGGTGAGGAGTCCCACCAGATTTCGGCGGCCGGGCTGACGCGCTGCAGTTCTTCGAGAACGATGGGCATGTGAGGAGTACCTTCCGGTCTGATCCCCGAATCCGGGGAAAGACGGCACACATACGGAAGCAGGCCGTTCTAGCGAGCCGATATCGAACCGCTCACGGGCCGCCCCGCGGGCCTCGTCGTGAGCAGAGCGGGAAGCGCGGCCATCGACTCGAAGGTGATCGCGCCGGCCGCGGCGAGAGCGGCGGCCGTGCCGTTCTCGGGCGGCGCGTAGCCGAACACGGTCATGCCGGCGGCGACCGCGGCCCGTACGCCGACGAGACTGTCCTCGACGACGACGCACCGGTCGGCCGGGACACCCAGATCGCGCGCGGCGTGCAGGAACAGGCCGGGGTCCGGCTTCCACACGCCGACCTCGTACGCGCTGTAGACGCGGCCCCTGAACCGTGGCAGCAGGCCGGTCAGTCCGAGCGTGTGCTCGATCTTGTCGCGGGGTGCGCTGGAGGCCGTGCAGAACGGCAGAGTCAGCTCGTCGAGCATCCGCGGCACATGGGGAACCGGCCGTAGGGCGGCGGTGAACAGGGCGGCCGACCGCCGACGGAACTCGGGCACGAAATCGGGCGCCAGCGGTCTGCCGAGCCGCGCTTCGAGTTCGGAGACCCAGGTGGCGACCTTGCGGCCCCGGATGAAGGCGAGCGCGGCGGCCGGCGTGAGCACGACGCCCTCCTCCGCCGCCATCTCCAGTACGGCCTGTGCGCTGAGCTTCTCGCTGTCCACCAGCACGCCGTCGCAGTCGAAGACGACCAGACTCTTTTCCACGGCCAGGGCCTTTCGTCGAGATGCGGACGAATCCCAGGGCACCACGGCCGCCTCACGATTCACTCCTCGTCGGATATCACGGAGATCAGGGCGACCAAAGAGGGTGAAAACGGGCGCGGTTGACAGAGTCCTGGGTGATTCGAGCCGGAAAGTGGAGCCGTTGTGGTGTCCGAGTTACGTTCGGGAGCACCGGAGACTTCGACACGAGAGGAATTCCTATGGAGTTCGGAGTTCTCGGCCCGCTTTCCGTGACCGATTCGACGGTGCGCACCCCGGCCCGCGTCGCGTCGGGCGGGGGTCCGTACGACACCGGGGACCGGTTGCCGTCCGCGCCCAAGACGCGCCAGCTGCTCGCGCTGCTGCTCCTGCACGCGGGCGACCAGGTCTCGCTCGACACCTGCGTCCAGGAACTGTGGGGGGACGACTCACCGCGCAGCGCGGTGCAGAGCGTGCACACCCGGGTCTTCCAACTGCGCCGGGCCCTCGCGGCGTGGCCGTCGGTGGGTTCCGCGCAGGCCGCCAAGCGCGTCCTCGCCACGTGCTACCAGGGCTATCTGCTGCGCGTGCCGCAGGGCTGCCTGGACCTGCACGCGCTGGACAGTCATCTGGCGCGGGCCCGCCGCGCCCAGGCCTTCGACGACGACGTGCTCCTCGCGACCTGCCTGCGCTCGGCGCTCGGGCTGTGGCGCGGCCGCACCCTCGCCGACGTCCAGGCCGGCCCGCACCTCCAGGCACAGGTCGCCCGCCTCGAAGGCGTCAGGATGACGGTCCTCGAACAGTGCCTGGACGCCGAGTTGCGGCTCGGTCTGCACCACCAGGTGCTGTCCGAACTGGGGCTGCTCGTCTCCCGGTATCCGCTGCACGAGAACCTGCACGCCCAGTACATGATCGCCCTCTACCGGTGCGGGCGCACCGCGCACGCCCTGGAGGTCTTCCACCTGCTGAGCCGCCATCTCGCCGACGAGTTGGGCATCGGGCCGTCGCACAAACTGCGCGAGCTGCAGACCGCCGTGCTCACCGAGAACGCGGAGCTGGACGTGCGGCCCCCGCAGAACCTGCGGCTCTCCCTGGATCTCGTCGCCGGCCACTGACACCACAGCCGCCGCGCGTCCGCGAAGGAGCCGGTCCGCCCACGAGAGAGCCGACGCACCCACGAGAGAAGAGTCAGCGATGCCGGCCGCCCGTCCCCGTGCCTCCACCGCCCGGACCACCCCCGAGGAACGCCGCGTCCACCGCTTCCAGACCCGCGTCGCGGTCTGTGCCGGGGGCGGCGAGGTGTGCGACGGGTGGATCCTCGGTGTCGTGGGCACCGCCCTGCCGCTCGCCCGTGCCGACCTCGCGCTCACCTCGTTGCAGACCGGGCTCATCGGCGCCGCCACCCTGGTCGGCATCTTCTTCGGGGGGATCGTCTTCGGCCGGCTCACCGACAGGTTCGGACGCCAGAAGATGTACCTCTTCGACCTGCTGGTCTTCCTCGTGGGCTCGGTGCTCCAACTCGCCGTCGACGACGCCCTCCAGCTTTTCGCCGTCCGGCTGCTCATGGGTGTCGCCGTGGGCGCCGACTACGCCATCGCCGGGGCGCTCGTCGCGGAGTTCGCCCCACCCGAGCGGCGGGGCCGGCTGCTGGCCTCGCTCATCGCGTTCTGGTACGTCGGCTACACGCTCGCGGCGGCCGTCGGCATGACCCTCGCGTCCTGGAGCACCGATCCGACCGTCTGGCGCTGGATCCTCGCCAGCAGCGCCGTACCTTCGCTCGTCGTGCTGGTCGCACGGCTGGGGACCCCCGAGTCACCGCACTGGCTGGCGAGCAGGGGCCGGTACGCCGAGGCCGACGCGATCAGCCGGCGATGGCTCGGAACGCCGCACGACGGCACGCGCCACGACAGCAGAGGCCACGACGGCACGGGCCGTCATGGGACGGACCACAGCGGGACGGACCACGACGGGAAAGGGGCGCACCGGACGCCGGCCGATCAGCCGCAGGCGGCCCCGGCCGGGGCCGACCGGACCTCGGCCGCGCTCACCGGCCTCGCGGCGCTGTTCGCCCGCCCGTACCGGCGGATGACCGCGTTCACCAGCCTCTTCTGGCTCTGCCAGATCACCCCGTTCTTCGCCATCTCCACCTTCGCCCCACAGGTGCTGGCCTCTCTCGGCGCGGGGGACGACGGCACCGGCGAGGTCGCGCTCAACCTCTTCCTGCTGCTCGGCTGCGTGAGCGGCGTCCTGCTGATGGACCGCGTCGGCCGCAGGCCGCTGCTCGTCCACCCGTTCCTCGTGACCGCCGCGGCCCTGCTGGCGCTGGGCCTGTGGCCGCACGGCCCGCAGTGGGCGATCGCCGGCTGCTTCGCCGTCTTCGCGCTCTTCCACGCGGCGTCCAGCACGCTCCAGGCGGTCTACCCCAGCGAGGTCTTCCCCACCGAGATCCGGGCCACCGGCATCGGTTTCGCCGCCGCCACCAGCCGCATCGGCGGCGCGGTCGGCACCTTCCTCGTCCCCCTCGGGCTGGAGAAGTGGGGAGTGAGCGCCGTGGTGCTCTGCGGCTGCGCCCTGTCCCTGGTGGGTGCGCTGGTGTCGGTTGCCTGGGCGCCGGAGACCAGCGGCCTGTCGCTGTCGCGGTCGAGTGCGCCGTACGACAGGCCGCCCCGCGACCCGAGCGAGGAGAACCAGCCCGTCTGAAGCTCCGCCCGACCCCCTGCGCGACTCCCGCACCCAGCTGCCGAAGGAGAGCCCATGTCCCGCCGTCTGTTCACGTCGGAGTCGGTCACCGAAGGCCACCCCGACAAGATCGCCGACCAGATCAGCGACGCCGTCCTGGACGCGCTGCTGCGCGAGGACCCCCTGTCGCGCGTCGCCGTGGAGACACTGATCACCACGGGTCACGTCCATGTGGCGGGTGAGGTGACCACCCGGGCGTACGCCCCGATCGCCGCGATCGTGCGCGAGAAGATCCTCCAGATCGGCTACGACTCGTCGGCGAAGGGCTTCGACGGGGCCTCGTGCGGGGTGTCGGTGTCGATCGGTTCGCAGTCGCCGGACATCGCCCGGGGCGTGGACACCGCGTACGAGAAACGCGTCGGAAGCGCCGGAGGCGCGGACGACGACGGCCTGCTCGACGCGCAGGGCGCCGGCGACCAGGGCCTGATGTTCGGCTACGCGACCGACGAGACCCCCGAGTCGATGCCGCTGCCGATCCATCTCGCGCACCGGCTGTCGCGGCGGCTGGCCGACGTCAGGAAGGACGGGACGATGCCCTTCCTCCGTCCGGACGGCAAGACCCAGGTCACCGTCGAGTACGACGGGGACCGGCCGGTCCGCCTCGACACCGTCGTCGTCTCCTCACAGCACGCGCGCGACATCGACCTGGACACCCTGCTCGCCCCCGACCTGCGGGAGCACGTCGTGGAACACGTCCTCGCCGGCCTCGCCGACGACGGCGTCAAGCTGGACACCGAGGGCTACCGGCTGCTGGTGAACCCGACCGGCCGTTTCGAGATCGGCGGTCCCATGGGGGACGCGGGGCTGACCGGGCGGAAGATCATCATCGACACGTACGGGGGCATGGCCCGCCACGGCGGCGGCGCCTTCTCCGGCAAGGACCCCTCCAAGGTGGACCGTTCGGCGGCGTACGCGATGCGCTGGGTGGCGAAGAACGTCGTCGCGGCCGGTCTGGCGCGTCGTTGCGAGGTCCAGGTCGCCTACGCCATCGGCAAGGCCCGGCCGGTCGGTCTGTTCGTGGAGACCTTCGGCACCCACACCGTCGACACCGAACTCATCGAACACGCCATCACCGAGGTCTTCGACCTCCGCCCGGCGGCCCTCGTCCGTGACCTCGACCTGCTGCGCCCGATCTACTCGAGGACGGCGACGTACGGGCACTTCGGCCGTACGCACCCGGACTTCACCTGGGAACGCACCGACCGGGCCGCCGAACTCCGGCGCCACGCCCTCCCCGCGCGATGACCGGCGCGACGCGGCCCGCGGTGGGCACCCTGGAGAGGAGCGGGACAGCGGGCCCGCGTCTCCCGGGTGCCCCGGCCGACCGCGAACGGCCCAGCTTCTCCTTCGAGTTCTTCCCTCCGAAGACAGAAGCGGGCGCCCGCACCCTGTGGGAGGCGATCCGCCGCGTCGAGGCGCTGTCGCCGGCGTTCGTCTCCGTCACCTACGGCGCCGGCGGCTCGTCCCGCCGACGGACCGTCGAGGTCACGGGGCGGATCGCCGCCGAGACCACGCTGCGGCCGGTCGCGCATCTGACGGCCGTCGGGCACTCGGTCGCCGAACTGCGGCGCATCGTCGGCCAGTACGCGGACGCCGGCGTGCGGGACGTCCTGGTCCTGCGCGGTGACCCGCCCGGAGATCCGCGCGGTCCCTGGGTACCCCACCCCCAGGGCCTGCGCCACGCCTGCCAACTCGTAGAACTGGTGCGCTCGTTGGGGGACTTCTCGGTCGGCGTGGCCGCCTTCCCCGAGCGTCATCCCCGCTCCCCCGACTGGGAGAGCGACATCCGGCACTTCGTCGCCAAGTGCCGGGCCGGCGCCGACTACGCGATCACGCAGATGTTCTTCCACGTCGACGACTACCTGCGTCTGCGGGACCGCCTCACGGCGGCGGGCTGCCACGTACCGGTCATCCCGGAGATCATGCCCGCCACCGACGTCCGGCAGATCCGACGCTTCGCCGCG
The DNA here is from genome assembly GCF_014930365.1 of Streptomyces caniscabiei. Lineage (GTDB taxonomy): Bacteria > Actinomycetota > Actinomycetes > Streptomycetales > Streptomycetaceae > Streptomyces > Streptomyces caniscabiei. The sequence goes on along the minus strand of NZ_JABXWI010000016.1, from coordinate 115,026 downwards.
CTCAGCGACGCCGCCTTCCCCGAGGACCTCGCCCACCGTCTGGAGGCCGCCCGCGGCGACCCCGCCGAGGGCCGTCGCATCGGGGTCGCGTACGCCACCGCGATGGCCTCACGGCTGCTGGACGAGGGTGCGCCGGGGCTGCACTACATCACCCTCAACAAGTCCACCGCGACCCTGGAGATCCACCGGAACGTCGAGCCCGTCCGGGTCGCCCACCGACCACCCGCCCCCGAGCAAGGCTGGAGAGCGACACGATGCGCATCGCCGTCACAGGTTCCATCGCCACCGACCATCTGGCCACCTTTCCCGGGAGGTTCGCCGACCAGTTGATCGAAGGCCGGCTCGACCGGGTGTCGCTCTCCTTCCTCGTCGACGATCTCGACGTGCGCCGGGGCGGAGCCGCCGCCAACATCGCGTTCGGTCTCGGCGTGCTGGGACTGACGCCTCTTCTCGTCGGCGCGGTGGGGGCCGACTTCGACGAGTACGGGATCCTGCTGGAGGAGCACGGCGTCGACACCGGTCACGTCCATGTCTCGGACACCCGCCAGACCGCGCGCTTCATGTGCACGACCGACGCGGACCAGAACCAGATCGCCTCGTTCTACGCGGGGGCGATGGCCGAGGCCTCCCGTATCGATCTCGCGCGGGTGGCCGACCGCGGCGGGGCACTCGATCTCGTCGTCGTCTCCCCGAACGATCCGGCGGCGATGCTGCGCCACACCGAGCAGTGCCGGGAGCTCGGGATCCCCTTCGCCGCGGACCCCTCGCAGCAGCTCGCCCGCCTGGACCGCGACGAGGTCCGCCGGCTCGTCGAAGGCGCCGCATGGCTCTTCACCAACGAGTACGAGGCCGCCCTGCTGCTGAGGCTGAGCGGCTGGACGCGCGAGGAGGTGTTGGCCCGGGCGGGGACGTGGATCACCACCCGGGGAGCCCAGGGCGTCCGGATCGACACGGCCGGGGCGGCACCGGGGCACTTCCCCGCGGTGCCGGCGAGGCGGGTGGTGGATCCCACCGGCGTGGGCGACGCGTTCCGGGCCGGTTTCCTCGCCGCGCGGAGCTGGGGCCTGCCGCTGCGGGCTGCCGTGCCCCTCGGCTGTGCTCTGGCGACGACGGCGGCGGAGGCCCTCGGCCCGCAGAGTTACGCGGCGTCGCCGACGGAGCTGCTGGAGCGGGTCAGGGACACCTACGGCGACGAGGTCGGCGCGCTGCTGGCCCCCCGGCTGGCGCGGGCCGTCTGTCGGTGACCGCGGTGGACGCGCTGACGACGGGAGACCCGATGGGAGACGAACGCCGTGTCGGCGAGGTCCCCGGGGACGGCTCGGTGCTGCGGAGCCTCGCCGCGGAGGGGGTGTCCGTGTGGCTCGCGGGAGTGGGCCGGCCCGAGCTGGCGGACGGCTCGCTGCGGGCATGGGTCACCGACGCGTACATCACCGGGGTGGTGCTGTCCGCGTCGGCGATGACGCGTGAGCTTCGGCGGCGCGGGCACCACGCGTACCTCGAACAGCTGGGCCTCCTCGCCCGGCGCCGCGCCTCGCCGGAGGTGATCGTGCGCGCCCTGTCCGCGTACGACGCGCGCTGGGCGTGCGACGTTCTCGCCCCCGTGCACGCGGCCGCCGAGGGCCTCGACGGCTGGGTCTGCGCGGAACTCGACGCGCGGCTGGCGGACGACGGCCCGTCCGCGTTGGAGGAGGTGCGCGCCCTCGCCCTGGCGGTCAACCGTCCGAACCTGCTGGTGACCGTCGCCGCGACCGACGCGGGGCTGGACGTGGTGCGCGCGTGCGTGGCCGAGGGCATCGGGGTCTACGTGGCTCCCCTGCACTCGGTGGAGCGCTACGGGGCGGTCCTCCATGCCGGCTGGGAGGGCCTGGAGCGGGCGCACCGCGCCGGGCTCGCGGTCCGGGGGGCCTGTGTGGCGGCACTGGACGTGGCGGCGGTGGAGGCCGCGGTGGACCGGCGGCTCGGCGCACCGGACGACCCGCGGGAGGCCGCCGGTCCGCGCGGCCGCACGGCACTCGCGCTGGCCCGTGCCGCCTACGACCTCCATGAGCGCGAGCTCGACTCCGGCCGCTGGCGCACCCTGCGCGGCGCCGGCGCCCGCCCGCAGCGGCTCGTCTGGTCCGGCGCGAGGTGGGGCGACGACGTGGATCCGGGCGAGCGGGCCGTCGGCGTGCGTCATGTGGAGGAGATCGTCGCCTGGCGGACGACCCATCTGCTGTCTCCCCGTGCCGTGGCGGAGACGGCCCGCCGTGCGAGGCCGCGCGGCGACTCCCTGTCCGGGGAGGCACCGGCGGCCCACGACACGCTCTCCGCGCTGCGGCGACGGGGCGTCGACCTGTCCCGTCTGGGCGCGGAGCTGGACCGGCTCCGGCTGCGGGAGCGGGTGCGGGACCGTGCGGAACTGGTCGACGCCGTACGGGACGCGCCGTGCGTCAGGGCGTACCTGTGAGGCCCGCCTCCGTGAGCGCCGGCCGTCGGCCGGGGAACTCCCCGCCGACCAGCGCGAGCAGCGGGGCGGCCTTCACCGCCGTCTCCTCGAACTCGGCCTCGGGGTCCGACAGCGCGGTGATCGCCCCGCCGATGCCGTACCGCACCCGGTCCGGTGTGACGACGGCGGTACGGATCACGATGGACAGGTCCGCGGTGCCGAGCAGGGAGAAGTAGCCGATCGCGCCCGAGTAGACACCGCGTGCCCCGCCTTCCAGTTCGTCGATGATCCGCATGGTCCGTTCCTTCGGGGCGCCGGTCATGGAGCCGCCGGGGAACGCCGCGCGCACGCAGTGGACCGCGCCGCTGTCCGCCCGCAGCGTGCCGCGTACGGTGCTGACCAGTTGGTGCACGGTGGCGTGGGTCTCCACGGTGAAGACCTCGGACGCCGTGACGGAGCCGATCTCGCACACCCGGCCGAGGTCGTTGCGGACCAGGTCGACGATCATCAGGTTCTCGGCGCGTTCCTTCTCGTCCGCGCGCAGTTCCTCGGCGAGGGCGCGGTCGTGGGCGGGGGTGCTGCCGCGTGGGCGGGTGCCCTTGATGGGTCTGGACTCGGCCGTGCCGTCGGCCCTCACCCGCAGGAAGCGTTCCGGCGAGCTGCTCAGCACGGACAGGTCGCCGAACCGCAGCAGGGAGCCGTGGGCGCCGGGGCTGATCCGGCGCAGTCGGCGGTAGCCCTGCCAGGGGTCCAGCGCGACGTGTGCCTCGGCCATGTTGGTGAGGCAGATCTCGTACGACTCGCCCGCGGCGATCTGTTCCTGGCAGCGCCGGATCAGTTCCAGGTAGGCGTCCCGGTCGTGGCGCAGGGTGATCGGGGCGGGCCGCCCGGGTGCGGCGGGCGCCGGTGCGAGCTCCCGGCCCGCCAGGCGGGTCAGGCGGGCGGTGGTCGTGTCGAGCCAGGTGGTCGCGGCCGACGTGGCGCCGTCCTCCGCCAGGGCCAGCAGATGGGTGGTGCCGGTGTGGTGGTCGAACGCCACGGCGCGGTCCGCGAACAGCATGGTCGCGTCCGGTTCGGCGGACTGGTGGGTCGGTCGGCCGCCGGACTCCGTCCCCAGCTCGTAGCCCAGGCTGCCGACCCAGCCGAGGGCGAAGTCGAAGGGCAGGTCCGGGGCGTCGACCCGAATCGAGCGCAGGTCCTGGTCGAGCCAGTCGAGGAAGTCTCCCGTGACCAGCCGCAGTCCGTCCCGCGCGGTGACGCGGACCGTCCGGCTGTGCACGTCGGCGGTGGCTACGCGCGCGAGCGGGCCGGACCCGTCACCCATGAAGGAGAAGCGGCCGAGGTCGTCGTCGGTGCGGCTGCTGTCGAGCCAGAACGCGTGGGTGGCGGCCCCGTAGAGGTCCTCGAAGACCACCTCCTCGTGCCAACGGGTCGTCAACTGCCGTGTGTGGACGGTCAGTCGGCTTCGTGGTGACTTCTCGGGCCGCTTCGCCGCGGGTGCGGACGCGGGCCTGCGGCGCGGAGTGCCGCCCCGCTCCAGGAAGTTGCGCAGGAGCCGTCGGCCGTACGGCGTGCCGATGGACTCCGGGTGGAACTGCACTCCCCACAGGGGCCGGTGCCGGTGGCGCAGCCCCATGAGGGTGCCGTCGGGGGTCCAGGCCGTCGCTTCGAGGGCGGCGGGGAGGGTGTGGACGGCGAGGGAGTGGTACCGCACGGCGTCGAAGGGGTGCGGCAGACCGGCGAAGAGTTCGCGGCCCGTGTGGAGGACGGGTGAGGCGCGGCCGTGGCGCGGCTCCGGTGCCCGGCCCACCGCTCCCCCGCCCGCCACGGCGATGCCCTGGTGGCCCAGACACACGCCCAGGAGGGGGACGCGGGCGGTGTCGACGATCTCGCGGCAGATGCCGAAGTCGCCCGCGCGGCCCGGGTGTCCGGGGCCGGGCGAGAGGACGACGGCGTCGTAGGCCGCGAGGTGGGCGGCCCGCCAGTGCGGGTCGTCGTTCTCGACTACGGTCGGTTCGCGGCCGCCGAGTTCGGCCAGGTGGTGGAAGAGGTTGTAGGTGAAGGAGTCGTGGTTGTCGACGAGCAGTGTGCGCATACCGGGGCGGGACCCTTCCCGTGGACGGTGGAGTCAGGCGTGGACGAGGTCGAGACCCGCTCCGGTCCGCGCCCCGCGTTCCCTGGCGGGGTGTATCTCCAGCAGCATGTGCTCCACCGGGTCGGGTCCCTCGTGGACGGTGCGGGTCCTGAGCGTGCGCAGCTCCCGGCCGCATCCGGCGGCGATCTGGCACAGGGCGCCGAGGTCCCCCCGGTCGCTGAAGTGCAGGAGGGCGACCCCGTCGTCGGTCAGACGGTGCAGGACCTCGGCCAGGTACCTGCCGTGCGTGCGGTAGCCGGGATCGACGTAGGCCTGCTCGTGGACGGTGCGGTAGGTGTAGTCGGGCGGCGCCATCACGTAGTTGGAGCTCCAGAAGATCCGGTCGAACCGGGCGCCGGGGTCGAGGGCCGAGAACAGGTCGCTGTGCAGCGCGGTGACCCGGTCGGTGACCTGGTGCCGTTCCGCGTTGAGGCGGGTGTTCTCCACGGCCCGCTCGTTGATGTCCGTCGCGACGACGCGGCCCCAGCCGGCGAGTGCCGCCTGGACGGCGATGACGCCGGCGCCGCAGCCGATCTCCAGCAGTGAGGCGGGCGGCCGGTGCGGGGCGGTGCCGGTCGGCCCGAGGAACTCGGCGCCGATGCGGGTCGAGGGCGAGTAGAGGGGGGCGAAGACCTCGCCGAGCAGGTCCCAGCGCCGGCCGAGGAGGGTGAACTCCCGGGGCCGGTCCGGCCGGGTCAGCGAGCGGCGGCTGCGTTCGAGGGACTTGAGGTGACTGCGGACGTCCGACATCGAGGCCTCCAGCGAGGTGTGGGGTGTTCCGGCGAGCCGATCTCCCCACACCTTTCTCGATGGGCCCCGCGCCCCGGAAGGTGATCGAGCGACAGCCCCGGCCGCCTCGGTGGTGGCACGGCCACAGGGTTGGGTGCGCCACATGCGGGGCAGGCGTGCGAGTGCGCGGGGGCGGCCTCAGCCGGGACGGCAGGCACACCGCCGTGGGCAGAACGGGCGGATCCGGTGCGGTTGGGGGAGTGCGTGGGCGCAGACGAGTTACCGACATCCGAGGACGGTCGACCGGACGAGGCCGCGCACATGCTCTGCGTCCTCGAACTCCTCGCGGCGGAGGCCCCTCCCGCGCAGGTACGGGACCTCGTGCGGGATTTCGGCCGCCGCGACCCGAGGCCGGACCGTGAGGCCGTCCTGCGGCTGGAGCGGGCCGAGAGCCTGGCGCTCCAGGTGCACTCGCTGTTCGCCCGCCGTCAGCAGCGGGAGGCGGAGCTGTCCGCGCTGGTCGACACGGCACGGGATCTGACGCTGCCCTACGAGCTCGACACCCTCATGGAGACCGTCACCCGGCGCACCCGCGGTCTGCTTGGCATGGATATGTCATACATAAGCTTCCACGACGACGGCGGGAACGGGAGTTTCGTGCAGAGCGCGGACGGACACGCCTCCGCCCTCACCGTCGGCTACCGGGTGCCCGACGAGTCGGGTCTCGGCCGGGCGGCCACCGAGAAGGGCGTCCCCATCTGGACCCCCGACTACCTCTCGGACGACAGCTTCCGGCACACCGGCGTCCTCGACGAGGTGGTGCGCGCGGAGGGGATCCGGGCGATCATCGCCGCTCCCCTGTCGGTCGGCGGCAACACCTTCGGCGTGCTGTACGCGGCCGACCGCAACGTACGCCACTTCAGCGTCAACGACGTCGCCCTGATGAGTTCGCTCGGCGGCCTGGCGGCCGTGGCCATAGACAAGACCCGCGCCCTGGAGCGCAGTCACGCGGACGTCGCCGGCCTCTCCGACGTCCGGCGCCTCGGAGAGACGCACAGCAGACTGGTCGACCTCGCGCTGGCGGGCGGCGGTCTGCAGACCTTGGCCACCGAGGTGGCCGAGGTCCTGGGCGGGTCCGTACTCGTCCGGGACATGGAACACCGCTCTCTCGCGGCCGTCGGCACGATGCCCACGATCGACGAGGACGAGGCACGGGCCGCCGTCCAGACCGCCGCCGCCCTCGGCCCCCAGCGCGCGAACGGCGGCGGAGCGGGCGTGTGGGCCGCGCCGGTCATGGCCGGCAGCGAGGAACTCGCGGTCCTGCTGCTGCACCCCCGGCGGCCGCTGAACGACGCCGGTACACACCGTATGCGCCTGGCGGCACAGGCCGTCGCCGTGCTGCTCCAGGTGCAGCGCAGCGAGGCGACAGCGGCGAGCCCCTTCCGCGACGAGCTGTTCGACGACCTCCTGGCCCTGGAGCGACGGCCGCTGAAGCAGCTCGAACTGCGGGCGAGCCGACTGGGCATCGCGCACGAACAGTCGTTCGCCGTGGTGGTGGTGCGCCCCGAGGGCGGTACCGCGGGCCGCGCCGCCAGCTGGGCGGCCTCGTACGCGCATCGCGTGGGCGGGCTCCGCAGCATCCAGAGCGGATGTGTCTCCCTGCTGCTGCCGATGTCGGCCGCACCCGACCCCGACTGGGGCGCGGGAGAGTTCGCCCGCTCGGTCTCCGAGCAGCTGGACGGTCTGCTGGGGCAGCCGGCCACCGTGGGCGCGGGCGGACCGGTCCGGGGCCTGGGCCGGGTGCGCAAGGCCCATCAGGAGGCCATGCGCTGCATGGAGGCGCTCGTCGCGCTCGGCAACGTGGGGGCCAGCGCGTCGGCGGCGGACCTGGGCTTTCTCGGTGTGCTGCTCTCGGACGACCGCGACGTGGCCGCCTTCGTCGACGCGACGATCGGGCCCGTGCTCGACTACGACGCACAGCGGCTGACGGATCTGACGCGAACGCTGGACGCGTTCTTCGCCGCGAGCGGCAGCCCGACCAACGCGGCGGAACTGCTGCACGTGCACCCCAACACCGTCTCCCGGCGCCTGGAACGGGTGGCCGAACTCCTCGGCGCGGACTGGTCGAAGCCGGCGAAGGCGCTCGACGTGCAGCTGGCGCTGCGACTCCACCGGACGAACCACGTGCTGCGCCACCAGCGGCGGACCGGACGGACGGCGGAGCCGTCCGCTCAGGCCGACAGACCGCACACCACCGGTCCCTCGCCGTACACCGACTGACCGGCGGCGTCCACCGACCTCAGCGCGGAGATCGCGTACGCGCAGGACGCCAGGGCCATGTGGCGGTGCCAGCCCTCCAGCGACCGGCCCTCGAAGTCCCGCAGCCCCACCGCCTCGCCTCGGGTGCGCCAGCCCTGCTCGACGCCTGCGGTGAGCCGGGTGAGGTTCAGGAACGCGGGCCCGGAGAGGCCGCGCACATTGGTCAGCCACATCTGCGAGGGCGGCCGGCGCGGATCGTGCCAGACACCGAGGGCGGTGAGCGGGCCGCTGTCCGGCCCCTGCCCGGCCAGGCGCACCCGGGCGGTCACGAACCACGTCGCCGGCCGACCGGCCCCCGTGACCGGCCGGGCGGGCCGTAGCCGCAGCGCCCTGTCGAGGACCCGGTGCGCGGGGGCGACGCACCGGCCGCGCCCTCCCGGCGCCGGACGGTCCGCCGCGACCCTCACCCCTGTGCCGATCCGCGTCACCAGCGGATGTCCCTCCCTCAACCGCCGTGCCACGAGACGCTCCTCCTCGGGGTCGCCGCGCACGTCGAGCAGCGCGGGCCGCAGCGGATCGCCCCAGCGGCGCACGTCGTCCAGGAGTCCGGCGACGGCGCCGGGCGGACCGGCGTCCGGCACCGCCTCGTCGCGCCACCGGCCGGTCAGCCGCAGGCGCCAGCCGACCGGCGCCGTCACCCGTGGGGAGACGAACCACATCCCGTACGCCTGCTGGCCGTGCACGAGCTGACGGGTGTCCGGCGAGAAGTGCCGGCCCACCCCCACACTGTGTTCGCCGGTCTTGCGGATCGACACCGGTTTCAGCACCCAGGCGGACGCGGGTCCCGTCGTCTCCAGGAAACCGGTGAGGGCCCGGCTCAGCGCGGTCCACTCCCACCGCGAGCCGCTGACGAAGTGGTGCAGCCGCCGGGTGTCGCGGGGCGCTCCGACGGCCGACGCGATGTTGGCGACGGACTTGCGTCCGTCGGCGCTCAGCAGCCCGTCGACGTACTGCCGTGCCCGGATGCGCTGGTCGTAGCGGCGGAACTCGGTGAACAGGACGGCGCACAGCTGGGTGGCGATGTCTTCCATGGCACACCAGGCTTCTCGTCCCCGGTGCCGAGGACGAGGTGGGAGGAACACATCACTGCCGCCCGCCCGTGGTGACCGGGCCACCACCCGGCACGGGTCAAGGGCCCCTCAACCGCGCCGATCGGACGGCGGGGCGGTGGCCGGGCCACCACCCGGGGCCTGCTCGTCCGGGTCGTCCCCGGCGAGGAAGGCGACGAGTGCGTCGAGCAGCGCCGCGGTCGCGTCCAGCGGCACCAGATGGCCCGCGCCGGGGACGATCCGCAGCCGCGCGCCGGGGATCAGTGACGCCAGTTCGTGGGCCTTGGCGACGGGGATCCAGGAGTCCTCCTCGCCCCAGCACACGGTGACGGGGATGGCGATGTCCCGGTACAGGCCCTGGATCTCGTCGGTGTGGCGCTGGTCGGCCTGGGCGATCTGACGGTAGAACGCCGCCTGCCCCGCCCCGTCCGTCCAGGGTCCGGCGAGGGCGACGGCAGCCTCGGGGCGCAGCCCCGCGTGGCTCGCGGAGGCGATGTACTCGCGGACGAGCGCCCCGTGGAGCGCGGGCGGCAGCTGCTCGAAGACGTGCGCGTACTCGCCGACCAGCCGGAAGAACGGCGAACCCCACGGCGCGAGGGCCACGGGGTCGACGAGGGCGAGGCGCCGGTAGGGGACGCCGTGCAGCAGATGGGCCCGCAGGGAGACACAGCCACCGAAGTCGTGGGCGACCACGGACGGCTCCGACAGCCGCCAGTCGGCCATCAGTTCGGCGAAGACCTCGCCCTGTGCCGCGAGGGACACGTCCTGGCCCCGTGTCTTCTCGGAGGCACCGTAGCCGGGCATGTCCCAGACGTACACCAGGTGGCCCCGGTCGGCGAGCGCGGAGGCGATCTCCCGCCACACGTACGAGGAGAACGGGGTGCCGTGCAGCAGCACGACGGGCTCACCGTCGCGCGGCCCCAGGCGGTTCCACCGGACCGTCCCCGATCTGCTCGCGAAGACCTCGGGCAGCTCCCAGTCGTGCAACGGTCCTTTCCTTCCCGCCCGCGTCGGGCATGGGCGACCGGAGAAGTCCGGTGCCGGCGCGTCGCGAACAGTCTCCCACCGGGACGACGACCGTGCCGCGCGGCCACGGGGCGGTGGTCCGGTCACCGTCCGGTCGTCCGGTGCGAGCGCCCGCCCGCTCCCGGGTCCGGCCGGGGTGGTGACGGGACCACCACGACCGGGCCGCAGGGGTGTGTCCCTCGCACCTCGTCCCGGGCACCGGGGCACGGGAAGTCTGGTGTGCCGTGGAGGACGTCGCCCGTGCGGCACGTCGCCACGGACTTCCCTCTCCGTCTCACCGCCGCGTTCCCACCGCTCGCAACGCCGCGCCCCGCCCCGGGGTCCGGGTGCGGGACCGGCGCGCGGCGCCTCGATCCGAGAGAAAGCAGGCACATGACAGTGAACACGAGCACACCCCTGGAACCGGACCGGCTGGACTCCCCCGGCCGTACCGTCGCGGACCTCGCGTCCGTGCTGACCACGTGGTGCCCCGACCTGTGCGCGGCGACCCCGTGCGGTGTGCTGGCTCCGCTGCTCGGCCGGCTGGAGCAGGGCCATCCGGAGTTCCGGTACGTCCACCGGGAGGACAACGCCATCGCGCTGGCCGTGGGCACCGCCCTGACCGGCGGGCGTGGCGCCGTACTCATGCAGAACTCGGGCTTCGGACAGTCGGTCAACGTCATGGCGTCCCTGGTCGAGCCCTTCGACGTGCCGCTCGGACTGGTCGTCAGCATGCGCGGCACCGGCGTCGACGGCACTCGGGAGAACCGCGGCATGGGCGAGGTCACCGCGCCCGTGCTCGACCGTCTGGGGGTGCCGTGGCGCATGCTCGGCACGGACGGCGACCGCGGCGCGGTGGCGTGGTTCGAGACCGTGCTCGCCGACCGGACGGGGCCCGTGGCCCTGCTGGTGCCGCCGGAGTCCTTCGGCTGGAGCGCGGCCCGGTGACCCGGCGATCGGACGTCCTGGAGACGGTCGTCGCCCACGGTCACGACAGTCCCCTCGTGTTCACGACGGGCTACACCTGCCGCGAGGCCTTCGCCGTGGGCGACGCGCCCAATCACCTGTACATGACGGGTTCCATGGGGATGGCCTCGGTGATCGGTGTCGGAGTCGCCCGGCGCACCGACCGGACGACCGTGGTGGTCGACGGGGACGGCGCCTTCCTGATGAACCCCGGCGCGCTGCTGGTCGTGAAGCAGTACCGGCCGGAGAACCTGCTCCACCTGGTCCTCGACAACGGCGGCTACGAGTCGACCGGCGGCCAGGACTCCTCCAGCGCCGACTTCGACATCCCGCTGATGGCCATGACCATGGGCTACCGCGCGTGCACACGGATCGACGACCCGGCGGATCTGCGGCGACGGCTGCCGGAGCTGGTACGCGACCCCGGCGGTCCGCATCTGGTGTACATCCCCACGGAGCCCGCGCCCGCGGGGAGCAGTCCGCGGATCACGGTGGATCCCGCGGCCAACTTCCTGCGCTTCCGCGACTGGATGACCGGTCCACGAAAGGTGAAGGTATGACGACCGCCCTCACGTCGGACGCGATGTTCGACTCGGAGATCCGGACCACCTCGTCGGACAGTCTGATCGTGCGGTACTACCGCGGGATCCGGCTGGTCTCCGACAGGCTGCGCGAGACGGTGTCCGGCGACGCCTTCGCCCCGGCGTTCGACTACCCGGAGCTGAGCGACACCTGGGAGGAGTTCTTCGACGTCGCGCGGGCCTCGTGGACCGGGCTCGACGACTACGGCGACAAACGGCTGACGCTCCTCGATCTGACGGGGAATCCGGCGACCCGCACCGGCAAGACACCCGCCTCGCTGCTGATGGTGGCGCGGGCCGTCCACCACATCCGAAGCACCGGCGAACCCGTCCTGCTCTTCACGCCGTCGTCGGGGAACAAGGCGATCGCCCTGCGGGACGCGGTCGGGCGGGCGCTCCGGCTGGGGCTGGCGGGTCCCGACGAACTGCGCATCGTGACGCTGACCCCGCGCGGGACGCTCTACAAGTTCCGCCACGACCCGCTGCTCGACTCCGACGAGCTGCGGCGGCTGAACCCGCTGATGGTGTACGACGGCGCCGAGCCGGCCGCGGTGAAGAGGATCGGCGCGGAGTTCACCCGCGTCATGTCCGCCCCCGGGCGCGGGCCGTGGCGGGTCTGGCAGTCCCTGAACATCGCCAACTACCAGGCCGCGGACTGCTGCCGGGCCTTCTTCGAGTACGAGTTCGGTGGCGACCCCGGCCGCCGGCTGCACGCCCACTCGGTGTCCAGCGCCTACGGACTCCTCGGCTACCAGCGCGGCCTCGACCTGCTGGCGGGCCTGGGCCTGCCGGTGCGTCAGCCGGGCTTCCTGCTGGTGCAGCACTCCGAGACGAGCGACATGGTGCGGCACTTCCTGCGCGCCCGGACGGGCGAGGAGCCCCGCGTCGAGTACCGGCACAACAGCCGCAGCGGACTGCTGGAGCAGGACGCCTCGCCCCACTTCCCCCGGACCACCTGGTCCGCGCGGGAGAACCTGGAGCCCACGTTCTACACCAAGGAGCCCCCGACCGCGCCCGAGATGACCGGGCTGATGAAGGCGCACGGCGGCTCGGGCGTCATCGTGTCGCTCCAGGAGTGCCTGGCCCGCTACGGCGAGGTCCGGCACCGGCTGCGCGGCACGGCCTGTGAGCTGCCCGACGACCCGCGCACCCTCGGGGAATGGTCGCTGGTCATGGCGCTCACCGGGGTCTTCAACGCCGTCGACCGGAAGCTGGCCGACGACTTCGACGACATCGTGGTCCACGGCTCCGGGGTCTACCACCGGCCCACGCACGAAGGCGTACGACCGGATCAGGTGCAGGTGGTGACCGACGCCCCGCACATGGTCCGGCTGGTCTCCGAGGCCACCCGCTGAGAGCGGTCCACCGAGGAGCAGCCCGACGAAGACCGGCCCGACGAGAACCAGTTCGACGAGGAACCCCTCAGGCCAGAACCGAAGAAGGAGTTGACGACCCGTGAAGCGTGAACTGCTGAAGTCCAAGATCCACCGGGCGACCGTGACCCAGGCGGACCTGCACTACATCGGCTCGATCACCCTCGATCCGGACCTCATGGAGAAGGCGGACATCCTGCCGCACGAGAAGGTGGACGTCGTCGTCCTCAACAACGGGGCGCGCTGGACGACCTACGCCCTCCCGGGCCCCCGCGGCAGCGGTGTCGTCGGGATCAACGGCCCCACCACCCGGCTCGCGCTGCCCGGTGACCTCGTGATCATCATGGCGTACGCCAGCGTCACCGAGGAGGAGACCAAGACGCACGAGCCCCGGGTCCTGTTCGTCGACGGCACGAACAAGATCATTCACGAGGGCACCGACCCGGCCGCCGCTCCCGAGGGAACGGGCACCTTCCGCGGCGACCGGCTGAAGGAACCGCACCCCTCCGCTCCGCACCCCGCCGCACGGTAGGGACCGCCGTGCGGGCCCCGGACCCCGTTCGACGCGGGTCCGGGGCCCGCGCCCGCCCAGGTGCGGGCCGACCCCGAAGGAACTGCCTTGCCCAGTCGCGACATCCTGATCGTCGGAGTCGGATCGCTCACCCGGGCGATCTGCTCGTCCCTCGCCACGGTCGCCGAGAGATGCACCGTGACACTGCTGTCGGGCACACCGCGCAACGCGGCGGAGGTCTGCTACGTCGCGAACACCCGCGCCGCGCTGAGCGGCACCGGAGTGGAGTTCCGGGCGCTGCCGGCGCCGGAGTACTCCGCCGAGGTGTTCCGTGCCGTGCTGGCACGCGTCCGGCCCGCCGTCGTCCTCAACTGCGCCTCGCACCAGTCGCCGTGGGAAGGGACCCGCGCTCCCTCGGCGTGGAGCGATCTCGTGGCCCGGGCCGGATTCGGGGTGACCCTGCCGCTGCAGGCGGTGCACGCCCTCACCCTGGGCGAGGCGATCGCCGAAGTGAGCCCCGGGGCGCTGCTGGTGAACGCCTGCTTCCCCGACGCGGTCAATCCGGTGCTGGACGCGCTCGGCGTCCCGGTGTTCTGCGGCACCGGCAACGTCATGACGATCGCCGCGTCGCTGCGGAGCGCCCTGCGCGCGGAGCGAGCGCCGGGCTCCTTGCGCGTGCTGGCTCATCACGTGCATCTGCACACACCGGACCACCCCGACGAGGAGGCACTGGCCTGGCTCGACGGAACAGCCGTGCCGGACGTCACCGAGGCGCTGCGCGCCCAGCGCGACACACCGCGATCCGAACTCAACGCGGTGGGCGGCCACGCCACGGCCCTTCTCCTGGGACACCTCCTCGACGGGCGCGACACGCGCGCCGACCTCCCCGGGCCCTCGGGGCTGCCCGGCGGCTACCCCGTGCGGATCTCCTCGGGCCGTGTCCACCTCGACCTGCCCCCGGGCGTGTCCCGGGAGCGCGCCGTGGCGCTCAACCGGCGCTGGGCCGCACGGGACGGCGCCCAGGTCGGGCCGGACGGCGGCGTCCGCTTCACGGCGGAGGGCGACCCGGAGACCGACGAGGAACTCCCGGACCTCCTGGGCCCGTTCCATGTCACCGACGTACGAGCGAGGTGTGCGCGGATGCTCGCGCTGAGGGCACGGCTGCGGAACCTGCCGTCACGGTCCTCCGCATGAGGGGAGGACCGCGGGAGAGGCGGCCCACGGCGATGTCGGACGCCGCGCCGGGGCGGGGGGTGCCGCCCACCCTGATGGTGCTCGGCGGCATCGTCGCCCTGGAGTTGGGCGCCGCCCTCGCCAAGCTGCTCTTCCCCCTCGCCGGTGTGGCGGGCGTGGTGGCCCTGCGGCTCCTGTTCGCGGCCGTGGTGCTGGCGGTCGTCATGCGGGTGTCCCCGCACACGGTGCGCGACCGTGCGACGCTCGGGCTGGTCCTGCTCATCGGGACGCTGCTGGCCCTGCACCACCTGGCGTTCTACGCGGCCGTCGACCGGCTGCCGTTGGGTGTGGCCGTCACCATAGAGTTCACCGGCCCGCTGGCCATCGCCCTGTTCTCCACGTTGCGGCCACGCGGGCTGCTGTGGGCGGGGCTGGCCGCCGTCGGGGTCTGTCTCACCGCGCTCGCCGACACGAAGGGGCCGGTGAGCACCGCCGGAGTGCTGCTCGCCACCGGGGCGGCGGTGACCTGGGGCGGCTACATCCTCGTCTCCTCGGCCCTCGGCCGCCGGACCGACAACGGGCGTTGGCTGACGGTGGCGACCGCGTGGGCCGCCCTCCTGACGCTGCCCACGGCCCTGGCCACGTCCGGCACGCGGCTGCTCGACCCGTGGGTGCTCCTGGGCTGTCTCGGTGTCGCCCTGCTGTGCGAGGTCGTGTCCTACTCGCTCCAGAACGACGCCCTGCGCCGTATGCCGGCGCAGGGCTTCTCGATCCTGATGAGCCTGGAGCCCGCCGTCGCCGCGCTCCTCGGGCTGCTGATCCTCGGCCAGGCCGTCTCCGCCTGGCAGATCGCCGGGATCGCGGCGGTCGTGCTCGCCTCCATCGGCAACACCCTCGCGCCCGGCCGGGAGTGACTCCGGCGCCCGGCCGGCCGGTCAGTGCTTCCAGTGCGCGGGCGGGGGCGCCGGCCGCAGGCCATGACGGATCGCATGGGCCGCGTCGATGCCGTACACCACGTCGTGGAAGAAGCGCTTGAAGGCGATACCCAGTGCGTACATCGCGTCTCCACCTCTCTGTGCCGCGCTGACACCACCAAGGATCGCGTGGGCACCCGACACGAACCAGTGGCGGCCATGACACTCTTCGCTAAGATTCCGCCAAGGGCTCCGACAGTCACGCGGTGGGAGGAGCGGCAGATGACGGAACGGACGACAGAGCCGACGGCGGAGCGGCGGAAGAACACTCCCCACCGGGTCGCCGTGCTGGTGACGGACGAGACCTGCGCCTTCGAGGTCGGCATGGCCACGGCCGTCTTCGGCCCGTACCTGAGCGATCTGATGACCGGACGCTACGAGCTGCGGCTCTGCGCGGAGCAGCCCGCCTCCGTACCCCTGGCCGGAGGTGCCGTGCTGACCACGCGGTACGGCCTGCGGCAGCTGCGCACCGCCCACACGGTCATCGTGCCCAGCAGCGCCGATCTGGACGTGCCGCCCTCCGCCGCGCTCGTCGCGGAACTGCGCGCGGCGCACCGGGCCGGTGCGCGCATCGTGTCCACGTGCACCGGCGCCTACAAGCTGGCGGCGGCCGGGCTGCTCGACGGCCGGCGGGCCACCACGCACTGGCGGTGGGCCGGTCTGCTGCGCACCCGCCACCCGCTGGTGGAGGTGGATCCGAATCCGCTGTACGTGGACGAGGGCGACGTCCTGACCGGCGCGGGCAGCGCCGCCAGCCTGGATCTCTTCCTGCACCTGGTGCGCAAGGACTTCGGGACGGAGCTGGCCAACACGGTGGCCCGCCGCCTGGTGATCCAGCCGCACCGGGACGGGGACCAGGCGCAGTACATCGAGGCGTCGGTGGCGGCCCCACCCGAGGACGACGGGCTCTCGCGGAGCATGGCCTGGGCGCTGAAGAACCTGGGCGCGCCGATCACGGTGGGCGCGCTGGCCCGGGAGGCACGGATGTCCGAGCGCAGCTATCTGCGGCACTTCGCGAGGAGCCAGGGGATCTCACCGATCCGCTGGCTGATCTCGCAGCGGGTCCGGGCGAGCCTGCCGCTGCTGGAGACCTCGCAGGCCTCCGTGGAGGAGGTCTCGGCGGCCGTCGGCTTCGAGTCCCCGGTGACCTACCGGCATCACTTCACCAAGATCATGCACACCTCCCCGTCGGCCTACCGCAGAAGCTTCCGTACGGTCCGGCCGGCCAGGGAGGCGCCTCGGGTCCGAACGGACCTGTGGAGCACGGGCGTCGACGAGGGCGCCGGAGGAGTGCGCTCCGCCGTACGGTAGCGCCATGAGCGATCACCCCGAAGCGGCTGTCGTGCCCGTCGAGGCCTTCGAACCCCCTTACTACGTGGCCGTGTTCACCACGGTGCGCACGCTGGAGCAGGACGGCTACGCCGAGACGAACGCGCGCATGGAGGAGTTGGTGAAGGACATCCCCGGCTATCTGGGCATGGACCATGCGCAGACCCCCGGCGGGCTCGGCATCACGGTCAGCTACTTCCGTGACGCCGACGCGCTGACCCGGTGGCGTACCGATCTGGAGCACCAGGCGGCACAGAAGCGTGGGCGGGCCGAGTGGTACCGGAACTACTCCCTGCATGTGGCGAAGGTGGAGCGGAGCAGCGGCTTCGCACGAGCTGAGGTGTCGCGGGGCCCGACAGCGGGGTGACGCCCGGGCGGGGTCGGCGGGCGGGTCAGCGGGCGGCGCCGGCGAGAACCTCCGCGAGGTCGTCGGCCGACTCCGGCGTGAGCCGGTAGAACCCCTGGAGGCTGACCGACCGCTCCAGACGTCCGTCCACCACGTACTTCAGTCCTCTGGTCTGTCCTCGGCGGTTGCGCCAGGTCAGCTGTCCCAGCAGGTCGCCGGGTATCGGCACGTCGAAGCGCACCGGCGTGGCGTCCACGTGCACGGCCTCGGCGCCGCAGCCGCCCGCGCCGAGCGCCGCCCAGTCGTGGTGCCCGGAGAACCCGGAGTCCCGCCAGGTCGCCGGAGCGGCGCCGCAACAGCCGCCCCGCTCCCGGTCGACCACGCGCATGCGGCTCACCAGGAACACCTCGCGCCGGTTCACATGCAGCGCGTACACCTCGTCGTCGGGACGGGCACCCGACCAGGCGGGGAGCGAGGAATGGGCACCGCTGAACGCGACAGGCGGGCACTGACCCTCGCGCCCCGCCGCGCGCAGGGCACGGCACGTGTCGTGGGTCCACAGGACCGTGAAGGCATCGGACATGCCGAGATCCTACGAACGACCACTGACACCCTCGCCCGCCTCCCGGGCGATCTGCTCGAACTGGGCGCCCATCGCCTCCGACAGGGCCTGGGCGGCGGAGAGCGGACGGACCATCACGGTGAACTCGTCGATCTTCCCGTCCTCGTCGAAGTGCAGGAAGTCGCAGCCCTGGAGCTCCTTTCCGGCGACGGTCGCGGTGAACACGAAGGCGTGGTCGCGCCCGTCGGGGTTGGCGATCTCGCGGACGTACCGGAAGTCCTCGAAGACGCGGGACACACCGCGCAGGATCGCGGCGGTGATCGCCTTGCCCGGGTACGGCTTGAACGCGACCGGGCTGGTGAAGACGACGTCGTCGGCCAGCAGGGCGGCGACGGCCTCCATGTCCCCGCTCTCCACGGCCTCACGGAAGGCGTGCATGAACCCACCTCTCACAGAAAGTCATAGACAAGGAATTGAGTAAGTGAGGAGGAGACTAGAGGGGGCAACCGGCTCTGTCCACAGGTGACGGAGCTGATGTCCGGCAGCTGCCGTCAGTCACGTCGTTGATTAATCACAGCGCTGCTAGCGTGTGCGCATGGCTTTGCGGAACGCGGTGATGGCCGCGCTGTTGGAGGGCGAGGCGTCCGGATACGACCTCGCGAAGGCGTTCGACGCGACGGTCGCCAACTTCTGGATGTCGACTCCCCAGCAGCTCTACCGGGAGCTGGACCGCATGGAGGCCGAAGGGCTGGTCACGGCCCGTGTCGTCGAGCAGGAACGCCGTCCCAACAAGCGGCTGTTCGCACTGACCCCGGCCGGGCGCGAGGCCGTGCGCGCCTACACCGCCGAGCCGCCCGGGAAGCCGGCGGTGATCCGGGACGAGCTGATGGTCAAGGTGCAGTGCGTGGACGTCGGCGACGGCGAGGCGGTGCGGGCCGCCGTCACCCAGCGCATGGAGTGGGCCACCATCAAGCTCGCCCACTACGAGAAGCTGCGCCGGCGTCTGCTCGACGGGCGCTCCGAGGAGGCCTTCTTCGCCGAGGCCGAACGCGTCGGCCCGTATCTGACGCTGCTGCGCGGGATATCCCTGGAGCGGGAGAACCTTCAGTGGGGGGACATGGCCCTGCGCCGACTCGACCAGCGGGCGGCCGGGCCGGACTCGCGCACCTGACGAGGCCGCGCTCGCGCGTGGAGCGGTGCCGTACACGCTCGTCTATCCCGTCGGCGCGGTCACCGGCAGGAGGGTGGGTCTCTTGGCCTGACGGCCGTCGCCGGAGGAGCGGCCGCGCAGGCGGCGGCCGATCCAGGGGCCGAGGAACGTGCCCACCCAGCGCACCTCGGCGCCTACGGCCCGCCAGGCGGCAGCGGCCTCCTCGACGGGCAGGGGAAGCTTCCAGGTGTCGTCGCTGCCGGGCACGTCGAGCGCCTGGGCCACGGCGGCCGCGATGCGCGCGTGCCCCAGCGGGCCCGCGTGCAGCCGGTCGGGGCTCCACAGCCGTGGGTCGGTCACGACGGGGTGCCCGGCCGTCTCCGCGACCACCACGCCGTGGCGGGCGGCGGCCTCGCGGACCCGCTCGTTGAGCGCGAGCACCCGGCGGCCGATCGGGCGGGCCAGCGGGGTGATGCGCCCCACGTCGGGGAAGGTGAGGGTCGCGACCGTGGCGCCCTGGGCGGTGAGGGCGGCGAACATCGCCTCCAGATGGCCGGCCACCTCGTCGAGGTCGACGCGGGGGCGCAGCACGTCGTTGACCCCGGCGACGACGGTGGCGAGGTCGGGCCGCATCGCGAGTGCCGTGGCGAGCTGCCCGGCGCGCACCTCCTCGGCCTTGCGGCCACGCACCGCGAGGTTGGCGTAGCACAGGCCGGAACGGTGCCGGTCGAGCCGCTCGGCGAGCCGGTCCGCCCAGCCCCGCAAACCGCGCTCGTCGTCACCGTCCCCGAGCCCCTCGGTCTGACTGTCGCCCAGGGCGACATAACGCAGATACGCACCGCTCGGCACGGCCGGACCGCCTCTCGTCGTCACCGTCGGCACGGTGGCGGCCGACACTCATAGTCAACGATGCACCTAGGTGCATCGTTGACTATCACGATAGCAGTCGGCTCACCGGCTCACCGGCCGCGCAGGGGTGCCGGGCCCCGACGTCGGCCCGGGTGTGTCACTGCTGTGTGGAACGCGAGTCGTGGCTTGCCTAGAGCGCACTCCACGCGACTAGCGTGCGGTTCATGAAATACACGCAGCTCGGCCGCACGGGGCTGAAGGTCAGTCGGCTCGTCCTCGGCACCATGAACTTCGGTCCCCACACCGACGAGGGCGACAGCCACGCGATCATGGACGCGGCGCTGGACGCGGGCATCAACTTCGTCGACACGGCCAACGTCTACGGCTGGGGCGAGAACAAGGGCCGTACCGAGGAGATCATCGGCACCTGGTTCGCGAAGGGCGGCGACCGTCGCGACAAGGTCGTCCTCGCGACCAAGGTGTACGGAAACATGGGCGCGGACGACGCGGCGTGGCCCAACCACGACAAGCTGTCGGCGGTCAACATACGGCGCGCCGTGGACGCCTCGCTCAAGCGGCTGCGGACCGACCACATCGACGTCTACCAGTTCCACCACATCGACCGGGACACCCCGTTCGACGAGATCTGGCAGGCCGTCGACGTGCTGATCCAGCAGGGCAAGATCCTCTACGTCGGGTCCTCCAACTTCCCCGGGTACAAGATCGCCCAGGCCAACGAGACCGCCGCCCGACGCGGCGGCACCATCGGCCTCGTGAGCGAGCAGTGCCTCTACAACCTCTACGAGCGCCGCGCCGAGATGGAGGTCATCCCGGCCGCGCAGGAGTACGGCCTCGGCATCATCCCGTGGTCGCCGCTGCACGGCGGTGCGCTCGGCGGCGTCCTGAAGAAGGAGATCAAGGGCGGCCGGCGCGACGAGGGGCGGGCCGCGGGCGCCATGTCGGGCCCTGAGGTGCACGCGAAGATCCAGGCCTACGAGGACCTGCTCGACAAGCACGGCGTGGAGCCCGGCGAGGCCGCCCTGGCCTGGCTGCTCACCCGTCCCGGCGTCACCGGCCCGATCGTCGGCCCGCGCACGGCGGAGCAGCTCGAATCCGCCCTGCGTGCCGTCGAGTTGGAGCTGAGCGAGGAGCTGCTGGCCGGGCTGGACGAGATCTTCCCCGGACCGGGACCGTCTCCGGAGGCATTCGCCTGGTAGCGGTCGCGGGCGCGTTCGTGCGTGGGCGCCGCCCCCGTCGTCGGGACGGGGGCGGCGCTCTCGGCTACTGCGTGGCGAGTGCCTGGACGGTGTCGCCCACGACGTCCGCCGCCTCCTTCCACTCGGTGAGGGAGATCGTCAGGGGCGGCAGCAGCTTCAGTACGTGCCCCGACCCCGAGGTCTCGGCGACGACGCCGGCCCGGAACAACGCCTCCCGGGTCCGCTCGGCCGTCTCGGAGGCGGGGAACCGCAGCCCGCTCATCGCTCCCTTGCCGACGACTTCGACGGCACCCGCCGGGACGGCGTCGACGATGCTCGCGAGGCTGGTGCGGATCGCGGCGGTCAGTTCGGCGGCGTGGTCGGTGAAGTGCGGGTCGGTCCAGTGATCCAGTGCCGCGGAGCCCGCCACGAAGGCGAGGTTGTTGCCACGGAACGTGCCGTTGTGCTCGCCGGGGGCCCACCGGTCGAGGTCACGCCGGATCAGCAGCGCCGCCATCGGCAGCCCCATCCCGCTGAGGGACTTCGACAGACAGACCAGGTCGGGGCGGAGTTCGGGGGCGTCCTCGAAGCTGAAGAAGGTACCGGTACGTCCGCAGCCCGCCTGGATGTCGTCCACGACGACCAACGCGCCGGTGGCGTCGGCGAGTTCGCGGATCCGGGCCAGCCACGCGCGGGGAGCGGTGTGCAGTCCGCCCTCGCCCTGGACCGTCTCCAGCAGGACCGCGGCGGGCGGGGGCGTCGCCGCGCCCGGGCCGAGGGCGTCTTCCAGGGCGGCGAACGGATCGGGCCCGGCCGCGTCGCCGTACGGGAGGATCGTGACGTCGGTCAGCGGTACGCCCGCCGCGCCGCGCAGCAGTGGGGAGGTCGTGGCGGCGAGGGCGCCGAGGGACGCGCCGTGGAAGCCCCCGGTGAACGCGATCACCTCGGTGCGCCCGGTGACCTTGCGGGCCAGCTTCAGCGCGGCCTCGACGGCGAGCGTTCCGGCCGGCCCGGGGAACTGGACGACGTGGTCGCCGAGACCGCGCGGCTGAAGGACGAGGCGGGTGAACCGGTCCAGGAAGTCGGCCTTGGCCGTGGTGTGCAGGTCCAGCGACTGCACTGGGCCGCCGGCCGCGAGGTAGGCCGCCACCCGCTCGACGATCGCGGGCGGGTTGTGGCCGTAGTTGAGCGACCCCGCGCCGCACAGCAGGTCCGTGTAGCGGCGCCCGGAGGTGTCCCAGAGGTGGTGTCCGGCGGCGCGTGCGAGGACCACCGGGAAGTCACGGCAGTAGCTGCGTACGTTCGACTCGTGACGTTCGAACACCGTGAGGGGCGGCCGGTCGGTCTCGGTCATGTCAGCACGTACCTTTCATGTCGGCGATTCACGTGACGTGTCGGGGGCCGACGTCATATGAGGAGTCACTTGACCAGCACGGTTCCGTCACCAGGACGGTGATCGCGGGAACGGCGCAGGTCGCTGAAGGCGAACGTCCGCTGGAGCCAGCGGTCATGACCGTCGTAGCGCGGGGTGAACGCCGAACGGCCGTGCAGGGTGATCCGGTTGTCGACGACGGCCAGGTCGCCGGGGCGCAGCAGTACCCCGGTGTACGTGCGGTGCGCCACCTCGGCGAGTTCGGCGAGGGCGGCCCGGCCCTCGTGGGTCACCGCCTTGGTGGCCGCCTCGTCGAAGCACCAGTCGGGGTCGTCCGGATCGCCGGTGAGCACGGCGTGCGCGGTGCCCTCGCCGGCCGGTCCGAAGGACGGCGGCGCCTCGGTGAGGTACTCGCGCCTGCCGAGCGCCTCGCGGGTGCCGGGGGTCAGCAGTGGCAGGACGCGCCGGGCGCAGCTGGTGCGCAGTTCGGCCGTGCCCTCGTGGTCGGGGCGCAGGCACAGCAGCATGACGTAGTCGGGACGGTGGGGGTGGAAGGCGTTCTCGGTGTGGAAGGTGAGTTCGACCGAGCCGACGTTGCCCTGGACCGTCTCCTGACCGGGCACCGGCACGACGTCCTGGACGAGGGCTCCGGACTTCTCCGCCGCGAACGCGGCCGGATCGCCGAGCCCGGCCGCGAACAGCAGCAGGGTCGCCGCGGGCAGGGACGGGACGCGCTGCACCGATCCCTTCACCATCGGGGTCGGCGGCAGGCGTACGGCGCCGATGGGGAGCCTCCGCAGGACGAGGGCGCCGTCGGGGCCCGAGTGCCTGCGGAACTCCCGTACGGTGCGCCGTATTTCGGTGGGGACGTCCTCCCAGGCGTGCCGGGCGAGGGCCACCCAGGCCGGATCGTCGACCCGGTCGCCGGACTGGTCCAGCAGTTCCGCCGTCACATGGCCGAGCCGGGCCAGGGTGCGGGCGTCGTACCGCACCGTGCCGTCGGCGCTCGCCGGGGCGTACGGTGCCTGCGTCATCTCGACGCTGCTCACGTGCGTGTTCCCTTCGTCCGCTGTGTCCGCGTCACTCGCCCATGGCCCGGACGAGGCTCTTGGGCCGCAGGTCGGTCCACTCGCGTTCGACGTACTCCAGGCAGGCGGTGCGGTTCTCCGGGCCGAAGGCGGTGGTCCAGCCGGCGGGCACGGCGGTGAAGTCGGGCCACAGCGAGTGCCGGCCCTCGTCGTTGACCAGGACCAGGTAGGTGCCGTCGGGGTTCTCGAAGGGGTTGGTCATGGCGGGTCGGTGTTCCTTTCCGGAGCCCGGGAGGCGCTTCGCCTCCCGGGTGTGGGGTGTGGGGTGTGGGCATGGGGGCCGAGGGCGGCGGGCACCCTCGGCGTCGGTTCGCGCGGCTCGCGTCAGCGGTCGACGAAGTCCCAGTAGCGGGAGATCGCGGCCTCGTCGACGTCCGGGATGTCGACCGCCAGGTCCCTCAGTCGCCGAAGCGTCCTGTCGTTCTCGAACGCGAGGGTCGGCCGCCGGAGGTCCGGCGCCCTCCTCGCGTGCTCTTCGAGATACGCCAGGTAGGGCAGGATCGGCAGGTCGCGGCCCTGTTCGCTCGCGCGCCGCAGCCGGTGCAGCCACTCGGTGAGCGGGACCGCTTCGCAGACCGTCCCGCGCATCCGGTCGTACCCGCTCAGGAAGGCGGCGGCTCCGACCGTGCGCGGGTGGTGGAGGTGGTGCACCCGGGCGGTTCCGGTCCCGGTCAGGATCAGCCCCACGACGGCGCGGGCCAGCACGTCGACGGGGAGCAGCGCTTCCTCCAGGTCCGGTCCGGTCGGACGGCAGCCGAGCGCGGCGCAGCTGGTGAGCAGTCGGGAGAACATGTCGTCCGTGCTGACGGCTCCGGTCGCGGTGTGCGCCCAGATGCGGCCGAGCCGGTGGATGGCGCCGGTGGCCCCCCGCTCGAAGGCGCGCTCCACCAGCCGGTCCGCGACCCATTTGCTCGCCGCGTAGCCGTCGCCGTACAGGTGCTGCTCGCCGTCGATCGGAGAGTCCTCGCTGACCGGCCGAGGGGCTTGGCCGGACCCGAACACGCCGAGGGTGGAGAGGTGGTGGAACGCCTTCGGGCGGCCCTCGGCGGCCAGGCGCAGCAGGGTTCGGGTGCCCTCCACGTTGGCGGGCTTCAGCCGCTCGTACGGCGAGAGGTGATGGACGTGTGCGCCGCTGTGCACGATCGTGTCGACGCGCTCGCGCAGGTCCGCCCAGTCCGAGGCACCGAGTCCGAGGTCTTCTGCCGCCAGGTCGCCCCGGACGACGTTCAGCCGCGCTTCGTCCGACGCGGGCCCGAGGTCGATGCCGTAGCGCCGCAGGGTCGCGGTCAGCCGCTCGCCGGCCTCCTCGTCGGTCCGCGCCCGGACGAGGCAGTGCACGCGCGCCGACGTCCGGTCCAGCAGCTCCGCGAGGAGGAAGGCTCCGACGAACCCCGTGGCCCCGGTCAGCAGGATCTCCCGAGGGCCGTCGGCGTCCGGGGCGGCCTGCCGCGCGTCCGACGGGCCGGCGGGGGACGCGCCGGACGTGAAGCGCAGGGCGGGGCTCAGCTCGGCCTCCGAGTCCGGCACCCACGACGCGGGGCGCGGTCCGTCCTCCGTGAGGTGGCGGGCCAGTCCCGCAGGGGTGGGTGCTTCGAGAAGCGCCGACAGGCTGAAGCGGATTCCCAGGGCCTCACCGATGCGGCCTGCCAGCCGGGTGGCGATCAGGGAGTGGCCGCCGAGGGCGAAGAAGTCGTCGTCGGCGGAGACCACGGGCAGGTCCAGCGTCTCGGCAAAGAGGGTGCACAGCTGGGCCTCTAGTGGGGTGCGGGGCGCGCGGCCGGTGCCGGCGACGACGTCCGGCGGGGCGGGCAGCCGCCTTCGGTCGAGTTTGCCGTTGGGGTTCAGTGGGATTTCTTGGATCTCGATGATGGTGGAGGGGATGAGGTGGGTGGGGAGTGTTGCGGCGAGCCTGGTTCGTAGGGCGTCGGGGTCGAGGGGGGTGTGGGGCGTTGAATGGGTCGGTTGTTCGCTGCGGGTGAGTGGGGGCTGGTCGCGCAGTTCCCCGCGCCCCTGACGGGGCGCTGCATGCCCGGGGGTTTCCAGGGGCACCACGTAGGCGACCAGGCGTTGGTCGCCGGGGCGGTCCTCTCGGGCTATGACTGCGGCTTGAGCTATTCCGTCCAGTGCCGTCAGAGCGGACTCGATCTCGCCCGGCTCTATTCGATAGCCCCGGATCTTGACCTGGTCGTCGACGCGGCCGGCGTACTCCAGGAACCCCGCGCGGTTCCAGCGGGCCCGGTCGCCGACCCGGTACATGCGGGTACCGGGCGGGCCGTACGGGTCGGCGACGAAGCGTTCGGCGCTCTGGCCGGGCCGGCCGGCGTAGCCGCGGGCGAGTCCGGCGCCGGCGAGGTACAGCTCGCCCCACACCCCGTCGGGGACGGGCTGGAGGCGGTCGTCGAGCACGTACACGCGCGCGTTGCCGATGGGGCGGCCGATGGGCACCGGCCCCGCGCCGAGGTGGTCGCCGGGTTCGAGGCGGTGGACGACGCAGCCGACGGTCGCCTCCGTGGGGCCGTACTCGTTGACCACCACGGCCTCGGGGTGCCGCTCGCGCCACGCCTGGAGCGCGGTGCCGTCGAGGGCCTCGCCGCCGATGACCAGGTCGCGGGCGTCGCTGACGCGGTCGGGCAGGGATTCCAGCAGCCGCAGGTGGCTCGGGGTGACCTTGAGCAGGTCGGGGGTCGGGGTGTCGTGGTCCAGGTCCGCGAACCGCACCCGGCCGCCCGTGATCAGCGGGGTGAAGAGCGTGGTCACCGGCATGTCGAAGGCGAGGGAGGTGTGGATCAGGGACTCGCCGGACGCGGCCGGGTACATCGCGGCGGCCTCGCTCAGATAGGCGGCGAGCGAGCCGTGTTCGACGACGACGCCCTTGGGGCGGCCGGTCGATCCGGAGGTGTAGATCAGGTAGGCGGCCTGGTGGGGGTGGACGGGCAGGCCCAGGTCGTGATCGGGGAGATCGTCCAGGGCGACGGGGAGGGTCTCCTCGTCGAGGACGATCCGCGCCGCCGCGTCGGCGACCAGCGCGTCGATCCGTGGGCGCGGGTTGGCCGGGTCGATGGGCAGATAGGCCGCGCCGGTCTTCAGGACCGCGAGCAGGGCGACGACCACCTCGGGGCGGCGCGGCAGCACGACGGCGACGACGGACTCCGGGCCCGCCCCGCGCGTGATCAGGTGCCGGGCGAGCCGGTTGGCACGGCGGTTCAGCTCGTCGTACGTCAACGCCGTGCCGTCCGCGACGACGGCCACCGCGTGCGGGGTGCGTGCCACCTGGGCCTCGAACATCTCCGGCAGTGACGTCCCGGGCAGTGGGCGGGCGGTGTCGTTGCGGTGGTGGAGCGTCTCCTCCCGTTCGGCGGGGGTGAGCAGGGGCAGCGCGTGCAGGGGGCGTGCCGGGTCGGCGGTCGCCTCCTGGAGCAGGCGGGCGAAGCGGGCGGCGACGCTCTCGGCGGTGGCCCGGTCGAACAGGTCCGAGGCGTACTCGACCGATCCGGCCCAGCCGCCCTCGGCGGTCTCGACCAGCGTCAGCGACAGGTCGAACTTGGCGCGGTCGCCGGGCACGTCCCCGACGGTCACCGCGAGCCCGGGCAGGGTGGGTGCGACGGCCTCCTGGTTGACCGTCAGCATGACCTGGAACAGGGGGTGCCGGGAGCGGGAGCGCGCCGGGTTGAGGACCTCCACCAGGTGCTCGAAGGGCACGTCGGTGTGGTCGTACGCCGCCACGTCCGCCGCTCGCACCCGGTCGAGCAGTTCCTCGAACGTGGGGTCGCCCGAGGTGTCGGCGCGCAGGACCAGGGTGTTGGCGAAGAGCCCGACGAGGCCTTCGAGCGCGGTGTCCGGGCGGCCCTCCACGGGGGTGCCGATCACGATGTCCTCGCCGGCGCCGAGCCGGGTCAGCAGGGCGACGAGCGTGGCATGCAGCACCATGAAGGCGCTGGCGCCCCGGTCACGGCCGAGCACTTCGATCCGGTCGCGCAGTGCGGCGGGCACCGTGAAGGGCACCGTGCCACCGCGGTGGGAGGCGACGGCGGGTCGGGCCCGGTCGGTCGGCAGGTCGATCTGGTCGGGGATTCCGGCGAGCTGTCGTGTCCAGAAGTCGACACGGTCCGTGGGCAGTTCGCGTTCCCACAGGGCGTAGTCGGCGTACTGGACGGGCAGCGGGGCCCAGTCGGGGGCGTGGCCGGTGAGGCGGGCGGCGTAGGCCTTGGACAGGTCCTCGGCGAGGGGCCGCATGGACGCGCCGTCGCCGGCGATGTGGTGCAGGAGCAGCAGTAGGGCGTGTGCACGGTCCCCGTCGGTGAACAGCTCGGCGCGGACGGGCAGTTGGTGGTCGAGCGAGAACGGCGTCCGGGCGGCCCGCGCCATCTCCGCAGCGAGGTCGTCCGGTTCGTGCTGCCGGACCGCGAAGTGCGGTGCGGTGTCGACGACGGTCTGGTGCGGGCCGTCCGGCCCGTCGGCGATCACCGTGCGCAGCACTTCGTGGCGTCGGACGACATCGTCGAAGGCGTCCCTCAGGGCGTCGCGGTCGAGGGTGCCGGTCATCCGCAGGACGACGGGGATGGTGTAGGTGTGCGCGGGGCCGTCGAGCCGGTCGAGGAACCACATCCGGCGCTGCGCCGCCGACAGGGGCACTCGCTCGGGCCGTTCCCGGCGGACCAGCGGAGGCCGGGAGGCCTTCGTCGGCCGGCCGGAGAGCAGCTCGGCGAGTCGGGCGACGGTCGTGTGCTCGAAGACCTCCCGGATGGACAGTTCGGCGCCGAGGTCGGCCCGGACGCGGTTGACCAGCCGTGCGACGAGCAGGGAGTGGCCGCCGAGGCGGAAGAAGTCGTCGTCGGCGCCGACGCCGGGCACACCGAGGACGGCCGCGAAGAGGTCCGCCACGCGCCGCTCCGTGCCGTCGGCGGGTGGCCGGCCCGAGCCCTCGGTGCCCGGGTCCGGGGCGGGCAGCGCCCTGCGGGCGATCTTGCCGTTGGCGGTCAGCGGCAGGGTCTCCAGGACGACGAAGGCGGCGGGCACCATGTAGTCGGGCAGGGCCCCGGCCGCGGCGGCGCGCAGGGCGGACGGGTCCGCCGGGTGCCCCTGCCCCGGTACGACGTAGGCGACGAGGCGCTTGTCGCCGGGGGTGTCCTCGCGGACGACGACGGCGGCGGCGTCGATGCCCGGCCGGCCGGTGAGGACGGCCTCCACCTCGCCGAGTTCGATGCGGAAGCCGCGGATCTTCACCTGGTCGTCGACGCGGCTGACGAACTCCAGCCGTCCGGCCGCCGTCCAGCGGGCCAGGTCGCCGGTGCGGTACATCCGGGTTCCGGGCGGGCCGAAGGGGTCGGCGACGAAGCGTCCGGCGGTCAGGCCGGGGCGGCCGTGGTAGCCGCGGGTGACGAGGTCGCCGGCGACGTACAGTTCGCCGGCGGTGCCGAGGGGTGCCGGGCGCAGCAGGGCGTCCAGCACGTACATCCGGGTGTTCCAGGCGGGCGTGCCGATGGTGATGACGCCGGGCGGCACGGGGTCGCCGGGTTCGATGCGGAACAGGCTGCAGCCGACGGTGGTCTCGGTCGGGCCGTACTCGTTGAGGACGGTCACGCCGGGGTGCCGGGAGCGCCAGGCGTCCAGGACGTCGCCGAGGAGGGACTCGCCGCCGAGGACGAGCTGGCCGCCCGGGGAGTACTCCTCGGGGACCGCGCTCAGCAGATGCAGATGGGTGGGGGTGGCCTTGACGAAGTCGGGGCGGATGACGTGGGCGTCCGGGTCGGGGCCGCTCGCGGTCCAGCGGACCAGTTCGACGGTGCCGCCGGAGATCAGTGGCCCGAACATCCCGGTCGCGGTGAGGTCGAAGGAGACCGGCGAGTGCACCAGGACGCGGTGGCGCAGGCTCTCGTACTCGTGGGTGGCCCAGGCCAGGTAGGCGACCAGGGAACGGTGTTCGACGACGACGGCCTTGGGCCGTCCGGTGGAGCCCGAGGTGAAGATGACGAAGGCAGTGTGCTCGGGCCGACGGACCACGGTGGTGAGGGGCCCTGAGGGCCGTCGCGGGATCTCCGGGTCGTCCGTCGGCACGACGGGCGCGGCCGTCAACGAGCCGACCCGTGCGGCGAGTTCGGCGGTGGTGACCACGGCGGCCGGGGCGATGTCCGCCAGCATGAAGGCGAGGCGGTCGTCCGGGTGGGTGGGGTCCAGCGGCAGATATCCGGCGCCGGTCTTCAGGACGGCCAGCAGGGTCACCGGGACGTCCTCGGAGACCGGCATCAGCACGGCGACGTGGCGCTCCGGACCCGCGCCCAGGTCGATCAGGTGGCGGGCCAACCGGTTGGCACGGGCGTCGAGTTCGGCGTACGTCAGCTCGGTGGCGCCGAACACGACGGCCGGCGCGTCGGGGGTGCGGGCGACCTGGTCCTCGATCAGGTCCGTGAGGGTCCGCGTCGGGACCTCGTGGCCGGTGCTGTTCCACTCGGTGAGCAGCAGTCGGCGCTCGTCGGCGTCGACAAGGTCGAACTCCCGTACCGGGCGCCGGGGTTCGGCGGTGACGGCGGTGAGCAGTCGGGTGAACCGTTCGGCGACGCGGGCGGCGGAGTCGCGGTCGAACAGGTCGGTGGCGAACTCCAGGAGGCCGTTCACACCGCCCTCGGGGCGCTCGGTGAGGAAGAACGACAGGTCGAACTTGGCGGTGGGTGACGCGACCGGCCGTACCCGTGCGGTGAGGCCGGGCAGGTCGACGGCGAGGTCGAGGGCGGCCTGCTGGTCGGCGCCGCTGAAGTTGAGGCCGGTCTGGAACAGCGGGTGCCGGGCGGTGGAGCGTGCCGGGTTGAGGGCTTCCACGACCCGCTCGAACGGCACGTCCTGGTGGGCGTAGGCGGCCAGGTCGGCGGCGCGCACCCGGCGCAGCACCTCGGTGAAGTCGGGGTCGCCGGTCAGGTCGGTGCGCAGGACGAGGTTGTTGGCGAAGTAGCCGATCAGGGGCGTGAGGGCGTCGTCGGTGCGGCCGGCGACCGGTGAGCCGATGACGATGTCGTCGCCGGCGCCGAGCCGGTGCAGCAGGGTGGCCAGGGCGGCGTGCACGACCATGAAGACGGTCGTGTGGTGCGCGCGGGCCAGCCGGACCAGGGCCTCGTGGACGGCGGGCTCGACCGTGAAGGGCACCGTGTCGCCGCGGTGGGTGGGGACGGCGGGCCGGGGCCGGTCGAAGGGCAGTTCCAGCTGTTCGGGCAGCCCGGCGAGTGTGGTCCGCCAGTGGTCGAGCTGGTGGGAGAGGATGCTGTCCGGGTCGTCGGCCTCCCCCAGCGACTGGCGCTGCCAACCCGCGAAGTCGGCGTACTGAACCGGCAGTTGTGTCCAGTCGGGTGCCTCACCCCGGCTCCGGGCCGCGTACGCGGTGGTGAGGTCGCGGGCGAGCGGGGCCATGGAGGCGCCGTCGCCGGCGATGTGGTGCAGGACGAGGAGCAGCACGTACGCGTCCCCGCCGAGGTCGAACAGGGTGGCCCGCAGCGGCGGTTGGGCGGTCAGGTCGAACGGTGTGCGGACGGCTTCGGTGATTCGCTCGTCCAGGGTGTCCTCGTCGGCGCGGGCGACGGCCAGCGGCGGCACGGACGGCAGGACCACCTGGTGGGGGCCGTGCTCGTCCTCGGCGAAGACGGTGCGCAGGCTCTCGTGCCGCAGCGCCAGGTCGTCCAGGGCCGCGGCGAGCGCGGCCACGTCGAGGTCGCCGGACAGCCGCAGCGCGACGGGCAGGTTGTACGTCGGGGACGGGCCCTCGAAGCGGTGCAGGAACCACAGCCGTTCCTGGGCGTACGACAGCGGCAGGCGCCCCTCGCGCGGCCGCGGTGCGATCGCGGAGCGGCGCGGTCCGCCGGGGTCGAGCCGGGGCGCGAGCCGGGCCACGGTCGTGGCCTCGAACAGCACCGACAGTTCGAGGTCGGTGTCGAGGGCGGCGCGGATGCGGCTCGCCAGCCGGGTCACCAGCAGGGAGTGGCCGCCGAGCGCGAAGAAGTCGTCGTCGACCGAGACCTCGGGCACACCGAGGACCTCGGCGAACAGGCCGCACAGGATCTCCTCCTGCGGGGTGCGCGGGCCGCGCCCGGTGGTGTGCGCGAGGTCGGGGACCGGCAGCGCCCTGCGGTCGAGCTTGCCGTTCGGGGTGAGCGGCAGCGCGTCCAGGGTGACGATCTGGGCCGGGACCATGTACTCGGGCAGTCGGGCGGCGAGCCGGTCGCGCAGGTCGTCGGCGTCGACGGGCAGGAGGCCGGCGGGGACGACATAGCCGACGAGCCACTGGCCGTGCACGGCCGCCGCCGCCCGGGCGACGGCCGGGTGGTCGGCCAAGGCGTCCTCGATCTCGCCGAGTTCGACGCGGAAGCCGCGCAGCTTGACCTGGTTGTCGGCGCGCCCGAGGTACTCCAGCTCGCCGTCGGCCGTCCAGCGCGCCACGTCACCCGTGCGGTACATCAGCGCCCCGGGCGGCCCGTACGGGCTCGCCACGAACCGCTCGGCGGTCAGCGCGGGCCGGTCGAGGTAGCCGCGGGCCAGTTGGACGCCCCCCACGTACAGCTCCCCCGGCGCGCCGGGGGCGACCGGTGCCAGCGTCGCGTCGAGGACGTACGCGCGGGTGTTGGCGACGGGTCCGCCGATCAGGACGCTGCTGACGTCCGCCGGGGCGGCCCAGGCGGTGACGTCGACGGCGGCCTCGGTCGGCCCGTAGGCGTTGAGGAGCACCGCGTCCTCGTTCGCCGTGTGCTCGTGGAAGCGGCGGACGAGTTCGGCGGGCAGGGCCTCGTCGCCGGAGACGACCAGGCGGACGGAGTCCGGCAGCCGGGTCTCGGCCAGGTAGGCGCCGAGCATGGAGGCGCTGAGGTGCACGACCGCGACGGACTCCGCGCGCATCAGCCGCTCCAGGTAGAGCGGGTCGCGATGGCCGTCGGGCCGGGCCACGACGAGGGTGCCGCCGTACATGAGGGTCCAGAAGACCTCCCACACCGACACGTCGAAGCTGACCGGGGTGGACTGCAGCACCCGCTCGCCCGGGGCGAGCCGGTGGTCGCGCTGCATCCACCACAGCCGGTTCGCCATGCCCGCGTACGTGTTGACGGTGCCCTTGGGGCGGCCGGTGGAGCCGGAGGTGTAGATGACATACGCGGCGTTCTCGCCCCGGGCCGTCACCCCCGGCCGCTCCTCGGGCCCCTCGGCGTCGGGTGCGATCCGCTCGAAGCCGTCGGCGTCCCGGTCGGAGATCAGCAGCCGCGCGCCGGAGTCGGCGAGGATGTACGCGATCCGGTCGGCCGGGTAGCCGGTGTCGATCGGGACGTACGCGGCGCCCGCCTTGAGCACCGCCCACAGGGCCACGATCAGGTCGACCGAGCGCGGCAGCATCACGGCGACCCGTGACTCGGGCCCGACGCCCCGCGCGCGCAGGGCCTGGGCGAGCCGGTTCACCCGGGCGTCGAACTCGCCGTAGGTGACGCTCTCGCCCTCGAAGCGGACCGCCTCGGCGTCCGGGGTGCGCCGCGCGTGCGCCTCCAGCAGGTCGACCGCCGAGCCCTCGCCGTCGAAGCGGACGCTGGTGTCGTTCCAGCCGTGCAGCACCAGGGCGCGGTCCTCGGCGCCGAGGACGTCCACCTCGGACAGGCGCAGGCCCGGGTCGGCGGTGACGCACTCCAGGACGCGGACGAACCGGGCGGCGAAGCTCTCGGCGGTGCGGCGGTCGTACAGGTCGGTGGCGTACTCCAGGCGGCACAGCAGGCCGCCGTCCTCGTGGACGTGGCAGTCGAAGTGGACGTCGAACTTGGCGGTGCCGCTGGTGACCGGGCCGGGGTCGGCGGTGACGCCGGGCAGGTCGAAGCGGGCCTCGGTGAGGTCAAGCCAGGCGAGCATCACCTGGAAGAAGGCGTGCCGGGAGCGGGAGCGCTCCGGGTTCACCTCCTCCACCAGGCGTTCGAAGGGGACGCCCTGGTGGGCGTAGGCGGCCAGACCCGTCTCGCGGACGCGGACCAGCAGTTCCTCGAAGGCGGGGTCGCCGGAGGTGTCCATGCGGTACACGAGGGTGTTGATGAAGACGCCGACCACGTCGTCGAGGACGGAGTCGGGCCGGTCGGCGATCACACCGCCGAGCGGGATGTCCTCGCCGGCGCCGAGCCGGGTCAGCAGCAGCGCCACGGCCGCCTGGAGGACCATGAAGGGGGTCGTGCGGGTGCGGCCCGCCAGGTCCAGCATCCGCCGGTACAGCTCCGGGGCCACGGGGAACTCGACGTGGTCGCCGCGGTGGCTGGCCACCGCCGGGCGGGGGCGGTCGCCGGGGAAGGTGACCTCGGGCGGCAGTCCGTCCAGGTGCTGCTTCCAGTACTCGATCTGGCGGGGCAGGTCCGCGGCGAGCGTCTCACGCTGCCAGATCGCGAAGTCCGGGTACTGGACGGTCAGTTCGGGGAAGCCCGGCGTGTCGGCGCCGGTCCGGGCGCGGTAGCCGGTGGTGATGTCCTCGGCGAGCGGGCGCAGCGAGGCGCCGTCCGCCGCGATGTGGTGCACGACGAACAGCAGGACGTGGGTGTCGGGTCCGGTCTCGTACAGCGTGGTGCGCAGGGGCACGTCGCGCGTCAGGTCGAAGGGGCGGGCCGCGTCGGCGGCGAGGTCGGGGTCGGCGTCCCGGACGTACTCCGTGGTGTACGGCGTCTCGGGCGGCAGGACGACCTGGTGCGGGCCGTCGGCGTCCTCCGGGTAGACCGTGCGCAGCGCCTCGTGGCGGGCGACGAGGCCGGCCAGCGCGCCGGCGAGGGCGTCGGTGTCGAGGGCGCCGGTGAGCCGGATCGCGAGGGGGATGTTGTACGTGCCGGAGGCGCCCTGGAGGCGTTGCAGGAACCACATGCGTTCCTGGGCGAAGGAGAGCGGGATCCGGCCGGGCCGTTCCTCGGCGGTGATGCGCTTGGCCTGTGGGGCCAGCCGGGTCAGCCGGTCGGCGACACCGGCGACGGTGGGGGCGGCGAAGAGGTCGCGCAGCGACAGGTCGACACCGAACTCGTCGCGGACCCGGTGGACCAGACGGATCATCAGGATCGAGGTGCCGCCGAGCGCGAAGAACTCGTCGTCGACGCCGACCCGTTCGACGCCGAGCACCTCGGCGACGATGGCGCACAGCGACGTCTCCTCGGGCGTGCGGGGTTCGCCGCCGCCGGCCGGGGACACGGGCGCGGGGCCGGTCTCAGCGTGCGCGGTGCCCATGACGAGCAGCCGGTCCTCGTCGCTGACTGCGGTGGACACGCCGACCGGGGCGTCGAGTCCGGCCACAGCGCCGTCGAGCAGGCCGGCGAGGAGGTCGGCGAGGCGGGTGACGGCCGTCGTATCGAAGGCCCCGACGAGGTAGGAGAAGCGCAGCCGCAGCCGGTCGCCGGGGAAGACGGACAGGGTGACCGGGTAGTGGGTGCGCTCGACGAGGTCGGCGTGGGCTAGGCGCAGGCCGCCGGCCTCGATGCCGTCGTCCATCGGGTAGTTCTCGAAGGCGACGACGGTGTCGAACAGCGCGTCGAGGCCGGCGGCGCGGGTCAGCTCCGCCAGCGAGACGTGCTGGTGGGCGTGGAGGGAGCGCTGTTCCTGCTGGAGCCGGGCCAGCAGCGCGGTGAGCGTCTCGTCCCGGTCGATCCGCACCCGGACCGGCAGGGTGTTGACGAACAGCCCGAGCATCGACTCCGCGCCGGGCAGCTCGGGCGGGCGCCCGGAGACGGTCGCGCCGAACACCACGTCGTCCCGGCCGGTGAAGTCGCTCAGCAGCAGCCCCCACAGGCCCTGTACGACGGTGTTGAGGGTGAGCCGGTGCGCACGGGCCGTCACCGCCAGGGCGCCGGTGAGCGCCTCGGACAGGGTCAGCTCGTGGACCTCGTGTCCGTCGGAGGCGCGGTCGGCCCGGGCGAGCAGGGTGGGGGCCGTCAGTCCGGCGAGCCGGTCCCGCCACACCTCGGCCGAGGCCTCGTGGTCCTGCCGGTCGAGCCAGGCCAGGTGGTCGCGGTACGGGGCGGCCGGGGGCAGTTCGGTGCCGCCGTACAGGGTGAACAGTTCGCGGACGAGCAGGGGCAGCGACCAGCCGTCCAGCAGCAGATGGTGGTGGGTCAGGACCAGGCGGCGGTCGCCGAGCGCGGTGAACCTGAGCAGCGGCGGCCGGACGACGCTGAAGCCGCGGGCCCGGTCACGGGCGAGGAAGGTTTCCAGGTCGTCCTCGTCGCGCTGCTCCCAGGGGACCTTCACATCGGCGGGGACGACCTGCACGGGGGCGCCCGTCGAGCGGCTGCGGAAGGCGGACCGCAGATTCGGGTGGCGGTGCAGCAGGGCGGTGGCGGCGGCCCGCATCCGCTCGGGGTCGAAGGCGGTGTCGGTCTCCAGGACGAGCTGGCCGACGTAGGGGTCGTCGGGCTCGTACAGGGCGAGGAAGAGCAGGCCCTCCTGGAGCGGGGAGAGCGGCAGGACGTCGGCGGCGCCGCGGAACCGGTCCAGCTCCTCCTGGGTGATCCGGACGAGGGGCACGTCGGAGACGGTCAGACCGCCGCGGGTGTGCGGGGCGAGTTCGGTGAGGGCCCGCGTCCACGCCTCGGCGAGGGCGCGTACGTCGGTCTCGGCGAGGACGCCCGAGGGGTGGGTCCACTCGGCGGTCAGCTCGCCGTCGCGGACGTACGCGTCGATCTGGAGGGTGTGGGTGAGCGCGAGGTCGTCGTCGGCCAGCAGTTCCACGGCGGCCGCGCCGTCGGCGAGACGCCAGCCGCCGAGGTCGCTGGCGTCCAGACGGCCCAGGTAGTTGAAGGAGATCTGCGGCGTCGGCAGCCCGGTGAGCCGGTCGCGCAGCAGGTCGTGGCCGCGACCGCCGTGCGGGACGGCGCGCAGCTCCTCCTTGGTGCGCTTGATCAGGTGGGCGCCGGTGTCGGTGCCGGGACCCAGGCGCACGGGGTGGATGCGGGTGAACCAGCCGACGGTGGTGGACAGGTCCATGCCGTCCGGGAGGTGGTCGCGGCCGTGGCCCTCCAGGTCGACCAGGACCGGGCCCTCGCCCCGGTGGCGTTGCACGGCCGCCGAGAGCGCGGCGAGCAGGATGTCGTCCGGGGTGGCCCGGTAGGCGGCGGGCAGGGTGCCCAGCAGGGTGGCGGTGAGGTCGGCCGGGACGGTCACGGTGACCGAGCGGGCGGTGCCGTGGACGTCCCGGGCGGGGTCGAGGGGGCGGGTGCCGAGCGGGGGTTCCGGGGTGGACAACAGGTCGGTCCACAGCGGGAGTTCGTCGACGGGAGCACGGAGGTGTCCGGCCCAGCGGCGCAGGGAGGTCGCGGGCGGGGACAGCTCGCCGCCCGCGAGCGCCTCGGCGAGGTCGGTCAGCAGGATGCGCCAGGAGACGCCGTCGACGACCAGGTGGTGGAGGACGAGCAGCAGTCGGCCGGAGGCGAACCACACCGCCCGGACCAACATCCCGTCGTCCGGTGACAGCGCGCGCCGCGCGGCCTCCTTCTGCCCGGCCACGTCCTCGTCGTTGGCGCGGCTCAGGCAGTCCTCGGCCCGTACGGCGCCCACGGGCCGGATGTGCCGACCGCGCATCCGCAGGGCGTCGTGCCGGTCGAGCACTCGCTGCAGGGCGGCGGTCAGCCGGTCGTACGACAGGTCCGGGCCGGTGGCGAGCAGGAGGGACTGGGCGAAGCCGGCCGTGGAGCCGCCTCGTTCGGCGAGTCGGCGGGCCATCGGGGTCTCGGGGAGTTCGCCGACCGGGTCGTCCTCGGCCGACAGGGCCGAAGGGTCCTGCGGTGCCGTCGTTGCCGTCGCGGCGGCGGTGGCGACGGTGGCGAGCCGGGCGACGGTCGGGTGGTCGAAGACGTCCTGGGGTGTGAGGCGCAGGCCCTGGCGGCGGGCGCGGCTGACGAGCTGGATGGCGTGGATGCTGTCCGCGCCGAGGGCGAACAGGTCGTCGTCCACGCCCAGTTCGGGGCGGTGGAGCAGTGCGGCGGCGACGCTGTGCAGGGTGTGCTCGGCGGCGGTCCCGGGGGCCCGTCCGCTCACCGGCCGGGCCGGGGCGGGCAGGGCGCGGCGGTCGACCTTGCCGTGCGGGGTCACCGGGATCGACGGCAGCACGAACACGGTGACCGGCACCATGTGGGCGGGCAGCCGCCGCGCGAGATGGGCCCGGGGGTCGGTCTCGGGTGCCCCGGTGACGTAGCCGACGAGTTGGCGTGCGCCCGCGGCGGAGTCGTGGACGAGGACCACGGCCTGGGAGACGCCGGGGACCGACGCGAGGACGGCCTCGATCTCGGCGGGCTCCACCCGCTGTCCGTTGATCTTGACCTGGTCGTCGGCGCGTCCGGCGAACTCCAGGCTGCCGTCGGCGCGGCGGCGCACGAGGTCACCGGTGCGGTACATACGGCCGCCGGCGTCCGGGCCGTAGGGGTCGGCGACGAACCGCTCGGCGGTGGCGCCCGGACGGTCGAGGTAGCCGCGCGCGAGCTGGACGCCCGCGAGGTACAGCTCGCCCGTGACACCGTCCGGCACCGGCCGCAGGGCCGGATCGAGCACGTAGGCGCGGGAGTTGTGGGTGGGTGTGCCGATGGTGACGGGTTCGCCGGGGGCGCAGGCGTGGGAGGTGGCGGTCACCGAGAACTCGGTGGGGCCGTAGGAGTTGTGCAGCCGGGCGCCGCACTCGCGGTGGAAGCGGTCGGCGAGGTGGGCGGGCAGCGCCTCGCCGCCGCAGCTGACCATGCGCAGGGAGGGGGTCGGCCCTGCCTCGTTCTCGCGGTACTCGTCGTACTCGTCGTACTCGTCGTACTCGTCGAGGAAGGGGCCGAGCATGGCCGGGACGAAGTGGATGACGGTGACGCGTTCGTCGCGGACCAGCCGGGCCAGATAGGCCGGGTCGCGGTGGCCGTCGGGGCGGGCGACGACGAGGGTCGCGCCCCGGGTGAGGGTCCAGAACACCTCCCACACCGACACGTCGAACCCGACGGGCGTCTTGTGCACGACCCGGTCCGCCGGGGTGAGCCGGTACTCGTCCTGCATCCAGGCGAGCATGTTGGCGATACCGGCGTGGGTGACGACGGTGCCCTTGGGGCGGCCGGTGGTGCCCGAGGTGTGGATGACGTACGCGGCGCAGTCCCCCCGCGGGACGACGCCGGGGTTCGTGTCGGGCTCGCCCTCGCCGAGGGAGCGCACGGCGTCCTCGTCGAGCACGAGTGCGGCTCGGGAGTCGGCGATCAGATAGTCGATCCGGTCGGCCGGGTAGCCGGTGTCGACGGGCACGTACGCGGCGCCGGTCTTCAGCACCGCCCACAGCGCGACGATCAGGTCGAGCGAGCGCGGCAGCTTCACCGCGACCCGTGACTCCGGTCCCACGCCCTTGGCGCGCAGGGCGTGCGCGAGGCGGTTCACGCGCGCGTTGAGATCGCCGTACGTCAGCCGCTCGCCCTCGAAGACGACGGCCTCGGCGGCCGGGTCCTGGGCCTCGAAGAGTTCCACCAGGGAGCGCGGGTCCGTGGCGCGGCCGGTGGCGTTGCGGGCGTGGAAGCGCTCCCGCTCCGCGTCGTCAAGCAGGTCGAGGGCGCCGATCGGCAGGTCGGGACGGTCCGTGGCGGCGGTGAGCAGCCGGGTGTAGCGGTCGCGGTGGGCGGCGGCCGTCCCGGGGGTGTGGCGGCCGGGGTGGGCGTTGACGGTCAGCTCGATGCCGTCGCCGGCCCCGGGGTCGCCGAACGCGTGCAGGGCGAGGTCGCGCACCGGGCCGGAGGCGAGCTGGTGCGCGGTCGCCTCGGCGGGCCCGAAGGGCAGGCGGGCGGAGGCGAAGGAGAGGACGTTCACCGACGGGCCGCTCAGGGTGCCGGGGTGGGCCGTGGCGGCGAGGTCGCGGCGGAGTGCGTCGTGCGGGTAGCGCTGGTATCGGCCGGCCTCGGCGAGGCGGGCGGCGACACGGTCGAGGAGTTCGGTGAACGTGGTGGAGCCGTCGACGCGGATCCGCAGCGGGACGTCGTTGACGAGCATGGCGGGCGTGGCCAGCGCCCGCGGGCTGAGGCGGGCGGCCATGAACACCCGGACGACCACGTCGTGGGCGCCGGTGACCCGGTGGGTGTGGGCGGCCATGGCGGCGATCACCGGCAGGGACCAGCGGGATCCGGCGAGAGCGCGCACCCGCGCGGCGGTGGCCTCGGGCAGCCGGCCGGTCGCGGAGGGGAGGCTGGGCGCGAGTCCGGTGGCGCCGGAGGCGAGTGCGGGGACGGTCTCGTCGGAGCCGGGGTCGGTGACCGCCGGGCCGGCTGTCGCGGAGCCGAGTTCGGTGGAGTCCGGCAGGTCGGCGAACTCCCGTCGCCAGTAGGCACCGTCGCGCTCCCTGCGGGCGGAGCCGAGGTAGGCCTCCTCCTCGGCCAGGACCTCGCGCAGGGTGCCGAAGCCGCTCGGGGGCGGCTGTTCGCCCGCCGCCAGGGCCGTGTAGACCTCCAGCAGGCGGCGGCAGTGCAGGACCTGGCCGTAGCCGTCGAGGAGGATGTGGTGGTAGCGGAAGTGCAGCCAGTGCCGGTCGGGGCCGAGCCGCAGCAGGGTGTGCCGGAACAGCCGGTCGCCGGTGAGGGGCACCGGCCGGGCCTGGTCGGCGTCGATCCGGGCGCGGGCGGCGGCGGCCGGGTCGGCCGCGTCGCCGAGGTCGACATACTCCAACTCGCCCTGGACGGACGGGTCGACGGTCTGCCCGACCGTCTCCCCGTCCTCGTGGAAGCGGACCCGCAGCGCCTCGGTCTCGGCCACGGTCCGCCGTACGGCGCGGGCCAGCAGGGCGCGGTCCACCGGTCCGGGGACGTCGTAGTAGATGCCGCAGGTGTACAGGGGGCTGTCAGGGGCGAGGCGTTGGGCGACCCACACGCCGTGCTGGGCCGATGTCAGGGGCAGGGCAGCGGTCAGGGGCAGGGCAGCGGTCATCGTCAGGCCTGCTTCTCGCTCGTGCCCGCCGCCGCTGCCTGCTGCCCGCCCACCAGTTCGGACAGGGCCGCGCTCAGCGCGTCGACCGTGGGGTGGTCCCAGGTCAGTGCGTCGTCGACGGTGACCTCGAACTCGTCCTCGATGTCGGCGGTGATGGCCAGCGCCGTGAGGGAGTCCAGGCCGTAGTCGGCCAGCGGTACGGACGTGTCGATGTCCTCCGGCGAACGGCGCAGATAGGTCGCCACACGCGCGGTCAGCCAGGTGTGCACGTCTCGGTTGCCAGCGGTCATGAGGGGGGTCTCTTTCTGAGCGGTGGGTGAGGAGGGACGAAGGCGGGAGCGCACGGCGGCGAGCAGCCGGGCGCGACGACGGACCGCGTCACGGGAGCGCCGCGACGCCTCCCGTCACGGGCGGACGACCGGCGGACGGCATACGGCCTCGGCGGGCCCGGACACCGGCGGCGTACGGCCCCTCCGTCGGACTCGCGTCGGACTCGCGTCGGACTCGCGTCAGAGGGAGCCCGGCGGGCGGCCGACGGCAGCCGACGGGCGTCAGACGGCGAGTGGTCTGCCCGTCAGGCCGAAGGAGCGGCCGGTGTCCCGGCGGTCCAGGAGCTCGGCGAAGAGCGTGGCCTCGACCGGGGCGGGCAGGGGGCCGGGTCCGTACGGGCCGGGCGCCGAGCGGTGCAGGGCCGCGCGCAGCCAGGCGGGGTCGGCCAGGAAACCGCCCGGCGGGGCGTGCCGCCAGACCTGGACGCAGGCGGTCCGGGACAGCAGGCGCACATACCGGGTGACCAGGTCGTAGTGCTCGGGGCGGGCGTCGACGCCGAGGTCCACCGGCGACAACGACCCGCACACGGCGGCCAGTTCCGCCAGGTCGGCGCGGTCGGCGGCGACGGCCGTACGCAGGTCCGCGTGCTCGGCCGCCCAGGGCGCGTCGGCCAGGGCGTGCAGCGACCCGGTCACGGGGTCGCGGCCCCCGGCGTGCAGGGCCAGCCGGTCGTGGCGCAGGGGCGGCAGCGCCTCCGCGAGCGCGCACAGGTCGCCGGGCGGCTCGGTGCCGGGGCCCGCCCAGGTGCGGCGGGCCAGCAGCGGGAGCTGGGGCAGCAGGCTCATCTGGCAGGCGGCGCGCGCGATGTGCCCGAAACCGACGGGGGCGAGGTCGCGCAACAGCTTCTGGAAGAGCGCGGTCGGCCCCTCGCGCAGGTAGAAGTGGGCGCCGAGGAGGGCCGCGAGCCGGTCCATGGCCCCGAGGAGCAGCCGGGACACCTCGAACTTGACCGCCGAGGCGTACACGCTCGCCGCGCCGGGCACCAGGTGCAGCGCGCGGGCGCCGACCGCGCCGAACGCCTCGGCGCGCAGCAGGTCGGCGAAGACGGCGGCCAGCTCCGAGCGGACGTGCGGGATGTCGGTGGCGGCTCCGCCGTACAACCGGCGCCCCGTCAGGTGATCGACGGCGATGCGCAGTCCGGTGTCGAGGATGCCGGTGGCCATCGTGGGCAGGACCGTGCGGGTGATCTGCAGGGCCTTCAGCGCGGTTTCGAGACCGGAGCCGACCGGGCCGAGGATCGCGGAGGCGGGCACGGGCAGTTCGTCGAAGACCAGGCCGCCGAGCTGGACCCCGCGCATGCCGACGGTGCCGAAGCGCGGCAGGTCGGTCAGGTGTGCCGGGTCGGCGTCCGCCCGGTCGACGAGGACCAGACTGTGGCTGCGCGGCCCGGGCCGGGGGTCGGTGCGGGCGAGGACGACCAGGGCGTCGGCGCGCCGGATGTTGGTGACGACCTCCTTGCGGCCGCTGAGCCGGAGCGAGCCGTCGGCCCCGCTGGTCGCGGTGAACTCCGTGCCCGCCATGTCGTTGCCGTGCGCCAGTTCGTGGAAGGCGATGGCGATGCGCCGGCCGTCCAGGAGCAGCCGGGCGGCGTGCCCGCGCCGGCGTTCGTCGCCGGCGGTCCACAGGGTGACGCCGGCGATGAGCGAGCTGGCGCCGTAGCCGAGGCCGAGCGCGGGGTCGCGGCGGTAGAGCGAGCGCATCACCTCGGCGAGGTGGTCGGCCCGGTCCAGGCGGCCGCCCAGCTCGGGCGGGACGAACTCGGCGTTCAGCCCGTAGGAGTGCAGCAGCGACTCCCCGGCGGTGAGCGTCTCGGCGCGTTCGTCGGCGGCGAGGATCGCGCTCGCGCCGGTCGGGTTGCCCGGGTCGGCGAGACGGCCGAGCAGGTGCTCCAGTTCGTCGGCGCGCTTGGGGGCGAGGCCCGTTGCGGTGGTCATGCGGCACCTCCCGACAGGGTGAACTCCGGTGCGGGGCCCTGGAGGACGACCTCGGCGAGGGCGTCGAAGACGTCGCCGCCTTCCTGGCCGCGTTCCTTGCGGCCTTCCTCGCCGCCTTCCTCGCCGCCGTTTTCGCGGCCTTCCTCGCCGCCGTTTTCGCCCAGCAGGGTGGTGAGGCAGGCCCGCAGCCACAGGTCGTCCGCGCCGAGCCGGCCGGTGCGCAGGGGCGGGTTCTCCAGCCACAGCAGCAGGCAGGCGGCCGCGGCGTAGGCGCGTTCGTATGCCTCGGCGAGGGGGAACGCCGTGCTGGGGAGGCCGCCCGCGACCGGCAGGAAGTCCGCCGACTCCGCTTCCAGGCGGGCCAGTTCGACCAGCAGGCGGTCGAGGAGCGGGGCGGTCCGGGCGGTCGTCCGCGTCCGTGCGCGGGCCGCCAGGTCGGGCAGGGCCTGTACGGCGCTGCAACCGGTCACGGACAGCAGGGTCAGCCTGGCCGGGTCGAACGGGGGCAGCGGGGCCGTGAGGTCGGCGGCGGAGCGCAGCCCCTCGCCGTCGGCCCTGCGACGGCTCAACTGGCGTGTCAGGCGCGGCAGTTGGTTGAGGAGGGCGGCGCGGTTGACGGCCGTGCTGCCGTCGAAGACGGCGCAGATGCGGTGGTCGCGCTCCAGCTTGGCGAAGCCGCCGCCCGGGGGCGAGGTGAGGAAGCCGCGTACGCCGAGCAGTTCACCGAGCGAGCCGAGGGTCTCCTGGGTGAGTGTCGGGACGTAGGCCTTGGTGATCGCG
This sequence comes from Streptomyces caniscabiei, assembly GCF_014930365.1. Classification (GTDB taxonomy): domain Bacteria; phylum Actinomycetota; class Actinomycetes; order Streptomycetales; family Streptomycetaceae; genus Streptomyces; species Streptomyces caniscabiei. Next base: position 71,964 of record NZ_JABXWI010000016.1, on the reverse strand, counting down.
GAGATCGCGCTCAGTTCCCCGGGCAGGGTGTGCACCGAGCGGGCGGAGAGCAGGCTGACCGCCTCGGCGGTGAGCGCGGCGGCGGCCGCGCGGCCGAGGATGCGGCGGACGTGCGGGACGTCGGCGAGGCGGCGGCCGTACAGTTCGCGGCCGGCCGCGAAGTCCCGGGCCAGGCCGAGGGCGTGATCGGCGGCGCCGAGGGAGAGCGCGGCGCAGGCGACGCGGGTGAGCTGGAGCGTCTTGAGGACCACGGGGATGCCGTCGCCCTCCTCCCCGACGAGTGCGTCGGCGGGGACGCGGGCGCGGTCCAGGGCGAAGCCGCTGATGTCGGCGCCGCGGATGCCGTGCGTGCGGACCTTCGGCAGGCTGCGCCAGGTCCCCTCGGGCAGCCCCCGCCGGTCCACCAGGAAGAGGCTGAAGCCGCGCGCGCCGCCCGCCGGGTCGGTGCGGGCGAGGACACAGGCGAGGGCGGCGCGGGTGGCGTTGTTGATGAGCCACTTCTCCCCGGTGAGCCGCCAGCCACCGGCCGCACCGGGTGCACCGGGTGCACCGGCACCGGGTGCACCGGTCGTGGGCCCGACGCCGCCGGGGCCGGTCTCGACGCCACCGGCTCCGGCCCCGGTCTCGTCCGGTGTCGCCGTCAGTTCGCCCGCGAGCAGGTCGGCGCCGTGGTCGCGTTCGGTCAGGCCCCAGCAGACCGGTTCGCCGGCGCGGACGTGCGCGGCGAGGCGGGTGGCCTGTGCCGGAGTGCCGGCCACCCACACCGGTGCCGCGCCGAGGAACGTCTTGCCGTGCGCGATGGCGACGGTCAGATCGCGGCGGGCGACCGCGCGCAGCAGCCGTACCGTCTCGGCGAAGTCACCGTCCTCGGGCAGCACGTAGTGGGCGGGCAGCCCGGCGTCGTCGAGGACGCGGACCGCCTCGTCGGGGAACTCCTCCCGTTCGTCGAGTCCGGCGAGCGTCCCGGGCGAGAAGACGCCGTCCTCGTGGGCGGCGAGCAGGGACTCCAGGTCGGCCGTGGTGGTCATCGCCCGCTCACCCGCCGGTGTTCGGCCAGGGCGGCCGTGAGCAGCGGGTCCTCGCCGAGGTGGAGGGTGTCCAGTTCTCCGGCGAGGTACAGGGCGCGCATCGCGGCGCGCTGCACCTTGCCGCTCGTGGTGCGCCGGACGCCGCCGGGCCGCACCAGGGCGACCGCCGCGACGGGCACGCCGAACTCCCGGGCCACGGTCTGCTTCATGTCGACGGCGATCCGGCCGAGCCGCTCCGCTCCCCAATGGGCGCGGATCTCGTGGACGGCGACGACCGCGGGGGCGATGTCCGCGCCGTCGCCGTCGCCGACCATGAAGACGGAGCCGTGCAGCCCCTCCAACTCCTCGTGCTGGGAGCGGAGTTCGTACTCGATGTCGGAGGGGTGGAGATTGCGTCCGTGCAGGACGAGGACGTCCTTGCTGCGGCCGGTGATGTAGAGGTCGTCGTCGAGCAGGCCCCCGAGGTCGCCGGTGCGCAGGAACGGTCCGCGGTCGTCGTCGGTGCGGGCCCGGAACGTGGCCTCGGTGACGTGCTCGTTCTCCCAGTAGCCCGCGGTGACGCAGGGGCCGCTGAGCCAGATCTCGCCGACGTGACCCTCGGGCAGGGCCCGGCCGGTGTCGGGGTCGACGATCAGCACGTCGGACCCGGACGGCGCGCCGCAGCCGACGAGCACCCGGGAGGGTTCCGTGCCGGTGGCCGGGCGGAGTTCCCGGTTCTCGAGTGCCGCCGCGTCGACGGCGGTCCGCAGCGGCGGCCGTCCGGTGGTGCCGGACGCCAGCAGCGTCGCCTCGGCCAGGCCGTAGACGGGGATGAGCGCCTCGGGCCGCAGGCCGGCGGCGGCGAACCGCTCGGTGAAGGCGGTGACGACGTCGGCGCGGACCGGTTCGGAGCCGTCGGCGAGCTTGACGCGGGAGAGGTCGAGCGTGGCGAGCTGCTCGTCGGTGACGCGGCGGACGCACAGTTCGTAGCCGAAGTCGGGCGCGGCGGTGAATCCCACGTCGCAGGCGTCCAGCATCCGCAGCCAGTGGTACGGCCGACGCAGGAAGGACATGGGGTCCATCTGCACATAGCCGCTGCCGGACAGGAGGCCGGGCAGCATCAGGCCGATGAGGCCCATGTCGTGGTAGAGGGGTATCCAGCCGCCGTAGACAGTCTCGCTGTCGTTGCGGAAGGTCGCCACCATCCGCTCGACGTTGGCGACGAGGTTGCCGTGGGTGACCATGACCCCCTTGGGGTCGCCGGTCGATCCCGAGGTGTACTGCAGCAGGGCCAGGGTGTCGGGCGACACCTCGGGGGCGGTCCAGGCCTCCGGGTCGCCCTCGCCGGTGTCGGTGGTGTGGCAGACGGCGCCGACGATGCCCTCCTCGGCGACCCACTTCTCGACATCCGCCAGATCACCGCTCTGGGTGAGGACGACACGCACGCCCGCGTCCCGGGCGATGGCGGCGAGCCGGCGGCGTTCATGCCGGTAGCGGCCCGGCAGCGGGGCCGGCACGGCGATCATTCCGGCGTACACACAGGCGGAGAAAGCCGTGGTGAACTCGATGCCCGGTGAGTAGAGGAGAAGTGCCCGATCACCCGGGGAGAATCTTTCCCGGAGCCAGGACCCTGTCCGCCGGGAATGCAGATCGAGTTCCGCGCGGTTGCGCACTGTGCCGCTGATGTCGGTGAATCCGGAAACCAATGTCACGGCAGGCTGCTGCGGATTACGCGCGGCCCGTTCCCTCAGCATCGTGAGTAATTCTCGCACGACAGGAACCGTACGTGATCTTGGTTCTCGAACAACCCCCCAAAGGTTCAAGCAGCACTAAAGCAAGTCCATCGAACCGGCAAGAAACCTTGACCCTTCCATGATCGACCGAGCCCGGACGCAGGCGTAGAAACGTTCCGTGCATACGTCAACCGCGTCGGCCGTCATCGTCGATGACCTCCACAAGAAATACCGGGCGAACCATGCGTTACGAGGTGTCCAACTGGAGGTGAGAAGCGGCGAGGTCAGGGGGCTGCTGGGTCCCAACGGGGCCGGTAAGACCACCCTGGTCAAGATTCTCACGACACTTCTCGGGCCCGATTCCGGACGGGTTGTCGTCAATGGCTGGAGTGTGTCCGAACAACCGGAGAAAGTGCGCTCCACCATCGGCATGGCCGGTCAGTATTCGACGGTCGACGGGCTCTTGACCGGATTCGAGAATCTTTATCTGATCGCGAAACTGAGCGGTGTGGGACGCCGTACGGCCCGTCGCGTGGCCGACGATCTGCTGTCCCGCTTCCGGCTCACCTGCGTGGCGGGGCGCCCGGCGGGCACCTACTCGGGCGGCATGCGCCGGCGCCTCGATCTGGCCGCCGCCCTCGTCGGCTCCCCGCCCCTGGTCGTCCTGGACGAGCCCACCACCGGTCTGGACCCCGAGAGCCGGCTGGACACCTGGGAGGCGGTCGGCGAACTCGCGGCGGGCGGCACCACGATCCTGCTGACGACCCAGTACCTGGAGGAGGCGGACCGGCTCGCCGACCGGATCACCGTGATCGACCGGGGGCAGGTGGTCGCCGAGGGCACCAGCGACCAGCTGAAGGCGGCCGCCGGCAACCGGCTCGTCGTGTGCGTCGCCGAGGACCACCAGCTGGACGCCGCCGCCCGCGCCGCCGCCCTGGCGACCGGCACGACCCCGACGGTGGACCGCCGCGCCCGGCGGGTGGAGGCGGGCGCCGGCGACGGCCGGGCCGCACTCGGCCGCGCCCTCGCCGCGCTGGAGAGCGAGGACGTCGAGGTGCTGGAGATCGGCCTCAGCCGCTGCACCCTCGACGACGTGTTCCTCGGCCTGACCGGCCACGCGCGACGGAGGGCCGCCTGATGAGCGCCCCCGGCCACGCCCGACGGAAGGCCCTTCGATGAGCGCCCCCGCCCGCGTGCACCGCACCGCCATGCCCCCGCACCGGCCGGGCCCAGCCCCGGCCCCGGCCCCGGCCGCCGCGGGCCCGACCCCCGGCCCGACCGCCGCCCGCAGGAACCCCGTGCTCCGTGTCGTCGCGGAGAGCGCCGACCTCGCGCTGCGCAATCTGCTGCACCTGCGGCGCACCCCGAGCCTGCTCATCTCCTGCCTCGTCGAGCCCGTCGTGTACGCCCTGCTCATCGGCTACGTCTTCGGCAACAGCCTCGGCGGACCGGCGTACCGCTCCTACATGATGGGCGGTCTGATCGCGCAGACGGTGGCCTTCACCACGACCTTCACCACCGTCGGGCTCTCCAGGGACCTGGAGCAGGGGATGGTCGACCGCTTCCGCGCCCTGCCCATCTCCCGGGTGGCCCTGCTGCTGGGCCGGACCGTCTCCGACCTCGTCACCTGCCTGGCGAGCGTCGCGGTCACCGCCGGCTGCGGGCTGCTGATGGGCTGGCGCGCGCACACCGGGCCCGTGGAGGTCGTCGCCGGGGTCCTGCTGGTGCTGCTGTTCTCCTTCGCGATGTCGTGGGTCGGTGTGTTCGTCGCCCTCGTCGCGCCGAACGCCCAGGTGGCCGGCAGCCTGGGGCTGATCTGGCTGTTCCCGGCGACGTTCATCTCCTCGGGGTTCGTCTCCGGCACGACGCTGCCCGGGCCGCTGTCCACCGTGGCCGCCTGGAACCCGATCACCTCGCTCGCCAACGCCCTGCGCCGGCTGTTCGGCAACACGCCCCCGCCGGGCTTCCGCGTCCAGCACGACTGGCCCGCCCAGCACCCCGTGCTCCACACCGCGGGCTGCTCGGTGCTGATCATCGCCCTCTTCGTCGCCCTGTCGACCTGGCGCTACCGCACCCGCACGAGCCACTGACCGCGCCCGGCACCGGTGACCACGCCCGACACCGGTGACCACCACCGCCACCGCGCGCCCCGCACGCCCCCACAGGAGTCCCCATGCCCGTACCCGCCCTGCGCCTCGGCCTCAATCTCGGCTACTGGGTCGGCGGCAACGACGCCTCCAACCTCTCCCTCGCCTCCCTGGCCGAGGACCTCGGCCTCTCCGCGGTGTGGGTCTCGGAGGCCTACGGCTCCGACGCCGTCACCGTGATGTCCTGGATCGCCGCCCGCACCTCCCGCATCGACGTCGGCAGCGCGGTCCTGCAGATCCCCGCCCGCTCGCCCGCGATGACGGCGATGACCGCCGCCACCCTCGACACCCTCTCCGGCGGACGGCTCAGACTCGGGCTCGGGGTCTCCGGCCCCCAGGTCTCGGAGGGCTGGCACGGCGTCAGGTTCGCCTCGCCGCTGGGACGCACGCGGGAGTACGTCGGCCTCGTGCGCCGGGCGCTGCGCCGGGAGCCCCTCGCCCACGCGGGCCGCCACTTCACGCTGCCGCTGCCGGACGGCCCCGGCAAGGCGCTCGCCCTGACCATCCGGCCGCCGCGCGAACGGATACCGGTCTACCTCGCCGCTCTGGGCCCTAGGAACCTGGAGCTGACCGGGGAGATCGCCGACGGCTGGCTCCCGGTGTTCTTCTCCCCCGAGCACGCCGCCCAGCAGCTGCGGCCCCTGACGGCGGGCCTCGCGAAGTCGGGTCGCACCCTCGACGGGTTCGACATCGCCCCCGGAGTCCCCCTGGTGACCGGCCCGGACTGGCGGACCTGCGCCCGCCGGGTACGGGGGTACGCCGCGCTGTACCTCGGCGGCATGGGCGGCCGGGAGGACAACCATTACACCCAGCTGGCCGAGCGCATGGGCTTCGGCGACGGGGCGCGTGCCGTCCAGGAGCGGTTCCTGGCGGGCGACTACCCCGGCGCCATGGCCGCCGTACCGCTCGAATTCCTCGACGCGACCTCGCTGCTCGGGCCCCGGGAGCGCATCGCCGAGCGCATGACGGCGTTCGCCGAGGCCGGCGCCACCACCCTCAACCTGATGCCGGTGGGCCCCGGGCTCCCCGGCCCCGACCGCGCCGCCGACGCGCTGCGCGTCGCCGTCGAGGCGGCGGAACTCGCCGGCCTGTCCACGGCCGCCCGCGTCCCCGACGGCCCCCGCCCGCCCCGCCCGCACGACGCACCCGAAGTACACGACGTAGACGACGTAGACGGCCTCCAGGCCTCACAGGTTTCACAGGTTTCACAAGGAGAGACCCGCACCCATGACCACGCATGACACGACCAAGCTGATCTGCCTGCCGTACGCCGGGGCGGGCGCCTCGTTCTACCGCCCCTGGAAGGCCCTCGCCGGGGACGCGCTGGAGATCGTGCCCCTGCAACTGCCCGGCCGTGAGCGGCTGATCGACGAGGAGCCCCACCGGGACGCGCACCGGGCCGTCGACGGGCTCCTGGCCCAGCTGCGGGAGGAACTCGGCGACGACGGCGGGCACCGGGTAGCCGTCTTCGGGCACAGCCTCGGTGCCGTGCTCGCCTACGAACTGGCCCACCGGCTCGTCGACGAGCCGGGTGTCGAGCTGCTCCACGTCTTCGTCAGCGGCTCGCCGGAACCGGCCCGGGGACGCGAGCGGCGGGCCACCGGCCTGTCCGACGAGGAGTTCCTCGCCCGGGTCGGCGACTTCGCCGGCTACCACCATCCCGCGCTGGACGACCCGGAGATGCGCGAGATGATCCTGCCCGCGCTGCGCGCCGACGTCGAGATGCACGAGAACTACACGCCCTCCACCGGCCTTCCGCTGCAGGCGCCCCTCACGGTCGTCCGGGGCGAGGACGACGACCTGGTCGGTTACGACGACGCCGAGTCCTGGAGCAAGGTCGCCGGACGCGACTTCGAGCACGTCGAGGTCCCCGGGGGCCACATGTACCTCACCGACGCCGCTCCCGCACTGGTCCGGCTCATCGTCTCGACGGTGCTGTAGCACCACGCGTCCTCGCCCCCAACGAGTCTGATTCTTCAAGGAGTTCCCGATGCGTCTGCACGGCAGGTCCGTCCTCGTCACCGGCGCCGCCCGCGGACTCGGCAGGGCGACCGCCCTCGCCTGTGCCGCCGAGGGTGCCGACCTCACCCTGCTGGACATCTGCGCCGATCTGCCCGGTGTGCCCTATCCCCTGGGCACACCGGGGCAGTTGGAGCACACCGCCGCGCTGTGCCGGGAGGCGGGCGCCGCCGTCCTCACCGCCGAGACCGACATCCGCGACCTGCGGGCCGTACGGGAGGCGGTGACCCGGGCCGAGGACCGCTTCGGGCGGATCGACGTCGTCGTCAACAACGCGGGCATCGCGGCGCCCTCGGGCAAGCCGGTGCACGAGATCGACGAGGAGGAATGGTCCCTGATGATCGACGTGGACCTCTCCGGGGCCTGGCGGGTGATCCGCGAGGTCGGCAAGGCGATGAGCGCCCGCCGGTCCGGCAGCATCGTCAACGTCGCCTCCACGGCCGGGCTCGTCGGCTACCGGCACTTCGCCGGGTACGTCGCCGCCAAGCACGCCGTCGTCGGGCTCACCAAGGCCGCGGCGCTCGACTACGCGCCGTCGAAGGTACGGGTGAACGCGGTCTGCCCGGGGTCGGTGCGCGACGACACGAAGGCCGAGGGCCGCATGCTCGGCGAGATCGCGAGGGCGCTCGCCGTGCCGGTGGACGAGCACGAGAAGACCTTCGTCGAGGCCCAGCCGATGAACGCGCTGATCGAGCCCGAGGACGTCGCCTCGGCGGTGCTGTTCCTCGCCTCGGACGAGTCCCGGCAGATCACCGGCTCCGTCCTGACCGTGGACGGCGGCTTCAGCGCCCGCTGACCGCCCGCACGCCGTCCGCCCTCCCCGAACGACAAGGAGTACCCACCCGTGTCAGGCTCCCTCCCCTCCGCGGCCCGCTGCCACGCGGTGCGCGTCCGCTCGGACCGCTCCCCCGACCTCGCGGCACCGCCCGGGGTGTGGATCGAGGACGTGCCCGTGCCGGCGGCCGACCCGCTCGCCGAGCGTCTCCGCCGGGCCGAACTCGCCCGTCCCGCCGACGCGCCGCGCAGGGTCCTGCTGCGCTACGCCGACGGCCCCTGCGATCTGATCGCCGTGGCCCCGCGCGACGCCTGGGACCGCACGGCCCTCGCCCGACTGGCGGCCGGCGCCCCGGCCGAACCGCGAACCGCCCGCACCGCGTCCCCCGCCACCGCCACCCCACCCACACCCACACCCACACCGGCGACCACGCGGGCGACCGTTCCCGTGCCCGCCTGGGGACTGGCGGACGGCGGCCCCACCACCCCCCACCACTTCGCCCTGGACGACGGGGGCGACGAGGCGAGCTGGCTCGCCGCGCTCGCCGTCACCCTGCGGCGCTACGACCCCGGGAGCACGCCCGTCGTCGGCACGGACCACGGCACCTTCACCGTGCGGGACGCGCCCACGCTCGGTGAGCCGAAGCCGTCCCCCGCGCCCGGACCCGCGCTCGTCGGCCTGCTCTTCGACGAGGTGGAGGTGCCCGGCGCGTACGTGCCCTGTCTGGCACCGCCGTTCCCGCTCACCCTGTCGGTCTTCCGGGACGCCGACGGCTGGCGGCTCCGCTGCGACCATCTCGGCACGCATGTCTCCATGGACATGGCCACGCAGTTCACCCGGCACCTCGTACGCGTGCACCAGCGTCTCCGGGACGCGCCGGGGACCGCTGCCGGCGACCTCGACCTGCTGGACGACGCCGACCGCGACCGGGTCGCGGCGCTCGGCCGACCGCCTCACCCTCAGGCCTCCACGCCGTTCACCGCTCCGTTCACCCCTCCGTTCACGCCTTCGGTCACCACGCCGGTCGCCGTGCCCGAGGCGGTCGCGCGGATCGCGGCGGCGACGCCCGACCGCGTCGCGGTGACCGACTCCGGCACGGACCTGACCTATCGCGAACTCGACGAACGGTCCACCGTCCTGGCCCACGGTCTGCGCGCGCGGGGCGTCACCCCCGGGGACCGGGTGGGCGTCTGTCTGGAGCGCACCGCCGAACTGGTGATCGCCGTGCTCGCCGTGCTGAAGACCGGCGCCGCCTATGTGCCCGTCGACCCCGCCTACCCGGCGGACCGCATCGCCCACACCGCGCGGGACGCGGGCCTGGGCGTGGTGATCAGCCGTCTGCCCGGGTTCCCGGACGTGCCGGGCTGCACGGCCGTGACACCGGACGACCTGCGCGCCGCGGCGACCGGGGCCGGGGACACGGCCCCCCTGCCCGCCGTGGCCCCTGATGCCACCGCCTATGTCATCTACACCTCCGGTTCCACCGGCCGCCCCAAGGGCGTCGAGGTGCCGCACCGGAACGTGCTCGCCCTGATCGACGCGACCCGCGAGGAGTACGGGTTCGGGTCCGACGACGTGTGGACCTGGTTCCACTCCAGCGCCTTCGACTTCTCGGTGTGGGAGATCTGGGGCTGCCTGCTGACCGGGGGACGGCTCGTCGTGGTGCCGTACTTCGTCTCCCGGGAACCGGACACCTTCCGCGACCTGCTGGTGTCCGAGCGGGTCACCGTGCTGAGCCAGACCCCGTCGGCGTTCGCCCAGTTGCTGGACGTGGACCACACCCGGGTCGGGGTCCGGCTGGTGGTGTTCGGCGGTGAGCCGCTCGACGCGCGCATGCTGCTGCCCTGGTTCGACCGGCACCCCGAGTCGGTCTGCCGCGTGGTGAACATGTTCGGCATCACCGAGACGACGGTCCATGTCACCCAGCAGACCCTCACCCGGCGGCTGGCCCTCGCCGGCACCCGGTCCGTGGGACGCGCACTGCCCGGCTGGCACCTGTACGTGACCGACGAGGCGGGACGCCTGCTGCCGCCGGGTGTGGCCGGTGAGATCTGCGTCGGCGGCGCCGGTGTCGCCCTCGGCTATCTGGGCCAGGAGGAGCTGACCGCCCGGCGCTTCGTGCCGGACCCCGTGACCGGCGGGACCATGTACCGCAGCGGCGACCTCGGCCGGCTGCGGCCGGACGGGCGGCTCGAACATCTGGGCCGCATCGACAGCCAGGTCAAGATCCGCGGTTTCCGCATCGAACTCGACGAGATCCGCTCGGTCCTGCTGGAGAACCCGGATGTGCGGGCCGCGGCCGTGGTGGTGCGTCGCGACGACCCGGCCGATGCCGCCACCGCCGGGATCGACGCCTATGTGGTCCTCAGCGGCGGCAGCCCGTCCTCGGTCCGCGACCGGGCGGCGGGCGTCCTGCCCGACTACATGCTGCCCGCCACGGTCACGGCCCTGGACGCGCTGCCGCTGACGGCCAACGGGAAGCTCGACACGGCACGGCTCCCCGCGCCCGTGGCCGCCGTCGCGCCCGCGCGGGCCACCGGGCCCGGCGGGGACGACAAGCGGGACTCGGAGGACGAACTCACCGGTCGGCTGCGGGAGATCTGGAGCGAGGTCCTCGGCCGGCCCGTCGGCCTGGACGACGACTTCTTCGAGCTGGGCGGCAACTCCCTGTTCGCGGTCCGCATCGGCGCGGCCCTGCGCGCGCACGGCCTGCCGTCGCTGCGGCTGCGCGAGCTGTACCGCCACCCGACCGTCCGGGACACCGCCAGGAACCTCGCCTCGACCAGCGGCTGACCCGGGAGTCAGAGCAGACGCAGCTCGCGGGCACGGCGTACGGCGTCGTTGCGGCGGTTGACCGCGAGCTTGCGGAAGACGCTCTTGAGGTGGGTCTTGACGGTGTTGACGGACAGGCACAGATCGGCGGCGATCTCCTCGGTGGACATCATCCGGTCCAGGCCCCGCAGCACATCCCGTTCGCGGCCGCTCAGCTCCTCCACCACGGGCGGCCGGTCCTCGGGCCGGGGCGGCCCGGCGGGCGACGGCGTCCCGGCGGGTTCGGGGGTGAGCCAGCCGGCCGCGAGGCCCCTCAGCGGGGCGGCGTCGAGGAGCGGCCGGAGCCATGCGCCGGCTTCGGCGAAGGGTCGGCGCAGCCGCTCGCGCCGGGCCTCGTGGAGGGCCTGCGCGACGAGCCTGCGCACGGCGGCCGGGTCGCCCATGGCGTGCGCGGCCTCGGCGCGGACGAGCAGGGCCCGTACGGTCACCGCGGGGCCGGTGGGGCTCTCCGGGTGCAGTCCGTCCAGCAGTTCGATCGCCACGAGGGGTGTGCCCGCCGCCAGGCGGGCGCGGGCCTCGCCCACCGCGCACACCGGCTGGTGGCCCGGCACGGCGTGCAGCAGTTCGGCGGCGGCCTCGGGGCGGCCCCGCGCCAGGTGGGCGGCGGAGGCGACCAGGGCCGTGTTCCCCTCCGCCCAGGGCGAGGCGACGTCGGCGGCCACGGCCGGTTCGGCCGCCGCCAGGGCGGCCCGGGTGTCGCCGCGGGCCAGCAGCAGCCGGGCGGTGGCGAGGGCGCGGCCGGCCTCGGTCACGGGGTCCCGCATCGCGGGCCGGGCGTCCGCCGCCGCGTCGAGGTGGGCGCGGGCCAGCCGCAGCTCGCCCCGGTCGACGGCGACGGCCGCGAGGACGAGCCGTGCGACGCCGAAGCCGGACGGCTGCGGCAGGCTGTACCGCTCGGAGACGGTCAGCGCCGCCATGGCCTTGCGTTCCGCCCGGCCGAGCCAGCCGTTCAGATAGTCGATGAGGGCCAGCCGGCCGAGGGAGTCCTCGCGGGGCAGCGCGGTCGACACGCCGTCGGAGCCCTCGGCGACCAGGGAGAGGGCGGCACGCGCCTCCTCCAGGTGTCCGGCCCACAGGCGGGTGGAGCCCAGATGGGCGAGGAGCAGGGCGGTCAGTTCGGGGTGCCGGTCGAGGAGGTGGGCGGGGACCTGTTCGCGCAGCCGCTCGGCGGTGTCGGCGGCCTGTTCCGCCCGGCCCGGTGAGCCGGTGAGCCGGGCCGCCAGCGTCTCCAGCAGCAGACAGCTCAGCCGGGCGGCCGCCGGCCCCGGTTCGTCCCGCTCCCGCGCCCGGTCCTCCTCCCCCGCCAGGCTCCGTTCCGCGTGCCGCAGATGGGTCAGGCCCCGGTCGAGTTCGCAGCGGGAGAACTCGCGGGCCGCCCGTACGAGGTCCGTGGCGGGGCTCGTGGTCTCGGGGTCCATCCGGGAGAACAGGTCGGTGAGGTCGTCGGAGCGCAGGCCGGTGAAGAGCTGGCCGAGGGCGAGGTCGTCGACGAGGGCGCCCGCGGTGAACTCCCAGTCGCCCGCGGCGGCGCCGTGGCCGAGCGCCTCCGCGAGCATTCCCGAGCGGCGCAGCCACTGTGCGGCGCGGCGGTGGAGCTCGGGTTCCAGGCCGGGGTCGCGCATCCGCAGATGGGCGCGGAGGATCTCGGCGAAGAGGGGGTGCAGGCGGTACCAGGCGTGCCCCAGGTCCTCGACGAACGCGTTCCCCCGGTGCAGCGCGGTCAGGATGGCCTCGGCGTCGGCGCGTCCGGTGAGCGCGTCGGCCAGCTCGGGGCGGAACCTTTCCAGGACGCTGACCCTCAGGAGGAGGTCCTGTGTCTCGGGGCTCTGCCGTTCGAGCACCTCCGCGAGGAGGAAGTCGGCGACCGCCGTGCGTTCCGCCTCGAACTGTTTGAGGTAGGTCTCGGGGTCCGGGGTCTCGCGGGCGGCCAGCGCGCACAGCCGCAGACCGGCCGCCCACCCCCGGGTGCGCTCCACGAGCGCCTCCGCGACGGGTACCGGGAGCCGCAGGCCGTGCAGGTCCAGCAGGACGGCGGCCTCCTCGGGGGTGAAGGCGAGTTCGGCGTTCCTGATCTCCGTGATGTCGCCCGCCGTCCGGTGGCGGTGCAGCGGCAGCAGCGGTTCGGTGCGGGTGACGAGGATCAGGCGGACGCCGGAGGCGGCGTGGTGCAGGACGAACTCCAGCTGATTCGCGATCTCCGGGGCGGTCACCCGGTCGTACTCGTCGAGCACCACGATCACGGGCGGGTCCTGGGCGCCCAGTTCGGCGGCGAGCCGCGTGAGCAGGGTGCGGTCCACGCGGCCGGCGTCGGCCGGGCAGCCGATGCCGGCCGGCAGGGGCACACCGGCGGCGCGCAGGGCCTGGAGGAGGTACGCCCAGAACATGCCGGGGCCCTGGTCGCCGGCCTCGGTGGTCAGCCAGGCGACCGGCCGGTCCCGCCGGGCCGCCCAGTCGGCGACCAGTAGGGTCTTGCCGGCGCCCGCGGCCCCGTTGACCACGGTCAGCGGCGTCGCGAGGGCGTGGTCGAGGTGGCCGACCAGACGCTCGCGCCGCAGGAACGTGGCGGGCCGGGCCGGCACGGCGAACCGGGTGGGCAGGAACGGGTCGCCCTGGGGATCGGCACGGCGGTCGGCCGGCCCCGAACCTCTCTCCCCGGACCTCACCATGGCTTTCACCACCCTCGGTCGGCGGAGCGCGGGCAGTGCTCCTCGTTCAGCATCCCAGCGTTTCCCGCTGCCTGCGCGCCGCACGCGTCTGCGAGCGGCGTCCGGAGGTCGGTACACGGCGAGGTCTGGCGGGGCCCTGGCGGAGCGACTCGCCGTACCGGACGTCCCTGCACGCCCTGCGCGCGGCGGAGGCGGCCGCGACCCGGCCGGGCGACCGGGTCCCGGCCCTGGGCCCGGGGACGCTCGGCCTGCTGGTCGCGCTGATCCTGCGGGCCGCGGGCACGGAGGTCCACCTCATGGGCCGGGACGCCGCCTCGCCAGCCTTCGCCCGCGGTCTGGGCTTCGACCGCGGTCTGGGCTTCGGCCGCGCCTGGACGGAGGGCTCCGTCCTGGACATCCCCTTCGACGCCGTCGTCGACGCCACGAACGCCGCCCATCTGCCGGACCGCGCGCTGGAGTTGGCGGAGCCGGGCGGCCGCGTCGTCTCCGTCGGGCCGGCCGCCGGGCCAGCCGGATCGACACCCGCGCGCTCGTCCTCGAGAACCACAGGACGTCACGGCCGTCGGCGTCCTCGCCGCCTCCCCGGCCTCGCCGCCACCGTACGCCGTACGCCGACGGCACGGATCACCCCCCGACCGCTCGTCGCCGCCACGGTGTCCCTCGACGAGGTCGGCCCGGTGCTCGCCGGTGAGCGCCCGCCCGGGGCCGGGGACGGGCCGAAGGTGCGTGTCGCTCCCCGGCTCCGGCCGCTTCGGCGGGGCGGTTCCCGCACGTGACAGGACCCGGCTTACCGTACGGGGAGAGCACGATCTGCCCGGGAGTCCGCATGGCCGGTAGCCGCCGGAAGAGACCTGTCGAGGCCGACGACGCCTTCGGGGCCATCGAGCCGCCCCGCGACGCCGCACTGGTCCTCGGCGTGCTGGCGGTCACCGCCCTGGTGGAGGCGCTCGGGGTGCTGTCCCGGTCCGAGGTGTGGCTGCTCGGGCTCCTGGTGTTCCTGCCGGGCACGGCGTCGGCGCTGTGCACGGTCCGGCAGACGGCGTTCGTCGCCGGGTGGACCACGCTCGTCGTCACCACCACGGCGGTGGTGCGCAACGTCGACGGCGACCGGTGGCTCGACCGGCTCCTGCTGGTGCTGCTCACCCTCGCCCTGGGTGTGGCGTCGGTGTACGCCTGCCACCGGCGGATCCGGCGCGAGCACGAGATGTTCCGGCTGCGTTCCACGGCGGCGGCCATGCAGCGGCACATCCTCCACCCCCTGCCGCTGCTGACCGAGGACGTCCTGGTCAACGGTGTCTACGAGCCCCTCCAGGAGGACCGGCTGGTCGGCGGGGACATCTACGACGTCGTGTCCTCCCCCTGGGGGACCCGGGTGCTGATCGGAGACGTCCAGGGCAAGGGACTGGCCGCCGTGGGCGCCGCGTTCGCCGTCATCGGCACCTTCCGCGAGGCCGCCCATCGCGAGCCCACGCTCACCGCCCTCGTCGACGCCCTGGACGCGGCGGTCGTCCGGCACAACTCCTACGCCGAGAACACCGGCGACGACGAGCGTTTCGTCACCGCCCTCGTGATCGGCATCGACGCGCACGGCGAGGAGGTGCAGGCCGTCAACTGCGGGCACATCCCGCCGCACGTGCTGCACGAGAACACGGTGACGACGGCCACGCTGGACTCCGGGGTCCCGCTCGGCCTCGCCGAACTGGCCCTGGAACCCACGATCGTGGGCTGGTTCGCGTTCCCCGAGGGCGCGACGCTGCTGCTGAGCACGGACGGTCTCACCGAGACCCGGGCCGCCGACGGCACGTTCTACCCGGTCGACGAACGCCTCGCCGAGCATCTCGACCTCTCCCCCACCGCCCTGCCCCGGGCGCTGTACGAGGACGCCCGCGCGTACGCGGGCAGCGGCGGCCGGCACGACGACGTGGCCGTCCTGACGGTCCGCCGGTCGCCCCGCCACTGAACCCGGACCGAAAAGGGTTTCCGCGACGGTGGGCGGCCGCCCGGGCGACAGCCGCGTGTCCTGAACCGCGCTCCCCGTGAACTCGCCTCCCTTCCACCTCCCTTGACACTTCAACAGCCCGCTCCTACGTTGCGAAAACCTTTTAGGTCGCTTTTCCGCACTCCCCGGTTCGCGCGCACGTGTCGTCAACGGGACAGGAAGCCTCCGATGAGAAGACCGCACGTCCTCCTGGTTCGACGCCGGCGCACGAGGTGTCTCCTCGTCGCCCTGGCCCTCAGCGCATGTTCCGTCGTCGCCGCTCCCCCGGCCGCGGCGGCGCAGACCATCGGGTTCCCCACCTTCGGCGGGCCCGCGATCCCGGCACCACCGGTCGCCCACACCTCCGGCGACATGATGAAGGCCATCTACGACGCGGAGAGTTCGGGCACGGACTTCTGGATGGACCGCCTGCTCGCCCGCACCGGCAACGACCCGGCCGGGTCCTGGCTGATGAGCCGCGGCCGGGCCCTGTTCATGAAGGAGCACAACCCGGCCCAGCTCGGTTTCGGCGGCAAGTCCGCCTACTGGGAGAGCATCAACGACAACAGCGCCTACACGGTGGCGATCACCCCGGGCACCTTCACGGAGCAGGTCGCCCAGCGGCGGCAGACCCCCAGCCACTGGAAGAGCGTCCACACCAGCGGCTCGATCACGGTCGACCAGACGAAGTTCATCACCGACAACAACGTCGCCGTGACCAACCTGTCCATCAGGAACAACGGTTCGGCGTCCACCACGCTCCAGCTGCGGGCGACCTCGCCGTACGCGACCTCGGGAAGCGGCAGCGAGCTGACCGGCCAGGTCAATGCCTACAACAACCTGACCACCCTCCGCCCGCGCCTCACGGGCGACGGTTTCGCCGTCTCCAACGCCGGCCTGAACCGGTCCGTGACCGTCGCCGCCGGGGCCACGGTGACGGCCAAGGTGGTGATGGGCTTCGTCACCGACGAGATACCGCAGTCGCTGACCGAGTACAGCGCCTACGCCGGGTACTCGCCCGCCACCGCGTTCGCCACCCACGTCAAGGCCTACAACCTGTGGTGGGCGCAGAACGTGCCCTACATCGACGTGCCCGAGCCGGCGATCAAGAAGAACATCTACTACCGCTGGTGGCTGATGCGCTTCAACAGCCTCGACGCGGACATCCCCGGGCAGACCTTCCAGTTCCCGACCTCGACCGAGGGCGTCCTCGGCTACAACAACGCCATCGCACTCACCCAGCCGATGCACATCGACGACCTCAAGTACCTGCGCAACCCGGCCTACGCGTACGGGGACTGGCTGAGCGTCGGCCAGACGTCGAAGGGCGGCCGCTTCCTCGACAACCCGGGCGACCCGGAGAACTGGTCCAACAGCTACACGCAGTACATCGCCGAGGCCGCGTGGAAGAGCTACCAGATCCACGGCGGCCAGCCCGCCATCGCCGGCAGCCTCGCCCGGTACGCCGAGGGGGACGTGAAGGGTCAGCTCGCGCACTACGACCATGACAACAACAAGCTGATCGAGTACGACTGGGGCGCGCTGACCGGCAACGACGCCGACGCCGTCTCCTTCCACTGGAAGCCGGGCAACATGGACCGCGCCGAGTCCGCCTACCAGTACAGCGGCGCGCTGGCCGCCGCGCAGGCGTACGACGCCACCGGCAACACGGCCAAGGCCACCGAGATGCGCACGCTCGCGAACCAGATCAAGGACGCGATCGTGAACGTGCTGTGGAACCCGAACCGGCAACTGTTCGAGCACCGGCTCAAGTCGACCGACGAGTGGGTGCCCTGGAAGGAGATCAACAACTACTACCCGTTCTCCGTCGGCGCCGTCCCGAACACCGCGACGTACCGGCAGGCGCTGCGGCTCTACGACGACCCCGCCCAGTACCCGATCTTCCCCTTCTACACGGCCAACCAGGTCGACAAGAAGGCGGCGGCCGACGCCGGGGAGCCGGGCTCCAACAACTTCTCCACCATCAACTCGACCGTGCAGTTCCGCCTGTACTCGTCGGTGCTGCGCAACTACCCCAACTCGTGGATGAACGCGACCGACTACAAGAAGCTCCTGTACTGGAACACCTGGGCGCAGTACGTCGGCGGCAACACCCAGTGGCCCGACGCCAACGAGTTCTGGGCCGACTGGAACGGCAGCTCGATCAACTACCGCTCCTGGATCCACCACAACATCCTCGGCAGCAGCAACTGGACGGTGATCGAGGACGTCGCCGGGCTGCGCCCGCGCAACGACGCGAAGGTGGAGCTGTCCCCGATCGACATCGGCTGGAGCCACTTCACCGTCAACAACCTCCGCTACCGGGGCGCCGACCTGTCCGTCGTCTGGGACGACCCGGCCGACGGCGTGGTGCGCTACCCCGGCATCCCGGAGGGCTACTCGGTCTACGTCAACGGCGACCGGGTGGCCACGGTCAACTCGCTGGTGCCCCTGACCTGGGACCCGGCCACGGGTGACGTCACCACCGGCGGCACGGTCACCCACCATGTCGCCAAGTCCGGGCTGAAGGCGCCGAACCAGGTCGTGCAGGACAGCCCGCAGCTGGTCGACATGCTCGCCAAGGCGGGCGTCGACCTCACCGCCGACCTCAGCAACCTCGCCGCCGGCGCGACCGTCTCCGCCTCCCACACCGGCTCCGGCAGCAGTGTCGCCGGCGCGGTCGACGGCCTTCCGACCAACGAGCCCTTCTGGGGTGCGGGCGGCTCGGCCAACAGCCAGGACTGGTACGAGCTGAACCTCGGCACCACACGCACGCTCAACGAGGTCCGCCTGTACTTCAAGGACAGCCGCCCGGCGAACACCACCTACCGGGCACCCTCCTCGTACACCATCCAGTACTACAACGGCAGTTCGTGGGTGAACGTCCCCGACCAGACGAAGAGCCCGACAGTGCCACGGGCCAACTACAACCGCGTGCAGTTCCCGTCGGTCAACGCGCAGCGCATCCGGGTCCTGGCCACCCACGCCTCCGGCGCGAAGACGGGCCTCACCGAGGTCAAGGTGTTCAACCGGGGCGGGGCCCAGCCACCGGCCAACCAGGCGGCCTCGGCCACGGCGACGGCGTCGTACACCTCGCCCTGGGAGAGCGTCACCGCCGTCAACGACGGGATCGACCCGCCGTCGTCCAACGACACCGTGAACCCGCGCTGGGGGACCTGGCCGGAGACCGGACAGCAGTGGGCCGAGCTGACCTGGCCGTCGGCGAAGACCCTGAACAAGGCGGAGGTGTACTTCTTCGACGACGACCAGGGCATCGACATGCCCGCCTCGTGGAAGCTCCAGTACTGGAACGGCAGCGCCTACGTGGACGTGCCGGGAGCCGGTGGCTATCCGCTGGCCAGGAACCAGTACAACACCGTCTCCTTCGACGCCACGAGCACCACCCGGCTGCGGGTGCTGCTCACCGGCAACGGCACCAACTCCGTCGGTCTCCTCGAAGCAAAGGTGTACGGACCGTGACCCGTTCCAGATCCCTGTCCGCGCTCATCGCCTCCATCGCCATGGCCGTCGCCTTCCTCGTGGCACCCCAGCCGGCGGCCGCCGCCGTCTCCTTCACCTCGACGGGCGTGAACCAGAACGGCGGCAACTGCGTCGACCTGCCCGGCGGTTCGACGACGAACGGGACACAGCTAAGGGCCCTCGCCTGTGCCGGCGGGGCCAACCAGAGCCTCTCCTTCGCCCCGGTCGCGGGCACGTCCGACGTCTACACGATCACCACCCGGTCCGGGCAGTGCGTCGATGTGTCCGGAGCCTCCACGGCGGACAACGCCGCGATCATCCAGTGGCCCTGCCACGGCGCGGCCAACCAGCAGTGGCGGCTCACCCCCGTGTCGGTCTCCGGCACGGACAGGACCTTCAACCTGGTCTCCGTCGGCTCGGGCAAGTGCGTCACGCCGAGCGGCGGTTCGTCGGCGTCCGACACCAACCTGGTGCAGCTGCCGTGCGCCACCGCGAGCGGGAGGGTGTGGCGGCTGCCCGGCTTCACCGGCGGCGGCACCGCGCCGAAGACGTTCACCAACCCGCTGGTCCCGCGCGGCCCCGACCCCTGGCTGACGTACCACGACGGCTTCTACTACCTCGCCACCACGACCTGGAACTCGACGATCACCATGCGCAGGTCGAGCACGCTGGCCGGGCTGTCCGGCGCGACGGAACAGGTGATCTTCAACCTGACCCGGCCCAACGGGGCGGGCACGATGTGGGCGCCGGAGTTCCATCTGCTCGACGGACCGGGCGGCAAGCGCTGGTACTTCTACTACACGGCCGGCCGGGAGCCGTTCGACCTGGGCACCCAGCGGATCCATGTCCTGGAGAGCGCCGGCTCGGACCCGATGGGCCCGTACAGCTTCAAGGCCGACCTGCTCGACCCGACCCAGGACAACACCTGGGAGCTGGACCCCGGCATCCTGCAACTCGACGGGAGGCTCTACCTGTTGGGGACCTACTACAACGGCTCGCAGCCCATGTTCATCCGGCCGCTGTCCAACCCGTGGACCGCGAGCGGCACCCGCCGGGTGCTGTCCACGCCGACCTACAGCTGGGAGACGGTGGGCGGCGCGGTCAACGAGGGCGCCGAGGTGCTCCAGCGGGGCGGAAAGACCTTCATCGTCTACTCGGCGAGCCACTGCTCCACACCCGACTACAAGCTGGGCATGCTCACCCACAACGGCGGCGACCCGCTGAACTCGTCCTCCTGGGTCAAGTCCCCCAACCCGGTCTTCCAGCGGTCCAACGCCAACGGCGTGTACGGGCCAGGCCACAACGGCTTCTTCAAGTCGCCCGACGGGACCGAGGACTGGATGGTCTACCACGCCAACAACTCCGCCTCCGGAGGCTGCGACATGAACCGGTCCACCCGGGCACAGAAGTTCACCTGGAACGCCGACGGCACCCCGAACTTCGGCACCCCGGTCGGTCTGGGCGTCACGCTGACCGCACCGTCGGGCGAGTAAAGGGCGAGTAGCCGGATTCGAACGCCTGGACCCTTTTCTCCCGATCGTCCCAAACCGCTTGCCCGGTGCGGACACCCTGCCCATCCTTGAGCGGTGACCGATGAGCAGGAACAGGCCGGCCCCGACGTCCCGTCGGCGGTGCACAAGCTGGTCGACGAACTGGGCCGGGTCCGGGCACTGGGGCTGCTGCGGCTGCACGAGGCGAAGTTGGAGACGCTGTACGCCTGCGTCGCGGCCAGGACGCCCGGTACGGAGACATCCGCACCGGGCGTCCGCGTGCCGCCGGAGGCCGTCGAGCGTGTGCTGCACACCGTGGTGCTGGGGCTCGACGGAGCGCTGCTGCGCGACGCGGCCCTCCACTCGTTCGGCTTCGCCTCCGGCACCCGTGACCTGTCGGGCAAGGAACGCCGGGAACGGGCGGCGCACGTCTACCGGGTCGGGGCGGAGCGGTTCCGCAAGCATCAGGAGAAACTGATGCTCCAGCAGGTCGCGCGGGCTCTCCTGAACGGGGAGGACGGCGACGGCACGGCCGTACCGGGCCCGCGTGAGGTCCCCTCCCGGAGCACCGTCGTGGCGCCGCCGCCGGACGCCGTCGTTCCCGTCCGGGCGGGACGCCATGTGGTGCGGACCGCCTTCCCCCACGGGGACGTCCTGCTCACCGTGCACGTGGCACCCATCGAACTCGTCACCGGGGTGGACGTGCTGGTCTCCTCGGAGAACATCTACTTCGAGATGTCCAAGACGTTCCGTCGCACGGTCTCAGGCAGTCTGCGCCGGGCCGGCGCCACCACGGACTCCGTCGGCCGCATCACGGACGACGTGATAGCCCGCCAACTCGCCGCCTGGGTGCGGACGTTCGGGGTGCCCGGCCTGCCGGTGGCGGCGGGCACGGTGGCCGTCACCTCACCGGGCGCCCTGGCGGCGCAGGGGGTGCGGCGGATCCTGCACGCGGCGGTCGCCACACCCTCGGCGACGGGCGACGGCTACGAGACGGCGCCCGACGCCGTCGCGGCGGCCGTACGGCGCGTGTTCGAGCTGGCGGCGGCGGAACGCCGTGCGGGGCGCGTCCCGCTGCGGTCCGTCGCCCTGCCCCTGCTCGGGGCGGGCCGCGGCGGACTCGACGCGCGGACCAGCGCCGAGACCGTCGTCGGAACGCTGGAGCAGGTACTGAAGGCCGATCCCGACTGGTCGGTGCATCTGGTGACCCGCAATCCGGTCAGCGCCCGCGCGGTGTTCGACGTGCTGGGCGACAGGCGTCCCCATCCGTGACCGTCCCTGAATCCGTGACCGTCCCTGAATCCGTCCCGTCACCGTGCCCGTGACCGGCCCCACGGACGGCCGACGCGAGGGAGCACGGTATTCGAATTCTCTCGCCCGGGAATCTCGAATACCGTGCTCTATTCCTGCCGCATTCCCCCGACTTTCCCCCGCGATCCCCCGAGTTCCCCTGCGGCCTTTCGCTCAGAAGTATGCACGGACACCGCGGGTGCCGGAACCCCTTCTGCCGGTCCCCCGGGGAAATCCGGAAAGCGCCCGGTTCCCGCCCGGAAAGCGCCCGGGCAGGGGCGGGCGGGGGTCAGGAGCCGATGCCCGGCGCGGGGTCGACCGTCCCGATCTCGACGCGGTAGTCCTCCAGGGTCTCGGCCAGCCAGCGCAGACCGTCCTCGTCGTCGAGGGCCCTCGGCGGCTCGCCCGTCTCCGCCAGCAGGTCGTTCTCGGCGGCTGCACCGAAGAGGACCAGGGACTCGTTGGGGCCGTCCAGCCGGGACCGCCAGACGAAGCCGTCCGCCCAGTCCGCCTCGGCGCGCAGCCAGTGCCCCCAGCGCCTGGTGAACGCGTACTCCGTGGGGTCCGACTCCACCAGCCACCAGTCGCTCTGCAGCACGGCGTTGAGGTGGACGATGCTGCACAGGGAGACCAGTTCGACGTCCCGGGTGAGCCGCACCTGGGAGAGCAGCCGGCCCTCCAGCTCCTTCAGCGGCAGGACCCGGGAGTTGCCCTGGCCGTCGAAGCGCAGGGTGCGCACGAACCGCTCGATGATCGCGGTCTCGGGCTTGGGGGCCGCGTACAGATACGCGTAGGTATCGTTCGGAGTGCTGTCGAAGCGGCCGCCGCCGAAGTGGTGGTCCTGCGGCTCCGGGTTGAAGTGGTGCGCCCTGCGGCGCCGGGAGTGCACCCGGTAGAAGACCTCGCCCGCCCGGCGGACCACCCTCCGCGCGTTCGCCGTGCCCTTCTCCGGCAGTCTCGCTCCACGAGCCATGTCAGTCGTCCTCCCCCACCACGCTCGCGGCGGCGAGCAGTTGATCGTCCAGCCCCGTGCCGAGCAGGGTCGCCGGCACGGCGTCCAGCCACGGATTGGGCCCCAGCCACCAGTCGGCGACCCCCCATGGGTCGACCGCCGCGCCCAGCATCGTGTTGATGGCGAGCACCAGCGGCCGGGGGCGGCCCTCGCCGTCGAACTGGAACGCGGGCAGCTGCTCGGGCCCTCCGGACGCGCGGAGCCTGATCAGCCCGGGCTGGTCGGCCGCGACGCCGAAGAATTCCGTCAGGTCGGTCCGGGTCAGGGCGGGCTCGGCCAGCAGCCGTTCCCGCGCGGAGGCCCAGCGCGCCGCGGGCGCCGGCGCGCCGCCGTCCCCCCGGCCCGGCTCTCCGCCGGCGCCCGGCACCCCCGCCCTGCCCGGCACACCGGCCCTGCCCGGCACCCCCGCCCTGCCCGGTACCCCCCTCCCGCCCGTGACCCCTGTCCCGCCCGAGGCGAAGCGCTCCAGGAGGACGTCGTGCGGCGGCCGCAGGACGAACGACGAGGAGGTGTAGCGCCGGGTCATCGCATGGCCCTCCTCGCCCGGCAACGAGGCGCGCAGATGGGCGGCGACGGCACGGGCGATGCCTCTCAGCCGCTCCGCGCTCCCGCCCTCGGCGATGAGGTCCAGCAGGACGTCGAGTTGTTCACGGTCCTCCGGGGAGAGCCTTTCCCGGATCGACTGCGGTTCCGACACGAGCGCGGCGATGAGATGCTGCTCGTACTCGTCCATTCGTTCCCCTCCTGGAATCCGGAATCCGGATGCGGCCGTACGCTAGTGAGCTACGATCCGGTTGGCAATTCGGGAGCCGGTACGGGGAAGCATTCCCCGAAACGGGCAGGGGGAATTCGTGTACGCCGAGAATCACGGAATCGAAGATCACGCCGGGGAATCCGGGATGCCCGATCGTTTCGCTCGGATCGACCTCGTGGTCCAGCTCCTCGAAGCGGCCGAGGACGCCCTGGAGCAGGAGGACCGGGGACACGTCGTGGACCTCCTCGACGAGGTCGAGCGGAACCTGGCGGAGCTGTGCGCCTCCCCCACCGGCCCGGACGAACTGCGGCTGCTGCTCGGGATGTCGGCGGACGCGGCCCGGCTCCGCTACACGTACGGACAGGCACCCTCGGACCTGGACGACACGATCGCCCGCCTGGACCGCGCGCACGCCTTGGCCGCCGAGGCGTACCACGCCGCCGGCCCGGGCACCCCGCCCGACCGCTCCGATCTGGTGCTTCTCCGGTGCGAACTCGCCCTCGACCTCGCGGAACGCTGGCGTACGACCGAGGCCGGGACCCGGCGGTCGGCCGACGCCGACCGGGTCGTCGACCTGCTCGGTCCGATCCTCGGCGGCACCGACCAGCTCCACGTCCCGGACGTCACCCTGTGCCGGGCGGTGCTCGGCCTGGTCCTCTCGGACCGCTGCCGCTGCCCCGAGTTCGCCACACCGGAACGGCTCGCGGACCGCCGCGCCGCCGTCGGACACCTGCGGACGGCGTACGACGCCGTCGAGCTCGACCCGGACCTGCGCCCCGCCGTCGCCTTCGACCTCGCTCTGCTGTCCTCGCTCGAACTGTACGACCGCTACGACCAGGAGGACCGCCCCGGAAGCCGATCCCCCGACGCCGCCTCGGAGTTCGGCGCCGTACTGGAGGTGCTGCGGCCGCTGCTGGCCGACACCGGCCCGGTCGGTGCCGACGCGGCCGAGCTGGGTGCGGACGTGTGCGACGGGCTGATGCAGCACGACTCGGGGCAGCGGGCCCAGGCGATGGCCGTGCACTGGTACCGGACGGCCCTCACTCATCCCGCGCTGCCCGAGGAGGCCGCCCACCGGATCGCCACGAACCTGGGGCTGGCCCTGGGGGACCGGTCCGAGCGCAACCGCAGGGCCCAGCATCCCGACGACCCCGCCCCGGCCGTCGACCGCGCCGAGGCGGGGGCCCTGTGGGAGGAGGCACTGACCCGGCTCCCAGCCACCGGCGAGGAGAGGGCGGCGTGTCTGGCGGGGATCGTCGACCTGCTCTGGATCGAGCTGTCGGACGGAGCACTGGCCGACGACGGCGTCGACCGGCTCGCCACCCGCGCGCGGGAACTCGCCTCCCTCATCGCGCCGGACGACACCGACCGGGCCGAACTCGTCCTCAGGACCGCGATCACCCTCAACCGGCGGGCGATCGACCGCGGCACGCCCCACATGTACGACCTGTCGCACGGCGCGCTCCTCACCGGCACCGCGGACCCGGCCCTCTCCCCGGCCCGTGCCGAGCCCCGCATGATGACGGACCTCCGCGAGGCCATCGACCTGCTGCGCACGGCGACCGGTCTCTACCACCACGAGGACGAACTGCATCTGGGCGCCCAGTGCGTGCTGGGCGTCGCACTGCTGCTGGACTTCGCCTGCACACTGCCCGAGGTCCGCCACGACTCCCTCCGCGACGCTCTGCGGATCCTGCGCGTGGTGCTCGAACGCGCCCCGGCCGACAGCCAGTTCCGCGACGAGGACCTCCTCGGCTCCTTCCGCACCGCGATGCTCTACCGCGTCTGGTACACGGACCCGTTCACCGCGCCCCAGGACCCCGAGCGACCGCTCCCGGACGTCAGCGGCTTCCCCACCGTCGAGGACGATCTGCACCTGCTCGCCGGGCTGTTGGACCCGGCCGCCATCGAGCGGGAGCCGTACTTCGTCTTCCTCTCCGTCATGGTGGGCTTCCTGCGGGCACCGGACGGGACGCCGTCGGCCGCGGACTGCCGTGCGTGGTCGGAACGGTTACGGCGGGCCGTCCCGCTGCTGGAACCCGAGGCATGGGGGATGAAGGCCATCATGCTGGCCGTCGCCGGCACCCTGGGACTCGTCCTCGACCGGGCCGGAGAGGCCACCCTCGCGGACCGGGCCACCACCACGGCGACCCTCCGTCAGGCCCGCGCCCTGCTGCCGCCGGGCTCCACGACCCACGGCCTGATCGACGCCGCCCTGCGCCACGGAGCGGTGACCGACTTCCAGGCGCTGCTGCGCACGCTGTTCCCGACGGCCGCGGGTCAGGGACGGCCGGGCCGGGCGCCGGGGGCCGGGCCTGAGGGTCCCGTCTCCGCGCGGAGCCCCGCCGCCCCGAACCCGCAGGACGACGAGGACGTGCTCACCCCGCCCACGATCGACCCGGCCGCGACCGTGCTGCTCGGCGACGGCACGCCCGACCCGTTCGCCCTTCCGTCGGGCCGGGTCGCCGAGATCCTGGCCGGCGACGACGCCCCGGCGAGCCCGGCCGTGGCCGCCGCGCAGGCTCTCGTGCACCACCGCCGCTGGCTCCGGGAACGCGACGGCCAGGATCTGACCCGGGCGATCGCCCTCGTACGACAGGTGCTCGACGCCCCGACCACCACCGCGCTCGCCGACCGGTGCGCCGAGTTCCTGGCGCGTCTTCTCCTCGACCGGCACGTCCTGCTGGGCGACCACGCCGATCTCGACGCCGCCGTCCACGAGTACGACCTGCTGCTCGACCGCACGCCCGAGGACGTCGTCCGTCCGCCGCTGCACACCCTGCTGGCCGAGGCGGGCGATCCACGGGTCCCGCCGCACCTCTTCCGCACCGCCGAGCCGACGGGCCGGGCCCCCTTCCGGGGTGAGCTGCTGGCCTCGGCGGGGACGGCGTGGCTGCTGCTCGCGCGTTCCCGCCGACGCCCCTCCCCGATGCCGGCCGCCGACGCCGTACGCGCCTGGCAGGAGGCCGGCCGCATGCTGCCGCCGGACCATCCCCAGGTGCCGGCCGTCCGTACCGAACTGGCGGCGCACGCCTTGCGCGAGGCACGCGAGACGGGGGACGGCGAGGCCGTCGCGGCCGCCGTCGGCGCCCTCGTCGCGGCGGCGACGGCCTGCCCGGCCACGAGTCCGCACCGCCCCGCGCTGCGACTGCGCGCGGCGGCGGCCCTGGCACGGTGGACCGTGGACGAGGGGCGCCCCGCGGCGGCGCCCGCCCGGCTGGACGCTCTCGGTCAGGGCGTCGCCCTGCTGCGGGGCGCCGCGGAGGAGGGTCCGCACGAGTTCCACGGGTCGCGCGGGCGGTGTCTGTACGGGCTGGGCACCCTGCTGCTCACCCGGTACCTGGAGTCGGGCCGGCGCGAGGAGCTGGAGGAGGCGGTCACCGTCCTGCGCGAGGCGCGGGTGGTGCTCAACGCGAGCCCCGGCGACCCCTTCGCCATCGCGCTGATCCGGACGATCGCCCTGGCCCACCGTGCCTTCGGCCCGCAGGACGCCGACCATCGGCGGCAGGCGCGGGAGACGGGCAGATCGGCCCTGACCGCGTACGGCCGTTCCGTACTGCTGCAGTCGGGCGCGGGCCACGGGCTCGAAGCCGCGCGGGCCGTCGCGCCGGACATGCTGCGGCTGGTCCGCTGGAGCCTTGCCGACGAGCTGCCCGAGGCGGCGTTCGAGGCGCTCGAACTGGGCCGGGGGCTGGTGCTGAACGCGGCGACGACGAACGTCACCGTCCCCGATCTGCTGCGCGGCGCCGGGCATGACGAGCTGGCCGGTGAGTGGGTGGGGGCGGCCCTCGACGGCGGCCGGCTGAGCGAGGTGCCCGACGATCTGCGGCGCCGTGTGCTGGAGGCGCTGGCGGGCAGCGCCGCCGAGAAG
Source organism: Streptomyces caniscabiei (assembly GCF_014930365.1). Lineage (GTDB taxonomy): Bacteria > Actinomycetota > Actinomycetes > Streptomycetales > Streptomycetaceae > Streptomyces > Streptomyces caniscabiei. Next base: position 44,910 of record NZ_JABXWI010000016.1, on the reverse strand, counting down.
CGGCTCGTGTCCGCGCCCTCTCCGGGGGTGCTCGGGCGGACGCTGCGCCGGCTGGGGACCGACGCGCTCGCCTATCTGGTGCCCGGTGAGGACGGGGCGTGCGGCCATGCGGTGATCGTCACGGCGACCGGTGCGGTCCGTTCGCTGCGGCTGCCCGGACTGACCTCGCTGTCGGCCGGCCCCGTCGGCGCGTACGACGCCGCGTTGCGGGCCTTCCAGGAGGAGGGCCGTCGGGAGCCGCCCGGCCCGCACGCCCCGCTGGTCATGCGCGAGCGCGGCCGGAGGGCTCTGCTCCTGCTGGAGGGGAGGTGGCGGACGGCGCTGGAGGGACTGTGCGCGTGGGCCGGCGAGGTCGCTATGGGACCCCTCCTGGCGGCCACCGAGTCCTGGTGGCCGGGCCGGGCGCCGCGGATCGTCCTCGCGCCCGTGGGCGCCCTCGGCATCGTCCCCTGGCACGCGGCGCGCTGCCCGGTGTCCGCGCCCTCGACGCCGGCCGGGCAGGAGGCCGCGAGGACCGACCACGCGTTGGCGCGGGCCGTCGTCTCGTACTGCGCCAGCGCCCGTCAGCTCATCGAGGTGGCCGACCGGCCCGCGGCCGTCCTCGGCCAGGGCGCCGTCGCCGTGGTCGTGGACCCGGGCGGGTCCCCCACGATGCACCGTGAGGCGGCGCTCGTCGCCTCGCTCCACCCGCGGGTCACCGTGATCGGCGGCATGGGCGGGGACACGGACACCGGCGGCGCGCTGCCGCCGGAGCCCCGGTCGCTCGAACCGTTCCTGCCGGGACGGGGGCCCGCGCCGACCGCGCTGCTGCACGTCAACTGCCACGCGGACACCGGCCCGACCTCCAACGACTCGGTCCTCAAGCTGGACGCCACGCACACGGTCTCGGTGCAGGACCTGCTGACCGGAGCCGCCGGCCGCGATCCGGGGATGCCCGGCGGTACGGTCCTGCTCGCCAACTGCACGAGCGATCTGACCCTGAGCGATCACGACGAGGCCCTGACCCTGGCGACGGCGTTCCTGGGCGCGGGCGCCACGGCGGTCGTCGGCTCCCGCTGGGCCATCGCGGACGACCCCCGGACCACGCTGCTGGTGCTGCTGGTCCACCACCACATGAGGCGGGGCACACCGCCCCGGGAGGCGCTCCGGGCGGCCCAGCTGTGGATGCTGGACCCCGACCGGGTCCTGCCTCCCGAACTCGCTTTCTGCGAGGCGCTGTTGGCGGACACCGCGTACGGGCCGCCGGACGAACTGGAGATCTGGGCGTCGTTCACGCACCACGGCCGGTGAGGCGGGACGGACGGTCCGGTACTGGTGTGGCCCCTCAGGTGTCGCCGAGGACGACCACCCTGCGGGGGCTGCCCGCGCCGGGGGTGGTGGCGGCGAGGCCGGAGCGTCCCGCGGGCACCGCGCGTTCCCGGCCCCAGGCGCGGATCTCCTCGATCTGTTCGGGGTTGCTGCGGCTGAGGGGGGCCGTGTTGGCGAAGGTGTCCTCGACGAACGACGGGTCGAGCCGCTCCACCCCGCCACCGAGGAGGATCTCGGCGCCGACGTCGTGGAGGGCGGACTCTATGTCGGAGCCCGCGAAGCCCTCGGAGAGTTCGACGAGACGGTCGACCTGGTCGGGGTGGGGTTCGGCCTTGACGTAGCGCCGGTAGTAGAGGGTGATGATCTCCCTGCGGTCCTGGTCGTCCGGCAGGTCCACGAAGAACAGTTCGTCGAAACGGCCCTTGCGCAGCAGCTCGGGCGGCAGGCTGCGGACGTCGTTGGCGGTGGCGACCACGAAGACCCGGGAGTCCGACTCCTGGAGCCAGAAGAGGAACTGGCCGATGATGCGCTGCTGGACGCCGGAGCTGTCGTGGCTGCCGGCCAGTCCCTTCTCGATCTCGTCGATCCACAGGATGCAGGGCGCGACCCGGTCGGCGGCGTCCAGCGCCTCCCGCATCCGTCCCTCGGACTCGCCCAGGTAGCGGCCGTGGATGCTGGCCATGTCCAGCCGGTAGAGCGGCAGTCGCCACTGCTGGGCGATGGCCTTCGCCGACAGGGACTTGCCGCAGCCGGGGACGCCGACGAGCAGGACGCCGCGCGGCGGGCGCAGCTGGGTGCCGCGCAGGTCCGTGTGGATGAGCCGGTGTTTGCGTTCCAGCCAGCCGCGCAGGTTGGTGAGGCCGCCGACGGAGTAGTCGACGTCCTTGAGGGCGAGCCGTTCGAGTCCGGCGAGGTTGTTGAAGATGCGGTCCTTGGAGCTGGCGAGGGTGAGCACGTCGGCGGCCTCCACGGACCCCTTGGCGATGAGGGTGGCCATGAGGTTCACCGCCTCGCCCTCGGTGACTCCTTGGAGGAACTCGGCGGCCCGGCGGGCGTCGTGCTCGGTCCAGGCGATGGAGACCACGCCCCGGTGGTCGGTGAGGAACGCGCTGATGGTGGCGTACATCTCGTCGGCGTTCGGCAGGTCCAGCTGGAGGCTCATGCCGAGCCGTTGCAGACCGCTCCAGATCGGGTTGTCGGTGATGAGGACGACGCATCCGGCGTGGCTGTCGGCGATCCTGGCCAGTTCGGCGACGTTGCGGGTGAAGGGGGTGTCGGACTCCAGCTCGCCGGGGTCGACCAGGACGAGGGTGGCGTGGGGGCGGGCGGCGAACTGGGCGGCGGCGAAGTCCATGGCGCCGGTCAGCGAACGGTCGTCGAGGACGGCCGCCCCCGACCGGAGGTCGCGCAGTCCGGTGGCTCTGGTGTGGATCCAGAACTGCTGGTTGGCGCGCCGCGGTTGGGTGGCCACCTCCTTGAGCATGCGCAGCGCGCGGGCCTGCTCGATGGTGCGCAGCCCGACGACGGGCACCCGCGCGGTGAGGTAGTGGTCCAGATCGCGCTTGCTGTCGGAGTAGTTCGACATGGTGGGTTCTCCGGGGTGCCGTTGCCGTCAGTCGGGGGTGACGATGCGCCGTCGTCCGGTCGGCTCGTACCAGCCGGCCGGGGGCGGGGCGGAGGGTTCCGCGGTGGGTTCGGACAGCACGGCGGTGAGGGGGTTGTCGCGCAGGGTGCGGCGCCGGGTCTCGACGGCGTGCGGATCGGCGCCCTCCGCGAGCAGCGCCTGCACACCCCGTTCGAGTTCCTCCTGCAGCAGGCGGGTGTGCTCGTCCATGAGGGTCGCCATGCGGGCGCGGAAGTCGGCGGGCAGGCTCGGGTGGGTGACGACGGAGCGGACGGAGCGCAGCACGTCGCGGCCGCGGGTGAGGGCCCGGCCGACGGAGAACTCGTCGGCCGCGGCGTTCACCTCACGCACCATCAGGTCCAGTCCGGCCTGGAGGCGCCGGTCGACGGCGGAGGCGATACGGGTCAGCAGCCGCTGCCAGGTGTCGGCGGGCAGGTCGTCCGGGGAGAGCGAGGGCAGCTCAAGGGGGCCGGTGCGGGTGCCGTCGGCCCACTCGTCCAGGGTCCGGGCCCAGCTCCGGTAGTCGCTGCCGCCGCCCCACCGGGCGTTCACAGGTCCCTCGCGGGGCGGCGTACGAGCTGTTCGCCGGGCGGCAGGGGCTCCCAGGCCGGCAGGTCGGTCACGGTCCGCCGCAGCCGCCTGGTGACGGGCGTCGGCGCGGGCTGCCCCGGCGCATGGGCCGGCTCCGAGGCCCAGGGGGCGGGTGCGGCGGGCGGCGCCGGAGGTTCGGACGGCGCCGCGCCGTCGGAGTCGCGCGGGCCGGGGACGGTGGGGGCCTGGGCCGGCCTGGGGGGCGCGGCGAACGGGCGCAGGTGCTCCGGGATCTCCGGTCTGAGCCAGGGCGGTGTCGCGTCCGACGAGAAGGCGGGGTCGTCGCTCATGGTCGTTCCTCTCAGTCGGCCGTGCCGACGACGCGACCCTCGAACGGGGAGGGCGCGTGGGCGGCGGTGTTCAGGGACGCGATGAAGGTGCGGGCCTCGGCCTCGACGAAGTCGGCCGCCCAGTACTGCTGTTGCCAGTCGGTGAGTTCGGCGTGGGCGCCGCGGAGGCGGGCGAGGGCGTCCGCCATGTGCCGACTGAGCAGCTCACGGGCGTTCTCCTGTGCGGTGCGCCCGTCCTCGGCGCGTTTGTAGAGGACGATCCCCCAGATGCCGCCGACGGCGATCGCCGCGAGGAAGGCGAAACCGACGCTGACGCCGAGGAAGACCATGAGGATGGCGGCGACGGTGGCGCCGAGGAGGGCGAGCTGGGAGGTGTAGTTGTAGGCCAGGGACTTGACGTACAGGTCGACGTAGCCGCTCCAGTGCCGGGTCAACGACGCCTCCAGATCGGGCAGGTCGTCGGTGAGGGGCTTGGTCCAGGTGGTGAGCTTGAAGCGCTGGGTGCCGTGGCTGACGCCGTAGGTGTTGCGCAGCGAGATCTCGATCTTCGGGGGCATGGCGGCGCGGTAGTCGCGGCTGAAGCCGGCGTGCGCCTGCGCGAACCACTCCTGGCACGACGCGACGGCCATCCGCTGCGCGGCCGGCGAGGCGCCCACGGCCGCGGGGTCGAGGGCGGCGACCGACTGCACACTCAGGTAGTTGCGGGTCTCGTCCAGCGCCTCGGACCGCATGTCCACCTCCTGGCGCGCGGCCTCCTCGTCCCCTTCGTGACGCACGATGGCCTCGTTGAGCGCCAACTGCCGCAGCAACGGGAGTTCTTCCTCGTCCGAGTTGCGGACCAGGCCGTCGAGGATGTCGTCGACGGTGTCCTCCAGGTGGGAGGCGGGGAGGAGTTCGCTCTCCATGAGGGTGCGGAAGCGTGCGAGGAGCGCCTCGTGCGCGCGGGCGCGGGCGAGGAGGTCGTCCAGCACCGGCCACTGGGGACTCACGCCGGCCAGGCGCGGGAAGTCGTCGGCCGCCGAGGGGGCCCGCAGGGAGTCGATCTCCTGACGCCAGCGGCCCACCTGGGCGGCGCGCACGGTGTCGTCGTCGAGCAGGCGCTGCCGCCACTCCTCCAGGGTCTCGCCGAGCAGGTGACGGCCCGAGGCCCCGAAAGCGCCCTGGGAGACGCACTCCAGGACGACCTGGAACTCCCGGCCGAGCACCCGGGGGTCCTGGCCCTCCAGGTAGTGCCGCAGCCAGCGCACGGACGCGTCCTGCCGCCCCTGTCTGCGCAGGATCAGCGCGAAGAAGAGGGAGGTCTTCGGCGTCGAGCGACTGAACGCCTCCTCCACCGCCCGTGCGCACAGGGCCTCGTCGTCGCCCGCCCAGGCGGCCATCGCGACCAGCGCGGGGGCCAGCCAGTAGCGCGGCGTCTGGATCATCAGCTCCTCGCTGACCTGCCGGACCGTCTCCTCCTGCACGAGCCCCGTGTCGAAGGCCTGGAGGATGCCGGTGGCGGAGCGGCGGACGACCTTGTGGTGGCCGTAGGTGTGCTCGATCTCGTCGTTGATCCGGACGATCCGGGTCTCCGCGCGCTGGGCGGCGGCGAGGCGTTCGGTTCTGGCGACGTGTTCCAGGAACCGGTTGTGGAACGCCGCCAGGCGGGCCTTGGTCTCCGCCTGGTCGGCTCTGACCTCACGGACCTTGCCGTCCACGTTCTCGATCTGATTGCCGAGCAAGGTGACGGATTGTTCCAACTGGTTCTGCAGGTTGTTGATTCCGTTGACGATGGGGCCGAGGTTGATCTCGCTCACGCGGGTCTCCGTTCCGTGCCGTGCGGTCTCTCGCTGTGCCGTGATGCGTCGTCTCAGGGCCTGACGACAGTGCCGTCGGGCAGCACGGGCAGGACCAGTCCGTCGGCGTACACCTCGACGAACGCGTACGCGTCCGAGCGGGCCAGCATGCGGGCGCCGTCGAACGGGGGCGGCATCACGTCATGTGCCGCGCAGTGCCCCAGAATGCGCCCGTCGAGGCCGAGGCGGTGGTCCACGTAGGGGGCGCCGAGCAGGCAGGGCGCGACGAATCCCACGGGCACCGGAGCTCCCCGGACGACGTACTCCTCGTGCAGCCAGGCGGCGATGTCCCGGACCGAGGCGTCGTCCACGGCGGCGTCCAACCGGCGCAGCCGGCCGCAGAGTTCCGGCGTCCGGGTGGCGTACAACGCCCGGGTCGCGGCCGGTCCCGGCGTGTACGGCGCGACGGTCCGGGCGGTGCCGTGCGCGACGGGCGTGCCCGGCGGAACGACGACGCGGCGAGGCCGCTCGACGGAACCCATGAATGCCCCCCTGCTGAACATGGACCGACAGACGCCCCATCGGTGACGCTCGGTATCCGAAGGGTAGTGACGCCTCGTCAACAGCGCCTAAGTTGAGCGGTATCTATCGACAATGACCGTTTACTACCCGGATAAGTACCGGATAACTACCGGACATCGCGTCGTGACCACGGTTCCTCAGCGCGGGACGAGCTGATCGGCGAGACGATGCGCCTGGGCCAGCAGCGTCCCGTACGTCACGAGCGCGTCGGGGTCGTCGGCGACGGCGCCCGGCAGCCGCACCCGGAATTCGTCGAGGCCGCGACGGAGTTCCGCGACGGTCTCGCGCAGTTCCTCCGCGCCTGCGTCGTCCTGGCCGCCGGGGGCGAACCGGCTCTGTCCGTAGAGGCTGACGGCGCGGGCGGTGCGGTGCAGGAAGTCCGCGTAGGGCCGGGCGACCGCCGCGTCCGGCCGGGCAGCCTTCCCGCCGCCCTCGGCGGCCTCCCACACCGTCCGGGTCACGCCCGAGGTGTGGACGGCCACGTGGTCGAGCACGGACAGCGCGTCGGCGTAGGCCTTGCCGGGAGGGGTGACGGCGTGCCTGCGGCGTCCCCACGGATTGACCCGCATGCTCTCCCGGCTCCAGCCGATGGCCTGCCGGGCCTGGTCGACCAGCCGCCCGAGCCGCAGGGCGCGCTCGTGCCACTCCCCCGCCTGGTACGCCTCCCACTCGCCTGCGGCCAGCCCCTCCGCCACCGCGTCCAGGATCGCCTCGGCCTCCCGCGCCGCGTCCCGCAGCGCGGCGCGGGTGTCCCGCAGATACACCGGGGGCCTGATCAGCGCGTTGACCGCGACGCCCACCACCGCGCCGAAGACCGCCTCGGCGATACGGGCGGCCGACGCGGCGACGGTGACCTGGCCGCCGGTCAGCACGAAGAGCGCGCCGGTGGCGGCGTAGACGCCCTGGCTCCCCAGCCGTTGCCACTGGCCCAGCAGGAGCACCGCCGGCAGCACCAGGGCCATCGTGACCATCGTGTGGTCCACCCCCAGGGCCACACCGGTGGCCACCACCGTGCCCACGGCGATGGCGCCGAGCTGCTGCAACCCGTGGGCGAGCGACCGGAACACCGTCGACTCCACCAGGACCACCGCCACCCAGGGCGCCACGAACGCCATGGGGGCGGCGAGCCACCAGCCCGCGACCGCCCACGCCACCCATGCCGCCAGCGCCGCCTTGCCGGCCTGCGCCACCAGATCCCGTTCCCGGCCCGGTCCGGCCCAGGCCCACCGCACCGTCCGTACGGCTTCGGCGGCGCGCCGCCGCGTCTCCCGCATCACCCTGTCGGTCCACTCCATGCCTCACCAAGTGCCACGTCAGCGGCGCGCCGCACCTGCCGATCGCGATGCCGGCCCCTGGTGACGCCGCGCGCCGCGACGACGGTGGCGTACCTCGCCCCGGCTCGGGAAGGCGGCTGTCGTGACCGCCTCTGCACGGGCCCCGTGCAAGGCTGGGTACGAGCACTTTTCCGGGCCGCGTTGAACGGAGGACGGTGTGGGCTGGGACCGGTTCGCGCAGCAGCTGGCGTCGATGGCGCGCGACCTGCTGGCACAGCGTTCGGTCGACGCCACGCTGCAACGGATCACCGCCTCGGCCACCGAACTGGTGGAGGGCTGTGACGCGGCCGGCATCCTTGTGCTGCACGGTACGTCGGTGGAGTCGCTCGCCCCCACGGAACAGCTGGTCGTCGACAGCGACCGGCTCCAGGAGCGGCTGCGGGAGGGGCCGTGCTTCGACGCCGCCCGGGAATCGGAGGGCGAGCGGGTCTTCCGTATCTCCGACTTCTCCGTCGGGCAACCGCGCTGGCCCGCCTACGCCCCAGAGGCCCGGCGGCTCGGGGTGGGCAGCATGATGGGCTTCCTGCTGTTCACCGAGGACGAGGACCTCGGCGCCCTGAATCTCTACTCCCGCAGGCCCGGTGCGTTCACCGAGGCCAGCGAGTTGGCGGGCTGGCTGCTGGCCTCGCACGCGGCGGTCGCCTTCTCCAGCGCGCGCACCCACGCGCAGCTGCAGCAGGCCGTCGCCACCCGCCATCTGATCGGCGAGGCCATGGGCATCCTCATGGGCAGCCACCACCTCAGCGAGGAGGAGGCGTTCGACGTGCTGCGCCGCTTCTCGCAGGAGCACAACATCAAGCTCCGTGAGGTCGCCCGCCGGGTCTGCGAGCAGGGCAGCCTCTGACGCGGGAGCGCGTCGTAGCCCGGCCTCGGGGCAGGTGGCCCCACCGGCGGCCGCACGGCTGGTGGCCCCACCGGCGGCCGCACGGCTGGTGGCCCCGCCGGCGGCCCACGGCAGGCGGCGCCGCCGTGTGTGAGGGGGACGGCTCCTCCGGCACACAGTCAGAACCAGAGAAGCCTGGCCGGGCCGACCCCCAGGGGAGCGCCGCCGAACCCGGCCTCCTCACCAAGTCCCCCCGCCTCGCCCGCCCACACTCCGGGATCGCGACCACTTGCGCTCGGGTCCGGGTCGCGCCCGGGGCCCATGGTCCGCACGGAGTCGAGCAGGTGGGAGCGGGTACCCGGCACGGGCCACGCGGGGGCGCCCTCCGCCCTCCGCCCACCCACCCCACCCGACGAAGGGCCGTCCCCATGAACGACGACGACGTGCGGAACCCGGTCGAGCGCTACCCTCAGCCCGATCTGCCCCAGCAGGATCAGGAGCATCCCGGCTGGACCGGTGCGATGGACCCGCCGCCCGACCACGGGGAAGACTCCTACCGGGGCAGCGGCCTGCTCCAGGACCGGGCGACGGTACTGACCGGCGGGGACTCCGGGATCGGCCGCGCGGTGGCCCTGGCGTACGCCCGGGAGGGCGCGGACGTGCTCTTCACCCATCTGCCGGAGGAGGCCGAGGACGCCCGGGAGACGTCCCGGCTCGTCGAGGAGGCCGGGCGGAAGGCGGTCGCCGTGCCCTGCGACGTGCGCGACGAGGAGCAGTGCCGTCGCCTGGTGGAGCGGGCGGTCGCCGAGTTCGGCCGGATCGATGTGCTGATCAACAACGCCGCCTACCAGATGGCGCAGGCCGACGGCATCGGCGCCATCACCACCGAGCAGTTCGACCGGGTCGTCCGGACCAACCTCTATGGCATGTTCTGGCTGTGCCGGGCCGCCCTGCCGCGCATCCCGTCGGGTGGCTCGATCATCAACACCACGTCGGTGCAGGCGTACAAACCCAGTCCGCACCTGCTCGACTACGCCATGACCAAGGGCGCGATCGTGACGTTCACCCAGGGCCTGGCGCAGATGGTCGCCGCCGACGGCATCCGGGTGAACGCGGTGGCGCCGGGGCCGGTGTGGACACCGCTGATCCCGGCGACGCTCCCGGACACCAAGGAGTTCGGCAAGCAGGCTCCGTTGGGCAGGCCCGCCCAGCCCGCCGAGATGGCACCCGCGTACGTGTTCCTCGCCTCCGACCGGGCGAGTTTCGTCACGGCGGAGATCCTCAACGCCACCGGCGGCACCCCGCTGCCCTGAGGGCCGTTTGGCCGCGCCGGCACCGGGCACCCGTGGGCGCACACCAGTAGCGGTTCGTCACCGGGTTCGGAAAGAAGATGAGACGCCGTGAGCACGCACACCGTCGAGAAGCTCGTCGTCCGCGAGAGCGGCTGGGCCGAGGCCCGGCGCCGGCGCGGGAAAGGCGTGCGTCTGTGCCTTCCCGCCCTGCCGGAGCGGGACCGCGCCGGGGCGGTGGGACCCGGGACGGACTCGCACATCGTCAGGGGTGACGACTGACGACGACGCGTCAGGGGCGGGTGACCATGAAGACGGCGGTGGCCGAACGGACCAGAAGACGGCGGTGGCCGGGCGGGCCACCGCCGTCCGCCCGTCCGGCCACCGCCGTCCGCCTCGTCAGTCGTCCTTGCCCCGGCCGCTCAGCGCGTCGCGCATACGGTCGACCAGTCCCATCCCGGGGGCGAGCAGCTTGTTCGCCGGCGGGGTGTCGGGGGCCGAGGGGTGCGGCCGGGTCGGTGCCGTCTTCTTGGCCGTGCGGACCTTGTCGCCCAGGCGGTTGAGGTCGTCCGCCGAGCAGGCCGCGCGCAGCCTGGGGAAGAGGTTGTTCTCCTCGTCCTGGATGTGCGACCTGATCTCGCTCATCAGCTGGGTGGCCAACAGGTCGAAGTCGGGGTCGTCGGCCTCGCACCGCTCCAGCGCCTTCATGGTGCGCTCGGCCTCGGCGTGGTCCTCCAGCTCACGGTCGGCGATCGCGTCGCCGTCCGGGAGGTGCTCACGGACCGCCGGGTAGAGGTAGGCCTCCTCGGCGACCGAGTGACGCACCAGCTCGATGGTGACCTGGTCCATGTGCTGCTTGCGCTGGGGGTCCCCGGAGGGCAGTGCCTCGATCCGGCCGAACATCTCCTCCACTTCCCCGTGGTCCGTGGTCAGTTCGTCGATGACGTCTCCGCCGTGTCCCATGTCTCCCGCTCCTCTCCTCGTGCACCGCTTCCCTGGGGGCGATGCGTCGCGCTTCGGCCATCCGTACCCGGCGGACCCCGTCGGGCCCTCGGCGCGACCCCGAGTACCCGCGAACGGCCCAGCCACGCGGCCCTCCCGGGGAGCTTCAGGAGGGACCCGGTCGTCATCGCCGCTCGACGGTCACGACCGGGCGGGCTGGTCCGCGATCAGCAGGGTGCAGCCGGCGGGGCGGAAGCCCAGTCGGGCGTAGAGGCGGGCGACGCTCTCCTGCGCGTAGGCGAGGAAGACGGTGGTCACCCCGTGGTCGCGGGCGCGCGCGACCAGGGCCGCCGTGAGGGCGGCCGCCAGGCCCTGGCGGCGGGCGGTGGGGAGCGTGCCGATGCCGCCGATCTCGGTGGTGCCGTCCATCGGGTGGTAGTGGCCGACGGCCAGCGGCGTACCGTCCGGGGCGACGGCGGCGACCAGCGCCTTGTGCCCGGCGCGGAGAACGGGGCGGACCGTGTCCACGGTGCCGTCCACGGCCAGTTCCGCGGCCACCTCCGCCAACCGCGCGGGCCCCGCGTCGCCCACCGCGGAGCCCTCGGCGGCGAAGGCGAGCCTCGGCAGGGCGAGGGCCGCGGGCAGCACCGGATCATCCGCTGTCAGCGCCCGGACGGTGACCCCGTCGGGCACCGGGCGCGGGTCGACGCGGTGGGACGGATCCAGCGCCATCAACGGGCGTTCCAGCACCGGCAGTCCGGACTCCTCGACGGCGGCCCGCAGCGCCGGCGCCGACTCGGCCAGCCACTCGAACGCCTCGGGGACACCGAGTTCCCGCTGCCTGGCCCGTACCCGCGCGATGTCGGCCGTACCGATCGCGGCGGCCCTTCCCACGGCGGGCTGGGCATGGCCGGGCCCACCGTAGTAGGGAGCGCCCGGCTCCCCGCGTACGAACAGCCGTAGCGGTCCGAACTCCTCGACGTCCGCGAACAGCGACGGCACGGTGGTGTAGTACCGCTCGATACGGGTCTGCAACGTCTCGCTCACGTGCCGCATCCCACCACGGGGCGGCGCCGCCCCGCATCCGGGATTCCCGGCTGTCGATGGGCAGTTGGCCGCCGGGGGGCCGTCGCCGTACGACACGGGGCGCCGGCCCGAGCCGGTCGAACGCGTGCGCCTATTACGATCTCCAGGGCCATGTTCGTGCACACGCTCGAAGGACTCTGTCATCGCGATGCTTCACGGCCCCCGACCGACGACGGTGTCCGTCGACCGGACCGACCCGCGTGAACGGCTGGTGCCGCCCTTCCCCGAGCCGGGGACCCGGATCTGGGAGTGCCTGGGGCTCGGGCCGGAGCCCGCGTACCGGATCGCGCGGGCGATGGGGTGGCTGGGGCCGCTGCTCGTCGCCCTGCTCGCGGGATCGATCCGCTTCTGGCGCCTCGGACAGCCGCACGAACTGGCCTTCGACGAGACGTACTACGCCAAGGACGCGTGGTCGCTGCTGCGGCTCGGCTACGAGGGCACCTGGCCGGACCGCAAGATCGCCGACCCGCAGCTCCTGGCCGACCCGCAGGTGATCCCGCTCTCCGACACCGGTTCCTTCGTCGCGCACCCGCCGACGGGCAAGTGGGTGATCGCCGTCGGCGAGTGGATGTTCGGTCTCGATCCGTTCGGCTGGCGCTTCATGACGGCCCTCCTCGGAACACTGTCGGTGCTGATGCTGTGCCGCGTCGGACGCCGGCTGTTCCGTTCCACGTTCCTGGGCTGTCTGGCGGGCGCGCTGATGGCGGTGGACGGTCTGCACTACGTGATGAGCCGGACCGCGCTGCTCGACCTGATCGTCATGTTCTTCGTCCTGGCGGCGTTCGGCTGTCTGTTGCTCGACCGGGACGACGCCCGCGCCAGGCTCGCGGCGGCGTTGCCGGTGGCCCCGGACGGGCGAGTCCGCCCGGACGGGGACACCGGCGACCGGGCGGGTACGGGACGGCGTCCGTGGCGGCTCGCGGCCGGGGTCTGTCTGGGCCTCGCCGCCTCGACCAAGTGGAACGGCCTGTACTTCCTGGTCTTCTTCATGGTCCTGACGCTGCTGTGGGACGTCGGCGCCCGCCGCGTCGCGGGGGCCCGGCACCCGTACCGGGCGGTGCTGCGCAAGGACCTCGGCCGGTCGGTGCTCTCGCTCGCCCCGGTCGCCGTGGTGACGTATCTGGTGACCTGGACCGGCTGGTTCCTGACCGACGACGGCTACGGGCGGCACTGGGCGGACGGCCGCGGCGGTGTCTGGTCGTGGATCCCGGCCCCGCTGCGCAGCCTGTGGCACTACGAGTCCGCGGTCTACCGGTTCAACGTGGGGCTGGACGCCTCCCACAAGTACGAGTCGAATCCGTGGAGTTGGCTGGTCCTCGGCCGTCCCGTGCTCTTCTCGTACCGCTCGCCCGAGCCCGGCGAGGCGGGGTGCCACGCGCTGACCGGCTGCTCCCAGGCGATCGTCGCCCTGGGGACGCCGCTGCTGTGGTGGACGGCGTGCTGCGCCCTCGGGTATCTGCTGTTCCGCTGGGCGCTGCGCCGGGACTGGCGCGCGGGAGCCGTGCTGTGCGCGGTGGCCGCCGGGTATCTGCCCTGGTTCCTGTACCAGGACCGTACGACCTTCGCCTTCTACGCGGTCGTGTTCGTGCCGTACCTGTGTCTGGCCGTGGCCATGACGCTGGGCGCGCTGCTCGGTCCGCCGGGCGCGGGTGCCGACCGCCGCAACCGGGGGGCGGTGGCGGTCGGCACGCTCGTCCTGCTCATCGCCTGGAACTTCATCTACTTCTTCCCGATCTACACGGGCCTCACGATCCCGTATCCCGACTGGCAGGCCCGGATGTGGCTCGACACCTGGATATGAGCCCGGCCGCCGTGCACCCGCCGCCGGGACACCCCCGTCCAGACCCGCCGCCGACCGGAGCGGCTACCGCCTCGGGCCGACGAAGGCGTACAGCGTCGTGCCGGTGACCGCGAGGGCGAGGGCCGTCCAGGTGGCCGCCGGTGTGCCGGGCGGCAGCAGCATCCAGGTCGCGACCTCCATCGGCAGGCTGGTCGGGGCCGGCGCGAAGGCGGAGAACGACAGCCAGAGGACCGCCGGGGTCCACGCGTACGCTCCCCCGCACGCCACCGCACCGAGCGCGACCAGCCCCGCCAGCCCGGCGCTGTCGCGGACGACGAAGGCGGTCGTGGCCAGGTCCGTGTCCGTCGTCGTCGCCACCGCGAGGAGGACGGCGCCGACGACCGCGCCGATGAGCAGCACGTGGGCCGCCCTGCGGGGCCGCCAGCCGATCGCGGCCGTGCGGTCCAGGGCGAGATCCTGCCCGCCGAGCCCGATCGAGGCGGCCGTCACCCCGGCGACGAGGACGAACACGGGCGTCTTCGGATCTGCCGGGCCCCCGCCGTCCCGGGCGGCCAGCGCCCAGACCGCCACCGCTCCGATCACCACCGCGGCGAGCGACGCGGGCACCTGCCGGGAGCGCGCGTACAGGGTCAGCCATCTCATCGGGCCGTACCGCCGTCCAGGATGTCGAGCGGGTCGCCCGAGCAGGAGACCGCGGCGGTGTGCGCGTCCTTGACGCGGGCGACCTGTTCGGACCACGGCAGGGCCTTGAGTTCGGTGAACACCGGGCGGGCCGTGGCGAGTTGGTCAGCCGGTGTGTGGACGGTGCCGGTGAACGGCCGCAGGTCCCCGAGGACCCAGCCCGCGACGACGCCCTGCGCGGCGAGTTCGCTGGCCGTGCCGCTCTCGCCGGCGCTGCGGGCGAAGCAGTTCGGCGCGATGCCCTGCCCGAGGAGGGCCCGCGTCAGCTGCTCACCCTCCGTGTCGCCGAACACGTCGTCGCCGAAGTCCACGAGCACGGCCGTACGGGAGCGCTCCGGCGGGTCGAAGATCCCTCGCCGTGCGGTGCTCTCCCGGACGGACGTCGGCGCCTCGCCGCCGAGGGCGCCCTTCATGAGGCGCAACGCCTTCTTCCCGGGGCCGGCGAGAGCGGCCAGCCGGTCCTGGTGCGCGGCCGCCACGCACACCGGTCCGTCGCACACCTGGGCCGCGGCGGCCTCGTCGACGACGTAGACGCGGCGCGGGTCGGCGGGCAGGACGAGCAGGGCGATCACCGCGCCCGCGAGGACGGGTGCGAGGGCGAGCAGCCGGGCGCGCGGTGTCGCGGCGGCGAGCAGCGCGAAGCCGGTCACGGCCATGCCGAGCAGCCAGACGGTCTGGCCCAGGTGGACGGGGGTGGACAGGGTCACGAACACGTCGCGCACCTCGTCCACGGCCGGTGACAGCAGCGTGACCCCGCTCGGTCCCCAACTGGCCGTCGGCACCGCCGACTCCGTCGACATCCGCAGCAGGTTGACGAACACGAAAGCGGCCACGGCCAGCGCGGGCGGGGTCAGCGGGGAGGGGAGGTTCCGTCCGATCCCCATGCCGAGCAGCGCCCCCGCGACGAGCGCGAGCACGCCGACCAGTGAGATCGGCAGCCAGCCGAGGTGCGTGTACTCGGCGGCGCCGGCCACCTGGGCCGCGCCCAGGAGCACGACGAGCGCGAAGGCCGAGGTCACCGTGATCGCCGTGGCGCCCGCGGTGGTGGCCGCGCGGTGGCGTGCGGGGCGCGGGGTGCTCGTCAGCAGCTCGGACATGCGCGAGCGGTGGTCGCGCAACCCCTGGAGGGCGCCGAGAGCCAGCGCGAGCGGCCACAGGACGGCCAGCAGGAACCGGGTCCACAGGGCCATGGACGTCCACTGGCTCGTCCACAGGGCGGCGCCCTTCCACCACGGTCCGCTCGCCAGGTACAGGAAGGCCAGGGCGACGCAGAGGGAGACGGCGCCGGCCCAGGGGGCGACGGAGCGCCTCAGTTCGATGCGCAGGACGCGGCCGTTCACCAGGTGCCCCTCTCCTGGCGGGGGTCGAGCAGCAGGGCCGAGTAGCCGCGCTCCAGCGGGCTGTCGCCCACGTGGTCGGGGCCGCCCGCGGCGGCCAGCTCGTCCGGGGTGCCCTGGAAGACCAGCCGGCCCTCGGCGAAGAGCACCACGTCGGTGCAGGCGGCGGCGACGTCCTCCACCAGATGGGTCGAGACGACCACACAGGTGTCCGTGCCCAGCTCCTGCAACAGCTCGCGGAAGCGCAGCCGTTGGGCGGGGTCCAGGCCGGCCGTCGGCTCGTCGAGGAGCAGGATCGCCGGGTCGTTGACGATGGCCTGGGCGATGCCGACGCGCCGCACCATGCCGCCCGACAGCGCCTTCATCCGCTCGTCGGCGCGGTCGGCGAGGCCGACCCGCTCGATCGCCCGCTGCACCGCACCGGGGATGTCCGCCTTCGGCACCTCCTTCAGCCACGCCATGTACTCGACGAACTCGCGCACGGTGAACCGTTTGTAGTAGCCGAACTCCTGCGGCAGATAGCCGATCCGGCGGCGCAGCGCCCGGTGTTCGCCGAGGCCTCCCGCGTGCTCGCCGAGCAGTTCCAGGGTGCCCTCGGCCGGGCGCAGCACGGTGGCCAGGGCCCGGATGAGGGTGGTCTTGCCTGCGCCGTTGGGTCCGAGCAGGCCGTGCACGCCGGTGCCGAGCGACAGGTCGAGCCCGTCGACGGCCATGCGTCTCCGACCGGCCCTCACCTTCAGCCCCGTGGCCCGGATCTCCCAGGCGTAGGGCGTCGGCGCGAGGTCGGCCGCGGTCACCGCGGTCATCACGAGGGGGTCCTTCCGGTTGGTCATCGATGGGCTCCCAGCACGGAGTAGGCGCCCCTGCGGGCGATCACGACGCCGATGCCGAGCGCGAGGATCAGTCCCCACACGGGCAGTCCGTCCGCGCTGAGGGCGAGGGGGGTGCGGCCGGTGGCCAGGGCCGGCGCCACGACCACGGCGGCCCAGACCCCGACCAGCGCGAGGGCGGCGCGGGTGACGCCGACGACTCCGCCGAGCGCCAGGGTCGTCGAGGTGAACGCCAGACAGGGCAGCAGCCACTGGGCGGCCGTCACCCCCGTCGCCCAGCCGCCGGCGAACAGCGCGGGCACGACCAGGACGAGCACGGCCACGGTGCGCCGCAGCACGAGCGGGAGCCCGGCCCTCGGCACGGAGGCCGTCAGCTCGTACGCCGGGTCCAGGCCGCGTGACCACGAGGCGGCGACGCCGAGCACGGGCAGGACCGGGGAGAGCAGCAGCACCAGGGACACCTCTCCGGCGCCTGAGCCGTCTCCCGTGCCGGGATCGGCGAGGTCGAACAGCAGTGCGAGGAGGGTCACGCTGACGACCATGGCGAGCCACGGGACCGTCGTGGGTGTCAGCCACGTCGAGAGCCGGGCCGACAGCCGTCGGCGGCGGGGCATCGTGGCGGTGATGGCGAGCCGGGGTTCGAGGCCGGCCCAGACGGTGCCGACCAGGGCGGTGACGGCGGGCGCGGTCACCGTGACGGCGGCCGCCAGCCGGTCCCGGCAGCTCGGGCAGACCTCCAGATGGGCCTCCAGGGCCCATACGTCGTCGGCGGCGAGGCCGGTGTCGCCGCGGGCGTAACCGTCGATGAGTCGCGTCGACGCGTGTTCCACACTCATGCCAGGGCCCTCCGCATCTCGGTCCGGGCCCGGCGGGCACGGGTCTTGACCGTGCCCTCGGGCACGCCGAGCAGGACCGAGGTCTCCCGGACGGTGAGTCCGTCGAGCACCATGGCCTGCAGTACCGCTCTGAGTTCGGGTGCGAGGCGGCGCAGCGCGTCCCCGACGTCGCCGCCGACGGTCGCCGCGAGCGCCTCGTCCTCGGCGGCGGGCGCCACGGGGTGCGCGGCGGCCGCGGGCGGGGGTTCGGCGTGGTGGGCCCTGCGCCGGAACGCGTCGACGAGACGGCGGGCGGCGATGGTCCACAGCCAGCCGACGGCGGTCCCTCCGACGGCGGCCCCGGCGAACGCGCCCGCCGCGCGCCACACCGCCAGGTACGTCTCCTGCATGACCTCGGCCACGATCTGCTCGTCGGCGCAGCGGCGCCGCAGCCGCACCGCCAGCCATGGCGCGGTGCGCCGGTACAGCTCGTCGAACGCCGCGCGGTCGCCTCTGGCCACGAGCCGGACGAGGCGTTCCTCGTCCGGCTCGTCCGCTGCCTTCCTGACTGATCTCACACCCCCTAGACGCGGGGTCCGCGCGACGGGTTTTCCCGTCGACGTGATGCCCGTCACACCTGACTGGGGACGCCGGACGACCCCGACGGCGCCGACACACGGTGCCGGTCGAGGGAGATGGCCAAATCCGCAGTCACGGTCGCGGGCGCGGTGAGGTACTCCTGAAGTCCTGGGTCGTTCCACCTTCACTCTCATGTCGACCGGCAACCGCCGCCTTCGACATCGCCCGCCACATCCGTCGCCGCGACCGGCTCGGCGCCGCTCTCACGACGCGCATTGGCGGCGGAAGTGCAGAGATGGGACTATTTGTGCGTTTGTCGGGAACTCGCACCACGCAGCGGTCGTCGAAGGGCTCAGGCCCGGCGGGCGATCTCGGGTACGGATGAGGGAGAAGCCGTGACCGTTCGTGTAGGCGTAGAGGAAGAGTTTCATGTTCTGGACGCGGAGAACGGACGGCTGGTCCCCGGGGCCGGCGCGGTCCTCGGCCGGCTGCCGGGGCCCGAGTTCAAGGCCGAGCTCCAGCGGTCGGCGGTGGAGTGGAACAGCCCCGTGCACTCCGCGCTCGACTCCCTGCACACCGATCTGCGCGGGGCACGGCGGCGCCTGGACGACGCGGCCGCCGGCCTCGGCCTGGCCGTCGTCGCGGCCGGGACCGTCCCGTTCGCGCGGGTGACCCCCGGTGACGCCACGCCCGACTTCCGCTACCGGGCCCTCGTCGACGAGTACCGCAAGGTCGCCGACGAACAGCTCGTGTGCAGCGCGCAGGTCCACGTCGACGTGCCCGACCGGGACACGGCCGTCCGGATCATGTGCGGTATCTCGCCGTGGCTCCCCCCGCTGCTGGCCCTGTCCGCCAGCTCGCCGTTCTGGCTGGGCTCGGACACGGGCTACGCGAGCTGGCGCACGATGCAGTGGCAGCGCTGGCCCACCGCGGGACCGGTCGGCTGCTTCGCCGGGGCCGACGACTACGACGCGGCGGTCGAGGACCTGATCCGCTCCGGCGTGATCAAGGACCCGGGGATGGTCTACTACGACCTGCGGCCCAGCGAGCACCAGCGGACCCTGGAGCTGCGCATCTGCGACGCCTGCCCTCGCGCCGACACGGTCGTGCTCATAACCGGCCTGTTCCGCGCGCTCGTCGAGGACGCCAGGGCCGGCCTGGAACGGCCCGGCGCGGGCTGCGACGGCAGGCACGAATGGCTGCGGGCCGCGGTCTGGCGGGCCGCCCAGTCGGGGCTGGAGGGCACCCTCGTCGACCCGGTCACCCGCGCCGCCACCCCCGCCCCCGACGTGGTGCGCGCCATGGTGCACCGGCTGCGCCCGACCCTGGAGGCCTACGGCGACTGGGACACCGTCCACGCGCTGACCGAGGAGGCCCTGGCCCGGGGCAGCGCGGCCCACCGGCTGCGCGAGGTCGCCGACCAGGAGGGCATGCTCGCCTGCGTCCGGGCGGCGGTCGCCGAGACCCGGGGCGAGTACGGGCCCGGCACCGGCCCCGGAGCCGTCCGCCGCCCCGTGACCGCGGCCGGCGGCTCCGGCCCCGCGGGGACCTCGGCGGCGTACTCGGTGGAGTCCGTCGGCGGCTGACACCCCATGCGGCGGGGCGAGAGGCAGGCACCGGCTCCCGCCCCCCGCGACACGTCACTGAGCGGAGAACACCGACGCGGATCTGCGTCGTCCGCCCCGTGGTGCCGGTGCCACCGTGATCAAGGAGTGGCTCGCATGCCCAGCAAGACGCAGACGCATCCGAAACGCACCGGCCCGTGCTCGACGGAGGCATCACCTCCGGGCCCGGCCGTCGGACACCCCCTGCGAGGAGGTGCGGTCTGATGTGCGGTCTCAGCGGAGAGATCCGCTTCGACGGCGGACGGCCCGATCTGGCCGCCGTCGAGCGCATGACCGACCGACTCGCACCCCGGGGCCCGGACGGCAGGGGCCTGTGGTCGCAGAACGCCGTGGCCCTGGGTCACCGCAGGCTGAAGATCATCGACCTGTCCGAGTGCGGGGCCCAGCCGATGACGGACCCCATGGGCGGCATCGCCGGCGTCTTCAACGGCTGCGTCTACAACTACAAGGAGTTGCGTGAGGAACTGCGCGGCCTCGGCCACCGCTTCTTCTCCGACTCCGACACCGAGGTGGTGCTCAAGGCCTACCAGCAGTGGGGCACCTCCTGCGTCGACCACTTCTACGGCATGTTCGCCTTCGCCATCGTCGAACAGGCCACCGGACGCCTGGTGCTGGCCCGCGACCGCCTGGGCATCAAGCCGCTGTACCTCGCGCATACGCCGGGGCGGCTGCGGTTCGCCTCCTCGCTGCCCGCGATCCTGGCGGGCGGCGGCGTGGACACCTCGCTCGACCCGGTCGCGCTGCACCAGTACCTCAGCTGGCACGCCACGGTGGCCGCACCGCACACCGTGCTCACGGGCGTGCGCAAACTCCCCGCGGCAACCGTGCGGGTGGTGGAGCCCGACGGCAGCCACCGCGACATCCGCTACTGGCAGCCGTCGTACACCCGCAGGCCCGAGGACGCGGCGATGGACGCGGACGACTGGAGGGACGCGGTGCTCGACGCGCTGCGCACCGCCGTGCGCCGGCGCATGGTGGCCGACGTGCCCGTCGGCGTCCTGCTGTCGGGCGGCCTCGACTCCAGCCTGATCGTGGCGCTGCTGGCCGACGAGGGACAGCGCGATCTCGCCACGTTCAGCGTGGGCTTCGAGGCCGAGGGCGGCGAGGAGGGCGACGAGTTCCCCTACTCGGACCTGGTCGCCCGGCACTTCGGCACCGACCACCACCAGCTGATGGTGCCCTCGGACCGCGTCTCGACGGCCCTGGACGGGGCGATCGAGGCGATGAGCGAGCCGATGGTCAGCCATGACGTGGTGGCCTTCCACCTGCTGGCGGAACAGGTGGCGAAGGAGGTGAAGGTCGTGCAGAGCGGCCAGGGCGCCGACGAGGTCTTCGCCGGCTACCACTGGTACCCGGACATCGCCGCCGCGCCGAGGGAGCGGGCGGCGACGACGTACGCCGAGACGTACTTCGACCGGTCGCACGCCGACCTCACCGCACTCCTGCAACCGCACATGCTGCCCGATCATGACGTGTCCGACCGCTTCGTGCGGGAGCACATGGCACGCCCCGGCGCCGAGACCGCGCTCGACGCGGCGCTGCGCCTGGACGCCGAGGTGATGCTCGTCGACGACCCGGTCAAGCGGGTCGACAACATGACCATGGACTGGGGTCTGGAGGCCCGGGTCCCGTTCCTCGACCACGAGCTCGTGGAACTCGCCGCCGTCTGCCCGCCGGAGCTGAAGCTCGCCGACGGCGGCAAGGGCGTCCTCAAGGCCGCCGGCCGCGGGGTCCTGCCCGCCGAGGTCGTCGACCGGCCGAAGGGGTACTTCCCGGTCCCCGCCGTCAAGCACATGGCGGGCCCCGTGCTGGGACGGGTCCGGGAGGCCCTGTCCGCGCCCGAGGCCAGGTCGCGCGGCGTCTTCCAGGACGCGTACGTGGCCAAGCTGCTGGCGGCCCCGGAAGAACACCGCGCCAGGCGTGGGGCGAACGAGCTGTGGCAGGTAGCTTTGCTGGAGATATGGCTGCAAACGCACGGAATCAGGTGACCGGGGAGCACCCCCGCACGGGCTCCCCCCGCCCCTCCCCCGTCGGCGAGGGCCTCGTCGACGGGGCGCCGTGGCGCCCGGAGGAGCACGGTCCCGCCGCCCCGTCGGCCCCCTGGGCGGCGGGGGCCGACGGCAGCGCCCGCACGCTCGTCGTCCCGGCGCCCACGGCCCCGGTGCCGGTCCCGCTGCCCGACACCGCCGCGCCGCTGGACACCCCCCAGCCGTTGCGGTCGCACGGCTGCTGGTACCCGTCGGTGGATCCGAGCGGCCGGTACGTCGCGTTCATCTGCGACCGGGGCGGGGTGCCCCAGCTGTGGACGGGGCCGGTCGGCGGGGACGAGGTCCATCTGCTGGACTCCGATCCCCACCCCGTCAAGGAGGTGGCCTGGTCGCCCGACGGCCGCTGGATCGCCTACACCACCGCGCCGGGCGGCGGCGAGCACACCAGAGTGCTGTGCGTACGGCCCGACGGCACCGGACGGCGCATCCTGGCCGGTGCCGAACCGGGCAGCTCCGCCCACCTGGGCTGCTGGCAGCACGACGGTACGGCCGTCGCGGTCACCGTCGCCGAGCCGGTCCTCACCCCGGGCGGCACCGACGGGGAGGAGGGGGCCGTGCCCACGGGACCCGGCCTCGCCGATCCGGACACCTACACCGCCCCCCGGCCGGCGGGCTGGGCCACCCGCGACGGCCGTGCCGTGCTGCTGGGCGGCCCGCACCACGGCGACGCCGGCCCCTCGGCCGACCGCGACACGGAGGGCCCCGAGGCGCACGGTACGGGGATGCCCGGTGCCCGGACCAGGGAAAATGGCGAGGCGGCCCGCGAGAGGGCGTCGGGCGGAGGCCTGGCCGCCTATCTCGTCGACCCCCTGGGCGTGGCGGCACCCGTCCTGCTGGCGGTGGAACGCGGCGCCGCGACGCTGCGCGTGTGCGACATCAGCAGGGACGGGCGGCTGGCACTGCTGCGCCGGGGGCCGCGCGGCCGGCGCGAGGCCCTTGTCGTACGGACCGGTGATCTGCGGACCACGTTCGCCCTGCACGTCGCCGACGGCGACCCGTGGATCGGCCGGTTCTCCCCGGACGGTACGACGCTGTGGCTGCGCAGCGACGCGGCACGCGAGTTCGCCGCGCTGCTCGCCGTCCGGCTCGACGCCGAGGGCGCGTCGCCGGGTCTGACCGTCGCCGCCGAGCGCGCGGACTGCGGACTCGAGCTGCTGGCGCTCGGACACGACGGCTACACCGCCGCCCTGGCCTGGAACGTCCGCGGCGCCACCGAGCTGGAGGTCACCTCCGTGTCGCCGACGTCCGCCGGGCAGGCCCGGGTGGGGCCGTCCCGGTCGGTGCCGCTGCCGCACGAGGTGGTGACGCGCATCCCGCGGGTCGACGGCCGGGCGGGGCTGGTGCTGGCCCTGTCCGGCTCACAGCGCCGCCCCGGGGTGTGGTGGTTCCCCGAGGGCACCGCCCGGCGGACTCCGTGGTCGTCCCGGGACGAGGACGCCGTCCCGCCCGGCCGGCCGCCCGTGCGCCCCGTGCCGCTGCGGCCCGTCGCGCGGGACGGACTGCCGCTGAGCGGCTGGTACTACCGGGCTCCGGACCGGGGCGCCGGGGAGCCCGCGCCCTGTGTGATCCATCTGCACGGCGGGCCGGAGGAGCAGGAACGCCCGGTGTTCAACCCGCTCTACCACGAGCTGCTGGGCCGGGGGCTCGACGTCTTCGCTCCGGACGTGCGCGGCTCCTCAGGGCACGGCCGGTCGTTCGTCGACGCCGACCTCGGTACGGGCCGGTTCGCCGCGATCGAGGACGTCGCCGCCTGCGCGGCCCATGTCGTCGTCGCCGGTCTCGCCGATCCACGGCGGCTGGCCGTCATGGGACGCTCCTACGGCGGCTATCTGGTGATGGCCTCGCTCGTGTGGCACCCGGACCTCTTCCGCACCGGCGTCGCGGCCTGCGGCATGTCCGACTTCGCGACCTTCTACGCCGGGACCGAGCCGTGGATCGCGGAGTCGGCCGCGCACAAGTACGGCCACCCGGAACACGACCGCGAACTGCTGCACGCGCTGTCCCCGATGACCCGCGTGGACGCCCTGCGCGTCCCCGTCCTCACGGTCCACGGCGAGCACGACACCAATGTGCCGCTCGGCGAATCCGAGCAGTTCGTCCGCGCGGCCCGCGAACGCGGGCTGCGCGCCGAACTGCTCCTGCTGCGCGACGAGGGCCACGACTTCCTGCGCGCGGACAGCCGGAGGCTCTTCCGCCGGACCGCCGCCGACTGGCTCCAGCGCCACATCGCCGAGTAGACCACCGCCGCCCCGGCCCACCACGCGGCCTCCGCTCCGCCTGGGTCAGGGCAGCCGACGCATCGCGAGGAACAGCAGGCACGGGAGGCGGGTCCTGGCACGATGGCGCTGGCGCAGGTGTGCTCCAACGCGCTGGGCAAGCAGTTGATCGACCGGCGTCGGCCACCGAAGGAACGTCCCACGGACGGGGTCCCGGGCCGCCAGTCGCTTGGCGAGCCATCGGTCCCCCGCGCGCAGCCCGGCCGACACTCTCGTGCTCAAGGTGTGCCCCGCCCGGCTCGGCCGCGCCGCGGTCGGTCGAGGCCGTGCGAGGCACAGGGGCGGAGCGACCGGCTCAGGCGGCTTGGGCGTGGGGTGCTGGCCGGGGATCCGGCGTGGGGTGCCAGCCGGGCACCCGGCCATTCAGTCCTCCGGCGGAGCCGCCGGGGGCAGCCGGTCGTCGGGGACTACATGCATGGCCGCCTCCTCGGCGCCCGCCGCTCCGCCGTCGATGCCCTCGTCCTCGGCGACGAGTTCCTTGGTGGTGTCCGTCCGGACGCCCTCGTCGGGTGCCACGAGGCGGCCCGCGCGATCCGATCCGGCCTCCGGATCGACGGGTTCGCCCTCCCCGCCCGGGAGGTCGCCGATACCGTCCCCGGCCGGGACCTCCACGTCGGGCACCTCCTGCCGCAGTCTGTCGTCGAGGGACTCGCCCTCGTGCTGCTCGGCGGCCGTGGTGCCGCGCTTGGTGACGCCCAGCGGCCTCTCCGGCGGCGAGTAGCCCTCGTCCAGCATGTCGTCGTACGTGCGTTCGTCGATCGCGTCCTGCAGATCGAGGGGCGTGGCGTCCTCCTGCTCCTCGTTGCCACCGGTGGGCTGGTAGGCATCGTCCGCCATGTTCTCCTCGCTCATGATCGCCTCCGGGGGTGGTCGGCCGGTTCGTGTCTCCGTGCGGAGTACCGGGTTCCACGGGGTGTCACACCTCCGTGCCGTGATCGCCACCCTCGCCCCCCTCGTAGCGTCGGCTCGGGACAGGTAGGGCCGTCCGGGGAGTACGGGCCTCGGCCGTCCGTGCGGTGGCCGTTCCGTCCGCGTTACCGGCCGACCCGGGCGGGCACTCGGGTCCGCATGAAACCGAGTCCTCGCACTCCCCTGGCCGACAGCTCTCTCGCGGCCCTGGTCAAGGGCTACACCTGGCTGCCCGACCGCCGGCGCCGCACCGCCGGTCCCCTGGTCCGCGCCCGACTGACGGGACGGCACACCGTCGCCCTGTGGGGCCCGGAGGCCGTGCGGTTCTTCTACGACGAGCGGCACGTGGAACGGGCGACGGCGTTGCCCGGCCCGGTGCTGAGCACCCTGTTCGGCCACGGCGCCGTGCACACCCTGGACGGTCCGGCCCATCGCGTGCGCAAGGAGATGTTCCTGTCGCAGCTCACCGGCCCGAAGGCGGTCTCCGACCTGGTGGATCACGTCGGCGCCGCCTGGGACGCGGCCGCGGAGTCGTGGCCCGGCCGCCGCTCGGTCGTTCTGTTCGACGAGGCGAGCCGGGTGCTCGCGCTGGGTGTCTGCCGGTGGGCCGGGATCCCCCTGGACGAGGCCGCCGCCGTCGACACGGCCCGGGACATGGTCGCCATGGTCGACGGGTTCGCCACACCGGGGCGCCGGCACTGGCGGGCCCGCCGACACGGCCCGCGACATGGTCGCCATGGTCGACGGGTTCGCCACACCGGGGCGCCGGCACTGGCGGGCCCGCCGGGCCCGCGACCGCAGCGAGGCCTGGCTGGAGGGACTGGTGCGCGACATCCGCGAGGGCGCCGCCACCGCGCCTCCCGGATCGCCGCTGGACACGGTGGTCCGGCACCAGGACGCCGACGGCCTGCCCCTCGACCCGCACACGGCCGCGGTCGAGCTCCTCAACATCGTGCGCCCCACCGTCGCGGTGTGCTGGTTCGTCGCCTACGCCGGTCACGCGCTGCGGCTGCGGCCCGACGTCAAGGAGCGGCTCGCCGAGGACGACACCGAGTACGCCGTGGCGTTCGCCCACGAGCTGCGGCGGTTCTACCCGTTCGCTCCCTTCGTCGGCGGACTGGCCGTGACCGACCTGGAGTGGCGGGGCGAGCCGATCCCGGCGGGCGCCATGGTCCTGCTCGACCTGTACGGGCAGAACCACGACCCCGACCTGTGGGATCTCCCGTACACCTTCGAGCCGCAGCGCTTCCTGGAGCGGCCGCCCCGCCGCGACGACCTGGTGCCGCAGGGCGGCGGCGACCGCACCACCGGTCATCGCTGCCCCGGCGAGGATGTCACCGTCGCGCTGCTGCGGGCCCTCGGGCCGAGGCTCGCCCGGCTCTCGTACGAGGTGCCGGCCCAGGACCTGCGGATCCCGCTGACCCGGATGCCGGCGCGCGTACGCAGCGGCTTCGTCATGGAGTCGGTGCGGGTGCCTACTCGGGTGCCCGCACCCGAGTAGGCAGCACACGACGCGCGACCGCGCCTCCCGGACCCGACGGGGCGCGGTCCTCCCGTCAGGCCGCGGTCCTCCCGTCAGGCCGCGGTCGTCTCGCGGGCGATCCTGCGGCCCGCGACGGCCGCACCCGCGCCCAGCACCGCGACGACGGCCGTCCTGCGCAGCGCCGTGCGCCGTCGGCCGCCCCAGCCGCCGTGCACGGCTCCTTCGCCGGGAGCGGGCACGTGCAGCGTTCCGTGGGTGGCCGGGGCCGGTTCGTCGTGGGAGAGATGTGTCCTGTCGGTCTGCCGGGCCATCACCCGCTCCGCCAGCGCGGGATTCCTGCGTGCCCGGCGCACCAGGGCCCGCCCGGCGGAGCCGACCACCACTTCCCGGTGCGGGTGACGGACCAGGTCGACGACCGTTCTGGCGACCCGCTCGGGGCTGTGGACGGGCGGCATGGCGACCACCTTGCGCCCGGTGTAGTTGGCCGACTGCTCGAAGTGCGGGGTGTCGATGGTCGCGGGCATCACCGTGCACACCCGCACGCCCTTCACCCCCTCCACCCGCAGCTGCTGCCGCAGACTCGATCCGAAGCCCTGGACCGCGTGTTTGGACATGCTGTACGGGTGGCTGTAGGGCTGGGCGACCGCTCCCACGATCGAGGAGATGTTGACCAGCGTGCCTCGCCCCTGCGCCCGCATCACCGGCAGAACCGCGCGCGCCCCGTGCACATAGCCCATCACGTTGACGTCCAGGACCCGGCGGAAGTCCTCCAGCGGTACGTCCTCGAACCGGCCGAAGGCGTTGACGGCCGCGTTGTTGACCCAGACGTCGATCCGGCCGAACTCCTCCACCGCGCGCCTCGCCAGGTCGTCGACCGCCTTGGCGTCCGTCATGTCGGTCGGCACGACCAGCGTCCGCACCCCACGGTGCGTCTCGCACTCCCGGGCGGTCGCCTCCAGCGCCTCCTCCCGGCGGGCAGCGAGCACCACGGCGCACCCCTTGCGCGCGAAGGCCTCGGCCGTGGCCCTGCCGATCCCGCCGGACGCTCCCGTCACCACCACCACGTGTTCCCGCAGCCGCATGGCGTACCTCCTCGGTTCCGATGTCCCGGACGTGTCGCGTCCGGCTCCGGCCCCGAGTACCCGAAACCGTCGATTCACCTCGGCGGCGGCGGAGCGCGCCCCTCCGGTAGGCAGCCCCTCGTGGGGATGGCGCGGGAGCGGGCGGGCGGTGAGGATGCTCCCTCGCACCACGCATCCCGCGGTGGGTCGAAGGGGGCTCTTGATGGGTTCGCACGCGGCACCGAAACGTCGTGGACGGGCGCTGGGGCCGTCCGTGGTTCTCCTGCTGCTGGTGGCGCTCGTCGGCGTTCCCCGTGCCGAGGGAGCGCCGGTGTCGGCGGACGCCTGCCGTGTCTCGAGCACCGAGCTGCCCCGGGGCGACTGCGGGCCGTTCTGGCAGGTCCTCGCGGAGGACTTCGACGGCGACCGGGTGCCGCTCGGCGGATTCAGCGACTGCGAGCACCGGGTCGACACCTCCGCCGCGCACTGCGGGGGCCTGCGCGGCGCCTACCGCGACACCTGGTGGGCGTACCCGACGGGCTGGCGCGACACGGCGAACGACCGGGGCCGGGACGTCGTGGGTGTCTACCACCCGGAGGACACCGTGCGCGTGGGCCCTGCGGAGAACGGAGACGGCCGTATGTTCATCCGGATGTGGCGGCCCGCCGACGGAGGTCCCGTGCACGCTGCGGCGGTGGTACCCCGTGCGGTCATGCAGATGAAGTACGGCAAGTACAGCGCCCGTATCAAGGTGACGAAGCTCGCGCCGGGGTACAAGTCGGCCTGGCTGCACTACGGCGGCGGCTGCGAGATGGACCATCCCGAGGGTGAGTGGACCGGCGGTCTCACCGCCTTCCACCATCCCTGCGGCGGCGGGGAGCAGGGCTACTTCCCGGGCGGCGACGACTGGACGGACTGGCACACCGTGTCGACGGAGTGGACGCCCGGCCATGTGCGGTTCTACGTGGACGGGCGGCTGGTGGGGCACGACACCCGGGGCGTGCCGGACCGGCCGCTGTCGTGGGTGCTGCAGAACGAGAGCGCCCTGGAGGGGCCGGGCGCGGCCCCGGGCAGCAGCGCCCAGCTCGACATCACCTGGGTCGCGGCCTACGCGTACGGATGGAAGTGACCGCCCCGTCCCGGCCGGGCGGCGCTTGCCCGGGCCGCGCGCCCGGCGCACGCTGGTCGTATGGCTGCGCACGAAGGCCCCGGCCCCACGCTCATCACCTCCGTGCAGCGGGCCTTCCGCCTGCTGGAGGCGGTGAGCGCCCATGAGAACGGCGCGCCGGCCAAACAGCTCGCACGGGAGACCGGGCTGCCGCTGGCGACCGCCTACCACCTGCTGCGGACCCTCGTTCACGACGGCTACCTGCGGAAACTGGCCGACGGCGGGTTCGTCCTCGGCGACAAGGTGACGGCGCTGCACACCACCGGCAGGGGGCAGGCGCTGCTCAGCCGGGTCCGGCCGACGCTCGCCGCCCTGCGGGACGAGCTGACCACCGCCGCGTACCTCACCTTCTACGAGGACGGTGAGATCCGGGTCGCCGAGATCGTGGACAGCGCCCGGGCGCCCCGGGTGGACCTCTGGGTGGGGTTCGAGGACGCCGGGCACGCCACCGCGCTGGGCAAGTCGGTCCTGCGCGAACTGGACGAGGAGTCCCGCAAGGACTACCTCTCCCGGCACCGCCTGGCCGACCTCACCCCGCGGACCATCACCGACGCCCCGGAGCTGCTGCGCCGGCTGGACTCCTCTCCCGTCGCGCCGGCCGTCACGGACCTGGAGGAGTACGCCCTCGGCACGGTCTGCGTCGCGGTCCCCGTGTACAGCGGGGACACGCTCGGTTCGCTCGGCGTCTCGCTGCGGGCGGACCGGCTCTCCCGGCTCGACGAGGTCAGGGCCCGGCTGCTGCCGACCGCGAGCCGGGTGACCAGGGGCCTGTCGCTCACTATCTGAAAATCACCTCCTTGTGGCACCGGAGCCCGATCGCCTTTCCTGGATGAAACGGACAATTACGGAGTGCATGCTCCACGCACAGGTGAGGACTGCGGGCGAAACATGAGTCACACCCGAGAGCTCGGCGGCGACCACGGGCCGATCCGGCCGTCCAGGAGACGACCCGCCGCCCGGGGGACGGCGGCCCGGAGCCGGATCGCCGGGCAGCTGGCCTCCGGGACGCCCGTACTGCCCGTACTTCCCGTACTGATCGTTTCCGCCGTCGTGGTCGTCGGACTGTTCGGCGGGGCGGCCGGGCTGACCTGGCTGCCGCTGCTCGCCGCCGGGCCGGCGCTGGCCGCCACCACCAGCGGGCCGGGGGGCGTCCTCTGTGTCGGGCTGCTCGCCGGGGTGGCGGGCACGACGCTCGGGGTCCGCGAAGGGGCGCCGGGCCGTGAGCTGGCGGCCGTGCTGTCCGCGCTGGCGGCGGTCACCCTGGCGAGCGGCCTGGCCGGCGCGTTGCGGGGGCGCCGGGAGCGGGTCCTCGCGGCCGTCCGCTCGGTGGCCGAGGCCGCCCAGCACGCGCTTCTCCAGCCGGTGCCGGCGGTCGTCGGCCCGTTCCAGGTGGCCGTCCGCTACAGCGCGGCCGCCGCCGAGGCCCGGATCGGCGGGGATCTGTACGCGCTCGTGCCCACTCCCTACGGGGTGCGGCTGATCGTGGGCGACGTGCGCGGCAAGGGGCTGCCCGCGGTGGGGGTCGCCGCCCTGGTGGTCGGGGTGTTCCGCGAGGCGGCGTACGAGGAGCCCGATCTGCTCGCCGTCGTCGACCGGATCGAACGGAGCCTCGCCCGCAACCTGCGGTGCGACGACTTCGTCACCGCCGTGGTCGCCGGGCATCCCGAGCCGGATCGGCTGGAGCTGGTCAACTGCGGGCACGCGCCGCCGCTGCTGGTGCACGGCGACGACGTGGTGCCCGTGGAGCCGGCCCGTCCGGCGCCGCCCCTCGGGCTGCGGGCCCTCTCGGGCGAGACCCCCGCGCTCCAGACGCTGCCCTTCGCCGACGGTGACCAACTGCTGCTCTACACCGACGGGGTCACGGAGGCCCGGGACCGGCACCGGGAGTTCTATCCGCTCACGGAGCGGCTGGCCCACCATCTGTCCGAGGAGCCCGCACACACGCTCACGGGCCTCCACGACGAACTGCTGGAACACGTGGGCGGCCGCCTCCACGACGACGCGGCCCTGCTCCTCCTCCGCAAGCCGCCCACGCCGGCCCCGGCGCCCTCGGCGACTCCGGCGGCTCCGACGGCCGTGCTGGGCCCCGGCACCCGATCGCGGCTGCCCTGACTCAGCGTCACGTCGGCGAGAAGTCGTACACGGCGAAGTCGCCGACCTGGACGTATCCGAGGCGCACGTAGAGCGCGTTGCTCGTGGCGTTGTCCAGGTCGGCGAAGAGCAGGACCTCCCGCGCACCGGCGGCCGACGCGGCACGGCTCGCCTCGGCGGTCACCGCACCCGCGTATCCACGACCGCGCAGGTGAGCCGGTGTGTACACGGTCGTCACCCGCACCTGGCCGGCGATCACCGGGGTCACGCCCGCCACGGAGACGGGTTCGCCGTCCGAGGTCTCCCAGAGGGTGACGCGGCCGTCGGCGAAGCGGGCGGGGGCGGCCTCGGAGCGCTCCTGTCCGACGGCGGCGGCGAACTCGTGGTACCAGCGGACGAGTCGCTCACGGTCCCGCGGCCCGGCCACCCGGCTCCGGCCCGGCGGGAGCGGCCGCGGCGGGGTGAGGGCACCGAGGCGATACAGACGTCGGCGTGCGGACAGTGTCGGCAGCGCACCGGTGTGCCGGTGCCAGGCGTGGGCGAAGGCGGACGCGGTGTCGAGGTCCGCGCTGACACCGGGGAGGCGATGGCCGAGGGCGGCCAGCCGGGCGGCGAGGGCGTCGGCCTCCTCAGGAGTGAGCGGGGTGAGGTTCAGCTGGTGGGGCGGCGTGCGGAAGCAGGTGGCGCGGACCTCGCCCGCCCGTTCCAGCCGGCCGAGAACAGGGGCCTCGGCGCCGTAGGTGTCCGCCCCGAAGACGCGCAGCGTCTCGGTGACCGTCAACTGCACGGTGTGCGGGGCGGGACGCGAGCGCAGGAAGTCCCCGGCTCGGGCGAGGAAGTCGTCGACGTCGTCGGTGAGATGCCAGGAGCCGGCACCGACACCGACACCGTCATCGTCGTCGTCGGCGCGGCTGCCGTCGTCCGGGGGCGTCATTCGTGGTGTGTCGTCGTCCGGTACGCCTGGTGGCGCACATCGGGGTCGGCGTGGCGCCGGAGCAGGCGCAGCAGTGAGCGCCACTCCTCGGTCCAGCCGAGGGAGAGGCCCCTCCCCCGCACCAGGCCGACGGCCAGGAGGCCGGTCGCGGTGCCGCCGTCGCGGGCGAAGTCCTCGGCGGCGGTCAGCAGGGTCCGGGCGCACTGCGGAGAGCGATGCGCCGACGACATCCGCAGCAGGTCGGAGGTCTGTTGCGCGGCGCTCACCCCGATGCCCTCGAACGCCGCCGCGAGGTCCAACAGCCGCGCGAGCAGCACGGTCGGTTCCACGGCGCGGTCGGCCAACTGCCCCAGCAGATCGGCACGTTCGGGGGCCAGCAGCGGTTCGTCCGCGAGCTGCGCGGCGATCGCCTCCAGCAACTCCGCGCGGACGCCCGCGATGTAGGCGAACGACGTCAGATGACGCAGCCTCTGCACCGCGGGGATGTCCCGGCCCTCCTCCGCCTCACCACCGCCCTCCGGCGTGTGCGCCGCCGCCAGCAGCTCGGCCACCGCGCCGTGGAACACGCTGCCGGGCGCGGCACCGCCCACGGGGTGCGGTAGTCCGGAGACGGCCAGATCCCTCAGGGTCCGCGCGGCGTAGCTCCAGTTCGTCCGGTCGTCGAGATCGCTGACGGTCCGGGAGATGCGGTGGGCGAGTTCGGGTGAGTAACGGCACCACACTCCCATGGCATTCAGCACGAAGAGGCCGAGGTAACCGTCGGCGTGCGCGAGGGACCTGTCGTACCCCGCGAGGACCACGGCGGCGTACGCGCGGCGGTGTGGCTCGGCCAACTCCCAGGGGGTGACGGTCAGCAGGGCTTCGTGCACGGGGTCGGCGTCGTCGCGTGCCGCGTCCTCGAGCAGGGCCCGGGCCTCCGGCTCGTCGAGCAGCGGGGGCAGGGCGCGGACGACGGCGGCCCGTACGTCCGGGTGGCGGTCGGGGGCGTGGAAGGCGCGCGCCAGCAGGGGCACCGCGAGCCGGGGCGGCAGGAAGCGGGCGGCGAGCCGTACGGCCTCCTTGCGGGAGGTGACCTTCGCGGGCTGCTCCCCGGTGAGCAACGGGCCCAGGGCGTGGGCGAGCCGGGTCGGGGCGGTGAAGCGGGCGGCGCCGGCCGCCGCGTACACGGCGACCCTGGCGCGGTCGCCGTCGGCCCGGTCGAGCAGTGCCGGCAGGGCGTCGTGGGGCCGGTCGGTCCGGGGCAGGGCGGCGAGGGCGGCCTCGACGACGACCACGTCCGGGGCGTCCGTGTGCGCGAGCGCCAGGGCCCGCCCGAACTCGGGCACCGGGGCGGCGGCCAGGATCAGGGCGGCCCGCTCGTCGAGCGGCAGCGAACGGTCCGCGATCGCCTCTCCGGCCAGCCGGACCGCCGCCCGCTGCTGGCGCGGCAGCCAGCGGTCGCTGTCGCCGAGGTCCGGCAGCGGGCGCCGGGCGCCGTCCGCCAGGAAGCGGCCGTGGGGCGGGGTGTCTGCCAGCAGGACGTCCAGCAGGTCCGTGCGTCGCCGGGACAGCACCTGGCGTACGGGAGGGAGGACGGCCGCCGACGGTTCGCGGGCGACGATGCGGGCGACCCGTTCGTCGCGGGTGGCCGGTGCGGCCAGCCACAGCCGGGCCGCCGCCTCGACGGTCTCGTCGTCGCCGTGTGCCACGGCCGTGGCCAGCCGGTCCTGGAGTTCGGGCAGGCGCCGGGCGCGCGGCCCCAGGGCTGCGGCCAGCCCCAGCAACAGCCGGAAGTCGGCCCGCCCGGCCCCGGCGTCGAGCCAGGGGCGCAGGGCGTCGAGGACCTGGTGCTCCTGCCCTCTGCGCAGCTGACGACGGAGCGGCCCGAGGTCGGGCACCCCGACCCGCTCGGTGATGCGCACCAGCACCCGCAGGGCCCACTCGCGTGGACCGGCCTCGGGTCCCACGCCCCCGTCGGCACCGGTCCCACCGCCCCCGGCGTGTTCGACGAGCAGCCGTACCGCCAGTGTGCGCAGTGCCGTCAAGGTGTCCGACGACGTGTCCCGTGCCTCCAGGACGCCGGTGGCGATCGCGTCGAGCGGCGGGGTGTCGTCCGGGGCGAAGACGCGCGGGTGCGTTTCGGCGAGCGCGCCGAGCGCGGCGGCGCGGACGGGGTCCCGCTCGTTGCGCAGCCGCCGTCCGGCCGTCGTCAGCACCTCGGTGATCGCCGTACGGCTGCCGTCCCGGGCGGCGCAGGCCACGAACAGCGGCCAGGCGGCGGCCCGGTCCTCGGCTTCGGACCGGCCGATCGCGGCCAGCAGTGCGGGGCGTGCCTCGTCGAGCGGGCCGTGGGCGAGGATGTCCAGCTCCTCCCACCAGTGGTCCGTGCCGTCGAACGCGGCCGCCGAGCGCCGCACCTCCGCCCAGCGGCGCTCGCGCGGCAGCAGTCCGAGGACGGCGTCCGCGGCGCCCCCGCCGACCGCGTCCACGAACGCGGGGCGTCGGCCGGGGGCCATGGCTCTGACCAGGGCGGCGAAGCGGGGGCCGCGATTCAGCCAGTGCCGGCCCAGCGCGATCAGTGAGGCGGGCTCGGCCTGGACGAGCGCGCGCAGCGCGGCGGGAGGCGGCACCCGCTGTTGGTGCCGGCTCTCACGGTCGGGGTGGGTCAGCCAGCGGATGACGCGTTCGGCGTCGGCGGTGGCGAGCGGGGCGAGTCCGCGGCTCAGCGCGGGCGGCAGGCCACCGGGGCCGTGCCGCTCCAGCAGGGTCAGCACCCGCTCGGGGCGCAGGGGCGCGAGCGCCGCGACCGTGGTGGCGTGCAGCCGCCACCAGTGGTCGCGCTGCTCTCCGCCCGCCCGGTCGGCCAGGGTCCGTTCGGCGTGGTCGAGCACCGGGTCGGGGTGCCGGGACGCGAGCCGGGTCCAGCCGTCGACGGCGTGGGCGAGGGCGGGCAACTCCCGTGCCACGAAAGGGGCGGAGCAGGCCGGCAGCAGCCGGGCGGCCTCGGCGTCGCCCCACTCGGCGCGCAGCCTGGCCACCATCCGCTCGGCGAGCGCGGTGCGCCCTCCGGCAGCCGGCAGACGGGCGAGCCGCTGCCGCAGCACGGCGGGCGCGTCGTCGTAGGCCGCCTCCACGGCCCGGTCCGGTACGGGCAGGTCGCGCACGGCGCGCCGCGCGTACCCGGCGACCACCGGGTCCGGGTCGGCCAGCCGTGCCGCGAGGAACTCCGCGTCCCGTCCGACGAGGGCGGCCAGTGCCGCGAGCCGGCGTTCGTAGGGGCCACGTCCGTCGAGGTCGGCCAGGAGCGGGGCGAGTGTCCCCTCGTCCGCGAGCCCGCGGGCGGTCCGTGCCGTCAGGGTGAGGCGTGCGGGGAACGGCAACGGCGCGAGGGCGGACAGCAGTTGCTCCGCGGTGGTCGGCATGCGGCCGATTGTGCCCGGCACGATCCGCTCCCGCGATCGATTATGCGCGGCCGGGACGGGCCTGCCCGTGGCTGCGGACGGGGATCGCGCGGCACCTCGCGCCCGCCTCGCGGGCCTCGCCGCCGGCTACCGTCGGCTCCGTATCAGCAGGTGGAGGAAGTACGGCGTGCCGATCACCGCGGTCATCAGGCCGGCGCCCAGCTGGGCGGGGGCGATCACCGTGCGGCCGAGGAGGTCCGCCGTGCAGACGAGCGTGGCCCCGAGGAGCACGGCGACGGGAACCACCCGGACATGGCGCCGGCCCACCAGGGCCCGCGCCGCGTGCGGTGCGACGAGACCCACGAAGCCGATGGTGCCGGCGGAGGCGACGGCGGTCGCGCTGAGCAGGACGGCCACGACCAGGAACCCGAGGCGTGCGCGGGACACCCGCAGACCCAGCAGGAGGGGGGTGTGTTCGTCCAGGGAGACGAGGTCCAGCTCGGTGCGGCGGGCGACCGCGACGACGAGTCCCACCGCCACCACGCACGCGACGGGCAGCACGTCCGGCAGGGTCCGGCCGTACGTCGAACCGGACAGCCAGGTCAGCGCCTTGGTGGCGTTGAAGGGGTCGGTGAGCACGATCAGCAGGCTGATCAGCGCCGTCGCGGCGGCGGCCACGCCGATCCCGACGAGGACCAGCCGGTTCTGCTGGTAGCCGCCCCGGGCGGCGAGCCCGAAGACGACCACCGAGGCGAGGGCGGCGCCCGCGAACGCGGCGCCCGCGACGCCCCAGCCGCCGACGACGGGCACGGTGGTGACGAGCAGAACGGCGCCGAGGGCCGCGCCGCCGGAGACGCCCAGGATCGCCGGTTCCGCGAGCGGGTTGCGGGTCACGGCCTGCACCAGCGTTCCGGACAGGGCGAGGGCCGCGCCCGCGCAGAGGGCAGCGAGGACCCGCGGCACACGGGTGTCGAGCACGAACGACACGGTCCGGCCGGCTCGTCCCTGCGCCCAGTTCGCGACATCGCCGAGCAGGAGCTTGGTGTCGCCGAGCAGGACGCCGGCGACGGTGACGCCGGCCGTCACGGCGACGAGGACGGCCAGCGTGACCAGGAACGTCGTACGGCTGGGGATGCGCAGCCGGTCGGGCGCCTCGGCTCCGGAGGTGTCCCGCAGCCGCAGCGCCATCACCACCAGGAACACGGCGCCGACGAGGCTGGTGACGACACCGGTGGGGACGGCGACCGCCGTGTCGGAGGGGACGAGGGCGCGCAGCAGGACGTCCGACCCGAGGACCAGTCCGGCCCCCACCAGGCCGGCCACGGGCAGGGAGCCCCGGGTGCGCGCGAAGCCCCGGAAGCGGCGGGCGAGGGGCCGCACCAGGGCCGGTGCGCACAGGCCGACGAAGCCGATGGGTCCGGCGAGGGTGACGGCCGCCGCGGACAGCAGGGTCGCGAGGACGACGACCGTCACCCGGGTCGCACGGACGGGGACACCGAGGCCGCGCGCGGTGTCGTCGCCGAGAGCGAGCGCGTCGATCCGACGGGCCGTCAGCAGCAGTCCGGTGAGCCCGGTCACGGCGACCGGGAGCATCTGCAGGACGCCGTCGAAGCCGTTCTGGCCGATGCTGCCCTGGTTCCACTGGTAGAGGCCCTCGGTCTGCTGCGGGAAGAGCAGCAGCAGGCCCTCGGTGAGGGAGTTCAGGCCCAGCATCAGGGCGGTGCCGGCGAGCACGAGCCGTACGGTGCCCGTGCCGACGCCGGAGAGGGAGAGCACGACGGCCGCCGCGAGCAGTCCGCCCACGAAGGCGACGCCGGAGGAGGCGAGCAGGGGCAGCGAGACGCTGGTGACGCCGACGATGCCGAGGGCCAGGTAGGCCCCGGCGTTCACGGCGAGGGTGTCGGGCGAGGCGAGGACGTTGCGGCTGACGGCCTGGAGCACGGCGCCCGCGACACCGAGCAGGACGCCGACGAGGATGCCGGCGGTCATCCGGGGCAGCCGGGAGGCGATCACGACGGACGCGTCGCCCGGGTCGGCCCGCCCGGTCAGGGCCTTGAGCACCTCGGCGGGGCCGACGGCGGCGGTGCCCTGGGTGAGGTCGACGACGGCGAGGGCGGCGACCAGGAGGACGAGCGTGGCCGTCACCGCGGCCGCGCCCGTCCGGGTCGCCGCTGTCGACGGACGGGTGGCGGGGGAAGTCGCGGTGACGGCCATGGCTCCGTGCTTCTGCTTCGTCTCTTCTGCTGCTTCTCTGCCGCCCGGTCCCTGTTACTTCGTCAGCGCCTCGACGAGGGCGTCGATGTACGCCTCCATCGACCCGGGGCCACCGAACATCCAGATCCCGTCGGGCAGTCGGTGCAGGTCACCGGACTTCACGAAGGCGAGGGACTTCCATACGGCGTTCTTCGCCAGCTCGTTACCGAAGGGGTTGCTGGTCTCGTCCTCGTCGTTGCCTATGTAGGCGAACTGGACGTCCTTCGGCAGGCCAGTCAGACCCTCGACGTCGGTGGTGCCGAGTCCGTAGTCGGCGTCGCCCTTCACCTTCCAGGCGTTCTTCAGACCGAGCCGCTCGTTGACGGCGCCGATCAGCGAACCGCTGGTGTACGGGCGCAGGGAGACCTGGTTGGAGGCGACGTAACCGTCGGCGAAGGCGATGTCCGTGCCGTCGAGACCGGCGTCGGCGAGGGCCTTCTTGCCTTCGGCGACCTTGGCCTCGAAGCTCTTGCGGGCGGTCTCGGCCTTGTCGGTGGTCCCGGTCGCCTTGGCGATGAGATCGAGGTTGTCCAGCATCTGCCCGATCTGGTCGGAGGCGTCGGCGGACTGGATCCCCAGCACGGGGGCGATCTCGCGCAGTTGCTTGACGGCGGCGGGCGCCAGGTCGGAGGAGGCCACGATGAGGTCGGGCTCGAGGGAGGCGATGGTGTCCATGCTGGGCTCGCCGCGCGTGCCGATGTCCTTGGGCTCGCTCTTCAACGGGACCGCCTGGTCCCAGGTCCTGTACCCCTTGACGTCCGCGACGCCGACGGGGTCGACGCCGAGGGTGAGGAGGAACTCGACCTCGTTCCACTCGGTGGCGACGACCTTGGTGGCCGGGCCGTCGAGTTCGACCTTCTTGCCGGTGGAGTCGGTGAGGGTGATGGCCTCGGAGGCCTTCGCGGTCTTGTCGGCGGCGGGCTCGGTGGTGCCGCAGGCGGCCAGGGCGAGTGCCGCGACGGCGGTGACGGCGGGGAGCAGGAGACGTCTCATGAGGTGGAGCGGAGCCTTTCGCTTCGGGTGGTGCGGGTGTGGTGACGACCGATCGGGCGGGTGCGCAGTCGGCCGGTGAGGGGGTCGGTGTCGACATCGATGCGGATGCCGTAGACGGCGGTGAGCCGTTCCGGTGTGAGGACGTCCTCGGGGCGGCCCTCGGCGACGATCCGGCCCGCTTCGAGCAGGGCGATCCGGTCGGCGACGGCCGCCGCCTGGTCGAGGTCGTGCAGGACGACGCCGACGGCGATCCCGTGGTCGTCCGCCAGGTCGCGGATCAGGTCGAGGAGTTCGACCTGGTAGCGCAGGTCGAGATAGGTGGTGGGCTCGTCCAGCAGGAGCACGCCGGTCTCCTGGGCGAGACAGCCGGCGAGCCACACCCGCTGCAACTGCCCGCCGGAGAGATGGTCGGCGCCGCGCTCGGCGAGGTCGGAGACGCCGGTCAGGGCGAGTGCCCGGTCGACGGCGGCGGTGGCGTCGGGGTCCCTGCGGCCGAAGCGGCCCCGGTAGGGGTAGCGGCCGAACTCGACGAGGTCCCGCACGGTCAGTCCGCTCGGTGTGGGCCGCCCCTGGGTCAGCAGGGCCACGTGTCGCGCGAACTCACGGGAGCTCAGGGCGAGTCCGTCGGTGTCGGCGTCGATCCTGAGCGTGGCCCGGCGCGGCCGTTGCAGCCGGGCGACGGTCCGCAGGAGCGTGGACTTGCCGCTGCCGTTGGGACCGACCAGGACGGTCACCTCGCCGGGCCGGAGGGCGATCGCGACATCGTGCACGACGTCGACGCCGTCGTACGACACGGTCACGCCCGTGGCCGACAGTGCGTGCCCGCGGAGCCTCGGGGTGTCGGCTGCTTCCTCACCTGATCTCACAAGCAAAGGTTAGCCTAACCTAATTAATGGCCGACAGAGGGCCCCGAAGGCCGGATTCAGCCGGTCAGCCACGATCGCGGATCCCACACACCGGAGCGGCGCAGGGACCGCGGGCAGTGCAGACAGATCTCGTCGATCTCCAGGACCAGCGCCAGGACGGGCCGCCGGTCGTCCAGCGTCATCGCGTCGAAGAACGGGGCGTCGGTGAGGATCCGCGCCCGGCCGTTGATCCGCAGGACCTCCTTGGAGCCGGGGATCAGATACAGCAGGCCGGCGTGCGGGTTGTCGAGGATGTTGTGGAGGCTGTCGCCGCGCCGGTTGCCCGGCCGGTCGGGCAGGGCTATCACTCCGGGGCCGACGACACGGGTGAAGCCCGGCGCGTCCCCGCGCGGGGAGACGTCGCAGCCACCCCGCGCGTCGGAGGTGGCCAGCAGACAGAACGGGGAGCGGGCCAGGATGTCCCGGTCCTGGTCGGTGAGCCGGTCGTGGACCTTCTCGATCACCACGGGCCAGGGCTCGCCCAGCAGTTCACGCAGGGCCTCGCGCGACTCGAGCCCGACCCACCCCTCCTCACTCCACCCGTCCCCGCTCCGCCCGGCGCCGGTCTCGATCGTGCGCGGCAAGGCCGACCCCCAAGGTGTGTAGGTGCACCGATAGACGCACCTCGCACATTAACCGAAGTTAGGGCAGCCTTACCTCAGGGCGGGTCGGGGTCGTCGAGGAGGCCGGCACGGGAGAGACGCGCGGGCGTCCGGTGCGGGGCGGGAGGGACACGGCCCGCGATGGCACTCAGAAGCGCACCGGCAGGTCGAGCAGGCCACGGGCCCGCATGGACGGTCGCCAACGCACCTCGTCCGGCGCGATGTCGAGGGC
This sequence comes from Streptomyces caniscabiei, assembly GCF_014930365.1. Classification (GTDB taxonomy): domain Bacteria; phylum Actinomycetota; class Actinomycetes; order Streptomycetales; family Streptomycetaceae; genus Streptomyces; species Streptomyces caniscabiei. Next base: position 5,263 of record NZ_JABXWI010000016.1, on the reverse strand, counting down.
CAGGTCGGGGAACCGGTCCAGGAGCGCGGCGAGAGCGATCTCGGTCTCCATCCGGGCCAGCGGCGCGCCGAGGCAGTAGTGGATGCCATGGCCGAGGGCGAGATGCCCGCTCGCGTCGCGTCCGACGTCGAGCCGGTCGGGGTCGGCGAAGCGGTGCGGGTCCCGGTGCGCGGCGGCCAGGGACAGCAGCACGGTCTCACCGGCCGGCACGACCACCCCGCCGAGGGTGACGTCCTCGACGGGAAAGCGCCGGATGGCCAGCGGCACCGGACCGTCGTAGCGGGCCAACTCCTCGATCGCGTCGCCCAGTCGACCGGGTTCGGCGCGCAGCGCGCGCAGTTGGCCGGGGTGGGTGAGCAGGGCCAGGGTGGAGTTGCCGATGAGGTGGACGGTGTTCTCGTATCCCGCGAAGAGGATCAGGAAGGCGAGGGACATGAGTTCGTCCTCGCTCAGCCGGTCCTCGTCGTCGCGCACCGCGATCAGGGCGGAGAGCAGGTCGTCCGACGGCTCGGCGCGCTTGCCCGCGATGAGCCGGGTGAAGAAGCCCAGCATGTCGCGGACGGCTTCCTTCGCGCGTTCCGGTCGTGCCGGGTCGGGGGCGATCAGGGTGTCGGTCCAGGAACGGAAGTCGTGCCGGTCGTGCGGGGCGACGCCGAGCAGGTCGCAGATCACGGCGATCGGCAGGGGTGCGGCGTACGAGGCGATCAGGTCGGCGCGCCCGTGCGGTGCGACGGCGTCGAGCAGTGCGTCGGCGGTCCGCCTGATGGGGTCGCGCAGCCGGGCGACGCGGCGCGGGGTGAACGCCTGGGACACCAGGCGCCGGATGCGGGTGTGGTCCGGCGGGTCCATGTTCAGCAGGTTCGCGTCCAGCGCCGGCGGCAGCGCGAGCCCGTGGTAGCCACCGGGGGTCGCGTTGCGTTTGTCGAGCGAGAGCCGGGGGTCGGCGAGGGCCTGGCGTACGTCGTCGTACTGCGTGACGAGCCAGGCCGGCAGCCCGTCCGTCCCGGTGATCCGGTGCACGGGGCCGGCCTCCCGGAGCCTCGCGTAGACCGCGTAGGGGTCCGCGACGAGTTCCGCGGGGTCGACGAGGGGCGGCTGTTCGGGCGTGGTGGTGGACATGGGTCTCCACCCTAGTGAGGACCGGCCCGGAAACGGCGCCGCGACGGCAGGAGTTCGACCGGTCCGTCCGTCGTCCGGGCCGCTCGGAACCCGTCGGGCGCGGTGTTTGTTCGGCAGGTCAAACGGCGGATCGCGAGACCTCACCAATATCTTCCGCACCACTTGACGCACCCCTTGTGACTGCGTAGACATGACAGCGCAGTCAGGACGAGGAACGGCTGACAACGCCCCCGCGTCCGCATCCCGCACGACCGGGGCCGGGAACGCACACGTGCCCGACTCCGGTGGACCGACCGACGTCGCGACGACGATCCGGTCCGTCCTACGTCGCCTCGGCCCCGGACCCGTGAGACATGCGTGTCCCCGTTCCCGCCGACACCGGCGCCCCACCCTCGCCTCGTGGCCGAGCCCCGGCACCACCGTGTGCATCCCCAGAAGGAGGAACCGTGCAACGACGCACTGTGAGAAAGGCGCTGGGAACGTTCGCCGCGGCGTCCGCGCTGCTGGCCGTCCCCGCCTCCGGCGCGCAGGCGTACAACCCGACGGGCGGCACCCTGTACCAGCTCGGCAGCGAGCCGTGCCTGAAGGGCCGCGGCAACTGCGCCGTCTACCCCAAGTCGGCGCAGCTGCCGAGCGGGAGACTGGTGGCCGCGTTCGAGAAGTCCACGGTCGTCACGGCGACGGGCAGCGCCGACAGACAGACCCTCCCGGTCTACAGGAGCGACGACGACGGCACGTCCTGGCAGCCGTTGTCGGAGGTCAAGGCACCGGCGTACCTCTCCGGCGACGCCAGGTACACGAAGTACACCAGCAACTGGACCAACCCGTACCTCTACGTCCTCCCCCAGGACGTCGGGGACCTGAAGCAGGGCACCCTGCTCCTCGCGAGTGTCGTCTCGGGCGACGACCACTACTACAAGGAGCACAAGGCCGCCGACCCGAACTGGACGCCGTCCAACGACGGTGACCGCAAGGACCTGGCGATCGCCCTGTACTCCAGCACCGACGACGGCGCGACCTGGTCCATCCTCAACATCGTCGCGACCGGCGGCTGGCAGGGCGGCAGCGCGGGCGCCACGGGCCAGAACATCGCCGCCGCCAACACCGACAAGCAGGTCGACCCGCTCTGGGAGCCGTACCTGATGGTCCACAAGGGCCAACTCGTCTGCTACTACTCCGACGAGAACGACTACACGGGCTTCAACGCCACCACGGGCGTCCCGACCCTCGACCCCGCCAACGACACGGCCAAGGACTCCCTGGGCCAGATCCTGGTGCACAAGACCTGGGACGGCCGCAGTGCGAACTGGAGCGCACCTGTCGTCGACATCGCCGGGCTGACCCAGGACATGGGCGGCGGCAAGACGGAGATCGGCGGCGGCCGGCCCGGCATGACCAACGTCGTCCGCACCACGGACGGCAAGTGGCTGCTCACCTACGAGTACTGGGGCGGCGGAGCGAACACCCGGTACCGGATCGCCGACGACCCGCTGAAGTTCTACACCGGCTCACCCACCGGAACGGGTGTCAACTCGCTGCCGGTCGACACCGGTTCGCGCGCGCTCTCGATGAACGGCAGCCCCGTGATCATCCGACTCCCCGGTGGCCGACTGCTCTACAACGCCGCGGGCAGCGGCAACGTCTGGGTCAACGAGACCGGGCGCAGCGACGGGACGTGGAAGGAGTACCAGACCACCTCCCAGGCCGGCTACAGCCGCAGCCTCCAGTACGTCGAGGGCACCGGCCGCGTCTCGATCCTCAACAACCAGGGCACCTCCACCCTCAAGTTCGCCGAGGTCGACCTCGGCCGCAGCGACGGCGCCTACTACCAGCTGGTGAACCGCAGGACCGATCAGGTGATCGGCACCGGCAACAAGACCAACGACGCCAACCTCGGCAACGGCGACGTCCCCGACGTGCGCCTGGAGGCCCCCGGCTCGGCGGCGAACGCGGACACCCAGTTCTGGCACGTGGTCACCGAACCCAACGGCGGCGTGACCCTGCTGAACAAGGCGGGCGGGCGCGCGGCGGCCGTCTGGACCGGGAACGCGACGGCCGGGCAGCGGATCGGCCAGTGGGTGGACAACAGCGGCACCGGCAGCTGGACCCTCGTCAAGACCGCTGACGGCTTCTACCGGCTGCGGTCCGTCAAGAACACCAGCCTGTACCTGACCGGCGCGTCCGCCGGGGCCCCGCTGACGCTGCAGGCGGCGTCGACGGACGGCTCGCAGGACTGGGAGCTGGTCCAGTAAGGCCCCACCCGCTCCCCGCGCCCGCGGGGAGCACCTCCCCTCCCCTTGAACCCCTCCATCCCCCTTCAACTCCCCCTTCGCGGAGGCGAGTTCTCGCACGACGGGATCCCCGCCACTGCAGACAGCTGCTGTGCGGTACGGCAGGAGGTCTGCTGGCCTCGCCGGCGGGACCGCCGCAGGCCCGCGCCGCCTCCTCGGCCGCCACGTACACGGCACCGACGACTCCGCCTGGACGGCGGTCAACACGCCCCACACGTGGAACGCGGCCGACGGTGCCGACGGTGCCGACGGCGGGAACGACCACCACCGCGGGACGGGCTGGTACCGCGGCCACTGCACCGTGCCCTCCGACCTGGCCGGCAAGCGGCTCTACCTGCAGTTCGCGGGGGTCAACCAGGTCGCGGACGTCTGGGTCAACGGAAGGCATCTGCATCGCTGGCCCGCACGCCGTTCGACCCTGGAGCCGAGCGCGTCCGCCGGCCGAACGGGGCCGTCCCCGCCCGCTGTGTGCGGCCGTCCATCTGGACCATCGGCGGGCGACGACACCCCGCGCGGCTGCCGACGGAGCACGGTGCTGCCGCTGCCGGAGGGCTACCTTGTGACCGGGACGACCATCTCATCGGGAGTAAGCCATGGGCCTCATCCACATCGAACTGTTCGCGACCCTCGACCTCGTCGGACAGGCGCCCGGCGGCCCCGACGAGGACCCGGAGGGCTTCCCGTTCGGCGGCTGGCAGGCCCCCCTGCTGGACGAGGTGGCGGGGGCACAGATCGGTGCCGCGTACGAGGACACGGACGCACTCCTGCTCGGCCGGCGGACGTACGACATCTTCGCCGCCTACTGGCCGCACCAGAAGGGCGGCGAGGACGGCGCGATCGCCGACCTCTTCAACCGAGTGCCCAAGTACGTGGCCTCCCGCGGAGAACCCGACCTCTCATGGGCCGGGTCCACACAGCTCGGCCCGGATCTGGCCGCCGCGGTGCGCGAGATCCGTGACCGGCACGAGCACGTGAAGGTCGTCGGGAGCCTGGACCTGGTGCAGAGCCTCCTGCGCGAGAAGCTCTTCGACCGTCTCGACCTCTGGGTGCACCCGATCGTGCTCGGCGTAGGGAAGAAGGTGTTCGACGGCGGCGAGGTGCCGACGAACCTCACACTCCTCGAACCACCGGCGGCCGGCCCCAAGGGCACCGTGTACCTGCGCTACGGACTCGCCGACGGCACCCCCGGCACGGGGGACATGAGCGCTCCCGATCGCGGCGTCGGGCACACCGACCTGCGGATCAGGCGGTGAGGCGCGGGGAGGGACCGAGGACGGGGCCCCACCGGCTGTCTCCGGACGGTGAATACACGGTGTGCCCTCATCTGGGCAGCGGTGACAAGATCACCGCTTCTGTCTCCTGACCACTCGGTCGCACATCGGACAGACGGGAAGCGGGAGCAACGTCACGGACCCACGCGGCGGGAATTACGGACAGCAGGCACGCCATTTCGCGCCCAGGGCCGTGATCGACGGCGTGGCGCTCGCCGAGGCGCAGGAGCAACTGGCATGGGCAGTCCTCGGGGTTGTGTTGGTGGCTGGCTTGCCGCCGTGCAACATCGAGGCGGCCGCGGACGGGGAGGAGACCGGCGTGGCCCTGGTGCCGGATGGCCACGGCGCGCCCGTCCACCCCACGCGGGTACTGCACCTGACGGACGCCGAAGTCGCCGCGTGGGCCAGCGACCAGGAGACCGAGACGCGCTGACCCCTGCCGCACCGAAACGGACGGCCGATTGAAGCTCCTATTGCTGTCAAGCGGTCTGGATCCAGTCGCGGTAGGCGTGAGCGAGGTCGTCGTCTCGGCTGAGGCCTCGTTCAAGTCGGGAGATGGTGGTGGGCCAGACCCCGAAGTGC
>NZ_JABXWI010000015.1 GCF_014930365.1 Streptomyces caniscabiei | reverse complement strand
GATGACCGGCCGGGAACGGGGTATCAACATATCTGGCGTTGATTTTTGGCACGCTGTTGAGTTCTCAAGGAACGGACGCTTCCTTTGTACTCACCCGAGTTACTCTCGGGCTTTCCTCCGGGCAGTTTCCCTTCGGTCTTGCGTTTCCAACCTTACCAGATCCGTTTTCCGTTCCGTTTCCGGTCGGAATTCATTTCCGGTGGCCGTTGGAGGGCCTTACCTAATCGATTACCCTGGGGCTTTCTTTCGGTGAGTCCGACTTTATCAGAAGTTTTTGACCGGGCTGACCGGGCGTTCGTTCCGATTCATCGGGTGGACTCGCTCGGGACATTGCATTCACGAGGAGTCAGTAGATTTTCACTGCCGCCCTGGGGTATGACCACCTCTAGGCAACTGTTCAAATCTACCTCCCCGCAGCGGCCGTGTCAACGGCTCTTGCGGGAACGAAGAGGAGACTAACAGCCCAACGGGGGTGGACGCACATCAGGCGGCCGTCGGGACCGCGGCGCTGCGTTCGTGCTCCTCGACATCGCCCGTGTCGCCTGCCCGGACAGCTCGTCCGCCCAGGACATAGACGTACGCCAGGAAGGCGAGTTCGGCGAGGATGCCGATGCTGATGCGGGCCCAGGTGGGCAGGCCGGACGGGGTGACGAAGCCTTCGATGGCGCCGGACACGAAGAGGACCAGCGCCAGGCCTATCGCCATGCCGAGGGCGGCTCGCCCCTCCTCGGCCAGCGCCGACCGGCGGGTTCGGGGCCCTGGGTCGATGAGGGTCCAGCCCAGTCGCAACCCCGTGCCGGCTGCCACGAACACCGCGGTCAGTTCCAGCAGGCCGTGCGGGAGGATCAGGCCGAGGAAGACGTCGAGGCGGCCGGCCGAGGTCATCAGGCCGATGCCGACGCCCAGGTTGAGCATGTTCAGGAGCAGGATCCAGAGCACCGGCAGACCTAGGAAGATCCCCAGAACCAGGCACATCGCGGCGGCCTGGGCGTTGTTCGTCCATACCTGGGCCGCGAAGGACGCGGCGGGGTGGCTGGAGTAGTACGTCTCGTACTGACCGCCGGGGCGGGTCATCTCGCGGAGCGCGTCGGGGGCCGCGATGCTGGCCTGGACCTCCGGGTGGGTGCCGATCCACCATCCCAGGAGCACGGCGACGAGGGTGGAGAGCAGCGCGGTGGGGACCCACCAGTGACGGGAGCGGTAGACCGCGGCGGGGAAGCCGTGGGTCAGGAAGCGGGTGACGTCGCGCCAGGAGGCTCGTCGGTTGCCCGTGACGGCGCTGCGCGCGCGTGCCACCAGTTGGCTGAGCCGTCCGGTGAGCTGCGGGTCCGGAGCGCTCGACTGGATCAGTGAGAGGTGGGTGGCGGTGCGCTGGTAGAGGGTGACGAGTTCGTCGACCTCGGCTCCGTCGAGGCGGCGCTGGCGGCGGAGCAGGGCGTCGAGGCGGTCCCACTCGGCACGATGGGCGGACACGAAGACATCGAGGTCCATCGGGTGTGCTGCTCCTCGTCCCTCTCGCACTGCGTGTCGGCTTGTCGTACTGATCGCGCCGGTCGTACTGCGGCGCGATATGACCTCAGCTTGGCAGACTGGCCACTCTCGGGGCAGGTCAGGGGATGAATCCGGAAGGGACTACGGGTGTGAGTGAGCTAGTGACGGGCGAGGCGGTGGCGCTGGAACTGCGTCCCGCGAAGCTGCCGAGCCGGGCGCTGGCCGTGCTGCTCGACCTGGTCGTGGCCATGGTCGTCTACCTCGCGGTGGTTCTGGTCCTGGTGCTGTCGACGGCCGGCCTCGACGAGGCCGCGCAGACGGCGATATCCATCGCGAGCTTCCTGCTCGTCCTGGTGGGCGGGCCGATCGCGGTGGAGACGCTGAGTCATGGGCGTTCGCTGGGGAAGCTGGCCTGCGGACTGCGGGTGGTGCGGGACGACGGGGGGCCGATCCGGTTCCGGCACGCGCTGGTGCGCGGGGCGGTCGGGGTGGTCGAGATCCTCATGACGTTCGGGGTGGTCGCGTGCATCGCCTCACTCGTGTCGGCTCGGGGGCGGCGGCTGGGTGACGTGTTCGCCGGGACCCTGGTCGTGCGGGAGCGGGTGCCTGCTGGGCGGGCGGCGTTCGTGCCTCCGCCTCCGCCGTGGCTCGCGGGACAGTTCGCCGCGCTCGACCTCTCCGCCGTGCCGGACGCGCTGTGGCTGGCCATCCGCCAGTACCTGACCCGGATGCGGCAGCTGGACCCGCACGTCGGCGCGGCCATGGCGGAACGTCTCGCCTCGGACCTCGCGGCGCGTATCGGGACGCCGGCGCCCTACGGGGTGCCGCCGGGCGCGTACCTGGCGGCCGTGGTGCACGAGCGGCAGGCCCGGGAGGCGCGGCAGGCGTTCCAGAGCGCGGCAGGGGCGGGCGTGGCTGCGGGTGGCGCGGCACCCGCTCAGCTGCCCGGCGTACAACCGCCCGCCGCACAACCTCCTTTCGCTCAGCCTCCCGTCGCTCCTGCGTCTGCGCAGCCCGGCGGGTATGTGAGCCCTGGCCCGGCTGCGGGCGGGTCCGGATACGCGCCGCCTGCTGGAGCCGTGGGTGCCGCTCCCGCCCCCGGGGCACCGCCTGTCGCCGCCGAGCCGCCGCAGGCGCCGTCTCCCGAGCGGCCGAGTACCGGGTTCGCCCCGCCCGCCTGATCGCGGGTCCCTGTCGTGCGGTGCCGGAGGGCACGGGCTCAGCCTCCCTGCCGGTGCCGACCGGATCACGGCTCAGGCGAATCACCCGGCCAGGCCGCGTCAGTCGAACGTGGACGGCGGGGTCTCCAGGTGCTCCAGCTCGATCCCGGGGGCCGCCAGGACGACGTCGCCCGCGATGTGAACGGTGTGCCGCTCGCCCGTGTCCAGGGCTGTGACCTGGTATTCGTCCACGCTCAGAGGGCCGTTGTCAGTGGCGTGTGCTTCTCTTGCGATCAAGGCCCAGGACTGGTCGAGGGTGCGCGGGGCCAGGACCGGGTCGGTGAAGGCGACGAGGCGTACGCGGGTGGCCGGGGCGGAGGGGGTGAGGCGCAGCAGGCGGGCGGTGGCGATCAGGAACGCCGGGGAGGCGCCGGTGAAGGCGTGGGCGCGGACATTGCCTTCGGTGGCTTCCGAGCCGGTGGGGTCGGTGCGGACCCAGGTGACGCCGTCCAGGGCGGCGCCGCGGACCTGCCAGCTCGCGGCGTGGAGTTCGAGGCGGATGGGGCGGCCGAGTTCGTCGAGGGCCAGGTCGACGGAGCCGGCGTGGTCGCCGGAAGGGGCGGTCAGTTGCGAGACATAGCGCCAGCCGGAGGGGCCGGGCGCGCAGTGGAAGTGTTCCTCGGCGAGGAGGGTGTGGTCGTGCGTGTCGTGAAGCGAATACCGGCCGCGGGGCATGGGGGTCCTGGGTCTTGACGGGCTGGTCCGGCCTGCGGGCGTGACGAGGAGCCGAACGGGCAAGCCCCCGGCACGGGGGTGCGGGGGCCTGCCTGGGTGCTGCCGTGGCGGATGCGTCGGCGGCCGAAGGTCGACGTACGACGCACCCGCCGCCGGGTGGATCAGTAGCGGTAGTGGTCCGGCTTGTACGGGCCCTCGACCTCGACACCGATGTACGAGGCCTGCTCCGGACGCAGGGTCGTGAGCTTCACGCCGAGCGAGTCGAGGTGGAGGCGGGCGACCTTCTCGTCGAGGTGCTTGGGCAGCGTGTACACGCCGATCGGGTACTCGGACTGCTTGGTGAACAGCTCGATCTGGGCCAGGGTCTGGTCCGCGAACGAGTTGGACATCACGAACGACGGGTGACCGGTGGCGTTGCCCAGGTTCAGCAAGCGGCCCTCGGACAGGACGATGAGCACCTTGCCGTCGGGGAAGGTCCAGGTGTGGACCTGCGGCTTGACCTCGTCCTTGACGATGCCGGGGACCTTGGCGAGGCCGGCCATGTCGATCTCGTTGTCGAAGTGGCCGATGTTGCCGACGATGGCCTGGTGCTTCATCTTGGCCATGTCCGCGGCCATGATGATGTCCTTGTTGCCGGTCGTGGTGATGAAGATGTCGGCCTTGTCGACGACCTCGTCGAGGGTCGTGACCTGGTAGCCGTCCATGGCGGCCTGGAGCGCGCAGATCGGGTCGATCTCGGTGACGATGACGCGGGCGCCCTGACCACGCAGGGACTCCGCGCAGCCCTTGCCCACGTCGCCGTAGCCGCAGACGACGGCCGTCTTGCCGCCGATGAGGACGTCGGTGGCGCGGTTGATGCCGTCGATCAGGGAGTGGCGGCAGCCGTACTTGTTGTCGAACTTCGACTTCGTCACGGCGTCGTTCACGTTGATCGCCGGGAAGAGGAGCTGGCCGTCGCGCTGCATCTCGTACAGGCGGTGGACACCGGTGGTGGTCTCCTCCGTCACACCGCGGATCTCCGAGGCAAGCTGGGTCCACTTCTGGGAGCCGTCGGTGATGGTGCGGTTGAGGAGTTCGAGGATGACGCGGTGCTCCTCGTTCTCCGCGGTGTCGACCGCGGGGACCTCGCCGGCCTTCTCGTACTCGACGCCCTTGTGGACGAGGAGGGTGGCGTCACCGCCGTCGTCGAGGATCATGTTGGGGCCGCCGGTGGGGCTGTCCGGCCAGGTCAGCGCCTGCTCGGTGCACCACCAGTACTCCTCCAGGGTCTCGCCCTTCCAGGCGAAGACCGGGACGCCCTGCGGGTTGTCCACCGTGCCGTTCGGGCCGACCGCGATGGCGGCGGCGGCGTGGTCCTGGGTGGAGAAGATGTTGCAGGAGGCCCAGCGGACCTGGGCGCCGAGGGCGACCAGGGTCTCGATGAGGACGGCGGTCTGCACGGTCATGTGCAGGGAGCCGGTGACGCGGGCGCCGGCGAGGGGCTGGGCCTCGGCGTACTCCTTGCGGATCGCCATCAGGCCGGGCATCTCGTGCTCGGCGAGGGTGATCTCCTTGCGGCCGAACACGGCCAGCGAGAGGTCGGCGACCTTGAAGTCCTGTCGGTTTTCGACAGTCGTCATTGCGAACTGCTCCTCGGTGTCGGGTCGAGGGATGGGTAGGGCTGGTCTGCGCGGCGGCGGACACAGGGGTGCCCCGAAGAGGACACAGGCATGCCCGCGTGCGCGCAGCGCAGTCCGTCGGAGGCCCTCTCTCCCTCGGCCGGTCCGCGGTGGGACCGCCCGACCGCCATCAGCAGCGACGTCTGGCTCCGTCCCAAGCTACACGGTGGGCCCGGTCTGCCCCAGTCCGCCTGCGTACAGATCGAGCCGAAGGGAGCGCTGCCGCGGGCGGTGCGGAGACGGACGGCGGAACGGAGGCGGGGCGGGGCGGAGGCCACGCGGCCTGGGGACGAGCAGGGGCCCGTCGCGTCCGTTCGCGCGACGGGCCCCGGTGCTCGGTGCCTGGTGGGGTGGCCCGAAAGCACCGGTGGTCCGGTGCTCCGCGGGGCCGTCGGGTCAGTGCTCGGCGGGCGCGGTCGGGCCGCCGGGGGCGGCCTCGGGGTCGGCGCCCTTGGCGGCTTCGGCCTCGCTGTAGATGTCGGGCTCGAGGTAGATGACGCGGGCGATCGGGACGGCCTCGCGGATGCGGGCCTCGGCCGCGTCGATGGCGTTCGCGATCTCGGTGGCCGTGTCGTCGTGCTGGACGGCGATCTTGGCGGCGACGAGGAGTTCCTCGGGGCCGAGGTGGAGGGTGCGCATGTGGATGACGCGGGTGACGGTGTCGCCGTCGACGACGGCGTTCGCGATCTTCTCGACGTTCTCGGTGCCGGCGGACTCGCCGAGGAGGAGGGACTTGGTCTCGGCGGCGAGGACGATCGCGATCAGGATGAGCAGGATGCCGATGCAGAGGGTGCCGATGCCGTCCCAGACGCCGTCGCCGGTGAGCAGGGCGAGGCCGACGCCGCCGAGGGCGAGGATCAGACCGACGAGGGCGCCGAGGTCCTCCAGGAGGACGACGGGCAGCTCGGGGGCCTTGGCGTGGCGGACGAACTCCGTCCAGGACTTGTTGCCCCGCAGGACGTTGGACTCCTTGATGGCGGTCCGGAAGGAGAAGGTCTCGGCGATGATCGCGAAGACGAGGACGCCGACCGGCCAGTACCAGGCCTCGATCTCGTGCGGGTGCTTGATCTTCTCGTAGCCCTCGTAGAGGGCGAACATGCCGCCGACGGAGAAGAGGACGATGGAGACGAGGAAGGCGTAGATGTAGCGCTCGCGGCCATAGCCGAACGGGTGTTCCGGGGTTGCCTCGCGCTTGGCCTTCTTGCCGCCGAGGAGCAGCAGGGCCTGGTTGCCCGAGTCGGCGAGCGAGTGCACGGATTCGGCGAGCATCGACGACGAGTTACTGAAGAGGAACGCCACGAACTTCGCTACCGCGATCGCGAGGTTGGCGGCGAGTGCCGCCACGATCGCCTTGGTGCCGCCTGACGCGCTCATGTGTCCGAGGTGTCCCTTCGCCTACGCATATGTCTGTGCGTGGGGATGGGTACCCACGCTTCCGTCCGTCACCGGCCGGGCTTTGCCCGCCTTTTGCAGGGGGCATTGTTGCAGCCCGGCCGGGTGTCGGTGCGCCGGGTCGGGAGGGGGCGTGGATCGGGAGGGGGTCAGGCCGTCACGCGATCACGGTCGCGCGGAACAGGGTGCCCGGGCCGGACACCTCGGCCTTCTCGTCCGCCGGTACGAAGACGGACTCGCCGGGTGCGAGCGTGTGTTCGCCGGCCCGGACCGAACCGGCCGTGCAGAGAAGGATCTGCGGGGTGGCGCGGGTGAGGTCGTGCGGGGCGCCGGCCTCGGGGAGGACGAAACGGGAGAGGCGGAACTCGTCGATGGGCGTCTCGTAGACCTCCTCGCCGTCGGGGGACGCCTCCGGGCGCAGTACGCCCGGGTCGGTCGCCTCGAAGCGGACGACGCGCAGGAGTTCGGGGACGTCGACGTGCTTGGGGGTGAGGCCGCAGCGCAGGACGTTGTCGGAGTTGGCCATGATCTCGACGCCCAGGCCGTTCAGATACGCGTGCGGGATGCCGGCGCCCAGGAACAGGGCTTCGCCGGGCTGCAGGCGTACGTGGTTGAGGAGCATGGCGGCGATGACGCCGGGGTCGCCCGGGTAGTGGTGGGCGAGGTCGGCGTAGGGGGCGTGGTCGCCGCCGAGGCGGGCGCAGGCGGCCGCGGCCTCGGTGACGGTGTGGGCCATCTCCTCGGGGTCGGCGCCCAGGACTGCGGTCAACACCTCGCGCAGCGCGGCCTCTTCGGGGTGGGCGTGCAGGAGGTCGACGTACGGCTTGAGGGAGTCGACGTCGAGGGCGGCCAGCAGTTCGGCGGCCCGGAGCGGTTCGCGGAAGCCGCAGAGGCCGTCGAACTCCGTGAGGGCGCAGATCAGTTCGGGCTTGTGGTTGGCGTCCTTGTAGTTGCGGTGGCCCGCGTCGATGGGGATGCCGCGCCGCTCCTCGTCCTCGTACCCCTCCCTGGCCTGTTCGAGGTCGGGGTGGACCTGGAGGGAGAGGGGGGCGCCGGCGGCGAGGAGCTTCAGGAGGAAGGGCAGGCGGGGGCCGAACTTCTCGACCGTGCGGGTTCCCAGCTCGCGTTCGGGTGCTTCGTCGATCACCTCGGTGAGGGGGCCGCGCCCGGTGCGCGAGGGGGCGCCGGGGTGGGCTCCCATCCACATCTCCGCCTGCGGCTCGCCGGTGGGGGCCACCCCGAGGAGCTGCGGGATGGCGGTGGTCGAGCCCCAGGCGTAGGGGCGGACGGTGTTGTCGAGGCGGTCCATGGCGTGTGTTTCTCCGTACGTGGGGAGCCGGTCGGGCCCCGGTCGAGGTCGGGCCCGTTCGGGGTCGGGCTCCGGAAGCGTCCGTCCCGGTTCTGGCTCCGGAAGCGTCCGTAAGGATCAGGCTCCGGAGGCGAGCGACAGGTAAACGGCGGCGAAATCGGTGATGGCGATCATCTCCGCGAGGGTCTCCAGGTCGCTGCCCTCCTCGGGCTCCAGCTCGCTGATCGCGGTGTCGTGGCCGAGGGCCAGCTCGCGGGCGGCCGGGACGGCGCTCAGGCCGCCGGTGGGCCGGTCGCGGACGAGCACCACGCGCGCGTGCATGACGGGAGCGTCCTCGACGCGGTCACGGAAGAAGTCGTCCGGGTCGGCGTTCCCGGCGAGCGGACCGGACAGCAGCACCGCGTGCGAGGCGAGCGCCTCCGGTAGCTGGGCGACGACGGCCGGGCGCCCGGCCAGTTCGGCGAGCGCGGCGGCGAAACGGCGGCCCACGGGTCCTGCGGTCTGGCCCTCGGTCCAGATCATCGGGAGGGAGTCGGCCAGCTCGGCGGCGAGCGTCTTGGCCGGATTGCTGTACGTGGCGATGGCCGGGCCGCACCGCTCGGCGACGTGGTCGAGGCGGTCGGCGACCTTCTGCAGGGCGTCCGGCGCGGCGGCGACCAGGCCGGTGCGGTCCAGCAGCGCGAGCATCGGGGTGAGCAGCGCCCAGAGCACGCCGGGGGCGGCGGCGCCGAGGGGCACCTCCTGCTCGTACGGGGCGCTCGCCATCGGTACGAAGAGCCCGTGGGCGCCGTCCACGGCCTCGGCGACCGGGGTGCGGGGCGGGGCCACGGCGACGACCGTGCAGCCGCGCCGGTAGGCCTGCTCGGCCAGGAGCGACAGGCCGGGTTCGGTGCCGTCGGCGGTGGCGATCATGAGGAGGTCCACCGAGCCGGCCCAGCCCGGGAGGTCCCAGCGGAGGGCGCCCGGCGCGGGGGCCACGCCGGTGGGGTGGATGCGGGTGAGGGGGCAGCCGGCTCCCGCGAGGGCGCCGAGCAGGTCGGCGACGCCCGCGGAGGCCATGCCGGGGCCCGCGATCAGGAGGGCGCGGGGGCGGCCGTCCGGTTTCAGGTCCGCGATGCCCGCCTCGGTGCCGAGGCGGATGGCCGTGCGGACCCGGGCGCCTGCCTCGGCGGCGCCGCGGAGCAGGTCGCGGCGGTCGGCCTCCGACAAGGCGTCGGGGGTGTCTAGCAGCGATTCGTCGAGCATGGGCGGCAGCCTCCGATCGCCGGGTGCCCTGATACGCCTTTTCACCGGGTTTCCCGGCTCGTGCGGGGTTACGCCTTGCGCGGGAGCGTGATCGCGTGGGTCACGAGGGGCGACGGGCCTCGTCGACGAGGAGTACGGGGATGCCGTCCCGGATCGGGTAGGCGAGGCCGCAGTCCTGACTCGTGCAGGTCAGCTCGGTGTCCTCCTCGGTGAGGGGGGCGTGGCACGCCGGGCAGGCGAGGATCTCCAGGAGGCCGGCTTCGAGCGGCATGTCTCGGTCCCTTCGGGGGCGGGGTCGTGCGGTGCGGCCTGGTCAGAGTACCGCCGTGGGGAGGTTGGCGCCGGGGTTGGGGGCGGGGTGGTTCGCGCCCCCGCCGCCCCTACCCGGCCCTCCCCCACTCTCGGCTTCGCTCGAGCGGGAGGTGCCCCCACGAAGGGGCTGCGCCCCTTCGACCCCCACACGTCCGTCCGGTGGGGGCTGGTCGCGCAGTTCCCCGCGCCCCTTAAAAGCAGGGGCTCAGGCCCTGATGATCGCCAGGACTTCGTCCCTCACCTTTGTCATCGTCGTCTCGTCCCTCGCCTCCGCGTTCAGTCTCAGCAGGGGTTCCGTGTTGGAGGGGCGGACGTTGAACCACCAGTCGGCGGCGGAGACCGTCAGGCCGTCGAGGTCGTCGAGGGTGATGCCCTCGCGGCCCTCGTAGGCGGAGCGGATCGCGGCCAGGCGGCCCGGCTGGTCGGCGACCGTGGAGTTGATCTCGCCGGAGCCGGCGTAGCGGTCGTACTGGGCGAGGAGGCCGGAGAGGGGGCCGTCCTGGCCGCCGAGCGCGGCAAGGACGTGGAGGGCGGCCAGCATGCCCGTGTCGGCGTTCCAGAAGTCCGCGAAGTAGTAGTGGGCGGAGTGCTCGCCGCCGAAGATGGCGCCGGATCTCGCCATCTCGGCCTTGATGAAGGAGTGGCCGACCCGGGTGCGCACCGGCGTGCCGCCGTTCTCGCGCACCACCTCCGGGACGGACCAGGAGGTGATCAGGTTGTGGATGACTGTGCCCTTGCCGCCGTTCCTGGCGAGTTCGCGGGCGGCGACCAGGGCGGTGATCGCGGAGGGTGAGACGGCGTCGCCGCGCTCGTCGACGACGAAGCAGCGGTCGGCGTCGCCGTCGAAGGCGATGCCGAGGTCGGCGCCCTCCTCGCGGACGCGCTTCTGGAGGTCGACGATGTTCGCCGGGTCGAGGGGGTTGGCCTCGTGGTTCGGGAAGGTGCCGTCCAGCTCGAAGTACATCGGGACCAGGTCCAGCGGCAGGCCCGCGAAGACCGTGGGGACGGTGTGGCCGCCCATGCCGTTGCCCGCGTCGACGACGACCTTCAGGGGGCGGACGGAGGTCAGGTCGACGAGGGAGCGGAGGTGGGCCGCGTAGTCCTCCAGCGTGTCGCGCCGAGTGATCGTTCCCTGGGTCGCCGCCGGCTCCGGGGCACCCGTCTCGCTCCAGCGTTCGACCAGCTCGCGGATCTCGGCGAGGCCGGTGTCCTGGCCGACGGGGGCGGCGCCGGCGCGGCACATCTTGATGCCGTTGTACTGGGCGGGGTTGTGGGAGGCGGTGAACATCGCGCCGGGCAGGTTCAGCGCGCCCGACGCGTAGTACAGCTGGTCCGTGGAGCAGAGGCCGATCTCGGTGACGTCCACGCCGAGCGCCGCCGCCCCGCGCGCGAAGGCACGGGACAGGCCGGGCGAGGAGGGCCGCATGTCGTGGCCGGTCACGAGGGCGTCGGCGCCGGTCACCTGGGCGAAGGCCGCCCCGAAGAGCTCGGCCAGGGGCTCGTCCCACTGGTCCGGGACCACCCCGCGTACGTCGTACGCCTTCACGATCGTCGACAG
The DNA here is from genome assembly GCF_014930365.1 of Streptomyces caniscabiei. Classification (GTDB taxonomy): domain Bacteria; phylum Actinomycetota; class Actinomycetes; order Streptomycetales; family Streptomycetaceae; genus Streptomyces; species Streptomyces caniscabiei. The sequence goes on along the minus strand of NZ_JABXWI010000015.1, from coordinate 268,050 downwards.
ATCAGCCGCCACGGCCACACCCTCCTGAAGTCCCCACCGGATCACCCCAAACTACCCGGAGGGGCCGACAGCCGAGGGCGGGACCTCCGGGTGACGGCCGAGGGCGGCTCGGGTCCGGCGGAAGGGCTTCAGGGAAGCATCCATTCCAGTACGGGCGTGCTCTGTCCCACCACGATCAGGCACATCACCAGCAGCAGTCCGAGGCTCCACGGCAGCACCTTGCGCAGCAGGTCGCCCTCGCGTCCGGCGAGGCCGACGGCGGCGCAGGCGATGGTCAGGTTCTGCGGGGAGATCATCTTGCCGAGGACGCCGCCGGAGCTGTTGGCGGCGGCGAGCAGTTCCGGCGACAGGCCCGACTCGCGGGCCGCGTTCACCTGGAGGGCGCCGAAGAGGGCGTTGGCCGAGGTGTCCGAGCCGGAGACCGCGACGCCGAACCAGCCGAGCACCGGCGACAGGAAGGCGAGTCCCGCGCCGGCCGCCGCCACGAAGTGGCCGATGACGGCGGCCTGTCCGGAGAGGTTCATGACGTAGGCGAGGGCGAGCACCGACGTCACGGTGAGGAGGGCGAACCGCAGTTCGTGGACCGTCGCCGCCCACTCCCTGACCGCCACGCGCGCGTGGACCCCCAGGATCACGGCCGTGAGAACGCCGGCCAGCAGCACCAGCGTGCCGCCGGTGGACACGATCGGCCAAGTGAAGACGTTGCCGCCCACCGGATCGCCGTCGGGGCCCGCGACGTTCAGGAAGGGCCAGTCGTACGTCCGGGTCGCCCCCGCCAGCCAGTCCTTCACCGCGGGGAGCTGGGCGACGGAGAAGATCACGACGATCAGCGCGTACGGGGCGTAGGCGCGCAGGACTTCGCGGGGCGGGTCCCGCTCGTCGAGGTCCTCGCTGCGCACGCCGGTCAGGACGGCGGCGCGTACGGGCTCGGCGGCGGGCCGGCGGGCGTGCGGTACGGCGACGAGGGCGCCCGCGCCCAGCAAGGCGGCGCCGATGTCGGCGAGTTGTGCGGAGACGTAGTTGGAGGCGATGAACTGGCCGATCGCGAAGGCGAGTCCGCACACGAGGGCGGGCACCCAGGTCTCGCGCAGCCCGCGCCGCCCGTCGACGAGCCAGACCAGCACCAGGGGCACCACGAGGGCGAGCAGCGGTGTCTGGCGGCCGACCACGGACGCGACGGCGTCCAGGGGCAGTTCGGTGACCTGGGCGAGGGTGACGACCGGGGTGCCCATGGCGCCGAAGGCGACGGGCGCGGTGTTCGCGACCAGGGCGACCACGGCGGCCTTCACCGGTTCGAAGCCGAGGGCGACGAGCATGACCGAGCAGATGGCGACCGGCGCGCCGAAGCCGGCGAGAGCTTCCAGGAGCGCGCCGAAGCAGAACGCGACGACGAGCGCCTGGATGCGCGGATCGTCGGAGAGCCGTCCGAAGGAGCGGCGCAGGATGTCGAAGTGCCGGGTGTGGACCGTCATCCGGTACACCCAGAGGGCGTTGACGACGATCCACATGATCGGGAAGAGGCCGAAAGCGGCCCCCTGGGCGGCGCTGGAGAGCGTCTGGCCGAGCGGCATGCGGAAGGCGAGCCAGGCGACCAGAACGGCCGTCAGAAGGCCGATCAGGCCCGCCAGATGGGCTTTCAGCCGTACAACGCCGAGCAGCACCAGGACGGTGACGAGAGGCACGGTCGCGACGAGGGCGGACAGGCCGAGCGAACCGGCCACGGGTTCCAGTTGCTGGACGTACACGGAGCCTCCCCGGATTCCGCGATGCGGAAGCGGTTTCTCACGGCACGGGCACCCGGAATGATCGCGTCCGCACCGAGGCGGCGTCAACAGGCGTGCGCCCTCGCGGGGAACGGTGCGAGCGGAAAGAGCCACGACGGGAGCGGAGTTACGACGACGGCTTCTCGCCAGAGAGAGACCGGAGAGGAATGCCGGAGAGGAATGGGTGACAGCCCCAGGTCGGCCGGAGATCAGTTGTCGGGCGAGCGCAGCACCCGGAGGTGGCCGCGGCGGGCGACCTCCATCGGGTCGGCCGTGCGGGCGCCGCCACCGCCACCGGCCTCGGCCGTGCGCCGCTGCGGACGGGCCGCCTCACGCACGGCGTTGGCGAGCGCCTCCAGGTCGTCACCGCTGGGGCGCGCCGGAGCGGAGGCGTCCAGCAGCCGTACGACCTCCCAGCCGCGCGGCGCGGTGAGGCGCTCGGAGTGCTCGGCGCACAGGTCGTAGCAGTGGGGTTCGGCGTAGGTGGCGAGCGGGCCGAGGACCGCGGTCGAGTCGGCGTAGACGTACGTCAGCGTCGCGACGGCGGGGCGGCCGCAAGCGGTGCGCGAACAGCGACGTACAGGGCTCACGACGTTGGACGGTACCGCACTCTTGAGCGGGCCGCGACGACTCTGCACCAGGTCACTCCCCCGTGTCGTGCTGTGAAACGCCCCACACGCCCCTGGAAACCCACCTCGTTGACCTGCGGGTAACCCCGCGTCCGGAATGCCGAACAGTACCGGGGCCGATCAATTTTCCGCACAAACCACGCTAATTGGCGTGAGATCGCCGGTCTCGTGGAGGTACGGAAACGAGCCCAACCTTGGCTGGAACGGTCATCCCGCGACAGGCCCCACGGCCCGCCGGGGCGCCTCCGCGCGGCGAGCCGGTTGGACAGGCCTGGTCAGCGGTGCCGGGTCCGGGGCGCGGCCGGGAGTGTGGAGCCGGGCGGGCGGACCGTGCGGGGACTACGCTTCACAGGTGATGGACGACCTCGTACCGCCCCGCGCCGCCTCCGCACCCGGGCCCCGCCGCCGAGATCGGCACGGCAGGGGGATGCGCGGGCCCATCGCGCCGCCGCAGGTGCCGCTCGCGGCGAGTCGCGCGGACGTGTTCGCGGATCTCGTGCAGGACTCCGTGGAGCGGCTGGAGCGGCGGTGGCCGCAGCTGGCGGACATCGACTTCCTCGTGCTGGAGGTGCCTCGGCTCGACGGGCCCTCGGACGGGGCGTGGAACGACGAGGCGGTGCCGCTCGGGGGGATCGTGGTGGCGCGGGAGGGGCGGCCGGCTCGGGTCGTGGTGTATCGGCGGCCGGTGGAGATTCGTACCAAGGGGCGGGAGGAGCGGGCCGCGCTGGTGCATGAGGTCGTGGTGGAGCAGGTGGCGGAGTTGTTGGGGCTGAATCCGGAGACCGTGGATCCGCGGTACGGGGAGGACTGACGTCGGTGGGTGTGCCCGGGAGGGATTCGCCCCCGCCGCCCCTACCCGTCCCTCCCCCACTCTCGGCTTCGCTCGAGCGGGAGGTGCCCCCACCAAGGGGCTGCGCCCCTTCGACCCCCACACGTCCGCCCGGTGGGGGCTGGTCGCGCAGTTCCCCGCGCCCCTTAAGGGCCTACGGCCCTTTCGGGCCGAAAAGCACGGGGCGCAGCCCCTGCTTTTCAGGGGCGCGGGGAACTGCGCGAGAAGCCCCCACCTACCGCTGCATGATCGACAAATCCTGGCGCGCCTCCGGGACCGCCACCATTCCCCGGTCGTCCGGGAGGGTCTGGATCGTGAAGGCGGGGATGCCGTCGAGCTTGGATTCGAGGGTGCGGGAGGCGTAGACAGGGGCGCCGGACGTGGACTCCACGGTGAGGGCGTAGGTGCCCTTGAGGCCGCTCGGGGCCGGCATCTCGACCTTCTGGGTGGTGCCGGCCTTGATCTTGAAGGTCTTCGTCGTGGCCTCGCCCCCACCGCTGCCGGCGGACACGGTGACCTTGACCTCGGCCGTGCCCGTGGGGGCGGTGAGGGCGAGCGTCGTGCCCTTGGCGCGGTTGTCGGTGACGGTGGCGCGCGCGCCGACCGCGCGGGTCGCCGGGATGAAGGCCGTCTCCTGGTCGGCGCCCTTGCCCCGGACGACACGGAGGGCGGCCACCACCGGGACCGCTTCGCCGGTGGGGGCGAGGATCAGCGACCCGGGCTCGCCGCGCGTGATGTCGCCCAGGTCGGCGGTGGCGGTCATACCGCCCTTGACGTGCAGCGTCTCGTTGCCTGCCGGGGTGATCGAGCCGCTCGGCGCGGCGAGGCGCAGCTTCAGGTCGGCGTCGGTCTCGCCGGGGGCGAAGGCGACGAGGGTGACGGAGGTGGCGTCCTCCGGGATGCCGGGGAGGACCAGGGTGCCCGCCGGGTCGGCCGCGGCCGAGAGCCAGTCGCCGCCCTGCTTGTCGTCGAGGGCCTGGACCGCGGCGGCGACCCGGCCGCTGCGGACGTTGATGTGGACCGTGAGGCCGGCCTCCTTCGCCGTGGCGAGCGTCGACAGCAGGACCGGCTCGCCGGAGCGGGGCTGGACCGTGATGCCGTCGCCCACCGTCGACTTCAGGGCGCCGTCCTTGCCGAAGAGCTCGATGTCGACGACGGCCGCCGAGTCGTCCGGGTTGACGAGGTGGACGTAGTCGGTGCGGCCGGCGGCCGTGCTCGCTCCCGGGAACCAGAACTCGGTGTCGGGGGCGGAGCAGTTGACGCCCAGCAGACCGCGGCCGGTGCCGGCGGCGACCTCGGTGGTCTCCTGGACCGTCCAGCCGGGCGCGAACTTCCCCTCGGCCGTGCCGATCAGCGCGGGCGAGTCACCGCCGTCGGTGCTGTCGGCGACGGGCTTGCCGGGCTCCTTGGCCTCGATGACCGGCTTGGCGACCTTGCCCTTGCCGCTGCCGTCGCCCTTGTCGCCCTTGTCGCCCTTGTCGTCCTCGCCGCCGGTGTCGGGGGCTGCCGATCCCCCGCCGGCCGCGACGAGTTCGGCGGCGCCCTCGCCGCCGGTGCCCTTGGTGACGGGGGTGAACGCGGTGTACGCCGTCTCCGCGAGGTCCGACGTGCTCGGCTGGGGGCAGAGCAGACTCGTGCGCTGCACGGGGAGTTGGGCCGCCGCCTTCGCCGTGGTGTCGCCGCCGGAGGCGTCGGGCGCGGAGAGCGTGGCGAAGCCGGTGACTGCGGCGAGGGCGGTCGCGCCGGCGATCAGGGACAGGGTCTGGCGGTTCACTGCTGGTGGCTCCCGTCGGGGCGCTCGCTGTCGGCGTCGGTGCCGTGCGACGGGTCGTACGTCGCGTCGTAGCCCTGGGCGTACGTCTGGTCGTACGAGGCCGTGTTGCCGCCGTAGGTGGCGTACGGGTCGTACTGGGCGCCCTGGTAGGGGTCGGCCTGGTACTGCTGTTGGTCGTAGGCGCCCGCGGGGTACTGCTGACCGCCCTGGTAGGCCTGGTCGTAGTGGCCGTACTCGGCGCCCGCCTGGTCCGCGGTCGCCCACTCCCCGTACGTCTGCTGCTGCGGGACGGGGGCGCCGACCGGGGTCTCCTCCGGCGCGGGGGGCAGGCCGGCGTCGGCGGACTGTTCGGCCTCCGCCTCCGCCTGGGCGCGCAGTCGGCGGGCGCGGCGGCCGTCGCCGGTGAGGTCCTGGGCGGGCACGGCGACGGGCTCGTCGGGGAGGTCGTCGTCGACGTCCCGGCGGCGGCCGGGCAGGGCGAGGACCACCAGGACCACGGCGAGCGCACCCTGGGTCCACAGCCAGCCGGTGTGGGTGACCGGGGCGTCGAAGGTGACGTCCAGCCGGCCGCCGTCGACGGGGAGCTGGAAGCCCTGGGCCCAGCCGTCGACCGTGGTCGGGGTGAGCGGCTTGCCGTCGAGGGTGGCCGTCCAGGACTCGTCGGCGGTGTCGGCCAGCCGCAGGACCCGGCCGGAGCTGCCGGCCGGGATGGTGGTGTGCACGTCGACGGGGCCCGCGGCGACGGGCTCGGGGGCGCCGGAGGATGCCTCGATGGTGACGCGCGCGACCTGGCGGTCCACCCGCCACAGGGCGCTGCCGTCCTGCTGGCTGAGCCTGCTCAGACCGGGGGTGGCGTCCAGGACCCGGCCGACCTCGCGGGGCGCGCCCGGCCGGACCAGGACGTAGCGCACGGCGAAGCCGCCGAGTTCGTCGGTCTGGTCGGCGCCGGAGCCCGCGACGAGGTTGGCGACGACCTTGTCGAGCTGTTCGTTCTCCCCGGCGCCGGCGGTGAGTTCGGCGTCGCCGAGGCGGACGCCGGAACCGCGGATCAGGGTGTAACCGACCTCGGCGGTGGAGTCGCTGTCGAGGACCAGGGTGCGGGCCTGGTCGCGGGTGCCGCTCTCCTCGGCGACGAACGCGGGCACCTGGACGGGGTCACGGCGCTTCAGGGGTCCGTCGGCGCCGCCGAGCACCCAGCCGGCGGCGGCCAGCAGCGGGCCGACGGCGGCGGCGAGCGCGATGAGCACGGCCACCGGCTGGCGCCAGCCGAAGCTCTGTTCGGCCACCCGGTGGCGGGCGCCGTCGGCGCCCAGGGTGGCGGCGGCGAGGAGGGCGAGGCCGTAGACGAGGGTCGCGGGGCCGGCCCAGGTGGAGCCGTTGGAGAGGACGGCGAGGACGAGGGCCACCAGGGCGGCCGTCCAGGCGGTGCGGATGGCCGGCTGGCGTTCCGCGCGCAGCAGGGCGGCCAGCGCGGCCAGGACGACACCGATGAGCGTCAGCCCGCCGACCGTGCCGGGCCCGCCGGGGCTGATGCCGAGCAGGTCGGTCGCCGAGGCCGTGCCGGAGCCGTACTCCAGGCCGGCCTCCTCGAAGAAGCCGAACGGCAGCAGCGTCAGCGACCAGGGGGCGAGGATCAGCAGCGGGGTGCCGAGCTGGGCGATGAAGCGGGGGCCGTAGGCGGTGAGCTCGCGGCGGCGGACGACGAGGAGCCCGAGGCCGAGGAGCAACGCGATGGGCCACACGATCGGGGTGAACGCGGTGGTGATCGTCAGCAGCAGCGCGTACGCCCAGGTGGCACGCCAACTGCCGCGCGCCCCCGTGTTGTTCGCGAGCCCGGAGGCCGCGGCGCCCGCGCGGGCGATCAGGGGCAGCAGGATCGCGAGGACGGCGGTGCCCAGGCGGCCGGTCGCCAGCGCGCCGGTGACGGCGGGCAGGAAGGCGTACACGATCGCGGCCCAGGCGCGCAGCAGCCGGGACTCGACCAGGGAGCGGGAGGCGAAGTACGCGGTGAAACCGGCCAGCGGCACGGAGGCCACCAGGAGCACGGTGACCGCGAGCCCGGTGGAGCCGAACAGCAGCGAGGCGAGCATGGCCACGACGGCCAGGTACGGCGGGGCGGCCTCGGCGCCGCCCGCGCCGACCGGGTGCCAGGCGTCCAGGTAGCGCGACCAGAGCTCGGCGGAGTCCGCGGGGGCGGGCAGCAGGGTGCCGCCGGCCAGCGCGCCGCCGCCGAGCAGTGCACGGCAGGCGACGAGCGAGGCGAGCAGCAGGAGGGCGAAGAGCACGGGGCCGGGGGCGCGCGCGATGCGCTTGAGCCGGGCGAACTGCTCGACCTGGAGGAACTCGGCGTCGTCGTCGCCGGGGCCCGACTCGACCGCGCCGCCGTGCCGTCCGGCCGGGGTGGTCTCGGCGTCGGCGCTGCCGAACAGGTCGCCGGCGACTTGTTCGACGGTGGCCCGAACGGTCGCTCCGGGCGGCGGGAACAGCGGCCGCAGCTCGCCCTTGTCCAGCTGCGAGCGACCTCGTCTGCGCCGCCCGGCGATGATCCGCTCGGGCCGCAGCAGCACGCTCAGCAGGCCCCGGATCTCGTCGACGGCCTGTCCGGGGACCTTGCCGACGAGGTACGCGACGATCCTGAGCAGGGTGCCGAGGACGATGCGCAGCAGCACCCAGGGGAGCTGTGCGGTACGGGAGTTGACGAGGAGGGTGTAGACCGCGCCCGCCTTGTCGACCATGTGCGGGGAGGCGGCGCTGCGGCCCACGCAGTCGACGGTGCGGCGCTCGCGCGAGGAGGCCTCGGCGTGCCGGACGACGGCCTCGGGGGCGACGAGGACGCGGTGTCCGGCGGCGGTGGCGCGCCAGCACAGGTCGACGTCGTCCCGCATGAGGGGCAGTCGCCGGTCGAAGCCGCCCAGCTCCTCGAAGACGTCGCGGCGGATCAGCATGCCGGCGGTGGAGACGGCGAGGCTGGGCTTGACGTGGTCGTGCTGACCCTGGTCCTGCTCGCGGCGGTCCAGGCCGGTCCAGCGGCGGCCGGAGGGGGCGATGGTGACGCCGACCTCCAGGAGCTGACGTCGGTCGTACCAGCCGCGCAGCTTGGGGCCGACGACGGCGACGTCGTCGCGGCCCAGCTCGCGTTCGTTCTCCACGACGCGCAGCAGCTGGGCGAGGGCGTCGGGTTCGGGGGCGCAGTCGTCGTGCAGCAGCCAGAGCCACTGGACCGGCTCCCCGTGGGGGAGTTCCGGCAGGTCGTACGCGTCGTCGCGCCAGCTGCGGGTGACCGGGTCCCAGCCGCTGGGGCGGCGGAGGTACGCCAGGTCGTCCTGGGTGAGGACGCCAGCGGTGCGGTTGGCCTCCTCGACGGCCTGGCCGAAGCCGGTGCGGCGGGCGAGGTGCAGGACGCGGTCCTCGCCGAGGGCGTCGGAGAGGAGCCGGGCGGAGTCGTCCGCGCTGCCGGTGTCGGCCGCCATGGCGCTCTGCACGGGGCGCTCCTGGCCGAGCAGCCCGGCGAGCGCGTCGGGCAGCCAGCGGGCGCCGTCGTGCGCGACGAGGACCGCGGTCACCACGTGACGTGGGAACTCGGGAGTGGCAGCGTCGTGGTGGGCTGCGGTGTGGCTGTGCACGGACATCGAGGTACGGGCCCCGGTTCGATGGACTGCGGTGGACGTCTGTGTCCGGCGGGGACAGCGGGACGTCTCGGACGAGGGCCCACACTAACGGCTGGGCAGCACGGCGGCCCGCCGCCTGTGGACAACCCACGCGCGACGGGCCGGACATGTTCGGTTGTTTCTGTTCGACTGTTCCCGGGACGGGTCGGGTGTTCCGGGAGGGTCAGACGGCCGCCTTCTTGAGGCGGCGGCGCTCGCGTTCCGACAGGCCGCCCCAGATCCCGAACCGCTCGTCGTTCGCGAGGGCGTATTCGAGGCACTCGGAGCGGACCTCGCAGGCGAGGCAGACCTTCTTGGCCTCGCGGGTCGAGCCGCCCTTCTCGGGGAAGAAGGACTCGGGATCGGTCTGGGCGCACAGCGCGCGCTCCTGCCAGCCGAGTTCCTCGTCCGCGTCGTCGACCAGCAGTTGCTGCACGAGCTCGGTCATGTGCGCCCCTCGTCCGTCTTTCGCGTCCCCGTCGTGCGGCCGTTACCGATTTCGGCTGAACGACACGAGTGAAATTACAAGTGTGCTGCTACGGGCGAGTCAAGCCGAGATCTGCTATTGAGCCCCTTATTCACTCTGCGGAACCAAGGCTATGCGGAAAGTGTTCAAATCGGCATAAACCCTGACAGCAGCGCGGCCGCAGAGGGGAGTTCTCACCGGATCACCCTTCCTTACGGGGAAAGACGCCCAGGAGTTCGATCTCGTTCCGGCTCGATCCGACTCGCTCGTTCCGGGTTGTGCGCCATGTGTCCCCGACTCCCGCAGCACAAACCTTTCGCCGTGCGGATACACCGAAAGAGGTGAACGGTCATCCACATACCGGACGCGAAGTTGACAGCGGAGGTGTGAACCGCTGTGCTTGTGGGCATGCTCGCGCACTTGGCACTCACCTCGACCCGCACCGCCGGGTCCCACGGTGCTGCCCGCTGCCGCTGTAGCTGTTGCTGTCCCAGCTGTTGAGCGTCACCCGCTCCGGCTGCCACTGAGCCCGTCCCGGCTCGGCTGCTGTTCCCGCACGCGAAACCCAGCCCTCCCCCACGCACTCATCGTCGAGGACCACCTCTCTTCATGAACAGCGACAGCGACCTCCAGATCGCCGGCGACCTTCTCGAAGTACCGCACCTCCTCCAGGCGCCGCGCCAACACCCCGTCACCGTGGCCGAGTTCGCCGGACTGGCCCGATCCCTCGCCGACGACCGCTCCCGCTGGGAGCACCTCGTCGAGTACGACGCGACCACCCGCTGGTACCACCGGCTGCAGACCGGGCCCGGCTACGAGGTGTGGCTGCTGTCCTGGGTGCCGGGACAGGGCACCGGGCTGCACGACCACGGGGGCTCCTCCGGCGTACTGACGGTGCTCGACGGCACGCTGACCGAGCGCACCGACCGGGGCACGCGCGTGCTCGGCGCGGGCGCGCAGCGGGTGTTCGCGCCGGGCTACGCGCACGAGGTCGTCAACGACACGCTGGAACCGGCCGTCAGCCTGCACATCTACTACCCCGGTCTTACGGACATGCCGATGCGCACCAAGGCCTGCGCGACCGGGGTGGCGACCGCCACGGTCTGAGCCGGACACCGGGCCCCGCCGGGCCCGCCGCCCGCCCCGGGGTGCGAAACCGGCCGTGATCACGGCCGGGCGACCCGCTGTCGTACCCGCCTGCGAGACTGAGTGCCATGCGCATTGTGGTTCTGGCAGGCGGCATCGGTGGTGCCCGGTTCCTGCGCGGTCTGAAGCGGGCCGTGCCGGACGCGGACATCACGGTCATCGGCAACACCGGGGACGACATCCACCTCTTCGGGCTGAAGGTCTGCCCGGACCTCGACACGGTGATGTACACGCTCGGCGACGGCATCAACGAGGAGCAGGGCTGGGGCCGTGCCGACGAGACCTTCCACCTCAAGGAGGAGCTCGCGGCGTACGGCGTCGGGCCCGAGTGGTTCGGCCTGGGCGACCGGGACTTCGCCACGCACATCGTGCGGACCCAGATGATCGGCGCCGGATATCCGCTCAGCGCCGTCACCGAGGCGCTGTGCGACCGGTGGAAGCCGGGCGTGCGGCTCATCCCGATGACCGACGACCGCGTCGAGACCCATGTCGCCGTCGAGGTGGACGGCGAGCGCAAGGCGATCCACTTCCAGGAGTACTGGGTGCGGCTGCGCGCCTCCGTGCCGGCCGAGGCGATCGTGCCGGTCGGCGCCGAGCAGGCGAAGCCCGCGCCCGGGGTCCTGGAGGCGATCGCCGAGGCGGACGTGATCCTCTTCCCGCCGTCGAACCCCGTCGTCTCCGTCGGCACCATCCTCGCCGTGCCCGGCATCCGGGAGGCGATCGCCGAGGCCGGGGTCCCCGTCGTCGGCCTCTCCCCCATCGTCGGGGACGCGCCCGTGCGCGGTATGGCCGACAAGGTCCTCGCCGCCGTCGGTGTCGAGTCCACGGCCGCCGCCGTCGCCGAGCACTACGGCTCCGGGCTGCTGGACGGCTGGCTCGTCGACACGGTCGACGCGGGCGTCGTCGAGCGGGTCGAGAGCGCCGGGATCCGGTGCCGGGCCGTGCCGCTGATGATGACCGACGTGGACGCGACAGCGGAGATGGCGCGTGAGGCACTGGCGCTGGCGGAGGAGGTGCGGGGGGCGTGAGCGATACGCGGGACTCCCGGGAGTCACAGCGAGCGCGGGACCTCGGAGACGCGTCGGGCGCGGCCTCGGGTGGGGACGGTCTGCCCGGTCCCGCCTACCGGGTCTGGGCGCCGACGGGGATCCCCGAGGTCCAGCAGGGGGACGATCTGGCCAAGCTGATCGCCGCCGCCGAGCCGAGGCTGGCCGACGGGGACGTGGTGCTCGTCACCTCCAAGATCGTGTCCAAGGCGGAGGGGCGGTCGGTCGAGGCGGTCGACCGGGAGGCCGCGATCGACGCCGAGACCGTGCGGGTGGTGGCCCGGCGCGGGGCACTGCGGATCGTGGAGAACCGGCAGGGGCTCGTCATGGCCGCCGCCGGGGTCGACGCCTCCAACACCCCTTCCGGGACCGTGCTGTTGCTGCCCGAGGACCCCGACGCCTCCGCGCGGGCGATCCGCGACGGACTCAGGGACGCGCTCGGGGTCGAGGTCGGGGTCCTGGTCACCGACACGTTCGGGCGGCCCTGGCGCAGCGGGCTGACGGACGTCGCCATCGGTGCGGCGGGTGTGCGGGTCCTCGACGACCTGCGCGGCGGCACCGACGCGCACGGCAATCCGCTCAGCGCGACCGTCGTCGCCACCGCCGACGAGCTGGCCGGCGCCGGTGACCTGGTGAAGGGCAAGGCCGCCGGGCTGCCCGTCGCCGTCGTCCGGGGGCTCGGGCAGATGGTGGCCGAGGACGCCGGCGAGGGGACCCGGGCGCTCGTACGGGGCGCGGCGGACGACATGTTCCGGCTCGGCACCTCCGAGGCCGTACGGCTGGCGGTGACCCAGCGGCGTACGGTCCGGGCGTTCACGGACGAGCCGGTGGACCCCGGGGCGGTGCGGCGGGCCGTGGCAGCGGCCGTGACCGCGCCGGCGCCGCACCATACGACGCCGTGGCGGTTCGTGCTGCTGGAGTCGGAGGAGTCGCGGGTGCGGCTGCTCGACGCCATGCGGGACGCGTGGATCGCGGATCTGCGGCGGGACGGCAAGAGCGAGGAGTCCATCGCGAAGCGGGTACGACGGGGGGATGTGCTGCGGGGCGCGCCGTATCTGGTGGTGCCGTGCCTGGTGATGGACGGGTCGCACACGTACGGGGACGCGCGGCGGGACGCGGCCGAGCGGGAGATGTTCGTCGTCGCCGCGGGCGCCGGCGTGCAGAACTTCCTCGTCGCGCTGGCCGGGGAGCGGTTGGGGTCGGCGTGGGTGTCGTCGACGATGTTCTGCCGGGATGTCGTACGGGGGGTGCTGGGGCTGCCGGAGGGGTGGGATCCGATGGGGGCGGTTGCTGTGGGGCACGCGGCGGTCGCGCCCGCCGCTCGGGCTGAGCGGGACGCGGGGGCGTTCATCGAGGTGCGGTGACGCCGGAATGGGGCCGGGGTGCCTACGGTTAGGGGTGGCCCGGGTCTCGTGGGCGGGTGCGGGTGAGTGGGGGTTCTCGCAGTTCCCCGCGCCCCTGGGGCGTCACCGCTGCGCGGTTCCCCCGGCCCTGAAAGGCCCCTACGCTCATAGGGTGCCCCTCACCACCTAGGACCTCTTCGTGGCCGGACGGTTTCCTCAGCGGCCCACTCGTACGACCGTGCGGGGTGGGCATGTCGCCGTGCCCGGTGGGGTGCCCCGGCAGGGGGCGGTGGCCGGGCGGCGGCGGAGCTGGGTGCCCGAGGGGGCGCTCGATCTGGGGCTCGTGCTGGGGCCGCTGCGGCGGGGGCCCGGCGATCCGACCTTCCGCGCCACACCGGACGGGTCCGTGTGGCGGGCCAGTCGTACACCGGTCGGCGCCGGGACGCTGCGGGTCGCTCTGCGGGGCGGGGTCGTCGAGGCGGAGGCCTGGGGGCCGGGGGCCGAGTGGCTGCTCGACCAGGTGCCCACGATGCTCGGCGCGTCGGACGAGCCCGAGGCCTTCGCGCCCCGGCATCGGATCGTGGCGATGGCCTGGCGGCGGCGCCCGGGGCTGCGGCTGACGCGGACCGGGCTGGTGCTGGAGTCGTTGATCCCGTCGGTGCTGGAGCAGAAGGTCACGGCGGACGAGGCCTATCGGGCCTGGCGGCTGCTCGTACGGCAGTTCGGGGAGCCCGCGCCGGGGCCCGCGCCGGGGCGGATGTGTGTGATGCCCGGGGCTCGGGACTGGGCCCTGATCCCGTCCTGGGAGTGGCATCGGGCCGGGGTCGACGACAAGCGGGCGTCCACGATCCTGCGGGCGGTGCGGGTGGCGGGGCGGCTGGAGGAAGCCGTGGGGATGGCGCCGGTGGAGGCGCGGGCGCGGTTGGAGCTGGTGCCGGGGATCGGGCCGTGGACCTCGGCGGAGACCGTGCAGCGCAGTCATGGGGCGGCGGACGAGGTGACCGTGGGGGATCTGCATCTGCCGGGGATCGTGGGGTTCGCGTTGGCGGGTGACCGGGATGCGGACGACTCGGTGATGTTGTCGTTGTTGGAGCCGTATGTGGGGCAGCGGCATCGGGCTGCTCGGTTGATTCTGTTGTCGGGGCGGGTGCCGGCGCGTCGGGCGCCGCGGATGCCTCGGGGGGATATCGGGCGGTTGTAGCGCCCCCGGCCGCGGAGGGCTGCGCCGCTTGAACCGTCGGCCGTCCGTCCGGTGGGGGCTGGTCGCGCAGTTCCCCGCGCCCCTGAAAGGCCTGCGGCCATTTCGGGCCGAAAAGCACGGGGCGCAGCCCCTGCTTTTCAGGGGCGCGGGGAACTGCGCGAGAAGCCCCACCGGGCCCGCACCCGACAACGCACCCCGCCGTTACTGGTCCGACGAGAAGCGGAGCGCACCCGTGGGGATTTCCGCGTCGCACCAGACGCGGACGCCCGTGCGGAGTTCGTTGTCGGCGCCGATGATCGCGCCGTCGCCGACGACCGTGCCGGTGAGGACCGAGCGTTGGCCGATGCGGGCGCGGGCGCCGATGAGGGAGTCGGTGATGACCGCGCCGGGTTCGACGACCGCGCCGGCCAGGACGGTGCTGCCGAAGACCCGGGCGCCCTCGCCGACGAACGCGCCCTCGCCCACCACCGTCCCGCCGGTCAGCTTGGCGTCGCCCGCGACCCGGGCGGTGGGGAGGATCAGACGGTCGCCGCAGCGGCCCGGGACGGCGGGGGACGGGGCCCGGCCCAGGACCAGGTCGGCGGAGCCCCGGACGAAGGCCGCGGGGGTGCCGAGGTCCAGCCAGTAGGTGGAATCGACCATGCCCTGGAGGTGCGCGCCTGCGGCGAGGAGGTCCGGGAACGTCTCGCGTTCCACCGAGACCGGGCGGCCCGACGGGATCGTGTCGATGACCGAGCGGCGGAAGACGTACGCCCCCGCGTTGATCTGGTCGGTGACGATCTCCTCGGGGGTCTGTGGCTTCTCCAGGAAGGCGAGGACGCGGCCCGTGCCGTCGGTGGGGACCAGGCCGTAGGCGCGGGGGTCGGTCACCTGGGTCAGGTGGAGGGAGACGTCCGCGCCGGTCGTCTCGTGGGTGGCGACCAGCCGGCGGATGTCCAGGCCCGTCAGGATGTCGCCGTTGAAGACGAGGACGGGGTCCTCGGGGCCGGAGTGGAGGTGCGAGGCGGCGTTGCGGATCGCGCCGCCCGTGCCCAGCGGTTCCTCCTCCGTGACGTACTCGAGGTGGAGGCCGAGGGCGGAGCCGTCGCCGAAGTGGGGTTCGAAGACCTCCGCCAGGTAGGAGGTGGCGAGGACTATGTGGTCCACACCCGCCGCTCTGGCTCTGGCCAACTGGTGGGTGAGGAAAGGGACTCCGGCCGCCGGGACCATGGGCTTCGGAGTGTGCACCGTGAGCGGACGCAGCCGAGTGCCTCTGCCGCCGACCAGGAGGATCGCTTCTGTCACCTGTCGTCTCTGCTTCCTGCCGGGACCGGCCGAACTGTCATTCGACCGGCCAGTGTATGCAGACCGTTCCATGGCGCCTTCGCGGCCGTGCGCATAGCCGTTGACGTGCCCTGGGGCACGTCAACGGCGGTGTCCGTCGAGGGCGCGGCGGGCGCGCCCCCGGCCTGTGCTGTGTACGTGTGTGACCCCCGCCCGGTCACCGGCCCTGCAAGCGGGCGGCCTCCGAGCGTGCCGTACCGAGCTTTCCGTAAAGGCGCCCCCCCGGGCACGCGGTCGCGAACCCGTCGCGGTGACCGGAGATCACGTTCAGTCGCACCTTCTTGCCCTTCGGGTAGAGATTGCCGCCACCCGAGGTGAGGTATGTCTTGCCCTTCGGGTTCGCTCCGTAAAGACCCAGTTTCCAGGCGGTCAGTTGCGCGATCGCCTTGACGGAAACGGCGGGCGGCTTGGTCGCGCCGAAGCTGCCGATGACCGCGATGCCCATGCTGTTCGTGTTGAACCCGAGGGTGTGGGCCCCCATGACGGCCTTCGCGACGCCACCCGCACGGCCCTCGTAGATGTTTCCGCACTTGTCGACGAGGAAGTTGTAGCCGATGTCGCGCCAGCCGCTGCTCACGACGTGGTAGCGGTAGATACTGCGGATGACCGAAGGGGCCTGCGCGCACTTGTAGTTGTTGCCCGACGCGGTGTGGTGCACGAAGGCCGCGCTGACCCGCTTGGTGTAGCGGAAGTCGCGCTCGCGCAGCTTCTCGTCGGCGCCCCAGCCGGCCCGCGTGACGATACGGGGACGCGGGCCGATGTACGGCTTCGCCCCGGGCACCGCGGTCGCCAGCCGCTCCACCGTCTCCTTGCGCGACAGCGCCGGGATCGTGGTGGAGCCGAGCGGCGCGAGGTCGGCGTTGACGGCGGAGGCGGCGGCCGACTCGACGGTCAGCGCGCCCAGCCTCGGGGCGTCCACGGTGCCGACGGGCGGGGGTTCCGTGGTGTGCGCGGCTTCCGTGACGGTCTCCGGTCCCGCCGCCGCGTCGGGGGCGCCGACGCCGGGGTCGACCAGCTCCAGACGCAGGCCCTCCGGGAGCAGCTGGACGCCCGGGGCGGCCGTACGGCCCCGGGTCTCGGCGCGCACCCGCACCTCGACGCCGTCCGAGTCGCCGACCCAGAGCGGGGCGGTGGAGCCGCGCACCCGGCCCGAGGAGCGTTCGGGGGTGTCCGGGTCGGCGGCGTGCTCGTGGTTGTGTGTCTCGACGTCCTGCCAGCCCGACCAGCGAGCGGTGTCCGTCGCGCGGGCACGGACCTGGACGCGGCCCTCCAGCTCGGCGTCCGGGTTGTCCCAGACCACGCCGACCAGGGAGAACGAGCGGACGTCCCGCTTGCCGAGGCCCTGTTCGGGAGCGGCCTGGCCGAGGTTCCGGTCCGTTCCGAGGGGGGCGAGGGGGATCGACTGGGTGCTGCCGGACGCGGTGGCCGGTGCGAGCGGACGGGTGGGGGTCGAGGGCCGCGCCAGGGCCCGGGCCACCGTGGAGGACGAGTCCGTCGGGGTCACCGCGGAGGCCGTCGCCGGGAGGGCCGCCGGGAGGGCGAGTGCCGCGGCGCAGGTGACGCCGATCGAGGACGCGAGGAATCGTGATCTACGCATGCGTCCGATCCTGGACATAGTCATACATATCTGTCCATCGCGGAATTGACGGGTCGTCGGCTCCGCTCCGCCGAACCGGTTAGCTTTCCGCTCCGCCCGGGCCCGCGGGCGCCGTGGTGCCCGCGTACGCTTACGCGGATGAACGCCACCGACCGCACCCCTGCCGACCTGCTGCGATCCGCGCTGGCCGCGGACCCCGCGCGCCCGCTGGTGACCTTCTACGACGACGCCACGGGCGAGCGGGTCGAATTGTCCGTGGCCACCTTCGCCAATTGGGTGGCCAAGACCGCGAACCTCCTCCAGGGCGAGCTGTCGGCGGAGCCGGGCGACCGGGTCGCCCTGCTGCTGCCGGCGCACTGGCAGACGGCGGTGTGGCTGCTGGCGTGTTCGTCGGTGGGGGTGGTCGCCGAGGTCGGCGGGGACCCCGGGGCGGCCGACCTCGTGGTGAGCGGCCCGGACACGCTGGACGCGGCCCGGGCGTGCTCCGGCGAACGCGTCGCGCTCGCGCTGCGGCCGCTCGGCGGGCGGTTCCCGCAGGCTCCCGCGGGGTTCGCCGACTACGCCGTCGAGGTGCCCTCGCAGGGGGACCGGTTCGTGGCGTACGCGCCGGTGGATCCCGAGGAGGCGGCGCTGGTCGTGGCCGGGCGGGAGTTCAGCGGGGCCGAGGTCGTGGAGCGGGCCCGGGCCGACGCCGCCGGGCTGGGGCTGACGGGGCCGGGGTCACGGCTGCTGTCGGGGCTGGGGTACGACACGTGGGAGGGGCTGGCCGCGGGGCTGTACGGGCCGCTCGCCAGTGGGGGGTCGGTGGTGCTGTGCCGGCATCTGGAGCAGGTGGGTGAGGACGCGCTCGCCAAGCGGATCGAGAGTGAACGGGTCACTTCGGTCTCCCGGTGACGTGTCCTCGGTGACGTGTCCTCGGTGACGTGTCCTCGGTGACGTGTTCTCGGTGACCTGTGCGCGATGGCGCCGTGGGGGTGAGGTCGGTGGGCGGCTGCGGGTGCGTTGTGGTTGTTCGCGCAGTTCCCCGCGCCCCTGAAGGGCGCGGCTGCCCCCGCCCATCAGCCGCAGGGCGCCGCCCCGTCCCCCATTCGGCCTAGCCCCGGCCGCCTCTCCGGCCCCTCTCGCGCCATCGTCGTAGGAGCAACGACTCGCTCGTACGCCGTGAGGGGTGGCCGGACATGGACGACGTCGGAGGGCAGGCGCGTGGGCTGGGGCCCGGTGCGGGCGGTTCGCCCACCGGACTCGGGCCCCGGCGTCGGCGTCGACGGCGGTGGGTGCGGTGGGTGGGCGGCGGCGCCGTCCTGATGGTCGTCGGGGCCCTGGGGGTGGGCTGGGCGGCGTACCAGAAGCTGGACGGGAACATCACCTCGGACCGGTCGGCGGCGGACGAGCTGGCGCGGTACGAGAAGGAGCGGCCCACGGCGCTGGTGCGGGGCGCGCAGAACATCCTCGTCATCGGGTCGGACTCGCGGTCGGGGGACGAGAACGGCGAGTACGGGCGCGATTCGGGCACCGAGCGCTCCGACACCACGATCCTGCTGCATCTCGCGGCGGACCGGCGGAGCGCGACCGCGGTGTCGCTGCCCCGGGATCTGATGGTGGACGTGCCGAGTTGCCGGCGGCCGGACGGCAGTCGCACCGAACCGGTGTTCACCATGTTCAACTACGCGTTCCAGAGCGGCGGTTCGGCCTGCACGATCCGGACGGTCGAGCGAATGACCGATATCCGTGTCGACCATCACATCGTGGTGGACTTCAGCGGCTTCAAGGAGATGGTCGACGCCGTGGACGGCGTCGAGGTGTGCCTCACCGAACCCATTCACGACAAACAGGCCGAACTGCGACTGCCCGCGGGCAGGGTGAAGCTCGACGGGGAACAGGCCCTGGGATATGTGCGCGCCCGCAAGTCGTTGGGTGACGGAAGCGACACCGAACGGATGGACCGGCAGCAGCGCTTCCTCGCGGCGCTTGCGGCGAAGGTGCGCGGCAATGACGTTCTGCTGAATCCCGTGAAGCTCTATCCGGTGCTCGACGCGGCCACCTCGTCACTCACCACGGACCCGGGACTGGCGAGTCTGCGCGGGCTCTACGACCTTGTGCGCGGCCTGCGCACGGTCCCCATGGAAAAGGTGCAATTCCTGACCGTCCCCCGGAAGTCGTATGCGTACGACGCCAATCGTGACGAGCTCGTCGAGCCGGCGGCGCGGAGTCTTTTCGCACGGTTGCGCGCCGACGCACCCGTGGCTGTGGCGCGGGAACTGCCGGAAGGAACGCGGGAAGGGCATTCGGAAGAGCTTTCGGGAAGCCTCTCCGGGACACCGGATCCGGTACCGACTTTCCGGGGCAGTACGGCCGCCGAGGAGGACTGCGGATGACTCCGGCGGGGTTCCGCAGGTAAAGCGCACGTCAACAGCAGGAACAAATGCTCTAGGAAATGGGCGGATTGCCCGGTTGTAGGGACGTGCAATTTGTCACCGCCGTCGCTCGGCGCCTGATCGTGCGGCTAGTGTGAGCGATCCGGTGCGGCAGGCCTTCTCGGCCACGCACCTTGCAGCGAGACCCGAGCGTCTTTTGAGGGGGAAGACGCCGCGTGGCCCCGACGGAGGAATCAGACAACCGTGGACGCGCAAGGCCGTGGGCGGGCGGACGACATCGACCCCGCAGACCAGTGGGTACTCAACCCGAGCACCGGTGAATACGAACTGCGACTGACCCCTTCCGCACCGCAGTCGGCGGTGCCGAGGCCGCGTCGGGCCGCCCCCGCCGCGGCGGGGGCCAGGGCCGCGGGAAGCGGTACGTCCACGCGCTCCGCGTCGGCGGGCACGGACACCCGGGAGATCCCCGACACGCTGCCGGGACCCCGGCGTCGGCGGGGCACGCCCGAGGAGGAGCCGCTGCCCGGCCGCCGCGGCGGCCGGGGCAGGACGAAGCCCAAGAAGTCGACGGGCAAGCGGATACTGGTGTGGACGGGCGGCACGCTGGCCTTCGTGCTGGTCGGGGTGAGCGCCGCCGGCTACCTCTACTACCAGCACCTGAACAACAACATCCAGAAGATCTCGGACGACGGCGCGAGCACCGGCGGCTTCAGCAAGGACCGGGCGATCAACCTGCTGGTGATCGGCACGGACAAGCGGACCGGCGCGGGCAACGGGAGTTACGGCGACAAGGACAGCGTCGGCCACGCCGACACCACGATCCTTTTGCACGTGTCCAAGGACCGCACGAACGCCACCGCGATGAGCATCCCGCGCGACATGATCGTGGACATCCCGGACTGCCTCACCACGCAGGAGGACGGCTCCAAGAAGAACATCCGGGGCACCTCCAACGTCCGGTTCAACACGAGCCTCGGCCAGGACGGCCGGACCCCGAGCTGCACCATGCGGACCGTGGAGGAGCTGACCGGAATCAAGTCGGACCACTTCATGGTGGCCGACTTCAACGCGGTGAAGACGCTCTCCACGGCCATCGGCGGTGTCGAGGTGTGTCTGGAGAAGGACATCAAGGACTCCAAGTCCAAGCTGGACCTCACCGCGGGCAAGCACACCATCGAGGGCGAGGAGGCGCTGGCCTTCCTGCGCACCCGCTACAGCGTGGGCCTCGGCAGCGACCTGAGCCGGATCGAGCTGCAGCAGCAGTTCCTCAGCTCGATGATCCGGCAGATGAAGTCCAAGGACACGCTGACCGACCCGTCGAAGGTGCTGGACCTCGCGGAGGCCGCCACCAGCGCGCTGTCGGTCGACTCGAAGATCTCGGACATCAAGAAGCTGGCCTCGCTCGGCCAGGAGGTCGGCAAGGTGAAGACGAAGAACATCACCTTCACCACCGTGCCGGTCGTCGACAACACCGACGGCGCGACCGTGCTGCCCAAACCGCAGAGCGCCGAGCAGCTCTTCGAGACCATCAGGAACGACATCTCCCTCACCGAGGTGAAGAAGCAGGCCAAGGAGAAGGAGGCCGCGAAGCTCAAGGGCGCGCGCGCCGACGCCTCCGAGGTCCGGGTCAGCGTCTACAACGGCGGTGCCGAGGCCGGCAGCGCACAGGCCACTCTCAGCTGGCTGCAGAACGATGTCGGCGTGACCAAGTCGAGCCAGCTCGGCAACGCCGACAAGACGTTGAAGAAGACGACCCTCGCGTACGACCCGGACCAGGCCGACCAGGCGCGCAAGCTGGCCGACCTCATGGGTCTGTCCGCGTCCGCGCTGAAGCCCGGCAAGGGCAACAGCGAGACCAACTCCCAGGGCCTGCCCTCGATGGTGCTGACCCTGGGCGAGGACTTCGAGGGAGCCGGGGTGCCGCTCAGCGGGGGCTCGGCGGCGGATCTGGACGTCCAGAAGAACACCGCGGACAAGGAAAAGTGCGCCAGTTGATGACCTGACGGGGTCGCGGCGCGTCTAACCCGACGCGAGCAGCGCAAGAACGGTCGAGAGATCCGGTGGTGCACCGGGCGGGCGCGAGGACGCGCCCGCCCGGTGCAGTTCTGAATGTCGTCGAAGATGCCGTGGGGCGGCGTGCGCCGCCGCGGCGAACCGTGTCCGCATGTCATCCGGTCGGAACACATGACGCGTTCAACAGAACATGAGTACATCCCGGTTGGGTTCTCGACAGTCCAACAGGAGGCGGGGACGGCCCCGCCACGGCAGGGTGGGGAGGGGCAGGGAGATGGTACGGAGCGACGTGCGCGGGGACGGGGGGCGACCGCGTGTCGACGAACCCGGCGAGCAGGACGGGGACCTGGATCCGAAGGACGACGCGTCCGGCTCGGACGGCGACGCGGGCGCCAGGGTTCCCGGGCAGGGCGGGCGGGGCGGACGCAAGCGCCGCGACAGCGGCGGTGACGGTGACGACGACGGCGGGCGAGGGCGCGCCAAGGCCCCCGGGAGGCCCCGGCGCAGACGGGTGCTGCGCTGGTCGGCGACGGTCCTGGCGGTGGTGATACTCGGCACCGCCGGTGCCGGTTACCTCTACTACCAGCACCTCAACGGCAACATCAAGAAGGAGAAGCTGAACCTCGGCGACACGAAGATCGCCGAGCCGACGCCCAACGCGGCCGGTCAGACCCCGTTGAACATCCTGCTGATCGGTTCGGACGCCCGGGACACCGCGGAGAACCAGAAACTCGGCGGCGCCCGGGACACCTTCGACGGCCCGCCGCTCGCCGACGTGCAGATGCTGCTGCACCTGTCCGCCGACCGCACCAACATGTCGGTCGTCAGCATGCCCCGCGACACCCTGCTCCCCATCCCCAAGTGCACGGACCCCGACAGCGGCGACGTGTACGACGCGTCCACCCAGGCGATGACCAACGACTCGCTGCGCCGCGGTGGCCCCGGCTGCACGGTCGCCACCTGGCAGGAACTGACCGGCATACACATCGACCACTTCATGATGGTCGACTTCGCCGGTGTGGTGTCGATGGCCGACGCGATCGGCGGTGTGCCGGTGTGCGTGGACGCCAACATCTACTCGCACACCAGCGACGGCAAGGGCTCGGGGCTGAAGCTGGAGAAGGGCACCACCTACATCCAGGGCAAGCAGGCCCTGCAGTGGCTGCGCACCCGGTACGGCTTCGAGGACGGCAGCGACATCGCGCGCGCCAAGGCCCAGCACCAGTACATGAACGCGATGGTCCGCGAGCTGCGCGAGAACGCCACGATCACCAACCCGAACAAGCTGCGCAAGCTCGCCGAGCAGGCCACCGACGCGCTCACCGTCGACGAGGGCCTCGGTGACGTCGCCAAGCTCTACGACCTCAGCACGGAGCTGCGCAAGGTCGAGCCGGCCCGGATCACGATGACGACGATGCCGTACACGTACGCCGGCGCGCGCGTCGTGCCCAAGGAGGGCGACGCGGAGAAGCTGTTCCGCCTGGTGCGCGAGGACATCGCCCTGGACGGCAAGGACAAGAAGAAGACCACCACCGAGGAAGCGGCCTCCGACGACCCGGCGGCGGCGAAGGACGAGATCGGGGTGCTGGTGATCAACGGCACCATGACCTCCACCCTGGAGCCGGTCCCCGGGCGCGCGCTCTCGGTGTCGCAGCTGCTCGTCGAGGACGGCTTCGCCAAGGCCTCGTCGTCCACGACGACCGCGGTCGTCGAGGACAAGACGGTCGTCCGGTACCCGAGCGCCGAGCTGGAGGGTGACGCCCAGGCGGTCGCCAAGGCCCTCGGCATCCCGCTGGGCCAGGTGGAGAAGTCCACGAACGTCAGTGGTGTCACGCTCGTCGTCGGCGCCGACTGGCGCGAGGGGAAGACGTACGAGGCCGAGAAGGAGGACGACACGACTCCGGAGTCGGCGGACGCCCTCAACGGCGCTGACAAGAAGGCCTGCATGGAGGTCAATCCGGCGTTCACCTGGTGAGTGCCCGGAACGTCGAGCGGGGCCCCTCCCGGCTGTGGGAGGGGCCCCGCTCGTACGTGCTCGGTGCTGGTGCTCGGTGCTCAGCTCTCGGCCGGCACCGCCGGGCGGCGGGAGGCGATGACCTTCTTCGCCAGCGACTTAGGGCTGGTGAGGAAGCCGAAGCCCCACGACATGTGCATGGTGGCGAGGGCGACAGGGATCTGGAGGCGGGCCTTGAGCGGCAGCCCCTTGCCCGCCGGGACCGAGCCCGCGACGATCGCCGCGAGATAGCCGCCGGGGACGACGAAGCCCAGCGGGGTCAGCAGGGCGCCCACCAGGGTGCCGGCCACGATCGCGCACACCGCGGTCGGCGGGGCGAGGTAGCGCAGGTTGATGGAGCCCTCGTGGTAGCGGGCGACGACGTGCCGCCAGCGCCCGTAGTCCTTGTACTGCTTGGCGAGCGCCTTCACGCTGGGCCGGGGCCGGTACGACACCCGCAGCTCGGGCGAGAACCAGATGAGGCCGCCCGCCTCACGGATACGGAAGTTCAGCTCCCAGTCCTGGGCGCGGATGAACTCCACGTTGTAGCCGCCCTGCCGCTCCAGCGCCTCGCGCCGGAAGACACCGAGGTAGACCGTCTCCGCCGGGCCCGCCTCGCCGCCCGTGTGGAAGGCGGCATTGCCGACGCCGATCTTCGAGGTCATCGCGGCGGCGACCGCGTGCTCCCAGTCGTTCTCGCCCTCGGCGTGCATGATGCCGCCGACGTTCTGCGCGCCGGTCTCCTCCAGGAGCCGTACGGCGGTGGCGATGTAGTTCGGCGAGAGGATGCCGTGGCCGTCGACCCGGACCACGATCGGGTGGCGTGAGGCCTTGATCGCGGCGTTGAGCGCGGCGGGCGTACGGCCGGTGGGGTTCGGGACGGTGTGCACGCGCGGGTCCTCGGCCACGAGCTGGGCCGCGATCTCGTCCGTACGGTCCGCGGACGGACCGAGGGCGATCACGACCTCCATCTCGCCGGCGTACTCCTGCGCGAGGATCGCTTGGACGGCTCCGCGCAGATGCCGCTCCTCGTCGAGGACGGGCATGATCACGGACACGGCGGGGAGCGGCACGTCGGGCTTGGCGTTCATAGGGGGCTCACGTTACCGCGAACGGGGGACACGAACGCGCGCCGCCCGGTCGCGTGCGCGGGGCGCGGATGCCGGGACCCTACGGTGCTCAAGGTTCTCTGACTCTCCTCTTCCCCTGACCGGTCTCGCGGAGGTGTCCCCCGTGTCCGCACCGCCCCGCCGTCCAGCCCGTCCGCAGCAGCCCCGGCCCCCCGTGCCTCCCCGGCGGCGGAGCTGGGCCATGCGGGCGGTGACCACGCTCTCGGTGGTGGTGCTGGCCGCCGCGGGCATCGGGCACGCGGTGGTGACCCGCCTGGACGGCGAGATCAAGCGGGTCGACGCCTTCAAGGACATGAAGAACCGGCCCGAGGCGGGCCACGGCATGAACGTGCTGCTGGTCGGCACCGACGGCCGCGACCGGATCAGCGAGCGGGAGCGGCGCAAGTACCGGCTGGGGGGTGCCCCCTGCCACTGCACGGACACGATGATGATCGTGCACATCTCGGAGGACCGGGAGCGCGCGAGCGTGGTGAGCCTGCCGCGCGACTCCTACGCCGAGACGCCCGAGCACACCGACCGCGCCACCGGGAAGGTGCTGCGCTCCCACCCGCTCAAGCTGAACGCGGCCTACGCCGAGGGCGGGCCGCAGCTCACCGTGCGGACGGTCGAGCACATGACCAAGGTGAAGATCGACCACTACGTCGAGGTCGATTTCACCAGCTTCATGCGGACCGTCGACGTCCTCGGCGGTGTCGAGATCTGCACCACCCGCCCCCTCAAGGACTCTTACACCGGCCTCGACCTGGACGCGGGCACCCATGAGCTGGACGGCGGCGAGGCCCTGCAGTACGTCCGCTCCCGGCACACCGACGGCTCCTCGGACCTCGGCCGGATGAAGCGCCAGCAACGGTTCATGGCGGCCCTGATGTCGCAGGCCACCTCCTCCGGGGTCCTGCTCAACCCGATGAAGTTCCGCGACATCACCCAGGCCGTCCTCGGTTCCGTCCGCGCCGACAAGGAGTTCGGCACGGGCGAGCTGATCGACCTCGGCCGCGCGCTGCGCAATCTCACACCGGCGTCCTCGGAGTTCACCACCGTGCCCATCGGACGCATGGGATACGCCGTGGAGGGCGTCGGCTCGACGCTGAAGTGGGACGACGCCAAGGCCGCCCGCCTCTTCGAGGCCCTGCGCGACGACCGGCCCCTCGCCCCCTACAAGGCGCGCGGCACGTACGCGCTCGTCGACGTGGCGCCGCAGCAGATCCGTGTCCAGGTCGAGAACGGCACCGCCGTCCCGGGCCTCGGCAGGAAGGTCGACCGGCAGCTGGCCGCCACCGGCTTCCGCACCACCAGGGCCCCGGTCAACGCCCCGCAGCCGAACGCCACCCGCACCCAGGTCTTCTACGACCCCCGCTGGGACCGCTCCGCCCGCTCCCTCGCGGCCGCCCTCCCGGGCTCGGAGCTCCGCCCGGTCCGCGCCCAGGGCCCCACCATGAAGGTGATCGCCGGCACGGACTTCGAACGGGTCCGCAAGGTGCGCGCGGAGAACCCGGAGCAGGACGAGTCGGGCGTGGTGCGGGGCGACCAGGTCTCCTGCGCCCCGTGAGGGGCGCGGGGAACCGCGCGGGCGACCACGAACAACCCGCACTCGCCCCCAAACCGCTCCCCCTTGATCAACAGGCGCCCGGCCCCCTACAAAACCGTGCAATTTGTGTCGGCTTCGCAACAGCCCTGCCTTTGTTTTTCATCGACCCTTGTAAAGGGCACAGCCCGACCCGGCACACTGGGGCGCATGAACGATTGGCCCGAGGGATGGTCCGGCAACAACCGCGGCGGCGACTACGCCCAGCCCGACGGGCCGCGCGTGATGCGCCAGGTCCGGCGCGGCCCGTCGGCACCCCCTCAGGGTGGTGTGCCCCAGCAGCCGTCGTACGGCGACCCGTACGGTGACGGCCACGGCAACAGCGGCCCCGACCAGTACGGCGGCGGCTACCAGAGCGACTACAACACCGGCCAGGTCTACGGCGCCGGCTCGGGCGGCACCGGGGGTCACGGTGGCGGCCGGGGCGAGCGTGGCGCACCGAACTGGGGGCGCCGAATCAAGCTGACCGCGATCACGGTCACCGTCGTACTGCTCGCCACGACGATCGGCACCTACTTCTGGGCCGACTCCAAGCTGAACCGCGAGGTCGACCTCTCCAAGGTCATCGACCGGCCGGGCGAGGGCGAGGGCACCAACTACCTGATCGTCGGCTCGGACAGCCGTGCGGGCCTGTCCGACGAGCAGAAGAAGGAGCTCCACACCGGGTCCGCCGAGGGCAAGCGCACGGACTCGATGATGATCCTGCACACCGGGTCCAACGGCCCGACCCTGATCTCGCTACCCCGCGACTCCAACGTGGAGATCCCGTCGTTCGTGGGTTCCGAGTCCGGCAAGACCTACAAGGGCACCGGACGCCAGGTGAAGCTGAACGCGGCGTACGCGGAGGACGGGCCCGAGCTGCTCGTCCGTACCGTCGAGGCCAACACCGGGCTGCGCATCGACCACTACGTGGAGATCGGTTTCGCGGGCTTCGCGAACATCGTCGACGCGGTCGGCGGGGTGGAGATCGAGATCCCGAAGGGCGGCATGAAGGACACCAAGTCCGGTGCCGACTTCGAGGCGGGCAAGCAGACCCTCAACGGCGAGCAGGCCCTCGCCTTCGTCCGCACCCGCTACGCCCTCGCGGGCAGCGACCTGGACCGGACGAAGAACCAGCAGAAGTTCCTGGCGGCCCTCGCGAGCCAGACGGCGACGCCGAGCACGATCCTGAACCCCTTCAAGCTGTACCCGACGATGGGCGCGGGTCTGGACACCCTGATCGTCGACAAGGACATGAGCCTGTTCGACCTGGCCGACATGTTCTGGGCGATGAAGGGCGTGACGGGCGGTGACGGCAAGTCCATGAACATGCCGATCTCCGGCAACTCCGGCAACGGCAACCTCCAGTGGGACACCGCGAAGGTGAAGCAGCTGGTGGAGCAGCTGAAGAACGACGAGACGGTGACGGTGTCGGGCAACTGACCCGGCTACCGACCCGGCGGACGACGCGACCGAGGGGCACCCCCTGTTCCATGGTGGGGTGCCCCTCGGGCGTTCGGGCGTTCGGGCGTTCGTGTGACGGGTCAGGCGGTCGCGCCCGCCATCGTCCGGCACATCTCGGAACAGCGGCGACACGCCTCGGCACAGCGCATCATCTGCGGGTCGTCCGGCATGGACATACACGCCTCGGCGCACATGTCACAGGCGCGGGCGCACATCGCGCACATCTCGGCGGACAGCGGCGAGCGGCGCATCATCATGTCCGCGCACATACGGGTCATCTCGGCGCAGTCCATCAGGGCGCGCATGATCTGCATCTGGGCCTGGCCGCCGGCCTGCATGCAGGAGCTCATGGTCTCCTCGCACATGCTGTGGCACGTCATGCAGGCGTTGACGCAGTCCTGCATCTCCTTGCTCATCGCGGTCATGTTCCCGGCCTGCTGCGTCATGGCTCCTCCTGGGGTTGGTGGGAGAACGGGGCCCGGGGCCGGACCCTCGCACCCTTCCGTCCTACGCCTCCGCGCCCCCGCCCGCCATCGGGCGGACGGAAACAATCCGCCCCGTTCGTCCCGTACGACAACAGCCCCCGGCGGGTGCCGGGGGCTGTGCACGGACTGCGCCGACGGGGTTACGGCAGGTTGCGCGCCATGACGATGCGCTGGACCTGGTTGGTGCCCTCGTATATCTGCGTGATCTTGGCGTCGCGCATCATGCGCTCCACCGGGTAGTCGCGGGTGTAGCCGTAGCCGCCGAGGAGCTGGACGGCGTCCGTGGTGACCTCCATGGCGACGTCGGAGGCGAAGCACTTGGCGGCGGCGCCCTGGAAGGTGAGGTCCTTGTCGCCGCGCTCGGACTTGGCCGCCGCCTGGTAGGTCAGGGCGCGGGCGGCCTCGATCTTCATGGCCATGTCGGCGAGCATGAACTGGATGCCCTGGAAGTCGGCGATCGGCTTGCCGAACTGCTTGCGCTCCTGGACGTAGCCCTTGGCGTAGTCGAGGGCGCCCTGGGCGACACCGAGGGCCTGGGCCGCGATGGTGATGCGGGTGTGGTCCAGGGTCTTCATCGCCGTGGCGAAGCCGGTGCCCTCCTCGCCGATGATGCGGTCGGCGGGGATGCGGACGTTGTCGAGGTAGACCTCGCGGGTCGGGGAGCCCTTGATGCCGAGCTTCTTCTCCGGGGCGCCGAAGGAGACGCCCTCGTCGGACTTCTCGACGACGAAGGCGGAGATGCCCTTGGAGCGCTTGTCCGGGTCCGTGACGGCCATGACCGTGTAGTAGTCGGAGACGCCCGCGTTGGTGATCCAGCGCTTCACGCCGTTCAGGATCCAGTGGTCGCCGTCGCGGACCGCGCGGGTCTTCATCCCGGCCGCGTCGGAGCCGGCGTCCGGCTCGGAGAGGCAGTACGAGAACATCGCGTCGCCCTTGGCGAGCGGGCCCAGGTACTTCTTCTTCAGCTCCTCGGAGCCGGAGAGGATCACGGGCAGCGAGCCGAGCTTGTTGACGGCCGGGATCAGGGAGGACGACACGCAGGCGCGGGCCACCTCCTCGATCACGATGACCGTGGCGAGGGCGTCGGCGCCGGCGCCGCCGTACTCCTCGGGCACATGCACGGCGTGCAGGTCGTTGGCGACGAGCGCGTCCAGCGCCTCCTGCGGAAAGCGGGCCTCCTCGTCCACGGCGGCGGCGTGGGGCGCGATCTTCGCCTCGGCGAGGGAACGGATCGCGTCACGGAGCATGTCGTGCTCCTCGGACGGGCGGTACAGGTCGAAATCAGCCGATCCGGCCAAGGTCTCTCACGCTCCTGACGCTAACTACCGTTAAGTAACTCAAATTTTAAAGGGCCGCCCACGGCGCTGGGTACGTGAGTTTGACGACAGGCCGCGATTCTCCGGGCAATCTGCCCCGTGAAGGGCTCGAACACGCCCCGACTATGCTCACGAGCACGCGTGCACACGGCATGTGCCCGCGTGCGCAACCCCTCGGCCGGACACCCCAGGAGCACCCCATGGCCCTCAAGATCACCGTGATCGGCACCGGCTATCTCGGCGCCACCCACGCCGCCGCCATGGCCGAGCTGGGATTCGAGGTGCTGGGGCTAGATGTCGTCGAGGAGAAGATCGACATGCTCCGGCGGGGCGAGGTCCCGATGTACGAGCCGGGGCTGGAGGAGCTGCTGCGCAAGCACGTCGCCGGGATCGAGGGGTCGAGCGGGCGGCTGCGCTTCACCACCGACTACGCCGAGGTCGCGGCCTTCGGCGACGTCCACTTCGTCTGTGTGAACACCCCGCAGCGGCACGGCGAGTACGCCTGCGACATGTCCTACGTCGACGCGGCCTTCGCCTCGCTCGCCCCGCATCTGACGGGCCCGGCGCTGGTCGTCGGCAAGTCGACCGTGCCGGTGGGGTCCGCCGACCGGCTGGCCGCCTATCTCAGCGAGCACGCGCCCGCCGGGGAGGACGCCGAGCTGGCCTGGAACCCGGAGTTCCTGCGCGAGGGCTTCGCCGTGAACGACACGCTCCACCCGGACCGGATCGTGGTCGGGGTGCGCAGTGAGCGTGCCGAGAAGCTGCTGCGCGAGGTGTACGCGACGCCGGTCGAGGAGGGCTCCCCGTTCGTCCTCACCGACTTCCCGACCGCCGAGCTGGTGAAGACCTCCGCGAACTCCTTCCTCGCCACCAAGATCTCCTTCATCAACGCCATGGCCGAGATGTGCGAGGCCTCCGGGGGCGATGTCGCCAAGCTCGCCGAGGCCATCGGGCACGACGACCGGATCGGGAAGAAGTTCCTGCGGGCCGGCATCGGCTTCGGCGGCGGCTGTCTGCCGAAGGACATCCGGGCGTTCATGGCCCGCGCCGGTGAACTGGGCGCCGACCAGGCCCTGACGTTCCTGCGCGAGATCGACTCCATCAACATGCGCCAGCGCGGCCAGATGGTGGAGCTGGCCCGGCAGGCGCTGGGCGGCGGTTCCTTCCTGGGCAAGCGGGTCGCCGTGCTCGGCGCCACCTTCAAGCCCGACTCCGACGACGTGCGCGACTCCCCCGCCCTCAACGTGGCCGGGCAGATCCACCTCCAGGGCGGCCAGGTCACCGTCTACGACCCCAAGGGCATGGACAACGCGCGGCGGATCTTCCCGACGCTCGGGTACGCCGACACCGCGCTGGACGCCGTACGCGGCGCCGACATCGTGCTGCATCTGACGGAGTGGCAGGAGTTCCGGGCGCTGGACCCGGAGGCGCTGGGCGAGGTCGCGTCGACCCGGCTCGTGCTGGACGGCCGCAACGCGCTGGACCCTCAGCTGTGGCGCCGTGCGGGCTGGACGTACCGGGCGATGGGGCGGCCGACCGCGTAGGACGCCTCGCGGCATGCCCTGAGGTGCTCACCGCAGTGACAGGTGACGCCGTTCCGGCCGAGGCTCAGTCGGCCGGAACGGCGTCTTTCGCCATTGTCCACCGTTCCGGCGCCCGGCGGGGGCGAAGCGCTTACTTCGCTCGGTAGCGGCGCATCTTCGCACGGGCTCCGCACACCTGCATCGAGCACCAGCGGCGGCGTCCGGCCGGGCTGCGGTCGTAGTACGCCCAGTGGCAGTCACCGGCCTCGCAGGCCTTGAGGCGCTGCCAGGTGTCCGCCGTGAGGGCCTCGGCGACGGCGGCGGCGACGCGGGAGAGGAGCGGGGCCGGGTCTGCGGCGGGGCGCAGACTCGCCGAGCCGTCCTCCGCGGAGACCATGACGACGAGCGGCGCGGCGGCCAGCAGGGTGCCCAGCGGGGTCACCGCGCGGTGCGGGGGGTGACCGGCGTGGGCCAGCAGGGTCGCGCGGAGGGACTCCCGCAGATCGCGTACGGCCGTGAGGTCCTCGTCGGCCGCCAGGCGCAGGCGGGCGCGACTCTCCGGGCTCTCCAGGGTGTCGGCGCCCGTCTCCACGTCCAGCGTGTTCACCAGGTCCTCGACGAGGGCCAGGGCCCCCGGCGCGGACGCTCTCTCGCTCATGCCGGTGAGGTTACTGCTTATGGGGGTGCATAAGGTAACCGTTACTGGTTACTCTCCTCTACAGGTAACCGACGCACACGTGAGCTGAGAACGAGCAAGGAGAAAGCCGTGGCCATCGCCAAGCTGGATGTCGTCGTCCTGGACTGTCCCGACCCGGCCGCGCTCGCCGGGTTCTACGCCGAGGTGCTCGGCGGGAAGGTCAGCGGGGAGGGGGAGTGGGTGGATCTGGAGGTGCCCGGCGGGGGCGCGCGGCTGGCGTTCCAGAGGGCGCCGGGGTATGTCGCTCCCGCGTGGCCCTCGGCGGAGCGGTCGCAGCAGTTCCATCTCGACCTGGACGTGGAGGACATGGACGCGGCGGAGAAGCAGGTGCTCGCGCTGGGGGCGACGGTGCTGGACGCGGCGGACCGGGAGCGGGGATTCCGGGTGTACGCGGATCCCGCAGGGCATCCGTTCTGTCTCTGCCACGGCTGAGGTCGCGGTGGTTCGCGGTAGTTCGCGATAGGGGGAGGGGCGCGGGGTGTGTTCGGCGGCCGCGGGTCGTACGTGGCTGGTCGCGCAGTTCCCCGCGCCCCTGACGGGGCGTGGCCCCGTCAGCCGTCCAGTTCCGCGATCCTCGCCGTCGAGGCCTCCCGGCGGTCGCGTGCCGCCCTGGCCGTGAAGTCGGCGGTGCGCAGGACGCGTTGGACGTTGCCCCAGGTGAGCAGGGCGAGGTCGGCTTCCGACCAGCCCCGGTGCATGAGTTCGGCGACGAGGCGGGGGTAGCACGAGGCGTCGGTGAGGTCCCGGGGATGGGCCTCGCCGGAGTCGTAGGCGCCGGAGAGGCCGACGCACTCGGGGCCGGCGATCGCGCGGACGTGGTCGAGGTGGTCGGCGACGTCGCGGATCGAGGGCCCGGTCTGCTCGGCGGTGAGCGGCACCATGCACAGGCCCCGCGCCTCGCCCAGCGCGGCGAGGAGGTCGTCGGGGAGGTTGGCGGGGTGGGACCGCAGCGCGGCGGCCGCCGAGCGGGTGCACACCACCGGCGCGCGGGAGACCGCGAGCGCCCGGCGGACGGTCTCCCCGGAGGCGCCGGAGAGGTCGGCGAGGACACCGATGCGGTTCATCTCCCGGACCACCTCCTCACCGAACCTGCTCAGCCCGGACTCGCCCGCCCAGGACGCGCCGGCCAGGGTGAGGGCCTTGAGGCCGAGGGCGTGCAGGGAGCGCAGGATGCCGAGGGAGTCGCCGATGGCCGGGGCTCCGGCGGGGCCCAGCAGGACGGCGACGCGACCGCAGTTGCGGGCGTCGGTGGTCTCACCGGCGCTGTGCGTCAGCCGCAGGCCCTCGGGGTGGGCGTCGACGACCGTCCGGACCAGGTCCAGCTGCTCCAGCGTGGCTCCCACGGCCCGCTCGCCCGCGAGGCCGTCCGGGAGGTGCAGCGACCAGAACAGTGCGCCGATGTGGCCCTTGCGCATGCGCGGCACGTCGGTGTCGACGCCGCCCCCGCCCAGCTCCAGGTCGTACCGGGGCAGCTGACGCAACACCCACGGCAGCCCGCTGTATCCGTCGGCGACGGGGTGCGCGACGAGGAAGGCGTCCGCCTCGGCCAGCTCCGAGGAGGGCGAGGCGGGCGAGGCCGCCGAGGAGGGCTCGGGGCCGGCCACCACGACGGCTTCGCCTCCGGGTGCCTCGGGGACGTCCGCTCCGCCGCGGCGGACGTCGGCCGCTGTGCCGGGACGGATGTCGTCGGCCGTGCCGTCGTCGGTCGCGCCGTCGCCGCCGTCGTCGGGGTGGCCGCCGTCGCCGGGGGCTATCGGCTCCGCCGCCGGCGGGCGCCGGTCGCGTTTGCGCCCGAGTCCGGTGCGGGTGGTCGCGGGAGGCGTGTCGAGTTCGCCGGCCTCCCCCGCGGCTTGCAGTTCGTCCTGCAGATCTGCCATGGCGGACCTCCGTAGCCGTTGGGTGATCGCAGTACTCGTCACCGTGGCACGGAGGCCGCCCGCCTTCCTGGTGGGTGGGGCGTTCGGGTTGAACGGCCCTCGCGGGGCCGCCGCTACGCCACCCGGGTGAGGTCACCGGGCGGCGCCCGGGGTCACCCGTCCAACTGCTCCAGCGTCGCGGGGGACGCGCTCGTGCGGGCCTGGAGGTCCCGGGCCACGTCCTCCGCCGCGCCCAGCACCCGGACCGCGTTCCGCCAGGTCAGCTTGGCCAGGTCGGTCCGGGACCAGCCGCGGTCGAGCAGCTCGGCGATCAGGTTCGGGTAGCAGGAGACGTCGCCCAGACCGTCCGGGGTGAAGGCCGTGCCGTCGTAGTCGCCGCCGATGCCGAGGTGGTCGATGCCGGCGACCTCCCGCATGTGGTCGAGATGGTCCGCGACCGTGGCCACCGTGGCGACCGGACGGGGGTTGCGCTCCTCGAAGGCGCGGTGGACCGCCATCCCCTCGGGGGTGGTGTCGAGGTGGTGCAGACCGTGGGCCCGCATGTTCTCGTCGGCGGCGGTCGTCCAGTCGACGGCGGCCTGGAGCACGAACTTCGGCACGAACGTCACCATCGCCACTCCCCCGTTGGCGGGGAGCCGCTCCAGGACGTCGTCCGGGATGTTGCGGGGGTGGTCGCAGACGGCCCGCGACGAGGAGTGGGAGAAGATCACCGGGGCGACCGAGGTGTCCAGCGCGTCGCGCATCGTCGTCGCGGCGACGTGCGAGAGGTCGACGAGCATCCCCTCGCGGTTCATCTCCCGCACGACCGCCCGGCCGAAGGCGGTGAGGCCGCCGGCCGCCGCCTCGTCCGTCGCGGAGTCCGCCCAGGCGATGTTGTCGTTGTGGGTGAGCGTCATGTAGCGGACGCCGAGCGCGTACAGCGTCCGCAGCGTGGCGAGGCTGTTGTCGATGGAGTGGCCGCCCTCGGCGCCCATCAGGGAGGCGATCCGGCCCTCGGCGCGGGCCGCCTCCATCTCGGCGGCGGTCAGCGCGGCCCGCAGCTCCGCCGGGTGACGGTCGATCAACCGCCGTACGCAGTCGATCTGTTCGAGGGTCGCGGTGACGGCGCCCGGCAGGGCCGCCGCGTGCGAGGGGACGTACACCGACCAGAACTGCGCCCCCACCCCGCCCGCGCGCAGCCGCGCGAGATCGGTGTGGAGGAAGGCGCTCTGGTCGTCCGCGATGTCGCGCGCGCCCAGGTCGTAGCGGACCTGCTCACGCAGCGCCCAGGGCAGGTCGTTGTGCCCGTCCGCGACCGGGAACTCCCGCAGCAGTTCCCGCGCCGCCTCCAGCGATGCCATGGCCATCTCCCCCGTGTCCCCCGTGTTCCCCGTCATGTCGTTTGGTGCCTACTTCCCGAAGCCGAAGCCGCTGCCCGCTCCCTCGACCTTGGTGCGCAGGCGCTTGCCCTTCTCGGTCGCCTGGTCGTTCAGCTCCTGCTGGAACTCCCGCATCCGGCCGAGGAGTTCCTCGTCGTGCGTGGCGAGGATGCGCGCGGCCAGCAGACCGGCGTTGCGGGCGCCGGCGACGGAGACCGTCGCGACGGGCACACCGGCCGGCATCTGCACGATCGACAGCAGGGAGTCCATGCCGTCGAGGTACTTCAGCGGCACCGGCACGCCGATGACCGGCAGCGGCGTCACGGACGCGAGCATGCCGGGCAGATGGGCGGCACCGCCCGCACCCGCGATGATCACCTTGAGGCCCCGTCCCGCGGCCTCCTCGCCGTAGGAGACCATCTCGCGCGGCATCCGGTGCGCCGAGACGACGTCGACCTCGTACGCGATCTCGAACTCGTCGAGGGCCTGCGCGGCGGCCTCCATGACGGGCCAGTCGGAGTCCGACCCCATGACAATGCCTACGACGGGGCTCATTCGGTGATCGTGCCTCTCAGGTAACCGGCAGCGTGACGGGCGCGCTCCAGCACGTCGTCGAGGTCGTCGCCGTAGGTGTTGACGTGACCGACCTTACGACCCGGCTTCACGTCCTTGCCGTACATGTGGATCTTGAGCTGCGGGTCGCGGGCCATGCAGTGCAGGTACGCGGAGTACATGTCCGGATAGTCGCCGCCGAGGACGTTGACCATGACGGTCCACTTCGCTCGGGGGCGCGGGTCGCCGAGCGGGAGGTCGAGGACGGCCCGGACGTGGTTGGCGAACTGCGAGGTGATCGCGCCGTCCTGGCTCCAGTGGCCGGAGTTGTGGGGGCGCATGGCCAGCTCGTTGACCAGGATGCGGCCGTCGCGGGTCTGGAACAGCTCGACGGCGAGGTGGCCGACGACGTCCAGTTCCTTGGCGATCCGCAGGGCCATCTCCTCGGCGCGCAGGGCGAGCGTCTCGCCCAGGTCGGGGGCGGGCGCGATGACGGTGTCGCAGACGCCGTTCACCTGCCGCGACTCCACCACCGGGTAGGCGACGGCCTGCCCGTGCGGCGACCGCACGACGTTGGCCGCCAGCTCCCGTACGAAGTCGACCTTCTCCTCCGCGAGGACCGGGACGCCGGCGCGGAAGGGCTCGGCGGCGTCCTCGACGGACCGGACGAACCAGACGCCCTTGCCGTCGTAGCCGCCGCGGACCGTCTTGAGGATGACCGGAAACCCGTCGCCCTCGGCGCCCTCGGGGAGCCCCTCGGCGGCGAAGGCGGCCACGTCGTCGGGGTCCGCGACGATCCGGTGCCGTGGGCACGGCACACCGATCTCGACGAGCTTGGCCCGCATCACGCCCTTGTCCTGGGCGTGCTGGAGCGCGTCCGGGCCGGGGCGCACGGGGATGCCGTCCGCCTCCAGTGCCCGTAGATGCTCGGTGGGTACGTGTTCGTGATCGAAGGTGATCACGTCGCAGCCCTGCGCGAACGCCCGCAGCGTGTCGAGGTCGCGGTAGTCGCCGATGACGACATCGCCGACGACCTGCGCCGCGGAATCCTGAGGGGTGTCACTGAGGAGCTTGAACCTGATGCCGAGCGGGATGCCCGCCTCGTGTGTCATACGAGCGAGCTGGCCACCGCCGACCATGCCGACTACCGGGAACGTCACGCCCCCAGGGTATCGGCCACGGAATCGGCCACTTGCGGGTGCCCGATTTCCTCGCCGATTTCCCCACCGGACCGCCCCTGGACCTCCCGTGTGTCCCGGCTGTGAGCTTCTGCACAGGCATCGTCCAGGGGCGCTGGTTAGCATGGCGGGACCAGTGGAATTCGACCGAAGATCAACTCATTTCTGATCGTTCAGATCTTTTCGGACGGGGCAGCGCCCGGCTGACCACCGGCACGACACCGACCGGAACCGAGTGACGGGGGCAGCACACGATGGGACATACCAGCTCGGGGCCCGATACGAGGCCCCGCGGCGCCCTGCGCCGCCGACTCGACCTGCTCGTGCGCGAGCTCGCCAAGTTCGGCGCCGTGGGCGGTGCGGGGCTGTTGGTGAACCTCGGGGTCTTCAACCTCGTGCGGCACACCACCGAGCTCCAGGTGGTCCGGGCCAGCGTCATCGCCACGGTCGTCGCCATCGTGTTCAACTACGTCGGCTTCCGCTACTTCACGTACCGGGACCGTGACAAGAGCGGCCGTACGAAGGAGCTGTCGCTGTTCCTGCTGTTCAGCGCGGTCGGCCTGGTCATCGAGAACGGCGTCCTCTACACCGCCACGTACGGCTTCGGCTGGGACAGCCCCCTGCAGTCCAACGTCTTCAAGTTCCTCGGCATCGGCGTCGCGACCCTCTTCCGGTTCTGGTCGTACCGCACCTGGGTGTTCCGGGCCCTCCCGGCGCGCGAGACGGTGGCCCGAGCGGAATCGTTCCTGGAAGCGGAGTCGGCCCACCCGCGGACGGTCACGGGCAAACGCCGCTGACACCGGAGGGGGCGCGGGCCGCGCCTTCAGGGGCGCGGGGAACCGCGCGAGAAGCCTCACCGGCCCGCAGCCGCCGCATCACGCCCGGGACAGCCACGGCGCATCCGCGAACCCGAGGCTCAGCACCCCCGCGAACCCCTCGCACCGACCGCCGAGAGCCGGCTGACCGACCGCCGGGCTACCGAACCGGCCGGTCCTCGCCGGCAGGCGTCCGCACCGGCGTGCGCGACAGGAACAGCCCGAACACCGGCGGCTGCGCCTGGAGCATCTCCAGGCGCCCCCCGTCGGCCTCGGCGAGGTCCCGCGCCACCGCCAGCCCGATGCCCGTGGAGTTGCGCCCGCTGATCGCCCGCTCGAAGATCCGCGCCCCGAGGTCGGCGGGGACGCCGGGCCCCTCGTCGGTGACCTCGATCACCGCCTGGTTGCCGGTGACCCGGGTGCGCAGTGCCACCGTGCCGCCGCCGTGCATCAGCGAGTTCTCGATCAGCGCGGCCAGCACCTGCGCGACCGCGCCCGGGGTGCCCACGGCCTGGAGGTGGCGTTTGCCGGAGCTGACGACGGCCCGCCCGGCGCTGCGGTAGGCCGGCCGCCACTCCTCCAGCTGCTGCTTGATGACCTCGTCGAGCTCGAAGGAGACGGCGGAGCCGTTGCGGGGGTCGCGGGAGTTGGTGAGGAGCCGCTCCACGACGTCCGTGAGGCGTTCGACCTGGGTGAGCGCGATGTGCGCCTCCTCCTTCACCGTGTCGATGTCGTCGGTGAGGGTGATCTCCTCCAGCCGCATCGACAGCGCGGTCAGCGGTGTGCGCAGCTGATGGGAGGCGTCCGCGGCGAGCCGCCGCTCGGCGGTCAGCATGCGGCCGATGCGCTCGGCGGAGGCGTCGAGCACGTCCGCGACGCGGTCCAGCTCGGGGACGCCGTACCGCTTGTGGCGGGGGCGCGGGTCGCCGGAGCCGAGCCGTTCGGCGGTCTCGGCGAGGTCGGTGAGGGGGGAGGCGAGGCGGTTGGCCTGGCGTACGGCGAGGAGGACGGCGGCGATGACCGCGAGCAGGGCCACGGCCGCGATGATCAGCAGCGTCCGGCCGACCTCGCGGCTGACCGCCGAGCGGGACTCCTCGACCGTGACGACCTCGTCCTTCTCGCCCGTGGCCTGGTGGCTGATGACGTCGCCGACGGGCTTCTCGCCGATCTCGATCACGGACTGGCCGGGGATCTCGATACGGGCGTAGCGCTCGTCGCCGACCTGGTCCCGCAGGACCTCGGGGGTGATCCTCTCGTCGCCGATGATCCGGCTGTCCACGATGCTGGTCAGCTGGACGGCCTCGGACTCCACGCGTTCCTCGGCGCTGTTGCTGATCGTGCGGGTCTCGACGATGACGAGGGAGACGCCGAACACGGCGATGACCACGAGGACCACGGCGAGGGTGGACTGGATGAGACGGCGACGCACGGTTGCCCTCCGGGCGGGGCGGGTTTTCCTGGACCTCTGATTGTGCGGCACCCGGCACCCGCCGCCGGGCGGGGGTCGGTGCCGCCCGCCGACGCCGGCGGGGTGCCGGCGGGCGACGGGGCGAAGCCCCGTGAGGGGCGCGGGAAGCGGCGCGACCGGCCACGAGGGACCCGCGGCCACCACACGTCCCGCGCCCCCGAGCCGTGGGGCGCCCGGTTCGGCCCGGCGGGTCTCAGTTCTTCTCGAACCGGAATCCGACCCCGCGCACCGTCGCGATGTACCGCGGGTTCGCCGCGTCGTCGCCGAGCTTCTTGCGCAGCCAGGAGATGTGCATGTCGAGGGTCTTCGTGGACGACCACCAGGTGGTGTCCCAGACCTCGCGCATCAGCTGGTCACGGGTGACGACCCGCCCGGCGTCGCGCACGAGCACCCGCAGCAGGTCGAACTCCTTGGCCGTGAGCTGGAGTTCCTCGTCCCCCATCCACGCCCGGTGGGACTCGACGTCGATCCGCACGCCGTGGGTGGCGGGCGGCTGCGCCGGCTCGGAGGAGCCGCGCCGCAGCAGGGCCCGGACACGGGCGAGCAGCTCGGCCAGCCGGAAGGGCTTGGTGACGTAGTCGTCGGCGCCCGCGTCGAGACCGACGACGGTGTCCACCTCGTCGGCGCGCGCGGTCAGGATGAGGATCGGCACGGTGTGCCCCTCGGCGCGCAGCCGACGGGCCACCTCCAGGCCGTCCATCCCGGGCAGCCCCAGGTCCAGGACGACCAGGTCGACGCCACCCTGCATTCCGGCGTCCAGCGCGGTGGGACCGTCCTCGCGGACCTCCACCTCGTACCCTTCCCGGCGCAGTGCGCGAGCCAACGGCTCCGAGATGGACGCGTCGTCCTCGGCGAGCAGTACACGGGTCATGGGCTGATGGTAGTCCGCCGAGAACCGCAGGTGGAGGGTGATCGGCAAGCGTGATTCACACCTTTGTCCCATGGTTCTCTTACTCCCCATGGTCATGATCCACTGCGGTGGGCGTTTCGTCCGCCGCCGGTGAAGATCCGCGTCACCGTGTGGAGATGACGGCCGGGTTCGGTGGGAATCGCCCGCCGCCCCTGTGAACGGGGCGTCGCCGCGCCGCGCCCCGCAGGGTCACATCCTGCGCCTATGCGCCATGAACCCCTGATTCACCTTGGAATGCGCGATCACCAGCGCCTTCTTACCTGTGATCCGCCTCTCAAGCCCTTCCGTTTCCTGCTTCCTCCTGGCGTATGGTGACGGAACGCCTGTAGCTGCACGTGGGGACCTTTGGCGACATATCCGCGCCGAGGGTCTCTTTTGTGTGCGGAACACCCTGTGGGCGCGCGCCCCCACGCGCGCCGTCCCGAACAGCAAGGAACGACCATGGCGTCCAGCCTGACGAAGGACTCGGCCGGCCGGGCAACCCCCGGCGGCGAGGGCACCTTCTTCGGCCACCCCCGCGGACTGGCCACTCTCTTCATGACCGAGATGTGGGAGCGATTCTCCTACTACGGCATGAAGGCTCTCCTCACCGTCTACCTGCTCTCCGGCGGCCCCGACGCCGGCAAGGGGAGCATGGGAGGCGGCCTGGCCATGGACCTGGCCACCACCACCACGATCGTCGCCGTCTACTCGGCGATGGTCTATCTGCTCGCCATGCCCGGCGGCTGGCTCGGCGACCGTGTCTGGGGCCCCCGCAAGACGGTGGCGATCGCGGCCGTCACGATCATGTCCGGGCACCTGGTGCTCGCCCTGCCGGGCGGTCAGGCACCGTTCTTCGCCGGCCTGGTGCTGGTCGCGGCCGGTTCCGGTCTGTTGAAGGCCAACATCTCCACGATGGTGGGCCACCTGTACGACGGCCCCGAGGACCCGCGGCGCGACGGCGGCTTCACGATCTTCTACATGGGCATCAACGCGGGTGCGTTCTTCGCCCCGCTGGCCATCGGCACCGTCGGCCAGGAGGTCAACTGGCACCTCGGCTTCGGTCTGGCCGCGGTCGGCATGGCCATCGGCCTCGCCGTCTTCCTCGCCGGCAGCCGGACCCTGAGTCCGACGAGCGACATCGTCCCGAAGCCGCTGGCCGCCGAGGAGCGCGCCGCCTGGCTGCGCAAGGGCCTGCTCTGGCTGGCCGTCGCGGCCGTCTTCTACGGCGCCGTCGGCCTCAGCGGCCACTTCACCCTGAACTGGGCGATGATCCCGCTCACGGTCATCGGCCTGGTCGTCCCGGCGGGTGTGCTGCTGCGCATCAAGCGCGACAAGGAGCTGACCACCGCCGAGCAGTCGAAGATGACCGGCTACATCTGGTTCTTCGTCGCCGCCGCCGTGTTCTGGATGATCTACGACCAGGGCGCGTCCACGGTCCAGGCGTTCGGCTCGAACGACGAGAAGGTGGCCGGCTCGCTGCTCGGCTTCGAGTTCCCGACGTCCTGGTACCAGTCGCTGAACCCGCTGTTCATCATGGCGCTGGCCCCGGTCTTCGCCTGGCTCTGGCTGTGGCTCAACCGCCAGGGCAGGGAGCCCAGTACGGCCGTGAAGTTCGCGATGGCGCTGGTGCTCATCGGTGTCTCGTTCTTCTTCTTCCTGATCCCGCTGGGCATGGCGGCGGACGGCACCCTGGCCAGCCCGATGTGGCTGGTGGGCATCTACTTCATCCAGACCGTCGGTGAGCTGTGCCTCTCCCCCGTCGGGCTGTCGGTGACGACGAAGATGGCCCCGGCCAAGTACGCCAGCCAGATGATGGGCGTGTGGTTCCTCGCGGTCACCGCGGGCGACTCGATCACCGGCCTGCTCTCCAACCCGGCCGTCGGCGGCTTCGACCTCAGCGGCACCGCCATGGTCGCCGTCGAGGCCACCCTCGCCGTCCTCGCCGGCTTCGCGATCCACATGTACCGCAAGAAGGTCAGGGCCCTCACGGGCGACGTCAACTGAGGGGCGACGCCCGCCGGACCAGGGGAAAGGGCCGCCGCACTCCGGGTGCGGCGGCCCTTTCGCGCGCTTCACATGCCCGTACGGCGTGACCGCGCCCCTCCGGCTGATGTGCCCGCGTCCGCCTCCGTATCCGTGTCCGAGTCCAAGTCCGGTGTGAACCACGGCAGGGTCGAGGGTGTGCGGGGCGGGGACGGGGTGCGGGGATGGGCGTGGGCCGCGG
This sequence comes from Streptomyces caniscabiei, assembly GCF_014930365.1. GTDB lineage: Bacteria > Actinomycetota > Actinomycetes > Streptomycetales > Streptomycetaceae > Streptomyces > Streptomyces caniscabiei. The sequence continues at coordinate 226,365 of NZ_JABXWI010000015.1, read as the reverse complement.
TCGACGGGGGTGGCCGGGGGAGCCAGGCGGGGAGGGACACGACGCGTCGCCTCCGGCCTCCGCGCTCGGGAGCCTCGCGCCCGGGCCGTACGCGGTCCACCACCGCCATGCCGATCCGGAACAGCGCGGCGGGCACGACGAGGCAGAGCATCAGCCAGAAGAGGGTGACGCCCCAGGGGCGGCCCACGCTCCACGGCTGCTCGGCGAGGACCTTGCCGCCGTAGGTGAGGGAGACGGTGTAGTCGCCGTGGGCCCCGGCCGCGAGTTCGACGGGCAGGGTGACGCGGGCCTCGCCGCCCGGCGGGACCGTGCCACGCCACCGCTGCTCCTCCCAGCGTGGCGCGAACACCCCGTGGGAGGTGCCGACCTGGAAGACCGGGTCCTTCACCGGGGAGGTGCCGACGTTGCCCACGGTGAGGACCAGTTCACGGGCGGGTGGCGCCCCGAACCAGGTCAACAGCCCGCTGGAGCCCGTCAGTCGACTGTCCGTCAGGAGCGACAGGCGCCCGCCGGTCACCTCCCGCGGCAGCGGCTCGACGGAGTGCCCGGCGACCCGGAACGCCACGTCGGCCTCGGCCTCCGGGCCGGTGATGGTGGAGACGTGCACGACGCACGGGCACGGCACCGGGGGCTCCGCAACCGGCAACTCCCGGCGGAACGCGCCCTTGTCGTCGGCGGTCACGGCCCGTCCGTCGGCGTTGGCGCAGGAGTCGGTGCCCCCGGGCACACCGCCCGACGGCGTCGACCGGCCGCAGATCAGCACCATCAGGATCGCCTCAGGCCGCCAGCCGCTCCCGGTCACGGTGACCGAACCACCGGTCCCCGCCTCCGACTTCGACAGCTTCACGGTCGGCGTGGCCGCGTTCGCGAGGGGCGCCGGGAGCGCCGGGAGCGCCAGGGCAAGGGTGAGCACCACCAGGGTGAGCACCCTGGTGGTGTACGACGCCGGGGTCCGCCCACTGATCACGTCCGGCTCCCGTTCAGCGACGTACCGCCTGGTTCCTGCGCGTCACCCACAGCACCCCCGCCGTGCCCGCGAGCAGCACCGTGCCGCCGAGTGTGCCGAGCGCGACCGCCGAGTCCAGGGGGCCGGTCTGCGGCAGCTCGCCACCCGAACCTCCCGTACCGCCCGACGCGTTCGACCCGCCCGAGCCACCGGTGTCGGACCCGCCGCCCGAGCCGCCCCCGGCGGTGACGTCGAGAGTCAGCGACGGCGCGGGATCGTTGCCCGGGGTGCAGGTGGTCACCGTGCCGAGGGCCTTGATGGTCAGGACCCCCGCGGTGAACTCGACCTTGCCGGTCTTCTTCGGGGTGTACGTGCCGCTCAGGTCGTTGATCTTGATCGGGGTGTTGGCCGGGAGCGCCTCCTCGTTGGCCGGCCCCGTCACCGTGAGCGTGCCGCTGTCGGCCCCGCCCAGTGCGATCGTGGCGCTGGGCGTCATCGCGCCCTTGCCCAGCTCGACCGGGCTGGACGAGACACCCTTCTGCCACGACATGGTGATCTTGTAGCCGTCGCCGCTCTCGACTCCCTTGATGTCGATCGGCGACACCGCGGACTTGTCCCCGATCGGCGTCTTGCAGTTGTACTCGACGTCCACGACCTCGGCATGAGCCACCGGGGCGGCCATCAGCACCGCCGAGCCGGCCAGGGCCGCGAGGGACGCGAGCACGGCGGTTCGTTTCTGGTACGTCCGGTACGACACCTCGGCACCCCACATTCTGACGGAACATCAGATCGGCGGCTCAAGGTACGCCGGGGCCCTTGGAGAAGGAAGACACGCGCAAGTGTCGGATGTGTGTCGATGAGCCGGGCGACGCCACGGCGAGGGCGGGCGACGCCACGGCGGGCAGGGAGGAAGCCACCACGAGCGCGGGCGAAGCCACAGCCACCGGCAAGCGCGGGTCGGGTGAAGGCGCCCGCCCGGCGCACCGACGGGCGGCGAACAGTGCGACGGTGGTGCACGGTGCGCGACGGCGGTGGACGGTGCGACGGCGGCGCGCGAGGCGGTGGACGGTGCGACGGCGGTGGGCAGTTCGGCCCACCGGTTCGTGCCCCCGCGCCCGGCGCGGGGCCGCTACGCGGGCGCCCCCAGCTCGGCCCACACCGTCTTTCCGGACTCCCCGGGAGCCCGTACGACCCCCCAGTCCAGGCAGAGCCGCTGGACGATGAACATCCCGTGTCCGCCCGGCCGTCCGGCTCGGTGCGGAGTACGTGGCGCCGGGCTGCCCGTGCCCCGGTCGGCCACCTCGATGCGCAGCACCTTGTTGTCGCAGCCGATGCGCAGCTCGGCCGGGCCCCCGGCGTGCAGGCAGGCGTTGGTGACCAGCTCGGAGACCACCAGCAGCACATCCTCGGCCGCGGCCCGCTGGTCCGCGGTCGCGGCCGGCAGCCACCCCCACGCGTACAACGCCTGGCGGGTGAAGTCACGGGCCAGCGGCACCACCCCGCTCTCGCCCTCGAAGCCGAGTCGACGGGGGAGACGGCTCGCGGCGGGAGCCTCGGGCGGGTCTCCGCCCGGCACCCCGGAAGCGCCGCCGGCACCCGGTTCCGGGCCGCGGTCGCCCGGCGAGAAAGGCCGGGTGGTGCTCATCAGCGCTTCACCTCACCGATTCACCAGTTCACGATTCAGGACTTGTCAAGGGTGCGGGACGAGGGCCCGCGGTGCATGCCGTTCTCTGCTGTCATCCGTTGCGCCATCCGTATTCCGTCACGCCTCGCCGTACTGCCGGGCCGCCGGGCCGGGACCCGGTCGTATCCGGGTCACCACCCACACGTTCAGGATGTCTCCTGCCCGAGCGAACCGTCAGAACACCCATGTTTTCGGCACAGAACCTGTGACGCGAATAACCCGAAGGGCGGGGTGCCACACCTGGGGCTCGCCAGGACGTGCGACCGGCCGACGCCACCGGCCCGCCGCCATCGACCCGCCGACCCACCTCCGTCGACCTGCCGCCGACCGAGCCGGGCGACCGGGCTCGTGACGGAGGTCACGGGCGGGCCGGCCGCGGCGCTAGTCGCCCAAGGCGGCCTCGAGGGTGTCGTGGACGGTGAACACCGCGTCCGCCCCGGTGATCTCGAAGACCCGCGCCACCGCCGGGAGCATTCCCGCCAGATGGACGCCGCCGCCCGCCGACTCCGCCCTGAGCCGCACGCCCAGCAGGACGTTGAGCCCGGTGGAGTCGCAGAACTCCAGGCGTGAGCAGTCCACCACCAGACGTGTGAACCCCTTGTCCAGGCAGCTCTCGAGTGGCTCACGCAACAGATCGGCGGTGTGGTGATCGAGCTCACCCGCCGGGGTCACGACGGCACTGAGGCCCTCTTCCCGCACCTCGACCCGTAGTCGGCCCGACTGTGCGCTGCCGACCGTCCCACGGTCCATGCCGTCTCTCTCCCGACCGTCGTGACTGCTGACTCGCCCTCGAACACTACGCCTTCTCCACACTCCCCGACACCTGAACAATCGCCCACAAAGGGACATTTCGCCACAGGAGGCACTTGCGACGACCTCGGGAAACCGGGTAGGGCTAGTACTGACACCAATCGACACGGCCGGCTTTGGAGGCGCCGCACACCGCAGTGCACGTATTGGCATCGGCGGCCATATGCCGAGAACGATGGAGGACATCATGTCACCCCGGCTCGACGAATCGCATACCCAGAGGGCGACGTCGGCATCCGCCCCGGAAGAGACGCAGGACGACCTCGCCCACAATCCGGGCGACGCACTCGCCGACCTCCCGGAGATCCCCCCGTACGACGAGGTGGGACCGGTGGACGCGCGAGCCCTGTCCAAGACCCTCTTCGAGCGGCTCGAATCCCTTGAGGAAGGCACGTACGAATACTCGTACGTCCGCAACACCCTGGTCGAACTCAACCTGGCTCTGGTGAAGTTCGCCGCCTCCCGGTTCCGCTCCCGCAGCGAACCCATGGAGGACATCATCCAGGTCGGCACCATCGGCCTCATCAAGGCGATCGACCGTTTCGAACTGAGCAGGGGCGTCGAGTTCCCCACGTTCGCGATGCCGACCATCGTCGGCGAGATCAAGCGTTTCTTCCGCGACACGAGCTGGTCCGTGCGCGTGCCGCGCAGACTCCAGGAGCTCCGTCTCGACCTGGCCAAGGCCGGTGACGAGCTCGCTCAGAAGCTCGATCGCGCTCCGACGGTGGGAGAGCTGGCGGAGCGCCTCGGGCTGACGAACGACGAGGTCGTCGAAGGCATGGCGGCGTCGAACGCGTACACCGCCTCGTCGCTGGACGCCCAGCCCGAGGAGGACGACTCCGAGGGCGCCCTGGCGGACCGGATCGGCTACGAGGACCACGGCCTCGAAGGCATCGAGTACGTCGAGTCCCTGAAGCCGCTGATCGCCGAACTGCCGCCGCGCGACCGGAAGATCCTTTCGCTGCGGTTCGTGGCCGGCATGACGCAGTCCGAGATCGGGGACGAACTGGGCATCTCCCAGATGCATGTCTCCCGTCTGCTGTCCCGCACGCTGGTGCGCCTGCGCAAGGGCCTGACCCTGGAGGAGTGAGCGTGCGCCGGCGCCGGTCCTGGTGGCGGAGTCGGTGACGGCCGACGACGGTCCTGGGGACGGAGTCGGTGACGGACGTGCGAAGAATTCGAGTCGGCCGGGTGCGACGGGAGTGGCGACACTCCCGACGTATCCGGCCGAACTGCGCCCGGCCCACCCCTGTCTCACTCCCCCTCACCCCCTTACCGCAAGAAACCCCTTCCCCCTGGTTCACCTTCCGCCACTATGGTCACGCGCCAGACTGTTCGGTATGCCAGAAGCCGACGGGCGGACACGGGGGTGCGAGGAGGCACGAGGATGGCTCGGGCTCGAGACGAGCGCCCCGGCGGCGACAACGGCCATGAGGACCACCACCGGGACACAGGTGCGCCCAGCGCACGCCCCGACGACGGGTCCGAACACCGGCACGCGAACGCGTCGGACTCCCGGCTCACCGCGCTGTTACGGTCCGACTCACCGACCGCGTACACGGCCCTGCGCGAACTGCGCGAGCGCCACCACCCGTCGGTCCTCGCCTACGCCCGGCTCTGCGCCGCGAGCGAGTCCGCGGCGCGGGAGCTGGCGACGCAGGCGTTCACCGTCGCCACCAAGGAGACGGCGCGCGGGGTCGAGGCGACCGTCCCCTGGCGCCATCGGCTGCTCCTGCTGACCGCGCGGGTCGCCGGCGGCTGGGCCACGGGCGGCGGCGCGACCGGACTCGCCCCCGCCCTGCGGGTCGTGCTGGACACGGCGGGCCCCGGCGGCCGCGTCCCGCCCCTGCTCGCGGCGTTCGAACTGCTGCCGCCCCGGCCACAGGGGCTCATCTGGTACGGCATCGTGGAGGACGAGCCCGACGACCGTACGGCCGTGCTCCTCGGCCTCACGCCCGACGACGTGACCTACAAGCGGGAGTCCGCGCTCCACGCCCTGCGCCAGGCCTGTCTGCGGGTGCGCCTGGCCGCCTCCGACGACCCGCGCTGCCAGGACTTCCGCCGGCTGATCGAGGAGTCCGTACGGCCGGACACACCTCGCCACAGCACCGATCTGCGGGCCCACATGGAGCACTGCCCGCACTGCACCGGCGCGTACGAGGAGTTGCGCGCCCTGCGCGACAGCCCGCGCGCGACCCTCGCGGAGGGGCTCCTCCCGTGGGGCGGCACGGCGTACACGCGGAGCGCGACGGGCCTGCGGGCCGAGGGCGGCACGGGGGCATGGGACGGTACGGCTGCGGCAGCGGCTGCTTCTGCTTCTGCTTCTGAGGACTGGGCGGGGGAGGGCTCCGGGTTCGGGGCCGGATCCGGAGCCGCGTTCGGGGCCGGGTTCGGGTTCGGATCCGGGCCTGGAGGCGGCGGCGAGGGTGCGGGGAGCGGCTCCGACGCCGGGGGTGCGGAGCGCGCGGCGAGCGGCGCGGGCGCGGAGAGCCCGGGGGGTTCCTCGGGCGGGGCGGAGGCGTGGGCCGCGCCTGGCGCCGGCGCGGGCCCGGGCGCACGCATCGACACGGGAGCCGGGGCGGAGGCGTGGCCGGGGTCCGGCGCCGATGACCGGGCCCGTGCGCCGGCCGGGGCGGAGCCATGGGAGGGTCCCGGCTTCGGTGACCGGAGTGGTGAGGGGCCAGGGCTCGGGATCGCGGCGGGGGTCGGTGCCGGGGCGGCGGGACCGGCCGAGGCCGGGGTCCGGTCGGTGGGCCGGACCCGGTCGGCGCGCAGGGCCGGGGCCGGGGCCGCGGCCGGCGGGGAGGGCGAGGCCTCGACGTCGGGGGCCAAGTGGTCGTCGTCCCGTCGGCTCGCGCTGACCTCGGTGGCGCTGGGCGTGGCGTTGGCGCCGCTGTTGGCGTTCCTGGTGTTCTCAGGCTCGGTCGGGTCGTCGTCCGACGACGAGGCGGGCTCCGGCGGTACGCCCGCCGCCCCTCCCTCGGGTGCGGCGACCCCGACCGTCCCGCCGAGCCCGACGCCGTCCCCGACCCCCTCCGAGACCGCGAGCCCCTCGAAACCGCCGCGGAAGGAGGAGCCGCCGAAGAGCCCGAGTCCGTCGACGCCGGGTCCGCCGAAGCCGTCGCTGCCGTACGGGCCTCCGCTGAACGGGGCCTACACCCAGGTGGTGAACGTCGGGTCGGGCCTGTGCCTGGACATCCGGGGCGAGTTGGAGAAGGGCACCGACGTCGTCACGGCCACCTGCTCCTCGCGCGCCACCCAGCGCTGGCGCGTCGACTCCCACGGGGACGCCCTCCAGTCGTTCGCCGATCCCGACCTGTGCCTGGACAGCCGGGGGGCGACCGACGACGGGGTGGGCATCTGGGACTGCGACTCGCTCGACGGGGACAACGGTGACAACCTGCGCTTCGACGTCGACTCCCGGGGGATGATCCGCCCGGCGGTCGCGCCGGGGTACGCCGTGACCCCGGACGCGCTCGGCTCCGTCGCCTTCGCCGAGGCGTCCGGACGCGACGGACAGCGATGGCGCGCGGGCGCCGGGCCGGTCCACGACTGACGCCGGGGCGGCGCCCGGCGCCGCCATTTGTCCGGCGCCGCCGCTTGTCCGGCACCGGTCCGCGCCCGGCGGCGGTCAGCGCACGCGTACGCCCCTGCGCCACACGCCCGTGACCAGGGGGACGCCCGGCCGGTAGGCGAGGTGGACGTGGCTGGGCGCGTCCAGCAGCGCGAGGTCGGCGTACGCGCCCGGCGTGAGACGGCCGATGTCGTCGCGGCGGAGCGCCCGAGCGCCCCCGGCTGTGGCCGACCAGACGGCCTCGTCCGGCGTCATCCCCATGTCCCGCACGGCGAGCGCGACGCAGAACGGGACGGACGAGGTGAACGACGACCCGGGGTTGCAGTCCGTGGAGAGGGCGACGGTGACGCCCGCGTCGAGGAGGCGGCGGGCGTCCGGCCACTCGGCGCGGGTGGAGAACTCGGCGCCGGGCAACAGCGTGGCGACCGTCCGGCTGTTCGCCAGTGCGTCCACGTCGGCGTCGGTGAGGTGGGTGCAGTGGTCCGCGCTGGCCGCGTCGAGTTCCACGGCGAGCTGGACGCCGGGGCCGTGGGAGAGCTGGTTGGCGTGGATGCGAGGGTGCAGGCCCCTCGCCTTGCCGGCCGTGAGGATCGCTCGGGCCTGGTCGCCGTCGAAGGCGCCCTTCTCGCAGAAGACGTCGATCCAACGGGCGTACGGGGCGCAGGCGTCGAGCATCTCGCCGGTGACGAGCGCGACGTAGGCGGCGGGGTCCTCGGCGTGGTCCGGGGAGACGATGTGGGCGCCGAGGTAGGTGACCTCGTCGGTGTGCCGGGCGGCGATGCGCAGCGCCCGTGCCTCGTCCTCGACGGTCAGGCCGTAGCCCGACTTCGTCTCGAAGGTGGTGGTGCCCTGGCCGAGGGCCTCGCGGAGGTAACGGGTGAGGTTGGCCTCCAGTTCCTCGTCGGTGGCGGCGCGCGTGGCGGCGACGGTCGTACGGATGCCGCCCGCGCTGTAGGCCCGGCCGGACATGCGGGCGTTGAACTCGGCGGTCCGGTCGCCCGCGAAGACGAGGTGGGAGTGGGAGTCCACGAAGCCCGGGATCACCGCCCGCCCACCGGCGTCGACCCGATTGTCAGTGGCGGGTGCTTTGCTTTGATCACCGGTCCACGCGATGCGTTCACCGTCGATGACGACGGCCGCGTCCTGGATCAGTCCGAGGGGGGATCTGTCGCCGAGGGAGGGGTCGTTGGTGACCAGGGCAGCGATGTTGGTGATGAGCGTGCTGGCGGTGCTCGCCGAGTGGGCGGGGCTGTCGGTCGTCGGGCTGCTCATGGCGTCCTTGGTTGCCTGGTCGGCGGTCGGTTCGGAATCGGGCCGGGGTTCGGGGGCCGGTCGCGCGGGCGGGCCGGCGGGGGTCATCCGCGCAGCGCTGCGACGGCGTCCGCGAGGGCTTTCGGCACATCCGGTACGAGCGCGTGCGCCCCGTCCCGTACGACGTGCCGACCTGCCACCACCGTGTGCGACACGTCTGCTGCCGACGCGGCGAATACAGCCGTCTCCGCACCGAGCCGTGGAAGCGGCCCCGCTGTCCTGACGGAGTCGAGCGCGATCGTCGTGAAGTCGGCGAGGGCGCCTGTCTCCAGGGCGCCGGCGTCGTCCCAGCCGATCGCCGCGTGACCGTCGGCGGAGGCCGCCCGCAGGAGGGCCGCCGCCGTCCAGTGGCCGCGCGTGCGGGTGCGCAGCCGCTCGTTCAGCTCCATCGCGCGCGCCTCTTCGAGCAGGTCGACGACGGCGTGGCTGTCGGAGCCGAGGGAGAGCGGGGAGCCCGCCCGTTGCAGGGCGGCGGCGGGTCCGATGCCGTCCGCGAGGTCCCGTTCGGTGGTGGGGCACATACAGGTGCCGGTGCCGCTGGCGCCGATGAGGGCGATGTCCTCGTCGGTGAGGTGGGTGTTGTGGACGCCGGTCGTGCGCGGCCCCAGCACACCGTGGTCGGCGAGGAGTTGCGTGGGAGTGCACCCGTGCGCCTCGTGGCAGGCGTCGTTCTCCGCCGTCTGCTCCGACAGGTGCACATGCAGCGGGGCCCCCCGCTCCTCGGCCCAGCGCGCCACCGTCGCCAACTGCCCGGCGGGGACGGCCCGTACGGAGTGCACGGCAGCACCGATCCGCGCGTGATCCCGGTCCTTGAGAACTGAACAGCGTTCGGCCCAGGCCTCGGCCGTGCCGTCGGAGAAGCGGAGCTGGTGGGGGTCGGGCGCCTTGCCGAAGCCGGCGGAGAGGTAGGCCGTGTCGAGGAGGGTGATCCGGATGCCCGCCTCGGCGGCGGCCTGGACGAGCGCCTCGCCCATGGCGTTCGGGTCGGCGTACGGGGTGCCGCCGGGGGTGTGGTGCACATAGTGGAACTCGCCGACGGCCGTGATCCCGGCCAGCGCCATCTCCGCGTACACGGCCCGCGCGAGGGCGTGGTAGGTGTCCGGGGTCAGCCGGTCCGCCACCCGGTACATGACCTCGCGCCAGGTCCAGAAGGTGCCCGAGCCGACCTGGACGGTGCCGCGCAGGGCCCGGTGGAAGGCGTGGCTGTGGGCGTTGGCGAGGCCGGGCAGGGTCAGCCCGCGCAGGACGACCGCGCCCGGGGGCGGGGTGGGCGTCCCGGTGCGCACGGCGGTGATGCGGCCGCCGGGGCCGCCGGGGCCGCCGGTGGTCGCCGTGAGGGTCACGCCCGGCTCGACGTGCGTGCCGAGCCAGGCGTGTTCGAGCCAGTAGGTCGTCTCCGTCACCTGCGGGCCAGCCCTTCCAGTACGTCGGCGAGCGCGGTCACCCCGGCCAGGCAGTCGTCCTCGGCGGCGTGCTCGGCCGGGGAGTGCGAGACGCCCGTCGGGTTGCGCACGAACAGCATGGCGGTCGGGACGGTCCCGGAGAGGATCCCGGCGTCGTGTCCGGCGCCGGTCCCGAGCACCGGCACCTTCAGATCGGCGGTGTCGCGGCCCAGGATGCGGGCGATCTCGTCCCGCAGGGCGTGTTCGAACTCGACGACGGGGGTGAAGGACTCGCGGACGACGTCCAGTTCGATCCCGTGCGCCTGGGCGAAGTCCCGGGCGGCCTCCTCGACGGCGCCGACGACCGTGTCCAGCGTCGTCTGGTCCTCGGCGCGGGAGTCGAGCCAGCCGCGCACGAGGGAGGGGATGGCGTTGACGCCGTTGGGCTCGACGGCGATCTTGCCGAAGGTGGCGACGGCACCGGCGAGCCGTGCCTCCCGGCGGGCGGCGAGCACGGTCTCCGCGTACGACAGCATGGGGTCCCGGCGGTCCACGAGGCGGGTCGTGCCCGCGTGGTTGGCCTCGCCGCGGAAGTCGAACCGCCACCGTCCGTGCGGCCAGATGGAGCTGGCGATGCCGACGGCGTCGCCGGACAGGTCCAGGGCCCGCCCCTGCTCGACGTGGAGTTCGACGAACGCGCCGATCCGTGCGAGCCGCTCCGGGTCCGGTCCGATGCGCTCGGGGTCGTGTCCGGCGGCCTCCATCGCCCGCGACAGCGTGACGCCGTCGCCGTCGGTCAGCCGCCCGGCCTGTTCGACGGTGAGCTGCCCGGCGGCCAGGCGTGACCCGACGCAGGCCAGCCCGAACCGGGCGCCCTCCTCGTCGCCGAAGTTGACGACGGCGAGGGGCTTGTCGAACCGGGCGCCCCGGGCGCGGAGTTCGTCGAGCGCGGCGAAGGACGACACCACGCCGAGGGGGCCGTCGAAGGCACCGCCGTCGGGCACGGAGTCGAGATGGGACCCCGTGACGACGGCGTCCCCGGCGGCGGGGTCGCCCAGCCAGGCCCACTGGTTGCCGTTGCGATCGACCTCGTAGGCCAGTTGCCGGTCGCGTGCCTGTTCCTCGAACCAGGCCCGGCACTCGGCGTCGGCGCCGGTCCACGCGAACCGGCGGTACCCGCCGGAGTCGGCGTGCCGCCCGATGGGCGCGAGGTCCCGCCACATCTCGTGGAAGGAGGCGCCTCGGACGGCCTGCCGCGCGGTCCCGGGGGCGGCGGCCCGCCCGGCCGGTGTCGCGGACGGCGCCGGATCCCCGGCCCGCACCGGGGAGTCGCCGTCGTGTCCGCTGCGGCTCCGGGTCACGCGTCGCCGCCTTCACGCATCGGTACCCGTACGCCCCGCTCGTCGGCGACGGACTCCGCGATGTCGTATCCGGCGTCGACGTGGCGGATCACGCCCATGCCGGGGTCGTTGGTGAGGACCCGGCGGACCTTCTCGCCGCCCAGCCTCGTGCCGTCGGCGACCGTGACCTGCCCGGCGTGGAGGGAGCGGCCCATGCCGACGCCGCCGCCGTGGTGGATCGACACCCAGGAGGCGCCGGAGGCGACGTTGACCATGGCGTTCAGCAGCGGCCAGTCGGCGATCGCGTCGGAGCCGTCGAGCATGGCCTCGGTCTCGCGGTAGGGGGAGGCGACGGAACCGGAGTCGAGGTGGTCGCGGCCGATGACCAGGGGGGCGGCGAGTTCGCCGGAGGCCACCATGTCGTTGAACCTCTCACCCGCCCTGTCCCGCTCGCCGTAGCCCAGCCAGCAGATGCGGGCCGGGAGGCCCTGGAAGTGGACGCGCTCGCCGGCCATTTTGATCCACCGGTGCAGGGACTCGTTCTCGGGGAACAGGTCGAGGATCGCCCTGTCGGTCTTGGCGATGTCGGCGGGGTCGCCGGAGAGGGCCGCCCACCGGAAGGGGCCCTTGCCCTCGCAGAACAGCGGCCGGATGTAGGCGGGGACGAAGCCGGGGAAGGCGAACGCCCGGTCGTATCCGGCGAGTCGGGCCTCGCCCCGGATGGAGTTGCCGTAGTCGAAGACCTCCGCTCCGGCGTCCAGGAAGCCGACCATGGCCTCGACGTGCCGGGCCATGGACTCGCGGGCGCGGGTCGTGAAGCCGGCCGGGTCCTTCGCCGCGTACGACGTCATGTCGTCGAAGTCGACGCCCACCGGGAGGTAGGCCAGCGGGTCGTGGGCGGAGGTCTGGTCGGTGACGATGTCGACGGGGGCGCCCATGGCGAGGAGCTGGGGGACGAGGTCGGCGGCGTTGCCGAGGACGCCGATGGAGAGGGGGCGGCGGGCGTCCCGGGCCTCGACGGCCAGCTGGAGGGCGTGGTCGAGGGAGTCGGCCCTGACGTCGAGGTAGCGGTGCTCGATGCGGCGCTCGATCGCGCGCGGGTCGACGTCGATACAGATCGCGACGCCGTCGTTCATGGTCACGGCCAGGGGCTGGGCGCCGCCCATGCCGCCGAGACCGGCGGTGAGGGTGATCGTCCCGGCGAGGGTGCCGCCGAACTTCTTGGCGGCGACGGCGGCGAAGGTCTCGTAGGTGCCCTGGAGGATGCCCTGGGTGCCGATGTAGATCCAGGAACCGGCCGTCATCTGCCCGTACATGGTCAGGCCGAGCCGTTCCAGGCGGCGGAACTCCTCCCAGTTGGCCCAGTCGCCGACGAGGTTGGAGTTGGCGATGAGGACGCGGGGGGCCCACTCGTGGGTCTGCATGACGCCGACGGGGCGGCCGGACTGGACGAGCATCGTCTCGTCCTGCTTGAGGGTCCGCAGGGTGCGGACCATGGCGTCGAAGGAGCGCCAGTCTCGGGCGGCCTTGCCCGTGCCGCCGTAGACGACGAGCTTGTCGGGGTGCTCGGCGACCTCGGGGTCGAGGTTGTTCTGGAGCATGCGCAGGGCGGCTTCCTGCTGCCAGCCCAGAGCGCTGAGTTCCGTACCACGCGACGCTCGAACGGGGCGGGGTCCTGACACGGGTCTGCCTCCTCGCTTTACAGCAACTATTCACATCCTGACTTGATGAATAGAGCTAGTCAATACAGCCGTAGGGCCAGCGGTGGCGCGCCGTCGATGTTTGGCTGGACACACTGGCCGTATGGCTTCGGACGACGACACGACAACGGGGGAAGAGATGGGAGACGTGACGAACGGGATCGAAGGGGAACGGCCCGGCGCCCCGCAGGACGAGGCGGACGCCGAGCGCACGCTGCGGCTGTTCGACACCGACGGCGAGCGGGCCGCGCGGCGCGACGAGGCCGTGCGGGCGGCGGTGGAGCAGGGGCTGCTGGGGCCCGGCGAGCCGGTCGTCGCGCTGCTCGACGTGACCGGGATCCGGGCATCGGCGGGGGCGCTGCGCAGGGCGTTCGACGCGGTGACGGCGCCGGGGACGCCCGTGCTGCACGCGTTCGCCGTGAAGGCGACACCGCTCGTGCCGGTGCTGCGGCTGCTGCGCGGGGCGGGGATCGGCGCGGAGGTGGCGAGCGCCGGGGAACTGGCCCTGGCGCGGGCGGCCGGGGTGCCGCCGAGGCTGACCGTGCTCGACTCCCCCGCCAAGACCGCGGCCGAGCTGCGGGAGGCGCTGGCGCTGGGCATCGCCGTCAACGCGGACAATCCGCAGGAGCTGGCCCGCATCGACGCGCTCGTCCGGTCGGCCGCCACCCGCTCCCCCATCGGCATCCGGGTGAACCCGCAGGTCGGCGGGGGCGCGATCGACGCGCTGTCCACGGCGACGGCCACCTCGAAGTTCGGGGTGGCGCTCCGGGACGAGGGCGCCCGGGAGTGGGTCGTCCAGGCGTATCTGGACCGGCCCTGGCTGAGCCGGCTGCACGCGCACACCGGGTCGCAGGGCATCCCGCTGTCGCTGATGACGCGGGGGATCACGGAGACGTACGAGCTGGCGGAGGAGATCAACCGGCGGATCGGGCGGCGGCAGATCGACACCATCGACATCGGCGGGGGGCTGCCGGTGAACTTCGCGTCGGAGGCGGCGACACCGACGTACGAGCAGTACGCGCGGCTGCTGGCGGAGGCGGTGCCGGGGCTGTTCGACGGGCGGTACGGGCTGGTGACCGAGTTCGGCAGGTCGCTGCTGGCGAAGCACGGGACGGTCGTGGCGCGGGTGGAGTACACCAAGAGCGCGGGCGGGCGGGCCATCGCCGTCACCCACGCCGGGGTGCAGGTGGCGACCCGGACGGTGTACGCGCCGGGCTCCTGGCCGCTGCGGATCGCCGCGTACGACGCGAAGGGGCGGGTGAAGGAGGGGCCGTTGGTGACGCAGGACGTGGCGGGGCCCGCCTGCTTCGCCGGGGACCTGCTGGCGGAGGGGCGCGCGCTGCCGCTGTTCGAGCCCGGGGACTACGCGGCCGCGCTGGACACCGGCGCGTACTACTTCGCGCACCACTACGCGTACAACTCCCTGCCCCGGCCGGGGATCTACGGGTACGCGCCCGGGGACGGGGGGATGCGGTTCGCGGTGGCGCGGCGCGCGCAGACCGTGGAGGAGCTCGTGGCGGAGGCGGGGGGAGCTGAGCGGGCGGGGTTGTTGGGGCTCTGACGGTCGCCTTCCGGTTCGTGGGGGGCTGTCGTATGGCGGCTACAGCTTGATCGTGGCTGGTCGCGCGGTTCCCCGCGCCCCTCAAGGGGCTTGGTGGCGCCCCACGGTGAATGGCCGCGCCCCTTCCCGCGCCCCTCGCGCCCCCCAGAATGGTCAACGGTCGGCGTCCCGTCCGGGCCCGGCATGCAGGGCAGCCGCATAGGCCCACCTCAGGGCGCTGACGTGCCTCCCCGACCCCAACAGTGGTGAAAAGCAGGCAAGTCGGCCCACCTTAGTGGCCTGTCCGCATGTTCCGCTGGAAAATGCCAGATTCCTCACCCCTCGCGCACACGTTGCGTAGCGTCTGCGTCACTCAGCCGAACCGCAGGCAGGAGGGGAGCCACGGTGCCCGGAATCGACGAGTGTCTGGTGGAGGCCATGAGGCTGCCCGGTGCCCTGGGCGCCGCGGTGGTCGACTGGACCAGCGGACTGGCGCTGGGCACGGTCGGGGAGGCACCCGGCGGTGACCACGAGACGACCGCGGCGGAGGCGGCGGAACTGGCGCGGCTCGCGGCGGAGCACCGGGCGTTCGCGCCGGAGGAGGGTTCCGACTGGTCCGGGGCGGATCTGCCGGTCGAGGACCTGATCGTCAGCAACCGGGACACGTACCACGTGCTGCGGTTCGTGCGGACGACGTTCGACAGCAGCGTGTTCCTGCACCTGTGGCTGACGCGTACGGACGGCAACCTCGCGCTGGCCCGGATCCGGCTCGGCGAGATGGCGGGACGGCTGGTGCTGGCATGAGCGTGATCACCACACCGGCGCCCCCGCTGCCCGTGCGCGGGGAGCACTTCCGGCAGGCCGTCTCGCCGATGCTGACCCGGCTCGCCGCCGAGCGCGCCACCGGCGTCCTGCTGCGCGAGAGCGGGTCGCTGTACCTGTCCGAGGGGAAGGTCGTGCACGCCGAGAGCCCTCGCTCCCCGGGCCTGGACGTACTGCTCGCCACCGGCGGCATCCTGGACTCCGACGGCTGGCGGGAGGCGGTCGACACGGCCGGGGCCGGGCTGCGGGTCGGGCGGTTCCTGGTCGACAGCGGCCGGGTCGCCCGGGGCGCGCTGGAGCTGTGCCACGCGGGGGCCCTCTTCGACGCGGCGTACTTCGTCCTCGGCCCGAGCAGCGCGCCGGCCAGCTTCCGTTACGGGGCCGCGCACTGGCTGGGACCGATCCGGCCGGTGCCGGTGGCCACCGTGGAGCGCGAGGCCCGGCGCCGCCGCGACCTGCTGCACCGCATCTGGCCCGACCCGGCGACGGACGAGGCCCCGCTGGTCAGGGCGGCCGGCCTGGACGCACCGCCGGTCCCGGCCCGGCAGGGAGCCGTACTGGGCCAGGTCAACGGCCTCCGTACGGCCGCCGAGATCTCGCTGACCCTGGGCCGCCCCGCCTTCCACACCCTGGTCGACGTGCGAAGACTGGCGGCGGCCGGCCTCATATCCACGGCCCGGCGCAGTCCGGTCCCGTCCCCATCGGCCCCCACGGGTCTGGTCCCGTCCCCACCGGTCCCCACGGGTTCGGTTCCGTCCCCACCGGTCCCCCCAGGGCCGGTGGGGACCCGGCCGGGCGACGCCCCCGCCACCCCACGGGGTCACGCCCCCGCCACCCACCCGGGCCTCCCCTCTCCACCCGGCCCGAACCGAACCGGCCCGAGCCACCTCACCCCGGTCGCCGCGCACCACCTCGCACCGGCCGACCCCAGCCGCATCGCAGCGGCCGACCCGGGGCCCTTCATACAGGCCGACCCGGCTCACCTCGCACCGGCCGACCCGCACCACCTCACCGCGTCCGACACCGGCTCCGGGCCGTCGGCCGGGCTCTCGGTCGGGTCCACCGCCGGGCTCGCGGCCGGGCCCGTCGCCGGGATGACGGCCGGCGTCGAGGCAGCACACCCCACCCCACCTTGGCCACTCACCACCCCCGACCCCGACGTGGCTCTACTGCAAAGGCTCAGGGATGCGCTGGAGGCCCTTTGAGCGGCAGCGGGAGCGTCCCGCCGAGAGGAGACTGCTCATGGCCGCGGAGGCCGAAGTCCTCGACGAACTGCACCGGTTGAGGGCCCGAGTACCTCAGTTGACCGGCGCGCTGGCGGCCAGTGTGGACGGGCTGGTCCTCGCCCACGACACCCCCGGTGTGGAACCCGAGGGCCTGGCGGCGCTCACCGCGGCCGCGCTCGGTGTCGCCGTGCGGATGACGGACGCCGCCGGCCGGGGCGAGCTCCGCGAACTGCTGCTGCGCGGCGACCACGGCTATGTGGCGACGTACGCGGCGGGTTCCTCCGCCGTGCTGACGCTGCTGGCCCAGGACCGGGTCAACGTGGGCCGGCTGCACCTGGAGGGCCGCCGCGCGGGCGGCCGGATCGGCGAACTGATGGACGCCCTGCCCCGGCCCGACGACAGCGCCGCGGCGGGCGCCCGGGCGGCCGCCAGGAACCCGGCCCGCTCGGTGGCCAGGACCACGAACGGGACCCAGAACGGCACTCCGAACGGCACTGCGGACGGCACTGCGAACGGCGCCCCTGCCGCGACCGAGCCCCAGACACCGGCCAAGGCCACGGTCAGGTCGACCATGCCCCGCCGGACCCCCCGCGCCACCACCCCACGACCCACCCCCCGAACCACTCCCAACGCACCTACCACCAGTGAGAGCTGAAAGGACACCGCACACCATGACCAACACCGAGACCGCGCTGAAAGAGGCCCTCGCGTCCATCGAGGGCGCGACCGGCGCCGCCCTCGTCGACTACACCAGCGGCATGGCACTGGGCACGATCGGCGGCAGCAAGGGGTTCGACCTCACCGTCGCCGCCGCCGGGAACACGGACGTCGTCCGCGCCAAGCTGCGCACCATGGAGCACCTCGGTCTCAAGGGCGAGATCGAGGACATCCTGATCACCCTGACCGACGCGTACCACCTGATCCGCCTGATCACCGGGCGCGGCGGCAACGGTCTCTTCCTCTACCTGGTGCTCGACGCCAAACGGGCCAACCTGGCGATGGCCAGGCACCAGTTGAAGCGGATCGAGGCGGAGCTGGAGGTCTGACCACCCTGACACGACGGCTCCGGCGGCGCCCCCCACCCGGGGAGCGCCGCCCGCGCGCGCCTCGGCTACCGTGTCCGACTCGAACAACAAGTCGAACGGCGAGGGTCGGACGGCAAGGGTCGAACGACACAGGGGAGGGTGACCGTGGGAAGAGCGGTACGGGGGACGGTGCTGGCGCAACTGGCGCTGCTGGCAGGGGTCCTGACGGGGTGCTCGGAGTCGTCGGGGGACGGAGACACGAAGCCCTCGGCGAGCAGCACCGAGGCGGCGACCGCCGACGCGAAGGACACCGCGGAGGAGTCCGGGGAGGACTCCGCCGTAGACGCCGCGAAGAGCGGCGGCAGTGTCGGCGCGGCCGGTTCCGCCTGCGAACTCCCGGTCACCTTCGACACGGCCGAGAAGTGGAAGGCGGTGGCCGTCGAGTCCGGCTCGCCCGCCGACGGCGGCTCCGAGGAGGACGAGCTCGCGGCCGAGCTGGCCGAGGGGCTGCTGCGGCAGGGCCCGTTCACCGCCGCGTGCGAGATCGACGCCAAGCCGGCCGGGAACATCGGCTTCATCCGGGTCTGGACCGGCGAGAAGGGCGCCGCGGAGGGTGACGCGGAGGCGCTGCTCAAGGAGTTCGTGGCGGCCGAGGGGAACACGAGCGAGGCCAAGTACAGCGCGTTCACCTCGGACTCCGACGTCTCCGGCACCGAGGTCGCGTACCTCTACACCAGCGAGGCCCTGGAGGAGACCAAGAAGGAGCGGGCCTTCGTCGCGGTCACCCCGAAGGGGCCCGTCGTCGTCCATCTCGGCAGCCTGGACACCCAGGAGCACGAGGAGATGCTCCCGGCGTACGAACTGGCCAAGCGCACGCTGAACAGGGCCTGACACCAGCTGACTCCGACCCGGCGGAGGAACCGGTGGGCGACGGGGCTACGCCCGCCGTCCGCCTCCGGGCGCCGCGTCGCCGGCTCCGATGCCCGTGAGCCGGTACTCGGGCACCCGCCTGCCCGTGGGGCGGCCGGCCCGCCGGGAGAGCCGGTCCACGGGGACCCAGAAGAGGTGCCCGGCGTCGAGTTCGCGGCGGCCGAGCCAGCTCGCCTTCAGACGGAGGCCGGTGCCGAGGCCGGCGAGGAGCATCCCGCCCGCCGCGGGCAGCGCGAAGGACGAGCCCAGGGCGGCCACGAAGCCGAACAGCAGCCACCAGCGGTGACCCCGGCGCCAGGCGCGCAGGGTCACGGCACGGTCCTGGAGGACATCGTGCTTACCGGCGCGCACGGCTCCGCGCACCGGCGTGAGATACCGGCCGCGCCCCGCCCACGCCACCACGGCCGCCGCGACGATGAACAGCACCGCCCCCGCCAGCACCCCGATCCGCCGCCCGGTCAGCCCCGACGGCACCACACCGACCCCGGCCGCGACGACTCCCAGCCACCACGACGGCGCCGCCCCGGCCCGCACCACGACGGCCACCCGAGCCAGCCCCTGCCCTCCGCGCGCCACGCTCCCCGCCTTCCGTCATCACCGGTCGTACGACAGTCGCGGGCACGGTAACCAGAAAACGTGAAACGCGCCTGAGAATCGCGGATCCCCGCGGACCGGCCCCGGCACTCTCCCCGTCCGGCACGGCCACCGGGCCCCTCCACGAGGGCTACCCGACGACAACTCGACGACAACTCGACGACTACTCGACGAACAGTCCCCTGGTCGCGGCCTTCGCGTCGAACTCCTCCAGCCGCGCCTGGGCCTCCGGCAGGTCGTCGCACATGGCCTCCAGGAGCACCCGGCCCAGCAGCATCGGGGCGCACGCCGTGTCGAAGGCGAGCCCGGTCCCGACGGCGGCCGGCAGCAGCAGGTCGGAGACCTTGGCCACGGGCGCGAACGCGGAGTCGGCGACCGTGACGACGAAGAGCCCCGCCTCCTTGGCGTACGCCAGGGCCTCGACGACCTCGCGGGGGTGGCGCGGCAGCGCGAAGCAGAGCAGCGCGGTCGCGCCCCCGCGCACGGCCGCGTCGATGCGGTCGTGGAGCATGCTGCCGCCCTCGTGCAGCAGCCGTACGTCGGGGTGGACCTTGGCGGCGAAGTAGGCGAACCCGTACGCCTGGGAGGCCGCGGCCCGCAGTCCGAGCACCGGCAGCGGCCGGGACGCGGCCAGCAGCCGCCCGGCCCGCGCCACCGGGGCGGGGTCGGCGAGCACCTCGGCCAGGTGCCGCAGGTTCTCGATCTCGGCCTCGACGGCCTGCTGGTACTCGTTGTAGGCGGTGGTGTCCGGGGCCGGCTCGGCGGGCCCGACGTCGCGCAGATGCCGGCGCAGCGCCGGGTAGCCGTCGAAGCCGAGCGCCACCGCGAACCGTGTCACGGACGGCTGGCTCACCCCGGCCAGCTCCGCCAGCTCCACGCTCGACAGGAACGGCACGTCGGCCGCCCGCCGCACCATGCTGTGGGCGATGCGCCGCTGGGTGGGCGTCAGCCGGTGCCCCTCGAAGAGCGTCTGCAGCCGCGCGGCGGGACTGTCCGTCACGCCCGGGCCGTTGTCCGCGCTCATGACGCGCTCCCCCTCAGTGGATCCGCCTGGACGTCCGTCCAGATCTCGGTGAACCGATCGAGCAGTACGGCCGCCGCGCTCACGTCCTCGGTCAGCGGCCGGTCGGCCGGGTCCGGGTCGAGCACGGCCTCGGCCAGTTCCAGTGCGCGCCCGACGGGCAGTTCCGGATCCGGCCGCAGGTCCCGCTGGCGCAACGCCCGTACCGCGGCGACGAGTTCGCAGCCGACGACGAGCCGGTACGCGCGGCACGCCCGCAGCGTCTGCCGGGCGGCGAGCGAGGCGAAGCTGGCCTGTTCCTCGACGCCCCGGGAGAGTACAGCGTGGCCGAGCGACGCGGGCGCGGAGAAGGCCCGCAGGTCACCGAGGGCGGCTCCGGCGGCGTACTCCAGGATCATCACGCCCGAGGAGGCGGGCTCGTGGTCGGCGAGGAAGGGCCGCAGCCGGGTGTACGCGGGCTCGTTGAGCGAGGAGAGCCGGGAGGTCGACAGCCGGGCCACCTGGGTGGTGGCGAGGCGGAAGTGGTCCAGGGCGAGGGCCAGTTGGGCCTGGTAGAAGCCGCCGTGGTGGTAGGCGGCCATGTCCTCCGGGACGATCAGCGGGTTCTCCGCCGCCGCGTTGATCTCGATCTCCAGGACGCCCTCCAGCGCGTCCGCCGCGTCCAGGGCGGGCCCGTGGATCTGCGGCAGGCACCGGAAGCCGTACGGGTCCTGGATGCGCCCCAGCGGGGGTGTGGGCCGGTCGGCCGCCCCGATCAGCTCCCGCATGCGCCGGGCCACCTCGCGCGACCCCCGGTGGGCGCGCGCACCGTGCACGGGCGCCGCGTACGCCTCGTGCGAGCCGTCCACGGCGAGCAGCGAGAGCGCGGCGACGACCTGTGTGGCGGCGATCAGCCCCCGCAACTCGTGCAGCGCGAGCGCGGCCTGTCCGAGGGTGAGCGCGTTGCTGCTGATCAGCGCGAGGGCGTCGTTGTTGTCGAGCGCCTGCGCCGCGGGAACACCGAAGCCCGCCCCGCTGCCGGGACCGGACCCGCCCCCTGACCCGCCCCCGGGTCCGTCCGCGAACCCGGACCCCGCCCCCGGCACCCGCCAGGGGTGCTCCCCGGCCAGCGCGAGCCCCACCTGGGCCAGCGCCGCGATGTCGCCCGTCCCCACCGAGCCGAACTCGTTGACCACGGGGTGCGCCCCGCTCTCCAGCGCCGCGCAGAGCGCGGTGACCACGGTCGGCCGGAGCCCCGCGCCGCCCGCGAGCAGCTGGTTGGCGCGGACGGCGAGCATGGCCCGTACCTGACGGGCGGGCAGCTCCTCCCCGATGGCCCCGGCGTGACTGCGCAGCAGACGCAGGCCGTGCCCGGCGGCCGCCTCGGTGGGCACGTCCTCGGAGCGGTTGGCGCCGACGCCGGTGGAACGGCCGTACACCCGTCCGGCCGCAGCGATCAGCCGGGCGGCCTCCCAGGACTCCTCGACCCGCCGCACGGCCTCCCCGTCGGCCACCGGCCGTACGACACCGTCGGCGAGCCGGACGACATCGGCGACCCCGAGCGCCCGCCCGTCGAGCACGACGAGCCCGGCGGGTACGACAAGCCCGGCGGACACGGTCGCCGCAGCCGTCGCGGTCGCCGCAGTGGTCGCAGCCGTCGCGGTCGCCGCAGTCGCCACAGTCCGCGCGGCGGCACGGGCGTCCGGCGCGCCCATGATCGGTGAGGACATCGACCACACCACCTCCTCGGCCCCGACGGACACCACATATTCAGTCACCGAGAACTCTGCATGAGCCTATGCAGGCCGGGCAAGGGCTTCCCGGCGGGAAACGGCAGGGGGAGCCGGTGCGCCGACTGGGGGGCTAACCCCAGTGCCAGGCGGCTTCCGGCTCCCTACCGTGAGAGGCATGACCGGTATGGATGCCCGTGACACACAGCTCGGGGACACCGAGCTGAAGAAGGAACTCGCCGCCACCCTGAACGCCCGCAGAGATCTGGGCGAGGACTACGAGTCCGCGCTCGTCGACTCGTTCCTGGAGAAGGTGGACCAGCGCATCGACACCGTGGTGGACCGCCGGGTCCGGCGTCAGGTCGCCGAGCAGCAGATGGTGGTGGCCCGAGGCAGCCGCTCCCCCGACAGGTCCAGCGACACCTGGGGCGAACGCTACGGCTTCGGCGTGGTCTCCCTCGTCGTGGCCATCCCCCTGTCCGGCATCGGCGCCGGGGAGGCCGGACTCTCCGGCCTGCTCGTCACCTGGGCGGGCATCGTCGGCGTGAACGTGGCCTGGGCACTGCGCAACTCCCCGACTCTGGGCCGCCGCCGGGGCGCGAAAGGGGAGTCGGAGTGGGAAGAGTGACCCGGAGAGATATGCGCGGGGACCGCCGCACCCCCGTGTGACGGGGGGCGGGACGACGGCGGTCCCCGCGAGGGACGCGGGCCGGGTCGGAACCGGGCTGGCGCGTCCTTGGCGTCCATGGAGGTCCGGGAGCCGCTCCGGAGGTCCTTGGCGCCGTTTCGCCGTCGGCCGGAGCGGGGAGCCGCTCCCGCCCTGCCGACACCCACCAATGTGCCGGACCCGTGTTAAGCGAGTGCTGCGCGGACGTGACGCGCTCGTACCACTTCTGCGAAGTCAAACCCCCGACTCGGGCAGATTTTCGACGAAGAAGGGCGCTTGCCGGGATTTTTCTCCCGAATCAGGCACCCCTCCCGTCGCACCGCACGGGCCACTCCTACTTGGCGCCGCCCTTGGCGAGGAACGCGAGCAGGTCCTGCCGGCTGACCACACCGGTCGGCTTGCCCTCGACGAGCACGATGGCCGCGTCCGCCGAGCCGAGCACGGTCATCAGGTCACCGACGGGCTCACCGGAGCCGACCTGCGGCAGCGGCGCGGACATGTGCTTCTCCAGCGGGTCGTCCAGCGAGGCGCGCTGGGCGAAGAGGGCGTCCAGCAGTTCGCGCTCGACGACGGACCCGACCACCTCGGCGGCCATGACGTCCGGGTGACCGGCGCCCGGCTTCACGATCGGCATCTGCGAGACGCCGTACTCGCGCAGCACCTCGATCGCCTGGCCGACCGTCTCGTCCGGGTGCATGTGGACGAGGGACGGGATGGCCCCGTGCTCCTTGTGGCTGAGGACGGCGCCGACCCGCGCGCTCGGGCCCTCGTCCTCCAGGAAGCCGTAGTCGGCCATCCACTCGTCGTTGAAGATCTTGCTGAGGTAGCCGCGCCCGCTGTCGGGCAGCAGGACGACCACGATGTCGTCCGGGCCGAGCCGCTCGGCGACCCTCAGGGCGGCGACGACGGCCATGCCGCAGGAGCCGCCGACCAGCAGGCCCTCCTCCTTGGCCAGCCGACGGGTCATCTGGAAGGAGTCCTTGTCGGACACGGCGACGATCTCGTCGGCGACGGTCCGGTCGTAAGCGGTCGGCCAGAAGTCCTCGCCGACGCCCTCGACCAGGTACGGCCGCCCGGAACCGCCGGAGTAGACGGACCCCTCGGGGTCGGCGCCGATCACCTGGACGCGACCGTCACTGGCGTCCTTCAGGTACCGGCCGGTGCCGGAGATGGTGCCGCCGGTGCCCACACCGGCCACGAAGTGGGTGATCCGCCCCTCCGTCTGCTCCCACAGCTCAGGGCCGGTCGAGTGGTAGTGGGAGAGCGGATTGTTGGGGTTGGAGTACTGGTCCGGCTTCCAGGCGCCGGGCGTCTCGCGGACCAGCCGGTCGGACACGTTGTAGTACGAGTCGGGGTGCTCGGGGTCGACCGCCGTGGGGCAGACGACGACCTCGGCCCCGTACGCCCTGAGCACGTTGATCTTGTCGGTGCTCACCTTGTCGGGGCACACGAAGATGCACTTGTAGCCCTTCTGCTGGGCGACGATGGCGAGCCCCACACCGGTGTTTCCGCTGGTGGGCTCGACGATCGTGCCGCCGGGCTTGAGCTCCCCGCTCTTCTCCGCCGCCTCGATCATGCGCAGCGCGATGCGGTCCTTCACGGAACCGCCGGGATTGAAGTACTCGACCTTGGCCAGGACGGTCGCCTGGATGCCCTCGGTCACGCTGTTGAGCCTCAGCAGCGGGGTGTTGCCGACGAGGCTGATCATCGAGTCGTGGATTTGCACCGTTGTCTCCGGAGCCGCAAAAGGGATGGTCGTAATGTCCAGCCAGCCTAAGCCCCGTCCTCACTGTTCTCCTCCCTGTTCACCTTCCGCCGGGATTGGCCGAGGGCCGCTACGGGGCAAGGAGTGGGTGTACGGGTACGAGGAGGTGGCGGCGACGCATGACGAGCATGTCCAGAGCAAGGGTGGCCCGCCGCATCGCGGCGGGCGCGGCGTACGGCGGTGGCGGCATCGGTCTGCTGGGTGCGGCGGCCGTGGGCGTGGTGCTGGCCGAGGTGCGGATGGCCAAGCGCGTCGTGGGCAACGGGCACAGCCCGCACCCGCCGAGCGCGGAGGGCGTGTACGGCCACACGCACGGCAGCCGGTACGGGCGCGCGTACGGCTACGGCTCGTACGGCAGTTCGTACGACGCCCCTGACGATCCCCCGCTCCGCCTCGTCATGCTCGGTGACTCCACCGCCGCCGGCCAGGGCGTCCACCGGTCCCGGCAGACCCCGGGCGCGCTGATCGCCTCGGGGCTCGCCGCGGTCGCCGAGCGCCCGGTGCTATTGCGCAACGTAGCGCTGCCGGGTGCCCAGTCGGACGACCTCGACCGGCAGGTGGCCGTGGTCCTGGAGGACCCGGCCCAGGTCCCCGACGTCTGCGTGATCATGATCGGCGCGAACGACGTGACCCACCGGATGCCGCCGACCCGCTCGGTCCGCCACCTCTCCGCGGCCGTACGGCGGCTGCGGACCGCCGGGGCCGAGGTGGTGGTGGGCACCTGTCCCGACCTCGGCACGATCGAGCTCGTGCAGCAGCCGTTGCGCTGGCTCGCCCGCCGGGCCTCGCGGCAGCTGGCGGCCGCCCAGACGATCGGCACCGTCGAGCAGGGCGGCCGCACCGTGTCGCTGGGCGACCTTCTCGGCCCCGAGTTCGAACAGAATCCCCGGGAGCTGTTCGGCCCCGACAACTACCACCCCTCCGCCGAGGGCTACGCGACCGCGGCGATGGCCCTCCTGCCGACGGTCTGCGCGGCGCTGGGCCTGTGGCCGGCGGACGAGGAGCGGCCGGACGTCAGCCGCCGCGAGGGCTTCCTGCCGGTGGCCCGCGCGGCCGCGGAGGCCGCGTCGGAGGCGGGTACGGAGGTGACCGCGGCGATGCCGACGGGGCCGCGGGGGCCGTGGGCTCTGCTCAAGCGGCGGCGCCGGCGGAGGGTACCGGCGACGGACCCCGCGCCGACCGCTGCCGCGGAGGCGCAGCCGGGCGCCTAGTGGCTCGGGGGTGACTGTCTCGTGGGCGGGTGCGGGTGGTTCGTGGTTGCTCGCGCAGTTCCCCGCGCCCCTGAAAAGCAGGGGCTACGCCCCGTGCTTTTCAGGCCCGCCCAGCCGTGGTCTTTCCAGGCCCGCCCGGCCGTGGTCTTTTTCAGGCCCGCAGGGGCCTGGTCTTTTAGGGGCGCGGGGAACTGCGCGAGAAGCCCCACCGGGCCGCGGCCGCCAACGCGACCCCACCCCCGAGTCACTGGGCGCCCGCCCAAAAAGCAAGCGCTTAGAAAAGTGCGGTCGGAGTCACACCCTCATGCCCGTGACCCGGACCATACGTACGGGTAACTTCCCCCACAGCCCTGCTTTCCGTCGCATGCCAATGGAGCCGTGATGCCCGAAGCCGTGATCGTCTCAGCCGCCCGCTCCCCCATCGGCCGCGCTTTCAAGGGCTCGCTGAAGGACCTGCGCCCCGACGACCTGACCACCACCATCGTCGCGGCCGCCCTCGCGAAGGTCCCGGAGCTGGACCCGAGGGACATCGACGACCTGATGCTCGGCTGCGGCCTCCCCGGCGGCGAGCAGGGCCACAACCTGGGCCGGATCGTGGCCGTACAGCTGGGCATGGACCACCTGCCGGGCTGCACGGTCACCCGTTACTGTTCCTCCTCGCTCCAGACCTCCCGCATGGCCCTGCACGCCATCAAGGCCGGCGAGGGCGACGTCTTCATCTCCGCCGGCGTCGAGGTCGTCAGCAGCAGCGCGCGCGGCACCAGCGACATCCACACCGCCCGTAACCCGCTCTTCGCCGAGGCCGAGGCCCGCACGGAGACGGTCTCCAAGTCGGTCGGCGCCTCCTGGCACGACCCGCGCGAGGACGGTCTGCTCCCCGACCCGTACATCGCGATGGGGCAGACCGCCGAGAACCTGGCCCGTCAGTGGGGCGTGACCCGGCAGGACATGGACGAGTTCGGCGTCCGCTCGCAGAACCTCGCCGAGGAGGCCATCGGCAAGGGCTTCTGGGAGCGCGAGATCACCCCGGTGACGCTGCCCGACGGCACGGTCGTCAGCAAGGACGACGGCCCGCGCGCCGGCGTCACCCTGGAGGCCGTGCAGGGCCTGAAGCCGGTCTTCCGCGAGGACGGCCTGGTCACGGCCGGCAACTGCTGCCCGCTGAACGACGGCGCCGCCGCCCTGGTGATCATGTCCGACACCAAGGCACGGGACCTCGGGCTCACCCCGCTCGCCCGGATCGTCTCCACCGGCGTCTCCGGCCTCTCCCCCGAGATCATGGGCTACGGCCCGGTGGAGGCGTCGAAGCAGGCCCTGTCCCGCGCGGGCCTCACCGTCGACGACATCGACCTGTTCGAGATCAACGAGGCCTTCGCCGCCCAGGTGATCCCCTCCTACCGCGACCTCGGCATCCCGCTGGACAAGCTGAACGTGAACGGCGGCGCCATCGCCGTCGGCCACCCCTTCGGCATGACCGGCGCCCGCATCACCGGCACGCTCATCAACTCCCTCCAGTTCCACGACAAGCAGTTCGGCCTGGAGACGATGTGCGTCGGCGGCGGCCAGGGCATGGCGATGGTCATCGAGCGCCTCAGCTGACCGACCACCCTCGCGCGGAGCCGTGACCGCACGGACGCGCACCGTGATGCTGTGGCCCGGAGTCCCGGAATCCGTGGGACTCCGGGCCGTTTTGTGATCCAATCTCCCCCAGGATGTGACCTATCTCCCCCCGGAGAGCGATTTACGCAGCTCAGAGCCGTTTCACCACCAAACATCGGGGCAAGATTTCTGCCCGTTTCGTGACGTTACGCACTGACAGCTGGTTAGTCCGCCCTTCAAGCTGATGTAGGAAGTCGGGGGTCGACTTTGAACCGGGAGTACGTCAGTGAGCGCCATGCCGATCGCCTTGCTGCTCACCACGGCCGCCACCGCCGCCGTGGGCGTCGCCGTCCTGCGCACCCTCGTGGGTCTGCGCCGACAGGTCGCTGCCTTGCGCACCGAGCTGGCCGAGAGCCGGGCCGCCGGGCCGCGCGCCCTGGTGCCGGCCGCCCGTCCGGCAGCCGACACGGAGGAGATACGCGCCGCCGTCGCCGAGGCCCTGGCCGAGGAGCGGGAGCGTGAGCTCGCCGAGGCCCGGGCCTTCTGGGCCGCCCAGGAGTCCCGCGACGTGACCGACACGCCGCCGCTGCTGGGGCTGCCCGAGAGTGACCTGTTCCTGCCCCGGCAGTCCGACTTCGCGGGCCTGGAACACCTGGAGCCGGTGATCGAGCCCGGTCTGGAGAGCGACGAGTTCGCCGGGGACTCCGCCGAGCTGGCCGCGGCCCGCCGCCGCCACCCCTCGCACCCCGATTTCGTGCCGGTGCAGTCACCTGTCACCAACGACCACGAGCGTACGGTCGCCTGCCTGGAGGACCTCGCCGCGTCCCGCACGGAACTGGCCGACGTCCGCCCGGGCCCCCTGGGCACCCTCGACGTCTACGTCTTCGCCGACGGCACCACCCTGTGCATGACCCCCGGCCACCGCGAAACCGCAGAGCGCCTCGCGACCGCCCTCCAGAGCGGCGACGTCCCCGTTCTTCTCGGCGGCTCGGGCATCTCGGGTGCCTACACGCTCACCTTCGAGTGCGGCGACGACATGGTCTACATACTGGCGGACCGGGTCATCGCGTCCCTGTAGGCCGAGCCGCGCCCTGAAGGGGCGCGGGGAACTGCGCGAGAAGCCCCACCGGGCCCGCACCCGCCCGTCGAACGCGCGCCCCCTCCCCCTGGGCGTCGGCACACCCCCGCGGGCGGGGAACTCACACCCCGGCCCGCCGCTGAGCCTCCTCCACCAGCGCCACGGCCTCCACCAGCGCCTCCTCGTCCGCCAGCACCAGCGCGAGATCGTTCCCGGCGACCGTGACCTGATCGGCCGCCGCGAACATCCCCGCGTCCGGCATCTCGTGAAACGGCCCCTCGGGCGTCTCCAGCCGCTGGGCACGCAGTGCCAATTCCCTGGCCAGCCCCAGCGCCTCCGCGGCGGCGCTCCGCTGGAGCCGGCTCTGCGGGGCCGCCCGCAACCGGTCGGCGAAATGATCCACGGCACGGGTCAACGGCGTCGTATCAAGCACGCCGCGAGAGTACGCGCCCCAACCGGACTGTTGCCAACAGGCCGCCACTCAGGCAACGTGACCTGAAGGACCGGCTTACATTCCCTTTCGTCCGGAGGCGCCG
Organism: Streptomyces caniscabiei; assembly: GCF_014930365.1. Classification (GTDB taxonomy): domain Bacteria; phylum Actinomycetota; class Actinomycetes; order Streptomycetales; family Streptomycetaceae; genus Streptomyces; species Streptomyces caniscabiei. Next base: position 197,895 of record NZ_JABXWI010000015.1, on the reverse strand, counting down.
ATGTCCCAAGTCTTCTCCGAGGAGACCCATCGCAACCTGCTCGCCCGCATCCCACACTGCACCGGTCGTGAAGTCTCCGACTGGCTCCGCAAAGTCGATGAAGGCCCCGCTCTCTTCAATTTCGAGGAGAAGGTCAGCTGGCTCCGGCACGAGTACGACCTCGCGTACGGCCACGCCAAAGCGATCATTCACGAGTACGACCTGAGGAGGGCCGCGCGGAAGCTCCTGTGAAGCCGCCGAGAACCTACGAAGGGCCCCCGAACCGCGAGGTTCGGGGGCCCTTCATCAGTGGTCCTGCGGGATCCGCCGGATCCGGCGGATCCGGCGGGTCTAGTCGTCGCCGCTGAAGATGGCGACCAGACGGAGCATCTCGATGTAGATCCACACGAGGGTCATGGTCAGGCCGAACGCGGCCAGCCAGGCCTCCTCGCGCGGGGCACCGTAGGCGATGCCGTCCTCGATCTGCTTGAAGTCGAGGGTCAGGAAGAACGCGCCGAGCAGGATCGCGAGGATGCCGACGATCGCGCCGAGCGGGCCCATGCTGCGCAGTCCGCCGTCGGGGGCGAGCCCGAAGACGACGAGCAGCAGGTTGACCGCCATGACGAGGATGAAGGCGATCGCGATGGTCATGCCGATGCGGGCGTACCGCGCGGTGACCCGGATCCAGCCCGCCTTGTAGACCAGGAGGGTGGCTCCGGAGACGGCCATGGTGCCGAGCACCGCCTGGAAGGGCGCGCCGCTCCACTGCGAGTTGAACATCTCGCTGAGGACGCCGAGGAAAACGCCCTCGAAGGCGGCGTAGGCCAGGATCAGCGCGGGCGAGGCCTTGCGCTTGAAGGACTGCACCATCGCCAGGACGAAGGCGATCAGCGCGGCGCCGATGGCCAGGCCGTAGCTCGTGGACGACACCGGCAGGAGGGCCCAGGCGAGGACCGCGCCGACGACGACCGTACCGAGCGTCATGGCCGAGCGCATGACGACGTCGTCCATGGTCATGGCGCCCGTGCGGGCCGGAGCCTGCGGCGGGGTGCCGGGCTGCACGCCCTGCTGGGCGTACGGGTTGGTCGCGTACGGGTTGCCGCCCTGCTGGGCGTACGGGTTGCCCTGCGTGCCGACAGCTGCTCCCCCGGCCTGCGGCGCGGTGTTGAAGCCCGCGTAGCCGTTGTCGCGGCTGAACCCCCGTCGCGAGAAGACCGGGTTGCTGCTCCTCATTTCACTCCTCCATGGCCACCCTGCGTGGCCTTGGCTCAAGAGTAATAGGTAGGCAAAGGATTGACCCTAGTGCTTGGGGAGGATCTTTCCCCTGCCCTGACATCGAACACGCTACGCGTCTCCCTGATTCCCCGCCCCACCCCCCTCAACCCATGACCAACCCGGTACCCACCCGCGATCTCCCGGAGATCACCCCGGCCTCACGCGTGGTCCCCTTCAGCCGCGTCCGGGAGCAGTAGGTGAGCACCGATCCCCGGACCGAGCAGGACGGCCGGCAGGAGGGTGAAGAAGCTTCTCCCTGTGCGTGTGGCCGGGGTGCGCGAGGCGCACCCCGAGGGTGGGGGGATGTGGGAGTGTGGGGAGGTATGTGCTGGTTTGGTCGGAGGTGCCCGGAACCGGACTTGAACCGGTACGCCCGCGAGGGGCAGCGAGGTTTAAGCTCGCCGTGTCTGCATTCCACCATCCGGGCAGGCCATGGGCTCCGCGCTGAGGTCCCGAGCCTATCGGGACGCTTCCTCCGAACAGTCGAAGAGCGGACCGATGTTGTCTTATTTTATTGACGTCTGAGGGTGCATCAGCCCACGGAACACGCCATCCGCACTTGCCAATAGCCTTACGGGCGGCACGACCGGCCGCGTGCGGAATGACGGAATTTCACCGCCCGAACGAGCGGTCCCCCACCGATCGCGCGCGATGACGCGCTGACTCGTGTCGATCGCGCGCCCCACACTCCGGTCGGATCCCACCGTCATCCCCAGGTATGACGGGCCCTCCGCCGGTCCGTCAGAAGTCTGCCCCCGGAACCGGAACAGCGGCTGACTACACGGCGCCCCTGCGCCGAGACCATGGAGCCATCCACAGAACGACAGACGTACGACCCCGGCATGCCCACGGCAGTCCCGCGGGACCCCTCGGTCGTTCGCGAACACCCCAAACGCCGTCGCCCCGACAGGAGTTCCCACCCGTGACCACCACTCCCCTCGCCGACCGGTCCACCGCTGTGGCCGCCCGCGCCACGGAACTGTCGAAGGTCTACGGACAGGGCGAGACCCGGGTGGTCGCGCTGGACCAGGTCACCGTCGACTTCCGGCAGGCCCAGTTCACCGCGATCATGGGCCCCTCGGGGTCCGGCAAGTCCACGCTGATGCACTGCGTGGCCGGCCTGGACACCTTCTCGGCCGGCTCCGTCCGCATCGGCGACACCGAACTGGGCTCGCTGAAGGACAAGCAGCTCACCAAGCTCCGCCGGGACAAGATCGGCTTCATCTTCCAGGCGTTCAACCTGCTGCCGACCCTGACCGCGCTGGAGAACATCACCCTCCCGATGGACATCGCGGGCCGCAAGCCGGACAAGCAGTGGCTGGACACCGTGATCCGCATGGTGGGCCTCGCCGACCGGCTGAGCCACCGGCCCGCCCAGCTCTCCGGTGGCCAGCAGCAGCGCGTCGCCGTGGCGCGGGCGCTCGCCTCCCGGCCGGACATCATCTTCGGCGACGAGCCCACCGGAAACCTGGACTCCCGTTCGGGCGCCGAGGTGCTGGGCTTCCTGCGCAACTCCGTACGGGAGTTGGGGCAGACCGTGGTGATGGTGACGCACGACCCCGTGGCCGCGGCCTACGCGGACCGGGTCATCTTCCTCGCCGACGGACGCATCGTGGACGAGATGCACGAGCCGACGGCGGACCTGGTGCTGGACCGGATGAAGAGGTTCGACACCAAGGGGCGCACGAGCTAAAGGGAGTTCACCGCCCCGCCCCTCCGCGCCCTCTGCCCCGACGCGCACTCCGGCCCGCTCCACTCCGGCGCCTCCCGCCCCCTCCGCCCCCACCCCGAAACAGGGACCCCTTCATGTTCCGTACCGCCCTGCGCAACGTGCTCTCGCACAAGGCCAGGCTTCTCATGACCGTGCTCGCGGTGATGCTCGGCGTCGCCTTCGTGTCGGGCACGCTGGTCTTCACGAACACCATCTCGGACGCGCTCCAGAAGAGCTCGGCCAAGGGCTTCGACCACGTGGACGTCGCGATCCGGTCGGGATACCAGCCGGACGAGGGCGACACCGTCGCCGAGCAGCCGAAGCTCACCCCGGAGGTGCTGAAGAAGGTCGAGCGGGCGCCCGGCGCCGAGTCGGCGATCGGCGTGGTGAGCGGGTTCACCGCCCTCGCCGGCAAGGACGGCAAGCTGATCGGCGGCGGCTTCCAGTCGCAGGGCGGGAACTACTGGGGGACGGACGACCCCCGGTACCCCATCCAGGACGGCGGCCGCGCGCCCGAGGGCGCGGACGAGGTCGCGATCGACTCGGAGACCGCGAAGCGGTCCGGGTACGAGGTGGGCGACACCGTCCGGCTGTCGGTCGACGGCCCGGTCCTCACCCCCACCGTCAGCGGGATCTTCACGACGGACGACGGCAATGTCGCCGCCGGCGGCAGCCTCACCCTGTTCGACACGGCGACCGCGCAGACGCTGTTCCACATGAAGGGCGAGTACGACACGATCAACGTGACGGCGGCGCCGGGCACCAGCCAGGCCCAGTTGCAGAAGGCCGTCGACGAGGTCCTGCCGAAGGACTCCGCGTACACCACCACCGGTCAGCAGCTCGCGGACGACCAGGCCACGCAGATCGCCGCCGAGATGAGCGGCCTGAAGAACGCGCTGCTGGTCTTCGCCGGGATCGCCCTGTTCGTGGGCACGTTCATCATCGCCAACACCTTCACGATGCTGGTCGCCCAGCGCACCAAGGAGCTGGCTCTGCTGCGCGCGGTCGGCGCCTCCCGCCGCCAGGTGACGCGGTCCGTGCTGATCGAGGCGTTCGTGGTGGGCGCGGTCGCCGCCGTCACCGGTCTCGCCGCCGGTGTCGGCATCGGCGCCGGGATGCGGGCCCTGATCGGCACGCTCGGCGAGACCGTCCCCGCCGGCCCGCTGGTGGTCTCCCCCGGCACGGTCGCCACCGCCCTGCTCGTCGGCGTACTGATCACGATGCTGGCCGCCTGGCTGCCGGGCCGCCGCGCGGCGAAGATCCCGCCGGTCGCGGCGATGAGCAGCGTGCACGCGAAGGCGACGACCAAGTCGCTCGTCGTACGGAACACGATCGGCGCGCTGTTCGCCGGCGCGGGCGTGGCCACCGTGCTGTACGCCACCACGCTGGAGGGCTCGGACGGGCAGGCGCCCATGGGCATCGGCGCGGTGGTGCTGATCATCGGTGTCTTCGTCCTCACCCCGCTGCTGTCCCGCCCGCTGATCGCGGCCGCCGCCCCCCTCATGCGGGTCTTCGGGATCTCCGGCAAGCTCGCCCGGCAGAACTCCGTGCGCAATCCGCGCCGCACCGCCGCGACCGCGTCGGCGCTGATGATCGGACTGACGCTGATCACCGGCATGACGGTGATGGCGGGCAGCCTCCAGAAGTCCATCGGCAAGATGGCCGCCGACGCGATCAAGGCGGACTACGTCGTCTCGATGGCCAACGGCAACTTCCTCTCCCCCGACGTGGAGAAGCAGCTCTCCGCCGCCGAGGGCGTCACCGCCGTCTCGCCGCTGCGCAACGCCGAGTCCCGGATCGGGGGCGAGACCGAGTACCTCACGGGCGTCAACGGCGCGGCCATCGGCAAGCTCACCGACCTGCCCCTCGACAACGGGACGTTCAAGGTCGGCGGCGGCCAGGTCGTGGTGGACGCGGAGACCGCCGAGCGGCGCGGCTGGAAGGCCGGTTCGGAGCTCACCGCCGGGTTCGAGGGGGGCCAAAAGCAGAAGCTGACGGTCGCCGGGGTCTACGAGAGCAACGAGCTGATCCGGGGCATCCTCCTGGACAACAGGACGCTCGACGCGCGGCTGCCCGCCGACGTCGACCCGGCCGACATGATGATCATGGTGAAGACCTCGTCCGGCGCCTCGGACGCCACCAAGGACCGGCTGGAGAAGGCCCTCGGCGAGAACCCGGCGATCAAGGTCCAGAGCGGACAGGACCTCTCCGACGACATCGCGAAGATGTTCACGCTGATGCTGAACATGCTCTACGGCCTGCTGGCCATGGCCGTGATCGTCGCCGTCCTCGGCGTCATCAACACCCTGGCCATGTCGGTGTTCGAGCGTTCGCAGGAGATCGGCATGCTCCGCGCGATCGGTCTTGACCGGCAGGGCATCAAGCGGATGGTCCGTCTGGAGTCCCTGGTCATCTCCCTCTTCGGCGGTGTCCTCGGCATCGGCCTGGGCGTCTTCTTCGGCTGGGCCGCCGGTGAGCTCGTCGCCAGCCGGATGCCGACGTACGAACTGGTCGTCCCCTGGGCCCGGATGGCCGTCTTCCTCCTGCTCGCCGCCACCGTCGGCATCCTGGCCGCGCTGTGGCCGGCCCGCCGCGCGGCGAAGCTGAACATGCTCGCGGCGATCAAGTCGGAGTAGCCGAGGCAGACATACGGACGGGGGCACGTACATGGCCGTACGCGCCCCCGTCCGTGCGTTCAGGCGCCCCAGGTCCGGGCCCTCAGCGGGAGGCCCGACGCACCCCCTTCCGGGGGCCGTACGGCCAGTACCTGGTTGACGCCGAGGCGGTTGCGTTCGAAGCCGAGGGCGGAGGCGGCCATGTAGAGGCGCCAGACGCGGGCGCGGCCGGGGCCGACCAGGGCGACCGCGTGCGCCCAGCGGGCTTCGAGGTTGGTGACCCAGGCGCGCAGGGTGAGGGCGTAGTGCTCGCGCAGGGACTCCACGTCGCGGACCTCGAACCCGGCGCGTTCGAGCTGGGTGACGGTGGTGCCGATCGGGGCGAGTTCGCCGTCCGGGAAGACGTACGCGTCGATGAAGCCGTCGAGGGAGTACGTGCTCTCGTCGCGCTGTGGGCGCCGGGAGATCTGGTGGTTGAGCAGCCGGCCGCCGGGGGCGAGCAGCCGGTACAGGTCCTCGGCGTACGCCAGGTACCGGTCCGCTCCGACGTGTTCGGCCATGCCGACGGAGGAGATCGCGTCGTAGGGCCCGTCGGTGACGTCGCGGTAGTCCTGGACGCGGATCTCGACGCGGTCGGTGAGGCCCTCCTCCGCGACGCGTTTGCGGGCGTGGACGGCCTGTTCCTGGGAGAGGGTGACGCCGACGACGTGGACGCCGTACTCGCGGGCCGCGTGCACGGCCATGGAGCCCCAGCCGCAGCCGACGTCGAGGAGCCGCTGCCCCGGGGTCAGGCCGAGTTTGCGGCAGATGAGGTCGAGCTTGTCGTGCTGGGCGGCTTCGAGGGTGGTGCTGCCGTCGGCGGCGGACCAATAGGCGCAGGAGTACACCATCGACGGGCCGAGGACGGCCTCGTAGAAGTCGTTGCCGACGTCGTAGTGGTGGCTGACGGCCCGTCTGTCGGTGCGTCTGGTGTGCCGGTGGCGGGTGCGGACCTCCTCGCGCGGCGGTTCGGGCGGGACGAGGACGGCGGGGCCGGCCAGCTTCAGCAGGCCCTTGACGGCCGCCCGGGCCCGGGGGTCGCGCAGGGTGTCGGCGAGGCTTCGGGCGTCCTCGTCCCGCTCCCACACCTGGTCGGCCACCAGGTCCAGTACGGCGTACAGGTCGCCCTCGACGCCGAGGTCACCGGCGACCCAGGCGCGGGCGAGGCCCAGTTCGCCCGGCTTCCACAGCAGTCGGCGCAGGGCCCTGCGGTTGCGTACCACCAGGGCGGGTGCCTCCGGCGGTCCGGCCGTCGACCCGTCCCAGGCCCGCAGCCGGACCGGGAGCGGGGCCCCCGACAGTTGCTCGAACAGGGTCTTCAGCCGCGACGCGGCGTCCTGCATGGCGCACACCTCCGTGACAACAGATCCCGGAATGTCCAACGCCACGGTAATCACCTGCGGGGCTGTGCCGTATTCCCGTGGGGAGGTGTGTTCTTCGGGTGCGGGTGCGTGGGGGCTTCTCGCGCAGTTCCCCGCGCCCCTGAAAGACCAGGCCCCCGTGGCCCTGAAGGGCGACCGGCGACGGGCCTGAAAAGCACGGGGCGCAGCCCCTGCTTTTCAGGGGCGCGGGGAACTGCGCGACCAGCCCCCACGCGCCCGCACCCGCCGACGAACCCGCACCCCCGAGTTCTCCCGCGCACGCCGAAGGGCCCCCCGCACCACGGATGGCGGGAGGCCCTTCGGATGGCTCAGGAGGTCAGGAGGCCTTGGCCTTCTCCTCGGTCTTGGCCGGAGCGGCAGCGACCGGCGCCGGCTTCGCCGCCTCGTAGAACTCCTCGCGGGGAGTCTCGATGGCGCCGAGGGAGACGACCTCGCGCTTGAGGAACATCGCGAGCGTCCAGTCCGCGAAGACCCGGATCTTGCGGTTCCAGGTCGGCATCGCGAGACCGTGGTAGCCACGGTGCATGTACCACGCGAGGCGACCGCGCAGCTTGATCTTCATCTTGCCCATGACGATCATCGCGACGCCCTTGTGGAGGCCGAGACCCGCCACCGCGCCCTTGTTGGAGTGCGCGTACTCCTTCTGCGGGAAGCCCCGCATGCCGGAGACCACGTTGTCGCCGAGGACCTTGGCCTGACGCAGCGCGTGCTGCGCGTTCGGCGGGCACCAGGCGTTCTCGATGCCGGCCTTGCGGGCGGCGACGTCCGGGACCTGGGCGTTGTCGCCGGCGGCCCAGATGTAGTCGGTGCCGGTGACCTGGAGGGTCGGCGACGCGTCCACGTGGCCACGCGGGCCGAGCGGGAGGCCGTAGCGCGAGAGGACCGGGTTCGGCTTGACGCCGGCGGTCCAGACGATCGTGTTGGAGTCGACCTCCAGGCCGTTCTTCAGCACGACGTGGCCGTCGACGCAGGAGTCCATGGAGGTGTTGAGGTAGACCTCGACCCCACGGCCCTCCAGGTGCTCCTTGCCGTAGAGGCCGAGCTTCGGGCCGACCTCGGGGAGGATCTTGTCGGCGGCGTCGACGAGCACGAAGCGCATGTCCTCACGGGACACGTTCTTGTAGTACTTCGCGGCGTCGCGGGCCATGTCCTCGACCTCGCCGATGGTCTCCGCGCCGGCGAAGCCACCGCCCACGAAGACGAAGGTCAACGCCTTGCGGCGGACGTCCTCGTCGGTCGTGGAGTCGGCCTTGTCGAGCTGTTCGAGGACGTGGTTGCGCAGGCCGATGGCCTCCTCGATGCCCTTCATGCCGATGCCCTGTTCGGCGAGGCCGGGGATCGGGAAGGTGCGGGAGACCGCGCCGAGCGCGATCACCAGGTAGTCGAAGGGCAGCTCGTACGCCTCGCCGACCAGCGGGGCGATCGTGGCGACCTTGCGGTCCTGGTCGATGGTGGTGACCCGACCGGTGAGGACCTCCGCCTTCGGCAGCACGCGTCGCAGCGGGACGACGACGTGCCGGGGGGAGATGCTGCCGGCGGCGGCTTCGGGGAGGAAGGGCTGGTAGGTCATGTACGACCGGGGGTCGACGACCGTGACGGTCGCCTCGCCGTAGCGCATCTTCTTGAGGATGCGCCGAGCTGCGTACAGGCCTACGTACCCACCGCCTACTACGAGGATCCTGGGACGCTCCGTGGTGCTCATGCCATCGAGTATGTACCCGCCATACGGGGGTCGCTCGTGCGCCCCTTCACAAGCTTCCCCACCCCCTCTGCTACACTGCGCGACCCCCTTGGCCGGGGGCACGGCCCACCAGGGGACCGGCCGGGAGGTTTGACCGTTGTCAAGGCCGCGTGAACTGCCGTTCCGGTCTGTTGAGGGCCCTGGACCACCCTTCGGTTTCACACGGACGAGACCCCCGCGGAACCCCGCCGGGGACGCCCTGTTGACCCCTGGGAACCCCGGAACGCTCTGCGGAGCCTCAAAACATCGCTCAACAGGGGCGATTCTCTTGTGAAGAAGTTCACGAAGTTTCCGGGCGCCGGGTCGACGAGGGGCGCGGAAGCACCCCTCGGACGCGCTCATACGTTATCCGAACAGCTCAAGCGAGGCTACCGGCGAGTAGTAAACACTCCCTCACAGACGCCCGCCGACCGCCGGGAGGACCCCGGCGGCCACCCACGAGCTACGCCACGGACCAGGCGATGCCGTCCAGGATGTCGTGTTCGCTCACCACGACCTCCGTCGCGTCGATCCGTTCCATGATCGACAGGAGGACGAGGGCGCCCGCCGCGATCACGTCCACCCGGCCGGGATGCATCGACGGGACGGCCTCCCGTTCCGCGTGCGTGGAGCGCAGCAGCCACTCGGTGATCTCCCGGACCCGGTCGTACGGGATCCGGGAGTGGTGGATGGCCGCCGAGTCGTACGCGGGCAGCTCCTGGGCGATCGCGGACAGCGTCGTGACCGAACCGGCCAGCCCGACCAGGGTGTGCGCCTCGCGCAGCGGCACATCGCGCTCGGCGAGGTCGAGGGCCGCCTCGATGTCCGCGCGGATCGCCGCGATCTGCTCCGGCGCGGGCGGGTCGACGACCGCCCCGTCGCGGACGAGGTGCCGCTCGGTCAGCCGTACGCAGCCGATGTCCACCGAGCGGGCGCCGCGCACCTGGTCGTCACCGACGACGAACTCGGTGGAGCCGCCGCCGATGTCCACGACCAGGTACGGCCGGGTGAGGTCGGTGCGCCCGCTCAGTTCCCTGGTCGCGCCGGTGAAGGAGAACTCGGCCTCCCGGTCGCCGGAGATCACCTCGGGCTCGACGCCGAGGATGTCGAACACCCCGCGCACGAACTCGTCCCGGTTCTCGGCGTCCCGGGAGGCGGAGGTGGCGACGAAACGGATGCGCTCGGCGCCCAGTTCCTTGATGACGGCCGCGTACTCGCGGCAGGCCGCGAAGGTCCGCTCCAGCGCCTCGGGGGCCAGCCGGCCCGTGCGGTCGACGCCCTGGCCCAGCCGCACGATGATCATCCGCCGGTCCAGCTCGACGAGTTCACCGGTGGCCGGGTCGGCGTCGGCGACGAGGAGCCGGATGGAGTTCGTACCGCAGTCGACGGCGGCGACCCGGGTCACTGGGCGTCCCCCTCGGGGAGCGTGACGCACGGGCCCTTGGCCCACCACTCGGGGAGCATCGCGATCGCCTCGTCGCCCAGCGGGTTGACGCCGGGACCGGCGGCCAGCGAGTGGCCGACGAGGACGTGCAGGCACTTCACGCGGTCCGGCATGCCGCCCGCGCTGGGGAAGCCCTCCAGGACCTCGATCTCGTCGCGGCGGGCGATGTAGTCCTCGTGCGCCGCCCGGTAGGCGGCGGCCAGCTCGGGGTCCGTCGCCAGCCGCTCCGTCATCTCCTTCATCACGCCGTTCGCCTCCAGCGTGCCGATCGCGGAGGCCGCGCGCGGGCACGTCAGGTAGTACGTCGTGGGGAAGGGCGTCCCGTCCGGCAGGCGCGGCGCCGTCTCGACGACGTCCGGCTGTCCGCAGGGGCAGCGGTGCGCGATGGCGCGCAGGCCGCGCGGCGGACGTCCGAGCTGCTGCTGGAAGGCCTCGACGTCGGCGTCGGTCGGCTCGGTGCGCGGGGTGGGCGGCGGAGGGGTCTGCATAACCTGCTACTCAAGTCCTCGGTGTGGCTCATCGGTTGACGGTCACGAAGGTGGCCGTTCAGCTGTCGGCGGCGTCGGCCTTGTCGACCCCGTCCCAGACATTGGTGTACCAGGGACGGTCGGCCGCCCCCTGGGTCGTACGGGACTGCTTCGCCGCGTCCGGGTCGATCATCGTGTAACCGGTCTCGCCCGGCATCACATAGTGCAGCCGCTCCCGGATGCGCTGCTCGGCATACGCGTCGTCCTGCCAGCGCGCCTTGAGGTCGCGCAACTCCTCGACCCGCTCGCGCGCCTCCTCGCGCTGCCGCTGTGTGTCGGCGATCTCGGCGCGCTGGGAGACGTACTGCCTTATGGGATAGGCGAGCGCCACGATCAGCGAGCAGAGGACGAGGGCGAGCAGCGCGGCCCGGCCGGTCAGCCGGGAGCGGCGGGCCTGGCGCTTGGTCTGGGAGCGGTAGACCCGGGCGGCCGTCTGCTCACCGAGCACCTTCAGCCGCGTCGCGGTGGAGAAACGGTCCCGGTCCCGGTCCTTCACGGCCATGTCCCGCTTCCCCTTCTGTCTTCTCCTGTGCGCGACGCACGTACGTCCCCGCACACGGTACGGGACCGGTACGGGGACGTACGTACGACTGGCTAGGCCTTGACCCTGTACGGGTCAGCCCTTGAAGCGCGGGAAGGCGCTGCGGCCGGCGTAGACCGCGGCGTCGTCGAGGATCTCCTCGATGCGCAGCAGCTGGTTGTACTTGGCGACGCGGTCCGAGCGGGCCGGGGCGCCGGTCTTGATCTGACCGCAGTTCACGGCGACGGCGAGGTCGGCGATGGTGACGTCCTCGGTCTCGCCGGAGCGGTGGGACATCATGCACTTGAAGCCGTTGCGCTGGGCCAGCTCGACGGCGTCCAGGGTCTCGGTCAGCGAACCGATCTGGTTGACCTTGACGAGCAGGGCGTTGGCCGAGCCCTCCTCGATGCCGCGGGCGAGACGCTCGGGGTTGGTGACGAAGAGGTCGTCGCCGACGATCTGGACCTTGTCGCCCAGCTGCGCGGTGATGGTGTTCCAGCCGGCCCAGTCGTCCTCGAACAGCGGGTCCTCGATGGAGACGAGCGGGTACGACGCGACGAGGTCGGCGTAGTACTCCGTCATCTCGGCGGCGGAGCGCTCCTTGCCCTCGAAGGTGTAGACGCCGTCCTTGTAGAACTCTGAGGCGGCGACGTCGAGGGCGAGGGCGATCTGCTCGCCGGGGGTGTAGCCCGCCTCCTTGATGGCCTCCAGGATGAGGTCCAGGGCGGCGCGGTTGGACTCCAGGTTCGGGGCGAAGCCGCCCTCGTCGCCGAGGCCGGTGGACAGGCCCTTGGTCTTCAGCACCTTCTTGAGGGTGTGGTAGACCTCGGCGCCCCAGCGCAGGGCCTCGGAGAAGGACTCCGCGCCGATGGGGGCGATCATGAACTCCTGGATGTCCACGTTGGAGTCGGCGTGCGAGCCGCCGTTCAGGATGTTCATCATCGGGACGGGCAGCAGGTGCGCGTTCGGGCCGCCGAGGTAGCGGAAGAGCGGCAGGTCGCTGGCCTCGGAGGCGGCGTGGGCGACGGCGAGGGAGACGCCGAGGATGGCGTTGGCGCCGAGGGAGCCCTTGTTGTCGGTGGCGTCCAGGTCGAACATCGCCTGGTCGATCAGGCGCTGCTCGGTGGCGTCGTAGCCGACGAGCTCCGGGCCGATCTGCTCGATCACGGCGAGGACGGCCTTCTCGACGCCCTTGCCGAGGTAGCGGTTGGGGTCCCCGTCACGGAGCTCGATGGCTTCGAAGGCACCGGTGGAGGCGCCGGAGGGAACGGCGGCACGACCCGTGCTGCCGTCGTCGAGGCCGACCTCGACCTCGACGGTGGGGTTGCCTCGTGAGTCGAGGATTTCCCGGGCTACGACGACGTCGATGGACGGCACGAGCATCTCCTTCATGGGATGTGACGCGGAAGTGCGGGGCCCGCGGGCCTTGCGACTAGAGCCTAACCGCCTCGGGCTCGTCGGCAGCCGACCGACCGTCCCGTGGACACACAGACCGTACCCATTGTTCCAGGCCGGAACAAAGGGGGGTGGGCCAGAAAGTGAACAGAAAGAAGGAGCGGGCATGAAAAACCCCGCCCCGGTGCGTACGGGGGAATGCGCACCGGGGCGGGGAGCCCGTGGGGGACGGGGGGACGGCCCTCACGAGGTCTTCACTATGGAGGACACGGATGTGAGCGGGCTGTGGTTCAGCTGGGAAGCGGCCCGATCTCTCGGCCCAGCCGAACCCGCCCCGCCTGCCCGGCCGTGGGGGCGGCCGTGGGGACGGCAGACGTGTGGCGGCCGTCGCCTTCGCCGCGGGTCAGCTCAGGTGGAGCTGCTGGCCCGGGTAGATGAAGTCGGCGTCGTCGATGATGTCCTTGTTCAGCTCGAAGAGCTTCTCCCAGCCACCCTTGACGTTCTTCTTCGCGGCGATGGCGCTGAGGGTGTCGCCGGTGACGACCTTGTACTCGCCGTCGCCCTTCTTGACCTTCTTGCCGGTCGGGGTCTCGACGGTGGCACGCTCGGAGGAGCGGGAGGCGCGGGTGTCCTCGGTGCTCTTCTTGGTGCTCTCCTGGGTGCCCTGCTGCGAGGAGCCGGAGTTCGAGGAGGAGGCGGCGGCGCCGTCGTACGAAGCGCCGGACAGGCCCTTGCCGCAGACCGGCCAGGCACCCTTGCCCTGGCCCGCGAGGACCTTCTCGGCGACCGCGATCTGCTGGGCCTTGCTCGCCTGGTTGGCGGTGGAGGCGTACTGCGTACCGCCGTAGGCGGCCCAGGTGGAGGCCGAGAACTGCAGACCGCCGTAGTAGCCGTTGCCGGTGTTGATGGACCAGTTGCCGCCGGACTCGCACTGGGCGACGGCGTCCCACTCGGAGGCGGTGGCGGCGGAGGCGCTGCCGGCGGCCATCAGCGGGGCGGCGACGGCGGCGGCGCCGGTGACACCGGCGACGGCGATGGCGCGAGCGGCCTTGGACGGACGGCGGTGCTTGCCCTTGCTGGAAAACAGCATGGAGAGATCCCCTCACCGACGCCTGCGAGGTGAGCTGTCGGGTTCGGGCCGGTTGAGTTGCCCGGCCGCGCCCGCTCGCCTCTCGGCTCACGTGGCGCGGCTTCACCCCGAGCCGGTTCCGGACGTACGCCCTCGAAGGGCCGCAACCACCGGACCCGGCACTTACCTTGGGTCCCCCGCTCCTGCCTACGGCGCTTGACGCGACGACTGTTCCTTGCGGCCGTTGGCAGGATTCGGCGTACCGACCGCAGGGGCCCGCTGTGGCGAGCGGTCACGACCGTAAACACGTGATTGCCCGGATTTCAAAGACGATCAGGGGGTCTGTGATTCATCTCCCACCTAGATCAAAACGGGCATTCAGGGGCGAACGGTGACCCGAACTGTCGCTACTTTTCGCCCGTTTCGGCACCGACTTCCAGGGTCTGACCGGGAAGGATGAGGTCCGGGTCGGCCCCCACGGTGCTCTCGTTCTCGGCGTACAGCCCGCGCCACCCGCCGTTCAGGTCGAGCGAGTTCGCGATCCGCGTCAGGCTGTCGCCCGCGCGGACGGTGTAGGCGCCGTCCACGGCCTCCCGGGCCGCGTCGCCACCGCGGGAGGCGTGACGGCCCGAGGGGGTGGGATCGGCGGTGCGGGAGCCGTCGGCCGCGTCCGTGCCGGCCTTCGCGCCGGCGGTGCCCTCGTCGGCACCGGCGCCACGGTGGCGACCGGTGCCGGCTTCGCTCTCGCCACCCGAAGAGTCGTCACTCTGTGACGACTTGTCCACATTCGCACCCTTGGAGTCCGTGGAGTCGTCCGAGTCGGCGTCGGCCTTGGCCTTGGCCTTGGCGGACCCCTCGACGGCATCGGGGGTCGAGTCGGCGGACTTGGCCGAGTCGGCCCCGTCGACCCCCTCGGCGGAGGTGGATCCGGAGGAATCGGACGAACCCGAAGAGTCGGAGGAATCAGAGGAGTCCGAAGAACCGGACCTATCGGATGAATCAGAAGAACCGGACTCACTGGAGGAACCGCCCGCCTTCGTCGAGTCGTCCGCGACGCCCGTGTCCACGTCGGCGGAACCGGAGTCGCCGCCGAGGTTGTGGAGCAGGCCGCAGGTGGCCCAGACGCCGACGCCCTGGTCTGCGAGGACCTTCTCGGCGACGGCTATCTGCTGCGAGCGGCTGGCCTGGTCGGCGCTCGTGGCGTACTCGAGGCCGCCGTACTTCTCCCAGTTCGCCTGGGTGAGCTGGAGGCCGCCGTAGCGTCCGTTCCCGGTGTCCGCGCTCCAGAAGCCACCGCTCTCGCACTCCGCCACCTGGTCCCAGGTGGTTCCGCTGGCCGCGCTCGCGCCGGTGGCGCCGAGCAGGGGGATCGCGATGGCCGAGCCGGTCACTCCGGCGGCGACGAGGAGAGCGGGAGCCTGACGGGGGCGACGGTGTCGACCGTTCCCGGAGAGCATGCGGTTGCCTTTCACGCGACAGCAGTGGCCGGCGCGAAGGGTGTGGGGTGACCCCTTCGCACTGACGTGTGAACGTAGCGGGAGTCGATCAGTTGTCACAAGTTAATGCAGCACAGATCACGTGAAGATCACGGACTTGAGGGAGTGTCACTTTCCGTCGCGGAATGGGGTAGTGCTACGGGCTGCCTGGGTACTACTACGTACCGCTCATGAACCGGGTCACGAAATGCCCTCGGACCGCCCCTGCGGGGTGAATTGCACCGGAAGCGTGCGCAATCCGCGCATGATGAGCCCTCCTCGCCACCTCAGATCGGCTGGATCCACCGCGAGTCGGAGGTCGGGGAGGCGGGTGAGGAGGGTGGCCAGCGCGGTCTGGCCCTCGAGACGGGCGAGGGGGGCGCCGAGGCAGTAGTGGATGCCGTGGCCGTAGCCGAGGTGCTGGTTGTCGCGGCGGGAGAGGTCGAGGGTGTCGGGGGCCTCGAAGCGGGCCGGGTCGCGGTCGGCGGCGGCGAGGACGACGAGGACGGGGTCGCCCTGGGCGATGTCCTGTCCGCCGATGGTGAGGGGGCGGGTCGCGAAGCGCCAGGTGGCCAGCTCGACGGGGCCGTCGTAGCGCAGGAGTTCCTCGACGCCGGTCTCCAGCAGTGTGGTCTCCCCGGCGGCGAGGGAAGTCTGGAGGCGGGTGCGCTGGTCGGGATGGGTGAGCAGGGCGTACGTGCCGTTCCCGATGAGGTTGACGGTGGTCTCGAAGCCGGCGAAGAGCAGGATGAAGGCCATGGCCGCGGCCTCGTTCTCGGTGAGGTGCTCGCCGTGGTCGGAGGCGCGGATGAGGCCGGAGATGAGGTCCTCGCCGGGGGCGGGGTGCTCGGTGAGGCCTTCGCGCTTGCGGTGGATGAGGTCGGCGAGGTAGCCGCGCATCTTCTTCACCGAGCGCGCGACGCCGCCCCTCGGGCCGCCGCCGTGACGGATCATCATGCCCGCCCAGTCCCGGAAGTCGTCCTGGTCCTCGCGGGGGACGCCGAGGAGGTCGCAGATCGCGTAGATGGGCAGGGGGAAGGCGAAGTCGTGGATGAGATCGGCTTCGCCGGTCTCCGCGAAGCGGTCGATGAGCTGATCGGTCAACTCCTGGACCCGGGGGGTGAACTCGGCGACCCTGCGGGGCGTGAAGGCCTTCGACACCAGCCGGCGCAGCCGTGTGTGGTCCGGCGGATCGATGTTGAGCAGATGGGTCATCAGCTCGGCCTTGCGCTCACCGGGGATACCGGTCTTCCCCTTGGCGTGGGCGGGCTCGTCATGATGCGCGGGGTTCTTCGACAGGCGCGCGTCGGCGAGGGCCTGCTTGGCGTCGGCGTAGCGGGTGACCAGCCAGGCCTCCACACCACTGGGCAGCCGGGTCCGGTGCACCGGGGCGTGCTCCCGGAGCCAGGCGTACGCCGGGTACGGATCGGTGGCGAACTCCCAGGTGAAGAGGGAGGGCGCGGGGCTGCTGAGGGACGAGGGGTGGTCGGTCACCCGTCGACGGTAGCGGGCCCCCCGTCGACCGCCGTCTCGGCCAGGGCCTTCTGCGCACCGGGGTGCCCGGGGTCCACGACGGTTACTCAGTCACCCAGCACGCGCACGCGGTCGAGCGCGGGATCGTAGCCGAGGACCGGGTGGTCGTCCGCACCTTCCGGGCACATCAGGACCGGCCTGGCGAGGCGATGGCCGAGAGTGTGCAGGAAGCCGCAGAACGCGTCGAGTCGGTCCTGGCCCTGGACCTCCCGCAGGTCGATGTCGAAGTCGATCTCCTCGTCGGAGAGGAACCGGAAGATCGCCAGCATGTTTTCCGTCGGCCAGACCCTCAGCTGCGGGCACTCGGCGTCATGTGGTCGTGCGAGTACGTGTGCGGCGCTCGGGACGGCCAGGGGTGTCGTCCCTTCGATGTACTCGTGCTTCCAGCCCCTCTCCTCGACGAGGTCGAGAAGCGCCTGCCAGTGGTCCGTCGAGGTGTCCGGGACGTGCAGGTCCGGTAGGGCGCCCATCAGTTCGGGGTCGAAGCTCTCCTTCACCTCGTCCCACACCAGGTCGGGAGTCCCGTGGCGCCGGGTCATGTCAGCGCTCGTCCAGGCCCTCCGCGGAGCGGATCGCGTCGCGGTAGGTGCGGGCCGCCGCTCTCAGGGCCGCCTCCGGGTCCGTGCCCTCCGCTTCGGCTCGGGCCGCGAGGGTGAGGAGTTCGTAGCCGATGCCGTGGCCCTGGGGTATCGGGACGGGCAGGCCGGCCGTGCGGACGCGGGAGGAGAGTTTGGCCGCCAGGGCGAGGCCGGGCTGGCCCAGGGGGACTCCGTCGGTCACTGACTCCCGGCGTTTCTCCACGGCCTTCGTCCGCAGCCAGTGCGCCTTGACCTCCTCCGGGGTGGTCGCCGTGGCGTCGCCGAAGACATGGGGGTGGCGGTGGATGAGCTTGGTGATGATGCCGGCGGCGACGTCGTCGATGGAGAAGGGACTGTCGGGGTCGTCCTCGGCGATGCGGGCGTGGAAGACGACCTGGAGGAGGACGTCGCCCAGTTCCTCGCGAAGTTCGTCGCGGTCGCCCTCCTCGATGGCCTCGACGAGTTCGTACGCCTCCTCGATGCCGTACTTGGCGAGCCCCTTGTGGGTCTGCTGGGAGGACCAGGGGCATTCGGCGCGGATGCGGTCCATGACCTGCACGAGGTCGAGGAGGCGGGCACCCGGGAGGTCGTACGACGCCGGGAGCAGCTCCAGGGACGGCATCCGGACGCGGCCCGAGCCGGCGAGGCGGGCGAGGCCGTCGGTGAGGCCCGGCTCGCCCTCGGCCGTGGCCACCACGACCACCGTGCGGTCGCCGGCGCAGGCGTCGACCAGCTCCTCGGCCGTCGGGGTCGCCCGCTCGACCGTGACGCCCGCCTCGCGCAGATACGGGAGCTGGGGGTGCGCCTCGTCCGCGCACACGACACGGTCCGCCCCGCGCAGTGCCTGCCATGCGGGCCAAGACAGCAGACCGGGCGCCACGCGGTGGCTGGTGGTGAGCAGGACGACCCGGCCGGGGTCGGAGGACGACGTCTCGGGGGCCGTGGGGGCGGGGTCGCCGCCGGGGCGGTGTGCGTTCACCCCACGAACGTAACCCACGTCACCGACGACCCCCGAAGTTGTCCACAGGCCGCGGAGAGGCCGGGCGGTCCGCCCGTCACGCCGGCTGCTGCGCCCCCGTCCCCGTGACCTCCTTCAGCCACGGCGTCTTGGCCTCCAGCAGGCCCACTCGGCCGGAGGCCTTGTCGACGCCCCAGCTGCCGTAGCGGGGGTTGAGGTCGACGTCCAGTTTCCTGGAGGCCTCCGAGAGGGCCTTCCAGAAGATCGCGCCGCCTTCCTGGCTGTTCAGGTCGGCGCCGAGGGCGGTGGCGAGTTTCTGGACCTCGACATCGCTGCGGAGGCTCTCCTCCAGCTGCTCGGGGGCGACGCTGTAGCGCTGGAGATAGGCCGTTTCCAGGGCCTCGGCGCCACCGGCGTCCGCCTCCAGGCCGGAGCGGTACTGCTGGACCTCCTTGCGCGTGACGCTCACGCCCGCGTCCTCGAGGGCCTGGTCCAGGACCTTCTCCAGGACCATGCCGTTCAGGGTGTTGCGGGTGAGGGCGCTGCTCTGGGCGACGGCCTGCTCGTACTGGCGCTCGTCCGTGCTGGCGGCGCGCTGGGCGGCACGCACCTCGTTCACCCGGTTCTCCAGCTGCGCGACGGTGATCCGGTCGTCGCCGACGACGGCCGCCGCGCCGGGATGGGCGTCGCCCCCGCAGGCGGTGAGGAGCGGGGCCGCGGCGGTGAGCGCGGCGGAGAGGAGGAGCGCGGTGCGACGGCGGCGGTGCAAGTGAGCCTCCCGAGGAGATTGTGAAGACAGGTGCGGCGCGTAGCGCCTCAGTGAGGGGTGGTGGTCGGGCGACGGGCGGGCGCACAAAGTCTTGCGGTGATCGATGGTAGGCAGTGGCCCTGCTCTCGGCCAGCCATTCGACCAACGATTCACGCCGACTTCCGGCACCACCTCGTGCCACGTCCGGCTCAGCCCCGTACCTGGCCCAGCCACTGGAGCGTGCGCCGGATCTCGCCCGCGAGGGGATGGCCCGGTCCCCGCAGCCGTTCCACGTCGAGCAGCAGACGGCCCAGGGTCTCGTGGGCGGCGCCGCGGTCGCCGAGGGCGAGGAGCAGGTGGCCTATGCGGCGGCGGACGTCGAGGGAGAGTTCGGGGTCGCCGCCGACGTACTGGTTCTCGTAGTACGGCAGCAGGGAGCGGTACTCGGCGAGGGCCGCGGCCGGTTCGCCGAGCTGTTCGAGGCACTGGGCGGAGTCGTAGCGGTAGCGCAGGGCCTGGGTGTCGGCCTGGCCCGCCTCGGCGGCGCGCTCGTCGGCGAGGCGGCGCAGCTCGGGCAGGGCGCGGCGGTACTGGCCGTCGTCCATGAGGGTGGCCGCGTACTGCTTGCGCAGGGTGCGGACGACGGGTGAGTGCTCGCCGTGCTGGGCGGCGGCGGCCGGGAGGATCGCGCCGAGGATGTCGACGGCCTGGGTGATGCGGCCCTCGCCGAGGAGCCGCTTGACCTCGTCGACGGCGCCGGCCACGTCGGGCTTGTCGACGGCGGGCGCGGGGTCGGGGGCGGCGGACGGCTGCGGCGCGGGGATGCGGGCGCGGTCCGGCCAAGGGGCGTGCGGGCGCAGGAAGGGGCGCGTGGGGTCGAGCGGGGAGCCGGTGGGCATCCCGCGCGCGGGGAGCAGCGGGAGGAGCTGTTCGTAGGTCTCCTGCGCGGAGGAGGGGCGGTGCTGCGGGTCCTTGGAGAGCAGCCGCAGGACCAGGGCCTCCAGGTTCTCGGGGACCTCGGGGCGCAGTCGGCGGACCGGGACCGGCGGTTCGTAGAGGTGGCGGTGGAGGACGCCGAGGGCCGTGGAACCGGTGAACGGGACGTTCCCGCTGAGCAGTTCGTGCATCAGCACACCGAGGGCGTACAGGTCGGTGTACGGGCCGACCGCGCCGCCCATGGCCTGTTCGGGGGCCATGTAGGCGGGGCTGCCGATGGGTGAGCCGGTGTGGGTGAGGCGAGTGGTGTCGGTGTCCATGACGGAGGCGACACCGAGGTCGAGGACGGTGACCGTGCCGTCCTGCTTGACCATGACGTTCCGCGGCTTGAGGTCGCGGTGGATGATCGGCACCGCGTGCACGGCGGAGAGCACGGCGCACAGCTGGGCGGCGACCGAGACGGTCCACTGCCAGGGGTACGGGTCGTGCTCGGCGAGGTGGTCGGCGAGGTCGGCCCCGTCGACGTACTGCATGACGAGGAACAGCTCCTCGCCCTCGCTGCCCGCGTCGTGCACGGTCACCAGGCCGGGGTGGTCGACCTGGGCCGTGACGCGGCACTCGCGCACGAAGCGGCGGCGCAGTTCGTCGGCCTCCTGGCCCGCGACCTTGTCCGGGCGCAGCAGCTTGACCGCCACGCGCCGGTCGAGGCGCTGGTCGTAGGCCGTCCACACCTGGCCCATGCCGCCCTGCCCGATGAGCGTGGACAGTTCGTAGCGGCCGGTGATCAGGCGTCCGGCCCCAGGCCCCTGGGTCACCTGTCTCCCTCGTGGTTGCGGAGATAGTCACTCAGCTCGTCCAGCTCGGCGCGCACCTGGTCGATGCGGGCCGGGCCGGGGCGCTGGGGGTCCGGGGTCTGCTGGTGCTGCGGCGGGGGCTGCTGCTGCACGGGCGGCTGCGGGACCGGCGGAGTGGGGGCGCTGGGGGTGTAGGGCTGGGGGACCTGGACCGGCGGGTAGCTGTACCCGGACTGCTGGGGGGTGTAGCCGGACGGCTGGGTGCCGTACCCGGTCTGCCCCGAGTACAGCGTGGTCTGGGCGTACGGCGACGGCGGAGCCGTCCGGGCGCGGCTGAAGTGGCGTATGTCCGCGTACAGGTAGTACGCGACGATCGCCACGAGTCCGCCGAGGAGCAGCCCCATGCCGACGTCACCGCGCCAGGTGGTGAACTCGTCCTTGCCCGGGTCGGTGCCGATGATGTAGAGCGTCACGATGATGTGGATGATCGCCAGGGCGAACAGCCACCAGTCGCGGGGCCTGCGGGTCACCGAGGCGAGCCGCAGCAGGCAGGCCCAGGCGAGCAGACCGCAGCTCATGACCGCGACCACCACGAAGATCACACGGAGTGTGACCTGGCCCCCTTGATCGGGGCCGGGGGGCGGTGTCGGCGCGTAGCCGTGGCCTTGCATGGCTGCTCCTGAGGGCCTGGTGAGAGCGGATGTGCGATGTCGTCCCGAGGGTATCGGTCGACCACGACATGAGGTCCAGGGTTGTGGACAACCGTTGTAGTACCGCAGTGCTGGTCACGCCGCCTCCGGGCGGAGCGGTTCCGTCCGGTAGGCGTGAGGGCGGGGAGCGCGGGGCGAGTTGGCGGGGCCGGGGCCGCCGCCCGCCGGGTCAGTCCGGGGCGACCGTGCCGTCCGTGAGGCCGTCGTACATGCCGCGCACCAGGCGTTCGCCGAGGCGGCCGGCCCGGCGCAGGGCGTCCTCGAAGGCGGCCAGGGCGCGGAACCGTTCGCCGTAGCGGCGCTGCTGTTCCAGGGGCAGACGGGGCAGTTGGAGGCGGCGGACGTCGAGCCGGGTCGCGGTGGAGGCGTAGCTGCTGGCCTGGCGGCTGTTGGCGGTGGAGCGCAGGAATCCGGCGACGAACCAGGGGTCGAGGGCGGTCGCGTCGGGGCGCAGCAGGGTCAGGTTGCGGCCGAGGGCGGCGCCCGCGGTCTCCTCGTCGACCACCCGTGCGATCCCGCCGCCACCGAGGACGGGGACGACGACGTCGCCGGGTTCGACGAGCACGGGAGGCTCGCCGCCGGTGTCCGGCAGTGTGCCCGAGGGTGCCGTGCCGGCTAGGACGTCGTGGTCGGTGAGCACGCGCGCGTGCGGGCCGTTCCCGCCGGTGCGCAGCACCAGGGCTCCCCCGCGCGCGAGTTCACCGACCGTGGTGAGCGGCCAGCGCGCGAGCTTGGCCTCCTCGGGGAGCGGGGGTGTGAGGTCGGCGGTCAGCCGGAGGGTCTCGCCGAGGCGTTCGCGTACGGCGGTCAGTTCCGCGGCGCCGCCGGCGGCGGCCGGGGGCGGCAGATGCCGGGCGGGGGCCAGGTCCACGTCGTCGTCGAGCAGGTCGATGACCGGCAGCGCGCGGCTGAGCCCCGGCCGCTGGGCCGTCTCGCCCGAGCGGTCGAAGGGCCGCCAGGCGTCGAGCACGGCGCTGCGCACCGCCGCCCAGTCGAACCCGCCGCGCCCCTCGGACGCCAGCCGCCCGGTGTCGACGAGCAGCAACCGCGGCGGCACGACCGCCTTGCCGGGCCTGCGCAGCACCCACAGGTGCAGCGGGATGTTGTACGGGGGTGCCGCGCCGACCGGCAGGGCGATCACGGCGCGCAGGGCTCCCCGGCGCAGCAGGTCGGCGCGGATCCGGCGCCCCGAGCGGCGGCTCGCGGCGGCCGGCGGCATCAGCAGCACGGCGGTGCCGCCGTCCTCCAGGCGGGCCAGCGCGTGCTGTACCCAGGCGAGTTCGGACTCGGTGCGGGCCGGGAAGCCGTACTCCCAGCGCGGGTCGTAGGCGAGTTCGTCGTGGCCCCAGTTCCGCTCGTTGAACGGCGGGTGGCACAGGACGGCCTCGGCCCTGAGGTGTTCGTAGGCGTCCGCGCGGAGGCTGTCGCCCGGGGCGGTGCGGACGGTGCCACCGGTGCGCAGGGCGAGGCGGAGCGCGGTGAGGGCGGCCAGTTCGCCTGAGCTGTCCTGGCCGTAGAGCTCCTGGTCGGGGCGGGCGGCGGCGCGCAGGAGGGCGCCGGTGCCGCAGGCGGGGTCGAGCACCGAGCGGGCGGGCCCGGCGAGTTCGGCCATCAGCTCGGCGAGTTCACCCGGAGTGAGCGTGTACTGGCGCGGGTTGGCGTCGAGGTGCCGGGCGAGCAGGAACTCGAAGGTCTGCCGTGCGCCGAGGTCGGCCGCGAGTTCGGTGGCGCCGCGCAGCAGCGGGACGGACGGCCGGAGCTCGGCGGGCCGCGGCGCGGGCACGGCAGGCTCGCTCGCCGTGCCGAAGCGCGGGGCGAGGACCTCCCCCAGCGCCCCGGACAGCCTGCGGGCCAGTTCGCCGTCGTCGGGGACGGCGCTCAACTCCAGCCAGGCCAGGGGCCGTTGGTGGAGGAGCAGCAGGGCGCAGCCCGTGTGGACCAGGGCGGCGACGGGGCCCTCCGGGTGGCCGGCGACCTGCTGCCAGACGCGCTCCTTCAGGGGCACCTCGGCGAGTTTGCCCTGGTCGCGCAGCCATGCCTCGACCTCGCCGAGCGCGAAGGCCGGGCTGGTCTCGGTGCCGCCGACCGGCTTGGGGAAGTCGGCGTGCCGACGGCGCCAGTTGCTGACGGCGGCTCGACCCACCCCGGCGAGCCGCGCGATGTCCGCGGCCGTGACCTCTGTCCCGTTCCCCTGCACGCGCCCGGCTCCCCTCGTACCTGGTGGTGTGACGTCGAGCATACCGACGCACGCAAGATCTACCCCTTCACGCCGTGAACACACCAGATTCCATGAACCGTGTTGACTCGGTTCACAGTGTCTGCTGTCATTGACCCATCGAACGACGGGCCGCCCGAATCGGATGGCCACACGTCGGCTGCGCTGTGTACCGGCGCACGCCGATCAGCACCTCATCGATTCCCAGGGGGGAACTCCCATGCGTCGCACCGCTCTCGCCGCTCTCTGCATCGCCGCCGCGGCCACGTTCTCGCTCACCGGCTGCCTGCCCGGCGAGGACAAGGCCGACGGCCCCTTCCCGGGCCTGACCGGCGGTGAGATCGCCGACAAGGCCGTGAAGGCCACCTCGGACGCCGAATCGCTCCGGATGAAGGGCGAGATCCAGGACGAGGCCGCCGGCGGGACGGTCCAGATGGACATGGCGATGAACAAGAAGGGCGACTGCGCCGGCACCATGAGCATGGGCGAGGGCCAGGCCGAGCTGATCAAGGCCGGCGACACCCTCTACATGAAGTACGACGAGGCCTTCCTGCGCGCCCAGTCGAAGGACTCCTCGAAGGAGGAGGCCGACATGGTCGTCGACATGCTCGCCGGCAAGTGGACCAAGACGTCCGCGAAGTCCGCGGACTCCAAGGACATCGCGAGCTTCTGCGACCTCGACACCGTCCTCGCCGACTTCGAGGACGTCGACTCCGACGCCACACGCGGCAAGACCGCCGAGGTCGACGGCACCCCCGCGATCACCCTCGCGGAGAAGGACGGCAAGGACAGCTACACCCTGTACGTCGCCACCGAGGGCGAGCCGTACCTGCTGCGGGTCGTCAGCAAGTCGGCGAAGGAGCCCGGCGACCTCGTCTTCACCGACTTCGACAAGCCCGTGCCGGCCGAGGCCCCCAAGGGCAAGGTCATCGACCTCGACGAGGACTTCAGCTGACCCGCACGGCCGCCGCGCGGCGGCACCGACGAGGCGTCAGCCCGCGTGGAAGCGGGAGGGCGCCTTCGTCGGGTTGCCGCCGGTGGGCAGCTTCTGGTCGGGGCAGGTGCCCAGGACGCGCTTCATGGCGTCCTGTTCGGCGGAGGTGACCCACAGGCCGTACTTCGTCTTCACGGCGACCTGGGCGGCCACGTACGTGCAGCGGTAGGCCTTGTTGGGCGGCAGCCAGGTGGCCGTGTCACCGTCGCCCTTGCCGCGGTTGGTGCCGGAGTCGACCGCCAGCAGGTTGAGCGGGTCGTTGGCCAGGGCGATGCGCTTGCTGTCGTCCCACTGCTGGGCGCCCTTCTGCCAGGCGTCGGAGAGGGCCACGACGTGGTCCACGTCGATCTTGCTACGGCCCCGGACGTACGGCACGTCCTCCCCGGTGTACGGGTCCGGGTCGAGCACACCGGAGACCACCGTGCAGTCGTCGGCCCGGAACTTCACCTCGTCCAGGTCGCGCTTGAGTATGTCGTCGCGGGTGTCGCAGCTGTTGGAGTCGGTGTCGGCCCAGGGACTGCCGAACTCACCGCGGTCGTAATCGTTCTTGGGCGCCCGCCCCTTGACGGTCAGCGCCTCCGCCGCGGCGTACGCGGCACCGCCACCGCCGGGACGCTCCACCGGCCCGGCCGCACCGCCCGCGTTGTCCAGTTCACAGCCGGTCGCGGCGACCAGCACCAGAGCGACGGTGGCGACCCCACCCCTCAGACGCACCACGCGACACCCCTCTCATCTGCTCGTGCTCGCACGCGGTCCTGCGTGGGTTCCCCGTCTCCCCTGCTCAACACCGTAGCCCCCAGGCACGGGAGAAGGTCGGTCAGGAGAAGGTCGGTCAGCGTACGTCGGGACACCCGACGGCGGTCGTCGCGGACCGCCGGTCGGCACGCGCTCACCGCAGAGGGCGCCGAGGCGAGGCCGAAACGCGACGTTGGGGAGCCGAAATTTCGAACAGAAACCGACTCGCTCAAACATTCCGCGAACCGGTCCTCCCTGAGGATTCGACTGGGCATTCGACCTGCCGCACAGCCCCAGGTCAGCCATCTCGCCAGCGCAGGCAGGACAATTCAGGACTTCACGGCGCTTGGATGACATCCGCGCGATTCAACACGTTCACACTCTTGACACGCATCTACCGCAAGCATTCTCATGCTGCACGTTGGTTTCAGCCAGTTTTTGGTTGTTCTCGTGCTGTCCTGTCGTGAATGGAAACCCCCGATGCGTCGTGTCTGGCTCTTCCTGCTCGCCGTGCTGATAGGTCTCCTCCCGCAAACCCTTCTGATGGGCACCGCGCACGCGGCCACCGTCACCATCCCCAACGCCACCCAGTTCACGGACACCACAGGTGCCGTCGTGCACGCGCACGGTGGTGGCGTCATCAAGGTCGGCTCGTACTACTACTGGTTCGGGGAGAACCGCAACGAGGACAACTCATTCCGGTACGTGTCCGCGTACCGCTCGACCGATCTGAAGACCTGGGAGTTCCGGCGCCATGTCCTGACCCAGGCCAGTGACCCTGAGCTGGCCTCGGCCAACATCGAGCGCCCCAAGGTCATGTACAACGCGTCCACCGGCAAGTTCGTCATGTGGATGCACAAGGAGCTGGCCACCGACTACACCCAGGCCCGCGCCGCCGTCGCCGTCTCCGACACCGTCGACGGCGACTACACCTGGCAGGGCAGCTTCCGCCCGCTGGGCCACATGTCCCGCGACATCACCGTCTACACGGACGACGACGGCACCGGCTACATGATCTCGGCCGCGCGCGAGAACCGCGACCTGCACATCTACCGCCTCAGCCCCGACTACCTCACCGTCGAGACCCGTGTGCAGCTGCTCTGGCCCGGCCAGCTGCGCGAGGCCCCCGCACTGTTCAAGCGCAACGGCGTCTACTTCCTGCTCACCTCCGGCGCCACCGGCTGGCGACCCAACCAGCAGATGTACGCGACCGCCTCCAGCATCACCGGCACCTGGACCGCCCTGCAGAACGTCGGAGACGCCACCGCGTACGGCTCGCAGACCACGTTCGTCCTTCCCGTCCAGGGCAGCACGGGCACCGAGTACCTCTACATGGGTGACCGTTGGGGCAACTCCTTCAACCAGAACGTCAACGCCTCGAAGTACGTCTGGCTGCCGCTGGAGTTCCCCACCGACACCACGATGACCATGGACTGGTTCGCGCAGATCGACATCGACACCGCGGCCGGGAAGGTCGACGGCGTCGGCGGCCCCTGGGAGACGATCACCGCCCGCCACAGCAACAAGTGCCTCGACGTCCCCAGCCGGTCCCAGGACGACGGCACCCAGATCACCCAGTACACCTGCAACGGCGGCATGAACCAGGCATGGTGGTTCAAGGACATGGGCAGCGGATACGTCCAGGTCGTCGCCCGGCACAGCGGCAAGTGCCTCGACGTGGCCAACAACTCCACCGCCGACGGCAACCCGGTCATCCAGTGGACCTGCGGCACCGGCAGCAACCAGCAGTGGCAGCTCCAGGACGCCGGTGACGGCTGGCTCCGCCTCGTCTCACGGCGCAGCGGCAAGTGCCTCGACGTTCTGGACAAGTCCACCGCCGACGGCGCCAAGCTCATCCAGTGGGGCTGTGGCAGCGGCACCAACCAGCAGTTCAAGCGCGGCGCCTGATCACACACGCGACCCTCACGTTCCAGCCCGCGGCCCCGACCGGACTTCTCCGGCCGGGGCCGCGGTACGGGACACCGGGTCGTTCCGCAGCGATCGACGGCGGAGCCCGGCGGCGCCCGGCGAACGCCTCACGACCCCAGGATCGACGCCAGGAACTCCCCGGTCCAGCCCAGCAGTTCCCGTCCGACCAGCGGCTTCCCGCCCACCTTCGCGGTCTTCGGGCGCGGCACCAGCACCTGGTGCGCGGCCGGCTTGATGACCGTGCCCGGGTAGAGCCGCTTCAGGCGCAGCTCCTGCGACTCCCGCAACTCCACCGGCGCGAAGCGGATGTTGGTGCCCTGGAGGACGATCTCACCGACGCCGCAGGCGCGCGCCAGCATCCGCAGCCCGGCCACCAGCAGCAGGTTCTCCACCGGCTCGGGCAACTTGCCGTAGCGGTCGACGAGTTCCTCGCGCACCGAGGCGATGTCGGCCTCGGTGTTCACGGAGGCGATGGCCCGGTAGGCCTGGAGCCGCAGCCGCTCGCCCGGCGCGTAGTCGTGCGGGACGTGCGCGTCGACCGGCAGCTCGATCTTCACCTCGAGCGGCGGCTCCTCCTCGATCCCCCCGGTCTCCAGCTGGCGCCGGTAGTCCGCGACGGCCTCGCCGACCATGCGGACGTACAGGTCGAAGCCGACGCCCGCGATGTGCCCGGACTGTTCGCCGCCGAGGAGGTTGCCCGCGCCCCGGATCTCCAGGTCCTTCATCGCCACGTACATGCCCGCGCCCATCTCCGTGTGCTGGGCGATGGTCGCCAGACGCTCGTGGGCCGTCTCCGTCAGCGGCTTCTCGGGCGGGTACAGGAAGTAGGCGTAACCCCGCTCCCGGCCCCGGCCCACCCGGCCCCTGAGCTGGTGCAGCTGCGACAGGCCGAAGGTGTCGCCGCGCTCCACGATCAGCGTGTTCGCGTTGGAGATGTCGATGCCCGACTCCACGATCGTGGTGGAGACCAGGACGTCGAACTTCTTCTCCCAGAAGTCGACGACGACCTGCTCCAGCGCCTGCTCCGACATCTGGCCGTGGGCGGTCGCGATCCGCGCCTCGGGCACGATCTCCCGCAGCCGGGCCGCCGCCCGGTCGATGGACTCCACCCGGTTGTGGATGTAGAAGACCTGGCCCTCGCGCAGGAGTTCACGGCGGATCGCCGCGCCGATCTGCTTCTCCTCGTACGGGCCGACGAAGGTCAGGACCGGGTGCCGCTCCTCCGGGGGCGTCGTGATCGTCGACATCTCGCGGATGCCCGTGACCGCCATCTCCAGCGTGCGCGGGATCGGGGTCGCGGACATCGTCAGCACGTCCACGTTGGCGCGCAGCTTCTTCAGCTGCTCCTTGTGCTCGACGCCGAAGCGCTGCTCCTCGTCGACGATGACCAGACCCAGGTCCTTGAACTTGGTCTCGGAGGAGAACAGGCGGTGGGTGCCGATGACGATGTCGACCCCGCCCTCGCGCAGGCCCTCCAGGGTGCCCTTGGCCTCGGTGTCCGTCTGGAAGCGGGACAGGGCCCGCACGTTCACCGGGAACTGCGAGTACCGCTCGCTGAACGTGCCGAAGTGCTGCTGCACCAGCAGGGTCGTCGGCACCAGCACCGCCACCTGCTTGCCGTCCTGGACGGCCTTGAAGGCGGCCCGCACCGCGATCTCCGTCTTGCCGTAGCCGACGTCGCCGCAGATCAGGCGGTCCATCGGGACCGTCTTCTCCATGTCCTCCTTGACCTCGGCGATCGTCGTCAGCTGGTCGGGCGTCTCGGCGTACGGGAAGGCGTCCTCCAGCTCCCGCTGCCAGGGCGTGTCCGCGCCGAACGCGTGACCGGGCGCCGCCATCCGGGCCGAGTACAGCTTGATGAGGTCGGCGGCGATCTCCTTGACCGCCTTCTTCGCGCGCGCCTTGGTCTTCGTCCAGTCGGCGCCGCCGAGGCGGTGCAGTGTGGGCGCCTCGCCGCCGACGTACTTGGTGATCTGCTCCAGCTGGTCGGTGGGGATGTAGAGGCGGTCGCCGGGCTGGCCGCGCTTGGCGGGGGCGTACTCGACGACGAGGTACTCGCGGGTCGCGCCCTGCACGGTCCGCTGGACCATCTCGATGTAGCGGCCGACGCCGTGTTGCTCGTGGACGATGTAGTCGCCCGCCTCCAGGGTGAGCGGGTCGATGGTCTTGCGGCGGCGGGCGGGCATCCGGGCGCCGTCCTTGCCGGCCGCCTTCTGGCCGGACAGGTCGGTCTCGGTGAGGACCGCGAGCTTCAGGGCGGGGTCGATGAAGCCGTAGTCGATCGAGCCGCACGCCACGTGCACGACCGACGGGGAGATCTCCGCCAGCTCGGCCTCCAGCCGGGCCGCGATGCCCTCGCCGCCGAGCACCTCGACCGTGCGGGCCGCCGGGCCGTGGGCCTCGGTCACGAACACCGTGCGCCAGCCGTCGGCCAGCCAGCCCTTGGTGTCGGCGAGCGCCTTCGCGGTGTCGCCGCGATAGGTCTCCGGGGCGTGCATGCCGAGCTTCAGCGTGTCCGCGTCCAGCTCCTCGTCGGCCGCGAACGGCGACACCGACCACCACATCATGTCCAGCTCACGGGCCCGGTCGCGGACGTCCGCGATGGCCCACAGGGAGGCCGCGCCGACGTCGATGGGTGCCTCGCCGCCGCCGGCCGTGGCCGCCCAGGACGCCTGGAGGAACTCCTGCGAGGTGGCCACCAGGTCCGCCGCGCGCGTGCGCACCCGCTCCGGGTCGCACACGATCGCCATCGCGCCCTTCGGCAGGACGTCGATCAGCAGCTCCATGTCGTCGACGAGGACCGGGGCGAGGGACTCCATGCCCTCGACGGCGATGCCCTCGGCGATCTTGCCCAGCAGTTCGCCCAGCTCGGGGTGGCGCTCGGCGAGGTCGCGGGCGCGGGCGCGCACGTCGTCGGTGAGGAGGAGCTCACGGCAGGGCGGGGCCCACAGGCCGTGCTCGGCCACCTCCAGCGATCTCTGGTCGGCGACCTTGAAGTACCGGATCTCCTCGACGTCGTCGCCCCAGAACTCCACCCGCAGGGGGTGCTCCTCGGTGGGCGGGAAGACGTCCAGGATGCCGCCGCGCACGGCGAACTCGCCGCGCTTCTCGACCAGCTCGACCCGGGAGTACGCGGCTGCCGCCAGTGCCTCGACCGTACGGTTCAGATCGGCCGTCTCGCCGGTGCGCAGGGCGACCGGCTCCAGGTCGCCGAGGCCCTTGACCTGCGGCTGGAGGACCGAGCGGATCGGGGCGACCACCACCGACACCGGGCCGGTCTCGGGGTCGTCCGGACGGGGGTGCGTCAGCCGGCGCAGGACGGCCAGACGGCGGCCGACGGTGTCGCTGCGCGGGCTGAGGCGCTCGTGCGGGAGGGTCTCCCAGGCCGGGTACTCCACGACGCCGTCCGGGGGCAGCAGGGAGCGCAGGGCCGCCGCCAGGTCCTCGGCCTCGCGGCCCGTCGCCGTCACGGCGAGTACGGGGCGGCCGGAGTCGCGGGCGAGGGCCGCCACGGCGAAGGGGCGGGCCGCCGGGGGGCCCACCAGGTCGATGTGGGTGCGGTGGCCGTCGGACGCCGCCCTGATCGCTTCCGCGAGGGGGGCGTCCTGGACTACGGCGTCTAGCAGGCCGTGGAGGCTCATTCGGGGCGTTTCCCGTCCGGGTGGGCAAGGTGGGGGGCTGGTGGGTGCGGGTGGGTGGCGCGGTTGGGTGCGGGTGGCTCGGGGCTGCTGGGGCAACACGAACGCCCGGACTCGTGTGAAAGGCCGGGGGTGTCCAGGGTACGACGTGCGGTGCGGGGGGTGCGGGCGGGTTTTGGTCTCGCCCCCGCCGCCCCTACCCGTCCCGTCCAGAAGGGGCTGCGCCCCTTCTACCCCCACACGTCCGCCCGGTGGGGGCTGGTCGCGCAGTTCCCCGCGCCCCTGAAAAAAGCGGGGCTGCGCCCCTGCTTTTTTCGGGTCCGCCTAGTCTCTATGGGCATCCTCTGTCTCCATCCGAACGTGAGTCCCCATGCCCTCGTCGAGCACTCAGCCCCCGGCACTCGCACCGGCGCCTGTTCCGGCGGCGGCTGCGTCGCCGCCCCGTGGCCGGCGGTTCTCCCTCGTGGGCCGGGAGCCGTATCTGATCGCGCTCGGGCTGTTCGTGGCGTACGCGGTGGTGTCCGTGGGGCGGTATCTGCGGCTGGGGACCCGGTCGTACGACCTGGGCATCTACGAGCAGGCGATACGGGCGTACGCGCACCTCCAGGCGCCGATCGTCGAGCTGAAGGGACCGGGCTACAACGTGCTCGGGGATCACTTCAGCCCGGTCACCATGCTGCTGGCGCCCCTCTACCGGGTGTTCCCCACCCCCATCACGCTGCTCGTCGTCCAGGCCGCGCTGTTCGCGCTGTCGGCGGTGCCGGTGACGCGGGCGGCGGTCCGGGCGCTGGGTCGGGCCCGGGGGCTCGCGCTCGGGGTGGCGTACGGACTGTCGTGGGGGCTGCAGAACGCCGTGGACTTCGACTTCCACGAGATCTGTTTCGCGGTCCCGCTGATCGCGTTCTCCCTGGAGGCGCTGCTCCGGCACCGATGGCGGGCGGCGCTGCTCTGGGGCCTTCCGCTGGTGCTGGTCAAGGAGGACCAGGGGCTGACCCTGGCGGTCGTCGCGGCCGTCGTCGCGCTCCGGGCCCGGCGGCACGGCGCGTCCCGGGTGGTGCCGTACGCCGTCGCGGTCGCCTCGTTCGGCGCGGTCGCCACGCTGCTCGCCTTCACCCTGATCATCCCGTCCTTCAACACCGCCGGTGCCTCCGACTACCTCACCAAGGTCGGCGGCGCGGGCCCCCTCGACGGCCTGGACGTCAAGATCCGTACCGTCCTCTGGCTGCTGATCCCGACGAGCGGACTGCTCGCCCTGCGCTCCCCGATCCTGCTCGCCGTGCTACCCACGCTGGGCTGGCGGTTCGTCTCCGCCGACGACAACTACTGGGGCACGGCCTGGCACTACAGCGCCGTCCTGATGCCGATCATCACCCTCGCGCTCGTCGACGCGCTGCCGGCCGCCCGCCACAGCCCCAGGCCCTGGCTGCGCTCGTACGCGCTCCAGTTGCCCGCCGCCGTCCTCGCGGCCTCGCTCGCGCTGACGACGGCGCTGCCGATGTCCAACCTGACCAGGGCCGACGCCTATCGGGTGCCGGACCACGTCAAGGCCGTGGACCGGCTCATCGCCACGATCCCCGACGGGGCAACCGTCGAGGCCAACGTCGGCCCCATCGCCCGGCTGACCTCCCGCTGCCGGGTCTTCTGGATCGGCCGGACCAAGGGCCTCGCCCCCGACTACATCGTCTTCAACAACAACTCGCGCTGGGTGAAGGACGTCCCCGCCTTCGCCCGGCAGCTGCATCCGCACGACACATACGTCCTGCGGGGTGTCATCCAGGGATACGTGCTCCTGAAGCGCGTCTCTCCCGCCGCCGACGGGCCCGCGTCGCCCTGAGAACGGGTGGAGCCGGGAACGGGTGGAGCCCGGCGCCCGGAAGCCTCCGCTTCCCGACGCCGGGCTCTCCCCCGTTCCCCCGTGTCCCCCGTGGTCGGTGGCGGCCGGTGGCCGGCTACTCGGTGGCGATCGCGTTCAGGACGTTCATACGGCCCGCCCGGAACGCCGGGACCAGCGCGGCGAACAGGCCCACGAAGGCCGAGCCGATGAAGACCCCGATGATCGTCGGCCACGGGATGTCGAGGACCTTCAGGCCCTCCAGGGCGAGGAGCTGCTGCGCGGTGGCGCCCCAGCCCATGCCCAGCCCCAGGCCGAGAAGCGCGCCGAAGAGGGCGATGACGACCGACTCCAGGCGGATCATGCGGCGCAGCTGGCGGCGGGAGAGGCCGATGGCCCGCATGAGGCCGATCTCCCTGGTCCGCTCGACGACCGACAGGGCCAGCGTGTTCACCACTCCCAGGATGGCGACGATGATCGCGAGGGCGAGCAGGCCGTAGATCATGTTCAGAAGCTGGTCGATCTGGCCCTTCAGGGCCTCCTTGTAGTCCGTCTGGTCACGGACCTCGTACTGCGGGTAGTCGTGCAGCGCGGCCTTGAGGGACTTGTACGCGGCCGCGTCCTGGCCCTCCTTCGCCGAGGCGAAGAGCAGCTGGTCCAGCGGCATCCTGTCGGCCGGGACGTACTTCGCCATCGTGTCGATGGAGGTGTACATCGCCCCGGCGTCGATGACGACGTCACTGCTGGTGATGGCGCGGACGGTCAGGTCGGCCGTGCGGCCGTCCTTGAAGGCGACGGCGATCTTCGAGCCGAGCCGGATGTCGTGGTCCTCGGCGAACTTCTCGTGGACGGACATCGAGTCGGGCTTGTAGGCGTCCGGCAGCTTGCCCGCGACGACCTCGGTGGCGAGGTCGGTGGCGTAGCTCGGGTCGGCGGCGGTGATGGCCGTCTCCTTGAGCGTCTTGCCGTCGGGGGTGGTGAAGTCGGCCTGGGTCCACTTGTACTCGGTGACGCTCTTGATGCCGTCGGCGGAGCGCGCGGCCTCGACGGCCTGCGGGGTGATCAGCTGGCCGGTGTCGGACTGGATGATGAAGTCCGTGCCGACCGTCTTGTCGAGCTGGTCCGTGGCCGAGGCGACCATGGAGGAGCCGACGACGGAGAGGCAGGCGACCAGCGCGAGACCGATCATCAGGGCGGCACCGGTGGCCCCCGTACGGCGGGGGTTGCGCAGCGCGTTGCGCTCGGCCATCCGGCCCACGGGTCCGAAGGCCCGCAGGACGACCGCGCCCAGCACCCGCACCACCGCGCCGGCCAGCAACGGGCCGATGACGACGAAGCCGATGAGGGACAGGACGACCCCGCCGCCGAGCCACATCGAGCCCTCGCTCGCCTTGTCGGCGGCGGAGGCCAGGTACAGGCAGTAGCCGCCGGCGCCGGTCAGGAGCAGACCGATCACGGCCCGGACGAGGCCGGCCTTGGCGTCCAGCGGGGCTCCGGCGTCGCGCAGGGCGGCCATCGGGGAGACCTTGCCGGCGCGTCGGGCCGGCACGTACGCGGCAAGGACGGTGACGACGATGCCCAGGAGCAGGCCGACCGCCGGGGTGGTCCAGGCGACGGTGAGGTCGTCGGTGGACAGGTTCATACCGGTGGCGCTCATCAGCTTCATCAGGCCGATGGCGAGCCCGACACCGCCGGCCACGCCGAGGATCGAGCCGAACACCCCGAGGAGCAGGGCCTCGACGAGGACCGACCGGTTGACCTGGCCCCGGCTGGAGCCGATGGCCCGCATCAGGCCGATCTCGCGGGTCCGCTGGGCGACCAGCATCGAGAAGGTGTTGATGATCAGGAAGATGCCGACGAGGAAGGCGATCCCGGCGAAGCCGAGCATGGCGTACTTCATCACGCCCATGAACTCGCCGACGTCCTTGGCGTTGGCGTCCGCGACCTCCTTGGCGGTCTGCACCTTGTAGCCGGCGCCCAGGTCGGCGGCGACGTTCTTCTTCACCTGCGCGTCCGTGAAGCCGTTCGCGGCGGTGACGTTGACGTTGGTGTACACGTCGGTCTCGCCGACAAGGGCCTTCTGGGCGGTGGCGGTGTCGAGGTAGAAGATCGCGGCGCCCGGGTTGGTGACCTGGAAGTCGGCGATGCCGGAGACCTTCGCCTCGTGCGTGCCGACGGCGCTGATCACGCCGATCTCGTCGCCGAGCTTCAGGCCGTGCTTGTCGGCGGTGTCCGCGTCGACCATGATCTGGTCGGGCCCGCGCGGCGCGTTGCCGGAGGAGATCTTCATGGTGCGGGCGTCGTTGGCGTTCCAGTTGCCGACGATGGTCGGGGCGCCGCTGGTGGGCGAGAGGTTGTCCTTGTCGGCGTCGACGACCGTGACCGAGGTCGAGAAGACCGTGCCCTCGGCCGACTTCACGCCCTCCGCGCCGCCCACCTTGTCCACGACCGACGCGGGCATGACCGGCGGCCTGCCGGTGTCGGACTGCGTCTCACCGCTGTCCGAGGCGCCCTTGGCGCTGACCGTGACGTCGGAGGAGGTGGCCGCGAACAGCTTGTCGAACGTGGTGCCCATCGTGTCGGTGAAGACCAGGGTCCCCGTCACGAACGCCACCGACAGCATGACCGCGATGGCGGAGAGCGCCATCCGCCCCTTGTGCGCGAAGAAGTTGCGCATCGAGGTCTTCATGACACTCATGACGTACGCCCCCGCGCGTCGAAGTCCTTCATGCGGTCCAGCACGACTTCGGCGGTCGGCTTCAGCATCTCGTCGACGATGCGGCCGTCGGCCAGGTACAGCACCCGGTCCGCGTACGAGGCGGCCACCGGGTCGTGGGTGACCATCACGATGGTCTGGCCCAGCTCGTCGACCGACCTACGCAGGAAGCCCAGCACCTCGGCCCCGGCCCGCGAGTCCAGGTTGCCCGTCGGCTCGTCACCGAAGATGATCTCCGGCCGGGCGGCGAGGGCGCGGGCCACGGCGACACGCTGCTGCTGGCCGCCGGAGAGCTGGGTGGGCCGGTGCTTGAGCCGGTCGCTCAGACCGACGGTGTCGACGACCCGGCCCAGCCACTCCTTGTTCGGCTTGCGCCCCGCGATGTCCATGGGGAGGGTGATGTTCTCTATCGCGTTCAGCGTGGGCAGCAGGTTGAACGCCTGGAAGATGAACCCGATCCGGTCCCGGCGCAGCTGCGTGAGCTTCTTGTCCTTGAGGCCGGTGATCTCGGTGTCGTCGAGGTGGATCCGGCCCGAGGTCACGGTGTCGAGTCCGGCGAGGCAGTGCATGAGGGTGGACTTGCCGGACCCCGAGGGGCCCATGATCGCGGTGAACTGGCCCCGCGCGATGTCCACGTCCACATGGTCGAGGGCGACGACACGGGTCTCACCGGACCCGTACGCCTTGACGACCTGCCGCGCCCGCGCGGCAACGGCCGTAGTCCCTCCAGTACCCCCGTGCCTGGTGATGGTCACAGCCGATGTCACGGTATGTCTCCTAAGTCGGGCAGCGGATGCTGCTGGGTCGCCCTGTGCGTAGCGGCTTGCCGTGCGGTACGCGGCTCGCCGTGCGGTACGTCGATGAGTCTGGTCCCCGGAGGGGGTCCGGCGCGCTGGTGCCCAGCGCAGTCTTCTGCTGGGGAAAACCCCACCCCCACCGCTCCGGTGCACCGCCCCCCAGCGGCGTAAAGCCAGGTTAAGGACGGGAGGTCCGCCGTCTCGTCCTCCGGCGGTACGAACCCGCCCCCGGCCGTAGTACGGAGGTACCCCTAGGGGATCTCGCCCACCGGGAGGAGACGGCCTCGGGGTTCACCTCCTCCTTCCGGTGCGACCAGGCTGCACCCTGCCGTGGCGTCAGGGTCAATGGCATGGTGGTCGGCGGCGGATAGGTGCAAGGGGAAGGCATCCGGTGGAGGACAGACGAGCCGAGGGCGGTCCGGCAGAGGGTGGTCCGGCAGAAGGTGCGAGAGCCGTCGCACCAGACTCCGTGCGGAGCACCGGGCCCGGGCGCCGACGAGCCGTCACCGCCGCGCTGATGCTGGCCATGGGGCTGGCCGCGCTGGACGCCACGATCGTCTCGATCGCCGTACCGCAGATCGTCGCCGACCTCGGTGGTTTCTCCGTCTTCTCGTGGCTCTTCTCCGGCTATCTGCTCGCCGTCACCGTCACCCTCCCTGTCTACGGCAGGCTCTCCGACACCTTCGGCCGCAAACCGGTCCTCGTCGTGGGCGCGGCCCTGTTCCTGTTGGGCTCGCTGCTGTGCGCGCTGGCCTGGAACATGGCCGCCCTGATCGCCTTCCGGGTCGTCCAGGGCCTGGGCGGCGGCGCCCTCGCGGGCACGGTGCAGACGCTGGCGGCGGATCTGTACCCGCTCGAGGAACGGCCCCGGATCCAGTCCCGGCTGTCCACGGTGTGGGCGGTGTCGGCGGTGGCGGGCCCCGGAGTGGGCGGGGTCCTCGCCGCGTACGCGGACTGGCGCTGGATCTTCCTCATCAACCTGCCGCTCGGCGCGGTGGCGTTGTGGCTGCTGGTCCGTCATCTGCACGAGCCGCCGAGGGAGTCGACGGGCGGCCGGCCCCGGATCGACTGGGCGGGCGCCGGGACGATCCTCGTCTGCGGAGGAGCCCTGCTGACGGCGCTGGTGCAGGGCGGGGTGGCCTGGCCCTGGCTGTCCTGGCCGTCGGTCACCCTGCTGGGTACGGGGCTCGCCCTGATCGGCGTGCTGGTGCTGATCGAACGCCGGGCCGCCGAGCCGATCATTCCGGGCTGGGTGTGGCGCCGCCGCACGATCGTGGCGGTGAACCTGGCGCTCGGCGCGCTGGGTCTGCTGATGGTGGCGCCCACGGTCTTCCTGGCGACGTACGCGCAGTCGGTGCTGGGGCTGGCGCCGGTGGCCGCCGGGTTCCTCGTCTCCGTCTGGACGCTGACCTGGCCGCTGTCGGCGGCGCTCAGCCAGCACGTCTACCGCCGCATCGGCTTCCGGAACACGTCGATCCTCGGCATCACGGGTGCGGCGCTCGTGCTCTTCGCGTTCGCCTTTCTCCTCCCGTACCCCGGGGAGCCCTGGCAGCCGACGCTGCTGATGCTGTTGCTGGGTGCCGCGCTGGGGCTGTTCCAGCTGCCGCTGATCATCGGTGTGCAGGCGTCGGTGGAGTGGGAGGAGCGGGGCACCGCCACGGCGTCCATCCTCTTCTGCCGCCAGACGGGCCAGACGCTGGGCGCGGCGGTGTTCGGAGCGGTCGCGAACGGGGTGCTGGCGTCGCGGCTGGGCGGCTCGGGAAACCTCGACGCCGTGACCCACGACCTCGGCTCCGGCGCGGCCCCCGAGCCGATCCGCGCGGCGATCGCGGACGCGGTCCACACGGTGTACCTGGGAGCGGCCTGCGCTGCGACGACGGCCCTGCTGGTGCTGCTGGTGGTGGCGCCTCGGAGGTTTCCGGTGCTGAAGGGCTGAGCACGGCGCGAGGCGGGCACGCAATCCGCGTACCCGCCCCACACCTTTCACGTCCGGCCCGCTGTCCCGGACTCGTTGGCTATTCCGCTCCCTTTCGAGATAGGGGGCGAGATCCTCCAGGTAGTCCCTGTGCTCGACATGAATGCGAGTGCCGGGAATGTCTCGGAGCGGAGTCAGGTCCGCGGCGCCTATCCGGTCGGCGGTGTCCAACTCGGACAACGCGTGGAGCTGCGCCTCCAGGCACTCGCGTGACTCCTCGAAGGACGCCATGAGCGCCAGTGTCTCGGCGATGACCCTTGCCTCCTTCGGGGAGTAGGAATTCATCCAGTCCTCGACACGGTCACTGCCGGTCTCGCGCTGCTGTCCGTCGCCGCTGACCAGTTCCCTGATCAGCTCGGCCAGCCTTCGGTTGCCGATACCCATCGCGCTCTCTCCGATCAGTACGGCCGCTTGTGCTGACTGGGTCAGGGAATATGGGTCGCGTTCGCGGCGGCGGCATTGTAATTCTCGCTGGCCGGCTTGTGGACATTCTTGTGGTAGAGCTTACCGGTGATGTCCTGGAACTGATTTCCGATCTGGATACGGACGATGTCGCCCTTGGCCGCGTTGCTGCCGGCCGGTGCGCTGGGGTCCGAACTGTGCACTCGCAGACGTACCGTCCTGCCCGTCACCGGATCCGTCCACTTCCATTTGGAACCCTTCGCCGCGCCGCCCGGAATCTGCGTCCACTTCTCCACAGTGGCGTTCTTGGGGACGATGCTGAGCGGATTCGCACCGCCCTGGAGGTCCCAGCCTGGTCACCTTCCGCAGGGCCGGGTCGGCGGCGGCCTCGCGGCTGTGGACGACCAGGTGGTACGTGAAGCCGTCGGGGTGGGCCTGCACCGCGAGGTCCACGTCGGGGAGCACCGACCGGTACACGGCCGACGAGCCGTCGACCTCCGGTTCCGGCAGCGCCCACGGGGACGACACCGCGTACTCCTTGCCCGCCGGCACCATCCGGGCGAGCGGTTCGTCGGTGCCGCCGCCGGAGAAGCGGATGTCCTCGGCGGCGCGCGGCGCGAGGCCGCCGTCCGGCGCGGCGACGAGGGTCGTGTCGATGTCCGTCCACTTGCCGTCCTTGCGGACGCGTTCGGGCGAGGTCGCCGTCTCTGCGGTGAAGGTCCCGTCGGGACGGGCGACGACCCTGCTGGTCGACGAGGTCAACTCGTCGACGGCGACGGGCTTTCCGGAGGCGACGGCCCGCTCGGAGGCGCGTGCCTCGGCCGGGGCGGCCAGCAGCTCGTCGTCCTCCCAGAAGTCCCTAACCAGCGTCGTTTTGCTGACCAAGCGGCGATCAGTGAGGCACATCTCACGCAGTGCACACAGCAGCCTCACAACTCCCCTCTGCCCCTCGTTCAAAAAACCTGAGTTAATCCCGGTAACACCCCAGGTCAGCGGCAGATCCTCCAAGTAAGCGCATACCGACCGATCAGTTTGCGGAAAGCCTCGCGCTTCGCCGAACCCACGAGTAGCGTTCACGCCCGCCCCCCTCCCTGCGGTCCGCACCCGGACCCGAGCCGCGCAAGGAGACCAAGGGATGACCGACCCGTACTCGTCACCCCCGCACCGATCGCCGTACCCGCCGCATGCCTCGTCCCCCTCGTACCAGACCTACCCCTGGGCCCCCCGGGAACCGGAACCACAACCGACGTCGGACACCCCCCGCCATCCCTCCCTCGGTCACCACAGCGACCTGCGGGTGCTGCGCGGCGCCTACCGCCGGCAGCGGCGGGTGGCGACACTGACCGCCCTCGGCTACTTCGTGCTGTTCCTCCTGCTGTCCGCCTTCGCCCCCTCGTTCATGACGGGCGAGGTCAGCGGCGGACTCTCCACGGGCCTGCTGCTCGGCCTCCTCCAGGTACCGGTGACCTGCCTCGCCATCTGGCTCTACGAGCACACCGCCCGTCTGCGCGTCGACCCGCTGGCCGACCGCATGCGCGACCTGGCCGCGGTCGACGCGAGGCGGGGGACCGTCCGATGAACCTCGGCACCACCGCCGTCCTCACCGCCGGCGCCCCCTCGACCACGGCCGCGGGCGGACTCGCCGAGTTCAGCGGGTCGGCGCGGGCGATGTCGCTCGTCGGCTTCACGGCGGTCGCCACCATCACGCTCCTCCTGTGCGTGATGACGGGCCCCGACCGGGACGACCTCGACGAGTTCTACACCGGCTACGGCTCGCTCTCCCCCATGCGCAACGGCCTCGCCATCGCCGGCGACTACATCTCGGCGGCGACCGTGCTGGGCACCGGCGGAGTGATCGCCCTCTTCGGCTACGACGGTGTCGTGCTCGCCCTGAGCACCGCCCTGTCCCTGATGCTGCTGATGTTCCTGCTGGCCGAACCCCTGCGCAACGCGGGCCGGTTCACGATGGGCGACGCGCTCGCCCGGCGGATGCCCGGCCGCTCCGTACGCATCGTCGCCTGCGTGGTCACGATCGCCGCGCTGATGCCGATGATGCTGGTCCAACTAGCCGGTACAGGCGACCTGTTGGCGTTCATCCTCGGCTTCTCCAGCGCCAGCCTGAAGACCGGTGTCGTGGTGATCGTCGGCGCCCTGATGATCGGCTACGCGGCGATCGGCGGCATGAAGGGCACCGCCCTCATCCAGATCCTGAAGATCGTGATGCTGCTGGGCTCGGGCGCGCTCGTCGCCGTGCTGATCCTGCACAAGTTCGACTGGGACCCCGGCCTGCTGCTCGGCGCGGCGGCGGAGAAGAGCGGCGTCGGCACCGGCTACCTCAGCTCCGGTCTGCAGTTCTCCGGCGGCCCGTACCCCGAACTCGACATGATCAGCGCCCAGTTGACAGTCGTCCTCGGCGGCGCCTGCCTCCCGCACGTCACCATGCGCATGTACACCGCGAACAGCGCCCGCCAGGTCCGCCGCTCACTGTCCTGGGCGGTCCCCTCCGTGGCCCTCTTCGTCGTGATCATCTCGGTGATCGGCTTCGGCGCGACGGCCCTGATCGGCCGTGAGGTGATCGCGGCGGTCGACCCCCAGGGCAACACGGCCTATCTGCTGGGCTCGATGGCGGCGTTCGGCACGGAGGTGTCCACGGCGGAGACACTGCTCCTCACGACGGTGACGACGGCGGTCTTCCTGACGCTGCTCGCCTCCGTGGCCGGCATGATCCTCGCCTGCGCCAACTCCCTCGCCCACGACGTCTTCGCGGCCCGCGCGACCAAGCCGCTCACGCCCCGCCGCGAGATGACGATCGCCAGGCTCTCGGCGGGCGCGGTCGGCGTCACGGCGATCGTCCTCGCCACGATGGTCCAGCACCGCAACCTCCAGCCCCTGGTCACGCTCTCCTTCTGCCTGGGCGCCTCCGCCATCGCGCCCGCCCTGGTCTACGGCCTCTTCTGGCGCCGCTACACCCGGCGGGGCCTGATGTACACCCTCGTCGGCGGCACCCTCTCCGTCCTCGTCCTCATGACCGGCACCAACCTGGTCTCCGGCTCCCCCCACTCCGCCTTCCCCGGGGCCGACTTCAACTGGTTCCCCTTCACCACCACGGGCCTGCTCTCCATCCCCCTCGGCTTCGCCTTCGGCTGGCTCGGCACGACCCTCTCCGGCCGCGCCGAGGCAGAGGAACAGCGCGGGCAGTACGAGGCGGTG
Source organism: Streptomyces caniscabiei (assembly GCF_014930365.1). GTDB lineage: Bacteria > Actinomycetota > Actinomycetes > Streptomycetales > Streptomycetaceae > Streptomyces > Streptomyces caniscabiei. The sequence goes on along the minus strand of NZ_JABXWI010000015.1, from coordinate 156,045 downwards.
GAGGGCTGGATCCTGGCAGGCGCGACAAGAAGGGGCGACTGACGAGGGGAGGTCGGGCTTTCGAGGGGGCCGGGGGCTTTCCAGGGCGAGGGGGTCTCCGGTCGCGCTGAATCCGCCGGGCGCGGGGCTTTCAAGGGCGGGCGGGTCTCCCGCCCCCCTGAAACCCCTGCGCACCGGCGCCTTTCAGGGGCGCGGGGAACTGCGCGAGAAGCCCCACCCACCCGCACCCGACGACGCGCCCCGGACGCCCCCACCCCCCTCCCTACTCCGTCAGCGCCGACAAACTCTCCCGGATGCAGTCCATGTGCGCCCGCACGTCGTCCCACCGCTCCCCGTGCTCCCGCAGCACCCGCTCGGTCTCCCGGGCCACCCACTCCTCCCGCCGCTGAGCCTCCGCCAACGCCTCGGCGGCCCGCTCCTCCGCCTCCTCCTGCATCCGGGCCGCATCGGCCTCCGCCTCGGCGAAGCCGCGCTCGGCATCCAGCAGTGCCGCCTCCGCGCGAGCGACCCGTTCGGCCAGCCCCTCGTCGAACGCGGCCTCCCGTTCGGCGACCTCCCGCTCGATCCCGGCCACCCGCTCGTCGTACTCCTTCTGGAGTTCCGCGAGCATCCCCTCCGTCCGCTCCCGTGTCTCCCGCAGCACGGCCAGCGCCTCGCCCCGCCCCTCCTTCACCCCGCGCCGGGCCTCGATCCGCAGTTCGTCCGCCTCGGCCTGGGCCGCCAGCACCACCTGCCGGGCCCGCTCCTCGGCCTCGCCCCGCATCTTGTCGGCGTACGCCTGCGCGGCCCCCCGCAGCCGCTGCCCGGCCTCCTCCGCGTCCGCGACGATCCGCCGGGCGTCCTCGCGGCCGCCCTCGCGGACCGCCTCGGCCTCCTCCACGCCGAGCGCGAACAGCTCCCGGGCGCGCCCGCCGAGCGCCTCGTACGTCTGCGGGGTGAGCCCGGCGACCGTCTCGCGCAGCAGGGCCAGATCCGCGCCCATCTCCCGGGCCAGCACGGTCAGCCGGGCGGCGCGCTCCCAGGCGGCGTCCCGGTCCCGGGAGAGGGTCGCCGCGTGGGCGTCGACCTCCTCGGGACGGTAGCCACGCCGTACGACGTCGAACTCGAAGTCATGGGGTGCCGTCGGTGCGCTGCTCATGCTGGGCCCTCTCCGCCGGACGCACACGAAATGATGATTTCGCGCCACATCTTGATGGATCGGACCAAAGGGTTCATAACGCGACACTCCGTGCGAGGTCACGGGAGCGAGCGGCCGGACACCCGCAGGGCCCCGCACCCGCACCCGCACCCGTGCCGGGCCCCGGCCCGGACACACGCGAGGGCCCGGCCCGGATCACTCGCGTGTCCGGGCCGGGCCCTCGCGTCATGCGTACGGCGGGCGGCCGACGTGGAGGTCAGCCGCGACGGGTCACAGCAGCCCGTCCCACATCTGCTCCAGCAGCACCGACCACCAGCTCTCCGGCGAGGCGAGCGCCGCCGGGTCGAGCCCGGCGAGCTGCGCCTGGAAGTCGACGGTCCAGCGGCCCGCCTGCTCCTGGTTGAGGCCGAAGCGCAGTCGCCACATCCGGCCGAGCAGCGCCAGGCAGCGCGCGAACTCGGGCAGCCCCGTGTTCACGAACTGCGGCGGTACGGGCGCACCGCCCGGCCCCGCCTCCACCGGCACGGCCACGATGTTCGCCGTGCCGTACTGCACACAGAGCGCCTTGCCGAAGTCGCTGCCCATCACCAGGTACGAGCCCGCGTCGGCCGCCGGCTGCACCCCGCGTTCCTGCGCCAGCTCCGCCAGCGTCGGCACCGGACGGCCCGGCTGGGCCTGCGCCCAGAAGAAGGGACCCATGTCCACCGGCAGTCCGGCGACGACCAGGGTGTGCGCCACGATCGGCGGAACGCCCTGCCGCGACACCGCCTGCTGGTCGAACCGGAACACCCCCGGCCCGAACGCCGCCGCCAGCTCCTGCCCGATCACCTCCGGCGGGACCGGCGGCGCCGGCTGCACCGGCGGCAACGGCGCCCGCACCGGCGCGGGCCGCGCGGGACCGTCCGCCACCTGGTGCAACTCGCCCTGGTGCGCGATGAGCTGGGCCATGCCCTGCTGCCGGCTCGCGTGGTCCTTGCCGTAGGGGGCGATGGAGGTGATGCGCGCGTTCGGCCACTGCTCACGGATCATCCGCGCGCAGTACGCGCCCGGCAGCTCGCACGACTCCAACTCGGTGTGCAGCTCCAGCACGGCCTCCGGCGGGATGTTCATCCCGCGCAGCTCGTGGAAGATCTGCCACTCCGGGTGCGGCGTCCCCGGCGCCGAACGCCGGATCACCTGCTGCTCGGACCCGTCCGGCGCCCGGAAGCGCAGCACGGCCTGGTAGCCGGGGCCCACGGTCGGCTGCCCGGCGGGCGGCTGCGGATAGCCGTACGCCGGCGGAGCCCCCATCGGCGGCCCCGGCTGACCGGGCATCGGCTGACCGGGCATCGCGTGCGGAGCCCCCGGCGGCATCCCGGGCGGCCCGGGCGGCTGCGGGGCCCCGGGCGCACCGGGGCCACCGAGCGACGGCCCGGCCAGCATCGTCTCGGCGTGGTGCACGGGACCGGGGGCACCGGGCGGCGTACCCGGAGCACCGGGCGCACCGGGGCCGCCCACGGCGGGCCCGGCCAGCATCGTCGCCGCGTGGTGCACACCACCGGCGGGCGTACCCCCCGGCGGATTCGGCGCACCGGGAGCACCCGGGGCACCAGGGGCATGTGGTCCGCCCGGCTGGCCCGGGGCGCCAGGAGGCCCCGGAGGCAGCGGCGCACCCGGACCGCCCACGGCGGGCCCGGCCAGCATCGTCGCCGCGTGGTGCACACCACCGGCGGGCGTACCCCCCGGCGGATTCGGCGCACCAGGGGCGCCAGGAGCACCCGGGCCCCCCGGACCGTCCGGCCCGAGGGAGGAGACCAGTTGGGTCGGCACGTACCCGCCCGCCGGGGTGCCCGGAGCGCCGGGACCGGACGGCGGCGGAGGGGTGGCACCCGGCCGGGCGCCCGGCATCCCCGGGGTCCCGGGCGGAGCCGGAGGCGGCGGCGTACCGGCCCCACCGCCCCGGCGCGGCGGCGGCGCGGCCTTGCTCGTGGCGGCGTCCGCGATGTCACCGGCGTGCGGCGCCGGCGGAGCCCCCGGAGGCGGCGTCCCCGGGCCCTGCGGACCGCCGGGCCCCTGCGGGTAGCCGTACGACTGCGGCGCGCCGGGCGGCGGAGTGCCGGGACCCTGCGGTCCACCGGGGCCCTGCGGATACCCGTACGACTGAGCGCCCGGCGGCGGGGTCCCCGGGCCGGACGGAGGCTGCTGCTGCGGCGGTTGCGCGGGGCCGCCCGGTGCGCCCGAGTCGGGGCCGGGAGCGCCCAGTGCGGGCGCCACGGCCGTACGCGGGAGCTGGCTGCCGCCGGAGATCAGCGCCGTCTTGGCCTCCGGCAGCGCGCTGGGCGACGGGGCGTCGTCGGTGTCGCTCACCTCGGACAGCTGCTGCGCGAACACCGTGTCCGGCAGCGGCACCGAACGATCGTCCCCGGCCTCGGCGTTGGTGTCCGTCCCGGCCCACGGGGTCGCCCCGGCGGGCACCGCGTCGTGCGGTTCGGCGTCCCGCGGCGGCGGCACCGCGTCCCGCACCTCGTCGTCCGCGGCGGCGGCCGGCCACGGCGTGGCGTCGGCCGGGGCGTCGGGCACCCCTCGGCCGGCCGAGGGCGACTGCCCGACCGGCCCCGCCATCGTCTCGGGCAGCGAACCGCCGCCCCCGGAGGCCCCGTTGACACCCAGGGAACCGGAACCACCCGTACCGCCACCGCCACCGGCAGCGGCAGCGGCAGCGGCAGCGGCAGCGGCCGGACGGGACCCGGCACCGTCGGACGCACCGGCACCGGCACCGGCACCGGAGCCGGCCCCCGCACCCGTGCGGTGGTCCGGAATGCCCATCCGGTCGGCCGCGTCCTGCAACCACTCCGGCGGAGTCAGCAGGAACGACGTCTGGTTCAGGTCCACCCGGGCCGGAGGCGCCGGCGCGGCGGCCGGAGCCGGCTCCGTACGGCCGTACTCCTCCTCGAACCGACGGATCACCTCACCCACCGGCAGCGACGGCCACAACGTGGCCTCCCCGCTGTCCCGGGCGATCACCAGCCGCTGCGCGCCACCGTCGGAACGCGGACCGTCCGCCCGGTCCTCCGCCCACACCACGAACCCGAGCTCGAACTCCCGCACCCGCACCTCACGGTGCTGATAGCCCGGCAGATCGCCGTTGATCCACTCCTCGGCGCGCTCCTGCGCCTGAGCGAACGTCACCATCGAAAACTCACTCCCCCACCGAGGACGCCGAGGACGCCGCGACCGGCACGGCACGCGCGAAGCCACCGTCCACCATCAGGTTGGCCACCGTCTCCAGTTCCGGCGGATTGCCCGCCAGCCGGGACAGGAACGCGTCGAAGTCCTCACCGGCGGGGAGCAGCAACCGCTCCACCCGCTCGGCCGGCGGCCACGACGGATCGACGTCACGGGCGTCGTCGTACGCGCAGAACCAGACCGACCCGATCCGGTCGCCCTTCACCTTCACCGCGAGGATCCCGCCCTGCGCGAACGCCACCGCGAGATAGTCCTTGGTGAGATGGTCCCGCAGACACTTGTTGACGTACACCAGGTCGTTCACCGCGGCCTCGTCGCGCACCGTGAAGAACGGCTGGTCGACCAGCAGCCCCAGCTCCGCGTCCAGCGCCGCCCCCACGGGGGCGCACCCGCCCGCCGCCTTCAGGAACGACCGGTACGCGCCCGGCAACCGGTACCCGAGGTCCTCCTCGACCCCCTGCACCTGCGTCTCGGTCACCGCCACCGCCGACGACTTCGGCAGCCCGAAGTGCGCCGGCCGGGTCTCCTGCAACGGCCGCGTGCCACGCTTGTGCTGGTCCACGCGTGCCGTCGCGATACCACCGTGGTGCCGCAGCAGCGCCTTCACCTCGACCGGCACCAGCTCCAGCCGCCGGCCGCCCGGCGCGTGGTGCCACGTCCAGCCGTGCGGCGTCGCCACCGGCGGGATCGTGTCCCACAGCTCGTGCCCGGACGCCGCCAGCGCCGCGTTCGCGGACACGTAGTCCGTCAACCGCAGCTCGTCCACCCCGAACCCCTCCGGGGGATCGGCGATCTCCGCCGCGGCACGCGCGTAGGGCGAGAAGTCCGGATAGCCGTGCGCGTCAACACGGACACCCCTCGGGTGACGCGCCGCCCGGACCGGGTCCGGAAACTGCACGACCTGCCCGGCGTAGGCCGCGTTCGGCGGCGCGGCTTGCTGCCCGAGCCGACCTGTCGTCATGGCGGTAGCCCCCTGCGGCGTTCTGTGAGACCTGTTCTGGCTGCGTTGTTGCTGTGTCGACTGCTCTCCGACAGCAGAAAAAGCCCTGGTACGGCCTGTTCTGTCCGCCCTCGATCGCAAGACCGAACGGATCGCGGTTGTCGACAGCCTATGCGGTACGGCGACACCGGTCATCGGGCCTCCGCTTCCGTGACCAGCCGTCACACCACCCTCACGCAACGCCGAAGAACGGGCGTGTCGTGCCGCCCCAGCTTCCGCACCGGCCACGCCGTTTGGCACTCTGTGTCCCCTGGCGGGGGATGCAACAGGAGGGGAACACGACCATGAGCGCGACGCAGGCGGGACCTTCGGGCGACCCTCGCATCGGCTGGAGCACCGCGGAACAGCCGCACGCACCCGCCCTCCTCCACCGCCGCGACGGCATCCTGCCGACCGTGGCCGCCGCCCTCTCCGTACGCGGCGAGACCCTCACCGGCACCGCCGCCCGCGGCGACCAGGCACCGCCCCTGCACCCGCTGGTCCAGGAGTTCCTCGACTCCCTCGCCACCGACCGGCGCGACCGCTTCACCGGACGCTGCGCCGAGGCCATCCTCATCTCCCGCCACATCACCGGCGCCGACGCGGCCCGCAGCAGGCGCGCCGCCCGCAGACCCATGTCCAACGGCGAGGCCCGCAAGGCCCTCAAGCAGGCCAAGCTCACCACCCGCCACATCCGCGAGGACGGCGACCCCCTGCACGGCGCGTTCGCCACGCCCTGCCGCTCCTGCGCCGCCCTCAGCGCCCACTTCGGCGTACGCGTCGTGGACCCGACCCAGGAGAACTAGGAACCCGGGCACCGCGAGTACGCGTCAGAAGACACGAAACGCCGCACGAACCGCCCACGCCCCCACGAACAGAACCACCTACGAACCACCGACGAACAAAGGGCAGATGCACACAGACCGCACCTCCACCACGCGCTTCTCCGTTCCCGTCGACGCCGCCCTGCGCGCCGCCGGATGGCAGCCGGGCCGCTGGGACATAAAGCAGGCCGAGATCTGGGCCGACGCCCTGCGCGAGCACACCTCCCCCGCCGGACACCGCCACGCGGTCTTCCCGGCCGCCGTCGAGGCCTGGGCCGAGTTCGGGGGCCTGCGCCTCACCGCCCAGGGCCCCGGCCGCCGGCTCGCCCCCGCCGACCTGCACCTCGACCCGCTGCACGGCCTCCACATGGCCCGCACCCTCGGCGACCTCGGCCGCGCCCTCGACACCGAGGTCTGCCCCCTCGGCCACGAGATCGCCACCCGGGCCCTCATCGCCATCGACACCGAGGGCCGTACGTACGCCCTCGACCACACCGGGGACTGGTACCTGGGCCCCACCATCGACAGCGCCCTCACGACGCTGCTCGCGGGTTCGGCGCCGGTGCGCCTGACGGCGGGCTGAGCGGGTCACTCCGTCGGGTTCGGCCGGTGAAGGTCGGCCGGGGTGGGGGTTCGGCCGCGGGGGTTTCGACCGTCGGCCGTCGGCCGCCATCCGCGTCGCGTCCTGAGCCGTTCCGCCGTAGGGCCGCACGGAGGGGACGGTCGTCCGTCGTACGGGGCTGGTCGCGCGGTTCCCCGCGCCCCTGAAGGGGCTACGCCCCTTACGGCGTGGCCGGAAGCACCGCCGACACCCGGAAACCCCCGGCGTCCGTGGGGCCGGACACGAAGACGCCGCCCAGCTCGGCCACGCGCTCCTTCATCCCGAGCAAGCCGTTCCCCCCGCTCGGCAACCGCGCGGCCGCCGCCGCACCCGGCTCCGGCGGAGGGCCGTTCTCCACCTGCATCGCGATCTCCGCCTCCCGATGCGCGAGCCGCACCCGCGTCTTCGCCCCCGCCGCATGCTTGTGGACGTTGGTCAACGCCTCCTGCACCACCCGGTACGCCGTCTGCTCCACCTCGGCCGCGTACACCCGCACCTCCCCCTCCACCGACAGCTCGACGATCATCCCCGCGGCCGCCGACTGCCCCACCAACACCTCAAGCTCGGCCAGACAAGGCCCCTCCGCCGCCTCGTCCTCGGCCCGCGAAGCCGCGGCCGCGGCCGCCGCCCCCACCGCAGCCAACGGCACCGGCGCGGGCGCGGACACCGACCCCGGCCGCGCCGACGCCATCGACGAGAACCCCTCCCCCGACCGCAACACCCCGAGCATCTCGCGCAACTCGGTCAACGCCTGGCGCCCCATGTCCCCCACCAGCGCCGCGTTCCGCACGGCCTTCTCCGGATCCTTCCGGGCCACGGCCTGAAGAGCGGCCGCGTGCACGACCATCAACGACACCCGGTGCGCGACCACGTCGTGCATCTCCCGCGCGATCCGGGTCCGCTCCTCCCCCCGAGCCCACTCGGCCCGCTCCTCCGCCCGCTCCGCGAGCAGTTGCAGCTCCCGCTCCAGCGAATCCGCCCGCTCCCGCAGACTCTCCATCAACCGCCGCCGCGCCCCGACGTACAGCCCCAGCAGCACCGGTGGCGCGGTCAGCCCGATCGCCATCGTGGACGCGAGGAACACGGCGAACACGTCCCCGCCGCCGACCGCCCCGTCCCCCTGGAGATTGCTCCGGGTCGCCTCCACGAACCACACGATGAACACACCGGCGAACGCCATCCCCGACAGCGCCCCGATGATCCGTCTCGGCGCCTCCGACGCCGCGAGCGTGTAGAGCCCGACGAGCCCCATGAGATACCCCATCTGGGCGGGCGCGACGGCGATGAAGACCAGCACGACGGCGACGGGCCACATCCGCCGCACCAGCAGCACGGACCCGGCGAGCGCCCCGAAGACGACCCCCACGGCGTCCGGCAGCGCGGCGTTCCGGGCGAACTCGACGCCCTCGATCGAACACTCGACGGCCGACACCAGCGCCAGTCCGCCGTCGAGGGCGGCACCGCGCCACCGCTCCCACCACCACGGTCCGGCCCCGTCCCCCGTCCCGGCCGCGGTGTGGTCTTCCCCCGTCGTGGTCATACGCCCAAGCCTACGTTCGAGCGCCCCCGCTTTTCCGGCGAGTTTCCCGTACCGCCCGACACCACACGGCACATTCGAACAGAAGCGAAACCACCCGGTATCCCTCGAACAGCCGAATCACCCACCGTTCAACCCCGGAACCCCTCATTCCGCCCGGACGGCACGGGGTCGCTCGGGGACCGAGGTTCGCCGGAGCGCAGAGTCGTACCGTCGCATCGAAGGGTCTTGGTACGGCATAGTGTGTAGAGCCACTCGGCGAGCCGACTGAATGTCCGGTTTAGGCGAGATTGATCCCCTGTGGTGTAATTGGCAGCACTGTGGCTTTTGGTGCCATATGTCCGGGTTCGAGTCCTGGCGGGGGAGCCAAGCTCAGTTCGGGTCCTGACCTAGTGAGACCGGTCAGGACCCGCTCACATTTCCCCCTCGCGACGCCCCGGTATCCTGCGGATGTCCACACCCCACACATCCACAGCCGAAGGGCATCCCCGTGAGCGCAACCCGCCCGGCAGCCGTCGTCGTACTCGCAGCGGGTGAGGGCACCCGTATGAAGTCGGCCACACCCAAGGTTCTGCACAGCATCTGTGGCCGCTCCCTGGTGGGCCACGTCCTCGCCGCCGCGGGCGAGTTGGAGCCCGAGAACCTGGTCGTCGTCGTGGGGCACGCCCGCGAGAAGGTCACCGCGCACCTCGCCGAGGTCGACCCCGGCGTCCGCACGGCGGTCCAGGCGGAGCAGAACGGCACGGGGCACGCCGTACGGATGGGCCTGGAGGAGCTGGGCGGCGTCGTCGACGGGACCGTGGTCGTCGTCTGCGGCGACACCCCGCTGCTCACCGGCGCCACCCTCCGCGCCCTCGCCGCCACCCACTCCGCCGACGGCAACGCCGTGACCGTGCTGACCGCCGAGGTCCCGGACGCCACCGGCTACGGCCGCATCGTGCGGGACGGCGCCTCCGGTGCCGTGACGGCCATCGTGGAGCACAAGGACGCCACCGAGTCGCAGCGCGCGATCCGCGAGATCAACTCCGGGGTGTTCGCGTTCGACGGCCAGCTGCTCGCGGACGCCCTCGGGAAGGTGCGGACCGACAACAGCCAGGGCGAGGAGTACCTGACGGACGTGCTCGGGATCCTGCGGGAGGCGGGCCACCGGGTCGGCGCCTCCGTCGCGGGCGACCACCGGGAGATCGCCGGGATCAACAACCGTGTGCAGCTCTCCGAGGCCCGCCGCATCCTGAACGACCGGCTGCTCACCGAGGCCATGCTCGCCGGGGTGACCGTGATCGACCCCGCCACCACCTGGGTCGACGTCACCGTGACGTTCGAGCAGGACGCCGTCGTCCACCCGGGCACCCAGCTCCTCGGGGCCACGCACCTCGCCGAGGGCGCGGAGGTCGGCCCGAACAGCCGGCTGAAGGACACCACGGTCGGGGCCGGCGCGCGTGTCGACAACACCGTGGCGGACGGCGCCGAGGTGGGGCCGCAGGCGACCGTGGGGCCGTACGCGTACCTGCGTCCCGGCACCCGCCTCGGTCTGAAGTCCAAGATCGGTACGTACGTCGAGACGAAGAACGCGACCATCGGCGAGGGGACGAAGGTGCCCCACCTCTCCTACGTCGGTGACGCGACGATCGGCGAGTACTCGAACATCGGTGCGGCGAGCGTGTTCGTGAACTACGACGGTGAGAACAAGCACCACACGACCGTCGGCTCGCACTGCAAGACGGGCTCGGACAACATGTTTGTGGCGCCTGTCACGGTCGGGGACGGCGCGTACACCGCCGCCGGGTCCGTGATCACGAAGGATGTGCCGCCCGGTTCGCTGGCCGTCGCCCGTGGCCAGCAAAGGAATATCGAGGGTTGGGTGGCCCGTAAGCGGCCGGGGAGCGCGTCGGCGAAGGCTGCCGAGGCGGCGTCCCGGGAGGGCGAGAGCGAAAGCTGACCGGAAACAGGTGCGCCAAGGACGTCGTACCGTGATAAGTGCACACCCGCACCCCAGCTGAGCGGCTTTTCCGTGCCCGGCTGAGAAACCTCTGAGGAGACAGTGCTGTGACCGGGATCAAGACGACCGGCGAGAAGAAGATGATGTTCTTCTCCGGCCGCGCCCACCCCGAGCTTGCCGAGGAGATCGCCCAGCAGCTGGGTGTCGGGGTCGTCCCGACGAAGGCCTTCGACTTCGCCAACGGCGAGATCTATGTCCGCTACCAGGAGTCGGCGCGAGGTGCGGACTGCTTCCTGATCCAGAGCCACACGGCTCCGATCAACAAGTGGGTCATGGAGCAGTTGATCATGATCGACGCGCTGAAGCGTGCGTCGGCCCGCTCGATCACCGTCATCGTGCCGTTCTACGGTTACGCGCGGCAGGACAAGAAGCACCGTGGTCGTGAACCGATCTCGGCGCGTCTGATCGCGGACCTGATGAAGACGGCGGGTGCGGACCGGATCCTGGCCGTGGATCTGCACACGGACCAGATCCAGGGCTTCTTCGACGGGCCCGTCGACCATCTGTTCGCGCTGCCGCTGCTGGCGGACTACGTGGGCGCGAAGGTCGACCGGAACAAGCTGACGGTGGTCTCGCCGGACGCGGGTCGCGTGCGGGTGGCGGACCGTTGGTGCGACCGTCTGGGTGCGCCGCTGGCCATCGTGCACAAGCGGCGTGACAAGGACGTGGCGAACCAGGTGACCGTCCACGAGGTCGTGGGTGAGGTCGAGGGCCGGGTGTGTGTCCTGGTGGACGACATGATCGACACCGGTGGCACCATCTGTGCGGCCGCGGACGCGCTGTTCGCGCACGGTGCGGAGGACGTCATCGTGACGGCGACGCACGGTGTGCTCTCGGGCCCGGCCGCCGATCGGCTGAAGAACTCGAAGGTGAGTGAGTTCGTGTTCACCAACTCGCTGCCGACGCCGAGCGAGCTGGAGCTGGACAAGATCACGGTGCTGTCGATCGCGCCGACGATCGCGAGCGCGGTGCGTGAGGTGTTCGAGGACGGTTCGGTGACGAGCCTGTTCGACGAGCAGTAGGAGTCCTGGTCTAGATCGATTTCTTGTACGGCCTTCCCGCTGCGTAAGCTGTCACAGTTGCTCGGCGAGGGAGGCCGTACCTGTGGGTACGGCGGTCCGTTATCGACGCGCTCTTCGTAGCAGGCCGATGGTTTGGCCGGGTGACCACGTTTCCCCAGTTCTCTACGAGGAGTGATCATGTCCGAGGTGAAGCTCGCCGCGTCGACCCGTAACGAGTTCGGTAAGGGTGCCGCCCGCCGTATCCGCCGTGACTCCAAGGTTCCCGGTGTTCTCTACGGTCACGGTTCCGACCCGCTGCACCTGACGCTTCCGGGCCACGAGCTGCTGCTCGCGCTGCGTACGCCGAACGTCCTGATCTCCCTGGACATCGACGGCAAGTCCAACGAGCTGGCGATCCCGAAGTCCGTGCAGCGCGACCCGATCAAGGGCTTCCTGGAGCACGTCGACCTTCAGCTCGTCAAGCGCGGCGAGCAGGTCAACGTCGAGATCTTCGTCCACACCGAGGGTGACCTGGCCCCGGGTGCCTTCCTGCTGGAGCACGTCCTGAACGCGCTTCCGGTCGAGGCCGAGGCCACCCACATCCCCGAGTCCGTCACCGTCTCCATCGAGGGTCTGGCGGCCGGCGACTCCATCCTCGCCAAGGACATCCCGTTGCCGAAGGGCACCAAGCTGGCTGTCGAGGAGGACACCGTCGTCCTCCAGGTCCTGGCCGCTCAGGCGGAGGAGCCGTCGGAGGAGTCCGCCGAGGGCGACGAGGCCGCGGAGGCCTGAGCCCCGGCTCCGTCATCGGTTCGTCAGCCGCTGCTTCCCTCCCGGGGGGGCGGCGGCTGGCGCGTATCCGAGCATCCGCCCGCGTATCAAGGAGACATGCACGTGACGACCGATCCGAGCGCCCCCTGGCTGATCGCCGGGCTCGGCAATCCCGGGCCCGAGTACGCGGCGAACCGGCACAACGTGGGGTTCATGGTGGCCGATCTGCTGGCCGAGCGGATCGGGGGGAGGTTCAAGCGGGCCGGGAAGGCGCAGGCACAGGTCGTCGAGGGGCGGATCGGGCCGCCGGGGCCGGGGAACCGTCGGGTGATCCTGGCCAAGCCGATGTCGTACATGAATCTGTCGGGCGGGCCGGTGACCGCGCTGCGGGACTTCTACAAGGTGCCGGTGGCGAACATCGTGGCGATCCATGACGAGTTGGACATCGACTACGGCACGTTGCGGCTGAAGCTCGGCGGTGGTGACAACGGTCACAACGGATTGAAGTCGATGACCAAGGCGATGGGGTCGGACTACCACCGGGTGCGGTTCGGGATCGGTCGTCCGCCGGGCCGGATGCAGGTCGCGGACTTCGTGTTGAAGGACTTTTCCTCCACGGAGCGCAAGGAGTTGGACTACTTCGTGGACCGGGCGGCGGACGCGGTGGAGTGTCTGGTGATCGAGGGGTTGGAGCGGGCACAGGGGACGTACAACTCCTGAGCTTTTCCCCGTGAATGTTCCGTTTGGTCCGCTGTCGTGCGCCGGCCAGGGGGAGTTGACCGACCGCAGTGCCATGGCCAATGATCCCGGCCATGCCTGACAGCAAAGCCCCCGCTCACCGTTCGCGGCGCCGTGCGCGCCCGAGCGGCGCCGGCGCGTCGGCCGCGCTGCGGTACGGGCGGCTGGCGGCGATGGGTGCGATCGCGGTGGTGATCCTGATCGCCGGGGTGTGGGGGTCCTGGAGCTGCGCCCAGCACGTGATGCTGAGCAAGGGGCGCGAGCAGGGCACGATGACGGTGTCCCGGTGTCAGGGCGAGACCTGCTGGGGTCCCTACGAGCCGGTGTCGACGGGGTCGCGGGCCCGGGACCGGGTCGACATCGAGCGGTCGGTGGCCGTGGAGACCGGTGAGACGTACACCGTGGTGGTGAAGCCGGGCAGCGGCGATGTCGTACGGACGGGCCCTGCGGGCCTGCTGCACGCGTGGGTGCCGTTGGGCGGCGCGCTGCTGCTCGCCGCGGTGGTCGTGGCCGGGGGGTTGCGGATGGTGCGGTCGGCGTGGGTGCTGGGCGGGTTGGGGTTCGCGTTGATCACGGCGGCGTGGGTGGCGCTGTGAGCCGGTTTTCGGCTGACGGCCGGTGGGGCTTCTCGCGCAGTTCCCCGCGCCCCTGAAGGCCCAGGCCCTGCGGGCCTGAAAAGCACGGGGCGCAGCCCCTGTTTTTCAGGGGCGCGGGGAACTGCGCGACCAGCCCCCACCGGGCCGTCAGCCGCCATCGAACCCCACGAAGTCAGCCCGTGTTGCGCAGACCCGCCGCGACCCCGTTGACCGTGAGCAGCAACGCCCGCGCCAGCAACGGGTCCGCCTCCTCCCCCGCAGCGGCAGCGTCCCGCTGGCGCTTCAGCAGCGCGACCTGGAGGTAGGAGATCGGGTCGAGATAGGCGTCGCGGATGGAGAAGGTCTGCTGCAGGACGGGGTTGGCGTCGAGCAGCCGGCCCTCGCCGGTGACGCGGAGCACCTCGCGGACGGTCAGCTCGTGTTCGGCGCGGATCGTGTCGAAGACGTGCTTGAGCTCGTCGGGGACGAGGGTGTCGACGTAGTGCTGGGCGATCCGCAGGTCCGTCTTGGCCAGCGTCATCTCGACGTTGGAGAGGAAGTTGCGGAAGAAGTGCCACTGCTCGTGCATCTCGTCGAGCACGGTGTCCAGGCCCGCTTCGCGCAGCGCCTTCAGGCCGGAGCCCACGCCGTACCAGCCGGGCACGATCTGCCGTGACTGGGTCCAGCCGAAGACCCAGGGGATGGCGCGCAGGCCGTCGAGCGAGACGCCCGAGCCGGGGCGGCGGGAGGGCCGCGAGCCGAGGTGCAGGTCGGCGAGCTGGTCGACCGGTGTGGAGGCGAGGAAGTACGTCGGCAGGTCGGGGTCTTCGACGAGCTTGCGGTAGGCGGCGTGGGCGGCCTCGCTGACCAGGTCCATGGCCGCGTCCCAGCGGGCCAGGGCATCCTCGGACTGGCGCGGCGCTGTGTGCAGGGCGGAGGCCTGGAGCGTGGCGGCGACCGTCAGTTCCAGGTTCTCCCTGGCCAGGGAGGGGACGAGGTACTTGTCGGAGATGACCTCGCCCTGCTCGGTCACCTTGATCTCGCCCTCCAGGGTGCCCCAGGGCTGCGCGAGGATCGCGTCGTGCGAGGGACCGCCGCCGCGGCCGACGGTGCCGCCGCGGCCGTGGAAGAGGCGCAGGCGCACGCCGTAGCGGTGGGCGACGTCGCGCAGACGGCGCTGCGCCCGGTGGATCTCCCACTGCGAGGTGGTGATGCCGCCGAACTTGGAGGAGTCGGAGTAGCCGAGCATGACCTCCTGGACGTCGCCGCGCAGGGCGACGAGCCGCCGGTAGGAGGGGTCGGCGAGCATCTCCTCCAGGATCGTGTCGGCGGCCTTGAGTTCGTCGGTCGTCTCCAGCAGCGGGACGATGCCGATCTTGGCCCAGCCGGCGTGGAGGTCGATGAGGCCGGCCTCGCGGGCGAGGACGGTGGCGGCGAAGACGTCGTCGGCGCCCTGGCACATCGAGATGATGTACGACTCGATGACCTCGGGGCCGAAGACGGCGAGCGCCTTCTTGACGGTCTCGAACACGCCGAGGGTCTTGGCGCCGTCGGCGTCGAGCGGCGCCGGCGTCGGGGCGAGCGGACGCCGGGAGCGCAGTTCGCGGGCGAGCAGCTTGTGGCGGTACTCGCGGGGCATGTCCTCGTACCGCCAGGACTCCTCGCCGAGGCGGTCGAAGAGCTGGCCGAGGGCGTGGTGGTGGGCGTCGGCGTGTTCGCGGACGTCCATGGTGGCGAGCTGGAGGCCGAAGGCGGAGAGGGTGCGGATGGTGCGGTTCATCCGGCCGTCGGCGAAGAGGCCGCCGCGGTGCTCGCGCAGGGAGGTCTGGATGAGGGTGAGGTCGTGGAGCAGTTCGGCGGTGCCGAGGTAGTCGCGGCCGTCCTCGTGGGGGGTGCCCTTGGCGAGGCGCTGCTTGGTGTTCTCCAGCTTCTGCCGGATGCAGGTGGCCTTGAGCCGGTAGGGCTCCTCGGCGTTGAGGCGCTTGTAGCGGGGGCTGATCTCGGGCAGTGCTTCGAGGTCGGCCTGGAGCGAGGTGAGCAGTTCCTCCGTGGCACCCGTGTAGCGGATGGAGTTGGAGAGGAAGCCGCGCAGTTCGTCGATGAGTTCGAGGGCGTCGTTGATGCCGTGCTCGTGCTGGAGGATGAGGACGTCCCAGGTCACCTGGGGGGTGACGTTGGGGTTGCCGTCGCGGTCGCCGCCGATCCAGGTGCCGAAGGTGAGGGGGCGGGTGGCGTCGGGGATCGTCACGCCGACGCGCTCCAGCTCGGCGGTGAGGTCCTCCAGGACGTCGCCGACGGCGTTCGCGTGCAGCTCGTCGAGGTAGTAGATGGCGTTGCGGGCCTCGTCCGCGGGCTCGGGGCGGACGACGCGGAGTTCGTCCGTCTGCCACACCAGGTCGATGTTCTCGGCCAGCCGGATGTCGTAACGGCGGCGGTCGGACTCGATGACCGGGGTCTCCAGCAGGGCGGCAATGCGCCGGAGCTTGTTGAGGACCGAGCGGCGCGCGGCCTCGGTGGGGTGGGCGGTGAAGACGGGGCGGACGTTGAGGTTCGCGACCGTCTCGCGCAGGTGTTCGGGGTCGGCGTCCTTCAGGCGATCGGCCGTACGGGCGAGGAGTCCGCCCTCGGCGGCACGGCGTGCCCTCAGCTCGCGGCCGCGGTGCACCTGTTCGGTGACGTTGGCCAGGTGGAAGTAGGTGGAGAAGGCGCGGACCAGCTTGGCCGCGGTCTCCAGCTCGGTGCCGCGCAGCAGGTCGGCGGCGGCTTCACCGTCCTCGCGGGTCAGGCTGCGGACACGCTCGACCAGCTCCAGGAGTTCGGGGCCCTCCTGTCGTACGAGGGTCTCGCCCAGTAGGTCACCCAGGCGCCGGATGTCGGCGCGCAGCTCGCTGCTGACCGTGGTGGTCTGGTCGTCGGCACTGCTCACAGGTGCGGCTCCTTGCAGTGTTGAAGCTCGGCTGAGGGGAACCCGGGTGGGGGCCCGGCGGTCTGGGCCGCGGTGTGTGGCCCGGCGGCCGGGCAGGATTCAGAGCGGACCGCGCTGTCCGAACGAGTCCAGGATAGGCGTCCACCTGGGCGCCCCCCGCGACAGGTGCCACTTTTGCGGCACTGAGTGCCACCTGTCCACCGTGCCCGCCCGCTACACCTGGACGCGCTGAACAGGGGGACCCTTGCCGCCCGGCACCGCGCTGCCATACTTACGATGCCGTAGGTTACGGAACCGTAGGGAGTGCCGACAGGTAACCCCCGCACGCTGTCGCCGTAGGCACCTCCCCCCCCCTCTCTCCACCCTCGACCCCCCAGGGGACGCCCCATGAGCTCAAGGTCCGATGTGATCGAAGACGCACCGAATGCGACCGGCCATCCCGACTCCGCAGCGACCGACTCCTCCGCCCCGTCGGCCACGCTGGGCGGCGAGCAGAAGCGTTCGATCGAGCAGATCACCCTGCTCCTCTTCATCACCGTCCCGTTCCTCGCGGTCCTCGCGGCGGTGCCGCTGGCCTGGGGCTGGGGCGTGAGCTGGCTGGATCTCGGCCTGCTGGTGTTCTTCTACTACCTGGGCTGTCACGGCATCACGATCGGTTTCCACCGGCACTTCACGCACGGTTCGTTCAAGGCCAAGCGGCCGCTGAAGATCGCCCTGGCGATCGCCGGTTCGATGGCGGTCGAGGGTCCGCTGGTGCGCTGGGTGGCCGACCACCGCAAACACCACAAGTTCTCCGACGCCGAGGGCGACCCCCACTCGCCGTGGCGCTACGGCGAGTCGGTCCCCGCGCTGATGAAGGGCCTGTGGTGGGCCCACATCGGCTGGATGTTCGACGAGGAGCAGACCTCGCAGGAGAAGTACGCCCCGGACCTGGTCAAGGACCCGGCGCTCCGCGCGATCTCCCGCCAGTTCATCTACTGGACGATGCTCTCCCTCGCCCTTCCGCCGCTGATCGGCGGTCTGGTGACGATGTCCTGGTGGGGCGCGTTCACCGCGTTCTTCTGGGGCTCCCTCGTCCGGGTGGCCCTGCTGCACCACGTGACCTGGTCGATCAACTCGATCTGCCACGCCGTCGGCAAGCGCCCCTTCAAGTCCCGCGACCGCTCGGGCAACGTGTGGTGGCTGGCGGTCCTCTCCTGCGGCGAGTCGTGGCACAACCTCCACCACGCCGACCCCACCTCGGCCCGGCACGGAGTGGAGCGCGGCCAGCTGGACTCCTCCGCTCGGCTGATCCGGTGGTTCGAGGTGTTCGGCTGGGCGTACGACGTCCGCTGGCCGTCACGCTCGCGTATCGATTCCAGGCGCAAGACGGGTGAGGACGGCTCCGGGCACCGGAAGGCGCCCGCCGAGGCGGCATGATTGACGCCGTGGCGACCGACTCCAGCAGCACCCCGAGCAATGACAAGCCGCGGCGTGTTCGCCGCACCCGGATGACGGGCGCCGAGCGGCGTGCGCAGTTGCTGGAGGTCGGGCGGGCCCTCTTCGCCGCGAAGGGCTTCGAGGCCACGTCGGTGGAGGAGATCGCGGCGAAGGCCGGAGTGTCCAAGCCGGTGGTGTACGAGCACTTCGGCGGCAAGGAGGGGCTGTACGCGGTGGTCGTGGACCGCGAGATGAGCCGGCTGCTGGACATGGTGACCAGCTCGCTGACGGCCGGGCACCCGCGCGAACTGCTCGAACAGGCCGCGTTCGCGCTCCTGGACTTCATCGAGGAGTACACGGACGGCTTCCGCATCCTGGTCCGCGACTCCCCGATCCCGCAGTCGACGGGTTCCTTCGCGTCCCTCATCTCCGACATCGCCACGCAGGTGGAGGACATTCTCGGCCGCGAGTTCAAGAGCCGCGGCTTCGACCCGAAGCTCGCGCCGCTGTACGCGCAGGCGCTGGTGGGCATGGTCGCCCTGACCGGTCAGTGGTGGCTGGATGTGCGCCGGCCGAAGAAGGCGGAGGTGGCGGCGCATCTGGTGAACCTGGCGTGGCACGGTCTGGACGGGCTCAACCAGAAGCCGCGCCTGATCGGCCACCGGAAGTTTTGAGCCGGGGGGTGCGTGGGGGGTGCCCGTCGTCGCCGGGTGCGGCCCGGTGGAGCTTCTCGCGCAGTTCCCCGCGCCCCTGAAAAGCAGGGGCTGCGCCCCGTGCTTTTCGTCTTTCAGGGGCGCGGGGAACTGCGCGAGCAACCCCCACTCACCCGCACCCGCCCACGAAACAGGCACCCCCGAGCTACTGGGCGCCCTCGCCCACATCCTTCGCGCTGAGCGCCAGCTCGTTGTTCACGGTGAAATACGGCCGCACCCGCGTCCACCCCCGCTCCCCGTGCTCGAACTCCTGCCCAGGCACCAGATCGGTCTTCCGCCGCTCCACCACGTCACCCCCGATCCGGCCCACCGGCACCTCCCCCAGCCGCAGATCCCACAGATCGTGCTCGACACTCCGCCGAGCCATGAGCTCGCCGTACGGCACGGTGAACCGGAACCCCCGCTCCCCCACGGCCCACGCGGCCACGGTGAAGTCGTACGCGCTGTCGGCCCGGGACACCACCCGCACCACGGCACCCTCGACGGCCCCGGTGACGACGGACCCGGCGCCCCCGAGGACCGTGCCGGTCACGGTCACCGCCCCCTCCCCCACCTCGACGGCGTCGATCTCCGCGTGCGCGGGCCGCAGCCACGTACGCAGGGCGAGGAACCCGTCGACGGTCGGGTACGGGATCCACGCCCCGACGCCCCGTTCGTCCTCCCGCGGCGCCCGTCCGACCAGCGCGGCCTGCTCCACCAGCCGTGCGCGCAACCGCACCCGCTTGTTCGTGCCGCGCGGCGCGACGTAGCAGTCCCAGCGGCCCTCGGCGAGGGTGTGTTCGCCGGGGCTCAGGGTCGCCCGCAGCACGCCGCCCGACGCGCCGCCGCTCGGCAGCACCGGCACCCTGACCTGCCGCTTGCCGGGATCGCGGCGCAGCCGGGCGACGAAGTCGAGGTCCCCGGAGGGCAGCTCGGCCGGGTCGAGGAGGACGGTGAGGCCGCCGTCGCCGGTGGCGCGGGCGTGCGCGGTCGCCGTGGGAGCGCTCCCGTCGGCCTCGGCGGCGGGGGTGGCGATCTTTGTGGGGCGGGGCCGGACGACACGCGCGGCGAGCCGCTTCAGGCGGGCGGCGCCGTCCCAGCCCCGGCGCCGGGACCTGGTCAGCTCCTCGAAGAGGCTCTCGTAGCGCTGCGCGATGACGGCGGGGGCGTAGGTCTCGGCCTTGGTGAGGGCTTGTTTGCCGAGCCGGGCGCGCAGGGCATCGTCGCCGACGACACGGTTCAGCGCGTCGGCGTAGGCGTCGACGTCGCCGTCGAGCGGGACGAGGATGCCGTCCTCGCCGTGGGTGATGATCTCGCCGGGGCCGTGCGGGCAGTCCGTGGCGACGACCGGGACGCCGCAGTGCATGGCCTCGACGATGGTCATGCCGAAGGACTCCATGTCGGAGGAGACCGCGGCGACGGCGCCCTTGGCCCATTCGGTCTCGATCGGGGAGACCGCCCCCATGAGGAACACCCGGTCGTGCAGCCCGAGCCGGTCGATCTGCTGGCGCAGGTTCTCCTTCTGCGGGCCGCGCCCGTAGATGCGCAGGGTCCAGCCGGGGTGGTCGGCGGCGACCTTGGCGAAGGCGTTCACCAGTCGGTCGTACCGCTTGATGGGGATGAGCCGGCCGGCGGCGACGATGACCCGGGAGTCGAGGGTGGAGCGTTCGACGGCGGGGGCCTGGACCCCGTTGGGCACGCAGACGATGGTGGTGGTGACGCCGGGCAGGGCGGCGCGGTACTGGGCGGCGTCGGCCTCGGAGACGGTGACGTAGGCGTCGAGTCCGCCGATCGCCCGGTTCTGGTTGCTCCGCAGCGGTTCCCGGTACTGGTCGAGGCTGAGGTGCTCCTGACCGACCCGCAGATAGCGGCGCCGGCCGTCGCGGGCGAGGTAGCCGTTGAGGTCGGGGCGGGTGGCGATGACGACGTCGGCCTCGGTGTCGGCGAGGAAGCCGCCGATGCGTTCGTCCTGGAGCCCGGTGTAGGGCAGGTTCCCGGTGGCCCCGGTGTACGGGAACATCGTGCCGGGCCGCTGGGTCAGCGGGTGGTCGCCCTCGAATCCGGGACTGTCCTCGCGCAGGTCGATCAGCGAGGTCAGACGCACGCGCGGGTCGAACGGGAGCGCCGGTTCGTCGCGGGAGCGGTGGACGCTGACGACCTCCACGTCGTGCCGGTCGGCGAACGCGGCGGACAGGTTGGCGGTCGATCGGATGGTGCCTCCGATACCGAAGGCGTTGTTGATCAGGAAAGCGATCTTCATATGTTTTTCCCCCTGGTGACCCGCCCGCGGGCGGGCGGCATCGCACCCGCACCCCTTGGCGGTCAGGCATGGGGTGCGCGCGGGCGCGGCTATATACGCGATATGTGGTCGACACTCAAGAAATGAATGATTCGGCGCAGCGGAAATCGGCCGACTGGGGAATCCGCGCGGAGATACGCAGGCAGAAATCCCGACCGGACGACAAAAAGCCTATGTGGCGCGCGTCACAAACCCCGTCAAGCGCGCCGAGTGGCTCAGCAAGTGCTCACTGGCCCAGATCCCCCCTGGTCACAGCACGAACTCCCGCTTCCCCGAACTGCCGGCGGGAGACATCAAAAAGTGAACCGAGAATATATCCTTAACAAAGGAAAGACAAAGAACAATATCGGCCACACCTGCATCAGAAGCACCGCCGAAGGCCCGGAAGGACCGGGGAGTGGCGGGTGGGTGCGGAATACAAAAATCCGTTTCAGCTACGGAATTTCGTCTGCGGCGGGCCGCAGCGGGATCGTTTCCAGTACGTCCGCGGCCATCCGTCCGGCCGGTCCCGCCGTCTGCTCGGCGAAACGCCGGAACGTGTCCTGGGCCTGCCGCGCGGGCCAGTCGGCCGGCAGGTGCTGCACGGGCAGGCGCGGGTCGGTACGGATGATGCGCAGCCACTCGGCGACCAGACGCAGCCGGGTGGCGATCGGGTCGGCCTCGGCGACCTCGGCGGTGGTCCACCGCTTGTCGAAGGCGACGTAGCGCGCGGCGAGGGTCTCCAGGTCCCAGCTCTCGCGGATCATCAGGCCGACGTCGGTGAACGCGTCGGCCCGGGCGTGGAACACCTTCACGTGCGCGTCCAGCCCGAGCTCCGAGACGATCTCCCGGACGTCCACCCGCCCCGGGGCGATCCACAGCCCGCTGTAGAGGGCGCCGAAACCGGACCAGGTGAGCCGGGAACGCAGGTCGTGCCGCTGGCGCTGCCAGGACTCGGGGAGGGAGAAGCCGAGGAGGGTCCAAGTGCCGTCCCAGTCCTCGTTCACGGCGCCGTCGCGCCAGATGCGCTGGCCGCCGTCGCGCAGGATGTCCTCCGCGTGCGGGGTGAGGCCGAAGAACATGCGCCGGCCCTCGCGCTGGCGGCGCAGCAGCCCCCGGTTGACCATGCGCGTGAGCGTCGACCGCACGGCCTGCTCGCCCGTGCCGACCCGCCCGAGCACGTCGATGATGCTCCCCGAGTACACCCCGAGGCCGCGCTCGCCCCGGTCCAGCACGTGATTCCCGAAGAAGGAGAGCACCAGCGACTGCGGCCGCGACTGCGGCACGCCGACCACCTCGACACCCAGGATCTCGTCCTCCACAGCGCAAGAGTACGGGCGGGGCCGCGCCCCGTCAGGGGCGCGGGGAACTGCGCGAGAAGCCCCACCGACCCGCGGCCGGGACACCACCCCGCAGCCCCCACCCCCCACCCGGCGGGCCCCCACCGGAGGGCCCTAGGACGCCACCTCTTCCTTCGCGGCCCCCTCGGCCCCCTCGGGGACAAGCGCCTCGCCCAGCGAATCCTGATGGGTCTCCCGTACGAACCACACGGTCACGGCAGTGATCACCGCGCCCGCGCAGATCAGCAGCGAGACCGGCGTACCGGACCCCCCGTTCGCGGCGACCAGGCTCCCCGCGATCATCGGGGAGAACCCGGCCCCGATCAGCGTGGCGAGCTGGTAGCCCAGCGAGGCCCCGGTGTAGCGGACCCGCGTGCCGAACATCTCGGTCAGCAGCGCCCCCAGCGGCCCGTACATCACCGACTGGGCGATGCCGTGGCCCAGCACGACCGCGAGGATCAGCAGCCCCGGCGAGCGGGAGTCCACCAGCGCCAGCACGGGGAAGGCCAGGACGGCGGAGGCGACGGCACCGGCCAGGACCACCGGGCGGCGCCCGACGCGGTCGGAGAGCGCCGACGCGCACGGCAGCACCACCAGCGCCACCGCCGCGGAGACCGTCAGCGCGGTCAGCACCTGCGGCCGGGGGTACCCGATCCCCGTGGCGTACGCGATCAGATAGCTGGTCAGCAGCGACTGCGCGGTGAACGCGCCGATGCCCACGCACGCCGCCAGCACCAGCGCGCGCGGCCTGCGCACCACCTCCAGCAGCGGCAGCCGGGCCTGCGCGCGGTCCTTGCTGACGCGGGTGAACAGGGGGCTCTCCACGACCTTCAGCCGCACGAACAGGCCCACGCCCAGCAGCACCACGCTCAGCAGGAACGGCACCCGCCATCCCCACGCCGCGAACTGCTCACGCGGCATCGCCACGACCATCGTGACGACCAGGGAGGAGAGCAGGGAGCCCAGCGGCGCTCCCATCTGCGTGAAGCTGGACCACAGGCCGCGCCGCCGCTCGCCGGCGTGTTCGACGACCATCAGTGTGGCGCCGCCCCACTCACCGCCGATGGCGATGCCCTGCACCACCCGCAGGGTGATCAGCAGTACGGGCGCCCACACGCCGATGGTGTCGTAGGTGGGCAGCAGGCCGATGAGGAAGCTGGCGCCGCCCATCAGTCCCATGGTCAGCAGCAGCATCGACTTGCGGCCCAGCCGGTCGCCGAAGTGCCCGAACACGATTCCGCCCAGCGGGCGGGCGAGGTACCCGGCGGCGAACGTACCGAACGCGGCGATCGTGCCGACCGCCGGATCCGCGCCGGGGAAGAACAACTCGCCGAACACCAGTGCGGCGACCGTGCCGTAGACGAGGAAGTCGTAGAACTCGACGGCGGTACCGAGCAGCCCGGACAGCGCCACACGACGCAACTGCCTGGTCCTCCGGGCCTGTTCGGCCTGCTCGGCGAGATTGGGGAGGGGGGACGACGGTGCCATACGGCTCTCCCTGGAGCTGAGGGGGGACGAGGGAGGAACACCGTGAAGGTAGGCGTCTATCTATCCGCAGTCAATATTCTGCACAACATCAGGCCATGGAGACCGCCCGCCCCCGCCGCCGACGCGTCAGCAGTACGCCCCGGGGGCCCTCAGACCGGCTCCAGGAACTCCAACCGGTTCCCCACCGGATCCTCGGAGTAGAACCGCCGATGTCCCGGCAGGTCGTCGTCCCACGTCACAAGGGCCCCGCGCCCGGCCAGCCGGGCGGCGAACGCGTCGATGTCCCGCACGCGCAGGCCGGGGTGGGCCTTCCTCGGCGGCCGGAAATCCGCCTCCGTCCCCAGGTGCAGCAGCACCGCCCCCGCCGCGAACCAGCAGCCTCCCCGGACGGTGAGTGCGGGAGGCTTCTGGATCTCCGCCATGCCGAGGACACCGACGTAGTACGCCCGCAGCCGGTCCTCCGTCCCGGGCGGGGCGGCGAGCAGGACGTGGTCGACGGCGGTGATCACCGGGCGGTCTCCGGCTTGTGCGCGACGACGAAGATGCGGCGGAACGGGAACGGCGTGCCGTGCGCGGTGGGCGGATACGCCTCGCGGAGGGCGGCGCGGTACTCGGCGACGAAGGGGGCGGCGTCCGGCCCCAGTTCGCCGAGGACCGGACGCAGCCCCGTTCCCTTGACCCAGTCGAGCACCGGGTCCTCGCCCTGGAGGAGGTGGACGTACGTCGTCTCCCACGCGTCGACCTCGCAGCCCAGGTCGGCGAGGGCCGCGTGGTAGCCGACGGGCGTGTGGACCGCGTCGTCGTGGCGGAGGGTGTCGCCGAGGCGGTCCTTCCAGCGGGCGGAGTGCGCCAGTTCGCGCATCAGGCGGTGGCTGGGCGAGTCGAAGTTCCCGGGGACCTGGAAGGCGAAGGTGCCGCCGGGTGCCAGGGCGTCGACCCAGGCGGCGAAGCGGTCGACATGTCCCGGCACCCACTGGAACGTGGCGTTGCTGACGATCAGGTCGTACGGCTCCGGGGGCGCCCACGTACGGACGTCCGCCGCGGCGAAGTCGATGCGGCCGCCGCCCGGGGTGGGCCCCTCGTGGTCGGTCCGGGCCCGGTCGAGCATCTCGGGCGAGTTGTCGTACCCGGTGACGCGCGCGGTGGGCCAACGGTCGGCGAGGAGGCGGGTGACGTTGCCGGGGCCGCAGCCGAGGTCGGCGACGCGGGTGTGCGCGGCGGGCGGGTCGGGGACGTGGGCGAGCAGGTCCACGAAGGCACGGGCGCGGTGGCCGGCGTGCCGCAGGTACTGCTGGGGGTCCCAGGTGTGTCCGGTGGGGCCGGTGGGAGTCATGGGGGACGTCCTCCTCGTCGTCGCAGGGCACTCCCACTCTCGGACGGCGATATCTCGATGTCAAGAGACTTGGTCCTAATCATCTCGATCTCAAGAGACTTCACATCGACACAACCACTACACTGATCGCCATGGAGGACGAGGTCGATCGGCTGGTCGCAGCGTGGCGCCGGGAGCGCCCCGACCTCGACGTGGAGCCGCTGGAAGTACTCAGCCGGGTGAGCAGACTGGCCCGGCACCTGGATCGCGCGCGCCGGCTTGCGTTCGCCGAGCACCAGTTGGAGCCGTGGGAGTTCGACGTGCTGACGGCGCTGCGCCGGGCCGGCAACCCCTACCAGCTCTCGCCCGGTCAGCTGCTGACGCAGACGCTGGTGACCTCGGGCACGATGACCAACCGGATCGACCGGCTCACGAAGAAGGGGCTGGTCGAGCGGTTGCCCGACCCCAGTGACCGCCGGGGCGTGCTCGTCCGGCTCACGGACGAGGGCCGGGACCGGGCGGACCAGGCGCTCGCCGGACTCCTCGACCAGGAACGCGCGATCCTGGCCGAGCTGTCCCGCGCCCAGCGGGGCGAACTGGCGGGCCTGCTACGCCAGTTGACCGCCCCGTTCGACAACATCCCCGGCTAGGGGCCGGCCCAGGTCGACGGGCCCCACACCCGCCCGGCGGGCGAGGGCCACGGCGGCGAGGGTGGAGTGGACACCCAGCTTTCCGAGGACGTTCTGCATATGCGTGCGGACGGTGTGCGGAGAGAGGAACAGGCGCTCGGCGACGGCCTTGCGCCCCAGCCCCGCGACCATGCACCGGAGCACTTCGCGCTCACGCGGGGTGAGGGACTCGACGAGCCGCTCACTCTCCGTGCGGTGCTTGCGGGCGGCTGTCAGCTCGCGCAGGACGCCGGTGAGCAGCGCGGGCGGCAGATGCGTCTCCTCGCGCAGGACGCCCCGGATGACGGTGAGCAGCCGGGAGAGCGAGCAGTCCTTGGCGACCCAGCCGGACGCGCCCGCCTGGAGGGCCAGCGCGGCCCTGCGCGGATCGTCCTTCTCGGCGAGGACGACGATCCGTACGCTCGGCTGTCCCGAACGCACACCCGCGACGAGCGATATCCCGTCCACGAGCCCGTCCTCGCTGCCGTCCGGCACGGGTACGGCGGTCGGCCGCGCGCCGGGGACCTGGGCATGACCCCCCAGGTCGGCGTCGACCAGAAGCACGTCGAACTTACGGCCCTCCGCCGCCGCGCGGTCCAGACAGCGCAGCGCGGCGGGGCCGCTGCCGGCCGCGGACACGTCGACATCGGGCTCGGCGGCCAGTGCCGCCGCGAGCGACTCGGCGAAGATGCGGTGGTCGTCGACGACCAGGACTCGGATGCGAACCACTGAAACCCCCACTGGTCGGGGGACGACCGGCGCGAGCACGACGCCCGGAGCGTGCCCCGGTTTACACCTGGGACGGGGCGTCGCAGCCGCACGGCCGCCGCCGTGCTGAACCGCTACCCCCACTCCGGGCGTCGTACCCGACTGTCTCGCCCCCTGATCAGCACCGGCCCCCACCGGCGCTGTTCATCAGAGTAAGGCCGGGGGCCAGGAGCGGAAGCTCATTTGCAGAACTGGTTGTCCAGCGCGTTTATCGTGTGCCGCATGTTTCGTATGGAGACAGAAGTCGACAGGGAACGGCGCCAATTGCTGCTTTCCCGGCTGCGCGCCACCAATACGGCCACTTCGCCGGTCCTGCGTGAGCTGCGGGGCACGCCTGGCGATCGCGAAGTCCCGCTGCACGTATGGATCATGGACCAGGCCGGTGATCTAGCGGGCGGTCTCGTCGGGCACACCTGGGCGACCTGGCTCCACGTCACCTGTCTCTGGGTCGACGAGCGCCATCGGGGGCAGGGCCTCGGCTCGCGCATCCTCTCCCGGGCCGAGCGGTTGGCGGCCGACGAACGCGGCGCCCGCTCCTGTCGTCTGGAGACCTGGGACTTCCAGGCGCCGGAGTTCTACAAGCGCCTGGGCTACGAGGTGGTGTGCGTGATCCCCGACTATCCGCCGGGGATCACCGAGTACACCCTGACCAAACGGCTCGGCTGAGCTCAGACGACCCGTCGCGCTCCGGCCGACGGGACCGCGACGAAGACGCGCGGGGCCGTGAAGGCGGCGTCGGCGAAGGCCTCCTCCACCGCCTTGGTGACCGCGTCCGCGTCGGTCGCGTCGACGAGGACGATCGCGGAGCCGCCGAAGCCGCCGCCGGTCATCCGGGCGCCGAGGGCCCCGGCGGCGAGGGCGGTGTCGACGACGAGGTCCAGCTCGGGGCAGGAGATACGGAAGTCGTCGCGGAGCGAGGCGTGGCCCTCGACCAGGACGGGACCGATCGCGCGGGTCTCGCCCGACTCCAGGAGGGAGACCACCCGCTCGACGCGCTGGTCCTCGGTGACCACGTGGCGGACCAGACGACACACCTCCTCGTCGTCGCCGAGGCGGCCGAGGGCCGCGTCCAGCTCGTCGTAGGCGACGTCGCGCAGGGCGTCGACGCCGAGCAGGGCCGCGCCCTTCTCGCAGCCGGCCCGGCGCTTGCCGTACTCGCCCTCGCTGTGGGAGTGCTTGACCTGGGTGTCGACGACCAGCAGCTGCATGCCCTCGGCGGCCAGGTCGAAGGGGATCTGCCGCTGGGACAGGTCCCGGGTGTCGAGGAACAGGGCGTGGCCGGTCTCGCAGCACGCGGAGGCCGTCTGGTCCATGATCCCGGTCGGGGCGCCGACGTAGACGTTCTCCGCGCGCTGGCACAGGCGGGCCAGCTGCCAGCCCTTGAGGCCCAGGTCGTAGAGGTCGTTGAGGGCGAGGGCCACGACCACTTCCAGGGCCGCCGAGGAGGAGAGGCCGGCGCCCGTCGGGACCGCGGAGGTCAGATGGACGTCCGCGCCGGTCACCGCCGTGTGGCCCGCCTCGCGCAGGGCCCAGAGGACGCCCGACGGGTACGCCGTCCAGGCGCGGTCGGCCTCCGGGGTCAGCGCGTCGAGCGACAGCTCGACCACACCGCCCTCGACGTCGTCGGAGTGCAGGCGCAGAACGCCGTCCGTGCGGCGGGAGACCGCCGCGACGGTGGTGTGCGGGAGGGCGAAGGGCATGACGAAGCCGTCGTTGTAGTCGGTGTGCTCGCCGATGAGGTTCACCCGGCCCGGCGCGGCCCACACTCCCTCCGGCGCCGCCCCGTAGAGCTCCTCGAACCGCTCGGCGACGACGACAGCCTCGCTCATCCCCTGCCCTGACCTTTCCGTACTCGACCGACGAACCGGCTCGGCCGACGAACTGGCCGAGCCGGCACACTACTGGGCGCGAACGGGCGCGAACCCGCGCCCCTGGGACCTTCCGCGCCCTACGACGCGCTACCGCGCGCGCCGCTGCGTCCTACTGCGCCCGCTCCTGGGTGAAGCGCCACGCGTCCGCCACGATCTCCGCGAGGTCCGCGCGCGACGGGTTCCAGCCGAGCCGCTCGCGGGCCGTGGCGGCGGAGGCGACCAGGGTGGCGGGGTCTCCGGCCCGGCGCGGGGCGACGACCTCGGGGATCGGGTGGCCGGTGACCCGGCGGACGGTCTCGATCACCTCGCGCACCGAGAAGCCGTTGCCGTTGCCCAGGTTGCAGATGAGGTGCTCGCCCGGCTGCGCGGCGTCCAGCGCCAGCAGGTGGGCGTCGGCGAGGTCGGCGACGTGGATGTAGTCGCGGACGCAGGTGCCGTCGGGGGTCGGGTAGTCCTCACCGAAGACGGAGATCGCGTCCCGCCTGCCCTGCGCGACCTGGAGCACCAGCGGGATGAGGTGCGACTCGGGGTCGTGGCGCTCACCGCAGGAGCCGTACGCCCCGGCCACGTTGAAGTAGCGCAGCGAGACGGCGCCCAGACCGTGGGCGGCGGCCTCGCCGGTGATCATGTGGTCGACGGCCAGCTTGGAGGCGCCGTACGGGCTGGTCGGCCTCGTCGGCGCGGACTCCACGATGGGGGTGGTCTCCGGCTCGCCGTAGGTGGCGGCCGTGGAGGAGAACACCAGCTTGCGGACGTTCGCCTCGCGCATCGCGGCGAGCAGCGCCATGGTGCCGCCGACGTTGTTGTCCCAGTACTTCTCGGGCTTCACGACGGACTCGCCGACCTGCGAGAACGCGGCGAAGTGCAGGACGGCGTCGAAGGAGTCGTCGAGCCACTTGCCGGCGTCGCGGATGTCGCCCTCGATGAAGGTGGCGCCGGCCGGGACGCCCTCGCGGAAGCCGGTCGAGAGGTTGTCGAGGACGACGACCTCGTGGCCCGCCTCCAGCAGGTGCTGGGCGACCACGCTGCCGACATACCCCGCGCCACCGGTGACCAGGTACTTACCGCTCATGAACTCGCTACCTCTCGCAGTCGCTCGGCCGCGCGCTCCGGCGGCACGTCGTTGATGAACACGTTCATGCCGGATTCGGAACCCGCGAGAAACTTCAGCTTGCCGGTGGTGCGGCGAATGGTGAAAAGCTCCAGATGCAGCCCGAAGTCCTCGCGCTGGACACCCTCGAACTCCTCCAGCGTGCCGAACGGGGCCTGGTGCCAGGCCGCGATGTACGGCGTCGGGGGCTCGCCCTCACCGAAGATCCGGTCGAAGCGCCTCAAGAGTTCCAGATAGACCTGGGGGAATTCTGTGCGGGCGTCCTCGTCGAGCGCGAGCAGGTCGGGGACCCGGCGCTTCGGGTAGAGGTGCACCTCGTACGGCCAGTGCGCCGCGTAGGGCACGAAGGCGGCCCAGTGCTCGGTCTCCAGGACCATCCGCTCGCCCGCGAGCTCGCTCTGCAGGACGGCGTCGAAGAGGTTCTCGCCGCCGGTGGCGTCCTTGTGGGCCGCGAGGGAGCGCAGCATCAGCGCGGTGCGGGGCGTGGTGAAGGGGTACCCGTAGATCTGCCCGTGGGGGTGGCCCAGCGTCACGCCTATCTCGGCGCCGCGGTTCTCGAAGCAGAACACCTGCTCGACGGAGGGGAGGTTCGACAGCTCCGCCGTGCGGTCGGTCCACGCGTCCAGGACGAGGCGGGCCTGTTCGTCGGTCAGGTCGGCGAACGAGGCGTTGTGGTCCGAGGTGAAGCAGACGACCTCGCAGCGGCCCGAGTCACCGGCCAGCGACGGGAAACGGTTCTCGAACACCACGGCGTCGTACGACGAGTCCGGGATCTCGCTGAGCCGGTCGCCCTCGGAGGGGCAGAGCGGGCATTCGTTCGCCGGGGGGTGGTAGATGCGGCCCTGCCGGTGCGAGGCGATCGCCACGGAGTCGCCGAGCAGCGGGTCCCGGCGTACCTCCGAAGTGGTGACGGTGCGCTCCAGGGGCCGCCTGTCCACCGCGTCGCGCACGGTGTCGTCGCGCAGGTCGTAGTAGATCAGCTCACGACCGTCGGCCAGCCGGGTCGAGGTCTTCTTCACGCCGGACTCCCCATCCCACCCATCAAACAGAACCAAACACATCAAAGCACAAGTTCCGACGTTCGTCACCATCACAATCAAACAAAGATCACCAGATGCCAACTGAAGTGAGCTGCGCAGTGGAGAATCTCGCGGTCCCCACCTCGGAGGGGGAGCGGTTGGAGGATGAGCGGGACTCCGGATGACGCCGGGCGCGAGGGCCGGGGGCACTCCGGCCCTCGCGCCCTGCCCGACCGCGGCTAGGGTCGTGGCTGGTGACGGTCACCGAGGAGGGGGATCCGAGGGTGTACGGAACAGTGACGGCGGTCAGCAGCAACGGCGAGTACTCGTTCACCAAGCCGAACCGGGACAGCATCACGCTGCTCGCGGGGCTCGGGGTGGAGGGTGATGTGCATGCCGGTGTGACGGTCAAGCACCGTTCACGGGTGGCGCAGGATCCCACACAACCGAACCTGCGCCAGGTCCACTTGATCCATGAAGAACTCTTCGCCGAGGTCGATGCGGAGGGGTTCACGGTGACACCCGGGGATCTCGGCGAGAACATCACCACCACCGGCATCGATCTGCTCGGGCTCTCGGTGGGCACGCTGCTGCGCATCGGGGACGAGGCGGTCCTGGAGGTGACCGGCCTGCGCAATCCCTGCTTGCAGATCGACAACTTCCAGGCCGGGTTGCTGAAGCGGGTGGTCGGCCGCGACACGGCCGGGAAGCTCGTGCTCAAGGCCGGAATCATGAGCATCGTGAGGGAGAGCGGCGCGGTGCGGCCGGGCGACCCGATCAAGGCGGAACTCCCGAACGGGCCGCACCGCCCCTTGGAACGGGTCTGACGTCCCACCGCGCTCTTGGTGGGACGCCCTGGTCAGTCCTCGAACAGCTCGGCCGCGTCGGTGACGTCGTAGGCCCGGTCCACCCAGATCTGGAGGATGTCAGGGTCGGTGCAGGCGCGTACCCGTCGGCGGACCTCGTCGGGTACGTCGATGTGCCGGCGGTCCAGGGTGCGCAGGACGCTCGCGATCCGCTCCGCGATCCGTTCCTCCACCCGCCCTTCCTCTCGCAGCTTCACCGCGACCGGGTTCTTGAAGAAGTAGTTGACCGGCATCATCAGTCCGTTCAGCCTTGCCGCTGTCCGACCGTGCGGGGCGGGTACCAGGGGCCGCTGCCCCACACAGGCGCTCGGCCCCGGTACGCACTACCCGATCAGCGGAACAGATCCTCGGCGGCGACCACCCGAAGGGCTCGTTCCGCCCAGATCATGAGCTGGGCCCGGTCAGGACAGTCGGTGACTCGTTCGCGGACCTGGTCCGGCACCGGGATGCCGCGCCATTCGAGGGTCTTGAAGATCATCTCGATCTGAGCCTGGAGGCGGCCTTCCTCCCTGCCTTCCTCACGCGTCTGCTCGGCGAGCGGGTGTCGCCAGAAGTACTGCGTATCCGTCATGAGGTCCCTCCAGATCTGCCGTGCCTCGGGGTCCTTCAGGCACGAGTCGACGAACTGCACGAAGACCGCGGCGCTCTCCGTGTCGATGGTATGCAGGGCGGCCACCAGGGATTCCAGTATGGCGGCGGCCTTGGGTCCCTTGCCATGCGTCATCGCCGAGAGCACCGCGAGAGATACGTCCCGCTCGGCCGCCCGCTCGTCCGCGATGACCGGTACGTTGTCCGGGCCCAGCACGAGCGGCCGTACCGTCAGAGAGGGACGTCCACGCACTCCGAGATGGATGGGCTGCGCCGCCCAGCGGGCCGTGGCACGGCTCTGAGTGATCACGATCAGCACCGGGTCGCAGTGGTACTTCGCGTACAGGTAGCTGAGGTAGTACGGCCAGCTGCGGCGCTTGGCCTCGTCCTTCTTTCCTTGGGACTCGACGACCAGGAGATACGTCCCCTCGTCGGTCTCCGCCCGTAACAGCGTGTCCACGCGCCGCTCGACCGGTTCGATCTCCGTGAGGTCGACGTTCATGGCGGCGAACTCGCGCGGCTCGGGGAAGGGCACGTGCAACACACGTTGCAGGGTGCGGGTGAGCAGCGAGGGGTCCTTCTGGAAGATACGGTGCAGCGCCTCGTGCGGCGAGCTGACCATCGGATCTCCTTTCTGTCGGGATGCTCAACGAGCTACGCGGTCAGCAGTTCGCACCACACGTATTTGCCGCGATGACCGAAGCGGGAGGACGGCTGCCAGCCCCAGATGTCCGTGCAGGCGCGGACGAGGGCGAGGCCCCGGCCGGTCTCCGTGTCGGGCTTCGCCAAGTGGTCTGGGGGTTCCGGGGGTTCGGGGTCGGCGTCCCAGGCTCCGATCCAGAGCGTGCCGTTCGACCAGCGGACGCGCAGGGCCGCCGGGCCCTTGGTGTGCAGTACGGCGTTCGCGATCAGTTCCGTGGCGAGGAGTTCGGCGGGGTCGAGGAGGGCGGCCAGGCCGTGGGCGGTCAGGATCAGGCGGAGGGTACGGCGGGAGACGGTCACGGCTCGGGGGTCGTGGGGGATGTGGAGGACGTACTCCCAGGGGTCGGGTACAGGCGCGTTCTCGGGCATCGGCCAGCTCCAGGGATGGGGGGTTCGGGGCGGGCGGTGGCATTGCCTCAGCCATCACGGCATGACGGAGAGGTGCGCTTCCGGGATCCCGGCGACATCGCAGCGTGTGCGGTGCGTGACTGACGGTATGCCTAAAATTTATGACCAAGCAAGCCGTTCGCGTAGCCTTGCCCCCGAACGGGGCGCCCAGAACGACAAGTTGAACCACGGAGCTGGACATGGCGACGAGGCGAAACCCCACCGCACGACAAGTGCGACTGGGTACCGAGTTGCGCAGAATGCGTGACGCGGCAGGCTTGAAGGCCACCCAGGCAGCCGCGCTGCTGGGAACCAGCTCCGCCCAGATCAGCCAGATCGAGTCCGGCATCGCGGGCGTGAGCGAGGATCGCCTACGCCGTCTGGCAGCCCACTACGCCTGCACGAACCACGAGTTGATCGACGCGCTGGTGGCGTTGGCGACCGAGAGGACACAGGGCTGGTGGGAAAAATACCGGGGGCTACTGGCCACAGCGTTCCTGGACCTCGCCGAGTTGGAGCACCACGCCACCTACCGGCACAACGTCGAGTTCCTCCACATCCCCGGCCTTCTCCAGACCGAGGAGTACTCGCGCGCGATCTTCTCGTACCGGGTTCCGGAACTGCCCTACGCAGAACTTGAGTTGCGCGTACGGCACCGGATGGACCGCAAGGTCGCCATCGAAGGGCCCGACCCCGTTCCGTACACGGCGGTGATCCACGAGTCGGCGCTGCGCATCAGGGTCGGAGACCGGGCTGCCGCACGCACTCAGCTCACCAGCGTCCTGGAGCACTCCGAAGCGGATCACATCACCGTTCGCGTCATCCCTTTCGACCTCGACGGTTTCGCCGGGGCAACGAGCGGCATGACCTACGCGGGCGGACCGGTTCCCAAGCTGGACACGGCCTTGCGTGACACCCCCCACGGCACCGCATTCATCGACGCCGAAGCCCAACTCGGCGCGCTTCGAACGCTTTTCCGTAAAGTAGAAGCCGTAGCACTGGAACCCGAGCGTTCGCGTGACTTCATCCACAGGTTGATGAAGGAACTGTGAGGCAGCCCATGACGACCCACGACAACTGGCAGAAGTCGTCGTTCTCAGGCTTCGGCGATGGCAACGACTGCGTCGAACTCTCCGCCACCCCCGACGACATACACCTCCGCGAATCCGACACCCCCACCACCGTCATAGCCACTACCCGCGCTCCCCTCGCCCACCTCCTCCACGCCATAACCGGCGGCAGGCTGACCCCACCGCCAGGCGGAGCCCGGCGCTGGCAGAAGTCGACCTACTCCGGTGGCGCCTAGGGCAACGCGTGCATCGAACTCGCGGCAGCCGCCGACGCTCCCGCTCTCCAGCTCCGCGAATCCGAGACGCCAGCCACCGTCCTCGCCAGCAGCCCTGCGCCCATCGCACAACTCGTCCGCGCGACAACCTCCGGCAGGTTCACCCCGCGTCGCCCGTGAACAACAAGATCCTTCGGTCAATTTCCGTGCCTGGACGCTACGGCTCGCACGCCACTCCGTCGCCGTCACGGTCGAGGTGGGGCCCGTACCCCGGCTCCCCGGCGTACACAGGTGCAGCCCCAGCGGCGCGTGCCGCGTCGCAGTTCTCGTAGTAGACGTCCTCCGACGGCTGCACCGCCTCTGGTTGCGTAGCCGTGCCTTCCTCGCTGTCCAGCGGCTCGTCTACGGGTTCCTCGGTCACCGTTTCGGTCACTACACCCGGTACGGGTTCTGAGGTTTCCGTCTCGGTGACCGTGACAGTCGGCGCGGGACTCGGGCTGTCTTCAGACTGCCCTGTCGCGGTCACGATGGTGATCAGCACCATGAGACCGACGATCAGCCATAACCACCACGGCCCTTTGTTCCGCGAGCCGCCCCTAGAAGTGCCAGCCCCAAAGGATGGCCGGTTCTGTCTTCCAGAAGCCCCCCAGCGATTTGCACCGGACATGGCCGCCTCCGAAACGACTCCTGCTATCAGTGCACCACCGACGAACCGTTTCCGCCTGCCAGGAGCCCATCAGGCTTACGACGCCTCGCTGGTAGCGGTGGAGTTGGCGGAGCCGAAGCACGAGCTCTGATCCTGAGAGCCATCGAGGCTCTGCGCTGAGGGGCAGGCATCAGCGCCCGCCCCTTGCGGCAGCCAGCTGCCAGGCATCACACCCGAGTGTCACAACACGGCCAATACGCCACACAGCGGAGCTCATCGCATGATGATGTGACTAACCGCGCACGTCCTGGGGGGACCATGAGCAACAGCACGCCACCACCCGCGCCCGGCTTCCCGCCGCCGCTCCCGCCCCCGACACCGCAGCCCAAGAAGAACCGCACCAACGCGATCATCATCGGGGCGGCAGCCGCCATCATCGCCACGATCATCACCACCGGCGTCGTCGTCGTGCAGACCCGCGACACTGCCGGCCCGTCGGCCGTCACCACCGCGGCGTCGAGCGCCCCGGCGGAGGACGACTCAGTGGCCACGGCGGTTCAGAAGCCGGACCCTGAGCCGACGTACGCGGAGGTCGACGCCGACAGCTTCATGATCAAGCTGCGCACCACCACACGGCACTGCTTCGGGTCGGCGGGCTGCAACGTGACGGTCGAGCCGAAGCTGACCTACACCGGTATCGAGGATCTCGACCCGGACGCGGTGTACGAGATCACCTACGAGATCCGCGGTGACGAGTCCGGGCCGGTCATCGAGACGGCGGAGCTATCGGATCAGACGAGTCTCAGCTACAGGCCGACTTCGATCAGCACTGCCTCGGCGAGCACGAAGGTGTCTGTGAAGATCACCGACGTAACGACCCGTGGGTATTGAAGCTCCTACGAGCAGCTCGGCCCCACCAAGGCGAATGCAAGGGGACGTGGCAGCACGGCTGACCATGCGGCTGTTGTGCGGAGCCTGGCGAAGGAGTTGTGAGGCGCCTGATGGAGTACACCCCGCGCTGGCAGAAGTCCACGTACTCCGGTGGCGGCGAAGGCGATACCTGCATCGAACTCTGCGCAGCCGCCGGCATACGCCTCCGGGAATCCACCACCCCCGCCACCCACCTCCGCACCACCCCCACCCCCCTCGCCGGGCTCGTGCACCACATAAAGGCCCGCGGGGTTCGTACGACGAGCTGAGGAAAGCCCCCGGCGGCATACGGGGGCGTGCCGCATGGCTGGTGGGGGCGGGGATTTCTACGGTGGCTCCATGCGTACCCCCCACAGCCGTCGCACCGCCTCGACCACCGTCGTCGCCCTCGCTCTCGCACTCCTCGCTCCCCTCTCACCGGCCCGCGCCCAAGCCGAAGCCGACTCCCTCCAGCGGGACGCCGACGCCCTGCGGGACACCGGAGTCACCGGTGTCTCCGTGCGGGTCGACGAGCCTCTCGGGGCGCGGGCCGTGCGTAGTGGGGTCGGCGATCTCCGGACCGGTGTGCCGGTGCCGCACGGTGAGAACATCCGGATCGGCAGCACCACCAAGGCCTACGTCGCCACCGTCCTCCTCCAACTCGTCGGTGAGGGGCGGCTGTCGCTGGAGGACCGGGTGGAGCGGTGGCTGCCGGGGGTGGTGGAGGGGAGCGGGAACGACGGAAGGCGGATCAGCGTGCGGCAGCTCCTCCAGCACACCAGTGGGCTGCCGGACTATATCGGCGACGTCGTCCCGGAGCTGAGCGCCGCCGGGTATCTGAAGCACCGGTCCACCACGTACACCTCCGCGCAGCGCGTCGCGTTCGCCATGACGCACCCGCCCGTCTTCGAGCCGGGCGCCCGCTGGGAGTACTCCAACACCAATTACATCCTCGCCGGGATGGTGATCGAGGCGGTGACGGGGAGGGGGTGGGATCACGAGGTGCGGGAGCGGATTCTGCGGCCGTTGCGGCTCACGCGGACGTTCGCGCCGGGCGACGATCCCCGTCTGCCCCGGCCCCACGCCCGTAACTACCAGCAGTTCGAGCCGGGTGACGACGCCCCCATGACCGACACCACCCTCGCCTATCTCCCCTTCGACGGGGACGCCGACGGGTCGATGATCAGCACCGCCGCCGACACCAACCGCTTCTTCTCCGCGCTGCTCGGCGGCAGCCTCCTCGCCCCCGCCCAGCTCGCCGAGATGCTGCGTACCGTCGCCGTGCCCGACACCCCCGGTGAGGTGCCGGGCTCCCGTTACGGGCTGGGCATCGGCTGGACGCCGCTCAGCTGCGGCGGTGGCTACTGGGGCCACAGCGGCAGCGGCTTCGGGTTTCTGGCGTGGCCGGGGACGACACGGGACGGCCGTACCTCCGTCACCGTCGCCGTGCACAGCCGGCCGGGCGACGAGCGGACCGCCGTACGGCAGATCGGGGCCCTCACGGACCTGGTCGACCACGCCCTGTGCGCGCGGCCTCGGGCATAGCCACCCGGCCGCGCAGCGGCCCTACACGTCAGCCCCCGGCGGACCCGGCCGCACCGGCCCCGCCCGGTCCAGCAAGCCCGTGCGGGCCGCGAGCGCCGCCGCCTCCAGGCGGGAGCCGACGCCCAGCTTCATCAGGACCCGTTGGACGTGGGTTCGGGCCGTCGACGGGGCGATGCCCATGCCCGCCGCGATGAGGCGGGTGTCCTCGCCGTCCGCGACGCGGACCAGGACCTCGACCTCGCGCGGGGTCAGCATCTGGAGCAGGCGCTGGCCCTCGTCGTCCGGCTGGGCCGCCGGGTTGAGGAGTTCACCGAAGGCGCTCTGGAGGAGTTGCGGCGCCACCGCCGCCTCACCCGCCCGGGCCTTCATGATGGCGCGTTCGACGCCTTCGATGCGTTCGTCGTGGCGGACGTAGCCGGACGCCCCGGCTGCGAACGCCGCCGCGATGCCGCGCGGGTTGGGCACCGGTCCGAGGACCAGTACCGCCACCTGCGGGCGTTCGCGCTTGATCTTCACCACCGGGTCGAAGATCCCCGGCTCGGCCGGTGCCGCCGTGCCGATCAGGCACACCTCCGGTGCCCTGGAGATCACCAGCTCCGCCGCGCCCGCGGCGGGCGCCGCCGCCGCCAGCACCCGGTGTCCCCGCAGCTTCAAGGCCGAGGCCAACGCCTCGGCCAGCAGTCGGTGGTCGTCGACCACCATGAGCCGCACTCCCATCGAGCCACCCCACCCCCCAGTCCCCCACAGTCCCCCAGATGGTTGCCCACTATGGCTGCCCACCGGACCTCGCGGACAGAAGCCCCCCGACTTCCCGTCGACTCACCCGTCGACGCCCGCTCTTCATGCCCCCGGAAGCTACACGCTTGTTCGACGTTGCGCTCCCCCTACGGGAGAGAAGTGCCCCGGATTACCGAAATTCCCTCCGATTCGAGCGTGATGAGGGATACGTCCACAGCCCCGCCCCTGAGCTGGGGCGGGGCCGTGGAACGAGGCCGAGGGGGCGCGTGGGGTTACTTCGCCCCGAAGCCGAGCGCCGTGTACTCCTTCTCGTCGTCCGAGTACGGCTTGCTGACGAGTTCCGAGCCGATGAACCAGCGTCCGTCGGTGTAGAGCATCTCGCTCATCGTCGGCGTCATGGCGCTGATCGCGCGGAGCACCGACTCGGAGGCCGGGGTCTCAAGCAGCTTGGTCTGCTTCAGCGTCTTGCCGTCGATGGAGACGATCTGGGCGCCCTTGTCGTACGGGCCGTCCTTGTAGGCGATGATGTTCGGCCCATCCATCCGGATCGGGAACAGCTCGTGGTCGTCGCCCGCGTCCGCGCGGTCACCGGTGGACTTCCCCGTGGCCAGCGAGAAGGAGACGACCTCGTTGGTGGAGCTGTAGGAGCCGGTGCCGTCGTGGCTCTTGGTCGGCATGTACACCTTGTCGTTGCCGACGTAGATGCCCCGGCAGGCCCAGACACCGCGGACGGGGCACTCGTAGTCGTACTTGTCGTCCGGGATGGAGATCTTGGCGCGCAGCTTGCCCTTCTCGTCGAGGGAGAAGATGTCGGTCGTGCCGGTCAGCGGGACGTCGCTGCCCGTCACCACACCGAAGACGACCGGGTTGGTGGAGATGACCTTGGCGCGCTGGATGCCGGAGGGGACCTTGTACGTCCACTTCACGCTGCCCGACTTGGGGTCGAGCAGCTGGATCTCGAAGGTCTCGCTGCCGTAGTCGCCGCACTTGCGGACCGCGATCAGCTGGGCGCCGCCCGCGTAGCCCTCGTCGGTGCACGCGCCGGCCTTCGGCGACCACAGCACCTTGCCGGAGTTGACGTCGAACGCGGCGCCGCCGGAGTAGCCGCCGGCCGCGGCGACCGTCGTACCGGAGATGGTGACCTCGCCGAACGGCACCTTGCTGCCGCTGAGGTCGGCGCTCTTGGTCCACACCTCCTTGCCGGTCTCGACGTTGAACGCGGTGACCTCGGTGCAGGGCTGGCGGTCGTCGTTGTTCTTGCGCTTGGCCGACTCGGTCACCACGACGGCGATGCCCTCGGTGGTGATCTCACGGGAGCCCGCGCAGGTCTGGCCGGCCAGATCCAGCGTCCACTTGGTCTTCCCGCTGTCCGGCTCGTAGCCGACGATCTTGTTGAGCGCGGACTTGGCGTACGTGGTCTTCGTCAGCCAGGAGCCCTTGACGCTGTCGATCTGGAGCTTTTCCTTGACCTCGTGCGCGGGCACCTGGAAGAGGATCTTCGCGCTGGGGCTGGCCGGGGCCTTCTCCTGCGCCGTGGTCGGGATCTCCACGCCACCGGACGACGAACCGCCGGTCGAGGAGGAGCCGCCGTCGTCGTCGCCCTTGGTGTCGTCCTTGCCGCCGGAGGTGCCCTCCGAACTGGCGGTGTCCTTCTTGCCGTTGTCGTCGTCGCCGCTGGAGGTGGCGATGTAGACGCCGCCGCCGACGATCAGCGCGATGGCCGCGACCGCCGCGGTGATGATGATCGCCGCGGTGTTCACCTTCTTCTTGCCTCCGGGACCGCCGGGACCGCCCGGGTGGCCCACCTGCGGCTGCATCGGCATGGTCTGCGGCTGGTAGCCGTACGGCTGCTGCCCGTAGGGGCCGGGCTGCTGCGGCTGGCCGTACGGGCCGGGCTGCGGGTGGCCGTAGGCACCCGGCTGACCGGGATGGCCGGGCTGGCCCGGGTAGCCGTAGCCGGGCTGCGCCGGCGGGGGCGTCTGCGGGTAGCCGTAGCCCGGGGCCTGCGCGGGCGGGCCCTGCGGCGGGGGCGTCGGGGCACCGAAGCCGCCGGCCGGCGGGGGCGTGGGCGCGCCGAAACCACCCTGCGGCGGCGGGCTCTGCGGGGGCTGCTGCCCGGGGGCGGGCGGCTGGGCCGGGGGCTGGGCGGGCGGCTGGCCCTGCGCCGGGGGCTGGTCCTTGGACAGCGACGGCGTGGGCGGCTGGTTCGGGGGCGGGCCCGGCGGCTGGTTCGGCGGGGGCGGCGGCTGCGTCATGACGTGGATACCTCGGAGCGGATGTCGGTGGTCGGGTGGAGGACGAGCGGGGCTGTCACTTGCCGTAGGCCAGCATCAGCTTCTCCTTCGCGTCGTCGGCACCGTTCAGCAGGGTCGAGGAGATGTAGAAGCGTCCGTCCACGTAGTCGATGGCCCTCGAGTAGAAGGAGCTCTCGATCTCCGCGGCGCTCGCCGGCATCCGCAGCAGCTCGGTGGCCGCGGGGCTGCCGCCCGTGGTCGGGAACGACACGATCCGGCCGCCCGCGTCGGACGACGGCTCCACGTACGCGATCAGCTTGCCGCCCTCGGTCCGCACCGGCTCCGTCGTCGCGTCGGCGGAGGGCGACTTGACGCGCCACTTCTCCTTGCCGGTGGCGAGGTTCAGCGCCACGATCTGGTTCGTGCCGTCCTTGTCCTCGGTCGGCAGGTAGAGCGTGTTCGCGTCGCTCGCGACGCCTGTGCAGCCGGCGAGATTCCCGGTGAGGATCCCGCCGTCGCACTCGGGCGCGAACGACGCGTCGGAGTCGACCTGCGAACGGGTCGATCCGTCGGCCTTGAAGGTGGAGATGTTCCAGGTGTTCTCTTCCTCGTTGGTGAGGTAGAGGACGAGCGGGTCCACGGAGTACGCGTTCTCGACCTTCCAGCCCTTGGGGATCTTCCGCGTCCACTTGGCCTTGCCGGTCTTCGCGTCCAGCTCCTGGACCTCGTCGTGCTCCTTGTCGGTGGTCACCGCGCAGGAGGAGACGACGACCAGCCGCGCACCGCCCGCGAACCCGGACGGGTAGCAGGACTGGCCGTAGGTCTTCTTGTCGAACAGCTTCTTGCCGCTGTTGATGTCGTACGCCGTCCCGGACTGCGAGCGGCCCACCATCAGCGTGTCACCGGCGACGGCCAGGGAGACGCTGTGGGCGCTGTCGAACAGGTCGCCCTTCTCCAGCTCGGCCGACCAGCCCTTGTCGCCGGTGTTCAGGTCGATCTGCTGGAGCTGGTCGCACTCGGCGTTCTTCGAGGTGCTCTTCTGGTACGCGATCACGGCCCGGTCGTCGGCGGTCGCCTCCGGGGTGACCGCGCAGATCTTGCCGGGGAACTCGATCGGGTCCCACGCCGGGTCGCCGCCCTCCACGTTGTACGCGAACAGCTGCTTGTACGCCGGCTTCACGGCGACCTTGTCCGTGACCCACAGGCCGGGGGCGGACGCACCGGAACCGGGGGCGTCGGGCGCGCTCTTGTACCAGAGGACCTTCGCCTCGCCGTCCTTGCGGTCGGCGTTGAGGTCGGAGATGTCGAGGTCCTCTCCGCCGTCGCCGCTGCCGTCACCCGGGTTGACGGGCGCGGAGGGCGCGTCGGACGGCTTGTCGTCCTCGGACGGGCCGGTGCTCTCCTTGGCGATGGGCTTCTTCTCGCCGTCGTCCCCGAGGGTCGTCACGGCGAACACGGCACCGCCGACCACCAGCAGCGCGGCCACGGCGGCGCCGACGACCATCGCGGGCCTGCCCTTGAACGGGTTCTTCGACCCGCCGCCACCGCCGCCGACCGGAGGGGGTGTGGGCGCGCCCGCGTACTGCGACTGCGGGTAGCCGTAACCGGCCTGCGACGCCGGGTTGTACGGGCCGGGCTGCGCGTACGGGCCGGCCTGCTGCGGCTGGCCGTACGGGCCGGGCTGGGTGTACGGGCCCGGCTGCGCGGGCGGCTGTTGCTGCGGGGGGTAGCCGTAGCCGGGGCCCGGTGCGGGCGGGCCCTGCGGCGGGGGCGTCTGCGGGTAGCCGTAGGGCTGCTGCGGTTGTTGCGGCTGCGACGGCGGTGGTGGATTCCGCGGATCTCCGTAACCGCCGTACGGCGGTTGATCGGGCGGCTGAACCATCAGCGCTTTCCCCCTGTTCGCTGCTTTCGAGCCACCCGTGACCACGCGTGGTGTCGCTTCTCAGACTGTTCTCAGACGGCTCTTTCTATCACTGCGACGCAGACATGCACGGGGCCGGTCGCTCCCCTGTTCCCAAGGGAGAACCGGCCCGTGATGCGCCCGTTACGCTCCTTCACGCCCCC
Source organism: Streptomyces caniscabiei (assembly GCF_014930365.1). Classification (GTDB taxonomy): domain Bacteria; phylum Actinomycetota; class Actinomycetes; order Streptomycetales; family Streptomycetaceae; genus Streptomyces; species Streptomyces caniscabiei. The sequence continues at coordinate 113,801 of NZ_JABXWI010000015.1, read as the reverse complement.
TTCACGGGACGTGCGCGCGGGCTCGATACGCCCGTCAGAGAGCTGGGGAGCGCTCCGCAGGGGCGCGGGGCGCTGACCTCCGTGGCTCAACCGCTACGCGTCATCCGCGAGTTCGAGCCATCGCATCTCCAGCTCTTCCTTCTCGCCCAGCAACGCCCGCAACTCGGCGTCCAACTCCCCGACCTTCGAGAAGTTGGTCGCGTTCTCGGCGATCCGCGCGTGCAACGTCGCCTCCTTCTCGGAGACCTTGTCCAACTGCCGCTCGATCTTCTGGAGTTCCTTCTTCGCGGCACGGACGTCGGCGGCGCTCTTCTGCGACGCGGTCTCGGCGGCGGGCTTCACGGCGACCCCGGCGGACGCCGCCGCGGCCTCCTCCATCTTGTGGCGCCGCTCGATGTACTCGTCGATCCCGCGCGGGAGCATCCGCAGCGTCGCGTCACCGAGCAGCGCGAACACCCTGTCCGTGGTCCGCTCGATGAAGAACCGGTCGTGGGAGATCACGATCATCGACCCGGGCCACCCGTCGAGCAGGTCCTCCAGCTGGGTGAGGGTCTCGATGTCGAGGTCGTTCGTCGGCTCGTCGAGGAAGAGGACGTTGGGCTCGTCCATCAGCAGCCGCAGCAGCTGGAGCCGCCGCCGCTCACCACCGCTGAGGTCGCCCACCGGCGTCCACTGCTTCTCCTTGTTGAAGCCGAAGGTCTCGCAGAGCTGCCCCGCCGTCATCTCGCGCCCCTTGCCGAGGTCGACGCGGTCGCGGATCTGCTGCACGGCCTGGAGGACCCGCAGGTTCGGGTCCAGCTCGGCGACCTCCTGGGAGAGGTAGGCGAGCTTGACGGTCTTGCCGGTGAGGACCCGGCCGGCGGCCGGCTGCTTCTCGCCCTCGCTGCGCGCGGCGTCCGCCATGGCCCGCAGCAGGGAGGTCTTGCCGGCGCCGTTGACGCCGACGAGGCCGACGCGGTCGCCCGGACCGAGCTGCCAGGTCAGGTGCTTCAGCAGCACCTTCGGACCGGCCTGCACGGTGACGTTCTCCAGGTCGAACACGGTCTTGCCCAGCCGGGTCGACGCGAACTTCATCAGCTCGCTGGTGTCGCGCGGCGGCGGTACGTCCGCGATCAGCTCGTTGGCCGCCTCGACACGGAAGCGGGGCTTCGACGTGCGGGCGGGGGCGCCGCGCCGCAGCCAGGCCAGCTCCTTGCGGACCAGGTTCTGCCGCTTGGTCTCCTCGGTGGCGGCGATCCGCTCGCGCTCGGCGCGGGCGAAGACGTAGTCGGTGTAGCCGCCCTCGTACTCGAAGACGTCGCCCTTCTGCACGTCCCACATCCGGGTGCACACCTGGTCCAGGAACCACCGGTCGTGGGTGACGCAGACGAGGGCGGAGCGCCGCTCGCGCAGATGGTTCGCGAGCCAGGAGATGCCTTCGACGTCCAGGTGGTTCGTGGGCTCGTCGAGGACGATCAGGTCCTGCTCCTCGATGAGCAGCTTGGCGAGCGCGATGCGCCGCCGCTCGCCGCCGGAGAGGGGGCCGATGACGGTGTCGAGGCCCTGCGGGAAGCCGGGCAGGTCCAGGCCGCCGAAGAGGCCGGTCAGTACGTCCCTGATCTTGGCGTTGCCCGCCCACTCGTGGTCGGCGAGGTCCCGGATGACCTCGTGCCGGACGGTGGCGGTGGGGTCGAGGGAGTCGTGCTGGGTGAGCACGCCGAGGTGGAGGCCGCCGGAGTGGGTGACCCGCCCGGTGTCGGCCTCCTCCAGCTTGGCGAGCATCCGGATGAGGGTGGTCTTGCCGTCCCCGTTCCGCCCCACGACGCCGATCCGGTCCCCTTCGGAGACGCCGAGCGAGACCCCGTCGAGCAGGGCGCGGGTGCCGTACACCTTGCTGACGTTCTCGACATTGACCAGGTTGACGGCCATTACTCTCCTGCCACGGGGACGATCGACCCTCCAGGGTAGTCGGCGGGGCGCACGGGTGTGACGGGGCGGCGGGCGGCCGCGCGCAGGCGGCGGCCGCGGCGGGTGAGGCCCCAGGGCTTCAGCACCGAGATCACCGTCATGAAGACGTACGCGGAGAGGGACACGACCGGGCCCATGAGGACGTCCCCGGCGTCGGGCAGTGGGCCGCCGGCCGCGACGGCGGTGACGGCCGCGTTCACGCCGGGGCGCAGGGCGAGGACGGTGGCGGTGAGGGTCGCCAGGGTCAGCCAGAACTTGGTGTGGACCCAGCGGTGGCGGGCCAGGCCCCACGGGGTGCCCAGTGACAGCGCCAGACCGCTGGTGAAGGTCAGCAGGCCGACCGGGACGAGGAGCCAGTCGGCGAACAGCTTCATGGCGCGGACGGACGCCTCGACCGCGGCCGCGGACGACGTGGTGCCCGCGGTGGCGCCGAGCGCGAGCAGGCCGAGGGTGAGGCCGAGCCAGGCGGCGGAGGCGGTGACGTGGACGACGAGGAGGGTGCGGCGTAGGGGGCGGGGTAGGGGGCCGGCGTTCGTCTTCATGTGTGCCACGGTGGCGGGGGTGGGGGTGGCGGGGCGTCTGCCGGCGGGAGTATTCGGGTGTACGGAGGGGGGAGTACGGCGGGGGGTGCGTGGGGGGTGCGGTGTGTTGTCGGGTGCGGCCCGGTGGGGCTTCTCGCGCAGTTCCCCGCGCCCCTGAAAAGCAGGGGCTGGTCTTTTAGGGGCGCGGGGAACTGCGCGATCAGCCCCCACTCGCCCGCACTCGACGACACCACCCGAAAAAGACCGTGCGCCCCCTACCGCCGCCGCTGCTGGATCAGCGCCGACGCCGGGGCACCGCCCTCGTCGGACGGCTCGTGGTGGACGGGCATGTCGTCGCGGATCAGGTGCTCGGGGATGAAGACGGCCGCGGCGACGCCTCCGTTGGTCGACTGCCGCAATTCGACGCGCAGACCCTGGCGTTCGGCGAGCCGGTTCACCACGAACAGGCCGATCTGCTTGGCGTCGAGGAGGTCCACCTTCTCCGACCGGAGCTTGGCGTTGGCCTCGGCCATCGCCTCCTCGTTCATGCCGAAGCCGCTGTCCTCGACCTCGATGAGGATGCCGTCCCGCAGCCGGGCCGCGCGCAGCTGGACCTGGGTGGAGGGCGGGGAGAACGCGGCGGCGTTCTCGACGAGTTCGGCGAGCAGATGGATGACGTCGGCGACGGAACCGCCGTTGAGGGACACCTTCGGTACGGCCCACACCTGGACCCGCGTGCCGTCCTCGATCTCGGCGACGGCGGCCCGCAGGACGTCCGTCAGCGCGATCGGGTCCCGCCAGCCCCGGCCTGGCGCGATCCCCGACAGGATGAGCAGCGACTCGGAGTGGCGCCGCATCCGGGTGGCGAGGTAGTCGACGCGGTAGAGGTCGTACAGCTCGGCGTGGTCCTGCCGTTCGTGCCGTCGCTGTTCCATCACGCCGAGCAGGTCGAGCTGCCGGTGGAGCAGCACCTGGCTGCGGCGGGCGAGGCTGACGTACACCCCGGAGATGCCGCTGAGGAGTTCGGCGCGCTCGGAGGCCGCCTTGAGCGCGGCCCGCTGCACGGCCGTGAGCGCGGTGCCGACCTGGGCGAGTTCGTCACCGGCGAGGCGTCGCATCGGGGCCTCGGCGTCGATGTCGACGCCCTGCCCGGCGTGCAGCCTGCGCATCGCCTGCGGCAGCCGGCGCCCGGCGACCTCCAGCGCGGAGTTGCGCAGGTCGAGGAGTTCGACGATGAGGCCGCGCCCGACGACCACGGAGACCAGCAGCGACAGGAGCACACCGGCGAGGCCGAGGACGACGGCGACGCCGGACGCGCCGAGGGTGTCCCAGCCGAAGGCGTCCGCCTTGGCCGCCGCGCCCGTGCCCGCGTTCTCCTCGGCCGCGGCCAGGCCCTCCAGGACGGCTGCCGAGGAGGCGTCCCAGTCCTTCAGCACGGCCGCCGACACCGGTCCCGCGCCCGCGTCCGTCACCCCGTCCTCGACCCTGACGAGGGCGGCGTAGCTGTCGCTGTCCAGCAGCACGTCGTACGCGGGCCGGTGCTCGGCCTTGAGGTCGGCGACGGCCGGCCTCAGCAGTTCGCGCTGGGTGGCGACGGCGCCGACGAAGCGCGCGTACTGCTCCTTGCCCAGCGTCCCCGACGCGGTCGCGGCGGCCAGCAGTGCCTGCTCGCGGGCCACGGCGTCCCGGACCCGGGAGAGTTCGAGGACGACGCGCGCCTCGGAGGTCGCGTCGGTGCCCTTCTCGCTGGTGAGGGCGCCGGTCACGGCGAAGGCGTGGTCGATGACGGTGGAGTATTTGGTGTACGCCGTCGACACCGCGTCCCGCGCGCCCGGCCCGGTGGTGCCCGCGCGCAGGGCGGCGAGGTCGCTGAAGTCGGCTTCGAGGGTCCGCAGGCGGTCGGGCAGACCCGTGTCGATGAGGGCGGCGTCCGAGCTGGAGGAGCTGAGGCCCGCGCGGAGCGCGGTCACGGCCTTGTCGGTGGCCTGCTGATCGGCCCTCAGGTCGTCGAGACCGGTCTCGGTGCGCCGGGCGGCGTACCGCATCGCGGCCGTGCGCTCGCTCTGCAGGGTGGTCACGAACGTGGCGACCGGCGCGAGCAGTTCGCTGTTGACGTCCTTGGCCCGCTCGGTGTCACCGATGGCGGCCACGGTCGTCACGGCGGCGTAGCTCCACAGCGCCATCAGCGACACGATGGGCAGCATCAACAGGGCCACGATCTTCGCCCGCACGGATCTGGGGCGCAGCAGCCGGGTGGTCGCACGGAAGATTTTCATTGGGGACCTCGTTGCAGGAGGGAGGATCGAGCGCCCCTTCAGGGGCGCGGGGAACTGCGTGGCCAGCCCCCACGGGCCCGCAGCGAAAGACGGCGCTCGGAGCGGAGGGCTCAGAGCGGAGCGGTCACGCCGTCGACAGCTCCACCTCGCGCAGCAACTCGTCGGCGAAGGAGGACTCCGCCCGCTTCCCCGTCGGCGAGAGAGCCACGTACGCCGAAGTCAGGAAGAGGAACGAGCCCAGCATCACGGCCAGCGGGAAGAGGAACTCCGTGGCCGTCGCCCCCGGCAACGGGGCGGTGCTTGGCGTGAGTTCGATGTTCACGGCGTACATCGCGGTGTAGTGCATGCTGCTGACCGCGAGTCCCATGACCAGCGCGGCGACCGCGGCGAGCACCCCGCCCCGCACGATCAGTGTGAGCGTGAGCGCGGCGGTCGCGGCGACGACCGCGATCACCACGGAGGCGATGACCAGGGACGGGTCGTAGCCGACCTCGCCGTGCAGGTTGAGCGCGGCCATGCCGGTGTAGTGCATGGCGGCCACCCCGAGTCCGGTGCCGAGGCCGCCGAAGGCCACCGCGCGGACCCGGGAGCGGCCGTAACCGGCGGTGAAGACTCCGGCGCTGACCACGGCGATCGCCATGACCAGGCTGAGCACGGTCATCGGGACGTCGTAGCGGATCGGGGTGCCCTGCACGCCGAAGCCCATCATCGCGACGAAGTGCATGGTCCAGATGCCCGAGCCGATCGCGAACGACGCCAGCGTGAGCCAGTTCCGCTTGGAGGCGCCTTCGGCCTCAAGTGCCCTGACGGTGCAGCGCAGTCCGAGCGCGGAGCCGACGCAGGCCATGACGTAGGAGAGGACGGGGGTGACCCATCCGGCACTGAAGTGGTCCATGTGTCCCATGAGGAACCCCTCTCGCCCGCCGCGCGGACGACACCACGCGGACGGGAAGTACCGCCGGTAACAAGTCACCGGGGATCGAGATCATGCCACCCGAGAATGAGGGGCGAATCGCCCGAAAGGCACCAGAAAGGAATTCCGTGAACATTAAAACACTGTGGGATGGGGCACAAACCGAAGGGTTTGCCAGACCAATGCGTGACCTGCACATTCCCTTCACCGGACCACTGCGTTCAGGCACTTGACCGTGTGCCACGACCAATAAGTTCCACCAGCGCCCATCCGGCGAGCGTCATGACCACGGCCACCGGAGCACTGACCTGAACGGCGATCAACAAGGCCGTACGCCCCTCGAGAAGCCCACCGAATCCGACCATGGAGAGCCCCAGCACCCCGAACAGACACAGTGTCACCCCGAGGGCGGCGGCCGGCCCCGAATACGCCTCCGACCTGCTGGAACGGCTCGGCCGAGCCGGTCGGGAAGGCCGGGCCGCGGGCCGTTCGAAGCTCCGGAAGGCGGCGACGAGCACCGCGGTGAGGACGGCCGCGAACGCGATCCGCAGGGGCAGTTGGACCCACCAGGCGCCCGTCGCGGGCGTGGGAAGGTCGACGTCGAGCGCGAGCAGCACGCCGTACACCCCGAGCATGGCCGAAAGATGCCACAGGAACGCGGTCATCGAGATGCCGTTGGCCGCCACGACCGTCCGCCACACCTTCGGCCGCTCCAGCCACCGCGCGACCGGCCCGCGCACCCACTCCACCGCACCGACCAGCCACAGCCCGTGGCACAGCAACGCGAAGGTCGGCGGCGCCATGTTCGACACCTTCTCGCCCGGCATCCCGACCATCGACAGCGGATACGGCCCGTACGCCACCAGCAGCGCGGCCCCCGCGAGCCCGGCGCCGGCGAGCAGATACGGCCGCGCCAGCCGCCCGTCGGCCCGCAGGAACCCGAGTTGGTGGATCGCGAGCCACACGAAGGCGAAGTTGAGGAACTCGACGAACGGCACGTCCAGCGCGAAGCACAGCGTGTCCACGAGCGCGGCGGCCGCGACCAGCCCGCCGAACGCGCCCCAGCCGTACCTCTCGTGCAGCCTGAGCAGCGGCGGCGTGAAGGCGACCATCGCCAGATAGATCCCGATGAACCACAGCGGCTGCGCGACCAGCCGCAGCGCCACGTCGAGCAACCCGCCGCCCTGTCCGGCCAGTTGGAGGACCAGGGCGGCGGCGCCCCACACCCCTGTGAAGACCAGGGTGGGCCGCAACAGCCGCTGTAGGCGGGCCCGGAGGAACGCGGGATAGACCGAGGCGCCGTCCGGGGCCTTCCGGCTGAGCGAGCGGTAGGAGAGGGCGTGCGAGAAACCGCCGACGAAGAAGAACACCGGCATGATCTGCAGGGCCCAGGTGAGGATCTGGAGCCGCGGTTCGACGGCGAGCAGGTTGCCCACGTCGACTCCGCCGCCGTCCCCGGTGGTCACGGCCGCCATCAGCCAGTGGCCGAGGACGACCGTGCCGAGGGAGGCGACGCGGAGCAGGTCGACGTACCGGTCCCTGGTGGCCGGGGTGGCGGCGGCGAGTTCCCTCGCGCCCACGCTTGCGGTGGCGGTGGCGGTCATGGGAGTACGGTCGCGCGGGCGCCCGGGCGGGCGGCAGCGCTCCCGTACTCATCTCACGTCTGAGTACGCCTTCGTACGGGCCTCACGTCCGAGTCCCTACGCGTGTCCGCCCCGGATGACGGTCGCTCCCGGCGCGGGCGAGGCTGCCACCCGGACCGACTTGCAGGTGCCGGAGGCGAGGAGACCGTCGGCGACGGCACGGGCCGACTCCGCGTCCCGAGCGAGGAAGGCCGTGGTCGGGCCCGAGCCGGAGACGAGCGCGGCGAGCGCGCCCGCCGCGCGGCCCTCGGCGAGGGTGTCGGCCAGCTTCGGGAACAGCGAGAGAGCGGCGGGCTGAAGGCCGTTGGAGTCCGGTAGGAACGCGGCGAGCGCGTCCACGTCACCCTTGGCGAGCGCGTCGAGCAGCACCTCGGAGGCGACGGGCTCGGGGACGACGTCGTGCTCGTGGAGCCGGTCGAACTCGCGGTAGACGGCGGGCGTGGAGAGACCTCCGTCGGCGACGGCGAACACCCAGTGGAAGGCCCCGCCCACGTCGAGGGGCCGCAGCCGCTCCCCCCGCCCCGTGCCGAGAGCGGCCCCGCCGACCAGGCTGAACGGCACGTCACTGCCCAACTCGGCGCAGATGTCGAGGAGTTCGGCGCGCGTGGCGTTGATGCCCCACAGCGTGTCGCAGGCCAGCAGCGCACCGGCCGCGTCCGCGCTGCCGCCTGCCATGCCGCCGGCGACGGGGATGTCCTTGACGATGTGCAGCTGGACGGCCGGCTCGATCCCGTGCCGCTCCGCCAGCGCGAGCGCGGCGCGGGCGGCGAGGTTGGTGCGGTCCAGGGGCACCTGGTCTGCGCCGGGGCCCTCGCAGGTGACGGTCAGCTCGTCGGCGGGGGTGGCGGTGACCTCGTCGTACAGCCCGACGGCGAGGAAGACGTTGGCCAGGTCGTGGAACCCGTCGGGCCGGGCACCGCCGACCGCGAGCTGCACATTGACCTTGGCGGGAACGCGAACGGTGACGCTCACGACTGACGGGGCTCCTCGTGGTGGGGCTTGGGGTCTTGGGGGGGGGTGGCTTGGGGCTCGGGGCTCGGGGCCTGGGGTGGGGCGCGGTTCGGGGCGCGGCTCGCGGTTCGGGTCGCGGTTCGGGTCGCGGCGGCCTAGCGGCCGGTCTCGCCGGGGGCGGTGTCCTCGGTGACGCGGTTCTCGGCGATGGCGGCGAACTCCTCGACCGTCAGGGACTCGCCGCGCGCCTGCGGGGAGACCCCGGCGGCGACGAGGGCGGCCTCGGCGGCGGCCGCGGAACCGGCCCAGCCGGCGAGGGCGGCCCGCAGGGTCTTGCGCCGCTGGGCGAAGGCCGCGTCGACGACCGCGAACACGTCCCGCTTGGCGGCGGTGGTCTTGACCGGCTCCGTCCGGCGGACCAGGGAGACGAGCCCGCTGTCCACGTTCGGCGCCGGCCAGAAGACGTTCCGCCCGATCGCCCCGGCCCGCTTGACCTCCGCGTACCAGTTGGCCTTCACCGACGGCACGCCGTACACCTTCGAGCCGGGCCCGGCGGCCAGCCGGTCGGCGACCTCGGCCTGGACCATCACGAGGGTGCGCTCGATGGTGGGGAAGGTGTCGAGCATGTGCAGCAGGACGGGGACGGCGACGTTGTAGGGGAGGTTCGCGACGAGGGCGGTGGGGGCGGGGCCGGGGAGGTCCGTCACGTCCATCGCGTCCGAGTGGACGAGGGCGAAACGCGCGGCGCGGGTGGGCATGCGGGCGGCGATCGTCGCGGGCAGGGCGGCGGCGAGGACGTCGTCGATCTCGACGGCCGTGACCCGGTCCGCCGCCTCCAGCAGGGCGAGGGTGAGCGAGCCGAGACCCGGGCCCACCTCGACGACGGTGTCCTCCGGGCGGACGCCCGCGGTGCGCACGATGCGGCGCACGGTGTTCGCGTCGATCACGAAGTTCTGGCCGCGCTGTTTGGTGGGGCGCACGCCGAGCGCGGCGGCGAGTTCGCGGACGTCGGCGGGGCCGAGGAGGGCGTCGGGGGAGGGGCTGCTCACCGCACCAGGGTACGGGGCGAGGGGCTCCGCCCGGTTCCTGGGCGCCTTGTGGGGTGGGGGGTGCGGGTGCGTCGGCGGCTGCGGGCCCGGTGGGGCCTCTCGCGCAGTTCCCCGCGCCCCTGAAAAGCAGGGGCTGCGGGGGGCGGGTGCGTCGGCGACTGCGGGCCCGGTGGGGCTTCTCGCGCAGTTCCCCGCGCCCCTGAAAAGCCGGGGCTGCGCCCCATGCTTTTCCCCCAGCGGCCCCGTCGCTTCTCGGGCCCACGGCCCCGTCGCTTCCAACCCACGGCCCCGTCGCTTTTCGGGCCCGCAGGGTCGTGGTCTTTCGGGCCCGCAGGGGCCTGAAGCTTTTAGGGGCGCGGGGAACTGCGCGAGAAGCCCCACTCACCCGCAGCCGCCGACGCACCCGCACCCCCCACCCCACACCGCGCCCTACCCCCGCAACCGAGCCCCGCAATGCGGCCAAGGGCTGGCCCCCCGCTGCACATACAGCTTCTTCGCTCGCAGCGTCTGCTCCGCCGCCGGCGCGTCCTGGGGCCGCCCGCTCCCCCCGAGACTCCGCCAGGTCCCCGTGTCGAACTGGTACAGCCCGCCGTACGTCCCGGAGGGATCCACCGCGTCGGGCCGCCCACCCGACTCGCACGCGGCGAGCCCACCCCAGTTCAACCCGTCCGCCCCCGCCACGGACGTGGGCATCGCCTTCGTCCCCACCTTCACCACCTGCTCGCGCGGCTCCCGCACCACCTCCGTCCGCACCAGCCGCGGCCGCTGCCGGACCCCGTTGACCGTCCGCAGCGCGTACGTGACCCGCCGCACCCCCGGCCGACCGGCCCGCTCCACGACCTCCGTGCCCTGGAAGAGCGACGGATCCTCGGTGCGGCGCACCCGGAACGGGATCGGCGTCTCCCGGACCTCCTCGGACCCGGTGACCCGCATCACGGTCACCGTCTGCCCGTCCCGGGGGAAGCTCGACCACGCGACCGAGGTGGTGTCCTCCCCGCGCAGGGTGACCCCGGCCTGCTCCACGGCCTCCCCCACGGTCGCCGCGTTCGTACGGATCGTCCGCGTCCGTCCGTCCGCCATGATCGTGACGGTGCGCTCGGTACGGACGTCCAGCTCCAGCCCCGCACGCCCGATCCGCTGGGAGCGCGAGGTCGACACGTACGCGCCCTCCGCACGCACCCCGAGCTGCTGAAGCGCCCCGTCCACTGTGTGAGCGGTCGTCCAGACCTTGCGCGGCTGCCCGTCCAGGGTGAGGGCGACGGGCCGGCCGTAGTGCACGGCGACCTCGTCGCCGCTGCTCAGCGCCGTACCGGGGGCGGGCGCGACGACATCGTGCGGGCCGAAGGCGACCCCTTCGTCGGCGAGCAGTTCGGTGACGTCGTCGGCGAAGGTATGGAGCGTGCGGGGCCGCCCGTCGACGGTCAGCTCGATCGCCTTGTCCTTCGCCACGAACGCGGAGGTGCCGCCCGCGAGGAAGGCCACCACCAGAGCCTGCGGCACCAGCCGCCGCAGTGAGCCGGGCCGGTCGGCGGCCCGTCTGCGCCGTACGGCCCGCCGGGAGCCGCTCCGCCCGCCCGCACGAGCCGAGGCGTCCGGGTCCGCCTCTTCCGGCCCGTCCCGCTCGCCCGGCCTCTCCCGCTCGCCCGGGGCCTCCTCGGCGAGCCGGTCCTCGTAGGCGGGCCGGTAGGTGTCCGCGTACACCCCGTAGGGCAGCGTCTCGGCCTCGTACGGCGACTGCGCATTGCTCACGACGACACGCTCCAGAGGGGATCCGGGTCCGGGTCGGGCGACGTGAACCTAGCGGACTCCGGTCACCCTCCAAAGCAACGCGGTCACTCAGTGTCGCGACACGGGCCGCTGATCATCTTTTTGGGTCCCCCGGACGGCCCACACGACGTGACCCCTCAGTAATCGAACGCCCTTGCAGTGTTCGCCGCGATCGCCGTCGCCAGCGCGTCCTCGTCGATGCCCCGCACCTCGGCCATCGCGCGAACCGTGACCGGAATGAGATACGGCGCGTTGGGCCGTCCGCGGTACGGCGCGGGTGTGAGGAAGGGCGCGTCGGTCTCCACGAGGACGAGTGCGAGGGGCGCGACGGCGAGGGCGTCGCGCAGCGGCTGGGCGTTCTTGAACGTCATGTTCCCGGCGAAGGACATGAAGTAGCCGTGCGCGGCGCAGACCGCGGCCATCTCGGCGTCGCCGGAGTAGCAGTGGAAGACGGTCCGCTCGGGCGCGCCCTCCTCCTTCAGGATCCGCAACACGTCGTCGTGGGCGTCCCGGTCGTGGATGACCAGCGCCTTGCCGTGCCGTTTGGCGATCTCGATGTGCGCGCGGAAGGACCGCTCCTGGGCGGCCTTGCCCTCCGGCCCGGTCCTGAAGTAGTCGAGGCCCGTCTCCCCGATGCCCTTGACCTGCGGCAACGCGGCCAGGCGGTCGATCTCGGCGAGGGCGTCGTCGAGCGCCGCGTCACCGCCGGGCGTCCGGGCGCCCTGCCGGGACCAGCCGTCCGGGTCGCCGTGGACGATGCGCGGCGCCTCGTTCGGGTGCAGCGCGACGGTGGCGTGCACGGCCTCGTACCGCTCGGCCGTCTCGGCGGCCCAGCGGGAGCCCTTGATGTCACAGCCGACCTGGACGACCGTCGCCACCCCCACGGAGGCGGCCTTCGCGAGGCCCTCCTCGACGGTGCCGGACTGCATGTCCAGATGGGTGTGCGAATCGACGACCGGCACCCGGAGGGGTTCGGGGAGCGGGGGCGCGGCGTTCTTGTCGTTCGAGGGCATGCCCCGATCCTACGAATCGCACGATCGGGGCATGCCCCACAGGCTCGCCGGGGGGAGGTCAGCTCGCCTTGCGGTGGAACGGGTGGAGGAGGTCGGACAGGTGCCAGTGGTGGTGTTCCGCGGGCTCCGACCCTTCCGGGGTGTCGGTGTCCGCCACCGGGCGGGGCTTCGGCAGACGCCGGCGACGCTCGGCGTCCAGCGCCGACGACACCTGGCCCGCCCGCATGATCCGGACGACATGACCGTCGCAGTTCTGGCACGTGGGCCGGGACAGCGGGGACGGCACGACCGTGCCGTCGGCCACGTACATCACGAAGTCGCGCCCCTGGGCGTCGTTGTGGTGCTCTATCTCGTACGACTGCTCCCAGCCGTGCCCGCAACGCATGCAGGCGAACGCGTAGGACTCGTGAACGACGGCGGTGGCGGTGTCGCGCAGCACTGCGCGCTCTGCGATCTCGGTCATTGCCAGCTCCTCTTGTCCGCTGGACGGTGAGGACGTGACGTGTACGTCCTCACCACCCAGTGGACGCCCTGGCGGACCTGGAGTGCACCCCATCTGCCGACTGTTGAAGGGCATTTGGCCTCCCCTTGTGGGAAGCCCGTGCGTACGAGGGTTGTGCTTTGCTCGGCTTTGCCGGGGCATGGGCTGTGCGCTTTCGGGCGCGGGTCCGGTGGGGCTTCTCGCGCAGGGAAAAGCAAGGGGCGCAGCCCCTGCTTTTCAGGGGCGCGGGGAACTGCGCGAGAAGCCCCACTCACCCGCACCCGCCCACGAAACCCGCACCCCCGAGTCATCAGGCGCCCGGCCCCTGGATGGCCCTCTTCGCCGCGACCACAGCATCAAAGACCGACCTCTTCGGCACCCCCGCCTCCACCGCGACCGCCGCGATCGCCTCCTTGCGCCGCTCCCCCGCCTCCTCCCGCACGCGAACCCGCCGCACCAACTCCTCCGCGTCCAGCTCCTCCGGCCCCTTCTCCGGCGCCCCCTCGACCACCACGGTGATCTCCCCGCGCACCCCGGCCGCCGCCCACTCGGCCAGCTCCCCGAGCGGCCCCCGCTTGACCTCCTCGTACGTCTTGGTCAGCTCCCGGCACACGGCGGCCCGCCGCCCCGCGCCGAAGGCCTCGGCCATCGCCGCGAGCGTGGCGTCCAGGCGGTGGGGCGCCTCGAAGTACACGAGGGTGCGCCGCTCCTCGGCGACCTCGCGGAGCCGGGCGAGCCGTTCGCCGGCCTTGCGCGGCGGGAACCCCTCGAAGCAGAACCGGTCGACGGGCAGCCCGGACAGCGCGAGGGCGGTGAGGACGGCCGAGGGCCCGGGTACGGCGGTGACCCGGATGTCCTTCTCCACGGCGGCGGCGACCAGCCGGTACCCGGGGTCGGAGACCGACGGCATCCCCGCGTCGGTGACCAGCAGCACCCGGGCACCGCCCACCAGCGCCTCGACGAGTTCCGGCGTGCGCGCGGCCTCGTTGCCCTCGAAGTAGGAGACGATCCGTCCGCCCGGCTGCACCCCGAGCGCCTGGGTGAGCCGCCGCAGCCGCCGGGTGTCCTCGGCGGCGACGACGTCCGCCCCGGCCAACTCCTGGGCGAGCCGGGGCGGCGCGTCCGCGATCTCACCGATGGGGGTACCTGCCAACACAAGGATTCCAGTCACCTTCCCATCCTCCCAGGGGCGGCCCGGAGGGGTGCCGCCCCGAAGGGGCGCGGGGCTGTACCGACATGCGGCTCCGCCGCGTGGGCGCGACCGGCCACGACCCACCCGCGGTCGCCGTACCGCACACGCCCCGACCCGTTCGGCGCCCGGCCACATCGCGATCCCACGGGACTCCCACAGCGGTGTTCCCTACGATGGCGCGGTGACCAGTACCGCGTCCTCCACGGACACCCGGCAGGACCAGGCCGCCGAAGACCCGAGGCCGTCGTGGCAGCACCGCCTGCGCCGATTCGGCTACGCGGCACCTCCGAGAAGCGACGTCCGCGGCCGGCTGGTGCCGCCGTACACCCGCCCCAGCCCGCGTTTCTGGGCGGTCCTCGGCCTGCGCGAGGAGGTCGCGGCCCGCCTCGTGCGCTGGTCGGCGTGGGGCGGTCCGCTGCTGGTCACGCTGGTCGCCGGGCTGATGCGGTTCCACAACCTGGGCAGCCCCAAGGCGGTGATATTCGACGAGACGTACTACGCCAAGGACGCGTGGGCGATCGTCCACCGCGGCTACGAGGTCAACTGGGCCAAGAACGCCAACGAGCTGATCCTCCAGAACAACGGGAACGTCCCGATCCCGACGGAGGCGGCGTACGTCGTGCACCCGCCGGTCGGGAAGTACGTGATCGGCCTGGGCGAGCTGATGTTCGGCTTCGACCCGTTCGGCTGGCGCTTCATGACCGCCCTGCTCGGCACGCTCTCGGTCCTCATGCTGTGCCGTATCGGCCGCCGGATCTTCCGCTCGACGTTCCTCGGCTGCCTCGCGGGCGGCCTGATGGCGGTCGACGGCCTGCACTTCGTGATGAGCCGCACGGCGCTGCTGGACCAGGTGCTGATGTTCTTCGTCCTGGCGGCGTTCGGCTGCCTGGTCATCGACCGGGACAAGGCACGGGAACGCCTGGCCGCGGCCCTCCCCCCGGACGGCGACGGGGTCGTACGCCCCAACTCCCTCATCGCCGAGACCACCCGTCTGGGCTGGCGCCCGTACCGTTGGCTGGCCGGTCTCTGCCTGGGCCTGGCGCTCGGCACCAAGTGGAACGCCCTGTACTTCATGGTGTTCTTCGGGATCATGACGGTGCTCTGGGACTACGCGGCCCGCAAGGTCGCCGGCGCCCGCCGGCCGCTGATCGCGACGATGCGACGCGACCTGGGTCTGGCCTTCCTCTCCACGGTCCCGGTCATGATCGTCACGTACCTGGTCTCCTGGACGGGCTGGATCCTCTCCCCGGACGACGGCAGCGGCGGCTACTACCGCAACTGGGCCGCGACCGAGGGCAGGGGCGGCTGGTTCAGCTGGCTGCCGGACTGGCTGCGCAGCCTGTGGCACTACGAGCACGCGGTCTACGAGTTCCACGTCGGCCTCTCGTCCCCGCACACGTACCAGTCGAACCCGTGGAGCTGGATCGTCCTCGGCCGCCCCGTCTCGTACTTCTACGAGTCCCCGTCCCCCGGCAAGGACGGCTGCGCGGCGGACACCGCCGACAAGTGCGCCCGCGAGGTCCTGGCCATCGGCACGCCCCTGCTGTGGTGGGCCGCCGCCTTCGCCGTGCTCTACGTCCTGTGGCGCTGGTTCTTCCGCCGCGACTGGCGCGCCGGCGCGATCGCCTGCGGCATCGCCGCCGGCTACCTCCCCTGGTTCCTCTACCAGGAACGCACGATCTTCTTCTTCTACGCCGTCGTCTTCCTCCCCTTCCTCTGCCTCGCCGTCACCATGCTGATCGGCGCGATCCTCGGCCCACCCGGCGCCCCGGAGCGCCGCCGAGTGGCGGGCGCGGCAGCCGCCGGCGTCCTGGTCCTCCTGATCATCTGGAACTTCATCTACTTCTGGCCCCTCTACACCGGCCAGCCCATCCCGATCGACAGCTGGCGGTCGCGGATGTGGATGGATACGTGGGTCTAGGGCGTGTTGCGCCTCAGGCGGTGCGGTCGGCGGCGGCGCCTCGTCTGGCCGGATACGGGGTCATGGTGGCCTGAATCCGGTTCGGCGGGGCTCTGGGCTAACAATCAGGGCACACACAGGGCGCATTTTTCCCACGCGTTACTGCCTCGTGTTTACAGTGAGCCTCGGTAAGCGGTTTCTGAACGCGTTCAAAGTCGTGTTCGGGGCCGGACGGGAAGCCACTACGGGGTCCACGGGGAAGGGAACGCGTCATGCGCAAGGGGGTCAAGGTCGCCATAGTCGGCGGGGTGTTCGCCGCGATGGTGGGAGGCGCCGGGTACGGCGGGTACAACGTCGTGACCGCGCTCAACGGGGACGGCGGGGGCGTCGAGAAGCGCACCGGGCCGCCGAGCGGGGACGAGGTGCGGGAGACCACCGAGAAGTTCTTCGCCGCCTGGGAGAAGGGCGACGCGGCCACGGCGTCCTCGTACACGAACGACGCGGCGGACGCGCAGGCCGTGCTCGGCAGCTTCGTCGACGCCGCGCGGATCGCGGACGTGAAGATCGAGCCGGGCAAGCCCACCGGCTCCGGGGACCGGACCGTCCCGTACTCCGTCGCCGCCACGGTGTCGTACGACGGGAAGACCAAGAAGCTCGCCTACAAGAGCCGGCTGACCGTCGTGCGGGGGAAGACGACCGGGCGGGCCCTGGTCGACTGGCGGCCGACCGTCGTGCACCCCGAGCTGAAGGCCGGCGACCGCCTGTTCGTCGGCGAGGCGGCGGCGCCGCCCATCGAGGCCGTGGACCGGGACGGCAAGGTGCTGACCAAGGAGAAGTACCCCTCCCTCGGACCGATCCTCGACACCCTGCGCGAGCGCTACGGCGCCGACGCGGGCGGCACCCCCGGCATCGAGCTGGGCGTCCGCCACACCACCACGAACGCGGGCGACACCACGCTGCTGACCCTCGCCGAGGGCAAGGCGGGCAAACTGGAGACCACGATCAGCGCCCGGACGCAGGCGGCGGCCGAGGCGGCGGTCGAGAAGTACGCCGAGTCGTCCGTGGTCGCACTGCAGCCCAGTACCGGTGAGGTGCTGGCCGTCGCCAACCACCGCGACGACGCCTTCAACGCGGCCTTCCAGGGCGAACTGCCGCCCGGCTCCACGATGAAGATCATCACCGCCGCGATGCTCATCGACAACGGCGTGACCTCCATGAACGGCCCGGCCCCCTGCCCCGACACGGCCACCTGGCAGAGCCAGACCTTCAAGAACCTGCCGGGCATGAAGCCCGACGAGACGTCGAACGCCACGCTCGCAGGCGCCTTCGAGCGGTCCTGCAACACGGCGTTCATCAAGCTCATCGACGAAAAGCCGCTGACCGACGCGTCATTGACCGAGGAGGCGCAGAACCGGTTCGGGATCGGCCGGGACGACTGGAAGACGGGCATCGTCTCCATGGACGGCAAGGTGCCGCCGTCCGGCGGGCCGAACCGGGCCGCCAACGCCATCGGGCAGGGCGATGTGCTGATGAACCCGCTGAACATGGCGTCGGTGACGTCGACGGCGATCACGGGGCGGTTCCGGCAGCCGTATCTGGTGTCGCCGGACATGGACGACCGGAAGCTGGCCACGGCGGAGGGGTTGCGGGCCGGTACCGCGTCGCAGTTGAAGCAGATGATGAGGCTGACCGCGACGCAGGGGACCGCCGCGACCGTCATGGCCGGCCTGGGCGGGGACATCGGGGCGAAGACCGGGTCCGCGGAGATCGACGGGCAGGCGGTGGCGGACAGTTGGTTCACCGGGTTCCGGGGGGATGTGGCCGCGGCGGCGATGTCGGAGGGGGGTGGCCGGGGTGGGGAGGCGGCCGGGCCGATCGTGGTGGAGGTGCTGAAGGCCGGGAGGTGATCTGTGGGGCCGGGTCGGGCCGGGTCACGCCGTCGAGGGTGCGATGCGGTGAGTGAGTGGGTGGGGGGCGGATGCGTTGTCGGGTGCGGGCAGGTCGTGGTTGCTCACGCACTTCCCCGCACCCCTGAAAACCCGGGGCTGCGCCCCGTGCTTTCCAGGCCCGCAGGGCCTGGTCTTCTGGGGGCGCGGGGAACTGCGCGAGAAGCCCCACCCACTCGCACCCGACAGCGCACCCGACAACGCACCCTCTTCGGCCCAACCCCACGGAGTGACCCGCGGGACTCTAGTGTGGTGCCTCTCGTTGAGGAACGAGAGGCAGCCGGGGGCAGCGGAAGGTCGGGAGCGTGGGTAAGAGAAGGCGTGTCGACGAGCGGAAGGCCGCGAAGTCGGGGAGGTCACGGCGGCATCTCGTGCTGGGCGGAGTCGCCGTCGCGGCCCTCGGCGGGGGCGCGATGGCCGTCTACACGGTGTTCGGCGCCGGCGCGGCCGCCGAGGACGGCTCGGCCGACGCCAAGGCCGTGAAGACCGGCCCCCTGTCCTCCGCCGAGGTCCGCACGGCCGCGACCACGTTCCTCACGGCCTGGCAGAAGGGCACGGTCGCCAGGGCCGCCGCCGCCACGGACGACTCGCCCGCCGCCACGGCGGCGTTGACCGGCTTCACCAAGGACGCCCACATCACGGACGTCACCCTCACCCGCGGCAAGCGCTCCGGCGACGAGGTGCCGTTCACGGTGAAGGGCACGGTCTCCTTCAAGGGCACCGAGAAGCCGCTGACCTACAAGTCCGCCCTCACCGTCGTCCGCGCGAAGAAGGACGGCGAACCCGTCGTCGACTGGCAGCCGTCCGTCGTCCACCCCGAACTCGCCGAAGGCGACCGGCTGGTGACCGGAGAGGCGGGCACGCCCCCGGTGAAGGCCCTCGACCGGGACGGCGGCGAGCTGACGACGGAGAAGTACCCGTCGCTGGGCTCGGTGCTGGACGGTCTGCGGGAGAAGTACGGCAAGAAGGCGGGCGGCAAGGCGGGCGTCGAGCTGCGGATCGTCCGCGCCGACCCCACGGACTCCGCCAAGTCCGCGAAGTCCGGCGACTCCACCGATTCAAGCAACTCGACCAACTCCACCAAGTCCACCAAGGAGAAGGCCGCCGACAAGACGCTGCTGGAGCTGAGCAAGGGCACTCCGGGCGAGGTGAGAACGACGCTCAGCCCGGCGCTGCAGGCCGCCGCCGAGGAGAAGGTGGCGGCCACGAAGCGGGCGTCGGTGGTCGTGATGCGGCCCTCGACCGGCGAGATCCTGGCCGCGGCCAACTCCAGCAGTTTCAACGTGGCGTTCCAGGGCTCGCTGGCCCCCGGCTCCACGATGAAGATCGTGTCGTCGGCCCTGCTCGTCGACAAGGGCCTGGCCTCGGCGGACAAGGGCCACCCCTGCCCCAAGTACTCGTCGTACGGCGGCTGGAAGTTCCAGAACGACGACAAGTTCGAGATCAAGGGCGGGACGTTCAAGGCGAGTTTCGCCCGCTCCTGCAACACCGCGTTCATCTCCCAGGCGAAGAAGCTGGACGACGACTCCCTGACCAAGGAGGCCCAGCAGGTCTTCGGGCTCGGCCTGAACAACTGGGCCATCGGCGTCTCCAGCTTCGACGGCGCGGTGCCGGTGCAGAGCGCCGCCCCGATGGCGGCCTCGCTGATCGGCCAGGGCGGGGTGCGGATGAACCCGCTGAACATGGCGTCGGTGGTCGCGACGGCCAAGACGGGCGTCTTCAAGCAGCCCTACCTGGTCCCGCCGTCCGTCGACGACCGCACCCTGGCCACCGCCTCCCGCCCCATGTCCGCGACGGTCCGCTCCCAGCTCCGCGAACTCCTCCAGTACACCGCCGCGGCCGGTACGGCGGCCGAGGCGATGTCGGGTCTCGGCCCGGACTACGGCGCCAAGACCGGCTCCGCCGAGGTCGACGGCCAGAAGGAGCCCAACGGCTGGTTCACCGCCTGGAAGGGCGACCTGGCCTCCGCCGGAGTCGTCCAACAGGGCGGCCACGGCAGCGAGTCGGCGGGCCCGATCGTGGCCGCGCTGCTCAAGGCGGGCAGCGGCGGCTGACAGCAGCCGACCGGCCGGCGGCACGACTGGCCGATGGGCGGCGGCCGGCGGTCAGTCGCCGGTCGCGTCCGTCCGCTGTACCGAGCGCTCCTGGATCGGCATCTCCTCGTACGCCTCGGACGCCGGGCGCAGACACCAGTCGAGCATCGACGGCCAGGGGCCGTAGCCCGAGTCGGGGTTGAGGTGGGCCTCACCGGGCAGCACGTCGACGGGCAGGCCGAGGGGCCGCGCGTACGCCGTGGCCGCGTCCGGCAGGCAGTACGGGTCGTTGTCGCTGCCGACGACCCGGGTGTACGCCGCCGTCCCGGCCAGCCGCTCCGGCGTCAGCGGCGGCGGGGCGAACTCGGCGATCTCCGGCTGCTTCAGGGCGAACTCGGGGGACGGCGGGGCCACGAGGAGGACGCGGTCGACGGGGCCGGACAGGATGCCGTCCCGGGCGACCGCGTGCAGCCACAGCAGACAGGCCAGACTGTGGCAGATCACGGTGATCCGCCGGCCCTCCAACTCACCGAGCAGCGCGTCCAGTTCCGCCAGCCATCGCTCCAGGTCCGGGTCGTCCGCCTCCGGGAGCTGGGGGTAGGCGACCTCGTGACCCAGGTCGGTGAGGCGGTCGGCCAGCCAGTGCTGCCAGTGGGTGGGCGGGCGGTGGTTCTGCCAGCCGTGCAGGATGAGGAAGGCGCGGGTGGTGTCGGCGGCGGACGGGATTTCTGTCATCCCCCGATCGTCAGCGAAACGGATCGGTCGGTCCAGTGCCGTCTCTGTTGTTGGATGAGATTTCGGGGCGGGGGCTGGTGCGTCGTGGAGTGCGGGTGCGTGGGGGCTCGTCGCGCAGTTCCCCGCGCCCCTGAAAAGCAGGGGCTGGTCTTTCGGGGGCGCGGGGAACTGCGCGAGAAGCCCCACCGGACCCGCACCCGACAACTCGCTCGCATGGCCACTACACCCACCACTACCGTGCCGCACATGACCACCGACGCGCAGGACACCACCGGCTCCGAAGCCCACCCCCTCTTCGCCCAGGCACTCACCACCCTGGGCCTCGGCGAACTCCACACCCGTGTCCGCCGCTTCCCGGAAGCCACCCGCACCGCCGCCGACGCGGCCGCCGCACTCGGCTGTGAGCTGAGCGAGATCTGCAAGTCACTGATCTTCGCGGCGGACGGCGTCCCCGTGCTGGTGCTCATGGACGGCGCCTCCCGCGTCGACGTGGAGCTGGTCCGACGTGAACTCGGCGCCGCGAAGGTCACCCGCGCCCGCGCCGACGTCGTACGGGAGACGACCGGGTACGCGATCGGCGGGGTCCCGCCCTTCGGGCACCGGACGAGGACGCGCGTCCTGGCAGACCGCTCGCTCCTCGCCCACACGACGGTGTGGGCGGCGGCCGGCACGCCGTACACCGTCTTCCCCATGGCCCCGGAAACGCTGATCGCGCACGCGGGCGCCACCCTGGTGGACGTCCGCGAGACCGCGACCACCGCCGGCGAGCCGGACGCGTGACGCCGCTCGTCACCGCGGCGGTGCTGCTCGCCGCCGTGACCCACGCCAGCTGGAACGCGATCGCCCACAAGATCACCGACAAGCTCGTCGGGTTCACGCTGATAGCCGGCGGCGGCGCGCTGATCGGGTTCGCGATGGTTTCGTTCGTACCGCTCCCGGCGGCCGGCGCGTGGCCGTACCTGATCGCGTCGACGGTCATCCACCTCGTGTACTACGTGCTGCTGATGACGTCCTTCCGGCTGGGCGACTTCGGCCAGGCGTACCCGATCGCGCGCGGCTCCGCGCCCCTCGTCGTCACCGTCCTCGCCGCCGTCTTCGCGCACGAGGTGCCGGACGGCTGGGCGGCGGCCGGCATCCTGCTGAGCTGTGCCGGGCTGACCGGGGTCGCGCTGTGGGGGCTGCGCGGCAGCCGGCCGCACTGGGCGGCGATCGGGGCGGCGCTCGCCACGGGCCTGTCGATCGCCGCGTACACGGTCGTCGACGGCCTCGGGGTCCGGGCCTCCGGGTCCGCCATGAGCTACATCGCCTGGCTGATGGCGCTGGAGGGGCTCGCGATCCCCGCGTACGCGCTCTGGCGGTGGCGCGGGGAGACGGTCGCACGGCTCCGGCCGTACGCCGGCGTGGGGTTCCTCGGCGCCGCGCTGTCCGTGGTGGCGTACGGGCTCGTCCTGTGGGCCCAGACCAAGGCCGAGTTGGCGCCCATCGCGGCCCTGCGGGAGTCGTCGATCATCGTGGGGGGCGGCGATCGGGGCGGTGTTCTTCAAGGAGCGGTTCGGGGCGCCGCGGCTGGTGGCGGCGGGACTGCTGGTGGTGGGGATCGGGCTGATGCTGCGGGCCGGGTAGACCGGCCGCGGACCGAGGTACGGATAGGGACGCGGACCGGGAGCCGGGACGGACGCCGCGCAGGCCGTGCATCCCCCGTCGGGGAGGAGCACTCTGGAAAGAGCGGTTCCGGAGGTGATCGTGATGATGAAGACAGCAGTCGGATGGCACATCGAGCTGGAGTTCCAGGAGGACGATCAGCGCACATGGGCGGCGGCCCTCGTACGGCTCCCCGACGGGAAGGAAGTACGCGCCAACGGCTACGCCAGCCGCCACCAGACCGATTCCAATCAGCCTCGGGTCGGCGAGGAGATAGCCGGGGCCAGGGCCCTGAACGAGCTGGCCATGAAGCTGCTCACCAAGGCTCACGACGAGATAGACGAGGCATCGGGCAGGACATCCCACCCGATAGCCCTCTGAAGCCCTCTCCAAGCCCTCTGAGCAGGCGGCCCACAGGCACCCGGCGACGAGGCGCGCCCCACCCCGGCCGACCCCGCGCGGCCGGGGTCCCGGGTGCCCAACAGGCCGGATTCCGCCCTGTGGTTGACTGACCCCGTGTTGCACGAGTCGGTCTTCCGGTCCGTGGACCTCCCGGTGGACGCCCGGTTCGAGGCCTGGGCGGAGCTGCTGCGGCAGACGCACGCGCCCATGGATCTGGTCCCCATCCCGCTGTCGACGGCGGACCGCGGCCACCACCCGGGCGCCGACTACCACGCGCACCAACGCCTGATCGCCCTCGGCGACGTGACGATCTGGCCCGCCACCTTCGACCCGATCGTCTTCCGCCGCACGCCTCGGATGGTCCGGCAGTCCGACCCGGAGACGTTCCATCTCTCCCTCCTCCTCCAGGGCGAGGGCGCCGCCAGGTGGGGCAGACAGCAGACGGCGTACGAGGCACAGGACTTCCACGTCAACTGCACCTCGATGGCGTACGACATCCTCACCGGCACCGAACCGGTCACCACCGTCGGCGTCGAGATACCCCGCTCCCTGGTGGCCCTGCCCGCGCACAAGGCGGACCGGGTGATCGGGAGCCGGCTGTCGGGCCGGGAGGGCGTCGGCGCGCTGCTCGCGCAGTTCCTGATGCGGCTGGCGGAGGACACGACCCCGTACGGGCCGGCGGACGCGCCCCGGCTGGGCACGGTCGTCGCCGATCTGGTCACCGCGCTCTTCGGTCATGTCGCCGACACCGAGCCGCGCCTGACGCCGGAGGCCCACCGGCGGACGCTGCTGCTGAACGTCAAGGTGTTCGTACGGCGGCATCTGGGCGACCCCGACCTCACCCCCGCGGCCATCGCCGCCGCCCATCACATCTCACGCAGCTATCTGCACCGGCTCTTCCAGGAGGAGGGCCTGACCGTCGCGGCGTACGTCCGCGACCAGCGGCTGCGGAACGCGTACCGCGACCTCACCGCCCCCGACCCCGCGCTGCGGGCCACTCCGATCCACACGATCGGGGCGCGCTGGGGATTCCCGCGCGCGGCCGAGTTCAGCCGGGCGTTCCGGACGGCGTACGGGGTGCCTCCGAGCGAGCTGCGGAGCCGGGTGGCCGCCGAGGGGCGGTGAACAGTGGACTCGTTGCCAAGTGACAGTGGACCGTCCGCCAACGACATGCGGGGGAATTCGGCGCATCCTGGTGAGCGCCGCCGCGGAGGGCGGCCGTCCGGATCACCGGGATCGGGCCAGGACACCACGGGGGAGCCCTGGGCCGATCCGGCCGCTCACCGTGACGGCCGCTCTCCGTGGCGCCGAGGCACGCCCGGCGGCCCCCTGGCCCCTCAGGCCTTCAGCACCGCTCTCACCGCCGCCACCAGCGCCTGTCCCCTCGGGTCCGCCGTCACCGTCTTGCGGTAGCCGTTCGTGACGTAGCCGAAGGCGATGCCGGACTCGGGGTCGGCGAAGCCGAGCGGGCCGCCTCGGCCGGGGTGGCCGAAGGAGGTCGGGGCCAGCAGCGGCGAGGCGGTGCCGTGGAGCATGTAGCCGAGTCCGAAGCGGGTGTTGACGACCAGGACGCGGTCGGGCCCGGCGGACTCCTCGGCGCGGGCCGCCGCCAGGGTCGCGGGGGCGAACAGCCGTACGTCGTCGACCTCGCCGGCGAGCGCCGCGTAGAAACGGGCCAGGCCGTCCGCCGTGGCGATGCCGTTGGTCGCCGGGAGCGCGGACGCCCGGTACGCCGGGTCGTTCTGGTCGGGGAACGGGGTGATCGCGGCGAAGGCGCGGCGGGTGAGGGAGCCGGGGTCGTCGTAGGCCTCGGTGACCGACCGCTTGGGGCGGACCCGGAGGCCGCCGCTGGGCTCGGGCGCCGCGTCCAGGCGTCCGGCGCGGCCGACCCGGCCCGTCGCCGCCACCGCGTCCGGCAGGCCCAGCCACAGGTCGTCGGCCAGGCCCAGCGGGGCGGCGATGTCGGACGCGATCCACTCGCCGGTGCCGCGGCCGGTCACCCGCCGGACCAGTTCGTCGAGGATCCAGCCGTAGGTGAGGGGGTGGTAGCCGTGGGCGGTGCCGGGCTCCCAGGCCGGGGTCTGCGCGGCGACGGCCTCGGGGCCCCGGCGCGGGTCCAGGGCCTCGGCGGGAGTGAGGGGGTGGTCCAGGACCGGGAGCCCGGCGCGGTGGCCGAGCACGTGCCGGACCAGCACGCGGTCCTTGCCGTGCGCCTTGAACTCGGGCCAGTACCGGCCCACCGGCGCGTCGAGGTCCAGTTCCCCGCGCTCGGCCAGCATCAGCGCCACGGCGGCGGCGACGCCCTTGGTCGCCGAGCGCATGATCTGGGCGGTGTCCCGCTGCCAGGGCTCGGCGCCGTCGACGTCCCGGGTGCCGGCCCAGAGGTCGACGACCCTGCGCCCGTGCCGGTACACGACGACCGCCGCGCCCCGCTCGCCGAGTGCCTCGAAGTTGCGCGCGAACGCGGCCCTGACCGGCTCGAAGCCCTCGGCGACCGTCCCGTTCACGTCCACGTCGGTGCTCCCTGTCCGTTCGTCCGCCGTACTCGCCACGACGACGGGTGCAACGTACACGCACGGGCCCGGATTCCTCCGGCCGGGGGCCGGGCCTGCCCGGTCGGTCGGCCGGTCGGTCGGTCGCCTCAGCCCAGCACGATCGTGACGTCGATGTTGTCGCGGGTCGCGTTCGAGTACGGGCAGACCTGGTGGGCCGCGTCGACGAGCTTGGCCGCGATGTCCTGGTCGATGATCGGGAGGGAGACGCTGAGGGCGACGGCGAGGCCGTAACCGCGCTGCTGGTTGGGGCCGATGCCGACCTTCGCGGCGACGGTGGAGCCGGTGAGGTCGTAGCCCGCGCGGCGGCCGACGAGGACCAGCGCGTTGTGGAAGCAGGAGCTGTACCCGGCGGCGAACAACTGCTCGGGGTTGGTGCCGTCGCCGTCGCCGCCCATCGCCGGGGGCATCGCGACCTTGAGGTCGATCTGGCCGTCCTGGCTGCTGATGTAGCCGTCGCGACCGCCGTGCGCGGTGGCCTCGGCGACGTACATGATCTTCGTCGGACGCGTGTCGGGACGGGCGTCGGGACGCGTATCGGAACGGGTCTCCACCGCGGTGTCGTCAGTCATTCCCTTGGCCTCCCCCAGGACGAGCGCGTGACCTCCCCAGGACAGGCGCGCACGAATACATCGTGCACAAGGTACCGGGCGGTAGGGGAGAGCGGTTACCAGGGGGTAGTAACCGTGGGTAACACAAGGTCACCTTCGGCCTTGCTCAGCGGCCCGCCGTGGGCGCGCTCAGCGGCCCGCCGCCTTGGTCGCCCGCGCCGTCAGCTGCCACAGCTCCTCGCGCAGCCGGGCCACGTCCGGGCCCTGCAGACCGGTGGCGGCGGCGAGGGTGGCGGGGACGGCCGCCGCGCGGTCGCGAAGCTGTTCGCCGCGGCCGGTGAGGGTGATCCGCACCGAGCGCTCGTCGCGCGGGGACCGCTCCCGGCGCAGCAGCCCGGCCGACTCCAGCCGCTTCAGCAACGGCGAGACCGTGCCGTAGTCGAGCCGCAGGGTGTCCGCCAGTTCTTTGACGCCGGTCTCCCCGTGTTCCCAGAGGGAGAGCATGACCAGGTACTGCGGGTAGGTCAGGCCGAGTTCGTCGAGCAGCGGGCGGTACGCGGCGGTGACCGCGCGCTGGGCTGCGTAGAGTGCGAAACACAACTGCTCGTCCAGGAGCAGCGAACCATGCCGGGGCGCATCCGCTTGGTCTGTCACGGGGTCCATTGTCGCGGACGCCGTTTTCGTCCGCGGGTCCGGTGGGGGTCGCTCGCGCAGTTCCCCGCGCCCCTGAAAAGCCGGGGCTGCGCCCCGCGCTTTTCATACCGCAGCCCCGTCGCTTTCCAGGCCCTGAGCCCGTCCCCTTCCAGCCCCGCAGTCCCGTCCGCTTTCAGGCCCGCAGCCCCGTCCGCTTCCAGCCCCGCAGCCCCATCGCTTTCCAGGCCCGCAGCCCCGTCGCTTTCAGGCCCGCTGGGGCCTGACGCTTTTAGGGGCGCGGGGAACTGCGCGAGAAGCCCCACGGACCCGCACCCGACGACGCACCCCGACGTGGTCCTACCCCACCCGCACCGACCGCGGATCGAAGCCGAACGGCAGTTCCAGCCGATGCGCACGCATCAGCGCGTCGTCGACGAGGAGTTCCCCCGTCGACCCGTCCGCCGCGATCACCCCCTCGCTGAGGATCAGCGACCGGGGGCACAGTTCCAGCGCGTACGGCAGGTCGTGCGTGACCATGAGGACGGTGACGTCCAACGACCGCAGGATGTCGGCCAGTTCACGCCGGGAGGCCGGGTCGAGGTTGGAGGACGGCTCGTCGAGGACGAGGATCTCCGGCTCCATGGCGAGGACCGTCGCCACGGCCACCCGCCGCCGCTGCCCGAAGGACAGGTGGTGCGGCGGCCGTTCCTTGAACTCCGCCATGCCGACCTGTTCGAGGGCCCGGTCCACCCGGGCCTCCAGCTCGGGCCCGGTCATGCCCGCCGCCGCGGGCCCGAAGGCCACGTCCTCCCGCACGGTCGGCATGAAGAGCTGGTCGTCGGGGTCCTGGAAGACGATGCCGACCTTCCGCCGGATCTCGGCCATGTGCCGCTTGCCGACGGGCATCCCGGCGACGGTCACCGTGCCCGCGCCCCCGGTGAGGATGCCGTTGAGGTGCAGCACGAGGGTGGTCTTGCCGGCCCCGTTCGGCCCGAGCAGCGCGACGCGTTCGCCGCGTCCGACGGTGAAGTCGACCCCGAACAGGGCCTGATGGCCGTCCGGGTAGGCGAAGGCGAGTCCGGCGACTTCGAGGGACGGCGGCACTTCGAGGGACGGGGGCACGGGGTTCTCGGACGCGGTCACAGGCTCCATCCCAGCAGACAGACGACGAGCGCGGCGACCGGGAGGGCGAAGGCGTACGACCACTGCGCCCGGGACGCGGTCACCTCGTCGATGACGGGCATGGTGCCCGCGTACCCCCGGCTGATCATGGCCAGATGGACCCGCTCGCCCCGCTCGTAGGAGCGGATGAACAGCGCCCCGGCCGTCTTGGCGAGCACCCCCCAGTGCCGTACGCCGCTCGCCTCGAAGCCGCGTGACTCACGCGCGATCCGCATGCGCCGCATCTCGTCGGCGATCACATCGCCGTAGCGGATCATGAAGGACGCGATCTGGACGAGCAGCGGCGGCAGCTTCAGGCGCTGGAGTCCGAGCAGAAGCGCGCGGAGTTCGGTGGTGGAGGCGAGGAGGACGGACGCGGCGACGCCCAGTGTCCCCTTGGCGAGGACGTTCCAGGCGCCCCACAGTCCGCTGACGCTCAGCGACATCCCGAGGACCTCGACGCGCTCGCCCTGCGCCACGAACGGCATCAGCACGGCGAACGCGACGAACGGGATCTCGATCAGCAGCCGCCGGAGCAGGAACCCGGCGGGCACCCGGGCCACGTACGCGACCACGCCCAGCAGCACGGCGTACAGCCCGAACGCCCACATCGCCTCTCGTGGCGTCGACACCACGACGACCACGAAGGCGAAGACGGCCGCGAGTTTGGTGTGCGGCGGCAGGGCGTGCACCGGCGAGTGCGCGTGCCGGTAGAGCTTGTGGACATGGCCGGCGCCCATGTCAGGCGTTCTCGGGCACGGAGGTCGGGGACGCGGCGTCGTCCTCTCCGGCGCGCCGCTTGCGGACGGCCCAGAAGATCCCCGTACCGGCGACGACGGTGACGCCGACGCCGATCACGCCCGCGAGGCCGCCGGCGAGGCGGGCGTCGGTGAGGCCCTCGACGCCGTAGTCGGCGAACGGGGAGTCGGCGGCGGCGTGCTCCTCGGCCTTGGCGTCGAAGCCCTTGTCGGCGGCGACCTTCTCCAGACCGTCGGGGCTGGCGGAGGCGTAGAAGCTGACGACACCGGCGAGGAGGAGCGAGGTGCCGAGCCCGGCGAGGAGCACCTTGCGGGTGGAGCGGGCCGCGACGGGCGCCGGCGCGGCGGCGGACGCAGTGGCGGGGGCGTCCACCAGCTCACCGTTGACCCGCAGCTTCAGCGGGGCGGTCAGGCCGCGGGCGCCGTGCACGAGGTCCGGGCGTACGGCGACGACGGCGCCGACCGTGGCGGCGGTGATCGCGGCCTCGCCGATGCCGATGAGGACGTGGACGCCGACCATGGCGGTGAGGACGGAGCCGATCGGCACGTCCGTGGTGCCGCCGATCGCGTAGACGAGGGTGAAGGCGGCGGCCGACGCGGGCACCGAGACCAGGGCGGCGACGAAGGCGGAGGCGGTGATCGAGCGCCGCCTCCTCGGGAGGATCCTGACCAGCGCGCGGAAGACGGCGTAGCCGACGACGGAGGTGATCACCCCCATGATCGTGATGTTCACGCCGAGGGCGGTGAGGCCGCCGTCCGCGAAGAGGATGCCCTGCATGAGGAGCACGACGGACACGCACAGGACCCCGGTGTAGGGGCCCACGAGTATCGCGGCCAGGGCCCCGCCGAGCAGATGTCCGCTGGTCCCGGCCGCGACCGGGAAGTTCAGCATCTGCACGGCGAAGATGAACGCGGCGACGAGTCCGGCGAGGGGCGCCGTCCGCTCGTCCAGTTCGCGCCGGGCACCGCGCAGGCTCACGGCGACCGCTCCGGCGGCGACCACTCCGGCGACCGCCGAGACGGGGGCGTTGATGAATCCGTCGGGGACATGCATACGAGGGCTCGCTCTCCTGGGACGGGGCCGGGCCACCGAGTGGGGACGGGCTGGCTGGAGCTGGCTGGAACCTAACGATGATAGTGCCTTATTGCGACCCCCTTGCAAGAGCGCCTACGTGCCGAATAGCCAAGGGTTCGCCGGACACCGGTGGCTCTTACAGGCGTCTTGCAGTGCCCTTCCAGGGCTTCCGGGGGCGCGCGGCCGAAAATATGCGACATTGGAGAGGCAGTGGACAGCGGATTCACAGCTTCTGCTTGTGTCACTCAGCGTGAGGAGCCGTTCGATGTCCGTCACCGTCGAGCAGTACGCCCGGGCGCATGTCGTCACGGACTCCCCCGAGGACCGGGACACCGTGCCGGTCGTCCTCCGCTACGACCCCGACACCGACGCCTCCGCCGTACGCGTACGCCTGCCCGGCCCCGACGAGTGGACCTTCCCCCGCGAGCTCCTCGAACGCGGCCTGCGTACCCCCACCACCGCCGGCTCTGTGAGCATCTGGCCCTGCGGCCGGGTCCAGGCCGTCATGGAGTTCCACTCCGCCGAGGGGGAGGTGGCGGTGATGCAGTTCGACACCAAGGCGCTGGTCCGCTTCCTGCGGCGGACGTACACGGCCACGCCGGTGGCGCACTGAGCCGAGCGTCCGGGGCGGCCCCCTGGGGTATTCCTGGGTATGCATGTCGGCGACCGACGCGGAGAGCCGGATCGCCACGACCTGGGGGACGCATGACAGCGCGGAGGGACGACGCCACCGGTACGGGGGTCACGACCGCACCTGGTGAGGGACTGGCACCGCCGTACGCGCTCGCCGCGCTGTGGGTGGTGCGGCACGGGCAGAGCACGGCGAACGCGGCGTACGAGGAGGCCGAGCGGACGGGGTCGACGGTGCCCCTGCCGGGCCGCGGCGCGGACGTCCCCCTCTCCGACCTGGGCCGCGCCCAGGCCGGGGCACTGGGTGGGTGGTTGGCGGGGTCGGCCGGGCCCGCCGGCCCGGATCTGGTGGTGTGCTCGCCGTATGTGCGGGCGCGGCAGACCTGGGAGGTGATGGCGGGACATCCCGGTGTGGTCCCGCCGCCGCTGCTGGTCGACGAGCGGCTGCGGGACCGGGAGATGGGGATCTTCGAGATGCACCCGCCGGCCGCGTTGCGGGCCCGCGCACCGGAGGAGGCGGCCCGGCGGGCCCGGGTCGGCGAGTGGTTCTACCGCCCGCCGGGCGGTGAGGCGCTCGCCGATGTGGTGCTGCGGGTACGGGACTTCGTCGGCGAACTGGACCGCGTCGCGCCCGGCCGTCGTGTCCTCCTGATCGCCCACGACGCGATCGCGGTCGCCGTCCGTCTCGTGTGCGCGGGGCTCGGCGCGACGGCCCCCGACCGGCTGCCGCCCGTCCCCAACGCCTCGGTCTCGCGGTGGGAGAACGACGGGCGGCGGTTGCGGCCGGCGGAGTGGGGCGACACGACGCACCTCGCCCCGCCGGGACCGGCCGGCACCCCCGCTACACCGCCACGGTGAGCGTGGCCGTGTACCCCTTGTCGGTGCTGCCCTCGACGGTGGCGAGCTGCTGGTCGTAGCCGTCGCGGAAGACCATGTCGGTCTCCAGGGACAGCTCGCCGAGGTTCCCGGCGCTGTCGCCGTAGCCGTCCGTCGCGTACACGGTGTCGCAGACGTCCTTGGGGAAGGCGAGCTGTGAGGTCACGGCGATGTCCCGGGTGGCGGTGGCGTCCTCGAGGCTGTCGTAGACCTCGAAGTGGATGTGGGGCCAGCGGCCGGGGTAGCAGCCGGGGAAGATCGAGGTGAAGGTGAGCCGGCCCTCGGCGTCGGTCTCCTGGACGCCGCGCAGGTAGTTCTCCTCGGTGACGCCGTCGGAGTAGAGGGAGTACCTGCCCTCCCGGTCGCACTGCCACAGGTAGACGGCCGCGCCCTTCTTCGGGGCGTCGCAGCCGGAGGCCTGGTCGACGACCGTCAGCGTGATCGTCAGCGGGATGCCTTCGGCGACACCGTTCGAGGAGCCGACGCTTCGGGTGATGTCGCGCCGGACGACACCGCTCTCCTCCAGGACGTTGGGGCCGTTGGAGCCGTCACCGGGGTACGGCCCTTCCGTCTCGCTCGGGATGACCTCGCAGTCGGCGCCGGAGGTGCCGGACGAGGACGAGGAGGACGAGGAGGACGAGCCGGAGGAGGCCGGGTCCGCGGCGGAGCCGCCGGAGTCGTCCGAGGAACAGGCCGCGACCAGCGGGATCATGCTCGCGCCGGCCAGCAGCCCGAGCATGCGGCGGCGGGCGAACACGGGCAGGTCGTACGAGAGCCCTCTGTCGAACTCGTCGTCGTGGTGGTGGTCGTGACCGTGACCGTGCGTCCGGCCGCCGCCGCTCTGGGGTGCTGTGCTCATCTACGGAACCGCGCTTTCCGAATGTTCCCGTCATGGAATGCGCGTGATGCTATGAGCAATTCCTGTGTGCTTCCCAGGCCTTCCCCATGAAGCGGGCGTCGGGCCGCGTCACCGAGCGGCCGCGTGTCACCGCGCCACCGCCGACAGCACCACGAGCGCGAACAGCACGACGGGCGTCACGATCATCGTGCCAAGGTGGACGAGCCACGTCCGCGTCATCCGCAACACCGGGAACAGGACCAGCCCGCCGAGGAACCAGTACCCGTAGATCCGGGCCGCGAGCTCTCCCGCCTCGGTCTCCTCGGCCCGGGTGGTGGGCTCCACGAACAGCGCGCCGACGGCCACCAGGAGCAGCACACAGCACATGACCACGTTCGCGGCCCCGACGCCGACGGCGACCCGCCGGTCCTCAGTCCCCCGGGCCATGGACGGCGTCTCCCTTGAACCAACGCACCTCGACGGCAGTCACGGTCCCCCTCCGACACTTGCGCGACGACATCGTTCACTCCTGCGAGTGAATACGCCAACTCGCCTTGCTGTGAGCATATTTGTCCGCCATATGCTCACGCTCAAGAGCGACGAAAGGACTCGGCGGAACCCTATGGTCAGTTCCCCTCATGAGGCCATGCACCGGATCTTCCAGCAGGATCTAGGCGTCTTCGCCCGCGCGGTTCGGGCACTCGGCATCCCTTCGACGATCCGATCTCGGCCACACCGTTCTGCACCGACCTCACGGAGCACCGTCCTCTGGAACGGAGGGTGGACACACTGCTGAACGTCGAGACGAAGCGCGGCAGGTTCCTTCTGGCCGTGGAGGCTCAGGGAAAGAAGGTCCCCGACAAACCGAGGAACTGGGCCTACTACCTGGCGCACCTGCACGCGAAGTACGAGGTGCCCGCGGTGCTCCTCGTCGTGTGCGACAGCAGGAGCACGGCCGCCTGGGCGTCCGGGACCGTCGACTTCGGACCGCCCGAGTGGCCCTCCCTCACCCTGCGCCCCCTCGTCCTCGGGCCGGACGACGTACCGGTCGTCGACGACCCGGTGAAGGCTCGCCAGGACATCCCGCTGACCGTTCTGTCCGCTGTCCTGCACCGCCGCGACCCGCAGGCCGATGCCATACTCAAAGTACTGGTAGACGCTCTGAAGGGCCTGGAAGCCCGCGATCCCGACACTGCGACGATCTTCGTTGAACTGACATCTCAGGGGCTGGGTGAAGCGCCGGCCGCCGACACCTGGAGGGCACTCATGACCGACCTCTCGTTCTTCACGTCGCCGATCTCCGAGGAGATCCGGGCGGAGGGCAGGGCAGAAGGCAAGGCCGAGGGCATCCTGCTGCTCCTCGACGGTCGCGAGGTCCCCGTGTCCGCCACCGATCGCGACCGCATCACGTCCTGCCACGACCTCGCCACCCTCAACCTCTGGTTCACCCGCGCGATCACGGCCACATCCGTCGCCGAGGTGTTCGCCGAGGAGTGACCCCGGCCGTCGCCGCGTGATCAGCTTGGCGGGTGGAGACCATCATCGCCAGTGGCATAGCCGTGCTCGGGACGCTGCTCGGGTCGGGACTGACGCTCGCCTTCCAGCAACGCGCCACCGACCGCACCCACGAGTTCACCCGCCGCGAGAAACTCCGCCAGGAACGCCTCGACGCCTATTCCGTGTACGCCGGCGCGCTGATCAACTACCGCCGCGCCCTGGTCCACCTGTGGTTCTGCGAGCACGAACAGCCCCCGCCCGAGGACCCCGACGCGGTCCGGGTCCGCGCGTACGACCTGCGGTCCGCCGCGCAGGAGGCGCTGTTCCGCGTACAGATGCTCACGGCCGACGAGGAACTGGGCCGAGCCGCCGAGACCGTCCTCGCCGAGGTCACCGCCGTCCACAAGACCGACAACAGGCCGGAGTTCGTCGAACGCCGGGTACGGACCCGGGACGGGATCGCGCACCTCATCAACACCGCCAAACAGCACCTCTAGGCGCCGACGGCCCCCGCGCCCCTGCCCCTCACGCCCCACCGTCCGGTCCTCACGCCCCCCGCCGTCCGGTCTCACGCCCCCACCGTCCCGTTCACCCCCTCCCGCAGGAAGTCCGCGTGGCCGTTGTGGCGGCCGTACTCCAGCAGGACGTGGATCATGACCATGCGGAGCGAGACCTCCTCGTCCCAGCGCGGCTGGCGGCCGACGAGGTCCAGGGACTCCGCCTCCCGTTCGATCCGCCGCGAGGTCTCCACCTCCGCCTCCCACGCCCCGAACGCCTCCGCCCGCGTCGAGGCGCTCGCGTCGTACGCCGCCTGGAAGTCGATCTCCTTCGACCACACCATCGGCGCGTCGTGATCCTCGAAGACCCGGCGGAACCAGGCGCGTTCCACCTCCGCCATGTGCCGTACGAGACCCAGCAGGGTCAGCGTGGACGGCGGCATCGACCGCCGCCGCAGCTCCTCGTCCGTGAGTCCCGCGCACTTCATGGCGAGCGTGGCGCGGTGGTAGTCGAGGAAGGCGCGGAGCGTCTCGCGCTCGGTGCCCCGGTGGGGCGGCCCCACGCGGTCGTCACGGGTTCCCCGGGGGGTCTGCTGTGTCTGCTGCGTCTGTTCGGTCATCCCTCATGCCTACCCCGACATGCGAGAGCCGGTGAGGGCCCGTCCCCACGGGCCCTCACCGGCGGTCCTTCCCGCGCGTCAGACGCGTACCAGCGGCCGGTCCTTGTCCTCGTCCTTGTCCTCGTCGTCCTCGGCCCGCTTCCCGGCCGCGTCGTCGTGCGCCCGCAGGCCCTCACCCTCGACGTCGACGTTGGGCAGCGCGCGGTCGAGCCACTTCGGCAGCCACCAGGCCTTGTCGCCCAGGAGGGCGAGGACGGCCGGGACGATGGCCATGCGGACGACGAACGCGTCGAAGAAGACGGCGATGGCGAGACCGAAGCCGATCATCTTGATCATCGACTCGCCGGAGCCGATGAAGCCGGCGAAGACGGCCATCATGATCGCCGCGGCGGCCGCGACCACCCGGGCGCTGTACTTGAAGCCGGTCACCACGGCTTGGTGCGGGTTCTCGCCGTGGACGTACGCCTCACGCATCCGGGTCACGAGGAACACCTCGTAGTCCATCGCCAGGCCGAAGACGACACCCACCATGAAGATCGGCATCATCGACATGATCGGGCCGGTCTCCTCGACCCCGATGAGCCCCGCCAGCCAGCCCCACTGGAAGACCGCGACCACGGCACCGAGCGCGGCCAGCACGCTGAGCAGGAAGCCGAGGGCCGCCTTCAGCGGCACCAGGATCGACCGGAAGATCACGATCAGCAGGAGGAAGGCGAGTCCCACCACCAGCGCCAGATACGGGATCAGCGCGTCGGTGAGCTTCTGCGAGAAGTCGATGTTCATCGCCGTCGCGCCGGTGACCAGCACCTTCGCGTCCGTGTCGGCCGCCACGCCGGCGCCCGCGTCACGGATGGCGTGCACCAGGTTCTCGGTCTGCGTGGAGGACGGCTTGGACTCCGGGATGACCGTGATCATCGCGGTGTCACCGGCCTTGTTGAACGTCGCCGGGGTCACCGTCACGACGTCGCCGAGACCCTTGATCTCGTCGGTGACCGCGCTGGCGGCCTCCTTCGGGGACGCGCTGTCCTTGGCGTCGACGACGACCATCAGGGGACCGTTGAAGCCGGGCCCGAAGCCCTCGGAGAGCAGGTCGTACGCCCGGCGCTGCGTGGTGGACGTCGGCTGCGAGCCGTCGTCGGGCAGGCCCAGTTCGAGCTGGGTGGCCGGCAGTGCGACCGCCCCCAGACCGACCACGCCGAACAGCAGCACGGCGATCGGACGACGCACGACGAAGCTCGCCCAACGGGTGCCCAGACTGGGCTTGACCACGGCGGAGCCCCCGGCAGAGCCTTCGGCGGAGTCCACCGGAGCGCCCTTGCCCGCGCCGCCCCCGCCGGAGCCCTTCGCCTTGCGCCGCCCCAGCAGTCCGCCCAGTCCGCCCTTCTCGTCGGCCGGCCGGACCTTGCGGCCCGCGTAGCCGAGCAGCGCCGGGATCATGGTGAGGGCGATGAGGACCGCGACGACGACCGTGCCCGCCGCGGCGAGACCCATCTTGGTCAGCATCGGGACGTTGACGACCGCGAGACCGGCGAGCGCGATCACGACCGTGAGTCCCGCGAAGACCACCGCCGAGCCGGCGGTGCCGACGGCCCGCCCGACCGCGTCCTCGCGTTCCCGGCCCTCGGCCAGCTCGGAGCGGTAGCGGGAGACGATGAACAGCGCGTAGTCGATGCCGACCGCGAGCCCGATCATCAGGGCGAGCGTGGAGGTGGTGTCGCCGAGGTCGAGCGCGCTCGCGAGGGCGGTGATCGTGGAGACGCCGATGCCGACGCCGATGATCGCCGTCAGCAGCGGCAGCCCGGCCGCCACGAGCGAGCCCAGGGTGATGACGAGGACGACGGCGGCGATGGCCAGGCCGATGATCTCGCCGGCGACGGCCGTCTCGGGCTCGGCCTGGAGGGCGTCACCGCCCATCTCGACGGTCAGCCCGGCGTCCTGCGCCTTGTGCGCGGTGGCCTCCAGCGCCTCCCGGGAGGAGTCCTTCAGCTCCATGGCCGGGACGTCGTACGTCACCGAGGCGTAGGCGGTCGTCCCGTCGCGGCTGACCGCCCGGGTGGTGAAGGGGTCGCTGACGGAGACGACCTCGGAGCCGTCGCCCAGTTCCGCGACGGTCTTCTCGACGATCGCCTTGTTGGCGGCGTCGGCCATCTTCTCGCCCTCGGGCGCCTTGAAGACGACCCGGGCGGTGGCGCCGTCGGCGCTCATCCCGGGGTAGCGCTCTTCCAGCAGGTCGAAGGCCTTCTGGGCCTCGGTGCCGGGGATGGAGAAGGACGACGAGCCCGCGGCGGGCGCGGAGGCGGCGCCGACGCCCGCGAGCGTCAGCAGAGCCACCCAGACGAGGACGGCGAAGTGTCGTCGCCGGAAGGCGAGTCGGCCGAGTTTGTAGAGGAATGTGGCCACGGGGGCGTACTCCCGTTCAGGTCGTGAGGTGCAGGAGGGCAGGACGGATCAGCCCGTGCCGTGGGGAGGAAGGAGGCAGGGCGGGGTGTGGTGGGGCAGGGGTGATCAGCCCGACGACATGAGCGGTGGGTCGAACGGGGTTCGTGCCGTACTAAGGGGAACTAGTGAGGGGTCGACACGCCGAGCGAGGGGAGGACGACGGCGTCGAGGTAGGACCTGAGGAAGCTCTGCGTGGGCGGCTGATCCTCGATCATGCCCCGCGCGACGAAGGCGCCGACGAACATGTGCACCACGTAGTCGATGGCGGGGTTGTCCGGACGGACCTCGCCCCGGTCGACGGCGCGCTGCATCACGCGGCGGAGTTCCAGCATCTCCGGCTCGATGATCAGTTCACGGAAGGCCTTCAGCAGGTCAGGATTTCCGTGCACCGCCATGGCCAGACCCCGCATCAGCGCGTTGTTCTGTTCCATGGTGCAGTCGTCGGTGGTCATCACCAGGGCGTGCAGGTCGCCCCGCAGGGATCCGGTGTCGACCGAGCCGATGTCGGAATGCGGCTTGTTGTGCCGCATCGCCCGCGCGACCAGCTCGGCCTTGCCGCCCCACTGGCGGTAGAGGGTGGCCTTGCTGGACCGGGTGCGGGCGGCGACGGCGTCCATGGTGAGGGCGTCGTAGCCGACCTCCCGGAGCAGGTCGAGGACGGCCGCGTAGAGCTCGGCCTCGCGCTCGGGCGTGATCCGACTGCGGCGCGCCGTCGCGGTCTCAGTCATGTCACTCCCCTTGCTGCGGTTGTGCGTTCGAGGACGACAGGCTACCGGCCGTGCGGCACGGCACGGGTGACACCGGCCGGACGCCCGCTCCCGAACGAAACGGTTTCGTACGCTTAAACGATAGCGCGGGATGCGAAGAAAACGAAACCGTTTCGTACGTGCGCTGGGTCACGCCGTCGGTCACCCGGCAGGGGGTGCGGCGCGTGAGAAGTTGCCGGTGCCTCCCGACCGGAAAAGCATGGGTGGGTGAGCGACAGCTACGAGCAAGGAACGCGCCGGGACTCCGGCTACCTCCGCCACCCCCACCTCAGCGGCGACCACCTCTGCTTCGTCGCCGAGGACGACCTGTGGCTGGCCCCCCTGGACGGCTCGGAACGCGCCTGGCGGCTCACCGTCGACCGTACGAAGGTCGCCACGCCGCGCTTCTCGCCCGACGGACGGCACATCGCGTACACGAGCTGGCGGAGCATCCTCCCGGAGATCCATCTGATCCCGGTGGACGGCGGCGCCCCCTCGCGCCGGCTCACCCACTGGGGCAGCCCCGACACCGAGGTCCGCGGCTGGACCCCGCCGGACCGGGAGGGCCACTCGGACATCCTGGCCGTCGCCTCCCACGGCGAGCCGTTCTCGTACTTCACCTGGGCCTACAAGGTCCGCCCGGACGGCGAGCCCGGCCGCAAGCTCCCCTGGGGCCCGGTCGCCGACATCCAGTCCGCCGAGATCGACGGCGAGCGCCGCACCCTGCTGCTGACCGGCACGCCCCCGCACGAACCGGCCTCCTGGAAGCGCTACCGGGGCGGCGCCACGGGCCGCCTCTGGCTGCACGGCGAGCGGCTGCTTGCCGACCTCGACGGGCATCTGCACTCCCCCATGTTCGTCGGCGGCCGGATCGCCTTCCTCTCCGACCACGAGGGCGTCGGCAACCTCTACTCCTGCGCCCACGACGGCTCCGACCTGCGCCGCCACACCGACCACGACGCGTTCTACGCCCGGCACGCGGCGAGCGACGGCACCCGGGTGGTGTACCAGTGCGCGGGCGAGGTGTGGCTCGTCGACGACCTCGCCGCCGACGCCGTCCCGCGCCGGCTCGACGTACGGCTCGGCGGTGCGCGCACCGGGCGGCGGCCGTACCAGGTGCCGGCCGCGCAGCACGTCGACGGCATCTCCGTGGACGGCACGGGCCGCGCGAGCGCGGTCGTCGTGCGCGGCAGCCTGTACTGGCTGACCCACCGCGACGGCCCCGCCCGGACCATCGCCGACACCCCGGGCGTCCGCGTCCGGCTGCCGGAGATGCTGGGCTCCAGCGGCCGGGTGGCGTACGTGACGGACGCGGACGGCGAGGACGCGATCGAGATCGCCCACCTCCCCGGGGCCACCGGCCCGCGCGAGCCCCGCCGCCTCGCCTCCGGCGGCCTGGGCCGCGTCCTGGAGGTGGTCTCCGACCCGCGCGGCGAACGCCTCGCCGTCGCCGCGCACGACGGCCGCGTCCTGCTGCTGACGGTGCCCGACGAGGTGGCCGCCGCCGCGGGGACCGAGGAGGCCGACGGCGAGGTCACCGAACTCATCACCTCGCTCAACGGCCCCGTCCGCGACCTCGCCTTCTCCCCCGACGGCGCCTGGCTGGCCTGGTCCCACCCGGGCATCGGCCGCAGCCTGCGCCAGATCAAGATGGCCCGGATGAAGGACCGGACCGTCGTCGACGTCACCGGCGGACGCTTCGAGGACGAGAACCCGGTGTTCACCGGCGACGGCCGCTACCTCGCCTTCCTGTCCTGGCGCGGCTTCGACCCGGTGTACGACGTGCACACCGGCGACCTGTCCTTCCCGCTCGGCTGCCGCCCCTATCTGGTGCCGCTCTCCTCCGCCACGCCCTCTCCCTTCGCCCTGAACCCCGACGGCCGCCCGGTCGCCGGGGGCATGGACCCCACCGAGGACGAGAACACCGGCGGCACGGTGAGCGTGGAGACCGAGGGCCTGGAGAACCGCGTCACGCCGTTCCCGGTCACCGCCTCCAAGTACTCGGCGCTGTACCCGGTCGCGGGCGGCGGCCTGGTCTGGCTGCGGTGGCCGATCTCGGGCGCCCTGGGCGAGACCTTCGCCAACCCGGACGACATGACCGGGCGCCCCACCCTCGAGTACTTCAACATCAGCAAGGCGAAGAAGTCCGAACTCGTCGAGCACCTGGACTGGTTCGCCGTCAGCGGCGACGGCTCACGGCTCGTGGTCGTGGACGAGGGCGACCTGCGGGCCGTCCCCTCCACCGAGTCCGGCGACGGCGACACGACCGTCTGGATCGACCTGCGGCGCATCCCGCACGAGGTCGACCCGGGCGCCGAGTGGCGCCAGGCGTACGCGGAGGCCGGCCGGCTGATCCGCGCCTACTTCTGGGACCCGAGGATGAGCGGCATCGACTGGGACGGGGTCCTCGCCCAGTACCGCCCGCTGGTCGAACGGGTCGCCTCCCCCGACGAGTTCGCGGACCTGCTGCGGGAGGTGCTGGGTGAACTCGGCACCTCCCACGCCTATGTCTCCCCCGCCCGCCGCAACGAGGGCCCACCCCACTACCAGCGCCGCCAGGGCTTCCTCGGCGCCAACTTCGTCCGCCGGGGCGACGACTGGACGATCCGCCGCATCCTGCCCGGCGACTCCTCCGACTCCAAGGCACGCTCACCCCTGGCCGGCACCGGCATCCGGGAGGGCGCGGCCCTCACCCACGTCGACGGCCGCCCGGTGGACCCGACGACGGGCCCGTACCCCCTGCTGGTCGGCGCGGGCGGCACCACGGTCGAGCTGACGTTCACCCAGCCCGCCGCGCCCCACCCGTCCGAGGACGGCCCCGAGGACCCCGCCGAGACGGGCGTGCAGGACCGCCCCCGCCGCATCGCCGTGGTCCCCCTCACCGACGAACGCCCCCTGCGCTACCAGGACTGGGTCGCCAAACGCCGAGAGGTCGTACGGGAGTTGAGCGGCGGCCACTGCGGCTATCTGCACATCCCGGACATGGGCGGCTCCGGCTGGGCCCAGTTCAACCGCGACCTGCGCATGGAGGTCTCCCGGCCCGCCCTGATCGTCGACGTGCGCGGCAACGCGGGCGGCCACATCAGCGAGCTGGTGGTGGAGAAGCTGAGCCGCACGATCCTGGGGTGGGACCTGACGAGGAACGCCCAGCCGGTGTCGTACGCGTCGAGCGCCCCGCGCGGTCCCGTCGTCGCCCTGGCCGACGAGGCGACCTCCTCCGACGGTGACATGATCACCGCCGCGTTCAAACTGCTGCGGCTCGGCCCCGTCGTGGGGCTGCGCACCTGGGGCGGCGTCGTCGGCATGACCGGCCGCCACCAGCTCGGCGACGGCACGGTCATCACGGTCCCGATGAACGCCGCCTGGTTCGACGCGTACGGCTGGACCGTCGAGAACCGTGGTGTCACCCCGGACCTGGAGACCCTCCGCACCCCGCTGGACTGGGCCGAGGGCCGCAACACCCAGCTGGAGGCGGCGGTAGGCCTGGCCCTGGAACTCCTGAAGTCCCACCCCCCGGCGAACCCCCCGGACTACACGGGCGTCCCGAACAGGGCCCGCCCCGAACTGCCCCCGCGACCGCATTCGTAGCCCCCGCCCGGCCGACCCCCGGGGTCCTGGGGCCGCGCCGTCTCGATCACCAAGTCCCCGTCCCGAGCCGCCCCGGAACGCAAGAACGCGGGGCACCCTCCGGTGAAGGAGAGTGCCCCGCGGGTCACACGGCCGGGGCCGGGTGCGGGAGTCAGACGTCGAAGTCCTGGCGGACGCGGTCTTCCTCGTCCCGCATCAGGCGCTCCGACTCCTCGTCGCGCCGCCGCGCACCGCGCTCCGGCTGCCCGTGCTCGCGCTGCGGGCGGCCGTGCTCACGCTGCGGCTGACCGGGCTGCGGCTGACGCTGGGAGTCGCGCTGGGGCTCGCGCTCACCAGGCCGCTGAGCCCGCTGCCGCTCCTCCGGCGACTGCCCGGCCTTCCGCTTCAGCTGCTCAGCCTTGTCCTGGAACTGGTCCTTCATGCCCATGTGGTTTCACTCCCGTTTTGGGTGAGGGGATCGGGCCTCGACCAGACAAACACGCACGAACACACCCCGCATGTCGATCAGTCACGCTCGGTCATCAGGCGTCCGGCGCCCCGACCCCCCGCGTCCGCTCGTCCGCGGCCCCACCGGCGCCCACCAGCCCCTTGGCCACCCCGCGCAGCCGGGGCTCCATCCGCCGCACCTCGCGCGGCGCGAACGTCCCTATGAGCCCCGGGAGATACCCGCGCACGCCCTGCATCCCGCGCAGCCACCACTGCCCGTACACATGACTCGACCGCCGCTCGATCCCGGCGACGAGCCGGTCCACGGCCGGCCCCAGCGGATACGTCTTCCCGGCCGGCCACGGCAGCCGCTCCCGCAACTCCCGCAGCGCCTCGTCCTTGTCGGCCCCGCGCACCATGTCCGTGTCGGTCCAGGACAGATACCCGACCCCGACGCCCACCCCCTGATGCCCGACCTCGGCCCGCAGACAGTGCGCGTACGCCTCGACGCCCGACTTGGACGCGCAGTACGCCGTCATCATCGGCGCCGGGGTGATCGCCGCGAGGGAGGCGATCTGCAGCAGATACCCCCGGCTCTCGATCAGCGCCGGCAGGAACGCCCGCCCGGTGACGGCCGATCCGACGAGGTTGACCTCGATGACCCGCCGCCAGGAGTCGGGGTCGGAGTCCACGAACGGCCCGCTGTTGGCGACGCCCGCGTTGGCGACGACGATGTCGACCCGCCCGAACCGCTCCTTCACCTCCGCCGCGACCCGCGTCATCGCCTCGTGGTCGGTCACATCGGCGTGCCAGAACTCGGCCTCCCCGTACAACCGTTCCGACACCCGCTTCAGCTCGTCCGGTTCGAGGCCGACGAGCGCGACCTTCACCCCGCGCACCGAGAGCTTGCGCGCGAGGAGCTCCCCGACGCCCCGCGCGGCGCCGGTGACGACCGCGACCCGCCCCTCCAGGGTGCTGCCGTTGCTCATGCGCCCGCCTCCTCCAACTCGTCCCGTCCAGCACGTACGTACATCGCCACCAGCTCGCGTATGCGCGCGGTGACCGCTTCCGGTGCCTCCACCGGTGACATGTGTCCGACCCCGGTCAGCTCGCTCACGCCCACGCAGTCGGGCAGCGCGGCGGCCAGCGCCCGCGCGTGCACGGGCGGGGTCATCCGGTCCGCGGTGCCCACGACGACGGCCGTCGGCACCGTCAACGCCCTTACGCCGTGGTCGAGATCGAGTGAGTCGAGGACGTGCGACCAGGCGTGCCGCACCCTGGCCGGGCAGGCGTGCACGATCCGCGCGCACGCCTCGACCATCACCGGCGACGAACCGGGGCCCATCGTGGCGTACTTGAGGATCCGCCGGGCGACCGGCGTGACCGGCCCGAGCGGCGCCCGCGAGCCGAGGACCTTCCGGGTGAGCCAGGTCCGCAGGCGCCCCGGCCGCAGCGGCACGACCAGCGACTCGGCGACCAGCCCCGAACTGCCCGTGCTGCACAGCAGGACGGCCCCCGCGTGCTCCTGGAAGCCCGGCCGCCCGGCGGCAGCCATCAGGGTCATCCCGCCCATGGAGTGCCCGGCCAGCACCGCCTTCTCGCCCGGGGCGAGCGTCGCCGCGAGCACCGCCTCCAGATCGTCGGCGAGACCGTCGGCGGTGCACACGGCGGAGGCGGGACTGCGGCCGTGGCCGCGCTGGTCGTAGACGACGACCCGGTGGTCGACGGCGAGGTCGCGGACCTGCGCCGCCCAGTACGCCGTCGAGCAGGTCCAGCCGTGCACGAGCACCACGGCGGGGGCGCCCTCCGGCCCGTGGATCTCGACGTGCAGCCGCGCCCCGTCGGCGGAGACGGCCGCCAACTCCCGTACGGCGACGGGCGGCGCGTACGGCCCGTGCTTCACATGCGTCAGTCGGGTCACGCCCCGGCCTCCACCTTCTCCGTGTCCTGATCCGTGTCCGTCGCCTCGCCGCTGTTCTTCGTACCCGGCGGGGCCGGCCGCAGCACCTCGTACTCGCTCAGGTCGACCCGCCGGGTCGCGCCGCGGAACTCGGTGGTCGTGCCCGGCCAGACGGTCGTGTTGCGGCCGCTCGCGTCGAGGTACCAGCTGGTGCAGCCCCCGGTGTTCCACACCGTGCGCTCCATGCGCTTCTGCACCCGCGCGTTCCAGGCGTCCACGGCCGCGGGCCGCGCGTCGAGGGCCACCCGGCCGCCCAGCACGTCCAACTGCCGTACGTAGTCGGCCATGTAGTTGAGCTGGGACTCGATCATCAGGATCATGCTGGAGTTCCCGAGACCCGTGTTGGGCCCGATGATCGTCATCCAGTTCGGGAACCCGGCCGCCGACGCCCCCCGCAGCGACCG
Source organism: Streptomyces caniscabiei (assembly GCF_014930365.1). Taxonomy (GTDB): domain Bacteria; phylum Actinomycetota; class Actinomycetes; order Streptomycetales; family Streptomycetaceae; genus Streptomyces; species Streptomyces caniscabiei. The sequence continues at coordinate 70,140 of NZ_JABXWI010000015.1, read as the reverse complement.
CATCCCCCCGTCCGCCCAGGACTCGGCGAGCGTGCGCCCGTCGGCGCCCACCACCCGGTCGGCGATGGGCATGTCGGTGACATGGAACCCGGTACCGAAGACGATCGCGTCGACGTCGGCGGCGGTCCCGTCGGCGGCGACGAGCGTGGAGCCGTCGACCTTGGCCAGTCCGGAGGCCACCACGTCGACGTTGGGCCGCGTGATCGCCGGATAGTAGGTGTTGGACAGCAGGATGCGCTTGCAGCCGATGCGGTAGTCCGGGGTGAGCCGGGCGCGCAGCTCGGGGTCCTTGACCGCCCGCGTCATGTGCCGCTTCGCCAACTGCTCCACCAGACCCAGCTGGTTGGGCCGCTTGGTGAAGGCCTGCACCTGCAACTCCCGTACGCCCCACAGCAGTCCGCGCCGGGCCCGGGCGGTGAGCGGCAGCTGCCTGTGCAGCCACTGCTCGGCCGCGCCGATGCTCCGGTCGACGCGGGGCAGCACCCAGGGCGGGGTCCGCTGGAAGAGGGTCAGCCGGCCGACCTCGGGCTGGATCGCCGGCACGATCTGGATCGCGGAGGCGCCCGTGCCGATCATCGCGACCCGCTTGCCGCGCAGGTCGTAACCGTGGTCCCAGCGGGCGGAGTGGAACACCTTGCCGGGGAAGGAGCCGAGTCCCGGCAGCTCGGCCTCGGTCGGCACCTTCGGGTCGGAGAGCGGCCCGGTGGCGGAGACGACGAAGTCGGCGCGGAGCGGCCCGCCGCCGGTCTCGATGTCCCAGCACAGCCGCTCCGCGTCCCAGGCCATCCTCGTCACCTCGGAGTCGAAGCGCAGATGCGGCCGCAGTCCGAAGACGTCCGTCACATGCTCCAGATAGGCCCGGATGTGCTCCTGCCCGGAGAAGGCGCGCGGCCAGGGGAAGTCGGGCGCGAACGAGAACGAGTAGAGATGGGACGGCACGTCACAGGCGCACCCGGGGTAGTCGTTGTCGCGCCAGGTGCCACCGACCGATCCCGCCCGCTCCAGGACGACGAAGTCGGTGATCCCCTCGCGCCGCAGCCGTACGGCGGCCCCGAGCCCGCCGAACCCGGACCCGATCACCGCCACCCTCACATGCGGCCGGTCCCCGCCCCCGGTCCCGCCCTTGTGCTCGCCCATCCGGTACCTCCACGCCTCATCGCGTGCGCACACCGCGTTCGCACCTAGTTCGCACCTACACGTCCGCGCCAGTAATCACTGGCGCAGTGGGAGCGTAGGGCAGGACCGTACCGATGGGTAGGGGTCACGCACTCTGGAGTTACCAGCGGTACGACATAGGCTGCGCGGGTGGCAGAAGACGGCGAGCGACACGAGTACCGCATGGAGGAGCTGGCCGAGGCGGCCGGCATCACCGTACGCACCCTGCGCTTCTACCGGGAGCGCAAACTGATCCCGCCGCCCCGCCGCGAGGGCCGCATCGCCTGGTACGACGACACACACCTGGCCCGGCTGCGCACGATCGCGGCCCTGCTGGAGCGCGGCCACACCCTCAGCGGCATAGCGGAGCTGGCGGAGGCCTTCGACGAGGGCCGCGACGTCGGCGACCTGCTCGGCCTCGGGGCACCCACCGAGGAGGTGCCGGTCCGCCTCACGCCCGAGGAACTCGCCGACCACTTCGGCGACCAGGCCACCTCGGAGAACCTCGCCGCCGCCCTCGACCTCGGCTACCTCGGCACCGACGGCGGCGACATCGTCCACATCAGCCGCCGTCTCCTCGAGGTATCGGCCGCGCTGGTCCGCGAGGGCGTTCCCCTCGCCGACGTCCTCAGCGCCGGCCGCCGCGTCCGCGAACACGCCGACGCCCTGGCCACCCTCTTCACCGACCTCATCCTCACCCAGCCCGGCCGCACCCCCGAGGACCTCCACCGCCTACGCCCCCTGGCGAAGAGCGTGGCGGAGGCGGAACTCTCCCTGGCGCTGGACCGCCGGCTGCGCCGAACGAACCGGGGCGAGGGGGATCACTGACCGAAGCCCTGGCGAGAGGCCGGCTCCCGGCCGATCAGAGGTCGTAGACCACCGTCACCGGCGCGTGGTCCGACCAGCGCTCCGCATGGGTCGCGGCCCGCTCCACGAACCCCTTGACCGCCTTGCCGGCGAGCCCGGCCGTTGCCACGTGGTGATCGATGCGCCAACCGGTGTCGTTGTCGAAGGCCCGCCCCCGGTAGGACCACCAGGTGTAGGGCCCTTCGACGTCGGGGTGCAGGGCGCGCAGCACATCGACGTACGCCCCGTCCGCCTCGTCGAACACCCGCCCGAGCCAGGCCCGCTCCTCCGGCAGGAACCCGGAGTTCTTCTGGTTCGCCCGCCAGTTCTTGAGGTCGGCCGGCTGGTGGGCGATGTTCCAGTCGCCGCAGACCACCACCTCGCGCCCGTCGGCGGCGGCCCGCTCGCGCAGCTCCTTCAGATAGGCGAGGAACTCGTCCATGAACCGGACCTTCTCGTCCTGCCGCTCGGTCCCGACCTCGCCGGAGGGAAGGTAGAGACTGGCCACGGTGACCCCGGGCAGGTCGGCCTCGACGTACCGCCCGCTGCCGTCGAACTCGGCCGACCCGAAGCCGATCCTGACCCGGTCGGGCTCACGGCGGCTGTAGAGCGACACCCCGGCACGGCCCTTGGCGGCGGCCGGGGCGTGCACGACGTGCCACCCCTCGGGCTGCCGCACCCCGGCGGGGAGCTGCTCCGGTTCGGCCCGCACCTCCTGGAGGCACAGCACGTCCGCCGAGGTCCCGGCGAGCCACTCCACGAAGCCCTTCTTCGCGGCGGCCCGCAGCCCGTTCACATTCACAGAGGTCACAGTCAGCACCCGGGCACGATACCCGCACCTTGGACAGGGTCCAGTTTCCGACGAAGATCACACCGGGAGCACACGCACCATGGAGAGAGCCTGGAGCATGCGCATGCATAGATGTACGATGCTTGACATGATTATCCGCCGGGTCCCCTTCGACCACCCCGACGCCGTCAAGCTCAACGACGAGGTCCAGGCCGAGTACAGCGTCCGCTACGGCGACGACGGCGACGCGACCTTCATGGACCCGGCACACTTCGCCCCGCCCGCCGGGCTGTACCTGATCGCCTACGACGAGCACGGCAGCCCCCTCGCCACGGGCGGCTGGCGCACCCAGGACACCAACGACGAGGGGTACCAGGACGGGGACGCCGAGATCAAGCGGATGTACGTCACGCCCGGCGCGCGCGGCCTGGGGCTGGCCCGCCGCATACTCGCCGAACTGGAGGCCGACGCCCGCGCCGGCGGCCGCACCCGCATGGTCCTGGAGACCGGCGCCAAGCAGCCCGAGGCCGTGGCCCTCTACACCTCCAGCGGCTACGAGCCCTGCGCGAAGTTCGGCCACTACCGCTTCCACGAACTGAGCCTGTGCTTCGCCAAGCCGCTCCACCCCTGACGCGGGCCCGGTAAATCCCGGTGCCCGCCGGGGTGTCGGGCCCCTACGGTGTGCCCGTGAAGAAGAACACCCGCCTCCGCCGTCTCGTCGTGGGCGACACCACCTGGCACTGGACCGTCCGCCAACGCTCCAACGTCGCCTACGACCACTGCCACCTGAAGCTGTCGCTCTACCCCGACGGCTCGCGGGGCCGCCGCCTGGTCCTGCTCTTCAGCCCGTCGGAGAACCGCGTCGTGTCGAACTGCTACTTCGACTCCGGCGCCCTGGTCCGCCGCTCGGACCACACCTACCTCAACCTTCACGAGCCCGGCACGGTCCGCCGCCTCCTGGACGCCGCGGCCCCGACCCTGGACCTCCACCCCGCCACCCGGCAGCTCGAACTGGACGGCTGGCCCTACTTCGACGCCATCGCACCCCTCGATGCGAACTACAGGCACCAGGGTTGCTGACGTCTCCTGGGCTGGTCGGGAAGCCTGTGAGGGGCACCGACAGTCGATGCGGTCAGCGTGGCTGCTGCACTCCGCTGCTGTACTGCAACGGCCACGCCTTCGGGCTGTCCTCAGCCTGGTTACGCCTGCGGCTTGCGGCGCCGACGCTTCGCAGTCCCCGAAGACTTCGACGTGACGTCGTGGGCCCAGAGAGTGCCGACCGATGAGACCGGTGGTTTTCCAGTCGGCACCCGGCGCTTACGACGCCTGGCCTGGCTCGGCAGCATCGGATCGCGAGGCGGCTGGGGCCTCACGCCCTTCAGACACGGAAGACACCACCACTTCCCTGCGATGCGGCTGGTGCCGTCTCCCTCACATTGATGCGCTTTGCGGCCTCGATGACTCTGGCTGCACTGACACTTCATGCTGCCCCCCCCACCCCCGCAGCTGATAGCCACAACGGGAGCTCCCTTGTACCACCGGCTGGGCTCGCATGGAATGAGGTCGGCGGAACTCAATGGTTGGGTTAAGGCGACGGGCGCCAGCCCTCAGTGAGGACGGCGCCCGCGCTAGATGCAGGCTTTGAGGTCTGGCCTCATCCTTATCAGGTCGATCACAGGGGACTGCCGGCGTCGATCAACCCAGCCTGCGCGTCGGCAGATCGTCCGCTGAGGTCCGCCGCCGAGCACGGGCCGCCGCGGCCACGCGCACCAGGCTCTCGCCCTTCTGAACCGGGACCTGGCGGTGACGCTTTCCCAGCTGGAACCCCTGCAACTGCTGGCCCTTCCGTCCCACGATGCGGGTGAGCCGGAGAACGTCCACGTCGCCATGGCCGACGACCAGTGGCACGGCAACCACCTGGACCCGAACTCACAGGACAGCCTTGCCTCTGCACTGGCGAGCGTCGCCGATGCCGCGCAGGAGACCGTCATGGAGCTTCTGTGGCAGGCGTGGCCCCTGTGCCCCGAGCATGGCCTGGGCATGCATCTGCCGGAGGACGTGGAGGAACGACTGTCCTGGTGGTGCGCGGTCTTGAAAACCGTCGTGGCGCGAGTCACCGTGGGTTCAAATCCCACACCCACCGCAGGTGAACGGTCCCTGCCCAGGCATCTCGGTCAGGGACCGTTCTCGTGCGCGCTGTCCGCCAGAGACCGTGGCTCCCCGCTGCTTCCTGACCGAACGGGCACGGGAGGGGCACGTCGACTGGCGATCTCCAGATGGCGAGCAGCCCGGCCGTTACCGCAGAGAAGACCTGCGGCTTTCTCCAGTCCGGTCCCGAGCGCCACACGTTCACGTACACAGCCGCAGAGAGAAGTTGAACATGTTCAATAATGCTGCCAAGATGACGAGCACGTGCTCGACGATGGGTCGAACCCGGGTCGTACGTGCGTCCTGTCGAAGGTGTTGGGGTGGCGTGAGTTGCGTTCCTATCGGGTAGTCCTGGTCCTCGTTCCCGTCGCGTTCGCCCTCGTCGCATGCGGCAGGTTCGCCTTCCCGCCAGTCCCTGACGGCAAGCCGGCCGAGGTACCCCGATCGCAGACAGCGACCATGTGGGACGACGGGGCGGGCGGCAGACTAGAGCTGAAGCCGGATGGAACGTTCACTGCCGATGGCGTCTGCGGTGACTACGACATCTCTGCCTACGGGCCGGAGAACGAACCCCGGTCGGGATCGGGTACCTGGGACGAGGATGAGCGGGAGGGGCAGAGCAGCGTCACGGTGTCGTTCGAAGTCGATCGCGTGACCTCCACCTACGAGGCCCTGCGGGACGGCAAGACTTTGAAGCTCTGGACATATGTGGGGGACCCCGACGAGGGCCATTCGCTCTGCATCCTCACCCTGCGGTAGGGCTGAACCGTCCCCTGACCGGCCAACTTGGTCAGCCTGCTAGCACTCGACAGCAATCCACCACTTACCTCAAGCTCCCGTCTGCCGTCGACCCACACACCGTGGAGCGGGGGTGGTTCAGGGCGTCAAGGTGGAGCGCGCAACTGTACGAACGACCTTGACGCCCTGGGCCGCGACTGCTCGACTCTGCCTGGGTCGATGGCGGACGGGATGGGAGCTCCCCGCGCACGCCACACTCGGCCAGCACTCGCGAACGGCGCCCCTGCCATCTCGGAGCCCGAGCGCCCCCGCCGGAGGCTTGTTCTTCCACGGGTACTCCGTGTCCAGGTCTCTACTAATAGACCGTTGCTCGCTGCGGCCCCAGGGGTAGGCCCAACTGGGCGTCCCCGAGTCAGGAGTCGGCGTCCGCACTGAGCTCGCCTGTGTGGGCCTCGGCCGACGACTGTCGCCTGGCGTACTCCCGGGCTGCCTTGTATGGGGAGCCCATCCTGCGTCGGCCGGTACGCGGGTCCAGCAGGAACGGATCCCGAAGCAGCTCCTCATCCGGCTGCGGCGGCTCCTGCCAGCCTGTAGGCGTGAAGACGATCGTGTACTCCTCCAGCCCTTCGTGGAGGACCTCGTGCCTGCCCAGGCTTTCCACGAACCGCTGATCGGCGTCCTCCCGGCCCTTGGCATACACCCGCACCAGGTGGGTGCGTGAGGTGGGCAGATCCAGATGGACGGGCGGCTTGGACTGCCCGGTGGTGCACCCCCACAGCTCCATCCGCCCGCCGTACAGCGGCCGGTACTCCACCGTGTCCAGCAGCGCCCACCCCTCGCCGAGCTCCGGCAGGTCCTCTTCCGACTCAGTGCCGATCAGCGTCACCAGCGCGTTGTGGGACTGTACGCAGCTGACCACCGTCACCTGCCCGGGGGTGAGCAGCACAGGCCGGCCACTGGCGAAGTCGGGCTCCCCATCCAGCCGCTCGAAACCACCCTCCACTCGCTCGGTGACGTAGAAGTGGCCGTAATCGATGTCCATGATCGTGTCCCGCCGTTCCACGGTCCCTCCTCACCGCCGAAGAAGCGCCACTGCGTGGCGTCCACCGTCAAGCATCACCTGGGACCGAAACGTCGCGCATCAACTGGGACCAGACAGGGATGAGGCGCTTGCCATCGTGGCTCCGTACGTGCGGGCTGTTGCCGTCTGGGGCGTCCGGAAGCCGGATCGCGAAGACCTCAGACATGCACTCGGTGACCTCGTCGGGCGTGAGCCACGTGACCGCCGTCGACTCGTCGGATGTGCGCTCGGTGCCGCCTGAGGGCTTACAGCGGAAGACCAGGGCCACGATGCCTCTCGTCACGTTCTTGTAGACCCCAGTGAGTGAGTACCTCCATGTGAATCCCCGTCTCCTCCAGGACCTCGCGGGCTTGACCCGCTGTACGCGCCCTACGTGCTCATCCTGGTCCTGGGCTTCCGGCGCGGCGAAGTGCTCGGCCTCACCTGGGAGAACGTCAATCTGGATGCCGGTGAGACCACCGTGCAGATGCAGCTACAGCGCATCAACCGGCGCTTGGTGCACGACGAGACCAAGACCGAGGCGTCCACGGCCATGCTCCCGCTTCCGGAGATCTGCATCGCGGCTCTCCAGCGCAGGCAGAAGGAACGGGAGTTGGCCAAACAAGCGGCTGGCGATCTGTGGTCCGACTCCGACTTCGTGTTCACGACCCGCTACGGGACACCGGTCGAACCCCGCAACTTCAACCGCCGGTTCGTCGACCGCTCGACCCGCGCCGGCACCCGTCAGATCCGTCTGCACGACACCCGGCACACGTGCGGCTCGCTCCTCGCCGCCCTCGATGTGCACCCCCGCGTCGCGATGCAGATCCTTCGGCACAGCAAGATCGCGGTCACTATGGAGGTCTACACACACGTCCCGTCGGAAGCCACCCGCCGGGCACTGCGCAAGCTGGGCAAGCACCTCGGGAAGCAAGATCCGGAGTAGTTGCTGTACTTCGCTGCTGTACGGCATGTCAAAGCCCCGGTCAGGAGAACCCGACCGGGGCTTTGAGCTGCGTGGACCTGTGGGGATTTGAACCCCAGACCCCCTCGATGCGAACGAGGTGCGCTACCAGACTGCGCCACAGGCCCTTGCAACGAGTGAAACTCTAGCACCCCGATCGCGATGCTCGGAAATCCGTATCCGCGAGGCCGCCGGGCGCCCTGCGACCGACCTCCTGGCTGGTCAGTGGAGTGGGAGGTCCGAGGCCGCGCACGTCACTCGTTGGCCGCGCGCGGCCGGTCGCCGTCCTCGAACTGGTCGAAGAGCGGCGTACGCCCCCGCTCCCGGGAGCGGCGCGCGGACGCGGCCCGGCGTGCGTCGGACCGGCCGCCGTCGGGTGCGTCGGCGGCCTCTGCCGGACCGGTGCCGTCCGCACCCTCCTCACCCCCGCACTCCCCCTCCGGCGCGCGCCCGGAGGCGCTGGGGGCGTTCGCGGGGGCGCCCGACGCGCCGTGCGGGTCGGCCGCGCTGGAGCGCGCGGAGCTCCACGCGTCCGGGGCGCCGAGGTCGACCCCGGACGTGGCCCGGGGCGCGACCGGCGCGGTGACGTACGTCGGGAGCGGCACCGGGACGGGGTCCCAGCTGTCGCCCTGGGCGGGCCGCCGCTGGCGCTCACGCTGCTGGTCGACCCACTCGGCGTGGTCGGTCTGCTCGACGAGGGCCCGCCGGTCGGCCGCGAGCGCGGTCAGGTCCGCCCGGGTCTCCTCGGTCTCGGGTCCGTCCTCCGGCTCGTCGGTGTCCACCGGGTCCGGCGCGGGACGCCGCCGCTGGGGCTGCCGTTCGCGCAGTCGCTGGGCCGCAGCCTCGGCCTGCTGCCGGTCCATGGTGTACGCGAACCGCTTCCGCTCCTGGCGGCGCAGATGCGCGATGTAGGTGCTCAGCAGCACCGCCGGGACGGCCGGCGCCCACAGCAGGGCCAGTCCGCCGACCGCCGCGACGACCGCGCCGAGCGTGAAGGCGAGGAAGAGCATCACGGTCGTACGCCGCCGACGCGCGAGCACCTTCGAGCGCTGGGCCCGCGCCTTGGCCTCCGCCGAGTCGCCCCGGCGTGCGCCCGCCGTCTGCCGGCCCGCGCGCTTGGCCCGCGCGGGAGCGGGCACGGGGGCCGCCCCCTGCTTGGCCACCCCCTGTTTGGCCGCCGACGCGCCGCCCTGCTGGGGCACCGGCTTCGCCTGCGCCGGTGCGGGCGCCTGCGTCGCGGGTTTGCCCGGTTGCTGTGGCTGCTGGCCCTGCTGCGGTGACTCACCTCGCTCCACCGGCAGTTGTGCCTTCGTGTGCTCCCGGTGCGGGGGCACGGCGAAGGCCCGGACGTCCACCGAGTCGGTGACGCCGTCCGGTTGGGCGCTGGGCTCCCCCTCTTCGGTGGAGCGCGCCCGCAGGTCCCTGGCGTATCGGCGCTCCATCCCCGCCCGGCCGGAAAGCAGCCGGATGGCGGTGCTGAAGCGTTCCGTCGGACGGGCTTCGTTCAGCTCGTCCTGCCTACGGAGCCACATCGGCACCAAGTAGGCGGCCCAGGCCCCGACGATGACTGCGTAGATGAGGCCGCTGCTGCTCACGCCTCACACGGTAGAGGGGTTTGCGTGAGGCCATCCGCCAATTGAGCCGGTGTGTCGCACGATCCGGCTGATATTTCGAGCTTTTTTTGTGACCGATCCGATCAGCGGGCCGCCGAGAGCGCGAAATTAACGTGCCGAGAACGCACCGACTCGTTCAACCCGGTCGTTCGCCCGGGCGTCGGCCGTACATCCGTGCAATTTTTTTCGAACACGTATTTCATTTATTGCGGGTGACCGGGCTTACCGGCGTCGGAGCCCGCGTTGCGCGCGTGCCGCGCCCGTTCCCGCTGCCAGCGGCCGAGCAGCCCCTCGGGCACCTCTTCGGCGGTGAGCGCGAAGACGAGATGGTCGCGCCAGGCGCCGTCGATGTGAAGATATCGTGGACGCAGGCCTTCCTCGCGGAATCCGAGTTTCTCCACGACCCGCCGGCTGGGCCGATTCTCGGGGCGAATACAGACCTCGATGCGGTGCAGTCCGACGGTCCGGAAGCAGTGGTCGACGACGAGCGCGACGGCCGTCGGCATCACACCCCGCCCGGCCACCGACTCGTCGACCCAGTAGCCGACATGGCCGGAGCACATGGAGCCCCAGGTGATCCCGGCGACCGTCAACTGCCCGACCAGCCGCCCCTGGTACTCGATGACGAACGGCAGCATCCGGCCCGCGTTCGCCTCCGCCCGCAGATGGCGGACCATCTGACGGTACGTCGGCCGGTGCGCGATGGGCCCGCTCGGCGTGGGCGGCGGAATGGTCGCCTCCCAGGGCCGCAGCCAGTCCCGGTTGCGCCGGTTGACCTCGCGCCAGGCCCGCTGGTCGCGCATCCTTATGGGCCGGAGGACGACCTCGCCGTCCACCAGCACCACGGGCCAGGATGGGCTGTTCAGCTCGCACCCCCACGGGGTCTGGAGGGGTCCTCCCCGGCCGGGGGGCCGCCGGGGGCCGGCCTCTGGTGGTCCCCGCCGCGGATCTGGTCCACCGCGTGGGTCAGCAGGGGTCCCAGGACGGCCAGGCCGTCCCGTACGCCGCCGGTCGAGCCCGGCAGGTTGACGATCAGCGTGCCGCGCGCGACGCCGGCGAGACCTCGGGAGAGCGCGGCCGTGGGGACCTTGTCCCGGCCGTACGCCCTGATCGCCTCGGGGATGCCGGGCACCTCGTGGTCGAGGACCGCGCGGGTCGCCTCGGGCGTGCGGTCGGTGGGCGAGATGCCGGTGCCGCCGGTCGTCACGATCACGTCGTACCCGGCGTCCACGCCCGCCCGCAGCGCGGCCTCCACGGGGTCGCCGTCCGGCACGACCTGCGGGCCGTCGACGGCGAAGCCGAGCGCCCGGAGCCCCTCCGCGATCAGGGGTCCGCCGCGGTCCTCGTAGACGCCGGCGGAGGCACGGTTGGAGGCGGTCACGACCAGGGCGGCGTACGGCGCGGTGAGGGCGCCCCCGGGCGGCGGTTGCGCCGGGGCCGTCATGCCCGGCTCCAGTCGCCCGACTTGCCGCCCGTCTTCTCCTCGACGCGGACGTCTGTGATGACCGCGCCCTTGTCGACCGCCTTCACCATGTCGATCACGGTGAGCGCGGCGACGGAGACCGCCGTGAGGGCTTCCATCTCGACGCCCGTGCGGTCGGTGGTCTTCACGCTCGCGCGGATCTCGACGGCGTCGTCCGCGACCGCGAGGTCGACCTTGACGCCCGAGACCGCCAGCGGGTGGCAGAGCGGGATCAGGTCGGGGGTGCGTTTGGCGCCCATGATCCCGGCGATGCGCGCGGTGGCGAGGGCGTCACCCTTGGGCACCCCCTCGCCGCGCAGCAGTTCCACCACCGCCGGCGAGACCAGGACCCGGCCGCTGGCGCGGGCGGTGCGCGCGGTCACGTCCTTCCCGGAGACGTCGACCATGCGAGCGGCGCCCGCCTCGTCGATGTGGGTCAGTCGGTCCTGCGGCGTACTCATGGTGGTGTGGCGCTCCCGGTCGGGGCCCGTCGCGGTGCGGCGCGCGGCGTGTTGTGCGCGACACGGTACGCCACCCTCGACGGTTCAGCCGAGCAGGACGACCTCGACCTCCGTACCGGGCTCGACCGACTCGGTGTCCTCGGGGATCACGATGAGCGCGTCGGCGTGCGCGAGGGCGGCGACGAGGTGCGATCCGGCGCCTCCCACGGGGGTGACCTCGCCGTCGGAGTACGTCCCGCGCAGGTACTGCCGGCGGCCTGCGGGCGAGGTCAGCGCCTTGGGGGTCCGCAGGGTCGCCGTGGTCGTCGGCCGGTGGACGTCGTCGAGGCCCATCAGGGTGCGGATGGCGGGGCGGACGAAGAGTTCGAAGGAGACGTACGACGACACCGGGTTGCCGGGGAGGGCGAGCAGCGGGGTGTGGTCGGGGCCGATGGTGCCGAAGCCCTGGGGCTTGCCGGGCTGCATGGCGAGCTTGCGGAAGTCGATGCCGGCGCCCTCCTCGTCCTCGTCGCCGACGGACTCCAGGGCCTCCTTGACGACGTCGTAGGCGCCGACGCTGACGCCGCCGGTGGTGACCACCAGGTCGGCGCGGACGAGCTGGTCCTCGATGGTGGAGCGGAGGGTCTCGGCGTCGTCGGCGACGGCGCCGACGCGGTAGGCGATGGCGCCCGCGTCCCGGGCGGCGGCGGTGAGGGCGAAGCTGTTGGAGTCGTAGATCTGGCCGGTGGCCAGGGTGTCGCCGGGCGGGATCAGTTCGCTGCCGGTGGAGAGCACCACCACGCGCGGGCGCGGGTGTACGCGTACGGAGGCGCGGCCGATGGCGGCGAGCAGGCCGAGCTGGGGCGGGCCGAGGAGGGTGCCGGCCGCCAGCGCGCGTTCACCGGCCTTGACGTCGCTGCCCTCCGCGCGCACGTGCGCGCGTGCCTCGGCGGCGCGGTGCACGGCGACCTGGCCGGTGGCGCCCTCGGGGCTCGCGCTGCGGGCGCGCATCCCGGAGACGGGTCCCTCGCCGAGGCCGCCGTCGGTCCACTCCACCGGGACGACGGCCTCCGCGCCGGGCGGCAGGGGGGCGCCGGTCATGATGCGGGCGGCCTCCCCCGGGCCCACCTGCGGCTGTTCGCTCTGGCCCGCCGCGACGTCGCCGATCACCGTGAGCACGGCGGGGAACTCCTCGCTGGCGCCCGCCACGTCCGCGACCCGCACCGCGTACCCGTCCATGGAGCTGTTGTCGAACGGCGGCAGTGACACCGGGACCGTGACGTCCTCGACCAGCACGCAGCCCTGGGCGTCGAGGAGTTGCAGCTCGATGGGTTCCAGGGGGCGCACGGTGGCGAGGATGTCCTCCAGGTGCTCGGTCACCGACCAGAGGTGGTCCCGGCCGGTGGTGCGGGTCGCGGCGGTGCTCACTGTGGCTGCATCTCCTCGGCTACGTAACTGCGAAGCCAGGTCCGGAAGTCCGGGCCCAGGTCTTCACGTTCGCACGCGAGTCTGACAATGGCACGCAGGTAGTCGCCACGGTCTCCGGTGTCATAGCGGCGGCCCTTGAAGACGACGCCGTGCACGGGGCCGCCGACCTTCTCGTCCGCGGCGAGCTGCTGGAGGGCGTCGGTGAGCTGGATCTCGCCGCCGCGGCCCGGCTCGGTCTGCCGCAGGACGTCGAAGATCTGCGGGGCGAGGACGTAGCGGCCGATGATCGCGTAGTTCGACGGGGCGTCGGCCGGCTCCGGCTTCTCGACCATGCCCGTGATCTTGACGACGTCGCCGTCCTCGGTGGCCTCCACGGCCGCGCAGCCGTAGAGGTGGATCTGCTCCGGCGCGACCTCCATGAGGGCGATGACGCTGCCGCCGCTCCGCTCCTGGACCTCGACCATGCGCCGCAGGAGCGGGTCGCGGGGGTCGATCAGGTCGTCGCCGAGGAGGACCGCGAAGGGTTCGTCGCCCACGTGCGGGGCGGCGCACAGCACGGCGTGGCCGAGGCCCTTGGGGTCGCCCTGGCGGACGTAGTGGATGGTCGCGAGGTCGCTGGACTCCTGGACCTTGGCGAGCCGGTGGCCGTCGCCCTTTCTCTGGAGGGCGGACTCCAGCTCGTGGTTGCGGTCGAAGTGGTCCTCGAGGGGGCGCTTGTTGCGGCCGGTGATCATCAGGACATCGTCCAGGCCCGCTGCCGCGGCCTCCTCCACCACGTACTGGATCGCCGGCTTGTCCACGACCGGGAGCATCTCCTTGGGAGTCGCTTTGGTCGCCGGCAGGAACCGGGTTCCCAGACCCGCCGCGGGAATGACAGCCTTGCTGATCCTGGGGTTCGCCTCACTCATGCGCCGAACCATATCCGGTGCCTTTGTGGGGAATCTGTGGCTCCGATGAATTCGTTCTCATATGAGCCGATTACGAATAATAATGGAGCCACCTGTGAGCCGGATGGGACCTGAACCGGAGCTTTCCAAGCGAATGTTGCGACGAGAGCTCCTCCTGGTGAGGAGCGGGTTGACACCGGATGACGTCCGGAAAACGACGGGCGCCCTTGCGGACCGGGCTCTCGATCTGCCCGAACTGGCACACGCGCGCACGGTCGCGGCGTACGTGTCCGTGGGGAGTGAACCGGGCACCCTCGCGCTCCTCGACGCACTCCGCGCGCGGGGCGTGCGCGTCCTGCTCCCGGTGCTGCTGCCCGACAACGACCTCGACTGGGGCGTCTACGAGGGAGAGGCCTCCCTCGCGCGCGTGCGGCACGGCGGCCGTATGGAACTCCTCGAACCCGCCGGCGAGCGGCTCGGCCCGGACGCCGTGACCACCGCCGACGCCGTCCTGCTGCCGGGCCTGGCGGTCGACGCGCGCGGGATGCGCCTCGGCCGGGGCGGCGGCTCCTACGACCGCGTCCTGGCCCGCCTGGCCCGCGCGGGCGCCGATCCGGCGCTGGTGGTGCTCCTGTACGACACGGAGGTGCTGGACCGCGTCCCGGAGGAGGAGCACGACCGCCCGGTGCACGCGGTGGTGACGCCGTCGGGGGCACGACGGTTCCGGTGATCCGGACACGGAAAGCGGCCTCCACGCGTGCGTGGAGGCCGCTTTCCGTGTTCAGCCGGGCGTCACGGTTTGAGCAGCAGCGTGTCGCTCGTGCCGTCCTGGACCGCCTTGTCCGAGAACGACCACGTCAGCAGTTCGCCCTTGACCCACTTGTCGGTCTGGTCGGTGTAGTGCGCGTTGTACGCGTGCCCGGAGGCGCCGGTGAGGTTGATCCACTTGGACTTGTCGAGGTCCCCGAGGTTCACCACCATCCGCATCGACGGCACCCAGACGACCTCGTAGCCGCCCGCCGCGTTCCAGCCGGTGGCGTTGACGGTGGCCTCGCCGCCGCCGAGCTTCCAGGGGCCGCGGTTGAGCATGTACTGGAGGAAACCGGGGCCCGCGGTGCCGAGGGTCTGGTTCTTCAGGAACAGCCGGTGCAGCCGGCCCCAGCTCCAGCTGTCGATGTCCTTGCCCAGCTTGGCGGTCAGCTCCCAACGGGCGTCCCGCATGGCCCGCTTGAACAGCTCGTCGCGGGTGTCGGCGGCCTTCAGGTTGCGCGTCTTGGGCGTGGACCACCAGGCGTTGTCCTGGTCGTCGACGAGTCGGCGGACCACCTCGAACCAGCGGTCGCCACCGTCGGGTTGCGCCTGGTCCGCGTCGCGCCTGCCGCACTCGCGCACCTGCTGGTCCTCGTCGGCGGGCCCAGTGGAGTCGACCGGCTCGACCGACAGGCACTGTCCCTCGACGCGCAGTTCCTTGGGCAGCTTGTCGCCGAAGGCGAGCTTGAGGATGTTGCGCCAGACCGAGTTGAAGTACGCGGCGGCCGCCGAGTCGGCGTCCTGGGTGTAGTCCCAGCCCTCCAGGAGCTTCTGCGCCTCGCGGACGTGCTTGTCACCGACGTCGATCTTGAGCAGCAGCGGCACCAGCAGCTTGGCGATCTCGCTGCTGTTGTCCATCTGCATCTGCCGCATGTCGTCGGTGGAGATCTTGCCGCCCCCCTTGATCTTGGACTCGATCAGGCTGGTGATCCGCTGCGCGCGGGTGCCGTAGCCCCAGTCCGTGGTGAGCGTGAAGGGGTACTTCTTGTCGACGACGGCCTGGTTCGCGGTGACGATGTAGCCGCGCTCCGGGTCGTACTCGTAGGGCAGTTCGTCCTCGTCGATGTAGCCGGTCCAGCGGTACCGGGGGTCCCAGCCGGGGGCGGGCAGCGAGCCGTCGCCCTTGCCGCGGGTGGGGATCTTCCCGGGCAGCTGGTAGCCGATGTGGCCCTCGGTGTCGGCGTAGATCAGGTTCTGCGAGGGGACGTCGAACAGGGCGGCGGCCTCACGGAAGTCGTCCCAGCCCTTGGCCCGGTTCATGGCGAAGACGGCGTCCATGGAGGTGCCGGGGTCGAGCGCGGTCCAGCGCAGGGCGATGCCGTAGCCGTCGCCGCGGTCGGGGGCGTCCTGGTCGACCGTGGCCTTCTTGCCGACCTGGACGAGTTCGTCATAGCGGTCGGAGAGCAGGGGACCGTTGTTGGTGGTGCGGACGACGATCGTCTTGGACGCGCCGCCGGCGACCTCGATGGTCTCCTCGCGGGTGTCGAACGGCAGGACCTTGGAGCCGTACTGGTAGCCGTCGCCGGTGAGCTTCTCCAGGTAGAGGTCGGTGACGTCGACGCCGGAGTTGGTCATGCCCCAGGCGATGTCGGCGTTGTGGCCGATGACCACGCCGGGCATGCCGGAGAAGGTGTAGCCGGAGACGTCGTACTGGCACTTCGCGGAGACGGACTTGCAGTGCAGGCCCATCTGGTACCAGACCGAGGGCAGCGACGCCGTCAGGTGCGGGTCGTTGGCGAGCAGCGGCTTGCCGGTGATGGTGTGGTCGCCGGAGACGACCCAGGAGTTGGAGCCGATGCCGTTGCCGTTCACACCGACGGCCTCGGGCAGGCCCTCCAGGACGTTGTAGAGGCCGTCCAGCTGCGTCTGGAGGGCTCCGGAGTCGGAGGACGTGCCGGCGGCGGCCGTGCCGGTGCCTCCGGTGCCCGTCCCCGTGCCCCCGGTGCCCTGTGTGGAGCCGCCGGTGCCCTGCGACGTCCCCGACCCGTCCGACCAGGTCTTCGTCAGTTCGTCGTACTGGCCTTCCCGCACGATCGTCCCGTTGCGGCTGTACGGGTACTGCGGGTACAGGTCGGCGATCTGCTTGGGGCCGAGGCGGCTGGTCATCAGGGCGCGGTCGATCTCGTCCTGCATGTTGCCGCGCAGGTCCCACGCCATCGCCTTCAGCCAGGCGACCGAGTCGACCGGGGTCCACTCCTCGGGCGTGTAGTCGTTGGTGAAGCCGAGGGCCGCGTACTCGACGGAGATCTCGTCGCCGTCCTTGCCGGCCAGGTAGGCGTTGACCCCCTTGGCGTAGGCGTCGAGGTACTTCTTCGTCTCGGCCGAGAGGGTCTTCTCGTACTCCTCCTCGGCGATCCGGTGCCAGCCGAGGGTGCGCAGGAACTCGTCGTTGTCGACCTGGCTCTCGCCGAACATCTCCGAGAGGCGGCCGGCCGTCATGTGGCGGCGTACGTCCATCTCGTAGAACCGGTCCTGCGCCTGGACGTAGCCCTGCGCCATGAACAGGTCCTCGTCGGAGGAGGCGTAGATCTGCGGGATCCCGTAGCCGTCGCGCTTGACGTCGACCGGTCCCGACAGACCGTCCAGGGTTATCGAACCCTTGGTCTGCGGGAAGGAGGCGCGCACGGTGGAGACGGACCAGAACGCCCCGTAGCCGACGCCACCGATGATGGCCAGGACCAGGACGATCAGGAGAAGGCGGACTTTTCGCCCCTTCTTCCTGCCGGACTTGCCGGACTGCTGGCCGGAGGGGGTGGTGTCGGTGGGCATCGCTGTCCTTGCTGTCCTAACACGAGCGGCAGGTCGGGCTGTGCTTTGTACTGAACGCTGGAGCAACCATAGGCGCAGGGCCCGACACGACTTGACGCGGAGTCGGGAACTGGCGCGGACGACTGTTCGATCTTGCCCTCGTGAGCGTCAAGAAATCGTCAAGAGTTAGGTAAGGTAACGAAGTACTTGCACTGACGTAACCGCAATCGCACGGTTTCCGTGATCGGCTTCGCATGCCCACACGCGCGCGTGCCTCCATCCAGTGCTCGGCACCCCACACTCGGAACCACGTGCGGTTCGGCAAGAAAGGTACGGCCCGCTGACTGTCCACGATCTCAACCAGCTCCTGCTCGTCTGCTCGCTCGTCCTTCTCGTCGCGGTCGCCGCGGTCCGGATCTCGTCGCGCAGCGGGCTCCCCAGCCTGCTCGTGTACCTGGGCATAGGCATCGCCATGGGCCAGGACGGCATCGGCGACATCCACTTCGACAACGCCGAACTGACCCAGGTCATCGGCTACGCGGCCCTCGTCGTGATCCTGGCGGAGGGCGGCCTCGGCACGAAGTGGAAGGAGATCGAGCCGGCCCTGCCGGCCGCCAGCTCACTGGCGCTGGTCGGAGTCGCGGCGAGCGTCGGCGTCACGGCTGCGGGCGCGCACTATCTGATCGGGCTGGAGTGGCGGCAGGCGCTCATCATCGGCGCGGTCGTGTCCTCCACGGACGCGGCGGCCGTCTTCTCCGTACTGCGCAAGATCCCCCTCCCCGCGCGCGTGACGGGCACCCTGGAGGCCGAGTCCGGCTTCAACGACGCCCCGGTGGTCATCCTCGTCGCCTCGCTCTCCATGGCCGGACCGGTCGAACACTGGTACGTCCTGATCGGCGAGATAGTGCTGGAGCTGGCGATCGGCGCCGCCATCGGCCTCGCCGTCGGCTGGCTGGGGTCCTGGGCCCTCAGGCATGTGGCGCTGCCCGCCTCCGGCCTCTACCCGATCGCCGTCATGGCCATCGCCGTCGCCGCCTACGCCGCCGGCGCCCTCGCCCACGGCAGCGGCTTCCTCGCCGTCTACCTGGCCTCCATGGTCCTCGGCAACGCCAAGCTGCCGCACTGGCCCGCCACCCGGGGCTTCGCCGAGGGCGTCGGCTGGATCGCCCAGATCGGCATGTTCGTCCTGCTCGGACTGCTGGTCACCCCGCACGAGATGGGCGACGACATCTGGCCCGCGCTCGTCATCGGCCTGGTGCTGACCATGGTGGCTCGACCGCTGAGCGTGGTCGTCGCGCTGGTGCCGTTCCGGGTGCCGTGGCGCGAGCAGGCCCTGCTGTCGTGGGCCGGACTGCGCGGCGCGGTGCCCATCATCCTGGCGACGATCCCCATGGTGAGCGGCGTCGAGGGCAGCCGCCGGATCTTCAACATCGTCTTCGTGCTCGTCGTCGTCTACACCCTCGTCCAGGGACCGACGCTGCCCTGGCTGGCCCGCAAGCTGCGCCTCGGCGGCTCCGGGGACGAGGCGGCCGACCTCGGCATCGAGTCGGCGCCCCTGGAGCGGCTGCGCGGCCACCTGCTGTCCGTCGCCATCCCCGAGAAGTCCCGTATGCACGGCGTCGAGGTCAACGAGCTGCGGCTCCCCGCGGGCGCCGCCGTCACCCTCGTCGTCCGCGACGGCAAGTCCTTCGTCCCCCTGCCGACCACGGTCCTGCGGCGCGGCGACGAACTCCTCGTCGTCACCACCGACCCCGTCCGGGACCAGGCGGAGCGCCGCCTCAGGGCCGTCGGACAGGGCGGCAAGCTGGCCGACTGGCTGGGCACGGGCAACGGCGGAGGCGACGGCGGCGGATCCCGGCGTTAAGGGCACGTTTCGTCCTGTTCACACCCTCCGGAAGCGGGGGTGTGGCCGCCGATGGTGCTCACTTTCACAGGTGACCAGGGCTGATCCCCTGTACGATGAAGGTGCACTTGATCGGACCAACTCTGTCTGACGCAGAGCTGGCGCGACCGTATGGCGGCCGTCACGCCCCTCTCCCGGGCCCGGCATCTACCGCAGTGGCGCAAGAGGACAGCTCTCGGCGCCCCCGCACAGGCGCGCTACCAGGCGGCGGAAAGGCACGGCCGTGGCATCCACGGTCACCTCGCACACCTCGAACTCCTCCAAAGCGTCCCGTCCTGGCTACGGGCAGCTGCTGCGCACCCGGGGCGCGTGGACGTTCCTCCTGCCCGGCTTCGCGGCCCGTCAGCCGTTCGCGATGCTGACGCTCTCCATCGTGCTGCTCGTCCAGCACACCACCGGCTCGTACGGCGCGGCCGGCGCCGTGGCCGCCGTGACCGGCGTCGCCATGGCCCTGTTCGCGCCCTGGAGCGGCCGTCTCGCCGACCGGCGCGGCCAGCGGGCCGTCCTGATCCCGGGCGTCCTCGTCCACGGCGTCGCGGGACTCTCCCTGACGGCGCTCGCCCTGATGGACGCCCCCCTGTGGGCGCTCTTCGTCGCCGCCGTGCCCACCGGCGCGTCGGTGCCGCAGATCGGCCCCATGGTGCGGGCCCGCTGGGGCGTCAAGCTCCAGGACTCGCCCCTGACGAGCACCGCGGCCGCCTTCGAGTCGGTCACCGACGAGCTGACCTTCGTCCTCGGCCCGCTGCTCGCGACCGCGCTGTGCACCGCCGTGCACCCGGCCGCCGGCCTGCTCACCGAGGCCGCGCTCACCCTGATCGGCGGTCTGCTGTTCGCCGCGCAACGCGGCACCCAGCCCCGGGTCGTCCCGGCCGCCCACGCGCGCGTGGAGCGCGTTTCCGCCCTGTCCGTCCCCGGGGTGCGCGTCCTGATCGTCACCTTCCTGGGCATCGGGTCCGTCTTCGGCGGCATGCAGGTCTCCCTGGCCGCCTTCTCCGAGTCGATCGGCGAGCCCGGCCTGAACGGCGTCCTGTACGGCGTGTTCGCCGCCGGCAACATGCTCTCCGGCATCGTGTGCGGCGCGCTCGCCTGGAAGGCGGCTCCGCAGCGGCGCCTGGTGATCGGCTACACGGCTCTCGCGCTGGCCGCCTCCGCCCTGTGGACCGCCGACTCCGTGTTCGTCCTCGCCGCGCTCGGCCTGCTGGTCGGCATGTGCATCGCCCCCGCCCTGATCACCGGCTACACGCTGGTCGACTCCCTGGTCCCGTCCGGCGCCCGCACGGAGGCCTTCACCTGGCTGACCGGAGCGGTCGCGCTCGGCCAGGCGGCCGCCGTCACGGCCGCCGGTCAGCTGGAGGACCGGCTGTGGGCCGGCGCCGGATTCCTGGTGCCGGCGGCCGGTACGGCACTGGCGCTGGCGACGCTGTTGGCGCTGCGTACGAGGCTGGTGGGGAGCCCCCGCAGCCGTACCGTCGCGCGTGTCGTCGGTCACCGAGTGCCGGTGGCAGTGGACTGATCCCCGGGGAATAGGTCAGTATGGACTGTCGTTAGCACTCATCGAGTGAGAGTGCCAGGAGGAAGACCAGTGCCGACGTACCAGTACCAGTGCACCGAATGCGGTGAGGGCCTCGAAGCGGTGCAGAAGTTCACCGACGACGCCCTGACCGAGTGCCCCAACTGCAACGGCCGCCTCAAGAAGGTGTTCTCCGCGGTCGGCATCGTCTTCAAGGGCTCCGGTTTCTACCGGAACGACAGCCGTGGCTCGTCGTCGAGCAGCAGCCCGGCGACGTCGAAGGCCTCCTCGTCCTCCTCGGACGCGAAGTCCTCCACGACCTCGTCCTCGTCGTCATCCGACGCGAAGTCGTCGTCCTCGGGCTCTTCCTCCACGAGCAGCACGTCGGCCGCGTAGTGCGTGAGGCGGCGAGGTGCGCTTCGATGCGTGATGCGTCTCGCTGCCTGATGCGTCTCGACGCGTGATGCGTGTCGCCGGGTGGCGCGTTTCGCCGCGTAGCGCCGTTCGCCGGGTGGTGCGGATCGCCGGGTGGTGCGGATCGCCGGGTGGTGCGGATCGCCGGGTGACGCTTGCGTCGCGTCGGCATGAGCGCCTTCCGTTCAGGACCCTGCCGTCGTACGACGACCTGCGGGGTCCTCGGCGTTTTCCGGCCCGGTTAGGGTGCGGGCATGGCGAACACGGAGCACGTGGACAACGGGGCCGGGCCGACGGGCGGGACCGGCGCGGCGCACGACACGGCTGGCGGCACGGCGGCGGCGGGCGGCACGGCAGTGGCCCACAGCACGGCAGCGGGCGGCCTGGCCGAGATCGGGGTCATCGGTGGGTCGGGGTTCTACTCCTTCCTCGACGACGTGACCGAGATACAGGTCGACACCCCCTACGGACCGCCCAGCGACTCCCTCTTCCTCGGCGAGATCGCCGGACGCCGCGTCGCCTTCCTCCCGCGCCACGGCCGCGCCCACCACCTGCCGCCGCACCGCATCAACTACCGCGCCAACCTGTGGGCCCTGCGTTCCGTCGGGGCGCGCCAGGTGCTCGGCCCGTGCGCGGTGGGCGGTCTGCGGCCCGAGTACGGACCGGGCACGCTCCTTGTGCCGGACCAGCTCGTCGACCGTACGAAGTCGCGCACCCAGACGTACTTCGACGGACTCCCCCTGCCCGGCGGTGCCGTCCCGAACGTCGTCCATGTCTCGCTCGCCGACCCCTACTGCCCCGTCGGCCGCGAGGCCGCCCTGAAAGCGGCGCGCCGACGCGACTGGGAGCCGGTGGACGGCGGCACCCTCGTCGTGGTCGAGGGCCCCCGCTTCTCCACCCGCGCCGAGTCCCTGTGGCACCAGGCGCAGGGCTGGTCCGTGGTCGGCATGACCGGCCATCCGGAGGCCATCCTCGCCCGTGAACTGGAGCTCTGCTACACCTCCCTGACCCTCGTGACCGACCTCGACGCCGGCGCCGAGACCGGCGAGGGCGTCTCCCACGAGGAGGTCCTCCAGGTCTTCGCCGCCAACATCGACCGCCTCCGGGGCGTCCTCTTCGAGGCGGTCGCCGCCCTGCCGCCGAACGAGGGCCGCGACTGCCTGTGCACGAAGGCGCTGGGCGGGATGGATCCGGGGTTCGTGCTGCCGTGACGGGGTGAGGGCCGGGGGCCGCACCGAGGCGGAAGTCCTCGTTCGAGTGGCGAGGTTTTCCACAACCGGTGGGTGGTCCACAGGGCTCGGCGGGTCTCGCCGCGAAGCCTCATCGTGGGACCGCAAGCCGATCTCACACAGCAGGTGGTGGCCTCATGTCCCGTACGTCGTCAGTGCCCCCGAACACCCCGAGCGCCTTCTCGCCCGCGCCGTCCTCCTCCTCGCCCTCGCACTCACACTCGGCGTCGGCCTCGCCCTCGTCCTCGTCCTCGTCCTCGTCCT
This sequence comes from Streptomyces caniscabiei, assembly GCF_014930365.1. Lineage (GTDB taxonomy): Bacteria > Actinomycetota > Actinomycetes > Streptomycetales > Streptomycetaceae > Streptomyces > Streptomyces caniscabiei. Next base: position 47,731 of record NZ_JABXWI010000015.1, on the reverse strand, counting down.
CGTCGTCCACACGTATCCCGTCCTGGGCCGCCGGCCCACCCGGCACCGATGCCCCTCCCACCTGCGAGGTCCCACACTTCGCCCCGCTTCGGGTGCGCGGCGGGGCGCACCGGCTCCGCCGTCTCGCCCGCTGCCGGCGGCGAGCCATGGCCGCCGGTCTGGCGGTGACCGCCGCCGCCCTGTTGGTGACGGGGGCGGGCCCGAAGGAGGCGGAACGGGTCAGGGGGCACCCCGTGGCCGACCCGGTCCCCGAACGGCCCGCCCGCGTGGGGACGGTGACCGCCCCGGTCCGCATCGCCGACGGCGCGACGGTACGGCTGCTGCGCCCGGGCGACCGGGTCGACGTGATCGCGGCCGAGGACTCCGCGTCGGGCGGTGCCGCGAGGATCGTCGCCCGGGGCGCCCGCGTCTCCGAGGTGCCCGCCGCCGACGCGGCCGAGAGCGGAGCCCTGGTCGTCCTGACCGTGCCCCGCCGCACGGCGGCCCGGCTGGCCGGCGCGGGTGCCACGTCCCGCCTGGCGGTGACACTGTGGTGACCGCGCGCCCGACGACGGGACCAGGTCCGTCAAGTCCCACGATGGAGGGACCCAGTTGGACACCGGGGACCGACCCTGACGTAGGTTGCGGAGTCGTTTGTTCCACAACCAGCGCAGAGAGGCCTCGTGGTGAGCGAGAAGAAGGAGCCGAGCGTCTGGGAGGGCTTCAAGGCCTTCCTGATGCGGGGGAACGTCGTCGACCTGGCCGTCGCCGTGGTCATCGGCGCGGCCTTCACCAACATCGTCAACTCGGTGGTGAAGGGGGTCATCAGCCCGCTGGTGGGGGCGTTCGGCACGAAGAACCTCGACCAGTACCGCTATTGCTGGAAGGACCCCTGCACGGTGGCCGCGGACGGCACGGTCACCCACGGCGTCGCGATCCTCTGGGGCACGGTGCTGAACGCGACGCTCACGTTCCTCATCACCGCGGCCGTCGTCTACTTCCTGATGGTGCTCCCCATGGCCAAGTACCTGGCCCGGGTGGAGGCCCGCCGCAAGGCGAAGGAGGGCACGCACGAGGTCATCGAGGTGACCGAGCTGGAGGTCCTGAAGGAGATCCGCGACGCCCTGGTGGCCCAGCGCGGCTCGGGTCACGACCGCACGTAGCGGCGGCCGGGGCCTTCGGCCGGCACCGTCAGATGTGGTGGGGCGGCTTCTCGTCGAGGAAGCGCTTCAGGTCGGCCGCGCTGTCGCCGCCGTCGCCGGAGGGCTCGCCCCATCCGTGGTCCGTGTCGTCCGACGACGGCCGGCTGAGCGGGTCGTCGAAGACCAGCGCGGCCTTGGGGTCGCGCGGTTCGGAGCCGGAGCCGGGGGTGGGAGCGGTACTCATGCCTCCAGCGTACGGCCCCGCACCTGGACGACCTCCCGCGCCGCCTCCTGGGCTCGCCCCGACGCCGCCCTCGGCCCCGGGTCCTCCGTCGGCCCCTTTGCGGGCCCGTCCATGCACACCCTCGGTCCGGCCCGGTACTGGTGGACACCTGAGCGAGACGTCCACCGGGTTTTCTGGTGTGCTTGGCCCCATGACGCCCCGTTCCGCGCCCCCGCCTCCCTCGGCTCCCGCCCCCTCCTCCGGCGCGGGAAGGGCGCCGGTGCGCAGGCTGGTCTCGCGGGGCCGTGGGGAGGAACACCGGGTCGCCTCGCCACTGGAGCTCTTCTTCGACCTGTGCTTCGTCGTGGCCGTCGCCCAGGCGGGCGTCCAGCTGGTCCACGCCGTCGCGGAGGCACACGCCGCCGAGGGCATCCTGAACTACGCGATGGTCTTCTTCGCGATCTGGTGGGCCTGGATGAACTTCACCTGGTTCGCCTCGGCCTACGACAACGACGACGTGCCCTACCGCCTGGTGACGCTCGTCCAGATGGCGGGTGTGCTGGTGCTCGCCGCCGGGGTCGGCCGGGCCTTCGAGGACCACGACTGGTCCCTGGTCGTGCTCGGCTATGTGATCATGCGGCTGGCGATGACCGCGCAGTGGCTGCGGGCCGCGCGGACCGCGACGGACGCGGAACGGGTCACGGCCCTGCGGTACGCGGGCGGTGTGGCGCTGTGCCAGATCGGCTGGCTGGGGCTGCTGGTCCTGCCGGAGCCGGCCAGACCGTGGCTGTTCCTGGTGATGGCGATCGCCGAGTTGTCCGTCCCGCTGTACGCGGAGAGAGGTTTCCAGACGTCCTGGCATCCGCATCACATCGCCGAGCGGTACGGCCTGTTCACCATCATCGTGCTGGGTGAGACGATCCTGGCGGCCACGGTCGCGGTGAAGTCGGCGGCGGACGAGCACGACGCGTTGGGGGACCTCCTGCCCATCGCGGTGGGCGGGCTGCTGATCGTCTTCTCGGCGTGGTGGATCTACTTCACCGTTCCCATCCACGGGCATCTGCGCTCCAACAGACAGAGCTTCCTGTGGGGGTACGGCCACTACCTGATCTTCGCTTCTGCTGCCGCGATCGGCGCCGGGCTGGAGGTCGCGGTGGAGGAGACGGTGCACAAGGCGCACATCTCCACCCTGGCCGCGTCCTCGGCGGTGACACTGCCGACGGCGCTGTACCTCGTCTCCGTGTGGGCGCTGCACGCCCGGCACTACAAGGTGGGCACGGCGCAGCAGGCCGTGCTGCCGCTCGCCGCGTTGGCCGTGGTGCTGTGCACGTTCCTCGGGCACTGGGCGGTACCGGCGGCGGGTGCTGTGACGGCCCTGACGGTCGCGGCCGGGGTGGCCATCGGCGCCCGCGGTCACAGCGTCCCGCACGCCCACGCGGCAGGGACGCACGGGACGCACGGGCAGACCCACAACACCCGAGACACTCATGGCAGTTGACGCGTTGACCGACGTGCCCGGTGTGCGGGTCGGGCACGCCACACGGGTCGGTGGGGGCTGGCTCACCGGGACCACGGTGGTGCTGGCTCCGGAGGGCGGCGCGGTCGCGGCCGTGGACGTGCGCGGCGGCGGGCCCGGCACCAAGGAGACGGACGCGCTCGATCCGCGCAACCTGGTGCAGAGGGTCGACGCGGTGGTGCTGACCGGCGGCAGTGCGTACGGGTTGGACTCCGCGTCGGGGGTGATGGCCTGGCTGGAGGAGCGGGGGCGGGGCGTGCGGGTCGGCCTGGACCCGGCGCACGTGGTGCCGGTCGTGCCGGCGGCCTGTGTCTTCGACCTGGGCCGGGGCGGTGACTTCAAGGCCAGACCGGATGCCGCCGTGGGCCGAGCCGCGGTGGAAGCGGCGGACGAGAGCGGGCCGGGCGCCCCGGTGGCGGAGGGATGTGTGGGGGCCGGGACGGGGGCGACGGCTGGACTGCTCAAGGGCGGCGTGGGCACCGCGAGCACCGTGCTGGACTCGGGGATCACGGTGGCGGCCCTGGTGGTGGCCAACGCGGCGGGATCGGTGACGGATCCGGAGACGGGGGTGCTGTACGGGGAGTTGTTCCAGGGGCGTGTGACGTATCCGGCGATGGAGGTGCACGAGGGAGCGCGTCGGCGGATCGCCGAGGCCGCCGCGGCGAGTGCCCCTCCCCCGATGAACACCACGCTGGCCGTGGTCGCCACCGACGCCGACCTGACCCGCGCCCAGGCCCAGAAGCTGGCCGGCACGGCACACGACGGGATAGCCCGCGCGGTGCGTCCTGTGCATCTGCTCAACGACGGGGACACGGTGTTCACCCTGGCGACGGGCACGCGACCGCTGCCGCCCCAGGCCGGCCCTCTCGCCCTGAACGAACTCCTCGCGGCAGGAGCGGACCTGGTGACCCGCGCGATCGTCCGGGCGGTACGAGCAGCCGAGCCGGTGGCCGGCCCGGGCGGAGTGTGGCCGTCGTACGGGGAGTTGTACGGGAGGCGTTGAGGGGCGAGGGGAAGCCAGGGGCGAACGACGACCCTGTTGCGGGGCCACGAAGACGCGAGGGGGAGGGAGCCGGGGAGGAGAGGGGGGAGGCTCCCGGGAGTCGTGGGGGGCGGTGAGTTGAGGTGGGGCGGCGGGAGTGAATGTCCCGGTTCTGTCACGTGATTGTGCTGGGGCGGGGGCAGGGGGAACCCGCTCTGCCGCCGGTCGCTCTATGTCCACGTACCGGAGCGGATGACGTGGATCGCCTAGAAGCGAAGAAGCTGGAGCAGATCGTGACGAGGCCGAAGATTGCTGTACGGCGGGCACTGGGGACCTGTGCCGTGCTGGTGGTCGGTGCGCTGACCCTCACCGGCTGCGGCGGGGACGCCCAGGCCGACAACAAGAGTGACGGCAAGGGGACTTCGGCCGAGGACACGGCGGCGAAGATCACGATCTCGGCGAAGGACGGTTCGACGGGCGCGTCCATCAACTCGACCGGGGTGAAGGTCAGCGGCGGCAAGCTGACCGAGGTGGAGATGACCGTCGCGGAGGGCGGCGAGGCCGTGGCGGGCGAGATAGCCGCCGACGGGCGGTCCTGGAAGCCGAAGGAGCAGTTGGAGCGGGGCACGAAGTACCGGATCTCGGCGACGGCGAAGAACGCGGCCGGGAAGACGTCGGCCGCCAACTCCATCTTCACCACCGTGTCGACGGCCAACAGCTTCATCGGCACCTACACGCCGGACAACGGCACCACGGTCGGCGTGGGGATGCCGGTGTCGTTCACCTTCGACAAGGCGATCGCGGACCGCAAGGCCGTGCAGTCGCACATCACGGTGACGTCGAGCAGCGGGCAGGAGGTGGTCGGGCACTGGTTCGGGGAGCAGCGGCTCGACTTCCGGCCCGAGGAGTACTGGAAGGCCGGTTCCAAGGTCACGATGAAGATCGACCTGGACGGTGTGAAGGGTGCGAACGGGCTGTACGGGGTGCAGGACAAGACCGTCACGTTCACCGTCGGCCGGTCGCAGGTGTCCACGGTCGACGTGAACACGCAGACCATGACGGTCGTGCGGGACGGAAAGACGATCAAGACGCTGCCGATCTCGGCGGGCGCCGCGGCGAACCCGACGTACAACGGTCAGATGGTGATCTCGGAGAAGTTCCGGCAGACGCGGATGAACGGGTCGACGGTGGGCTTCGGCGGTGAGTACGACATCGCGGACGTGCCGAACGCGATGCGGCTGACGACGTCGGGCACCTTCGTCCACGGCAACTACTGGTATAGCAGGGGAAACCCGCCCTTCGGACGCCAGGGCACCAGCCACGGCTGCATCGGTCTCGCGGATGCCCAGGGCGCGAACAGCGCCACGAACGGCAAGTGGTTCTTCGACAACTCGCTGATCGGCGACGTGGTGACGGTCAAGAACTCCCCCGACAAGACGGTCGCGCCGGACAACGGCCTCAACGGCTGGAACATGCCGTGGAGCGAGTGGACGGCGGGCGGCGCCATCTGACCACGTCGTTCCGGTAGTTCGCCGAGCCGCGCGGGAACCAACCGCGCGGCTCCGGCGTTTTAGAGGCGTACGTTTTCTCGGTTCCCGGACATGATGTCCGACCGAGGGGCTACGGTATGCACCCACAAGGTGACATGCAGCAACGCCGGGAGAAACCTTGAGCGTTCCGTACGAGACGGCAGCGTACGAGCCACCCGAGTCGCCCGAGTCTCCTGAGGAGCACCTCGCGCGACTCCTCGGCCGCGCCCTGAACTCCTTCGAACTGCCCGACGAGACCATACGGCAGCTCGACTGCGCCCTCGCGCACGACAGCTCGCTGCACTCCGCGCACTACAGTTCGGGGCTGCACCGGGCGACGTACCGGCACACCTGGCTGCTGGCCGACGGCTCGGCGGTCACCCTGTGGGAGCTGGTGCACAACACGGTGCCCGGCAGCGACACCCAGCACGAGGTCTACACGGACGACGAGGAGCTGCGGGCCGCCACCGCGCGGCTGCCGCTGCCGCCGGACGCCCCCGACTTCGAGCTGCCCGTCACGGTGGAGCTGGCGGCGTTCCCGGAGCCGCGTCACGAGTATGTGCCGGACGACTCGGCGGATCACGCCCGTCGGCTGCTGCGGCGCGCGGAGAACCCGGACCCGCCCGGGGACGAGCTGGCCACGCTGCTGCTGCGGACCGCGTTCGCGCACGAGATCACCCAGGCCTTCGGCCGCCCGCACCGCCCCGCGCGCCGGGGCCGGCCGGGCCTCAGCTTCTCGCTCTACGAGCACGCCTTCCTGCTCACCGACGGGCAGGAGATCTCCCTCTGGGAGGTCGAGCACACGGCCACCCCGGACGGTCGGCACATGTGCGAGGTGTACGTGTCGGAGGACGCGGCCCGCGACGCGATGGAACGGCGGGCGGGGACGCTCGGTTAGCCGACCGGGCGGCCTCCTGGGAGCGGTGCGCTCAGGCCAGGCGGTCGTCGCTGAACTGGCGGGCCAGGAACGCGAAGGCGTCCTGTTCGGCCGGGGTCAGCTCCACGTGCTCGACGTGCGGGCCCTTGCGGCGCTGATGGGGCAGGCCGCGCAGCCCTCGGCCGCGGCCGCGGGTCAGGCCGACGAAGCGGGCGCGGTGGGCCTCGTGGTCGCGGCGCAGCACCCGTACGAGCACGGCGACCCAGATGACCGCCGCGAGGACAAGGGCTGTCCCGCCCAACAGCTGGAGTATTGACACGTGCTCAGGCATGCCGTCCAGTAGACACCACCGGATGGGACTTTGAGCCCGGACCGTGACGTATCTCGCAGGTACGGCTTACACGTCACACGGGTTGTAAAGGCGCCCAAAGGGGCGCACGGGGCGGAAACGCGGACGGCCGCGGCCCCCTCGCTCGGGAGGGGGCCGCGGCCGTCGTACGGTCCCGGGTTCAGGCCGCGACCGGCTCCTTCGTCTCCGCCGTGGCGGTGGGGGCGGCCTGCGGGGCCGCGCCCGGCTGGGTCCTGCGCATGCCCTTCAGGACGATGACCAGGCCGGCCGTGACGGCCGTGCCGATCGCGACGGCGAGCAGGTAGAGGAACGGCTTGCCGATGAGCGGGGTGACCCAGATGCCGCCGTGCGGGGCGCGCAGGGTCGAGCCGAAGGCCATGGCCAGCGCGCCGGTGACGGCGCCGCCCGCCATGGAGGCGGGGATCACACGCAGCGGGTCGGCGGCGGCGAACGGGATCGCGCCCTCGGAGATGAACGAGGCGCCGAGCACCCAGGCCGCCTTGCCGTTCTCGCGCTCGGCGGTGGTGAAGAGCTTCTTGCGGATCGTGGTGGCGAGGGCCATGCCCAGCGGCGGGACCATGCCGGCCGCCATGACCGCCGCCATGATCTTCATCGCGGAGTCGCTGGGGTCCTGCACGGCGATACCGGCGGTGGCGAAGGCGTAGGCGACCTTGTTGACGGGGCCGCCGAGGTCGAAGCACATCATCAGGCCGAGGAGCACGCCGAGGAGGACGGCGTTGCTGCCGGAGAGGCCGCTCAGCCAGTCCGTCATGCCCTTCTGGGCCTCGGCGATGGGCTTGCCGATCACCACCAGCATCAGGAAGCCGACGATCATCGACGAGATCAGCGGGATCACGACGACCGGCATGATGCCGCGCAGCACCGGCGGGATCTTGATCCGCTGGATGCCCATGACGACCCCGCCGGCGATCAGACCGGCGACCAGGCCGCCGAGGAAGCCTGCGTTGATGTTGGCGGCGATCATGCCGCCGACGAAGCCGGGGACGAGGCCGGGCCGGTCCGCCATGCCGTAGGCGATGTAACCGGCGAGGACGGGGATGAGGAAGCCGAAGGCGACGGCGCCGATCTGGAAGAGCAGGGCCGCCCAGCTGTCGACCTGGAGCCAGTCGAAGTGCTCGGTGACCGGCTTGGCGCTGTTGATCTCCCAGCCGCCGATCGCGAAGCCGAGGGCGATGAGGAGGCCGCCGGCCGCGACGAACGGGACCATGTAGCTGACGCCGGACATCAGCCACTTGCGCAGCTTGGTGCCGTAGCCGTCGCCGGAGTCGCCCGCGCGGTCGACGGGGGTGCCGGGGCGGGCGGCGGCCGTGGTCTCGCCGCGTTCCGCCTTGCCGCGGACCTCGGAGATCAGTTCGGCGGGACGGTTGATGCCGGCCTTCACGCCGACGTCGACGGTGGGCTTTCCGGCGAACCGGTCCTTCTCCCGTACGGGGACGTCGTGGGCGAAGATCACGCCGTCGGCGGCGGCGATGACGGCCGGGTCGAGGCGGGTGAAGCCGGCCGAACCCTGTGTCTCCACGACGATCTCGACGTCACCGGCGGCCCGACCCGCGTTCTCCAGCGACTCGGCGGCCATGTAGGTGTGCGCGATGCCGGTGGGGCAGGAGGTGACGGCGACGATCCGGAAGGGGCGGGCCTCGGCGGGGACGGCCGTCTCGGGCGCCGCGGTCTCGGGCGCCGCCGTTTCGTCCGTCGCCGGGCCGGGGGCGGGGGCGGCCGAGGGAGGAGTCGCCGGGGCGGGGGCCGCCGGGGCCGGGGTCGTGCTGACCGCGGCGGCGTCGGGGGAGGCCGTTCCGCCCGACGCCGCCGCGGAGTCTTCGGTGCCCTCGGTCGCGCTGTCGCCCCGGATGAGGGCGGCGGCGCGGGCCGCGTCGTCCGCGGCGCGCAGCGCGTCCGTGAACTCGGTGTTCATCAGCTGACGGGCGAGGGAGGAGAGGATCGTCAGGTGCGCGTCGTCCGCGCCCGCCGGGGCGGCGATCAGGAAGATCAGGTCGGCGGGGCCGTCGGGTGCGCCGAAGTCGACGCCGGCCGCGCTGCGGCCGAAGGCGAGGGTCGGCTCGGTGACGTGCTCGCTACGGCAGTGCGGGATGCCGATGCCGCCGTCGAGGCCGGTGGGCATCTGCGCCTCACGGGCCGCCACATCGGCCAGGAAGCCGTCCAGGTCGGTGACCCGGCCCTTCGCCACCATGCGCTCGGCGAGGGCACGCGCCGCCGCTTCCTTCGTCTCGGCGGACAGGTCGAGGTCGACCAGGTCCGCGGTGATCATCTCGCTCATCGCGGGCTCCTTCGCACGCGTATCGCCCGAGGCTGTGGTGGGCGGGGGTGGGGACGGGGGTGTGGGAGGCACGGGCCACGGGGGCCGGCCGAGGGAGGGGTGGGGGGAGGGATGAGGGGAGGGGGAGGGTCGCGGCGCCGGATAAACCAGAACGAAGGTTCGTTCGCGGATGTCGGCTCCCGCTGGTCATGACACCGGCTCCCTCAGCGCCCGGTCCGCAGGGACCTCCCGTGTCACCGTCACCGCCGCGGGGTCCAGGTCGGCGGGGGTGGGCATGACGCTGCCCGGGAGCTGGACGGCGGCGGCGCCGTGGGCCACGGCCGAGGCGAGGGCGTCGGGGCCCTGGCCGCCGGCGATGAGGAACCCGGCGAGGGAGGAGTCGCCGGCGCCGACGTTGCTGCGGACGGCGGCGACCTGGGCGGTGCCGTACCAGGCGCCGGAGGCGTCCAGCAGGAGTTGGCCGTCGGCGCCGAGGCTGGCCAGGACCGCGGTGGCGCCCATCTCGCGGAGTTCCTCGGCGGCCTTGACGGCGTCGCCGACGGTGGCGAGGGGGCGCCCCACCGCCTCGGCGAGTTCCTCGGCGTTGGGCTTGACGACGTCGGGGCGTTCGCGGAGCGCGGCGAGGAGGGCCGGGCCGGAGGTGTCCAGGGCGATGCGGGCGCCGGCGGCGTGGGCGCGGGCGACGAGTTCGGCGTACCAGGAGGGGGCGAGGCCGCGCGGGAGGCTGCCGCAGCAGGCGATCCAGGAGGCGTCGGCGGACTGGGCGCGGACGGTCTCCAGGAGGAGTTCCCGCTCGGCGGCCGTGAGTTCCGGGCCGGGTGCGTTGATCTTCGTCAGGACGCCGTCGGCCTCGGCCAGGGCGATGTTGGAGCGGGTCGCCCCGGCCACCGCCACGCGGGCGACCTCGATGCCCTGGGCGTCGAGCAGGTCCGCGACGAGTGCGCCGGGCGCGCCGCCGAGGGGCAGGACGGCCACGGTCCGGCGTCCGGCGGCGGCGACCGCGCGGGAGACGTTGACGCCCTTGCCGCCGGGGTCCATGCGTTCGCCGGTGGCCCGGATGACCTCGCCGCGGTCGAGGGAGGGGACCTCGTAGGTGCGGTCGAGGGACGGGTTCGGGGTGACGGTGAGGATCATGAGCGGTCTTTCCGGCCGTTGGTCCGGGTGGTGCCGGAGCCGCCGAGGGGCTCGGTGCCGGGGACGCGCAGCACCTCGGTGCCCTTGCGTTCGATGGCGAGGGCGTCCTCGGCGCTCAGGCCGGTGTCCGTGATCAGCAGGTCCACGTCGCTCAGGTCGCCGAAGCGGGCGAAGTGTTCCTGGCCGTGCTTGGAGGAGTCGGCGAGCAGCACCACGCGGCGGGCGGCGGTCACGGCCGCGCGCTTGACGGCGGCCTCGGCGAGGTCGGGCGTGGTCAGGCCGTGGTCGGTGGAGAAGCCGTTGGCGGCCACGAAGAGGACGTCGGCGCGGATCTCGCCGTAGGCCCGGAGCGCCCAGGCGTCCACGGCGGCACGGGTGCGGTGGCGGACGCGACCGCCGACGAGGTGCAGCTGGATGCCGGGGTGGTCGGCGAGTCGGGCGGCGATCGGCAGGCTGTGGGTGACCGCGGTGAGCGTGGCCTCCAGCGGGATGGCTGCGGCGAGGCGCGCGATCGTCGTACCGGCGTCGAGGACGACCGTGCCGTCGGTCGGGAGTTCGGCGAGGGCGGCCTGGGCGATGCGGTCCTTCTGGTCGGCCGCGGTGCCCTCGCGTTCGGCGAGGTCGGGCTCGAAGTCCAGGCGGCCGGCGGGGATCGCGCCGCCGTGCACCCGCTGGACGAGGCCGGCCCGGTCGAGGGCTTTCAGATCGCGGCGGATCGTCTCGGCCGTGACCTGGAACTCCTCCGCCAGCGACACCACGTCCACCCGGCCGCCGTCGCGGGCGAGCCGGAGGATCTCCTGCTGCCGCTCCGGTGCGTACATGTCCGTTCGCCTCCGACTGATGCCCGATTCTGTGGTTTCGCTCGGAGGTTACGCCCGGATTCCCGAAAAGTAAACAGGTTCGGGCAACACTCGGGCCGACTCGGACATGATCGGGCGGACGGCGGACGGCGGACGGCAGACGGCAGACGGCAGACGGCAGACGCGTGAGACGTACGCGTGGGGCCCCGCACCACGAAGGCGCGGGGCCCCACTCACGCGTCGGTCTCACGCGTCGGCGACGCTATTCGGCACCCGCGCGGCCCGCGACACCCACGCCTGCCGGCTCCTCGGCGTCCGTCTCCGCGCCCGCCGTGGAGGACCGGGCCGGCAGGGCGAACATCAGCAGGAAGATCGCGACCAGGACCGCGGCCACCCAGCCGAGCGCGTACTCGAAGGCGTCGACGAATGCGGGGCCGATGCCGGACGGGGCGAGGTGGTCGTCCATGACGCCGAAGAAGACCACGGCGACCAGCCCGAGCCCGAGCGCGTTGCCCATCTGCTGGACCGTGCTGATCAGCCCGGACGCGGAGCCGGAGTGCTCGCGCGGCACCCCGGAGAGGATCGCGTCGGTCAGCGGGGCGACCACGAGCCCCATGCCCGCGCCCATCACGACCAGCGGGAGCGCCATCTGCCAGGGGGTGATGTCGAGGCCGTACCGTTCGGACCCGGCCAGGTAGAGGAGCACGCCGGCCGCCATCAGCAGCGCGCCCGCCTGGAGGACCTTGCGGCCGAAGCGCGGGACGAGCTTCTGGACGGACACCCCGGCCGCGACCGACACGGCGAGGGAGAACGGGATGCCGGTGAGGCCGGCCTTCAGGACGCTCCAGCCGAGGCCGGTCTGGAGGTAGAGGGTCCAGACGAGGAAGAAGACGCCGAGGGCGATCCCGAAGACGGTCTGGACGGCGATGCCGGCCGCGAAGCTCTTCACCCGGAACAGGGACAGTTCGATCAGCGGGGAGCCGTCGCGCGCCGCCTTGCGCCGCTCGTACGCCACCAGCGCCGCGAACACGACGAGCGAGCCCGCCATCGAGACGTAGCCCCACAGCGGCCAGCCCGTCTCGTGGCCCCGGGTGAGCGGGTACAGCAGCATCAGCAGTCCGCCGGTGACGAGCGCGACACCGACGAGGTCCAGCTTCAGGGCGTGCGGAGCCTTGGACTCGCTGATGAACCGGCGGCCCAGGATCAGGCCCGCGACGCCGACCGGGAGGTTGATCAGGAAGATCGCGCGCCATTCGAGGCCGAGCGGGTTCCACTCGATGAGCAGGGCGCCGAGCAGCGGGCCGGAGACCGCGCCGAGGCCCACGATCGCGCCGAACAGCCCGAAGACCTTGCCGCGTTCGTGCGCCGGGAAGGTGGCGTGCACGATCGACAGCACCTGCGGCACCATCAGCGCGGCCGTCGCACCCTGCGCGATCCTCGCCGCCACCAGCATCTCCGGGTTCGCGGCGAGACCGCACAGCGCGGAGGCGAGGGTGAAGCCGCCGACGCCGAGGAGGAAGATCCGGCGGCGGCCGTGGATGTCGCCGAGCCGGCCGCCGGTGACGAGACCCGCGGCGAAGGCGAGGGCGTACCCGGCGGTGATCCACTGGATCTGGCTGAACGTGGCCCCTTCGCCCCGCTGGATGGAGGGGATCGCGATGTTGACGATGGTGACGTCGACGAGGTCCATGAAGGCGGCCGTCATGACGACGGCGAGGGCTGTCCAGCGTCGGCGATCGGCTCCGCCGGGGGGCGCGTCGAGCGCCGTTGGGGCTTCTGCCAGTGGTTCCGTGCGGGTGGTCTGTGGCTGATCGCGTAGTTCCCCGCGCCCCTTCAGGGCGCTCGTTGTCGAGGTCATGCAGGGAAAGTAGAGGGCGAGTAGGTCAGATCGCGTCCTAGTTCTCCGGCATGCTCGGAGGCATGACTACGGACACTCCGGCGCGGCTGCTTCAGCTCCTCTCCCTCCTCCAGACACCCCGCGAGTGGCCCGGGGGTGAACTCTCCGAACGGCTCGGCGTCTCGCGGCGGACCGTGCGGCGGGACATCGACCGACTGCGGGAACTCGGCTACCCGGTCCAGGCGACGATGGGCGCCGACGGGGGCTACCGGCTGGTCGCGGGAAAGGCCATGCCCCCGCTCGTCCTCGACGACGAGGAGGCCGTGGCGATCGCGGTGGGGCTGCGGGCCGGGGCCGGGCACGCGGTGGAGGGCGTGGACGAGGCCTCCGTACGGGCGCTCGCCAAGCTGGAACAGGTGCTGCCGTCGCGGCTGCGCCACCGGGTCTCCACCTTGCAGGCCGCCACCACTCCCCTGACCAGCGGCGACGGGGCCACCGTCACGCCCGAGACGCTCACCGTGATGGCCTCGGCGGTGGCGGGGCACGAGCGGTTGCGGTTCGCCTACCGCTCCGGCGAGGGGACGGACTCGCGCCGCCACTGCGAGCCGTACCGGCTCGTCTCGACCGGGCGCCGCTGGTATCTCGTCGCGTACGACCTCGATCGCGCCGACTGGCGGACCTTCCGGGTGGACCGGGTCGAGGAACCCTTCGCCACGGGCGCCCGGTTCACACCGCGCGAGCTGCCGACGGGGAGTGCGGAGGAGTATCTGAAGCAGTCGATGTACCGGCGGCAGGAGACGTACGAGTTCGACGTCACGTTCGCCGCGCCGGCCGAGTTCATCGCGGCCCGGGTGCCCGGCTGGCTCGGTACGCCCGAGCCCGTCGACGAGCACAGCTGCCGGTTGCGGGCGTCGGTCGGCGACTCCGTGGAATGGCTCGCGTTCCGGCTCGCCGTGGTCGACTGCGACTTCACGGTGCGTCAGCCGCCGGAACTGGTGCGGTACGTAAGGGAGTTGGGGGCTCGACTGACCCGGGCGGCCGGGGACGCCGACGGGTGAGGGGCGGGTGGGGCGAGGTGTGAGGAGGCGGGGGGCGAGGCAGGTCTACTGCGCCTCTGACGTGCGGGGACGGCCGTCGCCGGGCCTCCGGCGAAGTGGGGCTCTGTGACACAATCTGGCGTTCGGGTCACCCCGGGGTTCAGGTCCGGGGTGGCCCGGCGGCGTTCCCCGGCGGCGTTCCCCGGCGGCGGAGCCGGTAGCGAGGACGGCAGCGGGGCGAAAGTCGAGCCGGACTTCGGCGCCAGGGGGGGGAGGCGCCGAAGCCCGGCTCTCGGAGAGTCCCGGCGCTGGGGGGAGAGCGTCGGGACTCGGCTTCGGATGACTGCTGTCGAGGCGGTCGAACTCCGGGTCCCGGGCCAGAGGCTCCGGGCCGGTGAAGTCGTGCCCGGAAGTCTTGTGCCCCGCGAACGGGGAGTTGAAGCGGCGTAGTACGGCCAAGTAGCGGCGTCCTACGGCCAATCGGCGGCAGAGAACAGCCGAGTGGCGGCAGAGAACGGCCAAGCGGGTGATGTCGAACGGTCAAAAGGCGTCCGGCGTACGGGCGGAGGGCTGCCGCGCCGTACGGCCGAGTGCCGCCGGTGCCCCGCCGCTGTCCGATCGGAACGCGGCGCGAGTACGGCCCGAGCGCGTCCGGAGCGCGGCGCGAGTACCGCCGGAACATGTCGGAGTGCGGCCGGAGCGCGGCGCAGATACGGACCGGAGCGCGGCCGACGTACGACCCGGTGCGGGCGGCGTGCGTACGACGGTGGGCCGGGCCGGGCCCCGTGGCGGCCCCAGGGGGGCGGGCCGTTACGGGGCCCTGGTCGGTGTTCGGGCCTCGGCTGGTCGGCTGGTCGACTTCGGCCTTGCGGACCTCGGCTGTCCAGATCGCGATCGTCGGACCTCGATCGTCGGACCTCGACCGTCGGACCTCGATCGTCGGACCTCGATCGTCGGACCTCGATCGTCGGACCTGGATCGTCGAACCTCGGTGGTCGGCCTCGGTCATGCCGCCTCGGTCATGCCGCCTCCGTCAGGCGGCCGCGTCGAAGCCGGTGTCCCGGGCGAGCTTCTTCAGTTCGAGCAGGGCGTGCTTCTCGATCTGGCGGATCCGCTCGCGGGTGAGACCGTGCTCCTTGCCGACCTCGGTGAGGGTGCGCTCGCGGCCGTCCTCGATGCCGTACCGCATCTTGATGATGGACGCGGTGCGCTGGTCGAGGCGCCCGATGAGGCCGTCCAGCTCCTCGCTGCGCAGCAGCGTCAGCACGGACTGCTCGGGCGAGACGGCGGAGGTGTCCTCCAGCAGATCGCCGAACTGGGTGTCGCCGTCGTCGTCCACCGACATGTTCAGCGAGACCGGGTCGCGGGCCCAGTCGAGGACGTCGCTGACGCGGTCCGCGTTGGAACCGAGCTCGGCGGCGATCTCGGCGGGCTCCGGGTCGCGCCCGTGCTCGCGGTTGAACTCGCGCTGCACACGGCGGATCCGGCCCAGCTCCTCGACGAGGTGGACGGGCAGCCGGATGGTGCGCGACTGGTCCGCTATCGAACGGGTGATGGCCTGACGGATCCACCAGGTGGCGTACGTCGAGAACTTGAAGCCCTTGCGGTAGTCGAACTTCTCCACCGCGCGGACCAGGCCGGCGTTCCCCTCCTGGATCAGGTCGAGCAGGGGCAGGCCACTGCGCGGGTACCGCCGGGCCACGGCCACGACGAGGCGCAGGTTGGACCGGATGAAGATGTCCTTGGCCCGCTCGCTGTCGGCGACGAGGGCTTCGAGCTCCTCACGGGTGGCGTCCGCCCTGGCCTCCTCCTCGCCGTCGAGGATCTGCTGCGCGAACACACCCGCCTCGATGATCTGGGACAGCTCGACTTCCTTGGCGGCGTCGAGCAGCGGTGTACGCGCGATTTCGTCGAGGTACATGCCGACCAGGTCGCGGTCGGCGATCTCGCCGCCAGAGGCGCGAACGCTGCGAGCCGCGTCGGTCCGGCCGGAGGCGGACGAACGACGAGCGGCGACGGCACGGGTTGCCATGCGTGCTCCCTTGCGATGGTGGGCTGGCAGGGTGGTATCTGGCTGTCTGGTCGTACGGGTTCCTACGTGGGTGGTGATGTGGCCGCCCGGACACTCTCCCGAGTGCCCTGCTTCCGAAGGAAACAACGACTGGAATCAGGACAGAATTCCCAACCCGTCCCACTATTTTTCTGATCTTGCAGTACCCTGTGCCGCCACAGGAGGGGGCGTGATGTCGACGGAGTCCGTAGAGGTGCAGGTCAGACCAGGAGTCGAGACCGACCTCACCGCTCTCACCGACCTCTACAACCACTACGTCCGTGAGACGCCCATCACATTCGACACGGCTGTCTTCACTCCGGAAGAGCGCCGCCCCTGGCTGCTCTCCCACCTTGAAGACGGACGGCACCGTCTGATGGTTGCCGTCGAGACGGGTTCACAGCGGATTCTGGGATACGCCACGAGCAGCGCGTTTCGCCCGAAGGCGGCGTACGACACCTCGGTGGAGGTGTCGGTGTACCTCGCTCCGGAGGCGGGTGGCCGGGGTGTGGGCACCCTGCTGTACAAGGCGCTGTTCGAGGCGCTCGCCGACGAGGACGTGCATCGCGCCTACGCCGGCATCGCCCAGCCGAACGTGCCGTCGACCCGGCTGCACGAGCGCTTCGGGTTCCGGCACGTCGGCACCTACCGCGAGGTGGGGCGGAAGTTCGGGCGGTATTGGGACGTGGCCTGGTACGAGAAGGAACTGTGAGACGCCTTCCGGCTCTCCGGGCCCCGGGACTCACCGCGCCAGCCACGGGCTGACCGCGGGAACCACGGGCTCACCGCTCGGCGGCCAGGGACTCCCGCATGACCTTCGCCGTGGCCCGGGGGTCGTAGCCCTCGGGTACCCCTTCGACCAGGATGATGTCCCCCTCGACGTGACGTGAGCGGAGCGGGGCGATCTCCTGGTACCCGGGCGAGTCCCACCAGGCGCGCGCCTCGGCGATACCGGGGAAGCCGATCATCACGACGGCCCCGGGCCAGCTCCCCTCCTTCACCTCGTGCGGGGTGGCGTGCACGAGGAAGCGTCCGCCGTAGGGCTCGAAGGTGGTGGGGATGCGCTCGATGTACTCGGCGATCTCCGGGTGCGGGGCGGCGTCCTTCAGGTGGGCTATGGCGTAGGCGGGCATGCGGATCCCTCCGGCTGGTCGCGTGAGACACGTCGGTCGCGTGGGACGTGCCGGTCGCGTCGGTCGGCTGCTTACGCCGTCGAGCCTGGCAGGCGTACGGGCCCGGGTCGATGACCTGTCAGGTAAGCGACCCCGGCCCGCGCTCGCGCCCCGCGCCTCTCGGCCAGCGCCCCGCGCCTTGCGCCTCTCGGCCAGCGCCCCGCGCCCCGCGCCTTGCGTCTCTCCGCCGCGCCTCGCGTGCCGCGCCTCGCACCCGTCTGTCAGCCGAACTGCACCGACCGCTTCGACAGGCCCAGCCAGAAGCCGTCGATCACCGACCTCTGGGCGTCGAGTTCGCCGGCGGCCTCGGCCGCGCCCATCGTGACGAAGAGGGGGGCGAAGTGCTCCGTACGGGGGTGGGCCAGCTGTCCGGCCGGGGACTTGTGCAGGAAGTCGAGGAGGCCGTCCCAGTCGCGCGTCTCCAGGGCGCGGTGGCCCCAGTCGTCGAACTCGGTAGACCAGGTGGGGACACCGGGCTGACGGAGGGCCGCCAGGTTGTGGGTGAAGAACCCGGAGCCGATGATCAGCACGCCCTCGTCCCGCAGGGGGGCGAGCTTGCGGCCGACGTCCATCAGCTTCAGCGGGTCCAGGGTCGGCATGGAGATCTGCAGGACCGGGATGTCGGCGTCGGGGTACATCTCGACGAGGGGGACGTACGCGCCGTGGTCGAGGCCCCGGTCCGGTATGTCCTGGACGGGGGTGCCGGGGGCCTGGAGCAGCTTGCGGACGGAGGCCGCCAGTTCGGGGGCGCCCGGGGCGGCGTACTGGACCTTGTAGTAGTGCTCGGGGAAGCCCCAGAAGTCGTAGACCAGGGGGATCGTCTCGATCGCGCCGAGGGCGAGGGGGGCCTCCTCCCAGTGGGCGGAGACCATGAGGATCGCCTTGGGGCGGGGCAGCTTCGCGGCCCAGGCGGCGAGTTCGCCGGGCCAGATCGGGTCGTCGGCGAGCGGCGGGGCCCCGTGACTCAGATACAGGGCGGGCATGCGCTCGGCGGTGGCGGCGGACATAGGGGTGACTCCCTCAACACATGTGCGACGCACACGACACTCACGCCTCGGCGGGCCCGGCAGTCGCTTCTGTCTCCTTGGTCACGCCCGGTTCTCCAGGCGCTTGAGACCTCTCCCAACTCCCCAGTAGTTGAAGTCTCAATATTTCTTGTTTCACCTTACATCTCTATAGTTCAAATTTCAAGGAGGAGCCTCGTACAGTGGGGGTATGAAGACCGCATCCGCCGAGGAAGAACCCCGCTGGCTCACCGATGAGGAGCAGCGCACCTGGGTTGCCTATGTGCACACCAAGACACTGCTCGAAGACCATCTCGACCGCCAGTTGCAGCGCGACGCGGGCATGCCGCACCTCTACTACCACATGCTCGTGGTGCTGTCGTCGGCGCCGCAGCGGCGGCTGCGGATGACGGAGCTGGCGATGCAGATGAAGATCACGCGATCACGCCTGTCGCACGCCGTGGCCCGCCTGGAGAAGAACGGGTGGGTACGGCGCGAGAACTGCCCCGTGGACAAGCGGGGGCAGTTCGCCGTCCTCACGGACGGCGGGTTCGAGACGCTCTCCAAGAGCGCGCCCGGGCACGTGGCGGCGGTGCGGCAGGCACTGTTCGACCGTCTGTCGCCGGAACAGCAGAAAGCCCTCGGCGAGATCATGGAGATCGTCGCGGAGGGACTTCAGCCGACGGACGCGGGCGCGGACCTGCCCTGGCTGCGGTAGGGCGGCAGGTCGTAGGTAGGCAGGTCGGTAGGTCGGTAGGTCGGTAGGAGCCTGTCAGGGGATGGAGCGGGGGCAAGGCCCCCGCTCCATCCCCTCCCGTCTGTAACCGTCAGTACCCGTCGGACCCGTCGGTGTCCGTGATCAGTGGGCGATCACCGGGACCTTGACCTCGTTCGCCGCGTCCTCGCCCTCGGCCGTGCTCCCGGTCATGTCGGGCTTGCCCGTCGTGATGAGGGTGAAGGCGATGGCGGCGGAGGCCACCAGGATGGCCACGGCGAACCAGATGGCGTTGGTGTAGCCGTGGACCATGCCGTCGAGCTGGACCAGCTGGGCGGCCGGCTTCGAGGTGGCCGAGCCGATGTGGTCCGCGATGTAGGACGTGGTGGCGGAGGCCGCGATCGTGTTCAGCAGGGCCGTACCGATGGCGCCGCCGACCTGCTGGGAGGTGTTGACCATGGCGGAGGCCACGCCCGCGTCCCGCGGCTCGACCCCGTAGGTCGCCAGGGACATCGCCGGCATGAACGCCGTACCCATACCGAGGCCGAGCAGCAGCTGGGCCGGCAGGAGCAGGGTGGTGTACGAGGAGCCGACCTCCATCTGGGTCAGCAGGAGCATGCCGAGACCGGCGACCAGGAAGCCCGGGGCCATCAGCTGGCGCGGCGCGACCCGGGTCATCAGACGGGTGCCGATCTGGGTCGAGCCGATGATCATGCCCGCGATCATGGGCAGGAAGGCGAAGCCGGTCTTGACCGGGGAGTACCCCTTCACGATCTGCAGGTAGTAGGTCAGGAAGAGGAACAGGCCGAACATCGCGATGATCGCGAGGCCGAGGGAGAGGTAGACACCGCCGCGGTTGCGCTCCAGGAGCACGCGCAGGGGCAGCAGCGGGGCCTTCACCTTGGACTCGACGAACACGAAGGCGGCCAGGAGCACCACCGAGGCGACGAACAGGGTGATCGTCATCGAGTCGCCCCAGCCCTCGGACTCGGCTCGCGTGAAGCCGTAGACCAGGGAGACCAGGCCCAGGGTGGACAGGACCACGCCGGGGACGTCGAGCGGGGAGCGGTTGCGGCCGCCGGCCGGCTCACGGACGACCAGGTACGCGCCGACCGCCGCGATCACCGCGAACGGGATGTTGACGAAGAACGTCCAGCGCCAGTCCAGGTACTCGGTGAGGAAGCCGCCGAGGATCAGACCCACGGCGCCGCCGCCACCGGCGATCGCGCCGTAGATGCCGAACGCCTTGGCGCGCTCCTTGGCGTCGGTGAACATCACCGCGAGGAGGGAGAGCGCGGCGGGCGCGAGCAGCGCGCCGAAGACGCCCTGGAGGGCGCGGGCGCCCAGCATCATCGCCTCACCGGTGGCCGCGCCGCCCAGCGCGGAGGCGCCGGCGAAGCCGATCAGACCGGTGACGAAGGTGCGCTTGCGGCCCCAGATGTCGGAGATACGGCCGCCGAAGAGGAGCAGACCGCCGAAGGCCAGGGCGTACGCGGTGATGACCCACTGGCGGTTGCCGTCGGATATCCCCAGGTCCTGCTGGGCGGAGGGGAGGGCGATGTTCACGATGGTCGCGTCGAGCACGACCATCAGCTGGGCGAGGGCGATGAAGACGAGCGCTTTCCAGCGGTTGGCGTGCGCGTTGTCGGTATCGGGGGTTCCGGATACGGCTGTTTTGGACATGGGGGTACCCACTTCGGGACTTCGTGACGGAAAGATCGGAAGAGATCGGGCGATCGGGAAGAGATCGGAAAGATTGAAAGAGGTCAGAAGAGGTCAGAAGAGGTCGAGAAAAGATCGGTATCGGGTGGCGGAATAAGGGCGTCGAGGGCCTACGGCTCGGCGTCAGCGGCAGCGGCAGCGGCAGCGGCAGCGGCAGCGGGATCGGCGTCGGCGCACGTGCGGTGCGGGTGCGGATGTGGATGCCGGTTTCGGTGCCGGGGTCTACGACGGCGGCCGTGGAGTCGGTGGGTCAGGGCAGGCGGTTCAGGGCAGGCGGTTCAGGGCTGGGTGGGCCTCCGTAGGTCCTCCACGGTCACCGGGGCGCCGGGCAGTTCGGAGGGGGCGGGGGCGCGCAGTCCGTCCAGGAGCAGTTGCAGATGGCGGTGGACGAAGGGGTCGACGCCCGCGCACTGGGTGCCGGCCGGCGGCCTGCTGAGCTGGCTGACGGCGATCATCAGGTCGCCGACACCCACGTCGGGGCGGAGCTGCCCGGCATCCCGGGCGCGCCGCATGATCCCTGCGACCTGGTCCTCCAGGCGCTCGCGCGCCGCCTCCAGGTCGGGGTGGTGCTTGTCGAACGTGCTCTGGACCATCGGGCAGAGCGCGGTGACCCGTTCGTCGGCCGAGCTGTGCACGAAGCGCGAGAGCGCCTCGAACGCGTCACCGGTCTCGGCGAGCGCCACCTCGGCCGCGAGGGCCGTGCGGTCCATGACCGAGCAGACGACCTCACGGACCAGTGCGTCACGGTCCGGAAAGTTGCGGTACAGCGTGGCGTTGCCGACACCGGCCCGGCGGGCGATCTCGTCGAGCGGCACCTCGGGGCCGAACTCCACGAACATCTCCCGGGCGGCGGTGACGATCCGCTCACGGTTGCGCAGGGCGTCCGCCCGAGGGCGAGGCACCTTGCGACGCACGGCGGTGGCGGTGCAGCTCTCCACGGCGTACTCCTCTGCCAGATCCATGTGGTGTGGGGGGTGCCCGGTGACGATCCGGGGATGGAGTCCCCGTTTCGCTCGGACGAAGGGTTAAACGGGGAAACGGCCCCCGGTTATTTCCCGGCTCCGAAGACTTTTCGCGTGACCTGGGTCACAGGCGAGGTGGGGCGGCGTCCGTCGAGGTGAACCCACGTTCGGCCCTTCCAGCGCGCGCCCGCACAGCCGTCGACCCAGGGTGATCAAGAGGGCGCAGCCTTGTCACCGGACGGCTGCCGTGGAGCGAAGGGCGCGGGCATGCAGCAGCCGTTCCGCAGAAGCGGGATACCTCCGCGCCGGATACGCGCGCGGCGGACACGTCCGCGCCGGGCCGTCGCGCTCGCCTCCGTCACCGCCCTCACGCTCGCGGTCAGCACCTCCGCCGGTGCCGGGCGGCTGATGGCGAAGGACACGACGACGGCCGCGGGGGCCACCGCCGTGGTCCGCGGTTCGGCGCTCGGCCCCTGTCTGATCCGCGGCCCGCTCGGCACCCAGATGTCCGAGGGCATCCCGACGTCGCCGGGCTACTCCCGCTCCACCGGCACGGTCCGCGCGCTCAACCTGATGATCGACTTCTCCGACGCCCCCGGTGAGGGCAGCGCGATGGACCGCTTCGCGGAGTTCGCGCCGCAGACCCAGAAGTGGTTCAGGACGAGTTCGTACGGCCGTGTCGACTACCGTCCCGAGGCGCCGCTCACCGAGTGGCTGCGGATGCCGAAATCCTTCCGCTCCTACGACATAGAGCGCGGCGCCCCCTTCGACCCCGGCTACCGCCGGCTGGTCCAGGACATGGTGCGGGCCGCCGATCCGCTCGTGGACTTCCGGTCGTACGACCTCGTCAACGTCCTCGTCACCCCGAACGCGGGGCCCTCCGCCCTGGACACGGTCCTGTCGGTGACGTTCGCGGGCAATCGGGAGGCACCGGTCGCGGACGGTGTGCCGGTCTCCAACGCGTCCTTCGTCTACAGCCGCCAGGACGACGGCTCGGGGTCGTACGGGGAGACCGGGTACCGGGTGCTCCCCCACGAGAACGGTCATGTCTTCGGCCTTCCCGACCTCTACACGCACGAGGGCGGGGGCGCGGTCGGGCACTGGGACATCATGAGCGAGGACTGGGGCGTCGACAACGATCTGCTGGGCTGGCACAAGTGGAAGCTCGGGTGGCTCGACGAGACGCAGGTGGCGTGTGTGGCGCACGTCGGTTCGGCGGAGTATCCGCTGACGCCGCTCGCCTCCGAGGGCGGGGCGAAGCTGATCGTCGTGCCGCTCAGCTCCCGTACGGCGTACGTGGCGGAGTTGCGGACGCGGGCGGGCAACGACGCGGTGGTGTGCCGGCCGGGGGTGCTGGTGTACCGGGTCGACGCGGCCGTCGACACCGGGAACGGGCCCATCAAGGTCCACGACTCACGGCGGGACAGCGGGGGGTGCACCCGGAGCCCGAACGTCCACGCGGAGCTGTCCGACGCGCCGCTCGTACCGGGCGAGACGTTCAAGGACGCGCGGACGGGGGTGGAGATCGCTGTGGCGGGGGTGGATGTCGGGGGGAACCACCGGGTGGTGGTGAGCCGGAGGTGAGGGGGGTGGGGGGCGGTGCGGTGCGTTTTCGGCTGCGGGTCCGGTGGGGCTTCTCGCGCAGTTCCCCGCGCCCCTAAGGGGTGCTTTCAGAAAGCCGGGTGCTTGCGGGCGAGGGTCATGCAGTGGGCGAGCTGGAGGAAGGCGTCGTGCATGTCGTCTCTCCTTTCCCAGCGGGTCCGTAGGCGGCGGGGTCCGTGGAGCCAGGCGATGGCCGACTCGGCGACCCACCGGACTTTGCCCAGGCCCGAGCCGTGTGGCCGGCCTCGCCGGGCGATCTTCGGTGTGATGCCGCGTTCGCGCAGACGGCGGCGGTAGATGTCGTAGTCGTAGCCGCGGTCGGCGTACAACGTGCGGGGCTTGCGCCGGGGCCGGCCCCGCTTGCCCCGTACCGGCCCAAGGCTGTCGACCAGCGGCAGAAGCTGGGTGACATCGTGACGGTGACCGCCGGTCAGCGACACCCGCAGCGGAGTGCCGCGGGCATCGGTCAGCCCGTGATGCTTCGAGCCCGGCCGTGCGCGGTCAACCGGGCTCGGACCGACTTTTGGGCTGCTGCGCCCCCGCTTGGCCTGCACATGCGAGGCGTCGACGGTGGCGCGGGAGAAGTCGAGACGGTCCGCCGCCCGTAACCCGTCCAGCAGCACCCGCTGGAGCTCCTCCCACACCCCCGCCTCCTGCCACTCGGCCAGCCGACGCCAGCACGTCGGCCCCGAACCGAACCCCAACTCCTGCGGCAGAAACTCCCACTGAACACCTGTGTAGAGGACGAACAGCACACCCTGCAGCGTCCTGCGGTCATCGATCCGCTTGCGCCCCGGATACCGGAACCGCCGCTCATGCTTCGGCAACAGCGGCTCGATCACCGCCCACAACTCGTCACTGACCTCCCACGGCTTCCGCCGCGCCATGGTCCACACCCCACAAAAGACGGGATCACATACCTCTCCACCGTGCCACAACACGATCTTTCTGCAAGGACTCCTAAAAGCGTCAGGCCCCTGCGGGCCTGAAAGACCACGGCCGGGCGGGCCTGAAGACGGCAGCCGGGCGGGCCGAAGGGCGGCGGCCGGGCGGGCCGGAAAGCGTGGGGCGCAGCCCCTGCTTTTCAGGGGCGCGGGGAACTGCGCGAGAAGCCCCACCGGACCCGCACCCGCCAACGCACCCGAACCCCCGAGCTATCAGGCGCCCGGCACAGCGGCGCAGCCCGACCGCATTACCGTGAACCCATGCTCCCGAACGCCCCCGGCGCGGTCGCCGCCCCCGCGCCCGCGCCGCCCGAAGCCGTCGCCCCCCTGATGCGGGGCATCACCGTGCTGCGCCGGCTCACCGAAGCGGACGGCACGCTGAGTCCGAGCGCGCTGGAGAAGGCGACCGGGCTGGCCCGTTCCACCGTGGACCGGATCACGGCGACCCTGGCCCGCATGGGCTACGTACGGCTGGACGGCCGCGACGCGGTCCTCGCCCCCCGGCTGATGGAGCTGGGCAACGCCTATCTGGCCGCCCTCCGCCTCCCCCGCCTCCTGGACGCCCACGCGGACGCCCTCGCCGACGAACTCGACGAGTCGGTGTCCCTCGCGGTCCGCGACCAGGACGGCGTCCGCTTCATCCACCAGGCCACCCGCCGCCGCGCGATGTCCCTCAGCTTCCGCATCGGCGACCTCCTCCCCGCCGAACGCACCGCGCCGGGCCCCCTGTTCGCCACCGAGTGGGAGTCCGGCGACTGGGCCCGGTGGCACGCCCGCCGCACCGCCGACCCGGAGGGCCACGGTTTCCCGGCGGTCCCTCCGCGCGGCGGCGCCTACGACGACTTCGAGGACCGTACGGCCCGGGCGGGCGCCCAGGGGTGGGCGCTGGACGACCAGTTGATCGAACCGGGGCTGGTGGCGGTCTCCGTACCCGTACGGGATCCCCGTACGGGACGGATCGCGTGTGTGGCGAGCGTCGTCAGCCACACGAGCCGGCACACCGCGGACGCGCTGCGCTCGACACTGCTGCCCCGGCTGCGCGCGACAGTGGCGGAGATGGAACGAGAGCTGCGGGCAGCGCGCGACCCGCGGGAGCCGAAGGGGATGGGCGGTGCCGTCGTCGGGGGCGACGGGGCGGCGGCCTCGGGGCTCGCCGCCTGGACGGGTGCCTCCAAGCAGGAACTGGGCCGCGAGTTCGTCGAGTCGCTCGCCCGGGGGCTCACCGTGATCACCTCGTTCGGCAAGGGCCGGGCCGAGCTGACGCTCACCGAGGTCGCGCAGGCCACCGGGCTCGCGCGGGCGACGGCCCGGCGCGCGCTGATCACCCTCGAACACCTCGGGTACGTCGAGTCGTACGACCGGGTCTTCCGTCTGACACCCCGCGTGCTGGGCCTCGGCTTCCCACCCCTGTCGATGCTGCCCCTCTCCGCGATCGCCGCGCCCCACCTGGCCGAACTCTCCGCACGGCTCCACGACTCGGCGTCCCTCGCCGTCCTCACCGGGGGCGCGGAGGAGGTGCAGTACACGGCGCGGGTCGCCACCAGCCGCATCATGAGCGTCAACATCACCCTCGGAACGCGGCTGCCGGCGTACGCGACGTCCCTGGGGCGGGTGATCCTCGCCGACCGGCTGCCCGAGGTCCCCCTGCCGGAGCGTCTCGACCCGTTGACCCCGCACACGGTCACCGACCGGCGGCAACTGCTGACCGTCCTGGAACGCGTACGGGACACCGGGTACGCCCTCGTCGACGGGGAGTTGGAGGAGGGGCTGCGGTCCATCGCCGTACCGGTGCGGGAGCGCGGCGGACGGGTCGTCGCCGCGGTGAACGTCGCGATGCACAGCAGCCGGCGGTCGATCGAGGAGTGCGTGACGGCAGTCCTCCCCGAGATGCGGGACGCGGTGGGCCGGATCGAGGCGGAGCTGGCGGTGGCGGGCATGTTCCGACGCGTAGCGGAAGTCTGACCTCCGGGAGAAGCGGGCTGCGGGCTGCGCGGGGTGGGCTGCGGGCTTCTGCGGGCTTCTGCGGGCTGCGCACGCCGTACGCTGTTCGTGTCGGCCGTACGCCGGTCGCGTCAGCCGTACGCAAGGAGAGGAGACGCATCCCCATGGCAGCCGAGAAGCCGGTCAGGAAGCAGGAGGGGATCCGGTCGGTCTGGACCCGGCCCCGGACAGGGCGGGAGCAGCCCGCGCTGAGCCGGGAGCAGATCGTGGCCGAGGCGCTGCGGCTGCTCGACGAGGAGGGCATCGACGCGCTGAGCATGCGCAAGCTCGGCGCCCGCCTGGGGGCCGGCGCGACCTCCCTCTACCGCCACGTCACCAACAAGGACGAGCTGCTGGAGCTGGCCGTCGACGAGATCTACGGCGAGATCGAGGTGCCCACGACCCCCGCTGCGGCGAACTGGCGCACCGACACCGCGAGTTGCGCCCACAACCTGCGCACCACGATCCTGCGCCACCCGTGGCTCGCCTCGGTGCAGGGCGAGTTGGGGATGTCCTATCTCGGCCCGAACTGGATGCGGGTCTCCGAGGCCATGCTGAGGGTGCTGACCACCGCCGGGTTCCCGGCCGACGAGGCCGACCGCGCGCTCACCACGGTCGTCGCGTACGTCACCGGCACGGCCACCACCGAGGCCGCCTGGCTCAACGTCCTCGCCCGCAGCGGGCAGGACGAGCAGAGCATGGTCGAACAGCTGTGGCCCGCCGCCGAACAGGCCGCCCAGGACTATCCGCTGCTGCGCGAGGGCTACGCCGAACAGCGCGGCGCGGATCCCCGGGCGGCCCGGGAGGAAGGGTTCCAGTACGGCCTCGACCGGGTCCTGGACGGCTTGGCGACCCGGCTGAAGTGACCCGGAGGACACCTCCCCCCACTTTCTGCTCCCCCAACCCTCCCTCCCCTCCTATCCGTTGACGCCCGTGTACTTGCTGAGGCTCCAGTTCCAGAGCAGGCGTGACAGGACGAAGGCGGTGAGGCCGATGAAGGGGGAGGCGACCGCGAGCACCTCCGGTACGCCCATCGCGTCTCCGTGACCGGTCAGCACACCGGCCGGGAAGTAGGCGATGAACGCGAGCGGTACGACGAAGGTGAACGCGGCGGACGCGGCCTTCGGCAGGATGCTCAGCGGGTAGCTGCCGAAGGTGCCCATCAGCTCCTCCAGCCACTGGCTCCAGTACGACGTGGCCGGGAAGTGGAACGCGGCGGCGGCCAGGGCGGTGAAGAGCGCCGCCTCCACGAGCATGCCGCCGAGGACGCCGGCCACCACGTACGTGATGCGGCCGGCGGTCCAGTCCAGCGCGCTGCGCTGGAGCGCGGCGACGAACAGACCGACCGCGACGACCAGGTCGCCGATGGCGTTGACCGGGAAGAACGTCAGCTGGACCTGCCGGTAGACCGGCATCGGGCGGATCAGACAGGGGTCGACGACTCCTTCCTGGACGAGCATGTTCATGTACTGGATCCGGCCGAGGAAGAGCACGTAGAGGCCGTGGGCCAGCATGCGCATGCTGGCGATGAGCAGCACGTCGGAGCTGGACCAGCCGCCGAGGCCGGGGAACCGGGTGAGCAGGACGGAGGCGAAGACGACGATGGAGACCTGCCAGATCGCCCCGATGGCGATGCCCATCAGGAACTCGCCCCGGTACTCCAGCCGGGCCTTGAAGTTGAGCTTGGTGATCCGCCAGACGACCCGCCAGGCGTGCGCGGCCCCGTGGGGGATGTCTTGGGAACTCCCCTGGGTGCTGTGTGTGGTTGTGGTCTCCATGGTCATCCTCCCTGGGACACGACGCGACGGCCGGCCAGGTCCCAGAGCCGGCGGGTGAGCAGCGCGAGCAGGACGACCCAGACGGCCTGGACGGCCAACTGCCCGAAGGCGTCGCCGACCGCGATCCGGCCGACGTAGATGGAGAGCGGCACGCTGAGCGTCGCCTGGAACGGCAGGAACGAGCTGAGCGTGATGAACCAGTCCGGGAAGTACCAGAGCGGGGCGTACACGCCGGAGAGCAGGTTCTGCGCGAAGACGAGGATCAGCAGGGCCGCCTCGTTGCGCAGGGTCCAGAAGCAGAGCAGGTCGACCAGCATCATCACGTAGTAGAGGACGAGTTGGCCGAGCAGCATGCTCACCGCGAAGACCCCGGCGACGGTGGGGGAGGCGGGGAGGGGGACGACGCCCACGGCGAGACACAGCACGTATCCGGCGAACACCCAGCAGAAGCCGTACAGCTGGTCGCCGAGGGCGCGCAGGGCGTAGTAGCGCTGGGGCTTCATCGGCCGCAGGTACCAGTAGACGATCGTGCCGAAGCGCAGGTGCTGGATCACCATGTCGCGGCCCGCCTGCCGGTCGAGGCCGCGGATACGGTTCGCGAGCACGGCGAGTACGGCGTAGCCGACGGCCTGGGTCTCGTCGAGCCCGGCGCTGGAGTCGGTGTTCGCGTACAGCCCGCGCCAGAGGTAGACGACCAGGCAGACCTGGACGAAGAGCCGTATGGCAGTGGCGGACATCCGGGGCGGCGCGAGCAGTTCACCACGGGGGGTGATCCAGGAGACGCGACGGGCACGGGAGAGGGCGGCGGTGAGGGTGGTGGGGGTGGGAGTGGAGGGGGTGGGAGCGGAGGGGGTGGTGGCGGCCATGGTTCAGCTGCCCTCGGGGGTGGTGGGGGAAGGGGGGCCGGGGGTGCGGGCGGAGGCGGAGGCGGAGACGGTAGCCAGGTGCTGCTCCTCTTGATCCACCTGGCCTTCCTCTCGATCCCCCTGGGGCGGTACGTCGCTGAGGTAGGCGGCGCGCATGACGTCCTCCAGGTCGTTCTCCTCCAGCGCGAGGTCCGCGACCCGGAACCGCCCGATGATCACCTTGAGGGCCTCGTGGACGGTGGGCGCGTCCTCCCCGACCGGCCCGAAGACGACCCGCGGCCCTTCGCGCCGCAGTACCCCGATACCGCCGAACCCGGGCAGCGCAACGGGACCGCCGCCCCCTTCGCCCTGCTCGACGGCCTCGACGTCGGCCGGGTCGGCGAGGGTGGCGCGGACCTGCCAGGTGCCGCCGAAGCGCCGCCGGATCTCCTGGAGGGAGCCGTCGAGGACGATCCGGCCGTGGTTGATGAGCACGACGCGTTCGGCGAGGCGTTCCACCTCGGTCATGTCGTGCGTGGTGAGCAGGACGGTACGGTCGCGCTCCTCGACCTGGTGCCGCAGGAACCGCCGTACCTGCTCCTTCACCACCACGTCCATGCCGATGGTGGGTTCGTCGAGGAAGACGACGGGAGGATCGTGGAGCAGGGAGGCGGCGAGATCGCAGCGCACCCGCTGCCCGAGGGACAGATGGCGGACCCGGGTGTCCCAGAACCCGGAGAGTTCGAGGAGCCCGTCGAACTCCTCGATGCGCTCGCGGAACCGTGCTTCGGGAACGCCGTAGATGTCCCGGAGGATCTCGAACGACTCCCGGGCGGGGAGGTCCCACCACAACTGCGTGCGCTGCCCGAAGACGGCCCCGATGTTGTGGGCGTTGCGCTCCCGGTCCCGGTGCGGGACGACACCGGCGACGAGTGCCTCGCCCGAGGTGGGCGTGAGGATGCCGGTGAGCATCTTGATGGTGGTGGACTTGCCGGCCCCGTTGGGACCGAGGAGCGCGAGCAACTCCCCTCTGCCCACACTGAAGTCGACGTCCTGCACGGCGACCTTGTCCACACGCCGCGGACTGACGAGCGATCTGAGCGCCCCCACGAACCCGGGTTGCCGCACGGTCGTCTGGAACACCTTGGACAGCCCACGCGCCTCGATCACCGCGGACAACGGCGCCACTCCCCTTCACCCGACCCGCTCGACATCACACGCACCACTCCGTCCGAAATCCCGGACACCATTCGAATCACTTCGCAGCACCTGGCGAACCACCTGGCCGAACGCCCCGGAACGCCAGCCGGACTCCACTCGGAACCCCGCTCGTGACTCGCCTCGGAAGTCCACTCGGAACGACTGCGGCATGCTAGGCCCGCAGACGCCCCCGGCAAACCGATTTCTCGACCGCCCGGACCTAACTACCCACCCCACCCACCGGGCACCTTGCCTTCGTCAGCCTTCGCGCAGGAGAGTCCGGTGACGTGTGCACCGGGCCGGCCTTGTCAGGGCTTCGGGGCAGTGGTGTGGGTACGCCGGTAGTGGTCGTAGTCGCTGGTGTGCTCCTCGGCCCAGTTCTGAAGGTGTTGCAGTGCGGCGGTGGCGCCGCGGGCGAGGTCGGTCAGGGCGTACAGCACCGTCGGTGGGCGGTCGGCGTGCACGGTGCGGGTGATCAGGCCACCGGCTTCGAGGTCGCGCAGGGTCTGCGCGAGCATCTTGTCGCTGACACCGCCGGCACTCCGGCGCAGCTCGGACCAGCGTTGCGGGCCGTCGATCAGGTCGACCAGGACCAGGGTGGCCCACCGGGCGGTGACCAGGTCGAACAGCTGCCTGCTCAGGCAGGCGGGATTGCGGACGTTGCCTCGTGCACTTTCCTGCACGTGCTCACCTCACCTAAAGGTATGTACTTCCCTCGAGAAAGTAACTCAGTCAGAGTGAGCGAGCCAACCGCTGATCGTCAAGGAGTACTTGTGGTAACCGACGTTGCTGTGCCCCGCGCCGCGAACACTGTGACGGTGCTCGGCGGCCCCACCGCCCTGATCCGCCTGGCCGGATGGACGCTGCTGACCGACCCGACCTTCGACGCCGCCGGCACCGAGTACCAGGACGGCCCGGTCTCGGTGCGCAAGACCGCCGACCCGGCGCTGAAGCCCTCGCAACTGCCCGCTCTCGACGCCGTCGTGGTCAGCCACACCGGGCATCTGGACAACCTCGACACCGCCGGGCGTACGGTGGCCTCCGCTGCCTCGCAGGTGTTCACCACCGTCGCCGGCGCCACCGATCTCGGGGGTGCAGCCGTCGGCCTGGAGCCCTGGCAGACCCGGACCCTGTCGAAGCCGGGCCGCACGCCGCTGAACATCACCGCGGTCCCCGCCCGCCACGGGCCCGTCGGCACCGAGGACCTCACCGGTCCGGTCACCGGCTTCCTCCTGCACACCGACGACGGCTCCGCACCGAGCGTGTACGTCTCCGGTGACACCGTCGACCTGGACGCGATGAGCGCCCTGGCCGACCGGTACCACATCGACGTGGCGCTGCTGCACCTGGGCGCGGCCGGCTTCGAGGCATTCGGTGACGTACGGCTGTCGCTGACCGCGGTCCAGGCCGTCGAGGCCCGCAGCCTGCTCGGCGACCCCCTCGTGGTGGCCGTGCACGCCGAGGGCTGGGCGCACTACACCGAGGACCGCAGCCACGTCCAGCAGGTCTTCGACGGCGTCGGCGTCCCGCTGTGCTGGCCCACCCCCGGCGAGCCCGTCACCCTGCCCGACCCGCACACCCGCTGACACCTCACCCAGGGCCGCCGCCGGCGCACCGGCCCGCTCCTTCTGGGCCGCAGCTTGTGGGGCTGACGCCGCGCACCACCGGTCAACGACTCACGCGGATCCGCCTGTAGCCGACCCGCCCGTCCGTAACGAAGAAACGAAAAGAAAAGAAAAGGAAAGAACATGAAGCCGGAAGCCGTGCACGAGCGCTTCGCCCAGTACCTCAAGGACCGGGACCTCGACGGACTGGGTTCCCTGTTCGACGAAGACGCCATGTTCGTACCGGGACCGGGACAGGAGCCGGTCTACGGCAGGGAAAGCATCAAGGAAGCGCTGAAGCCCTACCTCGCCGCGCCCAGCACCATGGAGGTGCTCGCCACGTCGGTCCATCAGAACGGCGACCTGGCGATGGTCCAGCCATCCTGGCGGATCACGAGCGAGAGCGGCATCGTGGAAGGCAAGGCGGTCGAGGTGATGAAGAGGACGAGCGAGGGGGACTGGGTCTACATCATCGACAACCCCTACGGCGTCTGATTCGCCTCATCCCGGCATCACCGTCGGGCGACGGAACCCCGTCACGGCAGCGGGGGCCGTATCGGCGTCCTCGATGCGGCCCCCGCTGCACTGGCCCACCCCGGGTCGGCCCGTCACCCTGCCCGACCCGCACACCCGCTGACACCTCACCCGGTGCCGCCGCCGGCATACCGGCCCGCCCCTTCCACGCCGCCGCAGACGCGGGAGCGGCTGCGGTCACCGCACTGCGCGAGGGCCTCGCCACCGTGCCGGACAAGATCATCAGCGCGCACGACAGCGCCCGGCAATTTCTGCGGCTGACGCCGCGCACCACCGGTCAACGACTCACGCAGATCCGCCTGTAGCCGACCCGTCCGTCCGCAACGAAGAAACGAAAAGAAAAGGAAAGAACATGACACCGGAAGTCGTACACGAGCGCTTCGCCCAGTACCTCAAGGACCAGGACCTCGACGGACTGGGTTCCCTGTTCGACGAAGACGCCATGTTCGTACCGGGACCGGGACAGGAGCCCGTCTACGGCAGAGAAGGCATCAAGGAAGCGCTGAAGCCCTACCTCGCCGCGCCCGGCACCTTTGAGATGGGGGCCGCGTCGGTCCATCAGAACGGCGACCTGGCGATGGTCCAGGTGCCCTGGCGGATCACGGGCGAGGACGGCACCCTGGAAGGAAAGTCGGTCGAGGTGATGAAGAGGACGAGCGAGGGGGACTGGGTCTACATCATCGAAAACCCCTACGGCGTCTGATTCTCGTCATCCCGGCATCACCGTCGGGCGACGGAACCTCGTCACGGCAGCGGGGGCCGTATCGACATTCTCGATGCGGCCCCCGCTTGCTGTCCGGCGTCGATGCCACAGTCATGATCCGGCGTGGTCCGGGCGCAGTCGGCTGGTGAGGGTGAGCAGGTCTTCGACGTGGCGTTGCACGGTGAAAGCTCCGCTGCCGGCGGTGAACAGGCCGGTGCCGGCGAAGTCCACGCGGGCACCGGCTGTCACGGCGCCGAGGAAGGCTGTGCCGGTGAACCGCCGGTACAGCAGTGCTTCGTCGGTGCCGACGGGGATGAGTCGTTCGATGATGGGCCGGCCGTCGGGAGATGCCGTGGCCAGTGCGGTCAGCAGCATGACAAGGACGTCGCGGTCGCTGGCTTCGTCGCCGAAGCCTGCGGGGCGGTTGTGGTCGTGGAAGTCCTCGGCCAGGTGGGCCTGTACGCGTTCGGGGCCGAAGGGACGGGGCGGGGGACGAGCAGTGGCCGAACGCCTCGGGCGAGAGGTTCGTAGGACACGCGTCGGCCGAGGTGGTCGGTGATGGCCTGGGCGAGGTCGGGACTCGTGATCCCCGGGTGCTGTCCCACGGCGATCGTGCCGGTGATGTCGGGGCGATCGAACAGGGCAGCGGCGACGTCGGCGTTGTCCGAGATCGGCGGCAGAAGCAGGTTCTCCAGGAAGAGCCGCGGAGCGATCACCGCGTGCGACAGACCGGTTCCTGTCCCGCTCCCGGTATGAACATGGCGTCTTCGTCGAACAGGGATCCCAATCCGTCGAGGTTCTCCTTGAGGACCAGTGGGTGTGCGGCTGCAGGTGAGATCCGTGCACCCGCCCCGAAACACCGTCCGCACCAGCTCGTTGACATCCTTCACGCGAGTGTCAACGACCCTCACGACTCTCGTTACCACCGCATGGAGACAGGGCCGTCGATGAGAGACTCCGTCGGCAGGTCGTCGGCTACGCCTACGGCCGGGGCGGGCGGGAGACCGGCAGAGCTCGCCCCCGGCCGACCACGGGCAGCGTGGGTGCCGGGCCGGGCCGGCACCCACGGCATTACTCCCCGCGCGCGCCCGCCTGCCGGGTGACCGAGCGCAGCAGGGGGCGGCTCAGGCCGCCGGCCGCGAGAATCCCGCCGACCCCGGCGGCGCAGCACACCGCGAGAACGGTCAGGCCACGTGCGTCGAACGACGAGTCGCCGCCGGCCAGCATCATCGAGCCCCCGCACAGCAGCCCGGCCGCGACGGCCCCGCCCGCCAGCACGGTGACCGGGATGAGTGTCTCGCGGTTGCGGGCGGCGTCCAGGACGCGCAGCGGGGTTCCGGCCAGGTGCAGCAGGGCGTAGGTGCGGCGGCGATCCAGGACGGCGGCGGCCGCGGTGATCCCGGCCGAGGTGATGGCGACCGTGAAGGTCACCACGAGCACCACCCGGGTGAGGGTCGTGAAGTCCTGGGTGAACTGCGTCTCGGACCAGTTCACGTCGATGGTGGTGAGCGGGTACTGGTCCGGCATCAGGCCGGTCAGCGCGGTGCGGGCACGGTCCAGTTCGACCGGGCCGCCGGAGACGGTGGCGGTGACCTGACGGCTGTCGTAGGGAGCCGTGGCCACGAAGCCGTCGTCCACGCCCACCACGGCGCTCACCCCTGCGTCCCGCAGACGCTGTTCGGCCTGTTTCCGCACCTGCGCCACCTTGTGGACCGGAGCCGCGATGGCGAGCTGGTCGGGCCGTCCTCCCCACGGGGGAGCGGCGTCCAGGGTGAGCAGGGCGAAGAACCCGGCGACGAAACCGGCCAGGGTGAGTCCGGAGACGATCCGCCAGGCTGCTTTGGGATCGTCCAGCAGCCGGCGCCCGGCCAGCAGTGTCGCCGGCCGCTCGGCCAGGGCGGTGACGATCCTGCCGAGCAACCGGACCACCCACGGCCCGATCACGGCCAGCGCCAGGAAGACCGCGGCGAACGCGTACAGCGCGAGGGAGTCGTCGCTGCCGTATTCCTTGCTGATCCAGCCGTATACGGCGACGACGGCCACGAAGACCACCGCCCGCACGACGCTCGCGCCCCGGCTGCGGGAGCGGCGTGCCACGCCCAGCGGGCCGACGACCACCTGACGGAGTCCGGCGAGCGCGCTGACCACGACCAGCGCGACCACCCCGGCCATGACCGCCAGCAGTGGCAGCGCGCCGATCCACAGGTCGGCCGGGTACCAGGCGCCTCCCGCGAGCGGCAGACTCGCCGCCGGCGGCAGCAGCACCGCGTACCCCACGGCGCCGAGCAGTGCCCCGGCCGCCCCGGTGAGCAGTGCCTCGGCGGCCGTCATTCCGGCGACACGGCCCGGCGTGGCACCGATCAGGCGCAGCGCGGCGAGGCGCTGGTCGCGGCGGGAGACCGACAGGCGTGCGGCGGAGGCCGCGAGCACCAGCAGCGGAACGATGACGAGGATCGTGGCGACCCGGGCCAGGGCCTCGTACGCCGTGCCCGTGCCGTCCGTCAGCGGCGCGCCGGTGAAGGAGGCGACGCGGGTGGGGGAGACGATGTCGCCGGCCCGGCGCGGGTCGGGCGCGCGGTCGGCGGTGACCGCCGGGTCGCCGGGGCGGTGTCCGATCACCGCGACGAGTTCGCCGGGGTGGGCCAGTGCCGCGCGGCCCAGGGTTCCGGTGGGCGTGCCGGGCACCGGATGGCGGTCGGCGGGCAGCCGGTCGAGCAGGGCGCCGAGCGCCGGGGAGACCCACAGTTCGCCGGGCGCGGGGAAGCGGCCGAGGCCGGGCGGGGCGGGAGCGGCGCGGCCGGGCAGTCGCGCGACGTCCACGACCGTGACGGGCTCGCTCCCGGTGAAGGTGGTCCCGACCGCCTCGACCGCCACGGGGCGGGAGGATTCCACGGGGTTGCGCCAGTCGGTGCGGTCCGCGCGGTGCTGGAAGCCCAGGTTCATCGCGACGCTCAGCAGGAGCAGGGCGGTGGACACGGCCGCCGCCGCGACCGCGAGCCCGGTGGCGAGCAGGCCGGTGCGGCCGCCGGCCCGCGTGAGCCGCCAGGTCAGTGCCCAGGTGGTGCGGTCCAGTGTCCTCATCGCCGGTACCCCGCGTTCGCCTCGGCCCCGGTGCCCGTCCCTGCCCCGGCCTCCGTCCCGGTGTGAGCCTCGGCCAGCCGGCCGTCACGCACCTGCACCGTGCGGTCGCACCAGCGGGCCACGTTCGCGTCGTGGGTGACCAGGACCAGGGCGGCGCCCTGGCGGCGGCTGACGTCCGTCAGCAGGTCGATGACCTCCATGCCGGTGGCCTGGTCCAACGCGCCGGTCGGCTCGTCGGCGAAGATCACCTTCGGCTTGCCGACCAGAGCCCGGGCGATGGCCACCCGCTGTGCCTGGCCCCCGGACAGCTGCCCGGGCCGCCGGCCCTCCAGACCCTGCAGTCCCAGGGGGCCGAACCACTGCCGGGCCTGCTCGACGGCCGCCCGGCGTGGCGTGCCGCCGAGCATCAGCGGCAGGGCGACGTTCTCGTCGGCGGGCAGTTCCGGCAGCAGCTGGCCGGACTGGAAGACGAAGCCGAACGCGGTGCGGCGCAGCTCGCTGCGGGCCGGCTCACGGAGCTGGTCGACGCGCTTGCCGTCGAGCAGCACCTCGCCGGAATCGGGCCGCTCGATCCCGGCCAGGCAGTGCAGCAGGGTGGACTTGCCGGAGCCGGACGGGCCCATGACGGCCAGCGACTCCCCGGCCGTCACGTCGACGTCGACGCCGGCCAGGGCACGGGCCATGCCGTAGGACTTGAACAGGCCGGTGCCGGTCAGGACGGCGGAAGCAGTGTTCATCGGGCGGACTCCCCGGAGGAAACGGTGATCATCGGATGCATGCCGTCCACGATCTGGGCGTACGCCACCCGGCGGGCTCGGCCGGACGGCCGGTTGTGAGGGCCGGACATCGGCCATTCGGCCGAGTCCGCGGGGAATCGCCTCTTCCGTATTCTGCCGAGCGTGTACACCGAGACTTCGCCGCTCCGCCGGGCGCTGATCGCCGCCGGCTGGATCCTGCTCAGCCTGCTGGGACTGCTCGACGTGTTCGCCGGTCGGGAACCCGACTACCGCTGGACGAGCTGGCTGCCGATCGTGTCCGGCCCGCTTGCCTGCACGGCGCTGTTGTGGCCCGGCCGTGGGCCCAAGACGCAGGTACGTGCCGTACTCGTCGCCGGCGGCTCGCTGGCCCTCACTATCGGGATTGGCACAGTCGCGGGCCCGGACGGTGCCGGTACCTGGGGGCTGCTTGAGGGCGTCGCTCTGCTGGTGCTGCTTTCCCGTGCGGTGGGGGATGTGCCGCGCCCGAGGACCGCGGCAGCCGTGTCGGCCGCACTGGCCGTGGCGGCCATCGCGATCCCGCTGCGCTGGCTGCCGAGGGACATCCAGACCGACAGCCAGACCGCCGTCAACTGGAGCCTGCTGATGACGCTGGGCGCCGGCACAGCTCTCGCCTGGGGCCTGCGCGCACGGCTGCTGAAGGAGCAACGGGCCCGCGACATCGCCGCCGTACGCCAGCGCCAGCGCCTGGAACTCGCCCACGACCTGCACGACTTCGTCGCCCACCACGTCACCGGCATCATCGTCCAGGCCAACGCCGCGCTGGCACTCCAGCACACCGCACCGGAACAGGTCGGACCGCTGCTGGAGAACATCACCCGGTCCGGATCGGAGACGCTGGACTCGATGCGCCGCCTGGTGCGGGTCCTGCGCGAGGACGACCACGAGGGCGTGCGGCCCGGCGAGGTGTGGGCGGAACTCGCCCGTCTGGTCTCGGCGTTCTCCGAAGACGAAGCCGACGTCCGGCTGCACGTCGCCGCGGCGGCCCGCGGGGCGCGTCTCGCCCCCGAGGTGGAGACCTCCGTGCACCGAATCGTGCAGGAGGCCCTGACCAACGTGCGCCGCCACGCGCACGGCGCCGTGGTGGCCGTACGGGTCGACATGGACGGGCCCCGGCTGCGGGTCGAGGTGCACAACACGGCACCGGCCACACGCCACCCCGGCCCGGTCGGCGGACGTGGCGGCTTCGGCCTGATCGGCCTGCGCGAACGCGTGGAAGCGGTGGAGGGCGCGCTGACCGCCGCCCCCACCGACGACGGCGGCTGGCGGGTGACCGCCGACTTCCCGATGCTGGCCGCCGTGGCAGGATCACCGGCGTGAACGACACGGTGATCCGCGTACTGATCGCGGACGACCAGGAACTGGTCCGCATGGGCTTCCGGCTGATCCTCGGCGCCCAGCCCGGCATCGAGGTGGTCGGCGAGGCCGCCGACGGCGCCGCCTGCGTGGAACTCGCCCGCCGGCTGCGACCCGACGTGTGCCTGGTCGACATCCGGATGCCGAAACTGGACGGCCTGGACGTCACCCGCGCGCTGGCCGGACCCGGCGTCCACAACCCGATGCGGGTCGTCGTGATCACCACGTTCGACCAGGACGACTACGTCCACACGGCGCTGCGCAACGGGGCGTGCGGCTTCCTGCTCAAGGACGCCCCGCCCAGCCTGCTGATCGAGGCGGTCCGGGCCGCCGCACGCGGCGACGCCCTGGTCTCCCCCGCCGTCACCGTCCGGCTGCTGAGGGAACTGTCCGCCACACGGCCCGCCCCGGACGCCGGCAGCCCGCTCACCGACCGCGAACTCGACGTGGCCCGACTCGTCGCGGTGGGTCGCACCAACCAGGAGATCTGCGAGCAACTCGTGGTGTCACTGTCCACGGTCAAGACCCACCTGGCCAACATCCAGCAGAAGATCGACGCCCGCAACCGGGTCGAGATCGCCGCCTGGGCCTGGGAGTCCGGCACGGTGCGAGAACGATAGGACCCGCTGCACAGTCGCTGCGGCCAGACCGGGAGTTCGACGTCGCGGAAAGGGCCGGCGGTTTCACCCTGGAGGCCGGTCGGTAGTCCGAGCACGGCTTCCGTCTCGCCGCCCGGACGATCGCGGAAGGTCAGGCGGGCTC
Organism: Streptomyces caniscabiei; assembly: GCF_014930365.1. Lineage (GTDB taxonomy): Bacteria > Actinomycetota > Actinomycetes > Streptomycetales > Streptomycetaceae > Streptomyces > Streptomyces caniscabiei. The sequence goes on along the minus strand of NZ_JABXWI010000015.1, from coordinate 9,240 downwards.
CCAGGAGGCGTGTCTGGCCGAAAGGGCGGCGGCGCGGACGTCTGGTTCAGCGCGAACGGCTCACGACTGGTGCGGCGAGCCTCACTCACGGCGGGCCGTCCGGAATCGGGGCCGGCTGGACGACAGCAGGGGGTCAGTCACCGGGCGGACTCCGGCACGACCACCGGTTGTTCGGCCTCGGAACCAGCCGGAACGCCGATGCGCGACTGCCCGGGCCGCTGTGCTCTGTCCATGCGGGCCAGGGTGAGCGCGGCACTCATGGCCAGAACGACGAGGGCCGCGCCCGAGAGGAGGAAGGCGTCCTGGACTCCGGTGAGTGCGATGGTGGTCGAGGCCACGAAGGGGGAAACGGCCAGGGCTCCTGCCACTCCGGCCTCCCACAGACCCAACGCCTTCGCCAGATGGTGACTCGGTATGCGCTGCTGCACCAGCGCGATCAGCGGGATGTCCGTGAGGGCCGAGGCCAGCCCGGTGGCGATCAGGAGCACTGTGGCCCCGGCAGTGGAGGTGACGATCCCGAGCGGCGCACGGAAGATGCCGAGCAGGGCCCAGGCCAGCACCGCCGCCAGGGCGAGCCTGCGCATCCGCAGACCGGCCAACAGGAGCGCCCCCGCCACTTCCGCGACCCCGGCGACGCCCAGCAACAGCCCGTAGCGGCCGCCCTGCCCCACGACGGCGACCAGCCCCACCGTCAGGAAACCACTGGTCAGGGCGAGGGCGAGCACGAAGGTCACGATGACCACCAGCACGTCGGAAGCGGCCCGCACGGCCTTGAGCCCGGCGGCGAGGTCGGCCCATAGGCCCGCCTGGCCTGCGGCGAGGACGGGGCGGGTGACGCGGATGGCGGCCACGGCGCCCGCCGAACCGAGGAAGGTCAGTCCGTTGACCACCAGCGCCGCCCGCATGGAGCCGTGGGCCAGCAGCGGCGCGAGCATGAGCGGGCCGACGAAGAAGGCGGCCCGGAAGGCGACTTGCAGCAGCCCGTTGGCCTGTTGCAGACGGTCGGCCGGGACGATCTGCGTGACGATGGCGTTGCGGGCCGGGGCGAACGGGGCGCCGATCAGGGCCAGTAGCGCCGTTGTCACCACGAGCAGGGGCAGGTTCAGCAGGCCGAGGGACAGCAGCACCGCGGCCACCGCCACCACGGCGACCCGGGCCAGATCGGTGGCGATCATCAGCTTGCGGCGGTCGTAACGGTCGGCGTACGAGGCGGACACGAACGTGGCCAGGAACGCGGGCGCGAACGCGGCCACGCTGACCACGGCGACGGCCGTCGGGTCCTTCGTCAGCGTCCAGGCCAGCCAGGCGGTCGCGGCGGTGTACAGGCCGTCGCCGAAGCGTGAGACGGCCTGGCCGACGAAGAGAAGCAGGAAATCGCGGTCCCTGAGCAGTGACATGCCGCCACTGTCGGATCTCCTCGGGCACCTGATCCACTTATTAGGCAGATGGCTAATCAATGGGGTCGGCGGTATGCAGAAAGCTCTCCAGGCTGGGAGCGAGACCCGCCACCTGCCCGGGCAGGAGCCGGTAGAGGACGTAGTAGCCCTCACGGCGGCGTTCGAGCAGGCCCGCGTCCGCCAGGACGCGCAGGTGCTTGGACAGGGCGGCCTCGCTGACGCCGACGAGTGGAGCCAACTCCTGGGTGCTGCGCGGGCGTTCGGCGATCAGCCGGAGGGCACGCAGGCGGGTGTCGTCGGCGAGCGCGCGAAGCGTGCCGACGAGCTGTGCGGGGGGAATTCTGGGGCGGGCCTCCCGGGCGATCGAAGAGACGGGAAAGACGAGGCCGAGTGGCCAGGGGCCGTCGCAGTTGACCCGGACGTGCGGCCACACATAGGCGCTGGGGGCGAGCAGCAGGGTGTCGTCCGGGCCGATGGCGACCTCGTGGTCGTGGGGACGCTCCAGCCAGAAGCGTTCGGCCTGCCGGTCGCTGCGCACCTCCGGCCACAGGCCGCGGAGCATGCCGTACAGGCCGCGCTGTTCGATCTGGTGCCCGGCCTCGCTCACCCCGGCGGCCAGTTCCGGTTCGATCCGGGCCCATTCCTCCTCGAACGCCTCCCGCCAGTAGCGTTCCAGCATGCTCAGGAACCTTTCGAGGAGTGCGCGGGGGTCGTCCAGGAGCATCGCGGCCATCGCTTCGTCGCTCTCGCGCGCGGCGCGCTCGCGCAGCAGGCCGCGTGCGTCCGGTTCCCGCAGCGCGTGGGGGTCCCTGCCCTCGCCGCCGCCCGGCCACGGCGAAAGCAGCGGGATGGCGAACTCCATGCGGACCAGCTCCGGGTCCGCCGTGCGCAGGCCGGCCAGCTCGCTGCCGAAGTCCGCGAGCCCTCCGGTCGGCCGCGGAAGAGGAACTCGGGAAAGTACGAGCGCACCGCGTAGGAGAACGCCTCGATCTCCCGCTTCAGCGCCGGCGACAGCTTGCGCATCGCGCGTACCCAGCCGTGCTGGACGGGGTGGTGCTTGGGCTCCACCAGCACATGAAGGCTCAGTACGGCTTCCATCGCCGGCGAGTAGGCGAACCCCACCCGCTCCGCACCACCGGCGGGCACCCGGAACACGATCGTCATGACTCGCCATCCTCGCCGTCCGGCGTCCCCTGAGGGAGCGTGCCGCACGAGACGGTGGTCGGCGATGGTGACTGACGATGACCTGTGCGTCGTTCTCACCGGGGGCCCGCCTCGAGGTGGTGAGCGTGTCCCGCCTGCGGGCTGCGCAAGAGGCCCTACTTCCGCGGACCTGGCGATCAACGAGGCAGAACACCGCTTTTGAAGCGGAACTCGAGCCCGCCGACGCGGAGGAGCCCGACACGGAATCCGTGCCGAACGGTGTTGATCCGTTGGGAGACGCTCGGGAGGTCAACTCCCCGTCCGCTCACGCAAACGGCCCCGGACGAGGAGTCCGAGGCCGAATAGAGCGCCTCCCTGGGGAAGAAACCACAGGTCAGAGCGGTAACGCATTGTGCCCCCGGCAGGATTCGAACCTGCGACACCCGCTTTAGGAGAGAGGCTGGGTGGAAAGGTAGGTGACCTGCGGATACCCCGACCAAGCCAGTCGGCACGATGGTGCCTGCCGGTCACCCCTGTTGACCGCAGCTGACCCCTGTATCTGGCACGACTGTGGCACGCGACGCGTAGATGGCTCGAACCTGGCCCGGCGCCGCCTTGCCTGGTGATCAACCGCCGTAGCGGCTGCGTAAATCCTCGGTGATGCGCGACATCAGCCCGGTAGCGCCCTGCAACGGTGTCTCTCGAAGTGGACGCTCCACCTGGGGATCGTAGGCAGTCAGCCCAGTCTCCTTCTCGACGATGGCCGCAAGGGCGAAAACCTTGTCGAGTACGACCGCAGCGTCGTCCCCCGCATGCCAGTAGGGCACAGTGATGCTCACCTCGTCGCCGAAGACGGACAGGTCGATGCCGGTGCCCGAGTGACTCAGGTCCCGCGACTCCTGCCCATATTCCGTGATCTCTACTTCGCCCAGCAGGGTCCGAGCCTGCGGCACGATTCGGTCCCAAGCTTCAAGGAGGCGGCCAGGGATCGGCTCGCTCTCCCCAGCTGCGTCCTCCATGGCCTCCAGGGCGTCATCCCAGGACTGCCCTTCGCGTCGGCTCAAGAAGTAGATGTCGTAGCTCACCGCGCGATCGTAGACACTCGTACGTCCGGTGGCAGGACTTGAGGTCAGTTGCCGCCGGTGACTTGGCTGGTACCTCGGCTTGGGAAGCTGCGAGCATTCGAGGCGGGTTCGGGTGCTGACCTGGGCGAACGGCCGAGCTGAGTACCGGCGGTAAGGTCGTACGGCTCCCAGCTCGTCTACCTAGGTAGACGCAGGCTGCCTACCTAGGTAGATTGACGACATGTCAGAGGTGAGGATGACTCCGCACACTCAAACGGTGCTGCGTGCGCTCCTTGGACAGGGGGCGGACGGCGAACGCCGCTCGGTGGTGCTGAATGAGGGACTGTACGGACTGAAGCTGTCGGAGATGACCAGGCTGCCAAACGGCACCCTCTTCCCACTCCTTGAACGCCTCCGGCAGGCTGGCTGGGTCGAGCGGTACTGGGAGCAGGACCAGGCCGCTGAGACCGAAGGCCGCCCCCGCCGCCGCTACTACCGCATTACCCCCAAGGGTGCCGAACGCGCCCCGCGCGCCCTCGCCGCAGCCACCGCCGCCGCGCCGGCCAGTGGCCGTCCCGGCGTCGCCCGACCCGGCCTCGTGGGAGGAGCCGGGTGAACGACTACGGGACCGGCAAGGAAGAGCCGGAGCATTCCCCATGGTTTCGGCTTGGTCGGGAGCCCCTGTGGAGGCGGCTACGCAAGCCCGTTCAACCGGCCGAAGACACAGAAGTCGGTTGCACTTGTATCACCGCGCTTCGGCTCTTGGCCTGGCTTCTACCCGGAGACGAGCAGACCGAGTGGCTGGAGGAGCAGCGCGGCTACCTGACGGACCTGCCTGGCCGCTGGTCCCAGTGGTCGTGGATCGTCATGCAGCTCCTTGCAATGCCGCGGTACGCGTACACGGTGCGTACCGACCGCTTCGGCTCGCTGCGGCGCGAGCCAGCCGATATGGATGCCCCACCTGTTTGGGGCCTGGCGAACCAGGTGGATCAGCTGGGCAGCCCCGCAGTGAGGCTGGCCTGGGCTGTGGCCGTCCTCGGTTCCGAGGCGACGCCGGCCCTGGCGGCGTCCCTGGCGGCGCTCGGCACGGCCGAGGCCGTGAAGGCGGCGGACCTGCTGCGGTCCGAGCGGATTTTCACCGACGGCCCGATGCCGAAGTTTGGGCACCCGCTCATCGCCACGACGGTCTACCAGACCATTCCGTGCAGCGTGCGTCATGCGATGCATGACAAAGCCGCCTGGGACTTGGTGGATGCGGGGCACGGTCCGATGGCGACGGCGCGGCATCTGCTGGAGACCCAGCCCGACGGTGACCGCTGGGTCGCGCAGCAGCTGCACGACGCGGCCCGGGAGTACCAGCGCCGCGGTGCTCCCGAAGCCGCGCGGCGCTGCCTGAGCCGCGCGCTGCGCGAACTCGGCTTGTCGACACTGGAGAAGGGGTCGGAATGACAACTCCGCACCCGTCGACTCCCCCGACCGCGCCGGACTCGTCGAGTCCGGAGGTCGAGCCGCTACTGAGTCAGCGCGCTGTCGTGGTGTTCCTCGCTGCCGCATTCGTCGGTGCCGTCGTCGGCGTTCTGACTTACTTCAGCGCGGGCCAGGTTGCAGCCGCCTTGCTCGCTGGCCTGACAGGCTTCGGCACCAGCACTCTCGGCCTGCACAAACTGATCGGCAACTGACCGCCTGCGGGCGTTCCGTGACCCGAGTTGCCCAGATTTCTTCCAACGGGCCTGGAAACCACTCAGAGGTCTGACCGCTATGCGAACCAGCCTCCTGCCCTGGTGTTTCACTGTCGGGGTGGCGGGATTTGACCCGCGACCTCTTCGTCCCGAAGCAACTTGGGTGGGCGCTCGGCCTTGGGCTGGTGCACCCCTCACCTGCGCTGATGGTCCGCCGACGTCCACGCTTGTCCGCCGTTGTTCGTCGGCGTTGTCACGCGGTTAGACACTCCAGGGTTCCGGAGGGCGCGATACAGTGCGCGCCGTGGACATACCCGGCTGGTTCGTCTGGCTCGCTCTTGGTCTGGCCGTCTTGCAGGCCCTCGGCCTCGTTCCCGTCATCCGCCGACTGCGCGGACCCGACTCGTCAGTGCGCTTCGAGGCTCGCCTTGACCTGCTGGACGTCGTCAGCTCCATACTGCTCCTCGGCGGCCTGCTGCTGAGTCTCGCAGTGGAAGAATCTTGGTTCTGGCTCACCCTCACTGGCTTCGCGCTCATGACTGCCGTCTACGCCGTAAAGGCCGCCCACTGGCTCCGCGCTCGCCGCCGTCCCACGGCCTGATCCAAACGACAGACGCTAACCGCTCGGTGCACTACTTCTTCTTGCCCTGGGTTTGCCGGGGATCTTGGTGAGCTGGGTTTTTGCTGGTCAGGGGCTATGGGTTCGTGCGCCTGGTGGTCGTCGTTGGTCGTCATTGGCTACTTTCGAGCGGCCTTGGACGGCCCAGCTTCGCCCGGTGCGGGGGCTCGTTCGGCTGACGGCCGGCGTCTTCGTCGCAGCGCGCCTCAGCCTCAGCCGACGAAAGCCCGCCACGACGGCGCGTCAGCCGACCGCCCAGGCGCGCGTGTGCCTCGCTGCACCCCCACCGGCATTCAGCCACGCTATTGGTGCCGTCGACCAGGGCAAGCCGCGACGGTCGGCCCGCGAAGGCGACTCGGGGGCATCCCCCCCCCTCAAAGTGGCGTTGGCTGACCAAGTGCCCACGCTGCTTGGAGTGGCGATAGGCGCTGCCACTTCTTACCTATTCACTGCAGTCACCGAGGGCGTTCTCGTTGGCGTCGTCAGCGAGCGGTCAGGTGGGATGAGCGTCGTCTGTCGGCGTATACGAACTACGCCCGGGCCGTGAAGGAGGTCTGCATGGTCAGCCTCCGCCTTGCCGCCGGTCGGGAGCTTACCGACTACCCCCTCACCGTTGGAACCCACGTCAGCGGTCCTTGAGGAGGCAGCGGCTGCCGAAGACCGGCGCGGTCACCTACTGAAAACCTCCCACTGTTGACCGACACGGATACGATCAGCGCCGCACGCGTCCTCAACTATGCCCTATGGCAGTTCTCTTGGACGGCGCACAGCAAGGTCCCGGCCAGCAGCAATCGCTCACGAAACGCCCGACGTTCGGAGATCAGCCCGCCACCCTGCGCGTACCCTATGAAGACGGCGTACCGCTCGGATCACGAGCAGTCAGATCCTCACGACACCACGCTTTGAAAGTCAGTAGGTGGACAACGACATCGCCATCTGACAACAAGTTGAGTGCAAGTGCCCCAGCTAGCGTGGCTGCCAAACGGCCGGCGTCCTACCTTTGGTTCTCGCGAAATCCTCAACGTGCTTCTGAAGGACATCGTAAATCCATCCAGAGAGTTGACCTACAAAGTCAACATCATATCTGATTTCCGCAGACGAAGCGGAGATGTGCGCGCCGCTGTGAGCGACCTCGTTCCTGATAGCCATAATGTTTTCAAGGCGATCCTTCGGATCGCCAACTTGCATTATAGTCATGCCAGGAATGGACGGTTGCTTGTAGCCAGACCTGCATTTGCCCTGCAGTACGCCCCACGGGTCGCGAATGCCGACAAGTTTCATTAGGTTCTTTACTGTCTCGGGCCCTGGATTCCCGCCAGTGTCAATAGCATGGTCTGCCCAGATGTCACCGGCCAAGAAACGCCTTGCCATGGCAAGGCCCCCGCTGAGCCGGTCGTTCGGTGTGCGCGCGACACCAAACCGCGTTCTTTGCAGAGCAGCGTTCATGCTCTGATGAACTATATGAACTTGAAGCTCTTCCGGGAGGTCTGGCAGCTGTAATGATGGAACCGCATGGGAGTGCTGTTCCAGTGCATAAGTGATTGCACTCTTAATGAATTCCTCAAATCGAGCACACAGCAACACCACGGCCCCGGAAAGGAGGGGGTTTACGCTGATTCGATGAGGATAATAGGTGAGGGATGCGTGTTTTACGGCTAGTGAATCCGCAAGGTTTAGGAGCTCATCTACGTCGGAAAGTTGCTTCATGAATGTCTGTCGAGGCACGTCTACTCCACGGCGTTGTGGAGCATGCCAATTAGGGATTCAATGCGATAGTGAATACTGTGCGGTGAGCTCGTGTGGATCCTGGTTGATTCGTTGAAGTATGCATTTTGAAGCAGTTCCTTCATTCCCTGCTGGATGGCTTCGGTATTTCTTTCGAGTTGGGCAATCGAGAAGCCGCGAACCGACAGCATTTGGGCATCATAAATGGGGACTGAGATTCTAGGTGATGGGCGTCCTGAGTTAGTGATCCTGCGAAATAGATGCGGGCCGAATGCTGCTGCGGCCTTTTTTAGCGTAGAAAGAAAGTCCTCTCTCAGCTCCTGCAGTTCGCCCAGGCTGGCGTACGCATTCTTAGACATGTGAGCATTCAGGGCGTAAGTCATGGAGCCCCTGAAGCTCGTCCATGAGTCGCGCAAGGTAAAGTACCGAAGGACTAGCTCAACATCCTTCATTGCCCGCCAAACGGCAGAGTAAGAATTCGTAGTGAAATTGAGCGCAGTGCGGAAATCATCGGACTCGGACAGCTCGACAAGAAGATCGTTGTATGGGCCAGAGAATGTGCTGTTCCGGACTTCTTGGGCGTTAAGTGGAACGCCGCCCATGTTCAAGCGCTGAAATAGATCATACTTCATTACGGGATCCGATAGGTGACTAATTACGGTAGCCCGCATAGTCGCTCTCGCGGCCAAAGTTCGCTGCATTCCCGGGTCGAGGTCGCTGAACTTTTTTCCGTTTGCTTCATAGAAAACTTCGAGTCCGGAAAGTGCATATCGATCTCCAAAGAAATCGACAATGGCAGCAATTCGGTGCATGCCGTCGATTACCGAGTACATCCCAGCCTCGTCTTCGTTCAAATAAATGGCTGGGACTGGGATATTGAGCAAGAATGATTCAATAAGCCTCGACTGGCGGTAGATGTCCCACCGCGGCCTGCGCTGATATCCGGGCGAAATATCTAGCTGCCCGTCCCTAACCAGAGATGTCAGCGTGTGCGCATTGAAGTCGAATGCGTACGTCATTAGCTCACGCTGTCCCCTTTCCCAACGTTCTCTAATCGCATTTCGGTCGCCTTCGTTTTGCGCCTCCTGGCCATTTTCATCTTCGATGATTTTACTGAGGGTGTTCTCTTCGGTATCGGCCATGCATGATTCCCTTGCCGTCTGGATGCTGCCTTGATGCTGGTGGCCCAGATGCTCCCACAACGGTTTCGTCCGTGTGGGTACTTGTCATCAAGATGGACTACTCACTATTGCACTCCCGGCGGGTGGACGTACGGGACTGCGGAGCCCGTCCATCGCTGGCTAAAGTCGCAGAGTGGGCCGACCCGCCACGAAGTACATCTTCTCTGACCGCACACGACTGGTCGCTGTCCGTGCGGCACGGGCGCCGGCCGGGCTGGAGCGGGGCGGAGACAGGAGCGCAGGCCCGGCCGGCGCCCGTGCCGCGCGCGGTGAGCGGAGCGAGCCGCCTTGAACCAGTAGAGAAAGTTGTAACTCAGTCGGCCTGCTGGGGCTTGTCCGATCCCGGTTGATGCTTGACAGTTCGATCCCAGCTGATGGTTGACGGTGGCCGTGATCGGCTTTTCTGTGCGCGTCGTTGCGGTGCGTGTGGGG
>NZ_JABXWI010000014.1 GCF_014930365.1 Streptomyces caniscabiei | reverse complement strand
CATCTGCTTGCACAGGGCGATCAGCTGGTCCCACGTGGTGGGAACCTCGTAGCCCTTCTCCTGGAAGACGCTCTTGCGGTAGAAGAGCGCCCAGGGGTAGGTGTACAGCGGCACGAAGTAGGACTTGCCGTCCTCGCCCTGGCTGAGCTTCTTCATCGCCTCGGGGAAGTTGCCCCCGATCTTGTCCCACACGTCGTCGATCGAGGTGGCGAGGCCCTTGGCCGCGAAGAACTGCATCCGGTAGCCGGCGAACCAGTGGAACACGTCGTCCGGGGTGCCCTGGAGGTAGGAGTTGATCTGCTCCTGGAACGTGTTGTGGTCCTTGGTGTTCACGTCGACCGCGATCCCGGACTGCTTCTTGAAGGCCGCGTAGATCTCGGCGAACGCCTGCTTCGGCACCGCGTCCGACGCGTTGGAGCCGACGCTGACGGTCTTCGAGTCCGTGGCGCCACCGCCGCTGCCGCCACAGGCGCTGAGCAGGGGAACTCCAGCGCCGAGCGCGGCCGCCCCGCCTATGCCCCGCAGCAGGGTGCGACGGCTCGTGCCGGGGACGGCGAGACCGGAAGGTGTGAGATGCATGTACGGCTCCCTGGGGACAGGTGGTTCGGTCGCAATGGCCCTCGCCGACTACTGATCGAAAACAATCAGAAACCAACTCGACCGAACACGGTGGCCGCCATAACAGCTCTATGTCATGTCATGAGTCAAGACTTCTTGTCCCCCTTTGTTGAAACGTAATCCCTGGTTGTCGAAACGTGACCGACACACACGTGAGCCACGTCACTCGCGGACATGCACCCCCATACGAGGACACAGTGAACACACAAGCCCGATCACGACGAGACACGTGACGGGCCGAGGCCCGAGAAGGCCTTGCTCTGTTTGCGACGGCGTAGGGAGGCGCCCCGGTGTCCCTTCCGCCCCGCGGCCCTGCCGTCCGTCGCGCCGCCGCCGTTCAGCTGGATCCATATCCGCACCTCGGTCCCGCCCAGCACCGACGACCCGATGCGCACATCACCGCCGGTCGACTCGGCGAGGCGGCGCACTATGTCGAGGCCCAGACCGGTCGAGCCGTCGCTGCCGGAGCCCCGGCCCCGGGCCATCGCGGCCTCGGGATCGGCGATGCCGGGACCGGCGTCGGAGACGAGAACGATCACCGCGTCCTCGCCGTTGTGAACGTCCAGCGCGAACGCCGTGCCCTCCGCCGTGTGCCGGAAGACATTGCCGAGGAGGGCGTCCAGCGCGGCAGCCAGGTCGGCCCGGGCCACGGGTGCGCGGACCGGGCGCTCGACCCCGGCCACCCGCCACTTGCGGCCCTCGTCCTCCGCGAGCGCCGACCAGAACGCCATCCGCTCCCGGACCACCTCGGCCGCGTCGCACCCGGCGCCCGGCCCGGCCACCGCCGTCCGCGGCTTGGCCTCCCGTGCCGTACGGATGATCGTGTCGACCTCTCGCTCCAGCTGCTCCACCGCCGCCCGCGTCTGCTCGGCGGCCGGCCCGTCGCCGAGGGAGGCCGCGTTCAGCCGCAGCACGGTCAGCGGGGTGCGCAACCGGTGCGACAGGTCCGCCGCCAGCTCGCGCTCGTTCGCCAGCAACTGCACCACCTGGTCCGCCATCGCGTTGAACGCCACCGCCGCCAGCCGCAGCTCCTTCGGCCCCCGCTCGGGCACCCGCACGCCCAGCTGCCCCTCCCCCAGTTCACGCGCGCTCTCGACCAGCCGCCGCGCGGGCCGGACCATCCGCACCCCCAGCCGGTCGGCCACCGCGACCGAGCCGACGATCAGCAGCGCGCCCACCGCGGCGAGCACCGCCCACGCCGTGGCGACCCCGTTGCTCACCGCCGACTCGGGCACGAACACCTCGACGACCGCTATCTCGCCGGAGCTGAGCGCGGTCGGCTGGAGCAGCGTGGACCCGCCGGGCACCTCGGTGGTGGAGGCCCGGCCCAGCCTCCGCACGGTGGCGATGTCCTCGTCCGAGGCGCGCTGCCGGCCCAGGTCGAGCCCGGCGGACCCGGCGCCGTCCGCCGGCAGGTGCACCGCCATCCCGTCGTCCGACCCGGCCGCGGCGACGACCCGCTCCAGCTGCTCCCGGTCGGTGGTGATGGAGAGCGCCGGGGCGATCGCGGCCGCCTCCCGCTCGGCACCCGAGAACGCCCGGTCCCGCGCCATCTCCCTGACCACCAGCCCGAGCGGCACCGCGAAGGCCACCACGACCATCGCCGTCACCGCCAGACACACCTTGACCAGCGCCCACCTCATGGCAGCACCGTCCCGCACGCCCGGCGCGATGCCCGCCTCATGGCCGCGCCCCCGCCCCCGGCGGCTCCAGCTTCACCCCGACGCCCCGCAGCGTGTGCAGATAGCGGGGCTGCGCCGCCGTCTCCCCCAACTTCCTGCGCAGCCAGGACAGATGGACGTCGATGGTCTGGTCGTCGCCGTACGACTGCTGCCACACCTCCGCCAGCAGCTCCCTGCGCGCGACGACGACACCGGGCCGGCCCGCGAGGAAGGCGAGCAGGTCGAACTCGCGCCGGGTGAGGTCGAGTCGTACGCCGTCCAGCTCGGCCTGACGCCGCAGCGGGTCGATCGCGAGGCCGCCGACCCGGATCACCGTGGACGGTGGCGCCTCGGCGCCCGACGCGCGGGAGCGGCGCAGCACGGCCGCCATCCGGGCGGACAGGTGCTCGACCGAGAACGGCTTGGTCAGGTAGTCGTCCGCGCCCGCGTTCAGCAGGCGGACGATCTCCGACTCGTCGTCCCGCGCGGTCGCGATGATCACCGGGACGTCCGTGATGCCGCGCAGCATCTTCAGCGCCTCCGAGCCGTCGAGGTCGGGCAAGCCGAGGTCGAGGATGACCACGTCGAAGCGGACGTGCGCGACCTCGCGCAGCGCCTCCAGCGCCGTACCGACGCTGCGCACGGTGTGGGCGGCGTCGGTCAGATGCCTGATCAGCGCCGAGCGTACGAACTGGTCGTCCTCGACCACGAGCACACTTGCCATGCGCCGCACCGTACGCCAAACGGCAGAGGCCGGTCGGAACCTGTGGACAACTCGTCCGCCCACGACACCACCGGGGCCGGTGGGGCAGTATGGCCGCGATGCGCAGAGGTCTCCTACACGTACTGGCCTGGCTGCTCGCCACGGGCGCGGCGGTCACGGTGACGTGGTGGGGCGTCCACACGGTGCTGGCCGGCACCGCCTACGACCCGCCCCGCGCGCTGCCCATCACGGCCGCCGACGCCCGGGCCGAGGGCGCGCCCGCACCGGACACGCCCACCCCGCTCCCGGAACCGTCGCGGAGCGCGGGTGAGCGGAAGGGCGGCGGCGAGGACGACGGCAGGGACGGCGACGGCAAGAAGCCGTCCCCGACCCCGTCCGCACCGTCGCAGTCCGCGACGCCCGGCCCCCGTCCGGGAACGGGCGCCCCGGCCGACCAGGGTGAGGTCAAGGCCTACGACACCGAGGGCGGCCGGGTTGTCCTCTCGCTCGGCGAGAGTGACGCGACCCTCGTGTCGGCGACGCCCGGCCCAGGTTGGTCGATGCAGGTGTGGAAGACCGAGACCTGGATCCGGGTCGACTTCGCCGCCGGTGCGGACCGGGTGTCGGTCTTCTGCACCTGGCACGACAGTGCGCCCAGGGTGGACGTCCAGAACTTCTGAGGTCGAGCGGTGGGCTCGGCGGGACAGCGCGGTGGTCGGGACAGAGCGGTGGGCTCAGCGGAACACCGACGACGGCGGTGCCGGTGAGGCGGTCGCCGCCGCGTCCGTCACCGGCACCGCTCCGCCCGTGAAGTCGGTGAGCGCGCGGCCGTGTTCGACGCGGCCGGGGTGCGGGTCGGAGGCGGCGCGACGGGTCAGCTCGGCGATCGGGAGGGGTCGGTCGGAGGCGACGAGCACCGCGTTGCCGAATCGTCTGCCCCGCAGCACGGTCGGGTCGGCGACCAGCGCCAGTTCGGGGAAGACGACGGCCGCGGTGGCGATCTGGGCGCGCAGATGGGCCAGCGGCGGACCGTCGGCGAGGTTGGCGGCGTAGCAACCGCCGGGCTTCACGACCCGGCGTACGTCCGTGAGGAACTCCGTCGACGTCAGGTGCGCCGGGGTGCGCGCCGCGCTGAACACGTCGGCGATCACCAGGTCCGCCCACCCGTCGGGCACTTTCGCGAGCCCCTCGCGCGCGTCCGTCGACCGCACCCGTATGCGCGCGCCCGGGTCCAACGGCAGCTCCCGCCGGACGAGTTGGACGAGGGCCGCGTCACGCTCGACGACCTGCTGGGTGGAGCGGGGGCGGGTGGCGGCGACGTACCGGGCGAGGGTGAAGGCGCCGCCGCCGAGGTGCACGGCGTGCACGGGCCGTCCGGCCGGGGCGACCAGATCGATCACATGCCCGAGCCTGCGTTGGTACTCGAAGGACAGATACGCCGGGTCGTCGAGATCCACGTGCGACTGGGGCGCCCCGTCGACCAGCAGGGTCCAGGCCCGGGCCCGCTCCCGGTCCGGCACCAGCTCCGCGAGCCCCCCGTCGACCTCCTCGACCACGACGTCGGCATCCCGCCCACGCCGCCCCTGCCCTTTCTTCGACCTGCCCATTCACCCATTATCGGCCTGGACGCGGACAGCCGCGCCGCATGGGGAGCGCACCCTTCGGGCCGCAGGCCCGTTCCAGGGGTGCGGGGAACTGCGCGTTCAACCACGACGAACCCGCACCCGGCGACGAACAGAACCCCCACGGCGACCGGCGCTGAAATCAAAGGCAGTTGTCCGCGGCCTCGATCAGCCGCGCCGCCTCCCCCAGCGCGGCGCGCAGCACCGTCGGATCGGTCGCGAGGTCCGCCTCCCCCGGCGGCAGCAGCCAGCCCGCGCCCTCCGGAGGAGCCAGGACGGCCCCCCGCCCGTCGCTCTGTGTGCAGGTGCTCCCGGGCACGTCCCACGCGTCGGCCGTACCGGGCGGCACCAGGAATCCGAGCGTGTCGCACGTGTCGTCGTGCAGTACGGGTCCGACCGTCATGACGGGCCCCACCGCGTCGAGGGCGCCCCGCCGCAGGATGTCGACGGCCTCCAGCCCCTGCCGCGTGGGCACGGTCACCAGGTCGCAATCGGAACGGGGTTCGAGGTTCTTCATCCGGGCCTCCCACGCCTACCAGCGCCCTGCCCAACGCGCCTCCCTGTCAACGGCTACGGCGAAACTGCGCCGCAAAGGATGGCAGTTCATGGCAGATCCTGGATGAGATATCCGGTTTGTAGCCAAACCTCGCGTGGGGGCCCCGATGGGGCGGGTACGTTCTTGCCCCGCCGGACACAGCGGAACCAACCGTGCACCACGCATACAAGTCCTACTGAATCCGGCATGGTTCGACGGTTCGCGAGAGAGGGCCCGGCCATGACGTCGTCATCGGTGACCTCGTCCCAGTCCCCCCGTCCACAACGGCCGAATTCCGCCTTCAGGCAGCTGCGCGGGCAGCGCTCGCCGGGCGAGTTCGCCGCCGCGGTGCGGCGGGCCGCGCGTGAGATCGGCGAGCGGGTGAGCTGTGACGCGCGGTACGTCGGACGGGTCGAGGCGGGCGAGATCCGCTGCCCGAACTACGCGTACGAACGGGTGTTCCTGCACATGTTTCCCGGCCGAACGCTGACGGACCTGGGTTTCGCGCCCCGCGCGGAGGTACGCGGTCGGGGGGCGCGCCCCACCGACGAGGCGCCCTCCCCTCGCAACAAGAGCCGCTCGCACTCCTCATACGGAAGGGAGGGTGAGGCGGAAGGGGCGTACGAGCCGTATGACACGCAAGAGATGTACGACATGCAGGACCCGCGGGGCGACACGGGCTATGTGCGCGGCCGGCGGGGCACGCACCAGGCGTACCAGAACGACGAGGAGAGCGACGTGCAGCGTCGCGCGTTCATGACCGGAGGTACCGCCGCGATGGCGGCCGCCTCCCTCGGCCCCTTCGCCCTCGGCGGCGCGGCCTCGGCCGCGCCCCGGCCCGTGCACCGGGCGGGCACGGGGGAGGCGGGGGCCCTCGAAGCCGCCGTGCGCAAGATCCGGCTGCTGGACGACCGGCACGGGGCGGACGGGCTGTACCGCAGGGCCTCGGCGCCGCTGCGGGCCGCGTACGCACTGCTCGACGCGGGCACCACCCGGCAGCGCACCGCCGACCGGCTGTACGCGGGGGCGGGCGAACTGGCCATCTCCGTGGGCTGGCTGGCCCATGACTCGGGGCGCTTCGACGACGCCCGCTCGCACTACGCGGAGGCGCTCGCCACGGCCCGGATGTCCGGGGACCCGGGTCTCGAGGCGCACGCGTTCTGCAACACGGCGTTCCTGGCGCGCGACGCGGGCCGGCCGCGTGAGGCGGTCCGGGCGGCGCAGGCCGCGCAGCGGGTCGCCCGGCCGCTGGGCTCGCCCCGGCTGATGTCCCTGCTGGCGCTGCGGGAGGCGGGCGGCTGGGCGGGGCTCGCCGACCGCACCGGGTGCGAGCAGGCGCTGGCCCGCGCCCACGCCCTGTTCGGGCGCGGCGCCGCCGAGGCCGACCCGGAGTGGATGAGCTTCTACGGGGAGGCCGAGCTGGAGGGCCTGGAGGCGCAGTGCTGGTCGACGCTGGGCGACTGGCCCCGGGCGGCCCGGCACGCGCGCCGGGCGGCCGGTCTGCAGAACCCGCACTTCACCCGGAACATCGCGCTCTACACCGCCGAACTCGCGGACGACCTCGCGCGCGGGGGGCGTCCCGACGAGGCCGCGGCCGCCGGCATGCGGGTCCTCGACCTCCTCGACGAGGTCCAGTCCTCCCGTGTCCAGCAGATGCTGGCGGGCACGGCACGGGTCCTGCTGCCGCACCGGCGGGCGTCGGGGGTGTCGGCGTTCCTGGAACGCCACGCGGGGGTCGCGCGGACGGCCTGACCGCCGGTTCCGGCCGGGGCGGCGGGCCCCGAGTGCACGCGCCTCAGCCCGCCAGGTGCCCCGTGTCGTTCCAGGACTCGATCGCCGGGTCGCCGTAGGCCCAGCCGAGGACCGACAGGGACGTCGGGTTGAGGCGGACGCGGGCGGCGAAGCCGAGGTCCAGGCCCAGCCAGCGGGCGGCTATGGAGCGCAGCACATGTCCGTGGGCGAAGACGAGCACGTCGCGCTCGGCGGACCGCGCCCATGCGACCACCTCGTCCGCGCGCGCGGAGAGCTGCTCCAGGGTCTCGCCGTCGGGGACGCCGTCGCGCCACATCAGCCAGCCCGGCCGGAAGGCCTGGATCTCGGCGGGGGTCAGTCCCTCGTACGCCCCGTAGTCCACCTCCATCAGCGTGTCCCACTCGGTGGCCCGGTCGCCGAAGCCGGCCAGATCGCAGGTCTCACGCGCGCGGGAGAGGGGACTCGTACGGACGTCGACACCGGGCAGCCCGTCCAGGGGCGCCCGGTGCAGACGCTCCCCGAGGAGCTTGGCGCCGCGCCGGCCCTCTTCGAGGAGCGGGATGTCCGTCCTGCCGGTGTGCTTTCCGAGCAGGGACCATTCCGTCTGTCCGTGCCGGGCCAGCAGGATGCGCGGTGCCATGAGCGACCTTTCCGGGGGTCCTTCTCGCGAGAAGGGAGAAATCGGAGGCGGATGCCTCCATCATCGCTCACGCTGTCGTGGGGCAACCCGACGGACGATCCCAGCGTCTTGGACATCGTCTTGCTCAAGAGCCACACCAGCACCACACACAGATGAACATCGACGCAGCGACACACACAGACGGGGGAGGACGTTCGGATGCCGCAGACCGAGGCGACCGAGGCACCGGTTTCCAGAAAGACCGGCGCACCGGTTACCGAGGCGGCGCCGGGCACGCGGCTCCGCTGGTGGACCGAGCTGCCGCTGATCCTCCTGGTGTACGGGGCGTACTCGGCGGGCCGCCTGCTCGCCCGCGGCGACACCTCCCACGCCGTCGAGCACGGTCTGGCGATCCTGCGGATCGAGAAGGCGTTCCGGCTCAACGCCGAGCATCCGCTGAACCGTCTGTTCACCCGTGAACCCTGGATCGGGATACCCGCCGACTTCTGGTACGCCTCGCTGCACTACCTGGTCACCCCCGTGCTCCTGGTCTGGCTCTTCCGGTCCCGCACCGTGCGCTACCGCGCGGCCCGCACCTGGCTGCTGACCTCCACCTTCATCGGCCTCATCGGCTTCACCCTGCTGCCCACCTGCCCGCCCCGGCTGCTCGACCCCGCCCACGGCTTCGTCGACACCATGGCCCAGTACAGCTCGTGGGGCTGGTGGGGCGGCGAGGCCAGCGCGCCCCGGGGCCTGGGCGGCATGACGAACCAGTACGCGGCGATGCCGAGCCTGCACGTCGGCTGGGCCCTGTGGTGCGGGGTGATCCTGTGGCGCTTCGCGGGCGGCTCACGGCTCGCGCGGACCGCGGCCGTCGCCTACCCGCTGATCACCACGATCGTCGTGATGGGCACCGCGAACCACTACTTCCTCGACGCGGTGGCGGGCGCCGCCGTGATGGGGGTGGGCCTGCTGCTGACGCCGCTGGTGCTGCGGCTGGCGGACCAGTGGCGCGGCTCGCTCGGCCTCGGCGCGATGGCCGCGAGCCGGCTCGACGGCGACGACCGACCGCGCGCGCAGGAGCCCGCCACCGCCACCGCGGTCACGGCCGCCTCTCGGGCCTCGATCTCCCCCATTGTCAGTGGAGAGTGCCAGACTTCCCCGGGTGAGCGAATTCCACGGCAGCGGATCACCGAACCCGAGCCGGGTGCCGCCCCCTCGGAAGCAGGGGACAGCGCTGCGGCAGCGGCTCGCTGAGCTGCGCGGACCCGAGGTCCCACCCAAGGCGCTGGACGCCCGCGCCCTCGCCGCGCTCGCGGCCAACCCGGGCTGCGAGCGCCGCGCGCTGCTGGACGGCGCGGGGGTGAACAAGGCGGTCCTGGCGGGCGCGCTCGGCTCGCCCTCCGCCTTCGGCCAGTCCCAGTTCGCCTTCATGCGGGGCAACGCCTTCGAGGCCCGCGTCAAGGCGGACGGCGGCGCGGAGCTGCTGCGGCTGGTGCACGAGAGACTGGATCCCGGCGCCGAGCCGCCGGCCTCGGCCTCGGTCCCCGACCTCGCCGCCGTCGGCCCCGAGGGCCGCGCCGCCCGTACGGCACTGGCGCTGCGCGAGGCCACGGACACCGGCGGCTGGACGCTGCTCGACCACCCCATGCTCGCACTCGACGTCGCGGGCTCCCCCGCGTTCCTGGAGCCGGACGCGGTGGTGGTCCACCCGGACGGCACCTGGTCGGTCGTCGAGATCAAGTCCTTCCCGATGCTGGACGGTTCGGCGGACCCGGCGAAGGTGGGCGCCGCCGCCCGCCAGTCCGCGGTGTACGTGCTGGCGCTGGAGGAGGTCGCCGCCCGGCTCGGCGGCGGGAGCCGCGGGGGCGCCCCCGCGCCGGAGGTCCGCCACCGGGTGCTGCTGGTCTGCCCCAAGGACTTCACCAACCTCCCGACGGCCGCGGCGGTGGACATCCGCAAGCAGCGGGCGGTCACCCGGCGCCAGTTGACCCGGCTGACCCGCATCGAGGAGATCGCGGACGAGCTGCCCGAGGGCACCTGTTTCGCCCCGGACCAGCCCCGGGAGCAGCTGACGACGGCCGTCGAGGCGCTGCCCGCGGCCTACGCCCCCGAGTGCCTCGCCGCCTGTGAACTCGCCTTCCACTGCCGGGCCCGCTCCCGCACGGAGGGCGCGGTGACGTCCCTGGGCCGGGCCGCACGCGCGGAGCTCGGCGGCCTCACCACCGTCGACGACGTGCTGGCGGCGGCCCACGGCCTCGCCGGCGACCCGGACGACCCGGCCGTGGCCGCGCTGCGCAGAGCGGCGGAGCTACGGGCCGAGGCGCTGGCGGCCACCCTTCCCGGCTCGGCGCCGGAGGGGGTTCCGTGTCGCTGATCGCCACCCTCGCCCGCCTCGAAGCCGTCAGCACGGGCCGCGCCCAGCCCGCCGCCACCGTCCTGCACCGGCACCTCTCCGCCCACCCCCTCGTGCTCGTGCCGCTCATCACCGCCGGTGAGGCGGGCGCCCCGCTCGGCGCGCTCGTCGGCACCGACCGGGACGCGCCCCGCCTGCTGGTGGTGCCGCAGCCCCGCGACCGTGACCTGCGCTTCGCGTTCCTCGCCGAGCTCGCCGACATCGTCCTGCCGTACGTGGACGGCTACGCCGACGTGGTGGAGGCCGCCGAGCGGAGCGAGACCGACCCGGAGACCGGCAAACGCGTCAAGGTCGAGGTCGAACTGTGCGCGGACGCCCCGCAGTTGATCCTGCCGAGCCGGACGGGCATCGACTTCCTACGGCTCCTCGGGCGCTCCATGCGGTTCCGGCGCACCGCCGAGCAGGACCCGGAGGCGCCCCATCCGGCACCGCCGCGGGTGCCGTTGCTCGGGCGGTGGCTCACCCACTTCGGGGAGCGGGCACGGGTGCCGGGCTCCTCGCTGCTGCTCGCGCTCACCGACCTGCTGTCGAAGCACTGGGCCACCGGCCAGTCCGGGGTGGAGGACCAGCACCTCGGGTCGCTGCTCGCCTGGATCGACCCGCCGGACGGGGAGTCGGGCGAGGAGGCGGCGCGGCGGGCGGAGCTGGCGCGGGACGCCGACGGCCAGTTGCTGTGCCCGCCCGCCGGACCCGCCACCGATCCGGCGTTCGACAACAAGCTGCTGGCCCCGGCCATCGAGCGGTACGACCGGGCGCGGCTCGCGCTGGCCGCCGCCGAGGACGGTCTGGAGGCCGACGACCGGCTGGGCGCGCTGACCGCCGCCGAGCGGGAGATCCGCGCCCTGGTCGACAGCCGCACCCGGCCCACCTGGGACGCGGTGTGGCACGGCCTCGACCTGCTGCGCGCCCTGCCGGAGGGGGCCCACGCGGCCGACCGGTGGACCCGCGACCGCTGGTCCTTCACCGGCCACCGGGACCGGATCGTCGCCGGGGAGCCCCCGCAGCCGCGCATCGACGACGCGGTCACCGCGGCGAACAAGCTGGCCGCGCGCGAGCGTGAACAGGCCCGCCTCGACGCCCAGGAGGCCCTGGACGACCCGCTGGTGATGGCCGGGCGGCGGCTGGCCGGGGAGGCGTTCGCCGGTGAGGTGGTGGACGTGGTCATGGCGTACAGCGAGGGCAGACGCCCGAGCCCGCGGCCGCTGGTCACCCTGCTGACGCGGGACCGGCCGCATCTCGGGGAGCGCGCGAAGGTGTACCGCTCGCTGGGCGGGAAGCCGCAGACGGCGGAGTTCGTGGGGCACGAGCAGGGCGAGGCGGCCGGCGGGGGCGAGAGCCTGCTGGTGCTGCGGATCATGGACAAGATGGGGCGCGGCAAGGAGCCGGAGGCGGGGTCCGTCCCGGAGAAGGGGGACCTGCTCTGCTTCACCCTCTTCGAACACGACCAGCGGGGCGGGGCGAAGCTGCCCGACCCGGAGGACACACCGTGGACGCACGGCGGGCCGCCGGGTGAGCCCGACGCCGTGCCGCTGCCGGACCCGGTGACCGAGGAGGACACCCTGTGACCCCCGCCGAGGCCGTGCTCGACCCCGGGGCGGCGGCCGGCCGCGCCACCGACGCCATCCTGCGCGACACGCTGCACGGCGACGCGCGCGGGGTCGTCGTCGACTCGCCGCCCGGCGCGGGCAAGTCGACGCTCGTCGTCCGCGCCGCGCTCGAACTCGCCTCCGCCGGGCGCCCCCTGATGGTCATCGCACAGACGAACGCGCAGGTCGACGATCTGGTGGTCCGGCTCGCGGAGAAGGACCCGGAGCTGCCGGTCGGCCGGCTGCACAGCAGCGACAGCGACCCGTACGACAAGGCGCTGGACGCCCTGGCGAACGTACGGAAGTCGACGAAGGCGACCGATCTGGCCGGGCTGGACGTGGTGATCTCCACGGCCGCGAAGTGGGCGCACGTCAAGGGCGTCGAGCCGTGGCGGCACGCGATCGTCGACGAGGCGTACCAGATGCGGTCGGACGCGCTGCTGGCGGTCGCCGGGCTGTTCGAGCGGGCACTGTTCGTGGGCGACCCGGGGCAGTTGGACCCGTTCGCGATCGTGGGCAGCGAGCAGTGGGCGGGGCTGTCGTACGACCCGTCGGCCTCGGCGGTGACGACACTGCTGGCCCACAACCCCGAGTTGCCGCAGCACCGGCTGCCGGTGTCGTGGCGGCTCCCGGCGTCGGCGGCGCCGCTGGTCTCCGACGCGTTCTACCCCTTCACGCCCTTCCGCAGCGGCACGGACCACGGGGACCGGCGGCTCGGGTTCGCGGTGCCGTCGGACGGCTCCGGCCCGGACCGGGTCATCGACGAGGCCGCCGAGTCGGGGTGGGGCCTGCTGGAGCTGCCGGCCCGGCACACCCCCCGCACCGACCCCGAGGCGGTACGGGCTGTCGCCCAGGTCGTACGGCGGCTCCTCGACCGGGGTGGGGCGGCGACCTCGGAGCGGTCCGAGGAGCCCGTGCCGCTGACCGCCGACCGGATCGCCGTCGGCACGGCCCACCGCGACCAGGCGGCCGCCGTGCGCACCGCGCTGGCCGAGCTGGGGGTCGCGGACGTGGTCGTGGACACGGCGAACCGGCTCCAGGGGCGGGAGTACGACGTCACGGTCGTCCTCCATCCGCTCTCCGGACGCCCCGACGCGACGGCGTTCCACCTGGAGACCGGCCGCCTGTGCGTGCTCGCCTCCCGGCACCGGCACGCCTGCGTCGTGGTGTGCCGGGCGGGCGTGACCGACCTGCTGGACGACCACCCCTCCACCGAGCCGGTCCAGCTGGGGGTGACCGTGAAGTTCCCGGACGGCTGGGAGGCGAACCACGCGGTCCTGGCGACGCTGGCGGAGCACCGGGTGGTGTGGGAGCCCTAGGAAGCGGGGTTGGGGCGCCGCCGGGCGGGGCATTTCGGGGGGCGTGGGTGCGTGCGGGGTGGTGTGGGGGCGCCGGACGGGCCCGATGCCCACTTGCGCGGTCACGAGAGAATGGACGGTGGCCCTCCCCCGGGGACGCCCCCGGGGACCGGCCGAATGAACCGTCGTACGAGGAGGAGAAGACATGGCGGAGCCCACGTCGCGTCGGAACGAACCGCGGCTGCGGCCCGCGCCCCTGCTCTTCGAGCCGGCGGAGGCGGCCGGCGACCCCGAGCACTTCTTCGATCTGGAGTCGATCGACGACCCGCGGGCACTGCTGTCGCGGGCGACGGAGTTGGCGCAGGCGTTCCGGGCGGCGGCGGACCGGGCCGTGGAGTTCCAGGCGATCGCCGCGGCCCAGCTCGCCGATCCCCGGCGGTTCGACCGGCTGACCCCGGCGGACATCGCCGAGCGGGCGGAGTGGACCGAGGACTACGCCAAGAAGATGGTGGAGTTCGGACGGGACCTGTCGCGGGGGCGGGACGTGAGCGGGCCGGAGTCCCTCTGATCCCGCTCGCCGGGTGCCGTCGCATCCACCCCTGAAACCGCTTATGGCATATGCCGGGTGGGCAAGATACCCCACTTGCCCATCTGCTGTACCAGTTTCCGGTAACTGCTCGGGGGCGGCCGGTCACGGGCGGTAGACCTGGAGGCATGAGCGGTGGAGTGGGCACGGGCAGGTACCCGGAGGACGGGGTCGATGTCGCCGGCGTCACGGCGGACGGGGCGGCTTGGCTCGCCTCGGCAGGAACGTATCCGCGAAGCACCCTGACCCTCTGGGAGGAGCGGCCGGCCGCGCCGGTGGTGCTGCCGTGCGGCAGCGTCTTCGACGTCGTCAGCGTGCCCGCGCTCTTCGGGCGGCGGATGCTCGACCGGTTGTGGACCGAGGGCCCCGGCTCCGGACCGGTCGCCGTCTACCGCGGGCGCGTACTCCTGTTCGCCTCCCCCGGCACCGCGCAGCGGCTGCCCACCCTCCTGGAGTGGGAGGAGTGGGGCTCCCCCGGCCGCACCGGCGCGGTCCCGCCCCTCCTCTGCCACGGCACCGGCGACGCGGTCACCGTCCCTGCCGTGCTCGCCCCCGAGGACTCCGGCACCGACGGTTCCGGGCCCTCCCACACCCCCGGCGTCACCCGGCTCGGGTCCCGCTGGCTCGTCGCCCCGGACACCCGGCGACCTTGGCTTCCGGGGCCCGAGGTACTGCTCTGGGCGGCCGTGCGAGCGGCCCGGTCGAGCGCCTCCGCGACCGTGCGCGTATCGATTTTTCCTCCCGTCGATCAGGGTGCTAAGGTCTACGACGTCAGCAGGCGCCGCTAGCTCAGTTGGTTAGAGCAGCTGACTCTTAATCAGCGGGTCCGGGGTTCGAGTCCCTGGCGGCGCACGACACGGAAGAAGCCCCTCGCGGAAGCGGGGGGCTTCTCTCGTGTGCCGGGAAACCCCTGCGCGCCGACCCGCCGCGCGCCACCGAGCCGCCGCCGTCACCGTTCCGACGCGCGTCACCAGTCCGTCGTGACCCGCACGGTCCACGCCCCGGACGGCGTGCGCCCCTCCACGGCCACCCGCACGGCCTCCCCCGGCACCGTGAAGGTCTCGCCCACACGCACCGGCGCGTCCGCGAGCGGCGGGTAGACGGACTCCTCCCAGCAGGCCTCGGTGCGCGGGTGGGCGTCGAGGACCTCCATGGGGCCGCCGCCGGACTCGGCCCCGCTGCGGATGCGGTAGACGAGGACGCCCTGTGTGCAGACGGAGGCGTCGTTGCCGACCGCGCCCCGCGCCTCGATACCGAGCGCGCTGTCGGGCCCCGTACGGACGACCGCCAGCTTCGTCCCCCGGCCGGCACCGAACCCCCGCACGCCGGCCGGGATCCCAGCGACGCCGCCCCCGCCGCCGACACCGGAAGCGGTCCCGGCGCCCACGGCCACGGCACCGGCCACGGCACCGGCACCCTCGACGCGCCGCCCTCCCCCGCCCGCGTGCCCCACCTCGCCGTCGCCGGCCTGCGTGCCCTCCTCCGTCTCCCCCTCGTGCGCCCCCTTCGGCCCGGCCCCCACCGCCTCCAGCGTCAGCCGGGTCGTCCCGGCGCCGCGTACGCAGGTCACCTGGCGGGGTTCCAGCCAGCCCAGCTTCCACTTGTGCCAGGCGAACAGGTCCGGGGCCAGGGCGAACTGGCTGCCCATGAGGTCCCAGTCGCCGACATGGGTGTCCCAGTCGCCCTTGCCGTCGGCGGGGCGGTGATAGAGGTCGGGGAGGTCGAAGACATGGCCTGTCTCATGGGCGAGGACGAGGCGGTCCGGCGGATGCCGCTCGAACACGGTGACGACCCGGCGCAGACCCGTGCCGTCGACCTCCAGCGGGGTCCGCAGGTTGACCACCTTCGTCGCGTCCGAGTCGACGCCGGGCGCGTGCGGGTCGGCGACGAAGTACACGATGTCGTAGCGGGAGAAGTCGACGTGCGGGTCGGCCGTGGCGAGGGCGTCCTTGAGGTAGGCGGCCCGGTGCGTCGCGTTCCAGTCACGTCGTATGGCGTACGCGGTCGACGGCTGAGGCATCTCCAGCCACTCGCGGCGCGGATGGGGACGGAGACGGAACTTGCCGTACGACGCGCGTTCGAAGAACTCGCTGGTGGCCGGAAAGTGATCCGCGGTCAGCTCGGCCGGTGTGGTGAGAGGGGCCGCGTCCGGGAATGACAAGAATACGAGTACGGCGTCGAGGTCGCGGGTGGGGCGCGGATAGGCGGAGTTCCAGGTGTCGACACCCTCCGAGTGGTGCGCCTGGGTGCGCCGCAGCGTGCACGGCTCCGACAGAGGCACGGCGGAAGGCGCCGCGATCAGGGAGGTCGCGGCGAGCGCGGTGAGGGAGGTGAGCATGGCCGCGGTACTGCGCAGCACGGGCGCCCGGTCGCCGAGGAGTTCCTTCCAGGGGAGCGGACGCTGCACGGGGACCTCCGGATGCGGATCTTGGGAACGCCGCGTCCAGATTTTCGGAATTCGTAGTACTTTGCCCTGTTTGTCTGCACCAGAAGGGTGAGGGGCGGCCGTTCGACCCCGTCCGCCCGCACCGCGGGGGCACGCCTTCCGACACCCCGCGCGCTCACGGAACGTCACAACCGATCCACGGAAAGGGGAAGCCGTTCAGCTCGGGGCAGAAACGATCTGTCAGATCAGGTCGTTGTTCAGGGAGACTGGAGAGTGGCTAGAAGGCCCTGGGGTCAGCCTCTATGATCGGCACACTTTCCTGCACGGACACGGCTTGAGCGCCCTTACGTACCAGGTTCGGCCGCTCCGACGAGACATATGAGATCCGTACGAAAACGAGTGCACTGCGGGAGCGAACGGTGAGCGGAACGTCCCAAGGGCCGGCGCCCGCGGCAGATCTCCTCCGGCCGGCGATTACAGAGCGTCACGCCAATGCGTCAGTTCAGTCGTCTGAGCCGCCCCAGCCGTCTCAGTCACCCCAGCCACCCCAGCCGCCCCCGTCGTCGGAGGGGAGTCCCACGACGCCCGCCGCCTTCTCCGTCGCGCCCCTCGCCATGGCCGTCGTCGACCGGGACGGACTGGTCGTCACCGCCAACGGGGCGATGGGCACCCTGCTCGGGACCGGCTCCGAACCGCTCGTCGGGCGGGTCGCCGCCGACCTCGTGGACCTCACCTCGGACACCCGCATCTGGCACGCGTACCGCGAGGTGCTGCGCGGACGGCAGGCCCGGCTGCGCTGTACCCGACGGCTGAAACAGCCGGACGGGACCTGGCTGTGGGTCCAGGTCTCGGTGGCACCGCTGCCCGAGGAGGAGCGTGCCGTCCTGCTCTCGGTCGCCGACATCAGCGCCAACCGTCAGCTTCAGGCCAGGCTCCGTCATCTGCAGATGCACGACCCGGTGACCCGCCTCCCCAACCGCACCCTCTTCTTCGAACAGCTCTCCGCCGCCCTCGAACGGGAGGCGTACGACGAGGCCGGCACCGGCCGTATCGGCCTGGTCTATCTGGACCTGGACGGGTTCAAGGCGGTCAACGACACCCTCGGCCACCGCGTGGGCGACCGGCTCCTCACGGCCGTCGCCGAGCGGCTCACCCGATGCGCCGACGAGTCCGCGCTGCTGCGCACGACCGGAACGACGGCCGGGGCGCCGCTGGTGGCCCGCCTCGGCGGTGACGAGTTCGCGCTGCTCGTGGAGGACTCGACCGGCACGGAGCAGCTCGCCGATCTGGCCGACTCGGTCCTCAAGGCGCTCCAGGCGCCCTTCGACCTGGCGGGTCAGCGGCTCTCCGTCTCCGCCTCGATCGGGGTCGTCGAACGGCAGTCGGCGAGCACCACGGCGACGGGGCTGATGCAGGCAGCCGACACGACGCTGTACTGGGCGAAGGCCGACGGCAAGGCCCGCTGGACCCTGTTCGACCCGGAGCGCAACGCCCACCGGATGACCCGTCAGGCCCTGTCGTCCACCCTGCGGGCGGCCGTCGGAAGGGGCGAGTTCGTCCTTGAGTACCAGCCGCTGGTGGGCATGGCCGAGGGTGAGGTGCGCGGGGTCGAGGCGCTGGTGCGCTGGCATCACCCGCAGTTCGGCCTGTTGACGCCGAATCGGTTCATCTCACTGGCCGAGGAGGACGGCTCGATCGTGCAGCTCGGACGGTGGATTCTGGCCACCGCCTGCCGGCAGGCGCGCCGCTGGCAGACGGACCACCCCGACCGGGCCCCGATCTTCGTCAGTGTGAACGTGGCCGTGCGCCAGGTCTGGGACTCCGACCTGGTCGCCGACGTCGCCGAGATCCTCGCGGAGACCGGCCTCGCCCCGCACCTGCTCCAGCTGGAGCTCACCGAGTCCGCGCTGATGGGGTCGGCCGGACGCCCCCTCCAGGCCCTCAAGGCCCTCAGCGACATGGGCGTCCGCATCGCCATCGACGACTTCGGCACCGGGTACTCCAACCTCGCGTACCTCAGCCGCCTGCCCGTGTCGGTGCTGAAGCTGGACGGGGCGTTCGTGCGGGGCTTCCAGTACGAGGACGGCGAGGAGGGCGAGGGCCCCGGCGGGACGGGGCCCGTGGCCGCCACCGGTGGTCTCGGGGACGCCGGGCAGGCTAACCCCGCCGACGAGATCATCGTCGAGGCGCTGGTGCAGCTGGCCCACCGGCTCGGGCTGTCCGTCACGGCGGAGGGCGTGGAGACCGACGCGCAGGCCTCTCGGCTGCGGCGGCTCGGCTGCGACACCGGGCAGGGGTGGCTGTACTCCCGCGCGGTGTCGCCGGAACGGATCGCGGAACTGCTGGGCGCGGCGGCCTGCCCTCAGGCCTGAGCGGCGCCCTCCGCGGGAGAAGGCCTGCCCTCAGGCCTGAAGGGCGCCCTCCGCGGGAGGGATGTGCGGCAGGTCGTAGGCGTCCGCGATCAGGTCGTAGGAGCGCAGGCGTACGTCGGCGCTGTGGGCGTGGGTGGTGAGCATCAGCTCGTCCGCGCCGGTGCGCTTGTGGAGGTCGTCGAGGCGGGTGCGGACCTCGTCGACGGTGCCGTGGACGACGTCGGCGTTCCAGGAGTCGATGAAGTCCTGTTCGACCACGCTGAACTCGTGCGCCTCCGCCTCCTCCGGCGTGGGCACGAGACCGGGGCGGCCGGTGCGCAGCCGGACCATGTTCAGCGCGGCGGCCCTGACCTGGCGGCGGGCCTCCCGCTCCTCGTCGGCGGCGAGGGCGGAGACGCCGATCAGCGCGTACGGGGCGTCCAGGACCGCCGAGGGGCGGAACGACTCGCGGTACAGGTCGAGCGCCGGGATCGTGTTGCGCGCGGAGAAGTGGTGGGCGAAGGCGAAGGGGAGGCCGAGGGAGCCGGCCAGGCGGGCGCTGAAGCCGGAGGAGCCGAGCAGCCAGACCGGGGGGCGGTGCGGGGACTGGACGCCGCCCGGTGAGGTGCTCTGGACCGGGCCCGGGACCGCGTGGACACGGCGGTAGGGGTGGCCGTCGGGGAAGTCGTCGTCCAGGAAGCGGGTCAGCTCCGCGAGCTGCTCGGGGAAGTCGTCGGCGCCCTCGTTCAGGCGCGTCGAGCGGCGCAGGGCTGCGGCGGTGGCGCCGTCCGTGCCGGGGGCGCGGCCGAGGCCGAGGTCGACGCGGCCGGGGGCCATGGCTTCGAGGGTGCCGAACTGCTCCGCGATGACCAGGGGGGCGTGGTTGGGGAGCATCACGCCGCCCGAGCCGAGGCGGATGCGGGTGGTGTGGGCGGCGAGGTGGGCGAGGATCACGGCCGGGGAGGACGAGGCCACGCCGGGCATGGAGTGGTGTTCGGCGACCCAGTAGCGGTGGAAGCCGCGGCGCTCCGCTTGGCGGGCGAGGGTGACGCTGGTGCGGAGGGCGTCCGTGGCGGTGCGGCCGGCGCCGACGGTGACCAGGTCGAGGACGGAGAGGGGGAACGGGGCGGTGCCCTTGGTTTCGCCTCGTATCTCGGCTGTGGTCACGGTGGGGCCTCCTGGGGTGCGTGCGGTGGGTCGTGGGGTACGGGGGCGGTAACAGGAGGGTGGCTCCGGTTATTCCCTCGCCCCCGCCGCCCCTACCCGTCCCTCCCCCACTCTCGGCTTCGCTCGAGCGGGAGGTGCCCCCACCAGGGACTGCGCCCCTTCGACCCCCCGGGTCGGTGTTCGGGTGCGGGTTCGGTGGGGGCTGATCGCGCAGTTCCCCGCGCCCCTTTCGGGGCGCGGGAGTTTGCCGGGAGTCACACCTGCACGATCGGCTCTCGGGTGAACAGGGCGCCCAGTTCTGGCGCGTTCACCCTCCTGTCGGCCAGCCTCAGGGCCTCCCAGACGGTGACCTGGTTGGCGGTGAGGACCGGTTTGCCGAGTTCCTTCTCCAGGGTGGGGATGTGGGAGGCCGTGTGGAGGGCCGTGTCGGGGAGGAGGAGGGCGTCCGCCTCCGGGTGGTCGGCGGCGCGGGCGAGGGTCAGGGTCTGGTCGAGGCCCCAGGTGCCGACCTCCGCCGCCGTGATGATGCCGGCGCCCCGGACGGAGAGGACCTCGATGCCGGCCGCCGCCAGGAAGTCGACGAAGAGGCGGGCCACGTCGTCGGGGTAGGTCGCGGCCACGGCGACCCGGGTGGCGCCGATCTCGCGCGCCGCGTGGGCGAACGCGAAGGACGTGGAGGACGCGGGGAGGCCCGCCGCGCGGGCCAGGGCGCGGATCTGGTCGTGCGCGCCCTCGTGGCCGTGGACGAAGCTGCCGCTGGTGCAGGCCCAGACGACGGCCTCCGCGCCGGACAGACGCAGCGCCTCGCAGCCGGCGGCGAGCCGTTCGGGGGCGCCCATCTCGCGCAGGGCGTCCACGCGGTGGGCGTCCTCGCCGATGTCGGTGTGCACCACGTCCACCCGGATGTCGCTGCCGAGCAGTTGCTCCATCCGCGGATAGTCGTCCTCGGCGGAGTGGCCCGGATAGAGGAAACCGAGTGCGGTCATGCCCAACCTTCCTGTTCTTCCGGCAGTACCGGCGGTGGCGGAACAGGTCCCGCACCGAACGTCTGCCTGGCCGACTCGTCGAGCAGAGCCTGGTACGGACCCACCGCCCGAGTACCCAGATGACGCAGCGCCGCCCATATCGTCACCTGGTTGGCCGAGATCACCGGCATCCGCAGTTCCGCTTCCAGCTGGGGGATGACGTCGTAGGTGGGGAGGTTGGTGCAGGAGATGAAGAGCACGTCGGGTGTGGTGGTCCGGACCGCACGGTGGGCCATGGCGACCACGTCGTGGTACGGGACCTTCCAGATGTGCCGGACCAGGCCGAGCGAGGCGCGGCCGGTGACCAGGATGCCCGCCTCGGCGAGGTACTCCTCCAGGGACTGGGTGACCGAGACGGTGTACGGGGTGACCAGGGCGATGCGGTGGGCGTTCAGCTCGGCCAGGGCGGCGAGCATCGCGCCGGAGGTGGTGACGGCGTGCGCGGCGCCCGCGCGGGTCATCGCCTCGCCCATCGCGCGCTCCCCCGCGACCCCGCCGACGAAGCTGCCGCTGGTGCAGGCGTAGGCCACGACCTCGGGGGCGACCTCGTTCAGCGCCCGGACCGCCTCGTGCAGCGTCTCGTGCTCGGAGACCAGCCGGGCCAGGTCGAGGCTCACCTCGACGGGGACGTACGGGGTCCGGGTGAGGTGCAGGGAGACGTCGTCCGGGACCCAGCGCCACAGCTCGCGGTCGAGGGCGAAGTCGAACGGGGCGATGACACCGACGCCGCGCTGCGGACGGGGTCCACCGAGGAAGGAGACGTTCATGACAGCCACCGGCCTCACGGAGAGAGATGTGCGGACGACAGAACGTGCGCAAGTCCTTGTTGACGAAGGTAGGTTCGGGTGCGAGCGTGGTCAATCAGTGCATGTCACACGCATCTCGGGGGCCGCTATGGCCGCTAGGTTCACTTCGATCGTGAGGGGTTGCCTTCGCCCATGACCTCGATCTCGACCTCGACTCCTCGGCCGACCCTCCTCGTCCTCGACGCCGAACCGCGTCCCCGGCTCGGGCGGCTCACCGGGCGGGCGACGGTCGAGTACGCCGACGCCTCCACGCTGGCCGCGCGGCTGCCGTACGCCGATGTGCTGCTGGTGTGGGACTTCACCTCCCACGCGGTGCGGGACGCCTGGCCGGGCGGCGGGCCCCGGCCGCGCTGGGTGCACACGGCGAGCGCGGGCGTCGACCATCTGCTCTGCCCCGAACTGGTCGCCGCCGGGGACACGGTGGTGACGAACGCGCGCGGGGTGTTCGAGGCGCCGATCGCCGAGTACGTCGCCGCGCTCGTCCTCGCCATGGCGAAGGATCTGCCGCGCAGCTGGGAGTTGCAGGGGCGGCGGGAGTGGCGGCACCGGGAGGCGCTGCGGGTGGCGGGCGGCCGGGCGTGCGTGGTGGGGTCCGGGCCGATCGGGCGGGCGATCGAGCGCTGTCTGAAGACGCTCGGTCTGCACACGGCTCTGGTCGGGCGGACCGCGCGGCCCGGGGTGCACGGCCCGGAGGAGCTCGACCGGTTGCTGGCCCGTGCCGACTGGGTGATCGCGGCCGCGCCGCTGACGGAGGCGACGTACGGCATGTTCGACGCCCGGCGGTTCGGGGTCATGCAGCCGTCCGCGCGGTTCGTCAACGTGGGACGCGGGCAGCTCGTGGTGGAGGACGCGCTCGTCGAGGCGCTGCGCAAGCGGTGGATCGCGGGGGCGGCGCTGGATGTCTTCGAGCGCGAGCCGCTGGGCCCGGACGACCCGCTGTGGGAGGTGCCCGGGCTGATCGTCTCGCCCCACATGAGCGGGGACACGGTGGGGTGGCGGGACGAACTCGGCGCCCAGTTCGTGGAGTTGTTCGGGCTGTGGGAGGCGGGCACACCACTGCCCAACGTGGTCGACAAGGAGCGCGGGTACGTGCCCGGGCACTGAACTCCCCTGGGAGGGGCCGGATGTCGGAGCTCACGGAACTGTCCGCCGTACGACTGGTCGAGGGGTACCGCGAGGGCGAGTTCAGCCCGGTGGAGGTGGCGCGGGCGGCGCTGGAGCGGGCCGAGCGGATCCAGCCGGCCGTGAACGCGTTCGTGCGCGTCGACGCCGAGGCGGCGCTCGCGCGGGCGCGGGAGTCGGAGGGGCGCTGGCGGCGCGGGGAGCCGGCCGGGGCGGTGGACGGGGTGCCCGTCACCGTGAAGGACATCCTGCTGATGCGGGGCGGGCCGACGCTGAAGGGCTCCAGGACCGTTTCGGAGAAGGGGAGTTGGGACGAGGACGCGCCCTCGGTGGCCCGGCTGCGGGAGCACGGGGCGGTGTTCCTGGGGAAGACCACGACGCCCGAGTTCGGCTGGAAGGGCGTCACGGACTCGCCGCTCAGCGGGGTGACCCGGAACCCGTACGACCTCTCGCGCACGGCCGGGGGGTCCAGCGGGGGCGCGGCGGCGGCGGTCGCGCTGGGGGCGGGGCCGCTGGCGCTGGGCACGGACGGGGGTGGCAGCGTGCGGATCCCGGCCGCCTTCTGCGGGGTGTTCGGGCTGAAGCCGACGTACGGGCGGGTGCCGCTGTATCCGGCGAGCGCGTTCGGCACGCTGTCGCACGTCGGACCGTTGACGCGGGACGCGGCGGACGCGGCGCTGCTGCTGGACGTGGTCTCCGGGCCCGACGCGCGGGACTGGTCGGGGCTGGGGCCGGTCCCCGGGTCCTTCGTGGACGCGCTCGCGGGCGGGGTGCGGGGGCTGCGGGTCGCGTACTCGGCGTCGCTGGGCGGGCAGGTGGCCGTGCGGCCTGGGGTCGCCCGCGCGGTGCGGCGGGCGGTGGAGGGGCTGGCCGGGCTCGGTGCGTACGTCAGTGAGGCCGACCCCGACTTCTGTGATCCGGTGGAGGCGTTCCACACGCTGTGGTTCAGCGGGGCGGCGCGGGTGACGCAGCGGCTGGGGGCGGAGGGGCGGGCCGTTCTGGATCCCGGGTTGCGGGAGATCCGGGAGGCCGGGGCGCGGCTGTCCGCGCTGGAGTATCTGGCCGCGGTGGATGTGCGGATGGATCTCGGGCGGCGGATGGGGGCGTTCCACGAGCGGTACGACGTGCTGGTGACGCCCACGTTGCCGGTGACCGCGTTCGAGGCGGGGGTGGAGGTGCCGCGGGGCTCGGGGCATCGGCGGTGGACGGGGTGGACGCCGTTCACGTACCCGTTCAACCTGACGCAGCAGCCGGCGGGGAGTGTGCCGGTGGGGGTGGATGAGGGGGGCCTGCCGGTGGGATTGCAGGTGGTGGCGGCTCGGCATCGGGACGATCTGGTGTTGCGGGTGTCGCATGCGTTGTTCGAGGCGGGGGTTGCGGGGGTGGCTGCGCCGGGCGGGGTCGTCTCCTGAGTTTGTCCGCCCCCGCCGCCCCTACCCGTCCCATCCCAGGGGCGCTGCCCCTTCGACCCCGGGGGGGTGGGCGGAGGTGCGTTGTCGGGTGCGGCTCCGGTGGGGCTTCTCGCGCAGTTCCCCGCGCCCCTAAAAGACCAGGCCCCTGCGGGCCTGAAAGGCGACGGGGCGCAGCCCCTGCTTTTCAGGGGCGCGGGGAACTGCGCGAGAAGCCCCACCGGAGCCGCACTCGCTCACGAACCCGCACCCCCGAGCTACTAGGCGCCCCTCACGCCGCCCTCCGGAACCGCAGCGTCTCCCCCGCCGCCCCCGTCCGCCACAGGTCGTTGCACGCGGCAGCCATCTCGTCCAGCCCCGACACCACCTGGCCCCACACGATCCCCGGCACCCACCCCACGTCGCCGTTGAGGAGCAGGTTGTTGCGTTCGTAGAAGAGGGCGAGGTCCACGAGGGTGGTGTCGGGGCGGACGTCCCGGTCGTAGCCGTAGGCGCTCGTGGCGAGCTCCGTGCCGGCGAAGGAGAAGTAGCAGAGGTCGCCGGGGATGGGGGTGACGGTCGGGTTCTCCAGCGGCGGCTCACGGTCGGCGAAGGGCGGGAAGAGCGCGTAGATCTCGTTGCGGGCGTACTTGGCGTGGTAGACGTCCCCGGACAACGGCAGGGCGTCCCAGACGGCGGCGCACGTACGTGGCGCGCGGTCGTCGAGGAGCTTCGCCCGGCACACGACCTGGCGTTCGAGCAGGGAGATCTCCAGATGGCGGTCCGTCCTGTCACTCATGTCTTCCATGGTGCCGCCGGGGTCAAGGGCGCCTCCCGCGCGTGTGCGGGGGTCGTGAAGGGCTCCGCCGTGGCGTGAATACATCGCATCGGGTCGGGTAGCCGCGCGCCCATGGCTCCAGCAACGAAGACCTCCGGGAGAACCGGGAAGACACGCGACCCCAGCCGCCGCTCCCTGCTCGTCGGCGCCTCCGCGCTCGCCACGGCGGGCGCGCTGGGCGCCGCCGGGTGCAGCCGGGTGGCCACGGCCTCCGGCACGGAGGGGGGTGAGCTGCTGGACCGGCTGCGCGCGCAGGGCGTCGTACGGCTCGGTATCGCGGGCGAGATCCCGTTCGGCTACATCGACACCGACGGCGAACTGACCGGCGAGGGGCCCGAAGTGGCCCGGGTCGTCTTCAAGCGGCTGGGCGTGGGGCGGGTCCAGCCCGTGCCCACCGAGTTCGGGTCGCTCATACCCGGGCTGAACTCCCAGCAGTTCGATGTCGTCTCCGCCGGGATGTACATCAACCCCGAGCGCTGCGCCGAGGTCATCTTCTCCGAGCCCGACCACCAGATGCTGGACGCGTTCGTGGTGAAGAAGGGCAACCCCAAGGGGCTGAACGACTACGCGGACGTGATCCGCGCCAAGGCGAAGTTCGCCACGGGCTCCGGGTACGCGCAGATCGCGCACGCCGTCGAGGCCGGGTACAAGGAGAGCGACATCGTCATCGTGCCCGACCAGGTGGCCGGGCTGAACGCCGTGGAGGCGGGCCGGGTCGACGTGTTCGCGGGCACGTCGCTGACCACCCGCGAGGTGGTCAAGAAGTCCCGGACGACGGAGGCGACCAAGCCGTTCGCCGCGCTCGTCGACGGCAAACCCCGGGTGGACGGCGCGGGCTTCGCGTTCCGGCCGGCCGAGACACGGCTGCGGGACGCCTTCAACGTCGAACTGCGGAAGATGAAGGAGAGCGGCGAACTGCTGCGTGTGCTGCGGCCCTTCGGGTTCACCAAGGTCGAGATGACCGACCTGACCACGAAGGAGCTCTGTCGCGCATGACACCGGGACTCTGGGAACTCGTCCTGCGCGGCGTCTGGGTCACCCTCCAGCTGTTGGTGTTCGGCGCGCTGCTGGCCACGGTCGTCTCGTTCGTGGTCGGGGTCGCGCGCACCCATCGGCGGTGGATCGTCCGCTTCGTCGCGGGCCTCTACACCGAGGTGTTCCGCGGCACCTCCGCGCTGATCATGATCTTCTGGGTGTACTTCGTGCTGCCGCTGGCCTTCGGCTGGCAGCTGGTCCCGATGTGGGCGGGCGTCCTCGCGCTCGGCCTGACGTACGGGGCGTACGGCGCCGAGATCGTGCGCGGCGCCCTGACCGCCGTGGACCCGGCGCAGCGCGAGGGCGGTATCGCGCTGAGCTTCACCCCGTGGCAGCGGATGCGGCTGATCCTGCTGCCGCAGGCCGTGCCGGAGATGATCCCGCCCTTCGCCAACCTGGTGGTCGAACTGCTCAAGGGCACGGCGCTGGTGTCGGTCATGGGCATGGGCGATCTGGCGTTCAGCGGCAGTCTGGTGCGGCTGGCGCTCCAGGAGAGCGTGGAGATCTACGCGTATCTGCTGATCATCTACTTCGTGATCGCCTTCCTGCTGACCCGCGCCATGCGGGTGCTGGAGCGGCGGCTGAAGGCCGGGCTGGGCAAGGCCCCGGCGCGTAAGGCGGCCGTGCCGCCGGCGCGGGTCCCCGAGGGCGCGGGCGCGGGAGGTGCCGCCTGATGAACTGGGACTGGAACGCGGTCACGGACTTCCTGCCGCACTTCTACGACGGCCTGCTGGTCACCTTGCAGGCGCTGGCCCTGGGGTCGGTCGTCTCCTTCCTGCTCGGGCTGGTGTGGGCGCTGCTGGTGCGGACGCCCACCCGCTGGGTGAGCTGGCCGGTGGGTGTGGTCACGGAGTTCATCCGGAACACCCCCCTGCTGGTCCAGCTGTTCTTCCTCTTCTACGTGCTGCCGGAGTGGGGTCTGACCTTCTCGGCGCTGACCACGGGCGTCTTCGCGATCGGGCTGCACTACTCGACGTACACGATGCAGGTCTACCGGGCCGGTATCGAGGCGGTGCCGACGGGCCAGTGGGAGGCGGCCACGGCGTTGAACCTGCCGATGCGCCGCACCTGGACCGTGGTGATCCTGCCGCAGGCGGTCCGCCGGGTGGTGCCCGCGCTGGGCAACTACGTGATCTCGATGCTCAAGGACACACCGATCCTGATGGTGATCACGGTCCCGGAGATGCTGAGCGAGGCGCGGCTCTACGCCCAGGAGACCTTCCGTTTCACCGAGCCCCTGACCGTCATCGGGGTGGCCTTCATCCTCATCTCCTATCTGGCCTCCCTGCTTCTGCGAACCCTGGAGCGACGCCTTGTCCGCTGACACCCCGCTGATGAAAGAACCCGACGCGCCCGCGGACCAGCCCGTCGATCGCAGCGAGCTGATCCGCTTCGAGAACGTGACCAAACGATTCGGCAGCAACACCGTCCTGGACCGGCTCGACTTCTCGGTCGACGCGGGCAAGCACGTCACGCTGATCGGCCCGTCCGGCTCCGGCAAGACGACGATCCTGCGGCTGCTGATGACCCTGACCAAGCCCGACGAGGGCACGATCACGGTCGGCGGGCAGCGGCTGTTCCCGGCGAGCGAGAAGCAGTGCCGTGAGGTCCGCAAGAACATCGGGATGGTGTTCCAGCAGTTCAACCTCTTCCCCAACATGAAGGTGCTGCGGAACATCACCGAGGCGCCCGTCACCGTCCTCGGGCTCTCCAAGGACGAGGCCGAGGCGCGGGCCCGCGAACTGCTCGACATGGTCGGGCTCGCCGACAAGTGCGACGCCTACCCGACGCAGCTCTCCGGTGGACAGCAACAGCGGGTGGCCATCGCGCGGGCCCTGGCGATGCGCCCGCAGGTGCTGCTCCTCGACGAGGTGACGTCCGCGCTCGACCCCGAGCTGGTCGCCGGCGTGCTCGACCTGCTCAGGGACATCGCCCGCACCACGGACATCACGATGCTCTGTGTGACCCATGAGATGAACTTCGCCCGGGACATCTCGGACCAAGTTCTGATGTTCGATTCTGGCCAGGTGATCGAGTCGGGCAGCCCCGAGAAGATCTTCGGCGATCCGTCGCACGAACGTACGCGGGAATTCCTCGGCGCGGTCATCTGATTACGCCCTGTGAACGCCTGACCGCGTGGGAACATCCGAGGTCCGCCCGCCGGGCCACGCCTCCGGCATATGCCGGAGTGCTGGTCCGGCAGTTCGGAGGCCCGTGGGTGCCGGGATTTTCTCGCGAACAACCCCTCCGCGCACGACTCTTGGGCCGTATCGTGGGACACGGCAAGCTGTCCGAAAAACGGCCCGAGAAGCGCAGGGGGAAACCGTGGCGCTCAAGCACGAGCCGACCGCGCCGTACCACTCGGCCCAGGACGCCCTGCGCGTCCTGGAGACGGTGGCGCGGCACGCAGGTGGCGTCACCGACGCCGAGATCGCCCGTCGCACCGGCGTCGACAGTGAGCGGTTGACCGCGCTCCTGCGGATGCTGCGTCGCGAGGGATACGTGGAACAGACCACCGACGGCGCCTATGTCACCGGTGCCGCACTCGCCCGGCTGGGCTCCGCCCAGGGTCATGACCAGGCCCTGCGCGAGCAGCTCCAGCACACCCTCGACCGGCTCCGCGACTCCGTGGGCGCCGCCGTCTACGTCACCCGCTATCTGGACGGGGAGATCCAGGTC
Organism: Streptomyces caniscabiei; assembly: GCF_014930365.1. Taxonomy (GTDB): domain Bacteria; phylum Actinomycetota; class Actinomycetes; order Streptomycetales; family Streptomycetaceae; genus Streptomyces; species Streptomyces caniscabiei. The sequence goes on along the minus strand of NZ_JABXWI010000014.1, from coordinate 260,043 downwards.
ACCGGCTGGGCCGACAGCCCGGCCATGCCCGCCGTCCACGAGTGGGTCGACTTCCGCTCCTCCGCCCATGCCACCGCGTTCGGCAAGGGCCTGCTGGGCCAGCTCGACCTCAACGGCCGCCGCGACCACCTCTCACGGCACCGCCCGGCCCGGCTCACCGCCCGCACGATCACCAACGAGAAGGTGCTGCTGAGCAAACTCGACGCCCAGACCGCCACGGTCCCGGTCCTCGACCTCCAGGAGTACGCGCCGGGCACGGTCTGCGCGGCCGTCCCCCTCACCGCCGGCTCCGCCGTGGGCTGCCTCGCGCTGTCGCTGCCGCTGCGGCACGCGCACCGGCTCCGCGCGGCGGCGCACACGCTGAACCGGGAGGCCGCTCCGGTGCTGCTGTCGTTGGCGATCTAGCGGCCACCCGTTCCACCGAGATCCAGCTCACGTTTAAGTGGTCGAAGGCACCCGTCCGGGCCAGGTAGTATTTTCTCTGTCGCCAGCCGCGAGAGCGGATGAGCGACAGAGTCTGCGCCGCTAGCTCAGTTGGTTAGAGCAGCTGACTCTTAATCAGCGGGTCCGGGGTTCGAGTCCCTGGCGGCGCACCGAACGGAAGGGCCCCTCGCTTCGGCGAGGGGCCCTTCCGCGTACGCGCGGCGGCCGTCACGCACACAGGCCGTCACGCCCGCAGGTAGGCCAGCACCGCCAGCACCCGGCGGTGGGTGTTCTCCGCCGGGGGCAGGTCCAGCTTTCCCAGGATGTTGCCGATGTGCTTGCCGACGGCCGCCTCGGTGACGACCAGCTCCCGGGCGACCGCCCCGTTCGACTTCCCCTCCGCGACCAGGGCGAGCACCTCCCGCTCGCGCGGGGTGAGCGCCGCCAGCGGATCGCGCCGGCGCCGCAGCAGCTGCCGTACCACCTCGGGATCGACGACCGTGCCCCCGGCGGCGACCCGCTCCACCGCCTCGGCGAACTGTTCGACCTGGCCGATGCGGTCCTTGAGGAGATAGCCGACGCCGGTGCCGTCGCCGGTGTCCAGCAGATCGGCGGCGTAGGCGCGTTGGACGTACTGGCTGAGGACGAGGACCGGCAGGGCGGGGTTCGCCACGCGGAGTTCGAGCGCGGCGCGCAGGCCCTCGTCGGTGAGACCGGGCGGCATGCGGACGTCGGTGACGACGAGATCGGGGGCGTACGAGGTCACGGCCTCGATCAGCGACCGCGCGTCCCCGACCGCCGCGACGACCTCGTGTCCGAAGCGGGTCAGGACGCCGACGAGCCCTTCCCGCAGCAGCACGCTGTCCTCGGCGAGCACGATCTTCAGCGCTGCGGGCACGGGATCTCCAGGGACAGGACGGTCGGGCCGCCGGCCGGGCTGTGGACGGACAGTGTCCCATCCAGCACCGCGAGCCGGTCGGCGAGTCCGGTGAGGCCCGTGCCCCGCGCGGGATCGGCGCCGCCCGTGCCGTCGTCCCGGACCTCCACCCGCAGCCGTCCGCCGGTGTACCGCCCGGCGATCCACGCCCGGCGCGCACCGCTGTGCCGGCCGATGTTGGCGAGCGCCTCCCGGACCGCGAAGTAGGCCGCCGCCTCCACGGACTCGGCGAACCGGGGCAGGTCCACGTCCAGCTCCACGGGGACGACGGACCGGTCGGCCGCGTCGGCGAGGGCGTCCGGGAGGCCGTAGTCGACCAGGACCTGGGGATGGATGCCGTGGATCAACTCCCTCAGTTCGCCCAGGACTTGATCGGCCTCCCGGTGGGCGGCGGCGAGCCGGTCGGCCAGTTCGGGCGGGGCGTCCAGGCGGGCCAGGCCCAGGGTCATGCTCAGGGACACCAGGCGCTGCTGGGCCCCGTCGTGCAGATCGCGTTCGATCCGGCGCCGCTCCGCCTCGAAGGCCGCCACCAGCCGGGCCCGTGACCGGGTCACCTCACCGAGGCGCCGTTCTGCCTCGGCCTCGCCCGGCGCGAGCAGCAGCCGGGCGAGACCGGCACGGGCGCGCGCGTACCGGGCGAGGGGCCACAGCAGCGCGAGGAGGAGGACGACACCGGCTGCCGTGCACAGCAGGGCCTGGCCGTAGGAGTCGATCAGCCAGAGCTTGGCGATCCGCGCGTCACCGCTGACGCTGCTCGTCGTCGCGAGCTGCACGGGCGCCCCGATCATCGCGCCGGGCACGCCCAGCGCGACGAACAGCACGGTCACGTCCAGCGGCCACAGCACGAACGCGAGCAGGACGGTGTACGCCAGCTCCCGCCAGGTCGCCCGCTCGGTCAGCCGGAGCCGGGCCCAGGCGGCGAGGCCGGGCTCGGCCGGGGTGGCGTGCGGGTCGGGCGGCGGCGGGGTGCGGGTGAGGGCCAGCCGGCGCCGCTCCAGGGAGCCGACGGGGATGCCGGACAGGACGGCCACGGCGAGCAGCGGCAGGCCCACCAGGGCCGGGGCCAGGGCGAGCCCGAGGGTGCCCAGGACCAGCAGCACCACCAGCAGCGGGGCGCCGACGAGGACACCGCTCAGCAGGTAGGCCACCGCACGCGGCAACTCCCGTACGACCGTTCGGATCATGAGGGTCACGGTAGGCGGGGCGGTCGGCGGCGGCCATACGCGCAGCCGGTGTACGGAAGGTGGGGCCGGCCCTACCTCGTCACCTCGTCAACAACTCCTCCCGTCCGCGCGCCCGGTACTCCGTCACCAGCCGCGCCAGATCCACCGCCGAGAACTTGCGGTAGGCCCACTTCCCCGGCGGGCGCCACCAGACCGGGTCGGCGCAGCGGAAGCCCTCACGGCGGAGGGCGGCGCGCTGGATCTTGTTGGTGGCGGTGACGGGCATGGACGGGACGACCCGTACGAAGCGCGGGGTCATCTTCGTGCCCAGGTCGGGCTGGGCCAGCAGGAACTCGGCGAAGCGGCAGGGGTCGAAGGTGCCGGCGACGGTCGCCATGACCTGGTCCCCGGCGACCGGGTCGGGGACGGCGTACACGGCGACGGCCTCGGCGCCCTCGTAGCGGGCGAGGATGTTCTCGATGGCGGCGGCGGCGAGGTTCTCGCTGTCGACGCGGAGGCGGTCGTCGGTGCGGCCGGCGAAGTAGAGGAAGCCGTCGTCGTCGCGGTAGAAGAGGTCGCCGGTCCAGTACCAGCCGTCGCGGCGGCGGGCGGCGTCCGCCTCCGGGTTCCGCCAGTAGCCCTCGAAGGGGTTGGGGCCCCGGTTGACCAACTCCCCTATCGCCTCGGTGCCGTTGAGGAGTCGGCCGTCCTCGCCGAAGGCGGCCGGCGGGCACTCCTTCCGGGTCTCCGGATCGACCACGGCGAGGTCGTCGCCGGGTGCCGCACGCCCGATCGCGCCCGGCGGCGCACCGGGCGTGCGCTGGATCGCCGCACCGCCCTCGGAGGACCCGTACCCCTCCACGAGCCGCACCCCGAAGCGTTCCTCGAACGCCGCGGCGTCCACCGCGCCCGCCTCCGTGCCGAAGCCCATGCGCAGCGGGGTGTCGCGGTCGTCGGGGCGGGGCTCGGTGGCGAGGAGGTACTGCACGGCCCGGCCGACGTAGGTGAAGTACGTGGCGCGGTACGCCCGTACGTCGTCCAGGAACGCGGAGGCCGAGAAGCGGCGGCGCAGGGCGACACCGGCCCCCGCGACCAGGGCGGGGGCCCAGTCGGCGATGACCGCGTTGCCGTGGAACATCGGCATGCAGACGTAGTGCACGTCGTCCCGTCGCACCCCGAAGCGGTCCACCAGGGCCCGCCCGGCCGCCGCGAGCCGTCCCTGGGAGCAGATCGCGGCCTTGGGCGCGCCGGTGGAGCCGGAGGTGAAGTAGAGCAGGAGACGGTCGGCGGGGGTGGCCCGGGTGGGGTCGGGCACGGCGTCCGCGTACGGGGCGAGGAGGTCGGCGTACGGCTGGGTGCCGGTCACCAGGACGCGGACGCCGGGGAGTTCGAGGCCGTCGAGGAGCGGGAGGTGGGCCTCCTCGGTGATCAGCACCCGGCATTCGGTGTGCAGGATGTCGCGGGCCAGTTCGGGGCCTCGCCGGGTGGGGTTGACGCCGGCGACGGCCGCGCCCGCGAGGGCCGCCGCGCTCAGCCAGAGGGGGAACTCCGGGGTGTTGTCGAGGAGGACGCCGAGGTGCGGGTGGGCCTTCGCCGGCAGGAGGTCGGCGAGCAGGGCCGCGCGGGCGGCGGCCCCGGCGGCGACCTCGTGGTGGGTCAGGACCTGTTCCTCGAACCACAGCCCGGGCCGGTGGTCGCCCCACCGGTCGGCGACGAGCTGTGCGACCGTGCGCCTAGTGGACTCCATGTCGGCGCACGGTAGTTGACGTACCGTCAGTTGAGGAGGGTCACGGCGTCGGGAACGCCGGGTCGGTGGAGAACCGGTGGTAGGTGACCATGAAGAAGACGCAGAACGCGAAGGCGACTCCGAGGAAGGTCAGGATGCCGAGGCCGGCCGCGGCGTGCTTGACCCGCTCGCCGGGGGCGTGGGCCGTGGCGACCACGTTCGGGCCGTCGGTGTAGTGCACGGTGACGAAGTCGCCCTCGACGGTCGTCATCGGCCCGCCCTCCTCCTCGAAGCGGATGGGACGTCCGTCCTGGGTCGTGAACTCGTAGACGTGGTGGATCGTCGTGCTCACACGGCTGTGCCCGCCGCCGCTGTCGCTGACCGTGGTGAATGTCCTCAGGCAGCGGGCCTCGGCCGTCAGGCCGCTGCTCCAGGCCCTTCGGACCCGCAGCCAGCGCGTCAGCAGCCGGTACGCCATGAAACCGATGAAGGCCATCATGACCGTGGGGATGAGGTAGAAGAAGACGTCCATGGTGTTCCCCCGAGTTCGGTCCGCCGCCCTGGTCGGCGACGTGTGGGGAACGTACCCGTACGGCGGCCCCGCGCAGCTCAAGGGAGCCTCAGAACTGGCGGGGCCGGTGGGCGGGTTGCTCAGAAGGTGACGTCCGAGCAGGCGTAGAACGCGTTGGTGGTGTCGGCGATCGTCCAGACGGCGACGATCACGTGGTGGCCGCTCAGCCCGGACGGCAGGCGTCCCGTGTGGGAGAGCGTGGACGGTGGGCGCTGGCCGTTGTAGGGGACGGTGAAGAACGGGGTGAGGTTGAGGTCGGAGCGGGCGAGGGCGTGGTTCTGGTTCCAGCCCGCCCTGGTGACGTAGTACTTGAAGTCGGTGGTGGCGTGCATGGCGGTGAACTGCCAGCGGAACGTGTAGTTCTGGCCGCCCGTCACCCGGGTGGTGGGCCAGGCGCCGCCGCCCGGCCTCGTGGACGCGTCGAGCTGGTTGAACCTGCTGTTGCCGCCGGAGCAGATCTGGCCGTCAGCCGGCCCTGAGCCCGGGAAGCCCTTCGGTCCCTCGACGCTCTGCGGTTCCCACTGGATGTCGCCGCAGTTGGTCACGGTGCCGTTCTGACAGAGCTTCTGCCGGCTGACGGGAAGGTCGGTGTAGCCGTGGCCGGAGGCGCCACCACTGGAGAGGACGAGCGCTCCGGTGGTGGCGAGGCCGACGCCGGCGGCGTACCACTTGGTCCTGCTACGCGTGTGCTTGCGCATGCTGCCGCTCCCTGGAGTACGTGGGGATGTTCCAGGTCTAGACCAAGTCCCAGATTATGGGTGCGGATTGAACATGTCCATACCAATTCCCGGGTTCACGGGGACACTTCGCGGCGCCCTGTATAGAACGCCACCGTCAGGTCCTTCACCAGCGCCTTGCGCTCGTAGTCGTCGAGTTCGACCAGGCCGCGCAGGGTCAGCCGGGTCACCGTGTCCTCGACGGAGTCGACGACGGAGGTGAGCACGGTGTCCCGGTGCTGGGCGTCGAGCGCGGCGATCCGGCGGCGCTGCATCACGGCGGCCACCTCGGGCGCGTACTCGATCCGTACCGGCTGGACCGAGAACACCTCCATCCCCACCGGCGCCGCGTCCGCCGCCACCAGCCGGGTCAGCGCCTCCCCCACCGCCTCCGTGTTGCGCAGCGTCGAGTCCCGCACCAGCGCTCCCGGCGCGACGTCCGCCGGCAGCTGCGACAGCACCCGGGAGACCGCCGCCTCCACGCACTCGCGCAAGTACCGCTCATGATCCTCGATCCCGAGCAGGGCCCGCGCGGTGTCCCTGACCCGCCACGCCACCAGGACGACGACCCGCAGCGCCACCCCGTTCGCGTCGACGGCCGCCATCGGCTCGCTCCGCCAGTGCCGCAGCCGTACGTCGACACGACGGCGCAGCACGAACGGGTTCACCCAGAGCAGCCCGGTACGGCGGACCGTCCCCCGGTAGCGCCCGAACAGCCCCAGCACCCACGCCCGTCCGGTCCGCCCGCGCGCCAGCCCGCCGAACCCGAACATCGTCAGCGCCCCGGCCCCCGCGTACGCGGCCCACTGCGCCGGTCCGAGCCCGGCGCCGGCGTACGCGGTCGGCAGCCCGAGCGCCTGGACGGCCGGCCCCGGCAACACCCCGGCCCACCAGGAGGTCAGCACGCATCCGGCCACCCCGCACACCCCGCCCAGCACCCCCACCGCCCCGGGCACCACCCGTGCCGTCCGCTCGACGAGTTCGGGGTCGACCTCGACGGCGGGGCGCGGCTTCATCGAGGCGGGGCCCTGACGCACCCTCGGCTGCTCGCCGGTGCCGCGCCGACGGCCCACGACGGCGGGGGTGACCGGTACGGAGACCGGGGCGGGGTCGTCCCGGAACAGCAGATGGACGGGGATCTCGGTGGTGGTCTCGTTCTGGATGAGCCGGGCGGGCCGCGCGGCCCCCTCGGGCTCCGGGGTGTGTGAGGTGGTCGTACTCATACGTGCCTCCATGCCTCCGCGCAGGAAGAACCGTGGTGAGAGTCGTCGTCGAGGGGGGAGAGTCGTCGAGACGTGCGGGCGAGGGGTGCGGGCGAGGGCGTCAGGAGAACAGGCGGCGCCAGGTCTCCGGGCCGGGATAACCGTCGGCCGCGCCGCCGCGCCAGCCCTGGGCCCGCTGGAACGCCTCCACGTTCCGCCGGTCCGACTCGCCCCAACGCGGCCCCGGGCCCGAGGTGTAGTACTTGCCGAACCCCTTCTCGATCAGCCGCTTCCCCAGCCGGGTGACGAACGCGTTCTCCGCGCCCGGCCGGAACATGCCGCGCCCGGGGTAGCCGAGGACACCGTGCGAGGCGGGTGTCGTGGGGGTCACGGGCGTCACGGGTGTCATGGATGTCCTGGGGGTCACGGGGGTCACATGGGTGCGGGGGAACTTCGGGGTCGTGGGGACGCCCGGGACGCCGGGCTGCACGGATGTGCCGGGCTGCACGGATGTGGCGGGCTTGGCGGACGAGCCGGGCCTGGGGGACGAGCCACGGCTGACGGATGGCCCGGGCCTGACAGGTGCCCCGGGCTTGGCAGACGCCTCCGGCCTGACAGGTGCCCCGGGCCTGACGGACGACCCATGCCTGACGGACGAGCCATGGATGACGGATGGCCCGGGCCTGACAGGTGCCCCGGGCTTGGCGGACGCCTCCGGCCTGACAGGCGACCCGGGCCTGACGGACGACCCATGCCTGACGGACGAGCCATGGATGACGGATGGCCCGGGCCTGACAGGTGCCCCGGGCTTGGCGGACGCCTCCGGCCTGACAGGCGACCCGGGCCTGACGGACGAGCCATGCCTGACGGATGACCCGGGGTCGAGGGGCACGGTGGATGTGCCCGGTGCTCCCGGCTCCCCCGTCGGCCGGTGCACGACGGGCGGTCTGGGCGGTGCGGGCGTGCCCCGGGGGCCGGGGTTCCCGGCCGGCCCCGGCGGGATGTTCCTGCCCCTGCCGGTGACCAGGTACGACCAGGTCAGCGGGCCCGGGATCCCGTCGGCGTGACGGCCGGACCAGCCCTGCGCCCGCTGGAACGCCCGGGTGGCCCTGCGGTCGGCGTCGGACCAGACCGGCCCCGGACCACCGGTGTAGAAGCGAGCGCCGCCGCGCGCCACCAGCATCTGCCCCAGCCGGGCGACGTGCTTGTTCTGCGCCCCGGGCCCGAAGGCCGAGGCGCCGGGGAACCGGTCGCCACCGGACGGCCCGGCGGTCCCCTTCGCACCGGGGTTCTCCGAGGGGACGGCGGGCGCGCCGGAGCCGTTGGACGCGTCGGTCTCGTCGTCCGAACCGCCCGCGCCGTCGGGGACCAGCCCCTTGTAGCGGTACGGCACATAGCGGCTCGCGTTGTTCCAGTACGCGTACGGGGTGGCCTGCCTGCGGGCGTACGGGCGGGCCGACTCGTAGGCGATGTAGCGAGTCTCCGTGTCGTCCGTCCAGCCGCCGAAGATGACGACGTGCGAGCCCTGCCGCGGGTCCTTTGGATTATGGAAGAGCAGCATGTCGCCGGGCTCCAGCCGGCCCTTGGAAATCCGCTGCGCGAATGTGTCGAGGCTGCCCGTCCATTCGTTCCCGGGCAGGTTCCAGGCCATGGAGACGAATCCCGAGCAGTCCTGCCGATAACCGTCGGACCAGTACTCGCGCATGCTGTACGGGACCTCGTCGGCGATCCACCGCTCGGCCCGTTCGATGATCTCGGCGCGGGTGGTGGGCGGTGTCCGCACCCCCTTCAGCGGCTTCTCCCCCTCGGCCGGCCGACCGTGGGGGCCGTGCAGCGGAGTCTTCTTCCCCTGGGGTGTCTTGGGCCCCTCATCTGCGGGAACGGCGCCGGGACTGGCCGGTCCGTGGGCCGCGGCGACCGCCGGTACGGCATGACCCGCGCCGAGCGCGGCACCGGCGGCGGTGGCCACGACGAGGGCGTTCCTGGCGGTCCTGGCCGCCGGGTGACTCAGATGGGCGTACTGGGTCGAGTACGGCATGACCCGCCGCCAGTGGACACAGCCGGGGCATTCGCAATCGGCCCCCGGATCGATCTCCTCGAATACCGGAGTCCCCATGCGATTCCCCTCGCGAACCGACCGAAGAATTCCACGCTTCTGCACGCCCGTCAGTTTCTCAACTGTCCTCCCATGTCGCATGCTGACGGTCCAAATGATGTACCCGGCCCCACCCGGCCCCGAGAGCCTCCCCTCGCCGGCGCCGGCCCGGCGGGCTTCGGGCTCGCCTCCGCCGGCGTCGGTCCCGGCCGCGCCGCCGACCGCCCGGTCGACGACCGTGGGACGTCGCGAACAGCTGCTCGCACCTCGTGACGGTTCACCAAAACCCGGCAAAGTCCGTTCGGCGGTGCATAGTTACCGGTCGGTTTACTAATTTCGGCAAGTGACTCGCCAGTAGAGTTTCGTTCATAGAATCAAGTCACGCTCGATCTTGACGGCCGGTCCCACCGGTTGCATGATCAGCGCTGAACCAGAGCCGCGTAACCACGAAGAAGTCTTCCCACGGGTCTTGACCAGTCCCGCATGACTTCTCCACATGAAGAGGCGGGGCACGGGGGTTTCGGGCAGGCACTCCAAAAGTGCTACCCGCCGTCGATGTCGCGCTTCTTCCGCCATCGCCTTCTGCACGTTCACCGAACCATCTCCAAAGACCCCCCACCTTCTTTGGGAGCTGTTCACCACTCCGCACCCACACCTACCTCCCTCGCATACCCTCCTGCCCTTTTCGTGACCCCTTTCCCAGCCTCCTGCCACTTTTCCGCAGGCGCGAAAGGGGTGCTCACGCCTGCCCGAAAACGGCATTGTTTCGACCCTCAGAAAAGCCTTCCGATAAAGGTCCTTGAAGTCTTGACTTCACCTCGGGGCAGCTCCATATTGATTCCCGACCACCCCCCACCTCGAAATTCGGTCCTCCCCGGAGGACCGTTTTCGGGGACACCAAGGAGACATCAATGGCGATTGCACTCCAGTTCAAGCGCAAGGCGGTCCTGGCCGCACTTGTGATCACAGCGGCGGCGGCGACCACGGTCACGACGCCCGGCACGGCCGAAGCCCAGTCGGGGTCCCGTATCTGCGGGAACTACTGGGAGGCCCGGGCCAACGGAAAGACGGTCGGGATCATGGCCAAGGTCCTCGAGGTGCCCAAGGTCGACTTCGGCATCTGCCTCCGCGTCATCGACAAGACGAACAGCATCAACGGCCGGAGCCTGCCGGGCTACAACGGCAAGGTGACGTGGAACCCGCGCCAGCCGATCCGGTCCTGGACCTGCGAGGACGCCGGCGACCTGTTCAACGACAAGTACGGGAACGACCCCTGCCTCAACATGAACCGGGTGGACCTCATCGGGCAGGTGGCCAACCGCACGCCCGCCGAGTGGTCGCAGGTGTACTGAGAACACGCGGAAGCCGTCAGTGGCATCGCGCTCTGATGCGGGGCCCTCGCCCACACCAGACCATGCCGCCGGCGGGCGGGATCGAAGACGGACACCACGGGCCGAGCCGTCGACGGCGGGACCACCACAGGTGGCATCAATTCACCCTCGGAACCGGTCCAGGAGCATTCCCGAAAGGCAACCGTTCCAATTTCCCGCGAATGATCGCAACACCCCTTCACCCACCCCCGACCAAAATTCCCCCCAGGAAGGGATACGAAAATGGTCACAAAAATCTGGTGGAATCGCGCACTGATGTCCTCTGCCCTACTCCTCGCATCACTGATGAGTACGGTGGGCACAGCGGAGGCGGCGACGCAGTGCTTCACCCAAAGCCATTCGGATGGCGCGAAGATCGTTCCCGGTACAGGCGGCGGCAATGTGACGCGCTCGATCGCCCGGCAGCAGGCGGCGGGGACCTGGTACGACGTGGTGTGGAGGGGTGACCTCTTCCTGTGCCCCGGCGGCACCACCTGCAGCTACGCATGGCAGAAGTCGAAGACCTCGAGCACCAGCTGGAATCTCGGCGGAAGCACCGACATAGGCAACGCCAGCTCGCCCTCCAAGAAGTGGTACAACGTCGTGCTCGGACTGGTCGGCGGCTACAACAGGTCCACGGAGGTCAACACCACCTTCACCTTCACCGTCAACATGACGGGCGGACAGAAGGCAGCGCCCGTCAACGTGGCGGTCCGCCGCTGGACCGAGGGCGACTTCGTCGGCGGTTGGGTCAGGTCGAACCGAGGCTGCAAGGGCGGAACGTCGTACGACTGGGACGGGAACGTCAGGTTCGGCAAATGGAACAGGAACATATTCCAGCGCTGGATGGCCACGTACGAGATCAACGGCCAGGTCCGGCCCCGCTGAACATCCACGCACTGCCCGGTGCCGTCCCCGCGCGCACCGGTGAGGCCGACCAAGCTCAAGGAGCGATGATGAAGGTTCAGCGTATGAAGCGACGCACGGCGACGCTGGCGGCCGCCGGCATGGCGGCCGGGGCACTGTTCGCGATCGCCGTCCCGGGTACGGCCGAGGCCCAGTCGGGCTCCCGGATCTGCGGGAACTACTGGAAGGGCTACTACAACAAGGGCCAGCAGGAAGTGATCTGGTCCCGAGTGATCGAGGTGCCCAAGAGCGACGGCGTGTCCTGCCAGCGGGCGATGGACCGGACCGACAAGGTCGGCAACCCGCCGAGCGAACTGACCCGGCTCGGTGTGACCTGGGGCTCCCGGCAGCGCCTGCACAACGTGACCTGCGAGTGGTTCTCGCAGGACCTGTTCAACGCCAAGTACGGCGACGACGTCTGCAACAGCATGCAGCGCGCCGACAACGTCTGGCAGGTCAACGGCCGCACCATCAGCCAGTTCTGGTACAAGTGACCGCCCGGCGGGGGTGCTCCGTGGTCGGAAGCACCCCCGCCGCTCCGGTAAAGTTCTTCTCGCGCGCCGCTAGCTCAGTTGGTTAGAGCAGCTGACTCTTAATCAGCGGGTCCGGGGTTCGAGTCCCTGGCGGCGCACCCATCGGAGAGGCCCCTCGCGAGTGAACCGCGAGGGGCCTCTCCGCATGTGCGCGTTCTCCCGCGCCCTCCCCCGCGGGTTCCGCACACCCCCTTCGCACTCCTCACGGATTCTCCGCCAATGCCCCATTGATCGTGTATGACCGGTAAACGCCCTGTTTCGCATCTTGCGATCAAGATGGACACCATAGAACCCTGGGCCGTAAGAGACACCGGATACACGGCGGTTGGGGGGCCTTGGGCGGTTTGCGCCCGGGGATGGGGATCTCAGGCCCTCATTGAGGCACACGATGTGCGCGCTCAGGAACAAAAGATGCCGAGGGGGCATCAATGCAACCGGATGGTCGTCGTCCCGTGTCTCCATGGTGTAGATCACATGGTGACGATGACCCACTGATACGTCCGTAACGGTCGAGGGGGACCGATTCGGACGAAAGACCGACGAACACACACTCGACGAAGTGTGTGCGGGGGGAATGACTCATGACGTCGACGCCGACGGGCGCCCGGCACAACCACGACCCATCCGAGACAACCCAGCTGAAGGTGCCGTCGCACCGGACCGGAGCCTTTCGCAAGCTCAAGAAGAACCTTCCGAGATACGACTACGAGCACTACAGCCGCCTCGCCGGCCCGCTCACCCAGCCCGACCCGACCAAGCCGTACACGGTGCAGTACCGGTCGCTGATCTCCCAGGAGCCGCACCGCCTCAGGGTCGCCCTGATGCTGGCCGCCGCGCCGCTGCTCTCCCTGGTCCTGCTGGCCTGGCTGCTGCAGCAGGACCACTGGACCAAGCGCGACTACGTCGAGTACGACTTCCTGCCCGCCCTCGACATGGTCATGCTGGTCTCGATCGGTCTGATCGAGTTCTTCCGCTGCATGAACGTCCTGTCGAACGCGCACGCCACCCTGGTCGCCCGCGACCCGATCCCGGTGGTGCCCGAGACCGGCACCAGAGTCGCCTTCCTCACCTCCTTCGTGCCCGGCAAGGAACCGCTGGAGATGGTGACGAAGACCCTGGAGGCCGCGGTGCGGCTCCGCCATCGCGGACTTCTGCACGTGTGGCTGCTCGACGAGGGCGACGACCCGGACGTGAAGGCGGTCTGCGCGCGCCTGGGCGTGCACCACTTCTCCCGCAAGGGCATCGCGAAGTGGAACCAGCCCAAGGGCCCGCACCGCGCCAAGACCAAGCACGGCAACTACAACGCCTGGCTCGACGCGCACGGTGACGACTACGACTTCTTCGCCTCGGTCGACACCGACCACATCCCGCTCCCCAACTACCTGGAGCGGATGCTCGGTTTCTTCCGCGACCCGAACATCGGCTTCGTCATCGGCCCGCAGGTCTACGGCAACTACGACAACTTCGTCACCAAGGCCGCCGAGTCCCAGCAGTTCCTGTTCCACGCGCTGATCCAGCGCGCCGGGAACAGGTACGGCGCGCCCATGTTCGTCGGCACCTCCAACGCCGTACGGATCAAGGCGCTCAAGCAGATCGGCGGGCTGTACGACTCGATCACCGAGGACATGGCCACCGGTTTCGAGATCCACCGCCACAAGAACCCCGCCACGGGCAAGAAGTGGCGTTCGGTCTACACCCCGGACGTCCTCGCGGTCGGTGAAGGGCCCAGCGCCTGGACGGACTTCTTCACCCAGCAGATGCGCTGGTCGCGCGGGACGTACGAGACGATCCTCACGCAGTACTGGAAGGGCTGGTACTCGCTGCCGCCGACCAAGCTCTTCAACTACACGATGATGATCATCTTCTACCCGATGTCGGCGCTCAACTGGATTCTGGCAGCCCTGAGTTGTGCGCTGTTCCTGGGCCTCGGCGCCTCGGGTGTGAACATCGACCCGGTGGTGTGGCTGATGCTCTACGGCAACGCCTCTGCCCTCCAGATAGGCCTGTACGTCTGGAACCGCCGGCACAACGTCTCCCCGCACGAGCCGGAGGGCTCCGGCGGCGTGGCCGGCATGGTGATGTCCGCGCTGTCCGCGCCGCTCTACGCCAAGGCGCTGATCGATTCGGCGCTGCGCCGCAAGAGCAAGTTCGTGGTCACGCCCAAGGGCGACTCGGCGAGCCCCGACCGGTGGTTCGGCACCTTCCGGTACCACTGGTACTTCATCGTCATCTTCGGTGCCTCGATCACCGCCGGGTTCGCCTTCGGCAACGCCCATCCCGCGATGATCATCTGGGCCGTCTTCGCCATGACGATCACCGCTCTCCCCATCTTCGCCTGGCGCTACATGCTGCGGCAGGACCGGAAGAAGGCCGCCGCCGCGGCCGCACTGCAAGGGTCCATGGTGGCGCCGCCCGAGGCGGCTCCCGCACCGTTCGCGCCGACCCACGCACCACACGCCCCACACGCGCCCCACGCTCCCCAGCACAAGCCGAGCTGGGCGGCGTCCGGGTCGGGCGGCGGGGGTAGCGACCAGACCATGCAGATCGCCCTGGGCGGACTTGGGGGACGTAAGGAATGAAGGACCGTGCAGGCCGCCGCCGTGCCCGTCGCCTCGCGATCGGCGCGGCGGTGGTCCTCGCGCTCGCCGGGATGAACGGGCCGTGGGTGTACCGCTTCAGCACCGAGAAGTACCACGAGTACAAGATCAACAGACCCGAGTACAAGGCCGCCAACGGGCACTGGCAGATCGTGGAGTTCCCGGAGAAGTACCGGCAGAACACCATCCACGCCGCGCTGCTGCACACCGGCAAGATCCTGCTGATCGCGGGCTCGGGGAACGACGCCGAGAACTTCGACAAAAAGAAGTTCGACACCCGTGTCTGGGACCCGGTGAAGCAGACGATCAAGCGGGTGCCGACCCCGGCCGACCTGTTCTGCACCGGGCACACCCAGCTGTCCAACGGCAATCTGCTGATCGCGGGCGGCACCAAGCGCTACGAGAAGCTGAAGGGGGACGTCACCAAGGCCGGCGGCCTGATGATCATCCACAACGAGAATCCCGACAAGGGGATGAAGCTGAGGGCGGGGACGAGGTTCGTCGGCAAGGCGAACGGCAGGACCTTCGTCCTCAAGGACACCGTCGAGCTGAAGAAGGCCGTCAAGACCTTCGACCCGGACACCGGCAAGTTCACCGGCAACAAGCCGGGCATCGCCCGCGCCTATGTCGAGGCCGAACGCAGGGGCAAGCGGTACGAGACGGGGACGGAGGACAACTACAAGGTCGTCGGCCTGAAGGGGGAGGACGCGCGGAACACGTACGGCATCGCGCAGAAACTCGCCCTCGACAAGAAGGACTTCCAGGGGATCAGGGACGCCTACGAGTTCGACCCGGTCGCCGAGAAGTACATCAAGGTCGACCCGATGAACGAGGCGCGCTGGTACCCGACGCTGACGACCCTGTCGGACGGCACCGTCCTGTCGCTGTCCGGTCTCGACGAGATCGGGCAGCTGGTCCCGGGCAAGAACGAGGTCTACGACCCCGGGACGAGGAAGTGGACGTACACGAAGGGCGTCCAGCAGTTCCCGACGTACCCGGCGATCTCCCTGATGCAGAACGGCAAGCTGTTCTACTCGGGCGCGAACGCGGGGTACGGGCCGGACGACATCGGGCGCGACCCCGGGATCTGGGACCTGAAGACCAACAAGTTCACCAAGGTCCCCGGCATGAGCGACAGCAAGCTGCTGGAGACCGCCGGGACCGTGCTGCTGCCTCCGGCGCAGGACGAGACGTACATGGTCGTCGGCGGGGGCGGGGTCGGTGAGTCGGAGCGGTCCAGCAGGCGGACCCGGGTGGTCGATCTGCTGGCCGACCGGCCGCGGTTCGTGGACGGGCCGCGGCTGGCGAAGGGCACGCGGTACCCGCAGGCCTCGATCCTGCCCGACGACACGGTCCTCATCTCCGGCGGCTCGGAGGACTACCGGGGGCGCGGCGACTCCGACATCCTCGAAGCGCGGCTGTACGACGCGCGGTCGGGCGGCATGCGGCGGGTGGCCGACCCCCTGGTGGGCCGGAACTACCACTCCGGGTCGATCCTGCTGCCGGACGGACGGGTCGTGTTCTTCGGGTCGGACTCCCTGTACTCCGACAAGGCCAACACCAAGCCGGGGGAGTTCGAGCAGCGGATCGAGATCTACACACCGCCGTATCTCTTCCAGGACGCCCGGCCGTCGCTGACCGGGGACCCGAAGACGGTCGCGCGGGGCGGGAAGGCGACGTTCGGCACGCGGGACGGGTCGTCGATCGAGGCGGCGCGGCTGATCCGGCCGAGTGCGTCGACGCATGTGACCGATGTGGACCAGAAATCGATCGAGGTGGACTTCGAAGTGACCGGGGACGAGATCACGGTGACCGTGCCGAAGAACCGGAATCTGGTGCAGTCCGGCTGGTACATGCTCTTCGTGACGGACGACGCGGGGACGCCGAGCGAGGCGCGGTGGGTGAAGGTCCCGTAGCGCGCATGGTGTGACGAACGCCGAGAACCCCAGGTCGTGGACCTGGGGTTCTCGTCGGTCGGCGGGCCGGGGGGCTCAGCGCGGGGCGTTCAGGGCCTCGGGGGCCGGTTCGCCGCTGAGGGTCTGCAAGACCGCGCGGACGGCGTCCGTCGCCGCCCGCTCCTGGGCCTCGCGGGTGCTGGCGCCCAGGTGCGGGGTCACCGTCACCTCGTCGAGGGCGAGGAGCGGGGAGTCGGTGCACGGCTCGTCGACGAAGACGTCCAGCGCCGCGCCGGCGAGGCGGGACTCCCGCAGGGCCGTGTGCAGGGCCGCCTCGTCCACGATGCCGCCGCGCGAGACGTTGGCGAGATAGGCCGTGGGCTTGACCAGGCGGAGTTCGGCCTCGCCGATCAGGCCCACGGTCTTCGGCGTCCTCGGCACATGCACGGTGACGAAGTCGGACCGGGAGAGCAGTTCGTCCAGCGGCACGAGCTTGATGCCGTGCTGGTCCGCCGTCTCCGCGGTCGCGTAGGGGTCGTGGCCGAGGACCGTCATGTCGAAGGCGGCCATGCGGCGCGCCACCGCCAGACCGATCCGGCCGAGCCCGACGATCCCCAGGGTCTTGCCCGCGAGTTCGGTGCCGACATGAGTGGTCCGCCGCCACACGCCGGACCTCAGCTCCCGGCCCGCCGCCTGGATGTCGCGGGCCGCCGCCAGCAGCAGCCCGCAGGTCAGCTCGGCGGCGCTGACGACGTTGGCGGCCGGGGCGTTGACCACCACGACACCGGCCTCGGTGGCGGCGGCGACATCGATGTTGTCGACCCCCACCCCGGCCCGCCCGACGACGGCGAGATGAGGAGCCGCCGCCAGGACCTCGGCGTCCACCGTCGTGGCGCTGCGGACGAGGAGCGCGTGGACCTCGGGCACCGCGCTCAGCAACTGCGCGCGGTCGGCGCCGTCGCAGTGGCGCACCTCGTACCCGGGGCCGAAGCGCTCCAGGGCGGCCGCCGGCAGGGGGTCGGCGACCAGGACGACACGGGAAGACATCTGAATCTCCGTAGGGGTGGGGGCGGTTGGGCGAGATGTGCGCCCAGGTGGGGGCCTGCGGATCAGCTCTGGACGGCCATCGCGATACCGAAGGCGATCATGACCGTGCCGGCGGTGGCGTCGACGTTGCGGCGGACCGAGCGGCGCCGCATCCAGGTGCGCAGGCCGTGCGCGCCGAGGCTGATCAGGCCGTACCAGATCACCGCCTCCAGCGCGTTGACCGCGGCCAGCGCGGTGCCCATGAGCGCGGGCGAGACACCTTCGGGGATGAACTGCGGGATCGTGGCTCCGTAGAAGACACCGACCTTGGGGTTGGCCAGGTTGTTGAGCATGCCCCGGCCGAAGGAGCGCCACAGCGAGGCGGCCTCCGGTTCGAGGTCGGCCTCGCCCTCCTTGGCCGCGCCGATGGCCCGCGCCGAGCGCCACAGGCCGATGCCCAGCCAGACCATGTAGGCGGCGCCGACGATACGGAACACGGTGTACGCCGTCTCGGAGGCGGCGAGCAGCGCGCCGACGCCCACCGCGATGGCCGCGCCCCACATGACGGCGCCGACGCCCACGCCGACGCCGGTGATGAACCCGTGGAGCCGACCGCGCGCGACGGTGTTGCGGATGACCAGCGCGGTGTCCACTCCCGGCATGATCACCAGCAGGGCGGACACCAGGGCGAACGAGACCAGTGCCTGGAGGACTGACACGCTTACACTCCTGTCTTCTCGGCCGTGACCCCGGTGATCTCGGCCAGGGGGATTCCGTCACGCGTGAGGCCGCGCAGCCAGTTGCGGTAGAAGGTCCGTCCGGGGGCCTGCCAGTTCTCCACGGGCGCGGCGGACGGGTCGTCGCCCGGGAAGTAGTTGGCGGGGAGGGCGATGTCCGCGCCCTTGGCCGCGTCGCGCCGGTACTGCCGCAGCAGGGTGTCGGGGTCGTACTCCGGGTGCCCGGAGACATACAGCTCCCGGCCGTCCCGGCTTGCCGCGATGTGCACCCCGGACTCCGGCGACTCCACCAGGATCCGCAGCTCCTCGGTCTTCTCGAAGTCGGCGCGGAGGTTCTCGGTGTGGCGCGACTGCGGGACCGCGATCACCGGCGCGATGTCCGCCAGCAGCGGGGAGGAGGGGTCGGCGAGCCGGTTGGGGAAGTTGCCGAACAGCTTGGCGGGCAGTTCGTGCTTGGGGATGCCGTACCGGTGGTACAGCGCGGCCTGGGCGCCCCAGCAGACGTACTGGGCCGAGGTGACGTTATCCCGCGCCCAGTCCATGATGCCGCGCAGCTCGTCCCAGTAGGTGACCTGCTCGAAGGGGAGGAGCTCGACGGCGGCGCCGGTCACGATCAGGGCGTCGAAGCGGCGGTCGGCGACGTCCTCGTGCGTCAGGTAGTGCTCCTTCAGATATGCCTCGGGCGTGCTCCTGGAGACGTGGTCCCGGGGGCGCAGCAGGGTGACGCGTACGGGGAGGCCGGCACCGGACAGCAGCCGCAGCAGCTGGGTCTCGGTGACCGGCTTGTCCGGCATCAGGTTGAGGATCGCCAGTTCGACGGCCGGGGTCGCGGGCGCGGCCTCGCGTGGCTCGACGGTGACGGCTATGCCTTCGGCGGCGAGCCGTTCGACGGCGTCGATCGGGGTGGGGACGATGAGGGTCACTGGGCGGGGCTCCTGGTGATGATCTCGGTGGGGGTCTCGGCCGCGTTCGGGGTCGCGGTCGGGGTCTCGGGCGCGGCCAGGGTCGCGGTCGGGGTCTCGGGCGCGGCCGGGATCGCGGTCCGGGTCTCGATCGGCGTCGCGGTCGGCGTCGCGGCGTCGAGTTCGGCCAGTACGGCGGTGACGCACCGGTCGGCGTCCGCCAGCGCGCGGTTGCGGCCGCCGGGGGACGGCACGTAGTGGTTGTAGAAGGTCGCCCCCTCGCAGAGCGGGCCGAGGACGCGGACCTTCCGGTCGGGCCGTCCGTCGGCGGCGACGGGATGCTGGTCCGCCGTGATGTCGACCCCGCGGCTGCTGAGGGCGCCCGGGCGGTGTCTGCGGATACGTCCGCTCGCCACGAGGCCCGCCAGCAGCGGGCTCCCGGTCGCCTCCACGTCGGGCTGGCCCGAGGTGGCGTACGCCAGCCAGTCCGCCGGGGCCTCGTGGCCGGTGCCGAGGCGGGTGGAGGAGATCCGCCACACCGTCCCGTCCCACTCCACACGCGGCGCGGGCCCGAAGGGCACGCTGACGATCCCCGCCTCCAGCAGCGCGAGGAGCTCCTCGTGCCGGTCGAGCTGGGGGCCGGTGACCGAGCGGTTGAGGGTGGCGGTGAAGGAGCCGTAGAACTCGTCGTGCGAGTGCTCGTCCAGGCCGCCGAAGTCGACGGCGTGGCGGACGACGTCCCGCAGGTCGCGCAGGACTTCGAGGCCCGCCTTGACCGGGCTGCCGCCGAGGCCCAGCCGCGCCTCGACCAGGTCCGACCGCAGCCGTTCCTCGTACCACTTGCGGTAGGCGTCGGCGGAGTCGAACTCGGCGCTGTCGGGGAACAGCAGTTCCTGCGGGTCGAAGTGCCCGAACCGCTCGGCGTGTTCGACGTCCAGGGCGTTCAGCTCGTCGTCCAGGGTCCCCGCGTCCGCCGCCGCGCGCAGCCGCTCCGTCAGCGTCCGCTCGGCGTCGGCTCCCCCGGCGAGGGCGGCGCCGAGCCGGTGGAAGGCGCTGCGCATCTCGGCGCGGATCAGGGGGAGCACATCGCCGTGCAGATCCAGGGGGCGGCCCGCCCCGGCGGCCCGGAGCCGGTCGAGGGTCTGCGGCGTGAACAGCACCGGCCGGTACGGTCCGCCGGTGCGGTTGTCGGCGGGCCGGGCCCGGAAGGGGATGCCGGTGCGGGAGAACAGCAGGACGCTCGGTTCGCGTCCGCTGGGCAGATAGCGCAGGCCGCCGTCGACGGCCTCATAGCGGCCGCCCCTGCCGACGGTGAGCGAGGCGAGGACGTCCATCGCCGACAGGCCGGTGCCGCCGAGGGCCAGGGTCTGGCCCGCTGTGACGGCCGCGAAGGCGTCGGCGGGCGGGTAGATCTCGTGGATCCGCCGGGTCGCTCCCGGTGCCCCCGGGTCGGGGGCGGCCGGCGGGGTGTGGCCGGTGGTGAGGAAGACCGTGTCCACCCGCAGGGTCTCGCCGCTGTCCAGGGTGATCAGCCGCGAGTCGTCCGGGCCCGTGGTCAGACCGGTCGCCGTGGCGCGGTGGAACCGTAGCTCCACGTTGGCGGGGACGCGGTCGAGCAGGCGCCGCAGGAACCAGCGCAGGTACTCGCCGAGCACCCGCCGGGGCAGGAAGTCGTCCGGGCGCACCGGCCGGCCCTCGGTGCCGAGGGTGTGACCGTCCTCGGCCACCTTCAGACCACGGGCCGTCACCCACTCGTACAGGTTGGGGCCCCGGTCGCCGACGGCCGCGCCCACCGTCGCCTCCTCGGGGAAGAGGCTCACCTGGGCGCAGACGGTGTTGAGCAGCAGGTGGTCGGGCTGGTCGACGGCGTGGATGCCGACGCCGGTGCCGTCGGGGTCGACCACCTCGACCACGAGCCGCCGCCCCGCCCGGTCCGGCAGCGCGGCGAGGGTGACGAGGCGTTCGAGCACGCCGATGCCGCGCGACCCGAGCCCGATGATGCCGACGGTGCCGGCGACGGGAGCCTCCTGGACGGAGAGGGTGGGCTGAACTGCAGTCGTCTGCACGGGAGTTGTCCCGGAAGGAGTCGTCACCACCGCTCGGTCTCCCCGAAGAAGTCGGCGATGGCGGTGACGCGGCCGGACCCGGCGGCCACGCGGTGGACTTCGAGTCCCACGGCGAGGTCCAGGACGCCCAGGCCGAAGGGGGAGAAGATGACCGGCTTGTCGGCGCCGACCGCGGCCTCCCCGTTGATCACCTCGGCGAGGGTGCCGGTGATGAAGTCCCGGTTGCCGTACTTCTGTTCGGCCAAGTGCGGCGAGGTGTCGGCCTTCAGGCAGTGGTCGACGTCGTCCAGCACGTTGTAGGAGCCGGCGATGATCTCGGGGCCGATGTCCCGCAGGGAGATGTTGAGGACGATCTGCCCGGGGGCGAAGGCGTCGGCGTCGAGGACGTACGGCTCCCCGGCCGTGGTCGCGAAGACGACCAGGTCGGCGCCGGACACGGCCTCCTGGAGGGTGCCGGCGTAGGTCGCCGGGTACTGGAGCCGCTCGGTGGCGTGGGCCGCCAGCGCGCTGCCGTACTCCTCGCTCAGGTCGTGCACCGCCACCTGGTCGAACGCCCACTGCTCGGCGCGGAAGAACTCCAGGATGTTGCGGGCGATGATGCCCGCGCCGACGACCGCGAGCCGCCCGCCGCGGCGGTCCCCGGCGAGCACGTTCGCCGCGAGGACGGCCGACGCGGCGGTGCGGGCGGCGCTGATCTGCGAGGCCTCCAGGAGCGCGAACGGGTAGCCGGTCTCGGCGTCGTTCAGGACGAGCGTGGCCGAGGCCCGGGGTATGCCGCGCTGGATGTTGGCCGGGAAGCTGGCGATCCACTTGATGCCGGCGACCTCGCGCTCGCCGTCGAGATAGGCGGGCAGGGCGATGATCCGGTCGCCCGGCTTCTCCGGGAAGCGGAGGAAGTAGCTGTCCGGGTTCACGGAACGGCCGGCGTGGTGGGCGAGATAGGTGTCACGCACGACCCGGACGATGTCCTGGCGGCTGTCCCGGACGATGTCCTGGACCGTACGGCCGCCGACGACATCAAATTCGAACATGGAGACTCCTTCTACTGCTGACGGGTTGCGCGATGGGGCGTTGGGGCCATGGGCGAAGGGGCGAAGAGGCGAAGAGGCGTTGCGACCATGGGGAGTTGGGGCCGTCCCGTGGCGGGGCGACGACGTGCTCCCGGTCAGTCGTCGAGGGCGCCGAAGCGCTCGTCGACCCAGGCGTCGTCGTAGATCGTGTCGAGGTAGCGCTCGCCGAGGTCCGGGCTGATGGCGACCACCGACGCGCCCCGGGGGATGTCGTGGCGCCTGGCCGCGACGGCGGCGAGCACCGACCCGGTGGAGCCGCCGGCGAGGACGCCCCGCCGGGTCGCCAGCAGTCGGCACATGCGCACCGCCTCGGGCTCCGGCACCATGACGACCTCGTCGACGAGCCCGTCCCGGAAGATCTCCGGACGGCGGCTGGTGCCCAGGCCGGGGATGTGCCGGCGGGCGGGCGGAGCGTCGAAGGTGACCGAGCCGACCGAGTCGACGGCGACGATGCGGGTCCCGGGCGAGTACTCGCGGAAGTACTCGGCGCAGCCCATGAGCGTGCCGGTGGTGCCGGCGCCCACGAAGAGCACGTCGACCTGGCGCTCCTTGAGCAGGGCCGGGGCGGTACGCCGGTAATGGGCGCGCGGGTTGGCCTCGTTGGCGTACTGGTTGGGCCAGACCAGGCCGGGGTCCTCGCGCAGCCGGGCGTGGATGTGGTCGATACGGGACTGCAGGAAGCCGCCGTTGGCGTCTCTGCGGTCGACGACGACGACCTCGGCGCCGTACGCCCGCATCAGACGGATGCTCGTGGTCGCGGTGTTGGGGTCCGCGACACAGGTGAACCGGTAGCCGCGGGCCGCGCAGACCGAGCTCAGCGCGATGCCGAGGTTGCCGGAGGAGGACTCGATGACCCGGCCGCCGGGCTTGAGCACACCGCGGCTCTCCAGATCCTCCAGCAGGCCCACGGCCGCCTTCAGTTTGATGGATCCCGCGGGATTGAGTCCTTCGATCTTGAGCGTGAGATCGACGTCGCCGATGAAGCCGCTCAGGTCGAGGAAGAGGTCGTCGAGTACCAGGTCATACGCATGACGAAAGATCATCGAGCACCTTCGGTAACGGGTTGAACGTGACGGAGGTGGTACGAGTGCGTGCGAGGGCGGCCTCCTACGGCACGGCCGGGACGCACCTGGACGCGGCAGCGCACGGCCCTGGACATGCGCCATTTCTGGCCATGCGCAAGGGCGTGGGCGCGGCCGCGCATGGCCACGAGCACGCAGAAAGGGGCATGGAAATGAACATGCGCACGAACATGCGCATGCCAAGACTGCGCGCATGGTGGCGGACGTCGAAGGTCGTGACGCGGAGGTGATCCGGAGCGCGCGTGCGTCGGCGGAGTACCACCGACCCCACCGCTCCGGAGGTCAGAAGAGCGCGGCCTCAGCCGTCGAAGGCGCCCGGCGCACCGTAGGGCGGCCCGTTAGGACAGAGCCGGACGTGCGCCCGACAGCGCCCGGACGGACAGGAACCGGTCCGGGCGGCGGCAGAAGGGCCTTCCCGGATGAGCTGAGTCGCCGACATCGAGCGTGACATCAAGCGCGACGTCGAGCGAAGCGCCGAGGGGACTTCCTCATGACGGAGACGGCGCTCTGCCCACCCCGCACACAGGCGCTCCGCCCGCCCCGCGGACAGGCGTTCCGCCCGCCCCGCGAACAGGGCGTCGGCGGGCGCTAAGTGATCGTCCGTCTGCTCGCGGAGCGAAGCCCGCGACGGCCCGGAACGGCATTCCCTCGGTGCGGCAACCGCACGCGTGACGTGCACGCCTTTCCCCTTCCCCCGTGGGTGGCAACTGTGTTGCCCGTGCGTCACGGACCGGTGCCTCGGCACCCATCCGTGATCTTGAAGAAACCCTAGCCCACTATCCGTGACCGGTCTATGACAGCAACGTTAAGGCTCAGCATAGGCATGCCTAAGTTCCGTGGCCAGCAGCGTCATTCGGACGCCTTGGCCAGATCCAGCGCGTACTCCGGCCACCACTGCCCCGCCTTGGGCCCGCCCTTGCACTCCCCGTCCGACTCCCCCGGGCGCTTGACCCAGAGGTACGCGTCCACGAGAGGGTCCGCGGTCTTGGTCGTCGGGGACTCCCCCAGGGCCCGTCCCGGCGGATTGCACCAGCGCTCGTCCTCGTCGCCCTCGTCCCAGGGGCCGTTGCCGTTGCGGCTGGTGTCGACGACGAAGGGCTTGTCCCCGATCTTCGAGGAGAGTTGCCTGCCGTACTCGATGGAGTCCTCGGTGGTGTAGAAGTTCGAGACGTTGACGGCGAAGCCGTCGGCCTGTTCCACGCCCGCCCACTTGAGGGGGTCGTAGATCTCCTCGGGGTCGCCCCAGCCCGCGTTGCCCGCGTCCAGGTACACCTTCGTGTTCTTCAGCGCGCCCAGCGTCCCGATCGCGCCCTTCAGCAGGTCGTACCGCTCCTCGTGGAACTCCTCCGGCGTGCAGCCGTCCACCACGTGCAGCACCGCGTCGGGCTCCAGCACGATCGTGGCCGGACGGTCGCCGATACCCCGGGCCACACCGTCGATCCAGGCCCGGTACGCGTCGCCGTCGGCCGCGCCGCCGCCGGAGTACTGGCCGCAGTCGCGGTGCGGGATGTTGTAGAGGACGAGGACGGCGTCCCGGTCGGCCTTCTCCGCGGCCTCGGTGAAGCCCTTGGCCTCCCCCTCCGGGTTCTCCGGGCCGATCCACTCGCCGGTCGGCTGCTCGGCGATCCGGCGGATCAGCCTGGCGTCCTTGTCCTTGCCGGCTTTCTCGTAGGCGGCGACCTGTGCCGCCGCGTTCCCCTTCGGGTTGACCCAGAACGGGTCCGTGCCGTGCGGCTGTTGGGTGATGCCGGAGCCGGAGGACCGACCCTTGTCACCGTCACCGTCGTCTCCCCCGGAACAGCCGGCGAGCACTAACGCGACCCCCACCACCGCCACGGACGCCCGAACCCCGGCCCCCCTACCGCCGTACATCCAACTCCCCCTTGGGTGCACCGTGTCGTAAGCCCCAATCCTGACATAAGTCCCCCCTCGCCCACGAGGTCGTCAGGACCCGCCGGGCGGCACCGGCGGGCACCTCGGGGCCCGGAACACCCCGGTTCCGCCGCCACCTGCCTCCATGACGGAGCGTCACGGGTCATCGACTTGGCGTCAAACAACCTCTGGCCGACGGCTTCCACGCGCTCCGGAGTCGCTGCCGTACGGCCCCCGCCACCGGCCTCCCACCCATTCCCTCGGGCTCCGCGCTCCCCTAGGGGTCGCCGACCGGGCCGGGCGCACGCCGGGAGCACGCCGGGCGCGTGCGTCTACGGGTTCCGGGGCCCCGTACCACCGGTGCGCCCGCGCTGGTCACTTTCCGGTCATTGTCACGACCGGTCGGCCGAAGTCCCCGCGACCGAAGTACCTGGGGCTGAAGTCCCCATAGCCGAGGCGCTGTTGGGGTCACGCTCCCGTTCCGCTCAGATACGCGTTGACGACGACGTTCGCCGTGTAGGTGCGGCTCGCCTTGTCGAAGGTGCCGCCGCAGGTGACGAGTCGGAGTTCGGCGCGCCCGGACTGCCGTACGCCGTAGGCCTGTCGGGCGTCGAACTCGTCGCGGCCGATGACCTGGACGTCGTCCACGGTGAACTCGACCATGCGGCCGTCGCTGCGGGCCACCCGCACCTTGTCGCCGACGCGCAGCGCGCTCAGCTTGTAGAAGACGGCCGGCCGGGTCTCGGTGTCGACGTGCCCGACGAACAGCGCGGCACCCGTCGCCCCGGGCCGCGCACCGCCCGCGTACCAGCCGACGACGCCCGGCTGACCGTAGGACGGCGGCTCGACCGCCCCGTCCCGGTCGAGGCCGCGCGCCACGACCGGCGCCTGCACACCCATCGAGGGGATGTCCAGCCGCTGCGGCCGCGCCCCGCTCAACGGCTCGGCGGCGGGCGGCAGTTCGGCCTGGGCCGGCCGCCCCACGGCCGCCACGTCTCCGGTGGTCGGCGCGGAGCCGCCCTGCCGTACGTCGGTGACCTCGCGGCCCCACAGCCACAACCCGAGCAGCAACACGGCCCACGTGACACCGGCGACGACCCGGCCGGTCCCGCCGCCCCCTCCCCCGAACCCGCCGTCACCACCACTGCCGCTGCCGCTGCCGTCACCGAGGCCGATGTCGCTTCCATAGTCGGCGTAGTCCCGTCCTGGCACGGGGACCCCCTATTCCGTACGGCGGCCGCGGCCCCGGCGCGCGCCACGCGCCACGACCGCCACCGCCGCGACCCCGGCGAGGACCAGCCCGACCACCGCGTGGCGGGCGCCGGGTCCGGTGTGCCGGGCGTCGTCCGTCGAATTGGCCGGGGCTGCGGAGCCCCGCGCGTCGGCCGGATCGCCCGCAGCCGCGAGCTGCTCCGCCGCCCCACCGCCGCCCGCGCGGACGGGGGCGACCGGGGAGGAGGGCGAGGAGGGCCGCCGGTGGGCGGGACGGTCGGGTGGGGACGACGGTTCGGCCGAGGGTTCAGCCGACGGAGGGCTGAGGTCCGTCGGGGGGCTGAGGTCCGTCAGGGGGCCGATGTCCGCCAGGGGACCGATGTCCGCCAGGGGACCGATGTCCGTCGGGGGTCTGGTGCCCTTCGGGGGCTTGCTGTCACCGATCTTGATCGTCGCCGGGAGCTGATGCGCCCTGCCGTCGCAGGTGATCCGTACCCGGTAGGTGCCGGGATCGAGTGAGGAACGGACGCGGGTCTCGCCGGCGAGCGTGCCGGGACTCCTGCCGGTGAGCTGGGTGAGCTGCGCGTCCGCGACGAACGCGACCGAGGCGGCCGTACCCGTCCTCCCGCCGCACTCGCTCGCCCGTACCTGGATGTCGGTGCCGGGGACTGGTGAGACCGGCACCGTCGAGATGTCCCCCGACGCGGTTCCCGACGCGTGTCCCGACACGTTTCCCGAGGCGGCCGCGTGGACCGAGGGCGCCGACGCGGCGAGCGCCGCCGCGACCACCGCACCGGCACAGAGAGTGACTCGAACTGAGCCCATGGTGAACCTCCAGACACCCCAGAGACTCCCTCGCCGGGAGCCTGGACGCATCCGGGGAGGCGTCCCGACTGCTCCGTACGGGTGTCAGGGGGTTTACCCGGGGCCGGGCAACTCAGCGACCTCGCCGATGGACCGCACAAGGAACGGACCGAGTGCGGATCGCATGGGGACCGGACAGGGGTCAGATGCGGTCCACGAGGTCCGCGATCGAGTTCACGATCTTCGAGGGGCGGTAGGGGAACTTCTCGATCTGCTCGGGGGTCGTCAGACCGGTGAGGACGAGGAAGGTCTCCATCCCGGCCTCGATGCCCGCGAGGACGTCCGTGTCCATGCGGTCGCCGATCATCGCGCTGGTCTCGGAGTGCGCGCCGATCGCGTTCAGACCGGTGCGCATCATCAGCGGGTTCGGCTTGCCGGCGAAGTACGGCTTCTGCCCGGTCGCCTGGGTGATCAGCGCGGCCACGGCCCCCGTCGCGGGCAGCGGGCCCTCGGCGGAGGGGCCGGTCTCGTCCGGGTTGGTGGCGATGAAACGGGCGCCGCCGTCGATCAGCCGGACGGCCTTCGTCATGGCCTCGAAGGAGTAGGTGCGGGTCTCGCCCAGGACGACGTAGTCGGGCTCGTGGTCGGTGAGGACGTACCCGATGTCGTGCAGCGCGGTCGTCAGGCCCGCCTCGCCGATGACGTACGCCGTGCCGCCGGGACGCTGGTCGTCGAGGAACTGGGCGGTCGCCAGGGCAGAGGTCCAGATGTTCTCCACGGGCACGTCGAGGCCCATGCGGGAGAGACGGGCGTGCAGGTCGCGCGCGGTGTAGATCGAGTTGTTGGTGAGGACCAGGAAGGGGCGCCCGGAGTCGCGGAGCTTCTTTATGAAGGCGTCGGCGCCGGGGATGGGCACGCCCTCATGGATGAGCACCCCGTCCATGTCGGTGAGCCACGACTCGATGGGCTTGCGCTCTGCCATGTGCGATCTCCTGCCGGCCTCTGTCGATACCTGCCGTACGGCCGTACATCCGTACGTCCGGGTTCGACCCAACCCTAGTGAGCCCTGGCCGAAAAGAGGAGGCCGATCTTGGCCGCTGAGACCGGGGTTGCTTCAGGTCAGCGGGGGTGCCGACGCCGGGGGCCGCTCAGCGGGCTCGTCTGCGGACCGTTGCCGTCAGCAGGCCGCCGGCGGCCAGGAGCAGGAGTCCGGTCACGTACGGGAGGGCCTCGCGCATGCCCGAGGCGGCCAGTTCGTCGGGGTACGGCCGCCGCTCCTTCGGTACGGCCGTGCCGCCGCTCTCCTTGGCCGGACCGTCGGGGTCCCGGCCGACCTCCGCGCTCTCCTCCTCGCCCTCCCCCTCCTCCTCGTCGTCGGTGACGCGGAAGCGGTAGTCGTTCGACTCGCCCACCCACGCGCCGTCGTCGCCGCGCCGCTGGACGACGGCCGCGTTCACCACGACGTCGTTGGGCACGGCCGCGTCGGAGGTGAGGGAGAGGCGGACCTTGACGGAGAGGGTGCGGCCGGGGGGCACGGTGAAGCCGGTGCCGTGGCCGTCGCCGTCCCCGCCGAGTACGCCGACCAGTTCGTCCGCGTCGGTCCGTTCGAAGGTCACCGGCCGGGCGGTGGTGCTGTCGGCGTCGGCGTAGAACTCCAACTGCGGCTGTGTCCGCTTCAGGGTGCGGGCGCCGTCGACCAGCACGACCACCGGGTGGATGTTTCCGCAGGTGCGGGAGGTGGTGTTGGTGAGCTCCACGGCCCAGGTGTGGAAGCCGCCGCCGGCGACGTAGGTGGCGGGGCCGCCGCGGATACGGGTCCGGATGGGGAAGGCGCCGCTGTCGTCACCGACGCAACTGGGCAGCCGCGCGTCCGACAGGGGCGCAGGCAGGGGCGCCGCCGCCGCCGGACCACTGAGGGGCACGGCTGCGGCGCCAAGGGCAAGGGTCAGGCACGTACACAGTCGCATGAACACATGACCATGCCACCGCCCCCACCGAAAACCCCCCGCCACGCCCCGGCCCGACGACATCACCCCCCAATCACCCCTCGATCAGCGCAGCCACCACCCTTCCCGGGTGCACGGAAACCGCGGCCCGCGTCCAAGACCAAGGGCGCGCCCCATCTTTCCCGGGGGCGCGGGAACCCGTGGCCCGCCCTCACGGCCGTGGGCGCACCCCGTCTTTCCCAGGCGCGGGAAACCACAGCCCGCTCTCACGGCCGTGGGCGCACCCCGTCTTTCCTCGCGGCGCCGAACCCCATGGCCCGCCTCCAAGACCAAGGGCGCCCCCGGTCGTTCAGGGGCGCGGGGAACTGCGCGAGCAACCCCACACAACCCGCAGCCGCCCACCGACCGCCCCCTCCCCCACCCCCCGCGTCCCGGCCCCACGCGGAGCCCGCCTCACCCATCCTCCCGCCCGAACAACGGCGCGAGCAGCAGCTGAGCCGCCCCCTCCGCCACCCCCGACGCCCCCACCCCGGCCACCCGCACCGGCACCGCCGGATCCTCCCCCTGCAACCGGGCCCACTCGTCGAGCACGAACCCGACCCCCCGCACGAACTCCTCCGGCCGGGCCTCGATCGTGCGCCCGCCCAACAGCACGAGCTCGATGTCGAGGAGCCCCACGAGGTTGGCGGCCCCGGTCCCGAGCACCCGCGCCGCCTCCTCCACGTCCCCCCGCGCCATCGCCGCGAGGCACAGCGCCTCGACGCACCCCCGGTTCCCGCACTCGCACCTCGGCCCGTCCAGCTGGACGACCTGGTGCCCGAACTCCCCGGCCCGGGTCCGCGCACCCCGATGGACGGCCCCGTCGATGACGAGCCCGGCCCCCAGCCCCGTACCGAGGTGGAGGTAGGCGAAGGACCCGTGTCCCCCCGCGTCCGCAGCGAGGCCCAGGGCCGCCGCGTTGGTGTCCTTGTCCACGACCACCGGCACCCCCAGCCGCCGCACGAGCGCCGCCCGCAGCGGAAAACCGTCCCACTCCGGGAACCCGGTGACCCGGTGCAGCACACCGTGCAGATGGTCGAGCGGCCCGGGCAGCGCGACTCCGACACCGAGCACGGAGAGCGGAGGAGCCGCCCCACCCGCGTCGGACGCGGAGCCGTGCCCCACCAGCAACGCCTCCACCTCCCGTGCCGCCCCCTCGACGACGTCGTCCGCCCCGGCCCCCAGGTCCAGCGGCGCCTGCCGCCGCGCGACCACCGCACCGGTGAGATCGCAGAGCACGGCCGTCAGCTCGTCGCGGTCGAGGTGGAGCCCGACCGCGTGCCCGGCGTCGGGCACGAGCCGCAGGACGGTGCGCGGCTTGCCCCCGGTGGACGCCCGGTACCCCGCCTCCGTCAGCAGCCCGTCCGCCCGCAACCGCGCAGTGATCTTGCTGACGGCCTGCGGGGTGAGCCCGGTCCGCTCGGCCAGCTCCAGCCGGCTTATCCCTACGGTCCCGGACCGGCGCAGCAGATCGAGCACCAGCGCCCCGTTGTGACTGCGCAGCGCGAGCAGGTTCACCCCGGCCACACCGGCGGCACGCCCGAGCCCCACCCCGTTCCCATTGCCGACCTCGCCCCGGCCGTTGCCGCCGCCGTGGCCGCCGCCGCTGTCGCCGTTCCCGTCACCGATCCCGTTGCCGTCCACACCTCCATTGTCCCTCGCGCTTGCACTTTGGCAACAGCGTTGCTTAAGTGGGTGTATGACAGGCACCAGCACAGACAGGCCCCTCCGCGTCGCCCTCGTCGGGTACGGCCTCGCCGGCTCCGTCTTCCACGCCCCGCTGATCGCCGCGACGGAGGGCCTGGCCCTCGACACCGTCGTCACGTCGAACCCGGAGCGCCAGGCGCAGGCCCGCGCCGAGTTCCCGGCCGTACGCTTCGCGGCCACGGCGGACGAGCTGTGGGCCCGCGCGGACGAGCTGGACCTGGTCGTCGTCGCCTCCCCCAACAAGACGCACGTCCCGATCGCCACCGCCGCTCTGGAGGCGGGCCTCGCGGTCGTCGTCGACAAGCCCGTGGCAGGCACGGCGGCCGAGGCGCGCGAACTGGCCGCTCTCGCGGAGTCACGCGGCCTGCTCCTCTCGGTCTTCCAGAACCGCCGCTGGGACAACGACTTCCTGACCCTCCGCGCCCTCCTCGCCGACGGCGCACTGGGCGAGGTCCGCCGCTTCGAGTCCCGCTTCGAACGCTGGCGCCCCCAACTCAAGGGCGGCTGGCGCGAGTCCGGCGACCCCGCAGAGATCGGAGGTCTCCTCTACGACCTGGGCAGCCACGTCGTGGACCAGGCCCTCACCCTCTTCGGCCCCGCCACCCTGGTGTACGCCGAGTCCGACCTCCGCCGCCCCGGCGCCGAGACGGACGACGACACCTTCATCGCCGTGACGCACGCGAACGGCGTCCGCTCCCACTTCCACGCCTCCGCCGTCACGCCCCAACTCGGCCCGCGCTTCCGTGTGCTGGGCTCCGAGGCGGGCTACGTCAAGTACGGTCTCGACCCGCAGGAAGCGGCCCTCCGCGAGGGCGAGCGTCCGACCCCCGGTGCCGCCTGGGGCCAGGAGCCCGAGGACCTCTGGGGCCGTGTGGGCGCCGGCGACTCCCCCCTCACCGACGGCGGCCGCCCCGTCCCGACCCTCCCCGGCGACTACCCCGCGTACTACACGGCCGTGGCCGCCGCGCTGCACGGCACCGGCGACAACCCGGTCACGGCGCACGAGGCCGCCGCCGCGCTGGACGTACTGGAGGCGGCCCGGAAGTCGGCGAGCGAGGGCGTGGCGGTGAAGCTGTGACGACCGACGACGCCACCCCCGCCGAGACGACCGCGCCCGCCACCCCCACCATCGAGGAACTCGAAGCCCAGGAGCGCGACCTGGTGCTCCCCCGCTTCACCCACGAGGACGCCTGGGCCCTGGGCTCCCTGCTGGTGGAGCTGGCCCGCGAGCGCGGCGCCCCCGTCGCGGTCGACATCCATCGCGGCCCCCAGCAGCTCTTCCACGCCGCCCTCCCCGGGTCGAGCACGGACAACGACGCCTGGATCGACCGCAAACGCCGGGTCGTGGAGCGCTACGCCGCCTCCTCCTACCTCGTCGGCGCCCGCTTCCGCGCCAAGGGCACGACCTTCGAGGACTCGTCCCGCCTGGACCCCGACCGGTACGCCGCGCACGGCGGTTCCTTCCCCCTGGCGGTCGAGGGAGCGGGCGTGATCGGCACGGTGACGGTCTCGGGCCTCCCCCAACTGGAGGACCACGCGATGGTGGTGGAGGCCCTGACGCACTTC
Organism: Streptomyces caniscabiei; assembly: GCF_014930365.1. Taxonomy (GTDB): domain Bacteria; phylum Actinomycetota; class Actinomycetes; order Streptomycetales; family Streptomycetaceae; genus Streptomyces; species Streptomyces caniscabiei. The sequence goes on along the minus strand of NZ_JABXWI010000014.1, from coordinate 227,880 downwards.
AAGGGCACCCTGTAACCACCGGCCGCCCCAGGGGCGCGAGGAACTGCGCGACAAGCCACGACACACCCGCAGCCGCCCACCAACCGCAGCCCCCGCCCCCTAGGCACCCGGCCATGTGACCACCGGCCGCCCCAGGGGCGCGAGGAACTGCGCGACAAGCCACGACACACCCGCAGCCGCCGACAAACAGCAGCCCCCCGCCCCTCAGGCACCCGGCCCCAAAGCGGAGCGCCTACGCGTTCAGGAACTCCTGCCGCTGCCGCCCGAGCCCGTCGATCTCCAGCTCCACCACGTCCCCGGCCTTCAGGAACGGCTTCGGCTCGGGCTCCCCCAGCGCCACCCCCGCCGGCGTCCCCGTGTTGATGACGTCCCCCGGGTACAGCGTCATGAACTGACTGACGTACCGCACGACTTCACTCACCGCGAAGATCTGCTCGCCGGTCGTGCCGTCCTGCTTCAGTTCGCCGTTGACCCACAGCCGAAGCCCCAGCTTCTGCGGATCCGGCACCTCGTCGGCGGTCACCAGCCACGGGCCCAACGGGTTGAACGTCTCGCAGTTCTTGCCCTTGTCCCAGGTCCCGCCGCGCTCCAGCTGGAACTCCCGCTCGGACACGTCGTGCGAGGCGGCGTACCCGGCGACATGCTCCAGGGCCGCCTCGCGCGACTCGACGTACCGGGCGGTCCGCCCGATGACGACGGCCAGCTCGACCTCCCAGTCGGTCTTCGTCGACCCGCGCGGCACGAGCACCGAGTCGTGGGGCCCGACGACCGTGTCCGCCGCCTTGAAGAAGATCACCGGCTCGGCGGGCGGCTCGGCCCCCGTCTCGCGCGCGTGGTCGTGGTAGTTGAGCCCGATGCAGACGATCTTGCCGATCCGGGCGAGCGGCGGCCCGATCCGCAGCCCCGCCGCGTCCAGGACGGGCAGCGAACCGCTCTCGGCCGCCTCGCGGACCCGCGCGAGCGCCGCCTCGTCCGCGAGCAGCGCGCCGTCGATGTCCGGCACGACCCCGGACAGGTCCCGCAGGACCCCGTCGGCGTCGAGCAGCGCGGGCCGCTCCGCGCCCGCCGTACCGACTCGCAGCAGCTTCATGGTCGTCTCTCCCTCGATCGTCCGCCGCGCCCGGCCGATGGGTGCAGCCATCGGAGGACTGGTCGATCGTCCAAGCCCAAGGTCCACTCCGCAAGACCCGGTTCACGGACTGGACCACCGCCCGCCACGCCCGCCGCGGCCCGAACCTCCGCAACCACCCCCAACATCCGCCGTCGCCACCCGAACATCCGCCGCCCGGGCCGACGGCCTACCGCGCGGCAGCCGCCGTGGACGTACCGGCGGCGGTGTCGGCGTCGGCAGCGGCGGCCGGCAGCGGATACAGCAGCGCCCGCTCCACCGCGCTCCACGTCGTGCTGGTCACCACGTACAGCGCGGCCGCCAGAGGCACCACCGCGACGCTGACCAGCGTGAAGAAGGACATGAACGGCATGAACTTGCTGACCGCCCCCATTCCCGCCGCCATCCCGGGCACCTGCTCGTCCGACACGGCCGGCATCCCCGCCGTACCCGCCGCGATCATCCGCTTCGTACGCCAGAAGTTGAACGTCGCGACCCCGGCGACGATCACGAACAACCCCACGTAGACCAGCCCCTGCGGCCCGAACATCCCGCCCTCGCCCAGCGCGTCGGCCCAGCGGTCGCCGAGCGGGGCCGCGAAGAGCCGGTGGGTGAGGAGGGCGTTGGCCTCGCCGCCGATCGTGGTGTTGGAGAACAGGTGATAGAGGAGGAAGAAGGCCGGCAGCTGGCAGAGGCTGGGCAGGCAGCCGGACAGCGGCGACACCTTCTCCTTGGTGTGCAGCTCCATCAACGCCTTCTGGAGCTTCTCGGGGTTCTTCGCGTGCTTCTTCCGCAGCTCCGCGATCTGCGGCTGCAACGCGACCCGCGCCCGCTGCCCGCGCGCCGCCGCCCGCGACAGGGGGTGCACAAGCAGTCGTACGAGCGCCGTGAACAGGACGATCGCGAAGGCCGTCGCGGAGGCGTGGAAGAGCGGCTGGAGCAGTTCGGCGAGATGCGCGACAAGGTCGGCGAAAACGGACATGGGTGTGAGCCCTCCAGGGGTCTCGTCGTGCCGGTGAGCGGTGGTCGGAGTGACCGAATCGGCGCGACGGCCCGCGTGCGGGGCACAGACCTCAGCCAGGACAGTGGGTCAGGTGAGGTGAAGTGGGTGGTGCGGGTGTGCCCTACGCGGTGGCCGTCAGGAGGGCACGTCCGGGCGCGCGGGGGCGCGTACGCCCGCGCGCGTCGGGATCACGTTGGGGCAGGAACGCCGTACGGCGCTCACGGTCCCGCATGGCCGTACGGACCCGCGTACGGGGTACGACGGGCGCGCAGCGCGAGGCGATCAGCGCGCAGGCGGCGAAGGCGGAGCCGGCCGCGGCGGTCGCGGCGAAGGCGACGGCCGCGGAGAGCGTGCCGGCGTCGAGGACGGCGACCTCGAAGAGGAGCAGCAACAGCATCGCGGCGGGGCGCAGGCCGGCCAGGCCACGGATCACGGCTCCCCCTCTCGACGGCGCTGGTGCGTGGCTCCGGACCGACCGTCGGACGACGGCGGCTGCGGAGCCGGTCGCACACATGCTCTCATCTGAGGCGCACCGAGCGCAGCTTCCCCCAGACCACGAGCCGGTACGTGGAGGTGTACGCGGGCGTGCAGGTGGTGAGCGTGAGGTAGTGGCCGCGCTCGCGATACCCGTACGACGGCCGCACCTCGCTGCGCGGGACGGGCCGCAGGACTCCGCCGTCGCCGGGCGCGGTCTGCGGGAGCGTGCTGTCGACGACGTACGTGTGGACGGCGTCGCGTGTCTCGACGCGGATCTCGTCCCCGGCCTTGAGCCGGTCGAGGTGGCGGAAGGGCTCGCCGTGGGTGGTGCGGTGCCCGGCGAGCGCGAGGTTCCCGGGCCGCCCCGGCTGGGCGGTCCCCGGGTAGTGGCCGACGTACCCCTTGTCGAGGACCTCGGCCCGCCCCACCCCTTCGGCGACGGGCGCCCGGAGGTGGATCCGAGGGATGACGAGCACGGCGTACGCCTGAGCGTGCGCCGGGCTCTCGGCGCCCCCGTGCGCCCATGTCCGCTCCAGCGCGGCCACCTCCCGAACCGCCCCTTCCTGGGCCTGCCGGTTGGTCCACCACAGCTGATGGGCGACGAAGAGGAGGAGGACGAGCCCGAGGGTGACGGCGCCCTCGGCGGCGATCCAGAGCGGACGGACGCGGCCCGACACCGACCGGGGGACTTTCATCTCCCCTTCTCACAACCATTGGAAGAAATCGGAGAAAGCGCTGTCACACCTCTCGACAACATCACCTTTCACCCCTGACTCTTCCGATGTCCCCACTCAGCAGTCCGGAAGGCGACGGATCCCCGTCCGTTTCCTTCCCTCCCCTCGGCACCCGCATCCCCCGGAGCTGACATGACCGCATCCCCCGACCCCACGAACGACCGACAGAGACCGACAGCGGAGTCCCCGACACCCGACAGGACCGCGGGGCACTCGCCCTCCTTCGGCCGCAGAGCGCTCCTGGCGGCGGCCGGCGGCGCGGTCGTGGGCACCGCCCTCGGCACCGGCACGGCGAGCGCGGACGCGACCATCGCCATCAACCCGGCCACCAAGTACGGCACCTGGGAGGGCTGGGGCACCTCGCTCGCCTGGTGGGCCAATGTCTTCGGCGCCCGGGACGACTTCGCCGACCTGTGGTTCACCACGAAGACGACGACGTACAACGGCACGGCCCTGCCCGGCCTGGGCATGAACATCGCCCGCTACAACCTCGGCGCGTGCAGTTCGAACTCCATCAACGGCGAGTCGATGGTGAAGTCCCCCAACATCCCCGCCTTCAAGCAGATCGAGGGCTTCTGGCAGGACTACACCAACGAGAACCCGACCTCCTCGGCCTGGAAGTGGACCGCGGACGCCAACCAGCGCGCGGCCCTGACGAAGGCGGTGTCCCGAGGCGCGATCACCGAGCTCTTCGCGAACTCCCCGATGTGGTGGATGTGCTCCAACCACAACCCCTCGGGCGCCTCCGGTGGCGGCAACAACCTCCAGACCTGGAACTACCGCCAGCACGCCTCGCACCTGGCGGCGACGGCCCTGTACGCGAAGAACAACTGGGGCGTGAACTTCGCGACGGTCGACCCCTTCAACGAGCCGGCCTCCACCTGGTGGACGGCGACCGGCACCCAGGAGGGCTGCCACATGGACCCGGCGGTCCAGGCGGCCGTACTGCCGTACATGCGCAGCGAGTTGGACGCGCGCGGCCTGACCTCGGTGCGCATCTCGGCCTCCGACGAGACGAACTACGACACGGCCCGCTCGACCTGGAACTCCTTCAACGCCTCCACGAAATCCCTGGTCAGCCAGGTGAACGTGCACGGCTACCAGGGCGCTGGCGGCCGCCGCGACCTCCTCTACACGGACGTGGTCACCACCGCAGGCAAGAAGCTCTGGAACTCGGAGACGGGTGACAGCGACGGCACGGGCTGGACCCTCGCCCGCAACCTCTGTTACGACTTCCGCTGGCTGCACCCCACGGCCTGGGTCTACTGGCAGGTCATGGACCCGACGGCGGGCTGGGGCATGATCAAGTACGACGCGAACACGCTCCAGCCGGGCGCGATCGAGACGAAGTACTACGTGATGGCGCAGTTCAGCCGCCACATCCGCCCGGGGATGACGATCCTGGACGCGGGCTCCAGCTACACGGCGGCGGCGTACGACGCGGCGGCGAAGCGCCTGGTGATCGTGGCGATCAACACCGCGACCACGGCCCAGACCTTCACCTTCAACCTCTCGGGCTTCACGACGGTGACCGGTGGCACGAACGGTCTGGTCCCCCGCTGGAACACCCACACCTCGGGCGGCACCGACCGCTACCGCGCCTACTCGGACACCCGCCTGAACGGCAAGTCGGTGGCGGTCCCGTTCGCGGCGGGGGCGGTGCAGACGCTGCAGATCGACGGCGTGACGATCTGACCGCGACGGAGGTGGGAGGGGGGTGGAGAGGCGAGCGCGCCCTCGGCCCGCCCCCTCCCACCTCCCCTCCCCCCTCCCACCTCCACCCGCGCCTCACCTCCGCCCCCCTCCGTCCCCCCATCGGCGCTACGGTGTCGTCCATGCGCCCCGACACGCCTGCCGAGAACGTCGACCACCACGCCGAAGCGGCACGCCTGGAGCGGACCGCCGACCTCTACCCGGAGGACGCCGAGCACCTGCTGCTGCAGGCCGCGGCCCACCGGGAACTGGCCGGCGACCGCCCCACCGCGACGACCCTCTACGACCGCCTCCTGTCGTCCTCCACGCCGCTCGACAACCCCCACCTGGTACGAGCCCTCAAGGCCTCCAACCTCTGGGAGTACGGCCACGAGGCCGAGGCCCGCGCGATCATCGACGGAGTCCGCGCGGCCGCCCCGCGCGACCCGGCCCCCTGGGTGATCGTGGCGGAGGCCCTGGAGGCCCACGACGAACTCGAAGCGGCCCAGGACACCTTCACGTCGGCCGTGACCCTCCTCCTGACGGACGTCCCGGAGCCCCCGTACGCCACGCGCCCCCTGCTCTTCGGCCGCCACCGGGTGCGCCGCATGCTGGGCGCGACGCACGACAACTGGGACGCCGTGGCGGACACCCTCCACTCGTCCTCGATCTCCCTGGACGAACTCCACGACCCCAAACGCGTCTGGTCCCTGGGCTCGGACAACCCGGCGGAACTCCAGGCCGAGATCTCCCGCCTGCGCGCGGAACTGGGCGCCTACCGCGAAGCCCTCTCCCGCCCGTTCCCGGTGGCGGTCCTGCACTGGCCGGCCGCCGAACTGTCGGAACTGGTGTCGGCCTACCCCGGCCTGACCGCCGAATACCCGTCCCACGAGGCCCACCTCGCGACCATAGAGTCCTCCCTACGTGAGCTGTCGGCCTCCGGCACCCCGAACCTGGGCATCGTGACGGGCACGGTCCCGTCCTACGAGGCGTTCGCGGCGTCGGAGGGCTCCTCCCCGGCCGACGCGACCCTGCTGCCCCAGTACGCGACGACGCTGGCGGCACGGGGGTTGGCGGTGGCTTGGCCGCCGCAGAGGGGAAGCGCATGCTGGTGCGGCTCGACCAAGCCGTACGAGACGTGCCACGGCGCATGACCGCGAACCCCCGCACGGCCGGAACCGGCCCCCACTCTCCGCAAGCCGCTGAGCCGACCCGGCGTGCTTGCGAGACGGGACCGCGCCCCGAACCCCGCCCCACGATCCGGCCGCCCTCCACCTGAACCCGGCCGGGCCCCCACCCTTCCGGGCCGCTCGCTCGCTTCTCCCCCGCGCTGGAGCGGCCCGGGTCAAGGGTGGCCCGAAGGGCCATCGCCGAAGGCGACGCGAAGCGCCCTTGAGGCGGGCCGCGGAGGCGCGACCCTCCAAAGAAGCGAGTGGCCCTAGGGCGCCCCAGGCGACGCCGGTGCCCACGGACGGTACGACCCAGGTCACCAGGACCCGATGCGGTCGGCCCCGCCCCTGTGATGGAATCGAACCGCAGCCGTGGTCCGACAGCTCGACAGATCGGGCTCTGCGGACTCGGAGTTCGACCGGTCCGAGCCAAGATCGTGAGGCGCAGCCGCCTTGAGCACCATGAAGCCGTTGTCGCCGGCCGTCTCGGCACGCATGAGCAGGCAGGCCAGCAAAGACACCGCCGCCGAGCTCGCGGTCCGTCGCCTGCTCCACGCCGGCGGGCTGCGCTACCGCGTCGAATACCCGGTGCCGGGCATGGCCCGGCGCCGGATCGACGTGGCCTTCACATCGGTCAGGCTGGCCGTCCTGATCGACGGCTGCTTCTGGCACGGCTGCCCCGAACACGCGACGCAGCCGAAGTCGAACGCAGAGTGGTGGCGGCAGAAGCTGGACCGGAACATGGCTCGTGACGCGGAGACCACCGAGCACCTGGTGGCTGCCGGGTGGGAGGTCCTGCGGTTCTGGGAGCATGAGGCTCCCGAAGCCGTGGCCGTGAGCATCGCGGGGGCGGTGCAGCGGCGACGTGCGACTGTCGGGGGGAAACGATCTTGGGGGAACGTTCAGTGAACGGTTTGACGTTCGTCGATGTGTGCTCGGGGGCGGGCGGCTTGGCACTGGGATTGGAACAGGCGGGATTCACACCTCGGCTCCTGCTGGACGTCGAGCGGTACGCCTGCGACACCCTCAAGTCCAACCGGCCTCAGTGGAACGTGCTGGAGGTCGATCTCCTCGAATTCGACCCCGTCGACCACCCGGAGGTGTACGACGTGGACCTGCTGACAGCCGGCCTCCCCAGGGTGAAGTCCAGCGCGACGGTGACGCGCCGATCCTCGGACACCGAGCTCCGCCTCATCGAGGCGACCGCGTATCTGCTCCACGCCGTCCAACCACGTGCGTTGATCATCGAGAACGTCCCCACCCTGGTCGACGAGGAGGCCTTCGCGCCGATACGTGACTTCCTCCACGAGGAGCTGGAGCACCTCGGCTACGAACTGACCTGGTTCATCGTGAACGCCTCCGACTTCGGAGTCCCCCAGGACCGCAGACAAGGCGTCCTGGTGGCCCTCAGACGGCAATGGGCGAGCGCTTTCCGTCCTCCTCAGCCCACCGTCCTGGAGCACATGTCGGTCGGCGAGGCTCTCGTGTCGTCGATGCGCTCCCGCGGCTGGCAAGGCGCCGACCTTTGGGCGGCCCAAGCGACGAGCGTGGCGCCGACCTTGGTGGGCGGGTCCAAGACACATGGAGGACCGGACTTCGGCCCCACCGGCACGAAGGCCAAGTGGGAGCGAATGGGGGTCTACACCAAGTCGTTCGGGAACGAGCCTCCCGGTCCCGGCTTCGAATGGGACCCGTCGCTCGGCGACGACGGACTGGTGCGGATCACTGTGGACCAGACCGCCCTCCTCCAAGGCTTTCCCGAGGACTGGCACTTCGCCGGTGGCAAGACAGCCCGTTACCGCCAGGTGGGCAATGCCGCACCACCGGCCGTGGGCGAGGCACTGGGACGAGCGGTGGCCGAGGCATTGCTGAAGGCACCACTCGCGAACGCCGGCTACACTTCCCACCCATGAGCCACATCGAAGAGGAACACTCCTCACCTGCACGTTTCCGCATTTTGGACCTGTTTGCGGGGCCTGGCGGGCTGGATGTGGCGGCAGATGTTCTGGGGCATCAGATCACCGGCATCGAATGGGACGCAGGAGCATGCGCCACGCGCAGCGCTGCGGGGATGGACACTTTCCAGGGTGATGTCCGGCAGTACCGCGCGGCCTTCTTCCCTCATGCTCAGGTCCTTACCGGTGGACCTCCTTGCCAGACCTTCACAGTCGCCGGACACGGGGCAGGCCGCAGGGCACTGGACCAAGTGGTGGGCTACATCGAGCAGTTGCACAAGGTCGTGCGTCGAGAGAACCCCGACTGGACCGAAATCTTCCGGACCTGGCGGAAGATCACGGAGAAACTCCGGCGGAAAGAGGTCGAGGCCAAGGAAGTCAGGGCGGCGAAGCGTGAGGTCGAGGAGCTCAGGACCACGAAGCGCAAGGCCCTGAGGACCAGACTGGAACAGCTCGGACACTCGACGAACGAGGTCAAGGGGCTTCTGAAGCAACTCAAGACCCCGCAGATCCTCGATTTTTCCGATGCCGAACTCAAGGGCCTGCTCAAGGAGTTCAGCGATCTGAGTGAAGAGCTCACGAAGCTCAGGCTCCGACTCGAGGAGCTGGGCGACGAGCGGACCGGCTTGGTCCTGCAACCTCTGTGGTGGGTGATCGAGCGGAGCAGGCGGCCCGGTCTGGTTCCCTATGAAGCCGTCGTCCTCGAGCAGGTGCCCGCGGTGATGCCGGTGTGGAAGGAGTACGCCAAGGTACTGGCGTCGCTCGGCTACAGGACGGGTAGACAGCTGATGCACACCGAGGAGTTCGGCGTGCCGCAGACTCGACGGCGCGCGGTGCTGATGGCCCGTTTCGATCCGACCGCTGCCCCGAACACGCTCGCCACCGATCTCCTCACCAAAGTGCCCACGACCCACGAGCGCTATCGGCCTGGCAGCCTCTCCGTCCAATCGCCGAAGACCGGCCACGCGGACACTCTCCCCCTGGGCGGCGAGGCCAAGGATCCTTGCGTCTCCATGGAGAAGGCGCTGGAGGCGGCCCGAGTCATCAAGAAGGATCTGCCGCCACGCCCCGCGTACACCGTCGTCTCGAATTACGGGACCGGTGGGGACCCCGAGGCGCGCGGTCGGCGTGACCACGACGCCCCTTCCGCCACGATCACCGGCAAGGTGTCCCGCAACCGCCTGGTTCACAAGGGCACGGACGACGATCTTGGCGAGTACGACCGTTTCACGCCCGGCGAAGCTGGGGTGCTCCAGACGTTTCCCGTCGAGTACCCCTGGCGAGGCAACGACGTGTCGCAGCAGATCGGCAACGCCGTGCCGCCCAGGCTCGCCCTGCACATCCTCCGGCACGTACTCGAACCCGAACTCAGCGACGACGAGATCAAGGCCAGGATGGAGCGGGCAGTCGAGAAGCTCCTGACCTGGAGCAGGCCCGCGGAACCGGTGGAGATCCGCCGGCACCGCGGTCTGAAGGGACACCCTCTCACCGACAGGTGACACGTCGTGGTCAGCCCTGGGGCGCCCGGCCTCTGACCGGGGCCGTCTCGAAGAGATCGGCGAAGTAGCTGGTGAGCCTGGTCACGGAGCTCTCCGGGGCGGGATCCTCGTCCGGTCCTGTCGGGAGTTCGTATCGCCCGACGGGCAACGCCGATCCCGCCTCCGCGATCCACTCCCGCAGATGTGAGGGGTCTCTGGGCTCGTCCGGTGCGAGGACGTCATAGATCAGTGTCGCTCCGGCCGCGTTGATCGCGGTGCTGAGGCCGTTGATCTCCCGCCCCCCGGTGATCTGTCCGTCCTGCAGAAGTCGGACCAGGGCCTGAGCCGTGGGGCGGTGGTCGATCAGCTCCATGCGGAGAACGGTGTGGATGAGGTCCTGGTTTCCGCAGGCTGTCTCGACCGGCTCATAGTCCGGCCCGTTACGGAACAGCTCAGCGGCCCACCAGAGGCGTGAGAAACACTGACGGTCCGCGGGGCCTCGGAAACGCTCCGCGGCGATGCGCCTTTCCGGCCTGCTCGCCGTCGGCTCCGACAGGTGACGCCAGGCGACATAGTCGGGGGCGACCGCCAGGGCGAGGTGGTTCCACAGTCGCTTGTCCGCCGCCTCCCGCCGCGTCAGGCGCAGCGTGGCGTGGAGCCGTGGCGCCAGCCACGCGTCGGCTCGGGTCCGGTCGTCCCGGAACTTGAACATGGCGTCTTCCACCAGACTTTGGATCGGCTCGACCGACCACCTGGCGTCGTCCTCGGAGAGTGGCTCGACGACCTTGGCGAGATCGATGCCGCCGTGCACCTGTTCGCCCCTCAGCAGCTCCTCGGTGAGGAACGGGTCGACGGCCGAGGTGGCGAGCAGCGCCAAGCGCTCCGGAACGTAGCTCGGTGCTGTGATCACGTCTCGCTCTCCCTGTTCATCTGTTCCAGACTGCGGATGGCGTAGGCCAGCGCCTTGGAGGCATCGGCACGGCGCACCGCCGCATAGTGGATGCGCGTCTGGAGCTCCACCCAGCCCGATTCGCCGGTGCGTCGTCGATGCACCTGCCGCAGGGCCTCCTCGACGTGCACGCCGGGGATCACGTCCGGGAGCATCTCCCGCAGCACCTCGCCCTGCCAGTCGGTCGGGAACACCGGACCGCCCCCGGGCTCCACCTCCAGATCACCGATGGCGCCGTGGAACACCGCGGTCCAGACATCGGTGGCCATCTGGGCGACCAGAAGGTCACGCACCTTGCTGTCCACTCCGGAACCGTTGCTGTCCAACAGCCCCATGACTCCCTCGACGTCCGTGTTCACGAACACGGTGGGGACTCTGGTCGAGGTGTCCACTATCCAGGGAGCGTCCGCGTACGCCTGCAACCACTCCCGGGCACTCTTCTTGAACGAGGCTTTCTGGACGTCCAGTAGAAGGCCGCGGACCGGCTCGTCGGAGACTGTGTCGACGATCCAGCTCCGGTCGGTCTCCGCGATCGACCGACCGCGCACCTCGTCCACCGTCCCGACGGCGTACACGGCGAGGGAGGCCCGACCCACGTGATCGTCGCGGAAGACCTCGAGAGAGCCCGACCAGTCACGACCGTCCTCCGCGTCCTGTGTGAGAAGCACCGAGGTACGGACATTGGTCTCGCCGTCCGTCAGAACGGCAAGGACCTTCAGGTCGGACCAGGCTGCGTCCGGCGCGCTCGCCCCGGGCGGCAGCGTCGCGGAGAGGCCGATCGTGGCGCTCACCCAGTCGGTGTGGCCGGCGATGCCGAGCGCGACCGTCTGCTGCTGGGTGGAGTACGCAGTGGTCTCCAATTGGTCGCGGGTGCCGTCGGCGAGCTTGAGGGACACCGAGGTCATTCTGAGGACGACCGGCCGGTTGAGCCGCTTGTACGGGTAGATCTTCACGCGCTCATACCCCCTTACCGGCCCGGAGTTCGAGAACGAGACGCGTGAGCGCGGTCCTGACCGGGTGGCTGGTCACGTCGGTTGATCCTCGGAACTTCGCGCGACGGGTGCCGGGCGCGAAACGCAGGATGCCGTCCTCCACCTCACAGCCCTCTACGGCCTCCAGCTCGGCCCAGTCCAGTTTCGGGCGTCCGCCCGAACGCACGTCGAGTTGGGCGATCGGCGCCATCGGAACGATCTCGTCACCACGCGGGATGCTCACCTCCGCGATGATCCTCCACTCCCCGTCGTCGCCGACCGTCGCCTCGAGCCCGTCCAGAACCGGGACCACCGGCCCGGACGGTGCCTTGGCCTTGGGCTTGGGCTTCACGGTCAACGCCTTGCGCAGAGCCTCCCCGCCTTCGCGGTTGCCGCGCTTCGGCCGCGCGACGATCTCTCTCACCGCACTGTTCACCTCGGTGGTCAGCGCGGTGATCCGCCTGTAAGCGGAGGGCGACCAGCGCAGGGTCAACTCCTCGGTCTGCCCCCAACGGTCGTGCTCGGGTGGTTCCGCCGCACGCAGGAACTCCTCGGCCTCCTTCGCGAAGGGCGCCGCTTCGCCGGCGGCCTCGCCCACGAGCAGCACGGCCTGGAACAGGTTCGTGCCGAGCGGAAGATTGGGCACCCCTGCCGTCTTGACGGTCATGCGGTTACCCCGTAGCGAATGCACCTGGTTCTTCGCTCCGCCTTCGCTCTCGGCGTCGTTGACCGACTCGGTGACCAGCAGCACCGCTTGGTGTATCCCGAGAGTGCCTCTGGCGCCTCCGGACAGAGGTAGCTTCAGCGGCACGTTTCGGGCCGCCACCTGGCCGGCCTCGACGAGCCTGTCCACGGTGGTGCCCTCGTAGTGCGCGCGCAGGGCACGGGTCCGTGCGGGTTGCTCGGCGGACGGATCGACCTGCTGCTCCGGGACAATCACTTCGCCGTTGCGAAGGGCTCGGACGGAGACTTCCAGGAGGGGGAGCCGGTTCCCCCCGGCGGTCATCGCGGCCCAGAAGTCGCGGCCCAGCGCCTCGACCAGGCGGCGGTGCATCCTGCGGATGTCGCGCGTGTCCTCTGCGCTCTCCTCGTCCCCGGCCTCGTCGTCGACCCGGTTCTCCTCCAGGCTGGCCACGTCGTGCGCGCCGACGATGAGGAAGGAGGTACCGGGTTCGTCGCTCTCCCGGGCGAGATGCAGTCGCGCGACGGTCTCCTGGTCCGCCCACCAGGAGCGGGCGACCCTCGCGCCGGGAGAGTCGGGATCGGGGCGCCCGAACCAGGCGGGGCCCGCGTACGACTCACCCTCCACCTTTCGCCAGGGCAGTTCGAGACGCCCGATGACCCGTCGTTCCGTACGCCCTTCATGGGGCTCGGACAGAGTGGAGTTGATGAGTACGAGACCCAGCGCGCTCGTGGCCCACAGGGTCGCCTTGCCCAGGCCGTACGAACCACCCGCACTGTGCCCCGACTTGAGACTCTCCAGTTGCCGCCTGACCACGGCGGCGAACTTGCCGTCCTCGTAGTCGTCCCCGGTGAGCCCCGACGCGTTGTAGTCGTCGACACGCAGCAGGACCAGGCGGCCCTTCTCGTACATGTCGCGCACTCCGGCGTCCACGACCCGGCCGACCTTCTGGTTTCCCGCCCCCTCCGAGACCGCGGAGTAGTGGGGGAAGAGGTCGTTCCAGAGGATCGCCTCACGGAAGGCGTCGAGCGTCTCGCCGGTCAACTCGTGCAGGGTGTAGCGGACCCTGACAGGTCGACCGTTCTCCGTGAGACGTTCGTCGAGGCTGTTCTGACAGGTCTCCCGGGCGAGCACCTGCACGTCGGCGTCGAACGCGAAGGCCGCGGCGTTGCCCAGCTCACGGCCGCCGTCGGGGTACCCGGGACGGTGGTACCAAGTGACCGGCAGACCGGCCTGGGTGTCGGTGGTACGGGTGTGCACGGTGCCGATGTCGGTGCCGAGCGCCTTGGCGATCTCCACCATGACGGTCGGGCGGGGGGTCGACCTCCCGGTGATCCACGCGGAGATGGCGGCCCGCGTGAGCTTGAGTTCCTGGGCCAGTTCGGCCTGCGTCTTCCCCGCGAGCTTGAGCTGACGGGCCAACCAGGGCCCGAACTCTTCGCCTGTGTCCAACCGTGCCACCTGCTCTTCCCCTCGGAGCCGCCTGCGACTCGCAGGCTGACCAGGAGGCTAATTTGACACAGCGAACACTGTCAACCAAAAGTTGATCGATCGAGGACGCGAGGACCACTGAGACCTGTTGGGCCAATTGCCCGACTTTGCCCCGACTTGGCCGGATCCCCTATGCGGAACATGCAATTCCCTTACACCGATGGGCACTTGGGTTGACCCACTGGATCGACTTCCGATAATATTAGGAGCGGCGAAGCTTTCGCCTCGCTCGAAAACTCACGCAATCGGGCGGCTCTGGATACCCATGCCCAAAACCGCCATCAAGGGCAACTCGCGCAGGTGTAGACCAATTCCACACAGGAACCCCTCGCTCCGAACTAACGGCTAGTCAGACGACTGATTCACCTGCTAGGTTGATTTTCAGGCAAAACGTTTAACTGAGCTACTCAAACCCGTATTCCACGAGGGGTCAATGTGCCTTTATGCGCCCCTGCGGCCGATTGCGACAGGGGGACCTGACATGAATGCACAGGACAACTATGACCTCGATTCGGGACGCGGCATGAATTCGCTTCTTCTGGATATGTACATGGGAATCATCACGCCCAAGGAAGTAGCCTATCTTCTGAAGGGGCATCCGCGCGAGGATGAATTCTGGGCCTACTGCCCCCAGCTGAGGTTCGACATCTGACCCCCTCTCACACCACACATCCGGTGGGACCATGGCCCCGCCCACAGGAGAGTCCTCACACTACCGCCTTCACCAGCCCAAACATGCTGCGGAGATGGCGATCGCACACCCGATGAGACCTCTCACCCGTGCATGGGCCGGCTTCGACTCGCGCAGTCGGCCCCTCACGCACACTCTCACTCGAATCCTTGACCTCAGGAGTGCAGGACCAGTGTCGCCTTCGTCCTCTCCGGTAATCGACACCGTTATCGAGCAATCTTCCCGTGTCCTCAAGACGTATGCCGTCGACCCCGGTCTCGTAGCCGAGCACGCCAACGGAGAGCGTCGAATCACTCAGGGCGGATACGGCGATCGCCAGCTTTTCGAACTCGTCCAGAACGCGGCCGACGAAATCGCCGACGAGCCCGGCGGAAGGGTTCACGTCGTGCTCACCGGTACCCACTTGTACTGCGCGAACGAAGGAAATCCGGTCACGCCCGAGGGCGCTGAGACAATTCTTCGAATGAGCATGTCGAAGAAGCGCGGCGGACAGATCGGAAGGTTCGGCGTGGGCGTGAAATCCGTCCTCGTCGTGACCGACACACCTGAATTCTTCAGCACCACCGGGAGTTTCGGGTTCGACCGCGCCTGGTCGTACGAACAGATCAGGGCCGTGCCCGGCGTGATCGCTCGATACGGTGCGGAATTCGACGCCCCCGTACTGCGGATGGCTCGCCCTCTCGACGTGCGGGCCGAGCGCGCCGCCGACCCCGTCCTGCACGAGCTGCTGACCTGGGCGACCACCGTCGTACGCCTGCCCCTGCTGCCGAAGGCGGACCGCCGGCTGGGGCTGGACATGCACGGTGGGAGTGGCAAGGAGCACGGCGAGCCCCGCGACGAGTTCCCGGTGGGCTTCCAGCTCTTCTCACCGCACGTCGCGAAGGTCGTTCTCGAGGACCGCCGTCACGTTCCTGCGGCCCGCCGGGTCCTGACCACGCGGCAGACCGGTGATCTGCACACCGTGACCGAGGAGAGGACAGGCAAGGCCGCCAGCATCCACTGGCGGGTGTTCACCACCACCCACACGCCCGGCCGAGCGGCCCAGGCGGACGCCGGTGAACTCCACGACCGGGTCTCGCTCGACCTCTCCTGGGGCGTCCCCGCCCTGCGGAAGAACCCGGAGACCGGCCTGTACGTCAACTCGCAGACACGTGGTCGCGGCAGGTTCTGGTCCTTCTTCCCGACCAAGTACGAGATGTCGTTGAGCGGCATCCTCAACGGCGCGTGGAAGACCAACGAGGACCGGCAGAACCTGCTCGACTCCTCGCCCTTCAACCAGGAGATGATCAGGGTGTCGGCGGCATTGGTCGTCGACTCGCTCCCCGCTCTGTCGCCCGCTGAGGACCCGGCCGCCTACCTCCCCTTGCTTCCGGGGCGAGTCAAGGAGGCGATCAGCTGGGCCGACGAGTTCCTGACCCGGGAGATCTGGGCCCGTGCCGCCACCCGTCCGTCGCTGCCCGACCAGGACGGTGTGCTGCGCACCCCCGCCGAGCTGCGCGTCCACCCCCGGTTCGACAAGAAGGACCTGAAGAGGTTGGCCGGGTGGCTGCGGATGTGGCACGAGTGCCCCGGTCGCCCCTCGAACTGGCTGCACCCGAGCGTCGAGGCCGACTCCACGCGTTCCGGAAAGGTCGAGCACATCCTCGACGCGGCCAGGCACGAGCGGGCGGATGTCCGCACATGGCTGGAAGCCCTGGTCGGGAGCGGTACCGCCGAGGCCTCGGCAGTGGCGATCCGGATCCTCGCGAACATGATCGAGGTCGGCTCGCCGTACGCGGAGGAGGCCCGCAAGGCGCACATCGTGCTCACCGAGGAGCACGGACTCGTCGCGCCCGTGCGCGGTCGGGTGTTCCGCCGTGCGGACCAGGGTGGGCTGCGTGAGTCCCTCGTGTACGTGGACGGCGCACTGGCCCAGGACCCGTCGCTGGCCCACGCACTCAACGTTCTCGGCATCCGCGAGGCGGACCTCGAAGGGCGCTTCGTCAGCGTCCTCGACCAGGGTTTCGACGGCTATCGGGACGCCGAATGGCTGCGGTTCTGGGAGCTGTTCCGCAAGGCCGGAATCCGACACCTGGCACACAGGGTGCTGGAGCGGGTGGCCGCGCCGGGCTCCACGCTCCGCGTGCGTACCGCCGACGGCAAGTTCCGGCCCATCGAGGACTGCATGCTTCCGGGAAAGGTGGTCGACGCGCGGCGGGACCCCACCGTGGCCGTCGACATGACGTTCCACTCCGACGATGTCGCCTTCTTCGCGCAGGTCGGCCTGCGGGAGCGGCCCAGCACGGGAGTGCGGCCGACAGGTGACGAAGCCTGGTTCGAGGAGTACCGACAGGCGGTCCACGCGGCCTATCTGCGTAAGCTGGACAGCCAGGCGCAGCGTCCCGCCTTGAGCCGGATGAAGCTCGAAGGAGCCGCCATCGGGGGCCCGCTCCATCTGTTCCGCGCGCTCTCCGACGAGTCCCGTGCCGCCTTCCTCAAGGCACTTCCCGACGATGCCGTCGTCGACAACTGGACGCTCCAGATCGGTGCACAGAGCAGCACCCGGCAGGCCGCAATCTCACCGATCCGCTGGATGTTGCGTAAGTACGGCACGGTCCACACCTCCCAGGGCATCAAGCCGCTGATCGAAGCGGTCGGTCCGCAGCTCGCCGCCTATCGCGACGTACTCCCGGTCGCCGACCTGTCTCCCGAGAAGGCCCGCAAACTGCGGCTTCCGGCGACTGTCGACGAGGTTCCGGCAGACCGCTGGAGCGCGCTCCTCGACGAGGTGTCCCGGAGCGAGGACGACGCCTTCGTGGGCGCCACCTACGTGATGCTGACCCGGTTCGGCGCGGACTTCCCCGAGGACGCCCTCACCCGCTGCCGGATCGGGGACGCCTGGGGAACCCGTCCCGACGACGAGATCACGCTCGCGGTCGGGCACACCGAGTACGGCGTGCTACGCGCCGAGCAGGTGCCCGCGTTGCTCGTGCCGACGGTCGAGGACGCAGAGCTGATGGTCGAGAAGTGGGGCATGAACCGCTACTCCGACATGATCAGCCGCGAGACCCGTGAAGTGGTGGAGGGCGACCCGGTGCCACTGGTCGAGCTGTACCCCGGCCTGCGTCGGCACCTCAACAGCTCCAACCGAAACAACCTGGTGCAGCGGTGCACCGAGCTGGAGGAGGTCACCCGCACCCCCAACGGTGCTCAGGCCGCTCCCCTGGACGCCGTCCGTCAGGACAGCACCGTCAAGGTACGCGTCCCGCTGGATCCCGAACCGATGCTCCGCCTGATCGATCGCGAACTCGGGCTGGGTCTGGGAGTGTCCGGCTGCCGGGCCGTGCTCGAACACCAGGACCGGATGGCTCGGGACAGCGCGATGCAGGCGGCCCGGAAGGCCGTGCGCGAAACCGAGGACGTGGTCACCAAGATCGAGCTCCTGATCGGGGCGGAAGCGCTCCGGATCGGGCTCCCCGAGGGGTTGATGGAGGCGGAGCTGCAGGCGACCGATGGCGTACAGCCCTCGGGGCGGCGGATCGCGCAGATGGCTTTCAACGCGCACGGCGACGGTGTCCTCCATCAGCACGCCCGCGACATCCAGGCACGGTTCCCCGACGCTCCCGTCGCGTACACCGGCTCCTCGTCCGCCGTCTCCTTCGTTTCGGACCTGCAGCTTCCTGGGTCCTTCGCGGGCTCTCGCACCCCGTCCCGACCGGCGTTCGAGATCATCGAAGGCCCTCGGGACTTCCCGAGTCTCCACGCGTACCAGGAGGATCTGGTTCGCAACATCACCACCATGCTCGACCGCCTCGCTCCTCAGCGCGGGATGCTGTCGCTGCCGACCGGCGCGGGCAAGACTCGGGTCACCGCCGAGGCCGTAATCCGCTGGGTCAAGCGCGTCGGCGACCTGAGCGGACCACTGCTGTGGATCGCGCAGAGCGACGAACTGTGCGAACAGGCCGTGCAGAGCTGGAAGTTCGTCTGGAGCAAGGTCGGTGCGGAGCGTCCGCTCACCATCAGCCGGCTCTGGGGCAGCAACGAGGTCGGGAACGTCGTCGATCACCCCCACCTGGTGGTCGCCATCGACGCCAAGCTGGAGCGCTGCTTGGGCACCGAACCGTACACATGGCTGCGTCAGGCCTCACTGGTGATCGTGGACGAGGCCCACACCGCCGTCTCCCCTCGGTACACCGCACTCCTGAGGCAGTTGGGGCTCACACAGTACGAGACCGCTCGGCACCTGCTCGGTCTGACGGCCACGCCCTTCCGCAACACCAACGAGGAGGAGACTCGCCGTCTGGTCGGGCGCTTCGGAAACCGTCGGCTCGACGAGGGTGTCTTCCCGTCCGGTGATCCGTACCGAGACCTCCAGGAGTGGGGGATGCTCGCGCAGGTGGAACACCACACCTTGGAAGGCGGCCGGATCGAACTGACCCGTGATGAGAAGGCTCAGGCCGAACGGATGGCAGTGCTGTCCCGTGCCGCCGAGCAGCGGCTCGCCGACGACCACGCGCGCAGCAGGCGCATCGTCGACTCAGTGGCCGATGTCGCCGACGACGGGCCGACGCTGCTCTTCGCCACCTCCGTCGACCATGCCAAGTACTTGTCGGCCATGCTCAACGACCGGGGCATCCGGTCCGCAGCCGTGGACGCGACAACAAGCGACCAGGACCGTCGCACACGCGTCGAGCAGTTCCGCGAGGGACGCATCCGGGTGCTCACCAACTACGGCGTGCTCGCCCAGGGATTCGACGCCCCGGCCACCCGTACCGTGGTGGTGGCCCGCCCCGTCTACAGCACCAACGTCTACCAGCAGATGATCGGTCGCGGCCTGCGTGGTCCGCTCAACGGCGGTAAGCCCACTTGTCGGATCCTCAACGTCAGCGACAACATCGCGAACTTCGACACCCGACTCGCCTTCACCCAGTTCGAGCACCTCTGGAGCAGAAAGTGATCGACGCCTACCTCGACAGCCCACCGCTCACCGACGAGCAGCGGGCCGTGGTCGAGCAGCCCTGGGACGCGCGTGTTCTGGTCACCGCGGGAGCGGGGGCGGGAAAGACACACACCTTGGTGCGCCGGCTCGACGCGCTGTGCGGTCACGAGGACCCCGACGAGGCGTTGGAGGCCGCCGAGATCCTGGTGCTCACCTTCTCCCGAGCCGCTGCCCGCGAGCTGCGAGCACGCATCGTCCGGCACGGGGAGCGGGCCCACAGGGTACGGGCCCAGACCTTCGACGCCTGGGCGTACGGGCTGCTCCTCCAGTCGCAGCCGGACGGCGAGTGGGGTGCGCTCGGCTTCGACGAGCGGATCGACGCGGCGACCCGCGCGATCGAGGACGGTGTGCTGGAGTCCGGCGATTCCGTCCCGCCCTCCCATGTCGTGATCGACGAGGTGCAGGACCTGGTGGGCCGCCGCCGAGAGCTGGTGGAGACGCTGCTCGACCGGTACCAGGACAGCTGCGGCTTCACCGTCGTCGGAGACGCCGCCCAGTCCGTCTACGGCTTCCAGATCGAGGACCCGGTCGAACGCGCGGACGAGACCGGGCGCTTCTTCGACTGGCTGCGCGGCTCCTACCTCGACGAACTCGTGGAACTACACCTCACCCGGAACTTCCGTGCCGTCACCCCCGAGGCACGGGTGGCGTTGCCGCAGGGACCCCGACTCCAACAGGTCACCACAGCGGACGAGGCAGCCACGCTCTACGAGGAACTCCGCGAGTTGCTTCTGGATCCGACGAACGACATGGGCGATCTAACCGATCCGTTCACCCTGGAGGGGCTGCGGACCTTTCCCGACACCTGTGCGATCCTCACCCGCGACAACCGAGAGGCCCTGGTGGTCTCCCGCCTGCTCCACGAGCACGGCGTCGAGCACATGCTGCGGCGCCCCCTGGAGGAGAGGCCGGTGCCGTACTGGGTCGCCGAGCTGTTGCGCCGCACCGAGGCGACCGGCCTCACCGAGGACCGGTTCCGCTCGCTGCTCGCTGAGATCCCCCTGCCGTACGAACCGAACGTGGCCGGCCTGTGGACCGTGCTGCGGCGGGTCGCGCGCTCTGCCGGGCGGGGTGTGCTCGATCTGGAGCGGCTGCGCCGCTCGGTCGCCGACGGCAGGTTCCCCGACGAGGCAGCCGACCCGGAGACCGCGCGCGTCGTCGTCTCCACCGTACACAGGGCCAAGGGACTCGAGTTCGACCGGGTGATCGTCCTGACCCCACCCACCGTCGGCGAGCTGCGCAAGCAGTACAAGGACGACTTGGATCTCCCGGCCGAGGCCCGAGCCCTGTACGTGGCCATGACTCGTGCCCGTGTGGATCTGTACCACGCGCAGTCCCCCGAGCTGCCGATCCTCAAGCGGGCGGGCGGGCGGAAGAACGGTCGCCGCTACGTCGGCGGATGGCGGCCGTACGAGAGATACGGCCTCGTGGTCGAGGCGGGGGACATCTGCCGGGACGTCCCACCCGGCCACGACTCCGACGCCGTGGCCACCCAGGCGTACCTCTTGAAGCGGGTCGCCCCCGGGCATGACGTGGTGCTGCGCAAGCGTCACGATCTGCCGATGGGTGACCACCAGAGCCCGCCGTACGCTCTGGTGCACGAGGGCAAGGAGATCGGTGAGGCGTCGGAGCGGTTCCGGGAGGACCTGTTCCAGGTGCAGAAGGTGAACAGGACGTGGGACCCCTGGTGGCCCGACGAGATCCACGGCGTCCGGGTCGACATCCTGGAGACGGTGACCGGCAGCGCCGCCGCCGGCGCGAACGCGGGTCTCGGTGACCGAGGGACGTGGATCGCCCCCCGAATCACCGGCATCGGGAGGTACCGACGGGCTGACGAGAACGAGGAGCAGCGCGCATGACGCAGGTGGCAGGCCGGCACTCCGAGCACTACCGGGTCCGGGACGAGGAATTGGTGAGGGGGCTCCGCCGCGAGCTGCTCGGGCCGGACACGGACGCCGCCCCGGAGGACCGGGACGAGGTCCTCGCCGAGGACGCGCCGATCGATCGCTACCTGACCGGCGTGCTCTACCCACGATCTGCCGATGCCACAGCGGAGCAGCGGATCCGTGAGGACGAGGCCGAGCACGACGGTCTGGACATCGCACCTCTGCGCACGCGTGACGACATCGAGGAGTCCGGTACCGCGCAGGAGGTGGGCGCGGCGAGCTCCCGCCGCCCCTCGTCGATGGGGCTGACCTTCGCGATCGACCCAGCCATAAGCGACTCGATCGTGGTCTCGGCGCGGGCAGCCGTCTACGAGCCCACCGACCCGCAGGGCAATCGGATCGCGGCCCGGCGTGCCGAGGCCCGCACCACGTCCGATCAACGGGAGCGGTGGCGACGCAGGCCGCTGGCACTTCCGGACACCCAGATCGACGTGACCACACCCGCCCCCGACAAGACGTTCGAGCTCGGTGAGGGGGCACGGCTGCGCGTCAACGTCCGGCGTCCCCACCCGACCACGGGCACGGTCACGATCACCGTCACGCTCGTCAATACGCACCAGGTCGGAGAACGTGAACTTCAGGACGCGTTCTCCCTGTTCCAGTGCGGTCTCACCGTCCGCTCCGTGGACGGCTCTACCGCGTTCGTCGAGCGCCCCGCGCCGACCTTCGCCCATGACGCGGAGGTCGCCACCAGCAGGCTGCTGCACCGCCACGCCCCGACCTTCGCCGTCGGCCACGGCTGTGCCGCCGAGTGGGACTGGACCCCGCCGCCGATCGGCATGACCGACACCCGCAGGGCCGCCGTCGCCGAGGTGCGGAGCGAGTTCGTTCCCGCCGTGGAGGTCCTGCTCACCGACTCCAATCCGGAGATCGACAGTTCGGCACTGTCCATGCTGGGGCTGGCGGAGAAGTCCGACAGCGAGGTGCTGACCGCTCTGGACGATCTCGCCGCGGGATACCGGCAATGGATCGACCGCAAGGCGGCGGAAGCGGAGGCCCTGGCCGGCGAACCCCACGAGCAGCCCGCTTTGGACCAGGTGGAGGCCTGTCGTGAGGCACTCGATCGGATCCGCGAGGGCATCGAGCTGCTGCGGACCGAGCCCGACCTGATGCGGGCGTTCCGGCTCGCCAATCACGCCATGGCCGACCAGCGCGCCCGCAGCGCGTGGGTGAAGAGCGGCCGCGCCGGAACCCTCGACCCGGCCGCCGGTAGGTGGCGCCCCTTCCAGATCGCGTTCGTCCTGCTCTGCCTGGCCGGCATCGACGACCCGGACCACCGCGACCGCGAGGTCTCCGATCTGCTGTGGTTCCCCACCGGTGGTGGCAAGACGGAGGCCTACCTCGGACTCATCGCCGTCACGTCGTTCCTGCGTCGTATCCGTAAGGGCACCGACGGCGGTGGTGTCACCGTTCTCATGCGTTACACGTTGCGGCTGCTCACCCTCCAGCAGTTCGAGCGCGCGTCGATCCTGCTCTGTGCCATGGAGAACATTCGGCGGCGCACGCCCGAGCTGGGACACGAGGAGTTCTCCATCGGCATGTGGGTGGGACGCTCGGCCACCCCCAACACACTGTCCGTGGCCGGGCAGAAGCTGGACGAGCTGCGTAGGAGCCTCGACAAGCGTCTGGCCACCGAGAATCCTGTCCAACTGCACGCCTGCCCCTGGTGCGGGACCCGTCTCGACGCCCGGAACTACGAGGTCGACGAGGACGCCCAGCGGATGCATGTCCGCTGTCCCGGCAGGGACTGTGAGTTCGCCGACGGCCTGCCCGTCCACCTGATCGACGAAGCGGTGTACGACGCGCGACCGACACTCGTGATCGCCACCGTCGACAAGTTCGCGTCGATGCCGTGGCGTCCGGCGACCTCGGCACTCTTCAACCTCGACGACCCGGATGACGGCACTCCACCCCCGGAGCTGATCATTCAGGACGAACTACACCTGATCTCCGGCCCGTTGGGCACCCTGACCGGCCTCTACGAGACTGCCGTGGACGCGCTCGCGAAACGACCCAAGGTGATCGCCTCCACGGCGACCATCCGTCGTGCCGCAGAGCAGAGCCGCCACCTCTTCGCACGCGGCGTCCGGCAGTTCCCGCCCGCCGGCCTGGACGCCCGCGACTCGTGGTTCGCCGTGGAGACCCCGCGCGAGGAGAAGGCGAGCAGACGCTACGTCGGCCTGCTCGCACCCGGCACGAGTCAGTCCACGCTCCTGATCCGCACGTACGCCACCCTGCTGCACCGGGCCAACCAGGCGAAGACCGAGGACGAGGTGCGCGACGCGTACTGGAGCCTCGTCGGCTATTTCAACAGCCTCCGGCTGCTCTCCGCAGCCGAACTCCAGGTCCACGACGACGTGGTGGCCTATCTGGAACTGCTCGCCGGACGCGAGGGGGTGGCGATCCGCTCGATCGCCAACTACTCGGAGCTGACCAGCCGTGTCGACGCCAGCGAGATCCCCACGCGTCTGAAAGGGATCGAGAAGAGGTTCCCCGACGACGACGCGGTGGACGTCCTCCTGGCCACCAACATGATCGCGGTGGGGGTCGACGTAGATCGTCTCGGTCTCATGGCCGTGATGGGCCAGCCGCAGACGACCGCCGAGTACATCCAGGCGACGAGCCGTGTCGGCCGCGCGCACCCCGGTCTGGTCGCGGTCATGCTCAACTCGACCCGGTCCCGTGACCGCTCCCACTACGAGAGTTTCCAGTACTTCCACTCGGCTCTCTACCGTGAGGTCGAATCCACCTCCGTGACACCGTTCTCCGCGCGCGCACGCGATCGGGGCCTGCACGCGGTGATCGTCGCTCTGGCGCGCATTCTGATTCCGGCCGCGCGCCCCAACGAAGGCGCAGGCAAGGTCGAGGCCTACGAGGACGTTCTCCGAGGTCGCATCAGGACGGTGCTCCTGGAGCGTGTGCAGGCGGTCTCGCCGGAGGAGGTCGAGGTCACGGCCCATGCCTTCGACGAGTTCGTGGACTGGTGGTGCGAGGAGGCCGACATCGACGGCGGCCTGCTCTTCGAACCCCGCAGAGGCAGTCGCGCACCCTCGCTTCTGAAGGCGTACGACGACGAGTCCGAGAACGCAGAGGCGTGGGCCACGCTGTGGAGCCTGCGCGACGTGGACGCCGAGTCCGCCCTGTTCATGGAGGGAAGCCGATGACCCCGCCCCCCGCCCGCCGTCGCCGGACCGGCGAGAAGGCCAGCATGCCCGCCCACAACCTCCCGCGACGCGGTACGGTTCGCCGCGCCCAGGCGATCACCACATATGGCATCGGTTCGCTCGTCGCCGTCGACGCCGAGTCCTTCGTCGTGTCCGGCTTGGACGACGCCGACCGGAGCTGGAGCCCCGACGAGTCCCCGCGGATCTACGAACGGCGCCTGGCGCGCCTGCTCGACGTCGACTACTTCCGGCTGCCACCCGCGTCCGACGACAGCAGCAAGGCCGGCCTCAGGGTCCGCCGCTTCCCCTTGATGCATTCGTGCCCCGAGTGCAACGACCTCCAGCGACACCGCGACTTCAACCCGCCGGCTGGTCGAAGCATCTGCGGCACCTGCGAGGTCGACCTCGTCCCCTCCCGTTTCGTCGTCGCGTGCGAGGCCGGGCACCTCGGCGAGTTCCCGTACTGGCAGTGGGTGCACCGCTCCGCGGACCGGGGTGCCTCGACGACCGGGCAGTGCGGGGGGAAGCTCAAGCTGCGTACGTCAGGGCGCACGTCCTCGCTTCGTTCGATCCTCGTCTCCTGCACCTGCGGAAGGGCTCCCGAGGTCTCCATGGAGGGTTCCTTCCGCAGAAACGCCCTCAAGGACCTGGGTCTCAAGTGCTTGGGCCCTCGCCCGTGGCTCGGAACATCCGTGGCCGCCCAGGAGTGCGGGCTCCCTCTGCGCACGCTCCAGCGCGGCTCCTCGGCAGTGTGGCAGCCGGTGTTGAAGTCGGCGCTCTCCATTCCGCCATGGAGCGACGGTCGAGCGGATCCGCTGGCGGAGCACTGGGACGCGCTCCGGCAGTACGACAAGCGCGAGCACGTCGAGATCTATCTCAAGGGCGTCTTCAAGGGCGAGTGCCCCGTACCGTTGGACGAGGTGATGGACCTGCTCGACGCCGAACGCGAGGAGGACTCCGACGGCAGGACGGGTCCCACCTTCGACCACCGCTACCGAGCCCTGCGCAACAAGGAGTACGAACGCCTCCGCTCGGGCAACGACGAGGGTCCGCACTCTCACGAGGAACAATTCGTCTGCGAGGCCCCGTCGGGGGACCGGACCGTGCTCGGCCCGCTCGGTGTCACCGGCCCGATGCTGGTCAAGAGACTCCGCGAGGTGCGTGCCCTCAGGGCGTTCACTCGGCTCGCCGACCCCGACTCCACGACGGAGTCGAAGGAGATGCCGCTCTCCGACTCCCCCATGCGCTGGCTGCCCGCCATGGAGGTGCGCGGTGAGGGGGTCTTCCTCCGCCTGGACGAGGAACGGCTTGGCTCGTGGGAGAAGGCCACGGCGGTGGCCGCACGGATCGAGCGGATGCGCACCGCTCACCAGCGAGTGCTGGAGCAGCGTGCCGGAGACCCCAGCCTCGTCGTTCCCTCACCTGCCACCCCTCGCATGGTGCTGCTGCACACGCTGGCCCACGTCCTCATCAACGAGTGGAGCTTGGACGCGGGCTATCCGGCCGCCTCCCTGCGCGAGCGCCTGTACGCCGCCGACGACATGGCGGGAGTGCTCGTCTACACCGCGACGAGCGACTCGGCGGGCAGTCTCGGCGGGCTCGTCGCCCAAGGCGAGCCGGAGCGTCTCGACCGGGCGATCCGATCGGCCGTCCACCGCGCCGCGTGGTGCTCCTCCGACCCTCTGTGTGTCGAATCCGAAGCATCGGGCACAGGCGGCACGAACCTCGCCGCGTGCCACGCCTGCGTCATGCTCCCCGAGACGAGTTGCGAACAGAACAACATCCTGCTCGACCGAGCGCTGCTCGTCGGAACGCCGGAGGACCCGCGCCTGGGCTTCTTCGCGGACCTGTTGAGTCAGTGAACGCCAGAGTTGTGCAGGTAGACCGACAAAAGGAGAAGGGCTGAGCCTTCCGCCGGGCCCCTGCACGACACTCCGCGTCCGCCCGTCAACTCCGCCTCTTCGCCGGGCGGCTCCCTGCTGGGCACCGGGGCTTCTCAGTTGCTCGGATCTGCGACTCGAATCTGATCTGCGCGTGGTCCAGAACCTGGTCCGGGTCTTTGCCATGTGCCCGGAGCCAGTGCAGGAAGTCGGTGATCACACCGATCACCGACTCTTCGGCCATGGCCACGCTCAGCCTGGTGTCGACGGTCGCAGCGGGTGGCGACGTGGTCGTGGCGTACGCGTCGAGCAGCGTCTCGGCTCTCGACACACCGGGGCCGTCGAAGTCATCGATCGGTGGCACGGGCCTCGTTTCCAACTCACACCAGGTGACCTTCCGGCCGTCGTGGAGCTGAACACCCCAACGGTCGGCGACGGCATCGACGAGGGCCATGCCACGTCCACGCTCCGCATCGGCTTCCGCGGCCATGAGTGTGGGCAGGGCCCGGGTGTCAGGATCATGCACCTCGATGCGCAGGTGCGTGCCGCTCATCGAGACCGCGAGGGTGCCCGGGGTGCCGGGACCGACGTGCGTGATGACGTTCGACACGAGTTCGCTGAGACAGAGTTGGGCCTCGTCGACGACCTCTCGCAGACCCCAGAGTCCCAGATGCAGGCGCAGTAGGCGCCTCAAGGCGGCGACCTCCTCGGGGTCGGCCGTGAAGGTCAGGTCCCACGGTTGCCGAGACACACACGGTTTCTGGATCACTCGGACCTCTTTCGTCGCATGCCGACTCCACCCCGACCGCACACGCTTGACGGAGTGTCACGTTCACTCACAGCGAGTAGCGCACGCAGCAAGAATGCAGTCACCCCATCCCTTGATGCAATGTGCACGGCGGGATTCCCACTTCCGAGTGATTGGCAGGCGGCACCCTTGGCGCAAGACTGAATGCCCGCTACCCGACGGATGGTTGAGAAGGTTCGAGATGGCCGGTTCACCGACGGCACGGCGTCGTCGTCTCTCGATCGAGCTGAAGAAGCTGCGCGAGAAGAGCGGGCTCACGTGCGCCCAGGTCGGGGCGGCGCTGGATTGGAGCGGTTCCAAGGTCAACCGGATGGAGACGGGCAGCGGACGGGTGCAACCGTCGGACGTCGATGCCCTGTGCCGGTTCCACGGGACGAGCGACGAGCTGCGGGAGTTTCTCAAGTCCCTGGCTCGGCAGGCCAAGACGCGCGGCTGGTGGCAGGTGCATGGCGCGGGTGTACCCGAGTGGTTCAACATCTACATCGGGTTGGAGCAGGACGCCTCGGTGCTTCGCCAGTACCAGTGCGAGTTGGTGCCGGGACTTATGCAGACAGAGGGGTACGCCCGCGAACTCCACACGACGGGTGCGCACATGTCCGTCCAGGACATCGACAGAGCTGTGCGCGTTCGCCTGGAGCGCCAGGCCATGCTCGCTCGGCCCGACGCGCCCGATGCCTGGTTCGTCGTGAACGAAGGGGCCGTGCGCAACGTCATCGGGGACAGGGCACTGATGCGGGAACAATTGGAGCGCGTGCTGGAGTCCGCCGAGTTGCCGTCCGTGACATTGCAGGTCCTCCCCTTCGACTCGGGGACCTGCCCGGCGACCGGCTCGTTCACGATGCTCGGCTTTCCCGCCCCGGAAGACCCGGATCTGGTCTACCGGGACGGCATCACCGATGCCGTCTACCTGGAGGGCGAGCATCATGTTCGTGAGTACACGAGGGCGTTCGACGGTCTGCGAGCCGCAGCTCTGAGCCCTCAAAGATCCGCCCAATTGATCAAGTCCGTCTTGAAGGAATGCGCCAGATGAACATCGCAGAGGCCGGCGACGACGACCGCCCGACGTGGTTCACGTCCTCGTACAGCAACGGCGCGGGAGGCGAGTGCGTGCAGTGCGCGATATCCGAAGACCACGCACTCATACGTGACTCCAAGAATCCGACCGGCGGCGTTGTCGCCGTCGGCAGCGGTGCTTGGCATCCCTTCATCCATGCCCTGCAGCACAGGAAGCCGACACGCTCGTAGATGCAGCCCGGGGCGTCCCGAGTGAGACGAGGTCGAGCCGCACTTCGCCGAGTGACTGCGGCTCCAGGCGGTGGTGGATCCAAGCCATCAACCCTGGCCCAGTTCCTGAACAGCCCTGTCTGCGGCGGGATCACCGGAATGCGCGAGCAGGAGTTCCACGACCTGACGCGTCGAAGCTGTCGTTTGTGAAGGGGAGTCGTGGCGCAGCACGAGTACGAGGCGAAGTTCCTGGAGATCGACGTGCAGGCCACTGTCGGCGCGCTGCGGGCGGCCGGGGCGGAACAGGTCTTCCCCAAGACCATGTTCACCCGCCTGATCTTCGAGAACGACGCGGTGCAGGGGGAGCAGTGGCTGCGACTGCGGGACGAAGGCGGCAGGACCACGCTCACGTTGAAACAGGTCACCGACGCCACACACATCAACGGAACCACCGAGATCGAGATCGAGGTCGACGATCTGGCCAAGACCGCGGAGCTGCTCTCTGCGCTCGGTCTGCGGCAGGTCCGCTACCAGCAGAACTACCGCGAGGAATGGCAACTGGACGGCGTCACCTACGACTTCGACACCTGGCCGGACCTGGACACCTTCCTGGAGATCGAGGGTCCTTCCGAGGCGGCGGTACTGGACGCCGTAGCGGCTCTGGGGCTGGACTACGACCACGCCCGCTTCGGCAGCGTCGACCTGATCTACAAGAGCGAACTGGGGCGGGACATCCTCGCCGAGCCGACCCTCCTCTTCAGGTGATGTCCAGCCCCTGTCCCGAGTAGACACAGGAGTAGGCAGACGCGATCGCCAGGACCCGGGTGTCAGTGCTGTGCATCATGCTCTGCCGCATGGATGAGAACACCTTCTGGCAGTTCATCGACGAGTGCCGGCCTGAGGGGCCCGACCCTGATGCCGAGGGGCTCGCGGAGGCCTTGGTGGGGCGGCTCGTGGGCGAGCCGGTTTCGGTGGTGGTGGGGTTCGCGGAGCAGTTGGCGTGGGCTCTCTATCGGCTGGACCGGAAGGAGTTCGGGGACGATCTCTCCGGTGACGGCTTTCTCTACACGCGGGCGGCTGTCGTGGCCGAGGGGCGTGATCGGTACGAGGCTGTGCTGCGGGATCCGGCACGCTTCGTCCCCTACGCAACGCAACTCGTCTGGGCGGAGCCACTGCTCTACGTGCCGGATCTGGCGTACGAGCGGATCACCGGCCGGGAGTGGGACCGGGAGACCCGGTACTCCTACGAGACCGGGTCGAACGCGGAAGGGTGGGGTCGGGAGGGGCAAGAGTGGTCGGGCTGACGGGCTGACCGGTCCTCGTCCGGGTCAGCGTCGGTCCGTGGCTCTCGGGTGCCCGGTGCCGGCGAAGGTGATCCAGCAGGTGTCGTTCCCTGTGTCCAGGAGGTACCAGACGCGGCCTCCGCCGGTCACCTCGATCTGCCACTGCTCGCAGGTCTGTCCTCGGTGGGTGCCGTGTGCCAGGGTGCCCTTGAGCCGATGGTGCCGGGGTGTCTCGATGGTCGGCCTCGGGGTGGTGCGCATGGTGACCCAGGCGCGGTAGGTGTTCTCTCGGGCCTGTTGGGCGAGGCTCTCCCAGCCCTTGGCCGAAGCCGCGTCCGCGAAGCGGACTTCCCAGTGGCCGTGTGGTGCGGGTGGTGCGGCGCGGTCTCCGCGGCCCCCGGTCATGCGATGTGCCGGGGGTCGGGTACCGGGCCGTAGTCCTCAGAGTGGTGGCGAGTCAGCGCTGCCAGGAGTTCCGGGTCGGAGTGGACCTCCGCGGTGTGCTGCCAGGCGATGAGGAGCTGGGCGACGGAGGCGCTGTTGCCGACCGAGTCGGCGGCCCGCATGGTGTCGACCAGCTCGACGGCGAAGGCGTGGAGATCGGGCTCGG
This sequence comes from Streptomyces caniscabiei, assembly GCF_014930365.1. Classification (GTDB taxonomy): domain Bacteria; phylum Actinomycetota; class Actinomycetes; order Streptomycetales; family Streptomycetaceae; genus Streptomyces; species Streptomyces caniscabiei. Next base: position 197,587 of record NZ_JABXWI010000014.1, on the reverse strand, counting down.
GCAGGAAACGGACCCAGGGGAACGCCTCCGGCAGTATGTCGAGGAGCAGTTCCATGCTGCCGGGCTCCCGGCGAGCCATCGCGGCCAGCATCCGAGTGGCTGCGGACACCACCGTCTGGTCCTGCTCGGCCCGCGCCGCGGTGGTGAGGACCAGATCCTCTCCGTCCCGGCGGTGCAGGAGCAGTCTCGGTGATTCCTGTAGCCGGGCGAGTGTCTGCTTGTTCTTGTTCACCAGCTCGGAGAAGTTCACGGCCGCGCTCTCGGTACCCATAACTTTGAAAGTACTTCGAAGTTCGCTCGATCGCCATCACTCGGAGGAGTGGTGGGGGTTGGGTGCCAGCCGGAAAGCAAGGTCTCGTCAGTCGCCTCGCAGCAAGCGGGTTTCCGAGGTCGTCGGGAGTGGCTTGGTCCACCAGTGGTCGTAGCGGCGGTATGGGGTGGGGTCCGAGCGGGTGGTGAGGAAGGTCCGTAGGGTCGTGGCCTCCTGTGCGAGGGCTTTCCAGGTTGTGGTGGGGAGCGGGTGGAACGCCGTGGCTTCGATGGAGTCGGCCAGGGGGCGCCAGATGCCGGCCACCTTGCCGTTCACCAGGAGGGTCGGGAGGACGTCTCCGTTCATGCGGGTCACGTACTTGCGGTACTCGGGTGGGAGGAGGCGGCTCCGGTCCGCGTAGGCCAGGAGCGTGCTGTCCCACATGGCCATCAGGCGGGGTGGGGCGGGGGTGTCCTCCGGGGGGCGTGGGGCGCCCGGGATGTCGTACAGGGTCTGGCCGGTGTCCGTGGTCCGCAGGGTTTCGAGTTCCTCCGACATGGTGGCCAGTGCCGTTCTGATGCGGCGCTGTTGGACCAGCGCGAACTGGGCCATGTCCGCGATCGTCGCCGGGCCGAAGCCCTGGAGGTAGCGGCGGATGAGGGTGCGTAGGCCCTCGGCGGCCGCTTCCGGGTCGGTGAGGGACGGGCGGGGTCGGGCCGCCACGTAGGACTGGCGGGTGTCGAAGGACCAGGGGCCGCCCGTGGGGGCGTGCCACAGGGGCGCGTAGTGGCGGAGCATGCGGTGGGCGCCGGTGTCCAGGGTGACGGTCCCAGGGACAGCCGTGTCCGGCGTGGCGAGGTCCGGCATGGCCGTGTCGCCCAGGTGGGCCTCCAGCCAGATGCGGAGTTCAGCGGCCGTGCGGACCGTGCCGTCGGCGTGGTCGAGGAGGGGCGGGAGGAAGGTGTCGGCGTCGGCGGCCGTCAGGCCGGACGCGCGGTAGCGGGGGTCGCCGAGGCGGGAGCCTCGCAGGGTGGGTTCCATCGCCTCGCGGAACGGGGTGTAGTCGTCCGCGTGGACCGTGTGGACGGTGATCCGCATCAGCGTCGCTCGGACGAGACGGTGGGAGATGAGCGCCGCGTCGAGCGTGGTGGGGTCGAAGGGGGACAGGCGGTTCCACAGCGCGATGTACGGGGAGGCCGGGTGCTGGGCCTGGAGGGCCACGATGCGTCGTACCGCCTCCTCCACCTCCAACTGCTCGCGTGAGAGGAGCAGTTGACGGGCGAGTGTTGCCCGGTTGAGGGCTTGGGCGGTGAGATCTCTGGTCCCCATGGGGTGATTGTCTCCCGGTCCCTTCGGTTACGTTTCGCGCTGCTTCAACTGCCGTCCGCTGCCGTCCAGATGGAGCGAGTTGAGGAATCGCGACATCTTCGTGTGCAGGTGGCTCGGCTGGTCCAGGTGTACGTCGTGGCCCGCTTCCTCTATGACGGTCAGGTCTGTTCGGGTGCCCGGAGAGCGGGTGGTCGGCATCGCGGCGGCGTCGGCGGCCGCCATCGTGCCGTGCGCGCCGCGTACGACGAGGGTGGGGCAGGTGGTGGCGGCCCACTCCGCGTGGTACGTCGTATCGGCCAGCTCCGCGACCGCGGCGAGCATCGCGGCGCGGTCCGCCCTGGGGTACCAGCCGTCGGGGCGGCGTTCGAGGTTGCGGGACCAGCTCGGGTGACCGAAGAAGTCGGCTGCCCGGGACGGCGAGTCGAACGGGGTGGGCCAGCTGTCCAGCCAGGCGGCTATGTGGGCGGGCAGCGTGGGGTCGGGGGTTCCCGGGCCCGCCTCGATCAGGATCAGGGAGTCGAGGAGTTCCGGGTGCGCGGCCGCGGTGAGGAAGGCCGTGTGGCCGCCGAGGGACTGGCCCACCAGGGTCAGAGGGGGGTGGGGAGGGAGAGGAGGAAGGGGAGGAAGGTGAGGAGGGTGCGCGGAGTGCGGGGGCTGGGGCGGGAAGGCCGGGGGGGGTCCGGTCGGGGCGGGGCGCTGGGCGCTGGGTCCGGTGCGCCCCGCACAGTTCTCGGATCACCGTCACCGCGTCCCGGACGCACGCCGCCCGGCTCATGTCCGTCGGGCGCCGCGTGCTCGCGCCGTGGCCCCGGGCGTCGTACGTCACCACGCGGTGGCCGTCCGCCAGGAGCCGGGGGACCAGGTCGTCCCACTCCCCCTGGTGGCCGGCGAGTCCGTGCAGCAGCAGGAGGGTGCGGCCGTGCGGGTGCGCGTGGGCCGGGGCGTGTACGCCGTGGGCCAGGCGGACGCCGTCCGGGGTGGTGAGGTGAGCGACGGTGGCGGTCATCGCACGATCGTGACGGCCGAGGGGCGGCGGTGTCAGCGGGACCGCTCCGGTTACCCACGGTCTCGGTCGTGAAACGCGTGCGTGGTGTGTACATCCGCTGAAGGCGGGCTGGAGGCGGGCGTGTCGGGCGCCACTCGGGGTAGCGGACCAGCAACGCATGATCACGAGAGGGGGCCCGGGTCGGCGTCGGCGTCGCCGCGGGTCCGGCTGTGAGCGTGCGAAGGGGACCCGTACTGGATGGATGAGACGCATGCTCGATGTCTTTGGGATTGACGCCCGCACCGAATCCGTTTACCGGGGGATGCTGGCTCATCCCGAATCCGGCGTCACGGGGCTGAGCCACGCATTAGGTCTCTCCCGGGAAGAAATACGGGCCGCTCTCGACAGACTCAGCGAAATGGCGCTCATACGCCCGTCCGCCGAGGACCCGCAGCGTATGCACGCCCTCAATCCCCAACTGGGGATGGAGATGCTGATCGCCCGGCAGCAGGCCGAACTCGCCGTTCAGCAGCAGCGGGTGGAGGAGGGCCGGGCGGCGGCCGCCCGTATTCTCTCGGAGTTCGCGCTCGACGATTCCGCGACCGTGAAGGGGGACGCGGAACACGTCGAGGGACTCGACAATATCCGGGACCATCTGGCCGCGATGAACAACGAGGTCGAGGACGAGTTCCTGACCTTCGCGCCCGGCGGCGCGCAGACCGAGGAGAACATGCGCAACTCTCGGCCGTTGAACCGGCGGCTGCTGGACCGGGGGGTGCGGATGCGGACCGTCTATCTCGACAGCATCCGCAACGACTCCGCGTCCGTGGCGCACGCGGAGTGGCTCACCTCCTACGGGGCGCAGGTACGGACGGCGCCCTCGCTGCCCAACCGCATGATCATCTGGGATCGGCGGGTCGCGCTGATCGCCGCGAACAGTGACGACACGGGGGCCGGGGTCACGATCCACCGGGCGCAGGGCACGGTCGCCGCGCTGGCGGCGCTGTTCGAGAACGTGTGGCGGACGGCCGAGCCGTTCGGGGTGGAGGGGCAGCAGCGGGAGCCGGACGGGTTGAGCGCCCAGCAGTTGGAGGCGCTGCGGCTGTTGGCGCTGGGCCACACGGACGAGATGGTCGCCAAGCGGCTCGGGGTCTCGGCGCGCACGGCCCGCCGTATCGCCACCGCGCTGATGGAGCACTTCGACTCCCGCAGCCGCTTCCAGGCCGGGGTGCGGGCGGCACAGCTGGGGTTCATTCAGGGGTGAGCCGGGCGTGGCCGGTCCCGGCCATGGCCCGAAGCGTCCAGCGACCGTCGGCAGGGCATATGCGGCGAGCGCCCCAAGCTAGGGGGATGTATCTCATTCACCTTGCCCTGGAGCCGTCCGGCCGTGTGCCCTGCGGCGCTTCCCTGCCGGCGGACACCAGGTCGGCGATCGCGGCGTGCGCCGGTGACTCCGACGCGCTCGAACATGTCACCGTGCACCGGGACGATCCCGCGCGCCCCGTGGTGGGGTTCTTCCTGCGCGCGGCCTGTCTCGAAGAGGCGGAGGCCCGGGCGGAACGGCTCTGGCGACGGACCGCCGCGCGTCGGCCCGACCTGCGGGCCTGGCAGGTGCGGTGTTCCGAGTCGCCCCTGTTCGTGCCGGACGCGGGCTGGCCCTGGTGGCCCAGGACTGAATAGGACACGGCCAGTTTGGGCCATCGGATTCCACTTCCCAGCGCCTCTCCGAGCCGCAAAACTCTTGCTTGTCGGAAGCACCCCATCGCCCTCACAGGAATGGGCACGGAGTTCATGGGAGTCACGGGATTCATGGAATTCACGGCAAGCAATGCGCAAGGCAGCGTGCTCATCGCATTCGCGACATCCAGGGGACCTGTTCGCAAGACTCAGGACGACTCCGGCTGGCAGTGAACCGCATCAGCGGGGGCCGGAAAACCCAGGAAGGGAATTTCGTGAGTGCACAGCGCGTCCAGATCCAGGGACAATCCTTCGATGAGCTGGCCGAGGAATTCGGTACGCCGTTGTTCGTCTACGACGCGGACGTACTGGAGGGCACCTTCCGCGAACTGCGCGGTCTGCTGCCCGAGTCCGTCGACATCTTCTTCTCGCTCAAGGCCAACCCGAACATCAGCGTGTGCGCCTTCCTCGGTGCGCGGGGCGCAGGCGCCGAGGTCTCCTCGTACGCCGAACTCGTCACCGCCCTCCGGGCCGGGGTCGCGCCGCAGGACGTCATCTTCCTCGGGCCGGGGAAGGACCTGCGTGAGCTGACGGCCTGTGTGGAGGCCGGGATTCACGCGGTGGTGTGTGAATCGATGGAAGAGCTACGGCAGTTGGACCGGCTGGCGGCCGAGCACGGGCGCAGGGTTCCTGTCGTGCTGCGGGTGAACCCCGCCTTCAGCGCCAAGGGGTCCGGGCTGGCCATGGGCGGCAAACCCCGGCAGTTCGGCATCGACGAAGAGGAACTGCGCGGCGCGAAGAGCGAGTTGGCGGAGCTGCGGAACATCCGGGTGCGGGGCGTCCACGCGTACATGGGGACGCGGTTCCTGCACCACGAGGACGTCGTCCGCAACACGAGCGAGGTGCTGTCCGCCGCCGAGGACCTGGCGGGGCGGCTCGGTTTCCCGCTGGAGACCGTGGACTTCGGCGGTGGTCTGGGAGTCGCCTACTTCGACAACGAGGACGACCTCGACCTGCCCGCCCTGGGCGCGGGCATGCGCGCCGCGATCGCGCCCTTCGCCGCGCGCAACCCGAAGTGCCGGCTGATCATCGAACTGGGCCGCTTCCTGACGGCGACGGCCGGCACGTATGTCGTACGCGCCCGGTACGTGAAGGAGTCCAGGGGCGAGACCTTCGTCGTCGCGGACGGCGGTACGAATCACCACATGGCGGCGGTCGGCGTCGGGAGCTTCGTCAAGCGCAACTTCCCCGTCGTCCACCTGGGGCCGCCGCGCCCGGCGACAGGGTCAGCCGACACGTCCGTACGGCGCTACACCCTCACAGGTCCGCTCTGCACGCCCAACGACGTGGTCGCCAAGAAGGTGGAACTGCCCGAGGTGCGGCCGGGGGACCTGCTCGGGGTGGAGCGTTCGGGGGCGTACGGGCCGACCGCGTCGCCGGGGCTCTTCCTCAGCCACGGCTATCCGGCCGAGGTCCTCGTCCACCGCGGCCGGGCCCATCTGGTCCGGGAACGGGACACCACCGACGACCTGCTCGCCAAACAGCGGCTCGTCGACTTCGAAGACGTCGGAGTCTTCGATGGCTTCGAAGGCCGCGAAGTCCGCGAAGTCCGCCAGAACGACGACGACTTCGTCGACTGCGACGGGATGCCTTGAGCCTCCGGATCGGCGTCGACGTGCTCGACCGCGATGAACTTCGCGCGTTGCTCGGGCGGCCCTGGTTCCTGCGGTTCGCCTACGCCCCCGAGGAGACGGCACTCGCCGACGCGATGGGGGCCGAGCGGCGGCTGGAGTTCCTGACGGGGCGGTTCGCGGCCAAGGAGGCGGTGCTCAAGGTGTTGGGCACCGGGATGCTCCAGGGCGTCGCGCCGTACGAGATCTGGGTGGACCGGGACACCGACGGGGCTCCCGCGGTCCGGTTCCGGGGGCGGGCGGCGCGGTTGGGGCCGCCGGAGATCGCCCTGTCCATAACCCACAAACAGAACGTCGTCGCGGCGGTCGCGATCGCCCTGACCGGCGACGCCCGTGGATGCGACCACGGCCCCATCGAAAGTGCCATCGACAGAGAGGAGTTCGCCATCATGTCGTCCGCGGCGGACAGCGACGAGGACCACCACCGCAGCCCGGAGCGGCACGCGGAACAGCACGCGGAACAGCCCACCACGGCCTTCCTGCGCGTACGGATCGGTCAGGAGGACGCCCATTACGGCGGCGGGCTGGTCGACGGCGCCCGGATCCTGCGGCTCTTCGGGGATCTGGTCACCGAGATCACCGTACGGACGGACAGCGACGAGGGGCTGCTCTCCGAGTACTCCGACGTCCGCTTCACCGCGCCCGTGCAACCCGGCGACTACATCGAGGCGAGCGGTCGGCTCGTCCGCAGCACCCGGCTGCGCCGGATCGTGGAGCTACGGGCCCACAAGGTGATCGCCGCGCGGCCCGGCGTCGGTACCGGGGCGGGGTCCGCGTCCGGGTCCCGGGCAGGGGCCGGTGACAGCACCGCCGAGGTGCTCGACGAACCCCAGCTCGTCTGCGCGGCCACGGCCACGACGGTGGTGCCCATGAGGAAGGCCGCGAGGAGGCGCGAGACGGAGGTGGCCAGGGACACGAACACCCACCTGGCCAGGAACAGCGTCGCGGCCACGAACACCGTCGCTGCCACGAACACCCCCAAGGCCTCGACCGGCGCCGGCACGACGAGGGAGCAGTGATGTCCGCAGAGTCCCCGCAGCAGCTCACGGTCCCGCCGGCCGATCCCACAAGGCCCACGACGGCCACAACGGCCATGACCTTCACGACGCCCACGACGGCCACGACGCCGACACCCACGAGGGCCGCAACACCTCCGGCACCCCTCACCGACCAGAGCGCACAAACCCCCCTGCACACCCCCGACTTCACCCCCCACCTCCTCCACCACCTCCTCGACCTCGCCGCCGAACGGGCCCCCCGGGCCCCCGCCCTGAGCACGACCGGCGGTGGTGTCCTCTCCTACGGCGAACTGGCGGAAGCCAGTGCGCGGCTGGCCCGGCGGCTGCGGCGGGACGGGCTGGGCCGGGGTGACCGCCTGGTCGTGAAGGCGGCCGACGGGCTCGGCGTGGCGATGCTGGTGTACGCCGCGTCCCGGATCGGGGCGGTGTTCAGCGTGCTGCACGAGCAGGTGCGCGGCGGCCCGCTGGAGCACGTGCTCGGCGACTGCGAGCCCCGCGCCCTCGTCTCCGACGACCCGGAGGCCCTCCGCACCGCGGACGGGGCCGGCGTGGCAGCCGTACGGATCGAGGATCTCGTACGGACGGCACTGGCACCGGGGCTGGAACCGGCGCCGGAGTCGGCACCGGCACCGCCACTGCCGCCGGCACCAGTACCGCGCTCGCCCGGCACCGACACCACCGGCCCGCAGCACACGCCTGCCGGCACCCCCACTCCCTCTCCCTTTCCCACCACCGACCCCGTCAGCCTCATCTACACCTCAGGTACCACGGCTCTGCCCAAAGCCGTGGTGAGCACCCACCAGCAGGTGCTGTTCGCGGCCTCCGCCATCCAGGCCTGCCTCGGCTACCGCGCCGACGACGTCGTGTACTGCCCGCTGCCCCTCTCCTTCGACTACGGCCTCTATCAGCTCTACCTCTGCGCGCTGAGCGGCGCCCGGCTGCATCTCGGCACCGTCGCGGAGTCGGGGCCGCCGCTGCTGCGGAACCTGGAGGAGTGCGGGGCCACCGTGCTTCCCGGCGTGCCGTCCGTGGCCGACCGGCTGGCGTGGCTGTTGCGGCGTGGCTCCGGCGGGGCGGCGGGCGGGCGGCTGCCGAGGCTGCGGCTGCTCACCAACACCGGCGCGGCGCTGTCGGACTCCACGATGGCCGCGTTGCGCGGCGCGCTGCCGGGGCTGCGGATCCAGGTGATGTACGGCCTCACCGAGTGCAAGCGCACCGCGATCATGCCGCCCGACGGCGACCTCACCCGGCCCGGCTCGTGCGGTCTGCCGCTGCCCGGCACCGAGGTGTTCGTCGTCGGGGACGGCGGCGAACGGCTGCCGGCCGGGGAGATCGGGCAGTTCGTGGTGCGCGGACCGCATGTGATGGCCGGCTACTGGCGGCGCCCCGACCTGACCGCCGAGCGCTTCCCGCGCGCCGAGGGGCTCTTCCCCGAACTGCGCACCGGTGACTACGGCAGGCAGGACGAGGACGGCTACCTGTACTTCGCCGGGCGCCGGGACGACCTCTACAAGGAGCGCGGCTTCCGGCTCAGCGCGACCGAGGTGGAGGCGGCGGCGTCCCGTGTCGAGGGCGTCGTGTCGGCCGCCGTCCTGCCGCCCGACGGGCAGCGGTCCGCGGTGCTCGCCGTGGTCACGGACCTCAAGGCGGAGGAGGTGCGCGAGCGCATGCGCGACCTGATCGAACCCTTCAAGATCCCCCGCCGCTGTGTCCGCCTCGACGCGCTCCCCGTCAACGGCAACGGAAAGGTCGACCGCAAGGCCCTGGCCACCCTGGTCGCCTCCCCCGGCTCCCTCACCCCCGCACCGGCTCACTGAGCTCTCTCCCCCACCCACCTCACCCCACCCCGAAGCCCGAACCCAAAACCCGAACCCGAAGCCCGAACCCAAAACCCGAACCGGAAACCGAACCCGAACCGGAAACCCGCAACCGAACCGGCAACCCGAAACCCGAAGGACAGGCCCATGAACCGTCAGAACGTCGTCACCGCGCTCGAGAACGCCCTCACCCACGTCCTCGAACGTCCCGTCACCGGTCTCCACGGCGACATCCGCCTCTTCGACGACCTGCACCTGGACTCGACCACGATGCTGGAGATGCTGATGGCCCTGGAGGACTCCATAGGCCTGGTCGTCGACCCGGAGGAGCTCGACGCGGACGACTTCGTCTCCGTGGACACCTTCACCGACTTCGTCCTCGCCTCGGGCGCCACGGCGGACACCCCCGAGCGGGCCGCCGTATGACCATCGCCCCGCCCGACCTGAGCGTCTTCGAGACCCTGGAGTCGGAGGTCCGGAGCTACTGCCGGGGCTGGCCCACCGTCTTCGACCGGGCCAGGGGCAGCCGGCTGTACGACGAGGACGGCCACGCGTACCTGGACTTCTTCGCGGGCGCCGGTTCCCTCAACTACGGGCACAACAACCCCGTTCTGAAACGGGCGTTGCTCGACCACCTGGAGCGGGACGGGGTCACCCAGGGCCTCGACATGGCGACCACGGCCAAGCGGACGTTCCTGGAGACGTTCCAGCACCTCGTCCTCAGGCCGCGTGATCTGCCGTACAAGGTGATGTTCCCGGGGCCGACCGGCACCAACGCGGTGGAGGCCGCGCTGAAGCTGGCGCGGAAGGTGACGGGCCGGGAGACGGTCGTCTCCTTCACCAACGCCTTCCACGGCATGTCCCTCGGCTCGCTCGCCGTCACCGGCAACGCCTTCAAGCGGGCGGGAGCCGGAGTGCCCCTGGCGCACGCCGTACGACTGCCGTACGACGGTTACGTCGACGACCGTAGCGACGGCGCGCCCGAACTGCTGTGGTTCGAGCGGCTGTTGGAGGACCGGGGCTCGGGCGTGGACACGCCCGCCGCGGTGATCGTCGAGACGGTGCAGGGCGAGGGTGGCGTCAACGTCGCCCGCCCCGAGTGGCTGCGTGCGCTGGCCGTGCTGTGCGAACGGCACGACATGCTGCTCATCGTCGACGACATCCAGATGGGCTGCGGGCGGACCGGCGCCTTCTTCTCGTTCGAGGAGGCGGGCATCACGCCCGACATCGTCACCCTCTCCAAGTCGATCAGCGGGTACGGCCTGCCGATGTCGCTGACGCTGTGCAAACCGGAGTGGGACGTCTGGGAGCCCGGCGAGCACAACGGCACCTTCCGCGGCAACAACCCCGCGTTCGTCACCGCGTCCGCCGCGCTCGCCGCGTACTGGTCCGACGACCAGACCGAGAAGCAGACCCTCGCCCGTGGCGAGCAGGTCGAGCAGGCGCTGCTCGCCCTGGTCGACGAGCACCGGGACGCCGTCCACCGGGGGCGCGGCCTGGTCCGGGGCGTCGAGTTCACCGACCGGGGCCGGGCCTCGGCCGTCTGCCGACGGGCCTTCGAGCTCGGTCTGCTCCTGGAGACCTCGGGTCCCGAGGACGAGGTGGTCAAGCTGCTGCCGCCGCTGACCGTGACCCCCGAGGAACTGGACGAAGGGCTGAGCGTCCTGGCCCGAGCCGTCCGCGAGACCGCCTGACCCACCGACCCACCGACCCACCGACCCACTGACCCACTGACCCACTGACCCACTGACCCACTGAAAGGATCGAACTCACCGTGATCGTCCGATCGTTCAAGGACATCGAGAACACCGACCGTCATGTGCGGGCGAAGTCGGGCACCTGGGAGAGCAAGCGCATCGTGCTCGCCAAGGAGCAGGTCGGCTTCTCCCTGCACGAGACCACCGTCTACGCCGGCACCGAGACGACCATGTGGTACGCCCACCACATCGAGGCCGTGCTGTGCGTGGCGGGCGAGTCCGAGCTCACCGACGAGGAGACCGGCGAGAAGCACTGGATCACGCCGGGCACGATGTACCTCCTCGACGGCCACGAGCGGCACACGCTCCGCCCGAGGACGGACTCCCGTTACGTCTGCGTCTTCAACCCGCCGGTGACCGGCGCCGAGGACCACGACGCGACCGGCGCGTACCCGCTGCTGCCCGAGACACCGGTGCCGGCCGGGACGCCCGTGCCGACCGAGGCACCCGGCCCGACCCCCGAGGGGGTGGGCCGGCCGTGACCAGCCCCACCACCACCGAGAACCGGGCGCGGCCCGTGACCCCCTCCCCCGAACCGACCCGCCGGGCCGTCTTCCGCGAGCCCCGCCCCGAAGACGGCTTCGCGGTCTGGGAGTTGGTCAAGGGCACCCCCGGCCTGGACACCAACAGCCCCTACTCCTACGTCCTGTGGTTCCGGGACTTCGCCGACTGCTCGCTGCTCGCCACCGTGAACGGTGAGATCGTCGGCTTCCTCACCGGCTACCGGCGCCCGGACGAGCCCGACACGTACTTCGTCTGGCAGACGGCCGTCAGCCCCCGGCACGGCATCCCGTTCCTCGGCGTACGGCTCTTCGAGGCGGCGGCGGAGCGGCAGCGCGAGCGTGGTGCCCGCCATGTCGAGGCCACCGTGTCCGCGGACAACAAGGCCATCCAGATGGTCCTCAAGCAGTACGCCCGCAAGCGGTCGGCCGAGGTCACCGAACGCGTGCTGTTCCCGGCCGCGTGGCTCGGCGACGGCCACCACGACGAGGTCCTGCACCGCATCGGCCCCCTCGCCGGCCCTCTCACGGACCCGGTCACGGGCACCCTCACCACCGGCACGACCACCCACCCCGAGAAGGAGAAGAAGGCATGACCACCGCCACCACCCCCTCGACCTCCACCCGCCCCGACCACTACCCGACCCGGGTCACCGGTGAGGCCGTCGCCCAGCCGCGCGTCGACCCGACCGTGTGGGGCACCCGGGAGGGGCCGCTGAACCGGCGGGAGCTGGAGCGCTACGAGGCCGACGGCTTCCATGTCTTCGACGCCCTGCTCAGCGAGCAGGAGGTCCAGCTCTACCGCGCGGAGCTCCAGCGGCTGAGCGAGGACCCGGCGATCCTGGCGGGCGACCGCGTGGTGCTGGAGCCGGACTCCGACCGTCTGCGTTCCGTGTTCGAGGTGGAGAAGGTCAGCGAGGTCTTCGCCGACCTGCTCACCTCGCCCCGGCTGATGGACGTGGCCCGGCAGGTGCTGGACTCGGAGGTGTACATCCACCAGAGCCGCGTCAACTACAAGCCCGGCTTCGGCGGCGCCCAGTTCGACTGGCACTCGGACTTCGAGACCTGGCACGCCGAGGACGGGATGCCCCGGCCGCGCGCGTTCAGCGTGTCCATCGCGCTGAGCGAGAACTACGAGTTCAACGGGCCCCTCATGGTCATGCCGGGGACGCACCGGACGTTCATCCCCTCGGTCGGCGAGACGCCCCTCGACTTCCACAAGGAGTCGCTGCGGGTGCACAAGATCACCGTGGGCTCGCCCGGTCCCGAGCACCTGACGCGGATGGCCCAGGAGCACGGCATCCGGCAGATCGCCGGGCCCGCCGGGTCCGCGGTGATGTTCGACTCCAACCTGATGCACGGCTCGAACGGCAACATCACCCCGTTCGCGCGCTCCAACATCTTCATCGTCTACAACAGCGTGGAGAACACCCTGGAGGAGCCGTACGCCGCGCCCGTGCCCCGCCCGCAGCACCTGGGCAACCGGGAGTTCCCGCGCGGCATGTGAGCGACGGTACGACCATGGGGCGGCCCCTTCGCTAAGGGGCCGCCCCGCTCGGCGTCCGGTAGCTCACGCACCGCGGTCACGCACCCAGGTCACGCAGCTCACGCACCGCGGAACGTCGTCCGGTACGCGCTCGGGGACGTGCCCAGCGTCTCCTGGAAGTGCCGGCGTAGGTTGGCCGCCGTGCCGAGGCCGGTGCGGGCCGCGATCTGGTCGACCGGGAGGTCGGACTCCTCCAGCAACTCCCGCGCCCGCTCGACGCGTTGCCGGGTGAGCCAGTTCATCGGCGTCATGCCCACCTCGTCGCGGAACCGCCGGTTGAAGTTGCGCACGCTCATCGCCTCCCGGGCCGCCAACTGCCCCAGGGTGACCGGCTCGTGGAGGTGCCGCAGCGCCCATTCACGGGCGGCGGAGGTGGCGGGCGCCGCGAGGGCGGGCACGGGGCGCCGTACGTACTGGACCTGGCCGCCCTCGCGGTGCGGGGGCACGACCGTGCGGCGGGCCACGTCACCCGCGACGGCCGTGCCGTGGTCGCGGCGGATCATGTGCAGGCACAGGTCGATGCCGGAGGCGCAGCCGGCGGAGGTCAGGACGTCACCGCCGTCGGTGTAGAGGACGTCGGGGTCCAGCTCGACCCGGGGGAACAGCCGGGCGAACAGGTCGGTGTACCGCCAGTGCGTGGTGGCCGTGTGCCCGTCGAGCAGTCCGGCGGACGCGAGGACGAAGGCGCCGGTGCAGATGGAGGCCATCCGCGTGCCGGGGCGGATACGGGCGAGGGCTTCGGTGAGCGGGGCGGTGAGGTCGGGGGTGTCCTGGACGTAGTCGTCGTGGGAGGAGAGGACGATGACGGTGTCCGCCTCGGCCAGCGCCTCCGGGCCGTGGGGCACGTCGACCGTGAAGTCGCCGTCCGTGCGGGTGACTCCGGCGCGCAGCCCGCAGGTGACGACCTCGTACAGCGGCTCCCCCTCCGCCGTCGCGCCCTCTCTGGCCTGGCCGAACAGCTGGTGCACGATGCCCAGTTCGATGGGCAGGAGCATCTGACGGGCCAGTACGGCGACGCGGTGGCGTCCGGGATGGGCGAAGACAGACATGGCCATATTCTTGCGCACCAGGTCCATCTGGCCACTCGTGGGGGCGGCCCCGGCCCAGCAGGCTGGACCCATGGCTGAGCTGACGACCCGGACCACAGACCCCGAGCACGCCACCGAAAACGCGCCTGAACTCACCCCCGAACCCACCCCTGAACCCACTCCTGGACCCACTCCTGGACACGAGCGGACCGGGGCCCACGAGGGCGGGAGGGCCGGCCCCCCGGGCCCACGTCTCCACCGCGCCTGGTCCGTGGCCCTCGCCGCCGGGGCCGCCATCGTCACCGCCGGGGCCTTCACCACCGTTCCCGGGCTGCTCGTGACCCCGCTGCACGAGAGCTACGCCTGGGACCGGGGCCAGATCGCCCTCGCCGCCTCGGTGAACATGGTGCTCTTCGGTCTCACGGCCCCCTTCGCCGCCGCGCTGATGGACCGGGTCGGCATCCGGCGCGTGGTCGTCGGCGCCCTGCTGCTCGTGACGGCGGGCGCGCTGCTCACCAGCGTGATGGCCCAGCCCTGGCAACTGACCGCCTACTGGGGCGTGTTGATCGGGCTCGGCAGCGGATGCCTCACCATGACGTTCGCCGCGAGCGTCACCGGCAACTGGTTCGAGCGGCGGCGCGGACTGGTCACCGGAGTGCTCAGTTCCTCCAGCCACCTGGGCCAGCTCCTCTTCCTGCCGCTGCTGGCCTGGGGCGTCGACCGGCACGGCTGGCGCCCGCCGGTGGTGACGATGGCATTCGTCGCCCTCGCGGTGACCGCCCTCGTCCTCCTGCTGCTGCGCGACCACCCTGCGGACGTGGGCGCGAAGCCTTACGGGGCGCGGGAGTTCGTACCGAAGCCGCCGCCGGCGTCGGGGGCGGCGCGGCGGGCGCTGACGGTGCTGTTCGACGCCGCGCGGACCGGGCCGTTCTGGGTCCTGGCCGGGATGTTCGTCATCTGCGGCGCCTCCACCAACGGGATCATGTGGAGCAACTGGGCGCCGGCCGCCCACGACCACGGCATGCGCGCCACCGCCGCCGCGTCGCTGCTCTCGCTGATCGGCGTGTTCTCCGCGCTGGGCGCGGTCTTCTCCGGCTGGCTCACCGACCGCTTCGACCCGAGCCGGCTGCTCTCCGCGTACTTCGCGGTCCGCGCGCTCACCCTGCTGGCGCTGCCGATGGTGTTCTCGTCCACCGTCACCCCCACGATGATCGTCTTCGTCGTGGTCTACGGCCTCGTCGACGTCGCCACCGTCCCACCGGTCATCGCCCTCAGCGACCGCGTCTACGGCGAGAACGGCCCGATCGTCTTCGGCTGGGTCAACTCCGCCCACCAACTCGGCGCGGGCGCCTCCGCGTTCCTCGGCGCCACCGCCCGCGATCTCTTCGGCGCGTACGACGTCGTCTGGACCAGCCTCAGCGCGGTGTGCCTGGCCGCGTCCCTGCTGGCCGTGGTCGTACGGGGGCCTCGGGGCGCCCGGCGGGTGAGGGCGCAGTAGCCTCGGGCGCGACGGACCTGGCGCAGGACACGGGAGGCATCGATGGCGAGGGTTCCCACGGCGGCGGTGGCCGCGAGCGGGCTCATCGGCGGGTACGGGGTGGCTCGCTGGACGAAGAAGCGGCCGCTGGGCGGGGCGGTGCTCGCCGTGGCGGGTGCGGCGGCGGCCCAGCAGTGGCAGAAGGCGGCCGGGGGCAGGGCCGCGGGCGCGCTGACCGCCGGGTATGTGGCCGCGTTCGCGGGGTCGCATCCGCTGGCGAAGAAGGTGGGGGCCTGGCCGGCGGTGTTCGGGGTCGCCGGGGTGGTGGCGCTGGCGTCCTGGGTGGTGGCCGACCGGAAGGGGTAGCCGCGCCGGGAGGGTGGCCGCCCCCGGGAGGGGTAAGGGGTCCGGCCGGTCGGGGGCCGCGGGTCGGCCGTGGTTGCTCGCGCACTTCCCCGCGCCCCTCGCGGGGCGCGGCCCCCGCTCAGCGCACCCCTCCCCGGAACGCCCGCCGGTACGCCTGCGGGCTCGTGCCCACCACTCTCTTGAAGCGGTCCCGGAAGGCCGTCGGGGAGCCGAAGCCGGCCTGGGCGGCGATGCGGTCGACCGTGTGGTCGGTGGACTCCAGCAGGTACTGGGACCGCCGCACCCTCGCCCGGCTCAGCCACTGCAACGGCGTCGTGCCCGTCTGTTCGCGGAAGCGGCGGTTGAGCGTACGGGTGCTGGTGCCCGCGTGCAGGGCGATGTCGTCCAGGGTCAGATCCCGCTCCACGTTCTCCTCCATCCAGCGCAGCAGGGGCTCCATCGTGACGCCGGCGGGCGCCGGGGGCTGGTCCTGCACGATGAACTGCGCCTGGCCGCCCTCCCGTTCGAGGGGCATCACACACATCCGCGCGGTGAAGGCGGCGACCGCCGAGCCGTGGTCGCGTCGGATCATGTGCAGGCACATGTCCATGGCCGCGGCGGCGCCCGCCGACGTCAGGAACTGCCCGTTGTCGACGTAGAGGACGTTCGGGTCGACGGTGATTCCCGGGTGGCGGGCCGCCAGATCGGGGGCCGCGATCCAGTGCGTGGTGGCGCGCAGCCCGTCCAGCAGACCCGTCGCGGCGAAGAGGAACGCGCCCACGCAGATCGACGCGATCCGCGTCCCGCTCGCCGCCGCGGCGTGCAGCGCCTCCGTCACCCCCGGCGGCAACGGCAGGGTCGGGTCGGCCGTCCCCGGCAGGATGATCGTGTCCGCCTCGGCCAGCGCCTCCAGCCCGTACGGCGCCCGCACGCTGAACGGCCCCGCCTTCACCACCCCGTCCCCCGCCGCCGAGCAGACCCGCACCCGGTACGCCTCCCGCCCGTCCGGCAGCCGCGCCCAGCCGAAGGTGTCGACGGGGGCCGCCATGTCGAAGGGGATCACGTCGTCGAGCGCCAGTACGGCCACGGTGTGCATGGCGGGAGCGTAGGCCTCCACCGGGTTCCAGCCAACAGGACCCGGGTACCCCCTGCCCCACCGTGACAGTGCTGGCGAGAATCCGTTGGTGCCTGGCAATCCTGCCACTCCTGTGTGACCCTTCCCCGGCCTACCGTCCCCTCGTGACCAAGTTCCTCCTCTCCCTCCACGTCCTCGCCGCGATCGTCGCCGTCGGGCCCGTCACCGTAGCGGCCAGCATGTTCCCGCCGAGCGCCCGCAAGGCGCTGGCCGAACCCGACAGCGAGCAGGCCGTGTCGGCCGTACGGCTGCTGCACCGGATCTGCCGGGTCTACGGCGGTGTGGGCATCGCCGTGCCCGTGCTGGGATTCGCCACGGCGCTGAGCATGGGGGTGCTGAAGGACGCGTGGCTGATCGTGTCGATGCTGCTGACCGCCCTCGCGGCCATGGTCCTGCTGGCACTGGTGCTGCCACGGCAGGAGGAGATCCTGGAAGGGATCGGCGGCACCGCCGTCGACGCCGGGACCACCGCCCGACTCGCCATGTTCACGGGCCTGTTCAACCTGCTGTGGGCGACGGTGACGATCCTCATGATCGTGCGGCCGGGCTCGACGACCGGAGCCTGAGACCACCCCGGGCCGCACACCGGCCCCTCCCCCGGCTTCACACCGGCCCACCGGCGGGTGCATGATCCGGCCATGCATCCACAGCAGTCACCCTCCCAGGCCTACCTCGCCTCCGTGGCCGCCCGTCTCGCCGCCGACGAATGCCGTACGTGGTGGGAGGAGTGGGCCGGGGTGCCCGTGCTCGTCGGGCGCCGGGCCGACTTCCGGTGGAGCTGGATGGGGACCAAGCTGCACCTGTTCACGGTCGCTGCGGCGGTCCAGGAGATAACCATCCCCACCATCGAGACCTTCACCGACCAGGTGCTGACGTACGCGAAGAAGACCAAGGGCGGCCTGCCGGTCGGCATCCAGAACGGTGTCGCCGCGTTCCCGGTGCTGGTCAGCGACCGGGTGGACCCGGCGGCCGTCCGCTGGGCCGAGGCCCAGCAGCGCAACAAGTGGGCCTGCATGGCCCGTCCCGTGGTGGTCGACAGCACGCAGCAGTACGTGGGCACCTACCGGGGCACCCCGGCCATCGGCCTCGTCTACTCGTCGTACTTCGAGAACAAGGCCCACCGGTACTTCTACGGCTGACCGGCGGCCGACCGACCCACCGAGCGGTCCGCCGAACGGTCCTGGGGCCGGCTGTGGATCAGCCACCGCTCGTCCACCGGGTCCGTCCGGAACCGGCGTGCGACCGAGGACACCACCAACACCCACGCGCCCAGCACCAGCGTGAAGAAGGCCCAGGACAGAGGCCAGACAGCCGCGTCCGGCGGCTCGGTGTGGGCGTGGAAGGCCACGTACATCAGCGCGGACGGTGGCACGGCGACCAGGAGCAACGGCCAGGCCAGGGCGTCGCGGTGGCCGAAGTAGGCCGCCAGGACCAGCAGGACGAGGGCGAGGACGACGACCCCCGTGACGGTGACGGGGGTCGCCTTCGTGAAAGATCCCTCCAGTTCGGGCCGGTCACGCAGGTCCCAGGGGAGACAGAGGCGGTACGCGGCCGCGGCGAGCGCGGCGCCGAGCAGGCGGGTCAGCCAGCGTTCCGGCCAGGGCCGCGTGCGCAGGGGGCGGAGCAGCTTCTCGGTCATGCGTACGAGGTTTCCCGCACGCCCGCCGAGCCGACAGAGTACGGATACTCAGACCGCCCCCCGCATACCCAGAAGACCCCGACCGAAGCCGCGCCCCAAAGGGGCGCGGGGAACTGCGCGACCAGCCCCCACAGCGCCGCAGCCGACGCACAACCCAACCCGCCCCCTAGGCGGAGCCACGCGCCGACAACGGCTCCGCGATGTCCTCCAACGACCTCCGCTCCGCCCGCACCGCGAGGAACGCCGCCACCAGCCCAGCCGCGCACATCAGCCCCGCGCCGATCTGGAAGGCGAGGACCGTGTCGGAGACGACGCCGGACTCCGTCAGCTCGGCGAAGATCAGCGGCCCGCTGATACCGCCGGCCGCCGTGCCGATGGCGTAGAAGAAGGCGATGGCCATGGCCCGGGTCTCCATCGGGAAGACCTCGGAGACGGTGAGATAGGCGCTGCTCGCCCCGGCCGAGGCGAAGAACAGCACCACGCACCAGCACGCCGTCAGGGTCACCTGGTCGAGCGAACCCCGGCCGAAGAGCCAGGCCGTGCCGAAGAGCAGCACACCGGACAGCAGATAGGTCCCCGAGATCATGATCCGGCGGCCGACCGTGTCGAACAGCTTGCCGAGCAGCAGCGGGCCCATGAGGTTCCCGGCCGCGATGACGGCGAAGTAGTAGCCGGTGTCGGAGGTCGGGACGTCGTAGAACGTGGTGAGGATCGCGCCGAAGCCGAAGGTGATCGCGTTGTAGAGGAACGCCTGTCCGATGAAGAGGGAGAAGCCGAGGACGGCGCGGCGGCGGTAGCGGGAGAAGACCGTACGGGCGATCAGACCGAAGCCGACGCTGCCCCGCTGATGGATGGTCATCTCCCGGTCGGCCGCGGGCAGCGGGCGCCCCTTCTCCTGCTCGACCTGCTCCTCCACCTCCGCGACCAGCCGTTCGGCCTCCTGCTCGCGGCCGTGGATCAGCAGCCAGCGGGGGCTCTCGGGGACGTTCCGGCGCACCAGCAGGATCACCAGGCCCAGCACCACACCGAGGGCGAAGGTCAGCCGCCAGCCGACGTTCGCCGGGAACAGGTCGGTGTTCAGGGCGACGATCGACAGCAGCGAGCCGCCGATCGCGCCGAGCCAGAAGCTGCCGTTGATGACGATGTCGACGCGGCCCCGGTACTTGGAGGGGATCAGCTCGTCGATCGCGGAGTTGATGGCCGCGTACTCGCCGCCGATGCCGAAGCCGGTGAGGAAGCGGAAGAGGAAGAACCACCAGGTGGAGAAGGAGACGGCGGTCAGCGCGGTCGCCGCCAGATAGAGCACCAGCGTCACCATGAACAGCTTCTTGCGGCCGAACCGGTCGGTCATGTGCCCGAAGAAAAGGGCGCCCGCACAGGCGCCGGCGACATACAGGGCGGCCGCTATGCCCGTGACCTGCGCGGACGAGATCGGCAGCCCGCTTCCCTCCTCGGAGAGCCGGCCCGCGATGTTGCCGACGACGGTCACTTCCAGACCGTCGAGGATCCATACGGTGCCGAGGCCGATCACGATCGTCCAGTGCCAGCGCGACCAGGGCAGACGGTCCAGGCGCGCCGGTACGGCGGTGGTGATCACACCCGGTGACTTCGGGGCTGTGACGGACATGGGCTGGGGCTCCCTCCACTTCGAGCGAACCCGACCCGAGTGCCCTCCCGAGCAGCGATCACGCCCGACCGCCGCCACCGCAGCCGAACAGCAGCCGAACGGCCCCGAATTGCCCACACCCCTACGACCGCCACGCGCCCCGAACGGCCAACGCGCCCTACGCCCCCAGCGCCCGCGACACCGTGTAGATCACCAGCCCGGCGAGCGAACCGACCACCGTGCCGTTGATGCGGATGAACTGCAGGTCACGGCCGATGTTGGCCTCGATCTTCTTCGTCGTGTGCTCGGCGTCCCAGCCGGCGACGGTCTCGGTGATGAGGGAGGTGATCTCGGCGCGGTAGGTGGTGACGACGTGCACGGCCGCGCCCTCGACCCACCTGTCCACCTTGGCCTGCGCGTTCGGCTCGGTGGCCATCCGGGTCCCCAGCGACAGCAGGGACGCGCGGACCCGCAGCCGCAGCTCGCTGCGCTCGTCCTCGGCGGCGGACACGATCATCGACCGTACGGCCGTCCAGGCGGAGGCGATCAGGTCCTGGACCTCGCCCCGGCCCAGCACCTCGCCCTTCAGCCGCTCCACCCGCGCCCGGGTCTCCGTGTCGGACTGGAGGTCGGTGGCGAAGTCGGTGAGGAAGCGGTCGAGGGCGCCGCGCGCCGGGTGCGTGGGCGAGTCGCGCATCTCGGTGGCGAAGCGGAGCAGTTCCTTGTAGACCCGCTCGCCGACCTTGCGGTCCACGAACCGGGGGGTCCAGCCGGGGGCGCCGCCCTCGACGGCGTCCATGACCTGGGTGTCGTGCAGGACCAGCCAGTCGTGGGCGCGGGTGCAGATCAGGTCGACGACCCGCCGGTGACCGCCGTCGGTGACGACCCGCTCCAGCATCTTGCCGATACCGGGCGCGATCTCCTGGGCGTTCGCCCGCCGGGTGATCGCCTCCCCGACCACGGCCTGGACGTCGGAGTCGCGCAGCACGGTCAGCGCGCCCCTGAGCGCGGTCGCCAGCTCGGCCGTCACCCGGTCGGCGTTCTGCGGCTCGGCGAGCCACGAGCCGAGCCGGCTGCCGATGCCGACGGCCCGCAGCCGCTGCCGTACGACATCCTGGGAGAGGAAGTTCTCGCCGACGAACTCACCGAGCGACACGCCCAGTTGGTCCTTCTTGGTGGGGATGATCGCGGTGTGCGGGATGGGCAGCCCGAGCGGATGCCGGAACAGCGCGGTCACCGCGAACCAGTCGGCCAGCGCGCCGACCATGCCCGCCTCGGCCGCCGCCGCGACATAGCCCGCCCAGGCACCCGCACCTTCGTGCGAGGCCCACTTGGCCAGCACGTAGACCAGCGCCACGAAGAGCAGCAGCCCGGCCGCGATGAGCTTCATCTGCCGGACGCCGCGCTGCTTCTCCTCGTCGGCGGCGCTGAAGGTGGTCATGGTGCGGTGCGAGGCACGCGCCCCGGCGTTCACCGCCGCCTCGGGCTGCGCTTCTTCCACTTTCGTACGGTCCGTACGGTCCATTCACTCCACCCGTTCCCTGTCCCCCGTACACATTGTCCGCTTCCTCATCTCTTCACCGCTCGGTGACGTGACCCACTCCATGACGTACTCCCGGAACGGAACAGGAGTTCCCCGCGTCTGTCCGGGCGGGGGAACCGATGGGGGTTCTCGTAAGCGACCCCCACCCCATGACGCATCATGGGGTGATCACATCGGAGCCTCGGGGCTCCACAGCCCGAGGAGTAGCACACCGCATGACCAGGCAGCACGGTTATGCACTTCTGGCGGCCATGGCCGCCCTGATCGTGGCCGTCTCGGCCGCGATATACGTCGGCGTCGGCATCGACGACGGCACCCCGCGGCAGGAGACCTTCGCCCGCGCGCCCCACAACAGCGCCGCCCCCGCCTCCACCGGCGTGTGGGTCGGCGCCTGGGCCGCCTCGCCGAGCGGGTCGGAGCCGGGTACCGAGCGGGACGGCCTCGCCGGCCGCTCGGTGCGCAACGTGGTGCACACGACCGCCGCCGGAACGAGTGCCCGCGTCACCCTGTCCAACCTCTACGGCCAGCAGCCGCTGACCATCAGTCACGCCTCGCTCGCCGTCGCCGCGTCGAGCGACACCCCGGCCGCGGCGGCCGAGACCATGCGCCGCCTCACCTTCGCCGGCAACCCGACGGTCGTCATCGCCGCCGGCCGACAGGTGGTCAGCGACACCGTACGGGTGCCGATCCCGCACGACAGCGACGTACTGATCACCACCTACTCCCCGACCCCCTCCGGCCCGGCGACCTACCACGCGCACGCGCGGCAGATCTCCTACACCGCCGAGGGCGACCAGGTCGCGGACGTCACCGGTGGGCCGTACACCACACAGTCACTGCACTGGCGGTACGTCACCGCGCTGGACGTGCTGAGCAACGAGTCGGCGGGCACGGTCGTGGTCCTCGGTGACTCGCTCACCGACGGCGTCACCTCCACCGTCGGCGAGAACCGGCGCTGGACGGACGTCCTCGCCGGACGGCTCCGCGCGGCCGTCGGCTCCTCCGACACCCCCCGCTACAGCGTCGTCAACGAGGGCATCAGCGGCAACCGCGTCCTGACCGACGGCAACGGACGGCCCGCCGAGAACCCCAGCGGCCTCAACCGCTTCCAGCGCGACGTGCTCGGCCGTACGGGCGTCAGGGCCGTCGTCATCGACCTCGGCGTCAACGACATCCTCAAGAACCCCGGTCGGACCGACCCCGAGGCCGTCACCACCGGTCTCCGCCGACTCGTCGACCAGGCCCACGCCCGCGGCCTGCGCGTCGTCGGCGCCACGCTGATGCCGTTCCACGGCCACCGCGGCTACTCCGACCAGCGCGAGTCCGTCCGCCAGGCCATCAACGCCACCATCCGCTCGGGCACCGTCTTCGACACCTACGTCGACTTCGACAAGGCCCTGCGCGACCCCTACGACCCCCGCAGCCTCCGCCCCGACTACGACTCGGGCGACCACCTGCACCCCAGCGACAAGGGCTACGCCCGTATGGCGGAGGTCTTCGACCTGGAGAAGCTGAAGGGGTCGGCACCGGCAGAACTGTGACCTTCCCGCGCCCCGCCAGGGGCGCGGGGAACTGCGCGAGCAACCACGACGGACCCGCACCCGGCAGACGGCCTACCGCTCCCCACCCCTACGCCGCTCCCGCTCACGGTCCCGGTCCCGGTCCCGGTCACGCCGCATCCCATGCACCTGTTCACGATGGGCCGCATGCAACTCACGCCGGGTTTCACGGCGCTCCAGCCGCTCCTGCCGCCGGGCCTCCTTCAGCCGCTGCCGCTCCGCCTTCGGCACCTTGCGCTCGACCCCGACCCCGCCCCAGAACGCGAACCCGGTGATGATCACCCGAGGCGCACCGGGGTCCCCCGGCACGCCCTCCTCGCTGTGGTCGAATCCGCCCATCACCCCGACGCCCCGGACCACGACCTCGACCCCGGGCGGCACGACCACATTGATCCCGCCCATGATGGCCACGCAGTTGATGGTGACCTCACGCTCCGCGAAGTACGCGTCCCGCAGGTCCAGTTCGCCGCCGCCCCAGAACGCGAAGCAGTCGAACCGCTCGGGCACGGTCCACCGCCCCTTGCGCTCGAACCCGGACATGATCGCCACACCCCAGGTGGACGACCCGTCGCCCCCGACGATCCGCTCCGGCCAACTCGCGTTCTCCGCAGGCCCCTTGACCAACGACACGGGCGGCTGCGGCACCACGGCCGGCGGCGCCACGGCCCCCGCGCCGGGCAGGTCCCGGGTAATCGGCGCCAACTCACCTTACGTCCGCGCCTTGTACGTCGCGTCCAGCCGCTCCTCGAACTCCTCCATGTCGAGCCGCCCCTCCGCGAGGGCGTCCCGCAGTTGCTCGGAGACTCGTTCACGATCGGCGTCGGAGGCACGAAGGTCCGCGGCGGCCGGAAGATCCGGCAGGTCGTCCGTCATACGAAGCAGCGTACGAGGAACCCCCCACGGGGGGCTACGACACGACCGCCCCCGGCTCCCCCGCCTCTCCCCCCACGCGTCCCCCCACCCGCTCCGCCTGCTGCGCGTACATCTGGGCGATCACGGCCTCGATGTCCGGCTCCCGCACGGACAGGTCCACCAGCGGATACGCGGACGCGATCCGGGCCACCAGTGGCGCCGCCGACTCCGACGCCGGGAACGCCAGCCACTGCCGGGGCCCCTCCACCCGTACGACCCGGGCGGGCGCGGCCTCGATCGGCGGCAGCTCCCGCTCCAGGTCCACGACGAGCGTCCGCTCGCTCTCGCCCACCTCGTGCAGCCCCGTCAGCGGCCCGTCGTACATCAGGCGCCCGTGGTCGATGACCATCACCCGGCGGCACAACTGCTCGATGTCCTGAAGGTCGTGCGTGGTGAGCAGCACGGTCGTGCCCTGCTCGGTGTTGAGGTCCTTGAGGAACTCACGGACCTTGGCCTTGCTGATGACGTCGAGCCCGATCGTCGGCTCGTCCAGGTACAGCACCTCGGGGTCGTGCAGCAGGGCCGCCGCGATGTCCCCGCGCATCCGCTGCCCGAGCGACAGCTGCCGTACGGGCACGTCCAACAGCTCGCCCAGTTCGAGGAGTTCGACGCACCGGTCGAGATTCTCGCGGTAACGGGCGTCGGGGATGCGGTACATGCGGTGCATCAGCGCGTACGAGTCGATGAGGGGGAGGTCCCACCACAGGGTCGTCCGCTGCCCGAACACCACCCCGATCCGCCGGGCCAGCCGCGTCCGTTCCCGGGAGGGGTCGATGCCGGCCACCCGCAGCCGGCCCCCGCTCGGGGTCAGGATCCCCGTCAGCATCTTGATGGTGGTGGACTTCCCGGCCCCGTTCGGCCCGATGTAGCCGACCATCTCGCCGCGCGCCACCGTGAACGAGAGGGAGTCGACCGCCCGCACCTCACGCCGCTCCCGGCGCAGGAACCCGGCCTTCCTGCGGACATCGAAGACCTTCTCGACACGGTCGAGTTCGATGAACGCGCCGTCGGTCACGAATGCTTTGTCCGTCACGAATGCTTTGTCTGCCACGAATCCGTTGTCAGCCACGCTCAGCTCCCTGTACTCCGATACGAACGCAGCCCCGCCCGCCAGGCCACCCCCGCCAGGGCGCAGCAGACCACCCCGACCAGCGGGGGCGCGAAGGCCAGCCAGTCCGGCAGGTCGAGGGGGTAGGGGCGGCCCAGGACGTACAGTCCGGGCACCCAGTTGACGAAGGCCAGCGGCAGGACGAAGGTCACCCCACGCACCAGGTCCTTGGCGAAGAGGGCCGGCGGGTACTGCAGGAGGGTCACACCGCCGTACGTGAAGGCGTTCTGCACCTCGGAGGCGTCCTGCGCGACGAACTGGAAGGCCGCGCCCCCGACGAACACCGCGCCGAAGATCAGCCCGCCGCTGCCCACCATCAGCGGGATCATCAGCACCTTGGCCGGGGTCCACGCGATGTCGAGCGTGGCGAGGGCGTAGCCGAGGACGAACAGCCCCTGGGTGATCCGGCCGAGGCGGCGCAGCGCGAACTTGTCGGCGGCGACCTGGGCGAGCACCGGCACCGGGCGTACGAGGAGGGTGTCGAGCGTGCCGTCGCGTACCCTCCGCCCCAGCCGGTCCATCGAGCCGATCATCAGGTCGGCGAGTCCGAAGGCGACGGCGGAGGTGCCGTAGAGCAGGGCGATCTCGGGCAGGGAGAACCCGCCCAACTCGTCGACCTGGGAGAACATCAGCAGGATCGCGACGAAGTCGAAGGAGGTCGCCGCGAAGTTCCCGAAGGTCGTCATGGCGAAGGAGGCGCGGTAGGCCATCGTGGAGCGGATCCACATGGCGGCGATCATGCGGTAGGCGCGCAGCCCGTCCCGGACGCGGCTGTATGTCCCGTACTCCGCGAACGGGTTCTCGCGCTCGGCGCCCGTGGCGGCGCGCTCGTCCACGTCAGCCACCCTGGACCACCACCTTCCGGGTGGCCGCCGACTGGATCAGCCGTCCGACCCCGAGCAGGGCCGCGGCCCAGGCGAGCTGGAAGGCGTACGTCCCCCACGGGTCGGCCTCGCCCAGCAGGACGTCCGCCGGGGCCTGGAGCAGCGCGGACCAGGGCAGGACGCGGGCGAGGTCGCCGAGCGCGCCGGGGAAGACGTTCAGCGGGAGGAGCATCCCGGAGAAGAAGACTCCGGTGAGCCAGGTGATCTGCATCGCTCCGGCGCCGTCGAGGAGCCAGAAGGCCCACAGCGCCACGATGTAACGGATCGCGAAGCTGACGAGGGCGCCGAGGGCGACGGCGACGAGGCAGGCGAGCCAGGGCAGCGGGCCGGAGGGCAGCGTCAGGTCGAAGAAGAGCGCGCCGCACACCATGGGCACGACACCGCGTCCCAGCAGCTGGAACAGGGCGCGGCCCATGTCGGCGGCGAGCCACCACAGCTGGAGGTCGACGGGCCGGTACAGGTCGACCGCGATGTCGCCCGTCCGGATCCGCTCGATCAACTCCTCCTCGAAGCCGACGCTTCCCAGCACCATGACCGCGAACATGGCCTGGCCGACCCAGACATAGGTGAGGGCCTGCCCTTGGTCGTAGCCGCCGAGGTGGGGCTTCTCGTGCCAGAGGGCCAGGTAGGTGTATGCGAGGATGAAGCCGAAGACGGTGTTGGTGAACACCCCCGCGGCGGTGGCCACCCGATATGTCGCGTACCGCCTGAAACCACCGGCGGCGACGGCGGCGTACAACCGCCCTGTGCCCACGAGGAAACCCCCATCCGCTGCGAAGAGTTAGGCGAAAGGCCGAGGCCTGGACCGATTCGGGCCGAAGCGAAGGAGCCTAGTCCGCGGCCGGAGTGGCCTGCCACACGTTTTTGGGGCGGACCGCGAGGCGGACGGGGCGCGTGCCGTGATCCGGGAACGGATCGCACGGTACGAGAGTCTTCACTCAGGGGCACAGAACCGGCCCGGAGTGGGCGCAAAGCGTACGAGTCCGTACGGAAATGAACGTACGACGCGGAAACAGGAGCACGGCAGCACGATGAGCGACGAGCCGCAGCCGAAGCGGAACGGCCCGGGCTGGGCACCGAGAGACCCGGAGCGACGCACTCCGGGCACACCTCCGGGGTCCGGCGCCGACGCCGCCAGGAAAACGCCCACCGGCGACCCCGGGCCCGACCCGACTCCGGGCAGCCGACCTGACGCGCCCACCGACGGACAGCCCGACACGGCTTCGGGCGGACAGTCCGGCGAGACCTCCGGCACACGGCCCGGCGCGGCATCCGGCGGAAAGTCCGGCACGGCTTCGGGCGGACGGCCCGGCACGTCTTTGAGTGGACGCCCCGGCGAGACCTCCGGCGCACGGCCCGGTGGACAGTCCGGCACGGCTTCCGGCGGACGGCCCGGCGAGACCTCCGGCGGCCGCCCCAGCCCGGCATCCGGCGGACAGCCCGGCGCGCCTTCGGGCGGACGCCCCGGCACCTCGTCAGGCGGACGCCCCGGCGAGACCTCCGGCGCACGTCCTGACGCGACTTCCGGCGGAAAGCCCGCCCCCTCGTCCGACGCGCCGCAGGGCGGTCGGCCCGGTGGGGTGTCCGGGGGCCGCTCGGCGGCGGCGCCCGGTGCCCGGTCCGGGGACTCGTCGGACGGCGGGCCCGGAGCAGCCTCCGCCAGCCGGTCCGGAGCAGGTTCGGACGGCCGGCCCCCGGCAGCGCCCGGCAATCGGCCCGGTGGGTCGGCCGGGGGCCAGGTCGGCTCCACTCCGCCCGGATCGGCATCCGGTGCGAGGTCCGGTGTCGCCGGTGGGCGCGCGGCGCAGGGCGAGTCCGTGTCGCCCTCCGGCGGCAAGCCCGCCGGCACCCGGGACGGTCAGGCCGGCGGAGTCCGCGGCGACCAGCCTGGCAGCGGGCGTGGCGGTGACTCCACCGGCGCTCCTGACGCCGGACGCGACGGCAAGGCGACCGGCGTACCGGACGCCCGGGCCGCGAGGGCCGCCCGCGCGGCCCGCGCCGCCAAGGCCGCCGGAATCACCGGGTCCGCCGGTGCGGCCGCGGCCGCCGGTGCCGGTGCCGGTGCCGCCGGATCCTCCGGTGCTCCCGGTGCCGCAGGGTCCTCCAGCACTGCCGGTGCTCCCGGTGCCGCCGGTGGCAAGCAAGCCGGGTCCCGGGGCTCCAGCCCCGCCCCGGCCTCCGGCGGCGCCAAGGCCACCGGCCCCCGCAACCCCCGTACACCCGGCGCGGCAGCGGGCGGCGGCGCCGACGACACCCCCACCACCACCCTGGGGATCACCCCGGCCGCCCGGAAGCCGGCGGCCCCCGCGTCCGCGCGGCCCGTCGCCGACACGCCCACGCAGGCGCTCGGCGTCGTCCCCGCCGACAAGGCCGCCCCCAGGACGGGCACCACGACCGCCGCCGCGACGGCCTCCGCCGCCGCGCCCGCCGCCGTGCCCGACATCACCCCCGCCCCCGCGGGCGGCGGCAAGGGCAAGAAGCCCAAGCGGCCCAAGCGCACCGGCTTCAGGCGGCTGATCCCCACCTGGCGCATGGTGCTCGGCGCCTTCGTGGTCGGCCTCATGCTGATCGCCGGCGCCTTCGTGCTGGGCTACAACATGGTCCACATCCCCAAGCCGCAGGACGCCGCGACCAAGCAGTCCAACGTCTACCTGTACGCGGACGGCACCCAGATCGCCCGCGACGGCGAGGTCAACCGCGAGAACGTCCCGCTGTCGAAGGTCTCCAAGGCCGCCCAGCAGGCCGTACTGGCCGCCGAGGACCGCGACTTCTACTCCGAGCCGGCCATCGACCTCAAGGCGATGGCCCGCGCGGCCTGGAACACCGCGACCGGCAAGGGCAAGCAGTCCGGCTCCACCATCACCCAGCAGTACGTGAAGAACTACTACCTGGCCCAGGACCAGACCGTCACCCGCAAGGTGAAGGAGTTCTTCATCGCGATCAAGCTGGACCGCGAGGTCACCAAGGACGAGATCCTGGAGGGCTACCTCAACACCAGCTTCTTCGGCCGCAACGCCTACGGCATCCAGGCCGCCGCCCAGGCCTACTACGGCGTCGACGCCGACGAACTCACCGCCGAGCAGGGCGCCTACCTCGCCGCCCTGGTCAACGCGCCGAGCATGTACGACGTCGTCGCCCACCCCGAGAACAAGGGCGCGGCGGTCGCCCGCTGGAACTACGTCCTGGACGGCATGGTCAAGGAGGGCTGGCTCAAGCAGTCCGAGCGGACCGGCGCCAAGTTCCCGATGCCGAAGCAGGCCACCACCTCGACCGCCTTCTCCGGCCAGCGCGGCTACCTCGTCGAGGCCATCAAGTCGTACCTGTACGACCACAAGATCATCGACGAGGAGGCGCTGGAGAACGGCGGTGGCTACCGCATCACCACCACCATCCAGCCCAAGATGCAGGACGCCTTCATCAAGGCCGTCGACGACCAGCTGATGGACAAGCTCGACAAGAAGAACCGCAAGGTCGACAACTACGTCCGCGCCGGCGGTGTCTCCATCGACCCGAAGACCGGCAAGGTCATCGCGATGTACGGCGGCATCGACTACACCAAGCAGTACGTCAACAACGCGACCCGCCGCGACTTCCAGGTCGGCTCCACCTTCAAGCCGTTCGTGTTCACCTCCGCCGTGGAGAACGCCTCCAACACCCAGAGCGGACAGGCGATCACCCCGAACACCGTCTACGACGGCACCAACAAGCGCCCCGTGGTGGGCTGGCCCGGCCCGGTCTACGACCCCGAGAACGAGGACTACGTCAACTACGGCAACATCTCCGTCCGCCAGGCCACCCAGAGCTCGGTGAACTCGGTGTACGCGCAGATGGCCGTGGACGTCGGCCCCGAGAAGGTCGAGAAGACCGCGATCGACCTCGGACTGCCCAAGAACACCCCGGACATGAACCCGTACCCGTCCATCGCCCTGGGCACCGCCACCGCGAGCATCCTCGACATGACGGAGGCGTACGCCACGCTGGCCAACCACGGCAAGCACGGCACGTACACGATGATCGAGAAGATCAGCAAGGACGGCGAGGTCGTCAAGCTCCCGACCACGGAGTCCACGCAGGCCGTCAGCCGCAAGGCCGCCGACACCACCACCTCCATCCTGCAGAGCGTCGTGCAGAGCGGCACCGCCACCGCCGCGCAGGCATCCGGTCACCCGGTCGCCGGCAAGACAGGCACCGCCGAGGAGGACAAGGCGGCCTGGTTCGCGGGCTACACCCCCGACCTCGCCACCGTCGTCTCCGTGATGGGCCAGGACCCCAAGACCGGCGCCCACAAGCCGCTCTACGGCGCGATGGGCCTGCCCCGTATCAACGGCGGTGGGGCGCCCACCGAGATCTGGGCGCAGTTCACCAAGGCCGCCCTGAAGGGCAAGAAGGTCAAGGAGTTCGACCTCGACCTCCAGGTCGGCGCGGACGTCGTGATCACCCCGCCGAGCACCCCGGCCGACGAGCCGAGCGCCACCGGCGACGAGGAGGAGACCGGCGACCCCACGGGCGGCGAGGAGACCGGCGACCCGACGGACGGCGGCGGCACCGACGGCGGAGCGACCGACGGCGGCACACCCACGACCGACGGCGGCGCGGCCGCCACAGGCGGCACGGCGACGGACGGAGGAGCCACCGCCGACGGAGGAGCCACCGCCGACGGCGGGGCCACGAACGGCGGAGCCACCGCCGACGGAGGAGCGTCGGACGGCGGAGCCACGGCCGACGGAGGAGCGGCACAGGGCGGAGGGACCTCGGAGGGCGACACCTCGGTGGGACCCTTCGGGTAGCCGCGGCCGCTCAGTGACCTGAGGTGGCCTTCAGTCCCACCACGGCCACGAGCAGCAGACAGACGAAGAAGATCCGGGCGGCGGTGGCCGGCTCCCCCAGCCACACCATGCCGAACACCGCCGCCCCGGCCGCCCCGATGCCCACCCACACGCCGTACGCCGTGCCGATGGGCAGGGTGCGGGCGGCGTAGGACAGCAGCAGCATGCTGGCGACGATGCCGGCACCGGTCAGCACACTGGGCAGCGGGCGGGTGAATCCGTCGGTGTACTTCATCCCGATCGACCAGCCGACTTCGAGCAGACCGGCGACGACGAGCAGAACCCAGGCCACGACGAGCACCTCCATGAGAGATCAACAGGTGCGTCGTCTTTTCTCTCCTGGCGGACCCGGTACGGCGCGTCTCGTCGGGTTCCTTCAAACATAGCAAGCAGACGCCGTGAGGGGCTGGTGACCATGGTCACCAGCCCCTCACGCCTATGAAAGCAATGCCTACAGATAATGCCTACAGATACAGGCCCGTGGAATCCTCCGACCCCTCGAAGCGGTCCGCGGCCACGGCGTGCAGATCGCGCTCACGCATCAGGACGTACGCCACGCCCCGGACCTCGACCTCCGCGCGGTCCTCCGGGTCGTAGAGGACCCGGTCGCCGGGCTCGACGGTGCGGACGTTCTGGCCAACCGCGACGACCTCGGCCCAGGCGAGACGCCGGCCCACGGCCGCCGTCGCGGGGATCAGGATGCCGCCGCCGGAACGCCGCTCGCCCTCGGCGGTGTCCTGCCGCACGAGCACACGGTCGTGCAGCATCCGGATGGGCAACTTGTCGTGCTGGGTCTTCTCGCTCACGCCCCGAACCTACCTGTCCCCGTCAGACCCTACGACGCCGAGTACCGAGCGCCAGGAGCCCGACGACGGCGACGACCGCGAGGGCGACGGGCACGATGCGCTCGACCCGGGGCGCGCCGTCCTCGTCGACGAACTGGCCGCGGACGTCGCCGACCACTCGGTTGACCGAGACGTACGCCGCGCCGAGGGTGTGGTCGATGTTGGAGACGACCTTGGCCTTCGCGTCGCCCACGATGGTCCTGGGATGGACCCGGACGCCGATCTCGTCGAGCGTCTCGGCGAGGGTCTCGCGGCGGCGCTTGATGTCCGCCTCGATCTCGGCCGGGGTCCTGATGTCCGAGCTCTCCGCCACCGCGCGGCCTCCCGTAGTCGGTTGTCCCTGAAATCCCTTGGTTACGGACAGTCTGTCAGCTCCACCCGGCGCGGCACCGCCAGGGCCCGCCATTACGCTGGACCGATGAGCGAGCGACTCCAGCCCGGCGACGTGGCCCCCGCCTTCACCCTCCCGGACGCCGACGGCAACGAGGTGTCCCTGTCCGACCACAAGGGCCGCAAGGTCATCGTCTACTTCTACCCGGCCGCCCTGACCCCCGGCTGCACCAAGCAGGCCTGCGACTTCACCGACAACCTGGAGCTCCTCGCGGACGCCGGGTACGACGTCATCGGCATCTCCCCCGACAAGCCCGAGAAACTCGCCAAGTTCCGCGAGAAGGAGTCCCTGAAGGTCACCCTTCTCGGCGACCCCGAGAAGACGGTGCTGGACGCCTACGCCGCGTTCGGCGAGAAGAAGAACTACGGCAAGACCTACATGGGCGTCATCCGCTCCACGATCATCGTCGACGAGGAGGGCAAGGTCGAACACGCCCTCTACAACGTCCGAGCAACAGGCCACGTAGCCAAGATCATCAAGGACCTGGGCATCTGAGGTCTTCCCTCGCGCCTCGTAGAACGCGGCCCGTACCGGAACTATCCGGTACGGGCCGTTCCGCATCCCGGACGTGACTGCCCGGTCTGCGGTTCGTTACTTCATGCGAGGACTGATCAAACAGTCGAACGGGAGGGGTGGGTGGGCATGGATGCGTACCGCAGGGAGCGACTCGTTCCAGCCGTCGCCGAGGCACGCAACTGGACAGACCTGATGCGGCGGCTCGATCTCCGGACAAGCGGGGGGCAGCGACGTGTACTGCAGGAAAAGGTCGCCAGTCACGGGCTGGACACAAGCCATTTCGCCAAGCGCAGCCCGTGGCGCAAGTACCCGGACGCCGCCATCGCCGAAGCCACCGCCTCGTCCTCCTCACTGCGTGAGGTAGCACTCAAGCTGGGCGCCACTCCGGCCACCGGCACGCTGTCCCATATCCGACGCCGCATCGACGCGGCAGGAATCGACATCAGCCATTTCCCAGGTATCGACCGCCCGGAGCTGGACCTACCCTTCACCACCGAGGAACTGAGAGCAGCCGCAGCCACATCGCACAGCGTGCGCGGCGTGGCGCGCTCATTGGGCGTTCCGGACGACAGCCGCTCGCGCGCCACGCTGCTACGCATGTTGCGCGAACGGGACGTTGACACACAGCACTTCACCCACACCCGTTTGGCGATTCCCGAGGACGCACTTCGCACCCTGATCCCCCAGGCATCAAGTTATGCCGATGTGATGCGAGGCCTTGATCTGGCGGTCAACGACACCAACCATCGACGCGTGCGGCGTGCCGCAGCGCGCCTCGGACTCGACACCAGCCACTTCAAGCGCCGCGCCTGGGGCAAGCCGGACAGCCCGGCTCCCGCCCCGACGGCTCATCGTGTACTCGTCGTTCTGCCCGAACACGCCGGACGGTCCAACAGAGCCCAACTACACCGAGCCCTGACCGAAGTCGGAGTGCAGTACGCGTGCGCGAGTTGCGGCAACCCTGGTGAATGGCTGGGCCGTCGCATCACCTTGCAGATCGACCACGTCAACGGGGACTGGCACGACAACCGTCAGGAGAACCTGCGGTACCTGTGCCCGAACTGCCACGCGCTGACAGATACGTGGTGCCGACAGAAAGAGCGAACGCCACTCGCAGGATAGGGGCCGATCACCGTACACTTGCAGCCGCCCGTCATGCTCGACGACGAGCAGCCAGCGGCCTTGGCGGAACGGCAGACGCCTCGCGTTTAGGGCGCGATGGGAGAAATCCCGTGAGGGTTCGAATCCCTCAGGCCGCACTCACCTTCATTTTCAAGGCCCGGCTTGCGACTTCCGCAGCCGGGCCTTGCCAGTGGGCACGCCTCAGCCCAACAGCTCCCGCAACACCGGCACCAATCCCCGGAACGCCTTGCCCCGATGGCTGATCGCGTTCTTCTCCTCCGCCGTCAGCTGGGCGCAGGTGCGGGTGTCGTCGTCCGGCTGGAGGATCGGGTCGTAGCCGAAGCCGTTCGTGCCTGCCGGCGCATGCCGCAGTACGCCCCTCAGCCGGCCCTCGACCACCCGCTCCGTGCCGTCCGGCAGGGCCAGGGCCGCCGCGCAGTTGAAGTGGGCGCCGCGGTGTTCGTCGGCGATGTCGCCGAGCTGGGCGAGGAGCAGTTCCAGGTTGGCCTTGTCGTCCCCGTGGCGGCCCGCCCAGCGGGCGGAGAAGATGCCGGGGGCGCCGTTCAGGACGTCGACGCAGAGGCCGGAGTCGTCGGCGATGGCGGGGAGGCCGGTGGCCTGCGCGAGAGCGTGCGCCTTCAGCAGCGCGTTCTCGGCGAAGGTGACGCCGGTTTCCTTGACGTCGGGGATGTCCGGGTAGGCGTCCGCGCCGACGAGGTCGTGGGTCAGACCGGCGTCGGCGAGGATGGCCTTCAGCTCGGTGAGCTTGCCGGCGTTGCGGGTGGCGAGGATCAGGCGGGTCATGCCCACCAGTATCGCCACCCGCTCCAGGGCCTCGTGGGGCCGTTACGACGTGCAGACCTTCGTCAGTTCGCCCGCCGCGTCGGTGATGCCGCTGATGTCGGGCGTGGTGTCCCCGTTCTCCACGGCGGTCTGGGTGTCGGTGACGGCCTTCTGGAGCGAGTCGACGGCCTTGTTGACGTCGGCGTTGTCCGTCTTGTCGCCGATGTCGTCGAGGTTCTTGTCGATGGAGGCGAGGGACTCCTCCAGCTGCGTGGGGTCGTCCGCGGCGGTCTGCACGGCCTGCTGGAGGTCGTTCACGCTCTGGGCGATGGCGTCGGCGGTCTGGACGCAGTCCAGGGCCTTGTTCACGGCGTCGCAGCCGGTGGTGAGCCCGGCCGTCAGCGCGACGGCGGCTACGGCTCCGGCGATGGTGGTCATACGACGTCGTCGGCTCGCGGCCATGGAACGGTCCTCCTGATGGACTGGGTGCAGGCCTGACGGCCCCCTGCGTGGTGCACGAACGGCTACTGCGGTGTGGCCGGGCGCACGGTGGTGTGCCGTGCGCCCGTATGTGCAAGGACGCGGGCGGGGTCGCCGCGGTTGCCACCGGCGGCCGCACCCTTGGTGCGCCCTTTACCCTTCTTTACCTTTCGAGGACCGTATCAAGCGCCTTGCGCTGAAGGGCAGCCAGTTCGTCACAGCCGGAAACGGCCAGGTCGAGCAGGGAGTTGAGCTCCTCGCGGGCGAACGGCTCGGCCTCGGCGGTGCCCTGGACCTCGACGAAGCGGCCGTCGCCGGTGCAGACGACGTTCATGTCGGTGTCGGCCTTCACGTCCTCCTCGTAGCGGAGGTCGAGGAGGGGGACGCCGCCGACGATGCCGACGGAGACGGCCGAGACGGTGCCGGTGAGGGGCTGCCGGTTGGCCTTGACCAGCTTCCTGCCCTGGGCCCAGGCGACGGCGTCTGCCAGCGCGACGTACGCGCCGGTGATGGCTGCCGTACGGGTGCCGCCGTCGGCCTGGAGGACGTCGCAGTCGAGGACGATCGTGTTCTCGCCGAGCGCCTTGTAGTCGATGACGGCGCGCAGGGAGCGGCCGATGAGGCGGGAGATCTCGTGGGTGCGGCCGCCGATCTTGCCGCGTACGGACTCCCGGTCGCCGCGGGTGTTGGTGGCGCGGGGGAGCATGGAGTACTCGGCGGTCACCCAGCCCTCGCCGCTGCCCTTGCGCCAGCGGGGGACGCCTTCGGTGACGGAGGCGGTGCAGAAGACCTTGGTGTCGCCGAAGGAGATGAGGACGGAGCCCTCGGCGTGCTTGCTCCACCCGCGTTCGATGGTGACCGGGCGGAGCTGTTCGGGCGTGCGGCCGTCGATTCGAGACATGCCGCTGAGCTTAGGGGGTGTCGTGGGACACCCCCTCACCGCACCGGGGCGCTACATCATGTCCTCGATCTCGGCGGCGATGGGGTCGGCGTCGGTGCCGATGACGACCTGGATCGCGGTGCCCATCTTGACGACGCCGTGGGCGCCGGCGGCCTTGAGGGCGGCCTCGTCGACGAGGGAGGCGTCGTGGACCTCGGTGCGCAGGCGGGTGATGCAGCCCTCGACCTCGTCGATGTTGTCGAGGCCGCCGAGCCCGGCGACGATCTTCTCAGCCTTGGTGGCCATGGCGCTTCTCCCTGATGACCGTGTGGATCCGGTGGATCGCTTGGACCCGTGTGGACCGTATGGACCGCGTGGATCGTTGCGAATCGTTGGCGACTGGTCTACACCACGCGGGGGGTGCCCGCCAAGCGCGGGGCTCGTCGGGTGGCGCGAACGGGAGGCGAAGCAGGGGTGACATCACGAAGGCATAAAACGGGAATCGCGGGTTCCTTGGCCGCCCCCGGCCGTGCTACAACAGGTCTACACCACTGAATGGTGTAGACCTCTCCCGTGCTGCCCTCCCCCACACTCCCGTCCCTGGGTGGCGCCCTGCTCTCATGGAGGAAGTTGTGACCACGGCCAGCGCCGCTCCCGCGGCCGCAGACAACAAGGGCCCCAGCTGGGGCTCCCGCACGATGGCTGTCATGCAGCGTATCGGCCGCAGCCTGATGCTGCCGGTCGCCGTTCTGCCGGCCGCCGCGCTGCTCGTCCGGCTCGGCACCAAGGACATGCTGGGCAGCGAGTCGCTCCCCTGGTTCATCACCAAGTTCGCGGGCTTCATGGCCGCCGGCGGCGGTGCCATCCTCGACAACATGCCGCTGCTGTTCGCGGTCGGCATCGCGATCGGCTTCGCGAAGAAGTCGGACGGTTCGACCGCCCTCGCCGCGGTCGTCGGCTACCTCGTCTTCCAGAAGGTCCTCGGCACCTTCACCGACTCCAACCTCCCCCAGGTGGGCACGGTCGTCGACGGCAAGGTCGTCATGGTGGACGCGTCCGTCAACGCCGGCGTCCTCGGCGGTGTGGTGATGGGCCTGGTCGTCGCCCTGCTCTACCAGCGCTTCTACCGCACCAAGCTGCCCGACTGGGCCGGCTTCTTCGGCGGCCGCCGCCTGGTGCCCATCCTGGCCGCGTTCGCGGGCCTGCTCATCGGCATCGTCTTCGGTTACATCTGGCCGGTCCTCGGTGCGGGTCTGCACCACTTCGGCGAGTGGCTGGTCGGCTCCGGCGCGGTGGGCGCGGGCATCTTCGGTGTGGCCAACCGCGCGCTGATCCCGGTCGGCATGCACCACCTGCTCAACTCCTTCCCGTGGTTCCAGGCCGGTTCGTACGAGGGCAAGAGCGGTGACATCGCGCGCTTCCTGGCCGGCGACCCGACCGCCGGACAGTTCATGACCGGCTTCTTCCCGATCATGATGTTCGGCCTGCCGGCCGTCTGTCTCGCGATCTACCACGCGGCCCGCCCCGAGCGCCGCGCGGTGGTCGGCGGCATGATGTTCTCCATGGCGCTGACCTCGTTCGTCACCGGTGTCACCGAGCCGATCGAGTTCACGTTCATGTTCATCGCGCCCGTCCTGTACGCCATCCACGCGGTGCTCACCGGCATCTCCCTGGCCCTGACCTGGGCACTCGGCATGAAGGACGGCTTCGGCTTCTCGGCGGGCGTGATCGACTTCGGCCTCAACCTGGGCATCGCCACCAAGCCCTGGGCCCTGCTCCTGGTGGGCCTGTGCTTCGGCGCGCTGTACTACGTGATCTTCCGGTTCGCGATCGTCCGCTTCAATCTGCCGACCCCCGGCCGGGAGTCGGACGAGGAGCTGGCGGAGCTGCAGAAGGCGGAGGCCAAGTAGCCGCCGCGGCTCCCCCGAGCACGAGGAAGGCCCCCGGAGTCCGCTCCGGGGGCCTTCCTCGTACGACGTGCTCGCATCCGTACACCTGCTCGGATCGCGTACGGCGTCCTCAGATCTCGTACGACCTCCTGGGCACCGCCAGCTCCACCGGGCCGTCGTACACCGCGCGGGCGTCGACCAGGTTGACCTGGGGGTCCGTCCACGGCGGGACATGGGTGAGGACGAGACGGCGGGCGCCTGCCCGGGCGGCCGTCTCACCGGCCTCGCGGCCGTTGAGATGGAGGTCCGGGATGTTCTCCTTGCCGTGCGTGAAGGCGGCCTCGCACAGGAACAGGTCGGCGTCGCGGGCCAGTTCGTCCAGGGTGTCGGTGACGCCGGTGTCCCCGGAGTACGTCAGGACCCGGCCGGCGTGTTCGATCCGGATGCCGTAGGCCTCGACGGGGTGCGCGACCCGTTCCGTGTGGACGGTGAACGGGCCGATCTCGAACGTGCTCGGCTTGACCGTGTGGAAGTCGAAGACCTCGCTCATGGAGGAGGCGGACGGGGTGTCGGCGTAGGCCGTGGTCAGGCGCTGCTCGGTGCCCTCCGGACCGTAGACCGGGATGGGGTCGCAGCGGCCGCCGTCGTGCCGGTAGTACCGTGCGACGAAGTACGCGCACATGTCGATGCAGTGGTCGGCGTGCAGATGGCTGAGGAAGATCGCGTCGAGGTCGTAGAGACCGCAGTGGCGCTGCAGCTCGCCCAGGGCACCGTTGCCCATGTCGAGGAGCAGCCGGAAGCCGTCGGCCTCTACGAGGTAGCTCGAGCAGGCCGATTCCGCGGAAGGGAACGACCCCGAGCAGCCGACGACGGTGAGCTTCATGAGAGCTGGAACCTCCGCGCTGGCGTGAAGTCGTGACAGTCGTGTCAGTCGTGACGTGCAGACGGGTTGCGGATTGCAGTTGGCGGGGTTGCGAAGGACGGACATGGGTGCAACACGAGTGGTGCGGTCCGTTGAGCGTAAGGCGCAAAACGGTGGGTCGCTCCTCCGCCAGGGGCCGTTGTGGGCGAACTCACCTGTGCTGTCACCGGTTCGGCTGGTGGTGGGCCTTCACGGCGCACACGCGTGCGACGGGGGTGGACGTGAGGAGGGTGCGTTGTCGGGTGCGGGTGGGTGGGGGTTGCTCGCGCAGTTCCCCGCGCCCCTAAGAACCCAGGCCCTGCGGGCCTGAAAAGCGCGGGGCGCAGCCCCGGCTCTTCAGGGGCGCGGGGAACTGCGCGAGACGCCCCACCGGACCCGCACCCGCCGACGAGACAGGCACCCCCGAGCCATGACGCGACCTATGCCCAGAGCTGGCCCTGCAACGTCTCGATGGCCTCTTCCGTCGTCGCGGCGGTGTAGACGCCCGTCGACAGGTACTTCCAGCCGCCGTCGGCGACCACGAAGACGATGTCGGCCGGCTCGCCGGACTTGACCGCCTTGTTGCCGACACCGATCGCGGCGTGCAGCGCGGCCCCCGTGGAGACGCCCGCGAAGATGCCCTCCTGCTGGAGCAGCTCCCGCGTGCGCGTCACGGCGTCGGCGGAGCCGACGGAGAAGCGGGTGGTGAGGACGGACGCGTCGTAGAGCTCCGGCACGAACCCCTCGTCGAGGTTGCGCAGGCCGTACACGAGGTCGTCGTAGCGCGGTTCGGCGGCGACGATCTTGACGTCCGGCTTCTGCTCGCGGAGGTAGCGGCCCACGCCCATGAGGGTGCCGGTGGTGCCGAGGCCCGCCACGAAGTGCGTGATGGAGGGCAGGTCCGCGAGGATCTCCGGGCCGGTCGTGGCGTAGTGGGCACCCGCGTTGTCGGGGTTGCCGTACTGGTAGAGCATCACCCAGTCGGGGTGCTCGGCGGAGAGTTCCTTGGCGACGCGTACGGCCGTGTTGGAGCCGCCGGCGGCCGGGGACGGAATGATCTCGGCGCCCCACATGGCGAGCAGCTCACGCCGCTCCTGGGAGGTGTTCTCGGGCATGACGCAGACCATGCGGTAGCCCTTGAGCTTGGCCGCCATGGCGAGGGAGATGCCCGTGTTGCCCGAGGTGGGCTCCAGGATCGTGCAGCCGGGGGTCAGCCGTCCGTCCTTCTCCGCCTGTTCGATCATGTGCAGGGCGGGCCGGTCCTTGACCGAACCCGTCGGGTTGCGGTCCTCCAGCTTCGCCCAGATCCGGACGTCGGCGGACGGCGACAGCCGCGGCAGGCACACCAGAGGGGTGTTGCCCACCGCGGCCAGCGGGGAGTCGTAGCGCATGGGTGATCAGGCCATGCCGCCGGCCACCGCCGGCAGGATCGTCACGTTGTCGCCGTCGGAGAGCTTGGTGTTGATGCCCTCCAGGAAGCGGACGTCCTCGTCGTTGAGGTAGACGTTGACGAAGCGGCGCAGTTCACCGCCGTCCACGATGCGGGCGTGGATGCCCGTGTGGCGGCTCTCCAGGTCGGTGAACAGCTCGGCGAGGGTGGCACCGGCCCCCTCCACCGCCTTCTGACCGTCGGTGTACTGGCGGAGGATGGTGGGGATGCGGACCTCGATGGCCATGGTGTGCGGCTCCTGTCGGGAGTGGTCGGGGCGGTGGGCGCGCGGCGGCGCGACGCGCGGTGGTCACACGGGTGAGGGCGCCGCGGCTCACGGCCGTACGGCGGCAGGGGTCGGCGTCAACAGATGGCGCTGGCAAGCCTGCACAGGTCGACGTGCAGCCGCGCCACGAGCAGTGCGCCCGGCGTCTTCTCGCTCACGTCGTCAAGAACCATGGGCTCATCGTATCGATTCCCGGTCCGGGTCCCGGAGTGTGATCCCACATGCCGGACGGTTTCGGGCCGGGGAGCGAGACGACGCACCTCAGCGGCCGTACGGTCACCCGCTCGGGCGGACTGGCGTACGGCTTCAGGCGGAGCGCCGTACGACGAGTCGCGTCGGGGTGACCACCGACGACTGGGGGCCGGGCGCCGTCGCCCCGCCGGGCGTCGGGCCGTCGTCGGTGGGGCTGAACAGCAGGCGGGCCATCAGCCGGCCCATGCCCTCGATGTCCTGGTGGACGGTGGTCAGCGGCGGATCGGTGTGCTCGGCGATGGGCGCGAGGTCGTCGAAGCCGACGACGGCCACGTCGTCCGGGACGCGGCGGCCCCGCTCGCGCAGCACCTGGAGCGCGCCGGAGGCCATGAGGTCGGAGCCGACGAAGACGGCGTCGAGGTCGGGGCAGCGGTCGAGGAGCGCGGTCATCGCGTCGACGCCGCCCTGCCGGGTGTAGTCGGAGTGTTCGACCAGGAGGGGCGAGGCGTCCGGCAGGACGTCCCGGTAGCCGTCCAGGCGGTCGACGGCCGAGGCCTCCTGGTCGACGGGGCCGGTGATGGTGGCGACGCGCTCGCGGCCGAGGGCGACCAGGTGGCGGACGGCCTCGCGGGCGCCGCCCCGGTTGTCGGCGTCGACGTACACGCGGTCGTGCGCGGGCTCGCCGTCGCGGACCAGCGGCCGGCCGCCGAAGACGGCGGGCAGGCCGAGCCGGTCGATCATGCCGGGCAGCGGATCGTCGGCGCGCAGGGAGAAGAGCAGGGCGCCGTCGACGTGGCCGCCGCCGAGGAAGTCGCCGACCCGCGGGTACTCCTCGGGTTCCTCCAGGAAGAGCAGGACGGGCTGGGCGCCGTGGGCCACCAGTTCCTTGCGGATGCCGCGGAGGTGGAGGTCGAAGAAGGGGTCGATGAAGAGGCGGTTCTGCGGCTGGCTGGCGACGACGGCGATGGCGTTGTTGCGGCGGGTGACCAGCTGGCGGGCGGCGGAGTTCGGTACGTAGCCCAGTGCGTCGATGACCTCCCGGACCCGTTCGACGACCTCCGCGCGCACCTTGTCCTCGCCGT
The DNA here is from genome assembly GCF_014930365.1 of Streptomyces caniscabiei. GTDB lineage: Bacteria > Actinomycetota > Actinomycetes > Streptomycetales > Streptomycetaceae > Streptomyces > Streptomyces caniscabiei. The sequence continues at coordinate 156,158 of NZ_JABXWI010000014.1, read as the reverse complement.
TGATCACCCGCGAGACGGTGGACTTCGAGACCCCCGAGCCGCGTGCCACGTCGTCGAGGGTGGGGCGCCGGCCGGGCAGTCGTCGCGTCTGTCGTGTCAACACCGTCTCCGTCACGGGCCGTTGGGTGCGTGCGCGTGCGTACGCATGGGCACGACCACCGTAGCCGCGAACAGGGTCCGCCGACGGTTCAGTACGCGTCGACGATGCGCACCTCCTCCTCGGTGACCTCGCCCTCGACGATCCGGTACGAGCGGAACTGGAAGTCGCCGAGGCCGTCGGTGTCGGCGGTGGAGACGAGGACGTAGTGGGCGCCGGGCTCGTTCGCGTAGGAGATGTCCGTGCGGGAGGGGTAGGCCTCGGTCGCCGTGTGGGAGTGGTAGATGACCACCGGCTCCTCGTCGCGGTCGTCCATCTCGCGGTAGAGCTTGAGCAGGTCGCCCGAGTCGAACTCGTAGAACGTGGGCGACATGGCCGCGTTCAGCATCGGGATGAAGCGCTCGGGGCGGTCCGAGCCGGCCGGTCCGGCGACGACGCCGCACGCCTCGTCGGGGTGGTCCTTGCGCGCGTGGGCGACGATCTGGTCGACGAGGGCCTGGGTGATGGTCAGCATGGTCGCCAGGATAAGCAGAAGGGCTGTTCCGTACCGGGGGGTGGTACGGAACAGCCCACATGCTGGGACCCCTTCTGGGGGGGGCGGGTCAGCCGACCTTCTCGAACTCCGGGTCGCGGCGCTCGGTGACCTCCGGGTTGCGGCTCTTCAGCACGGCCCAGCCGATGCCGAGGGCCGCGGCCCAGCCCGCCATGACGTAGAGGCAGACGCGGGAGTCGGCGTCGTAGGCGATGAGGCCGGTGACGAAGAGCAGGAAGACGATGGCGACCCAGCTGCACTTCGCGCCGCCGGGGGCCGGGAAGGAGGAGGCGGGCAGGCGGCCGGCGTCGACCGCGCGGCGGTAGAGGACGTGGCTGATCAGGATCATCAGCCAGGTCCAGATGCCGGCGGCGGTGGCGACGGAGACGACGTAGCCGAAGGCCTTCTCCGGGACGATGTAGTTCAGGATCACGCCGATGCCCATGAAGAGCACGGAGACGGTGATGCCGAACGCCGGGGTCTTCGTCGAGGAGAGCCTGCTGAAGACGCGCGGGGCCTCGCCGTTGTCCGCGAGGGTGCGGAGCATACGGCCGGTGGAGTACATGCCCGAGTTGCAGGAGGACAGGGCCGCCGTCAGCACGACGAAGTTGACGATGGCCGCTCCGGCCGGGATGCCGATCTTGGCGAAGGCGGCGACGAAGGGGCTCACGCCGGGCGCGAACTCGGTCCACTTGACCACGCAGAGGATGACGGTGAGGGCACCGACGTAGAAGAGCGCGATCCGCCAGGGCAGGGTGTTGATCGCCTTGGGGAGGGTCTTCTCCGGGTTCTCCGACTCGCCGGCCGTGACTCCGACCAGCTCGACGGCGAGGTAGGCGAACATCACGCCCTGGAGGGTCATCAGGGAGGAGCCGATGCCCTTGGGGAAGAAGCCGTCGAAGGCCCAGAGGTTGGAGACGGCGGCGGTGTCACCGGCGGCGCTGAAGCCGAAGGTGAGGACGCCGAGGCCGATCACGATCATGCCGATCAGGGCGGTGACCTTGACCATCGAGAACCAGAACTCGATCTCGCCGAAGATCTTCACCGAGATCAGGTTGGCGGCGAACAGGACCACCAGGAAGACCAGGGCGGTGACCCACCGCGGGATGTCCGGCCACCAGTAGTTGACGTAGATCGCGGCGGCCGTGAGTTCGGCCATGCCGGTGACGACCCACATCAGCCAGTACGTCCAGCCGGTGAAGTAGCCGAAGAACGGGCCGAGGAACTCGCGGGAGTACTCCGCGAAGGAGCCCGAGACCGGGCGGTAGAGCAGCAGCTCGCCGAGCGCCCGCATGATGAAGAAGATGATGACGCCGGCGAGGGCGTACATGAAGATCAGGCTGGGGCCGGCCTTGGCGATGTTCGCCCCGGCTCCCAGGAAGAGGCCGACGCCGATGGCGCCGCCGATCGCGATCATCTGGACCTGACGGCTGCCGAGCCCGCGCTCGTACCCCTCTTCGGGTGCGTCGCCGCGCACGGCCTCGTCGCCGTTCTTGCTGACCTGAGCGGAGGTCATTGTGTGGTGCGCCTTTCTCCACGCTGGGCCGATCCGAGCCGTTCGTCGACCCCGGATCGGGTTCCGATCCCCCCGGATGTGATGGAGCTGTGCCTGGTCGGCGATGGCCGACTCGGTGGCGCACCCGAGCGGACATGGGTGGCGTCCGTCGGGCGGTCTGGAAGATTTAACACGGCCGCAACAGTGATCGGCCGGACGTCGTGTGGCGCACGGCACAGGGAGAAGCGGACAAAGAACACCCGCGAGGGCATCCCTCGCGGGTGCGGTGACACGATCGTTATCCGGATTTGAGTGTCCTCTGAGCGAACACGGGACGAATCCGGAGGGCCCCGAAACTGAATGAAAGAGGGACAGAAGGGGCCCTGGAAGAGGCTCAGGCCATCAAGGTCGCGACGAGCGAGTCCTGGAGACCGCCCAGCCACAGGTACGCCATCACCATCGGCTTGCGCGGGTCCTCGTCCGGGAGGCGGTAGAGGAGGTCGGTGTCCTCCTCGTCGACGACGTCGAGCCGGGAGCCGATGGCCAGGCGCAGGTCGTTGAGGCAGCCGAGCCACTGCCGGGACTCCTGCGCCGACAGCTTGAGCACGGCGCCGCCCTCACCGGTCGCGGCCAGCGCGTCCAGGGAGTGGATCACCGCGAGGGCGTGGTCGCGCTTGCCGGCCCGCAGGTCGTTCTCGGTGAAGCGGCGGAACTCCGAGGAGTGCGCCCGCTGCTCCTCAGCCTCGCGGGCCGTCGGGGTGCCCTCGGGGTCGCTGTAGGCGTCCGGGAACAGCCGGAGCAGGACGGGGTCCTTCGGCGGTTCGCTCGGGCCCTCGGCGAAGAGTTCGGCGAGCGGGTCGTCGCCCGCGTCCTCCGCCGGTCCCGGTCCGATCAGCTCCAGGAGCTGCACCGCCAGCGAGCGGATGATGGAGATCTCGACCTCGTCGAGCGCGACGGCCGCGCCGCCGCCGGGGAGCGCTTCGAATTGTCCTGGCATCAGGTGCGTCGCTACTTCCGGTCCTGCTGGAGGGTGGCCCACAGGCCGTAGCCGTGCATGGCCTGCACGTCGCGTTCCATCTCCTCGCGTGTTCCGCTGGAGACGACCGCGCGGCCCTTGTGGTGGACGTCGAGCATGAGCTTGGTGGCCTTGTCCTTGGAGTACCCGAAGTACGTCTGGAAGACGTACGTCACGTAGCTCATCAGGTTCACCGGGTCGTTGTGGACGATCGTCAACCACGGCACGTCGGGTTCGGGTACGGCGAAGACCTCCTCCGCCGACTCGGTCTTCTCGATCTCCATGGGTACGGCTGCCGTCACACGGCCCATGCTGCCACCACAGGGGGGTGCCCGCACAAATGCAGGCCCGTGACCAGGGCCGACGAGAAACGACTCGCCGGAGGTTCGACGAAGATCTCCCAGAAATCGTCAGACTGACGAAATGGGAGTACGATCCCTTGCCATGAACACAGCGGACCTCGGTTTGCCGGTCGACGTCCCCTCGACCGCGCTCTTCACGGACCACTACGAACTCACGATGCTGCAGGCCGCGTTGAAGGCCGGCACGGCCGAGCGGCGATCGGTGTTCGAGGTCTTCACCCGGCGGCTGCCGGAGGGACGCCGGTACGGCGTGGTGGCCGGCACCGGACGGGTGCTGGACGCGGTCGAGAACTTCCGTTTCGACCCGGCCGTCCTCACCTTCCTGCGCGAACGTTCCATCGTCGACGCCCAGACCCTCGACTGGCTCGCCGGCTACCGCTTCGGCGGCGACGTGTGGGGCTACCAGGAGGGCGAGGTGTACTTCCCGGGCTCGCCGATCATGCGGGTCGAGGGCACCTTCGCGGAGTGCGTGCTCCTGGAGACCGTGATCCTGTCCATCCTCAACCACGACTCGGCGATCGCGGCCGCGGCCTCCCGGATGTCCAGTGCCGCCGGGGGGCGCCCGCTGATCGAGATGGGCGCCCGGCGCACGCACGAGCTGGCCGCCGTGGCCGCCTCGCGCGCCGCGTACGTCGGCGGCTTCACCTCCACCTCGGACCTGGCCGCCGGCTTCCGCTACGGCATCCCGACGGTCGGCACCAGCGCCCACGCCTTCACCCTGCTCCACGACCGCGAGCGGGACGCCTTCCAGGCCCAGGTGGACTCCCTCGGCCGCGACACCACGCTGCTGGTCGACACCTACGACGTCACCGAGGCCGTCCGCACGGCCGTGGACATCGCCGGGCCCGAGCTGGGCGCCGTGCGCATCGACTCCGGGGATCTGCTCCTCGTCGCCCACCGGGTGCGGCAGCAGCTGGACGAGCTGGGCGCGACGAACACCCGGATCATCGTGACCTCGGACCTCGACGAGTACGCCATCGCCTCCCTGGCGGCGGCGCCGGTGGACGCGTACGGCGTCGGGACGCAGCTGGTGACCGGCTCCGGGCACCCCACCTGCTCGATGGTCTACAAGCTGGTCGCCCGCGCGGAGTCCGCCGACCCCACGGAACCGCTGGTGCCGGTGGCGAAGAGGTCCAGCGGCGGGAAGACCTCCGTCGGGGGCCGCAAGTGGGCGGCCCGGCGGCTGGACGAGCACGGCGTGGCGGAGGCCGAGGTGATCGGCACCGGACCGGTGCCGGACGACCTCCAGGAGCGTCAGCTGCTCGTCCCGCTGGTCGAGGGCGGCCGGGTGCTCTCCCGGGAGCCCCTGGACGTCGTGCGCGAACGGCACGCGACCGCGCGGGCCGCTCTGCCGCTGTCGGCGACACAGCTGTCGCGCGGGGAAGCGGTCATCCCGACGGAGTACGTCTGAGCCGCCCGGGTACGTACGGGAGGGTCAGCGGGGGCACGCTGGGGGTGAGCTGGAGTGAACGGGGCCGGCACGCTCCACCACGAGCCCCCGAGCGCCCGCGCGATGGGCCCGTGCTCCGGTCCGCGCATCGGGCGAGCGCCGGATGCCCCCTCCCGAACAGCTCTCGAAGTCTCTAGGCTCGGAAGTTCGCAGTTTCCGACCGCGTCCCGTCCCACCCACACCCGAGAACCGAAGAGTCGAAGGACACCGACACCATGCGCCGCGCCTTGATCGTCGTCGACGTGCAGAACGACTTCTGCGAGGGAGGCAGCCTCGCCGTGGCCGGCGGTGCCGATGTGGCCGCCGCCGTCACCGAGCTGATCGGCCAGGCGGCCGGTCCCGGCTACCAGCACGTGGTGGCCACCCGTGACCACCACATCGCACCCGGTGGCCACTTCTCCGACAACCCCGACTACGTCCACTCCTGGCCCGCGCACTGCGTCGCCGGCACGGAGGGGGTGGGCTTCCACCCGAACTTCGCCCCGGCCATCGCCTCCGGCGCGGTCGACGCCGTGTTCGACAAGGGGGCGTACGCGGCGGCGTACAGCGGCTTCGAGGGCGCCGACGAGAACGGCGCCTCCCTCGCCGACTGGCTCCGGGCCCGTGACATCAGCGAGGTCGACGTCGTCGGCATCGCCACGGACCACTGCGTACGCGCCACCGCCCTGGACGCGGCGCGCGCGGGCTTCCGCACCCAGGTCCTGCTGGACCTCACCGCCGGTGTGGCCGAGGAGACCACTGAGCGGGCCCTGGAGGAGCTGCGCGAGGCGGGCGTGGAGCTGTCCGGCAAGCCGGTCGTGTAGCCCCCGAGAGGGCTCTGCCGGGTCACACCCGCACCGTCGGCCTCCTCAGCAGCGCTCTGATCGGGTGCCACAGTTCCGGGGTCGTCGAGGCCGGGCAGACCCGGGACGTGCGCCATATCAGGCCGTCCGGGTGGTGCAGGACGGCCGTGATCTCGTCCAGGGTCGGGGGCGCCGCGTTGCCGCGGAGGTAGATCGCTCGCATGCCCAGGTTGCGCAGCCGGGTCAGGGCCCGGGCGCGGTTCGCGGCCAGGACGAGCACCCGGACGGAGCCGTCGTCCGGCGGCGCCCACGGCGTGCCCGGAGTGGTCGCCCCGGGCAGGTTCAGGGCGACGACGACATTGCCGTCCGGCAGTTTGCAGAAACCTCCTGCGGCCATGCAGGTCACACCCCCGTGCGCGTCAGTGTCAATAAGAAGGCCACACCACGCACCTAAACACGTCCGGCCGCGACCCGCCAAGAGGGTCACGGCCGAACATGCTCTGACCTGCGGAAATGCTGTCTACTTCACCGCGGGGCCGACCTGGACCGAGATCGTGGAGCCGTCCTTGGCCTCCTTGACGATCTTGATCTTGGTGTTGGTGTCAGTGATCTTGACACCCGCCAGCGGGGTCGCCTCGTCGTAGTAGGTGCTGGTCCGGTCGTTGAACGTGGACACACCCTTCGACGACGGGATCCTCGTCAGCACGTCCGCCTTGTGCAGCTTCAGACCGTCCGTGCGGTAGAGGCTGAAGGGCGAGTCGTAGGACTGGATCCGGCTGCGCATCACCGTGCCGTCGGCCCACTTCAGCGCCGCCGGGTGCGAGTCGACCGGCAGGACGAGACCCGTACCGGGGTGCACGCTGGTGTTGTTGTCCGCCTGCGAGGTGTCCCACTTCCAGATCAACAGGCCGTTCTGGTACGGGAAGTGCTCCACCCAGGACGGACGCGTGGTCGAGAAGCCGAAGTTGTACGGGCCGACCTTCAGCGTCTTGTCGTACGACACGTACTGACGGTTCTCGGCGATGTAGTACTGCGCGTAGTCCTTGGCGAACGAGGCCCCCACGCGGGAGAAGCCCTTGGCGGTCCAGGCCGCGTCCGCGCTCTCCGCGTCGTCCGAGAAGAGGACGGCGCCGTCGGCGGTCACCGCGATCGAGTCGGCCGTGAAGCCCTTCAGGGCCAGGCCGCCGTCGGTCTGGTAGCGGAAGCGGAGGTCGAACTTCTGGCCCGCGTAGGCGTCCAGGGAGTACGACAGCTTCTTGTGCGCGGCGGAGGAACCGGTCAGCGCGGGCTTGCCGCTGGCGTCGCGCGGGATCGCCGCGCCGTCCGCCGTGCCGTCGATCGGCGTCCAGTTGGCGCCGCCGTCGGTCGACACCTCGGTGTAGAGGTAGTCGAACTCGGCCTCGATGTCGTACCAGCCGTCCAGGGTCAGCGCGGCCGAGGACTTGCCCGTGAGGTCGACGGAACGAGTCAGCGTGTTGGAGAAGTTGTTCCCGCTGCCGCTCCACCACTGGGTCGACCCCTGCGCCGGCGCGACGATCTCGGTGGTGACCTCCTTCTTCGGGAGTTCCACCACCAGGGCCTGCTTGTCCTTGGTGTTGTACTCCGCCACCCCGAGCTTGTGCTTCGACTTCGTCGCGGCCTTCGCCGTGTCGTAGTTCAGCCAGCCGAGCTGCAGCTTGTCCCAGGCGGTCATGTCACCGGGCAGGTCGCCGATGGCCTCCTTGCCCGTGCCGAGCCAGGAACCGGAGGACATCAGGGTCCAGAAACCGGTGGAGTTGTCGCCGCCCTGGGTGTCGTAGTGGTCCGGCAGACCGAGGTCGTGGCCGTACTCGTGGGCGAAGACACCGAGGCCGCCGTTCTCGGGCTGGACGGTGTAGTCGCCGACCCAGATGCCGGTGTCACCGATCTTGGCGCCGCCGAGCTTGTTGTCCGCCGGACCCGTGGCGCCGGCGTCCGAGCCGAACGCGTACCAGCGGTGCGCCCAGATGGCGTCCTCACCCTGCGCGCCGCCGCCCGCGGACTCGTCCTCACCGGCGTGCACGATCTGGAAGTGGTCGACGTAGCCGTCCGGCTCGTTGAAGTCGCCGTCGCCGTCGAAGTCGTAGCGGTCCCACTGGTCGAACTCGGCCACGTCGGCCTTGATCTCCGCGTCGGTGCGCCCCGCTGCCTTCTGCTGGGCGACCCAGGACGTGAGACCGTCGCTGACCACGTTCCACACGCTGGAGCAGGTGGACTGGCCGCAGGCGTTGTTGCCGTAGCGCGCCTCGTTGTAGGGGACCTTGACCCAGTCCGAGACCTCGCCCTCGATCGAGTAGCGGCCCGAGGACTGCCTCTCGTAGTACTTCTTCATCGACTCGGTCTTCTTGCCGGTGCCGAAGTACAGGTCCTGGAAGTGCGCCTGGTCGTAGTCCGCCTGCCAGGCCGTGGAGTTGTCCTGCGCGCGGTCCGGCTCGGCTATCTGGTTGTGCAGCGGGCCGGGGGTGCCGCCGTAGCGGCTGTCGATCTCGTCGCCGAACTCGACCAGGATCGTGAAGATCTTGTCGGTCTTCTCGCGGCCGAGCTCGACGTACTTGCTCTTGCCCTTCTTGCTCTTCAGCTGGACGACCTGCGAGCCGTCACGGTCCTTGACCGTGGCGTCGCCGGAGATGACCTGCTGAAGGGCCTCCTCGCGCTGGGCCTCCTGGGTCCTGCTCAGGGGGCCTTCGAGGTCGTGCTCGCCGGCGTGCTGGTGGTCCGACGGGTCGTGCCGGTCGACGGACGCCGCCGACGCGGTGTCGGCGGCCTGCGCCACGGTGAGGGCGGACAGGGTCGCCGCGGCCGTGGCGAGGGCGACACCGATCGCCGCCGCTCGAAACGTCCAGGGTCTGCTGGTCACTTGAGTTCCTCCCCCGCGTACCGTTCGCGCGGAAGGGGGATGGCCCCGATCGTGGAGGAGTCCGCGCGCGGTATACGCGTGTAGTCAAGTGGCGCCATTCGATCGGAGTTTCGACACAAAAAACAGATCTTGACTTGGACAGGTCAAGTGGATTATCGGCGTCCAGGGGAAGCGCTTGTTCGTTACCAGGTCGTTATGGGCGCGGCCCGCCCGCCTCTCGAACCGGCGCGCATATGCGTCCACTTGCCGGACCCCATGAATCCGTGCGCCCCCTGTGCACCCGGCACCGTGTGTCAGGTCACGCTTACCCGTCGTTCCACTCGGGCACCCTGGCGAATAGAGTCGATTGGCGGAGCGCCGGAGGTCGGCAGAAGCCAAGCCGACTGCACTGCTTCACCTTTGATTCCCACCCGAGGACACGATTGCCATGCCTCGTCCGACGACCGCACAGCTCGCCTACGGCTCCTGCACCGTGATCTTGTCCACCCTCGCCATGCTGCTGCTGTCACAGACGAGTTCCGGCGCGGGTATCGCGGTGATCGCCCTGTCCGCCCTGGCACTCGGCCTGCTCGTCGCGCTGACGGTGCCGCTGCCCAAGTCCGCGCCCGGCGCCGCCGCGCGCCCCAAGGCCTCCGCCACGGCCCCGGCCCGGAGCCGGGTGACCGCGCGGTCCCAGGCCGTACGGGAACGCGTGCACGAGCGGATGGGTTCCTGACCCGGCACTGGGTGACAGTGTGCTGAAACGCTTCGGCGGGCCCGTGACCCACGGACCCGCCGTCGTCGTGTGTGCGCCCCCGTGCCCGACCGGCCCGCCCGACCGGCCCGCGCGACCGATCCGCGCCACCGATGCGTTCGACCGGCCCGTTCGAGCCGCCCGTTCAAGCGGTGCTGACCACCACCGTCTTGGCCGCCTTGTCGTGCAGACCCTGTTTGTAGGGCTTGTCGAAGAAGCTCCAGCCGCCCGCGATCGCCGTCCAGATGCAGGCGCAGCAGAAGGCGAAGGGGATCCACAGCACGGCCGCGCGGATCAGCGCGGTCTGCACGGAGGGCGTGGATCCGTCGTTGAGGTTCGCCACCCGCAGCTTCAGCAGCCTCTTGCCGAGGGTCTGGCCGTTCTTGACGGAGAAGTACGTGTCGTAGGCGATGTAGAGGACCGCCGCGAGCGCCTCCTGGGCGAAGGACTTGCCGAACTCGAAGTCGTCCGAGTCCACCGTGTACTGGCTGATCCGGAACGCCCAGGCCAGCAGCCCCACCACGATCCCCACCAGGATCATGTCGATGATCCGCGCGAGCACCCGCTTCCCGCTGTCGGCGAGCGGCGGCATGCCGGAGAGGGGGTCGTTGGGGTAGCGACCGCCGCCGTAGGGGTCACCACCGTAGGCACCGCCGCCGTAGGGGCCCCCGCTGTAGGGAGGCGGCTGGCCGCCAGGGGGCGGCTGACTGCCGTACGGCGGCGGCTGCTTCCTGAACGGGTCGTCGTCGGGGGACTGACCGGAGCCGGAGGGCGGCGGTTCGGTACTCATGGCCCGAGTCGACCGCGAACCCCCCGCCACCGCATCCGGCACGGGGCCGTCCGGAGTACGGCTCCGTGCCCCTGACGGGCCGTTCGGAGGTGCCCCTAGTCGCCCGCCACGAAGGTGTGGGCCGCCTTGTCGTGCCAGCACTGGCGCCACGGCTTGTCCCAGACGCACCACAGCACGCCGACCACGCCGATGCCGAGCAGCCCGGAGACGGTGTGGACGAGCCAGCGGCGCAGGGAGCCCATGAACGACGGGGGCTCCAGGCCCTCGATGTCCCGGACCTCGATACCGAACAGCCGCTTGCCGAGGGTGCGGCCCCACTTGGCGGTGGGCAGCACCTCGTACGCGGCGCTGACGAGGAACAGGACGCCCAGGATGATGCCCAGGTAGACGGAGGTCGTGCCGTCGACCAGCCAGACGGTGACCTTCTCACCGGAGAGCTTGGCCGCGTCGATCTTCTCGTCGATGTGGTCGACCGCCTTGCCGCCGAACGGCACGGCGGCCACGGCCGTGACGCCGCCGACGACCAGGCTGTCCACCAGCCGGGCGGCCAGCCGTCTGCCGAGCCCCGCGGGCCTGGCCTCGGACTGCCGGCGCGCGGCCGCCTGGAACGGGTCCTCGACGACCGGCTTCCACGGCGTGACCGGCTGCTCGCCGTCCCCCCCGGCCAGCCGGTGCACCTGCTGGGCCCAGGAGGGCTGCCCGCCGCCGATGCCGACGGCCATGGGGGTGTCGGCCGACTGCGGGGCCGCGGCCTGCTGGGGCACGCCCGGCGTGAGCGGCGGGGCGGCGACCTGCGGGGACGGGGGCTGGGCGGCCTGCGGAGCAGGCGGGAAGGCGCCGCCGAACGCCGGCTGCTGCGGGGCCGGGACGGCGGGGGCCGCCGGGGCGACCGCCGAGGCCGCCGGGGCGGAGACCGCTGCCGCCGGGGCCGTGCCGCCCTGCTGCGGACCCTGCTGCGGCACCGAAAGGTCCTGCGGGCCGGACGGAGCCGACGGGGGAGAGGAGGACTGCGGGGCGAGGCCGAGGGCCTGCTGGGCGGCGACCTGGGCCGGGGTCAGGTGCGCGCCGAAAGCGGCGGGGGCCGCGGGAGCCGTACCGTCCTGCTGTCCCGCGCGCGAGGAGGACGGACGGAACGTCATCGTGCCGTCCGTCGGGGCGGGTTCCGTGCCGACGGCCGCCTCCGGGGCCCCGGAGCTGTTCGGTCGCCGGAAGACCACCGTGCCCGGTGTGGACCCGGCCTCGTCGTCGTCCGCCGGCGGGATGGTGGCCGTGCCGTCCGTGGTCGCCGTACGGCCGGGGTCACCGAAGGCCGCGGCACCGGTGGGGCCGGCCGGGCCGCCGCTGTCGTCGGCGGAGCCGGCCGTGTCTCCCGTGCCTGTCGTGTCGGCCGTGCCGGCCGAGAGGGAGAGGCGCGGGTCGGCGCCGGGTGCGGAACCCCAGGACACCCGGCGGTCCTTGTCGCCGCCGAAGCCGGTCTGGCGGGAGCGGTCGGCGCCCCACGCGGAGGCGGGCTCGGGGCGGGAGCCGTGCAGGGCGTTGGGGTCGGCGGCCGCCCTGGCCGCGTCACCGTCGCCCGCGGGGTCCTCGTCGAAGAAGTGCGGGCCCGTCTCCTCCACGGCGCCGGACGAGCCGGAGCCGGGCGGCGGGGCGAGCGGCTCACCGTCGGAGGGCGCCGGACGGCTCGTACCCGGCACCCAGGCGGCGCCGTTCCAGTACCGGACATATCCAGGAATGGACGGGTCCGGGTAATACCCTTCGCGGGGCCTGTCGTCACCGGGGGCCGGGGTTGGGGCGCTCATGTCCGTCGTCCCGTATCTGCTCGTGGGTTTGATGGAGGCAACCAGATCTACCAGACGTCGGCCCGGTCCATGACCGCTGCCTCCGGACCCGCCCCATTCGCGCACGGATCTGCTACGGGCGCGGCGGCCCGCCGGACGCGGCAGGACGGTCCGTGGACTCGTCGGAAAAAGTTTCGCGAACCCGCGTAATGCTGCGGGGCCCTGGCCCCTCTCACTCGTACGGGCCCCACCCAGGGGTCCCGCCAAGAGAGAGGAACGATCACCATGCGGCACACCGTCGTGGAGCGCGAACTGGAGCTCAGACTCGTCCTGTCGCCCGAGCGCAGCATCCCCGTGCCGGCCAAGCTGGCCTACCGCGGCGACGACCCGTACGCCGTCCACATCACCTTCCACGTCAACTCCGACCGGCCGGTGCACTGGACGTTCGCGCGGGAGCTGCTCGTCGAGGGGGTGTTCCGGCCGTGCGGGCACGGGGACGTGCGGGTGTGGCCGACGAAGGTGTCGGGCCGCAGCGTCGTCCTGATGGCGCTCAGCTCACCGGACGGGGACGCGCTGCTCGAGGCGCCCGCCGCCGCGGTGTCGGCCTGGCTGGAGCGGACCCTGCGGCTGGTCCCGCCGGGCGCGGAGTTCGACATGCTGGGCATCGACGACGGCCTGGCCCAACTCCTCGCCCAGTGAGGGGCGTGTCCCTGGAAGGCCGACGTCAGAACAGCTTGCCCGGGTTGAGGATGCCCAACGGGTCGAAGGCGGACTTCACCGCCCGCTGCATCTCCATGCCCACCGGGCCGATCTCCCGGGCCAGCCACTCCTTCTTCAGGATGCCCACTCCGTGCTCGCCGGTGATCGTGCCGCCGAGTTCCAGACCGAGGGCCATGATCTCGTCGAAGGACTCGCGGGCGCGCCGGGACTCGTCGGGGTCGGCCGCGTCGAAGCAGACGGTGGGGTGCGTGTTGCCGTCGCCGGCGTGGGCGCAGACCCCGATGGTCAGGTCGTACTTCTCGGCGATGCGGTCGACGCCGTCGAGCAGCTCGCCGAGCCTGGAGCGCGGCACGCACACGTCGTCGATCATCGTGGTGCCCTTGACCGCCTCCAGCGCGGTGAGCGACAACCGCCGCGCCTGGAGCAGCAGTTCGGACTCGGCCGCGTCGTCCGCCGGGACGACCTGGGTGGCGCCCGCCGCCTCGCAGAGCGCGCCGACGGCGGCGAGGTCGGCGGCCGGGTCCGGGGTGTCGAAGGCGGCGAGCAGCAGCGCCTCGGTGGTCTCCGGCAGCCCCATGTGCGCGAGGTCGTTGACGGCCTTCACCGTCGTACGGTCCATGAGTTCGAGCAGCGACGGGACGTGTCCGCCGGCCATGATCCGGCACACCGCGTCGCAGGCGGCTGCCGCCGACGCGAACTCCGCCGCCAGCACCAGCTGCCGGGGCGGCTGCGGCTTGAGGGCGAGGGTCGCGCGGACGACGATGCCGAGCGAGCCCTCCGAGCCGACGAAGAGCCGGGTGAGGTCGTAGCCGGCGACGCCCTTCGCGGTGCGTCTGCCGGTGGACATCAGCCGGCCGTCGGCGAGCACGACGTCCAGGCCGAGGACGTACTCGGCGGTCACCCCGTACTTCACGCAGCACAGGCCGCCGGAGGCCGTGCCGATGTTGCCGCCGATCGTGCACATCTCCCAGCTGGAGGGGTCCGGCGGGTAGCAGAGGCCGTGTTCGTTGACCGCCCGGGAGAGGGCGGCGTTGACGACGCCGGGTTCGACGACGGCGATGCGGTCGACCGGGTTGATCTCGAGGATCCGGTCCATCTTCGTCAGGGACAGCACGATGCAGCCCTCGGAGGCGTTGGCGCCGCCGGAGAGGCCGGTGCGGGCGCCCTGCGGGACCACCGGGACGCGCAGCGCGGTGGCGGTCCGCATGACGTGCTGCACCTGTTCGACGGTCCGGGGCAGGACGACGACCGCGGGGACACCGGCCTCGCAGAAGCTCGCCATGTCGTTGGCGTAGGAAGTGGTGACGTCCGGATCGACGAGGACCGCCTCCGGCGGCAGGCCGCTGAGCAGTCGGTCGACGAGGTTGCCGGTCGTCTCGTCGGACGGGGCTTGGATACGGCTCATGATCACAGGTTCGCACTCGCGGCCATCGGTGTGAACCCGTCGGCGCGAGCGTTCGGGTGCGGGATGTGGTCGTCGTATTGACGCACAGTGACGGCATGTCTGTGGAGAACGAGCAGCGGGCGGTGCGGCGGTGGGCCGCCGGGTTGCGGGCCACCGAGGGACGGGGCGCCGGGCGGGGGCGGCGGGTGGTCTGGGCCGTCGTCGGGTGTTTCGTGCTCGGGGGTGTGCTGATGGTGGTGCCGCCGGACGGAGGTGACGGCGGGGGCGGGGGCGGGGGTCGGGAGGCGCGGGTGGTGGGCGCGGCCGGGCCCGAGGGGCGGCGGGCGAGGACCGTTCCGGCTGCCCGGCTGCTCGCCGGGATGCCTGCCGCGCTGCCCGACGTGGCGGCGACCGTGCGTGAGCGGGAGGCCCGGGTGCGGGCCCGGCCGCGTGACCACGTCTCGTGGGCGGTGCTCGGCGTGGCGTACGTCGAACGGGCCCGCCGGACCGGCGGCGTCCTGGACCACCCCCGGGCCGAACGCGCCCTGCGGACCTCGCTGCGGCTCCGGCCGAGCGGCAACGCCGACGCCCTCGAAGGCCTCACCGCCCTCGCGGTCGCCCGTCGGGACTTCCGGGCGGCGCAACGCTGGGGCGAGAAGGCCGTACGGGTGGCGCCGGGGCGCTGGACCGCGTACGCCCTGCTCATCGACGCGTACGACGGGCTCGGCCGGTACAAGGCCGTGCGCGCGACCAGGGACAGGATGCTCGCCGTCGACTCCGGGCCGGCGGCCAGGGCGCGGGCGGCGCGGGTCTCCTGGGACCAGGGGGCGCGCGAGGACGCGGCCGCGGCGCTCTCGGACGCGGCGGCCACCGAGACGTCGGTCACGGGTCCGTCGGCCGCGGGTGCGGCGTGGTGGGTCCGGGCCGGGGAGCTGGCGTGGGAGCGGGGGGAGGCGGAGCAGTCGTTGCGGTACTGCGAGGCCGGCGGCTCCGGCGTCGCCGGGGGTGACCCGGAGGCCGGCGCGTGCCGGGGGCGTGCGCTGGTGGCACTGGGGCGGACGGCGGAGGGGGTGCGCGAGTACCGTTCGGCGCTGTCGCGGCGGCCGTCCCCCGAAGTGGCGTTGCGGCTGGGCGAGTTGTACGAGTCGCTGGGGCGGGCGAAGGAGGCGCGGGAGCAGTACGGCGTGGTGCGGACGCTGGTGGCTCGGTCCGCCGCGGCCGGGGTGAACGAGTCGCTCGTCCTCGGGGCGCTGGAGGCGGACCACGGGGATCCGGCGGAGGCGGTGCGGGTGCTGCGGGCGGAGTGGGAGCGGCAGCCGGGGTTGCGGGTGGCCGATGCGCTGGGGTGGGCGTTGCATCGGGCCGGGGCGGACGGGGAGGCGCTGGGGTTCGCGCGGCGGGCGACGGATCGGGCGCGGGGTGGGGAGGTGCGGAGTGCGGTGTACGCGTATCACCGGGGGGTGATCGAGCGGGCGGTGGGGTTGGAGGCGGCGGGGCGGCGGCATCTGGAGGAGGCGGGGCGGTTGAATCCGTATGTGGTGAGAGGTGGGTGAGGCGCGGGGGGGTGCGTGGGCGGGTGCGGGTGCGTGGGGGTTGCTCGCGCAGTTCCCCGCGCCCCTGAAAAGCAGGGCTGCGCCCCATGCTTTTCAGCCCGCAGTCCCGTCGCTTTTCAGGCCCGCGGGGCCGTGGCCTTTCAGGCCCGCAGGGCCTGGTCTTTTAGGGGCGCGGGGAACTGCGCGAGCAACCACGACGCACCCGCACCCGCCGACGAGACACGCACCCCCACCCCCTGACGCGCGCCCTCACAAGTTCCCCCTCTTCTCCTGCTCCCTCTCGATCGCCTCGAACAGCGCCTTGAAGTTGCCCTTGCCGAACCCCATCGACCCGTGCCGCTCGATGATCTCGAAGAAGACCGTCGGCCGGTCCTGGACCGGCTTGGTGAAGATCTGCAGCAGGTACCCGTCCTCGTCCCGGTCCGCGAGGATCTTGAGTTCGCGCAGGGTGTCGACGGGCACACGTGTGTCGCCGACCCACTCCCCCAGCGTGTCGTAGTAGGAGTCCGGCGTGGCGAGGAACTCGACACCCGCCGCCCGCATCGTCCGTACCGTCCCCACGATGTCGTCCGTGTTGAGCGCGATGTGCTGGACGCCCGCGCCGCCGTAGAACTCCAGGTACTCGTCGATCTGCGACTTCTTCCTGGCCAGGGCGGGCTCGTTGATGGGGAACTTGACCTTGAGCGTGCCGTCCGCCACGACCTTCGACATCAGCGCGCTGTACTCGGTGGCGATGTCGTCGCCCACGAACTCCTTCATGTTGGTGAAGCCCATGACTCGGTTGTAGAACTCCACCCATTCGTTCATGCGCCCGAGCTCGACGTTGCCCACGCAGTGGTCGATGGCCTGGAAGGTGCGCCGCGCGGGCGGCTCGACGAGGGGGTCCGCGGCGACGTAGCCGGGGAGGTACGGCCCGTCGTAGCCGGTGCGCTCGACGAGGGTGTGCCGGGTCGTGCCGTACGTGGCGATCGCGGCCAGCACGACCGTGCCGTGCTCGTCCTTCGTCTCGTACGGCTCGGTGACGGACCGCGCGCCGTGTCCGACGGCGTAGGCGTACGCGCGGCGGGCGTCCGGGACCTCGATGGCGAGGTCGACGACGCCGTCGCCGTGCTCGGCGATGTGCTCGGCGAGGAAGTGGCCCCAGGTGGTGGCGGGTTTGACGACCGAGGTGAGGACGAACCGGGCCGAGCCGTTCTCCAGGACGTAGCTCGCCGTCTCGCGGCTGCCGGTCTCGGGGCCGGCGTAGGCGACGAGGCGCATGCCGAACGCCGTGGAGTAGTAGTGGGCGGCCTGCTTGGCGTTGCCCACCGCGAAGACGACCGCGTCCATTCCCTTGACCGGGAAGGGGTCCGCCTGCCGTGCGGCGCCGGGGACGTCGTGTGTGCCGTGCGTGCCGTGTGTGTGCGCGGAGGTGGCTGCCATGACCGCAGAGTCCTCCGTACCCACAAGGTGTGCAACAGTTGGCGTATCCGCTGAGCAATCTGTTCAGCGACATGTCCATCTGGCGGCTTGTTCCGCGCAGCATGACCACCTCGGGAGGTCCGGTGGCGATCGATCATCTGGACGGGCGGTTGATCGTCCTGCTCGCGCGCGAGCCCCGGATCGGGGTGCTGGAGATGTCCCGACGGCTGGGCGTCGCGCGGGGCACGGTGCAGGCCCGGCTGGACCGGCTTCAGTCGAACGGCGTCATCCGCGGGTTCGGTCCGGAGGTGGATCCGGCCGCGCTCGGCTACCCGGTCACGGCGTTCGCGACTTTGCAGATCCGACAGGGGCAGGGGGCGGACGTACGGGCGCACCTGGCGACCGTGCCCGAGGTGCTGGAGCTGCACACGACGACCGGCAGCGGGGACATGCTGTGCCGGCTGGTGGCCCGTTCGAACGCCGATCTCCAGCGGGTGATCGACCGGGTCGTCGGTTTCGACGGCATCGTCCGGGCCGCCACGGCGATCGTCATGGAGAACCCCGTCCCGCTGCGGATCATCCCGCTGGTGGAGCAGGAGGCCCTTCGCGAACGCGCCGACGGCTGAGCGCGGACCATTTCCTCTGCCCTGCTGCCCCTCCCCCTCGCCATGGGGCGAGCCGGGGGGAGTCCCGTCGGGCGCGGGTCAGCAGCTCGGTACGGACCCCTTGCCCGTCTCCAGCGCGACGAGGGAGCCGACCGCGCCCTTCAGGGTCGTCACCGGGATGAGCCGCAGCCCCTTGGGCAGCTCGGTCTTCGCGTCGGAGCACTCGGCCTCGGGGACCAGGAAGACGGTCGCGCCGTCACGGCGGGCGGCCTGGGTCTTGAGGGCGACCCCGCCCACCGGACCCACCTTGCCCGAGGTGTCGATGGTCCCCGTCCCGGCGATGACCCGGCCGCCCGTGAGGTCGCCCCCGCTGCCGTCGCCGTCGAGCTTGTCGACGATGCCGAGAGAGAAGAGCAGCCCCGCGCTGGGGCCGCCGACGTCGGCGAGCCGCAGGGTGACCCGGACGTCCCCGGAGTCCTCGCCGAGGTAGGCGAGCGCGGCCTCGGTGGCGGTGTCCTGGGACTCCTTCATCTCGGCCTCGTTGTGCTCCTGGATCTCCTCGGTGGTGTCGCCGCTCGGGTAGACCGCCTCGCGCGGCATGACGGCCTGGTCGGTGCGGAACCAGCCGTCGAGCACATCGCCGAGGCCGACGCGGGCGTCCGGTCCCGTCGCCTCGATCGTCGTCATGCGCAGCTGGCCGCTGGTCCTCCGGGCCTGCGCGCCGCTGATCGTGATCACCGGCTCGCCCTTGTTCTCGCCGAGCACGTTCGCCGTCATCCCCGGCTGCGCCACGGTGAACGGCAGCGGCGCGAGCGCCACCGTGACGAGCAGCCCCACCACGGGCAGGGCGCTGATGGCTACGGCGACGGGACGCGAAAGGCTGGAGAGACGAGAGAGCACGGGATCAATCTAACGTGAGAGGTACTTCCGGCCAGGGGGGCGGTGGTGCCGCGGGACCTCAGTTGACGTCCACGTCCTCGAAGAGCGCGAGGAGCTGCGTCAGGACCCGTACGCAGGAGTCGACGTCGGCCGCCGTCAGCTCGCCTCCAGCCTGCTTCAGCAGCGCGCTCTCCCGGGCGACCAGCACGTCGATGGCCGTACGGCCGGTGTCGGTCAGCCGGATCAGGGAGGAGCGCTGGTGAGCGGGGTTGGGGATGGCCTCGACGAGGTCCCGCCCGGCCGCCTCGTTGACCATCCGCTGCACGAACTGCCTGCTCAGCGCCAGTGTGCGCCCCATCTGCGGCACGGTCATCGGCCGCCCGGCCATGCGCAACAGCTCCAGGACCGCGCGCACGCCGACCGGGAAGCCCTCCTTCCGTTCCTTCAGCTCCAGCGCGCGGGTGGTCCGCCGGTAGAGCGGCCCCAGGACGGCGAACACCTCGGACAGCCGCCCCGCGAGCGCCTCGGGCGGCAGCGGCTCGTCGACCCCTGTCACGGGCTCACTGGTCCCTGCTACGGGCTCATTGGTCTCGGTCACGGGCTCATTGTCTTCCACGCCCCATCGCACACCTTCGCAGAATAATGACAACTGGGTTGTCATCCTCCCTCCGACATGACAACTTAGTTGTCATGACTGACGCCACGCAGGTCCCCACACACACGTTCCCGTCCGACGACGGCCCCCTCGCCTACCAGGACACCGGTGCGGGCACTCCGCTCGTCCTGCTGCACGGCGGCTTCACGGACCACACCATGTGGCGCGATCTGGTCCCCGCGCTGACGGCGGCGGGCCACCGGGTCATCGCCCCGGACGCGCGGGGCCACGGCGCGTCCGCCAACGCGAGCAAGCCGTTCCGCTTCACCGACGACCTCGCCGCGCTGCTGCGCCACCTGGAGACGGGCCCCGCGATCCTGGTCGGCATGTCGATGGGCGGGGGCACGGCGGTCGACACGGCCCTGGAACATCCCGACCTGGTACGCGCGCTCGTCGTCAGCGGCGTCGGCACCAGCGAGCCCGAGTTCATGGACCCCTGGACCAAGGACAGCGTCGCCCGGTACTACGGCACGCTGATGTCCGGCGACATCGAGGGCTGGCTGGAAGTGGTCGGTGAGGCGGTCGCCGGTCCGCACCGCGCGGTCGACGACGTGGACCCCGACATCGTCCGGCGGGTACGGGAGATGAGCCGGGCCACCGCCCTCAAACACACCCTCGGCGAGAAGGACTGGCACGTCCCGGTCACGGACACCTGGGCCCGCGCCACCGGCATCACCGCCCCCACCCTCGCGATCAACGGCGCCCTGGACGCCCCCGACCTCATCGCCATGGCCGAACGCCTGGTCACCACGGTCACCGCGGTCGCCCCGAAGAGCCACGTCATCACGATCGAAGGGGTCGGCCACTACGCGAACATGGAGCAGCCGGACGTCTTCACGGCACACCTGCTGAACTGGCTGGACTCGCTGGACCCACGCCCCTGACCGGCACGCCCCGCATCACCGGAGGGGGTGTCACCGAAGAACGTCTCACCGCGGGGAATCTCGCCCAAGGGCAGGTCACCGAAGCGCGTCGGCGACCTCCCGTGCCGCGTCCATCACCCGCGGCCCCACCCTCTCCGGCACCGCGTCGGCCAGCATCACCACGCCCACGCTGCCCTCGACGCCCGTCACCCCGAGCAGCGGCGCGGCGGCCCCGCTCGCCCCCGCCTCCAGCTCGCCGTGCGTGAGCGTGTATCCCGGCCAGTCCCCCGGCTGCTGCCGCCCCGACAGGATGGCCCGACCCGCGGCGCCCCGGTCGAGCGAGTGCCGGAACCCGGCGCGGTACGCCACGTGGTAGTCCGTCCACGTCGGCTCGACGACGGCGACGGCCAGCGCCTCGGTGCCGTCGACGAGCGTGAGATGGGCGGTCGCCCCTATGTCCTCGGCCAGCGATCGCAGCGCGGGCAGCGCGGCCTCCCGTACCAACGGATGCACCTGCCGCCCCAGACGCAGCACCCCCAGCCCCACCCGGGCACGTCCGCCCAGGTCACGACGGACGAGGGAGTGCTGCTCCAGGGTGGCGAGCAGGCGGTAGACAACGGTCCGGTTGACCCCGAGCTTGTTGGACAGTTCGGTGACGGTCAGCCCGTGGTCGGTGTCGGCGAGCAGCTTGAGGACACGCAGTCCCCGATCAAGCGTCTGAGAGGTCTCCGCGGTCACGACGCCCACTCCTTCTTGGTGAGGGCGGCGACCTCTGTCACGGCTGATGCGTCACCGGTCCCGTTCGGCGACGCGCTACAGAGGCCGCCGATCGGCTGAACCCGGACGATCCGGGCGGAGTCGCTTCACGGCTGCGCTCCGCGGCGGCGCTGCCACGGGGCGTGTGCGTAGCGGGACAGTAGACGAGCGGGTTCGCTGAGCGGAAGACTCCGTCCAGAATCCGGGCAGTGACCGGTACGGACTACTTCGCTTTGTCGCGAAATGTACGGGCGCACCGCGCACGCCGAGCCCCGGAGCGCGCGCTGCGCGCGAAGACCCAAAGGCGCCCCGGAGCGCGGCCGCCCGTGGCGCGCTCGGAGGCTCGACGGCACGCTCGGAGGCTCGTTGGCACGCTCGGAGGCTCGACGGCACGCCGGTTTCCCGAAGCGCGCGCCCCGGAGTCACTTCATCCGGGTCGCCCACTCCTGCACCTTGGCGATCCGCTGGCGCAGTTGCCCCGCCGTGGCCTCGGCGCTCGGCGGTCCGCCGCACACCCGCCGTACCTCGGTGTGGATGACCCCGTGCGGCTTGCCGCTCTGGTGGGAGTACGCGCCGACCATGCCGTTGAGCTGTTTCCGCAGCTCCAGCAGTTCCTTGTGGGTGACCACGGGCCGCCGGTCGGCCGGCAGCTCCACCAGGTCGGCCTCGGCGTCGGGCTTCTTGCGGCTGTGCGCGATCTGCCGCGCCTGCCGCTTCTGGAGCAGCAACTGCACCTGGTCCGGCTCCAGCAGACCCGGGATGCCGAGGTAGTCCTGCTCCTCCTCGCTGCCGGGATGGGCCTGCATGCCGAACTCGGCGCCGTTGTACATGACCCGGTCGAACACGGCGTCGGACTCGAGCGCCTCGAACGGCAGCATGTCCTGCTCGCCGGTGTCCTCGTCCTGCTCCCGCTCCGCCTCCGCGAGGAGCTTCTCCTCCTCGGCGTACGGGTCCTCCTCGCCCGCCTTCTTCGGCTTGTCGAGGGCGTGGTCCCGCTCGACCTCCATCTCGTTGGCGAAGGTGAGCAGGTCGGGCACGGTCGGCAGGAACACGGACGCGGTCTCGCCACGCCGCCGGGACCGTACGAACCGTCCGACGGCCTGGGCGAAGAACAGCGGCGTGGAGATGGTGGTGGCGTAGACCCCGACGGCGAGGCGGGGCACGTCGACGCCCTCGGACACCATCCGCACCGCGACCATCCACCGGTCGGTGCTGCCGGCGAACTCGTCGATACGGTCCGAGGCACCGGAATCGTCGGACAGGACGACCGTGGCGCTGGTCCCCGTGATCTCCCGGATCAGCTTGGCGTAGGCGCGGGCGGAGTCCTGGTCGGTGGCGATGACGAGGGCGCCGGCGTCCGGGATGCCCTTACGGACCTCGGTGAGCCGCTGGTCGGCGGCGCGCAGCACGCTCGGCATCCACTCGCCGCGCGGATCGAGCGCCGTACGCCAGGCCTGGCTGACCGCGTCCTTGGTCATGGGCTCGCCGAGGCGCGCGGCGATCTCGTCGCCCGCCTTGGTCCGCCAGCGCATGTTGCCGCTGTAGGAGAGGAAGATGACGGGCCGCACGACGTTGTCGGCGAGCGCGTTGCCGTAGCCGTAGGTGTAGTCGGCGGACGACCGCCGGATGCCGTCCGCCCCCTCCTCGTACGTCACGAAGGGGATGGGGTTGGTGTCGGACCGGAAGGGCGTACCGGTGAGCGCGAGCCGGCGGGTGGCGGGCTCGAACGCCTCCAGACAGGCCTCGCCCCAGGACTTGCTGTCACCGGCGTGGTGGATCTCGTCGAGGATGACGAGCGTCTTGCGCTGCTCGCTGCGGTTGCGGTGCAGCATGGGCCGCACGCCCACACCGGCATAGGTGACCGCGACGCCGTCGTACTCCTTGCTGAGCGGGCCCGCGCTGTACTCCGGGTCCAGCTTGATCCCTATCCGCGCCGCGGCCTCCGCCCACTGCTTCTTCAGGTGCTCGGTGGGCGCCACGACCGTCACCTGCTGCACGACGTGGTGGTGCAGCAGCCAGGACGCGAGCGTCAGCGCGAAGGTCGTCTTGCCGGCGCCCGGGGTCGCGACCGCGAGGAAGTCCCGCGGCTGCTCCTGGATGTACTTCTCCATCGCCCCCTGCTGCCAGGCACGCAGCTTGCTGGCGGTGCCCCAGGGGGCGCGGCCGGGGAAGGCGGGCGAGAGGTGGTGGGACGAGGAGGAGGTGGCGGTGGTAGTCACGGTCTCCGGTCTGGGGGTCGAGCGGCTCGGCGGGTAGCCCCGGGCGACTCGCGCAGCGACTCGGACACCACGGCTACGTATGACAACCGGGCCACCCTACCGGCGCCCGGACCGTGTCCACGCGCGTACGACACCCCCTCCTCCGGCGATGGGATCCACCTCACAACCCCCGCAACCGCTCGGCGATCGCACCGACCTCGCTCTCCTCACCGGACGCGACATCGATGACCAGGTCGTACGCCCGGTCCTGGTCCACCGCCCCGAGGTCCACCCCGTTGACCGCCAGAAAGGTGGCCGCCGCGAGCCAGGCCGTCCGCTTGTTGCCGTCCACGAGCGGGTGGTTGGTGGCCAGGGCGTGAAGCAGGGCGGCGGCCTGCTCGTAGCGGTCGGTGTAGGCCGGAGTGCCGAACATCCGGGCACGCGAACGGTGCACGGCGGATTCCAGCAGCCCCGCCTCCCGCGTCTCGGGCTTCCGCCCGCCGAAGGCGATCTCGGCGATGGCCGTCACATCGGCGACGGTCAGATGACGGCTCGTGTCTCGCACCTGCGCGCTCATTCCCCCAGCCTCCGCAGCAACTCGGCATGCCGCGCGGCGAGCCGCTCGGCCACCGCCCGCACGCTGACACCCTCCGCCCGCAAGAACATCTCGACGGCGTCCTCGGCCACCTCCTCGGGCCGCCGCCCGAGCGCATCGGCGAGGTCGGCGAGCGCACGACGGCGCTCGGGGTCGAGGTGGAGCGTGATCTCGGTCATGGAGCGAGGCTAGGGGGAGCAATCACCCGACAACCACCGGTTTACGCAACCGCGTGGTCACCCAGGCCCCCACCAACGCCACCCCCGCCATCGGCAGGAACACCGCGACGAAGGCCGCCGGGTGGGAGGCGGTGCCGGCGGCCGTGGTGGCCGTGTGGCCGACCGCGCCGCCACCCAGCGCGGCGAAGGCGGCGCCGCCCGCCGCGAGGAGCAGCGCGTTGGTGAGACCGTCGGAGATCTGGAGCGCGGCGGAGTTGGTCCCCGCCTCCTCGGGCGCGGACAGCTGGAGCAGCAGCACGCTGGTGGAGGAGATCACCAGCCCCATCCCGAAGCACCCGAAGGCCCAGGCGACGGCCACGATCCACACCGGGACGGAGTCCACCAGCACCCCCGGCAGCGTGGTGATCGCCGCCGCGACCAGCACCATCCCCACCGTCATCAGCCGCTCCCGGTACGGCTCCACCCGCGCCCGCGCCTGCACCCACGATCCCAGCGCCCAGGTCCCCCCGCCGGCAGCCAGCGAGAACCCGGCGAGCGTCGGCGACAACCCCCGCTGGGTCACCAGCATCAGCGGCACGAACGACTCGGCCGCCACGAACGAGCCCGCCGCGACGCCGCGCAGCAGCACCACCGACGGCAGCCCCCGCACCGCCCGGTACGTCCCCCGCGGCAACAGTCCCAGCACGGCCGGCACCAACAGCCCGGCGCCCGCGACCGCCGGCACCAGGGACCACCACGACAGATCCTGAGCCGCGTACTGCAGCAGCCCGGCCCCGAGGGAGATCCCGAAGGCGAGTCGAATACGGCGGCGGTCGAAGGAGGGGGCCGGGGCGGAAGCGGAGGACGGGGGCGGGGACGAGGAGGAGGGCGAGGCCGAAGCCGAGGACGAGGACGGGGACGGGGGCGAGGGCGAAGCCGAAGACGGGGACGAGGGCGAGGGCGTCACCGGTCCGGATGCCCTCCGTCGTATCTGCGGCAGGGCCAGCGCCAGCGGCAGTACGACGAGCGCCGGAATACCCAGGAACACCCAGCGCCAGCCCAGTTGTTCGGTCACCGCGCCCGAGGCGAGGGGGCCGACCACGGAGGGGACGACCCAGCTCGCCGCGAAGGCCGCCATGATCGAGGGCCGCAGCCGCTCCGGGTACGCGCGCCCGACCACGACGTACAGCGCGACGATCACCAGCCCGCCGCCGAGCCCCTGCACGGCCCGGCCGAGGACGAAGAGCCACATCGCGCCGGCCGTCCCCGACAGCACCAGCCCGGCCGCGAAGGCACCGATGCCCGCCGTCAACGCCCCGAGCGGCCCCCGCCGGTCCGCCCACTGCCCCGCCAGCACCATGCCGAACAGGCTCGTCGTGAAGTACGCCGAGAACGCGAAGCCGTACACCGAGATCCCGTCCAGCTCCCGCGCCGCGACGGGCATGGCCGTGCCGACCGCCATGGCCTCGAAGGCGATCAGCAGCACGACGGAGACGATCCCGATACTGAGCCCCCGGTAGGAACGGCTCAGCACACTGTCCTCACCGTCGGCGACCGACGTCGGGGCGGGGCTCTGCGTGACACCCGCGCCACGCGGTTCGGAATCGACCATGCGAGCCAGCGTAAGGGGCACGACTGACTTTCGCCCCTGTCCAAAGCCCCCCAGCCTCCAGGACCTTGGTCGTAAGACCGGCCCGCCCTGCCCCCTGCACCCCTCATTCATGAACGGCGTATGGCAGTCCCGTTGCAGCACCCCCACCGCCCTTGAGCCCCCCACCCGCCCCCGCCTACGGTCGACACATCGAGTCCGGAGCACCAGCCCCCACCGGGGCCCACACTCCGACCCGGCCGTGTGCCCGAGTGGTTCAGGGACTCGCCTGCAAAGCGAATTACGCGGGTTCGATTCCCGCCACGGCCTCTGATACGTGGTCTGAGCTGCGTAAACGCGGAACAGACAGTGCCGCCCGGCTCTGTGACTCCTAGTCGTCATGGAGCCGGGTAAGTCGCTTGACGCTCTGGCTCCTCGAACCGAGGGAGCCATAGACCATGGCCGAGGCAGTACAGAAGGGTGCGCGCAAGAGCGCGCTACGCGCTCCTAGGAGAGTCGCCGAGAGCGCGACAGACACAGACACTCGTGCGCACTCTGCCGCGTCCGTACGTGCGCTCACGTCGCCCGAGGACGTCAGGGCAGCGCTCATCGCTGAGCTTGACTTGCACCTGTCGACCACGACGAACAAGCACGGTCGCCCCTTCCAGCGGAAGACGATCAATGCCTACGTGAACGCGGGCAAGGCACTCTCTGCCTGGATCGGAGCATCGCAGCACGTCAACGCGGTGGGTGTGGAAGTCACCTCGTTCACCGACGTGGATGTCTCGACAGCCAACGCGTTCTTCCGCTGGTGGTACCAGACCAAGGACGTGCCCAAGAGCCAGGACGGGAAAGGCGGATACACGGGCGGGGTCAACACGACACAGCGGAACCTCCGCGCGCTGTTCGTCTACCTCTCCGAGGAGTACGACCACCCGAACCCGTACGACGACCCGAAGTTCCACAAGTACGCGGCTCCGCAGCTCGGCAAGCCAAAGACCCTGTCCGAGGAGTTCATCCAGGACACGCTGGATATCACCGCATGGGGACCAGGGCGAAAGGACTTCGAGACCACGCGGGACCACGCGCTTCTCCGTGTGCTGACTGAGGGCCTGCGCGCAGAGGAGATCCTGAACATCCGCGTCCAGGACCTGGATCTCCAGGGAGCGGTTCTCGTCGTCGTCCCGCTCAAGATGGACCGCAACAGCATCGATGGCCGGGTCATTCCGCTACAGCCGTCCACGGTCAAGGCGCTCCAGCGGTACCTACGTCTCCGCACCACACACAAGCGGCACGCTGAGCCGTGGCTCTGGCTCGGCCTCAACAACCGCCCACGGCTCGGTTACTCGGGTCTGTGGAACATGACCAAGCGGGTGGCAGAGCGAGCCGGGTACGACTCGGCCGAGGTGTCGCCGCACTGCTGGTGCCACTCGTGGGCGGATGACCTGAAAGCCAGGGGCGTATCCGGCGAGCACATCATGGCCATCCGAGGGTGGAAGAGCCCGGCCATGCTGCGCAGGTACGGGGCCGACATGGCCAGTCAGCGCGCGGTCAACACCATGCACAACCTGGGCGACCGCTACTCCTGACCGTCGCTCGCCGTTCAACCGTCACCCACGGTAGACGGCCGGCTGAGCGCTGAGTGACGACGGTGGGTGTGGTGCATCTCCGTTCCACACCCACCGTGTCAGGCTGCGTGGTCGGCCAGCAGTGCCGCGACCTCTGGCACGTCCGCGTACTCCTGGAGCCTGGCCAGTACGACGCGGACCCGTTCGGCTGTGCGCTCCGAGGCCACGTCTGCCGCTATGCGGATCACGCGCTCGGCCACGGCCGCCGCTTCCTCTGGCTCGTTCGCATCCGCCAGCGCGATAGCGAGCCAGGACAGGTACAGGGCCATCTCTCGTGTGTGCGTGGCGTCGTAACCCGAGAGCACATCACGGAGCAGCGGCACCGCTCGCAGCGGCCTACGGAGCTCCGTATAGACGCGTGACTCCATTACCTGGAGTTCGCCCGCGTCCACCCAGTACAGGTAATCGGGCGGCTCGTCGGCACCTTCCGCGTCCTCACCCTGGCTCAGCGCTTCTCCGGCCTCGCCCAGCGCGCGCATGGCGGCACGTGCGTTCTCCGTCCCGCCCGCTTGTGTGTGCGCCCACGCGACGCGGTCCCAGTACAGGGCGCGAGCCTTACCCGGCGCATCGTCTCCCGCGTCGTGGAGCGCAGCCTGAGCCAGCGTCAGGCCCTCGTCTGTCCGACCCGTGTTGCTCATCTGGTAGGCGAGCGAGCCAGCCAGGTTCCCGGCAAGCGTCATGTCCTCGGCCTGCTTGGCTGCGCTCAGACCGAGACGATAGATCCGCTCGGCTTCCTCGTGCCGTCCGGCGTCGGATGCGATCCATCCGGCGATCTGTGCCAGCTCTCCGATCTGGACCAGAAGCGCGCGGCCGACCTCTTCCGTGTGCGTGTTCTCGCGGTACAGGCGGACGGTCTTCCGCAGCTCTCGCAGCGCCGGACCGATGAGGTCACCACCCGCTAGAACGTCGTCGGCGAGGCGTAGCCCGTGGACGCGCTTCTGTAGGTCGAGCACTTCTCCCACACCCACCCGCCGAGGTGAGCGCACCGTAAGCAGACTGAGTGGGTCACCCTCGGGAAGGAAGTCATCCAGCGTCGGCATAGACGGTTGGGTGTGGGACTCGCCATCCCCTTCCAGCAGGCGAGCCGCCAGCGCGACCACTTCGCCGTCCGCACCGAGTAAGCGGTCCAGGCTCTCGGCCAGCTCCATGGACGGCAGTTGCTTGCCAGCGAGGACCCGCGACAGAAACGCGTGGTCGTAGTTCATCAACCGCGAGGCAGCACGGATCGATAGCCGCCGTTCCTGTAGCGCGGCTCTCACGCGCTGCCCGAACTCCCCGCTCATGGTGCCAGCGTAGACAGTCACCGGGCAGTCAACACCCAGTCACCGGAAGTGAGTGCTCCGGGCTTTCAGACTCGAACCATGACCGCCGCGCCTACTCGTCATCCTTCACGAACGAGCCTTGCCCGAGCACGGTGTAGAGGCGTCCTTCCTCACGGAGAGCGGCCACGGCCTTCTGCACTGTGGACGGGGC
Source organism: Streptomyces caniscabiei (assembly GCF_014930365.1). GTDB lineage: Bacteria > Actinomycetota > Actinomycetes > Streptomycetales > Streptomycetaceae > Streptomyces > Streptomyces caniscabiei. The sequence goes on along the minus strand of NZ_JABXWI010000014.1, from coordinate 127,793 downwards.
TACGTCCATCTCGGCGGCCAACTCATTCACGGCGGGGAACCGAGAGCCCTTCTCGTACTGGCCAGCGTCGAGACGGCGGCGCAGTTCCGCCGCGACCTGGGGCCATACGGGCTTGCTGCGGTCAAGATCCATGTTTCTCAGCGTCCGCGAATGCGCGAGATCACGCGACCGCGTATACGCGAATGCGCGTATGCTCGATAGCGCAGGACCTTGACAGCACCCATAGCACCGCCCAAACGGAAGACCCCCGCGACTGCGCGAACAGTCCGGGGGCGTGGCCGATCACCCAAGGAGTGACCGACGTGAGAACTCTACTGGCCCTCATCCTCTCGTGGCTCATGCCATCGACCGGCAAGCGCCGCGCTACCTCACCCGAGCCGACACCGCACTCTCCCGCGGATTCGCCGACACGACGGCTGACCATCACGCGCTCAGCGGTGGGTGTGGATCTTCCCCGCTCCCCTCGTCCGCCCGCGTATCTGCGAGGCGAGGACACCCCGCTCATCCGCCCGTACCTCGTCGCGTACGAGCGAGAGCAGGAACGGCGACGGCAGCGGGACCGGCGCACAGCCGCCACCCTGGCAACCCTCGGCATCGACTTCCATGGAGCGGCGGTATGACTGACGCCGAACTCCCCGCGCCGGGCGCTCTGGTGCGAGACACAGCCAGAGACCGCATCGGCGAGTTCATGGGCAAGCAAGGTCCCTACTTCATGCTCCGCCCGCTGGGCGGTGGTCGTGAGTGGGAGGTGTCCCCTGGTTACGCGGAGCCGCTGAGCCCGGAAGAAGTGTTGTCCGTGAAGGTCAAGCAAGCCAACGCACAGAGCACTGGAGCTGTCCTGTGACCCGAGCCGTGTACCGCTTCGTAGACCACACGATCCGCCACGCTCCCGAAGGCGGGTACACGTTCGAGGTCTTCTGTACGGCCTTTGAGTGCGGCCAGGAGTCAGGCCCGCAGGGCAAGCAGGACGACGCCCAGGACTGGGCGCTACGGCACACGGCCAAGACGGGGCACGACCTGTTCCGCCGCGTCGTCACCGACCACGCGAGGGTGACGCGAGCCGACCAGGAAGAGCACGAACGCCCGGCCGTCGAGACAGACGGCACGGACTAGCAACACCGCACGACAGGGCGGGTGTGGGACGTCTCCGTGTTCCACACCCGCCTGGGTCATCGACACGACGAGGAGCCATGAGCCAGGATCACGATTCACCACGGAGTCCAGCCGAGACCCTACGGACGGCACTCGTCGATTTCCTAGCTTCGCCGTGTCAGCAAGACACGACGAACCAGGGAGACGAGATGACCCGCCAGCACTTCGACCACAGCAACTGCGCCCACGAGAAGACGAAGGCCGGGCGTGCAGCGTGCAGAAAGACCATGCGCGCCGAGGCACTGGGCGAGACCGCCGCGAAGGCGCCGACGGCAGGGACCGCGAAGGCTCCCGCGAAGAAGACCGCGACGGCCGCTGCCGCTCCGACTGCGAAGAAGTCGCCCACCCGAGCGACCCCCGCGAAGAAGACAACGCCCGCTCCTGCGAAGGCTGTCGAGCCGAAGGCCGACGACGCCGCGAAGTAGCCCAGCCCCAGCAGAGAAGCCCCTGACTCACCACGAGTCGGGGGCTTTTCGGCGTGCTCGCCGGCACTCACTGACCAGCCAGAATGACGGAAAGCTCTGTGCGCGCGTCTGGCGAGATCGGTTAGCGAGTGCGTGTCTTCTGTCGCTCGCGCTGTGCTGGGAGCCGAGAGACGCGATTCTGTCGCCCTAACGCACAAGAGAGCGCGTGACGTTCGCTCGCATACGCGAGACGACTAAGCGGCGAGAGCCTTTCTGACTGGTGTGGTACGTCCATGCTGGATCGGGTCGCACGCCAGGCACGCACGAAAGCCACGTCTGTCTATCCGCGTGTTCTCAGCGTTGAACGCGTGGCCTCGTAGGCAGTGCGTCTTGGACTCGTTCTGATTCCCGTGATAACCGCCCGGATGCCTGCCCTTGGCTGCCTTGTCGCGGTTGTTGTCGAGAGCGTCACCGATGAACCAGTGACGCGGGTTCTGGCAGTAAGTCACGTCGCAGGTGTGGCAGACAAAGAGATCCGGCTCTAGCTCCTCGCCGATGATCCGTTCCGCGAACCACCGATGAGCGCGGACCTTCTTTCCGCCGACCTGAAAGACTCCGTACCCCTTCTCGGTGCGATGACCTTTCCAGGGCCAGCACGCATTGGGCCCGCCCGAGATATCGACGTTATCCACGAAGCGGGTATAGGCATCCACGTATCGATTGCTCATGAATCCACGATATCCGCGATATTGCGGTTTCCCCGCGTCGCGCGCCATATACATCACCTTGACATCGATGTCAATTCTCTGTCACTCTCGAATAGCCAAACGAGGTATATCACTTGGGCGGCACTTGAAATTCAGGAGGGAGGAAATGGCAATGACAAAGTCCGTGCAGAAAGTAGAGACCAGGGCAGAGCGGGATGCCCGACTCGACCGAGAGGCCGAGGAAGTATTCCAGCTCAAGTACCAGGGATACACGGACGTCCAGATCAGGCGAGAAAAAGGCATTACGCGAGACGCCCTCACACGCCGCCTGGAGCGTGCTCGTAGGAATCTCGGAGAGTCCACGAGCAACGAGGTTCGGACGAACCTCGAACGCAGCCTGGACGACGTCATCAAGCGCACGTACGAACTCCTGGATGAGGCCGAGACGGTGAGCGAGAAGGCGCAACTCCTCCGCGTCATCACCGACACGGCCGCGAAGAAGGCTCGCCTTCTGGGGGTGGAAGCCCCGAGCAAGCTGGTGCACTCGATGGAGCAGGAATGGGGCGACAGTGCCCCTTAAGGTTCTGAGTGCTGCCGAGCGCAAGGTATCCCGCAATACCGTGGATTACTGCCGAACTCACGGGCCCGGCTGTAAAAAGCATCGCTATCCTCACCCTGAGATCTGGGGACATAATCTCGATAGTAGGCGTTGGTTCATGACGCCCGACGAATCCCTAGACGTGGAACTCACCTTCACGGCAGACCTACTCGCCATCATGGGAAAGATGCCCCGAGATGAGTTCCTGGCTCAGCCGTGCAAGGTCGAGCAAATGCCCCGCGTCGAATATCGGAAGACGTTCGACAGGTCCCCGGAAAGGGACAAGGGGCTGGAGGAAATGATCCGCAAGGGTCGGAGCCAGCAGGCGCGGCAAGACGTGCCCGACGCATTCCGTGCCACACCAGCCGCTTTCGAGGAAGAGGAGTAGGGACCATGGCCGACAAGGTCACTCAGCAACTGTGGGAGCGGCTCAAGGCGGGAACGTCTCCGAGCCGGTTCGAGACCCCGGAGCCGAAGGGCGACGCCACGACGCGTGAGATCCAGCGTCAGATGCGCGGCGACACGGATTACAGCAGCATCCACGAGGCCAACGCCAAGGGCCGCGAGGAGCACGAGCGCGACGTCCGCCGCCGTACCCGTGCGCTCGCCAATCAGGGTGTGCCGCACCCGGAGGCGACGGCCCGCGCACAGATCCAGCGCGAAGCCCGCGAGAGCGCGGAGCGCGACCGTCGGCAGCAGGTGTTCGAGGCCATGAGCCAGTCGTCGGAGCGTGAGCGCGAGCGGGCGAAGTGGGAGCAGCGAGCCAACCGGCCGGTGCGTCCCGACGGTGCCCCCGAGCCGGGCACGCCCTACGTCTCGCCGGATGGCCAGACCGCGCGGCGTGACCGCGTCTCGGAACGTCTCATGGCCCAGGCCAACGGGACGGTCTGGAACCTCTACCAGCAGGAGGAGGCCGACAACCAGTTGGTCTCCGAACTGCAAGCCATCACCGGCGCGCACCGCTAGCCCGCTCGCCGGCCGTTTGCACCACGCACCTATCAGCCAGCAAACCGACGCCTGAGGAGGCAAAGCTAATGGCTGCCATCGAACTCGACACCACCGAGCTGGAGACCGTCATCGAGGCGGGCATCCGTGACCGCTCGGTCGCCCTGGATCTCCTGAACCTGCTCCGCACCGCGAACGGCAAGGAGTCGCTTCCCGACCGCTCGCACGCGACCACCCACGGACCCGACGTGACCCGCCCGGCGCTGGCCGGTATCCAGGCCGCTCTGGGCGCGTCGTGAAGGTCCGCGAGGCTCGGGAGAAGGTACTCAGCACCCTCCACGCTCAGAGCCCGTACGGGATGGCGTACGGGAGCGCCTTCGAGGCGCTTCCCGACCTCTCCTTCAGTGCCCGCCATCGGCTTCTCGGCCGGATGCTCGACCGTGGCGAGATCGAGGTCGACAGGGTGTACCGCTGCCTGATCCTCCCCGGCCAGCCCGTGGACTCTCACCGTCTGTACCGAGCGCGGGCCTGACACACAGACCGGCTGGTGTGGGAGAGGCCCCGGGGGGTTTGGCCTACCCTCCTTCACCCCGCGCGGGGAGTTGTCCACTCTCCCACACCAGCCTTTCAACTCCCGGTCCCTGATTGTCGTCGGCCAGCCGGGACGACTCGGGTCGTGAAGGGTGCCGAGTCACGAGGCTGGGTGTGGCAGTTCCCTCGATGGCTGCCACACCCAGCCTCTTCACGTATCCGAATCCGCGGGAGGGGTGCACTGGTCATGAGCGACTTCCAGTATTGGTGCACTCGGTCCAAGGTTCGCCAGTTCATCCGCGAGACGTTCGAGGACGTGGAGGAGTACGGCATCAACCTGGGTCCGACGCAGGATCAGGTGGCGGCCGAGTTCTTCGATGGTGACCTCCACCAGGCGCTCGCTGCCCTACGCGACTTGGAACGGCTCGGTGACGCCCGACGGGTCGTGAGTTTCGGCGAGTACCGCTGGATTCCCGCCGAGGTCCCAAGGCCAGCCAAGTCATCGACTCGGACCAGGAAGGTCAAGGCTCACACCGAGCTGACAAGGCGCATCCTCGAATACGTCACGGATGAGTTCAACGAGGGCGCGGCCGGTAACCGCCACTACCTGCCCAGCACTCACGACGTGGCCAAGGCGTGCGTCCGTGGCGGCGGGGATGCCGACTCATGCCGTCGGGCCTTGAAGCACCTCCACCGCCTGATGGAGTCGGGCGAGATCATCCAGGTGAAGGACGAGGACGTCAGCGCTTGGTCTTGGCACTGCGCCTTCTGGGCCCTGCCCGACTCCGGCATTGAGGCCAGCGAAGCCACGCCCGAGATCGTGCCGGTCAATAGGTTCGGCTTCACCGACGAGGAATGGGCCGCTATGAAGCCGTGGCAGCGGAACGCTATCCGTTCAATCGAGATGGCAGAGATGGCGCCGTCTTCTTGGTGAGCCCCGAGCTAGCGGAATCGCTCTGCGCGCTTCTCGGGCGCTCTCTCGTCTCGCCGACACAGAGAGACACACAAGATGTGAGAGACGCCGAGACGCGCGCTCAGCGCCGTTTGGGGCACATAGAGCGCGCGTCACTCAGCGCGTGAGCGTCAGACACGCGAGACGGCTACCTCAACAACCGTGTACGCCGCCTTCCCCATGACACCGCTCACGTCCACAGTGAGGTGGACAGAACCCACCTTTGCAGCCTGGTACATCCGCTCCGCCTCCTCTGGGTTCACCTCGCCCAAGGCTTCCTGGATGCGCTCCTGGATCTGCGGGTGATCGCTCGGGATGAACTCGGGGATCTCACTCTGGTCGGTCATGTTCCACACCGCCCTTTCTCGCGTCGTGTTCGCCGTCGAGCGACGCTATCGGCGTACGTGCGGGCTTATTTCAACCCGTGACCCTCCGTGGTCGCGTGGTTCACCGGTTCGATTCGTATGGTCCCTCCTACACCCAGCCACCAAGCGGAGGAGCAGCCATGAGCCCGCGCATTGCCGACCCGACCGATAACCCGTTTCTCGACCTCATGGACTGGCGAGAGCGCCGAAGCGCTGAGAGCGCGTTTGGACGTCTCTCTGTCGCCGCGAACAGAGTTCGTCACGCGCTGCCTGTCTGGCGCCTCACGCGTCGATTCTGAGCGCCTAACGCATACGCACGCGCGCTCTCGTCACTCTCGCGTCGCGCGCTCTCACGAGAAGCCCCGTACTGAATTCCGGTGCGGGGCTTTTCTGTGCGCGGACCGATCAGTAAAGAGTTCGCAAAGCATTCTAGCCATACCGGCACGTAGGAACTTGCCGGTGATAGCCCGCAAGAGCAGCATTGATCTTGTCAGAACCGGCGAAAAACCTGGGAGAGGTAATGCCCGCTCAGATGTATCCGTGGGAAAAGTGGATGAACGGGGAACTCCACATCCTCCAGCACGGAAAGAACTTCAACAAGGACCCGCAGGACTTCGCCAAGTCGGCCCGCAAGTACGCCCGCCGATACGGCAAGAAGGCCGCCGTGCGCAGCATCGGCGACAAGATCTTCCTCCAGTTCTTCGAGGTCGAGGACAAGTAATCACCCATCGGGAACCGAGGGAAGAACGGGAAAGATGAACCATGTCTACGCTTACGCGGCTCAAGGTCTATCGCCGCCACCACTGCGAGCGGCAACACCAGTCGTTCATGACCTTCGCCAAATGCGTATGGCCGAGCGCTCTCTACGTCTGGTGCCGTCACGAGGAGGGCACGGAGACGCCCTACGCGCTGGTCATTCGGTGCGTGAAGCGGCACGAGACCTGGGCCCCTCCGCGTGTCCGTCTGTGGGCGACTCAGGAAGCGGCCGAACTCCAAGCAACCGCGTATTGCGGCGGCGGATGCTACTACGCCCACGAGGTCATCCGACTGGAGATGGAATGAGAAAAGCCCCCGTGTGGCGACAGGGGCTTTCTCTCGAAACGGCGCAACCAGGAAAGGAAAGGAAGCGGAATGCAGAGTAACACTGCCGCATTCTTCGAGGCAATTTGTGGCTCTCACTTGCCCACTATCACGTTCATCTCCAGCCCAAATAGGGACGCTCGCGGCAGCATCATTCCCAGCGTCCACGACCGGGTTAAGCCCAAGCCCATGTACGTGAAGCACCTTCTCCGTCACGCGGCCAAGGGCTCCACGGAACTCTTCTTCGCCCCCGCCCCGATGAGAGGTGGCGGGATGCCGAGCGAGGCAGACGCAATGGACGCGGCCGTCATTTGGGCCGACGTGGACCAGGAGTTCACCGAGGAACAGTGGGCGCTCATCGAGCGGCTGGACGCCACGGTGAACGAGTCGGGGGGTGTGGGACGTCACCACGTGTTCGTCCCGCTCGATGTGCCACACCCCCCGCACGTCATCAAGGAGTTGAACCAGGTTCTCCGCGTCGCGCTCGACGGCGACAGCAAGCAGAGTCCCGCGTCCTTCCTCCGGGTGCCTGGCTCGTGGAATCGCAAGGCTGATCCGGTGCTCTGTCGCACTGTGCGTCTGTCGTCGTCTCGTCAGACGCTCCCGAGCATCGCTCAGGCGCTCCGTACGGGCGGTGAGAGCGTCGGTGCTCAGTCTCGTGTCAGCGGCGAGCGCGAGACGCCGACAGGAGCGCTCAGCGCGTTGACGCTGCCCGAGATGCCCGAGGGCTTCGACTACTGGGCGCGCGACCTGACCTCTCAGCGGATGCGCAAGGTTGTCCGCGAGTGGAACCAGCGGTTCACCGACGGCCGCAACATCCAGCGGCACAAGGCCACTATGGCCATCGTCAAGGACGCGATCCGCTACGGGCTGACCGTCGATGAGGCGTACGGGTTCGCCATGGAGTGCTCGCCTCTCCTCGACAAGCAGGAGGAAGAGAACGGCTACTCCATCGCGAAGGACGTAGCGCGTACGTGGCGGCGTGAGGCGGCGTCTGCCACACCCAGCCGTGCGGTGACTGAGGCCGCCGCGAGCGAAAGCGCCGGCGTGCGAGACGAACCGGCCGTGACCAGCGCGGATGACGACGACTCCCTGATCGGGGAAGTGGTTGATGGTGGGGACGCCTTCGAGGAGCGCGTAGCGGAAGAGCTGGAGCGCCTGCGTATCCGTGAGGAGGCGCAGCGTCGGCACCGCGCCAGGGAGCGAGGGGAAGCGAAGATCCCCGACATCCTGGTCGGCGGTGACTTCCTCGCTCGTGAGCTTCCCGCCGAGCGGCACCGCATCGCCGACCTGTGGCCGATTGACGGGCGGATCATGTTCAACGCCAAGGATAAGGCGGGGAAGACCACGACGCGGAACAACTTGATCCGCTCTCTGTGCGATGGCTCGCCGTTCCTCGGCCAGTTCGCCATGAAGGTGCCCGAGGGTCGCATCATCATCGTGGATAACGAGCTGTCCGCAACGATGGGCCAGGAGTGGCTACAGGCTCAGGGCATCCTCAACCCGGACAAGTTCGCCGTGGTTCATCTGCGGGGCTTGATGGGCTCGTTCGATATCAGAGACAAGGCCGTCCGCAAGGAATGGGCGGAGCGATTCAAGCGCGCGGGCAGTGAGGACGGAATCATCATCCTGGACTGTCTTTACCCGCTCATGCTGAGCCTGGCCCTCGATATGAACACCCAGGCGGGTTATGTGCTGGAAGCATTCGACAGCCTCTTGGACGAGAGCGGCACCAAAGAGGGCACGATCATTCACCACATGGGCCACCAAAACGAACGGGCCGTTGGTGACTCGCGTCTCGGCGGCTGGCCGGACGCTACGTGGAACCTCACGCTCAAGAAGGCCGACGACCGCACCAGCCCGCGACTTCTGAGCGCGTACGGACGCGGCGTGAGTCTGGGTAAGACAGAGCTTGTCTACGACCCTGCCACGCACCACCTGACGACGGCGGCTGTAGACCTCGGTCTGACCGGTGAAGGCGACATGGGCGGTGATGGTGCTGGGGGCGACGGCAGCGGCAGGCAGCCGCTCACCGCTGCGGAGAAGCGGGCATGGGAAGTCATCCAGGCTGTGCCACGACCGACGAGTAAGCACCGGCTGTTTGTGGCCTCGGGACTGGACAAGACCAAGCGCGGCAGCTTCAACCGCAGCGTGGACAACGTGATCAAAAAGGGATACGCGGAAATGGACGACTCCGGAATGGTGAGTCCCGTGTCGGCGTGAACGATGTCTCATCTCGTGACCGTGCGGAAGTCTCGCTCAATCATGTCTCGGAGACATGTCTCTATGTCTCATCGAGACAGCGTTTCCGCACGTCACGGGATGTCCCAATGATGTCTCATCGTGTCTCTTCCGATCAATGTCTCAATGTCTCAGCGCGCTATAAGAGCGCGCGACAAAGAGACATGCTGCTGAGACAAACGCATGGGACTACAGCCCGCATATTCGCCGAGAGAGTGAGCGGGAGAGTCGAGAGCAGACGGAACAGACGGAACAGACGGAATTGAAAGGCTGGTGTGGGACATGTCGATGATTGCTGCGCCGCATGGGAAGTGGTTTGCCCGAGTCGAGATCCGTGAGGGAGGCGGCGTAGACGAAGGGGGCTGGGGAGAGCCTGAGCCTGTGTACCTGGAAGTCGTGGCGTGGGACGGCGAGGGACACGCGATGGTCGTGAACTTCGAGGGTGGGTGCCTGCGGAGGGCAAACGAGATCGACGGGTTCTCTGGGCTGGCGACCGCGTTCGAGAAGGACGCTGTGGGGGTGTTGGATGACGAAGGTGGAGACGAGTTCGCGGATCTGGACGACGACGAGGTTGGTGTGGAACAGGGGTAGCCCTCCTGACAGACGCGGGGAGGCCAGGCGTGCCTCTCGTGCTGAGGCCCCCGGCTCACGTGTACGCGAGTAGGGAATGCCACCCCTACCGCTCCGCTGGGTAAGTCGTCGTGCAGCCGTGATCGCCTTGACCCAACGCGTTTCCCCAGCTCAGACTAGGTGTTGTCACAGAGCTGGCTCATATAGCTGCAAAGCGAGTTACGCGGGTTCGATTCCCGCCACGGCCTCCACCTGCCTGGCCAGGCAGCACGAAAGGGGCGGCGACCCGGAAGGGGCGCCGCCCTCTTCGCCGTCCGTCCCGACGCTGCCGGGCGGGTCCGCGGAGAGGCAGGCCGCTACGGTGTGCGACATGGGTGGGGAGTCCACGATCAGGACGCGACCGTGCAGGTGGTGTCAGGCGCCGGTGCGGCAGCCGCCCGGCTGGTGGCGCAGGCGGCGGTACTGCGGCAAGCGGCACCGCCGCTGGTACCGCTTCGTGGATGCCGTGCTGCGAGTCCTGGACAGCCTGTAGCCGTCGGTCACCCCGCGTCCGGCAAGGCTTCCGGGAGGCCTTCCTCGTCCGCCCTTCGCCGTGCCCGGCGGGCGTTCTCCGCGCGTACGGTGTCGAGCCATCGCCACAGGCCGAGCTCCTCCGACTTCAGGCCCGGGCAGGCGATGCGGTGCGGTATGCGGCAGACGGCCCCCGGTGCGGGCTCGTCCTCCCGGCTGTTCCAGCCGACGCCCTGGGAGTCGACGTACCACCGGTGCCAGGCCGGCACCATGTGGGCCGGCGCGGACAGGTCGGGCTCCAGGAGGACGTGGGCGTCGTAGTACGTGGGACGCCGCTCACCGGTGAGCCCGCAGTCGGGGCAGATGGGCGGGGCCGGCGGCTCGGGGCCCGTGGCGCCCTCCACCGCGGCCTGGGCCCGGTCGACGTTCTCCCACGGTCGTGGTGTGTCCGGCGGTGGCTGGCGATGTCCGTCGGCGCCCGACAACCGGACGATGCTCGGTTTGCCCGTGTCCGTGTCCCCCATCGTTCCAGCGTCCGCACGGCACTCGGACACAGGGAGGGCGCAAACAGGGCGCATCAGGGCACGAGGGACGTGGCGGACGTGGCGGACGTAGCGCCTGGTTCCACCGCCCCAGCCGGGACATGCCACGGACCGGATGCGCGAGCGTGGTCAGAGCTCGGCGCACGCCTCGTTGCGCAGGCGTTCCACCCAGCAACCCGTCGCCGTTCTCTCGTGGTTCTCGCGGTGGAGGCGCCAGAGGGTGAAGGCGAAGGTGGAGAGGTCGGCGTCGAGGGGGCAGAGGGTCGACTCGGGCTCGCTCCAGTTGAGGATCGCGCCGGTGGTGCCGTCGACGACGAGGCTGCTGCCCTCGACGAAGTGGCCGAGGCGGATCAAGTGGGCCGCCCGGGACGGGAGTCGGCCGGGGGCAAGCACGTCGGCGCGCTCGTGCGCGTAGTACTCGGCGAGGGTCGGCAGCGGGATGTCCGTGTCGAGGTGGAAGAAGCCGTGGTCCTCGGGCAGGCCCATGTCCCGCAGGAAGCGGCGGGTCGGCTCGTGGGTGAGCGTGGCCGGGAAGTCGAAGTCCTCGAAGCGCCACACCCTGCTCCGGCCGAACTCCTCGTCCAGCAGCAGGGCCGGCAGGTCCAGCGCCAGACCGGAGCGGGTGACCGGTCCCCCGGTCAGCACCGCGAGGTCGTCGACGCGGGTCGGATCGTGCAGGTCACGCAGGTCGTTCAGGTCCGTCAGGCCCATGGTTCCCATCGTCATTGTGCTCACGGCTCCCCCGACACATGGTTCTCAATGTGCTGCCCCCACGGGGATGACCGCGCCGCCGAGCGGTCGTCGTCCCCACTTCCGAGAACCATACGCCGACCCACTGACAACGCCCGCCGTACGCACGAACACGCACCTCAGGGGCTGCGCCGGAGGCCGCCCGCGGCGGCCTCCCCCGGCCCTACGCCCCCGTCACCACCGCCGCCTGCGGGCGGATCGGCAGCCGGTTCACGGGACGGCCCGTGGCCGCCCGTACCGCCGCCGCGATGGCCGCCGGGGAGGTGACCACCGGCACCGCGCTGGCCGCCTTCGCGCCGAAGGGCGCGACGACGTCCCGTTCCTCCACCAGTTTGACGAGCTGGATGTCGGGGGCGTCGAGGGCGGTGGGCAGGGCGTAGCCGGTCAGGTCGGGGTGGCGGACCAGGCCCCGGGGGGTGCGCAGGTTCTCGGTCAGCGCGATGCCCACGCCCTGGGTGACGCCCGCCTCGATCCGCGCGGTGAGCTGGTCCGGGTTGAGGATCCGGCCGACGTCCTGGGCGACGGCCAGCTCCACGACCCGTACGGAGCCGAGTTCGATGTCGACGTCCACCACGGCCCGGATCGCGCAGAAGGCCAGGCCCACGAACGCGTCGCCCTGGCCGGCCTCGTCCAGCGGTTCGGTCGGGTGCGGGCGGCACTGGGCGGTGGCCCAGAGTTCCTTGCCGTCCAGGGCCTCCGCGACCGTGGTGGAGAGCACACCGTCGTACGACGTGATCTTGCCGTCGGTGATCTGGAGCAGCTCGGTGGACATGCCGAACTTGTGCGCCAGGGGCTGGAGGAGCTGGGTGCGGACCATCTTCGCGGCGCGTTCCACCGCGCCGCCGGAGACCCAGGTGTGGCGGCCCCGGCAGCTGGGGCCGGCCGGGGGCTGGTCGGTGTCGACCTGGGCGATGTGGACCTCGTCGATGCCGAGGGTCTCCTGGACGATCTGCCGGGCGAGGGTGGAGAAGCCCTGGCCGGTGTCGACGGCCGCGCACAGCACGGTCGCGACGCCGTCGTGGACCTTCACGGTGGCCGTGGAGACCTCGTCCGCGCCCTCGGCGCCGAGCATGTGGACCATGCCGAGGCCGTAGCCGACACCGCGCCGGACGGCACCCGGCTCGCCCGCGCCCTCGGGGCCGCCGGGGAGCAGCCACTCCTCCTCAGGGGTGTCCTTGGGCAGTGCCGGGAGCGGGAACTCCTGGACGGCCTGGAGGAGTTCGGCGACCGGGGCCGGGCAGGTCACGGACTGGCCCGTCGGCAGCACGTCGCCCGTGGACATCACGTTGCGCATGCGCAGTTCGGCCGGGTCGATGCCGAGCTTCTTCGCGAGCTTGTCCATCTGCGCCTCGTAGGCGGCGCAGACCTGCATGGCGCCCTCGCCGCGCACATGGCCCGACGGCGGGTTGTTGGTGCGCACCGCCCAGCCTTCGATGAAGGCGTTGGGAACGACATAGGGGCCGCAGGCGAAGGAGACGGCGGCGGCCAGCGCCTCCGAGGAGGTGTCGGCGTAGGCGCCCGCGTCGAGCAGGATCTGCGCCTCGACCTTGATCAACCTGCCCTCGGCGTCCGCGTGGTGGCGATAGCGCAGCAGGGTGGGGTGGCGGTGGGCGTGGCCGAGGAAGGACTCCTCGCGGGTGGCCGTGAGCTTCACCGGGCAGCCGGTCTTCAGGGCGAGCAGGCCGAGCGGGAGCTGGAAGCCCTGGTCCTCGCGGTCGGCGGTGGCGCCGGGGACACCGGTGACGACGATCTTGACGCGGTCGGGGGCCAGGCCGTAGCAGGCGGCGGCCGCGTCCCGGTCGGTGTGCGGGTCGGTGGAGGCGACGTACAGCTCGACGCCGCCGTCGGGGCGGGGCACGGCGAGGCCGGCCTCGGCGCCGATGGGGGCGGGGTCCGCGCGGCCGATGCGGTACTGGCCCTCGACGACGATCTCGCCGGCCGCGTCCGGGTCGCCGTGGCGCAGCGGGATGTGGCGGATGAGGTTGCCGTCGGGGTGCAGGGGCTCGGCCTCGAAGGCCTGCTCCGGGTCGATCACCGGGTCGAGCACCTCGTACTCGACGATGACGGCGGCGGCGGCCATCCGCGCGGTGTCGGGGTGGTCGGCGGCGACGGCCGCGATGGGCTCGCCGTGGTGGCGTACGACCTCGGAGGCGAACAGGGGCCGGTCGGCCTTGCCGCGGCCGTGCAGGGCGGCGCCCGGCACGTCCTCGTGGGTGACCACGGCCCGTACGCCGGGCATGTCGCGCGCGTGGGACGTGTCGATGGACACGATGCGCGCGTGCGGGTGCGGCGAGCGCAGCACGGCGGCCCACAGCAGGCCCTCGGCCCACAGGTCGGCCGCGTACGGGAAGGTGCCCTCGGACTTGGCCCGGGAGTCGGCGGAGGGCAGGTTCGCGCCCAGGCCGTGCGGGAGTTGCTCCGGGGCCGGCGCGGCGTCGCCGGGGCCCGCGGGCGTCGCGATGACGGTTTCGTTGCTCACGCCTGGCCTCCGTCCTGGCCGAACGACCGGCCCTGACCGCCGTACGAGTCGTCCGGACCGCCGAAGGACTGTCCCTGACCGCCGTAGGTGTCACCCGGAGCGGCGAACGACTGCCCCTGACCGCCGAAGGTGTCACCCGGACCGGCGAACGACTGGTCCTGCCCTCCGAAGGACTGGTCCTGGCCGCCGTACGACTGGTCCTGTCCGAACGACTGGCTCTGGCCGCCGAACGACTGGTCCTGACCGCCGTACGAGTCGTCCGGGCCGGCGAACGACAGCCCCTGGCCGCCGTAGGACCGGTCGGGGTCGTGCGGGGCCGGCGGGGGTGTCTGCCGGGCGTCGTACGCCGCCGGGTTGACGCCTCCCGCGCCGGGGCCGGCCTGGTGCGGGATGCGTGCCTCGTCGGCGTCCGCGGCGGCCTCGTTCTCGGCGGCCGTGTTCGCCGCGCGCTCGGCGACGACGTCACGGACGGCCGCGAGGACGCCCCGGTAGCCGGAGCAGCGGCAGAGGTTGCCGCAGAGCGCCTGGCGGGTCTCCAGGTCGGTGGGGGCGGGGTTGCCCTCCAGGAGGTCGTGCACCGTCATCGCCATGCCGGGCACGCAGAAACCGCACTGCACGGCACCGCACTTGGCGAGCGCCCGCTGCACGTCCGAGGGCTGCCCGTCGGCGGCGAGGCCCTCGACGGTGCGCACCTCGCTGCCGGCGGAGGTGACGGCGGGCACCAGGCAGGACGCCACGAGCCGGCCGTCGACCTGCACGTTGCAGGCGCCGCACTCGCCCTGCGAGCAGCCGTCCTTGGCGCCGGCGAGGCCGAGCCGCTCGCGCAGCACGTAGAGCAGGGACTCGCCGATCCAGGCGTCGCTGACGGGCCGCTCGGTGCCGTTGACGCGCAGGACGTAGGAGGCGAGGGGGTGGTCGTCGTGCGGGGGCGGGGTCGGGGCGGGCTCCTCGGCGGCGGCCGGGTCGCCCTCGGCCCCGGAGGGCTCGACGGGCCCGGCGGACGCGTCGGTCCCCGCGGCCTCGGTCTCCGCGGGCGCGTCGGTGGCCGTCTCCGGCTCCTCGCTCCGCTCGGGGCCGCCCGGGGTCTCGGCGTCGGCCCCACCGACCGGCCCAGCGGGCTCCTGGGCGCCTTCCGGGGTCCCCCCGGCGGTCCCGGGGCCCGGGCCGGCGTACGCGCCCCCAGGAGCGGCGGAGGCCTCCCGGGAAGCGTCCGGGGCCGTGCCCGGCGTGCTCTCCCCCGGCGCGTGGCCCTCGGCCGGGTGCTCGTCGGCCGTGGGCCCGTCGGTCCGGGCGGGGGGCGGCGGCGCGGTCCACGCCGTGCCGATCTCCTCCGTCGCCCAGGGCGCGGCAGCACCGCCGGGGAGCGTGGCGGGCGGGGTGCCGCCCCACTGCTCGACCAGGGCCGAGGTGGTGAACTCACCGGATTCGTCCGGAAGATCACCACCGGCGACCGGAATCGACCACTCGCCGGTCACATCGTGACCGGGAGCGGTGCCTTCCGGCGCGGCCGGCTCCTCGAAGGTCCACTGCCCCGTCGAGCCGGGGTTGTACGAGAACCCGTGCTGCGTCGGCGGCGAGGGCTGCCCGGCGTTCGGGTCGTGCCACTCGGCACCCCCGGCCGGCATCGCCCAGGTGCCCGGCACGGACGGGTCGGTCCCGGCGGTGTGGGCCGTGTCACCGACCTGTCCCGTGTGGGCCGGGTTGATGGAGTTCGTCGCTATCTGCGGCGGGACATAGCCGTGGCCGGGCGCTGCCAGCGGGCTGTCGGCGGCGAGCAGTGCGTCGATGCCCCCCTCGGGGAGCTGGACGAACGTGGTGGCGCCGTCGTCGTAGTCGCCCTGCGGCAGCCGCTCCCAGCCGCCCTGGCCCCCCTGCTGCGGGGTGCCCTCTCCGTGCTGGTCGTCGGTCACGACAGTGCCCTCCCCAGTGCTCGTCGGGCCAGCGCGGCGACGGTGCGCCGCAGATGCAGTACGGCGGGCGGAAGCGGTGCCACGGAACCGTCGACCTCGGGGGCCGGGTCCGGGATGCAGGCGGCGGCGACGTACTCGCCGAAGGCCTGGAGCGCCTCGGGCACCAGGGTGCGCTCGCCGTCCCAGTCGATCAGCTGACCCACCCACGCCTCGGCGTCCAGCGGGCGCAGCGGCATCGGCGCTATGGCTCCGACGGCGCACCGCACCCCGCGCCGGGCGGGGTCGAGGACGAGGGCGACCGAGGCGACCGCGCGGCCGGGGCCGGTGCGCCCGGTGGCCTTCAGGAAGACCTGGGGGGCGTGCAGCAGCGGCACGCGCACGAAGCCGATGAGTTCGCCGGGCCGCAGCATCTCCATGCCTGCCAGCAGGTGCGAGACGGGCATCTCACGGCGGGCCCCGCCCGGGCCCGCGATGATCAGCGTGGCCTCCAGGGCGGCGAGCACGGGCAGCGCGTCCCCGGTGGGGGCGGCCGTCGCGATGTTGCCGCCCAGGGTGCCGGCGTTGCGGATCTGCGGTGGTCCGGCGGCGCGCGCGGCCGCGGCGAGCGCCGGAATGAGCGCCGCGAAGTCCGGGCGCCCCATCCGGGCGTGCGTCAGTCCCGCCCCCAGGAGTGCATGGCCGTCCTGGTACTGCCAGCCGCGGATCTCGCTGATCCGGCTGAGGCCGACCAGCGCGGCGGGCCTGAGCTGCCCGGAGTTGACCGCGGCCATCAGGTCCGTGCCGCCCGCCACCGGAACCGCCCAGGGCATGGCGGCGAGGGCCGCCACGGCCTCGTCCAGCGAGCCGGGCAGGGTCACGGCCTGCGCCGCCTGCGGTGCGTGCGTGGTCAAACCGGCTGCCCCTTCCCGCTGCCCCACCTGGTCCCCGCCTGTGTTGCCGTACGGTACGTGCTGACAGGGCGGACGTGGCAACTCTGGCACATTCTCGCGAGGCCCGAACGCGGGGGTCCGCTAGGAGGCATTCGCCCACGTCACCCGAGAGATGGTCCGTTTTGGCACGTCATAACCAATAGGCGCGCATTGACCCCTTCCGGCGACTCTCGCACCCGTTGTCCCACTCGTTCCCCGTGCCGCCACCGTCGCAGGGCACGCGCTTTCGGTCCTACGCCTTCGCCGCCGCCTCACACGTTCGGGGGCGCCCCCTCGATCGGACGTCCGAGCACCCCGGGTCGCCGCTGCCACGGACGCGGGCCCGAAAGCGGCCGATAACCGACCCCCAGGGCGTCAAGTCGCGCGCAGTGGGCCGTCGTCCGCCGTTCGAAGTCGCCGAAGTCACGCTCGGCGGGGGCCGGCAGCCGGCTCCAGGCCACCTCGGCGAAGGCCGCCAGACGCGGGTAGGTCTGGTAGTCGACGCGCGCCTGGTCCTCCATCACCTCGGTCCACACATTGGCCTGGGTGCCCAGCACGTGCCGGGCCTCGTCGCCCGTCAACTCCGGTGGGACCGGCTCGAACCGGAAGACGTCCTCCAGGGTGCGCACCCAGCCGATGGGCACCGGCTCGTCGGGGCCGCCGTCCTGACGGTGGTCCAGATACACCTGCTGCTCGGGGCACATGACCACGTCGTGCCCCATACGGGCGGCCGCGACCCCGCCCGCGTACCCCCGCCAGGAGGACACGGCAGCCCGGGGCGCGAAGCTGAAATTTGTCGCCTCACCTCCGGCTCGGCTCCCGCCCTCCAGGATCTCGTCCCATCCGATCAGGCGACGCCCCCGCTCCGTCAGCCAGTTGTCGAAGTGCCGGACGAACCAGGACTGGAGCGCGTCCTCGTCGGCGAGCCCCAGCTCCCGGATCCGGGCCTGCGCGGCGGGCGACGCGCGCCACTGGTCCTTGGGGCACTCGTCGCCGCCGATGTGCACGAACGCCGAGAACGGCGCCGCGTCGGCCGGAAACAGCTCCAGGACCTCCTCGAACACCCCCTCGTAGAAGCGCAGGGTGCGGTCGGTGGGCGCGAGGACGTTCTTGTTGATGCCCCAGGTGTCCCAGACGCCGAGCGAGGCCGTGTCGACGACGTCGGTGTTGCCGAGCTCCGGGTAGGCGGCGATGGCGGCCTGGCTGTGCCCCGGGACGTCGATCTCGGGGACCACGGTGATGTGCCGCCGCGCCGCGTAGGCGACGATCTCGCGGAGGTCGTCCTGGGTGTAGTGGCCGCCGTGCGGCTTGTCCTCCCACAGGGGCGAGGCGCGATGGCCGAATTTGGTGCGCGCCCGCCACGAGCCGACCTCGGTCAGCCGGGGGTACCTCTTGATCTCGATCCGCCAGCCCTGGTCGTCCGTCAGGTGCAGGTGCAGGACGTTGAGCTTGTGCGCGGCCATCAGATCCAGCTGGCGCAGGACCCCGTCCTTGGGCATGAAGTGCCGGGCGACGTCGAGCAGGAGGCCGCGCCAGCGGAAGCGGGGGGCGTCCTCGACGGTGACGTACGGCACGCTCCAGACGCGGTCGCGGCCGAGCGGGGCCCTGCGGTACGCCTCGGGGCCGAGGAGCTGACGCAGCGTCTGGGCGCCCCAGAAGACACCGGCCGCGTCGCCTCCCTCGACGAGGACGCCGGAGGAGTCGCTGACGAGGCGGTACGCCTCGGGGCCGAGCCCGGGGTCGATCCGGAGCCGGATGCCGTCCCCTCGCGTGTCGTCGGGCTCGTGTCCCTCGCGCAGCGGCAGGCCGGTGGCGTCCCGCAGCACGGTGCCCAGCCAGTGGCCGACGTCCTCGGTCCCCTCACGGGCGTGGAGCCGGGAGAGCGCCGTCAGCCGTACCTCGCCGGCGGTGGCGTCGAGGGCGCGGGGCGCCGGAATCAGATCGGGGTCGCGCACATCAGTCCTTGACCGCGCCGCCCAGTCCGGAGACCAGCCGCCGCTGTACGAGTACGAAGAAGACGAGCACCGGGACGGTCATCACCGTGGACGCCGCCATCACGCCGCCCCAGTCCGGATCCTCCGGCTTGTAGAAGACCAGGAGGGCCATCGGCAGGGTCGACTGCGAGGTGTCGCTGATGATGAACGACTTGGCGAACAGGAAGTCGTTCCAGGCGGAGATGAAGGAGAAGACGCTGGTGGCGACCAACCCCGGGAGGACGAGCGGGAAAAGGATCTGCCAGAGGAATCGGGAACGGCTCGCCCCGTCGAGATGGGCCGCCTCCTCCAGCGCCTCCGGTACGGCCTTCACGAAACCCCGCAGCATCCAGATCGCGAACGGCAGCGAGAAGGCGATGTGCGGCAGGATCAGCGCGCCCAGGGTGTTGAGTTGACCGAAGTCCCGCATCTGGAAGAAGAGGGGGATGGTCAGTGCCTCCACCGGAACCATCTGGGCCACCAGGAACATGATCAGCAGGGTGGTCCGGAATCGGAAGCGGAATCGGCTGACCGCCGTCGCGGCGAGAAACGCGATGAGCGCGGAGGCGACGACCACCGTGCAGGCGACGATCAGGCTGTTGACGAAGTAACGGCCGAATTCCTGCTGCCCGAAGACCCGGCGGAAGGAATCCAGGGTCGGTGCGAGGGTCCACGGCCGGGGCTCGGACGACTCGATCTCACCCGCCGGCTTGATGGCGCTCAGCACCATCCAGTAGAGCGGGAAGGCCACCACGACCGCGATGACCAGGGCGGACGCCTCCGCGGCGAGCCGCCAGGGCCGCCGTGGGAAACCCGGTGAATTCACAGCTCCTCCCCTTGCCTGCGCAGCAGTCGCAAATACACCAGGGTGATCGCCAGCAGAATCACCAGCATCACCACACCGATCGCCGAACCGAGGCTGTACTGGGAGGACGCGAAGGCCTTCTGGTAGGCGTACACGTTCAGTACGAGGTTCTGGCCGGCGATTCCGCCGCCGCCCGTCATCACATAGATCTGGGTGAAGACCTTGAAGTCCCAGATGATCGACTGAATGGTGACGACGACAAGGATGGGGCGGAGCATCGGCGCGAGGACCGACCGCCAGATCCGCCACTGCGAGGCGCCGTCCAGGGCCGCGGCCTCCAGCACTTCCGACGGTACGGAGCGGATGCCCGCGTAGACGGTCACCATCACGAACGGGAAGGAGCACCAGACCACTTCGAGCAGGACGAGGAAGAAGGCGCTGTACCGCCCGTACGTCCAGGAGTGATCGCCCAGTCCCAGGATCCGGTTGACCGGCCCGAAGTCCGGGTCGAACAGCAGCAGCCAGACCGTGGAGCCGGTGATCGCCGGGGTCGCCCACGCGCCGAGCGCCGCGAGCATCAGCGCGAGCCGAGGCAGGGCCCGTACTCGTGTCAGCAGGACGGCGAGCGCACACCCGACGGCGAGCGTGGACACCACGCACGCCGCCGCGAAGAGGACAGTGGCCAGCAGCACCCGCCAGAACTCGGCGTCCCCGAACAGCTCGGTGTAGTTCCCGAACCCCTGGAAGGTGGCCGGTTCCCCACCACTGACCTGCGCCTGCGTGTACTCGAAAAGCGATATCAGCCCGAGCTGATAGACGGGATAAACAAGCAGCCCCCCAAGAACGACAAGAGCGGGGGCAAGATAAAGCCAAGGGGTGGCGGCGCCCCGACAGGGGCGCGAGGAACGGCGCGAGAAACCACGACGCCCCCGAGGCCGCCCACGCACCGCACCCCCCACCCCCCGAGGCGCCCCCCGCTCAACCGGCGGAGCCGAACGCATCGTTCATCCGCTTCGCCGCGTCCCCGGACGCCTTCGCCACGTCCTTCTTGCCGCTGACGACCTCCTGGAACATCGTCGGCAGCACCAGCGACGCGTCGATCTGCGCCCACGCCGGGGAGGCGGGCACGAACTTGGTGCCGGAGGACAGCGTCTTGACGAAGGGCTCGATGAACGGTTCCTTCTCGGCCGCGTCGGCCCGTACGTCCGTGTACGTCGGCAGGAAGCCCATCGCGTCGAAGAGTTCGCCCTGGGTCTCCTTGGACGTCAGCCGCTTCATCAGGTCGACGGCGAGGGTGCGGTGCGTGGTGCTCTTCAGGACGCCGACGTTGTTGCCGCCCGCGAACGCCGGGGCGACCGAGCCGGACTTCACGCCCGGCAGCGGTACGACGGCGTACTTGCCCTTGACCTTGCCGGCCTCCACGGCCGCGTGGCTGAAGTCGCCGCCGATCGCCATGCCCGCCTTGCCTGCGGCGAACGCGGTGACGGTGTCGTTGCCGCCCATGCTCGCGCACTTGGCGGCGGGGCAGTTGTCGTCGCCGAAGAGCGAGGTGTACGCCTTGATGCCCTTCTGGGCGGCCGCGCTGTCGATGGTGGAGGCGTACGAGCCGCCCTTGCCCTCGGCTATCTCGCCGCCGTTGGCCCAGACGAACGGCATGGCGCCGTAGGTGTAGGCACCGCCGACGACGAGGCCGTACAGGTCGGGCTCGGCGGCGCGGATCCGCTTGGCGGTGGTGGCCAGCTCGTCCAGGGTCTTCGGGGGTTCGAGGCCGAGTTCCTCGAACACGTCGGTGCGGTAGTACAGGGCGCGCACGCCGACGAAGAAGGGGGCCCCGTAGACCTTCCCCTCGACCGTCACGGACGTCTTGGCGGTCGGGTCGGAGGACTTGGCGTCGGACCAGGCGTTGAACTCGGTGGTGACGTCGGCGAGTCCGCCGTCCTTGACGTAGCCGGCGGTGTCCGTGTTGCCGTACTCGATGACGTCGGGGGCGCTCTCGGGATCGTTGAAGGCGGCCTTGATGCGCTGGGCGCGGGTCTCGACGGGGATGTACTCGACCTTGACCTTCGCGCCGTCGTGGGCCTTCTCGAAGGCGGCGACGACCTTGTCGACGACCTTCTGCTTCGGCTCGTTGCTCACCTCCTGGAAGAGCCACACCCGCAGGGTGCCGGTCTTCTCGTCCTCCTTGGCGGAGGAGTTGTCGGAGGTCTGGGGGGCGCAGGCGGTCAGCCCGGCGAGGGCCAGTGCCGTGACGGGCGCGGCGAGTCGGGCGGCGAGCTTCATCGAGCGAATCCTCCGGAGGGGGGAGCGGAGCGTTGCATTCTCTGCAACGGGCGTTCTGCTCTACACAACACACCGGAGGCTATGGAGTACATGAACATGACCACAAGAGGTCTCAACCACCTTGTGATCCAAAGAAGCGTTCCCTGCAACGGGGTTCAGCACAAAGGGCACGACAAAGCCCGGGGGGCGCCTGTCTCGCAGCGCTCCCCGAGCCGATCGCGCCCTGGGTTACTTCTTGCCGTCGCCCTGGTCGTCGCCGCCCGCGCCGAGGGACTCGAAGATCTCCTTGCACATGGGGCACACGGGGTACTTCTTCGGGTCGCGGCCCGGGACCCACACCTTGCCGCACAACGCCACGACGGGCGTGCCGTCGAGGGCGCTCGCCATGATCTTGTCCTTCTGGACATAGTGGGCGAAGCGCTCGTGGTCGCCGTCGCCGTGCGACGTCTGCGGCGTCGGCTCGACGAGGGTCCCCGTACCAGTACCGCGCTCGGGCTCAAGAGTGCTCATGGAGCCAAGGGTACTGAAGCGCACCCGCATCAGTTGAGCGAAGGGTCGTCCGGATAGGTGGCCACCATCGCGAGTTCGCTGCGCTGGCGGCGCAGGACCTCCCGCCAGAGCCGTTCCGGGCAGGGGCAGGAGACGTCGCCGGGTTCGGACTCGACGACGTACCAGGCGCCCTCCGCCAGTTCGTCCTCCAGCTGGCCCGGCCCCCAGCCCGCGTACCCGGCGAAGATGCGCAGCGAGCCGAGCGCGGAGGCCAGCAGCTCCGGCGGGGCCTCCAGGTCGACCAGGCCGATCGCGCCGTGCACCCGCCGCCAGCCGAGCGGGGTCCGGTCCACGGAACCGCCGCCGGGGATCACCGCGACCCCCAGCGCCGAGTCCAGTTGCACCGGACCGCCCTGGAAGACCACCCCGGGTTCGCCGGCGAGATCCGCCCAGCCCTCCAGGATGTCGCCGACGCCCACCGGGGTGGGCCGGTTGAGGACCACGCCGAGCGAGCCCTTCTCGTCGTGGTCGAGGAGCAGCACGACAGCGCGGTCGAAGTTCGGGTCCGCCAGGGCGGGCGTGGCCACGAGCAGCCGCCCTGTGAGCGAGGACACCTCGGTCATGCCAGACATGATCCCGCATCCCGCCCGTGTAGGGGGAGCCAATGTCCGCAGTGGAGTGCGCGCAGCTCACGGCGCAGGGGAGCCGACGGGGCGCACGGGCGGCGCGGTGACCCCCCGTGGCGGGTGATGAACGGTTCGTGTTGTGGCGAATCCATGACGTGGCTGAGAAGCACTTGGGCTTACGGAAGGGGGGTGGGCGGCGATTACGCTAGCTCTCCGGCTCGCGCCGCGCCGACCCCCGCACCACGGGTCCGTCGGCCGTTCGCCCACGCCGCACCCGCCTCTGCCCAACTCCACGGAACGCGAGATCCATGACCGTCAACGGCTCTGACGACGTACTGCTTGTACACGGCGGCACCCCGCTCAGTGGCGAGATCCGTGTCCGCGGTGCGAAGAACCTCGTACCCAAGGCCATGGTCGCCGCGCTGCTCGGCAGCGGTCCGAGCCGGCTGCGCAACGTGCCCGACATCCGCGACGTACGCGTCGTGCGCGGACTGCTGCAGCTGCATGGCGTAACGGTCCGCCCGGGCGACGAGCCGGGCGAGCTGGTGATGGACCCGACGAACGTGGAGAGCGCGAACGTCGCCGACATCGACGCCCACGCCGGCTCGTCGCGCATCCCGATCCTGTTCTGCGGCCCCCTGCTGCACCGTCTCGGCCACGCCTTCATCCCCGGCCTCGGCGGCTGCGACATCGGCGGCCGGCCGATCGACTTCCACTTCGAGGTGCTGCGGCAGTTCGGCGCGAAGATCGAGAAGCGGGAGGACGGCCAGTACCTGGAGGCGCCGCGGCGGCTGCGGGGCACGAAGATCCAGCTGCCGTACCCGTCCGTGGGCGCCACGGAGCAGGTGCTGCTGACGGCCGTCCTCGCGGAGGGCGTGACGGAACTCGCGAACGCGGCGATCGAGCCGGAGATCGAGGACCTGATCTGCGTCCTGCAGAAGATGGGCGCCATCATCGCGATGGACACCGACCGCACGATCCGCATCACCGGTGTGGACTCGCTCGGCGGCTACAACCACAAGGCGCTCCCCGACCGCCTGGAGGCCGCCTCCTGGGCGTCCGCCGCGCTGGCGACCGAGGGCGACATCTACGTCCGCGGCGCCCAGCAGCGCTCGATGATGACGTTCCTGAACACCTACCGGAAGGTGGGCGGTGCCTTCGAGATCGACGACGAGGGCATCCGCTTCTGGCACCCGGGCGGCCAGCTGAAGTCGATCGCGCTGGAGACGGACGTCCACCCGGGCTTCCAGACCGACTGGCAGCAGCCCCTGGTCGTCGCGCTGACGCAGGCCACCGGCCTCTCCATCGTCCACGAGACGGTCTACGAGTCCCGGCTCGGGTTCACCTCCGCGTTGAACCAGATGGGTGCGCACATCCAGCTCTACCGCGAGTGCCTCGGCGGCTCCGACTGCCGCTTCGGCCAGCGCAACTTCCTGCACTCGGCGGTCGTCTCCGGCCCCACCCGGCTGCAGGGCGCCGACCTGGTCATCCCCGACCTGCGCGGCGGCTTCTCGTACCTCATCGCGGCGCTGGCGGCCCAGGGCACGTCCCGGGTCCACGGCATCGAGCTGATCAACCGCGGTTACGAGAACTTCATGGAGAAGCTCATGGAACTCGGCGCGAAGGTCGAACTGCCGGGCAAGGCACTGGGCTGACAGCGGCGGACCGCGCCCCGTAAGGGGCGCGGGGAACTGCGCGACCAGCCACGACGGACCCGCAGCCGTGTACGCACGACGATGGGGGCGGCACCTGGTAGACCAGGGCCGCCCCCATCAGGCGTTCTACGCGCGCCACACCATCCCCGGAAGGACGGACGGCAAGGTTACTTGCCCTTCGCCGCTTCCTTGAGCTTGCTGCCCGCGGAGACCTTCACGCTGTAGCCGGCGGGGATCTGGATCGGGTCGCCGGTCTGCGGGTTGCGAGCGGTGCGAGCGGCACGGTGGGTGCGCTCGAAGGTCAGGAAGCCGGGGATGGTGACCTTCTCGTCGCCCTTGGCGACGATGTCGCCGACGACCTCGGCGAACGCGGCCAGCACGGCGTCGGCGTCCTTGCGGGTCACCTCGGCGCGGTCGGCCAGCGCGGCCACCAGCTCACTGCGGTTCATGTTGTTACTCCCGTGTTCTTCTTGCCGTTGAGGCGGACCCGGGTCCGTCGTCAGACCCTCGCGCCCAGAAACGCATCCTGCACTCACCTGCGGCGGGAAAGCCAATCCGGCACCCCTGGGGAGTCACACGAACACCCTTGGGAGTCACATGCACGCCCATGGGAGTCATGGCAGGCCTGAGCTTGGCCGCCACACTAAAGGGCGGCGCAAGCCCTCCGGCCCCGCGACGCGCCGAGGGCGCGGGGCCGTGGCCACCGTCACAGCGGGGGTTCAGGCCGAGGCCGCCGCCTTCGCGGCCTCGCGGACCGCCCCGGCGACCGCGCCCGCGACCTTGTCGTTGAAGACGCTCGGGATGATGTAGTTCGGGTTCAGCTCGTCCTCGGTGACGACGTCCGCGAGGGCGGTCGCGGCGGCGAGCATCATCTCCGTGTTGACGGTCCGGGACTGGGCGTCGAGGAGACCGCGGAAGACACCCGGGAAGACCAGCACGTTGTTGATCTGGTTGGGGAAGTCGGAGCGGCCGGTGGCCACGACGGCGGCCGTCTGGCGGGCGACCGCGGGGTCGACCTCGGGGTCGGGGTTCGCGAGCGCGAACACGATGGCGTCGTCGGCCATGGCGGCCACGTCGTCGCCGTCGAGGACGTTCGGGGCGGAGACGCCGATGAAGACGTCGGCGCCGCGCACGGCCTCCTTGAGGGTGCCCGTGAGGCCCTCGGGGTTGGTGTTGTCGGCGATCCAGCGCAGCGGCGAGTCGGCGGCGGCGTCGACCAGGTCGGCGCGGTCGCAGTGCACGACACCGTGGATGTCGGCGACGACGGCGTTCTTCACACCGGCGGCGATCAGCAGCTTGAGGATGGCCGTACCGGCCGCGCCGGCGCCCGACATGACGACGCGGATGTCCCCGATCGCCTTGCCCGCGACACGAAGTGCGTTGGTGAGGGCGGCGAGGACGACGATCGCGGTGCCGTGCTGGTCGTCGTGGAAGACGGGGATGTCGAGGGCCTCGCGCAGCCGGGCCTCGATCTCGAAGCAGCGGGGCGCGGAGATGTCCTCCAGGTTGATGCCCGCGAAGCCGGGGGCGATGGCCTTGACGATCTCGACGATCGCGTCGGTGTCCTGGGTGTCCAGGCAGAGCGGCCAGGCGTCGATGCCGGCGAACCGCTTGAAGAGGGCCGCCTTGCCCTCCATGACGGGCAGCGCGGCCTTGGGGCCGATGTTGCCGAGGCCCAGCACGGCGGAGCCATCCGTCACGACCGCAACGGAGTTGCGCTTGATGGTGAGGCGGCGGGCGTCCTCGGGGTTCTCGGCGATCGCCATGCAGACGCGGGCCACACCGGGGGTGTAGATCATCGAGAGGTCGTCACGGTTGCGGATGGGGTGCTTCGACGCCATCTCGATCTTGCCGCCGAGGTGCATCAGGAACGTACGGTCGGAGACCTTGCCGAGCGTCACGCCCTCGATGTGCCGCAGCTGCTCGACGATCTCGTCGGCGTGCGCGGTGGAGGTGGCGGCGATGGTGACGTCGATGCGGAGCTTCTCGTGGCCGGAGGCGGTCACGTCGAGGCCGGTCACCGAGCCTCCGTGGGACTCGACGGCTCCGGTGAGCTGGGAGACCGCGGTTCCGCTCGCGGGCACCTCCAGCCGGACCGTCATCGAGTAGGAGACGCTGGGCGCCGTTGCCATGGCCGACTTCCTCTGCTTTCGCGTACTTCTGCTACTGCGTTTGCTGCGTTTTGCCGTCCGATCGTCGCACCTACCGCCGAGTAGGCGTTAGCCGTCCGGGGTTGAGAACGTTTTGTTCTCAACGAGAAGAGGTCCACGTCACATTCGACGTGGACCTCTTCGTACGTTCAGTGGCACCGACCCGCCATGCTCGCCTCGCGGCAAGTGGTCGCTCGTAGCGACGAAGGTTGGGCCCGGGGGCTTGGATCGAGCCGGTGCCACCACCAAGGCTAACAGGCGCCCCGGAGTTCGGGGAGTTGCCGGTGCGTCGGCGGGTGCGGGTGGTTCGTGGTTGCTCGCGCAGTTCCCCGCGCCCCTGAGAAGCAGGGGCCGCGCCCCCTGCCTCTCGTCTCAGTCGCGCAGCAGGTCGGGGACTCCGTTCGCGTCCGGGTCGTCGCGGTCCGCGGAGACGACCGTCAGTTGCTGGGTCGCCCGGGTCAGTGCGACGTACAACACACGCAGCCCCGCCGGGGACTCGTCCGCGATCTCCGCCGGGGAGACGACCACCGTCGCGTCGTACTCCAGGCCCTTGGCCTCCAGGCTGCCGAGGGCGACGACTCGGTCGCCGAGGCCGGCCAGCCAGCGGGCGGCCTCCTCGCGGCGGTTCATGGCGACCACCACGCCCACCGTGCCGTCGACGAGGTCCAGCAGGCGCGCCGCCTCCGCGCGGGCCGTGCGGGCGAGGGTGTCGCGGGCGGCCGTGACGAAGCGCGGCTGGACGCCGGTGGAGCGGACCGCCGAGGGGGACTCGGAGCCCGGCATGGCCAGCGCCAGCACCTTCGCCGCCAGTTCGGCGATCTCGGCCGGGTTGCGGTAGTTGACGGTGAGCGTGAAGCGGCGGCGCGGGCGGGTGCCCAGGGCCTCGTCGCGGGCCTCGGCCGCCTCGTCGGGGTCGGACCAGGAGGACTGGGCCGGGTCGCCCACGACCGTCCAGGTGGCGTGGCGGCCGCGGCGGCCCACCATGCGCCACTGCATCGGCGTCAGGTCCTGTGCCTCGTCGACGATGACGTGCGCGTACTCGGTGCGCTCCTGGGCCAGCCGCTCGGCCCGCTCCCGCTGGGTCTCCTCGCGTACGGGCATCAGCTCCTCCAGGCCCGAGAGCTGGTCCAGCGGGTCGAGCTCGCGCTTCTTCCTGGGGCGGGCCGGGAGGCCGAGGATCGCCTGGAGTTCGTCGAGCACGGCGATGTCGTGGACCGAGAGGCCGTCCCGCTTGAGGGAGCGGGCGACCCGGCGGACCTCGCCCGGGTTGAGGATGCGGCGGGCCCACCGGCCGAGGCGGCGCTCGTCGGCCATGGCGGTGAGCACGCCGCGCGGGGTCAGCTCGGGCCACCAGGCGTCGAGGAAGGCGATGAACTCGTCCTCGCTCGTGATGTCCTCGTCGAAGGAGGAGCGCAGCTCGGCGGCCAGCTCCGGGTCCGTGTGGCGGCCGGCCGCGCCCGATCTGTCCCAGAGGGCGTCCAGCAGCAGCTTGCGCGCGCGGGGGCGCAGCAGGTTGACGGGGGCCGTGCCGCCGAGCGCGTTGCGGCGGACGCGCTCCAGGTCGGGGGCCTCCAGTTCGAGGCGCCGGCCGAAGGCGACGACGCGCAGGCGGGTGGGTGCCTCGCTCGACTCCAGGACGCCCCGGGCGGCCTTCCGCAGCACCTTGAGCATGCGGTACGAGCCCTTGGCGCGGGCCACGGCCGGGGAGTCGTACAGGGTGGCCTCGGCGCCGTCGACCAGGGAGCCGATGGCGCGGATGGCGACCTGGCCCTCCTCGCCCAGGGAGGGCAGGACGCCCTCGGTGTAGGCGACCAGCAGCGGGGTCGGGGAGACGATCAGGATGCCGCCCGCGTACCGGCGCCGGTCCTGGTAGAGGAGGTAGGCGGCGCGGTGCAGGGCGACGGCCGTCTTGCCGGTGCCGGGGCCGCCCTCGACGTACGTCACGGAGGCGGCGGGGGCCCGGATCACCAGGTCCTGTTCGGCCTGGATGGAGGCGACGATGTCGCGCATGGTGTGACTGCGGGCCTGGCCGAGGGCGGCCATGAGGGCGCCGTCGCCGATGACGGGCAGCTTCTGGCCGTCGAGGGTGGCCTTCAGCTCGGGGCGCATCAGGTCGTCCTCGACACCGAGCACCTTGCGGCCCTTGGAGCGGATGACCCGGCGGCGGACGACGCGGCCGGGGTCGACCGGGGTGGAGCGGTAGAAGGGGGCGGCCGCCGGGGCCCGCCAGTCGATGACCAGCGGCGCGTACTCGGAGTCCAGGACGCCGATACGGCCGATGTGGAGCGTCTCGGCGATGTCGGCGGTCCGGTCGGGGCGGACCGCGCCCTCGGCCGGTTCGACGGCGGTGTAGGCGCCGTCCGGGCCCTTCTTGCCGTCCTTGCCGAGCAACAGGTCGATCCGGCCGAAGAGGAAGTCCTCGAACTCGTTGTTCAGGCGGTTCAGATGGACGCCGGCCCGGAAGACCTGGGCGTCCCGCTCGGCGAGCGCGCCGGGCGTGCCCACCTGACCACGCTTGGCCGCGTCGTTCATCAGGAACTCGGCCTCGTGGATCTTCTCCTCGAGGCGCCGGTAGACCCGGTCCAGATGTGCCTGTTCTACGCCGATCTCCTTCTCACGCACCGAGTCGTGAGCGGAGTCGAGCGTTTCCTGCTGGACGGCCACCCGGGCCCCCTTCTGACGTGCTGGGCAGCCGTCCACCGTACGCGAAAAGGACCCCGTCAGGCTATGCGCCCGACCGGGGTCCGTCCGCTGCTTGCCGCGAGGAGTGGCGTTTCGCCTCGACGGGCTACGCCTTGACCGAGACGAGCTTCTTGCCGCTGAAGGTCAGGACCTCGAAGTGGTCGATCTCGTCGGGGGTGAAGGCGGCGCCGCCGTGGACGTAGAGCGGGTTCCTCGCCTGCTCGGTCTTGGCGTTCTTGATGCCGTAGCCCCACTCCGGGACGGACCAGGAGGTGACCGTCTCCCGCTCGCCGTTCTTGCCGACGGCGATCAACGAGCACTTCTCCGGACCCTTGACGTTCTTCAGCTCCAGGACCGCGTGCGTGCCCCAGGCCTTGGACTCCATGCCGACCGTGGCGCTGACCTGGGTGGACGCGTCGGTGGAGGAGACCTTGTCCTTCGCCTTCATGTGCGAGAAGGATTCCTGCGCCGCACTGAGCACGTTGGCGTTCTTCGGCGCCTCGTCCCCGCCGCCCGTCGTCGCGAACACCGCCGTCGGGCCGCCGACGATCAGGGCGACACCGGCCGCCAGCATGAAGAAGTTCCGTCGGCTCTTCTTCGCGCGGTGCTGGACGACCTCGCCGACCAGTCGGTCCGCGAGTCCGGTGGACGGTTTCGCCGACAGGGACTCGCCGATCGCCGGCGTGCCCTGGGCGGCGGGCAGGTCGGCGAGCGCGGCCAGCATCGGTTCCATGCCGGCCAGCTCGTCGAGCTGTTGTCCGCACCACTCGCACGTGGCGAGATGCATCTCGAACTGTGTGGCCTCGGCGTCGTCCAGTATCCCGAGGGCGTACGCGCCGACGGTCTCGTGGATGTTGTCGCCGGAACCTTGGGCTCCTTGCACAGATCCGGGCATTCCCGGTCCATACCCCCCGTAGATGTTGCTCATGCCGTCACCCCGCGCTCCTCTAGAGCCAGCTTCATCGACCGCAGGGCGTAGAACACCCGGGAGCGGACGGTGCCACTGGGGATGCCAAGCGTCTCGGCCGCCTCATTGACCGTACGCCCTTTGAAATAGGTCTCGACCAGGACCTCCCTGTGGGCAGGGGTCAGGTCGTCCAGCGCGTCCGACAGTGTCATCAGCCACAACGCCTTGTCGATCTCGTCCTCCGCGGGGATGACCTCCAGCGGCGACGGGTCGACCTCCTGCGGCCGGGCCTGCCGGCTGCGGTGGCCGTCGATGACGATGCGACGTGCGACCGTCACCAGCCAGGGGCGTACCGATCCGGTCGCTCGATTGAGCTGACCGGCGTTCTTCCAGGCCCTGATGAGAGTTTCCTGCACAACGTCCTCGGCACGCTGGCGGTCGCCCGCGACCAGACGCAGCACGTACGCGAGCAAGGGTCCAGCGTGCTCGCGGTACAGCGCGCGCATCAGCTCCTCGTCAGGCTCTGAGGGCTGCGATGCGCGATGTCGTGCCCTGTGCGGGCGTTCATCGGCCACAGCGGAATCCTTGCGCACGGCTACCTCCGGTGTCCGGGGGTTCCCCCAGTCGGTCGCTCACATCGGGATACGTAGGTAACCAGTTGTGTGTTCAGAGTTGAGCCACAACTTTCTCGATTAAACGCGGGAAAGATGAGGCTGGTGAGGGACAAGTGCATCCATATCCGCGCTTAAACCGGCACGCACGGGCGGGAATTGTGAAGACACCCGCGCCGCGATGTGAAAAACAGCACTGCTGCTTCTTTACGGCTGGCCGGGGTTTGCCCAACTTCCCGGCTGGGTAGGGCGGGTGGGCATTTCGGTGCCAACTACGCGCGGGCGCGGGCCAGGTCGGCCCGGCGGCGGTGGCGGGCCACCCGTTCCCGGTTCCCGCAGATCTCGCTGGAGCACCAGCGGCGGCGCCGGCCGCGGGAGGTGTCGACGTACACGACGGGGCAGTTGTCGCCGGCGCACTGGCGCAGGCTCGCGCAGGCGTCCGGGTCGGTGAGCAGCTCCACGGTGTCGCGTGCGATCAGGGCGAGCAGGGCGGCGCGGTCGGGGGCGCGGTCCAGTGCGCGGACGAGGGTGCCGTCGGTGGAGCGGACGGCGCGCGGGGCCGGAGTCGCCGCGCGGGCCAGGTCGTTGACCCTCGCCAGGGAGAGGTCGACGGCGCGGGGGTCCGGGGCGCGGTCGGGGGTGGGGCGGACCAGACGGGCGATGTGACCGCGAAGTTCTCTGAAGCCGAGCAGCCAGTGGGGGGTGATGTGGTCGAGGGGGGTGGCCTCGGGGACCAGGTGGGCGGCGGTGATCCAGGTGCGCAGGGCGGCCGGGGTGTGGAGTTGTTCCTCGGGGTGGGTGGTGGTGAGGAAGTCCAGGCAGAGGTGGCCGCAGTCGAAGCGAGGGGGTTGGGGGTGTGCCATGTGCCTGTCACCGCCCTTGGGTTGCCGACCGGCAGGGGTGCGCTTGAGGGGGTACCTACCCCTTACAGTGCCTGGGCGCACGTGGTGGGGGAACCTCCGGTGCGCGGTGGGGTTTGATCGCCCCCGCCGCCCCTACCCGTCCCTCCCCCACTCTCGGCTTCGCTCGAGCGGGAGGTGCCCCCACCAGGGGCTGCGCCCCTTTGACCCCCAAGCGTCCGTCCGGTGGGGCTTCTCGCGCAGTTCCCCGCGCCCCTGAAGAGCAGGGGCTGCGCCCCATGCTCTTCGGCCCGTAAGGCCGGAGGCCTTTCAGGGGCGCGGGGAACTGCGCGACCAGCCCCCACCGGACCCGCAGTCGAGTCCGCGGCTCGAACCCCTACGCGTCATATTTCGCGTCCGCCGCCGGGTCCAGGGCCAGGCGGTAGCCGCGCTTGACCACCGTCTGGATCAGTTTCGGCGTGCCCAGGGCCGTGCGGAGGCGGGCCATCGCCGTCTCCACGGCGTGTTCGTCGCGGCCGGCGCCGGGGAGGGCGCGGAGGAGGTCGGAGCGGGGGACGACCCAGCCGGGCCGGCGGCAGAGCGCCCGGAGCAGGGACATGCCGGCCGGCGGGACGGGGCGCAGGGCGCCGTCGACGAGGACCGCGTGGCCGCGGATCTCCACATGGTGGCCGGCGATGGGCAGCGTGCGGGCACGGCCGGGGAGTTCCTTGCAGAGGAGCTGGACGAGCGGGCCGAGGCGGAAGCGTTCGGGCTGGACCGTGTCCACTCCGTGGGCCTGGAGCGGCAGGGCGGTCACCGGGCCCACACAGGCGGGGACGACGTCGTGGTTCAGCGCGTTGAGCAACTCCGGGAGCAGGCCCCGGTCTTCGGCGCGGGAGAGCAGGGACGCCGCCGCGGGGGCGCTGGTGAAGGTGAGGGCGTCGACGCCGCGGGCGACCGTCACGTCGAGGAGGCGGTCCATGGGGGCGATGTCCTCGGGGGGCATCCAGCGGTAGACGGGGACGCCGACCACCTCCGCTCCCCCGGCGCGCAGGGACTCCACGAAACCGGGGAGCGGTTCGCCGTGCAGCTGGACGGCGACCCGGCGGCCCTCGACTCCGTGCTCCAGCAGCCGGTCGAGCACCTCGGCCATGGATTCGGAGGAGGGGGACCACTCCTCCGTGAGACCGGCGGCGCGGATCGCGCCCTTCACCTTCGGTCCGCGCGCCAGGACCTCGACGCCCCGCAGCCGGTCGATCAGGGCCTCGCCCAGGCCCCAGCCGTCCGCCGCCTCGATCCAGCCGCGGAAGCCGATGGCCGTCGTGGCCACCACGATGTCGGGTGCCTGGTCGAGCAGGTCCTTGGTCGCGGCGAGGAGTTCGCTGTCGTCGGAGAGCGGCACGATGCGCAGGGCGGGGGCGTGCAGGACCGCGGCTCCGCGGCGCTGGAGCAGCGCCCCGAGTTCGTCGGCCCGGCGGGCGGCGGTGACGCCCACGGTGAAACCGGCGAGCGGCCCGTGTTCGGTCCGCGCCGCCCTGTCCGTGCCTTCAGTCCGGTCCGTCCGGTCCATCCGATCCATCAGAACCGTCCTGTCTGGTCGATCGGCTCGATCTGATCGCTCGGGTCGCTGCTGTTCGTCGTACATGGCTCTCGTCCCGCAGTCGAGTCGTTGCACTCAGTCGAAGCGCTGTGCGTGCGGGTGCACCGATTGGCGCGCCCACATGCCGAACGAGCCTGTCAACGGTGCGTGACAGGCTCGGTTCGGCTTGATGTCGCTGGTGTTACGTCACACGTGTCACGGCATGGGCGATGTCACACCTCGGCGTAGCTGAGCTGCGGCTTCGACTCCGTCGTGGCGGTCGTCGCAGTGGCGTTCGAGGTCGTTCGACGAAGGTATACGGCCCAGGTCACCGCGAAGCAGAGCCCGTAGAAGGCGAGGAAGGCGACGAAGGCGCCGGTGCCGGAGCCCACGGAGAGGAAGGACTGCCGGAAGGCCAGGTTGATGCCGAGGCCGCCGAGGGCGCCCACCGCGCCGATGATGCCCATGGAGGCACCGGAGAGACGGCGCCCGTAGGCCGCGGCCTCCTCGCCCTCCAGGCCCTTGGCGAGCGCCTTGGCCTGGAAGATGCCCGGGATCATCTTGAAGGTGGAGCCGTTGCCGAGGCCGCTGAGGACGAAGAGCACGATGAACGCGGTGGTGAAGAGCGGCAGCGACTTCTGCATGGAGGCGATGACGATGATCCCGGTGGCGGCGGCCATGCCGACGTAGTTCCACAGGGTGATCTTGGCGCCGCCGTACTTGTCGGCGAGCGCGCCGCCCACCGGCCGGATCAGCGAGCCGAGCAGCGGGCCGATGAAGGTGACGTACGCGGACTCCAGGGGCGTACGGCCGAACTGGGTCTGCAGGACGAGGCCGAAGGCGAAGCTGTAGCCGATGAAGGACCCGAAGGTGCCGATGTAGAGGAAGGACATGATCCAGGTGTGGCCCTCCTTCACGGCGTCCTTCGCGGCACCGGTGTCGTTCTTCACGGACGCGATGTTGTCCATGTAGACGGCGGCGAGGACCGCGGCGAGGACGATGAAGGGGATGTAGATCCCGAGCAGGACGCGGGGGCCGCCGGAGGC
Source organism: Streptomyces caniscabiei (assembly GCF_014930365.1). Taxonomy (GTDB): domain Bacteria; phylum Actinomycetota; class Actinomycetes; order Streptomycetales; family Streptomycetaceae; genus Streptomyces; species Streptomyces caniscabiei. The sequence continues at coordinate 93,507 of NZ_JABXWI010000014.1, read as the reverse complement.
GCCGATCACGGCAAGACCGATGAGCTGCACGACCGGGACACCGATGTTGCCGCCGCCCGCGTTGAGGCCGAGCGCCCAGCCCTTCTTCCTGAGCGGGAAGAAGGCGTTGATGTTCGTCATGGAGGAGGCGAAGTTGCCGCCGCCGATACCGGCGAGCATCGCGCAGATCAGGAACGTGTTGAACGAGGTCCCCGGCTCCATCACGACGAAGGCCGCGACGGTGGGGATCAGCAGCAGGCTCGCGGAGACGACCGTCCAGTTGCGTCCGCCGAAGATCGCCACCGCGAAGGTGTACGGGATGCGGACGACGGCGCCGACCAGCGTGGCCATCGAGACGAGGAAGAACTTGTCGGCCGGGGTGAGCCCGTACTCGGGGCCCATGAAGAGCACCATCACCGACCACACGGTCCAGATGGAGAAACCGATGTGCTCCGAGAGGACGGAGAAGAGGAGGTTGCGACGGGCGACCTTCTCGCCGGTCTCGTTCCAGAAGGCCTCGTTCTCCGGGTCCCAGTGTTCGATCCAGCGGCCTCCCCTGCTCGATGCGGGGGCAGTGCTAGGGGCTGTCATGACGCCTCCACGTTCTCCGGGCTCCGGTGTCGCGATGCGGTGATGAGGGGTGATGAGTCCCGAAGGTAGGGAGGGCGCGTTTCCTGGCTGTGGCACCGGGTGACCGGAAAGGAACTTTGCTCTCACGAGCGGGCGGTCCGGCCGGTGAGGAATCGGTGAGCAGGGCGTCATACCGGACGGTGCCGGGTGGATAACCCGTGGTCACGCCACCTTCGGCGCGGCCCTCATGCCAATGTAGGCGCACCGGGTGCCGTCGCTCAGCGTGGCGAAGACCACAGGCATCCAGTCCTCCGCGAACGAGGCACCGCCGCCCGCCCCGGCGAACACCGTCTCCGACAGGGGCACGAGTTCCATCTCCAGGTCCGGCGAGTAGCCGACCATGCCGTCCACGAAGGCGTACGTGAGGTGCGGTGTGCCGTTCCTCTCGCTGATCGTGATGACGACTCCCTCCCTCTTGTACGTACCGGTCCAGGGCGTGATGTCGACGGCGGGCGGCTCGGCGGGCGGGGCGAACGGGGCCGGCAGCGTGATCCCGGCCAGCTCCGCCAGCAGCTCGCGCAGCAGATCGGCGTAGAGGAGGCGGGAGGAGCCGCCGTTGGTGAGCAGCGCGACGGCGACGCCCTCGGTGGGCACCACGCGGAGGAAGGCGTACTGACCGGTCGCGGCGCCGTCGTGGCCGTAGCCCGGGACGCCGTCCCAGTCGTAGAGCGTCCAGCCGAGGCCCCAGCCGTCGGCGCTGACCGTCCACTTGTCGGGGACGTCGGTCTCGCGGGCCTGCATGGCCGTCACCGTCTCGGGGCGCAGGACGCCGGCGCCCCCGTCGAGGTGGGCCTTCGCGTACCGGACGACGTCTCCGGCGGTGGCGAGCACCCGGGCGCCCGGTCCGGCCGCGCGCGGCATCAGGTCCCAGACCGGGGCCGGGATCTGTGTCCCGTCCTCCCCGGCGAGGTGGCCCATCGCCGCGCGGAACGGCAGCGCCTCCTCCGGCAGGGTCATCGAGTGCGTCAGGCCGAGCGGCGCGAACACCCGCTCCTTGAGCGCCTGGTCCCAGGTCAGCCCGGTCAGCACCTCGACGATCCGGCCGAGGACGACGTAACCGATGCCGCTGTACGACACCGCCGTACCCGGCGGGCAGTCCATCGCCACGCCCTTCGCGGCCTCGACGTACCGGGCGATCGCGTCGTCGCCGCGCCCGGTGTCGATGTGGAAGTCGCAGGTCAGGCCGCTGGTGTGGGAGAGCAGCATGCGGGGGGTGATGACCTCGGTGGCGGCCGGGTCGACGGTCGCGAACTCCGGCAGCACCCGCACCACCGGGACGTCCAGGTCGAGTTCGCCGGACTCCACCAGCTGCATGACGAGGGCGGCGGTGTAGACCTTCGCGATCGAGCCGAGCTGGAAGACCGAGTCGGGGGTGGCCTCCACGCCGGTCGCGCGGCTCAGCACACCGCTCGCGAGTTCGTACACCTCGCCGCCGACGACGAAGGCGAGGCTCGCGCCGGGCACGTCGTGGGCGGCGCGCAGGGTGTCGAGCCGGCGCTGCCAGTGGGCGAGGTCGAGGGAGGGGGCGGGGGTGGTGGGGGCGGTGGGCTGAGACATGGCGTGTCCTCCGGGAGCGTGGTGAGGGGCTGCCGCTGTGCTGCGCGGCGACATGGAACACCGTACGCATTGCGCACAGTGTTCGCAACCTCGGAACGTCGTTCCGGCGCGGGCGTGCGAAAGGCCGCACGGCGTGACTGCTGCCGTGCGGCCTCGGTGTCCAGGGTCCAGGGGTCGGAGCGGGGAACGTCAGGAAGCAGGGGGCTGTCTGAGCCGTTCGGTGAGCTGGATGAAGTCCGTCCTGCGGTGTTCCGGGATGCCCAGGGCGGAAGCCGCCTGCTCGGGGGAGAGCGTGGGGGTGCCGGTCCCGGCCGGTGCCGGGGGCAGGGGCAGGTCCTGCTCGGTCAGCTTGCCCGAGCGGATCAGGACGTCCCGCACCGGGACGCCGAGCGCCCGGGACAGGCCGCGCATCGTCTCCAGATCGGGCATGCTGCGCCGCTGGAGCAGCCGGGTGACGGCCGCCCGGTGCACCCCCGCGTCCGCGGCCAGCCGGGTCTTCCCACCACCGCGCGGGCTGTCGATGTCGTAGCCGCGCGCCCGCATCAGGCCCTCCATCCAGGCCGCGAACGCGTCGAGGTGCCCGGCATCGCTCTTCATGGTGGACGCTCCTCCTCCGACGGCGCGGTCCGCCTCCCCCCTCAGTCGCCACCGTCCCACCACTTGGTTGCCCGGGACACAGCGATGGGGGTGGGCCACGGGCTCCGGGCCACCCCCACCGACGTACCGCAGCGCGTCAGCTCGTCGACTCGCCCACGTAGCTGAGCCGGTCCGTGCCGCCCGCCTCCCAGGTGATGATCACGTCGTCGCCGGAGCGGCGGACCGTGGCGAAGGTGACGTCCTCGTCGCTGACGTCCTTGGAGGCCATGGGGGTCAGCGCCATACGGAAGTTGTTCTCGTCGCGGTAGGCGCCGACGCCGGTCATGATGCCCTTGCCGCCGACCATGTCGATGTAGGACAGCGGGTGCTGCCCCTTGCCGTCACCGCCGGTCTGCTCGGCGCCGATGGTCAGGGTCCGGGCGTCGTCGTCCTGCCACTGACCCTCGACGCCCTCGGCGGGCGCGGTGCTCGAACCGCCGTCGTCCAGCCCGCCGTCGGGCGTTCCGGTGGCCTCCTCGCCGGCGTCGTCCCCGGTGGCCTCCTCCGTCGGGGTCGCGGAGTCGGTCTCCGTGGCCGAGACGGTCTGCTCGGGCTTGGCCGTGGTGTCGTCGTCCCCGTCGGCGGTGAGGAGGAAGACTCCCCCGCCGATCACCGCGAGGGCCGCCACCACGGCCACGATGATCAGCGCGACTTTGCCCCCGCTACCACCGGAGGGCGGGGGCGGCGGGTAACCCCCGTACTGGGGTCCGTAGTTGGGCGCCCCCGGCGCACCAGGCGCGCCCGGCATCCCCGGCGCACCCGGCGCCCCGTACGGCTGCTGCCCGCCGGCCCCGTACGGCTGCTGCGGGGCCGTCGCGTACGGGTTCGGCGGCTGGCCGGGGACCTGGCCCGGGGGCGGGTACGACCCCGGGTACGGCTGCTGCGGCGGCTGGGCTCCGTAACCGTCGTACGGCGGCTGGCCGGGAGGCTGGGTCATCGGCGGGTGTCACTCCTTGAGTCGCTTCGACGAGGCGAGAAGTGCGAGGAACACCTGCCTCAAGCGAGCCCAACATCCAACACCCGGTCAGTCGTACGCAAGTGCGTATCCCGGTTGGTTACCGGGTCAGTACACGACGGGACGGCCACCACCGCGGCCTGCGCCGGGCCGCCAGATCCTCCGCCCAGCCGAAGGCGACGACACAGCCGGCGATCAGCAGCCAGGTCACGACGAGCACGGGCCAGACGCTCTCCAGCAGCCACGGCATGTTCTGTTCGAGGAACACGACGCTCCACAGCCGGTCCCACTGGGTCGCGGCGATCAGGATGCAGGTGTTGTGCCAGAGGTAGATCGTCACCGCACGGGCGTTGAGGAGGGCGATCAGCCCGTCCCAGCGGCGCAGCCGGTCCGGCCACTCCTGCCACGACGGGCTGATGTGCAGCAGCAGCGCCACCGTGCCGGCGGACCAGAGCGACTGGGCGAACGGCATGCTGTCCAGGTCGTTGCCGGTGCCGAAGTCGTGGTTCAGGGCGTACCAGAGGCCGGTCAGGGCGACCGCCGGGGCGACGGAGGGGACGAGGTAGCGCGGGAGGCGCGCGAGGATGCCCTCCTGGTGGGCCATGCCGAGGATCCAGCAGGCGCCGAACGTGCTGAAGTCCGTCAGCCCCGACGCGAACCGCTCGCCCGGCAGTTCGAGCAGGCCCAGCTCGAACATCCCGGCCAGCGCGATCGGCGCGAGGACCGTCACCGCCGGCGCCGCCCGCAGCGCGCGGAGCAGCAGCGGGGAGAGGACGACGTACCAGATGTAGGCACGGACGTACCAGAGCGGTCCGGCGAGTTCGCCGGCCCAGTCGGCGCCGACGATGCCGTGGAGTCCGGGCAGGCCCTCGGCGTACGGCGGGTCGCTGATCGGGAGGATCCAGAACGTGAGGTGGAACCACCACCAGGCGGGGTGTCCGTCGGCGTCCGGCCCCCATCCCTGGGCCACCATCGCCGCCACGCCGACGACACCCAGGAGCCAGACCGGCGGCAGCAGTCGGCGCAGCCGGCCCCGGACCACGCCCAGGGCCGGGCGCTTCAGCGAGCGCGCCATGAGGTTGCCGGCGAGGGCGAACATCACGCCCATGGAGGGGAAGAGGAGCGGCAGCCAGGCCCAGCCGGTGAGGTGGTACAGCACCACACGGAAGAGGGCGAGGGCCCGGAGGAGGTCGAAGTAGCGGTCCCGGCCGGGGGCCTTGGCGGGCGGTCCCTGCGGGCCGGCGCCGGCCTGCGGGGGCACGCCCGGCGCGGCGGGGCCGGGCGGCGTGGAGTCGGGCGGCGTGGAGCCGTGGGCGAGGGTGCTCATCCGACCGGCCTCCGCTCACCCGTCTGCTGCTGGGGCACGGCCCCCTCCGGGGCACCGGGCAGCCCCACGGCACCCGTCCGCCGCAGTTTCTGCCAGCGCAGCCGGCCGCCGGTCAGCGCCGTGATCCAGGACTGGAGCAGGACGACGTACATGAGCTGGCGGTAGAGGAGTTGCTGGAGCGGGAGGGAGATCAGATGGGTCATGCGCTCCTTGTCGAGGTGGAACGCCAGGGCGGCGCAGACCACCTGGACGGCCAGGACGCCCAGCCAGGCGCCGATCGTCTTCTCGGTGGGGCCGAAGATCAGCCCGTAGAGCAGGAACACGTCGATGAGCGGGGCGAGCAGCGGCGCCACGACCATGAACAGCGAGACCAGCGGCAGGCCCACGCGGCCGAAGCGGCCGGATGGGCCCCGGTCGAAGAGCGAGCCGCGGTGCTTCCAGATCGCCTGCATGGTGCCGTACGACCAGCGGTAGCGCTGGGACCAGAGCTGCTGGACGGATTCCGGGGCCTCGGTCCAGGCGCGCGCGTTCTCGGCGTAGACGACGTGCCAGCCGTCGCGGTGCATGGCCATGGTGATGTCGGTGTCCTCGGCGAGGGTGTCCTCGCTCATCCCGCCGACGCGTTCGAGGGCCGTGCGGCGGAACGCCCCGACCGCGCCGGGGATCGTCGGCATGCAGCGCAGGACGTCGTACATCCGGCGGTCGAGGTTGAAGCCCATCACGTACTCGATGTGCTGCCAGGCGCCGATGAGGGTGTCCCGGTTGCCGACCTTGGCGTTGCCCGCGACCGCGCCGACGCGCGGGTCGGCGAAGGGCTGGACCAGTTCGCGGACGGTGGCCGGCTCGAAGACCGTGTCGCCGTCCATCATGACGATGATCTCGTGCCGGGCGTTGGCGATGCCCCGGTTGAGGGCGGCGGGCTTGCCCGCGTTGAGCTGCCGTACGACGCGGACGCCGGGCAGGTCCTTGCCGAGTTCCTCGACGATGCCGGCCGTGCCGTCGCTGGAGCCGTCGTCGATGACCAGCACCTCGATGGGATGGTCGCTCGCCACCAGCGAACGGACCGTCTTCTCGATGCACTTGGCCTCGTTGTACGCGGGCACGAGCACCGAGACGGGTTCCGTGACCGGTCCGTCCGGGCCCCAGCGGAAGGTGCGGCGGCGGACCTTGCGGGCGTGCGCGATCGACAGGATCAGCATCAGGCCGAAGCGGGCGAGGACGAGGACGCCGACGACCGCGAGGGCGACGACGAGGATGCTCGTGGTCTTCTCGGAGACCTGTACCAGGGTGACCCAGACCTTGCCCTTCACCAGTCCGAGGCCGGTGGCCGGGGTGTGCGCGCTGGGGGCCTTCAGGGCGCCGGTGAGGGTGTCGAACTTGTAGCCCCTGACCTGGAGTTGCGGGATGTAGCGGTCCAGCGCGGCGACGGTCTGCGAGCGGTCGCCGCCGGAGTCGTGCATCAGCACGATCGCGCCCTCACCGCGCTCGGGCGTGGACCTGCGGATGATCTCGGCGACGCCCGGCCGCTGCCAGTCCTGGCTGTCGGTGTCGCTGACGACGGTGATGTAACCGCGGCTGCCGATGTACCGGGTCACCGGCCAGGTCCGGTTGTCCATGCGCTCGGAGAACGACGAGTACGGCGGCCGGAACAGCGAGGTGCGGATGCCGGCGGCGCCCGCGAGCGCCAGCTGGTTCTGGGAGAGCTCCCAGTCGATGCGGTCCTTGGTCTGGAGCGTGAGGTCCGGGTGGTTGAAGGTGTGCAGACCGATCTCGTGGCCCTCGTCGACCATGCGCTGGACCAGGTCGGGGTAGCGGGAGGCCATGGTGCCGGTGATGAAGAAGACGGCCTTGGCGTCGTGCTTCTTCAGCATGTCGAGGACCTTGGGGGTCCACCGGGGGTCCGGCCCGTCGTCGAACGTCAGGACCAGCTCGTAGTCGGGGACGTCCAGGCTGCGCCGGCGTTCCGAGCGGGTGTCGATGACGGGCCCGCCCTTCAGTATGTCCTTCGGCACCCGGTCGTTGGAGACGGGCGGCCGGACCCGGTGGTCGGCGAGGATCTCGCTGTGCACGTATCCGCGCAGCATGAGCATGGCCATCAGGGCGAGGAGCAGCACACAGGGCAGCAGATAGCGCAGCGGCAGCCGCCGCCCGGAACGCTTCTTCGGGCTCTTGCGCGCACGCTTCGCGGAGCCGTTCCCGGAGATGCCGGCGGGGTCGCCCGAACCTGTGTTCGAGGACGGCGATGAGCGGGTGGGGCGCTTGGCGGCACGCGAGGGCGTGCCGCCGCGCTGGGAGCGGGTCATCAGGCGGGTGTCTCCGGGTTCTGCGGGTCCTGCGGGCCCGCCGACGGCTCCTGCGGGCCCTGCGTGCTCTCCGAGGTCGCCGGGGCCGGCTCGACGGGCGCCGGGGAGGCCGGACCGGCGGCGACGGTGTCCGTGCCGCCGCCCGGAGCGGGACCGGGGTCGGTGGTGTCCGAGGGCGCGGGCGAGGGCGATTCCGAGGGGCTGGGGTCGACCTTCGGCGGCTCGGACGCGGAGGCGGACGGCTCGGGGTCCTCGGCGCTGGTGCTCGGCTTCGGCCGGGGCACCACTCCGGCGCTGGGCTCGGCCGTGGGCTCGGTCCCGGCGGACGACTCCGGCCGCTTCGCCCGGCCCGCCGCGCCGGTCGGCGACTTGCCGCCGGGCGAGACCGTCGCTCCCGCGCGGCCCCCGCCCGGACCGGCGTCCGGCACGAAGCCGTCGGCCGTGTCGGCCAGGTCGTCCGACTCGACCGGCACCGGAGGTGTGTCCACCTTGCCGGCCGGCTTGTCGTCCTTCTGCATCGGCACCGGCAGCCAGGGCGCGTCGGAGTTGCCCGACACCAGGGTGCCGACGATGACCACGGCGTACGCCGCGCAGGCGGTGCCGACGGCGATGCCGAGCCGCCGGTAGAGGTTCCGGCGGCGCCCCGACTCGTCGACGAAGACCGGCCCGTCGGAGTCCTGGCCGGCACCCGCCGCGTCCCCGCTCTTGCCGGCGTGCTTGCCGGATCCCTCCTCCACCTCACGCCCGACACCGTCGAGTTGCACGGTCACCTCGTGCGGATCGTGATTGCGCCCGGGCTGGTCGGGCCGCTCCCAGGGCGCCGCCTCCACCTGGGAGACCGCTCCCGTTCTGGCGGCGGCGTCGGGCCAGACCACCTCGTCGGCCCTGCCGCTGCCACTCCCACCACGGCCCGGACCCGGGCCCTCGCCCTCGGTCCGCTTCGGCTGAATGCCGTTGGGCCAGTTCTCGACGTGCACGCACTTCCCCCCACGGGATCGTTCCAGGTGCGTGTTCGATGCCGGGCTGTCGCACTTCCTGTACCGGACCGGGCCCCCACCCGATCCGGGGCGCCCCACCCATTCACACGCACCCGGGCCAACGAATGTATGGGCGGGAAAGATGTGCATGTGTGTGACGTCAGGTGAAGGTCATCATGATGAGTGCATCTGTGGGCGGAATCCACCCGTCCTCCGGATGTGACAGCCATACTTCCGCCCGCGCCAATTCGGCGGCGGCCCGCCGCAGCGCGTCGAGCCCCGGATGGGTGAGCCCCTTCCGCCACACCAGCGAGACCGGGGACAGCGGTACGGGGTCGACGAGCGGCCGTGCCACCGTGCCCGGCATGGGCGGGAAGTCCACCACCGCCAGCACGGGTGACCTGGTCCTGGCCATGATCCGCCGGAACTCCTCCTCCCCCACGGCCAGCGGGGCGGGCGCCGCGACCTCGATCCCCCGTCCCGCGAAGAGCCGCTCCGCCAGCTCCGTCCACTCCCGCGTACGGGGGTTCCCGGCCCCCGCGTACACCCGCTCGCCCGCGAGTTCCGCCAGCGGTACGGCGTCCAGCGCGGCCAGCCGGTGGTCCTCGGGCAGGATCACCGTCATCGGCGCGTACCGCACCGGCTGCTGCGCGAGCCGCGCCCGCACCGCCGGTTCGAGCCCCGCGAACCTCCCGAACGACACGTCCAGCCGCCCCGCGAGGATCTCGGCCGCCGCATGCGTCAGCCCGCTCTCGTAGCGGGCCATCAGCTCCAGCTCCGGCGCGAGTTCCCGGGCCCGCCGCAGCACCCGCGCCCCGGTGGCCAGCCCCGGCGAGTTGAGGTCCACCAGCAGGGGCCGAGCCTGCCGGAAGGCGGCCACCAGCTCCTCCTGCGCCTCCAGCACCCGCCACGCGTGGGGCACCAGCCGCTTCCCGTCCTCGGTCAGCGCCACCTGCCGGGTGCTCCGCACGAACAACTCCACCCCCAACTCCCGCTCCAGCCGCCGCACATCCCGGCTGAGGGCCTGCTGGGCGACATAGAGCCGAGCGGCGGCCCGGGTGAAGTGCAGCTCCTCGGCGACGGCGAGGAACCCGCGGAGAAGCCGAGGATCGACGGCGTACGGGGCAGTGGACATCCGCCGAATCTACAACCGGGGTGCGTGAATGACGACGGAGCAGGTGTTGGACGGTGGATCAAGGAACGGGCGACGGTGAGTCACATGCCGAGACACGACCCTGACCACCCCCGCATGCCCCTGCTCACCGTCACCGCCGACACACTCGTGGCAGCCGACTTCTCTTCTCGCCGCCGCCCAAGGACAGCGCCCCGCAAGGGGCGCGGGGAACTGCGCGAGAAGCCCCACACACCCGCACCCGCCGACGAAACACGCACCCCCACCCCCTCAGGCGCCCTCACCCCCTACCGCGCCCTCTTCCGGCACCCGGGCACCCTCCGCTTCGCCGCAGCCGCCCTCCTCGCCCGCCTCCCCATGGGCATGTTCAGCGTGAGCGCGATCCTGATGATCGCCGGTGCCCGCGGCTCCTACGCCCTCGCCGGCGCCGTCGTCGCCACCGGCCTCGCCGCCACCGCCCTGGTCGCCCCCTGGACCGCCCGCCTCGTGGACCGTCACGGCCAGGCCAGGATCGCCGTACCCGCCACCGCCGTCGCCCTCCTCGGCACCCTCTCCCTGATCGCCTGCGTCCACTGGAACGCCCCGGCCTGGACCCTGTTCGCCTCCTACGCGGCCACCGCCACGGTCCCCAACACGGGCGGCATGTCCCGCGCCCGCTGGGCGCACCTGCTCAAGGACGACCCCGCCGCCCTGCACACCGCCAACTCCTTCGAACAGGCGGCGGACGAACTCTGCTTCATGGTCGGCCCGGTTCTCGCCGCCGTCCTCTTCACCACGCTGTTCCCCGAGGCCGGCACCCTGATCGGCGGCCTGCTCTGCATGACGGGCGTCCTGCTCTTCACCGCCCAGCGCGCCACGGAGCCGCCCCCCACCGGCCGTACGCACGCGGGGTCACCCCTGCGCGCCCCCGGCATCCCCCCGCTCCTCGCCGTCTTCCTCGCCACCGGCGCGGTCTTCGGCTCCCTGGAGGTCGTCACCATCGCCTACGCGGACGCCCGGGGCCACGCCTCCTCGGCGGGAGTGATCCTCGGCCTCCAGGCGGCGGGCTCCTGCGGGGCGGGCCTGGCCTACGGCGCGCTGCGGGTGACGGGCCCGGCGGAGCGTCGTTTCCGGCGGTGCCTGGCCGCGATGGCCGTCCTGATGGCACTCCCCTGGCTGACCGCGACCGCCACCGGGTCGCTGCTCCTCCTCGCCCCGGCCCTCCTGCTCGCCGGCATGGCCACCGCCCCGACGATGGTCACCGCGATGGCGCTGGTCCAGCAGCGCACCCCGCGGGGCCGGCTGAACGAGGGCATGACCCTCGCCGTCACCGGTCTGCTCGGCGGGACAGCGGGCGGCTCGGCCCTGGGCGGCTGGGTCGTGGAACACGACCCGGCGGCGGGGACCGGCCCGGCCGCCGGCACGACCGGCTTCGCGGTGCCGGTGGCCGCGGCCGCCCTGGCCCTGCTGATCGCGGCGATCCGGCCGAATTCCCGCGCACCCATTGACGCACTCCGAACCCACCCTTACCTTCCGTCGAAGCGCTTCGACGCCGGTCGTCGAAGCGATTCGACCACACCGTTCGACGATCCATCCGACTCCCCTGGAGGCACGGGATGTCAACGGCACGAAGGCGTATCACGGCGGTCGCGGCGGCGGCCCTGAGCGGGGCTCTGCTCCTGACCTCCTGCGGCGGTTCGGACGGCGGCGGTGGCGGGGACGGAAAAACGCTCCGCCTCTGGCACTACGAGGGCCCCGACAGCGCGATGGGCGTGGCCTGGAACGCGGCGATCGAGGAGTTCGAGCGGACCCATCCGGGCGTCGAGGTGGAGTTCGAGGAGAAGGGCTTCGAGCAGATCCGCAAGACCGCCCCGATGGTCCTCAACTCCTCCGACGCGCCCGATCTGATGGAGTACAACAAGGGCAACGCCACGGCCGGGCTCCTCTCCGAGCAGGGCCTGCTGACCGACCTCACCCCGGAGGTCACCGCGCGCGGCTGGGACAAGAAGATCGGCGCGGGCATCCGTACCACCAGCCAGTACGACACCGACGGGGTGATGGGCTCCGGCAAGTGGTACGGCGTGCCGAACTACGCCGAGTACACGATGGTCTTCTACAACAAGGACCTCTTCGCCGAGCACGGCATCGCCGAGCCCACCACCCTCGCCGAACTCACCGCCGCCATGGACGAGTTCGTGAAGGCGGGCATCACCCCGCTGGCCAACGCGGGCGCCGAGTACATGGCGCAGCAGTACCTGTACCAGCTGGCGCTGAGCAAGGCGGACCGTGCCTGGGTGAACGCCTACGAGCTGTACCAGGGCGAGGCCGACTTCCACGACGCCGCGTGGACGTACGGGGCGGAGACCTTCGCCGACTGGGTGGAGAAGGGGTACATCAGCGAGAAGTCGACGGGAACGAAGTCCGAGGACGCGGGCGTCTCGTTCATCCAGGGCAAGGCGCCGATCCTGTTCTCGGGGAGCTGGTGGTACGGCCGCTTCAAGGCCGAGAACAAGTTCGACTGGGGCACCTTCCCGTGGCCCGACACCGACCTCACGCTCGGCTCGGGCGGCAACCTCTGGGTCGTCCCCGAGGGGGCGAAGAACAAGGAACTCGCCTACGACTTCATCGACATCACCCTGTCGGAGAAGATCCAGAACCTGCTGGGCGACGAGGGCGGGGTCCCGGTGGCCGCCGACCCGGCCGCCATCACCGACCCGCGGGCCAAGGAGCTGATCGCCGACTTCAACACCCTCGCCGAGAAGGACTCTCTGGCTTTCTACCCCGACTGGCCCGTCCCCGGCTTCTACGACGTCCTCGTCGCGGAGACCCAGAAACTGATCACCGGCGACACGGACCCGGACGCCTATCTGGACGCGATCGGGGAGGCGTACGAGAAGGACGCGCCGAAGCGATGACGGTGACCGTCGAACGGGGGCCGGCGGCCGGTGCGGAGCGCCGCGCCGACCGCGGCCGCCACCGCCCGCGCCGCCCCGGTGACTCCTACGCCCTGTTCCTCCTGCCCGGCGCCCTGGCCTTCTTCGCCGTGGTCGTCGTGCCGTTCCTGATGAACACGGGGGTCAGCTTCACCGACTGGCAGGGGGTGGGCAGCCCCGAGTGGTCCGGCCTCGCCAACTACCGGGAGCTCGCGGGCGACGAGGACTTCTGGGCGTCGTTCCGGCACAGCCTGTTCATGGTGATCGCGATGGCCGCCGTGCCGACCGCGCTCGGGCTGGTGCTGGCCGCCGCCCTGTTCGACTTCGTCGGCAAGCACTTCGGCGGCCGGGTCACCGCCGTGCTGCGCGCCTGCTTCTACCTTCCCCAGGTCCTGCCGATCGCGGTCGCCGGCATCGTCTGGAGCTGGATCCTCGCCCCGGAGAACGGCTCCCTGAACGAGCTGCTGAAGGCGGTAGGGCTCGGTGGCTGGCAGCAGGACTGGCTCGGCGACCCGGACCTCGCCCTCTACACCGTCATGGCCGTGATGGTGTGGGTACAGCTCGGTTTCCCGCTGGTGGTCTTCATGGCGGGCCTGCAACGCGTCGACCCGGCGCTCTACGAGGCGGCCGAACTGGACGGCGCCGGCTGGTGGCGCCGCTTCCTGCACATCACGCTGCCGCAGATCCGCCCCGAGATCCACGTCGTCCTCCTCTGGTGCACGATCGCCGCGCTCAAGGTGTTCGGCGCGGTGTACGTCCTGACCAAGGGCGGCCCCGGCGGCGCCACGGACGTGCCGTCCTACTTCTCCTTCACCACGTTCTTCGAGAAGACCCAGGTCGGCTACGGCGCGGCGCTCTCCACCGTGCTGACCGTGCTCGTCCTCGCCCTGGCCCTGGCCGGCCTGAGGCTCCAGGAGAGGACCGACCGATGACCACCGCCCTGCGCCGCTACCCGGTGCTGATCGCCCTGTGCGTCGCGGCCCTGTTCATGGTCGTGCCGTTCCTGATCGTCGCGCTCAACGCGGTCAAGTCCCCGGCGGAGTACGCCCAGAACGGACCCCTCAGCCTCCCCGAGGGTTTCTACACGGACGGCGTCACGGACTTCTGGGAACGCGTCGACTTCGGCCAGAAGCTCGTCAACTCAGTGCTGATCAGCGGCTCGGTGGCGGTGCTCGCCGTGGTCCTTTCCGTCCTGAACGCGTACGCGATCGGCATCGGCCGGATCAGGGGCCGGACCTGGATCCTCGCCTTCTTCGTCCTCGCGAACGTGCTCCCGCAGGAGGCGCTGGTCTATCCCGTCTACTACCTCAGCAAGGAGGCCGGCCTCTACGACACGAGGCTCAGCGTGATCATCGTCTTCACGGTGATCCAGGCGGCCTTCGGCACCTATCTGCTCTCCTCGGTCCTCGCGCAGTTCCCCCGTGAGATCGTCGAGGCGGCCCGGATCGACGGCGCGACCAAGTGGCAGGTGCTGTGGCGGATCGTCGTCCCCGTGAGCCGTCCCACCCTGGGCGTACTCCTGGTCTTCTTCTTCATCTGGACCTGGAACGAGTTCCTGCTCCCCCTGGTCATGCTGATCTCCAACGACAACCAGACCGTGTCCGTGGCCCTCGGCGTCCTCCAGGGCCAGCGCCTCATGGACGCCACGATGACCAACGCGGCCGCCCTGCTCGGACTGCTCCCCGCCCTCGTGTTCTTCCTCCTCTTCCAGCGCACGCTCACCCGCGGCATCGCCGTGGGAGCCGTGAAGTAGGCCGTGACGTAAGGAGATCGCCCCCACATGAAGTTCACCGACGGCTACTGGCTGCTCCGCGAGGGCGTCACCGCCGCGTACCCGGCCGAGGTCCTCGACGTCACGGCCACGGACGGCGGCGCCCTGGAGGTGCACGCCCCGACCCAGCCCGTCCGCCACCGCGGCGACCTGCTGAAGGGACCGGTCGTGACGATCAGCGCCCACGCCCCGATGCCCGACGTCATCGGTGTCACGTTCACCCACTTCGAGGGCGAACAGCCACGCGGCCCCCGATTCGAGCTGACCACCGAGGAGTTCACCCCGCACACCTCCTACGACGACGAGCACGCCACCCTCACCGCCGGAGAGCTGTCGGTCCGGATCTCGCGCGGCGGCCCCTGGCAGGTCGACTTCCTCGCCCACGGCCGCACGCTCACCTCCAGCGGCCCCAAGTCGATGGGCATCATGCGCGAGGCGTCCGGCGCCCACTACCTGCGCGAACAACTCAACCTGGGCGTCGGCACCTCGGTGTACGGCCTCGGTGAACGCTTCGGCCCGCTGGTGAAGAACGGCCAGGTCGTGGACATCTGGAACGCCGACGGCGGCACGGCCACCGAACAGGCGTACAAGAACGTGCCGTTCTATCTCACCGACGCGGGCTACGGCGTCTTCGTCGACCATCCCGGCAAGGTTTCCTTCGAGGTCGCCTCAGAGGTGGTGTCGCGGGTCCAGTTCAGCGCGGAGACCCAGCAGCTCACGTACTACGTCATCTACGGCCCCACCCCGAAGGACATCCTCCGCAAGTACACGGCCCTCACCGGCCGCCCGGCCCTCCCGCCCGCCTGGTCGTTCGGCCTGTGGCTGTCGACGTCCTTCACCACCTCCTACGACGAGGAGACGGTGACCTCCTTCATCGAGGGGATGCGGGAGCGCCGGCTGCCGCTGTCCGTCTTCCACTTCGACTGCTTCTGGATGCGCGAGTTCCAGTGGTGCGACTTCGAGTGGGACCCCCGGGTCTTCCCCGACCCGGAGGGCATGCTGGCCCGTCTGAAACGCCGGGGCCTCAGGATCAGCGTCTGGATCAACCCGTACATCGCCCAGCGCTCCCCGCTCTTCGCGGAGGGCAAGGCCCTCGGCCATCTTCTGCGCCGCCCGGACGGCAGCGTCTGGCAGTGGGACCTGTGGCAACCCGGCATGGCGCTGGTGGACTTCACCAGCCCGGCGGCCCGCGAGTGGTACGCCTCGAAGCTGGAGGCGCTGCTCGCCCAGGGCGTCGACTGCTTCAAGACCGACTTCGGCGAGCGGGTGCCCCTGGACGTGACCTGGTCCGACGGCACGGACCCGGAGCGGATGCACAACTACTACACCTACCTCTACAACCGCACCGTCTTCGACGTCCTGCGCAAACACCGGGGCGAGGGCGAGGCGGTCCTCTTCGCCCGCTCGGCGACGGTCGGCGGCCAGCGCTTCCCCGTCCACTGGGGCGGCGACTGCGAGTCCACCTACGAGTCGATGGCCGAGTCCCTGCGCGGCGGCCTGTCGCTCGGCCTGTCGGGCTTCGGCTACTGGAGCCACGACATCGGCGGCTTCGAGGGCACCCCCTCCCCCGCCCTGTTCAAACGCTGGATCGCCTTCGGCCTGCTCTCCTCCCACAGCCGGCTGCACGGCTCGTCGTCGTACCGGGTCCCCTGGCTCTTCGACGACGAATCGGTCGACGTGCTCCGGCGGTTCACCCACCTCAAGCTCAGCCTCATGCCCTACCTCTACGAGGCCGCGCGCACCGCCCACACCGAGGGGGTGCCGCTGATGCGGGCGATGGTGCTGGAGTTCCCGGACGACCCGGGCTGCGCGCATCTGGAACGCCAGTACATGCTCGGCCCCGATCTCCTCGTGGCGCCCGTCTTCAGTGACGAGGGCGATGTCACGTACTACGTCCCCGAGGGCACCTGGACCCGTTTCCCGGAGGGCGGCACGGTCACCGGCCCCCGCTGGGTCCGCGAACGGCACGACTTCAGAAGCGTTCCCCTCCTGGTCCGGCCGGGCGCGGTCGTCCCGGTCTGCGCGACGGCGGACCGCCCGGACTACGACCACGCCGACGGGGTGACCCTGCACGCGTACGGCCTCGCGCACGGCGCCCAGGTGACGGTCCCGGTGGGCGGGGTGACGTTCACCGTCGTCCGGGAGGGCGACGTGCTGCGGGCGTCCTGCGCCGACCCGAGGGCGCCCTGGGGGCTGGCGGCGCACGGGCGCGAGGTCCGGGCCGAGGCGGGCACGGGGTTCCTGACGATGGACCTGGACGGGGAGTCCGCTCCCCCGGGAACGAGGGCGCTGTGACGGTGAAGATCACGGACGTGGCCCGGCACGCGGGTGTCTCCCCGAGCACCGTCTCGTACGCGCTGAGCGGCAAGCGCCCGATCTCGGCGGAGACCCGGGCGCGGGTCGAGGCGTCCATCCGCGAGCTGGGGTACCGCCCGCACGCGGGTGCCCGCGCCCTGGCCAGCAGCAAGTCGAACGTGCTCGCGATGGTGGTGCCCTTACGGGCCGGGATCCATGTGCCGGTGGTCATGCGGTTCGCGGTCTCGGCGGTCACGACGGCCCGCGCCCACGACCACGACGTCCTGCTGCTGACCCAGGAGGAGGGCGACGAGGGCCTGCGGCGGGTGGCGGACTCGGCCCTGGTGGACGCGCTGATCGTGATGGACGTGCAACTCCACGACCCGAGGCTGCCGTTGCTGCGCACCCTGGACCGTCCCTCGGTCCTGGTCGGCTTTCCCGCCGACCCCTCCGGCCTGACCTGCATCGACCTGGACTTCCGGACGGCGGGCGAGCTGTGCGTGGAGCATCTGGCCGGTCTGGGCCACCGCGTGGTCGGCCTGATCGGCTCCCCGCCCGAGGTCTACGTCCGCCAGACGTCCTTCGCGCAGCGGGTCGTCCAGGGCTTCACCTCCGCCGCCACCCGCAACGGCATGTCCTCCACGGTCCACCCCTGCGAGGCCACCCCGGCGGCGGCCCGCGCGGTCGCGGAACGCCTCCTGCGCGAGCAGCCGGCCCTCACGGGTGTGGTGATCCACAACGAGGCGGTCCTGGAACCCCTCGTCGACGCGTTCGAGCAGCTGGGTCTGCGCGTCCCCGCCGACCTTTCGATCACGGCCCTGTGCCCGGACGACGTCGCCGCGGCCCTGCCGGTGCCCGTCACCTCGATCGCCATCCCGGCGGCCGAGGTGGGCGAACAGGCGGTGGCCCTGCTGATGAAGAAGCTCTCCGGCACCCCCGTCCCCGAGGCCACCCTGCTCCCGCCCCGCCTGACGGTACGGGCGAGCACGGCGCGCCGGGTGACTGCCTGAGACATGACGAAAGCCCCGCTGCTGTGGCGCAGCGGGGCTTTCGCCCACATGGGAATTGTGGAGATGGCGGGAATCGAACCCGCGTCCAACGGTGCTAAATCAGGGCTTCTCCGTGTGCAGTTCGCTGTGATTTTCTCGGCCCCGGCGATCACGCGAACAAGTCGCCGACGGGCCCAGTCACTGTTTGATTTCCCATCGAACCCCGTGACCGGGCTCAATGGTTTAGTTCCCTAGATTATGCCAGGATCCGGGCCGGGAACACTCCCGGGCTGACACCCATTAGGGCCTTCGATCACTGCTTATCAGGCAGCGAGAGCGAAGGTCTGGGAATCGCGCTTGGTGTTGGCGATTATTGGTTGCGACATATGGTTAACGAGATCATTGCCGCTTCCTCGACACGCTTCCCCTGCCTCAACAGCCGCTGTCGAAACCGATCATCCCCATGTTGTTTTTTCAATGCCCCCGAGGGGGCCGGCGCACCCGCTGTGAGGTGCAGAGCCATCGTACGTGACCAACGGGAGCGCGTGCCACCGTATTCCCGGCGGCCTCGCCCTACTGGCCCCGCTGCTTCCGCTTCGCCGCCGCGATCGCCCGGTCCGACTCCCGCCGGTCCTGCTTCTCCCGCAGCGTCTGCCGCTTGTCGTACTCCTTCTTGCCTCGCGCGAGCGCGATCTCGGCCTTGGCCCGGCCGTCCTTGAAGTACAGGGCGAGGGGCACGATGGTGTGACCCGTCTCCTGCGCCTTGGCCTCCAGCTTGTCGATCTCCTCGCGGTGCAGCAGCAGCTTCCGCTTGCGGCGCGCGGAGTGGTTGGTCCAGCTGCCCTGGTGGTACTCGGGGATGTGGGCGTTGTGCAGCCACGCCTCGCCCCGGTCGATCTGGACGAAGCCGTCGGTCAGCGACGTCCGTCCCTCGCGCAGCGACTTGACCTCGGTACCCATGAGCACCAGACCGGCCTCGTAGGTGTCGATGATCGCGTAGTCGTGCCGGGCCTTCTTGTTCTGGGCGACGATCTTCTTCTTGCCGCCCTTCTCGCCGTCCCGGCCCTTGACGGCCGCCCCGCCCTGCTTGGGCTGGGATTCCTTCGGTACGTACATTCCCTTGCTCATAGTGCCGTCCATTTTGGCACCACGCGGGGGGTGTGAGGGAAGCCGATTAACGGGAGAGGCTCACTGCCCGAGTCCGCTGAGCACCGTCTCGGCCCGCCGCAGGGCGTCCTCGTCCGCCTCGAGGTCGGGGGTGATGCCCCGGCCGTCGACGCCGCGGCCGGAGGGGGTGCGGTAGTGGCCGACGGTCAGTTCGGCGACGGAGCCGTCGGGGAGGCGGCTCGGCATCTGCACCGAGCCCTTGCCGAAGGTGCGGGAGCCCACGACCACCGCGCGTCCCCGGTCCTGGAGGGCCCCGGTGAGCAGCTCGGCCGCGCTCATCGTGCCGCCGTCGACGAGCGCGACCAGGGGTCTGGTGGTGGCGCCGCCGGGTTCGGCGTGCAGCGCCCGCTGCCGGCCCTTGACGTCGTACGTGGCGACGAGGCCCCCGTCGAGGAAGGCGGAGGCGGCGGTGACGGCCTCGGAGACCAGACCGCCGGAGTTGCCACGGAGGTCGAGGACGAAACCGGCGGCGCCGGCGGACTGCTCGACGGCGGCTCGTACGAGATCGCCGGAGCCCTTGGTGAACGCGTCGACGGTGATGACGCTGACCCCGTCGGCGGTGCGGCTCACCGTCACGTCCTCGGTGGACAGGCGGGCCCGGCGCAGGGTCGCGGACCAGGTCCGGTCGGCGCGCTCCAGCTCCAGCTCCACCTTCGTACCGGCGGCCGCGCTCTCGGGGACCCGGGTGCCGCCGGAGCCCTCGTCGATCGCGTCGCCGCGGAGTAAGGAGACGACCTCGGTGACCGGGCGGCCGTCGACCTTCCGGCCGTCCACGCGGACGAGGCGGTCGCCCGCGCGGATCCCGGCGCGGGCGGCGGGCGAGCCGTCCTGCACCCGGGTCACCTCGATCCGGCCGTCGCGCTCCAGCCGGGTCCAGAGGCCGACGCCGGTGTACTCGCCGTCGAGGGCCTCCTCGAACTGCTCGTACTCGCCCTCGGAGTAGACCGCGCCCCACCGGTCGCCGCTGCGGCTGACGGCCCGCTCGGCGGCCTCCACGGGGGACTTGCCCTCGGCCATGGCCTCGGCGGCGGCGTCGGCGACGTCCTGCGCCTTGTCGGCCGGGGTGGAGCGGGAGGGTTTCGCGACGGCCGCGCTCTGCCCGCGCGGGTCGTCGAAGGAGCCGGTCGCGGCGCCCGTGGCGAGCACACTCGCGAAGACCAATGTCAGGGCGGCCCCGCGGCCGACGCGGCGGGGCTGTGAGAACAGGTCGCGGCCTGACATGACCGCGAGTCTAGGACAACGCGAAGGGCCGTACCGGCCCTTGCCGGTACGGCCCCAGGGGCGTGCGTCACACCTTGAGGTACTTGCGCAGCGCGAAGAAGGCGGCCAGCGCGGGCATCAGGAAGCTCGCCGCGAGGATGAGCGGCAGCTTCGTCAGGACCGCGTCCCAGCCCACGAAATTGATCAACGGCAGGTTCTGGGACAGCGAGACCCCGTTGTCGATCACGAAGTACTGCCCCAGGAGCAGGAAGGCACAGGCGATCGTGCCGCCGATGATCCCGGCGACCGCGGCCTCCATGATGAACGGCGCCTGGATGTAGAAACCGGAGGCGCCGACCAGGCGCATGATCCCCGTCTCACGCCGGCGGCTGAACGCCGAGACGCGCACCGTGTTGACGATCAGCAGCAGCGCCACGATCAGCATGACCGCCATCACACCGCGCGCCGCCCAATTCAGATAGCCGAGCAGCCGGAAGAGGTTGTCCAGGATGCCCTTCTGGTCCTGCACCGACTGCACACCGTCACGGCCGTTGAAGGCACTCGCGATGACCTGGTACTTCTCCGGGTCCTTCAGCTTGATGCGGTACGACTCCTGCATCTGGTCCGGGGTGAGGCTGCTGGCCAGCGGGGAGTCGCCGAACTGCTCCTTGTAGTGCTTGTACGCCTCGTCCTGCGACTCGTGGGCGACGTTGTCGACGACCGCCATCTTGTCCAGGTCGGACTTGATCTGCTTCTTCTGCTCGGTCGTGACGGCGCCCTTGGCGCAGTTGGGGTCGGACTCCGCGTCGCTCTTGTTGCAGAGGAAGATCGACACGTTGACCTTGTCGTACCAGTAGCCCTTCATCTGGCTGACCTGGTCGCTCATCAGCAGCGAACCGCCGAAGAGGGCGAGGGAGAGGGCGACGGAGACGATGACCGCGAAGGTCATCGTGAGATTGCGGCGGAGACCGACGCCGATCTCCGACAGAACGAACTGGGCGCGCATGGCGACTCGATGGGCCTTTCCGTGGACGGGGCGGTCAGTGCTGGTAGCCGTAGACGCCGCGCGCCTGGTCGCGGACGAGGCGGCCCTTCTCCAGCTCGATGACGCGCTTGCGCATCTGGTCCACGATGTTCTGGTCGTGGGTCGCCATCACCACCGTGGTGCCGGTCCGGTTGATGCGGTCGAGCAGCTTCATGATGCCGACGGAGGTCTGCGGGTCGAGGTTGCCGGTGGGCTCGTCCGCGATGAGGAGCTTGGGCCGGTTCACGAAGGCGCGTGCGATGGCCACACGCTGCTGCTCACCACCCGACAGCTCGCCCGGCATCCGCTCCTCCTTGCCGCCGAGGCCGACCAGTTCGAGCACCTGCGGCACGGACTTGCGGATCTCGCCGCGCGACTTGCCGATGACCTCCTGCGCGAAGGCGACGTTCTCGCCGACCGTCTTGTTGGGCAGCAGCCGGAAGTCCTGGAAGACCGTGCCGAGCTGGCGGCGCATCTGCGGCACCTTCCAGTTGGACAGGCGCGCGAGGTCCTTGCCCAGGACGTGCACCTGTCCCTGGCTGCACCGCTCCTCCCGGAGGATCAGCCGCAGGAACGTGGACTTTCCGGAGCCGGAGGACCCCACGAGGAACACGAACTCGCCCTTCTCCACCTCCAGGGAGACATCCCTGAGTGCGGGGCGGGTCTGCTTGGGGTAGACCTTGGACACGTTGTCGAATCGGATCACGGATGCACCACAAGCCGTCGGGGATGGATGGACGAGACTGTACCGTCCCCGGCCCCGTAAGGGGCGCGGGGAACTGCGCGACAAGCCCCCACCGACCCGCGGCCCTCCCGCAACCGCGCCCACCCCTTTCCGAGGCCCCCGCGCAACCTCCGGAGGAACCTGGCACAGTGGTGGGGAGGAACGGTCCGGTTCCACGAAGCGTTGAGGTATGTGTGAGGCCATTGCAAGGAGGGCGAGGCGCATGACGTACGACCGGTTGGTGTGCGCGAACTGCGCGTCCCCCGTCGCCGAGGGCCGCTGCCATGTGTGCCGGGCCAGCCGCGAGCGGCTCCAGCAGGAGAACCCCTTCGCGGGCCTGAGCCCCATGACCCTGATCGCCCTGCTGGCGATCCTGATAGCGGCAGTGGCGCTGCTGGCGCACCAGACGGCATAGCGGTACCGGACGCCCGACGTCACAGGGCGTGCGCGGGGCAGTACGTACGACGAAGGCCCGGGGCTGGCTGCCCCGGGCCTCACGTACGTGTGCGGTGCTGTGCGCGACCGTCTGCGATCAGGCGGCTGCGCCGCGGCCGGCCATGAGGCGCGGCAGCAGACGGAAGCCGATACCGCCGGCGATCATCGTGGCGGCGCCCACCAGCAGGAACGTGGTCTCGGCGGCACCCGTCTCGGCCAGCTCGCCGGTGCCGGCGCCCTGAGCCTCGGTCTCCGTGCCGGTGTCGGTGAGGGCCGAGGAGCCCTCCTGCTGCACGACCTCGTCGTTGCCGCCGTCGGTGTCGGTGCCACCGGAGGTGGAGCCGCCGTCGGTGGAACCGCCGGAGGAGGAACCGCCGGAGGAGGAACCGCCGGAGGAGTCCTCATCGCCGCCGGTGGTACCGGTCGTGCCCGTGGTACCGGTCGTGCCGGTGGTGCCCGTCGTGCCCGTGGTACCGGTCGTACCCGTGGTACCGGTCGTGCCCGTCGTGCCGGTGGTACCGGTCGTGCCGGTGGTACCGGTCGTGCCGGTCGTGCCGGTCGTGCCGGTCGTGCCGGTCGTGCCGGTCGTGCCCGTGGTACCCGTCGTACCCGTCGTACCCGTCGTACCCGTCGTACCCGTGGTACCGGTGGTACCGGTCGTGCCCGTGGTACCCGTCGTGCCGATGGTGCCGGTCGTGCTGACGGCACCGGTCGTGCCGGTGCTGTTGGCCTCACCGGTCGTGGTCCCGCCGTCGGTGGTCGCGCCACCGTCGGAGGCACCGATGCTGGTGTTGCCGGTGTCGTTGCCCGTCTGGACCGAGACGCCGGCCTTGACCGAACCGCCGTCGTCGGTGCTGACACCGACGCCGACTCCGAGGTCCAGCGCGGAAGCGGCGCCCGCGGCGGTCAGCGACGCGCCGGCGGCGATCACGGCACCCGCGGCTATTCGCGCCACGCGGATCCGCGTCTTCTTCGTCATATGGCTGCTACCCCCAGTAGCTATCAGTAAATGGAGCAGCGCCCGGGGCCGCGATCAACGGGAGCAGTCGGTTGGTTCGAAGTCACCCGGTTCACATGCGCCCCAGTAATGCGCATGCCATACGTCAGCCTTCCCAGTTTTTCCAGCAACGTCAAGGTCGTTGCGTACGCGATGTCCCGTTCACCGCATTTGACCTCGTCAATAACATGTGAGTGTGACGTAAGACCCAGACATCCCCACACAGACAAGGCAACTGCCTCCCAGGGGGAGGCAGTTGCCTTGTCGACAAAGCGCTGAATTCTGGAGGCCTACTTCTCCTGCTGCTTGCGCCAGCGAATTCCGGCCTCCAGGAACCCCTCGATCTCGCCATTGAACACGGCCTCGGGGTTGCCGACTTCGTACTCGGTGCGGAGGTCCTTGACCATCTGGTACGGGTGCAGGACGTACGAACGCATCTGGTTGCCCCAGGAACTGCCGCCGTCCTTGAGGGCGTCCATCCTGGCCCGCTCCTCCTGGCGCTGCCGCTCCAGCAGCTTCGCCTGGAGGACGTTCATCGCGGTGGCCTTGTTCTGGATCTGCGACCGCTCGTTCTGGCAGGAGACGACGATGCCGGTCGGGAGGTGGGTCAACCGCACGGCGGAGTCGGTGGTGTTGACGCCCTGGCCGCCGGGACCGGAGGACCGGTAGACGTCCACGCGCAGCTCGGACTCGTCGATCTCGATGTGGTCGGTCTGCTCGACCACGGGCAGGACCTCGACACCGGCGAAGGACGTCTGGCGCCGGCCCTGGTTGTCGAAGGGGGAGATACGGACGAGCCTGTGGGTGCCCTGCTCCACGGAGAGCGTGCCGTAGGCGTAGGGGACCTGCACGGCGAAGGTGGTGGACTTGATGCCCGCCTCCTCCGCGTACGAGGTCTCGTAGATCTCGGTCTTGTAGCCCTTCTGCTCCGCCCAGCGCAGGTACATCCGCTGCAGCTTCTCGGCGAAGTCGGCGGCGTCGACGCCACCGGCCTCGGCGCGGATGTTGACGAGGGCCTCACGGGCGTCGTACTCGCCGGACAGGAGGGTACGGACCTCCATCTCGTCCAGCGCCTTCTTGACGGAGGTCAGCTCCGCCTCGGCCTCGGCGCGGGTGTCCGGGTCGTCCTCCTCCTCGGCCATCTCGAAGAGGACGCTGAGGTCGTCGATGCGACCGCGCAGCGCCTCCGCCTTCCTGACCTCGGCCTGGAGGTGGGAGAGCTTGCTGGTGATCTTCTGCGCCTCGTCCGGGTTGTCCCACAGGGACGGCGCGGCCGCCTGCTCCTCGAGCACGGCGATGTCTGCCCTCAGCTTGTCGAGGTCCAAAACGGCCTCGATCGACTCCATGGTCGAGGAGAGGGACTTCAGCTCTTCGGATACATCGACGACTGCCACGCCCCCCAGCGTAACGGCTCCGCCGGGCAAGCCATGCGGGGTGGCTGGGGCATGTACTTCGGCCGCGGGTGGATGGGGCTTCTCACGCAGTTCCCCACGCCCCTGAAAAGCAGGGGCTGCGCCCCATGCTTTTCAGGCCCGCAGGGCCGTGATCTTTCAGGCCCGCAGGGGCCTGATCTTTCAGGGGCGCGGGGAACTGCGCGAGAAGCCGCACCGGAGCCGCACCCGCCGACGCACCCGAACCCCCGAGCTCTGAGGCGCCCCGGTCAAGGATTCCCCGGCGCCGAATTCTTCGTGTCCGTCGGCGCTCCCCCGTCGTCGTCCCCCGACGTCGCCGCCCACGTCCCCACCCCCACCGCCGCGATCAACGCCACCGCCGCCGCCCCCAGGGTGATCCGGCGCCGCCGCACCGCACTCCCCCGGTTCCGCGCCGAACCCGGCCGGGGCGCCCCCGTCGGCCGGGGCACCCGCGCCGTTCCCCGCGCACCCCCCGCCAGCTCGTCCGGGCCCGGCACCCGCATCGACGTATGGGTGTCCCGGTTGGAGTCCGGCTTGGCCCCCGGCACCAGCGGCACCGCCCCGCGCCGCACCCGCTCCCGCGGCGCCTCCGCCTCGGCGGGCGCCTCCTCGTACCCGTCGCCGGACTCCGTCCCCGGCTCGTCGACGTCGAGCGGCGGCATCCCCGCCAGCAGCGGCAGCTGCTCCCGCAGCCGCGCGGCCAGCTCCGAGGCCCGCAGCCGCGAGGCCGGCGCCTTGGCGAGGCACTGCACCAGCAGCTGCCACAGCTCCTCGGGGATACCGGGCAGCGGGACGACCGTCTCGGTGACATGGCGGCGCAGCACGGCGCCGGGGTGGCCGCCGCCGAACGGGGTGAACCCGGCCAGCAGCTCGTAGAGCACGGTCGCGAGGGCGTAGATGTCCACGGCCGCGCGGGGCGGCAGGCCCTCGACGATCTCGGGGGCGAGATAGTCCGGTGTTCCGATGATCTTTGTGGCGCGGGTGCGGCGGGGAGAGTCGATCAGCTTGGCGACGCCGAAGTCGGTGAGGAGGGCCGGGTGCGCGCCGCCGGGGCCGAGGGGGCCCTGCATGTCCAGCAGTACGTTCTCCGGCTTGACGTCCCGGTGGACGACGCCGGCCGCGTGCGCCGCCGCCAGGCCGTCGGCGATGTCGGCCACTATGGCGACCGCCGCCTCGGGGGCCATGCGCCGCTCCCGGTCGAGGCGGGTGCGCAGGTCCGTGCCCCGGACGAGGTCCATGACGAGGGCGAGGTCGTTGCCGTCGACGACGAGGTCGCGTACGGAGACCACGTTCGGGTGGTCGAGGCCCAGCAGCGCGGTGCGCTCCTGGACGAAGCGGCTGACGAGTTCCTGGTCGGAGGAGAGGTCCTCGCGCAGCAGCTTGATGGCGACGGGGCCCTCCGGGCCCTCACCCAGCCACACCGTGCCGGCGCTGCCCCGCCCCAGAATCTGGTTCGCGGTGTACCGGCTTCCGATCTTCCGTCCCAAGACTGCTCCTACAGGCCGCGTGTTGGCGACAAAGCTACGCGCCCGGGGACCCCAGGTTCACCGCCGCGGCGGAAATCACCCCTCGGATGTCGACAAGTCCCCATGGTGTGCGCCGTTGGGGCGGGCGGGGTGCGCGGATGGGGGTGGGGGGCTTGGGTTCGTTGGCGGGTGCGGGTGAGTGGGGGCTGATCGCGCAGTTCCCCGCCCCCCTTAAAAGCATGGGGTGCGCCCGGGTTGCCAAGGGGCGCGGGGAACTGCGCGATCAGCCCCGCCGGAGCCGCACCCGCCGACGAAACCCGCACCCCCGAGCCATGAGGCGCCCTACGAACCGGAGCCGTTGTCCAAGTCCCGCACCCACTTGCCCACTTCGCCGCCCCAGTCCGAGAGCTGGCCCCACCAGCTCTGGCCGGTGCCCACCCACTCCTGCAGCGGCGTGAACTCCCAGATCAGCCAGCCGCCGACGAAGAGCAGCACGATCATGAACAGGCATCCCTTGAGGCACCCGAGCCCCGGGATCCGCATCGGGTTGGCGCTGCGCTGACGCGGCTCACGCGGCGGCCGGGGCTCCCGCTGGGGCCGGGGCGCCGGCTGCTGCGGCTGCGGCGCGGGCGCGTACCGCTCCGGCTGCCGGCGCTGTGGCTGCCGCGCGGGCGCTGGGGCGTACGGCTGCTGTTGCTGCTGCGGATGGCCGTACCCGGGGCCGGGCCCGCCCTGCGGCGGACGCTGCTGCCGACGCGGCTGCTGCTGGGGCTGCTGCGGCGCCTGCTGCGGACGGCCCGCCTGCCGCTGGGGCCGGCGGCGCAGCGGGTCCTCGCTGGGGTCGAGGTACTGGACCTGTGTCTGCTCGTTGCGGTCGCGGGCCGCGCGGAGCTGGTTCTGCCAGGGGTGCGGCTGCTCCGGCGGCTGCCCGCCGGGGTCGTGCGACGGCACCGGCGGCATGACGGACGTCGGGTCGGCGCCGCCGGTGTGCGGGAGCACGGTGGTGGGGTCGCCCGAGCCCGCCGGTCCCGAGGTGTGCGGGAGGACGCTGGTCGCGGCGTTCGGGTCGTACGCGCCGGCGCCGTGCGGCAGCACCTGCGTCGCGTCGGCCGAGCCGAAGGGGTCCGGGGCGGCGCCCGGCACCTGTGCCGGGGCCGGGTCGGGGGCGAGGATGTGGCCCACGCCCTCGGCGGCGGCGATCTGCATGGAGTTCGCGTGCACGCCGACGCCCTCGGCGACGATGCGGAGCGCGCGGGCGAGGTTGACGGCGCTGGGCCGTTCGCGCGGGTTCTTGCGCAGGCAGCGCTCGATGACCGTCCACAGCGGGTCGGGGACGGTGGAGGGGCGGCGCGGTTCGGCGCTGAGGTGCTGGTGCAGCACTTCGAGCGCGGACTGGCCGTTGAACGGCGGGCGTCCGGTGACCAGTTCGTACATCAGGATGCCGGCGCCGTAGATGTCGACGGCGGAGGTCTGCGGGTGGCCCTCCGCGGACTCGGGGGCGACGTACGCGGGCGTGCCGACGAACTCGCTGGTGCGGGTCAGGCCCGGGGAGTCGGCGAGCCGGGCGATGCCGAAGTCCGTCAGCATCGGGTGCATCTCGCCGCCGCCCTGCTTGAGCAGGACGTTCGCGGGCTTCAGGTCGCGGTGGACGACGCCGTCGGCGTGGCTGGCGGCGAGCGCGTCGGCGATCTGGGCGGTGAGCAGGGCCGCGCCGACGGGCGAGAACGGGCCGTTCTCGCGGAGGTAGCGGTGCAGGTCGGGGCCCTGGACCAGGTCCATGACCAGGGCCAGCAGATCGCCCTCGACGACGAGGTCGCGGACGCGCACGATGTTCGGGTGGGTGAGCCGGAGCAGGACGGAGCGCTCCCGCAGGAACCGCATCACGATGTCCGCGTCGCTCGCGAGCTCCTCCTTGAGGACCTTGATCGCGACGGTCTCGCCGGGGTGGCCGGGCACGGCCGCCTCGGCCCCGGCGGTCTCCCGCTGGCGGGCGCGCCAGACCGTGCCTGTGGCGCCGCGTCCAATCGGCTCCTCAAGGAGGTACTTACTGCCTACCGGCCGCACGTCATGCGCTCCCTGTTGCTTGCTTGCCTGGTCACGCCCTGAGTTCCCGCGGACGTTCCGACCACTGTAGTGCGGCCGTCCACGGGACCGGGCTGTTCACTTCCCGACTCTTCCTGCCCACTCTGTCCGCTTGCTGTGGTTCGAGTACGTACGGGTACCCGTGTGCGTTCGATGGAAAGACGCTCCCTCGTGGGCGCTTGGTTGCCGTGCGGGGGTCGGTCGGGTTCCGGATGCGGACGGGACCGATCCCGAATGCGGCCGCGATACGGACGTGACCGATCTCAAGTGATCATCTGGTGGGCACTGGTCAGGCATTTTTGGGGGCAGAGCCGACCAATCAAGATCACTTGACGCCGGGCGGCGGGCGAGTTGTCAGTGGCAGGTGCGAGGATGCCTCCAGTACTGGCCGACGTGCCCGTGAAGCGGTGGGGGAAGTCTGCGGTGGGGACCGCGCAGTCTCGTCCTCGTCGTCGCGGGTGCCCGCGCGGAAGGGACCGCTGACGGCGATGCAGATCCGGCTGACCGTCGTAGACCCGCTGGGACCACCCTCCGAGCCGCGAGGACGTGCCACGGCCTGCGACGTGCTGGTCACGGCGCCCGCCGGGACGGCCCTCGCCGCCGTGGCCTCGGGCCTCGCCTCCGCCGTCGGGGAGGGTGGCGCGGAGCGCCTGGAGCGCAGCCGGGAGGTCGGCGGCGGACAGGTCGTGCTGTACGCCGGTGCGGAGCGCCTCGACGCCCAGCGCTGCACCCTGGGCGAGCCGCCCCTGATCGACGGCGCGGTGCTCTCCCTGGGCGCCCCCTCCGAGCCGGGCCCCGAGGTCGACGAGGCCGCCGCGCAGCTGCACGTCGTGGCCGGCCCCGACGCGGGCGGCGTCCATCTGCTGCACGGCGGCAAGATCCACATCGGCCGCTCCGCCGACGCCGACGTCCCGCTCGACGACCCGGACGTCTCCCGTCTCCACTGCGCGGTCACCCTCTCCGCCGACGGCCGGGTCTCCGTGGTCGACCTCGGCTCCACCAACGGCACCACGCTCGACGGCACCCGTGTCGGCGACCGCCCGGTCCGCCTGGCCCCGGGCGCGCTCCTGCGCATCGGCGAGTCCGCGCTCCGGCTGGCCTCGTCGTCGGGGGCGCGGGGGGTCGGTACGACACCTGACGGGGAGGGGCATGTCCGGGTCGCGGCGGGGGGCGCGGCGGCGGCGGACGACAGCGGCTCCGGCGCCGGCCCGGGTACCGGTTCGGGCGGCGGGTCCCGTACGGGTGCGGGGGCGCCGGAGGCCGAGGCCGCCGGGCACGGGCGTACCGAGCGGCGGACGGTGCCGGGGCAGGGCGGGGTGCCGGGGATCGAGCGGACCACGGGCGTCGAGCGGTCCACGGGGAGTGCGGGGTCCGGGGAGGCCGGAGGGGCGGGGCGGGGGGACGCGCCCGGTGCCGGCCGAGGGGCCGTGCGGGCGGGTGCCGGCGAGGGCGGCGGGGGCGCGTTCGAGGCGGAGGCTCATGGCCGTCCGCGCGACGGCCACGAACCCTTCGCGGGCGACGCGCGCGGCGCGGGTGACTTGCGGGGTGCGGGTGACGCGCGCGGCGCGGGTGACGCGCGTGCCGGTGAGGTCGGCGGGTTCGGTGACGACGGCATGTCCGGTGACGACGGCTTCGGGAGCGGTGGTGAGCCCCCCGAGTCCGGTACGCGCAAGGGCACGCCTCTCCGGGGCACGGACGTGCCGCGTGGCCTGCGCAAACGGAGCGGGTTCGGGGCCTGGGCACGGCGGCTGACCGGCGGGCGCACACAGTCGGGCGCCGAGTACGACCCGTACGAGTACGACACGGAGGACGACGAGGACGAGCGCGGGGCGCCGGCCTCGGTGTTCCCGGCGGCCGGGGAGCGGCTGCCCGAGACCTGGCCGGACCCGGCCGCGCTGCTGCTCACCGCGCTCGGACCCGGCGCCCGGCTGTGGGAGCGCGGGCCGGGGCACCCGGAAGCGCTGACGGTGCGGCTGGGCACGGCGGACCGGGCGGCGCCGGACGGATCAGGACTGTTGCCGGCGGTACCGGTGACCACCGGGCTGCGGGAGGTCGGCGCGCTGGGGCTGGCCGGGCCGCGCCCCCGGCTCATGGGCCTGACCCGCGCGGTCGTGGCCCAGCTCGCCGCGCTGCACTCCCCCGACACCCTGGAACTGGTCCTGATCAGCGCGGACCGCGCCCGTTCCACCGAGGAGCGCGCCGGTGACTGGTCCTGGCTCGGCTGGCTCCCCCATCTCCGCCCCGCCCACGGCCAGGACTGCCGCCTCCTCCTCGCCTACGACCGCGAGCAGACCACGGCCCGGCTGGACGAGTTGCTGCGCCGCGTCGAGGACCACGCGGCGGACGCGGCGGGCCACGCTCCCGGGAGCACACCGGGCGCGGGCGCCGGTCGTACGACCGGCGGAATTACGCCCCCCGGGGCGACGGGCCCGGCCGATCGCGGGACCGGGGCGGCTGAAGGCGGCACTGGCCGGCGGAGCGCGCGGCGGCCGTCGTGGGCCCGGGAAGACGGACCGGCGGGCGCCGGTTTCGCGGGGCCGTACACGGTGGTGATCGTGGACGGTGACCCCGGGGGCGCCGATGTGCGCGAGGCCGTGGTGCGGCTGGCGCAGGAGGGGCCCGTCGCCGGGATCCATGTCGTGTGCCTCGCCGAGACGGAGTCCGCGTCGCCGGCCTCACCGGTGACGGAGACGTACACGGCGGCCTGCGAGGTCTCCCCCGCGTTCCGCGCGTGCGGGGCCGTCGCCCTCCTCAGCGGTGACGTCGCCACGGCGCTGCGGCTCCTGCGCGTCACCTCCGCCGGGCATGGCGCGGTGAGTGGCGCCGGGGCGACGGGGCCGGCGGTCGGCGGAGTCGGTGGACGCCCGGGCGCGGCGCACGGCGGTGCGGCCGGGCAGGGCGGGGGCGCCGGTCGCCCGTCGCAGGAGCCCGTGGACCACGCGCGCGGTACGGCGTCCGACGCCTCGCCGGGTCGTCCCCGCCCCGACCACACGGAACGTCCGGGACGGCCCGACCTGGCCCGTGGTTCCGCTCAGGTGGACCCCGCCGTGGTGAGCCGTACGCACACCGCTCTCGACCTCTCGGGCGGCGCGCGCTCCGGTGCCGACGAGCGGACGCATCCCGGCACCCGGGACATCCTCTCGCTCGACGCGCGGGAGGCGCCCGGCCTGCTGAACCACGGCACGGTGGCCACGCTGGACGCGGTGTCGGCGGCGTGGGCGGAGCGGTTCGCGCGGGCGCTCGCGCCGTTGCGGACGGACGGGGCGGCCGGCGACCGGCAGGCGCGGGTGTCGGCGCCGTTGCCGCAGTCGGCGCGGCTGCTGGACGAGCTGGGGCTCGCGCGGGCCACACCGGCGTCGTTGATGGCGCGCTGGGCGGGCGCGGGCGACGACACGACGGCGCTCGGGGGGCGCGCCTGGGCCGTGCTCGGCGCCGGGCCGCGCGGACCCGTCTCCGTGGACCTCGTCGCCGAGGGCCCCCATCTGCTGATCGAGGGGCCGGCCGGCAGCGGCCGCACCGAGCTGTTGCGGGCCGTCGCCGCGTCGCTCGCCGCCGCCGAGCGGCCCGACCGGCTGGGCATGGTCCTCGTCGACGGGCGGGACGGCGGGGCCGGTGGGGGCCGTACCGGCGAGGGGCTCGGGGTCTGTACGGATCTGCCCCATGTGGGGACCCATCTCACGGCCAACGACCCTGTCCGCATGCGGGAGTTCGCCCAGTCCCTGATCGCCGAGCTGAAGCGCCGGTACGAACTGCTGGGCGGGCTCGGGTTCGTGGAGTGGCACACACGGCGTGAGGTGTCGGGCCGTATCGTCCCGCAGCGCTCGGCGAAGTCCGCGGCGCCGGGGGCGGGTTCCTCCGGGGCGGGCGGGTCGGGGCCGGGGTCCGCGCAGGCGGCTTCGGCCGGGGCCGCCGACCTCGACTCGTCCTCCAGCTCCACGCTGCGGCTGCGGCCGGGCCGGAGGGCCACGGAGGACGGCCGGGGCGGGTCCGGGAAGAGCTTCGCCACGGAGCTTCCCCGGCTCGTCGTGATCGTCGACGACCTGGACGCGCTGCTGTCGCCCCCGTTGGGTTCCACGGGGCGGCCTGCGGCGGGGTCGGTCGTCCGGGCCCTGGAGGCGGTGGCCCGGGAGGGTGAGCGGCTCGGGGTGCATCTCGTGGCGACGACCGGTGGGGGCGGGCCGAAGGGCGAGAGCGAGCTGGGGCGGGCGGCCGGCGGGCGGGTCGTGCTGAGCGCGCCGGTGCCGGGGCCCGACGAACCGGCGCCGGGGCGTGGTGAGTTGCGAGGCGAGGGGGGTCGTACGACCGCGTTCCAGGCGGGCCGGGTGACGGGGCGCATCCCGCGCACGGCCACCCTCCGGCCGACGGTCGTCCCGCTCGACTGGACACGGATGGGCGACCCGCCGGCCCGCCGCCCCGTACGGGAGTTGGGCAACGGCCCCACGGATCTGGCCCTGCTGGCCAGCGCGTTGGACCGCGCGGCCCGAGAGGTCTCGGCACCGGCCGTACCGTCCCTGCTCTGAAAGACGAGAACGGGGGGCAGGTCCCGTCAGGGGCGCGGGGAACCACCGCGGGCAACCACTACGGACCGGTCACCCGCCATCGCCGGGACGCCCCACGGCGCACAGGCGCGCCCGCCCGCGCAGAGCGCGCACCCGCGGAGCCATGGTCACGACGCCATCACGATCAAGACGTTGACGCGGCAGGCGCTCTTGCCGCCCTCGGGCACCCGGCGTAGACCAGAGCGCACGGGACAGCGCTCTACGTTCGACGACGCACGGAGAACGGGGTAAGAGATGCGCAACATCCATCGCATGGGTCGCGTGGTTCGCACAGGCAAGCCCAACCGGCGTGGCAAGTCCACCCATCCCCCCACGTCCAGAACCCTCACGGTCCTCGCCGTGGGCGTCCTCGCCCTCTCGCTCACCGCGTGCGGCGGTGACGACGACAAGGGCGACGACGCCGACAACGGCAACGACGGCGGCAACGAGGCCACCGTGCAACTCCCCAAGCTCGACGGCCAGAAGCTGGAGGTCGCGGCGGTCTTCACCGGCCCGGAGCTGGACAACTTCCAGAAGGTGCTGGACGAGTTCGAGAAACGCACCGGTGCCTCGGTGACGTTCGTGCCGACCGGCAACAACACGTCCACGTTCCTCGGGACGAAGATCGAGGGCGGCAAGCCGCCGGACGTGGCGTTCCTGCCGCAGGTCGGCGTATTGCACCAGTTCGCCGAGAAGGGCTGGGTGAAACCGCTCGGCAGCGAGGCCCAGGCCCAGCTGGACAAGAACTTCTCCGACGGCTGGAAGGACCTCGGCGCGTACGAGGGCAAGCAGTACGGCGTCTACGCGAAGGCCGCCAACAAGTCCCTCGTCTGGTACAACACCGCCGCGTTCGAGGCGGCCGGGATCACCGAGGAACCGGGGACCTGGGACGAGTTCCTGCAGACCGCGCAGACGCTCTCCGACGCCGGCTCGCCCGCCGTGTCCATCGGCGGCGCCGACGGCTGGACGCTCACCGACTGGTTCGAGAACGTCTATCTGTCGCAGGCGGGCCCGGAGAAGTACGACCAGCTGGCCAAGCACGAGATCAAGTGGACCGACCCCTCGGTGAAGGAGGCCCTCACCAAGCTGGCGGAGCTGTGGGGCAAGGACGAGCTGATCGCGGGCGGGGCGTCCGGCGCGCTGCGGACCGAGTACCCGAAGTCGATCACGCAGACCTTCACCGGGGACGCCCCGGCCGGCATGGTCTTCGAGGGCGACTTCGTGGCCGTCACGATCAACGGCGACACGGACGCCGAGATCGGTACGGACGCCAAGGTGTTCCCGTTCCCGGCGGTCGGTGACGACTCCCCCGTGGTCACCGGCGGTGACGCGGCCGTGGCGCTGAAGGACGGCAAGGGCGCCCAGGCGCTGCTCACCTTCCTCGCCTCGACCGACGCGGCGGAGATCTGGGCGGCTCAGGGCGGCTTCCTCTCCCCCAACAAGGAGATGGACCAGGCCAGTTACAAGGACGACGTGACCCGGGAGATCGCCAAGGCGCTGCTCGCGGCGGGTGACGACTTCCGCTTCGACATGTCCGACCAGGCCCCGGCGGCGTTCGGCGGCACCCAGGGCGTCGGCGAGTGGAAGGACCTCCAGGACTTCCTGAAGAACCCCGACGACGTGGCCGGTGCGCAGAAGCAGTTGGAGACCGACGCGGCCAAGGCCTACGGGAACGGCTGACGGCGACCTGATGTCGTCCGCCGGGACAACGACGAAGACGGCGGGGGGCGGCGGCGATCGGCCGGCGTCCCCCGCCGCACCGCGCAAGAGCGTGACGGGTACCCGGCTGTGGGTGGCGGTGCTGTTTCTGCTGCCCGCGCTGGTGCTGCTCGGCGCGCTCGTGGTCTACCCGATCGGGTACTCGGTCTGGCGGAGCCTGTTCGACGCGGACGGCTCGGGCTTCGTCGGCCTCGACAACTACGCGGAGATCTTCTCCGACGACGCGACGCTCCTCGCCGTGCGCAACACCGCGATCTGGGTCGCGGTCGCGCCGGCGCTCGTCACCGCGCTCGGGCTGATCTTCGCGGTGCTGACCGAACGGGTGCGCTGGGGAACGGCGTTCAAGCTGATCGTCTTCATGCCGATGGCGATCTCGATGCTGGCCGCCGGCATCATCTTCCGGCTGGTGTACGAGCAGGATCCGGACCAGGGGGTCGCCAACGCGGTCGTGACGTCCGTGCACGACGTGTTCGTGGACGAGTCGGTGTATCCGAAGGCCCGGCCCAACGCCCAGGTGAGCGATCTGAAGGCGTCCGGCGGCGGGTCGTTCACCACCGGGGAGACCGTGCGGGCGGGCACCCCCGCGCTGCTCCCCCTCGTCGGGATCGCCCCCAACAGCCTGCCCGGGGACACGGAGGACGCGAAGGCCGCCCCGGGAGGCGAGGGCGTCACCGGGACCGTGTGGCTGGACTTCCGGCTCGGGGGCGGCGGCGAGAAGGGGGCCGTCGACCCGGGTGAGAAGGCGCTGAAGGGCGTCGAGGTCGAGGCGGTGAAGGACGGGAAGGTCGTCGCCACCGCGACCAGCGGCGCCGACGGCACCTTCAGCCTGCCGGAATCCGCCGACGGGGCCCGACTGCGGCTGCCCGGTTCGAACTTCGCGGCGCCTTACAACGGCATCGACTGGCTCGGCCCGACCCTGGTGACCCCGGCCGTCATCGGGTCGTACGTGTGGATGTGGGCCGGTTTCGCGATGGTGCTGATCGCGGCCGGGCTGGCCGGGGTCGACCGGAATCTGCTGGAGGCGGCCCGGGTGGACGGGGCGAACGAGTGGCAGGTGTTCCGGAAGGTCACCGTGCCGCTGCTCGCGCCGGTCCTGGTCGTCGTCCTCGTCACGCTGATGATCAATGTGATGAAGGTGTTCGACCTCGTCTACATCATCGCGCCCCAGCCCACCCAGGACGAGGCCAACGTCCTCGCCCTCCAGCTCTATCTGGTGTCGTACGGCGGTGGGGGCGACTTCGGTCTCGGCAGCGCGATCGGTGTGGTCCTGCTGCTGCTCGTGCTGCCGGTGATGTGGGTCAACATCCGGCGCCTCAGGAAGGAGCGCCAGCGGTGACGACTGTCGAGGAACGCTCGGGAAATGTCGGGAAACGCTCCGTCGCCGCCCGGCTCGCGAGCGGCGCGGCCGGGGGCGCACTGCGGATGTTCCTGCTCCTCGTGGCGCTGTTCTGGCTGGTGCCCACCTTCGGACTGCTGGTCTCGTCGTTCCGCGACCCGACCGACATCTCCACCTCCGGGTGGTGGAAGGCGTTCACGGCCCCGGCCCAACTCACCACCAAGAGCTACGAGTCGCTGCTGGAGAACGACGGCGTCACGGACGCCCTGTTCAACACGGTCTGGATCACCGTGCCGGCGACGCTGCTGGTCGTCCTGATCGGCGCGATGGCCGGATATGCCTTCGCCTGGCTGGACTTCAAGGGCCGCGACTGGTGGTTCATGGGTGTGGTGGGGCTGTTGGTGGTGCCGGTGCAGGTGGCGCTGATCCCGTTGTCCGGGCTCTTCCGGGACCTCGGGATCTTCGGCGACATCATCGGTGTGGTGCTCTTCCATGTCGGCTTCGGACTGCCGTTCGCGATCTTCCTGTTGCGCAACTTCTTCGCGGAGATCCCGCGGGAGCTGCTGGAGGCGGCGCGGCTCGACGGGGCGGGTGAGGTACGGCTGTTCGCGACGGTCGTCCTGCCGCTGGCCGCACCCGCGCTCGCCTCGCTCGGGATCTTCCAGTTCCTGTGGGTGTGGAACGACATGCTGGTGGCGCTGGTCTTCTCCAGCTCCGACTCCCAGCCGCTGACGGTCGCGCTCCAGCAGCAGGTACGGCAGTTCGGCAGCAACATCGAGGTGCTGGCGCCGGGCGCGTTCATCTCGATGGTGATCCCGCTGGCCGTGTTCTTCGCCTTCCAACGGCAGTTCGTGTCGGGGGTGATGGCGGGCGCGGTGAAGTAACGGCAAGGGCGCCTCATGGGTAGGGGCCGCGGGTTCGTCGGCGGGTGCGGGTGCGGCGGGGCTTGTCGCGCAGTTCCCCGCGCCCCTGAAAAGCAGGGGCTGCGCCCCGTGCTTTTCACGGGCGCCGCCGGTCGCCCTTCATGGCCGCGGGGGGGCCTGGTCTTTTAGGGGCGCGGGGAACTGCGCGACCAGCCCTCACGCACCCGCACCCGCCGACGAACCGGCCGCCCCGAGCCAACAGGCGCACCCCGCACCCGAATTCGCACCCGTGCGCCCCCAACTCCCTTGAGAATCCCCCGTATGGAACACGCACCGTAACCAAATCATCCCATCGGCCGTTTCCGGGCAGTATGCCCGCGCCGACCCATGGATGTCCTCCTTGCCCAGGTTCAGTGTCATCGTTCCCGCGTACAAGGTTCAGGCGTACCTGCACGAATGCCTGGATTCTGTGCTGTCCCAGTCCTTCACCGACCTCGAGGTGATCGTCGTCGACGACGCCTCGCCCGACAACTGCGCGGCGATCGCCGACGAGTTCGCCGCCCGCGACCCCCGGGTACGGCGCACGGTGCGCCTGCGGGAGAACGCGGGGCCCG
The DNA here is from genome assembly GCF_014930365.1 of Streptomyces caniscabiei. Taxonomy (GTDB): domain Bacteria; phylum Actinomycetota; class Actinomycetes; order Streptomycetales; family Streptomycetaceae; genus Streptomyces; species Streptomyces caniscabiei. Next base: position 56,467 of record NZ_JABXWI010000014.1, on the reverse strand, counting down.
GCGCCGCCCGCAACAAGGGGATGGAGTACGCCAGGGGCGACTACCTCCTCTTCCTCGACGCCGACGACACGTTCACGCCGGGCGCGCTCCAGGCGATCGCCGACCGGGTCAAGGAGAGCGGCGAACCGGACGTCCTCGTGCATGACTTCGCGCGTGTCTCCTGGTCGGGCGAGCCGGTCCACGACACGCGTGACCGCCGGCTCACCGAGCAGGGCCCGGCCCCGTTCCGGCTCGACGACCGCCCGGGTCTGCTCACCGTCCGCTCCGCGGCCTGGAACAAGGCCTGCAAACGGGAGTTCGTCGAGGACCACGACTTCCGTTTCCCGCCCGGCGCCTACGAGGACACGGCGTGGTCGTACCCCGTCCTGATGGCGGCGGAGTCCGTCGCCACCCTCGACCGGGTCTGTGTCCACCACCGCCGTCGCCGCCACGGCAGCCTCCTCGGGTCGACTACGCACAGTCACTTCGATGTGTTCGGGCAGTACGACCGGGTGTTCGCCTACGTCGACGAGCGGCCGGAGCTGGCGCAGTGGCGTCCGGTGCTGTTCCGGCGCATGGTCGACCATCTCACCTCCGTGTTCTCGGGGGGCCACCGGCTGCCGCGCGAGGCGCGCGCCGAGTTCCTGCGCACGGTCCGCGCGCACTGCGCCCGCTACCGCACCCCTGGCGCACCCCTGCGCGCCCGCGCCCGGCTCCGGCACGCGCTCCTGCGGCTGGGCAGCCCGCGCCTCTACCGCGCCCTGTGGGCCGGAGCGCGGCTCGGCCGGGGCGCCGGACGTCTGGTGCGGGGCCTGGCCGGGCTGTTCCGCGCCGTCGGACTGCGCCTGCACTACCGCCTCCAGCGCCTGCTTCCGCTGCGCGCGGACCGGGCGGTGTTCGCCGCGTACGGGGGCCGGGGGTACGAGTGCAGCCCGGCCGCCCTGGAGAACGCGTTCCGGACGTACGTCCCCTCGATGCGCACCTCGTGGGTCGCGCGCCCGGAGCACCACCACACGCTCCCGGTGGGAACCCGGCGGGTGCTGCCCGGCTCGATGGCGTACTGGACGGCGCTCGCCCGCTCCAAGTACCTGGTGAACAACGCCGACTTCGACCGCCGGCTCGTCAAGCGGCGTGGCCAGGTGCTGTTGCAGACCCAGCACGGCACCCCGCTCAAGCACATGGGGATCGACCTGCGGGACCGGCCGGCGGCGGCGCGCGGCACGGACTTCGAGGAAGTGCTGCGCGGCAGCGACCAGTGGGACTACGTCCTGTCCGGCAACCGCCACTCCACGCTCGTCTGGGAGCGGGTCTACCCCTCCCCGTTCACGACCCTCGAATACGGCTCGCCGCGCAACGACGTGCTGCTGAGGGCGACTTCGGCGGACGTGGCCCGGGTGCGCGAGCATCTCGGGGTGCCCGAGGGGGCGGTCGCCGTCCTGTACGCCCCGACGCACCGCGACTACCGGCACTCGCAGCGCGCCCACCTGGATCTGGAGCGGGTGCTGCGCAAACTCGGGCCGCGTTTCGTCGTCCTGGCCCGGGCGCATCACGCGTACGACTCCCCGCTGACCGATCTGGCGCACGGCCGGCTGCTGGACGTCACCGGGTATCCGAGCGTGGAGAACCTCTGCCTCGCCTCCGACGCGCTGATCACGGACTACTCGTCACTGATGTTCGACTACGCCAACCTCGACCGGCCCATCGTGATCCACGCGGAGGACTGGGAGGCGTACGAGGCGGCGCGCGGGACGTACTTCGATCTGCGGGCGTGCGCGCCGGGGGCGGTCGCGCGCAGCGAGGACGAACTGATCGACATCTTCGCGACGGGGCACTGGCGGGGGTCGCGGTCGGCGCAGCTGCGGGCGGCGTTCCGGGAGCGGTTCTGTCCGTACGACGACGGGCGGGCGGCGGAGCGGGTCGTGCGGCGGGTGGTGCTGGGGGAGCGTGTGCCGCCGGGTGACGTCGTTCCGCTGGGTGAGCGGCATCCGGTTCCGTCCGCGGCGAGTGCGCGGGCGGGGGCGGCGGACGAGTTGCTGGGGACGTAGGCGTCTCCCCGCCCCCGCCGCCCCTACCCGTCCCCATCCCCAGGGGCTGCGCCCCTTCGACCCCCATACGTCCGTCCGGTGGGGGCTTCTCGCGCAGTTCCCCGCGCCCCTGATGGCCTCCGGCCATCAGGGGCGCGGGGAACTGCGCGAGAAGCCCCCACCCACCCGCACCCGGAAAGGAAAGAATGCCCCGCTTCAGCATCATCGTCCCCACCTACGGCGTGGAGGGGCGGCTGCCCCTCGCTCTGGAGTCCGTGCTCGGTCAGCCGTTCGGTGACTTCGAGCTGATTCCGGTGCACGAGGCGGCCGCCGACTCGCCGGGCGGGGCGATCAGCGCCGCGTACGCCGTCAGGGACACCCGTGTCGCCCCGGTCGAGTCACCGCCGGCGGGCGGGCTGAGCGCCGCCCGCAACGCGGGACTCGCGGCCGCGCACGGGTCGTACGTGCTGTTTTTGGACGGGGACGACACGCTCGCGCCGGGCGCGCTGCGGGCGATCGCGGACCGGCTGGACGAGACGGGCGACCCGGACGTCCTGTACTTCGCGCACGAACGGACGCACTGGTGGGAGGGCGGCACCACCGTCGTGCGCCCGGCCGGTCCGGACGCCCCGGCGTGGAGCGCGGCCTACCGCCGGGACTTCCTCGGCGAGCGCCAACTCACTTTCCCCATCGGACATTTCACCGACCTCGGCTGGAACGGCCTGGTCGCCCTCGCCGCCGACCGCACGGCCGAGCTGCCGGACACGGTCTGTGTGCGTCATCTGCTGCGCCGGCAGGGCAGCCGGCTGTACGCGCCCGGCGACCACCAGCTGGAACTCCTCGACCAGGTGGAGCTGGTGCTCGCCCGGGCGGCGGCCGGGCAGGGGCTGTCGGAGGCGCTGTTCGGGCGGCTGTTCGCGATCGTGCTGCGCGGTCTCGCGCACCCGGAGCGGCTGCCCGCCCACCACCGCCGCGCCTTCTTCCGCCGCGCCACCCACCTCTACGGCCTCCACCGCCCGGCCGGCTTCTGCCCGCCCGCCGGCCGCCTCGGACTCCAGCACCGGCTGCTGGCGCGTGGCTCGTACGCCGGGTTCCGGGTCCTGCACGCCGCCCACCGGGCCGCCTCCGTGGCGCCGGCGGCGCTCCCCCGCCCCCGTACGCCCCTGGCCCGCGCCCTGAACGCCGTCCAGCGCCGTCTGCCGCTGGACCGGAACCTCGCCGTGTACCGCGCGCACCCGGGCCGGGGCGTCGGCGGCGACCTCGTCGCCGTGCAGGCGAAGGTCCGCGACCTCGCCCCGCGGGTCCGCTCGGTGTTCCTCGTCGCGGCCGACGCGGTGGACCGGGTCCCCCGGGGCGTCGAGCACGCCGTGCTCGGCAGTCCGCGTGCCGGGCGGCTGCTGGCCCGCGCCGCGTACGTCGTCGACGACGGCGCCCTCACCGACACCCTCGTCAAGCGTCCCGGCAGTGTCCACCTCCGGATCCCGCCCGGCACCCCGCTGAAGGCGACCGGCCTGGACCGGTCCGCGTATCCGGTGGTGGCCGCCGGGGCGGACGGTCCCGCCGCCGCGAAGGCGCTCCTCGGGCAAGCGGACCGCTGGGACTTCGTCCTCTCCTCCAACCGGCACACCACCGAGACCTGGGAGCGGGCCTTCCCCGGCGGGTACGCGCACCTGGAGTACGGCTCTCCGCGCAACGACGTCCTCTGCGCGGCCACGGCCGACGACGTGGCGCGCGCCCGGCGCGCACTGGGTATCCCCGAGGGCGTGAAGGCCGTCCTCTACGCCCCCACCCACCGCGACCACGCCCCGGGGCGCGAGGCCCGGCTGGACCTGGAGGCGTTTCGCGAGGCGGTGGGCGAGGAGTTCGTGGTGCTGCTGCGGGCACCCCGCCGCTCCGCCGCCGTCGTCCCTCGCGGGAGTGGCGGGCGGATCATCGACGTCACCGCGCACCCTTGCGCCGAGGAGGTCTGCCTCGCCGCCGACGCGCTGATCACCGACTACGCGTCCCTGATGTTCGACTACGCCCACCTCGACCGGCCCATCGTGATCCTCGCGGACGACTGGGAGGTGTTCCGGGAGACCCGGGGTGTCTGCCTCGATCTGCCGGCCGCGCCGCCCGGTCATGTGGCGCGTACCGAGCGGGAGTTGGCGGACCTGTTCCGGGACGGCTCGTACGCGGACGGGGAGGCCGGCGCGCTGCGGGCCGCCTTCCGGGAGCGGTTCTGCCAGTTCGACGACGGGCGCGCGGCGGAGCGGGTGGTACGGCGGGTGTTCCTCGGGGAGCGGCCGGAGACGCTGCCGCCGGTCCTGCCGCTCGCCGAGCGCTCACCGGCACCGGCGTCGGCCCCGACCCCGACCCCGATCCCGACTCCGACCCCGACTCCGGCCCCGACTCCGACTCCGACCGCCGCGACCCTCGTCAGGAGCTGAGGACATGCCCCGATTCAGTGTCGTCGTCCCCGTCTTCGAGGTCCGGGGGCAGCTGCGCGAGTGTCTCGACTCGGTCCTGGAGCAGTCGTACGGGGACGTGGAGCTGATCGCCGTCGACGACTGCTCGCCGGACGCCGGCGGCGAGATCCTCGACGCGTACGCCGCCCGCGACGCCCGGGTGCGCGTGCTGCACCTGCCCGCGAACGTGGGTCCGGGCCGTGCCCGCAACGCCGGACTGCCCTATGCCACCGGGGACTTCGTCCTCTTCCTCGACGGCGACGACACGCTCGCGCCGGGCGCCCTGCGCGCGCTGGCGGACCGGCTGGACGAGGCCGGGGACCCCGATGTGCTGGTCTTCGACCACGTCCGCGCGTACTGGTGGGGCGAGACGCGCCGCGACGCCGGCGGGCGCCTGCTGAGCACGGTGGGCGCGGGGACCTTCACGCTCGCGGAGCGTCCGGAGATCCTCGACCTGCCCACGGTCGTGTGGAACAAGGCGTACCGGCGGGAGTTCCTGGAGGCACACGGCTTCCGGTTCCCGCCGGGCCACTACGAGGACACGGCCTGGACGTTCCCGGTGCTGCTCGGCGCCGGGCGGATCGCCACGCTGGACCGGATCTGTGTGTCCTGCCGGCAGCGGCCGCGGGGCACCCTCCTGTCCACCACCGGACGGGGCCACTTCGACGTGCTCGACCAGTGGGAGCGAGTCTTCGCCCATGTGAACGCCCGCCCGGACCTGGCGAGTTGGCGCACCCGGGTGCGCGGCGCGATGGCGGGCCACTGCCTGGACGTCCTCGCCGCGCCGGACCGGGTGCCCCCCGGCGACCGGGCCGAGTTCTTCCGCCGGGCGGCGGGGCTGTACCGCAAGCACCGGTCGGGCGACGCGTCCCCGGCCCCCGCGCACCCGGTGCTTGAGGGCGGCTGGGCCGCCTACCGTGCCCGGCGGTGGGCGGCCCGCGCCCGAACCGCCCTCGGTGTGCGCGGGGAGCGGCTGCGGGCGGCCGGCGCCGAGTGGATCGGCCGGGGCTGGTCGCTGGCCCACGAGCGGCTGCCGCTGGACCCGAACCTGGCCCTGTACTCGGCGTTCTCCCATGGCGGGGTGCTGGGGGACCCGGCGGCCGTGTACCAGGCCGCCCGTGAGTTCGCGCCGCACGTCCGGGGCGTGTGGGTGGTGCGTCCGGAGCGCGTGGCGGCGCTGCCGCCGGGCGTGGAGCATGTGACGCCGGGCTCGCCCGAGTATCTGCGGCTGGCCGCGCGGGCGACGTACTTCGTCGGCAACGCCGACTGGCCCGGCGCCCTCACCAAGCGGCCCGGCAGCGTGCACGTCCACACCCATCAGGGGACCCCGCTGAAGTTCATGGGCGCCGACCTGCTGCACAAGCCGGGTGCCCGGCTCGGCGTGGACGTGCCGGGGATGCTGCGGCGGGCCGACCGCTGGGACCACAGCCTGGTCGCCAACCGCCACTCCGAGCTGGTGTGGAGCAGGGCGTACCCGTGCGGTTTCACCTCGCTGCGCACCGGCAGTCCGCGCAACGACGTCCTGGTGAACGCCGGTCCGGGCGGCGGCGCGGCGGTCCGTGAGCGGCTGGGCGTGCCGGCCGGCCACACGGTCGTGCTGTACGCGCCCACCCCCCGTGACTACCGGCGCGGCGGCCATGTCGAGCGTTTCGACCTCGCCCGGTTCGCCGCGGACCTGCGGCGCAGCCTCGGCGAGGCGCTCACCCTCGTGGTCCGACTGCATCCGTCGCTCGCGGACGGCCCGGCGCGCGGGTTCGGGCTCGCCGAGCTGCACCGGCGGGGTGTCGTGGTGGACGCCACCGACGAGCCGCACGTGGAGGAGCTGATGCTGGCCTCCGACGTCCTGGTCACGGACTACTCGGCCCTGATGGTCGACTACGCCAACCTGGACCGCCCGATCGTCGTCCACGCCGACGACGTGGACGCCTTCGCCGCGAGCCGGGGCCTGTACGTCGACCTGGTCGCCGACCCGCCCGGCCATGTGTCCCGCTCCTACCGGGAGCTCACCTGGCTGTTCGACTCCGGGCAGTGGCGGGACCGGGAGTCGGCGCGGCTGCGGGCGGGGTTCCGGGAGCGGTACTGCGAGTTCGACGACGGGCGGGCGTCCGAGCGGGTCGTCCGGACCCTGATGCTGGGTGAGCCGGCGGGGGCGGTGCCCGCGCCCCGGCCGGCCGCCTCGCGGGCGGCCGCCGCCTTCCCGTCGTCATGAGGGCGCCCACGGCCGGCGGGCGGGCGCGGGTCCTCGCGACGCGCGCGCGGGCGTGGGTGCTGCTGCTCGCCGCCGTCTTCGCGCGAGTGGGGGCGTCGGCAGCTGACCCGGCCGCTGTTCCTCGCCGCTCTGCTGGCGGGCGCGTGGGGCGCGCTGCGGCAGCGGCCGGTGTCCGGCTGGTTCGTGCTCGCCGCCGTGTGCTCGGGCTGCCCCTGCTGCTGGAGCGGATCACCACCCCCCTCGACTCACTCGATGTGGTGACCGCGAGCTGAGCCGTTGACCCTCCCGGCACTACCGGGAATACACGGCAAATGCCTGATACAGCCCAAACCTCTCTCAATGTCGGTGCGGAGTGGCAGGTCCGGCGCAGGCGGCGTGCCGCGCTCGGGGCCACCGCGCTGCGCGGCGGCCGCACCTGGCTGTCCCGGCGACCGACCCCGTACGTCGTCGCGGGCGCACTGTTCTGGCTGGTCATGACGTGGGCGTACTGGCGCGTACCCCTGTGCTGCGACGCCGGTCAGCACGCGGCGGTCGTCGAGCGGCTGCGCTGGGACCTGCTGCACCCGGCCCACCCGACCGCCGATCTGCCGGGCGCGGGCAGCCCGTACTACTCCCCGTACACCGTCGCGCAGGGCGTGCTCGCGCGACTGACCGGGCTGAGCGGCTGGGCCCTGGTGAAGCTGGCCGGGCCGGTGAACCTGCTGGTGCTGCTCACCGGGATCGGCCGTTTCGTGCGCGTGCTGACGCCCCGGCCGTGGGCGCCGGTCCTCGCGGTGCTGTTCATGACGCTGCTGTGGGGCACCGAGCGGATCCTGTGGAGCGGCTTCCTCGGGCTGATGTCGCTGACCTTGAACCTCGGTTACCCGTCGGCGTTCGCCACGGGGCTGACGTTCTGGGCCTGGGCGTGGACGGGGGCACGCGCGCGTGGCGGCCATCGCGCCGGGCGGGTGCGGTACGTCGGGCCCGGCGGCCTGGCCGGCGTCTGGGCGTACGCGGCGCTCGGGGCGCTGTACGGGCTGATCCTGCTGGTGCATCCGATCACGGCGGTGGCCGCGCTGGCCGGGGCCGCGGCGATCGTGGCGGCCCGGCAGGGCGGATGGTCGCGGCCGGTGGCGGCCCGGTGGGCGGCGGCGGGTGCCGCCGGCCTGGCGGTGGCGCTCGGCTGGCCGTACTACGCCGTCCTGTCGCTGGCCGGGCACACCGGCCTGGACGGGGTCCACCGCCTGCTGTACGAGAGCGCGGCGGGCAACCTCTGGCTGGCGCTGCTCGGGCTGCCGGCGCTGTGGGCGCGGGCGCGCCGGTCGCCGCGCGACCCGCTGGTGCTGATGTGCGCGGCGGAGTGTCTGGTGATGGCGTACGGCTGGGTCAGCGGGCACTACACGTACGGGCGGGTGCTGGCGCTCGCGGCGGTGCCGGCGCAGGTCGCCCTGGCGGTGGAGCTGGCGGCTCCCCGGCCGTGGGGGTGGGCCCGGCGGGCCCTGGGCGGGGCCGCCGCCGTCGGTGCCTGTGTGGGCTTCCTGACCGTCCAGGCGGGGGCCGTGGTGCCCCGGGCACTGGACCCCGTCGGCTTCGCGCAGCCGCCGCGCCAGCCTTCGTACGACTGGGCGGCGCGGCATGTGCGGGCGGGCGAGGTGCTGATCACCGACGGGTACTCGGCGGCCCGCGCGCTCCCCGGGTACGGGGTGAACATGGCGGCGCCGACCTGGCCCGATCCGGCGCTGGCGGAGGACGAGCGGGCGCGGCGGCACGCGGAGGTGCGGGCGTACCTGGATCCGGCGTCGACGCGGGAGGGGCGTACGGCCGTCGCGCGGCGGTACGGGGTGCGGTGGCTGGTGCTCTCCCGGCGGCAGAAGGTGCCGGAGGAGGCGGTGGTCGTGGACTGGAGCCCACGGACGGGAGAGGTGCTGGCGCGGATCGCTCCGTAGGGGGAGTGGTACGGAGCGATCCGCGCGACAGCGGGGGATGTCACACCCGGGCGGCGGGGCCGCGTGGAAGACGACTACTCGACGACCAGCTCGACCGGCATGTTGCCGCGGGTGGCGTTGGAGTAGGGGCAGACCTGGTGGGCCTGCTCGACGAGCTTGCGGCCGGTGGCCTCGTCGACGGTGTCGGGGAGCTCGACGCGGAGGGTGGCCTTCAGGGCGAAGCCCTCGCCCTCCTTGCCTATGCCGACCTCGGCGGTCACGGCGGCGTCGCTGACGTCGACCTTGGCGGCGCGGCCGACGAGGCCGAGGGCGCTGGCGAAACAGGCCGCGTAGCCGGCGGCGAAGAGCTGCTCCGGGTTGGTGCCCTGGCCGTTGCCGCCGAGCTCCACCGGGAGGGCCATGTCGAGGTCGAGCTTGCCGTCGTTGGTGACGGCGCGACCATCGCGGCCGTGGGTGGCGGTGGCGACAGCGGTGTAGAGCGCGTCCATGGGAGAACCATCCCTTTCACAGGTCATCTCACGTCCGGCGGTCCGGTCCGACCGCCGTTCACGGACTCCAGTAGAGCACACAATTCAATTGCCCACAACTAAATGGCGGACAGGAGTTACCCTGGAGTCATGACCAAGAGCCCCGCCCCGACGCCCGAGGGGATCTCCGCGGAGATCTCCGGGCAGGTCTCCGAGGAGGACTTCCTCCGCCTCGACCGGCAGATCTGCTTCTCCCTGCACGCCGCCTCGCGCGCCTTCAACGGCGTCTACCGCGTGGTCCTCAAGGACCTGGGGATCACCTATCCGCAGTATCTGGTGCTGCTCGTTCTGTGGGAGCAGGGCGAGCTGCCCGTGAAGAAGCTGGGCGAGCATCTGCGCCTCGACTCCGGGACCCTCTCGCCGCTGCTCAAGCGCCTGGAGGCGGCCGGTCTCGTCCGGCGCGAGCGCAGCGCGCGCGACGAGCGCTCGGTGGTGGTGCGGCCGACCGAGGAGGGCGCTGCCCTGCGGGAACGCGCTCTGGCCGTGCCCCGCCGGATCGTCTCCGCGACCAGCCTGGACATCGAGGAGATCCGCGATCTGCGCGACCGCCTGGACCGCCTCACGGCCGCGCTGGACGACGCGGCACTCGCGGAGCCCGCCGGGTGACCGTCGGCACGCCGACGGAATCCGACAACGTCATACGGAACCCCAGCCTCCCGCCCGCCATCTTCCCCACGGGGCCGCGAAGCCGCCCGTAAGGGAAGATTTGCACACATACCTCTCACAGGTGCGGGGCAACCATGGCTCTTCAGCAGGCGCAGGTCTCCGTCGTCGTCATCGGGTACGACGACGCGGCCCATGTGGCGGACGCCGTGCGCTCGGCCCTCGCACAGGGGCCGGCGGTCCGTGAGGTGATCGCCGTCGACGACTGCTCGACGGACGGCAGCGCGGAGCTGCTGGAGCGGCTCGCCGAGGACGAGCCCCGGCTGCGGGTGGTCCGGCGCACGGTCAACAGCGGCGGCTGCGGCACGCCGCGCAACACCGGCCTGGACGTCGTGACCGCGCCGTACGTGATGTTCCTGGACAGCGACGACGTCCTGCCGCCCGGTGCCGTGGACGCGCTGCTGGCGGCGGCCCTGGAGCACGACGCGCCGGTCGCGTCGGGGCTGTGCGTGCGCAGGGAGCTGCCGTCGGGCCGGGAGACCCCCTGGCAGCCGGAGCTGTACGCCCGGCGCACGCTGGTGGAGCACTCCTCCCAGCGCGCACGCCTGGTGCAGGACACCCTCTGCGTCAACAAGCTCTACCGCACGTCCTTCCTGCACGAGCGCGTCATCCGTTTCCCCGAGGGCCGCTTCCCCTACGAGGACTTCGTCTTCGGCGCGCGCGTCCTGGCCGCAGCGCCGCGCGTCGCGCTCGTCCCCGACCCGGTCTACGTCTGGCACGTGCGCCGGTCGGCGGCCCGGCTGTCCATCTCCCTGGACCGCTCCGACATCGCCAACTGGCGGGCCCGCCTCGACGCCGACCGGCTGTCGTACGACATCCTGCTGGGCGCCGGCGAGAAGGGCCCGGCCCGGGCCACCCGGACCCGCTTCCTCGACCACTCCCTGCGGATGTACGCCCGCGAGCTGGACCTGCGCGGCGCGGAGTACCGGCGCGAGTGGTGGACGCTCACGCGCGGGTACCTGGCCACCTTCGACGAGGCCGACTTCGCGCCGGCGCCCGCGCCCGGCCGGGTCGTCGCCCGGGTGATCCTCGCCGCCGAGGAGCCGCGCGACCTGCCCCGTCTCAAGGAGATGTCCGCCCGCCCCGCCCGGCTGACCCCGCCCTACGCACGCGCGGGCGACGGCACACCCGTCTGGTCCGCGGACCTGCCGCAGGTGGAGCTGGACCATCTCCTGGTCCGCCCCGTCGAACTGCTGCCCGCCGCCGTCGACGCCGAACTGCGGCCCCGCGCACGGGGAACGGTGCTCCGGCTGCGGCTCCACGAGCTGTACGGGCGGATGGCGGAGGCGGGGCCCCGGACCGTGGAGGCGGAGTTCACCGAACGGACCGACGGACGGGTGGGCTTCACCGGCACGGCGCCCCTGCGGGCCGAGGCGGAGGGCGACAGCGGGCCCGACGCGTCGGACGTCGACAGCTGGACGGCGGAAGTGCCGCTGGATCTGGCGGCGTTGGGCAACGGCACCTGGGACCTGCGGCTCCGCCTGCGGTTCGCGGACGGCAGCCGCCGCGAGACCACCGCGCACGCCCTCGCGGGCGCCGGGCTGCTGCGACGGAGCGCACTGCCGAGCGTGCGCCACGGGGTGCTCCTGGTGCAGCCGTACGCGACTCACGCGGGGGCGCTCGCGGTACGACTCGCGCCCGGTTGGCGAGGTTTGACCGAGGTCGTCCGCCGTCGCCTCACACGCCTGCTTCACTGAGAGCCGACGCGATTCCACCAGCAACCCAGCAACATCGTCTTGACTACGAGGGGACGGTCGTCCATGACCTGGCTGATCACCGGTGGCGCCGGATACATCGGGGCGCACGTGGTGCGCGCGATGCTCGACGCGGGCGAGGCGGCCGTCGTCTACGACGACCTGTCCACCGGGGTCGCCGAACGGGTGCCCGACGGCGTCCCGTTGGAGATCGGCTCCACCCTCGACGGAGAGCGGCTGGCCCGGGTGATCCGCGACCGGCACATCACCGGCGTCGTCCACCTCGCGGCGAAGAAGCAGGTCGGCGAGTCCGTCGACCTGCCGCTGCACTACTACCGGGAGAACGTCGAGGGCCTGCGCACCCTGCTGTCGGCCGTCACGGACGCCGGGGTCGCGTCCTTCGTCTTCTCGTCCTCCGCCGCCGTGTACGGCATGCCGTCCGCCGCGCGGGACGGGGACCTCGTCACCGAGGAGAGCCCGTGCGCGCCGATGAGCCCGTACGGCGAGACCAAGCTGGTCGGCGAGTGGCTGGTCCGGGCCACGGGCCGGGCCACGGGCCTGTCGACGGCCTCCCTGCGCTACTTCAACGTGGCCGGCACGGCCACCCCCGACCTGGCCGACACCGGCGTCTTCAACCTCGTCCCGATGGTCTTCGAGAAGCTCTCCGAGGGCGCCCCGCCACGGATCTTCGGCGCCGACTATCCGACCCCCGACGGGACCTGCGTCCGCGACTACATCCATGTCGTCGACCTCGCGGAGGCCCATGTGGCGACCGCGCGGCGGCTGCGGGAGGCGCCGGGCACGGACCTCACCCTCAACATCGGCCGCGGGGAGGGCGTTTCGGTGCGCGAGGTGATCGACCGGATCAACGCGCTCACCGGTCACGACCTGCCGCCGGTGGTCGTGGACCGGCGGCCCGGCGACCCCGCGCGCGTCGTCGCCTCGGCGGACCGGATCGCCGCCGAGCTGGGCTGGAAGGCGCGGTACGGCGTCGAGGACATGATCTCCTCGGCCTGGGCGGGATGGACGCGGCGGACGGAGCGGCAGCAGCGCCTGCTGTGACGGAATCGACGCGGAGCGGGAACTGTCCGGTGCCGTTTGCTCGTGTGTACTAGGGGAGGCCGACGAGGAGTTGCTCGGCGGCGACGAGGAACTCCTCGGCGAACGACGTACGTACGACGTGTCCGACAGGGCGTTACGGGGGTAGCGACGATGCCGGCTTGGGACATCGATCCGATCAACGTGCAGACCACGCTGAAATCGACCGGTGAGGCGGCCGGCGGCCTGGAGAAGGCCGCCAACTCACTGGTGACGAACATGGCGAGCGCGGCCGAGTCCGCCGGGACGGCCGTACCGGGCGGGCAGTTCAGCGGCCCCATGATCGGGCCGGTGGCCACGGGCACGCCCCGGGTGCCGGTCGGACCGGTCGCGGCGGCGCTGAGCCAGTACCTCCAGGAGCGGCAGCAGAAGCTGGCGTACATGGCGCAGCGGACCATCGACTCCGTGCAGGGCGCGGCCGACGCCACCAACGCCTATGTCACCGGCGACCTGGACATGGCCGCCACGCACCAGGCCAACGCGCTCAAGGCGACCGTCGTACCGCCACCGCCGGGTGTCGACGGGAACGGCGGGCAGGGGCCGAAGTGAGCGACGACATCCCCGTCATCCCGGAGGAGGTCCCCGAGTTCACCGGCGATCTGGAGCAGCTGGACCTGGGCATCGCGGGCGTCCGCTCGGCCGGCACCTCCCTGAAGGACTCGGGCTCGGCGATCCACACCCGCTTCGGCGGCCTCTCCGCGTACTACAAGGCGCCGGAGGCGGAGGCGCTGTTCGCGACGACCGCGCCGGTGGCGACGAAGGGCGAGGAGTTCGCCACCGAACTGGAGACCGTGGCCTCGGCGCTGGACACGTACGCCGCCGCCGTCGGCCCGCTCAAGCAGAAGTTCGACCAGCTGCGGCGGGACGCGATCGCCTTCCGCGCGAAGATCGAGGGCGACGACGAGTGGCGCGCCGACGGCGACCTCGTCGAGGAGAACAACAACCGCCGCTCGGACATCAACGCCGCGTACGCCGCGTTCCAGGCCGCCGAACGCGACTGCTACAACAAGATCGTCGCGCTGGTCGGCGGCCAGGCGCTCGTCGTCAACGACGGCTCCGACAAAGAGAACATGTACGGCTACCGGGGCGAGGACCTGAACAACGCCGGTGGTCTGCCCTGGGGCGACCCGGTCGAGGAGTCCAACCCCTGGTACTACGTCCACGAGCACGTCTGGGACTTCGCGGTCGGCTTCGTCGTGGACGGTGTCTGGGGCACGATCAAGGGCCTGGGCACGCTGGTCGGGTTCAGCGGCTGGGACGCGGCCGGACAGGCGTGGGTCGGCCTCGGCAAGCTCGCCACGGGCATCCTCATCACGGCCGTACCCGTGGTGGGCACCGCGTACTGGCTGGCCCCCGACGACAAACTGCCGTCCTGGCTGCGTGACTCCCGTACGGCCGTCGTGGAGACCGGCAAGGCGCTGATCGCCTACGACGAATGGGGCAAGAACCCCTCCCGGGCGGCCGGCGCGGTCACCTTCAACGTGCTGACCACCATCTTCACGGGCGGCGCGGGCGGCGCGGTCTCCGGCGCGGGCAAGGCGGGCGCCATCGCCAAGGCGATCTCCTTCGCGGGCAAGGCCGGCAAGATCGTCGACCCGATGACGTACATCACCAAGGGCGTCGGCGCGACGGCGGTGAAGATCGGCGACGTCATGGCGAGCCTGCGCGGCATCACCGACGGCACCCACATCAGGCTCGGCGAGGGCACGTACCAGATCGCCGACGTGCCGAACATCGCCGACGACCTCCCGGCCGGCCTCACCCCCGAGAACAGCGTCCGTATGGAGACGCCCCAGGGCGAGGTCGTCTTCCTCGACACCAAGTCCCTCGTCGTCCACAACGCCGACGGCACGGTCCGCGAGTCCCTGGACGCCATCAGGCACGAGGGAACGGCGGCGGAGCGCGGCGCGGAAGTGCGCACACCGGAGCAGGAGTTGGTCGGGGCCGGCGCCCGCGTCGGCGACGGCGGCACGGGGGCTGTGGGACGGGTCGGGGACGACCTGGGCGGTACCGGCCGGGTGGGCGAGAACGGCCTGCCGGGCGGGCGTGCGGAGAACCTGCCGGGCGGGCGGACCGATGACCTGGGCCGGGGGCCTGCGGGGAGTCATGAGACGCCGGGAACCGGCGGCGGCTCACGGGGAGGCGACGGACCGACCGGCGGCGGCCACGGGCACGGCGAGACGCCGAGCGGCGGTCACCACGAAACGCCCTCAGGCGGGCGTCGAGAAACACCCGCGGGTGGTCACGGCGAGGGTGCTCCCTCGGGCCAGGGCGACCACGTCGACGGATCACACCCGGATTCCGACACCAACCACCGACCGGATCCCCCGGCGTCACCGCCCGTCGACCACATCACCGATCTCCCGGGTGGTGACGGCGTGGTGCCTCCGCCCGGCGCGGGCGAGAAGCTCCTCGCCGCGCTGGACGACACCCAGGTGACACGACAGGACGGACTCATCTCCGAGGTGAACGGACGCCCGGTCGCCGACTACCTGGACGACCTGTCCCGTGACCGGGCCGACGTGTATCTGCAGGCGAAGGACGCCAAGACCTGGCCTCGGGCACAGACCGGAGCGTGCGTCGGCGCCGTGATGGACCTGCGTACCGGGCATGTCGTCGAAGGCATCAACGGTCCCAGGCCGCCCGAATCCATTCCCCTCGCACGGCTGCACCCCACACTGCGGGCTCGCTACGACGAGATCGCCGGCAGCCCGCCGCATCACGCCCCCATCCTCAGCCATGCGGAGGTCAAGGCGGCGAACCAGCTTCTGTGGGCGCGTACGGAGGCAGGCCTCCCGGACGGCCCGGCGGCACTGGCGGAGATGCGGGCCTCGGTCCAGTTCCCGTACATGGCCGACAAGGCGACCGGGCACTACCCGCGGGGCGCGCCGTTCTGTGGTAACTGCAACCATATGTTGGAAGGGGTGCCGAGCAGCCACGGCCGCTACCTCAAGGACCCCCCTGGCCCCGAGAACTGGATTCCCTGATGACCCTTCCCCGCATCGACATCGACGATCCCAAGGTGGATTTCGACGACGGAGAACGCCTCTTCTACCAGGGCGAGCTGTTCACCGGCGAGGTCGTCGAGTACCAGGGCAGCGCGCTCGTCAGCCTGGAGACCTACCGGGACGGGATCGTGGACGGCCCGGTCAGACAGTGGTACGAGGACGGCACCCTGCGCGCCGAAGGGGTCATGCGCGCGGGATTCCCCGTCGGCGAATCCCGCAGATGGCATCCCGACGGCGCTCTCGCCGCCAAGCGGATCACGACCGAGGACGGTCATCACCCCCTGGCGGAACTCGAATGGGACGAGAACGGCGAGCAGACCCTCGCCTGGTACGCGCCGGGGTTCGATCCGGAGTGACTCGACCGCCGACCGATGACGGGAACAGGGGTGAGTCGAAAGCGACACCCCCGCCACCCGCCTCACCCCCACCCCACCCCACGCCCTCCTCACCACTCTCAAGGCAGGCACCCTTGGCCGTATCGGCCGTAGTCGACCCGCAGCGTGCCCTCGGCGCGATCCTCGGCTCCGCCGTCGGGGACGCGCTCGGCGCGCCGTTCGAGTTCGGGCCCGAGGGGGCCTTCTCCGCGCGGTTCCCGAAAGCCGGGCACGGCGGGGAGATGTGCGGCGGCGTGGGCTGGGACCCGGGCGAGGCGACCGACGACACGCAGATGGCCGTGCTCGTCGGGGAGTCGCTCGTCGAACACGGGGGGCTCGAACTGCCCGACATCTTCCGGCGGTTCCAGCGCTGGGCCGTCTCCGACCCCAAGGACATCGGCATCCAGACCCAGGACGTGCTGAACAGCGGCGACCCCTGGGACCTCGCCGCCGCCCGCCACTTCCAGGTGAACCTACGAGCCGCGGGCAACGGCGCGCTGATGCGGGCCGCCACCTCGGCCGTGTACTTCGCGAGGGACGGCCGGGACCGCACCATGGACGCGGCCCGGCGGCTGTCCGCGCTCACCCACGGCGACCCGGCCGCCTGGGAGGGCACCGCCGCCTTCCACGAACTGGTCCGGATCGCGCTGGCCGGCGGCGACCCGCTCGCCGCCGTCCCCGACACCCTCGCCGCACTCCACCCCGACCACCGCACCCGGTACGAGGTCGTCCTCGCCCCCGACTGGCACCCCGAGCAGGCCACGGAGTTCAACGGCGCGGTCTGGCCCTGCCTGGGCTCCGCCGTCTGGGCCGTACGCACGACCGGCTCCTACGAGGACGCCGTACGCGCCGCCGTGGACCTCGGCGGCGACACCGACACGGTCGCGGCGGTGACCGGCGGGCTCGCGGGAGCGGTGTACGGCGCCGAGGCGATCCCGGAGCGCTGGCTGGAGCCGCTGCACGTGCCCCTCCCGGGGTTCGGGGAGCGGGTCCTGCGCACCCCAGAACTCGGCCGCCTGGCTACGGAGTTGGCGACCGGAGCCGCCCACTGACCGTCGGGCCTCAGCCGGCGCCCGGTTCGTAGCCGCTGATGACGTACTCCGCCTCGTCGTCGATGGCGTTCTCGTCCACGTCCAGGGTGATCCGCGCGGGATGCCCGCCGGCGGCGTACTCGACCTCCGCCGTGTCCGCCTGCTCCTGCCAGGCCTTCTCCAGCATGTCCATCAGGTCACCGATCTTGGGGACGCTGCCGGGCCCCTCCCGCAGCAGCCGGCGGCTGTCCTCGTCGAGGCCGACCGCCTTGGTGACCTCGCCGTCCCTGACCGTCACCCGGAACCTCCCCGCCAGGGCCTGTGAGGTCGACGTGAGGGTGTAGACGTACGAGTCGGGCTCCTGCCACATGACGGTGTTCCGTGCCGTGGTGGGCTGCGGCGAGGCTCGGCCCTTCGGTTCGGCGGACGCCCCGCTGTCACAGGCGGCGGTCATCCCCACCGTGCCCACCGTCCCCGCGATCAGCGCGGCGGCCACGAGCACGGAACGAGCACGGGAGCATAAGCGAGTCACAGCGACCCCATTCCTGAGCGACTGTGACTAGGACGCCACCCGCTCGCGGAACGTTCAGCTCCGTAACAGCAGGCCTCCGGCTCGCCTTACAGCGCCCGCAACGCCCCCGCCGTGGCCCGCGTCAGGCCCTCCAGATAGCCCTTCGGCAGCTTCGGCGCGCGCACGACCACCGAGCGCCAGTACAGCGGGCCGGAGATCACGTCCAGCGCCAGGTCCTCGTCCACGCCCGCCCGGATCTCGCCCCGGGCGACCGCCGACGCGACGATCCCCGTGGCCACGCTCTGCTGCCCCTCCCGCAACGCCTTCTGCATCGCCTCGGCGATCTCCGGGTTGCGGGCGGCCTCGGCCTGGAGGTCGGGGATGATCTGGCCGGCGACCGGGTGGCGCAGCGCGCGGGACGTGACCTCGTAGAGCAGCCGGAGGTCGCCCTCCAGCGAGCCCGTGTCCGGCATCGGCAGGCCCTGGACCGCGACCGCCGAGACGAGGTCCAGCACCAGGTGCAGCTTGGAGCGCCAGCGGCGGTACACCGCCGTCTTTCCGACGCCCGCGCGGCGCGCGATGCCCTCGATGGACATCCGGGCGTAGCCGACGGCCGCCAGTTCCTCGAAGACCGCCGTCCGGATCGCCTCCGTCACGTCCTCGCGGAGCACGGCCGCCCCGGCGGGGGCCCGGCGACGCGGCCGTGGCGGCGGCTGCTCCTCGGAGGGTTCGGCGTTCGTCGTCATGGCTCACAGCATAGGCCGTGACGACGAAACGGTTGCGTTCCGACGTCGAATCGGCTTACTCTCGCGTTGCGACGATACGGTCCCGTCCCGACGTAAGAGCAGGGCAAGGGCGACGTAAGAAGCCAAGCCACGACACAGCGCGGCCGCGCACGCGGGACGCCCCCCCCCACCAGCGACCTCACTAGCGAAAGCAGCGGATGTGAGCCAGGTCCTCGACACACCGCCCCCGACCACGGCGGCCACCTCCCGACCCGCCCCCGCCGCCGAGACCCCGGCCCAGCTCGCCGAGCGATACGGCCTCAGCGTCAGCGGGGCCCGCCCCTCGCTCGGCGCGTACGTACGGCAGCTGTGGGCCCGGCGGCACTTCATCACCGCGTTCGCCACGGCGAAGCTGACCGCGCAGTACAGCCAGGCGAAGCTCGGCCAGGTCTGGCAGATCGCGAACCCCCTGCTGAACGCGGCGGTCTACTACCTGATCTTCGGCCTGCTCATGGGCACCAAGAAGGGCGTGCCGGACTACGTCCCGTTCCTCGTGACCGGCGTGTTCGTGTGGACCTTCACCCAGAGCTCGATCATGGCGGGCACCCGGGCGATATCCGGCAGCCTCGGCCTGGTGCGGGCCCTGCACTTCCCCCGGGCCTCGCTGCCCCTGTCCTACTGCCTCCAGCAACTCCAGCAACTGCTGTTCTCGATGGCCGCGCTGCTCGTGATCCTGCTGGCCTTCGGCGTTCCGGTGGCCATGTCCTGGCTGCTGATCGTGCCCGCGCTGACACTGCAGTTCGTGTTCAACGCCGGTGTCGCGATGGTGATGGCGCGGATCGGCGCCAAGACCCCCGACATCTCGCAGCTGATGCCGTTCGTCCTGCGCACCTGGATGTACACCTCGGGCGTGATGTTCAGCATCGACCACATGCTCGCCGACCGGAACATCCCGGCGTTCGTGCATCTGCTGCTGGAGTGCAACCCCGCCGCCGTCTACATCGACCTCATGCGGTTCGCGCTGATCGACAGCTTCCACGGCAGCCAACTGCCGCCGCACGTCTGGGCGATCGCGGCGGGCTGGGCGCTCTTCGCGGGCGTCGGCGGGTTCATCTACTTCTGGAAGGCTGAGGAGACGTACGGCCGTGGCTGACACCGTCATCAACCCCACCGTTCCCGGCACCCGGCGCGAAGCCGATCAGGCCACCGGCCCCGGCACCGCCGTCCCCGAACTCGTCCCGACCGTCGTCGTCGACGGCGTCGACATCGTCTACCGCGTCAACGGCACGGGCGCCGGGCGCGGCACCGCCACCGCCGCGCTCAACCGCATCCTGCGGCGCGAGAAGGCCGAGAAGGCGTCCGGCGTGCGCAAGGTGCACGCCGTGCGGAACGTGTCCTTCACCGCGTACCGGGGTGAGGCCATCGGGCTCATCGGGACCAACGGCTCCGGCAAGTCGACCCTGCTCAAGGCGGTCGCCGGGCTCCTCCCCGTGGAGAACGGGCGCATCTACACCGACGGCCAGCCGTCGCTGCTCGGCGTCAACGCGGCCCTGATGAACGACCTCACGGGCGAGCGGAACGTCCACCTCGGCGGGCTCGCGATGGGCATGTCCCGGGAGCAGGTCAAGGAGCGGTACGAGGAGATCGTCGACTTCTCGGGCATCAACGAGAAGGGGGACTTCATCACGCTCCCCATGCGCACGTACTCCTCCGGCATGGCGGCCCGGTTGCGGTTCTCCATCGCCGCCGCCAAGGACCACGACGTGCTGCTGATCGACGAGGCGCTGGCGACCGGGGACCGCTCCTTCCAGAAGCGGTCCGAGGCCCGGATCCGTGAGCTGCGCAAGCACGCGGGCACGGTGTTCCTCGTCAGCCACAACAACAAGTCGATCCGGGACACGTGCGATCGGGTGCTGTGGCTGGAGCGGGGGGAGCTGCGCATGGACGGGGCGACGGACGAGGTGCTGAAGGAGTACGAAAAGTTCACCGGCGGGAAGAAGTAGGTTTCGCCTGAGAGCTCGGCGGGGCCTGTGGGTCGGCGGGTGCGCGATCGTCGTGGTTGATCGCGCAGTTCCCCGCGCCCCCTCAATGCTCACCTCTCCAGAAAAGTGAACAGGGCCTCCCATCGGTCCACGATCTCCTCCGTGCCGTAGCGGCGGATGTTCTGCCTCGCCTTGTCGCCCATGCGGTCCCGCAGGGTCTTGTCGGTCATCAATCGGTCCAGCTTGCGGGCCAGTTCACCCGTGTTGCCGGGGCGGACCAGGAGGCCGTCCTCGCCGTCGCGCACGATCTCGTGGACGCCGGGCGCGCAGTCGAAGGCGACACAGGGGACCCCCATCGCCATGGCCTCCATCAGGGCGAGCGGGAAGCCCTCGCCCCGGGAGGACAGCGCGAAGACCGAGCCACCGCGCAGCGCGTCCTGCACGTCGTGCGTACGGCCCCTCCAGGACACCGATTCGTCCAGGCCGAGGGCCGTGCACTGCTTCCTGAGGAGTTCCTCGTCCTCGCCGGAGCCGTAGACCAGCAGCGTCCAGTCGGGGTGCCGGGGCGCCACCTCGGCCCAGGTGTCGAGGAGCATGTCGACCCCCTTCTCGTCACTGAGCCGGCCGATGCTGACGACGGCCTTCGCGGTGCGCGGGGACGGCTCGTCCGGCAGCCAGGGCACGGCGTTGGGCAGGTACGAGGCGTTGTTGAGGCCCTGCCCGATCCACAGGTCGGCGTCCTCGCGGGTGAGGACGAGCATGCGGTCGACGTCGCGGTAGTACGTGAGCACCCGCCGGAAGCGTGAGGAGCGGCGCGAGGTCTCGAAGGACTCGTGGCTCATCCCGATGACGGTCAGACCGCCGGTGTCGGCGAGCCTGACCCACTCCATCGCCCACACCTGGGTCACGATGACGACCCCGCCGGGGCGCGCGGCTCGGAACAGGCCGGTCAGCACGGCCGCCCGCTCCCGCATGCTCGCGTCCCGCGCCCGGCCGGGCGGAGGCGGCTGGCCGTCGTACAACCGGGTGGTGGGGTAAGGGAGTTCACCGAGCGGGTGCGGGTCCTCGGGGGTGGTGATCCCGATGACGTGGACGCGGTGGCCCCGCTCGGTGAGGAGACGGGCCAGGTGGTGGGTCCAACTGGTCACCCCGCCCGTCTCGTCGACACTGTTGGACACCAGGAAGACGTCCCGCGCCCCGGTGCCCCCTGCCTCGTCCCGCCCGGTCACGTGCGCCTCCACTCGGAGAAGAACTGGTCGACGACGTCGCGGGCCGCCGTCCCCTTGTCGTACTCGCCGAAGCCGGCCGTGAACCGCTCCCGCGCGGCGGCGTACTTGAGCGTCTGCTCCTCCAGCGAGGAGTCGCGCAGGACGGCGTGCAGCTCGTCCTCCGTGCGCACGATCGGGCCCGGCGCGCGTTCGAGGAGGTCGAAGTAGGTGCCCCGGCCCTCGTGGACGTACTCGTCGTAGTCGTACGTGAAGAAGAACATCGGGCGGTCCAGGAGCGCGTAGTCGAACATCACCGACGAGTAGTCCGTGATCAGCGCGTCCGCGAGGGCGAGGACGGGCGTCACGTCGTGGTGGTCGGACACGTCGACGACCCGGCACCGCACCGACGGCGGGAGCACCACGTGGTTGAGGTAGTGGGCGCGCACGAGCAGCACGTACTCGTCGCCGAAGGTCTCGGCGAAGCGCTCCACGTCGAAGGGGAGGGCGAAGCGGCGCTGTCCCTGGTGGCGGAAGGTGGGGGCGTAGAGCAGGATCTTCTTCTCCGCCGGGATCGCCGAGATCTCCGGGACGCCCAACTCGGCGGCGAGCCGCGCACGCTGGTCCGTCCGGTCCGTCCGGTTCGCCTCCCGGGACCGTGCGAGCGCGTCGTTCCTCGGATAGCCCACCCGCAGCAGCACCTTCTCGCGCAGCCGGAAGGCCTTCGCGAGGGTGCGCACGTCGTGCTCCGAGCGGATCAGGAAGTGGTCGAAGCGGTCCAGGGTGCGCTGCTGTTCGGCCTGCTCGGCGCGGGTCTTGAGCTTCCAGCCGGGCTCGTCGAAGCCCATCCGCTTGAGGGCGGAGCCGTGCCAGGTCTGGACGTAGGTCGTGCCGGGACGCTTGGTCAGCTTCAGCGGGAAGCTCTGGTTGTCGATCCAGAACTCGGCGCGGGCCAGCGCACGCAGATACGGCAGCGACCAGCGCCGCACGAGGGTGGCGTCGGCCGGGAACCCCTCGGGGCGGCCCGTGTACGACCACACCGCCTCGAAGTCGAGACCCTGGCGGCGCATCTCCTCGTAGATCGCCCGGGGGCTGTCGCTGTACTGCCGGCCGAGGTGGCTCTCGAACACCACCAGGCGCCGCTGCCTCGGCATGCGCAGGAAGACCTCGTGATAGAGGCGGATCTTGGCGCCTCCGGAGGTGGCCCTCTTGCGCAGCGCCTTCGCCTTGCGGTAGCCCGACTTGGCGAGTTTGCCGGGTGTGCCGCGGAGTCCCCGGGTGACGAGGACGTTGGCCTTCTTGTCGGGGACCAGCCGGAACGCGAGGTGGCCGCGGGCGGAGATCTGCGGTTCGACCCGGTCGGCGACCAGCCGGGTGAGCCGCGGCCGGACCGGCAGCGCGCCGCCCGTCAGCCCCGGTTCGGCGGCCGTCAGCCGGCTCGTGGTGCGCTCGCCGTCGACATCGAGGTGCAGGCGTACGTCCCACACGGCGTCCACGACGCCCAGCGGGCGGAGCGTCCTGGAGATGTCGACGTCGGCCCGCCAGGTGAGGTACGGACCCTCGTGCCGGACATCGGCGACCGGCACCCGGAAGGTCTGGAAGCGCACGCCGGGGCGCCGGGCGTAGAACTCCAGCGCGGCGGAGAGCCGGGCGCCGGCCGGGATCACCCCGAGCGGATTGGTGACGCGCCCGGCGAGCCGGACACCGCCGCCCCCGGCCTTGCCGGCCCCCGCCCCCGTGCCTTCCGGGTACTGCTCGTACTCCGTCAGCTCGTTGCGCAGGAAGAGCTGGCGGACCGGCCGGGCGTGGTAGCCGAGGTCGGTGACGTCCAGGATCCGGCGGGCGGACTCCCCCTCCTCCCCCGGGGCGTCCAGGTGCTCGGCGCACCAGTAGATCCGCCCGTCGCGCTCGACGAGGGGCGCGGAGACCTTGTCGCGGTTGGTGAGCGTGTCCACGGCCGGCAGCAGGTTGTCCCAGTCGCCCATCCGCAGCAGATACGCGCAGACGGCGTGGATGGGCTCGACCTCGTCGTACGCGGCCGGATCGACCGACGCCAGATAGGCGCGGGCCAGCCCGGCGAACTCCTGGCGATAGGCCGCGTCCCGGAAGGGCAGGTCACGCAGGTGCAGCACCAGGTCGTGCTTGAGGAACTTGACGTCCTTGTGGAACTTCAGCTCCGTCATGCCCTGATCGGCGAGGAGCCGGTCCACCCGGCGGTGGATCTCCATCCGGTGCGCGAAGTTGGCGATCTCGGCCCGCCGGTTGCTGATCGACTTGGACGCCGTCTTCTCGACCACGTTCCAGTCGTAGACCCGGTTGGGGATCAGGGTGATCCGGCGGGCAGCGGCGTACGCCTGGGCGGAGAAGAAGAGGTCCTCGTAGTGGATGCCGACCGGGAACCGCAGCCCGCCCTCGACCAGGAAGTCCCGGCGGTAGCACTTGTTGGTGGACAGGGTGTCGTAGACCAGCAGGTCGGGCAGCTCGGAGACGGAGTCGAGGGTACGGGTGCGGGTGTACAGCCACGGGTACCACGGGACCTCCTTCCGGTTGCGGGTGTCCACGTGGACGCGGACGCAGAGACCGGAGACGAGGTCGGCGCCGGTGCTCTCGGCGGCCTCCAGGAAGTTCCGGCAGGCGTTGCGCTCCAGGACGTCATCACTGTCGAGGAAGACGACGTACTCGCCCCGGGTCTCCCGGATGCCCGCGTTGCGGGGCGCGCCGCAGCCGCCGCTGTTCTCGGGCAGCCGGTACGCGCGCACCCGGTCCGGGTGCTCGGCGGCGAGGCGGGCGGCCACCTCGTAGGAGCCGTCCGTGCTGTGGTCGTCGACGATGACGACCTCGACTCCGCGCAACGTCTGCTCCAGCACCGAGCGGACGGCCGTGGGCAGCCTGGCCTCGTCGTTGTAGACGATCACGACGACGGATACGGCGGGTCGCTGGTCCACGTCCGCGTTCACCCCATCAGTACGGTTCGTTCTGTTCATCACTGTTTCTACCCTCTATAGACCGTGGTGCGGTTGAGGGCCACTTGGGTAGATGTCCCCGGCGGTGCACGGGTTGCCTCACCCGCCTCCGGCCGGCCCGTGCCGCGATACCCTCCGAGGACGGGCTGAGCGGAGGGGGCGGTCGATGCGTGGGGTGGTACCTGAGCCGCTGCGGACGGCGGATCCGCGGGAGATCGCCGGGTATCCGCTGTACGCCCGGATCGGTGAGGGCGGCATGGGGACCGTCTATCTCTCCCGCAGCCGGGGCGGCCAGCCGGTCGCGCTGAAACTGGTCCGCCCGGAGTACGCGGGCAGCCCCGCCTTCCGTGAGCGGTTCGCCCGCGAGGTGGCGGCCGGGCGCCGGGTCTCCGGCTACCACCTGGTGCCGATCGTCGACCACGACGCCGGTGCGGAGCGCCCCTGGCTGGCCACGCACTACGTTCCGGGTGTCCCCCTCGACCAGACGCTGGAGACCCACGGCCCGCTGCCCGTCGCCACGGTCCTGCAACTGCTGGCCTGCGCCGCGTACGCGCTGGACGCCGTGCACACCGCCGGGGTGATCCACCGCGACGTCAAGCCCGCCAACCTGCTGCTGGCCGCCGACGGGCCCTGGCTGCTCGACTTCGGCATCGCCCGCGCGGCGGGCGCGGCGACCCTGACCACCGCCGGACGCCTGATCGGCACCCCGCGCTACATGTCCCCCGAGCACGCCCTCGGCCGCCGGGTCACCTCCGCGTCCGACGTGTTCGCGCTGGGCCTGATCGCCGCGGTAGCCGCCACCGGCAGCCACCCGTACGGGCGCGGCAACCCGCTGGCCATCGCCACGCGCATCGCCGCCACGGACGTCACCCCGCCCGCGCTGGACGGCATCGGCCGCCCCCTCGTGGACGTCATCCGGCGCTGCCTCACCGCCGACCCGGCCTCCCGCCCCTCCGCGGCGGCCGTGGCCGAGCACTGCGCGGGGGCGGCCCGCCGGGACGTCCGCGACTTCGCGGGCTGGCTGCCGGCGCCGGTCGCCACGTCGGTGACCATCATCGAGACCGCCTTCCGCACGCTGTCCCTGACGGAGGCGCCGACGGCCCCGGCCCCCCACATCTCGGAGGCCCCGACGGCCCGCCGCGTCCCGCCGACGGCACCGATCACTGTGCGGGACGAGGAGTGGAGGCGCCGGGTGCGCCGGGAGCCGTGACCCTCCGGGGGGTGCCGGGTGCGTCGTCGGCTGCCGGCCCGGTGGGGCTTCTCGCGCAGTTCCCCGCGCCCCTGAAAAGCAGGGGCTGCGCCCCGTGCGTTTCAGGCCCGCAGGGCCGTGGTCTTTCAGGCCCGCAGGGCCGTGGTCTTTTCAGGCCCGCAGGGGCCTGGTCTTTTAGGGGCGCGGGGAACTGCGCGAGAAGCCCCACGCACCCGCACCCGCCATCGCACCCGAACCCCCGACCCATGAGGCGCCCTCATTTCCCCGGGAACCGCAACACCCACCCCAAGTGTCATAAGTGCCGTATAAGCTTCGGACCGCTCCAAGTGCCCGCACCGGCACAGGAGTTCGGCACCGCACCGGGGGAGGCTCCCATCAGCACCAGCACCGGCGACATCCTGAGCCCTCTGGGACCGCAGGACCCACGAGAGACGGCCGGCTACCACTTGCAGGCCCGCATCGGCGAGGGCGGCATGGGCACGGTCTACCTGTCGCACACCCGCGGCGGTCAGCCCGTCGCCCTGAAGGTCATCCGCCGTGAGTACGGCCAGGACGCCGACTTCCGCCGCCGCTTCGAGCAGGAGGTCCAGGCCGCCCGCCGCGTGCAGGGCTACCACATCGTCCCGGTCGTCGACCACGACACCACCGGCGAACTGCCCTGGCTGGCCTCGGCGTTCATCGCCGGCATCCCCCTGCACGACGCCCTGGTCGCCTTCGGCCCGCTCCCCCTGCCCGCCGTCTTCCAGCTCGTCGGCTGCGCGGCCCGCGCCCTCACCTCCATCCACGCGGCCGGAGTCATCCACCGCGACCTCAAGCCCAGCAACATCCTGCTGGGCTCCCAGGGCCCGTACGTCATCGACTTCGGCATCGCCCGCGCCGCCGACGCCACCCATCTGACCCAGTCCGGCGGCCTGATCGGCACCCCGCAGTACATGTCGCCGGAACACGCGCTCGGCGAGCAGGTCACCCCGGCCACCGACGTCTTCTCGCTCGGCCTGATCGCGGCGGTCGCCGCCACCGGACGCCACCCCTACGGCGACGGCGGCGCCATCACCATCGCCGCGCAGATCGCCAACACCTCCCAGCGCCCGCCCCGGCTCGACGGGTACGACGACCGGTTGCGCCCCCTGCTGGAGCGCTGCCTCACCGCCGACCCGGCCGAGCGCGTCGGCACGGAGGAACTGGCCGCGCTCTGCCAGGAGTCGGCGGGCCGGGACCTCGGCGACTTCACCGGCTGGCTCCCGGCACCGCTCACCGCCGAGGTCGCCCGCCGCGAGCAGTCCGCCCAGGCCCCGCCCCCGACGGCGGCACCCCAGATGCCGGCCGCGCCCCCGGCCACCGCCCCGGCGGCTCCCGCGCCCCCGCCCCACGACCCGACGGCCCAGGGCCACGCGTACGCCCAGGGCACCACCCAGGGCGTACCCCAGGCGACCCCGACACCCCCGCCGACCGGCTTCGGACCGCCGGCCCAGGGCCAGGCCCCGACCCCCGGCTACGGCTATCCGCCCCCGGCCACCGGCACCTACAACCTCAGCCCGCAGGGCCCCGCCCCCACCCCGGTCCCGCCCAAGAAGAGCCGCCGCGGCCTGAAGGCGGCCCTGGTCGCCCTGGCCCTGGTCCTCGTGGCAGGCTCCGGCGCGGCCGCCGCCGTGTACGTGATGGGCGGCGAGCAGGACGACAGCAAGAACACCGCGAGCAACGACACCAAGGACAGCGGCAAGAAGGACGGTGCCGACGGCGACAACGGCGCCACCACACCGAGCCCGTCCCCGACGAAGGCCGACACCGGCTCCGACACCGGCTCCGGCGACCAAGGCGGCGAAGGGGACGGAACAGACCCGAGCGGCACCCCCTCCATCCCCGCGAACGCCCAGTACACGGTGGTCTTCGAAGGCAAGTCCTTCACACTCCGCACGCCCGCGGGCTCGGCCTACGTCAACGTCGACTTCGACAAGCCGGAGGTCGACACCGAGGACGAGATGGTCGACACCCTGAAGGACATGTACCTCGACAACAGCTACTGGTACTTCGACACGACCATGGGCAAGAGCGCGGGCACCACGCCCCAGGAGTGCGCCGAGGGCACGGGAACCGATGTGCTGCCCTCCAGCCTGGACTCCGGTGCCTTCGGTGAGGAGGCGGAGATCGACAAGGGCGTCAGGCTCTGCACGGTCACCAAGCAGGGCAACCTCGCCATGTACGAGATCACCGGGATGACTCCGGGCGAGTACAGCTGGGAAGTCCCCACGGTGCAGGGCAAGCTGACCCTCTGGGAGATCACCGAGTAGCCCCGGCGGCACATACGGAAGGGGGCGCCCCAGAGCCTGGGGGCGCCCCCTTCGCCGTACCGCTAGGAGTTCGCCGTACCGCTAGGAGTGCGAGCGCAGCAGCGTGCGCATCGTCCGCATCGCCACCGACAGGTTGGCGAGGTCGAACGCGTCGGAGCCCTGGATCTCCTCCAGGGTCGTCCGCGCCCGGCCCAGCAGTGCCGCGTTCTTCTGCTCCCACAGCTTGAAGCGCTGCTCCGGCGTGGAGGTGCCGTTGCCCGCCGAGAGGACCTCGGCGGTGAGGGAGGCGTGGGCGGCGTAGAGGTCCTCGCGGATCGCCGCGCGGGCCATCGACTGCCAGCGGTCCGCGCGCGGCAGCTCGATGATGCGGTCCATGAGCTGGGTGATGCGCAGCCGGTCGGCGAGGTCGTAGTACACCTCGGCGACCTCCATCGGCGTGCGGCCGACCCGGTCGGCGACCGCGACGATGTCGAGCGTCGGGAAGGCCGAGGAGAAGCCCGCGACCCGCGTGGCCAGCTCCTCCGGGACCCCGCCGCCCGTCAGCTCGTCGTAGATCTGCTGGTACCACTCCAGGTCCGCGCCGCGCAGCAGCTTGGGCAGCTCGCCCCAGACCAGGCGCACGCCCTCGGAGAAGAACGCGATGGTCCCGCTGAGCTCCAGCGGCTGCGGCCGGTTGTTGAGCAGCCAGCGCGTGCCGCGCTCGACCAGGCGGCGGGAGTGCAGCCGGATCCGGGTCTGGACGGCAGCGTCGACCGTGTTGTCCAGGCCCTCGACCGCGTCCCACACCGCACCCGAGCCGAAGATCGCGCGGGAGGCGGTCTGCGCCCGGACGATCTCCTCCAGCGAGGCCCCGGTCTCCTCGCGCAGCCGGTGCAGGAAGCTCGTACCGCCCGTGTTGACCGTGTCGTTGACCAGCAGGGTCGTGACGATCTCACGGCTCAGCGGGTGGCTGTCGACATGCTCGGGGAACCGTTCGTGCAGCGCGGCCGGGAAGTACGCGTGCAGCAGCTTGCGCAGGTACGGGTCGTCGGGCAGCGAGGTGTGCAGCAGTTCCTCGGCGACGGTGATCTTCGTGTACGCGAGGAGGACGGCCGTCTCGGGACCGGTCAGGCCGTGCCCGGTGTTGAGGCGCTCACGGATCTGCCGGTCGGTGGGCAGGAATTCGAGCGCCCGGTCGAGGTGGCCCTCCCTGACCAGGTGGCGCATGAAGCGCTGCTGGGCGTGGAGCATGTCCGAGGACTGGGCGAGGGCGTTGGCGATCGCCGTGTTCTGCGCGTAGTTGTTGCGCAGGACGAGCCGGCCGACCTCGTCGGTCATCTCGGCGAGCAGCTTGTTGCGCTGCTTGACCGTCATGTCCCCGTCGGTGACCAGGCCGTTCAGCAGGATCTTGATGTTCACCTCGTGGTCGGAGGTGTCCACGCCCGCGCTGTTGTCGATGGCGTCGGTGTTGACCCGCCCGCCGGACTGCGCGAACTCGATCCGGCCCAGCTGGGTCAGCCCGAGGTTGCCGCCCTCACCGACGACCTGGACCCGGAGGTCCCGCCCGTCGACCCTGATGGCGTCGTTGGCCTTGTCGCCGACGTCGGCGTGCGACTCCGTCGACGCCTTCACGTACGTGCCGATGCCGCCGTTCCACAGCAGGTCGACCGGCGCCTTGAGGATGGCCTTCATCAGGTCGGCCGGGGTCATCTTGGCGATCTTGTCCTCGATGCCGAGGACGTCCCGGATGTGGGCGTTGATCGGGATCGCCTTGGCGGTGCGCGGGAAGACGCCGCCGCCGGTGGAGATCAGGTCGGTGTCGTAGTCGGCCCAGCTGGAGCGGGGCAGCTCGAAGACGCGGCGGCGCTCGGCGTAGGAGGTGGCCGCGTCGGGGCTGGGGTCGATGAAGATGTGCCGGTGGTCGAAGGCGGCGACCAGCCGGATGTGCTCGCTGAGCAGCATGCCGTTGCCGAACACGTCGCCGGACATGTCACCGATGCCGACGACCGTGAAGTCCTCGGCCTGCGTGTCGACCCCCAGCTCCCGGAAGTGCCGCTTGACCGACTCCCAGGCGCCGCGGGCGGTGATGCCCATGCCCTTGTGGTCGTAGCCGGCCGAGCCACCGGAGGCGAAGGCGTCCCCGAGCCAGAAGTTGTAGCTCTCGGCGACCTGGTTGGCGATGTCGGAGAAGGTCGCGGTGCCCTTGTCTGCGGCGACGACGAGATAGGTGTCGTCCTCGTCGTGCCGGACGACGTCCGCCGGAGGCACGACCTCGCCCGCGACCATGTTGTCGGTGATGTCGAGCAGCGCGGAGATGAAGGTCTTGTAGCTGCGGATGCCCTCGGCCAGCCAGGCGTCCCGGTCCACCGACGGGTCGGGCAGCTGCTTGGCGACGAAGCCGCCCTTGGCGCCGACGGGCACGATGACGGTGTTCTTCACCATCTGCGCCTTGACCAGGCCCAGGATCTCGGTCCGGAAGTCCTCACGCCGGTCGGACCAGCGCAGCCCACCGCGGGCGACCTTCCCGAACCTGAGGTGCACGCCCTCGACGCGCGGCGAGTACACCCAGATCTCGAACGCCGGTCGCGGCGCCGGGAGGTCGGGGATGGCCTGCGGGTCGAACTTCATGGAGACGTAGTCGTGCGGCTTGCCGCCGGCCGCCTCCTGGAAGAAGTTCGTGCGCAGCGTCGCCTTGATGACGGTGAGGAAGGACCGCAGGATCCGGTCCTCGTCGAGGGACGCCACCTGGTCGAGCGCCGCGTCGACCTCTTCGAGGAGCGCGTCGACGATCTCCCGGCCCGCCCGCTGGCGGTCCGGCGACATCCGCGCCTCGAACAGCGACACGAGCAACCGGGTGGTGTGGACGTTGTCGCGGAGGGTGTCCTCCATGTAGTCCTGGCTGAAGGTGGACCCGGCCTGCCGCAGGTACTTGGCGTACGCGCGCAGCACCATGGCCTGCCGCCAGGTGAGCCCGGCGCTCAGCACGAGCGCGTTGAACCCGTCGTTCTCGGCCTGCCCGGTCCAGGTGGCGGCGAACGCCTCCTGCACCCGCTCCCGGGCGTCGTCCCCGGCGTGGTCCACGCTTCCGGCCTGCGCCCTCGGCATGCGCAGCCCGAAGTCGTAGATCCACGCGGTCGTCCGGTCCGAGCAGCGCAGCTCGTACGGCCGTTC
Source organism: Streptomyces caniscabiei (assembly GCF_014930365.1). Classification (GTDB taxonomy): domain Bacteria; phylum Actinomycetota; class Actinomycetes; order Streptomycetales; family Streptomycetaceae; genus Streptomyces; species Streptomyces caniscabiei. The sequence continues at coordinate 25,454 of NZ_JABXWI010000014.1, read as the reverse complement.
GTCGATGACCTCGACGCCGATGCGGTTGAGGACGGGCAGCACCGCGGAGAGCGAGACCGAGCCGCCCTTGCGGTAGATCTTGAAGCGGCGCTCGTCGGGCGCGGCGCCCACCGGCTCGTACAGGCTGAGCTCGAAGTCCTCGTCCTGGTCGAGCGCTTCGAGGCGGCAGAGGTCGGCGACGGCGGAGCGGGGGTTGTGGTCGGCCTTGTACCCCTCGGGGATGGCGTTCGCGTACTTGCGCAGCATCTCGGCGGCGCGTTCCTCGCCGACCTCGGCGTTGAGCGCCTCGGCGAACCCGTCGGACCAGGAGCGGGCGGCCTCGACGAGCTTGGCCTCCAGGCGGTCCTTGTCGGCGTCGCTGAGGTGCGGCAGTTCGGTGCCCGGCTCGACGCGGACCACGAAGTGCAGCCGGGAGAGGATCGATTCGGTGTTCCACGCGGTGAAGTCGACGCTGGTGCCGCCCAGTTCCTCCTTCAGGATGTCGATGATCCTGAGGCGTACGCCGGTGGTGTAGCGGTCGCGCGGGAGGTAGACGAGGGCGGAGTAGTAGCGCCCGTACTCGTCCTGGCGCAGGTAGAGCCGCAGCCGCCGGCGCTCCTGGAGGTAGAGCACGGAGGTGACGATGGACCGCAGCTCGTCGGCCGAGGTCTGGAACAGTTCGTCGCGCGGGTAGGTCTCCAGGATCTGGAGGAGGTCGCGCCCGTCGTGGCTGTTGGGTGAGAATCCGGCGCCCCGCAGGACGTCCTCGACCTTGCGGCGGACGACGGGAACCCGGCGCACGGACTCGGTGTAGGCGGCGGAGGAGAACAGTCCGAGGAAGCGCCGCTCGCCGATCACGTTCCCCTCGGCGTCGAACTTCTTCACGCCCACGTAGTCGAGGTAGGACGGCCGGTGGACGGTGGCCCGGCTGTTGGCCTTCGTCAGGACGAGGATCTTGTGTTCTCGGGCCTTGGCGCGGGCGTCGGCGGGCAGCCGCTCGAAGGAGGAGCTGACGGGATGCTGGTCCTGCCCGGCGTGGTGCGGGTCGGAGCGCAGGATGCCGAGGCCGGTACCGGCGACGGCGGCGAGCGAGTCGTCCTCGCGCAGCTCGTACTCGCGGTAGCCGAGGAAGGTGAAGTGGTCGTCGGCGAGCCAGCGCAGCAGCTCGCGGGCCTCCTCGACCTCCTCTCCGCGCAGGTCGTCGGCGGTGTGCTCGCCGGGCAGCCCGTCGGCGATCCGGACCGCCGCCTCCCGCATCTTCTCCCAGTCCTCGACGGCCTCGCGGACGTCGGACAGGACGCGCAGCAGGTCGTTGTTGATCTGCTTGAGGTCCGCCCGGTCGGTCTCGCGGTCGATCTCGACGTGGATCCAGGACTCGACGTGCGCGTCGTGCGGCAGCGTCTCCCCGGCGGCCACGGCCGCGGCCGCCGCGGCGACGGCTGCGGGGTCGATGATCAGCTCGACGAGCTTGCCGGTGACGTCCCGCCGGACGACGACCTGGGGGTGGATGACGACGTGGATCCCGCGTCCCTGGCGTGACAGCTCGTTGGTCACGGAGTCGACGAGGAAGGGCATGTCGTCGGTGACGACCTCGACGACGGAGTGGCTGCACGTCCAGCCGTTCTCCTCGACGGTCGGGGTGTGGACCCGCACGTTGGCCGTGCCCTGGGGGCGGTTCTCGGCCAGTCGGTAGTGGGAGTGGGCGGCTCCGAAGACGTCGACCGGGTCGCGGCCGCTCAGGTCCTCCGGGGCGGTGTGCAGGTAGTAGCGCTGGAGGAACGCGAGCACGGTCTCCCGGTCGGGGATGTCGGACGTACTCTCGCTCGTCGTCCCAGTCGGTAGATACCCCCCGACCGGGCTGTTCTCAGCTACCCGGGCGGCCCGTTCGAGCAGCTCGGCCTTGGCTTCGTCCAGCTTGGTCTGCATTGTCCTCTGGCTCCTGTCGCGCGCCGTTGCGTGACGTAGAAGGAAGTACGAACTCGTCCCCTCCGAAGCGCCACCACGACACGGGGTGTCCGGTCTGTCTCGACGCTATGCCGCAGGGTGAGATGAGCGGGGGGTAATCAGCCATTCTCGGTACCCGGCAGAGGTGTGACGCTGCTCTCGGCACCGTCCGCCCCCTGGGTGCACCCGGCGTCCCGGGAGCCGTCGTGGCTCCCTCCCGCCCGCGAGGACCAGCGACCGCCGCCCGGCCACGGATGTCGTCCGTGCTCACCGGGCGCAGGGCAGGGACGACGACGTCCCCGCGAGCTATCGCGCTGATCACGCCACAAGGCTATCCCTCCGGACGGGGGGCACGTCATGAGCCGTATGTGTACAAAACAGGGGGGCGAACTTTGACGTTCTGCACAGTACCCATCGCGCACTTTTGAGCTTACCTCCGCGCAACCGAGCTTATACGCGCTTTCGCCGCACCCCGCACCCGCACACCCCCTTGGCAAACCTCCGCCCCGGATGCACGTTGCCCAGGAAGCCATAGCCTGACGAAGGAAGCCCTGCGGTACCGAGGGGAGCCCCACCATGACGGCCAAGATCCTGATCGTGACCGGCGACGCGGCGGAGTCGCTGGAGGTCCTCTATCCCTACCAGCGCCTCCGTGAGGAGGGCTACGAGGTCGACATCGCCGCCCCCAGCCGCAAGACGCTCCGCTTCGTGGTCCACGACTTCGAACCGGGCTACGACACCTACACCGAGAAGCCCGGCTACACCTGGCCCGCCGACCTGGCGTTCTCCGAGGTCGACCCCGGCCAGTACGTCGCCGTCGTCGTCCCAGGCGGCCGGGCCCCGGAGTACCTCCGCAACGACCCCGAGCTGCGCAAGATCCTTAAGTCGTTCTTCGACACCGACAAGCCGGTCGCCCAGATCTGCCACGGGCCGCTGCTGACCGCCGCCGTGGACGCGCTCTCGGGCCGCCGCGTCACCGCGTACCCCGCCCTCGAACTCGACATGCAGGCCGCCGGCGCCACCTTCCAGGACGCCGAGACCGTCGTCGACGGCACCCTCGTCTCCGCCCGCGCCTGGCCGGACCACTCCGGCTGGATGCGGGAGTTCCTCACGGTGCTCCGGGCGAAGGCGCCGGTGACATAGACGCGGGCGGCGGGCGGGCCAGGTCGGTGGGGTCAGGCGGCGAGCCGCTCGGCCTCGGCGACGGCCTCCTCCAGGGTGTCCACGACGGGGGCGCCGACCCCCTCCAGGCTGGCGCGGCTGTGCGAACCCCCGGTGTAGAGCACGGCCTGCGCGCCGACGTGCCGGGCGGCGACCGCATCGTCGGCGGCGTCCCCGATCACCACGGTCCGTCTCGGCTCCACCCCCACGAGCCGACGCAGATGCCGCACCATGTGCTCGGCCTTGCTGCCGCCGGAGGGACCGGTACGCCCGTCGACCCGCACGAAATGCGGCTCGATCCCGAAGCCGCGCACCAGCGGAACCAGCTCCTCGTGCGCGTACATGCTGAGGATCGACTGGCTGCGCCCGGCCGAACCCCAGTCCGTCAGCAGACCCGGCACGCCCGCGGTCAACCCGCACACGACCCGGTGCTCGGCGTAGTACCGGTGGAAGACCACGTCCATGGCCTCCCACTCCTCGTCCGTGGGCAGCCGCCCTATCAACCGCTCGTAGAACTTCGGCACGGGTACGCAATACAGCTCCCGGTACCGCTCCAGCGTGATCGGCTCGATCCCCAACTCCGCGAACGCCGCGTTCGTCGCCCCGATGATCGCCTCGTTGTCATGGAACAGGGTCCCGTTCCAGTCCCAGACGATGTGCGCCCCGACTCCGTTCATCCCCATACCGAAAACGTACCCCTCACCACCGACAACCCAGTCCTGCCCGCCCACGGCCGTGGCCGTACTTAGCCGGCGGGCACCGCTGCCGACTTGCCTTCAGGCACCGCTGCCGACCTGTCTGCGGGCAGTCGTGCCGCTGGGGCGATGGGGGCACCTCCCGCTCGAGCGAAGCCGAGAGTGGGGGAGGGTGGGCGCAGGCGGCACCCGGCAAGCGCCGGCGAGCGAAACCCACCCCCGCCCAGCCCCAGGCGCCGCACACCAACCCGCCAAGAAGCTCACCGCACCCCGAACCGGTCAGCCCCCGAGCCCCACCAGGTTCGGAATCTCCTGCGTCGCGTACCAGAGCAGCTCATGATCATCCGCCCCGTCCACGATGAACTGCGCGTCGTCGTCCCCCTGATCCGCCGCCCCCAGCGCATCCGCGGCCTCCCCCACCTCCCCCTCGGCCTCCACCGAGTCGACATGCACCGCCGCGGCCTTGCTCAACGGCACGGGCCCCGCCACCCGCACCTCCCCGAGCGCCACCGGATCGAGCCCCCGATCGGGATCGGCCACCGCGTCCCGGTCGGCCACGTCCACGGCCACCACGACCCGCCGCCGCGCCGCCCCCGGATCCATGGCCACCAGTCGCAAGGACGCGAGCGCCGCCCGGTTCAGCGCCGCGTACTCCAACTCCTCGATGTCGTCGGACAGATACCACTCCCGCAGCGCGGGGGTGACGGCGTACGCGACGAACGACCCCTCCCCCAGCTCACCCGTCTTGTACGCCTCGGCGAGCCCGGGAAGGGTCAGGGGGACGTAGACGCGCATGGCAGTCCGCTTTCGTAGTCGTGTTCTCGGTTCACGCCGGAGCACCTCGACCCAGGTCGACGGTCCCCGCGAAGCCTCCAAAGGACCTTCAGGATACGTGCGGGCGTCCCCTATCGAGCCCCCGCCCGACCCCCCGCGGGCGTCCACCCCGGACCCGCCGCCTCACCCGGTACAACCCCGCACCACCGGGCCCGACGCCCCTCCCCGTCACCCTGATAGGTGAACTTTTCGCGGCCCCCGCCGACCCCCCGCGCTCCCTTGCGAGCGCCCCCTCGGCCCTCGTACAAGATCCCCAACGCCAAGTTACCGACCGGTACCCGCGGCCTCACCGACGAACGGGGATCCCCCATGAACAAGGTCATGACCAGGACCAAGCGCCACCCCGGCACCCGCCCGCCCGTCCGCCACGACCCCCGCCGCCCCGGCCGCACCCCGGCCCGCACGACCCCGGGAGCCGGCCGCCTCGCCACACCCCACCGCCCGGCACCCGTGCCCACGCCCCTCCCCGACCCGGTCCCCCAGCCCCGCCCCACCGACCGCTTCGCCGACCTCCTCCTCGCCGTGCTCAGCGGCCGCCGCCCGGTCCACAGCATGCTGCGCCACACCGCGGGAAGGGCCTACGACGAACTGGCCCGGCTCGCCGAGCGCGGCCCCCTGCGCAGCCCTCAGGGCGCCCACCCGGTCGTCCGGGACATCGGCTACTACGTGGCGGCCCCGGGCGCCCTGGAGGTCTTCGCGCGCATCGGCGCGGGCGACCGCACCCGCGCCATGGCCTTCCGCCTGGAACACGGCCCCGACCACCGCTGGCGCTGCACAGCGCTGGAACTCGACGGCCCGAGGCTCCCCCACCCGCACGACGACTGAGCCCCGCCCACAGCCACAACCGCGCCCACCCGCCCCCGCCTCCGCCCCTGCCGGGCCGAGACACACGAAGGGCCAGGCACCCGAAGATGCCCGGCCCTTCACTGCCTCACGGCGTGCTCTTCACCGCGCGCCCCGCACAGAACGACGCCCGCGCGGCACGCGCGCGCCCCTCCCGGGGCGGACCCTCACTTCTTGCGGCGGCGGCTCGTCTTGGCCTGCTGCTTGCGGCGCTCCGCGCGGGTGAGGCCGTCGGCCTCGGAGCGGATCGGCTCGTCCTCGGGCAGGTCGCCCTCGACGATGCCGCCCTCGCCGTCCACGGTGGGTGCGGAGAAGTGCAGACGGTCACGCCGCTGCGGAGCCTCCAGCCCCTTCGCCCGGATCTCAGGCCGCGACGCACCCGCCTGCGCGGGCACCGCGTCGCTCTTGTCCAGGGACGGCTTGGTGTCCTCGACCGGGACCTCCTCGACCTGCTGCTCGACCTGGACCTCCAGGTTGAACAGGTAGCCGACGGACTCCTCCTTGATGCCCTCCATCATGGCGGTGAACATGTCGAAGCCCTCGCGCTGGTACTCGACCAGCGGGTCCTTCTGCGCCATCGCGCGCAGGCCGATGCCCTCCTGGAGGTAGTCCATCTCGTAGAGGTGCTCACGCCACTTGCGGTCCAGCACCGACAGCACCACGCGGCGCTCCAGCTCACGCATGATCTCGGAGCCGAGCTGCGCCTCACGGGCCTCGTACTGCTCGGTGATGTCGTCCTTGATGGACTCGCCGATGAACTCGGCGGTCAGCCCGGCCCGGTCCCCGGCGGCCTCCTCCAGCTCCTCGACGGTGACCTTCACCGGGTAGAGCTGCTTGAAGGCGCCCCACAGCCGGTCGAGGTCCCACTCCTCGGCGAAGCCCTCGGCGGTCTCGGCCTGGATGTAGGCGTCGATGGTGTCGTCCATGAAGTGCTGGATCTGCTCCTGCAGGTCCTCGCCCTCCAGGACGCGGCGCCGCTCGCCGTAGATGACCTCACGCTGCCGGTTGAGGACCTCGTCGTACTTGAGGACGTTCTTCCGGGTCTCGAAGTTCTGCTGCTCGACCTGCGACTGGGCGGAGGCGATCGCGCGGGTGACCATCTTGTTCTCGATCGGCACGTCGTCCGGCACGTTCGCCATGGACATCACGCGCTCGACCATCTGGGCCTTGAACAGACGCATCAGGTCGTCGCCGAGCGACAGGTAGAAGCGCGACTCACCGGGGTCGCCCTGACGGCCGGAACGACCGCGCAGCTGGTTGTCGATACGGCGGGACTCGTGCCGCTCGGTGCCCAGGACGTACAGACCGCCGAGGGACTCGACCTCGTCCTTCTCCGCCTTCACCGCCTCCGTGGCCTTCGCGAGCGCCTCGGGCAGGGCGTGCGCCCACTCCTCGATGTGCTCCTCGGGGTCGAGGCCGCGCTGCCGCAGCTCCGCCTCGGCGAGGTCCTCGGGGTTGCCGCCGAGCTTGATGTCCGTACCGCGGCCGGCCATGTTCGTCGCGACGGTCACGGCGCCCTTGCGGCCGGCCTGGGCGACGATCGTCGCCTCCCGGTCGTGCTGCTTGGCGTTGAGCACCTCGTGCTGGACACCGCGCTTGCTCAGCTGCTGCGACAGGTACTCGGACTTCTCGACCGACGTCGTACCGACGAGGATCGGCTGGCCCTTCTCGTGCTTCTCGACGATGTCGTCGACGACCGCCTCGAACTTCGCGACCTCGGTGCGGTAGATCAGGTCGGACTGGTCCTTGCGGACCATCGGCCGGTTGGTCGGGATCGGCACCACACCGAGCTTGTAGATCTGGTGGAACTCGGCGGCCTCGGTCATCGCCGTACCGGTCATGCCGCAGAGGCCGGGCTGTTCCTTGCCGTTGTGGTCGCGGCGCTTGTAGAGGCGGAAGAAGTTCTGCAGGGTGATCGTGGCGAGCGTCTGGTTCTCGTCCTTGATGTCCACCCCTTCCTTCGCCTCGATCGCCTGGTGCATGCCCTCGTTGTAGCGGCGGCCGGCGAGGATACGGCCGGTGTGCTCGTCGACGATCATGACTTCGCCGTCCATGACGACGTAGTCCTTGTCCTTCTTGAAGAGCTCCTTGGCCTTGATGGCGTTGTTCAGGTAGCCCACCAGCGGGGTGTTCACCGACTCGTAGAGGTTGTCGATGCCCAGCCAGTCCTCGACCTTGGAGACACCGGACTCGTGGATGGCGACGGTGCGCTTCTTCTCGTCGACCTCGTAGTCGCCGGTCTCCTCGATGCCCTTGAGGGGCTGGCCGGGCTCGCCCTTCTTCAGGCGCGTGACCAGCTTGGCGAAGTCGCCGTACCACTTGGTGGCCTGGTCGGCCGGGCCGGAGATGATCAGCGGCGTACGGGCCTCGTCGACGAGGATGGAGTCGACCTCGTCGACGATGGCGAAGTTGTGGCCGCGCTGGACGAGCTCGTCCTTGGACCACGCCATGTTGTCGCGGAGGTAGTCGAAGCCGAACTCGTTGTTCGTACCGTAGGTGATGTCGCAGTTGTACTGCTCACGGCGCTGGGCCGGCGTCATGTTGGCGAGGATGCAGCCGACGCTCAGACCCAGGAACTTGTGGACGCGGCCCATCATCTCGGAGTCGCGCTCGGCCAGGTAGTCGTTGACCGTGATCAGGTGCACGCCCTTGCCCGCCAGCGCGTTCAGGTACGCGGGGAGCGTGCCGACGAGGGTCTTGCCCTCACCGGTCTTCATCTCGGCGACATAGCCGAGGTGCAGGGCGGCGCCGCCCATGATCTGCACGTCGTAGTGGCGCTGGCCGAGAGCGCGCTTGGCGCCCTCGCGGACGGTCGCGAACGCCTCGGGGAGCAGGTCGTCGAGGGTCTCACCGTCGGCGTACCGCTGCTTGTACTCCTCGGTGAGGGCGCGCAGCTCGGCGTCGGAGAGGTCGACGAAGTCCTCTTCGATGGAGTTGACCTGGTCCGCGATGCGGTGCAGCTTGCGCAGGATTTTGCCTTCGCCTGCACGCATGATCTTCGAGAGGACGGACACGGGGGTTTGTCTCCTTGCCGGTCGGGCCTGGGACGGTCGGTTTCAATGACAGTTGGCAGTTTTCAATCACAGCTTGAGCAACGGCCATCGTAAGCGAGGACCCCGCCGTGCCGGGAGGTCTGGCAGTGACAGCTACCAGGACAACGGGCGGGTGTCGCGGATGGTGCCGCGTTCCACCCACGAAATGCGCGAACTGTGACCCCCTCCTCACTCCCCGTACCGCCGTCACGCCGGCAGCCGCCGCCCTTCCCGCCCCGCGTCCTCTCCCCTCCCGCTCTCCTCCCCTCCGTCCACGGAACAACCGGGAATGACATGGCGCCCTTCCGCCCGGCCGAGCAGAATCGCCCGATGGAACCCGTCACCCTGACCACCGAGCGCCTGCTGCTGCGCACCGTGGACCGGCGCGACACCGAGACGGTGTACGCGGCCGCGCAGGACCCGGACATCCAGCGCTGGACCACGATCCCCTCCCCCTACTCGCGGGAGCACGCGGAGGGTTTCGTCGAACGGGCCGTCCCCGAGGGCTGGGCGACCGGCACGATGTTCACCTTCGGCCTCTTCCCGGCCTCGGGCGCACTGGCGGGCATGCTCGGCATCACCATGCGCTCCCTCGGCACCGGCGAGATCGGCTTCTGGGCCACCAAGGAGCACCGTCGCCGCGGCTATGTCGCGGAGGCCACCCGCGCCGCCGCGCACTGGTCGTTCACGACCCTCGCCGTCGACCGCCTCGAATGGCGAGCCGAAGTGGGCAACACGGCCTCCCGCGCGGTCGCCGAACGCACCGGCTTCACCTTCGAAGGCACCCTCCGCTCCGCCCTCGACAACAACGGAGTCCGCCGCGACTGCTGGATAGCCTCCCTGCTCCCCTCAGACCTGGGCCTCCCGTCCACGGCCCCTTATCTGCCGTCCCGCCCCTGACCACAAGCCCTCGCACCGCCCCCGCCTCAGCTGCGGGGCGCCCCGTTCTCCCAGCTCAGCCCCTCCTGTCAGTCCCCTCCCCTACCCTGCGGAGCATGACCTCCCTCCCGCGCCCCACCACAGAACTCACCGCAGACGAGGCCCGCCGCATCGCCCTCCGGGCACAGGGCTTCCTCGGCGCCCCGGACCGCAGATCCGGCGTCCGCGGCGTCCTGCGACACCTGGGCGCGGTCCAACTCGACACCATCTCGGTCCTGGCCCGCTCCCACGAACTCATCCCGTACGCCCGCCTCGGCGCGGTGGGCCGCGCCACGGTCGACAAGGCCTACTGGTCGACGGCCGCGCCCTCCACGGGCACCTCCCCGGCCCGCCCCCACGCCTTCGAGTACTGGTCCCACGCCGCCTGCATCCTCCCCATCGAGGAGTGGCCCCACTTCGCCTTCCGCCGCCGCGCCTACCGGGCCCGCCCCCTCTGGGGCCACCAACTCCCGGACGGCGCCTACGACCGCGTCGTCAAACAGCTCCGCGCCGAGGGCCCCTTGACCGCCACGGAACTGGGCGGAGCCAAACGCACCAGCGAGTGGTGGGACTGGTCCGGCGAGAAGGTCGCCGTCGAACGCGCCCTGATGTACGGCGAGGTGGTCTGCGTGGAGCGCCGCGGCTGGAAGCGGGTGTACGACCTCGCCGAGCGCGCGATCCCCGCCGACCTCCTGCACGACGAGTTGGACGACACGGAGTGCGTACGCCGCCTGGTCCGCCTGGCCGGCGAGGCCCTCGGCGTCGGCACCCGCGCCGACATCGCCGACTATCACCGCCTCAAGGGCGAGCAGTTCGACGCGGTGGTCGCCGACTCGGGCCTGGTCCCGGTGACGGTGGAGGGCTGGGCCAAGCCCGCCTGGGCCGACCCCGCGGCGCTGGCCACGCCCCCGCGCGGCCGCCACCGCACCACGCTCCTGTCCCCGTTCGACTCCCTCATCTGGGAACGGGCCCGCACGGAACGGATCTTCGGCTTCACCCACCGCCTGGAGGCCTACGTCCCCAAACAGAAGCGCGTCCACGGCTACTTCGCGATGCCGGTCCTGTCCGGCGGCCGACTGGTGGGCCGCGTCGATCCCGCCCGCGACGGCCGCACCCTGGTCGCCAAACAGGTCACCCTCGACGGCCCCAAGGCGATCCCGGCGGTCGCCAAGGCCCTGCTGGAGGCCGCGACCTGGGTCGACTGCACCGACGTCCGCGTGGAGCGCGTGGACACCCCGGAGCTGCGCGAGCCCCTCCTGCGAGCGCTCGCCTAGGACCTAGCGGATCTCCAGGATCTTCTCCCGCATCGCGTACACCACGGCCTCCATCCTGGAGTGCAGCTGGAGCTTCTCCAGGATGTTGCGCACATGGTTCTTCACGGTGTTCTCGGAGATGAACAGCTCCTTGGCGATGTCCCGGTTGTTCATCCCGGTCGCCACGAGCTTGAGCACTTCCAGCTCCCGGTCGGTCAGCCGCGGCGCCGGCACCAGGCGCCGCTCGTCGGTCCGCTGGATCATCGACTTGAACTCGGTGAGCAGCTTCGACGCCATCGAGGGGCTGATCTGCGACTGCCCGTCGGCCACCGCGCGAATGGCCGTGGCCACCTCGTCCGTGGAGATCTCCTTGAGGAGATAGCCGGTGGCCCCGGCCTTGATCGCGTCGTAGAGGTCGGCCTCCTCGTCGCTGATCGTCAGCATGATGATCTTCGCGCTGGGGGCCACCTCCTTGATGGAGGTGCACGCCTCGATACCGCCGCGCTTCGGCATCCGTACGTCCATCAGCACGATGTCGGGCAGCAGATCCGCGGCCTTGTCGACCGCCTCCGCCCCGTCACCGGCCTCGCCGACGACCTGGATGTCCTCCTCGGCGGCGAGCACGATCTCCAGACCTCGGCGGAAAAGCGCGTGGTCGTCCACCACGAGGACGCGGATCGGCTCCTTGCGCGGGGAGCCCGCGGCGGATCCCATACCGACGGAGCCGTCGTCGGCTTCCTGGTCACGCATCGGTCCGAAACTGCTGTCCGCCATCGTTCCTCCCCCTGAAGGCCGTGGCCTGTGTTTCTGTGCCATCGCCAACCCAAGGCAACGGCCCTCCGGTTGGGGCCGGTTCGGCCATGATTTCATGCCCCGCCGACACCGCGGTGACAGAGCGGGCCACAAGGGGTCGCACACCGGTGCCCCTGGGGGCGCACAAGCGCTCCAGGGGCACCGGCTCAGCTGTCACCCGGCGCGGTCAGCCACCGAGCGCGCCACCCGGGGCGTCCGCGTGCGCCTGGGCGACCATCGGGTCCGTGCTGAGGTGGATGACGCCGTAGTCGTAGGCGTGCCGCCGGTAGACGACACTCGGTTCCTTGGTCTCGGAGTCGACGAAGAGGTAGAAGTCGTGCCCGACCAGCTCCATCTCGTAGAGAGCCTGGTCGAGGGTCATCGGGGAAGCTACGTGGGTCTTCTCGCGGACGATGAGGGGGCCTTCGCCCTTCACCTCCAGCGAGCCGATCTTCTTGGTGGGCACGCCGTCCGACTGCTCCTCGTCGGCGACGTATCCGTTGCCGTTGAGAGTCGCCACGCCGGGGACGTGGTCGGCGACCTCCGCGGCCGTGAGCCTGCGCGCGCCTCGGCGCGTGTAACGCTTGTCGTGCTGCTTGCGCAGCCGGGCTTCGAGCTTGTCCGCCGCCAGGTCGAGCGCCGCATACGGATCGCTGGCCGCTGCCTCCGCCCGGATCACCGGTCCGCGGGAGTGGAGCGTGATCTCCACCCGGTCACTGCGGTCGGCCTGTCGGGGGTTGGGCTCCTTGGAGACCTCGACGTCGAGGCTGATCACCTTGCCGTCGAGCTTCTGGATCTTCTCCAGCTTCAGCTTCTCGGCCACGTGCTTGCGGAACCGCTCGGGCACCTCGGTCTTGCGGCCCTTGACGACGATGTCCACGCAGAACTCCGTTCCCGGATCGCTCCGCTCCACTGGCGGAGCATCTCCCTTGTGCACCAGGTTCCGGTGAGTCCCGGAACCGCGGACTCGGTGACTTCCACCTCCTCCTCCCCCGTGGGCAAGATCTCCACCCCACCGGCGCGGGGTGATTCAGAAAACCCGCAGCGCAGCATTCGGATATGTGGTGAACGGCCGGGGCCATTCCCTCACAACCGAACATATCTCGCTCGGACGGATGTCGTCACCCTCTACCGAGACGTACCTCCGTTCAGGTGAATTGACCCTCTCATTACCTGCAACGATGCAAGTCAGCGGTCAGTTCCGGTTTATTTGGAAAGAGTCGGGAGGCGCGGCGACCACCGCCGCCCGGACCCTGCCCGCGGCCCTGCCGGCGCCGTCCGAGCGCGCCATTCCCGTCACCCCTCGTGTTCGTACCTCCTCCTTCGCCTTTCCTCCCGCACCGCCCTTCCTCGCGACCGCCACCGCCCACCGGTCCCTCGCCACCCGCACCGCCCGGGCCGCCTCCGCCAGCGAGGCACCGGTCGTCATCAGGTCGTCCACGAGCACGACCGCGCCACCGCCCAGCAGCCGGGCGCCCCCGGCGGCCACCTCCAGGGCGCCGGCGAGGTTGTCCAGCCGCTGCCGGGAGTCCAGCCCCGACTGGTCGGCCACGGCACGCCGCTGCCGCAGCACCCCGGCCACCTGGGCCGCTGTCCCGGTGCGCCGCAGCACCCCGGCGGCCGCGAGCGCGATCCGCCGCGCCGGGTCGTGCCCCCGCGCCCGCACCGCCCGCCGGGCGGACGGCACCGGAACCAGCAGCACCGGCCCTTCGCCGCCCGCCCGTACGGCCCCCGCCAAGGCCGTGCCGAGCGGTCCGGCGAGCGCCAGCGCACCCCGTTCCTTGTGCGCGATCAGCGTGGCCCGCACCGCGTCCTCGTACGGCGCCGCGGCGTGCACCACGGGCAGCCCGGCCGGCTCCGGATCCGGTCGCACCCGACACGGCGCGGCCCCGGTCAGAGCCGCGCGGCACTCCGGACAGAGCACCGCGCGAGGCCTCCCGCAGCCTCCGCACTCGGCCGGCAGCACCAGATCCGTGAGGTCCTGCCACCACCCCCGCATGCCCACCACTGTGCCAACGCATGCGATCCCCTGCCACCCCTGTGGACAACGACCTGTGGACAACTCACCGCAACAACAAGGGGGTTGTCACCCACACGAAGGACGGGTGCCCGAAGAAGACCGAACGCCACCACAAAATGACCGGCAGCCCGAAAAAAGATCGCCGCAGCCAACCCCGCCGACGAGGAGAACCGGCCTCAAGCACCACCACCGCCCCCGTCACCCCGGCCCCCGCCGCCCCGCACACACGGCACCCCACGGCACCCCGAGCCGCACCAGCCGCGCCACACCAGAGCCACCGCAGCAGAGCCACCGCAGCTCCGGGCCGGCCTACCTCACCCGGGATAGACCGGCGCCGTTCCCTCCTTGACCACCGTCTGCCACTGCTCGCCCGGCGACAGCCGCACGATCCCGTCGGCGGAGTGCGCGACCAGCGGCTGGCTCTCGTCCTCGGACGCGGCGATCTCCTCCACGCCGGTGAGCGCGGAGGGCCCGGAGCCCGGTATCGGGGACCCGTCCACCCGGACGTACCGCATCTGCTGCACGCCACCGGATTCGCGCCCCACGACCACGAGTTGGCTGTCGCCCGCCCACGACATGGCGGTGACGTCCTCCAGCTCCGGCGTCACGGACCGCAGTTCGACGATCGAGACGGTGGTGCTCTCCGCGTCGGCGTCCCGCTCGATGCGTCCGATGTAGAGCGTCCGCTTGCCCTTGCTCTCCAGGATCAGCGCGATCCGCACACCGTCGGCGGCCACTCGCACCGCCTCGATGCGCCCGTCGAGGTGGGGCGTCCGGACCTCCAGCGGCTCACCCTTGCCGTCCGCCAGGACCAGCAGCCGGGGCTTCTCCGGATCGCGGTCGGCCACCCACAGGTCACCCCGCCCGTCCCAACTCGGCGTCGTCAGCCGGTCCTTCGCGGTGGCACCGCCACTGCGCAGCGCCGGGTCGCCGAGCGCGCTCCCCGTCGTCAGCGGTGACACGTACAGCTCACTGCCGTCGGCCGACACACCGGCCGCCCGGTCCTCGCCGCGCGACACGGCGGCGGACCGCAGCTGCTTCTCGCTCTCCCCGAGCGCCCCGGGGACGGGCGACGGCGTCGTCACCGGGTCCCGCTCGGACAGCCGTACGAGCTTGTGCTCACCATCGATGAAGTACTCGTACCCCGCGCTCCGGTCGAGGCCGCGCGAGGCGATCACGCCGTCGGCCTCCGTCTCACGGAGGCCGCACAACAGGTCTCCGGTCGACCCGTGCAGCTCCACCTCGTCCACGCCCGTGGGCATGTAGTCCTGCAGCGTGAAGAGGAGCTGGGCCGCCATCTCCTTGCACCTGCCGACCGAGACACGGTCGGCCTTCTTGTTCAGCGGCACGACCAGCCGGTTCTGGTCGTCGGGCGTCAGCGCCTTCGTGCCCTTCAGCAGCGCCGTGCCCGACGGGAAACTCGTCCTCGCGACCGGGTTGAGCCAGCTGGTGGGGCCCTTCAGCACATCCCGGACCACCTGGGTCACCGGGTCGACCTGGCTGCGCACATAGACCGGGTCGGCGACCGTCCCCGGCTCACCGGACTGCGCGGCGGAGGTGAAGTAGTACTTGTTGATGGACTTGTAGTTGCGCTCGAAGTCCGACCGGCCGAGCACCAGCCCCTGCGGCAGCTCGTCGATGCGCCACTGCTCCTTCACCCGCGTGAGATGCACGGGCTTGCGGTACTGACCACCGGCGGGCGTGTACGCGTGCTGCCCGTCGACCCGGGCGACGTTCTTCCCGGACAGCTCGAACCCGTACTCGTCGGCGTCCGACCGATCCCCCGTGACACGGGTGTACGCGGTGGGCGCCTCGACGAGGACCGTGGTCGACGCGCCCGGGTCCCAGGTCTTCAGCGCGTCACCCGTGAGGTACCTGCGGGCCGTCTCGTAGTTCGGGTCGTCGCTGGTCAGGGCCTCCAGGAAGCCCTGCACGATCTCCTGCGGCTCGGCGTCCTCCGCCGGCGGCAGCGCGAAGACGCGCACCTGGGCGTCCTGCCTGGGCCTGGACTCCACGTCACGCATGTCCCCGCTGTCCGGCATCGAGGCGCACCCAGCCAGCAGCACGGCACCGATGCCGATGTACACCGTCGCCCGCACCGGACGCCCACGGCCGCGTTTCGCGCGGTCAGCGCCCACGGAATGCCTCCCCCTGCTCGTGCCGCCGCTCCGCGTCGCTCCCGGCCGGCCTCTCCTCGGCCGGTCCCTCGCGCCCCTCGCCGTCCTCGGTCCGCCGCGCCGGCACCGCCGAGGAGGGCGACGCGGGCGGTGTGGCGGGCCGGGGCACCACGCGCGCGCCGTTGCCCGGCAGCGCCGTCGGGTCTGCCGTGGGGGCCTGTCCGGCGCCCGGCCGGGGCCCTATGGCCGCCCGCGCGCCACCGTGCTCACCGGCCTGCACCGGCACCGTGGCGAGCTTGCCCCCGCCGCCGAGCGGCAGCCCGGCCTCGTTCAGTCCCCGGTTGCGCCGGGAGTCCTTCGGTTCCAGCGGTATCGGGGACCCCCGCAGCGGCTCGTCCGCCGTCCTCGGCAGCGTGAGCCGGAACTGCGAGCCGCCACCCGGCTCGCCCCACGCCTGCAGCCAGCCCCCGTGCAACCGGGCGTCCTCCAGGGCGATCGACAGCCCCAGTCCCGTACCACCGGTGGTACGCGCGCGTGCCGGGTCCGCCCGCCAGAAGCGGCTGAACACCCGCGTCGCCTCGCCCGGCTTGAGTCCCACACCGTGGTCCCGCACCGCGACCGCCACCGCGCCACCGGCCGCCGCGAGCTTGACCACGACGTCCTTGCCCTCGCCGTGCTCCACGGCGTTGACCACGAGGTTGCGCAGCACCCGCTCCACCCGCCGGGCGTCGGCCTCGGCCACCACGGGCTGCTGGTCCCCCAGCACCCGTATCCGCGTCCCCTTGCGCTCGGCGAGCGGCTCGGCCCCACTGACGACCTTCCGCACGACCTCACGCAGATCTATCGGCTCGGCCTCCAGGGCCGCCGCGCCCGCGTCGAACCGGCTGATCTCCAGCAGGTCCGCCAGCAGCGACTCGAACCGGTCCAACTGATCGGCGAGCAACTCGGCGGAGCGCGCCGTCACGGGGTCGAAGTCCACGCGCGCGTCATGGATGACGTCCGCCGCCATCCGCACCGTCGTCAGCGGTGTCCGCAGCTCGTGCGACACGTCGGAGACGAACCGCCGCTGCATCCGCGACAGCTCCTCCAGCTGCTGGATCTTCAACTGAAGGTTCTGCGCCATCTTGTTGAAGGCCTCACCGAGCCGCGCGATGTCGTCCTCGCCACTGACCTTCATCCGCTCCTGCAGACGCCCCGCCGACAGCCGCTCGGCGATCCCCGCCGCCATCCGCACGGGCGTGACCACCTGCCGCACCACGAGCCAGGCGATGGCACCGAGCAGCACGACGACGAACAGCCCGGCCGTCGCCAGCGTCCCCTTGACCAGACTCAGCGACTTCTCCTCCTGCGTGAGCGGGAAGAGGTAGTACAGCTGGTACGGGTGGCTGTTGGGGTCGCTGACCTGCTTGCCGATGATCAGCCCCGGCTGGGACTCCTGACCGTTTTCGTAGTAAATCCGCGTATAGCTCTGTACGGCGCTGGTGCCGTCGTCGACCCGCTCGCGCAGCTCCACGGGCACGCTGAGGTCCCACTGCACGTCACCGGAGACACGCGGCCCGAGCCCCCCGGTCTCGCCGTCGGCGGAGGCGGGGCTGAGCGTCACGACGTCGAACGCGCCCTGACCGCCGCTGGAGAGGGAACTGACCAGGGTGGTCATCCACTCGACGACGTTCTGCACCCGGTCGCCGTTGGGGTCCGTGCTGTCGTTCCCGGCGGCGTTCGCCTCACTGTCCGCCTTCTGCTCGGCGACCGTGAAACCGCCGGTGGCCTGGCTCTGCGAGGCCTTGACCTTGGCGTCCAGCAGTCCGTTGCGGACCTGCCCGATGACGACGAAGCCCAGCAGCAACACGACGCTGAGCGACATCAGCAGGGTCGTCACCACGATCCTGAGCTGGATGTTGCGCCGCCACAGCCGCATCACGGGCAGCAGCGGGCGACGCACCCAGCGCATGAACAGCCTCAGGACCGGGCTGCCCTGGACCCCGCCCTGGAGCAACCCGCCCTCAAGGAGACGTTCCCAGCGGGAACCCGACGACTTCCGGCCGACAGGCCGCTCCGCGCGGGTCCCCGGCTGGCCGGGCGCCGAAGCGGCACTGCCACCGGACATGTCAGCTGGGTCCTGCCTTGTATCCGACACCACGGACGGTCACCACGATCTCCGGCCGCTCCGGGTCCTTCTCGACCTTGGAACGCAGCCGCTGCACATGAACGTTCACCAGACGGGTGTCCGCCGCGTGGCGGTACCCCCAGACCTGCTCCAGCAGGACCTCCCGAGTGAACACCTGCCACGGCTTGCGCGCCAGCGCGACCAGCAGGTCGAACTCCAGCGGCGTCAGCGCGATGGACTGCCCCTCGCGCTTCACGGAGTGCCCGGCCACATCGATGACCAGGTCACCTATGGCGAGCTGCTCCGGCGCCGGCTCCTCCGACCTCCGCAGCCGCGCCCGGATCCGGGCCACCAGCTCCTTCGGCTTGAACGGCTTCACGATGTAGTCGTCCGCGCCCGATTCCAGGCCGACCACCACATCGACGGTGTCGCTCTTGGCCGTGAGCATCACGATCGGCACCCCGGACTCCGCCCTGATCAGGCGGCACACCTCGATCCCGTCCCGGCCCGGCAGCATCAGGTCCAGCAGCACCAGATCCGGTTTGGCCTCACGGAACGCGGCCAGCGCCTTGTCGCCGTCGGCTACGAAAGACGGCTCAAAACCTTCACCACGCAACACAATGCCGAGCATCTCGGCCAGTGCGGTGTCGTCGTCGACGACAAGGACTCGTCCCTTCATGAATGCCATCATCCCATTAACTAAATCGTTACCTGGCGTGACCTGTCACACAGCCCTGCGAGCGCCTCAGCGGTCACAGGCGACACAACCCCCTCCTCGGTGACGATCGCCGTCACCAACTCCGGCGGCGTCACGTCGAACGCCGGGTTGTACGCCTGGGTCCCCAGGGGTGCCACCGCGATCCCACCTCCCGCCTCCGCTCCCGCAACCGGCACCTGCGGCGCCGTGATCTCCGTCACCTCATGACCCGCACGCTGCTCCACCTCGATGGACGCCCCGTCCGGGGTGTCCGGATCCACCGTCGTGACCGGCGCCACCACGATGAACGGCACATGGTGGTACCGGGCGAGCACCGCGAGCGGATAGGTCCCGACCTTGTTCGCCACCGATCCGTCGGCGGCGATCCGGTCGGCACCCACCAGCACCGCGTCCACCTCACCCGCGGCGAACAACGAGCCCGCGGCATTGTCCGTGAGCAAGGTGTACGCCATTCCGCTGCGCGCCGCCTCATATGCGGTCAGCCGGGCGCCCTGCAGCAGCGGCCGCGTCTCGTCCACCCACAGCCGCCGCAGCCGCCCCACCCGGTGCGCCGCGAGCGCCACCGCGAACGCCGTGCCCTCACCGCCCGATACCAGCGACCCGGTGTTGCAGTGCGTGAGCACCCGGTGCCCACCGCCCGGCAGCAGCTCGTCGAGCAGCGCCAGCCCGTGCGCGGCCATGCGGGAACTGGCCTCGGCGTCCTCCCGGTGCAGCGCCCGCGCCGCGGCGAGCGCCGCCTCCGCGGCCTGCTTCTGGTCCCCCGAGCGACCGAGCTCGGCCCGGTGCGCGGCCCGCGCCCGGCGCACACCGACCGCGAGGTTCACCGCGGTGGGCCGGGCGCCCTCCAGCGCGTCGGCGGCATCCTCCACGTCGAAGCCCCGCGCGGCGGCGAGCGCGACGCCGTACGCCCCGGCGATCCCCAGCAGCGGCGCCCCGCGCACGGCGAGCGAACGGATCGCCTCCACCAGCGCGGGCGCGTCCGTGCACACCAGCTCGACCTCCTCGGCCGGCAGTCTCGTCTGGTCCAGGAGGACCAACACGGGGCCTTCGGGTGGCTCGTCCCAACGGATCGCCGGTATCTCGGTCGGCCGGATGTCGTCGCCGGATCGCGCGTACTGATCAGCCATGCGGTCAGTCTGCCCCGTATCCGTCGGACAATTGAAGGTGCGCAGCACATACGGCCCCCGGTCACTTCGCGGAGACCGCGTGGCACGATGGGCGCCAACCTGCCGCCGCGACCGCGGACGAGCACCGTGAAGGAGCGACGATGAAGGACACTCCGGGCTGGGCCTCGCCCGGATCCGCCCCCTCGGGCGGCGAGCAGCCGGACCAGCAGGGCTCCGCAGAGCCGACGGACCCGACCGGGGACGGTCAGGCGCAGCCGACCGGCCAGCCCGGCGCCGACCAGGCGCAGTCGCCGACCAAGTGGTCCAAGGACCAGCCGCCGCCCGCCCAGTGGTCCGCTCCGACCCCGCAGGCACCCGGCCAGACCGCGCCACCGCCCCCGCCCGTCCCGGGCTGGGGCGGCCACCCCGGCCCCCAGCACCCCGGCCCCGGCGGCTACGGCCCGCCCGGCGGCCCCGGAACCCCGGGCGGCCACCCCGGCTATGGGGCCCCCGGCCCCGGCTACGGCACTCCCGGCTGGGGAGGCGGCTGGGGAGGCCCCCCGCCCGCCGCCAAGCCCGGCGTGATCCCGCTGCGCCCACTCGGCATCGGCGAGATCCTCGACGGCGCCGTCTCCACCATGCGCACCCACTGGCGCACGGTCCTCGGCATCTCCCTGACCGTCGCGGTCGTCACCCAGATCGGGGTCATCCTGCTCCAGGGCCTCGTCCTCAACGACGCCGCGAGCTCGGACGTCCTCGCAGACCCGACCGCGACACCCGGCGAGGTGGGCCGCGCCCTGGGCGACACCCTGCTGAGCACCTCCGTCGTCATGGTGATCTCCGTGATCGGCACCATCATCGCGACGGCCCTGCTCACGACCGTGACCAGCCGCGCCGTCCTCGGCAAGTCCGTCACCACCGCCGAGGCATGGCGGGACGCCCGCCCGCAACTCTTCCGGCTGGCCGGCCTGACCGTCCTGCTGCTCCTGGTCGCCGGTCTGATCATGACCACGGGCGTCCTGCCCGGCATACTCCTCGCCTCCGCAGGCACCACCGCCGGCGGCGTACTCCTCGCCTTCTTCGGCGGACTCGGCGCCTTCGTCCTCACCGTGTGGCTGATGATTCGTTTCTCGCTCGCCTCTCCCGCCCTGATGCTGGAGAAGCAGGGAGTCCGCAAGTCGATGAGCCGCTCCGTCAAACTGGTGCGCGGCTCCTGGTGGCGAGTCCTCGGCATCCAACTGCTCGCCACGATCATCGCCTGGATCGTGGCATCGATCGTCGTGATCCCCTTCTCCTTCGCGGGCGCGGCACTCGACGGCGACGGCCTCTCCGGCTTCCTCGCCACCGGCGGCACCGCCCTCGGCTGGACCTACCTCGTCATCAGCGGCGTTGGCGCGGTGATCGGATCCACGCTCACCTTCCCGATCAGCGCCGGTGTCACCGTGCTCCTCTACATCGACCAGCGCATCCGCCGCGAGGCCCTCGACCTCGAACTGGGCCGCGCCGCAGGCCTCCAGGGCTACGGCGACGCCCAGGGCGCCACCCCGGGGAGCTGATGGGGTGACACGGTCGGGGGGAGCACTGACAGCCGTACCGTTGTCGTGGCGCTCGGCGGACGAGCCACCCATCACCCTCCCGCGCGATCCCGCGCGGGAGGCGGCCCGTCGTGAGCTGTCCAAGGGCATGTACCACCAGAACGACCCCAGTTGGTACGAGCGCGCCCTGGACGCCTTCTGGGACTGGCTCGACAAGGTGTTCGGCGCCACCTCGGGCGCCACCCCCGGCGGCACGCTCGGCCTCGTCGTCATCGTCCTGGCCGTCCTCGCCCTGCTCGGGGCACTGTGGTGGCGCCTCGGCACCCCGCACCGCACCCCGACCTCCTCCGCAGTGCTCTTCGACGACCGCCCCCGCAGCGCCGCGGAACATCGCGCGGCCGCCGAGGCACAGGCCGCCCAGGGCCACTGGAACCAGGCCGTCCAGGAACGCATGCGGGCCGTCGTCCGCTCCCTGGAGGAACGCGCGCTGCTCGACGTGCGCCCCGGCCGCACCGCCGACGAGGCCGCCTCCGAAGCGGGCGCGGTCCTCCCCGCCCACGCGGACCGACTCCACACCGCCGCCCGGGACTTCGACGACGTCACATACGGCGGCCGGTCCGCCGCCGAAGGAACGTACCGCCGCCTCGCCGCCCTCGACACCGACCTCGAGCGCAGCAAGCCCGCGCTGGCGAGCAGCACCCCCAACAGTGCCAGTACGGCCCCGAGTACCCGCCCGGGAGCCGCCGAATGACCACCGGGACCACGCTCCCCTCCACCTCGGTCTCGCCCACGGCCCGTCAGGTGTGGACCCGCGCGCGCGGTGTCGTGCTCGCGGCGGTTGTCCTCCTGGCGGCCGCCGTCGTGATCGCGGTGATCCGCTCCGGCTCCGAACACGGCCGTCTGGACCCACGCTCCGCCGACACCGACGGCAGCCGCGCCGTCGCCGAACTCCTCGACGACCGGGGCGTGTCGACCCGGCTGGTCACCACCCTCGACGAGGCACGCGCCGCCGCCGGCCCGGACACCACGCTCCTGATCGCCGTCCCCGACCTGCTCACCGACTCCCAGCAGAGCCGCCTCCACGAGGCGACCGAGGCCTCCGGCGGCCGCACCGTCCTCGTCGCCCCCGGCCCCTCGTCCGTGAGCACCCTCTCCCCCGGCGTCACCACCGACGCGGCCCTCAGCCTCGATTCCACACTCACGCCCCGCTGCGAACTGCCCGCCGCCCGCCGCGCCGGCAGCGCCGACACCGGCGGGCTCCGCTACCACGTCACCGCCCGCGCCGCCGACACCTGCTACCCCGAGGACGGCCTGCCCACCCTGGTGCACGTCCCGGCAGCCGAGGGAGACGGCGACACCGTCGTCCTCGGCGCCCCCGACATCCTCCTCAACAGCAGCCTCGACGAGCAGGGCAACGCCTCCCTCGCCCTCCAACTCCTCGGCTCGCGACCCCATGTGGTCTGGTACCTCCCCTCGCTCTCCGACGACTCGGCCCCCGATTCGGGCAACCGCAGCTTTTTCGATCTGCTCCCCTCGGGCTGGTTCTGGGGCACCCTGCAACTCTTCTTCGCCGCAGCCCTCGCCGCCCTCTGGCGGGCACGCCGACTCGGCCCTCTGGTGCCCGAGAAACTCCCCGTCGCGATCCGCGCCTCCGAGACCGTCGAAGGCCGCGCCCGCCTCTACCGCAAGGCCGACGCCCGCGACCGCGCGGCCGACGCTCTTCGCTCCACCACCCGCACGCGCCTCGCCCCCCTCGTAGGTGTCCCCGTCTCCCGGGCCCACACGCCCGAGGCCCTGCTCCCCGCCCTGTCCGCCCACCTCCACGGCGACGGACAGCCCCTGCACGCCCTCCTCTTCGGCCCGCCGCCCGGCGACGACAAGGCCCTGATCGCCCTCACCGACCAACTCGACGCCCTCGAAAGAGAGGTACGCCGTTCATGATGGACCCGACCACTGACAACGCCGGGACCACCGGGGACCCGGGCACCGCCCGTGCCTCCCTGGAGGCCCTGCGCGCCGAGATCGCCAAAGCCGTGGTCGGCCAGGACCCCGCCGTGACCGGCCTCGTCGTCGCCCTCCTCTGCCGCGGACACGTTCTACTAGAAGGAGTCCCCGGGGTGGCCAAAACGTTGCTCGTGCGGGCTCTCGCATCCGCACTCGATCTCGACACCAAGCGCGTCCAGTTCACCCCGGACCTGATGCCGAGCGACGTCACCGGCTCCCTCGTCTACGACACCCGCACCGCCGAGTTCTCCTTCCAGCCCGGCCCGGTCTTCACCAACCTCCTCCTCGCGGACGAGATCAACCGCACCCCGCCGAAGACCCAGTCCTCCCTGCTGGAAGCCATGGAGGAACGCCAGGTCACGGTCGACGGCACCCCCCGCCCGCTCCCGGACCCGTTCCTGGTCGCCGCGACCCAGAACCCTGTCGAGTACGAGGGCACCTACCCCCTCCCCGAAGCCCAGCTGGACCGCTTCCTCCTCAAACTGACGGTCCCGCTCCCGTCCCGGCAGGACGAGATCGACGTCCTCACCCGTCACGCCGAGGGCTTCAACCCACGCGACCTGCGCGCCGCCGGCGTACGCCCCGTCGCGAACGCCGCCGACCTCGAAGCCGCCCGCGCCGCCGTCGCCAAGACGACGATCTCCCCCGAGATCACCGCCTACGTGGTGGACATCTGCCGCGCCACCCGCGAGTCCCCGTCCCTCACCCTCGGTGCCTCCCCCCGAGGCGCCACGGCTCTCCTCGCGGCCTCCCGCGCCTGGGCCTGGCTGACGGGACGCGACTACGTCATCCCCGACGACGTGAAGGCACTCGCGCTCCCGACCCTCCGCCACCGCGTCCAGCTCCGCCCCGAGGCCGAGATGGAGGGCGTGACGGCCGACTCGGTCATCAACGCGATCCTGGCCCACGTCCCCGTACCCCGCTGATGGCCCCCACCGGACGCGCCGCACTCCTCGCGGCCCTCGGCACCCTCCCTGTCGGCATCTGGGAGCCCAGCTGGACGGGCATCCTCGCCGTGAACGCACCCCTGGCGCTGGCGTGCGCCTGCGACTACGCCCTCGCCTCCCCCGTGCGCCGCCTGGGCCTCCTGCGCTCCGGCGACACCTCCGCACGCCTGGGCGAGACCGCGGACGTCACCCTCACGGTCACCAACCCCTCCAACCGCCCCCTGCGCGCCGACCTTCGCGACGCATGGCCCCCCAGCAGCTGGCTCCCCAGCACGGAGGTCGCAGCCTCCCGCCACCGCCTGACGATCCCCCCGGGCGAACGCCGTCGTATCACCACCCGACTGCGCCCCACGCGCCGGGGAGACCGCCAGGCCGACAGGGTCACGATCCGCTCGTACGGCCCCCTCCGCCTCTTCGCCCGCCAGGGCAGCCACCGTGCCCCCTGGACCGTGCGCGTGCTCCCCCCGTTCACCAGCCGCAAGCACCTGCCGTCCAAACTGGCCCGGCTGCGTGAACTGGACGGTCGCACCAGCGTCCTGACCCGAGGCGAGGGCACGGAATTCGACAGCCTCCGCGAGTACATCCCCGGCGACGACACCCGCTCCATCGACTGGCGCGCCACAGCCCGCCAGTCCTCGGTGGCGGTACGCACCTGGCGTCCCGAACGCGACCGCCACATCCTCCTGGTCCTGGACACCGGCCGGACCTCGGCGGGCCGCGTGGGCGACGTCCCCCGCCTCGACGCCTCCATGGACGCGGCCCTCCTCCTGGCCGCCCTGGCCTCCCGTGCCGGCGACCGCGTGGACCTGCTGGCCTACGACCGCCGCGTACGAGCCCTCGTCCAGGGCCGCGCGGCGGGGGACGTCCTTCCGTCACTGGTCAACGCCATGTCCCAGCTCGAACCCGAGCTCGTCGAGACGGACGCCCGAGGCCTCACTGCCACGGCACTCCGTACGGCACCCCGCCGGTCCCTGATCGTCCTCCTCACCACTCTCGACGCGGCCCCTGTCGAAGAGGGTCTTCTCCCTGTCCTGTCCCGCCTGACCCAACGCCATACGGTCCTGGTGGCCTCGGTGGCAGATCCGCGTATCGCTCGTATGGCGAACTCCCGGGGCACCACGGATGCCGTCTACGAGGCCGCCGCGGCCGCCCAGGCCCAAGCAGACCGCCACCGCACCGCCGATCAGCTCCGTCGCTACGGCGTCACGGTCGTCGACGCGACGCCGGACGATCTGGCGCCGGCCCTGGCAGACGCCTATCTGGCCTTGAAGGCAGCCGGACGCCTCTAGTGATCCCCCTCAATTCCCATGGATGAGGGGGATCAGGGGATGAGGCCCAAATAAAAGTTCTCGGAAATGCAGAAAGCCCCCGCCGGCAACCCGGCAGGGGCTTTCTCAAATATTGTTCGGCGGCGTCCTACTCTCCCACAGGGTCCCCCCTGCAGTACCA
>NZ_JABXWI010000073.1 GCF_014930365.1 Streptomyces caniscabiei | reverse complement strand
TGGACCTTCGACCCCGTCCGCAAGCAGTACTTCTGGCACCGCTTCTTCTCCCACCAGCCCGATCTCAACTACGAGAACCCGGCCGTCCAGGAAGAGATGCTGGCCGCGCTGCGGTTCTGGCTGGACCTGGGCATCGACGGATTCCGGCTGGACGCGGTGCCCTACCTCTACCAGGAGGAAGGGACGAACTGCGAGAACCTGCCGGCCACCCACGCGTTCCTGAGGCACGTCCGCCGGGAGATCGACGCACAGTATCCGGACACGGTCATCCTCGCGGAGGCCAATCAGTGGCCGGAGGACGTCGTCGACTACTTCGGCGACTTCGCCGGCGGCGGCGACGAATGCCACATGGCGTTCCACTTCCCGGTGATGCCGAGGATCTTCATGGCCGTGCGGCGGGAATCCCGCTACCCGGTCTCGGAAATCCTCGCCAAGACCCCCGCCATCCCCGCGAACTGCCAATGGGGCATCTTCCTGCGCAACCACGACGAGCTGACCCTGGAAATGGTCACCGACGAGGAACGCGACTACATGTACGCGGAGTACGCCAAGGACCCGCGCATGCGCGCCAACATCGGCATCCGCCGGCGCCTCGCCCCGCTCCTGGACAACGACCGC
>NZ_JABXWI010000013.1 GCF_014930365.1 Streptomyces caniscabiei | reverse complement strand
TGACACCACCCCCCAGGTCATGCCTTCGACAGGGGGACACAGTCATGCCGGAACCGGAGGCCAGCGGCCCTCTTGCAGGACCGCAGAAAACATAACGGGAGCGCCGCTGGTCGATCGCGGCCATGTGCTGGTGCGAGCCGGGCGGGACGTCTGGCCGATCCACCGGCCGCGCCGCCACCGCAAGCGCAAAGCACCCGACAGCTCCGCCTGGAACGACCACCGCGATCTGCTCGTCCGCGCCCGCCGGCGCCAGCACGACGTTACGCAGGGACGCCGAGCGGCGGGTGCTCGAGCACTCGGGGCCTGTACTCGACCAGCTGGGTGCGGCCGTCGAAGGTACGGTGGTCGATCATCTCGAGGGCCACGTCCGGGTAACCGTCGTAGATGCGTTCCTCGCCCGTGGCCCCGGTGATCACCGGGAACATCACGACCCGGAAGCGGTCGACGAGTCCGGCTCGTAGCAGGGACCGGCACAGGCTGAGGCTGCCGATCGTGCTGAGGAGCCCCGAGCCACTCGACTTCATGGCGCGGACCGCCTCAACGGCGTCATCGCGGATGAGCGTGGAGTTTGCCCACGTCAGGGGCTCCTCCACGGAGGAGGAGAACACCACCTTGGACGCTTGCGTGAGCTCGTCGACGGATGCCTCCTCCTCGGGCCTGAACTCGTCCTGGCCCGTCGGGACCTCGCCTGCGGCGAAGCCGGACATCAGACGGTAGGTGTTCGCTCCCATCAGATAGGTGGCCTTGGGCTGCTCGCCGAGCCATGCGAGGTACTCCGGGCCTTCGAGGCCCCAGAAGCCGGGCCATCCCTCTCCCGATGCGTAGCCGTCGAGGGAGGTGATGAAGTCGACGAGAAGCTCCGACATAGCGGTGTCCTTTCCTGAGGTGTCACAAGCTTGGACCGGCCGGAAGCCACAAACTCATCGGCCGCGCTGTGGAGCACAGCGAAAACTCACGCCTGCGAGGGAGGATCCCCACACGCGCGCGGGTTGTCCCGAGTCGAAGGGATTCCTGACCGGCCTGTTCTTGTGGTCTCCCTCCGCACACACCCGCTCACGGCCCCAGCGGTCAGGCGTGGGAGAGAGCGAAGGACACGAGGAAGCCGCTCACCGTGATCAGGCCGATGGCCAGGTGAGCGTCCTCGAACGCCTCGGGGATCATCGTGTCCGCGATCATGGCGAGGATCGCCCCGGCCGCCACAGCTGTCACGGCAGCGATCACGGCAGGAGAGAAGGAACCGACCACCGTGTAACCGAAGAGGGCCGCCACGGTGCTGGCCGCGGCGATCGCGGCCCAGACACCGAAGACATACCCCCGGCCACGGCCGGCCTTCTTCATACCCGCCGAACTGGACAGCCCCTCAGGGACGTTGCTGATGAACACCGCAGCCACGGTCACCAGACTCACCGCGCCGCCGTCCAGCAGACTCACGCCGATGACCGCCGACTCCGGCACCCCGTCGAGCAGAGCGCCGAGCGCGAGCGCCAGCCCGGATCCGCCCTGGTCGGCCTCCGAGGGCTGCGCCTTGGTCCGCTCGTGACCGGAGCGCTTGCGGTGGCGCGCGCCCCTACGGGCCAGCCACACATTGCCCCCGGTGTAGGCCAACGCGCCGATCAGGGTGCCGACGACCGCGGGAGCAAGCCCTGCCTGCTCGTACGCCTCACCGACCAACTCGAAGGAGACCGCTGAGATCAACACCCCGGCGCCGAAGGCCATCACGGTCGCGATCACCTTCTGCGGCACCCGCAGCCCGTAACCCAACGCGGCACCGAGCAACAGTGCCGAGCCCGCCACCAACCCCCACAGTCCAGCCTCCACCACGTCAACCATGCCGCCCCGTCTACCCGCTATGGATGTGCGTCAACGGGCAACCGGCGCGGCCGAGCGGAAGGTGAGCCTTACGCACGCAGAAGGAGGGAAGGACACGTGACGCAAGGCGGGGCGGGCATCTGAGGCCGGCCCCACAGGTCTCGCATCAGGATCCCAACGGCGCTGATCCTGCCCCCCGTTACGTTTTTCGTGGCTCCGCAATGGGGCCTTCGGCATTCGGGTCTGGCATGGCTGCCCCCTGTCGAGCGTGAGTGAGAGGGATGCGGTCCTGACGACGCTGGAGCCGGTGCTGGGACCGGGCGTGCAGAGCGGCTGTCCGGACGGACGGACGACATGAACGGTCCTCTCCCTGGAACGCCATGAGCCGCGGGACCGTCTTCGCATCGGGAAGATCCGGAGCCGTCGATGTCTCCTCGCCCTCCGGCGCCGACGCAGCGCAGCCGTCCCGCTGAGTTGGCCTGCTCAGTGGGCCGGGTCAGTGGGACGGCTCACACCTCGGTGTGGATTGCGTCGGATAGGGCGGAAACATAGCGTGAGCGTCTTGTTGTCCGAGTCATGCAGTGTGGAAGGTGTCGCGGGTGGGACGACGCGAGAAGCCGGTCGATCCTGAGGCCGGCCCCGTCCAGCGGCTTGCGCACGAACTGCGGGTCCTGAGGGAGAAGGCCGGGAAACCGCCGTACCGGGAGATGGGCGGGCGGGCAGGCTACTCCACGACCGCGCTGTCCCAGGCGGCCGCCGGGGACCAGTTGCCGTCCCTGGCGGTGGTGCGGGCGTACGCCGAGGCGCTGGACGCGGACCCGGACGCATGGGAGCGGCGCTGGCGGGAGACGGAGGCCGAAGTCCGGGCGCCCGCGCCGGACGAGCGGCCGCCCTACCGGGGGCTGGCCCGTTTCGAGGCGGATGACAGCGGTCTGTTCTTCGGCCGGGAGACGCTGGTCGCCGAGCTGGTGGAGCTGGTGCGCGAGCACCGGTGCGCGGCGGTGTTCGGGCCGTCCGGCAGCGGTAAGTCGTCGTTGTTGCGGGCGGGGCTGATCCCGAGGCTGCGGCAGGCGGCGGGGGTCGAGCGACCGGCGGTGGTGCGTGTACTCACGCCGGGCGAGCGGCCCGCGCAGACGCACGAGAAGGCGTTCGTTCCCCGGGACGATGACGGGGACACCTGGGTGATCGTCGATCAGTTCGAGGAAGTGTTCACCCTCTGCCACGACCGGGCGGAACGCGACCGGTTCATCGAGCTGCTGCTCGCCGCCAAGGACCCGGAGAGCCGGCTGCGTGTGGTGGTCGCGGTCCGTGGCGACTTCTACGGCCACTGCGCGGACCACCGTGAGCTGGCCGAGACGGTCTCCCGGGCCAATCTGCTGGTCGGGCCGATGAGCCGGGACGAACTGCGCGAGGCGATCACCGGCCCCGCCACGTCCGTCGGTCTGAACGTGGAACGGGCGCTCACCGCCGCGGTCATCGACGAGGTCGTCGACCGGCCGGGCGCCCTGCCCATGCTGTCCCACGCCTTGCTGGAGACCTGGCGCCGCCGCCGAGGCCGGCTGCTGACGCTGGCGGCGTACGAGGAGACGGGCGGTGTACGGGGTGCGATCGCGGCCACCGCCGAGGAGGCGTACGGCGGGCTGCCGGCGGATCAGGGCCGTATCGCCCGGCGCGTCCTCCTCCGGCTGATCGCCCCTGGTGACGGGGCGGCCGACACCCGTCGTCCGGCGTCCCGGGCCGAGCTGGGCCCTGGGGTCCGGGACGTACTGGAACACCTCGTCGTCGCCCGTCTGGTCGCCTTGGACGGCGACACGGTGGAGCTCGCGCACGAGGCACTGATCACCGGCTGGCCGCGACTGGCCGGATGGATCGAGGAGGGCCGGGACCGGCTGCGCGCACAACGCCTGCTCGGTGAGGCGGCACGCGGCTGGGACGAGCTGAAGCGCGACCCCGGCGCCCTGTACCGGGGCAGTCGGCTGACCCGCGCCGAAGAGCTGTTCGCCTCGTACGGCTCGCGCGGGGAGGATGACCTCACCCCGCCGGAACGGGCCTTTCTCACCGCGTCCCTGGCGGCCCGCGACGCCGAGCGGAAGGCCGGGGCCCGCACCGCGCGGCGTACGCGCTCCCTCGCCGTCGGTCTGTCCGTGTTCCTCGTGCTGGCGCTGGCCGCGGGGCTGGTCGCCTGGCAGCGCGACCGGGTGAGTGAGGCGGAGGCCGCCAAGGCCGCCGCCCGCCGGCTGGCCACGGTCGCCGACAGCCTGCGCGCCACCGACCCGCGCACCGCCGCCCTGCTCGGCGTGGCCGCCTGGAGGATCGCCCCGCTCACCGAGTCCCGTTCGGCACTGCTGGACGCCCTGGCACAGCCGGAACGCGATGCCCTGACCGACGGCACCACAGGCAAGAACGTCCAGCGCTTCCTCACCGATGGCGGCCGGACCCTGCTCAGCGTCGACGGCACCGCGGTGACCGTACGGAACGTGGCCGATCACAAGGTGACCGCCACCTACCACCTGCCGGGCGGCACGGAGGCGGGCGGCATCGGTCCCGGCTCCCGCCACCTCGACATCATCGGGCCGGACGGGGGCGAAAGGCTGTGGAACCTCGCCGAGGGCCGCTCCGTGGCCGAGCTGGACGGCGCGGCGATGCTGGGCAGTGCGTCCGACGGGCACGCGTACCTCACCGGGCCGCCGAGCGGCCCGGGGACGGTGACCCTGCACCGGGCGAGTGACGGCAAGGTCCTCTTCTCCACCCGTGTCACGCGCACACTCTC
Organism: Streptomyces caniscabiei; assembly: GCF_014930365.1. GTDB lineage: Bacteria > Actinomycetota > Actinomycetes > Streptomycetales > Streptomycetaceae > Streptomyces > Streptomyces caniscabiei. Next base: position 329,948 of record NZ_JABXWI010000013.1, on the reverse strand, counting down.
CACGTCGGCCGTCGGTCCGGGTGGCCGACTGCTCGCCCTGTGTCCCGCCGACGGGCCGCTCCAGCTCTGGGACACGGCCGGCGGCAAGCTGTTGCCAGGCGCCTGGGAGAAGGCGGACAAGACCGTGTGCGGTACCGGCTCCGGTGCGGACAGCGGCGCCCACCTGCTGCGGTTCAGCGGGAACGGTGAGCGGCTGGTCGCGGTCCACGGCACGGCGGCCCGGGTGTGGGACGTACGCCGCGGGAGCGTGGCGGCCGACTTCGCCAGTGGCGGACTCACCGGCTTCTCGCAGGCCGAACTCACCGCCGACGGGCAGTTCCTGGCGACGGCGGACGACGCCGAACTGGCCGTGTGGCGGCTGGCCACCGGCGGCACCCAGGTCTTCCACCGGCCGTTGTCGGGGGCCGAGCCGACCTGGCTGACCTGGGATCCGGGCAGGGAGCGTCTCCTGCGCCACCTCGACGGAGCCACCGTCCACACCCTCGACCTGACCGACCGGCTCACCCCGCGCTGGCAGACCACTCCCGCCGACGCGAGCGCGCTCAGCCCGGACGGCAGCGCCCTGGCCACCGTCACCCACTCCCCTGACGGCGACCACCGTTTCGAGCTGCGGGACACCCGCACCGGCGCACTGCGTGCCCACGCGACACTCGGTCCGATGCCGGCCGTCTCCTCCGACCAGACCCTGGTGCCGGCCTTCAGCCCGGACGGCCGCACGCTGGCCGTCGCCGACAGCACGTCCGTGGGCGACTCGCTCCGGTTGCGCTTCACCGTGTGGGATGTGGGGGCACACCGGATCCGTACGGTCATCGAGACCTCCGGAGCGGCCGACCGCCCGGTCACCGCCCTCGCCCTGGCCCCCGGCGGCCGCACCCTGCTGGCCGTGCGCCCCACCACGGGCGGCAGCTACGGGACGGAGGTCTGGGACACCGCTGAACGGCGGCGGTCCAGGACCGTGCCCGGCCTGGCCGGCGACGTACTGGCCATGCGTCCGGACGGACGTCTGCTCGTGAGCTCCGACGACCAGTACGCCGAACCGGAGTCGGGCAGGACCGGCGGCAGTGCCCTCGCCAACGGCCGCCAGGCCACGGCGCTGACGTTCAGCCCGGACGGCACCCGGCTCGCCGTCGGTGACTCCACCGGGCACGTCACCCTCTGGGACGGCGACCTCCGCCGGCGTACCGGCGCGCTCACCGGCACCTCGGACACCTCCTTCTCAAGCACACCTGAAGCTGTGGGTGCCCTCGCCTTCTCCTCCGACGGCAGCACCCTGGCCGTCGGAGGCACCAGCGGCACTCTGCGCCTGTGGGACACCGCCGGCCAGCAACCCCTCGGCACGGACCTGCCCACGCCCGGCGACGAGATCCACTCCCTCGCCTTCGCCCCCGACGACGGCATGCTCTACGCCGGCAGTCCGCACGTACCGCTCCAGCGTCTGACCGTCGCCCCGGACCGGGCCGCCCGGGCCGTCTGTGCCCGCACCGGTGGCGGACTCACCAGGGAGCAGTGGCGGTCCTACATCCCTGACGCGCCCTACCGGCAGATCTGTGGCACGGACTGAGCGAGAGCCGCGGGCGGCAGACGGCAGACGGCAGACGGCAGACGGCAGGGAAGACCATCGGCAGATTGTTCAGGGTGACTCCGGGGGTCGCTGAAAAATACCTCTGACCTGCACGATCCATGACCAGAACAACCGCGACGTCCCGTCGGCGACGTCCCGCGAGCCCCTCTCAGTCAGGTTCTGGTCCCATGCGCGCTCACACTCTTCTCCCTTCCCTCCTGCTGCTCGGCGCTCTCAGCGTCACCACGGCCTGCTCGTCCGGACAGGACCGGCCCGCCGGGTCCTCGGACACGGCGTCCGCCGGCGCGCGCCCCGGGTCCTCCGCCACGAATTCACCGGCGGGCGGCGTCGTCGATCCCTCTCGGATCAAGGGGCTGCGGATCGTCGGCGACAACAGCGAGCAGCGCTCCTGCCCGTTCGCGACGAGCTACCCGGACGTACCCGGTGCCGAGGCGATGACGGCCGCGATGAAGAAGGACGTGGAGCAGCGTCTGGCCACCTTCCGCGCCGGGGCGTGCGAGGGCGACGCGGAGGGCCAGGAGCTGAACATCAGCCACCGCTTCCTCGTCGCCTCCGGCGATGTCCTCGGCGTCCGGCTCACCACGGAGGACCGGAGCGGAGCCGGGTCCGGGCTGAGTGCCAGGACGTACTGGTACGACGGCAAGGACCGCGAGTACCGCACGGCGCTGGACCTGGTCGCCGAGGGCTCCCGGGACGGCTTCCTCACCGCCCTGAAGAGTCGGCTCGCGGGACGCGAAGGCGTTGATACCGCCGCCCTCGACACCACGTTCGCCGAACCGGCCTCCCGCGCCGCCGTCCTCGACGACATGGCCTTCACCGGCGACGGCGGACTGCGGGTGACCTTCGACCGCGGTGACGTGGGCGCCCCGGCCGGCGGGGACCACGTGGTGACGCTCCCGAAGAAGACCGTCGCCCCCTGGCTGTCCGCCTTCGGACAGCGTGCCCGGCGGCAGACCCTGGCACCCAGCCGCTCCCTCGAACTGGGAGCGCCGAGTACCCCCACCCCGGTCACCCCCACCCACACCGCCTCCGGCGACGACGACACCGACTGCAAGCAGGTCACCTGCATAGCGCTGACCTTCGACGACGGACCGGCGGCACCCGAGACCGCGACCCTGCTGACCCACCTGGCCCAGTACAAGGCCCGCGCCACCTTCTTCACCACCGGACAGAACGTCGCCGCCCACCCCGACCTGGTCCGCGCCGAGGCCCGCGCCGGACACGAGGTCGGCAACCACTCCTGGAACCACCCCGACCTCACCAAGCTCACCCCCGCCCAGGTCGCCTCCCAACTCAACCGCACCAGCGCCGCCGTCAAGGCCGCCACCGGGAAGGAGCCCACCCTCTTCCGCCCGCCCTACGGCGCGGTGAACGCCCAGGTGAAGGCCGCGACCACGCTCTCACCGGTGCTGTGGGACGTGGACACCGAGGACTGGAAGTACCGGGACGCCGCCCGGGTCGCCCGCACGGTGATCGCCGAGACCAAGCGCAACGACGTCGTCCTCATGCACGACATCCACCCCACCTCCGTCGCCGCCGTCCCCGAGATCCTGCGCACGCTGACGGCCCGCGGCTACCACTTCGTCACCGTCAGCCATCTGCGTGCCACCCTCTGAATACGCCGACCTACCGATGTTCGCCGCGGCGAGCACTCCGTCTCAATATGAGCACTTGGCGTCGGCCCTGATCGACCGGAGGATCCGAGGGGCCGGGCCGCTCAGCGGAACGTCGCCCTGCCGGGGCCCTCCTCGACGAAGCTGCGCATCCCCCGGGCGCTGTCCTCCGTCGCGAACAGGCCCGCGAACCAGGTGCGCTCGATGGTGAGACCGGTGTCGAGGTCGGTCTCGAGGCCCTGGTCGATCGACTCCTTGGCGGCCCGCAGGGCGAGTGCGGGGCCCTTGGCCAGGCGGACGGCCCAGGCCCGCGCCTGCTCGTACACCTCGACGGCCGGGACCACGAGGTCGACCAGGCCGATCCGAAGGGCCTCGTCGGCCTTGACGATGCGGCCGGTGAAGACGAGGTCCTTGGCCTTGGAGGGGCCCACGAGCCGGGACAGGCGCTGGGTTCCGCCCGCGCCGGGGATCAGGCCGAGCAGGATCTCGGGCTGGCCGAGCCCGACACTGTCGGCAGCGATCCGGAAGTCGGCGCAGAGGGCCAGCTCGCAGCCGCCGCCGAGCGCGTAACCGGTGATCGCGGCGACCACCGGTTTGGGGATGCGCGCGACGGCGGTGAACGCGTCCTGGAGCGGGCGCGAGCGCCTGACCATCGCCGCGTGGTCGAGGAGTTCCATCTCCTTGATGTCCGCGCCGGCCGCGAACACCTTTTCACCGCCGTAGAGGATCACCGCCCGGACGTCGTCGCGCTCGGTCACCGCCGCGGCGAGGGCGCCCAGCCGGTCCTGGGTGGCGATGTCGAGGGCGTTCATCGGCGGGCGGTCGAGGCGGATCGTGCCGACGCCGTCGGCGACGTCCAGATGCACGGACATGGGCTTCCTCAGCTGTCGAAGTCGACGGTCAGCGTCTCGGAGACGGGATAGGTCTGGCAGGTCAGCACATAGCCGGCCTCGATCTCGGCGGCCTCCAGGGCGAAGTTGCGGCGCATGTCGGCTTCGCCTTCGGTGACCAGGGCGCGGCAGGTGCCGCAGACGCCGCCCTTGCAGGCGAAGGGCAGGTCGGGGCGGGTGCGCTGGGCGCCGTCCAGCACCGTCGCCGCGCGCGGCAGCGCGGCGGTGGTGGAGCGGCCGTCGAGCGTGACGGTGACCCGGCTGACCGGGCCCTCGACCACGGCTTCCTCGTGCCTCCACGTCGGCTGCACCGGCGCGTCGTCCGCGTGGAACAGCTCCCGGTGGACGCGGTCGGCGGGTACGCCGAGCCCGTCGAGGACCCGCTGGGCGTCGCGGACCATGCCGTGCGGGCCGCACAACCACCAGTGGTCCGCGGTGCCGACGTCGACCAGGGCGCCGACGAGGGCGGAGAGGCGGTCGGCGTCGAGGCGGCCGGAGAGCACCTCGGCCTCGCGCGGCTCGCGGGAGAGGACGTGGGCGAGCTGGAAGCGCCCCGGGTGGAGGTCCTTCAGGTCGGCGAGTTCGTCGGCGAACATGACGGAGCCGGTGCGGCGGTTGCCGTAGAAGAGGGTCACGGTGGAGCGGTCGTCGGCGGCTAGGACCGACTCGGCGATGGAGAGCATGGGCGTGATGCCGGACCCCGCGGCGACGAGGACATGGTGGGCCGGTGCGCTGAGGTCGGGAGTGAAGGCGCCGGTCGGAGCCATCACCTCGACGGTGTCGCCGGGCCGTACGTCGTGGACCAGCCAGGAGGAGAACAGCCCGCCGGGCACCTCGCGCACCCCGATGCGCGGCCGTGTGCCCGCCGGGGAACAGATCGAGTAGGAGCGGCGCTCGTCCCGCCCGTCGACCTCGCGGCGCAGGGTGAGCGACTGGCCCGGGGTGAAGGCGAACTCCTCGGCGAGGTCGTCCGGGACATCGAAGCCGAGCGCGACCGCGCCCTCGCACAGCCGCTGCACGGCGGCCACGCGCAGGTGGTGGAAGGCCGGGCGGCGGCGTCGTACGGACGTGGGGGCGGAGGTGCCGGGTGGCAGCAGGTCCTGCATCAGATCTCCTTGAGGTGCTCGAAGGGTTCGCGGCAGGCGCGGCAGCGCCACAGCGCCTTGCAGGAGGTGGCGCCGAAACGCGAGGTCTCCTCCGCGTCGGCCGCGCCGCACCGGGGGCAGGGCACAACGGGGCGGACGGGGTCCAGTGTCAGCGGCACCGGGCCCGGGCGCGGCGCCGGACCAGGGGGTGCGATGCCGTGTTCGGCGAGGGTGCGACGGCCGTCCGGGGTGATCCAGTCCGTGGTCCAGGGCGGATCGAGCACCGTGCGCACCCGGACCTTCTCGTATCCGGCTTCCTTGAGTCGGGCGTCCACCTGGGCGCGCATCTCGGCCATGGCCGGGCAGCCGGAGTAGGTCGGGGTGAGGCTGACGACGACCGTCCCGTCCTCCCCGGCCTCGACGCCCCGCAGCACACCGAGGTCGGCCAGGGTGAGCATGGGCAGCTCGGGATCAGGTACGCACGCGGCGATGCGCCGGGCCCGGCGCACATCCGGCGGTACGGTCACCATGTCGCGTCCGGGTGGGCGCGGGCCACGCTCTGCAACTCGGCCAGCAGCGGGGCGAGATGCTCGGTGTGCTGGCCGTCGCGGCCGGCGCCGGGCAGCGGCCGGACCACCGGCAGGGGCACTCCGGCCGCCTCCGTGACCTGCGTCAGCACCGCCCCCACCTCGCCCTGGACGTCGTACGCGGTGAACAACTCGCCCAGATGCGGAGCGACTTGGGCCAGCGCGTCCCGCATCCGGTGACGCGACTCGGCGGTGCCGTCCCCGAGGCGGACGACCCACTCGGCGGCGTACTGCCGGTGATAGCTCAGCTCCTTGACGCCCTTGGCGGCGATCGCGGCGAGCACCGGATCGTCGGAAGCGGTGAGCCGCTCGAAGTGAGCGAGCCTCCAGGCCGAGAGCACGAGCAGCCGGGCGACGCTGAACGCGAAGTCTCCGCAGGGGAGTTCGGCGAGGCGTACGTTGCGGAAGTCGTCGGCGTCGCGGAAGTAGGCGTAGGCGTCCTCGCCGCGTCCGGTGCCGTCGACCTGCCCGGCGCGGGAGTACAGCAGACGGGCCTGGCCGAGGAGATCGAGGCCGATGTTGGCCAGGGCCACCTCCTCCTCCAGCTCGGGCGCACGGGTGGTCCACTCGGCCAGCCGCTGGGCGCTGACGAGGGCGTCGTCGGCCAACGCCACGCAGTCGGCGGCCAGTTCGGCGGGGTCCACGCCTTCGGGCACCGTGGTGTCGACCCCGTGCAGGGGGTCCTCGAAACCGGTGCCGTACGCCCAGCGGGTGTCGTCCTCGTGTCCCTCGGCGAGGGTCAGGTAGACGTGGTCGTCACTCATTCCCTGCTCCTCAGATGTGCGGGACGTCGTCGGGGATGTCGTAGAACGTGGGATGGCGGTACACCTTGTCGGCGCTGGGCTCGAAGAAAGGGTCCTTCTCGTCGCGGGTGGAGGCGGCGATGTGCGCGGAACGCACGACCCACAGCGAGACACCCTCATTGCGCCGCGTGTACAGGTCGCGGGCGTGGGTGAGAGCCATCTGGTCGTCGGCGGCGTGCAGCGAGCCCACATGGACGTGGTTCAGGCCGCGCTTGCCACGCACGAACACCTCGTACAGCGGCCAGTTCTGCTTCTCAGCGGTCATGCCACCGCTCCCCTCTGTGCACGGCGGCTACGGTCGGCCTGCTTGGCGGCGTGGGCGGCGGCCGCGGTGCGCACCCAGGCGCCCTCCTCGTGAGCGGTGCGCCGCCGGGCGACACGCTCGTCGTTGCACGGTCCGTCGCCGGAGATCACACGCTTGAGCTCGTCCCAGTCGGGAGTGCCGAAGTCATGCCGGCCCCGCTCCTGGTTCCACCGCAGCTCCGGGTCGGGCAGCGTCACACCCAACTTCTCGGCCTGCGGCACGGTCATGTCGACGAAACGCTGCCGCAACTCGTCGTTGCTGTGCCGCTTGATCTTCCACGCCATCGACTGCGCGGAGTTGGGCGAGGCGTCATCGGGCGGCCCGAACATCATCAGCGACGGCCACCACCATCGGTCCACCGCCTCCTGCACCATCCCACGCTGCGCCTGGGTGCCACGCATCATCGTCAACAGCAACTCATAACCCTGCCGCTGATGGAACGACTCCTCCTTGCAGATCCGCACCATCGCCCGCGCATACGGCCCGTACGAACTCCGGCACAACGGCACCTGATTGCAGATCGCCGCCCCGTCCACGAACCAGCCGATCACCCCCACATCGGCGAAACTGGCCGTCGGGTAGTTGAAGATCGACGAATACTTCTGCCGGCCCTCGATCAGCCGAGCCGTCAGATCCCCACGGTCCGCACCCAGCGTCTCCGCCGCCGAGTACAGATACAGCCCGTGACCCGCCTCGTCCTGCACCTTCGCGAACAGGATCGCCTTGCGCCGCAACGACGGCGCACGCGTGATCCACTCACCCTCCGGCTGCATGCCGATGATCTCCGAATGCGCATGCTGCGCGATCTGCCGGACCAGCGTCCCGCGATAACCCTCCGGCATCCAGTCACGCGGCTCGATCCGCTGGTCCCGCGCGATCGTCGCCTCGAAGTGCTCCCGTAGCTCCGGCCCTGCGCACTCCCCCGCCGACACGTCGGCGTGTGACGCGGTCATCTGCCCCTACTTTCCCTACCGACCATTCGTTCGGTAGACTTCATGGCTGAGTGTTTCGTGTTCCGGCGTTGTGCGGCAGCCGGTTCAGTGCCCGGTGAAGGACGGCTGCCGGCCTTCGAGGAAGGCCCGCACGGCGGTCCGGTGGTCCTCGGTCGTGCCCAGCCGCTCCTGGGCCGCCGCCTCGCGTTCCAGCACGGCGGACAGGGGTGCCGCGTCGGCCCGCAGCAGCGCCTTGACCTCGGCGTACGCGGCGGTGGGTCCGGCGGCGAGACGCTGGGCGAGAGCCAGGCCCTCAGCGGCGGCACCGCCGTCCGGCACGACGCTGTGCACGAGGCCCCACCGCTGCGCCGCCGATGCGTCGAAGCGGTCGCCGAGGAGCATCAGGGCAGCGGCCCGCGACGGACCGACCGCCTGCGCCAGAGCCCCGCTCAGGCCGCTGTCGGCGGCCAGGCCGATCCCGGTGAACGCGGTCGAGAAACGGGCCCCTGCCCCCGCGACCCGTACATCGGCGCAGAGCGCGAGCCCCAGCCCCGCTCCGACGCAGGCCCCCTCGACGGCCGCGACCACGGGCTGCGGCAGCGCGCGCAACTCCTCGACGAGCGGGTTGTACTCGTCCCGGACGACGGCGAAGGCGGAGGCGGGCGCGCGCTCCAGGGCCCGCGCGTGCTCCTTGAGGTCCTGGCCGACGCAGAAGTGCCGGCCCTCGGCGGTGAGCAGCACCGCCCGGACGCGGTCACCCTCGCCGCGCACCCGGCGTACGGCGGCGATCAGTTCCGCGCGCATCGACACGTCCAGGGCGTTGCCCGCGGAGGGCCTGCGGAGTGCGACGACGGCAACGCCGCCGTCCAGGGCACAGCCGACGCCGTGCCGCGTCTCGTCGGCCGGAGGCCGGTCGGTGGCGCTCACTCCCATGTGTGGAACCCCTTTCCGGTCTTGCGGCCGAGTTCGCCGCGGGCGACCTTGTCCCGCAGCAGCCGGGGCGGGGCGAACCGTTCGCCGAGGGTGCTGTGCAGGTGCTCGGCGATGGCGAGGCGTACGTCGAGTCCGACCAGGTCGGTCAGGCGCAGCGGGCCCATGGGGTGCCGGTAGCCGAGCCGCATGGCGTCGTCGATGGCGTCCGGTTCGGCGACGCCCTCCTCGACCATGCGGATCGCCTCCAGGCCCAGGGCCAGGCCGAGGCGGCTGCTGGCGAAGCCGGGCGAGTCCTGGACGACGACGTCCTTCTTGCCGAGGCAGTGGGTCCAGCCGAGGGCGGCTTCGAGGGTGTCGGCCCCGGTGCCGGGCGCGAGGACGATCTCGACGAGTGCGGAGGCGGGCACGGGGTTGAAGAAGTGCATGCCCAGGAAGCGCTCGGGCCGGTTGAGGGCGGCGGCGAGGTCGGTGACCGACAGGGAGCTGGTGTTGCTGGCCAGGACCGTGCCGGGGCTCACCGTCTGTTCGGCGGCGGCGAGGAGCCGGGCCTTGAGCGCGGCGTTCTCGGGGACGGCCTCGACGACCAGGTCGGCGTGCGGGGGCAGGACCTCGACGGAGGGAACCGTGGTCACCCGGGCCAGCACCTCCTCCGGGGGCTCGGCGAGTGCGCCGCGTTCGGCCGCCCTCCTGAGTCCGGCGGCCACGCGGTCCAGTGCCGCGGCCGCGGCCTGTGCACCGCTCTCCACGACGGTCACGGCGGAACCGGCCGTCGCGAAGGACTGTGCGATGCCGGCGCCCATGCGGCCGCCGCCGATCACCCCGACGACTGCGGGTGCTGAGGTCATGCCCGGCTCCTCTTCTCCAGGAAGCGTGTCATGCGGTCCTTCTTGTCCTGTCCCTCGAACAGCACGGCCTGGGCCAGGTCGTCGAGGACCGGGTGGGAGCCGGGTGCGTCGAGGACGAGCTTCGTCAGCCGCAGGGCGGTGGCGGAGGAGCGGGCCATCCGGTCGAGCAGGGCGTGCGCCTCGTCCAGCAGCCGCCGCGCCGGTACGACGTCGACGACCAGCCCGGCCGCGAGTGCCGCGTCCGCGTCGAGGTTCCGCCCGGCGAGCAGCACCTGCTTGGCGATCGACGAGCCGACCAGTTCGGGCAGCCGCCGGCAGGCTCCGGCCGCGGCGAGGATGCCGAGCCCCGGTTCGGGGTTGCCGAAGACGGCGTCCGGACCGGCGATGCGGAGATCGCAGGCGTACGCCAGTTCGGCGCCGCCGCCCAGTGCCCAGCCGTCGACGGCGGCGAGCGTGGGCATGGGGAGTCCGCGCACCCGCTCGAAGAGTCGGCTGTTGATGCCCTGGAGGGCCTCGTCGCGGCCCCGGCGCAGCAGTTCGGCGATGTCGGCGCCGCCCGCGAAGACCCGGCCGTGTCCGGTGAGCAGCAGCAGCCTGGGGTCGCGTTCCAGCAGGCCGCACACCTCGTGCAGTTCGGCGATCATGCGGGCGCTGATGGCGTTGCGGGCCTCGGGCCGGTGCAGGGTGACGACGACCCGGTCCTCCCGCTCCTCGACGAGCAGCGTCTCGTAGGCGGTGCTCACACCCGCTCCACGAGCATGGCGACGCCCTGGCCGACTCCCACGCACAGCGTCGCCAGGCCCCGGCGGGCGTCCCCGCGCTCCAGCCTGCCGATCAGCGTCAGCAGGATGCGGGCTCCGGAGCAGCCGAGGGGATGGCCGAGCGCGATGGCGCCGCCGTCGGCGTTGACCTTCTCCTCGTCGAGTCCGAGACGGCGCATGACGGCCAGCGCCTGGGCGGCGAACGCCTCGTTCAACTCGACGGCGTCCACGTCCCCGGCCTGCCAGCCGGCGCGGGTCAGGGCCTTCTGTGTGGCGGGGACCGGGCCGAGGCCCATGACTTGGGGCTGGACGCCGGCCGACGCGGAGGTGACGATCCGCGCCCGCGGGGTGAGCCCGTACCGCCGTACGGCGTCGGCGCTCGCGACCACCAGCGCGGCGGCGCCGTCCGACAGCGGCGAGGAGGAACCGGCGGTGACGATGCCGCCCTCGCGGAAACTGGTCCGCAGAGCGCCGAGCTTCTCCAGGGTGGTGCCGGGGCGCGGCCCCTCGTCGTGGGTGACCTCGCCGCCCTTCACCGGAACGGGCACGATCTCGCGGTCGAAGTGCCCGGCCTCCCGTGCCGCCACGGCCCGCTGGTGACTGCGCAACGCGAACGCGTCGGACTCGGCCCGGGTGATGCCGTCCAGCGCCGCGACCTCCTCGGCCGTCTCCCCCATCGCGAGGGTCACCCTGACCGTCTCGGGACCGGCGCCCGCGGGCACGGCCCGGTCGGCGGCGGCGAAGCGGGGGTTGGTGAAACGCCAGCCCAGTGACGTGTCGTGCACCTCCCCCGGCTTGGCCCAGGGGGTGCCGGGCTTGGCCATCACCCAGGGGGCGCGGGTCATGGACTCCACCCCGCCCGCGACCACCAGGTCCGCCTCCCCTGACCGGATCGCCTGGGCGGCACTCGCGACGGCGGTGAGGCCGGAGGCGCAGAGCCGGTTGACCGTGTAGCCGGGGACGGTGTGCGGCAGCCCCGCCAGCAGCACGGCCATGCGCGCCACGTCCCGGTTGTCCTCACCGGCCTGGTTGGCGGCCCCCAGGACCACCTCGTCCACGGCCTCCGCCGGGACTCCGGCACGGCGCACGGCCTCTCCCACCACGAGGGCGGCCAGGTCGTCCGGGCGAACGGAGGCGAGTGCGCCGCCGTAGCGGCCCTGCGGGGTGCGCGCGCCGTCGATCAGGAAGACGTCGTCAGACATGGGCGGACTCCTCGGCGGGAACGGGCCGGCGCGACTGGAGCGTCGCGAAACGGCCGGTGACGAAGGCGGGGTCGGACAGGGTGGCGCTGGCCGCCGGGTTGGCGGCGCTGCCGTGGAAGTCGCTGAAGGCGGCGGACTGGTTGACGAAGACCGCGCCGGTGAGGTTCTCCGACAGGTGCACGCCGGCGTCCAGGGCGGCCGACTCGGCGGTGGCCAGCACGTCTTCGCTCGTGGAGTGGACGGCTGCGGTCAGCGCGCCGTGTGCGCGCACCGTCTCGCGGAGGACCGCGAGGCTGTGCTCGGTGGAGTCGGTGCCGATGACGAAGGAGACGGGCCCGAACCACTCGCGGGTGTAGATCTCGCGGTCGCTCTCCGCGTCCAGCCGCGCCACCAGCGGCGTACGGACCACCGCCTCCGGGTACTCCGGGTGCTCGACCGGCGCCGACGCGCGCACCGTACGGCCGAGCCCGGCGGCCTCCTCCAGACGTGCGCGCACCCCGTCGCCGACGATGGCTCCCAAGGTCCCGGCCGCGCGGGCCGGGTCGCCTAGCAACCGGTCCAGGGCGGCCCCGAGGTCGACGGCGAAGTCGTCCGCGCTCCTGACGCCCTGGTCCGTGGCGATGCCGTCGCGCGGTATCAGCAGGTTCTGCGGGGTGGTGCACATCTGGCCGCTGTAGAGGGACAGCGAGAAGGCGAGGTTGCCCAGCAGTCCGCGGTAGTCGTCGGTGGAGTCCAGCACCACCGTGTTCAGACCGGCCTTCTCGGTGTGCACGACGGCCTGGCGGGCGTGGGTCTCCAGCCAGTCGCCGAACTCGGTGGAGCCGGTGAAGTCGATGATCCGCACGTCCGGGTGGAGGGCGTACACCGAGGCCGTGCGCTCCTCGGGGCTCTCGGCGGCCAGGATCACCACGTTCGGGTCGAAGCCCGCCTCGGCCAGCACCTCGCGGGCGACGCGCACGGTGATCGCGAGCGGCAGGACGGCACCCGGGTGCGGTTTGACGACAACCGGATTGCCGGTGACGAGGGAGGCGAACAGGCCCGGATAACCGTTCCAGGTGGGGAAGGTGTTGCAGGCGATCAACAGCGCCACCCCGCGTCCGACGGGCGTGAACTTCTTGTCCATCACCAGCGGCGCGCCCTTGGGCCGCGGCTTGTTCCAGCGAGCCGTGGCCGGGTGCCTGCTCTGCTCGGCCCAGGCGAGGGCGACCGCTTCGAGGCCGCGGTCCTGCGCGTGCGGGCCACCCGCCTGAAAGGCCATCACGAACGCCTGGCCGGTGGTGTGCTGCACGGCGTGGGCGATCTCGAAGCTCGACGCGTTCAGCCGGGCGAGGATCTCCGCGGCCACCCCCGCACGGGCGTCCGGCCCTGCGTCGCGCCACGAGACCATGGCGGTCCTCGCGGCCGACAGCGCCTCCTGCGGGGCGACTCGGGGGTAGGTCACGCCCAGCGCGAAGCCGTACGGGGACTTCTCGGCCGCCGCCACCGCGCCGTGCCCCGGATGGCCGGGGAGTTCGAAGTGGCCGCCCAGGCTCGCCCGGTACGCGGCCTCTCCCTCCTTGGCGGCGTCCTCGCCGTACGCGGATCTGCTGGGCGACTCGGGATACGGCGTCCAGTGGTCCCGGGCGGCGGTGGCGGCGACCGCCTCCTCCAGCAGGGCGCGGTGGCGGGTGAAGAAGTCCGGGCGGTCAGGGGGAGTTGGGGGCATGTGTTCCACCTCTTGGCTTGCGGCGGTGCGACTGGATCATTGAGCCGTGCCGCACGCTAACCGAATGTTCGGTCGGGAGACAAGGCGCGAGAAATCGTGATACGTGCCACTCAGTTGGATCTCGCGCGGACGCGACGTCCGCCGGCGCGCGCTCCGTCACGTGCCGTCACGTGCTCCGTCACCTGCTCCGTCGCGTCAAAGATCTCCGGTGGGGGTAACACCTGATCCTGCGGGTCGCGGGGTGTGGGAGGGGAGGCAGCCATGTCGGACGTACGCGAGGGCCGGTCGAGACGGGCCCGGGTGTTCATGATGGTGTTCCGCCTGGCCATGGCGGTGGTGATCGCGCTGTTCGCCTGGCGGACGTACGAGGAGGTGGCCATCGCGGCGGCCCGTTCCTCGGGGACCCTGGAACGGGCGGACGCCACCGTGGTGAACCGGACGGACGAACGCAAGGAGTCGCTCGGCGGTACGGGCCAGGACCGCACCGCGGAGGTGACGATCCGCCACGAGGTCACGCTCGACCTGCGGGTGAACGGCGAGGTCCGGTCGGTGACGGACGACGGCAGCAGCGGGCTGGACATGGGTGATCACGCCCGGGTCGGCCTGTGGCACGGACACGTGGTCGAGCTCGACGGGGACTATGTCTGGCACGGGTGGAACAGCGGCCCCGGAGGCGCCGTCCTCCTCGTCCTCTACCCCCTGGCGATGGGTTACTCGATCGTCCTGCTGGTGGCGGCACGCGTCCGGGGGTCGCGCCGGGGCGGCACCGACGCGACCGACTCGCACGACGTCTTCTGGGGAAGCACGTTCGGCATCATCGTCGGAGCGGCCACGATCGTCCCGCTGGCCCTGGTCCCCGCCGCCCTCGGTACCGACCATCCCCGGTTCTGGCCGCTCGTCCCGGTCGCCACCGGTGCCACGGCCGCGATGCTCGTCGTCCACAGACAGCGCCGACTCCGGCAGAGCGGTCCCCCGCCCGCCGCGACCGACGGCACCACGGCGGAGGACGCGCCGGCTCGGCCCTGACCGCGGGTCAGACATCCGCGAGGAGGGTCGCCGGGCGCTCGACGCAGTCGGCCACGAAGCGCAGGAAGCCACCGGCCACTCCGCCGTCGCAGACCCTGTGGTCGAAGCTGAACGAGAGCTGGGTGACCTTGCGGACCGTCAACTGCCCGTCGACGACCCAGGGTTTGTCGACGAGTCGGCCCACGCCGAGGAGGGCGGCCTCCGGGTGGTTGATGATCGGGGTGGACCCGTCGACGCCGAACACCCCGTAGTTGTTCAGGGTGAACGTGCCCCCGGTCAGTGCGTGCGGCGGCAGGTTCCCGCCGCGCGCGAGCTCGGTCAACCGGGCCAGTTCGGCGGCCAGTTGGACGGTGGTCATGAGGTGGGCGTCACGGACGACCGGGACGACCAGCCCGCGTTCGGTCTGGGCGGCGAAGCCCAGGTGCACCTCGGCGTGACGGAGGATCTCCCGGCGCTCGGTGTCGACCGTGGAGTTCAGCTCGGGGAAGCGGCGCAGCCCGGCGACACAGATGCGGGCGAAGAGCGCCAGCAGACCGACACGGGTGCCGGTTCCGGCGGACTCCAACGCCTTCTTGGCCTGGAGCAGCCCGGTCGCGTCGACGTCGACCCAGGTGGTGGCGTCGGGGATCTCGGTCCGGCTGCGGGAGAGCTTGTCGGCGACGGCGCGGCGGACTCCGCGCAGGGGAATGCGCTCGGGGCCGGTCGTCGTGGTCGTCCCCCGCGGTGCGGGGGCGGGCGCCACGGCCTGGTCGGCCGGGCTCCGGCTCGTGGTCCGGCCGGCCAGGGCGATGGCCTGCTCGACGTCCCTTCTGAGGACGACTCCCGCCGGGCCGGACGGTGACACACCGGTGATGTCGACGCCGTGGTCCCGGGCCATCCTCCGCACGAGGGGCGAGATCGCCCGCGGGGCGTGAGTTTCCGTGGCAGCGGCGGCGGCGCTCGCCGGTGCCGCGCTGTGGAACGTGGCGGGGCGACGCCGGCGCCGGCGCGAGGTCGTCGGGCCGTGGCCGGTGCCGTAGCCGATCAGCACATTGCCGGATCCGGCCTGTTCCTCCTCCCGGTAACGCTCCGCCGCAGCGTCGGCCGGCGCCACCGGGTCCGGTGCGCCACCCGCGTCCTCTCGCCGGGGCACGCGCGCGGAACCGTCGGCCCCGGCGAGGGCCTCCGCCCCCACGGTGATCAGCGGCTCCCCCACCGGCAGCGCCGAGCCCGCCTCCGCGTGCAGCCGGAGCACGGTGCCCGCGTACGGGACCGGCACCTCGACCGCGGCCTTGGCGGTCTCGACCTCGACCACGACCTGGTCGACGGTCACCGTGTCGCCGACGGCGACCTTCCATTCGACGATCTCCGCCTCGGTCAGCCCTTCGCCGAGGTCGGGCAGCCGGAACAACTGCTCCGGACGCGTTGCCGTGGTCATGCGACCGCTCCCTTCACCAGATGCAGGGTGTCGGGTTCGTCCCCGAACTGGAGGCGGTCGACGGCGTCGAGGACCCGGTCGACACCGGGCAGATGCGCGTGCTCCAGTTTCGGCGGCGGATAGGGGATGTCGAAACCGCTCACCCGCAGGACGGGGGCGGCCAGCGAGTGGAAGCAGCGTTCCTGCACGCGTGCGGCGATCTCCGCCCCCACCCCGGCGAAGCCCTGCGCCTCCTGGACGACCAGACAGCGCCCGGTCCGCCGTACGGAAGCCGTCACCGTCTCGTCGTCGAAGGGGACGATCGTGCGCAGGTCGACGACCTCCAGCTCGATGCCCTCGGCCGCCGCGGCGTCGGCCGCGGCCAGGGCCACCGGAACCGACGGCCCGTACGCGACGACCGTGGCGTCACGGCCCTCCCGCCGTACGGCGGCCCGCCCGAACGGCAGTGCGCCCCGGCGCTCCAGGTCGGTGTCCTCGCGGGACCAGTACAGCTTCTTCGGTTCCAGGAAGACCACTGGGTCCGGGTCGGCGATCGCGTCCCTCAGCAGCCAGTACGCGTCCTCGGCCGTCGCCGGGGTGACGACCTTCAGGCCGGGGGTGTGCGCGTAGTAGGCCTCGCTGGAGTCGCAGTGGTGCTCGACCCCGCCGATACCGCCCGCGTACGGGACGCGGATCACCATGGGCAGGGTGAGCCGTCCCCGGGTCCGGTTGCGCAACTTGGCGACATGGGAGGCGATCTGCTCGAAGGCCGGGTAGGCGAAGGCGTCGAACTGCATCTCCACCACGGGGCGGAAGCCGCCCATCGCCATGCCGACGGCGAGCCCGACGATGCCGGCCTCGGCGAGCGGGGTGTCGAAGCACCTCTCCTCGCCGAAGTCCCGGGTCAGTCCGTCGGTGATGCGGAAGACACCGCCGAGCGGGCCGACGTCCTCGCCGAAGACGAGCACCCGGTCGTCCTCGCGCAGTGCGTCGCGCAGCGCGGTGTTGAGCGCCTGCGCCATGGTGATCTTGGCGGCGGCGGCCCTGGTGCTGTCCGCGTCCGTGGCCCTGGCGGCATCGGTGGCCGTGGCGGCATCGGTGGCCGTGGCGGCATCGGTGGTCATGGTGGCATCGGTCATGGGTCAGTCCTCCTCGGGCTGTGCGGTCTCGGCGAGTTCCGCCGCCAACTGGGCGCGCTGCTCCAGCAGTTGCGGGGTCGGCTCGGCGTAGACGTGGTCGAAGAGCTCCATCGGGTCGGCGGTGGTGTCCGCGTTCATCCGGGTGCGAAGGTCCGCGGCCAGCGCTTCCGCCTCCTCCCGTGCCGCCGCCGCGTCGGCGTCGGTGAGCGCGCCCCGGGCGCGCAGATGTGTCTCCAGCCGGCCGAGGGGATCCGCGGCGCTCCAGCGCTCGACCTCCTCGGCGTCGCGGTAGCGGGTCGCGTCGTCGGCGTTGGTGTGCGCGTCCATGCGGTAGGTGTGCGCCTCGACCAGGACGGGGCCGTGCCCGGCGCGGGCGTGCGCGACGGCGTCGGTGAGCACCGCGAGTACGGCGACCAGGTCGTTGCCGTCGACCTGCTCGGAGCGCATCCCGTAGCCGATGCCCTTGTAGGCGAGGGCGGGGGCCGCGGTCTGCCGGGCCAGCGGGACGGAGATCGCGTACTGGTTGTTCTGGACGAAGAAGACGACCGGCGCGCGGAGGACGGCCGCGAAGTTCAGCGCCTCGTGGAAGTCGCCCTCGCTGGTGGCGCCGTCGCCGACGAGGGCCAGGGCCACGCCGTCCTCGCCCTTGCGGCGCTGCGCCTCCGCCATGCCGGTGGCGTGCAGCACCTGGGTGGCCAGCGGGGTGCACTGGGGGGCGACGCGGGTGGCGGCCGGGTCGTAGCCGCAGTGCCAGTCGCCGCGCAGCAGGGTGAGCACCTCGACCGGGTCGATGCCCCGGGTGACCAGGGCGACGGAGTCCCGGTAGGTCGGGAACAGCCAGTCGTCCGGACGCAGTGCGAGGACGGCGCCGATCTGGCAGGCCTCCTGGCCCCGGCTGGAGGGGTAGACGGCGAGCCGGCCCTGCTTGGTGAGCGCGGTGGCCTGGGTGTCGAAGCGGCGCCCCAGGACCATCAGGCGGTAGGCCTCGCGCAGGGCCTCCTCCGAGGGCTCGGGGTAGCCGACCGGGGGCTTGGCCACGGGGGTACCGTCCTCGGCCACGAACCGCACCGGCGTGAGGGACGGCAGGAACCCCTGGACCGTCTGTCGGAGGCTCTTCACGGACATGGAGGCCACTCGCTTTCTCTGGACGCTTGACAGGAGAATGGTGACGACGAGGGAATATGTGTTCAAGACTTCGCGTGAACCGCAGATGAAGTGCCGCATTCCGATGTTCTGGAGAGCAATGTGTCCGAGATGGACTCGCCGACGGGGCCCGTGCCCGGACGAACTGCCGTGCCGCTCGACGACACCGACCGCCAGATCCTGGCCCGGCTGCTGAAGGACGCCCGCCAATCGGTCCGCGCGCTGGCCGAACAGGTGCACATCTCGCGCGCCAACGCCTACACCCGCATCGGCCGGCTGCTGACCGAAGGGGTGATCACAGGCTTCACCGCGCAGCTGAACCCCAAGCGGGCCGGCCTCGGCACGAGCGCCTACGTCACCCTGAGCACCGAGCAGGCCGCCTGGCGGGACATCTCGCGCGAGCTGCGCGAGATCCCGTACGTGGAGCATGTCTCCCTGGTGACGGGCGACTTCGACGTCCTGGTGCTGGTGCGCGCGCCGGACAACGAGGCGTTGCGCTCGGTCGTGCTGGAGAGCATCCAGGCCGTTCCCGGGGTGCGGTCGACACGGACGTGGCTGGTGTTCGACGAGGTGCGGGGGCGCGGGGCGGACTGGACGGTCTGACCGGCGGTACCGGGCGGACCGCGCCACCGGGCCCGTCCCGTGGGGCGGGCCCGGCCGGTCAGGCGCCGACGAGTTCCTCGGGGTCGCGCGCGGGCGGGCGCTCGGGAGCGGCGAGGCGGCCGCGCGAGCGCACCACGCGAAAACGTCCGGTGACGAAGTGCGCGCCCCCGTCCGGCGGTTCGGGCGCGGTCGAGGAGGGATCGGCGGGCAGGTCGTCGGCGAGGTTCTCCACCAGGTGGACCCCGGCGTCCAGCGCTCCCGCCTCGGCGGCCGCCAGCACCAGCGGGTCCGTCGAGTGCACCGCGGCGAACAGCGCGCCGTGGCGGCCGACCGTGCGGCGGAAGATCTCCAGGCTGTGCGAGGTCGAGTCGGTGCCCACCAGGAAGGAGACGGGGCCGGGCCACTCACGGGCGTAGACCCGCTCGTCGCGCGCCCCCAGCCGGACCACGAGCGGGCTGCGCAGGTCGGCGCCGGGATGGTCCGGATGGCGCAGTGCCCCGGAAGCGTGCACGACCGCGCCGTGTCGCGCGGCCTGCGTCAGTCCCGTGCGCACCTCGTCGTCGACGATCGCGCCCAGCAGCCTCGCCACGCGCGCCGGGTGCCCGAGCAGCCGGTCGACGGCCTCGCCGAGGTCGGCGCCGAGGTCCCGGAGGGTCTTGCGCCCCTCGTCGGTCGTGATGCCCGTCGCCGGCACCAGGATGTTCTGCGGTGTCGTACGGACCGTTCCGTTGCACAGGCACAGGGAGCGCGCGAGGCCGCGCACCAGGCCCCGGTAGTCCTCGGTGGAGTCGAGGACCACGGTATTCAGTCCGGTCCGGTGGGCGAACACGGCGGCCTGCCGGGCGTGTCGCTCCAGCCAGTCGGCGCACCGGGCCGGGCCGGTGAAGTCGACGATGCGCACCGCCGGGTCCGTCGCCAGCCGCTGCCACAGGGGTTCCCCGGGTGCCGCCACCGCCAGGGTGACGAGGTCGGGGTCGTGTCCCGCCTCCGCCAGCACCTGCCGCGCGACGCGCACGGTGATCGCCAGCGGCAGTACGGACCTGGGGTGCGGGGCCACGATCACCGGGTTGCCGGTCACCAGGCTGGCGAACAGGCCCGGCCAGCCGTTCCAGGTCGGATGCTCGGGGCAGCCGACGAGCAGCGACACACCGCGCGGCGCCAGGGCGCACGTGCCCGCCATCGCCAGCGGTTCCTTGCGGCGGCGCGGACTCTCCCAGTGCAGGTCCGGGGGAACGCGCTCCGACTCGGCGAACGCGCGGGCCACCACCTCCAGCGCGCGGTCCTGGGCGGGCGGCCCGGCGGCCCGGAAGGCGGCCGTGAGGGACCGGCCCGTGGTGTGGTGCACCGCGAGCGCCAGTTCATGGCTGCGGGTGTTCAGCCGGCGCAGTATCTCCACCGCCACCCCCGCCCGCTGGTACGGCCCGTCGGCCCGCCAGCCGGCCATCGCCCGGCGGGCCGCCGCCATCAGCACCGCGGGGTCGCACCGCGGGTGGTCGATGTCCATGGCGACGCCGTACGGCGAGGTCTCGGTGCGCACCCGGCCGAGTTCACCGGGCTGGCCGAGGTCGAAGGGGCGGCCCAGCAGCGAGCCGAACACCTTCTCCGCGGTCCGTGCCGACCGCATGCCCGCGTCGGTGCCGCCCCGTCCCGCGCGGGTGAACAGGGCGCAGCACTCGCCGGCCGCCATGGCCCGTACCGCCTGCTGGAGCAGCCCGCGATGCCGTTCGTACGGCCCCACGCGCATGGCCGTCAGCCTCTCCAGCTCGCGGCGGCCGCGAGCAGGGCGTCGTTCTCCGCCCGCAGCCCGATCGTCACCCGGACGCCCTCGCCGGCGAACGGGCGCACGACGACGTCGCCGCCGAGGCAGTGCAGGGCGAAGTCCCCGCTGTCGGCGGCGAGCGGCAGCCAGACGAAGTTGGCCTCGGAGCCCGGGACTTCGAAGCCGAGGTCGCGCAACCGCCGTGTCACCCGCTGCCGTTCGGCGACCGTGAGGGCGGCCCGCCGGACGACCTCCGCGTGCTCGCCGAGGGCGACGGTCGCGGCCTCCTGGGCGAGCGCGCTGACACTGAACGGGATCTGCGTCTTGCGGACGTGCTCGGCGATGCCGGGCGGGGCCACGCAGTAGCCGACCCGGAGCCCGGCCAGGCCGTACGCCTTGGAGAAGGTCCGCAGCACCACCACGTTCGGCCGGTCGCCGAGCAGGGCGAGGGCGTCGGGGACCAGCTCCGGGTCGGCGTACTCCCGGTAGGCCTCGTCGACGACGATCATGACGTCCTGTGGCACCCGGTCCGCGAAGTCGCGCAGCGCCTGTTCGCCGACGGCGGTGGAGGTGGGGTTGTTGGGGTTGCAGACGAAGACCAGCCGGGTCCGGTCACCGACCGCCTCGGCCATGGCGTCGAGGTCCAGTCCGTGTTCCCGCAGCGGGACCCGCACGGCGGTGCCGCCCGCCACCGCGGTGAGGATCGGGTACGCCTCGAAGGACCGCCAGCCGAAGACGACCTCGTCGCCGGGTCCGACGACCGAGTGCAGCAGCTGGGCGCAGACCTCCGAGGAACCGGCGCCCAGCGCGATCCGCTCGGTCTCGACACCGTGGTGCTCGGCGAGGGCCCGGACGAGTGCGGTGGCGCTCAGGTCGGGATACCGGGACACCCCGCCGGCCAGTTCCGCGAGTCTCGCCGCGACGCCGGGCAGCAGCCCGTACGGAGACTCGTTGCTGGCCAGAGCGATGGCGCCGGGCATCTTGCGGCCGGGGACGTAGGGGGGCAACTGGGCCAGGGACGAACGGACACGCACCATGCTCGACTCACTTCTGCAGCGGTGGGGCCGGAAGTCGTGCCTCCGGGCACTTGACAGGAGAATCGTGGACAGCGATCGACAACCGTTCAACCAATTGGGAAATCAGGCGACAGAATGCCGGTCTTCCGCACATGTACCGGCAAGTAGTCCTGCCGGGGCCCCGTGGGGCCCGCTCCCACGAGACGGACGGCCCGGCCCGGCCGCCGTGTGTTGATCACAAGTGGGCCACATGCCCCTTCCCGGCCTCCCGGCCGCCGCCGCGCTCCGCGAAGACTGCCCTCACTCGCGGGGCCACCGGCGCCTCGCCCGCGCCGATCGAGGGAGAACATGTCCAGGCCCCAGCTCGCCCATGGGTCGTTGACGTCACTCATGGCGGCTCTGACGCTGCTGACGACCGGCTGTGCGCAGCAGGCCGACGGTGTACGGGGCGGCGCCGATGTCTGCCGGGCGGACGGCGGATGGTCGGTGCGGAAGCGGGCGGCGTGGCTTCGCCCCGCCCTGTCGTTCCCCGGCGGGGCGGCGGACGAGGACGAGGCGGTGGTGATCGGTGCGCACACCGGCGGGCCCCTGTGCGCACCGATCTCGGTGCGGGTCGAGTTCTGGGCGGCCACCGTCACAACGGCGGGGACCGACCTGAAGTCCGTCCTGCGCGTCCGCCTGACCACCGACGGAAGCAGGCCCTGGACCGTGGGCCTGCCCACGAGCCTCGCCCCGGAGGAACGCGGCGACTGCACCGGCGTCCTCATGGCGGCCTACCCGGGCGCACCCCTGACGCGGGCCGAACTGCCCGACCTCTCGACCCCCTTGACGCCCTCCTCCACCACGGCGGACACACCGTTCGGCACCACCCGGGTCGCCGCCCGGCACCTCCTCCCGCCCGCGACCGCGTGCGGCACGTCCGGAGGGACCACACCGAACCCGTGGGGCGGCGACCACCCGTGACCTCCTGCGCGAGCCCCGGTCCGTCGTCGACGGTCAGCAGGGAGGGCTCGCGCCGAGCGGTGGTCAGCCGGTGCGGAACGGGAGTCGGCGTCGATGGCGCGGCGGCGGCGCGGTCGAGCCACGGACGACGAGTTCGACGGGCGGCTCGGCGGGCTGCGGCGGCGCGGTGTCGGGATGGTCGATGGCGTGCACGAGGAGGCGGATCCCCTCCGACGCCGCGGCGGCGAACGGCTGGCGGACGGTGGTCAGCGGCGGTGAGACATAGGCGAAGACCGGGTTGCCGTCGAAGCCCACGACGCTGATGTCCTCCGGCACGCGCCGCCCGGCCTCCCGCAGGGCGTGGATCAGGCCGATGGCCATCTCGTCGCCCGCCGCGAACACCGCGGTCACCGAGTCGTCCGCGGCCAGCGCGCCCCCCGCCGCGTAGCCGGACGCGGCCGACCAGTCGCCGTTGAGCAGAGGGGGTTCGTGCGCGCCCCGAGCAGCCAGCGCCGCCCGCCATCCCGCGATGCGGTCCTCCGTGGCGTACCACTGCCGAGGGCCCGCGAGGTGATGCACCGTCGTGTGCCCGAGGCCCAACAGGTGCTCGGTCGCCGCTCGTGACAGCTCATGGGCACCCACGCTCACGCTCACCGTTCGGCCGGCGTCGAAGGACGGCGGTGCTCCGAGGAAGAGCACCGGCACCTCCACACGGAGCGGGACCTCGCCCTTCACGACGGGTTCGGAGACGACGACGCCGTCCACGCCCTGCTCCAGGAGCGATTCCACGGCGCCGGCGATGCCGTCGGGGTCGCCGTCCGGTGTGTTCACCACGCGGAGCGCGTATCCGGCGTCCCGCGCGGCCTGTTCGATGTGCACGAGCAGAGAGGCCGTGCCGTAACCCGCCGTTCCCAGGGCCACGACACCGAGGGAGCGGCTGCGCCCCGAAGCCAGTGCCCTGGCCGCGTGGTTCAGCCGGTAGCCGAGCTCCTCGGCAGCCGCGAGGACACGGCGCCGTGCCTCCTCGGACACGTACGGCTCGTCGTTGAACACCCGCGAGACCGTCTTGCGCGACACTCCGGCCAGCCGCGCGACGTCCGCGCTGCGCGGCACGGGGGCGGCCTCGGCGCGCCCCTCTGCTGGTGTCATGAACTCTCCTGGCGACTGTGTCCCTGAACCGGCCTGCGCTGTGCCTCTGCGACGAACGACGTCAGCGACCACGCCCCCGCGGCCTGATCGCGCGGTCATGTCTACGCAGCCGACGGGGTGCGCGTCAAGAGTTCGTGCGGCTCTACTTCGATACGCGTCCCCCTCACACGCGAGCGCCCTCGACGGTGATTCTCAGAGCCTTGACAGCACGCCCCTGTGCCGTTCACTCTTCCTGCCATCCACCGGTCAGGTCTGTGTGGTTGTGTTCGATTATGGTCGCTCGGCGACCTCCTTTCCCGCCGCACGCCCGTTGGGCCGACGACCCATGACCGACCTGCGGCCGCCCGTCAGGAGCCGAAATGCACCTTCCGTCCTTCGGTCAGTCCATGTCCGGTCCGAGCCGCCGCTCCCTGCTGCGGGGCATGGGCGGCGCCGCCGTACTCGGCGCGGGCATACCCCTGCTCGGCGCCTGCGGCGGCAGCGGCGGTGGCACCGCGGGTTCGAAGACCGTCACCGTCGGCTCCAACGCCTCGGACGCGGTGCCGAAGAAGGCGTTCGCCGACATCTACGCGGCCTTCACGAAGCAGTCCGGGATCGCGGTCGACGTGAACACCAAGGACCACAACACGTTCCAGGAGCAGATCAACACCTACCTCCAGGGCACCCCGGACGACGTGTTCAACTGGTTCGCCGGCTACCGCGCGCAGTTCTTCGCGGCCAAGGGCCTGGCCTCCCCCGTCGACGACGTGTGGGACAAGATCGGCGGCAACTTCCCCGACGCGATGAGGCAGCTCAGCAGGGGTGAGGACGGCAAGTACTACTTCGTACCGATGACCACGTACCCCTGGGCGCTCTTCTACCGCAAGAGCGTCTTCCAGGAGAAGGGCTACGAGGTTCCCACCACGTGGGACCAGCTGATCGCCCTGTGCAAGCAGATGCAGAAGGACAAGCTGGTCCCGATCGCGTTCGGTGACAAGGACGCCTGGCCGGCGCTGGGTACCTTCGACCAGATCAACTTCCGCACCAACGGCTACGACTTCCACGTCGACCTGATGGCGGGCAAGGCGTCGTGGACGGACGCCAAGGTGCGCAAGGTCTTCGACCTGTGGGCCGAGCTGCTGCCGTACCACCAGGAGGGCGCCGTCGGCCGCACCTGGCAGGACGCGGCGCAGACGCTGGTGTCGAAGAAGGCGGGCATGTACCTGCTGGGCACCTTCGTGGGCCAGCAGTTCACCGACAAGGCGGACCTGGACGACCTCGACTTCTTCGCCTTCCCGGAGATCGACCCGGCGTACGGCCAGGACACCGTCGAGGCCCCCACCGACGGCTTCATGATGAGCAAGGCCCCGAAGAACAAGGCCGGCGCCGTCAAGCTCATGGAGTTCCTCGGCACCCCCGAGGCCGAGCAGATCTACCTCAAGGCCGACCCCAGCGTCGTGGCCGCCTCCAGGAAGGCCGACGTCTCCGCGTACACGCCCCTCCAGCAGAAGGCGTTCGAGATGATCAGCGGGGCGAAGACCCTGACGCAGTTCATGGACCGCGACAGCCGCCCCGACTTCACCTCCACGGTGATGCAGCCGGCGCTGCAGAAGTTCATCCGCGACCCCAAGGGCGTCGACAGCCTGCTCAGCTCGATCGAGCGGCAGAAGAAGACGATCTTCGCATCCGACTGACCGGGCCCGACGCGATCAGCCTGCGCGCTCCGTCCCGATGAGGACGAAGGCCATCGTGGCCGGCCGGTCGCCGGGGTTGCGCCAGCTGTGGCGGGTGCCGTTCTGGATCACGATGTCGCCGGTGGAGAGCGGGGTGCGGTGGCCGTCGTCGAGTTCGAGGACCATGTCGCCGTGCAGCACGATGCCGTAGTCCACGGTCGGCGTGGTGTGCATTCCGTCGGGCTCCATGAGGTCGGCGATGCCGGGCGAGTCCTCCCGCTGTTCCCGGTCGAACGCGACAGGGTCGAACGACGGGTCGGCCATCGCGCTGTCCGGCGGGAACGTGAGCACGATGAACCGCGTGCCGCCCGGCGCCGGGAGCAGGCTGGTGACCTTCGGCGTCGGGTCCTCGCCGCTCCGGCGGACCGGCTCCCCGGGTTCCGTCGCCCACGGCAGGCGGGAGACCCAGCCCGGCAGGCTGGTGAACTCCCGGCTGCGGGGGACGGGGCCGTCGCTGACGACGACCGATCTGCCGTGCTCGTCATGCCCGGTGACAACTCTGCGCATGTGTCTCTCCTGGTCGGGGCTCCCGCGCGACGGGCCCGTCTCGTCGGTCGGATCAGGCCGTCTCGTGCGAGGCGGCGAGTGCGGTCGTCCACGCGGCCAGAAGGTCTGCCGTCGTCGGTCGCGGCGACCTCAGCAGGGACGATGCCGTGGCGCGTACGAACTGTCGGTGCCGTTCGTCCGTGAGGTACTCCGCGGGGGACTTGCCGTCCACGCGCGCGAGCAGCAGTGCCGGGAGCAGCGAGGCCACCCGCGCGTCGAGCGCCTGCCGGGGCTCCCAGTCCACACAGCGCAGATACTGCTCGGTCAGCACCTGCGCGGACCGCAGCAGACCGTCCCGGGACGCGGGCAGCACCAGGCTCTTGAGCAGCAGATGGTTGACGCAGAAGGCTAGATCGAAGGCCGGGTCGCCGTACCAGGCGCACTCGGCGTCCAGCAGCACGGGCGCGGACGGTCCCACGAGGATGTTCTTGGGGCTGACGTCGCCGTGCACCAGGGCGAGGTGGGTCGTGGCCGTGCGTCGGGCGAGGAAGTGCAGGTGGTCGCCCAGTTCGGGGTGGGCCGTCGCGGTGGCGAGCAGATACGGCTCGACGCGCAGTGCGTGGAAGTTGTCGTCGGTGGCGAACTCCGCGGCCAGTTCCGCGTCCGCCGCGCTCGCGGCGTGCAGGGTGCCGAGCAGCTCTCCGACAGCCGCGGCCGTCGTCACCTCCACCCGGCCGTCGAACAACCGCGTCTTCCACACCGGGTACGACTCGGGCGGCAGGAACGCCATCGCGAAGAGGCCGGCCTCGGCGTCGTGGGCCAGCAGCTCCGGCACGCTGTCCGGCCGGTGCCGGGACGCGAACCGCATCCACGCCCATTCGTAGGCGTTGCGCGAGACCGGTGCCCGCCAGTCGGCGGCGACCCGCAGCCGGGACAGTGCCCGCTTCACACAGAGCGAGCGTCCCGGCAGTTCCACCCGCCACAGGTCGGACGAGACCCCACCGGCCAGCGGCGTCCAGCGGGCGGCTTCACCGGGCCGGGCCAGACCATGGGCCAGCAGGAAGTCGGCCGGGGAAACGCCCGGCTCCGGAGCCGGCCCCGTCGGCACTGTGGGCGAGCTCATCGCGCGTCACCCGTCCCCGCCGACCCCGACGCCTGCCTCGACCCCGTCGCCTCCGGCGGCAGACCGCGTGGGTGGTTGCGGGCATGGGCCGGTGCCTCGCCCGCCAGGATCCGTACGACCTCCTCGGCGGCACGGCGGCGCAGCTCGGTGACCGAGGCGTCGGAGGAGAACCCCACGTGCGGGGTGAGCAGCGCGCCCGGCTGGGCCAGCAGTCCGTCGGGGACGTGCGGCTCGCTCTCCAGCACGTCGAGGGCGGCCCCGTCCAGATGTCCGCTGTCGAGTGCCTTGATCACGGCGTCGGTGTCCACGAGACCACCCCGGCTGACGTTGACCAGCAGGCCGCCCTGCGGCATCAGCGCCAGTTGCTCGGCTCCGATGATGTGGTGCGTGTCCGGCGTGAGCGGCAGGTGGAGGATCACCACGTCACTGCGGCGCAGCAGCTCCTCCAGATCGGCCATCTCCACGCCCGGGGTGTCGGTCGGCGGGTGCGGGTCGTGCGCGAGGACACGGCAGCCGAACGCGGCGAGCCGTCGCGCGGTGGCTCGTCCGATGCGTCCGTATCCGATGACACCGCAGGTCAGCGTGGACAGCCGGCGCAGCCGGGCGCTCGCCGGATCCCAGCGCCCCGCGCGGACCTCGCGGTCGAAACGGGCGAGGCCCCGCGTCCAGGACAGCACCATGCCGACGGCGTGGTCCGCGACCTCCTCGACGCAGTAGTCCGGCACGTTGGTGACCCAGACGCCCCGGTCGGTGGCGGCCTGCACGGCGATGTTGTCGAGGCCGACGCCGAGTCGGGCCACGATCCGCAGGTCCGGCGAGGTGCCGATCGCGGTGGCCGAGACGGGCGCCCAGCAGGTCAGGATCGCGTCGGGCCGGTGCGCGGCCACCAGGTCCTCGACGGCCTCGGCGGAGGCGGGCTCGGCGGGGCCGGTCACCAGGGTGTGGCCCGCCCCCTCGACGACCGCACGCTCGACGAGGTCGTCGGGCCAGGCGTAGTCGGTGAGCAGCACGGTTCCCGGGCGGTCCAACGGGTTACTCGACGGAACCCTCGATGGGTCTGTCAATGGGTCTGTCGACGGGTCTGTCGATGGGTTCATGGCAGGTGTCCTCGCAGAATCGTACGGTCGCGGCGGGGAGGGCGCTCGCACTCGCTCCCGATGGAACGGCCCACGGCTTGTCCGAAGGGCCGTAGGCCGTCCTGGGGGCGGGATGGTGGGGTGATGGGGCACGTCGAATCACTGTGTCACAGCCACGTGATGCTAACGATAGCACCAGCCGTCGCCAGCGCGTCAAGACCGCACAGCCCAAAGAACCCGCAGAACCCGCCCATGCAGCCGAAGCAGCCGAGGACCGAAGCAGCTGAAAAACCCGAAAGAAAGGGCAACGAAGAAAAACCCTGTCCACATCTTGACGCGCCCGGCAGTTCCCTTCATGGTTTCTGCCAGCGCCGACCGTGTGACCGACCAGCGTCCACACGAAGTCCGCTGTCGAAGACGCCATAGCCACGGACGTCACCGACGGGCGGTACCCGGCTGAATTCCGCATGCGGCGTCCGACCGCGCGTCAGCCCCTCACCGTCCCCATTCCACCGGCCGCCGGCCGCACCACCGTCGCCGGCCCCGAGTCCGTGTTCAGCTCGCCCTTTCCCGTCGTCGCCCGTACACCGCCGACCGCCCTGGTCCGTACGGTCCCGGACGTCGACGGATCCGCCGCGGCACTCCCCGGCGATGTCCCCATCAGGAGCCGCTATGTCTCACACAGCACAGGTCGACACCAGTGCGACGCCCGCCGACGCGACACCGGCGAGCGGTCGACCGCCCCTCTCCCGCCCCATGATCGGCGTGGGCTTCCTGCTGATCGTCCTGTCGTACATGGTCAACGCGATGGACCGCCAGGTCTTCCCGCCGCTGCTGCCCAACATCCGCGAGGAGTACGGGTTCTCCCTGGAGCAGGGCGGACTGCTGGCCACGAACTTCACCCTCGGCATGGCCCTGGCCGGCCTTCCCGCCGGCTATCTCCTGGACCGCTTCCGCCGCAAGACCGTGCTGCTGGCCAGCATCGTGATCTACTCCCTGGGCACCATGGCCACACCGCTGGCCACCGGTTTCGCCGACATGACGCTGTACCGGGTCGTCTCCGGCTTCGGTGAGGGCATGCAGTCCGCCGCCATCTTCGCGGCCCTCGGCGCCTTCTTCGCACACCGCCGCGGCCTGGCCTTCGGCGTGATCGGTGTGGGCTACTCGATCGGCGTGTTCATCGCCCCGCTCATCGGTGTCGAGCTCATGAGCATGCACGGCACCTGGCACTCGCCGTTCTACCTGTTCGGCGCGGCGGGCCTGCTGATCGCCGCCGCCTCGCTGTTCCTGGTGCGCACGGGCCTGACCGAGCACTCCGTCGAGAAGGTCGCCGCCACCGGGACGTACGAGTACATGCCGGCCTCCGCCTACAACCGCAACACCGTCGCGCTGGCCGTGCACGCCGTCGTCAGCGGCGTCGCCATCTACGGCTTCCTCGGCCTCTACCCGACCTTCCTCATCACCTCGCTGCACTACACGCCCGGCCAGGCCGCCCTGGCCATGAGCCTCCTCGGTTTCGGCGGCATGACCGCGGTGTTCGGCGGCTGGCTCGGCGACCGCTTCGACCAGCGCAACCTGCTGATACTGAGCCTGCTGGCCGTCTCGGCCGTCAGTGTGTGCATCTACCGGACCGACGCCGGAGTGGGCACGCAGTGCGTGTTCGCCTTCCTGATGGGCGCCTTCGGGCTGGGCTTCGTCTACCCGAACACCAACAGCGCGATACAGCGGGCCGTGCGTCCCGGGCAGATCGGACGCGCGTCCGGCCTCTTCGTCACCAGCTACTACGGGCCGGCGGCGTTCTCGGGCCTGCTGTTCGCCGCCCTGGTGGATTCCTTCGGCTGGGCCCAGGCCGGATTGCTGCAGGTCACGCTGCTGCCGCTGGTGGGCGTCGGGGCCTTGGCCTTCGTCCGCACCTCGCAGTTCAACAACGCGGTCCGCTAGCGGGACGCACGAAAGGGCCTGTCCCACCGCCTGGCGGTGGGACAGGCCCTTTCGTGCGTCCCGGCGGGCGACCGAGGTCAACGGTCCGCGGCCACCACCGGGTTGCGCAGGACACCGATGCCCTCGATCTCCACCTCGACCTCGTCCCCCGGGCGGATCGGCCCGACGCCGGCCGGAGTGCCGGTCATGATCGCGTCTCCGGGCAGCAGCGTGAGATGGCGGCTGAGGTAACCGATGAGGTCGGGCACGGTGAGCAGCAGGTCGGCCGTGCTGGCCGACTGCATGACCGCGCCGTTCACCCGGGTCGTCAGCCGCAGTGCCGAGGGATCGAGTTCCGTCTCGACGACCGGACCGAGAGGGGCGAAGGTGTCCTGCCCCTTCCCGATGAGCAGCGTGCCGAACGCGCTCTCCCTGCGCTGGACGACACGGTCGCTGACGTCGTTGCCGCAGGTGTAGCCGAGGATGTACTCGTGCGCCTCCGAAGGCTTCACATGCCGGGCCTCCTTTCCGATGACGACGACCAACTCGCCTTCGAAATGGACCAGTTCTCCGTCCGCCGGATAGACGATGGCCTCGTTCGGACCGATCACCGCGGTACTCGGTTTCATGAAACACACGGGGACGTCGGGGAGTTCACGATCGGTCTCGTCGACATGTGCGGCGTAGTTGTAGGCGAAACCGAAGATCCGGGGGCGTTCCAGGGGTGCCAGAACGGCCACGTCGGCGAATTCGTCGACGTGCCCGGTCGGGGAAAGTCCGGTGAAGGGATCGCCCTCGCATCTCGCGATACGGCGGTCACCGGAAACGAGTTCTCCGTAGTGACACACACCGCCGAGGGCATATCTGATGATGCGCACGGAAACCTCCGCAGCTAGGCAGCCGCAGACGGCTGCATGACCCATCCAGCAGTGCTAACGTTAGCACGAGCGACCCGAACGTCCTCGCGCCCCGCCCTCCCCGACACGGAGCGCGACGCGAATGCTATCGTTGGCATACGGAAAGTGACGGCGCGGGATCAGCGAGTCGAGGGGACCTTCACGTGATCACGACCAGGGACATCGCCGAACGCCTCGGGGTCTCCGTCTCGACGGTCGGCCGGGCGCTCGCCGACGATCCCCGGATCAGCGAGGAGACCAAGTTCAAGGTCCGCCAGGCGGCTTCGGAGATGGGCTACGTCGGCAACCGCGCGGCACGCATGATGCGCGGGGCGTCCAGCAACGTGGTGGGGCTGGTGATCCCGGACATCCGCAACAGCTTCTACTCGACGATCGCGCACGAGCTGTCCAAGAACATGGAAGCCGAGGGCTTCCAGCTGATGCTCGCGGAGACCGACGACGACCGGATGGTGGAGCTGCGCCATCTGCGCGAGCTGTCCGCGACCCGCGTGGCAGGCGTCATCATCGTGCCCACCGCACGCCCGCACGGCGATGCGGTCAAGCTCCTGCGCACGGTGCCGCACCTGCAACTGCTGCGCCGCCACCCCTCGCTCGGCGCCCAGTGGTTCGGCGTCGACGACCATGAGGCGCTGCGCCGGGCCACCGCGCACCTGGTGACCCAGGGGCACACGCGGATCGCGTACCTCGGCGGCCCCGAGGAACTGCCGACCGGCGCGGAGCGACTGCGTGGCTTCCACACCGCGTTGACCGAGGGCGGGCTGTCGGCCGACACCGCGCGAACGGAGTTGGCACCGCCGTCGTCCGTGGACCACGGGCGCCGGGCGACGCGCCGGCTGCTGGAGGGCCCGGACGCGCCCACCGCGCTGGTCCTGGGGTCGATCCAGCTGACCCGGGGAGTCCTGGAGGAGCTGTCCACGCAGGGCGTGGAGGTGCCCCGCGAGCTGTCCGTGGTCGGCTTCGGCGATGAGCCGGGATTCTCCTGGTGGGGCCGCGGACTCACCACGACCGGCCTGCCGATCGAGGAGATGGCCACCGGCTGCGCGTTGTGGCTGCTGCGCCGCCTCAAGACCGAGCCGGGCAACGACGGGCCGTACGCGTCCGTCTCCCCCGGCTCCCTGATCGTGCGCGGCAGTACGGCGTCACCGGGCGGGCGGGCCCCGTCCCGGGAGCGCTGAGCCCCCGAGACGCAACGGGACGGACCGCGGGCGGGCGCCCGAAGCATCGTGCTTCGGGCGCCCGCCCGCGGTCCGTCCTCGGTTCGGTACGGTCGCCGGTTCAGCAGGGGTCGCCGGTTCAGTACGCGCCGCCGGTTCAGTACGCGCCGCCTCTTCAGTACACGTCGCCGCGCAGCCGGCGCATGACCCGGGCGGTACGCAGGAGTTCGTCGAGCACCTGCTCGGCCGCGGCCTCATGGATCTTGCCGGGCCGGAAGGCGCCGTCCTCGACGAGTTCACCCACGAAGGGGATGCTGACGGTCGGGCCGATCGGCAGCATCCTGAGGTTCGCCACGACCTGTTTGCCCATCTGGACCGCCCGGGTGCCCGCCGAGACTCCCCCGTAGCTGACGAACGCCGCCGGCTTGTGCTGCCACTCCACCACCAGGTAGTCCCAGGCGTTCTTCAGAGGGGCGGGGAAGCCGCCGTTGTACTCGGGGGTGACGAAGACGAACGCGTCCGACGCCTCGACGATCCGGCTCCACGCGCGGGTGTGCTCCCTCGTGTACTGCCGCAGGACGGGCGGATGCGGTTCGTCGAAGAAGGGGAGGGAGAGTTCGCGCAGGTCGACGGTGTGGGACGTGAAGTGTTCGCACTCCGCGGCCCGGGTGGTGAACCAGTCCGCGACGGACCGTCCCACCCGTCCCGGTCGAGTGCTGGCCACCACGGTGGTGAGGGTCATCGGCGCCCCAGCGGGTTCGGCTGCCATATCGGGCTCACTTTCCTGTCGGCCGCGCCCCGGACCGGCGGGCCCGTCCGTTCCTGTGCTGTCCGTCCGTCCAGGAAGCGTGCGGACCCGCCGGAGCCTTGTCGGAGCGGGATTGTGCGAACGATAGCATTCACGGCATGTCGAACCAAGAGGCTCCCCGACGGGGCGGGCCGGGCGAAGTCTTGAACAGCCAGCCCCTTGACATCACCCTCAACAGTTCGCACGATTGCGCTATCGTTAGCACTTCGCCTTCGTCTTCGTCTTCGCCTCGAGAGAGCCGCACGAGCCTTCGCTCGCTCTCGGCGCCGCCGAACCGACGCGGGGAGCGCCCCCTCAGGGCCCGGGCCCCCGGGGCCACCCGCTCCCGCTCACCGACGACGACCCCGCACGCCTTCCGTCGTGCGGACCTCCCTCCCCCGACGACCGGACCAGCTGTACGGGCGGCACGAGCTCCCCGACGCCCGCCCGGTCGCATCCGAACTCCGAAAGGTTGCAGCGCATGTCAGACGCGCGGATCGCCAAGCTCCAGGGCCGCAGGGTGTGGGACTCCCGCGGTCGGCCGACCGTGGAGGTCGAGGTCCGCCTCGCGGACGGCGCGCTCGGTCGGGCCATCGCGCCGGCGGGCGCCTCGACGGGCCAGGGCGAGGCACTCGACCTCCGGGACGGCGGCAGCCGCTTCGGCGGTCTCGACGTCCGGGGCGCGGTGGCCTCCGTGAACGACGAGATCGCCCCCGCCCTCACCGGCCAGGACGCGGCCGACCAGGCAGACGTCGACCGGCTCCTGGTGGACCTCGACGGAACCACCGACCGCGGCCGTCTCGGCGGCAACGCGATCGTGGCCACGTCTATGGCCGTCCTGCACGCCGCCGCCGCGTCGGCGGGCGTACCGCTGTGGCAGCACCTGGCGGGCGGACGGCCGGTCCGCGTCCCCCTGCCCGAGATCCAGATCTTCGGCGGCGGCGCCCACGCGGACCGCCGGGTCGACGTCCAGGACTTCATGGTGATGTGCCCGGCCGCCGGCAGTTTCGCCGAGGCCCTGGACTGGACCGCCGAGATCTACCGAGCCGCCGGAAGCCTGATGCGCGCGGCCGGCAAGGCCCAGGGCGTGGCCGACGAGGGCGGCTTCTGGCCGGCGTTCGACTCCAACGAGGAGGCGCTGGAGATGCTGACCCGAGCGATCGTCACCGCGGGCTTCGCCCCGGGGACCGAGGTGGGCATCTCCCTGGACGTCGCGGCGTCGCAGTTCGGCAGCGGCGGACGGTACACGCTCGCCCTGGACGACCGCACGCTCGACACCGAGGCGTTGATCGACATGCTGGGCGGCTGGATCGAGCGGTACCCGATCCTGTCCGTCGAGGATCCGGTCGGCGAGGACGACCACGACGGCATGGTGGAGTTCACCCGGCGCCACGGTCGGCGCTGCCAGGTGATCGGCGACGACTACCTGGTCACGAACGCCAAGCGGGTGGAGGCCGCGGCGAGCGGCGGCGCGGTGAACGCGGTCCTCGTGAAGCCGAACCAGGCCGGGACGGTCACGGAGGCGTTCCAGGCGCTGCGGGCCGGAAAGGAGGCCGGCTTCGGCACGATCGTCTCGGCCCGTTCAGGCGAGACGGAGGACATCACGATCGCCCATCTGAGCGTCGGCTGGGACGCCGGCCAGCTGAAGGTGGGGTCGTTCACCCGCTCCGAGCGCATGGCCAAGTGGAACGAGGTGCTGCGTATCGAGGAGTCCCTCGGGAACGCCGCCGAATTCAGCGGCTGGTCCGCTCTCACCTTCGCCGGATCCGACACCGCCAGGGCCGAGCCGTAATACCGGAATATCTCAGGCCCTCGCCGCCGAACAGAAAAACGCCGCGCGACACTGAAGAGCACAGCCGGCGAAAAATCCAGAGCCGTTCCGAGCACGGAGATCAGCATGCTGCCGCCCGTCAATCTGCGCCCGAGTTTCAACATCACCCGCTCCAGTCATGTGCGGCTCACCGTCGCCGATCTGGCCGAGAGCCGGAATTTCTATGTGAACGTGCTGGGACTCGTCGTCAGCGACGAGGACGAACGCACCTGCTACCTCCGCGGTCTGTCGGAGGCCTGCCACCACAGCCTCGTCCTGGAGCAGGCCGACGAAGGCGCGGAGGCGGGCTCCTGCGGGAGGATCGGGTTCCGGGTCTTCTTCGACGAGGACCTCGACCTCGCGTACGCCTGGTTCCGTGAGCGGGGACTGCCCGCCGTCTGGGTCGACGCCCCGTACCAGGGCCGGACCCTGCACGTCAGCGACCCGGTCGGTACGGCGCTCGAACTCTGCGCGCACATGGAGACCAGGCCGAGGCTGCACATCGACTTCCAGCTCCACAGGGGCGCGCACGCGCAGCGGCTGGACCACTTCCAGACCTTCGCGCCGGACACGTACGAACTGTGCGCGTTCTACGGCGAACTCGGCTTCCGCAACTCCGAGTACCTGGCGCACGGCGACAAGCTGCTGGGCGCGTTCATGTACCGCAAGGGCACCTGCCTGGACCTGGCGATCGTCGAGAACACCGGTCCCGCCCTGCACCACTTCGCGTACACCGTCTCCGAGAGCCACGACATCTTCACGGCCTGCGACTTCGCGGGTCTCCACGGGTACGGCGAGGGCGTGGAGCGCGGTCCCGGTCGGCACGGTCCGGGCGGGATGCTCTTCGCCTACCTCCGGGACCCCGACGGACACCGGGTGGAGGTCTTCAACAGCCACTACCAGACGATCGACACCGAGATCGAGCCGGTGCGCTGGGACGCGGGATCGCTGAGCACCAACGCCCGCTGGGGCCTGCCGGCGCTGGAGAGGTGGTACTTCGAGGCGTCGCCCTTCGCCGGGGTCGAGCAGATCGCGCCGGCCGAGCCGCCGAAACCCATGTCGCTGGAGCGGTTCCTGCTCGAACAGCCCCGGCCCACCCGCTGACCGTCCCGGTCACGCCGACCATTTCGTTCCCGGAGGAGAGACACCCATGGCACGCGTCCCCTATCTGCGCCGCGAGGACGCCGACGAGTCGCAGAAGCCCCTGTACGACCGGCTGGAAGCCGAGCGCAAGGTCCCGACGGCGAACATCTTCCTCGCCCTGACCCACGCGCCGGCCCAGCTGGACGCCTTCCTGACCTACGCCAACTCGCTGCGGGCCGCCGACCTCAGCCCCCGGCTGAGGGAACTGGCCATCCTGACCGTGGGCCACGCGACCCGGTCGGCGTACGAGGTCGCACACCACCAGTCGCACGGGCTCAAGGCCGGGCTCAGCGAGGAACAGCTCGCGGCGGTGGCCGACTTCGAGTCGTCCGACCTGTTCGACGAGACGGAGAAGGCGGTCATGCGTCTGGCCGCGGAGTCCACGCTCCGGGTCGACGTCTCGGAGGAGACCTGGCGCGCCGCCGCGGCTCATCTGACGAACCGGCAGATGGTCGAACTCTCGTTGTCCGTCGCCTGGTACAACTCCGGCGTCCGCATCATGGGACTGCTGGGCATCGACCTCGAAGACAACTACCCGAACCCTTTCCCCAATTCGTAGCCGCATTCTTGTTTTCTCCGCGCCCGGCCGCTCGGGGCGGAGCAGTTCCAAGGAGTATTTCCATGGCGAAAATGCTCGCTGCACGACTCCACGCGCTCGGTGAGCCGATGTCCGTGGACACGATCGACGTACCCACTCCGCGCCCGACGGATGTGCTGGTGCGGGTGAAGGCCTGCGGCATCGTGCCGAACATGGCCAATGTGATCAACAACTGGCCCACCTGGTACCCGCACCAGCCGCTGCCCCAGCTTCCCGCGATCTTCGGCCTCGACCCGGCGGGCGTCGTCGAGGCGGTCGGGGAGGCGGTCCTCAACACCAGACCCGGCGACCGGGTCTATGTGAGTCCGCTGCGCTCCTGCGGCAGTTGTCAGGTGTGCCGGGGCGGTGAGCTGAGCCGCTGCCGCTACTTCACCCTGAACGGCTACTTCAGCACCTCGCGCGACGGCCAGCGGATCTTCGACCTGTACCCCTACGGCGGCTTCGCGGAGTACATGACCGCACCGCAGTACGCGATCGTCAACATCCCCGACACCATGACGTTCGAGCAGGCCGGCAAGCTCGGCTACATCGGCACCTCCTACGGGGCGCTCCGGCACGCCACGGCCGGCCCCGGTCAGGTGGCGCTGATCGACGGGGTCACCGGCACGCTCGGCGTCGCCTCCACCCTGCTCGCGCTGGCGTCGGGTGTCTCGAAGGTGCTGGGAACCGGCCGCAACGAGGAACTCCTCAAGCGGGTCAAGGAGTTGGCTCCGGACCGGATCGAGGTCATGCGGCTGGGCGAGGGCTCCACCGGCGAGTGGGCCAAGTCCCGTACCGGCGGTGAGGGGGCCGACTTCGTCATCAGCGCGCTCGGTGCCAAGGCCCCGGTGGAGACGATGCTGGACTCGATGCGAGGTGTGCGCCGGGGCGGCAAGGTGGTCAACGTCGGCGGTGTGGCCGACCGGTTGCCCGTGGACGTGAAGTGGCTCATGGACGAGCAGGTCCAGCTCATCGGCTCCAACTGGTTCACCACGGCACAGGGCCAGGAGGTGGCCGACATGGTGGCGACGGGCACCCTGGACCTGTCCTACCTGATCACCAAGCCGTTCCCGCTGGCCGAGGTCAACGAGGCGATCTCGGGGCGCGCCACGGATCCCGACGGCGGCTTCGGCAACTACGTCGTCATCCCCTGACCCGCGTACCCCTCAAGCGCACCCCGCGGCGGTCCTGTTCTGCCCTGACGCCGCCGCGGGGTGCTTCGGCGTTCCCGGGGGCGGGAATGGCGCGTCCGGCGCATGTCTGTGCGCGGATGTCGCACTGTCCGGGCAGGTCAGAGGGGGTGTGTCGGGCCTACGCTCGATGTGAACCACACACCGGGTCGGCGGTGGTCGACCGCCGCCCGACGGAGTGACAGGCGGAGACACACATGACAGCGATCGAGCACGTGGGCGTCGTCGGCGCGGGACAGATGGGGCGGGGCATCGCCGAGGTGTGCGCCCGTGCCGGGCTGCGCGTCACGCTGTGCGATGTGACCGAGGAGCGGGCCCGCGCCGGTCTGGCGGGCGTGGCGGACTCCCTGCTCAAGGCGGAGAAGCGCGGTTCCGTCGGGCCCGAGGAGCGCGCCCTCGCGCTGGCCGGGATCTCGGTCACCGGCGACCTCTCCCGACTGGGCGGGGCGGACCTGGTGATCGAGGCCGCCGTCGAGGACGAGCGGGCCAAGACGGCGTTGTTCCGGCAGTTGGGCGAGGTGGTCACCGACCCCGCCGCCGTGCTGGCGAGCAACACCTCCTCCATCCCCATCGCCCGGCTCGGCGCCGCGGCGGGCCGGCCGGAGGCGGTGGTCGGGCTGCACTTCTTCAACCCGGTCCCCGTCATGCCGCTGGTCGAGATCATCCCCAGCCTGCACACTTCGAAGGCCACCGAGGCACGGGTGCGCGCCTTCGCGGGCGAGACGCTGGGCAAGAAGACGATCGTCACGCAGGACCGCGCGGGTTTCGTGGTCAACTCCCTGCTCATCCCCTACCTGTTGGCGGCGGTGCGGATGGTCGGCTCCGGCACCGCGAGCGCCGAGGACATCGACACGGGCATGACCTCCGGCTGCGCCCACCCCATGGGGCCGCTGCACCTCGCCGACCTCATCGGGCTGGACACGGTGGCGGCGATAGGTGAGGCGCTGTACGAGGAGTACCGCGAACCGCTGTACGCGCCGCCCCCGTTGCTGCGCCGCATGGTCGAATCGGGTCTGCTGGGGCGTAAGTCGGGACAGGGGTTCTTCACCTACCAGCCGGCGTGAGGGGTCCGGCGGTCACGGCCGCGCGGCCGGTGCGCAGGTGCGCGCCGGCCGCGTGGCCGTGACCGCCGGACCTCCTGACCTCCTGACCGTCGGATCACCGGGCATGCCGAAGGCCGAGGCGGAGCTGCGGTCCCCCACCTCTTGGGTGAGCGGGGACGGGAGCTCCGCCTCGGCCTTCGGGC
Source organism: Streptomyces caniscabiei (assembly GCF_014930365.1). Lineage (GTDB taxonomy): Bacteria > Actinomycetota > Actinomycetes > Streptomycetales > Streptomycetaceae > Streptomyces > Streptomyces caniscabiei. Next base: position 291,392 of record NZ_JABXWI010000013.1, on the reverse strand, counting down.
CCGGCTCTCAGACGCCCGCGCGGCGGGCGGTCACTTCGTCGGTGAGCTGGGGAGCCACCGCGAACAGGTCCCCCACGACGCCGTAGTCGGCCAGGCCGAAGACGGGGGCCTCCGGGTCCTTGTTGACCGCGACGATCGTCCTGGAGGTCTGCATGCCGGCGAGGTGCTGGATGGCCCCGGAGATGCCCAGGGCGATGTACAGCTGGGGCGAGACGGACTTGCCGGTCTGGCCCACCTGGTACTGGTGCGGGTAGTAGCCGGCGTCGACCGCGGCGCGTGACGCGCCCACGGCACCGCCGAGCGCGTCTGCCAGTCGCTCCACCACCTTGAAGCCGTCCGCGCCTGCGACGCCGCGGCCTCCGGAGACGACGACGTCCGCCTCGGTGAGTGCGGGACGGTCACCGGCGGGCGCGGCGCGGCGGTCGGTGACCCGGGCGGAGGCCGCGGGGTCGACCGGTGGCAGGGCGAGGTCGTGCCGGACGGCCGTCACGGGCCGTTCCTCAGGCTCGAAGGAGCCCGGCCGTACGGCGATCACGGGTGTGCCGTGGGTGACCCGGGAGCGCACGGTGCAGGAGCCGCCGAAGACGATCTGGGTGACCGTGCCGGAGGGGTCGAGGTCGACCGCGTCGACCAGCAGCCCGGCGTCCAGCCGTGCGGCGAGTCGCCCGGCCACCTCCCTGCCGTCCGTCGTCGCCGAGACCAGGACGGCGGCGGGAGGGGCCTGGCGGACCGCGAGTTCGAGGGCGTCGACGGCCGGGGTGGTGAGGAACTCCGCGGCCTCGGGCGACTCGGCCGCGTAGAGGGTCGTGGCGCCGTGGCGCGCGAGGGACTCCACGAGGCGTGACGCGGTGCCGGGGCCGCCGACGACTACGGCGGCCGGATCGCCCAACCGCCGTGCGGCGGCGAGGAGTTCGTAGGTGGACTTGTGCACACGAGCCCCGTCGTGGTCGACGAGGACGAGGACATCGGGCATGGGTGCCTGCTTCCGGGGGGGTGCTGGTGTAGCGGGGTGGTTCAGAGGAGCTTCTGGGCGATCAGGAACGCGGCGAGGTCCCGGCCGCCCGAGCCGTCGTCGGTGACGCGGGTGCCCGCGACCCGCGCCGGACGCGGTACGGCCGTCAGCACACGGGTGCGGCTCACACGGAACCCGGTTCCGTCCGCGTCCGGGAAGAGGTCGTCGAGGTCGAGGGTCCGCACCGGCTTGCGCTTCGCGGCCATGATCCCCTTGAAGGAGGGGTAGCGCGGTTCGTTGATCTTCTCGGTGACGCTGACCAGCGCGGGCAGCGGCGCGTCGAGCGTCGCCTCGCCGTCCTCCGTCTCGCGCTCGGCCCGTACGCGGCCCGCGTCCACGGTCACGTCCCGGGCGTGCGTCAGCTGGGGCAGCCCGAGCAGGTCCGCGAGGGCGGCGGGGACGGCGCTCGTCTGTCCGTCGGTCGTCGCGTTGCCCGCGAGGACGAGGTCGACGTCCCCGACCGTCCGCACGGCGGCGGCCAGCACCTGCGCGGTGGTCACCACGTCGGCTCCGTGGAGCCTGGCGTCGCTGATGTGGATGCCGCGGTCGGCGCCCATGGCCAGCACCTTGCGGATGGCCTCCAGCGCGGAATCGGGTCCCATCGACATGACGGTGACCTCGGCGCCCACCGTCTCCTTCAGCGTCAACGCCTCTTCCGCGGCTCGCTCGTTGATCTCGTCCAGGACGAGATCGGTGTCCTCGCGGTCGACGGTGAGATCGGTGGCGGAGAGGGCGCGTTCGGCAGCCGTGTCCGGGACCTGCTTGACGAGTACGACGATGTTCACGGTCGTCTTCCTTGGGTCCGCGCCGGTCAGCGGAACGCCGGGTAGCCGGTGATCGCCTGTCCGACGACCAGGGTGTGCATCTCGCTGGTGCCCTCGTACGTGAGGACGGACTCCAGGTTATTGGCGTGGCGCAGCGGCGAGTACTCCAGGGAGATGCCGTTGGCGCCGAGGATCGTGCGGCACTCCCGCGCGATGGCGATCGCCTCGCGGACGTTGTTGAGCTTGCCGACGCTGATCTGTTCGGGGCGGATGCGGCCCTGGTCCTTGAGCCGGCCCAGGTGCACGGCGAGCAGGGCGGCGTTGCCGACGGACACGCTCATGTCGGCGAGCTTCTTCTGGGTGAGCTGGAAGGCGCTGATCGGCTTGTCGAACTGCACGCGGGAGTCGGCGTACGCGATGGCGGACTGGATGGAGTCGCGGGCGGCGCCGACCGCGCCGAACAGGATGCCGAAGCGGGCCTCGTTCAGGCAGGAGAGCGGTCCGCGCAGGCCCTGGGCGTGCGGCAGCCGGGCGGAGTCGGGCAGTCGTACGTCGTCGAAGTACAGCTCCGAGGTGATGGACGCGCGCAGCGACATCTTCTGCTTGATGTCCTGCGTGGTGAAGCCGGGGGTCCCGCGCGGCACGAGGAAGCCGCGGACGCCGTCCTCGGTCTGCGCCCAGACGGTGGCCACGTCGGCGATCCCGCCGTTGGTGATCCACATCTTGGAGCCGTTGAGGATCCAGTCGGCGCCGTCGCGGACGGCTCGGGTGCGCATCCCCGAGGGGTTGCTGCCGAAGTCGGGCTCGGTCAGTCCGAAGCAGCCGATGGCCTCGCCCGCGGCGAGCCGGGGCAGCCACTCCTGCTTCTGCTCCTCCGACCCCCACTTCCAGATGGAGTACATCGACAGCGAGCCCTGCACGGAGACGAAGCTGCGGAAGCCGGAGTCCGCCGCCTCCAGCTCCAGACAGGCGAGGCCGTAGCTGACCGCGTTGGTGCCGGCACAGCCGTAGCCGTCGAGGTGCATGCCCAGGACACCCAACTTGCCCAGTTCCGGGGCGAGTTCGCGGGCGAAGTGGGCGTTCTCGAACCACTCGCCGATGTGCGGCCGGACCCGGTCGGCGAGGAACTTGGCGACGGTGGCCTGGATCTCGCGCTCCTCGTCGGAGAGGGTGGAGGGCAGGTCGAGCAGGTCGAGCGGGTCCTTCAGCGGCGTGGCGTCGTTCATCGTGGGCTCCTGTGGTTCGTCGTGTTCATCGTGTTCGCGTGGGTCGGGTGAGCTTCGGTCATGTCCGGCTCGGTGGTGTCCGGCTCGGTCGTGTCCGGCTCGGTGGCGCGGGGTGCGGAGGGGGGCAGGATCTCCGCCGTGTGCTGGCCCAGGCGGGGCGGTGGCCGGTCGTACCGGACCGGTGTCGCGCTGAGCGTGATGGGGTTCGCGACCTGGCGGGCGGGCCTCGCCCCCGCCGGATCGGCGGGGTCTGCGGGATCGGCCGCATCGGCCACATCGGCCACATCGGCGGGATCGGCGGGGATGTCGACGATGCCGGGAAGGCCGAGCTTCCGGGCGAAGTCGAACGCCTCCTCGACGGTGTTGACCGGCCCGGCCGGCACGCCCGCGGCCAGCAGCAGGGCGGACCAGTGGTCCGCGCCGGCGGCGCCGAGCCGCGCCGTCAGGATGTCCCGCAGTTCGGCACGGTGGGCGACGCGGTCGGTGTTGGTGCGGAACCGGTCGTCGCGGGCGAGCCCGGGGTCCCCCACCAGGTCGGCGAGCGCGGCGAACTGACGGTCGTTGCCCACCGCGACGGCGATCGGCCGGTCGGCGGCCCGGAAGGTCTCGTACGGGGCGATGCTCGGGTGCGCGTTGCCCATCCGGCCCGGCACCACGCCGGCGACGGCGAACGCCGACGCCTGGTTGACCAGGGCCGACAGCAGGGAGCTGAGGAGGTTCACCTCCACGTGCTGGCCCTGCCCGGTGGCGTCGCGGTGGCGCAGGGCGGCCATGATGCCGAGCGAGGCGTGCAGACCGGTGATCACGTCGACGAGGGCCACGCCCGCCTTCACCGGCTCCCCGGCCGCCTCCCCGGTCACGCTCATCAGCCCGCCGACGGCCTGCACGAGCAGGTCGTACCCGGGGATCGCCGCGCCCGCGCCGCTGCCGAAGCCGCTGATCGAGCAGTAGACCAACTCCGGCTGCCGGGCGCGGAGTTCAGCTGGTCCGAGGCCCAGTCGCTCCATCGTGCCCGGGCGGAAGTTCTCCACCAGCACATCGCACCCGGCGACCAGGGCGCGGGCCTGTTCGCGGCCGACGTCGGTCGTGAGGTCCAGCGTCACGGACCGCTTGTTGCGGTTGACGCCGAGGAAGTAGGTCGATGTGCCGTCGTGGTCGGCCGGTGGGTGCCAGGCCCGGGTGTCGTCCCCGGTGCCCGGGCGTTCGACCTTCACCACGTCCGCGCCGAGGTCGGCGAGGAGCATGGTGGCGTAGGGGCCCGCGAGGACCCGGGAGAAGTCGGCGACGCGCAGCCCCTCCAAGGCGGCGCGCCCCGCTCCCCCGGGCGGGCCGGCCTGTGCCTGCGACGGTGGTGTGGGCTGGGTGTCCACGCACCCTCCTCTCTGCTCGCCCCGTGTGTGCGGGGTCCCTGCCGACGGGCGGTTTCCGTTCACCACCAACGCTCCGAAGCCGACGGCGGGCGGGTGGCCGCGACCGCGGGAAGCTCCTGGCCGAGCGCGGCCCCGGCCCCTACGACACTCACCCTCGACCCGACCGTGACCGGAACCGTGCCGGTGGCGCGGCAGAGCAGGTTGAAGCCCTCGTTCATCGCGACGAACCAGGTGTGGTGCGGCACATGGCCGTGGCGGCGCAGGACGATCCCGTCGCCGGCGCTGCGTTCCCGCCGGAAGGTCATGGACCCGCAGGCACGGCAGAACGAGCGCCGGTAGGCCGGGGTGCCGCACCAGAGGCAGCGCTGGAAGAACAGCTCACCGCGCTCCGCCGGCACGGCGGCGGGGGCCGCCGCGGGGTTCTCCCCCGGGGCGGTGTGTTCGAGGGTGTCGATCGGGAGCATCACGGCCTCCTGCACGCATGTCGGTGGCCGGGAACGGGAGATCGGCATCCGTTCCGGCTCCACCACCCTGGCCCCCGCGCGGAACACCGGTCAACGACGTGCTGACGCACGTTTGTGCGCGGAACGCGTTCCGTTCACCGAGGTCGGAGCCGGTCCCCCGGCGCTACGCTCCCTGACGGGGCCGGTCGGGCAGGCTCTCGTTGTCAGTGGTGGGTGACAGCATCGGACGCATGACCGACACGGACAGCGCGGCATTCGACTGGCAGTCCTTCTTACGCGGGTGGAGCGAGGAGTGGGCGGACTCCCTGCGGGACGACGAGCCACGGAGCAGGGACGACGACGCCGCCCGGGAGGCCCGGTGGCTGGGGTTCCCGCCCGCCTCCGAGGAACGGATCGCGGCCATGGAGGAGCGCCTCGGCCGACGGATGCCCCCGTCGTACCGGGAGTTCCTCGCGGTGAGCGACGGTTGGCGGCACGCGGGTGGCTTCGTGTGGCTGCTGGCCGGGACGGGGGACGCCCGCTGGCACGAGAACGAGTCGGGGCTCGCGGACATGTTCGAGGAGTACCTGGACGAGGACGCCGACCCCGAGGAACGGCACGAGGCCGACCTCTGGCGGCGGGGCCTGCAGCTGGATGTGGAATCCGACGTCACCCACGTCCTACTGGATCCCGAGGACGTCGACGAGCGCGGTGAGTGGGCCGTCTACACGTGGTCGAGCTGGCGGGCCGCCCCGCCCGAGCGGCACGCCGACTTCACCGCGTTCATGCGGGAGATGCACCGGGAGTTCCACAGCCTGCGGGCGGGCGGGAGCGGCGGGGAGCCGGAGTTCGTCAACGACACGACGCGGCGGTTGGACGCCCGGATGGAGCAGGCCCGGCAGGACGCGCTGCGCGGCGACTGGGAGCGGGCCGCGAAGGCGCTGGACGAGGCCCAGCGGTACGGCAGACCACGGGCGGCCGGGCTGGGTGACCAGCTGCGCCGCCTGCTCGGACATACCGGGGTGTACTTCGAGGGCCTGGCGACGGATCCGCGGTACGCGCCCGAGCTGCTGCCCCCGCTGGTCGCCGAGCACGCGGCCCACTCGTACCGGGACGACTCCACGCTCACCTACCACCTGCGGGGCGCCGACGCCGACCTGGTCGCGCTGGCCCACGCGACGCTGGAGCGGGTGCGCGACGGCACGTACCGGTACACGGCGGCCGGACCGTTCGGGGAGGCGGTCGAGCGGGCGCGGGAGTCGGCGCGGTGGGGCGACACCGACGGGGCCTGGCGGACGCTGCGGGACGCCCTGCCCCGGTGGGAGCCGCTGGGGCCGGACCATCTGGCGCCGCTCGGGTGGGTGGCCGACCCCCTGCTCGGGCCGCTCGCGACCCTGGAGCGGGGCCGCGAGCTGCTCTCCACGCCGAGAGGGGGGCAGGTGGGTGCGGCGCCGGAGCCGACGGACCGGCTCGACCCGGACGACCTGGCCTGGCTCGCGGAGCCGGACCCAGGCAACAACCGCAGCAGCTTCCGGTTCGTCCTGGTGGAAGGGGTGGACCCGGAGGACCTGCCCCGCCGTCTCGCGGACGGCGACGAGGGTGGCGGCGCCGGCGGCGGCCAGGCCGGGGGCGGAGGCGGCGCCGTGCTGAGCGAACCCCTGACCTCCTGGGAGGCCCGCCGCAGATGGCTGCACGGCCGGAGGGAGTTCTCGTCCTACGACGACAGGGCCCTCGTGTCGGTGGGGCGGGCCGGCCCCGGCTGGAGCTTCGCCTTCGACGGCGAACCCTCCTCCTTCGGCCGGCAGCGGTTCGTCTCCCCGGCCGCGCGGGCCAGCGCGGGCACCCGCGCGGTGGTGGTGTGGAGCGGCCTCAGGAGGCAGCACGAGGAGGCGTACTTCCATCTCTCGGTGGCACGGGACGGCACCGAGCAGTACGGGTTCACCTACGTCGACGGCCAGGTCCGGCAGAGCGGGGAGATACCGCGGGCGCTGGACCCGAGCCGGTTCTTCGGCCGGCCGAGGCGCGGTGCCGAGACCGAGCGGGCGCTGCTGGAGGCGGTGGCCGGGGAGTTCGGTGTCCACCTGCCGCGGCACGCGATCACCCGCGGGCGGCTGCACACCTTCACGACCCGCTCCTGGACTCGGCCACCCGCGGAAGGGGAGACGTTCTCCGTCATCCGGCTGGGCTGAGCCGACTTGGTCCGACCTGCTCCGGGCTGCCCGGCCGGACCGTCCGCTCCTCTCGCCCCATCGCCGCGCCCGGCGATGGCCGCTCCGCTCACACACGGGGCGACCACCGCCGGCGCGGCCGGTCACGCGGTCACGCGGTCACGCGGTCACGCGGTCACCGGCTGCAGTTTGGCGCGGAAGTGCCGCAGGATCGGGGACTGCTCCACGATGCGGTAGCCGCGGACGGACTCCCGCTCCTTCGCGATGCGTTCCAGGGTCCTGCCGACGTGGTCGTAGTGGCTGCGGGTGTAGACCCGGCGCGGGAGCGCGAGCCGGACCAGTTCGTACGGCGCGCTCTTGATGGGGTTGCCGTCCTCGTCCTCCTCACCGAGGTAGAGGGAACCGAGCTCGGCCGAGCGGATGCCGCCTTCGAGGTAGAGGCGGCAGGCGAGGGCGTGGCCCGGGTAGTGGTGGGGCGGTATGTGCGGGAGCAGGCGGCCCGCGTTGAGGTAGAGGGCGTGCAGGCCCGGGGGTTCGAGCAGGTCGACGCCCGCCGCGCGGACGCGGTCGGCGAGATGGGAGGCGACGTCGGCGCGCTCCGCGAGGTAGGCGGGCTCGGTCACCTCCAGCAGGCCGGTGGCCATCATGTCGAGGTCCCGGCCGGCGAGACCGCCGTAGGTGGCGAAGCCCTCGGTGGCGATGAGGAGGCGTTCACACTTCTCGGCGAGTTCGGGGTCGTTGAGCCCGATGAATCCGCCGATGTGGACGATGCCGTCCTTCTTCGCGCTCATCACACAGCCGTCGGCGAGACGGAACGCTTCTTCGGCGACCTGGCGCGGGGTGCGGCCCCGGTAGGCCTCCTCGTGGCGGGTCACCAGCCAGGCGTTCTCGGCGAACCTGGCGGCGTCCAGGATCATCGGGACACCGTGCCGGCGGCAGATCTCGGCGGTCTGTTTCAGGTTCTCCATGGAGACCGGCTGGCCGCCGCCGCCGTTGTTGGTGATCGTCATGATCACCACCCGGACCCGGGAGCCGTCCGGTCCCTCCAGCGTCTGCCGGAGTCTGTCCAGGTCGATGTTGCCCTTGAAGGGCAGGACGCTGTCCAGGTCGCGGGCCTCCGCGCAGGGAATGTCATGCGCCTGACATCCGGAAAGCTCGACGTTGGCCCGGGTCGTGTCGAAGTGGGTGTTGGCGAGGACGATGCCACCGGGTTCGAGGAGGTTCGTGAAGAGGATGCGCTCCGCGGCCCGCCCCTGGTGGGCCGGCAGGATGTGCCGGTAGCCGGTCAGTTCGGTCACGGTCTCGTGGAAGCGGTAGAAGGAGCGCGAGCCCGCGTACGACTCGTCGCCCTCCATCCCCGCGGCCAGCTGGGCGGCCGAGATGGCGCCGGTGCCCGAGTCGCTGAGCAGGTCGATGGTCACCTCCTCGGCGCGCAGGTCGAAGAGGTTGTAATGCACCCGTTCCAGCGCCGCCTCGCGCTGCTCACGGGTGGTGAGCGCGATGGGCTCGACGACCTTGATGCGGTAGGGCTCCATAAGGGTTCTTGCTCCTGACGTGCTGCTGAATGGTTCGTGTTCGATGTGCGGGTGGCCGTTGGGCGGCCGCACCGCGTAGGCCTCCGACGAGAGGTACGCGGTCACCCGGGCCGGTCTGTCCTGCTCGTGGACGAGCGCCAGGTACGCGACGAGCCCCACTCCGTCCGTCAGCCTGCGTCCGGTGACGGCGGCCAGCGGGCGGTCGAGTGCGCCGGGGTCCATCCCGTGACGGCCGAGGACGGCCCCGGCCCGGCGCAGTGCCTCCGCGTCGTCGCGGGCGTAGTCCCTGACCGGGACATGGAGGGTGAAGCCGGTGGGTCCGCCGGTGGTCCGGGTGAAGGAGTGGCAGGACAGGACGGGCCGCCGGTCGAACCGGGCCTCCGGCAGGGCCCGGGTGCCGTCCGCTGCCGCGTCGACGCCGCCCGCCGTACGGAGGAACTCCTCCAGCGTCGCGCTGTCGGGGCCGTTCTCCATCCGGCACAGGGCGCCGACGTCCGGCACCGCCAGGTCGCGGTGGGTGGTGTAGATCTTCACCCGGGGTGCCGCCCAGTCGCCCAGGTCGAGCGCGAAGAACGGGTAGCCGTCGGCCGGCGGCAGCGCGTCGAAGGCGTCCCGGTGGCCCAGCCGGTCCAGTGCCGTCCGTACCGTCTCGGCGGCCCGGTCCCCGCCGGACGCCGACGGGTTCAGATACACCTTGATCTTGGGGACGCCCCCGGGACGCAGCTCCAGCGCGATCCACAGCGCCAGCGGGCCCTGCGGGTCGGCGGGGAGGAACAGGTCCTCCAGTGCGTCGAGTTGGTCGGTGGCGAAGCCCCAGCTCCGTGCCATCGCACGGACGGCGCCCAGTCCGACGCGGCCGTTCTCCCGGAGATCACCGGCACCGCACCCCGGTTCCAGCAGCACCCGTACGGCGGGGGACGCGTCCGGGGTGAGGGAGAGCGAGTACTCCACCGGGGTGGAGTCGTCGGACAGGAAACTGAGGGACGGGGGCGGCAGGTTCAGGGGCCGTTCGGCCACCGCCCCCAGCGAGTCGGTCAGTAGACGCGCGTAGTTCCGGGCGTCGGTCGGGCCGAGCCCCGACACCTCGCAGAGCCGCAGCAGTTGGCCGGTCACGAGGGCGCCGAGCGTCCGGTCCCCCGGGGTGCTCCCGGTGCCGGACCCGAGAGGGCTCACCACGCCTCCCGCCTCTGCTCGGAGTACGGAGGTGGAGCCGCTGTCCCCCGGCGGCGGAGCGGGTGCGGGGACACAGAAAGATACCCGCCGGCCTGGGCGGGTATCTCGTCTCGCGGCGACTGGTGGCGGGTCACGCCCCTGGTCTCCGCGCGGTGTAAGTCGATGTCTCGTCGGGAGCGGCGGAAGAGATCCGGATGTCGAGCAGAAGCGGCGCCGATGGATATGTGGTCCACGACACCTCCCTTGGTTCATTGGTCACCACGAATGCCGCCGCGTTACTACCCCTTTGGTTGAATACTCATGCAGTAACCGCTGTCACAGACTGTTGTCTGCGTCACCCCTTCAACCACTGCAGGAAGGAGCCCCACACGCCACGCTCGGCCTTGCGTCCCGCCGGGGCGTTCTCCTCGCCTGCGGAGGGCTCCGCGACGCGGGGCGGCATCGGCCGCTGGACGACCTGCGGGGTGAAGCGGCAGGGAAGCGCGGCCAGCGCGCGGTGGAAGGGGCCCGGACGCCAGGTCAGGCTGTCCTCGGGGACCGCGAGTTCGATGTCGTGCAGACGGTTGAGCAGGTTCTCGATGGCCACCATGGTGACGAGCCGGGCGAGTTCCTTGGAGGGGCAGGCGTGCGGGCCGGCGCTCCACGACAGGTGGGCCCGCCGTCCGCCGGTCTGACCGGACGCCACCAGCGCGGGGTCGGTGTTGGCGGCCGTCATGCTGACCAGCACCAGGTCGCCCGCCCGCAGCTTGGCGCCGCCGAACTCCATGTCGGCCGCGGGGTAGTGCGGCGCGTAGTTCGCCATGGGCGGGTTCTCCCACAGCGTGTCGTCGATGGCTTCCTCGATCAGACCGCCGTCGGCGTACCGGTCGTGCAGGAGCAGCCGGTGCAGGGTGTTGCCGATGAGGTTGCGCAGCGGTTCGGCGCCCGCGCCGAGGAGGAGGATCAGCTGGTGCACCAACTCCTCGTCGGTCAGGCGCGCCTCGTGCCGCATCAGGTACGAGGTGACGTCGTCGGCCGGCCTGGCGCGCTTGAGCGCCACCAGTTCGAACACGGCCTGTCCCAGCACCTGGTTGGCCTTCTCGGCGTTGACGCCCTCGAAGACTCCGGAGATGCCGAAGACGACCCGGTCGCCGATGTCCGCCGGGCAGCCGAAGAGCTCGTTGAACACGAGCAGCGGCAGCTGCTTGACGTAGTCGTTCATCAGGTCGATGGAACCGCGGCCGGAGACCTGGGCGAGGAGGTAGTCGGAGGCCCGCTTGGTCATGTCGCTGATGCGGCGGGAGTCGACCTTGGCGAGGCTGTCGGTGATCGCCTGCCGCAGCCGCGCGTGCTCGGCGCCGTCGGTGAACATGGCGTTGGGACGGTAGCCGAGCATCGGGACGACCGGGCTGTCCGGGCCGACCTTGCCCTCGGCGACGTCTCGCCAACGGCGGGCGTCCTTGCGGAAGTTGCCGGGGTCCTGGAGCAGTTTCAGCGCGGTGGCGTGGTCGGTGACGAGGGTCGCGTCGACGCCGGGCGCGATCTCGACCGGAGCGCTCGGCCCGTAGTGCCGCATGTACGCGTAGTACGCCTGCGGATCGGCCGCGTACTCCGGTCCGTACAGCGGAATCCGCAGTCCGCTGCCGTGCGCCGGGCAGCCGGGCGGGGGTGAGGGAAGAGGGGAGTCGGGGGTCATGTCTGCTCTGCTCCTAACGGGCGCGGTCCATCAAGTAGCGGACGAGCGTGATCAGAGCCTCGGCCGACGACCGTTCGTCCCGCGCGTCGCAGGTGACGATGGGGGTGTCGTCGAGGAGATCCAGCGCTTCGCGCAGCGCCCTCGCATCACGTATCGACGTACCGTCGAAATGGTTGACCGCGATCGCGTAGTCGAGTCCGTACTGCTCGATCAGGTCGATCACGGCGAAGGAGTCGGCCAGCCGCTCGGGATCGACCAGCACCAGCGCGCCGAGGGCGCCGCGTGCCATGTCCTCCCACATCTGTACGAAGCGCTGCTGGCCGGGTGTGCCGAAGAGGTACAGCACGACGCGGTCGCTGACGGTGAGGCGGCCGAAGTCCATGGCGACCGTGGTGGTGGTCTTGCCCTGGACGCCCTTGAGGTCGTCGATCGCCTCGCCCGCCTGCGTCATCGTCTCCTCGGTGGAGAGCGGCGAGATCTCGGAGATCGACCCGATGAACGTGGTCTTGCCGACGGCGAAGTGCCCGACGACCAGGATCTTCACGGCGGTCTGCGTCTCTCCGCCCGGGACGTACGCCCGTTCATCCAAACTTGGACTGGAGACCATTGAGCACCTCCTCGAGAATCTTCAGGTTGGCGACGGGAGCACGGGTCTCCGGCGGGCGGGTGACGAGATAGCCGGCCTCGGAGAGCGCGGCCAGCAGGATCTTCACCACTCCCACCGGGAGTTGGAGGTGCCCCGCGATCTCGGCGACGGAGAGGTAACCGCCGACACACATACGCAGCAGGTCCTGCTCCTCCGGCGAGAGGCGAGCGGGCCGCTGCTGCTGGTCGGCGACCGCCGTGACCAGCGTGATCAGGGAGAACTGGCTCTCCCCGGGCAGGCTGCGGCCGCCGGTGATGACGTACGGCCGCACTAATTCGGCGGCCTCGTGCTCATGCCTGTCGGAATCGCTCATGGCCCCACCACGCTGCTCTCCCTGGGCGGAGCGGTCATGACCTTGCCCAGCTGGCCGACGAGCTGCTGCATCCGGAAGGTGATGTCCGCCATGTCGACGTCGGAGGAGGCCGACACCGCGAGGTAGGCACCGTCACCGGCCGAGATCAGGAAGATCCAGCCGCCGTCGAACTCGACCAGTGTCTGCTGCCACCGCAGATCCGAGCGGGAGCAGAAGAACGCCAGCGACCGGCTCAGCGACTGCATACCGCTCATCGCGGCGGCGGCCTTGTCCGCGTCGTCCTTGTCCACTCCCCGCGAACGGGCCCTCAGCAACCCGTCGGAGGAGACCAGAACCGCGTGGAGAGCTCCGGGGATCTCCAGGGCGCTGTCAAGCATCCATGAAAGATCGTTGTTCATTGGACCTCGTGCCCTTCGCTGCTAGCGTCGTGGGAGCCGCTCGGCCGCTCCCCCGCCTCCGGGTGTGTGGCGCGACCCGCGTCCGTGCCCTGCTTGAAGGCGGCCATGATCGCGGCCGTGTCCTCGCTGCGGCGCCGGGGAGCCGGGGCGGCGGACGGACCGTTGGAGACCAGGGCCATCGGCCGCTTGCGACGCCGCTTGGGCAGACCGTCCTCGGTCGTGCCCACGGGCAGCGAGGAGTCGGGGGCACTGTCGTACGCGGCCGGCCGTGCCTCCACGGGGGCGGGGACGTCGCGCGGCGCGACGGACTCCACCGACGCCGTCGGCTGCTTGGGCTCCGGCATCGTGGTGAGCAGCTCGTCGGGCAGCAGCACGACCGCCCGCACACCTCCGTAGGGGGAGGTGGAGTCCACCGACACCGTGAAGCCGAACCGCTCGCAGAGCACACCGATCACCGCGAAGCCGAACTGCGGAGGGTTGCCGAGCCCCGAGACACCCGTGACGCGCTCGCTCGTCAGGAGCTTCTCGGCCCTCGCCTTCTCCTCCTCGTTCATGCCGACTCCGGCGTCGTCGACGATGATGCAGACGCCCTTGGGCACGGAGCGGACGTTGATCTCGACGACGGTGTCCGGGCTGGAGTAGCTGGTCGCGTTGTCGAGCAGCTCCGCGAGGGCCAGCGCCACCGGTTCGACGGCCCGGCTGGTGACGCCGAAGTCGACCTTGGACAGGATGTGCGCCCGCTGGAAGTGGCGGATCCTGCCCTGGGCGCTGCGGACCACGTCGTACACCGAGGCGACGTCGCGGTGGCGGCCGAGCCAGCCCTCGCACAGCACGGCGATGGACTGGGCACGCCGGCCGAACTGCGCGTTCATGTGGTCGATCTCCAGGAGGTCCTGGAGCATGACGGAGTCGCCGTACTTGCGCTGGAGCCCGGAGATGATGCGCTGCTGTTCGGCGGCGAGACCCTGGAGGGTCCGCATCGCGGCCTTCAGGGCCGTCCTCGTCTCACCTTCGGCTTCCTGCTGGGCCGCGCGGACGGAATCCGAGTATTGGCTCTCCAATTCACCGTAGTGATTTCTGAGCCCTGCGATCTCCTGTCGTAAAGCTCGCGCCGCCCGACGCTGACGAATGATCAGGGCGACGGCGGCAAGGGTTACGACAATGAGTGCCCAGAGCGCCGGATTTTGTATGTATTGCGTCATGAGACCCTCTTCAGGCGGCCGATGGCCAGCTACTGAATTTCCGTCACTTCACACAGACCGAAGGCCAGCCACTTCGGGGTTGCCACCCAGGCCTCCACGAATGGCGAGAGATGCTCCTTTTGCACCCATCCGTCCGTTCGGTAAGTGCGGTGATCGTATCATCACTCGACCTGATGACGGATCGTCAACCTGCGCGGTCCTTGCGACGGTTGAGGCGTGCCGCACCTGCACGGGCAAGGCCGAATCAGGGCTTCTGTCGCGCCGTGAGGTAAATCCACTTCGGCGCGCGCTTCCACCGCCCCACCGCACAGATCGGACGCCCCGACCCCGTCGCGCGGCGGGCCCCCGGGAAGTCATGATGAGCCGTAAGCGGAATGTCAGGGGGAGATCGCGCTTGGTGATGACCACGCTGAGTCATCGGTCCGGTTCGGTCGAGTACCGGTCGAGCACCGATTCCTCCCCCGGACAGGACGACAGACCCGGCGCGGCGTGCCGATCATCCGCCGCGCCGACACCACGGAGGCTGTCATGACAGAGAGACAGAGCGGTCCCGTCGGCAGACGGCAGTTCCTGGCCCGCTTCGGCGCCGGGAGCCTGGCGCTCGTGGCCGGTTTCGACCTGCTCACCCGGCAGTGGGTGACCGAGGCGGCGGCCGCGGACGTCGCGTCCTTCGCCACGGCCCCACCCCTCGACGGGACCCTCGTGTTCGACGCGGAGTCACTCGCGGCGAACGCCCACGACCAGGGCAACATCATGTTCCGGACGCCGTGCGCGGTGCTGCGGCCGGGGTCGGTGCAGGACATCAGGAAAATGGTCGCCTTCTGCGCCGACCACGGCATCGAGGTCGCCCCGGCCGGCGCCCACCACGCGATGTTCGGCCAACCGCTCGTCAGCGGTGGCCTGGTCGTCGAGATGCGGTCGCTGGACACGATCCACTCGATCGGCGCGGACGGCGCCGACGTCGACGCCGGTGTGCTGTGGAAGGACCTGATCGAGGCCGCGTACGAGGAGGGCCTCACACCGGCGTCGATCACCAGTTACACCAGGACGACCGTCGGCGGGACGCTGTCCATGGGCGGGATCGGGATGATGTCGTCCTACCGGGTCGGCGCACAGGTCGACCACGCCCGCCGGCTCCAAGTGGTCACGGGTGAGGGCCGGATGAGGTGGTGCTCCGGATCCCAGAACAGTGATCTGTTCGAGGCGGCGCTCGCCGGGCTCGGGCAGTGCGGCGTCATCACCCGGGCCACCGTCGACCTGGTGCCGGCCAAGCAGCGGGCCCGCACCTACCGGATCGGCTACCCGGACATCCCGACGTTCTTCCAGGACATCCGCGTCCTGGCGGACCGGGGCGAGTTCGACTCGCTCGGCAGCATCCCGCAGCCCGGCACGGCACAGCCCCTGGTCCTGTGGGCCACCGTCTTCCACAACCCCGGCGACACCCCCGACGGGTCCCGTCTGCTGCGCGGACTCAGCCCCGCCGCGGCCTCCGCCGCCTTCGAGGACTACTCCTATCTCGACTACATGTCCCTGGTCACCGACCTGTACGACGCGTTCGCGGCGAACCTGGACTGGGACGCGAAGGTCAAGCCCTGGTCGGACCTGTTCCTGCCGGACGGCGCGGTCGAGGAGTACGTCGCGTCGGTGTTCCCGTCGCTGACCGCCGAGGACCTGGGGCCGACCGGCTTCGGCCTGGTCTTCCCGATGCTGCGCGCGAGCTACGGCCGACCACTGCTGCGGCTGCCCGACGGCACCGGCGGCCCCTGGGTCTGGCTGGTCAGCGTGCTCACGGACGCGGCCCGCTCCGGCCCCGACCCCGACTTCGCGTCACGGATGACGGACCGCAACTACCGCTACTACCAGGAGGCGGCGGCCGTCGGCGGAGTCCGCTACCCGCACGGCGCGTGCGCCTTCACGGAGGCGGACTGGCGGGCGCACTACGGACCGATGTGGGAAACGTTCACCACCTGGAAGAACCGCTACGACCCGCACGGGGTCCTGACCCCGGGCCCGGGCATCTTCTGACCGGTCGGACCGGGCCCGGTCCGTCCCCCGCGCGAAGGCGGCGGACCGGGCCCGTACACAAGGCGGCGTCACTCTTTCGTGGGACAC
This sequence comes from Streptomyces caniscabiei, assembly GCF_014930365.1. Classification (GTDB taxonomy): domain Bacteria; phylum Actinomycetota; class Actinomycetes; order Streptomycetales; family Streptomycetaceae; genus Streptomyces; species Streptomyces caniscabiei. The sequence goes on along the minus strand of NZ_JABXWI010000013.1, from coordinate 275,355 downwards.
CCACGTGGCGGATCGCGGAGGTTTCGGCATCCGTGGCGCGGACTGCCGGGTCCCGCGGTCGGTTCGCGCCTATCGTGGAACGGCACACCGACGCTCGGCGCCAAGGCAGGCTGGACATGAGGGAACCGCATATCGACTATGCGGAGGTGTTCCGGGCCCTGCCCGGCATGGTGGCGCTGCTCACGCCCGATCTGGTGTACGCCGACGCCAACGACGACTTCGTACGGCTGGCCGGACGCAGCCGCGACGAGCTGATCGGGCGCTACATCTTCGACGTCTTCCCCGAGAACCCGAACGAACCGGCGGCGGCCGGCATGCGGGAGACGGAGGCGTCGATGCTGCGCACGGTGGCCACCGGTGAACGCGACACGATGGCCCTGCTCCGCTACGACATCGAGGACCCGCAGCGGCCCGGCCTCTGGCAGGAGCACTACTGGAGCCCCGTCAACGCCCCCGTCCTCGGCCCCGACGGCAAGGTGGCCATGATCGTGCACCGGGTCGAGGAGGTCACCGAACTCATCCGCGCCCGCGGCGCCGCCGACGAGGACCCCCGGGGCACGCCGGGCGAGGCCGACCGGGCCCGGGTGCTGGAGGCCGAGCTGTACACCCGCGCCCGGGAACTCCAGGAGGTCAACGAACGGCTGCGCACCGCCCACGCCCATGAGCGCGAGGTCGCCCTGGCGCTCCAGGCGGCGATGCTGCCCCCGCCCGGCCCCACCGGCTCCCACGACGCGGCCGTGCGGTACCGGCCGGCCATCGGCGCGCTGAACGTCTGCGGCGACTGGTACGACCTGGTCGAACTGGACGACGAGGGCCTCGCGGTGGCCGTCGGCGACGTCGTCGGGCACGGTCTGGCCGCCGCCTGCGCCATGGGCCAGTTGCGCAGCGCCCTCAGCGGGGCCACCCGCGTCGCCGACGGTCCGGCGCAGGCCCTGGAGGCCCTCGACCGCTACGCCCGCTCCGTCGACGGGGCCGAGTCGACCACCGTCGTCACGACCTTCATCGACTGGGACGACCGCACCATCACCTACAGCTGCGCGGGCCACCCGCCGCCCGCGCTGGTGCACCCCGACGGCACCGTCACCTTCCTCGACGGCGCCACCGACCCACCGCTCGCCGCCCGGCCGACCCGGCTCCCGCGCCCCCAGGCCCGCACGCCCTTCGTCGAGGACTCCACCCTGGTCCTGTACACGGACGGGTTGATCGAGCGCCGTACCGAGAGCATCGACACCGGTCTGGAGCGCCTCGCCGCCTCCCTGGCCCACCACCGCGGGCACGACCCCGAGACCCTGGCCGACGCCCTGCTGGCCGATCTGCTGCCGCCGACCGGCAACACCGACGACACCGCGCTGATCGTCCTCCGGCTCTGACCGGCCGACGACAGGGCGGCGGGGAGGGCGGCGGGATCACTTGCCCCAGATCTTCCGGTACCCCTCCCGGTAGCCCGACGGGTTCCAGCTCGTCGCGCCTTCGCTGTTGTCGGCCGTGCTGATGTGGACCGGCGCCACATAGCCGCTGGCGGGGCTGCCGGAGAAGGCCCGGTTGAACTCGTCGACGATCTGCCAGCCCTGCAGCGTGAGCGGTTCGGGGACGGTGGCCGCCTGGTACTGCTCGCTGTCCACGCGCTGGAAGGCGGAGGGGTCGCCGTCCCCGGCACCGATGTTGAACGGCGGCCCCGCCCCGTCCTTGCCGGCCGCACGGAAGGCGGGGGCGGCATCGGCGAAGTACAGGTCGTTGATGGCGACCGAGTGGGTCCAGCGGTCCTGGAAGCGGGAGAGCAGCGAGGAGACCTCGCGGGGCGTCCGGCTGCTCGCGTCGGAGATCGGGATGTTGACGTACGACAGCAGGTCGACGCCCTCGCAGGTGGCGAGTTCGTCCCTGATCAGCTCGGACTTGTTCTTGGCGAAGGGGATCGAGGCGTCGGTGAAGATCACGGCCCCGGCGTCGCCGTTCGAGGTGGAGATGACCCAGCGGGCGCTGATCCTCGCCACGTCCTCGACCTGGGTGGTGATGTTGGTGAAGAGGGCGGGGCTCCGGCTGGGGCCGGGGGCGGCGACGGCGTGCCAGCCGATGACCGGGATGCCGGCCCGTTCGGCGCGCGCGAGCTGCTGCGAGGTCGAGTTGGGGTCGAAGCCACCGATGACGATGCCGGAGGGGCGGAGCGTCACGGCCTCGCTCATCGCGGCCTGGATGCCGGCGGGTGTGCCTCCGCCGTCGATCACCCGCAGGTTCCAGCCGATGACCCGCGCGGCCTCCCGTACGCCCTCGGCGGCGCCCGCGACTCCGGGGTTGGTCATGGTCTGGGCGACGTAGACGAGGGTTCTGCCGGTCACGGCCCTGGGTCCGCCGGTGGGGCCGTTCCAGGGGACGTCGTCGCGCTCCGCGCGGCTGACGGCGGCCGCGGCCTCGGCCTGTGCCTCGGGGCAGCCGCTCGTGCCGGTGGCGGAGGGGTCCGGGTCGCCGGACGATCCGCGTTCGCAGCCGGCGAGTACGACGGTGGCCGCCGCGGTCAGCAGGGCGGTCGCCACGCGGCGGACCCTGAGGGCGCCGGAGCGGGCGGTGCGGTGGTGGTGCACGAGGACTCCTTGCGGAGGGACGAGCGGGGAGACGCTGTCGGGAGCTGGCGGCCGCGAGGGGGGCCGGGCGGGGCCCGCCGGATGGGGCGGCCGGGTGGGTGGCCGGCGAATGGCCGGCCGGGTGGGTGGCCGCCGAACGGGTGGCCGGGACGGGCGACTCGTTCAGGGGCCACGGTCGTTCGGGGCGCCGTCGGGAGGCGGTGCGGACGGTGTGTCCGGGGTCGCGGCGGGAGCGGCCCGGGCCGCGAAGACTCCGGTGCGCATCCGGCGGCGGGCGGCGTACCCGGCCAGGCCGACGGCGAGGAGGAGCGTGCCGCCGTGGAACAGGGGCACCGTCCAGAAGTCGGCGCCCAGCTGGGCGATGCCGGTGAGGCCGACGGCGAGGACGGCGACGGCGACGAGGGTGCCCAGCGCGTTGGGACGGCCCGGCCTGATGGCGGTGGAGCCGAGAAGGGCTCCGACGAAGGCGGGCAGCAGATAGTCGAGGCCGACGCTCGGATTGCCGATCTGCTGCTGGGCCGCGAGCAGTACCCCCGCGCAGCCGACGATCAGGCCGGACGTGGCGAAGGCGCAGATCGTGTAGGTGCGGACGGGGATGCCGACGAGGTCGGCGGCGCGCGGGTTCGACCCGACGACGTACAGGTACCGCCCGATCGGCAGCCGCTCCAGCACCAGCCAGAGGGCGACGGTGAGCGCCAGCACGTAGAAGGCGGGGACCGGGAGACCGAGGAAGGTGGAGGTGTAGAGGTCGGTGAAGGCGGGCGGCAGGCCCTGGGGGCCCGGGACGATCCGGCCGCCGTCGGTGATCCAGCCGGTGACGGCGTACATCATGCTGCCGGTGCCGAGGGTGGCGATGAAGGAGTCGATCCGGCCGAACTCGACGATGACCCCGTTGAGGACGCCCACGACCGTCCCCCCGGCGATCACGGCGAGGCAGGCGAGCGGCCATGGCCAGCCGGCCTCGACGATGAGGTACAGGACCATGACGTGCGCCAGCCCGAGGCCGTAGCCGATGGAGAGGTCGAACGCGCCGGTCACGATCGGCACCATGGCGGCGAGCGCCAGGACGGCCGGGATCGACTGGGTGGAGAGGATCGCGTCGAGGGTGTCCAGAGTGGGGAAGGTGCGCGGCAGGGCCAGGGAGAAGACCAGGACGAGCAGGACCGTGAGGCCGAGGAGACCGTAGGCGCCGACGAGGTGCCCGCCGGGGCCGCCCCGGACGCGGAGCCGGTGCGGCGGGCGCGGGCGGCGCGGGCGCGGCGCGGGCGGGGAGGGCGGGGCCGTCACGGATGCGTCGCGGTGCCGGAGGGGGGCATGGCCGAGGCCGCCCGGGTCAGGCCCGCGACCGTGAGCGCCGGGCCGCTCGGCTCGGCCGTCACCGCTCCCCGGACGAAGACCAGGGCGCGCCCGCACACGCCCGTCACCTCCTCGAAGTCGGTGGAGATGAGGAGGAGCGCGAGGCCTTCGCCCCGGGCCTCGTCCAGGAGGCGGTGGATCGCGGCCTTGGCGCCGACGTCGACGCTCGCGGTCGGTTCCTCCAGGATCAGCAGCCGCAGCCCGGTCCGCAGCCAGCGGCCGATCATGACCTTCTGCTGGTTGCCGCCGGAGAGGGTGGCGATGGTCCTCTCGCTGTCGCGGGGCCGCACCGAGAACCGTTCGGTCAGGGCGGCGGCCTCGGCGCGTTCCCGGCGGGGGGCGATCCAGCGCGGCGTGGGCCCGTCCCCGGCACGGGGGTTGGCCAGGAGGTTCTCCCGTACGGTCAGCCCGGGGAGGCAGCCCTCCCGCTGCCGGTCGCCGGGGACGAGGGCGACACCGCGGGCGACGGCGTCGGTGACGGACCGGGGTCGGTAGGGGGCGCCGTCCAGCAGGACCTGTCCGCCGATGAGGGGGCGGGCTCCCGCGAGGGCGCGGCCGAGGTCCAGGTGTCCGGCGCCCGAGAGCCCGACCAGGCCGAGGGCCTCCCCGGCCCGCAGCTCCAGGTCGACGGGTCCGGCACCGGATGTCCGTACGCCGTCGAGCACGAGCACCGCCGGGGCGCCGGTCGTCAGCGGGACGGGGCCGGTGGCCGCGGCGGCGGGCGGTGCCGGGGCCGCGGCCGGTCCGGGTGCGGTGGGCCGTGCCGGGGTGGGTGCGGTGGGCCGTGCCGGGGTGGGGCGTGGGCCCGGTGGTTCCTCGCCGGTGATGTCGCGCACCAGGCGCAGTGGGCTGTGGCCCTCGGTCGAGCCCTGGCTGACGAAGCGGCCGTCGCGCAGGACGGCGAAGGTGTCGGCGACCTCGTACACCTCGTCGAGGCGATGGCTGACGTAGAGGATGCCGTGGCCCCGGTCGCGCAGGCCGCGCAGGACGCGGAAGAGGCGGGTGCAGTCCGCCGAGGGAAGGCGGGCGGTCGGCTCGTCGAGCACGATGAGGCCCGCCCGGGTGGCCAGGGCGCGGGCGATGGCGACCAGCGACCGTTCGGCGGGGGCGAGGCGGGCGACCGGCGCGTCGGGGTCGACGGTGCCGCCGACGAGCGCCAGGGCCTCGGTGCAGCGGTCCCGGGTGCGCCGCCAGGAGATCAGTCCGGCCCGGCGCGCGTACCCGTTGCTCAGGGCGATGTTCTCGGCGACCGTCATCCACTCCACGAGTCCGAGGTCCTGGTGGATGAAGGACATGCGGTGGGAGGCGGCGGGGCTCCCGAGGGGGTGTCCGTCCACGGTGATCGACCCCGAGTCGGCGTGGTGGACACCGGCGAGGATCTTGATGAGCGTCGATTTGCCGGCGCCGTTGGGGCCGAGCAGCGCGAGCACGCTGCCCGCGTGGACGTCGAGGTAGACCCCGGCCAGGGCGACCGTTCCGCCGAAACGTTTCGTGAGACCGCGGACACGCACCAGCGGCTCGGCCCCGCTGAGCGGGGCCGGCTGCGCAGAGGTGTCGTGAGCGTCGTGCACGGACAGCTCCGGGGTCGGCCTGGCGGGTTCTTCCCGACTTCGACTTGCGCCAGCGATGCTAACCGCCCCTTACGCGTTATTCGCGTCTTTCACCCCTTTGGTGATATCGGGTCACGATCGCCGCCCCCGACGGGTACGGGGCCGGAGGGCGGGCCGCCGCAGGGACGCTGCTCGCCTCAGCCGCCGTCGAGCCCGCACTCGGCCCAGATGACCTTGCCCTCCGTGGTGTAGCGCGTGCCCCAGCTCTGGGAGAGCTGGGCGACGAGGAACAGGCCGCGTCCGCCCTCGTCGGTGGTGGCGGCCCGGCGCAGGTGCGGGGCGGTGCTGCTGGTGTCGGCGACCTCGCAGATCAGGGAGCGGTCACGGAGCAGCCGTACCCGGATGGGCCCGGCGCCGTGGCGGATCGCGTTGGTGATCAGCTCGCTGAGCACCAGTTCGGCCGCGAACGCGGCCTCGTCGAGCCCCCAGTCGGCCAGCTGGCGCAGGGCCGCGGCGCGGACCTCGCTGACGCGGGCCGGGTCGGCGGGCAGCTCCCAGGTGGCGACGCGGCTCGGGTCGAAGGCGTGGGTGCGGGCGACGAGCAGGGCGATGTCGTCGCCGGGGTGGGGGGAGGCGACGGTGTCCAGGACCACCCGGCAGGTCTCCTCCGGGGTGTGCTCGGGGTGGGCCAGGGCCGCGCGCAGCTGGTCGAGCACCACGTCGACGTCGCGTTCGCGGTCCTCGATGAGGCCGTCGGTGTAGAGGACCAGGGTGCTGCCCTCGGGCAGATGCACGTCGACGGCTTCGAAGGGGAGGCCGCCGAGGCCGAGCGGGGGGCCGGCAGGCAGTTCGGGGAAGGACACGGTGCCGTCGGGCTGGACCAGGGCGGGCGGCGGGTGGCCGGCGCGGGCCAGGGTGCACCGCTGCGAGGTCGGGTCGTAGACGGCGTACAGACAGGTCGCGCCGATGATGCCGCCGCCGTCGGAGACGGGGTCCTCGCGGTCCAGCCGGCCCACCAGGTTGTCGAGGTGGGTGAGGACCTCGTCGGGCGGGAAGTCGAGTTCGGCGAAGCTGCGGGCGGCGGTGCGGACACGGCCCATGGTGGCGGCGGACAGCATGCCGTGGCCGACGACGTCGCCGACGAAGAGGCCGATCCTGGTCCCGGAGAGCGGGATGACGTCGTACCAGTCGCCGCCCACGTCGGATTCGGCGGGCAGGTAGCGGTGGGCGACCTCCACGGAGTCCCGGTCGAGGAGTCCCTGCGGGAGCAGGCTGCGCTGGAGGGCGAGCACCATGGTGCGTTCGCGGGTGTAGCGGCGGGCGTTGTCGATGGACAGGGCGGCGCGGGTGGCGAGTTCCTGGGCCAGTGAGCGGTCGTCGTCGCCGAAGGGGGCGGGGTCCTGGGCGCGGTAGAAGGCGGCGACGCCGAGGACGACACCGCGGGCGACCAGGGGCACCGCGATGAGGGAGTGGACGTGGCTCAGCAGCCGCTCGGTGTGCTCGGGGTCCTGCGCGAGCCAGCCCGCCGCCGTCTTCAGGTCCGGCTCCAGCAGGGCCTCGCCGCTGGTCAGGCAGCGCAGTTGCGGGACGGTCGGGCCGTAGTCGACCTGCTTGCCGACGGGGCTGAAGGGGAGGTCGTCACGGATGCCGTGGACCACGGTGCGCCGCAGGTCGCTCCGGGGGTCGGCGGCCTCCTCGCCGCGCAGCACGGGCTCGGCCAGGTCGATGGTGACGAAGTCGGCGAGGCGCGGGACGGCGGTCTCGGCGAGCTCCTGGGCGGTGCGGCGCACGTCCAGGGTGGTGCCGATCCGGGCACTGGCCTCGGACAGCAGCTCCAGCCGACGGCGCGCGGCCAGCGCGTAGCCACCGACGTGCGGCTCCCCCACCATCAGCAGGCCCCTCTCGGGGGCGCGCGGGCGGGGGCGAGGGCGAGTGCCGGGGTGGCCGTCGGCGGGGGCCGGAGGAGTGACGGCGGCGGGCGGGCCCTGGCCGGGGGACGGCGCAGCGGGGGCGGTGAAGGCCACACCCTCGGGGGTGTGCAGGAGGTCGTCGACTGCGGAAGCGGGACGGTCGGTGGCGGGCGGGGCGCCGGGGGCGGTGGTGACGCCCTCACGGGTGTGCAGTGGCTCGGCGGCCGGGCCCTCGGTTGCGGGGAGCGAGCCGTCCGCCGCAGGGCGGGAGCCCTCGGTGGTCGACGGGACGCCGGAGGCCCGGGGTTCCGTGGAGGCGTCGGCCGTGGCGCCGTCGATGCCGGTGCCCGTCCTGCCGAGGGGTGCGGTTTCGCGCAGGTGGCCGGGGGCCGGAACGGAGGCGAGAGGACCGGTGGCCACGGGGAGAGGTGCGTTCCGGAGGCGATGGACGAGCGGCGGCCCGACGGGGGCGAGGGGGGTGACGGGGCTCGCGGGCCCGGCGGTGAGGCTCAGCACCGGCTCGACCCGGCGGGGGGCGGCGAAGGTCTCCTGCCCGGAGGAGTCGTGCACGACGGCCTCGACGGCGACGCCCTCCACCCCGGAGGCACTGGTCATCGGGCGGCTCACGAGGGTGACGCGGCGGCCGTCCGTGAGGGACACCTCGACGGCCGCCCGCTGCGCGCGCGAGATCAGCTCGGCGGCCTTCTCCAGCAGGGTCGCCCGGTCGGCGGGGCGCAGTCCGAGGGCCAGTTCGTCGACGCCGACGCCGTGCCCCGGTCCCGCGACGCCCGCCTCGGGCCCCGCGTCCAGATACGCCCGCAGCAGGGAGCGCTCACGCGCGGAACTCTGCCCGAGCAGCCGCCGCTCGATGGCCGCGGCCGCCTTGCGGATCACCGTGGAGAGTGCCGGGTTCTCGAAGCCGCGCGGATATCCGAAGCACAGGACGCCCTCGATCCGGCCGCTCAGCGGGTCGCGTACGGGGAGCGCGCGGCAGGCGCTGCCCTGGGAGCGTTCGGCGAAGTGTTCGGCGCCGTAGACCCGGATGAGCCGCCGTTCCGCGAGGGCCAGGCCGATGCCGTTGGTGCCGGCGAACCGCTCGGCGAACACGAACCCCGGCGTGGTCTGGATGTCCGGGAGCCCTCTGGCCAGGGACGCCTCGCCGAAGCGGCGCAACAGCACCGTGCCGTTCGCGTCGGCGACGGAGATGTTCATGGCGCTGCCGGCGAACCGGGCCTCCAGCCGGTCGAGCACCGGGGCGGCGGCACGGGCGACGCGGTCGTCGCGGTCGAAGTCGTCCCGGAAAGGGAGGTCGGAGCGGTCCGGCGAGAGCCCCAGGGACCGACAGCGCCGCCAGGAGTCGAGGATCGAGGCGCGCACGCCCGACTCCAGCGGTTCGCCCTGCAGAAACCGCTCACGGAAAAGGGTGGGGCCCGTGCCGTCTGTCGCACGCCCCGTGGGTATCGGCTCGCCGTCGGACCGCACCACGCTGGCCTCACTCGCGCCCTGGACAATCCGCTTATCGGAAATATCTGGCATTGACGAGGATACGGGCATCCGCAACACGAGTCACGGTTCACCGGTTCTCTCACTGGCGGTGACCGGGCAGGGCGGGGCCGATCCGGCGCACGGCCGCCGCCGCCGGCCTCACAGGACGGCGACCGGATTGACCGGTGAACCGGTGCCGCCCGGCACGTTCAGCGGGGCCACGACGAGCAGGAACGTGTACCGCCCCGCCTCGGCGGTCGCGGCGGAGAGCGCCTCCAGGTCCAGGTTGTCCAGCAGCGGCACCCCCATCGCGGCCACCGCCAGGGCGTGCACCGGCGAGTGCACGCCCGCCACCGGCGACGGCCGCACATCGCTGTCCCCGTCCCCACCGAGCAGCGCGATGCCCCGTTCGGCCAGCAGGGGTACGGCGTCCACGTGGAACCCCGCGCTCGCCGCACCGGGGTCCCATGCGCCGAGTTCCTCGCGGCGGCGGACGTGTCCGGAGCGCAGCAGCACGGCGTCGCCCTCGCCGATCGTCACACCGAGCGCCTCCTCCGCGGCACGGACGTCCCCGGCGCGCACGGCGTGCCCCGGTTCCAGCCAGGGGACGCCGAGCACGGCCGGGAGGTCCAGGAGGACCCCTCTCGTGACGAGGGGGCCGAGCGCCGACACCGCGCCGAAGCGGGCGCCCGCGGCACCGACGTTCTCGCGGGCCGGCCGTCCGTCGTAGAGCAGTCCCGCGTAGGCGATGTGGCTCAGGGCGTCGAGATGGGTGACGCCCTTGCCGTGGTAGTCGGCGGCGATGAAGTCCTTGTGGGTCGTGGGCTCGGGGCCCTCCACGTCCCCGAGATCGGTCATGTGGTGCAGGGCGGGCTTCCGGTTGTCCGGGCCCGAGCGGGTGTTCCAGGGCAGCGCCATCGGGACGACCACACCGGACCGCACCCCGCCCACGGCCCGCCGCACATGCTCCTCGGTCACCCGGTTCCACGCGCCGCGATCGGGCCGGTCCCAGCGCCCCCAGGCCCGGACCGCGTCGAAGAGCGCGTCGAAATCCTCACGGGAGACGGGGGGATGCGCACTCATACGTCCTCGCTTCGGGTCGGCACCAGGGCGGGAGGGCGAGGCCCGCACGGATGGATATGACACCCCTTAGGCACCTTATGGCCGTTTCGCACACCGGAGCGAGGTTCGCGCGGACCCGGCGCCTCAGCCCACCCCCGTGACCCGGCGCCTCAGCCCACCCCCGTGACCCGGCGCCTCAGCCCACCCCCGTGTCGACCCAGCCGAGCGGATACGGCTCCGCGCCGTCCGCCGCCGGGGCCACCGGCTCCCCGCCCGCCGTGTTGAACGCGGTCAACGCCTCGACCAGCGCCGCCCGTTGCTTCGGGGCGAGGCGCTCGACGACGGCGGCGAGTTCGACGCGCCGCCTGGCTGTGACTTCCTCGACGGCCCGCCGGCCCTCGTCGGTGAGCCGGAGCAGGGTCTCGCGGCGGTTGTCGGGATTGGTCTGCCGGTCGGCGAGTCCGGCGGCGATCAGCCGGTCGACCATGCGCATCGCGGTGGACGGGGCGACCTGGAGCTGGTCGGCGAGGACGACGAGTTTCGTGGCGCCGCGCACGGACAGCACCACCAGCATCCGGAACTGCGGCAGCGTCACCCGTTCCTCGACGGCGGCGAGCGACCGGGCGGAGATCGCGACCAACAGCCGTGACGCGGTCAGCACCGCGCGCGTCACCTCATCGACGTCGTCCACGCCACCCGCCGGACCCTCGCGTTCAGTCATGGTCCCTTTCTATCCCGGCCCACCGTGGGGACCGTCGGCGGATCCGCACAGATTTTCCCTCCCCATGACCGAGCAGCCCCGCCCTCGTGACCGGCGCACAGGAAACGCTTGCTCCACGCCAGACCACCCCCGCCCTATTGAATGCTTGATTCAGCAGCTCTAGCCTCCTTCGATGGCTTCAATCACCTCTCTCCTCCCACGCTCCCGGCGTCTCCCCTGGGCGCTGTTGCTGGCCCTGAGCCTGAGCCTCCCCTCGTTCCCGTCGGCCGCCGCCGCACCGTCCGCCCCCGGGTCCCCGTCGGTGCCCGAGGTGTGGCCGACGCCCCGGCAGATCGAGGGCGACGGACGCCGGCTGACCGTTCCCGACCGGGTGGTGGAGGTCGTCGGACCCGGCACCGACCCCTCCGCGCGCGAGGTCGTCGAGGCCGCGCTGCGGGCCGCCGGGGCCGACCGGATCGTCACCGTGCCGGCCGGGAAGCGGCCGCCGGCCGCCGGGCTCACCGTCTACGTCGGCGGTCCCGACGAGAACCCGGCGACCCGGGGCGCGTTGCGGCGGCTCGGCGCAGGATCCCCGGCCGGGCTACCCGCCGAGGGATACGTCCTGGCCTCCGGCCGCAGCTCCGGCCGCGCACTGCTGGCGCTCTCCGGCACCGACACCACCGGCACCTTCTACGCCGCCCAGACCCTCCGCCAACTCCTCGCCGGCGGGCGCCTGCCCGAGGTGACCGTCCGCGACTGGCCCACGGCCGCGCTGCGCGGTGTCGTCGAGGGCTTCTACGGCACCCCGTGGTCCCACGCCGAACGGCTGAGCCAGCTCGACTTCTACGGCCGCACCAAGCAGAACGTGTACGTGTACTCCCCCAAGGACGACCCGTATCTGCGGGAGCGGTGGCGCGACGAGTACCCGGCCGCCCGGCTCGCCCAGGTACGCGAACTCGTCGAGCGGGCCGCCGCCAACCACGTCCGGTTCACCTACGCCCTCTCGCCCGGACTGTCGGTCTGCTACTCCTCGGACGACGACATCACCGCGCTGGTGCGCAAGTTCGCCTCGCTGTACGACATCGGGGTGCGGTCCTTCGCGATCCCGCTGGACGACATCAGCTACACCAAGTGGAACTGCGCAGCGGACGAGGAGCGTTTCGGTAGCGGTGGCGGGGCCGCCGGCTCGGCTCAGGCCCATCTGCTGAACCGGGTGTGGGAGGAGTTCTCCGCCGGCCGCACCGAGCTCGATCCGCTGGAGATGGTCCCCACCGAGTACTCGGACCTCGCGGACACCCCGTACAAGAAGGCGCTGCGTGAGCGGTTGGACCCGGACGTGGTCGTGGAGTGGACCGGTGTCGGGGTGATCGCGCCGACGATCACCGCCGCGCAGCTGCGGCAGGCCCGTGAGGTGTACGGGCATCCGATCCTTGTCTGGGACAACTACCCGGTCAACGACTACGTCACCAGCCGTCTCCTGCTCGGCCCCTACACGGGCCGGGAGGCCGGGGTGGCGCGGGAGTCCGTCGGTGTCACCGCGAACCCGATGGTGCAGGCCGAGGCGAGCAAGCTCGCGCTGTTCACGTCGGCGGCCTATCTGTGGAACGCGGACGCGTACGACCCCAGGGCCGCCTTCCTCGCATCCGTCCGGGACCTGGCGGGGCCGGGTGCCGCGAAATGGCTGCGGATCCTCGCGGAGAACAGCTACTCGTCCCAGCTCGACACCACCGAGTCCCCGGCCCTCGGCAAGCTCATCGCCGCGTTCCGCACGGCCTACGAGGAGGGCAGCGGCCTCGACCGGGCGTCCGCCGCGCTCCGGTCGTACTTCACCGACATGGCCGCCACCCCCGCCGAGCTGCGGGCCCGTCTCGCCAACCCCGGATTCTTGAAGGAGACTTCGCCGTGGCTGGACAAGACCGGCGCGTACGGGACCGCCGGGTTGACCGCCGTCGACCTGCTGTTGGCCGGCAGACGGGGTGACGCGGACGCGGTGTCGACGTACTGGAACCGGCTGCGGAGCGAGCGCAAGGCGCTGGACGCGATACCGCAGCAGGTGTCGCCGGGGGTGATGGACCAGTTCCTGTACCAGGCGATGCTGCGGCACGCGCCCGATCCCGGCGTCGACGCCTCCTTCGTCCCGGGTTCGCTCTCCTTGAAGCCTGGAGCCTCCGGGGCGGTGGCCCTCCGTTTCTCCTCCGCCGAGGCGCGGACGGTCACCTGGAAGCTCGATCTGCCGGACGGGGTCACCGCCTCGCCCGCCGAGGGGACCGTGACCGTACCGGCCGGCGGCAGCGCGTCGGCCGAGGTCACCCTGACCGGTGTCTCCGAGGGCGTGCACTCCGTGGTGGTGTCCGGGGCGGGCGTCCTGGACCGGGCGCTCCCGGTGCGGGTCACCGACGGGGACGGCACGCCCCGGGCGCTGACGGCCAACTTCAGCGGGGCGTCGGTGAGTTCGATCGATCTGTCCTCGGGCAGGAGCACGGAGATCGCCGTGGGCGCCAACCCGGGTGAGGTGGTGACGAGCGCCGACGGGCGTACCGCCTACGCCGCGAACCAGGGCTCGAACTCGGTGAGCGTCATCGACGTGACGAGCGGCGAGGTCACCGCCACGGTCGCGGTGGGCCGGGTCCCCGCCGGGCTCGCGCTGACGCCGGACGGCGACACGTTGTGGGTCGCCAACTACACGGACGGGACGGTGCAGCCGGTGGACACGGGCACGTTGCGGGCGGGCGCGACGGTCGCGGTCGGGTCGGGGCCGGAGAACATGGCGATCACCCCGGACGGGCGGACGCTGTACGTGGCGAACATCCACGACAACACCGTCTCGCCGGTCGACCTGGGAACCCGGAGGGCCGGGGCGGCGATCCCGGTCGGGCCCCGTCCGTTCAACGTGGTCGCCGCGCCGGACGGGAAGACGGTGTACGTGTCCAACTCCGGTGGGTCGACGGTCACTCCGATCGACACCGCGAGCAACGACACCGGGCCGACGCTGCTCGTGTCGGGCCAGGCGTACGGGCTCGGACTGTCACCGGACGGGCGGACGCTGTGGGTGAGCCCCAGTACCGGTGACTACGTCACGCCCGTCGACACCGTGACCGGTGCGCCCGGCGAACAGATCACCGTCGGCAGGTCCGCGTTCGACGTCGGCCTCGGCTGGGACGGCGGCACGGCGTACGTGACCACGGCCGACGGGAACGAGCTGGTGCCGGTCGACACCGTCTCCGGCACCGCCGGGACGCCGTTGCCCACGGGCGCCTATCCGCTGGCGGTCGCGCTGACGCCCGTACCAGTGCCGTAGCGCTCCGCTGGGGGGCGGGGGCTCCAACTGCGGGTCCGGTGGGGGCGGGGGCTTCGACCACGGGTCCGGTGGGGGCCGGGCTTCAACCGCAGGTCCGCTGGAGGCGAGGGGCTTCAACCGCGGGCCCGCTGGAGGCGAGGGGCTTCAACCGCAGGCCCGCTGGAGGCGAGGGGCTTCAACCGCAGGCCCGCTGGAGGCGAGGGGCTTCAACCGCAGGCCCGCTGGAGGCGAGGAACTTCAACCGCAGGCCCGCTGGAGGCGAGGAACTTCAACCGCAGGCCCGCTGGAGGCGAGGAACTTCAACCGCAGGTCCGCTGGAGGCGAGGGGCTTCAACCGCAGGTCCGCTGGAGGCGAGGAACTTCAACCGCAGGTCCGCTGGAGGCGAGGAACTTCAACCGCAGGTCCGCTGGAGGCGAGGAACTTCAACCGCAGGTCCGGTGGGGGCTTGTCGCGCAGTTCCCCGCGCCCCTGACGGGGCGCGGGGGCAGCCTGGTGGTCAGCTGGCGGTGCGTCGGATGCGGCCGGCGTACCGCTTCTCCAGGTCCAGGTTGCCCTCGAAGCCGCCGGGCACGTTGGCGGAGACGTAGACCGGGGGGCGGTCGCCGGAGGCGAGGAGTTGGGCGGTGGCCTCGGCGACGGTCATCTGGACGAGCATGACGCCGGTGAGCGTGGAGAGGGCGCAGACGGCACCGCCGCCCGGCAGTTCCAGCAGGGCGTCGCCGCGCGGGGCCGCGTTGTCGAGGACGACGTCGGCGAGGTCGGCGAGCTTCTTGCCGCTGGGGTGGGTGGCGGGGACGGAACGGGTGTGGGCGAGGGAGGTGAGGGCGAGCAGGCGGTGGCCTCGTTCCTTGGCGTGCAGGGCCATCTCGACGATGACGTTGTTGACGCCGGAGTTGGAGATGACGACGAAGAGGTCCTGGGGGCGGGGGTCGGCCAGTTCGTAGAGGCGGACCGCTATGCCGGGCTCGCGTTCGAGCAGCGGGTCGTCGAGGCCGCTCGGGTGGTCGCCGCCGAAGAGGACGAGGTCGGCCATCTGGATCCGGTTCGTGGGCACGAAGCCGCCGGCACGGCCCGCGAGTTCCAGGACCATGGCCTGGGAGTGGCCGGTGCCGAAGGCCTGGACGACGCCGTCCGCACGGACGCAGTCGGCGATCAGCTCGGCTGCGGCGCTCACGTCGGCGCGCGCGGACTCGGTGAGACGGTGCAGGACGGCGAGGCCCTCGCGCGCGAAGCGGTCGGCGCTCACCGGCTCGGTCACGGACTCGTTGGCGGACTCGACGGACACCTGAGACTCCCCACTGGTGGATTGAACCACCCCATACACTCTTACCTGTGAATCACTGAATCACAGGGCCGGCGCCCGGGGCAATGGCGCAGTTCACCCCCGAGTGCGGTCGCCCCAGCTCGGTCCTGGTATTCAGCCGTCGCGCCAACGGGTGGCTGATACCTTCTCTGCATGCCCTCGACCGATGTCACCACCCTCATCCGCACCGAGCTGCCCCGGCTGGCCGGCTCCCTGCGGAAGGTCGGCGAGCTGATCCTGGAGGATCCGGCCGCCGTCACCCACTGCTCGGCCGCGGAGCTGGGCCGCCGCACCGGCACCTCCCAGGCCACCGTGACCCGGTTCTGCCGGGCCATCGGCCTCGACTCCTATCAGCACCTGCTGATCGAGCTGGCCCAGGAGCGGGGCCGGGGCGAGTCCTCCGAGTGGGGCAGCGCCGAGATCGGCCCGGACATCTCCCCCGACGACAGCCTGGAGCGGGTCGTCCAGGTGGTCGGCACCGCCGATCTGCGGGCGATCCAGCAGACCATCGACCGGATCGACCTGGACTCCGTGGAGCGGGCGGCGCAGGCCGTGGCCCGCGCGCGGCGCACGGACGTGTACGGCGTCGGCGGCAGCGGCGCGGTCGCACAGGAGACGGAGACCCGGCTGTTCCGCATCGGCTGCGCGGTGCGCGGCTGGACCGAGGTGCACGCGGCGACCACCTCGGCCGCCCTGCTCACCCCGGCGGACGTGGCGATCGGCATCTCCCACTCCGGCGCCACCCGGGAGGTGATCGAGCCGTTCGAGCTGGCCAGGGAGCGCGGCGCCACCACCGTCGCGCTGACCGCCGACCCCCGCTCGCCGCTGGCCCGCGCGGCCGACATCAGGCTGATCTCCTCCTCGTCGGAGACCAGCTTCCGCACCGGCAGCATCGGCGCCCGCCACTCCGTGCTGATGCTCATCGACTGCCTCTACGTCCGCGTCGGCCAGCTCTCCTACCAGCGGGCGAGCGCCTCCCTGGCGCTGACCGACCACATCGCGGGGGCGCACGCGGTGAAGTCCCGGCGCAGCCGCTGACCGGCCCGCGGCACGGTCGCACCGGCGGCCGACTCTGCATGGATGAATCAACCAATATTCCGATGCATGGTTGATTGAACCATCCCGCGCTGCCAGGATGGGGCTCCCCCCGAGCACTCGTAGGAGCCCCATGCGCGTCATCTCTGTCGAGTCGACCGAGCTCTTCGTCGGGACGGAGGACCAGCCGCACCAGGTGGTCGCCGTGGACGTGGAGCACGCCTCGGGCCGGCCGGTCCGGCTGAGCGTGGAGGGCCCCGGTCTCCGCGCCGTCGGGCAGACCGTCGTCACCACCGGCGAGGACGGCACCGCCCGCGCCGAGATACCCGTGACCACGGACGGACTCGCCCCCGGTGACCAGCGGGAGATCACCGTCACGGCCGCCGACGGGGACCTGGTGGCCCGGCGCACCGCGCGGTTCACGGTCGCCGAGCCCGGCTGGACCATGTTCATGGTCAGCCACTTCCACTACGACCCCGTCTGGTGGAACACCCAGGCCGCCTACACCGAGACCTGGGACGTCGCCGACGACCCCGCCGTCACGGGCCTGTCCGCGCGGACCTTCGACTCGCGCGGCCAGTCCGGCATGAGTCTCGTCCGCGCCCACTGCGACCTTGCCCGGCGCGATCCGGCGTACACCTTCGTGCTCGCCGAGGTCGACTACCTCAAGCCCTACTGGGACGCCTTCCCCGAGGAGCGGGCCTTCCTGCGGCAGCTGATCCGCACCAGCCGCGTCGAGATCATGGGCGGCACCTACAACGAGCCCAACACCAACCTCACCGGCGCCGAGGCGACCGTCCGCAACGCGCTGTACGGCGACGGCTTCCAGCGCGGGATCATGGGGGCCGCGCCGGAGACCGCCTGGCAGCTGGACGCCTTCGGGCACGACCCGCAGTTCCCGGGGCTGATGGCGGACGCGGGGGTCACGTCGAGCTCGTGGGCGCGCGGGCCCTTCCACCAGTGGGGGCCGACCCTGTCGGTGTTCGGGGAGGAGCCGCGCGATCCTCGGCGGATGCAGTTCCCGGCGGAGTTCAGCTGGATCGCCCCGTCCGGACGCGGCCTGCTGACCGCGTACATGGTCAACCACTACGGCGCCGGCTGGGCCATCGACAACGCGCCCACGCTCCCCGAGGCGGAGGCGGCCGCGCTCAAGCTCTTCCGGGGGCTGAAGAAGGTAGCGCTCACCCGGAACGTCCTGCTGCCGGTCGGCGGCGACTACGCCCCGCCGTGCCGCTGGGTGATGGGCATCCACCGCGACTGGAACGAGCGGTACGTCTGGCCCCGGTTCGTCAGCGGCATCCCCCGCGACTTCTTCGCCGCCGTCCGCGCCGAGCTGGAGCGGGAGGGGCGCACGGCCTCCCCGCAGACCCGGGACATGAACCCGGTCTACACCGGCAAGGACGTCTCCTACATCGACACCAAGCAGGCCCAGCGGTACGGCGAGACGCTGCTCGCCGACGCCGAGGCCTGGGCGACCCTCGCCTCCCTCGTCACCGGGCACCCCTATCCCGACGCGGCCCTCGACAAGGCCTGGCGGCAGTTGATCTACGGCGCGCACCACGACGCCATCACCGGCTCCGAGTCGGACCAGGTGTACATCGATCTGCTCACCGGCTGGCGGGAGTTGTACGACCTGGCGCGGGAGGTGCACACGGACGCCACCCAGTCGCTCGCCGACCGGGTCACGCCGCTGCCGGGCGACGGAGCCGACCTCGTCGTCCTCAACTCCGCGACCTGGCGGCGCGGGGACGTGCTGACCGTCGCCGACCCCGGCCGGATCCCGCTCGACCACACCGGGCTGCCGCTGCCCGCCGTGTCCGAGGACGGCGAACTGAGCGTCGTCGTGCCGGAGGTGCCCGGCATGGGCCTCAAGGCGCTCCCGCTGGCGGAGGGTTCGGTCCCCGGCTGGACGGCCGGCGAGGGGACGGCCATCCGCAACGAGTTCTACGAGGTGACCGTCGACCCCGCGCGCGGCGGCGGCGTGAGCGGGCTGCGCGCGCTCACCGGAGCCGGGGGCGGGCGGGAGCTGCTGCGGCCCGGGGACATCGGCAACGAGCTGGTGGTGCAGGAGGAGTATCCGAGGCACCCGCGCTTCGGCGAGGGGCCCTGGCACCTCACCCCGACCGGCACCACGGCGGCCCGGAGCCGGGACGTGACGGCTGACATCGATGTCGAGCACTCGGCGGCCGGCTCCCGCATCACCGTCCGTGCCGACCTGGGCCCGTTCCGGTACACCCAACGGCTCACGCTCTGGGCGGGTGTGGACCGGCTGGACGTGACGACGACGGTCGACGGCTACGACGGCGCCGACCGGCTGATCCGGGTGCGCTGGCCCTCGGACGTGCGCGGCGGGCTTCCGGTGCACGAGGTCGCGGACGCGGTCGTGGGACGAGGGTTCGGCTTCGTGGAGGTGGACAGCGAGCAGTTCCCGTGGACGCTCGACAACCCGGCCAACACCTGGTTCGGGCTCGGCTCCACGGCCCGCGTCGCCGCCCACGACGACACCGGCGCCCTGCTCGGTCACCGGTCGATCGGCGTCGCCGAACTGGTCTTCGACGACTGGGACGCCGCCGGCGAACTGGGCACCCCGCTGGCCGCCGCCCTGGTCCGCACCGGCGTCACGGCCACCTCGACGATCGCGGGCGGCCCCCGCTACGGCGATCTGGAGGTCGACTCCAACCTGCCCGACATCCGGATCGCCGTCGGCGGCCCGGAGCGCAACGCCCTGGTCGCCGAGGTCCTCGGCTGGGACCCGGCGGCCGCCCGCGAACTGCGCCGACAGCTCGCAGAGGAAGGCCTCGCCGCGGTGTGGGTGGCACCCCGCGCCTCCCTGCGCGAGGAATGGGTGCCCGGCGCCGACCTGCGCGACCTGGAGCGGCTGCCGCTGCTCGTGGTGGCGGGCGCCCGCCCCGAGGACGACGCGAAGGCGGTCGACGCGCTGATCGCCGATCTCGACGACGCGACCGTACGGGCCACCGCGGCCGGGGGCGGCGAGGCCCTGCCGCCCGGAGACGCCTGGGACGGGCGGGGCTTCGCGATCCTGAACCGGGGCACCCCGGGCTGTGTCGTCACCTCCTCGGGCGACCTCTACATGTCGCTGATGCGCTCCTGCACCGGCTGGCCCTCCGGCATCTGGGTCGACCCGCCCCGCCGCACGGCACCCGACGGTTCCGGCTTCCAGCTCCAGCGCTGGTCCCACACCTTCGAGTACGCGGTCGTCGCGGGCGAGGGCGACTGGCGGGACCTGGGCTGGCCGCGCGCGGGGCACGCCTTCAACCATCCGCTCACGGGACGGCTGCGGACGCCCGAGCATCCGCTGACGGCCCGGCTGCGGGAGCCCGCCGGGACGGCGGCCGGCCTGCCGAGGACCGCGACCCTGCTGGCGCTGGAGCCCGAGGGCCGGGTGGTGCTGGACGCCCTCAAGCCCGCCGGGTCGCCGCTGGCCCGGGGCGGCACCGTCCCCGTGGACCCGGCGCGCGAGGTCGTCGTACGGGCGCACGAGGTGGACGGGCGGCCGGTGCGGGCGCGGGTGACGGGGCCGTCGGTATGGGCCGAGGGGCGCCGGGCGGACGTCCTGGAGCGGGCCGGTGAGGCGCTCACCCCCGCTGCGGACGGGGCGTTGGAGCTGGACCTCACGGGGTTCGAGGTGGCGACCGTGCTGGCCTCGCCGGTCGCCGCCGCCGCGCCCGTACGGTCCGCCGGGCCCGCCGCCGACGCCTCGGCGGACGGGAGCGCCGCCGCGGAGCCCTCGCCGGTGTGCGGGCTCCCCGAGGAGGGTGCCGGTGTCGCCGCGCACGAACCCGCGCAGCCCGTGTCCACCCGGTACTGGCTGCACAACTCGGGTCCGGCGCCGCGCGGGAACATGCCCGTGGCCGTCTACCTCGCGCCGGCCGCGCTGACCGCCGACGGCCCGGTCACGGCGACGGTCCGGATCTCCTCCGAGCTGACGGACGCGCCGGTCTCGGGCACCGTCGCGCTGGAGGTGCCGCCCGGCTGGAGCGCCGAACCCGCCGAGCTGCCGTACGCGCTCGGCGCCGGCGGCTTCTCGCTCACCGAGGTCACCGTGGCGCCGCCGCCGGACCCGGTGCCCGGCCGCTACGCGCTCGCCGCGCGGCTGACCCACGGCGGGCAGACGTTCGAGGACGTGGTCGCCCTGGACGTGCCCGGCGCGGCCGTGGAGGGCGAGCCGGACGGGCGGACCGGGCCGAGCCTGGTGATGGAGCTGGGCGTCGACCGGGTCGAGGTGCGCCGGGGCGAGCGGGTGCGGGTGCCGGTGCGCCTGCGGAACACCACCCGGGGTCCGGTGGGCGGGGCGCTCTGGGCCCTGTCGTCGTGGGGGACCTGGGCGGGCGTCGCACCGGGCCTCCAGGGCTTCTCCCTGGCCGCCGGGGAGAGCGCCGAGTGCACGATCGAGGTCGACGGCTCGGCGGTGCCCGCGGGTGCGTACTGGCTGATGGCGAAGGCCGGGTGGCACGGCTGCGTCGCCTACACGGAGGCGGTCGTCCTGGAGGTGACCCCGTGAACGGACGGGCGGCACACGTCGGCGACGGCACGGTGCCGGAGCACCCCGCCGCACCACGCGGGCGCCCGGCACACGCCCCCGCCCACGCGGCGCACGATGCGTACACCCCGCACGCCGCGTTCGTCGGCGGTGTGCCCGTCGGGCGGGAGCGGGTGGACGGCGTACTGGCCGTCGTGCCCGCGCGGGACCGGGAGGTCCGGCCGGAGGGTCAGGCGCGGGCGGAGCGGCAGCGCAGACGGTGGGCGACGCAGGTGGTCGTCGCCGACGAGCTGGCCCGGCGGGCGTGCGCCGCGCGCGGGCTGGCGCCGCCGCCCGACGAGGCGCCGGACCGCCCGCTCGCGGTGGCCGGGACCGAGGTCGCCGACCTGGGCAGCATCATCGCCGTGGCGCTCGCCCACTCCCCCGCCGCGCGCGCCCTGCTGGCGGCGCTGGAGGCCGAGCAGCGGGTGCCGGAGAAGGCCGTACGGGGCTATTACGACCGCAATCCGGACCGCTTCCTCACCCCGGAGGCCCTGCGGCGCGGCGTCGACCCGTACGGCGGGGCCGTGGAGGGCGACTTCCTGCCCTACGACGAGGTCCACGAGGACGTCGCACGGGAGTTGCGGCGGGCCATGGGCCGGCAGGCCTTCTTCGACTGGCTGGACCGGGCACGGGCCGATGTGGAGTACGCGCCGGGGCACGAGCACCCCGGCGATCCGTCGCACCCCGACCACGAGCACCGGCACTGACGCGCGTGCCGGGGCTCGGGCCCGCCCGGACACCCGGCGAGCGACTCGGAACAGAAAAGCAACACGGCCAGGCATTGACCTCCGATGAATTCTGGTCCACCTTTTCATCAATCGAAGTCCAAGTTGGTGATTTGAACCAGCTACTCGATCCAGCAGCTGACTGATCGCAGGAGGCGACATGCGCGCGAGAAGACTGACCGGATGTGTGGTGGGTGTCATCGCCCTCACCCTGACCGCCGCGGGCTGCGGCCTGTCGGGCGGCGGTTCCGACAGCGGGGACGCCACCGCCGGCGGCTGCGAGGTCGACAAGGGCAACGTCGGCTCCGGCAAGCTCACCGGCGACGTCAAGGGCACGATCACCTTCCAGACGACCAATCTGAAGAAAGACTTCGGCGGCTACTTCAACGGCGTCATCAAGGCCTTCGAGCAGGCACACCCGGACACCACCGTGAAGTGGGTCGACGACCCGGGCGACGCCACGTTCACCCAGCGCCTGGTCGCGGACGCGCAGGGCTGCACGCTGCCGGACGTGGTGAACATCAACGTCAACACGGCGATCGCGCTCACCAAGAACGGCTATCTGCTCGACCTGGACAAGAAGGCCCCAAACGCCGGCGAGCCGTTCGTGCCCAACCTGTGGAAGTCGAGCAGGTACGCCGACTCCACCGGCGCCGAGGTGCACAGCGTGCTTCCCTGGTACTCCGGCGGCATCGTGCAGACCTTCAACACCGAGCTGATGAAGGAGGCCGGCCTCGATCCCGCCAAACCTCCGACGACCGTGCTCGGTCTGTTCGAGGACGCGCAGAAGATAGCCGAGGTCTCCGACGGCAAGTACTACGCCTTCCTCGCCAACCCGCAGCTGCGCATCCCGGCCGACTGGCAGCAGATGGACATCAAGATCCTCTCCTCCGACGGCAAGAAGTTCACCTTCGCCGACGACCCGAAGACCGCGCGGTGGGTCGAGGCGATGACGAAGCTCTACAAGGCCGGCGGCATGCCGAGGGACTCGCTCTCCTCCACCCAGGACCCGGCCAACGTCTACGGCCAGGGCAAGCTGGTCTACGGCCCGACGAACCCCAACTTCCTGCGCTTCATCCAGCAGAACAACCCGAGCGTCTACAAGAAGACGGGTGTCGCCCGCTTCATGCTGGACGACCTCGGCCACACCGTCGGCGCCCCGCAGTACATCGGCGTCGCGTCCACCAGCAAGAACGCGGCGACCGCGCTGTCCTTCGCGCAGTTCCTGACCAACGCGAAGAACCAACTGGAGTGGGCGAAGGACCCGAACGTCGTCATCTTCCCCTCCACCACGGCCTCCCTGGACGATCCGTTCTTCCAGTCGGTCAAGGGCGACGACCCGTTCGCCGAGGCCCGCAAGATCGTCGCGAGCGACCGCAAGACCTCCACCGCCGACGAGATCGCCCTGACCCCCGGTGAGCTGAACGCCATCACGGCCCAGATCCAGCTGGCCATGCAGGGCAAGAAGAGCGCCCAGGACGCCCTGGACGAGGCCCAGAAGAAGGCCAACGAGCTGATCGAGCAGGGCAGCTGAGTATGACCACCCTCTCTCCCCCCACCAAGGGACCGGGGGTCGCGGTCTCCTCCCGCGACCCCCGCCCCGGGGAACCGACCGGCCGGCGCCGCCTGCTGCGGGCCCTCAAGCCGGGCCCGTCCGCCGACGCGGGCGGCGCCGCGCTCTACCGCCGCTGGTGGCTGCCGTGGCTGTGGATGTCCCCGGCGATCATCGGCATCAGCGTCTTCGGGCTGTACCCGTTCCTGAACACGCTCCTGCTGTCGTTCACCGACGCCAAACCGCTCGGCGGCGCCGCCTCGTTCGTGGGCCTGGACAACTACACCCGGATGCTGGGCGACTCCGACTTCTGGCTCGCCACCCGCAACAGCGTGCTGTACGCGGTGATCGTGGTCCCGCTGATGGTCCTGCTGCCGCTGATGCTGGCCGTGCTGGTGGAGAAGAATGTGCCCGGCATCGGCTTCTTCCGCTCCGCGTTCTACACCCCGGTCCTCGCCTCCAGCGTGGTCGTGGGCCTCAGTTGGCAGTGGCTGCTCAGCGACCAGGGCCTGGTCAACACCTGGCTGCAGAAGGCCCACATCATCCGGTCGGCGATCCCGTTCCTGTCCGACTCGTGGCTGATCCTGCTGTGCGCGATGGGGCTCACCCTGTGGAAGGGCCTCGGCTGGTACATGATCTTCTACCTGGCCGCGCTGGGGAACGTGCCCAAGGAACTGCACGAGGCCGCCGCCGTGGACGGCGCGGGCGCGGTCCGCCGCTTCTGGCACGTCACCGTGCCCGGCGTGCGCACCTCGATGATGCTGGTCGGCACCCTCACCGGCATCGGCTCGCTGCGCGTGTTCACGGAGATCTACATGCTCGGCGGCGCGACCGGCGGCCCCGGCGGCGCCGACCGCACCCTCCCCTTCTACATCCGGGACGTCGCCCTCGACCCACTCACCGGGAACGCCGGCTACGGCTCGGCGGTCAGCGTCGCCCTCTTCGTACTCACCCTGGGCCTCACGCTGCTCGCACAGCGACTGACGAAGGAGGACGAGTCGTGACCACCGCCGCGAAAGAGACGGCCACGGCCGCGCTCCCGGCCGGGCGGCGGCGGCTGATGCCGCGCTGGCGGGACTACGGCCGCCCCCGCGAACTCGTCGTCCGCTACCTGCTGTTGCTGTTCGTGCTCGGCATCACCGTCGGCCCGCTGCTGTGGCAGCTGCTGTCGTCGCTGAAGGGCGTCGGCGAGGACGTGTTCGGCGAGAACGCCTCCCTCCTCCCCCACGACCCGACGCTGCGGGCCTACCGCGAGGTGTTCGCGCAGGTCCCGGTCTGGACGTACATCCGCAACAGCCTGGTGGTCGTGGCGCTCTCCGTCACCAGCCAGCTGGTCTTCTCCACGCTCGCCGGCTACATGCTCTCCAAGCCGAGCTGGAAGGGACGCAGGCTGGTCTGGGTGCTGCTGATGGCGTCCATGATGTTTCCCTTCGAGTCGATCATGGTGTCGCTGTTCCTGAGCGTCCGTGACCTCGGCCTGGTCGACAGCCTGGTGGGGGTCTGGCTGCCCGGCTTCGTCGCCGCCATCAACGTCCTGATCATGCGGGCCGCGTTCCTCGCCGTGCCGCGCGAGGTCGAGGACGCGGCGATGCTGGACGGCGCGGGCGAGTGGAAGCGGTTCCGGTACCTGTATCTGCCGTCCGCGTGGGGCGCGATCCTGGTCGTCACCATCAACACCTTCATCAGCGCCTGGGACGACTTCCTGTGGCCGCTGATCGTGCTGCGCACCGAGGACCACTTCACCCTCACGCTCGGCCTCTCCCGCCTCACGTCCTCCTCCTTCGGCTACGACCAGCGGATGGTGATGGCGGGCTCGGTGATCTCCGTGATCCCGGTACTGGTGCTGTTCGTGATCACCCAGCGGTGGTTCTACAAGGGGGTCTCCTCCGGGGCCGTCAAGCTCTGATGTCTCGGAGGTCCACCACGACGGGTGCGACGTCCAGCGCCTCCCGCGCGGACCACGCGACCCTCAGCTCCAGGGCGTCGGTCCCGACGGGCACGTCGAACCGTAGACGGACCGTACGGCTCTCCCCCGGCGCCAGGCCGACACCCTCGAACGCGCACAGTTCGAGGGTGCGCGGCCAGGTGCGGGTGACCAGCCTGCGGAGGTAGACCTGCACGACCGAACGCCCGTGCCGGCTCCCGGTGTTGGTGACCTCCACCTCGACCGTGCGCCCCGACACCCGGGGCGCACCGCGGTCGAAGGTCGTGTACGACAGCCCGTGCCCGAACGAGTACGCCGGCTCGGCGCTCTCGTCGACGTACCCGCCGTACTCGGTGTCCTTGTGGTTGTAGTGGACGGGGAGCTGGGCGACCGAGCGGGGGACGGAGACCGGGAGCCGCCCGAGGGGCTCGGCGAGTCCGAGGAGCACCTCGGCGACGGCCTCGCCGCCCCACGGGCCCGGGTACCAGGCGGTGAGCAGTGCCGCGGCAGGCGCCTCGGGCAGCACGTGCGGACGGCCCTGCATCAGGACGACCGCGGTGGGCGTGCCCGTCGCCACGACGGCGTCCAGCAGGGCCTCCTGCGCCGCGCCGAGCCGTAGTCCCGCCAGGTCGACGCCCTCGCCGCAGGTCATCTCCGACACCACCGTCCGCGCGGCGCCGTTGGCGTCGAACTCCGTGTCGGGGGTACGGGCGCTGCTGCCGCCCAGCACGAGCACGGCCAGGTCGGCCGCGGCGGCCTCGGCCACCGCGGCCGGGATTCCGGTGAGGTCGGCGCCGGTGAGGGCCGCGCCCTCGGTGTGACGGACGTCCGTACCGGGCGGGGCGAGGCGGCGCAGGGCGTCGAGGACGCTCGTGCCGGCGCCGGGGCGCTGCGGGGCGGTGTAGTCGCCGAGGTGGTGGCCGGTGCCGGCGGCGTGCGGGCCGAGCACGGCGAGGCGGCGTACGGAGGGGCCGACGGGCAGGGCGGCGGCCGGGTCGCGCAGGAGGGTGACGCAGGCGCGGGCGAGGTCGGTGCTGTGCGCGCGTCCGGTGTGCTCGGGGATCGAGGCGCGGCGGGTGTAGGGGTTCTCGAACAGGCCGAGGCGGAACTTCAGGCGCAGGACGCGGGCGACGGCGGTGTCCAGGGCGGCCTCGTCGACCAGGCCGCGCTCGACGGCCTCCTCCAGATGGGTGAAGCCGTCGTCCCAGAGGCTGAGGTCGACGCCCGCGTCCAGGGCGAGGGCGCCGGCGGAGACCTTGTCGCCGGTGATGCGGGCGAGCCGGTCGACGGCGAGTCCGTCGGCCATGACCAGGCCGTCGAAGCCCCACCGCTCGCGCAGCAGCCCGGTGAGGAGGGCGCGGTTGCCGGAGCAGGGCATGCCGTCGACCTCGTTGTAGGCGGCCATGACGCCGGCGGCGCCCGCGCGGACGCCGGCCAGGGCTGCCGGGAGGTGGATCTCGTGCAGCTCGCGGAGGCCGAGTTCGGACTCGGCGGAGTTCCGGCCGCCGACGGTGGCGCCCTGCCCGGCGAAGTGCTTGAGGACGACGGGTGCACGGTCGGGGGCGAAGCGCGGGGCTTCCTGCGGGGGCGGCGCTCCTGGCGTGGCGGGGGCTCCCGGCGTGGCGGTCGTCCCGTGTGTGCCGGGTGGCCGCTGGGCGTGCGACGGCCCCTGCATGCCGGTGACCAGGGCTTCGGTCAGGCGGGCCGCGAGGTACGGGTCCTCGGCGAAGCACTCCTCGGTACGGCCCCAGCGCGGGTCGCGGGCGATGTCGAGCGCGGAGACGAGGGCCACGTGGCCGCCGCGGGCGCGGAGTTCGGCGGCGGCGTGCGCGGCGGCCCGCTCGTGGAGGTCGGGGTCCCAGGTGGCGCCGACGGCCAGGTTGACGGGCAGGACCGTGCCGTCGAGGGCCATGTGGCCGTGCGGGACCTCTTCGACGAAGAGGGCGGGGATCCCGAGCCGGCTGCGCTCCAGGACGTGCCGCTGGACCAGGTCGGCGAGGTCGGCGCTGTCCTCGGCGCCGGGCCCGTCCCCGTGGTCGACTCCGGACCAGGCGTCGGCCCGCATCAGACCGTAGAGCGCGCCGAGGCCCGCGAAGCGCTCGGTCTCGGCGGACAGGGCCTCGGTCGGCTCGAACTCCCCGGCCGGGGTGCGGCGGTAGGTGTCCCAGCCGTACATCCGCTGGTTGAGCTGCCCGACCTTCTCGCGCCGGGTCATACGGGAGAGGAGGTCGGCGACCCGGATGTCGAGCGGGGCGGCCGGGTCGCGGTACGGCGGCAGCGCGGGGGCGGCGGCCGGGGCGACCGGCTGGTCCTGAGGGGGCATGGGTCGTCCTTGTCGGCGGGGGCGAGCGGCGGGGGCGGAGGGGGAGCTGAGCGGCCGGGGAGGCGGGCGGCTGATGGGTGGGCGGCTCGGGGAGGCGGGCGACGTGGGCGGCTTGGCGAGGCGGGCGGCTCGGGTGGCTCGGGAGAGGTGGTTTCCGGTCGGGTCAGGCGTCCGGGGCGTGGGCGAGGCGGGCCAGGGCCACGGCGCCCGGGGAGCCGTCCGCGACCGGGGTGACGGTGAGTCCGAGGGGGGCGAGGCGTTCGGTCAGCGGGGGCAGCAGGGGGCCGTCGGGGGCGAGCAGGCCCCCGGTCGCGACGAGGGGTTCGCCGGGCCGGGGCGTGAGCGCGGCGACGGTCTCCGCCAGACGCCGCGCGGCCTCCCGGAGGATCCGCGCGGCCACGGCGTCCCGCTCCTCGGCGGTGCGCACCACCCCGGGCGCGTGGTCGGCGAGACGGACGGGCGACCGGTCCATGACGGCGGGCAGCAGCCGTGCCCGGTAGGCGGTGCGCCGCTCGGCACTCCACTCGGCGGCGCCCGTCGTTCCGTAGCCCTCCGCCGGGAGCACCTCCTCCGGCAGCCCCAGGTCCCGGCCGACGGCGTGGACGAGCGCGGTGGGCGCGCCCCGGCCGTCGGCCGCGCGCAGGGCCGCCCGTACGGCCGCGCGGCCGATCCAGAAGCCGCCGCCGTCGTCCCCGAGGAGCCAGCCGTCGCCGCCCGAGGTCGCGGCCGGCACCCGTCCGGCGATCCGGGCCGCGACCGCGCCGGTGCCGGCCACCAGGACCAGTCCGTCGGCGGGATGGCCGGGGGCCGCGGCGAACGTCGTCTCGATGTCGCTGTGGACGCCGACCGAGGCGACGGTGACACCGAGCCGGTCGAGCGCGGCCGACAGGGCGGCGCCCGCCCGCAGCCGACCGGGCTCGTCGGCGCCCTGGCCGCGGTGACCTGCCCCCGCGAATCCGCCCGCCACGGCCACCACCCGTCCGCGCAGTCCCTCCGGCACGGCCCGCGCGACGGCCTCCGCGAGGTGGTCGGCGAGCAGCGGGCCGGGGACGGTCAGCGCGTTGCCCGGCCCCGCCGAGCCCTCGCCCCGGACCCGCCCCCCGTCGAGCTCCGCCAGGACGGCACGGGTACGGGTGCCACCCGCGTCGATGCCGACCACACAGGCGGGGAGGGCCGTGACGCCCGGAGAAGCTTGGTTCAAATCACTATTCATTGCCGTCCATGGTGGTTGATACATTCGCCGGAGACAAGGTCCGTCTCTCGAGGAGGACGCCATCAGCACGCCACCCTCACCTGCGCCCGCGCTCCGCTTCGGAGTGAACTACACCCCACGCAGGGGCTGGTTCCACGCCTGGCACGACTTCGACCCCGGGCTCGCGCGCGAGGACCTGGCCCAGATCGCCGGGCTGGGGCTGGACCACGTCCGGGTCTTCCACCTGTGGCCCCTGCTCCAGCCGAACCGCGCCCTGGTGCGGGCGTCGGCGGTGGACCAGCTCGTGCGACTGGTGGACCTGGCGGGCGAGTGCGGCCTCGACGTCCTCGTGGACGGCGTCCAGGGCCATCTGTCGAGCTTCGACTTCTACCCCGAGTGGACCCGTAGCTGGCACCACCGCAACGTCTTCACCGACCCCGAGGCGATCGAGGCCCAGGCCCTGCTGCTGCGCACCCTCGGCCGCGCCCTGGCCGGCCACCCCCGCCTCATCGGCCTCCAGCTCGGCAACGAGCTGAACAACCTGGTCGAACACAACCCGGTGACCCCGGTCGAGGTCGACCACTACCTCGACACCCTCCTCGGCGCCGCGCGGGACGGACTCGGCGGGGCGGGCGGCCTGGTCACCCACTCGGCGTACGACGCCGCCTGGTACGGCGACGACCACCCGTTCACCCCCGAGGCCTCCGCCCGCAAGGGCGATCTCACCACGGTCCACCCCTGGGTCTTCTCCGCGAACTGCGCCCGCCGCTACGGCCCGCGCTCGCCCGAGGTGCACCACCTCGCGGAGTACGGCACGGAGCTGGCCGCCGCCTACGCCACCGACCCGGCCCGCCCGGTCTGGGTCCAGGAGACCGGCGCCCCGGAGCCGCACATCCCGGCGGCCGACGCTCCCGACTTCGCCCGCGCGACGCTGCTGAACGCGGCGGGCTGCCCCTCTCTGTGGGGCGTCACCTGGTGGTGCTCCCACGACGTCGACCGCGCCCTGGCGGACTTCCCCGAACTGGAGTACACGCTCGGCCTGTTCGACTCCACGGGGCGGCCCAAGCCGATCGCGGAGGCCCTGTCCACGACCGTGGCCGAGCTGCGCTCCGCCGCCGCCCGACCCGCTCCCCGTACGACCGCCCTGGTCCTGGACTGCACCCCGTCCACCCGCTCGGTCTCCGGCCCGGGCGGCGCGTTCTTCGACGCCTGGATGCGCCTGCGGCAGGAGGGCGCCCGCCCGGCGGTGGTCCTGGCGGAGCGCGCGGAGGACACGACGTATCTCGCGGCGCGGGGGATCAC
Source organism: Streptomyces caniscabiei (assembly GCF_014930365.1). Lineage (GTDB taxonomy): Bacteria > Actinomycetota > Actinomycetes > Streptomycetales > Streptomycetaceae > Streptomyces > Streptomyces caniscabiei. The sequence goes on along the minus strand of NZ_JABXWI010000013.1, from coordinate 245,518 downwards.
AGAGGTGATCGAAGGGAAGTGAGGGGCGGGGCAGGGGTGCCGGACGGCCATGAGCCCCCGCGCCCCTGCAACGCACGGGGCGCAGCCCGTACGTTGCAGGGGCGCGGGGAACTGCGCGAGAAGCCCCACGGACCGGAGGCCCGTCCACAGCGGAGACCACCCCGCCGCGACCGGCCGCGCCGGAGACCCCCCGCCGGGAACCGGCCTCGCTCAGGCCGTCCGCCCCGCCAGGACCTCGGCGAGGGCCCGCAGATTCACCCGCCCCCTCCCATGCGCGGCAAGCGCCTCGCCCGCTTCCGGCAGCCCGGTCGAGACCACCAGCGTGTCCGGTCGCACCGCGAACAGGGCGTCCCGGAGGCGCCCCTGCCAGACGTACAGCTCCGCGTCGCACAGGGCGAGGACCAGCGGCCGCCCCTCAGCAGCCCGTAGCGCCTGCCCCGCCACCGCCGCGAGATCCTCCGGTTCCCCGGCGACCGCCGTCCCCGTGACGGTCGGGTCGAGCGCGCGGATCTCGGTCAGCAGGTCCTCGCCGCCCCAGTTGAGGGCGGGGTGCGGGGGCGGGAAGCAGTCGACGACATGGGCCCCCGGCACCGGTGGCGGCAACGGCCCTGCGCTCCGTACGGCCCGCCGCGCCGCCCTCGGCCCGGCGCCCGGGTCCCACGCGGCCACGGGACCCGGCCGGTACGGCACCGCGTACCGCAGCGCGAGCCGCCGTACCCGCTCCGCGGCCTCGGTGACCCGCTCCGCCGCGAGGTCGCCCGTCCCGAGGGCGTCGAGCACGGCGTCCCGGCAGGCGAGGGTGACCTCCAGATCCGGTACGGCGACGATGACCTGGTCGGCTCCGGCGGCGAGCGCGAGGCGTGCGCCGGCCGCCTCGCCGTAGCGGTCGGCGATGGCCTTCATCTCCAGCGCGTCGCTGACGAGGACGCCCTCGAAGCCGAGTTCGCCGCGCAACAGGCCGGAGAGGATCCGCGGGCTGAGGGTGGCGGGCAGCTCCGGGTCGAGGGCCGGGAAGACGACGTGGGCGCTCATCAGCATCGGCACGCCCGCCTCGACGGCGGCCCGGAAGGGCGCGAGGTCGAGGCCCTCGTACGGCCGCGGGTCGACCGCCAGTTCGTGGTGGCTGTCGGTGACGGTCCCGCCGTGGCCGGGGAAGTGCTTGGCGCAGGAGGCCACGCCACGCCGCTCGGTGGCCTCGATCCAGGCGCGCAGGTGCCGGGAGACCAGCTCGGGGTCGCCGCCGAAGGCACGGGTGCGCACGATCGGGTTCTCGGGCCGGCTCTGGACGTCGGCGACGGGGGCGTAGGAGGCGGTGATCCCGAGCGACAGCAGGTGGCCGGCGAGGGCGTCGGCGCACGCGGCGGTCAGGCCGGGGTCGTCGGCGACGCCGAGCGCCCACGAGCCGGGCACCTCGGGGGCGCCCGCGGCGACGAGGTGGCCGATGCCGCCGCCCTCGTTGTCGATGGCGATCAGCAGGTCCGGCCGCAACGTCCGCAGGGTGGCGGTGAGTTCGCGGACCTGGCCGGCGTCACGGATGTTGCGGGTGAACAGGATGACCCCGCCCAGGCCGCGGTCGATCAGCCGTTTCAGGGTGTCGGGGACGGTCGTCGTACCGTCGAAGCCCGCGACGAGGCAGCGGTGCGCTGCCTCGTCGAGGGCCGCGGGGAGAACCGGGCCGAGGGGCCCGGCGGCGGAGTGTGTCACCTCTCGAATCCTCTGGCTGACCAAGCCTAAAGTCAACAGTTCGATGGATGATTGATTCACCAGGCGGGACGCGTCGCCGGTTCACCGAGGCTGTGCGGTGCCGCCTCAGGCGTTCTGGTGCGGCCGTGCGGACGACTTGGCGCGTGCGCGGACCCAGTCGAGCAGGACCACCGAGCACAGGGCCGCGAAGGCGCACCAGGTGGAGATGAACTCCAGTCGCCACAGCGTCCAGCAGACCGCGGCTCCGACGGCGGCCAGGAGGCCGAGCACGACCAGTCGCCGGTCGCCGGAGAGGAGCAGGGAACCGACGGTGGCGAGCAGATAACCGGCGACCAGGAGCGCCGGATGGGCGAGGTCGATCATGTAGCCGACGGTGCGACCGCGGATCTCGGCCGTCACCGGGCGGGTGGCGAGAGCGTGGACGAGCGGCACGGCGGTCGCGACCCCGACGGCGAGCGGGACGGCCAGCCAGGGGCGGGCCCGCGCCGGGGCCACGCACCACACGCCCGCCGGCACCCACACGGCCAGCAGCGGCAGGGCGACGACGGCCCACGCGACGGTCGCCGGTCCGCTGCCGCCGCCGGAGGACCAGACCACCGACTCCACGATCTGGTGGGCCCCGAGCAGCAGCGGCAGCGCGGCGAAGGCCGTATCAGCAAACGCCTTCTCCACTACGCAGATCTCGCCCTGACCGACCGGGTGGCCGGCTGCCTCGCCGTGCTGTACGGCCAGCCGGTATCTCGCATCGCCCGGCTCACCACCGACAAGATCCTTACTGGCGCTGAAGGGGTTCAGCTCCAGCTGGGATCCCGCCCGGTGGAGATTCCCGAGCCGCTGGGGTCATTGCTCCTCGAACTCGCCGACAGTCGCCAGGCTTTCGCTGTCCTGGGACAGAACGAGCCAGGCCGTGGCTCTTCCCGGGCGGTCGCGCCGGACAGGCCATGACCGCAAGCCACCTGACAGTACGGCTCAATAGGGTCGGCACCCGCGCTCGTGCCAGCCGCAACACGGCCCTGCTGGACCTTGCAGCTCAGATCCCGGCGTCGGTGTTGAGCGACGTACTGGGCATCTCCATCACCTGCGCGATGGCCTGGTCCCACGACGCTGGCAACACACGGCTCGGCTACGCAGCGGACTTCGCACGTCGCGAATTCCTGTGGGTTCGCGTTTCTGATGCCCTCTTCCCGCCGTGCCACGTGGCCTCTGTCCGGCCCAAAGGACGGCAGAGCGAGACGAAGCCCGCACGATGCTCCTCAGGCATCAGCGGTGAGGCGTGTTCCGTTTCCGCTCCCGCGGACCGGTCTTGTTACCTTCTCCCGTCGGCACTCGTCATGAGAGCGACGACCGCATACGAACGGTCGCATCAACGAGTGAATCGAGAGCAGGATGCTGAACAAGATCATGTACGTGACGATCTACGTCACCGATCAGGACCGCGCACTGGAGTTCTACACCGAGGGACTGGGCCTGGAAAAACGGCTCGACTTCCCGGGGCCCGACGGACGGTTCCTCACCGTCGGTGTTCCCGACAGCCCGGTGCAGATCATCCTGTGGTCGCATGCGGCGGCCGCGGGACAGCCGGGGGAAGCGGGCGCGCCCGGTCCGCTGATCCTCGAATCCGACGATCTGCGAAAGGATTTTGAGATCATGCGTCAGCGCGGCGTCGTCTTCGCCGAGTCCGAGCCCGAGGACTATCCGTTCGGGGTCCGCATCGAGGCGGTGGACCCGGACGGCAACCGGGTCTCGCTGCGTCAGCAGCGGAAGCCGTGACCGCCCACCCGTCCGGCCTTGTGACCGAGGCGTTCGAAGCCCAGCGCGATCGGCTGCGCGCCGTCGCGTACCGCGTGCTGGGCTCGCACGCCGACGCCGAGGACGTGGTCCAGGAAGCCTGGATGCGCCTCGTCCGTCAGGACGCGGCGACCATCGGCAACCTGGCGGGCTGGCTGACCACGGTGGTCGGCCGAATCAGCCTGGACCTCCTGAGATCCCGCCGAGCCCACCCCGAAATCGCCTACGAGCAGGAGTTCGCGAACCTCGTGGTGATACCCGACGATGACCCCGCGCCGGACGAGCAGGCGGCGCTGGCAGATTCGGTCGGCCTCGCCCTGCTCGTCGTGCTCGACTCGCTCACCCCGAGCGAGCGCCTGGCGTTCGTCCTGCACGACATGTTCGCAGTCCCGTTCCACGAAATCGCCCGGATCCTGGGCAAGTCCACCGCCGCCACCAAGATGGTCGCCAGCCGCGCCCGCCGCAGGGTCCACGCCACGGACCGACCGGCGGGCTCCGGCCGCGAGCACCGAGAGGTCGTCCAGGCATTCGGCGCCGCCGCCCGCAGCGGCGACTTCGAAGCACTGTTGCGTGTCCTCGACCCGAACGTGGAGCTGACCGTCGACACTTCCGACGGTGTGGTCGTCACCCTCGGCGCCACCAAGGTCGCCTCCGGGGCCCGCATGTTCTCCGGCGAGGTCGCCCGCCAACGGCCCGTGCTGGTCAACGGCAACCCCGGCCACATGTCCTGGCGCCCCGACGGAACACCTCTCTCCCTCATCGCCTTCACCGTCACCGAAGGCCGGATCACCGGCATCCACATCGTCGTCGACCCGGCCAAACTGGCCTCGATCCATCTGCCCGCCGAGACCTGAGCCGGCGTCGGGCACCTCGCACACCGAGAGGACGGTGTCCGGTGCGGTGGCGGAACCACGCTCCTCCGGCATCGAGTCCACACGCCATCCGCCGGTCGGCCGCACGGGCTGTGCTTCGGCGCCATGCCTCCGAGACAGCGCACTCGTCCGCAGCGGACCGCAGGAGACAACATCGTGGGACCGAAGTGAGCTGGCCTCACCATGCAGAGGGACATTCCGAATCCAGGCAATTCCGCAAGTCCGGATAGCCGCAGTTGCCAGTAAGCGCAGGTCCCGTCGGTCCCGCGCCAGCACCACACCGGCCACCCCGACCGCGGCGGCACCGGCACCCGCCACGAGATCGGCCGTCGCACTCCAGCACGTCCCGCCACCCCGGGGTCGCCCGTCACCAGCGCGGCCCACGCTATGACGCCCACGACGACCACCCGAGAACGACACGACGCCACCCGGGCCGGGTCCTCGGCCCCGGGTCGGCCTCTCGGAACTGGCTCGCGCCCGGCGCTCCCCACCGACCGTGATGGGTTTTTGAGGGGTTTTCGCGCATTGAATGAGGGATCCGTGGTCCGCAGACTGGCGGGAACACAAGGGCTGCGAAAGGAGCCGCGATGTCCCCCCTCTCCGCGGTGTCACGGACCTGGCTGACCGAGGCGGACTGTGATCTCGACACGTTCCGGGCGCTCGTCGAGCAGGACACCGACCCCGCCGACCACCCCTCGGCCGAGCGGGTCGAGCGCAACGTGCCGCTCTACGACAGCGACCGGCTCCGCGCCCTGACGGCCACACCCCAGGGCCGCCGGGAGGTCCAGGCGGAGTTGGTGCGCACGCTCCTGGACGGCCCCGGAATCGTCGTGTTCAAGGGCGCGTTCACCGACCCGGCCGTCGTCGACCGGGCGTCCGCCACCTTCCGCGAGCTGATCGAGGAGGAACGCGCCTCGGGTACGGCCCGGGGCGACCACTTCGCCAAGCCCGGTGCCAACGACCGGGTCTGGAGCGCCCTGGACAAGATGGCCGTACGGGCGCCGGACGTCTTCGCCGACTACTACGCCAACGACATGCTGGCCCTGGTCGCCGAGGCCTGGCTCGGCCCCGCCTACCAGGTCACTTCACAGGTCAACGTGGTCAACCCCGGCGGCGCCGCCCAGAGCCCGCACCGCGACTACCACCTCGGCTTCCTCTCCCAGCCGCAGGCCGCCGCCTACCCGGCGCACGTCCACCGGCTCTCCCCCGTCCTCACCCTCCAGGGCGCGGTCGCCCACTGCGACATGCCCGTCGAGTCGGGCCCCACCCTCTATCTGCCGCACTCGCAGAAGTACGAGCCCGGCTACCTCGCGTGGCGACTGCCGGAGTTCATCGCGTACTTCGACGCGCACCACGTCCAACTCCCCCTCGACAAGGGCGACGCGGCCTTCTTCAACCCCGCCCTCTTCCACGCCGCCGGACACAACCGCTCGTCGGACATCCGGCGCATGGCGAACCTGCTCCAGATCTCCTCCGCGTTCGGCCGGGCCATGGAGACCGTGGACCGCGAGGCGATGGTGAACGCCGTGTTCCCCGTTCTGCTGCGGCGCAGGTCCGAGGGCGCCACGGACGCATGGCTGCGCCGAGTCGTCGCCGCCACCGCCGAGGGCTACCCCTTCCCCACCGACCTGGACCGCGACCCGCCCGTCGACGGGCTCGCCCCGCCCTCCCAGGCCGATCTGCTCCGGCAGGCCGTCGGCGAGGCGTGGGACCCGGAGCGGCTGCGCCGTGAACTGGAGGCGGCCGGCCGGCGCCGAGGGCACCGAACCGTTCGGTGACTCCGCTGCCGCCGGCCTTCGCCGGCGCTCTCCGACGGCGTTGTCAGTGGCTCCGCCTACTGTGGTCGTCGTCGCTGGATGTGGCGGGTGTCCGCCGGTCAGCGGCTTGATCCGCGTGGGGTGGGCCGGGGAACCGGCACGGTCGGAAGGGGTGGGGGCGTGCGCCGCTGGGAGTGTGCCGAGGGGAGCTCCTCGAAGTTCTGGGAGGCCGAGACGGACGGCGCCACGGTGACCGTCCGGTACGGGCGTATCGGCACGGAGGGACGGACCCAGGTCAAGGAGTGCGCCTCGGCGGAGGAGGCCGCGGAGTACGTGCGGAAGACCGCCGCCGCCAAGGAGCGCAAGGGGTACCGGGAGGCCGGGACCGCGGTCGTCGCCGAGACTGCGGCCGAGGCCGTGACCGCGATCGCCGACGAGGAGGGCGACACCCCTGTGTCGGAGGCCCCGGTGCTCGACGAGGACACCTTCGTGCTGCCCGCGGCCTGGCACCGCCATGTGCATCCGCGGCGCGGGGGTGTCCCGCGTCGGCCGACGCCCCCGCGCAAGGGAGCCGCCGAGCAGGCCGAGCGGCAGCTGCGCGATGCCGACACCTGGGTGCGGCAGTACCTCGACAGCCCCCGGAGCGACCCGGACCTGGTGCGGGCCGCCGAGGCGCGACTCGCCGGTGCGGCCGACCCGTTGGGCGCGGCCGTGCTGGCCGTCACCTCCGACACGGCCTGGTCGGGCACGTCCTGCGCCGACGCCTGGGTCGAGGCCCACGGAGCGGTGTTCGCCGCCCTCGCCACCGTGGAACTCTTCGACATCGAGGCGCACTTCACCCAGCACGGGCCCCGCCGCTTCGATCCGTACGTGGAGCGCACCCCGGACGGCGCCTACGCGGGGCACGCCTGGCGGGTGCGTGGTGTCGCCGACCGGCTGCGAGAGCGGCTCGCGGCCACCGACGAGGACACCTACCGTGCCGTGGTCGCGGCCCTCGCCGGCGTGCGGAGCAGCGCCCGCCGACGCGTGGTCGTGTCGTACCTCGTCCCCACCGAGACGGCCTGGCTCGACGAGTGCGCGGGCGGCCCCGAGGCCGACCGTCCACGCGACCACGTCCTGCGCTCGATGCTGTACTGCTCCTTCGACAACCCCGAGCAGGCCCGGAAGTTGGGCGGGGCGCCCGCGCTGACCGATCCGGGCTGGTCGATGTCGACGGTGGCCACCGTCGCCGAGGGCATCGGCACGGCGGTGGTGCCCGTGGTGGCGGAGCACTTGCGAAGGTCGTACGTCACCTCGGACACCGTCAAGAAGGTCAACTCGGTCCTGGTCGAGCTGCCGTCCGACGAGGCGTTCGGCCTGCTGCTGGAGCAGCTCGACGACAAGCGGACGCAGCCCTTCGTGGCGAAGGCGGCCCGCAGGTGTCCGCGGCGGGCCCTGCGCATGCTCGCCGAGGCCGTCGCGGCGGGCGGACCGAACGCCGACGCCCTGCGGTACGCCCTGCTGGTGCATGTGTCGGCCCACCCGGACCTGGCCGAGAAGGCGCTCGCCTCCGTCTCGCCGCGGGCGGCGGGCGCCGTCGAACCGCTGCTGAGCACACCGGACCGGGTGCCGGACGCCCCGGCCGCGTCCCTGCCCGACCTGTTCACGAGCCCTCCGTGGGCCCGGCCGCGTACGGTCGTCGAGGTCCGCGGGGTCAGCGGGCTGGTCGCCGAGGACGACCCGGGGATCGACTGGCTGCCGGGAGAGCGGCAGGAGTGGGCGGACGCGTCGTCCTGGGAGCGCGACTGGGCCCGGCGTTCGGAGTGGCCGGACGATCCGGAGGCGCTGCTGGGCGCGGTCCGGGCGAACAAGGTCGGCACGTTGGGGATCTTCCTCGACAAGCCCGAGGAGCTGGTCCGGCCGCTGCTGGACGAGTGGAACCCGACGGGCATGGACAGCGACGCCACACTGAAGCCGGTCGTCGCCCGGTTCGGCACGGACGCGCTGGGCGTGGTGCTGCGCACCGCGCGGCAGTGGCCCGCCGCGCTCGCGCCGCTGCTCTCGCCGTTCGTGAGCGTGCAGGCTGCCCGGCTGGTCGCGGAGTGGGCGGTGCGGCTGAAGTCGGCACGGGGGACGACCCGTTCCTGGTTCCGGCGGCACGGAGCGGCCGCCGCGCCGCTGCTGGTGCCGGACGCCGTGGGCAGGCCGGGCACGGCCCGCCGGTACGCCGAGCAGGCGCTGCACACCATCGTGGCCCTGCACGGGGAGCAGGTCGTGCGCTCCGCCGCCGAACGGTACGGCGCCGAGGCCGAGGCCGCGATCGGGGAACTGCTGTCCGCCGATCCGCTGGAGACGGCGCTGCCGAAGAAGCTGCCCGAGCCCGTCGAGTGGGCGGAGCCGCTGCTGCTGCCGCAGATCCTGCTCCGCTCCGGGGGCGCGCTGCCCGCCGAGGCCACCCGTCATGTGGTGACGATGCTCGCGATGTCCCGTCCGGACGAGGCGTACCCGGGGCTGGCCGTGGTCCGGGAGTGGTGCGAGCCGCAGTCGCTCGCCGAGTTCGTCTGGGCCCTGTTCGAGCAGTGGCGGCTCGCCGGGACGCCGAGCCAGGAGAGCTGGGCGCTGACCGCGCTGGGGCTGCTCGGCGACGACGGGACGGTCCGCCGGCTCACCCCGTTGATCAGGGTCTGGCCCGGTGAGGGTGCGCACCAGCGGGCGGTGGACGGCCTGGGCGTGCTGGCCTCGATCGGCACCGAGGTGGCGCTGATGCATCTGCACGGCGTGGCCCAGCGGGTGAAGTTCAAGGGTCTCAAGGCCCGCGCGCAGGAGAAGATCGCCGAGCTGGCGGAGGGCCTCGGGCTGACCGGTGAGCAGCTCGCCGACCGGCTGGTGCCCGACTTCGGCCTGGACCCGCGGGGCACCACGGTCATCGACTACGGCAGCCGTTCGTTCACGGTCGGCTTCGACGAACAGCTGCGCCCCTTCGTGCGGGACCCGGACGGCAGACGCCGCAAGGACCTGCCCCCGCCGGGCGCGCGGGACGACGCGGAGCTGGCCCCCGCCGAGCGCAAGCGGTTCATGGCGCTGAAGAAGGACGTACGGACCGTCGCCGCCGACCAGGTGCGGCGGCTGGAGTCGGCCATGGTGGAGGGCCGTTCGTGGTCGGCGGCGGAGTTCCGCGAGCTGTTCGTGGGGCATCCGCTGCTGTGGCACCTCGTCCGGCGGCTGGTCTGGCTGAGCGACACGGACGGTACGACGACCTCGTTCCGGGTGGCGGAGGACCGTACGTTCGCCGACGTCGAGGACAGCACGTTCGACCTGCCCGACACGGCGGCCGTGCGGCTCGCGCACCCGTTGCGGCTGCCGGACGAACTGGACGCCTGGGCGGAGCTGTTCGCGGACCACGAGATCCTCCAGCCGTTCCCGCAGCTGGGGCGGCAGGTGTTCGAGCTGACCCCGGAGGAGGCCGACCACTGGCGCCTGGAGCGTTTCGAGGGGCTGACGGTGACGACCGGGCGGCTCGTCGGGCTGGAGCGGCGCGGCTGGCGGCGCGGCCAGCCGTTGGACAACGGGGTCGAGCGCTGGATCTCGAAGCGGCTCGCCCCGAACCGGTACGCGGTGCTGACCCCTGACGACGGTATCGCCGTCGGGTACTTCGATCCGGCCGAGCAGCAGAAGGTGGAGCACCTGTGGCTCGGCACCCGCCCCACCGACTACTGGCCGCACGACACCCACACCACCCGCTTCGGGGAGATCGACCCGGTGGCCGTCTCCGAACTGCTGGCCGACCTGACGGAGTTGACGGCGCCGTGACGACGACGGGGGCCGGGACGGCGGAGGCGTTGCAGCGGCCGCCCGCCGAGGTGCGGTACGCCGACGACCTGGCGGTGCTGCGGGCCGACGACAGCGGGCCTCGGCCGCCCGGCTGGGAGCTGAGCCTCAGGGCCGCTCGCCGTTTCGTGGTCGGTGACGAGGACGCGGGCATCAGCCGGAAGTTCGTGGGGAACCGTTCCTATTCAGTGAGCAGGAGTGAGTCTTGGACCGATACCTGGTCACTGCGGACACCCCGAACGGTTTTGGATGTCCTGGTCGCCCGCGTACTCATCGCACCCGGCGGCACGGATCGTGTCCGTGGTCCGGGAATGCGGGGGCGGGGTCCCTCACGCCCAGGGGCACGCCGGTCGGCCTGGACGGTCCGATGCCCGTGCACATCGCTCTGGTGTGCACGGGGCGGTGTCGTCCGTCGCCGGATCGGGTGTCCCTGGGCGCGTCGTCCGATCGCGATGCTCGCCGCATCGTGCCGGGTGGTCTTACGGGTGGGGCCGGCCATCGGCTTTTGCCAGTGCTGGGCGCCCCACTTGCTGGTGTAGGCCGGGTCCACGGCGATGACCGCGATACCGGTGGTGTCGGCCATGGAGGTCAGCCGGGCGCGGAGCCTGCCGGTCGGCATGCCGGAGATGAGCTGCCGGAAGCGGCGCTTGTGCCCGTACTTCTCTCTGGTTTTCTCGTCCTGGAAGTCGAGGTCTTCGACCGCAATGGCCTTGACGCCACAGGCTTTAGTCCAGTTCAGAAGCCGCGTGAGGGCGTGCCGTACCTGGGCGTCGCGGTGCTGGGCGGTGCCGGACAGGTCGTAGAAGAACCGGCGCGGCCGACCGATCGGGTTGCCGTGCGTGTCGAGACGCCATACGGCGAGGTGGTCGGCGTTGGTGTCCACGCCGACCACGCCCTGGGCCAGGGCCGTGGCCATGGGGATGGTCTTGGTGACCGGGTGTTGCCAGGAGGCGGTCAGGTACCAGCGTCCGCGCTGCACGTCATGGTGGATGCGGTAGGCGACCGCTCGGTTGGCCTCCACACGGTCGGCCCACTCCTGTGCCCGGTGAGGGAACCGTACCTTCGCGGTGAGTACGTACCGGCCATGCCTGGCGTTGGACAGGTCGGCGAGCGGGGCGGGGAGCTTGATCGATACTTCGCCCTCGGGGGTGATGCGGATCGTCTCGTTGCCGAACCTTTTCCCCGACTCGCCGTCGGCCTGGAGGAACCAGCGTGAGGCTTCCCAGCGTTCATGCCACTCGTCCTCGGTGAGCTGCGCCGTGTCGAGGTTGTGGCGGGTGCCCAGCAGACGTTTACCGCCGCGTACCACATGTACACGTCCGGCTTCTCTGTCGGTCTGAACCTGGTCGAGCCGCTCCTCAAGCACATGCAGTCGTCGCGTCTTGTGGAACCACTCGTGCGTGGAGCGGTATCCGCCGGGGGCGCGCTTGCTTCCCTTCTCCCCCACCGGGAGCGACAGCCGGTGCCGAATCGTCGTGATACCTGCTTCGAGGGATTGGACGTGCGCGGCCTGGCCGCGCCGGGCAAGCGCCCACTGGTCGTGAGTGGCCTTTGTGATCGCACCGGCCCACCTGGACGACGACTCGGCGGTCAGCCCCCGTTTCCGGGCCGCCCACGTGTCCGTGGAGTGCTCCAAGCCGTCACGGCAGCGGGTCTTGAGGTCCTTCGAGGCGAGCGACCCGAGGTGCGCACCGACCAGACGCAACACCTTCTCGTCTTCGGGAGTCAGGTGCTTGAGGCGGTCACGTACCGCCACACCGGACGGGCCGTGGGCGACGACCGGTGCGGCGACCGGGCGGAGGTCAGCCATGTCCGGCGGCCTCCAGTGCCTTGCGGGCGCGCATCTTCGCCGACCTGCGCCCGTACAGGCGGGCGCAGAACGAGGTCAGCATCTCCACCATGTCGCGCACCAGGTCGTCTTCGACCTCGCCGTCGTCCAGCACCAGCAGGCGACGGCCCGTCGCGGACAAGGCGGCCTCGACAAGCTCGACGTTCATCCGGCCGAGCCGGTCCTTGTGCTCCACCACCACGCAGGTCACGTTCGGGTCGGTCAGCAGACGCCGGGCCTTGGACCGGCAGCCGTTCATGCCGGAAGCGATCTCCGCCTCAATGCGAACGACTCGGTGACCGGCCTTAGCCGCCCACGCCGACAGCCGAGCGACCTGGCGTTCCAGATCGGTCTTCTGATCGTGCGAGGAGACGCGGGCATACAGGCCCAGACCGCCGATGGCCTCGGGCCTGGCGTTCGCGTCGATGTTCACCAGGATCGTGCGTGGCCCGACCCGCTGAGCCGGTACCGGCAGCGTTCCCTCATGGAACCAGCGATACGCGGTCTGCGGATGCACGCCCTGCGTCTTCGCCCATTCCGTCAGGTTCACACTCCGACAACGACACTCACTCATACATGGTTACGCTCACTCACCTGACTTCGAGCACCAGCAGATGGAGACCCCTCGCTGGTCGAGCGGGCGCTGGTGACGCCGGCGACCAATCGCGGGCTCATGCTCGTCGGGGAGCGGGGACGGCGAAGTCCCTCCTGTCGGAGCTGATCGCCGCCGCCGTCAGCGGGACGTCGACCCTGACCGTGCAGGGCGGTGCCGCCACCGAGGACCAGATCAAGTACGGCTGGAACTACGCGCTGCTCGTCGCCGAGGGCCCGTCGCGCCGCTCCCTGGTGCCGGCGCCGATGCTCCGGGGCATGGCGGAGGGCCGGATCGTCCGCTTCGAGGAGATCACCCGCTGCCCGCCCTCGCCGCCCCCTCCCCGGCTCAGGTCCCACCCCGACCCAGCCCCGGCCCCCGGCCCTCACCCCCCGGCACAAAGCCCCCCAGCCACCCCCGAAAACCACCCCCTCGTGACGGATGTCGTCACGAGGGTTGACGGTGGCGCACGGGGCGGTCACCTTCGATAACGCTCGCACCATGGGAGCGCTCCCATTCCCCGTGTCGAAGGGACGGCCATGCAGACGACACCTCGCCAGTTATCCCGACGGACCTTGGTCACCGCCGCAGCGGCGGGCCTCGTCGCCTCCGTCGTATCGCCCGCGCGGGCCGCCGAGCCCCGTACGGCGCGGTTCCACACGGTGGGCCGGGTCAAGAGAGCTGCCGACGGGACCGTCCAGTACAGCTGGCCCGGGGTCTCCTTCGAGGGCCGGTTCCACGGGACCGGCGTCGGCGTGGTCCTCGACGACGCCGACAACGACTACGACGTCCAGGTCGACGGGGAGACCGTCGCCACGCTCGTCACCCCGGGCCGTACCGTCTCCTGGGTCGACGGCCTCGCCGCCGGCGCCCATCGCGTACGGGTCGTGAAGCGCACGGAGAGCCCGTGGGCGGTCGGCCGGTTCGGCGGGTTCGTCGCGGCTCCCGGGGGCGGGATCCTCGCGAAACCCCGGGCGCGGAACCGGCAGATCGAGTTCATCGGCGACTCGTACACCGCCGGTTATGGAAATGTCTCCGAGATCCGGGACTGTTCCGGCAACGGCGGGGTCAACCGGAACAGCAATGCCGATCTCGCCTTCGGGGCGCTCACCGCACGGAAACTGAACGCCGATTTCCAGATCAACGCCTTCTCCGGGCGCGGCATGGTGCGCAATTACAACGGCGGCGAGCCCGGAACCGATTTCCGCACCTATGACGACCGGGCTCTGCTGAATGTCGAGGGCGACGTCTGGCTCAAGCCGCGCAGCTGGTGTCCTCAGGTCGTGGTGGTCGGGCTCGGCATCAACGACTTCTCGACGCCCCTGAACCCCGGTGAGCGCTGGGGCACGACGGCCGAACTGGTCGCCGACTACGAGAGCGCCTACCACGGCTTCCTCGACAAGCTGCGCGCCCGGTACGGCCGGGGGACGTTCCTGGTGGTGGCCGCCGCCCACCTCTGGAACACCACGGCGCTGGCGGAGGCCACCCGGCGGATCGTCGAGGAGCGGGTCCGGCGGGGCGACGGCCGGGTGAGCCACTGGTACTACGACGACCCCGGCCTCGACTTCCTGGGCTGCGACTGGCATCCCTCGCTCCAAGACCACCGGATCATCTCCGGGCTGCTCGACACCCACCTGGCGGGGCTGCCGCTGCGCTGGTAGCCCGGCCCTCTCGGATGCGGACGGACCCCCCGTCCGATGCGGGCGGGCCCCCGTCCGATGCGGGCGGGCCCCCGTCCGATGCGGCCGGGCTCAGGCCGGCAGGGGCCGGCCCGGCCGCAGCGTGTCGAGCAGGCCGGTGTGGTGCAGGGTCGCGACGGGCGCGAGGAGGTCGGGGTGGCGCAGGAGTGCGGCGGCCCGCCGGTCGAGTTCGTCCGGGGTGAGCAGGCGCCGGAAGGCGGTGGCCGGACCTGCGGTGTGCGGGGAGTCGTCGAGGGCGACCACGGCGGCGCGGGCCAGGTCGGCGTCGGCCAGGAGGCAGGCCGCCCAGCTGGCCACGACCTCGTCGACCCAGGTCCGCCAGGCGTACTCGTCGGGGGTCGGGGGCTCGTCGTGGCCGGTGATCCAGTCGAGGCGGGCGGAGCCACCGGGGCCGGCCATGCCGACGAGGGCGGCGTCCATCGGAGTCGGATAACGGAGCCAGGCGGCCACGGTGACGGCCTGCCGGGCCTGCGCCTCGCTGAGGGCGCCGTCCAGCGCGCCGCCGCCCGCCGGGTAGGCGCGCGTCAGCCACTGGGTGGTAGCCGCTATGAGCGGGGAGAGATCTGCGAGCACGCTGGACCATCCGTGTGGGTACTGGGGAACGCGTGGCACAACGTAGTCGTGCGGCACCCGCCTCGAAATGGCGCAGGCCACGGAAGGGCCGTGTCCTGGGCCACACCTGCGCGCCGGACTGACTCACCGGACGTCCATACGACGCATTACTGACCCCCACAGAGGTCCGGGCCGGAACGTACGCCGCAGGCAAGGAGCGACGGACATGGCACACGGCGGAAGCGTCATCGAGGAACCGCCGTCCGGTACCCCGAAGCGCACTGTCCTGCCGTCCGCACCACGGTGACGGGTCGCGGACCGGAAGTCGGCGGACCACACCGCCGCCGAGAGCGCCATCGGCATACCGTTGCCCGTCATGAGGCTTCTGATCATCGGCGGCAGCGGTTTCCTGGGCGGCGAGCTGGCGCGCCAGGCCGTGGCGGCGGGCCACGAGACGTCCGCGACCCGTACCACCGCCCCGCCGGACACGCTTCGGGGCGGGCCGGCGGACGTCTCCTGGCACACTCTCGACCTGCGCGATCCCGAGCGGCTGACGGAGGTGCTGGCGCGGGTGGCCCCCTCGGTCGTCGTCAACGCGTCCAGCGGCGGCGCGGACTGGGCGGTCACCGCCGACGGCGGGGTCCGGGTGGCACGGGCCGCGGCCCGGCGCGGCTGCCGGCTGGTCCATGTGTCGAGCGACGCCGTGTTCTCGGGCGACGGCGGCCCCTACGACGAGACCCGCCTCCCGGATCCCGTCACGCCCTACGGTGCCGCGAAGGCGGCGGCGGAGACCGGCGTCCGGCTGCTGGCGCCGGACGCCGTCGTGGTGCGGACCTCGCTGATCATCGGGGACGGACACGCCCTGTCCGAGCACGAACGCCATGTGCACGACCTGGTGTCCGGCGACCGCGACGGTGTGCTGTTCACCGATGTGGTGCGCTGTCCGGTGCAGGTGGGCGACCTGGCCGCCGCGCTGCTGGAACTGGCCGTGTCGACGGCGGCCGGTGTACGGCACGTCGCGGGGGCGGACGCCCTCACCCGGCACGAGCTGGGCGTCCTCGTCGCCCGCCGCGACGGCCTCGATCCGAAGCGGCTGCCCGCCGGACGCCAGGCCGACGGCGCCCGGCGAGGAGCCCTCGACGTCCGGCTGGACAGCCGCGTCACCCGGCGGGACCTGCGCACCCGGCTGCGTGGTGCCCGGGAGTTCCTCGCGGAGCCGCGCGGGTGACGGTCGGTCGCCGGGCGGGTGTCAGCGCGCGGTGCGGGCGAGGTCGGCCATGACCTCGACGGCGCGGTCGAGTTCGGCTTCGGTGTTGTAGTAGTGCGGCGAGAGCCGGACCAGGGGGTGGACGCCCCGGTGTTCGGTGTCGAACTGGGTGTGTTCCGGGACGGTGGTGGTGACGTTGATCCCCTGCCGGGCGAGGCCGTCGGCGACCTCGGTCGCGGCCAGGCCGTCGACCTTCGCGGTCACGATGGCGCAGCGGTGCGCGCCGAGGTCGTGGGTGGTGACGCCGGGCAGGGCGTCGAGCCGGTCGCGCAGGTACGCGCCCAGGGCGAAGGCCCGTTCTCCGATGCGGTCCAGGCCCAGGTCGAGGGCCTGGCGCACGGCCGCGTCGAGGCCGAGGACGCCCGCGTAGCCGACCTCCCAGGTCTCGAAGCGGGTGGCGCCGGGCCGCCAGGTGAAGCCGCGTCCGCCGTCCCAGGCGGCGGAATGGATCTCGGTGACGTACGGGTCGAGGTACGCGAGCGCCTCGGAGCGCACCCAGAGGAAGCCCGTGCCGCGCGGGCCGCGCAGGAACTTGCGGCCGGTGGCGGAGAGCATGTCGCAACCGATGGTCTCGACGTCCACCGGGAACTGGCCGACGGACTGGGTGGCGTCGAGGAGGAACGGGACACCGGCGGCGCGGGTGATCCGGCCGATCTCGGCCGCCGGGTTGATCAGGCCGCCGCTGGTGGGGACATGGCTGATGCCGACCAGCCGGGTGCGTTCGTCGATCAGGTCGGCGAGGGCGGCGGTGTCGAGCTGGCCGGACGGGTCGTCGGGGACGACGACGATCTCCGCGCCGGTGCGCCGGGCGACCTGGAGGTAGGCGAGCACATTGCTGCCGTACTCGGCGCGGCCGGTGAGGATGCGGTCGCCCGGCTTGAAGGTGAGCGCGTAGAACGCGGCGCTCCAGGCATGGGTGGAGTTGTCGAACAGGGCGATCTCGTCGGGGCGGCCGCCGATCAGCCGGGCGAGGTCGGTGTAGGTGGCGTCGATGCGGTGCTGCTCCTGCCGCGCCGCCTCGTAGCCGCCGATGGTGGCTTCCAGTTCGAGGTGGGCGACGACCGTGTCCAGGGTGGGCCGGGAGAGCAGGGCGGCTCCGGCGTTGTTGAGATGGATGCGGTGGGCGGTGCCGGGGGTGTCCCGGCGCAGTGCGTCGATGTCCATGCCCACACCCTTCCCACGGGTCAGCGCTTGGTGAACTGGGCGCGGCCCGGCTGGTCGACGTTCGGGGTGAGGGCGATGCCGGTGTCGGTGAGGGTCTGGCCGTGGATGTCCTTGACGCGGATGTCGGAGCCGCAGCCCGCGCCGTCCGCCGAGACGAAGTAGTTGTACTCCTGGCGCGGGAGTTGCCGCCAGGTGGTGCCGGTGCGGACCTCCAGGGTGGCGACGGGGTTGCGGTGGTTGCGGACCTGGATGCCGCACCACCACTGGGTGGAGCCTTCCTTGTAACGGTAGGAGACGGGTCCGGCGAGGTCCGGGCTCACCAGCGTCCAGGTGATGGGCACCCGGCCGGCCACGGGGTCGGCGATCCGGGCGAAGGCCTGCTGTCCGAGGTCGACGTCGCCGGGGCGGCACTCCGGACAGCGGTCGACGATCCTCACCGTCAGCTCGCCGCGCGGGCCCTTGACCCGGATGAAGGCGCCGCACATACGGGCGTTGTCGTAGTCGGTGTGGTTGAGGGCCGCTATGGCGATGTCGCTCGTGGCGTCGTAGAGGCAGTTCCCGACGCCGGTCGCGCCGTAGAAGGTGCCTTCGCCGGAGTAGGTGACGCCGGGCTGGACACTGGCGTACGCCGGTGCGGGGGCCGCGGTCAGGAGGGCGGTGGCGGCGGCGAGGAGGGTGAGCCGACTGCGCATGTCGATGCCTTTCGAGAACGGTGGGGCGCGCTCGGGGGCGAGAGATCCTGGCATCGTTGAATCCTCAAGTGAAGGGTGGTTACGGCCATTCGTCCGGAACACCCTGGTCGCGCCCGGGCCCTTGTCACCCACGGACGAACCCGGGCCCCGCAGGACTCATCTCCCGCACACAGAACGGCGATCGACCCGGTCCGGCCCTCCCGCGCTGCCATATTCGAAAGCCACTTCGGAGGTGGCTGTGACGCTAGAGGTGACGACATCCCGGGCGGGGCAGGTGGCGGAGCGCACGCCCGGCCGCGTGCCCGAGCGGGTTCCGGAACCGACCCACGACCGGATCCCCGACCGGACCGCCGACCGCATCGCCGAGCTGGAGGGCCGCCGCACGCGGGCGGTCGCGCCGGGCGGCCCCAGGAGACGCGGGGAGTACGGGGCCCGCGAACGCATCGATCTACTGCTGGACGCGGGCTCGTTCACGGAGACGGGCCTGTTCGTGCGCGCCCGGCCCACCGGGGACGGCGCCCGGCGCCCGTACGGCGACGGCGTGGTCACCGGGCACGGCACGATCGACGGCCGTCAGGTCTGTGTCTTCGCCCAGGACGCCACCGTGTACGGCGGCAGCATGGGCGAGGCCTTCGGGGAGAAGACCCTCGCGCTGATGGACCTCGCGCTGAAGACCGGCTGTCCCGTCATCGGGCTGAACGACGGCGGCGGCGCGCGCATCCAGGAGGGCGTCACCTCCCTCGCCCTCTACGCCGAACTGGTGCGCCGCAACGTCCAGGCGTCCGGGGTGATCCCGCAGATCTCGGTCGTGCTGGGCCCCTGCGCGGGCGGCGCCGCCTACTCGCCCGCCATCACCGACTTCACCGTGATGGTGGACGGCGCCTCGCACATGTTCGTCACCGGGCCCGACGTCATCGAGACGGTCACCGGCGAACGCACCAGCGCCGAGGAGCTGGGCGGCGCCCGCACCAGCAACACCGTCAACGGCAACGCCCACTTCCTCGCCGCCGACGAGGTCGACGCCCTCGACACCGTGCGCGACCTGCTGTCGTACCTGCCCGCCAACAACCTGGAGCGGCCCCCGCAGTACGCGCCGGGGGCCGCGCCCGCCACGCCGTGCCTGGACACGGTGGTGCCGGACCGGCTCAGTCAGGCCTACGACATGCGGAACGTGCTGCGCGCGGTCGTCGACGACGGTGAACTCCTGGAGATCCAGGAGCTGTTCGCGCCGAACATCATCTGCGCGCTGGCTCTCGTGGAGGGTACGCCGGTCGGGGTGGTCGCCAACCAGCCGCTGTGCTCGGCCGGGGTCCTCGACATCGACGCCTCCGAGAAGGCCGCGCGGTTCGTACGGTTCTGCGACGCGTTCGGCATCCCCCTGCTGACCTTCGCCGACGTCCCCGGCTATCTCTCCGGTGTCCGCCAGGAGCAGGCCGGCATCATCCGGCGCGGCGCCAAACTGCTCTACGCGTACGCCGAGGCCACCGTCCCCAAGGTGACGGTGGTGGTGCGCAAGGCGTACGGCGGCGGGTACGCGGTGATGGGCTCCAAGCACCTCGGCGCCGACATCAACCTCGCCTGGCCCACCGCCCGGATCGCCGTCATGGGCGCGGAGGGCGCGGTGGGGGTCCTGCACCGCCGCGAACTCGCCGCCGCGGCCGACCCCGAGGCGCTGCGGGCCCGCCTGGTCACCTCGTACGAGAGCACGTACGGGACCCCGTACCTCGCCGCCGAGCGCGGCTACGTCGACGCCGTCATCGCCCCGCGCGACACCCGCGCCCACATCTGCCGCGCCCTGCGCGCCCTGCGCGGCAAGCGCGCCCCGATGCCGGAACGGCGCCACGGCAACATCCCGCTCTGAGCGCGCCGCCGCGACCGCCGTCCGCGCCGTCTCCGCTGTGACCGCCGTCCCCATGTGACCGGTGCGACCGCTGTGCCCCCCTTGACCGCAAGCCGTCCCGCGACGTGAGGAGCCATGCCCGATGGACAGCCGCCGCCCCCCGCTCGCGCCCGCCGTCCGGAGTCTGCCGGAGTATGTGCGGCACTGGGCCGAGACCACCCCCGACCGCCGGGCGTTCACCTTCGTCGACCATCCCGCGCCGCAGTCGCGGGGCGTCCATCGCACGCTCACCTGGCGCCGGCTGGACCTACGCGTGCGGGCCGTGGCCGCCCGGCTCGCGGCGGAGGCCGAGCCCGGGGAACGGGTCGCCGTCCTGTGCCCGCAGGGGACGGAGTACGTCACCGCCTTCCTCGGAGCACTCGCCGCCGGACTGGTCGCCGTACCGCTGTATCCGCCCGGTCTGCCCGGGCAGGGCGACCGGCTCACGGCCGTGCTGGCCGACGCGTCCCCCGCGGTCGTCGTCACGACGTCCCAAGTCCTGGACGATGTGGCCGAGTTGTGCGAGGGGCAGGCGGTGCCGGTCGTCGCCGTGGACCGCGTCCCGGACTCCGCCGCCGACGGCGACCGGCCGCCCAGCACGCCCGATCCCACCGCCGTCGCCTATCTCCAGTACACCTCCGGTTCGACGCGCACCCCGGCGGGAGTCGAGATCACCCATGCCAACGTCGTCGCCAACGCCCGCCAGGCGCTGTCGGCCTACGGTGCCGACACGCACCCGGCGACCTGTGTGGGCTGGCTGCCGCTCTACCACGACATGGGCCTCGTGCTCAGTGTCGCGGCGCCGGTGGTACGGGGGCTGTTGTCGGTCCTCATGGACCCGGTGGCGTTCCTGCACGAGCCCGTGCGCTGGCTGCGGCTGCTGGCCGCCCACCCGCGCGCGTTGAGCGCGGCGCCCAACTTCGCCTACGACTACTGCGCTTCGGCGGTCACCGAGGCGCAGAAGGCTGGGCTGCGGCTGGACGGGGTCATGGCGCTGATCAACGGGAGCGAGCCGGTCCGTCCCGGTACGGCCGACCGTTTCCACGCCGCGTTCGCCGCCCAGGGCCTCGCCCCGGAGACGCACTGCCCGTCGTACGGCCTGGCCGAGGCGACCGTCTTCGTCAGCGCCGCCCGGCCCGGCGAGGCGCTGCGCGGATTCGCCCTCGACCGGGACGCCCTGGCCTCCGGCAAGGCCCTGTCCGCGCGCCCCGAGGACCCGAGGGCCGTGCTGCTGGCCGGCTGCGGCACACCGGCGGGCCAGCGGGTGCGGATCGCCGACCCGGTGTCCCGGGTCGCGCTGGCCGAGGGCGAGGTCGGCGAGATCTGGGTGCAGGGCCCCAACGTCGGCCGGGGCTACCGGAACCAGGACCGGCAGACCCGGCGCGTCTTCGGCGCCCGGCTCGCCGAGGCCGCGTCCGGTCCGGGCGAATGGCTGCGGACCGGCGACCTGGGCACGGTCCTGGACGGGCAACTCCTCGTCACCGGGCGGCTGAAGGACCTCATCGTCGTCGACGGGCGCAACCACTACCCGCAGGACGTGGAGGCCACGGCCCAGGAGGCGCATCCGGCCGTGCGACGCGACCGGCTCGCCGCGTTCGGTGTGCCGGGCGGCACCGGGGAGCGGGTGGTCGTCGTCGCGGAGCACGCGCGGACCGTGCCGCTCGCCGACATCGACGTGCCCGACCTCGTGCGGACCGTCCGCGCGGCCGTCTCCGCCCGGCACGGGCTGCGGCTCGCCGACGTCGTCCTCGTCCCGCCGGGCGCGGTGCCCCGGACCTCCAGCGGGAAGGTCTCACGGGCCGCGACCCGCGAGCGCTATCTGTCGGGTGCCTATGCGGTGGGGGTCGCGGGATGAGGGTCGTGGGCGAGAGCGGGAGCGGGAGCGGGGAGGACGGCGCGGGCGGTTCGCGGCGGCTGTTCGCCGGCGGGCGGGAAGACGCGGTGCGGCGGCTGATCGCGGCCCAGGTGGCCGCCTGGAGCGGCGGGGCCGCCGAGGACGTGCCGATGGACCGGCCGTTCGCCGACCTCGGGATGTCCTCGCGGGACGCGGTCGTGCTGGCCGGGGAGCTGTCCCGGGCGACGGGCAGGGAGCTGCCGGCGACGCTGGTGTGGGAGGCGTCCACCGGGGACGCGCTGGTGGCACGGCTGTGCGACGCGGCGGCGGACCTCGCTCCGGTCGCCGCCCCCTCGCGGGAGCCGACCGCGCCCGGTGAGCCCGTCGCGGTCGTCGGGGTCGGGTGCCGGCTGCCGGGCGGGGTGCACGGCCCGGCGGAGTACTGGCGGGCGCTCCTCGACGGTGTCGACGCGATCCGGCGCGTCCCGGAGGACCGGTGGCGGGACTTCACGCCGTACCCGCCGGCCGACGCGCTCCCGTACGGCGGTTATCTGGACGACGTCGCGGGGTTCGACGCCGACTTCTTCCGCGTCACCCCGCGCGAGGCCGCGGTGATGGACCCGCAGCAGCGGATCCTCCTGGAGGTCGTGCGGGAGACCCTCGACCACGCCGCCGTCCCGGCGGGCTCCCTCGCGGGCAGCGCCACCGGTGTCTTCGTCGGTGTCTCCGCGCCCGAGTACGGGCAGCTCACCGGCGCCGACCCGGCTGCCGTCGACCCCTGGGCGCCGGCCGGCGGGGCACTGAGCGTGGCGGCGGGCCGGCTGGCCTACGTCCTGGACACCCGCGGGCCGAGCATGGCCGTCGACACCGCGTGTTCGTCGTCGCTGGTGGCCGTGCACCAGGCGTGCGTCAGTCTGCGCACCGGCGAGAGCGATCTCGCGATCGCCGCCGGGGTGAACCTGCTGCTCTCCCCGGCCGTCACCGTCGCGTTCCGGCGGGCGGGCGCCCTCGCGCCGGACGGCCGGTGCAAGCCGTTCTCCCAGGCGGCCGACGGCATCGGCCGGGGCGAGGGCTGCGCGGCGGTCCTGCTGAAACGCCTGTCCGACGCCGAACGCGACGGCGACCGGATCCTCGCCGTCGTCCGGGCCACCGCCGTGAACTCCGACGGCCGCTCCAACGGCCTCCTGGCCCCCAACCCGGCGGCCCAGCAGGCCCTGTTGCGCACGGCCTACGCACAGGCCGGGCTCTCCCCCGCGCACATCGACCACGTCGAGGCGCACGGCACCGGCACCCCGCTCGGCGACCCCATCGAGGCGGGCGCGCTCGGCGCCGTCCTCGGGGCGGGCCGCGACCCCGACCAGCCCCTGCTCCTCGGCTCGGTGAAGGGCAACCTGGGCCACCTGGAGTCCGCCGCGGGCATCGCCGGGCTGGTGAAGACGGTGCTCGCGCTGCACCACGACCTGATCCCGCCCTCGCTGCACTGCGCCGAGGGCAGCGCGCTGGACGCCGACGCACGGCTGCGGGTCGTGAGCGAGGCCGAGCCGTGGCCCCGGTACGGCGGCACGGCCACCGCCGGGGTCTCCGGGTTCGGGTTCGGCGGCACCAACGCCCACGCCGTACTGGAGGAATGGCGGCCGGGCGCCCTGCTGCCGCCCCCGGCCGAGGAACCCCCGGCCCGCCTCCACCTCCTCTCCGACATGGACGCCGGCCGGGTCCGCGACACCGCCGCCCGGCTCGCCGACTGGCTGGCCACGCCCGAGGGCGGCGCCGCGCACCCCGCCGACGTGGCGCGCACGCTCGCCGGGCGGACGGGGCGGGGGCCGGTGCGGGCAGCGGTCGTCGCCTCGGACCGTGCCGAACTGGCCGACGGAATGCGGGCGTTGGCGACGGGGCGGCCCCACGCGCGGGTGATGACGGGCGACCGGGACGTCGTCGGACGCGGGCCGGTGTGGGTGTTCTCCGGGTACGGCAGCCAGTGGACCGGCATGGGGCGCCGGCTCCTCGCCGAGGAGCCCGCCTTCGCCGCGGCCGTGGAGAAACTGGACGGGCAGCTCGCCCCCGCGTGCGGCCTCTCCCTCTACGAGCACCTGGCCTCCGGCGGCGGCCTCGACCGACTCGAGGTGGCCCAACCGGTCCTCCTCGGCATGCAGTTGGCACTCGCGGAGCTGTGGCGCGCCCACGGTGTCGAACCCGTCGCCGTCATCGGGCACTCCCTGGGCGAGGTGGCCGCGGCGGTGTGCGCGGGCGCGCTGGAGGTGGAGGAGGCGGCCCGGGTGGTGGCCGTACGGGCGCGGCTGCTCAGCGGGCTGCGGGGCGGGGCGATGGCGGTGGTGGACCTCGACGACGGGGAACTCCCGCTGCTGGCGCGGGACTTCCCCGGGGTGCAGGTCGCCGTGCACTCCTCGCCCTGCCAGAAGGTGGTGACCGGGGACGGGGAGTCGGTGGCCCTGTTGGTGGAGCGGCTGGAGAAGGAGGGGCGGGCGGCGCGCGCGATGCGGGTCGTCGGGGCGGGGCACTCGGCCCAGGTGGACCCGTTGCTGCCGGAGCTGACGGCGGAACTGGCCGACATCCGGGGCGGGCGCCCCCGAGTCCCGGTCTACTCCACCGTGCTGGACGACCCACGCGGCGACTGCGTGTTCGACGCGGCGCACTGGGCGGCCAACCTGCGTCGGCCCGTGCGTCTCGACCGGGCGGTCGCCGCGGCAGCGGCCGACGGCCACACCGCGTTCGTCGAGCTCTCCCCCCACCCCGTCCTGGCCCGGGCGATCATGGACAACGCGCCCGGTGCCCTCGCCCTCGGCACGCTCCACCGGGACGCCGACACCTCCGCCGACTTCCTGACCCGGCTGGGCACCCTCCACACGGCCGGATCACCGCTGCCACCGCCACCGGGCCGCGTCATCGACCTGCCGGCACCGCGCTGGCGGCATGTGCGGCACTGGTGGACGGACGGCCGGGCGGGCCGGGCAGTCACGGAGGGCCTGGGGGCTGCGGGGGCCGAGGGGGGCGAGGGGGGCCACGACGTCGGTGGGGTCCGTGTGACGGTGGAGAGCCGTGGGGTGCCCGGCCGCCACCTCCGGAACGCGGCTCCCGGCCCGACCGACGACCTCGGCGTCGCCACGGCAGGCAGCCCCGACCGACACACCTCCGTCACCGCTCGCCTCTGCCACCACATCGCGGCCGTCACCGGTCACCCGGCGACCCGCATCACCCCCGCCACGGCCTACGCCGACCTCGGCCTCGACTCCCTGATGGCCGTCCGCATCCGCACCGCCCTGGAACGCGACCTCGCGATCGAACTCCCCCTCCGCGACCTCCTGAACGCAACCACGATCGAGGAAACGGCATCCCGCATCCAACGAGCACTACCGAGAAGAGGGGGCCCGGACGAGACGATCCCGCTCGCGGAAGAGCCGCCCGAAGGGGGGCCGGCCGAAGGGGAGTCGGCTGAAGCACCACCGACCGAGGCGACGTCGGTGCGGGCGACACGGGCTGAGGCGACGTCGGTGCGAGCGATACCGGCCGAGATGGCGTCGGCCGGTGACGGCGGGGCGTCCTCGTCGACCGGCGTCCTGTCGGTCGACGCCGCACGGCCTCGGCCGACCGCACCCCCGGCGCCGGCCGACGCCACCCGCCGCACCCCGCCCTCCGCCGTGGCCGCCAAGCGCTCCCCTGCTCTTCCCGTCCGCCGCTCAAGTCCCCTCCCCCACCCGCTCCCCCATCCCCTCCTGCGCCCCCTCCACCCCTCCGGCCCCCTCCCCCCGCTCTTCCTCGTGCACGCCGCCGGTGGGACCACCGATGTCTATCGGGGGCTCGTCGAGCGGCTCGGTGGGGAGCGGCCCGTGTACGGGATGGAGCGGGTCGACGAGGCCCGTACGGTCGTGGAGAAGGCCCGGCGGTACGTCGAGGCCGTGGCCGCGGTGCACCCCGACGGGCCCTGCCTGCTGGGCGGTTGGTCGTTCGGCGGCTTCGTCGCGCAGGAGGCGGCCCGGCAGCTCACGGCCGCCGGGCGGGACGTACGGCTGGTGGTGCTCATCGATTCCGTACGCCCGCTCCCCCGCGCCGAGGAGACCCCGGCCGAACGCATCCGCGCCCACCTCACCGGCTTCGCCCGCCACGTCGCCGACACGTACGGCGTCGAACTGGACCTGCCGTACGACGAGTTGGCCGCGACGCTGGACGACGGCGAGCGGATCGACACCGTGCTGGAGGCACTGCGCGCGGCCGTCGACGTGCCCCGCGCGGCTCTCGATCACCAGCGGTCCTCCTATGTGGACCTGCGGATCGGCGAGGCCCACCGGCCAGGCCGCCACGACGCGCGGGTGGTGCTGTACCGGGCCTCCGAGCCCGCCCCGCACACCGTGCGCGACCCGGCGTACGAGCGGGACGACGAGGCGCTCGGCTGGGACGAGGTGTGCCCGCGGCTGACCGTCGTCCGGGTCACGGGCCACCATCTGTCGCTGCTCGACCCCCCGCACGTCGACGAGATCGCCGCCCATCTGCGGCGGCGGCTCGCCGAGGACCACCGTTGAACCCGAGCCGAGGAGAGCCGCCATGTCCGACTCCACCGACCGCACCACCGCGATGTCCCGTCGCGCCGTCACCAGAGCGGCCGCCGTGACGGGCATGGCCGCCCTCTTCGGCGCCGCGACCGCCCGGACCGCCGGAGCGACCGCCCCCCGCTCCCGGCCCGCACCGACCCCGCGCACCGGCACCGTCACCCGCCTCGGCCCCCGGACCCTCGACGTCTCCCTCCCCTCCGCCGCCCTGGGCCGCAGCGCCCCGGTGCGGCTGATCCTCCCCTCCTCCTTCGACACGCAGCCGACCCGGACGTATCCCGTGCTGTACCTCCTCCACGGCGCGCACGACGACCACACGTCATGGACGCGGGAGACGGACATCGAGGCGTTCACGGCGGGCCGGGAGCTGATCGTGGCGATGCCGGACGCGGGGCCGACCGGCATCCCCAGCGCCTGGCGCAGCGGCCCGGACTACGAGACGTTCCAGGTCGAGGAGGTCCCGGCGCTGCTGGCCCGGCAGTACCGGGCGTCCGGTGTCCGGGCGGTGGCCGGTGTCTCGACGGGCGGCTACGGGGCCATGGCGCACGCGGCACGGCATCCCGGGACCTTCGCCGCGGCGGCCTCGTACAGCGGCATCCTCGACACCACGGCCCCCGGTGTGCCGCCCCTGCTGGACGC
This sequence comes from Streptomyces caniscabiei, assembly GCF_014930365.1. Lineage (GTDB taxonomy): Bacteria > Actinomycetota > Actinomycetes > Streptomycetales > Streptomycetaceae > Streptomyces > Streptomyces caniscabiei. The sequence goes on along the minus strand of NZ_JABXWI010000013.1, from coordinate 218,884 downwards.
CATCGTGGCCCGCGAGAACCTGGCGCCGCTGTCGCTGTGGGGCAACCCCGTCCTCAACGTGCTCACCTGGCGGGACTTCAACCCGCGTTCCCGTGCGGCGGGGCTGCGCGGCACCGCCCTGTACGTGTCGAGCGGCAGCGGTGTGATCGGTGGCGTCGGCGACTGGCTTCCCGAGGCGCTGGAGAGCGCGCTGTGGCCGTCCGCGCACGCGTTCACGGACGCGCTGGCGCTGCTGCGGATCCCGGTGACGACCCACTTCTACGCGGGCGGGGGGCACAGCTGGGCGTACTGGAAGCGGGAGTTCGCGTCGTCGTGGCCGATGCTCGCCGGTGCGCTGGGGGTGCCGGCGTGAGGCCGGTGCCGTCGGGGCACGGAACGGAGCGCAAGGGACGTCCGTCGAACCCTGGACTTGTCCCTCGCCCCACGGGCGTCAGCCCGCGGGTGAGCCGCTTCCGGGTGAAAGGAGGGTCCGCCGTGGCTGCCCCCGTCCCGCCGTACGGCGTACCGAAGGGTCCCGGCGCCGCCCCGGTGCCGCCCGAACTGGTCAAACTGCTGCGCGAACACCTGAAGGACGTCGCCGACCAGGTGGAGGAGGAGGTGTGCAGACAGGTCCCGGAGTACGCCTCCCGGTCACTCGACGGAGCGAGCCGGGCACTGCTCAGATCGGGGGTCGTGCAGGCGCTCACCCTGTTCGTCGACCACATCGCCGATCCGCGCGGCCGGGGAGACTCGATCACCGCGATCTATCACGAACTGGGGCGTGGCGAGGCGCTGGAGGGCCACAGCCTCGAGACACTGCAGTCCGCGCTGCGGGTCGGAGGGCTGCACGCCTGGCGGCTGCTGGGCCGCACGACGGAGGAACTCGGGTTGGACTCCTCGGTCATGGCCAGGCTGGGTGAACTGGCGTTCCGGACGGTGCACGAGGTGGCCGAGGCCGCGGCGGCGGGGTACGCGGAGGGGCAGCTGCGCAGCACGGACGAGCTGGAACGGCGCCGGGGGCGGCTGCTCGCCCTGTTGCTGGGCGACAGGCCGGTGTTGCCGGAGGCGGTGCGCGACCTGGCGCACGGCGCCCGGTGGTCGGTGCCGACGCACGTCGCGGTCGTCGTCCTCGCGTCCTCGCCCGACCGGCGGGAGGAGCGGCCGTTGGCCGCCGCGGGGGCGCTGGTGGACATGGAGTCCCGGCCACCACGGATGCTCGTGCCCGACCCGGACGGCTCGGGCGGCTTCGGCGGCCGGGCGTTCACGCTCGCACTGCGGGGGCGTCCGGCCGCGATCGGGCCGTCGGTTCCGCTCACGGAGGCCGCCCGTTCGCTGCACTGGGCGACCCGGGCGCTCGGGTTGATGGGGCGCGGCATCCTGCCCCGGCAGGGCGTGGTGCGCTGCGCGGACCATCTGTCGACGCTGCTGCTGCACAGCGACGAACCGATGCTCGAACAGCTCCGGTCCCAGGTGCTGGCCCCGCTGGACTCGGTCGCCGAGGGGCCGCGCGGGCGGCTCGCCGAGACCCTGCTGGTGTGGCTGCTCGGCGGCAGCAACGTGCCCGACGTCGCCGCCCGCCTCCACATCCACCCGCAGACGGTCCGCTACCGCCTGCGGCAGCTGGAGAAGCTCTTCGGCGACGCCCTGCACGACCCCGGTACCCGGCTGGACCTGATTCTCGCGCTGCGCGCGGAGGCGCTGCGGGACGACGACTCGTTCACCGCGTAGGGAAATCGATCCGGACTCACCTCCGCGCAAAAAGAGAAGCGATTCTTGAATTCCCGTCCATAACACTCGGCCTGACACAGCGAATAGCTTCGGGACGTCCTTTCCGCAGGCGCTCCACGCGCCCCACCCTCAAAGGATCCCCATGCGTATCCGCTTGTGTCTCGCCGCGCTCTCGCTGGTCGGCGGGGCCGGACTGGTCACCGTCTCGGCTCCCGCCGCCACGGCCGCGGCCTGCACGGACATCGACGTCGTCGCCGCTCGCGGCACATTCGAGCCCGGCACGCTCGGCTTCATCGTCGGCGACCCCGTGTATTCCGCGCTGCAGAGGAAAATCACCGGAAAAACGCTGTCCAGCTACAAGGTGAACTACCCTGCGGACCTTTCCCCCACCTCGGCCGCGCAGGGCAACGCGGATCTGGTGAACCACGTCAGGAGCCAGGCGGCCTCCTGTCCGAACCAGCGTTTCGTCCTGGTCGGTTATTCGCAGGGCGCGAACGTCGTCGACAACTCCATCGGCATCAGCAGCGCGGGCGCGGTGGTCGGCAGCCCCATCGTGGCCACGATCCCCGCCGCGCTGGAACCGCGGGTCTCCGCGGTGCTGCTGTTCGGCAACCCGATCCGGGCCATCGGCAAGAGCGTCACCGGCACCTACCAGAGCCGCACGATCGACTTCTGCGCGTCCGGCGACCCGGTCTGCGAGAACGGCGGCGGCGACGTGGGAGCCCACCTCGGCTACACCGCCAACGCCGACGCGGCGGCGACCTTCGCCGCGACCAAGGTCTGAGGCACCCGCCACAGCCGGCAGCCGGAGTGAAGGCCCAGGAGGAACGAGTTCCTCCTGGGCCTTCCTCACCGACAGCGGTGTCCCATCTCTGGCCCACGGTGCAAAGTGGCCGAGAGGGCGACCCCATGGGCAGCCCAGCAACGCCCTCGGGAGCCAGCCAAGGCATGCCCAAGCCGCCACGACCTCGAGGCTAAGGCAAGTACGTCTTGACAATTTGGAATTGTCAAGACGTACTTGCCTCATGGCTCTACCAGACCTGGACGATCTCATCGCGGAAGTAGACCGGCGCTGCGACACCGCACACCGCAGCCCCGGCGGACAAGAACAGCCCGACTGGCTCGCTCTGCTCACCGTCGCCGCTCAACTCGCAGGCCAGATGCAGGCGCTGGCAGACGACCTGGTGGAGGACTACGTCGAGCACTGCCGGATGCACGGCTCCTCGTGGACCGACATCGGCACCGCCCTGGGCGTGACCCGACAGGCGGTCCAGCAGCGCTTCCATGCGCCGCACAAGCGCTACAGCCCCGACACGATGACCGACGACCTCCGACAGGCGATGGTCCACGTCAAGCAAGCAGCGGTGCACCACCGCAACAACTACATCGGCACCGAGCACCTGCTCTGGGGACTGACCACGGAGGACAACAGCGCCACCCGTCTTCTGCAAGCCGCCGGGATCTTGCCGGAGACGGTCCACCGATCCGTCGGCACCAGGCTGAGCATGGGCGCCTCCCAGGCGGCCGAGCGCATCGCCTGGACGCCATACTCTCGCAAGGCCATCGCCATCGCCGAGGCACACTCCAAGCAGAACGGCTCCGACCACATCGACTGCGACGACCTTCTGATCGGCCTCGCCGAGGTCGGCCGCGGAGTCGCCGCCGATGTCCTGACGACGGCAGGCTTCGACCCGGCCGCTCTCGAAGCCTGAGCCCCCGGCCGCGCGAGCACGGTCCCGACTGCGGTTCTGTGCCCGCAATCGAGTGAGACACACCGACGAATCCCGTCTCACTCAAGTTCGGGCACCGCAGGTCAACGTGGCACGATTCCCGGACTCATTCGAGACAGGACATGGGGCGTGTTCCGAGCTAACTCAAGACGGGCGGCGGGCCAGCACGTGTGTGTCGAGGAAGCCCCGCTCGGACGCTGGGTCATGGAGCAACCGAGCCACCGTGACGAGCCCGGCCGCGGCCAGCAATTCGGCAAACTGCTCCGCCGGCCAGCTGTAGGCGGGCGCCACCTTGTGATCGAAGCGGACCGGCTCCGGCCCCTCGGTTCCGAAGAAGGACACCAGGAGCAGACCCCCCGGTGCCAGAACACGCACCTGCTCAGCGAGTAGCGCCGGCAGTTCTTCGGGTGGGGTATGGATCATCGAGTAGTGGGCCAGCACTCCACCGAGCGCGCCGTCCTCGACCGGCAGGGCCTCCATACGCGCTTCGTCGAACCGCAGCGTCGGCTGGGCCCGCCGAGCATGATCGACCATGGCCGGAGAGAAGTCGATCCCGAAGGCGTCCAACCCCAAGTCGTACAGCATGGCCGTCAGATGACCGGGCCCGCACCCGACGTCGGCTACCCGCAGGTTCCCCGTATCACGCACGAGCTCGGCGAAGGTGCCGATCATGTTCCGCGCGAACGGCCGCGTCTCCAACCGACTGGTGAACATCGACGCATAGAGCTCGACGACCCCGTCGTAGGCCGCCCTGATCTCATCCTGGTGTTCTAACATGGGCAGGAAGCTAACACCCCGGCCGTTCACCGCCACGGCCCATACCCGACCCTTCCCCTCGGGACTGATGGTCCCGTCACCTGAATCCTCGTTCATCTGGGGTCGGTGAGTAGTCGCACGCGAAGATCGTGCGCACGGCGCAGCCCAGTTCGTCGAGGGTCTGGTAAGTGGGGTGCTTGGGGCCGCCACGGGTGAAGCGCCGCAGCACCTGTTCCGCCTCGGCCGTCCCCATCCGGAGCGCGGTGGCGTACTTGACCATCTGGTCGTCCTGCTGCTCGATCAGCTCCCATACGGATCGGCCGGGTCAGCGAACCGCCGAACGCGGCCGGCCGGGCGGGGCATCGGCCGGTACAGGCGGATGCTGCCAATCTTCTTCAGCCGGGGCAGCAGGCAGAAGTTGAGCAGCTCGGTGAACGCGACCCGACCACGCTCGCGCCGTGGGTGTCGACGTAGTTGGACTCGATTTCGGCGTCCGTGCAGTGCCTCAGCAGGCCAACAATCACGGCCGCGAACTCGGACGACGAACAGCTCTTGAGCTGGGAGTAGATGCAGACGTTCTTCTTCTCGACGTGCCAGTAGATCATCACGCCGTTGCCGGAAGCGCGCGGGTTCGCGGATTCCTCGATGCGAACGAGCCAGAACCCGCGCGCGGTTGGGAGTCCAGCCGTCGGTGTCAGCCGGGTTCATCGCCTACGTGGCACGGTCACGTGGTCATGCGGCCGGTGCTACGCAGGACGAGGGAGATGAGGGAGGCGAGCCGCACGAAGAGATAGTCGATTGCGGCGTCTGTGGGGAATTCGGTCTGGTCGTGCTCGTGGTGCCGGATTTCGGCATCGAACTGGAACGGATACCCGAGGTCCACTCCGGGACCTGACAGCATCTGCCGCGGGCCCTGTGGCCCGCAGCAGATGCTGTATGGCTAGTGCTGCCAGAAGTCGGCGAAGTTCTGTGCCCAGGCCCTTGCCTTCGTGATCTGCTCGCTCGTGATGTGGATCCCCGGTCCCGGGTCGTTCAGGACGTTGTCCTGCTCCGTGCTGTGCGCCTGGGAACCCGTGATCAGGTGGCCGATCTCATGGGCGATGGTCGCGAACCTGTCCGACGCTCCAGCGGATATGCCCACGCACTGGCTGCCGATGAGGGCGCGGCCGATGTGCGCCGATTCCTGGTGTTCTATGCGATGCATGAAGATGACTTTGAGCACACCCTTGTCCGAGATGTGCTGCGGGTGACTGGACAAAGTGTCATTGTTCTCTCGAAGCGGCCTGTCGTCCGCGCCCTGTCCCGTCACCGGGGCGGTGTGCTGGTTGTCCGTCTTGATGTCGAGGTAATTGACCAGTCGGAACCTGATCTTCGCCTTGCCCCAGATACTGTCCGGTGAGACCCAGCCGAGATGAGTGTAGAGGCCCTCGGCGTCGGGCTCGGGCCAGACGTCCCATGCGCGTTCCGCGAACCTCAGTTCCCCGGAGCCGCCGTCCACGCTTCGGACGTTGACAGTCGGACTGATGACGGGGATCTGGTCCCACAGCGCCATCTGGCCGGCCGCCGTGATCTCCGAGACCGGGACGCTGTCGGAGAAGAAGCGCGCGACTTCGACGGGGACGAGAAGCACTTCCGGGTCGAGCGCGACGCGTGCCTGTTTGACCGGGTTGGCAGCGAATCCCTTGGGGGCCTCGACCAGGAGCTTGATGTCGACCGGGTGGTAGCCGACGCGGATGCGGGACAGCAGCTTGACTTCGGAACCGGCGTCTCCACTGAACGTTCCCGGGGTGGCGGGCCAGGCGTATGCGCTGTCGCTCAAGGATCCGGCCCGGACGGGACGCGGGATCGATCCCGCGTCCGCTTCGCCGTTGGCGACGGAGAGCCGGACGTCTCCGTTGGTGAAGTGCCAGGTCTTCTCCTTCCGGATGAGTTCCTGCGGCACCATGGCGTTCGCCGTCTCCGAGCGCACTGTCATCAGCTTGGTCGTGGACTCGACCCGGGGATTGTCCGTGTCGACGAAGGTGATCCCGTCGTGAATGTTCACGGTGCCTTCGACGACGAGTGAGAGCGTTTGCAAGGGCGGCGGTTGCGGTACGTCCTGTGGCTTCAGCAGCGACCCGAAATCGGTATGCTCCGTCGCGTAACGATTGTTGAACCCTTCGAGTATCGCTGCCTTGAGGACCTCGAAAACGACGTCCTCAAGCCGACGGGGCGATGGATCGCCCGGTGAGTGCTCGTAGTTGAACACGATGACGTCGAGGAAGACCGGGCGTTGCAGCATGCGCCCGTCGAGCAATGAGAGCAATCCCGCGGAGAGTGCCGGATACGGCGTGAACTCGGCGTTGCCCAGGAAGTCGGTGAGAGCGGACTTCGGAATACTGAAGTCCACCCCTACGCCGTCGAGGGCACGAATCGTAGCTTCGGGATCCAAGTCGTTCGGCATGACGATCGCCCTTCGGAGCGGAGCTGTTCCGGTAAACGGCGCGGCGACGAGCTCTTTTCGGAATGATCGCGATGCATCTGCTAAAGACGGATTTCCATAGTCTCACGGCATGCGGCAGGGTGCCACGGCTGGCCTGGCAGCCCCTCCAGTTTCGGGGGCTCGCAGACGGGGCGGTAGTGATTTCTCGGGGCCCGAATAGCTTTCGCCAGACGATGTATTTCATCGCGGTCTCGGCGGCGATGCCGAAGACGCGCATGAGGTGGACCGGATCGGCGATGTGGCGGGCTTCGTCCAGGATGCGGTCCTGGCGGAGCTTGGACGGGCTCAGGCGCAGAGGGCGGAAGATGTCGTTCATGACCATGGTGGAGACGGGCGGGAGCCGGTCGTCGGCGACGGTCTGCTGGCTGACCAGCAGGTAGGGGTTGGCCGTCAGGGGCCACCGCTGGTGACGGTCACGGAGCCAGTCGTCAGACAGACGGGCAGGACCCGTCCATGACGGCATCCTGCCCGCTGCACTTCCACCGTTCGGCGTTTCCCCCGGTCGAGCCGGGGCGCTGCCGCGGTACTACTCGGGGTTTCGCGCGAACTCGGTCAGGCTCGTGGAGACCGGCTCGGGGCGGCCGTTGTTCTGGACGGGCGCGGCGGTCAGGACGTCGAGGTGCTGGTAGCCGTCGGCGACGACAGGGTCCAGGTCCGCCGGGACGCGGCCCGCGAGCAGGCCGTCGCCCGCGAGCACGGTGAGCGTGGGGTTGGCGGTGAGCCCGTCCGGGTGGACGACCAGGCGCTTCACCTGGGGTGACGTGGAGAGTTGAAGGTCGGTGACCAGCTTGGTGGGGAAGTACTGCTCGGTGAAGTCCAGCGGTTGCCCGGCCATGCTGCGGGCCAGTTCCTGGATGTCGGTGACCTCCTTGCCCGCGTCGGTGAACGGGGTGCCGTCGGCCGAGCGGTGGCCGGGGTCGTCGGGGTCGCCGACGCGGTCGTAGTTGCGCCAGGTGTAGAGCGGGCCGCCCGGCCGGTCGGGGATCGCCTTGTACTCGCTGCCGAACAGCGCCGGTTGGGCGGTGCTCCCGTTGGCGACGGGGAAGTTCTTGTCGACGATCGGGCCGCCGTCGAAGAAGCCCACGCTGGTCTGGAGGAACGCCAGCGGTACGGAGTGGTCGTCCATCAGCGCGCCGAGGATCGCCTCGTTGGTGAGCCGGAAGTCCCTCACCGCCGGCGAGCCGGAGAGGAAGGTGGCGGTGTCCTCGGAGAACAGGAAGCGGTTGGTGACCTGGATGTTGGTGTTCTGGGGCAGATACCCGGGCAGGGTGGCCTCGCCGTCCGGGTCCTGCAGCACGCCCAGGCCGGCGATGCCCAGCAGGGTCATCATCTCGGGGTTGAGGAGCACGGGCGCGGACAGCGTGCGGGAGAGGACTCCGCTGTCGAGTCCGGCCTGCACGGCGCCGTGGCCGAGGCCGATGTCGGGCAGGTTGGTGTCGTCCGGGATGCTGCCGCTGAGGTCGGCGAGGGAGGTGGAGACGGTGGTGTCGAGGGCGAAGTACCCGGCGCACTGCCGGTGCCCGGCGTCGGCCGTGGTGGTCCGGTCGCCGTCGAAGTCGGCGGTCGCGAAGTAGCCGGTGATCACACCGCCCAGCGAGTGCCCGCCGCACAGCACCTTCTCCTTGCGCACCCGCTGGTCGGGCAGCTCGGCGGTGAGCAGGTCGTACTGGTCGCGGACGGTCCGCTCGATGCCGAGCCTCGCCATCCAGCCGAGGTCGCCGTTGCCGACGTAGCCGCCGAAGGTGCGGCCCGCGACCTGCTTGCCCCGGTAGTAGTAGTCGACGGCGGTGTGCTGGTCGCCGGAGGCGATCCCGGTGTGGTCCTCCAGGCAGTTGGAGCGGCGGTCCAGGGCCCAGAACTCGATGTGCCGGCCCTGTTCGGCGGCGCGGGCGACGGTGTTGCGGGCGACGCTGTCGAAGGCGCCGGCGCCTTCCAGGATGCCCGGCTGGGCGACGAGGATCCGGTCCGCGTCGGCCGGGGCCGCGGGCCCGTCGGTGGATCGGTAGCGCAGATAGGACAGCCAGTCGCAGGCCGCCGGGCGCGCTCCGAAGGACGTCGGCAGGGGCGCCCGCACCCGGACCAGGGTCTCGGTCACCCCGTCGGCGGGGTTCGTCGACGCGACGGCGGTCTCGGTGCGCGTGCTCTCGCCCCGGGCGTCCGGGGCGGCGCCGGTGACCGCCCCGACGGTCAGCAGCACCGCCAGCGCGGCACTGCGCAGTGGTCGTGAGGTCTTTCCTCCGCTGTGACTCGTGTTCATGCGGGGACGGTAGGACCGCGGACGCGGCCCCACCGCCCCATGCTCACAACAACGCAGCCGACGCCGTGCCCTTTGTCACCGGGCAGCAACCGTCGCCGCCGGCGGACTCACAGCCCGTCGGCGACCATCGCGGACACGATCCGCACGTGCCGGTCGGCCGCCGTGCCGGAGAACTCGTTGTCGTAGTTCAGCCCGTACGGCCAGAAGTGGCCGCCCCCGGTGGAGATCTTCGCGCTCGACCCGTCGTACTGCCGGACCAGCGCGGTGGCCCCCGAGCCGGTCCAGGTGCCGCTGCCGCCCAGCCGCGACCAGCCCGCGCTGGTGCCGACGCCTATGGTGTGCGCGATCTCGTGCAGCGCGGTCCGCTCGTTCATATAGCTGCGGTTGGAGCCGAAGCGGATGGTGCCGTTGATGTTGCCGTCGGCGGTGGGGACGCCCGGTTCGTAGCGGACGGTGATGGTCTTGCCGAGGTCGCTGAGGTTGTTGTAGCGGGCGACGGCCGCGTTCATGGCGTTCGTGATGGAGGCGTACGCCGACTGCTGGTCCTGGGTCGGGTTGCTGGCCCGGACGAGGGTCCAGGTGATGGTGGCGGCCGCCGCCCGCTCGCCGGGCACGGGTCCGGCCTGCGGGGTCGCCTGCGCGACACCGGGTCCGGCGAGCAGTACGGCCGCGAGGGCGGCCATGACCACCTTCCTGCGCGGTGCGTTCATGGGCTCTCCTGTTTTTCGTGGGGGGGGGTGGGGAGTTCAGGCGCCGAGCTTTCCGGTGCCTGCCCCGGCCCGTACCAGGGCCGGGACGTCTGCGGCGGGGTCCAGCGTGTAGGCGTAGTACGTGCGGGGTTCGACGACCGTGCCGTTGGTCTCGCACGCGCCGGAGCCGTTGAAGACGTTGTTCCGCTGGATCAGTCGGCCCGGTCCCGAGGCGTCGTAACCGCTCGCGGAGTAGCAGGGGTGGGGGACGCCCTCGAAGTGGTTGCCCTCGACGACGACGCCCGCGTTCATCGTCGAGGCGACGCCGTAGATGGCGTTGCCCTTGTAGTAGTTGTTGTAGACGTGGACCGGCTCGCCGAACCGGACCCGGGGGTGCCGCTGCCGTGAGCCGTCGAAGAAGTTGTGGTGGATCGAGACCTTCAACTTCCCCGTGTCCTGGCTGCCGTTGCCGTCGGAGTGCCCGAGCAGCATGCTCTTGTCGGTCTTGTTGAACCAGTTCCAGGAGACGGTGACGTACTCGGCGGCGCGGACCACGTCGACCGCGCCGTCGAGCGGGGCGACGAACTCGTTGTGGTCGATCCAGATGTGGTGGGACTCCCGGCCCACGCTGATGGCGTCGTCCTCGGCGTTGGTGAACCTGATGTTCCGCACGATGACGTTGAAGGAGCGGTAGAACTCCAGGCCGCCGCCGTTGATCACGGCCGAGGAACCGACCCCGATGATGGTCTTGTTCGGGCGTACGCCTTGTTTGCTGGTGATGTCGATCGTGCCCTGGACCCGGATGACCAGCGGGCCCGTGGTGTCGATGTACTCGAGGAACTGCTCGGTGGTGGTGGCGGTGACGGTGGGGCCGCCGGCCCCGCCGGTGGTGCCGTTCTGTCCGAGCGCGTTGACGGCGGCGAAGCCGGTGGGGGACGTCTCCGCGAGCGCGGCCGGCCGCGCGTCGGCTGCCGCTCCAGTCTTGACGGGTGCCGCCTCGACCGGCGCGGCCTCGACGGGCGCGGCCGCCGCGAGCAGCAGGGCGAGCGTGAGTGCGGAAAGCGTGCGTGACGACGACCTCATGCGGTTCCTCCCGGGACGAGTGGGGGACGTTCCTGGGGATGTTCCTGGGGCCTGCGAATTCGCGTGAATCCATGTACACAAGGGCTAGAAAGCGCTTTCAGTTTCCTGAATGCTAAGCATGTGTTTTGGGCATGTCAACGAGATCGCGTTCGCCTCTGTGTTGTGGAAGGAGTGTCGTGACCCCACGACATCGCATCGCCCGGGCTCTGGCAGCCACGGCCCCCCTGGTCCTCGGCGCGGGCCTGGTGACCGCGCCCCCGGCGAGCGCGGACGCGTCGGCCACGGCGGCGCAGGCGGCGCCGGGCGCGGTCACCGTGCGGATCGACCCGTCGTACCGGCAGCAGGAGTTCGAGGGCTGGGGCACCAGCCTGGTCTGGTTCGCCAACGCCACGGGGAAGTACCCGGAGCCCATCCGAAGACGGCTCGTCGACATGCTGTTCGGCGAGGACGGCCTCGGCCTCACCATCGCCCGCTACAACATCGGCGGCGGCAACGCCCCGGACGTCCGCAAGGACTACATGAAGGCCGGCGCGACGATGGACGGCTTCTGGAAGGCCCCCGAGGGCACCACCCGCCAGGACATGGAGTGGTGGGACCCGAACGACCCCGACCACTGGAACTGGGACGCCGACCAGGGCCAGCGCTGGTGGGTGGACCAGATCAAGGACAAGGTCGACACCTGGGAGGCGTTCAGCAACTCGCCACCCTGGTTCCAGACCGTCAGCGGCTATGTCTCCGGCGGTTTCGACGCGAACACGGACCAGATCCGCGCCGACCGCGTCGACGAGTTCGCCGGATATCTGGTGCGCGTCACCGAGGAACTGGAGAAGCGGCACGGCATCGACTTCGACACCATCGCCCCGCTGAACGAGCCCAACACCAACTACTGGGGCACCCAGATCGGCGCGAACGGCCAGCCCACCGGCGGCCGTCAGGAGGGCGCGCACGCGGGCCCCGCGCTCCAGCAGAAGGTCGTCCTCGCGCTCGACAAGGCGCTGGAGGGAGCGGCGACCGACGCCGAGATCTCCGCGATGGACGAGACCAACCCCACGATCTTCACCCAGAACTGGAACGCGTACGACGCCTCCGCGCGGGCGGCGCTCCCCCAGCTGAACGTGCACACCTACGGCACCGGGATGCGCACCAGCGCCCGTGACATCGCCAAGGGCGCGGACAAGAAGCTGTGGATGAGCGAGGTCGAGGGCACCTGGGGCACCGGCACCGACTTCACGGGCATGGAGCCCGGCCTCGGGATCGCCACCCGCATGGTCGACGACATGCGGGAACTGGAGCCGTCCGCCTGGGTGTTCTGGCAGCCCGTCGAGGACTCGATCCCGCAGGCCGCCGCCGGCAAGAACTGGGGCAGCATCCACGTGCCGTTCAACTGCACGGCCACGGACACCCTGGAGACCTGCCCGGTCCGGGCCAACTCCAAGTTCCACACCATCCGCAACTTCACGCATCACATCCGCCCGGGCGACCACTTCGTGAAGGTCGACGACCCGTCCAGCGTCGCCGCCGTCAGGAAGTCCGGCCGCGCGGCCTCCGTCGTCCATGTCAACAGCGGCACGACCGGGCGTTCCGTCACCCTCGATCTCTCGCGCTTCGGCAAGGTCTCCTCCCGCGCCACCGTCACCCCCGTCGTGACGAGCGCCGACGGGGCGCTCGTCGAGGGCACCCCGGTCCGGGTGAAGGACCGTGCGGCCACCCTCGACGTGCCGGCCAAGTCCGTCACCACCTTCCTCGTCGACGGCGTCAGCGGGGTCGCGAAGGACGCCGCACTGGTCCAGTCCGACCATGTGTACCGGCTCCAGGGCGCCCAGAGCGGCAAGTCGCTGGCCCCGTCGGAGGACGGCACCGGCGTCGTCATCCGCACGACCGACTCCGCCGACGCCCGGCAGCTCTGGTCCGTCGAGCAGTTGACCCCGGGCCGCGACAACCGCGAGCGCTACGCCCTCGCCGACGCCCGCACGGGCAGGCGGCTCGCCGTCCGTGACCACCAGGCCGTCCTGGAGGACCCGGCCGCCGGGGAGGTCCCCGCGGCCGCCCAGTGGGTCATGTCGACTACGGGCGACGGCAGTTGGACCTTCGTGAACGCCGCCACCGGCCGCCTTCTCGACGTCACCGGGAGCTCCTCGGCGGACGGCGCCAAGGTGTCGACGTACACCCCGACCTCGGCCGCCAACCAGCGCTGGACGGTGACCGACGAGACCGTGCTGCGCATCGAACGCGCCGAGGCGTTCACCGTCCCCGGGCTGCGGCCGAAGCTGCCGGAGACGGTGACCCCGGTCCTCCGGGACGGCGCGCGCGGCAGTCTGCCCGTCGAGTGGGAGCTGCCGTCGGACAGGAAGTGGCGCAAGCCCGGCACGGTCCGTGTGACGGGTGAGGCGACCGACGCCCTCGGCCGCAAGCACCGCGCGAAGGTCCTCGTCACCGTCGACACCATCGCCTCGACCCTGCCCGCCCGCGCCAAGACGTACGTGGGCGGCGTCCCGGAGCTGCCGGCGACGGTCGTCGGCGTCGGCCGGCACGGCGGCCGGACCACCCTCCCGGTGAGCTGGGACGCGGCGCCCGAGGGGGCGTTCGACGAGGCGGGGGTCGTGACCCTGCGGGGCCGGGCGGAGGTCGTCGACGGCAGCACGGCCGCGGCGACCGTACGGGTCCAGGTCACCGAGGCGACCCAGAGCAACATCGCGACGGACCCGGCCGTCTCCGTGGGCGCCACCTACACCGAGAGCGGCTACTCCGCCGAGCGGCTGCGCAACGGCACCACCGCCGAAAAGGCCTGGTCCAACTGGCGGTCGGGCACCAAGAACCCCTCCGACACCATCACCTTCGGTCTGCCGAAGGCCCGTGACCTCACCCGGATCGTCGCCCACTTCCACCGCGACGGGACCAACGTCTCCTTCCCGGAGAGCCTGAAGGTGCAGGTCCGGGCCACCGAGAACGGTCCGTGGACCGACGCGGGCGACCCCGTCGCGGTCGGCACCGAGGGCACCCCGGTGATCGACGTCCCGCTCGACGCGGGCCCGGTGACCGGTGTGCGCGTGGTGATGACCGCGCGTCAGGGCGGCTACATCACCCTGGGCGAGATCGAGGTGTACGCCAAGAGCGCCGGTGCCTCCTCGGACGCGGCCGCCGCCGGGATCGAGGTCGCCGGCCGGCCGGTCGGGTCCTTCGACCCCGACACCACCACCTACCGGGTGGCGACCGACGACCCGGCCCGGGCGAAGGTCACGGCCACGGCGCGCGATCCGTACGCGGCCGTCACCGTGGAACGCGACGGCCGGACGTCCGCCGTCGTCACCGTGACCGGCGAGGACGGCTCACGCACCCGGACGTACCGGATCACGCTCGTACGACGCTGATGTGACCGGCGGGGGCCGCGAGCAGGCCCCCGCCGGTCGTCTCGCGAGCCAGGGTCACCTGGCACGACCCGGCGGCCCGCGAGAACCGGTCACCTCACCGGGGTGGTCAACTGCTGGCGCAGGCCGCCCCGTTGAGCGTGAAGGCCGTCGGCGCGGTGTTGGTGGCGCCCTTGTTCCCGATGAACCCGACCGTCACGGAACCCGCGGCCGGGATGGTGGAGGTGTAGGAGGCGGGCTTCACGCTCACCGAACCCCCGCTCTGTGTGGCGGTCCCGCCCCACATGTTGGTGATCGTCTGGCCGTCGGCGAAGGCGAAGCCCAGGGTCCAGCCGCTGACGGCGGTGGTGCCGGTGTTGCGGACCACGATCTCGCCCTGGAAGCCGCCCGGCCACTCGTTGGTGGCCCGGTAGGTCACCGCGCAGTTCCCGGCGGGCGTGCCGCCGCCCTCGTCCGTCGTGACGTTCACGGTCGCCGAGCGGGCCGACCGGTTCCCGGCGGCGTCGCGGGCGTAGACGGCGAAGGTGTACGCCGTGTCGGCGGTGAGGCCGGTCAGGGTGACGGAGTGGGTGGTGGAGGCGGCGAGCTTGGTCTCGGTGGAGCCGCTGACCCGGACGATGTCGTAGCCGGTGACGCCGACGTTGTCGGTGGCGGCGGTCCAGGAGAGCGTGGCGGAGGTCGCCGTCACGGCCGAGGCGGCCGGGGTTCCCGGGGCGCTCGGTGCCTGGGTGTCGCCCGGGGTGCCGCCGCCGAAGACGGTGGCCTCCTCGGCCGTCTGCGCGATGCCGTTGACGCCGTTGAAGATGCGCTGGCCCCAGGCGCTCAGCCGGGTCGGGTCGAAGCCGATCGACAGGTCGAGGATCGGATCGGTGTTGCCGCTCCAGGACCAGGCCAGATAGCCGAGGTCGAGCCGCTCGGCGGCGGCCATCATGGTGTCCTCGTCGGGGTCGCCCCACTGGTCGGCGGGCCCGCCGAACTCGCCGATGAGCAGCGGCAGTCCGGCGTTCACGAAGGCGCCGAGGTAGTCGTTGATCTCGGCGGCCGTGTCGAACACGCTGTACATGTGGATCGAGAAGATCAGGTTGCCGGTGGTGTCGGCGTCGTACACGGACTGGGCGTTGGCACGCATGACGCCCTGCCAGTCCTGGCCCCAGTTGGGCGCGTCCACCATGATCGTGTGCTGGAATCCTGCGGCCCGCAGCTTCTGCACGGCGGCCTTGGTGGGGGCGGTCCAGCCCTCGGGGTCGGTGTTGCCCCAGGGCTCGTTGCCGATGTTGACGATGACGTAGTCCTCTTCGCCGGCGAGGACGTCCTTGAGGCCGATCCAGTAGTCGGCGGCGTGGTCGAGCGTGCCGGCGGCGGCCTCCTCGCCGTACCCGGTGGTGTCGTGCACCTCCAGGACGCAGATGAGCCGGTTGGCCTTGCACTGGGCGACGACGTTCGCCACGTCGGCGGGGCTGTTCTTCGCCCAGCGGTGTCCGTCGGAGAGGACGACGCGGACGGTGTTGGCGCCGAGCGCCTTGATGTCGGCCAGCGACTGCGTCTCGCCCGGGTACCAGGTGTGGGCGTGGTTGACGCCGCGCATCACGAAGTCGTTGCCGTTGGCCTCAAGCAGCCGGCCGTCGCTGATGTGCAGGCCGGTGGCCCGGACGTCGGGGGCCGACTGGGCCAGGGCGACGGCCGGGGCGAGGACGCCGAGGAGGGTGAGCGCGATCATGCCCGCGAGGCCGGCCAGGAGCGTGCTCAGGGGGTTTCTTCCAGTTCTCACTGCGACTCCAGGTGGGGGTGGGCGCCGAGAAGGTCAGGCATCGAGAGGTGGGGGTGCCGGGGAAGTGGGTTCATGGGAGCGCTCCCATGAACCCATCTAGTCCCGTACACGTCAACCCTTCGCGCGCGGTCAGCGGCGAAGACCGCCCCGGACCGCGGCGGCGACGACCGCGTCCCGCTCGGCGGCGGTGAACCGTCCCTCGGAGACCCACGCGTCGGCCAGCGCACGCACCGCCCCCACGAAGGCCTCGGACGTCGCGAAGGGCGCCCGGGCCCACAGCACGTCGAGGAAGGTCAGCCCGTCCCCACGGCTCCGGTTCGGGACCCCGGAGCCGGCCGTACCGAACACGACCACGGGCTCGGAGCGCCGGAAGTACGCGTGGTAGCGAAGGTCGTTCCCGGCGAAGAACGGCGCGAGGGTGAGCCCGTGCGTGGTGAAGTGCAGCGGCCTCCCCTCGGGGCGGACGGCGTCGGCGAGATCGCCGCGCAGGGTGAAGTCCTTGTAGAAGGAGAAGCCGCGGAACCCGGCCTCCGCGCTCTGCGCGACCAGCAGCAGCGGGCCGAAGAACAGCGACTGGACCGTGGGGTCGTCCGGGGTCCGCTCCACCCGCAGCCGGTACGGCGCGGATATCCCGACCCGGTCGCCGCGCCGCCACTCCCGGCTCAGCGACAGATACGACCCGGGCACGGCCTCGACCTGCTGCCGCACCCCGTTGACCGTCACGGTGAACCCGGCCGTGGCCCAGGACGGCACCCGCAGTCGCAGATCGAGCCGGCCCCCGCCCTCACGGAAGACCAGGGTGCGCACGCCCTCCGCCGGATAGGAGCTGCTCTGTTCGACGACGAGCCCGCGCTCCGGCCACCGCAGGGTCGAGGCGAGGTACAGGTTGACGTACAGCGCGTCGCCGGCGGCGGAGCGGAAGTACACCGAGTCCTGGTACTTGGTGTGGTTCTCCATGCCGGTGCCGCCGCAGCAGGTGCCGGTGTTGCCGTACTCGCGCACGACGCCCGGGCCCATGCCCACGAAGTAGGTGACCTCCGGGCTGCTCGTGCTCGCGATGTCCCGGCGGGAGGCGAGGATGTGGTTCGTCAGCCCCCGCTCGTAGTAGTCCATCCGGGCCGCGTCCGGCTCCCGGAAGAACAGCTGCCGGCTCAGTTTCAGCATGTTGTAGGTCGCGCAGGTCTCGGCGTTCTTGTCGTCCAGCGTGGCCGCGACGGCGTCGCGGGCCTTGAACATCTCGCCCTGCCCGGTACCGCCGAGACTGTAGGTCCGGTGACCGACGACCATGCCCCAGAAGTTGCGCGCCGCGTCGGCGTACCGCTCCTCCCCCGTCTCGTCGAACAGCCGCAGATAACCGGTGAACTGCGGGATGTGCTGATTGGCGTGACGCCCGTCGAGGACGTCCCGGTCCTGGGCGCAGGCGTCGAGCAGCGCGGTGTTGTCGAAGCAGCGGGCGGCGGCCAGGTGTTCGGCCTTGCCGGTGAGGGCGTACAGGTCGGCGAGCACCTCGTTCATGCCGCCGTACTCACCGGCGATGTAGATGGACCACATCCGCTCCAGCTGCGCCCTGGGCAGCCCGCCGAGCCTGCTGTGCACCCAGTCGCCCATCCTCGCGGCGATGGTCAGCGCCTGGGCGTTCCCGGCCAGGGTGTGGGCGTCGAGCAGCCCGCGCATGATCTTGTGACAGGTGTAGTACGGCGCCCAGATGGTGGGGTACGTCGTGTAGCTCTCCAGCAGGATGAACTGCGTCTCCGGGTACGCCGCCAGGAAGCCGGGGTGACTCGGTCTCGGCGTGCCGCGCTCCGCCAGCGCCGACTGGCACTCCCCCAACGCGGTGACCAGATAGTCCAGTTTGGTCTTGAGGGCGGACTCGCGGGTGTCGGCGTAGGCCTGGGCGACGAGCGTGAGGAAGTGGCCGCCGTAGTGGCCGCGCAGATTGCCGTCGGAGGTCTCCCAGCCGCCGGGCGGCCGCGCTCCCCGGGTGTCGAGCCCGGCGTTGGCGCGGAACACGGCCAGGATGCGGTCGGCCGGATAGGACCGGGCGTAGTTCAGCATCAGGTCGCGCTTGGCCCGGAACACGCCGTCCCCGAGGGTGACCCGGTCCAGCGGGAAGGGGTGCACCGCCCAGCCGGCGGGGACGGGCAGCGGGGCGGCGGGGGCCTGGGCGGGCCCTCGGTGGGCCGGGGCGGCGTGGGCGGACGAGGTGGCCTGCACGAGCGGGCCGGCGGCGGCCGCTCCCGCGGCCAGGCTCAACAGCCGTCGCCGGGTGGGGGGTTGGGACATGCTCTCGACTCCGATCTTCTCCGGTGGGGTGGTGGAGGCTGTGTGTGTGGGGGGGGCGGAGAGACGGTCACGACGCCCGTGCCAGGGCGGGTGCGCGGCCGTGGGGGTCGTCACGGCGGTCCCGACACGGCGGTCCCGTCACGGCGGTCCCGACACGGTGACCGTCGCCGTCGCTCGGTACGTCGTGCCCGCCACCGTCCCCTTCACCTCGAAGGTGCCGGGTTCGGCGTACCGGCCCGGTTCCACCGGGTCCCAGGTCACCTCGACACGGCTGTCCCTGGAGCCGTCGTTGAAGGTGGCGACGACGGTCGGCGGGAGGGTGGGTGCCCGGCCGGCCCGGGTGGTGACGCGCTCCTCGGCGACGCTGGTGATCTCGACCGCGTCGGTCTGCCGCACCCACACGGTCGCCGTCACCGGGCGTGCCGCGAGGTCGGCGAGCCCGGTGACCCGGACGCTGGTGCCGCCCTCGGCGACCTGCTCCCGCGTCAGCGCGGGCCAGGCGACCGGCGAGCGGGCCGTGGCGCCGTCCTCGTACACCAGGGTCACCTCGTCGGGCAGTTCGGGGAGCGTGCCGCGCGGTGTGGGGACATGGACCTCGCGCACCGCCTCCGGCGTCTGCGCGTACACCTTCCACTCCTGCACGCCGAGGGCCAGGTTCGGATGCCCGGTGAGCCGGGCGCGCAGCGCCGTCGTGGTGACGGGGGCGAAGGTGGTCCTGTTGTAGCCGTCCTCGGCGGTGCCGTAGCCGCTGGGCGCGCCGACCTCGCGCCAGGTGTCACCGTCCCGGTACTCGATGACCCAGGATGCGGGCACGCCGACGCCGTCGCCCGCGCCGGGCTGGGCGTCGCGGAAGAAGTACAGGTCGGAGCCGTCCACACGGACCGGGTCGGCCCAGGTGTACTGGACCCACTGGGTGCCCTTCTGCGGCCAGCTGCCCCAGCGCGGGGCGTCGGAGGAGGAGGCGGGTTCCCGGCCGTCGTTGATCGCGGCGACCGACTCCCAGCCGGAGGTGTAGGAGGCGGTGGGGGTCGCGAAGGGCGCCACGTTCACCTGACCGCCGGACGGCCCCTCCGCCTCGATCACGACCTGTTCCGCGGAGTCGGACGCGCCGTCGGTGGCGGTCAGCCGGAGGGTGTAGGTGCCGGGGGCGGTGAAGCGGGCGACGGTCGTCGGCGCACCGGGGTCGTCGAAGATGACCGTGCCGCCGTCGGGCCCGTCCACCGCCTCCCACACGGAGGTGAGTCTCCCCTCCGGGAGCCCGTCGTCCTCGACGATGCCGGTGAGCCGCACCTGTCCGGGACGGCTGTACGTGGTGTCCCGCCACGCCTCGACGTAGGGCGCCCGGTCGCGGGCCGCCGGGGGCCGGGCACCGGTGTGGAACGCCTGGATCTCCTTCAGGCCGCTGGTGTGCCCGTCGCGGTGCCGCATCGACACCCGCAGCTTCTGCGCGGTCACCTTCGAGAAGCGCACCTGGTTCAGATTGGCCCGGGGATACGTGGGTGTCTTGGCGGGCCGGGTCACGTCCCTCCAGCGGCCCTCCCGGTCCTGGTACTGCACGGTGTAGAGGGCGGGCTCGGCGTACCCGCCCGGCCGTTTGTCGCTGAAGAAGTACAGCCGTACGTCGTCGACCGCGCGGGGCCGCCCGAAGTCGACCTCGTACCAGTCCTCGGTGTTGCCCGAGCCGCGCGCGCCCCAGTGGGGCTCGTTGACGGTGAACCCGTCGACGGCCCCGGCCGCGCCCCGTCCCTCGGCCTCGTGGGAGGCGCGGGCCGTGACCCCTGCGGCGAGATTGTCCGTCGCCGTGCCGGTCAGGTCACGGCCGGCCTTGGCGAACAGGTCGGTGACGCGGTCCGCGCGGCCGAACTCGACGTCCTGCGGGGCGGCCACGGCCGTCCGCAGCCCCGTGGTGCGGGCCTTGGCCCCTCCCCCGTCCGGGAACGTCACCTCGCGGGTGACCGGGTCGTGGACGAGCCGGGTGAGCCGGTCGGCGGTCAGGGCGAGCCTGCCGTCGAGGTAGAGGGAGTAGCCCTCGGGGACCTGCCGGCCGTACGGCCGCTTCCCGTCCCCCGGTTCGTCCCAGATCACCGCCACGTCCGTCCCCCGGTAGTTGATGTCGGTGACGGCGAAGTGCGGCCAGTCGACGTCGATCGGGGACAGCTCGATCTTCCGGTCGTCGCGGGGGCGGAAGCCCATCGCGTCCTCGATCACGGTCCAGTTGGTGGTGCCGAGGATGGTGTGGTGGATCCAGGAGCGGTAGCCGATCTTCTGCGGGTCGGCGCCGCCGTCGGCCCAGAACTCGTTCTGGTCGGGCCACCGGTTGTCGCCGTCGACGTAGTGGGCCCAGGCGTTCCAGGAGAGCAGCTTCTTGTACCAGGTGCGGTCGATGTACCGGTTGGGGTACTTCCGCAGCACCGAGGAGAGGAAGCGGAAGGTGACCGTGGAGTTGATGACGGAGAAGTTGTTGCTCCCCGGGTGCCCCTGCCCGGCCGCCTCCGCCTTGTCCGCCTGGTTGGCGGTGAAGAACGGGAAGACCGGGTACTGCTCGGCGTCCGCCCACAGCCGCAGCGCCTCGATGTACTGGGGGTCCTCGTCCGGCGTGGGCATCAGGCCCACGCTGTACGGGTAGTAGTTGTTGATCTCCTTCCAGGGCACCAGGCTGTCGCTCGCCACGTGCCGGTGCTTCAGCAGCTTGTCCTCGGGGTCCCAGAGGTGTTCGAGGACGGCGTCCTTCACCCGCTGCGCGACGCTCCGCATCCGGTCGGCACCGGCCTTCTCACCGAGGACGTCGTACGCGCGGGCCGCCGCCGTGGCGTTGCTGTAGACGTACGCCGACTCGGCGCGGTCCAGGTTCCCCGGTTTCCAGTCGAACGACACCGCGTCGGCGTCGTTGCCGGTCATCGCGCCCCAGTCGTACTCGATCAGCCCGTTGCCGTCGTGGTCGTAGGCCGCGAGCTGGCCCTCGACGTCCTTCTCCGCGTACCGGGCGAGGTTGCGCGGGATGCCGTCGGGACCGCCGTGCACCTGGTAGGAGCGCCAGGCGGCCTCGGAGATGTACTGGGTGTAGCTGTTGGACCAGTTCTCCGGGTCGCCGGGGTTGTCGGTGTACTTCCCGTTCTTCGACACCTCGCCTGCGGACACCCAGGGGCCGTACGCGTAGCTCGGATCCCGCAGGTACTTCAGGTCGTCGACGAACATGCCGACGGTCAGCGCGATGGCGTTGTTGTAGCCGAGGACGCCTTCCATCGAGGTGGGGAACTGGTAGTCGTTGCCCGGGATGTCGGCGTCGAGGTAGTTGAACCGCAGCAGCCACCAGCGGTAGTAGAGCGTCTTCTCGATGTTGTCGTCGGGAAGGTCCATGAAGGGCAGGTTCTCGGCCCACCACCGGTTGTAGGCCTGGACGTGCGTGCGGAAGGCGGCCCCCGGGGACGCCGTGCGCACCGCGTCGTACGCCGGCCGGGACGCGGTGATCTCCTCGGTGACGAAGCCGAGTTGGACCTTGGTGGTGAGCGTGCGGCCCGCCGGGACGGTGACGGTACGGGCCAGGGCGCCGCCGTCGGGGGTGAAACCGTCGCCGCTCAGCCGGGGGAAGACCGTGGTGAGGTTGTTCTTCGCGGGCACCGTGCCGGTGAGTTCGCGGCCCTCCGGGGTGCCGGTGTACGGGGACGAGGCCCGCAGGGTGATCTCACGGCCGCCGGTGCCCGTGTGGCTGAGGTCCAGCCGCGTCACGGCGACATTGGCGTCGGTGATGAACTTGGTCTGGACGACCTTCAGCCCGGTCGCCTCATGGGTGAACTCACCGCGCCAGTGACTCGGCGTCTGGACGCGGGCGTCCACGTCCTCCCGGAGGGTGAGGCGCTCGCCGTCCACCACCAGGTCGACCGTGTAGGCGGACCGGTTGTCGATGCTCTCCCCGTACGCGACCTGCCCGGCGAAGCCCAGCCGGCCGGGTTCGTGCTCCTTCATGAACACCGCCCGGCCCCGGGTGAACAGCCAGTCCCCCGACGGGTCGTCGCCCTTGCGGGCCAGCATCCGGTCCATCCAGAAATCGGTGCCGTTCCCGGCTCTGCGGTCGGCGTCGTACTGGGCGCGCATCGTGCGGCGCACCGTGAAGCCCGCGGGCAACTCCGGTACGGGGTCGGCCGATCCGGAGTAGACCGGGTACCCGATCGCCGAGTTGTCCGCCTCGGCCGGCACGGCGCCGAGCGTACCCAGCAGCAGCGCGGCGGCCAGCGCCCCGGCCAGAGTTCCGCGACGACGCCGTCTTCGGGGTCCGGGCACGGCTACCTCCCTGATGCGGGGTCGGGGGCGGGGGCTGAGCCATGGCCGGGGCCAGATCCGGTGTCGCCGTCCGGGCCCCGGGGCGGCCCCTCCTCGGTCGTCGGCAGCCACACCCGCATGGTCGAGGGGCCCCGGTTGGCCCAGGAGTGGTAGGGCACCAGGACGATCCCGGTGCGCTCGGCGGGCGGTTCCTGCGGGGCGTGCCCGAGCGGCTCGTACGGCCACGCCCGCGCGCTCGGCCCCGCGCCCTGGGCGACCTCCCCCGCGACCACGACCGTGCCGGCGGTGTCCGCCGTACCGCCGGGCCCGTCCTCGGGATCGACGGAGGTGTCCACCCGTACGACGTCGACATCGTTGCCTTCGGGGAGGTCGACCGACTCGGCGCAGTACACCAGCGGTCCGCGTTGCACGGCGACCGTGCCGCGTACGGCGTCGATGCGGGGGTCGGCGCGGATCCAGCGCGGGGCGACGGGGAGTTCGAGGCGTATCTCGTCGCCGGGACGGAAGACCCGGGTGAGGGCAGCCGTGCCCGGGGCGACCGGGCGGCGCGCCCCGTCCGGGGCGACGAGTGACGCGGTGGCGCCCGTCGCCCAGCGGGGCACCCGCAGGGAGAGGGTCCAGGGCCGGTCCGGGGAGCGGCCGATCCGGACGGTCACGGTCCCGCCGGACGGGTAGTCGGTACGGACCCGCAGGGCGACGCCCCGCCCGCCGGTGAGGGAGGTGGCGATGTCCGCGTCGGCGTACTGGTGCAGTTGCACGCCCTCGTCGTCCGCCGTCGCCAGATACGCCGGCAGCTGCGCCAGGGTGCGGGCCACGTTGGTCGGGCAGCACGACACGGCGAACCAGGGGGCGCGCAGCCCCGAGTCGGCGCGCGGGCTGTCGGTGTCCGGCGACGGTGCGACGCCCCGGTGCCGCCGGTGCAGGGTGTTGGCGTAGAAGAAGGACCGGCCGTCCTCGGCGGGCGAGGTCGCGACCACGTTGAACAGGGTCCGTTCGACGAGGTCGGCGAAGCGGGGCTCGCCGGTGGCCAGCAGCAGCCGCCAGCCGAGCATCACGGAGGCGACGCCGGCGCAGGTCTCGGAGTAGGCGCGGTCCGGGGGCAGGACGAAGTCGTCGCCGAAGGACTCGTCGCGGTGGTGCGAGCCCATGCCACCGGTGAGGTAGGTCCGGCGGGCGACCGCGGTCTCCCACTGGTGGACGACGGCGGCGAGCAGCTCGTCGTCGCCGGTCTCCACGGCCACGTCGACGGCCCCGGCGGCGAGGTAGAGGGCGCGGACGGCGTGGCCGCGCAGGGCCGTGGCCCGGCGTACGGGGACGTCGTCCTGGAAGTAGGCGCGGCCGAACTCGTTCTCGGTGAGGGTGCCGTGGCCGCGTCGGTCGACGAACAGGGCGGCCTGGTCGAGGTAGCGCTGCCGGCCGGTGAGGCGGGCCAGTTCCACCAGGCCCGACTCGATCTGGGGATGGCCGCAGACGCCCTCGATGCCGCCCGGCCCGAAGGTGGCGCACACATGGTCGGCGGCCCGCTGGGCGATCTTGGCGAGTTCGCCCTCGCCCCGGGCGCGGGCCTGGGCGACGCCGGCCTGGATCAGGTGGCCCTGGCAGTAGAGCTCGTGGCCCTCCGCCAGGTCGCTGTAGCGGGCGGCCTGCCCGGGGCGGCCGAAGGCGGTGCCGAGATAGCCGTCCGGGGCCTGGGCGGGGGCGACGAGATCGGTGAGGGCGGTGATCTCGTCGTCCAGCGGGGCGCCGCCGCCGTTCGCCGCCTCCCAGGCCATCGCTTCGAGGAGTTTGTAGACCTCGGAGTCGGCGAACTCCCGGCCGCGCCGGTCCCGTTCGATCCTGCCCTCGACGGCGGCCCTGAAGTTGCCGGTCCAGCCGACGCGGTCCATCCAGTCGCGGCAGTGGCCGAGCGTGGCGGTCGTGTTGGTGTGCCGTCGCCGGGCCCAGAAGCCCCCGGTGATCCTGACCTCGTCGAGTCCGAGCGGCCGCAGCCGGCCTCGGGTCGGCGCCACGGGCAGGACGGACGACATCACCGCGTTCTCCCTCACCTGTTCATGCCTCCGGTTCGTCCCTTCGGTCGTCGGGGGGGGCCGTGCGGGTAGGTGGGCCGGCGGTTCCGCGCGGTGGCGCGCGGGTCAGCCCTTGAGCGCGCCGGACATGAAGCCGCGGACGTAGTGCCGTTGCAGCAGCAGGAAGAGGAGCAGGCAGGGCACGGCGAGCACCACCACGCCCGCCTCGGTCGCGCCGTAGTCGACGGCGCCCATGCTCTGCTGCCGCAGGTTGGCGACGGCCAGCGGCAGGGGCGCCTTCTCGCTGTCGGAGATGAGGATCAGGGGTGCGATGAAGTCGTTCCAGGCGGCGAGGAACGCGAAGAGGCCCACGGTGATCAGCCCCGGCCGTACCGCCGGGAGGAGCACCCGGCGCAGCGCGCCCGCCGTGCCGCAGCCGTCGACGAGCGCCGACTCCTCCAGTTCACGCGGGACCGCCTCGAAGGAGATCCGCATCATGAAGGTGGCGAACGGCAGTTGGAACATGGCGAGGACGAGGCTCAGCCCGATCAGCGAGTTCTGCAGGTGCAGCCTGCCGAGCAGCACGTAGAGCGGGATGAGCAGGGTGGCGTACGGGACCATCAGGATGGCCAGGGTCAGCAGGAACAGCAGGTTCTTGCCGGGGAAGTCGAAGCGGGCGAAGGCGTAGCCGCCGAGCAGGGAGACGCCGAGGGTGAGGGCGACGGTCAGCGCGGAGACGACCGCGCTGTTCAGCAGGTACTGCCACAGTCCCGCGTCGTACTCCAGCAGTGTCCGGTAGTTGCCGAGGCCGTACCCGGATTCCTGGGCGGTGCCGGGCTGGGGGCTGACCGACGCCCAGGTGTTCCACACCAGCGGGAAGAGGAAGATGACGGCCAGACCTCCGGCCACGACATGGTGCGGTGTCCGGCCGAGAGCGCGGGCGAGCACGGTCTTCTCCCCTCTCATGACTCGTCGGCGCGGCGCAGACCGCGGAACTGGAGGACGTTGAGCAGCAGCAGCGCGGCCAGGACGAGGATCGAGAGGGCCGCGGCCGTGCCGAGGTTCATCCGCTGGAAGGCCTCGCGGTAGATCAACTGCACGACGGTGACAGTGCTGTTGTCCGGTCCGCCCTTGGTGAGGACGAAGAACTGGTCGAACGCGAGCAGCGATCCGGTCACGCAGAGCAGGAGCGACAGGGCGAGCGACGGCCGCAGCAGCGGCAGGGTGATGGAGCGGAAGACCTGGGCGCGGCTCGCGCCGTCCATCCGGGCCGCCTCGTACACCTCGTGGGGGATGCGCTGGAGGCCCACGAGCAGGATCAGCATGTAGAAGCCGGCGAACTTCCACACCACGAGGAACACCGTCGACAGCAGCGCGGAGGTCGGTGACCCGAGGAACGAGACGGGCTCGTCGGCGAGTCCGAGCTGCTCGGGGACGCCGCCGAGCGGGCCGGTGGTCGGGCTGTAGAGGCCCCAGAAGAGCAGCGAGGCGGAGGCCAGTCCCAAGGCGCCGGGCAGAAAGTAGACGGTGCGGAAGAAACCGGCGCCGGGGCGGGACTCCTGCACCAGCAGTGCGAGCAGGAGGGCCAGGCCCAGCAGGATCACCGTGACGATGACCGTGTAGAGCAGGGTGAAGCGGACGGCGGGCCAGAACAGGGTGGTGTCGGTGATGTCGGTGTAGTTCTCGGGGGCGTTGACGCCCCGGTCCCCGGCGAGCAGGGGCCAGTCGCTGAGCGACATCTGCCCGACGAGCAGGAGCGGCAGGACGAAGAAGACCGCGACGAACACGGCCGTGGGAGCCGCGTACGCGAGCCCCTTGGCCGGCCGGGACCGCCACCGCGGCACCGGCGCCCGCGCCGTTCGGCCCCGCTCCTCCGGCCGGGACCGGTGCACGGCGGACACGGACTCGGCCACCTTCACGGACACACCCCTCCTCGGTCCGCCACGGTCACGGGCACGGCCCTCCTCCGTCGACAGCCTTCACGGACATGCCCTTCCTCGATCCGCCACGGTCACGGGCATGCCCCTCCGCCTTCATTGACGCGGCCCTCCTCGGCCCACCGCCTTCACGGGCACGGCCATGCCGTGTGAGCCGCGCCCGTCGGATCGGTCGTCCTCAGTCGGCCAGCGAAGCACTGACCGCCTCGTTGTCCTTGTCCACGGACGCCCCGTCGCCGAAGACGGCGTCGCGCATCAGCGTCAGCCAGGGCCCGTTGGGGTCGTTGAAGGTCTGGCCGAACTTCAGCGCGTACGGCGTGTGCCCGTCCGCGACGAGTTCGTTGATGGTGACGAGCCGGGGGTCGGCGGCGGAGTGCTTGTTGGACGCCAGGTCGCTGCGGGCCACCACGTCCTTGTGGGCGGCGACCACGTCGACCTGCGCCTTGTCGCCGAGGGTCCAGGCGAGGAAGTTCCAGGCCTGGTCGGTCTTCTCGCTGGTCGCGGAGACCCCGATGGCGTCGCCGCCGACGAAGGTGGCCCTGCCGCCGTCGGGGCCGGGGATGGGGGCGACCCCGACATCCAGGTCCTTGGGCATCAGCCCGAGCGTGGTCGACGGCATCGGCATGACCCCGACCTTGCCCTTGGGGAAGATCCCGGTCCAGGTCGTGCCGGTCTCGTCCTTCGCGCCGGGCGCCACGATGTCGTCGTCGACCCAGCCCCGATAGGTGTCGTAGACCTTCTTGGCGGTGGCGGAGGCGAGGAGCGCCTCGGTGCCGTCCTCGCTCAGGACCTCCTCACCGGCCGCCCAGATGGACGGCCACCAGGTGAAGACGCCGCAGCCGCCGCAGTTTCCGCCGAAGAAGGTGCCGTTGACGTCGCCTCCGAGTTTGTCCACGGCGCGCGCCTGCGCGTCCCACTCGCCCAGCGTGGCCGGCGGCTTCTCCGGGTCGAGTTTCGCCTTGCGGTAGAGGTCCTTGTTGTAGAAGAGCACCGACAGGTCGAGGGTGTGCGGCACCACGTACTTCTTGTCCTCGTACGTGCCGGCCTTGATGTGCGACGGTGCCAGGTGCTCGGCGAAGGGCAGGGCGTCGATGCGTTCGGTGAGGTCGGCGAAGAGGCCGCTGGAGGTGTAGTTGGGGACGAAGACCACGTCGGAGGCGAAGAGGTCGGGCAGGTCGCGGGAGCCGGCGGCGGCGCCGACCTTGGCCTGGTAGTCGTCGGTGGGGACGACGGTCAGCTCGACCTTGTTCTTGTGGCTCGCGTTGTAGGCCTTCACCAGGGCCTCGCTCTGCGGCCGGGTGGCGGCGCGCGTCCACATCGTGAGGGTGGCGCCGTCGTCGACGCCGGTGGCGTTCGCCGCTCCGCCGCCTCCGCCGCCTCCGCCCGAGTCGCCGTCGCCCGACCCGCAGGCGGTGACCAGGCTCGCGGCGGCGAGCAGTGCGACGGCCCCGGTGGCGAGACGCCCCGCGCGGCCACGTGGTCCGAGCGTGCTCCCCATGTTCGATCCCCCTTGTCACAAAGTGGTGTCACAGAGCGGTGGCGCTGAACCGGGTGACGGAGACGAAAGAAACCGAAAAGGCTTTCTGAGACGCTAGGCGGCACCCGATTACCCGTCAATCCCCTTGCAGAGAGCGGTTGTCGACGGCACGCGAAAGCCGTGCGGGCATCCGGACCGAAACGTTTCCCGTAAGGTTCCGGGTGGGGCGTGTCATCCTCGGCGAGGTCGACACGCGTGGCGAGACAGGAGATCACCCATGGCACAGGCCACCGGCCCCTCTCGTTCGCAGCCCGCCACGCTGGGCGACGTCGCCCGGCTCGCGGGCGTCTCGATCGCCACGGCGTCCAAGGCGCTCAACGGCCGCAGCCAGGTCCGCGCGGAGACCAGACAACGGGTCGTCGAGGCCGCCGAGCGGCTGTCGTTCCGCCCCAACCAGGTGGCGCGCGGTCTGCTCGCCGGGCGCACCGGCACCGTGGGGCTGCTGACCAGCGACCTGGAGGGCAGATTCGGCATACCGATCCTGATGGGTGCCGAGGACGCCTTCGGCGCGGGCGAGGTCGCGGTCTTCCTGTGCGACGCGCGCGGGGACGCGATCCGTGAACAGCACCATCTGCGCGCCCTGTTGGGACGTCGCGTGGACGGCCTCATCGTGGTCGGCAGCCGCACCGACCCCCGTCCCTCGCTGGGCCGCGAGGTGCCCGTCCCCGTCGTCTACGCCTACGCCCCCTCCGAGGACCCGGCGGACTTCTCCGTCGTCCCGGACAGCGTCGGCGCGGGCCGAATCGCCGTGGAACACCTCCTCGCCTGCGGCAGGGGCCGGATCGCGCACATCACCGGCGACCCCGGCTACCTCGCAGCGCGGGACCGGGCCGAGGGGGCGCGCGCCGCGCTCGCCGACGCCGGACTCTCCCTGATCGGCGAGCCGCGGTACGGCGCGTGGTCGGAGGGCTGGGGCCGGGCCGCGACCGCGATGCTCCTCGACCGGCACCCCGACATCGACGCCGTCCTCTGCGGCAGCGACCAGATCGCCCGCGGCGTCATGGACGTCCTGCGCGAACGCGGCCACCGTGTCCCCGAGGACATCGCGGTCATGGGCTTCGACAACTGGCAGATCATGACCGCCGGTTCACGACCGCCCCTGACCAGCGTCGACATGAACCTCGAACAGGTGGGCCGCGTAGCCGCCCACGCCCTCTTCGCCGCGATCGCCGGCACACCCCGCACCGGGGTGGAGACCCTCCCCTGCAAGGTGGCGATCAGAGGCTCCACGGCACCCCTGTCATGACGGCGCCGCACGACAGGCACGACGCCGACCCGGCGGACCCGGCAGCCCCACCAGCAACCCGGTCACCCAGGCCGACCGACCTCACAGCCTCACGCGGTGACTGATACGGACGGCGTCCTGGGCTGGTCGTTTGCCGTCCGTCAGGGGGTGATGTAGTCGCCCCAACCGAAAGTGGCGACGTAAGCCCGCCGAACGACTTCTCCGCCGTGCCCGCCTCTGATGCGGATGATGGTCAGCGCCAGGATGAACCAGACCGTGAAGCACCCCGCGACAATCAAAGTCCAACGAGCTCCCGAGAAACTGGCAATGACGGCCAGGGCAATGATCGTGACGACCAGCCCGATGTGGCCGCCACGGATATCCGCGCCGGACCTGCGGCCGCCTGCCACCAGAGCCCCCCGAAGATCACACCGGTCAGCGTCAGATCAGACTACGGTGCTCTTCCAACGGTGTCAGTGCCGTTCCCACGACGGGGTTCAGTGCCGACCTTGTGGAGAGCGGGGCGGCTGCACGCCTCGCCGGTCGCAATTGGTCGTCATGCCTACCGGTGCAGATGTGTCAGAACTCCATCGCCGACGGGATAGGGGCGTTCATCCGGCAGGAGTTGATGGGCTGCGTCCAGCTCTCCATCCTGTACATGGGTGTGGACCATGCGGGCCAGCGGTGTGACATCGGTGATGGAGACGATCCACTCGTCGGCGTAGAGACGTGCGGCTTCACCCGTGAGGCCGAGCTGCAGTGATCGGTGGGGAAGCGGCTGAAGACGCAGGTCGCGTTCGGGGTCCCATTGCACACGGGCAGGGGCCCGCTTCAGTTGGCGTCTCCAGGTGCTGTGGTCGGTGTGGAGTCCGTGCTCGTAATGGGACAGGCATGCGTGCCGCAGTGCCCACTCGAAGCCCTCCCGGGTGATCTCGACCGCGAGGACATGCTCCTGACCTTCCTTGCTGCCCCACCCGCAGCGGTACATCATCCACAGGAACGACGGCTTGATCCACGTCATCCGGTCCCGCTGCCACGCTGCCGGGAATCGGCCGTCCCGGGCCGCCGCCGGACCGATCTCCGGCGAGTACGCCTGGTAGACGGTGATCGTGGAGTCCGTGTGCAGGGCTCGGATCCGATGCTTGGGTTCTGTCACCGGACCAGGGTGATCACACCGCTTCACGTGCGCCATCGAATTACCGCGGCGGGAAGCCACCGAGGCTGCGGCAGCAGATCAGAGTGCAGGCGATGCTGGTGAAGGCGAGGAAGTGGTCGGCTTTGCGTTCGTAGCGTCGGTGGAGCCGGCGGCAGCCGGCGAGCCAGGCCATGGTGCGTCAGATGGTCCAGCGGTGGCGGCCCAGCCGCTGCGCGGACTCGACGCCCTTGCGTGCGATGCGGTGTGTGATACCCCGCTGGCGTGGCCATCGCCGCGGGGTGAGAGCAGTCGTAACCCTTCATCGCTCGCAAAGTCGCCGCACGACGGGCCACTCTCGGCCGTGCGCGACTCCGGCCGGCCGAGAGAACCCGACAACACCGAGCACCGCCAGTTCCGCACCCCCTGGGGTCACCCGCGTCGAGAAGCCGTGTCAGAACCCGCGATCTGCGACGTTCTGCTACCGGTGCACCGGGTCGTTCACGCCCGCGGTGCTCTCGCTCGGGCTGAGGAGATACGCGCCCCTCACGATGCCTTGCAGAATGCTCTCGGCGGTTGCCTCGGCAGTCAGGTCGGTGGAATCCAGGACGTGGGCCTCATAGGCACCAAGATCGCTGAACTGGTCATGCAGTGAGCGAATCGGCTCAGGGTCGGTCAAAGCGTCGCCGGCCCGGCTCGTTGCCCGTTCCAGCGTGGTGTGCCGGTCCGGCCGAAGGATGACATAGCTCAGCCGCAGAGCCCGCTCCCGGGCCGTCGCACGGAAGAGGTCGATGAACCAGGGCCCGACGACGCCGTCACAGATCACCTGGTAGCCGCCGTCCGCATAACCGAACGCCGCCGAGACCAGTACCTGAAGCACTACCTGATTCTGTTCATGCGCTTCGGGCAGGTAGGGCGCGATCCAGCCCTGCTTGATATAGCGCCAGAAGTCGTCGCTGTGCAGGTGGACGCTGGGAGCCAGGTGACCGGCCAGCAACTGCGCCACTGTGCTCTTGCCTGCACCGGGTGGCCCGGCCAAGACGATCACCTGGCCCCGATGAGGGGATGTCCGGGAGAGGGACGGCGGATTCATGCCGCTACCGTGCCACGTTCACCCAGCACACCGCTGCCTTCGCCTCTGTGGGCAGCGATACCGCACGACAGCCGACCCTTATGGACGGTCACAGATCACGGGTCCTGGCACAGCTTCCGCACACGGCGGCGGCCTCCACCACGCGGTCCAGCCGTCGCCCCCCCTGCACGACCTCACCCCGGCCGCGTGATCAGAACGGCCATGGTCCAGCTCCGACCCGCACCGGCACAGCCCTGCACAACACCCTTCAGCGGGACTCGTCCAGATACCCCCGCGCCAACTCCCCCGCGCGCGTGAACCAGTCGACAAGCAGACCCAGTTCGTCGGGCGAGTACCGGGCGAAGAGTTCGGCGAGGCGGGCGTAGAACGGGCCGTAGACGGCCACCACCCGCTCGGCCGCGTCCGGGACCGCCACCACCCGCACCCGGCGCCGGTCGGCCGGGTCGGGCTGCCGCGTCACGAAGCCGCCGCGCTCCAGACGGTTGAGCACACCGGTCACCGCTCCCGTGGTGACATGCGCGCGCGTGGCCAGGTCACCCGCGGTGACCGGCGCGTCCCCCGCCTCCAGGACGTACGCGAAGCAGACCAGGTCGGTGACGCTCAGCCCGAGGTTCCGGGCGAACTCCTGCTGGCCGACGATCATCGTCGCGATCAGGCCGTCCATGGCACCGATCGCGTCAGGGACGGTGGGGCGGCGTTCGGCCTCCATTGAAATTGCCTCCGGGGCAGGCTAAATTCCTTACTCGCTAAGACATCTTACGACGCCGTGGGCGTGGCCGCGCCATGCCGTGGCGCGCCCACGCGCGAGGGGAGCGGACACCATGAGTCTGTACGACGAGGGCCACACCGTGGCCGGCTGGACGGGCACCGCCGTCGCCGCCGTGGGTTCGACGGCACTCGGCCTGGGCGTATGCGGCTGGACGCCCGGGTTCGTCCTGGGCGCCGTCATCTCGGTCGCGGCACTCGTCGTCACGTGGGTCCTGCATCTCGCCGGCTGGGGCAAGCCGCCGGGCCCCCGCCCCCGTGACCAGTGGAGCCTCCGGGCCCGCGACCGCTCCGCACGGGGCGGCCACGTCGACTGCCTCGGCTGCCGCCTGGCCGGCCGCCGCCGCTCCCCCGCCCCGCTCCCCGCCGTACCCGCACCCGCCACCGGCGCCGACACCCCCATCACCGGCGCCACCGGGCGAGGCGTCGCATTGATCGAAGGTCCCGGCAGCGGGGAGTAAACGCTTACCCTCCCGAGGGGCCGCAGTTCCGCAACCACCCGCCGTCAACAGCCTCCCATGCAGTAACGTCGAACCGTGACGGTCAATGAAAACGGTCGCCGGAGCAGCGCCGAAGCAAGCGGTGCCAGGCGTCGACGGAGCAACACCTCGGGCGGCGAGCGGCCCAGCACGATTCGGGACGTCGCCGCGCGCGCCGGGGTCTCCGTAGCAACCGTTTCCCGCACCCTCGCCGGAAACTACCCCGTCTCCACGGAGACCAGGGCCCGGGTCATGGCGGCGGTCGAGTCCCTGCACTACGTGGTGAACGTGCACGCCAAGGCGCTCTCCGGCCGCGTCGCCGGCCCCGTCGCCCTGGTCATCAAGGACATCACCGGCCCCTCCCTCGCCCATGTCGCGGCGGGGGTGGAGCAGGCGGCCGCCGACCGGGGCCGGCTGAGCCTGGTGTGCGCCACGCACGACGACTCCGCCCGTGAGGACGACCTGGTGCAGCTGATGCGTGAGCAGCACGCGGCGGCGGTCCTCCTCGTCGGCGGCGCCCGGCAGGACGAGGCGTACCGGCGGCGGATGGCCGAGTACGCGACGGCGCTGGACGCGGCGGGCTCCCGGCTGGTGCTGGTGGGCCGCCCCCCGCTGCCCGGCTCTCTCCCGGTCACGGTGGTGCAGTACGACAACCGGGGCGGCGCCTTCCAGGCCACCGACCATCTGCTGACCGCCGGGCACCGGCGGGTCCTCTTCCTGGGCGGCGACCCCGGGCTCAGCACCGCCGACCAGCGCCGGGACGGCTTCCTGCACGCGCTGCGCGCCCATGGGGTCGAGCACGCCGAGGAGTTGGAGCTGCCGGGCCCGTACACCCGGGTCTCGGGCTACCAGCGCACGCGGGAGGCACTGGCCGCCCGTCTCGACTTCACGGCGGTCTTCGCGGGCACCGACATGGTGGCCACGGGCGCGCTCGCCGCGCTGCGCGAGGCCGGGCTCGACGTCCCGGGTGACGTCTCCCTGATCGGCTTCGACGACGTCCCGTTCGCCGCCGACCTCACCCCCGCGCTGACCACGGTGCGGGTGCCGTACGAGGATCTGGGGCGCACGGCCGTCCGGTTGGCGCTGGAGCGCGAGGAGCGCCTCGGCGGCGACGACCACGTGGTGCTGAGCACGCAGTTGGTGATCCGCCAGTCGGTGCGCACGCTGACGTGAGTGCGGGCACCGGCCGGTGACAGCGGAGGCGGCGCTGGAGGCCGACGCCGCGACGGCCTCGGGCAACCCGCCCCTGTTCACGAGAATTTGGCGGAGCGTCATCTCGTCGTGAAGTCACGGGCGCCATCAGGTCAGCCGTCCCGGACTATTGACTCGGATCACCACAGTGGCGATTCTCGTCACATCGCTTGTGCCAGCCATGACAATCGGACTATGGCGTCGTGGATGTTCAACGCGTCCCGCAACGGTCTGGCCGATCGACCGCGCACCCCCGACCGAGGACGTGAGTATGACCAGGACTCCACGCGCCCACCGCAGACGCAGACCCCTCATGGTGCTGGCGCTGTTCCTGACCGCGATGGGCATGCTGCTCAGCCCGTCGCCGAGTTCGGCGGCCACCGGCGACTGGTGGCTGCCCACCTCACGGCCGTCGCCCGACTCCCAGATCAACGTGACGGGCGAGCCGTTCAAGGGGACCGACTCGGCGGGTGACGTGCGCGGGTTCGTCGACGCGCACAACCACCTGTTCTCCAACGAGGCGTTCGGCGGCCGGCTCATCTGCGGCAAGGTGTTCTCGACCGCGGGCATCGCGGACGCGCTGAAGGACTGTCCCGAGCACTACCCGGACGGTTCCCTCGCGATCTTCGATTACATCACCCACGGCGGCGACGGCAAGCACGACCCGGTCGGCTACCCGACGTTCAAGGACTGGCCGGCGTACGACTCGATGACGCACCAGGCGAACTACTACGCCTGGATCGAGCGCGCCTGGCGCGGCGGTCAGCGGGTGCTGGTCAACGATCTGGTCACCAACGGGATGATCTGCTCGATCTACCCGTTCAAGGACCGCAGCTGCGACGAGATGACCTCGATCCGGCTCCAGGCGAAGCTGACGTACGACCTCCAGGCGTACATCGACGCGCAGTACGGCGGTACCGGCAAGGGCTGGTTCCGGATCGTCACCGACAGCGCGCAGGCCCGTGAGGTCGTCAAGCAGGGCAAGCTCGCCGTCGTCCTGGGGGTGGAGACCTCCGAGCCGTTCGGCTGCAAGCAGATCCTCGACGTCCCGCAGTGCAGCAAGGCGGACATCGACAAGGGCCTCGACGAGCTGTACGGCCTGGGTGTGCGCAGCATGTTCCTGTGCCACAAGTTCGACAACGCGCTGTGCGGCGTCCGCTTCGACGAGCACGGTCTCGGTACGGCGATCAACGTCGGACAGTTCCTGTCGACGGGCACCTTCTGGCAGACGGAGAAGTGCAAGGGCCCGCAGAAGGACAACCCGATCGGTGGGGCGGCGACGGAGGCCGAGGAGGACCTGCCGGAGGGCACCGAGGTGCCGGAGTACGACGACAGCGCGCAGTGCAATGTGCGGGGACTGACCGATCTCGGTGAGTACGCCGTGCAGGGCATGATGAAGCGCAAGATGATGCTCGAGATCGACCACATGAGCGTCAAGGCCACCGGCCAGGCGCTGGACATGTTCGAGGCCGCGTCCTACCCGGGCGTGCTGTCCTCGCACAGCTGGATGGACCTCAACTGGACGGAGCGGGTCTACTCGCTCGGCGGTTTCGTCGCCCAGTACATGCACGGGTCCGAGGAGTTCAGCGCGGAGGCGAAGCGTACGGACGCGCTGCGGACGAAGTACGACGTGGGCTACGGCTACGGCACGGACTTCAACGGCATCGGTGACCACCCCGCCCCGCGCGGCGCGAACACCTCCAACCCGGTGAAGTACCCCTTCAAGAGCGTCGACGGCGGCTCGACGATCGACAAGCAGACCACGGGTCAGCGCACCTGGAACTACAACACCGACGGTGCCGCGCATGTCGGCATGATCCCGGACTGGATCGAGGACATCAGGCTCGTCGGCGGTCAGGGCGTGGTGGACGACCTCTTCAAGGGCGCCGAGTCCTACCTCGGCACCTGGGGCGCCTCCGAGGCCCACCAGGCGGGCGTGAACCTCGCCAAGGGCGTGCCGGCGACGGCCAGTTCGTCCGAGTCGAACCCGGTCACCAGCTACCAGCCCGGGCGGGCGGTGGACGGCGACGGCGGCACCCGCTGGGCGAGCGACTGGAGCGACAGCCAGTGGCTGAGGCTGGACCTCGGTTCGTCGCGGGTGATCAAGAAGGTCACGCTCGACTGGGAACGCGCCTACGGCAAGGCGTACCAGATCGACGTCTCCACGGACGGCTCGACCTGGAAGACCGTGTGGTCCACGACCTCCGGTGACGGCGGTCTGGACACGGCCTCGTTCTCCGCGGTGTCGGCCCGCTATGTTCGCATGCTGGGGACCGACCGCGGCACGGACTGGGGTTACTCCCTCTACGAGGTCGGCGTCTACAGCGGCTGACCGCACTTCACGGGGGAAAGAGGGGCTCATATGGCACGCCTGCCGTCGGCCGAGCGGCGCAGACAGCTCACCGAGGCCGCGATCCGCGCGATGACCCGGGACGGCGTCCCCAGGACGACGACCCGGTCCATCGCGGCCGAGGCGGGCGTGTCACTGAGCGTCTTCCACTACTGCTTCGAGTCGAAGCAGGAACTGATCGAGTCCGTCATCACCACGATCACCGGGCACTACGTCACCCTGGTGAGGGAGGCGATCCGGCCCCGCGGCACCCTCAGGGAGACCGTCCGGGCCGGTTTCCAGGCCTACTGGGACCATGTCTCCGCCCACCCGGGCGAACACATGCTGACCTACGAGCTGACCCAGTACGCCCTGCGCGAGCCCGGCTTCGAGCACCTGGCCCGGCGGCAGTACGAGATGTACCAGGCCACCTACGCCGACCTCATCGAACAGCTGCGGCTGTCCATGGGCTTCGAACTGACGGTCCCCGTACCGGTCCTGGCCCGCTACCTCGCCGCCATGACCGACGGCCTCACCCTGAACTTCCTGGTCCTGGGCGACGACGCGGCCTGGACGAGCATCCTCGACACCATCACCGACCATGTGGCCGGCCTGGTGCGCGAGGAGGTCCGTCCGTAGCCGTCAGTGGGCCGACGCCGCGATCAGCTGATCCAGGAGGGCTATCAGGACGTCTCGGCACGAGGTGCGTTCGCGGGCGTCGAAGAGGAGGACCGGGGTGTGCTCGGGGAGGGCCAGGGACTCCCGGATGACCTCGGGCTCGTAGGGGTGTTCGCCGTAGAAGCCGTTGACGCCGATGACGAACGGGATCTTGCGGCGTTCGAAGAAGTCGATGGCGGCGAAGCTGGACTCGGGGCGCCGCACGTCGACCAGGACGACTGCGCCGAGGGCGCCGATCGCGAGGTCGTTCCACATGAACCAGAACCGCTGCTGTCCGGGCGTACCGAACAGATAGAGCACGAGGTCCTGGCCGATGCTGATCCGGCCGAAGTCGAGGGCCACCGTGGTGGCGTTCTTCTCGGGGATGCCGTCGAGGTCGTCGACCCCGAGCCCGGCGGTGGTGAGGGGTTCCTCCGTGCGCAGCGGGACGATCTCGCTGACCGACCCGACCATGGTGGTCTTCCCGACGCCGAATCCGCCGGCGATGAGGATCTTCACCGTGTCGGGTGCCGAAATGCCCTGTGCGGTGTGGTCAGAGCCGGCCAAGGCCGTCCCTCACTTTCTTCAGCAGGTCCAGGTCGGGGGCGCGGGCGATCAGACGGGGCTGACGGACGCTGATCCGGCCCGCCTCCAGCAGGTCGCAGAGCATGATCGCGACCACGCTCACCGGGAGGTCGAGCTTGCTGGCCAGCTCCGCCACCACGATCGGCTTCGCGCACAGCCTGACGATCCGGGTGTGCTCCGGCTGCGGCCGGGTGCCCCCGGCCGGCTGCGGGTCCACGGCCGTCACCATGGTGATGAGGGTGAAGTCGCCACGGGCGGGCCTGGTGCGGCCGCCCGTCAGGGTGAACGGGCGAACCAGCCGGCCCGCCGCGTCGCCTCCGTTCACCTCACTCGCCGCTGTCGGCCGCGACGACACCGGCGCGTGGGGCCGCGCTGAGGTGCTCGCCGATCTTCTTCACCAGCATGTTCATCTGGTACGCGACCACGCCGACGTCCGCGCCCTGCCGGGTCAGCACGGCGAGGTTGGCGCCGGGTCCGGCGTTGGTGAGGATCAGGAAGGCGTTGCCCATCTCGATGAGCAGCTGACGGACGGGCCCACCGCGGAAGTCCATGCTGACGCCCTTGCTGAGGCTCATCAGGCCGGACGCGGTCGCCGCCAGCCGCTCGGCGTCGTCGCGCAGGAACGCGGTGGACTTGCTGACGACGAGTCCGTCCTCGGAGAGCACGACGGCATGGTCGACCTCGGCGACCCGGTCCACCAGTCCGGTGAGCAGCTGGTCGAGCTGGCTGTGGGTGGCGGGGATGGGGCGTGTCATCTGTGTGTCCTTCAATGAGCGGTCTGCGAGGGAGCAAGTCGTGGGGACGTCAGGTGCCGGAGGCGGGGACTCGGTCTCCTGGGTCTTCGGATGCGGTTTCCTCCCCGGTC
Organism: Streptomyces caniscabiei; assembly: GCF_014930365.1. Taxonomy (GTDB): domain Bacteria; phylum Actinomycetota; class Actinomycetes; order Streptomycetales; family Streptomycetaceae; genus Streptomyces; species Streptomyces caniscabiei. The sequence continues at coordinate 180,685 of NZ_JABXWI010000013.1, read as the reverse complement.
GCGTGATCGGATTCCGTGTCGTCGTCGCGTGCCTGGAGCGTGCCGCGCTGGAACCCGGCGAGCGAGGAGGCGGCCCGCTCGGCGGTGAAGTCGTCGGCGTCGCCGTCCGGGCAGGGCCCGGCCTCCTCCTTCAGCTCCGCCGCCAGACTGGTCTGCGGGATCCGGCGGGGCAACGGCATGGGGCCGCCCTTCTTCCCGGCCCGGGACTTCTCGCCTCGGGGCTCCCCCGCTCGGGGCGCCCCGGTCCGCGGCTGCCCGGCGGGGGCCGGCCGTGTCCCGTTCACGTCCTCGACGGGCTCGGCGGCCCGCGCGTGCGCGGCGGGGCGTTCCTCCGGCGCCTCCTCCTCCGGCCCGCCGTCCGGCGTCGCACGGTCCGCGTCCTGCCCTGCGGCCTCGGACCGCGGCTCCGCCGTGGCGGCGACCCGGGCGGCCACCGGCGAGGTGCGGGAGGGCGGTTCGACCGGCTCGGTGCCGTCCTCGTCCGGGACGGGGGCCTCGCGCACCACGATCTCGTCGGGGATCAGCACGATCGCGGTGGTGCCGCCGTACGGCGAGGCCCGCAGGGTGACGGTGATGCCGTGCCGGTTGGCGAGCCGGGCTATGACGAACATGCCGAGCCGGAGGTCGTCGGCGAGCGCGACCACGTCGAACTGCGGGGGCACCGCCAGCTGGGCGTTGAACGCGGTGTAGTCCTCCTCCGACATGCCGAGTCCCCGGTCCTCCACCTCCAGCGCGAGGCCCTTGGCGACGATCGCGGCGCGGACGCTCACCGGGCTGGGCGCGGGCGAGTAGGAGGTGGCGTTGTCGATGAGTTCGGCGAGGAGGTGGATGACGTCGGCCACGGCGGGCGGGGCGATCCACACCTCGTCGTCGGTGTGCACCTCCACCCGCTGGTACTGGGCGACCTCGCCGACGGCGCTGCGCAGGATGTCGATCAGGGCGACCGGTTCGGTCCAGCTGCGGCCGGGCCGCTCGCCGCTGATGATGACCAGGTTCTCCTCGTAGCGGCGCAACTGGCTGGCGGTGGAGTCCAGTTCGTACAGGCCCTTGAGGATCTCCGGGTCCTGGTGCTGGCGCTCCAGCTTGTCGAGCTTGGTGAGCTGGAGGTTGACCAGGTTCTGGCTCTGCCGGGCGATGCCGAGGATGACGCGCTGGAAGCCGCGCCGGGTGTCGGCGAGTTCCACGGCGGTGTGCACGGCGGTGCGCTGGGCGGCGTTGAACGCCTTGGCGACCTGGCCGAGTTCGTCGGTGCCGTAGTCGAGGGGGGCCGCGGCCTCGTCCACGTCGACCTTCTCGCCCCGGTCGAGGCGGGCGACGACGTCGGGCAGCCGGTGCTCGGCGAGGCCGAGGGTGGCGGTGCGCAGGCCGGTGAGCCGCCGGGACAGGGAGCGGGTGATGCGCCAGGACATCACGACGCACACCAGCAGCGCGGCGAGACCGCCGGCGCTCAGCGAGCCGGCCTTGATGAGCAGCCCGCGGGCCTCCTCGCCGCTGCGGTCGAGCAGCGTCCCGGTCTGTTCGCGGATCAGCTTCTCGTACTGGACGGAGAGCCCCCTCATCGCGCCGTCCCACTCGGCCTGTGCCTGTGGCAGCCTGGTTCTGCGGGCGTCCCCGGTGCCCGTGGTGTGGGCCGAGAGGACCTGGTCCTCCACCTTCTGCAGTGTCTGCCAGTCCTTGCCCCGGATGACCTTCTCGATCTTGGTCTTGACCTCGCCCTCCACCGTGTGGACGAGCTGGTCGTCGACGAGCCAGCGGCGGGCGCTGACCACCTGGGCGAAGTGCTGGCGACTGGCCTCGTCGAGTTCGCCCGAGGGCCAGTTGAGGGTGAGGATCGCGTCGCCCTGGGAGACCAGTTCCGCGGCCTGTTCGAGGGTGACGAGCGGTCCGGCCTGTGAGGTGAGGTCGCCGTCGTCGACCTGGGAGAGCGCCTGGAAGGCGTGGATCTGGCCGTCGATGATGTCGGTGTACTGGTCGAGGATCTGCTCGGGCGTGATGTCGGTGGGGTTGTCCACCTGGTCCCGGTAGTACTCCAGGCTGCCGGTGCCGGCCATCACCGAGTACAGGCGCTGGCCGACGCGCTCGGGGGCGTCCTCGATGGCGCCGGCGCGCGAGGCGAGCTTCGCGACCGCCCGGTCGGTCGCCCGGCGCTGCTGGTCCAGGAGGTCCATGGAGCTGCCGGGGGCGGCCATGTAGGCCGCCGACAGGGCGCGTTCACGCTGCAGGGCGAGGGTCGCCTCGGTTCCCATGGCGCCGGTGGACTTGCTCAGTCCGGTTTGCGTCCGCAGCCGCAGACCCTCGGAGAACATCTGGGCCGTCGTCACACCCCAGCTCACGGCCAGCGTGACGCTGGGGATCAGAGCCAGGAGGATCAGCGAGAGACGTATGGAGCCGAGACGGCGCCGGGCGCCGGTCCGTGAGGGCATCGTCGTCCTTGGGCGGTTGGCGGGGAGCGGAAGGGATCGGGAGCGGGGGCGACAGGGGTCCGGGGAGGTGGGTGGACACCTGTCAGTACGGCGCACAGGGGATGCGCAGGATGTTATCCGCACAAGTGAACGCACGTCGCAGGGGTGGCCGGAAGTTTGGTGTCGCCGTTACACGACCGTTCCGGATGCTTGGTTTCCGGGCCGCGGTCATGTCCGAACGGAAGGTTCCGCCTGACGGTGTCAACGGGTCCCGTTCGCGGCGAACTCGGCGACTCCGGCGATGTTCTTCTTGGTGACGAACGCCGGGCCGGTGAGGACCGGCTCGACACCGCCGCCGCTGATGTTGCCGTTGGTCCGGTAGAGCCAGAGCCCGTCGACCGCGAGATAGCCCTGGAGGTAGGGCTGCTGGTCCACGGCGAACTGGACGTCGCCCTCGCGCACGGCCTCGACCACCGCCTTGTTGAGGTCGAAGGTGGCGACCTGTGCCTTGCTGCCGGCGTCGTCCACCGAGTCCACGGCGGCGAGCGCGAACTGGGCACCGAGGGTGACGACCTCGTCGATGGTGGGGTCCTGACGGAGCCTCGCGGCGACGGCGTCGGTCACCGAGTCCATGTCGGTGCCGTCGACGTAGAGGTTCTCGGTCTGCCCGGCGAAGGTCTTGCGCACACCGGCGCAGCGGGCCTCCACGGCGACGTTGCCGCGCTCGTGGATGACGCACAGGGCGTGCTTGGCGGCGCGGGCGTCGAGTTCGTTGCCGAGGGCGCGGCCGGCGACGCTCTCGTCCTGGCCGTAGAAGGCCAGCAGGCCCTGCGACTGCCAGGCGTCGATACCGGAGTTGAGGCCCACCACGGGTATGCCCGCGGCGCGGGCGTCGGCGACCGCGCCGCGCATCGCCTGCGGCTTGGCGAGGGTCACCGCGATGCCGTCGACCTTGTCGGCGATCGCGTCCCGCACCAGTTTCGCCTGCCCCGCGGGGTCGGGGTCGCTGACGAAGGTCAGCTCGACGCCGTCCTTGGCGGCCGCGACCTCGGCGCCCTTGCGGACCAGGTCCCAGAAGGCGTCCCCCTCGGCGCTGTGGGTGATCAGCGCGATCTTCATCCCGCCCGGGGATCCCGACGCGCCCCCGTCCGAATCGGCGTCCGATCCGCCGAACGCCGAGCAGCCGGCGACGGTCAGGCAGAGTGCGGCGGCGAGTGCCACGGCACGGAACGCCGCGAAGATCCTGGGGGACGCGGGGGGTGGGTTCATGGGAGCGCGGCACCTCGCTGTGCGACCTGGGTGGAACGTCTGGGGAGGGTGAGATCGCCGCCATCACCGCGATGACGTGCGGCGACTGGCTGACTTTCGCTGGGCGGAGCCAATCGCGTGTGACGCCCGGTAGTCAAGTGAACAACGGAATCGATGTACTGCTGTGACAGCCCCGATCTGACCTGCGCACACGTGTCAACGACCGTCGCGGACCCGCCCTGAGCGAACTGAACCGTTCCACCCCCGGAGTGAGGGGTGTTTTTCGGCCATGGCGCCCTGCGGTCCGAAGTTCCTTTCACCTGACCGAAATTAGCACCGAAGGACGGCAACCTCTCCCCGTCCGGCGGCGACTGCTCGGCTGACGACCATCCCCCCGCACGGAACGGAAGCGACGCGTGAGCGACAACCACGGCAAGGCCCGCCACCGCAGAAGGAAGACGGCGCTCGTGGCCGGCGTCCCCCTGACCCTGGCCGCAGCCGGGACCCTGGCCTACGGCACGGTCTTCGGTGTCTTCGGCGAGGCGGCGCAGCCCCGCGCGGCGGCGGCCACCACCGCCTGGGCCGACGAGAGCGCCGACGGCTTCGCCTCGGTGAACGCGCTGGGCCAGAACGGGACCTACGGCGGCCGGGGCGGAAAGACGGTCACCGTGCGCACCCTGGCCGACCTGGAGAAGTACGCGACCGCCGCCGAGCCCTACGTCATCGTCGTGGCGGCGACGATCGACATGAACCCGGTGGGCAAGGAGATCAAGGTCGCCTCCGACAAGACGATCGTCGGCTCCGGCACCTCGGGCCACATCGTGGGCGGCGGCTTCTTCCTCGGCTCCGGCGTCCACAACGTCATCATCCGCAACCTGACGATCCGGGACTCCTACCAGGGCACCTGGAACGACAAGGACCACGACTTCGACGCGATCCAGATGGACGGCGCCCACCACGTCTGGATCGACCACAACGACCTGCGCCACATGGCGGACGGGCTCATCGACAGCCGCAAGGACACCACCTACGTCACGGTGTCCTGGAACAAGCTGAGCCAGAACAACAAGACCTTCGGCATCGGCTGGACCACCAACACCACCGCCGACCTGACGATCCACCACAACTGGTTCCGCGAGACCGAGCAGCGCAACCCCTCCACCGACAACGTGGCGCACGCGCACCTGTACAACAACTTCCTGGAGGACGTCTCCGGTACGGAGATCTCCTCCGCGTACGGCAACTACGCCCGCGGCAACACGAAGATGGTGCTGGAGAACAGCTACTTCCAGGGCCTGAAGAACCCCGTCACCAAGGACGCCACGGCCGCCCTGGTCCAGCGCGGCAACGTCTTCTCCGGCACCTCGGGCCGCAACGAGAGCGGCGGCACGGCCTTCGACCCGAAGACGTACTACCCCTACACCCTCGACAAGGCCGCCGACGTGCCCGCCCTGCTGAAGTCCGGTGCGGGCCCCCGGAGTTCCATCGGCACGACGGCGACGACCAAGGCCGCCGCGGCCACCACGCTGACCGTCGCCAAGGACGGCAGCGGCCAGTTCACCACCGTCCAGAAGGCCGTCGACGCGGTGCCCGCGGGCAACACCGCGCGGGTGGTCATCTCGGTCGCGCCGGGCACGTACCGCGAGGTCGTGAAGGTCCCGTCCAACAAGCCGCACGTCACCATCCAGGGCTCCGGCGGCAGCCGCAAGGACACCACGATCGTGTACGGCAACGCCGCGGGCATGCAGAAGCCGGACGGCTCGGGCACCTACGGCACCCCCGGCAGCGCGACCGTGTCCATCCAGTCCGACGACTCCCAGGTCCGCAACCTCACCGTCACCAACGACTTCGACGAGGCCGCGAACCAGTCCCTGAACGGGCACCAGGCCGTCGCGCTCCTCACCCAGGCCGACCGGATCGTCCTCGACGGCGTCATCGTCAACGGCGACCAGGACACCCTGGAGATGGAGACCGCCGCCAAGGACAAGCTCGGCCGGGTCTACGTCACCAACTCCTACGTCACGGGCAACGTCGACTTCGTCTTCGGCCGGGCCACCGTGGTCGTCGACAAGTCGGTCATCACCCTGAAGAAGCGCTGGAACGGCACCTCCGCCGGGTACATCACCGCGCCGAGCACGCCCGCGAACCGCAAGGGCATCCTGATCAACCGCTCGACCGTCAACGGTGACGTGTCCGCCGCGAGCTTCTTCCTCGGCCGCAACTGGCACCCCGGCGGCGACACGACCGTCGACCCGCAGACCACGGTCCGCAACTCCACCCTCAGCGCCGCGATCAAGTCCACGCCCTGGTCGGACATGGGCGGCTTCTCCTGGAAGGACGACCGCTTCGCCGAGTACAAGAACACCGGCGCCGGATCGGGCAGCGCGAGCGGTGACCGCCCCCAGCTGACGGACGCCCAGGCCGCCGACCAGGAGATCGCGGACTGGCTGGGCGGGTGGACCCCGGGCGCCTGACCCGACGGGTACGCGGGACGACGCACCGCCCCGGTTTCTGTTATCCGCGCCGGGGCCGGTGCGTCTCCTGTGTGTGGCCGCCCGCGCGGGCCGACGCGGGCCCGGGCCGCGCCCTGTACCCGAGACCCGAGGACCCCCACGTGACTGCACAGATCAGCCGCCGGAGCACGCTGAAGATCGCCGGTATCGCCGCGGGCGCGGTCGGCCTGGGCGTCGGCACGGGCCTGGCGGCGGTGCCCGCCTCCGCGGCGGGCGCCGCCTTCGCGCACCCCGGTCTGCTCCACACCACGGCCGACCTCGCGCGGATGGCGGCGAAGGTGAAGGCGGGCTCCCGGCCCCACACCGCGGGCTTCGCGAAGCTGACCGCCAACCCGCACTCCCAGAGCTCGTGGGCCCCCCGCCCCGTCGCCACGGTCTTCCGGGGCGGCGGGTCCCCGCAGAACTACGCCCAGCTCTACAAGGACATCCACGCGGCCTACCAGAACGCCCTGCGCCACCACGTCACCGGCGAGAGCGCGCACGCCGACACCGCCGTGCGGATCCTCAACGCCTGGTCGGGGACGCTGACCAGCGTGCAGGGCAGCGCCGACCGCTTCCTCGCGGCGGGCCTGTACGGCTACCAGTTCGCCAACGCCGCCGAACTCGTCCGCGATCACGCCGACTTCGAGCTGGACCGCTTCAAGACGATGCTGAGCGAGGTCTTCGCCCCGCTCAGCGACGACTTCCTGGTCCGCCACAACGGCGCCGTGATCACCAACTACTGGCCCAACTGGGACCTCGCCAACATGGCCTGCGTCCTCGCCACCGGCATCTTCTGCGACGACAAGGCCCAAGTGGCGCGCGCCGTCGACTACTTCAAGAACGGCGAGGGGCTCGGCGCGGTCCGCAAGGCCATCCCCGTCGTGCACGACGACGGCCTCGGCGAGTGGCTGGAGGCGGGCCGCGACCAGGGCCACGCGCTGCTGGGCGTCGGCCTGATGGGCACCTTCTGCGAGATGGCCTGGAACCAGGGCATCGACCTGTACGGCTACGACGACAACCGCTTCCTCAAGGGCGCCCAGTACGTGGCCAAGTGGGCCATGGGCGGGGAGGTCGCCTACACGGCCAACACCCGCGCGAAGGGCGCGGTCGACGGCTGGTCCGGCAGGGAGACGGCGTCCGACGCGGCCGGCGTCGACCCGAACATGACGCGCCCCATCTGGGCCATGATCGCCAACCACTACACCCGGCGCCGGGGCCTCGACGCCTCCTACCTCACCCGCATGGCGGCCAAGGCGGCCCCCGAGGGCGGCGGCGGCGACTACGGCCCCAACAGCGGCGGCTACGACCAACTCGGCTTCGGGACACTGGCGTTCACCCGCGACCGGGCGAGCGCGGCCGAGGCGGACGCGGCACCGTCCGCGCCGGGCTCGGACACCGGCTCCGCCACGGGCTCCGGGTCGGGCACGAAGACGGGCGCGGAGAAGGGCGCCACGGGAGACTCGCGGTCCTCCGCCACGCGCGCCCAGGGGGGCCGGGCCGAGGACCTGGCCGCGACCGGCACCTCCGACATCCCCGCCTGGACCGCCGCCGGCGGCATCGCGGCCCTCGCGGGCGGCCTGCTCCTGCTGCGCCGCCGCAACCGCCCGGGCGGCGACGCGCCACAGGGCTGACCTGGACGCGGGCGCGCAACGTCCTCGCAACCTGACGAGGCGTTCACTGCGCCCATGGATGTCGTCCCCCGCGTAGAGCTGACCCCCGCGGCCGCCGATCTCGTCCGGCGGCTGCGGGCGGCCCACGGCCCGTTGATGTTCCACCAGTCGGGCGGCTGCTGCGACGGCAGCGCCCCCATGTGCTACCCCGACGGCGAGTTCCGCACGGGGAACTCGGACGTCCTCCTCGCCGAGCTGACCGTCGACGGGATCGACGAGACGGTGGGGTTCTGGATGTCCCGCGGCCAGTACGAGGCGTGGAGCCACACCCGGCTCATCGTGGACGTCGTACCGGGCCGGGGCAGCGGCTTCTCCCTGGAAGCACCCGAAGGGGTGCGTTTTCTCATCCGTTCCCGCGTCGTCGAGGCGGAGCCCCCGCGCGGCCGGTAGTCGTCTGGTGCACTTCCCCTGAGTCCTGGGACATTTGACGAGACATCAGGGGGCACCGTGACACGTCGTGCTCGACGGTTCAGAACGGTACTGACGGTTCTCTCGGCGTGGAGCGTGCTGGCCGGCGCGGCCCTCGTGGGGGCGGCACCGGCCAGTGGCGCGTCCAGGACCGTCGTCGTCGCACCGGGCGTGGAGTACAGCCAGTTCGACATCCAGGCGGCCAAGGGCCTGACCCACGCCCATGTGCTGAGCGTCGACCTCGGCAACCCCCAGGTGGGCGTCGGGCTGCTGTATCCGGGGAAGGTGGCCTCGCGCGCGACCGTGACCCGGCTGGCCGACGCGGCGGGTGCCGTGGCCGGGGTCAACGGCGACTTCTTCAACATCACCGAGACCCAGCACCCCGGCGTCGCGGCCACGGGGGCGCCGGTCGGCCCGGCGATCGCCGACGGGCACGCGCTGAAGGCCGCCGTACCGAAGGGCCAGCGTTTCGGCCCGGCCCTGCCGCCGGGCACCGGCACCACGGACGTCCTGGGTGTCACCACCGACGGTACCGCCCGCCTCGACAGCATCGCCCTCGACGGTTCCGTCACCACCGCCGAGGGCGACCTTCCGCTCCGCGGCCTCAACCAGTACGCCCTGCCGGTCGGTTCCGTGGGGGCGTTCACCTCGGACTGGGGCGAGGTCTCCCGGATGCGCGCGGTCTGCGGCACGGACACCGACCGGGCCGCGCCGTGCAGCACCGACACCCACGAGGTGCTGGTGGAGGACGGCCGCGTGGTCGGTACGGCGGGCACCCCCGGCAGCGGCGCGATCGCGGCCGGCGCGACCGTGCTGGTCGGCCGCGAGGCGGGCGCCCAGCAGCTGCGCAAGCTCGCCCCCGGTGACGCGGTGGAGGTACGGCACCTCCTGGTCTCCTCGACCGGCACGCCGTACGCCTTCGCGCTCGGCGGCTACCCGGTCCTGCGGGACGGCCGACCGCTGCCCGGCCTCGACACCACGACGTCGGCGGTCCGCACGGCCGCGGGCGTCGCCGACGGCGGCCGCCGTCTGCTGCTGCTCGCGCTGGACGGCGCCGCGGCCTACCGCACCGGGCTCACGATCGCTGAAGTGGCCGCCACCATGCGGGACTTGGGCTCGGCCGACGCGTTCAGCCTGGACGGCGGCGGCTCCTCCACACTCGTGGCCCGCGCCCCGGGAGCGAGCGCGGTCACGGTCCGCAACCACCCGAGCGACGGCACGGAACGAGCCGTCCCGAACGGCATCGGCGTCTTCACCAAGCCGTGACCGACGCGGACTTCGGCTGCGGCTCCGGAGGGGGCTTCTCGCGCAGTTCCCCGCGCCCCTGAAAAGCAGGGGCTCCGCCCCGTGCTTTTCAGGCCCGCAGGGCCAGGTCTTTCAGGGGCGCGGGGAACTGCGCGACCAGGCCCCACCGGGCCGGCAGCCGCCGACGCACCCGCACCCCATCAGGCGCCCCCGGTCCCCCTCACGGCTTCACACTGCTCACGATGTCCGCCGTGGCCGTCAGCCCGTTGTGCACGGTCGGCGCCAGACTCGTGCCGGCCATCGAGAACCCCAGCAGCACACAGACCACGGCGTGCGACAACTTCAGCGCGCCGTTGCGCAGGAAGACCACCGTCAGGATCATCAGCAGCACCACCACAGAGATGGAAACGGCCATCGTCAACCTCCTCCGCCGCGCCCACTTCGCGGCATTCGGCCGCAAGTGTGACGTAGCGGGGGGTTCGTCCGTGCGGCGGATGCGTCCGCCGAACGAGTGGTGTCGGCCGGGCCGCGGCTACGCCGCCCGGCGGACGTCCAGGAACGCTTCGAGGCCCGCGAGGTCGTCCGTGTTGAGGTGGTCGACACCGGCCGCGAGCAGCTCGCCCCACAGCGCGTCCCGCGCCGGACCGGGCTGGTCGGGCGTCGCCCAGAACCGCACCCTCTGCCCGCGCCGGTGCGCCGTGGAGACGATCTGCCGGAGCCGCGCGCGTTCGGCCTCGGGGAACGGACCGACGCCCTGCCAGGTGAAGTTGAGCAGCCAGTTGTCGGAGATCAGCGGGATGAAGGAGGCGGGCGCGGGCGTCGGGGACGCGAGGTCGGCGAGGCGCCCGTCGTAGAAGGCGCGCCGCACGGTCTGCGTCTCCATGGGCACCCTGGCGGCCCGGTCCCCGGAGACCACGACGGTGACCGCGCCCGGGTGCACGCGGCCGTGCGCGTACGTGGTGAACAGGTGCCGGTGGCGCCGCAGATGCCGGTCGAGTGCGAGGTAGGTGGAGGCGCCCTCGGTCTTGATGTCGACGAGCAATCGGAGGGGCCTGTGGTGGCCCCGGTACACCGAGCCGTGGTGGGCGCGGACACGAGCGGCGAGCGGGTCGAGGTAGAGGGCTTCGAGGGTGCGGGCGGGGTCCAGGTCGGCGGGGTCGTGGGCGACGAGGAGCCGGTCGCCGACGAGGAAGATGTCGGCCTCGACGCTGCCGAAGCGGTGGTCGAGGGCGTCGAGGAGGGGCCGCGGGTGCTCGTAGTCGTTGTGCGCGTGGGCCCGCCACAACGGGCGCGGCCGGTGCTCGCGTTCGCCCGCCAGGGCGCTCGTGGCGGGCAGGGCGACGGCGCCCGTGAGGGCGGCGCCGAGGGTGGTGAGGGCTCTGCGACGGGTGGTGAGGGCCATGCTCTGCCTCCCGGGTGGGGCCGGTTGCGGACCCAGCGAGTATGCGAGCCGGAAGGGGCCGATGAGCAGGCCCGTGCGGGGAGTTGGCCGGACCGCCGTCGTGCGTTCACCCGGTTCCGCTCCGTCCGTCGAGGCGCGCACGGAGAAGCCCGCCCCAGGTGGGGCGGGCTTCGCTCGCTGTTCTCCGGCGCTTCTCCCGGCGTCGGTCAGGGGGCCTGGAGGTCGACCAGTTCGGCCAGGGCCGCCCGGTGGGCGCCCGCCGTGCCGTACGCGATCGAGTCCGCCTTGGCCCGCTTCAGGTACAGGTGGACCGGGTGCTCCCAGGTCATGCCGATCCCGCCGTGCAGCTGGAGCGCTTCCTCGGCCGTGTGGACGGCCACGGGCGCGGCGAAGGCCTGGGCGACGGCCACCGCGAGGTCGGCGTCGTCGCCGCCGGTGGCGAGCCGGTCGGCCGCGTTCCGGGCGGCGGCCCGCAGGTTGACGACCTCCAGCCACAGCTGCGCGAGGCGGTGCTTGAGTGCCTGGAAACCGCCGACGGGCCGGTTGAACTGCTTGCGCTCCTTGAGGTAGCGGACCGTCTCGGTCAACGTCCATTCGGCGAGGCCGAGTTGTTCGGAGGCGAGCAGTCCGGCCCCGGCGCGCAGGGCGCGGCGTACGGCGGGCTCGGCGTCCCCGAGGAGCCGTCCCGGCGCCCCGTCGAGCGTCACCGTCGCCAGCGGCCGGGTCAGGTCGAGGGACACCTGCGGGGTGACGGTCACCGCCGAGGTGTCGACCGCGTAGAGGCCCCCGTCGTCGGCGGGCACCAGCAGTACGTCGGCGACGGCCGCGTCGGCGATGCCGGTCAGCTCTCCGTGCAGGGCGCCGTCCTCGAACCGTACGACCTTGTAGGCGCTGCCCGCGGAGAGGTGCAGGGCGACGGCGAGGGCGCCGATCCGGCGGCCCGACGCCAGGTCGCCGAGGAGGTCACCGGCGTCGGTGGCCAGCAGGGCCTCGGTGGCGACGACGGCACTGGTGAGGTACGGCACCGGGGCGACGCTCCGGCCGAGCTCCTCCAGGACGACGGCGGCTTCGCGATGCGTGGCGCCCTGGCCGCCCAGCTCCTCGGGGACGAGGAGGCCGGCGAGGCCCATGCCGTCGGCGAGCAGCTTCCACAGCTCACGGTCGTGCGGCGCGTCCGACTCGGCGCGGGCGATGACTCCGGCCGCGTCGCAGTGGTCGGTCAGCAGGTCGCGCACGGCCGCGCGGAGGGCTTCCTCGTCCTCCGAGTACAGCAGGTCGGGCTCTGCGCGCTGGGGCGACTGGGTGCTCATCGGGCGAGGTCCTTCCACGCGACGTCCTTGTCGGTGCGCGGTTCGCCGGGCAGGCCCAGGACGCGCTCGGCGACGATGTTCAGCAGGACCTCGGTGGTCCCGCCCTCGATGCTGTTGCCCTTGGAGCGGAGGTAGCGGTAGCCGGCGTCGCGGCCGACGAAGTCGACCAGTTCGGGACGGCGCATGGTCCAGTCGTCGTACAACAGGCCTTCCTCGCCCCGGAGTTCGACCTCCAGGCCGCTGATCTCCTGGTTGAGGCGGGCGAAGGCGAGCTTCATGCCGGCGCCCTCGGGGCCGGGCTGGCCGGCGACGAGCTGCTGCCGCAGCCGTTCGGCGGTGAGCCGGGCGGCCTCGGCCTCGACCCAGAGCTTCAGCAGCCGCTGGTGGAGGTCGTGGGTGCGCAGTTCGGGGCGTTCGCGCCAGGTCTTCGCGACCGGGCCGATCATGCCGCCCTCGCGGGGCAGCCGCATGCCGCCGATGGCGACGCGTTCGTTGTTGAGGGTGGTCTGCGCGACCTTCCAGCCGTCGCCGACCTCGCCGAGGCGGCGCGAGTCCGGGATGCGGACGTCGGTGATGAACACCTCGTTGAACTCGGCCTCGCCGGTGACCTGCCGGAGCGGGCGGACCTCGATGCCCGGGTCGGTCATGTCGCAGAGGAAGTAGGTGATGCCCCGGTGCTTGGGCACGTCAGGGTCGGTGCGGGCGATGAGGATGGCCCAGCGGGCGACGTGGGCGCTGGACGTCCACACCTTCTGCCCGTTGACGACCCAGTCGCCGTCGCCCTGCCGGACGGCCCGGGTGCCGAGCGCGGCGAGGTCGGACCCGGCGCCCGGCTCGCTGAAGAGCTGGCACCAGACCTCCTCACCGGTCCACAGGGGGCGCAGGAACCGCCGCTTCTGCTCCTCGGTGCCGTAGGCGAGGATCGTGGGCGCGGCCATGCCGAGGCCGATGCCGATGCGGCGCGGGTCGTTGTCGGGGGCGCCCTCGGCCGCCAGGTCGGCGTCGACCACGGCCTGGAGGGAGCGCGGGGCGCCGAGGCCGCCGAGGCCCTCGGGGTAGTGCACCCAGGCGAGTCCGGCGTCGAAGCGGGCCCTCAGGAAGTCCAGCTTGTCGGTGGTGGCGGGCGGGTGGGCGGCCAGCAACTCGGCCGTGCGGCGCCTGAGGTCGGCTGCGTCGGTCATGCTGCGGCTCCGTTCTCCAGCGAGGGCACCACGACGACCCGGCCCGTGGTCACACCGTCGGCGACGCGCTGCACGGCGGCGGCCGCCCCGTCGAGCGGTGCGCGCTCGCTCACCAGCGGCTTGACGACGCCCCGGGCCGCCAGCGCGGTGAGCTGCTCGTGGCAGTGCTGGACCAGCTTCGGGTTCTTGGTGTTGTACAGGCCCCAGTGCAGGCCGAGGATCGCGTAGTTCTTGACGAGGGCGTGGTTGAGGCCGGGGCTGGGGATGGTCCCGCTGGCGAAGCCGACGACCACGATGCGCCCCTCGAAGGCGACGACCTTGGTCGACTGCGTGTAGGCCTCGCCGCCCACGGGGTCGTAGATCACATCCGCGCCCCGGCCTCCGGTGGCTTCCTTCACAGCGGAGACGACGTCCTCGCTCCGCCGGTCGATCACCACGTCGCAGCCCAGCTCCCGGGCCACGGCGGCCTTGTCGGCGCCGCCCACGACACCGATGACCGTCGCCCCGGCAGCCTTGCCGAGCTGCACCGCCGCGCTGCCGACCCCTCCGGCGGCAGCGTGGACGAGCAGGGTCTCCCCCGCTTCGAGGCGGGCCCGGCGGTGGAGGCCGAACCAGCCCGTCTGGTAGCCGATGTGGAGGGCCGCGGCCTCGGCGTCGTCCAGCGACTCGGGCGCGGGCAGCAGGGCGGCGGCATCGGCGACCGCGTACTCGGCGAAGCCGCCGTGGGGCAGCGCCGGATTGGCGAGAACCCGGCGGCCGTCCTCGGTCTCCCCGCAGATCTCCACGCCCGGCGTGAACGGCAGCGGCGGCCGGACCTGGTAGTGCCCACGGCACATCAGCACATCGGGGAAGTTGATGTTCGCGGCACGCACCTTCAGCAGGACCTGGCCGTCGCCGGGCGTGGGCCGCTCCACGTCCTGGAGCCGCATCACCTCGCTCGGCTCGCCGTTCTCGTGCACTTGCCATGCCTGCATGCGGTGCCTCCACGGACTGCTTCGGACTGCTTCGTCGGGCCCCGGCCCGACTGCCGCATGCATACTAAGCGGTCGCTTGCCCTCCGGGGAACAGCCGAGGGCGAGTAGCGTGCGTCACGGCCGCGTACGTCACGACCGTGCCGGCCGGGCCCGCACATGCATCCGCTCCCCCTGCGGCCCGAACAGGCTGAGGAACTCCACCGGCCCCTCCCCCGTCGACCCGAACCAGTGCGGCACCCGGGTGTCGAACTCGGCGGCCTCCCCGGCCACCATCACCACATCATGTTCGCCGAGCACGACGCGCAGTTTCCCGGACATCACATACAGCCACTCGTAGCCCTCGTGGGTGCGCGGCTCCGGCTCCTGCCGCGACTGCGGGATGAGCACCTTGAAGGCCTGGAGCCCGCCCGGCTGCCGGGTGAGCGGCCAGTACGTCCGCCCGTGCCGCTGGATCGGCTTCGACCGCACCCGGGGATCGCCCACCGGCGGCTCCCCGATCAGCTCGTCCAGCGGCACCTGGTGGGCCCGCGCGATCGGCAGCAGCAGTTCCAGGCTGGGCTTGCGCAGCCCCGACTCCAGCCGCGACAGCGTGCTCACCGAGATGCCGGTCGCCTCCGACAGCCCGGCGAGCGTCGCCTCGCGCTCCTTGCGGATCCGCCGCAGCCGCGGCCCGACTCCTGCGAGCACCTCGTCCGTGCCGCCGGTCTCCTCACCCTTCTCACTCATCGTTCCATTGCAGTTTCGGCAAAGACATTTGTCAATACGGCAGTTCTCACGCGACCGTCGGGCATGGAGGTGGTCACCATGACCCAGCAGTACGAACCGATCGAGCGGTACGAAGTGATCGTCATCGGCGGCGGCGCGGCAGGACTCTCCGCCGCCCTGGTCCTCGGCCGGGCCCGGCGCCGCACCCTGGTCGTCGACGCGGGCGAGCCCCGCAACGCGCCCGCAGCGCACATGCAGGGCTTCCTGTCGCGGGACGGGATGCCCCCGGCGGAGTTCCTGGCCGTCGGCCGGGAGGAGATCGCCCGCTACGGCGTGGAGCTGGTCCGGGGCCGGGCGGTCGACGTCACCCGGGACGACGACGGCCGGCACCTCACCGTCACCCTCGCGGACGGCCGGACCGCGCGCGCCCGGCGCCTGGTCGTCGCCACAGGCCTGAGGGACGAACTCCCGGCCGTTCCCGGCGTCGCCGAACGCTTCGGCCGGGACGTCCTGCACTGCCCCTACTGCCACGGCTGGGAGGTCCGCGACCGGCCCTTCGGCGTGCTCGCGACGTCCCCGCTGAGCGTCCACCAGGCCCTGATGGTCTCCCAGTGGTCCAAGGACGTGACCCTGTTCCTGCACGAGGTCCCCGAGAGCGACCTCTCCGACGACGACCTGCGCCGCCTCGCGGCCGCCGGGGTCCGCGTGGTCCCCGGCGAGGTCGCCCGCCTGGTCGTGGAGGACGACCGCCTCACCGGCGTCAGGCTCGCCGACGGCACGACCCACGCCCGCTCGGTGCTCTTCACCGCGCCCCGCCCCCTCCCGCAGACCGGCCTGCTGGAGAAACTGGGCGCCGACCTGGACGAAACCCCCTTCGGCGCCTACCCCGTCATCGACCCGACCGGCCGGACCACGGTCCCCGAGGTCTGGGCCGCGGGCAACGCGATGGGCTTCTCCGAACAGGTGATCAACGCGGCCTCCTCGGGCTACCGAGCAGGCGCAACCATCAACGGAGACCTTCTGATGACGGACCTGGACGCGAGATGATCGATCGGCCCGAAGGGCCATCGCTTTCAGGGGCGCGGGGAACTGCGCGAGAAGCCCCACCCACCCGCACCCGCCGACGAAACCCGCACCCCCACCCCAATGGGCGCCCGGCCAAACTCCGTAGGACCATGACTCCATGCTCTTCGCCCGGCTCGCCCGCGTGTCGCAAGAGATCGCCGCCACCTCGGCCCGGTCCCGCAAGACCGCCCTGCTCGCCGAACTCTTCCGCGACGCCGACGCGGCGGACGTCCCGATCGTCATCCCCTACCTCGCGGGCCGGCTGCCCCAGGGCAGACTCGGCATCGGCTGGAGGGTCCTGGACCAGCAGATCCTGCCGGCCGGCACCCCCACCCTCACGGTCCGCGAGGTCGACACCCGGCTGACGGTGATCGGCGCGGTCACCGGCACCGGTTCGCAGGCCGAACGAAGGCGCCTGGTCGGCGAGTTGCTGAGGGCGGCCACCGAGGACGAGCAGCGCTACCTGTTCGGCCTGCTCACCGGGGAGGTCCGTCAAGGCGCCCTGGACGCCCTCGCCGTGGAGGGGCTGGCCGGCGCCACCGGCGCGCCCGCCGCCGACGTACGCCGGGCGGTGATGCTGGCCGGCTCGCTCCAGACCGTGGCGCAGGCCCTGCTCACGGAGGGCGCGTCGGCCCTCGACGCGTTCCGGCTCACCGTCGGGCGGCCCGTCCAGCCGATGCTGGCGCACAGCGCGTCCTCCGTCGCGGAGGCCGTGGCGAAGCTCGGTGTGTGCGCGGTCGAGGAGAAGCTCGACGGCATCCGCGTCCAGGTCCACCGCGACGGCGACCGCGTACGCCTCTACACCCGCACCCTGGACGACATCACCGACCGGCTGCCCGAACTGACCGTCGCCGCACTGGAGTTGAGGGGCGAACGGTTCATCCTGGACGGAGAGGTGATCGCGTTCGACGAGACCGGCCGCCCCCGCTCCTTCCAGGAGACCGCCGGACGCGTCGGCTCCCGGCTGGACGTGGCGACGGCCGCCGCTCAGGTCCCGGTCTCGCCGGTCTTCTTCGACGCCCTGTCCGTGGACGGCCAGGACCTCCTCGACCTGCCCTTCGCCGACCGCCACACCGAACTGGCCCGCCTCGTCCCCGAACCGATGCGCGTCCGCCGCACCCTGGTGAACGGCCCCGGCGACCTCCCCGAGGCGGAGGGCTTCCTCGCCGCCACCCTGGAACGCGGCCACGAGGGAGTCGTGCTGAAGGCCCTCGACGCCCCCTACAGCGCGGGCCGGCGCGGGGCGTCCTGGCTGAAGGTCAAGCCCGTCCACACCCTCGATCTGGTGGTCCTGGCCGCCGAGTGGGGCCACGGCCGCCGCACCGGCAGGCTCTCCAACCTCCACCTCGGCGCCCGCACCGCCGACGGCTCCTTCGCCATGCTCGGCAAGACCTTCAAGGGCATGACCGACGCGCTGCTGGCCTGGCAGACCGAACGGCTGACGGAACTGGCGGTGGAGGAGCACCGCTGGGGCGTGACCGTCCGCCCCGAACTCGTCGTCGAGATCGCCTACGACGGCCTGCAGCGCTCCACCCGTTACCCGGCCGGCGTCACCCTCCGCTTCGCCCGCGTGATCCGGTACCGCGAGGACAAGACCCCCGCGGAAGCCGATACGGTCGAGGCCCTGCTCGCCGCACACCCCGAGGTGACCCGTTGACCACACCCAAGCGCAGTGCCGGCCTGCTGCTCCACCGCCGCACCGAGCACGGCGTCGAGGTACTGCTCGGCCACATGGGCGGCCCGTACTTCGCGCACAGGGACGCGGGGGCGTGGAGCGTGCCCAAGGGCGAGTACGAGCCGGACGAGCCCGCCTGGGACGCGGCCCGCCGGGAGTTCCAGGAGGAGCTGGGGCTGACGCCGCCCGACGGGGAGGCCGTACCGCTGGGCGAGGTCACGCAGAAGAACGGCAAGATCGTCACGGCCTGGGCGATCGAGGCGGACCTCGACCCGGCGACCGTCGTACCGGGGACCTTCCGCATGGAGTGGCCGCCGAGGTCGGGACAGCTCCAGGAGTTCCCTGAGCTGGACCGCGTGGAGTGGCTCACCGTCGAACGGGCCAGGGCCGTGATCGTCCCGGCGCAGGCGGAGTTTCTCGACCGTCTCCTGGAGCACTCGGGCTGAGTCCGCGTTGCGGCGTGCGCCGTCGCGCGGGAAGGTCGAAGGACAGCCCACGCAGGAGGCCAGCATGCCCATCGCCACGGTCAACCCGGCGAACGGCGAGACCCTGAAGACGTACGACGCCCTGGGCGAGGAGGAGATCGAACACCGCCTCGCCACCGCCGCCGCCACGTTCCGCGCCTACCGGACCACCTCCTTCGCGGAACGCGCCCGGCTGCTGCGCCGGGCCGCCGACCTCCTCGACGAGGACACCGAGGACGTCGCCCGGGTGATGACCACGGAGATGGGCAAGCCCGTCAAGCAGGCCCGCGCCGAGGCCGCCAAGTGCGCGAAGGCGATGCGCTGGTACGCCGACCACGCCGAGGTGCTGCTCACCGACGTGGAGCCGTCCGACGCGGACGTGAAGGACTCGGGCGCCTCCCGGGTCCTCGTCCGCTACCGGCCGCTCGGCCCCGTGCTCGCCGTGATGCCGTGGAACTTCCCGCTCTGGCAGGTGATCCGCTTCGCCGCGCCCGCCCTGATGGCCGGCAACGTGGGCCTGCTGAAGCACGCCTCCAACGTCCCGCAGACCGCGCTCTACCTGGAGGATCTCTTCCGCCGGGCGGGCTTCCCCGAGGGCTGCTTCCAGACCCTGCTCGTCGGCTCCGGCGCCGTCGAGGACATCCTGCGCGATCCGCGGGTGAGGGCCGCCACCCTCACCGGCAGCGAGCCCGCCGGGCGGGCGGTCGCCTCGGTCGCGGGCGACGAGGTCAAGAAGACCGTGCTGGAACTGGGCGGCAGCGACCCGTACGTGGTGATGCCCTCCGCCGACGTCGAGAAGGCGGCGCGGGTCGCCGTGACGGCCCGGGTGCAGAACACCGGCCAGTCGTGCATCGCCGCCAAACGGTTCATCGTGCACGCCGACGTGTACGACGCCTTCGCCGAACGGTTCGTCGAGGCGATGCGGGCGCTGAAGGTGGGCGACCCGCTGGACGAGGACACCGACGTCGGCCCGCTCTCCAGCGAGCGGGGCCGCGAGGACCTGGAGGAGCTGGTCGACGAGGCCGTGGAGAGCGGCGCCACCGTCCTGTGCGGCGCGGAACGGCCCGACGGGCCCGGCTGGTTCTACCCGCCGACCGTCCTCGCCGACATCACGCCCGAGATGCGCGTCCACCAGGAGGAGACCTTCGGCCCGGTGGCCACGCTGTACCGGGTCGCCGACCTCGACGAAGCGATCGCGATCGCCAACGACACGCCCTTCGGGCTCAGCTCCAACGTGTGGACCCGGGACACCGCCGAGGTCGACCGCTTCGTCCGGGACCTCGACGCCGGCGCGGTCTACGTCAACGGGATGACCGCCTCCCACCCGGCGTTCCCGTTCGGCGGGGTCAAGCGGTCCGGATACGGGCGTGAGCTGTCCGGACACGGAATCCGGGAGTTCTGCAACATCACCACGGTATGGCACGGGGCGTGAGCGTTCCGCGGCTACCATCCCCGTTGTGAACCGCGAAGTGACTCTGCCTCTGATCGTCGACGACCGCGGGACCCTACAGGTGTCTGCGGCCGATGTGAGCAAGCTGCTGCGGACGGTGGGCGGGCGCTGGCTGCACCTGGTGGAGGCGGGTGAGGAGCTCGACGAGGACACGGTGGCGGCCCTGACGATCGAACTGGCGAAGCTGGCGGACCGGATCGACGTGGCGTGCATCGCGCACAGCAGCGGGGGCGCCTCCGGCTGAGGCCCGGTCCGCCCACGCGCCGTAGCCCCCACGTCGGTACGCGCCCGCGGGTGCGTCGTGGCTTGTCGCGCAGTTCCCCGCGCCCCTTTCAGAGGCGCGCCAGCGTCGTCCAGAACATCGACTCGTACCTCTGGAGCAGTCGGCCGTAGCCGTCGGCCGCCCCCTCGTCGATCCGGTCGGCATCCAGCCCGGCCTGTACCGCCGCCCTCGCCCTCTCCTCCAGTTCCGGTGCGGGCTCGGCGAAGAAGTCGAAGAAGGCGCAGGCCTCGTCGGTGAAGGCGTAGTGGTCGCGAAGGGCCTTCGAGATCGTCGCGCAGTAGCCGCCCCAGGACGCGAAGTTGGCGGTCAGGGCGAGCACCACGTCGGCCGGTGCCGCGCCGAGGGCGAGCCGGGCGACGTACGACGGGTAGGCCTGACAGCCCGGTAGCGGCTCGTACCCCGCGGCCCGTTCGGCGTCCACCCCGCACGCCTCGGCGTAGGCCCCGAGCGCCCGCGCCGCCACCGCCTCGCCCTCCGCGAGCATCTCGAAGAAGGGGGCGGCGGCCGGCTCCTCGACCGCCGACCGTTCGGCCAGATGGCGGAAGGAGCGCAGGTCGGCGGCGATGACGAGCCGCTGCTCCAGCGCGAGCACGGCGAGGGTGCCGACCCCGGCGGCACCGGAGCCGATCAGCGGCAGCAGGGGGTTGTCGCTCGGATCGGGCGCGAGCCTCGCGGTGATCGCTTCCAGCACTGCTCCGGCCGTACGCGTCATCGAGCACTCCCGTCGGGTTCACATGTCGTCACCGCTGATCAGCAGCCCGCAGCCCGACCGACACAGTCACACCCCACGGCGCTACCGAATCGGCATCCCCGACAAGGTCCGGGCGATCACCAGCCGCTGCACCTCACTCGTACCCTCGAAGATGGTGTAGATGGCCGCGTCCCGGTGCATCCGCTCGACCGGGTACTCACGGGTGTACCCGTTGCCGCCCAGGATCTGGATCGCCTGCGCCGTCACCTTCTTCGCCGTCTCGCTCGCGAACAGCTTCGACTGGGACCCCTCGGCCGCCGTGAACTGCTTGCCGTTGATCGCCATCCAGGACGCCCGCCACACCAGCAGCCGCGCCGCGTCGACGGAGGTCCGCATGTCCGCGAGCTGGAAGGCGACGCCCTGGTTGTCGATGATGGGCCGACCGAACTGCTCACGGGTCTTGGCGTAGTCGAGGGCGACCTCGTACGCGGCACGGGCGGTGCCCACCGCCATGGCGCCTACGGCCGGGCGGGACGCCTCGAACGTGGCCATCGCGGCGTTCTTCACGCGCTCGCCGCCGGCCTTGGCCCGCTCACGGGCCCGCGCCAGGCGCTCGTCGAGCTTCTCCTTGCCGCCGAGCAGGCAGGAGCCGGGGACGCGCACGTCCTCCAGGACGACCTCGGCGGTGTGGGAGGCGCGGATGCCGTGCTTCTTGAACTTCTGGCCCTGGGACAGACCGGGCGTGTTCGGCGGGACGATGAAGGACGCGTGACCCTTGGAGCCGAGCTCGGGGTCGACCACGGCGACGACGACGTGGACGTTGGCGATGCCGCCGTTGGTCGCCCAGGTCTTGGTGCCGTTGAGGACCCACTCGTCCTTGGCCTCGTCGTAGACCGCGCGGGTGCGCATGGAGGCGACGTCGGAACCGGCGTCGGGCTCGGAGGAGCAGAACGCGGCGACCTTGACGTCGTTCGCGTCGCCGTACATCTGGGGGATCCAGGTGCCGATCTGCTCCTCGGTGCCGTTGGCGAGGACGCCGACGGCGGCGAGGCCGGTGCCGACGATGGACAGGGCGATGCCCGCGTCGCCCCAGAACAGCTCCTCCATGGCCATGGGGATGCCGAGGCCGGTGGGGTCGAAGTACTGCTGGGCGTAGAAGTCGAGGGAGTAGATGCCGACCTTGGCGGCCTCCTGGATCACCGGCCAGGGGGTCTCCTCGCGCTCGTCCCACTCGGCGGCCGCGGGGCGGATCACATCGGCGGCGAATCCGTGGAGCCAGTCGCGGACCTCTCGCTGTTCCTCGTTGAGTTCCATGGTGAACTCGGCCATGACGCGCCTCCAGCACTGCACTAAGATGTTACCTGCGGTAACGAGAGTCTGTTACCGGTCAGTAGGAAAAGTCAACTCCCGGGATGAGCTCGGTAGCCCGTTCGATCCGGTCGTGTCAATCAGTGTTAGTTTGCGCAGGGCGTCACTGTCATCAGTATTTGGGGGAAGACTCATGGACACCACGCAGCGGACCGACCAGGAGCGGTCCGCCGACCGCCGTCGGCGCGAGCTGCTGGAGGCCGCGGACCGAGTCGTGCTCCGCGACGGCCCCGGAGCGTCGATGAACGCCATCGCGGCCGAGGCCGGCATCACCAAGCCGATTCTGTACCGCCACTTCGGCGACAAGGGCGGACTCTACGCCGCCCTCGCCCAGCGTCACACCGACGCCCTGCTCGACTCCCTGCGGGCCGCGCTGGACGCCCCGGCGGAGCGCCGCGAACGCGTCGAGGCGACGCTCGACACCTATCTGGCGGCCATCGAGGCCCGCCCCCAGGTGTACCGCTTCCTCATGCACCCCGCCGAGGGCGGGCAGCCCGGCGACCAGAGCTTCGACGTCGGCAAGCACTCGGCCCCCCTCCTGCGGCGCATGGGCGAGGAACTCGGCACGGTCATCGAGGACCGCCTCGACCTCGGCCCCGACAGCCGCCTGCTGGCACGTGTATGGGGCCACGGCATCGTAGGCATGATGCACGCCGCCGGCGACTGGTGGCTCGGCGAACGCCCCCTCACCAGGGCCGAGTTGGTCCGCAGCCTCGCAGACCTCCTCTGGGGCCGCCTGGCAGCAGCGGGCGACAAGGTCGGCGGCCCGGGCTTCTAGGGTTCCTCTTAGGCGAAGTCGGTCGTCAGCGCCCCTGAAAGGGGCGCGGGGCTGTATCGATATGCGGCTCCGCCGCGTGGGCGCGAGAACCCCCACCGAACCCGCACCCGCCGACGAACTCACACCCCCCACGACGCCCGAGCGACCTTCCTCAGCACCCGGGAACGTCTCCACCCCGACAGCCGGTCCACATACACCCGGCCCTCAAGATGATCGCACTCGTGCTGCAGGCACCGCGCGAAGAACCCGCTCCCCCGCACCCGCACCCGGTCCCCGTCCACCGTGAACCCCTCCACGACGGCCTCGTCGTACCGCTCCACCCCCGCCTCCAGCCCCGGCAGCGACAGACACCCCTCGGGCCCCCGCAGCACGATCCCCTCCGTGGAGACCAGCCTCGGGTTCACCACATGGCCGAGATGACGCACCTCGTCGTCGTCCGGACAGTCGTACACGAACACCCGGAGCGCCCGGCCCACCTGGTTCGCGGCGAGCCCCACCCCCCGCGCGTCGTACATCGTCGCGAACATGTCCTCCACAAGCCGCACCAGTTCGGGCCCGAAGTCCGTCACCTCTTCACAGGGCGCCTGCAATACGGGGTCCCCGAGCAGTGTCATGGGGAGAACGCGCCCTCGGGCGCCGGGAATCGAGCCGCTTCGCATGGCCGCAAGGGTACGTTCGGACCCGATATCGCCGGTCCGGACAGGGCGACGGCCCGGTCGAGATTCGGGCGGGTGAGTGGATCTCGATAGGCTTTGGTCCACACGTAGCCGGGACTGGGCGCGGCGCTGTACGCAAGGAGGATCGAGAACTGATGGCAGGCAACTCGGACCCGCTCACGCCGCGGGCCAAGCTGGCCGTGACGGCGGGCAAAGCGGTCGCGGCGGCATCGCGTGCCGCGGGGCGCGGTAGCGGATCTGTGATCGGTGGCCGGGTGGCACTGAAACTCGACCCCGACCTCCTCGCCCGGCTCGCACAGAGCCTGGACGTCGTCCTGGTCTCGGCCACCAACGGCAAGACCACCACGACCCGGCTGATCGCCGAGGCACTCCGGGCCGCGGGCGAGGTCGTCTCGAACGCGCTCGGCGCCAATATGCCCGCGGGCATCACCTCGGCCCTCGCCGGGAACTCGGACGCCAAGTTCGCGGTGATCGAGGTCGACGAGAAGTACCTCGCCGGTGTCGCGCGGGACACCGACCCCAAGTGCATCGCGCTGCTCAACCTCTCCCGCGACCAGCTCGACCGTGCCGCCGAGACCCGCATGATGGCGGAGGCGTGGCGGGAGGGCCTGGCCGGCACCAAGGCCGTCGTCGTGGCCAACTGCGACGACCCGCTGATCGTGTGGGCGGCCTCGTCGTCGCCGAACGTGATCTGGGTCGCGGTCGGCCAGATGTGGAAGGACGACGCCTGGTCCTGCCCGTCCTGCGGCGGTGTGATGCAGCGCCCCGGCGACGACTGGTTCTGCGGCGAGTGCGGTTTCCGCCGCCCGACGCCGAGCTGGGCGCTCTCCGGCGACCACGTCCTGGACCCGCACGGTTCGGCCTGGCCGATCCATCTGCAGCTGCCGGGCCGCGCCAACAAGGCCAACGCCGCCTCCTCGGCCGCCACGGCCGCCGTCTTCGGGGTGCCGCCCCAGGTCGCCCTGGAACGCATGTACCAGGTGCAGGCGGTCGCCGGACGGTACGACGTGGTCCAGTTCATGCAGCGCGACCTGCGGCTGCTGCTCGCCAAGAACCCGGCGGGCTGGCTGGAGACGTTCTCCCTGATCGACCCGCCGCCGTCGCCGGTGATCCTCTCGGTGAACGCGCGCGGCGCCGACGGCACCGACACCTCCTGGCTCTGGGACGTGGACTACACCCGGCTCACCGGCCACCCGATCTTCGTGCTCGGCGACCGCAAGCTGGACCTCGCGGTGCGCCTGGAGGTGGCGAACCAGCACTTCCAGGTCTGCGACACCCTCGACCAGGCGGTGCAGATGTGCCCGCCGGGCCGGATCGAGGTCATCGCGAACTACACCGCGTTCCAGGACCTGCGCCGCCGCGTGGGCAACTGAGCACCCGGCCACGAACGACCATGAACGACTCTGAGGGGCACTGACTTCATGAGCGACAACAGTCTGCGGGTCGTCTGGGTCTACCCGGACCTGCTCAGCACCTACGGCGACCAGGGCAACGTCCTCGTCGTCGAGCGCCGGGCACGTCAGCGCGGCCTGGACGTGGCCCGGCTGGACGTGCGCAGCGACCAGCCGATCCCGACCTCCGGCGACATCTATCTGATCGGCGGCGGCGAGGACCGGCCGCAGCGGCTGGCGGCCGAGCGGCTGCGCCGCGACCGGCACCTGTACCAGGCGGTGAACAACGGCGCGATCGTCTTCGCGGTCTGCGCCGGCTACCAGATCCTCGGCCACGAGTTCGTCAACGACCTCGGCCAGCGCGAGCCCGGCCTCGGTCTGCTCGACGTGACGACGACCCGGGGCGAGGGCGAGCGGTGCGTCGGCGACGTCCTCGCGGACATCGACCCGCGCCTCGGGCTGCCGCAGCTGACCGGGTTCGAGAACCACCAGGGCGTCACCCACCTCGGCCCGACCGCCCGCCCGCTCGCGAACGTGCGGCTCGGCAAGGGCAACGGCACGGGCGACGGCACGGAGGGCGCGTACAACGACACCGTGTTCGGCACATACATGCACGGGCCGGTGCTGGCGCGGAACCCGCAGATCGCGGACCTGCTGCTGAAGCTGGCGCTGGACGTGAACGCGCTGCCGCCGACCGACGACCGCTGGTTCGAGGCGCTGCGCGACGAGCGGATCTCGGCGGCCCAACAGCCCGCGTAACGCGTCCGGCGGAGGGCCGGGGCCCTTGAGAAACGGTTCACCATGGCATGAGCGAAAGGCCCATCCGTAGCGCCTCTCGCTCACCTGTGAAAGCCCGTCTGACCAGGGCTCCGCTCACCTGTGCGGGGCCGTCCAGCAGGCGGACGCCCGCTACGGCCCCGCCCCCTGCCGCCGGTAGGGTGGCGGGGATTCCAGCCGGACAACGCAGTCCGGTCCCCGGCCCACGTCGAGAAGGTATTCGGGCTATGCGCATTGGTGTCCTCACGTCCGGCGGCGACTGTCCTGGACTGAACGCCGTCATCCGGTCCGTCGTGCACCGCGCCGTCGTCGACCACGGCGACGAGGTCATCGGCTTCCGGGACGGCTGGAAAGGTCTCCTGGACTGCGACTACCTCAAGCTCGACCTGGACGCCGTGGCGGGCATCCTGGCCCGCGGCGGCACGATCCTCGGCTCCTCCCGCGTCCAGCCCTCGCACCTGCGGGACGGGGTGGCACGGGCGAAGGAACACGTCGAGGAGCTCGGGCTCGACGCGATCATCCCCATCGGCGGCGAGGGCACGCTGAAGGCGGCCCGGCTGATGTCGGACAGCGGACTGCCGGTCGTCGGCGTGCCGAAGACCATCGACAACGACATCGCGGTCACCGACGTCACCTTCGGCTTCGACACGGCCGTCGGGGTCGCGACGGAGGCGCTGGACCGGCTGAAGACGACCGCCGAGTCCCACCAGCGCGTGCTGGTCGTGGAGGTCATGGGCCGCCACACCGGCTGGATCGCGCTCCACTCCGGCATGGCGGCCGGCGCGCACGCCATCGTCGTACCGGAACGGCCCTTCGACATCGACGAGCTGACCACGAAGGTCGCCGAGCGGTTCTCGGCGGGCAAGCGGTTCGCGATCGTCGTCGCCGCGGAGGGCGCCAAGCCGAAGGCCGGGTCGATGGATTTCGACGAGGGCGGCAAGGACATCTACGGGCACGAGCGGTTCGCGGGGATCGCGCGGCAGCTGTCGATCGAGCTGGAGCAGCGCCTCGGGAAGGAGGCGCGGCCGGTGATCCTCGGGCATGTGCAGCGCGGCGGTACGCCGACCGCGTACGACCGGGTGCTGGCGACCCGGTTCGGGTGGCACGCGGTGGAGGCCGTGCACCGGGGTGAGTTCGGGCACATGACCGCGCTGCGGGGGACCGACATCGTGATGGTGCCGCTGGCGGACGCGGTGGAGACGTTGAAGACGGTGCCGTCGGAGCGGTACGCCGAGGCGGAGTGCGTGCTCTAGTCGTACGGCGACAGCGGGTGGTTCGTGGCTGATCGCGCAGTTCCCCGCGCCCCTGGGTAGGTTGCACGACCCCCGAGCACAAGCGTGCCCGGCGACGGTTCTACCCTGGTGCGGACAACCTGCACAACCCCCACGAATCAGGAGCCGGCGGATGGATCACAGCGGGCACGGCGCGGGTCTTTTGCCCTTCACCCTGGGGCGAGGACTCGTCTGGTCCGCCGACCCGTTCTTCCTGATCGCCTGCCTCACGGCCCTCGCCCTCTACGGCTGGGGTGTCGTGCGCCTCGTGCGGCGGGGGGACAAGTGGCCCGTCGGGCGGACCGTCGCGTTCGTCGTCGGTGTGCTGCTCGTGATGCTGGTGACATGCACCGGGCTGAACGACTACGGCATGGTGATGTTCAGCGTGCACATGGTGCAGCACATGGTGATCAGCATGCTGGCGCCGATCGTGCTGCTGCTGGGGGCGCCGGTCACCATGGCGCTGCGGGCGCTGCCGGTGGCGGGAAAGGGGCGCACGGGGCCGCGGGAGCTGCTGCTGATGTTCCTGCACAGCTGGTACATGAAGATCGTCACGCATCCGGCGTTCACGATCCCGATGTTCATCGCGAGCCTCTACGGCCTGTACTTCACGCCGCTGTTCGACTTCCTGATGGGGTCGACGCCGGGGCACATCGTGATGATGACGCACTTCCTGCTGGTCGGGCTGTTCTTCTTCTGGCCGATCATGGGCGTGGACCCCGGCCCGCACCGCCCCGGCTATCTGATGCGGATGCTGGAGCTGTTCGCGGGCATGCCGTTCCACGCCTTCTTCGGCATCGCGCTGATGATGGCGTCCGCCCCGATGGTCAAGACGTACGAGAACCCGCCCGCCTCCCTCGGCATCGACGCGCTCGCCGACCAGAACGCGGCCGGCGGCATCGCCTGGGCCTTCAGCGAGATCCCCTCCGTGCTCGTCCTGCTGGCGCTGCTCTTCCAGTGGTACAACTCCGAGCAGCGGCAGGCCCGGCGCTCGGACCGTGCGGCCGACCGGGACGGCGACAAGGAGCTGGAGGCGTACAACGCCTACCTCGCCTCCCTCAATGCCCGTAGTCGCTGAGCCTCATTTCTTTTCCTTCCCCTTCTGTCCTCATTCTTTTCTTTGGCCACAGGACAGTGCCCCTTTTCTTTTCTCTTGACGGAAAGGCTTTGCCCTTCAGTAGCATGATGCGTGAGCCCCGCATACGCGTCGCGGGGTGACGGGGGAAAACCGCCGGGGGGAGCGGTCATGACAATTCGCGCGCGCTTGCGAACATGTTTTCTATTGGTGGGTCTACTGGTCCTCACCGGTTGTGGCGAGTCGACCCCGTCACTGCTCGCGGTGACGGCGGTGGCCGCGGGGGTACCGTCCCTCGCCCCCTTCTTCGACGAGGGCGAGCGGCTCGGCCGGGACCAGCCCGACCTGCGGTCCCCGCGACCGCACAGCGGCCTCCAGCAGGGCAGCACCCCCGGCCTGTACGGGGGCACACGGAAACCGAAGATCTGCGACGTGGGCAAGCTGGAGGATTTCCTCACGGCACCCGAGAACAAGAGAAAGGCTCAGGAATGGGCCCGGATCGTCGGCGTCGATGTCGACCGCATCCCGGATTATCTCGGCGACCTCACACCTGTTCTGCTGCGCCACGACACTCTCGTGAAGAACCACGACTACAAGAAGGGCCGTGGCGTCCCCTTCGACGCGCTGCTGGAAGCCGGTATCGCGGTATTGGTGGACGACCAGGGGCTGCCCGCCGTGAAGTGCAGCTGCGGAAATCCGCTGCGCTCGTTCACCGCGGACCCGGACCGCATCGAGGTGACGTTCAGCGACGGCAACAAGGAGTGGGAGAGCTACGACGAGGCCGCGGTGGTCGTCGTCAAGCCCGCGCCCGAGCAGTTGAAGGAGATCAAGCTCGTCGACGTCGAGGACCCGGACCGGGGCATCAGCCGGGACGTCGGCACCACGGGCGAGTCCGACACGACGTTCGACACGCGTGCGCGGCAAGCCGTGCCGAAGGTACGGGGGATGACCTTCGGTGAGGCGAGCGCGGCCATGGCGGAGCAGGGCCTGGCGGTGACGGTCGCCGGGGACGAGATGCCGCCGGGTGACGCGCCGGTGACCGGGTCGAGCCCCGGGCCGGGCACCGAGCTGGAGTTCGGCGCCGCGGTGGCCCTGGACGTGGAGTGGCCGGGCAAGGCTTCCGACAGCGGCACCGACGGTACGGACGGCACCGACACCGCTGGGTCCGGGTCGGGCTCGGACGGCGGGACGGGGCCGGCCGGCGGCTCCACGGGGACGGATCCAGGGCCTACGGAGCCCACGGACCCGGGCGGGTCGTCGACGGACGGGTCGGACTCGGGCGGGTCGCCGTCAGGCGGGTCGGGCTCGGACGGGCCCTCGTCAGGCGGGTCGGACTCGGGCGGGTCGGACTCGGGCGGGTCGGACTCGGGCGGGTCGGACTCGAGTGGATCCTCGTCCGGTGGGGCGCCGTCCGAGAGCAGTTCCGTGCCGACGGACCCGGGTACCACGCCCTCGGACGGTGGCTCCTCCCCGACGGACGGCGTGCCGTCGCCCACGGAGTCCACCGCTCCGCCGCCCACGGGAGGGACGTCCCTCACTCCCTCGCCCTCCCGGTCCTCCGAGCGCCCCTCGCCGGACCCCACCCCCACGTCCGCTCCCACCTCCTCCGTTCCCTCGACGCCGCCCAGCCCCACCAGGTCGACCGTGCCGCCGACCACCCCCGATCCCGATCCGACCGGTGATCCGCCCTCCGACGACCCGGGAGGTACCGGGGATCCGAGTGATGAGGGGACTCCGCGCGACCCCGTCGAGGAACCGGCCCAGCTCATGTGGATCTGAACCCTGGGAGTGACCGATGCAGTCAGGAGCACCGCATTCGGGGGTCGGCCGGGTCATCGCCGACCGCTACCTCCTGCTGAACCAGCTGGGCAGCGGCGGCATGGGCCATGTCTGGCTGGCGCACGACCGTCAGCTGGACTGCGAGGTGGCACTCAAGGAGATCGTGTTCCGGCATCCGGGCGAGGCGGAGCAGGACCGCGCCGCCCGCGTGGCCCGCGCCCGCGCGGAGGCCCGGCACGCCGCCGGACTGCGCGCCCACCCGAACGTGGTCACCGTGCACGACGTCCTGGAGCACGACGCGCTGCCGTGGATCGTCATGGAGTACGTGCCGGGCGCCCTCGACCTGAAGGCGCTGGTGGACCGGCGAGGCGCCCTCGCACCCGCCGAATGCGCCCGGATCGGGCTCGCGGTGCTGGACGCGCTGACCGCCGGACACGAACGCGGCATCATGCACCGGGACGTCAAGCCGGCCAACATCCTGCTCGCCCCGGACCGCACCGGATCGCCGTACGCCCGTGTCCTCCTCACCGACTACGGCATCTCCGTCCAGCCCGACACCCAGGAGACCCGGTACACCCGGACCCATTGCCTGGTCGGCACCGCCGGGTACCTGGCACCCGAGCGGGCGCAGGGCCGGCCGCCGACCGCCGCGTCCGACCTGTTCTCGCTGGGCTGCACGCTCTACCACGCCGTCGAGGGGTACGGGCCCTTCGACCGTGACGCGGAGATCGCGGCGCTCACCGCCGTGGTCCTGGAGGAACCCCGGCCCATGCTGCGGGCCGGCGCCCTGGAGCCGGTGCTGGCCGCCATGCTCACCAAGGATCCCGTGCGCCGGATCAGCGCCGCCGAGACCGAGGCGGCGCTCTCCGCGATCGTCATGCCCCAGGCCCACCCGCGCACCGCGCCCGACCTCGGCTCGCAACCGCAGTGGGCGAGCGAGCCCACGCACACGGCGGAGCCGGAACACCCCCTCATCCCGCCCGTCGCGCACGAGACACCGTGGTACGTACCGTCGGGCGGACACGGTGGTCACGCTGGACTCAGTGGTCACGCTGGACTCAGTGGTCACGGCGGGCCGGGAGGAGGGGAGGCGCGGGGGCGTGCGGACGGCTGGTCGCCCGCGGAGCCCCGGGCGGCCGGCGCCGGTGGAGACGGCTTCCCCCCTCCCCCACGGTCCACCGGGGGCGGCTCGGCGGTCGGCACCGGCGGACATCGCCGCCGGCATCGCAGCCGGGCCCTTCTCGCGGGCATGGCCACCACTCTCGGTCTCGCCCTGGTCGTCGGCGGAACCTGGTACGCCGTGGGCACCATGAAGGAGCTGACGGACGGCCTCGGCGGCGGCGCCGGCAGCACGGCCCTGCCGTACGGCGGCACCGTGGGCCTGACCGAGCCTCTGAAGGACGGCGACTGCGTCGACGCCACCTGGACCGGCACTCCGTTCACGGACGACGCCCGGCTGCGGATCGTGCCCGGGTGTGCGGGACCCTCGATGGACGGGCAGGTGATGGCCTCCTACGAGGTGTCGTCCGCCGAGGACGCCCGCGCGGGCGGAGCCGCCCAGTGCGAGCAGCTCACCCTGGAGGCCCGGGAGAAGCTCGTGGACGTCCGCGCCCATGCCGTGCTGCCGACCGACGACGGGTTCGACGCCGCCGGACACCGGGTCGCCTGTCTGCTGCTGGGTGAGCGCAGGCCGGTGTACGGGCCGATCGGGGAGTACCGGGCGGTGGGTGAGACGGTGATCGACGAAGCCGCCACCCTGCAGAAGCAGGACTGCCTCGACCGGATCTCCAGCAACAAGGTCCGGCTGGTCTCCTGTCAGGACCGCCATGACGAGAAGGTGCTCGGGTTCCATGAGATGAGCTCCGACACCACCTTCGGGAAAGCACAGAAGCGGGCGCGCGCCGCCTGCGAGACGAACCTGCCGCCGCAGCAGTACGGCTATGAGCCCGACCGGACCGGCTCCAATTTCTGGGTCAGCGAGGACGGCTGGAAAAAGGGGGCACATTTCGTCGTCTGCACTGTCATTTCCGCCAGTGGGGGCACCATGGAGGGAGAAGAAGCCTGAGGACCTGAGGAAGGGTGTTGCGATGCCCGGTTCGACGAAGGCCATGGGGGTGCTCACCGTCGGTGGGCTGGTCATGGTGACTGCCTATTCGGTGGCCCTCGGCAGCAACGGCTGGCTGTGGTTCGGCTGGGTCGTTCTGGGCCTGCTGACGCTGGGCATGGTGGCGTCGCGCACCTGAGACCACCGAGGGCTCACCCTCAGCGGCTCACCGAGGGTGACCCTCAGGTCCGGGGTATTCCCCCGTCCGGGTGTACGCCCGGCTGGTATTTCGGCAGCCGGGCGGTGATCTTCATGCCCGCGCCCACCGCGGTCTCGATGACCAGGCCGTGGTCGTCGCCGTACACCTGACGGAGCCGCTCGTCGACATTGCTGAGGCCGATGCCGCCCGAGGGGCTGGTCTCGCCGGCGAGGATGCGGCGGAGCACCTCGGGTTCCATGCCGACGCCGTCGTCCTCGATGACGACGAGGGCCTCGGCGCCGGCGTCCTGCGCGGTGATGCTGATGTGGCTCTTGCCCGCGGCGCTCGCGGACCGGCCTTCGAGGCCGTGCTTCACGGCGTTCTCCACAAGGGGCTGGAGGCAGAGGAAGGGCAGGGTGACCGGCAGGACCTCGGGGGCTATCTGGAGCGTGACCGAGAGCCGGTCGCCGAAGCGGGCCCGGACCAGCGCCAGGTAGTGGTCGATGGCGTGGAGTTCGTCGGCGAGGGTGGTGAAGTCGCCGTGTCTCCTGAACGAGTAGCGGGTGAAGTCGGCGAACTCCAGGAGCAGTTCGCGGGCGCGCTCGGGGTCGGTGCGGACGAACGAGGCGATCACCGCGAGCGAGTTGAAGATGAAATGCGGGGAGATCTGGGCGCGCAGGGCCTTGATCTCGGCCTCGATCAGGCGGGTGCGGGACTGGTCGAGATCGGCCAGCTCCAGCTGGACGGAGACCCAGCGGGCGACCTCCCCCGCCGCCCGGACGAGGACGGCCGACTCACGGGGCGCACAGGCGACGAGCGCCCCGTGGACGCGGTCGTCGACGGTGAGGGGGGCGACCACCGCCCAGCGCACCGGGCAGTCGAGGATGTCGCAGGTCAGCCGGAAGGCCTCGCCCCGGCCGGTCTCCAGCGGGCCCGCCAGGCGTCCCATGATCTCTGCGCGGTGGTGCTCGGCGACGCCCTCCCAGGCGAGGACCGACTCGTGGTCGGTGAGGCAGAGCGCGTCCGTGCCGAGCAGGGTGCGCAGCCGCTTGGCCGATCTTCGGGCCGTCTC
Source organism: Streptomyces caniscabiei (assembly GCF_014930365.1). Taxonomy (GTDB): domain Bacteria; phylum Actinomycetota; class Actinomycetes; order Streptomycetales; family Streptomycetaceae; genus Streptomyces; species Streptomyces caniscabiei. The sequence goes on along the minus strand of NZ_JABXWI010000013.1, from coordinate 147,586 downwards.
CTCGGTGAGGCCCGCGCGCAGCGGGGGCGCGGCGAGGGTGGCGGTGTGCAGGGTCTGGAAGGTGGCGTGCTCGACGGGGGTGCCGAGCCCGCCGAGGCTGTTGCGCGGGTGCGCCGTGCGGCGGCCGAGCCAGAAGCCGGCCGCGAGCAGCGGGAGCACGGCCACGCAGAACCCGGCCAGGAAGCCGGTCACTTCACCGCTCATCATTCACCTCCTGCATGTGGTACACCGCTCACCGCTCGTGGGTTCCCTTGCGCCGGTCCGCACGCGGCCCCGGTCCGGTCGGCCCGGTCCTCACCGCCGCCACAGTTCGATCTCCTTGGTCGCCGCGCGGGTCCGGCCGCCGACGAGTTCCTCCGGGAGGTGGAAGCGGGCCAGGATCGCCGGTGTCTCGGGCGGGACCTTGCCGGGGGTGGCCAGGGACACCAGCACCATCGTGAGGAAGCCGAGCGGTACGGACCAGAGGGCGGGCCAGGCCAGCAGGGCGTGCAGGGTGCCGGTGCCGGGGTATCCGGCCATGGTCGCGGCGACCGCGAGGAGGGCCGCCCCGCCGCCGACGAGCATGCCCGCGGCCGCGCCCGGCGGGGTGAGGCGCCGCCACCAGATGCCGAGGACGAGCAGCGGGCAGAACGAGGAGGCCGAGACCGCGAAGGCGAGGCCGACGGCGTCGGCGACGGGCAGCCCGCCGACCAGGACGCTCGCCGCGAGCGGCACGGCCATGGCGAGGACCGTGCCGAGCCGGAAGTGCCGTACGCCCCGGGTGGGCAGCACGTCCTGGGTGAGCACGCCGGCGACCGCCACGGTCAGTCCGGAGGCGGTCGACAGGAACGCGGCGAAGGCGCCGCCCGCGACCAGCGCGCCGAGCAGGTCGCCGCCGAGGCCGCCGATCATCCGGTCCGGGAGCAGGAGGACGGCCGCGTCGGCGTCGCCGGTGAGGGTGAGGTCGGGGGCGTAGATCCGGCCGAGTGCCCCGTAGATCGGCGGCAGGAGGTAGAAGACGCCGATCATGCCGAGGACGACGACCGTGGTGCGGCGGGCGGCGACGCCGTCCGGGCTGGTGTAGAAGCGGACGACGACATGCGGCAGGCCCATGGTGCCGAGGAAGGTGGCGAGGATCAGCCCGTAGGTGGCGTACAGGGGCCGTTCCTCGCGGCCGGAGGCGAGCGAGGTGGACATGCCGCCGTTGGTGCCCCGGTCGGCGACGGGGACGCTGTCGCCCTCGGTGAAGGTCAGGCGGGTGCCCCTGTCGATGCGGTGGGTGCCGGTGGGCAGGTCCACGCGCCGGTCGTCGTAGCGGCGGCCGTCGATCGTGCCGGTGGCGGTGACGGTGAGGGGGCTGGCGAGTTTCAGGTCGAGGGTCTCGTCGACGCGGACGACGCGCTGTTCGCGGAAGGTCGCGGGCTCGTCGAAAGCGTGGCGCGCGGCGCCGTCGCCCTGCCAGGCGAGCACGAGGAAGAGGGCGGGGACGAGGAGGGCGGTGAGCTTGAGCCAGTACTGGAAGGCCTGGACGAAGGTGATGCTGCGCATGCCGCCGGCGGCGACCGTGGCGGAGACGACGACGGCGACGATGACGCCGCCGAGCCATTCGGGGGCGTCGGTCAGCACGCTCAACGTCAGTCCGGCGCCCTGGAGTTGGGGCAGCAGGTAGAGCCAGCCGACGCCCACGACGAAGGCCCCCGCGAGCCGTCGTACGGTCTTGGAGGCGAGCCGGGCCTCGGCGAAGTCGGGCAGCGTGTACGCGCCGGAGCGGCGCAGCGGGGCGGCGACGAAGAGCAGGAGGACGAGGTATCCGGCGGTGTAGCCGACCGGGTACCAGAGCATGTCGGGGCCCTGCACGAGGACGAGGCCGGCGATGCCGAGGAAGGAGGCGGCGGAGAGGTACTCGCCGCTGATGGCGGCCGCGTTGAGGCGGGGGCCGACGGTGCGGGAGGCGACGTAGAAGTCGGACGTGGTGCGGGAGATGCGCAGGCCGAAGGCGCCGACGAAGACGGTCGCCACGACGACGAGGGCGACCGCGGGGACGGCGTAGTTGTCGTTCATGCCTCAGCGGTCCTCGACGAGGCGGACGAGGTCCTGTTCGTTGCGCTCGGCGCGGCGCACGTGCCAGTACGCGAGGAGGACCAGCGGCGGGTAGACGCCGAAGCCGAGGAGGGCCCACTCCAGGCCGGCGCCGTCCGGCATCGCGGCGAAGACCAGCGGCAGCGGCCCGACCAGCAGGACCAGGACCGTGAACACGGCGAGCGCGGCGCGGAGTTGGCTGCGCATGAGGGAGCTGACGTAGGTGTGGCCGAGGGTGGTCTGTTCGTCGATCTCGGTGCGGGGGCGCTGGTGGCCGGACGGGCGCGGGGTGCGGCGGGGCACGCCGGTGACGACGACGCGGCGTTCGGCACGGCGTTCGGTGGAGCGTTCGGTGGGGTCGTTCGGCACGGCCGCTCCTCAGCCCGTGGTCCGGCGCATCAGCAGATCGCGCAGTTCGCGGGCGTGGCGGCGGCTGACCTGGAGTTCCACCGAGCCGACGAGGACGCTGACCGTGCCCGCGTCGAGGCGGAGTTCGCCGACGTGCCGCAGGGCGACGAGATGACGGCGGTGGATGCGGACGAACCCGCGGGCGCGCCAGCGCTCCTCCAGGGTCGACAGGGGGATGCGGACGAGGTGGCTGCCCTGCGGGGTGTGCAGTCGGGCGTAGTCGCCCTGGGCCTCGACGTGGGTGATGTCGTCGACGGCGACGAAGCGGGTCACCCCGCCGAGTTCGACGGGTATCTGGTCGGGGTCGGGTTCGTGGACGGGGATCGGCGGGGCCGGGGCCGTGGTCGCCTCGCGGAGCTGGGCGGCCCGGCGGATCGCCTCGGCGAGGCGTTCCCGGCGTACGGGTTTGAGGACGTAGTCGACGGCCTTGAGGTCGAAGGCCTGGACGGCGAAGCCCTCGTGCGCGGTGACGAAGACGACCAGCGGGGGCCGGGCGAAGCCGGTGAGGAGGCGCGCGAGGTCGAGGCCGTCGAGTCCGGCCATCTGGATGTCGAGGAAGACGACGTCGATCGCCTCGGGCCCGTCGGGGCCGGACTCCAGGGCGCGGTTGATCCGGCGCAGTGCCTCGGTGGCGTCGTTCGCGCCCTCGGCGCTGCCGACCCGTGGATCCGCGTTCAGCAGGTACAGCAGCTCCTCCAGGGAGGGTTTCTCGTCATCGACGGCGAGGGCGCGCAGCATGAACGTGGAGTGTAGGAGTAATTCGTACTCATGCACACGGGCGCGCGGCGGAGGCCTTCGCGTCGGGGGTCCCGGACGCCTCGCGCTGGCTACAGTGCCCTCATGAACAGCAAGTCCGCGGCGTTCGACGAGCTCGATCGCAAGATCATCACGGCGTTGATGGCGAACGCGAGGACCAGCTTCGCCGAGATCGGTTCGGACATCGGTCTTTCGGCCACCGCGGTCAAGCGGCGGGTGGACCGGCTGCGCGAGACCGGGGTCATCACCGGGTTCACGGCCACGGTGCAGCCGGCGGCGCTCGGCTGGCGCACGGAGGCGTACGTGGAGGTGTACTGCGAGGGCGCGGCGCCGCCCCGGCGGCTCGCGGAGGTGGTGCGCAACCATCCGGAGATCACGGCGGCGATGACGGTGACCGGTGGCGCCGACGCGCTGCTGCACGTGCGGGCCGTCGACGTGGAGCACTTCGAGGAGGTGCTGGAGCGGATCCGCACCGAGCCGTTCATCCGCAAGACGATCAGCTACATGGTGCTGTCGCACCTGCTGCCGGAGGCTCCGGAGGCCGCGGCGACCCAGGACGCAGCGAACGTGCGTTGAGCTGGTTCAACACGCAGCATTACTGCGCGAACACGCAACGTTCGTTGCTTGTCGTGCGCGTGGCCCGATTCCTACCGTGGTGTCATCCCCGTCGACACCGTCAGGAAGCGGAGAAACCCTCTGTGCCCGACAGCCGTGTGCCGCGCCTTCGGCGCTTTCTCGTCTGCGAACCCAGACACTTCGCCGTGCAGTACTCGATCAACCCCTGGATGCATCCGGACACCCCCGTGGACGTCGACCTCGCCCAGGACCAGTGGCAGGAGCTGATCCGCGCCTACCGGACCCACGGCCACACCGTGGACACCGTGGAGCCGGTGGCGGCGCTGCCCGACATGGTCTTCGCGGCCAACTGCGCGCTCGTCCTCGGCGGGCGGGTCCTCGGCTCGCTGTTCCACGCGCCCGAGCGGCGCCCCGAGTCCACCGCCTACGACGCCTGGTTCCGGAGCGCCGGGTACGAGGTGGTCCGCTCCGAGTCGGTGTGCGAGGGAGAGGGCGATCTGGTGCCGGCCGGCCGCCATCTCCTCGCCGGGACCGGTTTCCGCACCAGCCGTGAGGCACATCGCCAGGCGCAGGAGTTCTTCGGCGTCCCCGTGATCAGCCTCCAGCTGGTGGACCCGCGTTTCTACCATCTGGACACGGCGCTGTTCGTCCTGGACGACGGCGCCGACGGCTCCGCGGGCAACATCGCGTACTACCCGGAGGCGTTCTCCCCCGGCAGCCGCGCGGTCCTCGCCCGCCTCTACCCGGACGCGGTGATCGCCACCCGCGACGACGCCATGACCTTCGGCCTGAACTCGGTGTCCGACGGCCGCCATGTCTTCATCTCGCCGCGCGCCAAGGAACTCGCCGACCAGCTCGCCCGGCAGGGCTACGTTCCCGTCCCCGTCGACCTGTCGGAGTTCCAGAAGGCCGGCGGCGGCATCAAGTGCGTCACTCAGGAGATCCGCTCATGACCGCTCCCGTCCGCGCGCGTTCGTCGGCCGACCTCATCCGTGCCGAGGAGCCCGTCCTCGCGCACAACTACCACCCGCTGCCCGTGGTCGTGGCCCGTGCCGAGGGCGCCTGGGTCGAGGACGTCGAGGGCCGCCGCTATCTCGACATGCTGGCCGGCTACTCCGCGCTCAACTTCGGCCATCGCCACCCGGCGCTGATCGAGGCCGCGCACCGCCAGCTCGACACCCTCACCCTGACCTCGCGGGCCTTCCACAACGACCGGCTCGCCGAGTTCGCCGAGTCGCTGGCCGAGCTGACCGGCCTGGACATGGTGCTGCCGATGAACACGGGCGCCGAGGCGGTGGAGAGTGCCATCAAGGTGGCCCGCAAGTGGGCGTACGAGGTGAAGGGCGTCCCGGCCGACCGGGCGACCATCGTGGTGGCCGCGGACAACTTCCACGGCCGGACCACGACGATCGTCAGCTTCTCCACGGACCCGGTGGCCCGGGACGGCTTCGGCCCGTTCACGCCCGGCTTCCGGGTGGTCCCGTACAACGACCTCGCGGCGCTGGAGGCGGCGGTCGACGAGACGACGGCCGCCGTGCTGATCGAGCCCATCCAGGGCGAGGCGGGTGTGCTGATCCCGGACGACGGTTATCTGCGCGGGGTGCGGGAGCTGACCCGCCGCACGGGTTGTCTGTTCGTCGCGGACGAGATCCAGTCGGGCCTCGGCCGCACCGGCCGGACGCTCGCCGTCGAGCACGAGGACGTCCTGCCCGACGCCGTCCTGCTCGGCAAGGCGCTCGGCGGGGGCATCGTCCCGGTGTCGGCGGTGGTGGCCCGTCGTGAGGTGCTGTCGGTCCTGCGGCCCGGCGAGCACGGCTCGACCTTCGGCGGCAACCCGCTCGCCGCGGCGGTCGGATCGGCGGTGGTGGAGCTGCTGCGCACCGGGGAGTTCCAGCTGCGGGCCGCCGAACTGGGCGGCGTGCTGCGGGAGGGGCTCACCGAACTGGTCGGCCGGGGCGTGGTCGGCTTCCGGGCGCGCGGACTGTGGGCGGGCGTCGACGTCGACCCCGCGATCGGCACCGGCCGCGAGATCAGTCACCGGCTCATGGAGCGGGGCATCCTGGTCAAGGACACCCATGGCTCGACCATCCGCCTGGCGCCGCCCCTGACGATCACGGGGACGGAACTCCGGTCGGCGCTGGGGACGTTGGGGGAGGTACTGGGCGAGACCGCCTGAGGCGGCCGGATCGGCCCCGAGTGCGCACCCGGGTACGGCCGGCCGCGCGCTCGGGGCCTTTCCCGTGTCCGGTCACGGGGTCACGGGTCGGCGGTGCTGTGGGGGCGGAGCAGCAGCAGGGCGATGTCGTCGGTGTGCCGGCCGGTGCCGTGGGTGTGGTGGACGAGGTCGTCCACGAGCTGGTGCAGCGGGAGGTCGCCGGACTCGTCGAGGTGCTGTGCGAGGTCGGCGATGGTCCGGCCGATGTCGGCGCCGGGAGCCTCCACCAGGCCGTCGGTGTAGAGGGCGAGGAGCGCCTCCGGGGTCAGGGACAGCGTGGTGGGCGGGTAGGAGGGGGTCCCGACGCCGATGCCGAGCGGCGGGCCGGGGCGCAGGCCGACGGGGTGGGTCCGGCCGTCGGGGGCGCGCAGCAGCGGTGGGGGGTGCCCGGCGCTGGCGAGCGTGACCTGGTGCCGGGCGAGGTCGAGGTGGGCGTAGAGGCAGGAGACGAAGCGTCCGGCGTTCAGGTCGGCGAGGTCGCGGTCGGTGCGGGCGAGGACCTGCTCGGGCGTGGCTCCGGCCGTCGCGTGGGCGTGGACGGCCATGCGTACCTGTCCCATGAGGGCGGCGGCCGCCATGTCGTGGCCCTGCACGTCTCCGATGACCGCGGCGGCGGTGGTGTCGGTGAGGCGGATGAGGTCGTAGAAGTCGCCGCCGATGTCCATGCCGTGGCTCGCGGGCAGATAGCGGGCGGCGACGTCCAGGCCGTCCACGGTGGGCAGGGCGTGCGGCAGCAGCGTCTGCTGCAGGGCGTGGGCGAGGTTGTGTTTGGCGTCGTAGAGGCGTGCGCGGTCCAGGGCCTGGGCGATGAGCCCGGCGAGGGGCGTGAGGACGGAGCGCTCGGCGGCGGAGAAGGGGTGGGGGTCGTTGTAGGCGAGCAGGAGGCAGCCGATGGGGTGCCCGGAACTGAGCAGCGGCAGGAAGGCCCACGCGTGCTTGTCGGTGATCTGCGGGGCTCTCGGGTAGAGACGGGCGAGTTCACCGCGGTCGGCGAAGAACGAGGCGGCACCCGTGGTGAGGGCGCGCCCGGCGGGGGTCAGGTCGGCGTCCGTGGGCAGGCCGTCGAACTTTTCGATGACGGCGGGGTCGTAGCCCCGGGAGCCGATGATCTGGATGCGTCCGGCCTGCGCGGTGGACATGATCATGCCGTGGGCGCCGAAGGCGGGCAGGATCCGGTCGGCGACCAGGTCGACGACGTCCTGCACGCCGACGGCCTCCGTCAGGGCCGCCGCCAGCGCCATCAGCAGGTGGATGCGGCTGTGGGACGGGGTGCCGGTGAAGGTCGGCCGCCCGCCGAGGGGCCGGGAGGACGGGTCGGGGGCGATGAGGACGCTGGTGCCGCTGTCGTCCGTCTGGAGGCGGAGGTCGAGCCATTGGTTCGGGGGCCGCAGGACGGTCAGGGCGACGGGTTCGCGGCTGCTCATGGCGGTGCGGTACGCGTCCATGTACGCGATGTTGTCGAGCCAGGTCAGCGATTGCCAGGGGCGTGTGCCCAGCAGCAGCTCGGCCGGTCTGGCCAGCAGGCCGACGGCCGCGGCGTTCACATAGGTGATGCGCCCGCCCAGATCGAGGGCGAGCGTGCCGAGGGGCAGCCGTTCCACCAGCCGGGCCGCCTCGGACCCGGACTGCGGTACGGGCTCCACGCGGTCGGGGCGGACGAAACGGGGCCGGTCCGGGATGGGCGGGGGCAGGGCGGCCGCGTCCAGCACGCGCGCGATACGGCGGGCACCGGCCGTGAGGTGCCCGCGCTCCCGGCGGCTGAGCACTGGTGACCGGCCCGGGGACCACATCAGCAGCAGCGCGCCCCGGCAGTGCCGGATCCCGGTGAGCGGCACGACCGCGAAAGCAAGCTGGTAAGGAATGCTCGCCGCGACGCGCGGATAGCACCGGGCCAGCTCCTCCAGGGAACTCACCCAGACGAGCCGCTCGTTGCGTATCGCGTCCTGGGTCGGGCCGTGGACGGTGTACGGGGCCCGCCACCACGGTGCGAAGGCGTCGACCGGGACGCCGCACAGGGCGATCAGTCCCAGCACGGCCTCGGCCGGGTCCAGGACGTAGACGCCCGCGGACCTGGCGCCCGTACGGCGCACCAGCGCCGCCAGGGCCTCACCGAGCGGATCGTCCACGCCCGGCTCCTCCCCGGACCCGTTCATCCGGCGCCACGCCCTACGCGCATATGCCGACGCTAAGCCCGCCCACGGGAGACGGCATGTCGATCAGCGCGGTCCCGGTCACCCCCGCACCGGGCGTTCCCGCTGTTCGGTTTCCTCCTGCCTCCTCCCGGTGACATGGCACGTCGGGCTACGATCAATCGTCGACACGCAGGACGAGGCCCACCAGCGCTCATGCGCCTGACGCCGCGTCAGCGAGGTCAGCGAGGAGTCCTCGTGAGTCCGAACACCTCCACAGAGCCGATCCGGTAGCGCGAGGGAGACGCCGTGTTCTATTACCTGCTCAAGTACGTGCTTCTGGGCCCTCTGCTGAGACTGGTCTTCCGGCCTCGCATCGAGGGCCTCGAACACGTGCCGTCGTCGGGTGCGGCCATCGTCGCGGGCAATCACCTGTCCTTCTCGGACCACTTCCTGATGCCCGCCATCCTCAAGCGCCGCATCACCTTCCTGGCGAAGGCCGAGTACTTCACCGGCCCGGGTCTCAAGGGCCGGTTGACGGCGTTCTTCTTCCGCAGCGCCGGGCAGATCCCGGTGGACCGCTCCGGCAAGGACGCGGGCCAGGCCGCCATCCGCGAGGGGCTCGGCGTGCTGAGCAAGGACGAACTCCTCGGCATCTACCCGGAGGGCACCCGCTCGCACGACGGGCGCCTCTACAAGGGCAAGGTCGGCGTCGCCGTCATGGCCCTCAAGGCCGGCGTGCCCGTCATCCCGTGCGCCATGATCGGCACCTTCGAGGCGCAGCCCCCGGGCAAGGTCATCCCCAACATCCACCCCGTCGTCATCCGCTTCGGCAAGCCCCTCGACTTCTCCCGCTACGAGGGCATGGAGAACGAGAAGGCCGTGCTGCGCGCCATCACCGACGAGATCATGTACGCGATCCTCACCCTCTCCGAGCAGGAGTACGTCGACCAGTACGCGGCCGTCGTGAAGGCGGAGGAGGCCGCCGCGGCGAAGGAGCGCAAGTTCCCTCGCATGCCGCTGAGTTGAGCGGGTCCCCGCTGCGGCCGAGTTGAGCGGGCCCCGGCGGATCCGGGCGCGGTGGCGGGCGGGCGCGGGGCGGTCGCGGCGCGGCACGGCACGGCACGGTGTTCTGCCCGTGGCAGAGCGGCCCGGCGCTCGGCGCACCGGCGTCGTACGGTCGGGGCCATGACACGACGAGCTGTGGTGGTCGGAGCGACGGGACAGATCGGCCGGCCGGCCGTGGGCGCGCTGGCGCGCGACGGATGGGCGGTGACGGCCGTCTCGCGGGGCGGCGGCCGGGACGAGGGGTGGCCCGAGGAGGTACGGACCGTCGCCGCGGACCGCGGCGACGACGCGGCGCTGGCGGCCGCGGTCGGTGACGGCTGCGACGTGCTGGTGGACGTGGTCGCGTACGGTCCCGAGCACGCCCGGCAGGTGCTGTCGCTGGCGGACCGGGTGGGCTCGGCGGTCGTCGTCTCCAGCGTCTCGGTGTACGAGGACGACGAGGGCCGCAACTTCGACACCCAAGGGGAGCCGGGCGGCTTCCCGGTCTACCCGGTGCCCCTGCCCGAGAGCCAGCGCACGGTCCGGCCGGACGACACCTCGTACAGCACCCGCAAGGCCGGGCTGGAGCGTGAACTCCTCGCCGGGGGCGACCGGTTGCCCACGACCCTGCTGCGCGCGGGCGCCGTCCACGGACCGCACGGCCGCACACCGCGTGAGCTGTACTTCGTCAAGCGCAACCTGGACGGCAGGGCGAGCCGCGTCCTCGCGCACGGCGGTGCGAGCCGCTTCCATCCGGCGAGCGTCCACAACATCGCCGAGCTGATCCGGCTGGCCGCCGCCCGGCCCGGCTCACGGGCGCTGAACGCCGTCGACCCCGACGCGCCCACCGTCGTGGAGATCGCCGACGCCGTCGACGCGGTGATGGGCGTACGGACACGGAACGTGCTCGTCGACGGCCCCGCCCCGTCGCCCACCGTGGGCGACACCCCGTGGACCGTGCCGGTGCCCGTGGTGTGCGACATGTCGGCGGCCGAGCGGGAGCTGGGCTACCGGCCGGTGGTCCGGTACGCGGAGTCGCTGCCGGAGACGGTCGCCTGGATCGAGGCCCGCCTCGCGGGCGGCCGGGACTGGCGGGAGGCCTACCCCAGGATGGCCGAGGTCTACGGCGACCTCTTCGACTACGCGGCGGAGGACGCCTGGCTGGCGGGGCGGCAGGTGTGAGCGCATGAGCGAGGGGGCGACCGGTGCCGGTCGCCCCCTCGCCGCTTTCAGGGCCCTACGGCCCTTCTGGTCCTACGGCCCTTCGGGTCCTACGGGGTCGGCGTGGCGTGCGGGGCGCACTTCACGTCGGCCTTGCCCACCTTGCCGGTGAGCAGGTAGCTGTCCACGCGCTCGTTGACGCACGGGTTGACCAGACCGGTGACTCCGTGGGAGCCGGCCTTCGTCTCCGTGATCAGCCGGGAGCCCTTGAACCGCTTGTGCAGCTCGACGGCGCCCTCGTACGGCGTGGCCGCGTCCCGCTCGGACTGGACGATCAGGACGGGCGGCAGGCCCTTCCGGGTCTTCACGTCCACCGGGGTGTACTGCTTGGACTGCCAGGTGGCGCACGGCAGGTTCATCCAGGCGTTGGCCCAGGTCATGAACGGGTGGTCCTTGTGCAGCCGGGTGTTGTCGCGGTCCCACTTCTTCCAGCTGGTGGGCCACTTGGCGTCGGTGCACTCGACCGCCGTGTAGACGGCGTTGCCGTTCTCCGAGGCGGCGTTGCCCGCGGTGTCGGAGAGGTCCGGGGCGGCCGCGTCGACCAGCGCCTGGGTGTCACCGGCGGCGTACTTGCTCCACACCTGGGCGGTGGGCGCCCACGCGGAGTCGTAGTACGGGGCGCTCTGGAAGAAGGAGATCAGCTCGGCCGGGCCGACCAGCCCGCCGAGCGGGTTCTTCTTCGCGGTGGCGCGCAGCTTCAGCCAGTTCGCCTGCACCTTCGCCTGGGTGTCACCGAGGTGGTAGGTGGCGTCGTTCGCCGCGACCCACTTCGTCCAGTCCTTCCAGCGCGTCTCGAAGGCGACGTCCTGGTCCAGGTTGGCCTGGTACCAGATCTTCTCGCGGGAGGGGTTCACCACGCTGTCGACGACCATGCGGCGCACGTGGTTCGGGAAGAGGGTGCCGTAGACGGCGCCGATGTAGGTGCCGTACGAGACACCGAGGAAGTTGAGCTTCTTCTCGCCGAGGGCGGCCCGGATGACGTCCAGGTCACGCGCGGTGTTCGGCGTCGTCATGTGCGGCAGCATCGCGCCGCTGCGCTCCTTGCAGCCGGCCGCGTACTTCGCCGCGAGCCTGCGCTGCTTACGCTTGTCGGCCTCGGAGTCCGGGACCGGGTCCATCTTGGGCGCCTTCACGAACTCCTGCGGGTCCACGCAGGAGATGGGCGCGGACTTGCCGACACCGCGCGGGTCGAAGCCCACGAAGTCGTAGGCCTTGGACGTGTTGACCCACAGCGGGTTCTTGGTCGTCACCCGGCGCGGGAAGCGCAGACCCGAACCGCCCGGGCCGCCGGGGTTGTAGACGAGCGCGCCCTGGCGCTCCTCCTTCGTACCGGTGCTGCCGATCCGGTCGACGGCGAGCTTGATCTGCTTGCCGTTCGGCTTGGCGTAGTCCAGCGGCACGGTGACCCAGCCGCACTGGATGGGCTTCTCCAGACCCCAGCTCTCGGGGCAGTCCTGCCACGTGATGCCCTGCTTCGCCGCGTTCGCGGCGGCGACGGCGACACCCTTGGCCTCACGGTCCTGCGCGCTCGCGCCGTCCGCGGCGCCGGCCGCGGGGGCGGTGACGGCACTGGCTATCAGGGTCGCCGTGACGAGCAGTCCGGCGGAGCCGAACGCTCCCGCGCTTCTCGTCGGCCTCATACCTCTCAAGAGGGAACTCCCCGTACATCGATTCGAAGTGTCGAATGGTCACGGGGATCCTCGTGCCTGTGAGGCACCTGAGAACAGGGGCCCGACGCGTTCTTTACTAATCCGATAACCGGTACGGAAAGTCCCGTTCAGCGGATCTCAGGTCTCACGCCTCCTCAGCCGTCTAGCTCGGCGAGAGCCTGGTCCAGCACACGCCGCAGCCGCAGCGCGTCGGGCGCGAGCGCGCTGACGAGTACGGCGGGGCCGGCGAGCGGGGTGAGCGCGGCGGTCTCCCCCAGCACCCTCGGCTCGGGCAGCTTGTCGACGAACTCCGGCCGCACGATGAGGAGTTGCCCCAACGCCCGGTGTCCGCCCAGCACCGCCGGACCGTCCCAGCCGCCGGGCGCGCCGGGCCCGCACCGCACCTCCTGATCAAGCAACGGCCGCCCGTCGAGCAGCACGGTGAGCCGACTCCGCAGCCGCCCCGGTTCCTCACCGACCCGGCCGAGCACCTGCTCCTCGCGGAACACCAACCGGGCCCCGGCGGTGAGTTCGACGCGCGTCGACACCGCCAGATCGCTGCCCTGCGCGGAGATCAACTGCTCGGGCAGCCAGCGCAGTTCGCCTCCGTCGGCCACCTCGATCCGTACGTCGTAGCGGGCCTCTCCCCCGGCCTGTCCGGGCAACGCGATCGTCGCGGCCGCCGACCCCACGTCCAGCCGGGCCTCCGCCCCGATTTCCGCCTCGACGGCGAACCGGTCCCCGCCGAGCGGCCCGCTCATCGCCCCGACCAGCATGACCCGCGCCGCGTCACCACTTCCCCGGGTACGCCGCAGCGCCAGCGGCCCGTCGCTCTCCAGCACGGGCAGGGCCGTGCCGCCCCGCCCGTCGGCGCGGGCCGCGATGCGTGCGGTGGCCCTGACGCCGGTGGTTCCCCGGTGCCGCTCCGCGGCGGCCCCCCGAAGGGCCGTCATGCCGTCCACGCCGCGAGCTTCTCCCGCACCCAGGCGGCGACTTCTCCGACACCGGCCTCTTCGCGCAACGACTGGAACACCACCGGCAGCTGCGCGCGCTGCGCCTTCGCGTCCGCGGCCATCCGGGCGAGGTCGGACCCGACGTACGGCGCGAGGTCCGTCTTGTTGACGACGAGCAGGTCGGCGGTGGTGACACCGGGCCCGCCCTTGCGGGGGATGTCGTCCCCGCCGGCCACGTCGATGACGAAGATCTGCGCGTCGACGAGCCCCTTGGAGAAGGTGGCGGTGAGGTTGTCGCCACCGGACTCCACGAGGATGAGGTCCAGCGGGCCGACCTCGTCCTCCAGGTCCTCCACGGCCTCCAGGTTCGCGGAGATGTCGTCCCGGATGGCCGTGTGCGGGCACGCCCCCGTCTCCACGGCCGTGATCCGCTCCGGCGGCAGCACGGCCTCCCGCAGCAGGAACTCGGCGTCCTCCCGCGTGTAGATGTCGTTGGTCACGACCGCGAGCGACAACTCCTCCCGCAGCGCCCGGCACAGCGCGGCGACGGTCGCCGTCTTACCGGACCCGACGGGCCCACCGAGCCCCACGCGCAGTGCGCGCCGCGTCCCGTCGGCCCGATGCGCGTCGGCGCCGATGGCTGAGGGGCCGTCGTGGGAGTGGGAGTGGTCCAGATGCATGTCTGCGGCTCCTTGTTGGGGTGGGTGGTAGGTCGGGTGCGGGTGGATGGGGCTTCTCGCGCAGTTCCCCGCGCCCCTGAAGGGCCAGGCCCTGCGGGCCTGAAAAGCACGGGGCGCAGCCCCTGCTTTTCAGGGGCGCGGGGAACTGCGCGACCAGCCCCCACCGGACGGACGCTTGGGGGTCAATGGGGCGCAGTCCCTTGAGGATGGGACGGGTAGGGGCGGCGGGGGCGAGACAGGCTCAGGACGCGAACAACCGCACAGGCCAAGCCGCATGCACCTCCGCCCCGATCTCCAACAACGGCCCGGCAGCCACCGGCAGACATCCCACCCCACCGTCCCCCACCCCCCGCGCCGCCTCGACCGCCGCCCCCACCACCCCGTCCATCTCGGGAGCCAGCCGCGCCAACACCCCCGTCGCCGCGAACGGATCGAGACTCAGCAACCGCACCGTCGCACTCGCCGCCCCGCTCACACTCTCGTACGCGGAGCAGTAGGCGGCGTCGTCCGCCCCCAGCCCGGCCGCCCGGGCCGCCACCCCCAGCACGACCGGCTGATGCGCCCCCTTCGGGAACTGCCGCGCCACCGCGTCCAGTTCCCCGGAGGGCCACGTCGCGCGCGCCGCCCGCATCAGCTGCCGCCCCAGCTTCCGCGAGGCGACCCGCAGTGCGAGCGACGGCGTACGGGCGTCGGCGGCCACGTCCAGCTCGACCGGGTCGGCGCCCAGCGCGGCGGCGGCCGCGAGCGACGCCGACACCAGCCCGGCGGTGTGCAGACGCCCTCGGCAGAACGCCTCCAGCCCCTCCGCCCCGGTGATCAGCCCCGCCTTGACGGCCGCCTCGGCCCCGCCGGAGTGCGCGTGCCCCCCGGCGGGAAAGCGGCCGTCGGCCAGTACGAGAAGAGTCGCCCTGCCCATTCAGCACCCGCCCATCAGAAGAGGAAGTACCGCTGGGCCATGGGCAGTTCGGCGGCCGGTGTGGCCTCCACCAGCTCCCCGTCGATGTGCACGGCGAAACTGTCGGGGTCGACCCGTACGTCGGGCCGCGCGTCGTTCTCCCGCATGTCGGCCTTGGTGACCCCCCGGGTCGACTCGATGGCGACGAACCGTTTCCCCAGCGCGAGCCGCTCCGGCAGCCCGTCCTCGATGGCCAGCGGCGCCACGAAGTTGAACGAGTTCGCGGCGGGGGCCCGCCCGATCGCCCCGTACATGGGACGCGGCAGGATCGGCTGCGGCGTGGGGATGGACGCGTTGGCGTCGCCCATCTGCGCGTACGCGATCTGCCCGCCCTTGATCACGAGCTGCGGCTTGACGCCGAAGAACGCCGGCTCCCACAGCACGAGGTCGGCGAGCTTGCCGCTCTCCACGGACCCGATCTCCCGGGCCAGTCCCTGCGCGAGCGCCGGGTTGATCGTGTATTTGGCGACATAGCGACGTACCCGTCGGTTGTCCGCCCGGCCGTCACCGGGAAGCGCGCCGCGCCGCCTCTTCATCACGTGCGCGGTCTGCCAGGTCCGCAGGACGACCTCGCCGACCCGGCCCATGGCCTGCGCGTCGGAGGAGATGATCGAGATCGCGCCCAGGTCGTGCAGGATGTCCTCGGCGCCGATGGTCGACGGCCGGATCCGGGACTCGGCGAACGCCAGGTCCTCGGGCACGGCCGCGTTCAGGTGGTGGCAGACCATCAGCATGTCGAGGTGTTCCTCGGCGGTGTTGACGGTGTAGGGCCGGGTCGGGTTGGTGGAGCTGGGCAGGACGTGCGGCTGGGAGACCACGGTCATGATGTCGGGCGCGTGCCCGCCGCCCGCGCCCTCGGTGTGGTACGCGTGGATGCCGCGTCCGGCGATCGCGGCGAGCGTGTCCCCCACGAATCCGGCCTCGTTGAGGGTGTCCGTGTGGATGGCGACCTGGATGCCGGTCCGTTCGGCGACGGTCAGCGAGGCGTCGATGACGGCCGGGGTCGAGCCCCAGTCCTCGTGCAGCTTGAGTCCGAGGGCGCCCCCGCGGATCTGGGACAGCATCGCCTCGTGCGAGACCGTGTTGCCCTTGCCGAGGAAGCCGATGTTGAGCGGGTACTGCTCCATCGCCTCCAGCATCCGGGCGAGGTGCCACGGGCCGGGGGTGACGGTCGTGGCCTTGGAGCCCTCCGCCGGCCCCGTACCGCCGCCGACCAGGGTCGTGACCCCGGCCGACAGGGCCTCGTCGGCGATCTGCGGACAGATGAAGTGGACGTGGGCGTCGATGGCGCCGGCGGTGACGATCCGCCCGTTGCCCGCGATGATCTCGGTCTCGGGGCCGATGACCAGGTCGGGGTGGATCCCGTCCATGGTGTCGGGGTTGCCGGCCTTGCCGATGCCGGTGATCCGGCCGTCGCGGATGCCGATGTCGGCCTTGACGATCCCCCAGTGGTCGATGATCACCGCGCCGGTGACGACCGTGTCCGGGGTGCCTTCTGCGCGCGTAGCACGGGCCTGGCCCATGGATTCGCGGATGACCTTGCCGCCGCCGAACACCGCCTCGTCACCGGCGAGTCCGGGCCCGCCGGAGCGGTCCTCCTCGATCTCGACGAGCAGATCGGTGTCGGCGAGCCGGATGCGGTCGCCGGTGGTCGGGCCGAACAGGTCGGCGTACGCGGCACGCGAGATCTCAGGCATCGAGGGCACCTCCGGTCTCCCCGCGCAGTCCGGGCACGACACGGGCGCCGGTGAGCGGTACGAGTTCGACGTCGACGGGGATCCCGGGCTCGAAACGCACGGCGGTGCCGGCGGCGACGTTCAGCCGCTTGCCGCGCGCGGCGGCGCGGTCGAACTCCAGGCCGGGGTTGGCCTCGGCGAAGTGGTAGTGGGAGCCGACCTGGACGGGCCGGTCGGCGGCGTTGAGGACGGTGAGCCGGGTGACTTCACGGCCCTCGTTGTAGACGATCGGGTCGGCGGCGAAGAGGATCTCTCCGGGAATCACGGCCGCCCCCTCAGACGATCGGGTCGTGGACGGTGACGAGCTTGGTGCCGTCCGGGAAGGTCGCCTCGACCTGGACGTCGTGGATCATCTCGGGGATGCCCTCCATGACGTCGTCCCGGGTGAGCAACTGCCGCCCGGACGCCATGAGTTCGGCCACCGTGCGGCCGTCCCGCGCGCCTTCGAGGAGATGCGCGGTGATGAGCGCGACGGCCTCGGGGTGGTTCAGCTTCAGGCCTCGGGCCCGGCGCTTCTCCGCCACGTCGGCCGCCACATGGATCAGCAGCCTCTCCTGCTCGTGCGGGGTCAGTTGCACGGCGTCCACCTCACATCCTCGCTCCGGACCGTGCGGGATCCGGTTGCCTCGCCACCGGGCAAATTCGCTGGTGGCGTGGCCGCAGGCTAATTGGACGGCGTTTCGGCGACGTTAACCGGACCGGCCCGCCCGGTCCCGGGCTCCGGGTCCCCCATGCTCATCAGCGCCTTGACCCCCAGCTCGACCACCTGGATCGGCACGTCCCCGAAGAGCGCGTACTGGGCGGCGAAGCCCTGGGCGAGCGCCACCATGGTCCGCGCGACGCTGAGCGCGGGGATGTCGGCCCGCATCATGCCGGCGTCCTGGTACGCCTCGACGATCCTGATCCAGGCCGCGCGGACCTGGGCGAAGCCGTCCGCCAGGATGGCGTGCAGTTCGGGATTGCGCAGGGTCTCGGCCCACACCTGCACCATCAGCCGCGCGTACAGGGACTCCCCCGCCTCCCCCAGCGACGGCTGCCGGTGCAGGATCCGGCGCAGGGCCGCACCGATCAGGACGTCCGGCGGCGGAGGCGGGCCCTCCCGCGCGGCCTCCTCGAACGCCTCGCGCACCTCGCCGAGGACCGTGGCGACGATCGCGGCGATCAGCTCCTCCTTGCCGCTGAAGTACCGGTAGACCGCTCCGGCGGAGAGGTCGGCCTCCTTCAGGACGTCCTGCATGGAGGTGGCGTGGAAGCCGTTGCGGGCGAAGCAGCGGGCGGCGGCGTCGAGGATCTGGCGGCGGCGAGCGTCCAGACGCTCCTGGGATACGCGGGGCATGCCGTCCAACGTAAAACGAACGTTCCTTCTTGACAAGGCGCGACACCCGGAGCAGGGTGAAACCAAGAAAAACGAACGATCCTTCTTTTTTGAGGAGCCAGCCATGTCCGCCCCCGCCGCAGCCACCACCCCCGCCGCAGCCGGCGCCGCACCCACCGGCACGGCGGCCCCGGGCCACTCCGTACCCCCCGGCCGCCGCATGATCGCGGTCATCGTCCTGGTCCCGCTCGTCGCGGCACTCGCCCTGTGGGCCTTCGCCTGGCCCAACGCCCGGACCGCCCCCCGCGACCTCCCGCTCGGCGTGGCCGGGCCGACGGCCGCCGTCACCCAGGTCGAGCAGCAGCTGAAGCAGCGGGACGGCGCGTTCGAGATCCATCGCTACGCCGACGAGGCGGCCGCGCGGGACGCGATCGAGGAGCGGACCGTATACGGCGCGGTGGTCGTCACCCCGGCCGGGCCCAAGCTGCTCACCGCCTCGGCGGCGAGCCCGATGGTCGCCCAGTTGCTGCATCAGGCCGTGACACAGCAGGCCGCCGAGGAAGGCGTCCGGGTGGCGACCACCGATGTGGTGGCGAGCCCGGCGAACGACCCTCGGGGCTCGGCCTTCGGTTCGAGCGTGCTGCCCCTGGCCCTGGCCGGCACGGCGTCCGGAGCCCTGGTCACCCTGCTCGGACTGCGCCGGGGGCGTGCGGTGGGCGCGCTGGTCGGGGCCGCCGTGCTGGTCGGGACCGCCGCCGCCACCCTCGCCGACAGCTGGCTCGGTGTGCTCGGCGGTCACTGGTGGGCCGAAGCCGGTGTGCTGAGCCTGGCGACCCTGGCCGTCGGCGCCACCGTGGCCGGACTCGCCTCACTGCTGGGCAGGGCGGGCCTCGGTCTGGGCGCCCTGCTGATCGTCTTCCTCGGCAACCCGTTCGCGGGCGCCTCCTCGGCTCCCCAGATGCTCCCCGAGCCGGTCGGCGCCCTCGGTCAGCTCCTCCCGCCGGGTGCGGGGGCGTCGCTCCTGAAGTCGGTGTCCTTCTTCGACGGCGCCGGCGCCCTGGTCCCGGCCCTGGTGCTGACCGCGTGGGCCACGCTCGGCCTGACGGCGATCCTCCTGGGCACCCTGCGCGAGCGCCGCACCCACCCCACCGGCCCGACGGCCCCGGAACGCACCCCGGCCACGGCCCCGGCCCACTGACCCACCCGGCGACCGCCCACCCGGACCGGCCGTGCGCCCCCGCTGTAGCGGACGGGGGCGCACGGCCTTTCGGCGGACTTCATCGGCCGGCCCCGCGTGAGGTCGGCACGCACCGCAGTCCCGCAGAAAATGCCTGCTCAGCCGTGGTGCATGAGTGTTATCGTCACCCGCATGCCCGAACTGATCGCGCCCACCGATCGACTTCGGCTCTCATGGCTCGCGGCGCGTGACGAGTGGCCTCCGGGCGCTCACCACGCCGGCTCCGGTTCGGGCCTCATGCCCGGGGCCGACCTCGACGACCCGGCCGTCTTCTCGGTGTGGGTGGAGCGACTGCGACAGCAGTCGGACCGGTCGGTTGCCCCGAGAGACGGGCGGGTCCACGCCACCCACTGGTGGATCGTCGAGGGCGAGCGCTACATGGGAGCCATCGATCTGCGGCACCGCCTGACCGCCTTCCTGCTCCACAGCGGCGGGCAGATCGGATACAGCGTCCGGCCCTCCGCCCGAAAGCGTGGCCTGGCCACGTGGGCTCTCGGCGCGGTTCTCCCCGAAGCCCGTGCGCTCGGCCTGGGCCGCGTCCTCATCACCTGCGACGACGACAACGCGGCATCGGCTCGCACCATCGAGCGCAATGGCGGCGTTCTGGAGGACGTCCGCACCACCGAAGAGGGCGTCAAGCGCCGCTACTGGATCACACTGTAGGGAGCGACACCGGCGCCGGCGCCTCCCACAGTGCTCGTCCGGTACTTGGGATCTCGCCGCCCCTCAAACCGGGGTCGGCCATGGCTCAAGATCCACTTTCGGCGCACGGACTAGGAAGCCCCCGGCCCCCGATGCTCGGCCGCGATGCCGAAGCGCTGTTGTTCCCGGGGCGCGGGTGCGGGCTCGCGGACTCGGGAGACGGCGCTGATCACCGGCTCGTCGGCCGGCTCCTGCAGGGCTTCGAGCTGCTCCAGGTCGGCTGCCGAGACCAGGGCGACGAGGGGCTTCCCGTGCCGCGTCACGACGACGCGCTCGCCGCCGTAGACCACGCGGTTGATCAGATCGGCGAGCTCAGCCCTGGCTTGCGTCACCGGAATCTCGTAGGCCATGGAGCCCAGCTTAGACCGGGCGCCGCGCGTCGCCCCGAGCGGAAGATCCCATTCTGGCCCACGGCGATCGACCCGTTCGTACGATCGGGCTCGACCCCCCTCAGGGAGGCGTTCATGACAACCGAACAGAGTCGGAGGGGGATCCCATGTCCAGCTTTTCCAGGCGTTCACTGCTCGGGTACTCGGGGACGGCGGCAGCGGGAGCGGTGCTCGCGTCGGGCGGCACGGCACAGGCGGCCACGACGACACATGCGGGCGGCGCGGCGGTGACCGCGAGCGCCGAGAGCGGGACGGCCGCGGTCGACTTTCCGGAGGGCACCCGGTTCAGCGGAACCGTCCGGATGCCCGGCACCGAGATGACGGAACTGACCCTGAGCTTCACCGTGAGCGCCGTCGAGGCCCCGGCGGCACAGCGGATCGGCGCGCTGGAGGTCGCGGAGGCATTGAACGAACTCGCCGCCGCCCGCGGGTGGCCGCCGGTCACCTTCTACGGGACCCCGGCCCCCGCGCCGCTCAACTGACCCCACCCCTCGTCGCAATGCACGTCCCCGCGGAGCCCGGCTCGCGGGGACGTTCGCTCTCGGCCGATCCCCTCCTCCTCGATACGTACGTCCTGTACATTTTTTACGGAAGTCGATCAGAGGAGGCGTGTCCCATGCCCGCGAACCGACCGTCGGCCCGTCAGATGCTGCCCGAGTTCACCGAGCGCACCAGTGCGGGTCACCGAACGATGGATCCGTATGCGAAGTTGCTGGAAGAACGGATCGTGTTCCTCGGGACGCAGATCGACGAGACGTCGGCGAACGACGTGACGGCGCAGTTCATGCACCTCGAACACCAGTCGCCGGACCGCGACATCTCGCTGTACATCAACTCGCCCGGCGGCTCGTTCAGCGCGATGACGGCCCTCTACGACACCCTCCGCTTCGTCACCTGCGACGTGGAGACCGTGTGCCTCGGGCAGGCGGGTTCGGCCGCCGCGGTGCTGCTCGCGGCGGGCA
The DNA here is from genome assembly GCF_014930365.1 of Streptomyces caniscabiei. Taxonomy (GTDB): domain Bacteria; phylum Actinomycetota; class Actinomycetes; order Streptomycetales; family Streptomycetaceae; genus Streptomyces; species Streptomyces caniscabiei. The sequence continues at coordinate 126,598 of NZ_JABXWI010000013.1, read as the reverse complement.
CGCCGGGCAAGCGGTTCGTGCTGCCGGGGGCGCGCGTACTGATCCACCAGCCGGCGGTGGCCGACCGGATCGAGGGGCAGGCCACCGATCTGGCGATCCAGGCCGAGGAGTTGACCCGCCACCGCCGGAAGCTGGAGGAGATGCTCGCCCGGCACACGGGCCGGAGTCCCGAGCGGATCAGCGCCGACATCGAGCGGGACCTGTTCCTCGACGCCGAGGCGGCGGTGGAGTACGGGCTGGCCGACCGGGTGATCCCGAGCCGCAGGACCTCGACGCTCCCCGGCTCGAGGTGAGCCGCCGATGCTGCCGCCCGAACTGCCGCCGTTGCCCGCGCTCACGCGCGCCGAGGCCGAGCTGATCGACCGTTATCTGGATGTGGTCGATCTGCTCGGCCGGATCAATCCGGCCCGACCGGGTGACACCTACCGCGGGTTGCGCGCGGCGCAGGCGCTCGTCGCCAAGGCGACCGCCCTGCGCGATGCGCTCGAACTGATGCACGCGCGCGGGGAGAACGAGGTGCACGCCCCGACGCTCGCGCGAGCCCTGCGGGTCCTGGACGGCGAGCGGCGCGCGGGCCGGGTGGCGCTGCCGCCGGAACCGGAGGATTCACCCGCCTGAACCGATCCGGGGCGCTCGCCGTACTACTGACGGGGCGTCCGGTCCAGGTTTCACGCCGTCCGGACGGCCTACCGCGATCGACCCATCGGCCCATACGTCGTGAGGACCTGTGAAGTTGCGCAACATGCCTGGTACCGGGCCGGAATATGCCATTCCGGCGCTGGTGCGGGCCTCCTCGACCGACTGGACACAACAGCCGAAAATGGTCTGTCCACCCGAACGGGCGAGTGGTGAGTAAGACCACAAATCCCCGGTTCCGTTGGGATTTTCGGACTTCTGTGCGCCAAGATCCCTTCCTGACGACAAGCCCCCGCCGCAGCGGCGGGGCGATCCGGGTGGACGCCGAGTCCTGCCGCCGCCCGGATGACCGGTCGACAGAAGTGCATCGGCAGGAGTGGAGGACCCAAGCACGACGGGTCGCCGGAACGGTCACGCCATGACCGCGTCGAGCAGCCCTTGGGGTGAAGCCGCGTCAGCGGCCGGGCAACTTCGCCAGCCCGAATCCGACAGGTCATCCTTCACAGGCGGCTGACGAAGGGTTGCGCATGACTGCGCTGAATCGTGTCCCGTCGCTGTTGACCCGGGCCGGCACGGCCTCGGCTCTGACCATCGCCGCTGTCAGCGGCAGCATCGTGGTCCCGGGCGCCGCATCCGGCGCCGAGGCCGCCACGGTGGCGTCGAAGGCACTCAAGGTCGCGGCTTCCAAGAAGGGCTCCCCTTACAAGTACGGCGCCGTGGGCCCGAGCAGGTTCGACTGCTCAGGGCTGACGCTCTACTCGTTCAAGAAGGCGGGCAAGAAGCTGCCCCGTACTGCTCAGCAGCAGTACAACAAGACGAAGCACATCTCCGCGAGCAGCCGCAAGCTCGGAGACCTCGTCTTCTTCCACTCGGGCTCGAACGTCTACCACGTCGGTATCTACGCGGGGAAGGGAAAGATCTGGCACTCGCCGAAGACGGGTGACGTCGTCCGGCTGCAGAAGCTGTGGACGAAGAACGTCTGGTACGGCCGGGTCCGCTGACCCACCGTCGGGGGCGGCGGGGTTCTCCACCGCCCCCGACGGGCGTGCGACCGGCGGTTTTGGATACCCGTTCGACCATGGCCGACGAACGCACCAGACCCGCACGCAACGAGACCCCCCTCGAACGCGCCGACCGCAACTTCTCCGAGCTGCTCCAGGAGTTGCGCGTCACCCAGACCGGGGTACAGATCCTCTTCGCGTTCCTGCTGACGCTGGCCTTCACCCCGCGCTTCCCGGACCTGGACTCCGTCCAGCGCGCCACCTACGTCGTCACCCTGCTGCTCGCGGTCCTCGCGGCGACGCTCTTCACCGCCCCGGCCGCCCTGCACCGCTCGCTCTTCCAGCAGAACGCCAAGCCCCTCATCGTCCAGGTGTCGTCCCGGCTGGCCACCGCCGGACTGATCGTGCTGATGCCGGCCTTCACCGGCTCCGTCCTGCTCGTCGTGGACGTGACGCTCGGCCGGAAGGCGGGGATGGCCGCCGGGGCCGGCACATTCCTCGTCTGCCTCCTCCTGTGGGCCGTGCTCCCCAAGCTGGTGGTCCGCTTCTCCGACCACCACGACTCCTCGGCACGGTCGGCCCCGGACGAGGACCCCGTCAGGATTCCTGTGGACCGCCCGCGCTGACCGGCTGCGCCGAGACCGTCCACGGCAGTTCGATCGCCACCGTCTTGCCGCCCTCCCGGGTGGGTCTGACGCTCAGCCTGCCGCCGCACTCCGCGGTCAGCCAGCGGATGATCACCATGCCCCGGCCGTTGTCCTGCTGGACGGCGGCCGGCAACCGTTTCGGGAAGCGTGGATGGCTGTCGGTGACCCCGATGCGCAGCTGCTCGTCGCGGTCGAGGGCGAGGTCCACGGTGAAGGTGGGCGACTGGCCGAGGGTGTGCTGGACGGCGTTGGTGGCGAGCTCGGACACGATCAGGCGCACGGTGTCCGCGATGTCGGTGTCGCCCGGCAGGCCCCATTCGGCGAGCACGCCGGCGACGTAGTTCCGGGCGGTGGACACCGAGGCGGGATCGCTCGGCAGAGTGACGGATGCTTCCAGGTGATCTGCCATGGCGAGGCGTCCCTTTCCCACGGGACCGGTGTCCGACAGGGAGCGGATGGTTCGACTACGGTCCCGGACTGGTGCTTCGCGCCAGACTGCCACTACCTGGGCCGTCACGGGTGGCGATCCACCAAGATATGCATATATCTGTCGCTCGAAGCGGTGAACTATCCGACGGCCGACCGTATTTCGGTGGAGTTCTCCTCCATCCTCTGTCGTCACCCCGACTTCGCGCGCCGGGCGGAAGGAGAAAACCCATGCAGTACGGTCCGGCGGTGCGCCGCCGCAGGCTCGGTGCCGAGTTGCGTGTCCTGCGCACCCGTTCCGCGCTCACCAGCATCGAGGCCGCCCATCGCGTGGGCTGGCACCAGTCCAAGGTGAGCCGGATCGAGACGGGCGCCAGCGGCGTGAAGCCGGCGGACGTACGCAAGCTGCTGGACGCCTACGGGGTCGCCGACACCGAGTTACGGGAGCTGCTGCTGGCGCTCGCGGGCTCCGAGGACGGCGGCGGGCGGCACAACTGGTGGCACGCCTACCGGGGCGTACTGCCGCCGACGTACCGGGACTTCATCAGTCTGGAGTCGCAGGCCGGGGGGATGCGGACGCTGGAGACCTCGGTCGTGCCGGGTCTGCTGCAGATCCCCGAGTACGCGCGGGCGGTGACACGGGCCGCGGTGGAGGGGCTGGAAGACGACAAACTCGACGCGCTCGTGGAAGTGCGGCTGGCACGGCAGGAAGTCCTGCGCGGGAACCCGCCGCTGAAGCTGAGTGCCGTGCTCGACGAGGGCGTTCTCCGCCGCGAGGTGGGCGGTCCCGAGATCATGGCCCGGCAGCTGGGCCGGCTCGTCGAGGCGGCCCGCCTCCCGCAGGTGCGACTCCAGGTGCTGCCGTTCACTGCCGGGGCGCACATCGGCGTCACGGGTCCTTTCGTAATTTTCTCATTTCGGAGCACATCCGATCTGGACGTGGTTGTTCTCGACCACTTGACGAGTAGCCTCTACCTCGAACGGAAAGAAGACCTCAAGGCGTATGTCGAGGCCTTCAACGCCCTTCAGATCCACGCCCTTTCGCCCGAGGACTCGTTGGATTACATCGCCGGGCTAGCCGCCGGCGCGTAAGGAGGCACCATGTCCGCACTGCCTCGGAACGTACCCACCAGTACCGAACTACGCGGAGTGCGATGGCTGCGCAGCAGTCGCAGCACCGGAATGAACAACTGCGTGGAGACGGCCCGTCCCGCGTCCGGCCGCTGGGCCGGCCTGGTGGCCGTACGCGATTCGAAGAACACGGCGGGGCCCGCCCTGCTGTTCGATCCCGACGCCTGGGAGGGATTCATCACCACGCTGCGGTGACCGCCACCGACAGCGTGCGCACTTCCGCTTACGGCGACGCCCGGCCCTGACGCCGACTCACGGTCGCGTGTCGCCGATGATCCCCACGGCTCGGTCGATCTGCTCCCGTGTGAGATCCGCGCGGGCGGTCAGCCGCAGCCGTGACACGCCGTCGGGTACGGACGGTGGGCGGAAACAGCCGACGGCGAGACCCGCCGTACGGCAGTCCGCCGCCCACCGCACCGCCTGATCCGGCGACGGCGCGCGTACGGACACCACGGCGGCGTCGGGCCGCACCGCTTCATGGCCCGACGCCGTCAGCCGTGCGTGCAGCTCCCGCGCCACCTCACGGGCCCGTGCCGCGCGCTCCGGCTCACGGCGCAGCAGCCGGAGCGCGGCGAGCGCCGCGCCGGTCGCCGCCGGGGCCAGTCCGGTGTCGAAGATGAACGTCCGGGCCGCGTTGACCAGGTGGTCGATGACCTTCGCGGGGCCGAGCACGGCACCGCCCTGGCTGCCCAGCGACTTCGACAGCGTGACCGTCACGACCACATCGGGGTCGCCCGCGAGCCCCGCCGCGTACGGCGCGCCACGGCCGCCGTCGCCGAGGACCCCGAGCCCGTGCGCGTCGTCCACCACGAGCCCCGCGCCGAACTCACGGCAGGCGGTGGCGAGGGAGGCCAGCGGGGCGGCGTCGCCGTCCACGGAGAAGACCGTGTCGGAGACGGCCACGGCGGGCACCCCGCCCCCCATGGCCAGCGCCTTGCGGAACGCCTCCGGGTCGGCGTGGGCCACGACCTGGGTGGTGCCCCGAGCCAGCCGGCAGCCGTCGATGAGGGAGGCGTGGTTGCCCGCGTCCGAGACGATCAGGGAGTCGTGCGGGGCGAGCGCGGTGACGGCGGCGAGGTTGGCCGCGTAGCCGGAGGAGAAGACGAGGGCGGCCTCGAAGCCGCAGAAGTCGGCGAGTTCCCGCTCCAGCTCGCCGTGGAGTTCGGTGGTGCCGGTGACGAGCCGGGAGCCGGTGGCACCGCCGCCCCACCGGCGCGCGGCCTCGGCGGCGCCCTCGGTGATCTCGGGGTGCCGGGCGAGCCCCAGGTAGTCGTTGCTCGCGAGGTCCAGGAGCGGCGAGTCGGCGGGGCGGGGGCGCAGGGTCCGCACCAGCCCGGCCCGGCGGCGCGCCGAGGCCTGCTCGTCGATCCAGCCGAACCCCATGTGTCCTCCGGTTTGATGTGCGGCCCACAGCACCGGGCCGTCGTGGACGGCTCGGCGGGGGCTTTTGTAGGCAGTGCACAGACACTAACGGGCGGACCAGCCACCCACGATGTGGCAATACCCACACGTCGATCGCACTCTGTTGTCCGAACCATCCTTGGCCGGGAGCGGTCCCGTAGGACAGGATCGGCTCTCATGGACCTGCTGAACACGCTGGTGGACAAGGGGCTCCGGCGCGAGCCGCTGAGCCGTGCCGAGGCGCTCGCCGTTCTCGGCACCTCCGACGACGAGCTGTTGGACGTGGTGGCCGCGGCCGGGAAGGTACGCCGGCACTGGTTCGGGCGCCGGGTGAAACTGAACTATCTGGTCAACCTCAAGTCCGGTCTCTGTCCCGAGGACTGCTCCTACTGTTCCCAGCGGCTCGGTTCGACCGCCGGCATCCTCAAGTACACCTGGCTCAAGCCCCACGAGGCGTCGGAGGCCGCCGCGGCCGGGCTCGCCGGGGGCGCCAAGCGGGTCTGTCTGGTGGCCTCCGGGCGCGGTCCGACCGACCGGGACGTCGAGCGGGTCTCGGACACCATCAAGGCGATCAAGGACGGCAACGAGGGCGTGGAGGTGTGCGCCTGCCTCGGTCTGCTCTCCGACGGCCAGGCGGAGCGGCTGCGCGAGGCCGGCGCGGACGCCTACAACCACAACCTGAACACGTCCGAGGCGACGTACGGCGAGATCACGACGACGCACACGTACGCCGACCGGGTGGACACGGTCAACAAGGCGCACGCGGCCGGTCTGTCCGCCTGCTCGGGTCTGATCGCGGGCATGGGCGAGAGCGACGAGGACCTCGTCGACGTGGTCTTCTCGCTGCGCGAACTGGACCCGGACTCCGTTCCGGTGAACTTCCTCATCCCCTTCGAGGGCACCCCGCTGGCCAAGGAGTGGAACCTCACCCCCCAGCGCTGTCTGCGGATCCTGGCGATGGTGCGGTTCGTCTGCCCGGACGCCGAGGTCCGCATCGCGGGCGGCCGCGAGGTCCATCTGCGCACGATGCAGCCGCTCGCCCTGCACCTGGCCAACTCGATCTTCCTCGGCGACTACCTCACCAGCGAGGGCCAGGCCGGCAAGGCCGACCTGGAGATGATCGCGGACGCCGGCTTCGAGGTGGAGGGCGCCGACCAGGTGACGCTCCCGGAGCACCGGGCGACCGTGACCGCCGGCGGGGGCTGCGGGTCCGGGGAGAGCGCGGGCTGCGGATCGCACGCCGGGGGCGGCTGCGGGTCGCACGAGAGCGAAGGCGCGAGCGCGGGCGCGGGTTGTGGGTCGCACGCGGGGGGTGGTGTGTGCGGTACGGCTACGCCCGCCCCGGCCGCCGCGGCTCCGGCCGGCGAGGCCCGTACGGATCTGGTGGCCGTACGCCGCCGGGGCGCCGGCACCGACCTCGCGCCCAATGCCTGAGCTGCCGAAGCTGAGCGTGCCCGAGCTGGTGGAGCTGGACCGGCGGCATGTGTGGCATCCGTACGGGCCCATGCCGGGCCGGCAGGAACCGCTCGTCGTGGAGTCGGCGAGCGGGGTCCGGCTGAAGCTCGCGGACGGCTCGGGCGAGCTGGTCGACGGCATGTCGTCGTGGTGGTCGGCGATCCACGGCTACAACCACCCCGTCCTCAACGAGGCGGCCCGCGAGCAGCTCGGCCGGATGAGCCACGTCATGTTCGGCGGGCTCACCCATGAGCCCGCGGTGCGGCTGGCGAAGCATCTCGTCGACATGTCGCCCGAGGGTCTGGAGCATGTGTTCCTCGCCGACTCGGGGTCGGTCTCCGTCGAGGTCGCGGTCAAGATGTGCCTGCAGTACTGGCGTTCGCTCGGCCGCCCCGGCAAGCGACGGCTGCTGACCTGGCGCGGCGGCTACCACGGCGACACCTGGCAGCCGATGTCGGTGTGCGACCCCGAGGGTGGGATGCACGAGCTCTGGCAGGGCGTCCTGCCCCGGCAGGTGTTCGTGGACGCGCCGCCGGTCGAGTACGAGGAGTCGTACGCGGAGACGTTGCGCTCGGCGATCGAGCGGCACGCGGACGAGCTGGCGGCCGTGATCGTGGAGCCCGTGGTCCAGGGCGCGGGCGGGATGCGCTTCCACTCCCCCGCGTATCTGCGGGTGCTGCGCGAGGCCTGCGACGCGCACGACGTGCTGTTGGTGTTCGACGAGATCGCCACCGGGTTCGGGCGTACGGGGGCGTTGTTCGCGGCGGACCACGCGGCGGTGACGCCGGATGTGATGTGTGTCGGCAAGGCGCTGACCGGCGGTTATCTGACCCTGGCGGCGACGCTGTGCACCGCCGGGGTGGCCGACGGGATCTCCCGGGGCGAGGTGCCGGTGCTGGCGCACGGGCCCACCTTCATGGGCAACCCGCTCGCGGCGGCCGTCGCCTGTGCCTCGATCGAGCTGCTGCTGGGCCAGGACTGGCTCACGGAGGTCAAGCGGATCGAGGCGGGGCTGCGGGAGGGCCTGGCGCCGGTGCGCGAGGTGCCGGGAGTGCGGGACGTGCGGATCCTCGGCGCGATCGGGGTGGTGCAGCTCGACCACGCCGTGGACATGCGGGCGGCCACGGAGGCCGCCGTGCGCGAGGGCGTGTGGCTACGGCCGTTCCGCGACCTCGTCTACACGATGCCGCCGTACGTCACCGGCGACGAGGACGTGGCGCGGATCGCGCGCGCGGTGTGCGCGGCCGCGCGGGAGGGATGACATGACGGTCCTGGTGATCACGGGGACGGGCACGGAGGTCGGCAAGACCGTCACCACGGCGGCAGTCGCGGCCGTGGCCGTGGCTGCGGGCCGGTCCGTGGCCGTGCTCAAACCCGCCCAGACGGGGGTACGGCCGGACGAGCGCGGCGACGCGGACGAGGTGGCCCGGCTCGCGGGCGCCGTGACGGCACGTGAACTCGCCCGCTATCCCGAACCCCTGGCCCCGGGGACCGCCGCCCGGCGGTCCGGGCTGCCGCCCGTGCACCCCGAGGACGTCGCCGAGGCGGCGGCCAAACTGGCTGTCGACCACGATCTCGTCCTGGTCGAGGGCGCGGGCGGTCTCCTCGTCCGGTTCGACGAGGCGGGCGGCACGCTGGCCGACACGGCACGGCTGCTCGCGGCACCGGTGCTGCTGGTCGCCCCGGCCGGGCTGGGCACGTTGAACACGACCGAGCTGACGGCCCGTGACCTCGCCGCGCGGGAGCTGGAGTTGGCGGGCGTCGTCATCGGCAGCTGGCCCGAGGCCCCGGACCTGGCGTCCCGCTGCAACCTGGCGGACCTGCCGGTGGTGGCGGGGGCGCCGCTGCTGGGGGCGGTGCCGGCGGGGGCGGGGGTGGTGACGCCCCGCGACTTCCGGGCGGCAGCGGGTAGTTGGCTGGCGCCGGAGCTGGGCGGCATATGGGACGCCGCCGCCTTCACGGCACGCCAGAGCCCCCCTGAGCTCTGAGGCCGACCCGCGCCCCGGAAGGGGCGCGGGGCTGTGCCGATATGCGGCTCCGCCGCGTGGGCGCGACCAGCCACGACGAACCCGCCCAGCCGATCGAGGTGAGCACCCCTATGGCGCCGACTGCTCCCCCAACAACCGCACCAACTCGATCCTCGACCTGATCCCCAACCGCGAGAACACGCCCCGCAGATGGTGGTCGATCGTGCGCGGGCTCAGCAGCAGCCGCGCGGCGATCTCCCGGTTCGTCGCGCCCTCCGCCGCCATGCGGGCGATCATCAGCTGCTGGGCGGTGAGGCGGGACGCCAGGGCCTCCGCGCCCGGTGCGGCGGTGGCACGCTCCCCGAGGGCGCGGAGTTCCGCGCGGGCCTGGGACGCGCAGTGCGGGGAGCCGAAGTGGTCGAAGGCCTCCAGCGCGCTGTGGAGGCGGTCGCGGGCCTCGGTGCGGTTGCGGAGCCGCCGCAGGGCACTGCCGAACAGCAGTTCCGTACGGGCGCGTTCGAAGTCGCGGGTGCCGGAGGCGTGCAGGTCGAGGGCGGCGCGGTAGTGCTCGACGGCTTCCTCGCCGGTCGCGAGGAGGGCCCGGCAGCGGGCGCTGAGGGCGAGGTCGTCGGCGCTGCGGACGGTACGGGCCCAGCGGTCGTAGTCGGCGTGCGCGGCGACGGCCACCCGGGTCTCGCCGGTGCGGACGGCGGCCTCCACGTAGTGCGGGGTGGCGATGTGCCGGATGGCCCGGTGGCCGTGTCCGGGACCGAACCCGGCGAGCGCGCGGAGGCGGGCGGCCGAGGCGGCGTACCTGCCGGTGCTCAGGTCGAGGAAGGCGAGGGCGAACATGGCGAGCGCGGCGGGCAGTCCGAGGCCGCGCTCCAGGGCGTACGCGCGGGCGGACTCGGCGCGCTCCCTGCACACCTGCTCGTCGCCGGTGACGGCCGCGAACATCGCGAGGGCGGCCTGGAGGTGGCAGGCGCCGTTGTCCTGCCCGGTGGCGTGCGCCTGGCGCAGGGCGTCCAGGGCGGCGGCCTCGGCGGCCTTGGGGCGCCCGGTCCAGAACTCGGCGTAGGCCCGGAACTCCATGGCCTGCGGCACGGTGACCGTCTCGCCGCGGGCCCGTGCGGAGGCGGCGGCGCGGGCGGTGGCGGTGAAGGCGCGGGTGTGGTCGCCGAGGAGCAGGGCGGCGATCCCGGAGTGGATGAGCTGGGTGGGGTCGCCGCCGGGGCCGCAGCGGCCGGCGGCGGCTTCGAGGACGTCGCGGGCGTCGTCGTAGCGTCCCTCGAAGGCGGCGGCGAGGGCGCCGAGGGTGCTGGGCGGGAGGATGCCGAGCCCGTCGGCGACGGCGGCGGCCTCGCGGCAGCGGCGGAGGTCCCCGGTGTAGATGGCGGCCTCGGTGGCTCGTGCCAGCAGATGGGCGGCGCGGTCCGAGGTGGGGTCGCCGACGTGCCGGACGGTGGCGGTGAGCAGGGCGTCGAACGCCTCGGCGGCGTTGCCCGCGCGCAGGGCGAGCAGTCCGCCGAGGGCGTCGTCGTCGGTGCCGGCGACGAGGCGGCGGGCCCGGTCGCCGTCGCCGGACTGCCAGGCCTCGGCGGCGGCCTGGGCGAGCAGGGGCGCGCGTTCGGCCGGTTCGGGGGTGAGGCCCGCGGCGCGTTCGGCGAGGGCGGAGGCGAGGGCCGGGTCGCCGATGGCACGTGCCACCCGTGCCGCGAGACGGAGTTCGGCGGCGAGGCGGCGGCTGGGTCCGAGGGCGGCGGCGGCCCGGTGCCAGGACCGGCCCGGTCGCTCGCCCTCGCCGCTGAGGACGGCGGCGAGGAGGCGGTGGGCCTCGCGTCGGTCGGCCATGGACGCTGACTCGTAGACGGCGACGCGGGTCCAGGCGTCCCGGAAGACGATGCCCTGGGCCGTGGTGTGGGCGAGGCCCGCCGCCTCGGCCGTGTCGAGGGGGCGGGTGTCGAGGCCGGCGGCGGTGACGGCGCGCGCGTAGGCGTGGGTCGGCACCGGGTACTGGTCGGCGGCGGCGAGGAGCAGCAGGAAGCGGGTGTCGTCGGGCAGGGCCCGTACCTCCCGCCGGTGATTCCGCAGCAGGGCGGGGGCCAGCGCCAGGGGCTCGGCAGGGAGCGGGTCGAGGCCCGTGAGCTGGCGTGGGGTGAGGGCCGCGGCGAGTTCCGCGGCGGCCCGGGGATCGCCGTGGGCGGCGTGCAGCAGGCGTACGCGCACGCCTTCGGACAGCGTGGGCACGCCGGCCGACGCTGCGTTCGGGCTCGGCCACGCGTTCGTGGGGGGCGGTGGCGAGCGATGCGGAAGTTGTGGGGGGTTCACCGGAGTCACCACGCTCATCACGTTACTTGCGAGTTAACCGGCCAGTAAAGACCGGCGATTTCGCCGATGCGGCGCGCGTAGACCCCGCTGACACTCCTGACGAACCCCACCCGTTTCAGGAGGCACCATGCATCGCCGCATGCGCCGTATCGCCACGGCCCTCGCGACCGTGACCAGCACGCTCCTTCTGTCGCTCTCGTTCTCGGCGTCCTCCGCCCAGGCCGCCACCCACAACCCGGTCGTCTTCGTGCACGGACTGAGCAGTTCGTCCAGCAGTTGGGACGACTGGGTCGCGTACTTCAAGGCGGACGGCTACACCGCCTCGGAGCTGCACTCCTGGTCCTACGACTGGGGCCAGTCGAACGCCACCACGGCGGCCCAGCTGAAGACCAAGATCGACAGTGTGCGCGCCTCCACGGGCGCCGCGAAGGTCGACGTGGTGGTGCACTCCATGGGCGCGCTCAGCTCCCGTTACTACCTGAAGAACCTCGGCGGGACGGCGTACGTGGACGACTTCGTCTCCACGGCCGGGGTGAACCACGGGACGACCGTCGCCGGCTGGTGCCGGTGGCTCTACACGTCCTGCGGTGAGATGTACACCGGCAGCTCGTTCCTGACCTCACTCAACTCCGGTGACGAGACGCCGGGCAGTGTGTCCTACGCCAGCTACTGGTCGAACTGCGACGACGCGCTCACCCCGGACACCACCGCGATCCTCAGCGGCGCGACGAACGTCGAGGTCGGCTGTGTCTCGCACAACGAGATGAACAACGACCACGGGGTGTACGAGCAGGTGCGCAACTTCATCGCCTGACCCCGCGGATCCCCGCCGACCACCCGTCGCACAGTCGTTCCCCACGGCCGCGCGACGGGTGAGTCGGTGCTTCCCGGGGGAGAATCGCGGTGTCCGCCGCCCTCTCCGGGAGGTTCCCATGGTCCGCGCCCGCGCCGCGAAGGACGCCGTGCACCACCCCCTCTTCGCCCGGTTCTACGCCAGACTGAGCGTGTCGGCGGAGCCGAGGATCGGTCCGCTGCGCGACGAGCTGCTGGCCGGGCTGTCGGGGCGCGTCATCGAGATCGGGGCCGGCAACGGCCTGAACTTCGCCCGCTATCCCGGCACCGTCTCCGAGGTGGTGGCGATCGAACCCGAGCATTCACTGCGGCGGCTGGCCCTGGAGGCCGCCCTGCGCGCCGAGGTGCCGGTGGACGTGGTGCCGGGCGCGGCGGAGGCGCTGCCGGTCAAGAGCGAGGCGTTCGACGCGGCCGTGGTGTCCCTGGTGCTGTGCAGTGTGCGGGACGTACGGCGCTCACTGCGCGAGGTGCGCCGGGTACTGCGTCCGGGTGGTGAGCTGCGGTTCTTCGAGCACGGCAGGGGCGGTGGCCGGGCCATGCGGACGGCTCAGCGGGCGCTGGACGCCTCGGTGTGGCCGCTGCTGTTCGGCGGCTGCCATGTCTCGCGTGACCCGGTCGACGCGCTGCGGGCCGCCGGTTTCGAGGTCGGGGCGGTCCGGGAGGTCCTGGTGCCCGAGCAGGGGCCGCGGCTGCCCAGCTCCTACTGCGTGCTGGGCCGGGCGCGGCGGCCGGGTCTCACTGACTCCACTGACGCAGCTCCCGCGTGATGTCGTGCACGCCGGCCTCGCCGCTCTTGACCAGTCTGGCCAGATCGCGCACCTGCTCGGCGGAGGTCACGACCTTGACCCCGCTGGCCACGAGGTAGCCGTAGGCGACGGCGGAGGCGAACAGCGCGTTGGAGCGCTCCAGCGCCGGTACGTGCAGGAGGAGTTGGAGCAGGGCGGCGGCCCGGGCGTGCGGGGTGTCGTAGACGGCGACGTCGAAGATCTGGGCCTCGTGCCGGGCGACGGCCGCGACGAGGGCGCCCCAGTCGGTGACCTGGGGATCGCCGGGCGTCTTGCGTTCGGCGACCATCAGGAGCCAGGCGAGGTCGATGCGGAGCTGACTCAAGGGATCAGTGACGTCCCTCGTGCCCGGCCTCGGGCTCGGGCTCGGTGCCGAACTCTTCGGCGAAGACCGCCTCGTACTGCTTCATGAAGTCGGCGGCGGACTCGACGAAGGTGTGACCCGCCTCGCCGGTGTCCTGCCGGACCAGCTCCTCGATGTACCGGTTCACACTCATCCCGCGCTCCAGGGCTCGCTCTCGGGCGGCTCGGGCCGTGTCCTCGTCCACCCGCACGTTCAGCTGGGTCTTGGCCATACCTCGACGCTAGCGCCGGAGTGCTAGCGGGGGCAAGGGCGTGTTGGCCCGGATCGACCCGAGAACCCCCCGGGCGCACAGTTCGACGAGGCCCCGCCGCAGCGCACCAGCCCTGGACTACGTGGTGGGCCTGGGCTCGTTCCGCAACCAGGTGAGTGTGACATTGAAATTGGCGGTGGCGCTCGCTGCGGCGATGAAAGCACCCATCTCGGCATGCAGGTTGAGGCCGAACTCGATTTGAATCTCACTGGGAGATTGCGCTGCGGATTGTATATGGGCCACGATCGCATGCATGGCGGGTTGCACACGATATATGGCGTCCTCGAACGAACGTTGAGCGCGTTCAGAGACTTGCGCACCGGAACCAGACCCAGAAATTCCGCGCGTAACCAACCCGTTCGACCGGTCTCCGACCTCGACGAGTACGGTCGCGCCTTCATCGGTCGGGAACTCGACAAGTCGCCCCATCAGCCCTCCTCCTTTCCTGGAAAACCACTGGAATTATCGAATTGCCCACACTGTGACGGCGCGTCGGGTGCCGGTCGCCAGGTGGGCGCCATCCGGGCTGAACACCAACGAAAGAACAGGGTCCTCATGAAATATCTTGCAGATCAAACGGGCGTCGGTCGCATCCCAGATACACGCCGCCCGGTCTTCGCCACCTGTGGCGAGCTGGGCGCTGTTGGGGCTGAACGCCACTGACGTGACGGACGCCTCGTGGTCCAACTCGTGGACCTCGCCCGAGAGCCAGAGTCGGGCCTTGGCGTCAACGCTGCAGCCGGCCGCGGCGCGTTTACCGTCCCGACTGTAGGCCACCGAGTTCAAGAACGGGATGTGATCTTCAAATATGTTCACGGCAGAGTCCACGCCCCAAACGTGCAGCCCGGTTTGATCGGCGACAAGCAATCTACTGCCGTCCGCACTGAAGGTCACCGCCTTCACGCACTTCTGCTCCGACCAGAAAATCTGTTCGGCCGTCTCGGCATCCCAGATGCAGGCCAGATCGTCAGCTCCGGTGGCTAGAGATGTGCCATCGGGACTGAATTCCGCTGCGGCCACTCCTCGCCCGACCGGCACCTGGAGCAGCTTCTCGCCCGTATGAGCGCTCCATATGGCGACACCTTTTCCGCTGCGGCCGACGAGACGCGTGCCGTCCGGACTGAACGCCACCAGGTACGGGGCCCGCTTCTGCCCTGTCCTGATACTCAACGGCTCACCACCGGACCTGCCATAGACGCAAATCTGCGCACTCTCCCGGACATCGACAGCCAGGTACTGTCCATTCGATTCCCACGCCAATGCCCCACAGGAAATGTCGATGTCGATGATCTTTTCAGGGCTGGTGGGTGATGCATCGCCACTTTCCGAGGCCGACCGGGCCGTCCTCAGACGCTCTTCGCACAGGCTGAGTCGCTGCTTGCTGTCCCTGAATCCCACGCCCTCGACCGCGAGGATGCCATAGAGATGGATCGCTTCGGTCCAGTCCTCGGTGAGTTCGGCTGCCCGGGCCTCGCCATACAGCCCTTCGAGATACTCTGCCCGCTCTTCTTTTTCTACTTCTCGGTGAGCCCGAGTGGCCAGTCCGTCCGGATCGGCTACCGCCGGGTCCAGCTGGTTGAGCTTTTCATCGACATCGAGTACGGCCTGCCACAGCCCTTCGCCCGCATAGGTTCGCAGTTTTTGCTGGAGGTGGGCGATGCGCTGGCGGTCGCGGCAGAAGTCACGGCGCCGGACGGTGTTCGGGTAATCCGGATCCTCCTGCAAAATTTGCTCGTAACACTTGATGGCGGCCGACCATTCCTCCGCCTGTTCGGCCGCAAGGGCCTGGTGATACAGCCCTACCAGGTAGATCGCTCGCTGTTCTGTCTCCAATTTTCGGTGAGCGCGTGTGGACAGCCCGTCGGGGTCGGCAGCAGCCGGGTCCAGCCGGGCGAGTTCTTCACCGACATCGACTGCGGCCTGCCATCGCCCTTCACTCACCCGGCTGCGCAACTCCTCCTGAAGCTCGGCGATGTGCTGGCGGGCGCTGCAGAAGTCGCGTCGCGCCACGGCATCCCGGTAATTCGGATCCTCCCGTATGACCTGTTCATATCGGCTGATCGCGGCGGACCAGTCTCCCGATTCCTCGGTCTTTACTGCTCGGGCGTAGAGCTCGGTGAGCTGCTCCTGCGTAGCCGCCCTACCGTGCAACACGATGGCCTCGCCATTGTTCGGGTCGAGGACGAGTAGGTCGTCGAGCAATGTGATGGCCTTGTCGGGGTGCCCCTTGCGCAATTCTTCTTCGGCCATGCTGTAGAGCGGCGGTACTTCTGATGGCTGAGGAGGAAAGGTAAACGGAGCGTCGGCGTCGCCTCGCACGTACAGAACGGGCGTGATCCACTCCAGCGACTGCCGGACGCCAAGTATGGAGACTCGTCCACTCTTCACGGCAGCGTCGACCTTACGACCGTTCGCCAGCGCGGTGTAGAACCCTTGCGTGAAGCGCAAAGACGCCTGGTCCGTGACCGAGAACTGCATTGCCACCACCGAATTCACTCCGCAATCCGCCAGAGTGGCGCCCACGCTTGAGAACCCTTGCTGCCTCCCCCCTTGACCCGATGCGCACGAATTCAGCACTATGAGTCGAGGTGCGGGGTGGGCCTCTCCTATGAGGGCTGCCAAGCCAGTCGCTTCTATCATGTCGGAATCGCCGCGCTCGTCCACCAGCGCGATCTGCCCCTGCTCCCCGTACTCGTCGTAGTAGCCATGGCCAATAAAGTGGAGTACGTGCCATTGGCCGTTGAGCAGTCGGGTCTGCAGACTCGTCCAGCTTGCGTCTGTGAGCCAGGCCAACTCGACGAGGCCGGCAGCGATCTGTCCCCCGAGCGCCTCCTCCAACAGTTCGCGTTCAAAGGAGGTGTCCAGCGCGTCGAGATCACGCGGAGCGGCGATCACCGCCAAAATCCGCAGCGGCGGCTGCACGGGCAGGGGGAGAGGCGTGTGGGAGGCGGCGAGGTGTCTGACCATCGGCTCGCGCAGGCACACATAGGAGTCGGTGTGCGAGTCGAACAGGGCTTCCCAGGGGAGGAGTGTCAACTCTGGCGCGTCCAGCCGCAACACTATCTGCATGCGTTCCTGTCGCTCCTGTGCCAGGACGAGACTCGCGTCGTACGTTTTGGAGACCGGTCCGCTGAAGAGCGCGTCGAACAGTTGGCGGCCCACACGTCGCACGCGCCCCTCACATTGCACGCCGCGTTCGCGCGGCGGTGTCGCCTCACGTGATCGCTCGCTGGAGCGCAACACAGTGGTCGCCAGTTCACCGCGCTGAGCGATCAACTCCTCAACGTCGAGATTCAGTGGCGCCCGGGGTTCCCCGCCGGCAGCTGCCTTCACGACCCGCACCTCGTACTCACGCGGGCGTAGCTTGCTTATCTGCAGTTCCAGGACAGTGGCCATGGCCACCCCGTTCCTGGCTCACTCGCACGGCCGTACTGGTCTCGTGGAGCGACCGTCATGACGGAAAGCGGCTTGCCCCCATATCTCCAGGATGCCGCGAGGTCGACGCACCTGCACGTCGGCTCTCGATTCACCGCAGTGAAGTGCGCAGCCTCATATGGCAGTTTGATACGGAGACCGGTCCAGGTGAGGCTTATCCGCACAAGAGCGGCACTTGCCTGTACACGAACGTCTCGCAGGAAGACGGGATCTGGATTGACCGACCTGGTCAATGCTGCGGGTCGATCTCAGCCCGAGGCAGTGAGCTGGAAGGCCATGACGGCGACGCCGTGCTCGACCCGACCGGACTCGCATCTCCGGCTCCGGGGACGGCCGCCCCCGGAGCCGGACGTCTTATCGGTGCGGCAAGACCGCCGATCCAGCCCTCCCCTCCACGCGTCTGCGTCAACGCCGCCTGGCTCGAACGCAGCCTCATGGCGATCGATCTGCCGACTCGGACGCGCGTCCCGCTGCCGACAGCGAACTCGCGCCTGAAAAGCCGAAGGGGCGCCGCTGCCGGCTACGCACGTCGCCGCCTACCCAGCCACCTCGCCCGGCGCCTGCCACCCGACCAACAAATCCCCTGACCGCCCCGACCCGACGGTCCCAGAAGCGCCCGACCACCGAGCCGGGACCCCTCCCACGCGCAAGCTCCGAGTTCACATCGCCGCGAGACAGCCGCCCCGTCGGCAGCGCCTCATGCCAGCACCCGGAACGGCAAGGACCCCTTGACTCCGCCAGTTGAGTGCCCCTTACATCGACCCCGAAAGCCCGACCTGTGGCGGAGGCGGGCTCGGACCTCTGGGGGATTTCGGCTGTGCCCTGGGTCACACTAGGCTCGGCCGAGAACGCCCGGAATTCGAACTGGTTCGAGCCTGGAGGCCGTTTTGTCCACTGCTGCCGCTGAGCACACCCTCGGCCGCGCGGAAGGCGACGGCATCGCCGCTCGCGCGCGGGGCCTGACGAAGGCGTACGGCTCGGGCGAGACGGCGGTGCTCGCTCTCGACTCGGTCGACGTGGACATCGCGCGCGGCCGTTTCACCGCGGTGATGGGCCCCTCCGGCTCGGGCAAGTCCACGCTGATGCACTGTCTGGCCGGACTCGACACCGTCTCGGCCGGACGCGTGTTCCTCGGGGAGACCGAGATCACCGGGCTCAGGGAACGCGACCTGACCAGGCTGCGGCGGGACCGGATCGGCTTCATGTTCCAGTCCTTCAACCTGATCCCCACGCTGAACGCGGCCGAGAACATCACCCTGCCCATGGACATCGCGGGCAAGAAACCCGACGAGAAGTGGCTGGACCAGGTCGTCGACACCCTCGGGCTGCGGGACCGGCTGAAGCACCGGCCCGCGCAGCTCTCCGGCGGCCAGCAGCAGCGGGTCGCCTGCGCCCGCGCGCTCGCCTCCCGGCCCGAACTGATCTTCGCGGACGAGCCCACCGGCAACCTCGACTCCCGTGCGGGGCTCGAAGTGCTCGGCTTCCTGCGCGAGGCGGTGGACCAGCTGGGCCAGACGGTCGTCATGGTCACCCACGACCCCGGTGCCGCCGCCCACTCCGATCTGGTGCTCTTCCTCGCCGACGGGCGGATCGTGGACCGGATGGAGCGTCCCTCGGCCGAGGCGGTCCTGGAGCGCATGAAACGCTTCGACACCGCCCGGGCGGCCTTCACGCCCGAGAGCGGGCCCACCACCGGGCCCACCACCGGGGCGGGCGCCGCCGGAACCGCCGACGCCGACGAGGACTGAGACCGTGCTCAAGGCGACCCTGCGGAGTTTCCTGGCGCACAAGGGGCGGCTGCTGCTGTCGGCCCTCGCGGTGATCCTTTCGGTGGCGTTCGTCGCGGGCAGTCTGATCTTCTCGGACACGGTCACCCGTACCTTCGACCGGCTCTTCGCCTCCACCTCGGCCGATGTGACGGTGGGCCCGAAGGACGACGGGCTGGAGGGCCAGATGCCGACCGGGGCGGTCCGGACGGTGCCCGCGTCGCTCGCCGAGCAGGCCGCGCGGGTGGACGGCGTCGCGGAGGCCCACATCGACGTGTCCGTGGAGAACGTCACGGTCGTGGACAGCGAGAACAAGTCCGTGGGGCCGACGACGGGCGCCCCCACCATCGCCACCGACTGGCACCCCACCGACCGCAGCCCCGTGAAGCTGACCAGCGGGAACGCGCCCGAGGGCCCCGGTCAGGCGCTGCTCGACGCGGACACCGCGAAGAACAAGGACGTACGGATCGGGGACACCCTGACGGTGCTCGCCCGGCCGGGCTCCTTCGAGGTGGAGGTCGTCGGCATCGCCACCTTCACCACCCCCAACCCCGGCTCCGCGCTGGTCTTCCTCGACACCCGCGTCGCGCAGACCGAGCTGCTGGGCGATCCCGACGCCGCCACCGGCATCTCGGTGACCGCCGAGCAGGGGGTGAGCGACGACGTCCTCGCCCGGCGGATCGCCGACGCGCTGGGGCCGACGGCGTACGAGTACGAGACCGCCGACGAGCAGGCCGAGTCGGCCGCCGCCTCGCTGGGCGGGTTCCTCGACGTCATCAAGTACGTGATGCTCGGCTTCGCCGGCATCGCGACGCTCGTCGGGATGTTCCTCATCGTCAACACCTTCTCCATGCTCATCGCCCAACGCACCCGCGAACTGGGCCTGTTGCGCGCGCTGGGTGCCGACCGGCGGCAGGTGCGGCGGTCGGTGCTGGCCGAGGCGGCGCTGCTCGGGCTGGTCGGGTCGACGCTCGGCCTCGCCGCGGGCATCGGGCTGGCCTTCGGCCTGATCGCGCTCATGGGCGCCTTCGGGATGAACCTGAAGTCGACCGAGATGGTGATCGGCGTGGGGACACCGGTCGCGGCCTACGTCGTCGGGCTCGGCGTCAC
The DNA here is from genome assembly GCF_014930365.1 of Streptomyces caniscabiei. Classification (GTDB taxonomy): domain Bacteria; phylum Actinomycetota; class Actinomycetes; order Streptomycetales; family Streptomycetaceae; genus Streptomyces; species Streptomyces caniscabiei. Next base: position 107,044 of record NZ_JABXWI010000013.1, on the reverse strand, counting down.
CTTCGTGGCGGCCTATCTGCCGGCCCGCCGGGCGTCGGCGGTGTCGCCGATGGCGGCGCTCGCGGACGCCGAGATCGCCGGGGTGGGACGGCCGCTGAAGGTGCGCGCGGTGGTCGGCGGGGCCGTCGGCGCGGCGGGTGCCGCCGCGCTCGTGGGGTGCGCGGTGTCGTCGGACACGGGATCGGCGGCCTCCCTGCTCGGCCTCGGTGTGGTCCTCACCCTCGTCGCGACGGTCGTCGCGGGCCCCCTCCTGGTACGGCCGGTCATCCGGGTGCTGGGCGGGGCGTTCCCCGCGCTGTTCGGCTCCGTGGGCCGGATGAGCCAGCGCAACGCCCTGCGCAACCCGCGCCGGACCGGGGCCACCGCCGCCGCGCTGATGGTGGGGATCGCGCTGGTCGGCGGCATGTCCGTGGCCAGCGCGTCGATGACGAAGTCCTTCGACCAGGAGATCGACAAGACCCTCGGTGCCGACTTCGTCGTCCAGAACCAGAACTTCCTGCCGTTCCCGCAGGAGGTCACCGACAAGGTCCGCGCCACCGACGGCGCCGGCCTCGTCGTACGGCAGCGGTTCACCCCGGTCGCGGTACGGCTGCCGGACGGCGACCGGGTCGAGACGACCGCCGCGGCCTACGACCCCCGGCTCGACGAGGTCGCGAACGTCACCTACGCCCGGGGCGACAGCGCGGCCGCCCTCGCGGACGGCGCCATCGCCATGGACGTGGAGTTCGCGCGGGAGCACGACGTCGAGGTCGGCGACACGCTCCCGGTGCGGTTCCCCGCCGGGAGGAGCGCCGAGCTGAAGGTCGGCGCGCTCACGGACCAGGACAGCGCCGAGGGGTTCGGGATGCGGGGCGGGCTGTTCTTCGGGACGGGCACCGTCGAGACGTACGTGCCCGACGGGCAGGACTCGGCGCTGTACGTCAACGCCGGATCCGGCGTGGGCGCCGACGAGCTGCGCGCGAACCTGGAGCGGACGCTTCAGGCGTATCCGCAGGTGCAGGTCCGCGACCAGGCCGACTACAAGGAGCTGGTCCGGGGCCAGATCGCCGTCCTGCTCTACCTGGTCTACGCGTTGCTGGGCCTGGCGATCGTCATCGCGGTGCTCGGCGTGGTCAACACCCTCGCCCTGTCGGTGGTGGAGCGCACCCGGGAGATCGGGCTGCTGCGCGCGATCGGGCTGGGCAGGCGGCAGCTGCGGCGGATGATCCGGCTGGAGTCGGTGGTGATCGCCGTGTTCGGTGCCGTTCTCGGGCTCGCGCTGGGGCTGGTCTGGGGCGTGTGCGTGCAGCAGGTGCTGGCCCTCCAGGGGATGAAGGCGCTGGCGATCCCGTGGGGCACGGTCGTCGCCGTGGTGATCGGCTCCGCGGTCGTGGGCGTGGTGGCGGCCCTGCTGCCCGCGCTGCGGGCGTCCCGGATGAACGTGCTGGCGGCCATCGCGCACGAATGATGTACTCGCCGGTGTGCCCGACTCAAGTCCCTTTCGAGTGAGGAGAGTTCATGCCGCGCCCGTTCCGTTTCGGAGTCAACCTGCTCAGCCCCACGTCGGGCGGGGAGTGGCGCGCGAAGTGCCGCCGCGCCGAACAGCTCGGCTACGACGTGATCCTGGTCCCCGACCATCTGGGCATGCCGGCCCCGTTCCCGTCCCTGGTGGCCGCGGCGGAGGCGACCGAGCGGCCGCGGCTCGGCACCTTCGTGCTGAACACGGGCTTCTGGAACCCGACGCTGCTCGCCCGTGAGGTCGCCACCACGGACGCGCTGACCGGCGGCCGGCTGGAGCTGGGACTCGGCACCGGGTACGTGGCGGCCGAGCACGAGAAGGCGGGGCTGCCGTGGGGGTCGCCGGGCGAACGGGTCGACCATCTGCTGCGCACCGTCCAGGAGTTGGACCGGCTCCTCGGTTCCGACGACCTCCCCCACTCTCGGCTGCGCTCGAGCGGGGGGACCCCCATGCCGCGCCCGGCGCAGCGGCCCCGGGTGCCGCTGCTGATCGGCGCCAACGGTGACCGGATGCTGCGGCTCACCGCCGAGCACGCGGACATCGCGGCGTTCACGGGCGCGCGGACGGTCGAGGGCGGGAAGCTGGAACCGCTGACCGCCGAGGAGCTGGACGAACGGGTCGGCCGGTACCAGGAGTTCGCCGCCGGGCGGAAGGAGCCCGCCGAGCTCAACCTGCTGGTCCAGATCGTCGAGCTGACCGAGGACCGCGCCGCCGCCGTACGGCCGTGGCTCGGCCACCTGCCGAACCTCAGCGAGGAGCAGGTCCTCCAGCTGCCGCTGGTCCTGGTGGGGACGCTGGAGGAGATCGTCGCCCAGGTGCTGGCGCAGCGGGAGCGGTACGGGTTCTCGTATCTGACCGTCCTGGAGCCGAACATGGAGACCTTCGCGAAGGTCGTCGAGGCGCTGCAGGGCAGGTGATCCCGCGCGGCCCGTCCGGATCCTGGAATTCCCGGTCGCCGGTCCGGGGCTCGTGATCGGATCCGATCATGACCGACCTGCGCATACGGGCCGCGACGCCCGACGATCTCGATGCCGTGCTCGCCTTCTGGAAGGTGGCCGCCGAGGGGACGAGCATCAGCGACGACCGCGAGGGCGTCGAGCGGCTGGTGGCCCGCGACCCCGAGACTCTGATCCTCGCCGAGCTGGACGGCGAACTGGTGGGCACGGTCATCGCCGGCTTCGACGGCTGGCGATGCCATCTGTACCGGCTCGCGGTGCACCCCGGGCGCCGCCGCAGGGGCATCGGTTCGGCGCTGCTCGGCGCGGCCGAGGAGCGGTTCGTACGGCTCGGCGGACGGCGCGGCGACGCGATGGTGCTCGTCCGCAACGAGACGGCCCAGCATGCCTGGCGGGCGGCCGGGTACGCGCCGGAGGAGAAGTGGCGGCGATGGGTGAAGCCGCTCGGAGACTGACCGCCGCGCGAGACCGACCGCCGCGCACCGCTCGATCAGGCGGGGAACGGACCGGGGAACGGGTGACCGATACGTCTTTGCCGATCCTTTACCATGGGTGGACCTGTCAACCTCCACGGAAAGGTTGTGAGCGTCCGCCCATGGGCGAGCCTCCCAGTACCAGCACCGGCGCCCGACGCCGCGCGTCCCTCCCGCCTCTGTCCGACCATGGGACGGAGGTGACCCGATGACCGAAGTGCTCCTCCTTCTGGTGGCGGTGCTGCTCTCACTGATCTGTGGTGGCTTCGTCGCCGCGGAGTTCTCACTGACCACCGTCGACCGGGGTCGGCTGGAGCGGGCCGTGGAGCGCGGCGAGCGAGGTGCCGCCGGCGCCCTCAAGGCCGTACGGAACCTGACGTTCCAGCTCTCCGGCGCCCAGCTCGGCATCACCGTCACCAACCTGGTGGTCGGCATGCTCGCCGAACCGTCCATCGCCAAGCTGATCGCGGGCCCGCTGGAGGCGCTCGGCGTGCCGCACTCCGCGTCGCGTTCGGTGGCCCTCGTCATCGGTACGGCCCTGTCGACCGTCGTACTGATGGTCGTCGGCGAGCTGGTCCCCAAGAACTGGGCGATCTCCGCGCCGCTGCCGGTGGCGAAGAAGGTGGCGAACCCGCAGCGCTGGTTCAGCGCCGCGTTCCGGCCGTTCATCACCCACCTCAACAACACCGCCAACCGTCTCGTACGGCTCTTCGGCATCGAGCCCGCCGAGGAGCTGGCCTCCGCGCGCGGCCCTCAGGAGCTGGCGGCCCTCGCCCGGCATTCGGCCAAGGAGGGCGCCCTGGAGGAGGACACCGCCGAGCTGTTCGTGCGCACGCTGAACCTGGCCGATCTGACCGCGGAGAACGTGATGACCCCGCGCGTCCAGGTCATCGCCCTGGACGCCCAGGCGACCTGCGAGGACGTGGCGAACGCGACCCGGGCCACCGGTCTGTCCCGCTTCCCCGTCTACCGGAACAGCCTCGACTCGGTCGTCGGCACCGTGCACATCAAGGACGTCCTCGCCGTGCCCGCCGAGCGTCGGCTGCGCACCTCCGTCGCCGAACTGCTGCGCGAGCCGCTGCTCGTCCCCGAGTCGCTGACCGTCGACCGGGTCCTCGACCGGCTCTCCGGCAAGCGCACGATGGCCGTCGTCATCGACGAGTACGGCGGCACCGCCGGCGTCGTCACCCTGGAGGACATCGTCGAGGAGGTCGTCGGCGAGGTCCGCGACGAGCACGACCCGCACGAGACCCCCGACCTGGCCCCCGTCGGCGCCGACGGCGACGGCCGGGAGCTGTACTCGGCCGACGGCTCGGCCCGCACCGACCAGCTCGCCCGTGTCGGACTGCGCGCGCCCGAAGGGCCGTACGAGACGCTCGCGGGCCTGGTCGCCACCGAACTGGGCCGGATCCCGGCCGTCGGCGACACCGTGGAGGTCGTCGGCTGGCGGCTCGACGTGGTGGACGCGGCCGGGCGCCGGGCCGCGCGGGTGCTGCTGCACGCGCCGGTCCCGTCCGACGAGGAGCACGAGGAGGAGACCCGATGACCGCCGTCCAGCTGCTGATCGGCCTCGCGACGCTGGTCGTCAACGCCTTCTTCGTGGGCGCCGAGTTCGCCCTGATCTCCGTACGCCGCAGCCAGATCGAGCCGTACGCCGAGGAGGGCGACCGCAGGGCGCGCAGCGTGCTGTGGGGGCTCCAGCACGTGTCCGCGCTGATGGCCGCCGCACAGCTCGGCATCACGCTGTGCACCCTGGTCCTGGGTGTCGTCGCCGAACCCGCGATCGAACACCTGCTGGAGCCGCTGTTCCACGCGGTGGGTGTGCCGGAGGGCGCGGGCCACGTGATCTCCTTCGTGATCGCCCTGACGCTCGCCACCTATCTGCACATGCTGCTCGGCGAGATGGTGCCGAAGAACATCGCCCTCGCGGAGCCGGTGCGCAGCGCCCTGCTGCTCGGTCCGCCGCTGGTGACGCTGTCGCGTGCGCTGCGCCCGGTGATCTTCACGGTCAACGCGTTCGCGAACACGCTGCTGAAGCTGATGCGGATCGAGACGAAGGACGAGGTCGCGGCCACCTTCTCGGACACCGAGCTGGCCCGTCTCGTCGCGGACTCCAGCGAGGCCGGTCTGATCGACGACCGCGCGCAGGAGCGGCTGCGGGACGCGCTCGAACTGGGCCGCCGGCCCGTGCGCGACGTCGTCCTCCCGCTGGAGCGGGTGGTCTACGCGGGCATGGGGGTCACCCCGGAGGAGCTGGAGCGGCTGTCGGCCGAGTCCGGGTTCTCCCGCTTCCCCGTGGTCGACGAGGGGCGCCGGATCGTGGGCTACCTCCATGTGAAGGACGCGCTCGACGCGGCACCGCGCGACGTACCGTTCTCCGTCCGGGACATGCGGTCCATCGCCCGCGTCCGAGAGACCTCACCGCTGGACGACGTACTCACCGCGATGCGCCGCAGCCGGACCCATCTGGCGGCCGTCCTGGGCGGCGACGGCCGCCTCGCGGGCATCGTCACCATGGAGGACGTCCTCCGAGAACTGTTCGGCCAACCGACCGCCTGAGAACCCCTGCCGGTCCCGGTCCGGCCCGCCGCCCGTCCGCCCGCTCCCGCCGCCGTCCGCCTTCGGGCCGAAAGGGCGGCTGGGGGCGGGCAGTGGCCTGACGGCGAATGGGGCGACGGCGGCGGAGGCGGGCCACCGTACGGCGGGCTGCGGGCAGTCAGGCAGGCGAACGGGGGCAGCGAACGGCGGCTGTCGGCTGGCGGCTGACAGGCAGACGGGTCGGCAGCAGGCTCACGCCGGGCGGCGGGCGGCGGCCTGCCGTCGACGGTTGGCGGGCAGGCAAGCCTAGGGCGGCCCCGGGGGCGCAGCAGAGGGCGGGCCGGCGAGCGGCTGTCGACGGGAGGCCAGCAGCGGCAGGCGGTCGGCCGGCGGCGGGTAGGGGTACTCCTGCGGGAGCTGTTCGGCCAGCCGACCGTCTGAGAATCCTGCCGCTCCCCTCCCGGCCCCGCCGCCCGCCGCAGTCCGCAGGGGGACCGACCGGTGGGTATGTGTGCGCGGTACCATTTTTGACGCCATGCAGACGAACCCCATCCTCGACGGTCCCTCCGCCTCCGGTCCCGCCTACTCCAGCCTGGTCACGGTCGGCGACTCCTTCACCGAGGGCATGTCCGACCTGCTCCCCGACGGTACGTACCGCGGCTGGGCGGACCTCCTCGCCGGCCGCATGGCCGCGCGCACGCCCGGCTTCCGGTACGCCAACCTCGCGGTGCGCGGAAAGCTGATCGGCCAGATCGTCGCCGAACAGGTGGACGTCGCCGCCGCGATGGAGGCGGACGTGATCACACTGGTCGGCGGCCTGAACGACACCCTCCGGCCCAAGTGCGACATGGGCCGGGTGCGGGCCTTGCTGGAGGAGGCCGTGGAACGCCTCGCCCCCTCCTGCAAGCAGCTCGTCCTGATGCGCAGCCCCGGCCGCCAGGGTCCCGTCCTGGAGCGGTTCCGGCCGCGTATGGAGGAGCTGTTCGCCTGTGTCGACGACCTGGCCGCCCGGCACGGCGCCCTCGTCGTCGACCTCTACGGCGCGCCGTCGCTGAGCGACCCCCGGATGTGGGACGTGGACCGGCTGCACCTGACCGCCGAGGGGCACCGCCGGGTCGCCGAGGCCGTCTGGCAGACGCTCGGCCACGCGGCGGAGGACCCGGAGTGGCGGGCGCCGATGCCCGTCACACCGCCGCCCGGCTGGACCGCACGTCAGGTGGCCCACGCGCGGTTCGCCCGGCAGTACCTGCTGCCGTGGATAGGCCGCCGCCTCACGGGCCGTTCCTCCGGCGACGGCATGCCGGCCAAGCGGCCCGAGTTGCTGCCGTACGAGGGCCCACTAGCGTAGGGAGCCGTCCTACCGGGAGGCGCGTGTGACCACGACCGTGATCAACCTCAAGGGCCGCATCCGCGACTTCGGCCCCCGGCTGGAGTTCGCCCCCGGCGACCTGGTCTACATCGGCCGCCGCTGGACCATGGGCCACTGGGACCTGCCGCAGCACCCGCTCTTCAACCCGTTCCAGTACGACACCGAGAAGAAGAAGCGCGACGGGACGCGGGCCGAGGTCATGGCGAAGTACCGCGCGTACCTGACGGCCGACCCCGAGCTGATGGCCCTCGTCCCGGAGCTGCGCGGCAGGACGCTGGCCTGCTGGTGCGCGCCCGAGGCGTGCCACGGGGACATCCTGGCGGAGCTGGCCGACGGCTCGGTCTCCTCTTCGTAGACCCTCTTCGTGGACCCTCTTCGTAGGCCCTGCGAAGAGGGCCTCGGCGCGCTCTCCCGCGGCGGTCGTACGCCACCCCGTCCGCTACAACGGGTCACAACATGGTCACACATCCGTTGTGGCGCCCCTGCGGCGCGCATGATGCTCCCCCCACAGTCACATCACGGAGGGACCCATGCGCCGCACCGCCACCGTCCTGATCGCCGCGACCCTGCTCCTCACCGCCTGCGGCAACAGCGACGACACGGCCGCCTCGACGCCCAGCAGCACTGCTCCCACAGGGGACGAAGCACGCTACGACGAGATCTGGAACGCCCGGAGCCCCGGAATGCAGGCAACGGTGTGCAAGCTGCTGGCAGCGGACGACCAGAAGTCCGCCGGCACCCTGCTGCGTGAAGGCCTCGACGACCCGTCGGTCGACCTGGACGCGCTGGTCGCGTACATAGACGACGGGAAGTGCTGACTCACCGACCCGACGACGCACATCGTCCGGCGCGCCCCTGACCTGCGGCGCTCCGGACGATGTGGGTGTTCCAACGCCCCCCTGGGCGTTGAGTACACTCCGTACACGTGACTTCTGCGCCAGCCAAGCCCCGCATCCCGAACGTCCTCGCCGGACGCTACGCCTCCACCGAGCTCGCCACGCTCTGGTCGCCCGAGCAGAAGGTGAGGCTGGAGCGGCAGCTCTGGCTGGCCGTCCTGCGGGCCCAGAAGGACCTCGGCATCGAGGTGCCGGACGAGGCGCTCACCGACTACGAGCGGGTCCTCGACACCGTCGACCTGGCCTCCATCGCCGAGCGCGAGAAGGTCACGCGGCACGACGTGAAGGCGCGGATCGAGGAGTTCAACGACCTCGCCGGGCACGAGCACGTGCACAAGGGCATGACCTCCCGCGACCTCACCGAGAACGTCGAGCAGCTGCAGATCAGGCTGTCCCTGGAGCTGGTCCGGGACCGTACGGTGGCCGTCCTGGCGCGGCTCGGCAAGCTGGCCGGCGAGTACGGCGAGCTGGTGATGGCCGGCCGTTCGCACAACGTGGCCGCGCAGGCCACCACCCTCGGCAAGCGGTTCGCGACGGCCGCCGACGAACTGCTCGTGGCGTACGGCCGCGTCGAGGAGCTGCTCGGCCGCTACCCGCTGCGCGGCATCAAGGGCCCGGTGGGCACGGCCCAGGACATGCTGGACCTGCTCGGCGGGGACGCCGCCAAGCTGGCGGAGCTTGAGGACCGGATCGCCGGGCACCTCGGCTTCGCGCAGGCGTTCACCTCCGTCGGCCAGGTCTACCCCCGCTCGCTGGACTACGACGTGGTGACCGCGCTGGTGCAGCTGGCGGCGGCGCCGTCCTCCCTGGCGAAGACGATCCGCCTGATGGCCGGGCACGAGCTGGTGACCGAGGGCTTCAAGCCCGGTCAGGTCGGTTCGTCCGCCATGCCGCACAAGATGAACACGCGGTCGTGCGAGCGGGTCAACGGCCTCATGGTCATCCTGCGCGGCTACGCCTCGATGACCGGCGAGCTGGCGGGCGACCAGTGGAACGAGGGCGACGTGTCCTGCTCGGTGGTGCGCCGGGTCGCGCTGCCGGACGCGTTCTTCGCGCTCGACGGTCTGCTGGAGACCTTCCTGACCGTCCTCGACGAGTTCGGCGCGTTCCCGGCGGTCGTCGCGCGGGAGCTGGACCGCTACCTCCCCTTCCTCGCCACCACCAAGGTGCTGATGGGCGCCGTACGGGCCGGTGTCGGCCGTGAGGTGGCGCACGAAGCCATCAAGGAGAACGCCGTCGCCTCCGCGCTGGCCATGCGCGAGCAGGGCGCCGAGCGCAACGAGCTGCTCGACAAGCTCGCCGCCGACGACCGCATCCCGCTGGACCGTGCCCAGCTGGACGCGCTGATGGCCGACAAGCTCTCCTTCACGGGCGCCGCCGCCGACCAGGTCGCCGTCGTCGTCGGCCGGATCGAGGAGATCGTGAAGCAGCGTCCGGAGGCCGCCGGTTACACGCCGGGGGCGATCCTCTGACCCGCTGGACCCAGGCCGAGCTGGAGGCCGCCCGCGACCGGCTGGTGCCGGACGTCACCGCGGACGGCCTCCGGGTCCTTTTCTGCGGCATCAACCCGGGGCTGATGACGGCCGCCTCGGGCCACCACTTCGCCCGCCCCGGCAACCGCTTCTGGCCCGTCCTGCACCTGTCGGGCTTCACGCCGCGGCTTCTGAAGCCGTCCGAGCAGGGTGAACTGCCGTCGTACGGGCTCGGCATCACCAACGTCGTCGCCCGCGCCACGGCTCGTGCCGACGAGCTGACGGCCGAGGAGTACGTGGAGGGCGGCCGGCTGCTGACCGCCAAGGTGGAGCGGCTGCGCCCGCGTTGGCTGGCGGTCGTCGGCGTGACCGCGTACCGCGCCGCCTTCGGCGACCGCAAGGCCGCCGTCGGACCCCAGGAGGGGACGATCGGGGCCTCCCGGGTGTGGGTGCTGCCCAACCCCAGCGGGCTGAACGCGCACTGGACCGCGGCGACGATGGCGGAGGAGTTCGGGCGGCTGCGGGTGGCGGCGCAGGACTGACCGGCCGCCCGGCCTGCGGTCGGGGGTCACGGAGGGTCGATCTCCGTTATCAGCGCGACGAGTTGGAACGGCAGTTCCTTGTCCCACTGGGAGACTCCGAGGGCGACCCAGCGGCCGTGGCCGTCGGCCTGCCAGAGGTGCACATCGGGCACGTGTGAGCTGAGCGGGCCCCAGGGCTCGGGTATGTCCTCGCCCTCCTGGTAGCGGCTGGACACGCTCCACAGACTGAACACGTCCGGCGGCCCCCATCGCTCGGCGATGCGCTGGGACAGGGCGTCACGGTCCGCCTCGAACTGGACCTCCGTCTCCTCCCGCTCCGTACCGTCGTCGTCCCAGAAGTCCTCGCTCGTCGCTAACTCGGCGAGGTGGTAACCGGGGCCGGCCGTGCCGACGTCCGACCGGCCGTGCGCCGTGGGGAACTCCTCGGAACACAGCCGGTCGATCGTGACGAGATGCCGCGCGATGGTCATGTGCTCCAGTAAAACGCGCACCACTGACAATTGGCGTGCCGTCAGGCGTTGCCTCCGGGGCGTCGGCGCACGGGAGCGGGCGAGTGGGGCACCCGGGCGAGTGGGGTCGCTGTGGCGTGGCCCGGCCAGGCGCCCGCGGGGATTCCGCAGGTCGGGGGCGTCGGGCACTCGCCGGGGTGCGCCTTGGCGAGTACGATCCGGCAGACACGGGCGCGAGCTGGGAGGACGGACGTTGGGGCCACTGACCGGCGGGGATCCTTCTCTGCTTCGAAGAATCAACTCGGCCGTGGTGCTGCACGCGCTGCGGGCCACGGACCACGCCACGCTGACCGAGATCACCAGGGTCACCGGGCTGTCCCGGCCCACGGTCGAGGGCGTCGTGGAGGGGTTGGTGGAGGCCGGTCTGGTGGTCGAGCGGGCCGCCGAGGAGGGCGCCGCCAGGCGGCAGGGGCGCCCGGCACGACGCTACCGGTTCCGGGCCGAGGCCGGCCATCTGCTGGGCCTGGACGTGGGCTCGCACCGGGTGGCGGCGCTCCTCGCCGATCTCGACGGGAAGGTGCTGGGCTCGCTGTCCAAGGAGGTCTCCGAGTCGGCGTCGGCGGAGGACCGCCTGGAGCGGCTGCGCTCGACCGTCGCCGAACTGCTCCGCAGGTCCGGTGTGCCACGCGGTTCGCTGCGCGCGGTCGGGGTGGGCAGTCCGGGGATCATCGAGGCCGACGGCGCCGTACGCCTGTGCGCGGCCCTGCCGGAGTGGACGGGACTGAATCTGGGCGAGCGGCTGAGCCGTTCCTTCAAGTGCTCCGTGCTGGTCGAGAACGACGCCAACGCGGCCGCCGTCGCCGAGCACTGGAAGGGCGCCGCCACCGAGTCCGACGACGTGGTGTTCGTGCTGGCGGGGCTGAGCCCGGGCGCCGGTTCGCTGATCGGCGGGCGGCTGCACCGGGGGTACGGCGGCGCGGCCGGGGAGATCGGCGCGCTGCATCTGCTGGGCCGGGAGGCCACCCCCGAGGCCCTGCTGTCGACCACGGGCGAGCCCCTGCACCCGCTGGACGAGCAGGCGGTCGCCGAGGTGTTCAAGCACGCGCGCGAGGGCGACGTACGGGCCCGTGAGGCCGTGGACCGCTTCATACAGCGCCTCGTCCACGATGTGACGGCCCTCGTCCTGGCCCTCGATCCCGAACTGGTCGTCGTCGGCGGCTGGGCGGCCGGCGTCGACGACGTCCTGGATCCCCTGCACCGCGAGCTGGCCCGCTACTGTCTGCGCCCGCCGCGGGTCGCCCTCTCCCGGCTGGGCGAGGCGGCCGTCGCCATGGGCGCGCTGCGGCTCGCCCTGGACCATGTCGAGGAGCAGCTCTTCGCGGTGGAGGGCACGGTGACGGCGCGGCGCTGAGCCGCCGCCGGGCACGAGAACGCCGTGCCCCGCGGGAGGGGGCACGGCGGGTACGGCCGGGAGGTTCCGTCCGCTTACGTCAGGACGCGCGGCGCTCCGGGCCGTGGTGGATCTCGACGCCGCCCGAGGCGCCGAAGGTCAGGCGGCACGTGTCGGCACGGTAGGTGGCCAGGGAGACGGCCGCCGTGCGTCCCTCGGCGAAGAAGCGGGTGGTGACGACCAGGACGGGCGCGCCGGGCAGCCGGTCCAGCTCCTTGGCGTCGTCCGCCCGGGCGGAGCCCAGCTCCACCGAGCGGTCCTGTCCCTCCAGCTCCAGGCGCTGCAGCTCACGCAGGACGGCACGCGCGCGTGCGGCGCCGGAGGGCGCGTCTATGCCGGAGAGGGCGGGCACGGAGGCGGCCGGGACGTAGAGCAGTTCGGCGGCGACGGGCTGGCCGTGCGACATCCGGGAGCGGCGTACGACGTGCACCTGCTCGCCGTGGACGCTGTCGAGGAGGTCGGCGACCGCGGCGGGCGGTGCCGAGGCCGTGCAGTCGACGGCCTGCCAGGTGTCGCCGACGGTGCCCGGCCACGCGCGCTGCTCGGTGCCGACGGCGACGCCCACGCGCGGGGGCGCGACGGTGGTGCCGACGCCGCGACGGCGTTGCAGCCGGCCCTCCAGTTCGAGCTGCTCCAGCGCTTGGCGGAGGGTGGCCCGGGCGACGCCGAAACGGGCCGCGAGGTCACGCTCGTTGGGCAGGATCTCCCCCACCGAGAACTCGGAGTCCAATGCCTCACTGAGCACGGTCTTCAAATGCCAGTACTTCGGTTCCGGCACCGTTTCCAGCTGCTGGGTCCCCACCCTGTCCTCCGCTGCTTCGCCGTGGCCCGGCGGCGTTTTTAGCGCCCTTGTTTATTAAAGGTTGTTGCACTTTCTTGCGACCATAGGCCCGCCCCCACCCTTGGTCAAGACCAATCCTCGAACGCTCGGGCGTCCGACGGGCCGGACGCCCGACAGCGTTCATCAAGGCTTCACGGCCGCCAGGGAGAGCAGCTTCTCCGGGTTGCGGACGATGTAGACGCACTGGATCCGCCCGTCGGCGACGTCGAGTTGGAACACGCTGTCGACCGCGCCGTCGCCCAGGAGGACCACGGCGAAGCCGCCGTTGATCTCCATGAACCGGAACGACGCGTCCAGGAGGCCCTTGTCCGCCGCGCCGTGCACGAACCGTCCCACCTTGTCGGCGGTCTCGAGGACCCGCACCGGGGCCTTGCCGATGCCGCCGCCGTCGCCCACCAGACGCACGTCGGGGGCCAGCAGCGCCATGAGCCCGTCGAGGTCGCCGCCCGCCGCGGCGGCGAGGAACTTCTCGGTCAGCTCACGGCGTTCGACGGGATCGACCTCGTAGCGCGGGCGCCGCTCCTCGACGTGCCTGCGGGCCCGCCCGGCGAGCTGGCGCACGGCGGGCTCGGCGCGGTCGATCATGGTCGCGATCTCGGCGTACGGGTAGCCGAAGGCCTCCCGGAGCACGAACACGGCGCGCTCCAGGGGCGAGAGGGACTCCATGACGACCAGGACGGCGAGGGAGACGGTGTCGGCGAGGACGGCCCGCTCGGCGGTGTCCGGGACGGTGTCCGCGTAGTCGGTGGCGTACGGCTCGGGGAGCCAGGGGCCGGGGTAGGCCTCGTTGCGCGACTGCACCTGGCGCAGCCGGTCGATGGCGAGCCGGGTGGTGACACGGACCAGGTATCCGCGCGGTTCGCGCACGTCGGAGCGGTCGGCGCCGGACCAGCGCAGCCAGGTCTCCTGGACCACGTCCTCGGCGTCGGCGACCCGGCCGAGCATGCGGTAGGCGACTCCCATCAGGACGGAGCGGTGCTCTTCGAAGACGTCGATGGCGATATCGGTGGTCACCGTTCCATCCCAACCCGAGGCGCCGGGCCGTGTCCAGGCGATTCCGACGATGCGCGCGGCTTGTTACTCCCGGGGACTACCCGCCGGTAGCAGTTGCTGACAAGCTGTCTACGACCGCCGTACGCCGGCGCGTCCTTCCGCCCAGACGAGGAGTCGCACCATGTCCGCCGCCACGGTCTCCTTCCAGGTCCCCTCCCCGCTCGGCCCGCGGTCCGTGACGGTCTCCTACACCCGCGAGGGCACCGGTGAGCCGCTGCTCCTGCTGCACGGCATCGGCCACCACCGGCAGGCCTGGGACCCGGTGACGCACATCCTGGCGGCCGAGCGCGAGGTCATCACCGTCGACCTGCCCGGCTTCGGCGAGTCCCCGGCGCTGCCGGACGGGCTCACCTACGACCTGCCGACGACGACCGCCGTCTTCGGTGCCTTCTGCGAGGCGCTGGAGCTCGACCGACCGCATGTGGCGGGCAACTCCCTGGGCGGTCTGCTCGCCCTGGAGCTGGGCCGCGAGAAGCTCGTACGGTCCGTCACGGCGCTGTCCCCGGCGGGGTTCTGGAACGAGGCCGAGCGGCGTTACGCGTTCGGCATCCTGCTCACCATGCGGCACATCTCGCGGCGGATGCCGCTCCCGCTGGTCGAGCGGCTGTCCCGGTCGGCGCTCGGCCGCACCGCCCTGACGAGCACCATCTACGCCCGCCCGGCCCGCCGTTCACCCGAGGCGGTGGTCGCCGAGACGCTCGCGCTGGCGGGGGCCACCGGGTTCGACGAGACCCTCCGGGCCGGCGGCAGCGTCCTGTTCACCGACGACGTCCCCGGTCTCCCCGTCACCGTGGCCTGGGGCACCCGGGACTGGCTGCTCGTCCGCCGTCAGGGCGTCCGCGCCAAGCGGGTCATCCCCGGCGCCCGGCTGGTGCGACTGCCCGGCTGCGGCCACTGCCCCATGAACGACGACCCCGCGCTGGTCGCCCGCGTCATCCTCGACGGCAGCCGCCACCCGGCCCTCGACGGCAGCCGCTGACCCGCCCCGCCGAGCGGCCACCGTCCGGCGGCGGACCGTCGCCCCCGATCCCAGGGCGACCCCGGCGCCCACCAATGCGCTGCCGACCGCCTGCGCGGCACCGTAGGAGCCCGTGCCGACGAGGGGAGCCGTGCAGGCGGCGGCCACCGGGATCAGGCCGGAGAAGAGGGTGGCGCGCTCGGCGCCGATGCGCTGCATGCCCATGTACCAGCACACGAACCCGACGACCGTGACGACCGCCGCTTGCCACAGCAGCGCGAGGGACTGCGTGCCGTCCGGGCGAGGCAGCCACGCGCCGCCGTCGACGGCCACGCCGACGACGGCCGACTCCAGCGCGGCCACCGCGCACACGGTCGCCGACAGCAACCGCGGTCCGAGCGGTCGCAGCACCGGCACGGCCAGCACCGCGAAGCCGATCTCACCCACCAGCGCGCACACCGAGAAGGCGATGCCCGCCCCGTCCGTACGGCCCCAGCCCTGGACGGTGAACGCGCCGGCTGCCACCAGCGACGCCCCCTGGAGGACCACTCGTCGGGGGCGACGGCCCTCCGACAGCGGGACGAGGACGGCCACGGCCACCGGGGCGCAGCCCACGAACACCCCCGGCACCGCCGGTTCCGCCGAGCGTTCGGCCGCGAGCACGGCGATGTTGAAGCCGACCATGCCGATCGCCGCGAGCAGCCCCAGCCGCGCCCACTGACGTGCGGACAGCCGGCGCAGGGACGCCGTGCCGCCCCTGCCGAGCAGCGGGAGCAGCAGCAGACAGGCGAGGCCGTAGCGGAGGAACTGGCCACCCGCGTACGGGTAGTCGCCCAGCACGCTGTTGGCGGTGAACGAACCGCCGACGAGCACGCAGGCGAGGGCGGCGAGGAGGGCTCCGGAGAGCGCGGACGAGGTCCGGGGTGTGCCGGTGGTGGGGGGCGCGGGCGGAGTGCCGTCGGTGGGCGCGGGAGACGTGGGAGAGGTGGGCGCGGGCTTCATGGTCGTGACGCTAGGGAGCCCGGCGGGCCCGTTTAAGGTCCACTTCCATGACGTCATCGGGGACCAATTCCGACCACGGCACGCTCTCGGGATCCGCTTCCTGGACCGCCGCCTGGGAGCTGCTGCTGCCCGTCGCGGACGCGCCCGCACGCGCGCGTGGACGCACCTTGCAGGCGGCGCTGCGGGAGGCGATCCGGTCGGGGCGACTGGCACGGGGGACGCGGCTGCCGGCGAGCCGGGAGCTGGCCGCCGACCTCGGCGTCTCGCGGGGGCTGGTGACGGAGGCGTACGAACAGTTGGTCGCGGAGGGGTATCTGCGCAGCGGCCGGGGCTCCGGGACCTGGGTGGGCGCAGCCGTGCGTACGTCCGCGCCGCCACGCGCGCGTGACCTCGCTCCGCGTCCGCCGGCAGGTGCCCGCGCCGACTTCGTGCCCGGGACGCCCGACCTGTCGCTGTTCCCCCGTGCGGCGTGGGCGGCGGCCCAGCGCGGGGTCCTCGCGGAGTTGGCGCACCACGAGCTGGGATATCCGGATCCGCGCGGGCTGCCCCGGCTGCGCACCGCGCTCGCCGAGCTGCTGGCCCGGCGGCGGGGCGTGGTCGCCGACCCGGAGCGGATCGTCGTCGTCTCCGGGGTGGCCCAGGCCACCACGCTCCTCGGAGCGGTCCTCCACGCGCGCGGGACACGCGTGGTCGGCGTCGAGGACCCCGGCAGCCCCGAGCACGGGACGCTGTACGCCGCCACCGGGCTCGGCACGGTGCCGTTGCCGCTGAACGAGGAGGGGCTGGCGGTCGGGCCGCTGCGGGAGTCGGGGGTGCGGGCGGTGGTGACGACGCCGGCGCACCAGTTCCCGACGGGGATCGCGTACTCCGCGCGACGGCGGAGCGAACTGCTCGACTGGGCGCGGACGGTGGACGGGCTGATCGTCGAGGACGACTACGACGGGGACTTCCGCTACGACCGTGCCCCCGTGGGCGCGTTGCAGGGGCTCGACCCCGAGCGGGTCGCCTACACCGGTTCCGTCAGCAAGTCCCTCGCGCCGGGGCTGCGGCTCGGCTGGCTCCTCGTACCGGCGTGGCTGGCGCGGGAGGTCGTCGAGCGCAAACGGACCATGGATCTCGGGCACCCCACCATCGACCAGGCGCTCTTCGCGCGGTTCGTGGAGCGGGGGGACTACGACCGGCAGTTGCGGCGGTGTCAGCGAGCGTACCAGGAGCGGCGTGACGTGCTGGTGTCGGCGCTCACCGAGCACTTTCCCGGGGCGGAGGTGTCGGGGATCGCCGCCGGGCTGCATGTGATCGTGGCGCTGCCGGAGCGGTACGGGACGGTGGAGGGGTTTCTCGGGCGTGCCGGGGCGGGTGGGGTGGTGGTGCGGGGGTTGGGGGCGTACGGGAGGGTGCCGGATGCGCGGGTGCGGTTGGTGTTGGGGTACGCGCATCTTTCTCCTGCGCGGATTCGGGAGGGGGTGGGGGTGTTGGCGGGGGTGGTGGGGTGACGTCGGGGGTCCTCGCCCCCGCCGCCCCTACCCGTCCCATCCTCAAGGGGCTGCGCCCCTTTGACCCCCAGCGTCCGTCCGGTGGGGGCTGGTCGCGCAGTTCCCCGCGCCCCTGAAAGGCCTGCGGCCATTTCGGGGCGAAAAAGCCGGGGCGCAGCCCCGCTTTTTCAGGGGCGCGGGGAACTGCGCGAGAAGCCCCACCCACCCGCAGCCGCCGAAGACAGGTACCCCCCGCGCGCTGACGCGCGTCGGCTTCCCCCGCACCCCGCGCAGTTGTTCACTTGTCGTTTCCGTGTGCGCTGCGGCGTGCGCGTAGTTGTGGCTGTGCACATTGGCCGGATCCGTCGCTGGAGGCGCATTCATGTCACACCGTCCGCCGAGTCCCCTGCCCGGTCGCCGCAGCGTGCTGCGCGGCTCGTTCGCCGCCTCGGCGGCGCTGGCGCTGCCCGGTTCCGTCGCGCTCGGCTCGGCTCCCGCGCTGGCCCTCTCGGGGCGGCCGCGGGCCGGGTGGGGTGTGCAGGCCGGGGACGTGACCGCGCACTCCGGGTTGGTGTGGGTGCGGTCGGACCGTCCGGCGCGGATGATCGTCGAGACGTCCGCCACCGAGTCGTTCCGCGATCCGCGCAGATGGCATGGTCCGCTGCTGGAAGCCGCTACCGACTTCACCGGGACGACGCGGCTGCGCGGGCTGCCCTCGGGCGAGCAGATCCACTACCGGGTGCTGCTCGCCGATCCGCACGACCCGCGCCGCACCGGGGAGCCGGTCACCGGGACGTTCCGTACGACGTCCCTGAAGCGCCGCTCCGGGGCCCGGTTCGTGTGGTCGGGCGACCTGGCGGGGCAGGGCTGGGGCATCAACCCGGACCGCGGCGGCTACCGCATCTTCGACGCGATGGGCGCGCTGGACCCGGACTTCTTCCTGTTCAGCGGCGACACCATCTACGCGGACGGTCCGATCGCGGCGACGGCGGCGCTCCCCGGCGGCGGCACCTGGCGCAACGTCACCACCGAGGAGAAGTCCAAGGTGGCGGAGACGCTCGCCGAGTTCCGGGGCAACTTCCGCTACAACCTGCTGGACGAGAACCTGAAGCGGTTCAACGCCCAGGTCCCGGCGATCGTGCAGTGGGACGACCACGAGGTCACCAACAACTGGTACCCGGGCGAGATCCTCACCGACGCCCGGTACACCGAGAGGAGCGTGGACGTGCTGGCGGCGCGGGCGCGGCGGGCGTTCAGCGAGTACTTCCCGATCTCCACGCTGCGGCCCGGCGCCCGGGAGGGCCGGGTGCACCGGGTGGTGCGCCACGGCCCCCTGCTGGACGTGTTCGTGCTGGACATGCGGACGTACCGTGACGCCAACTCGCCCGGTACGCAGACCACGGACCCGGTGGGCATCCTCGGAGCCGAGCAGTTGGAGTGGCTGAAGCGGGAGCTGTCGCGGTCGCGTGCGGTGTGGAAGGTGATCGCCTCCGACATGCCGCTCGGGCTGGTCGTGCCCGACACCGGGGACGGCAAGCCGAACATCGAGGCCGTGGCGCAGGGCGACCCGGGCGCGCCGCTGGGACGGGAGCTGCAGATCGCCGAACTGCTGCGGTTCATCAAGCACCGCAAGGTCACCGGCACGGTGTGGCTGACGGCCGACGTGCACTACACCTCGGCGCAGCACTACCAGCCGTCGCGGGCCGCCTTCACCGACTTCGAGCCGTTCTGGGAGTTCGTCTCCGGCCCGCTGAACGCCGGCGCCTTCCCGGCGAACGCGCTGGACAGCACCTTCGGTCCCGAACGGGTGTTCATGAAGGCGCCGCCGACGGCGAACGTGTCCCCGGCGGGCGGCTACCAGTTCTTCGGCGAGGTCGACATCGACGGCCACAGCGGGGAGCTGACGGTCCGGCTGCGGGAGCAGGACGGGACCGTGCTGTACACGAAGGTGCTCCAGCCGGGGCTCGTCGGTCAGTGACCGGCGGGCCGCGAGGCCCTCCGGAACTCGCGTCCGGGCAGGTCAGGGGCGATTGTCAGTGGTCGCCCCTACCGTTTTCCCATGACGCGATCTTTGCAGGCCGTGGCCTACACGCGACCCTCCGTGCTGGAGTCCGTGCCGGGCGGGCACCGGCTCGGGCTGGAGACCTCGCGGGGTGCGACCCCGACGGGGCCGGAGGACCATCCGCGGTTCTTCACGGGCTTCCTGACCTCTCCTCAGGTGGCCGCGGCAGGGCTGCTGGCGGTGGCGGACGTGGCGGCGGCGCGGTACCACCAGCAGCAGCTGCGGTCCTCGCTGGACCCGGTGGTGACGGGCAACGGGGACCGGCTGCGGTTCGAGTCGTTCTCGGGCTGCGGCGGGGTCTACGCCCGGCTGGACGTGCTGGGACCGGGCCTCGACGGCGGTGAGGTGGGACACGGCACGACCAATGTGGACGTCAACAACCCGCTGCGGGAGGCGCTGTCCCGGGTCGGCGGGGACGATCCGCTCCATCTGCGGGTCGGCCCCCAGGAGTTGGCGGTCACCACGACGGCCGGCCCGGTGGTGGAGAAGAAGGTGCCGCTGCCGGACCGCTGGCTGCGCGGCTTCGCCGAGGCCCAGGTGATCGCGGCCGGGTTCGACCTGCGGGCCGAGCTGCCCGCCACCGAGGCCGTGCGCTTCCTGCGGTCGCTGCCCCGTGGGGGCGCCCGGGGTGCCTCGCGGGGCGCCCGGTGGGTGGTGCCGGCCGGGCGCTCCCTGCGGCCGACGACCCGGCCCGTCCCGGGCGCGGTGTGTCTGCCTGGCCCGGAGCGCCTGGCCGCCCTGCAGCGGGCCCTGCGCCATGCCACCGCCCTGCGGGTGTACGGCCCGCCGGCAGCCGGCGCCACCACCCTGGCCGGGGCCTGGGAGCTCGTGCTCCCCGGGATGCGGCTCACCCTCACCCTGTCCCCGGAGACGGCCCGGGGCTTCTCCGGTGAGGGCGGGGTCCTCGACGCGCTCGCCACCGACGAGGCCGCCGAGGACGCGGAGCTGATCGCCGTGCTGCTGGCCTGGGAGCCGCGCGTCGACGTCGGGGATCTGGCCGCCGCCTCCGGCCTGCCCGCCGACCGGGTGCGGGCAGCGCTGACCCGGCTGGGGACCTCCGGCCGCGTGGGCTACGACACGGCCGAGGCGGCGTACTTCCATCGCGAACTCCCCTACGAGGCCGACCGCGTCGAGCGTCACAACCCCCGGCTGCGCGCGGCCCGCGCCCTGCTGGCCGTCGGAGCGGTCGCGCTGGACGGCGACCTCGGCACGGTCACCGCCGAGGACGGCCATGTCCACCGGGTACGGGACAGCGCGGGCATCCTCAGCTGTTCCTGCCTCTGGTGGGCGAAGTACGGGGGCGGCCGCGGCCCCTGCAGACACGCGCTGGCGGTGCGCATGGCCCGCCGGGGCGCGACGGCGGGAGCGAGCGGGGTCGGGATCGGGATCGGGATCGACGGGGGTGTGCGATGAGCGCGGAGTCGCTGATCGGTGCGGTGCGTGCGGGAAAGCTGAACGAGGTCGTCGCGCTGGTGGACGGCATGACGGACGCCGAACGGCGCGCGTGCGTGCCGGAGTTGAAGAAGCTGCGCAAGGAACTGCGGGCGGAGCCGTGGCGGTCCCCGGCCCAGCGCGCGTCTCCCGCGCTGCATGCCGCCGGCGCGGCCTGTCAGACCGGGTCCGCCGCCGTGGCGACCTGGCTCACCGGGTCCGAACTGCGGTGGCGGCAGGCCCCTCCCGCGGTCGTGATCGAGGTGCTCGGGGACCGCGCCCCCGAATGGCTCGCCGACCTCGTGCGCCGGCTCGCGGAGCGTCCGCTCTCCGCCCGCGTCCCGTACGAGCTGATGGCGGGCCTGGTGCGCCTGGCGGGCTGCCCGGCGCCCACGTCGGAGGCCTATGTGCGGGGCTGGATGGACCACGTCGGGCGAGCGCGCCGCGCGGCGGGCACGGTCATCGGGAACCTGCGCAACGACCCGTACCTGCCGGAGCTGGTCGCCGCCCTGTTCGAGACGGAGGAGGTCGGCGCCCGCAGCGCCTGGCGGTACGGCGAAGGCCTCGACGACTGGACGTACGCCCTCACCCAGCTGACCCGGGAGGGCCTCCTCGACCGCAAGTCCATGATCGACGGATGCGTGGCCCGGCTGCTGCGCGGCGGCGGTTCCACGGCGGACGACAAGGTCTTCCTCGGGTTGCTGACCGCGCTCGACCTCACCCGTGACGAACAGGTGGAGCGGATCGCGGACTGGACGGCCCTGTGCGCGGACGCGTCGTCCACGGTGGCCGCGCACGCGCAGTCCGTGCTGGCGGGCTTCGCGCTCGACGGCGAGCTGGGGCCCCGCCGACTCGCCGAACTGACCGACGCGGTGCTCTTCCGCACGGAGAAGAAGCTCGTCCGGGCCCAGCTCGTGCTCCTGGACAGGACGCTCAAGAAGGATCCGTCCGCCGCTGCCGACCTGCTGCCCGTGGTGGCCCGGGCTTTCGGACACGAGGACACGGAGATGCAGGAACGGGCGCTGAAGCTGGTGGAACGCCATCTCGGTGACATCGGTGACGTCGGTGACTTCGGTGGGGTCGGTGGGGTCGGTGACGTCGGTGACTTCGGTGAGGTCGCCGAGACCGGAGCCGTCGCCGAGGTCGGTGTCGTCGCCGAGGTCGGTGTCGCCCGTGCCATCGATGTCGGGGCGGGTCGGGTGCGGGAGGAGATCGCCGACCTCGCGTCCCTGCTGAGCCCGGGGCTGCGCGCCCGCGCCCACGTGCTCCTCGGTGTGTCGGAGGCCGATGACGCCGCCGAGGTGTACGAGGAGTCGCTGCCGCCCGTGCCCCGGCCGACGCGGATCGCCCCCGCGCCGGAGACGGTGACCGAAGTCGCCGAGGAGCTCGGCGCCCTGCTGGCTTCGGACGGCGAGGTCGGCGCGTTCGAGCGGGCGCTGGACGGGCTCGTACGGCACGCGTACCGGGACCGGGACGCGCTGGTGGAGGCGTTGCGTCCGGCGGTGGCGCGACTGTGGTGGGCGGATGTGGACCCGGCGGCCGTCGACAGGTACTTCGGGGAGTCGCCGTACGGCCTGGAGATCGTCGTCG
This sequence comes from Streptomyces caniscabiei, assembly GCF_014930365.1. Classification (GTDB taxonomy): domain Bacteria; phylum Actinomycetota; class Actinomycetes; order Streptomycetales; family Streptomycetaceae; genus Streptomyces; species Streptomyces caniscabiei. The sequence continues at coordinate 84,992 of NZ_JABXWI010000013.1, read as the reverse complement.
CGGCCCTCTTCGACCGGGTCCGCACCTCCACCCTGCGTCCGGTGCGCAATGAGCCGACCGAGTCGCGCGGCTGTGTGCACAGCGGCCTCGCCGGGGTGTTCGAAGCGCGGCTGCGGGAGATCGCGTACCGCGTCCGGACCGACCCGATGCCGTTCCTGCTGGCGACGCCCACCTGGAGCACGGGGTCGTTGGAGGCGGCGGAACTGGTGGCGCGGCTCGACGCCTGCCGGCGGTCGGGGGCCCGGCCCGGCGAGGCGGACTTCGCGCAGGCGCTGCTGCGGGTGCGGCGCGAGGACCCGGACGCCCTGGCGTCCGCCGCGAGGGCGGCTCGGGAGCTGGGGACACGGGAGGGCGACCGGCTGGCCGAGTGGTTGCTCACGGACGTGCCGTCCCAGCCCGTCGAGCGGAGCCGTACGGCCGGGCCGAGGATCCTCGTGGAGTTCGGTGAGCTTCCGGAGCTGGGGAGCGCCTTCTTCCCACCGGAGTTCCGGCGCCTCGGCCGTCCCCTGTCCGTGTACCGGGGCAGTTGGCGCTGCCCCCACTGGCACCACCGGGAGTGGCGGCACTGGCTGGCGGTCGTACCGGGCCGCCCGGAACTGATGGCGGGGCGCGTGCTCCGCGACCTGTCGCAGGCGGCGATCGAGGACACCAGGACGGGGTTCTCCTTCCTGCCGGCTCTCGCCGAGGCGGAGGGCGAGCCCGGGGAGGCGGTGCACCTCTGCGTCGCGTACGGGTTGGGTGCGCGGCGCCCGGAGGACCGGCTCGCCGCCGTCGACGCCCTGCTGGTGCTGGCGGCCCGGGGCCGGTTGGACGCGGAGCGGCTGGGCGTCGATCTGGGGCGGCTCGCCGTGGTGGCGAGCGTGCGTCCGGCGCGCCTCGCCGAGTCGATACGCACGGTGGCGGCCACCGGGGCGTACGGCAACGCCTGGTCGGTGCTGCGGGAGGCGCTGCCGCCGCTGCTCGCCGACCTCGCGGGCGAGGGGGCGGCCGCGGGGAAGGTTCCGACGCGGGGGCTCGGTGAGTTGGTGGCCGTCGCCGCCGAATGCGCGGAGCGGTCCGGGGCACACGGGGAGCTGCCCTATCTCGCGGCGGCGGCGCAGCGGAAGGGCTCGTCCCGGCTGGTGACCCAGTCCCGGCGGTTGTGTGCGGCGCTGGCCTGACCTTCATGATCGGTCGGCGACGGCACCGGTTCCGACAGCATCAGTCATAGAAAAAGCAACAAAAGGTGCGGAACGATGCTTTTACCGGTCAGTCACAAAGCGTTCGTGATCACGCAACACCGCTCGTTCACAGTTGCCCCATGACTCAGAACATGGCTGATGTGACGCGGGCGGACAACGGCCGCCCTCTCCACCACCGACTGCGCTCCGCCACGGCCGGGTTGCGTGGCTGGTGGGAACGGCGCCACGGGCACGCGCCGCCGACGAGCGATACCGGCGCCCGGCCGCCGCTCACCGAGGGGCGGCAGGCCGGGCCGTCGGAGACGGTCGCTCCGGTGGTCTCGGGTGCGACCCTGATGTGGCGCATGCGGACGACGGTGAAGGACCAGCCGGGTTCGCTGGCCGCGCTGTGCACGGCGCTCGCGGAACTCAGGGTCGACATCCTGAGCCTGCAGACGCATCCGCTGGCCGAGGGCACGGTGGACGAGTTCCTGCTCAGGGCGCCCGAGGAACTGTCGGCCACCGAGCTCGGCGGTGCCGTGGCGGATTCGGGCGGCACCGGGACCTGGATCGAGCGCGGTGACGCGCACGACCTGGTGGACGCGCCGACCCGGATCCTCGGTCTGGCCACGCGCACGGCGCTGGACGCGGCGGAACTCCCGCTCGCGCTGCGGCAGTTGCTCGGCCGTTGCACCATCCGCTCGCTGCCCGCCACCGCGCCCGGTTCGGGCCGGGTCCAGGAGAGTGTGCCGGTCGAGGGGGTCCTGGAGGACACGGTGATGCGGTTGCGGGCGCCGGAGGGTGGGGTGATCACGGTGGAGCGGCCGTATCTGCCGTTCACGCCGACGGAGTTCGCGCGGGCTCGGGCGCTGGTGGAGCTGGACGCGCGGCTCGGGCCGCGGATTCCGCGCAGCCAGGACGTGCTGACTCTGCCGGAGGGCAACGACATCACGGTGCGTCGTGCGGACGCCGGCGATCTGCGCGCGGCGAAGGCGATGCACGAGCGGTGCTCCGCGCGCACGCTGACCATGCGGTACCACGGGCCCGTGGGCGACGCCGACCGCTATCTCAAGCATCTGCTGAGCCCGAGTTTCGGGCGGACGCTCGCCGTGCAGACGGCCTCGGGGCGGCTCGTCGGGCTGGGACACCTCCTCTGGGACGGCGACGAGACCGAGATCGCGCTGCTCGTGGAGGACGAGTGGCAGCGCAGGGGAATCGGGGGCGAGTTGCTGCGCAGGCTGGTGGACATGGCGGCCGGGACGGGCTGCGAGAGCGTGTACGTGGTGACGCAGGCGTCCAACACGGGGATGGTCGCGGCGATGCGGGGTCTTGAGCTGCCGCTCGACTATCAGATCGAGGAGGGGACGCTGGTGATCACCGCGCGGTTGTCCGAGGTGGGGGTCGCGGAGGTCATGGAGGGGCGGGGGCGTATGGGGTGACGGGAGGATGACCGGCCGGGTGAGCGGGTCGGTGAGGGGCTGTGCGAGGGGCCGGGTGAGCGACTCGGTGCGAGGCTGTGCGAGGGAGTGGGTGAGCGGGTCGGCCGGCTGTGGGTGGGTGGGGGCTGGTCGCGCAGTTCTCCGCGCCCCTGACGGTGCGCGGTGAGCGACTCCGGGGAGCCTCCGACGAGTTGGCGCAGGACCGGCCTCAGTCACCTGGCCGGCCCCGAGACAACCTCAGCCGGTCGGGCCACCCGGCTCGACCCCTGAGACGCGCCCCCTCCGCCCTCTCCGCCTCCTCACCCGGCCAGGCCGAGCCCCCCGACACCCGGCCCTCAGCCCGATCACCCCGCCGGCCCCAGCCCCCAGCCCGGCCCGAGTCACCCGTGGCGGCCGCCGCGGCTCAGGCGCCCCTCGCCGAGAGGGCCGGCCCCTTCGCCTCCGCCGTGGTTCGTCCGTTCGATACCCCGGTCGGCCCGGCCCCCAGCGCCGTGTTCAGGTCCGCCCACAGGTCCTCGGGGTCTTCCAGGCCCACCGACATACGGAGGAGGCGGTCGTTGACGCCGGCGTCGTGGCGGGTCGTCTCCTCCACTATGCGGTGGCTGATCGAGGCCGGGTGCTGGATGAGTGTGTCCACGCTGCCGAGGCTCACCGCCGGGGTGATGAGGCGGACTGCGGAGATGACGTCGTGGGGGTCGCCGTGAACCTCGAAGGCGATCATGGCGCCGCCGATGCGCGGATAGTGGACGCGGGCGACACGCGGGTCGGCGGCGAGGCGGCGGACGAGTTCGGCGGCGGTCGCGGAAGCCGCTCGGACTCGGACCGGGAGCGTGGACAGGCCCCGCAGGAGCAGATAGCCGGCGAGCGGGTGCAGGACGCCGCCGGTGGCGAAGCGGACCTGGCGGAGCCGCCCGGCGAACTCCTCGTCGCAGGCCACGACCCCGGCCATGACGTCCCCGTGCCCGCCGAGATACTTCGTGGCGCTGTGCAGGACGAGCCGCGCCCCCTGTTCGACGGGTCGTTGCAGGACGGGCGTGGCGAAGGTGTTGTCCGCGAGCAGCGGGACCGACCCGCAGGCGTGGGCGAGGGCGCGGAGGTCGAGCTCGGCGAGGGTCGGGTTGGCCGGGGTCTCGACGAGGACCAGGCCCGTGTCGGGGCGCAGCGCGTCCGCGACGCCTGCCGGGTCGACCCAGGTGACCTCGGTGCCGAGCAGCCCGGCGGTGAGGAGATGGTCGCTGCAGCCGTACAGGGGCCGTACGGCGACGACATGGCGCAGGCCCATCGAGGCGCGGACGAGGAGGACGGCGCTGAGGGCGGCCATGCCGCTGGCGAAGGCGACGGCGCTCTCGGTGCCTTCGAGGCGGGCGAGGGCGGTCTCGAAGCGGGCGACGGTCGGGTTGCCGAGCCGTCCGTAGATCGGCGGGCCCTCGGGCTGGGCGCCGTCACCGGCGAAGGCGTCGATGCGGGCGGCCTCGCCCCGGCTGTCGTACGAGGGGTAGGTGGTCGACAGGTCGATCGGCGCGGCGTGCAGGCCCTGGCGCGCGAGGTCGTCGCGGCCGGCGTGCACGGCCTCGGTGGCCAGTGCTCTCGGCGTGGTGCGTGCGTGGTCGAACGCGTGCGTGCTCGCTGAGTTCATGGACGCCAGAGTGAACATCGGCCGGATCCCGGGGTTCGAACACCGTGTTACGTTCGAACAATGGCCGATTCCGTCGTACTCGATCCGGTGGACCTCCATCTGCTGCGGCTGTTGCAGAACGACGCCCGGACGACGTACCGGGATCTCGCCGCGCAGGTCGGCGTCGCGCCGTCCACCTGTCTGGACCGGGTGACGCGGCTGCGCCGTGCGGGCGTGATCCTCGGCCATCAGCTGCGGCTGGATCCGGCCAAGCTGGGGCGGGGTCTGGAGGCGTTGCTGTCGGTGCAGGTCAGGCCGCACCGGCGGGAGCTGGTGGGGCCGTTCGTGGAGCGGATCCGGGCGCTGCCGGAGTCGCGGACCGTCTATCACCTGACCGGTCCGGACGACTATCTGGTGCATGTCGCGGTCGCGGACATGGCGGATCTGCAGCGTCTGGTCCTCGACGAGTTCACCTCGCGGCGGGAGGTGGCGCGGGTGGAGACCCGGCTGATCTTCCAGCAGTGGGAGTGCGGGCCCCTGCTGCCTCCGGACACCGAGCGGCCCTCGCCCTGACCCGCCGAACATCGACCGGTCCCGGACATCGACCCGTCCTCCCGAACATGGACCGGCCCCGGACATCGACCCGTCCCGGACGCGGATCACGCCCTGAGCGGAATCCGGCCGCGGTAAGGCTCAAGCGCCGCTCAAGCAGCTGACGCCGTCCCCGTGGCCGTACCAAGATTGTCGGCATGTCTGACACCAAGAGCCCCCTGCCTCGTGAGGTCGCCGACGCGTACGTCGACGATCTCATCGCCCTCGACCCCGTGACCGGTACGTATCTGGGTGTGAAGGAGAGTTCCGGCAAGTTGCCGGACACCTCGCCGGCCGGCCAGGAGGCCCGCGCGGAGCTGATCCGGACGACGCTGGCGCGGCTCGACGAGGCGGAGCGGCGACCGGGCGCGGACAGTGACGTCGAGCGCCGGTGCGCGCGCCTGCTGCGCGAGCGGCTGACGGCGGAGCTGGCCGTGCACGACGCCGAGGAGGGGCTGCGCGCAGTCGGCAACATGGTCACGCCGCCGCACGAGGTGCGTGAGGTGTTCACGATCACCCCGGCGGAGACCGAGGAGGACTGGGCGGCGATCGCGGAGCGGCTGCGCGCGGTGCCGACGGCCTACGCCGGCTACCGGGAGTCCCTGGCTCTCGGGCTGGAGCGCAAGCTGTACGCGGGCCCGCGCCCGACCGCGACGTTCATCGGCCAGCTCACCGAGTGGGCGGACACGGACGGTTCGGGGCGCGGCTGGTTCGAGGACTTCGCGGCGGCGGGCCCGGAGTCGCTGCGCGCCGAGCTGGACGAGGCGGCGCGCGGCGCGACCCGGGCCGTGGTGGAGCTGCGCGACTGGATGCGCGATGTGTACGCCCCGGCGGTCGAGGGGGCGCCGGACACGGTCGGCCGGGAGCGCTACGGCAGGCTGGTCCGCTACTTCACGGGGTCGGACCTGGACCTCGACGAGGCGTACGCGTACGGCTGGGCGGAGTTCCACCGGCTGCTCGGCGAGATGCGGCAGGAGGCCGCGAAGATCCTGCCCGGTGCCGGGACGCCCTGGGTGGCGCTCGCGCACCTGGACGAGCACGGTCGGCACATCGAGGGTGTCGACGAGGTCCGCGCGTGGCTCCAGTCGCTGATGGACGAGGCGATCGAGGCGCTGGACGGCACCCACTTCGACCTGGCCGAGCCGGTGCGCAGGGTCGAGTCGTGCATCGCCCCGCCCGGTGGCGCGGCGGCCCCGTACTACTCGGCCCCGACCGAGGACTTCTCCCGCCCCGGCCGCACCTGGCTGCCGACGATGGGGGCGACCCGCTTCCCGGTGTACGACCTGGTCTCCACCTGGTACCACGAGGGCGTTCCCGGCCATCACCTCCAGCTCGCGCAGTGGGTGTACGTCAAGGACGACCTGTCGCGCTACCAGGCCACGATCGGCGGGGTCAGCGCCAACGCCGAGGGCTGGGCGCTGTACGCGGAGCGGCTCATGGACGAGCTGGGCTTCCTCAAGGACGCGGAGGAGCGGCTGGGCTACCTGGACGCGCAGATGATGCGCGCGGCCCGGGTCATCGTCGACATCGGCATGCACCTGGAGCTGGAGATCCCGGCGGACTCGCCGTTCCACCCGGGCGAGCGCTGGACCGTGGATCTGGCCCAGGAGTTCTTCGGCGCCCACAGCAGTCGTCCGGCGGACTTCGTGGAGAGCGAGCTGACGCGCTATCTGACGATGCCGGGGCAGGCCATCGGCTACAAGCTCGGCGAGCGGGCCTGGCTGCTGGGCCGGGAGAACGCCAAGCGGCGTCACGGCGAGGCCTTCGACGCCAAGGCCTGGCACATGGCCGCGCTGTCCCAGGGGTCCCTGGGCCTGGACGACCTGGTGGACGAGCTGTCCCGACTGTGACCCGGACCGGCCGGGCCCACCGCCGCCCCCGGCGGGGCCCGGCCGCCGCGTCGCCGGTTCCGGCGCCGAGAAATCTCGCTCCGGCCGCAGGCCTCACCTCACCTGTCGGCCAGTGGTCTCACCCGGACGAACCCGAGCGAGGTCTCCGGGCCCGTCGTGACCCGGGCGGCGCTGACCGTGTACGCGCCGGCGGTCAGCTCCACCCGTACGTGGTCCGTCTCCCGCGGCGATCCGCCGGGCCGGACGGCGTCGAGGAGGACGACCGGGCCCGGCACCCGCCACCGCAGCTCCGGTTCCCAGGCCGCGGTGGCGAGCGCCGCCGGAACGTCCGCGAGGAGTGCGCCGGCGGAGTCGGCCGCGTACCGGCGGACGAAGGTGCCGTGCTCGGGGAGGTATGCGGTGGGCGCGGGTTCGTCGCCGAGGACCAGGGCGCGGGTGTCGCCGACCGGCAGCAGGCCGACGGGTCCGTCGACGTCGCAGGCGCGGTCGTAGTCCGAGGACGTCTCGTCGCCGTCGGCGCCCGCCCAGAACGCGAGCACCGCCTCCGGTATCGCCACGAGCGGTCCACCGCTCGACTTCACCCACCGCACCACATCGGGCACCGCCGCCGCGTCCGCGTATCCAGCCATGCCCAGAAGCTACACGGCGGCTGTCGGGCCGAACTCGTCGCCCCCGCAGGCTTCTTGACAGGCTGTCAGCAAGCAGGGCGGCGACCGGTTCAGCAGCCGCAGTCCTCGGCGTCCACGGGCGCGGTCAGCGGGTCGGCGGCGCGGCGCGCCCCGCCCTCCCAGGTCTCGTAGGCGAAGCCCTCGCGCGCCCAGTACTCGAACCCGCCGAGCATCTCCTTGACCTGGAAGCCGAGTTCGGCGAGGGCGAGGGCGGCGCGGGTCGCGCCGTTGCAGCCGGGGCCCCAGCAGTAGGTGACGACGGGCACGGACTTGTCGAGCAGCTGCTCGGCCTGCTCGGGGATGAGAGCGGTGGGGAGGTGGACCGCGCCCGGGATGTGCCCCTGGTCCCAGGACGCCGTGGAGCGGGAGTCGAGGACCACGAAGCCGGGGTCGCCGTCGGCGGCGAGGGCGGCGGCCACGTCGGAGACGTCGGCGTGGAAGACGAGACTCGCCCGGAAGTACGCGGCGGCCTCGGCCGGGGCGGCGGGGGCGACCCGCAGGACGGGGTTGACGGCGGATGCGGTGGCGACGGTCATGAGCTGGCCTTTCCCTCGGGGAAGCCCTTGTTTCCCTCACCGGAAATCTACGCCGGATGATCATCCGCCTGAAGGGGCGATCCACGGCCGGGACCTTGATCGGCCGGGGATTCCCCTGCTATCCATCAGGCATGACCGTGAATTCCCCGTACCTGCCCGATGCCACCGACTGGCGCATCCTGGAGGTCCTCCAGCGCGAGGGCCGGGCCAGCTTCGCCGAGCTGGCCCGCGCCGTGTCGATGTCGGCGAGCGCGGTGACCGAGCGGGTGCGGCGGCTGGAGGAGGCGGGTGTGATCCAGGGCTACGCGGCCGTCGTGGACCCGGAGCGGCTGGGGCTGCCGATCCTGGCGTTCGTCCGCCTGCGCTACCCCACCGGGAACTACAAGCCGTTCCACGATCTGGTGGCCGTCACGCCCGAGATCCTGGAGGCGCACCACGTCACGGGCGACGACTGCTTCGTGATCAAGGTCGCGGCCCGTTCGATGCGGCATCTGGAGGAGGTGTCGGGCAAGATCGGCGCCCTCGGGTCGGTGACGACGAGCGTCGTCTACTCCTCACCACTGCCCCGCCGTCCCCTGGGTCACTGACCCCGCTGCCGCACGACCGATCCCGTCCGCTCCTTCACGACCTCCAACTGTGCGTGGACGCGCCTGCGCAGGTCGGCGACGTGGCTGACGATGCCGACGCTGCGGTCGCGCTCGCGCAGTGCGTCGAGGACGTCGAGGACCTCGTCGAGGGTCTGCTCGTCCAGGCTGCCGAACCCCTCGTCGATGAAGAGGGTGTCGAGCCGTACACCGCCCGCCTCGTCGGTGACGACGTCGGCCAGACCGAGGGCCAGCGCGAGCGAGGCGAAGAACGTCTCCCCGCCGGAGAGCGTGGCCGTGTCCCGCTCCCGTCCCGTCCAGGCGTCGACGACATGCAGCCCGAGACCGCTGCGGCCGCGTCCCGCCCGGTCGTCGGAGTGGACGAGGGTGTAGCGGCCGGAGGACATCCGCTGGAGCCGTACGGTCGCGGCGGCGGCGACCTGCTCCAGCCGGGCGGCGAGGACGTACGCCTCCAGGCGCATCCTGCGCTCGTTGTCGGCGGAGGTTCCGGCCGCGAGGCCCGCCAACCGGGCGATACGGTCGTGCTCCTCGCGCAGCGGTGCCAGCCCGCGCACGGCGGCGGTGGCTCGCGCGGACAGCCGGTCGAGTTCGGTGCGGCGCCGCTCGGCGGCGTCCCACGCGGAGACCGTGCCCTGGAGCCGCCGGGCGGCGGCTTCGGCCTCCCGCTCGGCGGCCTGGAGGTCTGCGGGCGGCTGCGCGCCCGCGGCCGTCGTCTCGGCCTCGGCGAGGACGGCCCGCACGGCCGCCTCCTCCGACTGCCAGGCGTCGAGGCGGCGTTGCAGGTCCCGGTGGGCGGCGTCGTCGAGCACGGCGGCGGCCGCGTCCCGGGGGGTGTCGAACCCGGCGCGGAACGCCGCGTCGGCGAGACGCGCGTCGGCGTCCTTCAGACGTTGCGCGGTGTCGTCGGCCACCCGGGCGGCCTCGGCGGCCGCGCCGAGCCGCGCGGCCCGCGCCTCCAGCCGCCCGGCCAGCTCGGCCACGCTCTCGGCGTCGCCCCGCGCCTGCGTCAACTCGGCCTCCAGCGTGGCCCGTTCCCGCTCCAGGGTGTCGCGCCGGGTGTCGCGGGAGGCTGCCCTGACCGCAGCCTCCTGTCGTGCGGCGGCTCGCCGGTCGCGCTCCTGTTCGGCGTGCAGCAGCGCCTCCTGCGCGGGGTGGAGGTCGACGGCACGCCGCCGGGCCTCCGTCTGCTCCCGCTCCAGTTCCGCCACCGTCGCCGCGAGCCGCTCGGTCGGGGTGTCGCCGGCCTCGGCGCTCGCGGCGGCCAACGCCCGCTGCGCGACCCCCAGTTGCCGCTCCGCGTCGGCCCGCTCCTCGTCGGCCCGCTGGAACGCGGCGAGTGCATCCTCCTCCGCCTCCCGGTCCACGTGCCCCGCGACCTTCCGGGCGGGGGCGGGGTGTTCGGTGCCTCCGCAGACGGCGCACGGCCGCCCCTCGACGAGTCCGGCGGCGAGCTCCGCCGCGATCCCGGACAGCCGCTGCTCCTTGAGGTCCAGCCAGTGGGTGCGGGCCTCGGACGCCCGCTCGGCCAGCCGGAGCACTCGCGCCTGGGCCGCGTCGGTGTCACGGCCGAGCTGGTCGCGCTGCCGGGCGGCGGCGAGCCGCTGCTCGGCGGGTTCCCGCCGCACCGCGAGCTGTTCGGCGCGGGCGGCGGCCTCCTGCGCGGACTCGATACGGCTCTGCAGCCCGGCCCGGGTGGTCTCCCACTCGGCGAGCCAGCCCTCGGCGTCCTGCAGAACCCCCTCGTCCGCCCGCTCCTCACCGTCCAACTCGGCCTGCTCGGCGAGGAGTACGGCGAGCCGGCGCTCGGCGCGCCGGGCCGACTCCAGCGCCCCCAGCTCCTCCGCGGCCCTGCGGGCGGCGGCGGCCAGTCCGGCGGCACCGGCGTCGGCGTACTCCCCCGACAGGCGCGCTCGGGCGTCCTCCTCCTCCGCCCTCGCCCACCGGTGCTCGGCCTCGGCCACGTCCCGCAGCTCCAGAGCCGGGGCCACGGCCTCCGCCTTGCGGCCGCGTTCCATCCGCGCCCGGTCCTCCCGGTGGGTGTCCGCCCGCTCCTCCAGCCGTGCGGCACGCTCCCGGGCCTCCGCGAACCGCCGTTGCAGCCGCGCCACTTCGCGTACGTCGTCCAGGACGCGGTCGGCCGCGACCCGGGCCGACTGCGCCGCCGCCCGCGCGCAGTGGGCGATGGTGAGCCGTTCCCGGGCGGTGCTGCGGGCGACGGCGGCCCAGGCGAGGACCGCGTCGGCGAGACCGGGGTCCCCCGGGGCAGGCTCGGGCAGGTCCGGGGCGTCGCCCGCCGCCTGGTGCATCCGGTGGGCGTCGGCGAGCAGGGCCGCGTCGCCCTCGCGCACCCTGGCCTCGGTCTCCCGGCGGCGGTCGGCGAGCCGCTTCTCGACGGCGGCGAAGTGGTGGGTGTCGAAGAGGCGGCCGAGGAGCCTGCCGCGTGCCTCTGCGTCGGCGCGCAGGAACCGCGCGAAGTCGCCCTGCGGCAACAGCACGACCTGGCAGAACTGTTCGCGGCTCATCCCCAGGAGCTGGGTGACCTCCTCGCCGATCTCCTGGTGGGAGCGGCTGAGGTCCTTCCAGGCGCCGGCGGCCGCGTCGTACTCGCGCAGCCAGCTCTGCGCCTTCTCGACCGTGGTGCCCGAGCCGCGTTTCTTGGGCCGCTCCCAGGGGGGCTGCCGGGTGATCTCCAACCGGCGTCCGGCGACGGTGAGTTCGAGGCGGACCTCGGTGCGGGTCGTGGGTGCCGCGTGGTCGCTGCGCAGGTTCATGCCCTGGCCGCTCTGCCGGGCCCCCGGCACCGAGCCGTACAGCGCGTAGCAGACGGCGTCCAGGACCGAGGTCTTGCCGGCGCCGGTCGGGCCGTGCAGCAGGAAGAGGCCGGCGGCCGAGAGGTCGTCGAAGTCGACGGACTCGGTGCCGCCGAAGGGGCCGAAGGCGGCGATGTCGAGCCGGTGGAGTCTCATCGGGCGGCCTCCCGGACGGTCTCGTCGGCCCGTACGGCGTCGAACGCGTCCCTGAGCACGGTCCGTTCGTGCTCGTCGGGGCCGGTGCCGCGGACATGGGCCACGAAGTCCTCGGCGATCTCCTGGTCGTCCCGGCCGGCGAGGCGCCGGGCGTAGGAGACGTCGGGGTCGCCGGGGGCCCGTTCGGGGTCGAAGACGAGGCTGAGCGTGTGCGGGAAGCGCGCGCACAGCCGGGCCATGGGCTCGGCGGGCCGGACGGGGTCGGTGAGGGTGGCCTCGACCCATGCCTCCTCGTGCCGGTCCAGGTCGGGGTCGGCGAGCAGGTCGTCCAGCCGCCCGCGGATCCGGGCGAGGGGGCGCGGGACGGGGCAGTCGATCCGCTCGGCGTCGATCGAACCGTCGGCGCCGAGGTCCACCAGCCACATGCTCTTGCGGTGGTCGGCCTCGGAGAAGGAGTACGGCAGCGGGGAACCGGAGTAGCGCACCCGGTCGGTGAGGGTCTGGCTGCCGTGGAGATGGCCCAGTGCCACGTAGTCGACGCCGTCGAAGACACCGGCGGGCACGGCGGAGACGCCGCCGACGGAGATGTCCCGCTCGCTGTCGCTGGGTGCGCCGCCGGTGACGAAGGCATGGGCCAGGACGACGGAACGGGTGCCCGTCGGCCGGCCGGCCAAGTCGGCCCGGACACGGTCCATGGCGGCGGCGAGCACCGCTTCGTGGCCGGCCTTCTCGACGCCGAACTCGTCCTTCACGAGGGCGGGTTCGAGGTAGGGCAGCCCGTAGAAGGCGACGTCGCCGTGGGTGTCCGACAGCGTCACCGGGGTGCCGGCCGCCGCGGCCGACGTCCGCAGATGGATGCCGGCCCGGCCGATGAGGCCCGCCGCGACACCGAGCCGGCGCGCCGAGTCGTGGTTCCCGGAGATCATCACCGTGGGCACGTCCAGCTCGGCCAGGCGGTGCAGCGCGTCGTCGAAGAGCTCGACCGCGGCCAGCGGCGGCACCGCCCGGTCGTACACGTCCCCCGCCACGACCACCGCGTCGACGTCGCGTTCCCGCACCGTCGCGACCAGCCGACCGATGAACTCGGCCTGCGCGCCCAGCATGTTCACCCGGTGGAAGGTCCGACCGAGATGCCAGTCGGAGGTGTGCAGAATTCTCAAGAAACTGCCCCGACCTGCATGTATCCCCCTTTGTCGCCCGTGGACCCGGCACCGGACCGCCGCGGCCCCGCTCTCAGCACCGACCACGCTAACGCCTGTCGGCACCTGGTCCGGCACGGGCCTCGGTCCGCCGCCCCCAGGGCCGGCGGGTGCCGCGGAGCCCCGCCCGGGACGGGCGGGGCTCCGCTCGGTGCGCACGGGACGTTCTCGGTCAGCTCTCGGCGCGCGCTCCACTCCCCGTCGGTGCCGGGCCGGCCGGCGCGGGCAGGCCGCCGAGACCGGCTCCGCCGACCGTTCCCGCGAGGTCGGACTCGGCGTTCTCACAGAGGAAGCCGCCCGACTGGTGCTGCCACAGCTTGGCGTAGGCGCCGTTCGCCGTGAGCAGTTCCTCGTGGGTGCCCTGCTCGACGACGGTCCCGCGGTCCAGGACGACGAGGCGGTCCATGCCGGCGACGGTGCTCAGCCGGTGGGCGACCACGAGGGCGGTCCGGCCGTCCATCAGCCGCCACAGGGCGTCCTGGACGAGGATCTCGCTCTCGGAGTCCAGCGCGCTGGTCGCCTCGTCCAGGAGCAGGACCGGGGCGTCACGCAGGATGGCCCGCGCGAGCGCGACGCGCTGACGCTGACCGCCCGAGAGTTTCACTCCCCGCTCCCCCACCAGCGTGGCGAAGCCGTCGGGGAGCTGGCCGACGAACTCCGTGACGTGCGCGGCCTCGGCCGCCGCGTGGATCTCCTTGTCGGTGGCGCCGGGCCGGGCGAAGGCGATGTTGTCCCGCAGGCTGCGGTGGAACATGGCCGGTTCCTGCGGGACATAGGCGATCAGTGAGCGCAGATCGGTCTGGCGCAGCCGGCTGATGTCCTGCCCGCCGATGAGGATGCGGCCCTCGTCGACGTCCGACATCCGCAGCAGGAGCCGGGTGAGCGTGGTCTTGCCGCCGCCGGACCTGCCGACCAGCCCGATGCGCGCGCCCGCGGGCACGTCCAGGTCGAGTCCCCGGAAGATCGGCTTCACGCCCGCGTGGGCGAAGGTCACCGTCTCGAAGCGGACGCCGGTGTCACGCGGCGCGAGGGGTTCGGGTTCCGCCGGGTCGAGCACCGTGGGCGGATCCAGCAGCAGTTCGGTGAACTGCGCCGCCTCGGTCATCGAGTTCTCCAGCCGCCGGTAGATCTGGTTGAACTCGAACATGATCTGGGTCGCGTTGGAGTAGTAGGTGAAGGCGACGACGACCTCCTCCACCCCCCGGCCCGAGCCCCCGAGGGCGATGGCGACCAACAGCCCCAGCACGTTGGTCAGGACGGACATGGGGGCGATCAGCGTGTCGACGCGCAGATTGCCGTAGTCCCACGACAGCAGCGTCAGGCGCCGGGAATCCGCGACCCGGCTGCGGTGCTCCTCGGCCTCCCGCACCTCGGCCGCGAACGCCCGGATGGTCTCCATGTTCGCCAGGCTGTCGGCGACATGGCCGGAGACCCGGGCGACGGCCGCCTCACGGGCGCTGACGAGCCGCTGCCGACGACGGATCAGCGGAGTCGCGGCCACCACGGTCACCGCGATCATCGCCAGGAGCCCGACGACGAGCATCGGTTCGTAGCTCCACAGGACCACGGCCCCGAACAGCAGGGGGAGGACGCTGCCCACGATCCGGTAGGTCAGCGTGTCGACGAAGTCCTCGAAACGCTTGCCGAAGCTCAGCACCCGTTTGGTCAGGGAGCCGGCGAAGTTGTCGTGGAAGAACGCCGCGTCCTTGGCGAGGAGTTCGTCCATGCCGTTCACGTACAGGTGCTCCATACCGAGGGCGCCCACACGGTTCAGGCAGTGCTGCCCGACCCGCCACACGGCCTCGGCGAGCAGCAGTGTCCCGCCGAATCCCAGCACGTACGGCAGCGCCGAAGCGAGGGTGAGGCCCCCGTCGTCGGCGGCCTGTCCCGCCAGTTTGGCGACCAGCAGGGGGGCCACATAGCGGATGCCGATGTTGCCCACGGCCGGCAGCAGCAGCGCGGGCAGGGCCAGTCGTCGTAGGTCCAGCAGTTCCCGGCCGTAGCGGCGCAGGGCCAGAACGACCGCGCTCCTGCCCGGCGTCGACCCTTGCGTGTCTGTCGTCCCCATCACACTCCCGGAGTTAGGAAGTCGGAAGTGTCCCGTTGATGGAGGCAGTCAGTCCACATATTTACCGCGGACCGGCGAGAATCGGACACCGCGTCACTCAGGGGACGCGGAGGGCGTTTTCACTCACCCGTCGCCGTACGCCTCCCCGCCGAGTTCGAACTCGGCGGTGCCCGCGGTGGCGTCGGCGAGCCAGGCGCGGAAGGCGTCCACGTCGGCGTCGGGCAGCCCGATCTCGATGGTGACGGCCTCGCCGTAGCGCACGTCCCGGACCTCGCGCCCGGTGGACCGCAGGTCGTTCTGCACCTTGCCGGCGCGCTGGTGGTCGACGGTCACCGTGGCCAGCCGGAAGCGCCGGCGCGTGATGGTGCCGAGCACGTCCAGCGCCTCGCCCACGGCCCCGCCGTACGCCCTGATGAGGCCGCCCGCGCCCAGCTTGACCCCGCCGTAGTACCGCGTGACGACGGCGACGACGTACCGCATGTCCCGCCGCAGCAGCATCTGCAGCATCGGGACGCCGGCGGTGCCGCCGGGCTCCCCGTCGTCGCTCGCCCGCTGGACGGACGCGTCGGCGCCGACGACGTACGCGAAGCAATTGTGCGTCGCGTCGGCGTGCTCCTTGCGGACGGCCGCGACGAAGTCCTGCGCCTCCTGCTCGGTGGCCGCCGGGGCGAGCGCACACAGAAAACGGGACCGGTTGACCTCGGTCTCATGCACTCCGGTGCGGGCGACGGTGCGGTACTCGTCCTGCATCCGGCCAGCCTATGCGCAGGCCGAAGCGGGTCGGCATGGGGCGGCGGCCGGGGCACGGGCGCCCCCGGGGACCGCTTCAGACATCCTTCGCCTGCTGGGCGCCCTTCCTGCCCTTTCTCCCCTTCTCTTCCTTCGCTTCCTTCTTCGCTTTCGGGCTCTTCCTCCCCCTGGCCACGATCATGTCCGTCAGCAGGGCCGTGCCCGGGGCGAGTGCGGACCAGGTCTCGCCGTGCCAGGAGAGGAACGCGATCGCCGAGGTGGGGAACTTGGCGCGCACGTCGTCCAGCGCGTCGTCCAGGGCGTCTCCGGCGAGGTCGAGGACGAGTTCCTCGAGCCCCGGGTTGTGGCCGACGAGCAGCAGCGTCCGCACCCGGCCGGGGGTCTCGCGCACCACGTCCAGCAACTCGGGCACCTCGGCCGCGTACACCCGCGCGTCGTGCCGCACGGGAGGTGGCGTGCCCCACTCCGCCGCGGTCAGTTCCCACGTCTGACGTGCCCGGACGGCCGTGGAGCACACGGCCAGGTCGGGCAGGCAGTCCGCCTCGGCGAGGGCGCGCCCCACGGCGGGGGCGTCCCGTCGGCCCCGTGGCGCCAGGGGCCGCTCGTGGTCGGGGACGCCCACCGGCCAGGCGGACTTGGCGTGCCGTACGACGATCAGTCTGCGCAGCGGGCCCGCGCCTGCGCGTGCTGTCATGCCGATGCTCCGATCCGCCGCGTGAGTTCCAGTCCGAGGAGCCGGTCGGCGTAGGCGTACGTCTCGAACCGCGCCCCGTCCGGTACGTCCCGCGCGTGTTCCACGTCCCGGAGTACGTCGAGCACGGCGCGTACGTCCAGATCGTCCTCCCAGGCGGCGCGCAGGGCCTGCCGTACGGGCTCGGGAACGGGCCGTGACGGTCGTGTCGCCCACGCCGCCACCGCCGTGCGCCAGTGGTCGAGCGTGTCCGCGGCCTCGCCGAGCACGGTGGCGTCGAGGGTCACGGGCGTCCGGCGGGGCTGGGTGAGCAGGGCGAGCCGGAGGGTGGTGCCGCCGGACGCGGCCGCGGCCTCGGTCCCGCGCACCGGGGCGACATCGACCGTGATGTCGGCATCGGCCCCCACGGTGTCGGCCCCCACGGCCCCGACACCGTGCCCGGCGTGCTCCGGCTCCCCCGAGCCGGTCACGCGCAGCACACGCCCGCCGCCCCTCGTCGCGGTGGTCTCGCTCGGCCGGACGCCGAGGGCGTCGGCGCGCCGCCGCAGCGCGGCGGGCGGGTCGGCGACGAGGAGGACGGGGCTTCCGCCCAGCTCCAGGGCACGGGCGAGGACATCGGCGACCAGCAGGACGCGCAGGGCCGAGGTGTCGTCCCCCGGCACCTGGGCGTGGACCCGGGTGAGCGCCCTGCGGATCTCGGCGGCTTCGCCGGTCCGGGCGTCGGTGATACGCAGCACGGGGTGAGCGTAGGCGCGGAACCGGCCGAACGCAGCGCGGAGGACGGCCTTCCGGTGAGCGGGCCGCCCTGAACGTGCCCGTGAGGGTGCCCGGCGCCCGGGAATCGCCGGACACCGCACGCTGTTGGCGCAGGCGGGCCCCGCCACCGGGCGCTCCGGCCACGGCAGCCGAACGACCGGCGGAGAACCGACGGACCGACAGACCGACGGACGGACGACCGGCGGCCCACGACAGACAGACGGACAGACGGACAGACGGACAGAGGAGACACACATGCACGGCGACCCGGCCACGATCCGCAAGATCCTGACGGAACTCGGCGACACCTGGGCGGTCGTCGGCCTGTCCACCAACCGCGACCGGGCGGCGTACGGCGTCGCCCAGGTCCTCCAGCGCTACGGCAAACGCGTCGTCCCGGTGCATCCCAAGGCCGAGCCGGTCCACGGGGAGCAGGGCTACGCCTCGCTCTCCGACATCCCCTTCGCGGTGGACGTCGTCGACGTCTTCGTCAACAGCGACCTCGCGGGGCCCGTCGCCGACGAGGCGGCCCGTATCGGTGCCAAGGCGGTCTGGTTCCAGCTGGGTGTGATCGACGAGGACGCCTACGACCGCACCCGCGCGGCCGGCCTCGACATGGTCATGGACCGCTGCCCGGCGATCGAGATCCCCCGCCTCGGCTGACCGCGCGTGCGCCCCGGTTCAACAGGCTTGGTCGGGTGTGTGCCGGGTGACACACTGGTGCGCTGCTGAATCGGCGGAGCATACGGGGGCGAGATGGGCCAGGCGGTGACCGCGGCCATGCTGCGGGTGGCGGACGTGCACAAGTCGTACGGTCGGGGGGCCGGCGCCGTGCACGCCCTGCGGGGCGTCTCCTTCGAGGTCCCCCGCGGGGAACTCGTCGCTCTCAAAGGCCGCTCGGGCTCGGGCAAGACGACTCTGCTCAACATCGTCGGCGGTCTGGACGAACCGGACAGCGGACACGTCACCGTCGACGGGCTGGACCTCGGTGACCAGGGTGAGGACGCCCTGCTCGCGCTGCGCCGCGAGCGCATCGGCTTCGTCTTCCAGTCGTTCGGGCTCATCCCGATCCTCACGGCCGCCGAGAACGTGGGCGTGCCGCTGCGTCTGCGCAGGGCGGACCCGCGCGAGCGGCAGGAGCGCGTCGATCTGCTGCTGTCCCTGGTGGGGCTCGCGGACCATGCCGCGCAGCGGCCGGGCGAGTTGTCGGGCGGGCAGCGCCAGCGGGTCGCCATCGCGCGCGCCCTGGCCAACAGCCCCTCGATCCTCATCGCCGACGAGCCGACCGGCCAGCTGGACGCGGAGACCGGGCACTCGGTGATGGAGCTGCTGCGCGCGGTCGTCCGCAGCGAACAGATCACGGCTCTCGTGGCGACCCACGACACGACGCTCCTGGACCTCGCCGACCGTGTGCTGGAGCTGAAGGACGGAGAGATCACCGAGTCCTAGGTGTACTCGGCCGTCGGGGCGGGCCTACGGTCGGGTGCCGCCCCGGCTTCCGGGCGCACGGCCCTCCGGCCCCGGGTCCCTTCGGGATCATCTCCGCGGACGTTCAGATGCTGCCCGGTATCGAATACGACGCACCCGGAGCGGATGTCGGCCCGTCCGTCAGATCCGCCATTGCGTCGAATTTCAGCTCCGCGCCATCGGCCACGCCAGAACGCGCCGCGGAGGATGCGCTGTCTGCCGGACCTCAGTGACCAGGAGGCCTCGCAGCCCCAGGATCCACCGGTCTTCCCGCTCATTCGAGTTCATTGCCAGGCGCTGCTTCCGCTCGGGCGTGAGGCATGCACTGCGGCCCCCTGCTCCTGAGTACTGGGGAGCAGGGGGCCGAGTGGCGATACCGGACCGCGTCAGATGGTCTCGGGCGGGAATCCGTGGTGGGCACCACCGCGGACGAATGCCCGCCAGGCCTCGATCTTCCCGGAGCAGTCCGGGAACACCTCGAGCCGGAAGCCCTGCTCCCAGCTCACGGTGAGTTCACCCGCCTCGCCGACGGTCACACCGTCGACGGAGGGGCGGAGCTGTCCGAGCGCTCCGTTGAGCGTGGTGGTCTGGGCGTCGTAGATCATGCGGAACTCGTCGAAGGCCTGTGGTCCCGCGCCCTTCTGCGCGTACCGCATGTCCCTGGACCCCACGAGGATCCTCCCGTTCCGTACGATCCGGAACGGGCACTGCATGTGGATCATGACCGTCTCGCCCTGGAGGCCGTCGAACTCGACGACGCCCATGTCCGCTGCTCTGCCGACGGAGCGGACGACGGTACCCGTCAGGATCCGGGTGATCTCGTCCAGCTGTATCTCAGCAGCCACCGAACAATCCCCTGCCTTCCTCGACGATGCGATGGTAGCCGTACCCCTGGCCGCTGACTCTGTCGTGCAGCATGCGGCGCTCCGCCGGGGTGACCTTGCGGCCCATTTCGCCTTCGATCTTCTTCAGAGCGTCATTGAACTCCTTGTTCTCGGCCTGGTTGCCGCGCGGCGCGTGATAGCCGTCGTCGTCCAGGTCGCCCGAGTCCCACTGCATGTCCTCCAGACCCTTTTCCCAGTCGAACCCGCCATCGTCGTTGTGCACGAGGAGCGGGGTCGTACCGGCGACGACGTAGTACGTGTGGATGTCGTCGATGGTGAGGTCGTGCGTGCGCTGGAGCTTGTGGAACTCGCGGGTCTTCTCGACCCGGACCGTGCCGCCGTCGACGGTGCGCAGCGTCATACCCGGCGTGAGGTGGCCGGCGTCGATCCAGGTGCCCTCGGAGGGCGACCAGAACGGGTGCGTCGTCGTGGACGTCAGTGACTGCGTGTCCCGGGCGCCCTCGCGGGAAACCGTGAGGTCGACGAAGTGCTTGTCGTCCTTGGTGATGATGGTGGCGACGACGGTCCGTGTCGTGGTCAGACCGCTCTCCGGGTCGGTGACCACGATCTTGTCACCGAGCCGGACGTCCTCGATGGGCTTGCTCGAACCGTCGGACATCAGCACGTGTGTGCCGGGCGTGAAGCTGTGCCGACCGCCTCCGACGAGGCACTGGATGGGAACGTTGTCCGTCTTCTTCAGGGCCGCCTTGAAGCCCTTGAAGACGACCTTGGCGCCCTTGCCGAGCAGGCCGGTGCCCACCGCGATGCCGAAGTCGACCGCCGCGGCCTTGCAGGCGCTGCCGGAGCCCTGGGCGCAGCCGACGTAGTCGTCGACGCCCAGGACCTCCAGGATCCCCGGCCCGTTCTGGTCGCCGAACCAGCCGAGCTTGCCGACGGCGGAGCAGAACTCCGAGCCCGCGACGCTCAGACTCGAGCACCGGGCTCGCGCCCAGTTCTGGAGGTTGTGCTGGTAGTCCAGGCGCTCGTGGTAGTACGGGAAGTGCTCGGCGAGTTCCGCCTGGGTCGGGATGTAGACGCCCTGGATGGTGATCGAGTCACCCTTGGGCGCGATGACGATCGGCTTCTTGCCGTAGGTGCCGTTCCTCCTGGCCTCCTGCGACATCTTGACTGCGGTGTCGTAGCAGGACTGCGTCCGCTGACAG
The DNA here is from genome assembly GCF_014930365.1 of Streptomyces caniscabiei. Lineage (GTDB taxonomy): Bacteria > Actinomycetota > Actinomycetes > Streptomycetales > Streptomycetaceae > Streptomyces > Streptomyces caniscabiei. The sequence continues at coordinate 64,584 of NZ_JABXWI010000013.1, read as the reverse complement.
TTGTTGGAGCTGCCGTTGATGACGCCGTCGGTGTCGCCTTCGACGCCCGCGCAGATGCCGTCCGCTCCGCCGCCGGGCGCACCGTGGATGCAGCCGAGGCCGTCGGGGTCGCTGAACGTGAGCGGGCTGTTGTTGCTGTAGGCGTAGGCGTTCAGCGCCTGCGGATCGCCCGGGGTGAGCAGCGGGTCGACCGAGAGGAACCGGCCGGTCGCTGGGTCGTACTCCCGTGCGCCCAGGTGCGTCAGCCCGGTGGACTCACTGTCGTCGACACCGCCGACGAAGCCCTGCACACCGGGCCAGGTGCTCGGCTCGGTGCCGCGTACTCCGCCGAAGGGCAGCATGCGACGCTGCGTCAGCTGCTGGCTTCCCGCGTCGACCGCCAGCTGTCCCGTGCCGAGGTGGTCGGCGATGGTGAACGAGACCGAGCCGTCGTTGTCGATCACGGCCTGGTGCCCGCTGCCGAGGTCCAGGGTTCGGGTGGCCTCGGCGGTGGTGCCGCCCTTGGCCACGGTGATCCGGGTGGCGCCGAGGTAGAGCGTGTTCTCCTTCGATGTGCGTGCGATGAGCCGGTTGCCGGACGCGTCGTAGACGTACTCGGTGACGTCGTCGGGTTTGCCCTCGACCGGCTTGGTCACCTTGACCAAGTGGCCTTCCGCGTCCCAGTCCAGGTCCTGGGTGGTGCCCGCGAGGGTGCGGGTGTCGGTGTTGCCGACGACGTCGTAGCCGTAGGAGTCCTGCGCGGTGCCGCCGGGCCCGGTCTGGGTCACCGTGTTCACGGCGTGCGGACGCGGCTTGCCCGGGTCCGGGTAGTCGTAGGTGCGTACGGTGTTCTTCGCCGTGTCACCGGTGACGTCGTGCAGGGTCTCGGTCTCCCGGTTGCCCACCTTGTCGTAGGTGTAGGAGTGCCAGTACGGCGCGGGACCGCCGACCGTCTGTCCGCTCGGTGCCGTGGCACAGGTGGTCGTGGACTGGGTCCAGGCCGTGGTCATGCGGCGCAGGTAGTCGTAGTCGAAGCACTGCGTGTCCGTGCCGGAACGGGAGACGTTCGAGACGGACAGGATGTTGCCCATCTGGTCGTAGCCGTAGGTGTTGTGACGGTCGACGCCCGCCACGTCCTGACGGTCCACCCGGGAGGTGGCCAGACGCTCGGTGCCCCACTCGTAGGTGTTGGTGACCCAGGTCTTCTTGCCGTCGTTGTCGGACAGCTCGAACTGCAGCGGATTGCCGGTGAGGCTGTAGCTGGTGGCGACGTCGATTCCCTGGCTGCCGCTGAGCGCGATCGGCCGCTGGGTCTGGTCCTCGTAGGTGAACGCCACCGTGGTGGCGGGCAGGGCGCCCGCGGCCGGGGAGCCGGTCGTGCGCACCGAACCGTCCAAGTTGTAGGCAGTGGCCGACAGATAGGTGCCGGCGAGCGCCCCTTCGCTCGCGGGGATCGTCACGGTCGAACGCAGCACGCGGTACAGGCGGTCGTAGGCCACGACCTTGTTGGTGTACGCCTCGGAGCCGACGTAGCGGGTGGACTCGGCCAGGTGTCCCTTCGCGCCACTGATGGTGTCGTAGACCCACTTGGCGCGCAGCGTGCCCGTGGCGCTGTTCTCACGCAGTTCGGTCTGCCGACCGAGCCCGTCGCGGACGTAGTACAGGTCGGTGGACCGGTCGTCGGAGATGGACAGGACCTGACCGCGGTCGTCGTACTCGGTGGAGCTGGGGCCCCGGTCCGGGTCGACGGTCGTCTTGAGGTTGCCGAGCAGGTCGTAGGTGTATCGCCAGACGTTGCCGGCCGGGTCGGTCAGCGTCTCCAGCTCGCCGCGCGGGGTGTACCCGTAGCGGGTGGTGTCGAACGCCGCCTGCTCGGAGCGGGTGTGGTGCTGGCGCAGCTCCGTGGTCCGCCCCCGGGCGTCGGTGACGGTCGTGGTGGCGCTTCCGCCCTCCGGCGGCACGACCGTCGTGCGGTCCCCGCCGTAGATCGTGCGGGTCGTGCCGAGCGCCGTGCCGCCGTCGCCGTTGCCCGCGATCTGCTCGCTCACGGTCGGGCGGCCCATGCCGTCGAACGTGGTGCGGGTCTGGGTCTCGACCGAGAGCGCGTCCGCGGGCTTGAACAGGGTCCGTGAGGGGGCGCCGGTGGAGTAGTAGGTCTCGAAGGTCTTGGCGGTCAGCCCGCGTTCGTTGTAGAAGACGTCGGAAAGCAGTCGCCCGCCGTCCGGGCCCGGCTTCTGCGTCTGGCGCTGGCGCAGGAAACCGTCGTACAGGCTGTACGCGGCGACCTGGCTGCCGTTGGTGCCCAGCGCCTTGGTGACGACGGCGACCGGCTGGCCGTCGGTGACCAGGTAGTCGAACTCGTACGTCGGCGTCAGCGTCGTCTGCCGGTCGGCCAGCCACACCTTCGAGGACCGGCCGAGCGCGTCGTAGGTGAAGGTCGTGACCTTGCCGTTGGCGTCGGTCTGGGTCAGTGGCAGCCCGCGCTTCAGGTCGTGGGTGGCGGAGCTGACCAGTGCCGTGGTCTCGTCCCCGGCTTTCGCCGGCGGTGTGGTCGTGGTCGTCTTCGTGACGAAGCCGGTGGTCGGCGTGCGGGCGGTGGTGGTGGTACGGCCGTCCGTGCGGGCGGTGCGGACCGGTGCGGCCGTGCCCGTGACCGTGACGTTCGCGGTCAGGTCGGTGCTGGTGAGGACCCGGCCGTAGGAGTCGAAGGTCGCCCCGGACTCCAGGTAGGTGGCCGTGGTGCCGTCGTTCTTCTTCAGCAGGGCCGTGGCCGTGGCGTCGCCCTTGGTCGGGGCCGCGCCGTAGGCACCGCCGTCGTAGGCGGAACGGACGTCGGAGATGACGTCCTTGGAGCGGTCGACGGGGTCGGCGCAGGACTTCGCGACGGTCTCGACCCGCGCGGGCAGGTTCAGGATGTTGTCGGTGCTGTTGGTGGCATAGGTGGTGCGGGTGCAGCGGTTGTCCGCCGCGGCGGTGTTGTCGCCGAAGTCGTCGACCTGGGTGACCCGTCCGGCCACGGTGTCGTACGAGGTGGCGGTGGAGGCGGTCCGCCAGGACGTGCCCGCCCCGTCGTCCAGGGACGTCCAGGTCTTGGTATGGGCGACGCCGATGAAGTTGGCGGTGACGGTGCCCCAGGTGCGGGTCTTCTTCGCGGTCTGGTGGTACCAGGGGCGGTTCACGGTCTTGGTGAGGACCTTGCCGCCGTTGCCGGAGTAGCCGACCGTCTTGTAGGTGGTGCCGGCGAGCGCCTCGTGGTCGGTGATGGGGTCGCCCTCGCCTTCGCCGAGGGTGACGCTGACGTTCTTGGTGCCGCCGGTCGGGGACTCGCGGTCGCCGTCCATGCCGCGCAGGAAGTAGGAGTCGGACTGCGACTTCATCGCCGCGTCGCCGCCCTGGCCGCCGGTCTTGACGCGCACGTGGCCGTAGCCGCGCCACTGGGACCAGGTCTTGGACTTCTCCTTGGTCAGACCGTCGTCATCGTCGTAGTGCCAGGCGGCCGGCCCCATGTACTCGTACCGGGTGACCTGGTCGGGTGCCCCGCCGGTGCGGTCGGTCCCGGTGACCGAGGTGACGACGTACTTGTTGAACCAGTGCCGCTCGGGATCCTCCGTGGAGCTGCCGCCGATGTACTGCGGGAAGCAGCGCGTGGTGTTGGTCTGCGGGGTGGGCAGCGCGGCGAAGTCGCAGGCGGGCGCCGAGTAGTTGACGTCGATCTGGCCGCCGTACTCGTCGGCGATCGTCGACAGGCGCGACTTGATGAACGGGGCGAAGCCGTCACCGGTCTTGTCGAGCCGGTTCTCCAGCTGGGTGTAGCTGAAGGTGGTCTTCGGCAGGGTGATCGTGGGGGTGGCGGTGTGGCCGGTGTGCTGGATCGAGTCGAGCAGCAGCTGGTAGTCGATGTCGGCCATGCCCCAGCGGTGGGCCAGCTTCCAGGAGTCGACCTTCTGGTAGGCGCCGGCGGCGTCGATGACCTGCGTGGTCACCTCGCTGAGGCGCTTGCGCGTCCAGAACGTGGGCGACAGACGGCCGTCGTCGCAGTCCTTGCCCTCGTCGCAGTTGAGGTCCCAGGGCGTGTCGTACCAATAGGCGGAGTCGCTGGTGATCGATGAGCAGGTGGTCTGCGCGTCGGGCAGGCAGCGTTCGGCGTTGGTGAAGGTGACCTTCGCGAGCGCCGGAGTGCCGTACATCGAGGACGACTTGAGGCCGTACTGGATCTCGTCGAGGTAGCCGCCGCGGGTGTAGCGGGTGTCGTCGGCGGCCTTCAGGTTGCGGCCGTAGGAGTTCTTCTCCTGGGTGTAGTTGTACGCGATGGCGTTGCCGCGCGGGTCTACGACGTAGTCGAGGTTCCAGCGCCAGGCCTGCTGGCACCAGGAGTCGGCGAAGGTGCTGGCATGGCACTTCTCGCCCGTGTCGTCGCCGAAGACGGGGGTGGTCCAGGTGGAGTTGGTGGTCTTCTTGCCCTCGGCCCAGCCGGGCAGCCGGTGGTAGCCGAAGTAGTAGCGCACCCCGTCGGGGTCGGTGAGCCGCCAGTACTCGCCGTTGTCGTCACCGTTGCCGCGGTCGGTGGACGTCAGCCGGACGATACGGGTGCCGTCGTCCTGGCGGAGCTTGAACTCGCCGTCGGTGCCGGTGGGGACGAGCTCGCCGCCCTTGCCGTTGAAGCTGATGAAGGCGTTGTCGTAGCCCCAGCACAGGTCGCCGGGCTTCATGCCGTCGCTGTTCTCGACGCCGTCCTCGGCGCATACCTTGTAGCGGCGCTCTATGTAGCCCGGCCACATGTCGAAGCCGCTGCCGATCCAGGATGACTGGTTGTTGGTCTCGGTGGTGCGGCCGTCGACCGAGCCGGAGGAGTAGCCGAGTCCGATGCTCGGCTTCAGCCCGCCGGGCACCTCGGGGACGCCCATGTCGTAGGACCAGGCGAAGTCACCGGTGTTGAGGTTGGTCTGCCAGGTCGCGGACGGGGCGAGGGTGGTCGCCTTGTAGTCGCCGGTGGCGGCGCTGTCGTCCGCCACGGCGGCGAGCACGGTCGGCTGGGCGGAGCCGATCCGCACGGACGGGGCGGTGAGCGCGCCGCCCTCCGTGTCGTTCACGGTCTCGACCGGCTTCTGGGTACGGCACTTGGCCCGCTCCGGCGTCTTCAAAACACAGGCGGGCAGCTGGACCAGGGTGAGCCGGGCGCCGTAGCCACCGCCGTAGGCCTGCGCGAGGTCGCGGTAGTCGACGCGCACCTGGGCGGCGCCGTCGGTGAAGTTGGTGCGCTCGGGGGCGAGCGTCACGAGCAGCCCGTCGATCGCGGCCTTCCGGGTCTGCTTGCGCCCGGCCAGCTCGACCCGCACGGCACCGGCGGCGCCGCGTGCCTTGGCGGCGCCGACGGAGACCGGCAGCTTGCCGGCCTTGACCGGAGCCTGAGCCGATCTCTTGGCGTCCTTCGCGCCCTTCGCGCTCGCCGAGCCCTTCGCGGCCGCCTGCGTCCCGGTGAGCGTCACCCGGCCCGAACCCGCCCCGGGCCACTCGGCCTTGGGCGCGGTCCGCGGGGTGCGCGGGCCGCGCTCCACCGCGCGGGGCTTCACCTTCTTGACCGCGGAACCGGCCACGGGCCGCTCCGCCTTAGGCAGGGCCGGCCTGCCCCTCCCGTCGTCCGCCGCGGCTCCCGCGTTCGCGGGCGCGGTGATGCCCTGGAGCACCGTGGCGATCATGACTATCCCGGAAGCCAGTGCGGTCTTCCGTCTCCATCGGGCCGCGCGGCCCGGTCGTCCCGTATTTTTCATCGTTCCCCTTGATGAGTGAAAGCTGGTGTGAAACCGGTGCCGGCCCGTCCGTACAGGGCGACGGGCCGGCACCGCTTCAGGTCAGTCGGTGCCGGGTACCTCGGTGGCGACGCCCGGCATGCCCAGCGACAGATGGGCGATCTGGGAGTCGCTCAGCGCGCCCTGGAAGGCCCAGACGTCGTCGACGGCGCCGGGCCAGTACTCGCCCCACGCTCCCGCCGTGCGGGCGCGGCCGATCTGGAGTCCGCCCGTGGCCTTGTAGGACAGGACGTTCTCGGACCACGACAGCCGGTCCGCGCAGGTGGTGTCGTCGGACACCCCGTCAGTGCTCCCGCGCCTCGAGCTTGCCGTCCGGTGTCGCGTACACCTCGCTGCTCTCGCCGCGCAGCGACACGATCTCCACATCCGTGCCGGTCCGCTTGGCCTTGGCCAGCGCCTCGCCTTCGGACAAGGTCTCGTTGCCCGTGCCCGGTGCGGACGTCTGCCGCGGGGCCGCGGCCGATGCGGTCGTGGACGCCGCAGGTGGCAGTGCCACCACCAGGCCCAGACCGAGTGCCACGGACAGCGCGCCGCCCACGACGCGTCTTCGCCACTTCCCTTCGAGGCTCACACACCTCACCCCCCCAATGAAGCTTTGATGAGAACAAGCTGACGGACTGTACTCCGAGGAAAGCGTGATGATCGAGAGGAGAATCAGGGCATACGGAAACCGCCTCACGCGGGTGGCCATGATCTTGGTCACCTCACTGGTAGCAACGTCCGTATGAGAACAGGAATCCGACGTCATGACCGACAAGCTCACCGTGAGCGTCCTGGGCACCGGCATCAGGGGCGCCGCGATGGCCCGCGATCTCGTGAGGGCCGGGCACACCGTCCGCGCCTGGAACCGCACCCGGGCCAAGGCCGAACCCCCGGCCGCCGACGGCGCCTTCGTCGCCGGCACCCCCCGCCGAGGCGGTCCAGGGTGCCGACGTCGTCCTGCCCATGCTGTACGACGGCCCCGCGACGCTGGCCGTCATGCGTGAGGCGGCGCCCGCACTGCGGTCCGGTGCCGTCTGGATGCAGTCGACGACCGCCGGGATCGACGCCATGGCCGGCCTGGCCGACTTCGCCGACGAGCATGGCCTCGTCTTCTACGACGCCCCTGTCCTCGGCACCCGCCAGCCCGCCGAGGCCCAGGCGATCTCATCGGGTCTGCTGATACTGCGCCGGGCCAGTGCCCAGCGGTGATGGGTGGGCCGCTCGCCGTCGAAGTCCTCGATCACAGGGAGCTGGACGGCAGCCCAGTGACAGACACGCGGGCCTTTGGCGCCGTCGCCGCATGAATGCTTCTCCCATGCCTCGTCCGGCGCCTGCGTGAAGAGGTGGTCGATGCGGCCAAAGCGCGGTGTCTGCTGGGACTTCGGGACGGCGAGCACGTAGCCGACGGCGGTTTCTTCCAGCATCCGGCGAAAGCGCCATTCCTGGCCGTAGGCGGCATCGGCGGTCACCCAGCCGATCGGCAGCGGCGAGGCGAGTGCGCGCAGCACCGTGGCCCTGGCCAGTTCTGGTTTGGTGGCGAAGGTCCTCTCATCGGGGATCTTGGCGGCGCGGCAGCGTTCGCGGTCGTCCGTCCAGGACTTGGGCAGATACAGCTCCCGGTCCACCAGGGCGCGTCCGCGGGTGGTGGCGTAGACCTGGCGCTGCACGCCCGCGGAGGTGGTGCCTTTCTTGACGAAGCCGGTGTCGTCGAGGATGAGGACCCGTCGGCTTCGCCGAGGTTGTCGGCGACGTATGTCTGCAGGTCGTCGCGGACGTCGTCGGCGTTCCAGGTGGCTCCGTTCAGGAGCCGTTGCAGGCCGTCGGGGGTGCGGTGGCCTGCGTGTTCGGCCAGTTGCCAGCCGTTTTTGCGGCCGACCGGGCCGAGCAGGGCGCGGACGTGGTCGCGCATGCGGCGCCGTAGGTCTGCGCGGCCGAAGCGGTGGCCGATACGCAGGAAGAGGTCGTCGAGTTCACGGTCCCAGGTCGCGTCGGCAAGGTCGTCGATCACGCGGGGAGGCTGCCCTGATCACCGCTCGGACAGTTCTCGATGCCACTCGTGGAAGGGGCGGTCCGGCAAGACCGCCGCTGACACTCCATCAGCCCACTACACTCCCGACGATTCGTCTGACCAGGCCAGATAGCGAACCGCTGCTGGAGTACTAGGGCCGCTCCGCCGCCGAAGTCCCGCCGGGGCGGTCGCCGCGGGTGTCGTCGGGGCGGACGGCGATGTGGTCGGGTTCCAGTTCCAGGGCGACGCGGTCGCGCATCCCGAGGGCCCGGGTGTACTCGGCGGGGAGCTGGAGGCGGCCGGCCCGGTCGAGCATGGCGTACTCGCGGGCGACCAGGTTCTCCTGGCCGGTGGCGGAGTCGACCTCGCTGTGGCGCAGGACCTCCGTCGCCGTGCGGCCGTCCCGGATGGCGACCGTACGGCGGACCTCGCCGGCGACGGACTGGTCGTGGGTGACGATCACGATGGTGGTGCCGAGCTCCTCGTTGGCGGTGCGGAACGCGGCGAAGACCTGTTCGGCGGTGTGGGAGTCGAGTTCGCCGGTGGGCTCGTCGGCGAGCAGGACCGCGGGATCGTTGGCGAGGGCGACGGCGAGGGCGACCCGCTGCTGCTGGCCGCCGGACATCTCCCGCGGCCGGCGGTCGCGGCATTCGGCGACGCCCAGCAGGTCGAGGAGTTCCCCGGCGCGGACGGCGCGGGCCCGGCGCCCGCCCCGGGCGCGCGCCAGCTGTAGTGGCAGCGCGACGTTCTGCGCGGCGGTGAGATAGGGCAGCAGGTTCTGGGAGGTCTGCTGCCGGACGAAGCCGACGGTCTTGCGACGGTAGACCAGGCGCTCCTTGGCGGACATGGTGACCAGGTCGTGGTCGGCGACTCGGGTCGCGCCGGCGGTGGGCCGGTCCAGTCCGGCCAGGATGTTCATGAGGGTGGACTTGCCACTGCCGGAGGCGCCGACCAGGGCCAGGAGTTCTCCCTCGCGGACGAGGAGGTCGAGGCCTTGCAGGGCCTGGACCTCCACGCCGTCGGCGGTGAAGATCCGTACCAGCCGGTCGCAGCTGATCAGGGCGTCCTGACCGTAGGCGGCGGCGTCGCGCGCGGCGAGGGCACGGTCGGCGAGCTCGTGGAAGGTCGGGCTGCTGGTCATCGGCTGCTCCTGGGCGGTCGGAGGGTACGGGCCGGTGTCGGAGAGGGCGTGGTCTCGGGGTTCCGCTCATGGGAAGGTCCTAGGTGTCCCCCAGCCGCAGTTCGCGCACCGAGCCCCGGCGGCCCGACCACCAGGCCTGGCCGGCGGGCACCCCGACGGCCAGGAGCAGCACGGCGAGCGCCGGAAGGGCCAGGGAGAGCGGATCGGTGCGCAGGACGGCGTCCTCCCCGGACGGGGAGGCCAGCGCGATGGCCGTGAGGTCGACGCCGGGCGCCAGCAGGCGAATGGCGACCCAGCCGGTCAGCACGCCGCCGGCGGCGGCCAGGAACGCCTGGGGGAGGGCCGTGAGGATCAGCAGCCGCCGGCCCTGTGACCGGGTCATGCCCATGGTGCGCAGCCGGGCGAGCAGGGCGCCGCGATCGGGCGCGGTGCGCAGCACGGTCAGGACGAGCGCGAGGACCGCGTATCCGGCGCCGGCGGCGACCGCGACCCCGTACAGGCGTTCGGCGCCGGACTGCAACGGCGAGTCGGCGTCGCGTGCGCGTTCCTCGGCGCGCAGCCGGACGGTCGCCGCCGTGCCGTGCGTCGCCGAGCGCAGTTCCCGGCCGTTCAGGGCGTCACCGGTCAGCAGCAGGGTGGTCGTGCGCCGGGCGCCGCGCGGGAGGCCGGCGCGGTCCACGATCAGGAAGTCGTCGCCGGACACGGCCGGGGTGCGGTCCAGGACCTGGACGACGCGGACGGTGACGGAGGTGCCGTCCGGGAGCAGGACGGTGTAGGGGCCGGTGCCGTACTCGTCGGCGACGCGTGGTGAGGCCAGCGCGGGCAGAGGCCGGTCGGCGCTGCCCGTCGTACCGCCGCCCGTCGTACCGGCGTCCGTCGTACCGCCGCCCGTCGTACCGGCGTCCGTCGTACCGGCGTCCGTCCGTCGGAGGCGGGCCGCGTCGAACGGTCCGAGGTCCGTGCGGCGGGCGAGGCGCGCGTAGGCGTCGGGGTCCACGGCGGCCAGCGGCACCGCCTGGCTGCCCTGTTGCGGCTTGGCGTCGTAGGCGACGCTCGCCTCCGTCGCGTCCCGGACGCCGGGCAGTCGGCGTATCCGGTCGGGCAGGGCTCGGGGGAGTTCGCCGGTGGTGGTCTCGACGCGGCCGTCGGCGCCCACGTCGAGGAGGGCGGCCCGGTCGCGGGCGGCCGTGACGCCGGCCAGGACCGAGCCGCCGAACGCGGCCGTGGTCAGGGCGCTGAGCAGGGCGAGCAGGGGCAGTACGGCGAAGCCGGGGGCGCGGGCCACCTGGGCCAGCGACAGGGGAACCACCAGGCCGCGCATGCGCGTGGCCGCCCTGCTCAGCACGCGGAGCGGCAGGGGGTGCAGACGGGCCAGCAGCAGGGCCGCGACCACGCCCGTCAGCAGCGGGGCGGCGGCGACCAGCGCGGTTCCGCCGGATCCCTGTCGGCGCAGTGCGGCGACCGCTCCCGCCGCGATCACCACGACGGTCAGTTCCGCCACCGTGCGGCGGCGTGACGGCCGGGTGGCGGCGAGATCCTCCCGCCCGTCCTGGAGGCGGACCGTGCGGTGGGCCGCCACGGCGCGCAGGGGCAGCGCGACGCAGGCGAACAGGGTGACGGCGAGGGCGGCGGCCACGGCGGGCCCGGTGCGGGCGCCGGGCAGGGCGAGCAGCGCGGCGGTCAGTCCGAGGGCCCCGGCGGGCACCGCCACCACCGCCGTCTCCGCGAGCAGTCTGAGGGCCAGGCCGGGCAGGGAGGCGCCGCGGGCGCGCAGCAGGGCCAGTTCCGCGCGCCGCCGATCGGCCGCCACGCCGCCGGCCATGGCGAGGACGATCACGGCGAGGCTGCCGGTGCCGACGGCGGCGAGGAGCAGCAGCGGGTCGAGCCCGGACCGCAGCCGGGCGTGGTCGGCGAGGACCGCGTCGAGGTTCGTCTCGGCCTCCAGGCCGTCGTCCACCACCGTCCGCAGTCGCTGCACTCCCGGCCCCGACTCCAGGGCGGCCACGGCGGACGCCAGACGGCCGAGGTCGTGGCCGCGCAGGGCGTCGACGTCAGGGGCGAGGTTCCAGTACCGCTGCGGTCGGCCGGGGGTGCCCAGGAGGACCGGGCCGGCGTCGGCGGCGAGCAGCAGGCCGCCGAGCCAGTGGACCTCCGTCGGCGGGAGGTCGGGCCGGCGGCTCAGCGCGGGGGTGCGCAGCACCGGCAGTGCCGACCAGTAGGCGCCCTCGGGTGTGCGGGGGGCGACGATCCCGGTGATCCGGACGGCGAGCGGGGCGCGGGCCGAGCCCGGCAGGTGGATCACCGAGCCCACCCGGATGTCGAGCGTGCGGGCGGTCTCCACCGTCACGGCGGCCTCGACCCGCGCGGTCGCCGCGGTGACGGGTGCGCCCGTGGTGCGGGGCAGCCGGCCCGCGCTGAGTCTGCTGTGGGAGGCCAGCTCCTGCTGGGCGGCGAGCACCAGTTGGGCGGGGCGGCCGCCGGGCTGGGGGAGCCAGTCGTCGGACGCCTCCATGGGGACGGTCGTGCGCACGCCGTACGACGACTGCGCGGGGTCGGGAACCAGGGGGGCCTCGGCGGTGGCGAGGATCTCGGCCCGTGCCTTGTCGAGCGGACCGGCCCGCAGGGCGGCCTCCATCTCCGCGACACTGTCCATCCAGGGCAGTGGGACCTGCATCTGCACGGTCGTCCGGTCGGGCAGGGCCTGCTCGACGGCCCGGCGCAGGCCCGCGTCGCCGTAGCGGTCGACGGCGCGCGGGTGGGCGGCGGCCAGCGTCGCGGTGACGGCCACCAGGAGCGCGAGGGCCACGGACGTGCCGGCGAAGGCCCTCAGCCGGGTCCGCAACCCGGCCCGTACGTGCGGTGGCACCTTCGTCGTCCCTCCGTCGCGTGGGGGTACCGGCTGCGGGGTCACTGCGTCACCTCGTCCCTCAGAGCCGACACGGGTCTGGCCCGCCGGAGGGCGAGGGCCGCGGTCACGAGGGCGGGGCCCGCCGCGAGCGCCACCAGCAGGGCTGCCAGCCGCGGGAGCGGCAGTTCGACCAGGACCGGCGGGAGCGGCCGGGTGGCCTGCCCGGTCAGGACGACCAGGGGTACCAGGGCGTGTGTCAGCACCGTGCCCAGGGCCGTGCCGACCAGCAGCGCCAGGGTCACCAGGACGCCGTGCTCCACGGCGACCAGCCGGGCCAGGCGGCGTCGTGGTGTCCCCAGGGCGCGCAGCACGGCGAACTCTCCGTCCCGGGTGCGCATGGCTCCTGCCGCGCTCACCGCGAAGCCGAGCGAGGCGAAGAGCACCGTCACCGCCGCCGCCGCGATCAGCGCCGCTTCCGGGGCCGCCCCGAAGGGGTCGTCGCGCAGCTTCGCCGCCGTCTCGTCGCGCACCGTCACCTGTTCGGGGTCGACGTCGGGCAGGGCGCGCGCGGCCGCCGCGGTGGCGCCGGGGGCGGTCGTGCCGAGCCACCACTCGGTGGGCGCGAGGCCGGTGCCGTAGCGGGCCTGGAGGACCTGGTTGACGGCGCTGAGGTCGACCAGCAGGGCCCCGCCGTCCTGGGTGGTGACCTCCGTCGTGGGCAGCGCCCTCGCGGTGCGGGCGATACGGACGGGCACGGAACGGCCGTCGAACGTCACCTCGACGCGCTGTCCCTCGCGTGCGCCGGACGCGTCGAGGAACCGGTCGGTGGCGACGGCGACGATCTCGGGCGCCGGGGGCTGGTCGACCGTGAGCCGGACCTCCAGCGGCAGGGCGGGCGGCAGCAGGTCGGGCAGCTGGTACCCGGTGCTGTACGTGAGGGTGAGGGGTGCCGTCGACGTGACCCGGGGGAGCGTGGGCCGGGCGTCGTCCTCGGGCGGGGCGGCACCCGGGTCGGCCTCGGTCGCGGTGGTCCAGCTCGTCGGCAGGACCAGTCGCCGGGTGGTGCCGTCGCCCGCGGTCGCCGTGAGCGCGCCGAGGACCAGGCGGTGCCGGTGCGGACGCTCGGTCGGCTGGGGCGTGCTCAGCCGGATCCCGGTCAGCGCCAGGGGGCCCCGGGCGCCCTTCAGGTCCGGGGTCAGCCGGTGCGGGCGGCCGTCGGCGGGGAGGTGGCCGGACGGCAGTTCGTAGGAGGTCCCGTGCCGGTCGCGCACCGTGAGCGTGACGTCGGCCTCCGTCCCCGGTGTGGTGCCGTACAGGGCGGCGGTCAGGGTGAGCCGGGTGGTGCCTTCGGGTACCTCGATGCCCGCGGGGGTTCCGGGGGGCGCGAGCCCGGCGAGCAGGGGGCCGTCGGTCAGGTCGGGCCGCACCAGCACCGCCCCGGCGGCCTCCTTGGTGTTCAGGGCCAGGACGGTCGCCCTGCGGCTGCCGGAGAGCGACATCGTGCCGCGGACCGCGGGGGCGACCGCGTCCACGTGCGGGAGGTCGCCGTAGACGTCGGTGCGGCCCACCACGCCGCCTCCGGAGGCCTGGACGCGTACGTCGGCGCCCGCGCGGAAGTCGGCCTGGTCGGCCTGGGACCGCCGCCAGGACGCGTCCTGCCCGATCGCCACCACCCCCAGCGCCACGGAGATGACCAGCAGCAGCACGGGACCGGCCCCGCGCATCGGGCGGCGGCTGAACTGCCAGCCGACCATGGCCGCGGTCAGCCCCTGCCCGCGGGTCAGCAGCCGCTCGCCGACCCGTGCCAGCAGGGGCAGCAGCCGCAGGACCAGGACCGTTCCGGCGAGCAGCACGAGGGCGGGCGCCACGACCAGCAGCGGGTCGACGCCGAGGACGCCCTCGCGGTCGGCGGTGACGGCCCCGGAGTCCTGGCTGTCGAGCATCCAGAAGGCGACACCGGCCACCGCGAGCAGCCCGACGTCCGCCCCGGCGCGCAGCGACGCGGGCAGCGCCCCCGCCCGGATCGCGACGGTGCCCGCGAAGGTGGCCCGCCATGCCGGGACCGCCACCGCCAGCGCGCACAGCGTGGCGACCCCCGCGGCGACCGCCCACACCTCGGGTCGGCCCCCGGCCGGCACGTCGACGCTCACCCCGGTCCGGCTCAGCGTGCCCCGGGCGACCAGGAGCCGCGTCAACGGTCCCGACAACAGGGGCGCCAGGACCACCGCCGGCGCGGAGATCAGCAGCGCCTCCAGCGCGGCCAGGCCCGCCAGCTGTGCCCGGGTGGCACCGCGGGCCCGCAGCAGCCGGGTCTCGGCCGTCCGGTCCGAGTCGAGGAGCCGTGCGACGAGCAACAGGGCGCAGGCCGCGAGCAGTCCGAGCTGCCCGGCGACGATCAGCATGCTGGAGCGCGTGACGAGCAGGGAGCGTTCGATGCGGTCCAGCACCTCGGGCAGCGCGGTGTCCGCCACGGTCGCGCTGCTGAGCGCGGGGTGCTCGCGCAGTTCCGCGTTGCCCGAGCGGGCGGCCTCGCGCAGCGGTCCGATCCGCTCCGTGGTGAGCGAGGAGTAGTCGGCCGAGACCAGCCAGCCCGACGCGCCGACGCTCACCCGGCCGGACATCGGCACGCCCGGGGCGGTGAGCAGGGGGCCGTACGTCGTGAAGCTCGACGCCTTCACACCGCGGCCGCTCAAGTCGTCCAGTTGCCAGTAGGGGGCGCGGACGTCCACCGGGAGGTAGACGCCGGTGATCAGCACGGGTACCGCCGGGCCGTCCAGCTGGTCGGTGACGTTGAGCCGGGCGCCTGGCTTCAGGCCGAGCCGCCGGGCGGCGCTCTGCGGCAGTGCGACCTCCAGAGGCCCGGCGGACCCGGAGTTCACCGCGTCACGGGGGAGCCTCCCGGCGAGGGTTCGCACCTGGCTGCGGTCCAGGGCCGCGAAGTAGGTGAGGTTCGGGTTCCCGCCCTGCTCGGAGGGCGGCCGCAGGTTCTCCGGCAGGGCGTACGGACCCGACCGCAGCAGGGTGCGGACCCGCAGGGGAAGCCCGTCGAAGATGCCGCGCGCGCCCTCCCGCACGGCGTCGTCGGCCGCCTGCCGCTCGTCGGCCGGCACATCGGCCTTGAGCACCAGGGCGGCCTCGGCGGCGGTGCGCTGCTCCGCGAGCGACCGCCGCAGCGCCGCGTCGCCTATCGCGCCCGAGTAGGCGGTGAGCGCGGCCAGCACGGCTGTGGTCAGCAGCACGGTCAGCAGCACGGCACCGAGGAGCGCGCGGTACACCCACGCGCGCAGCACGATGAAGCGCACGATGCCCGCGGGCACGGTTCGGTCCCCCACCACATCCCCCGTTTCGAATCACACGGACCGGAACGCGCCAGGGCGTCGGCAGCGTGCGACTGCAAGTGGGCATTATAGGACCGGCTTTGGGCGCCTTGTGATCGGATTTCGGCTGATCTTGAGGGTCTGTCATCGGACACGCCGCCCGAGAGTTTTCTGGAAGCCCGTACGGCGATGTCCTCGAAGGTCGTCTCCGAGGTCTCAGCCGTGCGGGACGACTGCCACGGGCACACCGGCGTGATGCAGCACCGCGTGGGCGACCGGCCCGATGTGCGCCCCCAGCGGCGAACGGCGGACGTGCCGCCCGACGACGACCAGACAGGCGTCCCGGGACGCCTCCAGCAGATGGTCGGCGGCCTTCCCGCGCCGCGGCTCCTCCACCACCTCGACGGACGGGTACTCCAGCCGCCAGGGACGCAGTACGTCGCTCAGGGCGGCGGCGGCCGTCCCGCCGAGGTCGGTGGCGAGATCGGCGTCCAGGCCGGGCCTCTCGCGCAGGCCGGAGTGGGCCGGCGGGCGCCAGACGTGGAGGACGCGCAGCGCGGTCCGGCGCACGGCGGCCGCCTCGCAGGCGAACCGGATCAGCGTGGGGTCGGGGTGGGCGAGGTCCACCCCGAGCACGACGGGCCTGAACGGCGCCTCGGCGGCAGGCGCCCCGGCGGCCGACGCCCCGGCCGGACCCGGCATGTGCTCGTCCGCCGCCCGCTCCCCCGCCCGTACGAGGACGACGGGCCGCTCGGTGTGCGCGACCACGTGCAGCCCCACGGAACCGAGCAGGAAACCGGCGATCCCGCTCAGCCCGCGGGAGCCGAGGACCAGCAGCCCGGCCTCCTGAGCCGCCTTCACCAACTCCTCCGATGCACGCCCCGTCAACTGCTCCACGCCCACGTCGACACCGGGATGGCGCAGCCGGATCCCGTCGGCCGCCTCCCGCAGCACCTTCCCGACGCCCGTCCCCGACGCCGCCTCCGTCCCCGACGCCGCCTCCGTCCCCGCGTTCGTGTCCGTCTCCGCCCCCAGCGCCGGGGCCCGCCCCATCGGCTCGGGGACCATCTCCCAGACGTTGAGCAGGCGCAGCGGCAGTGCGCGGAGCCGTGCCTCCCGGGCCGCCCACGCGGCGGCGGCGAGGCTCTCGGGCGAACCGTCGATGCCCACGGTGACGGTGCGGGACATGGGCGCACCTCCTGAGGTCGAGGCCTGTCTCCAGCATCGCCGCAGGGCGGCGGTTCCGCAGGGGCGAGAATCGGACCGTGCTGAGAATCGGATCCGTGGTGATGGGCGCGTCCGACGTGCGGCGGGCGGCCGCGTTCTGGATGGGGGCCCTCGGGTACGTCCCCCGCGAAGAGCCGGAGGACGACTGGGTCGTCCTGGTGCATCCGCGGGGCCTCGGAGCGCAGATCTCCCTGGGCCTCAGCGAGACCCCGGTGCAGGACCGGCCGCGCGTGCACCTGGACCTCTACGCGGGGAACGCGGAGGACCAGGCGGCCGAGGTCGAGCGGCTGGTGGGCCTCGGCGCGCGGCGCGTCGACTGGGACGACTATCCGCTGGACGCCGACTTCGTCGTCCTCGCCGACCCGGAGGGCAACCGCTTCTGTGTGATCGACACCGGCCGGGGGTGACGGCTCACACCGGCAGCAGCCGCGTCACCAGTTCCCCGAGCCGGCGCGCGTTCCGGCAGGTGTGCATGTCGACGATCTCGGCGTAGACCGGGGCGGCGGAGTCGCCCGTCCCCCAGGTGCTCGGTGTCTCGGGGTTCAGCCAGTGGACGCGGCGGGCCCGGGCCACGATGCGCCGCAGGGCCTCCGCGTTGGGGTCGAACCCGTTGGTGCGGGCGTCCCCGAGCACGATCACCGAGGTACGCGGGCCCACGGCGTCGAGATGGCGCTCGGCGAACTCACCGAGCGCGGCACCGTAGTCGCTGCTGCCGTGCCACCCGGTGAGCGTGGCCCCGGTGGCGATCCGGCGGCCGAGTTCGGCCGGGTCGGCCTGCCCGGTGGTGACGAGACGGGTGACCTCGTCGACGCGGTTGACGAAGGCGTAGACCCTGACCTTGCTGAACTGGTCCCGCATCGCCTGCACCAGGAGCATCGTGAAGTTCGCGAACCCGGCGACCGAACCGGACACGTCGCAGAGCAGCACGATCTCCGGGCGGGCCGGCCGGTGCCGTCGATAGGCCGGGCGCAGCGGCACGCCCCCGGTGGACAGCGAACGCCGGAGCGTGCGCCGGATGTCGATCTGGCCGCGCGCGGCCCTGCGCCGCCTGGCGGCCAGCCGGGTCGCGAGCTTACGCGCCAACGGCTGGACGGTACGGCGCAGTTCGACGAGCTGTTCGCGGTTGGCGACGAGGAAGTCGACCTGGTCGGCGCTCGGCGCGATCCCGCGCTCGGCGATCTTCTCCGCACCCCGGCGCTCGGCGACCCGTCGCCGCGCCTCGGTCCGCACGCGGTCGCGGAAGTCCTCGATCCGGCGCCGGATCTCGTCGGCGTCCAACCGCTCGGTGAACCCGCCCGAACCGAGCGCGGCCCCGGCGCCCACGCCCGCCCCGGAGCCCGTCCCCGGGCCGAGGGCGAGCCCTCCACCGAATCCCATACGGAACCCACCACCGGCCCCGCCACCCGCACCGGCTCCCCCGCCCGCACCGGAGCCGGCGCCACCGAGCCCGGCCCCTTCGCCGTCCCCCCGCGCACCCGCGAGGATCCGGGCCAGCAGCGTCTGCGGTCGGAGGCGGTCCAGCGTCTGGTGGGCCGACCAGCCGTCCGAGCCCGGGGAGCCGTAACGGCCGAACAGTTCCACCGCCTCGGCGGCGAGCCGGGTGAGCGCCGCCGTGTCGTTCGCGGCCAGCGCCTCGGCGAGCCGCTCGCGGAACTCGTCCCGGTCACCGGCCGACGCGCCCCGTGCCCCCGTCAACTCCCCCACGCCGAGCGGGAAGTACAGCTCGAAGGCCGCGTCGAAGACGGCCCGTTGCCGGTCGGCGCGGAGCAGTGCCGCCGCGAGCCCCTCCCGGATCCGCTCCCGGTCGGTGAGGCCCAGCACCTCCAGCACGGCCGCGGCGTCGACGGTCTCGCCGGGCCCGATCCGTATGCCGTGGCCGCGCAACGCCCGTACGAACGCGGTCAGCCGGTCGGGCAGTGTGGATGCCGGGGTCGTACCGCTCGCGCCGCGGGCCCCGGCGCTCATACCAGCGTCAGCTTCCGCGCGGCCTTCTCGATGTCGTCCTGGTGCTTGAGGATCACGCCGAGGCTGTCCCGGACGACGGCCTCGTCGAGGGTGTCGGCACCGAGGGCCAGCAGGGTGCGCGCCCAGTCGATGGTCTCGGCGACGGAGGGGGCCTTGCGCAGCTCCATCTCCCGCAGCGCGCCGACCACCCGGACCAGGGAGTCGGCGAGGGTGTCGTCCAGGCCGGGGACCCTGAGCGTGACGATCCGCCGCTCCAACTCGGCGTCGGGGAAGCCGAGATGGAGGAAGAGACAGCGGCGGCGGAGCGCCTCGGAGAGCTCGCGCGTGGCGTTCGAGGTGAGGACGGTGAAGGGGCGCCGGGTCGCGGTGATCGTACCCAGCTCGGGCACGGTGACCTGGAAGTCGCTCAGCACCTCCAGCAGCAGCCCCTCCACCTCGACGTCCGCCTTGTCGGTCTCGTCGATGAGGAGCACGGTCGGCTCGTCGCCCCGGATCGCCGTCAGCAGGGGGCGGGTGAGCAGGAACTCGTCGCTGAAGATGTCGGAGCGGGTCTCGTCCCAGGCCTCGTCGCGCCCGGCGGTGATGCGCAGCAGCTGCTTGGCGTGGTTCCACTCGTACAGGGCGCGGGACTCGTCGATGCCCTCGTAGCACTGGAGCCGGACCAGGCGGGCGGCGCCGACCTGCGCGACGGCCTTGGCCAGTTCGGTCTTGCCCACGCCCGCCGGGCCCTCCACCAGCAGCGGCTTGCCGAGCCGGTCGGCCAGGAAGACGGTGGTGGCGACGGCGGTGGAGGCCAGGTAGCCCGCTGCGGCGAGCTGCGCCGAGACGTCGTCCACGGAGGAGAAGAAGCCGGTCCCGACGAAGTCCGTCCGGCCGCCCCCACCACCCGCGGCGCTCTCGCCGTTCCCGTCGCTCACCGCGTTCGTGTCGGTCATGTGGCCCCTCCCGCTGCGCCCGGCGTACGAGGCCCCTCCCCGACACCCGGCCCCCAAGTTACCAAGCGGTCGCTTTGACTGCCCTACGCCGCCACGACCAGCCGCGTGATCAGCTCCCCCCAGCCCCGCTCCAGCCGGTCGAGGGACATCCCGCGCCGCTCCACCAGGTGGTCGACGAGGTTGATGTCCAGATAGCCCAGCAGGGTCTGCGCCAGCAGCTCGATGTCGCCCTTCGCCCCGGCGCGGCGCAGCAGCATGCACAGGTGGCCGAGGCGGAGCTGGGTGGCCGGGTTGGCGTGCCGGCGGGTGGCGTCCGCGCGGGCGGCGAGGTAGAGGTCGCGATGGGCGTACTCGTGCCGGATGACGGCGGCGCCGAAGGCGTGCAGCCGCTCGACGGGGGGCGCGTCGGGGCCGAGCGGGGGCGGCCCGGACAGGAACGCGGCCTGGAGCTCCCGCTCCTGGTGGTCGAGGAGTGCGGCCAGGAGCCCGAAGCGGTCGCCGAACCGCCGGAAGACGGTGCCCTTGCCCACCTCTGCGGCGGTCGCCACGGCCTCCATGGTCAGGTTCGCGGCCCCGCACTCCGCCGCGAGGCGGGCGGCGACCTCCAGCAGCCGCATGCGGTTGCGGGCCGCGTCCGCGCGCAGTCGGGGCTGTTCGGTGACGGTGGGGGTGAGGTTCAGCAGTCCGTCGAGGGGGTCCGGATCCTGAGGCGCCGGGAAGGGCGGCAGCGACTCTTTCATGAAATGAGCGTAACGCTCACCACACACAAGTGGACCCCGGTCCGGATAGCTGCTACAAATTTCAACGGACCACGGTCCGTTTCGCAGGTACCGCAGACCCCGGTCCGTGGCTTGCCTCACGTGTTCCCTACGCGCACACCCTTTGCTAGGAGTCAGCTCATGTCCGTACGCATCCTCGCGCTCGTCGGCAGCCTTCGCGCCGGTTCGCACAACCGTCAGCTCGCCGAGGCCGCTGTGAAGCACGCCCCCGAGGGCGTCGAGATCGAGCTGTACGAGGGTCTGGCCGACGTCCCGTTCTACAACGAGGACATCGACAACGAGGCCGCCCTCCCGGCCACCGCCGCGCGCCTGCGTGAGGCCGCCGGCCAGGCCGACGGCTTCCTGCTCTTCTCCCCCGAGTACAACGGCACCATCCCCGCCGTCCTGAAGAACGCCATCGACTGGCTGTCCCGCCCGTACGGCGCCGGCGCCTTCACCGGCAAGCCGGTCGCCGTGGTCGGCACCGCGTTCGGCCAGTTCGGCGGCGTGTGGGCGCAGGACGAGACCCGCAAGGCCGTCGGCATCGCCGGTGCCACGGTCCTGGAGGAGGCCAAGCTCTCCATCCCCGGCTCGGTCGTCCGCTTCGCCGAGACCCACCCGGCCGACGACGCCGAGGTCGTCACCGGCCTCACCGAGGTCCTGAACCAGCTCACCAGCAAGGCGGGCACCGCCGCCGCCTGAGGCCCGTCCTCAGTCACCCCTCGTCGGGTCCGGGCCACCGCCCGGGCCCGACGTCGGCGTTTCCGGCGGCGACAGGGGCGCCCCCTTCAGTGGGCCACCCTTCAGACGGTGACGCCCAGCCCCTCCAGCACCACCGCGTTCGGCAGCTCCGCGAACGCCTTCCCCGGCACCAGCAGCTTGCCGCGCCGCCGTCCGCTGCCGACCAGGACGTACGGCAGGTCGACCACGGCCGAGTCGACCAGTACCGGCCACGCGGCGGGCAGCCCGACGGGCGTGATGCCGCCGTACTCCATCCCGGTCTCCCCGGTGGCGGTGTCCATCGACGCGAACGAGGCCTTGCGGGCGCCCAGTCGGCGGCGGACCACACCGTTGACGTCGACGCGGGTGGTGGAGAGCACGACACAGGCGGCCAGGCTCGTCCCGCCGCCCCGCTTGCCCGCGACGACCACGCAGTTCGCGGACCGTTCGAGCAGGTCCTGCCCGTAGTGCTGGACGAACACCGCGGTGTCGGCCCACTCGGGCTCCGTCTCGACGTACAGGATCTGGTCGGCGGGCACGCTGCCGGGCCAGTCGCGTACGGCGTCCGCGACCGGGCGGACGAGGTCGTCCAGGCAGTCGGGGGCGGGGGTGGCGTGGTCGAAGTCTCCGATGGGTGCGCGCATGAGCCGCACGTTACTAAAGCCCCTGGGCCGCCCTGCCGCGGTGCCTCAGGGCACGGCCGGCACCGAGACCGTGAGCACCATCTCGGTCGGCACGTCGCCCCGGTTGGCGTACTCGTGGGCCGCGCCCGCCTCGAAGGTGACGCTCGCGCCGGCCGGGACCCGGTACTCGGCGCCGTCCACGGTGAGGGTCAGCTCGCCCGCCGTGACATGGGCGATCTCGACCGTGCCCACGGGGTGCGGGTCCGAGCGGCTGCCCTCGCCCGGCATCAGCCGCCAGTCCCACATCTCCAGCGGACCGGGCGCCTCCGTACCGGCCAGCAGCCGGCTGTAGCTGCCCGTCTCGGTGTGCCACAGGCGGACCACCTGCTCGGCCGGAACGACCCGGACCTTGGGCCCCTGTTCGTAGTCGAGCAGGGTGGTGATGCTGACCCCGAGGGCGTCGCCGATCTTGACGACGGTACCGAGACTGGGGTTGGTGCGGGCCTGTTCGATCTGGATGAGCATCCCGCGGCTGACTCCGGCGCGAGCCGCCAGCGTGTCCAGGGTGAACCCGCGCTCGGTGCGCCAGCGCTTGACGTTCCGCGCCAGGGACTGGGTCAGCAGGTCGAGGTCCGACACGTTCCGTCCAATATCTCAGTGACAGAGTCCAACACGACGAACGGAGGCGGCCGCACCCGACGTTCACCGAACTGTACTGCGAGGGCCGCGCCCCCTCAGGCCCCCTGGGCCGACTCCTCGGCCCCCCGCGCGTCCCACTCCGTCAACGCCAGCAACTGCTCGGGCGTGACCCCGTCGGGGATCGGTACCGGCGCGGGTGTCCGGATCGGGGGCTGCCACCCCTCGGCCGGGTCCCACCGGCGCACGACCCGCGCGGGCGCCCCGGCCACCACCGAGTGGTCGGGCACCGCCCCGCGCACCACCGCCCCCGCCGCGACGACCACGTTCCGCCCGATCCGCGCCCCCGGAAGGATCACCGCGCCGGTGCCGATCCAGCAGCCGGGTCCGATCGACACGGGATCCATCCGGGGCCACTGCTTGCCGATCGGCTCGTGCGGGTCGTCGTAGGAGTGGTTGGTGGAGGTCACGTACACGTACGGCCCGAAGTAGCAGTCGCTGCCGATGGTGACGGTGGTGTCGGCGATGACGTGGCTGCCCCGGCCGAGCACGACCCCGTCGCCGATGCGCAGGATCGGTTCCGCGCCGAGGTCCAGGTCGGGCATCAGGCCGGCGGTCAGGGTGACCTGCTCGCCGATGATGCAGTGGGAGCCCAGGTGGATCCACGGCTCACCGAAGACGGTGCCGAGCGGGAAGGCCAGCCTGGTACCCGTTCCCATCGCGCCGAAGCGGAGGCGGCCGGGCCGCTCGGCCGTCACCGACCCCGTGCGCTGCAACCACGCCCAGCCCGCGTGGACGGCGCGCTGCGCGAGGCGGCCCCACCAGGACGAGAACGTGTTCTTCTTCGGCACCCGCTCACCGTACTCACCGGGCGGCATCCGCATGACGTCGTACGGCTGTGATCTTCACCCCACGCGACGCGCACCCCATGGCTTACGGTGCGGGTGAGCACTGATCTTCACCCAGCATCTGGAGGCGGCGATGAACCGGCAGCGGGCCCTGATCACGACGTTCGGCGGCAAGAAGCCGGAGGTGGAGGAGGCCGCGTTCGTGTCCCCCACGTCGACGGTGATCGGCGACGTGACCCTGCGGCCGGGAGCGAGCGTCTGGTACGGGGCGGTGCTGCGGGCCGAGTTCGAGCCGATCGTCATCGGCGCCGACGCCAATGTCCAGGACAACTGCGTCTTGCACGTCGATCCCGGTTTCCCCGTCTCGATCGGTGAGCGGGTGTCCATCGGGCACAACGCGGTGGTGCACGGGGCGACCGTCGAGGACGACTGTCTGATCGGGATGGGCGCGACGGTGCTGAACGGCGCGGTGATCGGTGCGGGGTCGCTGGTGGCCGCGCAGGCGCTGGTCCCGCAGGGCATGCGGGTGCCACCGGGTTCGCTGGTCGCGGGGGTGCCCGCGAAGGTGAAGCGGCCGCTCACCGACGAGGAGCGGGACATGGTGACGCTGAACGGGACCCACTACACGGAGCTGGCCAAGGCGCACCGGAAGGCGCAGGAGGAGTACGGGGCGTAGACCGGCAGCGGGTCGGCGCGCGGCCGCGTCCCGCGCGCCTCTCCGGGGCGCGCCTCACTCCGCGGCCGTGACCAGCTCCCCCTCGGCCGTCCCGGCCGTCTCCGCCTTCTCCGCCGCCTTCTTCGCCTTGCGCTTGATCACCAGCATCGAGGTGACGCCGATCAGGACCGCCAGGACCAGGCCCAGCCAGGAGAAGCGCTTGAGCCAGGCCTCGGCGACGACACCGACGTAGTAGATGACGGCGGTGGTGCCGCCGGCCCAGAGGATGCCGCCGAGGACGTTGGCGACGAGGAAGCGCCAGTAGGGCATCTGGAGGACGCCGGCGAGCGGGCCGGCGAAGATGCGCAGGAGGGCGATGAAGCGGCCGAAGAAGACGGCCCACATGCCCCACCGGTCGAAGGAGCGCTCGGCGACGGCGATGTTGCTCTCGCTGAAGTGTTTCGGGAACCGCCGGTTCAGCTTGGCCAGCAGGGGGCGTCCGCCCTTGCGGCCGATGGCGTAGCCGATGGAGTCGCCGATGATCGCGCCGGCGGTGGCGCAGGCCCCGAGGACGAACGGGTCGATCTCTCCGTGCTGGGACGCGAGCAGCGCGGAGGAGACCAGGATGATCTCGCCCGGCAGCGGGATGCCCAGGCTCTCCAGGCCGATGACCAGCCCCACCAGCAGGTAGATGGCGAGCGGGGGCACTGTTTCGAGCCACTCCTGGACGTGCAAAGCCGGTTCCTCCCGTGCAGGCGGATCATGTGGATCGGCCGGATCTCAGGGCCCTTGGCGCGCGCTCCGCACGGAGCGCGCGCCGGGGCAGCCTACCCGCTTACTCGGACGGCGCCGGAGCCCGACGGGTTGCCCCACAGGACGCAACGGCCGCACCGGCGCTCACCGCGCACAGCCGCGCAGCCCCGCCGGGCCACCGACCGCGACGGCGTCCGGGTTCGGAGGGTCACGTGTTGGGGCGCAGGGTCCAGACGACCGTCATCTCTCCCGTCACCGCACCGTCGGCGCGCTGGATGGCGATGGTGACGGGGAACTCCGGGCGCTGTCCGGCGTCGAGCTCGGCGACGACCTCGGCGGCGGGGCGGCCGAGCGTGGCGGTGGCGGTCACGGACCCCATCGCGAGCTTCTTGTACGCGATCTCCGCCCGCACCGCGAGCGGCACGGCGCGGGAGAGCTGGTCGCCGAACGCGGCGAGCACGATCGCCCCGCTCGCCGTCTCCCCCAGTGTGAACATCGCACCGGCGTGCGGTCCGCCGACGTGGTTGTGGAAGTCACCCTCGTCCGGCAGCGCCACGACGGCCTTCTCGGGAGTGGTCTCCAGGAACTCCAGCTTCAGGGTCCTGGCCATCGGCACCGTGGCGGCGAGCATCTCGCCGATCGACATCTGGTCTGCGCTCATGGCGCGATGTTACCCACGAGTAGACAACGATGACCAGGGGCGCCCGCGGGCCGCGGACGTTCGCGTCCGAGAACCCGGCACCCCCGCGAGGAGCGGCCCGCCCCCTGACGAGCCGGGAGCCGGCGGTTCAAAAGTCCTCCGCCCGGGGCGTTTTGGAGCCGTTCGTCCCGACCGTGAAGCGGCTTGGCGGACTCCCGTGGCACCCCGCCCCCCGGCACATCTATGGTTACGAGCCATGTGGCCAGGACAGCAGCAGCCGCCCGGGGGCGAGCACCAACCGCAGCAGCCGAATCCGTACCAGCAGCCGGGGTACGACCAGTCGGGTCAGCCGGTACAGCCGGGATACCAACAGCAGCAGGGGTACCAGACACCGAACCCCTACCAGCAGCCCGGATACCAGTCGACGGGCCAGCAGGCCCAGTACGGGCAGCAACCGCAGTGGGGCGCGCAGGCGCCCGCGGGCCCGCCGGTGCCGCCGGGCGGAGGCGGCGGCAACCGGACGAAGCTGATCGCGATCATCGCGGCCACGGCCGTCGTCGTCGCGGCCGGCGTGACGGGCTTCCTGGTGCTCGGCGGTGACGGCGACAAGGACAAGGCGGACACGCAGTCGGCCCCGTCGGTCTCCCCGTCGCCGACCGCGTCCGAGAGCACCGAGGACAACCCGCGCGGCGAGGACGCCGGCGCGAAGCCGACCGTCGAGGGCTGGAAGGTCGTCGTCAACCCCAAGTGGGGTACGGCCTTCGACGTGCCCGCCGACTGGGAGGTCCAGTCGCCGGACACCTTCATCGGCTTCGAGGACTCCGAGAAGGGCGACGGCTCGGTCCTCATCGGGATGTCGGCCCCCGCCGTCCTCAAGGAGAAGTACTGCACGTCCGACGACGACAAGGACGGCAACGAGGAGTCGAGTTCCCTCGCCGCCGTGGGCACCAAGGGCCAGCAGGGCGCCAAGGGCACCGAGGACATCGCCCGCAACGACTCGGCGTGGTGGGTCTTCGGCGGGTACACCGACCAGAAGGCCGCGTCCAAGAAGAAGATGACCATCGGCAAGCCCAAGGCGTACACGACGGCGTCGGGCGTCGAGGGCAGTGTCGCGACCACGTACTCGACGGGCGTCGCCAAGAAGGACAAGTGCGACACCGACGGCAAGGCGACCACGTTCGCCTTCAAGAACTCGGCCGGTGACTACGTCTCCTGGACCTTCCACGGCGCCAAGGACGTCAAGGAGGAGGTCCCGGACGCCACGGTGCAGAAGATCCTGAGCACGGTACGCCTGTACGGCGACCCCACAGGCGGCTGAGCGAACGGGCCCACGGCCCTGCTCGACCACCCCGCCCCCACCTGGCCCGATCCCGCCCCACCGCGTGCGGAAACGGTTTGGCAGACGGGGGCGGGGCGGCGATAGTCGGCGGGTGACCACTCCCGCCGCGCCCCGTCGCCGCCCCGCCTGGGCCGGCCGCAACTACACCCTGCTGACGACGGCCGCGGTCGTCACCAACCTGGGCAGCAACGGCGCCCTGATCGCGGCCGCGTTCGCGGTCCTGGAGGCCGGCGGCGACGGCGGGGACGTCGGCCTGGTCGCGGCCGCGCGCACCCTGCCGCTCGTGCTCTTCCTGCTCGTCGGCGGCGCGATCGCCGACCGGCTCCCCCGGCACCGGGTGATGGTCGCGGCGAACGCCCTCAACTGCCTCTCCCAGGCCGCCTTCGCCGTCCTGGTCCTCGCCGGCGAGGCACGCCTGTGGCAGATGATGCTGCTCTCCGCGCTCGGCGGCGTCGGCCAGGCCTTCTTCGGTCCGGCCGCCGAGGGCATGCTCCTGTCGTCCGTCACCGCCGAGCAGGCGGGTCGCGCCTTCGCGCTGTTCCGCTTCGCGTCGCAGGGCGCGACCATGAGCGGCGCGGCACTCGGCGGCGCCCTGATCGCGGTGATCGGCCCCGGCTGGGTGCTCGCGGTGGACGCGGCGGCGTTCGCTCTGGCCGGCGCCCTGCGCGCCTTCCTCGACGTGAGCCACATACCGGAGCGCGGGGCGGGCGGCGGGCTGCTCGCGGATCTCCGGGACGGCTGGCGGGAGTTCACCGGCCGGACCTGGCTGTGGGCGATCGTGGTCCAGTTCTCCCTGGTGAACGCGGTCATCGTGGCCGCCGACGCGGTCTACGGCCCGCAGGTCGCCCGGGACAGCCTGGGCGGGCCGGGCCCCTGGGGCCTGGCCCTCGCCTTCTTCGGGGCCGGCAACGCCGCGGGAGCACTGCTCATGGCCCGCTGGAAACCGCGCCGGCTCCTCCTCGTGGGCGTCCTCTGTGTCTTCCCCTTCGCCCTGCCGTCCGCCGCGCTGGCCGTGCCGGTGCCGATCGCCGCGCTGTGTCTGGCCATGTTCGTCAGCGGTCTGTCGATCGAGGTCTTCGGGGTCTCCTGGATGACCGCGCTGCACCAGGAGATCCCCGAGGACAAGCTGTCCAGGGTCTCGGCGTACGACTGGTTCGGTTCGGTGGCCATGGTGCCGCTCGCCGCCGCGCTGGCGGGCCCGGCGGAGAGCGCCTTCGGGCGTACGGCGGCCCTGTGGGGCTGCGCCGGGCTGTGCGTGACCGCGACGGCGGCGGTGCTGTGCGTGCGGGACGTGCGCAACCTGACCCGGCGCGGCACGCCGGTGGCCAAGGTCGAGCCCGGCCCCGAGACCGGCGGTGAGGCCGGTTCAGCCGATGCCGAAGGCCCCGTCGGGCGGCTCGGGTGACGGTACGGCGTCCTCCTCGCCCACCGGCGCGGCACCGCCGATGAACGCGCGCAGCGCCGGACCGTGCTCGACCCGCGCGGGGAAGGCGTCGGCGGCGGTCCGCCGGGCGAGGACGGCGATGTCGAGCGGCTGGTGGGAGGCGACCAGCACGGCGTTGCCGAACCGCCGGCCGCGCAGCACCGCCGGTTCGGCGATCAGCGTCAGTTCCTCGAACACCGTTGCCAGGGTGGCCAGTTGGGACCGCAGATAGGCGAAGGGCGCGGCGTCGGCCAGGTTCGCGAGATACGCGCCGTCCGCGCGCAGTACCCGTGCGACGGCCCGCGCGTACCCCACGGTCGACAGATGCGCCGGGACCCGTGAGCCGCCGAACACATCGCCCACGAGGACGTCGGCGGAGCCGGCGGGGGCCGCTTCGAGCCATTGCCTCGCGTCCGCCCCGTGCAGCGCGATCCCGGCGTCGCCGGGCGGCGGCAGCTGCTCGACGACGAGGTCCAGCAGGCCCCGGTCGTACTCGACGACGTGCTGCCGGGACCCGGGCCGGGTGGCGGCCACGTACCGGGGCAGGGTGAGCGCGCCGCCGCCGAGATGCACCACGTCGAGGGGCCGCCCCGGTTCCGCCACGGTGTCCAGCACGTGCCCGAGCCGCCGCGCGTACTCGAACTCCAGGTGGGTGGGCTCGTCCAGATCGACGTACGACTGCGGCGCCCCGTCGACGGTCAACAGCCAGGCCCGCTCCCGGTCGACGTCGGGCATGAGCTTGGCGGTGCCCCGATCGATGGCACGGGAGACGGGTATGGCTTCGTTCACGCTCCCATTCTGGTGCAGGGAGCGCCCCGCGAGGGGCGCGGGGGACCGCCGGCCGAGAGCCGGCCCGCGGTCCCCCGCCCTTGCCTTGGTGAGCCGTCTACTGGACGGCCGTCACGGTCCCCGCCCCGACGGTCCGGCCGCCCTCACGGATGGCGAACCCGAGCCCCGGCTCCAAGGGGACCTCCCGGCCCAGCTCCACGCTCATCGTGACGCGGTCCCCGGGCCGGGCGACGGCGCCCTCGCCGAGGTCGATGTCCCCCACCACGTCGGCGGTGCGGATGTAGAACTGCGGCCGGTAGCCGCTGGACACCGGGGTGGTGCGGCCCCCCTCCCGCGCCGACAGCACGTACACCTGCGCGGTGAAGCGCCGCCTGGGCACGACGCTGCCGGGCGCGGCCACGACGTGTCCGCGTCGGACGGCGTCGCGTCCCACCCCGCGCAGCAGCAGCGCCACGTTGTCCCCCGCCTGCGCCTCCTCCATCGGCTTGCCGAAGGTCTCGACGCCGGTGACGACGGTCTCGATCCCGGCGCCGAGCACCTCGACACGGTCGCCCACGCGGATGGTGCCGCGCTCGACGGCCCCGGTGACGACGGTCCCCCGGCCGGTGATCGTCAGGACGTTCTCGACGGACAGCAGGAACGGCGCGTCGAGATAGCGCTCGGGCATCGGGACGTAGGTGTCCACGGCGTCCAGCAGCGCGTCGATCGACGCCGTCCACCGCGGGTCCCCTTCGAGCGCCTTGAGCCCGGAGACCCGTACGACGGGTACGGAGTCACCGCCGTACCCGTGCGCGGTGAGCAGCTCGCGGACCTCCAGCTCGACGAGGTCGCTGAGCTCCTCGTCGCCCGCGTCGGCCTTGTTGAGGGCGACGACGATGTGGTCGACGCCCACCTGCCGGGCGAGCAGCACGTGCTCGGCGGTCTGCGGCATGATCCCGTCGAGCGCGGAGACGACGAGGATCGCCCCGTCGAGCTGCGCGGCGCCGGTGACCATGTTCTTGACGTAGTCGGCGTGGCCGGGCATGTCGACGTGCGCGTAGTGCCGGGTGTCGGTCTCGTACTCGACGTGCGCGATGTTGATGGTGATGCCGCGCGCCGCCTCCTCCGGGGCGCGGTCGATGCGGTCGAACGGGACGAAGGTGCCGGCCCCGCGCTCGGCGAGGACCTTGGTGATGGCGGCGGTCAGGGTGGTCTTGCCGTGGTCGACGTGACCCATCGTGCCGATGTTGAGATGCGGTTTCGTACGGACGTAAGCAGTCTTGGACATGGCGGTACCTCGAAGCCTCTTCAGCGGTACTGGGTGATGGCCCCGGCGGCACGGAACGGCGGCCGGGACGGGGACCCCGAGGTCTTGCCGACCCTCCCCCTGCGGGGTCCGCCGGAATGTCCGGGAAGGGTCAGCTTCGGGCGCCGTCCGCGGCGGCCACGACGATCAGAAGGGCAGCCTTCGGGGCATCCGCGCCTGTGGCGGATGCGGCGAGAGCGAAGGCGTGCCGGAACATGACGTCGATCATCGTCGACAGGTCGGCCCGCGTCGAATGGTTTTAGGTGCGCGGGAGTTCCGGGAGAAAGCGGAAGAGAGATGCTTCACAGGACGGTGTACGGGGTGAACGGTGCGCGGGTCGGGCCCGTGGTCCGGAAGGCGCAGGCAGCACGGTGCGCGGTGCCCGGCGGAGGTCCGGGCGCACCGGTCCCGACGAGCCTGTCGTCCCGCTCGCTGTGACGCCCGTGAGACGTTCCGTAGGGCATACCCGTACATGGGTCGGTTACCGTCGTCGAATGCTCGATGCCACCACCCGCTCTGGGGGCACCGCCACGGTCCTTCCCCGGACCGCCGCCACGGAGCTCGCCGTCGCCACTCCTGTCACGGTCCCGGCCCTGCCGCCGGGGCGCGCCGCCCGCTGGGGCAGAGTGCTGCTCTCGCCGTGGGCGCGGTTCTCGCTGCTCGTCGCGCTGCTCCTGGCCGCCGTGTCCACGGTGCTGCTGTTCGAGCCGCAGCGGCTGCTGGCCGACGGCTGGCCACCCCAGCTCGGCGGTGCCGCCGCGGCCGTGGTGTTCGCGGTGGCGTACGGGCTCTGCACGGTCGCCTTCGTCCCCCGCCCGATCCTCAACATCGCGGCGGGCGCCCTCTTCGGCTCCCAGCTCGGTCTGGCGTCGGCGCTCGCGGGCACGGTCCTCGGCGCGGGCCTCGCCTTCGGCCTGGGGCGGATCCTCGGTCAGGACGCCCTGCGTCCGCTGTTGCGCCACCGCTGGCTGAAGTCGGCGGACGGCCAGCTCAGCCGGCACGGCTTCCGCTCGATGCTGGCGGCCCGCCTGTTCCCCGGGGTGCCCTTCTGGGCGGCCAACTACTGCGCTTCCGTCTCCCGCATGGGCTACCTGCCCTTCCTGCTGGCGACCGCCCTCGGCTCCATCCCGAACACCGCCGCCTACGCCGTGGCCGGCGCCCGTGCCTCGTCGCCGACCTCCCCGGCCTTCCTGATCGCCATGGCCTGCATCGCGCTCCCGGCCCTCATCGGCGCGACGGTGGCCTGGCGCAAGCGCCACCACCTGCGGGCCCGCTGACACCAGCGCCCCGAAGGGCCGCGGGGAACTGCGCGACCAGCCCCCACCCACCCGCGCCCGACCCCCGACCCGAACGGCTCCGCCCTCGAACCGCCGCCAACTCAAACCGCCTCCCCCTCAAACCGCCTCCAGCACCATCGCGTTGGCGAGCCCACCCGCCTCGCACATGGTCTGCAACGCGTAGCGAGCGCCACGCTCCCGCATCGCGTGCACCAGCGTCGTCGTCAGCCGGGTCCCGCTGGCCCCCAGCGGGTGCCCCAGGGCGATGGCGCCCCCGTGGACGTTGACCTTGTCCAGGTCGGCGCCCGTCTCCTGCTGCCAGGCGAGCACCACGCTGGCGAACGCCTCGTTCACCTCGAAGAGATCGATGTCGTCGATGCCCAGCCCGGCCCGGCGCAGCACCTTCTCGGTGGCGGGGACGACCCCCGTGAGCATCAGCAGCGGATCCGAGCCGGTGACGGCGAAGGAGTGCAGCCGGGCGAGGCGGCGCAGCCCCAGCCGGGCGGCCGTCTCGGCGGACGCGACGAGGACGGCGGACGCTCCGTCGTTGACGGGGCTGGCGTTGCCCGCGGTGATGTTCCACTCGATCTGCGGGAACCGCTCGGCGAAGCCGGGGTCGTGGTAGGCGGGCCGGAGCCCGGCCAGGATCTCGGGCGTGCTGCCGGGCCGTACGCACTCGTCGCGGGTCACCCCCTCCAGCGGCGCCACCTCGGCGTCGAACAGGCCGCTCTCCCAGGCGGCCGCCGCCCGGTGATGGGACGACACCGCGAACTCGTCCATCCGCCCGCGCCCGAGGGACCACTTCGCGGCGATCAGCTCGGCGCTGATGCCCTGCGGCACGAGCCCCTCGGGGTAGCGCGCGGCGACGCCGGGGCCGAAGGGATCCTTGCCGGGCGGCACGTTGGACCACATCGGCACCCGGCTCATCGACTCCACCCCGCAGGCGACGACCAGGTCGTACGCGCCCGACATGACGCCCTGGGCCGCGAAGTGCACGGCCTGCTGGGAGGAGCCGCACTGCCGGTCGACCGTGGTCGCGGGGACCGTCTCCGGGAAGCCGGCCGCGAGGACGGCGTAGCGGGTGGTGTTCATGGCCTGCTCGCCCACCTGGTCGACGGTGCCGCCGATGACGTCGTCGACGAGCGCCGGGTCGACGCCGGAGCGGTCGACGAGGGCGCGCAGGGTGTGGGCGAGGAGGTCGACGGGGTGGACATGGGCGAGGGCGCCGTTCGGCTTCCCCTTGCCCAGGGGCGTACGTACGGCTTCGACGATCACGGCGTCACGCATGGCTCGGACCTCCACGACTACCAGTGAGTAGGATTTCCGAACTCACCATAATCCCGTGAGTTGGAAAAACAAACCCTCCTCTAGACTGGGCGCATGCCCGCCTCCGGAGATCCGCGCCCCTGTTCCATCGCCGACACCCTGGCGATCGTCGGTGAGAAGTACTCCCTGCTGGTCCTGCGCGAGGTCTGCCTCGGCAACGGCCGTTTCGACCAGCTGGTCCGCAACATCGGGGCGCCGCGCGACGTGCTGGCGACCCGCCTGAGGCGCCTGGTGGACGCGGGCGTCCTGGACAAGCACGCCTACCACGAGCGCCCGCGGCGCTACGAGTACCGGCCCACCCGGGCGGGGCTCGAACTGGAGCCGGTCCTGATGACCCTCATGGCGTGGGGCGACCGCCATCTCCGCACCGACGGCGACCGCCCCATGGTGATCGAACACGCCTGCGGCAAGACACTGGCCCCCACGGTCACCTGCGCGGCTTGCGGCACAGAGGTCCACCACGAGGACCTCAAGGCCCACCCGCAGACCCCGGGCTGGTCGGTGAAGGGCCCGACCACGAGCGCCCCGTAGGGGCGCGGGGAACAGCGCGGGCAACCACACACCACCCGCAGCCGCCCGACCACAGCACTCCCCGGGCTCCTAGGCGCCCGGAACCCCCTGCTCAGTCCCCCCTGTAGACGTCCAACCGCCCACACATCCCGAACTTCCCGGACTCGGAAGGCTTCTCGGCCCACACCCCGGCATCGGTCAGATGGGACACGTCCCCCCGCTCCAACCGGTCGAGCTGCTCCCCGGTCGCGGCGGCAGCCGCCCGCGCACCCCGCTCCCACCGCGCCCGCCACTGCGCGAGCCGGGGCCGTACGAGCGCCGCGGCGGCCCGGTGGAACGCGGCGAGCGGCTCGGGCCCGGACGCGTCCCGCAGCGCCCGGTAGCCCTCCAGGGCGAGGTCGCGCCGGGCGCGGGCGACGCGCTCCCGCTCCTCCTCCGGCGCGTCCAGCGGGATACGGGTGGCCGCCGCGTACGTCTCCGGATCGGTCAGGTACTCCGGGGGCAGCGTGAGGACCGCGTCGCCCGCCTCCGGGAGCCCGTTGTTCTGCATGAGGACGGTGATGCGCAGGTCGTCCTCGTTGACCAGCCGGTGGATGGTGCCGGGCGTGAACCAGGCGACCGTCCCGGGCGCCAGCGGCGTGACCTCGTACCCGGTGGCCGTCAGGGTCTGCACGGCCCCGCGCCCGCCGGTGACGACGTACGCCTCCGAGCAGGTCAGGTGCATATGGGGGGTGCCGCCGCAGACCCCGTCCGCCGCCGGCCAGTCGTACACGGACAGGTGCGACAGGGCGACTCCGCCCGGCAGTCCCTCGTAGCCGCTCACCACGGGTGCGCCTCCAGGTACTTGGCGATCTCCTCCCGCTCCCAGGAACCGTCCGCCACGACGACCCGGTAGCGGCGGGTGAGCGTCTCGCCCGGGGCCAGCTCCAGCTCCTCGAAGAACGCCCAGGAGGGGGCGACGGCGGCGAACGGCTCGTTGCGGACGAACCAGTGCGCCGGGTGGGCGCCCTCGGCCCCGGTGTGGTCGTTCTCGGGGGCGTGCGCGAAGACGAGCGTGGCGTGGCCGTCGGTGCCGTCGTGCTCGCCCGAGTACGCCAGCCAGGGCGCCTGTTCGCCCATCAGCCGGGGCCCCTCACCGTCGGGCCCGATGATCCGCCCGTCCCGGAAGGCGCGCGGACCGCGCCAGAACAGACCGGTGTAGCCGGCCATCTCCCGGCCCGCGGTGGTCGGGCTGCCGAACAGCAGCGGTTCGTCGCGGCGGTTGGTGATCGCGCTCGTCCAGGTCAGCGCCCACGATCCGGACTCGGTGTCCACGTCGTGGATCTCGATCCGGCGCTCCTCGTCGGCCCACAGCTCGCCGGAGTACGGGTGCCAGGTCAGCCGCTCGGCGATCACGACCCGTTCGCCGTCCGACTCGACGACGTCGAAGCCGACGTGCGCCATCGAGCCGACCCGCTGGGGGATCGGCAGATAACCCTCGCCGTGGACATAGGAGTTGCCGCCCCACAGGTTCTGGCCCGACAGGTGCGAGGCCGTCAGCTGGAGGCCCTTGTGCCAGCGGTGGTCGTTGGGGCGGAAGTCGGTGACGACGTCGCCGGCCAGCGTCCGGATCGGGTGCAGATACGGCTTCGGGGCCTCCCAGGCCGTCTCCGGCCGGTAGACGTAGCTCAACAGCTCGACGCCCGTGCTGGGTTCGGTGACCGTGATCCGGTCGCCGTGGGCGTGGACCACGCGCAGCCCGTCGTGGAAGGTCATGCGGTGATCTCCTCACTCGTGCCGACGGAGCCCGTGCCGACGGGGCTCGCGTCGACGGACACCTGGACGGTTCCGGGCGCCCAGCCGGGGGCGCCGCCGTGCATGGCCGTGTAGTACGGGTCCCCGGGTCCGATCTCGCCACGCCGTACGGTCGCGTCCGTGAACGCCGACTTGTACAGGGCGGCGATCAGCTCCAGGCTCGTCCGCCCGTCGGCGCCGCTGCTGCGCGGACGCTCGCCCGCGCGCATGCTCGCCACGAGCTCGCGCAGCTGGGCCAGGTGCGAACTGGGCACGTCCTCGCCGAAGTCCCGCCAGGCCGCCGCGTCCGCCTCCGGGGTGCCGGGGGCGGGGGTGACGGTCCAGTCGGCGTTGGAGTGGCCGTACAGATGCGTCAGCTCGACGGTGGCGCGCTCGCAGTCGATACGGATGCGGCTGACCTCGTCGGGGCTGAGGACGCTGTTGACGACGGTGGCCAGCGCGCCGCTCTCGAAGCGCACCAGGGCCGTGGAGACGTCCTCGGTCTCCACGTCGTGGACCAGCCGCCCGGCCATGGCGCGGACCTCGCTCCACGGGCCGAGCAGATCGAGCAGCAGGTCCATCTGATGGATGCCGTGCCCCATGGCGGGCCCGCCGCCCTCGGTGGCCCAGCGGCCGCGCCAGGGGACGGCGTAGTAGGCGGTGTCCCGGTACCAGGTGGTCTGGCAGTGCGCGACGAGCGGCCGCCCGAGGCTCCGCTCGTCGATCAGCCGCCGCACGTGCCGCGCGCCGGAGCCGAAGCGGTGCTGGAAGACGATCGAGGCGTACGGACCCCCGGTCTCCGCGCCCTCCTCCGCCTCGACCGCGTCGAAGTCGGCGAGCGTCGGCACCGGCGGCTTCTCGCACCACACCCAGGCGCCGGCCCGCAGCGCGGCGATCGTCTGATCGCGGTGCAGGGTCGGCGGGGTGCAGATACTGACCAGGTCGGGCCGCTGCTCCGCCAGCATGCGGTCCAGGTCGGTGTAGCCGTGCGGGATGCCGTGCTCCGCGCAGAACTTGGCCACCGCGTCGGCATCGATGTCGACGGCCGCGACGACCTCGGTCTCGCCCTCCTCGGCGAGGCGCGCGAGCGCGGGCAGATGGGAGCCGCCGCCGATGGCGCCGATGCCGACGATCGCGGCCCGGACACGCCGGCCGGTCAGCGGGGCCGGGGAACGGCCTGGGCCGTGGTCCGGAGTCGGGCTCGGGTCGCTGCTGGGTGTGGGCATGGACGTGATCAGCACTCCATCGAACGTGACATCGGACGGTGGCGGACGCCTGGTGGCGGGGGCTCCGGCGGAACGGTGACCCTCGGCACTGCAAGCGCTTTCCCTCGCCAGCAACGTATGTGCGGACATAGTGACTGGTCAACACCGCCGATCCAGCCGTTCCACGCCTCGGACGGCGCGTGGTCCACCCGTCCCCCGCACCGCCTCCGCCGGGGCCCCGGCCCGCCCCGCCAAACCCCTGTGCCAGCCCTGTCATCAAGGGGCGCTAGGCTGCCCCCAGCACCTGTGATCACCCGCCCCGCGGCGCGGCACGTCTTCCGTCGGCCCTCCACGATCAGCGCTTGGACCACGTAACTTCATGTCTTGGTTTGAATCCCTCATCCTCGGACTCGTCCAGGGGCTGACCGAGTTCCTCCCCGTCTCCTCCAGCGCGCACCTGCGCCTGACCGCGGCCTTCTCCGGCTGGGAGGACCCGGGAGCGGCCTTCACGGCGATCACCCAGATCGGCACCGAGGCCGCCGTGCTGATCTACTTCCGCAAGGACATCGCCAACATCATCTCGGCCTGGTCCCGCTCCTTGTTCAACAAGGAGATGCGCGCCGACCACGACGCCCAGATGGGCTGGCTGGTCATCGTCGGCTCCATCCCCATCGGTCTCCTCGGTGTGACGCTCAAGGACCAGATCGAGGGCCCCTTCCGTGATCTGCGGCTCACGGCGACCATGCTGATCGTCATGGGCATCGTGCTGGGCGTGGCGGACCGCCTCGCCGCGCGGGACGAGACCGGTGGCAAGCACCGCGCCGCCAAGGAGCGCAAGAGCCTCGAACAGCTCAGCGTCAAGGACGGTCTGATCTTCGGCCTCTGCCAGGCCATGGCCCTCATCCCCGGTGTCTCCCGCTCGGGCGCCACGATCAGCGGTGGCCTGCTCATGGGCTACAAGCGCGAGGCCGCCGCCCGCTACTCCTTCCTCCTCGCCATCCCGGCCGTGATCGCCTCGGGCGGCTACGAGCTGAAGGACGCGATGGAGGGCGGGCACGTCTCCTGGGGCCCGACGATCTTCGCCACGGTCATCGCCTTCTTCGTCGGCTACGCGGTCATCGCCTGGTTCATGAAGTTCATCTCCACCAAGAGCTTCATGCCGTTCGTCTGGTACCGCATCGCCCTCGGCATCGTCATCGTCGTCCTGGTCTCCATGGGCGTGTTGAGCCCGCACGCGGGCGAGTCGGGGAGCTGACCCGGCTCCGCCCCGGACGGCCCGTACCTCCCCCAACTCCCTTCCGTGACCAACCACATACTGCATCCGTAGCCGCCCGGTAGCGCACTGTCAGTCCCGGCGCCTACTCTGTTCGGCATGTCCCCCGATTCCCCCGCCCGTGGTTCCGTGCGGTCCGCCGACGACCTGAACGACAGGATCAGAGCGCTGTGGCGCCACGCGGGCGCGTCACTGTCGGCGCAGGAGCGGGCGGAGTACGAGCTGCTGGTCGTGCAATGGGCGGCGGCGACACGGGGAGACGTGATCGAGGCCGCGTGATCATCTTCCTGAACGGCACGTCCAGTTCGGGGAAGTCGAGCATCGCGACGGAGCTGCTGCGCATCCTCGACGAGCCGTACTTCCACATCCCGGTCGACGCGTTCCACGCCATGCGGACGCGTCAGCAGCTGCCCCCGGAACAGCTCGCCACCGTCCTGCACCGCACCTGGCGGGGCTACCACCGGGCGGTCGCCGGCATGGCCGCCGCCGGCAACAACGTCGTCATGGACCACGTCCTGAGCGAGGAATGGCGCCTGCGGGACTGTCTCGACCTGTTCGTGCCCCAGGACGTCGTCTTCGTCGGCGTGCACTGCGGAC
This sequence comes from Streptomyces caniscabiei, assembly GCF_014930365.1. GTDB lineage: Bacteria > Actinomycetota > Actinomycetes > Streptomycetales > Streptomycetaceae > Streptomyces > Streptomyces caniscabiei. The sequence continues at coordinate 26,945 of NZ_JABXWI010000013.1, read as the reverse complement.
GTGCGGAGCTCGCGCGGCGTGAACGGGAGCGCGGTGACCGGCCGTTGGGGCTCGCGGCCCGACAGCTGGACCAGGTGCACGCCCACGGCCTCTACGACATCGAGTGCGACACGGGCCGCGCGGATCCGCTCCGATGCGCCTCCCGCATCAAGCAGTTCCTGCGCCACCGCCCGAGACCGACGGCGTTCGAGCAACTCCGCGACAGACAGCGGGACTTGCACCACCGGCGGACCGAACCGCGCCCTGAAAGGGGCGCGGGGAACTGCGCGAGCAACCACGTACACCCCGCAGTCGGCCAGTGACCAGGCCCCAACGGCGCTTCACCGACCCCCCGACACCCTCAGCACCGCCCCCGTCGTGTACGACGCCTCGGCCGACATCAACCACGCGATCGCTGAGGCGATCTCATCCGCACGCCCCGGCCGCCGCAGCGGCACGGACGCGGCGATTCGATCGGCCCGCTCCGGATCCCCCATCCGCGCGTGGATCTCCGTGTCGATCACCCCGGGCGCGACCGCGTTGACCCGGATGCCGTCCGGACCGAGCTCCTTGGCCAGCCCGGTCGTCAGCGTGTCCACCGCGGCCTTGGTCGCCGCGTAGTGCACGTACTCGCCGGGACTGCCCAACGTGGCCGCCGCCGAGGACACGTTCACGATGACCCCGCTCCCCGAGGCCGCCATCGCCCGGGCCGCCCGGCGCGAACACAGCAGCACACCGAGGAGGTTGACCTCCACCACACGGCGCAGCACCTCCGTGTCGGTGTCCGCCAGCCGCCCGAACGGGCCCGTCACCCCGGCGTTGTTGACCAGCCCCGTCACGGAGCCGATCCGCTCCGCCGCCGTATCGAACAGCCGGTCCACATCGGCCTCCACCGACGTATCGGCCCGGACGGTGACACAGCGCGCCCCGTTCGCCCGTACCCCCGTGGCGATCCACTCGGCGGCGGCCCCGTCGTTCACGTATCCCACGACCACGTCGTGACCGTCCGCCGCGAGCCGCAGGCAGGTCGCGGCACCGATCCCCCGGCTTCCACCCGTGACCACCGTGACCGGACGTGACATCCCGACCTCCCCGACGAACCCAGCCGAACTCAAACGATCGATCATCCTACGATCGCAGCTTCGCGCCCGCCGCACCTCGAAGGCAACCATTCCGGCCCCGGCGGCAACCCATGAGTGGCAAGCTCCTTTCACGCGAGCCCCACACGCATCACGCTTTCTCCCGAACCAGGCACGGAACAGAAGGACTTGAACGTGGCAGCCCGTTCCCACCGCTCCGCCCGCCGCCCCAGGCGCCGCACCGCCCTCGTCTCCGCCGCCGCCGTGGCGGCCGTCGGGCTCGCCGCATCGCTCGTCATCGCCTTCGGCCCCGACCGCGACACCGACACCGAGGCAGCCGGAAAGGCCGGGGCGACCCCCGTCGCCGCCACCACCCGGACGTCCGCGCCGCCCTCCGACGCACCGGAGCGGAAGAAGAAGCCCTCCCCCACCCCCTCGAAGTCCCCGTCCCCGTCGGCGTCGAAGAGCACCCCGTCGGCGACCCCGAGCCCCGAGCCCACCCGGCCGGCGACCGCCGCCACCGGACGCTCCGGATCCGCCTCGGGACAGCTGGCGGGACGGATCCGCCCCGGGGTCGACTACCAGGGGGTCGCCACCTTCTACGACGCCGGCACCGGCGAGGGCGGCGCCTGCTCGTTCGGCGCGAGCGACGACGTCATGACGGCGGCGATGAACACCACCGACTACGAGGTGTCCAAGGCCTGCGGAGCGTATGTGCGCGTCCGCGCGGGCGGCGCCGCCGTCACGGTCCGCGTCACCAACGAGTGCCCGTCCCCCTGCCGGCCCGGCCAGCTCGACCTCAGCGCCGAGGCGTTCGCCAAGCTCGCCGCGCCCTCGCGGGGCGAGATACCGATCACCTGGAGCCTGCTGAGCCCCGCCACCTCCGACACCCTCTCGATCCGGTACAAGACCGGGTCCAGCCAGTACTGGTGCGGCATCCAGGTGCTCGGACACCGGAACCCGGTGGCCCGGCTCGAGGTCCGCTCCGGCGGTGCCTGGACCCCACTGCCGCGCACCGAGTACAACTACTTCCTCTCCGAGCAGGGCGGCGGGTGCGGTGGCGCGCTCCGGATCACCGACATCTACGGGGAGCAGCTGACCGTGGAGGGCCTCCCGGTGCGGCCGGACGTCGTCCAGCGGACCGGCGCGCAGTTCGCGGCCCGCTGACCGACCGGGCGCGTCTGCCGCCCCGCCACGGAGAACGGCCGGCGCGGCCGCTGCGCCGGACAGCGCAAGCCCGCGCGCGGCGGGTCGTGATCCCGGCCGATGCTGAGGGGGCCCCTGCCCGCCGAGCCTCACGGAACCCTCATGCCACCACGCACGCCCGCCTCCCGCCCGCACACCGACACTCAGCCCGATGGAGGCGCGCGCCCCCGCCACCCCCGTCCTCGTCGCCGCCCCCGCCTCCGTCCGCGTCCCCGTCTGCGCCCCTCCCTCGTCGCCCTGCTCGGCGCCTCCTGCCTCAGCGGTCTGCTCCTCGCGCCGACAGCGGGCGCCGTCGCCGACGGGCGTGTCGGCGGGGGTGGCGACGGCCGGGGCGAGCGCGCCCTGCAACGGCAGCTCGAAGAGTTGGTGGACACCCCCGGAGGACCGCCGGGGGTGATCGTCGTACTGCAACGGGACGGCAGACCACACGTCCTGCGGGCCGGTGTCGCCGACCTGGAGTCGGGCCGCCCGATCGAGCCCACCGACCACATGCGCATCGCCAGCACGGCGAAGGCGTTCAGCGGCGCCGTCGCGCTCCGCCTCGTGCAGCAGGGCGAACTCTCCCTCGACAGCACCCTCGGCGACACCCTCCCCCGGCTGCCGGACGCCTGGGGCGCGGTCACCCTCAGGCAGTTGCTGAACCACACCAGCGGACTGCCCGACTACAGCGAGGACCGGCAGTTCCTGGACCTGCTCCTGGCCGACCCGCGCCGCACCTTCGACCCCCGCCGGCTGCTGGACTTCGTCGCGGACGAACCGCTGCGCTTCGCCCCGGGCTCCCGGTACCAGTACTCCAACTCCGACAACATCGCCGTGGCCCTGATGGCGGAGGCCGCGACCCACAAGCCGTACGAGGACCTCCTCCGCCGGATCGTCCACCGCCCCCTCGGGCTGACCGACACCAGCCTTCCCCTGGGGTACGAGATGCCGGAGCCGTACATGCACGGGTACGCCGTCGAGCCGCCCGCGCCGCCGGAGGACGTCAGCGAGGCGCTCAGCGCGTCCGGGGTGTGGGCCTCGGGCGGAATCGTCTCCACCCCGCGTGACATGACGCGGTTCATCCGGGGCTACGCCGCCGGGGAGCTGACGTCGAGAGCGGTCCTGCGCGAGCAGCGCCGCTGGATCGAGGGGTCGTCCGAACCGGCGGGCCCCGGCCGCAACAGGGCGGGACTGGCCATCTTCCGCTACGACACGCGCTGCGGGGTGGTCCTCGGCCACACCGGGAACTTCCCCGGGTACACCCAGCTGATCGCCGCGACCCCCGACGGCCGCAGATCCCTCACCTTCTCGCTCACCACCCAGGTGAACAGAACCCTGGCCCCCGCTCTCCTGGAGAGACTCCGCACCATCGAGGAGAACGCGGTCTGCACACTGCTCGCCCCCCGCCCCCACTGATCACGCAGCCCGCCCGCGCCGCGACAGGCCCAGCCTGGACGAGGACGGTGGCTCTGCGGAGGCTGAGCCGCATCAGCCGCGTCGCTGCCACCAGCGCCGCTTCGGCTCGATCGTCCGAGGACGAGCTGCGGTCCCGTCAAAGGCTGGCGGGACCGCCGAGGGGAGGGCCTTCAGAGCGGCGCGGATGCGATCGAAGGGGACAACCCCGTGTTGACCGTCGTAGAGCACCGCCACGCCGACGCAGACCAGCTTGAAACGGTTGCCGCCGAGGCCGGCGCCGATGAACACCGGTGCACCCACGCACCCTTGAGGCAGGTCTCCGACCCACTGAATGGTGCCGTCGCCGGTGCGCGCAACCCGGCCGACCACGACAGCCTGTTCCCGGTCACCGCCCTCGGTGATGTGGCCCAGCACGTAGGCCGCGATCGGAGCCTCACCGAGGTCGGCGATGTCCTCTTCGGTGGCGGCGATGCCGTCGGTGATCTCGTCGGTCGTCCAACTCCACCCCTTGCGGGCGCTGTACGCGTGCAATCCGGTGGTGGGCATGACCGCCACCCCCAAGTCGCCGAGATGAGTCCACCCCTCCGCGAAGTCGATCATCATCAGCTTCTCCGCGCTCATCACGGGCGTGCACAGGTCCGGGCGCAGGGTGAACTCGGCCAACTCCACGCTCGCCGGCCCACTGGCGGTCACCAGGTACTGGCGGACGACCTCCTCCTCGCCGGTCGTCTCCACGAGCTCGTTGAACCAGAAGGCCGTGGCGTGTTGTTCATCCCGGTTCGCTCGCTGGAAGGGAAGCGTCGAGCGGCCGGCGTGACTGACCATCGCGTCGATGGCCGCGTCATGAAAGTCGGGGAGGTCGGACACGGTTCGAGAGGCTAACGCACGGGGCGCGACATCTACCGAAGAGATCGGCGAACCAGGTCGCGTCTCGCTCACAACCCTCTCGCGGTACTGCTCTCCTGTGCTTCGAGGAGTTCGTCACCGTGCTCGATCGCCCAGCGTCCGAGCGCCATCATCGGGCCCTCGACCAGGCTCTGTCCCAAGCCGGTCAGGGCGTAGTCGACGCGTGGTGGGGCCTCGGCATAGGCGTGGCGCTCGATCAGTCCGCTCGCGAGCAGGCGATGCAAGGAGTCGGTCAGCACCTTGTCGCTGATGCCGCCGATCGCGGCGTGCAACTCGCGGCGCCGGAGCGGACCCGAGCGAAGCGCCGCCAGTACGGCGGGATCCCAGGTATGGCCGAAGAGATCGGTGGCCGCGCGCAAACGGCAATCGGCGACCACCTCATAGCAGTGGGCGTCGTGATCAGTCATCTCGCCGTCCATCATCGCGCGCCGTCACGCACCGATCGGTGCACAACGCCTCTCCTACCGTGACCAACTGACCGACAACCAGGGGAGAGGCACGGACAGATGCGCATCGGGATCCTGGGAACAGGGACACTGGCGGCGGCGCTGGGAGAGGGCTGGGCACGTGCGGGACATGAGGTGGTGATCGGCGGACGATCGCTGGTCAAGGCGGAGAAGCTCGCTGAGCGGCTGGAGCACAAAGTGCTCGCTGTCGCACCGCGTGAGGCGGTCACCGGGCGCGATGCGGTGCTCCTCGCTGTGTCCTGGGACGGTGTCGAAGAGATGCTGGGGATGGTGGGCGCGTCCGATGGCGTGCTCCGGGGGATGCCGTTGATCGATCCCACGAACGCCGTTACGCATGGCGTCGGCACCCTGCTCACCGAGCACGGCGAGACGATGGCGGGGCGGATCGCCGGACTTGCTCCGGGAGCCTGGGTCGTGAAGGCGTTCCATCTCTTTCCCGCCGCCCGGTGGACGAGCCTGCCCGGTCGTGGCCAGTCCCGCGTGACGGTGGCGATGTGCGGCGACGATGCGACCGCCCTGCACGTCGTCGGTGACCTGGTCCGTGACGTCGGCGGGGTTCCGGCGACTCTGGGGAAGCTGGACCGGGTCCACCAGTTGGAGGAGGTGGCAGGCTTCGTGATCGGCTTGGCCTTCGCAGGCTTCGACCCCGGCTCCGCCGTCCCCCACCTCCCCTCGAACGACAGGCACGCCGGCTCACAGGGGTAATGGCCACGGCCGCCACGCCGCCCGGCGTCGGACCGACAGCGAGTGCCGGTCTGACGCCGGGCACCCCGCGCGTCCCGGACATATCCCCCATCCGACCGCACGCCTCTTGGCGTGGCGCGTGTGCTGCCCCAAGACTGAGCCGATGACGCAGCGTGTGGAGCTAGCGACCGTGATGGACCGGCTCGCCGTCGACGGCCTGATCACCGAGTACGCGGTGGCCGTGGACGACGGGGACTGGGCGGCGTACCGGGACCTGTTCGCGCCGCGCGGCCGCGCGGACTACCGCTCGGCCGGCGGGATCGAGGGCGACGCCGCGCAGGTCGCCGCTTGGCTGGCGCGGAGCATGGAGCTGTTCCCCATGCGCCAGCACCTCATCGTCAACCGGCGGGTGCGCTTCGAACTCCTGGAGCAGGACACCGGCGACTCCGCCCGGGTGCAGGCGGACTACATCAACCCCATGCGTTTCGCCGGCCACGACGGGGGCTCCACCGCCCCCGACTTCGTCTGCGGCGGCCGCTACGCCTTCGCCCTCGTCCGCACACCGGACGGCTGGCGCCTGCGCGAGGTCGTGGTCCAGGAGAAGTGGCGCCGCGCCCCCGAGGGCCTCACCCCCGCCCAGCACCCCTCCCCCGCCTGACCGCGCCCACCCGCCACCCACCCCCGGCGCCCGCCCACCTCACCACCACGCCCCACCCCGCCCAGGCCCTCTGTCGGAGATCGTCCCCGGCGCGCACACTGGAAGGACTGACCGGTGGGGAGGGAGGCGCTGGATGCGGACGGCGGACTGGGTGACCTCCCCATGGCGGCGGACATCGGACCGGTCGGCCTCCCCATGGCGGCGACGAGCCGCCCTCGTCGGGGCCGGCGCCCTGCCCGTGCTCGCGTTCCCGGCACCGGGCCTGTGGTGGCTGGCGTACGGCGCGCTGGTGCCGTGGATGCTCATCATCCGCACGGCCCCGACCGGCCGCCGGGCGATGTACGACGGCTGGCTCGGCGGAGGCGCGTTCATGCTGGCCATGCACCACTGGCTGCTGCCGAACCTCCATGTGTTCACCTTCGTCATCGCCGGCCTGCTGGGTGCGCTGTGGGCGCCCTGGGCCTGGCTGGTGCGCCGTTTCCTGGCCGGGACGCCGTCGCGGGGCCGCGTCGCCGCCGCGCTGCTGGTCGTGCCGTCGGGCTGGGTGGCGATCGAACTCGTCCGGTCCTGGCAGGGCCTGGGCGGGCCGTGGGGTCTGCTGGGGTCCAGCCAGTGGCAGGTGGAGCCCGCGCTGCGGCTGGCCTCGGTCGGCGGGGTCTGGCTGATCAGCTTCCTGGTGGTGGCCGTCGACGTCGCGGTCACCGTGCTGGTCGCCGTACGCCGGTCGCGGGCCCCGGCGCTGGCCGGTCTCGTCGCGACGGCCACCGCGACCTCGGCGGTGTGGCTGTGGTCGCCGCGCGCCGACGTCCGGGGCGAGGCGCGGATCGCCGTCGTGCAGCCCGGGGTGACCGACGGCCCCGACAACCGCTTCGACCGCGAGGAGGCGCTCACCCGGCGGCTCGCCGGACAGGACCTCGACCTGATCGTGTGGGGCGAGAGCAGTGTCGGTCACGACCTCGCCGACCGCCCCGACCTCTCCGACCGGATCGCCGCGCTGGCCCGCGAGACGGACACGAACATCCTGGTGAACGTGGACGCCCGCCGCTCCGATCGGCCCGGCATCTACAAGAGTTCCGTGCTCGTGGGACCCGACGGCCCGACCGGCGACCGCTACGACAAGATGCGCCTGGTCCCCTTCGGCGAGTACATCCCGATGCGCTCGCTGCTCGGCTGGGCCACCTCCGTCGGCGAGGCGGCCGGCGAGGACCGCAGGCGCGGCACCGAGCAGGTGGTGTTCGACGCCGGGAAGGGGCTGCGGATCGGCCCCATGGTCTGCTTCGAGTCCGCGTTCCCCGACATGAGCCGCCGTCTCGCCCGGGACGGCGCCGAGCTGCTGCTCGCGCAGTCGGCGACCTCGACGTTCCAGCAGAGCTGGGCCCCCGAGCAGCACGCCTCGCTGGCGGCGCTGCGGGCCGCCGAGACCGGCCGCCCGATGGCCCACGCGACGCTCACCGGCGTCTCGGCGGTCCACGGCCCGGACGGCGAGCGCGTCGGCCCCCGGCTCGGCACCGACGAGAGCACGACGGCCGTGTACGACGTGCCGCTGGCGAGCGGCACGACCCCGTACGTCCGCTTCGGGGACTGGCCGGTGGACGCGGCGCTGCTGACCCTGCTCGCCTGGGGCGCCTTCGAGGGCGTACGGGCCGTACGGCTCAGGCGGCGGACCGGTCCTCCACCGCCCGGACCACCCGCTCGCACAGCTCATGGGTCGCCAGCGCGTCCCGCGCGCTGAGCACCTTGCCCGCGCGCACCGCGTCGAGGAAGGCGAGGACGGCCTGCTCGATGCCGCGCTGCCGGGCCACCGGCACCCAGTCGCCCCGCCGTCTGATCGACGGCTGTCCCTTGTGGTCGACGACCTCGGAGAGGTTCACGACCTGTCGCTTGGTGTCCTGGCCGGAGACCTCCAGGATCTCCTCCGCCGAGCCGCTGAGCCGGTTCATGACACCGAGTGCGGTGAATCCGGCGCCGGAGAGCTGGAGCACGACGTGGTGCAGCAGTCCGTCCTCGGTCCGGGCCCGTACGGTCACGTCCTCGATCTCGCCCGGCACGAGGAACCGCAGGGTGTCCACGACATGGATGAAGTCGTCCAGGACCAGCGTGCGCGGGACCTCGGGCAGGCCGATGCGGTTCTTCTGCATGAGGATCAGCTCGCGCGGATGGTCGGCGCACTGCGCGTACCCGGGCGCGTAACGCCGGTTGAATCCCACGGCGAGCCCGACGCCGCGCTCCTCCGCGAGCCGTACGAGCCGTTCCGAGTCGGCGAGTTCGTACGCGAGGGGCTTGTCGACGTACGTCGGCACACCCGCCTCCAGCAGACGGGCCACGATCTCGGGGTGGGCCGTGGTGGGCGCGTGCACGAAGGCCGCGTCGAGGTCCTGGGCCAGCAGCGCGTCGAGGTCGGTGTGCCGCCGGTCCGGCGGGAGGTGGAGGCTGTCGGCGACACCGGTGAGGGTGGCGGGCGTCCGCGTCTGCAGATGGAGTTCGAGACCCGGTCGGGTGCCGAGCACCGGCAGATACGCCTTCCGCGCGATGTCGCCGAGTCCGATGCAGCCGACCTTCACAGGGGTCTCCCGTCCACGGTGTGCCGTCGAAATGCCTCGTCGGCAGCATACGGGGGCTGCGAGGATGGCCGACATGACCGACCTACGCACCGAACCCTCCGTGACCGCCGACGAACGCACCATGCTGGAAGGCTGGCTCGACTACCACCGGGAGACGCTCGCGCTCAAGTGCGAGGGCCTGGACGACGCGCAGTTGCGGACCGCCTCGGTGCCGCCCTCGCAGCTCTCCCTCCTCGGTCTCGTACGGCACATGGCGGAGGTCGAGCGCATCTGGTTCCGCAAGGTGCTCGTGGACGACGACCAGAGGCCGATCTACTTCAGCGAGGCGGACCCGGACGGGGAGTTCCATCCGACCGAGGCCGACACCTGGGAGGAGGCGTACGGCACCTGGCAGGCGGAGATCGCGATCGCCCGCCGCAACGCCGGGGGCTTCGCCCTGGACGACGTCGCCAAGGCCATGCACCGGCGGTCGGGCGAGCCGCCGAACCTGCGGTGGCTCTACACCCACATGATCGAGGAGTACGCGCGCCACAACGGTCACGCGGACCTGCTGCGGGAGCGCATCGACGGGACCACCGGGTACTGAGCGGGGCGGGGGGCGTCGTCGGGGGGCCGCGGGCGTCACCCGTGTGGGGGCATCATGCGTCCGTCCTCTCCCCAAAGCCGCACGGACACAGCAGAGTTGCGCGCGTGCATCGACCGACCACCACCGCAACGCTCCTGGTCACCGTGGCCGTCTCGGCTCTCACCGGCTGCGTGACCGCGCATGACCCGCCCCCGCCGCCGACGTCACCCGTCCCGTCCCGGCCGACCGAGCCCCGCCCGGAGGGCATCACCGAGACCCAGATCGTGGAGGCCCCGGCCCGCGAGGCCCTGGAACTGGTCGGCCCGCCCCGGGAACCCACCCCGAGCGCGCCGCCGGAGCCGAAGCGCGCCACGTCCGCTCCACCGCCCCCCGCCGGCGCCGCCCCCACGCCCGCCGCGCCCCCGCCACCCCGCGACGCGCGCACGGCACCGCGCGAGCGGCCGGGCCCCCCTCCCGGGTCCCGCCGCCCGCACGTCGAGATCCCGCCCCTCCCCAGGACCGTCCCGACGCCCCCGCCGAAGAACTCCGACGTCTGCGCACTCGGCCACCGCTACGGCGGCTGGGGCAAGGACACCCCCCAGGCGGCCATCTGCAAGGACGTCTACGGCCGTTGACCCCCGGCGGCCACACCGCGCGAGCCGCCCCACTCCCTGTGTCTCCCGGCCTAGGGCCCTTCTGATGGATCTCCGTGGGAGAAGGAGCGGCGTTCGGTGCGTGCGCTCGGCGTGCGGCGTGGAGGGTCTTGTGGCGGAGCCACCTGGCCCTTCGCGGCGTGCGGCGAGCGTGCGTGCCGGGCGTCGCGACGCCGCGGAGATCCATCAGATGGGCCCTAGGGCCGCTGCCGCGGCGGTCCCGGTCTCCCGTCCCCGCCGGGGCCCGTCTCGTCGAGCCGGGCCTCCAGGCGGGCCAGGGCGGTGCGGACGCCGTCGCCGTGGCCGTCGTCCGTGAGCGTGGCCAGCGCTCCCCGGGCCAGCCGCAGATGACTGCGGGCCGCGTCGTGGCGGCCCAGCCTGGCGTAGTCGGCGGCGAGGTTGAGGTGGAGGGAGGGGTAGAAGGCCCGCACCGCCAGCTCGTCCCGGTCCGCCGCCGGACGGCCGTCGCTGAGTTCGTCGGCCGCCGACAGCGCCCTGAGGTCCCAGGCCAGTTCGGTGTCCGGGTCGTCCTGGGTGTCGGCCATGTAGTGCGCCAGGGTGCAGCGGTGGAGCGGGGCGCCGTCCTCCCCGATCTCCGCCCACAGCCGCAGCAGACGGTCCCGGGCCTCCTCGCGGTCACCCCCGTGGTGCAGCATGACCGCCTGCCCGATCCGGGTCAGCACGGCGTCCGGCGCCGTCCGCTCCTGTCGCTCCACCACCGCGTCCTCCGCACTCGTCGGCCCCCTGACCCGTCTGTAACCCCCGACGCTAACGGCAGGCACCGGCAATCCGGGTCAGGCGGCTCCGTACGGCCGGAGCCAGCGGGCCGTCAGCCCAGGTCGGGGATCGTCCAGTCGATCGGCTCGTGGCCCTGCCGGGCGACAGCCTCGTTGATCTGCGTGAACGGCTGGGAGCCGAAGAACTTCTTGGCCGACAGCGGCGAGGGGTGCGCGCCCTTCACCACCGCGTGGCGCTCCTCGTCGATCAGCGGGAGCTTCTTCTGCGCGTAGTTGCCCCACAGCACGAAGACCGCCGGATCGGGCCGGTCGGCCACCGCGCGGATCACCGCGTCGGTGAACTTCTCCCAGCCCTTGCCCTTGTGCGAGTTGGCCTCGCCGGCGCGGACGGTGAGGACCGCGTTGAGCAGCAGCACGCCCTGCTGGGCCCACGGCATCAGATAGCCGTTGTCCGGGATCGGGGTGCCCAGCTCGGCCTGCATCTCCTTGTAGATGTTCCGCAGCGAGGGCGGGGTCTTCACGCCGGGCCGCACGGAGAAGCACAGCCCGTGGCCCTGGCCCTCGCCGTGGTACGGGTCCTGGCCGAGGACCAGCACCTTCACGCTCTCGTACGGGGTGGCGTCGAGCGCGGCGAAGACCTGCTCACGGGGAGGGTAGACGGGACCCTTGGCGCGCTCCTCCTCGACGAACTCGGTGAGTTCCTTGAAGTAGGGCTGCTGCAGCTCGTCCCCCAGGACCCCGCGCCAGGACTCGGGCAGCATGGCGATGTCGGTCACGTCAACTTCCTCCGGTGTGCGCTCACTTCACGGCCGCGGAAGACGCGGCCATGGGCAGCCGCGCGAGGCACGGCCGCCGTCAGAGCACAGAACCTACAGGCGCCCACTGACATCGTGACCCGGCACCCTGGATCCCACCGGAACTACCAGCTGGTCTTCCAGGACAGCTGCCACATGGTCATCATCGTCGCGGGGTCGATGACGTTCTCCAGGCCGGCGATCTCCTCGTTGGCGGCCGTGTACGCCTTGCCCTGCCACAGCGGGATCAGGCGGGCGTCGTCCACGAGGATCTGCTGGGCCTCCTCGAACTCCTCGGAGACGGCCCCGCGGTCGCTCTCGGCGCGGGACTCCGGGAGCAGCTTGTCCGTGATCTCGGGGGACTTGTACGGGGTGCCGAGCGCGTTCTGCTCGCCCACGAAGGGGGCGATGAAGTTGTCGGCGTCGTTGAAGTCGGGGTTCCAGCCACGTCCGAAGACCGGGTACTCGCCGTTCTGGTAGCCCTCGGAGTAGGTCTTCCAGGGGCGGCTCTTCAGCGTGACCTCGAAGAGTCCGGACGCCTCCAGCTGCCGCTTGAGCTCCTCGAAGGCCGGCTTGGTCTGGGAGCCGTAGCGGTCGGTGGTGTACCAGAGCTCAAGAGGAACCGTTTCGGTGATGCCCGCCTCGGCCAGGATGGACTTCGCCTTGGTCGCGCTGGGGTTGCCGTAGTCGTCGAAGAAGCCCGTCGTGTGGCCCACCAGACCCCTGGGGATCATGGAGTACAGCGGCTCGACGGTGTCCTTGTAGATGTTGTGCGCGAGCGCCGGCCGGTCGAGGACCTGGGCGACCGCCTTGCGGACCGCGGGGTTCTTCGTCCAGGGGTCCTTGGGGTTGAACACCAGGTAGCTGATCTCGGTGGTGGGGTTCTCCACGATCTGGAGCCCCTCCTGGTCGTGGTTGGTCTGGATGTCCACGATGTCCGAGGCGCCGAGACCCCGGTAGATGACCGAGATGTCCTTGTCCTTGAGCGCCTTGACCATCTCGTCCGACTGCTGGAAGTACTGGATGGTGACGCCGGAGTTCTTGAGGTCCGCGATGCCCTTGTAGTTGTCGTTGCGGACCAGCTCGGCCGTCTTGCCGTCCTCGTAGGAGGCGAGGTTGTAGGGCCCGGAGCCGACGATGTCCGTGCCCTCGCGGAGCTTGTCCGCGGGGTACTCCGCGGGGTCCACGATCGACATCGCGGGCGTGGTGAGCACCAGGGGGAAGGTCGCGTCGGGCTGGCTGAGGTGGAAGACGACCTCGCGGTCGCCCTTCGTCTGCACCCGGGAGAGGGTGGTCAGCAGACCGGCGGGGCCGCCGTTGACGTTGATCTTCTTGATGCGGTCGAACGAGTACTTGACGGCCCTGGCGTCCAGCGCGTGCCCGTTGGAGAACTTCAGTCCCTCGCGCAGCGTGCAGCTGTAGACCGTGCTGGAGCTGTCCGTGAACTCGCAGTTCTCGGCGGCGTCCGGCTCGGGCTCGGACCCGCCGGGCGAGTAGCCGAGCAGGGGCTGGAAGACGTTGCGCATCAGCTCCCAGGAGCTGTCCCAGGCGGCGGCCGGGTCCAGGGTGCTCGGCGTACTGGTGGTCCCCACGATGATGGGGTCCGCCTCGTCGGAGGCGTCCGAGGAGAACACACCGCACCCGGTCACCACGGATATGGACGCGATCACCGCGAGTGGCGGCAAGTATCGGTTCCGGTTGAACACGTGCATGCTCCTCGAAATGCCGTACCAAGAGTGGCCGAACGATACCGCAGGCCCCCGAGCCGGTCCCGCCCGGCCGGTGGAGCCCTTGGTCGGTCCGCGTGTGACGGCTTTGTCGAGGCCCCGTGAGGGGTGCGGACGGGCGCCGGAGATGTTCGGTGAATCGGGACCGGCGCCCGTCCGTACTCTGTCAGCCCACCCCGGCGTTGAGGAAGATGCCGCCGTCGACCACGAGGGTCTGGCCGGTGATCCAGTCGGACTGCTCGGAGGTGAGGAAGGCGGCGGCGCCCCCGATGTCGGAGGGCACACCGAGCCGACCGAGCGGGTAGGCCGCGGCCGCCTCGGCCTCCCGGCCCTCGTAGAGGGCCTGGGCGAACTTGGTCTTCACCACGGCGGGCGCGATCGCGTTGGCCCGCACCTTGGGCGCGTACTCGTGCGCCAGCTGGACGGTCAGGTTGATCATGGCGGCCTTGCTGATGCCGTACGCGCCGATGAACGGCGACGCGGAGACACCGGCGACGGAGGCGATGTTGACGATGGCGCCGCCGTTGTCCTTCTGCCAGGCGTGCCAGGTCCTCTGCGCGAAGCCGAGCGCGGAGACGACATTGGTCTCGAACACCTTGCGGGCCACGTTCAGGTCGAGGTCGGCGATCGGGCCGAACACCGGGTTCGTACCGGCGTTGTTGACCAGGTAGTCGACGCGGCCGAAGGCCTCCATCGTGCGCTCGACGGCGAGGGCCTGGTGGGCCTCGTCGTGGGCCTTGCCGGCGACGCCGATGACGCGGTCGGCGCCGAGCTGCTCGACGGCCTCCTTGAGCGCGTCCTCGTTGCGGCCGGTGATGCAGACCCGGTCGCCGCGTGCGACGAGGGCCTCGGCGATGCCGTAGCCGATGCCGCGGCTGGCGCCGGTGATGAGCGCGACCTTGCCCGAAAGCTCGGGGAGTTCCACCGAAGTCATGTTCTGGATCCCTTAGTTGAGCGGTCCGCCGGCGACGTACAGCACCTGGCCGGAGACGAATCCGGCGTCCTCGCCCGTGAAGTAGGCGATGGCTCCGGCGATGTCCTCCGGGCGGCCCACGCGCTGCACGGGGATCTGGGTGGCCGCTGCGGCCTGGAAGTCCTCGAAGCCCATGCCGACGCGGGCGGCGGTGGCGGCGGTCATGTCGGTGACGATGAAGCCGGGGGCGACCGCGTTGGCGGTGACGCCGAACTTGCCCAGCTCGATGGCCAGGGTCTTGGTGAAGCCCTGCAGACCGGCCTTGGCGGCGGAGTAGTTGGCCTGGCCCCGGTTGCCGAGGGCGGACGACGAGGAGAGGTTCACGATCCGGCCGAACTTGGCCTCGACCATGTACTTCTGCACCGCCTTGGCCATCAGGAAGGCGCCACGCAGGTGCACGTTCATGACCGTGTCCCAGTCGGACGCGCCCATCTTGAACAGCAGGTTGTCGCGGAGCACGCCCGCGTTGTTCACCAGGATCGTCGGGGCGCCCAGCTCCTCGGCGATCCGGGTGACGGCGGCCTCGACCTGGGCCTCGTCGGAGACGTCACAGCCGACCGCGAGCGCCCTGCCGCCAGCGGCGGTGATCTTCTCCACGGTGTCCTTGCAGGCGGCCTCGTCGAGGTCGATCACCGCGACGGCCCGCCCCTCGGCGGCCAGTCGTACGGCGGTCGCGGCGCCGATGCCGCGCGCGCCACCCGTGACCACGGCGACACGCTGCTCAGTGGTGGACATTGCTGGTTCTCCTCGCCCTTGGGATGCGGCTCCTGCGGTGCTCCCCTGATGGTGAGCGACCGCTTAGTACCTTCAGCACAGGTGACGCTAGAAGTCCTGGCACCCGGTGTCAACGTTCCACCAGGTGTGATGCCTTACGTCGGTGGGTCGCCTCGTGTCGGCGGGTCACTTCACCAGCAGGGCGAGCAGCCGCTCGGCCTCCGCCGCCGGATCCGCGGTGAGCCCAGTGTGCACGGGTCCCGCCTGGACGACCGTGGACCGGGGCGCGACGAGCCACCGGAACCGCCGTCCGGCGTCGTCGCGCGCGGCCTGCCCGGCGGCCTCTCCCCCGGCGCACACCCCCTCCACGGCGCGCAGCGCGGCGCGTACGCCCGCCACGTCCGCCCCCGGGTCGAGGGCGAGCAGCTTGGTCTCGTCGAGGTGGGTGCGGGCCGCCACCAGGGCCCGGGAGCGGCTGTAGACGAGGACGCCCGCGTTGAAGCACTCACCGCGCTCGACGCGGGGCACGATCCGCAGCAGCGCGTACTCGTAGACGTCCTGCCCCGTCGCGCCGGTCCCCAGGAAGCGGTCGCTCACTTGATCCCCTCGATACGTTCGTGGATGCCGGCGGCACGGGCGAGCAAGGGTTCCGCGTACGCCCGCCGCAGCGCGTCCGGCGTCTCGAAGCCGGGCTCGCCCGTCAGCCAGACGTCCGGGATCTCGGCGGTCACCTCGGCGAGCAGGTCCTCGGTGACCAGAGGCGCGAGTTCGGCGGCGGCCGCCGCGACATCGGGGCCGAAGCGGGCGAGGGCGTGGTCGGCGGCGTCGTACGGCTTGGCGGCGGAGGCGCGGGCGCCGGGCCAGTGGTGGTGCCAGATCATGGTGGCGCCGTGGTCGATGAGCCACAGCTCGCCGTGCCACATCAGCAGGTTGGGGTTGCGCCAGGAGCGGTCGACGTTGTTGATCAGCGCGTCGAACCAGACGATCCGCCCGGCCTCCTCGGGGCCGACCCCGAAGGCCAGCGGGTCGAAGCCGATCGCCCGGGTCAGGAAGTCCATGCCCAGGTTGGTGCCGCCGCTGGACTTGATCAGCTCCTGCACCTGCTCGTCGGGTTCGCCGAGGCCGAGGACGGGGTCGAGGCCGAGGGTCACGAGACCGGGCACGCGCAGCCCGAGCCGTCGCGCCAACTCACCGCAGACCACCTCCGCGACCAGGGTCTTGCGCCCCTGCCCCGCGCCGGTGAACTTCAGGACGTACGTCCCGCCGTCGTGGCCCTCGACGAGACCGGGCAGCGATCCGCCCTCCCGCAGCGGGGTGATGTAGCGGGTCGCGGCGACCTCTTTCAGCACGTTCCCCGGCCACCCATCTCTTCGACCTCGCGATCCACGCTCGAACCGAGCTGCCCGCCTCCGGCATGAAGGGAGCATAGTAACCAAGGGTGATCAGGGATCTCCTCCGCGCACTAGTGCCGCGGCAGGCAACGTTCGCCCCGTCGCGACGCCCGGCACGCCCTCTCGCCGCACCGGCCGAAAACCCAAGTACATCCAGTACGAGGGCTTTCGGCCGACACACCGAGAGCACGCACCGGACGCCGCTCCTTGACGGGCAAACGTTGCCTGACGCGGCACTAGGATCCGGGACATGGCGCTGACGATGCACGACGTGGACCGGTTCGAGGCGACGAGGCCCCGTCTGGAGGCGATCGCGTATCGCCTCCTCGGCTCGGCGGGCGAGGCGGAGGACGCCGTGCAGGAGACCTTCCTGCGCTGGCAGGCGGCCGATGTCGACCGGATCGAGGTGCCCGAGGCCTGGCTGACGAAGGTGCTCACCAACCTGTGCCTCAACCAGCTCACCTCCGCCCGCGCCCGCCGGGAGACCTACGTGGGCCAGTGGCTGCCCGAGCCGCTGCTCGAGGGCGACCGGATGCTCGGCCCGGCCGACACCGCCGAACAGCGCGAATCCGTCTCGTACGCGGTCCTCACCCTGCTGGAGCGCCTCAGCCCCAACGAGCGGGCGGTGTACGTGCTGAAGGAGGCCTTCGACTACCCGCACCGGGAGATCGCCGAGATCCTCGACATCAGCGAGGCCGCCAGCCAGCAGATCTTCCACCGCGCGAAGAAGCACGTGGCGGCGGGGAAGGCCCGTACGGAGATCGACGAGGCGGCGGCCCGGCGGATCGTCGAGGAGTTCCTCGCGGCGGCCACCAGCGGGAAGACCGAGCCGCTGGTCAGGCTGCTCACCTCGGACGCCATCGCGGTCGGCGACGGCGGCGGCAAGGTCCCGGCCCGCGCCAAGGCGTTCGAGGGCGCTCTCGCGGTCGCGAAGTTCATGCGGGGCCTGTTCAAGCCGGCCCCGGTCAAGCGGTCCCTGGTGGGCGGATCACCCGCGATCTACATCTCGACGGCCAACGGCGGCCCCGCGGTCCTGGCGGTCGTCGAAGGCCGGGTCGTCGGGGTCATCTGCCTGGAGATCGGCGCGGACGGCATCGTCGCGTTCCGCAGCCAGGTCAACCCCGACAAGCTGGAGCGCGCGACCGAGGTGTGGGCGGCGACCGAGCACGGGGAACCCCTGTTCCACGCCTTCTGACGAACGCCTGCACAGGCTTTCCGAAGGCCTTGTGCCACCCTTCGACGCCCCGGGTCACACCTTCCACCGAAGGTGTGACCTGCTTCACATTCCATTCCTGTCAGGAAACCGCGGGCTGCCCGGTTCAAGGGGCGAGACCGAGCAAGGCAAGCCTCGGACCCGCGCAGACAGGAGCAGAAAATGCAGCACCGCATCGTCGTCCTCGGAGCCGGCTACACCGGAGCCGGCGTCGCCGGCCGTCTCGCCAAGCGGCTGCACCGCGCAGACGTCGCCATCACCCTCGTCAACGCCGAATCCGACTTCATCGAGCGCGTCCGGATGCACCAGCTGGCGGTCGGCCAGGAGCTCAGGTCCCGCCCCTTCGACGAGATGTTCGCGGGCACCGGCGTCGAGGTGAAGCTCGCCGAGGTCGCCGGTGTCGACGCCGACCGCAGGACCGTCACCGTGACCGCCCACGGCGCCGGACAGCAGGAACTGGCGTACGACACCCTCGTCTACGCCCTCGGCAGCGGCTGGAACCCCCAGGGCGTCCCCGGCACCGCCGAGCACGCCCACGAGATCGCCGGCCGCGCCGGAGCGCTCCGGCTGCGCGAGCGGCTGGCCCGGCTGGACGCGGGGCAGCCCGTGGTGATCGTCGGCGGCGGACTCACCGGCCTGGAGGCCGCGACCGAGATCGCCGAGACCCGCCCGGACCTGGACGTCGCCCTCGTAGCCCGCGGCGGATTCGGCGACTGGCTCTCCGACAAGGGCCGGGCCCATCTGCGGAAGGTCTGCGCGGGGCTCGGCATCACCGTGCACGAGCACACCGCCGTCACGGCCGTCGAGGCCGACCGCGTCCTGACCGACGGCACGCCCGTCCCGGCCGCGGTCACCGTGTGGGCCACCGGTTTCGCCGTCCACCCGATCGCCGAGGCGAGCACCCTGGAGGTCTCCGGCACCGGCCAGATCGTGGTCGACGGGACCATGCGCTCGGTCTCGCACCCCGAGGTGTACGCCGTCGGTGACGCGGCCCTCGTGGCGGGTCCCGGCGACAAGCCGCTGCGGATGTCGTGCGCATCCGGGGTGCCCACCGCGTGGCAGGCCGCCGACGCCATCGCGGCCCGCCTGACCGGCGGCAAGCTCCCGAAGATCGAGGCCCGCTACTACCAGCAGTGCATCTCGCTCGGCCGCAAGGAGGGCCTGATCCAGTTCGTGACCGCGGACGACCAGGCCCTGCCCAAGGCCCTCACGGGCCGCATCGCCGCCGTCTACAAGGAGATCATCTGCAAGGGCGCGGCCTGGGCGGTGGCCCACCCGACCGTGGGCATGCCGGTCCGCCGCCGCCGCACGACCCAGCCGGCACAGCCGACCCTGACGGCCAGGGCGACCTCAGCGGACGCGACGGCAGAGGCCACGGCCTGAGCCGCACGGCGCGGTCCTTCCGCTGTCGGTCGCCGATCGCCGATCGCCGACCGACAGCTTTCGGACAGCTGGTTTTGACACTGTCGTGATCCCGGACAGGCAAAGATGTGCACCTGTCTGAACGTTCAAGGACAGGTTCGCCGTATCCATGGGCGAAAGTGCAAAGCCATCTCGGAAGGAACCGTCAGCATGACCAGCGAAACGACCAAACCCGCTTCGATCCCGGGCCGTCGCACCGTCATGGCGGCCGCCGGCGTGGCGGGCCTCGCCGTCGCGCTGACCGCGTGCGGATCGGACGACGACGCGTCGACCTCCACGTCGTCCGGCGCCGGGGCCGGCGACACGACCGGCGGCAGCACCGGTGGCAGCACCGGCGGTGACACGACCGGCGGCAGCACGGGCGGCGCGGGCGGCAAGGCGATCGCCAAGACCTCGGACATCCCCGAGGGCGGCGGCAAGATCTTCGAGAGCGAGGGCGTCGTCGTCACCCAGCCCGAGGCGGGCACCTTCAAGGCGTTCTCCTCCGTCTGCACCCACCAGGGCTGCGCGGTGAAGTCGATCGCCGACGGCGTGATCAACTGCCCCTGCCACAACAGCAACTTCTCGATCGCGGACGGCAGCGTGAAGAGCGGACCTGCGACGAAGGCGCTGCCCGCCAAGGAGGTCACCGTGTCCGGTGACTCGATCACGCTCGCCTAGCCTGCGCTAGACCTCGGCGGGCCGGCCCACGGACCGCTCGAAGCAGGCCACCACCTCGTCCGTGGTCGCGACCGTGGCGACCAGCGCGAGGGTGTGGCGGATCATCGCGGGGGTGTAGTCGGCAGGCACCCCCGCGATGGCGTCACCGGGCACGACCACCGTGTAGCCGAGATTGACCGCGTCGAACACCGCGTTCGGCACGGCCACGTTGGCCGAGACACCGGCGACGACCAGGGTGCGGCAGCCCAGGTTCCGCAGCAGCGCGTCCACGTCCGTGCCGGCCAACGGCGACAGCCCGTGCAACCGCCGGACGATCAGATCCTCCTCGGCCACCTCGATGGGCGGCGCGACCCGTACGGCCGCCGTCCCCGTCAACTGCCGTACGGGCAGCCGTTCGGCCGCGCGGAACAGCCGGGCGTTGCGGTTGGCGCCCCGCCCGTCGGGCCGCCGCTCGGCGACGGCGTGCAGGACCTGCGCTCCGCACCCGTGGGCCGCCGCGACCAGCCGGGCGACACGGTCGAGCGCCCCCGACGACCTGGCCTCCCGGGCGAGTTCGGGCAGGGCCCCGTCCGGCCCGACGACGCCCTGCTGGCATTCGACGGTGAGCAGGACGGTCGTGGCGGGATCGAGAAGCCCGTCCAGCTCCCGCCGCCGCTTCGGCTCACTCGCGTACGCGGGCACGGTGTTCCCCCTGTCGCCGGCGCTCGGGCGGTGGAGCGTAACGCCCCTTGCACATGGACGGAAGACGACCGATGCTCTTCTGACGCCACGTCAGAAGAGAGGACTCCATGACCGCCACCCAGCGCCGGGGCCGGAAGATCATGATGGAACCCGCCGAGCGGGACGAGTTCCTGAGCACACAGCGGACCTGCCGGGTGGCGACGGTCGCGCCCGACGGCGCCCCGCACGTCAGCCCGCTGTGGTTCGTCTGGGACGGCACCTCGCTCTGGCTCTACTCGATCACCCGCAGCAGACGCTGGTCCGCGCTGCGCCGAGATCCGCGCGTGGCCGTCGTGGTCGACGCGGGCGAGGAGTACGGCGACCTGCGCGGCGTCGAACTGTCCGGCACCGTCGAGTTCGTCGGCGAGGCACCGCGTACGGGCGAGCCGGTTCCCGAACTCGTCGAGGTGGAGCGGCTGTTCGCCCGCAAGAACTTCGGCATCGACGAGATGCCCCACGACGGCAGGCACGCCTGGCTGCGCCTGACACCGGACGCCGTCGCGTCCTGGGACTTCCGCAAACTGGGCTCACCGTGAGGCGATCCGCCCGGCGGGTCCGGCCCCGCACTCACTCCTCCCCTCGACCCGTCAGTCGCCCCCGCACGCGCCCCCCGCCACCCGCAGGGCCTCCACCGCCGCCCTGATGGACGGCCGCCGGTCGGCGTCCGAGCGCCACACCGCGTAGACGCTGCGGTGCACCCGATGACGCACCGGCACGGTCCGCACCCCGGCGGGCATCGGGTCACGACCGAGCCGGGGCGCGATGCAGACGCCCAACCCTGCGGCGACCAGCGCGAGTTGGGTGTGGTGTTCACCGGCGCGGTGGGCGATGTGGGGCTCGATGCCGTTGGCCCGCAGCGTGTAGAGCAGCCATTCGTGGCAGAACTCGCCCTCGGGCCAGGCGACCCACGCCTCCTGGGCCAGCTCCCGCAGATCGATCTCGTCCCGGCCGACGAGCGGATGGTCCTCGTGCAGCGCCACCTCCACCGGGTCGTCGAGGATCGCGGCCCTGGCCAGCCCCTCGGGCACGGGCAGCGGCTTGTTGTACCAGTCGAGGACGACGGCCAGGTCGACATCGCCCCGGATCACCGCGTTGACGGCGAGTTCGGGTTCCAGTTCCCGCGACCGCACGCGCAGCGCGGGATGCTCCTCGCGCAGCGCCCGGAAGACGGCGGGAAACAGCCCCCGGACGGCCGTCGGGAACGCGGCCAGCCGGAGTTCGCCGACCACCTGCCCCCGCTGCGCCTCCAGCGCCGACTGCGCCAGCTCGACCTGCGACAGGATGCGCGCCGCGTGCTCGGCGAGCAGCCGCCCCGCGTCGGTGAGCCGCACACCCCTCCCGTTCCTGGCGAGGAGCCGCTGCCCCACCTCCCGTTCCAGCTTGGCCATCTGCTGCGAGACGGCCGAGGTGGTGACATGCAGCCCCTCGGCCGCTCCGCTGACCGAGCCGTGCCGGGCGAGGGCGTCCAGGGTGCGCAGGCGCTCCAGGTTCAACATGTAAGCAATGCTACGAGAATCAGCTCACCAATTCTCGCTTGTGCTACGAGATCACCGAACGCCATCGTGGTGCGCATGACCACCGCCACGCCCACCCGAGCCCCCGGTCGCGCCCCCGACCGCTCGCGCGCAGCCGTCGACTGGCGGCTGCGCTTCGCCTTCCTCTCCCTCGTCTGGGGCTTCAGCTTCCTGCTGATCAAGGTGGGCACACAGGCGTACGCGCCCTTCCAGGTCACCTTCGGGCGGCTGCTGTTCGGCACGCTGGTCCTGGCGGCGGCGATGGCGGTCAGGCGGGAGCGGCTCCCCCGAGCCACCCGCACCTGGGCACACCTGACCGTGGCCGCCTTTTTCCTGAACGCCCTGCCGTTCTCCCTGTTCGCCTACGCGGAGCTGACCGTCCCGTCCACACTGGCCGGCATCTGCAACGCGACCTCACCCCTGTGGGGCATGGCCCTCTCCCTGGTCGCGCTCTCCGAGGACCGCCCCACCCGGGTGCGGGTCGCCGGCCTCGGTCTCGGCTTCCTCGGCGTCCTCACCGTGCTCGGCGCCTGGCAGGGCTTCCACGGCCTTGACGCCACCGGCACGACGATGGCCCTGCTGGCCTCCCTCAGCTATCCCGTCGGCTGGATCTACGTCCGCCGCACCCTGGCCGGCACCACCGCGTCGCACCTCTCCCTCACCGGGGCCCAACTGCTACTCGCCACCGCCCAACTGGCCGTCGTGACACCGCTGTTCACGAGCCTGCCGACCAGCTTCCCGATGCTGCCCCTGCTGGCGGTCGTCGCGCTGGGCACGCTGGGCACCGGGGTCGCGATGCTCGTCCAGTACGGCCTCGTCTCCGAGGTCGGCCCGACGACGGCCCAGATGGTCACCTACTTCATCCCGGTCATCGCCACGGCCGCCGGCGTCGCCCTCCTCGGCGAGTCCCTGACCTGGTCGACCCCGGTCGGCGCGGCGATCGTCCTGGCCGGCGCGGCCCTGACGCAGGTGAGGCCGCGCACCTGACAGAACGGGGCGCCGAGTCACATGTACCCCGCCCCCGCTCCCGCCTTCACCCCCGGCCCGATCGCCGAGGCCACCGCGTCCGCCACCCTCCCGATGTCCTCCTCGGAGAGGGTGGAGACGGTGACCCGGATCCCCTGCGGGGCGCTCATCCGGAAACGCGCGCCGGGCGCGACGGCCCAGCCGGCGTGCAGCAGCCGGGCCACCGCGCCGGTCTCGTCCGGCACCCGGATCCACACGTTCATCCCGCTGACCCCGCGCGCCTCGACCCCGCGCCGCGCGAGAGCGCCGATCAGCGCGTCGCGTCGCCGCCCGTACGCCGCCGCCACGCCCACGGCGTCCACCGCGCCGCCGGACCACAGCCGGGCGACGGCCCGCTGCACCAGCAGGCTCACCCACCCCGGCCCCAGCCGCTGCCGGCCCACCACCCGGTCGACGGTGGCCGCGTCGCCGGTCAGCACCGCGAGCCGCAGGTCGGGGCCGTACGCCTTGGCGACCGACCGCACGAAGGCCCAGCTGCGGGTGCCCCCGGCGAGCGGGTGCAGGGGCTGGTCGACGATCCGGTAGCCGTGGTCGTCCTCGATGAGCAGGGTCTCCGGGTGTTCCCGCAGCACGGACCGCAGGGCTCGCGCGCGTGCGGCGCTCAGGGCCGCGCCGGTCGGGTTCTGCGCCCGGTCGGTGACGATCAGGGCCCGCGCGCCGCCCTCCAGCGCCGTGCGTACGTCGTCGGGGAGCGGCCCCTCGTCGTCGACGCCGACCGGGACGACCCGCAGCCCGAGCGCCGGGACCAGGTCGAGCACGCTCCCCCACCCCGGGTCCTCGACGGCGACGGCATCCCCCGGCTTGAGATGGACGGCCAGGACCCGCTCGATGGCGTCGAGCGACCCCGAGGTGACGGCGACCGGCCCGTCCGGCACGCCGTCGGCGTCCAGGTCGGCCCGCGCGATCCGCGCCAACTCGGGCTCCACGGCACCCACGCCGTAGAGGACCGGTTCACGGTCGCCCTGCTCGGCGGCGGCCGCGAACACCTCCGCCAGACGCGGCAGCAGCGCGGGGTCGGGGTTGCCGTCGGCGAGGTCCCTCACCCCCTCGGGCACCTCCACCCGGATGTACTCCCGCCCCGTCGTCGCGGGCCGGGCCCGTACGCGGCTCCCCCGGCGTCCGGCGGTCTCGATGACCCCGCGCTCGCGCAGCGTGCGGTAGGCGGCCGCGACGGTGTTCGGATTCACCCCGAGCCGCTCGGCCAACTCCCGCATGGGCGGCAGCAGTTGACCGGGCTCCAGCGCACCCGCCCCCACCGCCTGCTCGACGCTGGCCGCGATCTCGACTGCGCGCCGACCAGTGATCATGTATTCTCCTAGCACAAAGCAGATTATGCACTAGTGCAATGGAGAGCGCAATGACGGGGACCCGGCCGACGACACCCGCACCGACGACACCGCCGCCCGCCGCCTACACCCCCACCGAGCGCACCGTCCCCACCCGGGCCGCCCACAAGGCCTCGTACGACAGGGAACTGGTGCACTCGATACTCGACGAGGGGTACGTCTGCCATCTCGGCTTCGTCCGTGACGGCGCCCCGGTGGTGCTGCCGACGCTCTACGCCCGGGTCGGCGAGACGCTCTATGTGCACGGTTCGACGGGCTCGCGCCCGCTGCGGATGACGGGCCAGGCCGACCCGGGCCTCCCGGTGTGCCTGACGGTCACCCATGTGGACGCGCTCATCCTGGCCCGCTCCGGCTTCCACCACTCGATCAACTACCGCTCGGTGGTGGTGCACGGCACCGCGCACCAGGTGAACGACCCGGAGGAGCGGCGGATCGCCCTGGACGCCCTGGTCGACCATGCCGTACCGGGCCGCTCGCGGGACTGCCGGCCCGCCAACGGCAAGGAGTTCGCGGCCACGGCCGTGATCCGCCTCGCCCTGGAGGAGGTCTCGGCCAAGACCCGCACCGGCGGCGTCAACGACGAGCCCGAGGACCTCACGCTCCCCCACTGGGCCGGCGTCGTCCCCCTCCGCAAGGGCTACGAGCCCCCGATCCCGGACCCCGACCTGGCCCCCGGCACGGAACTCCCCGACTACCTCAGGACCCTGTAGCCGACGACGGCCCCGCGCCCCAAAGGGGCGCGGGGAACTGCGCGATCAACCAAACTCGACCCGCGGCCGCTCGACCACCGCACTCCCCGGGCTCCGAAGCGACCACAACACCCCCACCCGCGCGCCGATCCCGCACACCGCAAGCCCCGACGCCCCGGTCACCCCCGCCCCACCGACAACTCGGCCTCCACCCCTTCCACGCCGGACGCCACCTTCCGCGACGCCCCCTCACCCCGCGGCTTCCCACCCCGCGCGGACCGTTGCGCGACGAACGCCCCGGCCAGCACCACCAGCCCGCCGACGATCTGCGCCACCCCCAGATGCTCACCCAGCAGCACCCACGCGAGCGCCGTCGCCACCACCGCCTCCAGGCAGCCCAACACCCCCGCCACCTGCGGAGACAGCCACCGCACGGCCATCACCCCGGTCCCGTAGGCGAGGACCGTGGCGATCAGCACCACCCACCCGAGCAGCAGCCACGCCGGTACGGCCGTCCCGTTCATCCACGCGACACCGCCGAGCACCTCCCACTCCATCCCCCACGGCCGGGTCACCACCGTGAGCGCCACGGCGCCCACCAGCAGTCCGTAGGCGATGACACCGAGCGGGTTCGGCGCCTCCGCCCCCGCCTCGCTCCCCTGGTCGGAGAGCACGAAGTACCCGGCCTGACAGCAGGCGGCGCCGAGCGCGAGCAGCAGTCCCAGCGGATCGAAGCTCAGCCCGGACCAGATCTCGACGACACAGGCGAGACCGCCGACCGCGAGAACGACCCCGGCCGCGGCGGCGCGCGTCACCGGCCGCCGCTGCACGAACCGCACCCACCCGAGGACGATGGCGGGGCCGAGGTACTCGACGAGGAGGGCGACTCCGACGGGGATACGGGAGATCGACGCGAAGTAGAAAGCCTGCACACCGGCCACCGCGAAGAGCCCGAAAGCCACGAGCAGCAGGGGCCGCCGCCGCACCAGATCCCGGTGCCGCACGGCCAGCGGCAGCATCACCAGGGCGGCGCCCACGACACGCAGCCACACCACATGGAGCGGGTCGAGCCCCGCCTCGATGAGCGGCTTGGCCGCCGTACCCGATCCGCCGAACGCGAGCGCCGACCCGAGCGCGAGCACCAGCCCGACACCCCGACCGCGTTGTCCGTGACTGCCCTGAGACGTATGCACCGGCACATGATGACAGCAGATGACAGGAGCGTCACCCCCGTTGACACCTGTCTCACCGGCTGGACCGCAGGTGGGAATCGCAGGGCGGCGCGGCAGGGCACATGGCGACCGGGCCGGACCGAGGGGCCCGGCCCGGCTCCAGGGCACGGCGACGGGGCACGACAAAGGGCCCGGCTCAAGGCCGGGCCCCGGTTCGCGGCACCAAGAAATCAGGCGCCCTCGCCCGTCCGCGCGACCCGCCGCGCCACGGCTCCGACGTCGACACCCACCGTGCCGAGCACCTCGACGGCCCGCGATCCGGTGGCCCCGACCAGCGCTTCGAGCAGATCGACGCCGTGGGCCGACCGTTCACCCCGCTGCAGGGCACGGTCGTACGCCTGGCTCATCGCGCGGGCCGCCACCGGCGACCAGCCGGGCGTGCCCGGCACCCCCGGGACGACTCCGGCGTCCTCGACGCCTATCTGCCAGCGCAGTCCGTAGCCGATGCTGCGCTGCACCAGATAGCCGAGCAGCCGGGCGACCTGCGGCCCGTCGAAGACGGCTCGGACGTCGGGGTCGGACTCCAGGAGCGTGTGCAGCAGATGCGCGGTGTCGATGTGGCGGTCCCCGTCCCGGAGGGCCCGTCTGCGCGCGGCGGCGACCACCGAGGCCAGCTCGTCCGTGAGTCTGCCGT
>NZ_JABXWI010000072.1 GCF_014930365.1 Streptomyces caniscabiei | reverse complement strand
GCCGTTGTCCGAGAGGATCGGGATGTCGGACAGGATGTGCGACAGCGGCTCGTCACCCTTGGCCTGGGTGGAGTTCTCGGTGCACTGCTGGTTCTGCGGGGCGGAGAGGATCGGGACGTCCTGCAGCGCGGAGATCCCGAGGGCTCCGATGCCCCCGACGTTGAGCTTGGCGGGCAGACCGATGCAGGGCTTGTTGAGCGAGCCCTGGACCAGCGAGAGCTGCGGGCTCATGTCGCCCTTGGTCACCGAGTTGCCGAACGCCTGGCTGGCACCGTTGCCGCTGAACGATGTGGTCCCACCGTCGTCCGCGAGCGCCTGGGGCGCGGTCGCGGCACCGAGGCCGGCGATGGAAGCAGCAACAGCCGCGGTGGCCCACAGCTTGTTCATGTTGGATCCCTTCGGAAAGCGGACTCCGTTGCGGAGTTGCGCCCTGATCAACAGGGCATCCGGTCAACGGTTGCGTAGATTGCCCCTATTGGCGGAATAGGCGGCTTATCGTCGTGCAGGGGGTGCGGAGGCTACTTGCCGCCGCCCTTGCCGTTGCCGTTGTCCGAGAGGATCGGGATGTCGGACAGGATGTGCGACAGCGGCTCGTCACCCTTGGCCTGGGTGGAGTTCTCGGTGCACTGCTGGTT
>NZ_JABXWI010000012.1:298136-409303 GCF_014930365.1 Streptomyces caniscabiei | reverse complement strand
GGTACTGCAGGGGGGACCCTGTGGGAGAGTAGGACGCCGCCGAACAATATTTGAGAAAGCCCCTGCCGGGTTGCCGGCGGGGGCTTTCTGCATTTCCGGGCGTATTCACGGGCATATCTCCGGGGCTTTCGTGGCTTTCCTTCAGGACGGCTCCACCAATTTCGTGTCGTACGCCAGGATCACTGCCTGGATGCGGTCCCGTGAACCGGTCTTCGCGAGGACGCGGCCGACGTGGGTCTTCACCGTCGATTCCGCGAGATGCAGGCGGGCCGCTATCTCGGTGTTCGTCCAGCCCATGCCGATGACGGTGAGGATCTCCCGTTCGCGGTCGGTCAGGGGTGAGAGACGGGGGTCCGCGAGGGCGGGGGCTGTGGGTTCTTCCGGCTTCGGCAGATGGCGGGCGTAGGTGTCGAGGAGGCGGCGGGTCAGGCTGGGGGCCACCACCGCGTCCCCGGAGGCGACGGCCCGGACGCCTGAGAGGAGTTCCTCGGGGAGGGCGTCCTTCACGAGGAAGCCCGAGGCGCCCGCGCGGAGACCGGCGTAGGCGTACTCGTCGAGGTCGAACGTGGTGAGGATCAGGACGCGGGTGCGGTCGCCTGCCGAGACGATGCGGCGGGTGGCCTCGATGCCGTCCAGGCCGGGCATGCGGACGTCCATCAGGACCACGTCGGGATGCAGCTCGGCCGTCATACGGACCGCCTCGCTGCCGCCCGGGGCCTCGCCGACGACCGTCATGTCGTCCTGGCTCTCCAGAAGCATGCGGAAGCCGAGCCGCTGGAGGGGTTGGTCGTCGGCGATGAGGACGGTCGTCACTGCGGGGATTCCTCCGGGAGGTGTAGGTGGACTCGCCAGCCGCGTCGCGGGTGGGGGAGAGGGCCGGCCTCAAGTGTGCCGCCGTACAGGGCAGTTCGCTCGCGCATGCCGGGGAGGCCGCGGCCGCCGTTCGTCGAGGAGGGCGGGGCGGGGGCGGTGCGTGAGGTGTCGGTGAGGGTCAGGGAGACGGCGCCGGATTCGGCGTAGGAGATGAGGAGGTGGGCCGTGGCGTCGGGGCCCGCGTGTTTGAGGGTGTTGGTCAGGCCTTCCTGGATGACGCGGTAGACGGTGAGCTGGCGGCCGGGGGAGAGGGCCGGGACGCCGCGGACGGTGCTGTGCACGGGAAGGCCCGCGGACCGTACGCCGGTGAGGAGGCGGTCGAGGTCGGTGAGGGTGGGCTGCGGGGTCAGATCGGGCGGTGGGTTGGGGGCGGACGTGTCCTCGGGGTCGTCGCGCAGGACGTCCAGGAGGCGGCGTAGTTCCGCGAGGGCCTGGCGGCTGGTGGTGGAGATGGCGTGGAGGGCCTCGGTAGCACGGGCGGGGTCCTTCGGCGCGGCGTAACGGCCGCCGTCGGCGAGGCCGGTGATGACGGAGAGGTTGTGGCCGATGATGTCGTGCATCTCCCGGGCTATGCGGGCGCGTTCGGCGGCCGCGGCGAGGCGGAGCTGCTGGTCGCGTTCGACTTCGAGCTGACGGGCGCGTTCGACGAGGGAGGCGAGGTACTCCTTGCGGGTGCGCACGGCGATGCCGGCGACCGCCGCGAAGGCCAGGGCCGTCGCGGCGGGGCCGATGTTCTGGTTGAGGCCCTGTTCGGCCGGGTAGCGGAAGCCGCCGACGACGTAGGGCAGGAGAGCCAGGGCGTAGGACCAGAGCAGGGTGCGGTGGCGGGTGCGCAGGGCGACGTGGAAGACGGTGAGCAGGCAGAGTTCCCCGGCCTGGAGGGAGGCGCCGGTCCAAGTGTTGACGAGGGCGAACGGCAGCGTCGTCAGGAGCACCGCGAAGGGATGGGTGCGGCGCCGGAGGAGCGGGAGGGTGAAGCCGAGGGAGAGCGTGACGATCAGCCAGTCGGGGAGGGTGGGGTCCTCGGCGACGTTCTGCCAGCCGTCGCTCGTGTAGTCGATGAGGGCGGCCGTCACGAAGAAGCCCGTGACGAGCAGGTCCCAGAGCAGAGGGCGGCGGCGGTCGAGATCCCGCGCTCGTTCGGTGACGTCGCGGAAGTGGTGGGTGAGGGGCTGGGGGCCCGTCGGCCGCCGGTCGCCGTCGGTGTCGGGTGTGGTGCCGTCGCTCGTCACGTGGGCATCCTCGTACGTGGGCGGGGCCGGGGCGTGCGACCGGGGCCGGAAATCCGGTGAAGGGTGTAGTACCCAGGTACTACCTTGGCCCGCATGAAGCTGCCTGCGCGTGCTGAGAGTCCTGCTGTTCCCGAGGGGTACCGGATCCGGTCGGTCCGTGCCGGGGAATGGCGTGAGGTGCGGGAGCTGAGGCTGGCCGCGCTGCGGGATCCGGTGGCTCATCTCGCGTTTCTGGAGACGTACGAGCAGGCCGCGGCCCGGCCGGACGGGTTCTGGCGGGAGCGGGCGGAGGGTGCCGCCGACGGGGTGGGGGAGCGGCGGCAGTTCGTGGTGCTGAGCGGGGCCGGCGAGTGGGTCGGGACGGTGACCGTGCTCGTGGAGGAGGCCGGGACCCGGGACTTCTTCGGCGAGGTCGTCGAGCGGCGGCAGGCGCATCTGGTGGGCGTGTTCCTGCGGGACGGGCACCGGGGGAAGGGCGTGGGCGAGGCGATGTTCGCGGTCGCGGTGAGGTGGGCGCGGGAGGCCGGGGTCGAGCGGGTGCGGTTGTACGTGAACGAGGGGAACGGGCGGGCCGCGGCCTTCTACCGGCGGGTCGGGTTCGTGGGCAGCGGGGTGTCCGTCGAGGGGGACGAGGGGCGGGAGTTGGAGTACGTGCTGCGGTCGGCGTAGGCGTGGGGCGCGGCGGCTCGGGTGTTAGCTTCGGCGGCATGGACGACAGCGTGTATGTGGGCAATGCGGGCAAGGACGCGGCGCTGGACCGGGGTTGGCTGCTCGGGCACTTCAAGGCGGAGGGGGATCCGCGGCGGAGTGAGGCGGTGGAGATCAAGTGGGGGGTGCATCCGCGGGGCGACACGCGCGCCCAGTGGGTCCGGGGTGAGGAACGGACCGCCCTTCAGGTGCTGATCAGCGGGCGTTTCCGGGTCGACTTCCCCGGTCGTAGCGTGGTGTTGGAGCGGCAGGGCGACTACGTCGTCTGGGGGCGCGGGGTGGACCACTCCTGGGTCGCGGAGGAGGAGTCCGTGGTGCTGACCGTGCGGTGGCCGTCCGTGGCGGGGTACGCGGTGCCGGACTTGGCCGCGGATACGACCCGGGGTGCGACCGGGGATTCGGGCTCGGCCACGGACTCGGCTGCGGGCGGGGACGCTCGCTGACGGTTGTCAGGGCAGCGGGAGTTCGGTGTTGGGCCAGCGGGATCTGGCCTGTTCACGGGAGCGTAGGAGCGCAAGAGTCGGGAGGCCCTGGTCGGCGCCGTCGGTCAGGAGGGCCGGGAGCTGGGGGAGTGGGGCCACGGCCGCCACGTCGTCCAGGACCAGGGTGAGTGGTGGGTCGAGGCGGCCGGAGGATGACCGTTCGGCCATGCGCCGGCCGCGCTCGACCACGCTCGAGGCGAGGGCCGTCAGGAGAGGCATCGCCGAGGGGTTCGCCTTGGGGTCCTCGATGGGGTCGCCGACCACATAGAGCGTTCCCCCCTCGTGCACGAAGGAATCCAGCGCCAGGGAGTCGGCTCGGTTCGGGGCGCAGGCTTCCCGGACGTTGACCGTGGAGAGGGCCGAGAGGGCGCGGGCCGTCAACTGCTGGGCGATGTCGCGGCGTTCGGGGTGCGAGGTGAGCGCCGACTCCAGTTCGCCGGCCGCGCCGGGGGCCGCCTTCGGGTTCGTCCGCAGGGTGCGGACCGCTTCCTGGACGTTGCTGCCCTGGGCCCAGCGGTGCAGGTGGCGGATGGTGCGGGTGTCTATGGCGGCGGCGTGCAGATAGCTGCGCAGAAGCGTCTCCGCGGTGTCCGCCACCGCTTGGTCGATCCTGGCGGTGGGGCGGACGGGAGCGAGGAGGGCGATGGCCCTCGCCAGTGCCGTCGGCTTGTCCTCGCAGCCGGAGATCGGCGACCAGTGCAGGCGGGCCGGGGTGTCACAGCGGTGTGAGGGGTCGTAGAGGAGGACCGGGCCCAGCTTCGCGCGGGCGTCCTTGGTGTCCGACCAGAGCGTGGGGTCGGAGGTGACGACGAGGGCCGGTCCTTCGGCGTCCCGTACGGCCTGCGCGGCCACCGGGCGACGGGACTCGGCGGGGCCGAGGACGACCGTGGGGGCGGGGTCCGCCCAGCCGGTGCCGGCGCCGGTTCCCGGGTGGGTGCCGGTGGGTGCCGTACCGCCGGTTGCGGACGGCAGGGGGGTGGTGGCGTACGCGCCGGCCGGGGGCGCGAGGGACGTGGCCGGCGAGCCGGCGGGGGTGGGGGCGGCGCCGACCTCGGCCGCCGCAGGGGTGGACGGAGGGGCGGGCGTGTGGGGCGCGCTGTGACGTGGCTCGGGGACGGAGGGAGAGGCCGGGGGTGCCTGCTCCACGGAGGTGGGGGCCGTGCTCTGGACGTGGTCGGTGGCGGGGCCGGGGTGCTGGAGCGGGGCGCCTGTCGTCGGTCCGCCATGCTTCTGGGCCCGTGTGGCCTTGTCCCTGGCGCGTACGGCGCGCCAGCGGGCCAGGGTGCCCATCGTGAATACGGCCAGGACGAGCAGGACCATGAGCTGGCTGATCAAGAGGCCCCAGAAGAGGCCGTAGCCGGAGAGCTGGGCGGCGGGGGTGTCCGGCCAGGCGCCGGGGAGGTCCTGGGGAGCGGAGACCAGGCTGCGTACGGCCAGGGGTGTGCGGGTGAAGGTGACGCCGTCGGGCCAGGCGCCGTGGGCGAAGAGGCCGGCCAGGCCGGTGGCCGTCCACACCAGCAGGGTCAGGCTCACCAGGAAGCCGAGGAGGGCGACGAGCAGCCCGTCGGGGATGCCGCCTCCGCCCTGCTGGGGGTGCCGGTCGTCCGGTCTCATCGCTCGCCGCCGTGCATGCCGTGTGTCCTGTCGCCGTGCATGTCGCCGTCCATGCCGTTGCCCTGCTCGTTCCCGGTCATCGATGGTGCCGCTCAAGCCACCGTCGACTCGGAGGAGCCGTATCCGTCGACCTCGCTCAGCCGGTGTTCGACGAACGCGGCCGCCCGTTCCTCCGCCTCCAGTTCGGCGGCGTGCAGCGCGTCGTCGTCCAGCAGGTGGTCGACGGAGGACTCGGTCATCGCGCGGTCGGTGAAGACGAGGGGGCGTTCGGTCTCGGTGATGAGGTGTTTGACCACCTGCACATTGCCGTTGACGTCCCAGACGGCGATGCCCGGGGTGAGGGTGGGGATGATCTCCACCGCCCAGCGGGGCAGGCCGAGGACACGGCCCGTCGCTCTGGCCTCGTCCGCCTTCTGGGCGTAGATCGTCCTGGTGGACGCCATCTTCAGGATGGCCGCGGCCTCCTTGGCCGCGGCGCCGTCGATGACGTCCGACAGGTGGTGGACGACGGCGACGAAGGACAGACCGAGCCGTCGGCCGAACTTCAGCAGGCGCTGGAAGAGCTGGGCGACGAAGGGGCTGTTGATGATGTGCCAGGCCTCCTCGACCAGGAAGATGCGCTTCTTCCGGTCGGGGCGGATCCAGGTGTGCTCCAGCCACACGCCGACGATCGCCATGAGGATGGGCATGGCGATGGAGTTGCGGTCGATGTGGGACAGGTCGAAGACGATGAGCGGCGCGTCGAGGTCGATGCCCACGGTCGTCGGGCCGTCGAACATGCCGCGCAGGTCACCGTCGACCAGGCGGTCCAGGACCAGCGCCACGTCCAGGCCCCAGGCCCGTACGTCGTCTATGGCGACGTTCATCGCCTCCGCGGACTCCGGCTCGGGGTGGCGGAGCTGGTCGACGATGTCGGTGAGGACCGGTTGGCGGTCGACGATGGTCTCGTTGACGTAGGCGTGCGCGACCTTCAGGGCGAAGCCGGAGCGTTCGTCCAGGCCGTGGCCCATCGCGACCTCGATGATCGTGCGGAGCAGCGCGAGCTGGCCCGTCGTGGTGATCGAGGGGTCGAGGGGGTTGAGGCGGATGCCCATGTCGAGGGCGGCCGTCGGGTCGAGGCGGATGGGAGTTATTCCCAGCTCCTCCGCGATGAGGTTCCACTCGCCGACGCCGTCCTCGCCCTGGGCGTCGAGGACGACGACCTGGCGGTCGCGGAAGCGCAGCTGCCGCAGGACGTACGTCTTCTCCAGGGCCGACTTGCCGTTGCCGGACTCGCCGAGGACGAGCCAGTGCGGGGCGGGGAGCTGCTGGCCGTAGAGCTGGAAGGGGTCGTAGATGTAGCCCTTCCCGGAGTAGACCTCGCGGCCGATGATCACACCGGAGTCGCCGAGGCCGGGCGCGGCGGTCGGGAGGTAGACCGCCTGGGCCTGTCCGGTGGAGGTGCGGACGGGGAGGCGGGTCGTCTCGACCTTGCCGAAGAGGAAGGACGTGAAGGCGTCCGTGAGGGCGGACATCGGGTCCCGCATCAGTGCCTCACCTCCAGGTGCGGTTGGGCTCCAGGGGCCCTCGGGTGGTCCCGCATCGCGATGGCCCTACCTTCGGATTCCGGTGGCGAACGGGAGCGTGTTGACGAAGGCCCGGTGGTGCTCGCGGTCGCACCACTCCAGCTTGAGGTACGACTTGCCGGCCGAGGCCCTTATCGTCCGCTTGTCGCGCGCCAGGGCCTCCGGGGAGCGGGAGGAGACGGTGATGTACCCGACGAGGTTGACGCCGGCGGCGCCGCTCGCGAGGTCCTCGCCGCGCTGGTCGAGGCGGGAGTGGGAGGCCACGTCGCGCGGGTCGACGGTGCGGTTCATCTTGGCGGCGCGGGACGCCTCCGCCTCGTCGTTGGTCTTCTCCGTCAGCATGCGTTCGATGGCGACCTCGGTGGGTTCGAGGTCCATCGTGACGGCGACGGTGCGGATGACGTCCGGGGTGTGGACCAGCAGGGGCGCCAGGAAGTTCACGCCGACCGGGGTCATCGGCCACTCCTTCACCCAGGCCGTGGCGTGGCACCAGGGGGCGCGGGTGGAGGACTCGCGGGTCTTGGCCTGGAGGTAGTCCGGTTCCATCGCGTCCAGTTCGGCCGGCCAGGCGTTGCGCTTGGTCATGGCCTGGATGTGGTCGATGGGGTGGTCCGGGTCGTACATGGAGTGGATGAGGGAGGCGAGGCGGCCCTGGCCGAGCGGCTGCCGTACACGGATGTCGGCCTCCTGGAGGCGCGAACAGATGTCCGTCAGCTCACGGGCCATGACGACGGCGAGGCCGGCGTCCTTGTCGAGCTTGCGGCCCTGGGGGCGGGCGGCGCGGGCCATGGCGTGGCCCTCGGCGGCCAGTTCGCGGGAGTAGTGCATACAGGCGACGAGGTACGCGCGGTGCTGCTCGCTGCTGGTGGAGACCATGGACTGCAGCTGGTCGTACGACTGCTGGAGCCAGCCGGGGGAGCGGTCGTCGCCGCGCTGGGCGACGTCCTTGGCGTGGGCGTCCGGGTCGGCCGGGAGCGTGCGGGCGAGCATCTGGAGGCGGGTGACGAAGCCGTCGCCGTTGGCCACGTGCTTGAGGAGGGTGCCGAAGCGGTCGACGAGGGCTTCCTGGTCCTCGGAGTCGCGCAGGCCGACGCCGGGGCCCTCGATCTCGATGGCGGCGGTGACGGTCCGGCGGTCGGCGTGCAGCAGGACGGCGATCTCGTCGGGGCCGAAGGGCGCGGCGAGCCAGGTGATGCGGCCGATGCCGGGCGGGGGGCCGACCTCGACCTCACGGCCGTCGATGTGCGTGCCGGCCTCCATGTTGGCGGAGCGGTATGTCGTGCCCCTGCGCAGGCTGCGCTTGTAACTGCGGTTGATCTCGAACCACTTGTAGAACGTCCGCCGCTTGTACGGGACGTACACCGCGGCGAGCGCCAGCATCGGGAAGCCGGTCAGCAGGGCGATGCGGGGGACGAGCACCGGGACGAGGAGGCCGCACATCATGCCGAGGAACGCGCCCGCGATGATCAGCGCGATCTCGCCGGACTCGCGGTTCCGGCCGATGATCGCGTTCGGCCGGGCGCGGCCGATCAGATATGTACGGCGGGGCGTGACCGGATGGAGATGGTGGGACTCGGTCGTCAACGCCCTTCACCTCCCGTGCGGTTGCTGTTGCGGGTGTTGCCGGCGTGGGGGGTGTTGACCGGGCTCGTACGGGGCGGGGGTGCGGCGGAGGGGACAGTTCCGCCGCCTCCGCTCGCGCTGCGCGAGCTGTGGGCGGCCACGCCGCCGGATGCGGGGTTGGACGGGCGGGGGGTGCTGCTTCCGCCGCCGCCCGAGCCGTTGTTGTCGGCCCGGGAGCTGTGGGTCTTGATGCCCTGGGCGACGAGGGTGGCGGGGGAGCTGATCACGGCGGCGGCCTTGCCTTCGGCGCCGCGCATGATGCGGTTGTTGCGGGAGTTGGCGATCTCGTCGCCGAAGCCCGGGACGAAGCGGTAGATCATCGCCGAGGCGAAGATGGCGAGCAGGATGATGGCGAGGCCGGAGACGACCGCGGCGAGGGAGTCGGGGCCGTCCTCGGTGGTCAGGGCGCCGGCGAGGCCGAGCACGATGACGATGACGGGCTTGACCAGGATGATCGCGATCATGATGCCCGCCCAGCGGCGGACGTGGCCCCAGAGGTCCTTGTCGACGAGGCCGGCGTAGACGACGACGCCGAGGAGGGCGCCGACGTAGAGGAGGACGGCCCTGAGGTACAGCTCCAGGTACAGCACGCCGGCGGCGACGATGGAGACCAGCGACACCAGGATCAGCATGATGGGGCCGCCGCCGATGTCGTTGCCCTTCTTCAGGGCCTCGGAGAACGTGCCGAAGAACGTGTCCGTCTGGTTGCCGGTGGTCTTGGCGATGATGTCGCTGACGCCGTCGGTGGCGGAGACGATGGTGTAGAGGATCAGCGGGGTGAAGGCGGACGCGAGCACGGTCAGCCAGAGGAAGCCGACGGCCTCCGAGATCGCCGTCGTGAACGGCACGCCGCGGACGGCTCGCTTGGTGACGGCGAGGAGCCACAGCACGAGCGTGAGGATGGCGGAGGCCGCGAACACGACCGCGTAGTGCTTCAGGAACGTCATGTTCGTGAAGTCGACGCTCGCGGTCTCGTTGACGGCTTCGGAGAGCTTGTCGACGGTCCAGGAGGCGGCGTCGGCGCAGCCTTGGGCCAGGGAGGAGAGGGGGTCGAGGGTGGTGGTGAGGTCTTTGGGGGTGGTGCCCGACCCGCCACCTCCGCCGCCACCTCCGCTGTCGCTCTCGCAGAATTCCCTGGCTGCTCCGGAGAGCAGCGAGCAGGAGTCGCCACTGGGCGAGGACGAGGGGGATGGTGTGGGTGCGGCGACGGCACGCGTCGCCAGCAGCACGACTGCGGTCTGTACGGCTGTGAAGGATGCGGCGACCTTGAGTACGCGGCGTGGCCTACCGGGCATAGGTGAACCCTCCGTACTCCTCGACGGCCTTCGAGATCTCGTCGGACGTGGAGACCTTGTTGTCGCCGTTGACCGGCGCGGGGCCTTCCTTCTGCGCGAAGCTGTCGACCTTCCAGTCGTCGTCCTCCCAGCGCAGTTGGAGGGCCATGGTGAACCAGTCGCTGGTGACCGGGGTGGTCGTGTTCTCCGACGCCATGCCGAACACGCCTGTGCACCAGACCTCGACGGTCGCGGTGCTGTCCGAGTAGCTCGTGGTCGTGGTGCCGACCGGCATGGTGCGTGAGACGTATGTGCTGCCGGACGGTGCGTTGCCGTCCTTGTCCAAGCCGACCTTGTCGAGGAAGTCCGTGCTGTACACCGTGTTCAGGCGGTCTTCCAGTTCGGCCGACTTGTCGGCGGCGAAGACCTGCCGCACGATCTCGCTGCGCCGAACGGGCTTGAGGATGTCCGCCGAGACCAGCACCACGGAGTAGTTTGCCGCCGCGGACTCGGCGCCCTGCTGGTCGTGGGCGAAGCCGGAGGGGATGCCGCCGGTCTTCGTGGTGACCGGTCGCTCCCCCGAAGCCGCCGTAGGCGCAGTCTCCGGCTTGTCGGCGGTGGAGCCTCCGGAGGTGTCGGAGCCCCCGCCTCCCCGGTTCGCGAAGGCGATCGCGGCGATGAGGAGGACGACGACGCCGACGACGGTGACGAGGCTTCTGGAGGAGGAGCGGGGGCGGCGCGGGGCGCCGCCGTAGGGGTCGCCGCCGCCCTCGGGGAGGCGGGTCCGGGTCTGGCCGGTGCCGGCGTACCCCCCGTACGTCCCGTCGTCCCCGGAGCGCGAGGACTCGCGGTACCCGTGCTCGTCGCCGAGACTCATGCCGCGGTCGCCCCTTCAACTTCGACGTCGTATTGAAAGGCGTAGCAGTACGACGGTAGCCGCGCTGGTTCCCGCGCGGGCGCGGTGTGGAGACTCGACATCAGGGAAACGCAACCTCAGCCGGTGGGCACGACGGACGGATGGGGTGGGAGGGGAACCGGGCGAGGCCGGTGGACCGGCCGGGGCGGGTGCCGGCGGCCGCGGCTACACGGCCATGCCGTACACGATGGTGAAGAGCGTGCCCAGTGAGCCGATGATGAAGACGCCGGTGAGGCCGGCGATGATGAGGCCCTTGCCCTGTTCGGCGCTGAAGGTGTCGCGGAGGGCGGTCGCGCCGATGCGCTGTTTGGCCGCGCCCCAGATCGCGATGCCGAGGCAGAGGAGGATGGCGACCGCCATCACGACCTCGATCATCACGCGTGCCTCGTTGCCCAGGTCGCCGAAAGGCCCCCAGTCCGGGGCGATTCCGCCGATGATGGTGGTGATGTCGCCCTTGTCGGCCGCAACGAACATGTAAGTCACCGCCCCTAGTGGGTAGTTCTGTCGTCCTGTGTGGTGTGCGGCACGTGCGCCGCCTCGGCGTCCGCTCCGCACGCCTCCGCGCGGGTGCGCAGAGGTCGGGCCCATTCTCGCCGACAATGAGGCTGTCGTATGTCGACTTGGCGTCATTGATTGGCGGGTTTCGTACGGATCCCTTGCCTCCGGCCCACGCGGGACCCTAACGGGGGGCGCGGAACGGTAAACGAAGGGTCGTATCGTCACTCTGTGTATCACGGCAGGTCACGCCGGGCAATGAGGATCAAGCGGAACCTGTGGTGTGGTTCCGTCGTTATTCCCCTCTTGTGGCCTCAGGGGGCCGGGCCTGTCCCGCTTCTGACGGGGTGTCGGCTCGGTGTGGTCCGTGGGTTCGAGTGTGCCTGATGTGGGCGTAAGGGTCGTGTGTGGGGCCCGGTCCTCCCTGAGGGGCGAGCTTTGGCCAAAAGCGCGTGGGATCGCGATCGCAATTTTGGTACAAATGATCGAGTGGTGCCTCTGTGTGTCCTGGCGTCAGGCGTGAGGGCTGGGCGCCCGGTTCAGGGAGCGAATCCGCGAGGGCGTCCACGGGGGTAGGCGTGAGCGAGGACAGGCCCGTTGTCTCGGCCGAGATACCGGAGTTCACGGGAAATCTGGAGCAACTGGAGACGGACGCCGGGGACATCGCGTTCGACGGGATGGCGATCGGTGCCGCCGGGTTGCTGATCGACGCCAACTTCCATCTGCTGGAACCTTTCTACAAGGCTCCCGAGGCCGATCAGCTCTTCGCGACGACCGCGCCGGTCGCGGCGGCCGGGTACGACCTCCAGACCGAGCTGGGCACGGTCTCCAAGGCGCTGCTCGACTACGCGGCCGAGGTCCGGCCCCTGGTCGACCGGCTCAACACACTGCGCGCGGAGGCGGCGGCGTTCGAACGACGCGTCGCGGACGACGAGGACTGGGTCGCGGACGGCGACCTCATCGACGAGAACACGGCCCGGCGCAACGCGGTGAACGCGGCCTGGGCCGCCTTCCAGGCCGCGGAACGGGCCTGTTACAACAAGATCGTCGCGCTGGTCGGCGGGGAGCCGCTCGTCGTCGGCGACGGTTCGAACAAAGAGAACATGTACGGCTACCGGGGCGAGGATCTGAACAACGCCGGTGGTCTGCCGTGGGGGGACGTCGTCGAGGAGTCGAACCCCTGGTACTACTTCCACGAGCATGCCTGGGACTTCACGGTCGGCTTCGTCGTGGACGGCGTGTGGGGCACGATCAAGGGCCTGGGCACGCTGGTCGGGTTCAGCGGCTGGGACGCGGCCGGACAGGCGTGGGTCGGCCTCGGCAAGCTCGCCACGGGCATCGTCATCACGGCCGTACCGGTGGTGGGCGCCGCGTACTGGCTGGCGCCCGACGACAAGCTGCCGTCCTGGCTGCGTGACTCCCGTACGGCCGTCGTGGAGACCGGCAAGGCGCTGATCGCGTACGACGAGTGGGGGAAGAACCCGTCGCGGGCGGCGGGAGCGGTGACCTTCAACGTCGTGACCACCATCTTCACGGGTGGGGCGGGTGGTGCGGCCGCGGCGACCGGCAAGGCCGGTGCGATCGCGAAGGCCATCTCCTTCGCGGGCAAGGCGGGGCGGATCGTCGACCCGATGACGTACATCGCGAAGGGCATCGGCGGGACGGCCGTCAAGATCAGTGACGTCATGGCCGGGCTGCGGGGGATCACCGACGGCACACACATCAGGCTCGGCGAGGGCACGTACCAGATCGCCGACGTGCCGAACATCGCCGACGACCTCCCGGCCGGCCTCACCCCCGAGAACTCCGTCCGCATGACCACCCCCGAGGGCGAGATCGTCTACCTCGACACCAAGACCCTCGTCATGCACAACGCCGACGGGACGATACGGGAGTCCCTGGACGACATCCGGCATGAGGGGACTGCGGAGCAGCGGGCGGGAGATGGCGCGACTCGAGGGGATCAGCCCGCGAGCGCGTCGAGCGGGCGGGAGCCGGTGGGGGTCGGGGCGGGCACACGAACGGGGGACGAGGCCGCGGTCGGCCGGGGCGGAGGGTCCGCCCCCGCGGGTGGTGGGCGGGGCGGCGACCCTCTGCCGCCGCGGGTGACCGGCTCAGGCGGCTCGGGCTGGCTGGACGACCTGGGGCGGGTCGGTGACGACGCGACCGGGCCGAGTGGCCGGACGGGTGCGGGGGACTCCGGTGGAGGCGAGCCGGAGACTCCACGCCCCGACCGGGCCGACGCGCGAGCTGTCATGCAGCGGCATGTGGATCTCGCCAACAACGATCCGCGCTGGTTCAAGGAGCATTACCGGTCCAACGGGTACCGCAGGTCCGCCTCTGCGGAGGTGTTCGGGCAGCGGTTGCCTGTTCTGGTCCGGGATCCGGCGGACCCCTCCAAGTGGATTTCCAAGAGCGACCTGCCGCCTGCCATCCAGGCGAAGTACATGGACCCCAACCCGCACGGGAATGGGCTCCGAAAAGGCGTCGAGAGCAGCGTTCTGAAGCGTCTCGACGAATGGGCCTTGTCTCGGCGCGACGCCGTCGCGGCCGACACGGCAGCGGAAAGGGAGCTGGCCCGCGCGGAGAAGGAGTACGCGGCCAACCGCACGCCCGAGGCGGAGGCGGCGATGGATGCCGCCGAGGCCAAGCACTCTCCGCTGCACGGGGCCAAACTCAAGCAGAGCGAGCTGTTCGGTGAGCGGGTGGCGGAGCATCATGCCGTACCGGAGCGCTACTCGGGGGCGAAGCGGGTCGACGACGGAGCCTTTGGGAACAACCGGTTCGATCAGATCTATGAGAAGCGCGGCGGCGGTTATGTCGTCGTCGAGGCAAAGGGGTCGCTGACCGCGAAGACCGGTGAGCGAACGAGTCACCTGGGAAATCGTGTCGAGCAGGGCACCCGGGAGTACTTCGAGACGATTCTGCAAGAGATGGACAAGCGGGCCGCCCGAGCAGGGGACCGTGCCGAGGCAGAACTCGCGAGCAAGCTCCGAAAGGCGTTTGTCAGGGGCAAGGTGGACTATGTCCTGGTCCGGGCGGATGCCGCTCCGGACGGCAAATATGCTGGCTATGAGATGAAGCAGTTCCAGATCGGCAAGCCCAGGAGCAATCGATGATCACCCGAGTGCCACGAGCCGAAACGCCGCCGCCCGGGGATCCGACGAGCTTCATCGCGTCGTCCGACCGGATCCTGCTCGATGACATCGCCGACCTCTCGGAGTATCCCGACGGTTTCGGACTGACGTTCAGCAGCGCCGTGAGCAATGCGGAGCTGCACTGTCTCCACGACCCGACCGCCGACAAGTCCGAGACCTGGGAGGCCTGGGTGGCCGCCATGCAGGTCGGCTCCGCGCTGTTCGCGGCGGCCGTCACTACGGAGGAATCCGTGGAGTGCAGGATCGCCCACGAGTCACGCACACTGCCGGCCATCGGCCCCCAGCACTTCACCGACGCGGGTAACTGGGTCACGGCGTTCTGGCTGGCGATCGTCTGCCGTGACCAGGAGCGGATGACGAGCCTCTGCGAGGTGCCGGTCGCCATCCTGCGGGCCTCGGGAGCGGTGTACGACGACTACGTCTACGACTGGGTGGACGCGTTGCAGGCGTACTGGCTGGAACGACCGGGGCTGGGGGACAAGTTCACGGCGGCGTTCGAGGGCACCGACCCGGAGCGGGTGCGGGTCGCTGATCGAGAGCTGATGCTGCAGATCCTCTACCCGCCGCTCAACCTGTTTCTGCAGTTCCTCAAGCGGGACGAGGAGCAGTTCAACGCCGCGCTGGTGCAGGCGCTCCGTCTCCACAAGGAGTACTGGAACGCCGACCAGGACAGGCGGGAGTCCATCAGCGGCACCGTCGCCCTCGGCCCGCTTGCCGTCGCCTGCCTCGCCTACGACGTGGGCATGCCCATCCAGGTCGAGTCCGAGTACCTGCCCAGGCACCTCCTGGAGCGTTCCTGGGTGGGCGAGTTCGAGACGTGAGCCGGTTACGGCAAACAGGGGCGGCTGAGCTTCGTTTCCGGCAGGCGGCTCAGGGGTGCCTTCATCAGGTCCCCCGACCTGTTGAGGAGCAGTTCGGGGATCTCGTCCTCGTAGAACCGGATCTGGCCGATGGTGCCTTCGGTGGTCGAGTGGAATGCCAGCATCTCGATCAGGGAGACGACCTGCGGCATGGTTTCGGCGTGTACTTCCTGGCGGACCGTCAGGGCCCAACCCTGTTCCGTTCGGATCAGCTCGCCGGTCAGGACGCCA
Organism: Streptomyces caniscabiei; assembly: GCF_014930365.1. Taxonomy (GTDB): domain Bacteria; phylum Actinomycetota; class Actinomycetes; order Streptomycetales; family Streptomycetaceae; genus Streptomyces; species Streptomyces caniscabiei. Next base: position 394,272 of record NZ_JABXWI010000012.1, on the reverse strand, counting down.
CCGATGCGTCTGGCGAGGCCTCGAGCGGCCCAGACGGGGTGGTCGTCGAGGTTGTCCGCGTGGCCGTCGCCCGGTTCTTCGAGGCCGAGGTGCCGGCGCAACTCGGAGAGCACCGCGTCCGGCACTGTGGCTGCCAGGTTCATGGAGACGTCGACTGTGTAGAGGTCGGCCATGAGGCTCAGGGTACTGAGGGGGTCGGCCGAGCCGCCGGGCGAGTTCGCGGCCTGAGCCGACGGGGCCGAAGGTAAGGGGCAAGGGGCGAAGTGGGCGGGGAGAGCGGTGGGCCCGTGCGGTTGGGGGCTGAGGGGGCTCCGGAGTTGTGGGCGTTTCTCGGGGGGCTTCGGGTGGGGGACGTGCTTGGGGGGACCGTTGCGGCGGTGGAGCGGTTCGGGGTGTTCGTCGCGCTCGATGACGGGCCGGAGCATCCGTTGTTTCCGGGGGTCGGGTTCATCACCGTTCCGGAGTTGTCCTGGCGGCGCGTCGGGGACGTGTCGGAGGTCGTGAGGGTCGGGCAGCGGGTCGACTGCGAGTTCCTGCAGTTCGACACCTGGAACGGGGAGGCCCGGCTGTCGTTGCGGGCCTTGCAGCCCGATCCCTTGCAGGAGTTCGCCGACCGGGTCGGGGAGGGGCGGAGGCTGTCCGGGCGGGTCACGAAGGTGGTGCCCTTCGGGGTGTTCGTCGAGGTGGGCGAGGGGATCGAAGGGCTGGTCCACCTGAGTGAGCTGACCGTGGAGCCCGTGGAGTCGCCGGACGGGGTCGTCCGGGTCGGGGACGAGATCACGGTGGTCGTCACCGAGGTCGACCGGGTGCGGCGGAGGGTGGCGCTGTCCCGCGTGCGGGCCATGGGCGGCCCGGACACCGGGACGCCGGGCTCAGGCGCGTGAGGCGGGCCGGGCGTCGGTGAACTGACTCGTGGGGAGGGCGAGATCGACGTGTGAGTCGGTGGGCGGCGGACCGCCGAGAACCCGCGAGCCGATGTGGCACCACTCCGGCAGGGGCAGCTCTCGCGACGGATACGCTGCCCGGCATGATCACCCGCATACGACGTCTGTCGGCGCCGCGCGTGGCCGCGTCTCTTCTTCTGCTCACCCTTGTCGGCTGCGGTTCCGGCGGTGGGGCGGGGCCCTCCGACGACAAGCCTGTGGCGAGTGCTTCCGCTTCTCCTCGGGCCTCGCCGTCGCCCACGTCCAGTGTGAACGAGGACGGTACGGCGAAGGCGGGGAGCAAGGCGAAGCTCGGGGAGCCGGTTCTGCTCCGCTATGAAGGGGGGACGAAGTCGGGCGTTCTCGAGGTCACCGTCACCGGCATCGAGAAGGGTGACAAGGCGGATGTGGCCTCGCTGGGGCTGGAGGGCGACGCCAAGAAGATGACGCCGTACTACGTGCGGGCGACCATCAAGAACGCCGGCAAGAACGATCTCTCCCATGCGGCTGTCGACCCGCCCGGCGGGCTGCTCGGCGATGGGACCGCGGCCCGGCAGCTCCTGGTCATCGGAACGTTCGCCCCCTGCGACTCCTACCCGAAGACCAAGAAGTTCCCGCCCGGTGCCTCGTACGAGACGTGCGCACCGGTCTTCGCCGACCCCGGCACCGAGGTCACGGGTGCGGCTTGGACGGGTCAGGGCTACCCCGACTTCCCTCCCTCCGCGGGAGTGACCTGGACACCGTGAGGCGATACGCCGGGCTCAGGCGCGTGCGGCTGTCCAGGCGGCGGTGAACAGTTCGTGCGGGGGGACCGGGGGCAGCAGGTGGGTGAAGGGGCCCTGCAGGCGGGTCGTGGTGGAGTGCGGGGCCCGGTGGAGGGCGAGCTTGGGGGTCTCCAGGGGGAGGTGGGGGGACTTCAGGGCGGTCCACGGGCCCGGAACGAACACCGTGCGGCCCGCCCTCGGCCGCTTGTCCCGCTGCACCGCGCCCACGGCCAGCAGCTCCGACTGGGCGGCCCTGTGCCGGGCGGGCGTCCAGTCGTTCCAGCGGCGGATGTTCTGGTCGGTGGGGCGGGCGAGGGCCAGAAGCTGGAGGTGGAGCGCCGCCGCGTCGCCGCTGACGCCCAGGGTGTCGGCGGCCTCCTGCACCAGGCCGGGTGTGCTCAGGGCCGGGTTCAGCTCGTAGCCGCCCGGCGGTACGGGGGTCGTGGAGACGCGCTCGGTCATCCGGACGAGGCCGCCGGTGAGCAGCTCCTCGATCTCGCGGATCCTGCTCAGCAGCCAGGGCAGGGTCAGTTCGGCGCAGAGATGCTCCGCCCGCTCCAGCCGGGCCGGGGCGGCGAGCGCCGACGGCCGCAGGAACACGTCGCCGTGCGGGACGGAGACCACGAGGAGGCCGTCGTCGTACACGGCGGTCGTCGCGGTGGCGTTCACCCGCAGAGGGTGCGGGCAGGGGAGGACCGGGGCGGCGTAGGGCGCGAAGCCGGGGGTGTCGGGCGCCGCGGTGGCGAGCCCCTGGTGCCGGGCCAGCGGCACGAGCGTGCCGGGGGCGTCCAGCAGGGTCCGCAGCAGGTCGAACAGCCGCACCGCCCCCGCCGCCACGGGGTCGCCGACCGGGCGCTCCGTGAGGGCCCAGGCCACGAGGGTCAGGAGTCGCCGGTCCGGGAGGGTGTAGAGGCCGACCCGAGCACCCGCCGTGCCGTCGGGGCCCTCCTCGTGCAGGTCGAGGCCGCCGCCGGTGGTGCCGGCCAGGACGAAGCCGGGGGCGCCGAGACCGGTTCCCTCGGCGGGCACCTGGGCGGTGGTGAGGGCGCGGGCCCAAGGGGCGGGGAGACCCAGGTCCGCGTCCAGCGCGTCGGCCAGGGTGTCGTCCACGTACGGGGTGGCGCCGAGCAGGTGGACCCACACCTCGGCCATGCGCTCCGCGGCCGCGACCGTGCCGCCGTCCTCCCACAGCTCGGCCGGGTTCTCCGGGACGCCCGCCGCGAGGACGGCACGGCGGCCCGCCGGGCCGAGGCGGTGCCAGAAGGAGTGGTACGCGTCGGCGACCGGCTTGCTCGCCTTGTACGGCTTCGAGCGCAGCATCCGCCTGTCGTCGTCGTTCCGCTGCCGCCGGGGCAGCCCGGCCAGGACCAGCATCGCGATCGGGGCCCGCACCCCCGTGCGCCACGAGAAGGCCTCCAGCGCCCGTGTGGGCAGCGACAGTGGACCCCGCCGCTCCAGCAGGTCCAGCAGCTCCGGCAGCCGCGAGGCGTCGTCCCGCTCGACGGCGACCGTGTCGTGGGCGTCGCCCGGCTCGGAGGCTGAGGCTGAGGCTGAGGCGGGGGTGGCGGGTTCCGGCGACGGCGCCGGATCCGCCGCCCGTTGGACGAAGCGGGCCGTGCCGCCGCGTTCGGCGGCCGTGGTGATCAGGTGGCCGGCGGAACGGGACGCGCTCAGTGCCGGCAGCGGTGCGCGGCCGGTGCGCCAGCGCCCTCCCCGCTCGGCGAACGGCTGCCCGCTCCAGGTGCGCAACAGCCCGGCCAGGGAATCCCGTTCCTCGGCGGAGGTGGTCTCCATCGCGGCGCGCCAGGCCACCGCGTCGATACGGCCGAGCAGGGCGGGCCAGTCCAGCGGCTCGGCGGGCAGGGCCAGCCGCCGGGTCTCGTCGTCGATCTCGCCCCGCAGATACCGGCCGTCCGCCGCGACCGAGGTCAGCGTCGCGGGGCGGGGGCCGGGCACGGGGGCGTCGTAGGCGCGGAGTTCGGGCAGGAGGCCGTAGAGGGCGGGGGCCAGGGCGGTGTCCGGGATCTCGGCCGGCAGGGTCACCACCGGGCCCGACCGCATGATGCGCACCCGCCGGGACAGCTCCTCGCGCCGCCGGAGCACGTCGGCGGCGAGCAGCGCCACCCGCACGACGCCGTCCACGACCCTCGGGTCGGTCACCTCGGGCAGCAGCCGGGCCAGTCCGGCACGTACGGCCGCCTCCGCGGTCCCCTCACCGGCCGCCTCCGCCGGGCCCTCGCCTGCGGTCGTCGGTGCCGCCTCGCGTGCCGCTGCCGCTGCCGTTCCACGGCTCGCCCCCGGCTTCCCGACGCTCGCCCCCGCCGTCCCCCCGGCCGCCGTGTCGAGCAGCGCGCGTACGACGTCGGCGTGGGTCGTGCGGAGGGACTTGGAGGACTGCTCGTCGCGTGGGGTGAGGAAGTGCCAGTACGCGGGCGGGGGGAGGGGGCCGACGCTGTGGGCCGAGGGTGTGCGGCCCCGGTGGCGTTCGGTGGCGGGGAAGCCGTGGGTCTCCCAGAGCAGGGAACCGTCGGTCACGGCGTGCACCCGGACATGGCGCGGCTCCACCAGGACGGCGTCCTCGCCGCCCGCGGGCAGCCGGAGGATGCCCCACGGGTGCAGGCCCGGCCGGGTGCTCACGAACCGGCCCTCGCGGCCGTCGACGGTCCGCAGCAGGAAGTCGGTCGGGGACGGGCCCGCGTACGGGGTGCGGTACGCGATGTGGCAGCCGGTCAGGCGGCCGCGCCGGCCCAGGGGCGACGGCGGCGCGTCGTCGGGCAGGGCCGCCAGGGAGAGCGAGTCCATGAACACCGCCCGGCCGGGCGGTACTTCGGTGTCGCGGTGGAAGTCGGGCAGCGTGCGGTCGCCGGTGCGGGCGCCCGTCGACGGGTCCACCCGCTCCCAGTTGCCCCGGAAGACATCGGCGCTCCAGAACCGCTCGCCGTCGCTCATCTGCAGTTCACGGTGGCCGATTCCGGACCGGTCGCCCGGCCGCAGCACGCGGTCGCCGTCGTGGCGGCCGCCGCCGTCGGGGCTCGCGAACTGGAAGCCGAAACCGCCGTCGATGAGCCCGTCGTACGGGCGCAGACCGATGCGCTGCTCCGGCTGGAAGACCTCCTCGGGCCGGTCGGCCCAGTAGGCGTGGCCGCCGAAGGAGTCCCGCCGCGTGGTCGTCCAGGCCACCAGGAACCGTCCGCCCGCGAAGTGCACGGTGTGGCTCGTCGTGCCCTCGGGGAGCGTGAAGGCGCAGTCGCCGCGCCGGCCGGTGTGGTCGACGGCCACGGCCCGGTCGTCGCCGTAGACGGTCAGCACGGGCCAGGTGCAGGTCACGCCCCGCACACCGCCACCCCCGCCGTCACCCCGCCGGGCACCGCCCTCGGCCCCGCCTTCGACGGAACCCTCGGCACCGCCCTCGACCGACCCCGCGACCCCGTCGCCCGTCCCCGTGCCGAACTCTGCCAGGGCCTCCTCCAAGGCCGGCCAGCCCAGTTCCTCCGGCAGTCCGGCGGTCAGCGCTCGGGAGAGCGGGCCGGTCAGGTCCAGGTCGGCCAGGGCCTCCTCGATGCCGTCCAGGGCCGTCGCCGTCGGACGGTCGAGGAGGCCGGTCAGTTCGTCCACGGCCTCGTCGGCCGCCGCGATCCCGCCGCCGCGCAGCTCGTCGATCAGCTTCTCGATCCGGGTGCGCACCTCGGCGGCGATGGCCGTGTTCTCGGGGAGCCGGGTGATGGCCGTGCCGCCACCGCGCCGGCCGGCGTGGACCGTGCCCTCCAGCCGGGAGCCGAACACCGGATCGGCCGCGAGGGCGGACAGATCGCGCCGTGAACCGCTGCCCCAGAACCGCAGCCCGATCGAGTCGCCCGGGTCCTCGACCGCGATGCCCTCCGCGAGGCAGGCGTCGAGCAGATCGGCGTCCAGCTCCGGATAGCGGTAGCGGTCCTCGTGCAGGCGCACGGGCGCCTGCGCCGCGCGCAGCCGGGGCGCGAACAGCGTCAGCAGCTCGAACAGCTCGGGTGGCATCGGCTGCGAGGTCACACCTCCGGACACGCGCGCGTGCTTGTACATCCGGGCGTACCGCGCGAGCCAGCCGTCGACCCCGCCCTCCGGTGCGATGTGCCCGGTGACCACGGCCTCGGCCGCGCCGGAGCGCAGCAGCACCCGCAGCCAGGCCGCCGCGTCGCCCCGGGAGTCCGGGAAGACGTCCAGCAGGGCGGCGTTCACCTCGTCGCCCTGGGGGTGCTCGGCCAGCAGCGCGGCGACCGCGTCCAGCAGCGCGTCCGGTACGGCCTTGTCCCGGGCCGCCCCCACCAGCGCCGCCAGCACCCGGGCGTCCTCGTCGCGGCCCAGCCCGGCCGCCTTCGCCGACGCGCGCACCCGTCCCGCGAGCGTCGCGGGCAGTTCGCCCGGTGACGCCGCCCAGGCCGTCAGCACCCCTACGTACTCCGTGTGGGCCTCCCGCGCGTCCAGCGTCTCGGCCAGTCGGCGTTGGTGGTCCGTCAACTCCTTGGCCGGGAGGGCGCCGTGCCGTGCGAACAGCAGGACGTTGGCCCGGTACCACGCGTCGTCCACCGGCAGTGAGTGGTCCCGCTCCGCCTTGCGCGCCAGCGCGAACGCCTTTCCCGCGTACCGCGCGCTGCTGCCCGTCAGCCGGTGGCCCACGGTGTCCCAGAACCACGGCAGATGCGCGACCGGCAACGTACGCGCGTGCCGCTCCATGTCGGTCAGGAAACGGCCCGGCTTGCCGTACGTCACCCGCAGCCGCGTGTCGGCCGCCCGCAGGGCGTCGAGCGCGACGGGCTCGCCGGCCGGGTCGTGGGCGCGGGCCCAGTCGACGTGCACGGTCGAGCGGTGCGGCTGGGTGGGAAGTGGGACGTCGACCTTCATGACGAGATCCTGGCACGCCCCACTGACAACGCCGCGGGCCTACCGGTCGGTCGGCCCGTATCCCTCCACACCCTCCACGAAGTGGTCGAACTCGCCTGCCTGGACGCCCAGTACGAAGGCGTCCCACTTTCTGCGGTTGGTGGTGACGACGGTGGCGGGGTCGCTCGTCTCGCGGAGGTAGACGGCGGCCTCGGGGTCGTCGGGGCCGTCGCCCTCCGCGAAGGCCAGCTCGATCCAGGGGCCGGGGCCGGTCGCGCCCTCGGGGGCGGCGCGGATCCAGTCGAGGTCCGGGGGGATGTCGGACACGGGGCGGCTCCTTCTGCGTCGTCGTGGTCGTTCGAGTGATCATTCCTAAGAAAGCGGGCCGCCTCTACACTGACCGTCGGTGGACTGGCGCGCGGTGAGGGGCGGTTGACGGTGCGTAAGGCGTGGATCGTGGTGATCGCTGCCGGCAGTGCCGGGCTCGCCTTCGTGATGGTGCTGGTCGTGGGTGTCTATCTGGTCGCCGGGAATCTCGCCGCCGGGATCGGCGGAAAGTCGGTCGGGCTGGCCAAGGGAGCTGTTCCCGCCGCTTATCAGTCGCTCGTGCAGAAATGGGGCAATCTGTGCGAGGCCATCAATCCGGCCCTGCTCGCCGCGCAGCTGTACCAGGAGAGCGGGTTCAATCCGAAGGCGCAGAGCCCCGCCGCCGCGCAGGGGATCGCGCAATTCATTCCGGGGACCTGGGCCGCGCACGGACTGGACGGTGACGGGGACGGCGACCGTGATGTCTGGGACCCGAATGACGCGATTCCATCGGCCGCGTCGTACGACTGCTCGCTCGCGAAGTACGTGAAGGACGTACCCGGCGATCCGACGGCGAACATGCTCGCTTCCTACAACGCGGGGGCGTACGCCGTGATCAAGTACGGGGGTGTTCCGCCGTACAAGGAGACCCAGAACTACGTCAAGACGATCACGACGCTGTCGGAGAGTTTCGCGGCTCCCACGACCCGGGTCGATCCCAGCGAGCAGGCGGCAGGGGCCATCGCGTACGCGCAGAAGAAGCTCGGGACGCTGTATCTGTGGGGCGGTACCGGTACCGCTGAGCAGGGCGGACGCTTCGACTGCTCGGGTCTGACGCAGGCCGCGTACGAGAGTGTGGGGATCACGCTGCCGCGGGTCGCGAACGATCAGTACAACGCCGGGCCGCACCCCTCGCGCGAGGAGCTGCTGCCCGGGGATCTGGTGTTCTTCTCCGACGACCTCACCAACTCGCGGGCCATTCGGCACGTCGGGATCTATGTCGGAGGTGGATACATGATCGACGCGCCGCGGACGGGGGCGGTGATCCGGTTCGACCCGATTGACACCCCCGACTACTTTGGTGCGACCCGGGTCACCGAAGATGGCGCGAAAGCGCTGCCTACGGCGGTCTGACAACGCCGTAATTCTCCGTGAACCACTGCCCTGAGCTGCGCAGACGTGTCTCTCTTCGATAACGTCTGCGTGATCATTCAGTGGAGGGTGGAACGCATTGAGAAGGAGTGTGCGTTCCTATTTGACGTAGCGCGTCGACGCACACGCGGAAGCACTACGTACACCACGGGGGTGGCAAAGCGCGGCGCACGAACGGTGCGGTCGCGAGAACGATGACGAAAGGGCCGCAGCACGATGGCTGGACTCGCCGCGCATGCCGCTACCTCACTGGCCGCTGAATCCGGATCGAATCCCGACGTCGAGCTGCTCTACGACATCAATGGTCTGGCCAAGGACGCGCCGACCTGGCTCGACCGGGTGATGGAGTTCGTGGGGGAGTACGGGCTCCTCTTCGCGATGGTGCTGCTGATCCTGTGGTGCTGGTGGGGCGTGCGGAAGCGGGGCGGGGAGGATGCCGCCGCGTCCGTGGCCGCGTTGGCGTGGGCGCCGCTCGCCGCCGGGATCGCCGTGCTGGTGAACGTGCCGATACGCGGGTTCGTGGAGCGGCCCCGGCCCTTCCTCGATCACGAGGGGTTGGAGGTGCTGGTCTCCGGCAAGACCGACTACTCGTTCGTGAGCGATCACGCGACGCTGATCATGGCGATGGCGGTGGGGCTGTTCGTCGCCAACCGGAAGTTCGGGATGGTCGGGCTGGTCATCGGGCTGCTGGGCGGGTTCATCCGGGTCTACATGGGTGTGCACTACCCGACCGATGTGATCGGCGGGTTCGCGCTCGGGACGGCGGTCGCGCTGTTGCTGTCGCCGCTCGCCATGGCTCTGCTCACGCCGCTGATGAAGGCGGTGGAGCGGTCGCCTCGGGTGGGGTGGCTCGTGCGGGCTCGGGGGCGTGATGGGGGGCGTGCGGTGATTCCGGGGGCGCGGGTGGAGTCCGCGTCCGTGGAGGAGCGGGATCTGGCGGCCTGAGGGTTCGCCCGGGATTTCTTTCGCCCCCGCCGCCCCTACCCGTCCCGTCCCCAGGGGCTGTGCCCCTTCGACCCCCCTTGAGCGCCCGATGACTCGGGGGGGCTTGTTTGGCGGGTGCGGGTCCGTGGGGGCTTCTCGCGCAGTTCCCCGCGACCCTTACGGGGCACTCCTCACGGGAACCTACAGAGCCTGCGGGAACGTGAAGAAGCGGTTCGGGTCGTACTTCTTCTTCAGGGTGGTCAGGCGGGGGGCCGCGTCCCCGTAGTACGACTTCTTCCAGTCCTTGAGGGTGGGGTCGGTGTAGTTCTGGTAGGCGGCGCCCGAGGCGTGGCGGGTCATGGACTTGTGGGCCCCGGTGAGCCAGGACTGGGCCGCCGTGCCGGCGGTGCCGGCCTTCCAGGAGGCGAGGTACTGGGCCAGCATCCGGGAGCGGCGGTGGACGAACGCCGTGGCCGTGGGGGAGACCCGGTTGACCTGGCCGCCGAGGGCGGTCAGGGCGATGCTGCCGGCCCCGCCCTTCACGCCCGCGATCTGGGTCAGCAGGGTCTGGATGCCCGCCGGGGCGATCGAGCGGTCGAAGAAGTCCGAGCGGGCGGCGTACGTCTCCCGGCGCAGGGCGCCCTGCGGGTTGCGGCCCGGGGTCGAGCCGGGCAGATGGCACTTGGCGTCGGTCGAGAAGGAGCCACAGCCGGCGTAGCCCTCCATGGCGTCCTCGTACGAGCGGCGCTTCAGGGAGACACTGCGGGCCGGGGTGCCTACGCGGTCGGCGAGGCGGTCGAGGGCGTTCTCCAGGTCGCCGTAGGAGCCGAGGGAGAACGCGGCGACGGCGACGGTCGGGCTGCCGCCGTTCTCCAGGTGGCAGGAGGACCAGATCTCGTCGGCCTGCGTCGGGCCCCACTCCTGCCAGGCCTTCAGTACGGCGGCGGCCTTCGACCACGGCCAGGTGAGGTAGGCGGTGACGCCCTGGCGGGCCGGGTGGGTCCGGAAGCGGAGTTCGGTGACCACGCCGAAGTTGCCGTTGCCCGCGCCTCGTAGGGCCCAGAAGAGATCTTTGTTGGTGGTGGCGTTCGCTGTGAGTTGCTTGCCGTCGGCCGTGATCAGCGTGGCCTGGGTGAGGCTGTCGCAGGTCAGGCCGTAGGCGCGGGAGGTGACGCCATGGCCGCCGCCGAGGGTGAGGCCGGAGACGCCCACGGTCGGGCAGGAGCCGGCGGGGATGGTGACGCCCTTCGCGGCCAGGGCGCGGTAGACGTCGATGAGCTTGGAGCCGGCGCCCACGACCGCCTCGTTCGCGGAGGCGCGGACCTTGTTCAGCTTCGAGACGTCTATGACGAGGCGGCCGTTGCCGGAGGACCAGCCGGCGTAGGAGTGGCCGCCGTTGCGTATCGAGACCTTGAGGGCGTGTGCCCGGGCGTAGGCGAGGGTCGTGCGGATGTCGTCGGGGTGGGCGACGTAGGCGACGGCGGTGGGCTTCAGGGTGTCGAAGCGGGTGTTGTAGAGCTGGCGGGCTGTGGACCAGGCCTTGTCGCCGGGGCGGACGAGGGGGCCGTCGAGGTCTCGGGCGAGGGCGGACCAGTTGGCGGTGGTGGGGTTCTTGGCGGTGCCGCTGGTCGTGGTGGTGGTTGTCGTGGTGGTGCGGAGGGAGGTGTCTGTGGCGCGCGTGCCGGGGGTGGGGGTGGGGGTGGGGGTGGTGCAGGCGGATGCCGTGAGGGTGGTGATCGCGGCCGCGCCGCCGAGGAATGTGCGCCGTTCCATGTGGGTCTCCCGGTGCGCCGTATGTGGGTTCGTGGAACGAGACGGGGTGGGTGGGGTGCGGGTTCCCAGGATCTGCCGCTCGGCTCCGCGCTCGGCTCCGCGCTCGGCTCCGCCGTGGAGCGCCTGAGGGGGCGGGGGTGCGTGTGCGTCGGCGGCCGTCCGTTCGTTGTGGCTGGTCGCGCAGTTCCCCGCGCCGGTGCGGTTCGTGGAGACGGTGCGTGTTCGTTGTGGCTGGCTGGTCGCGCGGTTCCCCACGCCCCTGGGGGGCCTGCGGGCCTCGGAGGCGGTTCTTCCGTCCCGTGGGGGGCGTGGAGTGGTGGGGAACTGGGGATGGTTTCTCTCTGTAGCTGATTGGGTGCGGAGAGTTAGATGGTTGAGGGGGAGGTGGTGAGGTGTCGGGACCCTCGCGTGTTCTGGCCGTGAGCGTTCCGTTACCTCACCGCACTGTCGGCAGGGGTTCACTCGCCGTTCACTTCCGTCCATTGGCGGCTTCACCTGATCTGCCTAATTTCGGCCTTACCCGGTGCGGGATGTGGACCGAAATGCGGCCTCACAGCCCGTGACGACAGCAGTCTGAGGGACCGAAGGCATCAGCGGAACGGTTCCCGAGGCTGATACGACGACTTCGCACGCCGCCACGTGGACGGCGGCTCCTGGAAGGAACCCCCGAAAGTGAAGCTTCAGCGCAAGAACCGGCTGCGCGCCCTTTCTCTCGGTGCTGTCGCCCTCACCGGCGCCCTGACCCTCACCGCGTGCGGGTCCGACGACACCAGTGGTGGCGCGAGCGGCACGGGCGAGAGCACGGCCGCCGCCGGCAACATCGACTGCGGCGACGCCAAGGGCCAGCTGCTGGCCGATGGCTCCTCCGCGCAGAAGAACGCGATCGACGCCTGGGTGGCGCAGTACCAGAGCACCTGCAAGGACGTCGTGATCAACTACAAGGGCAGCGGTTCGGGCGCGGGCATCACCGCGTTCACCCAGGGCCAGGTCGCCTTCGCGGGCTCCGACTCGGCGCTCAAGCCCGAAGAGGTCACGGCCTCCAAGGAGATCTGCAAGGGCGGTCAGGGCATCGACCTGCCGATGGTCGGCGGTCCGATCGCCGTCGGTTACAACGTCCCGGGTGTCGACAACCTGGTCCTGGACGCCAAGACCCTCGCCCTGATCTTCGACAGCAAGATCACCAACTGGAACGACAAGGCCATCGCGGCGCTCAACCCCGACGCCAAGCTGCCCGACCTCAAGATCCAGGCCTTCCACCGCTCGGACGAGTCCGGCACCACGGACAACTTCACCAAGTACCTGATCGCCGCGGCCCCCGACAACTGGAAGTACGAGGGCGGCAAGGCCTGGCAGGCCAAGGGCGGCCAGTCCGCGCAGGGCTCCTCCGGTGTCGCGCAGGGCGTGAAGGAGACCAAGGGCGCCATCTCCTACATGGAGCTCTCCTACGCCAAGGACGGCATCACCACGGTCGACGTCAAGACCGAGGCCGCCGAGCCGGTCAAGGCGACCGTCGAGAACGCCACCAAGGCCATCTCCGAGGCCCAGGTCGTCGGCACGGGCAAGGACCTGGCGCTGAAGCTGAACTACAAGCCCACCGCCGAGGGCGCCTACCCGATCACCCTCGTCACCTACGAGATCGTCTGTGACAAGGGCAACAAGGCGGACACCCTGCCCGCCACCAAGTCCTTCCTCACCTACATCGCGTCCGAGGACGGCCAGGCGCTGCTCTCCGAGGCCGGGTACGCCCCGATGCCCGAGGAGATCATCACCAAGGTCCGTACGACCATCTCGGAACTGAGCTGACCCGAGTGCGGTCCGGTCCCCACCGGGACCGGGCCGCACCGTCCGGTGCACCGCCGCCAGGAGTCTCCCGCCACCGCGGACGGCTCCGCCCCGAGCCGCCGCCCCCACGGCGACGGCTCCGCAGACCGGAGAACCTGATGGACATATCGCTCAAAGACACTCCCGCACCCCACACCCCACCGCCTGCCGAGACGGCAGAGGACAAGCGTGCCGCCCGTGGCGTCACGCGCCTCGGCGACCGCGTCTTCCTCGGCCTGTCCCGCGGGTCCGGCATCTTCCTGCTGGTGCTCATGGCGGCCATCGCCGTGTTCCTCAGCTACCGGGCCGCGCTCGCCATCAGCAAGGACGAGGCCAACTTCTTCACCACCTTCGAGTGGAATCCCACCGCCGTCCCGCCGGTGTTCGGCATCGCGGTCCTGGCCTTCGGCACCGTCGTCTCGTCGGTCATCGCGATGGCCATCGCGGTCCCGGTCGCGGTCGGCATCGCGCTCTTCATCACGCACTACGCCCCGCGCAAGCTGGGCGGCCCCATCGCGTACGTGATCGACCTGCTCGCCGCCGTGCCGTCCATCGTGTACGGCCTCTGGGGCATCCTGGTCCTCGTACCGCAGCTCGACGGGCTCTACGGCTGGCTGAACGACTACCTCGGCTGGACCGGCATCCTCGACTGGCAGGGCGGCGCCCCCCGCTCGATGCTCACCGTCGGCATCCTGCTCGCGATCATGATCCTGCCGATCATCACCAACGTGAGCCGTGAGGTCTTCCGGCAGGTCCCGCGGATGCACGAGGAGGCCGCGCTGGCCCTCGGCGCCACCCGCTGGGAGGTCATCCGCATGGCGGTGCTGCCCTTCGGGCGCTCCGGTGTCATCTCCGCCTCGATGCTCGGCCTCGGCCGCGCGCTCGGCGAGACCATGGCCGTGGCGATGGTCCTGTCGTCCAGCTTCGAGATCAACCTCAGCCTGCTCGACCCGGGCGGCGGCACCTTCGCCCAGAACATCGCCAGCAAGTTCAGCGAGGCCACCGAGATGGGCCGGGACGCCCTCATCGCCTCCGGTCTGGTCCTGTTCGTCATCACCCTGCTGGTCAACGGCGCGGCCCGGCTGATCATCGCCCGCCGCAAGGAGTTCTCGGGGGCCAACGCATGAGCAACGCATCTCTCTCCCCGAAGGGCCCGAGCACCCTGCGTGCCGCGTCCCTGCCCAAGTGGTTCCCCTGGGCGGTCGCCGCCGGCTCGGTCGTGCTGGGCCTCGGCATCAGCGCCGCCGCCGGCCTCGAGAGCTCCATCCAGTGGGCCCTGATCGCGGGCATCCTCTTCGTCCTCGGCTCGTTCGCGATCGCCGCGCGCGTCGAGGGCAAGCGACAGGCCAAGGACCGGGTGGCGACCAGCCTGGTCTGGGTCGCGTTCCTGCTGGCGGTGCTCCCGCTGGCCTCCCTCATCTGGGAGACCGTCAGCCGTGGTGTGAAGGTCCTCGACGTCTACTTCCTCACCCACTCGATGGGTGTGGTCGCCACCTCCCAGCCCGGCGGCGGCATCTACCACGCCATCCTCGGCACCCTGGAGCAGGTCGGCATCGCCGCCGTCATCTCCGTGCCGATCGGTGTGCTGACCGCGATCTACCTGGTCGAGTACGGCCGGGGCAGGCTCGCCAAGGCGGTCACCTTCTTCGTCGACGTCATGACGGGCATCCCGTCGATCGTCGCGGGTCTGTTCATCCTCAGTACCTGGATCCTGATCCTGGGCATGGGCCCCTCCGGCTTCGCCGGCGCGATGGCGCTCACCATCCTGATGCTGCCGGTCGTCGTCCGCTCCACCGAGGAGATGCTCAAGCTCGTCCCGAACGAGCTGCGCGAGGCCTCGCTGGCGCTGGGCGTGCCGAAGTGGCGCACCATCCTCAAAATCGTGCTGCCCACCGCGATCGGTGGTATTACGACAGGTGTGATGCTCGCGGTCGCCCGTATCGCCGGTGAGACCGCTCCGGTCCTGCTGCTGGTGTGGGGTTCGAACTACATCAACGCGAACCCCTTCTCCGACCCGCAGGCCTCGCTGCCGATGTACATCTATCTGCAGTTCCAGCAGAGCGGCGGTTCCGGAGCGGCCTACGACCGTGCCTGGGCGGCCTCGCTGACGCTGATCGCCTTCATCATGATCCTGAACCTGGCGGCCCGCGGCATCGCCCGCTGGAAGGCCCCCCGATGACAATCACGCGGCTGCGACGCCGCGCGCCCGGTCGCTGACGCGGCCACCAGCGACCAGATCCCCGAATTCCCCGCGAATTCCTCGCGAAAGAAGCAATGATTCACATGGCCAAGCGAATCGACGTCAGCGGCCTCAACGCCTACTACAGCTCCTTCCGCGCCATCGAGGACATCTCGATGGCCATCGAGCCCCGCACCGTGACGGCCTTCATCGGCCCCTCCGGCTGCGGCAAGTCCACGTTCCTGCGCACGCTGAACCGGATGCACGAGGTCACGCCCGGCGGCCGTGTCGAGGGCAAGGTCATGCTCGACGACGAGAACCTGTACGGCGCCGGGGTCGACCCGGTCTCCGTGCGGCGCGAGGTCGGCATGGTCTTCCAGCGTCCGAACCCGTTCCCCACGATGTCGATCTACGACAACGTGGCGGCCGGCCTGAAGCTGGTCGGCGGCAAGAAGAAGTCCGAGCTGGACGACATCGTCGAGAAGTCCCTCAAGGGCGCGAACCTCTGGAACGAGGTCAAGGACCGTCTGGCCAAGCCGGGCTCCGGTCTCTCCGGTGGTCAGCAGCAGCGGCTGTGCATCGCCCGCGCGATCGCGGTCGAGCCGAAGGTGCTGCTCATGGACGAGCCGTGCTCCGCGCTCGACCCGATCTCGACGCTCGCCATCGAGGACCTCATCGGTGAGCTGAAGGAGCGCTTCACGATCGTCATCGTGACGCACAACATGCAGCAGGCGGCGCGTGTCTCGGACCGTACGGCGTTCTTCAACCTCGCCGCCGTCGGGCAGCCGGGCAAGCTGATCGAGATAGACGACACGGAGCGGATCTTCTCCAACCCGTCCGTGCAGGCCACGGAGGACTACATCTCCGGCCGCTTCGGCTGAGCCGCGCGCCGGGCGGTGTCCCGGCCGGCCTCCCCGAACCCCTCGCGGTGCTGCATGGCGGTGCCGCCGCGAGGTAGATAAAGGGCCCGCCCCCGGCTCCCGGGGGCGGGCCCGTCTGCTTCCCGGTGCGGTGCCCCGGCGGGGTGCGGGTGCGGGGCGCCTCATGGCTCGGGGGTGCGGGTGCGTCGGCGGGTGCGGGTCCCTCGTGGTCGCTCGCGCAGTTCCCCGCGCCCCTGAAAAGCAGGAGCCGCGCCCTCTGCTTTCAGGCCCGCCTGCCTGTCGTCCGTGGAGCCCGTCTGCTCGTATCTCCTGGCCGCCGCCTACAGGAACGCCAGGTTCACGATCCAGAAGCTCGTCGCGGCGACCAGGGCCGCTGCCGGCATCGTGATGAACCAGCCGAGGATGATGTTCTTGGCGACGCCCCAGCGGACGGCGTTGATGCGCTTGGTGGCGCCGACGCCCATGATCGCCGAGGTGATGATGTGGGTCGTGGAGATGGGGGCCTTGAAGATGAAGGCCGTGATGAACATGATCGACGCGCCCGTGGTCTCGGCGGCGAAGCCCTGCGGCGGGTCGAGTTCGATGATCTTCCGGCCCAGGGTGCGCATGATGCGCCAGCCGCCCGCGTAGGTGCCGAGGGAGAGCATGACCGCGCAGGCGATCTTCACCCAGACCGGGATCGGGTCGCCGTAGTCCTCGACGTCCGCGATGACCAGGGCCATGACCACGATGCCCATCGTCTTCTGGGCGTCCTGGAGACCGTGGCCGAGGGCCATACCGGCCGCCGACACGGTCTGCGCGATCCGGAAACCGCGCTTGGCCTTGTGCGGGTTGGCGCGGCGGAAGATCCACATGATGGCCGCCATCACCAGATAGCCGACGACCAGGCCGACCACCGGGGAGATGAACATCGGGATGACGACCTTCTCCAGCACGCCGGACCAGTAGACCGTCGTACCGCCGGCGAGGGCCGCGCCGACCATGCCGCCGAAGAGGGCGTGCGAGGAGGACGACGGGAGGCCGAAGTACCAGGTGATCAGGTTCCAGGTGATCGCGCCGACCAGGGCCGCGAAGAGGATGCCCATCCCCTTGGAGCCCTCGGGCGTGGAGATCAGGCCCTCGCTGACCGTCTTGGCGACGCCGCTGCCGAGGAACGCGCCGACGAGGTTCATCACCGCGGCCATCGCGAGGGCCGCGCGCGGCGTCAGCGCGCGCGTCGACACCGAGGTCGCGATGGCGTTCGCGGAGTCGTGGAAGCCGTTGGTGTACGTGAAGAAGAGCGCGACGCCGATGGTCACGACCAGAGCGAAGGTGTCCATGAAGGGTTCAGGACTCCTTGACGGCGATCGTCTCCACCGTGTTGGCCACGTGCTCGAAGGCGTCCGCAGCCTCCTCCAGCACGTCCACGATCTGCTTGAGCTTCAGGACCTCGATGGCCTCGTACTTGCCGTTGAAGAGCATGGCCAGCAGCTTGCGGTGGATCTGGTCGGCCTGGTTCTCCAGACGGTTGACCTCGATCCAGTACTCGGTGAGGTTGTCCATGGTGCGCAGGTTGGGCATCGCCTCGGCCGTCAGTTCGGCGGCGCGCGCCAGGACCTCGATCTGCTGCTCGACGCCCTTGGGGAGTTCCTCGACGTTGTAGAGGACGACCAGGTCGACGGCCTCCTCCATGAAGTCCATGATGTCGTCGAGGGAGGACGCGAGGTTGTAGATGTCCTCGCGGTCGAAGGGCGTGATGAACGAGGAGTTCAGCTGGTGGAAGATCGCGTGTGTGGCGTCGTCACCGGCGTGTTCCGCTGCCCGCATCCGCTCCGCGATCTCGGCCCGGGCGGACGCGTCCGCTCCGAGCAGTTCCATCAGGAGCTTCGAGCCCGTGACGATGTTGTCCGCGGAGGCGGCGAACATGTCGTAGAAGCTCGTCTCCCTGGGGGTCAGACGAAAGCGCACGTGGGGTCCTCGGTATGCATGGGTTTCGGTCAGGCTGATGCTAGGCGCATCATCCGGCCACGGCTAACGGGCCGTCCCCCAGTGTCGCCCATCAGGAAGACGGGTCGGCATGGGGGCTGCCCGCAGGGCGTATACCCGCCAAAGTTCGATACGATATACCCGGTAGGGGTATATGTCTGGAGGCTGCGATGACGACCACAGGGGCCGGAGCCGAGGTGCCCCCCGCCGTCGACGGTGTGGAGCCGGGCGTGGAACCGGGTGTGGTGACCGACCACGACCGTGGAATCCACGGGTACCACAAGGAGAAGGGCGAACACCTGAAGCGCCTCAGGCGCATCGAGGGGCAGATTCGCGGGCTCCAGCGGATGGTCGACGAGGATGTCTACTGCATCGACATACTCACCCAGGTCTCCGCCTCGACCAAGGCCCTGCAGTCCTTCGCGCTCCAGTTGCTGGAGGAGCACCTGCGGCACTGCGTCGCCGACGCCGCGCTGAAGGGCGGCGCCGAGATCGACGCGAAGGTGGAGGAGGCCACGAAGGCGATCGGCCGGCTGCTGCGGACCTGAGGGGCGAGGGGGCGAGGGGGCGTGCGCGGGGGGCCCGTCGGCGGGGGCGATTTTCGGCCACCGGGTGCGGGCTTCGGGCGCGGGGGGTGCCGGGGCCGGTCGGACGCGGTCGGCGGGTCGGTGCCAGGGCCTGTCTGGACGCGTACGGGTACCGGGGTCCGGCGGGCCGGAGTCAGCGGGGCGGGTCGCTCTCGTGGGAGCGTTCTTCCCAGACGCGCAGGACCTCGTCGATGCGGTCGGGGCTGAGGCGGTCGCCGTCGGTGGCGGAGGCCGCGATGATGAGGTCGCCGCAGAGTTCGATCTCGGCGAGAGCCACGTGGTCCTGAACCGCCGTACCGCCTGCCGGAGCCACGCGCATCACCTCTTCTCTGCCGTCACCGACTCCTAGGGTAGGCAGCGGCCCACAGCCCGCGCATGGCACCAACGGACCATTTCCGGCCCCGCGCGGTCCACCGCGTCCGGGGCTACTCCTCCGCGATCTTCCCGGCGTAGATGTCCTCCGGCCGCGGCAGGCGTACGGCGACGGGGGCGCCGAAGTCGAACAGCAGGGTCGTCGAGGCGACCGCGACGGTGCCCTGCCCGCCGCCGTTGACGAAGCTGAACCGGTGGCGGACCTTGCGGACGCGGCCGTCGTCGTCGAGGTAGGCGTCGAAGGGGACGCGGGCCGTGGCGAAGCCCCGGGCGGCGGCGCGCAGCGGGGCCCGGTTGCCCTCGGAGGCGGCGCGCGAGGCGGTCGTGAGGTCGGCGGTGCCGCGGTAGTGACGCACCCGGACGCCGTCCACCTCGGTCTCCCCGATGAACTGCGCCGTGCGCGCCCCGCGCAGCACCTCGACCGCCGCGAACGGGTCGGTGGCGCCGCCGGTGACCAGATTGCCGTCGGAGAGGGTGCCCGTGTCGACGCGGACCCATTTGTCGGCGGGGACGCCCGCGCCCCGGTTCTTCATGAACAGGGCGCCCGGGGCGAGCAGTTCGGTGATCGGGCGGTGCTCGCTGCGGCCGGCGGGGTCGTGCGGCAGGGACACCTTGAGCCGGCCGAGCTGTCTGCCGTAGTCGTAGACGCCCTCGCCGTGGATGGTGACCCGGGTGCCGCCGGTGGCCATCTCCATCTCCGTACGGGCCTTGGAACTGCCCGCGCGGACGAGGGTGGGGGCGGCGCGGTGCATGAGGTCGACGGGGTCGGAGGGGAGGGAGTCGTCAGTGAGGCCGGGGGCGGCGCAGCCGGTGACGCCGGTCGCGCCGGCGATGAGTCCCGCCGCGACGAGTGCCGCGCCCGTCCTGCTGTGCCGCCGCGTCACCATCGCCTGCCGATCCCCTGCCGGGTTTGCCGGGTTCCTGTGGTCGTTTCGGATAACGACGGCCGGGGGAGGTCGTCACGCCGGGCGCCTGAGGGGGTGGGGGTGCGTGGTGCGTCGGCGGGTGCGGGTGCGTCGGGGTTGCTCGCGCAGTTCCCCGCGCCCCTTGACGGGCTCCGCCCGGTCAAGGCGCCAGGCTCCTGGGGGCTTGAAAAAGCCTGTGGGGCGTGGGGTTGGGTGCCTTGGGTAGCGTTGTCGGTGTGGTGCATCAGGACGAGCCGGAACCGCAGCAGCACCGTACGACCACCGTCGATCAGGGCCGCTTCTGCGTGGCGCGCTGTACCTGCGGTTGGCGCGGGCCGGCCCGGCGGGCGCGGAGTCTGGCGCGGACGGACGCGGAGGGGCACGCGCTGAGCGGGGTGTAGCGGTGCGTGGCGGGGCGCGCGGCGGCGCTCGGGGCGGGAGCCCTACGCGTGGCGGAGGGTCGCCAGGAACTCGTCGACCAGTTCCCGGTCGCGCGGCTGGGTGAGCCGGTCGCGGGCGGCGTCGGGGGCCAGCCAGAGGATCCGGTCCACCTCGGCGGTGGGGGCGAAGCGGCCGCCGGTCGCCCGGGCCGCCCAGTAACGCACCGTCTTGGCGCGGCCGTTGACGAAGTAGTGGGCTGTGGGCAGCCGGGGTCCCGGCGCGCACCGGTGGCCGGTCTCCTCCTCGACCTCGCGCAGCGCGCCCGCGAGGGGGTCCTCGGCGCGTTTCAGCTTGCCCTTCGGGTGCGACCAGTCGTCGTACTTCGGCCGGTGGACCAGGCAGATCTCGAGGTCCCCACCCTCGGGGGAGTGGCGCCACAGGACGCAGCCGGCTGCCCGGACGACGGTGTGCGCGGCCTCCGGGGCGTTGTCGGGGTTCTCGGTCACGACGTGCTCACCGCCTCCTTCTGCCAGCACTGCTGGAACGCGAACCGGGATGCCTCCACTTCGTGGCGCTGGTCGGCGTGCAGGACGCCGAGGGCGTAGGCCGTGGCCGGGGCGATACGCGGGGTGCGGGCGGCGGCCGCCGCGGCGGAGGCGGCCTCGCCGGCGTCGCGGTGGCGGTTGAGGGCCTCGCCGGCCGCGAGGAGGCGTACGTCGACGGGGACGGCCTCGGGGTGCAGGACCTCCAGGGCGTACCGGTGGAGACGCAGCAGGAGCCGTACCTGGTGCCACGGGGCGTCCTGGGGGTGGGGCGCGGTGTCGGGGGAGAGGCCGTGGATGAGGGCCTCGGCGTTGTAGGGGTGGCCGGCGGTGTGCAGCGGCAGGCCGGTGACCGCGTCGTGGAGGCGGTCGTGCGCGGCGGCGGCGAGGGGGCCGAGGTCCGCGGCGGCGGCGCCGGGGGTGAGCGGGACCTCGCTGGCGAGGACGGCGACGCTGTCGGCGACGGCGTGGAAGCGGCTGGAGCCGAGGGCCTGGAGGGCGGCGGAGTGGGCCCGGGTGCGGGCGAGGGTGAGCTGGCGGTCCAGGAGGGCGCCGGCTTTGGCGGCGCCGACGGTGAGGTTGCCGCGGTCGGGGGTGGGGTGGGGGTGCGGGGCGGCCGACCCGGCGGCGCGACCGCCGGCGGCGGCGTTCCGGGGGCCGCCCTGGGCCGGGAACGGGGTCGCTCCCGACAGGCGGTTCAGGGCGGTGACCAGGCGGTCGAGGCGGGCCGCGTAGGCGTGTTCGCGGCCCAGCACGCCGGAGAGCCAGGCGAGTTCGGGGCGGAGGGACTCCGACCAGTCGGCGTCCAGCAGGGGCCGGAAGGTGTGCAGCGTGCCGCTGATGCGGCGGGCCGAGCGGCGCAGGGCGAGCGCCGCGTCGGTGGACTCCTCGGCTCCACACGCCGTGCCCCCACCGGTCTCCCGGTGGGTGCGCAGCGCGCGGAGGAACTCCGTGGCCCGCGCCCGCAGATAGCCTGCGACGGCGTCCGCGGGTGCGGCCGTGGGGTTCGTGGGGTCAAGGTGTCGCTGTGCCACGCCGGCGCCTCCGGGCGTCAATGAGCATCTCCTGGACGTTGCGCAGGGGCTGTCCGTCCGCGTCGGTCGAGTGCCGGGTCCACTCGCCGTCGGGACCGAGGTGCCAGGAGGAGGTCGTTTCGGACATACCGGTCTCCAGCAGGCGGTTGAGTGCCGCCCGGTGGGCCGGGTCGGTGATCCGGATCAGGGCCTCGATCCGGCGGTCGAGGTTGCGGTGCATCATGTCGGCGCTGCCGAACCACACCTCGGGCTCGCCGCCGTTGCCGAAGCCGAAGATCCGGGAGTGTTCGAGGAAGCGGCCGAGGACCGAGCGGACCCGGATGTTCTCCGACAGGCCCGGGACGCCGGGCCGTATGGCGCAGATGCCGCGCACCCACACGTCGACCGGGACCCCCGCCTGCGAGGCCCGGTACAGGGCGTCGATGAGCGCCTCGTCCACGATCGAGTTGACCTTGATGCGGACGTACGCCGGACGTCCGGCGCGGTGGTGCTGGACCTCCTTGTTGACGCGGGCGATCAGCCCGTCGCGCAGGGACTTGGGCGCGACGAGGAGGCGGCGGTAGGTCTCGCGGCGCGAGTAGCCGGAGAGCCGGTTGAAGAGGTCGGAGAGGTCCGCGCCGACCTGCGCGTCGGACGTCAGGACACCCAGGTCCTCGTACAGCCGTGCCGTCTTCGGGTGGTAGTTGCCGGTGCCGACGTGGCTGTAGCGGCGGAGTGTGTCGCCCTCCTGACGGACCACCAGGGACAGCTTGCAGTGGGTCTTCAGGCCGACCAGGCCGTAGACCACGTGGCAGCCGGCCTCCTCCAGCCGCTTGGCCCACTTGATGTTGGCGTGCTCGTCGAAGCGGGCCTTGATCTCGACCAGGACGAGGACCTGCTTGCCGGCCTCGGCGGCGTCGATGAGCGCGTTGACTATGGGGGAGTCGCCGGAGGTCCGGTACAGGGTCTGCTTGATCGCGAGGACGTCCGGGTCCTCGGCCGCCTGCTCCAGGAAGGCCTGCACCGACGTGGAGAACGAGTCGTACGGGTGGTGCAGCAGCACGTCGCGGTTGCGCAGGGCGGCGAAGATGTCGGGCGCGGACGCCGACTCGACCTCGGCGAGGTCGCGGTGGACGCCGGCGACGAACTTGCGGTACTTCAGCTCCGGCCGGTCCAGGGAGGCGATGCGGAAGAGGCCGGTGAGGTCCAGGGGCCCGGTCAGCGGGTAGACCTCGGACTCCTTGATCTTCAGCTCGCGCACCAGCAGGTCCAGGACCTCCTGGTTGATGTTCTCCTCGACCTCCAGGCGCACCGGCGGCCCGAAGCGGCGCCGCATCAGCTCCTTCTCCAGGGCCTGGAGGAGGTTCTCGGCGTCGTCCTCCTCGACCTCCAGGTCCTCGTTGCGGGTGACCCGGAAGGCGTGGTGCTCCAGCACCTCCATGCCCGGGAACAGCTCCTCCAGATGCGCGCCGATCACGTCCTCCAGCGGGACGAACCGGCCCGGGGAGGCCTCCAGGAAGCGGGACAGCAGCGGCGGCACCTTGACCCGGGCGAAGTGCGAGGTGCCGGTGACCGGGTTCTGGACGCGCACGGCCAGGTTCAGCGACAGACCCGAGATGTACGGGAAGGGGTGGGCCGGGTCGACGGCCAGCGGGGTGAGGACCGGGAAGATCTGGTGGCGGAAGAGCGTGAACAGGCGGGCCTGCTCCTTCTCGGCCAGTTCGCTCCAGCGGACCAGGTGCACGCCCTCCTCGGCCAGCGCCGGTGCGACGTCCTCGTGGAAGCAGGCGGCGTGCCGGGCCATCAGCTCGCGGGAGCGGGCCCAGATCATCTCCAGCACCTCGCGCGGCTGGAGGCCGGAGGCGGACCTGGTGGCGACGCCGGTGGCGATGCGGCGCTTGAGACCGGCCACCCGGACCATGAAGAACTCGTCGAGGTTGCTGGCGAAGATGGCCAGGAAGTTCGCTCGTTCGAGCAGCGGCGTATTGGGGTCCTCGGCCAGTTCCAGGACGCGCTCGTTGAAGGCGAGCCAGCTGCGCTCCCGGTCGAGGAAACGGCCCTGGGGCAGCCGTTCGCCGCCCTGTTCGTCCTCGTCGTACGCGTCGAGGTCGGCGTCGATGTCGGGTTCCAGGTCGGACACCACGGCCGACACCGTGTGAGGACGGTGACCGGTTATGGAGCCGACGGACGGCTGCGCGTGCTGGACCTGGGCTGCCTGGGCGTTGGACTGGCTCATGGAACCATTGTTCCGCGCCGCGAGCATCACAGGCGCGTCGGACAGGGCCGGTGGGAGTGTGGGGGCGCGCGAGGAGGCGTTCGCGGCGGTGTTCTCGGCGATGTCGGCGTCGATGCGGGCCACGACGTCGACGGCGTCGGCGGTGTGGCGGGGCGCGACGGGCGCGGGCGTGCGGGGGGCGTCCCCCGTGCTGTTCCCGTTGCTTGGGCCGCTGCGTGGGGGAGGCGAGGGCTCGGGCACGACGGGGTTCATTGCGGAAGCGTCGCAAGGTCGTCTGAATCGCCGGTTACGGAGACCTTACGTGCGGGATAGCGCGGGGAGGACCGCCGGTTCCGTGACGGTGTGCGCGGCGCCCCCGTGTACGCCTTCTCGCGATCACGCGCCGTTCACCGGATGTACGCCGTCGGCACGCCCCTCCCCCCGTAGGAAGGGCGTGCCTGGTCCGGAGGCCCGGGTCGGGGCGCGGGCGGGGTGCGGCGTCAGTGGGGGCGGCGGCGCAGGAGCCAGAAGGCGGCGGCGCCGGCCAGGACCCCGACGGCGAGGATGATGCCGGTCGCCACGAGGTGCAGGGGCCAGAAGTGGGACGCCGGATGCACCTCGGCGTACAGATCGGTGAAGCCCTTCCCGCTCATGCACGTGGTGTAGTCGATGTCGGCATCGGCGTCGAAGCAGCTCAGGTCGTTGACGCGGGCGCCGGAGCCGGTCACGGCGCCCAGCTCCAGCTGGTCCGCCGTCATCGGCAGCCTGCTGGCGGCGGTGCCGCGGAGCGTCGTGGAGGGCCACAGCTCGTCGAACCGCACGTCGAACCAGAGGTGGAACGCGACCATGAAGCCGAGGGCCACGGTGAGCGCGGGCAGCGCGCGCCTGAGGACGATGCCGGCCAGGGCGCCGACGGCCAACGCGCACAGGGCGTACGCCAGGACCGCGGGGCCGCGGTTCAGGAAGGGGTCGGTGTTGTACCAGTCGTCGCCGTGCAGGTCCCGGTCCGTGGACCAGGCCCAGCGGTAGACCAGCACCAGGACGGCCATGCCGATGGTCAGCGCGGCGGCGGGCACCGCGAGCTTGACGGTGAGCCAACGGACCGGGGTGACGGACTGGGTCCAGGCCAGCTGGGCCGTGCCCCGTTCCAGCTCACGGCCGGTCAGCGAGGCCCCCGCCCAGGCGGCCACGGCGTAGGAGGAGTAGGCGATCAAGGTGCCGATCGTGCTCATGGCCGAGGCGTAGTCGAAGGCGGATGCGAGGTCGATGCACCCGTTCTCCAGCTTCCGGCAGGCAGCTTCCTCCGCGCGTGCCTCCGCGCCCGTGACGAACCGCAGCCAGAGCATCCACCCGACCATGAGCAGCACGTACGCGCTCCACACCAGCAGTGCCGAGCGGTGCACGCGCCACACGGTCCAGGTCAGGCCTCCGCGGGCGGCGGTGCCGGCCGGGGGCGTGGTGGTGAGGGTCTCGGTGCTCATACGGTCCCTCCCGTACGGCGGCGCAGCAGGACGAAGGCCGCCAGGACCAGCAGGGCGGCGGCGGTCAGGACGATGGCCGTCTCGACGAGCTGGAGGGGCCAGAAGTGCGAGGAGGGGTGGAAGTCGGCGTACTGGGCGGCGATGTCCGTGCGGCCGCAGGTGATCTCCTCGCAGCCCACCTCCGGGACGCGCTCGCCCGAGGTGGTGACGAGTCCGCGGTCGACCAGCTCGCCCGTCCAGCCGCGATCGGCGGACGGGGAGACGAGGGTCTCCACCGGCCACAGGTGGTGGCGCACATTCCGCAGCGTGCCCATGACGACGGCGACGCCCATGACCGCGGCGGCGAGCGCGGGCAGCGAACGGCGTAGCAGCAGACCCGCGACGGCGCCGAGCGCCAGGGCGAGCAGGGCGTGGGCGGTGGCGACGGTGCCGTGGCCCAGGAAGGTGCTGTACGCGAACCAGTCCCGGGTCCCCAGCGCGTGCCGCAGCCGCTCCTCGCGCCACCACACCAGACGGTTCAGCAGGGTCAGCAGGACCGTCCCGGAGACGATCACGGCGGCCGGGACCACGAGCGTGGTGGCGAGCCAGCGGGCCGGGGTGACGGACTGGGTCCAGGCCAGCTTCGCCGTACCGCTCTCCAGCTCGCGGCCGATCAGGGAGCCGCCCGCCCAGGCGCCGATCAGGGCCGGGGCGATGGTGAGGATCGCGGAGCCCAGGTTGACGACCAGTCCGTAGCGGGAGTACGCGGGGCCTGTCGGGCAGTAGTCGATGGGCTCGCAGCCGCGCCTGACGTACTCGGCCCAGGCCGCGTCGAGCCCCGGTCCGGCGGCCCACAGCAGTCCGGCGGAGACGAGGCCCACCAGCAGCCCCCAGAACCACAGGGCCGACTGGTGCACGCGGAACGTGGCCCGGATCAGTCCGCGGCCCGGGGTCAGGGCCGGAGCGGCGGCGGGGTCCCCGGAGCGGGCGGCCCCGATGGTCTCCGTGCTCACGGCGCTCATACGGCCGCCCCCCGGCTCTCGGCCCCGTTGGTGTCGTCCGACCCGTCGGTGTCGCCCGCGTGGTCGGCGTCCGCTGCGTCGTCGATCGTGAGAGGCGGAGCTTCCGGCGCCCGCAGATGGGCGAGGACCAGCTCCTCCAGGGTCGGCTCGGCGGTCTGCCGCTCGGCGCCGACGGGGCCCTGCGGGCGGATCAGCGCGGTGAGCTGGCGTCCCGTCGTGCGGGACTCGATCACGGTGTGCGGGGCGAGGTCGCCCACCGGGCCGGTGACCAGGGTGTGCGCGGCGAGGAGTGCGTCCAGCGGGCCCGCGAGCCGGACGCGCCCGGCGCCCAGCAGGAACAAGTGGTCGCAGGAGCCCTCCAGTTCGGCCACCACGTGCGAGGACATGACAATCGTGGTGCCGCGCTCGGCGGAGTCCGCCAGCAGGGTGCCCATCAGCTGGTGCCGGGCGAGCGGGTCGAGGTCGGCCATCGGCTCGTCCAGGAGCAGCAGTTCGGGCCGCTTGCCGAGGGCGAGGGCGAGCGCGACCCGGGTGCGCTGACCGCCGGAGAGGGAACGGATCTTCGCGTTCCGGTTCAGGTCGCCCTCGTCCACCACCCGCTCCGCGGCGGCCTGGTCCCAGCGCCCGGTGTTGAGCTCGCGGCCCAGCCGCAGGGTCTCGGCCACGGTCAGCTGGGGATACAGGGGCTTGTCCTGGGCGACGTAGGCGATGCGCTCGCGGGCCGCCGCCGGGGTCGTGCCCAGCACGCTGATCGTGCCCTCGGTG
Source organism: Streptomyces caniscabiei (assembly GCF_014930365.1). Classification (GTDB taxonomy): domain Bacteria; phylum Actinomycetota; class Actinomycetes; order Streptomycetales; family Streptomycetaceae; genus Streptomyces; species Streptomyces caniscabiei. The sequence continues at coordinate 367,465 of NZ_JABXWI010000012.1, read as the reverse complement.
GGGGCGAGCAGACCGGCCGCGTGGGCCAGGAGCGTCGACTTGCCGGCGCCGTTCGGTCCGACGAGCGCGCACACCCGCCCCGCCGGCAGCCGCAGCGAGCACTCGCGCAACGCCCAGCCCCCGGACCGCCACCCGAACTTCTTGCCGAGCGCGGCCGCCTCCATCGCGGTCCCCGTCATGCCTCGTCCCCCTGATCTCGCTCGTCTGCTGTGAAGTGTTCGTCCAGTACGGCTGTGAAGAGGGCCTCCACGTCGTCCCGTGCGAGCCCGCTCTGCCGGGCCCGGACGGCCCAGCTGTCCAACTCGGCCCGCAGCGGGGAGTCGGCGGGCGTCGTGCCCAGTGACTTCCGTACGAACGTGCCGAGGCCGCGGCGGGCCTCGACCAGGCCTTCGCGCTCCAGCTCGCGGTAGGCCTTCAACACGGTGTTCGGGTTGATCGCGGTTGCCTCCACGACCTCACGGGCGGTGGGGAGCTTGTCGCCGGGCTCCAACAGCCCCATCCGCAGGGCCTGTTTGGTCTGCTGGACGATCTGGACGTAGGTGGCGACACCGCTGCGCCGGTCGATGCGGTACTCGACCACTCGAACAACCACCCTTTCACTAATTGAGTAGTGAAAGGGTGGTGCAAGAGAGGGGGCGGTGTCAACAACACCGCCCCCTGCCTGTGGAAAACTCCGCGTACGCGCGGCTCTGTCAGGTTTCGCTGCGGTACATCAGATCCGTCTCGTACGTCACGAAGCCGAGGCGCTCGTAGACCGTGACCGCCGCCTTGTTGTCCGCGTCGACGTAGAGCATCGCGGTGGGCAGGCCCTGGGCGGCGAGGTGGCGCAGGCCGATCGTGGTGAGGGCCTTGCCGAGGCCGCCGCCCTGGGCGCCGGGGCGCACACCGACGACGTAGACCTCGCCGAGCTGCTCGGCGGCGTGCGCCTTCGTCCAGTGGAAGCCGACCAGTTCCTCTCCCCTGAAGGCCAGGAAGAAGCCCGCCGGGTCGAACCAGGGCTCGGCCTTGCGGTCGTCGAGGTCGCGCTGGGTGAGGGAGCCCTGCTCGGGGTGGTGCGCGAACGCCTCCGCGTTCGCGGCGAGCCAGGCCGCGTCGTCCGTGCCGGGGACGAAGGCGCGGACGGTGACGCCCTCGGGGAGCACCGGCTCGGGCGGGTCGAAATCGGTCAGGGAGCGGCGCATCTGGCGGAGTTCGCGGAAGAGGGTGAGGCCGAGGACCTGGGCGAGGTGGCGGGCGGCCGAGTGACCGCCGTGCGCCCAGACGCGCAGCCGCTTGCCCGACTCGGCGAGCAGGGCGGAGCCGAGGGCGCGGCCGTGGCCGTGGCCCCGGTGGGAGGGGTGGACGACCAGCTCGGCGGCCGGGGCCTCGACGGGGTCGTTGTCCTCCAACTGGGCGTAGCCGACGAGGGTGTCGCCGACGGTGAGGAGGAGGTGGGCCACGCCTTCGCGGGGGCCGCCGCGGAGCTGGAGGCGGCCCTGCTCGGACACCGCCTGCTGGCCGTCGACCTGGGCGGCCTCGTCGAGGAGGGCGAGGACGGCTGCCTTCTGGTCGGGGGTGAGTTCCAGGCGGGTTTCGATACTGCGAGCTGCTGCGCTGGCCCGGGCGGTGTCGTCGCTGGTCATGGGTTCGAGGTTAACCGGGGGGTGCGGTGGGGGGCGCCTATGAGCTCGGTCGGTTCCGTGGTCGTTGCGGGTGCGGCCTGAATGTGGCTGGTCGCGCCCCGCGGCGGAGCCGCAGGTGTCACAGCCCCGCGCCCCTCAGGGGCGCGCTGTTCGTCCCCTTTCGCTATGAGTCCTCCTCGATGGCAATCAGGTCGTAACCATGAACCCCCTGTCGCGCTACGCGCGTTGACCCTACGCTTCGGGCCGACGGGGCCGTTCTCACGTTTCCCTTACTTCTCTTACCTCTCACGAATCCAGGGGGGCACATGTCAGCCACACCCCAAGCGCAGCGCCGTAGAAGCCGCCGCAACCGGATCCTCGCCGCCGCGGCCGGGCTGGCGACCGTCGGGGCGCTGGCCGCCGCGATCCCGGCGAGCGCCGGTGAGGCGAAGCCGTCCAAGCCCGGCAAGGAGAAGCCGGCCCGGTACCAGGACGTGCAGCTGCTGTCGTTCAACGACCTGCACGGCAACCTGGAGCCGCCGGCCGGTTCCTCGGGCCGGGTGACCGAGCTGCACGAGGACGGCACGACCACCACGATCAACGCCGGTGGAGTCGAGTACCTCGCGACGCACCTGCGTGAGGCCCGCCGGGCCGACGACTACACGATCACGGCCGCCGCCGGCGACATGGTCGGTGCCTCCCCGCTGATCTCGGGCCTGTTCCACGACGAGCCCACCATCGAGGCGCTGAACGGGCTCGACCTCGACGTCACGAGCGTCGGCAACCACGAGTTCGACGAGGGCGCGAAGGAACTGGCCCGCCTCCAGAAGGGCGGCTGCCACCCGACCGACGGCTGCTACGTCAAGGGCAAGAAGTTCAAGGGTGCCGACTTCCCCTACCTCGCCGCGAACGTCATCGAGAAGAAGACCGGCAAGCCGCTCCTGAAGCCCTACTGGGTCTGGAAGAAGAACGGCGTCAAGGTCGGCTTCATCGGCGTGACGCTGGAGGACACGCCGGGCGTCGTCTCCGCCGAGGGCGTCAAGGGCCTGAAGTTCAAGGACGAGGTCCAGACGATCAACAAGTACGCCAAGGAGCTGGAGCGCCAGGGCGTCAAGTCGGTCGTCGCGCTGATCCACGAGGGCGGTCTCCCGGCCTCCCAGTCGTACAACTACGACTGCGACTCGCCCGGCGCCGGTGACGGCATCTCCGGCCCGATCGTCGACATCGCCAAGAACATCACGCCGAAGGTCGACGCCGTCGTCACCGGTCACACGCACGCCGCGTACGCCTGCACCATCAACGACCCGGCGGGCAAGCCTCGCATGGTCACCTCGGCCGCGTCCTTCGGCCGCCTCTACACCGACACGACGCTGACGTACGACCGCAAGACCGGCGACATCTCCCGTACGGCCGTGGACTCCGCGAACCACGTCGTCACCCGTGACGTCGAGAAGGCCGCCGACATGACGGCCCTCATCAGCCGGTGGAACACCCTCGCCGCGCCCATCGGCAACCGCGCCATCGGCCACATATCCGCCGATGTGCCCAACGCCGGCACCGAGTCCCCGATGGGTGACCTGATCGCCGACGCGCAGTACTGGTACGGCAAGACTCTCGACCCCGAGGTCGACCTCGCGCTGATGAACCCGGGCGGTGTGCGCGCGCCGCTCACCTACGCGGCCAAGGGCACCGAGGGCGACGGCGTGGTGACCTACGCCGAGGGCTTCACCGTCCAGCCGTTCTCCAACACGGTCAACCTCCAGAACTTCACCGGGGCCCAGCTCATCCAGGTCCTCAAGGAGCAGGTCAGCGGGACGAACGCCGCCGTGCCGAAGGTGCTGCTGCCGTCGTCCGGCCTGACGTACACGCTCGACCTGACGAAGTCCGGCGCGGACCGCGTCGTCACCGGCACCATCAAGCTCAACGGTGCCGCGATCGACCCGGCCGCCACCTACCGGGTCGCGACCAACAGCTTCCTCGCGGGCGGCGGCGACGGCTTCCCGACGCTGGGCCAGGGCACGAACGACCTGGTCGGCGCGGACGACCTGGCCGCTCTTGAGCAGTACCTGCTCGCCAACTCCTCGGCCGCCAACCCGATCGCACCCCCGGCGGCCAACCGGATCACGATCATCAACAACTAGTCGGGCGACCGGATCGCCGAGGGCCGGTCGTTCGGCCCGGGTGGTTCAGTTCCGGTTCCGATCAGTTCATGGCTGGTCGAGCGGTTCCCCGTGCCCTTTCCGGGCGCGGGGAACCGCTTTTTCATGTCCCGCTACGCGTGGTCCAGGTGTGTCAGGTACCGGCTGAGGTGGGCGGACGCGTCCAGCATGGCGAGGCCTCGTACGGTCAGACGGCGCCGCCAGTCGTCCAGTGCGGCGGAGAGGGCGTCGGTGCCGCCGGCCGTGCGGATCTGCCGGACCACGGTGGCGATGTGGTCCAGGGGGTGGTCCCCGCGCCGGAGGAGGTGGGCGAGCTCCGCGTCGCGGACGTCGGCCGGGCGGTAGAGGCGGTAGCCGGTGAGGGGGTCCCGCGCGGGGGTGAGGATGCCGGCGTCCTCCCAGTTGCGCAGGGTCGCCGGGGTGACGTCGAGCCGGTGGGCGAGTTCGCCGACGGTGAGGGGGTGGGCGGTGTGAGTGGCGCGGGTGGTGTGGGTGGGCTCGGCCGTCAGGTGGTCCACCGCGTCGCGTACCGCGTCGAGGGTCTCCCGGTCGCGGAGCAGCTGGGCGTGCCCACGGTCGACGATCGTCAGGGCGTCGTCGAGGGCGTCCTCGTGCACGGCTCGCATGATTCGTCCGGCGGCGGAGTGGCCGTACGCCGGGACGAGGGCGAGGAACGCGCGCAGGGCCGCCGCGTGCGCCGCGGTGTAGACCCGGTAGCCGCTGCGCGTCCGCTCGGCGGCCGGGAGGAACCCGTCGCGCTCGTAGTTGCGGACAGCCTGGGTCGACAGCCCGTGCTCGCGGGCGAGGTCGGAAGGACGCATGCTGATCACCGCTTTGAGACTTTACGCGACGGGAGCCGACCGATGGGCGGCTCCCGAAGGGATACACCCCTCGCAGGCGCCGCCCGAGTATGAACCGTACTTTCAAGGTTACGATTGAGGCTCATGAGTCTGGACCTGCGAGACCTCGTGACCCCGTCGTGCGACCTGCTGGCCCTCGGTGAGCCGACCCATCTGGAACCGGCGTTCGGGCACGCCCGCAATGAACTCTTCGCCCGCCTCGTCGAGGAGCGCGGCTTCCGGTCGATCGCGCTGGAGACCGACCGCATTCCCGCGCTCGCCCTGGACGACCACGTGCGGGACGGCACGGGCGACTTCGACGAGGCGATGCGGGAGGGCATCGCGTTCGGCCGTGGCGATCTGGCCCCCAACAGGGAGCTGATCACCTGGATGCGGGAGTACAACCGGACCCGCCCGCCAAAGGAGCGCCTCGCCTTCCACGGCTTCGACGCCGAGATGGAGAACATGAGCGCGCCCAGCCCGCGCCGCTGCCTCGAAGCCGCCCGCGCCTACCTGGCCCGTGACGAGGGCCTGGCCTCGCCCCTCGCGCTCGCCGCCGACCCCGCCGTCGACATCGCGAGCCTCGCCGGCGACGACGAACGGTGGAGCCGTACGGAGGCGGTGCTGGACGCGGCCTGCTCGATCGGGGCCACACCGGAGGCCGAGGCGCTGCGCTGCCTCGCCGACGACATGCTCACCGAGTTCCACGCCCGCGCGCCGCAGTTGATCGCGGCGACCTCACGGGCCGAGTGGTACCGGGCGAAGGCCCACCTCATGGCGGCGATCGGTCTCCTGCGCTACCACCGGCAACTGGCGCGCCCCGCCGAGGAGCACGTCCGGATCTCCCGCATGCTCGCCACGCGGGACGCGCTGATGGTCGAGAACCTGCTCGACATCCGCGCCGTCGAGGCCGACCGGGGGCCGACCCTGGTCTTCGGCCACAACGTCCACCTCCAGCGCGGCCCCAGCCATATGCGCATGCGCGACCTGGACCTCGACTGGCACGGCGCGGGAGCGATCCTGGGCCCGCTGGTGGGGGAACGGTACGTGTTCGTGGCGGGGAGCCTGGACGACGGCGCCGCCTCCGACCCGGCAGGGCCCACGCCGGACCCGCACGGGGGTGCGGTCCGGCCCCGCGCCACGACGTGGACCCTGACCCCGGCCCCGGCGGACGGGTCGGACGAGGCTGCGCTGAAGGGCGCCGACGGGGTCCTGCACATCAGCGCCCATGCCTAGCGGCGGTCCTCGGGGGCTTCGGTGCCGCCGCCGATCCGCAGCCCCCTGCTGACGGCGATCCGCAGCACGTCCTCCAACGACTCCACGGCCCGCGTCAGCGCGAACCGCACGGCTCGCTCACCGGCCGCCGCGTCCCCGAGCACAGCCCTGCTGCCGGCCAACACCTCGTCGGCCGAACCGAGTTGGGAGGCCTCCACACTGTCGGCCAACAGGGAGAGTGCTCCAGGGTGCGCGGTGTCCGGGTCGAGATAGCAGGGTTTGCCGTCGGGGTTGGTCCACGGCAGCAGACGCAGACCGACCATCATGCGGGGACCTCCACGCTGTGCATTCCACTGGTGTACAGCTCCTCGGGGCTGAGCACGTAGGGCCGTACGAGGTGGTCGTAGGACTCGAAGGGCCAGATGTCGTCGAGGGCCCTGGGCGGGGATGGGGGAGGGGCGGGTTCCGGCGCTTCCTCCGCCTCGGGCACCGGGCCGGGCGCGGCCCAGCGGAGCAGTACCTCACAGAGCCGTACGACGAGCGAGCGCATACCGGTGCCTCAAACTTTCGTCTCAGGGTTTTTTCAGGGTCGTCCTGACGAGCGGTGATTACCGTTCGTGCCCTGATCGTCACGGGTGCGCCGTACGTTGGGGAAGGGGGTAGCCGTTGTCTGGCGCCCCAGACAACGGCGAGGGGTGACATGGGCGAACTGGTTGACGCGGAGGGCGAGTCGGGGCGTGCTGTGCTCGGCCGGACGCTTCGGTTTCTGCGGGAGAAGGCGGGTAAGTCGCTGGGGCAACTGGCCGACGAGACGGGGTACGACAAGAGCTACTTGAGCCGTCTGGAGTCGGGTGAACGACTGTCCAAGGTGACGGTCATGGAGGACTTGGACGCGTACTACGAGGCCGGTGACCTGCTGGTAAGCCATTGGCGGGCGGCACGGCTCGACGCGTTCAAGGACCAGTACAAGCGGTTCATGGAGCTGGAGGCGACGGCCCGCATCATGCGGGTGTTCACGCCGGCGGTGCCAGGCCTTCTGCAGACGGAGGATTTCTGCCGTGAGGTGTTGTCTGGGGCCCAGACAACGGCCGACGGCGACGTCTGGGTCGAGGAGCAGGTCGCGGCCCGGCTGGGGCGCCAGTACCTGCTGAGGCGGAAGCCGGAGCCCAGCGTCCGCATCGTCATCGACGAGATCGCACTTCGGCGCACAGCGGCCACCCCCGAGACCTGGCGCGACCAACTGGTTCACTTGGAGACCGCCGCGACGCGGCCCAACATCGTGCTCCAGGTGCTGCCGATCGCCGCAGGTGTTCATCACCACATGACCGGGTCGCTGACGCTGCTCTGGCAGGAAGATGGAAGCGCCGTCGCCTACAAAGAAGGCAACGGTTGCAGCCAGTTGGACGAGGATCCGAACGAGGTTCTGCGGCGCCGACTGTCCTACGATCGGCTCCGCGATATGGCACTGTCACCGACCGACTCGCTCGCGTTCATCAGGGCCGTACTGAAGGAGCAGACTCACCATGACGCACACCCCTGATCTCGGCACCGCTGTCTGGCGCAAGTCGAGCTACAGCGAAGGGGGCGCCAACGACTGCCTCGAAGTCACCGACGACCTCCCCGGCATAGTCCCCGTCCGGGACAGCAAGGTCCCGGACAGCCGCCCGCTCCTGTTCACCGCCGGGGCGTGGTCCGCCTTCGTCAAGGTTGTCGCGGCCGACTGAGCACCAACCGCGAACAGAACCCCCCCGGCGCTCAGGCACTCTCCGGCGGCGGAACCGCCGCCCCCGGCAACCGCACCGTCGCCAGGGTGCCGCCGCCGTCCGCTCGGGACAGGGTGACCTCGCCGCCGGCCTGCTGCACCGTGCGGGCCACGATCGACAGGCCCAGGCCCGAGCCCGGGAGTGAACGGGCCGACGGGGAGCGCCAGAAGCGGTCGAAGACGTGGGGGAGTTCCTCGGTGGGGATGCCCGGGCCATGGTCGCGGACCGTGAGGACACCGCCGTCGAGGGAGACCTCGATCGTGCCGCCCTCGGGGCTGAACTTCACCGCGTTGTCGAGGACGTTGACGATGGCGCGCTCCAGCGCGGACGGTTCGGAGCGGACGTACCAGGGGTTCAGGTCCGCCGTGATCGTCAGCTCGGGGCCGCGCAGACGGGCCCGACGCAGGGCCGCCTCCACGGTCTCCTGGAAGTCGACGACCTGGAGGTGCCGGCCGCCCTGGTGTCCCGCGTCCGAACGCGACAGTTCCTGCAAGTCGCCTATCAGCGACGCCAGTTCGGTCATCTGGGCCTTCACGGAGGCGAGCAGGGCCTTGCGGTCGTCCGCCGGGATCGGGCGGCCCGTCTCCTCGCTGCGGGTGAGGAGTTCGATGTTGGTGCGGAGGGAGGTCAGGGGGGTGCGGAGTTCGTGGCCGGCGTCCGCGATCAGCTGTTGTTGCAGGTCGCGGGAGCTCGCCAGCGCGCTCGTCATCGAGTTGAAGGAGCGGGAGAGACGGGCGACCTCGTCCTCGCTCTCCTCCTCCACGGGGATGCGGATGCTGAGGTCCTCGGTGCGCGCCACGTGCTCGACCGCTTCGGTCAGCTTGTCGACGGGGCGCAGGCCCGCACGGGCCACGGCGAGCCCGGCCGCGCCGGCGCCGACGACTCCGATGCCGGAGACGAGGAGCAGCAGCAGCGCCAACTCGTTGAGCGTGGACTGGGTGCCCTTGAGGGGGACGGCGACGACGTAGGCGGCGCCCGGCAGCACTTCCTGGCCGTTGCCGGTGTCGACGACGAGTGCCGTGGCCAGTACGCGCACCGAGTTGCCCTCGCTGTCGGTGCCGTTGCGGACCGTCCCTTCCCCGCTCTTGGGGTTCGCGGCCACTTCCTTGTCGCTCTCGGCGACGTTCACCACGCCCGTGGAGTTGGGGAAGACGCACCTCGTGCCGTCCGTGGTCACCACCTGGGAGTAGCCCTTGCTCTTCGGCCCCCAGAAGGACTGTGACGGCGCCTGGGGGCAGGCACTGAGGACGGCGTCCTCCACCATCTGCGCGGGCAGCGCTCGGCTGACCATGGCCTCCAGGTCGTTGTTGATCTCCTTGTACAGCTTCCCCTGCACGATGAACCAGCACGTCACCGACACCGCCGCCACCGCGAAGGCCACCGCCGCCGCGACCAGCATCGACAGCCGGGCCCTGATCGGCAGGGACCGGTAGCGGCTCAGGAGCTTCTTCACTCCGCGCCGCCCTGTCGCAGGACGTACCCCACGCCCCGCACGGTGTGCACGAGCCGCGGCTCGCCGCCCGCCTCGGTCTTGCGGCGCAGGTACATGACGTACACGTCGAGGGAGTTGGAGGACGGCTCGAAGTCGAAGCCCCAGACGGCCTTCAGGATCTGCTCGCGCGTGAGGACCTGGCGCGGGTGCGCCAGGAACATCTCCAGGAGCGTGAACTCCGTGCGCGTCAGCTCCACCGGGCGCCCGCCCCGGGTGACCTCCCGCGTCGCCAGGTCCATCCGCAGGTCCGCGAAGGTGAGCGCCTCGTCCACCTCGGCGGTCGCGGCGACCGCCGCCGCGTACGAGCTGCGGCGCATCAGCGCGCGGACGCGGGCGAAGAGCTCGTCCAGCTCGAACGGCTTGACCAGGTAGTCGTCCGCGCCGGCGTCGAGGCCGGTGACGCGGTCGCCGACGGTGTCGCGGGCGGTGAGCATCAGGATCGGCGTGGTGTCGCCGGCCCCGCGGATCCGGCGGGCGGCGGTCAGCCCGTCCATGCGCGGCATCTGTACGTCGAGGATCACCAGGTCCGGCCGGTACGCGGTCGCCTTCTCCAGCGCGTCGGCGCCGTCCACCGCGACCTCGGTGTCGTAGCCCTCGAAGGCGAGGCTGCGCTTGAGTGCGTCGCGCACCGCCGGCTCGTCGTCGACGATGAGGATGCGCTGGGGTTCGGGGGCGCGGGCGCCTTCGGCGGAGCTCATGTGGTCTTCGTTCCTCGGAAGCGGTGGAGTGCGGGGGCCGGGGCGCCGTGGGGGTTCTCGTGCGTTGCCTGGTGCGGGTCCGGTGGGGCTTCTCGCGCGGTTCCCCGCGCCCCTGATGGGGCGCGCGCGGGTTCGCCCTAGCCTTGCACGTCCCCTGGCCGCGCAGTAGGCCGAACCGGATCAGCCGCGAACCGTACGTCGGCGCGGGCGCGCGGCCGTGTTGCGACGGGCCGGGGCATGGGTGGCCGCCACCTCGGGGGCCCGCGTCACCGCCGGGTGAAGTTCGGCCGCCACCGCGAGGGCGAGGCCCAGTCCGGCCGGGTCGACGGCGGTGGCGACGGTGTGGGAGACCTGGGTGATCATGTCGAACTCCTTGGACTCAGCGGGACTGACAGGACGGAGGGAAAAAGACCTGGTTGGAGGGGAAAAGACCTGGTCGGAGCGTCGGACCTCAGTCCGACCCGCCCGCCCGCAGCGTGCTCAGGTCGGCCTTGACCGTGTTGATCGGGATGGCGAAGCCGAGGCCGACGCTGCCCGCGCTGGAGGAGGTGGCGTCCGCGGCGGAGTACATCGCCGAGTTGATGCCGATGATGTTGCCGTTCATGTCGATGAGGGCGCCGCCGGAGTTGCCGGGGTTGAGGGAGGCGTCGGTCTGGAGCGCCTTGTACGTCGTCGTCGACGAGCCCGTGTCGCCGTTGAACTGCCGGCCGCCGAACTCGAACGGCCACTGCCCGCCGCCACCGCCCTGCTGCTGGCCCTGGCTCTCGTCCGTCGAGACCGTGACGTCACGGTCGAGCGCGGAGACGATGCCGCTGGTCACGGTGCCGGTCAGGCCCTCGGGGGAGCCGATCGCCACGACCTGGTCGCCGACCTTCACGCCGGCGGAGTCGCCGAGCGTGGCGGCCTTCAGCCCGGAGGCGTCCCGGAGCTTGATGAGGGCGAGGTCCTTCTTGCTGTCGGTGCCGACGACCTCGGCGGTGTAGGACTTGCCGTTGCTGGTCGTCACCTTGATCTGGGAGGCGCCGGAGATCACGTGGTTGTTGGTGACGATCTCGCCGTCGCTGGTGATGATCACACCGGAACCGGTGGACTCGCCCGCGTTCGAGGTGGCGTTGATCTCCACGATGCTCGGGCTGACCGCCGTGGCGACGCCGGAGACCGTGCCCTTCTGGCTGGTCGGCACCACGCTGGTGCTGGTGGAGCTGGAGGCCACGGTGCCCGAGCCGGTCAGCTCCTGGATGCCGTACGCCGTACCGCCGCCGATCGCCGCCGCGACGAACGCCACGGCCGCGAGCAGCGCGATCGGCCCCCGGGTACGCCTTCTCGGAGCGGGCGCCTGGGCCACCGGCTCGGTGAGGAGCGCGGTGGGGGCGGCCTGCGCCGAGGCCGCCGTCGCCGGGTCGTACGCCGGCGGGGGCGGCCACTCCGGGTTCACGGGGGCGGAGGCGTGCTGCTGCTGGAGGTACGCGGGCTGCTGCTGGGTCCCGCCCTCGGCGTACCCGGAGTGCTGCTGCTGCCCCTGGTAGGGGTTCTCGTACTCGCCGCTGCGGCGGAAGCTCTCGGTCATGACTCAGAGCCTGCCGCCCGACCATGAGACCTTCCTGAGCGCTCCCTGAGAACCCCACCAGAACCTCGTTCGCCCCATATAAAGGCCGCCCGCGAAGACTTCCAGAAGACCGGAGAAAACAGGCAAAGACCGAAGGGGAGTACTGGGAGACTTCCTCATGACCTCATCGCGGGCCAGAGGATGGCTCACCGCGTGCGCCGCAGTCGCGTCGGCCGCCCTGCTCACCTCCTGCACGTCGAACGGAAGTGCCGGGGCGGCCGCATCCACGCCGTCGAGATCATCGGGCCTGTCGGAGCCGACGCGGCCGTCGGAGCCGTCGGAGCCGTCGCAGTCGGAAGCCGAGCTCACCGAACAGGCTCAGGCCGCCCTCGCGGCCGTTCAGGGCGGGACCATGGTCGAGGCCGGGGCGGAGCGCGTGGGCGACGGTGTGCACGCCGAACCCCTTCTGAACGCGGGCGGCGGCGAGGTCTACCGTTTCCGGCTGGTCTGCGTCGGCAGCGGCAGCGTGCGGATGGTGGTCAGGCCTGCGGGCGCCGGGCAGAAGGCCACGGTGCCCTGTGACGGGGCGGTCACCCAGCAGCGTCTCCCCGGCAGCGAGCGGCTCCGTATCGATGTCGACGGCGGCAAGGGAGCGACCGGGATGATCGCCTGGCAGATCGATACCGTCTGATCCGTCTGAGGGGCATCGGCACGCGTCAAGCGCGCGCTTTTGAGGGGCGCGAGGAACTGCGCGACAAGCCACGACGAACCCGCAGCCGACAACGCACCACCCCAAGCCCCTACGGCGCCCGCGTGCGCTCCGGCGGAGCTAGCCGCAGCCGCACGACCGTCGGGCCACCAGCGTCGACGGGAACAGCTTCACGCGTTCGCGGCGGGAGCCGGCGACCCGGATGCCGTCGTCGAGGACCAGGTCCACCGCCGCCCGGGCCATGCCCGTACGGTCCGTCGCGATCGTCGTCAGGGGCGGGTCCGTGAGGGCCGCCTCCTTGACGTCGTCGAAGCCGGCGACGGCCAGCTCGGACGGGACCTCGATCCGCAGCTCGCGCGCGGCCCGCAGCACCCCGATCGCCTGGTCGTCGGTGGAGCAGAAGATCGCCGGCGGCCGGGTCGGCCCCGAGAGCAGCTCCAGCGCGACCTGGTACGCGTCGTACCGGTTGTAGAGCGCCTGGAACAGCCGCCCCTCCGTGGAGATCCCGGCCTCGTCCATCGCCTGCCGCCAGCCCTCGACGTGGTCGGAGACGGGGTCACCGATGAGCGGGGTCTCGGCGATGCCGCCCATACAGGCGACGTAGGCGTAGCCGTGCGAGAGGAGGTGCTCCACGGCGAGCTTCGCGCCGCCGACGTCGTCGGTCACCACGGCCACGTCGTCGATCGCCTCGGGCCGCTCGTGCAGCAGCACGACCCGAGCGTCCCACGCCTCTATTTCGGCGGCGGCGTTGTCGTTGAGGGCGTGGCTGACGAGGATCAGTCCGGAGACCCGCATCCCGAGGAACGCCCGCAGATAGTGGACCTCGCGCTCGGCGACGTAGTCGGTGTTGCCGACGAGCACCATCTTTCCGCGCTCGGCGGCGGCCTGCTCCACGGCGTGGGTCATCTCGCCGAAGAAGGGCTGGCGCGCGTCCGGCACGATCATGCCTATGAGATCCGTACGCCGGGATGCCATCGCCTGGGCGACCCGGTCGGGCCGGTACGACAGTTCCTTGATCGCGGCGAGGACACGCTCGCGCGTGGCCGGTGCGACCGGCCGGGGTCCGTTGTTGATGACGTAGCTGACGACGGCGGTCGACGTACCCGCCAGTCTTGCCACGTCATCCCGAGTCACCTTGGCCACGCGCGGAGTCTACGCGGATGGACCGGCCCTGGGCAGGGCGTACGACGGCGCACCTGGGAGTTACCAGTGCGTACGCCGCCCGGGGTGTCCGCCACTACGCCTCGGCCGCGATCTCCACGGCGTCCAGCGACGCCGTCTCGTCCGCATCCGCCGCCTTTGAGGGGGCGGCCTTGCTCTTCGCGTCGTCCCCGGCGCGCTCCGCCTTCTCAGGCGTAACGAATCGATAACCGACGTTCCGAACGGTCCCGATCAGCGACTCGTGCTCGGGGCCGAGCTTGGCGCGCAGCCGCCGTACGTGCACGTCGACCGTCCGCGTACCGCCGAAGTAGTCATAGCCCCAGACCTCCTGGAGCAGCTGGGCGCGGGTGAAGACGCGGCCCGGGTGCTGGGCGAGGTACTTGAGGAGCTCGAACTCCTTGAAGGTGAGGTCGAGGACGCGCCCCTTGAGCTTGGCGCTGTAGGTCGCCTCGTCCACCGAGAGATCGCCGTTGCGGATCTCCATGGGGGAGTCGTCGTTGACGATCTGCTGGCGGCCCATGGCGAGCCGCAGCCGCGCCTCGACCTCGGCGGGGCCCGCCGTGTCGAGGAGCACGTCGTCGATGCCCCAGTCCGCGGTGACGGCGGCGAGACCGCCCTCGGTCACGACGAGGATGAGGGGGCAGCCGGGCCCGGTGGAGCGCAGCAGCTGGCACAGGCTGCGGACCTGCGGGAGGTCACGGCGCCCGTCGATGAGGATGACGTCCGCGCCGGGTGTGTCGACGAGAGCCGGGCCTTCCGCCGGCGCCACGCGCACGTTGTGCAGCAGCAGACCGAGGGCCGGAAGCACCTCGGTCGACGGCTGGAGGGCGTTGGTCAGGAGCAGCAGAGAACTCATGCGTCTGGTTCCTCCTCGGTCCCTGCGAGGACGCGTGTGGCGGCGGCTCGTACAGCTGCGGTCACCTGGCGTTTTTCCGCTCGTATACAAGCTTGCCTAAAGCACGAAAGGACCCGGGGGCGACATTGCCCGAGTCCTCTGTCCAGCAGAATAGCCCACATGAGTGCTGGTCCGGCAGGCCATGTGACGCGATCTTTCGACATCCCGAACTCTGAGACGGCCCCTCGAACCGTTTCGGGACCTCCGCGAACCCCTTTGCGCAGGTTTCTGCGGACTGACGACGGGGTGAATATCGAGGCCGTATACGATCCGAAAGCCGTTGTATACAACGGCCCGGACGACACCGGAACTCCACCCTCCGGCCACCTGGCCGTCGTCGTCGCGCACGGCTTCACGGGCGACGTCGATCGTCCGTACGTTCGAAGGGTGGCGGAGGCGTTCGCCCGGTACGGGTCCGTCGTCACCTTCTCCTTCCGGGGCCACGGACGCTCCGGCGGCCTCTCCACGGTCGGCGACCGTGAGGTGCTCGACCTCGCGGCGGCGGTCCGCTGGGCCCGTGAACTCGGCCACACGCGCGTCGCCACCGTCGGCTTCTCCATGGGCGGCTCGGTCGTCCTGCGCCACGCGGCCCGACCGGACACGGTCGTCGATGTCGATGAGGCCACGGACGCCGTAGTCGGCCCAGACACGGACGCCGTCGTCTCGGTCAGCGCCCCGGCCCGCTGGTACTACCGGGGCACGGCCCCCATGCGCCGGGTCCACTGGCTCATCACCCGCCCCGAGGGCCGCCTCCTCGGCCGCTACGGTTTCCGCACCCGTATCCACCACCGCGACTGGGATCCCGTCCCCCTCTCCCCGGTGGAATCCGTGCCCCTCATCGCCCCGACCCCCCTGCTGATAGTCCACGGCGACCGGGACGGCTATTTCCCGCTCGACCACCCGGAGATGCTGGCCGCTGCGGCGGGCGACGACGGGGAACTCTGGCTGGAGCGGGGGATGGGCCACGCGGAGAACGCGGCGAGCGTGGAATTGCTGGAGAGGATCGGGGAGTGGGTGGTGAAAGGGGTCGCGGACAGGGGCGTAGCCTGACCCCGTCACGACTCATACAAGAGGAACGCAGATGCCAAAGGGCACCGTCCGCTACTGGGCCGCAGCCAAGTCCGCAGCCGGCGTCGCCGAGGAGCCCTACGACGCGGCCACTCTCGCGGACGCCCTGACCGCCGCCCGTGACCGGCACCCCGGCGAACTCGACCGAGTCCTGCGACGATGCTCGTTCCTCGTCGACGGAAACCCCGTGGGTACCCGTGCGCATGAGACGGTACGTCTGGCCGAGGGCGGCACGGTCGAGGTGCTCCCGCCGTTCGCAGGAGGGTGACCCCCACATCATGAGCAACCAGCCGTACGGGTACGAGGGCCACCAGGGGCACGACCACCAGGGCAACCAGGGCTACGACGCGTACCAGCAGCCGCAGCCGCAGCCGCACTGGCAGGGCTACGACGACGGCCAGGCCGCCCACGCCCAGCAGTGGGAGGGGCAGACCTGGGAGACCCAGATGCAGCCCCGGACCTCGCCCGCCGCCAACCTGACGGAGACGGCGTACCTGCCCCAGCAGACGGACGCCGGCCAGTACGCCCCGCAGGCCCAGCACGACCCACAGCACCCGCACCAGCCCCAGCACCAGCCCCCGGCGCAGCCGCAGTTCCAGGCGCAGCCGCAGTACGCACAACCGCAGGTCCAGCCTCCGGCGCACGCTCAGTCCCAGGCCGCTCCGGACGCCGCTGCCGCCCCTTCCGCGCCCGGCTACGGTCCGCCCACCCTCACCGGCAACACCCGGGTCACCGACGCCCAGCGGGCGCGGGCCGAGGGCCGGTCGCCGATCATCGAGCCCGGCATGCAGCCGGCGCTGATCACGGCCGTACTGGGCCTGCTGCTGGCCGGTGCCGCGGCGATCGGGGAGTACGCCCTCGCCGTACCGCTGGTGGTCCTCCAGGCCGTGACGGCGGCGGGCTGGTTCCGGCTGAACGGCATGTGGCCGGCCAGGCAGGGCATCGTGCTGGCCTTCGCGGGCGCCCTCGCGTCGGACGCGGCCCTCTTCGTGGCCGGCCGGGAGCACGCGCCCGCCGCGATCCTCGGGACGCTCGGCGTGTGGGTGCTGCTCGGCATCGTGCTGGGGCTGCGCAGTCACGCGGACCCGGACGAGCGGATGTACGGCCTGATGGCGACGGTGGCCTCGTCGGCGCTGGCGATCGTCGCGACCGGCTATCTGGCGGCCGCGGCGGACGCGGTGACGGTCGGCGGGGCCGCGGTCGCGGCGGCCGTACTGGCCCGCGCGCTGCCGCTGCCCACTGCGGCCTCGGTGGTCGTCGCGCTGCTGGCGGCCACGGGTGGGGGTATCGCCGCCGGTGGTGCGACGGATCTGGGGACGTCCGGTGCGCTGCTCGGGGCCGGTGCCGGTCTCTGCGCGCTCATCGGCCACCGGGTCGCCGCCTACGACTACCCCTCTCGCTTCGTCCACTTCACCGCGGGGGTGGCGCTGCCGCTGACGGCTGCGGCGCCGGCGGTGTATCTGCTGGGCCGCGCGTTGGTCTGACGAGACGCCCCTAAAAGATCAGGCCCTGCGCCCCTGAAAAGCACGGGGCGCAGCCCCTGCTTTTCAGGGGCGCGGGGAACTGCGCGAGAAGTCCCACCGGAGCCGCACCCGACCACGCACCCGACCACGCACCCGACACCGCACCCCTGTCACAGCTGATCAACAAGGCGGGCCACTTCACCCCGCCCCCGCCCCCGCCCGATTACCCTCGCGTAGATACCGTTCGGCCGCCGAGTGGACTACGTGGGGAACACCGAGAGATGCGCGCACTGCGAATACTTGTCATCGTCGCCGTGATCCTGGGCGGCCTCTTCGTCGTCGCCGACCGCGTGGCCGTCGGTTTCGCCGAGGACGAGGCGGCCCAGCAGCTGAAGGCGAGCGAGGGCCTGACGAGCACCCCGGACGTGTCCATCAAGGGCTTCCCGTTCCTCACCCAGGTCGCGGGCGGCGAACTGGACGACGTCGAGGTCGGCATCGAGAACTTCGAGGCGAGCACCGGCAAGCCCGACGAGAGCATCCGCATCGCCGATCTGAAGGCGAACATGCGCGGCGTCGCCTTCTCCAGCGACTACAGCTCCGCCACGGCCACCAGCGCCACCGGCACCGCGACCATCTCGTACGACGAGCTCCTGAAGGCCGCCAAGTCGGAGCCCACCGACGTGGGGCTCGGCTTCACCGCCCGCGTCGTCGGCCTCTCCGACGGCGGCAAGGGCAAGATCAAGGTCAACGTCGAGATCGACCCGCCGGCCCTCGACCCGCAGACCGTCTCCGTCCTCAGCACCGTCAGCGTCAAGGGCGACAAGGTCGAGGTGCAGGCCGACTCCCTGCCCAGCCTGGGCGGCGCCGACCTCGCCGAGAACGTCGTCCGTTCGATCACCGACTTCCAGCAGGCCATCGACAACCTCCCCGGCGGCATCAAGCTCGACAAGGTCGAGGCGGCGCCGGACGGTGTGGACATCACGGTGCGGGGTTCGAACGTCAGGCTGGCGGGGTAGGACGACGGTCGGCTCACCCCCGTGGGCGTACTCTCGCGGTGTCCGAAAGGCGAGACAACGCCGTCCGCACCGCAGATGTGACGACGGCTACAAGGGCCCGGCGGCCCCACCACCACAGCCTCGACAGTCACTCCATCCCACATTCCGGACGATCGCGTCTCAGAATACGACATGCCGGTGACACGCCCGCCTGTCCGTCCCTACGATCGATCCCTATGAAGCGACAGGCGGACCTCACGAAGCGGCGGGCAGTAGACCTGTGCCGCGTCGCCGCCATGCTCTGTCGCACTTTCTGAGCGAGCGGCGGAGTCCTGCCGCCGCGTCCCCCCGATGCCTGCCCTGTTCGAGCCAGGGCCCATCCCCGCGCGCCCCGGCCGAACCGCCGGAGGCACCCGCACCCCGCCGTAACTGCCCCGGAGGAGAAAGAGCATGAGCCGCAGCGACGTCCTGGTAGACGCCGACTGGGTCGAGGCCAACCTCGACGACCCGAACATCGCCATCGTCGAGGTCGACGAGGACACCACCGCGTACGAGAAGAACCACATCAAGAACGCGATCCGGATCGACTGGACGAAGGACCTCCAGGACCCGGTCCGCCGCGACTTCGTCGACCAGGAGGGCTTCGAGAAGCTCCTGTCGGCCAAGGGCATCGGCAACGACACCCTCGTCGTCCTCTACGGCGGCAACAACAACTGGTTCGCTTCGTACGCCTACTGGTACTTCAAGCTGTACGGCCACGAGAACGTCAAGCTGCTCGACGGCGGCCGCAAGAAGTGGGAGCTGGACGCCCGCGAGCTGACCGACGAGGTGCCGGCGCGCCCCGCGACCGAGTACAAGGCCAAGCCGCAGAACACCGCGATCCGCGCCTTCCGTGACGACGTCGTCGCCGCGATCGGCTCGCAGAACCTGGTCGACGTGCGCTCGCCCGACGAGTTCTCCGGCAAGCTGCTCGCCCCGGCCCACCTGCCGCAGGAGCAGTCGCAGCGTCCGGGCCACGTGCCCAGCGCCCGCAACATCCCGTGGTCGAAGAACGCCAACGACGACGGCACCTTCAAGTCGGACGACGAGCTCAAGGAGCTCTACGCCGACGAGCAGGTGGACCTCGCCAAGGACACCATCGCCTACTGCCGCATCGGTGAGCGCTCCGCGCTGACCTGGTTCGTCCTGCACGAGCTGCTCGGCGTGGAGAACGTCAAGAACTACGACGGCTCCTGGACCGAGTACGGCAGCCTCGTCGGCGTCCCGATCGAGCTCGGCGCCAACAAGTAAGCACCGCCGGCACCACCAGCGGTACCCGCACACCCCCGTTCGTCCCGACCGGCCTTCCTCCGGTCAGACCCCTTATGGAGAAAGACATGTGTGGAGCGAAGGCCGGCGGCCCGGACGCCTCGACGATCAAGCCCGGTGAGACCACGATCCAGGGTCAGGTGACCCGCGACGGCGAGCCGGTGACGGGCTACGTCCGTCTGCTGGACTCGACCGGCGAGTTCACGGCGGAGGTCCCCACCTCCGCGACGGGCCAGTTCCGCTTCTACGCGGCCGAGGGCACCTGGACCGTTCGTGCGCTCGTCCCCGGCGGCACCGCCGACCGGACCGTCGTCGCCGAGAAGGGCGGCCTGGCGGAGGTCGCGATCGCCGTCTGAGACGGCTTCGTCGAACAGTCGAACAGCTGAGGGCCGCACTCCCCGGAGTGCGGCCCTCGGTCGTGCGCGGACCTACGCTGGAGGTATGTACGCCCGCCGGCGCCACCTGTACTTCGCCATGATGGGCACGTGCCTGGCCCTCTTCGTCCTGGCCTGGGGCGTCGTACGCCTCTGGTCGGTCCCGGTCGCGGTCGGCATGTGTGTGGTCGCGATGGTCATCCCGCCGCTCGCCGCCGTCGTCGCCAACCGGCGCGGCCCCGACGACCGCTGGTGGGACGACCCCTCGGGCGACCCGAAGTCCGACGAGTGGTGGGACGAGCTGGACGGCAAGAGACGCCGGCCGTGATCCGGAGGACGCGACGTCCGGATGCCGTCAGTACACGAGGGCCTGGGTGTCGTCCGTCATGGCCTCCTGCACGAACACCTGGGCGCCGGCGATCCGTACGCCCTCGATGACGTCCTTCTCGGTGATGTCCCGGCGGGCCGCGCACTGGGTGCACAGGGTGAGCCGGCCACCGGCGAGGACCGAGTCGATCAGGTCGGGCAGCGGGGCCGCGTGCGGCAGCTCGAACTCGGCGGCGCGGCCGGGCAGCGCGAACCACGCGGACTCGCCCGTCAGCCACAGGGACACCTCGACGCCGCTGGCGACGGCCACCGCCGCCACCGTGAACGCCTGCGAGCACCGCTCAGGGGCATCGGCCCCCGCCGTCACCTTGATCACGAGCTTCTTCGCCATGCCCGCATGCTAGTCCGAATCGTGATCATCCTCGGTGCAACCCCGTGTGCGGTCCATGGGTCTCCTGTGCGCGGATAAGGAGTCCGTGCTTCGCGTTCTTGTGGGGGAGTGCCTTGGAAGTGCCGGAAAGACCGGAAAGAGCTGAAGGGGAGCTTGCGGAGCAGCCCGTCGCCCGCGCGCCGCGCCGGGGGCGCGGCGTCCTGTTCGTCGCCGGGGCGGCGGTGCTGGGGATGATCGCCGGAACCTGTGCCGGATACCTCGTCCAGGCCGACCGGGAGCCCACCGAACTGCCCCCGCTCTCCCAGCCGGTGATGGACCGGGCCGAGGGTGAGGGACCCGAGCCGCTCTCCGCCGCCCAGGACCGCAAGGTGAGGACGGACGGCGATCTGCGCAGGCTGCTGCTGAAGAAGCCGGCGGGCGCCAAGAAGGCCGAGTGGCTGGAGGGCGCCGACGGCTGGATGACCATGGCCGACTACTCCGGCGACTTCACCGAGCCGAACGACAAGTTCGGCGCCCTCGTCAACGACGAGTTCCGCCGGGCCGCCGTCGTCGGCTGGGAGGTCGGCAACTCGTACAACGTGGAGATCCGGCTGGTCCAGTTCCGGCAGCACAACAGCATGGCCGCCGACGACTCCAGCAACAACCACCAGACCTGGGCGGAGGAACAGCCGGACGCCGACAGTTGGGCCATCAAGGGCACGGGGGACGGCATGGCGTACGTCCACACCCGGCCGGACACCGAGCCCGGATACGAGCCGATGTACAGGGCCGAGGCGCACGCCTGGCGCGGGGACGTCGCGATGGAGATCTGGGTCTACGGCGGCAAGCAGGTCCCCAAGAAGATGATCATGGATCTGGCCGAGCGGCAGATGGAGCGGTTGTGAGCGCGGACGAGACGCCGGGACCGGAGCCGGCGGGGCAGGAGCCGGCCGCCGTCGTGCCGGCCGCGCCAGGTGCCGGACGGCCCGCGCCGCGTCGCCGAATCGCGGTGGTCGCCGGGGCCGCGCTGCTCGTGGGGGCGCTGATCGCCGGTGTGGGGTTCACGGGAGTGACCGTACGGGGCGCGGACCGCGAGGCGGGTGCCCCGACCTGGAAGTTCCCCGACGACAAGGGTGAGAGCGAGAGCGAGGCGCGGGCCCGGGCGAAGAAGGCGACGGCACAGCCGGGACTCGCGGGACTGCTCGTGCCGTACGGCACCGACACCTGGGTCCAGGGGCCGGATCTCGCGGAGTTCGGCTCCGACGCGGAATTCAGTGGCGCCCAGGCCGCGTCCCTGCGCAAGAAGTCCCTGAGCGGTCTGCCCCGGGCCCAGCGCAAGCGGCTGGAGAGGCAGATCGACCGGCAGCGCATCAAGGGCATGGCGATGCGCAGCTACTTCAGCGCGGCTTCGTTCGGCTACCGGACCGACGAGGGCATCTCCTCGATCAGCATCACCCTCGCCCGCATGGAGAACAGGAGCGCCTTGCGCGACAGCTCGACGTTCCAGAACGAGTTCCTCGCCTCGCTGGACGTCTTCCGCGACGGCCCGCGGATCAAGGGCCACGACAACGCGAGGTGCTTCCTCACTCCGAAGGGCACCGACAAGACCCTGGACGGGATGTTCTGCTCCGCCTACGCGGGAGACGTCCTCGTCACCCTCACCGCGAGCGCGGCGAAGCCCCTCGACAAGCGGGGCGCGGCCGAACTTCTGCGCACCCAGCTCGACCGTGTCGCCGAACAGGGGGTGTCCGTATGAGCGAGCAGGCACGAACCACAGAGGAAGCCGTGCGGGAGACGCCGGAGACGTACGGCGCCCCGGCTTCGGCGGCGGACACCACGGAGCCGCCGGTCACGGAGCCCTCTGCCGTCGGGCCGGCTCAGCCCCCTGCCACCCGGCCACGCCGTGACCGTCGCGTCCTGCGTGCCCTCCTGCGGTGGACCGCCGCCGTCGCCGTCTTCGCCTCGGTGGGGACGGCCACGGCGTACGGGATCGCCGGGGCGCAGCGCACGGACGTACCCGGTCTGGCCACGGAGTCGGACGGGCGCTGGGTCTTCCCCCGGCTCGTCAGGCCGCCGCTGCCGTCCGGAAGCCCGGAGCCGTTCGCCGAGGACAACCCGGCCGGAGCCCATCACGCCGATCTGCGTGCCCTCGTTCTGCCCGCTCCCGAGGGGGCCACGGAGAACAAGGAGCTGCGGGGCTCGGACGGCTGGCTGCCGGTGAAGGAGTATCTGGCGGAGTTCGAGGCGGAGGACCGCGAGGAGCTGGGGCAGAAACTCGTGGACACCGGCCTGCGGCACATCGCCGCTCGGGGCTGGACCACTCCGGACGGCACCCGGACACGGGTCTACCTGCTCCGGTTCAACACGACGAACGTCGTGGACGCCGAGCTGGCGACCCACGCCCTGGCCCACGTCAGCCCGACGTACCGGATACGCGGTGCGGGGGAGGTCGAGTACGACGAGGACTTCCCGGAGGAGGCCGTCGTGACGGGGACCGCCCGGACCGCCTATGCCGAGGCGAAGCCGTACGGCGCCGAGCAGGTCCGCCAGGCCTATGTCTCGGCGGGGGACGTGTACGCGGTGATCCTGCAGTCCCGCGAGGCGGGGGCTCCGGCGGTCCCCTTCTGGCAGACCGTGGTCCTGCAGAGCCAGCTGCTCGGCTGAGGCCCCTCCCGGGGCGGGAAGGGCCGACCTCACGCCGGACCCCGGACCCCGGCCGCGTAAGCTGGGGTCCGGCCCTGTGTGCGTACCGCACGTCTCCCGCTCAATCGAGGAGCACCTCGTGATCATCTTCTTCGAGACCCTGCTGGTCCTGGTCGCCGTCGGCGTTCTCGCCTTCACCGGGCTGGCCGTGAAGAAGCTGTACCAGGGCCAGCGCTGACCCGCGTCCGACCGACGCCCAGGACCTCCAGGACTCCCAGGAACCGCCACTCATGATCGAGATCCCGTCCGACCTCCACAAGGACCTCGTCCCCCTCGCCTTTCTGCTCGGCGACTGGGCGGGCGCGGGCGTCCATGACTTCCCCGGCTCCGAGAAGTGCAACTTCGGTCAGGAGGTCACCTTCACCCATGACGGCCGGGACTTCCTGGAGTACCGCTCCCACACCTGGGTGCTGGACAAGGACGGCAACAAGGTCCGTCCGCTGGAGACCGAGTCCGGGTTCTGGCGGGTGGACGCCGACCGCAAGGTCGAGATCGTGATGACCCGTGACGACGGCGTCGTCGAGGTCTGGTACGGCGAGCTGGCCAAGCAGAAGCCGCAGATCGACCTGGTCACGGACGCGGTCGCGCGCACGGCGGCCTCCGGCCCCTACAGCGGCGGCAAGCGGCTCTACGGCTATGTGAACAGCGACCTGATGTGGGTCGGCGAGAAGGCCACCCCCGACGTCGAGCTGCGCCCCTACATGTCCGCGCACCTGAAGAAGGTCGTCACCCCCGAGGACGTCGAACGCTGGGCCAAGGCCCTGCCCGACGACATGCCGGACGACGGCATCGCGTTCTTCAAGTAGTTCTAGACTCGTGGTGTGGTGAGCACCGACTGGAAGAGCGACCTCAGGCAGCGCGGCTACCGGCTGACGCCGCAGCGTCAACTCGTGCTCGAAGCCGTGGACACCCTGGAGCACGCGACCCCCGACGACATCCTCGTGGAAGTGAGGAAGACGGCGTCGGGGGTCAACATCTCCACGGTCTACCGGACCCTGGAGCTCCTGGAGGAGCTCGGGCTGGTCAGCCATGCCCATCTGGGGCACGGGGCGCCGACGTACCACCTGGCCGACCGGCATCACCACATCCATCTGGTCTGCCGGGACTGCGAGAACGTCATCGAGGCCGATGTCTCGGTGGCGCAGGACTTCACGGCGAAGCTGCGCGAGACCTTCGGGTTCGACACCGACCTGAAGCACTTCGCGATCTTCGGCCGCTGCGAGAGCTGCACACTCAAGGCTTCAAGTACCAAGTCGTAGGCTAGGCATATGAAAAGCCCTCTGCTGTCCCTGCCCGGCGCCGTCCCCGCCGAGGGCGTGGACGAAGGCGTCGCCGCCCACTACGGCGACCTGTTCCGTGAACAGCGCGCCCTCGCCGACGGCACCGGATTCGTCGACCTCTCCCACCGGGGCGTGATCACCGTCTCCGGGGAGGACCGGCTCAGCTGGCTGCACCTGCTGCTCACCCAGCACGTCAGCGAGCTGCCCACCGGCGAGGCCACCGAGGCGCTGATCCTCTCCGCCAACGGTCACATCGAGCACGCGCTGTACCTGGTCGACGACGGGGCGACCGTCTGGGCGCACGTCGAGCCCGGCACCCAGGAGGCGCTGCTGGCGTACCTGGAGTCGATGAAGTTCTTCTACCGCGTCGAAGCGGCCGACCGGACGGGCGACTTCGCGGTCGTCCACCTCCCGGCCGGCTCGATCGCCGAGGTCCCGGAGGGCACGGTCGTCCGCGAGACGCCGTACGGCCGTGATCTGTTCCTCCCGCGCGCGGACCTGGAGTCGTACGCGGAGAAGACGGGCCCCGCCGCCGGGCTGCTCGCGTACGAGGCGCTGCGGGTCGAGCACCACCGGCCCCGCCTCGGCTTCGAGACCGACCACCGCACCATCCCGCACGAGCTGGGCTGGATCGGCACGGCCGTGCACCTCCAGAAGGGCTGCTACCGGGGCCAGGAGACCGTCGCCCGGGTCCAGAACCTCGGCAAGCCGCCGCGCCGCCTCGTCTTCCTCCACCTCGACGGCAGCGAGGTCCACCTCCCGCCGCGCGGCGCGGAGATCCGGCTGGCGGACGACGGCGCCGAGGGCCGCAAGCTCGGCTTCATCACGACCTCCGTACGCCACCACGAGCTGGGGCCGGTCGCCCTGGCCCTGGTCAAGCGGAACATCCCGGTCGACGCGCGGCTCCTCGCGGACACGACGGCTGCGGCGCAGGAGGTCGTGGTCGAGCCGTAGGGGCGCGAGCGGGCCCTGAAGGCGCGGGCCCGCGCCTTCAGGGTGCTCAGATCTCCAGCAGCACCGTGAACGGGCCGTCGTTCGTCAGGGACACCCGCATGGACGCGCCGAACCGTCCCGTGGCCACTGTCGCCCCCAGTGAGCGCAGCTGGGCGACGACCTCGTCCACCAGCGGCTCGGCGACGCCCCCGGGCGCCGCGGCGTTCCAGGTCGGGCGCCGGCCTTTGCGTGCGTCCCCGTACAGCGTGAACTGGCTGATGACCAGCAGCGGAGCGTCCACGTCGCTGCACGACTTCTCGTCGTGCAGCATCCGCACGGACCAGAGTTTCCGCGCCAGCTGCGCCGCTTTCTCCTTGGTGTCCTCGTGGGTCACCCCCACCAGGACGCACAGCCCCTCGCCCTCGATCGACCCGACCGTCTCACCGTCCACGACGACACTCGCGCCGTCGACCCTCTGCACCACCGCACGCATGCCGACCATGATGCCGCCGCCGTCCATCGGCCGTTCGCCAGGGGGTCCCTCTTACGGGGGGTTTGTGATCACGGGGGTTTGAAGAGCGCTTTGCCCGGTCTTTCTCATTGATCCATTACCGCCCATCTGGGGTGGATCGCGGGGACTCGGTCACAAAGCGGCCACGGAGAGTGGCACGATGCTCACACACACCGGTCGAGGGGACGGTTGAGGCGCATGAGCACATCGAGTACCGGGCAGCCCCCGGGCACTGCGACGTTTACCCGTACGACGCCGGGGGCCGCCCCCGGTGTCCGTCGGCCACCGGTCCAGCGCACGGACAGCGGACCACTTCCGCCGCCGGACCCGGCCGAGCACGAGCTGGCCCGGCTGCGGCTGCCCGAACTGCGCACGCTGCGCCGGGACGCCCAGCGGGACGAGGCCGATCTCAGCTATCTGCGGAGGCTGCTCCAGGGCCGTATCGACATCCTGCGCGCGGAACTGGCCCGCAGGGGCGGTGCGGCGGACCCCGTGGCACCGGCACCGGGCTCCGGTGAGCGCTCGGCGCTCGTGGACCGGCTGTCGGCGATCCTCACGGACGCCCCGGCCCGGCACCGTTCGTCGGCCCGCCATGTCACCGTGGGCACGCCGCGCGGCGAGGAGTACCGCCGGCTGGCCGCGGAGATGCTGGACGAGGTCGAACTGTCCGACCTCGGGGCCCGCACCGACGAGGAACTCACCGCGGGCCTCGCCCGCCTGGTCCACCACGAGCAGCAGATCTCCGGCCGCCGCCAGCACCTGCAGCGCACGGCCGACGACTGTAGCGCGGAGATCGCCCGCCGCTACCGGGAGGGCGAGGCCCAGGTGGACGACCTGTTGACGTAGAGGGGTGCGTTTTCGGCTGCGGGTGCGTGGGGGCTGGTCGCGCAGTTCCCCGCGCCCCTGAAAAAGCGGGGCTGCGCCCCTGCTTTTTCGCCCCTGAAATGGCCGTAGGCCTTTCAGGGGCGCGGGGAACTGCGCGACCAGCCCCCACCGGACGGACGCCTGGGGGTCGAAGGGGCGCAGCCCCTTGAGGGAGGGACGGGTAGGGGCGGCGGGGGCGAGGAAAACCCGGAAGACACACCGCCGACACCCCCCTAGCGTGACCCCATGCGCGCCTCCCACGACATAGCCGTACGCCCCGTCACCGACGACGAGATCCCGGCCTGGCTGAACGCCCTCAACATCGGCTTCCTCCGAGCTCCGGAAACCCTCACCCCCCAGGAGCTCAAGGACCGCTCGTCCCACATAGACCCGTCCCGAACACTCGCCGCGTTCGACCCCACCGCCCCCGCCCCCCAGCCCGTGGCGACCTTCCGCTCCTTCCCCCAGGAACTCACCACCGTCGGCGGCCGCACCGTCCCCGCCGACGCCATCTCGAACGTCACGGTCAGCCCCACGCACCGCCGCCGGGGCCTGCTCACCCGGATGATGGCCCAGGACCTCTCCGCCGCGAAGGACCGCGGCGACGTCGTCGCCACCCTGATCGCCGCCGAGTACCCGATCTACGGCCGCTACGGCTTCGGCCCCGCCACCTGGACCACCGAGTGGACCGTCGACGTCCCCCGCACCGGCCTGGACCCCCGTTGGTCCGGCCCGGCGGACGGCGGCCGGGTCGACCTCGTCGACGGCGCGACCGTACGCGCCCTCGGCCCCGCCCTGCACGACCGGCTGCGCGCCGCGCAACCCGGCGCGGTGAGCCGCGACGAGCGCTGGTGGCGGATCAACACGGGCGACCTGCGGATCCACGGCTCCTGGACCGAACCGTTCTACGCGGTCTACCGCTCGGCGACCGGCGAGGTCGAGGGCATGGTCTCGTACGAGGCGGACGACACCTGGCAGATGAAGCAGCCGCAGAACACGGCCGACGTCAACTGGCTGATCGCGACGACCCCCGCAGCCGAGCGCGCCCTGTGGCACTACCTCTGCTCGATCGACTGGATCACCAAGGTCAAGTGCGGCTGGCGGGCGCCCGACGACCTCCTGCCGCACTTCTTCCCCGACCCGCGCGCCGTGAGCGTCACCACTCACGCGGACTGGCTGTGGGTGCGGATCCTGGACGTCGTACGGGCGCTGGAGGCGCGTACGTACGCGGGCACCGGGACGCTGGTGCTGGAGGTCGTGGACAGGGACGGCTTCGCCGACGGGCGGTACCGGCTGGACGCGGGCCCGGACGGGGCGAGTTGTGTGCCGACGGGCGAGGACGGCGACCTCGTCCTGGACGTCGCGGACCTGGCGACGCTGTGGCTGGGCGACGAGTCCGCCGTACGGCTGGCCGCGCTCGGGCGGGCCCGGGAACAGCGGAAGGGCGCCGCCTCCGTGGCCGACGCCCTGCTGCGGACGTCCAGGCGCCCGTGGTGCCCGGACATCTTCTGAGGCCTCTGGGACCTCCGGGGACCTTTCTGGTGTGTGCGGTATCCGTAGCTGTTCAGTTGTGGTTGTGGCTGCGCATTCAGTTGTGGCTGAACCATTCAGTTGTGACGGTGCGGACCGGTCGAACTCCCGGCTCCCCTCCGGAAGGGAGGTCGATCGGTCGGTCTGTGGGACGGTCGGTGGCAGTTGCCAGAGTCACCAACCAGCCGAAAGTTTGACCATGTTGCGAAAGTTGGCGACCAACTTCACCTTACTTATCTCCGCTTGGAGTCGTCTCATAACCACCTTCCCACGAACTGCCCAAAGATGGCGAGAAGTTGTAGTGTTTGTGCGTGGAGCGGGAACGCACGGCCGTCGATGGGCGGAAGTCGTCACAGCGGCCCCAGAGGTCACACCACGAGGTGGCCGACGTGTTGCGCGGCCGGATCAGGTCCGGCGAGCTGCGACCGGGACAGCGCATGCCCACACAGGCCAAGCTGGCCGACGAGTTCGGCGTCGAGCGCGGAGCCGTACGGCAGGCCTTGCGCATCCTGCAGTCGGAGCACCTGCTCACCAACGTTTCCAAGGGCAGCCCGGCGACTGTCGCCCCACGCGTGGGCGCGGCGGCCGTCGGCGGGCCGGGTGCCGCGCCACGGCCGACGATGGTGGAGCTCGCTCCGCGCATATCCGCAGCCTTCGCGGCCCCGCACGTGAAGATCGACGCCCTGTGCCTGACGTCCGTGTCCCTCACGCTCGCCGTGGGTGAGTCGTTGCGCGAGATTCACGCGGGGCGCATAAAACCGGCCAGGGTCGACGTCCGGGTGATGCTGCCCAGCCGGGACATCCCGCTCGCCTTCCCGACCCCGGTCGACGCGTCGGTCGACGGCCGGCTCCAGCGCCGCTGGCTCGCCCAGCGCAACGCCCAGGGGCAGGTCCTCAAGCACAACCTGCTGGCGTTACGGTCCACGCACGGCGTGGACGTCCATGTGTCCTTCCGTGCCCTGCCCTTCACGCCGCCCGTGAAGCTGTACCTCCTCAACGGGCAGGAGGCGCTGTTCGCGTACTACACGGTGCAGCGGAAGGAGGCCGAGGTGGACAGCGAGCAGCTGGAGATGTACGACGCCGAGGGCACCCAGTCCACGCTGTTCGCGTTCGAGCGGAGCGCGGTCGCCGCACCCCGGGACACGACCTTCGTCGAGCAGTCCCGGCTGTGGTTCGACGCGCTCTGGGAGACCATCAGCTCGGACCTGCTGCTCACGAGCTGAGGACGGCCGGCTCACATCGCCGGGCCGGCGAACATCAGCGTGAGGATGACGGCGCCGATCGAGCTGCACGTGTGGTTGTTCGCCTTCAGCCCGACCGTGAGGAACAGCAGGCCGACGATTCCCATGGTGCCGTAACGCCATTCGACGAAACGCTGGAGGGCGACGACGGCGAGGGCGGAGACGAGAGCGAGGGCAGCGGGCATGGTGGTACCTCCTCCGAGGGGCTGGGGCGGGCGGAGCCTGAAGAAGGAGAACTTCAGCCAACTTGGAAAAGTTGGCAACCAACTTCGTTTAAATGGTTCCCATTTGGTCTATGTTCATAACCACCTTCGCGCGAACTCCCCAAAGATGGGTGAGAGTTGTAGCGTTTGGTCGTGACTCAGGAGAACGTTGCAGTGAACGACGGCAGAAAGCTCTCGTCCCAGGAGATCGCCGCCACCCTGCGGGACCGCATCCGCGGCGGCCACCTCAGGCCCGGCGAACGCCTGCCCACCCAGGCGGAGCTGGCCGAGGAGTTCGGCGTGGAGCGCGGCACGGTCCGGCAGGCCCTGCGCGCCCTCCAGGACGACGGCCTGCTGAGCAACGTCAGCAAGGGCAGCCCGCCCCGGGTCGCCGAGGTCGGCCCCGCCGCGAGCAACGAGCCGCAGCCGACGATGGTGGGCCTCGGCCCGCGTCTGGCGGATGCCTTCTCCACGCCGCACGTCCGCATCGACGCGGCCTGCCTCACCGCCGAGACCCTGATGCTGGCCCTCGGCGAACCGGTCCGCCGTATCCATGAGGGAACGATCCGCCCGGAGTCCATCGACGTCCGTATCCTGCTGCCCTCCAGGAAGATCAACCTGGCGTTCCCGGTGCCGGTGGAGGGGCGTGGCGAGGACGACGAGGAGGACCCCGTCCACAGGCGCTGGCTCGATCAGCGCAACGCCCAGATCCGCGTCCTGCGCCACAACCTCCAGGCCCTGCGCACCTCGCACAAGCTCGACGTCAGCGTGACGTTCCGGGCCCTGCCCTTCACCCCGCCGGTCAAGCTCTACCTCCTCAACGGGCAGGAGGCCCTGATCGCCTACTACATGCTCATGAAGCGCGAGGAGCAGATGGCCGACGGGCCCCTGCAGATGTACGACGCCTTCGGCACCCAGTCCCTCCTCTTCTCCTTCGAGAAGGAGACCGGCCCCCGCGACGCCGCCTTCGTCGATCAGTCCCAGCAATGGTTCAACGCCCTCTGGGAAACCATCACGACGGACCTGACACTCTCCTAGTGACTCCTGACACGGCTGATACGGCGCAGACTGAACCGGTGACGGAAGAGACAGAGCCCCTTCGAGCGCTTCGAGAACTGATCACCCCGGTCCGCTTCGTGCTCTGGGACCTGGACGGGCCGATCTGTCGACTGTTCTCCGGGCATCCCGCGCACCAAGTGGCCAGGGATCTGGTGGGGTTGATCGACAGGCGGGGGCTCGGGGGTCTGCTGACGGAGCGGGAGCGCGATACGGCCGACCCGCAGGTGGTTCTCCTGGGTCTGGGCCGGCGCCACCCGCGCAGCGACCTGATCATCGACGTGGAGGAGTGGCTCACCCAGCAGGAGCTGACCGCCGCGCCCAAGGCGTACCCCACCACCTGGGCCGACCCGCTCATCCGGACCTGGTCACGGCGGGCCCGGTTCGCCATCACCACCAACAACTCGGCGCTCGCGGCGTCCCGTTACATCGCGACCCGGGGTCTGACCGACTGCTTCCCGTACATCTACGGCCGTACGCGCGACCTCGACCGTATGAAGCCGCACCCCCACACCCTGCGCCAGGCCCTCAACGCGATGGGCGCCGAACCGTCCCGCGCCCTGATGCTCGGCGACGCCCCCACCGATTTCGAGGCGGCCCGCGAGGCTGCCGTCCCCTTCCTCGGCTACGCGCGTAACGAGCACAAGCTCAAGGCCCTGCTGGACGCGGGCGTCCCCCTCGCGCACACGGTGAACTCGCTGAAGCCGGTCCTGGACGTCCTCCGCACCCACCTCCCGGATCAGGCCTGAACCATCAGGAGGAGGAAGAGGAGCGCCGTCCACCAGGCCAGGCGCGCCTGGCCGATCCGCAGGGCCACGGCCACGACGACCATCAGGAGGAGTCCGAGAGGGCCGAGGGCCCGCCCCACCAGATGGGCCGCGAGGAATTGGACCGCTGCCACCAGCACTTCCCAGAACACCATGTTCTCCACCCCCGTTCGGCCGACTGCCCCGGCAGTCAGTCCAATTGGCCAGTGATTGACCTGTAATTGGTGTTCCCGATTGGACTGATCCCTTAACTAGCAGTCCAGTTGGGCTGCTAGCTGACCGGAACTGGTTTGCCCGTGGGCGGGGAGCGGTACGGTCGGGAGGTGGGCGATACATGGACCGGTGAGGCCGGCGGCAGCAAGTTCGAGCATGTCCTGGAGGCACTGCGGGCCAGGATGGAGGACGGCACATACCCGGAGGGGACGTCGCTGCCTCCCCAGCGGAAACTCGTCGAGACGCTCAACGTCTCCCGTGACACCCTCCAGAAGGTGCTGGCCCGGCTGAGGGAGGAAGGCCTGGTCGAGACCCGGCGGGGGAGCGGCACCCGGGTGCTGGGGGCCCGGCGGGCGCGGCCCCGGGCGGCGAGCAAGGTGACACCGCGCTCGTTCTTCGACTCCGCCTTCGAGCAGAGCGAAGTGCTCCTGGACATCCACACCCTGACGTCGGAGTCCTTGAGCACGCACATCCGGCTGCAGGCGGAGCGGGTGCGCGACCGGGAGATCACCCCGGAGCGCATCCTGCTGCGCATGCTTCTGCCCCGCGAGTCGATGCCCCTGCCGTATCCGACGGTCAGGGGGTCCCAGGAGGACACACGGCCGCGGGAACGCCTTCGGGACATCACCCGGGTGCAGGAATCATCGCTGCGCGAGGCGCTGGAGGATCTCCAGCGGGTGGGGCTCGTCCCCCAGGTCGACGTCCTGGTGCGGCATGTGCCGATCACGCCGACCTTCAAGGTGTATCTGCGCAACCAGACCGAGGCGCTGCACGGCTTCTACACGGTCGTCGAACGCCCGATCGAGGTCGGCGGGGGCGAACTGGTCGACGCCCTCGACGTACTCGGCCTGGGCGCCACGCTCACCCACCACGTCAAGGGCGCCGATCCGTCGTCCCCGGAGAGCGTCTTCGTCGATTCCGCGCAGGCCTGGTTCGACTCGGTCTGGAACCTGCTCACGGACGAGGGTGACGGAGCGGCGGGGACTGACTGAACCCTTGAGGGTGAGGGTCCGGCCCAGGCGCGCAGGCCTCGACCAGTTCGATGTGCGAGGCGACCACGGTGCGCGCGCCCGCCCGGCGCAGCCGGCGGTCCCGCTCGGGGTCCGGTGCGTAGCCCAGGAACCGTACGCCGGCGGACGCGGCCGCCCGGAGATCGCCGGGCTGGTCGCCGATCAGCACGGCGGCCTCCGGCGCGATGTGCCCCAGGTGTTCCAGAGCGAGCCGCACCACGCTCGGATCGGGCTTCATACGGCGCGGGTCGCGCGGGTCGCGGCCGCAGACAGCCTCGAACTTCCCGGACATCTTGTGAAGCCCGAGGAACTTCCGCACAGGTCCTTCCGCGTTGTTCGTCACGATCGCGAGCCGCTTCCCGTGCTCGGCCAGGCTGTCCAGCAGCAGATCGACCCCCGGTGCCGGCACCGCGGCGTCCACGGCCTCCTCCTCGTACCGCGTCACGATGTCGCTCGCCGCACGCAGGACGGCGGGGTCCAGGGCGGGGGCGAGGGCGGTGGGGCCGAGGGCGGCGTCCCTCCTTCGGTCCAGCATGTCCCGGAGGAGTTGAAGGACGGCGTGCGAGTCGTCGCACGCCTCCACGGCGGGGTCGAGCACATTCCACTTCTCCCGTGCCATGGCCTTGATCTCCCTGGCGACAGGCCGGGTCGACCGTCCGGCGAACAGGTCGCAGACCGGGCCGTCGAAGTCGAGGAGGACGGCTCGGGCCCCGCCGAGCAGCTGGCGCGGTCGGAGCGGCTCGGTCGTCTCGGGGAGGGTGGGGTTCATGGCAGTCATCGTGATCAGTGTGGTGCAGTCGGCCGTCCGACCCACGCGTGGGACACCTTCGGACAGTCGCGCGATGCGTGTCAGTACGGGCCCGGGCACGTGAGCGTTCAACCGGTGGACAGCCACCTGCGAAAGCCCGGCTTCTGCCACGATGCTCGCCTTCGGAGGAGTACCGTGCCTCCACTTCCTGGATTTCACCACGGGTGCGACCACGGCGAGAGAACGGGCAATGCCAGCTGATTCGGATTCCAAGGGGCGGCGCCGCGCCGATGAGATGAGCGCCGACCCGGGTGCGGTGGAGGGACCACTCAGCGGCTACCACCACGAGACCTATGTCTTCCGGCTGCCCCCCGAGGCCGGTGCCGGCATGGAGACCGGTTCCGGCGGGGCCGTTCGCTGGAAGTGCCGTGAGCCGCGCGAGAGCCTGCTGTGGTTCGACCGTCGCTGCTTCGACTCGGAGGAGCGCCTGCTCACCGAGCTCCAGGGGCGCATCGACAACATCCCCGAGCTGATCGAGGTCGAGGGCACCGTCCTCCAGCGGTTCGTCGAGGGAGAGACGCTCGGGGCGCTCCACCCGTCCGGTACGCCCGTCCCCGACGAGGAGTTCGGGCAGATCCTCGCCCTGTTCCGGCAGTTGGTCGCCGTGCGCCCCCGGAGCCTGCTGGTGAAGCGGAGGTGCCAGCGGCGGGACCGCGCGGGGGAGGGCGACAGCGCGGGCTTCCTCGACCGGCTGATCTGCTTCACCGAGGACCGGGTGTACGGGGACAATCTGCCGGAGTACGGCGACCTGTTCGCGGAGCTGAACCTGGACTCCGACTCCTTCAAGCAGCTCAGGAAGCATGTGTCAGGTCTGCGTGAGCGCCCCTTCTGCCTCCTGCACGCCGATCTCCACCGAGAGAACCTCATCGTCGACCGCGACCGCCGCCTCTGGGCCATCGACTGGGAACTCGCGATGTTCGGCGACCCGCTCTACGACCTCGCCACCCACCTCTACCTGATGCGCTACCCGCCGGAACAGGAACGGTGGATGACGCAACGCTGGTGCTCGCTCGTGGAGGAGGTCCGGTCGGGGAGCTCCCGGGGCTGGCGGGAGGACCTGCCGAAACTCCTCGACTACAAGAAGGCCCAGTCGGTGTTCACCGATGTCATCCGCACCTCACAGGCGCTGCGTCTCGCGCCCGCGACGGATCGCGCGACGCGGCGGGCCATGCTTCGCAGCGCGAGCTGGACGGTCTGGGACGTGCTGAGCCGGGGCGCGTACCCGCTGGGTGTCGAGAAGGTCCCGGGCGTGACGGCGATCGAAGCCGCGCTGACCCGGTGGCTCCGGCCGCGTGCCGGTGGTGCCTAGGCTCGACGGCATGAGCGAGAGCGGCAGCGGCGTCGGTAGTGGCGTCGGAAGTGGTGGCGGGAGCGGGAACGGCGGCGGGAACGGCAGCGGGCACGGGAGTGGTGGCGGGCTGCGGGAGCGTAAGAAGCGGCGGATGTACGAGACGGTCTCGGACGTGGCGATCCGGCTGTTCCTGGAGAAGGGGTTCGACGCGGTGTCCGTGGCCGAGGTGGCCGCGGCGGCGGAGATCTCGAAGCCGACGCTCTTCCGGTACTTCCCGGCCAAGGAGGACCTCGTCCTGTACCGGATCGCCGATCACGAGGACGAGACGGCGCGAGTGGTCGCGGGGCGGGCCGAGGGGGAGTCGGTGGTCGGGGCCGTGCGGGCGCACTTTCTGGACGGGCTGGCCCGGCGGGACCCGGTGACCGGCCTGAGCGACCATCCCCAGGTGCTCGCCTTCCACCGGCTGCTCTACGGGACGCCGTCGCTGGTCGCGCGGGCCTACGGCCATCTGGAGCGGGCCGAGTCCGCGCTGGCCGAGGTGCTCGGCGGCGGGCTCGACGCGCGGGTCGCCGCCGGGCAGATCGTGACCGTACGGCGGGTCCTCGCGGAGGAGAACCGGCGGCGGGTGGAGCGAGGGGATCCGCTGGAGGAGGTCGAGCGGGACGCCGTCACCGCTGCCGAGCGCGTGTTCGGGCGGTTGGAGGGGGCGCTGCCGCTCGGGATGCGGGGAGGGGGCCGTCGAGGGTGATTGATCCTCGGTAATAAATTTAACTCGGTCACGTTTTTCGGTACGCTCGGCGGAATGACGCCTCGCGAACCCGCCGACCCCGCCGCCGGCCCCGCCCTCCTCCAGGACGTCCTGGCCCACGAACGCGCCTACCACGACACCTGCCGTGCCGCTCTCGCCGCGATGGTCGAGGGGGCGGGCGAGCAGGTCGTCGTCGGCGAGGACGTCTCCGCCTCGGGCGCCGACGCGGAGGTGCTCGGGTATCGGCTGCGCAGCCGGGCCAAGGAGATGCGAGAGCTGCCGGAGGGTCCGTTGTTCTTCGGGCGGCTCGACTTCGCCGCTCAGGCCGACAGCGACCACGCCGGGCAGAGCTATCACCTCGGGCGGCTGCGGATCAGCGAGGACCCTGCCGCGCCGCCGCTCGTCGTGGACTGGCGGGCACCGGTTTCGCGGGCCTTCTACCAGGCGAGTTCGCGTGACCCCCAGGGCGTCGCCGTCCGGCGTCGCTTCGGGTGGGCGCCGGGGAGCCGGGGGGACTCGACCGACCTGACGGGGCTGGAGGACGAGCACCTGGCCGGTTCCATTCCTGGTGCTGGTGCTGGTGCTGGTGCTGGTGCTGGTGCTCGTGTGGATACGTCCACCCCGGGGAGTCTGCTCGCCGCCGAGATCGAGCGGCCCCGGCTCGGTCCGATGCGGGACATCGCCGCCACCATCCAGCCGGAGCAGGACGATCTGGTGCGCGCGGATCTCGCGACCTCCGTCTGTGTGCAGGGCGCCCCCGGCACCGGCAAGACCGCCGTCGGGCTGCACCGCGCCGCGTACCTCCTCTACACCCACCCCCAGCGCATCCGTCGCGGCGGTCTGCTGATCCTCGGCCCCAACCGCACGTTCCTGTCGTACATCGCGGAGGTGCTGCCCGCGCTGGGCGAGACGGGTGTACGCCAGTCGACGGTCACGGACGAGATCGCCCGGCACGAGGTGCGGGCCGAGGACGACGAGCGGGCGGCGGTCGTGAAGCACGACGCCCGGATGGCGGAGGTGCTCCGACGTGCGCTGTACGCCGGCGTCGCGAGTGGGGAGCGGGCGCGGGCGGAGGCGTTCGGGACCCTGGTGCTGGCGGAGGGCTCGTACCGCTGGCGGGTGGCCGGGGACGAGTTGCGGCGGATCGTGGCGGGCGTACGGGCCGAGGAACTGCCGTACGACGTCGGGCGGGAGCGGGTCCGGGCACGGGTGGTCCGGCTGCTGCAGGAGCAGGCGGAGCGGCGGGCGGGGCCGCGCCCGAACGCCTGGCTGTACCGGATCTCGCGGTCGCGGCCGGTCGGCGCGTACGTCGACGCCGTATGGCCGAAGGTCCGGCCGGAGGAGGTCGTGGCCCGGCTGCTCGGGGACCCGGACGTGCTCGCGGGCGCGGCGGAGGGGCTGCTCGACGCGGACGAGCAGAAGGCCGTGGCCTGGGCGAAGCCCCCGCGCACCTGGCGGTCGGCGCGCTGGTCCGCCGCCGATCTCGTCCTCCTCGACGAGGTCGCGGGGCTCCTCGCCCACCCCGACGGCTACGGCCATGTCGTCGTCGACGAGGCCCAGGACCTCTCCCCGATGGAGTGCCGCGCGATCGCCCGCCGGGCGGCCTACGGCTCGGTGACCGTCCTGGGCGACCTCGCCCAGGGGACCACGCCGTGGGCCGCCCGCGACTGGCCCGGCCTCCTCGCCCACCTGGGCAAGCCGGACGCCCATGTCGTCCCGCTGACCACCGGGTTCCGGGTACCGCGGGCCGTCGTGGGACTGGCGAACGGGTTGCTGGACCGCCTGGGCGTGGACGTGCCCGCCGCCCGGTCCCTGCGGAGGGACGGGGAGCTGCGGATCAGGAGGGTGGAGGGGGCCGAGGTCGTCGCCGAGGCCGTGGCCGCCGTGCGGGACGCGCTCGCGTGTGAGGGGTCCGTCGGGGTCATCGCTGCCGACGGACCCGACGTCGTACGGCTGTGTCAGGCGCTCGACGAGGCCGGCATTCCGGTGGGCGGACCGGACGAACTCCGGGCGCGGGTCACGGTGTTGGGGGCCGGGGTCGCGAAGGGCCTGGAGTACGACCATGTCGTGGTCGTCGAACCGGTGGCGATCGCGGCGGCCGAGGAACGGGGACTGCACCGCCTGTACGTCGTCCTCACCCGGGCGGTGTCGCGACTGGACGTGGTGCACGCGCGAGCGCTGCCGTGGTGACCCGGACCGGGGGCGTGTTACCGGAAGGCGGCGGAGTCATGACCGTACCGGCACCTCGCTGATCAGGGCCGTGGCTACGGTGAGCGGGTGCCGGTGAGCGGCGGCGCGAGCTCGATCTCCCTCCCCCCGGGGGGCTCGTGCGCCGCTCACCGGTGGGTCACGCGGTGCGGAGGCCGGCCTCCGTGCCCCTCTCACGAGGCCTCGGTCCAGTCCCCTCTCACGAGGCCTCGGTCTCGTCCTCGCGTTCCGCCGTCCACTCGGCGGGCTGCACCGCGGCTTCCAGCGCCGGGATCAACTGCTCCTCCTCGTAGGTGAGATGGGCTTCGAGTTCGTCGATGAGGCGCTCGACCTCGGGGAGTACGGAGGCGGGGTCGGCGTTCTCGGCGGTCACCACCCGGCGCAGGTCCTCGACGAGGGCGGCGATGCGCTCGTGCTCCTCGTGGAGGCGGCTCAGGGCCGGGGCCAGCTCGGGGTGGTTCTCGCCGAGGAAGGGGAACAGGCCCATGTCCTCGCCGGTGTGGTGGTTGTGCATGCCCTGGCAGAAGGTGAGGCAGTTGACGCGGAGCTGCGCGCCGAGGCCGGCCCGGCCGCCGCTGGCGGTCA
Source organism: Streptomyces caniscabiei (assembly GCF_014930365.1). Classification (GTDB taxonomy): domain Bacteria; phylum Actinomycetota; class Actinomycetes; order Streptomycetales; family Streptomycetaceae; genus Streptomyces; species Streptomyces caniscabiei. Next base: position 329,531 of record NZ_JABXWI010000012.1, on the reverse strand, counting down.
ACTCCTTCTTGATCAGGGCGAGTTCGCGCCGGAAGGCGTTGTGGACGACCTTGAGGGCCTCGCCCATGGAGTCGGCGTTGATGTTCGGCGGCCCTGCCACGGGCAGCTCGCGCAGGGCGACGACCGGGATCGTCCGGTCCGTCTTCGCCTGGTACTCGGCCCACCCCGGTTCGTCCTCGACGGCCCGCGCGAACGCCCGGTCCCGTTCCTCGCCGTGCAGGACGACGGCCTCGGCCTCGTAGGTGAAGGCGCCGGTCTCCACGGTGACCCGGGGGTCGGCCGTGATGTTCCGGTACCAGTCGGGGTGCTTCGGCGATCCCCCGGCCGACGCGATGACGAGGACCGAGCCGTCGCCGTCGTGGAGGTAGCCGAGAGGGGTGGTGTGCCGGTTGCCGGTGCGGGCGCCGGTGGTGGTCAGGAGGATCAGACGGGCGCCTTCGAAGTAGCCGCCGACCTCGCCGTGACGGGAGCGGAATTCGTCGATGACTTGCTGGTTGAAGGGGTTGGGCATTCTCTGCTTTCGGTGGACGGCGGCATGGTCTGCCGCGAAAGGGCGTATTGGGGAAGGGTGTATTCGGGAACGGGAAGGGTGTGTTCGGGCATGGGTGATTGCCGCGGCGCGTGGTTCGGGGCATGACCGCCGGAATGCATGCCGAAAAGACGTGCATGCCGAAAGACTTGGGTGTCGAAAGGCATGGGTGTCGAAAGGCATGGGTGTCGGCGGAGTGCGCGTCCGAATACGGCGCGGTGAAATGTGGCGCGGCACTTGCGGCGCGGCAATTGCGGCGCGCGGCGGAGTGCGGCGCGGTGGAGCGCGGCCTGGCGAAATGCGGTGCGGCGCAATACCACGGTGTGGTGTGGTGTGGTGTGGAGTGGCCGCAGCACGGTGTGGGAGGACGTCGCGTCGTTGTCGGACGTCATCGTCTGGCGCGCGGAAATTCGACGGGCGGGCTCCTGGCCCGCCCCGGCCTCACTCGGAGGCCGGGTAACCCATCCGCTCACGGCTCAAGGCCGACCCGGCAGTCATGCGCCCATGATAAGGGGTGGCGGTCGGGCCGGGCAATATGGATTCGGCCGGAATTCCGGCTGATTCGGGAGGTGGCCCCACCGTGAGCGGAAAGGGCGACCTCATACCTCACGCCTTTGTGTCGGCCTCCTTGGCCGCGCTTTCCAGCCGGTTCCGGTAGTCCTCCCACCACGCCGGGTCGTTCGACGGGATGCTGGTGTTGCCCTCGTTCATGCCCACCGCGCCGTCGATGAGTTCCCGGACGATGTCGGCCTGTCCGGCATGCCGGTGGGTGTCGGCGATGACGCGGACGACGGCATGGTGCAGCGTCACCTCGTCCCGGCCGTCCGGCCACCACGGCACCCGGCCGACGGTGTCCAGCGGCAGCGCCTCGATGGTCGCGTCCGCGTGGGCCCAGGCCCGGCGATAGAGGCCGACGATGTCCTCGCGGGACTCGGCGGCGGTGGCCCACATGTCCGCATTGGGCTCGGCGTCGGCGTCGAGCCAGGGCAGCGGCTGCTCCGACGGCCGTCCGAAGGTGTCGCCGAGGTAGCCGAGTTCGACGCTCGCGGTGTGCTTCACCAGCCCCAAAAGGTTGGTGCCGGTCGGTGTCAGCGGGCGGCGGGCGTCGTACTCCGAGAGTCCTTCGAGCTTCCAGAGCAGGGCATCGCGGGCGGATTGCAGATAGTGGTGGAGGTCGGCCTTGGCGTCTGTTTCGGCGGCGGTCATGACGTCAGTCTCCCGCCCACACGATCTTTGTCCACCGCCTGACCGCTCTCCCCTGTGTACGTCGAGGATCGCGCCGCAGGGCCGCTCCTATGAGGGCGAGGGCGAGGGTGAGGACGAGGGTGAGGGCGAGAACTCGTACACCGTGAAGTCGGTGAGCCGGACGTATCCGAGGCGTTGATAGAGGGCGTTGCTGGTGGGGTTGCCGGGGTCGGTGAAGAGCACGACCTCCTTCGCGCCCGCGGCCAGCGCGGCGCGGCTCGCCTCGACCGTGACGGCCGCAGCGTAGCCCCGGCCCCGGACGTGGGGCGGGGTGTAGACGGGGTCCACCCTGACCATGCCGCCGACGATCGAGGTCGCGGCCGCCATGGAGACGGGGGTGCCGTCCGGCGTCTCCCAGAACGTGAAGTTCCTGTCGCCGAAACGGGATTCGGTCCAGGCGCCGGCGTCGATCAGGTCGATGGAGTACTGCTCCCCGACGTCGACGCAGAACTCACGGCACCAGCGGACGACTTGCTCACGGTCCTGCTCGCCGACGACGTGCCCCCGGCCCTCGGGGAAGGGGTCCGGCGGGGTGAGCGTGCCGAGACGGTAGAGGTGCAGCCGCGTGGTGACCACCGGCTCCGCGCCCGTCCGCCGCTGCCAGGCCTCGGCGAAGGCGGACGACGCGTCGTGGTCCGCGCTGACGCCGGGTACGGGGTGACCCAGGTCGGCCAGGCGGGCGGCGAGCGCGTCGGCCTGCCCGGGGGTGACGGAGGTGAGGCTCAGGGGGCCGGTCGGGGAGCGATGGTAGAAGCCGGCGTGGACTTCGCCGTCGTGCTCCAGCCGGCCGAACACGGGGGTCTCGGGGCGGTGCGAGGGCGTGCCGTTCGCGGGCGTTTCGTTCGCGGTGGTGCCGGTCGCGGTGGTGTTGGGCGCGGGTGTTCCATTTGCTCGATGCTTCTCGGTCACCGTCAGCTGCATGGTGTGCAGGGCGGGGCGCGAGCGCAGGAAGTCCCCGGCTCGGGAGAGGAACTCATGGACGTCTTCGGTGAGGTGCCAGTCATCCGGGCGCATGCCTCATGATTTCCCGCGCCCCGGAGATGCCTCGTGCTTTTCCGCCAGAGCGGGGGAGCAGGGCCCCCAAGAGGGGCGGTGCGGGGCGGGACCGTCGGCGGTGCGGGGACGGGGTGGTGGGCGAGGGCGCCGCCGCGATCGTTGTCCGGAAAACAGCGGCGCGGGGGTGATGCCACCTCCGGTGTTCGGTGGCGCCATCGAGTGCCGCATGGCGCCATGCGGCGCTACGCAGTGCCATGTGGCGTCAGGTGGACGCCACATGGTGCCAAGCGGTGCCACGCGGCGCCAGCCAGTGCCATGAGGTGCCATGCGTATGCCGATCAAGGCAGTCGATGGCTCGCTGGGCACCCGCTTGCGCCGTTCCGTGTGGCGCACCGTAAAAGCCGCCTGACCTGCGCGGAGTACTCCATCCTCGCCCAGGTGTCGACCCGGTCGGCGCCTCGCCTGTGCCATTCCGGCTTCACGTGGCGCCATTGATGTGCCATGATGGCGTCATGGACCTCACCCCCTACGTCGACCGCCTCCGCCAGGAGCTCGTCGTCGCCGCCGAGGCCGGCGGTGACGAGGCCCGGGCGCTGGCCGAACGTCTCGTCGCGCCCCTCGACTCCGCCACCCGCCTCACCCTCCTCACCGCCCTCTCGGCAGCGATGGGCGAGGTCACCCGAGAGCTGGCCCCGGGCTCGGTCGACGTACGACTCCGGGGCGCCGACCCGGAGTTCGTGGTGACCCTGCCGCCCGCGCCGGTCCAGGAGGCGGCCGCGTCCTGGGTCGAGTCGCCCGCCCCGCCCCCCTTGCCGGAGAGCGACGACGGTGCCTCGGCCCGTATCAACTTCCGCCTCCCGGCCCATCTCAAGGCCCGGCTGGAGGAGGCGGCCGGCCGCGAAGGGCTCTCCGTCAACGCCTGGCTGGTCCGCGCCACCTCCGCCGCCCTCACCCCGGGACCCGGCGCCCGTACGGCCGCGCCGCCCGCCTCCGGGCCGAACCGCGCACCCGGCGACCGGAACTTCACCGGCTGGGTCCGCTGACCGTTCCTGGGGACTGAGCATGAGTGAGCCCGCCCAGCCGCACGCCCCGAACGGTCTTGGGCGTACTGGTCCCCGGCGTACTCAACCCCAGGGCGGCGACACGCATCCTGTGCGTGGTCCGATCCCGGGAGGCCGGTTCCCTCACGACCTGGCCAAGGGGGTACGGACAGAGGGCGACGGAGAGGCCCCAGACCTTCCCTCCGGAGGAAAGGGGGCTCCGCACGCTGGCTCCGTTCCCGGCGTCCCAGATCGCCCGCTCACCGTAGCCCGAACAGCCCACACCGCCGCAAGCCGGGAAGCCGACCATCACACGATCGAGCTCATTCACCCTCGTACGCACCCCCCCCGGCAAGCAGTTGGCAACCCCTGCTCCAGAGCCCCGCACTCGCACTCCACCCTCACCCACCCCTTCAGAGAGGACGGGAGATCCGTCATGCCTTCGTACGACACCCCTGAGCCGATCACCGCGATCGTCGAGTACTCCATCGGCAGCACCCGGATCATCGCCTCCGACCGCACCGACACCGTCGTAGAGGTCCAGCCCGCCAACCCCTCCTCCGACGCGGACCTCAAGGCCGTCGGCCAGACGAAGGTGACCTGCTCCGGCGGCGTCCTCACGGTGAAGGGGCCGCGCAAGAACTCGCCGTTCGGGAAGGTCGGCGGCATCGACATCACCATCGCCCTGCCGGCCGGCTCCACCCTGGAGGGCACCACCCAGGTCGGTGACTTCCACTGCTCCGGACGCCTCGGCGAGACCCGGCTGCAGACCTCGGTCGGCGACCTCCACGTCGAGGACGTCGCCGCCGCCCGGCTGAAGAGCGAACTCGGCATGGTCCACCTCGACCACGCCACCGCCTCGGTCGAGATCATCGCGGCCGGCCGTGTCACCGTCGGCACGGTGAAGGGCGGCCTGGTCGTCAAGAACGGCAACGGCGACACCGAACTCGCCGAAATCACGGGCACTTTGGAGGTCTCCTCCGCCAATGGCCGTATCGATGTCGGCGCCGCCCACGCCGACGTGGAGGCCAAGTCCGCCAACGGCGGTATCCGGGTGGGCCGGGTCACCCGCGGCAAGGTCACCCTGCGGGGCTCCACCGGCGACCTGGAGGTCGGCATCCCCGAGACGACCGCCGCCTGGCTCGACGTCCACACCAAGGTCGGCGTCCTGCGCAGCACCCTCGGCTCCGCCGACGGCCCCGGCGACGCCGCCGACACGGTGGAGGTCACCGCCCGCACCTCGGTCGGCGACATCCACATCCGCCGGGCCTGACGGCTACGGGCGCCTGAGGGCTACGGGTACCTGACGGCTACGGGCGCGACGTACGCCCGTAGCCCCTGCTCCGCCCTCTCCTCCTCGCCCCTCCGGGCCTTCGCCCCGCCTCCGTCCCCGCCTTCGCCTCTCCTTCCGCGCCCCGCGCCCCCTTCTCGTACTCCGCCAAGGAGCTGTCTGTCATGCCCATGTCCACGCCCACTCCCGCGCCCTCTTCCCCGTCCGGCACGTCTGGCACATCCAGCGCCACGAGCCCCCCACCCCCCAACCCGCACACGACCACTGCCGGTCCCACCGTCACTGGCGCCACCGCCACTGGCGTCACCGCCACCGGTCTGACCAAGTCGTACGGCGACAAGCAGGTCCTGCGCGGTATCGACCTCGACATCCCCGGCGGCACCGTCTTCGCCCTGCTCGGGCCCAACGGCGCGGGCAAGACCACGACCGTCCAGATCCTGTCGACGCTCATCGCCGCCGACTCCGGCACCGCCCGTCTCGCCGGTCACGACCTGGACCGCGAAGCCGATGCCGTACGCAAACTCATCGGTGTCACCGGCCAGTTCGCCGCCGTCGACAACCTCCTCAACGCCGAGGAGAACCTGATGCTCATGGCGGACCTGCACCATCTGTCCCGCCGCGAGGGCCGGCGCCGTACGGCCGATCTGCTCGCCCGCTTCGACCTCACCGAGGCCGCCCGCAAGCCCGTCGCCACGTACTCCGGCGGGATGCGCCGCAAGCTGGACCTGGCGATGACGCTGGTCGGCGACCCGCGCATCATCTTCCTCGACGAGCCCACGACCGGCCTGGATCCGCGCTCCCGCCGCACCATGTGGGAGATCATCCGGTCCCTGGTCGACGAGGACGGCGTGACGATCTTCCTCACCACCCAGTACCTGGAGGAGGCCGACCAACTGGCGGACCGGATCGCCGTGCTCGACGGCGGAAAGCTGGTCGCCGAAGGTACGGCGGAGGAGCTCAAGCGTCTGATCCCCGGCGGTCACATCTCGCTCACGTTCGCCGATGCCGAGGCCCTGGAGCTGGCCGCCTCCCACTTCGCCGCGACCGCCCGCGACGACGAGGAACTCACGCTCCAGATCCCCTCCGACGGCACGGTCCCCACCCTGCGCGCGGTCCTGGACATCCTCGACGGCGCCGGTGTCACCCCCGAGGCGCTCTCGCAGCACACCCCGGACCTCGACGAGGTCTTCCTCACCCTGACCGGCGACAAACAGCAGGAGACCTCCCGATGAGCAGCCTCACCTACGCGGCCCGTGACTCCGTCACCATGTTCCGCCGCAACATGAAGCGCGCGATCCGCTACCCGTCCGTCGTCGTCACCATCGTGATGATGCCGGTCCTCTTCCTGCTCCTCTTCAACTACGCCTTCGGCGGCGCACTCGGCGCCGGTATCCAGGGCCCGCAGGTGCCGCAGGGCGAGGGCGTCGCCGGCACCGACTACATCGACTACGTCGCGCCCGGCATCATCCTGATGACCGTCGCCACCGGCTGCATCGGAGCCGCCCTCAGCGTGTGCATGGACATGACCGAGGGCATCGTGAACCGCTTCCGTACGATGTCGATCTCCCGGGCCTCGTTCCTCACCGGCCACGTCCTGGGCAACCTCGTCCAGACGGTCCTCGGCACCGTCGTGGTCACCGGCGTGGCCCTGGCCATCGGCTTCCGGCCGGACGCCACCGCCCTGGAGTGGCTCGCCGCCGTCGGCCTGCTGACCGCCCTGGCCCTCGCCCTGACCTGGCTCGCGGCCGGCATGGGCCTGGTCGCCAAGACGGTCGAGTCCGCCAGCAACATGCCCATGCCCATCACCTTCCTCCCCTTCCTGGGCAGCGCCATCGTCCCCACCGACTCCATGCCGACCGGTCTGCGCTGGTTCGCCGAGCACCAGCCCTTCACCCCCATCAACGAAACCCTGCGCGGGCTGCTGATGGGCACCGAGATCGGCAACAGCGGCTGGATCGCCCTGGCCTGGTGCGCGGTGATCGGCCTCACGGGCTACCTCTGGTCAAAGTCCGCCTTCAAGCGGGGCGTCCGCGGCTGAGCCAGCTGCGCCCGCGGAGCCCTTCCGCCCCGATCGCAGAGCCCTTCCGCCGAACGCGCGGAGGGGCTCTGCGGCTACGGCTGTCGGGGCGCGGGCGTCTCCGCGTGGGTCTCGTGGTCGGGGAGGGGTTCGGTGTTGCGGCTGCTGAGGCCGTCGAGGGAGATGCGCAGGAGGCGGCGCCACTCGCCCGGGTGGCTGTCGCCGGTCGTCAGGACGGCCTGGCTCAGGGAGCCGCTGAGCAGGACCAGATCGGCGGTGGTGACGTCGGGGCGCAGGCGCCGCCGACCACACCGCCCTGCCCATCGCCGGCGACGACCCACAGGCCAGGGCGGAAGCCGCCGACCTGATCAGCCGACTCGGCTTCGACACGGTCGACGCGGGCCCGCTGGCCGAGAGCTGGCGCTTCGAGCCGGAGACGGCCGCGTACGCACTGCTGTACTTCATCGACCCCGACGCCGTGACGGCCTTCTGGGCGCGCATGCGCGAAGCCCTCCGCTCCAGCACCCTGCCCCAGACGCCGCCCCCCACCGACGGCGGGCGCCCCGATGCCCGCCGCGAAGCTGCTCACCCTCCTCGCCGACACTCCCCGCAAGCTCACCGCCGACCGCCTGATGGCCTGACGGACCGACGGACCGACGGACCGACGGACCGACGGGCTGCCGGGCTGCCGGGCTGCCGGACTGCCGGACTGCCGGACTGCCGGAATGACGACTAACGACTGACGGCCGGAGTGCCTATCGCACGGCGACGTGGTCCCCGGTCGACGACTTCGCTCCGGAGGTGGAGTTCCCGTAGTACGTCCACCGCCACGTCCCCGCCCCGGTGGCCTTCACCGTGGCCCTGAGCGCACCCGTCGTGCTCGATGTCGCCTTCGCGACGGTCGTGTACGAGGAGGCGCCCGCCGCCTTGAACTGCAGGCTCACCGTGCGGCCCGCGTAGCCCTGGTACGTGTGGGTGTCCCAGTTCGCCCGTGTGATCCGGCCGGTCACGGTGAGGGTCTTGCCCTTCGTGACCGGCTCCGGCGAGGCGTTGACGGTGACGCGGGTGGCCCGCTGGATCCGCAGGGGGAGGTTCTCGTCGTCGGCGTCGTGGCCGTCGCCGGCGAGGAAGACCCGGGCGCCGGTCCGCCAGGTGCCGGCGTCCTCGTTCCCGAAGTCGAGGTGCCGCGGGTCGATGTACAGCCACTCCTCGAAGTCGCAGATCCCCTTCGCCTTGTCCACGACCTCGCAGTCACTGGTGATGACGGCGCTGTGCACGGTGTCCGCGTTGTCGAGCTTCCCCCGGTAGGGGAACACGGTCGGCCCGAAGTCGTACTTGAGCTTGGTCGTCATCCGGAAGGCCGCACGCACCTCGACCTCCTCCTTGACCCCGATCACGATCGGCTTGCCCCCGTTCACCGTGACCCGGCTGAAGGAGACCCCGCCTTCCGCGGCCCCGGCCGGCACCGCCGCCACCCCCGTGAACGCGATCGCCGCTCCACCGGCCACCACCGCTCTCCACAGCGACTTCCTCATCCTGCGCCCCACCCATCTCCTCGCCTCCTGGCCCGAGCGCGTGGGCGCACCGGCCGGAGACTCATCCGCACGACTGAAGGTGGGACAGCGAAGGGCCGTGCCCGGTTGTACGCGACGCGACAACGATTCGATCACCACCGCCGGGTGGCGTAGCGCACTTTTGCAAGCGGGTGCTTGCAATAGTTAGCGAGGGTGGGGCATGGTGGAGGCATGGCATCGCTCAACGTCGGCAATCTCGGTGAGTACCTGCGTGAACAGCGGCGGAACGCGCAGCTGTCGCTCAGGCAGCTCGCCGACGCCGCCGGGGTGTCCAATCCGTATCTGAGCCAGATCGAGCGCGGGCTGCGCAAGCCGAGCGCGGAGGTGCTGCAGCAGGTCGCCAAGGCGCTGCGGATCTCCGCCGAGACGCTGTACGTGCGGGCCGGCATCCTCGACGCCGAGCGGGACCGGGACGAGGTCGAGACACGTGCCGTCATCCTCGCCGATCCCACGCTGAACGAGCGGCAGAAGCAGGTGCTGCTCCAGATCTACGAGTCCTTCCGCAAGGAGAACGGATTCGAGATCGAGGCCGACACCGACACGGACACCGACGTTCGCGTCGATGTCGCGGCGGCGGAGACCGGCACCGGCACTGGTGCAGACACGGGCACAGACACAGCGGCGGGCGCCGAGGAAGCCTCGGCCCCCGGCACTCGTACGGCCGACGGCGGCGGTGCCGGTCCGCGACGGACGGCGAGTTGACCACGACCATGTCAGCGACATCGACCACGACGACCACGACGACCACGACCGTGACTCCGACCGCGTCGACGTCGGCTTCCACGACCGTGACCGCGCCGTCGATCCGGACCGGAACGACACAAAACCCTCAGCTGCAAGCAACCCGGAGGACCATCACCATGGCCATCACCGACGACATCCGCAAGGCCGTCACCGACCCGACCCCCTTCTACTTCGCCGCCGGCACCGCCGACCTCGCCCTCCAGCAGGCGAAGAAGGTCCCCGGCCTCGTCGAGCAGCTGCGCGCCGAGGCGCCGGGCAAGATCGACGCCGTGCGCCAGACCGACCCGAAGGCCGTGCAGGAGAAGGCGACCGCCCGCGTCAAGGAGACCCAGGAGAACCTCCAGACCAAGGTCACCGAGATCATCGGCACCCTCGACACCGACCTGAAGAAGCTCGGCGAGACCGCTCAGGACCTCGCGCTGCGCAGCGTCGGCGTCGCCGCCGAGTACGCGGTGAAGGCCCGGGAGACGTACGAGCGCGTCGCCGAGCACGGTGAGCAGGCCGTGCGCACCTGGCGCGGCGAGGCCGCCGAGGAGATCGAGGAGCTCGCGATCGCCGTCGAGCCGAACTCTCAGCCGGTCGAGGTCAAGGACGAGCCGGCCACCGCGAAGCCGGTCCCGGCCCAGGCCGCCCCCGCGCCCGCGCCCGCCGCCAAGAAGACCGCGCCGAAGAAGGCTCCGGCGCGCAAGACGACGGCCGCGAAGAAGACCACCCCGCCCGCCAAGTAAGCGACACGGCGAGCCGCCGAGTGGGCGACATAGCCGACGACGCAGTCGGTGACAGAGCGAGAGGCACGCGTGCGAGGCCTCTCAGTACCTCGCGGTACGGAGACGGGCCGGGCACCTTTGGGGTGACCGGCCCGTTCTACGGGTACGGTGGCCGCGTGGGAGAAACGGTCGGCATTCTTATGCGTGAACGGAACGGGCGGTGGTGGGCACCATGCTGATGAACGGCTTCGCGGGGTTCATGGGGCTGTTGCAGCTCGCCGTGATCGCACTCGCCGCCTTCGCGGTGATCGACGCCGCGTTCCGGCGGGAGGACGCGTTCCGCGCGACGGACAAGCAGACCAAGGTGTTCTGGCTGATCATCCTCGGGATCGCGCTCGTCGTGAGCCTGCTGTTCCCGCTCCTGTCGTTCCTGCCGATCATCGGTCTCATCGCCAGCATCGTCTACATCGTCGACGTACGCCCCGCCGTGCGGCAGATCTCCGGCGGTGGTGGCCGGGGCGGCAGCCGAGGCTCCAGCAGCGACGGTCCGTACGGCCCGTACAACGGCGGCCGGTGACCTCCTCGGAGGTCGGACCTGTCAGACCTCCCGGTCCAGCAGCAGGACCGCCACGTCGTCGGTCAGTTCGCCGCCGTTGAGGGCGCGGACCTCGTTCACGGCGGCCCGCAGCAGTTCCTCGCCGCGCAGACCCTCGGCGAGCTGACGGCGGACCATCTCCACCATGCCGTCCTGGCCCAGCCGCTCCTTGCCCTGGCCGATCCGGCCCTCGATCAGGCCGTCGGTGTAGAGCATCAGACTCCAGGCGGCGCCCAGTTCGATCTGGGTGCGCGGCCAGCGGGCGTTCGGGAGCAGCCCCAGGGCGGGACCGCCGTTGTCGTACGGCAGCAGTTCGGCCGGCGGGGTCGGCCGGCCGCCCTGGCCGTGCCGGGCTATCAGCGGGGACGGGTGGCCCGCGAGGCAGAGGCCGGCGCGGCGGCCGTCGGGGGCGATGTCGACCGTGCAGAGCGTCGCGAAGATCTCGTCGCTCTCGCGCTCGTGCTCCAGGACGCGTTGGAGCGTGGACAGCAGTTCGTCGCCGCAGAGCCCCGCGAAGGTCAGCGCCCGCCAGGCGATGCGCAGCTCCACGCCGAGCGCCGCCTCGTCGGGGCCGTGCCCGCAGACGTCGCCGATCATCACGTGCACCGTGCCGTCCGGGGTGCGGACGGTGTCGTAGAAGTCGCCGCCGAGCAGCGCGCGGGAACGGCCCGGCCGGTAGCGGGCCGCGAACCGCAGGGACGAGCCCTCCAGCAGGGGCGTCGGCAGCAGGCCGCGCTCCAGGCGGGCGTTCTCCTGGGCGCGCAGCTTGGACTCGGTGAGCCGGCGCTCGGCCGTGTCGGACCGCTTGCGCTCCACCGCGTAGCGGATCGCGCGGCTCAGCAGGCGGCCGTCCACTTCGTCCCGGAACAGGTAGTCCTGGGCGCCCACCCGGACCGCCTCCGCGCCGCGTTCGGCGTCGCCGGAGTCGGTGAGGGCCAGGACGGCGTGGCGGGGGGCCAGGTCCAGGACGTGCTTGAGGACGGCGAGTTCGTCGTCCGGGTGGTCGGCCGACTCGGTTTCCGGGTCGGCGGGGCGGGGCGGGGCCGGCAGGGCCAGGTCCAGGAGGATGCAGTTGACGTCGTCGGTCAGCAGCCGCTGGGCCTCGGTGAGGTTGCGGGCGGTGCGGACGCGGATCGGCTTGCCCGCCGAGTCGAGCACGTCGGGCACGTTGAGGGAACCCGCCGGGTCGTCCTCGATGAGGAGCACCGTGAGGTTGGTGGGGCCGGGCTGCGCGGCCGGGCCCGTGGTGCCGGGGCCGGAGGCGTGCGGGCCGGGCGGGTTCGTGGAGTTGTCTGCAGGGGCCAGGGCCGAGGCGTTCAGGGCAGCCCCCTCTCCGGACGGTCCGCTGGGCGCGGACACGGCGTGCGCCTGACCACTTTCCGCGGCCGGGATCGTTCTCTGCCGCGGTACGGGTACGGGCATCGTGTTGGGTTCCTTCCCTCCCCCCGAGGGCACGGCGGGCGAGGGACCTCGACCCACCGACGGGGACCTTAGCGCCAGGCGCCGCCGCAACGGAATGGGCGGCGGGTCGCCGGGTGGCAAACGGCCGCCGTCATATGCCGCATCCCCTACCGCACTTGGACATGGCAGGGCTTTCTCCTGGGATGACGAATGTCACGCGCCGGAGGTTGAGCCCGACGGGGAAGGTGGCGAGAGTCACGTGGGGTGGCTCACGGGGGGAGGCGGTGCGCGGGCTGGGGAGGGCGAGGGGGGTGCGGCCGCCGTACGTCTGCCGCAGGCCCCGGGTCCACACCAGGCCCGGCCTCGGCTTCACGCCGACCCTGGCCTTCGGCTCACGCCGACGCCGGGCCGTCGGCTCACGCCAACGTCGGCCTCCGGTTCACGCCGACCCCGGCCTTCAGCTCATGCCGACCCCAACCTCCCGCTCAACGCACGCCCCCCGCTCAACGCACGCCTCCCGCTGGATCCCGGCTCCCGATCGACCCCCGGCTCACGCGTCCGGGCGTACGACTCCCAGGATCTGCATCGTGCCCGCGCCCGCGATCGTCACCTTTCGGTTGGGGCGAGGGGCGTGGACGATCGAGCCGTTGCCCAGATACATGGCGACATGGCTGGCGTCGGCGTTGTAGATGATGAGGTCGCCGGGGCGCATGTCCTGGATGTCGATGTGCTTGAGCTGTCGCCACTGTTCCTGGGAGGTGCGGGGGATGGTCAGCCCGGCGGCGGCCCACGCCTCGCTGGTGAGGCCGGAGCAGTCGTAGGTGTCGGGGCCCTCGGCCCCCCATTCGTACCACTTGCCTATTTGCTTCGTGGCGAAGTCGACCGCCTTCTTGCCCTGCGGCGACGCCTTGCCGTTGATCTCGGCGAGGATCCCGGAGTCCAGCCACGCCGCCTGCGACTTCTGCGCGGCCTCGTCCTCCAACTGCGCCAGCCGCTCCCGCTCGTCGTCCTCCAGCTGCGCTTCCAGCTCCTCGGCGGCGGCGATCTGCTTCTTGATCTTCTTCTTGGCCTTCTCCTTGGCCTTGCGGTTGGTCTCCAGCTTCTCCCAGCGCGCGGAGGCGTCCTTGGAGTACTGCTCCAAGTCCTGCTGCGTGCGGGTCATTTCGGCGAGCAGACCCTTGGTCGCGAGCTGGCCCTGGCGCAGCCGGTCCGCCCCTTCCAGGAAGTCCTGCGGGTTCTCGCTCAACCACAGCCGCACCTCGGGCGGGAGACCGCTGCCCCGGTACTGGGCGCGGGCCGCGGCGCCGATGAGGTCCTGCAACTTGTCCAGCTTCTGCTGGCCCTGGACGACCTCATGGGCCAGGTCGACGAGCTCCTCGGACTGCTTGTCGGCCTTCTCCTCGGCCGCGTTGTACGCGTCCGTGGCGACCGCGGCGTCGTGGTAGAGGCCCTCCAGCTTGGTGCGGACGCGCTCCAGGTCCTCGTTCGTCACGGGGGTCGACCCGGGGGCGGGCGACGCCGAGGACGAGGGGGTCGGCGTCGGACTCGGGGTCGGCTCGGTCGGACTCGTCTGGCTCGCGTACGCGGTGACCGGTGCGCCCAGGACGGTCATCGCGCAGACCACGGCCACGGCCGCCATGGTCAGGTTCCGCTTGCCGACTGCCATACCTCTAGCCCCCCACCCCAGTGGAAACAGAATTGATTAACCGTCAGTAACTTGCCGGTGCCCGGGTGATCGTGTCACGGCGTCGCGGAATGCGACAGAGGTGGGCAAGAACTCACTTCTTCCCACCGCCACTTCTCTCCTCCCCTGCTCCCACCTGCGTGGCATCGTCCCCGCCTGTCTGACGAACGGCCCGAGGGGATCGTTCCCCTGCGTCACAAAATTGTCGCTCTCCGTAATTACAGTCCGCGCGGCGCGCTCGACGGCGCCCGCCCACCGAACGGCCCGCGACGACCCGCGCCCGCCCCCCCGAACGGCCTTCGTCGACCCGCGCCCGCCCGCCGAACTGCCCAGCTGTCCAACTGCCTTCAGCCGGACGTCAGCCGCCGAATCGCGGCGCCAACGCCTCCCAGGCCACCGTGACTTCGCCCTGGCGCCAGCGCGACACCCCGTCCCGCACCGGCCAGTCCGCGCTCAGCGCGCGGATCGTGCGGATCCAGCGCTGCCGCGCGCCGTACGAGGCGTACGGTGCCGCCGCCGCCCAGGCGTGGTCGAAGTCGCGGAGGAAGGCGTGGACCGGTTCGCCGGGGACGTTGCGGTGGATCAGGGCCTTCGGCAGGCGTTCGGCGAGGTCGGAGGGGTGGTCCAGGGAGCCGAGCCGGGTGGCGAAGGTGACCGTACGGGGTCCCTCCGGGCCGAGGGCGACCCAGACGTGCCGACGGCCGATCTCGTCGCAGGTGCCCTCGACGAGCAGACCTCCGGAGGGGTACGGGGTCGTGGGGGAGTGGGGACCCGTGGTGGGTTGGGGACCCGTGGCGGGGCGTGGGCCCGTGGTGGGGTGGGCCCGGCCGGGAGGAGGCGGTGCGGCCGGTTCGAGGCGGGCGCACAGGCGGGCCCAGACGGCGGCGACCTCGTCCTCGTCGTACTGACGGAGCACGTTCGCGGCCCGGATGAGGGTGGGCCGGCCCGGTACCGGCACCTCGAAGCCGCCGTGGCGGAAGGTCAGGCCCTCGCATGCGTAGGGCTCCGCCGCTGTGACCCGGGCCGGGTCGATCTCGACGCCGACGACCTGCGTGCGGGGCGCTGCCGTGCGGAGGCGGCGGAGGAGTTCGACGGCGGTCCAGGGGGCGGCGCCGTAGCCGAGGTCGACGGCGAGAGGGGCGGCGGCGCGGCGGAGTGCGGCACCGTGGGTCGCCGCGATCCAGCGGTCCATGCGGCGCAGCCGGTTGGGGTTGGTGGTGCCGCGCGTCACGGTTCCGACTGGTCTTGCCATGGGGCGAGCGTATGTCCGCCGCTCGGACCCGCGCCCCGCACCCACCTCATCCGATCCCGGGGCGCGGCACCCACCTCATCCGATCCCGGGGCGCGGCACCCACCTCATCCGATCCCGGGGCGCGGCACCCACCTCATCCGACCCCATCCCATCCCAGGGCGCGGCACCCACCTCATCCGTTCCCAAGGCGCGGCCCCCACCCCCACTTCCCAAGCGCTCGAACGGTTGAGCGAAGCTCGGTAATAATTGTGCAAAGGGGAAATGGAACAGCCTCCTCCGGTGTTCCCCCTCCCGAGAGGGACCCCACGCCCTCCCAACGGCATGCCCGGAGCGAGGAGGAACCGCCACGTGAGCCACTACGTCAGCAGGCTCGGGCGACGTTCCCCGGTCGGCGCGGGGCGGCTTCGGCTGCACCGGAAGCCGCGCCGGGTCGCGATGCTCTCGGTCCACACGTCACCGCTGCACCAGCCCGGCACGGGCGACGCGGGCGGGATGAACGTCTACATCGTGGAGCTGGCGCAGCGGCTGGCCGCCCAGGGCATCGAGGTGGAGATCTTCACCCGCGCCACGACCGGCGCCCTGCCCCCCAAGGTCGAGCTGGCCCCCGGTGTCCTGGTCCGGCACGTCGACGCGGGCCCGTACGAGGGGCTGGCCAAGGAGGAACTCCCGGCCCAGCTGTGCGCCTTCACGCACGGCGTGATGCAGGCCTGGGCGGGCCACCGCCCCGGTCACTACGACCTGGTCCACTCGCACTACTGGCTCTCCGGCCACGTCGGCTGGCTCGCCGCCGAACGCTGGGGCGTCCCCCTGGTGCACGCCATGCACACGATGGCCAAGGTCAAGAACGCCGCGCTCGCCGTCGACGACACCCCCGAACCCGCCGCCCGTGTCATCGGCGAGACCCAGATCGTCCGCGCCGCCGACCGCCTCATAGCCAACACGGCGGAGGAGGCCGACGAACTCGTCCGCCACTACGACGCCGACCCGGCCAAGGTCGCCGTCGTCCACCCGGGCGTGAACCTCGACCGGTTCCGTCCCGCCGACGGCCGCGCGGCGGCGCGGGCCCGCCTCGGTCTTCCCCCGGACGCCTTGATCCCTCTCTTCGCGGGCCGTATCCAGCCACTGAAGGCGCCCGACGTGCTCCTGCGCGCCGTCGCCGTCCTTCTCACCGAGCGCCCTGAGCTGCGGTCGCGGATCGTCGTGCCGGTGGTCGGCGGGCCGAGCGGGAGCGGGCTCGCCAAGCCGGAGGGCCTGCAGAAGCTGGCCGCGCGGCTCGGCATCGCCGATGTCGTACGGTTCCGGCCGCCCGTCGGGCAGGAACAGCTCGCGGACTGGTTCCGGGCGGCGTCCGTGCTGGTCATGCCGTCGTACAGCGAGTCCTTCGGGCTGGTGGCCATCGAGGCGCAGGCGGCCGGTACGCCGGTGCTGGCGGCCTCGGTCGGTGGCCTCCCGGTCGCCGTGAAGGACACGGAGACCGGCTTCCTGGTCCAGGGCCACGATCCCGTCGCGTACGCGCGCGTGCTGCGCGATTTCGCCGACGCCCCCGAACTGCCCGCCCGTATGGGCGCGGCCGCCGCCCGCCACGCCGAGTCCTTCGGCTGGGACACGTCGGCGGCCGCCACGGCGGACGTGTACACGGCGGCCCTGCAGGACCACCGCCGCCACCGGGTGCGCGCCCACTACGGGTGAGCCCCGCCCTTTACCTGGGGCCGGCCCCCGAGGCCGCCCCTGGGGCGCGCCCCAGGGGCCGCCGCCCCTGTTGAAACGCCTCCGCGCGGCTTCCCGGTCGCCCCGCTCGTACCGGCGGGTACGCTCGCCCCATGGCTGACGAAGCGGCGATCATCGAGCAGGTCCTCACCGAGGCCGAGCTGGAGTGGGAGAGCCCCGGGCCCGGCTCCTACGTCGTGAAACTCCCCGGCACCCGCAAACTCTCGACGACCGTCTCCCTCATCGTCGGCCGCCACTCCCTCTCCCTCAACGCCTTCGTGATCCGCCATCCCGACGAGAACGAGGCGGGCGTCCACCGCTGGCTCCTGGAGCGCAACCTCAAGCTGTACGGCGTCAGTTACGCCGTCGACCCGCTCGGCGACATCTACGTCACCGCCCGGCTGCCGCTCTCCGCCGTCACCCCCGAGGGCATCGACGGCCTCCTCGGCCAGGTGCTGGAGGCGGCCGACGGCGCCTTCAACACCCTCCTGGAACTGGGCTTCGCCTCCGCGATCCGCAAGGAGTACGCCTGGCGCGTCTCACGCGGCGAACCGACCCGCAACCTGGACGCGTTCAGCCATCTGACGCGGGACGTGGTGGCCGACCGTTCCGATAGCGGCCAGGGGTGACCCCGACCCACCGTCCGAAGTGCCGCGTCAGGTGCGCCTGGTCGTAGAACCCGGCCTCGGCCGCCGCCTCGCCCGGCCGCATGCCCTCCAGCAGCAGCCGCCTGGCCCGCTCCACCCGCCGGGACATCAGGTACTGGTGCGGTGCGATCCCGAAGGCCGCTCCGAACGCCCGTACGAGATGCGCGGGGTGGGCCTGGACCGTCCCCGCGGCCTCCTCCAACGTGATCCCGTCCGCGACCCGCTCGTCGAGGAGTTCACGGAGCCGATGGGCGACGGAACGAGCGCCGGGAGCGGCCCCCGCACCGGCACCTGACGTCGTGCTCTCCGGTGCGGCCGACGGTCGCAGATGCCACCGCAGCCGTTCCCCGACCAGTGCGAGCCGGCTCTCCGCCTCCAACTCGTCGCCCGGCCGCGCGAGCGCCGCGTGCAACTGCCCCACCCGCCGCCGTAGTACGGGATCCCGCAGGTCAGGGCCGTCCACCGCCGCCCCCACGAGGCTCGCGTCGAGCGCGGCGAGGGGTGCGTTCGGGTCCAGGTACAGCACCCGCTTCCGGAATCCCCGCTCCGTCACCGGCGCCCCGTTGTGCGGCACGAACGGCGGCAGCAACGACACCGTGTCGTGCGGCGTCCCGTGCTCGTGCCGGTCCAACTCGTAGCGCACAGCCCCGTCGTCCACGATCAGCAGCGTCCACACGTCGTGCACATGCATCGGGTACGCGTACTCCGTGTAGTGCGCGTGGAAGACCTCGACGACGCCGGACACCCGCGGCCGCCAGGCGGTGACGTCACGCCGGGGGGAACCGGACCGCTGGGCGGAACCGGACTGCTGGGGGGAACCGGACCGCTGGGAACCCATGCAAAGAACGTACAAGACGGGATCGTCCGGCGATCGGCAGTCTCATCCCATGAACAGCGACACGCTCGACGAGGCCCCCGGCGCGACCGCCGTGCCCTCCGTGGGTACGCCCCCCATCCGCTTCGACACCAAGATCGCCGTCCTCCTCCGCGACGACCTCGCCACCTGGCAACGCCTCAACGTCACGTCGTTCCTGGTCAGCGGTCTGGGCCCGACGGTTCCCGAGGTGATCGGCGAGCCGTACGAGGACGCCGACGGGGTGGGCTACCTGCCCATGTTCCGGCAGCCGGTCCTCGTCTTCGAGGCCACGAAGGAGGTCCTGAAGGCAGCGCACACGCGCGCGCTGTCCCGCGCCCTCCCGCGCGCCCTCTTCACATCCGACCTCTTCGGCACCGGCAACGACCGCGACAACCGCACAGCCGTACGGTCCGTCGCGACGGGGGAGCTGGACCTGGTCGGCTTGGCGGTCTACGGCCCGCGCAACGGAGTGGACAAGGTGGTGAAGGGGGCGCGGATGCACCCGTGAGGCACCGCCGGGGACGGCCGGGGTCGTACGGCCGGGTCGTATCGCCGAGGCCGTGACCCTACGCCCGGCCCGAACCGGCGGCCTCGCCCAAGGCGGAGGCCGACGTCTCCACCGGCGCGGCGGCGGTCACCTGCCCAGGCACGGTGACGGGCACCTCCTGCGGCACCGCGCCGGCCCCCTCCACCAGATCCGTACCCGTACCCGTACCCGTATCCGTCATCCGGCGCATAAGTGCCCAGTACCCCACCCCCGCCACGGTGCCGATCACCGCGCACAACCCCCACAGCCACTCCGCGCCCCACCGGTCGATGACGACGCCGGACATCAGCGGAGCGACGAGCGCGGCGACGGACCACGACATCGTGTACATGCCCTGGTAGCGGCCGCGCTCCCGGGCGGGCGAGAGGCGGACGACGACCCCGGTCTGGGTCGGCGCGTTGACGACCTCGGCGAGTAGTTGAGGGAGAACGCGCGGACGCGGTCCTCCGGCCGGACGATGTCCGCCATCATCGCCTGCACGGCGGGGCGGGACGCGTTGCCGGCGGCGCCGACGAGGAAGGCGACCGCGGCGATCGCGACGGGATCGTGCACGAAGCCGAGCAGCGCGACCGACAGGGCCGTCGAGACCTGCGCGACGAGCAGCGTGGGCCGCCGCCCGAGCCGGTCGGCCATGACCCCGCCGCCGAGCGACGAGACGATTCCGCCGAGCCCGTGCAGCGAGGCGACGAGTCCGGCGTACGAGGCGGAGTACCCGCGGTCCAGCGTCAGGTGCAGCGCCATGAAGATGGCGACGAAGGCGCCGAGCCGGTTCACCAGCGTGCTGATCCACAGCCACCAGAACTCGCGGGCAGCCCCGACACCGTTTCCCGGACGGCGCGTCTGGCAGCGACCACCCGATCAGCAACCCCAGTCAACTGTCATGGGAGGGGAGCAGGAGCGTGTCCGCCTGTCGGCCGGACGTATGACGGTTCTCGGCCGTCGATTACGCTCGGGGCCATGGCCGACGCACCGTACAAGCTGATCCTCCTCCGCCACGGCGAGAGCGAGTGGAACGAGAAGAACCTGTTCACCGGCTGGGTGGACGTCAACCTCACTCCGAAGGGCGAGAAGGAGGCGACGCGCGGCGGTGAGCTGCTGAAGGACGCCGGCCTGCTCCCGGACGTGCTGCACACCTCCCTCCAGCGACGCGCCATCCGCACCGCGCAGCTGGCCCTGGAATCCGCCGACCGCCACTGGATCCCGGTCCACCGCAGCTGGCGCCTGAACGAGCGCCACTACGGCGCCCTCCAGGGCAAGGACAAGGCCCAGACCCTCGCCGAGTTCGGCGAGGAGCAGTTCATGCTGTGGCGCCGCTCGTACGACACCCCGCCGCCCCCGCTCGCGGACGACTCGGAGTTCTCCCAGGCGACCGACGCGCGCTACGCGACGATCCCGCCGGAGCTGCGCCCCCGCACGGAGTGCCTGAAGGACGTCGTCACGCGCATGCTGCCGTACTGGTACGACGGCATCGTCCCCGACCTCCTGGCCGGCCGCACGGTCCTCGTCGCCGCCCACGGCAACTCCCTCCGCGCCCTCGTCAAGCACCTCGACGGCATCTCGGACGCCGACATCGCGGGCCTCAACATCCCGACCGGCATCCCCCTCGCCTACGAACTCGACGCCGACTTCAAGCCCCTCACCCCCGGCGGCACCTACCTCGACCCCGAGGCAGCGGCAGCCGCGATCGAGGCGGTCAAGAACCAGGGCAAGAAGAAGTAAGCAGAGCGGAACAGCCCCCCCGGCCGCGGTTCGTCCGTGAGCGGGGGGCCTGTTCCGTTGTGCGCTGGCTAGGTGTCGTCTACGCCGCGCCCTTGATCTCAGGGGCGACGAAGCGGCGGTGGAGGGGGCTGAAGGTGGTGTGGGGGGTGCCTGTCAGGCCCGCTTTCTCGATCACCGGGGCCAGGCGTTCGGCGAAGAACGTCTCGAACGCCTGCTGGGACTCCCACACGTCGACGACGTGGAGCCCTTCGTCGTCGAACCAGGCCACGTGGATCTGGCCCCCGGCCGCCGGTACCCCCTCCCAGTCGACCGCGTCTCGCACGGTGTCGTACTGCTCCGGAGTCACCTCGGGCCAGTGCATCGACATCACTACGGGCATGTGCAGAACCCCCTTGTTCCTGCCGGTTGCGGCAAGGGGATGCTTCCATCCGGCGAGCGTCACCGGACAGGGCGTGCGGAGGTGGTGAAGCGGCTGACCGCGCCGACCGAGAGCTCGCGCGCGCTGGTTGCGCCGGCCCGTCCGCGCCGTACGTGACCAGTGCGGCTAGATCATCAGCGGTACCGGGTGGATCTCGTCCGCCTTGTGGCCCGCGCGTTCGTGGATGCGCTGGACCGCTTCGGCGGAGGGGGCCTCGGAGAGGCAGTAGACGGTGCCGGACGCGGGGTCGGCCCAGGCGCGTTCGAAGTGGACGTTCTCGTCCTTCTCGATGTCGAGGTCCGCCTTGTGCGCGGCATGCAGCTGGTCCTCCGTGATGCCCTTCATGTTGTGGTGGACGTCCATGAACTTGGTCATGACCCGCACCTCCTTCGTCCTCGCCCCCGTTTTCCTTGTCCCGTCCCCTTCCCTCCCCTTCCTCCCCTCCTCATGCTGCGCCCGTACGGTCGTTCGGGCGACTCCGCGGCGTGCGAAAGGGGGCCCGTCACGAGTGACAGGCCCCCTTCTCCCGCGTACGAGAAGAGCCGCCGCGGCTGGTCTGCCGGTCGGCAGGTCGGCTGGTCGGTGTCAGCCGCACTGGCACGGGTTGCCGGACTGGCATCCGCACCCGCATCCGGAGCCGCAGCCGCAGGCGCCGAAGAGAGGCAGGGGCTTGCGGTCGACGGGTTGATGGGTGTCCCGGACCTGTGTCGGGTCCGGCGTGCTGGGGCTGGCGGGGGATTCGGCCATGGTCCCTCCTCGAAGGGATGGAAGGCGAAGCGCGGACGCGAGCACAGAAACGCAGTACGAACGTGCAGTACGAACGGGCAGTACTGGCAAGCGGTACGGACATGCAGTACGCACACGCAGCACTGACGCGCAGTACGGACACGCGGCGCCGACCGCGGCGACCGCGGTGTCTGTGTCCGTTGATTGCCCCATTTCACGCTCGTTCAGCCGGGCGCATCAACGGCGCATGGAGGCGTTCACACGCCCTGCCCGGCCTTCGAGCGCCGGAGCCCGCAACCCGAGCCCCGCGCGCACCACCCAGCCTCCTTGAGCCTGAAGACCCCCGGGACCCCGGGACCCCCGGACCCACCCCCTACGCCCCCTCCACCCCCGCAACCGGCTGCACCGGCTGGATGTCCGCCTGGAGTTCGTCCGCGTGTTCGCCCGTCACCAGGTACACCACCCGCTTCGCGACCGACACCGCGTGGTCCGCGAAGCGCTCGTAGTAGCGGCCGAGGAGGGTGACGTCGACGGCGGTCTCGATGCCGTGCTTCCAGCGGTCGTCCATGAGGTGCTGGAAGAGCGTGCGGTGGAGCAGGTCCATCGCGTCGTCGTCGCTCTCCAGCTGGAGCGCCAGGTCGACGTCCTTGGTGATGATGACCTCGGCGGCCTTGGCCATCAGGCGCTGCGCGAGCTGGCCCATCTCCAGGATCGTGGCGTGCAGGTCGCGCGGGACCGCGCGCTCGGGGAAGCGCAGCCGGGTCAGCTTGGCCACGTGCTGGGCCAGGTCGCCCGAGCGCTCCAGGTCGGCCGACATGCGCAGCGACGTCACGACGATGCGGAGATCCGTCGCCACGGGCTGCTGCCGGGCCAGCAGGGCTATCGCGCGGGCCTCCAGGTCGTGCTGGAGGTCGTCGACCTTCTTGTCGGCCTCGATCACGCTCTCGGCCAGCTTCAGGTCGGCGTCGAGCATCGCCGTCGTGGCGCGACCGATCGCCGACCCCACCAGTCGGGCCATCTCGACCAGGCCCTCACCGATCGAGTCAAGTTCCTCGTGGTACGCGTCCCGCATCAGGGTGTCCCTCTCTTACGTACGTCTGCTCGTGGGTGACCGGAAAAGCCGTTCCGGAAGCCGTTCCGCCAGGCCGGGCCAGGACGGCCGTACCCCGACCACCGTGTGCACGGTCGACGGCGAACGGTGACCGGGAGCCCCGGACAATTCCCACGCTCCCACGTTCCGGCCCTTACGCGTCCGTTTCCGCCACCCCAAATGAACCAATACTGGCTCCAAGGTGAACTCTGGGCGACGAGTGTTCGAGGTCGCCCTCCGATCGCTGTGGGGATGTCCGACCTCGTGCCTAACCTGGATGCATGGACGTGAACGCGGCGGTCGCCGCAGCGGCAGCGATCGCCGGAGTGCTCACCGGTGTCATCGCCATGCTGGCGTTCCGCTTCAGCGAGCGCGAGCAGAAGCGTCCCACCAGAACCTCCCTGCACACCGACCCGGTGCTCCCGCCCGGCGTCGACACCGTGCTGTCCGTGCTCCGCTCGTCCGCCGTCGTCCTCGACGAGGCGGACGCCGTCGTCAAGGCCAGCTCCGCCGCGTACGCACTCGGGCTCGTGCGGGGCGGCAAGCTCTCCATCGAGCCGATGCTCAAGATGGCCCGCGACACCCGCCGCGACGGCGAGATACGACAGGTCGAGCTGGACCTGCCCCGGCGCGGCACGGGACGCGGCGAGGCGCTCGCCGTCTCCGCGCGGGTCGCGCCGCTCGGCTCCCGGCTGGTGCTGCTCCTGGTCGAGGACCTCACCGAGGCCCGCCGGATAGAGGCCGTGCGGCGGGACTTCGTCGCCAACGTCAGCCATGAGCTGAAGACGCCCGTCGGCGCCCTCTCCCTCCTCTCCGAGGCGGTCATGGGCGCCTCGGACGACCCGGAGGCGGTGGAACGGTTCGCCGGGCGCATGCAGATCGAGGCCACCCGGCTCACCAACCTCGTGCAGGAGCTGATCGACCTCTCCCGGGTGCAGAACGACGACCCGCTGGAGGACGCCGAGCCGGTCCGGGTGGACGAGCTGGTCGCCGAGGCCGTCGACCGCTGCCGCCACCAGGCCGGCACCAAGCAGATCACCATGGCCGCCGGCGGCACCGCCGAGCTGCGTGTCTGGGGCAACCGCGGTCAGCTGGCCGCCGCCCTCGGCAACCTCGTGGAGAACGCCGTCAACTACTCCCCGGCCCGCACCCGCGTCGGCATAGCCGCACGCCGGGTGACCGCCCCCGGCGGGGACCATATCGAGATCGCCGTGACCGACCAGGGCATCGGCATCTCGGACAAGGACAAGGAGCGCATCTTCGAGCGCTTCTACCGCGTGGACCCGGCCCGCTCCCGCCAGACCGGCGGTACGGGACTCGGTCTCGCGATCGTCAAGCACGTGGCCGCCTCGCACGGCGGGGAGGTCACGGTGTGGAGCTCGGAGGGACAGGGCTCCACGTTCACGCTCAGGCTGCCGGAGGCGGGCGCCGCCCGTGACCGCGTGGCCCAGCACCCGGACCTCGACGACGAGGACGGACAGCCTCACACCGACAGATCCCCGTACGAACCGTACGGACCGCTTCCCGCCCCGGAGGTCCTTCCGTGACCCGAGTGCTCGTCGTCGAGGACGAGGAGTCCTTCTCCGACGCCCTGTCCTACATGCTCCGCAAGGAGGGCTTCGAGGTCGCCATCGCGACCACCGGGCCCGACGGCCTCGACGAGTTCGAGCGCAACGGAGCCGACCTCGTCCTGCTCGACCTGATGCTGCCCGGGCTGCCGGGCACCGAGGTCTGCCGTCAGCTGCGCAGCCGCTCCAATGTCCCGGTGATCATGGTGACCGCCAAGGACAGCGAGATCGACAAGGTCGTGGGCCTGGAAATAGGAGCCGACGACTATGTCACCAAGCCCTTCTCCTCCCGCGAGCTCGTCGCCCGTATCCGGGCCGTACTGCGCCGCCGCGGCGAGCCCGAGGAGGTCACCCCGGCCGCGCTGGAGGCCGGTCCCGTCCGTATGGACGTCGACCGTCACGTGGTCACTGTCTCGGGCTCCAAGGTCGACCTCCCCCTCAAGGAGTTCGACCTGCTCGAGATGCTGCTGCGGAACGCGGGCCGAGTCCTGACCCGTATGCAGCTCATCGACCGAGTCTGGGGCGCCGACTACGTCGGGGACACCAAGACCCTCGACGTCCACGTCAAGCGCCTCCGCGCCAAGATCGAGCCGGACCCGGGCGCGCCTCGGTATCTGGTGACGGTCCGTGGTCTCGGGTACAAGTTCGAGCCGTAGGCCCTACGGCCGCACACCCGCCGTACGCCGAAGGGCGGCACCCCTCGCAGGGGGTGCCGCCCTTCGGCGTACGTGCTCACGGACCTCGGCGGCCCGGTGGCCGACGTGGCCGGTCTCAGTGGCCCGTGGTCTCCCCGGCGGCCGAGGACGACGGCGAGGCCGTGGAGCCGGCGGCGGTGCCCTCCTCCTCGGTGGCCGTCGCGTCGGCGGACGGCGAGCCCGTGGCGTCGGGGGAGGCGGAGCCGCTCGCCTCCTCGGACGGGGAGGCGCTGGCGGCGGGGGCCTCGGGGATGTCGGACGGGCCCCACTTCTCGAAGTAGTGCTCGGCGGGGACCACGAAGGCGCGCAGGGAGACCTTGCCGGTCTCGCTGAACTCGAAGGTGACCTGCTGGGCGTTGCCGTCCTTGACCGCGTCGGTGACCTCGGACAGGACCGCGGAGGCGTTCCCGGTGCCGCCGAGGACCACGGAGCCGCCGGCCGGGACGACGACCTTGCCGCCCTTGCCCTTGCCCTTGGCGGGCGTGAGCTCGACGGTGCCGCCGCCCTCGACGGTGACGGAGTCGAGGGTCTGGTCGGTCGTGGCGGCGTTGAAGAGCGTCGCGGAGACCACGGCGGGGCCCTTGGTCTCGGTGCCGGGCTGGGTGACCACGATCGCGTTCTGGATCTTGATGTCGCCGACGCTGGTGGCCGCGTTGTCCGGCTTGACCTCCAGCGTCTGGGCGTTGTTGCCGGCGGCGCACGCGGCGAGTGAGGCGATCGAGAACGCGATGGCGGCGGCGGCGAGGGCGCCGCGTCGAAGGCTGCTGCTCACGGCGGCGGCAACTCCTAGAACGTGGGCGGTACGTGGTCTGTAGCGGCCTCAGGTTACCGAGCCGTCCCGTCGCCGCCGCACCCGACCCTCCCCAAGTCCCCGACATGTCACCGGAGGCAATTGACGGACGCGTCACACCCCCCGGTCGGCATTCGCAAAACCGCCGTCGATCTCGTCGTGGCCGCGTCCTGGATTTCCGGTAAGGAATGCGCTCCTCCGCGAAAAATCGATCAACTGCCAGAACGCCGCGGGAACAGCGCCAGAACACGATCCGGTAACGGCGGAACAGGGGCCCTTGAACGAACTCCTTGATCAATTCCGGATTCGTCTCGTACCCGACTCCATGCATCGAACGGAGTAGCGGAAGTCGCACACTTGGAGTCGGACAAAGCGGGACGTTAGGATGCGCCCGGCGCCCTCCGGATGCGTGTAACGTACGCGTTTCACTCCGCCCGGAGAGCCGCTCCCACCTGCGAATACCCTCTTCCGTTCGGGCCCCGCAGCACGTTCCTGTTGCAGTTGTCAAGCCCCGAGATATGCCCTGACCTGCGAAAACGCCATTCAGAACCCGCCGTATCCGTGTTACCCTGGATAGCCACGGAAGGGGTACCTGTCACATGACGTTCAAGGTTGGCGACACCGTGGTCTATCCCCATCACGGGGCCGCGCTGATCGAGGCCATCGAAACTCGCCAGATCAAAGGCGTGGACAAGACCTACTTGGTGCTCAAGGTCGCTCAGGGCGACCTGACGGTGCGTGTGCCAGCGGACAATGCGGAGTTCGTCGGCGTACGTGATGTGGTCGGGCAGGACGGCCTGGACCGGGTCTTCGAGGTGCTGCGCGCGCCGTATGCCGAGGAGCCCACGAACTGGTCGCGTCGCTACAAGGCAAATCTGGAGAAGCTCGCCTCCGGCGATGTCATCAAGGTCGCGGAAGTCGTGCGTGACCTGTGGCGTCGTGAGCGCGAGCGCGGACTGTCCGCCGGTGAGAAGCGCATGCTCGCCAAGGCCCGCCAGATCCTGGTGAGCGAGCTCGCCCTCGCGGAGAACACCAACGAGGACAAGGCCGAGGCCCTGCTCGACGAGGTTCTCGCGTCCTGAAACTGACCGCAACTTCGAACTGACCTACGGCAGGCAGCCAGCCCGCACGGCCTTCAGTTCAGCCGTTCAGTGCAGCAGCACATCGAAATGCCGCGGTGCCCGATGACGCATGATGTCGCCGGGCGCTGCGGCATGTTCGTACCCGGATGCCGAACGCCTGAATGGGGTCCCTGATACTCGGCGATACTTGGCGTGCCCCGGTGCTCATGAGTACGCGGTACTCGTACTAGGCGTGCCGGGCCCGGGCAGCTGGCTCGACCAGATGTCACGGAAGGGTCCGGTCAAGGTGTCGCGCCCGGCACGCTGTGGCCATACCCACGTAGGCCGAGCACACAAACCTGACAGGAACCGATGTCTGACGATTCGCGCCCTTCCCCTTCCGGAACCGGTACGGCGACCCGCACGGCGGCCGTGATCCCGGCCGCCGGCCGGGGCGTACGCCTCGGTCCGGGCGCCCCCAAGGCGCTACGCGCGCTGAACGGCACCCCGATGCTGATCCACGCGGTGCGGGCCATGGCCGCGTCCCGTGCCGTCTCCCTGGTGATCGTGGTGGCGCCTCCCGACGGCGCCCCCGAGGTCAAGAGCCTCCTCGACGCGCACGCGCTGCCCGAGCGGACCGACTTCCTCGTCGTACCCGGGGGTGAGTCGCGCCAGGAGTCGGTGAAGCAGGGCCTGGACGCGCTGCCGCCCGGCTACGACATCGTCCTCGTCCACGACGCGGCCCGTCCGCTGGTGCCCGTCGACACGGTCGACGCGGTCATCGAGGCCGTACGGGAAGGCGCGCCGGCCGTGGTGCCCGCGCTGCCGCTCGCCGACACGGTCAAGGAGGTCGAGCCGGTGGACGCGCCGGGGGCGCCGGAACCGGTCGTCGCCACGCCGGAGCGGGCGCGGCTGCGGGCCGTGCAGACACCGCAGGGCTTCGACCGGGAGACGCTGGTGCGCGCGCACGAGACGGTCACCGGGGAGGTGACCGACGACGCGAGCATGGTCGAGCGCCTCGGGCTCGGGGTCGTGGTCGTGCCCGGGCACGAGGAGGCCTTCAAGGTGACGCGACCGCTGGACCTGGTGCTCGCGGAGGCGGTTCTGGCGCGCAGGAGGCTGAACGATGGGTTCTGAGACGACACCGGGGGCGCTGCCGGGGTCCCTGCCGGGGTCCGTGGTGTTGCCGCAGGTCGGGATCGGTACCGACATCCACGCCTTCGAGGAGGGGCGGGAGCTGTGGTGCGCCGGGCTGAAGTGGGAGGGGGAGGGGCCGGGGCTGGCCGGGCACTCCGACGCGGACGTCGTCGCGCACGCGGCCTGCAACGCGCTGTTCTCCGCGGCCGGCATGGGGGATCTCGGGCAGCACTTCGGGACGGGGCGGCCGGAGTGGGCCGGGGCGTCCGGGGTGACGTTGCTGGCGGAGGCCGCGCGGATCGTGCGGGCCGGGGGGTTCGTCATCGGGAACGTGGCGGTGCAGGTGGTGGGCGCCCGGCCGAAGATCGGGAAGCGGCGGGACGAGGCGCAGAAGGTGTTGTCCGAGGTGGTGGGGGCACCGGTGTCGGTCTCGGGTGCGACGACGGACGGGCTGGGGTTTCCGGGACGGGGTGAGGGGTTGATGGCCGTCGCCACCGCGTTGGTCGCCCGGGTGGGGTGAGCGCGTCGCCGGGTGCGGGGCGGTGGGGCTTCTCGCGCAGTTCCCCGCGCCCCTTACGGGGCGCGGGTTCTCCCGAACGTCACGAAACCGTGGTCCTTGGGGTGATCGGGGCGGGACACGCGTCGGGGCCTACTACTCTTGAGGCGTGACTATTCGCCTGTACGACACCAGCGCCCGGCAGATCCGTGACTTCGCCCCGCTCACGCCGGGTTGTGTCTCGATCTACCTGTGTGGCGCCACGGTGCAGGCGGCCCCGCACATCGGTCACATCCGCTCGGGGCTCAACTTCGACATCATGCGCCGGTGGTTCGAGTACCGCGGGTACGACGTGACGTTCGTCCGCAACGTCACGGACATCGACGACAAGATCATCACGAAGGCGGCCGACCAGGGCCGCCCGTGGTGGTCCATCGGGTACCAGAACGAGCGCGCCTTCAACCACGGGTACAGCGTGCTCGGTTGCCTGCCGCCGACCTACGAGCCGCGTGCCACCGGGCACGTGACCGAGATGGTCGAGATGATGCGCGGGCTGATCGAGCGCGGACACGCCTACGAGGCCGACGGCAACGTCTACTTCGACGTGCGGTCCTTCCCGGGGTACCTCCAGCTGTCCAACCAGGAGCTGGACAACCTGCTCCAGCCCTCGGGCGAGGGCGAGACCGGCAAGCGCGACCCGCGCGACTTCGCCATGTGGAAGTCGGCGAAGCCGGGGGAGCCGACCTGGGAGACGCCCTGGGGCCGGGGGCGGCCGGGGTGGCACCTGGAGTGCTCCGCCATGGCCCACAAGTACCTGGGCAGCGCCTTCGACATCCACGGCGGCGGCCTCGACCTGATCTTCCCGCACCACGAGAACGAGATCGCGCAGGCCAAGGCCTTCGGTGACGAGTTCGCGAAGTACTGGGTGCACAACGCCTGGGTCACCATGAGCGGCGAGAAGATGTCGAAGTCGCTGGGCAACAGCGTCCTCGTCTCCGAGATGGTCAAGCACTGGCGGCCCATCGTCCTCCGGTACTACCTGGGCACCCCGCACTACCGGTCGATGATCGAGTACAGCGAGGACGCCCTGCGCGAGGCCGAGTCGGCGTTCGCCCGGATCGAGGGCTTCGTCCAGCGGGTCCTCGAGAAGGCCGGCGGGATCGTCGAGCCCGCGGCCGAGGTGCCGCCGGCGTTCGCCGAGGCCATGGACGACGACCTGGGCGTGCCGCAGGCGCTCGCCGTCGTGCACACCACGGTCCGCCAGGGCAACAGCGCGCTGGCCGCCGACGACAAGGAAGAGGCCGTGGCGCGGCTCGCCGAGGTGCGGGCCATGCTCGGAGTCCTGGGCCTCGACCCGCTGGACGCGCACTGGGCCGGTGACGGCGCCGACCGGGGCGAGGACCTCCACGGGGTCGTCGACACCCTCGTCGGGCTGGTCCTCCAGCAGCGGGAGGCGGCGCGCGCCCGTAAGGACTGGGGCACCGCGGACGCCATCCGCGACCAGCTCAACCAGTCCGGTCTGGTCATCGAGGACAGCCCGGACGGCCCCCGCTGGACGCTCGGCCCGCGCTGAGCCGGACGTCCGGTCAACCTTGATCGATTGTGCCGCCCGGGCCTCCGGGCGGCACACTGCATTGAGCACACACGAAATACGTACGCACGAAGACGTACACACGATGTCGTACACACGCTTGCGTACGCAGGCACGCATCTCAGGAGACGGGTAGGTCATGGCCGCTAACAACCGCCGCATGTCCGGCAAGAAGGGCGCGCAGGTCGGCAGTGGCGGCCAGCGGCGCAAGGGTCTTGAGGGCAAGGGCCCGACCCCGCCCGCCGAGATGCGCAAGAAGCACAAGGCGAACCGCATCGCCAACGCCAAGGCGAAGCAGGCCGCCCGCCGTCCCACGCCGCGCGGGCGGGGCGGCAAGGGCACGTCCGAGATGGTCGTGGGCCGCAACCCCGTCGTCGAGGCGCTGCGCGAGGGCGTGCCCGCCTCGACGCTCTACGTCCAGCAGTTCATCGACAACGACGAGCGGGTGCGCGAGGCGCTCCAGCTCGCGGCCGAGCGCGGTGGCATCAACCTCATGGAGGCGCCGCGCCCCGAGCTGGACCGCATGACCAACGGCCTCAACCACCAGGGGCTCGTCCTCCAGGTCCCGCCGTACGAGTACGCGCACCCGGAGGACCTGGTGGCCGCCGCGCACGACGAGGGTGAGGACCCGCTGATCGTCGCCCTCGACGGGGTGACCGACCCGCGCAACCTCGGTGCCGTCGTCCGGTCCGTCTCCGCGTTCGGCGGGCACGGGGTCGTCGTGCCCGAGCGGCGCGCGGCCGGCATGACCGCCGGCGCGTGGAAGACGTCCGCCGGTACGGCCGCCCGTACGCCCGTCGCCCGCGCCACCAACCTGACGCGCGCGCTGGAGGCCTACAAGAAGGCCGGTGTCGTCGTGGTCGGCCTCGCCGCCGACGGCGAGGCCGAGGTGGGCGAGTTGGCGGCCCTGGAGGGTCCCGTCGTGATCGTGGTCGGCAGCGAGGGCAAGGGCCTGTCCCGCCTCGTCGGCGAGACCTGTGACTTCCGGGTGCGGATCCCGATGCCGGGTGGGGCGGAGTCGTTGAACGCCGGTGTGGCGGCGGGAGTTGTGCTGTACGAGGCGGCGCGTCGGCGGTCTTGACGGCGGTGGGCCGGCAGGCGAAGCCCGCCGGTCTGAGGCCGGCGCAGCCGTCCGAAGCCGCGCAGCGTGCGAGGGCGGCAGACAGGAGGGGTCCTGTGACTTCCGGGTGCGGATCCCGATGCCGGGTGGGGCGGAGTCGTTGAACGCCGGTGTGGCGGCGGGAGTTGTGCTGTACGAGGCGGCGCGCCGCA
>NZ_JABXWI010000012.1:47043-298037 GCF_014930365.1 Streptomyces caniscabiei | reverse complement strand
ACCTGTGACTTCCGGGTGCGGATCCCGATGCCGGGTGGGGCGGAGTCGTTGAACGCCGGTGTGGCGGCGGGAGTTGTGCTGTACGAGGCGGCGCGCCGCAGGGCCTGAGGAGGGCTGTGACCGGGGGTTCCGGTCGTTCTGGATCACCTTGACGGGGTCCGGACAGATCGGGGCGGTCAAAGCAGTGTCCTAACGACACGTCACTCGGTTAGATGAGTGTGGACACCAGAACACCCCGCACACCCACGGGGGACCGTTCGTCGGGATTCGACTCGGGATTCGACGACGCTCCCGCGCTGAGCATGGTGAAGGTGCCGAGCGATCCGGCGCAGGTCATCGTCAACCACGCGAGCTTCCGCGTGCAGTTGGGCGCCTCCACGCGGGCGTCCCCGCGCATCGCACGGCACCTGAGCGCCACCGAGGACACCACGCGCATCCCCGTCGTGGGCACGGCGGGGCGCTCCGGCGCGCCCGTCGCCGGGCGCCGGCGCGCGCCGGTCGTCTGGAGCGGGAAGTCCGCGCCCGACGACACCGGGGCCCACCGGCTCCTCCAGGCCGTGCGCGGCGCGGGCGTCGGCCTCCCCGACCCGCTGGGCGACACGGGATCGACCCAGGTCATCCCCCGAGTCGACGGCACGGGCGGCGGTGGCTACGACACCGACGGCGGGCGCTACGGCTCCGAAAGCGGGCGGTACGGCGCCGACTTGACCGTCGAGACGGTGGAGACCCCCATCGTCGGCAGCCAGCGCACCCACGGCGACCACGCCGTCGGTGACGGCACCCGGCTGCTCCCCACCATGCGCACGGTCGACAGCTCCTACGACGAACCCCGCTACGACCCGGCAGGCCACGGCCCCGGCCAAGACGCCTACGGCGAAGACGACTTCACCGACCCGTACGACGACCGGGCCGACGGCGAGGAGGGGCGCGGCGGGCGCCGGACCGGCAACGAGCCCGTCCGGCACGCCTATTACCCCGGCCGCCGCATGAACCTCGGGGTGGTGCTGCTGCCGCTGCGGGTCTTCCTCGGCTTCATCTCCATCTACGCCGGCATGGGCAAGCTCTGCGACCCGCACTACTTCGACGGCGGCAAGCGCGGCTCCATGGTCAAGTGGCTGAACACGCTGCACCCGTGGGAAGTCGCCGAACCGCTGCGGCAGTTCGCCCTCGAACACCCGGTGGGCGCGGGGCTCGTCATCGCCTTCGCCCAGGTCATCGTCGGTGTGCTGACCGTCTTCGGTCTGTGGCAGCGGGTCGCCGCCGGTGTCGGGGCGCTGCTGTCGGCCGCGCTGCTCGTCACCGTCAGCTGGAAGACCGTCCCCGTCTACGAGACGCCCGACATCATCTACCTCGCCGCATGGTCCCCGCTGATCATCGCGGGCGCGCCGGTGTACTCGATCGACGGGCGGCTCGCGGGCGGCGCCTGGCGCACGCTCGGGCCGCGCGCCGACATCTGGGAGCTGCGGCGGTACGTACTGCGCCGGGGCGCGCTCGTGACCGCGATCGTCGTCGGGCTGACGCTGCTCGTCGGATCCGTGCTCGGCGGGGCCGTGCGGGACGCCGACCGGATCGTCGTTCCCGGTCCCGGGGAGGCGCCGCGCAACGAGCTGCCGGGGTCGCCGCTGCCGGGTGAGCCGAGTGCGCGGCGCGAGAACAGCCCGTCCGCGTCCGACACGCCCACCGCGGGCGCGACGTCCGCTTCGCCTTCGGAGGCGGCCACCACGCCGGGGGCCACGCGGTCCACCGGGGCGGTCACCGGGGGACAGCCGAGCCAGACGCAGGGGACGACCGGGCAGGCGCCGCCGCAGCAGTCGGCGCCGGTGGAGCAGGCGCCGAGCACGACGGCGGGGCCGAGTTCCAGCGGGGGCGCCTCCAGCGGGGCGACCGGTGGGGCGACATCCTCCGGGGGGTCCACCGGGGGGAGCTCCTCCGGTGGGCAGCCCGGTCTGGTCGGAGGGCTGCTCGGGTAGGTCGTACGGATGTGGTGATGGGCCCCGCGTGATTCTTCGCGCGGGGCCCATCGGTGTGTGAGAGAGGCGCCTGAGAACTCGGGGGAGCGGGTTTCGTCGGCGGCTGCGGGTGCGTGGGGCTTCTCGCGCAGTTCCCCGCGCCCCTATGAGAGCCGTGGCTTCGAAAGGCGCCCTAGCGGTTCTGGGCCGCCAGTTCCTTCGCTGCCTCTGTCAGGTCCTTCGCCGTGTCGATGGCGCGCCAGTAGGCGCCCTGGGGGAGGGGGAAGCCTGCCAGGCGGCGTTCCCGGGCGAGGCGGGGGAAGGTGGTGCGCTCGTGGTCGCCGCGGGCCGGGAGGAGGTCGGTGAACTCCGGGGAGAACACGTAGACGCCGGCGTTGATCTCGTACGTGGTGGGCGGGGCCTCGATGAAGTCGGTGACGCGGCCGAAGCCGTCCGTCTTCACGGCGCCCCAGGGGATGCGCGGACGGGCCAGGGCGAGGGTGGCGAGGGCGTCGCGCTCGGTGTGGAAGTCCGCCATGTCGCGGAGCGAGAAACGGGTCCAGATGTCGCCGTTGGTGGCGTACCAGGGCTGGTCGGGGTGCGGGAGGTGGGCGGCGGCGTACTTGAGGCCTCCGCCTCGGCCCAGGGGCTCCGTCTCGACGACCGTGGTGACGCGGACCGGGAGGTCGGCGGAGTCCAGCCACTTCTGCAGGACGTCGGCGAGATGGCCGCAGGAGACGACCACGTCGGTCACGCCCTCCTCGGCGAGCCAGGTGAGCTGATGGCCGATGATCGGCGTGCCCGTACCGGGGATCTCGACCATGGGCTTGGGCCGGTCGTCGGTGTACGGCCGCAGCCGTGAGCCCTGGCCACCGGCGAGGACCACGGCTTGAACGGGGCGCGACGCGGCGTTCGGATCGGTCATGACCCGAACTGTACGTGGCGCCCCGTTCGCGGGAGCACGGCCCTGTGATCGGCGCGGGAGGGGGTGTCACCGGGGTGGGGTGCCCCGGTGGGCCGCCGGGATGGTCAGGCGAACTGGGCGGCCACCCCGGTCGCGTAGGAGGTGTCGCAGACGGGGCGGGCGAAGCCCTGGGCCCGGGTGGGGCCGTAGGCGCGGACGGCGGCACGGCCGAGGGCGCGGGCGATGGAGGTGCAGTGCTTGGCCAGCGACGGGCGTTCGTTCACCGCTTCCTGGAGGTGGGTGAGGGCGACTCCGGGGTCCTCGTCCTGGAGCTCCAGCAGGAGTTTGTCGCGGAGCACCTCGTGCGGGGCGCGGGACTTGGCGCGCTCGGCGGCGTCCAGCTCGGCCACGTCGGAGGCGGCGAGGACCGATTGGTCGGGGTCCGTGGTGGTCCATTGGACCCGGGTGACCGCGAGGGTGCCGGAGAGGACCAGGACGACGGGCAGGACCAGGGCCAGCGAACGGCCGATCCGGCGGGCGGGGCCGCGGCCGCGCCGCGTCCGTGGGGTGTAGGTGTGGGTGTGCTTCACGCGAGTGAGGGTAGCGCGGGGTAGTGATATGGCGACATTGGGTCACCGGTATGGGGGATGCCGGAGTGCCGTTGTTCGGATGGCAGGTTGACGCACACTGGTCGAAATGAACCGATTTGCCGGGGTAGTTGGCGGCAAGGAAAAAGGCCCCGCAGAGGTTTGCGGGGCCTTCTTCGTCAACCTGGGTGATTTATCCCGGGTCGGTGGTTTCGCGATCGGTCGCGCCCACCGTGTCGGGGGATCAGTCGGAGAGGCGCTCGCCCGTGGAGGTCGAGAACACGTGGTTCTCGCCCGGACGCGGGACGACGTGCAGCGTCGCGCCCTTCTCGGGCACCTGGCGGCCGTTGACGCGGACCACGAGGTCCTTGGTCCCGCCGCCGACCTCGGCGGTGCCGTAGACGTAACCGTCGGCGCCGAGCTCCTCGACGACGTTGACGGTGACGGCGAGGCCGGCCGGGGCGTCGGCGGTGTCCTTGGACAGGGCGGTGGCGGCGGCGCCGCCGTGCTCCACGATGTCGAAGTGCTCGGGACGGACACCGACGGTGACGGTGGTGTCACCCTTGTCGGAGGCGGCCTTCAGGGCGTCACGGTTGACCGGGACGACGCTGTTGCCGAACTTCACGCCGCCGTCGGTGATCGGGACCTCGACCAGGTTCATGGCCGGGGAGCCGATGAAGCCGGCGACGAAGAGGTTGGCCGGGCGGTCGTACATGTTGCGCGGGGTGTCGACCTGCTGGAGCAGACCGTCCTTGAGGACCGCCACGCGGTCGCCCATCGTCATGGCCTCGACCTGGTCGTGGGTGACGTAGACGGTGGTGATGCCGAGGCGGCGCTGGAGCGACGCGATCTGCGTACGGGTCGAGACACGGAGCTTGGCGTCGAGGTTCGACAGCGGCTCGTCCATGAGGAAGACCTGGGGCTCACGCACGATGGCGCGACCCATGGCGACACGCTGGCGCTGACCGCCGGAGAGGGCCTTCGGCTTGCGGTCCAGGTACTCGGTGAGGTCGAGGATCTTCGCGGCCTCCTCGACCTTCTGCCGGATCTCCGCCTTGTTGACGCCGGCGATCTTGAGCGCGAAGCCCATGTTGTCGGCGACGGTCATGTGCGGGTAGAGCGCGTAGTTCTGGAACACCATGGCGATGTCCCGGTCCTTCGGCGGCAGGTGCGTGACGTCGCGGTCACCGATGCGGATGGCGCCGCCGTTCACGTCCTCGAGCCCCGCGAGCATGCGGAGCGAGGTGGACTTGCCGCAACCGGACGGGCCGACCAGTACGAGGAACTCGCCGTCCTCGATCTCGATCTCGAGCGCGTCCACGGCGGGCTTGGTGGAACCCGGGTAGATGCGGGTCGCCTTGTCGAACGAAACTGTGGCCATGGGTCGTAGGCCCCCTTCACCGGCAGGAACGTGCCGGACGATCCGTTGTAAAGGTGGTGATCCACCACGGCCGGGCCATGGTGGTGTAGTCCACGGGAGTGGATTGGGTCAGGACGGTACCTCCCGTTCACCGGGTCTGTCAGTACCTGGACCCCTGTGAACTTCGCGGAAATTTTCGACGGGCACGGTCTGTGACGTGGGTACACTGCACGGGCGCCCCCACGCGGGGCCACGCCTCCTTAGCTCAGCTGGCCAGAGCAACGCACTTGTAATGCGTAGGTCGTCGGTTCGAATCCGACAGGGGGCTCTCTTGCTGCCCCAGGTCGGGATGTCGCCGGCCTGGGGTTTTGTGTGGGGTGGAAGTGGAGGGTGGGAATCCCTGGTTTGCCCCTTTCTGTCGTACAACCTTGCGGGGTGTCGGGCCGTCTCCTTCTGCGTCAGCGGTGTCGGGGTGGAGAGACGCAGGGGGACGTGATGCGGCGAATCGGAGTGGTGGCGGCGGTGCTGGTGCTGGCGGGGGCCACCTTGGGGGCGGCCGCGGGTACCGCGGGGGCCGTGGGGGAGGCCGCGAAGGTGGCGGCTGCCTGCCCGACCGGGTGGGGGAGCGGGGCCAAGGGCGGCGCCGCGCAGGGGGCCGATCACCTGGTGGACATCAGGGCCGGGCGCCACGAGTGCTACGACCGGCTGGTGTTCGACGTGCCCGGTGGGGGCGGCGCGGTCGGGTATCACGTGCAGTACGTGGACCGGTTCCAGGCGGATCCCTCGGGTGAGTATCTGCCGGTGGCCGGCGGGGCGGTCCTCGACATCCGTATCGGGGCGTGGGCCTACGACCTGGAGGCCGGGGAGCCTACCTACCCCGGGGAGTACGGGGAGGCCCTGCCCGGGGTGGACCTCGGTGGCTACAGCACCTTCCGGGACGCCAAGTTCGGCGGGACCTTCGAGGGGCAGAGCCAGGTCGGGCTCGGTGTCCGCGCCCGGTTGCCGTTCCGGGTGCTCCAGCTGCCGGACCGTGTCGTGGTGGACGTGGCCCACACCTGGTGATGCCGGCGGGGCCCGGTCAGCGGAGCAGGCGGCCGAGTTCCAGGTCGTCCGGGTCCAGGGTGCGGTTCTCCTCCACCTCCCACAGGGCGTTCTGGAGGAGGCGGGCGAGGGTCCAGGCCCTCGCCCGTTCGCGGTTCAGGTCCAGGACGTCGGTCATGGCGTCGAAGCGCCAGTGGATGTCGGACGGGTCGAAGCGGTTGTTGAGGGCCGGCCAGAGGTCGAAGCCGGGGTCGCCCGCCAGCGGCTTGGGGTCGATGGCGAGCCAGGGGGACCGGTCGGCGCCCAGGACGTTGTCGAAGTGCAGGTCCCAGTGGAGGAGACGGTCGCCGGGTTCGGTGACGACCTCGCGGAGTGCCGCCGCGCAGTCCGCCAGCAGGCGGCGGTCGGACGGGTCGGGGATGCGGGCCAGTACCGGCGGGGTGCGCTCCAGCATGTTCGCCGCGATGTCGGAGAGGCGGCGCACGGTCGGTGGGGCCGGGGTGGCGGTGAGGTGGGCCAGGAGACGGGCGATGACCAGGACGGCCCGGTGGGTGTCCGGCTCGTGGCTGAGCATGCGGGCCGGGTCGAGGCGTTCGAGGAGCATGGTGCCCGTGTCGGGGTCGTGGTCCAGGAGCCGTACCGCCCCGTCGCCGTTCCAGTGGCGCAGGGCGACCGGCTCGCCCTCGCTCTCGTCGTCGGGGATCTGGAGCTTGAGGACCGCCGGGGTGCCGTCGGCCGTACCCACGACCGGGACGACCAGGGCGCACATGCCGTGCATGGGGCGGCCGTCGAGGCGCAGGTGCCAGCGGTCGAGGAAGTCGGCGGTCAGGCGTGGGAGGTCCGCGACGAATCTGCGGCCCGCTTCTCCGTTGATCTCTTCCTGAGTCTCGGCCAGTTCCTCCGGAACATCGATCATGCGGGGGACCCTACGCGCGCGTCCGCCCGGAGTCCCTTGGATTTCCGGGCCGCGGGGGCTCGTTCGCCACGGAATCCGTAGGAGACAGGGTGCCCGGGAACGGTTAGCGTCCGGGCATGAGCAGCTCGGACGCGATCGCGGGTGCCGTCAACGGCGGGGTCTCCTTCTGGTACGCGCAGGCCGGGCTCCCCGTGCCGCGGGAGCCGCTGGCCGGGGACGCGGCTGTCGACGTGGTGGTCGTGGGGGGCGGGTACACCGGGTTGTGGACGGCCTATTACCTGAAGAGGGCCGACCCTTCCCTCCGGATCACCGTCCTGGAGCAGAAGTTCTGCGGGTACGGGGCCTCGGGGCGCAACGGCGGCTGGCTCTACAACGGGATCGCGGGGCGGGACCGGTACGCGCGCCTGCACGGCCGGGACGCCGCCGTGCGGTTGCAGCGGGCCATGAACGAGACCGTCGACGAGGTCGTGCGCGTGACGGGGGAGGAGGGTGTCGAGGCGGACATCCATCGGGGTGGCGTCCTCGAAGTCGCTTGTACGCCCGCACAGTTGGGGCGGCTCAAGGCCTTTCACGAGCATGAGCTGGCGTACGGGGAGAACGACCGCGAGCTGTACGGCGCCCGGGAGACGGCCGAGCGGATCAGGGTCGCCGACGCCGTGGGGTCGACGTGGACGCCGCACGGGGCGCGGCTGAACCCGGTGAAGCTGGTGACCGGGCTGGCGGCCGTCGTGGAGGGGCTGGGGGTGACCGTGCACGAGCTGACGCCGGTCACCGAGATCCAGCCCGGGCGGGCGGTCACGTCGTACGGCACGGTCCGGGCGCCGTATGTGCTGCGCTGCACGGAGGGCTTCACGGCGAACCTCAGGGGGCAGCGGCGGACCTGGCTGCCGATGAACTCCTCGATGATCGCCACCGAGCCACTGACGGCCGAGCAGTGGGCGACGATCGGCTGGGAGGGCCGCGCGACGCTCGGCGACATGGCGCACGCCTATATGTACGCCCAGCGCACCGCCGACGACCGGATCGCGCTCGGCGGTCGCGGGGTGCCGTACCGCTTCGGGTCGCGGACCGACAACGACGGGCGGACGCAGCCGGCGACGATCGAGGCGCTGTACGAGATCCTCGTGCGGTTCTTCCCCTCGCTGACCGGGGTGAAGGTCGACCACGCCTGGTCGGGGGTGCTGGGGGTGCCGCGTGACTGGTGCGCGACGGTGACGCTGGACCGGGCCACGGGCCTGGGCTGGGCGGGCGGTTACGTCGGTTCCGGGGTGGCCACGACCAACCTCGCCGGCCGCACCCTGCGCGACCTCGTCCTGCGCGACTCCGGGCAGGGCGGGGCGACCGAGCTGACCTCGCTGCCGTGGGTGAACCACCGGGTGCGCAAGTGGGAGCCGGAGCCGTTGCGTTGGGCGGGGGTGCAGGGGATGTACGCGACGTATCGCACGGCGGATCGGCGCGAGGCCGCCTCGAACAGCGGGGAGTCGTCGCGGTTGGCGCGGCTCGCCGATCGGGTGGCGGGGCGGCACTGACGACGGCGACACCGTGGTGGCCCCTGCCCGGATGGGCGTGGGCCACCTGTCGTCGGTCGCCGGGCCCAAGGCATGCGTCGGTCGATGGGCTCAGGCAGCGGTGTGGTTCGGGGCCTTCGCCGTGATCATCGTGGCGGCGGTGGCGGCCGCGAGGAGGAGGATGCCGGCGGCCCACCAGAGGGCGACGGTATAGCCGTGGACGAGGCTCTCGTGGACGGTGGCCGTGGTGTGGCCGTGGGTCGCGAGATAGGCCGCGCCGGTGCTGGTGGCGATGGTGTTCAGCAGGGCCGTGCCGAGCGAACCGCCCACCTGCTGGGCGGTGTTGACCGTCGCGGAGGTGACGCCCGCGTCCTGCGGGGCAACCCCGGCGGTGGCGGTGGAGAACACCGGCATGAAGGTCATGCCCATGCCGAGGCCCATCAGGACCAGCGCGGGGAGGACCCCGGTGACGTACGACGAGTCGACCGTGAGCCGGGTCAGGATCAGCATGCCGGTCCCGGCCAGCAACGTGCCCGGGACCATCAGCCGCCGGGGCGGCACCCGCTGCATCAGCCGGGCCGAGATCTGCGTCGAGCCGGTGATGATCGCGGCGGTGAGGGGGAGGAAGGCCAGCCCCGTGCGCACGGGGGAGTAGGCGAGCACGACCTGGAGGTAGTAGGTCATGAACAGGAACATCCCGAACATGCCCACGGTCGCCAGGGAGATCGTCAGGAAGCAGCCCGCCCGGTCGCGGTCCCGGACGATGTGCAGCGGGAGCAGGGGGTGCCGGGCCGTGCGCTGCCGCAGGACGAAGCCGGTGAGCAGGGCGACGCCCGCCGCGATGAGGGCCAGGACGCGGGTGTCCGTCCAGCCGCGCGGTTCGGCCTCGCCGAAGCCGTGGACGAGGGCGACGAGGCCGGCGGAGCCGAGGAGGGCACCGGGTACGTCGAGGCGGGCGCCGGTGCGGTCCGGGCGGTCGCGGAGCAGGACGGTCGCGCCGACGAGGGCGACGACGGCGATGGGCACGTTGACGTACAGGCACCAGCGCCAGTCCAGGTACTCGGTGAGCAGCCCGCCGGAGATCAGGCCGATCGCCGAACCGCCGCCCGCTATGGCCCCGTAGATGCCGAACGCCTTTCCGCGTTCCGCCGGGTCCGTGAAGGTGGTGGTGAGGAGGCTGAGCGCGGAGGGGGCGAGGACGGCGGCGAAGACGCCCTGGAGGGCGCGGGCCGCGAACAGCGTCCCGGAGGTGCCGGCCGCGCCGCCGAGCGCCGAGGCCGCGGCGAAGCCGACCAGTCCGACGACGAAGGCCCGCTTGCGTCCGACGAGGTCCGAGACGCGGCCGCCGAGCAGCAGCAGTCCGCCGAAGGCGAGGGTGTATGAAGTGATCACCCACTGCCGGTTCCCGTCGGACATGCCGAGGTCCCGCTGCGCCGACGGCAGCGCGATGTTCACGATCGTCGCGTCCAGGATCACCATCAGCTGGGCGAGCGCGATGACGACGAGGGCCCACCAGCGGCGGGGGTCGGGGGCGTCGGGGACGTCGGGAGCACC
The DNA here is from genome assembly GCF_014930365.1 of Streptomyces caniscabiei. Taxonomy (GTDB): domain Bacteria; phylum Actinomycetota; class Actinomycetes; order Streptomycetales; family Streptomycetaceae; genus Streptomyces; species Streptomyces caniscabiei. The sequence continues at coordinate 288,218 of NZ_JABXWI010000012.1, read as the reverse complement.
GGGGGCGCACGGCGCGGGGCCGATGGTCGGGGGCGTGTCCCGGCCGGGGCGGGTCGTGGGGGCGGTCACGGCTCCAGCACCACCTTGCCGGTCGTGCCGCGGTCTTCCAGGGCGCGGTGGGCGGCGGACGCCTCGGCGAGGGGGAAGCGGTGGACGGCCGGGGTGAGGCGCCCGGCGGCGGCCTCGGCGAGGGCGCGGAGTTCGAGGGTGCGGATGGGGTCGGGGCCGCCCGCCCGGCGGCGCATCTCCTCGCCGAGGACCGTCTCCGAGACGCCCTCCACGACATAGGGACCGCCGTCCTTGATGCCGTCCGCCGACCAGCCGAAGACCAGGTGTCTGCCGCCGGGGGCGAGCAGGGCGACGGACTCGCGCGCCGCCGCGCCGCCGACCCCGTCGAAGACGATCGTGGCCTTCCCCCGGTACGCCGCGACCTGCTCCGGCCAGACCGGGTCGGTGTAGTCGACGGCGAGGTCGGCGCCGTTCGCCGCCACCTGGGCCGTCTTCGCGGGGCCGCCGGCGAGGCCGATCACCGTGGCGCCCGCGTTCTTGGCGTACTGCACGAGGAGCGTGCCGAGGCCGCCGGCCGCGGCCGGGATCACGACCACGTCGTCCGGGCCGAGTTCGGCGAAGAGCAGGATCCCCATCGCCGTACGGCCCGTCCCGATCATCGCGACGGCCTGCGCGAAGTCGAGGTTCTCCGGGATGTCGTGCAGCCGTTCGACCTCGGTGACGGCCAGTTCGGCGTAGCCGCCGGGCACGAAGCCGAGGTGGGCCGTGACGCGTCGGCCGAGCCAGGTCTCCGGGACGCCCTCCCCGAGCGCCTCGACGACTCCGGCGACCTCGCGGCCGGGGATCGTGGGCAGTTCCGGCGTCGGCCCGGGCCCCGGAACGCCCTCGCGGAGGGCCGCGTCGAGCAGGTGTACGCCGGCCGCGGCGACGGCGATACGCACCTGGCCCGGACCGGGCTCGGGGTCCGCGACCTTCTCGTACGTCAGGTTCTCGGCCGGACCGAAGGCGTGCAGACGGATGGCGTGCATGGAGGGCCCCCTGGAGCGATGTCGTTCCCGCGTGGTGCGTGTGTGCCTGGTTTCGCCTGGCGGACCCAGCCTCCGACCTCAAGCGTGCTTGAGGTCAAGGGTGTTCCTCGACTTCCTGCCGAGCGCCAGCGAGACGGCCGCGAGGGCGCTGTTGAACGACACCTCCGAGAGCACGCCCGGCGCCGCGACCTGGTCGCCGGCGAGGTACACGCCGTCGCCCCGGTCCACGGCCGGGCGGTCGCGCCAGGTGGTGCCGACCGGATCGACGGCGCCGGTACGGCCGTGGGCGGTGGCCTCGCGCCGCCAGGTGACGCGGTCCCGCCAGCCGGGGAAGCCCAGGTCGAGCAGGTGTTCGGCGCGGGCGATGCCGTCCGCCCGCGACGCGTGCGGACCGATCGGGAACTGTCCCTGGAGCAACTGCTCGCCCGCCGGGGCCAGCGTGCGGTCCTGGGCCGTGAACCGCTCGATCCAGCCGGGCGCGTCCAGGTCGGAGACGGCGAACGCGTCGCCGCGGCGGGTGCGTACGGCGAGGTCAAGGAGGACGGTACGGCCGCTCGGCCAGGTCAGCGAGTCGTCCTGGAGCAGGCGGCGGGCGGCGTCCAGGGAGGTGGCGACGATGATCGGGCCGGTGCGGGGGCCTCGAATGCCGGTGCCGGTGCTTTTGCCGGCGAGGGCGTCGAGGCTGTCGACGCGGCTGCGGGTCTCTATGCGGACGCCGAGGTTCCAGGCGCGGGCCGCCATACGGTCGATGACGCTCGCCCAGCCGCCGCGCGGGTAGTGCGCCTCCGGCGGCAGCTTCGTGGCCCGGCGCAGCCGTTCCTGTACGAACGCGGCGGACAGCGAGCCCGGGTCGTGGTGGAACAGCGCCACCGCCGCGTAGTTGGCCGCGGCGCGTGCGGCCTCCTCGCCGGCCTGCTCGGTCGCCCAGGTGAGGAAGTCGACGTCGACGGGTGCGGGGCGGGCCGTACGGCGCGGGCGGAGGAGCTTGAGCATCGCGAACGGCGGGGTCCGGCGCAGGGCGCCCCTGTGGTGCAGGCGCAACCGGGCGGTCTCCAGGGGCGGGAGGGGCGCGAGCGGTCCGATCAGGTCCCGTTGGGCCAGCCAGGTCCAGTGCGGGCCGCCGTTGTACAGGGCGTGCGGTCCCTCGTTCGTCCGGTACGGCCCCTCCGCGGTCCGGGCCCGGCCGCCGAGCGTGTGGTGCGCCTCGTGGACGGTGACCCTCGCGCCCGCCTCGGCGGCGGTGATGGCCGCGGTGAGGCCGGCGAAGCCGCCGCCGATGACGGTGAGGTGGGTGGGGGGGCGTCGGGTGGGGTGCATGACTGGGCTCCCTCGGGTTCGGTTGCGCGGCTGTCCGCGGGTACGACGGATCGGGGGCGCCGGGATGTGACATGGGCTGTGGGGCGGAGGTCAGGGGGATTGTCAGTGGTGGGGTGCACGATGGGGGGATGGTGAGGGCGAGGTCGGTGGTGAAGGCGGCGCGGCGGCCTGAGGTGCGGTTGCCGGTGCTGGAGGAGTACGCGGGCGGGGGGCTGGAGCCCGACGGGGACTACGACGGGCTGGAGTTCCGGGACGAGGACTTCGTCGGGCAGGACGGCGGGGGCGCCCGGTTCATGGACTGCGCGCTGACGGGGTGCGCGCTGGACGAGACGCGGTTGCAGCGGGCCCGGGTGCTCGACTGCGTCCTCACGGGGATACGGGGCGTGGGGACGGATCTGGCCGAGGCGACGTTGCGGGATGTCGAGCTGGTGGAGGCGCGGCTCGGCGGGGTGCAGTTGCACGGGGCCGTGCTGGAGCGGGTGGTTGTGCGCGGGGGGAAGATCGACTTCCTCAATCTGCGCGAGGCGCGGCTCAGGGATGTCGTGTTCGAGGACTGTGTGCTGGTCGAGCCGGATTTCGGGGGTGCGCGGCTGGAGAGGGTCGCGTTTGTGGGGTGTGCGTTGCGGGGGGCGGATCTGAGTGGGGTGAGTCTGGTGGATGTGGATCTGCGGGAGGCCGCGTCCGTGGAGATCGCTCGGGGGGTGGATCGGTTGTCGGGGGCGGTGATCAGTGCGGCGCAGTTGATGGATCTGGCGCCGGTGTTGGCGGGGGAGATGGGGATTCGGGTGGAGGGGTGAGGGGGCGCCCGGGAGGGGGTTCGCCCCCGCCGCCCCTACCCGTCCCATCCTTAAGGGGCTGCGCCCCTTCGACCCCCAAGCGTCCGTCCGGTGGGGGCTGGTCGCGCAGTTCCCCGCGCCCCTGAAAAAGCGGGGCTGCGCCCCTGCTTTTTCGGGCCGGAAGGCCGGAGGCCTTTCAGGGGCGCGGGGAACTGCGCGACCAGCCCCACTCAGCCGCGGACGAACACGGCGGCACCCTTACGGCACCCTCGGGAAGCGGGACTGGAGGGTCCAGATCGCTGGGTTTTCGGCCAGGGCTTCGTGCAGGTCGCAGAGGTCGGCGAGCACGTCGTGGAGGAAGTCGCGGGCCTCGCGGCGGAGCTCGGCGTGGGAGAACGTCAGCGGTGGTTCCTCGGCCGGCATCCAGTCCGACTCGACGTCCACCCAGCCGAAGCGGCGCTGGAAGAGCATGCGGTCGGTGGACTCGGTGAAGTCCAGCTCCGCGTACTGGGGACGGGAGGCACGCGAGCCGGCCGGGTCCCGGTCGAGTTGTTCCACGATGTCGCACAGCGCCCACGCGAAGTCCAGCACCGGCACCCATCCCCAGGCTGTGGACAGTTCCCGGTCCGCCTTGGTGTCGGCGAGGTACACGTCACCGCAGAACAGGTCGTGCCGCAGCGCGTACACGTCCGCGCGGCGGTAGTCCGTCTGCGGCGGATCGGGGAAGCGGTTGGAGAGGGCGTAGCCGATGTCGAGCACGTAGGCGATGGTGTCATGTCCTCATAGGATCGCCGTCGTGTCCCGATCCGCACGGGTTGTCCCGGCCGCCCTCCTGACCGTCGCGCTGGCCCTCACGCTCACGTCGTGCACCGACGGCGGCGGCGAGGCCGAGAGGGCCAAGGGCTCCGCCGGCCTCCGCGACCCCTACTTCCCCCGCCTCGGCAACGGCGGGTACGACGTCACCCACTACGCCCTCACCCTCCGCTACGACCCCGATGCGCGGGCCCGCCTGCGTGCCACCGCCGTCGTCACCGCGCGGGCGACGCGGGACCTCGGCTCCTTCAACCTCGATCTCAAGGGGATGGACGTCCAGTCGGTCGCCGTCGAGGGCGCGGCGGCGCGCTGGAAGCGGGCGGGACAGGAGCTGACCGTCACCCCCGAGCAGGGGCTCGACGACGGGGAGACGTTCCGGACGACCGTGCGCTACTCGGGCACCCCCGTGACGATCACCGACCCCGACGGCTCCCGCGAGGGCTGGCTGCCCACCGCCGACGGTGTCCTCGCGCTGGGCGAACCCACCGGCTCCATGGCCTGGTTCCCCGGCAACCACCACCCCTCCGACAAGGCGGCGTACGACCTCACGGTCACCGTCCCCGAGGGCCTGGGGGCCGTCTCCAACGGGGAGTTGAGGAGCGAGTCCACCCGCGACGGCCGTACGACCTTCTCCTGGCACACCGCCGAACCCATGGCGAGCTATCTGGCCATGCTCGCGATCGGCGAGTTCGAGATCCGCCGCTCGACGGTCGGCGGCCGCCACCGGCTTCCCGTGTACGTCGCGGTCGATCCCTCCCAGGCCGAGGAGAGCCGGGCCGTGCTGGGGCGGATCCCCGAGGTCGTCCGGTGGGCGGAGGGAAACTTCGGCCCGTACCCCTTCTCCTCCACCGGCGCGATCGTCGACCGCCCGGAGGACGCCGAGTACGCCCTGGAGACCCAGAACCGCCCCGTCTTCCCCGGCGCCCCCGACCTCTCGCTCCTCGTCCACGAACTGGCCCACCAGTGGTACGGCGACTCCGTGACCCCGAAGAGCTGGCGGGACATGTGGCTCAACGAGGGGTTCGCCACGTACGCCGAGTGGCTGTGGGAGGAGGACCACGGCGGCGACAGTGCCCAGGAGACCTTCGACGCGCTGTACGAGGGCGACTACTTCCAGGACGCCGCCGACGACGAGGCCGTCTGGGACTTCCCGCCCGCGAAGCCGCCGAGCGCCGCCCGTATCTCCGACAGCCCGGTGTACGAACGCGGCGCCATGGTCCTGCACAAGGTGCGCCGGGCCGTCGGCGACGACGCCTTCTTCGAGCTGATCCAGGGCTGGGCGACCGCACACCGCCACGGCAACGCCGACACGGCCGACTTCACGGACTACGCCGAGGAGTTCGCGGCGACAGCGGCCCCGGACGCGGACCTGACCCCGGTCTGGGAGGACTGGCTGTACGGGGACGGGAAGCCGCCGAAGGCCTGAAAGTCCGAGGTGCTCACGGAATGGGGGCGAAGCCCGGGGCCTCGGGTGGCTCGGACTCCGCCAGCAGCCGGCCCAGGTGCGGCGGCCAGACCGGCTCCGCCGTCGGGTCGGTGAGGTCGGCGGGGGTCCACCAGCGCCAGGTCAGGATGCTTTCATGGGCGCGTGAGGTGGCGAGGACGCCGCCCACCGGTTCGCGGCGCGGGCCTCGCGCCACGTAGATCGTGTCGTGCTGGCGTACGGGGACGCCGTAGCGGGTGAAGTCGTGCTCCCAGGTGCACAGCAGCGCGCCCGGCTCCAGGTCCGTCCAGCCCGTTTCCTCGCGCAACTCCCGCGCGGCGGCCTCGCGCGGGGTCTCACCCTCGTCCAGGCCGCCGCCGGGCAGGGCCCAGTGCGCGCCCACCTCGGCGTTGTGGTACTTGAAGAGGAGGACGGCGCCCTCCGGATCGACCACGGCGATCCTCGCGGCCCGGCGCGGTGTGCGCAGCGACTTGCGCAGCACGGTGCAGGGGCGGCCCAGTTGGCGGTCCCGGCGCCGTTCGACGACCTCGTACCCGAGGGCGGTCCAGAAGGACAGGGCGCCAGGGTTGTTGTCGAGCGCCGCGAGCCGGACGGCGTCCCGCCCCGCCTGCCGGAACCGCTCCTCGACGAGGGTGGCCAACTGGCGTCCGTACCCCCGGCGTTGGGCTGTGGCGTCGACGAGCAGCAGACCGATCCACGGGTCGGGGTCGGCCGGATCGGGATGCCGGGCGAGGGTGATGGCGATCCCGACCAGCCGACGTCGTCGGGCCCGCCCCCGTGCCCGTCCCGCGCGCCCCTTTTCCTCCTCCCGTTCCTCCTCCTCGTCCTCGCTCTCGCGGGCGAGGAGGACCTCCACGTCCGGGTCGGCCAGCTCCACGCCCAGCGCCGCGGCCACCTGCTCGGGGCGGATGTCGTTCGCGTCCGGGAAGTCACCGCTCAGGGCGTAGAAGTCGCGGTTGGAGGCGTGCAGGGTGGTGAGTTCGGCGAGGAGGGGGCCGGGGACGGTCCCGTCCTCGGCCGTGCGGAGAGGTTCGAGCAGCAGCATGCCCCGCACGGTAGCGATCAGGGCCCGACACCGGGATCGACCGGGATCTACAGTGCGGCTGTGGAAGAGCGGGTGCGGGTGCACAAGGCGCGGCTGGGCGGTGACGAGTTCCGGGTGATCCGGGCGGAACCGTCGTCGGCCCGGCTGGCGTTGCGGGACGACCACCACTGGCTGTCGATGTACGTCGACCGGGCCGGCGCGGAACGGCTCGTGGCCCTGTGGTCGCTGGCCGCCCGGTCCGCCCGGTCGCTGATCCATCTGCCGATCCGGGCCACCCCCGCCCCCGAGGGCGTCGCCGGCCCCTCAGTCGACGGTGAACCCGTCGCGCTGGACCTGGTGCTGCTCCACCACAGCCTGCGGTTCCCGACGGCCAGGTGGAAGCCCGTGCGGGCACGGCTCGACACCGGCAGGCCCCAGACGACGGCGACTCCGGAGCGGGACTTCCCCGACGAGGACGCCATCGACCACGAGCGGCGCGCCTACCGGTCGTACCGCGACCACCTCGCCTTCGACATCGCGGCGCACACGCTGTTCGTCGTGGGCAGCCCCACCGCGTTCCGCGAGCACGGCACGGGGCTGCGCGGCCTCGTCGGCCAGGCCCCGTCGTTCCCGTACCGCCGGCCGCACGCGGGCCACTTCTGCGTCGAGCTGGACCCCGGCCCGTGGTCCCGGATACGGAACCGGCGGCGCCTTCCCGGGACGCTGCACATCCAGTACGCCGCGGACTGGCGCGTGTGACGCCGGTGCGTCGGGGCTCCGCCGGCCGCCCCGGCTGGAACGGCCCGAGCCTCCGCCGCCGGGACGGCCCCAGGCTCCCGCCGCTGGGACGGCCGAAGGCCCCGCCGGGCGTGGCGGGGCCTTCGGTGAGGTGCCGTGAGATGCCGTGACGGGCCGTGGGACGAGGTGTCGGCCCCCGGCCGGGCGGCGCCCGGAACTCAGACGTTGACGCCGAAGTCCTGGGCGATGCCGACGAGACCCGAGGCGTAGCCCTGGCCGACCGCGCGGAACTTCCACTCGGCGCCGTTGCGGTAGAGCTCGCCGAAGACCATGGCGGTCTCGGTGGCGGCGTCCTCGGAGAGGTCGTAGCGGGCGATCTCGGCGCCGCCGGCCTGGTTGACGATGCGGATGTAGGCGTTGCGGACCTGGCCGAAGTTCTGCGAGCGGTTCTCCGCGTCGTAGATGGAGACCGGGAAGACGATCTTGTCGACGTCGGCGGGGAGGCCCGCCAGGTTGACGTTGATCGCCTCGTCGTCGCCCGCGCCCTCGCCCGTGCGGTTGTCGCCGGTGTGGACGATGGTCTGGTCCGGGGTCTGCTTGTTGTTGAAGAAGACGAAGTGGCCGTCCGAGTAGACCTTGCCCTGCGGGTTGACCGCGATCGCGGAGGCGTCGAGGTCGAAGTCCGTGCCGGTGGTGGTGCGGACGTCCCAGCCGAGGCCCACGGTGACGGCGGTCAGGCCCGGAGCCTCCTTGGTGAGCGAGACGTTGCCACCCTTGGACAGGCTTACAGCCATGGTTGGGAGTCCTTCCCTCGTTGCGTACGTGCCTTACAAGGCTTCGTGCCGGGGACGAAGCTACCTGTACCCCTATGAACGTCGGGAGGGGCGCCAGAGGTTCCAGCGGTTTTTACTTTCTTTACCCACCGGGAAAAGGGCGTGACGTGGACCGGACATCCGCGCGACCATGGGGGCATGTCCGGTCCTCACGTCATCCGTGGCTCCGTCTCGCTTCCCGAGGCCGAGCTCATCTGGCGTTTCTCCCGCTCCTCCGGTCCCGGCGGACAGCACGTCAACACCAGTGACTCGCAGGTCGAGCTGCGGTTCGACCTCGCGAACACCGAGGCGTTGCCCGAGGTGTGGAAGGCGCGGGCGCTGGAGCGGCTCGCGTCGCGGCTCGTCGACGGGGTGGTCAGCGTCCGCTCCTCCGAGCACCGTTCGCAGTGGCGCAACCGGGAGACCGCCGCCGTACGGCTGGCCGCGCTGCTCGCGGAGGCGACCGCGCCGCCGCCGAAGCCGCGGCGGGCGACCCGTATCCCGAGGGGGATCAACGAACGGCGGCTGCGGGAGAAGAAGCAGCGCTCCGACACCAAGCGCGGGCGGTCCGGGCGGGACTGGGGCTGAGGGCACGGGCTGAGGGCACGGGCTGAGGTCTCGGGCTGAGGTCTCGGGCTGGAGCCACGGGCATCCTCCCCGCGGGAGCGGCTCGGCTACTGGGACAGCTGTCTGTAGAGGCCCCGGAAGTAGGTGAGGGGCCCGGTGTCCGGACCCGGGGTCGTGGCGGTCAGGACTCTGCCGATGACCAGGGTGTGGTCGCCGGCGGTCACGCGCTGTTCGGTGCGGCATTCCAGGGTGGCCAGGGCGCTGTCGATCAGGGGTGCGCCGCTGGTCGTGCCCCGGGTGTGGGGGACCGAGTCGAAGAGGAGGCGGTCGCTCACGCGGTTGCGCATGGCGAAGCGGGCCGCGACGGTGCGCTGCTGGTCGGAGAGGACGGAGACCGCCCACAGCGGCTGCTCGGCGAGGAGGTCGTCCATGCGGGAGCCCTCGCGCAGGCTCACCATGACGAGGGGCGGGTCGAGGGAGACGGACATGAACGAGGTGGCCGTCATGCCGACGTCCTCGCCGCGCGGCCCGTCCGGATCCAGCGCGGCCTCGTGCGCGGTCACCAGGACCACACCCGCCGCCAGTCGGGACATCGCGGCACGGAACTCGTCTTCGCTCACCCCCTCAGCATGCCCGGCGGGCAGGGGACCGGGGGTGGCCGGGGTGCGCTGGGCCAGGGGCGCGTTTGCGAGAGGAACCGTCTTGGACACGCTCGCACGCTAGCCTGCGGCAAGCGGTCCCCACATCGGCCCGGGGCCCGACCCCGCTCCGGGACCTGCGACCTAGGTCGCCGTCCGAGCCGTCCGCTCAAGGTCGCTCACACTGCCTACACAGAGTTCTGAATTCTGTTCAGGAAGCGCACGTGGGAAACGCATAAACTCCACTCAATTGCTCATCTTCCGCTGTGACTTGAGTCACAGGAGCCATATTTTGTTGACCCTGTGTACCGAGTGGGCTTCGCGCTGTGATTCAGTGGCGGGGAAGCTGGAACCTGTAAGCGGGAACTGTAAGCGGTTGTAAGCCCGCGAGTTAAGCACACCGAGCAGGTTACGCAGGTACCTGGAGCCTGGAGCTGCCACGAGATCTCGGGGGGAGGGCGAATGGAGACCGAGTCGGAGCCCTACGTCCGTCTGACGACGCTGCGGCAGCTGCACCAGGTGATGGCGGACATGAACACCGCACGCAGCCTGGCCGACACACTGCAGACCGTCGCCGACGGCGTGGTCAACGGCCTGGGCTACGAACTGGCCTGCGTGAACCTGGTCCGCCCCGACGGCGACCTGGTCGTCGCCGCCCTCTCCGGGAACAGCGCGGCCGAGGCCCTGATCACCGGCCGCGTCGGCTCCCGCGCCTCCTGGGACCGCCGGCTGAGCATGGGCGAGGCCTGGGGCGACCTGCGGTTCATACCGCACACCGAGGGCTGGGTGCTCGACGAGGACGACGTGCCCCAGTGGTACACCGACGGCCCCGCGCCCCGCTTCGAGGACGAGTGGCACCCCTCCGACCGCCTCTTCGCGCCGATGTACACCCCGGGCGCCGGCGGCGCCTCCTGCGGCGAACTGCTCGGTGTCGTCTCCGTGGACCGGCCGCGAAACGGTCGCCGACCGGGCGCGTGGGGACGCGAAGCGCTCCAGATGTACGCCTTCCAGGCCGCCATCGCGATCAGCAACGCTCGGCTGCGCGCCAACATGCAGCGTGCACTGGTCAGGCTCGAAAGAGAGCAGCAGGCGCTGCGTGCCAGCGAGGAATCCTTCCGCCAGGCCTTCGAGTACGCCCCGAGCGGTATGGCCATCGCGGAGATGGGCGGCGACCAGCACGGCCGGATCCTGCGGACCAACGACGCCCTGTGCCGGCTGCTGGGACGCCCCGCCTCCGCCATGCGGCGGTACGCCTTCTCCGACCTCGTCCACCCCGAGGACATAGGCACACTCCTGCGGACCTCCGCCGAGGGCGGCCGCGCCGAGCTGCGGCTCGGGCGCCGCGACGGGACGTACGTGTGGGTCTCGCTGCGCAACAGCGTGGTCGCGGACGCCGCCGACGGCCCCCGCTTCCTGCTGACCCACGTCGAGGACATCGAGGAGCGCAAGCGGCGTGAGCTCCAGCTCGCGCACCGCGCCTCGCACGACGCCCTCACCGGCCTGCCGAACTCGGCCGAGCTGCGCTCGCGCCTCTCCGCCCGCATCTGCCAGCGCCCCCAGTCCCTGCCGGCCGGCGCGGCGGCCGACTCGATGAACGCGGCCTTCGGACAGTTCGGCGAGCAGGGGGCCGGGGGTGAGCACGGGGAGTTCGGCGCCGAGCACGCGGCCCGGCTGCCGCACCCGTCGTTCGACGCGTACGAGGCCGCCGGGCACAGCGGGCACGCCTTCGACTTCCACGCCTCCGGCGGGCCGTACGACGCCTTCGACCACCATGTGCACACCGTCGCGCCCGAGGACGAGCGGGACGACGGGACCAAGGGGCTCGCGGTGCTCTTCTGCGACCTCGACGGGTTCAAGTCGATCAACGACCGGTTCGGGCACAACGCGGGCGACGCGGTCCTCATCGAGGTGGCCCGGCGGCTCAGCCGGGGTGTGCGCGACGGCGACACCGTGGCCCGGCTCGGCGGTGACGAGTTCGTCGTCCTCGCCGACGGACTCGGCCGCGCGGACGCCCAGGACCTCGCCGTACGCCTGCGCAACGAGATCATCCAGCCGATTCGCGTCGACGGTCGCGCGATGCGCGTCGGGGCCAGTTTCGGCATCGGATGGGCCCACTGCGGAATGACGGCGGACGAGGTGTTGAAATCAGCTGACGAGCGGATGTACGTCGAGAAACGATCTCGTCCCAGACAGCACAGGCGAGCCGGATAGCGCCCTGTGTGACAGTGGAGACACCAGGGTGGAAGCCCAGGTCAGCGGCGTGCAGCGGCTGAAAAGGGCCTGGTCGGAGGTGTGCCGGTCCGGTGATGAGGTCCGAGTCACCCGTTTGGGTCACCGCGAGCGGGTAGGCTCGCTCTCCTACACCCCTACGCACCAACCCGCCACCCGTACGTGTAAGTACCGCACCGCTGAGGAGACCTAGGGATGACGCCCGGCAACAACGGCGCGAGCACGCCCGAGGACGACGACCCGTTCGGCTACCTCTACGAGGACGGGCAGGCCCGAGGAGCCCAGCCGCCCAGCGGGAGCTACGGCTACCCGAACGCGGTCAACCGGGTCCGACCGGTCGGCGAGCGGCAGTACGGGCAGCAGACCCAGCAGGCTCCGCAGGCCGCGACCGCGCAGTACGGGCAGGTCCCGCAGCAGGCGTACGGCCAGCCGCAGGGCGCCCCGGGCCAGCCGAACGCGCACTACCAGGCCCCCGAGAGCTTCTCCGGCGGCGCCCAGACGACGCGTCAGCAGGCCTACAACAGCGGCGGGGGCGGTGGCCGGGGCCGTGGCCCCAACACCAAGGGCCTCCTCATCGGCGCGATCGCCGTGGTGGCCGCCGTGGTGATCGGCATCAGCGTCGCCATGCTCGGCGGCGACGACTCCGACAACGCCTCGGGCAACGACACCGGTGCCTCCGCCGGCCCCAACACCCAGGAGAGCGCCGACCCCAGCCCGACGCCCAGCAAGTCCAAGGACGCGGAGACCGCCGAACTCCCCAAGGCCGAGGCCAAGACCCTCCTCCTCGGCGGCAACGCGGCCATCGCCTCCGACGTCGCCGGCGCGAAGTCGGAGGGCGGGTTCTATGTGGGGAACTTCAACTCGGTGGGTTCGTCCATCACCTGGAAGATGGAGGACCTCGCCAAGTCCGGTGAATACCGCCTGTACGTGCAGTACGGCATTCCCGGTGTGGATGCTGACGCGACGCTCGTCGTCAACGGCACCCCTCAGAGCCGCCCGCTGAACCTGAAGAACTTCTCCAATTCGCCCAAGGGCGACTATGCGAAGGGCTGGCAGAGCACCTGGGCCCTCGTCACCCTGAACAAGGGCACGAACGAGATCAAGATCGTGTGCAACGAGGGCAACCAGTGCGATGCGAATTTCGATCAGCTGTACCTCAAGCCCTCCTGAGTAGGCGTTGAAGGCCTGTAGTCCCAGAATGGCTTCGTAGAGTGCAGCAGTTGAGGGCCGCCAGCACTGCGCTGACGGCCCCAAATCCCCGCTCTTGGGAAGGCGTCACCCCGGGAATGGCCTGGAGAACGTCACTAGCCCCAGACCGCTACGCTCTTGAAACGCCACGGAGTATTGGCCGAATAGTGGCCCGTCCTGATGTCGATTCGGTCGCCGTAGCAGGACTCGTCCCTGTAGATGGTGATGAGCCTGCCGGTCTGGTTAGACACCGATCGGCCGCTGAACGGGTTGCACCCGCTTGAGTTGTTCTGGAGGCGCCTCGTCCCCTCGAAGTTGGCGCTCGTCCACGAACAGGCGTAATTCTGCGGGCACCTCGTCGCGGCGGACGCTGGCTGGGCGGTCGTGAGCGGCAGGATGGCCATCACAGTGGCTCCGACTAGGGCAAGCAGGCGCGGCTTCATCAAAAGCTCTTCTCTTTCTTGATCGAGGTTGGTCGATCAAGATGATTCCGCACGCGTGTTCGAAAAAGCGATAGGGAATTGCGCCACACGACTTGCTTGGATCGCGGGTGGGTAGCCGTTAGGCCGCCGTGACCTCCCCCGTCACCGCCACCTGCCCCACCAGTTCCTCGTACGTCTGACGGTCGAACTCGCCCGCCACCGGGGCCCGTACGGTCGCCGCCGACAGGGCGACGGCGCGGGCCAGGCGGTCGGGCCAGGGGAGGCGGTCGACCAGGCCCGACAGCAGGCCCGCCACCGCCGAGTCGCCCGCCCCGGTCGGGTTGCCGCGCAGCCGGCGCGGCGGGGTCGCGCGCCACTGGCCCTCGGGGGTGTGGGCGAGGAGACCGTCCGGGCCGAGGGAGGCGACGACCGCCTGCGCGCCCCGGCGGCGGGCGTCCCGGGTCGCGCGGGACGGCTCGTGGGAACCGGTGAGTTCGGCCAGTTCGTCGGCGTTCGGCTTCACCAGGTCGGGGCGGGCCGCCACGCCGCGACGCAGCGGCTCACCGCCGGTGTCCAGCAGGACCGGCACGGACAGCGTGCGGGCCGTACGGACCAGACCGGCGTACGCCCCCACCGGAACCCCCGGCGGCAGGCTGCCGCACAGGGCCACCACCGAGGCGGAGCGCAGCAGATCGACGTACGCCTCCTGGAAGGCGGACCACTCGGCGGGTGTGATGAGCGGGCCCGGTTCGTTGAGCTGAGTCGTGTCACCGCTCGCGTCGGCCACGGCGATCGTCCGGCGCGTGGCACCCTCCACCGGCAGCAGCGCGTCCACCACACCCGGGGTGTGCGTGAGCCGGTCCTGCACGGCCCGGCCGGTCGCGCCGCCGACGAAACCGGTGACCGTCACCTCGTGGCCGAGCGCCGCCAGTACCCGGGCCACGTTCAGGCCCTTGCCGCCGGGCCGTTCGGTCACATCGGTCACCCGGTGCGTGGCGTGGGGCCTGAGGTCTCGTACGCGGTAGGTGATGTCGAGAGCGGTGTTCAGTGTGACCGTGAGGATCACCTGGCCTACCCCCTTGGTGCTTGTGAGCGCGCCTGCCGAGTAACAGAGTGCGCTCGTCCGGACGCGATTGCGGAGGCCTGATCATGCCAAAAGAGCGGCGGTCGGCCCAGCCCTCCGGGACAACCACCGCACTCTTCGCTCTCTATCAACAACCGGGCCGATCAGCTCAGTTGGGGATCGACCACCCATTCGCCCTTGCGCAGCACGCCCTTGACGTCGAAGTCCGCGTCGAGGAGGACGAGGTCGGCGTCCTTGCCGGGCTCCAGGGAGCCGACGCGGTCGTAGAGGCCGAGGAGTTTCGCCGGGTTGGCGGACAGGGCGGCGACGGCGTCCTCGACGGGGATGCGGTCGACGGTGACGGACCGTTTGAGGGCGCGGTCCTGGGTGAGGGTCGAGCCCGCGATCGAGCCGCCCTCCACCAGGCGGGCCACACCGTCCACGACCTCGACCGCCAGCGGGCCCAGCGTGTAGAGGCCGTCGCCGAAGCCGGCGGCGTCCATCGCGTCGGTGATGAACGCGACCCGGCCGGCACCCGCGTGACGGAACGCCAGCTGGAGGGCGGCGGGGTGGAGGTGGGTGCCGTCGTTGATCAGCTCGACGGTGATCCGTTCGTCCTCCAGGAGCGCGGCGATCGGGCCGGGGTCGCGGTGGCCGAGCGGCGGCATCGCGTTGAAGAGGTGGGTGGCCACGGTCGCGCCCGCCTCGATGGCCTGAACCGTCTGCTCGTACGTCGCGTCCGTGTGCCCGATGGCCGCGATGACGCCGTGTTCGGCGAGGAGGCGTACGGAGTCCAGGCCGCCGGGGAGTTCGGTGGCGAGGGTGACCATCGCGGCCCGGCCGCGCGCCGCGTCGATCAGCTTGCGGACCTCCGCCGGGTCGGGGTCGCGGAGCAACTCCTCCGAGTGGGCGCCCTTGCGGCAGGGGGAGATGAAGGGGCCCTCGAAGTGGATGCCGGCGATGTCGCCCTGTTCGGCGAGTTCGGACAGGAGGCCGGCGCGGTGGGCGAGGCCGTCCATGTCGCCGGTGACCGTGGAGGCGACGAGGGTGGTGGTGCCGTGGAGGCGGTGGGTGCGGATGCCGGTCAGTACGTCGTCGACGGTGCCTGAGGTGAAGGAGGCTCCGCCGCCGCCGTGGTTGTGCAGGTCGACGAAGCCGGGGACCACCCAGTGGCCGCGGACGTCGATGGTGTGGGCGTTCTCGGGGGAGTGGGCGGTGATCTTGGTGCCGTCGATGGTGAGACGGGCGTTCTCGACGGTGCCGGTGGGGAGGACGACGTTGGCGCCTTCGAGGACGTACGGATGCGCTGGGTTCGGCGACTGCGGGTGGGTGGGGGCTGGTCGCGCAGTTCCCCGCGCCCCTGATGGGGCGTTGCTGTCGGACCCGGTGTCGGAAAAGGCGGGGGCCATCAGGGGGTTACCTCCGAAGGGTCCGTGGGGGTCGTGGGGGGCGTAGGGGTGGTGGGGGTGATCAGGTCCCAGGCCATCAGGCCCGCGCCCAGGCTGCCTGCTGTGTCGCCCAGGGCCGCCGGGACGATCGTGGGGACCTTCTGGAAGGTCACCCGGTGTTCCACGGCGGCGCGCAGCGGGGCGAACAGGGTGTCGCCGGCCTCCGCGAGGCCGCCGCCGATGATGAGGGTGCGCGGGTCGAGGAGGGTGAGGGCGGTGACCAGGCCGTCGGCGAGGGCGTCGACGGCGTGCTGCCAGACGGCGCTCGCGCGCGGGTCGCCCGACTCGACGGCCTTGGCGCAGTCCGCCGCGTCGGCCTCGGGGTCCCCGCAGGCCTCGGCCCAGGCCTGGCTGACGGCCGCCGCGGAGGCGTACCGCTCCAGACAGCCGTACTGGCCGCAGGGGCACGGGATGCCCCCGGGGCGTACGACGATGTGGCCGATCTCGCCCGCGAAGCCGTGGGCGCCCGCCTCCACCCGGCCGTCGACGCCGATCGCGCCGGCGATCCCGGTGCCGAGCGCCACGAAGAGATAGCGGTCCGCGCCCCGGCCCGCGCCGACGCGTCCCTCCGCGAGCCCTCCGGTGCGCACGTCGTGGCCGAGGGCGACCGGGACGCCGCCGAGGCGCTCGGTGAGGAGCGCGCGCAGCGGGACGTCGCGCCAGCCGAGGTTGGCGGCGTAGACGGCGGTGCCCCGCTCGGCGTCGACGATGCCGGGCACGGCGACGCCGGCGGCGACCGCGGGTTCGCCGAAGTGACGTTCACCGTAGGCGCGCAGCTCGGCGGCGAAGTCGAGGATCGACGCGACGACGGCCTCCGGCCCGCGCTCGCGGCCGGTCGCCAGGCGCGCCTGGTGCAGCAGGACCGGGGCGCCGGGGGGTGTGTCCCCGGAGGGCGCGGTGCCGGCCCCGACCAGTGCGGCCTTCATCCCGGTGCCGCCCACATCGAGGGCGATGACATGTCTCACGGAGGACAGTGTGGCCCTTCGACCCGTGAGAGGTCTAGTCCACTCACGTGGTCTAGACCTCTAGGGGGAGAGTGGTGTAGACCTTATGGAGAGTTCGAGAAGTTGAGTGATCAACGGCCTTGGGTGCCGAGCCGGTGACTCAGGCTGGTCCACGCGGGGCAAGTGCGATGTGTTTGGGGCAGTACGAGTGCGACAGCGGCAGAGGCGGACGAAGACCGGCGTCAGGAACAGCGGAACCGCGGCCCTGGCCGTGCTGGGGCTGATGGCGACGCTTGCGGGCTGCGGCGCCTCGGCGGCCGACGGCCCCGGCGTCACCCTGAAGCTGGTCGCCGCCGACTACGGCGACTCCGAGGCCAACAGCTCCCGGAAGTACTGGGACGCGGTCGTGAAGGCGTACGAGAAGAAGACGCCGGGCGTCACGGTCGACGTCACCGTCCACTCCTGGAACGACGTCGACCGCAAGGTCAGGGAGATGGTCGCCGCCGGTGACGCGCCCGACCTGGCGCAGGCCGGCACCTACGCGGACTACGCCTCCGCCGACCGGCTCTACGAGGTGGACGACCTGCTCTCCATCCCCGTCCAGGCCGGTTTCCTGCCCCAGCTCGCCGACGCGGGCAAGGTGCGGCGGGTGGCCTACGGGATGCCGTTCGCCGCGTCCACCCGCGTCCTCTTCTACAACAAGAAGCTCTTCGCCGAGGCGGGCCTCGACGGCGCCCCGCGCAGCTGGAACGAGCTGGCGGCCGACGCCGCGGCCCTCGACGACGCGGGCGTCGAGACCCCGTACGCGCTGCCGCTCGGGCCCGAGGAGGCCCAGGCCGAGACCATGCAGTGGCTGCTCAGCGGCGGGGCGGGATACGTCGACGCCGTCGGCACCTACCGGCTCGACTCCGAGGAGAACGTCCGGACCTTCACCTGGCTCAAGGACGAGCTGGTCGACAAGGGGCTCACCGGGCCGACCACGCCGGCGGAGCTCGACCGGGCCGACGCGTTCGCGGCGTTCGCGCGGGGGGAGGTGGGGATGCTCAACGGGCATCCCAGCCTGATGCGGATGGCCGCCGACAAGGGGGTCGACTACGGGACGGCGGTCATGCCGGGGTACGACGGGCGCAAACACGCGACGATGGGGGTCGCCGACTGGATGATGGCCTTCAAGCAGAACGGCCACGGGGAGGAGATCGGTGACTTCCTCGACTTCGTGTACAGCGACGAGAACGTGCTCGACTTCTCGCGGGAGTACGACCTGCTGCCGGTGACCGCGTCCGCGTCGGAGGAGATGGCGGCGGGCACGGACGACGACGACGCGGACCTCGGGCCGTTCCTCGACGCGCTTCCCGACGCCGCGTTGCCGCCCGTGGGCAAGACGTCCTGGGCGGATGTCAGCGCGGCGGTCAAGGAACGGATCGGGCGGGCGGTGCGGCCGGGGGTGGAGCCGGGGGTTGTGCTGGAGGAGTTGCAGCAGACGGCGAGTGCGGCGGATCGGGAGGATTAGGGCGCGGCCGGGGGCGGGTGCCTGATAGCTCGGGGGTGCGGGTTCGTCGGCGACTGCCGGCCCGGTGGGGCTTCTCGCGCAGTTCCCCGCGCCCCTGAAAAGCAGGGGCTGCGCCCCGTGCTTTTCACCCCGCAGCCCCGCAGCCCCGCTGCCTTTCAGGCCCGCAGGGGCCTGATGTCTTTAGGGGCGCGGGGAACTGCGCGAGCAACCCCATGCACCCGCAGTCGCCGTCGCACCCGTTACTCCCGAGCTACTGGGCGCCCTGTCACACCCTTCCGTTACCGTCGTCGCATGGACGCGCTAGAGGCTCGTGAACAGGCCATCCTCGCTGTGGAGCGGCAGGGGTGGGAGGGGCCGGGGGCCAAGGAGCGGGCCATACGGGAGCGGCTCGGGATCGCGCCCGTGCGGTACTACCAGCTGCTCAACGCCCTGCTCGACGACCCACGCGCCCTCGCCCACGACCCCGTCACCGTCAACCGGCTGCGAAGGGTCAGAGAGGCCCGCCGGGAGGAGAGATGACGGATAGGGTCGACGCCATGGGCAGCCACAAGGACGCAGAGAACCCCCAGGCCACCTTGCCGACACCCGTCACCCCCGCCGGGCGGGCCGCGCTGGAGGCGATCCTCGAACGACCCGGCCGTACGGTGATCGCCCTCGACTTCGACGGCACCCTCGCCCCCATCGTCCCCGACCCCGAACAGGCCCGCGCCCACCCCGACGCGGTCGCCGCCCTCGCCGCGCTCGCCCCCAAGGTCGCCTCCGTCGCCGTGGTGACCGGCCGCCCCGCGAGCGTCGCCGTCCGCCACGGCGGCTTCGCCGGCGTCCCCGGGCTGGAGCACCTCGTGGTCCTCGGCCACTACGGCGCCGAACGCTGGGACGCCGTCACCGGCACCGTCAGCGCCCCCGCCCCGCACCCCGGTGTCGCCGCGGTCCGCGCGGAGCTGCCCGGTGTGCTGGACGGCGTCGGCGCCGGGCAGGGCACCTGGATCGAGGAGAAGGGCCGCGCGGTCGCCGTCCACACGCGTCGCGCCACCGACCCCCAGGCCGCCTTCGAAGCCCTGCGCGCCCCGCTGGCCGACCTCGCCCACCACCACGGCCTCATCGTCGAACCCGGCCGCCTCGTCCTCGAACTCCGCCCCCCGGGCATGGACAAGGGCGTCGCCCTGCGCGACCACCTCACGCGGACCGACGCCGAGTCCGTCCTGTACGCCGGCGACGACCTCGGCGATCTCCCCGCCTTCGCCGCCGTCGAGAAACTCCGCACCGAGGGCACCCCGGGCCTGCTGGTGTGCAGCGGCAGCGCGGAGGTCACGGAACTGTCGGAGAGGGCGGACCTGGTGGTGGACGGCCCGGCAGGCGTCGTAGGCCTCCTCGCGGCCATCGCCGAGCAGGTGTAGGGGCAGAGGGCGCAGCCCCTGCCCCTACAGGGGCGCGGGGAACTGCGCGATCAACCACGACGGACCCGCACTCGCCGACGAACCCGAGCCCCCGAGCTACTGGGTGCCCTCCAACGCCTCCAACTGGTCCAGGAACCACCGCGTGGGCGGCAACGCCGTCGCCGCCCCGGCGAGCCGCTTCGTCCGTTCCGCCCGCTCCGCCACCGGCAGGGACAACGCCTCGTGCAGGGCGGCCGCCGTACCCACGACGTCGTACGGGTTCACCACGAACGAGTCGTCCCGCAGCTCCTCGTACGCCCCGGCCTCCCGCGACAGCACGAGCGCGCACCCCTCGTCGGAGACGACCGGCACCTCCTTCGCGACGAGGTTCATGCCGTCGCGGATGGGGTTCACCAGGGCCACGTCGGCGAGCCGGTACGCCGCCAGCGAGCGGGCGAAGTCGTCCTTGAGGTGGAGGACGACCGGGGTCCAGTCCGGCGTCCCGTACCGCTCGTTGATGTCGTCCGCGACCCGCTGGACCTCGGTCATGTAGTCCCGGTACACCGCCAGGTCCTGCCGTGACGGGTAGGCGAGGGCGATGTGCACGACGCGCTCGCGCCAGGCCGGCCGGTCGTCGAGGAGCTGCCGGAAGGCGTGCAGGCCGCGCACGATGTTCTTGGAGAGTTCCGTGCGGTCGACGCGGACGATCGCACGGCGCGGGGCGCCGTCCGGAGCCGTACCGATCTGCTCCCGCAGCGCGACCATGCGGTCGTCGACGTCCGCCTGGTGGGCGCGGGCCCGCAGGAAGTCCGCGTCGGCGCCCAGGCCGTGCACGCCGATGCGGGTGCCGGACGTGGCATCGGGGCCGAGGACGGCGCGGGCGCACTCGGTGAACGCGTCGGCCCACCGCCGGGTGAGGAACGCGGCCCGGTCGGCGCCGAGGATGCCGTCGAGTACCTTCGCGGCGATGTCGTCGGGCAGCAGCCGGAAGTAGTCGACGGGCGCCCACGGGGTGTGGGAGAAGTGGCCGATCCGCAGGTCGGGGCGGAGTTCGCGGAGCATCCGGGGGACCAGGGTCAGGTGGTAGTCCTGGACGAGCACGGACGCGCCGTCCGCCGCCTCCTGCGCGAGCGCCTCGGCGAAGGCACGGTTGTACGTCTCGTACGACGCCCACTGGCGCCGGAACTCCGCGTCGAAGGACGGCTCCAGCGGGGTCTGGTAGAGCATGTGGTTCACGAACCAGAGCGTGGAGTTGGCGACGCCGTTGTACGCGTCGTGGTGCACGTCGGCGGGGATGTCGAGCATGCGGACGCCGGGCTCGCCGACACCGCGGCGTACGGCCTCGCGGTCGCCGTCGCCGAGGGCGGAGCACACCCAGACGGCGCCCGCCTCCGAGTCGATCGCGGAGAGCCCCGAGACGAGGCCGCCGCCGCCGCGCTTCGCTGTGAGGGCGCCGGATTCGTCCTCGGTGTACGAGATGGGGCCGCGGTTGGAGGCGACGAGGATCCGCGCGCTGTGCGTCGATGCCATACGGCACAACCTAGCCACGGGCTCCGCCGGTCAAACGTGGGGTGCGGCCGTATACAGGAGCGCCTGATGGGGTGGGGGGTGAGTGTTGTGGGGCTACCGCGGGCCCGGTGGGGCTTCTCGCGCAGTTCCCCGCGCCCCTAAAAGCATCAGGCCCCTGCGGGCCTGAAAGACCACGGCCCTGCGGGCCTGAAGGGCGACGGGGCTGCGGGGTGAAAAGCACGGGGCGCAGCCCCTGCTTTTCAGGGGCGCGGGGAACTGCGCGACCAGCCCCCACTCACCCGCACCCGGCGACGAAACAGGCCCCCCCCGCCCCCTCACGCGGCCCGTCGCTCCACGTACTCCCCGATCTGCGCCATCGGCGGCCGTTCCTCCAGGTCCACCGAATACGTGCGCGGCTCGAAACCCTCCCGACCCCGCTCGAACTGCGTCAGCACCGGCCGGATCAGATGCCCCCGCGCCAGCCGCAGCTGAGCCGTGCGGTAGATCGCCGCGGACATACGGCCCAGCGCCGCCCCGTCCTGGTGGCGGTGTTTGCGGACCCCCACGTCGACCTGCGCGAGCGCGTCGAGGCCGACCAGGTGCAGCGCGTCGACCAGCATGCCCAGCTCGACGCCGTACCCCACGGGGAACGGCAGCCGCTCCAGGAGCGAGCGCCGGGCCGCGTACTCGCCGCCGAGCGGCTGGACGAAGCCGGCCAGCTGCGGCCAGTGCATGTTGAGCAGCGGCCGGGCCATGAGTTCCGTCACACGGCCCCCCTGCCCGGCGGCCGAGCCCAGGGGGCGGTCGTACATCGCCTTGACGAGGTCGACACCGGGGTCGGTGAGCAGCGGGCCGACGATCCCGGAGACGAAGTCCGACGAGAACTCCCTGAGGTCCGCGTCGATGAAGCAGACGATGTCGCCGGACGTCACCATCAGCGACCGCCACAGCACCTCACCCTTGCCGGGCACGGCCGGGATGCGGGGCAGGATGGCGTCGCGGTGCACGACCGTCGCCCCGGCCGCCGCCGCGACCTGGGACGTCCGGTCGGTGGAGCCGGAGTCGACGACCACGATCTCGTCCACGAGCGGCACCTGCCGCATCAGGTCGTGGCGGATGATCGCGACGATGTCGCCGACCGTCTCCTCCTCGTTCAGGGCGGGCAGGACGACGCTGACCGTCTGTCCCGTGGCCCGTTTCGCGGCCATGATCCGGTGGAGCGGCCGGTCGGCCATGGACCAGGAGCGGGTGTTCAGCCAGCGCTCGACTTCCTTCAGCACAGTGCGCGGCTCCTCTGCGTTCATCTCGCGGTTCGGACGGCTCTCTCAACTGTCCTGGCCTTCGGTTACAGTCTTGGACAACGCTGGTGACCATCGCATGTCGCTGCTCGTCGGCGTATACAACCAAATACCGCTCATCCAGAGGGGCAGAGGGATACGGCCCGATGAAGCCCCGGCAACCCTCCAGCCGGTCTCGTAGTGATCACTGTCGATCGCGTCGCGAGGCTCCCGGCTAGGGAAGGTGCCAAATCCGTCTCACGGCGAAGTGCGTCGTGAGGAAGATGAGGAGAAAGGGCCTCGCCTCCATGGCTGCGCAGACTGTTGCAAGCACCACCGACTCCACCTCCACAGTAGACCTCGGGCCCGCCTCGGCCCTGAGCTGTCGGGAATGCGGTCACCGCGTACCCCTCGGGCCGGTCTTCGCCTGCGAGGAGTGTTTCGGGCCCCTGGAGATCGCGTACGACTACTCCGCCTACGAGACGGAGGAGCTGCGGAAGACGATCGAGTCCGGGCCCGCGAACATCTGGCGTTACGCGCCCCTGCTGCCTGTTCCGGCTGACGTCGCCGACAAGCCGAACATCAACCCCGGCTGGACCCAGCTCGTCAAGGCCGACAACCTGGCCGCCGCGCTCGGTGTCGACGCCGGCAAGCTGTTCATCAAGGACGACTCCGGCAACCCGACGCACTCCTTCAAGGACCGTGTCGTCGCCCAGGCCCTGGAAGCGGCCCGCGCCTTCGGCTTCACCACCCTCTCCTGCTCCTCCACGGGCAACCTGGCCGGTGCCGTCGGCGCCGCCGCCGCCCGCGCCGGCTTCCGGTCCTGTGTGTTCATCCCGCACGACCTGGAGCAGGGCAAGGTCGTCATGGCCGCGGTCTACGGCGGCGAGCTCGTCGGCATCGAGGGCAACTACGACGACGTGAACCGCTTCTGCTCCGAGCTGATCGGCGACCCGGCCGGCGAGGGCTGGGGCTTCGTCAACGTCAACCTGCGGCCGTACTACGCCGAGGGCTCCAAGACGCTCGCGTACGAGATCTGCGAGCAGCTCGGCTGGCGGCTCCCCGACCAGCTGGTCGTGCCGATCGCCTCCGGGTCGCAGCTCACGAAGATCGACAAGGGGCTCCAGGAGCTGATCAAGCTCGGGCTCGTCGAGGACAAGCCGTACAAGATCTTCGGCGCGCAGGCCGAGGGGTGCTCGCCGGTGTCGGTGGCCTTCAAGGCCGGACACGACGTGGTGCGCCCGCAGAAGCCGAACACCATCGCCAAGTCGCTCGCGATCGGCAACCCGGCGGACGGGCCGTACGTGCTGGACATCGCGCGGCGGACCGGCGGTGCCGTGGAGGACGTGACGGACGAGCAGGTCGTCGACGCGATCAAGCTGCTGGCGCGGACCGAGGGGATCTTCGCGGAGACCGCCGGTGGGGTGACCGTGGGCGTGACGAAGAAGCTGATCGAGGACGGCCTCCTCGACCCGACGCTGACCACGGTCGTGCTCAACACGGGCGATGGTCTGAAGACGTTGGACGCGGTGGCCGGTACCGGGCTGACCGCGACCATTCGGCCCAGCCTTGATTCATTCCGAGAGGCCGGGCTTGTGTAAGGCCTGGTAGTCGTTCGTCTGCGGGTCTGTGGGGCTTCTCGCGCCCACGCGGCGGCAGCCGCATGTCGAGTACAGCCCCGCGCCCCTAGCTCTGCTGCACGCATCCGGAGGTCACAAGTCATGAGCGTCAACGTCCGCATCCCCACCATCCTTCGCACCTACACCGGTGGGCAGGCCGAGGTCCAGGCCGAGGGGGCGACTCTCGGCGAGGTCATCGCCGATCTGGAGAAGAACCACAACGGGATCGCCGCCCGGGTTCTGGACGACCAGGGCAAGCTGCGGCGGTTCGTGAATGTGTACGTGAATGACGACGATGTCCGGTTCGAGCAGGGGCTGGAGACGGCCACGCCGGACGGCGCGGGTGTGTCGATCATTCCCGCCGTCGCCGGTGGCTGACCGACGCTCCGTACCCGCTGGTAGTAACCGTCGGTAACTTTGATTACCGAGAGTTCATCGAATTGCCCCCACCGTGAGAGAAGCGGAGGGGGCAATTCTCTATGGTTGAGCACTGTAGAGTTGGGGAACCCGGTCCGATCACCGTAGTGATTCCTTGCCGGGCGCATATGTGATCGAGCCGCACGCCCTATATGAAGTAGCCAAAGTGTGCAGGCCATTTGCGCAATTCGTTCCTTTTGTGGGGCCCGACTTGCCCTGAATTCGGGTGAATTGTTCGTACATTCCCGACCGGTCGTGTCCAGAATTCTCGTCCGATTGACCTGTTGCAGAGGGCAGTTGGACAGATACATTCGGCCGCGGTCGACGCGTTCCGGCGCACACCCCCAACCGTTGGGGGGTGAGGTCTGACCCGGATCCGCGAAGTGTGGATCTGTGCAAGGGCCAGTAATAGGGGAGTTAGGCATGGCTCAGGGCACCGTCAAGTGGTTCAACGCGGAGAAGGGGTACGGCTTCATCGCGGTCGACGGTGGTGCGGATGTTTTCGTCCACTACAGCGCGATCCAGATGGACGGTTACCGCACCCTGGAAGAGGGCCAGCGGGTCGAGTTCGAGATCTCGCAGGGTCAGAAGGGGCCGCAGGCGGACATGGTCCGACTGGCGGCCGGCTGAAGTAACGCGCCGGGTTCAACGCAGCGACGTTCTTCGTTCTTCATAGGAGGGCTCGCACCCCGCACCGGGGTGCGAGCCCTCTCGTGTGCCCGGCCGTGCCCGGCCCGGGGGCGCCGCCGACGGGGCGCGCGGGGGTGCGTTCACCTGCGGATCATCGAGAGCCGCTTGCACTCGACCATGCCGAGTGCTAATCATTGGCGTTAGCACTCTGAAGGTGAGAGTGACAACGAAGGACCGGGTCGGTGAGGCCCGCAGGCCAGGTGGGGCAAGGAACCACGAGGCAGGCGAGCCGTCCGTCGCGGGCGCGGGCGCGGTCCGAAGGAATCACCCCCAGTCCTGGAGGGACCACTTCACATGGCCAAGATCATCGCGTTCGACGAGGAGGCGCGGCGCGGCCTCGAGCGCGGCATGAACCAGCTCGCGGACGCCGTCAAGGTGACGCTCGGCCCCAAGGGCCGGAACGTCGTCCTCGAGAAGAAGTGGGGCGCCCCCACGATCACCAACGATGGTGTCTCCATCGCCAAGGAGATCGAGCTCGAGGACCCGTACGAGAAGATCGGCGCCGAGCTGGTCAAGGAAGTCGCCAAGAAGACGGACGACGTCGCCGGTGACGGTACGACCACCGCGACCGTTCTCGCCCAGGCCCTGGTCAGGGAAGGCCTGCGCAACGTAGCCGCCGGCGCCAACCCGATGGCCCTCAAGCGCGGCATCGAGAAGGCCGTCGAGGCCGTCTCCGGTGCGCTGCTCGACCAGGCCAAGGAGGTCGAGACCAAGGAGCAGATCGCCTCCACGGCCTCCATCTCCGCCGCCGACACCCAGATCGGCGAGCTCATCGCCGAGGCCATGGACAAGGTCGGCAAGGAAGGCGTCATCACCGTCGAGGAGTCGCAGACCTTCGGTCTGGAGCTTGAGCTCACCGAGGGCATGCGCTTCGACAAGGGCTACATCTCGGCGTACTTCGCGACCGACATGGAGCGCATGGAGGCGGTCCTGGAGGACCCCTACATCCTCATCGCCAACTCCAAGGTCACCAACGTCAAGGACCTGCTCCCGCTCCTGGAGAAGGTCATGCAGGGCGGCAAGCCGCTGCTGATCATCGCCGAGGACGTCGAGGGCGAGGCCCTGTCGACCCTGGTCGTCAACAAGATCCGTGGCACCTTCAAGTCCGTCGCCGTCAAGGCCCCGGGCTTCGGTGACCGCCGCAAGGCCATGCTCGGCGACATCGCCATCCTCACGGGCGGCGAGGTCATCTCCGAGGAGGTCGGCCTCAAGCTGGAGAACGCGACCCTGGACCTCCTGGGCCGCGCCCGCAAGGTCGTCATCACCAAGGACGAGACGACGATCGTCGACGGCGCCGGTGACACCGACCAGGTCCAGGGCCGGGTCAACCAGATCCGCGCCGAGATCGAGAACAGCGACTCGGACTACGACCGCGAGAAGCTCCAGGAGCGCCTGGCGAAGCTCGCGGGCGGCGTGGCCGTCATCAAGGCCGGCGCCGCGACCGAGGTCGAGCTCAAGGAGCGCAAGCACCGCATCGAGGACGCCGTTCGCAACGCGAAGGCGGCCGTCGAGGAGGGCATCGTCGCCGGTGGTGGCGTGGCCCTGCTCCAGGCTTCCACGGTCTTCGAGAAGCTGGACCTGGAGGGTGACGAGGCGACCGGCGCCAACGCCGTGAAGCTCGCCCTGGAGGCCCCGCTCAAGCAGATCGCCGTCAACGGCGGCCTCGAGGGTGGTGTCATCGTCGAGAAGGTGCGCAACCTGCCCGTCGGCCACGGTCTGAACGCCGCGACCGGTGAGTACGTCGACATGATCGCCGAAGGCATCATCGACCCGGCGAAGGTGACCCGCTCTGCCCTGCAGAACGCCGCCTCCATCGCCGCGCTCTTCCTCACCACCGAGGCCGTCATCGCCGACAAGCCGGAGAAGGCCTCCGCGCCGGCCGGCGGCGGCATGCCGGGCGGTGACATGGACTTCTGATCGACCCCGGGCCCGGCCCGTTCGGGCCCGGTCGATCACCGTCCTTCAGTACCGAGGGCGGCACCCCCTGGACGCGGGGGGTGCCGCCCTCGGGCGTGTCCGGGGTCACAGCGGACGGGGGTGCGGGGGCGGAATTCCGGGGCGGGAGAGGTGGTTGTGCGGGAGGCGCCGCTATATGCGTGCGCATGGAATGCATCCGCTCTCGTCTCCCCGTCAAGGAGCCCCCACGTGACCACCGCCTCCACCGCCTCCTCCCGTGCCGCCGAGATCCTGTCCCGGCCCGTGACGATCAATGGGCTGACCGTGCCGAACCGGATCGTGATGGCGCCGATGACGCGGACGTTCTCGCCCGGTGGGGTGCCCGGGGCGGACGTGGCCTCGTACTACGGGCGCCGGGCCGCCGCGGGCGTCGGGCTGATCGTGACCGAGGGGACGTACGTCGGGCACGAGACGGCGGGGGACTCCGACCGGGTGCCCCGGTTCGCCGGGGAGGAGCAGCTCGCGGGGTGGGCGAAGGTCGCGGAGGCCGTGCACGCCGGGGGCGGCACCATCGTGCCGCAGCTGTGGCACATCGGGACCGTCCGGCAGCAGGGCAAGCTCTTCCCGGAGGCGCCCGTGTTCGGCCCGTCCGGGCTGCGGCTCGACGGCACCCCGGCCGAGGGCGGCCGGGCCATGACCCAGGCCGACATCGACGAGGTCATCGCGGCCTTCGCCAAGTCCGCCGCCGAGGCCGAGCGCATCGGCATGGACGGCGTCGAGATCCACGGTGCCCACGGCTATCTCGTCGACCAGTTCCTCTGGGAGGGCACGAACCGTCGTACGGACGCCTACGGCGGTGACCTCGTCGCCCGTACGAAGTTCGCGGCGGAGATCGTGGCGGCCGTACGGGACTCGGTGTCGGCCGACTTCCCCGTCATCTTCCGGTACTCGCAGTGGAAGCAGGAAGCGTACGACGCGCGCCTCGCCGAGACGCCCGAGGAGCTGGAGGCGGTGCTGAGCCCGCTGGTCGCGGCCGGTGTCGACGCCTTCCACGCGTCCACGCGCCGTTACTGGCAGGCGGAGTTCGAGGGCTCCGAGCTGAACCTCGCGGGCTGGACGAAGAAGCTCACCGGCAAGCCCACCATCACGGTCGGCTCGGTCGGCCTGGACGGGGAGTTCCTCGCCGCGTTCGCCGGCGAGAACGCGTCGACGAAGGCGATCGACGATCTGCTGGACGGGCTGGAGGCCGAGGAGTTCGACCTCGTCGCCGTGGGCCGTGCGCTGCTCCAGGACCCCCAGTGGGCGGCGAAGGTGCTCGACGGCCGCTTCGGGGAGCTGAAGGCGTTCGAGCCGTCGGCGCTGGGTTCGCTCAGCTGAGTCGCCGCCACGGGAGTCGCCGCCACGGGAGTCACCGGCACGCCGGGGGCCACGCCGGGGATCTTTCGCCAAGTCTCCCCAGTACCCGGCGGTAGTGAGCCAATTCCGCCATAAGTGTCGTTGTAGTGTCGTGGCACAGCGCCGTCGGCGCCCCAACTCCGTTGATAACACCGGTAGTTGGGGCGCCGATGTGCTGATCATCCCATGATGGTCCCCTTCCCCCACGAATCGGACGAGATCCCATGGCACGACACAAGCTCACCCTCAAGCACAAGCGGTTCATCGCGGCCGGTGCCGCCGTCGCGGCGATCGCCGGCGGCCTCGGCGTCGCCGCGAACGCGGGCGCCAGCGAGACGGTCGAGAAGACGACGGCCGAGAAGACGACGGTCGAGAAGAAGGCGCCGGTGGCGAAGGTCGTCGTGAAGACGGTGTTCGCCCCGGCGGCTACCGCCGACGTGGCGCCCGCCGTCACCTACGACACCGCGCTGGTGCCGGTCGCGGGCCGGGTGCAGGTCAAGGAGGAGCTGCGGCGCGACGGCGGTACGCGGATCGAGCTGCGGCTGCGGGACCTCGCCGCGAACCGTGCCTACGGCGCGCACGTCCACACCAAGCCGTGCGGCGAACTGCCCGCCGACGCCGGGCCGCACTACCAGGACGAGCTGGACCCGAAGCAGCCGTCCGTCGACCCCGCGTACGCCAACCCCGAGAACGAGGTGTGGCTGGACGTGCGGACGAACGAGGACGGCTCGGCGCGCTCGATCGCCGCCGTCGACTGGCGCTTCCGGGACGGCGGAGCCCGTTCGGTGGTCCTGCACACGGCGGCCACCTCCACCCACGCGGGCCACGCGGGCACGGCCGGAGCACGACTCGCCTGCGTGAACGTGCCCTTCGAGTAGGAGTCCGCCGGGGAACTCACGGGTGCGGACGTCAGTTGGTTGATCTAGGCAAGCTTGTGGTCCGAGTGAGCCGGGGCAACCGCTTCCGCACCCGTGAGGAGTCGACGCATGACGTCAGCCGATGGACTTGTCGTACACACCGTGGCCGGAGCCGTGCGCGGGCGGGAGGAGGGCGGGCTCACCGTCTTCCGGGGTATCCCGTTCGCCGAACCGCCGGTGGGGGAGGCCCGGTTCGGCGCGCCCCGGCCCGCGTCGGCCTGGGAGGGGACCCGGGAGGCGTACGCCTTCGGTCCGCCGCCCCCGCAGGAGTCGGGCTTCCAGGGCCGTACGGGGACGCTGGACGTGCCCACGGGCGCGGCGGGCGACGACTGGCTGACCGTCAACGTGTGGACACCGGAGGCGGATCCGGCCGCACGTCGACCGGTGATGGTGTGGATCTACGGGGGTGCCTACAAGCTCGGCCACTCCGGCAGCCCCGGTTACGACGCGCGGCACCTCGCGCGCGCCGGCGACCTGGTCGTCGTCACCTTCAACTACCGCGTCGGCATCGAGGGCTTCACGAGCATCGCCGGGGCGCCCGCGAACCGGGGTCTGCTGGACCAGGTCGCCGCGCTGGAGTGGGTGCGGGACAACATCACGGCGTTCGGCGGGGACCCCGGGCAGGTCACGGTCTTCGGGGAGTCGGCGGGCGCGGGGTCCGTCGCCTCCCTGCTGGCCATGCCGCGTGCCCGGGGTCTGTTCCGGCGGGCCGTCGCGCAGAGCGTGCCCGGCCCCTTCTTCTCCGACGAACTCGCCCGGGACATCGCGGCCGAGATAGCCGAGGAGGCGGGCCTGCCGCCGACGGCCGCCGCCCTGTCCACCGTCGACCCGCGTCAACTCACCTCGGCCGGTGAGGCGTTGGGGGCACGGATGACGAAGTACGAGGACCGGTGGGGCCAGGCGGCGCCCACCGTCACGCCCTTCTCGCCGGTCGTCGACGGCGAGATACTGCCGTGCACGCCCTGGGAGGCGCTGGCGGCGGGCGCGGCCCGGGACGTGGAGCTGATGGTCGGGCACAACCGGGACGAGTATCAGCTGTTCCTCGTCCTCGCCGGTCAGCTCGACCAGATCGGCGAGGACCGGGCGGACTGGGCGCTGCGCACGTTCGCGCCGGGCCCGGACGGCGCGCGCGCCTATCGCGCGGCCTACCCGCACGCCACGCCGAGCGAGCTCTACGTCCGGGTGCAGACGGACTGGCTGTTCAGCATGCCCACCCTCCGGCTGGCCGAGGCGCAGATCGCCGGTGGCGGCCGGGCGCACGTCTACGAGCTGACCTGGCCGGCCCCCGGCTACGGGGGCGTGCTCGGCGCGTGCCACGGCCTGGACATCCCGTTGCTCTTCGGCACGTACGAGGCGGACCTCGGCCAGTTGCTGTTCGCGGGCAGCGGGGTCCCGCCGGAGGCCAGGGCGCTGACCGACCGTTTCCAGACGTCATGGACGGCGTTCGCGCGGACGGGGGAGCCGGGCTGGCCGGCGTACGAGGTCCCGGGTGCCGGTCGGGGCGGGGACGGCGGGGACGGCGGGAGCGGCGGTCGGCTGACGCAGGTGCTGGATGTGGAGCCGGAGGTGAGGCCGTACCCGGAGGAGGTCTCGCGACGGCTGTGGGAGGGACACGAGTTCACGGCGCTGCCGCTGCTGTGATGAGCGTGCGGGGTCGGGGTGCGGCGGTCAGTCGGCGTAGTCCTTGAGCTTCTCGGTGTCGAGCGTGATGCTCACGGGCGCCGGGATCTCGACGGTCACGCCCCACGCGTGGGTCTCGGTCTGCCGGTACCGGCCGTCCTTCGGCTCGCTGAACACGGTGACGGTGTTGTGGTCGCGATCGATGAGGAGGTAGATCGGGATGCCGGCCGCCGCGTAGCCGAGGGGCTTGTCGACGCGGTCGCGTCGGTCGGTGTCGCGGTCGTGGGAGGTGATTTCGACGGCCATGAGGGCGCCGTCGGGGCTGGACCACTCGCCGTCTCCCCGGAAGTGATCCACCGGCACGAGGGTCCCGTCGGTGCGTGCACGACCCTTGCGATATGCCTCCGCCTTCACTCCGGATTCGGGCACCAGATCCAGGTCGGGACGGTGTTGCATGCACTGGCGCAGCAGCCACATGAAGATGGAGCGGTGGTTGCCGTCCGGCATGGCCTTGACCTCTACTTCTCCGTTGATGTACTCAAGCCGCACGGTTTCGGGAGCCACGGCGGCCAGCTCCTCGAACTCGTCGACGTCGAGCGGGCCGTGCCGGACGCACAGCCTCCCGCCGAGGAACTCCAGCCGGTTCCGCAGCTCCCTGGGGGCCCTGCGGACGAGTTCCTCGAAGTCCTCGACGGACATCTGCGGGTGCTCAGCGGTGTCAGGGGTCATGGTGTTTCCTCCTTCCTCCCATCGTGCCCCGGCGTGGTGTCGTCGGACCGTAGGGACGGTCATACGGGTGTCCCTTCTCGTGGCTGCTGTGACATCGCCGCACGGATCTGGGCCGCGTGGGTGTGGACCGCGGCGGCGGACAGGGGCGCCTTGGGGTGGGCGGGGGCGCGTTCGCCTCGGCACGCGCCGCAGACGCCGCCCGTCAAGGCTTCCGGGCGGCCTGGGGCGCGGCAGTGGGCGCATTCCAGCATGCGGAGGGGAGGGGGTGCGGGTGCCGGTTCGGGGGTCGGTACCGGCTCTGGGGGGAGTTTGTCGCGTAGGCGGGTGCGGATGAGGGCGGCCGGGCTGTGGACGGGGGTGGGGAGGCCGCTGGTGAGGGCCCGGCGTACGGACTCGTCGGTGGCGCCGCGCTCGAACCACGGGGTGAGGAGCGGGGCCAGGGCCGCGCAGTCGGCCTGGGAGAGGGACAGGGCCGGCGCCGTACGGCCGAGGGCGGCGAGGAGGATGTGGGCGCGGGAGCGGGTGGAGGAGCGGGTGGGGCGGGCTCGGTCCGGTTCCTCTTCCGGTACGTCACCCCGCGTGAACCTCGCCCACCAGGTGTCGTCGCGCGCGGTACGGGAGAACCACGTTCGGGTGATCCACTGCGCCGTACCCGACTTGGTCGTCAGGTGTTCGCGGCCCCGGCGCAAGTGACCCGCCTCCTGGATCCTGTTGAGGGCCGTGCGCAGGGCGCATTGGCCGTACGGCAACTCCTTGGCCAGCGTCTTCACGCTGATGTCGGCGCCGTCGGGGAGGCGGTCGATGTACGCGGCGATCGCTGCTTCGCGGGGCGGGAGGGCGGCGAAGTCGTGGGCCGAGCGGCGGTGTTGGCCGGGGGTGGCGCGCTTGCCGTAGCCCGGGGAGGCCATGGGATGGGGGCGCGGAGGGTGCGGGTCCGCGTGCGCGGGCAGAGGGGCAGCACTAGAGTTGGCAGCAGCCATGGGGATCGAACTCTCAGCTCTCGATCTCGCAGGTCAAGCCCCCGCAGGGTGTTGGTAGCACCTGGCGGGGGCTGTTTCGTCTGCGGGCACCGTATCAGCACCGTCACGGTGCGTGGCAACTCGATCGCGTGCCGTCAACTTGCCGGGTGGGAGGGTGGGTTGAGGCCCATTCCCGTTCCGAAAAAGAGCGCTCGGGGCTGGTGGCTTGAGCTTCGGGGCCGGGTCCCGCCGGGCGTCAGCCCATGCTCTTCGCGCCGTCCAGGGACTCCCGGATGATGTCCGCGTGACCGGCGTGCTGCGCGGTCTCGGCGGCGATGTGTAGCAGCACCCTGCGGGCCGACCAGCTCGCCTCCCCCTCGAACCACGGGGCCTTCGGCAGCGGGTGCGACACGTTCAGGTCGGGCAGCGTGGCCACGAGTTCGTCGGTCCGGTCGGCCACCTCGGCGTACTCCGCGAGCACGTCGGTCAGCGTGTCGCCGGGCAGCATGCGGAACTCGTCGGCGCGCTTGGCCCAGTCGGCCTCGGTCATGGCGGTGAAGTCGGGCATCGCCGAGGTGCCTTCGACGATGAACCCTGCCCAGATCCGTTCCACCGACGTGACGTGTTTGATCAGGCCGCCGAGACAGAGTTCGCTGGCCGTGGTGCGCTGTCCGGCCTGCTCGTCGGTGAGGTCGCGGGTGGTGAAGCGGAGGAAGTGGCGCTGCTTGGCGAGGCTTTCCAGCAGGTCGGCGCGCTCGCCGGTGGGCAGGGTGGGGGCGGGGGTGTTCGTCGTGGTGTTCATGGCTTCACAGTAGGAGCCATGTAGGTCAGATCCTGACCTCTTGGCGGGTCAGTCGCGCTTCAGATTCTCGATGAAGAGGGACCAACTCGCCGCCCGGAACACGAGCTTCGGGCCGAGGGGGGTCTTGGAGTCCCGCACGGGGATGAGGGGGGAGGGGGAGGGGTGGGCGAGGTGGACTTCGAGGCAGTTGCCGCCGCCGCCTTCGCTGTAGCTCGACTTGTGCCATATGGCGGCGCCCAGCTCGGGGTCAGAGATGTTCCTCATGGGCATAATCCTGCGCCAATGCTTCGACCATGGCCAGGGACTTCTCAGGCGGGAGCGCGGAGGCCGCGAGGAGTTCGAAGGTGAGCTTGAGCTGGGCGACGAGGGCGGGGTCGTCCTCCAGGCGTCCGACGCGGGGACCCTCGAAGTAGACCAGGGACGGGGCGTCGTCGAAGTCCATCAGCTTCAGCGAACCGCCCATAGCCGTGTGGGCGCCCGCGCTGAACGGCAGCACCTGCACGATGACTCGGTTCCTGCGGGCCAGGTCGGCGACGTGGGTGAGGGCTTCCGCCATCACGGCCCGGCCGCCGGTCTCGCGGCGCAGTCCAGCTTCGTCAAGAACCACCCACAGCATCGGTTTTGTTGGATCATCGAGTAGGCGGGCGCGGGCAATCCGGCCGTCCACCCACTCGTCGATGGTCTCCTCCGGTGCCGTAGGGGCGAAGCCGCGGTTCACGGCCCGTGCGTATGCGGGCGTTTGGATCAGGCCGGGAATCAGGGTCGGGGCGTACTCCCTGATCGCAGTGGCCTCCGCCTCCGCCTCCGCAGCTGCTGCGAAGTGCTCGGGATAGCGGGACTTGGCCATGGCCAGGCAGTTGCGCGAGAAGAAGTCGTCCGTGTCGAGCGCGACATCGATCAGGCGGGCGATCTCGGGCTGCATACGCCGTACCGCCGCCTCCAACTGCCCCACGAACGAGCCGCTCACGAACAACCGCAGGCCCAGCTCCTCCTGGCTGAGCCCCGCCCGTTCCCGCGCGTGGCGCAGTTCCGCTCCCAGCATTGCTCGGGGTGACGACGACGGGTCCAGATCCTTCGGTCCGGGCATGGCCCCAGCTCCCTGTCCAGCAGTTCCCCTGTTGGGGGGTCGTATCTGGTCAGGCTAGATGGCGATCGGACACGCTGTGTGTCGAATCGGGAACCCAGCGTGGAGGAACGGGCGACGTGAAGAACAGAGCGGTCAGCGGACGGCGGCGGCGGCGCAACTCCGCGTTCTCGACGGAGGACGCCGTGGAGCAGCTCGACCAGGCGTTGCGCGGGGTCGGGATCATCCTGCCGTCCCTGCGCGTCGATCCGGTCACCGGTGCCAGTGAACTGCCCTATCCGCTGGTGGAGTTGGGGCGCTGCAACCTCCAGGTCGCCGCCAAGCTCGCCGGCGTGCTGCGCAAGGCGGCCGAGACGTGACCGCCCCGCAGGGCTCGCGGTCGTACGCCGTGGACGTACGGGACGGGCGGCTCGGTGAGGTGATGGGGCGCGAGGGCGGTTATGTGCAGTTGCGGCCGGTCGGGGGCGGGCGGGAGTGGGACTGTCCGCCGGGGTCGCTGCGCGAGGCCACGCCGGGGGAGGTGCTGCGGGCCCGGGTGCGGCGGGTCAACGCGGAGGGGCGGCTGCCGTGCTGAGCGTGGCTCCCGGGTGACCGAGGTCGCTCACATGTTCCCCAGCGGTTCGATGTCCACGCGGACCGGCTCGCCCCAGATGCGGGTCACGTCGTAGTCGGTGAACTCCTGGACCAGGCGGTAGGCGAGGGCGGGGCGGGGGCCGCGGCGCTGGGCGGCGAGGTACAGCTCGGCCTCGCGGCGGTCGCGGCGGGGGGTGCCGCAGAGCTGCCAGACCTGGCCGTTCCACGCTTCCGGGAGCCAGCGCTGCTGGGGCTCGGGGCGGTCGTCCCGTACGCCGTAGCGGGAGGGGGCCGGGGTGGTGGGGCCGGTGGGGCGGGGCTGGCCGTAGCTGTCGTTCAGCTGGGTGCGGCGGGCGGCGCGACGGCGGGTCTCGCAGAGCAGGCAGCGGTCGGGGGCCTCCTCGTCCACCGGGCCGCTGGGGTGCTCGGCGCAGCGGGTGGTGGGGGCGGCCCTCGTAACCGTCTCGTCCAGCAGCTCCAGGGCTCGCTTGAGGTCGGCCTTGACCTCGTGGAGGCGGGCGTCGGGGGTCTCGGCGGTCAGTGCCTCACCGTGCTCCCCGAGGACCCGCAGGGCACGGCCGAGGGCGGTGAGCTGGGCGTGGTTCATGGTGGTGGTCTCACCCCGGGTGGTGTGCGCGCGGACGGTCTGCTGACTTCTGACCTATGCAGGGTGCCATGCGGCACCGACAACCCCCCGATCCCCCTGGCGGCTCGGCCGTCCCGGCCGCTGAGGTCTATGTACACTCGATGAGCGGGTGGATGGGAAACATGTACATGGATGGAGGGTGGCATGTCTCTGACGCACATCGACATCGACGACGAGGCGCTGGAGACCGCGAAGCGTCTGGGTGGGCACCGGACGAAGACGGCCGCGGTCGCGAAGGCGCTGGAGGAGTACAACCTGCGGCTGCTGCGTGCCACCGCCCATGACAAGTACTTCGAGCTCGCCCAGGAGTGGGACATCGAGGGCGCGGAGGCCGCGCACCGCGCGGACAAGGAGGCCCACCGCACGTGAGCGGTTACCTGCTGGACTCGTCCGCCCTGTGGCGCCTGCTCCGGGATCGGCAGCTGCACGAGGCCTGGCGCCCGATCGTCATGGACGGCGACATCCGGTCGTGCTACCCGCAGCGGGCGGAGTTCCTCCGGTCGGCGCGCGGCCTCAAGGAGTACGAGGCCTACAGCGCGATGTTCGCGGAGCTCTACGACGACATCTCCGTCCCGAAGAACGCGCACCACTGGATCGGCGGTCTCCAGCTGAGGGCCGCCGAACGAGGGGAGCACCAGGCGCTGTCCGCGGTCGATCTCCAGATCTGTGCCACCGCCGCTCACCACGGTCTGGTCGTCCTGCACGACGACAGGGACTTCGTGACAGCTGCTCGCCTCGCGGTCGAACTGCGGCAGCTCAACGTGCACCAGGGGCCGCTGTAGGGCTGCGCCGAGAGCGTCTCAGCGGTGTCTCAGCGTGACATCGCCACCGCCAGGGCTGCCCTGAGGTGGCCCTCGTTCTCTGTCAGGAGGCGGGTGGCCGTGGGCGCGTCGACGCCGCTCAGGATGGTGAGGATGGCGTTCTTGACCTGGCCGTTCGACGCGGTGAGGGCTTTTTCGATCTCGTCGTCCGGCGCGCCGGTGGCGAGGGCGACGATGCGGTGGGAGCGGGCGCGGAGCTTGTCGTTGGTGGCCCGGACGTCGACCATCAGGTTTCCGTAGGTCTTGCCCAGGCGGATCATGGTGATCGTCGAGAACATGTTGAGGACGAGCTTCTGGGCCGTGCCCGCCTTGAGGCGGGTGGAGCCGGTGACCAGCTCGGGCCCGACGACGATCTCGATGCCGTGGTCGGCCGCCGCGGCGAGGGCGCTGGCCGCGTTGCAGGACAGGCCGACGGTGAGCGCGCCGGCCGCGCGGGCGTGCTCCACGGCGCCCACCGCGTACGGGGTGCGGCCCGAGGCCGAGACGCCGACCACCGTGTCGTCGGGCGTCAGGGCGAGGGCGTCGAGGTCGGTGCGGGCCAGGTCCGCCGAGTCCTCCGCGCCCTCGATGGAGGTGACCATGGCGTCCCGGCCGCCCGCGATCAGGCCCACGACCTGCGTCGGGGCCGTGTTGAACGTGGGCGGGCACTCGGACGCGTCCAGCACGCCCAGGCGGCCCGCCGTCCCCGCGCCCGCGTAGATCAGCCGGCCGCCGCGGCCCATCCGCTCCGCGATCGCGTCGATCGCCGCCGCGATCAGCGGCAGCTGCGCGGCCACGGCCGTCGGCACCGCCGCGTCCTCGGTGTTCATCAGCTTCGCGATGTCGAGCGTCGGAAGCTGATCGATGTCGGCGAGCTCCGGCCGGAACGCCTCGGTCGTCAACGACTCCAACTCGGCACGGACGGCGAGGTGGTTGGGGAGGGAGGAGGGGGCGGGAAGGCCGGTGGGGCCGGGAAGGGCGGAGGTCTCCCGGGAGGTGGGGGGCATGGCGACTCATTCCGTGCGGTGGAGCGACTGTGCCTTCGGGGTGGACGCCTTCGTGGTCCGGGTGCACGCCTTGGTGAGGGGTGCGGAGCCCGTGGGCGTCGGCCCCGCTACCGCGAGGGGCCCCCGATCCGGTGCCGGTGGGCCAGCGCCTCGTACGACGCCGACAGCGCCGGCGCGGCCGACTCGTACGTCCGTTGCGCCACGCCGACGAACAGGCAGTCCACGACCAGCAGTTGACTCGTCCGGGACGACATCGCCGCCGGCCGCAGCTCGCTCTCCCGTGCCGTGGACGTCGTCAGGACGTGGTCGGCGTACTGGGAGACCGGACCGTCCGGGCGGCCGGTGATCGCGACCGTCGTGGCCCCGTGGTCGAAGGCGACCCGCAGCGGTTCGATCACGTCACCCGTGGAGCCGGAGTGGGTGATCGCCACGGCCACGTCCTTCGCGCGGAGCTGCACCGCGTTGGTGACGGCGAGGTGCGGATCGCTGTGCGCCTGGGCTATCAGCCCTATGCGGAGCAGTTTCTGTGTGAGGTCCTGGGCGACCAGCCCGGACGCCCCCACCCCGTACACATCGATGCGCCGGGCCCCGGCGAGAGCTCCGACCGCCGCGTCGAGCTGGCCCATGTCGAGTCCGGCCGCCGTGTCCGCGAGGGTCTGCTGCTCGTCGTACGCGAGCTTGGCCACCACGTCGGGCAGCGGGTCGTCCACCGCGATGTCGGCCGTGACCGAGGGCGCGCGGCCCGACTGCTGGTGGGCGGCGAGACCGGCGAGGGCGAGGCGCAGGTCGCGGTAGCCGGGGTAGCCGAGGATGCGGGCGGTGCGGACCACCGTCGCCTCGCTGGTGCCGGTGAGTTCGGCGAGGCCGGTGACCGTGAGCGCCGCGCACGCGGCCGGGTCGTTCGCCACGGCCTCCGCGACGCGCTGCATGGAGCGGGTCATGGAGGGCGCCAGCGTCCGCACCTTCGCCGCGAGGGCGGCGGGGGCGGGCGGCGCGGCCGTGGTGGACGCCGGTGAGAAAATTTCCTTCACGTCATCGCTCACATCTTGAAAGATATTTTCTGCCGGGGTGGATGGTCAAGGGCCGCACAATGGACGCATGAGTACCGGCAGTGACCCCGTGAGCACCCTCGAACAGACGCTGCACGCCGCCCGCGCCCTCGTCCTCGCCGATCTGGTGTCCGGGCAGGTCGCCGAGGCGGACATCGTCTCGATGGTCGAGGAGTCCGTCGCACAGCGCCGCTGGTGGGTCGAGCAGTGGCCGGACGGCGCGGAGTACGTCGCCGGGCTCGTCGCCCAGGACGTCCAGGACGCCCTGCTCGAACGGTACGGCCGCTGGCCCCTGTGCCCGGTCTGCGACGACGGCGACCCGCACGCGCTCGACGTGGAGCCGGAGCTCGGGCCCGATCCGCAGTGGGTGTGCCACAAGGCGGGGGTACGGGTCGCGGCGCTGGGCGCGCTGGGCGGGGCGGCGTCCTCGTGACCCTCTACATCGACCCGCCCACCTGGCCGGGGCACGGGCGGATGTGGTCCCACCTCGTGAGCGACGTGTCCTTCGACGAGCTGCACGCCTTCGCCCGGGAGGCGGGCATCCCCGAGCGCGCCTTCGAGCGCGACCACTACGACATCCCGTCACACCGGTACGCGGAGGTCGTGCGGGCGGGCGCCGTGGAGGTGGGCTCGAAGGAGCTGCTGCGCAGGCTGACGGCAGCGGGGCTGCGCCGGCCGAAGCGGCGGGGGACGCCGGCTTCGCCCTGAGGAGTGCGCGTCAGTCGACGAAGACCGGCTCCAGCCCCTGCCACCAGGTGATCAGGGTCCTCGGGTCGCCTCCCATCACCTGGAAGACGGCGTTCCGGTCGTAGTAGGTGCAGACGATCACGTACTGGGTGCCGTTCGGCGTGTAGCAGGACATGTCGCCGGTGGGATCACCGGATTCCGACTCGTACCAGGAGCCGCGCACGTTCCACATCTGTGAGCAGTCGCCCTCCTGGAGGGTGCCGCCGTAGGCCAGGTAGACCTCCTGCTGTTTGCTCCGGGACGGGTACACGGCGACGCTCGCCTTCGTCGTGACCTCGCCCATGGTGACGCTCTCCGTGGTCACCGTGCAGGTCACGGCGGCGTCGGAGCCCGGCGCGATCTCGCTCACACAGCTCTCGCGCGTCCACTGGCTGTCGTTGAGCGAGTCGCGCAGATCGCGCTCGGCGGTGGTGAGGCCGTCGTCGCCGCCGCTCCCGCCGCTGCTGTCGTCGTCGCCCCCGCTGCTGTCGTCGCCGCCGCTGTCGGCGCCGGTGTCCGTGCCGCCGGAGTCCGTCCCGCTCGTGTCCGTGCCGCCGGCGGTCGCGCCCGCCGTGCCGCCGGAGTCGGTGCCTTCCGTGTCGCCGCCCGCCGAACCGCCGTCCGTCCCGCTCGTCCCGCTCGTCCCGCCGTCCGTACCGCCCGTCGTCGTGGTGCTGCCGGAGGTCGTGCCGCCGTTCGTATCGCCGCCGCCCCTGTCCGACGTCGTCGCCGTCACCACGAAGCCGATCACCGTGAGCACGCTGCTGACGACCAGGCTGATCATGGCGATACGGACGCTCCGGCGGCCGTGATCGCCGTCCGGGCCCGGCACCGGAGGCCCCGGCGGCGGTGTGGGCTGACTCATCGCGATCCCCCGATCCCCCGACGCGCGCCCCCGACGCGCGCGAGCGCGCACGACGCTTTCGCGCCGCGATGACGGCATTCGCGCCGCCGTGACCGAATTATCGGGACTGTGACAGGGCCCCGGACAGGGGAAACGGCAAGAAACCGGAGCGGTTGGGCCCGGCGTACGTCAGGCGCGCAGACGGAGTTCGTACGCGAACTGCGCCCCGTCCTCCCCGTCACCCCAGTCGTCGCTCACCTTGTCGAATCCGGCGCGCGAAACCACGTTCTGCGAAGGGGTGTTGGCCTTCTCGACGACCGCGAACAGCGACCGTACGTCCCCCTGTTCCCGGCTCCGCCCCCGCGCCCAGGCGGTCAGCGCGCCCACCGCCTCGGTCATGTAACCGCGCCCGCGCGCCCCCTCCACCAGGTCGTACCCGATCTCGACGCGGCCCTCCTCGTCCGGCGCCCCGTGGTAGCCGAGCGCGCCGACGGCCAGCCCGTCCTCCTTGCGCACGAGCACGAACATGCCCCACTCCGGCCGGTGCACCCCCGCCTCGTACGCCTGGAACACCAGGCCCGCGCCGGTCCGGGTCCCGTCGACCGGGCCGCCCACGATCCAGTTGAAGCCGCCGGTGCCGCCCTCGGCGAGATCGGCCGCGGCGGCCGGGTGCACGCCCTGGAGGACGAGCCGCTCGGCGTCGATGTGCAGCGGGTTGCTCCACTTCCACTCCGTGACGGGCGCCCGGCCCGGCAGATCGCCCCGGCCGGTGGCCCACAGCAGCGTCGCCCAGGGGTCGTCACCGGGCCTGACGTGCGGGAAGAGGCGGGCGAGCACGGTCTCCGGCAGTCCGAG
This sequence comes from Streptomyces caniscabiei, assembly GCF_014930365.1. GTDB lineage: Bacteria > Actinomycetota > Actinomycetes > Streptomycetales > Streptomycetaceae > Streptomyces > Streptomyces caniscabiei. The sequence goes on along the minus strand of NZ_JABXWI010000012.1, from coordinate 247,458 downwards.
CCCGGCGGGCGGCACGGCCGCGGACACCGGGAGCCCGAGGCCCTCGATGATGTCGTGCGTGTGCAGCAGCACCTCGGCGACGCCCATCGCCGCGAAGCCCTCGCGGTCGGCGGCGCGGAACGGGTACGGGTGGAAGGCGCGGACCGAACGTGGGGTGGTCCGGACGACGGCGGTGAGCATCGTGCCGGTCGTCCGGATCACCTCCAGCAGGTCGGCGTTGTTCTCGCACTCCGTCATGTCGATCTCGAACGGTGCCCAGCGGGTCGTCGGCCGCCCCGCCAACTGCCCCGCGTACGCGATCAGGTCGGACGCGATGTGCTCGGCGGTCCCCCAACAGTTCCAGTCCAGCCGCCCGGCCTTGACGCCCTTCCAGTCCCGGTCTGCCACCGCCCCCAGCACCGCCAGGCTGTGTTCGACGGCTTCCCGCACCTGTTCCCCACCCATGTGTCGCATGGCGGCGAGGATAGGCGGGCTCAGGCCTTCGTACGTACCGGATTTACGGCGCCCCCGCCCGCGCCGGCGCTGTCACTGCTCCCGGCCACCCGGCGTGAGGCCCGCGTACGCCGGTGCAGGCGGAGCGAGACGGCGGTCGTGCCGATGGCGGCCGCGGTGATGGCGCCGCCCGCCCAGGCCGTGGCGGCGAAGCCCTGGCCCGCGTCGATGACGACCCCGCCGATCCAGGGGCCACCGGTGTTGCCGAGGTTGAACGCGGCGGTCGTGGTGGCACCGGCCAGGGTCGGGGCGGCGCCGGCGACGTTGAAGAGGCGGGCGTTGAGCGCCGGGGCGGTGTAGAAGGCGGACACCCCGAGGAGGAAGGAGAGGAGCACCGCGGCGGCGGCGTACTGGGCGAGCAGCGCCAGGGCGACGAGCAGGACCGTGGAGGCGGCGGTCCCGCTGAGCAGCACCCCGAAGAGGTGCGCGTCCGCGAACCGGCCCCCGACCGCCGTGCCGATCAGCGCCCCGATCCCGAACAGCGCGAGCACCGTCGGCACCCAGCCTGCGTCCAGGCCGGAGACCTCCGTGAGCAGCGGCGCGAGATAGCTGAACGCGCAGAAGACGCCACCGGCGGCGAGCGCCACGACGGCGATGGAGAGCCAGACCTGTCCGTCCCGGTAGATCCGGGCCTCCTGGGCGAGCCGGGGCCGCTCGTCGGGCAGCGGGATGGCCGGGACGAGCGTGACGACGCCGACCAGCGCGATCGCCGAGGCCACCGCCACCGCCCAGAACGCCGACCGCCAGCCGAAGTGCTCCCCGAGGAACGCGCCCGCCGGTACGCCCAGCACGTTCGCGATCGACAAGCCGCCGATCATGATGGCCAGGGCGCGGGCACGGGCGTTGACAGGCACCATGGCGACGGCCACGGCCGCCCCAACCGCCCAGAACCCCGCGCAGGCGAGTGCGCTCACGATCCGGGAGGCGAAGAGGACGGCGTAGGTGGGGGCGAGGGCGCCGGCGATCTGGCCGAGGCCGAAGACCGTGATCAGGGCGACGAGGGTCGTGCGGCGCGGCAGCCGCAGGGTCGCCACGGCCAGCAGGGGCGCCCCGACGACCATCCCGATCGCGAACGCCGAGATCAGCAGTCCCGCCCGGGGAATGGACACGTCCATGTCCTCGGCGATGGGCGGCAACAGCCCCGAGAGCATGAACTCGCTGGTCCCGAGCGCGAAGACGGCGAGACCGAGGACGTAGACGGACAGGGGTATGCGGAATCGGGCGGCGGGGTCAGGAGCGGCGGCGGAAGAGGGCATATCCATGGGCAACCGACGGCCTCGGGACCGCATTCCCCCACGTGCCGGCCGTCCCACCGACCGAGACGGCCGAGGTGGTGAGGCGTTACGGGCCCCCGCCGCCCCTACCCATCCCCAGGGGCTGCGCCCCTTCGACCCCCAGACGTCCGCCCGGTGGGGCTTCTCGCGCAGTTCCCCGCGCCCCTGAAGGGGCGACGGCGTGGTCGTCAGTCGTCCGCTTCCGGTCGCCCTGTCTGCTCTGTCAGGGCCGCCAGCTCCGCCCGCAGGTTCTCCCGGGCCCGGTCCTCCCACTCCCGCTGTCCGTACGGCGTCCTGAACAGCCTTGGCAGGTCGAGGAGTTGACGCAGCACCGCCGCGCGGCCCGTGCGGAACGCGTCGTCCGGGACGAAGCCGTACTCCTCCCGTACGGCGGCGGCGTACGCGGCGTACGCCTCCGGCGGTGACGCGAGGATCGCGAGGTCCGCGTCGCACAGCACCTGCCCGTTCGGGTCGTCGTCGGCCGGATCGTGCGTGACGGTGAGCCGCACCAGCCGAGCCACCTCCGCCGTCCGCTCCTCCGGCACCCCCGCCTCCCGCAGCGCCCGCTCCGCGAGCCGTGCCGACCGCTCCTCGTTCTCCGACCGCTCCGGCAGATACACCGCGTCGTGGAACCAGGCGGCCAGCCGGACGAGGTCCGGGTCCGCCGCGTGGTCCTCCAGCACCTCGATACGGTCCAGCACCGCCGTGAGGTGGTCGAGGGTGTGGTACTTCCGCTGCGGCTCGGCCCACCGCGCGATCAGGGCGTCGGCGTACGGGAGAGGCGCGGGATCGCAGGCCCCGTCCCGCGCCGACAGCAGCGCGGGCAGCCAGCGGTGGCGGAGGGTTTCCCTGGAGGACTGGGAGTCGGGCATGCACGCATTGTGCCGTGGTCGTGCACGCGGACTCCCTCTCCCCCTAGCGTGGGTCGCATGACGACTGTGGCTGATACGCACGATGTACGGGACCCCGAGCTCCCCGCGCGGCTGCTGGCCGGGGAGCGGGACGCGCTGGTACCGCTGTTGCGGGCGCGGCCGGAGGGGGACTTCGGGGCGGCGACCTGCTGTCCCGGGTGGAGTGTGCGGGACGTGCTGGCGCACTGTTCCGCAGTGTTGTCGCGGGTGGTCGAGGGCCGCTTGGAGAAGGGCGTCTTCAGCCCGGAGTCGAACGACCGGGACATCGCCGAGCGGCACGAGTGGCCCGTCGCGCGGATCGTGGACGAGCTGGAGCGGGGCATGACCGACGCGGGCCCGGTCATCGCCGACGCCGGTGGCGTCCTGGACGGCGTCGCCTTCGGCGAGTGGGTGCACGCCGGTGACGTACGCGAGGCGTGGAGTCTGCCGGGTGCGTACGAAGGTCCCCAACTGGGCCTGGCAGTCGAGCTGTTGACCCACCTCACCCGGGCGCACGGCACCCGCCCGCTGCACGCCGACCTCGACGACACCGACACGCCCGTGCTGCTCGGCGCCCCGAGCGGCGACGCCCCGCCCGCCCGCTACATCGGCGACGCCCCCACCCTCGTACGCCTCTACTCGGGCCGCCGACCGCCCGCCGGGACGTCGTACGAACTGGCCGGCGCGACCGAGGCCGAGCTCATCCTCTATCCCTGAGCCCGGCCACGGTCACCGGCCGGTCAGCCCCAGAGGGACTTGAACTTGGCCGCGTAGCCCTTGTCCTGGCCCGCCGCGTTCGGGTGGAAGGTCGCGGCCGATTCGCTGAGGTTCAGTCCGTGGATCCACGGGTCCGTGCCGCACGCCCCGTGGCCGGTGAACTGCCCCCGCATGTCGACGAAGTGGACACCCGCGTCGACCGCCGCCTTCCGCCCACCCTCCGCGAGCGCGTCGGCCAGGCCGTTCATCCCGGCGCGCTTCTTGGCGCTCAGCTCGATCGGGGAGCACGCACCGGTCGTGGACAGCGCCTGCGGGTAGCCGAAGACGAGGACCAGGGCCTTCGGCGACCGGGCCTTGATGTCCTTGTAGAGGCTGGTCAGTTCACCCACCAGCTGGCCCTTGGCGTACGCGGACATCCACCCGGTGGCGAGGGCGCAGGCGTTCTCGTCGTCGGTGAGACAGGTCTGCACGACCGTCGAGAACTGGGCGTCGTTCCCGCCCACGGTCAGGGTGACCAGGTTGGTGTTCGCGCTCAGCGCGGACAGTTGCTCCGCCCGCACGTCCGCGATGGTCGCGCCGCTGCACGTGGCGTCCTTCAGCGCGTACTTCGGGTTGGCCGCCGCCCACAGATGGGGGTAGTTCAGCGTGCTCCGCTTGCAGTCGCCGCTCGCCGGGTCGTACGAGCCCGCGCCGACACCGGACGCGTACGAGTCGCCGAGCGCGACGTACTCGGCGGCCCCCGCCGCCTGGGCCGGGGCTCCGGCCGCGACCAGTCCCGCGAACGTCATCAGACTGGCGGCGACAGCCGCTGTGATTTTGCGCATGACTTCCCTCTGCGTCGATTTCTGAAGCGTTAAGCCGGAATCGATCGCAGAGCGTACAGCCGGAAATGGGCGCCGCAATTCACTGTGCACGGGAGGGCAACTTCCTCTGCCCTCAAGGGCATTCGTGCGACGAGTTTGCCGTCGCCGAGCAACCTGACGGGTCTTCCGTCCCTCTCACTCGCCGAATACCCGTCAGTCAGTCGTGAGAGTCAGAGGGGTCCTGGATGAACCGTTCGCTCGCGCGTCGCGCGCTCCGCTTCGCCGGCGTCACCGGCGCGGCACTGGCGGCCACCGTCGCCACCGCCCTGCCCGCTCACGCCATCAACCGCGTGGACTGCGGGGACAGGAGCGACTTCCTCTACTTCGAGGTCAACGGCCTGAACCCCTGCTTCGCCAACGCGGGCACCATCGATGTCGCCATCTACGGCGTGGGCTGGATGAACACCGGCAACAACGAGGTGAGCTTCAAGTACCGCACGGTTCAGGGCGGCCCTCAGTGGGACTCGGGCCGCCTCCCGAAGTGGTACGCCTTCCACCTCGGCCTCGCCTCCGGTTCCCCCAGCGGCACGGTCCACAAGATCGAGCAGATCACCATTTACTGAGCCACGCGAATTTCCCGAGCCGCCGCCACGAAACACGACCAGGCGGCGGCTTGGAATACGACGACATTGCCGGTGGGGTTTTTACTGTCGCGGACGGGGACGAGGCCGGGGAGGGCGTCGGCGACTTCCAGGCATTCGTCTCCGGCGCCATCGCTGTAGCTGCTCTTACGCCAGGTCGCGGTCCTCAGATCGGGTGCGGTCCGCATCCTTGTACTCCTTGGCCGCCTGCTCGATCAGAGCGAGGGACGCGTCAGGCGACAACGCCGCGGCCCCCAACAAATCGTAGGTCAGCGCAGAGCGGGCGAATACAGCTGGATCGTCCAACAAGCGTCCGGATTCGGACCCTTGGCAGTACACCATCGGCGGAGCGTCGTTGAAGGTCATCAGCTTGAAGATGCCGGCGTTCCCTGCGTGCACTCCCGCGCTGATGGGCAGCACCTGGACGATGATCCGGTTGCTTCGGATCATGCTCGTGATGTGGAGCAGCTGCTCGGCCATCACCGCTGGGCTGCCCGCCTGACGTCGTACGATCAGCTCGTCGAGGATCGCCCAGTACAGGGGCGGTGTTGGGCTGTCGAAGATGTGGGCTCGGGCCTTCCGGAACGCGATTCGCTCCTCGACGACCTCTTCCGAGACGAGCGGGTCGTACGCGCGGATCACGGCTCGGTTGTACGACGGGGTCTGAATGAGGCCAGGCACGGAGGACGGCGCCCAGTCCTTGATCGTGCAGGCGATGCCCTCCAGCTCCACCACATCCGCGAAGTGGGCCCGGTAGGGCGACAGCCGCGCCGCCTCCAGGTTCCGCACGAAGAACCCGTCCGTCTTCAGGATCTCGTCCACCGACTTCGCGTACTCCAGTCGCATTCGTCGGACGCCCGCTTCCAGCTGGCCCACGAACGAACCGCTGACGAACATCGCCGCCCCCAGCTCCTCCTGGGACATTCCCGCCCGCTCCCGCCGATGTCGCAGCTCCGCGCCGTACATCGCCCGGGTCGACTCGGACGGGTCGAGAGTCTTCGGCTTCGGCATGAACAACTCCCTCTCGCACAGCCGGTCTTGTTGAACGGCGCCCCATTGAGGGTAGATGCGGACGGTGGTCGGACGCGTGCTGAACGTGACGATCGCATCCAACAGTGCCGGTTGTTGGTAAATTGGACTAGACCTGTTGTCGTCACGCCAAGCCCGACGGAAGGGGCCCCATGACCACGCGCGCGCTTCTGGAGGTGATCGCCCTCGACGCCGAGGACGCCGTCGCCGCCCAGGCCGGAGGTGCCGACCGGCTGGAGCTGGTGGCGGACATGGCGGCCGACGGGCTCAGCCCGACGGTCGCGACGTTCGTCGAGGTGCAGGCGGCCGTCGACATCCCCGTACGGGTCATGCTGCGGCTCGCGGACGGGTTCGCGGCGGGGCGGGTGGACGCGCTGGTGCGGATCGCGTGCGACATGCGGGCCGCCGGGGCGGAGGAGTTCGTGCTGGGGTTCCTCGGGGAGGACGGTGGGCCGGACCTGGACGCCGTGGAGCGGGTGGTCGCCGAGCTGGACGGGCGGCCGTGGACGTTCCACCGGGCGATCGACCGTGCCGCCGACCGGGACGCCCTGCGCAAGCAGCTCGCGGACCTGCCGGGGCTGGACACGTATCTGACGGCGGGGTCGGCGCGGGGCGTGGACGACGGCCTGCCGGTCCTGCTGGCGGAGGCCGTGAGACGCGGGGACCCCGGCTACACGCAACGCCTCATGATCGGCGGCGGCCTCCGCCTCAGCCACCTCTCCCGGCTGCGCGCCGCCCGGATCGACGCCTTCCACATCGGTGGCGCGGCCCGTCCCGGGGGCTGGGCCGCGCCGGTCGAGGCCGAGGCCGTACGCGCCTGGCGTACGGCCCTGGACGTGCGCATCGGCCGGGCTACCGCTTCGCGCTGAGCGGGGGCGCGTTGTCGGGTGCGGGTGTGTGGGGCTCCTGGATGAAACGCACGGGGCGCAGCCCCTGCTTTTCAGGGGCTGCGCCCGGAACTGCGCGAGAAGCCCCACCGGACCCGCACCCGACTACGCACCCCGAGGCCGCCCCACCCCCCGGCCAAGCCCCCGGCAGGGGTCACGCGTTGGGGTCGAAGGTGATCCCCGCCGGCATGGCCTTGGTGAGGTTCGAGGCGAAACTGCCGTCCTTCAGGCCGAAGTTGGCGCTGCCGAAGTCGTAGGAGACGAGGATGTCGCGGATGCCGGCGGGGTAGCCGTTCCAGCCGACGAGCGGCGGGTACTGCCAGGTGCCCTCGTGGTTCTCCGGCGGCTCGTCGCCCGAGCCCGCGAGGCGGAAGCAGTGCGTCCGGATGCCGTCCTTGTGGTAGACGATCTTCGGGTGGGTGCCGTCCCAGCGGACCGCGGACGCGGCGTGCACGGAGAAGCCGCCGTGGGCGGAGGTCGACACGTACTGGGCGGTGCCGTTCTGCACCCAGACCACGACGTGCTCCCAGTCGTGCCGGTGGCCGCCGATGCTGCTGCCCGCGACCGCCTGGTCCTTCTCGAAGTAGAGGTCGTACATGATCGCGCACCAGCCGTTGTTGCACTTGTAGCGCGAGTAGCCGTTGGTGTTGTCCAGGTCGGACTGGTCGCGGCAGTCGCCCCTCAGTGAACCGGTCGGCTTCAGGCCGCCGTTGACCGTGCCGGTCGGGCCGATCGCCGGTGTCGAGTAACAGCCGTCCGTGTCGTAGTCGTACGCCGGCTGCCAAGTCGTCTCCAGCGCCTCGGCGTTGGCGGGCAGCGCGGCGGGCGGAGCCGCGAACGCGCTGCCGGCGACGCCGACCACCAGGGTGACGGTGGCGCCGAGTACCACGGCGGATCTGCGGAAACGACGCGAAGTGCGCGTGCGTGAACCTGTCTTCACTGCGACCTCCTGAGCCTGCCGCGAGGGATGGCGAGCGCCATGGCATGCGCAGGTCAGATTGGCGCTACTCGCGGGTAATGCACAAGAGGCCGGAGGTGTCGGAGTGATGACGAATCAATCATTGTGAAGAACCTGTGCGTTGGGCCCGGCCTCGTCCGATGGATGCGGACCCGCCACATCACAGGTAGATATCCGCCACGTAGTTGTTGTGTGCGAAGTCGCCGTGAAGGGCCTCCCGGCGATCATCAGGCGCTCGCGCGCGTGCATAGTGGTCTCCGCCCCAGCCAAGCGGGGGCATGACAAGTTTCATCACACGGGGACGGGCTCCATGCCATTCATACGCCGCCGCGGCCTCACGGCCGCTGCCGCCGTGATCGCCGCGGTCATGGTCACAACCACCGCCTGCAGCAAGACCGAGGAGAGCGGGGCCAAGGCCTCCGACTCCACGACCGCCCAGGCGGACGCGGGCGACAACATCGACACCGGCGAGAACGAGGGCGGCGGTGACACGACCATCGGCGGCTTCAAGCTCCCCGAGGGCGTGCCGACCGAACTGTCCGGTGACGCACTGAAGCAGTGGAAGGACGGTGGCTGGCAGGACTTCAGCGGCGACTGGGCCTCCAAGGCGGAGGACTTCGCCAACCCGTACATCGAGAACTTCTGGACGCCGGAGCGCATCGCCGAGGCCAAGGAGAACCTGCCCGACCTGCCGGCGGTCGCCGAGGCCGGCAACACCGCCACCGGGTCGAGCAAGACCACGCAGGTCTGGCTGCCCGACGGCAAGGTCAAGAAGCAGCAGGCCAGCCGAGTCAAGGCGACCTACCACAAGTACGCGCCCCCGGTCGGCAAGCTCTTCTTCACCACGCCCCAGGGGTCCAGCGTCTGCTCCGCCGCGGTCGTGAAGGACCCGGCGCACCCGGGCAAGTCCAACCTCGTGTGGACCGCCGGACACTGCGTGCACGCGGGCAAGGGCGGCGGCTGGTACCGCAACATCGCCTTCGTCCCGTCCTTCAACAACACGGGCAAGCTGAACATCAGCCAGGCGTCGGCCAACTACCGCGCGAGCAACGTCTCCCCGTACGGCATCGCCTGGGCCGACTGGGCCACCACCTCCGGCACCTGGATCAAGGGCGGCGCCGCGAGCCAGGGCACCGTGGCCGCCGCGTACGACTACGCGGTGCTGCACGTGAAGCCGGAGAAGGGCGCCAAGTCCCTTGAGGAGCGCATCGGTTCGGCGCTGCCGGTGTGGTTCAACGCCCCCGCCGCCAACAAGGTCAAGAACATGAAGGTGCGCGGCTACCCGGCCGAGGCCCCGTACGACGGCTCCAAGATGTACCACTGCCAGGGCGCCACCAAGCGCTTCGTCCTCGGCTACAGCTACCCGAGCGACTACCCGGCCCAGTACATGGTCGGCTGCACCATGAACGGCGGCGCCTCCGGCGGCCCCTGGTTCATGTCCTACAAGGGCCGCACCTACCTGGTCTCCAACAACTCCCTCAGCGACCGCTCCACGTTCATCACCGGGCCACGCCTCGGCAAGAACGCGAAGCAGGTCTACCTGGCGACCAGCAACAAGTTCAAGTAGCCCCACCCCAAGCCTGACCGGCCCCCGGCGACCTCGGTCGCCGGGGGCCCTCGCGTGTCCTCGTACCTTTGGCGTCATGAACGCGTCGAACACATCCGAGTGGTGGGAACGGCTGCCCGCCGGCATCCGTGAACAGGTCGACGGCTACGTCCTCCAGGACGCCGGCTTCCAGGCGATCCGCGTCGTCTTCACCGCCGGCCGGGCCCACGGCCTGGGGCTCGTCGAGGCCCAGCAGGTCGTCAACGACCGCTACCTCCACCACAAAGACCGCGTGGCCCGCACCCCCGACAGCCCCCTCGACCCGGACTCCCTGGCCGCCCTCGCCGCCGGCTGCCCCGGCCGCGTCACCGCGATCGAGGCGGTCTGGGACGGCGACACGTTCCACGACTGGTTCGTGGAGCTGCTGGCCCTCACCGCCGACCCGGCGGGCGAACACCGGTTGGCCACCCTCTACCGGGCGACGGCCGAGCGGTACCTCGGGGAGGAGAAGGACCGGGTCATGGGCCACCCGTCGGCCGTGGCCGCCGGCCGCTGCGGCCGAGCCCTGGCCGCCCGTCTCTCGGTCCCCTTCCGCTTCGCCTCCCCGCACACCCCGGACGACCGGGCCAGGTGGGTGGGTTGACGGGCGCGGAGCGCGGGCCAGGCCCATTCCCGTGCCCCTGCTGCTTCCAGCCCACCCTGGAGGAGCGTGCCAACTTCGAGATCTGCCCGGAGTGCGGCTGGGAGGACGACGGGCAGGACGACACCGACGCTCATGTCGTCCGGGGCGGCCCCAACGGCTCGCTGAGCCTGACCCAGGCTCGGGCGGAATACGCGGAGGCGCTGACCGAGGACCAGCACGACGAGTCCATGACGCGCGACGGCGCGGGAATATGGCTGGTGGAGGCACGACGTCAGCTGGGTGCCCTGCCCGGTGACCTGGAGGGCCTGCTCTAGGCCAACTGCGGCGGCAGCGGGGCCGCGTGGGTGACGATCAGGCCTGACACCGCTCGGGTGAGGGTCACGTACAGGCGGCGCAGGCCGGTCCGTTCGTCGGGCTCCCCGGCGACGACGGCCTGCGGTTCGTCCAGTACCACGTAGTCGTACTCGAGGCCCTTGGCGAGTGAGGCCGGGACCAGGGTGAGGCGGGTCTCGTGCGTCGTCTCCTCACCCGGGGCCAGATAGGCGATGCCCGCCGCCGTCAGCGCCTCGGCGAGCGCGGGGACACGGGGGTCGGCGACGATGAGGCCGACCGACCCCTCGTTGCCGAGCAACTCCTCGCAGGCCGCGACCACGTCGAGGTCGCCGGCGCTCGGCCGTACGTCGAAGAAGCCCGGGTTCTCCCGGACCGACGCCACCGGCGTCAGGCCGGGCGCGATGTGCGGCAGCAGCCGGGAGGCGTACGTGATCACGTCGGTCGGGACGCGGAAACCGGCCGTCAGCTCCTCCACATGGGCCTCCGCCTTGCCCAGATGGGCCAGCGCCTCCTCCCAACTCCGCGTCGCCCAGGGCGTCGTGCCCTGCGCCAGGTCACCGAGGACCGTCGCCGAGCCGGTGGTGCAGCGGCGGCCCACCGCCCGGTACTGCATCGGGGAGAGGTCCTGCGCCTCGTCGAGGACCACATGCCCCAGTGAATGCGTCCGCTGCACCAGGTCCGTGGCCTCGTCGACCAGCACCGCGTCGGCGGCCGACCACTTCACCGACTTCACGCTCCGCGCCGGCTTCGCCCACAGGATGGTCTTCCGCTCCTCCTCGCTCAGGATCCCGTCCGCGTGCTCGGCCAGGAAGTCCGCGTCGGAGAGCAGACGCATGACGAGCTTCGCGGGGTCGACGGGCGGCCAGACCGCCTTGACGGCCGCCTTCACGGCCGTGTTGCGCGCCACCGCGTCCTGCACCCGGTCGTCGGGCGCCTCACCGGACCGCTCCATCTGCACCAGCACGGCGTGCGCGATCCGCTGCGGCAGGGCGTCCCGCGCGGCCCCGTAGCGGATGTCCCGGTCCAGCAACTCCCGCACGATCTCTTCGAGTTCGTACGCCGGCACCCGCCAGCGACGCGAACCCCGGACGACCACCACCGGCTCGGTGGGCAGCGTGACGTGCGCGCGTACGGCCCGCCGCAGCACCTCGGCCATGCGGGCGTCGCCCTTGACGACGGCCGCCGCCGCGTCGTCCGTGCCCCGCACCTCGACATGTGCGACGAGGTCGTCGACCGTCGCCTGCCTGACCTCCAGCTCGCCCAGCGCGGGCAGCACCTGCTCGATGTAGTGCAGGAAGGAGCGGTTCGGCCCGATCACGAGGGTGCCGGTGCGGGACAGGCGCTCGCGGTGGGCGTAGAGGAGGTAGGCGACCCGGTGCAGGCCGACGGCGGTCTTCCCGGTGCCGGGACCGCCCTGCACACAGAGGCTGCCGGAGAGGTCCGAGCGGACGATCTCGTCCTGCTCCGGCTGGATCGTCGCCACGATGTCCCGCATCGGGCCGACACGCGGACGCTCGATCTCCTGCTGGAGCAGCTTGCTGGTGGCCGCCGCCTCGGCGGGGTCGGACAGGTGCTCGTCCTCGTACGCGGTGAGGTCGCCGCCGGTGTACCCGAAGCGGCGCCGCAGGCCGACGTCCAGGGGGTCGGTCTTCGACGCCCGGTAGAACGGCTGCGAGACGGGGGCACGCCAGTCGATGACCATCGGATCGCCGTCCGCGTCGTGCACATGCCGGCGCCCGATGTAGAACCTCTCCCCCTCCGCGCCCTCCGCCCGGTCCGCGCCCGGGGCGTGCAGATAGTCGAGGCGGCCGAAGAAGAGCGGGGTGTGGCTGAGGTCCGCGAGGGCCTTGATCCGCTCCTCGATCTGGCGGGACAACACCTCCGCGTTCACCCAGTTCGCGGTGACGTCCTTGATGTCCAGCGCCTCCACGTCCTCCCGCATGGCCCGCAGCGCGGCACGGGAGGCGGCGAGATGGGAGCGCTCGCGGGAGAGGGGGTCGGTGGGGGCGGCGGGCGCGGCGGGGTCGGCGGTGGGCTGCGCGGACAAGGGGGTGCCTCCGGGGGCCTGCGGGAGCTGGGGTACGCCTGACGGCGGTGACCGGCCGGTTTCCGTCCGGGCGGCGGCGCTCCACGGACGGGAGGCGGGCAAGAGCGGAGAGTGTAGGTGAGGGGAGGGGGCGGAGGCCAACGGATTTTTTTCGGCGATGCCCGCCGTACCCCTAGGGGGTTCGTACGTCGCCGGTATTACGGGAGGGCTGGACCTGAGAGGGAGCCGGGGGCACAGCGCATTCACTCCGGAGACCGACGCGTTCCCCAGGCGGGCGTTCCACCATGGAGACATGAGTGCAGCGACCTTCATCCCAGCCTCGGCCTCCGGCCGACCCGGTCCGCCGCCCGGCGCGACCGGCCTCGACGACCACCACAACCGTCACCGAATCGCCGATGCCCTGCGCGCCGTCAAGGTCTTCGCGAGCGCCGCCTTCAACGTCGTCGTCCTCGGCGAGTACGCGGAGGAAGCGGGCGTACGCCGCCGGTGATCCCCCGGGTCCCCGCGCGTGACCCGCTGATCACCCCTGCTCCGACGCCTCAACCGCCCTGCACCGCCCGCCCCCAGGGCCCGACGACGTGGTTCCCGCTGCCCGCACTCAAGGCGGCCTCCGTCCTCGGCGCCCCTGCCTGGACCGGTGACCGGCAGCGGTCACCAGTCACCGGTCACCAGTCACCGGTCACCGGCCCCGCCCTCAGCCCTCCGACAGGAGTTCGTCCGCGTCCATGATCCGGTAGGCGTAGCCCTGTTCGGCGAGGAAGCGCTGGCGGTGGGCGGCGAAGTCCTGGTCGATGGTGTCGCGGGCGACCACGGAGTAGAAGTGGGCCTGGTGGCCGTCGGCCTTGGGGCGCAGGACACGGCCGAGGCGCTGGGCCTCCTCCTGACGGGAGCCGAAGGTGCCGGAGACCTGGATGGCGACCGTGGCCTCCGGCAGGTCGATGGAGAAGTTCGCGACCTTCGACACCACCAGGACGTTGATCTCGCCCTGCCGGAACGCGTCGAAGAGCTTCTCGCGCTGCGCGTTGCTGGTCTCGCCCTTGATCACCGGCGCGTCCAGGTGGGCGCCCAACTCGTCGAGCTGGTCGATGTACTGGCCGATGACGAGGATCTGCTGACCCGCGAAACGGCGGACGATCGCCTCGGCCACCTTCCGCTTGGTCGCGGTGGTGGAACAGAAGCGGTACTTCTCCTCCTGCTCGGCGGTGGCGTAGGCGAGCCGCTCGGAGTCGGTCAGGTTCACCCGGACCTCGACGCAGTCGGCGGGCGCGATGTAGCCCTGCGCCTCGATCTCCTTCCAGGGCGCGTCGAACCGCTTGGGCCCGATCAGCGAGAACACGTCCGACTCGCGCCCGTCCTCCCGGACGAGCGTGGCCGTCAGCCCCAGCCGGCGGCGGGCCTGGAGGTCGGCGGTGAACTTGAAGACGGGCGCGGGCAGCAGGTGCACCTCGTCGTAGACGATGAGGCCCCAGTCACGGGAGTCGAACAGCTCCAGGTGCGGGTAGACGCCCTTCCGCCGGGTCGTCAGCACCTGGTAGGTGGCGATGGTGACCGGCCGGATCTCCTTCCGGGTCCCGCTGTACTCCCCGATCTCCTCCTCGGTCAGCGAGGTCCGCTTCACCAGCTCGTGCTTCCACTGCCGCGCGGAGACGGTGTTGGTGACGAGGATGAGGGTCGTCGACTTGGCCTGGGCCATGGAGCCGGCGCCGACCAGTGTCTTCCCGGCCCCGCAGGGGAGGACGACGACACCGCTGCCGCCGTGCCAGAAGTTCTCCACGGCCTGCTTCTGGTAGGGCCGCAGCGCCCAGCCGTCCTCGGCGAGGTCGATCGGGTGCGCCTCGCCGTCCACGTACCCGGCGAGGTCCTCGGCGGGCCAGCCCAGCTTCAGCAGCGTCTGCTTGATCTGCCCGCGCTCGGAGGGGTGCACGGCGACGGTGTCGGGGTCGATGCGGGCCCCGACGAGCGGGGCGACCTTCTTCGACCGCAGGATCTCCTCCAGCACCGGCCGGTCGGTGGTGGTCAGGACGAGACCGTGCGTCGGGTGCTTGGAGAGGGTGAGGCGGCCGTAGCGGTCCATCGTCTCGGCGACGTCCACCAGCAGCGCGTGCGGCACCGGGTAGCGGCTGTACTGCACCAGCGCGTCCACGACCTGCTCGGCGTCGTGCCCGGCGGCCCGCGCGTTCCACAGCCCGAGCGGCGTCACCCGGTAGGTGTGGATGTGCTCCGGCGCCCGCTCCAGCTCGGCGAAGGGCGCGATGGCCCGACGGCACTCGTCCGCCTGCTCGTGGTCGACTTCCAGGAGCAGTGTCTTGTCGGACTGGACGATGAGGGGACCGTTCACGCGCGACACCTTTCGATTCGGCCAAACGTCCAGTGTGCCTGATCGTTCCCCCTGACAGGCCTCCAGTCCTATTGGATGTCTATTCATTCCGATGAGTGGCTGGAATTCAGATTTGCGGCAACGGTTCCGAAGAATGCGAACCGTGCACCCACCCACCCCGGCCGACGGCGCCGACCCGGTCACCCCGTCCGTCTCCCCGCAGGGCACCACGCTCGGCTACGCCCTGTTCGCTACGCGCTGGCTCCAGGCGCCGCTGTACTTCGGTCTGGTGGCGGCACAGGGGGTGTACGTCTACAAGTTCTTCAACGAGCTGTGGACGTTAATCGTCCGGTGCGTGAGCGGCAGCGCCACCGAGACCTATGTGATGCTCGCGGTGCTCAAACTGGTCGACGTCGTCATGATCGCCAATCTGCTGATCATGACGATCGTCGGGGGCTATGAGACCTTCGTCTCCCGCATCGGTCTCCAGGGCCACCGCGACCAGCCCGAATGGCTCTCGCACGTCAACTCCAACGTACTGAAGGTCAAGCTCGCCACCGCCATCGTGGGCATCTCCTCCGTGCATCTGCTCCAGATGTTCGTGGACGTCCACCACACCTCCCACCACGCGCTGCTGTGGGGCACGGTGATCCACATGGCCTTCATCGCCTCGGCGGTGCTGCTGGCGTACATGTCGGGGCCGATGCTGCGCGAGGACAAGGGCCACGGCTCCCACCACGGCCCGTCCCCCGCCCCGAAGCCGCCGCAGGGCACGCGCGGGCCGGACCGGCCGACGGACCACGGCGAGCCGACGCCGGCCCCCGCGACGCTCCGGCCGCCGCCGCTGCCGATCCCGGCCCAGGCCACGTCGTACGAGAACCACGAGCGGCTCGACGGCCGCGAGAGGCGGGAGACCCGCTTCACCCGGGGCGGGACACGGCTGGTGCCGTACGAGGCCCGGCGGGCGCCGCACATGACCGCGACCGGAGTCGTCGGCGGAGTCGGAGCCGGGGCCGACACGGCAGCCGGGGCCGGGGGCGAGGCGCGGGTGCGGGCGGCCGGGTTCCCGGCGCGGAAGCTGCTGGAGGAGTTCGACGAGGGGCACCCGCGCGCGTTCGACCGCCGGCTGCTGGCCCGGCTGACCACGCTGGACTTCGTCGGCACCGGGCGGAACGTGGTGTTCGTCGGCGCCCCCGGCACCGGCAAGACGCATCTGGCGATCGGGCTCGGCGTACGGGCCTGCCAGGCCGGACACCGGGTGCTCTTCGCGACGGCGTCGGAGTGGGCCGCACGGCTGGCCGGGGCACGGGACGAGGGCAGGCTCGCCGAGGAACTGTCCGCGCTCGACGCCTGCCCCCTGCTGATCGTCGACGAGGTCGGCTACCTCCCCTTCGACACGGACGCCGCCCGGCTCCTCTTCCGGCTGATCGCGCACCGCTACGAGCGGGCCTCGCTGATCGTGACCAGCGACCGCCCGCTCGACCGCTGGGAGGAGATCTTCGGCGGGGTCGCCCCGGCGATGACCGACCGTCTCGCGCACCACGCCGAGACCGTCCACCTCGAAGGCGACAGCTACCGCCTGCGCAGGGCTACTTCAACAGGCTGACGTTCTGGATCAGGGGGCCCTCCACGCCGATGCCCTCGCCCACGAGGGTGCCGAGTTCGGGGAGGGGCAGGGGCGGGTTCGCGGCGGCCGGGGTGGCGAGGGCGCTCACCAGGACGACGGCGACGGTGGCGACGGCGGCTGCGGAGAGCAGTGCGGAGAGAGGGCGCATGCGTACGGGGAGCCTTTCGAGCGCAGGGGTCGATCTCGATCGGACACAGGGTGGCTGCCCCGCGTCAGGGGAGTCGATGCGCCGGAGGGCCCGCGCTCGCCCGTGCGGGGGAAAACGGGGCGTGGCCTGCATGAAAGCCGACATACGCCCGAACGGGTGATCTCCGGGAGGCGGCTTGATCTCCGGGAGGCGGTTTGATCAACGGCGTCGCCCGGACCCGGTGGGTCAGGTCGAGTCGTCCGCCAGTTCCGCGACGCCCGTGATCCGGTGGAGCGGGAAGGTGCGGACCTCGTCCGCCGTGTGGTCGTACGCCGTCACGAAGCCGCCCTCGACGCGGACCGGGGCGATGACCCGCTGGCTCGCGGAGCCCTCGGCGTTGACGTAGCCGATCCAGAGGGCCTCGCCGGTGAGGACGGCGGCCTGCATCGTCGCCAGGGTCTCGGCGGAGCCGGTACGGGGCAGCGCACCCGGCGCGGCGGCCGGACCGCCGGACGGCCGGCGGGGCGTGGTGGAGGCGAGGTCACCGGCGCGGATGGCGCGGATCGCGGCGCCCAGCAGGGTGTCGTCCGGGGCCGGGGGACCGTCCGGGACCGGCTCCGGGGCCGTACGGGGCGGGGTGCGGCGGGCGTGCGCCCGGGTGATCAGCACATCGCCCTCCGCCGACTCGGCAGCCGGCGCGTACCCCATCGCCCGCAGCCCGTCGAGGAGCGCCGCCGGGTCGGTCTGCGCGGCGAGGACGGTCGGCGCGAGTCTCCGCAGCCCGAGCCCCTGCGAGCGCTTGTCGGCGAGGATCTCGCTGAGCATCGCGTCGTCGTCGCAGCGGACGTACGCCGACGCCGCGCCGATCCGTAGATGACCATGGCGCCGGGCCACGTCGTCGATCAGATACGCGAGCGGCTGCGGGACCGGCGTACGGGAGTGCGCGGTCAGGAAGTCGTGCAGGTCGGAGGCGCTGCGGCCCGCGTCGAGGGCCCGGCGTACGGACCCCGGCGTGAACCGGTACACCGTCGCGCCACCCTTCGACTCCACGTCCGCCAGCACCCCCAGCATGTCCGCCAGCGGACGCTTCAGCGGGCCGGGCGCGACGGCCGTCAGGTCCGCCTGGAGCAGGACGTGGTCCAGCGGCTCGGGAAGCAGCGGCGCGAGCAGCCGGGCGGCCCGGGCCGCCGCCGCGGCCCGCTCGGCGACGGCGTCGGGGGCGGGGGCGGACGCGGGAGGGTGCGGCAGGGGCACGTGGTGGGCCGGCAGCTTGTCGCCAGGGGTCTCCGGCAGTTCGGCCGGGGCGTGGGCCCCGTCGGGGAGCCCGAGGAGCGCGCGGCCGTGCGAGGACAGCGCGCCGCGCCCGGTGATCCCGAGCGACTCCGCCTCGGACAGGGTCCACCGGGCGATCCGGGCCCGCAGATCCTCGCCCTGCCGCGACCGGGCGGCCGGTTGCTGGGACGCCGGGGAGGCCGGCGCTGCTTGCGATGCCTGGGACTGCGGGGGCTGTTGCGCCGGCGAGGACTGCGCCGGGGCCTGGTGGGGGTGCTGGCCGCCGCGCGTGGGGCGCTCCCAGTGGAGGCGGGCCAGGACGGAGTCGGGGGTGGCCGAGGTGCCCTCGGGGAGCGCGGCGAGCAGGGCGAGGACCCGGTGGCGCACCTCGGGCGCGGCCGACCGGTCCAGCCCCGGGCCGAGCGCCGACAGCGTACGGTCCTTGGCGTCCCGCTCCCCGATCACGCCCGGCGTACGGGTCGCCGTCAGCCAGGCCGTGGCGAGCCGTGTCCAGCGGTCGGCGGGGGGCAGCTCCAGCCACTCGTCGTACGCGGGTGTCGCGGCGTACCGCTCGTCGGCCTCGCCGTCGGAGGCCAACAGCCCGGCGGCGTAGGCGAGTTCGACCCAGAAGGCGGCGACCGGCTCGGGCAGGTCGAGGGCCACCGCCGTCCGTTTCAGGTCCCGCACGCTGAGCCCGCCGGCGCGCAGGACACCGGGACCGCCCTCGTCCCAGTCCTTCAGCAGCTCCTCCACGGTCGCCAGCGCGGTGTACGCCTGCCCGGCCGCCGTCGCGTCCACCACCTGTGGACGGTGCGTGCCCGACGCCTCGACGGGCGGCGGCACCGGCTGGACGTCCCGGTGCGCCCGGCCCGACCGCAGATGCAGGGCGACCTCGCGGGGGATGACGACGGTGCCGGGGGCGGTCGGCAGGAGCAGCCCCCGGTCCAGCAGCCAGCGCAGATGCGGCGCAGGGTTGGCGGTCACCTGGCCGTACGGCGGCCCCCACACCAGCCGGGTCAGGACGTCGAGGGACTCCGCGGGCGCGGTGGCGAGGAGCGCGGCCATCCGGCGGCGGTCGGTGAAGAGCGCCGCGAGGGAGGTGACCGCCGAGACCGAGTCATGGGTGCTCGCCAGGCCGACCGCCGCCACGATCTCCTGGACCCGCCCCGGCGACATGCCCGCCGTGGCCTCCGCGACGGTCGGGCCGAGGCCGGTGGGGGAGGGGTGCTGCGGCGAGGGCGCGAGCAGCTCACGGGCCGTGCGGACCAGACGCAGCCGGTGCTCGGGGCCCCACACGAGGGCCTGGTCGCGCAGGGCGCCGAGGGCGTGGGGCAGCGCGGCGGTGACGGCGGGGTCCGCGTCGTCACCGGCCAGCAGGGAGGCCAGTTCGTCGTACGACGCCGGGTCCGCCGCCACGGCCAGGGCCTGGGCGGTCTGGAGAGCGAACCGGTCCAGCCGCTCCAGGGCCCGGACGACCGACGCGCGGGTACCGGCGCGGGTCGCCAGCTGGGTCAGGTCGGTGGGCACGGGCGTGATGAGGTCCGGACGCGCCCGGAGCAGCACGGCGAGCGAGCGGTCGTCCCGCCCGCGCAGGGCTTCCGCCAGCGAACGGGGGGCGCCACCGGCGGGCGCCGCCTCCGTGGGGAACTGCTCCTCGGTGCTCATCCGGCCAACGGTAGCGGCTGCGTCGGGCGGGGGCGCCTCTTGGCTTGGGGTGCCGCACGGCTGGGGGCGCCTGATGGCTCGGGGCGCATGTTTCGTCGGCGGGTGCGGGTCGGTGGGGGTTGCTCGCGCCCGCGCGGCGGAGCCGCATATCGACACAGCCCCGCGCCCCTGACGAGCAGGGGCTGCGCCCCTTGCTTGTCTGCGGGCCCGAGGGCCCTCCCCGGAAGCGATACCGTCGGGAGGAAGTACGCGCGCCAACCCCGGAGGGGCTTCGTGGGGATTGAGAGCGACCAGGTCGTCTACGAGTATCTGAGCCGGGTCGGTGACCTGGCCCAGCAGCGGCAGTTGCCGTCGTCGACGCGGATGCGGCTGGTGTCGGGGCTGCGGGACGAGATCGACCGGCGGCGGGCGAAGGCGCCGGTCGACAGCCCGGCCGCCGTGCGCCGCATCATCGCCCGCCTGGGTACGCCGGACGAGATCGTCGAGGCGGCGGGCGCGCCCGGTGACGTACCGGAACCGCCGGCCGCCGCCGTGCCCGTGCAGCGGGTGACCGGCGGGGACGCGGCCGACCAGGACACCGGGGACACCGGGGAGCGGACCAAGGGGCTGTCCAGGGGGCTGCGGCGGGTCGTGCCGCGACCGCGTTCCTCCGATGCCGTGCCACCGCCGGTGGCCGGGGGCGCCGCTCCACCGCATCTCGCTCCGCTGCACGAGCTGGGGGAGGGGGACGCCCAGCCCGACTGGTGGCGGGTCGGTGGGGGCGGGGGGCCCGGCGGCGACATCGGGTTCGGACTCGGTGACTCCGTACCGGGGTTCGTCGGAGGCGTGGAGATCCCCGAGCTGCTGAAGCCGCCTCCGGTGAAGGCGGACGCGGACGAGGCCGGGGTGCGGGCGAAGGGCGGGGAGCGCGGGGCGGTCGTCGAGAAGGGGGCGGCGGCTTCGGCGGCTTCGGCGGCTTCGGCGGGTGAGGCGGAGGAGGGGGCCGCGGTTCGGGCCCCGGCTCGGCGGCGGGTGCCGTTGCCCCGGTTGCGTTCCGCGGGTGCGGGGTGGAGCAATCCGCTGCTGTTGCTGGCGGCCGTGCTGTTGGTCGCGGGGGCGGTGATGGGGAGTCTGGTGCCGCTGGGGCTGGGGTGGTTGATCGCCTACCTCTCGCGGAGGCTGACGCCCTCGGAGTCGAAGTGGGCGGTGATGGGGGTTCCCGGTGTCGTGGCCGCCGGGGGTGTGGTGTGGCTGTGGGGACGCGGTGACGGGCGCTGGGGGGATCCGATCGCCCAGGGGCAGATGAGCGGGGCGTTGGCGGAGACGTGGCCGTGGGTGCTGCGGGTCGCGGCCGTGTCGTCCGCGCTCTATCTGTTCTGGCGGTCGCAGCGGCCTCGGTGAGGTTTCGTGGGCGGGTGCGGGTGGGTGGGGGTTGCTCGCGCAGTTCCCCGCGCCCCTGAAAGCCCAGGCCCTGCGGGCCTGAAAAGCAGGGGGCGCAGCCCCTGCTTTTCAGGGGCGCGGGGAACTGCGCGAGAAGCCCCACCGGACCCGCACCCAACCACGCACCCCACCCCACCCCACCCCACCCCGCCCCCACAATGGACCGCATGAGTTCTCGCATGCTGACCGTCGGGTTCGATCTCGATATGACGTTGATCGACTCGCGGCCGGGGATCCACGCCTGTTACGTGGCGCTGGCCGCGCGGACGGGGGCGTACATAGACGCCGATCTCGCGATCACCCGGCTGGGACCACCCCTCGCGGACGAGCTGGCGCACTGGTTCCCGGCCGCCGAGATCCCGGCCATGGCCGACCTCTACCGGGCGATGTACCCGTCGATCGCGATCGCCGCGACCCCCGCGATGCCCGGCGCGCCGGAGGCGATCGCGGCGGTCCGGGCCGCCGAGGGCCGGGCGATCGTGGTCACCGCCAAGTACGAGCCGAACGCGAAGCTGCACCTGGAGCACCTCGGCATCGAGCCCGACGTGCTGGTCGGCGACCTGTGGGCGGAGGCCAAGGCGGACGCGCTGCGGGAGTACGGCGCGAGCGTGTACGTCGGCGACCACACCGGCGACGTACGGGGCGCGCGCACGGCCGAGGCGTACTCGGTCGCCGTCGCCACCGGCCCCTGCGACGAGCGCGAGCTGCGCGAGGCGGGCGCCGACGTCGTCCTCGCGGACCTCACGGCCTTCCCCGCGTGGCTCGCCGCGCACCGAGGCTAGAAACGTGCCCTGCGGGGCCCTTCGCTAGAAGCGCGCCTCGCGGGCCTTTCGGCGCCCCGCCGCGACGGACTGGAGGACTCCCGCGCCGGCGATGAGGAATCCGACCCCCATGAGCATGCTCAGAACGAACATGTAGGTGGGGAACGGCGTCGTTCCGAGGAGGAGCGGGGCCACGGTGACGAGTGTGGCCACGGCGCCGATGATGAAGACGATGCCGCCGACACGGATCAGTCGGTCACCGGGTTCGGCGGAATTCGGTTGGGTTTTGTCACGCACCCGACCAGGGTAGTTCCCAGCGCGAGGGAACAGTCGGCCGACGTCTTGTCACCCGCCCCCGGACCAATAGGCTGGGGACCGGCGGGTCCGACGACCCGCTGTAGTGCTGTCCAGAGCAGTTTGCGCACACCGAGAACACGTTCAGAACACACTCGAAGCACACTCAGAACACCTTCGAACACCTTTCAGACGCAGTTTCCGACGAGTACGAGGACGAGGACAGACGTGCCTACCGGCAAGGTCAAATGGTTCAACAGTGAGAAGGGCTTCGGCTTTCTCTCCCGCGACGACGGCGGTGACGTCTTCGTCCACTCCTCCGTACTGCCCGCCGGTGTCGACACCTTGAAGCCGGGCCAGAAGGTCGAGTTCGGCGTCGTCGCCGGTCAGCGCGGTGACCAGGCGCTTTCCGTGACGATCCTGGAGCCCGCGCCCTCGGTCGCCGCCGCCCAGCGCAAGAAGCCCGACGAGCTGGCCTCGATCGTGCAGGACCTGACCACACTGCTGGAGAACATCACGCCGATGCTGGAGCGGGGCCGCTATCCCGACCGTGCCGCCGGCAAGAAGATCGCGGGTCTGCTGCGCGCCGTGGCCGACCAGTTGGACGTGTGATCCCGCGGACTCCCGTCCCTCTCAAGGGAATTCGAGCGCGCCTGGGCCGAGGGGCGGCAGCAGTCCCTCGGCCGCAGCGCGGGTGAGCAGCCCCCTGACCGCCGCATAGCCGTCCTCGCCGAGGTCGGCGGTGAACTCGTTGACGTACAGCCCGATGTGCTGGTCGGCGACGGCCGGATCCATCTCCTGGGAGTGTGCCAGGACGTACGGGCGGGAGGCCTCGGGGTCGTCCCAGGCCGCGCGGACGGAGGCCCGGATCGTGTCCGCGAGCGTCGTCAGGGTCTGACGCCCCAGTGAGCGCTTCGCGATGATCGCGCCGAGCGGGATCGGCAGCCCCGTCGTGTCCTCCCAGTGTTCGCCCATGTCGGCGAGCTTGTGGAGGCCGTAGTTCTGGTACGTGAAGCGGGCCTCGTGGATGACGAGTCCGGCGTCGACCTTCCCGTCCCGCACGGCCGGCATGATCTCGTGGAACGGCATCACCACGATCCCGCCGACCCCGCCGGGCAGGGTGTCCGCCGCCCAGAGACGGAAGAGCAGATAGGCGGTCGAGCGCTCGCTCGGCACGGCCACCGTACGGCCGGTGAGGTCCGCGCCCGGCTCCCGCGTCAGCACCAGCGGACCGCAGCCCCGCCCGAGCGCCCCGCCGCACGGCAGCAGCGCGTACTCGTCGAGGACGTACGGCAGGACGGCGTACGACACCTTCAGTACGTCGAGGTCGCCGCGTTCGGCCATCCCGTTGGTGATGTCGATGTCCGCGAACGTCACGTCGAGCGCGGGCGCGCCCGGGATCCGGCCGTGCGCCCAGGCGTCGAAGACGAAGGTGTCGTTGGGACAGGGGGAGTACGCCATCCGCAGCGCGCCGCCGGCCGCCTCGGGGGCGCTCATGGCCGGGTCGGGGGCGCTCGCGGCGCTCGTGTCAGGGCTCATGCTCGTATCAGGGCTCATATGGGTCCCAACTCTCCAGTACGGGCGTCAGCTTCCCGAAGGCCGTGGTGAGCGCGGTCAGGGCGTCGCCGACCCGCCAGGCGGCGCGGTCGCGCGGGCCCACGGGGTTGGAGACGGCCCGCAGTTCCAGGACGGGCGTGGTGTGCGCGGCGGCGGCCTCGGCGACCCCGAAGCCCTCCATCGCCTCGGCCAGCGCGTGGGGGTGGCGGGCGCGCAGGGTGGCCGCGCGTTCGGCGCTGCCGGTGACCGTGGAGACGGTGAGCACGGTGCCGGTACGGGCGCCGGTGGCGGTCGCGGCGGCGCGTACGAGGTCCCGCGGGGGGCGGTGGGTGACGGTACCGAAGCCCAGGTCGGTGACCGGGAGGAAGCCGTCCGGTGTCTCGGCGCCGAGATCGGCGGCGGTGATCTCGTCGGCGAGGACGAGCGAGCCGAGCGGGGCATCGGGCAGGAACCCGCCCGCGATCCCGGCGGAGACGACCAGCCCGTACGGCCTGCCCTCCAGCACGGCGGCGGTCAGCGCGCCGGCGGTGGAGGCGGCGGCGAGCGCGGGGCCCACCCCGGCGGCGAGGAGGTCGTACTCCGGGCCGGTGGCGAGGGTGCCCTCGGTCGGGGGCGTGTCCGGTCCGTGGGCCGTGACGCGGTGGCGGTGCAGGGTGCCGGCCGGGAGGCGGGTCTCGGTCGCCGGGCCCGGAAGCGCTCGTGCCACCGCGTCCCGTTCGGCCGGGACGGCGGTGGCTACGAGGATGCGCATGGGTGTCGGCGGTGGATCAGGCGTCCGGGTTCTCCAGCTTGAAGTTCCACACGCCCTCGATCTTGGAGCCCTCGGCGTTCTGCTGGACGACGCTGATGGTCAGCGACTTCGGGGCGGTCTGCCCGGGCTGGGTCGCGAAGAGGCCGGGGTTGGGGAACGCCTTGTACGTCTTGTCGAACGTCTCGTTGACGACCGGCCGCCCGTCGATCCACAGGGTCCAACCCGCGTCCGCGACCTCCGGGTCGACGCCGATGCGAAGGGTCTCGTCATCGGGCAGCTCGACGGACTTGGAGGGCTTCTCCTGCGCGCACTCCACGGCCTGCTCGGCGGTGAGGGTCCGGTAGCACGCGGCCTCGGAGCTGATCGAGTCGGTACCGATCGTGACGGTGGCCATCGGCGTCGGCTCGTCGCAGGCCGACAGGACGAGAAGTCCGGCGGAGACAGCGCCGAGAGTGGCTGCGGCGCGACGGCTGTGTCGACGAGCGGCTCCGCCGCGGGGCTGGAAGGTCATGGGCGAAGGCTATCTGGCCCGTCCAGGCGTGCCCCTACGTGGGGTACGGCGTGCCGGATCGGCCGGGCGCACGGTCAGGCGATCCGGGCGCGGGGCGCACCGCCGTGCCGGGCGGAGGAAAGCAGTCCGCGGACCGTGGTGAGCCAGCCGGCGGCGACGATCGCGGCGGCCACGGCCATCCCCAGGGTGCCGTTGAGCGGCAGGGCGATACCGATGGCGCCGCCGACCACCCAGGCCATCTGGAGCAGGGTCTCGGAGCGGGCGAAGGCGGAGGTCCGCACGAGTTCGGGGACGTCCCGCTGGATCAGGGCGTCCAGCGACAGCTTGGACAGGGCCTGCGAGAACCCGGCGACGGCGGCGAGCGCGGCGATGAAGAACGTGCCGAAGAACAGCGCCGCCATGATCGCCACGGCGAGTTCCACGGCGACGACGGTCACGATGATCCGCTCCGGCGAGCGCTGCTTCACCCAGGCGCCGACGGCGGTGCCCAGCGCGTTTCCGGTGCCGGCGGCGACGGCCACCATGCCCAGCGACAGGGCCGCGCTCTGCCCGTGCAGCGGGTGGATGCGCAGCAGGAACGCCAGGTAGAAGATCAGGAAGCCGGAGAGGCCGCGCAGGGCGGCGTTGGCGCCGAGCGCGTGGGTGACCGCCGGGCCGACCGTCCGCAGGCCCGGCCGTTTGAGGGTGCTGCTGCGGTGCGGGCCGTGCAGATGCTCGGCGTCCGCCGCGAGCAGGGCCCGGTCCTCGCCCTTCGCCGAGTCGACCTTCGCGGGCAGCGTGAAGGAGAGGAACGTACCCGCCACGAAGATCAGGAAGGCGCCGTAGAGCGGCCAGCGGGGGCCGAGGGCCTGGAGTCCGGCGCCGATGGGCGCGGCGACGCCGGTGGCGAGCAGACCGCAGAGGGTGACCCGGGAGTTGGCCTTCACCAGGGAGAACCGGGGTGGCAGGAGGCGGGGGACGACCGCGCTTCTGACGACGCCGTACGCCTTGGACGCGACGAGGACGCCCAGGGCGGCGGGGTACATCTCGATCCGGCCGGTCTCGACGGCGCCGACCAGGATCAGGGCGAGGAACGCCCTGGTCAGCATGGCGCCGGCCATGGCGGCGCGGCGGCCGTGCGGGAGACGGTCCAGGAGGGGGCCGACGACGGGGGCGAGGAGGGCGAAGGGGGCGAGGGTGATGGCGAGGTAGAGCGCGACGCGGCCGCGGGCCTCGTCGGTGGGGACGGAGAAGAAGACGGTGGAGGCGAGGGAGACGGTGATCATCACGTCGCCGGCGCCGTTCACTCCGTGGAGTTCGATGAGTTTGCCGAGGCCGGACTCGCCGGCGCCGTGGGCGTGGGTGGCCTTGCGGATGCCTCGGGCGGGGCCGGTGAACGGGAGGTGCAGGGCGCGGCCCACCGAGCGGACCACGCCGGTCATCCGACCCGATCCGCGCGCTCCGCTCCGCTCGGCGCCGGTCACCTCGTCATAGTGCCCCGAGATGGCGGGGCGTAGTGCGGTTACCGCTCGTATGGCCGTGGGAGGTGTCGGGGGCGCGTCGGGGGTGGGGGTGCCTGGTTCGTCGGCGGGTGCGGGTGCGTGGGGCTTCTCGCGCAGTTCCCCGCGCCCCTGAAAAGCCGGGGCTGCGCCCCGTGCTTTTCGACCCGCCCCCCTCGCCTTTCGGGCCTGCCGGGGCCGTGGTCTTTCAGGCCCGCAGGGCCTGGATCTTTTAGGGGCGCGGGGAACTGCGCGAGACGCCCCACCGGGCCCGCAGACGCCCGACAACCCGCGCCCCCGAGCTCATAGGCACCCCGTTCAAGCCAACCCCGGCCCAACCCCAGCGGAGCGGAACCGTACGTCGGTGTGGGCGTGGAGCCCGGGAGAAGGTAGCGTGCATAGCGCGCCTGCGGCGGTTGTTCTCGGCCGCGCGCCTCTCGTTCATCCCGCAGAATGGATGACATAGGTGCGCCCGAGTGCGATCGGGCGCGGACGTCGACGCGGCCCCCTGGTCCGCTCCGTCCGCACCCCCCGCCGAGGGAGGCGCACTCGTGAGACGGCGTAGGAGAGAAGCGATACCTGTGAGCGCAGCGACAACGCGAAGCCGCACCCCCGACCGCCTGTGCGCCGAGGCCGTCGACCTCGCCCGCTCCGCAGCCGAGGAGGCCGCCGCCCCCGGTGTGGTGGGCGAACACGCGGGCCTCGTCTCCGAGGGCGACCGGGTCGTGACGCACTTCTTCGAGTGCAAGGAGATGGGCTACCGCGGCTGGCGCTGGGCCGTCACCGTCGCCCGCGCCTCCCGCGCGAAGTTCGTGACGCTGGACGAGGTCGTGCTGCTGCCCGGCCCGGACGCGCTGCTCGCGCCGGAGTGGGTGCCGTGGAGCGAGCGGCTGCGGCCCGGCGACATGGGCCCCGGCGACCTGCTGCCGACCGATGCCGAGGATCTCCGGCTGGAGCCCGGGTACTCCGGCGAGGACGAGCCGCTGCCCAACTCGCCGGTCTCGCACGACATGGCCGAGCTGGTGGAGGCGGAGGACGCCGAGGTCACCGGCGGGGTGCCGGCGAATCTGCCGCTCGCGCCGAGCCGTGGGTCGATCGCCGCGGTCGCCGAGGAGCTGGGGATGCGCCGGGCGCGCGTCCTGTCCCGGTACGGGCTGCACACGGCGGCGGACCGGTGGGAGGAGGGCTTCGGGGCCAAGACCGCGATGGCCCAGGCCGCGCCCGCCTCGTGTGTGAGCTGTGGATTCCTCGTGCCGATCGGGGGGTCGCTCGGGCAGGCCTTCGGCGTGTGCGCGAACGAGTTCGCGCCGGCGGACGGGCGGATGGTGTCCCTGACGTACGGGTGCGGGGGGCACTCGGAGGCGGCGGTCATGCCGAAGCCGCCGCGGCCGGCTCCGCCGCGGCTCGACGAGACGCGGGTGGATCCCTTCCCGCTGCGGCCGGCGCCGGATTCCGGGTCGGTGCCGGTGTCCGAGGAGGCCGAGTCCGAGGCGGATCTGGGGCATTCGTAGGGTCGCCGGTTCAGTGATTGGGTTCGCCTGAGAGCTCGGGGGTGCGGGTTCGTCGGCGGGTGCGGCTCCGGTGGGGCTTCTCGCGCAGTTCCCCGCGCCCCTAAAAGCATCAGGCCCCCGCGGGCCTGGAAGCGCGGGCCCCGCGGGCCTGAAAGCTCACGGTTCTGCGGGCCTGAAAAGTACGGGGCGCAGCCCCTGCTTTGCAGGGGCGCGGGGAACTGCGCGCGCAACCACGAACCACCCGCACCCTCGGACATACCAGCTACCCCCCACCCCCCTGGACACACGGCCAAGCCGGCGCAGCGACCCGGTACCTTCGTGGTCACCAGGCGACAGGGAGAAGTGAACCGTGAGCAAGTTCGTGCGGCCGGCAGCCGAGGGTGCGGACCCGTTCGGGACGGCGCGACTGCGGCGGGGCGTGCTGGACGCCTGGGCGACCAGTCCCGCCCGGTTCCGCGAGGACGCCAACGCCGAGGAGGACCTCGTCCTCGGCGGGTACCGGGACCGCCTCGTCGTGGAACTGGCGCAGAACGCCGCAGACGCGGCGGCCAGGGCGAAGGTCCCCGGGCGGCTGCGGCTGACCCTCCGGGACGGTGTCCTCGCCGCCGCCAACACGGGCGCCCCGTTGGACGCGGGTGGTGTGGAGTCGCTGTCCACGCTCCGCGCGTCCGCGAAGCGCGACACCCCGGCCGGCGGCCACGAGGGCGCGGTGGGCCGGTTCGGTGTCGGCTTCGCCGCTGTCCTCGCCGTCACCGACGAGCCCGCCGTCGTCGGGCGGCACGGCGGTATCCGCTTCTCGCTCGCCGAGGCCCGGCTGCTCGCCGCCGACACCGCCCGGCACAGCCCGGGACTGGGCGACGAGATCCGCCGCCGGGACGGTCATGTGCCGCTGCTGCGGCTGCCGTTCGCGGCCGAGGGGTCCGCTCCGGAGTCGTACGACACCGTCGTGATCCTGCCGCTGCGCGACACCGCCGCCGCCGATCTCGCCGAGCGGCTGCTGCACGCCGTCGACGACGCCCTGCTGCTGGCCCTGCCCGGCCTCGACGAGGTCGTCATCGAGGTCGGCGCCGACGAGGCGCGGACGCTGCGACGGCGCGTGGAGGGGGCGTACGTCGTCGTGGAGGACTCGCGGGACGGGGTCACGCGCTGGCGCACCGTCGCCGAGCACGGGGCGATCGAGGCCACGCTGCTCGCCGACCGGCCCGTCGAGGAGCGGCTGCGGCCGCACTGGTCCGTCACCTGGGCGGTGCCGACCGCTCCCGACGGCGCGCCGGTCCGCCCGCGCACCAGCCCCGTCGTGCACGCGCCCACCCCCAGCGACGAGGCCCTCGGGGTCCCCGCGCTGCTCATCGCCTCCTTCCCGCTCGACACGACCCGGCGGCACGCCGCGCCCGGGCCGCTCACCGACTTCCTCGTGCAGCGCGCGGCGGACGCGTACGCCGCGCTCCTCGCCGCCTGGGAGCCGGTGGGCGAGGGCGTCATCGACCTCGTGCCCGGCCCGCTGGGCAAGGGCGAGCTGGACGGGGCGCTGCGGCAGGCGATCCTGGAGCGGCTGCCGCGGACCGCGTTCCTGCCGCGTGCCGTGATGCCCGAACCCGACGACGAGCTGGACGAGTTGTCCGCCGCGCTGCGTCCGCGTGACGCCGAGGTCGTGGAGGGGGCCGGCGCGGAGACCGTCGAGGTGCTCGCGGACGTCCTGCCCAGCCTGCTGCCCGCCGGGCTCGAACGGCGCGCGGAGTTGCGGACGCTGGGTGTCGCGCGCCTGCCGCTGGGGGACGCGATCGACCGGCTCGCGGGGCTGGAGAAGGCCCCCGACTGGTGGCGGCGGCTGTACGACAGCCTCGCCGGGGTCGATCCGGACCGGCTGTCCGGTCTGCCGGTGCCGCTGGCGGACGGACGGACCACCATCGGGCCCCGGCAGATCCTCCTGCCGTCCCCCGACGGCCCGCAGGCGGCGCGTCCCGACACCCTCGCCCGTCTCGGGCTGAAGGTGGCGCACCCGGACGCCGCGCATCCGCTCCTGGAGAAGCTGGGCGCGCTGCCGGCGACCCCGCGTGCCGTGCTCACCACCCCGCAGGTACGGGCCGCCGTGGCCGCCTCCCTGGACGACGACGGCGGGGTCTGGGACGAGGAGGACGGCCGGCCGGACGCCGACGAGCTGGCCGACCTCGTCCTCGCCCTGGTCCGTGACGCGGGTCTGGAACCCGGCGACGAACCCTGGCTCGGTGCCCTCGCCCTGACCGACGAGGACGGCGAGCCGGCCCCCGCCGGTGAGCTGGTCCTGCCCGGCAGCCCGTTCGCCCAGGTCATGCGCGAGGACGAACTCGCCTTCGTCGACGCCGAACTGGCCGAGCGCTGGGGCGAACAGCCCTTGGCGGCCTGTGGAGTTCTGGCGAACTTCGCCCTGGTCCGTGCCACCGACGTCGTCCTCGACCCCGACGAACTGGAGCCGCGCGACGGGGACTTCGCCGAGCCCGACGACGCCGGGCTGCTGGACGCGGTGGACGTGTGGGCGGAGGACATCCTCGACCGGTTCCCGGACAGTCCGGTGCCGCCGGTCGCGACGGAGCTCGTGGCCGTGCGGGACCTGGACCTCGTCGACGAGGACCGCTGGCCGGAGGCGCTCGCGCTGCTGGCCCGCCCGCCGCTGCGCGACGCGCTGGTGCAGCCGGTGCGCATCCTGCTCCCGGACGGAACGCACGAGACCGTCCGCCCCTACACCGCCTGGTGGCTGCGCGGTAACCCCGTCCTCGACGGCCGTCGCCCGGCGGGCCTGCTCGCGGCCGGCGGCGACCCGCTGCTGCGCGGTCTGTACGACGAGGCCGACGCCACCGGCTTCGACGACGAGCAGGTCCTGCGGGCGCTGGGCGTGCGCACCTCGGTGGCCGCGCTGCTGGACGAGCCGGGCGGCGCCGCCGAGCTGCTGGACCGCCTGGCCGACCCGGACCTGCCGGTGACCGCCGCGCAACTGCACGGCCTGTACGGCGCGTTGGCCGACCTCGACCCCGAACAGGTCACCCTGCCGGACGAGTTGCGCGCGGTGGTGGACGGTGAGGTGACCGTCGTGGACGCGGCCGACACCATGGTCGTCGACTCGCCCGACCTGCTGCCCTTCACCTCCGGTGTGCCGCTGCTTCCCGTACGGCCGTCGCGGGCCGCCGAGTTGGCCGAGCTGTTCCAGGTGCGGCGGCTGAGTGAGTCGGTGACCGGGGAGGTCGACTCGGAGGGCACGGAACACGAGGTGCCCGACTCCGTGCGCGTCCTGCTCGGACCGGCCACCCCCGCGTCGTACGTCGAGCACGAGGAACTCGTCGTCGACGGCGTGGAGTTGGACTGGCGCCGCACCCGGGACGGCGTGCTGCACGCCGCCACGCTGGAGGGTGTCGCGGCCGGCCTTGCCTGGGCGGCGGGCCAGTGGCCCCGCCGCTTCGAGGTGGCCGCGCTGCTCGAAGACCCGTCCAGGACCGAGGAGTTGGCCCGGGACCGCTGGTTCGACTGACCAAACCTCCGCGATGTGATCTGCGCAACATTCGCAAAGGTTGTTCACAACTCGTACAACCATTCCCAGGGGCCCCGAGTCTGGTCTGGTGAGCCACCCGGCTCTCCAGACACTCGGGCCCCGCGTGCAAGCACTTCGTGCGTCATCATCGCCGCGGGTCCCCTTCAACGTGGGGAACACATTGCACAAGCGTGCCATCGTGGGTGCCGTCACCGGCGCCCTGGCCCTGACCGCCTTCGTCGCCCCGGCCGCGCAGGCCGCTCCGACCGCCGGGGACACGAAGATCTCCAACGTCGTGGTCAACGGCGGTAAGCCGGTCGTCGTCGGCGTCGGCAAGAAGACCTTCTCGGTCTCCTTCAACGCCTCGGACAACTCGGGCATCAGCCTGAAGGACGTCACCGTGGTCCTGTACCACGGCGCGAGCCTGGACACGGCGGACAGCGGTGCCGTCGCCAACGGCAACGACGAGAGCCTCGCCACCTGCAAGAAGGTCAACGCGACCACGGCCTCCTGCAAGGCGAGCTTCACCGTCGAGACGCAGGCGAACCTGATCAACTCCGTGGCCGGCACCTGGAAGGTCTGGGCGCTCGCCGCGGCCAAGGACTTCGACTACGTCGAGAAGGACCCGGCCAAGACCTTCAAGATCCAGCGCCAGACCAAGCTCGCCGGCGCGAACGCCTCTCCGGAGCCGGTCAAGAAGGGCGCGACCATCACGGTCACCAGCAGCCTGACCCGCGCGAACTGGGACACCGAGAAGTTCCCGGCGTACGGCGGTCAGGCCGCGAAGCTGCAGTTCAAGAAGGCGGGCACGTCCGCGTACAAGGACGTCAAGACGGTCAAGTCGTCCTCCACGGGCGCCCTGAAGACCACCGTCAAGGCGACCGCCGACGGCTCCTACCGCTACGTCTTCGCGGGCAGCTCCGGCACGGCGGCCGTGACGTCGGCCGGCGACGCCATCGACGTGAAGTAAGCGACGAGCCCCTGGCTCACCCTCCCGCCCGGCAGTGGTCCGCGGCGGGAGACAGGGGACGCGCCGGACCCACCGGCGCGTCCCCTGCCGCACAGACCACGCGGGTCGACAGAACCGCCATCGCCGGGGCCCGTACGACGATCATCGTCGGGCCCCACCTTCCACCGGGGGAACACATGCGTGTCCGAACCACCGCGGTCGCCGTTTCCGGCGTTCTCGCGCTCTCCGCCTTCGCCGCCCCGACCGTGTACGCCGCGGACGACTCGTCGAACGGCATCGCCACCTCGCCGCAGTGGGCGGCGGTCACCGCCGGCGCCGGGCCGTCCGCGTTCGGCGCGGCCACCACCGCCGACGCGACGGCGGGCCCCGACGTCTCCTTCTCCGGCATGAAGGTGAACGGCGGCAAGCCGATCGTCGTCGGCGCCAGCAAGAAGCGCTCGGTGTCGGTCACCTACAAGCTCACGCACGCCGCGGACGTGGACATCGCCGACGGGGACTTCGCCAACGGGCCTTTCCTCTACCTCAAGTCGGTGCCCGCCTCGGTGGAAGACACACTGAACAACCCGGTGCTCTTCGGCGACGAGGCGGCGTCCTGCACGGCCACGTCCGCGACCACCGCCGACTGCAAGGCGCTCATCGACATCAGGCCGGCCGACGGTGAACTCGTCAACACGTACGCCAAGACCTGGAAGGCCGGCGGCCTGGCCATCCAGTTCGACGAGAACTCCGCGGACATGGGCGAGACCTGGCAGGGCGGCCTCGGCACCGTCAAGCTGCAGCGCGAGGCGCGGCTCACCGGCGCCAACGCGGCCCCCGAGCCTGTCAAGAAGGGCAAGACCCTCACGGTCACCAGCAAGCTGACCCGCGCCAACTGGGAGACCAACAAGTTCCCGGCGTACGGCGGTCAGGCCGTGAAGCTCCAGTTCAAGAAGAAGGGCACGTCCGTCTACAAGGACGTCAAGACGGTCAAGTCGTCCTCCACGGGCGCCCTGAAGACCACCGTCAAGGCGACCGTCGACGGCACGTACCGCTATGTCTTCGCGGGCACCTCGACCACGGCGGCCGTGACGTCGGCGGCCGACGCCGTCGATGTGAAGTAGGCCGCGGGCGGCGGTAGGACGTGTGGGCGCCGGCCCCGGGGTTGCCCCGGGGCCGGCGCTCTTTGCGTAAGGCCGGAGTCGGACTTTCGTAAGAAGTGGACGAAGAGTCCCGTATGTGGTGGGAACGCATGTTCAGATCAGGCGGGCCGACTGGCCCCACGATCAACTCTTCTCCACTTGGGGAACACATGCGCACAAAAGCCACTGTGGCCGCCGTTGTCGGCGCCCTGGCCTGTTCCGCCCTCGGGATGCCCGCCGCACAGGCGGCCGACGCGGCAGCGACGAGCGGTACGCCGTACACGCTGAACGTCAGCTTCTCGAACTTCAAGATCGCCAAGTCTGTCAAGGTCGGCGTCGGCGGCACCGTCAGCACCCCGGTGTCGTTCACGCTGACGCACGGGTCGGACGTCAAGGTCACCGCCGGGGACTTCTTCGCCGAACCCTTCCTCTACCACGGCACCTTCGGCGACGACAGCACCCCGCAGCTCTTCGGCGACGACTTCGCCACCTGCAAGGTCACCACCACGACCACCGAGAGCTGTACGGGCACCATCGAGATCCGGCCGGGCGAGGGCGACCTGCTCAACTCGCAGGCCGGGACCTGGAAGGCGGGCGCCGACGCCATCGCCTTCAACGGCCAGGACCCCACCGGCGGCCAGATCGACTACGGCAAGGTCGGCTACAAGGAGCAGGGCGGGCTGGCCTCCACCCTCGTCCAGCGCCTCGCGAAGCTGACCGTGAACGCCGGGCCGGAGCCCGTCACCAAGGGCCGGACCGTCACCGCGACCGGCAAGCTCACCCGCGCCGACTGGCAGAGCCACACCTACAAGGCCTTCGCCAAGCAGCCGGTGAAGCTCCAGTTCCGCAAGGCGGGCACCAGCACGTACACCACGGTCAAGACGGTCTACTCGGACGCCTACGGCAATGTGAAGGCCACCGGCACCGCCACGTACGACGGTTACTGGCGCTTCAGCTACGCCGGCGTCACCACGACGGCCCCGGTCAACGCGACGGGCGACTACGTCGACGTGAAGTAGTACGGGAGGCGTGGCTCTGGTGAGGGGTGTCGTGGTCGGTCGTCGGCCCCGGCACCCTCACCGCCGTGGCACCCCTCGCCGCACGGTCAGAGCGCCGGGAAGAGCAGGGCGAAGAACAGGCACAGCAGGACGGCCCAGAAGAGCGCGGCCGCCAGCGACACGAGCAGGGAACTGCGCCACCTCAGCACCAGGAACGGGAAGAGCACCAGCGCCGCCCAGTGGCCGGCCACGTCGATGGAGATCCGGGCCGCGTCGCCGAGGGTGCCCGCGCGGCCGGTGGCGATGTGGCGCAGCAGCCGCTGCGAGGCGAAGCCGTACAGGCCGAAGACGACCGGGAAGAACCACAGCGGGGTGATCGAGACCAGCTCGGACTCGGAGAACTCGTCGAACATGACCAGGTAGACGAGCCCGGCGGCGAGGAGACCCCCGATCAGCGTGGTCACGTAGAGGGCGGTCAGCGCGGGCGGCTCGGCGGTGCCGGCCGGGACGGGCACCGGCGAGGCGTAGGGGACGTCGGGCGAGGGCACCCGGGTCACCCGGTGACAGTGGGGGCAGCGGACGTCCTGCCCGACGCGATCGGCCGGGGCCGCGATCAGATGCCCGCACGGGGCGTGGAACTCCACCGGCTGATCCGGGTTCATGTGGCGCGTCTCCCCTTCGCGACGAGGTCGGTCAGAGGCGAGGACGCCGGGCGGCCGGGTCCGGTTTCCCGTCTGGCCCTACGCGGGGAAGCGCCGGTCCACCCACCGCCACAGGAACTCCAGGACGGCCCCGGCCCCGGCCGCGACGGCGACCGCCGTCCACGGCATCGTCGTGCCGACCAGGCGCAGCGCGAAGAAGTCCTGGAGCCAGGGGACGACGAGGACCAGCAGGAAGGAGGCGCCCATCGCGGCGACCAGGCCGAGGCGCCACCAGGTGTAGGGGCGGGCGATGATGGCCAGCACCCACATGGAGATCAGGAAGAGCGTGAGGGTGGCGGCGCTGGTCTCCGCCTCCAGCGCGCCGTCGCCCGTGTAGTGGTGGCGGGCGAGCAGATAGGTGGCGAAGGTCGCCACGGCGGCCAGGACGCCGCCCGGGATGGCGTAGCGCATCACCCGGCGGACGAAGTGGGGTTTCGCCCGTTCCTTGTTGGGGGCGAGGGCGAGGAAGAAGGCCGGGACGCCGATCGTCAGGGTGGAGAGCAGCGTCAGATGGCGGGGGAGGAAGGGGTACTCCACCTGCCAGCAGACGACCAGGACGGCGAGCAGCACCGAGTAGACCGTCTTGACCAGGAAGAGCGTCGCCACGCGGGTGATGTTGCCGATCACCCGGCGGCCCTCCGCGACCACCGACGGCAGTGTCGCGAAGCTGTTGTTCAGGAGGACGATCTGGGCCACCGCCTTCGTCGCCTCCGACCCCGAGCCCATCGCCACCCCGATGTCGGCGTCCTTGAGCGCCAGGACGTCGTTCACCCCGTCGCCGGTCATCGCGACCGTGTGGCCGTGCGACTGGAGCGCGCCGACCATGTCCCGCTTCTGCTGGGGGGTCACCCGGCCGAAGACGGTGCCCGAGTCGAGGGCCGTCGCCATCTCCGCGTGCTCGGCGGGCAGCCGGCGGGCGTCGACCACCTCGCCGGCCAGGCCGAGCTTTCCGGCGACCGCGCCGACTGACACCGCGTTGTCGCCGGAGATGACCTTCGCCCGGACGTCCTGCTCCTCGAAGTAGCGCAGGGTGTCGGCGGCGTCCGGGCGCAGCCGCTGTTCGAGGACGACGAGGGCGGTGGGGTGCGCGCCGGTCGCGACGTCGGGGTCGTCCAGTTCCCTGGTCACCCGGGCCAGCAGCAGGACCCGTAGCCCGTCCTCGTTCAGCCGTTCGGTCTCGGTGAGGGCCGGGTCGTCGTCGGGGAGCAGGACGTCGGGGGCGCCCAGCAGCCAGGTGCTGGACGCGCCGTCGCTCTCGCCGAAGGCCGCGCCGCTGTACTTGCGGGCCGAGGAAAAGGGCAGCGCCTGGGTGCAGCGCCAGTCGTCGCCGTCCGGGCAGGCGTCGATGATCGCCTGGAGCGAGGCGTTCGGCCGGGGGTCCGATCCGCCGAGGGCGCCCAGCACGCGGCGTACGTACGCCTCGTCCGCGCCGCCCAGGGGGCGCAGTTCGGTGACGTCCATGCCGCCCTCGGTGAGCGTGCCCGTCTTGTCCAGGCAGACGGTGTCGACGCGGGCGAGGCCCTCGATGGCCGGCAGTTCCTGCACCAGGCACTGCTTGCGGCCGAGACGGATCACGCCGATGGCGAAGGCGACGGAGGTGAGGAGGACGAGGCCCTCGGGGACCATCGGGACGATGCCGCCGACCGTGCGGGCGACGGAGTCCTTGAAGTCGTTCTCCTTCACGATCAGCTGGCTGATGATCAGACCGATCGCGGTCGGGACCATCATCCAG
Source organism: Streptomyces caniscabiei (assembly GCF_014930365.1). Lineage (GTDB taxonomy): Bacteria > Actinomycetota > Actinomycetes > Streptomycetales > Streptomycetaceae > Streptomyces > Streptomyces caniscabiei. Next base: position 210,890 of record NZ_JABXWI010000012.1, on the reverse strand, counting down.
GTGACGTACTTGAGGATGGTGGAGATGCCGGAGCGCAGTTCGGAGTGGACGAGGGTGAAGCGGCTCGCCTCCTCCGCCAGCTGGGCCGCGTAGGCCTCCCGGCCGACCTTGGTCGCGGTGAACGCGCCGCCGCCCGCGACCACGAAACTGCCCGACATCACCTGGTCGCCGGGTTGTTTGACGACCGGGTCGGCCTCACCGGTGAGCAGTGACTCGTCGATCTCCAGGCCGTCGGTCTCGGCGCACTCCCCGTCGACGACGATCTTGTCGCCGGGCCCGATCTCGATCAGGTCCCCGAGGACGATCTCGGAGGTGCCGACCGGCGCGGCGACGCCGTCCCGCCGGACCGTCGGCCTCGCCTCGCCGATCACCGCGAGGGAGTCGAGGGTCTTCTTCGCCCGCCACTCCTGGACGATGCCGATGCCCGTGTTGGCCAGGATGACGAAGCCGAAGAGGCTGTCCTGGATGGGTGCGACGAAGAGCATGATCACCCAGAGGACGCCGATGATCGCGTTGAACCGGGTGAAGACGTTCGCCCGGACGATGTCCACCGTGGAGCGGCTGCTCCGTACGGGTACGTCGTTCACCTCGCCGCGGGCCACCCGCTCGGCCACCTCGGCGGCCGTCAGACCGCGCGCCCGCCTCGTGTCCGCAGGGGCCGGGGCGGTGGTGGGGTGCACAGGATCGAGGTCGGTGCCCGCGTCGATGTGCGTCATGCATTCGACGTTACGTGCGGATTTGGGGGTTCACCCACCGAGTGCGCGAAAGATCCGACCTGGGGAGGACGGGGAGGGGCGTGGTGTGGTGCCGTGGTCGTACGGGAGCGTCCGGCCTGCCGGACGACCGGGTGGGGGGCGGCTGTTCGGCGAGTGGAGGGCGTCTACTCGGCGGGTGCCGTGCCGGCGGCTTCGGTGTCCTCCCCGGTGGCCGCGCCGTCCTTGGCGGCCGCGTTCTCCTTGGCGGCCGCGTCCCGCTTGATGGCCGCGTCCCGCTTGATGGCCGCGTCCCGCTTGCGCACGAACCAGATGCCGTAGAGGCCGAGCCCGCCGCCCGCGAGGCAGGTCCAGATCCACCAGGTGCGCCCGTGGTCCTCGAACCAGCCGTAGAACGGGAGCTGGACGACGAAGAGAACGAACCACAGGATCGTGCCGCCGGTGATGGTCGCGACCACGGGCCCCTCCAGGGGCTCCGGCGCCTCGTGCTTGGGGGTCCACTTCGCCATGGGCACAGCTTACGAGGCGCGCGGGTCTACGCGCGGAGATGGCATTCGCCGGAATGTATGTTCATACTGAAACGGTTTCTGGCTGGCCACTTCTGTTCGTAGAAAACTCCAACAACGCCCCGGGCCCCGGGTGGTCTGTTGGGGATGAGGTCTCGCATGTCCCCGCAGGGCACCCTTGCCACCCTCGACCGCCATTTCCGGATCACGGAGCGCGGCAGCACGCTGTCGCGCGAGATCCGGGGCGGGTTCGCCACCTTCTTCGCGATGGCGTACATCATCGTGCTCAACCCGATCATCCTGAGCAGCGCGAAGGACATGTACGGGCACCAGCTGGACTACGGCCAGCTGGTCACCGCCACCGCGGTCACCGCCGCCTTCACCACTCTTCTCATGGGTGTCATCGGCAATGTGCCGATCGCGCTGGCGGCGGGGCTCGGTGTGAACACGGTCGTCGCCCTCCAGCTCGCGCCGCGCATGTCGTGGCCGGACGCGATGGGCATGGTGGTGCTGGCCGGTTTCGTCGTGATGCTGCTGGTCGCGACGGGACTGCGGGAACGCGTCATGAACGCCGTGCCACTGGGCCTGCGCAAGGGCATCTCCATCGGCATCGGCCTGTTCATCATGCTGATCGGGCTGGTCGACGCCGGCTTCGTCACCCGGATCCCGGACGCCGCGCACACGACCGTGCCGCTCCAGCTCGGCGCGGACGGGCATCTCAACGGCTGGCCGGTGCTCGTCTTCGTCCTCGGCGCGCTGCTGACGCTCGCGCTGATCGTGCGCAAGGTGCCGGGCGCGATCCTCATCTCGATCGTCGCGATGACGCTGCTCGCGGTGGTCGTCGAGGCCGTCGCCAAGCTGCCGGCCGGGTCCTGGGGTCTGACCACCCCGAAGTGGCCCGGCAACCCGGTCGCGACCCCCGACTTCGGGCTGCTCGGCGAGGTCAGTCTCTTCGGCGGCTTCGGCAAGGTGGGCCTGCTGACGGGCGTCCTCTTCGTCTTCACGGTGCTGCTGTCGTGCTTCTTCGACGCGATGGGCACGATCATGGGCGTCGGCGACGAGGCCAAGCTGACCGACGCGGACGGTCAGCTGCCGGGCATCAACAAGGTGCTCTTCGTCGACGGCATCGCCGTCGCGGCCGGTGGTGCCAGCTCCTCGTCCGCCACGACCTGCTTCGTGGAGTCCACGGCGGGTGTGGGCGAGGGGGCGCGCACCGGGTTCGCGAACGTGGTGACCGGCGCGCTGTTCGCGGTCGCGCTGTTCCTCACCCCGGTCGCCACGATGGTCCCCTCCCAGGCGGCCACTCCGGCGCTGCTCGCGGTCGGGTTCCTGATCCTCGCGAACTCCGTCCGCGAGATCGACTGGGCCGACTACACGATCGCGGTCCCGGCCTTCGTGACGATGGTGATGATGCCGTTCACCTACTCGATCACCAACGGCATCGGGATGGGCGTTATCACCTTCGTCGTGCTGCGCCTGGCCGCGGGGCGGGGTCGCGGGGTGCCGGTCGCGATGTACGTGGTGTCGGCGGTCTTCCTCTTCTACTACCTGATGCCGGCGCTGGGGCTCACGTGACCCCGTAGAACTTCTCCGTCTCGTCGACGGCGGTCTGGAACCGCTCGTCGAAGTCGTCCCGGATGAGCGTCCCGATCACGTAGTCCTGGACGCTCATTCCCCTTTTCGCCGCGTGGGTCCGGAGCCGGTCGAGCAGCTCCCCGTCTATCCGCAGGCTGAGCACAGTGGTCCCCATGTGTACGAGGGTCAGGCGCACTCTGGCCTGTCGTGTCATGTTCTGCGTACTAGTCACTCAAATGAGTGATCCAAGGGGCTGGACCGGCATGAGTGGCGGGGCTCACGGGCACGGCTGTGGCGTTCCGGTGGTCTTTAGGGAGGGTAATGAGTTAGGCTAAAGAACATGCCTGACCTGAACCATGGCGACGACGAGGCCGCTGTGAACGCCCTCCGTTCCGCCGTGATGCGCCTGTCCCGTCGGCTCAAGCATCAGCGGGTCGACGAGTCGCTGAGCCCGACCGAGATGTCGGTGCTCGGCACGCTCGCCCGCTGCGGTACGGCCACCCCCGGTGAGCTGGCCCGCAAGGAGCATGTGCAGCCGCCGTCGATGACCCGCATCGTCGCCCTGCTGGAGAGCAAGGGGCTGGTGAAGCTGGAGCCGCATCCGGAGGACCGGCGGCAGAAGGTGGTCACCCAGACCGAGCGGGCCGAGGCGATGTTGGAGGAGAGCCGGCGCAAGCGCAACGCGTTCCTCACGTCGCTGGTGGAGGGCCTCGACGAGGAGGAGTGGGCCGCGCTGCGGACCGCCGCGCCGGTGCTGGAGAAGCTCGCGCACCTCTGACCCGGGGCCCGGCCGCCGGGTGCGCCGCCGCCGTGGCGGCACGCCGGTCCGGCCGCCGGTGCGCCCCGGCATACAGCCTGTGCGCCGCCAGGGGGCGGGCATGGGTCGACCCGAAAACCAGCAGACAGAACAGGAGCGGTGAGGCTCACGCAACCCCAGGACGTACACGCGTTTCGCGCAAGGAGGCGAACCCCTTTGAGTACGGGCCCCGGAACACCTTCCGTCCCCGCACCCCCGCCCACCCACGAGCCCCCGCCCACCCCCACCGCCCCCAAGGCCCCACCGGATACCGCCGGCCCCCAGCACAGGAGCGAGCCGGCTCCGCCGGACATGGCCGGCCGAGAGACCGAGGTGTCGGCTTGCCTGCCGGTCACCACCGGCAGCCTGGACATGAGCGTCGCGGCGCTGAAGGTGGGCGTCGGCCGACCCGACGAGGGGGCGGCCGACCTGCCGGTCGGCGGCGGCCGAGCGGCCGAGGGGGCGACGGCCCGGTCGGACACCGACGGTCGGGCGCGTGTGCGGGAGCCCGGCGGTTCCGCGGCGGACACTCGCGAGCCGGGCGGTTCTTCCGCACCAGCACCGGCACCCGTACCGGCACCCGTCGCGTCCGGCGCTCCTGCCGCGGACGCTCCCGAGCACATCGGCGGCTCGGCGGCCGTTCCCGGGCCTCGTGGTTCTGGGGCGCAGGACCCCGCGGTCGGCGGTGCTCCGGTACAAGAGCCCGCGTCCGGTGGTTCTCCGGAGCGGATCCCCGCTTCCAGCGACGCTTCGGCGCAGGTGGCTGGACCCGGTGGGGCGGCGGCCGTGGGGGACGGTGGGGCCCGGGTCTCCATGTTCCGGTCGTTGCGGGTGCGGAACTACCGGCTGTTCTTCGTCGGGCAGGTCGTGTCGAACATCGGCACCTGGATGCAGCGGATCGCCCAGGACTGGCTGGTGCTGAGCCTGACCGGGTCGTCCACGGCCGTCGGTGTGACCATGGCGCTCCAGTTCCTGCCGATGCTGCTGTTCGGGCTCTACGGCGGTGTGCTCGTCGACCGGTTCCCCAAGCGGCGCCTGCTGTTCGTGACGCAGACGTCGATGGCGGTGACGGGCCTGGCGCTCGCCGCGCTGACGATCTCGGACCAGGTGCAGGTGTGGCACGTGTACGTGGCCGCCTTCGCCGTGGGCATGGCCACGGTCGTCGACAACCCGGCCCGGCAGTCGTTCGTCTCCGAGATGGTCGGCCCGGACCAGCTGCAGAACGCGGTCAGCCTCAATTCGGCGAACTTCCAGTCGGCCCGTCTCGTCGGCCCCGCCGTCGCCGGTGTGCTGATCACCACCGTCGGCACGGGCTGGGCCTTCCTCTACAACGGCCTCTCCTTCGTCGCCCCCATCGTCGGCCTGCTGCTGATGCGGACCCGCGAGCTGCACCCCGTCCGCACCGCCCCCCGCGCCAAGGGCCAGCTCCGCGAGGGCCTGCGCTATGTGGCCGGGCGCCCCGAGCTGCTGTGGCCCATCGTGCTCGTCGGCTTCATCGGCACCTTCGGCTTCAACTTCCCCGTCTGGCTCTCGGCCTACGCGGACGACGTGTTCCACGCGGACGCCGGCTCGTACAGCCTCTTCAACACGCTGATGGCGGTCGGCTCCGTCGCCGGCGCCCTGCTCGCGGCCCGCCGCGGCACCGCCCGGCTGCACGTCCTGATCGGCGGCGCGCTCGCCTTCGGCCTGCTGGAGATCGTGGCGGCGCTGGCCCCCGCGTACTGGATCTTCGCCCTGCTGATGGTGCCGATAGGGATGTTCGGCCTGACGGTGAACGTCACCGCCAACACGGCGATCCAGATGAACACCGACCCCGCGATGCGCGGCCGGGTCATGGCCCTCTACATGATGGTCTTCCTGGGCGGTACGCCGCTGGGCGCGCCGATCGCCGGCTGGGTCACCGACGCGTACGGCCCCCGGCTCGGCTTCGTCGCCGGCGGTGTCGTCGCCACGGTCGCCACGGTCGTCGTGGGTCTGGTCCTGCTCAGGGCCGGTGGGATGCGGCTGTCGGTGCGGTGGCACCACGGGCATCCCCGGCTCGGCTTCGTCCCCCGGCCGCGAGCCGCCGCGGACCAGGCGGATGTCGCCGTGACGCGGGCGGCCTAGGGCCCTTCTGATGGATCTCCGCGGCGTCGCGGCGTTCGGCACGCACGCTCGCCGCACGCCGCGAAGGGCCAGGTGGCTCCGCCACAAGACCCTCCACGCCGCACGCCGAGCGCACGCTCCCCCACTCTCGGCTCCGCTCGAGCGGGAGGGACCCCCACGACGCCGCTCCTTCTCCCACGGAGATCCATCAGAAGGGCCCTAGGGCTGGAAGGGTGGCGGCCATGAGTACGACGAGTACCGTGCGGCTTTTCGCCGCGGTGTTGCCGCCCCCTGAGGTCGTCGAGGAACTCGGCCTGGTGGTCGGGGAGTTGAAGCGGCTGGCCGACGCGGACCGGTTGCGGTGGACCGCGCCGCCCGGCTGGCACTTCACGCTCGCCTTCTACGGGGAGGTCGAGGAGGACGTCGTACCGGAGCTGTCGCGGCGGCTGGAGCGGGCCGCGGGCCGGAGCGAGCCGTTCCGGCTGGCGGTGCGCGGCGGCGGGCGGTTCGGGCGCGGGCGGGCCCTGTGGGCGGGAGCCGAGGGGGACGTCCGCGCGCTGCGGATGCTGGCCGACCGGGCGGAGGCGGCGGGGCGGAAGGCCGGGGTGCCGATGGGGGAGCACCGCCGGTACACGCCCCATCTGACGGTGGCCCGCAGCCGGGCGGACATCGACGTACGGCCGCACGTCGCCGTGCTCGACGCCTTCGCGGGGAGTTCGTGGACGGTGTCCGACCTGGCGTTGGTGCGCAGCCGTCTGCCGGCCTCCGGGGTGGCGGGCGAGCAGCCGCGGTACGAGGCGGTGGCGCGGTGGGGGCTCGGGGCGGCCGGATGACCGTTCGGGCCGCCGGTTAGGCTCGGGGTGTGGACCCGAAGACCCGTAACCGGATCATGGCCGGTGTGCTCGTGCTGATGTTCGCGGTGGTGGCTGTCGCGGCGGCGCTCGGCAGGTGACCGTCGCGTCCCGGCGTGCGTGCGCGTCCGGGAGCCGTCGCGGAGCCGTCCGAAGCCCTCCGGGAGCCGTCGGGGAACCGCCGACCGGGCCGGCGTGCGGCACGGTGGAGCTGGTCGCGCGGTTCCCCGTGCCCCTGGTGCTCAGTGCTCAGGGGCGGCCGGCGGTCACCAGGCGAAGGCCTCCGGGGACGGGCCCGGACCCGGGAAGATCTCGTCCAGGGCGGTCAGGAGCTCCTCGCTCAGGGTCAGCTCGGACGCGCGGATCGCGGAGTCGAGCTGCTGGGCCGTACGGGGGCCGACGATCGGGCCGGTGACCCCGGGGCGGGTGAGGAGCCAGGCGAGGGCGGCCTCGCCCGGTTCGACGCCGTGCTTGTCGAGCAGGTCCTCGTACGCCTGGATCTGGGCGCGTACGGCGCTGTCGGCGAGGGCGTCGGCGGCCCGGCCGGAGGAGCGGCGACCGCCCTCGGCCTCCTTCCTGATCACGCCGCCGAGCAGCCCGCCGTGCAGCGGTGACCAGGGGATGACGCCGAGGCCGTACTCCTGCGCGGCCGGGATGACCTCCATCTCGGCGCGGCGCTCGGCGAGGTTGTAGAGGCACTGCTCGCTGACGAGGCCGATGGTGCCGCCGTGTCGGGCGGCGATCTCGTTGGCCTGGGCGATCTTGTAGCCGGGGAAGTTGGACGAGCCGGCGTACAGGATCTTGCCCTGCCGCACGAGTACGTCGACGGCCTGCCAGATCTCCTCGAAGGGCGTGGCGCGGTCGATGTGGTGGAACTGGTAGACGTCGATGTAGTCGGTCCGCAGCCGCTTCAGACTGGCGTCGACCGCCCGCCGGATGTTCAGCGCGGAGAGCTTGTCGTGGTTGGGCCAGGAGTCGGCCGAGGCCGCCATGTTGCCGTACACCTTGGTCGCGAGGACGACCTTGTCGCGGCGGTCGCCGCCCTGCGCGAACCAGTTCCCGATGATGCTCTCGGTACGGCCCTTGTTCTCGCCCCAGCCGTAGACGTTCGCCGTGTCGAAGAAGTTGATGCCCGCGTCCAGCGCCGCGTCCATGATCGCGTGGCTGTCGGCTTCGTCCGTCTGCGGACCGAAGTTCATCGTGCCGAGGACCAGTCGGCTGACCTTGAGGCCTGTGCGTCCGAGCTGTGTGTACTTCATGACTGTCCAGCCAAAACGGTGGAGTGCGCTCTAGGCAAGCGGGAGAGATGCCGACGCGCACGCTTGTCGCCCGACGGGCTCCGCGGTGTCAGCGGGGATCCGGGGCGCGAGGGCTCTCGGTCGCGGCGCTCCGTGAGGCGGGGGCGTCCGCGCGAGGCGTGCGGAGGAGCAACGGGGTCGTCAGGAGGAGCAGGCCCGCCGCGGCGATCGCGGTGCGGGGGGTGGTGGCGGCCGCGAGGAGGCCCCACAGGGCCGTCAGGGCGGCGATGGTGAGCTTGCCGGTGACGGACCAGGCGGTGAGGGTGCGGGCGACGCGGTCCGCCGGGGTCCGGGTGAGGCGCTCGGCGGCCAGCACGGGGTTGAAGACCGCGATGCAGGTGATCAGTCCGAACTCGACGACCATGACGAGCGCGAGGCCGGCCGGGCCCGCGCCGATGAACGCCAGCCCCAGCGGCCAGCACACCCGCAGCGTGCCGGCGACCCGGATCACCTTGTCCTGGCCGTGCCGGGCGACCAGACGGCGCGAGAGGCGCGAGCCGATCAGGCCGCCGACGCACGGGACGGCGAAGGCGAGGCCGTACTGCCAGGGCGCGAAGCCGAGTTGACCCACCATGAGGATCACCAGCAGCGGCGCCGGGGCCATGATCAGGGCGTTGACCAGGACGGAGTTGAGGAAGAGGGGGCGCAGGGACCGGTCGCGGAGGATGTACCGCCAGCCGTCGAGGAGATCCCCCGCGCGGAGGCGGGGTGTGATGCCCGTGGTCGGCGTCGGGGCCGGCGTCGTGGTCGGCTTCGTGACGGGGTCCGGTTGCGTCGAGCGGGTCGGACGGGTCGGGTGTGGCTCCTTGTCGCCGATCGCTCGGATGCCGATGGCCGAGAGGACGTAGCTGCCGGCGTCGACCAGCACGGTGACGACCGGGCCGAAGAGGCCCATCGCGGCGCCGCCGAGGGGCGGGCCGAGCATGGTCGTGGTCCAGGTCGTGGCCTCGAAGCGGCCGTTGGCGTCCACGAGGTGCTCCTGGGGGACCAGGAACTTCAGATACGCGCCGCTCGCCGCGGTGAAGGTGATGTCGGCCACCGCGACGACCATGGAGACCAGGAGGAGTTGGGGGAAGGTGAGCAGGTCGAGGGCGTAGGCGACGGGTACGGACAGCAGGGTCGCGCAGCGGACCAGGTCCATCGTGATCATCACCGGACGCTTGCGGCGGAACTCCACCCAGGGGCCGAGCGGTACGGCCACGGCCGCGCCCACCGCGAGCCCGGTGGCCGCCAGCGCCGAGACCTCCGTGGGGCCGACGTGCAGGACCAGCACCGCGATCAGGGGGAGCGCGTCGAACGACAGCCGGGTCCCGAACGCGCTGACCGTGTACGCCGCCCACAGCCACCGGAACTCCCGCGCCAGCCCCTCGCCCCGCGTCATCCGCCCCGCCCCGCATCCCTCGCCGCCGCGTCCGACCGGGACATCCAAGCGAGCGCGGGGCGACGGATCAAGCGGGGGTGCCGGAGTACGACGGCTCAGGAGTACGGCAGTTCGTACGGTCCTCCCAGGTCCCATGCCTCGTGCATCGCGTTCGTGAAGGTCGCCGCGATCTTGTGTTCGCCGGAGGCGTTGGGGTGGGTGCCGTCGTAGGTGTCCCGGTGGATGTCGTACGACGGGGGCGGGGACGCCAGCAGGAGGGGTGAGCGGGGTTCGTCGAGGTCGGCGGCCGTCTTGGCGAGGAGTTCGTTGAAGCGGGCGACCTCGGCGGCGAACGGGGCGTCGGACTCGGCGCGGACGTTCGGGGTGACCGGCAGGAGGACCATGCGGATGTGCGGGGCTGCCTCGCGGGCGGCCTCGACGAAGCGGCGGGTGTTCTCGGCGGTCTGCTCGGCGTTGGTGTAGAAGCCCAGGTCGATGAGGCCGAGGGAGACGAGGAGGACGTCGGCCCGGTGGGTGCGGACCGCGTCGGCGATCAGCGGGGCCATGTGGAGCCAGCCCTCGCCCCAGCCCGCGAGGTGGGCGCGGGGGAAACGCGGGTCGGTGTCGGCGTACTCGTACGACGTCGGGGCGTCCGTCGCCTTGTCGTAGAGCGTCTCGCGCGGCCCGACGATCCCGAAGGGGCCGTCGTACGTCGCGCGCAGGTGCTGCCAGAAGCGGTAGCGCCATGTGTGTTCGCCGGCGCTGCCGATCGTCATGGAGTCGCCTACGGGCATGAACCTGAGCATCCGCTCATCATGAACGATGGCTACCGACGGGTACGACCTCTGGCGAAGAACAACCCTGTGAACCCCGCCACGTGGCCCCTGGAGGATCAAGGGGCGCAGCCCCGGCTCCTCCAGGGGCGCGGGGAACTGCGCGAGAAGCCCCACCGGGCCCGCACCCGACAACGCACCCGTCCCCCCACGACGCTCCCCCACCCCACCCAGCGGAGCGAGATGGCAGGCTTGGCCCCATGCGCCGTCGCCCCCTCAACCGCCCGCACCCCCTCCGCCGGGTCCGCCCGTTCCGCCGGTTCCTCGCGGCCCGCACCGGTCTCGCGGGTCTCGCCGCGCTCCTGCTCGCCGCCCTCCCGGCCGCGCCCGCGGTCGCCGACGACGACGGGTTCACGATGCAGGACTCGCGGATCACCGAGTCGAGCGGTCTCGCCGCGTCCCGGCAGCACCCGGGGGTCTACTGGACCCACAACGACAGCGACGACGGGGCGTTCCTCTACGCCGTCGACAGCAGGACGGGCAAGACGGTCGCCACGGTCACGATGACGGGCGTCGGCACCCCGAGGGACGTCGAGGCGATCTCGATGGGCCCCGGCGACAAGCTCTACGTCGGTGACATCGGTGACAACCTCGGCGGCACCTGGGCGTATGTGTGGATCTACGAGCTGCCGGAGCCGAAGGAGCTGAAGGACCAGACGCTCAAGGCCACGCAGTACGTCGTGAAGTACGAGGACGGGGCGCGGGACGCGGAGGCGCTGATGGTGCATCCGAAGACCGGGCGGGTCTACATCGCCGACAAGAACGAGGCGGGCGGATCGCTGTACGAGGGCCCGGCGGAGCTGTCGTCCTCCGGCACCAATGTGTTCAAGAAGGTCGCGTCCGTCCCCGATCTGGAGGTCACGGACGGCGCGTTCTCGCCGGACGGCAAGCAGCTCGCCCTGCGCGCGTACTTCGGCGGCATCCTCTACGACTGGAACGGCGGCAAGATCAAGAAGGTCGAGCGGCTGAGCGTGCCCCTGCAACGGCAGGGGGAGTCGGTGACCTTCCGTACCGACGGCTCGAAGATCATGTACGGCAGTGAGGGGTCCGGCAGCTCGGTCGTCGCGCGGGACGTGCCCGGCGGCGGCTCCGGGAGCGACGGCTCCGGCTCGTCCTCCTCCGACGGGGGCGGTTCCGGCACGACCACCGCCGACGGCGAGGGCGACGGCTCGACCCTGAAGGTCGGCGCGCTCGCCGTGGCCGGCGCGGTCGCCGTCGTATGGGGCTTCCGCCGCCTGCTCCGCCGCCCGTCGTCCTGAGCGACGACCATCGGCGGCCGTGACGTTCGTATCCGCCCGCCGCCCGCCGCCCGCCGGCCGCCGCCTCCTGTCCTCTATCCGCGCAACGCTGCCCGCCCGTCGCCCGTCGCTAGTCGCGAGCCTGCGTCGCCGCCTCCTCGCGTCGCCGCGTGACGAACGCCTCCAGCCCGTCCAGGAGGCGCTGTAGCCCGAACTCGAAGTGGTCGAAGTCCGAGGAGAAGGTGTCCTCGGAGAGGCCCGCGAGGACGGGGTAGCGGCCGGAGAGCATCAGCTCTTCGAGGACGGGTGCCTGGGCCTGCCAGAACTCCGCGTCGGTGAGGCCGGTGCGGTGTTCCGCCTCCTGCGCGTACAGCTGGGTGCGGGCGGCGCCGACGACATAGCCGTCCACGGCGGCGATCGCGGAGACCAGTTCGGGGTCGGTCAGCCCCGTGGAATTGATGCGGGCGAGCACCTTCTCCATGCCGTCCAGCGCGCTCGGCCCGAGGACCGGGCGGGACTGGTTGACCTGGAGCAGCCAGGGATGGCGGCGGTACAGGGCCAGGGTGGCGCGGCCCATGGCCTCCAGGGCCGAGCGCCAGCTGCCGTCGCCGAGGTCGGCGGGGTTCTCCGAAGGCCGCTGGACGCGGTCGAGCATCAGGTCGAGCAGTTCGCCCTTGCCGGGGAGGTAGCGGTACAGGGACATGGTCCCGGTGCCGAGTTCGGTGGCGACCCGGCGCATGGAGAGGGCGTGCAGCCCCTCCGTGTCGGCGACCCGCACGGCCGCCTCCACGATCCGGTCCAGCGTGAGCCCCGGCTTGGGGCCGCGGCTGGGGCGCGGGCCGGTGTCCCAGAGCAGTTGCTGGGTGCGGACGATGTCGCCGCTGCCGCTGGTCTCCGTACCGCCCGCGGTGCTGCCGGCCGCACCGCCCGCCGTACCGCTCTTGCCCCTTGTCATGCGCCCGAGTTTAGGTCCTCGCGAAAAAACTGGGTACGTCGTACGCGAAATCGGGTACGGTGTACCCAGTTCTTGACGGAAGTCTGTTGAGGGGGACTCGATGAGTGACGGATACGCGGTCCGGGCCGAGGGCCTGGAGAAGCGGTACGGGGAGAAACGCGCGCTGGACGGCTTCGACCTCACCGTCCGTGAGGGCACGGTGCACGGCCTGCTCGGCCCGAACGGCGCGGGCAAGACCACCGCCGTGCGCATCCTCTCCACGCTGCTGCGCCTGGACGGCGGCCGGGCGACGGTGGCCGGCCTCGACGTGGCGCGCGACCCGCGCGAGGTGCGGGCCCGGATCGGCCTGACGGGTCAGTACGCCGCCGTGGACGAGGTGCTGACCGGCCGTCAGAACCTGGAGATGTTCGGCCGGCTGTTCCACCTCGGCGGGAAGCGGGCGAAGCTGCGCGCGGTCGAGCTGCTCGACCGGTTCGACCTCACCGACGCCGCCGACAAGGGCGTCGGCAAGTACAGCGGCGGCATGCGGCGCCGGCTCGACCTCGCCGCGTCGATGATCCTCGCCCCGGCCGTCCTCTTCCTCGACGAGCCGACGACCGGCCTCGACCCGCGCAGCCGGGGCGAAGTCTGGGAATCCGTAAGGGCGTTGGTGGCGAGCGGTACGACCGTGCTGCTCACCACGCAGTATCTGGAGGAGGCCGACCGCCTCGCCTCGCGCATCACCGTCATCGACCAGGGCCGGGCCATCGCGGACGACACCCCGGACGGGCTGAAGAGCACGGTCGGCGGCGACCGCATCGAGGTCGTCGTCGCCGAGCGCGCCGACATCCCGCGCGCGGTGAAGGTCGTCGCCCGGGTCTCGGACGGTGAACCGGAGTCGGACGAGACGGAGTTGCGGGTCCACGCGCGCGTGACCGACCGTGTCGCGGCCCTCACCGAGGTGGCCCGCACCCTCCAGGACGAGGGCGTACGGGTCGAGGACATCGGCCTGCGCAGGCCCAGCCTGGACGACGTGTTCCTGCGCCTGACCGGCCACCGCACGGAGAAGACCGACGAGAAGGCCGAGGGGGCCGCCGCATGACCACCGTCGACCCGAACGCCGTCGCCGCCAGGAGCGTCGCCACGAGCGCCGTCGACCTGGACGTGTCGAGCGGGCACGGCCGTACGTACTGGGTGCTGGCCGACGTCTGGAACATCGTCCGCCGCGGCCTCACCCACTACCGGCGCCAACCGGTCAACATCGCCTGGCAGTTGGGCTTCCCGATCCTCTCCGTCCTCCTCTACGGCTATGTCTTCGGCAGCGCCATGCAGGTGCCCGGCGGCGGGGACTACCGGGACTTCCTGATGCCGGGGATGTTCGTCATGACGATGGCCTTCGGGTTCATCAACACGGCGACCCTCGTGGTCTACGACTCCACCAAGGGCGTCATCGACCGGTTCCGCTCCATGCCGATGACGCCGTCGGCGGTGGTCGCGGGGCGCGGTGTCACCGATCTCCTCGTCGCCTGTGCCGAGTTGGCCATCATGATGCTGACGGCTCTCGCGATGGGCTGGCGTCCGGACGCGGGCCTCGGCTTCCTGGCCGCGTTCGGCCTGCTGCTCTGGCTGCGCTTCGCGCTCATCTGGATCGGCGTCTGGCTGGGGCTGCTGGTGCCCAACCCGGAGGCGGCGGGCGGTCTCTTCGCGGTCGCCTTCCCGCTGACCATGATCTCCAGCATCTTCGTCGCCCCGCAGCTCATGCCGGACTGGCTGGGCTGGATCGCCGCCTGGAACCCGATCTCCTCCACGGCAGCCGCGACCCGCGACCTGTTCGGCACACCGGTCGGCGGCGGTGACTCCTGGATCGAGGAGAACGCGCTGCTGATGGCCGGGGTGTGGCCGGTGGTGCTGACGCTGGTCTTCCTGCCGCTGGCGGTGCGGAGGTTCCAGAAGCTGAGCCGGTGAGCCGGTGAGCCGGTGAGCACGCTCAGGGGCGTCCGGTGTATCAGGTGACGCCGGACGCCTTGACGTGTTCATGCGATCTGTCTTCCATGGGAGGTGCGGGGAGTGGGAGCGCTCCCACTCTGTTCCGGCCCCGCGCCTCCCGAGGAGGAAGCAGCGCTATGTTCCGCAGCTTACGGAGAACCCTGGGCGCCCTGTGCGCGGCCGCCGCCGTGCTCACGCTGCCCCTGGCCGGCGGCGCGCACGCGGCGGCCGGTGTGACTGGTGCGGCCGAGAAGGCCGCCGTGGCCGAGGCCGGTGCCGGTTACTGGCGCACCAGCGGCCGGCAGATCCTGGACGCGAACGGTCAGTCCGTCCGTATCGCCGGTGTCAACTGGTTCGGCTTCGAGACCGCCAACCACGTCACCCACGGCCTCTGGTCCCGCGACTACAAGAGCATGATCGACCAGATGAAGTCGCTGGGCTACAACACCATCCGGATGCCCTACAGCGACGACATCCTCAAGCCCGGCACCCTGCCCGACAGCATCAACCACTCCGACGGCAAGAACGCCGATCTCCAGGGCCTGACCTCGCTCCAGGTGCTGGACAAGATCGTCGCGTACGCCGGTCAGAGCGGCCTGAAGATCATCCTCGACCGGCACCGCCCGGACGCGGCGGGCCAGTCGGCCCTCTGGTACACCTCGGCCGTCCCCGAGACGACGTGGATCACCAACCTCAAGGCGCTGGCCACCCGTTACAAGGGCAACCCGACCGTCGTCGGCATCGACCTGCACAACGAGCCCCACGATCCCGCCTGCTGGGGCTGCGGCGACACGGCCAGGGACTGGCGGCTGGCCGCCCAGCGCGCCGGGAACGCGGTCCTGTCCGTCAACCCCGAACTGCTGATCCTCGTCGAGGGCGTCCAGTCGTTCAACGGAGTCTCGGGCTGGTGGGGCGGCAATCTGATGGGCGTGGCCCAGTACCCCGTCCAGCTGGACGTGCCCAACCGGGTGGTGTACTCGGCCCACGACTACGCCACGAGCGTCGCCCAGCAGAGCTGGTTCAGCGATCCGTCCTTCCCGGCCAACATGCCGGGCGTCTGGGACAGGTACTGGGGCTACATCTTCAAGCAGAACATCGCGCCGGTGTGGCTCGGTGAGTTCGGCACGACCCTCCAGTCCACCGTCGACCAGCGCTGGCTGGCGGCGCTGGTGACCTATCTGCGCTCGACCTCCGCCAACGGCGCGGACTCCTTCCACTGGACCTTCTGGTCCTGGAACCCCAACTCCGGTGACACCGGCGGCATCCTGAAGGACGACTGGCAGACCGTGGACACGGTCAAGGACGGCTACCTGGCGAGCATCAAGGCCCCCGGCTTCCCGCCCGGCGGGGGCACCGGTCCCGGCGACCCGGAGGATCCCGGTGACCCCGGTGACCCGGGCGGCGGGACGCCCGCCTGCACCGCCGCCTACACCGTCAGCAGCGACTGGGGCAGTGGCTTCAACGCCGAGGTGAAGGTCACCAACACCTCCGCGACCGCGATCGGTTCCTGGAAGGTGACCTGGACCTGGCCCGGCTCCCAGCGGGTGACGAACATGTGGAACGCCTCCCACACCCAGAGCGGGGCGACGGTCACGGCGACCAACGCGGCCCACAACGGGGCGCTCGCGGCGGGCGCTTCGGCGAGCTTCGGCTTCGGGGGCGCGCCCGGGGGCGGAGGTGTGCCGAGCGTGAGCTGCGCGGCGGCCTGAGAGGGGTGTGCCGGGAGCGCGTCCTGAGGCTCCCCGTGCTGTGAGGGGCGTGTCCAGGATGGGGGTAACTGCCCCTTTCTGTGAAGCAGTTGAGAGTAAGCAATGACTCAATTCGGTCAAGTCTTGGTCGAATGAGTTCTTGCGGGGTGTGGTCTTCGGGAACCATGCCGCACGGGCCGCGTACCCGCGGCCCGTGAACCCCCCTCACCGTTGCGAGAGAACTCCATGAGAAGAAGCGCAGCCGTGCTGTGCGGCGCCGGTGTCGTCCTGGCCGGGACGCTCAGCGCCGTGCCCGCCAACGCGAGCGGGTCGCCCGCCGCGAACACCGTCCAGGCCGCCGCGGCGAAGGTCGCCTGGAAGAAGTGCGCCACGGACAACTACCCGACGCTGCAGTGCGCGTCGGTGAAGGTGCCGCTCGACTACGCGAAGCCGAGCGGGAAGAAGATCACGCTGGCGCTGTCCCGCGTGCCGCACACCTCGAAGACGTACCAGGGCCCGCTCCTGGTCAACCCGGGCGGCCCCGGCGGCAGCGGTCTGACGCTGGCCGGATTCGTCGCCTCCTCGCTGCCGAAGAAGGTCGCGTCCCAGTACGACGTCATCGGCTTCGACCCGCGTGGTGTGGGCGCCAGCAAGCCCGCCCTCAACTGCAAGCCCGGGTACTTCAACCCGGTGCGCCCGGACTCCGTGCCCAGCACGGCCGCGATAGAGAAGGCGAACATCGAGCGCGCCCGGTCCTTCGCCAAGGCCTGCGGCACGAAGCACAAGGACGTTCTGCCGTACATCAACACGGTCAGCGCCGTGAAGGACCTGGACTCGATCCGCAAGGCCCTCGGCGCCAAGAAGATCAACTACTTCGGCTACTCGTACGGCACCTACCTCGGCGCGGTCTACGCGAAGCTCTACCCCGAGCGTGTACGCCGCCTGGTGCTCGACTCGATCGTCGACCCGACCGGCGTCTGGTACGAGGACAACCTCGACCAGGACTACGCCTTCGACAAGCGCCACAAGGCGTTCATGAAGTGGGTCGCCAAGTACAACTCCACGTACAAGCTCGGCACCGACCCGAAGAAGGTCGAGGCCAAGTGGTACGCCATGCGGGCCGAGCTGGCCAAGAAGCCGGTCGGCGGCAAGGTGAAGGTGGGCGCCTCCGAGCTGGAGGACACCTTCCTCCCCGGCGGCTACTACAACGGCTACTGGCCCTTCCTCGCCGAGGCGTTCGCGGCCTACGTGGGCGACAAGAACGGTGACCCGCTGGTCGAGGCGTACCAGAACTTCGCCGCCGTCGACTCCTCCGGCGACAACGGCTACAGCGTCTACACCTCGGTGCAGTGCCGTGACGCGTCCTGGCCGCGCGACTGGAAGAAGTGGCAGAAGGACAACTGGGCCGTCTACAAGAAGGCGCCCTTCATGACCTGGAACAACGCCTGGTACAACGCGCCGTGCGCGTTCTGGCCGACCAAGTCGCTGAAGCCGGTGAACGTCGCCAACAGCAAGCTCCCGGCGACGCTGCTCTTCCAGGCCACGGACGACGCGGCCACCCCGTACCAGGGCGGTGTCACCGTCCACAAGCTGCTCAAGAACTCCAGCCTGGTCGTCGAGCAGGGCGGCGGCAACCACGGCATCACGCTGAGCGGCAACAGCTGCCTCGACAAGTACCTGGCCACCTACCTCACCAACGGCAAGGTGCCGCACGGCAAGGGCAAGGTCGACGCCACCTGCAAGAAGCTGGCCGACCCGAAGCCCGCGGCCCCGCAGGAGGCTTCCGCCCAGTCGACGCTGAGCACGCAGGGGCCGGCCGCGACCGGCGGTGAGACCCTGCACGACATCCTCGGCTACCGCGGCTGAGCGTCACCGTCACGCTGAAGAACGCGAAGGGCGCCCGGCAGCACGTGCTGCCGGGCGCCCTTCGGTGTCATACGGGAGTGATCGTGGTCAGAGCTTCTCGATCACGTAGTCGACGCACTTGGTGAGGGCCTCGACGTCCGCCGGGTCGATCGCCGGGAACATGGCGACACGGAGCTGGTTGCGGCCGAGCTTGCGGTAGGGCTCGGTGTCGACGATGCCGTTGGCGCGCAGGACCTTGGCGACGGCGGCGGCGTCGATCTCGTCAGAGAAGTCGATCGTGCCGATGACCTGGGAGCGCTTGGCCGCGTCCGTGACGAACGGGCTCGCGTACTTGCTCTCCTCCGCCCAGGTGTACAGCCGGGTCGAGGAGTCCTTCGTCCGGGCCGTCGACCAGCTCAGACCGCCCTGGCCGTTGATCCACTCCAGCTGCTGGTTCAGCAGGAAGAGGGTGGCGAGCGCCGGGGTGTTGTACGTCTGGTTCTTGCGGGAGTTGTCGATCGCCGTCGGCAGGCTGAAGAACTCCGGGACGTGCCGGCCGGAGGCGTGGATCCGCTCGGCGCGCTCGATGGCGGCCGGGGAGAAGACGCCGATCCAGAGGCCGCCGTCGGAGGCGAAGGACTTCTGCGGGGCGAAGTAGTAGACGTCGGTCTCGGTGATGTCGACGGGCAGGCCGCCGGCGCCGGACGTGGCGTCGACCAGGACGAGGGCGCCCTCGTCGGCGCCGGACACGCGCTTGATGGGGGCGGCGACACCGGTCGAGGTCTCGTTGTGGGTGAAGGCGTAGACGTCGACGCCCGCCTCGGCCTGCGGCTCGGGGTGCGTGCCGGGGTCGGAGGAGACGACCGTCGGCTCGGCGAGCCAGGGGGCGAGCTTCGCGGCCTTGGCGAACTTCGAGCTGAACTCGCCGAAGGTCAGGTGCTGGCTCTTGTTCTCGATCAGGCCGTGCGTCGCGACGTCCCAGAACGCGGTGGAGCCGCCGTTGCCGAGGACGACCTCGTAGCCCTCGGGGAGGGAGAACAGCTCGCTGATGCCCGCGCGGACCTGGCCGACCAGGTTCTTCACCGGGGCCTGGCGGTGGGAGGTGCCGAGCAGAGAGGTACCGGTCGCGGCCAGGGCGTCCAGCGCCTCCGTCCGCACCTTGGAGGGGCCCGCGCCGAAACGTCCGTCGGCGGGCTTGATGTCAGCGGGGATCTGGATATCAGCCACGACCGCGAGCCTATCCGCTCCGCGAAACGGGGGCGAAACGTCGTCCGTCGGATGAGACGGGGCCGGGGTGCCTAGTAGCTCGGGGGTGCGGGTTTCGTCGGCGGGTGCGGGTGGGTGGGGGCTTCTCGCGCAGTTCCCCGCGCCCCTGAGGGCCTACGGCCCTTTCGGGCCGAAAAAAGCCGGGGCGCAGCCCCGCTTTTTTCAGGGGCGCGGGGAACTGCGCGACCAGCCCCCACCGGACGGACGCTGGGGGTCAAAGGGGCGCAGCCCCTGGGATGGGACGGGTAGGGGCGGCGGGGGCGAGAAACGCCGCGCTCAACCCCCACGCACCGGCCCCGGTGAGAACCGCACCGGCAGCTCCACCAACCCTCGTAGCCACGGCGACGCCCGACGCGTCAGCGAGGCCGCCGGTACCGCCAGGTCCAGGTCCGGGAGGCGGTCCAGCAGCACCTCGATACCCGTCCGCGCGATGACCTCCGCGGTCTCCTGCGCCGGGAACGGACACCGGTGCTCCCCGTGCCCGAACGAGAAGTGCGCGTTGTTGCCACCGGTCAGGGCGGAGCCGTCCGTGCGTACCCGCGGATCCGAGTTCGCCCCCTGAAGACCCAGCAGCACCAGGTCACCCGCACGGAGGACGCGGCCGCCGAGACGCGTGTCCCGGGTGGCCCAGCGCCCGGCCGCGTTCTGGATCGGCGCGTCCTCCCACAGCACCTCGTTCATGGCCTCGGCCACACTGCTGCGCCCACCGAACAGCGACGCCGCGAACCGCTCGTCCGTCAGCATCAGCCGCAGCGAGTTGCCGATCCAGTCCGCCGTCGGCTGGTGCCCCACCGCCAGCATCACCATCACATCGTGCGTGACCTCCTCCACCGTCACCTCGTACGCCCGCGCGTTCGCCAGCAGCCGCGACACCACGTCGTCCCCGGGCCGCTGCCGACGCTCCGCCACCAGCCGCCCCATCGCCGACCGCAGATACCCCTCGGCCGCCACCGCCCGGCCCTGCCCGTCGAGGATGTCGTTCAGCGCCGCCACCAGCCCCGGCCCGTGCTCCTCGCGGAAGCCGAACAGGAACGCCAGCACCCGCGCGGGCAGCGGCGCCGCGAACTGCCCCACCAGATCCGCCGCGCCCACCCCGCACACCACGTCGATCAACTCATCGGCGAACCGCTCGACATGACCGCGCAGCTCCAGCGGGTCGACCGCCTCCCACGCCTCCTCGATCAGCGCGGCGCGCTGCCGATGCCGCTCGCCGACCGTGCCGAGGACCGACGGCTGCTCCCGGCTGATCACGGGCAGCAGCGGCCAGTCGGCCGGGATGTTCGGCCACTGGTTCCACAGCTCGGAGTCCCGGCTGAACAGCTCGGGATCGCTCGTCACCTGGTGCAGCTCGCGGTAGCCGAGCACCAGCCACGCCGGTACGCCCCCGTCCAGCAGCACGGGCACGACCTCCCCGTGCTTCCACCGCAACTCCCGGTACAGGGAGGCGGGTTCACCCTGGAACCGCGCGCCGAAGAGCGGTACGGGTACGGGCACGGCATCGGGCACGGCACCGGATACGGAGTGGCCGTCGCCGTTCTCAGAGGTTGCGAAGTCCAACTAACACCTGCTCCAGAATGTCCATGTCGACCAGCGTGGCCCGGTTCGGATGCCGGGCGCTGACCCGGCCGGCCGCGAGGAGGTCGGTGAGCAGCACCTTGGTGATGCTCACCGGCAGCCGCAGTTCGGCGGCGATCTCCACCACCGCCGTCGGCCGTTCCGTCAGCCGCAGGATCGTCACGTGCTCCGACTGCATGCCCGGCACCGGCTGGCTCTCCGCGACCACCAGGGTCACCAGGTCGAGCGGTGCTCCGGGCGCGGACCGGATCCGTCCCCCGGTGAGCGTGTACAGCCGGTCGGGCAGGTCGTCCCTGCCGGGCCGGCTCATGACGTACGGGGCGCCAGAGCCGTGGCCGTGGCCACGGTCGTCGTCGTACCCGTGGTGCCACCGGCGGCCGTACCCGTCGGGTGGCGGGGCCGCGCGCTCAGGTGCTCGCCCAGCTGTTCGACCAGCTCGCTCATGTTGTGCCCGACGAGCCCGGCGTCCGCCTCCTCCTCCGTCACCACGGCCAGATGCGCGCCCTCGCCCGCCTCCACGATGAACAGGACCCCGCCGTAGAACTCCGCCATCGCCGACCGCACGCCCCCGCTGCCGTCGCCGAACTGGATGGACGCCCCGTGGGACAGCGACTGGATGCCGGCGGCGATCGCGGCCAGCTGGTCGGCCTGGTCGACGGAGAGCTCGGGCGTACGGCACAGTTTCAGGCCGTCCCGGGAGAGGACGAGCGCGTGCCGGGCGCCCGGAGTGCGTTCCAGCAACCCCTCCATGAGCCAGGTGAGCCTGTCGTCGGCGGTGGAGCCGGTGCCGGTCATGGGGTGTGGTCGCCTTCCGGGTGGGGGTGCGTGCGGGGGGCTGGGGCCGGTGCCGAGGCCCGGGGCGGCTCGCCGCCCGGACCGGGGGCCGGCCGATCCGCGGACGGCTCGGACCGCGCGTACGGGGGGTACGGGGCGTACGGGTTGTACGGGGCGCGGGCCTGGTCCCGGTCGGTGGCCTGATCCGGGTCTGGATCTGGATCAGGATTTGATTCAAGATCCGGATCAGTCGTCGGGGCCGCGTACGGGGCTGGATTCGCGTACGGGGACGGGGGCGGGGCCGAGTCCGGGTACGACGCTCGGAGCGCGTACGGGGATGAGTCCAGGCCAGGGGGGAAGCCCGACGCCGAGCCCGCGTTCGGCTCCGTGTCCGTGTCCGCGTCCGCGTTCGTGCCGAGGTCCGAGTCCGGGTTCGTGTCCGGGACCGCGTAGGCGGAGAACGGGGCCGGGCCCGCGGTGGGGGCGGTGTGCTCGTCCGGGGCGGGGCGGGTGTCCCGTACGGGCTCCCAGGCCGGCTCGCGTACCGGGTCGAGTTCCCACTTCGCCTCTCCCGCGGGGTCCGGTGCCCACGGCAGTTCCGCGGCGGCCTCCGCCTCCCACACCGCCTGCTTCGCCGCCTCCGGCTGCCACGCGAGTCCGCGCGCGGGCTCGGGCTCCCATTCCGTCTCCGGCAGGGGCCCGGGTGCCCAGCCGGTCTCCTGGACGGGCTCGGGTTCCGGTCCGGGTTCCCACGCGGCTCCCCCTACGGCCCCCCACTGCGGCTCCCGTACGGGCTCCAGCTCGGCCTGCCCTACGGTCTCGGCGGGCGGGGCGGCCTCCCGTACGGGTTCCAGGGCGGCCTCCGGTGCGGGAGGTCCGGCAGGGGGCACGTACCGGTCGACGGAGGCGGCCGGGTTCGGGTGCTGGTCCACGGCGGAGGCCGGGTCCGACGGTGTCGAGGGGACCGGCGTCGCCGTCGAGCCTTCGTCGCCCGTGGCCGTGCCCTGGACGAATGCCTGGTCCAGTCCGCCCGTGCCCCGCACCGCGCGCCGGAAGCTGCTGAAGCGGACCGCGCCGGTGCCGGCGTCCGCGGCGGGCCGGGAGGCGCGCTCCGGACGGGACGCGGTGTCGGCGGCCTGCGCCCTGGTGCGGGCCTCCGCGTCCGCGAGGGACTGGCCGCGCCGGCGCCTGGGGAGGGCGTCGGAAGGGGCGGTGCCGGTGGTGTCGTCGCCGGCCTCGCCGGGGGTGGCAGGGGAGCCGGACCCGGTGTCGGAGTGCGCCCCGGGCTCGGAGGCGTACGCGCCGGCGGACCCGGAGTCGAACGCCGGCCTGCCCGAGCCGAATTCCGAGCCGAATTCCGAGCCGAATTCCGAGCTGAACGACGAGGTGAACGGGGAGGTGTACGGGGCGCCGTACCCCGGAGAGCCCATCGGTGCGTTGCCCGTTGCGTTGCCCGTTGCGTTGCCCGGCGTGTCCGTCGGTGGAGCCGGAGGGGTGCGCCGGTAGCCGGACAGGGAGTCGATCAGCGCGTCGGCCACGGGGTCGGCGACCGGCGGGGCGGGGCGCTCCGGCGGGAACTCGTGCATGGGCGTCGGCTCGGCGTCCAGGTCGTGCGGGGCGCGCACGCCCGCGTACGGCGGCGGGACGGGCGTGGACCCCGCGCCGGACCCCCACGTGGGCGAGGCAGGCGCGGGCGAGGCGGTCGTGTGAGACGTGGTGGGGGACGCCGTCGTGTGAGACGTGGTGGGGGACGCCGTCGTGGGGATCGTGCTGGCCAGGACGTCCTGCGGGATGAGCATCAGGACGCCCGTACCGCCGCGCGCGGACGGCCGGAAGGAGATCTTCAGCCCGTGCTTGCGGGCGAGGCGGCCGACGACGGCGAGTCCGAGACGCGTGCCGGACAGACTCGCGAGGTCGGCCGTCTCGCCCGACACGGCGCGTTCGGCGCGACGGAGCTGGATGTCGCTCATGACCAGCCCCGAGTCCTCGACGGAGACGATCGCGCCGGCCGGGACCTCCTCGACGTACACATGGACCTCGGCGGTCGGCGGCGAGAAGTTGGCCGCGTTGTCGAGGAGTTCGGCGAGCGCGTGCATGACGCCCTCGGCGGCGTGGCCGGCGACGGCGGCCTCGCTGGAGGAGTGCAGCCGCACCCGGCGGTAGGCGCCGATCCGGCCCATCGCGCCCCGCAGGATCGACTCCATGGGGATCGGCCGTGCCCAGCGGCGGCCCGAGCGAGCGCCCGCGAGGACGGCGACGGAGTCGGCGAGCCGGCCCGCCTGGGCGGTGCGGTGGTCGAGGTGGAGGAGGTCGGCGAGGACGTCCTCGTCGGCGTGACGTTCCTCCATGGCCCGCAGATCGGCGAGGGTGCCGGTGGCGAGGGCCTGCATCCGGCCGGCCACGTTGGCGGTCACGGCGAGGAGCGCGGTGCGGTCGGTCTCGGCCCGTTCGGCGCGTTCGGCGAGCAGGGACCGCTCCTGGGCGGTCTCCCGCGCCGCACGGTCGCGTTCGTCGGACAGCCGTTCGCGCTCGCGCTCGGCCTCCGTGGTCAGCCGTGCCCGTTCCCGGGCGAACTCGGCCGCGATCCGCGCCCGTTCCTGGACGAACTCCTCGGTCAGCCGGCCGCGTTCCTGGGTGTGCTCCTCGGCCGTCCTGGCCCGTTCCTGGAGCAGCAGACCGGTTTCCCGGGAGACCGCGGTCAGCCGCTCGCGCAGCAGCCGCACCGACACGCGCGCGTGCACGGCGACCGCGACGGTCAGTGTCAGCAGCAGCGCGGCCACGCCCGCGCCGGCCGCGAGGGGGATGCGTACGTCCGGCGGCGCCGGCGCGACGACCGCGCCGACGGCGGTCGCGGAGAGCACGGCGGTCACCAGGGGTAGCGGAAGGACTGAGCGCGGTGCGGGGCGTTCGCCCGGCGGGCGAGGGGGGCTGGGCGCGGTCATCGGCTGGTGTCCTCGGTCGGTTCTGGACTCGGTAACGCAGTCGGTTCCTGGAGGCGGTAACTCGGTCGGTCCCTGAACGAGAAGCGACGTCTGGTGCTCAATTGGGCGTCACTATATGGGAGTTCGTGACGGTGGTTGGCCGGTTTCGGGTTAGCTCCGCGGAATCCGGCCAACGTGCCCGGTGAGCGGCGCGCCGCCTGTCCACGGAGCGGACGATCACCTGGGGGTCGTACGCCGTCACTGTCAGTGGTCGGGTGCATCCTGGAACGCATGACGGACTTCGGGGGTACGGCGGGCCGTGCGACGGGCCGTGGTGCCGCGCCCGCGCGGGGCACGGCGGGGGACGCGGACACGGGTGAGGCGGCCGCGCGCGAGGCGGACACGGCGGGGACGCGGCGCGCGCTGTCGGCCGCGCTGCGGGCGGCGGGCGTACGCGGCCAGGCCGCGTTCGACGCGACCGCACGCGCGCTGACGACGATGGACGCGTCCAACTACCGCCGGGTGCCGCTGGGCGTGGTCGCGCCCCGGGACGCGGACGACGTCGCGGCCGTCCTGTCCGTGTGCCGCGAGCACGGCGTCCCGGTCGTCGCACGCGGCGGCGGCACGTCGATCGCCGGGCAGGCCACGGGCACCGGCGTCGTCCTGGACTTCACCCGCCATCTGAACCGGCTGGTCTCCCTCGACCCCGAGGCGCGCACGGCGGTCGTCCAGCCCGGCCTGGTCCTGGACCGCCTCCAGGAGGCCGCCGCCCCGCACGGCCTGCGCTTCGGCCCCGACCCCTCCACCCACAGCCGCTGCACCCTCGGCGGCATGATCGGCAACAACTCGTGCGGCTCGCACTCGGTCGCCTGGGGCACCACGGCCGACAGCGTGCGCGAGCTGTCGGTGATCGGGGCACGCGGCGACGCACGGCGCCTGGCCCAGGGCTGGTCCGGCGCCCCGGACGGCCTCCGCCCGCTGGTGGAGCGGGAGTTGGCCCGCCTGCGCACCGGCTTCCCCGACCTCCCCCGCCGGATCTCCGGGTACGCCCTCGACGCCCTCCTCCCGGAGAACGGCGCGGACGTCGCCCGCTCCTTCTGCGGCTCCGAGGGCACGCTCGGTGTGCTCACGGAAGCGGTCGTACGGCTCGTCGAGGCCCCCCGCGCGCGTGCCCTCGCCGTCCTGGCGTACGCCGACGAGAGCGCGGCGGCCGAGGCCGCCCCCGGCCTGCTGCCGCTTGGCCCGCTCACGGTGGAGGGCATGGCGGCGGACCTCGTCCCACCGGGGGCGACCGGCCTCCCGGCGGGCGGGGCCTGGCTGTTCGTGGAGACGGGCGGCGACACCCCCGCCGAGGCACGGGCCCGCGCCGACGCCCTGGTCCGCGCGGCCGACGCCGCCGACGCCCTCGTGGTCACGGACCCCGCCGCGCAGCGCGCCCTCTGGCGCATCCGCGAGGACGCCAGCGGTACGGCCACCCGCATGCCCGACGGCACCGAGGCCTGGCCCGGCTGGGAGGACTGCGCCGTGCCACCGGCCCGACTCGGCGCGTACCTGCGGGACTTCCGGGGCCTGCTGCGCGCCCACGACCTGCGCGGCACGCCCTACGGCCACTTCGGCGACGGCTGCATCCACGTCCGTATCGACTTCGACCTCCTGACCCCGCCCGGCATCGCCCGCTTCCGCCGCTTCTCCGAGGAACTGGCCGCACTGGTCACCTCCCACGGCGGCTCCCTCTCCGGCGAACACGGCGACGGCCAGGCCCGCGCCGAACTCCTGCCGACGATGTACGGCACCGAGATGGTCCGGCTGTTCGAGCAGGTCAAGGGCGTCTGGGACCCCGACGACCTCCTGAACCCCGGCATGCTCGTCCGCCCCGCCCCCCTGGACACCAACCTCCGCTTCGCGGTCCTCCCCCGCACACCCGTGCCGGTGGAGTTCGCCTACCCGGACGACGGCGGCGACTTCTCCGCGGCGGTACGACGCTGTGTGGGCGTCGCGAAGTGCCGTACGACCGAGGTGAGTCCGGCCTCCGGAGCCGTCATGTGCCCCTCCTTCCGCGCCACCGGGGAGGAGGAGCACTCCACCCGGGGCCGCGCCCGCCTGCTGCACGAGATGCTGGCCGGGGAGGTGATCACCGACGGCTGGCGCTCGCCCGAGGTGCGCGACGCCCTCGACCTCTGCCTCTCCTGCAAGGGCTGCCGCTCCGACTGCCCGGTCGGCGTCGACATGGCCACGTACAAGGCGGAGTTCCTCCACCACCACTACGCGGGGCGCCGCCGCCCGGCCGCCCACTACGCGATGGGGTGGCTGCCGCTGTGGCTCCGCCTGGTCGCCCGTACGCGCACGGCCGGCCTCGTCGGCCTCCTCGCCGGGGTGCGCCCCCTGGCCGCGCTCGCGAAGCGGCTGGGCGGGATCGCGGCGGAGAGGGAGCTGCCCCGGCCGGCGAAGGTGCCGTTCGTGCGGTGGTACCGGCGGATGCTCAGGGAGGGGGCGGGGGCGGACGAGGTGGTTGCGGCGGGGGCCGCGCAGCCGCCGGGGGAGGAGCCGGTCGTCGAGGGTCCCTTCGGTGGTCCGGGTGCCCGGGGGCGGCGGACGTGGGGTCCGAGGCGCCGAGCCCTCGGCCCGGAGGAACTGGCGGACGTGCTCGCCGAGTTGGGCGCCGACGTGGACTTCGAGCCCGCCGACGACATCGAGGAGGACGGCTGCTCCGAGGGCGCCGAGGGCCTCGACGGCGGCGGGGGCGGTGCCGGTGGCGAGCCGGCGACGACGGTGTTGCTGTGGACGGACACGTTCACGGAGTACCTCTCGCCGTCCGTGGGGCGGGCGGCGCTGAAGGTGCTGGAGGCGGCCGGCCTGCGGGTGATCGTGCCGCCCACGCTGCGGGCGCGCCGCAGGCCCCCCTGGGCGCGGAGGGCGCGGAGGGCGGAGGCGGGCGGGGAGGCCGCCCTCACCGGTCCGCGACTCGCCCGCACCCTGTTCCCGCTGCGGCAGGGCCGGGTCTGCTGCGGACTGACGTACATCTCGACGGGCCAGCTCGACCGGGCCCGCGCGGTCCTGCGCCGCACGCTCGACCTGCTCGCAGTGTTCCTGAACCCCCCTGTTCCCCAGTGGATGTGGGACCAGGACCCGGACCAGGAGCAGGACTTCGCCCCCCGCCCCCTCCCCGTCGTCGTCCTCGAACCGAGCTGCGCGGCGACACTCCGCTCCGACCTCCCCGAACTCCTCCCCGACGACCCCCGGGCCCACCGACTCGCCGCCTCCGTCGTCACGTTCGCGGAGGCGCTGGAACGGCACGCCCCGCACTGGACGCCACCCGCCATCGACCGCCCGGTCGTCGGCCAGACCCACTGCCACCAGCACGCGGTCCTGGGCGACGCCCCCGACCGCCGCCTCCGCGCGGCCGCCGGCCTCACCGGCACCCTCAGCGGCGGCTGCTGCGGCCTCGCCGGCAACTTCGGCTTCGAGAAGGACCACTACGACGTCTCCGTGGCCTGCGCCGAGGAGCAACTCCTCCCGGCGGTACGGGACGCGGCCGACGACGCGCTCGTCCTGGCGGACGGCTTCTCCTGCCGCACCCAGCTGGAGCACCTCGCGGGGAGACGGGGGCTGCATCTGGCGGAGGTGCTGGCGGAAGGCCTGGCAGCGGCAGAGGAGCGGGCCGAGGATCGGGTGGAGCAGCGCAAGGAGGGCGGCGACCGGGACCGGTGAACCGGCGCCCGGCGGTCGGTGGCGTAGGGGCTCCTAGCCCGCGCCCCTAGGAGCCATGGTGCTCCGCCAGCCCCACCGCGCGGCCGTCCTCGTCCCACCGGATCTCCAGGATCCGTACGACGGCCTCACGGTCGAGGGGCCCGAACACATGGGGGAACAGCACCTCCCCGCCGACACCCGGCGGCGGGGCGGGCGCGGCGGCCTCGAACTCCACCCGGGCGCTCAGCCGTTCCTCGTCGAGGACGAGCACGTGCAACGGCTCCGGCGCGACCCGGTAGAAGGCGTTCACGACGGCCAGCGTGGTCGCCTCGTCCGGCGAACAGTGCACGAAACCGTCCTCCGGCAGCGACGCGGGGGCGTACGGCTGATCGGGTCGGGCGTTCCAGACGGCCAGGGATACGACGTGGTAGATCACGGGCCGGTTATACAGCAGCATCCGCCCCGCCCCACGCCCGCCCGCTCGCCCGCCACGCCCGCCCGCTCGCCCGCCACGCCCGCCCGCCCGCTCGCCCGCTCGCCCGCTCGCCCGCCCCGAGCCCGCCCGCTCGCCCGCCCCCATCGACCACCGACCTTGATCGATTCAGCGGCCCTCGCCTAAGCTCCCGTGCCCATGGAGTTCGGGGGGACGCACGGTCGGCGGCCTTGGCGGGACCGACTGGCCGGGAGAGGACGGAGGTTGGGCGTCGCCGTCACCGGCGTGGCGGGCCTTGTCGCCGTGGGCGCGGTGCTCGTCCTCCTGCCGGGCGCGATCGTCGACCACGATCTCGCCGGCGCGAGCGTGGACGCGCGGGACAGGCTCAAGGCCGTGAGCGACGTCCGTACGACGCTGCTCCAGGCCGTCGGCGGCCTGGTCGTCCTCTTCGGCGCGTACGCCACCTGGCGCCAGCTCCGGGTGAGCCAGGACGGTCTGCGCGCCACGCAGGAAGGTCACGTCACCGACCGGTTCAGCCGGGCGGTCGACCAGCTCGGCAGCGACAAGGTGGACGTACGCATCGGCGGACTGCACGCGCTGTGGCGGATCGCGGAGCATTCGGCGCGGGACCGCGAGGCGATCCTCTCCATCCTGGCGGCCTATCTGCGGACACATCTGCCGTGGCCGCCGCCCACCGGCCCGGACGACCCGGCCGCCCTGGTCGCTCCGGCGGTCCCGTCGGCGGAGACGCCGATCAATGACGTCGCGCCCCTGGAGGTAAGGGCGGCCGACGCCCAGGTGGCGCTGACCGGACTCGGCGTATTGCTGCTGCATCCCCGGGAGCAGTCCTGGCTCAACCTGAGCGTCACCGATCTGCGGCGGGCCGACTGCGACGGGCTGTGGCTCACCGAGGTCAACCTCGACCGGTCCTGCATGGAAGCGGCGGGTCTTTACCACGCCAACCTGACCCAGGCCTCCCTCGTCTCCACCAACCTGCGGCACGCCGACCTCACGACCGCCGTCCTGCGCCGGACCCGTCTCGCCCTCGCCGACCTGCGGGGCGCGCGTCTGGTCGCGACGGATCTGCGGGACGCCGACTTCACCGAGGCCGACCTGCGCGAGGCGAACCTCCGCAAGGCCGACGCCTCCGGCGCCGTCCTGCACCGCGCCGACCTCCGCCTGGCCGATCTGCGCGGCAGCGACCTGAGCACCGCCGACCTCACCGGGGCCCGCCTCACCGGAGCCCTCGCCAGCTCCCGGACCCGCTGGCCCGCCGGCTTCGACCCCGCCGGCGCCGGTCTCGTCCTCACCGAGGACCCGGGGCCCGAGCCTCCGCCCCTCCTCCAGCCTCCGGGCATCACGACCGAGCATCCGCCGCTGCGCTCGATGCGGTGACCCGGCAGCCGACGTACGGTCGGTCGTGGAGATGGGGAGGCAGCGTGCGCGCCAACAGCTGGGTCAGTACCTCGATGCCGTATCTGACGCCGAGGGAGAACGGGCGGGGCGACGCCTGGGCCGAGGAGGCCGCGGCGCGGGGGCGCCGGGGCACGCAGCGGATCCTGTACGCCGGTGAGGCGGCGGCGCCCGCCGAGGTCGCGGCGCTGCTGGGGTCGGCCGAGGGCGAGCCGGTCGTCGTACGCCGCCGGCTGATCCTCCTCGACGACCGGCCGACCGAACTGACCGACACCTTCTACCCCGTGGACATCGCCCGCGGCACCCCGCTCGCCGGCACCGCCAAGATCCCCGGCGGAGCGGTGACACTGCTCGCACGGCTGGGCCATGTCGGCGCCCGCGCCCGCGAGGACGTCACGGCCGACACCCCGGACGACGACGAGCGCGAGACCCTGCGCACGGCACCCGGAGAACCGGTGCTGCGCCTGACCAGAGTCACCCTCGACCGCGACGACCGCCCCCTCCAGGTCGACCGCATGGTGATGCCGGCGTTGCGTCAACGCCTGCGCTACGAGATCGAGATCTAGGTCGAGATCGAGGTCGAGGTCGACGCCTGAGCCCGGATCCGACGCCGTCGTGTGTCGATCTCGTGGGTGAAGTGCGGAGGGGTTCCCTCGGCGTTGCCTACTGGCCGGTCGTGATCTAGGCAGGGGGCCAGGAACTTCAGATCTCAAGTAACGCAAGTGAAGGGACGGCCTCCGCCTCATGAAACCCCCCACCCCGAGGCCCAGGAACCTCCTCCGTGGCGCGCTCGGCGCCGTCGCCGCCGCGCTAGCCCTCGTGGTCCCGCTCGCGGGTACCGCAACCGCCGCCGCCACGCCGCTCACCGGCAAGGCGCAGCGGACCGTCACCACCGCCGACGGCGACACCTTCCGGCTGCGGCTGAAGGCCGGCCCCGTCGTGCTTCCGGCCCCCGGCGGCACCGTCCACGTCAAGGGCGCCGGATACAACCGCGCGCAGGGCGTCTTCCTCGCCTTCTGCGTGATCCCGGACGGCGTCCGGGTCGGCGATCCCACGACGCAGGCCAAGGAACCCGTCGGCCAGGGAGGGCGGCTCATCCCGGCAGATCCGGCTTCCCCCGCCCCACCTGCGTCCGCACCGCCCCCATGCTCGCCCCGATGACCAGGGCGATCGCCAGTGCCTCGACGGTGGTGAGGGCCTGGTCGAGGATGAGGAAGCCGGCCGTGGCGGCGATCGCGGGTTCCAGGCTCATGAGGATCGCGAAGGTGGAGGCGGGCAGGCGGCGCAGCGCGACGAGTTCGAGGGTGTACGGGAGGACGGAGGAGAGCACGGCCACGGCGGCGCCCAGGGCGAGCGTCGTCGGCTCGACGAGCCGGCCCCCCGATTCGACGATCCCCAGCGGCAGGAACAGCACCGCCGCGACGGCCATGGCCAGCGCCAGCCCGTCGGCCTGCGGGAACCGCCGCCCCGTACGCGCGCTGAAGACGATGTACAGGGCCCACGCCAACCCGGCGGCGAGGGCGAAGGCGATGCCCAGCGGGTCGAGGCCGCCGACCCCTCCGCCCTTCCCGAGCAGGAAGACACCGCAGAGGGCCAGCCCGGCCCACACCCCGTTCAGCGCCCGCCGGGACGCGAGGACGGAGAGCGTCAGCGGGCCGAGCACCTCCAGGGTGACGGCGAGGCCGAGGGGGATGCGGGCGAGGGCCTGGTAGAAGAGGCCGTTCATGGCGGCCATGGTGACGCCGAAGGCGATCACCGTCCCCCAGTCGGTGCGTGAGTGTCCGCGCAGCCGGGGCCGGCAGATCACCAGCATCACCAGCGCGGCGACCGCGAGCCGGAGCGTCACCACCCCGAGCGCCCCGGCGCGCGGCATCAGCGTCACCGCCAGCGCCCCGCCGAACTGCACCGATATCCCACCGGCCAGCACCAGCCCCACGGGCCCGAGGGAACCCAGGCCGCGTGCGCGACGGGATCCGCCGGGGGCGGGTGCGGCCGGGGGTACGGCCGTCGCGGCGGGCGCGGACTGTTCGGTGCGGGGGAGTGTCACGGGGACCGTCCAGAAGAGCGGGGAGAGGGAGGTCGGCGGGGGCGACGAAGGGATGTCGTTCAGTATGAAGGACTTGATAGTGCAAAGCAATGGACTAAGTCAGGCTCATAGCGTGTTTTGCAGCTTACTTTGACGGCTCAGGGGCCCCGACTGCTCCCTGAAAATACAAGCACGCTTGCTTGTTTCTGGCTCCGCTGCCATGCTCCCCCCATGGCCGACCCAACGCCCGTGATCGACGACCTGCGTGCCGAGAGCGAGGAACTCGACCTCCTCGTGGCCGAGTTGAGCCCGAAGGAGTGGGCGCTCGGGACGCCCGCGCCCGGCTGGACCGTCGCCCACCAGATCGCGCACCTCGCCTGGACGGACCACTCCTCCGTACTGGCGGTGACCGACCAGGCCGCCTTCGCCCGCGAGGTCGAGAGCGCGCTGACCGCGCCCGGGGACTTCGTGGACAGGGGCGCCGAGGAAGGGGCCGCGAAGCCGCCCGCCGAGCTGCTCGCGGACTGGCGGGCCGGTCGCGAGGCCCTGGACGCGTCCCTGCGCGCGGCACCCGAGGGCGCGCGCTTCCCCTGGTACGGCCCGCCCATGTCCACCGCCTCCATGGCGACCGCCCGCCTCATGGAGACCTGGGCCCACGGCCTGGACATCGCCGACGCGCTGGGCGTCCCCCGGATCGCCCCCGGCGACCGCCTCCGGCACATCACCCGACTCGGCATCCGCACCCGCGACTTCGCCTTCGGGGTGCACGGCCTGACCCCGCCCTTCGAGGAGTTCCGCGTCGAACTCACCAGCCCGGCGGGGGAGTTGTGGACGTACGGCCCGGAGGACGCGACCGACCGCGTCACCGGACCCGCCCTCGACCTCTGTCTCCTGGTCACCCAGCGCGCCCACCGCGCCGACCTCGCCCTGCGCGCCGAAGGCTCCGATGCCGACCGCTGGCTGGACATCGCCCAGGCCTTCGCGGGCCCGCCGGGCGCCGGGCGCGCCGCGAAGGGAACCACCCCGTGACGGCGGCCCCGCTGCGCATAGGCAACGCCTCCGGGTTCTACGGCGACCGCTTCGACGCCATGCGCGAGATGCTCACCGGCGGCGAACTCGACGTCCTCACCGGCGACTATCTGGCCGAGCTGACCATGCTCATCCTCGGCCGGGACCGCCTGAAGGACCCGGCCGGCGGGTACGCCCGCACCTTCCTGCGCCAGCTGGAGGAGTGCCTGGGGCTCGCGCACGAGCGCGGGGTGCGGATCGTCGCCAACGCCGGCGGCCTCAACCCCGCCGGACTCGCCGACGCCGTACGGGAGTTGGCGGGCCGGCTCGGTATCCCCGTCCGGGTCGCGCACGTCGAGGGCGACGACCTGACCGTCGACCGCCCCGGCAGCCTCGCCGCCCACGCCTACCTCGGCGGCTTCGGCATCGCGGCCTGTCTGCGGGAGGGCGCCGGCATCGTGGTCACCGGCCGGGTGACGGACGCGGCCCTGGTGACGGGGCCCGCCGCCGCGCACTTCGGCTGGGGGCCGGGGGAGTACGACCGCCTCGCGGGCGCCGTCGTCGCCGGGCACGTGCTGGAGTGCGGGGCGCAGGCCACCGGCGGCAACTACGCCTTCTTCCACGAGTCCGCCCAGGCCGCCCTGCGTCACCCCGGCTTCCCCCTCGCCGAACTCCACGCCGACGGCACGGCCGTGATCACCAAACACCCCGGCACCGGCGGCCTCGTCGACGTCGGCACGGTCACCGCGCAGCTCCTCTACGAGACGGGCGGCGCCCGGTACGCGGGCCCCGACGTCACCGCCCGCCTCGACACGATCACACTCACCCAGGACGGCCCCGACCGTGTCCGGGTCCACGGCGTACGCGGCGAGGCCCCGCCCCCGACCCTCAAGGTCGGCCTCAACCGGCTCGGCGGCTTCCGCAACGAGGTCACCTTCGTCCTGACCGGCCTGGACATCGAACGCAAGGCCGCCCTCGTCCGCGACCAGCTGGAGACCGCGCTCGCCGCCGCAAAGTCCCGTCCGGCGCAGGTGGACTGGGAGCTGGCGCGCACCGACCACCCCGACGCCCGTACCGAGGAGACCGCCAGCGCCCTCCTCCGTCTCGTCGTCCGCGACCCGGACCAGACCGCCGTCGGCCGGGCCCTCAGCGGAGCCGCCGTCGAGCTGGCCCTCGCGAGCTACCCCGGCTTCCACGTCCTGGCCCCACCCGGAAAGGGCGCCCCCTACGGGGTGTTCGAGGCGGCCCATGTCGCCCGGGACACCGTGCGGCAGGTGGCCGTCCTCCACGACGGCCGCCGGCTGCCCGTGCCGCAGGGCGACGACACGCTCCCCCTGCGGCCGGTCGACGAGCCCGCCCTCCCCGAGCCCCTGCCACCCGGGCTCCCCACCCGCCGCGCGCCCCTCGGCCTCGTCGCCGGAGCCCGCAGCGGCGACAAGGGCGGCAACGCCAACATCGGCCTCTGGGCCCGTACGGACGACGCGTGGCGGTGGCTGGCCCACACCCTCACCATCGAGCGGCTCCGCGCGCTCCTGCCGGAGACGGCCGACCTGCCGGTCACCCGGCACACCCTGCCCAACCTGCGCGCCCTCAACTTCGAGATCGCCGGCATCCTCGGCCAGGGCGTCGCCTCGCAGGCCCGCTTCGACCCCCAGGCCAAGGCCCTCGGCGAATGGCTCCGCTCCCGCCACCTGGACGTACCGGAGGTCCTCCTTTGACAGCCCGCCACCCGGAGCCCGTGACAGCCCGCCGCCCGGAGCCTTCGGAGGTGCCCCGGTGACCGTCCTCGCCTCCGCCCTCGACCCGCACGCCCCCGACCACACCGCGAACCGCGCGGCCATGCTCGCGCGGCTCACCGAACTCGACGCCGAGCACGCGAAGGCCCTCGCGGGAGGCGGCGAGAAATACGTCGCCCGGCACCGGGGACGCGGCAAGCTCCTCGCCCGCGAGCGCATCGAACTGCTGCTGGACCCCGACACACCCTTCCTGGAACTGTCGCCGCTCGCCGCCTGGGGCAGCGAGTACACCGTCGGCGCCTCACTCGTCACCGGCATCGGGGTCGTCGAGGGCGTCGAGTGCCTGATCACCGCCAACGACCCGACCGTACGCGGCGGCGCGAGCAACCCGTGGAGCCTGAAGAAGGCCCTCCGCGCGAACGACATCGCCCTCGCCAACCGGCTGCCCTGCATCAGCCTGGTGGAGTCCGGCGGAGCCGATCTCCCCTCCCAGAAGGAGATCTTCATCCCCGGCGGCGCGATCTTCCGCGACCTCACCCGGCTCTCCGCCGCCGGCATCCCCACCATCGCCGTCGTCTTCGGCAACTCCACCGCCGGCGGGGCCTACGTCCCCGGCATGTCCGACCACGTGATCATGGTCAAGGAACGCGCGAAGGTGTTCCTCGGCGGCCCTCCCCTGGTCAAGATGGCCACCGGCGAGGAGAGCGACGACGAGTCCCTCGGCGGCGCCGAGATGCACGCGCGCGTGTCGGGCCTCGCGGACCACTTCGCCGTCGACGAACCGGACGCCCTGCGCCAGGCCCGCCGCGTCGTCGCCCGCCTCAACCACCGCAAGGCGTACGCCGATCCGGCCCCCGCCGCGCCACCGAAGTACGACCCGGAGGAACTCCTCGGCATCGTCCCCGGCGATCTGAAGGCGCCCTTCGACCCCCGCGAGGTCATCGCCCGGATCGTCGACGCCTCCGACTTCGACGAGTT
The DNA here is from genome assembly GCF_014930365.1 of Streptomyces caniscabiei. Lineage (GTDB taxonomy): Bacteria > Actinomycetota > Actinomycetes > Streptomycetales > Streptomycetaceae > Streptomyces > Streptomyces caniscabiei. Next base: position 175,365 of record NZ_JABXWI010000012.1, on the reverse strand, counting down.
CAAGCCCCTCTACGGCACCAGCCTCACCACCGGCTGGGCCGCCCTCCACGGCTACCCGGTCGGCATCCTCGCCAATGCCCGAGGGGTCCTGTTCAGCGAGGAGTCCCAGAAGGCCGCCCAGTTCATCCAGCTCGCCAACCAGCGCGACATCCCGCTGCTCTTCCTGCACAACACCACCGGGTACATGGTCGGCAAGGAGTACGAGCAGGGCGGCATCATCAAGCACGGCGCGATGATGATCAACGCCGTGAGCAACAGCCGGGTCCCGCACCTGTCCGTCCTCCTCGGCGCCTCGTACGGCGCCGGTCACTACGGCATGTGCGGCCGCGCCTACGACCCCCGCTTCCTCTTCGCCTGGCCCAGCGCCAAGTCGGCCGTGATGGGCCCGCAACAACTGGCGGGCGTCCTGTCGATCGTGGCCCGCCAGTCGGCGGCGGCGCGCGGACTGCCGTACGACGAAGAGGGCGACGCCGCCCTGCGCGCGATGGTGGAGCAGCAGATCGAGTCCGAGTCGCTCCCGATGTTCCTGTCCGGACGGCTGTACGACGACGGGGTCATCGACCCCCGCGACACCCGCACCGTCCTCGGCCTGTGCCTGTCCGCGATCCACACGGCGCCCTACGAGGGCGCGCGCGGTGGCTTCGGCGTCTTCCGGATGTGAGGGAACCAGTGATCACCTCTGTGCTCGTCGCCAACCGGGGCGAGATAGCCTGCCGGATCTTCCGCACCTGCGCCGACCTGGGCATCCATACCGTCGCCGTGCACTCCGACGCCGACGCGGGCGCCCTCCACACGCGCGTCGCCGACACGGCCGTACGGCTGCCGGGCGCGGCCCCCGCGGACACCTATCTGCGCGGCGATCTGATCGTGAAGGCCGCCCTGGCCGCCGGCGCCGACGCGGTCCACCCCGGCTACGGCTTCCTCTCCGAGAACCCGGACTTCGCCCGGGCCGTCCGGGACGCGGGCCTCGTCTGGATCGGCCCGCCCCCCGAGGCGATCGAGGCCATGGCCTCCAAGACCCGCGCCAAGGAACTCATGGGCCTGCCGCCCCTCGGCGAGGTCACCGAGGACGACCTCCCGGTCCTGGTGAAGGCGGCGGCGGGCGGCGGCGGACGCGGCATGCGCGTCGTACGCCGCCTCGACGACCTGGACGACGCCCTGGAGAGCGCCCGCGCCGAGGCCGCGAGCGCCTTCGGCGACGGCGAGGTCTTCGTCGAGCCGTACCTGGAGAACGGCCGCCACGTCGAGGTCCAGATCCTCGCCGACACCCACGGCACCGTCTGGCCGCTCGGCACCCGCGACTGCTCCCTCCAGCGCCGCCACCAGAAGGTGATCGAGGAGGCCCCGGCCCCCGCCCTCCCCGACGACCTCACGGCGGAGCTGCACACCCTGGCCGTCCGCGCCGCCCGCGCCGTCGACTACGTCGGCGCCGGCACCGTCGAGTTCCTCGTCTCCGGCGGCCGGGCCCACTTCCTGGAGATGAACACCCGCCTCCAGGTCGAACACCCGGTGACCGAGGCCGTCTTCGGCCTCGACCTGGTCGCCGAACAGATCCGCGTCGCCGAGGGCCACGCCCTGCCCGCCGACCCGCCCGGCGCGCGGGGCCACGCGGTCGAGGCCCGCCTGTACGCCGAGGACCCGGCCCACGACTGGACCCCGCAGACGGGCACCCTGCACCGGCTGGCCGTCCCCGAGGGCGTCCGCCTGGACACCGGTCATACGGACGGCGACACCATCGGCGTCCACTACGACCCCCTGCTCGCCAAGCTGATCGCCCACGCCCCCACCCGCGCGGAGGCGATCCGCAGACTGGCGGGCGCCCTGGAACGGGCGACCCTCCACGGCCCGACCACGAACCGGGCCCTGCTGGTGAACTCCCTGCGCCACGAGGAGTTCACGTCCGCCCGCATGGACACGGGCTTCTACGACCGCCACCTGACTGCCCTCACCACCCCCGCCCCCGACCCGTACGCCCCGCTGGCCGCCGCCCTGGCCGAGGCCACCGAGGGCGACCCCCGCTTCGGCGGCTTCCGCAACGTGCCCTCTCAGCCACAGGTCAGGCGGTACACCGCGGCGGGGGAGGAGCACGAGGTCCGCTACCGGCACACCAGGAACGGCCTGGAGGCGGACGGCGTCCGGGTCGTCCACGCCGACGCCCGCCGTGTCGTCCTCGACGTGGACGGCGTCCAGCGGAAGTTCGACGTCACCCGCCACGGCGACCGGATCCACGTCGACACCACCACCCTCACCGCCGTCCCCCGCTTCCCCGACCCCACCACCCAACAGGCCCCCGGCTCCCTCCTGGCCCCCATGCCGGGCACGGTCGTCCGCGTGGCGGAGAACGTGAAAGAGGGCACGCCCGTACAGGCGGGCCAACCCCTCCTCTGGCTGGAGGCGATGAAGATGGAACACAAGATCACAGCCCCGACGACAGGCACCCTGACGGCCCTGCACGCGGCAGTGGGCCAACAGGTTGAAATGGGCGCCCTTCTGGCCGTGGTTCAAGGGCAGCCCACCTAAGGGGCGCGGGGAACTGCGCGACAAGCCCCCACAGACCCGCACCCTCCTCCCAACGACTGGACCCTCCCCCTTAGGAGCCCTCGATGTCCCCGGCCCTCGAATCCGAAGAACACAAAGCCCTACGAGCCGCAGTCTCCGCCCTGGGAAACCGCTACGGCCGCGACTACATAGCCACGATCAACAAAGAGAACCGCCACCCCGACGAACTCTGGTCCGAGGCAGCCAAGCTCGGCTATCTGGGCGTCAACCTCCCCCAGGCCTACGGAGGCGGAGGCGGCGGCATCACCGAACTCTCCATCGTCCTGGAAGAACTCGGCACGGCGGGCTGCCCCCTCCTCATGCTGATCGTCTCCCCGGCGATCTGCGGCACGGTGATCGCCCGCTTCGGCACGGACGCCCAGAAACAATCCTGGCTCCCCGGACTCGCCGACGGCTCACGCCTCATGGCCTTCGGCATCACCGAACCAGACGCCGGCTCCAACAGCCACCGCATCACCACCACAGCCCGCCGATCCGCCGGAGGCGACTGGCTGCTCACCGGCCGCAAGGTCTTCATCTCCGGCGTCGACCGGGCGGACGCCGTCCTGATCGTCGGCCGCACCGAGACCGTGTCCCCCAAGGAGGGCCGCCCCGGCACCCTCAAGCCCTGCCTCTTCATCGTCCCCAGGGACACCCCCGGCTTCGAGTACCGCCCGATCGACATGGAACTCCGCGCCGCCGAGAAGCAGTTCGAGCTGACCTTCGACGACATCCGGCTCCCCGCCGACGCCCTGGTCGGCGACGAGAACGCCGGTCTCCTCCAGCTGTTCGCCGGCCTCAACCCCGAGCGGATCATGACGGCCGCGTTCGCCATAGGGATGGCCAGGTACGCCCTCGGCAAGGCCGTCGAGTACGCCCGCGACCGCACGGTCTGGGGGCAGCCCATCGGCGCCCACCAGGCGATCGCGCACCCCCTCGCCCAGTCCCACATCGAACTCGAACTGGCCCGCCTGATGATGCAGAAGGCGGCCCACCTCTACGACGCCGGCGACGACACGGCGGCGGGCGAGGCCGCCAACATGGCCAAGTACGCGGCGGGCGAGGCCTGCGTGCGGGCCGTCGACCAGGCCGTGCACACCCTCGGCGGCAACGGCCTCACCCACGAGTTCGGCCTCGCCTCGCTGATAACGGCCGCGCGTGTGTCTCGTATCGCGCCGGTGAGCCGGGAGATGATTCTCAACTACGTCTCCCACCAGACCCTGGGCCTGCCGAAGTCGTACTGAGCCGCCACGCGTCGCCGAGGCACGGTCGTACGCCGGAACGCGGCCGTCGGCGCCGAAGCACGGCCGCAGAACCGGAGCGGAGCGCCGCCGCAGGCGTCGGAGCGCACGAGGAGGAACCATGTTCCGCAGTGAGTACGCAGACGTCCCACCCCTCGAACTCCCCATTCACGACGCCGTCCTGGGCCGGGCCGCCGAGTTCGGCGACCTGCCCGCGCTGATCGACGGCGTCGACGGCACGACCCTCACCTACGAACAGGTGGACCGCTTCCACCGGCGGCTCGCGGCCGCGTTCGCCGACGCGGGCGTCCGCAAGGGCGACGTCCTCGCCCTGCACAGCCCCAACACGATCGCCTACCCGACGGCGTTCTACGCCGCCACCCGCGCGGGCGCCACCGTCACCACCGTGCACCCGCTGGCCACCCCGGGCGAGCTGGCCAAACAGCTCCAGGACTCCGGGGCGAGCTGGATCGTCACGGTCTCACCGCTCCTGGAGACCGCCCGCGCCGCCGCCGAACGCGTCGGCGGCGTACGGGAGATCTTCGTCTGCGACAGCGCCCCCGGCCACCGTTCGCTGATCGACATGCTCGCCTCCGCCGCGCCCGAACCGGCCGTCGACATCGACCCGGTGACGGACCTCGCGGCCCTGCCGTACTCCTCCGGCACGACCGGCGTCCCCAAGGGCGTCATGCTCACCCACCGGTCGATCGCCACCAACCTCGCCCAGCTCGAACCGGTCATGCCGGCCGGCCCAGGCGACCGCATCCTCGCCGTACTCCCGTTTTTTCATATCTATGGGCTCACCGCCCTGATGAACGCCCCGCTGCGGCTCGGCGCCGCCGTCGTCGTCCTGCCCCGCTTCGACCTGGAGGGCTACCTCGCGGCGATCGCCGAACACCGCATCACCCACCTCTACGTGGCCCCGCCGATCGTGCTCGCCCTCGCCAAACACCCGGCCGCCGAGCGCTACGACCTCTCCACGGTCCAGCACATCCTCTCGGCCGCCGCACCCCTCGACGCACGCCTCGCCGCCGCCTGCTCCGCCCGCCTCTCCCTGCCGCCCGTCGTGCAGGGCTACGGCATGACCGAACTCTCGCCCTGCTCCCACCTGGTCCCCCTCACCCAGGCCGCCGCCGCACCGCCCGGCACCGTCGGCAAACTCATCGCCGGCACCGAGATGCGGATCGTCTCCCTCGACGACCCCGGCAAGGAGGTCGGCGTCGGCGAACCCGGCGAGATCGTCATCCGGGGCCCCCAGGTCATGAAGGGCTACCTGGGCCGCCCCCAGGCCACCGCCGACATGATCGACGCCGACGGCTGGCTCGCCACCGGCGACATCGGACACGTCGACGCCGACGGCTGGCTGTACGTCGTCGACCGCGTCAAGGAACTCATCAAGTACAAGGGTTTCCAGGTCGCCCCCGCCGAACTCGAAGCCCTCCTCGTCACCCACCCCGGCATCGCCGACGCCGCCGTCATCGGCCACTACGACGACGACGGCAACGAGGTCCCGCACGCCTTCGTCGTCCGCCGGCCCACCGCGCACGAGCTCACCGAGGGCGAGGTGATGATGTACGTCGCCGAACGCGTCGCCCCCTACAAACGCGTCCGCCACGTCACCTTCATCGCCGACGTGCCCCGCGCGGCCTCCGGGAAGATCCTCCGCCGCGAACTCAGGGAACGCCTATGACCGACACCGACACCGACACCGACACCGGCACCGACACCGATCCCCTCGTACGGGCCGCCCACCACCGGGGCGTCACCACGCTCACGCTCGACTCCCCGGCCAACCGCAACGCGCTCTCCGCGGCGCTGCTGCGGGACCTCTCGGACGCGCTCACCCGGTGCGGTGAGGACGACGACGTACGCGCCGTCGTCCTCACCCACACCGGCAACACGTTCTGCGCCGGCGCAGACCTGCGCGACCCGCCCGACCCGAAGGCCATGGTCGCGCTGCTCCGCCAGATCCTCGAACTGCCCCGGCCCGTCGTCGCCCGCGTCACCGGCCAGGTCCGCGCGGGCGGCCTCGGCCTGCTCGCCGCCTGCGACATCGCCGCCGCCGGCCCGGACGCCGGTTTCGCCCTCACCGAGGTCCGCATCGGCGTCGCGCCCGCCGTCATCTCCCTCACCCTCCGCCCCCGCACCGACCCCCGCGCACTCGCCCGCTACTACCTCACCGGCGAGAGGTTCGACTCCGCCGAAGCCGCCCGCGTCGGCGTGCTCACCCTGGCCGGCGCCGACGTCGACGACCTGCTCGAACCCGTCCTCGACGGACTGCGCAGGGCCGCACCGAAGGCCCTGGCGGAGACGAAACGCCTGCTCACGACTAAGGTGCTGAAGAACTTCGACGCGGACGCGGGTGAACTGACCAGCCTCTCGTCCCGGCTGTTCGCCTCCGCCGACGCCCGCGAGGGCATGACGGCGTTCCTAGAAAGACGGGACCCGGGATGGGTGTTGTGAGCATGACGGAAACAGAGCCGGTCGTGGAGCGCGGCCCCAAGCAGGACCGCAGCCGCGTCACCCGTCAGCGCCTCCTGGAAGCCGCCGTCGCCTGCCTCGCCGAACACGGCTGGGCAGGCTCCACGGTCTCCGTCGTCGCCGAACGCGCCGGCGTCTCCCGGGGCGCCGCCCAGCACCACTTCCGCACCCGCGAGGACCTGTTCACCGCCGCCGTCGAATACGTCGCCGAGGAGCGCTCCCTCGCCCTGCGCGCCCTCTTCCCCGAGGGCACCGCCGACCGCCGCGCCGTCGTCGCCGCCGTCGTCGACCTCTTCACCGGCCCCCTCTTCCGCGCCGCCCTCCACCTCTGGGTCGCCGCCTCCAACGAGGACCAGCTCCGCTCCCGCGTCACCGAACTCGAAGCCCGCGTCGGCCGCGAGACCCACCGCATCGCCGTCGAACTCCTCCGCGCCGACGAGACCGTCCCCGGCGTCCGCGAGACCGTCCAGGGCCTCCTCGACATGGCCCGCGGCCTCGGCCTCGCCAACCTCCTCACCGACGACACCGGCCGCCGCGACAAGGTCGTGGCCCAGTGGGCGGCCCTGCTCGACGAGAAACTCGGCTGAGCCGCCCACGGGACATCAAGGGCTCGACTTCACGGACTCAGCCGCTCCACCCGCCACGACCCGCCCGGCTCCGCCACGTACCGCAGCCGGTCGTGCAGCCGGTTCCACCGCCCCTGCCAGAACTCCACACTCCGCGGCACCACCCGGAAACCACCCCAGTGCGGCGGCACCGGCACCTGCTCCCCCTCCGGATAGCGCGCGAGCAACTCCGCGTACGCGACGTCAAGTTCGGCCCGCGAGGAGATCACCGAGGACTGCGCGCTGGCCCACGCGCCCAGCTGCGAACCGTGCGGCCGGGTCCGGAAGTACGCCGCCGTCTCGTCCCGCCCGGTCCGCACCGCCGTACCCGTCACGATCACCTGGCGGGCCAGCGCGTGCCAGGGGAAGAGCAGCGAGACGTACGGGTTCTCCGCCAGGTCACGGGCCTTGCGGGAGTCGTAGTTCGTGTAGAAGACGAAGCCGTCCGCGTCGTACGCCTTCATCAGCACCGTACGAGAAGAGGGGTGCCCCTCGGCATCGGCCGTCGACACCACCATCGCGTTCGGCTCGAACACCGCCCCCTCCTGCGCGGCCTGGAGGAACCACCGCCCGAACTGCTCCATCGGACCGGCGGCCAGCTCGCTCTCGTCGAGCCCGTCGGCACGGTACTGCTTGCGCATGAGAGCGGGATCGTGATCGTTCACATCGTCATCCTGCCGTACGAACGACGGACGGGACGAGAAGTGGCACTGAGTGCCGCTGACACTCCCCAAAAGTGGCACTCAGGCGTATGGTGCTGGAACCGCCTGTCCCCTGTCGTCCACATCAAGAGGAGCCGCCTGATGTCCGACTTCGTACCCGGGCTCGAAGGAGTCGTCGCGTTCGAGACGGAGATCGCCGAACCGGACAAGGAAGGCGGCGCCCTCCGCTACCGGGGTGTCGACATCGAGGACCTGGTCGGCCATGTCTCCTTCGGCAACGTCTGGGGCCTCCTCGTCGACGGCGCCTTCCGCCCCGGCCTCCCGCCCGCCGAGCCGTTCCCCATCCCCGTCCACTCCGGTGACATCCGCGTCGACGTCCAGTCCGCGCTCGCCATGCTCGCCCCGGTCTGGGGCCTCAAACCCCTCCTCGACATCGACGAGGAACAGGCCCGCGCCGACCTCGCCCGCGCCGCCGTCATGGCCCTCTCCTACGTCGCCCAGTCCGCGCGCGGCCAGGGCCTGCCCATGGTCCCGCAGCGCGAGATCGACAAGGCCCAGTCCGTCGTCGAACGCTTCATGATCCGCTGGCGCGGCGAGCCCGACCCCAAGCACGTGGCCGCCGTCGACGCCTACTGGACCAGCGCCGCCGAGCACGGCATGAACGCCTCCACCTTCACGGCGAGGGTCATTGCGTCGACGGGCGCGGACGTGGCGGCGGCCCTCTCCGGCGCCGTCGGAGCCATGTCCGGCCCCCTCCACGGCGGCGCCCCCTCCCGCGTCCTCGGCATGATCGAGGAGATCGAACGCACCGGCGACGCCGACGCCTACGTCAAACAGGCCCTCGACAAGGGCGAACGCCTCATGGGCTTCGGCCACCGCGTCTACCGCGCCGAGGACCCCCGCGCCCGCGTCCTGCGCCGCACCGCCCGCGACCTCGGCGCCCCCCGCTTCGAGGTCGCCGAGGCCCTGGAGAAGGCCGCCCTGGCCGAACTCCACGCCCGCCGCCCCGACCGCGTCCTGGCCACCAACGTCGAGTTCTGGGCGGCCATCGTCCTCGACTTCGCCGAGGTCCCGGCCCATATGTTCACGTCCATGTTCACCTGCGCCCGCACGGCCGGCTGGTCGGCGCACATCCTCGAACAGAAGCGCACGGGACGACTGGTGCGCCCCTCCGCACGCTACGTCGGCCCCGGCACACGCAGCCCCCAGGAGATCGAGGGCTACGCGGACATCGCCGCGCACTAGAGGACGGACCGTACCGTCACGCGGGGCTCAGCAGTCCCGCGTGATGCCGCTCGGCGACCAGCGGATGCGCCCGCAGCTTCCCCTTCAGCTCGTTGAACCCGTACTCGGCGAAGAGCGGATTCCCCGGATCGTCGGTCACCCCGGGCGCCGTGGCGGCGTACGGGAACACCAGCGGCTCGACCCGCGCGTCGAGCCGCGGGTTGTAGAAGAAGGGCACGGAGAACCGCTCGGTCGCCCCGGGCGGGCTCACGACCCGGTGATGGGTGGCCAGCAGATATCCGTTCGTCGCCACCTCCAGCAACTCCCCGAGATTCACCACGAACGCCCCCGGGATCGGCGGCACGTCGTGGAACAGCCCGTCCGCCCGCTCCACCTGGAGCCCTCCGACCTGGTCCTGCAACAACAGGGTCAGGAACCCGTAGTCCTTGTGGGCCCCGACCCCCTGATCGGCCCCGTCCCCCGCACTGCCCGGATACCGCACCAGCTTCAGATGCGGATGGGCCCGCTCCCCGAAGACCGGATCGTAGAAACCGGCGGGCGCCCCGATGGAGACCAGCAGCTCCCGCAGCAGCCGCTGCGCCACGGAACTGAGCCGGTCGATCCACGCCAGCGCGGTGGTCCGCAGCTCCGGCAGGGAGGCGGGCCACTGATTGGGACCCTGGAGCCACCAGTACGCCGGCTCCCCGGGACCGGGACGCCGAACGGCCCGCTCGGCACCGATGTCCAACTGGTCCCGCCAGTCCCGACTCCCACCCGTCCGCTCGTCCCCGGTCCGCGTATAGCCCCGGAAATGCGGCGAGTTGACGTTGTCGAGGGCGAGCCGCTCGGCCTCCGGCAGCGCGAAGAAGGCCCGCATGGCCGCGTCGAGCCGCCCGATCTCCTCCTCGGAGATCCCGTGCCCGACGAGCTGGAAGAACCCCACGTCATGCGCGGCACTGTGCAACTGCGCGTGCAGCAGCGCCCGCGCCTCGGGTCCGCGATCGGCGGCGGAGAGATCGATGATGGGCAGCTGGAGATACGACGATGATGTCGCCGAGTACGTCATGGCATGCGTCCGAGAGTGAGAGAGGGGGCTGGGGCCGGGGCCGGGTTAGACGGAGGCCCGACAGCCCATGCTCGTGACGCGCACGAAGTCCACGTGCCGGCGTCGAACGAGTATCGGAAGCATGGTGAAAGCATACTGCGCCCTACGAAACGCAGACGACCCGCAGGCTCTGGGTCCCTCCGGCCCCTGAGGACCGAAGAAGCCGGCCGGACGTACCGGCGAGCCTGCGGGTCGGGTGACTGCTTGAGATTGGGCCGGCTGCACGCTCAACACGCGCTGGTCCGGCACCGCACTGTGTGTGGTGCAGGGCCGCTAGCCCGCAGCCACCTCACGCGTCCGGTTGCAATACATCTGCCGAACCACCTCCTCTCTCGTGTACCGCACACCTTAAGAAGCGCCCCGAGGACGCTCAAGTGATTTTCCGAGGGGATTGCCGAGGAATTACCGCAGGACGGCGAAGATCCCCCGCACCCGGGTGTCGTCCGGCAGCGTCCAGTGGCCTGTGAGCTGGCCCTTTGTCTGAGTCGGCAGGTCCAGGGCGTCCGGGTGGAGGACTCGGTTCAGGTGCAGGGTGGTGGCGCCGGAGGTGAGGGGGAGTTCGGTGGCGTCCGGGGTGTCGGTGGCGGGGGAGGCGGTCGTGGGCAGAGGGCCGTCGCCCTCGTAGGCGTGGGTGATCTCGTGGTCCGGGGTGTCGGTGAGGCTCTGGGCCTGGGGTTCCGCCCTGCCTTCGAGGAGGGCCAGGAGCTGGGCGACCAGGACCGGGTCGTGGGCGCCGTCGTAGACCCAGCGGGTGCCCAGGATGCCGTGCTCCGTGGTGCCGACGAGGGCGTGCTCCGCGCCGGGGAGAGGGGCGCCCCGGTAGGTGAGGGGGACCAGGTAGTGGACCGGGACCGCGCCGGAGGTGTCGGTGGCGACCATGAACTCGATGCCGACCTCGCCCTCCGGGTCGTCGAGTCGGAAGCCGCCTGCCTTGGCCAGTTCCGGCGCCGCCGGACCGCCGGCGTACCAGGGGCGGGTCGGCAGCCAGGTGGCCAGCAGTTCGAGCTTGGTGGGCGTGATCGTGGTGCGGTGGATGATCGCCATGCGGCGATTCTGCGCCGCACGGCCGGGTGGCCGCGAGGTGTTTCCCGCGCGGCCGCGCTCGCCTGTGTGCCTACTCCGACGACCTCTCCAGCGCCTCCAGGTCCAGGGCCGCGGCGATGTGTATGGCGATGTCCTCCGCGTACACGGCGTCCGAACGTTCGAAGGGCGTGCGGCCGGCGGTGCGGAGGAAGGTGACGACGCCGAGGGTGCGGCCGCGGCTGCGGAGCACCGCGCAGAGGGCGTGCACGGTCTCCGGGGGCCACTGGCGCCCGGTGGCCCATTCGCGGGCCGTCTCCGGCGCGGCCGTACCGGCGCTGGCGCGGACCGACCCGGCGCGCTCCACGCACTGCAGGGCGGGGTGGCCGGGGCCGTAGCGGACGGGGATGCCGGCGTGGCCGGCGAGATGGCTGGGGCCGGGCCGGCCGGAGGGTGTGGCGGCGGCCCGTACGAGCCGGGCGGGTCCTTCGCCGTCGGCCATGGACCCGCCGGCCACCCGGTCGATGAGGGCGTGGTCGGCGAAGCCGGCGAGGGCGAAGTCGAGGTGGACGGTGGCGGCCTCGCCGGGGTCCTCGCACTCGGCGGCGGCGCGCGCGGCCCGGTGGAGCTGGTTGACGCGGAAGCGGAGCTGCGCGGCCTCCTGCTCGGTCTGTTTGGACTCGGTGATGTCCTGGAAGAGCCAGCCGACGCCGAGCGGCACCGGTTCCTCGGCGAGGGGCGAGGCGAGGCGGAGGAATCCGCTGCGCCAGCACCGGCGTTTCTCGCCGTCGGGGGTGCGGAGGCCGACCCAGATCTCGGCGGGCGCGGGGGGCGCGCCCTCGGCGAGGACGTGGGTGAGGGCGCTCTCGAGTTCCTCGGCGCCCTGGGCGAGGAGTTCGCCGAGGGGGCGCCCGAGGACCGCCGTGCGGCCGACGCCGAGGGAGCGGGCGGCGTGGGCGTTGACGACGGCGGGGCGCAGGTCGGCGTCGACGAGGACGACGCCCCAGGAGGCGTCCTCGAAGAGGGCCTCGCTGAGCGCGATGGACCGCTCCAGGTCGATCTGGGCGTGGACCTCGCTGAAGGCGCAGTAGAGGCCGGCGGGCTTGCCGTCGGGTCCGCGTACGGCGGCGGACTGGGTGCGGACGAGGACACGGCCGCCGTCCTTGGTGACCAGGGCGAACTCGTGCACCTGCCGGCCGCTGGCGTGCATGGCGGCCATCAGCCGCCCCTCGACCTCCTCGGCGTCGGCGGACCGGACGGCCCACCCGGCGAAGCCGCGGCGGCCCACCGCTTCCTCGGCGCTCCAGCCGAGGATGCGTTCGGCCTCGCGGTTCCAGTGGGTGACGACGCCGTCGGCGTCGAAGGCGCAGAGGGCGGCGTCCATCCCGTCGAGGAGGGCGGCGAGGAGATCCGAGCCACCGGAGTCCGTGGATTCCATGGAGCCCTCGGTGCCTTCGGTGTCCTCGGTGTTCACCGTGTCCTCGATGTCCTCGGTGTCCTCGTTCGTCGGGCCGTTGCGCTCGGGCTTGTCGGGCCCGAGTTCGTCGGTGGCCCCACTACGCCGGGAAGCACTCACCTGAACCCCCTGCAGGCTGCGTTGCGTCCGCATGTACGGCTGGTACGGCGCGTCGGTTCGCTCACTCGCCATCATTCAACTCGAACGTGACCCAGCCCACATCTGCTTCACGCAAGATGTGGACGAAATCGTTGTACGCCGGATTTCCTCCTCACCCTTCTCAGCGTTCCCACGAATCCGGGGTCGCAGTCAGCGGAGGTAGAAGATCCGATCTCCGTACTCGCGCATGACCTGGTCGTTCCAGTCGAGTCCGCCGTCGACGTTCCCGGAGCGCAGCAGGGGCGGTTCGACGCCCCGGTCCGCGAGGGAGGCGGCGGCGGTGGCCATGACGGACTGCAGGATCGCCGAGGTGACGACGGTGGAGGCCGGGGCGAAGGGGGCGGGGATGGTGTCGAGGGTGAGTTCGGCGTCGCCGACCGCGATCTTCGAGTCGAGGACGAGGTCGCAGTGGTCCTTGAGGAAGGTGGCGGAGGAGTGGCGGGAGGTGGTCTCGGTGGCGTACGCGACGGAGGTGAGGCCGATGACCTTCGCGCCCAGTTCCCGGGCGTGCGAGGCCATCTCGACGGGCAGCGGGTTGCGGCCGGAGAGGGAGATCACCACGAGCAGGTCGCCGGCCCGCAGCGGGCTGCTGTCGAGCACGGCGGTGGCGAGGCCGTCGACGCGTTCCAGTGCCGAGCCGAGGGTCGCGGGCATGACGTCGACGCCGACGGCGCCGGGGACGGCCAGCAGGTTCATCAGCGCGAGTCCGCCGGCGCGGTAGACGAGGTCCTGGGCGGCGAGCGAGGAGTGGCCGGCGCCGAAGGCGAAGAGGCGTCCGCCGGAGACGACCGTGTCCGCGACCATCTCCCCGGCCGCGGTGATCCTCGCGCTCTCCTCGTCCCGTACGCGTTCCAGCAGCCCGATCGCCGCGTCGAGGAACCGCCCACCCGCCGTGCCGCCGTCCAGCCCCATGTGCCGACCCTCCGCCTTCTTCGCGTCCTCGGTGACGCCGATCACGTTAATGGTCTGGACCAGTGGGGTGTCAATACGGTGCGCGGACGGCCTGCGGGCCGGCCCGGCCGTCCGGCCCGTCGGCGGGTCGGCTCCAGAAACGGGGCGCTGGGTCATAAATCGGCCACCTGATCGGAGTCATACCGCCGTCGTTCCCCCGCCGCCACCCGGTTGTCGGTCGGATGCGTAAGAATTGAGTCCAGGGCCAGCGCAGCAAGCCGCAGCACGCCGGTGTGGCCGTCGAAAGCCTCCGGCTGGATCTCATCGAGGGGCACGTATGTCCGGACTGATCGATACGACGGAGATGTATCTCCGCACCATCCTCGAGCTGGAAGAGGAAGGTGTGGTCCCCATGCGTGCCCGGATCGCCGAGCGGCTCGACCAGAGCGGCCCCACGGTGAGCCAGACGGTCGCGCGCATGGAGCGCGACGGCCTGGTGTCCGTCGCCGCGGACCGTCACCTGGAACTCACCGAGGAGGGCCGTCGGCTGGCGACGCGGGTGATGCGCAAGCACCGTCTCGCGGAGTGCCTGCTCGTCGACGTGATCGGTCTGGAGTGGGAGCAGGTCCACGCGGAGGCCTGTCGCTGGGAGCACGTGATGAGCGAGGCGGTCGAGCGCCGCGTCCTGGAGCTGCTGCGCCACCCCACCGAGTCGCCCTACGGCAACCCGATCCCGGGCCTGGAGGAGCTGGGCGAGAAGGACGGCGCGGACCCCTTCCTGGACGAGGGCATGGTGTCGCTGGCCGACCTCGACCCGGGCACGGAGGGCAAGACCGTCGTCGTACGCCGGATCGGCGAGCCCATCCAGACGGACGCCCAGCTGATGTACACGCTGCGTCGCGCGGGCGTCCAGCCCGGTTCCGTGGTGAGCGTGACGGAGGCGGCCGGCGGGGTCCTCGTGGGCAGCGGCGGCGAGGCGGCGGAGCTGGAGGCGGACGTCGCCTCGCACGTGTTCGTGGCCAAGCGCTGACCTCCCGGCCGGAACGCGTCGTCTCGAACTCCGCCGCCCGGCCCAAGCTCACGCTCGCGCCCGGCCGAGGCCCGGCCCAGGCCCACGCCCGGCCCGCACTCGGGCTCGGCCTGCGCCCGCGCCGGGCACCCTAGGCGCGCCGCCCGTCGGTCCGCTCCCGTCGTCCGTGCCGGCTCCTCCACTCCCGGATCCGCCCCGTCGATTCGTGACGCCCTCTGTCGGCCGCTGTTCGAGACGGGTCGGCGGATGTTGGCGGATGTCCGTATCGCCCGCCAACTCCCGATGTGGGAGGGGGAGTTGTGGTGTATTGGGGCGCGTGTACGGGAACCCGTCGAATCCAAGATTCAGTGCGCCGAATCGCAGCGCTCGGGCCGTTCGCGTGCGACGCTTGCGCGTGAGGCATATGACCTGAGGGGCTCTTTGCCGCCCGAGACGAGGATCTCCGGTGGTGAGGGAGGGGGCGGGGCGGATGTGCCGTGGACATGAGGAGGGCCCCGGCGCCGTGTGGCGCCGGGGCCTGTCCTCCCCTGTGCTGACCCGGAGCCCCGAGCTCCCAGGGTCATCCCCTTCGGACCGTTTTCCCCGAGCGGTCCGCCTCCCGTTGAAGATCTCCCCTCGGCGGCGGCGGGCAATCCTTGAGGGAGGTCACTCGAATGAGGGGTGTTGTCGCCAAGAGCGGCATCTTCGAATGTGTATTCGATAACGTGTGCGGCGTGTCGTCGCGTGACCCGCGCCATGACTGATGCGCGAGCCCCACACGTAACGTGTCAACCGATACGCACGCTGTAACACAAGTGCCCGCCGTCCGAGCGGCGCGCACGGCGAGAACGGCGAGTACGGCGAGGAACGGCGGCTGGGGCAACGGCGAGGCGACGGCGATGAGCCAGGGCGGAAGCGACAGCGGATGCACTACGCGAGCAGCAGCACGACAGCGGTACGACAGCAGTTGGGACGAGTGGACCGGCCGGCTCGAAGCGGGAGCGAGAGGCGGGAGCGAGCGGTCCGGGCGGGAGTCTGGGGGGTGCCAATGGTGCGGCGCATCGACGTGACGGGAGCGGGCGGCGTGAGTCTCGCCGCGTGGGAGTTCGGCGACCCGCCCAAGTCCGGCGAGCACGAGCCCCGGCCCGGGGTGCTGTTACTGCACGGCCTCATGGGCCGCGCCTCCCACTGGGCACCCACCGCCCGCTGGCTCTCCGAACGCCGTCGCGCCATAGCGCTCGACCAGCGCGGACACGGCCAGAGCGCGAAGCCCGAGCAGGCCGCGTACACCCGTGAGGCCTACGTCGAGGACGCCGAGGCCGCCGTCGAACAGCTGGGCCTCGCCCCGGTCGTCCTCATAGGCCACGCCATGGGCGCGCTGACCGCCTGGCAGTTGGCCGCCCGCCGTCCCGACCTGGTGAGCGGGCTGATCATCTGCGACATGCGGGCCTCGGCGCTGGGCGCCGCCTCGCAGCGCGAGTGGGAGAACTGGTTCAAGGCCTGGCCGCTGCCGTTCGCGACCCTCGCCGACGTCCGCAAGTGGTTCGGCGAGGACGACCCCTGGGTGGAGCGCCCCAGCCCGTCCCGGGGCGAGTTCTACGCCGAGGTCATGCACGAGGGGCCCGACGGCTGGCGGCCGGTGTTCGACCCCGAGCAGATGCTGACCACCCGTGAGACCTGGGTGTACGACGCGCACTGGGAGGAGCTGACCCAGGTGCGCTGCCCCGCCCTCGTCGTCCGGGGCCTCGACGGGGAGTTGGGGCGCGCCGAGTCCCAGGAGATGGTCCGGGTGCTGCCCCGCGGCCAGTACGCGGAGGTCGCCGACGCGGGGCATCTCGTGCACTACGACCAGCCGGACGCGTGGCGCTCCGCGATCGAGCCGTTCCTGGACGGGCTGGAGGGGGACGGCGCGGTCGGCTGAGGTGCGCCTGATAGCTCGGGGGTGCCTGCTTCGTCGGCGGGTGCGGGTGATTCGTGGTTGCTCGCGCAGTTCCCCGCGCCCCTAAAAGCTTCAGGCCCCTGCGGGCCTGAAAGACCACGGCCCTGCGGGCCTGAAAAGCTTGGGGCGCAGCCCCGGCTTTTCAGGGGCGCGGGGAACTGCGCGAGAAGCCCACGCACCCGCAGCCGCGAAACCGGCCCCAGGCCACGCGCCCGGAGCGCAACCGGCGCGCGCGGAGCGCTACCGCCGCCCATCCCGGCCGCACGCGTACGCGAGCGGCGAGATCAGTTCCTCCGCGTCCGGCAGCCACCGGTTCGCCGGGGTGGGGCGGCGGGCCCACTGCACGGCACCCCGCGACCCGTACCGCGTCGGCGGAGCGGCCACGAACTCGCCCTCGCCCAGCGCCTTGAGATCGAGCGCGAGCGGCGACCAGCCCAACTTCCGTACCAGATCGGGGACTTTGACCGACGCGCCCGGCAGCACGAAGAACTGCATGCGGCGGTCCGGGGTCCAGGTCACCGGACCGAGCGTCAGCTCCATGCGTTCCATGCGGGCCAGCGCCAGCAGACCGGCGGTCTCGGGAACGTCGATCGTGTCGAACGTACGGCCGGTCGGCAGCAGGATCGACGCGGTGGGCTGCTTCGACCACAGACGGCGTGCGACGGTCGCACTGCCTGTCGCCTGGGTCGCCCAGTCCTCGCGCGCCGGGTGCGCGCCGGGGGTGGCGCACGCTGTGTTGCCGCAGGAGCAGATCTGCACCCCGTCGACGGCTTCCAGCCAAGTGCCGGGGAACACGTCCCAGTGGCGCTCTTCGGCGTATCGAACGGCGGTGTCCAGCAGCGATTCGCCACGCTGCTTCGGGATTTGGGCAGCTTCAGGGCCCGCGATGGTCTCTTCCACGATGAACACAACTCTAGCGGTCATCAGGGGTTACGGATGTCACATGCGCGGGGGAGAGCATCGCCGACGGGGCCGGGGCGCATGGGTGCATGCCCGGGGGCGCGCGGGAGGGATCACGGAGTGAGCCGGGTAGCCACGTGTGGGGTACAGCATCCGTGTTTACCCCGGCAATCCTGGCATGTCTCGCATCTTCGGTATGTCGGCGGGGCATTGATCTTCGAGGCCGGATCTTTTCGATACGCGGGTACACGTATGCGACAGGGCGCGGTCACTGAAGGCACGTCAACTCGGTGCGTGGGCAAGGCACCACAGCCACAGGGGGTACGCAATGGCCGCGAGGCCGCTCGTCGCCAGGCAGCCGAACGAACGACTGCAGGCGCTCATCCAGGAAGCGGGTTGTTCCAACGCGGGGCTGGCCCGGCGGGTCAACATGTGCGGCGCGGAGCACGGACTCGACCTCCGCTACGACAAGACGTCCGTCGCGCGCTGGCTGCGAGGACAGCAGCCGCGGGGGCGGGCGCCCGCGATCATCGCCGAGGCCCTCGGCCGCAAGCTGGGCCGCACGGTCACCATCGACGAGATCGGCATGGCCAACGGCAAGAACCTGGCGTCGGGCGTCGGTCTGCAGTTCTCGCCGACGGTGCTGGGAGCGATCGAGCAGGTCTGTGAGCTGTGGCGCAGTGACGTGGGGCGGCGGGACTTCCTCTCCGGGTCGTCCGTGGCCGCCTCCGCCCTGGTCGAGCCCAGCCGTGACTGGCTGATCTCGGCGCCGGACTCCCAGGTGGCCCGCTCGGCGGGGCCCCGGGTGGGGCTCTCCGACGTGGCGGCCGTGCGGGCGATGACCCAGGCGCTCGTGGACCTCGACCACCAGTACGGCAGCGGGCACGTCCGGCCGGTCGTCGTGCACTACCTCAACAGCGTCGTCTCGGGGCTGCTGGCCGGCTCCTACCGGGAGGCCGTGGGGCGGGAGTTGTTCGCGGCGGTCGCCCGACTGACCGAGCTCGCGGGGTACATGGCCGTCGACACCGGCCAACCCGGGCTCGCCCAGCGGTACTACATCCAGGCGCTCCGTCTCGCCCAGGCCGCGGGCGACCGCGGGTACGGCGGCTATGTCCTCGCCGCGTCCATGAGTCATCTCGCCGCGCAGCTCGGAAACCCGCGGGAGATCGCGCAGTTGGCGCGCGCGGCGCAGGAAGGGGCGCGGGGGCGGGCGACTCCGCGCGCGGAGTCGATGTTCCACGCGGCGGAGGCGCGCGGGCACGCGTTGCTGGGCGACGCGCGCGGCGCGCAGGCGGCCGCAGGGCGGGCCGTCGAGGCGCTGGAGGCGGCGGAGCCGTCGTCCGGGGACGACCCGGTGTGGATCAAGCACTTCGACGAGGCCTATCTGGCCGACGAGTTGGCGCACTGCCACCGGGACCTCGGACAGGCGGAGGCGGCGGCACGGCAGGCCGAGGAGTCGTTGGCCAAGCATCCTCGGTCGCGGGCGCGGCGGCGGGCGATCGGGTACGTGCTGCTCGCCACGGCACAGGTGCAGCAGCGGGAGGTCGAGCAGGCCTGCCACACCGGGCTGAAAGCCGTGGAGCTGCTGGGGTCGCTGCGGTCGAACCGGGGCGCCGACTACCTGGAGGACTTCCAGCAGCGGCTGGAGCCGTTCCGGGAGGAGGCGGTGGTCAGGGAGTTCGGGGCGCGGATGGACCTGCAGGCGGCGTAGAGCGCTCCGGGTGGGGTACCCAGGTCGTTCGCGCGGCTGCGGGTGAGGTATGGCTGAGCGCGCCGTTCCCCGCGCCCCTGAGGGGGGCTTCGCCCCCTCCTCGGGGCGCGGGTGGTGCGTGGGGTGTCGTGCGGACCCGGTAGCGTGAGTCGACGATTCCGCAAGTCCCCCATTCGTAGGAGTCTCGGTGACGCAGAGTGGACAGGGCGAGGAGCCCTCGGCGCGGACCGCGCGCGAAGGCATCGTGCTGCCCTCGGACGGTGGGGCGCCGCTCCACCCGAGCGATCTGCCGCCGGCCCCGCTGCCGCCGGCCCCGCCTCAGCCGTGGGACCAGCAGCGGCAGTGGGGCTCCCCGGAGACCGCGGCGCCCGCCCAGCCGCAGGCCGACCAGTGGAACAGCGCGCCTCCCGCGCCGGAGTGGGGAGCGCACGGGGCGCAGGACGCGTACGGCACGCAGGGCGGGCACACCGGATACGGCGCGTACGGCGCGTACGGCGCTCAGGGCGACCCGGCCGGTCAGGCGTACGGCCACGCCCAGGGCGACGCGTCCGGTCAGGCGTACGGCCATGCCCAGGGCGACACCGCCGGGCCGGCCTACGGCACCCAGGGTGGGATGCCGTTGCCGCCCGAGGGGGCGTACGGGGGCGCGGGGTACGGCACGGCGGGTGCGCCGTTGCCGCCGGTCGCGGGGGAGGTGAGCGTGCCGTCGGCCGGTGCGTCGCCGCTGCCGCCGCAGAGCGCGCCGCTGCCGCCCGTGGACGAGGGGGCCACCCAGTACATCCCGTTCGTGCCGGCGGTCGGGCCCGTGCCGGTCGACGAGGGCGCGACGCAGTTCATACCCCCGGTGGCCGCGCAGGCGCCCGCCGCCGAGGCCGCCACGCAGTTCCTGCCGCCGGTCGGGCCGGGCGCGCTGCCGCCGGAGGCGTCGGGGGACGCGACGACGTATCTGGGGCGGGTGCCGGACAACGGCGCCGGTCCCCTGCCGCCGACCGCGAACCCGGCGCAGACCGTGCCCGGGGCGCCCGCCGGGAACCCGGACGCGGAGGCGACGCAGTACATACCGCCGGTGGCCGCGCAGGCGCAGCCGCGGCCCCAGTCGTACGGCGCGCCGGGGACGCAGCAGGGCCAGCAGCAGCCGGACGTGTTCGACAGCCTCTTCCGGGACGGGCCGGGCGCCGGTGGCGCCGCCGGGTCCACCCAGCAGATGCCGAAGATCGACCACGGTCCCGCCCAGCAGCCGCCGAGGAGCCAGGGCGGGCCCGGCGGACCCGGTGGTCACGCGGGGCACGGGGGCCACGGCGGTCACGGTGGGCAGTCCGGACGGGCCTCCGGGAGACGGGAGAGCGGGGGCGGCGGGGGCGGTCGTACGAGATCGCGTGTGCCGTTGATCGCGCTCGTCGGCGTGGGGATCGCGGTGCTCGGGATCGGGGCGGGCGCGCTGATGGCCGGTTCGGGGGACGAGTCCGCGCCGAGCGGCGACAAGCCCGTGGCGGCGACCGGGGCGCCCGAGGAGTCGGCGTCCGCGTCGGTGGACCCGGCGCGGGAGCAGGCGGTCGCGCTCGACAAGCTGCTGGCGGACAGCGGCGACAGCCGGAACAGCGTGATCAAGGCCGTCGCCGACATCAAGTCCTGCTCCAACCTGGGCCAGGCCGCCACCGATCTGCGGGACGCGGCGAAGCAGCGCAACGACCTGGTCACCCGGCTCGGCGGGCTGTCGGTCGACCAGCTGCCGGACCACGAGGCCCTGACGACCTCGCTGACCAAGGCGTGGAAGGCCTCGGCCGCCGCCGACAACCACTACGCGGCGTGGGCGGACCAGACCGCCGGCAAGAAGGGCTGCAAGAAGGGCCAGGCCCGCAACACCGGCCAGACCCAGGCGGGCAACCAGGCGAGCGGCACGGCCAGCGCCGAGAAGACCAAGGCCGCCGAACTCTGGAACAAGATCGCCAAGACCTACACCCTGACCGAACGCCAGGCGGTCCAGCTGTAGGGCCGGGGGCGCCCGAGCCGGAGCTGACGCCGAGTTCGAGGCCGGGACCGGGACGGGGCCGTATCCGGGGCCGACGGCGAAACGGCCGCAGGCCCGTCCGCGTCCCCCGGCGGCGGCCGCTCCAGCCACTCAGCCGCTCGCGCGGCGGGACGCGCGGTCGCAGCCCCGCTCAAGCGTCAAGCGCGGTCGCGGCCCTCGCTCAAGGCCGGAAACAACCGGGCGGTCGGACCCGAACCCGAAGCCGCCCCCCGCTTACGCACACGCCCCCCGGCGAGCCCGTCCGCTGTCGACGTGCAGGGCCGTGGTCAGTTCTCCGCTTCCACCAGCGTCTTCTCCACGTTCACGAAGTCCCGTCGGGCCGCGACCAGTTGGCCCTTGCGGACGATCTGGAAGGTGACCTCGGGGTTGATGAGGCGGGGGAAGCCGGCGGAGGCGATGAGGTCCTCGAAGCGCCAGCTCAGGGGTGGGGTCAGGCCGCCGGTGGTGACCTTCAGGCCGCCGTCGAGGACGCGCCGGATCGCCTGCGAGGTCACCTCCCCGTCGCCGATCTTCTCGAGGGCGGCCGTGAGGACGGTGTACGCGATCCAGGTCGTCTGCACGCCCGGGTCCGCGGGGTCGATCCGGTTGTCGCCGAACGCGTGCTCCCGGATCACCTCCTTCATCCGGTCCCACCGCTTGTCGCTCTCCACCGGGTACCAGCCGGTGACGTACGCCCCCTCGTACGGCCCCGACCTGCCCCCGGTCGCGTCGATCACCGTCTGGTCGACGCTGCCCAGCACCGTCCCCGTACGGACCTCGGGGAAGTCCGCGCGATCCCGGCGGAAGGAGTCCATGAACGTGAAGGTGCGGTCGCCCAGGGCCGGGACCACGCACCCCTCCGTGCCCGCCCGCGTGCTGGCCCGCCGCAGCGCCTCCCGGGCGTGCCCCCCGTACTCGGTCGCGTCCTCGGCCGCCAGCTGGTCCTCGGCGCCGCCGTGGCCTCGGGACCGCAGCCCCGAGTCCAGCAGCAGCGGCAGCTGGTCGCCGGCTATCGAGTCGGGGCGGACGAGGGCGACCGGGCCGCAGTCCTCGGCGAGCTGTTCGCCGAGGCCGGCCATCAGGGAGGCCTGGCCGCCGTTGACCGGGTACGACAGCGCGCTGGCGAACTCGTCGTCGGTGACGCCGTAGCCGCCGATGTAGGGGATGCCCGCCGACTCCAGCGGGGCGAGGAAGGAGCGGCCGTGCTGGCTGTAGGAGCCGACGACCGCGACGACGTCCTCGTCGGCGGCGCGGCGGGCGCACTTCGCGGCCGTCACGGTGTCGTTGTGGTCGTTGCAGGTGAGGATCTTCAGCTCGCGGCCGTTGATGCCGCCGCCCGCGTTGATCCAGCGGGCGTACGCCTTGGCCATCGCGGGCATGCCGGGCTTGTTGGTGGCGGCCGTCTTCTCCGGGGCCCAGGTCATGACGGTGACGGGGCCGTCCCCGGTACCCCCCGTGGTACCGGGGATGACCCCGCACCCGGCGACGAGTGAGGCACACGCCGCCAGCGTGGTGGCTCTGACCAGGCGTTTGGCGAGGCCTGTGGGATGGCCTGGGGGCTGAGGTGTCCGTCGTGCCTGGAAGCCAGTCATGGCTCCGCACGATTCCGCCATATCCCCAACCCGGGCGTGACAGATGGTCAACACGGGGTGACCAGGAGGTGAATTACGAGGAGCTACGATCGTATTTTCGAGTGGTTTCAGAGAGGAACGAGCGATCGATGACCGTCCAAGGTCCGGAGACCCCTTCCCGTCGTGGGC
Organism: Streptomyces caniscabiei; assembly: GCF_014930365.1. Taxonomy (GTDB): domain Bacteria; phylum Actinomycetota; class Actinomycetes; order Streptomycetales; family Streptomycetaceae; genus Streptomyces; species Streptomyces caniscabiei. Next base: position 152,656 of record NZ_JABXWI010000012.1, on the reverse strand, counting down.
GTCGCTCATCCACCATGGGCGGCATGCCACTGAACGACATGCCGTGGTGGCGCTGGCGCAGCAATGTGCGCTCCGCGCTGCACATGCTCTCCGACCCCGCGTTCCAGCAGAACGTCTGGCTGGCGGGTGTCGACGGGTACGGGGACGTCACCGACGCCGTGTACCGCCTGGTCGAGGACACCTGGCTGGACAACTGGTCCGCCGAGAAGTACGTCGGCACGATCTTCCGTGACGCCCAGGAGGCGGCCCTCGTCGACACGGCCGTGCTGCGCGTGCTGCGGATCATGCACCAGGTCGGACCGGACGCGCCCGTCTCCGCGTACCTCGACCACGAGGCCTGGCCCGAGGCCGTCCGCGCCGCCCGCGAGGCCCACGTCCGCCTCTCGGCGAGCGACGGCGAGGACCCGGACACCCCGCCGCGCACGCTCGAAGTGCTGCGGATCATGACCAGGGCGGCCTAGGCAGGGCCTGCCCGGCAGTGGCAAGGGGCGCCGCGGTCCGGTCTTCGGGACGGTTGCCGACATGGGTACGCCATATGGGACCCTGTCGGGCATGAACGAGCAGTCCACCCGAGCCGCGGCACCCGCCGACCAGTACGTCCTCACCCTCGCCTGCCCCGACAAGCCGGGCATCGTGCACGCCGTGTCGAGCTACCTCTTCATGACCGGCGGAAACATCGAGGACAGTCAGCAGTTCGGCGACCACGACACGGGTCTGTTCTTCATGCGCGTCCACTTCTCGGCGGACGCCCCGGTGAACGTGGACAAGCTGCGGGCCAGCTTCGCGGCGATCGGTGACTCCTTCCGGATGGACTGGCAGATCAACCGGGCCGACGAGAAGATGCGCATCGTCCTGATGGTCAGCAGGTTCGGGCACTGCCTGAACGACCTGCTCTTCCGGGCGAGCACGGGCGCGCTGCCGGTCGAGGTCGCGGCCGTGGTCTCCAACCACACCGACTTCGCCGAGCTGGTCGGGTCGTACGACATCCCCTTCCACCACATCCCGGTGACCAAGGACACCAAGGCGGACGCCGAGGCGCGGCTGCTGGAGATCGTGCGCGAGGAGAACGTCGAGCTGGTCGTCCTCGCCCGCTATATGCAGGTCCTCTCCGACGACCTCTGCAAGCAGCTCAGCGGGCGCATCATCAACATCCACCACTCCTTCCTGCCGAGCTTCAAGGGCGCGAAGCCGTACCACCAGGCGCACACGCGCGGTGTGAAGCTGATCGGCGCGACGGCGCACTACGTCACCGCCGACCTCGACGAGGGGCCGATCATCGAGCAGGAGGTCGAGCGGGTGGGCCACGGGGTGACTCCCGAGGGGCTCGTCGCGGTCGGGCGTGACGTGGAGTGCCAGGCGCTGGCGCGGGCGGTCAAGTGGCACGCCGAGCGACGCATCCTGATGAACGGGCGCCGGACGGTCGTCTTCGCGTAGGGGCTCCGCTAGGGGCTCCGCCGGGCTGGGGCGCCTCACGGTCGGGGGCGTCTGAGGTGTGGCGGGTGCGGGTCCGTCGTGGCTGGTCGCGCAGTTCCCCGCGCCCCTTTGAGGGCCGGTGGTGCTCGGTGCGGGTTTGTTCGCGCGGCTGCGCCCCGGCGAGCGTCGGGGGTGAGACCTCCCGCCCTGCCCAGTCCCGACCCCTACATGCGGCTCAGGGCCGCCGCCGCGAACAGTACGTCCCTGATGGCCTCCCGGTCGCCGCCCTGCCCGGCGGCCGCCTCCTCCGGAGGTACGTGTCCGGCGGCGAGACGGCAGAACTCGACGCCGTCCAGGGCCACGTGGGCCACCTCGTGATCGGCGGAGCCGAGGGCGGCGGGGGAGTCGAGGGGGATCAGCCACTCGCCGCCGCCGGAGCCCTCGATCTCCAGGCGGAGACTGCGGCCGGGGGCACCGGCCGGTACGAGGTGGCGGCCGGGCGGGGGCGGGGATGCGAGGCCGGTCCGGCGGCGCTCGGCCAGCGACAGCGGCAGCATGCGGGCCGCCAGGTCGATCATGCCGTGCAGATGACGGCCGGAGGGCGGCTCGTACGGATAGGCCACGGCCTCCGCGATGTCCTCCGCGTGGATCCAGCACTCGAACGCCCGATCGAGCATCGCGTCCTGGAGGGGCAACTCGAAGCCGCCGTACGAGACCGCCGGCCGGCCCGGGGCGTCGTCGGAGCCGTCGGGGCCGCCGCCCGTGAACGAGGTCGTACGGACGATGTCGTGGCTCTGCTGCCGCCAGGGGGCGCGAAGGGCGCGGGTGGGCGGGAAGTGGGACGCCTTCCAGTACGCCTCGGTGCGTGCCGCCGGGGAGACCCCGACGGGAGGCTCGTCCGGGCCGGGTTCGAGTGAACCGAGCGGGTCGTCCAGGCCCAGCGCCGCGGCGACGAGCCCGTCGACGGAGAGCAGATGGGCGATGACCCCGGCGACGGTCGTACGACGGCTGACCGGGCCCGCGCCCTCGAACCAGCGCAGCCGTACGGGGGCGTGCCAGTCGGCGGCGTCGATGTCCTGGAGCAGGGCGTCCAGCCGGGCCGTCTCCGCGTCGTACGGGGCGGCCCAGCGGGGGACGGGGATGCGGGGCGGGCGGCGGCCGAGGCAGACCTCCAGGACCTGGGTGCGCAGGGCCGGGTCGAGGTCGAGGCTCTCCGGCGGGTGCAGCAGCCCCACGGCTTCCCGCAGCCGCCGCGCCTCGTCCGCGCAGCCCCCGCACACCCCGAGATGCTCCTCCACGGCCAGCGCCTCCTCCGCGGAACACACGGCCAGCGCCCAGGCCCCGAGCAGCGCCTTCAGCACCTGGTGCTCCAGCACGAGGGGGGAGAGGGACAGAGAGGGGGACGGAGAGCCGGGTGCGTCGGAAGCGGCCGGAGGTGTGGAGGGGTCGGGAGAGCCAGGTGGGGTTGAAGGGTCCGGGGGGACGGAGGGGTCGGGCTGTTCCGACGAGGCTGACGGCACGGAGGTTCCGGACGGTGCGGAGGGGCCGGGCGCCGGGGTGGGGTCGTCCGGCGGCTCGGGTGGGGCTGACATGGCCGAGGGGGCCGACGGGGCCGGTGGGGCCGACGGGGCCGGTGGGGTGGCCGGGGGCGCCTCGGGGGTGGGGTTCGGCATGACGTCGGGCAGAGGCATTCCGGTGTCCTCCACGGAGGTGCGCGGCAGCGGTATCCGGGGCGGCCCCACCGGTTCGTCACCGCCACCGCCCGTGCCCCCGGCCGGCCCACTCGGCCCGCCGGCGCCGCCGGCGGCACCTGGCCGCGCGGATCCGCCCGGCCCACTCGGTACGTCCGGCCCATCTGTGCCGGCGGGTCCGCCTGTGCCGTCGGGCCTACCTGCGCCGTCGGGCCCGTCCACGCCGGCCCTCCCGCCCGCGCCGGTCCTCCCGTCGGCGTCGTCCGTCCCGCCGGTGCCGCTGGACTCGGGCGAAGCGAGGTCGGGGGACGAGTCCGAGGCCGGGGTTTCCCGGTTCTCCGGCTCGTGCTGCCCGTGCGGCCCTTGCGGGCTGGGGGTGGTGGTCATGTGAGGGGCCCGGGTTCGGGTGGGGTGCCGGAGGGGCGCGTGTCGTGGGCGGTGGAGAGGAGCTGGAGGCCGAGGCGGAGCCTGCGTCGGGCCTCGTCCTCGGTGACGCCCAGGTCGGTGGCGGTCTGGCGGTAGTCGCGGCGCTGGAAATAGGCCAGGTCCAGAGCGGCCCGCAGCGGCGCGGGCATGGCCTGCACGATGTAGTCGGCGCGGGCCGCCACCGACGCCCGGTGGACCTTGCGTTCCAGGTCCTCCGTCGTGCCCTCGCCGCCCCGGGCGAGCGCCGCGGTCTCGGTGGCCCGCAGCCGCTGCACCGCGAGACGGTGGGTCAGCGCCGCCACCCAGGACCGCAGGGGCCCCTGCTTGGGGTCGTACTCCTCGGGGCTCTCCCAGAGCCGGAGGAACACCTCGCGGGTGATGCCGTCGGCGCCCCGCTCGTCGCCGAGGACACGGTGGGCCAGCCCGTGCACGAGGGACGCGAACCGGTCGTACAGCTCACCGAGCGCCGCCGCCTCGCCGCGCGCCAGCCGCTGCTGCATCTTGCGGTCCCAGCGGGGCGGTGCGTCCATCGTCGCCATACGGCCCCCTCACCCTGCTCTCACCTGCGCCGTTCCTGAATGCCCGCCCGGTCGGGCGCCGGCCGGACGTCTGCCGGACGTCTGCCGGACGACGGCCGGCCCCAGTCCGTTTCCGGCCTGCTTCCAGCCTGCATCCGGTCCGCTTCCGGCCCGATTCCAGCCTGTGCGTACCGACGTCCCGAATGTAGTCGGCACCGCTGACCGCGCACGCCCCTTTATGGCAATGCGCGCCCCTCGCGAGGCCGGAGGTGGTATGCACCTCACGAGTAAGCCGTTTCCACACCGCCCACGTGGGCGTCCGCCCGCCTTTCGTATGCCTGTACGACCATATGAGGCGTCTGATCTGCGCGAATCTGCCCGGGCGAGGCCCGTATGAGTCCGCATCGGATCGATACCGAGGTGATTCGTGATCAATCTTCGATCAGATGTGACCGTACTCGATGGAAATCGCACCGAAAAGGCCCTGGAAATGGCTCGCTTACCCCGCGCTTTCGGCGGGCCGCGGGTGTTTCATGGAACGACGGCGGGGCAGCCGCGCAGCAGGAAGCGGTGCAGTGGCTTCCGGTTCGGCGACTGAGAGGCATCGCGGTGGCGTTCGAAGTGACCGACGGGGAGCAAGGCGAGTGGGCCGTGCTGCACGTGTCCGGAGAGATGGATCTGGTCACGTCGCCCGTGCTCCGCCAGCGGGTGCACGAGGCGGTGGCCGACGGCCGTCGAAGTCTCGTCCTCGACCTCTCCGCCGTCGTCTTCTGCGACTCCAGCGGCGTGGGCGTACTGGTCGCCACCCGCCGTCTGATGCGGTCCTGCCGGGGCCGGCTCCGGCTGATCCTCCCCGCCGACGGCCACGCGGGCGGCGGCCCGGCCGAGGGAGCGCACGTCAACCGCGTCCTCGCCGCGCTCGGCGTCCGCCGCCTCTTCGACGTCCACCCGGACGTCCCCTCGGCGGTCGCGCCGGACGCCGACGATCAGGCCGACCCTCTGTCGGCCTGACCTCTCACCCTCCCCGCACCCTCCCTGTGAGCAGTACGTACGTATGAGCCGTCCCACGTGGTGGTGTCCCGGCGGGCACACAGTTGTCCCGGAATTCCCGCAGTCTTGGTACAAGCGCCGCTTTCACGCTCCGTCCCGGCCGCTGACGTCGTACGCTCCGTCCGAGAAGCACCCCACTTGACGTAAGGCGGGCCCGAAGAGACATGGTCAGCAGCGAGTACGAGCGCAGGATCGCCGCCCGGTTCGCCACCTTCGACCAGGACGGCAACGGCTGGATCGACCGCGAGGACTTCAGCGCGGCGAGCAAGGCGGTTCTCAACGAGTTCGGCACCACCGCCCGTTCGGACAAGGGCCAGGCCCTGTACGGCGGCGCCGAGGCCTTCTGGCAGGGCATGGCCGGCATAGCGGACCGGGACGGCGACCAGCGCATCACCCGGGACGAGTTCGTGAACGGCGCGGTCAAGCGGCTGCGCGACAACCCCGACCGTTTCGCCGAGATCGCCCGCCCCTTCCTGCACGCGGCGCTCGCCGTCGCGGACGCCGACGGGGACGGCAAGGCCACGGTCGAGGAGACCGCCCGGGTCCTCAAGGCCCTCGGCGCCTCCGAGGAGACCGCCGCCGCGGCCGCCGCCACCCTCGACACCGACGCCGACGGCAAGGTGGACGAGGTGGAGGTCGTCAACGCGTTCGCGCGCTACTTCACCGTGCCCGAGTAGTCCTGCGGCGCGGGCATCGCCACGGTCGGGCAGGACCCGCGAGCGGCCGGCGGCCGTCGGCGATCGGTCGCACTCGCTCGTGCGCGGTCAGCGGTCGCTCGCCCCTAGTCCGCACCCGATCGCGCGCGGACCGCGACCGATCGGGCGCGGTCAAGCGGTGGTCGGCAGCGGTCGCGGCGGTCGCGGCGGTCGCGGTCGCGCGGTCACGCGGTCACGCGAAGCGTTCGCGCAGCTTGTACTTGAGTACCTTCCGCAGGGTGTCGTTGCGCGGAAGGGCGTCCACCACCTCCAGCCGCTCCGGCAGTTTGTGCACGGACAGCCCTTTCGCGCGCAGCCAGTCGGTGACGTCCGGCAGGGTCAGCGCCTCGGCCCCCGGCGGCTGTTCGACGACCGCGCACACCCGCTCCCCGCGCTCCGGGTCCGGCAGCCCGATCACCGCCACGTCCTGGACGGCCGGATGGCCGTGCAGCAGGTCCTCGATCTCCTTGGCCGAGATGTTCTCGCCCTTGCGGATGATGACGTCCTTGAGGCGGCCGGTCAGCACCAGATGCCCGCTGTCGGTGAGACGCCCGAGGTCGCCGGTGAGGAAGAACCCGTCCTCGTCGAAGGCCGCCGCCGACTGCGCCGGATCCAGATACCCCTGACAGACGGCCTCCCCGCGCAACCGCACCTCCCCGTCCGCCGCGATCCGGATCTCCATCCCCTCCGGTGGCCGCCCCTCCGTCGTCGCCAGGTTCTCCACCGAGTCGTCCGGCGCCCCCATCGTGATCATCGGCACCTCCGTCATGCCGTACCCGTGGGTGAGCTGGACCCCCATCTCCCGTACGACCGCGTGGTGCAGCTCGGGCGGCTTCGGGGCCCCGCCGCCCGCGAGCAGCCGCAGGGACGGGACGACCGGCTCGCCCGGCTGCTTGCGCTGCTCGGTCAGGAACATGGAGTAGAACGCCGTCGATCCGCCCGCCACGGTCACCCCGTGCTTGCGGTACCCCTCCAGCGCGGCCGGCAGCGCGAAGTGCTCGAACAGCACGGCCGGGAAGCCGTACAGCAGGAGCATCACCATGTAGTCGGGGCCGCCTATGTGCGCGTACGGGAAGGCGATCGAGCCGACATCGTCCGCGGTGAGCCGGAGCGCGTGGGCGAGGCAGGAGCCGCCCGCGATCAGGGAACGGTCCGTGTGCAGGACGCCCTTGGGGTCGGAGGTGGTGCCCGAGGTCCAGTAGATCCAGCGGACGGAGGTGCCGTCGGCGGGCGGGGCGGGGAGCGCCGCGGGGTCGCCCTCCGGGAGGGCGTCGTACGCCTCGAAGATCCCGCGCGCGCCCAGCCGTCGCGCCATCCCGGTGTGGTCGAAGCCCCGCCACTCGCCGGGTACGGCGAAGAACTCGGCCCGCGACTCGCGGAGCGCGAAGCCGACCTCGCGGTCGCGGTAGAAGGGGATGACCGGGGACTGGACGGCGCCGAGGCGGGCCAGGGCGAAGGAGAGCAGGACGGTCTCGATGCGGGTGGGCAGCTGCCAGGCGACGACCGTGCCGGGTCGTACGCCCCTGTCGTACAGCCCGGCCGCCACCCGCTCGGCGCGGACCCGCAGTTCGCCGAAGCTCAGGGTGCGGTCGTCCTGGAGGAGAGCGGGCCGGTCGGGGGTGAGGCCGGCGCGGCGGTCGAGGAGTTCCCAGAGGGTGCGGGAGTCGCTGAGCGCATGGGCGGTGTCGGTCACGGCGGAGCCCCCTGCCGATTCAGCTGACGGTGTGTCAGATCGTGGGCAGAGCGTAGGGCCGGGCGCCTTGTCGGTCCAGGGGTGCGCCACTAGCCTGCTGGAGAGGACCTAACTGACGGTCCGTCAGAAATGGCTCGGTGGAGGGGACCCATGACCGAACTGCCCCGCATCATCAGCGTCGACGACCATGTGATCGAGCCCGCACACCTCTTCGAGACCTGGCTGCCGGAGAAGTACCGCGACCGGGGCCCGAAGCCCCTCACCGCCGGGATCGGCGAGCTCGCGTACGTCGGGGGCAAGTACCAGATCACGATGGACCCGGACGGACCGCCGACCGACTGGTGGATCTACGAGGACCTCAAGTTCCCGTACAAGCGGAACATCGCGGCCGTCGGGTTCGACCGGGACGAGATGACGCTGGAGGGCATCACCCGCGAGGAGATGCGGCGCGGCTGCTGGGACCCGAAGGCGCGGCTGGCGGACATGGACCTCAACCACGTCGAGGGCTCGCTCTGCTTCCCGACCTTCCCCCGCTTCTGCGGGCAGACCTTCGCCGAGGCGCACGACAAGGAAGTGGCCCTGGCCTGTGTCCGCGCCTACAACGACTGGATGGTCGAGGAGTGGTGCGGCGACAGCGGCGGCCGGCTCATCCCGCTCTGTCTGATCCCCCTGTGGGACATCGACCTCGCCGTCGCGGAGATCGAGCGGAACGCCGCCCGGGGCGTCCGGGCCGTCACCTTCTCCGAGATCCCCACCTACCTCGGCCTGCCCTCCATCCACTCCGGCTACTGGGACCCCTTCTTCGCCGCCTGCCAGGAGACCGGCACGGTCGTCAACATGCACATCGGCTCCAGCTCCCAGATGCCGGCCGCCTCCCCCGACGCACCCCCCGCCGTCCAGGCCTCGCTCTCCTTCAACAACGCGATGGCCTCGATGATGGACTTCCTCTTCAGCGGGGTCCTGGTGAAGTTCCCGACCCTCAAACTCGCCTACAGCGAGGGGCAGATGGGCTGGATCCCGTACGCCCTGGAACGCGCCGACGACGTCTGGGAGGAGCACCGCGCCTGGGGCGGGGTGCGCGACCTGATCCCCGAGCCGCCGTCGACGTACTACTACCGGCAGATGTTCTGCTGCTTCTTCCGCGACAAGCACGGGGTCGCCTCGCTGGACGTCGTGGGCCGGGACAACGCGACCTTCGAGACCGACTACCCGCACGTCGACTCGACCTTCCCGCACACCAAGGAGGTCGCCCTCGACCATGTGAAGGGCCTCGACGACGAGACGGTCTACAAGCTGATGCGGGGCAACGCCATCCGCATGCTCGACCTGGACCTCGACCGCCACCTCGGCCGGTAGGGGCCCGGGGCGATGGATCTCGCGTACAGCGCGGAGGAGGAGGCGTTCCGGGCGCGGCTGCGGGAGTGGCTGGCGAAGACGCTCCCCTCGCTGCCGCCGAAGCCGTCGCCCGACGACTGGCCGGGGCGGCGCGCCTACGACCTCGGCTGGCAGCGCACGCTGTACGACGCCGGGTACGGCGAGGTCCACTGGGACGCCTCCCCGACCACCCGGCTGATCTTCCTGGAGGAGACCGAGCGGGCGGGCGCTCCGTATGTGGGGGCGGGGTTCGTCGGGCTGCTGCACGCCGGGCCCACGATCGCCGCCGAGGGCACGGCCGAGCAGCGGGCGCGCTGGCTGCCGCCGATCCTGCGGGGCGAGGAGGTGTGGTGCCAGGGGTTCAGCGAACCGGACGCCGGGTCGGACCTCGCGTCGCTGCGCACGCGGGCGCGACGGGACGGCGATGCGTACGTGGTCAGCGGGTCCAAGATCTGGACCTCGCACGCGGAGGTCGCCGACTGGTGCGAACTGCTCGTGCGCACGGACGGGGAGGCGCCGAAGCACCGGGGCATCTCCTGGCTGGCGATGCCGATGGACGCGCCCGGCGTGACCGTACGTCCGCTGCGCACGCTCGCCGGTTCCACGGAGTTCGCGGAGGTGTTCCTGGACGACGTGCGGGTGCCGGTCGCCAACCGCGTGGGCGCGGAGAACGACGGCTGGCGCGTGACGATGGTGACGCTGTCGTTCGAACGGGGCACGGCGTTCGTGGGCGAAGTGGTCGCGTGTCGGCGCGTGTTGGCCGAGGTGGCGCGGGAGGCGCGGGCGAACGGGGCCTGGGACGACTCCGGTGTACGGCGGCGGCTCGGGCGGTCGAACGCGGAGTTCCGGGCGCTGTGGCGGCTCACACAGTGGAACGTGAGCGAGGGGGAGGCCTCCGGCGGGGTGCGGGGGGCCACCGGCGGGGTGCCGGGGGTGGGGGGTTCGGTGTTCAAGCTGCGGTATTCGCGGGCGCGGCAGGAGTTGTTCGAGCTGGCGGCGGAGGTGCTGGGGCCGGACGCGCTCGATCTGGGGCGTGGGTGGGTGCTGGATCGGCTCAGTTCGTTGTCGTACACGATCGCCGCGGGGACGTCCGAGATTCAGCGGAACATCGTGGGGGAGCGGATTCTCGGGCTGCCGAAGGGGTGAGGAGGAGCGGGGGCGCCTAGTGGGGTGGGGGTGACTGTTTCGTCGGCGGGTTCGGGTGCGTGTGGTTGCTCGCGCAGTTCCCCGCGCCCCTTTGGGGCCCGCGGCGTTGTGCTCGGGGGCTATGAGGGGCTGGTGGCTTATGCGGTTTCTGCTCAGTGAGGATCAGGTCGCTCTGCGGGCCGGTGTGCGGGAGGTGTTGGCGCGGCGCTTCGGGGCGGAGCAGCTGCGGGCCGCCGTCGACGGGGGCGGCGTGCTGGACCGGGGGCTGTGGCGGGAGTTGGGTGCGGCGGGGTTCTTCTCGCTGTGTCTGTCCGAGGCGGAGGGCGGGATCGGGCTCGGGGTGCCGGAGGCGGTGGTGGTGTTCGAGGAGGCGGGGCGGGCGCTGTTGCCCGGGCCGCTGGTGGCCACGCATCTCGCCGCGGGGCGGGTGCCGGGGGCGGCGACGGGGGAGGCCGTCGTGACGGCTGTCGGGGGCGGGGGGTTGGTGGAGTGGCTGGACGAAGCGGACGTGGTGGTGGGGTCCGTGGAAGGGGCCGTGGCGTTGCGGTCGGTGGACCCGTTGACGCCGTTGCACCGGGTGCCCGGGGCGGACCCCGCCGCCCGTCTCGATGATCTGTTCGTACTGCTCACCGCAGCCGAGCAGTTGGGCACGGCGGTCCGGGCCTGCGAGGCCGCCGTGCAACACGCCCGGACGCGGGAGCAGTTCGGGCGGCCGATCGGGGCGTTCCAGGCGGTCAAGCACATCTGCGCCGAACTGCTGGTGCGGGTGGAGGTCGCCCGGGTCGCGGTGTACGCGGCGGCCGTGACCGTCGACCCGGTGGACATCGCGGCGGCTCGGCTGCTCGCCGACGAGGCGGCGGTGCGCGGTGCCCGCGACTCCCTTCAGGTCCACGGCGGTTCGGGGTTCACCTGGGAGGCCGACGTACACCTGTGTCTGAAGCGGGCGTGGGTGCGGGCGGAACGTGGCGGATCGATCACGGAGAGTGAGGAGTTGTTGGCGCGGGAACTGCTGAGCGAGGCGAGTTGAGGGCCCTGACCAGGGTGAAGACGGAAATCCGTGGCAGTGGCGCGGCCGAATGTCGCGGAACGTGGCATACCGGAATTACCGAGCGTTGATACCGTGTTGTGTCCTAGGCGTGACTTGTCACGGCCTGGAGTCGGAGTTCCGCTCCGGTACCTTCTGGTGGATGCGAGTGGTTCCGAGGTCGAGCCGAGTCGGTGTTGCCCCTGTGGCGGCCCCGGATCCGGCGGTGCCCGGCACTCGTGAAGTGGGCCGGAGTCTCGACGCCCCGGTCTGTTCGACTCCCCGCGATGAGCGTCGCACAGTATGCCGTACGCGTACTCCTTCGCGCTGGAATATGCCCGAAGCGCTTGTTGGGGTGACTGTACGTCAACCATGCTGTCCGGTAAGGGGATCACGTTCCGTGATCCCGGTGCCGACGGTGTCGACGGCGGTGGCGTCGGCCAGGCAGCAGATGACCACGATCGTGGCCCCTGAGGGGCGTGCGGCGATGTGTCCGCCGGTTCGGATGGTGTGAGCGGTGCAGGTGCTTCAAGTGCAGCTGGAGATCCGGCCCGACCCCGCAGAGGTGGGTCGCGCACGGAGATGGGCCCGTGCACGGCTCTCCGGGTCCGGGATAGGGGACGACGAGCCGCTCGCCGAGACGCTGATCCTCCTCGTCTCCGAGCTGGTCACCAACGCGGTCGTGCACACCGGCCGTCCGGCGGTGCTGCGGCTGCAGTTGTCCGGGTGTCGTGACGGGGCGATCGGCAAGGTCCGCCTGGAGGTCGCCGACGGCAACGCGTGTCCGCCGGCCCCGCGGTGTGCCGACGGTGACGAGACGGGCGGGCGCGGTCTCGCCCTCGTCGACGTCCTCGCGGACCGCTGGGGCTGGACCCACGAGGGCGTCGGCAAGCGGATCTGGTGCGAGCTGGACCGGGTGGTGCCCGGAGCTTCCGGGGCGGCGAGTGGGGCGGGCGCCTCCGGGGCCGGCGGCGGAATGGTCGGCGGCGGCGCGGTGACCCACACGGTCTATCCGGCGTGCAGCGCGGTGACGGGTGTCGCGGCGGTGGCCCGGGAGAGCCTGGCCTGCGACGGGTTGGCGTTCGAGGCGGTCTAGGGGCAACGTTCGTCCGCCGTGCGAACGTTGCCTGCCGCGGCACTGGAGCGCGGCCCGGGCCGTGAGGCGCACTCGGGCGCCCGGCTTCGCGTCGCACACGCCGCGCGCGAGCGCACGACGTGCGACGGTTGCCCGGTGGTGGCCGCGTCGTGCGCCGGACTTGCTTCCGTGCTCACCGTCGCGACGCCGGTTTCGTCCGCCTCGTCCCCGAACGGCTATTGACGTCTGGTGTCCGTTTGATCACGCTTGTGTTCAGCGATTCGCCGCGAGGGGACGACGAGGGTCTCGGTGACGGAGGCCCTCGGCGAGCGTGGGTCGTGATTCGGCGCCGGCTCCCCGCAGGGCCCAAGGGCGGGGCGGGCGTGCCGAAGCCGGATGGCGGCGCGCGGTGCCGTGCTCGGGGCGGGCAACGGCGCGCCGCCAGCCGACTCCACCGCCGGCCGACGCCACTGCCGGTCGACGCCACTGCCGGGCGACCCTGCCGCCGACCGACTCCACCGCCGGCGGACACCACTGCCGGGCGACTCCGCCGCCGGCCGACTCCGAGGGTGCGGCCCTACAGGATGGCGATCGGGGCCACCGGTGTGCCCGTCGCTCCGACGAACGGCTCCGGCATCGCCGAGAGCAGGAAGTCGTACCGCCCCGCTTGTCCACAGGCTGTGGACAACTCCTCCAGATTCCAGTTCTGCCCCTGCGGCATGCCCATCTCGACCAGGTCGAGCGCGTGCACCGGCAGCCACAGATCCTCGACCTCCGGCGGGAAGATCTCGAACGTCAGCGTGTCATTGGCGACGGCCGCCACGTCACGCGCGTGGAACCACTCGGGGGTACGCAGCGACAGCCCCGGCGACGGGAACGCGTACGCGTGCTTGTCCCCGGTGAGATAGGTGCGGATCTGTCCGGTGCGGACCAGGACGATGTCGCCCGCGCGGACCCGGGTGCCCGCCAACTCCTCGGCCGCGTCCAGGTCTTCGGGGGTGACGGCGTGGCCGCCGGGCAGCTGGTCGTCGCCGAGCCCGAGGGCGCGTGGAACGTCCAGCAGAACGCCGCGCGAGACGATGTGCCGCGCCTTGTCGATGCCGGCGAAGGCCGCGCCGCCGTGCGGGGTGATCGTGTTCGCGGGGCGGCCGTTGTAGATCCGGCCCGAGTGTGAGACATGGGTGAGCGCGTCCCAGTGCGTGGCCGCCTGGAGCCCCATGGTCACCGCGTCGTCGCTGCACGCGACCGTGCCCGGACCGAAGATCTCCTGGTTGATCTGCACCATCGCGTGCAGCGGATTCACCCGGCCCGGCATCATCCCCGTCTGCACGCCGTCCTGTTGCAGGGGCAGTGCGAGCGGGACGCGGCGACCGGAGCGCACCGACGCGGCCGCCTCCCGCACGACCTCGTCGGTGATCAGGTTGAGGGTGCCGATCTCGTCGTCGGCCCCCCAACGCCCCCAGTTGTTCACGCGCTTGGCGATGTCCGTGAACGCGGCGAACTCCGTGGGTGATGACATCGGGCCTCCCCGAGGGCTTGTGGTGGCGTATCCGGCGGGCCGTAGAATCGCCGTACGAGCAATCTAACGACCCGTCAGATGACGGTGCATCAGGTAACAGTGCATCAGATAGCGGGCCACGGACAGCGGTTCGTCCGAGCGATGTGATGAGGGGAAGGGCTCGGGGTGGGAAATTTCCTGGCAGGCAAGGTCGTCGCCGTCACCGGAGCGGGGCGGGGGATCGGCCGGGCGGTGGCCCTCGGCGCCGCCGCCGAGGGCGCTCGGGTCGTCGTCAACGACTACGGCGTCTCCGTCGACGGCTCCGAACCCACCAGTTCCGTCGCCGAGACCGTCGTCAAGGAGATCGAGGGGGCCGGCGGCGAGGCGGTCGCCGTCGCCGACGACATCTCCACGATGGCCGGTGGCCAGCGGGTCGTGGACACGGCGGTCGAGGCGTACGGACGGATCGACGGGGTCGTGTGCGTCGCCGGCATCCTGCGGGAGCGGATGCTGTTCAACATGGCCGAGGACGAGTGGGATCCGGTGATCGCCACCCACCTCAAGGGCACGTTCACGGTGTTCCGGGCCGCGTCCGCCGTCATGCGCAGGCAACGGGCCGGGACGCTGATCGGGTTCACCAGCGGCAACCACCAGGGGTCCGTGTCGCAGGCCAACTACAGCGCGGCCAAGGGCGGGATCATCTCGCTGGTGCGGAGCGCGGCGCTCGGCCTGCACCGGTACGGGGTGACCGCGAACGCGGTGGCGCCGGTCGCGCGGACGCGGATGTCGGCGGGGGTGCCGATGGAGCTGACCGAGATCGGTGAGCCGGAGGAGGTGGCCGCGTTCGTGGTGTACCTGCTGTCCGAGCGGGCCCGGGCGGCGGGGATCACCGGGCAGGTGTACACGGTCGCCGGGCCGAAGATCGCGGTGTGGGCGCAGCCGAGGGAGTTGCGTGCCGCGTACGCCGAAGGGGGCTGGACGCCGGAGAGGATCGCGGAGTTTCTGCCGGGGGCGGTGGGGGTGGATCCGATGCCGATGCTGGAGCGGGTGGAGGGGATGGCTGCGGCTGCGGCGGCGGGGCGGCGGCCGAACGCGTGAGGGCCCTGCCGAACGGGGCGCGTTGTCGGGTGCGGGTGAGTGGGGGCTGGTCGCGCAGTTCCCCGCGCCCCTCAAAAAGCAGGGGCTGCGCCCCGTGCATTTTGCCTTTGGGGGCGCGGGGAACTGCGCGAGAAGCCCCATCGGACCCGCACCCGACACCGCACCGATATCACCCGCGGCGGTCATCTTGGAGGCGGCATGGACTTCGGGTTCGGTGATGAGGACGAGGCCTTCCGGGCGGAGGCGCGGGCGTGGTTGGGGGCGCACGCCGGGGTGGGAGAGGACCGGCGCGCCTGGGAGCGGACGCTCGGCGCCGCCGGATGGATCGGGCTCGGCTGGGCCGAGGACGGGTACGGGAACCGCACGGCCACCCTCGTCCGACAAGTCGTGTGGGCCGAGGAGTACGCGCGGGCCGACGTACCCGCCCGGTCCGGCCACATCGGAGAGAAGCTGCTCGCGCCGACGCTGATCGCGTTCGGGAGCGAGGAACAGAAGCGGCGGTTCCTGCCGCCGATCGCGCGCGGTGACGAACTCTGGTGCCAGGGATACAGCGAGCCCGGCGCCGGGTCCGACCTCGCCGGCGTGCGGACCAGGGCGGAGCGGGCGGACGACGGGTCGTACCGGATCACCGGACAGAAGATCTGGACCTCGCTCGCCCACGAGGCCGACTGGTGCTTCGTGCTGGCCCGTACCGAGCCGGGCTCCGAACGCCACCACGGGCTGTCGCTGCTGCTCGTGCCGATGGACCAGCCGGGCCGGATCGAGGTGCGGCCCATCCGGCAGCTGACCGGGACGAGCGAGTTCAACGAGGTGTTCTTCGACGGGGCGCACGCCCGCGCGGAGCATGTCGTCGGGGGCGAGGGCAACGGCTGGCGGGTGGCCATGGGGCTGCTCGGCTTCGAACGCGGGGTGTCGACGCTCGCCCAGCAGATCGGGTTCGAGGAGGAGTTGAAGGACGTCGTACGGGCCGCCGTCGACAGCGGGGCGGTGGACGACGCCGTCGTACGCGACCGACTCGTACGGCAGTGGGCCGAGTTGAGGACCATGCGGTGGAACGCCCTGCGGACGCTCGGCGGGGCGGAGGGCGGCGCGGAGCCGGGCGCGCCGAGTGTGGCCAAGCTGCTGTGGGGGCGGTGGCACCGGCGGCTCGGGGAGCTGGCGATGGAGGTGCGGGGCGCGCGGGCGGCCGTAGGACCACGGGAGTGGTCGGCGGCGGAACCGTACGCACTGGACCCGTTCCAGCACCTGTTCCTGTTCAGCCGGGCCGACACCATCTACGGCGGTTCGGACGAGGTGCAGCGCACGATCATCGCCGAGCGGGTGCTCGGTCTGCCGAGGGAGCCGAGAGGCTGAGACGCCGAGAGGTGAGGCCATGCGCGGAGTGGTGTTCGACGGGAAGCGGGCCGAGGTCGTCGACGATCTGGCCGTGCGCGGGCCGGGGCCCGGTGAGGTGCGGGTGGCGATCTCGGCCGCCGGGCTCTGCCACAGCGATCTGTCGGTGGTGGACGGGACGATTCCGTTCCCCGTTCCCGTGGTGCTCGGGCACGAGGGGGCGGGAGTCGTCGCGGAGGTCGGGGCGGGGGTCCGGCATGTCCGGCCCGGGGACCACGTCGCCCTGTCCACCCTCGCCAACTGCGGGGCCTGCGCCGACTGCGACCGGGGGCGGCCGACCATGTGCCGGCGGGCGATCGGGCGCCCCACACGGCCGTTCTCGCGGGGCGGGCGGGAGGTGTTCCAGTTCGCCGCGAACTCCGCCTTCGCGGAGGAGACGGTGGTCAAGGCCGTGCAGGCCGTACGGATCCCGGACGACATCCCGCTGACCTCCGCCGCGCTCATCGGGTGCGGTGTGCTGACCGGGGTGGGGGCGGTGCTCAACCGGGCCCGCGTCGACCGGGGGGACGGTGTCGTCGTCATCGGGGCCGGTGGGATCGGGCTGAACGTGGTGCAGGGCGCGCGGATCGCGGGGGCGACCCGGATCGTGGCCGTGGACGCGAACCCGGAGAAGGAGGCGGTGGCGCGGCGGTTCGGGGCCACACACTTCCTGACGTCGGTGGAAGGGGTGCGGGACATCCTCCCCACCGGCGCCGACCACGCGTTCGAGTGCGTCGGCCGGGTCGAGCTCATCCGCCAGGCCGTCGACCTGCTGGACCGGCACGGGCAGGCGATCCTGCTCGGCGTGCCGGCCGCGACCGCCGAGGCCTCCTTCCTCGTCTCCTCCCTCTACCTGGACAAGTCGATCCTGGGCTGCCGCTACGGCTCCTCCCGACCGCAGCGGGACATCGCCCTCTACGCCGACCTGTACCGGGAAGGGCGCCTGCTCCTCGACGAGCTGGTCACGGCCACCTATCCGGTGGAGGACTTCGCGAAGGCGGCGGAGGACGCGGGGGAGGGGCGCGTGGCCCGGGCAGTGCTCACGTTCTGAGCGGTTCCGGTGGCCGTGGGGGCGTGGTTGGTGGCGATGGTCTCGGTCGTGGCTCCGGGGGTGCGGGCCGCGCGGAACGTCCGTCGGTACGCCGTCGGGGTCACCCCCAGCGCCCCCTGAAGGTGCTGCCGCATGGACTGGGCGGTGCCGAAGCCCGCGTCGTGGGCGACCTGGTCGATGGTGAGGTCGGTGGATTCCAGAAGGTGGCGGGCGCGTTCGACGCGCTGCTGGGTGAGCCACTGGCCCGGGCTGACACCGGCCTCCTCGCGGAAGCGGCGGGTGAACGTACGGACGGACATGGACTCCCGCGCGGCCATGTCCCGGAGCTGGATCGGCTCGTGGAGCCGCCCCAGGGCCCACGCGCGGGCGGCGGTTGTGGTCCCGGTCTGCGGCTCGGGCAGCGGCCGCTGGATGTACTGGGCCTGGCCGCCGTCCCGGTGCGGCGGCACGACCGTGCGCCGGGCCACGTCGTTGGCGACGCCGGTGCCGTGGTCGCGCCGTACGAGATGCAGGCACAGGTCGATGCCGGCCGCGACGCCCGCCGAGGTGAGAACGTCCCCGTCGTCGATGAAGAGGACGTCCGCGTCGACCCGGACCTTCGGGAAGAGCCGCTGGAAGTGCTCGGCGAGGGACCAGTGCGTGGTCGCCGGGCGGCCGTCGAGGAAGCCGGCCGCCGCCAGGACGTAGCCGCCGTTGCAGATGGAGACCAGCCGGGTGCCGGGGCGGATGTGGGCGAGGGCGGCGGCCAGTTCGGGGGTGAGGACGCCGGCTTCGTAGACCGGGCCGAGTTCGTACGAGGCGGGGACGACGACCGTGTCGGCGGTGGCGAGGGCCTCCGGGCCGTTCGGGACGAGGATCTCGAAGTCGGCGTCCGTGGCCACCGGGCCGGGCGGCCGGATCGAGCACGTGACGGTCTCGTACAGCGGTGTCCCCGCCGCGTCGCGCGCCCTGCCGAAGATGCGCTGCGGGATACCGAGCTCGAAGGGGAGCAGGCCGTCGAGCGCGAGCACGACCACGCGGTGCGGGGGCGCGGGGCGCGGGGCGGTGGTCGGCCGCGGGGTGGTGGGGCTCGTGGCGGGGGTGGGGCGCGTGGCGGGGGTGGGGGTGCGCTCGGCGGAGGGGGCGGCGGCCATGGCCCGATCCTAGCGAACGCTGTCCCTTCGGCCACTCGTCCGGAATGCCCGCAGGTCGGAAGCTTGACGTCATGCCCCAGACAGCCGACGACGCGGCCGAGTCCCGCCCCGCCGCCGAGTCCCGCCCAGCCGTCACGGACGGGTCCGCCGCCGGCGTCGCCGCCGCCGCAGCCGTGCCGCAGGCGCCCGTGGACCACCGCCCGCCCGGCGTCGGTCCCCGTGTCGGACGTGGCGGTCTTCGTCCCGGCCGCCGTCGGGGCCGCGTCCACCGCGCCTGGTTCGTCGCCGCCGTCACCTTCGTCACGATCATCGGCGCGGCGGCCTTCCGTTCGCTGCCGGGCCTGCTGATCGATCCGTTGCACGCGGAATTCGACTGGTCGCGCGGCACGATCGCGTCGGCGGTCTCGATCAACCTGGCGCTGTACGGACTGACCGCCCCCTTCGCCGCCGCCCTGATGGACCGCTTCGGCATCCGCCGGGTCGTCGCGGTGGCGCTGACGGTGATCGCGGCCGGGGCCGGGGCGACGGTGTGGATGACGTCGGCCTGGCAGCTGATGCTCTGCTGGGGTCTGCTGGTGGGGCTGGGGTCGGGTTCGATGGCGCTGGCGTTCGCGGCGACCGTCACCGACCGCTGGTTCACCGAACGGCGTGGTCTGGTCTCGGGCATCCTGACCGCGGCCTCGGCGTCCGGGCAGCTGATCTTCCTGCCGCTGCTGTCGTGGATCGTCTCCGAGCGCGGCTGGCGGCCCGCGTCCGTCACCGTGGCGCTCGCCGCGCTGGCCGTCGTGCCCTTCGTCTGGCTGCTGCTGCGCGACCACCCGGCGGACGTGGGGCTGAAGCCTTACGGGGCGCGGGAGTTCGTACCGAAGCCGGGGCCGGTGCAGGGGGCGGCGAAGCGGGCGGTGAGGGTGCTGCTGTCGGCGATGCGGACGGGGCCGTTCTGGCTGCTGGCCGGTACGTTCGCGATCTGCGGGGCCTCGACCAACGGCCTGATCCAGACCCACTTCGTGCCCGCCGCCCACGACCACGGCATGCCGATCACGGCGGCGGCCTCGCTGCTGGCGGTCATCGGGGTCTTCGACGTCCTCGGCACGATCGCCTCGGGCTGGTTCACGGACCGCTTCGACTCACGGCGGCTGCTGGCGGTGTACTACGCGTTCCGCGGTGTCTCGCTCCTCTTCCTCCCGATGCTCCTCGCACCCGCCGTCCACCTCCCGATGATCTTCTTCATCGTCTTCTACGGTCTCGACTGGGTCGCCACCGTCCCGCCCACCATGGCGCTGTGCCGCGAGCACTACGGCGAGGACAGCGCCATCGTCTTCGGCTGGGTCCTGGCGTCCCACCAGGTCGGCGCCGCCCTCGTCGCCTTCCTCGGCGGCCTCGCCCGCGACGTCTTCGGCGGGTACGACGTGGTCTGGTACGCCTCGGGGGCGCTGTGCGCGGCGGCGGCGCTGATGGCACTGGTGATACGGCGACGGCCGGTGGGGAGGGTGGGGGTGGCGGTGGGGGCCTGAGGGTCCGGGGCGGACGCGCCGGGAAACCGTGCGGCACAACCGATTCGGTCGTGGCACCCTCCCTGTAGGGGGAGGGATGCTGGTGATGTCCATGGCGGCGACAGCCGGGGTGCCGGACGAGGACGGGGGCGAGAACGGGACTCGCGCGGGCGCGGCGCCGTCCGCTGTCTCGATGGCGGTACTGGGTGTGGAGGGCGGGCTGTCGTGCGCCGTTCTCCTGCTGGTCGGGATCGACTCGGGGCGGGCATCCGCGGCGTCCTTCGGGGTGCTCCTGCTCTCTCCGCTGCTGCTCCTCCTCATCCTCTTCGCTGCCGCCCTCATGACCGTGGCGTACGTGCTCCCGGCCGTGGCGCTCGCCCACTGGACGGCGCGGCAGGTCACCGGGCGTGTCGCGTGGTGGTGGATCCCGCCCGCCTGCACCCTCTGGGTGCTTCCCGCCCTGGCCGTACCGTCCTGGCTGCTCCCCGGCCTCGCGTTCTACGCGGCGGCGGTGCCTCCGGCCCTGATCACTCACCACACCCTGCTACGCGCCGACATGGGTCGTCCCGTCCAGCCCTGCGCGGCGATCATCCTCTGGGGCACGCTGGCCACACTGTGTCTGCTGCTCGTGGGCGTGGCGATGGCGGCGGCCTAGTCGAGCGTGAAGGCGCCGAAGCGGCCCCGGTGGAACAGCAGTGGTGGTGTCGCTTCGGGGGCGGTGCCCAGGGACTCCACGCGGCCCACCACGATCAGGTGGTCGCCGCCGGGGTGTACGGCGTGGATCGTGCAGTCGATCCAGGCGGGGGCTCCGGTGAGGCGCGGGGAGCCCGTCGCGGGGGCCGGGGTGTGGGCCACGCCGGCGAACTTGTCCGCACCGCTCACCGCGAACCGCCGGCACAACTCGCCCTGTTCCGCGCCGAGTACGTTCACGCAGAACACACCCGCGCTGGCGATCCGGGGCCAGGTCGTCGACGTACGGCCGACCATGAAGACCACGAGGGGCGGGTCCAGGGAGAGCGCGGAGAAGGACTGGCAGGCGAAGCCGGCCGGGGGCGGGACCGCCGGGGTCGGGGTGCCCGATTCCGGCAGGGTCCCGGCGGCCCCCGGGGCTCCCGCGGTTTCCGGGGTCGCCGCGGCCCCTGGGGCCGTGATCACCGTGACCCCCGTCGCGAAGTTGCCCAGTACGCGGCGGAACTCGGCCTGGTCGACCGGTGCCCGTTCGTGCTCGCCGACACAGCGCAGGTCGGGGCGGGGCAGGGCGTCGACGACCGGTGGCGCGTGCGTCGCCCCGCGCCCCCTGTCCGCCGGAGCCGCTCTCAGATAGCGGACGGCGGCGGCCGCCATTCCCGCGTGTCCCATCACGTGAGTCATTAGAGCTGACGACCCGTCAGAAGTGAAGGCTCGTGCCGAGCCTCTCCTCGCTCGTCAGCGGCCCTCGTAGCGGGGGTTCCGCCGTTCCACGAAGCTCGCCACGCCCTCCTGGGCGTCTGCCGTCGTCATGTTGATCTCCTGCGCGGCGGCCTCGGCGGCGAAGGCGGTGGCGCGGTCGGTGTCGAGGGAGGTGTTGACCAGGTGTTTGGCCAGGGCGATGGCGCGGGTGGGGCCGGCGGCGAGGCGTTCGGCCCACTCGCGGGCCGTCTTCTCCAGGTCCTGGGCGGGGACGACACGGTTCACGAGGCCGAGGCGATGCGCGTCGGCGGCGGACAGGGCGTCGCCGAAGAACATCAGCTCCTTCGCCCGCTGGAGTCCGACGAGGCGGGGGAGGAGGTACGCGCCGCCCCCGTCGGGGACCAGCCCGCGCCGGACGAACACCTCGATGAAACGGGCCCCTTCGGCCGCGAGGACGAGGTCGCAGGCGAGGGCGAGGTGCGCGCCGAGGCCGGCGGCGGTGCCGTTCACCGCCGCGATCACCGGCTTCTCGCAGTCGAGGACGGCCGCGGTAAGCCGCTGGGCGCCGAGGCGGATCATCCGCGCCACGTCACCGGCCACCCGCGCCACGTCGCCGGGCACCCGCTCCCCACCGTCCGTCGCCGAGCCCCGCAGGTCCGCGCCCGCGCAGAAGCCGCGGCCCGTGGCCGTGATCACCACCGCGCGCACGGCGGGGTCGACAGAGGCCTCGGAGAGGAGGTGGATGAGGCGTTCTCGCTGGTCGGGGGTGATGGCGTTCATCGCCTCGGGGCGGTTGAGGGTGATCCACGAGACGGCGTTGTCAGTGGCGTGCAGTATCAATGAGTCACGGGATTTTTCGGGATGTTCAAGGGGGGAAGCGGACATGTGGGTGCTCCGATTCTTACGGGTAGTGATGGTTCTCCTGGGTGTGTGGGGTGGCTTCCGCGCGCGTCGGCGCTCAGCGGCACACCGCCAGCGCGTCCAGGGCCACCGCCCCCTGCCCCCTCGGCAGCACCATCAGCGGGTTGATGTCCAGCTCCGCTATCTGGTCCCCGAGTTCGAGCGCCATGCGCTGCACGCGGAGCACGACCTCCACGAGGGCGTCCACGTCGGCCGGGGGAGCACCGCGCACCCCGTCCAGCAGGGCCCGCCCGCGCAGTTCGGCGAGCATGGCGTGGGCCTGGTCCTCGCCGAAGGGCGGCACGCGTACGGCCGAGTCGCGGAGCACCTCCACGAGGACCCCGCCGAGGCCCACCGTGACCGTGGGCCCGAAGAGGTCGTCGTGGGTCATGCCCACGACCATCTCCACGCCCCGCTCGACCATCTGGCACACCAGTACCCCGTCGAGGGAGACGTCCTCGTAGCGGGCGATGTCGGTGAGTTCGCGATAGGCGTCGCGGATCTGGCTCGCGGAGGTCAGGCCGATCTTCACCAGGCCGAGCTCCGTCTTGTGGGCGATGCTCGCGCCGGACGCCTTCATCACCACCGGGTAGCCGACGAGGCTCGCCGCGCGTACGGCCGCCGCCGCGCTGGTCACCAACTGCTCGCGCGGCACGCGGATGCCGTACGCGCGCAGCAACTGCTTGGCCGCGTGCTCGCTCAGCTGCTGCCCCGGCCGCATCAGTGCCTGCGCCTTGCGGAAGGAGGGCGAGGGGGAGCGGGGCGCCTCGTCGAAGGGGGAGCGGTAGGCGGCGGTGAAGCGGGAGTGGTCGAGGTGGGCGCGGACGGCCGTGATGCAGTTGGCGAAGGTGCGGAAGGTCGCCACCCTGGACGACCCGAGCAGTGTCTCGCGGTACGCGGCCTCGGTGCCCACCGGCGACCCCCACACCACGCACACCAGCTTGTCCGTCCGCTCCGCCGCGGCCACCAGGTCCTGGGCGAGCTTGTCGCTCATCGGAGGGAAGGGGCCGGTGATGGGACAGATCAGCACGCCCACGGCGGGGTCGTCGAGGATCGCGTCGAGGATGCGGGGCCCGCGCCAGTCGCCCACGGGATGGCCCCCGTTGTCGACGGGGTTGGCCACGCTCAGATAGTCGGGGATCCACTGGTGCAGCTCGGCCTGCTTGGCCTCGGAGAGTGTGGGGAGGGGCAGTCCGGCCTCGGTGGCCAGGTCGGCGAAGTGCGCGCCCGTGCCGCCCGAGATCGAATAGACGACGACGCCTTCGGGCCGGGGTACGGCCGTCCTGGGTACGCCCGTCGCCGGTACGGCTGACCCGGGCGCGGCCCTCGTCGTGCGGCGGGCCCGTGCCAGCAGGGTGGCCGTGTCCTGGAGTTCGTCGAGCCCGTCGACGCGGATCACTCCGTACTGCCGCATCGCCGCGTCGACCACCGCGTCCGCGCCGGTGAGCTTGCCGGTGTGGGAGGCGGCGGTGCGGGCGCCGGTCTCGGTGCGGCCGACCTTGACGGCGACGACGGGGACACCGCGGCGGGCTGCCCGGTCGGCGGCGAGGAGGAAGGCGCGGCCGTCCTTGAGGCCCTCGACGTAGGCGGCGATGGCGCCCACCTCGGGGCGCTCGGCGAAGTAGGAGATGAAGTCGGCGGTCTCCAGGTCGGCCTCGTTGCCGGTGGGGGCCCAGTGGGAGAGGCGGATGCCGATTTCCTGGAGGGAGAAGACGGGGCGGCCCTGGTGGCCGGACTGGGTGATGAGCGCGATGGCCGGCCCGTCGAGGTCCTCCCTGAACCGCTCGAAGGCGTTGAGGTTGGTGTTGGGGCCGAGCAGCCGCAGCCCGTCGGCTCGGGCTACGGCGTCGGCCAGCCGCTCCTGGGCGGCGGCGCCCTCCGCGCCGGTCTCGGCGAAGCCGGAGGCGAAGGCGACGGCGAACTTCACCTTGGCCTCGGCCAGTTCGCCGATCAGGGGAAGGGGGTCGGAGACGAGCAGTACGGCGAGGTCGACCTGTTCGGGCAGGGCGGCGACGGAAGGGGCGCAGGGGATGCCGAAGACCGACTCACGGGTGGGGTGCACGGGGTGGAGCCGGGCGCCGACGCGTTCGGACCAGGCGAGCAGTTGCCGGGTGATCCCGGTGTTCGGCCGGCCCTCCGCGTCCGAGGCGCCGACTACGGCGACGGCCTCCGGGCGGAAGAAACGGTCCAGGTCGGGGACGTCGGCGTACAGCGGGCGTCCGCTGACGTCCAGGTCGCCGGCCTCGGCGGGCCTGCCGTGCACGGCCTGTGCGGGGTGCTCGCCGCACGCGATGGCCCGGGCCCGGCGGGAGTCGGTGGTGAGGGTGCCGTGGGTTGATCCAAGCATCGGTCCGCCCGCTCCTGTGTGACAGCCAATTCAGTGACGTGGTGACGTTCACGTACCTGACGACACGTCAGATTTCAGACTACTGAACTGACGCTGTGTCAGGAATGGGTGTGCGAGCAAAGTTACGCGGCAGTAAGGAGGTTGTACCCATGCGGGGCGGAGGTCAGACCTGTGACCGGATCCGTCCATGGGTGAGTCCATGGGCGACGATCCGGTGGTGGCAGGCGGGCGGTCAGCGTTCCGTGCGGATGCGTACCGTGATCGCGTCGAGCGTGGCGACCCCGCCGGTCTTCGCGACCGCCTTGGCGATCTTCTCGGCGTCGAGGGCGAGTTCGCGGAGCATGCCGCTGATGGGGTTGGTGAAGCCGGTGAAGTACAGGCCGGGTGCGCTCGCGGGGGTGCGGGCGCCGCGGACGACGGGCTTCCCCCGGCCGTCGAGCACGTCGAGGTGTCCGACGAGTCCTTCCAGGCCGCGCCGGTAGCCGGTGGCGGCGATCACGGCGTCGGCCGCGACGCGGGTGCCGTCGCCGAGGACGACCTTGCCGTCCTCGAACCCCTCGACCGGGCCGACGATCTCGACCTGCCCCTTGCGTACGGCGTCGATGAGGCCGACGTCCTGCACGGGGACGGAGCCCTCGTGCACACGGGAGTAGAGGCCGGTGTCGGGGCGGGCCAGGCCGTGCGCCGAGAGGTCGGGCACGCTGAGCTTCGCCATCGGCTTGGCGAGCCGGTCCACGAGGGCGACCGGCAGTCGCCGTACGAGGACGCCCGTGTACTGGGCCGCCCACCCGGCGGTCGACCGGCGCACGATGTGCGGGGCCGTCCGCACCGCGAGCCGTACGCGCGCCGCCCCGCCCTCGACGAGGTCGACGGCGATCTCGGCGCCGGTGTTGCCGACGCCGACGACGAGGACGTCCCGGCCGGCGTAGGGCTTCGGGTTGCGGTACTGGGCGGCGTGCACCAGCTCGCCCTCGAACGAGTCGCGGCCGGGCCAGTCGGGGATGTGGGGCGTGTGGTTGTAGCCGGTGGCGACGACCACCGCGCCGCCGGTCAGCTCGCGGCCGCCGGTGGCGTGCAGCAGCCAGCCGGTGCCGTCCGGGCCGCGCTCGACCCGGGACACCTCGACGCCCGTCACGATCTCCAGCTGGTGCACCTCGGCGTACTTCTCCAGGTACCGCACCACGTTGTCCCGCGACACCCACCGGCCGAAGCGGCGCGGCATGGACAGGCCGGGCAGCCCCGACAGCCGCCGGGTGGTGTGCAGGTGCAGCCGGTCGTAGTGCCGCCGCCAGGACGAGCCGACCGCGTCCGACTTCTCCAGCACCACGGCCCGCACCCCCTGCGCCCGCAGCGCGTGCGCGACGGCCAGCCCGCCGGGTCCGCCGCCGATCACGTAGACGGGGTGGTCGGAGGACGCAGGGGTCGCGGGTCCCGCGGGTGCACTGGAATCGGCCATGTGCCTGAGCGTATTCACACCCTCACTTGTTGGGTCTCGGTCAAGCCCGGAATTGGTTGCGGATTGATCACGGGTGTGGGAGGGGTGGGTGGGGCCTGTGGCGTAGGTCTCCTGGTATGTGGACGGACGGTGGCGGCGCCTGCGGCTCACGGCGCGCTTCGGGAGACCACGCCGAAGTCCTTCCTCCTACGCCCCCTTGCGCGGCCGTCCTCGTCGGGGAGCCGCGGGTCGCCATGAACGCACGTCCTGGACGGACAGGCCGAGCCGGGCGAGGTGGCGCGTGTAGCTCTCCCGCAACTGCTCGTCGCCGTCGGACGCCCTGACCGGACCGAGGCCGCGGTCCACCGCGGTGACCCAGGGCAGCACCTCCGTGAGAGCCGAGAGCAACGGCAGAGCGAACTCGGGCCGGTGCGCGTGGGCGTGGGCTTCCGCCTCCAGGATGTCGAGCAGCACCTCCGTTCGCTCACGGGCGTCCCAGCCCGCCCAGCCCAGCAGGGTCGTCGAGGACAGGGAGGAGATGGAGGAGGCGAACGAGGTGAAGCGCTCGTTCGGCAGGTCGAACTTGCCGCGTTGTTTCCAGTAGGACGACTTGAGGAAGTCCGCGGAGGTGAAGCGGGGCGGCTCCTGCGGGGCCGCCGTGTCGGCGCGGCCCCGCATGTCGTCCCGCAGCTGGGACTCCCACAGCTCCTCCCAGGCGCGGCGCTTGGTGAGGCCCGACGGTTTGTACCGGAGCGGTGCCGCCTGGGGAACGTGTTCGGTGGCGAGCAGGTCCAGCAGAACGCTGACCGTGCTTCTGTCGTCCGCGTCGGTCAGTTCCGCGTAGAGCGAGAGCAGCGCGAGGAACTCCTCGTCGTCTTCGAGTAGTTCGCACAGTTCCCGTACGGTCCGTGCGACCGGGCGACGACCGGTCGGCACGGCTTCGAACCACAGCCGATCCGCTTCGCAGCGGTCGAGCAGCCTTTCGCGAAGGATGTCCCGGACGGTGGCGTTCCAGTCGGGCGCGATCCAGCGATGCTTGTACTCGGGCTGCTCCAACAGCGCCAGGAACCCGTTCTGCGCGATGGCGTCGACGCGTCGCTGTACGAGGTCCCGGTACGGGGCCGGCCAGTGTTCGGGAACCTCGGTCGTGGGGACCGCCTCGTGGCGCGTGAACCACTTGGCCTCTGGATCGTCGGAGAACCACGGCGCGCTCGTCCCGCCGCTCGCGATCCTTCTGGCGAGCGCGATCTCGAACGCGCGCTCACCGACTCTCAGAGGAGGCGGATCGACGACGGCGGTCAGCCCCTCGGCGTCGTCGACGATGCCGTAGGACGCGTATACCTGCCAGTCCAGTTCTTCCTGGAGCGCGATCATGCGGGCCCGGATCGAGAACCAGCGGTCCTGGGCCGAGCGGAGTGTGCGCGCCGTGAGAGGCGTGTCCGGGGCCGACAGCTCCGACAGGCAGTCGGCCGACTCGGTGGCCAGCCCGTCGAGGTGCTCCGCCGGCGCGAGGGGCATGGTGCGGGGGAGGGGAAGGTCGAGCAGACGGCCGGCCGTGAACTCGTAGATCTTCTCCCAGGCCTCGCCGCCTCGGAGGGTGTCGATGTGCGCCTGCCCCTTGCTCTGACTCACCTGCTTCAGCCAGAAGCACACGGCCGAACTGTTGAGAGTTCCGAGAAGCTTGAGGTGGGACGATTCCGTCGCGCTCGGCGGAAGTTTGATCACCGGTGCCGAGTTCAGGGGTACGGCACCGCCGCGGAGAACGGTGAAGTGCGGATGGGTGGAGACCCAGGGGAAGACGATCGACCAAGGGTGCGCGTCCCAGTCCAGCGCGAACTGGTGCCAGTCGTACCACGGCGACGACTTGTTGGTCCCGCGGCGGTGTGCCAGCACGGTGCGGTACGGCCACAGGCGCCGTCGATGCCGTGGACAGAGGTCCAGGTCGACGAGTTCCCTGCCGTTCCCGGTGCGGGGGAAGAACGCCTCCAAGGGTGCCCGTGAGGACCAGTCGCGGACCTCGGAGCCGGTCAGTACCCGGATGGTCGCGGCCTCCTCCACGCCGTACCGTCGGAACGAGGCGGGGGTGGAACAGAACAGGTCGTCGGAGCCGGTGTTGGCCGCGTACCCGATACGCGCGACGCGTTCGCGAAGCCGCTCCCCCTTCTCCATGAGGCGCAGCACGTGCCGGGCCGCCGACGGTGTGAGGCTCCAGGGGAAGACGCTCAGCTCTCCGCGTTCCTGGAAGTAGGACTCGGCCCAGTGGTCCGTCGTGCCGGGGGCGAACGCCAGCCGTCGCAGCGACTGCCAGACCGGTGCCTGCGCCGGCACCTGCGGCAGGTGCGTCTCGCCACGGAGGCCGACGACGAGGAGAACAGGTTCGTGGGGTGCGGGGACGCTGTTCCGGCCGACGAGGATGACGGTGGGCGCGCCGTGGCCGGGGATGTAGGCCCCGGAGGTGTCGATGACATGGGAGAGCCGCACCCGTGGCAGGAAACGCTCGATGAGCCTGCGGCCGAATTCGCGCTTCATGAAGGAGTTGACCGTCAGGAGACCGACCCGCCCTGAGGACGGGCCGGGCAGTGCCAGACGGAAGGCCAGTTCCGTGAAGGGGACCGAGAGGGTGTAGGGCCCCTCGCAGCTCTCGTAGGCGTCGCGGTAGGCAGTGAAGAGGGCCTTGTCCTTGACGGTGAGGTAGGGGGGATTGCTCGTTACCACGTGGTACGAGGCGGGGCGCAGCAGGCCGTGGCGCTCCGCGTATGCGTCGATGTCGGTCGGCGATCCGAAGCCGGTGGGCTGCGGGGGCGCCACGTGGCCGCCGGGCGCGGGACCGAGAGCATCACTGTCGGGACCGTGCAGCAGCGCGTCCCCGGTAGCCACCACCAGCGGGAGGTCCGGGACGTCGTCCAAGGTCTGGGCCCGCCCGGTGTCCATGGCGGCCATCAGCAGTCGGAAACGCGTGATGCTGACGGCGCAGGGGTCGATGTCGCAGCCGTGGACCGACGCCAGGGCCCGGGCGGCCCGCTGCCAGGGGCTCATCCCGGGGCGGGCGTCGGCCCAGCGGCGGCACAGGCGGGTGTACGCGGCGAGCAGGAATCCGCCGGACCCACAGGCGGGGTCGATCATCCGGAACCCGGCCGGCCCGGGCGCCGCCCCGTGCTCGTGCAGCGCCGCCTCGAGTGTGAGGTCGTGAATCAGCTCGACCACGAAGTCCGGAGTGGCGACCAGGCCGTGGGACTTGCGTGCCTGGTCGCTCAGGTCCATGTACAGGTCCGCAAGGAATCGCGTGTCGCGTGAGGCGTCCTCGAAGTCGTGGACGAGGAGCCCCTCCGGGGTCCGGCGACGCCAGAAGTCGACGAGCGCCCGGCTCGCCTCGGGGCCCGGCCGCATCCGCCACATCGGGTGACTGCTCCTGCTGAAGACCGAGGCCATCGCGGGATGGGAAGACAGGCGGTCCACGGCCGAGAGGATCGGATCGTTCGCCGCGTCGTCCGCGCCCGGCTCCCAGCGTCCCGCGAAGGGAAGTCCGAGGAGTCCGTTGTCCTCACAGAACCGGATCATCACGGTGGCCAGGACCCAGCCGGTGGCGACCTGTGAGACCTGCTCCTGCAGCCAGGCCTTCCATGTCGACGCCGTCAGCCTCTGCTCGACGGCGGCCCCGTACTCGGCCCGCATCCTTTCGACGGCGGGATCGGAGGGGGCGCGCGTGCCCAGATCATGCTCGATCTCCACCCTGATCCGCCGCAGGTCCCTGAGCAGGTCGGCGCGAGAGAGCATTGCCCCTCTTCTTTCTCGGTCGGACAGCAGGTCATTGCCGGTCGCGTCGGCACTTCATCCTGGTAGCGAGGTTATCACCGCGAGAGTGTCGTAAATAGTGGAGAGTGTTGGCGTGACTCCTCTACCCTTGTCACTGGAACGGCCGTCGATCGGCGGCCGTGTCGGCGGAATTCGGCGCAGTGGAAGAGGTGTGCCCCATGGAGGGGAACGACAGAGCGCTCAGAGGGGTCTGGCTGGCGCTCATCCTGCTGGGATCCTTGGTGGGTGCCGTTCTCGCGGCGGGCGCCGTCCGGGCGGTCGGCGGGGAGGTGGTCGTCGTGCTGGCGACGGGAGGGGGTGCGTTCTTGGGGCTGGCCACCCTGGGGCTCACGGCCAGGAAGTTCCTGACCGAGTCGGGCTCATAAGGAGTACAGTTCTTAGGGGTACGGTCCTAAGGACTCGAAGGGGGTCTCGTGAGGCGTCAGGCAGGGTTGGTCAAACCTCCGCACGTGTTCGACCGCGCACCCGAGTGGGAGGCGCTCGTCGCTTTCGTGGAACGGCCCTTGCCGCAGGCCATGCTCGGGGTCGTCAGCGGTCGCCGCCGGATGGGGAAGACCTATTTGCTGAGGGCCTTGGTCGAGCAGTACGGGGGCTTCTACTTCGGTGCCACGGCGGGCACCGCCACCGAGTCGCTGCGGCAGTTCGGTGCCGCCCTGGCCGAGTACGTGGGCTCTCCGGCGCCCTTCTCCTTCGCGACGTGGGACGACGCCGTCTCCTCTCTCTTCGGCATCGCCTCTCCGGACGGGAGGGGGGCGGGCGAGGCGACCACGCGTCTCGTCGTCATCGACGAGTTCCCCTACCTGGCGAAGGTCGCTCCCGAACTTCCCTCCCTCATCCAGCGCGAGATCGATCGCCATCAGACACGGGAGAGCCGCATGCGGCTCCTCCTCTGTGGTTCGGCGATGTCGGTGATGGGCGGGCTGCTGGCGAGCACGGCCCCCCTGCGGGGCCGGGCCCAGCTCGAACTCGTCGTGCGGCCTTTCGGCTACCGGCCGGCCGCGGAGTTCTGGGGCGTTGCCGATGAGCCCGCCCTCGCGGCCCGACTGCACGCCGTGGTCGGTGGTACGCCCGCGTACCGCCGCCAGTTCCTGGCGGACGACGTCCCCGAGAACCTGGCGGCGTTCGACGACTGGATCTGCCGTACGGTCCTCTCGCCGTTCAGTCCGCTCTTCCGGGAAGCGCGTTATCTGCTCGCGGAGGAGGCTGACATCCGGGACACGGCCCTGTACCACTCCGTCCTGGCGGCTGTGGCGCAGGGCAACACGACGCGTGGCGGGATCGCCGGGTACATCGGCCGGAAGGCTGTCGACATCTCGCACCCGCTCAACGTCCTCGAGGACAGCCACCTCCTGGTTCGTGAGGCCGACATCTTCCGTGCGGGCAAGTCGCAGTACCGCATCGTCGAACCGCTGATCAACTTTTACGAGGCGGTCATGCGTCCTGCCTGGGCCCGGCTGGAGAGCGGTCAGGCCGCGGAGGTGTGGGGGCAGGCGGCCGAGCGGTTCGCGGCACAGGTGGCCGGACCGCATTTCGAGGCCGTCTGCCGCGAGTATGTGATCGGGCCGGGACGGTCGTTGCTCAGTAGGTCGCTGGGTGAGGTCGGCAGCGGCATCGTGACTGACTCGGCGGAACGCCGGCAGCTGCAGGTGGATGTGGCGGTCGTCGAGCCGGGTTCTGGGGGGCGGCGACCGTCGGTTGCCCTCCTGGGAGAAGCGAAGTGGGGCACCGTGCTGGGTGTCGGCCATCTGGAGCGGCTGAGCCGGGCCCGTGAACTGCTGACGGGCCGGGGGTTCGACACGGCCCACTGCGGGCTGGCGTTCTTCAGCGCCGCGGGATTCAGCGACTCACTGCGCGCTGCGGCGGAGCGAGGTGGCCTGCTGCTCGTCGGTCTCGACGAGTTGTACGGGCGGGCCATGCCGGTCGGGTTCGTGCCCTGAGGCGTAGGGCGGACGCCCTCGCGGGTGCGGGTGCGGGTGCGGGTGCGGGCAGGGCCCCGGGTTCTGTCGGCCTGTCCGTGCCTCTTGCGCATCCATCTCCCTTCCGCTGAACTGACGATCCGTCAGAAACCCGTGTGGGTGCGCGCGGAAGGGCGAAGTCCATGGAGACGATCTGGCTCAGCGGTGCCGAATGGGTGGCCGTGCTGCGTATCGGGCTCGGGCTGTGGTGGCTGGAGAGTTGGCGGCACAAGGACAAGAGGGCCTGGTTCGAGGAGGGGACCGGCATCGCCTGGGCGGCCGGGGTCGCGGAGAAGCACCGGTGGGCGGCGGTGCGCGGGGGGTTCGACGTGGTGGTCAGGCCTCGGCAGCGGGTCATGGCCTATGTCGTCGTCTACGCCGAACTCGCCCTCGGCCTCGGGCTGATCCTCGGGTTCCTCACGCCGATCGCGCTCGTCGGCGGGCTGGTGCTCAACCTCCTCTATCTCGTGCTGATGATCCACGACTGGGCCGAGCAGGGGCAGAACTCGATGATGGCGCTCATCTCGGTGGTGGCGCTGTTCGGGATGTCCTGGCAGACGTGGTCCCTGGACAGCGCGTTCGGGTTGTTCTAGTGGGGGCCCGGTTCGATCTGCCGGAGGTCGACGGTCTCAGTCGTACGTACTGGGATGCCGCGTCCGACGGGCGGCTGCTGCTGCGGCGTTGCGGGGCGGCGGGATGCGGGCGCGCCCATCACTATCCGCGCGAGTTCTGCCCGTACTGCTGGAGCGAGGACGTGCGATGGGAGGAGGCCTCCGGACGCGCCGTGCTCTACACCTGGTCCGTCGTCCACCGCAACGACCTGCCGCCCTTCGGGGAGCGGACGCCGTACGTCCCCGCCGTCGTCGACCTCGTCGAGGGGCCGCGGATGATGACCGAGGTCGTGGAGTGGGAGGAGGGGGGAGGGGAACTGCGCGCGGGGGCGGGGCTCCAGGTCGCCTTCCGGGAGAGCGGGGGGTTCGTGGTGCCCGTATTTCGCGTGCGGGCGTGAGGGGCCCGGCGTTTCAATGGGGGTGTGAGCCGTACTGATGAGCGATCCTCCGGCCCGTTCCCAGACCCTCCCGACGCGTCCTCTGTCGAGCCGCGGGGGCACGGGCTGCGGCTGTGCTCCTGGGACGCCGAGTCCGACGCCGATGTCGAGGCGTGGCTGCGGGGGCGTACCGATCCCGACTTCCGGCGGTGGAACACGCCCCTGGTGTGGGACGAGACCTTCGAGGGCGCCAGGCAGTCGCTGCGGCGGCGGGCCGAGTCCGACGCGGAGGGCACGACCGTGGCCTTCCGGATCACGGACGCGGAGAGCGGCGCGACCCTCGGGCAGGTCGGGCTGAGCGGGATCGACGCGTTCATGCGCAGGGCCGTCATCGGGTACTGGGTGCTGCCCGAGGCCCGTGGCCGCAGGGTCGCCACCCGGGCCCTCGACCTAGCCGCCCGCTGGACCTTCACCGAACTCGGCATCCACCGGCTCGAACTCGACCACGTCGTCGGCCATGCCGCGTCCTGCCGTATCGCCGAGCTGTGCGGGTTCCGGTACGAGGGGCTCCTGCGCGGGGCGGCGTTCGCCGAGGGGCGCCAGGACGCCTTCCGGGACGCCCACCTGCACGCACGACTGGCCACCGACCCGGCCCCGGAGGGGATCCGATGAGTGAGCTGTACGAAGAAGTCGACGATCCCGACGGGTACTTCGGGGAAGCCGTCGCCGCCCACTACGACGGCGCCCCGGACGACCCCTCCGACGAGGTGTTCGGCCCGGAGGCCGTGGACCCCGTGGTGGACCTGATCGCCGGTCTCGCGGGCGGGCCGGGAGCCGAAGGGGGCGCGCGGGCACTGGAGTTCGGCGTCGGCACCGGGCGGATCGCGCTGCCGCTCGCCCGGCGGGGCGTGCCCGTGCACGGCATCGACCTGTCGCGGGCCATGGTCCGGCGGATGCGGGCCAAGCCGGGCGGCGAGGACATCGGGGTCACCATCGGGGACTTCGCGACGACCCGGGTCGGGGGCCCCGGTTTCACGGTCGCCTACCTGGTCTTCAACACGATCAACAACCTGCTCACGCAGGACGCCCAGGTGGACTGCTTCCGCAACGCCGCCGCGCACCTCGTGCCCGGCGGCCGTTTCGTGATCGAGGTCGGGGTGCCGGACCTGCGCAGGCTGCCGCCGGGGCAGAACGCGGTGCCGTTCCGGGTCGGGCCGACCCGGCTGGGGTTCGACACGTACGACGTCGCGACGCAGGGCCTGCGGTCGCACCACATGATGGTCGTCGACGGGCGGACGGTGTACCGGACGATTCCGTTCCGGTACGTCTGGCCGGCCGAGCTGGATCTGATGGCCCGGCTCGCCGGGATGCGGCTGCGGGACCGGTGGGCGGGGTGGAAGGGGGAGCCCTTCACGCACGACAGCACCGCGCATGTGTCCGTGTGGGAGAAGGTCTGAGGGCCGAGGGAGGCACAGGGCAAGGTCAGGGCCAGAGCAGCGCCTTCGCCCAACCGTCGCCATCCCGGCGGTAGTCGAGGCGTACGTGTCGACGCCGTGCGTCGCCCTGGAAGAACTCCACCTCGTCCGGTTCCACGACGTACGCCGTCCAGGACGGCACCGGCACGTCCGGGTCCCGCTCGGCCCGCGCCCAGGCGGCCTCCGAGGCGCGCTCCAACTCCTCGTACGAGGGCAGGACTTCGCTCTGGTGACCCACGAGCGCGGCGGCCAGCGCACCCGTCGAGCGGGCGTGCAGGTCGGCGTGGGCGACCTCGGCGGGCTCGACCGTGACACGGCCCCGCACCCGTACCTGGCGGCCGAGGAGGGGCCAGTAGAAGCCGAGGGAGGCGTACGGCCGGTGCGCGAGCTGGCGGCCCTTGCGGCTTCCGGCGTGGGAGGCGAAGTGCCAGCCGCGCGCGTCCACGTCGTGCAGCATCACCGTACGGACGTCCGGGCGCCCCTCCGCGTCCGCCGTGGCCAGCGACATCGTGTGCGGCTCCACCTCCCCGGCCGCCACGACCTCGCCGAACCAGGTCGAGAAGAGCGGCACCGGCTCGGCGGGGGCCGTGGCCGGGTCGAACAGCGGCAGCGCGCTGACCTGCGGATCCCAGACGCGCAGGCCGCGCAGCGTCTGGACGAACTCGGACGACGGGCAGGGCGCGGGTGCGGCCCCGGCCTCGGCCTGGGGCGGGGACCCGGCCTGGGACTGGTCCTGCGACTGGGCCTGGGGCCGGGAAGGGGGATCGATCATGGGTGGGACGGTCTCACACCGTGCCCAGGTCGGACGAGACCCACCGCTCGGGCCGCATGTGGATGACGACCTGGTCGCCGTGGTTCGCGGAGGAGAACTCGACATAGCCGTCGACCTTCTCGGGCGGTAGGTAGCGCGCGGTGATCTCCCGGAGCTCGTCGAGGGTGGCGGGGGTCGTGTCGGTGACGGGGCCCTCGACGGAGACGTAGCGGATCGTGGGTTCCAGCCGCTCGATCATCAGGGTGAAGCGTCCGGCGGTCTGGATCAGCCGGTTCTTGCGGGAGTCCCGACCGGTCATGACCCAGATGTCACCGCCGGGCTCGTACTGGTACCAGATCGGCACCGTCAGCGGGGCCCGCCCCTCTCCCGCGTCCACTGCCAACGCGGCCACGTGCGCCTCGGCCAGAAACTCCTCGCGCTCCTTGCGGGACAGTGCCATGCCACTTCCTCCGGGATGCCTCGGGATGTCGGCGCCTGCGAGTCGGTTCAGCGCACCGGCCCCGCTCCCTATTCCGGACCACGCGCCTTGTCCCCGGACCACGCGCCTCCCGGCCTCCCAGGACCTCCGGTCCTTCACTCCCGCCCCAGGACCACCGTCCCCGAGGAGCAGAACCAGCCGCCCGTGCCCGAGGCGACCGCCAGGCGGGGGAGGTCGCCGGTGCGGGTGCGGATCTGGCGGGCGTCGGCCTCGCCGCGTAGTTGGCGTACGGCCTCGACGAGGAGGAAGAGGCCGCGCATCCCGGGGTGCTGGGCGGAGAGGCCGCCGCCGTCGGTGTTGACGGGGAGGTCGCCGGTCAGGGTCAGACGGTCCTTCTCCACGAACGCCCCGCCCTCCCCCTTGGCGCAGAACCCGAGGTCCTCCAGGGTCACCAGGGTCATGTACGTGAAGGCGTCGTAGATCTCGGCGAAGTCGATCTCGGAGGGGCGCACTCCGGCGCGTTCGAAGGCCAGGCGCCCGCTGACCGCCGCCGGGGAGACGGTGAAGTCGGGCCACTCGGACATGGTCGTGTGGGAGGTGTACTCACCGGTGCCGAGGATCCAAACGGGCGTGGTCGGCCGGCAGTCCCGTACGTACTCCTCGGCCGCCAGCACGACCGCCGCGCCGCCGTCGGAGCGGATGCAGCAGTGCAGCTTGGTGAAGGGGTCGGCGATCGGCGCGGACGACAGCACGTCGTCGACGGTGATCGGGGTGCGGAACATGGCCTCGGGGTTCGCCGCCGCGTTCGTCCGGGCCTGCACGGCCACCGAGGCCAGCTGTTCCAGCGTCGTGCCGTACTCGTGCATGTGGCGGCGCGCGGCCATGGCGTACTTGGCTATCAGGGTGTGCCCGTAGGGGACCTCGTACTGGAGCGGGCCGCGCGCGCCGAAGGAGAGGTTGCCGGTCCGGCGGCCCGCCTTGACGTCCGCGCGGGCCGTGGAGCCGTAGACGAGGAGGACGACGTTCGCGTGGCCGGCGGCGATCGCGTCCGCCGCGTGGGCCGCCATGACCTCCCAGGTCGAGCCGCCGACGGAGGTGGAGTCCACCCAGGTGGGCCGCAGCCCCAGGTACTCCGCCACCTCCACCGGCGCCAGCGTCCCCAGTCCGGCCGAGGCGAGGCCGTCGATGGCCGAGCGCTCCAGCCCCGCGTCGGCGAGGGCCCGGCGGGCCGCCTGCGCGTGGAGGGCGTACGGGGTCGCGTCGTCCACCCGGCCGCAGTCGGAGAGGGCGACGCCGACGATCGCGACGTTCCGGCCGGTGTTCCGCGTGGCGCTCCGCGTGGGGTTCTGCGTGGGGTTCTGTGTGGGCTTCTGTGTGGCAGGCACAGCGGTCATGAATCTGACGGTACATCAGATAAGCGAGGCTGCCGCCCTGTGCGGTAACTCCATGCGGCAACCCTGTGCTTCACTCGCCATCGCCCCTAATATGACGGACCGTCAGATCTGGAGAACGTTGGCTGGGAACCGAAGGGGGACCGCCCATGGACGCCCGCTTCACCGCCGAGCAGGAGGAGATCCGGCGCACCGTGAGGGAGTTGCTGCTCAAGCGCTGTGGTCCGGAGGAGGTCCGGGCCGCCGTGCGGACGGGGGAGGGGTACGACGGCGGGCTGTGGGCCGCCCTCTCCGACCAGCTCGGCCTGCCGGGGCTCGCGCTCCCCGAGGCGTACGGCGGCGTCGGATGTTCGGTGACCGAACTTGCGCTGTCGGTGGAGGAGTTGGGGCGGTCGCTCGCACCTTCGCCCCTGCTGTCCAGCTCCGTCCTCGTGGCCCCCTTGATCCTCGCTCTCGGCACCGAGCGGCAGCGCGCCGAGCTGCTGCCGCCGCTCGCCTCCGGCCGGCTCACCGCCGCCCTCGCGGTACCGGGCGGCGCCCTGCCCATCGCACTGGCCCTGACCGCCGACAACCAGGGCGCGTGGTCCGGCGGTGGCCGGGCCGGCGGCGTCCAGGCGCGCCGGGCCGGGGACGGGTGGCGGCTGTACGGGGAGGCCGGGCAGGTCCTCGACGGGCACAGCGCGGGGCTGCTGGTCGTCGCCGCGCACGCCGGGGGGTACGCCCGCTCGCGGACGCTGCTGTTCCTGGTGCGGGCGGGGGAGGAGGACAGCGGTGGTGGTGGCGGGGCCGCTTCCGGGGTCGTACGGGTGCGGCTGACCTCCCTCGACGAGACGCGACCGGTGGCCCGGCTCGAACTGCGCGATGTGCGAGCCGAGTTGCTGGGCGACGACGACACGGCGGACATACCGGCCGCCCTGGCCGGTGTCGGGGAGGCGGCGGCCGCCGTGCTCGCCGCGGAGGCCGTGGGCGCGGCCGACCGGGCGTTGGAGCGGACGGTGGCGTATGTACGGCAGCGGGAGCAGTTCGGGCGGCCGATCGGGTCGTTCCAGGCGGTGAAGCACCGGCTCGCGGATGTCTACGTGGGGGTGCGGGCCGCCCGGTCGGCGGCGTACTACGCGGCCTGGGCGGCCGCGGCCGACTCCCCAGGAACGGACGGTCGTGGCCGGCGGGGCGGTGAACGGGTCGGCGGGCTGGCCCTCGCCCAGGCCCTGGAGGCCCTGCGGGTGGCCGCAGGGGAGGGGATCCAGCTCCACGGGGGGATCGGGTTCACCTGGGAGCACGAGGCGCAGTCGTACTTCAAACGGGCGGCGGGGGACGAGCTGCTCTTCGGGCCGGTGCACCGGCTGCGGGGGCGGGCGGCCGACGCGGCGGGGGTCTTCACGGGCGAGGGCGGGGAGCACGAGGGCCGGGAACGTGACGGCCGGGGTGGTGGTGGGCGGGCCCCCGGTGGGCGGGAGCTCGACGGACAGGGCGTACGCGAGGAGGTGCGGGGCTGATGGCTGCGAGGGGTACGGCGGGGATGACCGACGGGATCAAGGACATGGGCGTACGGCTGGTGCAGAAGGTGTCCTCGGCACCCGCGTTCGCCCGGGTCGCGCCGCACGTCATACCCGCCCTGGACCGGGCGGTGCACCGGGTCACCCGGGGCCGTGTGCTGCTCAGCGCGCAGTTGCTGCCCGGGGTCGTCCTGACCGCGACCGGCGCGCGCAGCGGGGTGCCGCGTCGTACGCCGCTGGCCTGTATGCCCGAGGCGGAGGGCGGCAGTTGGATCCTCGTGGGGTCGAACTTCGGCCGCCCCGGCCATCCCGCCTGGAGCGCCAACCTGCTGGCCCATCCAGACGCCGAGATCAACTGGAAGGGGCAGGACATCCCCGTCACCGCGCATCTGCTGGCGGGCGCGGAACGGGCCGCCGTCTGGCAGGAGTTGCTGCGGTTCTGGCCGCCCTACGCGACGTACCAGGCCCGGATCGACCGGGAGATACGGGTGTTCCGGATCGTACGGCGCTGAGCCGCGGGCCGGATGAGTCGCGGGCTGTGTCCGCCGCGGGCCGGGTGAGCCATGGGCCGGGTGAGTCGCGGGTCCCGAACGGGGCGTGGGTCCCGAACGGGGCGTGGGTCCCGGTCCCCTGAACGCGGCAGGCGGCACTCCTCGGGTGAGGGTGCCGTCTGCGTGACAGGAATCGCGTCCGGGGGCGTGCCCGGGGGCTCCTGCCTACTTCGTGGGCTTCTTGCCGGTGATGCCCAGGTGGACCAACAGGGCCAGGTTGGGCTTCAGTTCGGCCTGCTTCACGCCCCAGGACTGGAAGCCCTTCTGGTGGCCGGAGACCGAGGCGAGCATGGCGACCAGGGAACCGGCCAGGGCCCCCGGGTTCACGTCCTTGTCGACGCGGCCCTTGGCCTGGAGTTCGGCGACCGTCTCCGAGAGGGAGTTGGTGACCGAGTTCAGGATCTTCATGCGGATCTTGTAGAAGCGTTTGTCGCCCTCGGCGGCGCCCAGGTCGACGACGCGGAGGATGGCGTCGTTCTTGCGCCAGAACTCCAGGAAGCCGTCGACGAGTTCCTGGGCGGTCTGCCAGCCGGCCTTGCCGACCCAGGAGCGGCCTTCGAGCAGGCGCGTCAACGTGGCGCCCTCGGTGGCCATTTGCTCGGCGATCTCCAGGACGGCGCCCTCGACGTCCGGGAAGTACTGGTAGAAGGTCGCGGGTGAAGTGCCCGCCTTCCGGGCGACATCAATGACTTTGACGTCCCGGTAGGGCGACGAGCTGAGCATCTCGCTGAGGCAGTCGAGCAGCTTCTGCCGGGTCGCCTGCCCTCGTCGGCCGGCCACGCGGCCGTCGACGGTACGCACTTGTCCTGTCATGCCGTCAGCTTACCGAGGGGTGATCGGAGCGCGATTCGGCCGACTGCAAATGGGGAGTGTGGGCTTCACCAAGGGGTTCGTGCGGTGGGC
Source organism: Streptomyces caniscabiei (assembly GCF_014930365.1). Taxonomy (GTDB): domain Bacteria; phylum Actinomycetota; class Actinomycetes; order Streptomycetales; family Streptomycetaceae; genus Streptomyces; species Streptomyces caniscabiei. The sequence goes on along the minus strand of NZ_JABXWI010000012.1, from coordinate 113,074 downwards.
ATCAGGGGGCTTGGCCATTTTCTTTCGCCCCCGCCGCCCTTACCCGTCCCTTCCCCAGGGGCTGCCGCCCCTTCGACCCCGCCCTCGGTGCGTTCTTCGGGTGCGGGTGGGTGGGGCTTCTCGCGCAGTTCCCCGCGCCCCTGAAGGGGCCTTCGGCCCTTCATCGACACGAACCACCCGCACCCGGCGATGCACAGGCACCCCCATCCCACCCCCCGTCGGCGACAGAGCGTCGCGCGGTCGGACGCGCCCCGCGCGCGTGTCGGCTCGTGCGCCCTTACCTTGGCGTCATGGCCGATGAGACCGGGGGCGTCGCCGGGACGGGAAACGCTCCGTATCCCGAGGGCGTGCCCTGTTGGGTGGACGCCCAGCTGCCCGACGTCGAGGCGGGCAAGCGGTTCTACGGCGAACTCTTCGGGTGGACCTTCTCGGTGGCCCCCGGAGACGGCGCGCACGAGGTGTGGGCGCACCTCGACGGCGCCCCCGTCGCCGCCCTCGCCCCCAAGCCCGACGGCCGCCTCCCCACCGTGTGGACCGTCCACTTCGCTACCCCGGACGCGGTCGCCCTCACCGCCCGGATCGTCGCGGCCGGCGGCCAGGTGATCACCCCGCCGACACCGGTCGGCGGCCTCGGCACGGCCGCGCTCGCCACGGACCCGGAGAGCGCGGTCTTCGGCCTCTGGCAGGGCGCCGCGCACCCCGGCTTCGGCCGGCGTCACGAGCCCGGCACGTTCGCGTGGGCCGAGCTGTACACCCGTGACACCAAGGCCGCCAACTCCTTCTACGCGCACCTCTTCCACGACGCCCTCTTCGGCCCGGACGCCACCCCCGACTTCGGCCGCGCCACGCTCACGGACGTCTTCCCGGCGGAGATGCCTCCGCATTTCCTGGTCCACTTCCGGACGGAGGACCGCGAGGCCGCGCTCGGCGCGGTCAGCCGGCTCGGGGGCCGGGTGCAGGTGCCGCCCTTCGACACCTCGTACGGAAATGTGGCGGTCGTCACGGACAATCAAGGCGCGTCGTTCGCGCTGCTCCAGCAGAGGGACGACAACGGCTGGTGGGAGGCCCCGCGGGCGGCGGATCAGGTCGAACAGCGTCCGGACGAACTGCGGCAACAGGGGGACGACCAGCGCGAGGACGAGGCGCGGCCGGAGGGGGAACGTACGGAGAACGGCCCGGAGGACGACGCTGACCAGCGGGAAGAGCGCGGAGGCGGGGGTCGCTGACGGCTCTCGGGTGGGGCGGCGGTCGGGTCGTCGCGCGGGGCGCGCAGGGGGCGCCGGGCGGACGGACGTACGGGGTTGTGCGCCGGTGGTACGCGGTCCGCCGCACTGTCCCACCATCCGGGCTCCCACTTCCCGAGGGGCGGACAACGTGGTTTTGTCCTGAGACACCCCGTTCCGCACCCGGGTTCGCAACCTGCCCCCGGTAGCAGGAAGAATCGGGGTGCGTGCCGCCATGGCGGTGCGGTGGTGAGACGCTGCACGGGGGTCGCGCGCACAACGTGGGTGACGCGGTCCGTACGGGGAGGTGGCAGGGCAAGTGGTGGATCAGCTGACGCAGCACGATCCGCGGCGGATCGGGCCGTTCGAGGTGCTGGGACGGCTGGGGGCCGGCGGCATGGGGCTGGTCTATCTGGCGCGCTCCGCGTCGGGTCGGCGCGTGGCGATCAAGACCGTGCGGACCGAGCTCGCGGAGGACCAGCTCTTCCGGGTCCGTTTCACGCGTGAGGTCGAGGCGGCCCGCGCGGTGTCCGGCTTCTACACGGCGGCCGTGGTCGACGCCGACCCGCGGGCCGCCGTGCCGTGGCTGGCGACCGCGTACGTCCCCGCGCCCTCGCTCGAGGAGATAGTGAACGACTGCGGGCCCATGCCGGTCCAGGCCGTCCGCTGGCTCGCCGCGGGCGTGGCCGAAGCCCTCCAGTCCATCCACGGCGCCGGACTCGTGCACCGCGACCTGAAGCCGTCCAACGTGCTCGTCGTCGAGGACGGGCCGCGCGTGATCGACTTCGGTATCGCCTCCGGTGTATCGAACACGCGTTTGACGATGACGAACGTCGCCGTCGGCACCCCGGCGTACATGTCGCCCGAACAGGCGAAGGACTCGCGGAGCGTGACCGGCGCGAGCGACGTCTTCTCGCTCGGCTCGATGCTGGTGTTCGCCGCCACCGGGCACGCGCCCTTCCACGGCGCCAACCCCGTCGAGACCGTGTTCATGCTGCTGCGCGAGGGCCCCGACCTCGCCGGCCTGCCGGACGAGCTGCGCCCCCTCATCGAGTCCTGTATGCAGATGGACCCGACCGCGCGGCCGGGCCCCGCCGACCTCCAGGCGCAGCTCGCGCCCCACCTCTTCGGCTCCGGCTCGGACGACAGCGGTACGGCGTCGGCGTGGCTGCCCGAGAAGGCGGTCAGCCTGATCGAGACGCGCCGGGGCGGACGCCCGGCGCCCAAGGCGCAGAACACCGGCGGCCGCAGCGGAGGTGGCGCCCGCCCCGCGCCCGTACCCCCGCCGCCGCCCTCGTACGACCCCGCGCCCGTCCCGTCCGGCGCCCCCGACACCGGGCCGGTGCGGCTCGCCGGCGGTCAGGTCCCCATCGGGCCCGGCCCGCGCGTCGCCGACGCCCGTGCCGCCGCCGTGAAGGCGCCCCCTCCCGAGGCCGGTCTCGCCGCGTCCTGGTCCCGGCCGCGCGCCGGCGTGAACGGCGCCGACCCCGCGCCCGCCGTGGCCCCGCCCGCCCCGGAACCGGCCGCCTCCGGCTGGCGCCCCTGGCGTTTCCGCATGTCGAACGATGTCTGGGGCACCCCGTCGGTGGCCGGCGACCTCGTCTACGTCACCTCCTTCGAGGTGCACGCCCTGGACGTGGCCACCGGGCGGCGCCGCTTCAAGACGCGCGACGTCGCGTGGTCGATGGCGGTCGCGGACGGACGTATCCACGCCTCCGACGGCCCGACCCTCTTCGCGCTCGACGCCCGCGAGGGCGCCGACCTGTGGCGGCTGTCCACCGAGGCGTGGGTGTACTCGCTGAAGGCCGACCGGGGCACGGTGGTCACCGCCACCCGGGGCGGCGGTGTCCAGGGCTGGGAGGCCTCCAACGGGCAGAAGCTGTGGGAGCTCACCGGCGCGCAGACCGACTTCGAGTCCCCGGAGGCCGGGCCGGTCGTCCAGGACGGCACGGTGTACATCTGGAAGGACGCCCGGCTGCGCGCGCTTGAGGCCCGTACGGGTGAGGAGCGCTGGTCGTACCCCATCGGCGACGCGGCCTCCTGCGGCGGCGTCCCGGTGAGGCTGACCCCGGCCTCCGACGGCTATGTCTACATCGCCGCCGGGAGCCGCGTCCTCGCCGTCGACATCGCCGGCGGCCATGTCCGCTGGCACTTCGAGGCCCCGGCGGTCTTCCTGTCCGCCCCCACGTTCGCGCCGGGCCCCGCCGTCACGGGCGGCGGGGTCTACCTCGCCGACTACCTCGGCACGGTCTACGCCCTCGACGCGACCGACGGCCGCGACCGCTGGCGCATCGCGACGGAGTCCCGCTCCTCGCTGGAGCCGGTCCTGGTGGCCGCCGGGCACGTCCACGTCGGCAGCGGCAAGGGGCTCTACACCCTCGACGCGGTCACGGGCACGCCGAAGTGGCGCTTCCAGGCGGGCGGCGAGATCGTGGGCGCGCCGTCGGTGGCGGAGGGCCGCATCCACTTCGGTTCGACCGACCACCTCCTGTACACGCTGAAGGCCGACGACGGCCGCCTCCGCTGGAAGCTCGCGACCGGCGGCGAGATCACCGGCTCGCCGGTCGTCAAGGACGGCGTCGTGTACGCGTGCAGCAAGGACCGCTGCGTGTACGCCCTGGATGCGGAGAAGGGGACGGGCACGGCGCGCACGACGTAGGCCGCGCGGCGGTGGACGGCCGCGCGGCGGTGGACGGCCCCGCGCGGACCGGGACACGGCCCGCGGCCGAAACCGGTATGGTGTCGTGCACCTGTCACCGCCGCGGTTGTTCCGTTTGCGTGCCTGTGACATCAAATCGACGCTACTCAACGGGGGTTGAGCAACGTGAAATCTCGTCATGTCCGAGCCGTCGCCGTATTCGGCATCGTCGTCTTCGCTCTCACCGGGGCCCGCGGCTCCGGCGGGGGAGGCTGCTCGGGAGGCTCGTCCTCCTCGTCCAGCTCCAGCAGCGGCGGCTCCAGCAGCGGAGGATCCGACAGCGGCTCCACGTCCACCTCGGGCGGCAGCACCACCGTGGGGACGGGCGGCTCGTCGAGCTCCCAGCGCGGCGCCGCGAGGGACCTGAAGATCGAGACCTGCACCTACGACAACGGCCTCGTCTCCCGGGTCCGCGCCACCAACAGCAGCTCCACCAGCACCTACTCGTACGAGTTCGACCTGGAGTTCACGGACGCGAGCGGCACCGTGCTGCACACCGCCGAGGACAACAGCATCCCGTCGGTGCCGCCGGGCGAGTCCGCCACCGTCGATGTGAAGGCGCCCGCCGGCACGGTCGACGACGGCGCGAGCGGCGGCAGCTGCAAGCTGACCGACCTGGAGCGCTCCTCCTTCTGAGCCGGGTCGACAACTGAACACCGGAGAAGAACTGCACATGAGAGCGGGTATGAGGTCCTCACTCGCCGCGACGCCCCGGACGGTTCCGTCCGGGGCGTCGCGGCTCGGCTGGCTGGACGCCTTGCGCGGCATCGCCGCGCTCGTCGTGGTGTTCGACCACTCGTCGTACTCCTTCATGGCGGAGTTCCGCCGGGAGTTGATGCCGGAGTTCAACACCAGCCGCTACGGCATCATGGTGTTCTTCCTGGTCAGCGGCTACATCATCCCCGCGTCGCTGGAACGCCGGGGCTGTGTGAGGACGTTCTGGACGGGCCGTCTGTTCCGGATCTACCCGCTGTGCGCGGCCGTCGTCGCCGGTCTGATCGCGGCCGACCACCTGGGCGTGGCGGAGATCCGGGACTTCGGCGGGCAGAGCCTCGCCTCGGTGGCGGTGGCCCATCTCACCCTGTTCCAGGAGCTGTTGGGCACCCCCAATCTCCTCCTCGTCCTGTGGACCCTCTCGTACGAGATGGCCTTCTACCTGCTGGTCGTCGGGCTGTTCACGGTGCGTCAGCACCGGCGCTCGGGCCTGGTCGCCGTCACCCTGGCGGGGTTCGCCGCGCTGAGCGTGGCGGCCGGGTTCACGCTCCCGGCGTCCGCCCTCTCCGAGGAGTTCGGCACCGGCCGGCTGATCGCCCTCGCGGCGGTCGTGATGGTCGTCGCCATCTGCTGCGCGAGCACCGGGTCGACCGTGCTGCGGGTGTTCGGGGGGTTGCTGGGTGGGGTCCTCGCCCTGTCCCTGGTCGCCCTCAACGGGACGGTCCCGGTGTGGGAAGGGCTGGTGATCCTCGCTGTGATGTTCCTCGGTACGGCCGTGTACCGGGCCGACACCGGGCAGAGCGGCTGGGCGTGGGCGGGATGCGCTGCGGCCCTGGTGGTCGCCTGCGCGGTGGGGAGCGCGTATGTCGACGGCGACGGGGGCCACTTCACCCGGCGCGCCTGGATCGTGTCCTTCCTGCTGGCCGTGGCCACCTTCGGCATCGGGCTGGCGGTGCGCCGCCGGCGGATCCCGCGTCTGCTCACGTTCCTGGGCACGATCAGCTACTCGGTCTACCTGGTGCATCCGCTGCTGCTGGCGGTGAGCGACGGCACGATCGGCCGCCGCCGCCACGACGACCTCGTCCTCGAAGTGGCTTTCTACGCGGTGCTGTTGCCGGTGTGCGTGCTGACGTACTACTGCGTCGAGGCACCGGCCCAGCGATGGGGGCGCCGCCTGACACGCCGCGACGCCCCGGACCGGGTGGGGTCCGGGGCGTCGGTGTCGGAGCGAGTGGGTTAGACAGGTGCACCGCGGATGCCTCGCCGGAAGAGATCCGGCGAGGCATCCGTGACAGGTGGAGCTCGTCTCAGCGCACGTAAGGGAGGTCGAATCCGGCCTCGCGCGAAGCCGATTCATACGTCGACAGCATCGACGCGACCGTTGACCGGATCTCCCCCAAGGAAAAGCCTGCCTCCTCCAGGTCTCCCGAACCCAGATGTTCGGCCAACTCCTCGACGGCCTCCTGAAGCACCTTCAGAGAGTCTCCCTGTACGGCCAGTGCCGGATAGCGGCGGTTCGGCAGACCGACCACCGCGTAGTTTCCCGAGACGGCCAGGACCGTGGCTGAGGTTTCCTGTTCGTTCATCCCTAACCCTGTGGATAGAAGGTGATATGGGGCCTGCTGGTGTCGAGCGGCCCGGTGAAGATGTCCTGCCGCCGCCCGACGCCCAGTGTGACGTCGGCCTTTGGCAGCGAGCTCGACACGGAGTGCTTCTTACGGCTGTTGATGCCCGTGATCACATAGTCCCAGTCGGACTCGCCATGCCATCCCTTCGGGTTCGACGACGACCGCGGCCCCAGTGTCCGGCTACCGACAACCGAGATCGGCTTCCCGATCCGGTTCGCGGCGTTCTGGATCCGAGCCCTCTCCGATCCGGAGAGATTCGCCATGTTCGCGCCTGCCCCGACGGACGGCCCACAGGCCGGCGTCGAGTTGTGCACGAGGACCGGTGTCTCTCCCGCCAGCACGTAGTACGTGTGAAGGTCCGCCACGGTGAGGTTGTGCACCGTGGCCGACTGGGTCCACTGACGGACGCCGGTGATCCGGACGACGGTTCCGTCGGACGCGTCGAGTCGCTCTCCGACCTTCAGGTCCGTGGCGTCGACCCAGGCGCCGAGTTCCGGGACCCAGAAGGGGTGACCGGCTGTCGCGGTGACCGAAGCGGTGTTCTTCCCGCCACCGGTCTCGAGGGACAGGGTGATCCTGACCAGGTCCTTCCGGCCCTCGCCGGCGATCTCGGCGGTGACCGTCTTGACGGTGGTGCGGCCCGTCCTGGGATCCGTGGCGAGGACCTTGTCCCCGGTCCGCACGTCCTCGATGGCCTTGGTCGTGCCGTCGGCCATGAGCACGTGGGTGCCCGGGACGAAGCTGTTGCAGGGCTTCACGGCGCCGCGGGCTCCGCCCACGTAGGCCAGCAGCGCGGTGGCGACGACGTCCTTGATGACGTTGCCCCGGGCGACGGCCGCGGCCTTCTCGTTGCACTCCTCGGCGTTGTAGACGCAGTAGGTGGCCGCGAGTTCCTTGGCCTTCTCGACGTCCTTGCCGCCGTGGAGGACGTACAGGTAGGCCTGACGGCATCCCTCACGCCCGTAGCAGGCAGTGCCCTCCTGGCCCTTCTGTGACGACTCGTAGACCGGGTTGTACCAGAAGTCGTCCGTGAACTCCCCGTTCATCCGGGGGGACCAGTACTGGTCCGCCAGGACGTCGATGTCGTTCGTCACCGGGGTGTTCGCCGTCACCCAGTACTTCTTCGCCGCCTGGGAGCGCTTGTAGATGTTGCCGCGGCGGTAGTCGGTCGTGCCGGACTTCGGGTCGTAGCCGACTTCCTTCTGGGTCTTCTTGCTGCAGTTCGCGAGGGAGTACTGGCAGGAGTTGGGCTTGGACCCGATCTCCGTGCCCGCCGGGTCGGAGTGGGTCAGCGGGTTGTTGTTGGCGTAGGTGTAGCCGTGCATCTGCTGCGGGTCGGTGGCCGTGAAGACCGGGTCGACCGACAGGAAGCGGCCCAGGGCGGGGTCGTACTCGCGGGCGCCGAGGTGGGTGAGGCCGGTGGCTTTGTCGATCGTGCCGCCCACGAAGCCCTTGGTGCCGGGCCAGTTGGTCGGCTCGGTGCCGCGCGGCCCGCCGAAGGGCAGGGTACGGCGCTGGGTCAGGGCCTGGGTGGTCGCGTCCACGGACAGCTGGGCCGTGCCGTGGTGGTCGGCCAGGGCGAAGGAGATCTTCCCGTCGTTGGCCTGGACGGCCGTGTGGCCGCCGCCGAGGTCGAAGTAGCGGGTGCCCTTGGGGGCTGTGGACCCCTTGGCCAGGGTGACCTCCGTGGCGCCGAGGTACAGCGTCGTCTCGGTCGGCGTCCGGCCGATCAGCCGGTTGCCCTCCGTGTCGTACAGATACTCGGTGACCTTGTCGCTACCGCCCTCCACGGGTTCGGTGACCTTCGTCAGATGGCCCTCGGTGTCCCAGTCCAGGGTCTGGGAGGTGCCGTCGGCCAGCAGCCGGGTGTGGGTGTTGCCCGCGTCGTCGTAGCCGAAGCTGTCAGTGGACTTCACGGTCCCGGTGGTGTTGTCCACCGAGGTCAGCGCGTGCGGGCGCACGGCACCCGGGTCCGGGTAGTGGTACTCCCGCTCGGTGTCGGAGCCGCCGGCCGTGGTGGCGTGCTCGGTCTCGGTGAGCCGGTTGCCGACCTTGTCGTAGGTGTAGGACGTCCAGTACGGGGCCGGGCCGCCCACCGCACCCGTGGTGGGAGTGGCGACACAGCCAGTCGTCGACTGGGCCCAGGCCTCCTTCACCCGGCCGAGGTGGTCGTAGGTGAAGCACTGGTTGTCGGTGCCGGAGCGGGAGGTGTCGGAGACGGACAGGACATTGCCGGCCTCGTCGTACTTGTAGGTGTTGAACTGGTCGACACCCGAGACGTCCTGGCGGTCCACCCGCGAGGTCTCGAGCCGCTGGGTGCCCCACTGGTAGGTGTTGGTCTCGTACGTCGCCTTTCCGCCGTTCGCGGCCAGGGAGTACTGCAACGGCTTGCCGGTGAGGCTGTAGCTGGTGCTCGCGGTCAGGTTCAGCGGGCCGCTGATCCCGACGGGCCGCAGCGTGCGGTCCTCGTAGGTGTAGGTGACGGTGTTCGCGGCCAGGTCACCGGCCTTGGGGTAGCCGACGCCCTGGACCGTGCCCGAGTCGTTGTACGTGGTCGCCGAGAGGTAGGTGCCCTGGAGGCCCCCCTCGGAGGACGGGATGGTGACGGAGGTGCGCAGCGGACGGTACAGCCGGTCGTAGGCGACGACGCTCGACTTGTACTCCTGGCCGCCGCTGAAGCGGGAGCTGGAGGCGAGCTGGCCCTTGGCACCGCTGATCGTGTCGTACACCCACTTGGCGCGGAGCGTCCCGGAGGACGAGTTGTCCCGCATCTCGGTCTTGCGGCCCAGACCGTCGTAGACGTAGGCCAGGGTGCCCTGCGGGTTCCTGGAGAGGGTCATCTGGGACCGGTCGTCGTAGTCCAGGTGCCCGGCGCCCTTGTCCGGGTCCGTGGTGTCGGTGAGCCGGCCCATCAGGTCGTACTTCCACGTCCAGGCGTTGCCCGCCGGGTCATTGACCTTCGTCAGTTCACCGCGCGGCGAGTAGTCGTACGACGTGGTGTCGTAGGCCGCGTCGGCTGAACGCGAGTGCAGCTGGCGCAGTTCGGTGGTGCGGCCTCGGGCGTCGACGACGGTGGTCTGCGCGGTGCCGCCGACGGGCGGGATGACCGTGGTGCGGTCGCCGCCGTAGAGGGTCCTGGTGACGCCGAGGACAGCTCCGCCGTCGCCGTTGCCGGCGATCTGCTTCATCTCGGTCACCCGGCCGAGGCCGTCGTAGGTGTACCGGCTCTGGGTCTCCACGCTCAGCGCGTCAGCGGGCTTGAAGAGCGTGCTCGACGGCGCGGCGGTGATGTAGTAGGTGGCGAACTCCTTCGCGGTCAACCCGCGTTCGTCGTAGAAGGTGTCCGCGAGGAGCGTCCCTCCGCCCGGGCCGGGTTCCTGTGTCTGGCGGGGCCGCAGGAAGCCGTCGTAGAGGGTGTAGCTGGTGTCCTGCGCACCCGAGTTGCCGATGGTCTTCGTGCCCACCGCGACCGGCTTGCCGTCGGTGATCGTGTAGGTGAACTCGTAGCTCGGGGTCTGGCCCGTTGTCCGGTCCGGCAGCCACACCTTCGTGGCGCGGCCCAACGCGTCGTATGCGTAGGTCGTGACCTTGCTGTTGGTGTCGGTCTCGGTGAGCGGCAGCCCCCGCAGCGCCTCGTAGGTGGTGCTTGAGGTCTGTGCCGTCGTGCTGTCGCCCGCGGTGGCGGGCGGGGTGGTCACCGTGCTGCTCGTCGCGAAGCCCGTGGCCGGGGTGTACGCGGTGGTGGTGGTCCGTCCGCCGGTGCGGGCGGTCCGGGTGAGTGCGCCGGCGGCGGTGACGGTGACGTCGGCGGTCAGGTCGGTGGTGGTCAGCGCCCGGCCGTAGCCGTCGAAGGTGGAGCTGGACTCCAGGTAGACCGCGCTGGTGCCGTTGTACGTCTTGAGCTTCGCGGTCCTGGTGGCGTCGCCCTTGGTCGCCGCGGCGCCGTACGCCCCGCCGTCGTAGGCGGTGCGGACGTCGGAGATGACGTCGTCCGGCCGGTTGGTGGTGGCGTCGCACGCCTTGGCGACCGTCTCGACCCGTGCCGGGGTGGCCAGGGGGACGCTGCCGGTGACATAGGTGGTGCGGGTGCACTGGTTGTCGGCGGCGGTCGTCGTGTCGCCCAGGTCCTCGCTCTGCACGACCAGGCCGGTGGCGGGGTCGTGGGTCTCGGAACCCGAGGTGGTGCGCCACTTGGCGCCGGCGCCGTCGTCCAGCGAGGTCCACGACTTGGAGGAGGCGGTGCCGGTGAAGTTCGCGGTGACCGTGCCCCAGTCGCGGACCTTCTTCGCGGTCTCCTTGTACCAGGGGCGGCTCACCGACTTCTCGAGGACCTTGCCGCCGGGACCGGAGTAGGTGACGGTCTTGTAGGCGAAGCCGGCCTGCGACTCGTGGTCGGTGATCGGGTCGCCCTCGCCCGAGTCGAGGGTGACGGAGACGCTCTTGGTGCCGCCGGAGGGCTCCTTGCGGTCGCCGTCCATGCCGCGCAGGAAGTACGAGTCCTGCTGCGTCTTCATGGCCGAGGCGCCGCCCTGGCCGCCCGTGCGTACCCGCACGTGGCCGTAACCGCGCCACTGCGACCAGGTCCGCAGCTTGGCCTTGGACATCCCGTCGTCATCGTCGTAGTGCCAGGCGGCGCCGTCCAGGTAGTCGTACATGGTGACCTGGTCGGGCGAGCCGCCCGTGCGGTCGGTCGCGGTGACCGTGTCGACGACGTACTTGTTGAACCACTGCAGCTCGGGGTCGTCGCTCGAACTGCCGCCGATGTACTGCGGGAAGCAGCGGGTGGTGTTCGTCTGCGGGGTCGGCAGCGCGTCGAAGTCGCAGACCGGGGCGGAGTAGTTGACGTCGACCTGGCCGCCCGAGTCGTCGGCGATCGTGGACAGCCGGTCCTTGATGTACGGGGCGTAGCCGTCGCCGGTCTTGTCCAGCCGGTTGGCCAACTGGGTGTAGGCGAAGGTGGTCTTCGGCAGGGTGATCGAGGCCGTGCCGTCATGGCCGGTGCGCTGGACGGAGTCGAGCAGCAGCTGGTAGTCGGTGTCGGCCATGCCCCAGCGGTGGGTCAGCTTCCAGGAGTCGACGTTGTCGTAGGCGCTGCCGTCATAGACCTGGGTGGCGACCTCGGTGAGCCGCTTGCGGGTGAAGAACGCCGGGGAGTACCGGCCGTCGTCGCAGTCGGTGCCCGCCTCGCAGTTCAGGTCCCAGGGGGTGTCGTACCAGTACTGGGAGTCCGAGGAGATGGACGAGCAGGTGGTGGAGCTGTCGGCGATGCACCGCTCGCTGCTGGTGAGGTCGACCTTGGCCAGCGCCTTCGCCGAGTACATGGCGGTGGACTTCAGCCCGTACTCGACGCGGTCCAGGGTGCCGCCGCGGACGTACGGGGTGTCGTCGGCGGCGGTCACGTTGCGGCCGTAGGAGTTGGTCTCCTTGTCGTAGTAGTACGCGACCGCGTTGCCGCGCCGGTCCACGACGTAGTCCAGGTTCCAGCGCCAGCCCTGCTGGCACCAGGACGACGCGAACGTCGAGGCGTTGCAGGGTTCGTCGGCGTTGTTGCCGAAGACCGGCACCGTCCACGTCGAGTCCGTGGTCTCGTTGCCGCTCGCCCAGCCCGGCAGGCGGTTGTAGCCGAAGAAGTACCTCGTGCCGTCGGGTGTGGTGACCCGCCAGTACTCGTCGTTGCGGGCGCCGTTGGAGCGCACGTCGGACGACGAGCCGTAGATCCGGTCGATCTTCGTGCCGTCGTCGTTCTGCAGCTTCCAGGAGTTGGTCCCGTTGGGCACCAACTCGCCGCCGGAGCCGTTCAGCGACAGGGTGGCGTTGTCGTACGCCCAGCACAGGTCGCCCGGCTCCTTGCCGTCGGCGTTGGTCGCCCCGTCCTTCTCGCAGCTCTTGTAGCTGCGTTCGATGAATCCGGGCGCCAGGTCGAAGCCGTCGCCGACCCAGGACGCCTGGTTGTTGCTGTTGCCGGTCCGGCCGTCGACACCGCCGGAGGAGTACGACAGTCCGACCTGCGGCGTCAGCCCGCCGGGCACCTTCGGCACCGCCATGTCGTACGACCAGGCGAACGAGCCGCTGCTCAGGTCCGTGTTCCAGGTCGAGGAGGCCGACAGGGACGTGGCCTTGTAGTCACCCTTGTCGCTGCTCGCCGACGCGGTCGCCGCCAGCACGGTCGCCGTGCCGGCGCTGAGGGCGACCGACTTCGTTGTCAGGGTCTGCTTGTCGGTGTCGTTGACGGTCTCCAGCGGCCGCGTGGTGCGGCACTTGGCCTTCTGCGGTGTGGTGAGTGCGCAGGCGGGGAGCTGGACGAGGCCGAGGCGGTCGGCGTAGCCGCCGCCGTAGAGGCCGGCGAAGGAGGAGTAGTCGAGTCCGGCGCGGACCTTGCCGGTGTGCTGCTTGGTGTTCTGCTGGGGTGTCAGGGTGAAGACGGGGCCGTCGACGCCGGTCTTGCGTGCGGCCTTCTTGGACAGGGTGCGCACGGTGTAGGTGCCGCCGGCGGCGTCCGAGGTCTTCTTGACGCGGGTGTCCAGGGTAAGGGGGAGTCCCTCGACCCGGGTGGTGTCCTTGTCGAGGGTGACCGTCGCGCTGGTCGCCTTGGGCCAGCTGGTGGCCGGGGCCTTGGCAGGAGTGCGGGGGCCCTTCGTGACCGTGCGCGGTACGGCCTTGCCGGCCGGGCCGCCGGCGACGGGGTCCTCGGCCTGCGGCAGCGCGGGCTTGCGCCAGGCCGGCTGGGCGACGGCGGGAACGCCGGACGCCTGTATCAGCGTGCCGGTCAGCACGGTGGCGGAGGCGAGTGCCACCCACCGCCACGGCCGGCCCGTTCTCCTGCGTGGTCTGGTCGTCATCCGAGTCTTTTCCTCCCGTTGGGTGCTCCGCGGGCAGGGGAGAGCCAGGTGCGGCGGAGCGAAGAAGTCAGTCGGGGAACGGGGCCGGCCGCGTACGGCGGCGGGCCCCGTTCCCGATGAGCGAGCCGGTCAGTCGCCGTTGGGGACGGCGGTCTCCACGCCCGGCATGCCGACGGCGAGGTGGTCGATCTGGGTCTCGGTCAGCGCGCCCTGGAAGACCCAGACGTCGGAGAGCGACCCGGGGAAGTACTGACTCGACGTGGTACCCGTCGTGTCCCGGCCGAGCTGCAGCGTCTTCCCGGCCTTGTACGTCAGCACGTCGTCGGCCCACGAGACGGTGTCGGCGCAGCTCGCGTCGTCCTGCACCCCGTCCTCGTCGGCGTCGGCGCAGGCGGTCTCCTGGAGTTCGCCGTTGACGTAGAGGCGGACCTCCTTGGAGAACCCGTCGTAGACCAGGGCCAGATGGTTCCAGTCGGTCGGGCTGTAGAACATGCCGTTGCCGACGTCGGAGACCGCGGCGCTGTCGCTGTCGGAGTCGGCCGTGGCGATCCGCCAGCGGCCCGGATCGGTCGCCGGGGTGGCGCTGGGCTCGTAGCGCACCGCGAAAGCGCTCTTCTTGGCTCCCGGAGCGCTGATGACCGTGACCGGGCTCGTCGGGGTGGCGGCCGTCTGGACGTAGGCGCTGACCGTGAAGCTGGCAGCGGTGTCGACCGGGACCACGGAGGCCGCGGCGTAGTCGTTGGTGCCGTCGAGGGTGACCGCGCCGTCGACCCAGCCCGAGCCCGTCTGGGCGCCGTTGTAGAGGGTCATGGCGTTGGCGGCGGACGAGGCGTCCGGCGACGTCAGCGGCGTACCGGTGGCCGTCTCGAACTTCCAGCGGCCCTTGACCACCGCGCGCTGCTTGAACAGCTGCTGCACCTCGCCGGCCGACACCGGACGGTCGAAGAGCCGTACGTCGTCGATCTGGCCCGGGAAGAACGAGGTGGGCGTCCGCTCGAACGCGCTGGCGCCGATCTGCACCGCGCCCCCGGCGTACCAGGTGGAGGTCGTGGCGGTGGTGCCGGCCAGGGTGCCGTTGACGTACAGCGAGAGCTTGTCGGCCACCGTGTCCTGCACGCCGACCAGGTGCGTCCACTCACCGCCGTAGGCCGTGGTGCCCTCGGGCTGCATGGCCCGCACCACCGTGGAGTCGGCGGTGTCGGCGCTGTGCTGGTTGAACACCCAGCGGTCGTAGGCACTGGAGTAGTACAGCTCCGGACCCGTCACCGTGGCGCCGATCTGCGAGGCGACCGTGGCGGCGTGGTTCGGCTTGGTCTTCGGCAGCTTCACCCAGGCCGAGACGGCGTAGCTGTACGAGGTGTTGATGTGCGGGCCGCTCGTGACGGCGTAGTCGTCGGTGCCGTCCAGGGTGAGGGCGTTGCCGTCCACCCCTGCCGTGCCCGCGGTGGCCCCGCCCTTGAGGACCGCGGGGTTCACATCGGCCCGGCCGCTCAGCGCGGTCGCGTCGGCGGCGTCGTCCATGGGGAAGACCGCTCGGGCCGGACGGCCGGCGCCGATCGAGTTCGCGCTGTAGAGGGTGGACACCTCGGCCGCCGACAGCGGCTTCTCGTAGGTCCTCACCTCGTCGATGGACCCGGGGAAGAACGAGGTCACGGCGCCGTTCAGATGGCTGCCGCCGATCATCATGCCGCGCCGGGCGTTCCACGCCGTGCTGTAGGCCGTGGTGCCGGCCAGGGTGCCGTTGACGAACAGCTTCAGCTGCTGCTCACCGGCGGCGTACACACCGACCAGATGCGTCCACTCCCCGGCCTTGGCCCCGCCCGCGGCGGCCTGCATGGCCCGGACGGGAGTGGCGCTGGTGGTGTCCGCGCTGTACTGGTTGAACACCCAGCGGTCGTAGCCCTTGGAGTAGTACAGCTCGAAGCCCGGCGCGTTGTTGCCTCGCTGGGAGGCGACGACCGCCCCGGTGGACGGCATCGCCGACAGCTTCACCCACGCCGACACCGAGAAGCTCACATCGGTGTTGATGGTGGCGACGTCGGTGGCGGCGTAGTCGTCGACGCCGTCGAACTGCACGGCCTTGCCGATCTTGCCCTCCACGTCCCGGGTCGGGCCGCCGTACAGGATCGCGGTCTGCTCGGGTGCGCTGCCCGCCGCCTGGGTGGCGCCGGCCGCCTCGTCCATCGACCAGTTGGCGCGTTCGAGCTGCCCGGCCTTGACGCGGAACTGGTAGGTGCGGATCTCGGAGCCGTTGCCGGCGGCGTCGAAGGAGCGGGCGGTGAAGGTGTTGAGGCCCGGCTTGAGCGGCAGTACCGGCACCGTCTTGGCCGCGCCGCCCGAGGTGGTGACCGTGTTGGCGGAGACCGGGTCGCCGTTGATGCCGTACCAGTACTTCGTCACGTCGGAGACGGCCCCGGTGATCACGAAGTTGCCGTACTGGCCCACCCCGTCGTACCAGGGGTCCTCGGGGTCCTCCGGGTTGGAGGCCGGGTAGATGTTGGAGGAGATCGTCGGGGCCTTCGGCACGCTCGTGTCGTACACGAAGTAGCAGGAGGTCGCGTCACCCGTGTACGACCAGGGCGAGGACTGGGCCCCGTCGTAGGAACGGACGTACCAGTTGATCGTCTTGTTCTTGGGGAGGGTGGACGGCAGGGTGATCGAGAAGTCCGAGCCGGACTTCTTCGCCCCCGTCAGCCCCGACCTCCAGCGGGTCACCGAGCCCTTGCCGTCACCGGTGTCCCAGCTGGCCGCGAACTCGACCTTGACGGTGTCACCGTCGGGGTCGGTGATGTCGTTCGCGTAGATCTTGCCCAGGGAGCGCACACGCGCGGCGTTCTCGGGCTTCTTGCACGTACCGCCGTACTCCATGACCAGCTGCGACATCTTGACCTGCGGCGGCGGCCGGTTGTACTGCACGCGCAGATAGGCGTCGTCCGAGAACCGCTTCCAGCCGTAGGCGTCGGACTCGCTCGCCGCCCGCATGCCGAAGGTCATCGTCGACCACTTCTTGTCCGCCGCCAACTGGATCGCGGACTTCACGTCGAACTCGGCGTCCTTCGCGGCGCAGCCGGTGTATCCGTAGGCGAAGGAGGCCGTCCTGAGGTGGTCGATCCAGAAGCCGGAGGCGTTCTGCGAGTTCCAGGTCGTCGACGAGGAGATGTCCTTGGTGCGCCACAGTTCCACGCTCCGGTCGGAGCAGGACGCCGACCAGGTGTTGCGGACCACGAACTCCGCCTGCAGCACGGTCCGGCCCGCGAACTTCGACGTCGGGATGCGGTAGAAGAGCCGCTTGGTGTCGTGCGGCGCGCAGTAGGCCCAGTTGCAGTAACCGAGGCCCGCGTCCGACTCGCCGTTGAACTTCCACTGCGGCGACGACGCCCAGTACTCGGAGGCCATCGTCCACGCCGACGCCTTCGGGGAGTACCACTGCGGGTCGATGAACACGGGGTACACCGTGTCCTTGCCCCGGAGCACGTCGCGGTCGGGCGTCAGCACCAACTCGTCCTGCGCGGCGGGGACGTCCACACCCACCGGTGCCACGTTCGCCGACTCCGCGGCGCTGGTCTCCGGGTCGTCGGCGCCGTCCTCGACGGCGGTGGCGGAGGCGGTGAGGGCGGTCGTCGTGGTGCCCGTGGTGGCCGAGCGCGGTGCGGACCGCGCCGACGCCTTCGAGGCGCTCCCGGCGGAGGGCCGCGTCGAGGACTCCTCCGTGGTGCCGGGTGCCTGGTCGCTGGAGTCCCACATCACCGGGCGAGGGGCTTCGAAGACCGCGCTTCCCGCGCCCTCGTCGATCGCCGCCAGGCCGCCGCCGTCGGTCTCCTCGACCCGCATGCCGCCCGCGTCCAGTTCCAGACGGAGTTCGTTCAGCTCCGTACTCGCCGCCGCCTCAGCCGACTTGACGACCAGCAACTGGGTGAAGCCGTCCTGCTGCGCCGTCATGCGCAGGTCCACGTCCGGCAGGACGTCCGGGTAGGTGACGGTGTTCCCGCTCAGTTCCGGAGCGGGCAGCTTCTCGGGCCAGGACAAGGCGAGTTCCCGGCCGTTCTTGATCATGCGCACAAGCGGGTCGGTACCCCCGCCCGAGAACGTCAGCCCGACGGTGGTGGCCTTGGGTGCCACGGTGCCGTTCGCGCCGCGCGCCAGCGTGGTGTCGATGTCCTGCCACTCGCCGTTCACCCTCGTCCGCACCGGTCGCAGGTGCTCCCGGGCCTCCAGGTGACCCTCCGGAGTGGCGAACACCTCACTGCTCTCACCGCGCATCGAGGTGATCTCCACGGGCTTGCCCGTGCGCGCGGCCTTGGCCAGTGCCTTGGCGTCCTCGCCCGCTTCGGCTTCGGCGGACTCGTCGGCCGCCCCGGCCGTGTCAGCGGACGCGGCGGTCCTGGCGGCGTCGACGGCAGAGGCGCCGGCACTCCCGCCGGCCACCGCCATCGCGCCCTCCGATGTGCTCGCCGCCAACATCAGGGCTGCGGAAAGCACCACGCCGGCTCTGCGGAGCCGACGTCTTCCCCCGTAAATATTCATATGTTTTATCCCCCGCCGAACGGCGTCGAGCTATGACTGGATATGTGCGATCAAGAGGTCGAGCGATCAGGTCGCAACATACGAGCAACTCCAGCCTCTTAACCAGAGACTCACATGGGGACAAAGTTCATGAGTGACACAATCAAGTGAACCCGGCGTGTGAAACAGTTCACGTTTCATTCGCGAATTGTCCGTGATTCAAGGTGTCCCTCCTCATCGCGTCCGATGTCCACTCTGCCGCCGCGATGCGAACAACTCCTCTTGTTGTCGCCGCGGTTGGTTGCCCAGTGAGATCAGGTGCGGGGCGTACGCGAGTGCGTGTGTTCGTGTCGCCTCCCGTGCCGCCCAGCAGGCCCGTACCGTGCCCTGGACGGCCTCCGTCGGACACGCGGCGACGATCTCAGCGCACCGCACGGCCGCGGCGACCGACTCGCCGGGTTCCGTCACCTCCGACACCAGCCCCACCTCGTGCGCCCGCCGGGCCGACATCCGCTCGGCGGTGCCCAGCAGCGCCATGCGGGTGGCCTCCCCGTACGGCATGCGCTGGGCCATCAGGATCGACTCGAAGGCGCTGACCATGCCGTAGCTGGTGTGGGGGTCGAAGAAGGTGGCGGCGGGGTCGGCGACGAGGAACTCCGCCTCGCCCAGCAGATAGAAGGCCCCGCCGCAGGCCATGCCGTTCACGGCCGCGATCAGCGGTTTCCAGCAGTCGTTGGACTTCGGGCCGATCCTGAGGAGGGGATCCTCGATCGTGTACGGGGAGTTCGGCTGCGGGACGGCTCCCGCCGCGTCCCGGTCGAGGCCCGTGCAGAAGGCGCGCTCACCCGCGCCGGTCACGACGACCGCCCGTACCGCGTCGTCGTATCTCGACTCCTGCCAGAAGCAGGTGAGTTGCTCGGCCGTCGGCAGATCGATCGCGTTCAGTCGCTCCGGGCGGTCCAGGGTCAGCAGGGCCACGCCCGTCGCCTTGTCCGTCGTCGTGCGCAGGGTCACGGCCGCTCCAGCACCCATTGGGGCAGGCCGGTGGAGGTGAACACCACCTGCACCCGCGCGCCGATCCGGATCCGCTCGGCCGGTACCGAGTCCAGGCGGGCGCCCGGCCCGCTCACCAGGCTGCCGACCAGGCGGATGCGGGGCGCGTCGGCCAGCTCGACGAGGACGACGTGGTACGGGGCCTGCTCGGCGTAGTCGGGGAGGAGCGGTGGGTGCGGGCGGACGTACGACCAGATCCGGCCCCGCCCCGAGACCCGGCGCCACTCGGCCGCGAAGGAGCGGCAGTGCGGGCAGCAGGGGCGTGGCGGGAAGCGGAGTTCGCCGCAGTCGGCGCACGCCTGGATCCGCAGTTCGCCCCGCGCGGCGTACTCCCAGAAGGGGGCGCCGTCGTCGTCCACCACCGGTGTCAGCATGTCCTCGACTCCTCAGTTCCTCAGCAGCAGCGCGGAGGTCGGTACCCCTTCGCCCGCCGTGACCAGACAGGTCGCCGCGCCGGGCACCTGGGCGGTGCTCGTGCCGCGCAGTTGCCGGACGCCCTCGTTGATCAGGTTGAAGCCGTGCACATAGGCCTCGCTGAGGCCGCCCCCGGAGGTGTTCAGGGGGAGCCGGCCGCCGGTCTCCAGGGCGCCGCCCTCGGTGAACGCGCCGCCCTCGCCGCGCGCGCAGAAGCCGTACCCCTCCAGCGACAGCGGGATCAGGGCGGTGAACGCGTCGTAGATCTGGGCGACGTCGACGTCGTCCGGGGTGACGTCGGCGTGCTTCCAGAGGTGCCGGGCGGCGGTCCAGGCGGGGCCGGTCAGCGGGTCGTCGTTCCAGTAGTTGACCATGCCGTGGTGCTGGGCCGGCAGGCCCTGGGCGGCGGAGTGGACGTAGACGGGGGTCCGGCGGCAGTCGCGGGCGCGCTCGGCGGAGACCACGACGCAGGCCAACGCCCCGTCGGTCTCCAGGCAGTTGTCGAAGAGGCAGAGGGGTTCGCTGATCCAGCGGGAGTTCATGTACATCTCCCGGGTCAGCGGGCGCTCGTACATGATCGCGGCGGGGTTCTGGTTCGCCCGGTTGCGGCAGGCGAGGGCCACGTTGAAGAGGTGGTCGCGGGTGGTGCCGTACTCGTGCATGTGGCGGCGGGCCAGCATGGCTATCTCGTCGGCGGGCCGCAGCAGGCCGTAGGGGCGGGTCCACTGGGCCGGGGTGGGGAGTTGGACCGTGGTGTTCTTCCACGGGCGGGGGCCGGAGCCGCGTTTGCGGGACCGCCAGGCGACCCCGACCGTGGCCTGGCCGGTGGCGATCGCGGCGGCGAGATGCGCGACCGTGGCGCACGAACCGCCGCCGCCGTAGCCGACCTTGCTGAAGAAGGTGAGGTCGCCGAGGCCGAGCGCCTTCGCCACCTCGACCTCGTCCGTCTCCTCCATCGTGTACGAGGCGAGCGCGTCGACCTCGTCCGGCGCGATCCCGGCGTCGTCGAGGGCGGCGAGGATCGACCGGCATGCCAACGCCCGCTCAGTTTCGGGGAGTTGCTTGGCGAAGGGGGTCTGCCCGATGCCGACGATCGCTGTCGCGTCCTTGAGCACGGCCATGAGGCACACCTCCGCACCGGGTGGCGGAGCGCACCTCCGCACAGGGCCTGTTCGGCTGCTGACAGTCCGTCAGGGTACAGCTAATCTGACGGACAGTCAGCTACGGATGTCCGGCTGACGATCGGGCGCTTGAACACCGGTTCTCGGGTACGGAGGCCTGCTGTGAGCGGTGACATGGAGGGACGGCGCGGTGACCGGGAGGGGCCGCGCGGTGACCTGGTCGGGAGGCGCGGTGACCTGGAGTGGGGGACCGTCGCCGGGCTGGTCCGCGCGGCGGCCCGGCGGTACGCCGGGGTCGAGGCCGTCGTCGACGGACGTACCCGGGTGTCGTACGCGGAGCTGGGCGCCCGGGTGGAGCGCGCGGCGGCGGCGTGCGTCGCGAACGGGGTGCGGGTCGGCGACCGGGTCGCCCTCTGGGCCCCGAACTCCCTCGACTGGATCGTCGCCGCGCTCGGCGCGGTCTCGGCGGGCGCGGTCCTCGTCCCGCTGAACACCCGCTTCAAGGGCGGTGAGGCCGCGGATGTGCTGGCGCGCAGCCGGGCGAAGCTGCTGTTCGTCACCGGCACCTTCCTCGGCACCTCGTACGTGGCCTCGCTCCGGCGCGCGGCGGGCGCGGACGGCGGGCGGCTGCGGGCGCCGGGGGCCGGCAGCGTGTGCGGACGGCCGGGGCCGCTGCCCGGACTCCCGCATCTGGAGCAGGCGGTGGTGCTCTCGGACGACGCCCCCGCCGACTTCCGCACCTGGAAGGACTTCCTCGCGAGCGGCGACGGGGTGACCGCGCAGGAGGTGCGGGCCCGCTCCGACCGGCTGACGGGCGACTCCCCGTCCGACATCATCTTCACCTCCGGCACGACCGGCCGCCCCAAGGGCGCGGTGATCACCCATGCGCAGACCCTGCGCGCGTACGAGGTGTGGAGCGAGCTGGCCGGGCTCCGGCAGGGCGACCGCTATCTGATCGTGAACCCGTTCTTCCACACCTTCGGCTACAAGGCCGGGGTGATCGCCTGCCTGATGCGGGGCGCGACGATGATCCCGCAGCCGGTGTTCAACGTGGAGACGGCGATGGCCAACGTGGCGGCCGAGCGGGTCTCGGTCCTGCCCGGCCCGCCGACCCTCCACCAGTCCCTCCTGGACCACCCCGCCCGCGACGACTACGACCTGAGCGCGCTGCGGCTGGTGGTGACGGGCGCGGCGGTGGTCCCGCTCCGGCTCGTCGAACGGCTGCGGGCCGAACTCCGCGTCGACACCGTGCTGACCGCGTACGGCCTGTCCGAGGCGTCCGGCATCGTCACGATGTGCCGGCGCGGCGACGAGCCGTCGGTGATCGCGTCGACGTCCGGCCGGGCGGTCCCCGGGACTGAGGTGCGCGTCGTCGATCCGCTGGGCTCCCCCCTGCCGGCCGGTGCGCCCGGGGAGGTGCTCGTCCGCGGCTTCAACGTGATGCGCGGCTACTTCGAGGACCCCGCCGAGACCGCCCGCGCGGTCACCGCCGACGGCTGGCTGCGCACCGGCGACATCGGCGTGCTGGACGAGGACGGCAACCTGCGGATCACCGACCGCCTCAAGGACATGTTCATCGTCGGCGGCTTCAACGCGTATCCCGCGGAGATCGAGCAACTCCTCGGCCTCCACCCCGATGTCGCGGACGTGGCGGTCGTCGGCGTCCCCGACCCCCGCCTCGGCGAGGTCGGCAGGGCGTTCGTCGTCCGCCGCCCCGACTCCCTGGTGACCGCCGATGACCTCATCGCGTGGTCCCGCCGGGAGATGGCCAACTACAAGGTGCCGCGGTCGGTGACCTTCGTGGGCGAGCTGCCGCGGAACGCGAGCGGGAAGGTGGTGAAGGGGGAGTTGCGGGGGTGGTGAGGGGCGGGGGTAGAGGCGCGGGGGCGGCCTGGTGGGGGCGGCCTGGTGGGGGCGGCCGGGTGGGGTGGCCTGGTGGGGGTGGTCGTTCGGGAGTGGTCGGGCGGGGGTGGAGGTGCGGGAGTGGTTGGGCCGGTGGGACCCGGTCTCGGCTCAACTGCCGCCCTCCTGTCGTGCGGTTGCCGCCCGGCCGCTGCGCAGTCTCCGCTTGGCCGCCGCCCGGCCGCTGCTCAGTCCCTGCTTGGCCGCCGCCCAGCCGTCGTCCGGCTTCCGATCAGTCGCTGCTCAGTGACTCCCGCGCCGCTGTGTGGAGGGCGTGGATCTCGTTCATGGCCTCGCGCCAGGCGGGGTCGTCGGGGGCCACGGTGCGTGCGGTGTGCTCGGCGGTGCGCAGGCGCTCGGCGGCGGCCGGGACGCGGGCGATCTCGACCGCCACGGCCCAGGTGTCGAGGAACCGGGTGATCGGGCCGAGGCTGCCCGTGCGGGCCGCCAGGGTGATGGCCTCGTCCTTCTGCCGTTCCATCTCGCCCACGCGATGCGGGGCGACCTGTTCCAGGGCCGCGCGCAGCGCGGGCGGGGTCCTCTCCGGCCGTGCGACGACGGAGGCACCGGATCCGACACGCGCTGCGATCATCCTGGTCCCCTTCCTCGATGGTGCCGGAACCGGCCACCGGACATGCCTCGGCCGCGGTGGCTCCCCCTCCGCGCCACCGCGGCCGATCCCCGTCGGGCAAAGGTCTACTTCTTGCCGCCCAGGTCCAGGGCGGGCGGAGCCGGCGTGTGCTGGTCCATCATGGTGATCTCCGGGTCCTCGCTCGGCGGGGCCGGCGTGTGCTGGTCCAGCGGGGTGATCGCGCCGTCCTTGCCGGGCGGAGCGGGCGTGTGCTGGTCCATCGTGGTGATCTCCGGGTCCTGCTTCTTCTTGTCGCTCATAGCTGGAACTCCCCGTGAGTGAGCGGTGTTTCTCGGCGGAAGCGCCCGTTCGGCAACTCCCCCGGGGGTCGCCGAACGGGCGTTTCGAGTGACCTCGGGTCATTCATGAGGCCCTGTGGATCCGCCTGCCCCCCGACGCGACGGATCGATGACCTGAGACTGTCAGCCGCTCATAAACGTTCGATGAACGTCCCGCCCCAGGCGTGTCACGCCGCCGCGAGCGGGTGGAGCAGCCCGCGCACCTCCGCCGCCTCGGACGAGCCGGACTGCTCGTACATCGTGAGCGCCTCGCGCCAGCAGGCACGGGCCCGGTCCGACTGGCCGAGGGCCACCAGGGCCCTGCCCAGCAGGGTCAGGGCGTTGGCCCTCATCCAGTCGCCGCCGATGCAGCCGATCGCCAGCGCCTGTTCGGCGTGCCGGGCGGCCTGCGCGGGGCGACGGGCCGCCAGGTGGACCTGGGCCACCCGGAAATGAGTCGTCCCCTCCCAGAGCCGCTGACGGTTCTCGGTGAAGATCCGCAGTGCCGCGTCGAGCTGCTCCAGGGCCTCCGGGAGCCGGCCCGCCTGCGTGAGCACGGTCCCCGAGGCATAGCGGGCGTTGGCGATGCGTAGGGACAGGCCCAGCTCGTCGTAGATCTCCACGCCTCGCTGGGCGAGCTCGACCGCCCTGGCGGTGCGGCCCATCGAGGCGAGAGAACGAGACAGGTTGCACACCGCGCTGGCCTCGCCGGGCTTGTTGCCGTCCGCCTGGAACGCCTCGATGGCCCTGAGCAGGAAGACCTCGGCGTCCGGGAAGCGGGCGGTGCAGTTGGCGATGATGCCCAGCTGGTTGGGGGCGGTGCCGCTCGTCCAGGGGTCCTCAGCCGTCCCGTTCACGAGATCGGCGCGCGCGGCCTCCTGCTCCGCCTCGTCGAAACGCCCCGCCTGGCTGAGGACCTGCGCCAGCGTGATGCGTGCCCGGGTCTCGGCGTGCGCGTCCCCGAGCGCCGCGGCCGCGTCCCGAGCGGCGAGCGCGGTCGTTTCGTAGCGGCGCGAACCGGCGCCGGACTCGGCCAGATCGATGGTGGCCAGCAGGAGGTCGACGGCCCGCCGCAGTGTGGATGCCCCCAGGGACTGCTGCACGCACGCGAGCAGCGGCTCCGCCTCCGCGTGCAGCCAGTCCAGCGCGTCCGAGGCGGAGGCGAACTCCCGGCCGGCGTACTGGCTCCTCTCCAGATGCGCGACCGTCCGGTCCCCGGGCCGCTCGATCGCGTACACCCGCGTCGCCGTCGCCAGATAGAAGTCCAGCAGCCGTGACATCGCCGCCGTCCGCTCGCTCGGCGGCTGTTCGTCGCGTTCGGCGCATGCACGCGCGTAGAGGCGGACGAGATCGTGGAAGCGGTAGCGGCCGGGGGCGGCGGATTCCAGGAGGGAGGTGTCGACGAGGGTCTCCAGGACGTCCTCGGTGTCGTCCGGCGGCAGGTCCAGTACGGCGGCCGCGGCGGCCAGGGAGATGTCCGGGCCGTCCGCGAGGCCGAGGAGGCGAAAGGCGCGGGCCTGGGCGGGCTCGAGCTGGCCGTAGCCCAGCTCGAAGGTGGCCTTCACGGCCAGGTCCCCGGCCTGCAGCTCGTCCAGCCGGCGCCGCTCGTCGGCGAGTTTGGCGGCGAGGACGGAGACCGTCCACGTCCTGCGCGCCGCCAGGCGGGACGCGGCGATACGGATGGCCAGCGGCAGGAAACCGCAGGCCGCGACGACGTCGAGCGCGGCCTCGCGCTCCGCCGCGACGCGCTCCTGGCCGACGATCTTCGTGAAGAGTTGCAACGCCTCGTCCGGCGACATCACGTCGAGGTCGACGAGGTGGGCGCCAGCCAGGTCCACCATCCGTACCCGGGCGGTGACCAGGGCCGCGCACCCCGCCGTGCCGGGCAGCAGCGGACGTACCTGGGCCGCGTCGCGCGCGTTGTCGAGCAGGACCAGGACCCGGCGGCCGTCCAGCACCGACCGGTACAGCGCGGCCCGCTCCTCCAGGGAGTCCGGGATCGCGGAGTCGGCGGTGCCGAGCGCCCGCAGGAACGAGCCGAGGACCGTCTCCGGCTCGGCGGGGCGGGAGCCGGCGCCCTGGAGGTCGACGTACAGCTGTCCGTCGGGGAAGGCCGACCGGGCCCGGTGGGCCACGTGCACGGCGAGCGTCGTCTTGCCCACGCCGCCGATACCCGCCAGCGCGGACACCGACATCACCTGGCCCTCGGCGCCGGACGCCTCCGTCAGCACCGCGCTCAGGGCGTTCACGAAGGCGGCGCGTCCGGTGAAGTCCGGAACCGTGGCGGGCAGTTGGGCGGGCCGTACGGGGGTCGCGCCGGTCTCCGGGGCGAGGGGTGCGGAGGGCTCCGCGAGACCGGGGTCCGCCTGGAGGATGCGCTGCTGCAACCCGCGCAGGTCCGGACGGGGGTCCACGCCCAGTTCGTCGGCGAGCAGGCGGCGGGTGTCGGCGTAGACAGCCAGGGCCTCCGCCTGCCGGCCGCTGCGGTACAGCGCCAGCATCAGCAGTTCGCGCAGTCGCTCCCGCAACGGGTGTGCGGCGGTGAGCGCGGTCAGCTCGGAGACCGCCTCCGCGTGGCAGCCCTGCTCCAGGTCCATGTCCAGCCGGGACTCGACCAGTTGGAGCCGCCACTCCTCCAGACGGGCCCGCTGGGTCTCCGCGTACGGCCCCGGCACGCTCGCCAGTACCTCCCCGTCCCACAGCCCGAGCGCCTCGTTCAGCAGTGCGCGGGCCTGGCACAGATCCCCGGAGGACCGGGCCTTGTCGGCGTCGGCGGCCAGTTCCTGGGCCACGGCCAGGTCCAGCGCGCCGCCGGGCAGCGCGCGGACCGCGTAGCCGCCGGACTCGCTGACCAGGACGCCGGGGGTGAGCACCTTGCGCAGCCGGGAGGCGTACGTGCGGACCGCCGCCAGCGCCTGCGAGGGCGGGTCGTCGCCCCACAGCGCGTCGATCAGCTCGTGCGCGGTGGCCGTACGGCCCTCACGCAGCAACAGCGCGGCCAGCAGGGCGCGTTGCTGGGGCGAACCGGTGGCCAGGGGCTCGGCGCCGCGCCAGGCCCGCACCGGTCCGAGCACGGCGAAGCGCAACTCGTCCGACAAGTGGGGGGCCGGTTCCGGAGCCGGGGCGTCCATGGCAGCCCTTTGCTCCGGCACGCGAGGCACACCGCTCTCCGGCACTCCCGGTTCACCACCCATCGACGTCCCCCAAGCCTCCTTGTTACCCGAGCCAGTTTGCCTTGTTCATGGCGGATCCGTCAGCCGTGGGAGAGCTCGATCACAGGGAGCGACGGGGGATGTCACCAGGCCCACACAGGGTTTCCTCACCCATGCGCGCTCGGCGAAGGGGAGGCGGGCGGAGGCCCGGAGAGTCACGGCCGCATTACTGACGGACCGTCAGATCAGCGCTACCGTGACGGACATGGACACCTTGGAGACGAGCGCCACGGATCCCGACAGCCCCACCCCCGCACCCGCCCCCTTCCCGAAGATCATCTCCGTCGACGACCACACGGTGGAGCCCCCGCACGTCTGGCAGGACCGGCTCCCCAAGAAGTACCTGGACACGGGCCCCCGGGTGGTCCGAGCGCCGCTGAAGGAGATGACGTTCCTCGGCGGCCGCTTCAAGCCCGTGATGGGCGCCCCCGGCGACGACGGCCCCATCGGCGACTGGTGGGTCTACGAGGACCTGCACCGCCCGCTGACCCGCCTCGACACCGCCGTCGGCTACTCCAGGGACGAGATCAAGCTGGAGATCATCACGTACGAGCAGATGCGCCCGGGCTCGTACGACGTCGCGCAGCGGCTCGCCGACATGGACGTCAACCACGTCCAGTCGGCCCTCTGCTTCCCGACCTTCCCGCGCTTCTGCGGCCAGACCTTCACCGAGGCCGCGGACCGTGAACTGGGGCTGCTCGGCGTCCGGGCGTACAACGACTGGATGGTGGAGGAGTGGTGCGGCCCCGAGGCGCGGGGGCGGCTCATCCCGCTCACCCTCATCCCGCTGTGGGACGCGGAGCTGGCGGCGGCGGAGGTGCGCAGGAACGCGGCGCGCGGCGTCCGGGCGGTGGCCTTCTCCGAGATACCCCCGCACCTGGGCCTCCCCTCCGTCCACACCGACGACTGGGACCCCTTCCTCGCCGCCTGCGACGAGACCGGCACGGTCGTCGCCATGCACATCGGCTCCTCCAGCCGTATGCCCTCCACCTCAGCGGACGCGCCGCCCGCCGTCGGCTCCACCATCACCTTCGCCAACTGCTGCTTCTCGATGGTCGACTGGCTGATGAGCGGCAAGTTCGAGCGCTTCCCGAACCTCAGGGTCATGTACGCCGAGGGCCAGATCGGCTGGATCCCGTACATCCTGGAGCGCGCGGACGTCGTCTGGGAGGAGAACCGTGGCTGGGGCGGCGTCGCGGACAAGGTCCACCGCCCGCCGTCGGAACTGTTCGCCGACCACGTCTACGGCTGCTTCTTCGACGACGCGTTCGGGCTCCGCAACCTGGACGCGATCGGCGTCGGCAACGTCCTCTACGAGACCGACTACCCCCACTCCGACTCCACCTGGCCCGAGTCCCGCCAGGTCGGCGAGGCCCAGATGGGCCACCTGGACCCGGACGTGGTGGACCGGATCGTGCGCCGGAACGCGATCGAACTGCTGGGGCTGACGGAGGACGGGTTGTGGGCGGGGCCGGGGAGCGCGCGTTGACCGGGGGTGGGGCCGGGCTCCGCTACGGGATGCAGCTCCCCGTCCAGTCCCAGAGCACCCTCTACGCCGAGCCCTGGGAGGCGGGCGCCGGGGCGGCGGAGCTGGGGGAGGTCGCGCGGGCCGCCGATCGGGCGGGGTTCGCGTATCTCGCCGTCTGCGACCATGTCGCCATCCCGCGCCGTCTCGCGCCCGCGATGGGCACGGTCTGGTACGACCCGGTCGCCACGCTCGCCCACCTGGCCGCCGTCACCGAACGGGTGCGGCTGCTCAGCCATGTCGCGGTCGTCGGCCTGCGCCACCCGCTCCTCACGGCGAAGCAGTACGCCACCCTCGACCACCTCTCCGGCGGCCGGCTGATCCTCGGGGTGGGCGCCGGGCACGTACGGGAGGAGTTCGAGGCGCTGGGGGTGGACTTCGACCGGCGGGGAGCGGTCCTGGACGAGTGCCTGGACGCTCTGCGCGCGGCGCTCGGACCCGACGAATTCCCGTCCCACCACGGCAAGTTGTACGACTTCGAGGATCTGGGCCAGCGGCCCCGCCCGGCCCAGGACCGCGTCCCGGTGTGGGTCGGCGGCTCGTCCCCCGCCGCCGTCCGCCGGGCCGCCGTCCGGGGCGACGGCTGGCTGCCGCAGGGCGACCCGCGCGACCGCCTCCCGGCCCAGATCGCCCGGCTCCGGCGGCTGCGGGAGGAGGTCGGCGCCACCGGCCCCTTCACCGTCGGCGCGATCACCGAGCCGCTGTACGTGGGCGAGCCGGGATGGGACGTGGGGCGCCGCACCCTCACCGGGAGCCCGGCCGCGATCGCCGAGTCCTTGCGCGCGTACGGGGCGATGGGCGTGGATCAGATCCAGGTGCGGTTCCGGAGCCGCGACGCCGCTGAACTCAACGACCAGATGGGCCAGTTCGGTGAATCGGTGGCTCCACTGCTGTGAGGGGCCGGGGTGCGGAGAGCCTGCCGCCGGCCCCCGGTGGAGCGGTCACCGCCGCGGCCTCATCAGGCGCAGGTCATGCCCCCAGTCGTCCAGTACCGCTCCGTGCCCGGCGTCCCGGGCCACGGCCTCGACCCGGGTGAACAGGTCGCGCTGTGCGGGCACGTCGCCCGTCGCCGCGATGTGGGACACGGTGCCGAGGAGGTGGCCGGTGTCCCAATCGGGGAGCGGGAAGCGGGACAGCTCCCAGTGCAGGTACTTGTTGTACGGGCGGGGGCGTCGGTCGAGGGCGAAGAGGAGTTCCAGGAGGAAGCGGACGCTGTCGGCGGCGTCCAGGCGGGCCGCGAGAGGGAGGCCGTCGCGGGCATTCTTGACCGAGCGGTACAGGGAGTTGGCGTAGGCGTCGAGGTACGCGGCCGCCTCCCCGTGGGCCTCGTCGGCGTCGAGCCGGGCTTTGGCGGACAGGATCCGGTCGATCCCTCCGTCCAGCCGGTCGAGCACGACCCGGGCGCGAGCGAGGGCGTACCGCTCGAAGCCGGGCATCCCGGCGGCGCGGAACGCGTCGAGGGTGAGGACGACGAGATCGAGGCCCGGCGTGCGGTGTCCCGCGAACCGGGTGAGCTCCGTCGTCGCGCCGTCGGCGAGGACGACGTACAGATCGTGGTCGGAGTGCTCGGTGGTCATGCCCTCATGGGCTCGGGAGCCCTTGAGGACGAGGCCGACGACAGCGGGGTCGGCGGTGGCGAGTTCGACGAACGCGTCGTAGGGCACGGCAGGGGACGTGCCGTAGGGCATCTCGTGGGACATGAAGGGCCGCTCAGCGGTCATGGCGTGATCTCCGGTGTCATGGACGACGGGTATGCCGAACCGGGCGGCCCAGGGACTCGTCGGGGGCGCCCGCACCCTCTGTGGTGGCGCTCGGCCACCGCCCGGCAGATCAACGCACGCCCGGACCCTACCGCCCGCCCGGCCGCCTCACCAGTCCAGGCTCCACGCGCGTCCCGGTCGACGACCACCTGAACTCGCGCTTGACGTAGGGGAGTTCGGGACAGCCAGGTTTCGGCCGTCGCCGCGACCGGGGCGGCAACCTGTCAGACAGCTCGGCTTTTCGTCCTTGAAACTTCGAACAACTGACGCCGGAGTCACGTATGTAGGGGAGTCATGGCTTCGGCGGAAGGACACGCGAGGTGCGATCCCCCCGGCACGTCAGAACGTCCCAGCACGCAGGCACCCCCGTTTCAGCTGTTACCGCACGCCCCTCCCACCTCCCGGCACACCCGCCCCGCCGGCCGGCGCCCTCGTCCCCGGGCCTGTCGGTCGCCCTGGCCTGTGCCCCGGGCCGGTGGCCGCACGACGACTGGCCGGCCCCCGACGACCGGTACGTCAGCAGCGCGCTCCTCGTCCCGCCGCCCTACCGTGAACTCCGCGAGACCGAGGCGGACGTCGTGGTCCTGCGCTGCGAGGACCCCTCGGAGTCGTTCGCGGGGCTGCTGAAGGCCATGGGGTCCATGAGCGCCCCGGTGATCGTCGTCAGCCCCCGGCAGGATCCCGACACGGTGGTGGGGGTGTTCCGGGGCGGGGCCGGCTATCTGGTCGAGGGCGACTACTGCACCTGCATGCTGTCCTCCGCGGTCGTGGCCGCCACGGTCGGCCACACGTACTTCTCGCCCGTGGCCTGCGCCGTCATCCGCGACGCGGCACGGCGGCTGCCGGAGCACGGGCAGGAGACGGAACGCCTGCGCTCCCTGCTCTCGCCCCGCGAACGCCAGATCATGGAGCTGCTCTCCACCGGCCTCGGCGCCCAGGAGATCGGCCTGCGGCTGACGCTGAGCGAGAAGACCGTCCGCAACAACCTCAGCAACATCTACGCCAAGCTGGACGCCCGCGGCAGTACCGAAGCCGTGCTGCGCTGGCTGGGAGCGGCCCCCGGAGTTCGCATATGAGAACGCCCGATTGACCGTATTCGGGAACGCATAGGGAACACACGGGCGGTCCTTTCGGCGACCCAAAAGATAATCCCCCGCGCTGAGCACGGGGGATTACTCGGTTTTCCTTCAGGAGCGCAGCCGCTACTGAACGGTGACTTCGGAGAGCGGTATCTCGATGTCGGTCACGTTCGCGCCACCCTCGTCGAATCCGGGTTCGGCGCGGACGCTTCCCTCACTGTTGAGGATGCCGTTCGCCTGGGGCGTGTCGCACTTCACGTTGCGCAGCCACAGACGGCCGTCCGGCGTTCCGCTGGGCAGCAGTTGCGGGTAGAACACGTGGACGCTGGTGGCGTTCTCGCTGGGCGAGAAGAACACCTTCTGGCCGTCCTGGGCCTCCTTGTAGGTGGCTTTGAGGAAGCCGCTCACGTCCGTGCGCTTGTGGGACCACATGAAGAAGGCGACGTGGTCCGCCTTGACCGTGTCGGACCGGGAGAAGGAGAACGACGAGGTGGTGTCGTCGCGCTTGATGTTGAACTCCTGGGTGGCGAACTTGACGCCGATCTCGAAGACGGAACTCGCCAGTTTCGTGCTGCCGTCCGTGTTGAAGCCGTCCTCCAGCTGAATGACGCGCGTCACGGACGCCGTGCCGCTGAAGGTCTTGGTCGCCGCGGTGCTGACCCCGCAGTTGTCGGTCACCGAGGTGACCCGCTCGTTGGGGCCGAGGCTGTCGCGCTTGACCTGGACGTCGACGAACTCGCAGTTCTCCAGTTTGTCCGAGTCCGTGCGGCAGTCGGTGGCCACCTCGTCGGGGGTGGCGGCGCCCGCGCTGTACATCAGCGGGACGGCCAGTCCGAGGGCGACGACCGGCGCCAGCGCGAGGGTGATGCGCTTCTTCTTGCTGCGGTGGTTGCCGCTGCGCCCGGTGCGTGTCATGTGCGTCTCCTGCGAGGAAAGGTGGGGAGGAAAGAGCTGGTGGGGGGAGGGGGAGTGGGGGAGTGGGGAGAGGGGAGAGGAGGTGGGGGGAGCGGGGGATGGGAGGTCAGCAGTCCTCCAGGACGACCTTCGTGGTGCCGTCGGCGAGGCCGGGCGTGCCCGCGGCGCTCTCGAGGATGACCGGGCCCTCGACGACCTCCGGGGCCACGAGGTTCTGCTCGGGGGAGGGGTTCACGGCGAAGCTGCCGGGGTTGGCGTCGATCCGTACGCGCCATTCGCCGGTCATGCGCTGCATCTTCGGCGTGAACGTCACGTGCATCACCTTGCCGACGGGGACCTCCCGCTGTTCCGACTCGCTGGCGGTGGCCGTCTTGATCGTCATGTCCAGCGTGCCCTTGTGCTTCACCCAGCCGCCGCTCAGGGCTCCGAAGAGACCGCCGAGGGCACCCTGCTGGGTCGCGGTGTACTTGCCCTCGCCCTGGCCCACGGCCTTCGAGAACTCGGTGGTCACCTTCGACGGTTCGGTGGCGTTGGGCTCGCAGTTCGGGAAGTCCACGGTGACCTTCTCCGTGGGGCCGTCGAACGTCTCGAATTTCGTCTCGACGAAATCGCAATTGTCGGACTCGAAGCTCGGGCCGGCCACCGGGTGGCCCCCGAAATCGAAGATGTCCTGCTGCTTGCCGTTCAGTACCTCGGCCCGCTCGCACTTCTTGATGATCTGTTCCGCCGTCAACTCCTCAGCCGCGCTGGCCGACGGCAGAAGCACGGCGGCGACAGCCGTACCTGTCACGAGCGAGGCTCCGATCGCCAGGTACCGGACCTTTTTGTTCTTGAAGCGCCTCTTCGCCATGACGGGCTCTCTCCTTGAGTGTTGCTTTACCTTCTGCTGAAGGAATATTGGGGCTCCGTACATGACATCGACAGGGTCAAATGTCCCTACTCGTAGGTCACTTGAGATCGCATATGCAAGCACTGCCCCCGCATCTGACGAATCGTCAGCTGGAGAGGTACCCTGACCTCGGCCAACGCACCGCGAAGGGAGTCCACATGGGCAAGCTCGACGGACGTGTCGTCCTCGTCACAGGCGCCGCGCGCGGCCAGGGCGAGCAGGAGGCCAGGCTGTTCCGGGCCGAGGGGGCGCGGGTGGTCGTCGCCGACGTCCTCGATGACCAGGGGGAGGCCCTCGCCAAGGAGATCGGCGCGCTCTACGTCCACCTGGACGTCAGCCGCGAGGACGACTGGCGGGACGCCGTGGCCGCCGCCAAGGGGGCGTACGGCCGCGTCGACGGGCTGGTCAACAACGCCGGTGTGCTGCGCTTCAACTCCCTCGTCGACACCCCGCTCGACGAGTTCATGCAGGTGGTGCGGGTCAACCAGGTCGGTGTCTTCCTCGGCATCAAGACCCTGGCCCCCGAGATCGAGGCGGCCGGCGGCGGCACCGTCGTCAACACCGCCTCGTACACCGGGATGACGGGCATGGCGTACGTCGGCGCGTACGCCGCGACCAAGCACGCCATCGTCGGTCTCACCCGGGTCGCCGCGCTGGAGCTGGCCCGCAAGGGCATCCGGGTCAACGCGGTCTGCCCCGGCGCCGTCGACACCGCGATGACCGACCCGGGCGACGAGGTGTCCGCCGAGGCCGTCGACAAGCTCTACCGCAAGCGCATCCCGCTCGGCCGGATCGGCCGCCCCGAGGAGGTCGCCCGCCTCGCACTCTTTCTCTCCTGCGCCGACTCCTCCTACATCACCGGGCAGCCGTTCGTGATCGACGGGGGCTGGCTGGCCGGCGTGAGCCTCTGACCGCCCCCGGCTCCCTCCCTTCGCGGGCCATGTATCTGACGGCACGTCAGCTATTGACGCTCCACGGGGCCGGTGGAACAGTCGGCCGTGTCGATATCTGACGTACAGTCAGAAACAGTCGTGACGACTGCCGGGTATGGCTGAGGACGGTGAACCTCCTTGGAATTCGGGCTCTTTGTACAGGGATACGTGGGCAAGCGGGCCGAGACCGACCCCCTCGCGGAGCACAAGGCGCTGATGGAGGAGACCGAGTACGTCATCCAGGCCGACAAGTCCGGCTTCAAGTACGCCTGGGCCTCCGAACACCACTTCCTGGAGGAGTACTCGCACCTGTCGGCCAACGACGTCTTCCTCGGCTACCTGGCGCACGCGACGGACCGGATCCACCTCGGCTCCGGCATCTTCAACCCGCTGGCCCAGGTCAACCACCCCGTGAAGGTCGCCGAGAAGGTCACCATGCTCGACCACCTCACCGAGGGCCGGTTCGAGTTCGGCAGCGGGCGCGGGGCCGGCTCGCACGAGATCCTCGGGTTCATCCCCGGGGTGACCGACATGAACTACACCAAGGAGATCTGGGAAGAGACCATCGCCGAGTTCCCCAAGATGTGGCTCCAGGACGAGTACGTCGGCTTCCAGGGCAAGCACTGGTCGCTGCCGCCGCGCAAGATCCTGCCCAAGCCGTACGGGAAGTCGCACCCCGCGATGTGGTACGCCGCCGGGTCGCCGCCCTCGTACTCCATGGCCGCCCGCAAAGGCCTCGGGGTGCTCGGCTTCAGTGTGCAGAAGGTCTCCGACATGGAGTGGGTGCTGGAGAAGTACAAGACGGCGATCGTCGACGCGGAGCCCATCGGGGACTTCGTCAACGACAACGTGATGGTGACGACGACCGCGATCTGCGCGCCCACGCACGACGAGGCGGTACGCATCGCCGTGAGCGGCGGGCTGCACTATCTGCCCTCGCTCGTCTTCCGGTACCACGACACGTTCCCCCGGCCCGACGGCTTCCCCGTCTGGCCGGAGACGCTGCCCGAGTACAACGAGGAGTTCATCGAACTGCTCATCGAGGAAGAGCTGTTGATCTGCGGGGACCCGGACGAGGTCTTCCGGCAGTGCAAGCGGTGGGAGCAGGCCGGGGCGGATCAGTTGAGCTTCGGGTTGCCGGTGGGGGTGCCGAAGGAGGAGACCCTCCAGACGATCCGGCTGGTGGGGGAGCACGTGATCCCGAAGATCGACACGGATCCAGTGCATCGGACTTCGCGGTTCCGCGCGGCGGGTTGACGTTTGTACGGCGGCTACGGGTGGGCGGGGGCTGGTCGCGCCCACGCGGCGGAGCCGCATGTCGACACAGCCCCGCGCCCCTGACCGGCACGGGCGGCACCCACATTCTCACCAGGCACCCGGAAGGAGCGAGTCGTGCTCGACCATGTCATCAAAGGTGTGACCGTCGTCGACGGGACCGGCGCGCCCGCGTACACCGCTGACGTCGGCATACGGGACGGACGGATCGCCGTCATCGGGACCGTCACCGAGGACGCCCGTACGTCCGAGGACGCGACCGGGCTCGTGCTCGCGCCCGGGTTCGTCGACCCCCATACCCACTACGACGCGCAGCTGTTCTGGGACCCGTACGCGACGCCGTCGCTCAACCACGGGGTGACCACGGTCGCGGGCGGCAACTGCGGGTTCACGCTCGCGCCCCTCAACCCCGACCGTCCCGAGGACGCGGACTACACGCGGCGGATGATGTCCAAGGTCGAGGGGATGTCGCTCGTCGCGCTGGAGGAGGGGGCTCCCTGGACCTGGAGTGGCTTCGGGGAGTACCTGGACGCGCTCGAAGGACGGATCGCGGTCAACGCCGGGTTCATGGTGGGGCACTGCGCGCTGCGGCGGTACGTGATGGGGCCGGACGCCATCGGAGGACAGCCCAGCGCCGAGCAACTGGACTCCATGCTGCGGCTGTTCCACGAGGCGATGGACGCGGGGGCCTGGGGCCTGTCGACCACGCAGTCCTCGACGCACAGCGACGGGGACGGGCAGCCGGTCGCCTCCCGGCACGCCGAGCCCGCCGAACTCATCGCGCTCTCCCGGGCGGTGGGCGAGCACGAGGGAACCCAGATCGAGGCGATCGTCGCCGGCTGCCTGGACCAGTTCAGCGACGACGAGATCGACCTCTTCGTCGAGATGAGCGCGGTCGCCGGGCGCCCCCTCAACTGGAACGTCCTCACCATCGACTCCGCCGTCCCCGAGCGCGTGCCGAGGCAGCTGGAGGCGAGCGAGCGGGCCCGGAAGGCGGGCGGCCGGGTCGTCGCGCTGACCATGCCGATCCTCACCCCGATGAACATGTCGCTGGGCACGTTCTGCGCGCTGAACCTCATCCCCGGCTGGGGGCCGATCCTGGGCCTGCCGGTACCCGAACGGATCGAGCGGCTCCGCGACCCCGACGTGCGGGCGGAGATGCTGCGCCGGGCGGACTCGAAGGAGGCGGGCGTCTTCCGGCGGCTCGCCAACTTCGGCCGCTACGTCATCGGCGACACCTACAGCGCGGCCAACGAGGGCCTCACCGGACGGGTCGTGCGGGACATCGCCGCCGAGCGGGGGCAGGAACCGTTCGAGTGCCTGGTGGAGATCTGCGCCGCCGACGACCTCCGTACGGTCCTGTGGCCCATGCCCACCGACAACGACCCCGACTCCTGGACGCTGCGCGCCGAGACCTGGCGGCACGAGGACGTCCTCCTCGGCGGCTCCGACGCCGGCGCCCACCTGGACCGCATGTGCGGCGCCCCGTACACCACCCGGTTCATCGGCGACTGTCTGCGCGGCCGGAAGCTCGTCGGTCTCGAGCAGGCGGTGAAGATGCTCACGGACGACCCGGCGCGCCTCTTCGGCCTGCGGGAACGGGGCCAGGTGCGGGAGGGGTGGCATGCGGACCTCGTCCTCTTCGACCCGGAGCGCGTCGACGCCGGCAAGGCCACCCTGGTGCACGACCTGCCGGGTGACAGCCCGCGCCTCGACTCCAGGGCGATCGGCATACGGGCGGTCTGGGTCAACGGCGTCGAGGCGATCCGCGACGACGTGGTGACCGGCGCCGTCCCCGGCAAGGTCCTGCGCAGCGGGCGCGACACCCGCACGGTGAGCACGCGGTGAGCCGGCCGGGGCCTTCGGAAGGGGCTGCCGAGAAGTCCTCGGAGCGGCGGCGGCTGTTCATCGGCGGCTCCTGGGTCGAGCCCGACGGCGGGCACTACCCGGTGGTCGACCCGGCGACGGAGGAGGTCGTCGGGTGGGCGCCCGAGGCCTCGCGGGAACAGGTGCACGCGGCGGCCGCCGCCGCCCGGGAGGCCTTCGGCCCGTGGTCGAGGACGCCGGCCGCGGAACGGGCCGCGATCCTCGCCCGCACGGCGGACCACATACGGCGCCACCTCGTGCCGTACGCCGACCTCGCGCAGGCCGAGAGCGGTGCGACGACCGGGACGGCGCGGGGCATGCAGGTCGGCGTGGGCGCCGCCCGTTTCCAGCGGTACGCACGCGTGGAGCCGGTGGAGGAGCCGATCGCGCCTCAGATCAACGAGGCCGGGCCCTTCGGCAGGGCGGCCGTGATGGGCGCCCTCGCGGTGCGCCAGCCCGTGGGCGTGGTCACCTGCGTCACCTCGTACAACAACCCCTGGGCCAACCCGGCGGGCAAGATCGCGCCCGCCCTCGCCATGGGCAACACGGTGGTCGTGAAGCCGGCCCCGCAGGACCCGCTCTCCGTCCTCCGCATGGCGGAGGCCCTGGAGGCCGCCGGTGTCCCGCCGGGTGTGGTGAACGTGGTGACCGGCTCGGGGCCGGACGTCGGTGAGGCCGCCGTGGACTCACCGGACGTCGACATGGTCAGTTTCACCGGCTCCACGGCCGTCGGTCGGCGGATCGCGGAGGCCTGCGGGCGCGGGATGAAGCGCCAGCTGATGGAACTGGGCGGGAAGGGCGCGGCGGTCGTCTTCGACGACGCGGACCTCGGCGCGGCCGTGGCCGGCATCGCCACGACCTTCACCTTCTACAGCGGACAGATCTGCACGGCGCCGACGCGGGTGATCGCGCAGCGAGGCGTGTACGACCGCCTGGTGACCCAACTGGCCGCCTACGCGGCCCGGTTGTCGGTCGGCGATCCGCGCGCGCCGGGCACGGTGGTGGGGCCGGTGATCTCGGCGGCCCACCGCGACCGCGTCGAGTCGTACGTCGAACTGGGCCGCAAGGAGGGCGCGCGGGTGGTGGCGGGGGGTGAACGGCCGCCGTACGAACGGGGTTTCTGGGTGGCGCCGACCCTGCTGGCGGACTGCACGCCCGATATGCGGGTCGTCCGCGAGGAGATCTTCGGGCCGGTCGTCGTCGTCCTCCCCTTCGACGACGAGGACCAGGCCGTCGCCCTCGCCGACGACAGCGACTACGGCCTCATCGACTACGTCTGGTCCGGCGACGTCGCCCGGGCGTTCCGGGTGGCCCGGCGCCTGCGCGCGGGCGGCGTGGGGGTGAACACGGTCGGCCGCAACATGGAGGCGCCGTTCGGGGGCTTCAAGCAGAGCGGGGTGGGGCGAGACGTGGGCTCGTACGCGCTGCACGCGTACAGCGAGACGCAGGCGATCGTCTGGCCGGGGTGATCCGTCGTACGCCGCCTGTCCTCGGCGACGCCGCCCACGCGATGATGTCCGCATGCGTGGTACTGGTGAGTCTCGGCGGCGCCCTCTGCTCTACCTGGACGTCGACGGGCCCTTGAACCCGTACGCGGCGAAGCCGGAGCGGCGGCCCGCCGGGTACGCCACGCACCGGATGAAGCCGCAGGGCTGGCTCGACCAGCATCCGGGTGAACCGGCGGCGTACGTCAAGCCGTTGCGGGTGTGGCTGAACGAGGAGCACGGGCGGCGACTGCTGGAGCTGGGGCGCCTGTACGACCTGGTGTGGGCGACGACGTGGGGCGCCGAGGCCAACACGTACATCGGACCGGTGCTGGGGCTGCCGGAACTGCCGGTGGTGGAGTGGCCGGGGGAGGCGGAACGGGCGGGGGTGGCGGAGCGGTCAGGGACCGGGGCGCGGCCGGGGGACCCGGGGGCCGACGGTGCGTCCTGGCCGGTCGGCCTGTTCTGGAAGACACCGCATCTCGTCGAGCACGCGACGGGGCGCCCGTTCGCGTGGGTGGACGACGAACTGACCGCCATCGACCGCACCTTCGTCACCCGACGCCACGGACCACACGCCCTGCTGCACCGCGTCGACCCCCGACTGGGCCTGCGCGAACCGGACTTCACGGCGTTGGCCGAGTTCGCCCGGACAGCCGGGCGGCGCGGGGAGGACACGCGTACGGTCGGCTGATGATCGTCTGGGTGAACGGCGCCTTCGGGAGCGGCAAGAGTACGTTGGTGGAGGAGCTGCGGGGGCGGTGGCCCGACGCGCTGGTCTTCGATCCGGAGGTGATCGGCTACGTGCTGCGCGAGATCGTGGAGGTGCCGACCGGGGACTTCCAGGATCTGCGGCTGTGGCGGCGGCAGGTGGCCGGGTTCCTGGTGGGGCTGGCGGAGGAGTACGGGCGGCGGACGGTGCTGGTGCCGATGACCTTGGTGAACCCCGCCTACGTGGCCGAGGTGTTCGGCGCGCTCGGGGCGGCCGGCATTCCCCTCCACCACTTCTTCCTCCGGGTCCCCGAGGCCGTGCTGACCGCCCGCATCGACGGCCGTGGCTTCACCCCGGACGACCCCGAGCAGGACGAACGGGTCCGTCGGTGGTGCAAGGACCGCATCGCGGTGTGCGCGGCCGCTGCCGACACCCTCCCCTCCGACACGGTGTTCCTGGACGGCGAGGCGAGCCCGGCGGAGCTGGCTGAGCTGGTGCTCGGGCGGGTGGGCGGGTGAGGCTGGGGGGATGACCTCGCAGACCCGCCCCGTCGACCACGAACTCATCCGCGCCGCGGCCCATGTCGCCCGCACGCGCTGCCGCGGCGACAACCACACCATGGCGGCCGCGGCCCGCGCCCGGGACGGTCGGATCGTGACCGCCGTGAACGCCTATCACTTCACCGGAGGACCCTGCGCCGAGCTGGTCCTGATCGGCGCCGCCGCCGCCCAGGGCGCCTACGAGCTGGACATGATCGTCGCCGTGGGCGACCGCGACCGAGGGGTGGTGCCACCGTGCGGCCGGTGCCGACAGGTCCTGCTCGACTACTTCCC
Source organism: Streptomyces caniscabiei (assembly GCF_014930365.1). Lineage (GTDB taxonomy): Bacteria > Actinomycetota > Actinomycetes > Streptomycetales > Streptomycetaceae > Streptomyces > Streptomyces caniscabiei. Next base: position 73,588 of record NZ_JABXWI010000012.1, on the reverse strand, counting down.
CGCCCTCGGGGTCATCGTCGGTGAGGACGACCGCCTGCGCACCGTCCCCATCACCGACCTGCTGCCCGAGACCTACGTGTGGGCCGACCACCAGCTCGACACCTAGCTAGCCGCTGAACTCCTGCTCCGTCGGCTCGCCCCGGTCCATCGACAGGGACCACTGCACCCCTGAGGTGGCGGTGACGGAGACCGTGCCCGCGCGCTCCGCGTCGTCGACGGCGAACTCGTTGCTGATGTTCGTCACTTCGTCGTCGAGGCACTCCATGGGGAACGAGTTGCCCATGGGCCGGAGTACGACCTCGATGGTGCCCTTGCCTTCGCAGCTCACGGTGACGGACAGGGCCCCTCCCTCACCCTTCCTCGCCGCCCGGAACTCCAGGTGCGCGCTGCCCCGGGTCCGGTTCTGACGCAGGACGACGCCGTCGGTCACGGGGCCGGGGGCCCGATACGCCAACTCGCGTGGTGCGTCGCCGTCGAGACTGTCCCTGCCCTCGCGGCCGCCCCCGGCTTCGTTCGCCTTCGCCTGCGTCCGCTCGGCGGATCGTCCTGGCCGCCTGTCATCGCCGGACTCGGACGAGCAGGCGGTGGTGGAGAGGAGTGCGGCGGCGGACAGGAGCGCCAGCGCCAAAGTGGTGGCGCGGGCGCGGCGCGGCCCGCGTGGTGCACGTGACATGAACAACCCCCGTTTTTGGCCCAGTTGGTGGTGGGCGAGAGCGTGATCGTGACACCGGGGCGAGAGGGGTGACAAGGCGGCGGGGTGGGTTCAGAGGAGAATCTGAGGTTGCTGTTGGCTCACTCCTGGAAGCGCGCCTCCACGCGGGCCAGGGAGCCTGTCTCCAGGGCCGTCCACACGGCGCCGTCCGGGCCCAGGGTGATTCCGTGAGGCTCCGAGGAGGGCGTCGGCAGGTCGTACTCGTGGAGTTCGTGGAGTTCGTGCATCTCGTGCGGTTCGGGGTGCGCGGCGTCGTAGGTGATCCGGCCGACGCGGTTCGCACCCCACTCCGTGAACCAGCAAGCACCACCGGACCCGGCCCCGGCCACTCCCTCCGCCTCGGCGACGATGGCGTGCGGGCGGCACCCCCGGTCCGGCAGCGGGAACTCGTCGATCTTGCCGTCCGTGGTGATCCGCCCGATCTGACCCGCCCCGATCTCCACGAACCACAGGGCCCCGTCACCACCGGCGGCGATGCCCACGGGCCCGGCGCCCGGCGTCGGCAGCGGGTGGACCGTGACCTCCCCGTCCAGGGTGATCGCACCGATGGCGTTGGCCTGGTTCATCGTGAACCACAGCCGACCGTCCGACCCGGCCGCGATGGCCGACGCGAACGCCCCGGTGAGCGGGAGCGGGAACTCGGTGATCTCCCCGTCAGTCGTGATCCGGCCGATCCGGTCGACCCCCGACTCCGTGAACCACAACGCGTCGTCCGCGCCGACCGCGATCCCGAACGGTCCCGCGTCCGGCGTCGGCAGCGCGAAGGACGTCACCTCGCCGGCCGTGCTGATCCGCCCGATCCGATGCCCCCGGAACTCGGTGAACCACAGCGCGCCGTCCGGCCCGGAGGTGATGACGGACGGCCCGCCGGTCGTCGTTTCCAGGGCGTACGACGTGACCTCACCGTCGAGCGCGAACCGACCGATCCGCCCGGCGTGGACCAACGTGAACCACAATGCGCCGTCCGGCCCGGTCGTGACACCGTACGGCCCGGCCTCGGCGTCGGAGACGGCGAACTCCGTGATGGACACGGTCTTCTGGCGATCAGGCATGGGGTGGACTCCTCGGTCAGCGGTCAGCGGTCAGCGGTCAGCGGTCAGCGGTCAGCGATCGTCTCGGCGGTCGGCGGTCGGGCGGTCGGGCGGTCGATCGTCCGTGACCACCTTCCATGGGGCGCCTGTGCCGTGTCGCGCGAATTCCGCCCGCATCGGGGGCCGTTGGGCAGGGCAGGGGTGACGGCATGGGTGACGAGATCTTCCGCGACCCGCGGCTGGCCGGGCTCTACGATCCGCTCGACCCCGACCGCGGCGACCTGGACGCCTATCTGCTCCTCGCGGAGGAGTTCGGCGCGAGGCAGGTGCTGGACATCGGCTGTGGGACGGGGGTGTTCGCGTTGCTGCTGGCGGAGCGTGGGGTGGACGTCGTCGGGGTCGACCCGGCCGGTGCCTCCCTCGATGTCGCGCGGGCCAAACCCGGGGCGGAACGGGTCCGTTGGATCCACGGTGACGCGACGGTCCTTCCCCCGCTCCAGGTCGACCTCGTCACGATGACGGCCAACGCGGCGCAGGAGATCGTCGACCCGGAGCTGTGGCGGCGGACCCTCGCGGCGGCGCACGAGGCGCTGCGGCCGGGCGGTCGGCTCGTTTTCGAGACCCGCGACCCGGCGGGACGGGCGTGGGAGACGTGGAACCGCGAGGCGTCGTACGGGGTGACCGACGTTCCGGGCGTCGGCACCGTCGAGAGCTGGGTGGAACTGACCGGCATCACCGGCCCTTTGGTGTCGTTCCGCTGGCACTACGTCCTCGACGGGACCGGTGGCGCCGCCGGGGGCGAGGCGGTGACCCTCACCTCCGACTCCACCCTCAGATTCCGCGAACGGGGCGAGGTCGAGGCGGATCTGCTCGCGCACGGCTACACGGTCGAGGACGTACGGGACGCTCCCGACCGGCCCGGGAAGGAGCTCGTGTTCGTGGCGTGTCGGCCAACGTCGTCCTGACCGATTCGCTGCTTTTGCTCTGCTCTGTCGCTCGGGCAGAGTCATGACCATGGAGCGCGTGGAGTGCATGGTGCCGGTGGAGGCCGGCGAGGTCTGGGCGGACGCCTCGGGGCCGCCGAGGGCGACGGGTTCGGGGGCGGACGAGCCGCCGCCGGTGGTGCTGCTGCACCCGGGCGTCGGGGACTCGCGCGTCTGGGACCGCGTGCTGACGGGTGCGGACGCGGGGACGGGTGTGGGAGCCCGCGCGGGCGGGCTGGGCCGTGGCCGCTACCGGGTGATCCGGTACGACGCGCGCGGGTTCGGCAGATCGCCGCGGCCGGGGACGTCGTACACGCAGGTGGGTGATCTGCGGGCGGTGCTGGACCACTTCGGCGTGGACCGTGCGGTGCTCGTCGGGTCGAGCATGGGCGGCTCGACCGCGATCAGTTTCGCCCTGGCGGAGCCGGAGCGGGTGGCGGCGCTGGGCCTGGTGGTGCCGGGGGTCAGCGGCTATGCGGGCCTGGAGTCGGCCGAGCTGACCGAGGAGATCGGCCGGCTCGCCAAGGAGGGCGACCTGGACGGCCTGGTCGCTCTCGGGCTGGGGCTGTGGGGCGGGGCGGGGCCGAGCCCGGACGTCGAGGCCGACGCGGCGCTGCGGGCGGCGATCCCGGCGTGGTTCACGACGTACGGCCACGAGGCGCCGCCGCCACCGGCCTTCGACCGTCTCGGCGACCTGGACCTCCCCGCCGCCGTCCTCCTCGGCGAGAAGGACCAGCCCGAGGTCGTCCGCTGCAACGAGGAGATCGCCGCGCGCATCCCCCACTGCCGCCTCGTCCGCCTGCCGTCCGCCGACCACTTCCCGACCCTTCGTGACCCGGACGCGGTACGGCACTTCGTCGAGGACCTGTACGCGCGTCTGGGGTGAGCCGCGGTGGGACGTGTGTGGGGCCGGGGCGGGGACACGAGTCCGGGGGCGGGGCGTGGCGGGGCGTGGCGTGGCGGGGCGAGGCAACCCGTCCGTCGTCACGGCGGTCCTCTCGGTCATGGAACTCGATCCGGACCTCTGCGTGACCGTCCCCGAGGGCTTCGACGACTCGGACGCCGAGTCGCAGGTGCACCCCATGGCCAGAAAACTCTTCCCCGCCACCACGGCCGCGGACGCCTTCCGCAAGGCCCACGAGTGGGTGGGCGCACACGACGTCTTCCTGGTCGACGTCTCCTGGGCCCACGCCCACGACGAGCCCGAGCCCTACGTCCTGACCATCTACTTCACCTTCGAGGAGTCCCGGGACCAATCTGACCAGCCCTGACCCACCCGACCGACCCGACCGGCTCCCGCCCGCCCTCAGCCACGGCAGCGAGCGAGGAGCAACTCGCCCTCGTCACCCAGCATCAGGCGGTCACGGCGGAAGAGCAGCCCCCGTTGGCGGTCTCGTACGGGCCCGAGAAGTCCGCCTCCTCGACGAGGAAGGCGAACTCCACCCGTCCCTCGGACCGGACCTCGGCGGCCAGGTTCCCCCGATGCCCCATGCCGCGATGGTCCGCCCTCCGGCGCACCGGCGGAAGAGGGCGGACCCGCGGGCCGGATCGGTCGGCGTCAGGCGTCGTGGTCGCGCAGATCCACCCGTACCGTCAGCAGGTGGGAGCCCAGGACGCGTACCGCTGTGCTGTTGGCGCGGGGGAGGGTGCGCAGACGGGCGATCGGGTCGTCGTCCGGGAGGAGGTGGGCCGTGCCCGTGTGCCAGCGGCCCCGGATGCGGACGCGGACCGACGGGTCGGCCTTGATGTTGCGGATGTAGTGGGACCTCTCGCCGTACTCGGAGACCAGCCAGAACGCGTCGCCGACACGGCGGCCGCCGATGGGGGTGCGGCGCGGGAGGCCGGACGTGCGGCCGGTCGTCTCCAGCAGGGTCTGGAGGGGGACCCTGCGCAGCAGGGGGTTGGCGACGTGACGCTGCAAGGCCGTCACGAGGCGTTGCTTCAGATCCGTTTCGCGGGACATCGGCGTGGTTCTCCTCGGCGCGTGGGAGGTACGGAGTACAGGATCGGGTACGGGGCGAAGGTGGTGGGTGGCCGGTGCGGGTCGTGACGTGGAACCTGTGGTGGCGGTTCGGGCCGTGGCAGGAGCGGCAGAAGGCGATCCTCGCCGTGCTGCGTGAACTGCGGCCCGATGTCGTGGGGTTGCAGGAGGTCTGGGAGCAGGCGGGCGACGAGCAGACGGGTGACGAGCAGGCGGGCGACGGGGTGGAGAGCGGCGAGGGCGTGGAGAGCGGCGAGGGGAATCTCGCCGGCTGGCTCGCCCGGGAACTCGGCATGCACTGGGCCTGGGGCGAGTACGGCGACGCCGAGCGCTGGCAGCGGCGGATCGGCGACCCGCGTGTCGGGATCGGCACCGCCGTGCTCAGCCGGTGGCCCGTGCTGGAGCGGGACGCCATCGGGCTGCCGACGGCGGAGGGCGGCAGCGGGCGCGGCGCGCTCTACGCCCTCCTCGACGCACCCGGCGCGCCCGTCCCCTTCTTCACCGCGCACCTCAGCTCCGAGACCGGAGCGTCCGCGCAGCGCTGCCGACAGGTCACCGCGCTGGCCGAGTTCGTGGCCCGGCACCACGGCGGCCCCACCGGCGACGCCGGCCGAACCGGCGGCCACCCGCCCGTGATCACCGGTGACTTCAACGCCTGGCCCGACTCCGACGAGGTCCGGCTGTTCGGCGGCTACAAGACCGCGCCCGCCGTCCCCGGACAGTACTTCTTCGACGTCTGGGAGTACGCCGAGCCGGGCGCCCCCTCGGCCACCTGGGACCTCGCCAACCCGTACGTCGCCGGTTCGCACGGGCCGAGCGTACGGGTCGACTACATCCACGTCGGACCGCCGGGCCCCGGCGGACTCGGCCACGTACGCGCCGTCCGCAGAGCGGGCGAAGGCCCCGTCGACGGCGTCTGGCCCTCCGACCACACGGCCGTCGTCGCGGACCTGGCCGATTCGGCCGACGCGCCCGAGCGGCGGAACGGGGGCGGGCCCGAACCCACCGGCCGGCCCGAACCCACCGGCCGGGCCGGGGCGCAGGCCTGACCGCCTCGCCGCCCGCCCCGCGCCCGCCCCCGCTCCCGCCCGACGTGCCCTACGGCTTCCGGCCCACCCCGCCGTGCTGGCCGATCGGCTTCGGCTCGCCCGTCGTCGTGTCGTCCGGGTGCCACAGGGGCACGGAGACGACGCCCGGGGCGAGCAGGTCGAGGCCGTCGAAGTAGCCGGTGATCTGGTCGATCGGGCGCAGGAAGTACGGGACGGCGCCCGTCTCGTTGTAGCCGTCCTGGGCGCGCTCGTAGTCCGGATCGGTGCCGCGGGAGCCCTCGTTGATGTTGAGATAGCTGCCGGAGGGAAGGCCGGCGAGCAGGCGGCGGACGATGTCACGGGCCTCCTCGTACTCGGCGACATGGCCCAGGATGCCGCTGAGGATCAGCGCCGTCGGCTGCGACAGGTCCAGCGTCCTGGACGCGGCCTCCAGGATGCGCTCCGGTTCGTAGAGGCTCGCGTCGACGTACGCGGTGGCGCCCTCGGGGGAGGAGTAGAGCAGCGCGCGGGCGTGCGCGAGGACCATCGGGTCGTTGTCGACGTAGACGATCCGTGCCTCCGGCGCGCTGCGCTGGGCGACCTGGTGGGTGTTGTCGGCCGTGGGCAGCCCGGTGCCGACGTCCAGGAACTGCCGGACGCCCTCCACCTCCACCAGGTGCCGGATGCTGCGCCGCAGGTACGCGCGGCTGCTGCGGGCGATGGTGACGATGCCGGGGAAGGCGCCGGCGTACGCGTCGCCGGCCGCCTCGTCCACCGGGTAGTTGTCCTTGCCGCCCAGCCAGTAGTTCCAGATGCGGGCGGAGGCGGGCACCGAGGTGTCGACCTTCTCCTTCGCCGCCGGAGCCGCCGCCGGGTCGGGCGTGGTCGCGTGATCGGTCATGGGCGCCGTCTCCTGTCGCCGTGCAGGTGCGTCGGCACACAGACAGACGCACACATGGTGTCGAGCCAAACCTAAAGCCCAACACGAGTATTTCGTACGAGGGTTCCCCCTACCGTCCCCGCATCTTCCTGCTGGCCACCATCGCGCGGCAGCCGGCGAGCCCCCGGCCGCTATCGCCGCCCCAGGAAGATCGGGTTGGTGAAGGCCGCCAGCGGGCCCGGGAAGCCCGGAACGATCGGGGGCCGGCGGACCTCGGCGCGTACGTACGCCGCGTACGAAGCCGTCGTACGCCACTCGGCCGCGCCCGCTCCGGACTCCGGGATCGCGGGCGAGGTGAACAGGACACCCTGGTCGGTCACGAAGCGGATGGTGCAGCCGGCGGAGCCCGTCGCCTCCAGGGAGACGGTGACCGGGGTGTCGGCGTCGACCGGCAACCGCTCCCCGATGCCCGCGTGTTCGCCCCGCGCCCCGGACGCCGTGAACGACACGGACACGTCCTTGGACTCGGCGACGTACGAGCGGCCCGCCCGCAGCCCCTCCTGGATCGCCTCCCGGCTCAACTCGTCGGCCAGGACGACCGTCTGGGGCCGCCCGACGGGGTCGGGGTCGCGGTGCGCGTCGCTGTTGCCCATCGCGGGGATCCAGTCCCGGCGGCCCTCTCGCACGCCCGCGACCAGCATGCCGTCCCAGTCGGCGAGCGCCACCTCGTCCTCCGGCGAGTAGGCGCCGTTCCACACCTCCACCGCGTCCGCCTCGCCGAAGCCGAACTTCCAGTTGCAGCCGATGCAGGTGGCGTGCGGATGGGCCGGGACGACCAGGCCCCCGGCGCGGCGGATCTGTCGCGCGTACTTGCCGAAGCGGTTGTCCCGGGCCCGGTAGCGCCAGTCGACGAACGTGCCCGGGTCGATGCCGAGCGCCACCACGTGCCCGTTGCGCGTGGTGACCTCCTCGCCCAGCATGATCAGCAGGTCGTCACCCGCGTGCTCGGCCCAATGGGCGTGCGCGGACTGGGTGTTGTGCTCCGAGCTGTTGATGAAGTCCAGGCCGGCGGCACGGGCGAGGGCCGCCAGCTCGGCGGGGGTGCGGCGGCCGTCGGAGTACCAGGAGTGGAGGTGGCAGTCGCCCCGGTACCAGGCCCGGCCCCGCCCCTTGGCCCGCTCCGGCGGGTACACCGGCTTCACGGCCGCGGCCGGGCGGCCGTACGTCAGGGTGATCGTGATCTCGTACGGCAGCCCGTCCGGTGCCACCGTGTACGGGCCCAGCGCGATGTGCCAGGTGCCGGGGCGCACGGGGCCCGGGAGGTAGCCCGGGGTCGCCTCGTCCGTCCGGATGAAGAACTCCGTGCGCGCGCCGCCCGACCAGCCCCGGAACCCCTTGCCGCCCAGCTCGGTGCCGCGTTCGTCGAAGACACCGATGTCGAGCGCGTTGCCCATGGTGCCGGCCGGGACGGTCGTCCTCTCGTAGCTGTAGGACACCCTCAACTCCCGTACGCCCGGCGGCACTTCCACCGGCAGATACACGAAATCGGGGGAGCCGGTGGGGAGGGTTCCCCTGATCGTCCTCGTCTCCTGCTCGCCGTCCGCGGCCTCGGCGCCGCTCGTCCCAAAGGTCACGCTTCCCAACGTAAGCGCGGCCGCGGCCGACGTCACGAACAGCGCGCGCCTTCCCATTCCGTTCCCGTCACCGTGGTGGTCGTCGCACATGCTGCTGCTCCCCGGTCGGTCGTGAGTGACATGGCGTGGGTGGTGCTGCCTGTGGTGCGTGTCACCTTCGTATGCGGTGGTGAACTGTGGGGCAAGGGAAGGGAATCGCCAGTTTTCGATACGGCTCCTCCGCCGGGGGAGCCACCGCCGCACCGCCGGGCCCGAGCCCATGCCCGGCCCCGGCCCCGGCCCCGACCCCAACCCCGGCCCCGGCCGACGAGAGAGCAGGAGAGCGCGCGTGCGGACCCCGACCTGTCTGCTGGGCGGAGCCGGTGTCACCGACCGGGTCACGTACGGCCATGACGCGGACCGGTTCGTGGAGATCGGTTCCCTCACCAAGGTGCTCACGGGCACCGTCCTCGCCCGGCTGGCGACGGCGGGGGACCTGGGTTTCGACACCCCGCTGGAGGAGTGCCTCGACGAGGTGCCGAGGGGGACCGGCATCACCCTCCTGCACCTCGCCGAGCACACCTCGGGCCTGCCCCGGCTGCCCGTCGGGCTCACCGGCCCGCCCACCGCCCCGCCCGACGACCCGTACGCCGGGTTCACGGAGACGGCCCTGAGGGAGTCGCTGCGCGACCTGGACCGGCTGACGGCCGGGCGGACGGGCCGCGAGGAGTACTCCAACCTCGGCTACGCCGTGCTCGGGCTGGCGCTCACCACCGTCACCGGGTGCTCGTACCAGCGACTGGTGGACACTCACGTCCTGGTGCCGCTCGGGCTGGGCGCGGGGTCGATGACGGCGACGCCGCCGGAGGAGCGACGGCTCGTGCCGCGCGATCTGTTCGGCCGGCCCCGCCCGCTGTGGACGATGACCGGCGCGATCCTGCCGGCCGGCGGTCTGTGGTCCAGCTGCCGGACGCTGGCGGACCTCGTGGTCGCCCTGCTCGTGGAACGCCGCCTCGGCGAACCGGCGCCCTCCTGGCAGCGGGGCCCCTCGCTGCGGTGGCACGACGGCGCCACCCGCGGCTCGTCGGTCGTGGCCGCCGCGTACGACGACGGCCGCTGGATCCTGGTCCACCGCCTCGGCGACGTGACCGCCACGGCCAAGAAGGCCAAGCACACCCTCCGCACGCTCACGGCTCCACCGCCAGGGGAAGACCCCTAGGGGGCCGACCAGCCGGCTCCCCTATGTGCCGACCGGTCGGTATGGACATCCTTGTCCCGAGCGGCTAGAGATGACACATGCGCATCTCCGTGACGATCTTCCTCACCGACGAGACGATCACTCCGACCCGGCTCGCCCGTGAGCTGGAGCAACGCGGTTTCGCGGGGCTCTACCTCCCCGAGCACACCCACATCCCCGTCGAGCGGAGGACCCCGTACCCGGCCGGCGGCGACCTGCCGCGCGAGTACGGCCGTACCCTCGACCCCTTCGTCGCGCTCGGCCAGGCCGCGGCCGTCACCGAGCGACTGGGGCTCGGCACCGGGATCACCCTGGTCGCCCAGCACGACCCGATCGACCTCGCGAAGCAGATCGCGACCGTCGACCACCTCTCCGGAGGCCGCCTCACCCTCGGCCTCGGCTACGGCTGGAACATCGAGGAGGCCGCCGACCACGGGGTCGAGTGGAGCACCCGGCGCGAGCTGGTGCGTGACCGCATGGCGCTGATGCGGGCGCTGTGGTCGGAGGAACCGACGGCGTACGACGGGGAGTTCGGGAGCGTGCGGGCGAGTACCGCGTATCCGAAGCCGGTGCGGAAGGCGCGGGGGCCGGTGGTGGGGCCGCGCACGCTGATCGGTGGGGCCGCGGGGCCGAAGCTGTTCGCGCACATCGCCGAGTACGCGGACGGGTGGCTGCCGATCGGCGGGCGGGGGCTCGGGGACGCGCTGCCGGCGCTGCGGGCGGCGTGGGCGGACGCGGGGCGCGATCCCGCGGGGTTGCAGGTCGTGCCGTACGCCGTGCAGCCGAGTGCGGGGAAGCTGGCGTACTACGCGGAGCTGGGCATCGAGGAGGCCGTGGTGCAGTTGCCTCCGGCGGGGGAGGCGGAGGTGCTGGGGCTGCTGGACGAGTACGGGGCGTTCTTGGGGGAGGGTGCCTAATAGCTCGGGGGTGCGGGTTCGTCGGCGGGTGCGGGTGCGTGGGGGCTGGTCGCGCAGTTCCCCGCGCCCCTGAAAGCCGGGGCTGCGCCCCGTGCTTTTCACCCTGCCGCCCTGCCGACCCGTCGCCCTTCAGGCCCGCAGGGGCCTGGTCTTTCAGGCCCGCAGGGGCCTGGTCTTTCAGGGGCGCGGGGAACTGCGCGAGAAGCCCCACCGGAGCCGCACCCGCCCACGAAACAGGCACCCCCCGAGCTAGCAGGCGCCCACCCCACCGGCGGAGCCAAGCCGCTCGTATGCTCGACGAATGACGACTTCCGCGACCTCTGGAAACGGACCCACCGGCCCCGACGGCTCCCCCGGCCCCACCGAGAACTCGATGCGGCGCGCGCTCAAACGCGCCCGCGACGGCGTGGCGCTCGACGTGAGCGAGGCGGCGGTGCTGCTCCAGGCGCGCGGCGCGGACCTGGAGGACCTCGCCGCGTCGGCGGCCCGGGTGCGGGACGCGGGGCTCGCGGAGGCCGGGCGGCCCGGTGTCATCACGTACTCGAAGAGCGTCTTCATCCCGCTCACCCGCCTCTGCCGGGACAAATGCCACTACTGCACCTTCGTCACCGTCCCGGGCAAGCTGCGCCGCGCCGGCCACGGGATGTTCATGTCGCCGGACGAGGTGCTGGACGTGGCCCGCAAGGGCGCCGCGCTCGGCTGCAAGGAAGCGCTGATCACGCTCGGCGACAAGCCGGAGGACCGCTGGCCGGAGGCGCGCGAGTGGCTCGACGCGCACGGCTACGACGACACGATCGCGTACGTCCGCGCCATCTCCATCCGCATCCTGGAGGAGACGGGCCTCCTCCCGCACCTCAACCCCGGCGTCATGAGCTGGACGGACTTCCAGCGGCTCAAGCCTGTCGCGCCCTCCATGGGCATGATGCTGGAGACGACCGCGACCCGCCTGTGGTCCGAGCCGGGCGGCCCCCACCACGGCTCCCCGGACAAGGAACCGGCGGTCCGGCTGCGGGTGCTGGAGGACGCGGGCCGCTCCTCGGTCCCCTTCACCTCCGGTGTCCTCATCGGCATCGGCGAGACGTACGAGGAACGCGCGGAGTCCCTCTTCGCCCTCCGCAAGGTCTCCCGGGCCTACCACGGCATCCAGGAACTGATCATCCAGAACTTCCGCGCCAAGCCGGACACCGCGATGCGCGGCATGCCGGACGCGGAGCTGGACGAGCTGGTCGCCACGGTGGCCGTCGCCCGGCACCTCATGGGCCCGGCGGGCTGCATCCAGGCCCCGCCGAACCTCGTCGACAGCGAGTACGAGCGGCTGATCGGCGCCGGGATCGACGACTGGGGCGGGGTCTCCCCCCTCACCATCGACCATGTGAACCCCGAGCGCCCCTGGCCGCAGATCGAGGAACTCACCGAACGCTCCCGCGCCGCCGGCTTCGAACTGCGCGAACGGCTGTGCGTGTACCCGGAGTTCGTTTCGCGCGGCGAGCCCTGGCTCGACCCGCGCCTCCTGCCGCACGTACGGGCCCTGGCCGACCCGGAGACCGGGCTCGCGCGCCCGGACGCCGTGGTGGAGGGCCACCCGTGGCAGGAGCCCGAGGAGGTCTTCGTCGCCACGGGCCGCACGGACCTGCACACCGCCGTCGACACCGAGGGCCGTACCGGCGACCGCCGCGAGGACTTCGACTCCGTCTACGGCGACTGGGGCGCCCTGCGCGAGGCGGCGGCGCCCGGCATGACCCCCGAGCGCATCGACACGGACGTACGGGCGGCGCTGGCGACGGCGGCCGACGACCCGACGAAGCTGACGGACGCCGAGGCGCTCGCCCTGCTGCACGCGGACGGACCGGCGCTGGACGCGCTCACCCGGATCGCGGACGACGTCCGCAAATCGGCGGTCGGCGACGACGTCACGTACATCGTCACCCGGAACATCAACTTCACCAACGTCTGCTACACCGGCTGCCGCTTCTGCGCCTTCGCGCAGCGCCGCACGGACGCCGACGCGTACACGCTCTCCCTCGACCAGGTCGCCGACCGCGCCCAGCAGGCCTGGGACCTCGGCGCGGTCGAGGTCTGCATGCAGGGCGGCATCCACCCCGACCTGCCGGGCACCGCGTACTTCGACATCGCGAAGGCCGTCAAGACCCGCGTCCCCGGCATGCACGTCCACGCCTTCTCCCCGATGGAGGTGGTGAACGGCGCGACCCGCACCGGGACGTCGATCCGCGAGTGGCTGACGGCCGCGAAGGAGGCGGGCCTGGACACCATCCCCGGCACGGCGGCGGAGATCCTGGACGACGAGGTCCGCTGGGTCCTGACCAAGGGCAAACTGCCGACGGCGACCTGGATCGAGGTGGTGACGACCGCCCACGAGCTGGGCATCCGCTCCTCCTCGACGATGATGTACGGCCACGTCGACCAGCCCCGCCACTGGCTCGGCCACCTCCGCACGCTGGCCGGCATCCAGCAACGGACCGGCGGCTTCACGGAGTTCGTGACCCTGCCCTTCATCCACACCAACGCGCCCGTGTACCTGGCGGGCATCTCCCGCCCCGGCCCGACGATGCGCGACAACCGCGCCGTCACCGCCATGGCCCGCCTCCTCCTCCACCCCTGGATCCCCAACATCCAGACCAGCTGGGTCAAACTCGGCACGGAGGGCGCGGCCGAGATGCTCCGTTCGGGCGCCAACGACCTGGGCGGCACCCTGATGGAGGAGACCATCTCCCGCATGGCGGGCTCCTCCTACGGCTCCTACAAGTCGGTCAAGGACCTGATCGCCGTCGCCGACGCGGCCGACCGGCCCGCGAGGCCCCGCACGACCCTGTACGGCGAGGTCCCGGAGGAACGGCAACGCGCGGCGGCGGCCTCCGACGGCCACCTGCCGGAACTGCTGCCGGTACTGGACTGACCCACCTGCGGGAGACCGGAGGGAACAACGGGAACCCCCGAACTGCCGGCGGTCCGGTGACCGCCGGCAGCGGGGGAGGGTGGTGCGGGAGGTCTGTCGGCCGGTCGGTGCGGGAGGTCTGTCGGCCGGCCGGTCGGTCGGGCGTGGGGGCTCAGTTCGTCCTGGGCTCGTTCGTCGGCAGGTACGTCACCAGCAGCACCACTCCGCTCAGCAGGAACACGCGGAGGGCGGCGTCGAGGCCGTTCCAGTCGCTGGACTGCCACATGACGAACCATTCGCCGCCGATGGCCATGAAGCCGGCGCCGAAGAGGAGGAGGACCATGAGGAGGCCCAGGGTGCTGTAGCGGCGGGCCGTGTGGAAGGTGCGGTGGCCGAGGGCCCTGGCCCAGAACCAGGTGGCGGCGACGAGCAGCAGCGCCGCGACGGTCTCCCAGACGATGATGAGGACGTACGCCGCGTCCTGGACGCCCTTCGACTCGATGGCCCGCCACATCAGGTCCTCGTCCTTGAACGTGGTGTCCATGGCGAAGACATGGCGGACGAACTGCTGGTTCGTACCGAAGTCGGTGATGTTGCTGAACGCGACGAGCGCCATGTAGAGGGCGACCGTGCCGACGAGCAACGTGGAGGCGAGGGGAAGAAGTGAGCCGCGGGGGGTCTGGGATTCAGCCATGGTCCAACTATGTGCGTGAGCATGGATCATCCCCAGGTGTTTTTCGGCGCGTTGGATCACAATGAGACCCGCCGCTGGCGGAAAACCGTGAAGCACCGAGGAAGGCCGGAGGAGTTCGCATGGGCCGCGCGCAGCCGCCGATTCCCACGATGCAGGAGCTGATCCGGCGGCGCACCCGCCAGGGCTTCGTCGGCCGGGGCAGCGAACGGGCCGCGTTTCGCGCCAACTTCGATCTGCCCATCGAGGACGAGCGACGTCGCTTCCTCTTCCACGTACGCGGCAACGCAGGCATCGGAAAGACCTTCCTGGCAAGGGAGTTGGAGCAGATCGCCCAGGAGCGCGGCGCCCTCACCGCGTACCTCGACGACGGCGTCGGCAGCGTCCCTGAGGCCATGGCCGTCATCGCGGACCGCTTCGCCCGGCAGGGACACCGGTGCAAGGACCTGGAACGGCTGCTGGCCGCGCACCGGGAGCGGCGGTACGAGGCGGAACTGGCCGCGGTCACCTTCGCGGAGCCGGACACGGACGCGGACACGGATGCGGCGGGGGCGGCGGGGCCCGGCGCGCCGGCCGGCGCGGGGCGGCGGTCAGGTGCCACCGGTGCCGCCGAGCCGTCCGCCACGAGCCTGGCCGCCGCCCGGGCGACGCTCGTCGCACTCGGCCTCGTCCCCGTGGTCGGCCCCTTCGCGGGGGCCGTCGACCCGGCCGAACTCGTGCGCCAGGCCGCCCGGTTGCGCGCGGGCCTCGGTGCGCGGGCGCGCGGCCACGAGGACGCCGAGCTGCTGCTCGCCCCCGAACTCGTCCTCACACCCGCGCTGTTGGAGGAGCTGGGCACGGTCGCCTCCGAAGTGCCCTGGCTCGTCCTCCTCTTCGACACCTACGAACGGACCGGCGCCTTCCTCGACCCGTGGCTCCACGACCTCGTCTCCGGCGACCGCTACGGCCCCCTCCCCGGCAACGTCGTCCTCGTCACGGCGGGCCGGCACCCCCTCGACGCCGCCCGCTGGGGCGGCCTCACCGACTTCCTCCTCGACCTGCCCCTGCGGCCCTTCACGGAGACCGAGTCACGCGGCCTCCTCGCCGCCAAGGGCGTCCTCGCCGAGCCCGTCGTCGACGAAGTGCTGCGGCTCACCGGCGGATTGCCCGTCCTGGTCTCCACCCTCGCCGAGGCCCGACCCGCCGACCTCGACGACCTCGCCGACACGGGCGACGCCAGCGCCGTGGCCGTGGAGCGCTTCCTGAAGTGGGAGACGGACCCGGTACGCCGGGCCGCCGCGCTGACCTGCGCGCTGCCCCGCTGGCTGGACACGGACGTCTTCCGGGTGACGGTCGCGGGTGCGGCGACCGAGACGGACGGCCGCGCCGGTCCGGGCGGGGGCGTCGATCCGGGCGGGCGTGGGGGTTCAGGCGACGGCGGCCGTCCGGACCGAGGCCCCCGCCCGGATGACGGCGGCGGTCCAGATGGTGGCGGCCGTCCGCATGGCGGCGGCCGTCCGGACGGTGGCCGGGCTACCGGCACAGCGGCGAACGGCGGTCGCGGCGCCGGGGCGGATGCGGGCGACGCTCGTGCCCCCGGCGCGGATGCGGGCGACCGGTACGCCCCCGGCGCAGGGGCGTCCGGCTACGCCGACGCCGGTCACGTCGACGCCGGTCACGTCGACCCCGGCTCCGACGCGCTGTTCACCTGGCTGCGTGCCCTCCCCTTCGTCACCGACCGCGGGGACCGGGTCGTGTTCCACGACGTCGTACGGGCACCGATGGTCCGGTTGCAGCGGCTGCGCTCCCCCCGGCTCTGGAGCGAGCGGCACCGGCGGCTGGCGGACGCGTTCGCCGGATGGCGGGCGGGGATCGAGGCCGCAGGGGAGACCGAGGCCGGCCCGCCGGACTCGGAGTCGCGGGACGGGAGGTCGCCGGACAGCCGGTCGCGCGAGCGGGAGTGGTGGGGTGGTGAGCGGTGGCGGGAGCTGCGGCTCGCCGAGGCGTACCACCGGCTGTGCGCGGGGGAGCGCGGGGCGCTCGCGGGGGTGCTGCGCGCGGTCGTGGACGCGTGCGGGGAGGGGGAGGCGGTGGCCCGGCGGTGGGCCGAGGCCCTCACACAGGCGGGCCAGGACGCCGCCGACGAGGACGCCGAACGCTGGGGGCGCGAGCTGCTGGGCGCGCTGGAGCGCGGCGGTGTCCACGACGCGCTGGGAGCCCTGCTGCTCCGGGCCGGTCTCGACGCACGGCGGGAGGCGCGGGCGCGGGCCCTGCGGGGCCGGGCGCTGCACCGGGAGGGGGCGCACGAGCGGGCGGTGACCGAGTACGACCGGGCGCTCGCCCTCGACCCCGACTCGGCCGCGGCGTGGCAGGGCAGGGCGGTCGCCCGGGCGCACACCGGGGACTACGCCGGGGCCGTGGCCGACCTCGACCGCGCCGACGCGCTCGCCCCCGACGACGTGACCACCCTCGTCCTGCGGGGCGACTACCACCGCCTCCTCGGCGACCTCGACGCGGCGGTCGCCGACCTCGACCGGGCGGTGGCCCTGGACCCCGTACGCCGCTCGACGTGGGCCTCGCGGGGAGCCGCCCGGCACGCGCAGGGCCGCCTCGACGAGGCCCTCGCGGACCTGGACCGCGCCCTGGAGCTGGACGGGGCGTACGTGTGGGCCCTGATGCGCCGGGCGCGTGTACGACGCTCCCGGGGCGAGCACGAGCGGCAGCTGGCCGACCTGCACCACGCCGTGGCCCTCGATCCGGACGCCCCCCTGCCGCGCTGCGAACGGGCGGACGCCCTGCGCGGCGTCGACCGCGACGAGGAGGCCCTGGCCGACTACGACCGCGCCATCGCGCTCAACCCGCTGTACGCCTCCGCGTACGCCGGCCGGGGCGTCTCCCGCGCCAAGCTCGGCCGCCACGACGCGGCCCTCACCGACCTCGACACCGCCCTGGCTCTCTTCCCCGACTACCCCTGGGCCCTGCGCCACCGCGCGGCCCTCCACCTCGAACTCGGCGACGCGGAGCGGGCGTCGGCCGACGCGGGGCGGGCCCGGGAGCTGCGCCCCGGTGACGTGACGATCGAGGACCTGCACACCCGGGCCGCGCGAGCGGCGGCGACGACGGCCCGTACGACCCCGGGCCGACCGTCGCAGTGAGGTGCGGGGCAGGGGGAGGGGAGGGGAGGGGCCCCGCCACCCGCCCCGCGCCCCGCGCGGGCGCCCTACCTCGCGAATCCCAGCCCGAACCGGGCCCCCTTCTCCGGTGCCTTGAGCGTGGCCGGGCCGAAGGAGGTGATGTTGGTGGTGACCAGGCCGTTCTTCGAGCCGCGGAAGAGCCAGGCCGCGCCGGAGTCCTGGAGGGTGCCGTCCTCCCCGGGCGCGCCGACGGCGAGGTCCGCGCGGTTGTTGGCGTTGACGTCGAGGAGCGAGACGGCCGCGCCGAAGGTGTCGCCGGTCTCGGAGGCGCCGGGGACCCCGGGGTCGGACTGGTCGAAGGCCTGGGCGCCGGTGCCGGTGAGACCGGAGGCACCGCCCTTCAGCAGGACGACCGACCCGGCGTCCACGACGGAGCCGATGTCCTCGCCGGGGACGCCGACCGCGATGTCGGGGTAGCCGTCGCCGGTCACGTCACCGGCCGCCACGGAGTAGCCGAACTGGTCGCCGCCGTACTGGTCGAAGTGGTCCGCGTCGCTCTCGCCGACACCCGGGACGCCCTTGGTGTCCTGGGTGATCCTCGTCGTACGGGTGGAGGGGCCCTTCGCGGAGCCGTAGACGACGCGGACGTTGCCGGCCTCGTCCGTCATCACCTCGGCGATGTGGCCGACCTCGCGGGAGACGTAGTCGCCGTAGCCGTCCAGGTTCACGTCGGCGACGACGCCGCCGAGCGTGAAGTAGCCGGTGGATCCGGCGGTCTGGCTCACCCCGGTCGCGGTGCCCGGGCGCCACTGGGCCTGGTACGCCTTCTCCTCGAAGCCGCCGGTGGTGATCAGGTCGTCCTTGCCGTCGCCGTTCATGTCGCCGACGGTGATCTCCCAGATCTCGTCGTGCTCGTCGATCTCGATGGAGGAGACGGAGGCGGGGACGCCGTCCCGGGTGAAGGGGCCGAGCTGGATCCGCAGGCCGCCCTGGCCGGTGGTGACGAGGTCGCCCTTGCCGTCGCCGTTGAAGTCGCCGTCGACGGCCCGGTGGACCCGGCCGGGGAAGGCGGTCGCCGAGGTCAGGCCCTTCGCCGAGCCCCACAGGATCACGTCGGCCTCGTTGAAGCCGCCCACCGCGAGATCGGTGTAGCCGTCGCCGTCGAGGTCGCGCGCGGCTGTGGTGTTGCCGAAGAAGGTGCCCGCCTTCGTGGCTTCCGGGAGCCACGCGGTGGTGCGCGAGAGGACCTGGGGGTGGGCGGTGTCGGCGCCCGCGGCGGAGCCGTACACGACCGAGACGTGACCGGCGCTCTCGGCGCCCGCGACGCTCGCGTAGGGCGCGTCGATCACCAGGTCGGCGAAGCCGTCGCCGTTGAAGTCGCTGATCGGCGCCTTCGGCACCGCCGCGGCGGGCGTGGCGGCGACCAGCGGTACGACCGGCAACACGGCGGCGACGACGGCCGCGGCCGCACCGCCCCGAAGGCCGCTCCGAAGGGTGCTCCGAAGGCCGCCCCGGGGGCCGTTCCGAAGGCTTTCACGACGGCTGCGGCGAGGTCTGCTGCTCAGGGGCACGGATTCTCCAGTTCTCCGGGAATTGAGCCCGGTTACGGCGGCTGTTCACATCCGTCCGTTTGACGCCTGGAGTCGATCAACGGTTGTGGCGCACAAGACGTTCGGCGCCCCTCTGGAGCCCCGAAGCGACCATTCCCGTTCCATTACAGTGCTGGACTGTCGAGCCGTACGGGCGTACGGATGTACTGACGTACTGACGTACGGGTCGGGCAGGGGCCGTGAGGAGGCCGGGGTGGGTGCGACAGCCGGTGCCGTCTGGGGGCGTGTCGAGCAGCAGGACTTCCGCAGCCGGGTGCGCGGAACGCTGCTGGGCGCGGCCATGGGCGACGCGCTGGGCGCGCCGGTCGACCAGCTCACCCTGGCGCAGATCGGGGAGGCGTACGGCCCGGAGCGGCTGACCGACCTGGCCTCCGCGTACGGCCGACGCGGCGCGATCACCGACCTCACACAGCTCACCCTGTTCACCGTCGACGGCCTGATCCGCGCCCAGGTGCGCCGGGACACCGGCGTCTGGCACCCGCCGACCGATCTGCACCGGGCGTATCTGCGCTGGGCGGCGACCCAGCGGGACTGGGGGCCCGACGAACGCCGCAAGGACGACGGCTGGCTCGCGCGCGAGGAGTGGCTCTACGCGCGCCGCGACCCCTCCCTGATCTGTCTCCTCGGCTTCGCCGACGGGACCATGGGCACCCTCGACGCCCCCAAGAACCCGGGCGCGTCCGGCGCCGAGGCCGCCGCCCGCTCGGCGCCGTTCGGCCTGCTCGTCGGCTGGGAGCCCCAACTGGTCTTCCAACTGGCCGTGGAGTGCGCGGCCCAGACCCACGGCCACCCGACCGCGTATCTGTCCGCCGGCTCGTACGCCGTCATCGTGCACGCCCTCGCGCGCGGGGAGAGCCTGGACGCCGCCGTCCAGAAGACCCTGGTGCTGCTGGCCGCCCGCCCCGGTCACCAGCCCGTCGCCGACGCCCTGCAACAGGCCGTCGCCGCCGTACGCCAGGGCCCGCCGTCGCCCGTCGTCGTCGAGCAGCTCTCCGGCGACGGCTGTGCCGCCGGGGTCCTGTCCGTCGCCGTGTACTGCGCCCTGGTCGGCGAGGACATACGCCAGGGCCTGTGCCTCGCGGTCAACCACGGGGGCCCTTCGGGGGCCGCGGGTGCCCTGACGGGCGGCCTCCTCGGCGCCCTCCACGGCGAGACGGCCCTGCCGCCCGCCTGGCTCGCCGAACTGGAGGGCCGCCCCACGATCCTCGTCCTCGCCGACGACTTCGCCCTGGAAATGACCCAGGGCCCGGCCCTCCACGCCCCCACAGGAGCAGTCCCGGGCTGGCTGACCCGCTACCCCCGAGCCTGACCCGACGCCCCACAACCCCCGGCCCACCCCGAAGGGGCGCGAGGAACCGCGCGCCCAGCCACCACGCACGCGCACCCGACAGAACAACGGATCATGGCTGACTGGAACATACGTCCCGCATCGCCGACGGACGCCGCCCCCATCGCCGAGCTGCGCGCCGTCGTCATGCGGCCCGACCTCGAACGCCTCGGCCGCTACGACCCCCACCGCGTCCGCCGACGCTTCCGCGACGCCTTCGACCCGACCCACACCTGGATCATCGAGGTCGCCGGCACCTTCGCCGGCTGCGTGGCCCTCCGCCCGGCCGCCGACGCCCACTGGCTGGAGCACTTCTACCTCGCCCCCCACCTCCAGGGCACCGGAATGGGCACGGCCGTCCTGCGCACCCTCCTCACCCGCTGCGACCACGACGGCGTGACGGTCCGCCTGAACGTCCTCCAGGGCAGCCCCGCCAGACGCCTCTACGAACGCCACGGCTTCCACCTGGAACGCGAGGACCCGGTGGACGTGTTCATGCTCCGCACACCCACGCCACCCGCACGGAAATAGGTTTCGTACCGCGGCCGAGCTGCCCTACCGTGACCCGATGACCACCCGGATGATCATCCTCAACGGCGGTTCCAGCTCCGGCAAGTCCGGCATCGTGAGGTGCCTCCAGGCCGAACTGCCGGACCAGTGGCTCGCCTTCGGCGCAGACTCCCTCATCGACGCCATGCCGGCGAGGATGCAGACCTCGGACGGCGGCATCGAGATCTCCGCCGACGGCGAGGTCGCCATCGGAGCGGACTTCCGCGCCCTGGAACAGGCCTGGGCCCGGGGCGTCGTGGCCATGGCCCGCGCGGGCGCCCGCATCGTCGTCGACGACATCTTCCTCGGCGGAGCCGCCTCCCAGCAGCGCTGGCAGAACATCCTCGACCTGGACGGTTCCGACGGCTCCGGCGCCCCCTTGGACGTCCTCTGGGTCGGCGTCCGCTGCGCCCCCGACGTGGCCGCCGCCCGCGAGACCGCCCGCGGCGACCGCGTCCGGGGCATGGCCGCCGCCCAGGCGGACCTCGTCCACCGGGGCGTCCACTACGACCTCGAAGTCGAGACCACTCACACCGAGTCCCTCACCTGCGCCCGCACGATCGCCACCCACCTCCGCTGACCCCGCCGCAGCCGCGAGGGCCGCCCCCGGCCCCCGGGAACGGCCCCCACCACTTCCGCGCCGGCCGCCCCCTCAGGGTCCGGCCGCGCGACGCCTCAGACCCCGCTGGGGCTCGACGCGTCCTTCCCCTGGGCCGGCACCGGAGCGACGGCCCCGGCTCCGCCCCGGCCGTCGCCGTCGCCGTCCGAGTTGATCGTCTCGATGATCGCGAGCCGCTCGGGTGTGTCCTCCGGCTTGATGAAGCCGATGACGATGTACAGGACCAGCGAGACGGCCAGCGGGATGGACACCTGGAACTGGAGCGGCACGCCGCCGTCGATGTTCCAGTGGATCGGGTAGTTCACCAGCCAGAAGGCGAACAGCCCGCACGCCCAGCTGGTGAGCGCCGCCGTCGGACCGGACCGGCGGAACGGCCGCAGCAGGCCGAGCATCATCGGGATGGCCATCGGACCCATCAGCCCGGCCACCCACTTGATCACGACGGTGATGATGTCCTTGAAGGCGGGCGAGTTGACCTGGGTCGCCGCCGCCATGGACAGACCGAGGAAGACGACCGTCGTGATCCGGGCGACCCGCAGCCCCTGCCCCTCGCTCCAGCTCCGCGCCCGGCGCCAGATCACCGGCGCGCAGTCCCGCGTGAAGACGGCCGCGATGGCGTTCGCGTCGGACGAGCACATGGCCATCGTGTGGGAGAAGAAGCCGACGATGACGAGGCCCAACAGGCCGTGCGGCAGCAGCTGTTCGGTCATCAGGGCGTACGAGTCGGAGCCGTCGCCCTTCTCCGACGTCACCAGCAGCGGCGACATCCACATCGGGAAGAACAGCACCAGCGGCCAGACCAGCCACAGCGCCGCCGACAGCCGGGCGGAGCGCTCGGCCTCGTACGGGGTCGCCGTGGCCATGTAGCGCTGGGCCTGGTTGAGCATGCCGCCGTTGTACTCGAAGAGCTTGATGAACAGGAAGGCGAGCAGGAAGATCGTGCCGTAGGGGCCCACCAGCGGCTCCGCGTGCCCGTCCAGCTTCGGGTGGTCCCACACGCCGAAGAAGCCGCCGTAGTCGCCCAGTTTGCCCACCACGGCGATGAACATGGCGATACCGGCGAGCAGTTGGATGACGAACTGCCCCAACTCGGTGAGCGCGTCCGCCCAGAGGCCGCCGATCGTGCAGTAGACGGCGGTGATCGTGCCGGTGATCAGGATGCCCTGGTTCAGGGACACGCCCGTGAAGACCGACAGCAGGGTCGCGATCGCGGCCCACTTGGCGCCGACGTCCACGATCTTCAGCAGCATGCCGGACCAGGCCAACGCCTGCTGGGTGCCCAGGTTGTAGCGGTTCTTCAGGTATTCGAGCGGGGAGGCTACATGCAGCCGTGAACGCAGCCGGTTGATGCGCGGCGCGAACAGCTTGGAGCCGATGGCGATGCCGAGGGCGATCGGGAACGACCAGGTCACGAAGGAGGTGACGCCGTAGGTGTAGGCGATGCTGGCGTAGCCGGTGAACATGACGGCGCTGTAGCCCGACATGTGGTGCGAGATGCCGGAGAGCCACCAGGGCATTTTGCCGCCGGCGGTGAAGAAGTCGCTGACGTTGTCCACGCGCTTGTGCGACCAGACGCCGATCGCGACCATCACACCGAAGTAACCGATGAGCACGGCCCAGTCGAGACTATTCATGGGCCCCCTTCCAGGGTCCGCCGCCAGGTTCAGACTTGGGTCAGGCATGTGAACTCTGGGTTCGGTGGCATGCCCACGGCAAGGAAGTGGAAGGTCAAGAGCAGGCAAAGAAGTTCCGAGCGATGACTTGCGTTTATGTATATGAATCCCCGAGTGGCCGAAAAGGATCACTCGCGTGCGGGGTGGGACCTTGGACGGAGCGAGGGCGGGCCGACAGGCCGGTCAGCGCATCAGTTCGCCCGCGTTGACGAGCAGCGACTGGCCCGTGATCGCCCGTGCGCGGTCGGACGCCAGGAAGGCCGCCGCGTCCGCCACGTCCCCGTCCGTGGCCAGCTCCGGCAGGGCCATCCGCTCGGTCAGCCGGCCCAGCACCTCCGCCTCCGGCACCCCCTCGCCGTGCGCCGTGAACCGGACGTACGCCTCGACCGGCGGCCCCCACATCCAGCCCGGCAGCACGGTGTTGACCCGGATCCGGTACGGCCCCAGCTCCCGGGCCAGCGAGTACATCGCACTGGTCAGCGCGCCCTTGGACGCCGCGTACGCGGCCTGCCGCACCTGCGAGGGCGCGGCCACCGACGACTGCGTGCCGATGATGACGACCGACCCGCCGCCCGCCGCCTTCAGGCCGGGCAGACAGGCCCGGGTCATCCGCAGGGTGCCCAGCAGGTTCACGTCGAGGACCGCTTGCCAGGTGGTGAAGTCGGCGTCCTCCAGGCCCCCGAAGTAGCTGTCCCAGGCCGCCACGTGCACCACCGCGTGCACACCCCCGAACCGCTCCCGCGCCAGCGCCGCGAGCGCCGCGCACTGCGCCTCGTCGGTGATGTCGGTCGCCCGGTACGCCGTGTGCGCGCCGTCCGGGTCCACGTCCGCCGCGGCCTTGGCGAGATTCGCCTCCGTACGCGCCCCCAGCACGGCGTTCCCGCCGTCCCGGACGACCGCTGCGGCGACCCGCTGGCCCAGTCCGGGACCGACTCCCGAGACGACGACGGTCCTTCCCGCGAGCAGTGACATCGGAGACCTCCCGGCCCTGGCGCATTATCTGACGGAGCGTCAGAGTATGGGCGACCGCAGACGGACGGAAGGGGAAGCGCATGGGCGAGGGAAAGCACATGAGCGAGGGGAAGCGCATGAGTGGACGCGAGCCGGGCGAGGACACCCGCAGCGCCACGTACGCCGAACTGGCCGCCGTCGGCCCCTACGGCGTCCGCCCCGGCCACGCCCTGATCACGATGGTCGAGCCGCACCCGGGCCACGAGTACGCGTACAACCGCTGGTACGAGGACGACCACTACTACGCGGGCGCGATGGCCATGCCCTGGATGTTCGCCGGACGCCGCTGGGTCGCCACCCGCGACCTCCAACTCCTGCGCGCCCCCGAGAAGTCGGCGGTCGCCCAGCCGGTCACCGCCGGCTGCTACCTCTCCACGTACTGGATCACCGACGGCCGCTACGACGACCACATGCGGTGGACCGTCGCCATCAACAAACGGCTGAATCGCGACGCCCGCGTCTACCAGGACCGTACGCATGTCTTCACCGCGTTCCAGGACCACGAGGCGACCGTCTACCGCGACGGCGCCGCCGGGCCGCGTGACGTCCACGCCCTCGACCACCCGTACGCGGGCCTCGTGCTCCAGGTCGTCGACGCCGAAGGGCCGGAGGAGCGGACGGAGTTGCTGGAGTGGCTGCGGGCCCGCCAGCTCCCGAAGCGGCTCGCCGGCTCACCGGCCGCGATGGTCACGGTCTTCCGGCCCACTCCGCTGCCCCTCGACCGGATGTCGTACGTGAAGCAGGTCGAGGGCGTCGACACCCGCCTCACCCTCCTCTGGTTCCTGGAGGCCGACCCACGCGACTGCTGGGAGGCGACCTTCGGCGGACTCGGGGAGGCGATCGCCGAAGGCGGGCTGGGGAGGCTGGAGTTGCTGGCCCCGTTCGTCCCCACGGTGCCGGGAACGGACCGGTACGTGGACCGGCTGCGCTAGACGGGCCCCTCGGCCGCGTCCGGTCAAAGGCCGAGCCCCCTCGGCCAGGACGGCGGGCCGGTCGAGAGGGCTCTTTCGGTGGTGCTTGTGCGGTTGTCGTTCAGGCGCTCGATCGAGGGCCGGAACCGTACGTCAGGCCTTGACCGAGGAGACGAAGGTGTTCCACGCGTCGGCGGGGAACGCCAGGGTGGGACCGTCGGTGACCTTGGAGTCCCGGACCGCCATGGCCGACAGGACGGGGGACTTGATCTCGACGCACGCGCCGTTTCCCTGGGAGTAGGAGGACTTGACCCACCTGTCCGTGGCGCCTTGCTGAATTGCCATTTCTGCTCCGGTGCTGGTTCGTCACTGAGTTGCTGTCGCCGCGCCGCGGGTTCCCTACGGAACCCGCGGTTCGGTTTGCGCCAAGACTGCTGACCTCCTGGCGTGATCGACGCTACTCGTCAGCATCGGCAGACGAAGCGACTATTCACTCGTGCGGGTGGCATATTCCAATATGGTCTTCCGTTGAAGCATGTGGAGGGTGTATCTTCCGGCGCTTCCTCGTTCAGGAGTTCTCCAGGGCGTCTGGAATCGCCCCGAGGGTCGAGAAGCGAGGCCCTGTCCGGGAGTTCGCCGCTGTGCGCAACGTCAGCGCGCGTATTCCTTCGCGACGTTCTCGATGAACTGCCGCGACTGCTCCACGTTCAGCGCCTGCGCCCGCAGATGCTCGTACATGACGGTGTACTTCTGTACGTCGTGCGGCTTCTCCAGGTAGAGGTCGCTGGTGACCCCTTCGATGTACACGACACTCGAATCGGCCGCGTCGACGAACTCCAGGATGGCGTACTGGCCGTTGATGCCCGGATGGGCTCCGACCTCGAACGGCAGTACCTGCACCGTGACATGCGGGACCTGGGACAACTCGATGAGGTGCTCCAGCTGTTCACGCATCACCGACCGGGATCCCACCACCCGGCGCAGGGCCGCCTCGTCCAACACCGTCCACAGCCGCAGCGGGTTGGTGTCGGTGGTGACCCGGTCCTGGCGCCGTATGCGCACCTCCACGCGCTTGTCGATCTCCGTCGTCGACGTCTCCGGCAGCGCGCCCCTGATGATGGCCTCGGCGTACGGGCGGCTCTGCAGCAGCCCGGGGACGACCTGGGGGTCGTAGACCCGCAGCGACTCCGCGTCGGTCTCCAGGCCGATGTAGACGCTGTACGGTACGTCCCCGAACGCGTGCCACCAGCCCTGCTGACGGGAGTCCTTGGCCATCTGCATCAGGGAGTCGACGACTCTCTGGTCCTCGACCTCGTAGACCCCGCAGAGGTCGCGGACGTCGCGCTGACTGATGGAGCGGCGGCCGTTCTCCAGGCGGCTGATCTTCGACTGGGAGACCAGCAGCCGCTCGGCGACCTCTTCGGCGGTCATGCCCTTGAGCTCGCGGAGCCGACGCAGCTCCTGGCCCAACCGGCGTCGCCTGACGGTGGGATTGACATTGGACGCCACGGGACGTGCACCTCCGGCTGCGTGCCTCTACTTTGCGTATCTGCTGCTGAGCAGATTGCCACCAAGGTGCTGAGTACCGCTGGAAAACAGCGGATATGCGCTGTGCACGCGCCGTTTGCGCCGGTGTTTTCCCGCCGTGGAGGGATCCCCGCCGGATGTTCGCCGGAACGGCTGCGCGACGGGCGGACGTAGGGCGTACGTAGGGCGCGCGCCGGGCGCGCGCCGGGATGCTGATCCGGCGTCCGGTGGCGGGCGCG
>NZ_JABXWI010000012.1:44191-46945 GCF_014930365.1 Streptomyces caniscabiei | reverse complement strand
TGTTCGCCGGAACGGCTGCGCGACGGGCGGACGTAGGGCGTACGTAGGGCGCGCGCCGGGCGCGCGCCGGGATGCTGATCCGGCGTCCGGTGGCGGGCGCGAACCGGCGGCTCCCGGACGGGTTCTGGGGTCCCTGCGAGCGGTCCGGTGCCGGCGATGCAAGTGGTGCGTCGCGAAGCGAGCCGAAGCGGACCGGAGCACGATGGAGCGGGATGAAGCGGGATGCGAGCGAAGCGGATCACGCGGGGTGCCGGTGCGTGTGCGTGGTCCGTGGCGCGCGGAGCACGTGGTGCGGTGGGATCGGACCCGCGGCTCCGGGGTCCGGCTCCCACACGCACCTCGGTGCGTCAGCGCGTCTTCGCGTGCGTCAGGTGCTCCAGTGCTCCAGGTGAATCGAGCTGCTTCAGGCTGATCTGGTGGATCAAATAAATCTGGTGGATCGGGTGGATCGGGTGGATCTGATGGATCTGATGGATCTGATGGATCGGGTGGTGCTCAGTGCGCCACCACGCGGGCCATCGGGCCACGGCGTGGCTGCATCGGAAGGCCGCGTGCGGGCTCCGGTGCGGGCGGCCTGGCGCCGGGCGCGGCCTGACGGCCGGTCGGTGCCGGGCTGCGGCGCGGCTGTGCGGCCACGCCGTTCTGCACGTCCATGACGGCGTGGGCCACCAGGCCACCCATGGGGTCGTGCCGGATCAGGTCCCGCAGCCGGGAACGGGACGAGCGTCCCTCGTTCCCCGGATACAGGTGCTTGCCGAGGCCGACCGCGTGCGCCAGGGCGGCGAGCGCCGCGGT
Source organism: Streptomyces caniscabiei (assembly GCF_014930365.1). Classification (GTDB taxonomy): domain Bacteria; phylum Actinomycetota; class Actinomycetes; order Streptomycetales; family Streptomycetaceae; genus Streptomyces; species Streptomyces caniscabiei. The sequence continues at coordinate 46,150 of NZ_JABXWI010000012.1, read as the reverse complement.
CCGCGGGTCCGGCGGTACGCCGGTGCGGATCGCGGAATCCAGCCGGGCTCGGATCTCCCGGCTGATCTCGGTCTGACTCGCCTGGTAGCGAGTCGTCGGCAGCACTCCGCACATCTGGCCCGCCACGGCATGCACCATGCCGCACCGCTCCAGATGCGAGAGGTAGGTCTGGCGGAGCCCGAGACGCGGCCCGCCTATCCAGTGGACCGCCCGTACGGGAGCGCCACGCCTTCGCAGCAACTCCAACGCGCAGTCCAGTGTCGGATCTCCAGTCGGCCGTGGGGACACCACGGCGATACGATCCCCGTCTGGGGCTATCCGTCCGGCCAGCGCCAGCTCCACTAGCTGCGCTCCGGCCAGACCGAGGTCGAGCGACTGCGGCTGTGCGGTGGTACCCGTGGCCGGGTCCAGCGCCAGCAGTAGAAGCTCTTCCGGAATACTTCTGCGGCTCCTGCCCATCCATGCCTCCCCGCGTGGATGAATGACAGGGTGACCCCTCTCACATTGGTCTGTCGAGAGTGCGTGACCGAAATGTAGTGGAACCGGTAGGTATGTCGTTCTCGTCTACCGGAGGGGTTAAGCCCGCACACAGGACACTGGTACATGGTTCGGACAGCGGCGCGGCGCGGTGGCGCGCCGGTGACTAGTGTCCGGGCGGCGGGTTTTCACGGATTCACGGATTCACGGATTCGCGGATTCACGGGTTCACGGCACGGTTCGGTTGGGCGCGCGCCCCTAGGACGGGCGGCGCGCGGGAGGAGGCATCGGTGGCGGGCACGTCCCCCGACAGGTCGAAGCGGTACGAGTCGTCGACGGAGTCGACGCCGGGGAACGAGCGAGCGGTTCCGGACCCCGGGGGCTCGGTGCCGGGCCAGTCCGCAGGCTCCGCCGCCCCCTCCCCGGACCCACGCCTCGCGATGTCCCGGCCGTCCACCCCGAAGCCGGACCAGGCGACGGCGGTCTTCTCCCGCCGGGCACTCCTGGAGGAGGCGGAGGGCGGCCGACGGGACGCGGCCGAGTCAACGGCCACGGAGTCGGGGGCCGGGGACGGTCCCGAGCACGGTGACGCCGCCGCAGCGGCACGACGGCCCGAGGCCGGGCGCGATGCCGCACCCACGGCCGACGGAGGAACGGCCGAGGAGGACGACGCCGCGAAGTCCCCGGCTCCCGAGGCCGCCGCGGGCGGCGAGGCGACGACGGCCGATCCCGCTGACGAAGAGACGACGTCCGCGGACGAGGCAACCGACCCCACCACCGACGAACCACACTCCGCCGATGCCACCCGCGAACCGGACGACGGCACACGCGAGACGGACGGCGTCCGCGAGACCGGTGGCGAAGAGCCCGTAGCCGACGGCGGCGCAGACGAACCGGGCGACGGGGTACGTGAGGCTGCCGGGGCCGCGCGCGATTCCGGCCACGGGGCACGCGAGGCCACCGGAGATGCGGGCGATTCCGGCGACGGGGTACGTGAGGCTGCCGACGACACGCGCGAATCCGACGGCGGGGCAGGTGAAGCCGCCGGAGACGCGAGTGAAACCGGCGACGGACGCGAGCCCACGGGCGACCGCGAGGGCGGCGAGGCACGCGAACCTGCCGGCGACCGCGAGAGCGGCAGCGCCACGCGCACACCCGCTGGCGCCCACGAGCCCGCCACCGATGGTGCACCTGCCGCCGCCCATGAGCCCGCCGACGGCCGCGAGGGCGGCGGCGGACGTGGACCCGCCGGTGACGGCGAGAGCGGCGGCGACACACGCGTCCTCACCATGACCCCACGCGAGCCCGCCACCGACCGCGAGCCCGCCACCGACCGCGTGCCCGCTGCCGCCCACGAGTCCGCCACCGATGGTGCATCTGGCGCCGCCCATGAGCCCGCCGACGGCCGCGAGGGCGGCGGCGGACGTGGACCCGCCGGTGACGGCGAGAGCGGCGGCGACACACGCGTCCTCACCATGACCC
>NZ_JABXWI010000012.1:0-44096 GCF_014930365.1 Streptomyces caniscabiei | reverse complement strand
CTCCCCACGCGAGCCCGCCACCGACCGCGAGCCCGCCACCGACCGCGAGCCCGCCACCGACCGCGAGCCCGCCACCGCCCGTGGGTCCGCTACCGACCGCGAGCCCGCCACCGCCCGTGGGTCCGCTACCGACCGCGAGTCCACCGCCGCCCGTGGGTCCGCTACCGACCGTGGGTCCGCGACCGACCGCGAGCCCGCCACCGACAGCGAGCCCGCCACCGACCGCGTGCCCGCGACCGACCGCGAGCCCACCGCCGACCGCCAGCCCGCGACCGACGGTGCGCCCGTCACCGACCGCGAGGTCGCAGCCGACCACGACCCCGCTGACGCCCACGAGCCCACCGCCGACCACGAACCCACTGGTGGCCGCGCAAGCGCCCACGACGGACCGGCGGTCGTCCACGACGGGCGCGCGGTCGCCGACGACGGACCCGCAGTCGCCGACGGTGAGGACGCCCCACAGGGGCCACCCGCAGATGACGACGAAAGCCGCACGGGTGGGGCGGGTGGGGGCGTCGGGGCGGATGGCGGAGCCGACGTGGCTGTGGATCAGCCGACCGCCATCTTCCGGGCCCCCCGGCCCCCCGCCGTCGACCAGCCCACCACCATGCTCAAGCTGGGCGACGCCGTTCCCAGGGACGCGGCGCCCGCCAAGGCCGACCCCGCCCCCCAGGACGCCGAGCCCCGCAAGCCCGGCGCCCCCGAGGACGCCGGGCCCGCCGAGACCGACGACCGCCCCGTCCACGACGCCACCCCCACCGGCGCCGACCCCGAGGAGGAGACCCTCCGCGACGAGGGCGCCCACGGAGGCGTCGGCGTGGACGAAGCGGTGCCCCCGGCCGAGCGCACCAGCAAGTTCGTCGCCCTGAAGCCGCTGGTCCAGACCACGACACCCAGCCGCGCCGCGGAGCGCCCGGCGCCGTCCCTCACCCCGGCCGAGGCCACACGCGCCCTCCCGCAGGTCGGCCCGGAGCGCACGACGCAGCAGCCCCTGCCTCCGAAGCCGCCGCTGGACCTGCTGGCGGAGCTGACGAACACGCCCCCGCCGCGCCAGACCCCGGTCCGGACGGTCATCCGCAAGGTCAAGATCTGGACCCCGCTGGTCATCCTGCTGGTGATCGTGTTTGCGGTCGTACAGGCCGTACGCCCGCTCCCCACCCCCACCCTCGCCCTCACCACCGACGCGACATACGCGTTCGAGGGCGACAAGGTCTCCCTCCCGTGGCCCGACGAGGGCCAGGGCTGGATGGACCTCAACGGCATCGGCACGATGGACAGCTTCGGCGAGCAGAAGCCCGTCGCCATCGGCTCCGTCGCCAAGGCGATGACCGCGTACGTCATCCTCAAGGAACACCCGATGAAGCCGGGCGAGAAGGGCGAGACCATCCCGGTCGACGCGAAGGCGGAGACCGAGGGCGGCTACGACAAGGACGGCGAGTCCACGCTCAACACCGTCAAGGAGGGCGACAAGCTCTCCCAGTACGACGCGATCGCGGCCATCATGATTCCGTCCGCGAACAACATCGCGCGTCTCCTCGCCCGCTGGGACGGCAACGGTTCCGAGGCGGCCTTCGTCAAGAAGATGAACGCCGCCGCCAAGGACCTCGGGATGAAGAACACGACGTACACCGACCCGTCCGGGCTGAAGGAGACGACCGTCTCCACCGCCGAGGACCAGGTCAAGCTCGGCAACGAGCTGGTGAAGATGAAGGCGCTCACCGACATCACCAGGCTGCCCGTCTGGTACGACCCCTCGGGCGCCAAGTGGGACAACTTCAACCGTCTCGTCCCCTACAACAACGCCATCGGCATCAAGACCGGGTCCACCACGGCCGCCGGCGGCAACCTGCTCTTCGCGGGAACGAAGGAGGTCGGCGATGAGACGGCGATCGTCGTCGGCGCGATCCTCGGCCAGCACACCCCGCCGATCATCGACACCGTCAACGCGGTCAGCAAGACGGCGATGATCGCCGCCCAGGACGCGGTGACCTCCGACACGATCCTGAAGAAGGGCGATGTCGTCGGCTACGTCGACGACGGGCTCGGCGGCCGGACCCCGGTCGTGGCCACGAAGAACGTCACGGCGGTCGGCTGGGCGGGCAAGACCGTCAAGCTCGAACTCGACGCGAGCGCGGCCATCCCGCACGAGGGCAAGGCCGGCACCGAGGTCGGCAAGCTGATCGTCGGCGACGGCGCGGGCGAGGGCGTAGAGGTCCCCGTGGCCCTCCAGAAGCCCCTCACCGAGCCCGACTTCCTCACGAGGCTGACCCGCGTGAGCTGACCCGCGTGAGCCGACCGGCGGCCGGTCGCGAAGCCGACCGCCCCGAACCCGAGGCGCCCCTTCCGTCACCTGGACGGAAGGGGCGCCTTCGTACGAGTGGGCGCCTCTCCGCTGCTCGCCCCCGCCCGCTACTGCTCCCCGCCCGCTACTGCTCCCCGCCCTCCAGCCCCGCCTTCTCGTCGGCCTCCTTCTCGCACTCCAGGGTCGTCGTCCGGGACGGCCCGCCGTACTGGGAGCTGATCCGGACGTCGCCCGGCTCGTGGACCGTGAGGCGGGTGAACTCGGTGAGGGCGCCGTCGGACTCGCGGTCGGCGGTGAGGCAGCCGTTGTCGGCCCAGAGCCAGGGGGAGTAGGCGACACGGACGGTGATCTCGCCCGCCTTCGGCATGTGGACCACGAGGTTGGCCCCGTCCGCGCTGACCACGGTGGCCGGCCGGTCGACCAGCGGTGTCGCGTTCTTCACCCGGTAGATCTTCCAGTTGGCGTCCTGCCAGACCGGCTCCAGATAGTCCGGCCCGCTGGTCACCAGCGCGTGTTCGAGCTCGGCGGGCCCGTCCGGCTCGCCGTTGACGAGGACGACGAAACCGACGGCCCACTGCGACAGCCACGCCTTGTACGCGGCCGGGGTGAACGCCCCCTCGGGCACCTCGGTCCCGCCGTGACCCTCGTAGAAGAGGCGGCCGCGCTCGACGTCGGCCTGCCGGTTCCAGCCTCGCGCCATGTTGATGTACGGCGCGAGGATGGCGGCCTCACGGTGGTCGCGGGCCGGCACCACCTCGACGCGGGTCTTCCAGGCCCCCAGCCGCTTCAGCTCCTTCACCACACCGTCGGTCTTCACGGCCCACTCGGGCACCTTGGTGTTGGTGACGATGTCGGCGGTCGTCTTGCCGGTCAGCCAGGTCACCGAGAGGACCAGGGCCACCGCGCCGGCCACCGTCCGCCGCCGGGGCGTGAACCAGGACAGGGGCAGACGGCCGTCGTCGGCCGTGCGCGACTCGCCCCGGTGGAGGCAGATCGCCAGCGCGGCCGCCGGTCCCGCCAGTTCCAGGAGACGTTCGACGTTGGTGCCGATGGGGGTCGGGATCAGATAGCAGAGGACCACGCCGAGCGCGTAGATCGCGGCGCTCAGGCGCAGCACCCGCCAGGCGCTCGGCGCGACCAGCACCACCGCCGCGCACAGCACGACCGGCGGCCATATCCGGCTGAAGGCCATCGGCTGCTCGCCCTCGAAGGGGAACAGCAGCGTGGTCACGGCGACGACGGTCACCGGCGGCACGAGCAGCGCCGCCGCCCGGCCCCACTCACGGCACAGCAGATACGCGGCGCCGACCACGAGGAGGAACAGCCCGGAGACGGGGCTCCCCAACGTGGACAGCGTCGCGCACACCGCCGCCACCGCGATGTGCCGCCCGGTACGCCCGCTCACCACCGCCAGCAGGGCGCCCATCGCGAAGGCCGTGCCCAGCATGAACGTGGAGCGGCCGGACACCACCTGGCACCACAGCGAGAACGTCGCCGCCAGCGCGACCGGCACCGGCGCGCGTACGCCCGTCCGGGTGACGACCTCGCCGGCCAGCCAGGAGGACGCGAGCCCCGACACCAGCGTCACGGGGACGACCCCGCACGCCGCCATCAGATACGGCGAGAGCACGCTGTAGTTCGCCGCGTGCAGTCCCCCGTACCAGAACAGGTTGACCGCGGAGTCCGGGTACGTCTTCGCGAACTCCGCCCACGCCACCTGGGCCGCCAGATCGCCGCCGCCGGTCGCGAAGACCGCCCACCACACGAAGTACAGCGGCAGGGCGCACAGGGCGGCCGTGAGCGGCACCCGGTGGCGTTCCCGCCACGGCTCGCGCGACGGCGACGGCCCGTCGGCACGCGAGACGGGTCGTCGTGGGGTCAGCTCGGCAAAGGCCACTGCGGCTCTTCCGTTCCGTTCGACTCGGGCGGGCGGGTGGTGTGCGTTTGTCGGTGTAGACGCTAACCACCCGCTGACAGTTGGCCGACAGGACCTGCTCGATCCGGTACGGCCGTAGGGAAAGCCCTCGGCCGTACCGGTACTGCACGGCTCAGGATGTGACTACTGCACGGCTACTGCACCGCTACCGCGCGGCTACTGCTCGGCTGCTACACGGCTGCTACACGGCTCAGGATGCGACCGGGAACGCCACGTCGCACACCGGGTCCTCGGGGCCCGCCGCCGCCCAGTCCGCGAAGTAGATCTCACGGCACGGGCCGGTGACCCGCAGCCCCCGCGCGGCGATCCACCGCTCGACCGCCTCGAACGCCGCCAGGATCTGCGGATGCGCCACCTGGGCCTTGCTGATCCGGGTGTACGCGAGGCGCGCCGCCGGCTCCACGCGCACCCCGGTCTCCCAGGCCCGCCCGTGTGCGGCGGCCCAGGCGCGCGCGGCGCCCTCGTCGGCCACCGGCACACACGACTCCGCGGGCCCGTCGCTCTCCATCGACACCTCGGAGTGGTACACCACGAACGGCGCCCCGACGCCGCCGCCGCAGGCCGCCGCGCCCTTCTCCAGCCGTCCGAGCGACGCCCCGATCCACGCGGGCAGTTCGTCCGCGAGGGTGTGCCGTGACTCGGTCAGCACCACCTGTGGGGCGATGTCGACCGTTTCCACCGTGAAAGTCCCGTACGTCTCCGCCATGTCCGACTCCGTTTCCGACAACCGTCCACGGAGGTAGGCGACCAGGGTCCGCTGGGACGCGAACCGCTCCTCGGCCCCGGCCCAGTACCCGGCCAGCCGTTCGGCGGCCCGCGTGCCGTCCCGCTCGACGAGGCCCACGATCTCGGCGATCCGCGCGAGAGGCATGTCGAGCTGCCGCAGCAGCGCCACCGTCCGGGCACGTTCGACCTGCTCGGCCCGGTAGTACCGGTAGCCGTTCACCTCGTCGACGTACGCCGGAGGGAGCAGTCCCAGCCGGTCGTACAGCCGCAGCGCCTTCGCCGACAGCCGCGCACGGGCGGCGAAGGCGCCGATGGTGAGCAGGTCGTCCCTGTCCATGGGGGTCATTGGTGCATCCTCCGTCACCGGGCGCCCTCCGCCCGGCGAGAGGGACGCTGCCCCTTGCCCCAGGGGCAAGGTCAACGGCGGCCCTGGAGTCGACATGCCCTCGCGGGCGTCAGCCGAGGGCCTTCTCCACGGCGGCCACCAGCTCCGCCGACTCGGGCTCGGTCTGCGGCGAGAAGCGCGCGACGACCGAGCCGTCGCGGCCGATCAGGAACTTCTCGAAGTTCCAGCGGATGTCACCGGTGTGGCCCTCGCCGTCCGCGTGGTCCACGAGCCGCTCGTACAGGGCGTGCCGGCCCTCTCCGTTGACCTCGACCTTCTCGGTCATCGGGAAGGTGACGCCGTACGTCGCCGAGCAGAACTCCGCGATCTCCTCGGCCGAGCCGGGCTCCTGCCCGAGGAACTGGTTGCACGGCACGCCGAGCACGGTGAAGCCCTGCGCGGCGTAGCGGGCCTGGAGCGCCTCAAGGCCCGTGTACTGGGGGGTGAGGCCGCACTTGGAGGCCACGTTCACGACGAGGACGGCCTGGCCGGCGTACTGGGCGAGGTTCGCGGGGCCGCCCTTGAGGGCGTCGATCTGCACGTCCAGGACGGAGGGGGTGGCGTTGTCAGTAGTCATAAACGGATGCTATCTCCGGTACCGCACGCCCCCTCCGGGCGGGTTCACGCCCCCCCCGGCCGGCCTGGAGGAGCACCTCTCCGGCCGCCGTGCGCACGTACAGCACCGAGCGCCCGGCCCGCCCGCGCCGCACGAGACCGGCGTCCAGCAACACCTTCAGATGCCGCCCGACGGACCCGAGCCCCTGCCCGGTGAGGGCGCAGAGCTGAGTGGTGCTCATGGGCGAGTCGAGAAGCACGAGCACCCGCAAGCGGGCCTCGCCGAGGAGGGGGGAGAGGGGCGAGGGGACGACGGGGGCGATCCCGGGGTCGGAGAGGACGCCCGAGCACGGGTAGACCACGGCGTACCGCTCGCGCTCCTCCCACGCCACCCACCCCGTGCGCTGGGGCGTGACCGGCACGAAGAGCAGCCGTGCCCCGGAGATCTCGCGCGGCGGGTACTCGTGCAGATTGACCTGGAGCCGGTTCTCGCCGAGCCACCGCATCCCCGGTCGCATCGCGTCCAGCACGGCCGCCCAGCCGCCCTGCCCCAACCGCGCGGTCCGGGCGAGCACATCGGCCTCCAGTACGCGCCGCCGCCGCTCCCAGTACGGCCGTACGGCCTCCTCCCACACCTGGGTGAGGAGGTCGGCCGCACGGTCGGGCAGGTCGTCCCGGCGCAGGGCGGCGGGCAGCGGGCCGCGCAGGGAGACGGTGAGATGGGCGCGGGCGGCGGCCGGGTCGGCGCCCCGGACCCGGGCGATCTCGGTGGCGAAGGTCTCGTGCTCGCGCGGGGTGGGGGTGAGGAAGTCGGCGATCCACTCCTGGCCGAGCCCGGCGCGGATCAGCAGGGCGGTGAGCGGGTCGGCCGCCAACGCGGCGCGGTAGGCCGGGAGATGGACCCGTAGCCAGGTCTGCTCCCCGGGGTGCGTGCCCGTCCCGGCGTGCAGCATCTTCAGACTCGCGAACGTCTCCGCCAGCGGCGAGACGACGAACCGGCTGCCGGCGAGGGTGTCGGCGTTGACCTGCCACCAGCCCATGCGTCACCCCCGGGATCCGACGATTGCGACCCCACCGCTCCGTCTCCCGCACCACCATCCGGGCCCGGACCGACCTTTCGCGTGTGCGCGAAACATTACGGGAGACGAGCGACGCCCCCTCAGGCTCGTTCTCCATGCGCGGCTATCGATCCCTCTTCCGTACCAGGGAGTTCACCCCTCTCTTCGTCTCCTCCTCGCTCCAGGTCGCGGCCTCCACGATCGGCGGACTTGCCCTCGGCACCTCCGTCTACGAGGCGACCGGCTCCCCCCTCCTGTCCGCCCTCAGCATGTTCGGCCCGTCCCTCGCCCAGGTGGTCGGCGCGACGACCCTGCTCTCGGCGGCGGACCGGCTGCCCCCGAGGGCGACGCTGACGGGCCTGGCCGTGGTCTTCGCGACGAGCACGGCGGTGCTGTCGCTGCCCGCCCTGCCCCTGTGGACGGTCTTCGCCGTGATCGCGGCCCAGGGCCTGGTCGCCTCCCTCGGCGGGGGAGTCCGCTGGGGCCTGCTGAACGAGATCCTCCCCGGCGAGGGCTACCCGCTGGGCCGCTCGCTGTTCAACATGCTGCACGGCCTGACACAGATCGCCGGATACGCGACGGGCGGCGCCCTGGTGGCCCTCCTCTCCCCGGCGGTCACGCTGCTGGTCTCGGCGGCCCTGTACGCGGCGGCGGCCCTGTGCACCGCGCTCGGTCTGAGCCGCCGCGCCCCACGCGCCGCCGGCCGCCCGTCCGTCACCGAGACCTGGCGCACCAACGCCCTCCTGTGGTCGTCCGCCCCACGCCGCCGCCTCCTTCTGGGCCTGTGGATCCCCAACGGCCTCGTCGTCGGCTGCGAGTCACTGTTCGTCGCGTACGCACCCGACCGCGCGGGCCTCCTCTTCGCGTGCGCGGCGCTCGGCATGCTCGTCGGCGACGTGACCGTGGGCCGCCTGCTCCCGCCCCGGACACGCGACCGCCTGGCCACCCCGCTGCTCCTGCTCCTGGCGACGCCGTACCTGCTGTTCGCCCTCCACCCGCCGACCCTCGTCGCCGCCACCTGCGCGACCCTCGCCTCCGTCGGCTTCGGCGCGAGCCTGGTCCAGCAGCGCCACCTCCTGACCCTGACCCCACCCGAACTCACCGGCCACGCCCTGGGGTTGCACTCGGCGGGCATGCTCACCTGGCAGGGCCTGAGCGCGACGCTGGCGGGCAGCCTTGCCCAACTCACCACCCCGGCAACGGCGATGACCCTCCTCGCCGCGGCCTCGGCGACGGCGACCCTGACCCTGTGGATCACGTCGCGAGGCGACCGAGCCCTCTACACCCCGCCGATACCCGTCTCCTGACGGCCCACGGCCCACGGCCCACGGCTCACGGCCCTCGGGCCACGGCCGACGACCCCTCCGCTCCCGCCCGTCCTGGCCGGACGGAGCGGGAGCGGGGCGTCCCCCTCTTCATCGGCACGAGGGGCACGGCTTCCCGGACGGGAAGGTCCCGGCGCTCGGGGCGCCTGTGGTCTCCATCATGCGGGCCGTCGGTCCGGGCACCCGGAAATGGGGGAACTTCGCCCCGAAAGCCTGTACTGCCACGCGTTTCGCGGCTGATGTGCGCTGGGGGGCGGTACCTTGCGCGCTGTCGTACGGCTGCCGCATTGTTCCGCGATTCCCGGATGCCGTGGCGTCAGGGGCGGCGGGCCCAGCATGCTGACGTCCGGCTCCCCGATGACGCGCCGGCACCGCCGAGGGGGCCTCTCGGACGTACGTATGTCTCGGAAGGTACCGATGTCCAGAAGGCAAGTCTTATCCGTCATCGTGTTGTTGACGGTCCTCGGGTGGAGCGTGGTGCTCGTCGCCGTCGGGGAGACGGCCGCGGCCGCCGCCGCGGTCCCCGCGCTCGTCGTGAGCGCGGAACAGGTCGTGACGTCGATGACCACCGCCACGGCACGGGTGCCCGTGCCGAACGGCGACCCCCTGCGCGCACCGGGTGACGAGGAGCGCCTCGGGTGACCCCGCCGTCCCTGTCGCGGCGGCCCGGAGGGGGCGCGCCGGCGGGCAAACGGGGCCGGAAGCTGGGTCCGATAGCGGAGGGCGTGGGCCGGGCGCACCGGGCCTGGCTGGAGCCCCTGCGGATCCGGTTCCTGGCCAGCGGTCTGACGATCAGCGAGCTGAGCGACCGGTCGGGCTGGGCCAAGTCGAAGATCTCCGAACTGCTGCGCGGCGCGGGCCGTTACCCGCGCTGGGAGATCACCCACGGTCTGCTGGACGTCCTCGACCTGCCGGCCTGGCCGATGCGGCGGCTGTGGACGGCCGCCGCGCTGGAGGCGCGGAAGAAGCCGGACTGGATAGACGGCTGCATCCAGAGCCGCCGGGACCAGCAGCGCCCGAACCGTCCGCCCGGCCCCGGCGCGGTGCTGTCGGGCGGCCCGGCCGTCCCCCCGCTGGAGCACCGCGCGTTCACCGAACTCAACCGCGCCGCCTATCTCGCCTACGCCCGGCTCTTCGTGGGCGAGGACGAGGCCCGTGAGGCGGTCTCGGAGACGTTCGACGTGCTGTGGTTCCGCTGGGACGAGGCGCTGGCCAGTTCCGACGTGGTGCCGTTCGCGTGGTCGGTGCTGCGCGGGAGCGTCATGGCCCGGGCCCGCCACGCGGACGGCCACCCCGAGCTCGCCCGTACCGCCTTCGACACCGTCGCCCTGAGCCTGCTGTCGACGCCGGCGGCACGGTTCGCGCAGATCGAGGAGTCGATGTCCCTCTTCAGGACCATCAGCCGGCTGCCCGCCCATCAGCTGGACGTCATGGTCCTCACGTATCTGCGCGGCATGGACCACGCGGCCGTGGCCGACGTCCTGGGCGTCCCGATCGCCTCGGTCCACACGGCCGACCGCTACGCCCGCAAGACGCTGAGCGCAGCTCTCCACCCCCAGAACGCCCTGGGAGAGACCCCGGAATGATGCCCACCCCGATATTTCCGACGCCCCCGACGTCCCCGATGGACGCCCTCCTCGCCCGAGCCCTGCTCCTGGAGGAGCCGCACGCGCCGCACGACGTCGTCCCCGGCGTCCGGCGTCCCGACGCCCTGCTGCCGTTCCCCGGTCCGCACGACGACCGTACGAGCACCATGGCGGCCCGCGATCTGCGCACCCTCTGCGAGACGGTCCTGACCCACACCACCCTCCGGGCCCTCCAGGACTTCGTGACCGAGCATCTGCCGGAGCCGCCGGGCGCGCGCGTCCTCGGCTGCATCCTCCAGCTCGCCGACGCGGGCGACAGCGCCCGCTCCTGGTGGCAGTACGCGGCCGGCGCCGGTGACGACCTCGCCTCGTACTGCCTCTACCTCCACCATCTGATCCTGGGCGACACGGACGCGGCGGCCTGGTGGCGCGGCCAGACGAACATCGCCACCCGCCCGGCCCCCGAACCCCTGACGGCCGTCCCGGACCCGGGCATCCCCACCGCGTACGACGCCAGTTTCCCCACCGTCCTGCGCGCCCTCACCCACCTCGACCGCGCCGCCCCGCCCCGCCGCACGGAACTGGTCGACGCCGTCATGCACTACGTCCCCGGCGCCGTCGCCCTCGGCTACGTCGACAATCCCGACTTCGAGCTGCCTCTGCCGGGCCCCGACTTCGCCGAACACATCAGCATCCTCGTCGCCGCCGCCTCGGCCGCGGCCTCCTGGATGACGCCCCCGCCCCTGCACCCCACCTCCCCCCGCCTGCCCCGCCGCCCCCGGGAGTCCTCCGACTCGGGCCCGCCGGCCCACGGCTGAGACGGTGGCCTTCAGCGCGGGGCCGGGGGCGTGGTGGGTGGGCTGGGTGAGGTCCGACCATGTGCCCGGTCCCGGGCCGGTCTCACGACTGGTACGGCTGCTGCTGCGGCTGGCCGGACGACCGGCCGCCGTGCGCGCCGGCGCTCTGCTCCTGGAGCCGCTCGGCCTCCTCGGCGCTGACCTTGTGCTCGGCGCCGCAGAAGGTGCACTGCGTCTGGTACTTCGTCGAGAGCGGGATGAGCGGCACGAAGAACAGCGTGAACTTCGTGACCCGCTTCCTGAGCGTGTGCGCGGCGGGGTTCCCGCACTGCCCGCACACCAGCGTCAGTATCGCGAGCTGGTACAGGTATCCCTTGGTGCCGAAGATGATGAACATCTGATCCTTCCCGGGGGTGCCCTATCGACGCACCGCGCGCGCTGCGCGCACGATACGCACTGCCCTCAAGTGTGCCCGTCCCTCACTTCTTCACGTCGCCGGTGAAGATCGCTTCCTCGGAGTCCCAGTCGGGGGAGACCTCGACCTGGAGGAACGTTTCGCTCTTGGGCAGCTCACAGGCCCACGGAACGGTGAGGGAGCGTCCGGCGAGGATACGGGTGTCGGGGAGTCCGTCGAGGCCGTCGTCGTAGATCGCCTCGCCCTCCTTGCCCTGGTCGCCGTAGGCGCAGTTCACGGTCAGCTCGTTGGCGTCGACCGTGGCGTCGGACCCGTTGGTGATCTTGATGCTGAACTTGACGTACGGCGTGCGCTCGGGCACGGCGTACTCGCTGGACACCCCACGCCTGAACCCGGAGAGCGCGACCTCGACCTCGCTGTCGTAGACCACCTCGTCGTCGAGGGCGAAGACCCCGTCGTCGTCGGTCGCGGTGTCGCTCGCGTCCTCGGAGGAGTCCTCGGTCCCGTCGCCGCTGTCGTCGCCGCCGTCGCCCGTGCTGTCGTCGCCGGTGGTGTCGGCGTCCTCCGCCGCGACCGTCTTCGTGACGGTGACCGTCGGCGCGGGCGAGGCCGAGCCGTCGCCGTCGTTGGTCACCACGATGCCCGTGCCGATGACACTGGCGACGACGGCGACGGCACAGCCGACGATGATCAGGTTCGTACGGTTCCCGCTCGGCGGCTTCGGCGGCTGCGGAGGTATCGGCGGCCCGAATCCCGGCATGGGCGGTGGCGTGATGTCGTGGCTCATTGGTCCCCCCACGGTGGTGCAGTTGAAGGGTGAATCATCCCGTACGTACGCCGTTTTTTGGAGGGGGTGTGGCTGGATCGTGATGGCGCTGTGGAGGCGGTGCCCGCCGGGGACTCGCTCCCGGCCGTACTCGCCGGTGCCCCCGCGGATCACGCCGCACCGGAACTCCCCCCTGGGGTCGCCCGGCGTGTAACCAGAGAGGCACGCCGGGGCCCGCCGGGGTCCCCCTCCGGATCGATGTGGCCGGGACCCCGCTCGGGGAGGCTGGACGTCAGGACCAGCGAGAAGAGGGAAGCCGCGATGGAAGCGATCAAGGAGCCCGACTGGAACACCGTGGGCATTCTGGGGGCGGCCCGAGGCGCCCGGTCGGGCAGCGGGGGCGCTCTCGGCACCGAGCATCTGCTCGCCGGCATCACCACGTCCAAGGGGCCCGCGCGCGAGGCACTCGCGAGCGAGGGGGCGACGAAGACGGCCCTGCTGGCGGTGCTGCGGCACCGGCAGGACCGGGAGGCGGCGTGGAGCGCCGCCGACGACCCGGAGGCGAGCGTCGACGCGCGGGAGGTGCTGGGCGAGAGCGACGGCCGGAGCGACCGATTCACGGGCGCCGCGGCGAAGGCGCTGACCGCGGCGATGCGCCACGCGGAACGGGAGGGCGCGGCGAAGTTCGGCGCACCTCATCTGCTCCGGGCCCTGCTGGACGAGGACAACCGGGCGGTGGAACTGCTGGGCGCCTGCGGTATCACTCCCCGGGCCGTACGAGCCCGCCTCGACGGCAGCGGCGACGGCACCGGGGACGGCACGACGGGCGGCGGCCTGACCCCTCTCCTGCACGGCACCCGCGACCGGCTCCTCGGCCGCGACCACTACCGCAACCTGCCCTTCTGGAAGCGGTGGCTCATCAAACGCTCCGGCATCAACTGGGCGTCGCGCCCGTCCCGTTGGGTGGACATGGAGGCCCACGAGCTGGCGCACCGCCTGGGCGCCGACACGGTCGGCACGGAACACGTCCTCCTGGCGGTCCTCGCGACGCACGAGGTCGCGTCGCACCACCCGCATCTCGCGGAGGAGAACGCCCCCACCCCCGACCTCCGCTACACGGGCGGCGAACGCCTGACCGCCCTCGGCCTCGACTACGCCGCGGTCCACCGGGCCCTGGCGGGAAGCGACCGGGTCCGCCTGCTCCCCGACCCCCACCCCCTCACCCACTACCTGGCCGCCCCGACCCCCACCCCCACGGACGACCTTCCACCCGACCCGGGCACGGGCCCCGTGGTCGAGTCCCTGTTGAACGGACCAACCCGGGCCCACCAGCTGATCACGACCCTGACGGCCCCACCCGCCGCCTGATCAACAGCCGTCGACCGCCTGCCGGCCACCCGTGAACCCCCGTCGCTCGCCGCCCGCTCGTGAGGCTGCGCGAGACTGTCCCCGTGGCACACGAAACACCTGACGACGCGAAGGCCGCGACCATGGCCGTCCTCTTCGACCCCGAACCGGAGAGGTGGGGCCTGCGCGGCGATCCGCACCTGTGGCGGGCCATGCGCGCCCACCTGTCGCACACTGAGGTCCCGCCGTCGTACGACGAGGCCACCGCCCTGCTGCTGGCGACGTTCGACGAACTCACCGCCCTCGACCGAGCCGAGGCCGAGACGCCGGCCGTCTACCGGGAGCAGTACGCCCACGGCGGGATGTCCAGCGGCATGATCCACCTCGACACATGGCGTACGAGCCTGCTGCCCCTGCTCGCGGAGCGGGCCCGGGCCCTGACGGGGTAGTGACCGCGGTCAGCCGCCGAAGGCGGGGGCGTTGTCGCGTGCCCAGTCGGCGAAGGTGAGCGCGGGTCCCTGCGACCTTCCCCCGCGACGAGGCAGCACCCCCGCTTGTGGCATCTCCGAACAGCCGGGCCCGGTGAGTCGTGGGTCACACATGTCCGTGTCACAGGGCATCGGGCTGTCTCGTCCCAGGGGGTGTAGCCACCGACGAGCACGGAGGAGAACGAGATGGACGCTCGACTGAACTACTTCGCCAGCCCGACCGCCGCGAAGGCACTCAAGCACCTCATGGCGGCGGGCAGGACGCTCAAGGAGTCACCGCTGCCGGCCGAGACCCAGGAACTCGTGGCCCTGCGCGTGAGCCAGATCAACGGCTGCGCCCTCTGCATCGACATGCACACCAAGGAGGCCGCCGCGGCCGGCGAGACCTCCGTACGGCTGAACCTGGTGGCGGCGTGGCGGGAGGCCACGGTCTTCACCGAGGCCGAGCGGGCCGCGCTGGAGCTGGCCGAGCAGGGCACCCGCGTCGCGGACGCCGCCGAGGGCGTGAGCGACGAGGTCTGGGCACGTGCCGCGAAGCACTACGACGAGGAGCAGCTCACCGCCCTGGCGGTCCTGGTCTCCTTCATGAACACGGCGAACCGGCTGAACATCATCGCCCGGCAGCCGGCCGGCGACTACGAGGTCGGCCAGTTCCACTAGGGGACGGCGACACGGCGCGATCAGGGCGCCATCGAGTCGCGAACGGGGCGCGAACAGGGCGCGAACAGGGCGCCATCAAGTCGACATCAAGGGGGATACGGCGTGCACAAGGTCGAGGAGTTCGAGGAACTGCGGCCCCTGCTGTTCTCGATCGCCTACCGGATCCTGGGCAGCGTGAGCGAGGCCGAGGACGCGGTGCAGGAGACGTGGCTGCGCTACGACGGCTCGACGACCCTTCCCACCTCGGTCAAGGCGTTTCTGTCCACCACGGTGACGCGGATCTCGATCGACGTACTGCGCTCGGCGCGGATGCGACGGGAGGAGTACGTCGGGCCGTGGCTCCCCGAGCCCCTGCTGAGCGATCCGTACCAGGATCCGGCGCGCTCGGCCGAACTGGCCGACTCGGTGTCGATGGCGGCGCTCCTGCTGCTGGAGCGGCTCAGCCCGCTGGAGCGGTCGGTGTTCGTGCTCCGGGAGGTGTTCGGTTTCGGGTTCGATGACATCGCCTCGGCGGTGGGGCGTTCGGAGGCGGCGTGCCGACAGCTTCTGGTACGGGCACGGCGGCACATGCAGGCCGGGCGGCCGAGGTTCGAAGCGGACCGTCAGGAGCGGCAGGAGTTGGCGACGAGGTTCTTCGAGGCCCTTCACGAAGGTGATGTGGTCGGCCTGCGGGATCTGCTGGCCGCCGACGTGCAGTTGGTCGGGGACGGCGGCGGCAAGGCCCCGCAGCTGGCCAGGGCCGTCGCCGGTGCCGAGAACGTGGCCCGGCTGCTGGCCTCCGTCTTCCCGCTGCTGGCCAGGATCGACGTGACGTGCGAGCCGCACGAGGTCAACGGCCAACCGGGCGCCGTCTTCCGCGACCGGGACGGCAAGGTCCTGCACACCCTGGCCCTCGACGTGCTGGACGGGCAGATCCAGACCATCCGCTCGGTGATCAACCCCGACAAGCTGGGCCACCTCGGCCCGGTCGCCGACGCCTGGGCCATCGACGGCGAGGTGAAACGGGCCCGCAGACAGATGAGGTGACCCGGCACCGGCGAGGGTTCCTCACCGGACGAACCACCTGATGGACCACCCGTCGGAGCAGGCGCTTCATCCGGGACCCAGGTGCCCGCCCCCTGACGGCCGGCCCACCCCCCTCGACCCGCCCGCCCTCTGACGACCAGCCTGCCCCTGAACGACCCGCTCGGCCCCGGACCATGATCGGTCCGGGGCCTTCGCGCCGGCGCCCGCCGATGCCTTCGCCCGCCGCCCGAACCGCAGGACCGACGGGCCGACGGGCCGGCGCCCGGCGGGTTCAGCGGTTGGGGCCGAGCGGGTGGCTGAACCCGTGGTCGGAGATGAGCCCCGCCGCTTCGGAGAGGTCCGCCGCGAACCGTTCGACGGCCTCGTAGGGGAAGCGGTGGCTGGGGCCGCTGAGGGAGAGGGAGGCGATGCCCCGGCTGGAGCGGCTGGTGATCGGGACGGCGCGACGGTGACGGCGGGGGTGGCGTGGCGACCGCGGTCAGGCCCTCGTCCCATTCGCTGCTGCTGACCGCGTAGCCGCGGTCCGCCGCCTCCTGAGCTGGCGTGCGCAGTTCCTCCGCGTACGCCTCGCCGTGCGGGGAGGAGGCCGCGACCCGGTGCAGCAGGGTGTCGGAGGCGTCTCGCAGGAGGACCTTGGAGGAGGCGGCCGCCCACAGGGGCTGCTCGTCACCGATGTCGACGACATGGCGCAGCGGGTGCGGGCTCTCCTCGTGGGCGACGCAGACTCGCCTGAGATCGCGGGCGACGAAGACGTTGACCGTCTCGCCCAGCCGGCCGGCGAGGTCACGCATGACCTTGCGTGTCTCGCGCGGCACCTCCCATTGGCTGCGGGCCAGATAGGCCCAGCGCCACAGGCCGGGGCGGGCGATGTAGTCGGCCGGGTCCGACCACAGCAGGCCGCTCTCCTCCAGGGTCTGGATCAGGCGCAGCGCGGTCGTCTTGGCCAGTCCGGTGGCGTCGGTGATCTCGCGCAGGGTGATAACGGGCCGGTCCTCGCCCAACAGGTTCAGGATTGCCCGTTGCCCGCCCCGGGGCGGTGATCGAGGCCCGCTTCCCCTGCACGAGTCCCAGAAGGCGTTCGCCGGCGCAGCCGCCCGCGCCGGGAAACCTGGATCAGCATCCACGACACCGACACCGACACCGACACCCCGGCCGCTGATGGGAGCGTTCGGGGGACCGACGCCAGCGGCCCGGCCGCCGACGGGAGCCGGCATGCTAAAGCCGCACCTGGACCGCTACGCGCCGGGGGCCCGGTACTGGACTTGCCCGGCTTTGCGCAGGGCATCCATGGTTTCGTCGACGCTCAGGAGAACGGCCGTCTCGAACGAGCTGAGTGCGCCGCCTCCGCTGATCGCCAGGGCGACCGCGGCCATGGAGACGTTGTCGGGGGCCTCCCACAAGTTGTAGCCGTCGCGGGT
Source organism: Streptomyces caniscabiei (assembly GCF_014930365.1). GTDB lineage: Bacteria > Actinomycetota > Actinomycetes > Streptomycetales > Streptomycetaceae > Streptomyces > Streptomyces caniscabiei. The sequence goes on along the minus strand of NZ_JABXWI010000012.1, from coordinate 27,306 downwards.
GCCGAACGCGTACCAGAAGCCGTGCAGCTTGCCGCCGACGGACTCGATGTACGACTGAGCGGCCTTTGCGCGGTCCTCGGGGTGGCCGATGAGCCTCGCCCACGTCTCCGGCGTGTAGCTGAACCTTGATAGATAGAGCGGCATCATGTCTCCCTTTCGTCCCAGCAAGGGATGCCCCCGCCGGGTGAGACACGCCTCCGAGGCCGCGCGTATCTCCCCCGAACGGCCGGGATGATGACTGACTTGGGAAGCTCAGAGCCTCTGGGGGCTGCTTCAGGCCCGACCTGCGGCGACGGGACGCAGACGCGGCGTAGACGATCGGTTGGTTCCCCGCTGTTCCCCGTGGTTCTCCGCACGATCTGGCACGCGTATGGCACGAGTCATTCGTTGTCGCACCGCTCCAAGACCAGCGCCGCGGAACCTTCTTCGAGCCCGTTGTGCTCCTCCAGGTGGAGATGGGCGCCGTTCGGTGTGCCGTCCTGGGCACCCTGCGGTGATCCGCCCACTGCCCACCCGGATTGCCGTTGAACCCGCCACCTGCTGCCCTCCCTGGCCGGGAACCCGGTCAGGGAGGGCGCGTGCGGGCGGTCTGCCCGGTGGCCGGCTGCGGTGAGCTGCGGGTTCGTCACTTCCAGATGGATCCCAGGTGCCAGGCCCGCAGCTGGTCGAGGGTGGTGGTGCCGCCCTCGGCGAAGACCTCGACGCCGGTGCTGGAGGGGTCGGGGAGGATCTGGTCGGTGATCACGGCTTCGCCGTTGCCGCCGAAGACCTCGACGGACGACGCGTCGACGAGGACGCGCAGCTTGACCTTGCCGTTCTTGGGCTTGAGGGGTGCGGTCTCGATGCCGGTGGAGAAGAGGTTGTGGAAGTCCACGGCGCCGGAGCGGGAGCGGTCGACATACAGCTCCTGCGTCGTGGCGTCGTACCCGATCACGGTCTCCTCGCCACCCGCGCCGGTGCGGACCCTGAGGCCGAACCGCTTGGCGTCCTTGAGGGAGAAGGTGGCCTCGATGTCGAGTGTCCTGCTCTTGGCCGTGCGGCTGAGCAGGGGCTTGGAGGTGTTCTTGACGGTGACGCCGGAGGCCGTGGCCGGGCGCTTGTTCCGCAGGGACTCCAGGTTGCCCACCGGCTTGCTGGTCAGTCGGGTCCGGCCGTCGATCGTGCGCAGGGCCATTTCCCGGGGGATGCTCTGTGCGCCGCGCCAGGGGGCGGTGGGGACGGAGCCGGCGTAGTCCCAGTTGTCCATCCAGCCGATCATGTAGCGCTTGCCGCCCGGGGCGTTCTCCCAGGACACGGCCGCGTAGTAGTCCTTGCCGTAGTCGGTCCAGTCGGCCCGTTGCAGGACGGACTTGGCCGGCTTGTCGGCGGTGGTGAACTGGTCGGCCATGACGTGGCCCCAGCCGCCGGTGTTCATGTCGACGACCTGGATGCGTGCGTTCTTGCCGGCGTAGGGGCGCAGGTCGAAGGACGCCCAGTCCAGGGTCTCGCTGTCGGTGCCGGTGGCGGTGCGGACGACCTTGCCGTCGATGATCAGGTTGACGGAGGTCTCCGTGGAGACGCGTGGGGCGGTGGTGTCGGAGAGCACGATGTGGTCGACGTTGAGGTGGCCCCAGCCGCCGGTGTTGTCGTCGACGATCCTGATCCGTGCCTTCTTGCCCGCGAGGTCGCCGACGTCCCAGGAGGCCCAGTTGAGCGCTTCGGCGTCCTTTCCGGTGGCGCTGCGGACGACCTGGCCGTCCACGAGGAGCTCGATCGCGGTGGGGTGGTCGGAGCCGGCCGGGTGGTTGCCGCCGCCGATGAGGAAGTTGATGTGCTTCTTGTCGAGGGTGAACTCGGGCGAGGTGAGGGTGCCGGTGGTGGAGTCCCCGTTCAGGAAGGTGTTGACCAGCCCGTCTCCCAGGAAGCCGGAGACCTGGCCCTGGTCGGGGAGGGTGCCGGCGGCCGGTGCGGTGCCGAAGGCGTCCCCGGTCGCCGTCCAGTCGCCGTACGTGCCGCCCTCGAAGTCGGCCAGGACCGTGCCCTCGGGCGGCGACGCGCCCAGAACGGTTCCGGCTTCGTGCGGATGCCGCCCGCCACCGATCTTGAAGTTCAGGTAGGGGCTGTCGACGGTGAAGGAGGGAGAAGTGAGGATGCCGGTGGCGCCGTCACCGCCGTGGAAGCTGTTGGCGAGGCCCTTGCCCTCGAAGCCGGTGACAGCCCCCTGCCAGTCGACGGACCCGGTGGCCGGTCCCTGTCCGAAGGCGGTTCCGGTCGTCGTCCACTCACCGAAGCCCGCACCCTCGAAGCCCTGCATCACGGTGCCGGTGGGCGGGGTGTAGGTGCCCTTGTCCTCGGCGGTGAATTTCTCGCCGTCGAAGTCGCCGATGAAGTACTGCGAACCGGAACCGCCCGCGATTCCGCCGGGGTTGAGGTTCACGACCAGGACCCACTTGATGTTCTTCTTGTCCCCGTCGACGGCGAGGGGGAACAGGTCGGGGCACTCCCACACTCCGCCCGTCGCGCCGGTGGGTCCGAACTCGCTGAGCAGGCTCCAGTCCTTGAGGTTCTTCGACGAGTAGAACTGCACCTTGTGCTCTTTGGACAGCGAGACCGTCATGAGCCAGCTCTTGGTGGGCGCGTACCACTGCACCTTCGGGTCGCGGAAGTTCTCAGAGCCGATGTCGATGACGGGGTTGCCCTGGTACTTGGTCCAGGTGCGGCCGCGGTCGGTGCTGTAGGCGAGGGACTGGGCCTGCTTGCCGCCGTCCTTGTAGGCGCTGGTGTAGATCGCGACCATGGGCGGGTTCTTCTTCGTGCCGAAGCCGGTGGTGTTGTTCACGTCGACGACCGCGCTGCCGGAGAACACCATCTCCTCGGCGTCGTGCGACAGAGCGAGCGGCAACTCCTCCCAGTGCACGAGGTCCCTGCTCACCGCGTGCCCCCAGGACATGTCGCCCCAGGAGTTGCCGTTCGGGTTGTACTGGTAGAAGAGGTGGTACTCGCCCTTGTAGTACACGAGACCGTTGGGGTCGTTCATCCAGTTCTTCTCCGGCGTGAAGTGGAACTGGGGTCTGTAGGTCTCGGTGTACGGCGGCGGGTCGGCGGCGACGGCCTGGGGCGCGAGCGGGGCCGCCGACAGGGCGCAGACGGTCGCCACCGCCGCCATCAGCCGCATGCGGGCAGGCCGGGATACGCGTGCAGAGCTCATGGTGACTCCTTGTCCCGCGGACCGTCCTCGCAGCGGTGACTGCGGCCCTGGCGCGGGCGGATCGAATGTGGCAATCCAGCGACGGCGACGTCCACGCAGCCGACTGGGTGTCATCGTTGACTTATGTCATCGATGACAGCGAGTGCCCGATTATGAAGCGCGATCAGGCCAGTGCGTCAACGGTTCTGACGTGATTGCTCCGATACGAGCCCGCGCTTCCGGGGCGCCGCCGGCGCTCGCGAACTGGGCCCAAGCGGCGAGGGGGGAGCCTCTCAGGCCGCAAACAGGCAGGTCAGAGCCTATCGCGTCGAGTGCCTGCCCATCGCCTTCCGTGGCATCGGTGAGGCTGAGGCCGGCCGGCGAAGCGATTTGTTTCCGATGTGTTGACCCGTCGGGGCTCTCGGTGCTTCACTTCCGGAACCGGTACCGAAACCGGTTCCGGAACCGCTTCCGGTACCGGTTCCGAGGGTCGCTGTACGATCGGCCCTTCGGCGCGGGAGGACATCTTCCGCCTCTACCGGGAGAGAAGGGAGGTGACATGGGAGTCACTATCGCCGACGTGGCCACGCGGGCCGGAGTGAGCAAGACGACGGTCTCGCGGGTGCTGAACGGCAAGGGCGAGATCAACGAGAACACCGTCTTGAGGGTCCGCCAGGCGATTTCGGACCTGGGCTATGTGCCGAGCGCCGGGGCCGTGGGGCTCGCCCGCGGCACGACGCAGATGATCGGCATGCTGGTCCCTGACATGGCCTGGGCCTGGGCCGGCATCGTGCAGGCGGTCGTCGAGACGCTGGAGACCGAGGGCTTCGGTCTGCGCATGCTGACCTGGAACCGCGGTGAGGAGTCACTGCGCAGACTGGGGCTGCAGGTGGCCGCCAAGTCGTTCGACGGTCTGCTGGTGATAGAGCCCGAGGGAGCCCTGGGCTACATCACGGAACTGCACGAAGCAGGGCTGCCGATGGTGCTGATAGACGACCGATTTCACCGGCCTGGCTTCCCTTACGTGGCCACCACCAACAGGGAGGGCGGTGAACAGGCGGCACGCCATCTGCTGGACATCGGCCGTCGTCGCCCTCTGGTGGTGACGGGCCCCGAGGGGTTCGGCTGTACCGAGGAACGGCTGGGCGGCTTCGCCGACGTCTACGCGCAGGCCGGGATCGAGCTCGACCGGCGCAGCATCGTCTGCGGCGACTTCCTGTTCGACACCAGCCGGGCCGCGGTCGCGAAAGCGATCGAGGACGGTGTGGAGTTCGACGCGGTCTTCGGGCACAACGACCCCTCGGCGGCGGGTGTGCTCGCGGCCCTGAACGAGGCCGGCCTGCGTGTTCCGCGGGACGTGGCCGTGGTGGGGTTCGACGACGTCGAGATCGCGTCGTACACCTGTCCGGCACTGACCACCATCCGCCAGCCGATGCGGGAGATGGGGGAGGCGGCGGCCCGTCTGCTGCTGGACCACGTACGCAGATCCCCGGAAGCCGCCACCTCGCGCATCATTCCCACCAGCCTCGTGGTGCGTGGCTCGACCTCAGGGCCGAGCGCGAACTGACGCGCCTCACCGCGATGCGCCCCGGACGTCGGCGCTTCGTGGCCGGGCGGTGTGTCGCCCCCGCGTGACACACCGCCCCTGTCTTCCAGACACCTCGGCGGACCTTCTCCGCCTCACCCTCCTCACAACTCCCGGCGGCTGCGCCTGCGTTCACGCTGCACCGCCCCTCCGCACCCTCCTTCTCGCGCGTTCCTGATCCGGGACACCGATCGATGCGCCGGGCACACCCCGCCCGGCCGCCACCCCACTCCGCGTCGGACTCTCCAGTCGCGATCCGCGTCGTGCGTCCGACCGTGAATGCCTCTCTCGCACCCGGCCCCCACTTACGGGCCGACCCGGCCGAACACCCGTGCCCTCCCGCTCTCCGCCGCTCGCCGGCCCACTCGCTTCCGTATCGCTCACTGGCAAGGAGCCGCACCCATGCGTATATCGACCCGTCACGCTGTCAGAACCGCCCAGGTCCTGTCCGTCACCGTCACGGCAGCCCTCGTGGCCACCGGCTGTGGCCGGAGCGAGGACTCCGGCCCCGCCAAGGACGCCCCGGCCGAGATCGGTGCGGGCAAGGCCAAGGGGACGGTGGTCATGTGGAACATGGGCGACATCGAACCTGCCCTGAAGGACCTGGCCGAGAAGTTCGAGCAGGAGAACCCGGACGTCGACGTCAAGATCACCGCGGTCCCGTGGGACGGCGCCCACGACAAGCTGACCACCGCGATAGCCGGCGGCAACACACCGGACATGTCCACGATCGGGAGCACCTGGATGGCCGAGATGGCCGCCATGAACGGCTTCCAGGCCACCCCGACGTCGATCAAGTCGTCGGACTTCTACCCCGGCCAATGGGACACCACCAAGTACAAGGACACCTCCTACGGTGTCCCGTTCACCGCCGACACCACAGTGGTCTACTACCGGACCGACCTCACCGAGAAGGCCGGCATCAAGGGCGCCCTGGCCGGCGACCGGGAGGGATATCTGAAGGACCTCAAGGCCATCCAGGCCACCGCCGGGAAGCAGAACCCCAAGCTGCGCCATGCCGCCGGGCTGGTGATGGGCTTCAACTCCTGGGTCTTCTGGGTGCCGATGGTCTGGCAGCAGGGGGGTGACATCTACGACGCCGAGACCGGGAAGTTCACCTTCGACACGCCCGAGGTGGCCAAGGCGCTGGAGTACTGGGCGACCGTCCCGAAGGACGGCCTGGCGCCGACCGACAGGTCCGACGGCGTGCAGGGCTTCCGGGACGGGCTGATCGCCACCTATCAGCAGGCCGCGTGGGCCGGTGCCAGCTTCCACAAGGACGCCCCGGAGCTGGACGGCAAGTGGAAGACCATGCCGGTGCCGTACTCCGAGCAACCGGCCGGGTTCGCCGGCGGCACCGACCTGGCGGTGTTCAAGGAGGCCGAGAACCCCGACGCGTCATGGAAGTTCGCCCGGTTCCTGACCGAGCCCGCCAACCTCGCGGCCTATGTCAAGGCCACCGGCGGCCTGCCTGCTTCGCCCCAGGCGTGGTCGGACGGGAACCTGAGCGCGGACGAGAACATGAAGCCGTTCGACGAGCAGCTCAAGGTCAGCAAGGCGCCGCCCGCCATCACGACCTGGCAGCAGATCGCCGACGCCATCGACTCCGAACTGGAGAAGCTGGCCCTCGGCAAGGCCACCGTCGCCGAGGTGCAGAAGGCGCTGCAGTCCAAGGCCACCAGCATCGGCACCGGCCGCTGAGCGCCACCGCCATGAGCAGCCCTCGTACGGACGGATGACATCCATGTCCACGAAAACGCTCCCCGGGCGGGGCGACACCAACCAGCGGAGCACCGCGGGGCCGGAGCGGAGTGCCGGACGCCGGCACTTCCCGCTCCGGGGCAAGGCACGCGGCAGGCAGGCCCGGGCCGCCTGGATCCTCGCCGCGCCCTTCCTCGCGCTGTTCGCGACCTTCATGCTGTTGCCGTTGGTCTGGTCGCTGCTGATGAGCCTGACCGACACCAGCAGCGCCGACCTGCGCACACCGCTGAACGTGTCGTTCATCGGCCTCGACAACTACGTGCGGCTCTTCCAGGACGAGCAGTTCTTCACGGCCCTGCGCAACACGGCCGTGTTCGTCCTGGTGGCCCTGCCGCTGACGCTGGCCGCCGGGCTCGCCGCGGCGGTCGCCCTGGATCGCGGTATCCGGCGCTTCCGGGCCGTCTTCCGGGTCGGCTTCTACCTGCCGGTGATCACCAGCATCGTGGCCGTCGCCGTGGTGTGGAAGACGCTCCTCGAACCTCGCGCGGGCCTGGTGAACCTCGTTCTGGGCTGGTTCGGGATCGACGGACCGGCCTGGCTGGCGGACACCCGCTTCGCTCTGCCCGTCATGATCGTGATGGCGGTGTGGCGCAACCTCGGCACCGTCATGATCATCATGCTGGCGGGTCTGCAGTCCGTTCCCCAGTCCCTGATGGAGGCCGCCGAACTCGACGGCGCCGGCGCCTGGCAGCGGTTCTGGCGGGTCACCTTCCCGCTCCTGCGTCCGGCCCTGCTGCTGACCGCCGTGACCACGGGCATCGGCTATCTGCAGTTCTTCGACGAGCCGTTCGTGATGACCGACGGAGGACCGCTGGACTCCACCCTGTCGGCCACGTTGTACGCCTACAAGCAGTTCGGCAACGGCAACTACGAGATGGCGTCGGCCGCCAGCTACGTCATCTTCGTCCTCATCGTGGCGCTGACCGTGCTGCAGTTCCGCGTGCTGCGAGACAAGGACTGACGACCCATGAGCACCCTCTCCACTCTCTCCACGCCACACCCGGACACAAACCGCGTGCTGCGGCGCCGCCGCGTCCGCCGGACCTGGGGCCAGCCCTGGCTGTACCTACCGCTCGCCGGCGCACTGCTGCTCATGATCGCGCCGTTCCTGTGGATGCTGTCCGGCTCCTTCAAGCCCGAGGCCGACATCCGCAGAGTGCCGCCCGTACTGATACCCACGGCGCCCACGACCAGCAACTACGGTGAGCTGTTCAGCAGGCTCGACTTCACGAGCATGTTCGCCAACTCCGTGACCGTCGCCCTCGCCGTCACCGCGGGCAACCTGATCTTCTGCTCGATGCTCGGATACGCCCTGGCCAAGCTCGAGTTCCGCGGACAGCGCGCCGTCTTCCTGCTGGTCATGGGAACGCTCATGATCCCCGGCCTGGTCACCTTCGTACCGCTGTACGTGCTGGTGGCCAACATGCAGCTGACCGGCTCCCTGCTCGGGCTGATCCTGCCGTTCCTAGCCGGCCCCTTCGGGGTGTTCCTGATGCGGCAGTTCATCTCCACCCTGCCCGACGAACTCATCGACGCCGCGCGGGTGGACGGCTGCCGCGAACTGGCCATCTTCTGGAAGATCATCCTGCCGCTGACCAAGCCGGCCCTCGCCACCCTCGGGATCATCACCTTCCTCGGCTCCTGGAACAACTTCCTGTGGCCGCTGGTCGTGGCCCAGAACGAGAGCCAGTACACCCTTCCCGTCGGCCTCGCCCTGGCCAGCAGCGGCCAGTCCTTCACCCGCTTCGGCATCCTGCTCGCCGGCGCCGTGGTCGTGCTGCTGCCGGTGATGCTCGTCTTCCTCGTCTTCCAGCGCCAGTTCGTGGCTGGCATCGCCACCACCGGCCTGAAGTGACCTCCCGGCGCCCCGCCGCCGGACATCGACTCACCGCCCCTCACCACTCATCACTGGGAGAACAACGTGGGACAGCCGGTCGGCACCGCCGTGTACCTGGACCCGGAAGCGACCGTGGAAGCGAGAACCGAGGACCTGCTGTCACGGATGACCCTTCCGGAGAAGGTCGGGCAGCTGCTGATGCTCGACGCACAACACGGGGACCTGGAGGACATCGTGTCGGCCAAGCTGGCCGGATCGGTTCTGCACGTGTCACCCGACCTGATGCCGCAGGCCATGGAGATCGCCACACGGACACGGCTGGCCATTCCGCTGCTGACCGCCGACGACGGCATCCACGGCCACTCGTTCTGGCCCGGTGCGACGATCTTCCCGACCCAGCTGGCCATGGCCTGCGCCTGGGACCCCGCCCTGCTCCACCGCGTGGCCCGGGCGGCCGCGACCGAGATCGCGGCGACCGGGATCCACGGGACGTTCTCCCCGGTGCTGTGCATCACCCGGGACCTGCGCTGGGGCCGGATCAACGAGACGTTCGGCGAGGACCCGTACCTGATCGGTGAACTCGGGGCGGCGATGGTGCGCGGCTACCAGGGCGAGGGCCTCGGCGACCCGACCGCCGTGCTGGCGTACGCCAAGCACTTCGCCGGCTACTCCGAGACCCTGGGCGGGCGCGACGCCAGCGAGGCCGATCTCAGCCCACGCAAGCTGCGCTCATGGTTCCTGCCCCCGTTCGAGCGGGCGGCCCGGGCCGGCTGCCGGGCCTTCATGCTCGGCTACCAGTCGATCGACGGGGTGCCCATCACCGCGAACGAGTGGCTGATCAACGATGTGCTCAAGGGCGAATGGGGCTTCACCGGCACGCTGGTGACCGACTGGGACAACGTCGGCCGGATGGTCTACGACCAGCGGACCTGCGCCGACTACGCCGAGGCTGCGGCCGTCGCCGTCAACTCCGGCAACGACCTGATCATGGCCACACCCGGCTTCTTCGAGGGCGCGCAGGAGGCGGTCGCCCGCGGCCTGGTCGAGGAGAAGCAGATCGACGACGCGGTACGGCGGGTGCTGCGGCTGAAGTTCGAGCTCGGACTCTTCGAGGACCCGCGCGTTCCCGACCCCGAGCGGCAGGCGCAGGTGATCGGCTGCCGCGCCCACACAGACCTCAACCTCGCGACCGCCCGACGCTCCCTCGTACTGCTGCGCAACGACGGCACCCTGCCCCTCGAAGGAGGGCTGACCTCGGACGGAACCGGCCGCGCCGTGAGCCGGGGTACGCCGCGGACGATCGCGGTCATCGGCCCCAACGCCGACAGCACCCAAGCCATGCTCGGCGACTGGGCGGGCGCCACCGGCCAGGTCCCGTGGATGCCCGAAGGCCATCCACGGGAGTCGGTGGAGACGGTCCTCGACGGCCTCCGCGCCGTCGCACCCACCGACTGGACCATCACGCACGCCCGCGGAGCCGACATCGCGAGCCCCCACCAGGACACCGGGTGGACCCTCGGCCCCGACGGCCAACCACAGCCGGACGTCTTCACCCCCGCCCCCGTCGACCAGGCACAACTCGGGCAGGCCATCGCTGCCGCAGAAGCCGCCGACTACGCCGTCGTGGTCGTCGGGGACACCATCGACCTCACCGGAGAGGTGCGCTCCACCGCCACGCTCGACCTCCAGGGAGGACAGATCGCCCTGCTGGACGCGGTCGCCGCCACCGGCACACCCATGATCGTCGTACTCGCCCAGTCCAAGCCGAGCACCCTGCCGGACTCGGCACTGAACGCGGCCGCGCTCATCGAGGCGTTCAATCCGGGCATGCGCGGTGGCCGCGCCGTCGCCGAACTCCTCCTCGGACTCATCGAACCCAGCGGCCGGCTCCCCGTCTCCTTCGCCCGCCACGTCGGACAGCAGCCCGTCTTCTACAACCAGGTGCGAGGCCAGCACGGCAGCCGCTACGCCGACCTCACGCAGGACCCCCTGTTCGCGTTCGGCGAGGGCCTCACCTACACCACCGTCACCTACTCCGACCTCGTCGTGCACGACCCGGACATCCCCGCCGACGGCACCGTCGACGCGACCGTACGGCTCACCAACAGCGGCAGCCGTCCGGCCCTGGAGACGGTCCAGGCGTACATCAGCGACCTGACCACCAGCGTCACCTGGGCCGAGCAGGAACTGAAGGCGTTCACCCAGGTCGAGATCCCCCCAGGCGAAAGCCTGGACGCCACCGTCAGCATCCCCGCCGCGCAGTGCTCACTCGTCACCGCCGACAACCGCCGCGTGGTCGAACCGGGTGAGTTCGCGCTCCGCGTCGGGCCCAGCTCCCGGCGGGAGCAGCAGCTGAGCGCACGATTCCGCATCCGAACCTGACCGCGACCGGCCCGCAAGACCCTGCGCGGGCTCGAAGACCCCCGCCCCGCCGACCCAGCCGCCCCGCCGAATCGAGGGCCGGCGGGGCGGGCCCAGCAAGACCGAAAGGCACGCGTGTGTCCACCACACCCAGCGATCCGCACCGCCCCGTGGCGCACCTGCGCCCGCCCCACCACTGGATCAACGACCCCAACGGCCTGGTCTTCCACGACGGCCACTACCACGTCAGCTACCAGTACAACCCCTACGGAGCGACTCACGCGAACCTGCACTGGGGCCACTTCCGCAGCCCCGACCTGCTGACCTGGGAGCCGCTGCCGATCGCCCTGTCCCCGACCGCGGGCGGCCCGGACGCCGACGGCTGCTTCTCCGGCAACGCCGTCTCCGACGGCGAACGGCTGGTCGCCTTCTACTCCGCGCACCGCGAGGACCGCTCCTTCCAGCACCAGCCGGTCACCTCCGCCGTCTCCGCCGACGGAGGCCGCACCTTCACCCCGCGGGGCGAACTGCTCATCCCCGAGCTGCCCGAGGGCTGCACCATGTACCGCGACCCCTACGTCTGGCAGGACGGCGACCGCTGGCGGATGCTGGTCGGCGCCGCCCTCGCGGACGGCCGTGCCGCCGCCCTCCTGTACGACTCACCCGACCTGGAGACCTGGACCTGTCGAGGGCCCTTCGCGGCTCGTCGCCCGGAGCCCGTCGGCGACACCGCCCTGCACTCCGGCGAGGGCTGGGAATGCCCCCAGTACCTTCCGGCGGCAGACGGGCCCGGCGCCCTCATTTTCGGCACGTGGACCGAACCCACCGGCCCGCTGAGCGTCGCGGCCCTGATCGGCGAAGAACACGACGGCCACTTCGAGGCCGGACCGGCGGTACCCGCCGACCACGGCCCTGACTGCTACGCACCGGCCCTGCTGCGCGGACCGGGCGACAGGTGGCTGCTGTGGGCCTGGTCATGGGAGGCCCGCGACGAAGCCTGGGCCCTCGCGGACGGATGGGCCGGAGTCCTCACGCTGCCCCGCGAGATCCACGTCGACGACGAGGGCACACTGCGCCAGCGGCCCGCCGCCGAACTGCTCGCCCTGCGCGGCCGACACACCATCCACGCCACAGGCGCGACGGACGGCCCGTGGCCGGTGGACCTCGGCATCGTAGGCCGCGCCTTCGACCTGACGGCACGTCTGGAGCCGACGGGAAACGCCGGCCTACGGCTGGTCACCACCGCGGACGGCTCCGAGTACCTCGACATCCGCCTCGACACCGACGCGGGTGAACTGGTCGTCGACCGCGCCCACGCCTCACTGGACGGCAGAGCCCGCGGCGGCTCCCACCGGATGCCCTGCCCGGCGGACCAGCCCGTCGACCTGCGCGTGGTCGTCGACCACTCCATCGCCGAGATCTTCCTGATCACCACCGGCCAGGTCCTCACCCTGCGCTTCTACCCCACAGGGCAGAGCCCCTGGCGACTGCGGGCCCGCACCGCAGCGGGGACGCGCCTCGGCTTCGCGGTCGACGTCTGGGAACTGCACCCGCTCGTGATCAAGGAACCGAGTACCAGCGCCGCACAGCCGGCGCCGACGTCGCCGTAGCACCGATTCCGACCGGTCGATCCCCCACCTCGGCACTGTGTCCCACCCCCTCACCCAAGTACAGAACAAGCTGGTCCGAAGGAGGATCTTCCATGAGCTCGTACGGTCTCGGACGACGCCGGTTCCTGGCCACCGCGGTCGGCGTCGCCGCCGCGTGGACCCAGGTTTCCGGGAATGCCCTAGCCGCCCCGCGGCTGAAGCAGGCCCCACGTGACAATTCCGTCCGTGTGTGGCTGACGGACGTATCGGCCGACAAGTGGGTCGCCGGCCAGGACGATGTGCTGTTCAAGGCGAGGAAAGCGGCCAACCCGCTGACGATCAAGATCGACGACAGCGTCAAGTACCAGAAGGTCCACGGCTTCGGCGCGGCCATGACCGACTCCGCCGCCTGGCTCATCGACAAGCTGTCCCCTGCCGAGCGGGCCAAGCTGATGAAGAAGCTGTTCGATCCCTCGAAGGGAATCGGCCTCAGCCTTCTCCGCTCCCCGATGGGCGCCACGGACTTCAACGCGTCCGGCAGCTACTCCTACGACGACATGCCCGCTGGCCGGACAGACCCGACGCTGGCCGACTTCTCCATCCAGCATGACGTCCCGTACATCATCCCGGCCCTGCGCCAGGCCCTCTCCCTCAACCCGTCCCTCAAGGTCATGGCCAACCCCTGGAGCCCACCAGGCTGGATGAAGACCTCCGACTCCATGATCGGCGGCACCCTCAAGGGCGAGTACGTCTCCGCCCTGGCCGAGTACTTCGTCAAGTTCGTCCAGGCCTACGACGAAGCCGGCGTGCCCATCTCCTACATCTCCCCGCAGAACGAACCCATGGGCACCCCCACCTGGCCCGGAATGTTCCTGTCCGCGTACCAGGAAGCCGAGCTGATCAAGAAGATCGGCAAGGCGTTCGAAGCCAACGGAATCTCCACGAAGATCCTGGCCTGGGACCACAACTGGGACGTGCCCTCCTACCCCGAGACGATCTTCAGTGACCCCGCCGCCTCCACATACACCGCCGGAACCGGATGGCACATCTACAGCGGCGACCCGACCTACCAGACGCTGGTCCACAACGACTACCCGAGCAAGGAAACCTTCATCACGGAGGCCACCGGAGGCGTGTGGCAGGACAGCGACCAGACGGCGTTCACCGAGGCACTGGGTACGTGGATCATCAACGGCACGCGCAACTGGGCGAACGGCGTGATGCTGTGGAACATCGCACTCGACCCCGACCGGGGCCCGCTCAACAGCGACACGGCCGGCATCCCCATGCTGCGGGGCCTGCTCACGATCGACCCGGCCGACGGGCAGGTGTCCTACAACGTCGACTACCACGCCCTCGCTCACGCGAGCAGGTTCGTCAGGCCCGGAGCACGCCGGATCTACTCGAACACCTTCGGGGAAGGCAGCATAGAGAACGTCGCGTTCCAGAACCCGGACGGATCGAAGGTGCTGATCGCGCACAACTCGGGAAAGGCGGCGAAGACCTTCAGCGTCGCGGACGGGACACACTCGTTCGACTACACCCTGAACGCCGGAGACGCCGTCACCTTCACGTACTCCGGCCCCGCGCGGAGCGGCAGCACCCCCGCAGCGGCCAAGGTCCCGGACCCGACACACGACTTCGCGTTCAAGTCGGAGTCCGGTCCGGTCACCGTCACCTACGACCCGGCACTGCGGCCCCACCAGAACTCCATCCGCACCGGAAACAAGCTGATCACGTACTCCCTGCCGATCGGAGCCTCCGTCCGGACGACCGGAAGGGCACTGAGCCGTACCAAGTGGACGGCCACGGCTTCCGCGCAGCCGGACTGGGGCAGGGCCGCGAACGCGATCGACGGCGACATCAACACCAAATGGAGCCTCGGGCACGGGACGACGAGCGGTGACTGGTTCCAGATCGACCTGGGGAGCCCCACGAGCTTCAACAAGATCGTCTTCGACACCGGCGTGAACAACTCGTTCGACTACGTCACGAAGTATCAGATCTACGTGTCGGACGACGGAGCCGAGTGGGGCAGCGCGATCGCGAGCGGCAGCGGGGGAATCGGGAAAACAACCGTCGCACTGCCGACCCGCACGGCACAGTACATTCGCATCGTCAGCACCGCGGCCTCCGGTTTCTGGTGGGCCATCGGCGATATCGAGGTGTACGGGGCCGCGCGCGGAACCGGCTCCATCGCGGCTCCGGCAGCGGTGGCGCACGGCCTCCAGTCGAAGAGCTGGACCAGCAAGCAAGGGGCCCAGGTCACCGTGGTCTTCAACGGGACCGCTGACAGCAAGAGTTTCAAGATGTCCACCGACGGCTCGTACACCTATGAGCTGCCGGGTGGCACCTCGGCGATGTTCACGACCAAGAAGCTCTCGAGCTTCCCGTCGCCGACCTTCAGCGATCTGAAGCCGGAACGGGGCGTACCACGCTCCAAGTTCACGATCCACGGTTCCGGCTTCGGCGACTCGCAGGGGCTGGGCACGGTGTACTTCGGATCGAGCTATGCCGAGATAGACACCTGGTCGGACACGAGCATCAGCGCCTACGTCCCGAAGGGACTCCCAGCAGGGAAGGTCACGGTCTCCGTGAAGGGCGCCACCGGAGCGGACGCGGGCGGCTCATCCTTCGACGTCATGGACCTGGGCCCCGCACTGCCGCGCACGGGCTGGACCGCGACGGCTTCGGACGCGAGCCAGTGGGACGCACCCGGAAACATGCTGGACGGTGATTCCGGTAACCGCTACAGCTCCGGAACCGGGCAGTACGACGGCCTCTGGATCCACGTGGACATGGGGCAGGCGCAGACCTTCAACAAGGTCGTCCTGGATGTCGGCGGAAGCATCGACGATTACGCGCGAAGCGCGGACGTGTACGTCTCGGAGGATGGAACCGACTGGATCAAGGTCTCCTCCGTGACGGACGGCCAGCGCGTCCAGGTGGTCTCCTTCCCCACGCGGACGGCTCGCCACATCAAGGTCGTCAACACCGCTGACGTCGCGAGTAACTGGTGGTCCATCGCGGAATTCAACGTCTACAACTGACCGAGCCTACGACTGACGGTGTCTACGACTGACGGCGTCGACACCGGGCGCTCCTTGCCCCTGCTGCTGGGCGGAGAGCGTGCGGCACGACCGAGACGCGAGGACGGGCCGGTGCGAGAGAGACCTTCTCCCGAGCCGGCCCTCACGGCCGAGACCCGGCAGCATGCAACGTGTCGCCGATCTCCAGCGCCTCACGTGGGTCTGTACGGTGAGCGGTGTAACTCCCGTGCTGGAATCGACAGTTGATGACTGACGTGACGAGTGGCGCCGAGGCCCGGAAGGCCGCTGTGGGTGCGACGAGTGCCGTGGATGACGGGCTGATCGCCGAGTTGGTTGCCCTGGCTCAGGCCGGTGGGGTGAAGCTCACCGGTGAGGGCGGCTTGCTGCAGCAGCTGACGAAGCGGGTGCTGGAGTCGGCGCTGGAGGGTGAGCTCACGGATCATCTGGGGCACTGGCCCGGTGGGCGGGCTGAGGGCGGCCGGGAGAACTACCGCAACGGGCACCGGTCCAAGACGGTGATCACCGAGTCGGGGCCGGTCGGGATCGCGGTGCCGCGGGACAGGGCCGGGTCGTTCGAGCCGCAGCTGGTCAGGAAGCGGCAGCGGCGTCCGGGCGGGGTGGATGAGATGGTCCTGTCGTTGTCGGCGAAGGGGCTGACGCACGGGGAGATCTCCACGCATTCGCCGAGGTGTACGGCGCGGAGATCTCCAGGTCCACGATCTCCACGATCACCGACAGCGTGATGGCCGGGGGTTTGCTCCGGCATCGGGATGGTGCCCGCATAGATGAACGGCCACCGGCTCGTGCTGGTGGATGCTGTCCGACGAGGGCACGGGTTGCTCAGGGGAGCCGGCGGGTGGCCGGAGTGAGGTTCAGGCGGCGTCTCGTCGTCGTCAGACCTTCTCGACTCGCACGGCGTGTCCCGCGAGGAGTTGATTCATGTCGTCGGTGTCGGAGGTGAAGACGGTTGCCTGAGCTCCCTGCACGGCTTCCCGCCCGGCTACGGCCGCCAGAATGGCGTCGATGGCGTATTTCTGCCCGTGCAGGCCGGCTGCCTTCAGCATGTCGCGCGCCATGGCGATCACCTGGTCGTCCGTGTGCACGATGCGGATCCGGGACAGCGTCCAGTTCCACAGTGCCTGCCTCGACGTTTCGCGAGGGTCCCATGCCTCCAAGGTCGTGAGCGATGAGGTGACGATCGGGATGTCCAGCCGCGGAGCCGTCTTGATCAGCGCAGTCATCTCCCGATCGCCCTGAACCGCCTTGGAGAGAGCCTCGGAGTCGAACACGAAGACGCGCTGTCGTGGCCGGTGCAGCTTCGCTCGGGCGGTGCGGCTCACGCGGCCTCGTCCGAGTGTGATCGCTGCTCGTCATGCCAGCCGTCGATGGCGGCGATGCGGTCCAGCGCTGCTTGCTGCTCGTCTTCCGTCACGGCGCCGTGCTCTTCTTCGAGACGTTCGGCCAACTCGCGCAGTCGGTCAATGGCGTCCTGATGGGCGGCGGCGGCGGCGATGTAGCCGGACACCCCGCGCGCGTCGACGCGCTCCTTGATCGATTCCACCAGCTCTTCCGGCACGGTGATGGTGATCTTCCGGGTTGCCATACTTCAAGTATGCCAGATCTCGTCCGGCGCGGCCTGGCCTCCTCTGGCTCCTCACCTGCCCGGGCCGCCCTCCCGACGGATACCGCGCCTCCCGACGGATACCGCGCAGGTCTGCGAGAGGCGCGTCCGGGGTTCACATGGAGATGTGGACTCTTGTGGACTCCAGACATGAGGAAGACCCCCCGTTCGAATGGAACGAGGGGCCGGGATCTCTCTTACCTGCGGTGCAGGTGGTGCCCCCGGCAGGATTCGAACCTGCGACACCGGCTTTAGGAGTGGGATCGAATTCTTGCCGGGGGGTGCCTGGCGCTGCCGCGCCGTGCTGTTGTCCCTGGTCGGAACCGCGCGGCGAGCCACTTGATCCGGCTCGTGCCGCCTCGTATCGGGCCGTCCGCATCGCTCACGCGCTGCCGACTGCTGAGCAGCGAGTGGTCAGATCTGTCCGAGGTCGATCTCCACCGGGAAGGGGGCCGCTACCTTGAGGACGCCGGTGAACACGTCTCCGTCCCGGTAGGTCTTCGTCGCGGGGTCGAGAACGTAGGTGTAGACGAGAGGAACGCCTGTCGCGGCCTGCTCGATCCGCCAGTAGAAGGCGATGCCCGCCTTGGCGTACTGGTCGACCTTCACGATCCGGTCGGTGGTCTCCGAACCTGGCGACACCACCTCCGCGACCAGGAGCACGTGCTCAGGGCGGGTGGGGGTGATGTCGATCGTGTCTGCGCGGTACACAACGACGTCCGGGCGGCGATTGGTGAGCGGGACGTCCTGAAGCCGGACGTCGAAGTCCGTGTCGGCGTTCCACTCCGGGCCCGCGGCGGCATCCAGGGCGTTCGCCAGAATCCGGGCGAGCCGGTTGTGGCGCTTGGACGCACTCGGGCTCACGACGACCATCCCGTCCACGATCTCGATGCCGGCGCACTGCTCCTCGGACCAGGAGTCGTACTCCTGCGCCGTGATCTGCTCATGCATCCACGCCGGGGCCACCATCTCGGCCGTCATGAAGCACCTCCCGGACACTGTCGCTGCGGGCCCGATCCCGCCGGATTCAGCGTACTGTCTGCCATCCGTCCGGCATGCTGATCTCGCTCACGCCCCTCCCCGTCGGCCGGCATCCGACCAGTGTGCCCTCGACAGTCAGGAACTGGCGCGGTGGACTTGTCATCAGGAGATCGGAGCAGACCAGCGGCGCCACTGACCTGGTGGCCACACCGGTGAGCGCCGCACCACCCGGCGACGTGAACCGTCGCGCAACCCTGGGCCGCGGACGCACCGAACGCCGATGCCAGGCGCCCCGAGACAGCGGCAAGCAGCCCCACAAGCTGACACAGCGAGCAGAACGGTCCAACGGCCCTCGGTCCCGGCTCCCGCAACGTCCACCAACCGCGCGATGCAGCCCTAGGCACCACAGGTCAGAGGCACTCCAGCTCGCCGCCCCGACCTCCTGCCCCCAGACAGAGGACCCGCACTGGCGCGCATCCGCTAAGCTACCCCTGGGTCAGTCGTTGGTACGTGACGTTGTCTGCTCAGATGACCCAGCGGAGAGCGTTGCACCACGTCTGACCAGCGGGCTTGTGCTCCTCGTCGAAGATCCACACCCTGGGTTTTCAACAAGGTCTTCTACAAGCCACTGCCTTCGTAGCTCAGGGGATAGAGCACCGCTCTCCTAAAGCGGGTGTCGCAGGTTCGAATCCTGCCGGGGGCACAGCAAAAGGGCCAGCTCAGGAGGGTTTCCTCCCAGGCTGGCCCTTCGTCGTGTTCGAGGCCGTGCCACACGCGTGCCACTAATGCCACGCGGATGCCACGTCACTCCTGGCCGGTGGCCTCTCCCCCGCCCTCGCGGATCATCGCCCCGAGCCGATCGGCGATGGCCCGGTCACGGTCGCTGGTCATGTGCTGATAGATCAGCGCGGCACGCGAGCTGCTGTGGCCCATGCGGGTCATCAGCTCTCGGGTGCTGGCACCGGCGGTCGAGGCCAAGGTGTTGCCGGTGTGGCGGAGATCGTGAAAGTGGAGCTCCGACGTGACGCCCGCCGCCTTCCTGGCAGACACCCAATCGTCGCGGAAATTGCTCCGCCGAAGTTGGCCGCCCTGCGGACCGACGAAGACGTGTCCGTCGCGGCCGGGCGCGGCGAACTGTTCCAGGTGGCCCGTCACGTCGTCGAGCAGCTCAGCGGGGAACGAGATGGCACGCACGCCAGCGGCAGACTTCGGCGCTTTGTCGAAGAGGCGACCGTCCTGCAACTCAGCCTGAGACCGGCGAACGCTGACGGTCAGCCCCTCCAAGTCGATGTCCCGACGGCGAAGGGCGGCGAGTTCACCGAAGCGCAGAGTGGTGAACGCGGCCAGGAGGACGAGCAGCCGGTAGCGCGGCGCGATGGCATCGGCGACGGCGAAGACCTCGGTGACCAAGAGGACCGGCCGCTCGGGCACGTCGTAGCGATCGGCGCCCTTGATACGGCACGGGTTGCGCCGGATCAGTTCGTCGTCCACAGCTGTGTTCATCAGGGCCCGGAGCAGTTGATACGCCTTGACCACCGTCGGCTCGCCGATGCCGGCCGTGAGGAGCTTCCCCCGCCAGCTACGCACACGAGCCGTCGTCACGTCGGCCATGGTCCCAGCTCCGAAGGTGGGCAGGATGTGCAGCCGCATGACGGACTCAGACCGCTCACGGGTGCGGTCGGCGAGCTTCCGGTCCCGGAGCCATGCCGTCGCGTACTCCGCGAAGTTCACCGCCCCGGCGTCCGGGTCCGACCACTGGCCGCGCGTGATGTCGGCCTCGATGTGGGTGAGCGCGACTTGAGCGTCGGTCTTGGTCGCATACGTCGTCTCAGCCGGCCGAAGTTGCCCCGTCTCGGGGTCGCGGTAGCGAACCTGCCAGCGACCGGACTTGAGCTGTCGGACCGACCCGAAGCTTCTACGCTGCCCCTTCTTGTTGGCCATCAGGCAGCCCTCCGCAGCGAGCCTCGCCGATGGCCGATCGGCTGCACTGTGTTGGCGTCGATGAACGCGCTCAGCTCACGTTCTGGGATGCGTACGTGGCGGCCAACCTTGACGAAGGCGATGCGTCGTTCGGCGATCAGACGGCGCGGGAAGCGCTCCGAGGTGCCGAGGAGTTCGGCCACCTGCGCCACGGTGAGATAGCGGTCAGCCACGAGTGGGTTCTCCTTCCGTTCCGGGGGCGGGTTCGAGAGATGCGGCGAGCCAGGCTTCGGTGTCGGAGAGGCCGGTTCCGGCGAAGACCCAGTGAGCGAGCACGTACGTCGTCTCGGACCCGGTGTCGGTGGTGGCGGCTTGGGCTCGTCGCCACTCGGCGCGGGCGTCGCGGAGGGCGCCGAGGGTGGTGGAGTAGCGGCGGGATTTGGTGGAGAAGTGGCCGCGGAAGCCGAGCATGTGGGCCCAGGCGCGTAGGCGGAGGTGTTCGAGATCCTTGCGTGCGCCGAGGAACCAGGCGGTTCGGATGAGGCGGCGGGCGTGGTCGCTGATGTCGAGCTGGGCGAGTTCGGCGGCGAACTTCAATGGCCGGTCGAGAGCTCCCGTGGCGGTTTCGGCGCCCTTGGTGGCGTACTTGGCGATGTACGCGGCGACTGCACGTTCGGTCAGTTCCTGGCCGTCGTTGAAGTCGGCGGAGCGGATGGTGCGGACATCGAGTTGGCGGCCGAAGGTGAAGGTGTGGGTGCGTCCGTCGATGACCGGGCCGTCGACGCGGACCTTGGCGGCAGCGGCCTCGATGGCGTCGGTGAGCAGTTCGGCCGTTGCCCAGGCCGGGGGTGGGGTGTCACCGCCGGTGGGGCCGTCGATGCGGATGACCGCGTGGAAGTGAACGGCGCCGCGCTTCTGGTACTCGGCGACCTTGGCGAAGGACACGCGGGCGTGGTCACGGAAGCGGCGTTGTGACAGGCCGGCGCGCTTGGCGACCTCTCGGCGCAGGTAGGTGGAGAAGCGTCGCCAGAGCGGACCGGCGTGCGCGTTCCAGAGAACGGCCGCTTCGTAGTCGTAGGTGTCCGGGTCGAGCGCGGTACCGAGTACAGCGTCGTCCTGGTCATGGCGGGTGCCGCAGCGGCAGGGGCGTCCGCTGGAGGGGCGGTTGTGGACCGGGCCGAAGCTCGGTGCGGTGAAGGTGGCGAAGACACGCGGGTGGGTGGCGACGTGTTCGGGGACGCCCTTGCCGCCGCGCAGGCCGGAGGTGATCAGGTGGAAGGTGTCGCGGCGGTAGACCTCGGAGCAGGCCGCGCAGCGGGTGGTGCGGCGGTTGTTGCAGCGGACGAGGAGTTGGCCGGCCGGGAGGTCGGTGGAGTCGAGGTACTGGAGGACGCGACCGATCTCGCCGGTCGTGGTGTCGACGTCGTGCTCGGTGCGGTGGCCGTCGAGGCGGATCGGGTGGGTGCAGCCGCCGAGGCCGGAGAGCTGACGGAGGATACCGGGCAGCGTGCCGTGCTCGGCCAGCTTCGCGAGTTCCGGGAGCGGGGGCGGTGTGGTGCGGGTGAAGATGGCGATTCTCCTTCTGGCTGGCTCGGTCAGGAGTGATGGGCCCGGGGCGGCGGATGCTTGGTCGTGTGTGCCGCCCCGGGTGTCGGGCGCGTTCAGCGCTGGTTCTGCTCGCGGATCAGGGAGCGCAGGACCACGGCCGCGATGGCGACGGAGATGGCCGAGACGGCGACGGCGGCCAGGAGCGCGGTGAGGACGACACCGCCGACGACCACGGCCGCCGCCACTGAGGGGCTGATGGAGACCGCCGGGAGCGAGCGCCGTACGGGCGCCGGATCGGCCGGGGCGTGGGTGTGCGCGGGCGGCGGCGCGGGGCTGTCGGGGTACTTGGGCAGAAACACGGCCGATCTACTTATCTACTCGTCTAGGTATGTGAGCCGTTTATGACGTCCACGCCGGAGCGGGTGCCGGATTCGATGGCGGGGGCGAGGAAGGTCTGCGAGAGGTAGAAGCCGAAGAGGGCGATCAGGACGACGACCCAGGTGCGGACGCCGAGGAACTTGACCGCGCCCCAGGCGAAGAAGCCGAGGACGACGACGAGCGGCAGGCTGACGGTCACGGTGTGCGGGGTCCCTTCGGAGGATCAGCGGACGGGGCAGCGGTGGGTGCGGGCGGCCAGCTCGGCGGCGGCGCGGCTGTCGTAGTCGGCGGAGAAGTTGCAGCGCGGAGCCGTGCAGGCGGCGGTGTGCTTCTCGCGGCCCCGGCCGTCGTAGGACGTGGCGACCTGGACGGGGCCGATGCGGGTGACGTTGCGGAAGCGGCGGTTGGGCATGATCAGTCCTCCTGTCGCAGGCTGGGGCCGGGGAAGTCGTGCAGGATGCGGGCGGCTTCGGCGGGGTCCGTGACGCGGTCGGCAGCTTCTTCGGCGAGGAGCCGGGCCAGCGTGGTCCGGCCGCTGACGGCCATCTCGCGGGCCGCTTCGAGGTAGTCGGCGGCGGTGTTGAAGCAGAAGAGGGGCACGGGTCAGCTCCCGGTCGGGGCGAGGTGGGCAGCGATGGCTTCGGCCATGGGCGCGGGGACGCCGAGGCGAGCGCGGAGGGTTGGGGTGTCGATGGGTGTTCCGGTGCGGGTGTGGTGTTCGGTGGCGACCTTGCGGGCGTGTTCGACGAGGGCGGCCGGGACGGGTACGGCGGGTCGCTCGGGCGTCGGTGGCTCGATGGCAGGTGGTGTCGGCGGGGGTTCCTCGGGGGCGAGTTCGGGCGCGTGCTCCTGGTCCACGGTGTCGTCTGTGTCCTCGGGGTCCTTGTCGGTCGTTGTCGGTGCGGAGTGGGCGAGGAGGGTTCCGCCGAGGAAGGCCACGGCGGGCCAGCCCGCGACGAGGATGCGCAGCCAGGCGGGTACGTCGTTGAGGTCGAGTAGGCCGGCGGTGGCGACGTTCGCGCCGAGGGAGGCGGCGAGGGCGATGACGAACCAGCACCACCCGGACGCTTTCGCCTCACCGGAGCGCAGTCGGCGCCAGGCGGCGACGAGCAGCAGGTCGACCGAGATCGGATAGGCCCACGCTTTCCACCCGTCCTGACCGGCCGCCATAGCGATGTCGTGCAGGTGGGCGAAGGACAGCGCGGCGGCGATGAGCGCCTGGACGAGCACCGCGTCGACACGGGCCAGTTGGGCGCGCATGAGCGGCTCCTTCCGGGATTCAGGCATGGCAGGGGTAGGGAGTTGGCGCGAGGCGGTCACGCCGACCGGGGTGAGGGGTGGGCGAAGGTCAGTCGGTCACCGGGTGCGGCTGCACTGCCGGGGCCGAGGACTCGACGGGCCGCACGGGGATGTCGGGCCGGAACGGCTTGAGCGCGGGCAGGTCGGGCACCAGGTGGGCCGTATCCCGGCAGATCTCGGCGGCGGCGCTGAGGGAGAGGTACGGCGTGCGGATGCGGGACCAGCCGCCGGAGGTGTCACCGGCCACGGCCAGGCCGGGCAGCTCGGGCGCGATGGCGCAGGCGGCGAAGACCGCTTCGGGGGCGATGTCACCAAGCGCCATCTTCGCGGAGGCTTCGTCGTTGACGCGGTGGCAGACCCGGCCGGTGAGCTGGGCCCGGAGCATGGTGGCGCCCTTGCCCAGCTCAGCGCCGAAGCGCTGCCCACAGACCTCCAGGTAGATCCCGGCGGCGCGGCCGAGCTGGGCGAGGCGGATGAGCTGGGTGACCATCTCGTCGCGCCGTTCCTCGTCCTTCTTCGTGGCGACGAGGAAGAGTTCCGCCACCTCGTCGACGAACAGCACGATCGGCACCGGACGTTCACCCTCGGGCAGGCCCCAGATATCGGAGGTGATCTCCTCGTCCGGCGTGCCCGGCGCAATGCCCTGCCGGGCCTTGATCAGGTCGTAGCGGTCCTCCATCTCCTTCACGAGCACAGGCAGCAGCTCAGCAGCTTCGTCGGGATCGGTCGCCAGGGCCGAGAGCCGGGAGACGAACGGCGCCAGCTCCACACCCCGCTTGCAGTCGATGCCGACCAGGGCGACGGGTTGCCGGGCGAGTCCGGTGATCAGGTGCCGCAGGTACATGGACTTCCCCGACAGCGTGGCGCCGAGGGTGAGCTGATGCGGAATCGTGCGGTAATCGCGGACGAACGGGGTCGCGTCCTCCCGCAGCGCCACGGGCACCTTGAGGAGTTCGACGGTCGCCTTACGGGGCATCCGCACGTTCCGCAGTACGTCGAAGCCGACGAGCCGCAGTTCGACCACGCCCGGCTTGACGGTCGAGACGTACACGGCGTGAACGCCCCAGGCATGCCGCAGCCGTTCGGCCGAGGCAGCGACGTCCGCCGGTTCCTGTCCGGGAGCGAGCCGGAGACGGAGCCGCAGCCCGGTCGTGGTGGGCCGGATGATGCCCCGACGCGGCGGCACAGGCCGGACCTCCCGCCGGGTGGTGGCCTTGACGGCGAGGACCCGCAGCCGGGACGGCGCCACGGTCAGCCCGCACGCCTCCATGACCGAGCCGTACGAGCCGAGGAGCCGGGCAGTGGATATCGGCAGGCCGACCGTGGGCCAGTACACGCGAGGGTGCTTGACCCGGGCGTAGGCAGCCCCGCCGCCGAGCGCGGCGACAGGACCACCCACCTCCAGAAGTGTCACCAGATCGGACATCAGGCCGTGGCCCCCATGGCGGCCGGGAACGCGGCCGGAGTCACGGCGGCGGCGCGGAAGGCGATGCCGTGGCGCTGCTGCCCGTTGAACACCGACTCCCACGGCCGGGCAACCAGCCCCGGCAGCGAGACCGGCGCCCCCAGCGTCAGCCCGTCGGCCACACCGCCCTCGGGCACGGTGACCTTGACCAGCGACGATTCCCCGTCCTCGATGTAGACGACGCCGAGCGTCATCAGTGCCTCACCGCTGACGGCGTCCTTGGCGATCTCGCCCGTCTGCCGGTCCCGGACCTTGGGCTCAGGGGCCTCAGTCAGCAGGATCGTCGCAGCCGAGGTCTCAACACGAATGGTGCGCAAGGCAATTCACCCATCTACTCGTCTATACATGATGCGTCCTGCGAACCCGACTTGCCGGGCTCACGCGGACCACCCTGCCACACCACTTGCCCACTCGTCTATACGAGTATGCCTGTTGGGGTGTACGAGTCGGAGAAGCGTCCCCCGCGCACCACCGCAAATCACCGCATCACGTCGCCGGAAGCTGGTACGACAGCACGTACGCATCCGCCGCCATGACCGTGTCGCAGACCTCCACGGCCCGCCCCTCGGTGTCGAAGGCAGTCCGGATCAGGTGGATCACGGGCACACCAGAGGCCAAACGGAGCGTCTTGACCTCAGCCGGGGAGGGCATCCGGGCGCGAATCTCCTCCTCGAAGTGGTCGAGGCGATGGCCCAGCTCTTCGAGTCGGGCATAGATCCCGCCGGGCCCGGGGTTGGTTTCGGCGATGGGCGTACCGCGCGCGATGTCGAGCGGCAGATACGAGGTGGCGAACTCGACCGGCCGCCCGTCGAGCAGATAGCGCCGCCGACGAGCCAGCACCCGCCGCACGGAGCCGAGCCGGGTGGAGACGTCCTGGCTGGCCTTCTCTTCCTTGACCTCAAGGCTGTCGACCTGAGGGTGGCTGCCGGCCGCGTTGGCTTCGACGATGAAGGCCGCCTTGCCCTGCTCGCGGTGGCGCCGGGCGAAGCGGTCGGAGGCGAGCCGTCGCACGGGCGGCCGGGGCCGGACGAAGACGCCCTTGCCGTGCTCGGCGTGCACGAGCCCTTCGCCCTGGAGGACGGAGAAGGAGTTGCGGACCGTCATCCGGGATACCCCGTAGTGGTCAACAAGCTCAGCCTCCGAGGGCAACTTTTCACCCTCCTTGAACCGCCCCCGGTCGATGGCTTCACGCAACTGGTCGGCGATCTGCCGAAACACCGCACGATCGCTCGTGGGGTCGAGATCACCGAGGAAGCCGGAAGGAAGAGAGGGCACGTGTACTCCTTTAGATATCTAGACGAGTGGGCGATTGTTGTTGCTACGGTAGAGAGCCTAGCCAGCCGAGAGGGCCGAGGAACGTGAGCACCGACCGTCCGCACTCCGTGAGCGTCGCCGGAGTCATCGTCGACGACCAGGGCCGGGCCCTCTTG
Source organism: Streptomyces caniscabiei (assembly GCF_014930365.1). Lineage (GTDB taxonomy): Bacteria > Actinomycetota > Actinomycetes > Streptomycetales > Streptomycetaceae > Streptomyces > Streptomyces caniscabiei. Next base: position 1,315 of record NZ_JABXWI010000012.1, on the reverse strand, counting down.
ATCAAACGGCGCGACAACGGCAAGTGGGAACCCCCCGGCGGAGTCCTCGAACGCGAGGAAACCCTCCCCGAGGCCCTCCAGCGCGAGGTTCTCGAAGAGACCGGCATCAAGATCGCACTTCCCGCGACCCTGACCGGCGTCTACAAGAACATGACGGGCCTGATCGTCTCGCTGGTCTTCCGGTGCGAGGCGGCCGACGGCACGCCGACCACCGGCGACGAGACCCGCGCACTGCGCTGGGCCACCCGTGAAGAAGTCACCGAGCTTGCCGACGAGGCATACGCGATCCGCGTCCTGGACGCACTCGACGCGACATCCCCGCCGGCCATCCGCGCCCACGACGGCGTGAAACTCATCTAGCCCGAACCCGCTGCACATGGCGGCCTACCAGCATGAAGGAACTTGTATGCACGAGTATACGAGCAGTGCGCGGGTCTGGGGACTCACTTGCCCAGGATTTCCGGAAGAGGTGAGCCGGGCCCGCCGCTGGACCCGCGACATCCTGCGCGGATCTCCCCTGGCCGACGACGCCGAACTGATCGTGAGCGAACTGAGCGCGAACGCGATCCTCCACACGGCCAGCGGCATGGAATCCGGCAGCTTCCACCTGGCCCTCGCAGTGACCCGGCAGGTGATCGCCCTCTCGGTGACGGACGGCGGAGGAACGGGCACGGCCCCCAAGGCCGAGCACCAGGACGACGAAGCCGAACACGGCCGGGGCCTGGGCATGGTCACCGCACTCGCCCACCGAGTCGTGATCCACGGCAGCGAAGGCGGCTACACGGTCACCGCGGAACTCTTCGCCGGCAGCCGACCGGGAGACCACCCGTGCTGAACGACGAAGCCCGCCGAGGCTACTGGTGCGAGTGCTGGACCGAAGACCTCACCGACGAGGGCGAGTTGGTACTCCGGGCATCCTTCGACGCCTACACCGCACCCCAGGCCGACCGATGGGTTGCCGTCGCGCTCCGCACCATCTCACCGGCATTCGACCCGGAAGCATCCGAGCAGGCATGGCAGTGGCTGTACGACGGCCGCATAGACACCCGACGGGCCCTCCTGCGCTCCGAGCCCTGCACCGTGTCAGTCACCTTCGACTCGACCCGCATCACCTGGACGATCCGTCCCGTGATCTTCCTGCCGCTCGCACACCGCCAGAGCACAGAACTGCCAGCTTGCGCATACGACTTCAAGCCCCGACCGCCCCAGCGGACCGTGTCGGGTCCCAGCTGATGCACGACGTTCTGGTCCCACCTGAGGCTTGACGGTAGGCCTAGGAAACGTGGGAAGCCCCGTGGGGCTTGTTCGCTTTCAC
>NZ_JABXWI010000071.1 GCF_014930365.1 Streptomyces caniscabiei | reverse complement strand
ACGCGGTGACCGCTCGGTCGGCCAGATCGCCAAGGACTTCGACCTGACCGAGACCGCGGTGCGGCTGTGGGTCAGCCAGGCCGAGGTCGATGCGGGCGAGCGCGACGGCCTGACCAGCAGCGAACGCGTGGAACTGGCCGCGCTGCGGCGGGAGAACCGCCGGCTGCGCGAGGACGTCGACATCCTCAAGCGGGCCACGGCTTTCTTCGCGAAGGAGACCCGGTGACGGTGCACCCGTTCATCGAGGCGGAGAAGCGAGACGGTCACAACGTCAAGCGCGCGTGTGAACTGCTCAAGGTCTCCCGAACCGCCTTCTACGCCCGCCGCACCGGCAAGCCCGGTCCGCGGGCCGTCCGTGACACTGAGCTGACCAGGCAGATCACCGAGGTCCACGCCACGTCACGCGGCACCTACGGCGCCCCACGCATCCACGCCGTGCTGAAACGTGGGGGTGCCCTCTGCGGACGGCGCCGCGTCGCCAGACTGATGCGGGCGGCGGGCCTGGAGGGCCGCCACCGCAGACGACGGCACCTGAGCACCGTCCCCGACCCTCGCGCCGTCCTGCGGCCCGACCTCGTCCTGCGGCAGTTCGGTCCCGACCCGGACGGCGTCGACACCCGCTGGTGCGGCGACATCACCTACGTCCCG
>NZ_JABXWI010000070.1 GCF_014930365.1 Streptomyces caniscabiei | reverse complement strand
CCTTCGAACTCCGCGCCGTCCTCGCCGCCACCCTCTCCCCCACCTGGGGCGTCTACTCCGGCTACGAACTCTGCGAGAACGCCCCCCTCAAACCCGGCAACGAGGAATACCTCGACTCCGAGAAATACCAACTCCGCCCCCGCGACTGGGACGCGGCCGAACGCGACGGACGCACCATCGCGCCGCTCATCACCGCGCTCAACGACATCAGACGGCGCCACCCCGCACTGCACGGACTGCGGAACCTGCGCTTCCACCACACGGACAACGACGCGATGATCGCGTACAGCAAGCGCACCGGGTCGGACGCGGTCGTGGTGGTCGTCAACCTCGATCCCCACCGCGCCCAGGAGGCCACGATCACTCTCGACATGGCGGAACTCGGCCTCGGGGCGGGCGAAAGCGTGCCGGTGCGTGACGAGTTGACGGGCGAGAGCTACCGCTGGGGCAGGACGAACTACGTGCGCCTGGAGCCCGGGCGGTCACCCGCGCACGTCCTCCACGTCCAGTTCCCCGCCGACAGCTCGTCCCCCTCGTCGCAGATCGGAGGGTCAGGCACGCCATGACCATGAACAAACCCATCCCGGACACCTTCGAGGACACGCCGCAGAAGGACCGGGACCCGGACTGGTTCAAACGCGCCGTCTTCTACGAGGTCCTCGTCCGCTCCTTCCAGGACAGC
>NZ_JABXWI010000011.1:214288-424866 GCF_014930365.1 Streptomyces caniscabiei | reverse complement strand
GTGGCCTCCTCGGTGGTGCCCCGGCCCCCGGCCTCCGGCCTCCGGCCCCGGCCTTTGGCCCCGACCTCGACCCCGACCTCGACCCCGGCCCCGGCCTCCGGTCTCTGGCCCCCGGCCCCGGTCTCTGGCCCCCGGCCTCCGGTCTCTGGCCCCCGGCCTCCGGTCTCTGGCCCCCGGCCCCGGCCTCTGGCCCCCGGCCCCGGCCCCGGCCGCCGGCCTCCGACCCCGGCCCCGGCCCCGGCCTCCGACCCCGGCCCCGGCCTCCGGCCCCGGCCCCGGGTCGCCTTCGTGCGGCCGTGCCCCGAGGGTGCCGCTGTTTCGCGGCGAGGCGTTTCCTGTGGGCGCCGAGGTTTCCGGACGAGACCCTCCCTGTGGGTGACGCCGTTGCCGGACTGGTCGCTCCTCGCAGGTGCCGCCGTTGCGCGGCGAGGCCCTACCTGCGGGCGCCCCCGTTTCCGGACGAGGCCCTCCCCGCAGGTGCCGCCGATTGCCGCCGGCCCTCCCCACAGGTGCCCCCGTTTCCGACAAGCCCCTCCCCGTGGTTCTCGCCGTTTCGCGACAAGACCCCGGCAGCCCCTCCCCGTGGTGCATACCGGTCGGTATGCTCGGCCTCGGTGTCGCGTGCTCCGTGCGCGCGGCCCGCCGTCCGAGCGTCACCGTCGCCGCCGCCCCCTCCGGGAGGACCCGTGTCCACCACCACCGACTCCCGCACCGCCCTGCGGGTCTGCCCGCTCTGCGAGGCGACCTGCGGACTCACCCTCACCATCGAGGGCACCCGGGTGACCGGGGCCCGCGGCGACCGGGACGATGTGTTCAGCAAGGGGTTCATCTGCCCCAAGGGTGCCTCGTTCGGGGCGGCCGACGGCGACCCCGACCGGCTGCGCACCCCGCTGGTCCGCAAGGACGGGGAGCTGCGGGAAGCCACCTGGGCGGAGGCCTTCGACGCGGTCGCCGCCGGGCTGCGACCGGTCGTCGAGGCGCACGGCCCGAACGCCGTCGGCGTCGTCCTCGGCAACCCGAACGTCCACACCATGGCCGGCGCCCTCTACCCGCCCGTCCTGCTCGCCGGACTCGGCACCCGCAGCCTGTTCACCGCCTCCACCGTCGACCAGATGCCCAAGCACGTCTCCAGCGGACTGCTCTACGGCGACGCCCACGCCATCCCCGTCCCCGACCTGGACCGCACCGACCATCTGCTGCTCCTCGGCGCCAACCCGCTGGAGTCCAACGGCAGTCTGTGCACCGCCCCCGACTTCCCCGGCAAGCTCAAGGCCCTCAAGGCGCGCGGCGGCACCCTCACCGTCGTCGACCCCCGCCTGACCCGCACGGCCAAGCTCGCCGACCGGCACATCGCCATCCGGCCGGGCACGGACGCCCTGCTGCTGGCGGCGATGGCCCAGGTGCTGTTCGAGGAGGCGCTCACCGACCTCGGGGACCTCGCCCCGCATGTGCAGGACGTCGACGAACTCGCCGCCGCCGTGCGGGAGTTCACCCCCGAGGCCGTCGCCGGCGCCTGTGACGTCGACGCCGGCACCATCCGCGCGCTCGCCCGCGAGCTGGCCGCCGCGCCCACCGCCGCCGTCTACGGCCGCATCGGCAGCTGCACCGTCCCGCACGGCACCCTCGCCAGCTGGCTGGTCGACGTCCTCAACATCCTCACCGGCAACCTCGACCGGCCTGGCGGCGCGCTGTTCCCGCACTCCGCGACGGACAAGACCCCCCGCCCCGCCGGACCCGGCCGGGGCTTCGGCCTCGGACGCTGGCACAGCCGGGTCGGCGGCCACCCCGAGGCCAAGGGCGAACTGCCGCTCTCCGTGCTCGCCGAGGAGATCGACACCGCCACCCCCGAGGGCAGCCCCGTCCGTGCCCTCATCACGATCGCCGCCAACCCGGTGCTTTCGGCACCCGACGGGGACCGTCTCGACAAGGCGCTCGGCTCGCTGGACTTCATGGTCAGCGTCGACCCCTACCTCGGCGAGACCGCGCGCCACGCCGACGTGGTCCTGCCGCCGCCCCCGCCCTCGCAGGCCCCGCACTTCGACTTCGCGTTCAACGCCTTCGCCGTGCGCAACCAGGTCCGCTACAACCGCGCCGCCGTCCCCCTGGAGGACGGCCGCATGGCCGAGACCGAGATCCTCGCCCGCCTCACCCTCGCCGCCACCGGCATGCACGGCGCCGACCCGTCCGCCGTGGACGACCTGGTGATCGGCCAGACCCTGGGCAAGGCCGTGCAGGAGGCCCACTCGCCCGTCCAAGGCCGCGATCCGCGCGAACTCGCGGGCCTGCTCACCGGCGACACCGGCCCCGAGCGCCGGCTCGACATGATGCTGCGCCTCGGCCCGTACGGCGAGGGCTTCGGCGCGAACCCGGACGGACTGACGCTGGCGAAGCTCCTCGCCCACCCGCACGGCATCGACCTCGGACCGCTGAAGCCCCGGCTGCCGCAGCCGCTGAAGACGGTCAGCGGCCGGATCGAGCTGCTGCCGGGGCCGATCGTCGACGATCTGCCGAGGCTCCGCACCGCCCTGCGCGAGCGCCCGGACGGCCTGGTCCTCATCGGCCGCCGCCATCTTCGCTCCAACAACAGCTGGCTGCACAACATCCCCGCCCTCACCGGCGGCACCAACCGCTGCACCCTCCACATCCACCCCGACGACGCCGACCGCCTCGGCCTCGCCGACGGGGACGCCGTACGGATCAAGGGCGCCGGGGGAGAGGTCACCGCTCCCGCCGAGGTCACCGACGTCGTACGACAGGGTGTCGTGAGCCTTCCGCACGGCTGGGGACACGACCGTCCGGGCACCCGTATGAGCCACGCGGCGGTCGACCCCGGGGTCAACGTCAACCAGCTCCTCGACGGCTCCCTGCTCGACCCGCTGTCGGGCAACGCGGTCCTCAACGGCATCCCCGTCGAGCTGTCCCGAGCAGGCGCAACGCTGTGACCTGGAGTTCTGCGCTTATTGCTCGCATGTCAACGTCTTGTTAACGCTTGTGGAGCCGCCCTAACGTCGTCGCACCGCCGGTGCCCTGGTGGGAGTTCAAGGGCGAACGTTAGGTATCCACATGTTGACCATCCTCGGCTTCGCCATGATCGCGACCTTCCTGGTCCTGATCATGATGAAGAAGATGTCGCCGATCGCGGCACTCGTACTGATCCCCGCGCTCTTCTGCGTGTTCGTCGGAAAGGGAGCCCAACTCGGCGACTACGTCATCGAGGGGGTGGGCAATCTCGCGCCCACCGCCGCGATGCTGATGTTCGCCATCGTCTACTTCGGCCTCATGATCGACGTCGGCCTCTTCGACCCGATCGTCCGAGGCATCCTGAAGTTCTGCAAGGCCGACCCGCTGCGCATCGTCATCGGCACGGCCCTGCTCGCCGCGATCGTCTCGCTGGACGGCGACGGCTCGACCACCTTCATGATCACCGTCTCGGCGATGTACCCGCTGTACAAGCGCCTGAAGATGAGCCTGGTCGTGATGACCGGTGTCGCCGCCACCGCCAACGGCGTGATGAACACGCTGCCCTGGGGCGGCCCGACCGCCCGCGCCGCCACCGCGCTCAAGCTCGACGCCGGCGACATCTTCGTCCCCATGATCCCGGCGCTCGCCGTCGGTCTGCTCTTCGTCTTCGTCCTCGCCTACTTCCTCGGTCTGCGCGAGCGCAAGCGCCTCGGTGTGCTGAGCCTCGACGAGGTCCTGGAGCAGGAGAAGATCGTCAAGGACGAGGAGACGTCCGGCTCCGAGGAGACCGTGCTCGTCGGCGCGGGCGCCTCGTCGGCCGCCGGATCCGGTGCGGGTTCCGCCTCCGCCTCCGGTGACGACAAGGTCCGTACGACGAAGAGCACCGGCGGAGCGGGCTCCGGCACCGACGCCGAGGACGACGACGCGGACGACGTCCGCCTCCAGGGCCTGGACCCCAACCGCCCGACGCTGCGCCCCAAGCTGTACTGGTTCAACGCGCTGCTCACGGTCTCGCTGCTGACCGCCATGATCATGGAGTGGCTGCCGATCCCGGTGCTGTTCATCCTCGGCGCCGCGCTCGCGCTGACGGTCAACTTCCCCCACATCCCCGACCAGAAGGACCGGCTCGCCGCCCACGCGGACAACGTCCTCAACGTCTCCGGGATGGTCTTCGCCGCCGCCGTCTTCACCGGCGTCCTCCAGGGCACCGGCATGGTCGACTCGATGGCCAAGTGGATCGTCGACGGCATCCCGGCCGGCATGGGCCCGCACATGGCCCTGGTCACCGGCTTCCTGAGCCTGCCGCTCACCTACTTCATGTCCAACGACGGCTTCTACTTCGGTGTCCTCCCGGTCCTCGCCGAGGCCGGTGCCGCCCACGGGGTCTCCCCGCTGGAGATCGCCCGCGCCTCCCTCGTCGGCCAGCCGCTGCACATGTCCAGCCCGCTGGTCCCCGCCGTGTACGTGCTCGTGGGCATGGCCAAGGTCGAGTTCGGCGACCACACCAAGTTCGTGGTCAAGTGGGCGGCGGCGACCTCGCTGATCATCCTCGGCGCGGGCGTGCTGTTCGGCATCATCTGACGGCATCGCCCGAACCGTCGGACCCGACTCCCGCGCCATGGAGCGAAGTTCGCTCGGACCGGCGTGAACTTCCCCCAGGAGGACCCGCATCGTGAGGCCCGGTAGGAACCGAGGCTGGCTGCTCCGCCTCGTCATCGCCTTCAGCTTCGCGCAGGGGGCGGTGTCGATGGCGCGGCCCGCCGTGTCCTACCGGGCCCTCGCGTTGGGCGCCGACGAACGGGCCGTCGGTGTGATCGCGGGGGTCTACGCCCTGCTCCCGCTGTTCGCCGCCGTCCCGCTCGGCCGCAGGACCGACCACGGCCGGTGCGCGCCCCTGCTGCCGGTCGGCGTCGTCCTCATCTCCGGCGGCTGCGTCCTGAGCGGTCTGGCCGACTCCCTGGTGGCGATGGCCGTCTGGAGCGGCGTGATGGGCCTCGGACACCTCTCCTTCGTCATCGGCGCCCAGTCCCTGGTGGCCCGCCAGTCCGCGCCGCACGAACACGACCGCAACTTCGGCCACTTCACCATCGGCGCCTCCCTCGGCCAGCTGGTCGGTCCGATCGCCGCGGGCGCCCTGATCGGCGGCCCGGACATGGCCCGTACGAGCGCCCTGGCGCTGGTGGTCGCGGGGGCCGGGGCGGCGGTCGCGTTCACCTCGCTGTGGCGGATAGAGCGCCCGGTCGAGCCCAAGTCCCGTACGGCACCGGGCGATCGCGTGCCCGTGCACCGCATCCTGCGCACCCGCGGCGTGCCGGGCGGCATCTTCATCAGCCTCGCCGTGCTGTCGGCGACGGACATCCTCACCGCGTATCTGCCGGTGGTCGGTGAACACCGGGGCATCGCGCCGTCGGTGATCGGCCTCCTGCTCAGCCTGCGGGCGGCGGCGACCATCGCGTGCCGTCTGGTGATGACACCCATGCTGCGGCTGCTCGGCCGGACCGCGCTGCTCACGGTCACCTGTGTGCTGGGGGCCGTGCTGTGCGCCGGGATCGCGCTGCCGGTGCCGGTGTGGGCGCTCGCCCTGATCCTCGCCGCGCTCGGGTTCTGCCTCGGGGCCGGGCAGCCGCTGTCCATGACGACGGTGGTGCAGGCCGCGCCGGACGACGCCCGCTCCACCGCGCTCGCCCTGCGGCTGACGGGGAACCGGCTGGGACAGGCCGGGGCACCGGCCGCCGCGGGTCTGATCGCCGGCGTCGCGGGCGTGGCCGCGCCGTTCGTGATGCTGGGAGCACTGCTGCTGGTGTCGTCGGTCATCGCCCTGCGCTCGCCGGCGGAGCCGGGGCGGGGGAGCGGCACCTCGGGGAAGCGCAAGGGGAAGGGCGCGCGGTCGGGTGCGTCGGACGCGTCCCTGCGCCGTAAGGGGGACATCTGAGGGGTCGTCGGGCGCGGCTCCCCCCGTGTCCGGTGCGATGTGACAGAGAGTCAGGCGAAAGAGCGATTTGTGTGAAAATCGTCTGACTCGGAGGTTCTGCATGTCCACCTCGTCCCGCCCGCGCCCCGCCGGAGTGCGCGCGAGTGCCGCCGCCGTCCTCGCGGCACTCACCGTCACGGGAGCCAGCCTGATCACGGCACCGGCCGCCGTCGCCGCTCCGGGCGACCCCGACGTCGTGATCCACAAGGTGGGCTTCCCGTTCGACAACCAGCGCAACCAGCCGCTGGTCTGCGACTTCTACCTCTCCGCCTTCAACTTCCCCGAGGACCCCACGCCGTCGCAGCGCATCAGCTGGACCATCGACCGCCAGCCCCCCGCGCCGCGCACCGACCCCGTCGCCACGGGCGAGATCACCCTCGCGGCCGACGGCACCGGACACAGCACGCCCGTGGCGCCCCCGAACGCGGCACGCCTGCCCGACGGCAACTACGTGCTGACCTGGAGGACCATCGGCGGGACACTGGAGGAGGGGCGCCGGGACATCAACGTCGACTGCCCGCTCAACGGCCTCGCGGGACCCGAGGGCGCGGTGCCGGCCGGTGGCGGCGGTCTCGCCCTCACCCAGAACTTCTCGCCGGTCGCCGGCGCGGCCGCCGTGGGTCTCGCCGCGGTCGGCGGCGTGGCCTATCTGCGGCTGCGCCGTCGCCGCGCCGATGGCGCCGCGTAGACGCCGGCGCAGGCCCTGGCACCGGACGCGCGCCTACCGCCTGGCGCGGACGGCCGTCATGGCCACCGCGCTGGTGGTGGGCGGCGTCCACCTGACGGAGGGCAGGGAGCGGACCGGGACCGCCGAGGCCGGCTCCGCCTGGGCCGACTCCGGGGCGCGCGGTGCGGCCGCGCCACGCGCCCGGGCGTCCCTGTACTTCACGCCCCCACCACCCGACGAGCCCGCCTCCCCGCCGCCCTCGACGGCGACGCCCGACCAGGGGGCCGAACCGACCGCGTCGGCCGCCCCGGGGACCGCGCGGGAGACCGGGCCGTCGTCCGGGTGGGAGACCCGGCCGCCCACCCCGCCGACGGTGTCCACCCCTGCGACCCTGGCGACGGGCCGGACCCCCGCCGGGTCCACGAGTCCGACGCCCGCCGCGCCCACCCCCGCCCAGCCGGTGCGGCCCGCGCCGCCCGCACCCGGCCCGGCCGGCCCGAGGAAACCCGCCCGTCCCCGTACGCTGCCGCCGTCCCCGGCCAGGACCGTCAGCATCCCCTACCTCGGCATCGAGGCGCCGGTGACCGGTCTGCGCCTCGACGCCCGGCGGCGGCTCCCCGCGCCGCCGGACGACCAGCCGAAGCTGGTCGGCTGGTACGCGGACGGGCCCGCGCCCGGCGGACCCGGCACGGCGGTCGTCGTCGGTCACCGGGACACCCGCACGGGCCCCGCCGTGTTCGCCGCGCTCGACGTGATCAAGCCCGGCCGCCTGGTGGAGGTCCTGCGGGCCGACGGCCGCACCGCCGTCTACACGGTGGACGCCGTGCAGTCGTACGAGAAGGACCGCTTCCCCAGCAAGAAGGTGTACGGCCATCGCGGGCGCCCCGAACTGCGCCTGATCACCTGCGGCGGGACGTACGACCGGAGGAAGGGGTACGCGAGCAACGTCGTCGTCTTCGCCCACCTCACCACAATCAAGGAACCGGCGCGCAAGCCGTGAACCAGCGTGCGGGGCGTGCGCCGCACGCCTCGCCGAGCCCCGGGGGCGTACGGACGCACACGGGAACCGGCACCGGCGCGGCCCACGCAACCGGAAGCAGCGGTACCGCTAGAGGTGGACGCATGAACGCACTCCCCACCTCCCCCCGCGCCCACCGCCGTACCCGCGCCCGGGTCGCCCTCGCGGCCACCGCCTGTCTGCTGGTGGTGGGCGCCCCGACCGCGTACGCCACCCTCGCCGAGGACGCCCCCGCCGGGTCCGTGATCGCCCCGGCGCGCGGGACGCCGTACATGGAGACCCGGCTCCTCTTCGGCACCGAGCGCCCCGACGGCGGTCCGGCCGTCACCGACGAGCAGTTCATGACCTTCGTCGACCGCGAGGTCACCCCCGGCTTTCCGGACGGGCTGACCGTGCAGGAGGGGCGCGGGCAGTGGCGGGACGCGGGCGGGACGATCGAGAAGGAGCGGTCGTACGAGCTGATCCTGCTGTATCCGCCGGCGTCGGCCGCCGAGAGCGACCGGCGGATCGAGGAGATCCGCGGCGACTACCGCGAGGAGTTCGCCCAGGAGGCCGTGGCCCGGGTCGACGACAGGAAGCGGGTCGACTTCTGAGCCGGTCGACGCCCCGTCACCTCTCGACCCGTCGCCCGCCCCCCTCGACCCATCACCCGCCCCCTCAGCCGCCCTTCCGCGACGCGCCGCCGACGAGTCCTGCCTCACTCCCCGGAGGCCTGGTGCCGGAAAACTATCAGGGCTAGTTTTTGGGGCGGACGACCACGCCCGCCCGGGAGGCAGCACGATGAAGGCACACGACGGTATGTACATCGGCGGTACCTGGCGCCCCGCCGCCGGGACCGACACGATCGAGGTCGTGAACCCGGCCGACGAGCAGGTGATCGGCCGTGTCCCGGCGGGCACCGCCGAGGATGTCGACGCCGCCGTGCGGGCCGCCCGCGCCGCACTCCCCGGCTGGGCCGCCACCCCGCCCGCCGAGCGGGGAGCGATCATCGGCGCGCTGCGCGACGTGCTCGCCGCGCGCCGGGAGGAGATCGCCGAGACGGTGACGGCGGAGCTGGGTTCGCCGCCGCCGTTCTCCCAGAAGGTGCACGCGGACCTGCCGGTCGCGGTCGCCGGCTCGTACGCCGAACTGGCCGCGGGGCACGCCTTCGAGGAGAAGGTCGGCAACTCCACCGTGCACCACGAGCCCATCGGCGTCGTCGGCGCGATCACCCCCTGGAACTACCCGCTGCACCAGATCGTCGCCAAGGTCGCCCCGGCCCTCGCCGCCGGCTGCACCGTGGTCCTGAAGCCCGCCGAGGACACCCCGCTGGTCGCCCAGCTCTTCGCCGAGGCCGTCCACGACGCGGGCGTACCCGCCGGAGTGTTCAACCTGGTCACCGGCCTGGGTCCGGTCGCAGGACAGGCGCTCGCCGAGCACGACGGCGTCGACCTGGTCTCCTTCACCGGCTCCACGGCGGTGGGCCGTCAGATCGCCGCGACCGCCGGGGCCGCGATCAAGAAGGTCGCCCTGGAACTCGGCGGCAAGTCCGCCAATGTCATCCTTCCGAGCGCCGACCTCGCCAAGGCGGTGAGCGTCGGCGTCGCCAACGTCATGTCCAACTCCGGTCAGACGTGCAGTGCCTGGACGCGGATGCTCGTCCACACCTCCCAGTACGACGAGGCCGTCGAGCTGGCCGCCCAGGCCGCCGCGAAGTACGGCGACCGCATCGGCCCGCTCGTCAACGCCAAGCAGCAGGCGCGGGTGCGGGGTTACATCGAGAAGGGCGTGGCCGAGGGCGCCCGCCTGATCGCGGGCGGCCCCGAATCCCCGCGCGAGCAGGGCTACTTCGTCAGCCCCACCGTCTTCGCCGACGTCACCCCCGAGATGACGATCGCCCAGGAGGAGATCTTCGGCCCGGTCCTGTCGATCCTCCGCTACGAGGACGAGGCCGACGCCCTGCGGATCGCCAACGGCACGGTGTACGGGCTGGCCGGCGCGGTCTGGGCAGGCGACGAGGACGAGGCCGTGGCCTTCGCCCGCCGGATGGACACCGGCCAGGTCGACATCAACGGCGGCCGCTTCAACCCGCGGGCCCCGTTCGGGGGGTACAAGCAGTCGGGCGTGGGGCGCGAACTGGGCGCGCACGGCCTGGCCGAGTACCTCCAGACCAAGTCCCTCCAGTTCTGAGCCCCTGCTTCCGAGTCCCCTCGTTCTGACCCGGTTCCAGGCGAACCAGTAGGAGAGTCGTTCCCATGGCCGTTCGAGCCGCCGTACTGCCCGCCGTCGGTGCCCCGTTGGAGATCACCGAGATCGAGCTGCCGGACCCCGGGCCCGGCCAGGTCCGGGTGCGGCTCGCCGCTGCCGGGGTCTGTCACTCCGACCTGTCGCTGTCCGACGGGACCATGCGGGTGCCGGTGCCCGCCGTGCTCGGCCACGAGGGCGCGGGCACCGTCCTGGCGGTCGGCGACGGGGTCACCCATGTCGCGCCCGGCGACGGAGTCGTCCTCAACTGGGCCCCGTCCTGCGGGAGTTGCCACGCCTGCTCGCTCGGCGAGGTCTGGCTGTGCGCGAACGCGCTGCTCGGCTCCGGGAACGTGTACGCCCGGCGCGCCTCGGACGGCGCCGACCTCCACCCAGGCCTGAACGTCGCCGCCTTCGCGGAGGAGACGGTCGTGGCCGCCGGCTGTGTGCTCCCCGCGCCGGACGGCGTTCCGCTCACCGACGCGGCCCTCCTCGGCTGCGCCGTCCTCACCGGCTACGGCGCGGTCCACCACTCGGCGCGGGTCCGGGAGGGCGAGACGGTCGCCGTGTTCGGGGCGGGCGGCGTCGGGCTGGCCGCGCTCCAGGCCGCGCGGATCGCCGGCGCGTCGCGGATCGTCGCCGTGGACGTCTCCCCGGCGAAGGAGGAGCTGGCCCGGGCGATGGGGGCCACGGAGTACGTGGTCGCCTCCGAGAACACCGCCCGTGAGATCCGCGCGCTCACCGGCAAGCAGGGCGTGGACGTCGCCGTGGAGTGCGTGGGCCGCGCGGTCACCATCCGGACGGCCTGGGAGTCGACCCGGCGCGGCGGCCGCACCACGGTCGTCGGCATCGGCGGCAAGGACCAGCAGGTCACCTTCAACGCGCTCGAGATCTTCCACTGGGGCCGCACGCTGGCCGGGTGCGTCTACGGCAACTCCGACCCGGCCCGCGACGTACCGGTCCTCGCGGACCACATCGCCGCCGGCCGCCTGGACCTCGCCGCCCTGGTGACCGACCGCATTGCCCTGGAGGACATCCCGGCGGCCTTCGACAACATGCGAGCGGGCAAGGGCGGCCGGGCGCTGGTGACGTTCTGAGACTTCGGGCGCCGCCCATGCTTTCAAGGGGCGCGGGGAACCGCGCGACCAGCCCCCACCACCCGCGCCCGAAAAACTCGCCGGCCGAAAAACCCGCCGACGCGAAGAAGTCCCCTCACCCGAAGCACTCACTCCGTAACCCAAAGCAACCCACGCACGACCGTTGACCGGCATACCGTCCGGTCAGTACGTTCCCGGGAACGTCCCCGCACCCACCGGAGTGTGCTCGCATGGACACCGCTCCCGTTTCCTCCCCCGTCACCACCTCCCGCCCCCAGAGCCACCGCAAGGTGGCCACCGCCGCCGCGCTCGCCTCGGCGGTGGAGTGGTACGACTACTTCGTCTTCGGCATAGCCGCCGCCCTCGTCCTGGGCGACCTCTACTTCCCGGCCGGCAGCTCCTCCGCGGGAGTGCTCGCCGCGTTCGCCACCTTCGCCGTCGGCTTCCTCGCCCGCCCCCTCGGCGGCGTCGTCGCCGGTCACCTGGGCGACAAACGGGGCCGCAAGCCCATGCTGGTGCTGGCCCTCACGCTCATGGGTCTGGCCACCACCGCCATCGGCCTCCTCCCCACCTACGAGACCATCGGGATCGCCGCTCCGATCCTGCTCGTCCTGCTCCGCGTCGCCCAGGGCGTCGCCGTCGGCGCCCAGTGGGGCGGCGCGATGCTGCTGGCCACCGAGTACGCCCCCGAGGGCAAGCGCGGCGTGTACGGCAGCTTCGTCCAACTCGGCGTCCCCATCGGCGTGGTGAGCGCCAACACGATGTTCCTGGTCGTGGGCGCGGCCACCAGCGACTCGGCGTTCTCCGCCTGGGGCTGGCGCGTGCCCTTCCTGGTCGGCCTGTTCGTCCTCGGCCTCGCCTGGTACATCCACCGCCATGTCGAGGAGACCCCCGAGTTCCGGGCGGCCGAAAGGGAACTGGCGGAGCAGGAGAAGGGCGAGAAGAGCTCCCCGCTCAGGACGATCCTGCGCGGTCATCTCGGCACGGTCTTCCTGGCCGGCGGCTCCTTCGCCGTGAACACCGCGACGTTCTACATCCTCATCACCGGTGTCCTCGACTACACCACCCGCGAACTCGACATGAAACGCAGCGCCGTCCTCGCGGTCTCCCTGTGCGTCAGCCTCACCCAGCTGGTGTTGATCCCGGCCGCGGCGGCCCTCTCCGACCGCGTCGGCAGGATCCGGATCTACGCGTTCGGCGCGGCCGGCATCGCTCTGTGGGCCGTCCCGCTGTTCCTGCTCATCGACACCGGCTCCCTGCTGTGGCTCGCCGTCGGCACCTTCGTCGCCAGCTGCTTCCTCAGCATCATGTACGGGCCCCAGGCCGCCCTGTTCGCCGAGTTGTTCACCCCCGAGATGCGCTACACGGGGGCCTCCCTCGGCTACCAGATCGCCGCGGTGTTCGGCGGCGGCCTCGCCCCGTTCCTGATGGTCCTCCTCCTGGAGGCCACCGGCACGTCCATGGCGGTGTCCGCGTACATCATCGGGCTCTCGGTGATCGCCCTCGTCTCGATCAAGATCCTCGCGGGAAGGGCGAGTTCACGAGCCGAGAGCTAGTGCCGCGTCAGGCCAAGCCCCTCGCGTCGACGGCCGCGGCTCCGGACTCCGGTCCGGGGCCGCGGCCCGGGCCGTTCGCGGCGCGAGGTGCCCCGCACCCGCGCCCGGAGCCCTGTCGGCACCGCCCTACCGGGGCCCGACCTGCTCGTACTGCTGCTCCAACCCGTCCAGCAGCGCCCGCAACCCCACCTCGAACGCACGCTCGTCGACCTTCTGCTGCTGCTCGGCCAGCAGGTGGGCCTGGCCGAGATGCGGATAGTCGGCGGGGTCGTAGGCGCTCTCGTCGTCCACGAACCCGCCCGCGAACGACCCGATCGCCGACCCCATGATGAAGTACCGCATCAGCGCCCCGATGGACGTCGCCTGGGCCGCCGGCCACCCCGCCTCGACCATCGCCCCGAACACGACGTCGGCGACCCGCAGCCCCGCCGGCCGCCGCCCGGGTCCCCGCGCGAGGATCGGCACGATGTTGGGGTGGTCGCGCAGCGCCGCCCGGTACGACACGGCCCAGTCGTGCAGCGCGGTCCGCCAGTCCCGCCCGTCCCGGAACATCGACAGGTCGACCTGCGCGCTCACCGAGTCGGCGACCGCCTCCAGGATCTGGTCCATGGTGCGGAAGTGGTTGTAGAGGGAGGGCCCGCTCACCCCGAGCTCGGCGGCGAGCCGTCGCGTGGAGACCGCCGCCAGTCCCTCCGCGTCGACCAGCGCCCGCGCCGTCTCAATGATGCGGTCGGTGCTCAACAGGGGCTTGCGCGGTCGGGCCATGGCGCACATAGTAGGGCTGCGGCATAAAACTAGCAGTGGTAATTTAACGGGGAACGGATGAGAGGCGGGCCGCGTGAACCTGGAGCTCAGCGAGGAACAGACCGCCGCGCGCCGGCTCGCGAGCGACTTCGTGGAGCGCGAGATCGCCCCGCACGTCATCGAGTGGGACCGCGCCGAGAGCGTCGACCGGGCGATCGTGAAGAAGCTCGGCGAGGTCGGCTTCCTGGGGCTCACCGTCGACGAGGAGTACGGCGGCTCCGGCGGCGACCACCTCACGTACTGCCTGGTCACCGAGGAGCTGGGGCGCGGCGACTCCTCCGTGCGCGGCATCGTCTCCGTCTCCCTCGGTCTGGTCGCGAAGACGATCGCGGCCTGGGGCGACGAGGAGCAGAAGCGCCGCTGGCTGCCGGGGCTCACGGCGGGGGAGTACGTCGGCTGCTTCGGCCTCACCGAACCCGGCACCGGCTCCGACGCGGGCAACCTCGCCACCCGGGCCGTCCGCGACGGCGACCACTACGTCATCAGCGGCACCAAGATGTTCATCACCAACGGCACCTGGGCCGATGTCGTCCTGCTCTTCGCCCGCTCCACCGACGCCCCCGGCCACAAGGGCGTCTCCGCCTTCCTCGTCCCCACCGACACCCCCGGCCTGACCCGGCGCACCATCCACGGCAAGCTCGGTCTGCGCGGCCAGGCCACCGCCGAGCTGGTCCTGGAGGACGTCCGCGTGCCCGCCTCCGCCCTGCTCGGCCCCGAGGGCAAGGGCTTCACCGTCGCCATGTCCGCGCTCGCCAAGGGCCGGATGTCGGTCGCCGCCGGCTGCGTCGGCATCGCCCAGGCCGCGCTGGACGCGGCGGTCCGGTACGCCGGCGAGCGCGAGCAGTTCGGCAGGCCCATCGCCCACCACCAGCTCGTCCAGGAACTCATCAGCGACATCGCGGTGGACGTCGACGCGGCCCGGCTGCTGACCTGGCGCGTCGCCGATCTCGTCGACCGGGGGCAGCCCTTCGCCACCGAGGCGAGCAAGGCCAAGCTCTTCGCCTCCGAGGCCGCCGTCCGCGCCGCGAACAACGCCCTCCAGGTCTACGGAGGTTACGGCTACATCGACGAGTACCCGGCCGGAAAACTCCTGCGCGACGCCCGGGTGATGACGCTCTACGAGGGCACCAGCCAGATACAGAAGCTGCTCATCGGGCGGGCACTGACCGGCGTCTCGGCGTTCTGATCCCGGCCCGAGCGAGGGCCCGGGTGCGCGCGGGCCTGAGTACGGGGGAGCGCCGGCTGAGTATCCCGACGGATGTGGTTCGGGCCACATCCGTCGGACCATGTCCCCATGAGTGAGACACCGGTCAAGCAGCAGAACACGGCGGCCTTCTACGGCCAGGCCGTCGCCTCCTTCGCCGTCGCCATGGCGGCCACCACGGTCGGCATCTACCAGCTCGACGCCGACACCTGGGTCCGCGCCTTCCTGGCCATCGCGGTCCTCTACCTCGTGACCTCGTCCTTCACGCTGGCCAAGGTGATCCGCGACCGCCAGGAGGCCGGGCGGATCGTCAGCAGGGTCGACCAGGCCCGGCTGGAGAAGCTCCTCGCCGAGCACGACCCCTTCGAGAAGCTCTGAGGCCGGGCGCGCGGCCCCCGGCGCGCGACCCCGCTCCCGTACGGCACGGCCCTGAACGGGCCTTCTAAGCGCTCGCTCACCTTCGGCGGTATGGTGGTGCCGAGCCATCGGAAGGGGCGAACGAGCGATGAGTACGGCGGAGGAGACGGCGGGCGGCGAGCCGCAGCCGTGGGGCGAGGTCAACCCGGACGCGGCCCGGCGGCTGCTGGTGGCCGCCGTGGAGGCCTTCGCCGAGCGTGGCTACCACGCGACGACGACCCGGGACATCGCGGGCCGCGCGGGGATGAGCCCCGCCGCGCTGTACATCCACTACAAGACCAAGGAAGAGCTGCTCCACCGGATCAGCCGCATCGGTCACGAGAAGGCCCTCGACGTCCTGCGTACGGCGGCCCGTTCCGAGGGAGGACCGGCCGACCGGCTCGCCGAGGCCGTGCGCTCCTTCGTCCGCTGGCACGCGGGGCAGCACACCGTCGCCCGTGTCGTGCAGTACGAGCTGGACGCCCTCGGCCCCGACGCCCGCGCCGAGATCGTCACCCTGCGCCGCGAGAACGACGCTGCCGTGCGCGGCATCATCGAGGACGGCGTCGCCTCGGGTGACTTCGACGTCCCCGACGTCCGCGGCACGACGGTCGCCATCCTCTCCCTCTGCATCGACGTGGCCCGCTGGTTCAACGTCAACGGTTCGCGCACCCCGGACGAGGTCGGCGCGCTCTACGCGGATCTGGTGCTGCGCATGGTGGGCGCGAAGAAGTGACCCCCGGCGATCGGGCCGACCTTCGAAACATTCGAAGGTTGCGGCCGTTCCGCTGATCCCGCCCTCGACGGTCTTGGCGGGTAGTCGCTGGTGCGGGGTGCGAATGTTTCGGGTCCGGTGCCGAAAGCATTGACAGTTGGCAGGGGCAGGCCAACACTCCCGGGGTGACAGGGCGAACCCCACGAGCCCGAGGAGGACGCGCGCGTATGAACGACGCTCCCGCACCCACTCCCACCCCACCCCCCAGCCGCCGGCTCTTCATGAGCGGCGTCTGCGCGACCGCCATGGCGGCGGCGACCACGCTGGCCCTGCCCGGCCCGGCCCGCGCGGACACGGTGGTCACCACCAACCAGACCGGAAGCAACAACGGCTTCTACTACTCGTTCTGGACCGACGCCCCGGGAACGGTCTCCATGACCCTGGCCGCCGGCGGCACCTACCGGACCTCCTGGCGGAACACCGGCAACTTCGTCGCCGGCAAGGGCTGGAGCAACGGCTCCCGCAGGACCGTGACCTACTCGGGCTCGTTCAGCCCGTCCGGCAACGCCTATCTGACCCTCTACGGCTGGACCGCCAGTCCGCTCGTCGAGTACTACATCGTCGACAACTGGGGCACCTACCGGCCGACGGGCGCGTACAAGGGCACGGTCACCAGCGACGGCGGCACCTACGACATCTACCGGACCACGCGGTACAACGCGCCCTCCGTCGAGGGCACCCGCACCTTCGACCAGTACTGGAGCGTGCGCCAGTCGAAGCGGACCGGCGGGAACATCACCACCGGCAACCACTTCGACGCCTGGGCCCGCGCCGGGATGCCCCTCGGCAGCTTCCGGTACTACATGATCATGGCCACCGAGGGATACCAGAGCAGCGGCAGCTCCAGCATCACGGTGTCCCCGTGACCGCCGGACCGCACCGCCCGGCGCACCGCTCGCCGCGCCGGTCGGTGAAGCGGCTGGCCGCCGTCGCGACCGCCCTGGCGAGCGTCGTCCCGCTGACGCTCACCGCCGCCACCGCCGCCACGGCCGCACCGGAGCGGGCCGCCGCCTGCACCGGCTATGTCGGGCTCACGTTCGACGACGGTCCGTCCGGCAGCACGTCGGCCCTGCTGAACGCGCTCCGGCAGAACGGCCTCAGGGCCACCATGTTCAACCAGGGCCAGTACGCCGCCGCCAACCCCGCCCTGGTCCGGGCGCAGGTCACCGCCGGCATGTGGGTGGCCAACCACAGCTACACCCACCCGCACCTCACCCAGCTGAGCCAGGCGCAGATCGACTCGGAGATCTCCCGCACCCAGCAGGCCGTTGCGGGCGCGGGCGGCGGCACCCCGAAGCTGTTCCGGCCGCCGTACGGCGAGACCAACGCGGCCGTGCGGTCGGCGGCGTCCAGGTACGGCCTGACCGAGATCCTCTGGAACGTCGACTCGCAGGACTGGAACGGCGCGAGCACCGACGCGATCGTGCAGGCGGCGGCCCGTCTGACGAACGGCCAGGTCATCCTCATGCACGACTGGTCGGCCAATTCCCGCGCGGCGCTCCCGCGCATCGCGCAGCAGCTGTCCGGCCGTGGTCTGTGCGCGGGGACGATCTCGCCGCAGACCGGCCGGGCCGTGGCGCCGGGATAGGGCACGCGGGTGGCGCGGCGGTCGCGAACGCCGCGCCACGGCGCGCTCAGAAGTAGTACCGGGACACCGACTCCGCCACGCACACCGGCTTCTCCCCGCCCTCGCGCTCCACGACGACCGCGGCCGTCACCTGGACGCCGCCGCCGACCTCCGTGACGTCCTGGAGTGTCGCGGTGGCCCGCAGCCGGGAACCGACCGGCACCGGCGCAGGGAAACGGACCTTGTTGGTGCCGTAGTTCACCCCCATGGTGACGTTGTCGACCTTGAGGATCTGGGGGACGAGCAACGGCAGCAGGGACAGGGTCAGATAGCCGTGGGCGATGGTCGTCCCGAAGGGCCCGGCCGCGGCCTTCTCGGGGTCCACGTGGATCCACTGGTGGTCACCGGTGGCCTCGGCGAAGAGGTCCACGCGCTTCTGGTCGACCTCCAGCCAGTCGCTGTGCCCCAGCGACTCACCCACCGCCGCCTTCAGCTCCTCGGCGGACGTGAAGATCCTCGGCTCTGCCATCTCTCGGCCTCCCTGGTCCCATATCTAAGCGACTGCTTAGCATGGTCGGCCGGGCGGTCCCTGTCAACGGACCACGACCCTTTCGGGTATGGGTAGGCTCGGAGGGGTGCCCCAGATCCCTGAGAAGATCCACGAGTTGACCGTCGGCCAGCTGTCGGCCCGTAGCGGTGCCGCCGTCTCCGCACTGCACTTCTACGAGTCCAAGGGGCTGATCAGCAGCCGCAGGACCGCGGGCAACCAGCGCCGCTACAGCCGCGACGCCCTGCGCCGGGTGGCGTTCGTCCGGGCCGCGCAGCGCGTCGGTATCCCGCTCGCCACGATCCGCGAGGCGCTCGCCCAACTGCCCGAGGAGCGGACGCCGACCCGCGAGGACTGGGCCCATCTCTCCGAGGCCTGGCGGTCCGAGCTGGACGAGCGGATCAAGCAGCTGAACCGGCTGCGGGACCACCTCACCGACTGCATCGGCTGCGGCTGTCTGTCCATGGACGCCTGTGTGCTCTCCAACCCCGACGACGTCTTCGGTGAGCGGCAGAGCGGCTCCCGCCTCCTGGTGGAGCGCCGCAGGGCCGAACGGCGGGAACCGGGAGCCGACACGGCGGCTCCCGGGCCCCGGGCCCCGGACACTCGACCCGAGGGCGTCACTCGTACTCCGTGCCGCCCTTACGGGTCAGATACGCCGGGCTGACCGCCTTGGCGACGGCCCGCCCACCGGTCACCGGGCTGTACCGCTCGGTGGCCGGCCGGATCACCACGCCCTCGCGCAGGTGCAGTTCGCGCCCGGAGACCGTCTCCCGTCCGCTCGCCACCTCCAGGACCCGGTCGACGGCGTACGGACCCTCGTACAGCCGTGGCACCAGCGGCAGTTCGCCGTCGAGCAGTTCCGGCAGCTCCGCCGAGTCCAGCCAGCGGACCCGGCCGTCGATGTCCGCGGAGACGTCGAACACGGCGTACCCGAGGGTCTCGCGGCGGCCGTCCGCGCCGTACGTCAGGTCCTGCACCCCGGCGCCGTAGACCTCGCCGAAGATGCCGACCCGGCGCGCGCCGAGCCGCTCGGCGAGCCGGGCGGCGACCTCGCCCACCCGGTGACCGTGGACGG
The DNA here is from genome assembly GCF_014930365.1 of Streptomyces caniscabiei. Taxonomy (GTDB): domain Bacteria; phylum Actinomycetota; class Actinomycetes; order Streptomycetales; family Streptomycetaceae; genus Streptomyces; species Streptomyces caniscabiei. The sequence goes on along the minus strand of NZ_JABXWI010000011.1, from coordinate 406,002 downwards.
CACGCCAGTACAGATTCCGCGGATCCTCCTTCAGGGCCAGGGACTTCGACCCGAAGCCCTTCGAGGAGACCTGGACGCGGCCGTCCTCGGCGAGATAAGTGACCAGGCAGGCCGTGCCGTGCAGTTTCTCCGTCAGGACGACCGACTCGCCGGGCGTGAAGATGCCGGGGTGCCGCTGGATGTTCTCGATGTCCACCCAGGGCAGCAGCTCCGGCGCCGACTCGACCTCACCGCTCATGGTGGGCGGGATCGGCGGCACCCACTTGACGATGCCGAGCCGCTCCGCGAAGTCCGTGCCGTCGGTGGCGGCGGCCGTGAGATCGACGTCCGCGAGCGCCCGGGGGCGGCAGACGATGCCCTGCGACAGCTCGCCCCGCAGCCGTACCGCCTTCACCCGGTCCGCGTTGCCGCCGGCCAGCCGGCCGGTGAGCCCCAGCTCCTCGATCAGCGGGGCGGGGAGCACGGACTGCTCCGGGATGTACACGGCGGTGTCACCGGTGCGGTACGCCCCCTTCGCCACGACGGCTCGGTACAGGCCCACCTGGGCCAGTTCGAGGGCGTCGGCGTTCGGGTGTTCGTGGATCGTCAGCACTTCGGCGGTGACGCGCAGCGTCGACATCGGCCTCTCCTCGGTCCTGGGTCGCTCAGGGCTGTGTCATCGCCCCCAACTGTCCGGACGGGAAAGGGGTGGAGCGAGGGAATTTCGGACTGGTAAGAGCCCCCGCGCCGCAACCGCTTTCACCCCCACGGTGTCATGGACACGGAGGGGCGGCACGGTGCGTCCCCGGCCGGGCAGGGCACATGCACAGCCAGGGCACAGTGAGGGCAAGGAGCGCCGATGAGCGTCGTCATCAGTTCGCTGAAGTGGGAGCGGGCACACTCGGGTCCGCAGCGGATCACCTACGACGCGGACGGCTACCACCTGGTGCGCTTCCCCTACGAGGCGACCGAGGAGTCGTACGACCCCTGGAAGATGCACGACCCGGCGAACGGCGCCGGAGCCCCCTCGAAGTTCCCCGACCCGCGCTCAGGGCTGATCTGGCCCAGCCACGACGGCTGGGGCGTGCTGTCGGCGATGGTCTTCTGGGAGGCCGACCCCAGGACGCTGGAGTACCGCACCCGCTTCGTGCGCGACCCGCTGAGCCTGACGAAGAAGAAGTACGACTCCACGGGCACGACGGACAGCGTGAGCACCCGGGGCGGCCAGTACCGCACCTGTGTGTGGCAGATGTTCGTGCACAAGGGCATGCCGTTGGGCCTGAAGATATCCGCGCGCGGGGCGGGGGACACCAGGCGGGCCACGGCGATCACCCTCGCCGAGTTCAAGCTCGCCATCCACACGGACGTCAAGAGGCCCTAGGAGTCCTTCCGGCGGATCTCCGCGGCGTCGTCCTGGTCATCGCGCCGTACCTGAGTGTCGTCCACGCACATGCACGGGGGTGCGGCATCCCCGGCGCACCCCCGCCGGGCTAGGCCGAGACCAGCAGCCGTCCGCGCCTGGACTCCGCCAGGGCCTCGGGTGTGAGCACCGGTCGCGGCACCACGATTCCGCACTCCGTGCAGACCGGGCCCGAGGACGGTTCATGGGCCAGGTCGTACATCCAGACGAGGCGCTCGCCCTCGCACACCGGGCAGGTCGAGCCCGGCTCGCGCTCCAGCGCGGCGATGAGCCGGCGCAGCACCTCCGCCAGGGGTTCCCGGGGGTGGACCTTCGGGTCGTCGCACCACGCGACACCGAAACCGCCCCAGGTCAGCCGGTGCCAGTCGTCGACACTGCCCGGCCTGCGCAGCCCGTCGTACTTCTCCTTCTTGCGGCGCCGCGCGAACTGCACCTCGTAGTCGAGCCAGACGGAGCGGGCCTCTTCCAACTCCTCCAGTGCGGCCACGAGCCGCGCCGGGTCGGGGTTGCGGTCCTCGGGGCCGAAGCCGGCCCGCGAGCACAAGTGGTCCCACGTCGCCCGATGCCCGTAGGGGGCGAATCGCTCAAGGCACTTGCGCAGCGAATAACGCCGCAGTGCCAGATCGCACCTGGGATCTCGCACCTGTCTTGCCAGACTCCGGAAACCGGCCATCGCCCTGCACCTCCGTCACACCTGCACCTGTACTTCGGTCACTTCGGCGTCGTCGTCGGGACGTCGCCGAATAGACGTATCGACACGCGATTCGGCTCCATCCGATTTCCGATGACCTCCATAAGTCGTCTGCTGAGCCGTTCACGGACCGTTCCTGCCTACGCCTGACTGCCTCTGACGTCTTGTCGCGCTTCTTGTTGTACTTCCTCTTGGGCTTACGACTACTTCTGAGTACCTGTTCACGCTGTGCGTCACCTGTCCGTCGACGGTGATCCCAAAAACGTGACGCTTGCTCATCTTCAAAGTCGGGGATACCGGCGGTAACATCCGGCCCACCCCCGTCAGGAGGAGCTGCCATGCCCTGGCGCACCCCACGCACCTCACGCAACGCACCGGACAGACTGAGAACTCCCCACAGATTCCCGGAGTTCCTCAAGGCCGCCTCCCTATGCGCACTCGTTGCCGGTCTTTTGTCGCCTCTTTCCCCGGCTTCCCCGGCGTCGGCCGCCGACACCGGCGCCGTGCAGGCCGCGGCGGTCACCGACCACTGCGGCGGACAGTGCTCCGACATCCTGCCGCCCGGCCAGAACGGCAACGCCACCCTCGCCCAGATCCTGCTCAACCAGGGGTTCGGCTCCATGCCGGAGAACGCGAGCAACCAGCTCGGCCCCTACAACAACCTGGCCACCGGCTACCCGGGCCTCACCAACTCCACCATCAACACCTTCTTCAACGACGCCTCCTTCGGCGTGGCCTCCGACCAGGTCGCCTCCACCCTGAAGCCGGCCGGCCGCACCGACGTCACGATCGTCCGCGACAAGAAGACCGGTGTGCCGCACATCACGGGCACCACCCGCTACGGCACCGAGTTCGGCGCGGGCTACGCCGCCGCCCAGGACCGGCTGTGGCTGATGGACGTCTTCCGGCACGTCGGCCGCGGCAAGCTGACCCCGTTCGCGGGCGGCGCCGCCTCCAATCAGGGCCTGGAGCAGGAGTTCTGGCGCCACGCCCCCTACACCGAGGCCGACCTCCAGGCCCAGATCGACAAGGCGGTCGCCACCAACGGCGAGCGCGGGCAGCTGGCCCTCGCCGACGTCAACGCCTACGTCGCCGGCATCAACGCCTACATCGACGCCTCCGACAGCGGGCGCTACTTCCCCGGCGAGTACGTCCTGACCGGCCACAAGGACTCCGTCACCAACGCCGGCACCATCGAGAAGTTCAAGCCCACCGACCTGGTCGCCCTGGCCTCCGTCATCGGCGCACTCTTCGGCTCCGGCGGCGGCGGCGAGGTCAACAACGCCCTCTCCCTGCTGGCCGCCCAGGAGAAGTACGGCGTCACCGAGGGCACCAAGGTCTGGGAGTCCTTCCGCGAGCGCAACGACCCCGAGGCCGCCCTCACCGTCCACGACGGCAGCTTCCCGTACGCCACCAAGCCCGCGAACCCGCAGGGCATGGCCCTCCCCGACGACGGCACGGTCACCGAGGAACCCCTCGTGTACGACCGCACCGGCAGCGCGGCCACCTCGGCCAGCGCGGGCCTGTCCGCCGAAGCCACCGACAGCGCCCTCAGCTCCGCCCGGCGTGGCATGTCCAACGCCCTCGTCGTCAGCGGCGAGCACACCGCGAGCGGGCACCCCGTCGCCGTCTTCGGCCCGCAGACCGGTTACTTCGCCCCGCAGTTGCTCATGCTCCAGGAGATCCAGGGCCCGGGCATCAGCGCCCGCGGCGCCTCCTTCGCCGGCCTGAGCATGTACGTCGAGCTGGGCCGGGGCCAGGACTACGCCTGGAGCGCCACCACCTCCGGCCAGGACATCATCGACGCGTACGCGGTCGAGCTGTGCCAGGACGACGTCCACTACCTCTACCACGGCACCTGCACGGCCATGGAGAAGATCGAACAGACCAACGCCTGGAAGCCCACCACCGCCGACTCCACCCCGGCCGGCTCGTACCGTATGCAGGTCTGGCGCACCAAGTACGGCCCCGTGACCCACCGCGCCACGGTCGACGGCAAGAAGGTCGCCTACACCACCCTGCGCTCCTCGTACCTCAACGAGGCCGAGTCGATCATCGGCTTCCAGATGCTGAACGACCCGGACTACGTCAAGGGCCCGGACACCTTCCAGAAGGCCGTCCAGAACATCAACTACACCTTCAACTGGTTCTACGCCGACTCCACCCACACCGCGTACTACAACAGCGGTGACAACCCGGTGCGCGCCGCGAGCGTCGACCCGGAGTTCCCGGCCTGGGCGCAGTCCGCGTACGAGTGGCGCGGCTGGAACCCCACCACCAACACCGCCGACTACACCCCGCCGTCCCAGCACCCCAACTCCGTCGACCAGGACTACTACATCTCCTGGAACAACAAGCAGGCCGCCGACTACACCACCGCCCCCTGGGGCAACGGCTCCGTCCACCGCGGGAACCTCCTCGACGACCGGGTCAAACGCCTGGTCGCAGCGGGAGGCGTCACCCGGGCCTCGCTGACCAAGGCCATGGCCGAGGCGGGCCTCGCCGACCTGCGGGCCGAGGACGTCGTCCCCGACCTGCTCAAGGTCATCAACAGCAGCACGGTCACGGACACCGCGGCCGCCGCGGCGGTCACCAAGCTCCAGACCTGGGTCACCTCCGGCTCGAAACGCACGGAGACCTCCGCCGGTTCGAAGACCTACGCCAACGCCGAGGCGATCCGCATCCTGGACGCCTGGTGGCCGCTGCTGGTGAAGGCCGAGTTCGAACCCGGCCTCGGCACCGACCTGTACACCGCCATCACCGCCAACCTCCCCGTCGACGAGTCCCCGTCGGCCGCGCACGGCCCGACCGGCTCGCACGCGGGCAGCTCGTTCCAGTACGGCTGGTGGAGCTACGTCGACAAGGACATCCGCTCGGTGCTGGGCGAGACGGTGCGGGGCCCGCTGGCGAACCAGTACTGCGGCGGCGGCAGTCTCAGCGCCTGCCGCACCCTCCTGATCAACACCTTGAAGGAGGCGGCCGGCAAGACCGCCGCACAGGTCTACCCCGGTGACGCGTACTGCTCGGCGGGCGACCAGTGGTGCGCCGACTCGATCATCCAGCAGCCCCTGGGAGGCATCAAGCACAACAAGATCAGCTGGCAGAACCGGCCGACCTACCAGCAGGTCGTGGAGTTCACCTCACACCGGTGAGCCCCGGCCGTCGCCTGCGGGTGACGCCGGTGAACGTGTGACGGCGGCGGGCCGGGATCAGCCGATACGGCCCGCCGCCAGCACCACCCGGGCCAGCTCACGGTGGCAGATGTCACTGTGGGCGCCGGAGGGCGCGCCGCCGCGCTTCACCACGGCCGACGCGTCGATGTTCACGCACCCCGCCGCCGGCAGCCGGGCCTTGAGCGCGTCGGCCAGGCTGAACGACCGCGTGCCCTCGACCGCCTGCACCCCGTCGTAGCCGAGGGCGCCCCATTTCCTGCCCAGCAGGCTGTTCACGCTCAGCCCCAGCACCGTGCGCGCGTCGCCCGCCATCCGGGAGGCCAGCGGGTAGATCGTGCCGAGCGCCGAGTCGTGCTTGGAGTGGCAGCACACCAACGGGCCGTCCACGCGCTTGTGCTGCCCGTTCAGCACGCCGCTCGTCCGGGTGTCGTGCGGCAGCCGGGCCGCGAACGCGTAGTGCGAGAAAGCGGCCTGAAGGAGCGTCACCGACTTCACGCAGCGCGCGCCCTCCGGCAGACCGGGCAGCGCGAACGACACCAGCCGGGCGCCGAAGCTGTGCCCGACGAGGTGCACCCGCACCTTCGGCGAGGTCCGCGCGAGCCGGCCGAGCAGCGGTCCGAGCCCCCGCTCGCCGACGGTCCCCGCCCTGCGCTTCATCGCGAAGTAGGTGGCCTGCCGCAGGAGTTCGTGCGCGCCGTCCCACACCTGGGGCGGGGCGAGGGCGGCCCCGGCCGGCCCCGGCGGGGTCTCGACCTCCGCCAGCGCCGCCGCGAAGTCCGCGCACACCGCCGCCGCGTCCCCGCAGAGCATCCCGGGCGTGCCCTCCGGCACCCCCTCCGCGACGGTGTCCGCCGTGAACGCGCCCTGCGGCCCCTGCGGCTCCACCTCGACCAGCAGCCGTACGAGCCGCCCGAACTCCTCCAACGAGGCCCCGTCGTCCGGCCGTTGCTCCAGCAGCCGGGCGAGCTGCTCGACGACGACGGCCCGCCCGGGGAAGACCTCCACCAGCGCGTGCCGGGTGTGCTTGTCCAGCGCGGGGCGGCCGGGCGCCAGGGCCGGCACCGGCTTGAGGTCGGGGATCGGCTCGTCCGAGAACCGCATCGAGGGCCACAGCACACCGACGTACCCCAGCTTCGCGTGCGGCGCGAGCACCGGGAACGGCTCGAAGAAGCGGCTGTAGAGCCTTGTCGCGCCCGACCGGTCGCTGTTCCAGCCGTGCGCGAAGACGACCAGATCCGCCACCCCGCGCCGCGCGACCCCGTCGAGCAGCCGGTCCCGCTGACCGGTGTCCACGTCCCCGTCCGCGTCGAAGGTCAGTTCCCAGTAGGGAGTCACGCTCATTTCCGGATCCGCCATGACGAGCCCCCTTCGGCCCCCGCTGGTGGTGCGCTCAGGCGCATGGTCCTGCCAACGGCGAAAGATGGCCATACGTCACGTACAAGCACATCCGCGATGGGGCGGCCTAGCGGTACAGCAGATACTCCTCGCGCACCCGGCGGAACGCGGCCAGCTCCTCCTGCCAGCCCGCCACGACCTCCTCCGTGTCCGCCCCCGCGTCGATCATCGTCCGCACCCGCGCCGAACCGGTCAGCTTGTCGATCCAGTTGTCCGGCCGCCAGGCGAAGCCGCTCCACACCCTCTTGGCGGTCACCAGGAGGCCGATCCCGGTGCGCACGGGGTCGTACGCGGCCCGGTCGTGGACGTGGATCTGCACACCCCCGATGGTCTTCCCCTGGAACTTGGAGAACGTCGGCGCGAAGTACGCCTCCCTGAAGTGCGCGCCGGGCAGGCCGAGGTCGTTCGCGGCGGCCGCCCACCGCCGGTCGATCCCCTCCGCGCCGAGCAGCTCGAACGGCCGCGTGGTGCCCCGCCCCTCCGACAGGTTCGTCCCCTCGAACAGACACGTCCCGGAGTAGACGAGCGCGGTGTCCGGCGTCGGCATGTTCGGGCTGGGCGGCACCCACGGCAGCCCGGAGGAGTCGTAGAACCGCGACCGCTTCCACCCCGACATCAGTACGGTCTCCAGCGGTACGGGCGTGGTGAGGAACTCCCCGTTGAACAGGCGCGCCAGCTCCGCCACCGTCATCCCGTGCGCCTGCGCGACGGGCTGCCGCCCGACGAAGGACGCGAACTCCTTGTGCAGCACGGGCCCCTGGGCGCGACGCCCGGTCACCGGGTTCGGCCGGTCCAGCACGACGAAGCGCTTCCCGGCCAGCTGCGCCGCCTCCATGCAGTCGTACAGCGTCCAGATGTACGTGTAGAAGCGGGCGCCCACGTCCTGGATGTCGAAGACGACCGTGTCCACGCCGGAGGCGGTGAAGACGTCCGCGAGGGCGCGGCCGCTCTTCTGGTACGTGTCGTGGACGGGCAGCCCCGTCGCCGGGTCGTCGTGACGGCCCTCGGAGCCGCCGGCCTGGGCGGTGCCGCGGAAGCCGTGCTCGGGCCCGAAGACGGCCCTGAGGTCCACCCGGTCGTCGGCGTGCATCACGTCGACGATGTGGCGGGCGTCGCGGGTGACGCCGGTCGGGTTGGTGACGATGCCGACCTTCTGGCCGCCGAGGAGTTTGTAGCCGTCGTGGGCCAGGCGCTCGAAACCGGTACGGGGCCCTGGGCGGGCTGCCTCGGCGGGGGGTGCGGTGGTGAGGCCGGCGGTGGCTGCGGTCGCCGTGGCCGCCGTGGCCGCCGTGGAGGCGGCGAGGAAGGTGCGGCGGGAGAGGTGCATAGGGGTGACCTCCGGGTCGCGGGCGCGTCGCTGTCATGGAAGCGGTGCTTGGGGAAAGCTAAGCGCTTCCGCCGGTGGTTTGTCGTCTGCGGGTGGGGTGTGGCTGGTCGCGCAGTTCCCCGCGCCCCTTTGGGGCGGGGTTGGTGGCACCCTTTCTCCGAGACATACCGACCGGTTAGTCTGGGCCCCTTGGTGGGCGTTGCTGATGTGTCGCGTCGAAGGAGACCGATCGTGGGAGACGTACAGGGTGCGGGTGCGGGTGTGGTCGTCACGGGAGCCGGTGGCGGGATCGGGGCCGCCCTGGCGCGGCGGTTCGCGGCCGAGGGGGCCCGGGTCGTCGTGAACGACCTCGACGCGGACCGGGCGAAGGCCGTGGCCGACGAGATCGGCGGGATCGCGGTGCCCGGGGACGCCTCGACGATCGTTCCTCAGGCGCGTGACGCGCTCGGTGGGACCGTGGACGTCTACTGCGCGAACGCCGGACTGGCCTCCGGGGGGACCGAGGCCGCCGACGAGAAGGTGTGGGCGCTCGCCTGGGACGTCAACGTGATGGCGCACGTCCGGGCGGCCCACGAGCTGCTGCCCGCGTGGCTGGAGCGCGGCGGCGGGCGATTCGTGTCGACGGTCTCGGCGGCCGGCCTGCTGACGATGATCGGCGCGGCGCCCTACAGCGTCACCAAGCACGGGGCGTACGCCTTCGCCGAGTGGCTCTCGCTCACCTACCGCCACCGGGGCGTCAAGGTGCACGCGATCTGCCCGCAGGGGGTGCGCACCGACATGCTGACGGCCTCCGGCAGCGCGGGCGACCTGGTGCTCGCGCCGACCGCGATCGAGCCGGAGGACGTGGCCGACGCGCTCTTCGAGGGCATCGAGAAAGACCGCTTCCTGATCCTGCCGCACCCCGAGGTGGCCGGTTACTACCAGGCCCGGGCCGCCGATCCGGACCGCTGGCTGACCAACATGAACCACATCCAGCAGAAGTGGGAGACGACGGGCTGACCGCCCTGCCCGCCGCACGGGCGCCGGAGAATGGGATGATCCTCCGGCGGGAGCGCCCGATTCCGCCCGATCGGGAACCGATCGAGGCGGGACGGACGACCAGTAGGCGACAACAGAACCTCGGAAGGCAGGTGGCGGCAGTGCCCAGGACGACGGACGGAGACGGTACGCCCGTCCCGCAGCGGCTGCTGGCCGCCGCCACCCGGCTCTTCGCCGAGCGGGGGTACGACCGCACCTCCGTGCAGGAGATCGTCGAGGCGGCCGGGGTCACCAAGGGCGCGCTGTACCACTACTTCGGCTCCAAGGACGACCTGCTGCACGAGGTGTACGCGCGCGTGCTGCGGATCCAGCAGGAGCGGCTGGACGCGTTCGCGGGGGCCGACGCGCCGGTGGAGGAGCGGTTGCGGGGGGCCGCGGCGGACGTCGTCGTCACCACCATCGACAACCTCGACGACGCGTCGATCTTCTTCCGCTCGATGCACCACCTGAGCCCCGAGAAGAACAAGCAGGTCCGCGCGGAGCGCCGCCGCTACCACGAGCGCTTCCGCGCGCTGGTGGAGGAGGGCCAGGAGGCCGGGGTCTTCTCCAGGGCGACTCCGGCGGACCTGGTCGTCGACTACCACTTCGGCTCGGTCCACCACCTGTCGACGTGGTACCGCCCCGACGGCCCGATGACCCCCCAGGAGGTAGCGGACCACCTGGCGGACCTGCTGCTGAGGGCACTGCGACCGTAGGGGCGGTAGGGCGCATTACGCTCGGGGGTGCGGGTTCGTCGGCGGGTGCGGGTGGTTCGTGGTTGCTCGCGCAGTTCCCCGCGCCCCTCAAGGGCCTACAGCCCCTTCGGGCCGAAAAAGCACGGGGCGCAGCCCCTGCTTTTTCAGGGGCGCGGGGAACTGCGCGAGAAGCCCCACCGGACCCGCACCCGCCGACGAACCCGCACCCCTCACCCCCTAGGCGCCCCGGCCTCACACGTACCGCTTCAGCTCCCGCCGAGCCAACGACCGCTGATGCACCTCATCAGGCCCGTCCGCGATCATCAGCGTCCGCGCCCCCGCGTACAGCTCCGCCAGCGGGAAGTCCTGACTGACACCCCCCGCGCCGTACAGCTGGATCGCCCGGTCGATGATGTCCACGACCGTCCGGGGCGTGGCGATCTTGATCGCCTGGATCTCCGTGTGCGCCCCCCTGTTGCCCACCGTGTCCATCATCCAGGCCGTCTTCAGCACCAGCAGCCGCAGCTGCTCGACGGCCACCCGCGCGTCGGCGATCCAGTTGTGCACGACCCCCTGCTGCGCCAGCGCCTTGCCGAAGGCCTCCCGCGCCACCGCCCGCCGGCACATCAGCTCGATCGCCCGCTCGGCCATCCCGATGAGCCGCATGCAGTGGTGGATGCGCCCGGGACCCAGCCGCGCCTGCGCGATGGCGAACCCGCCGCCCTCCTCGCCGATCAGGTTCGACGCCGGCACCCGCGCGCCCTCGAAGATCACCTCGGCGTGACCGCCGTGGTAGTGGTCCTCGTACCCGAAGACCCGCATCGCCCGCTTCACGGTGACGCCCGGGGTGTCACGCGGCACCAGGATCATCGACTGCTGACGGCGGATGTCGGCCCCGTCCGGGTCCGTCTTGCCCATCACGATGAAGATCCGGCAGTCGGGGTTCATGGCCCCGGAGATGTACCACTTGCGTCCCGTGACGACGTAGTCGTCGCCGTCGCGCTCGATCAGCGTGGTGATGTTGGTGGCGTCCGAGGAGGCGACCTCCGGCTCGGTCATCGCGAACGCCGACCGGATCTCACCGGCGAGCAACGGCTCCAGCCACTGCTTCTTCTGCGCCTCGTCGCCGAACTGGCTCAGCACCTCCATGTTGCCCGTGTCGGGCGCGGCGCAGTTCAGCGCGGTCGGCGCCAGCTGCGGGGACCGGCCGGTGATCTCGGCGAGCGGGGCGTACTGGAGGTTGGTGAGGCCCGCGCCGTACTCGGAGTCGGGCAGGAAGAGGTTCCACAGGCCCTGCCTGCGGGCCTCGGCCTTCAGCTCCTCCACCACGGCCGGCGTGTCCCACGGCGAGTCCAGCTCGGCCCGCTGCTCCTCGGCCACGGCCTCCGCCGGGTACACGTGCTCGTCCATGAAGGCGAGGAGCTTGGTACGCAGCTCCTCCGTACGCGCGTCGAATGCGAAATCCATGGGGATCAGCCCTCCTGGGAGCCGGAACCGGAGCCGGTACGAAGAGTCGTCAGGCCGTGTTCGATGAAGACGGGGACCAGGTCGCCGATGCGGTCGAAGCCGCGGCCGACCGTCTGGCCGAGGGTGTACCGGTAGTGGATGCCCTCCAGGATCACGGCGAGCTTGAACCACGCGAACGCCGTGTACCAGGACACCGCGGAGACGTCGCGGCCCGAGCGCGCCGCGTACCGCTCGACGATCTCGGCCGGATCCGGGTGCCCGGCGGCCGTCGCGGTCGTCGAGACGGGGGAGTCGGGCGTGGCCAGCGGCACGCTGTACATCACCAGCAGGCCCAGGTCGGTGAGCGGATCACCGAGCGTGGACATCTCCCAGTCGAGGATGGCCTTGATCGCGTCGTCCTCGCCGAGCAGCACGTTGTCGAGGCGGTAGTCGCCGTGGATGACCGTCGCCGCGGGGGAGTGGGGGAGCCGGCGGCCCAGCGTCGCGTGGAGTTCGTCGATGCCGGCCAGCTCGCGGTTGCGGGACGCGTCCAACTGCTTCCCCCAGCGCCGCAGTTGGCGGTCCAGGAAGCCCTCGGGGCGCCCGAAGTCGGCGAGGCCCACCTCGGCCGGGTCCACCGCGTGCAGTTCGACGAGGGTGTCGACCAGGCCCAGCACGGCGGCCCGGGTGCGCTCCGGACCGAGCGGGGCCAGCTGTTCGGCGGTGCGGTACGGGGTGCCCTCGACGAAGTCCATGACGTAGAAGGGCGCGCCGAGCACGTCCTCGTCCTCACACAGCAGCACGGGACGGGGCACCGGCACATCCGTCGGGTGCAGCGCGCTGATCACGCGGTGCTCCCGCTTCATGTCGTGCGCGGTCGCCAGCACATGGCCCAGCGGCGGCCGCCGTACGACCCACTTCGCGGTGCCGTCCGTGACCTCGTAGGTCAGGTTCGACCGCCCGCCCTCGATCAGCCGGCCGGTGAGCGGGCCGCCCACGAGTCCGGGCCGCTCGGCGTCGAGCAGGGCACGGAGCCGGTCGGGGTCGAGACCTGGCGGGTGGTCTGGGTGCATCATCGCTCCTACACGCGAACGCGTTCTACCGGGACCCGTCTCATGATGCCGACCGGTCGGTATGTCGTCCAGTGGGCCACACGAAAGTGATCGGCGTCTCCACGCGATCCGGCCGCTCGGGAGCGGCCGGATCCGACGCACCCCGGCACACGCGCCGTGACGCGTACCGCCGGGCGGGCCGTCAGGCGTGGCAGGTCATCATCTCCCCGCCGTTCAGGGTCGCCATGTCCATGAACCCGGCGAACGGGTCGACGCCCTCGCCCTCAGGCTCCCCGTCCAGCTCGGCGTACGCCCGCCGCAGGTTCGCCACCAGCCGCTCGCTCTCCGGCAGTGCGGCGTACTCCCCGAGATCCGTGTTCCGGGCGGCCTCCAGCGGCGTGAGCCCCGCCGCGTGCGACTTCTCGGCGACCTCGGCCACGAACCGCATGTACCGCTCGGCCCTGTCGAACGCCGACGGGTCGGTCACGGGCCCGTGCCCCGGTACGACGGTCTCGGCGCCCAGCTCGCGCAGCATCGCCAGCGCCCGCAGCGAACCGCTCAGCGACCCCATGAGGAAGAACGGCGTCCCGCCCTCGAAGACCAGGTCCCCCGCGAACAGCACCCGGCGGTGCGGCAGCCACACCACCGAGTCGCCGACGGTGTGCGAGACACCGGGGTGGATGACCTGGGCCTCGATGTCGCCGACGTGCAGCGTCACCCGGTCCTCGTACGTCAGGTCCGCGCCCTCGATGCCCACGTCGCCGAAGTCGGTCTGCGGCCACAGCAGATGCAGGTGCTGCCCGCTGGCGAGGGCCTCGCGGCGGCAGGCCGCGTGCGAGACGAGGGTGGCGGCCGGCGTGAAGAAGCCGTTGCCGTAGGTGTGGTCCCCGTGGTGGTGGGTGTTGACCAGGAGACGGGGCCTCGGGACGCCGGTCGCGTCGAGCGCGGCGGCCAGGGCCCGGGTCCGGCGCTCCGTCGCCGCCGTGTCCACGAGCAGGGTGGAGGTGCCGTCACTGACGAAACCCGAGTTGTTCAGACACCATCCGCCGTCCGGCTGCACATAGGCGTACACGTCACTCGCGAGCTCGACGGTGTACGGCTCTTCCGCGGTCATAGTGATTCCCTTCATCCCCCCGGATCGTCGCCAACTGCCGGTCAGAGCCTGCCAGTCGGTGACGATCCGGTGGAATCCGGGGTGCGGCGACGGCGTGGGTCAGTGGTCGTCCCAGTGCCCGTCGTGGGCGGCGTGCCGGTGTCCGTCGTGCACGTAGTCCACATGGTCCCCGTGTGTGACCGCCTGGTGCCCGCAGTCCTCGCCGTGCTCGTGGGAGTGCCCCTCGTGCGACGCGTGCCCGCTCGGCTCGCACTCGTCCCAGTGCCCGGAGTGCTCACGGTGCAGATGCCCGTCGTGCGCGTAGTCCGTGTGGTCCCCGTGCGCCACGGCGGTGTGCCCGCAGGCCGGCCCGTGGTCGTGGTCGTGGACGGGGTGTTCCTGGTGAAGGGTGGTCATGGTGCTCGCCTTCGCTGGTACGAGGGGTGACCTGTCCAGGCTAGGCACAGAAGTCTCAATTCTTCCTTTCTGAAACTCCATGCACACACCAAGACTTGCACCTCAGAACACCAGCGCCGTGCCGCACACCGCGAGGGCGATCACGCACAGGACGGCCGTCGTGGCGGCCGGGGGCGCGAGGACGGGCGGCCGGGCGGCGGCCAGGGCGGCGATACGGCGGTGGGCCAGCGCCAGGAGGCCCAGCCACAGCACCGCGCACAGGGCCGCCGCCAGTACGCCGCCCGTGGACGGTCCACCGTGCAGCGCGGACTTCGCCGCCAGTACGGCGATCACGGCTCCCGTGAGGGTCGTACGGCGCCAGGCGAGCCGGGTGCGCTCGGGCTGGAGCCCGGGATCGCGGTCGGGGGACGCCGGGGGAGCGGACGGCGTGCTCACCCCTCCCATCCGAGCAGGACGACGGCGACCATCGCCACGGCGACCACGGCGACGACGACGCCGAGCAGCGCCGGGAAGCGCGAGACCGGCAGGTCCTCCCCGCGCCGCATCGCCCGCTCGCAGCGCACCCAGTGGTTGACCGCCCGCAGCGCACACAGCACCCCTGCGGCCAGCAGGGCGAGCGCGAGTCCCACCCGCCAGCCCCAGCGCAGGTCGGGCAGGAACTGGTCCACCGCGAAGCCGCCGCCGATGAGCGCGAGCGAGGTGCGCAGCCAGGCCAGGAACGTCCGCTCGTTGGCCAGGGAGAAGCGGTAGTCCGGGGTTCCGCCGTCCTTGCGGACGTCCTCGGGGACGAACCAGAGCCGGACGTTCCGTGCAAATTCGATCACATGTAGGACACTACCGGTCGGCTTCGAAGCCTCCGCCGCCCCTGTGCTGCTTCCACCGCTCGTACGCCGCTGTCCCGTCCGGCACCCACGGCCACTCGCCCAGCCGCCGCTCCACCTCGTCCTCCGTGAGGAAGTCGTGCCAGGCGACCTCCGCGACCTGCGGGCTGACCGGCGACTCGCAGCGGACCTCGTACACGGCCGACCACCAGCCGGACCCAGCTCCGTCCTCGTAGAGGAACGTGAACAGCGGGGTGGGGCGCGGCAGCCCCGTCACCCCCAGCTCCTCCTCGGCCTCGCGCAGCGCGGCGTCGTCGTAGGACTCGCCCGCGCCGACGACGCCGCCCACGAACATGTCGTACAGCGACGGGAAGGTCAGCTTCGTCGCCGTGCGCCGATGCACGAAGATCCGCCCCTCGCCGTCCCTGGCCAGCACGAACACGACCCGGTGCCGCAGACCCCGGGCGTACACCTCCCCGCGCGGTGCCTGCCCGATGACCTGGTCGTCCTCATCCACGATGTCAAGGATCTCGTCGGCGCTCATGCCCCCATCCAAGCAGGGGGTGGGGCGGCGCGTTCTCGGCTGCCGGCCCGGTGGGGCTTCTCGCGCAGTTCCCCGCGCCCCTGAAAAGCAGGGGCTGCGCCCCATGCTTTCCAGGCCCGCAGGGCCGTGGTCTTTCAGGCCCGCAGGGGCCTGAAGCTTTCAGGGGCGCGGGGAACTGCGCGAGGACCCCCACTCAGCCGCAGTCGCCGACACACCCGCACCCCCGAGTTACCGGGCGCCCCGCTGCAGCTCCCTCACCCGCCCACCCCCGGCGGAGCCGCACGGCATGGCCGGATGCATCCCGAGCAGCACCACGCCCACCACGACCCCCGCCAACCCAACGCCCTCCCACGCGAGCGCCCCCGCGTCCATCCGCAGCCGGTCACCCAGGAACCCCACCCCGCACGCGATCCCCGCCAGCGGCTGCGCCGCCGTGAGCGCCGGCAGGGACATCCGCAGCGGCCCCGTCTCGAACGCGCTCTGCACCAGCACCAGGCCGGTCACGCCGAGCGCGGCGACCCCGTACGGCTGCCACGAGGTGAACAGCCCGCCCCAGCCCGTCTCCGCGAACAACTGCCCGCTGACCCGCGTGAGCGCGTCCTGCACGCCGTACAGCAGCCCGGCGGCCACCGCCAGCAGCACCGGCGCGGCGCCCATCCGCGACCGCTTCGCGTACGCCGTGAGCAGCAGCGCGAGCCCCACCATCACGCCGATGATCAGCCACTGCCGGAACGGCCCGCCGACCGCCGCCCCGCCCTCCGGCCGCCCGGCGACGATGAACGCGGTGACACCGCCCGCGAGCAGCAGCAGACCCGCCCAGCCCTGGCGGCCCAGCGGCTGCCGGGTCTGCCGCCGGGACAGGACCAGGGCGAAGAGCAGGTTCGTGGCGAGGAGCGGCTCGACGAGGGTGATCTCGCCCTGACCGAGCGCGACCGCCCCGAGCGCCATGCCGCACACCATCAGCCCGATGCCGCCGAGCCAGCGCGGCACCCGGATGAGGTCGAGCAGCAGGCGGGGCGAGAGGAAGTCGCTCAGCGGGGCGTGTGCCGCGGCCTGCTGCTGCAGGACGAAGCCGAAGCCCAGACAGCAGGCGGCGCCCACGGAGAGGAGGAGAACAAGAACCGACACGCGGAATACCTCGGGTCGTCGGACGGGCCGCGGCGGGTGCCCCCGGAGGGGGTTTCCGCTCGACTTCCCGGTCGGAGGGGGATTTGTCCCTCGATGGGTGGCCCGATACGTAATCAGCCGACTGTAACCGCCCCGCCGTGGGCTGTCCGTAAGAGGAGACACATCTCGGCAGTTGACTAGGTCACGCCTTCTGCCGAAGGATCTGATCCCTAAGCTGCTGACCGGCCGGTAACAAAGCGCGGGGCCGTGCCCGGCCCGTTTCGGCGTGCCCCCGTTCGCCCGCGCTTGCCTGACCCGTTCCCGAGAGGACGTCCTCCATGTCGTACGACGCAGATGTGATCGTGATCGGGGCGGGCCTCGCCGGGCTCGCGGCGACCGCGGAGCTCGTCGACGCGGGCCGCAAGGTGATCCTGCTCGACCAGGAGCCGGAGCAGTCGATCGGCGGCCAGGCGCACTGGTCGTTCGGCGGGCTCTTCTTCGTGGACTCGCCCGAGCAGCGCAGGATGCGGATCAAGGACAGCCACGCCCTCGCCCTCCAGGACTGGATGGGCACGGCCGCCTTCGACCGCGAGGAGGACCACTGGCCGCGCAAGTGGGCCGAGGCGTACGTGAACTTCGCGGCCACCGAGAAGCGGTCCTGGCTCCACCAGCAGGGCGTCCGCTTCTTCCCCGTGGTCGGCTGGGCCGAGCGCGGCGGCTACGACGCCAACGGACACGGCAACTCCGTCCCCCGGTTCCACATCACCTGGGGCACCGGCCCCGGCCTCGTCGCGCCCTTCGAGCGGCGGGTGCGCGAGGGGGTGGCCCGGGGACTGGTCCAGCTGAAGTTCCGGCACCGGGTGACGGGCCTGTCGCGCAGCGCGGGCGCCGTCGACACCGTCACCGGCGAGATCCTGGAGCCGTCGGCCATCGAGCGCGGCCAGGCCAGCAGCCGCGAGGTCACCGGTGCCTTCGAACTGAAGGCCCAGGCCGTGATCGTCACCTCCGGCGGCATCGGCGGCAACCACGACCTGGTCCGCGCCAACTGGCCCGAGCGCCTCGGCAAGGCCCCGGAGAAGATGATCTCCGGCGTCCCCGCGCACGTCGACGGCCGGATGCTCGGCATCGCCGAGGAGGCGGGCGCCAACCTGATCAACCGCGACCGCATGTGGCACTACACCGAGGGCATCCAGAACTGGAACCCCATCTGGGAGAACCACGGCATCCGGGTCCTGCCCGGCCCGTCCTCGCTCTGGCTGGACGCCCGCGGCAAGCGACTGCCCGTGCCGCTCTTCCCGGGCTTCGACACCCTCGGCACCCTCGAACACATCATGAAGACCGGGTACGACTACACCTGGTTCGTGCTCGACCAGAAGATCATCGGCAAGGAGTTCGCCCTCTCCGGATCCGAGCAGAACCCCGACCTGACCGGCAAGTCCATCAAGGACGTCTTCATCCGGGCCCGCGCGGACGTCCCCGGCCCGGTGAAGGCGTTCATGGACCACGGCGTCGACTTCGTCGTCGAGAAGGACCTCGGCTCCCTCGTCCGCGGCATGAACGCGCTCACCAAGGAACCGTTGATCGACGAGGCCGAGCTGCGCCGCGAGATCGTCTCCCGGGACCGCGAGGTCGCCAACCCCTTCACCAAGGACCTCCAGGTCATGGCGATCCGAGGGGCCCGCAACTACCTCGGCGACAAGCTCATCCGCACCGCGACCCCGCACCGCATCCTCGACCCCAAGGCCGGCCCGCTCATCGCCGTCCGCCTGAACATCCTGACCCGCAAGACCCTCGGCGGTCTGGAGACCGACCTCTCCTCCCGCGTCCTCACCGAGGGCGGCGACCCGCTGGAGGGCGTGTACGCGGCGGGCGAGGCCGCCGGCTTCGGCGGCGGCGGCGTCCACGGCTACCGCTCCCTGGAGGGCACGTTCCTCGGCGGCTGCCTGTTCTCGGGCCGCACGGCGGGCCGGGCGGCGGCGAAGGCGACGGGCTGAGCCCCGGCCCCGTCGAGGCTTACGGAACTCTGACGAATCTCCGCCGCCGCTGGCCGGACAGGGGCGGCGGATGGTCGAATCAATAGGTGAACCCTGAACATCCCGAGGCGCGACAGGCGCCGCCGGAGCACCCCGACGACGACACCAGGGAGGCGGAGCGCGGCAAGTCGATCGGCCGCCGCGTCCTCCTCGGCACCCTCGGCCTGGGCGCCCTCGGCGTCGTCGCCGCGCCGGTCCTCCAGCGCGGCATGGAGGCCTTCCTCGGCGAGGCCGCCCAGAAGGACCCCACCGGACTGACGGGCCTGCTCCCCAACGGCGGCGGCTTCCGCTACTACTCGGTGACGGCGTCGGTCCCCCGCAAGTCCGCCACGAACTACCGCCTCACCGTCGGCGGACTGGTCGACAAGCCCGCCACCTACACCCTCGCCGACCTGCGGGCCCTCCCGCAGACCCGGATGGTGAAGGACGTCCAGTGCGTCACCGGCTGGCGCGTGCCGGACACCCCGTTCGAGGGCGTACGGCTCTCCGCGCTGCTGGACGCGGCGGGCGTGCGCCCCTCGGCGACGGCGGTCCGCTTCACCTGCTTCGACGGGGCGTACAGCGAGAGCCTCACCCTGGAGCAGGCCCGCCGCGCGGACGTCCTGGTGGCCCTGCGCATGCAGGACAAGGACATCAGCCACAACCACGGCGGCCCCGTCCGCCTCTACGTGGCCCCCATGTACTTCTACAAGTCGGCGAAGTGGCTCTCCGGCATCGAGGTGACCGAGGAGGTCGAGCCCGGCTACTGGGAGGAGCGGGGCTACGACATCGACGCGTGGGTCGGCCGATCGAACGGACGGGACGATGAACCGACGACTTGAGGAGCGGCCGGTCGTCACCGACGCCCGGGTCGCCCGCTTCACCGCCGCCGAACGCTGGATCCACCGGACGACCGCCGCCCTGATGGGCATCTGCGTGGCGACGGCGGCCTGCCTCTACCTCCCCGCCCTCGCGGAACTCGTCGGCCGGAGGGCTCTGGTGGTGACGGTCCACCAGTGGGCCGGTCTGATCCTCCCGGTCCCGGTCCTGGCGGGCCTCGCCTCCCGCGCGTTCCGCGCGGACCTCGGCCGCCTGAACCGGTGGGGCCCGCACGACCGCCACTGGCTCCGCGCCGCCCGCCGCCGGGTTCCGGGCCCGCGCCCCGCCGCCAAGTTCAACGCCGGCCAGAAGCTCTACGCCGCGTGGATCGCCGGTGCCACCCTCGTCATGCTCGCCACCGGGCTGATGATGTGGTTCACCCACCTCACCCCCCTGATGTGGCGCACCAGCGCGACCTTCGTCCACGACTGGCTGGCGTTGACGATCGGCATCGTCCTGGCGGGCCACATCGGCATGGCCCTGGGCGACCCCGAGGCCCGCCGAGGGATGCGCACGGGGCTGGTGAGCCGGAAATGGGCGGACCGGGAGCATTCGCTCTGGCGCCCGTAGAACCGTGGGCCGCCGCCCCGTGACCCTGAGCCCGATACGGCGTCCCGTCAGGTGCCGAGATCCTCGATGATCGCGCTCACCTGCCGGTTGACCTTGGGCGCCCACCACAGGGGGAGGGGCGCCAGCCGGTCGACCGCCGCGCCCAGCCACTCCGGATCGCCGAGACGGCGCAGCGCCTTGGCCTCGGACGTCTTCCGGAACAGCGCTTTCAGGAGGAAGACATGGGCGCTCGTGTACCCGCGCTCGTGGTGGGTGTAGCGCACGGACCAGTCCTCGTACGGATGGCGCAGATATCCGCCGACGGCACAGCCGTCGGGCCCGGACTCCATGCGGCTCCCGCCGAGCGCGTCGAGGACGCCCGCGGTGCGTGTGGTCTGCCACGCCTTGTAGGCGGCGGTCACCCCGGCACTCACGAACCTGGTCCACGGGACGAAGACCAGCGGTTCCGGCACATCCCGCTCGTGGTGCTCGACGCCTTCGGCGGTGAGCACCACGCACAGGCCTCTCTCGCGCTTCGGATCCCCGATGACCCAACGGTCCCCGACCAGCTCCAACGGCCCCAAGTACGGCACCCTGCCCCCCGTCGATCACGCGTTCGCCCGGCCCGAGATCCTATCCGCCGCGACGCCCGCGGACGCGGGGCTAGATCACCAGGGACAACAGCAGCACGATCGCCCCGGCGACCACCGAGATGATCGTCTCCATCACCGACCAGGTCTTGATGGTCTGGCCGACGCTCATCCCGAAGTACTCCTTCACCATCCAGAAGCCCGCGTCGTTGACGTGGCTGAAGAAGAGGGAGCCCGCGCCGATGGCGAGGACGAGCAGGGCGGTGTGGGCCGTCGACATGTCCGCGGCCAGCGGCGCCACCAGGCCCGCCGCCGAGATCGTGGCGACCGTGGCCGACCCGGTCGCCAGCCGGATCGCCACCGCGATCAGCCAGGCCAGCACGAGCGCGGGGATCGACCAGTCCTCGGAGATCTCCAGGATCATCCGCCCGACCCCGGAGTCGATGAGCGTCTGCTTGAAGCCGCCGCCCGCGCCGACGATCAGCAGGATGCCCGCGATCGGCGCGAGGGACTTCTCGACGGTCGACCCCAACCGCTCCTTGGTGAACCCGGCCGCCCGCCCCAGCGTGAACATGCCCACGATGACGGCCGCGAGCAGCGCGATCAGCGGCGAGCCGGCCACGTCGAAGACCCGCTGGACCATGTTCTCGGGATCGTCCACGACGATGTCCACGAGCGCCTTGGCCAGCATCAGCACCACCGGCAGCAGCACCGTCGCGATGGTCGCGCCGAACCCGGGCCGCTTCTCCAGCTCCTCCGAGGCGCGCGGCGGAATCATCCGCTCGGGCACCGGCACGTCCACCCAGCGGGCCGCGTACTTCGAGAACAGCGGCCCGGCGATGATCACGGTCGGTATCGCGACGACCAGCCCCAGCGCCAGCGTCACGCCCAGGTTGGCCCCCACGGCGTCGATCGCGACCAGCGGGCCGGGGTGCGGCGGGATCAGGCCGTGCATCACGGACAGACCGGCGAGGGCCGGGATGCCGATGCGCATCAGCGAGTAGTTGCCGCGCTTGGCGACCATCAGCACGACCGGGATCAGCAGCACGATCCCGACCTCGAAGAACAGCGGCAGCCCGATCACCGAGGCGATCAGCACCATCGCCCAGGGCATCGCCCGCCCGCCGGCCTTCGCGAGGATCGTGTCGACGATCTGGTCGGCGCCCCCGGAGTCCGCCAGCAGTTTGCCGAGGATCGCGCCGAGCGCGATGAGCACACCGACCCCGGCCACGGTCGTCCCGAGGCCGGTGGTGAAGCTGGCGATCGCCTTGTCCAGCGGGGCCCCGGCGAACGCGCCGAGCGCGAGCGAGCCGATGGTCAGCGCCAGGAAGGCGTGCACCTTGAACCTGGTGATGAGCACGACGATCACGGCGATGCCCGCCAGTACGGCGATGCCCAGCTGTGCGTGCCCCGCCGAGGTGATCGGCTCGACGGGGTCCGCTGCCAGCAGCTCGACGTTGAGTCTGGTCACGGTGATTCCTTGGTGGGTGGGTTTCGGGGGAGGTGAGGGGTGGGGGAAGGAAGACGACGGGCCGAGGGCCTACGACGACGCCGGATCCGACTCCCGCAGCGCGGTGACCGCCCGCTCGGCGATCTCCTCGGGCGCGCCCGACACGTCGACCGTGACGCCCGCCTCGTCCGCCTCCAGCGGCTGGAGCGTGGCGAACTGCGAGTCGAGCAGCGCCGTGGGCATGAAGTGGCCCTGCCGGTGTGACATCCGGTCCTCGACGAGGGCCCGGTCACCGGCGAGATGCACGAAGACGACTCCGGGCGCCGCGGCCCGCAGCCGGTCCCGGTAGGCCCGCTTCAACGCGGAACAGCTGACCACCCCGCCGAGTCCGGCCCGGTCGTGCGCCCAGGCGCCGATGGCGTCCAGCCACGGCCCCCGGTCCGTGTCGTCCAGTGGTGTTCCGGCCGACATCTTGGCGATGTTGGCCGCGGGGTGGAAGTCGTCGCCCTCGGCGTAGGGAACGCCGAGCCGGGCCGCGAGCAGGGGACCGATCGTGGTCTTCCCGGTCCCCGCCACGCCCATCACCACGACGACATGAGGGGTTCGCATCACTACCTCGCTGTCTTCGTCGACATCTGGGACGTCATCCGACGCCGACGACACTGAAACCCATTAGGTACGACGAATTCAAGCCCCCGACACAATTAAGTCTGACTTTTTCTTCACTCCCCGCTCCTCGTACCCTGACCCCATGACCACACCGGGCCGGGGGCTGCACGGCCGAGTACTGGAGACCCTCGGACCGGCGATCACCGCGGGCGAGTACCCTCCGGGCAGCGTGCTGCGCACGGACGAACTCGCCCAGACCTTCGAGGTGTCCCGCTCCGTGATGCGGGAGGCGGTCCGCGTGCTGGAGTCCATGCACCTGGTCGAGTCCCGCCGCCGCGTCGGCGTGATCGTCCGCCCGCCCGCCGAGTGGAACGTCTACGACCCGCAGGTCATCCGCTGGCGGCTGGACGGCGCCGACCGCCCCCGCCAGCTGCGCTCCCTCACGGTCCTGCGCTCCGCGATCGAACCGATCGCCGCCGGCCTCGCCGCGCGCCACGCCACCGCCGAGCAGTGCGCCGCGCTCACCGAGTGCGCCATCGGCATGGTCGCCCACTCACGCGGCCACAAGCTGGAGGGCTACCTCCGGCACGACGTCGCCTTCCACCGCCTGATCCTCGACGCCTCCGGCAACGAGATGTTCGCCCGCCTCGGCGACGTCGTCGAGGAGGTCCTCGCCGGCCGCACCCACCACGCCGTGATGTTCCACGACCCCGACCCCGCCGCCGTCACCCTCCACGTCCAGGTCGCCGAGGCCATCCGCGAGCACGACGCCCCCCGGGCCGAACGACTCACTCGCGAGATCACGGTCGGCGCCCTCCAGGAACTGGACATCCTGGCCCCCAACGGCCATTCCCCGGCCGCCGGTTGACCGGGACGGAGGGTCCGCTAACCCCGGTCGTCCGCCAGGAACTCCCCGTCCACGTACACCCACGCCCCGTCCACCCGCTCGAACCGGCTCCGCTCGTGCATCGAGCCGCCCCGGAACGAGGCACGGAAGGTGACGGTGCCGGTGGTGTGGAAGGCGGAGCCGTCCCGGGTGTCCAGGATCTCCAGGCCGGTCCACCGCATGGTCGTGTCGAAGGCGACGTCGGCGGGCCGCGTGCGGGGATGCCAGCTGCGCAGCAGATAGGCCTCGTCGCGCATGACGAACGCGCTGTACCGGGACCGCATCAGGGCCTCGGCGGTCGGCGCGCCGGCGCTCCCGGAGTGGTACCGCCCGCAGCACTCCTCGTAGGTCTTCCCCAGCCCGCAGGGACACGTGCGAGGGGCCGGCGAAGACACCCCGGAGGCGCTCTTCGACCTGGCCCTGGAACCACTGCGGCGCGACGACATGCCCGCCATTGTGCCCGCTACCCGACCGCCCCCGCGCACGCCGGCCGCTACGCCGACCCCGCGTTCGTCGGCGGATACGGCGGTCGTGCCGGGACCCCGGAGCCCCTCGGGGCGGGCAGGGGCGGCAGCGACGGCTCCCGCAGCCAGGCCCGGAACAGGGCGTCCAGCGGACCGTCGGCGTAGCGGCCGGCGTGCGCCGTGAAGCCGGCCGTCGTCACGGCACCGCCGCGGTGCACGGGCGCCCAGCCGCGCAGCATCCGGAAGAACGCCTCGTCACCGAGGGCACAGCGCACGGCGTGGACGGTGAGACCGCCGCGCTCGTAGAGCCGGTCGTCGAACATCAGCTTGCGGCCCGGGTCGGCCAACCGCAGATCCTGCGGCAGCGCGGCGAGCTTCTGGTGCGCCGCGGCGGCCAGTTGATGCGCCGTGCGCCCGCCGGAACGCTCCGACCACAGCCACTCGGCGTACTTGGCGAACCCCTCGTTCAGCCAGATGTGCCGCCAGTCGGCGATGGAGACGCTGTTGCCGAACCACTGGTGCGCCAGCTCGTGCGCCACCAGCCGCTCCGAACCCCGGGCGCCGTCCACGTGGTTGGCGCCGAACAGCGACAACCCCTGGGCCTCGACCGGGACATCGAGCTCCTCCTCGGTCACCACCACCGCGTACTCCCCGAACGGGTACGGCCCGAAGAGCTCCTCGAACAGCTCCATCATGGCGGGCTGCCGCGCGAAGTCCCGCGAGAACTCGGTGAGCAGGTGCGCCGGGATGTGCCCGTGCTGCGGCACCCCGCCCGGCCCCGGATCGCCCAGCAGCACCGTCTGGTACCGGCCGATCGCCAGCCCCACCAGATAGCTCGACGTCGGCGCCGACTGCTCGTACACCCACGTCGTCGTGGACGCCTTCGCCGTACGCGTGAGCAGCCGCCCGCCCGCCACCACCTGGTACGCCGACGGCGTCGTCACCGAGATCTGGTACGAGGCCTTGTCGGCGGGCCGGTCGTTGCACGGATACCAGGACGGCGCCCCCACCGGCTGGCTCGCCACCAGCGCACCGTCCGTCAGCTCCTCCCAACCCAGCCCGCCCCAGGGGCTGTTCACCGGCTTGGGATTGCCCGACCAGTGCACCTCCACCGTGAACGCGGCCCCGGGCCGGATCGGCTTGGCGGGCCGGATCCGCAGCCTGCCGCCCCGGTGCGAGTAGTGCGGCGCCCGCCCGTCGACCCGCACCCGACCGATCTTGAAGTCGGCGAGGTTCAGCTGGAACTCGGCGAGCGCGGCCCGGCCCGCTATGGCGTTGAGCCGCGCGGTGCCCGACAGCCGGTTCGGCCCCGGCCGGTAGTCCACGGCCAGCTCGTACCGATGCACCCGGTAACGGGAATCGCCGTTCGCCGGGAAGTACGGGTCCGGACCCACTGACTGCACAACCGCCACTGCCGCTTCTGCTCCCCGCTCCGCTCTCGTACGACGTCCATCGTCCCCCGGGTTCCCCGGCGCCGCACGAGCCGCGTTCAGCGGCGCCACGACTCGATCGGGTTGCCCAGCCACCGGGTGTCGTCGGGAACGGACTCCGCGGCCATGACCAGCGACGCCGGACCCAGCGTGGTGCGGGCCCCGACCACACTGCCGGGCAGGACGATTCCGCCCGGGCCCAAGGTGGCACCCTCACGGAGTTCAACAGTATCCGTCCGCAAGATCCGGTCGTGGAAGAGGTGGGTCTGCAGGACGCATCCCCGGTTCACCGTGGCCCCGTCGCCCAGCGTCACGAGGTCGGTCTCGGGTAGCCAATAACTCTCGACCCACACCCCCTTGCCGATCCGCGCCCCCAGCCCGCGCAGCCACACGGTGAGCACCGGCGTACCGGGCACCGCGCCCGCCAGCCACGGCACGGCCAGCACCTCCACGAAGGTGTCCGCCAGCTCGTTGCGCCACACGAAACCGCTCCACAGCGGATGCTCACCCGTGCGGTGCCGCCCCACCAGCAGCCACTTCGCGACCACGGACACCAGACCCGCCAGCACGCCCGCCGCGAGCAGCACCAGGCCGCCCGCCGGCCACGCCCAGCCGCCCAGCGCGCTCAGCGCCGCCACCGTCAGCAGCGCCAGCCCGGCGGAGCAGAACACCGGCACGATCCGGCACAGCTCCACCAGCGCCCGCGCCCACAGCAGCCGCGCCGGCGGCTCGTAGGTGAGGCTCTGGTCGCTGTCCGCCGCCGCCCGGGGCAGCCTGACCGGCGGCAGCCCCAGATACGAGCTGCCCTTCTTCGCCTTCTTCGGCGTCGCCGACAGCACCCCCACCAGACCGCCGTCCGGCACCGAACGCCCCGGCGCGGTCATCCCGGAGTTCCCCAGGAACGCCCGCCGCCCGATCTCCGCCCGCCCGATCCGCATCCAGCCGCCGCCCAGCTCGTACGGCGCGGTCAGGGTGTCGTCCGCGAGGAACGCCCCGTCCCCGACCGTCGTCAGACTCGGCAGCGCGAGCACCGTCGACACCTCCGCGCCCCGGCCGATCCGCATCCCGAGCAGCCGCAGCCACACCGGCGTGACCAGCCCCGCGTACAGCGGGAAGAGCGTCTCGCGCGACCGGTCCATCAGCTGGGTGACCGTCCACGCCTGCCAGCCGACCCTGCTGTGCGTGGGATGCGTGCCCTCCCGCAGCCCGAGACTCAGCAGCCGCACGGCGACCAGCAGGAGCAGCGCGTACGCCGCCCCGAACGCGAGCGTGGCCGGCACCAGCCCGAGCGCCGCGCCGCGCAGGGCTCCGCCGAGCCCGGCGTCCGGGTCCACGAACAGACTCAGCACCACCAGCGCGGCGACCCCGGCGAGCACCGGCAGCGCGGTCAGCCCGAACCCGGTCACCCCGTACGACGTCCGCCAGATCAGGCCCCGCCGCGGCCGCTGCTTGGGCCAGTTCCGCTTCGCCTTGCCCAGCTTGACCGCGGGCGCCCCGGCCCACCGCTGCCCGGTGGGAACCTGGCCGACCACGGCCGACCCGGGCGCCACCTCGGCCCGCTTGCCGACCCTGGCCCCCGGCAGCAGCATGCTCCGCGTCCCGACGACCGCGCCGGCGCCCACCTTGACCGGCCCGATCTCCAGCCGGTCCCCGTCGATCCAGTACCCGGAGAGGTCCACCTCGGACTCCACCGCCGCGCCCCGCCCGAGCTTCAGCATCCCCGTCACCGGCGGCAGCGCGTGCAGATCGACATCGGCGCCGACCCTGGCACCCAGAGCGCGCGCGTACCGCTCCAGCCAGACCCCGGTCAGCGAGGTCGCCCCGCTGAACTCGGCCAGCCGCTCGGCCGCCCACAGCCGCAGGTGCACGCTCCCGCCGCGCGGGTACCGGCCCGGCTCGACGCCGCGCAGCAGCAGCCGTGCCCCGCCCGCCGCGATCGCCAGCCGCCCCGGCGGGGTGAAGAGCAGCACCGCCCCGACCGCCACGGCCCACCAGGGCGCGGTCGGCAGCCAGGCGTACGAGCCGAGCAGATTCCCGAGCGCCGCCAGCGGGACGACCCACCGCAGACCGAGCAGCGTGAACAGCGGCAGCAGCAGCGCGAGCTGCACGAGCCGCGCCCGCGCCGGCACGGGGACGACGGCTCGCCGGGCCCCGTCCTCGCCGCCGGACTCCTCCAGGTACCGGGCCAGCTTCTTGAGCGTGGGCCGCTGGTAGACGTCCACCACCGCGACGCTCGGGTACCGGGTCCGCAGCCGCGTCGTCAGCTGCGCGGCGGCCAGACTGCCCCCGCCGATGGCGAAGAAGTCGTCGCCCGCGCCGCCGACCGGGATCCCCAGCACCTCGGCCCACTGCTCGGCGAGCCACGCCTCGGTCCCGTACAGCTCCTCGGCGGGACCGGCGGTCTCCAGGTCCGCGAGCGGCCACGGCAGCGCGTTCCGGTCGACCTTCCCGGACGTCCGGGTCGGCAGCTCCGCCACCGGCGCCAGCAACGGCACCAACGCGGCCGGCAGCCCGGCCCGCAGCTTCTCCACGGCCGCCGCGTGGTCCCACCCTTCCTGGGTGACCACATAGCCGACGAGCAACTGGTTGCCGCTGCGCGCTGTCCGTACGGCCGCCGCGGCGCCCGCGACTCCGGGCAGGGCCTGCAACGCGGCGTCGACCTCGCCCAGCTCGATCCGCCGGCCGCCGAGCTTGATCTGCTCGTCGGCCCGCCCGAGGAAGACCAGCCCCTCGGGCTCAGCCTTCACCAGGTCACCACTGCGGTAGGCGCGCTCCCAGCCCAGCGACTGGAGCGGCGCGTACTTCTCCGCGTCCTTCTCGGCGTCGAGATACCGCGCGAGCCCGACCCCGCCGATCACCAGCTGTCCACTGCCGCCCATCGGCACGGGTTCCCCGGCCTCGTCCACGACGGCCAGCTCCCACCCGTCGAGCGGCAGCCCGATCCGGATCGGCTCCGCGCCGGACATCAGCGAGGCACAGGCGACGACGGTGGCCTCGGTCGGCCCGTACGTGTTCCAGACCTCCCGCCCCTCCGTCACCAGCCGCTGCGCCAGCTCCGGCGGACACGCCTCACCGCCGAAGATCAGCAGCCGTACGTCGTTGAGGGTCTCGGGCTCCCACAGCGCGGCCAGCGTCGGCACGGTCGACACCACCGTGATCTCCTGCTCGACCAGCCAGGGCCCCAGATCCGCGCCGCTCCTGACCTGCGCGCGCGGCACCGGCACCAGACAGGCGCCGTACCGCCAGGCCAGCCACATCTCCTCGCAGGACGCGTCGAAGGCCACGGACAGCCCGGCCATCACCCGGTCCCCGGGGCCGATCGGCTCCTCGGTCAGGAACAGCGCCGCCTCGGCGTCCACGAACGCGGCGGCGCTGCGATGGCTGACGGCCACCCCCTTGGGCTTGCCGGTCGACCCGGAGGTGAAGATGATCCACGCGTCGTGCTCGACGCCGGGCCGCGTGGCGGGGTAGCCGGACGCGCCGTGCGCCGTCAGTTCGTGCCCGGCCCCGACGACCGCCCGTACCTCGGCCTCGCCGAACACCAGCTCGGCCCGCTCGTCGGGGTCCTCGGCGTCGACGGGGACATAGGCGGCCCCGGCGGCCAGCACCGCGAGGATCGCGACATACAGCTCGTTGGTGCCGGACGGCACCCGCACCCCGACCCGGTCCCCGAGCCCGACGCCGGCGGCTCCCAGCCGTCTCCGCAGGTGCTCCACCTCGACGGCCAGCGCGCGATAGGTCAGCCGCCGCTTGCCGTCGTCCAGCGCGGGCTCGTCCGGGTAGGACCGCACGGACGCCTCGAAGACGTCGACGAGCGTGCGGGGGGAGGCCGCGGGACCGGCCGAGAAACGCGCCGCACCGCCGAACCGCCCGGCCGCCTCGGCCAGCTCCCCGTCGAGCAGCGTCAGGTCAGGACTCTCGTACACGGCGGCCATCGGATCCTCGCCTCTCGAACCCGGACCATCCGGGGGCGCCGGAGGGCCACAGGTCTGCCTGGGGATATTTCCGTACCGGTGCCGAACAAGCCCCATACTCTAGTGCTCGGGTGACTACGGCCTGTCGTGACGGCCAAGCGAGGGCATCCGGACGGCGGCCCGCAGGGTTCGATCGGGCGGCTGTGACCTGGGGTTTCTCCAACACGGAGAGATATGTCCCACATTTCGTCCCCGTCAACGCACGAAGGCCGCGACCCGAGGGTCGCGGCCTTCGCCACTGTGTGTCCGAGGGGGGACTTGAACCCCCACGCCCGATAAAGGGCACTAGCACCTCAAGCTAGCGCGTCTGCCATTCCGCCACCCGGACAAGGTGTCTGTCGCGCGGGGTCTCCCTCGCGGCGACGAAGGAAACATTACCAGGCTTTCGAGGGCCCCCGATCACACCCCGTCCCCGGGGACGGGCGGGCGTGAACGGCGTGTGACGGGCCGGTCCCGGTCTTGGGGCGGGCGGTGGGGCAGGAGGAGGATGAGGGGGAACCACCAGCAGCGACAGCGGGAGGAACCAGCGTGAGTGAGACGGACACGGGCAGGCGCGTGACCGGCGAGGACGAGGTCGTCGACCTCTGCAGCGAGCTGATCCGCATCGACACCAGCAACTTCGGCGACCACTCGGGCCCGGGTGAGCGCGTGGCCGCCGAGTACGTCGCCGAGAAGCTCGCCGAGGTGGGACTGGAACCGCGGATCTTCGAGTCGCATCCGGGCCGCGCCTCCACGGTGGCCCGGATCGAGGGTGAGGACCCGTCCCGGCCCGCGCTGCTCATCCACGGCCACACCGACGTCGTCCCGGCCAACGCGGCGGACTGGACCCACCACCCGTTCTCGGGCGAGGTCGCGGACGGCTGTGTGTGGGGCCGCGGCGCGGTCGACATGAAG
This sequence comes from Streptomyces caniscabiei, assembly GCF_014930365.1. Classification (GTDB taxonomy): domain Bacteria; phylum Actinomycetota; class Actinomycetes; order Streptomycetales; family Streptomycetaceae; genus Streptomyces; species Streptomyces caniscabiei. The sequence continues at coordinate 376,088 of NZ_JABXWI010000011.1, read as the reverse complement.
GACATGGACGCCATGACGCTCGCGGTCGTCCGCGACCGCATGCGCAGCGGCCGCAAGCCGCCGCGCGACATCGTGCTCGCCTTCCTCGCGGACGAGGAGGCCGGCGGCACGTACGGGGCGAAGCATCTGGTGAAGAACCATGCCGATCTCTTCGAGGGTGTCAGTGAGGCGATCAGCGAGGTCGGCGGCTTCTCGTTCACGGTGAGCGAGCAGCGACGCCTCTATCTGATCCAGACGGCCGAGAAGGGCATGCACTGGATGAAGCTGACCGTGGCCGGAACGGCGGGCCACGGTTCGATGATCCACCGCGACAACGCCATCACCGAGCTGTCGGAGGCCGTCGCCCGTCTGGGCCGCCACCAGTTCCCGGTGCGGGTCACCAAGACCACCCGCGCCTTCCTCGACGAACTCGGCGACGCGCTCGGCACCGAGCTCGACCCGGAGGACATGGAGGGCACCCTCGCCAAGCTGGGTGGCATCGCCAAGCTCATCGGCGCGACCCTGCGCAACACCGCCAACCCCACCCAGCTCGGCGCCGGTTACAAGGTCAACGTCATCCCCGGCGAGGCCACCGCGCATGTCGACGGACGGTTCCTGCCCGGGTTCGAGGAGGAGTTCCTCGCCGACCTCGACAAGATCCTCGGCCCGAAGGTGCGGCGTGAGGACGTGCACTCCGACAAGGCGCTGGAGACCTCCTTCGACGGGGCGATCGTCGACGCCATGCAGTCGGCGCTGCTCGCCGAGGACCCGGCCGCGAAGGCGGTCCCGTACATGCTCTCCGGCGGTACGGACGCCAAGTCCTTCGACGACCTCGGCATCCGCGGCTTCGGCTTCGCGCCGCTGAAGCTGCCGCCGGAGCTGGACTTCGCGGGCATGTTCCACGGCGTCGACGAGAGGGTGCCGGTGGACGGCCTGAAGTTCGGTGTGCGCGTCCTCGACCGCTTCATCGACGCGTCCTGATCCGTCCTGGCCCGTCCGGCACTTAATTCGGCCGGGCGTACGAAGGTCGACCGTGACGAGTGAATCCGACCATAAGCTCGTAGCTCCATTACTCCCTCCTCGTTACAGGTGATGCGACTCGCTACTTGGGGTCGCTTTGCCAACAAGGAGGAATAATGCTCAAGAAGGTCGTCGCCGCTGCGGCAGCCACCGGTGGTCTGGTTCTCGCGGGCGCGGGTCTGGCCGTCGCCGACGCCGGGGCTCAGGGTGCCGCCGTCGGCTCCCCGGGTGTCGCGTCCGGCAACGTCGTCCAGGTGCCGGTTCACGTCCCCGTGAACGTGTGCGGCAACACGATCTCGGTGATCGGGCTGCTGAACCCCGCCTTCGGCAACACCTGCATCAACAAGTGACGTTGTGCCTCACCCGGTGAGGGTCTGAACAAACCGTCGGCCCCGGAGTGCGCGCCATGCACTCCGGGGCCGTTCGGTCTCCCGACAAGGTGTACAAGATCACAACATAGGGCTTAAGGCAGGTAATTCAGCAATGCGACAGGTCACCCGCAAAGGCCTCATGACGGTGGCGGCCGCGTCCGGGGTCTTCGCCGCGGCCGGAGGCATGGCGCACGCCGACTCCGGCGCGCAGGGCTCCGCCACCAACTCCCCGGGCGTGCTCTCCGGCAACACCGTGCAGGCGCCGGTGGAGGCCGAGGTCAACGTCTGCGGCAACACGGTGAACGTGGTCGGGCTGCTCAACCCCGCGGCCGGCAACAAGTGTTCCAACGGCGGCGGCAAGCACGCCGGCGGCGGCCACGGCGACCAGGGCCGCGGTTCCTCCCACGGGGGTTCCCAGGCCCGGGGTCACGCCAGTGACTCGCCGGGCGTGGCCTCCGGCAACGTCGTGCAGGCCCCGGTGCACGCGCCGGTCAACGTGTGCGGCAACAGCGTCAACGTGGTCGGCGTCGGCAACACCGCCGTGGGCAACGACTGCGCGAACGGCTCGGGCGGCGGCGGTTACGGCGGCGATTACGGCGACGACGGCCACGGTCCGTCGTACGGCGGCTCCCACGCCGGCGGTCACACCGGTGACTCGCCGGGGGTGGCCTCCGGGAACCACATCCAGGTTCCGGTCCACGTGCCGGTCAACGTGTGTGGCAACAGCGTCAGCGTGATCGGCATCGGCAACGGGGTCGCGGCCGACGACTGCGGGAACTCGGGCGGCGGAGGGGCGCACGAGAACCCGGGCGGCCCGCAGAACCCGCCGGGCGACTCCGAGGAGGCGTCCCCGCAGGCGCCGAGCAAGCCCGACCGGCCGGGCGGCCCCGGCGGCGAGGTCCCCGGCGGTGACAGCAACACCCCGGGTACGCAGACCGTCACCCAGCCCGACGGTGCCGCGCAGCTCGCCCAGACCGGCGGCGACCTTCCCCTGGGGCTGATGCTCCCCGTGGGCGCGGGCGCACTGATCGGCGGCGCCCTGATCTACCGCAAGGCACGGGCCGCCGCGCTGTAACCGGCCCGGGCGTCCACCGAACGGAGCGGGCCCCGCACCAGCGGGGCCCGCTCCGTTCCGTCGCGCCCGCTCACCATGTGGCGCGCACCTGGCGGATGATCCGTCGGCGCAACCGCACCCTGCGGCTGCCGTCACGCAGCAGGCTCAGTCGGTCCAACTCCCAGTGTCCGTACTCGGCATGGTCCGTCAGCAGGCGTGTGGCGTCCTTGCGGGAGACCCCGCGCGGTACGTACACGTCGACAAATTCGTATTCCGGCATCGGTATCTATTGTGCGGGCTGGGGCCCGGTACGGATAGCGTCTGCACTATGTCTGATGCTGCGCAGCCCACCGCTGCCGAGGTACGCGCCGCCGCCGAGGCGGTCAAGACCGCGCTCGACCGCCACCTGGCCGCGGTCGAACGCCGGTCGGGGGAGGACGACCCGGCCGTCTACGAGGCGTTCAACGAGCTGGCCGCGGCCGCCGAGGAGTACGACGAACTGCTCTACGACCGCTATGACGAGGTCACTCCCTTCGAGATCCCCGGCACCGAGGACAGGCCGCCGTACATCGGCCCCGACGAGCCCGGCGCGCTCAGTGTGCTGATCCGCCGCGACTACACGGTGGGCGAGCCGCAGCGGCTGCTGGCACAGGCACAGCGCGTGGAGGCGGCCGAGGAGCCGACCGCCTCCGAGGGGGCGGCGAGCACCGTGCTCGGCGCCCTGGGTGTGCTGTTCGGCGAGTTCGAACCGGACGAGATCGCCTCCCGGCACAAGGAGTTCGGCCTGGAGGAGGGCGACTCCACGCTCTGGGTGACCGCCGCGGACGACGCCGCCGAGCCCGGGGAGTGGCTGGAGGCCCCCTTCGAAGGGGTCGACACCCAGCTGACCGTCTGCCGCTTCGACGTCAGCGCGGTCTTCGACGACGAGCCGGACGACGACGACCTGGACGACGACGTCACGCTCGTCACGGAGCTGGACGAGGACGAGGATCTGGAGCCGCTGGACGTGGACCGGTAGGGGTCCACGGCGGGGCCCTGTGGCCGGGAACGCCCCCTGGCTCGGGGCTTTCCGTCGTCGGGCGGCCTCGGGTCGCATGTGGTTGCTCGCGCAGTTCCCCGCGCCCCTGGAAGACGGCCCTGCGGGCCGCCCCAGGGGCGCGCGTCCGTTGTCGGGCGGCGCCTCAATCGGCCGACGGCACCTGGGCCTTGAGCAGCGCCGGCAGCCGGGTCGTGCGGGGCTTCGGCGGGACCTCGGCGACCGCGCGGGGCAGGGCCTGCTCCACCCCGTGCACCACGGACAGGTGCCGCTCGGCGCGGCCGAAGGCCGTGTAGACCCAGGGGCGTGTGAGGGCCTGCGCCGCGTCACCCGGCAGCACCACCACCGCCGCCGGCCACCGGTGCCCCACGGCCTGGTGCGCGGTCAGCGCCCACCCGTGCCGCACGGTCTGCTCGACCCGCTCCTTCGGTACGACGACGGCCGTGCCCGCGCACTCCAGGTGCAGCCCCTCGGCATCGGCCTTCACCACGCGGCCCGGCGTCGTGCGGCCCGGCGCGGGGGAGTGGGCCACACGGTCGCCCGGGTCGAAGCCGCCGAAACGGCCGGGACCGGGGTTCAGCCGCTCCTTGAGCGCGGCGTTCAGCGCGCGTGTGCCGGCGGCGCCGCCATGACCGGGGGTGATCACCTGCACCTGCTCCGCGGGGATCCCGAACGCCCTCGGCACCGAGTCCACGACGAGCTGCGCCGTCCGGTGCACCGCCTCACCGGCGTCCCGCACCGGCACGATCACGACCTCCTTGCCGGGCGCGTCGACCTGGTTCAGCTCGCCGATCCCGATGCCGGAGACCAGTTCGCCGATGGGACCCGGGTCGGGCGTCCGCGAGGCCACCTGCGGGCAGGCGCGGGCGGCGAGCAGGTCGGCGAAGACCCGGCCGGGCCCGGCGGACCAGAGGACCCCCGGGTCGCCGCTGAGCACCAGCCGGGACCCGTCGGGCAGCGACTCGGCGAGCAGCGCGGCGGTCTCGACGTCCACCTGGGGAGCGTCCAGCACCACGAGCAGGTCCAGGGCGAGCGCACCCTCCGCGTCACGGCCGGGTCCCTCCGCGCCGGACAGCAGCCCGGCGAGGGTCGTCACCACGGATTCGGCCCCCTCGACGGTGCCGGCCCCCTCGGCGGGCTCGGCATCGGCGGAGGACAGCTGTGCGGCGAAACGGCGCCTGCCGTCCGCGCTGTGCGTCGCCGCGTAGGCCCGTAGCCCGAGCGTCCGGGCGGCCGTGACGAGTGCCGCCGGTTCCGCGCGGGCCGCCTCGCCGCCGGTGTGCAGCACGAGGCTGTGTCCGGCGACGGCGCGGATCAGCTCGGCCGTAGAGCGCGGTGCAGACGCCGCTGCCGGGGCCCAGTCGGTCGGACCGTCCTTGGGCAGGGAGTTCATGACGCGGGCCAGGCCGTCGGCGAGGCTCTCCTCGGCGAGGGCGTAACGCTCCAGACCGATGAGAACACGGACCGGGCGCTCCTCCTCCGCCTCATCGTCCTCGCCGTCCCCCTCGGAGCCGGAGCCGGCGTTCGCGGAAGCCGGCGTGGGGGCTGGGGCGGACCGGGGCGTGGACGGGGCGTCGTCCAGCGCGTCCTGGAAGACCAGGGCCTCGCCCTCGGCCACGGTGCTCTGGACGGCCTCGTCGGGGTCGGGGACGGAGCGCTGACCCAGCGCGGCGATCAGGGCCGGGGCTTCCAGCGCCGTGTGGCCGGCCACGGCGGCCTGCTCCAGCAGCCACACGGTGACCGCCCGGCCCCGCCGCTCGTCGTCCGGGCGGCACTCCGTGCCGAGCAGGGCCCGCGCGAAGCCGTCCGCCTGCTCCGGCCGTACACCCGGGACGCGCAGCAACTGCCAGGGATCCTCCCGCAGCCGGGCGCCCGCGCCCTCGCCGAGCGCCTCCGCGACCTGCGGCACCAGCGCCTCGGGAGCACCGCCCTCGGTCAGTACCGCGCGCACCGCCTCGACCGTCTCGCCGGAGGGCGCCGCCGCGCCGGCCGGGGGCGCCACGGGCCGCGGTCGCCGCGCCGGTTCCTGCGCGGGCCGACGGGGCGCGGGCTCCGGCTCGTCGAAGACGGTGGCCGTGGGCTTCCGGCCGCCCTCCACGGCCCGCACGGCGGCCAGCAGATCGGCGGCCGTCCCGCTGAGCTTGGTCCCGCTGGTGACCGGTGTCTTCTTCTCCGCCTTGCGCTTCTCGATCCGCTCCCGCTCCAGCCGCTGAGCCGCCAACTCGGCCTGGGCCTCGGAGACTTCGGCCGCGGTCTCGGAGGCGGCCCCGGAAGCGGTCTCGGGCACGGCTTCGGACGCGGCCTCGGAAGCGGTCTCGGGCGTCTCGGCGGTCTCGGCAGTGCCGGCGTCGTCGGCGGAGCCTTCCGGAGTGCCCCCGGCGGTCGCGTCGTCGGGCGCCTCGGAGGCCGTCGCGTCGCCCCGTCCTCCCGGCTCGTCCGTCCCCGTGGTCGAGGGCTCCGTGCTCACAGCGTGCTCCAGTCGTGATCGGGATAGCGGTGCACGGGCGCCGACACGTCGTCGAGCGCCCGGCAGATCTCGTCAGGAAGACTAAGGCTCTCCACTGACAATGCCCCCGTGAGCTGCAGCGCGTTGCGCGCGCCCACGACGGGCGCGGCCACGCCAGGCCGGTCGCGCACCCAGGCGAGGGCCACCTGGAGCGGGGTCACGGCGAGACCGTCCGCGGCGGTCTGCACCGCCTCCACGATGCTGGTCGCCGTCTCGTCGAGGTAGGGCGCGACGAACGGCGCCATGTGCTCGGAGCCGCCCCGCGAGTCGGGGGGCGTGATGTGGCGGTACTTGGCGGTCAGCACACCGCGCCCCAACGGTGACGAGGGGAGCAGACCGATGCCCAGGTCCAGCGCGGCGGGCAGCACCTCGCGCTCGACGCCGCGTTGCAGCAGGGAGTACTCCAGCTGCGTACTGGCGAGGCGGGTGCGTATACCGGGGGCCGCGAGCTGCCAGGTGGCCGCCTTCGCGAGCTGCCAGCCGCAGAAGTTGGAGACCCCGACGTACCGGGCGCGACCGCTGCTGACGGCCAGGTCGAGGGCCTGGAGCGTTTCGTCGAGCGGCGTCTCGGGGTCGTAGGCGTGGATGTGCCAGAGGTCGACGTAGTCGGTGCCGAGGCGGGCGAGGGAGGCGTCCAGGGCGGCGAGCAAGTGGCCCCGGGAGCCGTCGAAGCGGCGGTCGGGGTCGGGGACGCTGCCGGCCTTCGTGGAGATGACCAGGTCGCGGCGGGGCACCAGGCCGGCCATCAACTGCCCGAGCAGATACTCCGCTTCGCCGTCCCCGTACACGTCGGCCGTGTCCACGAGGTTGCCGCCCGCCTCCCAGAACACCTTCAACATGTCCGCGGCGTCGTGCTCGTCCGTGTCACGGCCCCACGTCAGGGTGCCGAGCCCGATCCGGGACACGCGCAGGCCGGTACGGCCGAGATGCCTCTGCTCCATGAACGCCGACATTACTGGCCACGGTTGGTCACGTGGCGGCCTGTGGATAACCGATTTGGCAGTTGCGGGCCGATGCCGAAAGGCCGCAGGCCTTTCAGGGGCGCGGGGAACTGCGCGAGCAACCACGACCGACCCGCGCTCGCCAGACAACCTCAGCCTCCCGAGCTCCCCCGCCCCCTCAGCGGAGCGCAAGGGTAGGGTCGGCGGAAACACGGACGTTACCGATGGGTAAGGGAAGGCGGTCTCTATGAAGCTCGGGATCAACCTCGGCTACTGGGGTGCCGGAATGGACGGGGACAACCTGGCCGTGGCCCAGGAGGCCGACCGGCTGGGGTACGCGGTGTGCTGGGCCGCGGAGGCGTACGGCTCCGACGCCGCCACCGTCCTCAGCTGGGTCGCCGCCAAGACCGACCGCATCGACGTGGGCTCGGCCATCTTCCAGATCCCGGCGCGCCAGCCCGCGATGACCGCGATGACCGCCGCGACGCTGGACTCGCTCTCCGGCGGCCGCTTCCGGCTCGGCCTCGGCGTCTCAGGGCCGCAGGTCTCCGAGGGCTGGTACGGGGTCAAGTTCGACAAGCCCCTCGCCCGCACCCGCGAGTACGTGGAGATCGTCCGCAAGGCGATGACCCGGGAGCGCCTGTCCCACGAGGGCGAGCACTGGACGCTGCCGCTGCCCGGCGGCCCCGGCAAGCCGCTGAAGCTGACCGTGCACCCCACTCGTGAGCACATCCCGCTGTACATCGCCGCGATCGGCCCGAAGAACCTGGAGCAGACCGGCGAGATCGCCGACGGCGCCCTGCTGATCTTCCCCTCCGCCGCGCACCTGGAGGACACGGCGATCAAGTACCTGCGGGCGGGACGGGAGAAGGCCGGCAAGACCCTCGACGGGTTCGACGTCTGCCCGACCCTGCCCCTCGCCGTCGGCGACGACAAGGACGTGACCACGCTCGCCGACACCTTCCGCCCGTACACCGCGCTGTACGTCGGCGGCATGGGCAGCCGCAAGCAGAACTTCTACAACCAGCTCGCCCAGCGCATGGGGTACGAGAAGGAGGCCGCCGAGATCCAGGACAAGTACCTGGCCGGCGACAAGGCGGGCGCCGCGGCGGCGATTCCGCACGAGCTGATCGACCAGACGACGCTGCTCGGTTCCGTGGAGCGCATCGCCGACCGGATGAAGGCCTACGCCGAGGCCGGCGTCACCACCCTCACCCTCGCCCCGGCGGGCTTCACCCTGGACGAGCGGATCGCCTCGCTCCGGGCCGGCACCGAGGCCATGGAGCTGGCCGGGCTCGCGTAACCCGAACGGAGCAGCGGCCGGCGCGCGGCGGAACCGGCCGGAATCGGCCGGACCGGGGGCCGGGAAAGTTCCGCGGCCGTGGTGGGGGCTCGGGGGTCTTCCCCGCCACGGCCGTCACGGAGGACAACGCGGCGGTACCCGCTCGGTTACGCGTTCGCGCCGCCCCGGCATCCTTCGTTCGGCGGATTTGTCCGACACAGCTGTTGCCCGGCTCCTGGTACCCCATTTGACTCGTTTTCTGCAGGACCCCTGCCAGGACCCCTGCAGAGAGGTGCCTCAGATGCTTTCGGCCAAGAGTCTCTTCCAGGAGATCGTCGACAACGACGAGTCGTTCCGGCTGTTCTGTTCCATCGCCGCCAGCGGCGAGACACAGGGCGGCTGGGAGAACGCGCGCATCGCCGCGCTCGTCCCGCAGAGCGAGCGCGCGCTCGCACCGAAGATCACCCGTCACGGTGCCGACGAGGACAAGCACGGGCGGATCTTCAACGCCCTGATGAAGAAGCGCGGCCTCCAGCCGGTGGAGGTCCCGCCCGAGACCGACTACACCATGCTCCTCGAACGCCGTGGCATCGGTCTCGCGCACGAGAAGCTCAAGGCCGACCAGGCCCTCACGCTGCGGGACGTCATCGTCTACCTGTCCCACAGCCGGGTCACCGAACAGCGCGCCTCCGACCAGATGGTGATGCTCCGCAAGCACTTCGCGGACCACCCCGAGATGGGCAAGGCCGTCCGGATGATCTCCGACGACGAGGACAACCACCTCGCCTACACCCACGAGGAACTGCTGCGCTACGCGGCCGCCGGACACGGCCGTCTGATCCAGCGGACCCTGCGCGAGTGCGCCCTCGCGGAGATCGCCGTCTACCGGGACGTCAGCCTGGCCGTGATGGACCGGATGGGGCGCGTCCTCGGCTGGCCCAGGGCGAAGGCGGCCGTCCTCGCCGCCGGTATCCACGCCGTGTACGCGTACGAGCGGGCCGTCGGCTGGCGCCGCATGGTGACCCTGGCGATGCCGGAACGCCGTGACGCACTGGGCGGACCGGCTACTGCCGCCCCCGAGTTCGCCTGAGCACCTCGGCACACCCGTCACGCGCGCGTGGAGCCGCACGGTCCGCCCACGCGCGCGTACGGCACGGGCGGACGGTCCGCCCTCGCGCGCGTACGGCACGGGCGACGGCGGCACGGGGCGTTCGCTCGCTACAGCCAGCCGCGGCGCTTGAAGAGCCGGTACACCAGCACCTCCGTCATGACCATCAGGGCCATCAGCGCCGGGTAGGACCACACCCAGCGCAGTTCGGGCATGTGCTCGAAGTTCATGCCGTAGACGCCGGCGGCCATGGTCGGGATCGCGGCCATCGCCGCCCAGGCGGAGATCTTCCGCATGTCGTCGTTCTGGCGGACGCTCATCTGCGCCAGATGCGCGGAGAGGATGTCGGAGACCAGCCGGTCCAGCCCCTCGACGGACTCGTTGACGCGGGTGAGGTGGTCGTTGACGTCACGGAAGAACGGCTGGGCCTTCTCCTCGACGAAGGGCACCGCGAGGGTGGAGGTGCCGGTGCCCGAGAGCCGGGCGAGCGGTGCGGCGAGCGGGCCGGTGGCCCGGCGGAACTCCAGGACCTGGCGTTTGAAGGTGTAGATCCTGGACGCCGTGTTCCGTGAGCCGCCGAGGTCGGGGGAGAAGACCTCCGTCTCCAACTCCTCCAGGTCGGTCTGGAGCTCGGTCGCCACCTCCAGATAGTGGTCGACGGTGGCGTCCGTGATCGCGTACAGCACCGACGTGGGCCCCTTGCCGAGCAGTTCGGGCTCCCGCTCCAGACGACGGCGTACGACGCCCAGCGGTGAGCCCTTGCCGTGGCGGACGGTCACGACGAAGGCGTGGCCGAGGAAGACCATCACCTCGCCGGAGGTCACGGTGTCACTGGACGGCTCGTACACGACCGGCTTGAGGACCATGAACAGCGAGTCGTCGTACACCTCCAGCTTCGGCCGCTGGTGGGCCTTCAGGGCGTCCTCCACGGCCAGCGGATGCAGCGCGAACTCCTCGGTGACCAGGGCGAACTCCTTCTCCGACGGCTCGTGCAGGCCGATCCACACGAAGCCGCCGGAGGCACGGGCGGCGGCCAGGGCGTCGGAGAGGTCGTCGGGGCCCTCGATGCGGTGCCCGTCGCGGTAGACGGCGCAGTCGACGATCACGGGGAGTTTCCTTTCGCGGGGCCTTGTCCACAGGGCCGGGGGAGGTCGTCGGGCAGGCGTCTAGGCTGGGGCGCATGCCCACGTTGATCCTCGTCCGGCACGGACGTTCCACCGCCAACACCGAGGGCGTGCTCGCCGGGTGGACGCCCGGGGTCGCGCTCGACGAGCGAGGCGCCGCGCAGGCCGCGGCGCTGCCCGGCCGCCTCGCCGGGCTGCCGATCGCCGAGGTCGTCACCAGCCCGCTCCAGCGCTGCCAGGAGACGATCCGGCCGCTGCTCGACAGCCGGCCCGGCCTCGTCCCCCACACCGACGAGCGGATCGGCGAGTGCCACTACGGCGACTGGTCCGGCCGCAAGCTCGCCGAGCTGAACGACGAACCGCTGATGCAGGTCGTCCAGACGCATCCGACGGCCGCCGCGTTCCCGGGCGGCGAGTCGATGCGGGCCATGCAGCACCGGGCCGCGGAGGCGGTCCGGGAGTGGAACGCGCGCGTGGAGCGCGACCACGGCGCGGACGCCGTGTTCGTGATGTGCTCGCACGGCGACATCATCAAGTCGCTCGTCGCGGACGCACTCGGACTTCATCTGGACCTCTTCCAGCGGATCTCTGTCGAACCGTGTTCCATCACCGCGATCCGTTACACCCGACTCAGGCCGTTTCTCGTCCGTCTCGGCGACACCGGGGACTTCTCGTCCCTGGCGCCGCGCGAGGAGCCCCCGAGCGGTGACGCGACCGTGGGGGGCGGTGCGGGGGCACCGTGATCGTCAACCGCAGTAGGGTGAAGCGGTCGCGGCGGCGCTGAACCTTCTCAGCAGCCGACGCGGCCGGTCCCGACGTCGATTCCAATGGAGACAGGACGTGTCCCGTCAGGTGTTCCTCTACGACCCCCCGGACCGCTTCGTGGCCGGTACGGTCGGGCTGCCCGGGCGCCGTACCTTCTTCCTGCAGGCCTCCTCGGGGCAGCGCGTCACCAGCGTCGCCCTGGAGAAGACCCAGGTCGCCGCGCTCGCCGAGCGCATGGACGAACTGCTGGACGAGGTCGTGCGGCGCAGCGGCGGCAACGCCGCGGTGCCGGCCGTCGCCCCCACCGAGGTGTCCGACACGGCACCGCTGGAGACCCCCGTCGAGGAGGAGTTCCGGGTCGGCACCATGGCCTTGGCCTGGGACGGCGACGAGGAGCGGATGATCGTCGAGGCCCAGGCCCTGGTCGAGCTGGACGCCGACTCCGAGGAGGACCTGGCCGAGGCGGAGGAGCGGATGCTCCAGGACGAGGAGAACGGCCCGCCGATGCTCCGCGTCCGCCTCACCGGCTCCCAGGCCCGGGCCTTCGCCAAGCGCGCCCTCGACGTCGTCAACGCGGGGCGGCCGCCGTGCCCGCTGTGCAGTCTGCCGCTCGACCCGGAAGGACACGTATGTCCGCGCCAGAACGGATACCGGCGCGGGGAGTGACCTCCTCCGCCGAGCTGTCGCCCACCCCGGCCGAGCCGTCGGTCCGGCTGCTGGCCGAGGGCGAGCTGACCGTGCGCGGACAGGTGCGGGAGGCGTCCAACGCGGTGCTGTACTGCACGGTCTCGCTCGACGGCCGGGAAGCCGCCTGCGTCTACAAGCCCGTCGCCGGGGAGCGGCCCCTGTGGGACTTCCCCGACGGGACGCTCGCACAGCGGGAGGTCGCCGCGTACGAGGTGTCCGAGGCGACCGGCTGGGGGCTGGTCCCGCCCACCGTCCTGCGCGACGGGCCGTACGGGCAGGGCATGTGCCAGCTGTGGATCGAGGGCGCGCCCGGATCCGAGCTGCTGGCCCTCGTCGAGGGCGAGGAGGCCGGGGAGGGCTGGAAGGCCGTCGGCTTCGCGGAGGTCGGGGAGGGCGAGACCGCGCTCCTCGTGCACGCCGACGACCAGCGGCTGCGGCGGCTCGCGGTCCTCGACGCGGTCGTCAACAACGCCGACCGCAAGGGCGGGCACCTTCTGCCCGCCGCCGAGGGGCGGCTCTACGGCATCGACCACGGAGTGACCTTCAACGTCGAGAACAAGCTGCGGACACTGCTCTGGGGCTGGGCGGGGGAGCCGCTCACGGACGAGGCCGTGGGCGTGCTGGAGCGGCTGCGGGACGCGCTCGGCGAGGGCGGGGCGCTGGCCGAGAAGCTCGTCGCGTTGATCACACCGGCCGAGCTGGACGCGACACGGGAGCGGGTCGCCGCGCTGCTGAAGAGCGGACGCCACCCGGAGCCGAGCGGCGAGTGGCCGGCGATCCCCTGGCCCCCGGTCTGAGGCGCGCCCCGTCAGGGGCGCGGGGAACTGCGCGATCAGCCACATCCCGGCGGCAGTCGCCGCACAGCCCGAACCCCCGAGTCGGCAGGCGGCCCACCCGCCTGGCGGCACTCGCGCGACAGCCCGTACCCCCGAGCCACCGGGCGACCGGCCGAACCCCCGGAGGGCCCCGCATGGCAACGCGGCGATCGGGTTAGGCTCGTGGCATGCATGCCTGGCCCGCTTCTGAGGTCCCCGCCCTGCCCGGCAAGGGCCGCGACCTTCGGATCCACGACACCGCGACCGATGGGCTCATCACCCTTGACCCCGGTCCCGTCGCCCGTATCTACGTCTGCGGCATCACGCCGTACGACGCGACCCACATGGGTCACGCGGCGACCTACAACGCGTTCGACCTCGTTCAGCGTGTGTGGCTCGACACCAAGCGGCAGGTTCACTACGTCCAGAACGTGACGGACGTCGACGACCCCCTGCTGGAGCGGGCCGAGCGCGACGCCATCGACTGGGTGGCCCTCGCCGAGAAGGAGACCGCCCTCTTCCGCGAGGACATGACCGCCCTGCGGATGCTCCCGCCCCGCCACTACATCGGCGCGGTCGAGGCCATCCCCGGCATCATTCCGCTCGTCGAGCGGCTCCGTGACTCCGGCGCCGCGTACGAACTCGAAGGGGACATCTACTTCTCCGTCGAGTCCGACCCCGACTTCGGCAAGGTCTCCCGCCTGGACGCCGCCACGATGCGCCTGCTCTCCGCCGAGCGCGGTGGCGACCCGGACCGGCCGGGCAAGAAGAACCCCCTCGACCCCATGCTCTGGATGGCCGCACGCGAGGGCGAGCCCAGCTGGGACGGCGGCTCCCTCGGCCGCGGCCGCCCCGGCTGGCACATCGAGTGCGTCGCCATCGCCCTCGACCATCTCGGCATGGGCTTCGACGTCCAGGGCGGCGGCTCCGACCTCGCCTTCCCGCACCACGAGATGGGCGCCTCCCACGCGCAGGCGCTGACCGGCGAGTTCCCCATGGCCAAGGCGTACGTCCACGCCGGCATGGTGGCGCTGCACGGCGAGAAGATGTCGAAGTCCAAGGGGAACCTGGTCTTCGTCTCCGCGCTGCGCCGCGACGGGGTCGACCCGGCCGCGATACGGCTCGCGCTCCTCGCCCACCACTACCGGTCCGACTGGGAGTGGACCGACCAGGTGCTCCGGGACGCCGTGGCCCGGCTCGACCGGTGGCGCGCCGCCGTCTCCCGGCCCGACGGACCGCCCGCGGAGGCGCTGGTCGAGGAGATCCGCGAGGCCCTCGCGCACGACCTGGACGCGCCCACCGCGCTCGCCGCGGTCGACCGCTGGGCCGCCCTCCAGCAGGAGCGGGGCGGTACGGACGAGAGCGCGCCCGGCGTGGTGTCGCGCGCCGTGGACGCGCTCCTCGGCGTGGCCCTGTGAAGCCGTTGCAGTAACGACTCCGCCGTTGCAGTAACGACTCTGCGCAGGCGTCCCCGACGCCACACCTGCCCGAGGGACCTCGATGGGGCGCGTTCTCCGACCGGAGGACGCGCCCCATCGCTCGGCGCCGGGCCGCACGCCGGGCGGACGGCCGACCCGCGAACGGCCAGGCCCGGACCCGAAGACGCGGTGCCCCGAGGGAAGTTCACGGGGCAGCGGGGGAGGAGCTGTTCGGCCGAGTCGGCCAGACCGGCACAATCCGGCCGCGAGCCGTTCCGGGGCTGTCAAGGCGCTGTCGGTCGTGGGGCGAAGGGCTGCGGGGCCGGTCGGCATGTGATGGGGTGACAGACGTCAGTTGAAGCCGGACCGGCCAGCTGCCGGTCCCTTCGTGGAAGGGACGCACAGTGGCACCCCCGCTCCCCCCGCATCCCACGCACTCCCTGTCCGCCCGCCCCGCCCCCCACCTCAGTCGGCGAAGACTGCTCACGGCGTCGGCCGCCACCGCCGGCGCACTGCTCGTCGGGACCTCCGCAGCCTCCGCCACGTCCGCCGCCTCCGCGACCGGCTCGGCCTCCGGGGACCCGTGGCCCGACGTCATCCCCCTGCCGAACGGCTTCCGCCCCGAGGGCATCACCATCGGCGCCGGCCCGTACGCCTACCTCGGCTCCCTCGGCGACGGCTCGATCTACCGCGCCGACCTGCGCACCGGCGCGGGCCGCGTCATCTCGGCCGGCCCCGGTACGCCCTCCGTGGGGCTCAAACTCGACGACCGGGGGCGGCTGTTCGTCGCCGGGCGCGGTCAGGGCGCTCGGGTGGTGGACGTCCGTACCGGCAGGATCGTCGCGTCGTACACGCTCACCACCAGGACGCCGACCTTCGCCAACGACGTCTTCCTCACCCCGAGCGCCGCCTGGTTCACCGACTCGTTCCAGCCCGTCCTGTACGCCCTCCCGATCGGCCGCGACGGCCGGCTGCCGGGCCCGGACGAGGTCGTCACGGTCACCCTCGGCGGCGCCTGGACCCAGACGCCGGGCGAGGCGGTCAACGCCAACGGGATCACCCGCACCCCGGACGGCAAGGCGCTCCTGGTCGTCCAGTCCGGTGTCGGCGGACTCCACCGGGTGAACCCGCGGACCGGCGTCACGACCCTGGTCGACCTGGGTGACGCGGCGCCCCTCACCAACGGTGACGGCCTGCTGCTGCTGGGCCGGCGGCTCTATGTCGTGCAGAACCGGCAGAACGCGATCGACGTGTTCCACCTCTCGGCCGACGGCCGCAGCGGCATCTTCGAGGGCCGCCTCCACGACGCCGACTTCGACGTCCCGACCACGGTCGCGGCCCACAAGAACCGCCTGTATCTGCCCAACGCCCGCTTCACCACGACCCCGACCCCGGACACGACCTACGCGGTGGTGGCGATCAAATGCTGAGCACCTGACAACTCCCGGTCCACTTCCCCGCGCCGCCCAAAGGGGCGCGGGGAACTGCGCGACCGGCCACGACAGACCCGCGGATCCCGCGCAGCGTCATCCGCGGCTGCCGGACTCACTCGTCCGACGAATCGTCATCCTCGGTCTCGGTCTCGGCCTCGGTCTCGGCGTCGGCCTCGCCCGAGGCCTCCGGCCGCGACGGCTTCGCCGGTCGCGTACGCCCGCCGGGGTTCTCCTTCGGGTTCCACGCGCCGGGGCCCGTGTCGCCCCCGTCGGCCGTGGCATGACCCCCGGCCGGACCGGCGGAGCCGGGCCCGCCGTCCCGCCGCCGCAGATACCGCTCGAACTCGCGAGCGATCGCCTCGCCCGACGCCTCCGGCAGCTCCGCCGTGTCCCGGGCCTCCTCCAGCGTCTGCACGTACTCGGCGACCTCGCTGTCCTCCGCCGCCAGCTGGTCCACGCCCACCTGCCAGGCACGCGCGTCCTCGGGCAGCTCGCCCAGCGGGATGCGTACGTCGATGAGGTCCTCCAGGCGGTTCAGGAGGGCCAGTGTCGCCTTCGGGTTCGGCGGCTGCGACACGTAGTGCGGCACCGCCGCCCAGAGCGAGACCGCGGGGACACCGGCGTGCGTGCACGCCTCCTGGAGGATGCCGACGATGCCCGTCGGTCCCTCGTACTTGGTCTCCTCCAGATCCATCCGCTGCGCCAGGTCCGGGTCGGACGTGACACCGCTGACCGGCACCGGACGTGTGTGCGGGGTGTCGCCGAGCAGCGCGCCCAGGACGACCACCAGCTCCACGCCCAGCTCGTGGGCGAAGCCCAGCAGCTCGTTGCAGAACGAGCGCCAGCGCATCGACGGTTCGATGCCTCGGACGAGTACGAGATCGCGGGGCTTGTCGCCGCCGACCCTGACCACCGACAACCTTGTCGTCGGCCAGGTGATCTTCCGTACGCCGCCGTCCAGCCACACTGTGGGACGGTTCACCTGGAAGTCGTAGTAGTCCTCGGCGTCCAGCGCCGCGAACACCTCGCCCTTCCATTCCCGGTCCAGATGCGCGACCGCGGTGGAGGCGGCGTCGCCGGCGTCGTTCCAGCCTTCGAACGCGGCCACCATCACTGGGTCGATCAGCTCGGGAACCCCCTCCAGCTCGATCACCCAGCGCCTCCTTCCGACGTGCCCTCGCGTACGCCCCAACCTTACGGCGTGCCGAGGGGCCCTCCGCAGCCCCCTTGCACGGGGGAGTGAACGGATCACTGCCCCGTTCGCACGACTCAAACACGCGTCGGCGGCCGGAGCCTGAGGTGATCGACTTCTCGGGGCGACGTCAGAGTGACGATCGCAGCCACTGCTCCACGCTCGCGATGTGCACCGTCGCCCAGGAACGCGCGGCGTCGGCGTCGCGGTCGCGGAGGGCGGCCAGGATGGCGCGGTGCTCGTGCAGGGTCCGGCTGACGGCGTCCTCCTGGGTCAGTCCGCGCCAGATGCGGGCCCGTGTGGTGGGGCCGGACAGACCGTCGAGCAGCGAGCAGAGCACGGAGTTCCCCGAGGTCTGCACGATGCCTCGGTGGAACTCCAGGTCGCAGGCGACCAGTTCCTCCACCGACGGAGCGGTGCCGAGCTTGTCCAGCTGGGCCGAGAGCGCGTCCAGTTGCTGCTCGCTGATCTTCAGGGCGGCCATCGCCGTCGCCGCCGGTTCCAGGATGCGGCGCACGGCGAGGAACTCCAGGACCGTGTCGTCGCGATGGAAGTCGACGACGAAGCTCAGTGCCTCCAGCAGGAGTTGGGGATCGAGACTGGTCACATACGTGCCGTCGCCCTGGCGTACGTCCAGGATGCGGATCAACGACAGGGCGCGCACGGCCTCGCGCAGGGAGTTGCGGGACAGTCCGAGGTCGGCGGCGAGCTCGCTCTCCTTGGGGAGCCGGTCGCCGGGGCGCAGCGCGCCGGAGACGATCATGCCCTTGATCTTCTCGATCGCCTCGTCGGTGACTGCCATGGCGACCCCTCCCTGTCATACACGATCGTTCCGGACATTCTTCGTGCTTCGGTCGTTACGGGTCGTTCAGACATCCGATGTATCAGGCCATTATGAGGGCTCCACCGTGTCCATCAGGCCAAAGCCTCCAGGTCCGCCAGGGCCGCCGCCTCGTCCAGGGTGGTGAGGACCCGCTCGCGCATCAGCACCCTCCCCTCGACGACGGTGTCGCGTACGTCCGCCGAGTGCGCGGCGTAGGCGAGGGTGGACCACGGGTCGTGGTGGGGCCGCAGATGCGGGGCGCCCAGGTCGAGCACGATCAGATCGGCCCGCTTGCCCGGCTCCAGGGACCCCAGGTGATCGCCGAGACCCAGCGCGCGGGCCCCCTCGATCGTCGCCATGCGCACCGCCCGCTCCGCGCCCACGGCGGTGGGGTCGCTGGCCGCCTCGTGCACCAGCGCCGCCTGCCGGACGGCACCCAGCACGTCCAGCGTGTTGGAGCTGACCGCCCCGTCCGTGCCCAGCCCGACCGTGACGCCCGCGCCCAGCAGCCGGGGCACCGGCGCGATCCCGCAGCCCAGCTTCAGGTTCGACACCGGGCAGTGGGCGACCGAGGTCCCGGTCCGGGCCAGCGCCGTGATCTCCGGGCCGGTGAGGGCGACCGCGTGGGCGAGCAGCAGGTCGGGGCCGAGCAGCCCGAGCGAGTCCAACAGCTCCACCGGGCGCTTGCCGTACCGCCTCTCCACCGTGGCGACCTCGGTGGCGTTCTCCGCCGCGTGCAGGTGCAGCAGCGCCCCGAACTCCCCTGCCAGGGCTGCCGTGCCGAGCAGCTGCTCCGGGCTGAGCGTGTAGGTCGAGTGCGCGGAGAGGACCGGGCGCGTCCCCGGCCGGCGGGGGCGGTCGGCGAGGTCCCGCCGGGCCCACTCCAGGCGGTCCCCGTACGCCCGGCCGTCCGGGGGGTCGGGCACGTCCATGAAGGTCGGGCCGGTGTGCAGCCGCCAGCCCGTCTCGCGCGCCACCCGCTCGGCCGCCTCGTGGAACCAGTACATGTCCAGCGCGGACGTCACCCCGGCCCGCACGCTCTCGGCGATCGCCACCCGCACCGCCGCCGCCACGTTCCTCGGCGACAGCAGTCGCGCCTCCCACCGCAGCACCCGCTCCAGAAACCCCTGGAGGGTGACGTCGTCCGCGCGGCCCCGCAGCAGCGTCATCGCCAGGTGGGTGTGGGCGTTGACCAGCCCGGGGAGCACCAGACAGCCCACGGCGTCGAGGCTCTCGGCCGGCGCGTACGCCGTGCGGAGCCGGTCCGCCGGTCCGACCGCCAGGATCGTGCCGTCCCGGACGGCGACCGCCCCGTCCCGCAGGCGCGTTCCGGCCGCGTCGACCGTCAGGACGTCACCGCCGTGGACCAGCAGATCGACGTACTCGCTCACGCGGCGTCCCCCTCGGCCCCGTACTCCTTCGGCGAGGCCGGGATGCAAGGCCGCCCTCGTCCCTACGATGCCCTGCCGGCCAGGCGCGGACTCTCGTGCGTCAGTTCCCGAAACAGACTGTTCTTCGAGGTCATGTACGGTGTCGGGCACCTTCGAAACACCAGGAGTGCCCCGCTATGCCCCAGGAACTGCGCGCCGTCGACTGGACGGGAGACGGCCTTGCGCTCATCGACCAGACGGTCCTGCCGCACCGCACCGAGACGGTCGAGATCCGTGACGTCGACGCCCTGGTCTCCGCCATCCGGCGCCTCGTCGTGCGCGGCGCTCCCGCGATCGGGGCCGCGGGCGCGTACGGGGTGGCGCTCGCGATCCTGGAGGGCGAGCGCGAGGGCCGGTCGGCCGAGGAGATACGGGCCGCGGTCGCCCGCGTCCGTGAGGCCCGGCCGACCGCGGTGAACCTGATGGTGTGCGTGGACCGGGTCATGACCCGGTTCGACGAGGGGCTGGACGCGGTGCTGGAGGAGGCGGCCGCCGTCCAGCGCGAGGACGTCGAGGCGAACCGGGCCATGGGGGCCTTCGGCGCCGACTGGCTGCTGAAGCGCGTGGGCCTGGACCGGCCGCTGCGCGTGCTGACGCACTGCAACACCGGGGCGCTGGCGACCGCCGGCTGGGGTACGGCACTCGGCGTCATCCGTGAACTCCACGCGCGGGGCCGGCTCGAAGTCGTCTACGCCGACGAGACGCGTCCCCTCCTCCAGGGGGCCCGCCTGACCGCCTGGGAGCTGGTCCAGGAGGGCATCCCGCACTACGTCCAGGCGGACGGCGCCGCCGCCGGCACGATCCTGCGGGGCGACGTCGACGCGGCGATCGTGGGCGCGGACCGTATCGCCGCCAACGGCGACACCGCCAACAAGGTCGGCACGGTGGGCGTCGCCCTCGCCTGCGCCGACGCGGGCGTCCCGTTCCTCGTGGCCGCACCCACGACCACGGTCGATCTCGACACCGCCTCCGGGGCCGACATCCACATCGAACTGAGGGGCGAGGACGAGGTGTTGGAGTGGGGCGGCATCCGCACGGCCCCGGCCGGGTCCCGGGGGCACAACCCGGCCTTCGACGTGACCCCCGGCCGCCTGGTGACGGCCCTGGTCACGGAGCGCGGGGTGCTGGAGGTGTCGACGGGCGAACTGCCGGGCGGGCACCTGGAGCCGCACGCCTGACCACCGGTGAGGGTCCGGGCGGCAGTGGCGCCGGACCCTCACCCGCTCACCGGTTCAGCGGCCGGTGAGTTCCAACTCCAGCAGCCACTCCACCACTTCGGTGTGGTGGCGGGCCTGACGGGGCGTGGCGCCCCAGACGTACAGGCCGTGTCCGGCGACGACCACCGCCGGCATACGGGGGTCACGGGCGGCCTCCAGACGGTCGCCCAGCTCCTTCATGTCCTGGCTGTTGGCGATGACGGGGAGGGTGACCTCGACGTCGTGGGCGGGCTGGCCGACGCCCTTGAGCATCTCCAGGTCCCGGAAGACGACGCCACCGGGCTCGCGGCGCCCCATGGCGACCGAGGCGACCGTGTGGACGTGGACCACGGCACCAGCCCCGGTCAGCGCGGCCACGCGCGCGTGCAGCTCGGCCTCGGCGGACGGCCTGCCATCCCGTACGGCGGCTCCGTTCCCGTCGACCAGCACCACGTCCGCGGGCGTCAGTTCACCCTTGTCGTGACCGCTCGCCGTCACCGCCAGCCGCAGCGGATCGCGCGAGAGCACCACCGACAGATTGCCCGAGGTGCCGCGCATCCAGCCGAAGGAGGCGAAGCGGGCCGACTCGGCGGCCAGGACCGCGCCCGCCTCCTCCAGGTCGAGTGCCGAGATCTCGGTGGTCATGCGGTGCTCCTCGTGATGGTGATCTCGTCGAACGTCCCCGCCTGCGCGTGGTCGCCGACGCCTTGCTCGTAGTACGGCTCCCCGGGCCGCCGGATGCCGACGGTCCGCCAGCCGGCCTCCCGCGCCGCGTCCAGCTCGCCGGGCCGGTCGGAGAGGAAGAGGATGCGCCCCGGGGTGGCGGCGAGACCGAGGGCCGACGCGATCACGCGGTACGACCCCGCCTCCTGCTTCGGCCCGGCGTTCTCCGTGTCGTACAACCCCTCGACCAGCGGCAGCAGATCCCCCTCGGGGCTCGACCGGAACCAGGCGCGCTGGGCGGCCACGGAACCCGACGAGTACACGTGGAGGCGTACGCCGGCCGCGTGCCAGGCGCGCAGGGCCGGCAGGACGTCGTCGTAGAAGTGGGAGACGAGGTCGCCGCGCGCGAAGCCCTCGGACCAGATGATGCCCTGGAGGGTCTTCAGCGGGGTCGCCTTGCGGTCCTCGTCCAACCAGGCGTTGAGCGCCTTCTCGACACGGGCGTCGTCCGCGTCCGGCTCGGCGAGGAGTTCCCGCACCTGGGCGACGGCCCGCGCCACGTCCGGATCGCCGCGCCGCTCGACGAGCAGTTCCCCGAAGCGGGAGCGGGAGTACGGGTAGAGCACGTCGACGACGAACCCCGTGGCGCTCGTGGTGCCCTCGATGTCGAGCACCACGGAGTCGGGGGAGCCGATGCCGAGGTCCTGGCTCACACCGCTGCCTTGTCCTGCTCGTCCTGCTGGTACCCGGCGTCGATCGTGTCGTAGTCGGGGAAGCGGGAGGCGATGGTGGAGCCGGTGAAGTTGCCGATCCAGCCGTCCTCCTCGTGGAAGAAGCGGATCGCGGTGAACGACGGCGCGGTGCCCATGTCGAACCAGTGCGTGGTGCCGCGCGGCACGCCCAGCAGGTCGCCCTTCTCGCAGTAGACCGCGTGCACCTCACCGTTCACGTGCAGATAGAAGATGCCGGAGCCGGACACGAAGAAGCGGACCTCGTCATCGTCGTCGTGGGTGTGCTCCTGGAGGAACTTCTCCCGGGCGGCCTTCGCCTTCACCGGGAACTCGGGGTCGTCGCTCGGGTGGAGGCCGAGCACGTCGACCGTGGTGAAGCCCTCCTCGGCGTTGAGCCGCTCGATCTCCGGGCCGTACGCGGCGAACACGGTCTCGCTGTCCGCGTCGAACGGGACGTCCTCACGAACCGGCCACTGCTCGTAGCGCACCCCGAGCGGCGCCAGCGCGGCCGCGATCTCGACGGGGTCGGCGGTACGGCGCACCACGGTCTCCGGACCGGACTCGGGCCAGGTGGTCAGCAGGGTCATGAGAGCAACTCCAGGAGTCTGGAAGGGATGTCCGGATACCGGGACGGGCACCCGGGCGGCTGGAAATGGGGGGAAGGCGAGGGGACGAGCGACCGGTCAGCGGTGACACGGGGCGCCGGGACAACAGCGCGTACCGGGCATGCGCTGCGCCGTCGCGTCGGAAGTCGTCATCAGGGCCTCACTGTGTGCCGGTCGGGTGCCGGTACCGCGATGGTAACGCCGGTGCGTGTACCGGCCATGTGTGACGTAGTCGTTGTCTCACGTGCTGAGAAACCGCTCTCATCACTTTGACGCATGGCTGAAATCGTTCTCATGATCTGCGTATGAAGACGCTGCTGCTCGTACGGCGGCTGTACGTGGACCTGCTCCGGTCGACCACGGCCAGCTGTCGCTGACCACTCCCGGAGCCCCGACACGCCCTGACGTGCCCTGCCGTCCCGGGCGTTCGCCGTGCCACGCACGGTGGCGCGTTTTCGCCCTCGCTCCGGGTCGAGTACTTCCTTCCTCCCCTCGCACCGCACCTGGAGCCGTCATGTCCCGCTCGTCCCGCCGTACCCGCCTCCCGCTCGCCGCCCTCTCCCTCGCCTCCGCCTCGGCCCTGCTGCTGTCGGCCTGCTCGCAGTCCACGGACGCCTCGAAGGACACCGGCGACACCGCCGCCAAGGCCTCCGCCGCCACCGGCGAGAAGCCCGCCCCCTTCGCCGACGGCGCGGTCAAGGTCGCCCTCGTCCGGCAGAGCGGCGCCGGCGACTACTTCGAGCAGTGGGGCAACGGCGCGAAGGCGCAGGCCAAGGCCCTCGGCATCGACCTCACCGTGTACGACGCCCAGGCCGACAACGCCAAGCAGGCCACCGACCTGTCCTCGGCGATCAACTCCGGCGCCAAGGCGATCATCATCGACCACGGCTTCCCGGCGACGATCCAGCCGGAGATCGACAAGGCGGTGAAGAAGGGCATCAAGGTCGTCGTCTACGACGTGGACACCGACACCGAGGGCGTCGTCTCCACCCGGCAGAACGACGCGAGCATGGCGCAGGCCGTCCTCGACGTGATGGCCAAGGAGGTCGGCAAGGACGCCAAGGTCGGTTACGTGAACGTCGCCGGCTACGCGGCCCTCGACAAGCGCGACACCGTCTGGAAGTCCACCGTCGAGGCGCAGGGCTGGAAGCAGGCCTTCAAGGTCGGCAAGGTCACCGACTCCACGGCCACCGACAACGTTCCCCTCGTCTCCGCCGCCCTCACCCAGAACTCCGACGTGGCGGGCGTCTTCGCCCCCTACGACGAGCTCGCCAAGGGCACCGTCCTCGCCGTGCAGAACAAGAAGCTCCAGGACAAGGTCAAGGTCTTCGGCGCCGACGTCTCCAACGCCGACATCCAGGCCATCACGGCCAAGGACAGCCCCTGGGTCGCCACGGCCGGCACCGACCCGTCCGCCGTGGGCGCGGCCGTGGTCCGCACGACCGCGCTGGAGCTGGCCGGCCGGCTGAACAAGACCACCGTCGAGTTCCCGGCCGTCGCGATCACCCAGGACTTCCTGCGCGAGAAGAAGATCGAGAACATGGACCAGCTGCGCGAGGCGCTGCCCGCGCTGAACCTGTCGCAGGTCTCGACCGCCGACTGGATCTCGAATGTCGCCCACTGACACCGGTCCCGGGCAGGCGGACGGCGGCGAGGGCGTCGCCGCCGTCCGCCTGCGGGACATCAGCAAGGCCTTCGGCGGCAGAACGGTCCTCGCCTCCGTCTCGCTGGACATCGCGCCGGGCAGCGTGGTCGCGCTGCTCGGCGCGAACGGGGCCGGCAAGTCCACGCTGATCAAGATCCTGTCCGGGGTCCACGCCGACCACGGCGGCGAGGTCCTGGTCGACGGCCGTCCGGTCGCCCTCCACAGCCCCCTGGCCGCCCGGCAGTTGGGCATCCAGACGGTCCACCAGCGCATCGGCGAGGGGGTCGTCCCCGGCCTGACCGTCGCCGAGAACCTGGTCTTCGAGGAGCTGGCGCAGAGCCGCGGCAACCCGTTCCTCAACGGCGGCCGGCTGCTCGCCCGCGCCCGGGAGATCCAGGCCGGCCTGGGCCTCGACTGGTCCGACGCCGTCCTCAAGCAGGACGTCACCGAACTCGGCATCTCCGACCGCCAGTTGCTGATCCTGGCCCGCGCCCTCGCCACCCGCCCCCGGCTGCTGATCCTGGACGAGCCGACCTCCGCGCTCTCCGCCGCCGAGGCCGAGCGCCTGTTCGCGCTGGTGGAGCGGATGCGGGCGGACGGCATCGCGGTCCTCTACGTCTCCCACCGCCTCGGCGAGATCGACGCCCTGGCCGACCGCCTGGTCGTCCTGCGGGACGGCCGTCTCACCGAGGACCAGGCGCGCCCCTTCGACTGGGACGCCGCCCTGCGCGCGATGCTCGCCCAGGCCCAGGAGACCACCACCGCCCGCCCGGTCCGCGAGGGCGACCAGGGCGACGTCGTCCTCTCCCTGCGGGGCGTCCGCCTCTTCGAGGGCCGCACCCCGCTGGACCTCGACCTCCGCGGCGGCGAGGTCACCGGTGTCGTGGGCCTGCTGGGCGCCGGCAAGACCGAACTGGCCCGGGGCCTCTTCGGCGCCGAGCCCTTCACCACCGGCACGGTCGAGCTGGACGGAAAGGCGTACTCGCCCCGCCGCCCCGCCGACGCCATCCGCGGCGGCGTCCACCTCGTCCCCGAGGACCGGCACGCCGACGCCCTCGTCCCCGGCTGGTCGGTGGCCCGGAACATCTCCCTGCCGTTCCTGAAGTCCTTCTCCCGGCTGGGCCTGATGAACACGGCCCGGGAGAACGCCCTCGGCCGCGACACCATCGACGCCCTCGGTGTCGTCGCCCGCGACGAGCACAGCACCGTCGAGGAGCTGTCCGGCGGCAACCAGCAGAAGGTCGTCGTCGGCCGCTGGCTCGCCGAGACCCCCCGTGTCCTCATCCTGGACGAGCCGTTCCGAGGGGTGGACATCGGTGCCCGCCGGGACATCGGCCGCCGCGCCCGCTCCCTCGCCGCCGAGGGCGCCGCCGTGCTCGTCCTGTCCGCCGATGTCGACGAGGTTCTGGAGGTCGCCGACCGGGTCGTCGTCCTCGCCGCCGGAGAGATCCACCTCGACGCCTACGGCGAGGACGCGGAACGCGACCGCGTCATCCAGACCATCTCGGCGTCCGTGTGACCCCGGCCCGCCGCGCAGCGGCCCCAGCCCCAGGACCGACACCCGGACCAGGACCAGGAAGTCCGAGGAAGCACCCATGACCACCACCCAGAGCACCGAGGTGCCCACCAAGGCGGCGCTCCCGCCCGCCACCTCGACCGCCGTCCGCGTCCAGAACGCCGTCATCAAGTACGGCTTCATCTTCGTCACGGTCGCGCTCTTCGCGTACTTCGCGCTCAGCGAGGGCTCCTTCCGCGAGTCGGCGACCCTCCTCGACACCCTCCGGTACGTCTCCGTCGCCGCCATCCTCGGCCTCGGCGTCACCCTCACCATGGCCGTCGGCGGCATGGACATGTCCGTCGGTGCGGTCGCCGGCCTCGGTGTCTCCGTCGCCGCCCAGAGCATGGTCGTCCTCAACCAGATCGGTACGGTCGCGATCCTGGCCGTCCTCGCGGCGGGCGCCCTCGCGGGCCTCCTCAACGCCCTGCTGATCGTGGTGCTGAAGATCCCCGACATGCTGGCCACGCTCGGCACCATGTTCGTCATCCAGGGCACCAAGCTGATCCTCGTCGACGGCCAGTCGATCACCCCCGGCATGACCCTGGATGACGGCACCACCGCCCCCGGCAAGTTCACCGCCGGCTTCCTGAAGATCGACCGGGGCACGATCCTCGGTGTCCCGATCTCCGTGCTGATCTTCGGCGCGCTCACCGTCGCCGCCTGGGTCTTCCTGGCCCGCACCCGCTGGGGCCGCGTCTTCTACGCGATCGGCGCCAACCCCGAGGCCTCCCGGCTGGCCGGCATCCGCGTCGGCGCGTATCGCGCGCTGGCGTACGTCCTCTCCGGCGTCCTCGCTTCCGTCGGCGGCCTCATCCTGGCCTCCCGCATCGGCCAGGGCGACGTCAGCGCGGGCACCTCCCAGCTGCTGGAGGCGGTCGCGGTCGCCCTCGTCGGCACCTCGGTCCTCGGCCGGGGCCGCCCGAACGTCTGGGGCACCGCCCTCGGCGCGGTCCTCATCGGCGTCATCACCACCGGCCTCACCATCAAGGGCCTGCCCTACTACACCCAGGACGTCGTCGAGGGCGCGGTCCTCATCCTCGCCCTGGTCTTCAGCTTCACGTTGTCCAAGCGCCGCACCGCATAAGGGAGTTCACCGACCATGGGCTACCGCATCCTGGAGACCGACGACATCCCCGCGTACCTGCGCGAGCGGGGCCACTGGGAGGACACCGGTGACATCACCGTCCGCGAGGTGTCGGACGGCAACGTCAACCGGGTCTTCCTCGCCTCGAACCGCGACGGCAGCCGCAGCCTCGCCCTCAAGCAGGCCCTGCCGTGGGTCCGCGTCGCCGGCCCCTCCTGGCCGCTGAGCCCCGACCGCTCCGACGCCGAGGCCCGCGCCTACGAGCAGCTCGCCAAGGTCGCGCCCGACGAGATCCCGTCGATCCACGGCTACGACCCCGAGAACCACGCCCTCGTCATGGAGGACCTCTCCGACCTGGAGGTCCTGCGCACCCTCCTCAACGAGGGCGCCTCCTACGGCCCGCACACCTCGCCCCAGATCGGCCGTCTCGTCGCCCGGCTCTCCTTCGCCACCAGCGACTTCGGCATGACCTCCGCCGACCGCAAGGCGCTGCTCGCCGCCTCGGTCAACCCCGAGCTGTGCAAGATCACCGAGGATGTCGTCCTCTCCGAGCCCTACATCGAGCACGAGCACAACCACTGGCACCCCGGCCTGGACGACCTGGCCGCCGCCTTCCGCGCGGACACCGTGCTGCGCACCGAGGTCGCCGACCTGCGCCATGCCTTCATGACGAGCGCCCAGGCCCTCCTGCACGGAGACCTCCACTCCGGCAGCGTCATGGTCGGGACGCGCGCGGGCGCCCATGTCGTGCGGGTCTTCGACCCCGAGTTCTCCTTCGTCGGCCCCATCGGCTTCGACCTCGGCCTGTACTGGGCCAACGCGCTCGTCTCGGAGGAACGGGCCCGCGCCCTGGGGACCCTGACGGACCACGGCGACCAACTGCGGCTCTCCTGGGAGGCCTTCCAGACCGAGTTCCGCCGTCTGTGGCCCACCCGGGTCGACACCTTCTTCGACGACGCCTACCTCGACCGCTTCCTGACCCGCGTCTGGACGGAGTCCCTCGGCTTCGCCGGCACGGAACTCGTCCGCCGCATCATCGGCTTCGCCCACCTCACGGACCTGACGACCCTCGACGACCCGGTCCCGGCGTCGCGCCGGGCGCTGCTGCTGGGCCGTGAACTCATCGTCCGCCGTACGGAGCTGACCTCACCGGACGCCGTCCGCGACCTCGTCGCCTCACCACTCGGCTGACGCGGCGTCGAACCACTCCTTCCCGGCGGCCCAGTGCGCCACCCAGCCGCCGAAGCCGGGCGCGGAGGTCGTATGCCCGAACTCCGCGCCGAACGGCATGGCACCCACGTCGGTGATGTGCCATATGTGTCCCCGATGGGGGCCGGTGACGACGAGATGCCAGTTCATGGCGCACCCGTCCGTGCCGAGCACGATCGAGCCGTGGTGGTAGACCTTGTCGACGGCTTCGTGCCAGTCGTCGTCGTACGGGCCCTCGTCCTCCTCCCACAGCCAGGGCGCGGTGAGCGGGAACGGCTCGCCGAGGGCTCGTTTCGCGCCGTCGTCGCCCCAGTCCGACGGCAGCTCGGCCGGCCCCACGAGCCCGTACTCGGGCGGCCCCTGCGAGGAGCCGTCGGAGATCTCCGCCACGAACGTCCGGTACGGCTCGGGGAGCACCACCGAGTGCTCCGCCTCGAAGGCGCGCACGGCGTCCCAGCCGAGCGCCGACCTCCCGCCGCCGTCGACGGCGAAGGCCGTGCGCAGGGCGGCCAGTTCGGCGGGGTCGGCGTGATCGATGTCCATGCGGTCATGAAAGCACCCGGCACTGACAACCGGCCCGACGGCAACGGCAGAGGCCACGGCAATGGCCACGGCAAAGGTGACGGCAGCGCGAGGGTATTTCGCGACAAAGGGGCGGCTCCGTCGAGGGAGCCGCCCCTTCGCCGTGGTCCGGCCCCAGAGCGGAAGGGGGCCGACCCTCTCGATGCCGGCCCCGGTCAGGGGAGGAGCCGGCACCGACATCCGGTTACTTCTTGTCGAGCAGGTCCTGGACCTTCGCGCGGACCTCGTCCGTCGCCAGGCCCCTTATCGTCAGCGTCGTCCGCCGGCGCAGGACGTCGTCGGCCGTCTCGGCCCACTCGGTGTCGCGGGCGTAGACGACCTGCGCCCAGATCTCGGGCGCGTCGGGGTGGACCCGCTCGCCCAGCTCGGGGTTCTCGTTGGCGAGGCGGGCGATGTCGAAGGCGAGCGACCCGTAGTGCGTGGCCAGGTGCCGTGCCGTGTCGGCGCCCATCCGCGGGCCCGGCGCCGGACGGTCCACCAGCAGCCGGTGCGCGACCGCGCGCGGGTTGGCGACACCCGGCAGCGGCAGCTTCTTCGGCAGCGAGGCCACCGGCTCGAAGTCCTCGCCCAGCGGGTGCCCGGGCAGCGCCTCCAGCTTCTTCATGATCGTGCGGCCGATGTGCCGGAACGTCGTCCACTTGCCGCCCGCGACGGACAGCATGCCGCCCCGGCCCTCGGTGACGACCGTCTCCCGCTTGGCCTTGGCGGTGTCACCGGGCCCGCCCGGCAGCACCCGCAGACCGGCGAAGGAGTACGTGATCAGGTCACGGTCGAGCTGCTGGTCCCGGATGGAGAACGCGGCCTCGTCGAGTATCTGGGCCGTGTCCTTCTCGGTGACCGCGACGTCCGCCGGGTCGCCCTCGTACACCTCGTCGGTCGTACCGAGCAGCAGCATGTCCTCCCAGGGGAGGGCGAAGGTGATGCGGTACTTGTCGATCGGGGTGGCGAGCGCGGCCTTCCACGGAGCCGTCCGCTTCAGCACCAGGTGCGCACCCTTGGACAGACGGATGGAGGGGGCCGCGTCCGGGTTCTCCATCCGGCGCAGGTGGTCGACCCACGGCCCGGTCGCGTTCAGCACCAGCCGGGCGTCGACGCCGAACTCGTCGCCGGAGAGCCGGTCGCGCAGCTCGGCACCGGTCACCCGGCCCTTGGTGAAGCGCAGCCCGGTGACCTCGGCGTGGTTCAGGACGACGGCACCCGACTCGACGGCCGCGCGGACCGTCATCAGGGCCATCCGGGAGTCGTTCATCTGGTCGTCGCCGTACACCGCGACGGCCTTGAGGTTGTCGGTGCGCAGCTCGGGCACGTCCTGCGCCGCCTTGGCGGGGGAGAGCAGGTGACCGACACCGTCACCGAAGGCGGAGAGCGCGGAGTAGGCGAAGACGCCCGCCCCGAGCTTCGCCGCGCCGTGCGGCCCGCCCTTGTACACGGGGAGGTAGAACGTGAGCGGGTTCGCCAGGTGGGGGGCCACCTGGCGGGAGACCGCACGGCGCTCGAAGTGGTTCTCCGCCACCAGCTTCACCGCGCCGGTCTGCAGATAGCGCAGACCGCCGTGGAGCAGCTTGGAGGAGGCGGAGGAGGTGGCGCCGGCGAAGTCGCCGGCGTCGACCAGGGCCACCCTGAGCCCGGACTGCGCGGCGTGCCAGGCGGTGGAGATGCCCAGGATGCCGCCGCCGATCACGAGGAGGTCGTACGACGCCTTGGAGAGCTGTTCCCGGGTCTCGGCACGGCTCGGGTTCGAGCCGGACGCCGGACGCGTCCCCAGGGCAGGCAGGGTCTGCAGGGTGGTCTGACTGGTCATGTCGGGTTCTTACTCCTCATCAGAGCCGGTACGGAGCCTTCGCGGGCCCCTGAATCAGCTCTCGTCCTCGATCCAGCCCATGGTCCGCTCGACGGCCTTGAGCCAGCTCTTGTACTCACGGTCGCGGGTGTCCGCGTCCATACGGGGGGTCCACTCGGCGGCCCGGCGCCAGTTGGCGCGCAGGTCGTCGGTGCTGGTCCAGAAGCCGACGGCGAGACCGGCGGCGTAGGCGGCGCCGAGGCAGGTGGTCTCGGCGACCATCGGACGGACCACGGGGGCGTCCAGGAAGTCCGAGAGCGTCTGCATCAGCAGGTTGTTGGAGGTCATGCCGCCGTCGACCTTGAGGGCCGCAAGCTCGACGCCCGAGTCCTTGGTCATGGCGTCCGTGATCTCACGGGTCTGCCAGGCGGTGGCCTCCAGGACGGCGCGCGCGAGGTGCGCCTTGGTGACGTACCGGGTGAGACCGGCGATCACACCGCGGGCGTCGGAACGCCAGTACGGGGCGAACAGACCGGAGAAGGCCGGCACGAAGTACGCGCCGCCGTTGTCCTCGACCGAGAGCGCGAGGGTCTCGATCTCGGCGGCGGTGGAGATCAGGCCCATCTGGTCGCGCATCCACTGCACCAGCGAACCGGTGACGGCGATCGAGCCCTCCAGGGCGTAGACCGGCTTCTGGTCGCCGATCCGGTAGCCGACCGTGGTCAGCAGGCCGCTGTAGGAGTTGATGATCTTCTCACCGGTGTTCAGCAGCATGAACGTGCCGGTGCCGTACGTGGACTTGGCCTCGCCCTCCTCGAAGCAGGTCTGGCCGAACAGGGCCGCCTGCTGGTCGCCGAGCGCGGAGGCGACCGGGATGCCGCCGAGCAGGTCGCCGAGGCGGCCGCCGGTGACCTCGCCGTACACCTCGGCGGAGGAGCGGATCTCCGGGAGCATCGACAGCGGGACGCCGATGGACTCGGCGATCTTCTCGTCCCACTCCAGGGTGTGCAGGTTCATCAGCATGGTGCGGGAGGCGTTGGTGACGTCGGTGTAGTGCTTGCCGCCGTCGACACCGCCCGTCAGGTTCCAGATGACCCAGGTGTCCATGGTGCCGAAGAGGATGTCGCCGGCCTCGGCGCGCTCGCGCAGGCCCTCGACGTTGTCGAGCAGCCAGCGGGCCTTCGGACCGGCGAAGTACGAGGCCAGCGGCAGACCGGTCTCGCGGCGGAAGCGGTCCTGGCCGACGTTGCGGCCGAGCTCGCGACAGAGGGCGTCGGTACGGGTGTCCTGCCAGACGATGGCGTTGTGGACGGGCTCACCGGTGTTCTTGTCCCAGAGCAGCGTGGTCTCGCGCTGGTTGGTGATGCCGATGGCCTTGATGTCGTCACGGGTGATGCCGGCCTTCTCGATGGCCCCGGCGACGACCTCCTGGACGTTCGTCCAGATCTCGGTGGCGTCGTGCTCGACCCAGCCCGGCTTCGGGAAGATCTGCTCGTGCTCCTTCTGGTCGACGGAGACGATGCGTCCGTCGCGGTCGAAGACGATGCAGCGGGACGAGGTCGTGCCCTGGTCGATGGCGGCGATGAACGGGCCGGCGGTGTGGGCGTCGGTCACGGTGTGCTCCTGAAAGGTCAACTGGTCAACGGGCTGTACGTACGGCGCGTGCTGAGCGTTCCGCGGGACGGGCCCGCGGAACGGCGGCTCAACGGGTTTCTCAGACGAATGCGACGTTGTAGAGGCCTGCGGCGAGGGCGGCACCGATCAGGGGGCCGACCACCGGGACCCAGGCGTAGCTCCAGTCCGACCCGCCCTTGTTGGGCAGGGGCAGCAGGGCGTGCACGATGCGCGGACCGAGGTCACGGGCCGGGTTGATCGCGTAACCGGTCGGGCCACCGAGGGACAGACCGATGGAGACCACGACGAGCGCCGTGATCAGGGCACCGAGGGTGCCGAGGCCCTTGCCGGAGTCGTTGAGACCCTGTGTGAGCACCGCCAGGACCAGCACGACGGTGCCGATGACCTCGGTGGCGATGTTCAGGACCGCGTTGCGGACCTCCGGGCCGGTGGAGAAGATGCCGAGCACGGGGCCGGCGCCCTGCTCCCGGGCCTCGACCGACTTGGCCTTGGCCCGCGTCTTCTCGTCACCGACGATCTCCGCGTCGGTGAGGTGCGCCTGGAACTGCCCGTAGTAGGCGATCCAGACCAGAGCGGCACCGATCATGGCGCCGAGCAGCTGCCCGCCCCAGTAGATCGGGACGTCGCCCCACTCGATGCCGTCCTTCTTCAGCGCGAGCGCGAGGGTCACGGCCGGGTTCAGATGGGCGCCGGAGAGCGGCGCGGAGGTGTAGACGGCGGTGAGAACGGCAAAACCCCACCCGAAGGTGATGGCGAGCCAACCGGCGTTACGGGCCTTGGAGGCCTTCAGCGTGACGGCCGCGCAGACGCCGCCGCCGAGCAGGATGAGTATGGCGGTACCGATGGTCTCGCCGATGAAGATGTCGGAGCTGGACACCCGCGACTCCTTTGTCCTTCGTCCAGGGGAAAGAGTTCGGCCCATGGCGTTGTCACACTCTAGCGCGTATTGCCGGTAGGTGTTCGACAATGTCGACCGATGGACGGGAGTCTTGCTCCGGGGTTACAGGCGCGTCAAGAGCTGAGTTGTCGAAAACGGGATCGTTATTGATCGAAACGGCCCGTTGATCTTGGGGTCGCTGCTACGGGCGTACACGCGCGCACGGCGAAGGCCGGGACATCGTGGGATGTCCCGGCCTTCGCCGTGTCGTGTGGCGGGAGAGGAGGACGGTCAGAACCGTCCGGCGCCCAGGTCCCGCGAGACCGCGCGGGCACAGTCCCGCACGGCCGCGATCAGCTCGGGGCGCAGCTCGCCGTCGCGGCACAGCCGCTCCACGGCGCCGGTGATGCCGACCGCGCCGACGGGCATCCGCCGCCGGTCGTGGATGGGTGCGGCGATCGACGCCACGCCCTCCCAGGTCTCCTCGACGTCGGCCGCGTACCCGCGTGCGCGGGTGAGGTCCAGGACGTGCTCGAAGTCGGCCAGCACGTGCACGGTCCGGTCGGTGAACGCCTTGCGCTCGCTCTCCAGCACCTCGCTGTGGGCCACCGGGTCGTAGGCCGACAGGACCTTGCCCAGGGCCGTGGAGTGCAGCGGCTGCATGGCCCCTATCTCCAGGACCTGCCGGCTGTCGTCGGGCCGGAACACGTGGTGCACGATCAGCACGCCCTGCTGGTGCAGCACCCCCAGGTGGACGCTCTCGCCGCTGGAGCGGGCCAGGTCGTCCGTCCAGACCAGTGCGCGCGCCCGCAGCTCGTGGACGTCGAGGTACGTCGTCCCGAGCCGCAGCAGCTCGGCCCCCAGCTGGTAGCGCCCCGAGGCGTCGTCCTGCTCGACGAAGCCCTCATGCTGGAGCGTGCGCAGTATGCCGTGGGCGGTGCCCTTGGCGAGGCCCAGCGAGGAGGCGATGTCCGACAGGCCGAGCCGCCGTTCGCCGCCCGCGAGCAGGCGCAGCATCGCGGCCGCCCGTTCGAGCGACTGGATGTTCCGTGCCATCGCCGTCCTGCCTCCGTCCCCTTCGGCCGCCGTACGCGACTGAACTTCCATCGTTCGGCAATGTCGAACACTACCGGTCGTTGCCGACCTCCCGCTAATGGCCGTCACTAGCTTTTCGGCCACGCTCGCCGTGCGGTGGCGTTCACGTGGCCGTCCGGTGTCCTTCCGGTGCCCGTGGCGCGCACATGTGGCCGTGGGGTGTCCGAAGCGTGCCGGAGTGGTGTCCGTCGTTCTTTTCGTCGTCGGAGTAAACCGCACCCGAGCGGGTGCGCCACGCCGGTCCGCCTCGTGGACGCCCCTGACCATCCGTGCCCCGCCGGGCTAGGCTTGCCGCGTGCGCCTTCCGTGGGAGGGCGCAAAGCCGACAGCCGTCGCACTCCAGGGAGCAGCTCCATGGCCTCGTCGCCGAACACGTCCCTCACGTCCGCCGCCGCAGGCCGGGCCCGATCCGAGGCCCTCCGCGAGGCCCTCGCCACCCGTGTGGTGGTCGCCGACGGCGCGATGGGCACGATGCTGCAGGCGCAGGACCCCACACTGGAGGACTTCCAGCAGCTGGAGGGCTGCAACGAGGTCCTCAACGTCACCCGCCCCGACATCGTCCGCTCGGTGCACGCCGCGTACTTCGACGCGGGCGTCGACTGCGTCGAGACCAACACCTTCGGCGCCAATCTCACCGCCCTGGGCGAGTACGACATCCCCGAGCGCACCACCGAGCTGTCCGAAGCCGGCGCCCGCATCGCCCGCGAGACGGCCGACGAGTACGCCGCCCGCGACGGGCGGCAGCGTTGGGTGCTCGGCTCCATCGGCCCCGGCACCAAGCTGCCCACCCTCGGCCACACCACCTTCACCGCCATCCGCGACGCCTACCAGCAGAACGCCGAGGGCCTGCTGGCCGGCGGCGCCGACGCGCTCCTGGTGGAGACCACCCAGGACCTGCTGCAGACCAAGGCCTCCGTCATCGCCGCCCGCCGCGCGATGGAGACCGCCGGATACGACGTCCCCCTGATCGTGTCCGTGACGGTCGAGACGACCGGCACGATGCTCCTCGGCTCCGAGATCGGTGCCGCGCTGACCGCGCTGGAGCCGCTCGGCATCGACATGATCGGCCTGAACTGCGCCACCGGCCCCGCCGAGATGAGCGAGCACCTGCGCCATCTGGCCCGCCACTCCCGCATCCAGCTCTCCTGCATGCCCAACGCCGGCCTGCCGGTGCTGACCAAGGACGGCGCCCACTACCCGCTGACCGCGCCGGAGCTGGCCGACGCCCAGGAGAACTTCGTCCGCGAGTACGGCCTCTCCCTCGTCGGCGGCTGCTGCGGCACCACCCCCGAGCACCTGCGCCAGGTCGTCGAGCGGGTCCGGGACCTCGCCCCCACCGCCCGTGACCCGCGCCCCGAGCCGGGCGCCGCCTCCCTCTACCAGAGTGTGCCGTTCCGTCAGGACACCGCCTACATGGCGATCGGTGAG
Source organism: Streptomyces caniscabiei (assembly GCF_014930365.1). Classification (GTDB taxonomy): domain Bacteria; phylum Actinomycetota; class Actinomycetes; order Streptomycetales; family Streptomycetaceae; genus Streptomyces; species Streptomyces caniscabiei. The sequence goes on along the minus strand of NZ_JABXWI010000011.1, from coordinate 341,016 downwards.
CGCACGAACGCCAACGGCTCGAAGAAGTTCCGCGAGGCCATGCTTCAGGCCCGCTGGGACGACTGTGTGGAGATGGCCCGCGACCAGATCCGCGAGGGCGCCCACATGCTCGACCTCTGTGTCGACTACGTGGGCCGCGACGGCGTGGCCGACATGGCCGAACTCGCCGGCCGTTTCGCCACCGCCTCCACCCTGCCGATCGTGCTGGACTCCACCGAGGTGGACGTCATCCGGGCCGGGCTGGAGAAGCTCGGCGGCCGGGCGGTCATCAACTCCGTCAACTACGAGGACGGCGACGGCCCCGAGTCCCGATTCGCCAAGGTCACCCGCCTGGCGCAGGAGCACGGCGCCGCGCTGATCGCGCTGACCATCGACGAGGAGGGCCAGGCCCGCACCCCGGAGAAGAAGGTCGAGATCGCCGAACGGCTCATCGACGACCTCACCGGGAACTGGGGCATCCACGAGTCGGACATCCTCATCGACACCCTGACCTTCACCATCTGTACCGGTCAGGAGGAGTCCCGGGGGGACGGCATCGCCACCATCGAGGCGATCCGCGAACTCAAGCGCCGCCACCCGGACGTGCAGACCACCCTCGGCCTGTCGAACATCTCCTTCGGCCTGAACCCGGCCGCCCGGATCCTGCTGAACTCGGTCTTCCTCGACGAGTGCGTGAAGGCCGGACTCGACTCCGCCATCGTGCACGCGTCGAAGATCCTCCCCATCGCCCGCTTCAGCGAGGAGGAGGTGAACACGGCCCTCGACCTCATCCACGACCGCCGCGCCGAGGGCTACGACCCGCTGCAGAAGCTGATGGCGCTCTTCGAGGGCGCCACCGCCAAGTCCCTGAAGGCGGGCAAGGCCGAGGAGCTGGCCGCTCTGCCGTTGGAGGAGCGTCTCAAGCGGCGCATCATCGACGGCGAGAAGAACGGCCTGGAGGCCGACCTCGACGAGGCCCTCCAGACCCGCGCCGCCCTCGACATCGTCAACGACACCCTCCTGGACGGCATGAAGGTCGTCGGCGAACTCTTCGGCTCCGGCCAGATGCAGTTGCCGTTCGTGCTCCAGTCGGCGGAGGTGATGAAGACCGCCGTCGCCCACCTCGAACCGCACATGGAGAAGTCGGACGCCGAGGGCAAGGGCACCATCGTCCTGGCGACCGTCCGCGGTGACGTGCACGACATCGGCAAGAACCTCGTCGACATCATCCTGTCCAACAACGGCTACAACGTCGTCAACCTCGGTATCAAGCAGCCGGTCTCGGCGATCCTGGACGCCGCCGCCGAGCACCGCGCCGACGTCATCGGCATGTCGGGCCTGCTGGTGAAGTCCACAGTGATCATGAAGGAGAACCTTCAGGAGCTGAACCAGCGCGGCCTGGCCGCCGACTACCCCGTCATCCTCGGCGGCGCCGCGCTCACCAGGGCGTATGTCGAGCAGGACCTGCACGAGATCTACGAGGGCGAGGTCCGCTACGCCCGCGACGCCTTCGAGGGGCTGCGCCTGATGGACGCCCTCATCGGCGTCAAGCGCGGGGTGCCGGGCGCGCAGTTGCCCGAGCTGCGGCAGCGCCGGGTCAAGGCCACGGCCGCGGCCACGGTGGTGGAGGACCGGCCGGAGGAGGGCCACGTCCGCTCCGACGTCGCCACCGACAACCCCGTGCCCACGCCCCCGTTTCAGGACACCCGCGTGGTCAAGGGCATCCAGCTCAAGGAGTACGCCTCCTGGCTGGACGAGGGGGCGTTGTTCAAGGGCCAGTGGGGGCTGAAGCAGGCCCGCACGGGCGACGGGCCGACGTACGAGGAGCTGGTCGAGACCGAGGGGCGGCCCCGGCTGCGCGGGCTGCTGGACCGGCTCCAGACCGAGAACCTGCTGGAGGCGGCCGTGGTCTACGGCTACTTCCCTTGCGTCTCCAAGGACGATGACCTGATCATCCTGGACGACGACGGCAACGAACGGACCCGGTTCTCCTTCCCGCGCCAGCGCCGTGGCCGCCGGCTCTGCCTGGCCGACTTCTTCCGCCCCGAGGAGTCCGGCGAGATCGACGTCGTCGGTCTCCAGGTCGTCACCGTCGGCTCCCGCATCGGTGAGGAGACCGCCAAGCTCTTCGAGGCCAACGCCTACCGGGACTACCTCGAACTCCACGGCCTGTCCGTGCAGTTGGCCGAGGCCCTCGCCGAGTACTGGCACGCCCGCGTCCGCTCCGAGCTGGGCTTCGCCGGCGAGGACCCCGCCGCGATCGAGGACATGTTCGACCTGAAGTACCGGGGCGCGCGTTTCTCCCTCGGCTACGGTGCCTGCCCCGACCTGGAGGACCGCGCCAAGATCGCGCAGCTCCTCGAACCCGAGCGGATCGGTGTCCAGCTCTCGGAGGAGTTCCAGCTCCACCCCGAACAGTCCACCGACGCCATCGTGATCCACCACCCCGAGGCGAAGTACTTCAACGCCCGGTAGGCCCCCACACAGGGCCTCAGCCGCATCGAAAGGCGCTTGTCCGCGCGGCGTCGTAGACTAGTCGGTCCACCGCAGGCCGGTTCCCCACCCGGGAACCGGCCTGCTCGTCCCACAAGGAGGTGCGCCGGATGACCACGACGATTCCCGCGCCAGGAACCCGTACGGCCGAAGGCTCGGCCCTCCAGGCCGTGCTCCTGGACATGGACGGCACCCTGGTGGACACCGAGGGATTCTGGTGGGACGTGGAGGTCGAGGTCTTCGCCGGCCTCGGACACGCCCTCGACGACTCCTGGCGCCATGTCGTGGTCGGCGGACCCATGACCCGCAGCGCGGGCTTCCTGATCGAGGCCACCGGCGCCGACATCACCCTCGCCGAGCTCACCGTGCTGCTCAACGACGGCTTCGAGGCACGCATCGGGCGCTCCCTGCCGCTGATGCCCGGCGCCTCCCGGCTCCTCGCCGAACTCGCCGCGCACGGCGTCCCGACCGCCCTGGTCTCCGCCTCGCACCGGCGCATCATCGACCGTGTGCTGACCTCTCTCGGCCCCCAGCACTTCGCGCTGACCGTCGCCGGCGACGAGGTCGAGCGGACCAAGCCCTTCCCCGACCCCTACCTGCTCGCGGCCTCCGGCCTCGGCGCGGATCCGACCCGCTGCGCGGTCATCGAGGACACCGCGACCGGTGTCGCCGCCGCGGAGGCCGCCGGATGCCACGTCGTCGCCGTCCCGTCCGTGGCCCCCATCGCCCCCGCCGTCCGGCGCACCGTCGTGACCTCGCTGGAAGAGGTCGACCTGCCATTTCTGCACGGCCTCATGGCGATCACGGCCAATTGAAAACGCAAGGAATTCCAAGATCGCGCCCACGGCCCCGCCACGCGGAATTCGACGGGCCGCGATGACTGAATTCCCGCACAGGGGAATACCTTTCCACCTGTGACGTTGCCCACTTCCCAGGGCCGCCGACGCGGCGGCCCGACGCCCTCAGACCCCGAGTTCGAGGGCGTCGGGCCCGCCTTTGTGTCCTGATTGGCGAAGCGTGCCCCAAACATTCCGTGGGCACTACACCATTTGTGTCCACACCCGGTTCCGCAGCGTGATGGGAACTCAACTCCGGTGCGCGCGGGCCCCTCTGGCGGTGCGGGCTAATCTCGTCGCGAGAACATCGCCGTACTTCCCGGGACACGCTCGCACCACCCCGCCAGCACCCGTCTCGGAACACAGCTCTGGAGAATCGCGAGCATGAACCGCAAGACCTTGGTGCTGTCGGCCGTGATCGGTCTGCTCACCCCGGTACTCGCCGCCTGCGGTGCCACCGACAGCGCGGGCGACAGCGGTGACGCGATCGTCGTCGGCACCACCGACCAGTTCACCGCCTCGAAGGGCGCCCCGGCCCCCATCGACCCGGCCTACGCCTACGACGTCGGCACCTGGAACATCCTCCGCCAGACCGTCCAGACCCTCCTGGTCCAGCCGCGCGGCGACGGCGAACCGGAGCCCGAGGCCGCCTCCAGCTGCTCCTTCACCGACTCCGGCAACGAGCGCTACGCCTGCACCCTGCGCGACGGCCTGAAGTTCGCGAACGGCGACCCGATCACCGCCGAGGACGTGAAGTTCTCCATCGACCGGGCCCGCTCCCTCAAGGCCGACAGCGGTGTCTTCGCCCTGCTGTCCACCATCGACCTCGTCGAGACCAAGGGCGACAACGAGGTGATCTTCCACCTCAACAGCCCCGACGCGACCCTCCCGTACAAGCTCTCCACCCCGGTCGCCGGCATCGTCAACCCGGCCGACTACGACAAGGGCAGGCTGCGCGACGGCTTCGAGGTCGACGGGTCCGGCCCGTACACCCTGGACGCCGAGGTCGAGAACAACGAGCTGGTCCGGGCCGTCTTCACCAAGAACCCGAACTACAAGGGCCAGTTGGACCCGAAGAACGACAAGGTCGAGCTGCGCTCCTACGCGAGCGCCGACGCCATGGGCACCGCCCTGAAGAACGGCGACATCGACCTGATGACCCGCACGATGACCCCTGAGCAGATCACCAAGCTCTCCGACGCGGCCGACAGCGACATCGACGTCATCGAGTCCGCCGGGCTGGAGATCCGCTACCTCGCCTTCAACACCGACGCCTCACCGGTCAGGAGCACCGCCGTCCGCCGAGCCATGGCCGAGGTCATCGACCGGGGCGAACTCGTCTCCAAGGTGTACGGCTCCCAGGCCGAACCCCTCTTCTCGCTGGTCCCCGCCGGGATCACCGGCCACTCCAACTCGTTCTTCAACAAGTACGGCGACCCGGACGTCGCCAAGGCGAAGTCGACCCTGGAGACGGCCGGCGTCACCGCCCCGGTCAAGCTGACCCTGCACTACACGACGGACCACTACGGCGCCGCCACGAAGAAGGAGTTCGAGCTGCTGAAGAAGCAGCTCGACGACAGCGGCCTGTTCGACGTCACCATCAAGGGCACCCCCTGGTCCACGTTCCGCCCCGCCGAGCAGGAGGGCGAGTACGCCGTCTACGGCATGGGCTGGTTCCCGGACTTCCCCGACGCCGACAACTACCTCGCGCCCTTCCTCGACAAGGACAACTTCCTCGGCTCGCCCTACGCGAACAGCGAGATCCGCGGCAAGCTGATCCCCGAGTCCCGCCGCGCCGCCGACCGGCTCTCCGCCGCGGAGAGCCTCGCCGGCATCCAGGACATCGTCGCCGACGACGTGCCCGTCCTGCCGCTGTGGCAGGGCAACCAGTACGTCGCCGCCCGCGACGACGTCACCGGCGCCGAGTACGCCCTCAACGCCGCCTCCACCCTCCAGCTCTGGGAGCTGGGCCGCGGCAGAAGCGACTGACCGGACCTCACCACCCCTCCGGACCAGGGCCGTTCGGCCTCGGGGGAGCCCGGAGCGCCCGCAATGCACCCACGACACAAGGCATCCATACGTGAACATACGCACCCAGTGGCCCGTCCTGACCATGGCGACAGGGCTTGCCGCCGGCCTGCTGACCGGTTGCGGCACCGACTCGGGGGGATCCGGTGACTCCGGCTCCAACGTCGTGATGGGAATGTCCGACGACGTCCTGGCCACCGACCCCGCCTCCGGCTACGACCCGGGATCCTGGCTCCTCTTCAACAACGTCTTCCAGTCGTTGCTGAGCTTCCCCAACGGCGCCACCGAGCCCGAACCGGACCTCGCCAAGGAGTGCTCCTTCGCGGCCGGGGGCACCACGGTCTACGAGTGCACCCTCAAGGACGGCCTGAAGTTCAGCAACGGTGAGGCGCTCACCGCGAAGGACGTCAAGTTCTCCTTCGACCGCATGCTGAAGATCAACGACGACGCCGGCCCGGCGATCATGTTCCCGATGCTCGACAAGGTCGAGACCCCGGACGACAAGACCGTCCGCTTCGACCTCAAGTACGCGGACGCCACCTTCCCCAGCAAGATCGCCTCCGGCGCCGGCTCGATCGTCGACGAGAGCTCCTACGACGCCGACGGCCTCCGCAAGGACGGCCAGGCGGTCGGCTCCGGCCCCTACAAGCTGGAGTCCTTCGGCGAGGACGAGGCCGTCTTCACCGTCAACGAGAACTACCAGGGCACCGCCGACGTCGAGAACAGCGGCGTCACCCTCAAGTTCTTCCACGGTGACCAGGACGCCCTGAAGAAGTCCCTGCTGGAGGGCGACCTCGACGTCACCTACCGCGGCCTCAGCGCCTCCGACATCTCCGACATCGAGACCGACACCTCCACCGCCAGCGGCATCGAGATCGTCGACGGCACCGGCGCCGAGGTCCAGCACCTCGTCTTCAACATGGACGACCCGGTCACCGGCAAGCTCGGCGTCCGCCAGGCCATCGCCTACCTCCTCGACCGCGAGGCACTCGTCGACGAGGTCTACCAGGGCACCGCCACCCCGCTGTACTCGATCATCCCGGCCGGCATCACCGGCCACAACACGGCCTTCTTCGACACCTACGGCGCCCGCCCCTCCAAGGCCAAGGCCGAGGCCGCGCTCCGCGCCGACGGCATCGACGACAAGGTCGAACTGACCCTCTGGTCCACCCCGTCGCGCTACGGCCCCGCCACCGACCAGGAGTTGAAGGCCGTCGCCAAGCAGCTCAACGACAGTGGGCTGTTCGACGCCAAGGTGGAGTCCGTCGCCTTCGATCGGTACGAGAAGGACATCGCCGCCGGCAAGTACGGCGTCTACGTCAAGGGCTGGGTCCCCGACTACCCGGACCCCGACAACTTCACCGGCCCCTTCTTCGGCAAGGGCAACGTGCTGGACAACAACTACACCAACAACACCATCACCGGTGAACTCCTCACGAAGACCGCCGCCGAGAGCGAGCGCTCCTCCACGGAGCAGGAGTACGCCGAGCTCCAGAACATCGTCGCCACCGACGTCCCCCTCATCCCCGTCTGGCAGGCCAAGCAGTACGCCGTCGTCCGCGACGACGTCTACGGCCTGGAGTACTGCCTGGACGCCTCGACCGTCTTCCGTTTCTGGGAGATCAGCAAGGGCTGACACCGAGCACGGGCCGACACCACGGCCCCGTACGACCGAGGGCGCTCCCTTCCACAAGAAGGGAGCGCCCTCGGTGCGTACCGCCCGGTGCGCGCTACTGCGCGCCGGGGCGCACCAGCCCGCTCTCGTACGCGTACACCGCCGCCTGCACACGGTCCCGCAGCCCCAACTTCGTCAGCACATGGCCCACATGCGTCTTCACCGTGGTCTCGCTGACGAACAGATCGGCGGCGATCTCCGCGTTCGACAGCCCCCGGGCCACCAGCTTCAGCACCTCGACCTCACGGTCCGTCAGCGTGTGCAGCGTGTCCGGCACCGGCTCCTCGCCCGACGGCAGATGCTCCGCGTACTTGTCGAGCAGCCGGCGCGTGATGCTCGGCGCGAGCATCGCCTCCCCGTTCGCCACGACCCGGATCGCCTGCACCAGCTCATTGGCCGGAGCGTCCTTCAGCAGAAAGCCGCTGGCCCCCGCCCGCAGCGCCTCCACCACGTACTCGTCCAGATCGAACGTGGTCAGCACCAGTACCTTCGCCGGGCCGTCCCGTCCGGGGCCGGTGATCTGACGGGTCGCCTCCACCCCGTCCATCCGGGGCATCCGGATGTCCATCAGCACCACATCGGGCTGGAGCGCCCGCACCTGGTCGATCGCCTGGAGGCCGTCCCCGGCCTCCCCGACGACCGCGAGGTCCTGCTCCGCCTCCAGAATCATCCGGAAACCGGTACGCAGCAGCGGCTGGTCGTCGACCAGTAGGACGCGGATGGCCACGAAAATCTCCTTCGGCTAGTCCGGGCCCATTCTGCCCTGCGCCTCGCCGACAGACTCGGGTGACCTCACCTGGAGGGGGTACGGCGGGGGAGTCCCACCGAACTCCGGACACACCGCCTGGTGATCGCACCAGCCGCACAGCTTCGTCGGCCGCGGCCGCCAGTCACCCGTCTCCGTGGCCAGCCGGATCGCCTCCCACAGCGCCAGCAGCTTGCGCTCCACCCGCTCCAGATCGGCGACCACGGGGTCGTACGTCAGCACGTCACCACTGCCGAGATAGACCAGCTGAAGACGGCGCGGCACCACCTGCTTCAGCCGCCACACCACCAGCGCGTAGAACTTCATCTGGAACAACGCGCCCTCGGCGTACTCCGGTCGCGGTGCCTTCCCCGTCTTGTAGTCGACGATCCGCACCTCGCCGGTGGGCGCCACGTCCACCCGGTCGATGATCCCGCGCAGCCTGAGCCCCGACTCCAGCTCCGCCTCCACGAACAACTCCCGCTCGGCGGGTTCCAACCGCGTCGGGTCCTCCAGCGTGAACCAGCGCTCCACCAGCTGCTCGGCCTCCGCCAGCCAGCGCGCCAGCCGCTCGCCCTCCGCGTCGTCCGCGAACAGCTCCACGACCTCCGGCCTGGACTCCCGCAGCCGGTCCCACTGCCCGGGCACCAGCGACCTGGCCCGCGGCGCCGTCCGCTCGGCCGCCGGCGCGTCGAAGAGTCTCTCCAGCACCGCGTGCACCAGCGTGCCGCGGGTCGCCGCCTCGCTCGGCTTCTCCGGCAGCCGGTCGATCACCCGGAACCGGTACAGCAGCGGACACTGCATGAAGTCACTGGCCCGCGACGGCGACAGCGAGGCGGGCGGCGCGGCGGCCCGCACGACAGGACGGTCGCCCTCGCCACCCACGGGAACGGCGGGGGTGCCCTCGGTGCTGGTTTCCATGACCACAGACCATACGGCCCACCACTGACAGTGACAGCCACGGGCCAGTACGACCGCCGGCCGACACCGTGTCCGCCGGCACCTGTGTGCCTCGTGCGACGCGGGGGAAAACAGAGGGGGTGCCGGGGCGGAACGTGTCCCGGTGACGGCATAGCATCGACGACAGACCCTTCCGCCCGGCCACCGGGTGCGGAAGACGCTTCGAACGAGGGGACATCGTGGAGACGAGCGGCGGGAGCGGGCAGCCGCGGTCCGACAGCGAGCAGGCGCCCGAGCGCGCCCACCGCGACGCGACCGGGACACCGGCGAACCAGGACGCCCCCACCGACCCCACCACCGACCGCCCGGCCGCCCCCGCCCCGACGACCGCGAACCCGACGGACAGAGCGCAGAGTCCCACCGCGTCCGACGCCGACGGCGAAACCACCGACGCCGCCACGCCCGCCGACGACGCCAAGGCCGCCGACAACGGCAAGGCCGCTGCTGACTCGGCGTCGGCCGGCAATGGCTCGACGGCCGACACCGGTACGACGACCGGCACGGGCATGACACCCGGCAAGGGCACGCCTGCTGAAAACGGCGCGACGGCCGACACCGGCACGACGGCCGGAAACGGCAAGACGGCAGGCAACGGCGAGGCTCCAGACCCCTCCGCCACGCCCCCTGGCACCGGGACGCCAGCCGACGCCGGAACGGCGACGCCGCCGAGCGACCCGCCCACCGCCTCCACCCCCACCGACCCGGTGAAGGCCCCCGCGCCCGCCGACCCGGAGCAGGCTCCCGCCCCCGCCGACCCGGAGCAGGCTCCCGCGCCTGACGGCCGGGACGAGGCCTCCGCCCCCGCCGACCTCACCAAGGCACCCGCCCCGGCGGACGAGTCGGAGCGCACCGCCACGTCCTCGCGCCCCTTTGCCCACTCGGACGCCGCGCCCAAGCCCCCCGAGCGCCCCAAGGAGCCCGGCGGCGGCATCCTCATGGGCCGCCCCTTCGGCGTGCCCGTATACGTCGCGCCCAGCTGGTTCCTGGTCGCCGCCCTGATCACCTGGGTCTTCGGCGGTCAACTCGACCGCGTCCTCCCCGAACTCGGCGCCCTCCGCTACCTTGTAGCCCTCTTCTTCGCGGTCGCCTTCTACGGCTCCGTACTCGTCCACGAACTCGCCCACACCATCGCCGCCCTGCGCTACAAGCTGCCCGTGCGCCGCATCCAGCTCCAGTTCTTCGGCGGCGTCTCCGAGATCGAGAAGGAGTCCGAGACCCCCGGCCGCGAGTTCGTCCTCGCCTTCGTGGGCCCCCTCCTCTCCCTGATCCTCGCGGGCGTCTTCTACGTCGCCCTGCTGGCCGTCGAGCCGGGCACCGTCCCCGGCGTCCTGCTCGCCGGCCTGATGATCTCCAACCTGATCGTGGCCGCGTTCAACCTGCTCCCCGGCCTGCCCCTCGACGGCGGCCGCATGCTCCGCGCCGTCGTCTGGAAGATCACCGGCAAGCCCATGAGCGGCACCATCGCCGCCGCCTGGGTCGGCCGCGCCCTCGCCGTCTCCGTCCTCATCGGACTCCCGCTGCTGACCCAGTCCGGCCTGCTCGGCTCCGCCGCCGAGGACAGCGTCGGCATGGACACCGTCCTGGACGCCCTGCTCGCCGCGATCCTCGCCGCGATCATCTGGACCGGCGCCGGCAACAGCCTCCGCATGGCCCGCCTGCGCGAACACCTGCCCGAACTCCAGGCCCGCGCCCTCACCCGCCGCGCCGTCCCCGTCGAGACCGACACCCCCCTCTCCGAGGCCCTCCGCCGCGCCAACGAGGCCGGCGCCCGCGCCCTCGTCGTCGTCGACCCCGACGGCGAACCCCTCTCCCTCGTCCGCGAGGCCGCCATCGTCGGCGTCCCCGAACACCGCCGCCCCTGGGTCGCCGTGAGCGGCCTCGCCCAGGACCTCACCGACGGCATGCGCGTCTCCGCCGAACTCGCCGGCGAGGAACTCCTCGACGCCCTCCGCGCGGCCCCGGCGACGGAGTACCTGGTGGTCGAGGCGTCCGGAGAGATCTACGGAGTCCTGTCGGCAGCCGACGTGGAACGAGCCTTCGTGAAGGCCATGGCCCGCCCCAGCTGAGCGGGTCCTCGAGGACCCCGGTGCGGTACCGCAGCTGAAGGGGCGCGAGGCGGTATCGACGTGCGGCTCCGCCACGTGGGCGCGACCAGCCACGACGAACCCGGAGTGCCCCACGGGCCCTGGCTCACCCGGTGGTCGGCGGCCCCGTCAAACGCCGGTAGGCTGAGTCACATGTCCGAACCGACCGGTGCCGCCCGCCGTCGCGGGCCCTTCAAGGTCGGGGACCAGGTCCAGCTCACCGACCCCAAGGGACGCCACTACACGTTCACGCTCGAAGAGGGAAAGAACTTCCACACCCACAAGGGTTCCTTCCCGCACGACGAGCTGATCGGCGCTCCCGAGGGCAGTGTTGTCCGCACCACGGGGAACGTCGCCTACCTGGCGCTCCGCCCCCTGCTCCCCGACTACGTCCTGTCCATGCCCCGCGGCGCCGCCGTGGTCTACCCCAAGGACGCGGGGCAGATCCTCGCCTTCGCCGACATCTTCCCCGGCGCCCGCGTCGTCGAGGCCGGCGTCGGCTCCGGCTCGCTCAGCAGCTTCCTGCTGCGCGCCATCGGCGACCAGGGCATGCTGCACAGCTACGAGCGTCGCGCCGACTTCGCCGAGATCGCCCAGGCCAACGTGGAGCGCTACTTCGGCGGCCCCCACCCCGCCTGGCAGCTCACCGTCGGCGACCTCCAGGACAACCTGAGCGACACCGAGGTCGACCGCGTCATCCTCGACATGCTCGCCCCCTGGGAGTGCCTGGAGGCCGTTTCCAAGGCCCTCGTCCCCGGCGGCATCGTCTGCTGCTACGTGGCCACCACCACCCAGCTCGCCCGGACCGTCGAGTCCATCCGCGAGATCGGCTGCTTCAACGAGCCGAGCGCCTGGGAATCGATGATCCGCAACTGGCACATCGAGGGCCTCGCCGTCCGCCCCGACCACCGCATGATCGGCCACACCGGCTTCCTGCTCACCGCCCGCCGCCTCGCCGACGGCGTCGAGCCCCCCATGCGCCGCCGCCGCCCCGCCAAGGGCGCCTACGGCGAGGACTACGCCGGCCCCAACGCCGACGGCGGCTCCGGCCGCTGACCTACGTACGACGAACGCGCCCTCGACGTGGCCGAGTTCCCCGCAGCGCCCGGGAACTCGGCCACGGCGCTTTCCCGTTGACGCGCCACCGAAAAGCTGCGGGAACCACGTACCCCGCCGTTCCACCCCCCTGTGACGTGTGGCACCATGCGGGTCATCCCAACCGGCACAGCACCCTCAGGAGACGCTCCTAGTGCAGCAATCCGCCGTCCCGGAACTGGCACACACGCACACCCGCCCCATCCACTGGCTCGCCACGGCCACCGCCCTCGCCGGCGTCGTCGCCCTGTCGTCCGCCCTCCAGCCCGACGCGGCGAGAGCGGCCCAGCCGGCCCCCGAGGCGGCCCACGCCCCCGCCGCCGTGACACCCCCCGACCCCGCCGAGGTGGACCTCCCGCTCGACTGCGGACCCGTCGGCGTCGTCGTGAAGAAGCAGGCGTCCGGGGACCTCGACGGGGACGGCCGGCCCGAGACCGTGGCGGTCGTCCACTGCGACGCCAGCATGGGCACCCCGCCCGACGGCGTGTACGTACTCACCCGCTCCACCGACGCCGCGCAGCCCCGGGTCGTCGCCACCCTGGTGAACCCCAAGGACCGCACCACCGTCTCCGACTTCGCCGTCCGCGACGCCGCCGTCACCGCCACCCTGCACGGCTACTCCTCCGCCGAGGTCCCCAACTGCTGCCCGGACGTCACGGACCCCGTCAAGTGGCAGTGGAAGAACGGGGCGTTCGTGCGCTCCACGCCCGCCGGGGCACAAAGCGTCTGACACCGGCCGCTCCCGGACGAACGGGAAGTGATCATCCGGCAAACCCGGTGTGAGAAAGCAGACAACGGGCCACGCGGAGTGCCCGCAGGGTCACTCCGCGTCAGGTCCGAAGACCTCGACCCTGTCCGAAACGCGACGTACATGGATGCACTCACCCGGACACTCCTTCGCGGAGTCCACGACATCCGTGAGAAGCGGCAGCGGAACGGGCGTTGTCGCCCCCGGGGCCTGCAGCAACTCGTCGGCCGGACTCTTCACGTAGGCCAGTCCGTCGATGTCCAGCTCGAACACCTCGGGCGCGTACTGCACGCAGATGCCGTCACCGGTGCAGAGGTCCTGGTCGATCCAGACCTCGAGCGCCTCGCCCGCGGCCCCGGCCTCCTGCTGCACGCTCATCTCTCCTGCCGCCTCATGCGTCGGGTCACTCATCGAGTCATTCATCGATTCATTCGTCGAGCCGGTCGGGAACGATGCAGGCTCTGACGGGTGTTGAACACTTCGACCCTACCCGGGGCGGCTTCCCAATCATGTTCGGTGGGTATTCCCCTGGCGTGAGGGAGAGCGCAAGGGTGAAGATCGGACACACCCCGACCGTCTTTGTGATCTAGGGGTTTCAATCGACACCCACCCAGGTAGGGTCTGGAAGCGTCCAGCTCCCCTTGGAGGAGGTGAGGACCGTGGCAGCCCACGACGACGACATGAACCGCGGCATCCGCCCGGGACGAGGGTCCGACGACCCGGCCGGGCAGATTGCCTACCTTGAGCAGGAGATCGCCGTCCTGCGACGCAAGCTCGCCGACTCTCCGCGACACACGAGGATTCTCGAAGAGCGGATCGTCGAGCTGCAGACCAATCTGGCCGGCGTGTCCGCACAGAACGAGCGGCTCGCCAATACGCTCCGTGAGGCCCGCGACCAGATCGTGGCCCTCAAGGAGGAAGTCGACCGGCTCGCACAGCCGCCGGCCGGCTTCGGAGTCTTCCTCGCGGCGAACGAGGACGGCACGGCCGACATCTTCACCGGGGGCCGAAAGCTCCGGGTGAACGTCAGCCCCAGCGTCGACCTGGAAGAGCTCCGGCGCGGCCAGGAAGTGATGCTCAACGAGGCCCTCAACGTGGTCGAGGCCATGGAGTACGAGAGCGTCGGCGACATCGTCACCCTCAAGGAGATCCTCGAGGACGGCGAGCGCGCCCTCGTCCAGGGGCACACCGACGAGGAACGGGTGGTGCGGCTCGCCGAGCCCCTGCTGGACATCACCATCCGCCCCGGCGACGCCCTCCTGCTCGAACCCCGCTCCGGCTACGTCTACGAGGTCGTGCCCAAGAGCGAGGTCGAGGAACTCGTCCTCGAAGAGGTCCCCGACATCGGGTACGAGCAGATCGGTGGCCTCGGCAACCAGATCGAGATGATCCGCGACGCGGTCGAGCTCCCCTATCTCTACCCGGACCTGTTCAAGGAGCACGAACTGCGCCCGCCCAAGGGCGTCCTGCTCTACGGACCCCCCGGATGCGGCAAGACGCTCATCGCCAAGGCCGTCGCCAACTCACTGGCGAAGAAGGTCGCCGAAGTCACCGGCCAGGCCCAGGGCAAGAGCTTCTTCCTCAACATCAAGGGCCCCGAGCTCCTCAACAAGTACGTCGGCGAGACCGAGCGACAGATCCGCCTGGTCTTCCAGCGTGCGAGGGAGAAGGCCAGCGAGGGCACCCCCGTCATCGTCTTCTTCGACGAGATGGAATCCCTCTTCCGCACCCGCGGATCCGGCGTCAGCTCGGACGTGGAGAACACCATCGTCCCGCAGCTGCTCGCCGAGATCGACGGCGTGGAAGGCCTGCAGAACGTCGTGGTCATCGGCGCCTCCAACCGCGAGGACATGATCGACCCCGCGATCCTGCGCCCCGGCCGGCTCGACGTGAAGATCAAGATCGAGCGTCCGGACGCCGAAGCGGCCAAGGACATCTTCCAGAAGTACCTCACCGAGCGTCTCCCCCTCCACACGGATGACCTCGGCGAACACGGCGGCTCGAAGACCACCACCGTCCAGAGCATGATCCAGACGGCAGTGGAACACATGTACGCCGAATCCGAGGAGAACCGCTTCCTGGAGGTCACCTACGCCAACGGCGACAAGGAAGTCCTCTACTTCAAGGACTTCAACTCCGGCGCCATGATCGAGAACATCGTCGGCCGCGCCAAGAAGATGGCGATCAAGGACTTCCTCGACAAGAACCAGAAGGGTCTCCGCGTCTCCCACCTGCTCCAGGCCTGCGTGGACGAGTTCAAGGAGAACGAGGACCTGCCCAACACCACCAACCCGGACGACTGGGCCCGAATCTCCGGTAAGAAGGGCGAACGGATCGTCTACATCCGTACCCTGATCACCGGAAAGCAGGGCGCGGACACGGGTCGCTCCATCGACACGGTGGCGAACACCGGACAGTACCTGTAAAACACAGGGCGGCTGCGGGTGCCCTCAGTGGGTACCCGCAGCCGACTGTTTTCCAGGTGAAGGCCGGAGCACAGCAATGACGCAAATGATCTCCCCACCAGCGCAGAGCCGTTCTAGGCTCTTTCGTACCGCCGAGTCGCGCAGTGCGGGGACGGGCACCGCACACGCACCGGAGCGCCAGCGGTACTTGAGCAGCGTCCCCGACCGAGGACGCCGCCGGGCAAGGAGGGCCGCATGACCGTACGGCGAGTAATGGGCATCGAGACGGAGTACGGGATCTCCGTCCCCGGCCACCCCAATGCCAATGCAATGCTCACCTCGTCCCAGATCGTCAACGCCTACGCAGCGGCGATGCACCGGGCCCGCCGGGCCCGCTGGGACTTCGAGGAGGAGAACCCGCTGCGGGACGCGCGAGGCTTCGACCTCGCCCGCGAGGCCGCCGACTCCAGCCAGCTCACCGACGAGGACATCGGCCTCGCCAATGTCATCCTCACCAACGGCGCGCGGCTCTACGTCGACCACGCCCACCCCGAGTACAGCGCCCCCGAGGTGACCAACCCCCTCGACGCCGTCCTGTGGGACAAGGCCGGCGAGCGCATCATGGCCGAAGCCGCCGAACGCGCGGCACAGCTCCCCGGCGCCCAGCCGATCCACCTCTACAAGAACAACACCGACAACAAGGGCGCCTCCTACGGCACGCACGAGAACTACCTGATGAAGCGGGAAACCGCCTTCTCGGACATCGTGCGCCACCTCACCCCCTTCTTCGTCTCCCGCCAGGTCTTCGCCGGCGCCGGCCGCGTCGGCATCGGTCAGGACGGCCACGAACACGGCTTCCAGCTCAGCCAGCGCGCCGACTACTTCGAGGTGGAAGTCGGCCTGGAGACCACCCTCAAGCGCCCCATCATCAACACCCGCGACGAACCCCACGCCGACGCGGAGAAGTACCGCCGCCTCCACGTGATCATCGGCGACGCGAACCTCTCGGAGATCTCGACCTATCTGAAACTGGGCACGACGGCCCTCGTCCTCTCCATGATCGAAGACGGCTTCATCGCCGTAGACCTCGCCGTCGACCAGCCCGTACGCACCCTCCACCAGGTCTCCCACGACCCGACCCTGCAACGCCTCATCACCCTCCGTAGCGGCCGCACCCTGACCGCCGTACAGCTCCAGATGGAGTACTACGAGCTGTCCCGCAAGTACGTCGAGGAGCGCTTCGGGGCGGACGCGGACGACCAGACGAAGGACGTCCTGAGCCGGTGGGAAGACACGCTCAACCGCCTGGAGAACGACCCGATGAGCCTCTCCGGGGAGCTCGACTGGGTCGCCAAGCGGGAGCTGATGGAGGGCTACCGGCGCCGTGACGGCCTCGACTGGGACGCCGCGCGCCTGCACCTCGTCGACCTCCAGTACGCCGACGTACGCGCCGAGAAGGGCCTCTACAACCGTCTGGTGGCCCGCGGCAAGATGAAGCGGCTGCTGACCGAGCAGGGCGTCGACGAAGCCCGTACGAAGCCGCCGGAGGACACCCGTGCGTACTTCCGCGGTCGCTGTCTGGAGCAGTACGCGGACGACGTCGCGGCGGCCTCCTGGGACTCGGTGATCTTCGACCTGCCGGGCCGGGACTCGCTCCAGCGCGTCCCAACCCTCGAACCGCTTCGCGGAACGCGAAATCACGTCAAGGAGCTCCTGGACCGCTGCCGCACGGCAGAAGACCTGGTCAGGGTGCTGTCCGGGCACTGAACCGGGGTTCAATCGTGATCAGCCGGGCAGGGTGGAAACACCGCCGTCCGGGAATCATCGAGGTGGTCCCCGGACGTTGTGGAAACAACGGGGCCAATGTCAGACCCGGCTTGTAGGGTCTGATCATCACCGATCGGCGGGAATGCCGACCTGTCGACCATGTCGGGCAACAGAGCGGGGTGAGGGTTATGGCGACCAAGGACACCGGCGGCGGCCAGCAGAAGGCCACCCGTTCCACCGAGGAGACCGAGGCGGCGCCGGAGGCGCAGGCATCGGAGGACCTCAAGGAGCGCCAGGAGAAGCTGAGCGACGACGTGGACTCGGTTCTGGACGAGATCGACGATGTCCTCGAGGAGAATGCGGAGGACTTCGTTCGAAGTTTCGTTCAGAAGGGCGGCCAGTAGCCTTCGATTCGAAGGTGATGGGGGCGTACGGGTTGGCAAGTGAAGAGGGTGTGAAGCGCTGCTCGCGGTGCAAGGAGTGCAAGCCGCGGGCAGCCTTCGCCAGTAACAGCTGGCCAAGGGCAAGAATGTGCGACCCCGCGTGTGGACACGCCCGAAGGGCGCAAGTTCTGTCGTTGCTGTGGGCAGGTCAAGCCGCACAGTGAGTGGCATCGCAACGTAACGGCGTCCGACGGCCTCTCGACAAGCTGCGAGGCCTGCCGCGCGGTCAAGGGGCGCGCGGGGCATCTGAAGCGCAACTACGGCCTCACCGAAGCCGAACGTGACGAGATGGTCGCGTGCCAGATGGGGCTCTGCGTGATCTGTTTGAAAGCCCCCGTCCGTGCATGTGGATCACTGCCACAAGACGGGTAGGGTCCGAGGCGTACTGTGCTTCAACTGTAATTCGGCCATCGGCAAGTTGGGAGACGATCCCGACGCTGTTCGTCGGGCTGCCGCCTACCTGGAAGGAACTCCGTGGAAGCCAACACTCGTAGCACCGGGCGTCTACCAGCTGCCTTCCTGACGCCTGGGTCGTCGTCCTTCATGGACTTCCTGTCGGACCACCAGCCGGAGCTGCTGCCCGGCAAGCGGCAGCTGCCGCCGACCCAGGGTGTCATCGAAGCTCCGCACGGCACGACGATCGTGGCCGTGACGTTCCCCGGCGGTGTGGTGCTCGCCGGTGACCGCCGGGCCACGATGGGGAACATGATCGCCCAGCGGGACATCGAGAAGGTGTTCCCGGCCGACGAGTACTCGGCCGTCGGGATCGCCGGCACGGCCGGTCTGGCCGTGGAGATGGTGAAGCTGTTCCAGCTGGAGCTGGAGCACTTCGAGAAGGTCGAGGGCGCGCAGCTCTCGCTGGAGGGCAAGGCGAACCGGCTCTCCACCATGATCCGTTCCAACCTCGGCATGGCCATGCAGGGCCTGGCCGTCGTCCCGCTCTTCGCCGGTTACGACGTGGACCGGGAGAAGGGCCGCATCTTCTCGTACGACGTGACGGGCGGCCGTTCCGAGGAGAGCGGCTACGCGGCCACCGGCTCGGGCTCGATCTTCGCGCGCGGCGCGATGAAGAAGCTGTTCCGTGCCGATCTCTCCGAGGACGAGGCGACGACCCTCGTCATCCAGGCCCTCTACGACGCGGCAGACGACGACTCGGCGACCGGTGGTCCCGATGTCGCCCGCCGGATCTACCCCATCGTCACCGTGATCACCGAGGACGGCTTCCGCCGGCTCACCGACGAGGAGTCCTCCGAGATCGCCCGTTCGATCCTGGAACGCCGTCTGGAGCAGCCGGACGGTCCCCGGGCCGCGCTGCTCTAGCCGGTCCGGCCCGCGACGGCCCTCTTATCAAGGTGATCCAGTGACTTCGACAGAAAGGGACGGATAACCGGTGTCGACGCCGTTCTATGTCTCACCCCAGCAGGCGATGGCGGACCGGGCGGAGTACGCCCGCAAGGGCATCGCCCGTGGCCGCAGCCTGGTCGTGCTGCAGTATGCCGACGGCATCGTGTTCGTCGGCGAGAACCCGTCCCGCGCGCTGCACAAGTTCAGCGAGATCTACGACCGGATCGGCTTCGCGGCCGCCGGCAAGTACAACGAGTACGAGAACCTCCGGATCGGTGGTGTGCGCTACGCCGACCTGCGGGGTTACACCTACGACCGTGACGACGTGACCGCCCGTGGTCTCGCCAACGTCTACGCCCAGACCCTGGGCACGATCTTCTCCTCGGCGGCCGAGAAGCCGTACGAGGTGGAGCTGGTCGTGGCCGAGGTGGGGGAGACCCCCGAGGGTGACCAGATCTATCGGCTGCCGCACGACGGTTCGATCGTCGACGAGCACGGCTCGGTGGCGGTCGGCGGCAACGCCGAGCAGATCAGCAGCTATCTGGACCAGCGGCACCAGGACGGCATGTCCTTGGCGGAGGCGCTGAAGCTCGCCGTCCAGGCCCTGTCGCGCGACACCAACGGCACGCAGCGGGAGATTCCCGCCGAGCGTCTGGAGGTGGCCGTCCTGGACCGTACGCGTCCGCAGCAGCGCAAGTTCAAGCGCATCGTCGGCCGTCAGCTCGACCGTCTGCTGGAGGCGGACGGTGCCGCCACGGAGGCGGAGAGCTCCGCGGAGGAGGACGACGAGTAGTCCGCACCGTCGTACGCTCCCGCCCGTAGTGCGCCCCGGCCGGCCCAGGCCGGGGCGCGCGGCGTTCGGGGCCGGTGACGGACCGGTGGACGGCCGGGGTGCTCAGCCCCCTGCCCGTGCCGTGGACCCCCGCACCACCAGCTCCACCGGGATGTCCCCCTCCGCCGGCGTACGCCCCTCCAGGACGGCCAGCAGGGCCTCCATCCCGCGTTCTCCGAACAGTTCCCCGTCCAGCCGTACGGTGGTCAGCTCGGGGTCGAGTGCCGTGGCGAGGGCGAGGTCGTCGAGGCCGGTCACGGACACGTCCTCCGGGATGCGCAGCCCGAGGCGTCGTACGGCCTTGTAGACCCCGGCGGCGAGTTTGTCGTCGTCGCAGACCACGGCGGTGGGGCGTCCTTCGGTGCCGCCGGTGTCGCTCAGGGCCGTTTCCGCCGCGGCCAGGGCTCCTTCGATGGAGATCGGCGCGGCGGCCGTCCGCAGGGACGTGCCGGGTACCGAGGCCACCCGGTCCGCCAGCTCCCGCGCGCGGACGTGGAAGGTCCAGGAGGGGATGTCGGCGGCCAGGTGCAGGAAGCGGCGGTGTCCCAGGGCGAGGAGGTGGTCGGCGACCTGGCGGACGCCGTCGCGGATGTCGAGGTTGACGGTCGCGGCGCCGAGGCTGCCGTCGGGGTCGCTGTCCAGCATGACGAGGGGGAGCTGGTCGCCGCGGATGGCGGTGAGCGCGTCGGCGGCCATGGAGGAGGCGATCACGCCGTCGAGGGCGGCCTGGGCGGAGGCGAAGGGGTCGCGGGCGGGGCCGACGCCCTCGGGGGAGGGGTAGAGGACCACGCCGAAGCCGTGGCGGGCGGCGACGCGGGCGGCGCCCGTGTAGACGCCGGCGAAGAACTCGGTGGTCAGGGCGGGGACGACCAGCAGGACGGTGCGGGTGCGGCCGAGGCGGAGGTTGCGGGCGGCGAGGTTGGGCCGGTAGCCCAGTTCGCGTGCGGCCTCGCGGACGCGTTCGGCCGTGGGCTCGGAGACGCGGCCGCGCCATTTGTCGCCGAGGACCAGGGAGACGGCGGCCTGGGAGACGCCGGCGGCCTGGGCGACGTCACGGCTCGTGGGGCGCGTACTACCTCGTGCCACCGTCGGCCTGCTCCTTCGTCTGGACTCGTGGTCAGGCACATGGTACGTATGACGGAGGACGTTATACGTAACACGTCGCTCGCGAGAGCCCGTGGAGAGGCAGGACATGGCCGCCGGATATCTCGAGATTCTCAGGACGCGGCATGCCGCGCGGCTGCTCGCCGGCACGCTGGTGGGCCGGCTGCCGAACGCCACCGCCGCCATCGCGATCGTGCTCTTCGTCCGCGCGGAGGGCGGCACCTACAGCCTCGCGGGCGCGCTGGCGGCCGTGTACGGGCTGGCCAACGCCGTCGGGCAGCCGCTGCTGGGGCGGCTGGTGGACCTGTACGGACAGCTGAGGGTGCAGCTGCCCGCGGCGGTCGTCTCGGCCCTCGCCATGGTCGTCTTCGCGCTGTCGGGGCTGGACCCGCTCTGGCCGGCGTACCTCGCGATGGCGGTCGCCGGGCTGTGCACGCCGCCGCTGGAGGGTTCCCTGATGATTGCTTGTGTTCAAGCGATCAGGGAGAGGTTCGTTGAGCGAGTGGCGTGTGGTGTGGGTGCCGGATCCGGAGCGGTGGGGTTCGTTGCCGCCTGAAGGTGTTCTGGGGGTGCGAGATCTTCCGGCGGCGGTGGACCGGATCGGGTTGCGTCCTGGCGATCCGGTGTTCTTGACGCCGGACTGCAGGGTGGATCGGGACCTGCTGGACTACGTCAGGTCGGCCGAGTTCCAGTTGTTGGAGCGGGAGTCGAAGCGGAACTACGCGACGGATACGCGGGCGCTGCTGACGTTCCTGTCCTCGCGTGGGGTGCCGTGGCGGAAGGCGACGCGGCAGGATCTGAGGGATTACCGGCACTGGCGGTGCCGGGCGCCGGAGAATCCGGGGCGGATCAGCGGCGCGAAGTGGGATCGGGAAGCGGCGGCGTACACCAAGCTGTTCAAGTGGGGACGGGTCGATCCCCTGCCGGTGGACGTGTCGCGTCGGGAGGATCGGGCCGCGGACTCTGTGAGTGCGCGGGTGTCGTGGCTGACGCCCAGGACGTGGGCGTTGTGGTCGGACGTCGGGCTGCGCGGGTGTGATCGTGCCGGGGTACCGGCGCCGGGGTGGGAGTCGCGGACGGAGCTGCGCAACACGAGTTTTGTGCAGCTGCTGTTGAGCTCGGGGCTGCGGCGGCAAGAAGGCGGGGCGCTGCTCACCTTCGAGGTGCCGGCTCGGCGCCTCCGTCACGGCCGATACGTGCACGGGCGCATCGCCGGGGCGTTGACCCGGGCCAAGAGAGGCCGGACGTTCTACGCGTCGGCGGACGCGGTAGGGCAAGTGGAGGCGTATGTGGTCTCCGAGCGGGCGTGGGCGGTGCGGCGCGCTCAGACTGCGGGTCGCTACGACCGTCTGCCGATGATGCGGCTGGTCACGAAGGTGACGCACGGGTTGAAGCCGAAGGTCGCCTGGATCGACGCCCATGGTGTAGCGGGGGAACGGGAGCTGAACCTGCTGGACTGGCGGGAGCGGCAGTGGCTGTTCCTGGAAGGGCCGGACGGGCCCGAGCCGGCGTGGCTGTGGCTGACCGAGCAAGGGCTGCCGATGGATCCGGATCGATGGAACGGGGTGTTCCGGAGCTCGAACGGCCGCTGCGAGGAGGCGCTTCTCACGCCGCAGGAGCGGGCGGTCAAGCGGGAGTTGAGGCTCGCGGAGGTGAAGGGGAAGACGCCGTACGCGACGCCGCACTCGTGCCGGCATTCGTTCGCGCTGTACATGCTGGTCCTGCTCAACGAGCTGTTCGAGTCCCGCTACGGGCTCACCCGGGAGGAGCGGAGAGACTTCGCCCTGCTGTTCGGTGATCCGTGGTGGCTGGTGAAGACGCTGCTGGGGCACTCCGACGTGGAAACGACGAAGCGTCACTATCTCGCGCCGGTCACGCACCTGCAGCTGGAGTCCATCCTTGCCGCCGCGGAGACCACGAGCGATGGCGAGGATGTCGAGAACCTCGACGGTGTCTTCGCGCGGCTGGCCAGGGAGTCAGAGGGCATCCAGGACATCGACACGATCCTGGAGGCGGCCGGGTGAGCAGGATAGGAAGGCGAGCGGTCCTGCCCCCGCCCGACCACCGCAGCGAGCCCCCGCTGACGCCGGAGGGACTCGTGGTGACGGTGATCAACAAGGCCGGGCATCCGAAGGAGTTCGACTTCTCCGAGCTGTCGGTGGCGGAGCCGATGCAGCGGTCGCTGGCCGCCGCGTTCGCAGCCCAGTCGAGTCAGTGGACCAGCCACAGCACGGCGAACTCGTACTGGGAGGTGCTGGAGCTTTTCGCCCGGTTCATCTCTGGACAGGATGCCCCTTCCAAGGACCTCGACGGCCTGTCGGCGGCCCTGCTCAAGCGCTGGCGCGCTGTGAACATCGGCACGAACACGGGCAAGGCCCGCTTGACCAAGATTCGTACGCTGCTGAAGCAGGACCCCCGGATCGTGACCGGCCCGGCGGCGGAGGAAGTCGCCCGCCGCGTCCCCGGGCTCAAGCCTGGCAAGCAGTCCTACGACGACGCCGAGCGTGAGCGGGTCATCAGCACTGCGCAACGGCAGTTCAGGGCCGCCTGGCTGCGCATCACCGAGAACGAGCGGCTGCTGGAGCAGTGGCGGACCGGCGAGCTGGAACCCGGGAGTAGGCCGTGGCGCATCGGGCAGGTCCTGGATCACCTCGCGCGTACCGGTGACGTACCGCGTACCCAGACGCCGTCGGGATCCTTCGCGACGAACAGGAGACTGCTCGGCGGAACCAGTGCGGCACGCACGTGGGCCCGTCTGTTCCTGACGAAGGGTGAACTGACGGCGCTCTCGGTGTTGCTCACCGACCGGTTCGCCTGGAATCTCTCCCTCTACGATCACATGCCGGCCCCGACGCGGACGCCGTCGGCGGGCGAGAGCGGCACGGTGACCTACCAGGTGACGGTGGAGAAGCACCGGGCCTCCGGCGGACGCTGGTACTCCACCGAGAACGTGACCGACTCCGGCGCGGACTCGCCCGGCCGCCTGATCACCCAGGCCCTGCAGGCCACCGCGCCCGGCCGGGTGCTGGCCGCGCAGCTGTCCCCCGGCCACGACCTGCTGATGACCGCCCGCACAGCCCGGCCGGGACGCAGCAGCAAGAACGCGGACCGGCCCGGTCCCGTCGGCCTGCTGGTCTTCGGGGTCTCGAAGGACGACGCGAAGGGCTGGGCCAGGTCGCACGGACTGGCCGGCTCCCCGTTCCAACGCACACGGCGGACCACGGTGACCCGTGAGAGACGTCCGCTGCAGCACACCCAAGGAACCCACGAGAGCGTCTACGTCCTGCCCGACAAGCGTGTGCAGGAAGCCTCACGGGAGGTCTTCGAGGCGGGCGCCGAGGAGGCGCTTTCCCAGGCCCGCGCCGTCACCTTCGGCGGCCACCTCACCAATAAGGCGGATCCGGCCCACCAGCAGACCGCCACCGCGGACTGCGGGGACGACACCAACAGCCCCTGGCCCGCGCCCGACGGTGGATGCGGCGCGGACTTCCTGCTCTGCCTCGCCTGCACCAACGCACACGTACACCCAGGCCACCACCCGCGCCTCGCCCACCTCCACCAGCAGATGGACAGCCTGCGCTCCGTGCTGCCTGACGACACCTGGACGACGCGCTGGAACGATCACCGGCTGCGTCTGGAGGACCTGCGCGAGCGTGTCGGGCCCGCAGCCTGGAAAGCCGCCCTCGACCGTGCGGACGAGGCGGACCGCGCCCTCGTCACGCTGTTGCTCAAGGGAGACCTGGCCTCGTGAACACTCTCGCTGCCGAACCTGATCCGTACGTCCTTCCCCTGCCCAGCCCGGACAGCCCCGTGGTGCTCCCGAAGTGGATCAGCGCCGGCAACCGGCACCCCAACTCCCGCTACCGTGACCTTGTTTGGTCCTTGGCCCCGCTCATCGACAACCCCGGCAGCAGCCTGATCAGCATCCACTGGGCAAACTGTCCCGGCACACTGCGCGAGCAGCTGAAGTCGGCCGCCTGGGCCATGATCAACGGTGAGCTGCGCCCCACCTATCTTCAAACGCGCGGGATCTCCGCTCGCAGCCGACGCGTCGCGGGCAGCATCAGGAGCGCCTGTCAGGAGTGGGTGCGGCTGGCCCGCTGGCTGGACGAGCGCGGCATCGGCGACCTCGGGCGCTGTACCGAGCAGCACTGGCATGCGTACGCGGCCGAGCGCTGTGCGAACGGTATGGGCCGCGACAGTGCGGAGGACGTGCTCGCCGACCTCACGTACCTGTGGGTGTTCGACCAGCTCTGCGCCCGTCCTACCGGCATCTCCCAGCCCGTGTGGGAGACCGAGGACGTCGACGACTTCCTGCCGACTGTCGACGGGAGCACCGGCGGGGAGAACTCCACGGAACCCCTCGACCCTGAAGTCATGGGACCGCTGTTGATCTGGGCCCTCCGCGCCGTCGAGGACTTCGCCGACGACATCCTGGCCGCCTGGTCCGAGAACCGCCGCCTGACGCGCCGCGCCACCAGCGCCCACGCCACACCCGAAGGGCGGGAGGTCCTGGAGGCATACCTGCGCCCCATCGTGGAGACCGGTGCACCGATCCCGGCCTCCCACAAGCACGGCAAGCCCGAGTTCGCCCGCATGTACGTCACCGGAATCACCGGCGCCAGCTTCGGGCAGGTCGACCGCTTCAAGGAGACGAACCGCCTGACGGCTCTGGCAGCGGTGCGGCCCGGTTCGTGCCCGTTGGCGGTGCCGGTCACCGGACGTGTCAACGGCCGACCCTGGCGCACGCACCTCGACTTCTACGAGGCGCCCGTCCTGATGCGCCACCTCGGGACCGCCGCGGCCATCGTCTGTCTCTACCTGACCGGCATGCGGCCCCAGGAAGTCCAGAGCCTGCGGTCCGGCTGCTGTCCCGAGCCCGAACCGGCCGGCGACGGCTCTCCGGGCCGGCATCTGATCCGCAGCCGCCACTACAAGAACGTTACCGACCATGACGGCAACCACCTTCCCCAGGGCGAGGAACGAGAAGTGCCCTGGGTGGCCATCACACCCGTCGTCCGTGCCATCCGCGTCCTCGAACGCATCGTCCCTCCAGGCGAGCTTCTCCTGTCCACCGCCCACCACGACTTCGGCATGGGGGACCGTAACGCCCACGGCTCGCTGGGAACTACCGGGATGATCGACCGGATCGAGGAGTTCATCGCCTGGGCCAACCGGGAGGCCCTCGCCCAGAATCTGCCCGACCAGACCATCCCCGACGACCCGTACGGCTCCATAGGGATGGGCCGCTTCCGCAGAACTCTGGCCTGGCACATCGCCCGCCGCCCCGGCGGACTGATCGGGCTGGCCGTCCAGTACGGACACATGCGCACCATCCTGGACGCCCGCACCTCCAGCGGCTACGGCAGCCGCAGTCGCCGCGGCATCCACGGCGTCCTCGACGTCGAGACCGCGCTTGCCGCAGCCGGCACCGCGGCCCGGCTGAGGGACCGCCTCGCGGCCGGCGAGAAGATCTCCGGACCCGCCACACGCCGCGCACTGACAGCAGCCGCCCACGTCCCCCGCTTCGAAGGGCGCCTGGTCAAGAAGAACTTCCCCAAACAGGCCGCGGCCTTCCTCGCCCGCGACGGCTACGTCCTCTACGACAACCCCGACGCCTACGTGATCTGCGCGTTCAAGCACGAGAACGCGCTGTGCGAACCCGATCCGGGCGCCACGGCCCCCAGACAGTACGACTGCCGTCCGGGCTGCGGCAACGCCGTCCGCACCGACATCCACGCCCGAAGCCTGCGTGAACGGGCCGACGAGATCGACCAGTTGGCAGCCGCCGCCCCTGAACCCGTCGGCCGACGCCTGAAGGCAAACGCCCAACGGCTCCGCGCCACCGCCGACACCCACGACTCCACCGCACGACCCGCCGAGGCCCTCGCATGAACGACCAGCACCGCGACGAGCGCACCCGCATCCGCGAGGCCATGGACCGCCTCCTGTCCGGACAGGCCACCGCCTCCAACGGCAGCCTCACGGTCGTCGCCCTCGCCGCTGAGGCCGACGTCCACCGCATGGCACTGCTCAAACGCCACGCCGACCTGAAGAACGAGTTCTACGCGCGCGTCCGGACCGAGACCCAGCAGGTCCCCGAGACCGAGAAACGACTGCGGGAGACCGTCGGCAAGCTGAAGGAGACCATCGCGGATCAGAGAGCCGAGATCGAAGAACTCCGTCAGCTGGTGACCAACCTGACCCTCGCCAGCGCCGTACTCGTCCAGGAGAGCCCGCCGGCCGAGACCTCGGACTCCATTGCTGCCGCTGACAACGTCATTCCCTTCCGGCCACCCCGCAGCTGACCATGCCGCCGCCTCACGCGCCGACGCGATGGCCGCCTGGTGACATACGGACCTCTGCCCGGACGAGGGTCCTGCTCCTTCGGCTGTTGATGCCCCGAACCGAACCGCAACAGGAGAGACATGCTGTATCTGAGACTGATCCGACGGCCGTACGTCATAAGGCTGTTGACGGGTTCGCTGATCGGGCGGATGCCGAGCGCGATGGCCGCGCTCGCCATTGCGCTGACCGTGCGTGAGGCGGGGTCCGGCTACCGGTTCGTCGGTGTGGTCACGGGGATCTTCGCCGTGGCCGGGGCCATCGGAGGGCCGCTGCTCGGGCGGCTCGTTGACCGCACCGGGCAACCGCGGGTGCTCGTGGTGTCCGCGGTCGTCTCGGGCCTGGGGTACGCGGTGCTCGCGCTCACCCCGGAGTCGGCGTCTGCGGTCGTGGCCGGGGCCGTGCTCGCGGGAGCTGCCGCGCCGCCGCTCGAACCATGCATGCGTGCACTGTGGCCCGCCCTGGTGGAGGAGGACCAGCTGGAGTCGGCGTATGCCGTGGACGCCGGGGCGCAGGAGATCATGTTCATCATCGGTCCGCTGGCGGTCGCCGGTGTGGCGGCATTCGGGCCCGCTCCGCTCGCCCTTGGCCTCGCCGCGGTGCTCGGCCTGATCGGCGCCCTGATCATGGCGACCGCGGCGCCCTCGCGCGACTGGCGTGCGGAAGCCCGCGACGCGCACTGGCTCGGCCCGCTCCGCAGCCCCGCGCTGCTTCTGCTGCTGTTCGCCCTGTTCGGGGCCGGGTGGGCGGTCGGCACCTTCAACGTCTTCAGCGTCGCCTACGCCGAACAGTTCGCGGTACCGGGCGGCGCCGGCACGCTCATGGCCCTGTCGGCGCTCGGCGCGTTGCTCGGCGCCGTGACGTACGGCGCACTCGGCTGGAGCGCTGCCGCCCCGCTCAAGGCCCTCCTCCTGTGCGGCGGGATGGCGGGCGCGTACTGGCTGGTGGCTCTGGTGCCGGGCCCGCTCGTTGCCTGTCTGGTCGCGGTCGGCACGGGCGTTTTCTTCGCGCCGCTGCTCACGGTGTCCTTCGGGATGGTCGGCGACCTCGCCCCCGAAGGGACGGTGACCGAGGCGTTCGCCTGGCTCGTGACCCTGATCAGCGCGGGCATCGCGGTCGGCTCCGCCGTTTCCGGCCTGCTCCTCGCCGACTTCGCGCTGGCCGCTGCCGCGGCACTCGGCGCTTGCGGGGTCACGGCGGGTGCCGTGGTCCTCGCACTGTCCCGGGCCCGTCTGGCCCGGCCGGTCCAGGCCGAGGTGGTGGTTGGTGTCGGTTGACCCCGGTGTCGCGCCATCCGCACGGTCTGCGCAGTGCCGTCGCCGAAGTACTTCGGGTCCAAACGGGGGAGGAGGACATCGCCCGGCTCTCCCGGTTCAAGCACTGCAGCAGCTTCACGGCCTCGACCCCGGACGCACTGGAACTCGACGAAGTCGGCGACGGCGAGGACTGACACCCCGCGGGCCTTGTGTCACCTCACGCTATGTCGGGCTGGGCCGGCAGTTGGGACTCGGCGAGGGCGAGGGCGGCGATGGCCCCGAGCAGGATGGCCGTGCCCGCGACGGTGGCCGCGGTGAGCTGTTCGTCGAGGAACTGCACGGCAGGACGGTGCACCGATAAATCGACAGGACCGGCGTTCCTTGCTGCTGGCAGCAGGTCAGCATCATGCTCGCCAGTCCGGCCGTCATCCCGTGGGACCCCGTCGTGAGCACTACCGAGCGGCGACACCGGGCACGTCCTTCCCTTGAAAGCTCGGCAAGATTCTTCCAGCCGACTGGGCATTGGTAGAAAAGTCTCCTCCGCTTTACCGGTTGACGGGCGTAGGACGGCAACACTTTCGGCTCGAAATCGCTTAGCGTCCCGTGGTGAATCCGGGGACTCCAGCAGGGAGCCTCGAGAGGCACGTCCGGAGGACTTCCATGAGCGAGCAGCCCGCTCCGTACGGCGGCGGCACGACAACCGCCACCGCCCCGACCCCGAAGCGGGTCCGGATCCACCACCTGCGCGAGATGAAGGAGCGCGGGGAGAAATGGGCGATGCTGACGGCGTACGACATGTACACCGCGGCGACCTTCGACGAGGCGGGCATCCCGGTGCTGCTGATCGGGGACTCGGCGTCTAACAACGTCTTCGGGAACAAGACGTCGCTGCCGGTGACGGTGGATGAACTGCTGCCGCTCGTGCGCGCGGTGTCCGGGGCCTCCCGGCGGGCTCTGGTGATCGCGGACCTGCCGTTCGGCTCGTACGAGGCGTCCGCGGAGCAGTGTTTCCACACGGCGGTGCGGTTCATGAAGGAGGCCGGCGCGCACGCGGTGAAGCTGGAGGGAGGCGAGGAGATGGTGCCGCAGGTGGAGCTGCTGGCCCGGTCCGGGATCCCGGTGATGGCGCACATCGGGTTCACACCGCAGGCCGAGCATGGCCTCGGTGGCTACCGGGTGCAGGGGCGGGGCGAGGATGCGCAGCGGCTGGTGTCGGCGGCGAAGGCGCTGGAGGCGGCCGGTGCGTTCGCCGTGCTGATCGAGATGGTGCCCGAGGACGTCGGCGCGGAGATCACGCGGAATGTGGCGGTGCCGACGATCGGCATCGGAGCGGGGAACGGATGTGACGCGCAGGTGCTGGTCTGGCAGGACATGGCGGGCCTGCGGACCGGGCGGCTGCCGCGGTTCGTGAAGCAGTACGCCGATGTGCACGGCGTACTGCGCGAGGCGGCCCGGGACTTCGCGGCCGATGTGGCGGCGGGGACGTTCCCGGCACCGGAGCACACCTTCTGACCGGAGCGGACGGGTATGGGGCGGGCGAGCGGCTGGAGGCCGCCTCGCCCGCCCCTCGTTTCAGCAGGTGTCAGCGCGGCTCGGTCACCGGCCAGGCTCGGGGGTAGGGCACGCGCAATGCCTCGGGCGCCACAGGAGTGTGGTCGGCGGCGGCGTGCAGGCGGCCGTTGCGTAGGACTATGGCGCCGCTGCGGAGCATGGTCGTGACCAGTTCGGGGGCGAGGACCTCGGGGGTCACGTCCAGGAGGCGGGCGGCGTCGGTCAGCCAGGCGCGACCGTGGAGGTACGGCTCGACCTCGTCGGAGGGGATCCCGTCGCGGATCATCAGGGCAAAGGCGAGGATCCGCCGTGCGCCGTACCAGACCGCTCCGGCCGGGTTGTCGACGAGCCGCTGGGCACGGCGCAGGGCAGCGGCGAACGCGGCTGCGGGGTCGGCGGGGATCGGGCCGTGGGAGGGGAGGAGCACGCGGGGGTCGAGGTCGGCCATCCGCTTGAGGGAGGCGAGCGCGGTGGTGGCCGCGTCGAGGCCGTCGAGAGCGAGGTTGACCCAGCCGACGTCGTAGTCCGACAGCGCGTCACCGACGACGAGTAGCCGCTCGTCCGGTTGCCACAACGCCAGGTGGCCCGGCGTGTGGCCGGGGGTGCGGACGGCCTCCCAGTCGGCATCGCCCAGCTGTAAGACCTGGCCGTCGTCGAGCGGAACGTCCACGGTGTACGGGGCGACCGGCTGGTCGAGATACTCGGCGGCACAGCAGCCGGGGTCCCGGCGGGTGATCGCCTCGGCCTCCGGGGTTCCGGCGGCGATGGCGGCGCCCCGGGCCTGGAGGAGAGCGTTGCCGCCGACGTGGTCGGAGTGCCAGTGGGTGTTGACGACCAGGTCGACGGTTCCGGCGTGCGCGTATGCCCAGGTGGTGGTCTCGTCGGCGTGGCCGACGAAGCCGGTGTCGACCAGGGCCGGTTGCTGTCCGGGCAGCAGGAGGATGTTGGCGTCGGGGAAGGGGCGCTGCCACCACGTCAGCCACGAGGGCAGGGCCGGAGGGGACGGCCAGGCGCTCATTCGGCGGGCCTGTTGACGCGGATGAGGGTCTGCTGGCCGTTGGCGACAAGCTTGCGGGCGCCGTCGGTCTGGACGCCGTAGACCTCCAGTTGGCAGACGGTCAGGGTGCGTCCGGGCTTGAGGACGGTGCCGATTGCTTCGAGGTGGGCGCCGGCGGCGGGCGCGAGGAGGTTGATCTTGTATTCGACGGTGAGGACCTCGGAGTCCTCGTCAAACAGGGTGAGCGCGGCATAGCCGCCGGCGCTGTCGGCGATGGCGCTGGTGGCGCCGGCGTGGATGTAGCCGTGCTGCTGGGTCACCTCGGGGCGGGCCGGGAGCACGATGTGGACGCGGCCGGGGCCGATGTGAGTGATCCGTGCGCCGAGGTGGGACATCAGGCCCTGCAGGTCGAAGCTGTCCTGGATGCGCTTCTGCACCGCGGGGCCCGCCTGTTCCTGCTGTATCCGGTCTTCCACTTGCCTGCTCTCCTTTGGGTGCGTCGGGTGGAGCGGGGCGGGTTCCTCAGCCGGCCAGGCGTTCCACCAGTAGGAAGGCGCCAATGGCGATCATCATGGCACCGCTGACGTGGGTGACGACCCGGGCGGCAGAGGGCCGGGTGCTCAGGACCGTGCGGGCCAGGACGCCGACGGTCAGGTAGACGGCGGCGCACGCGGTCAGGTGCACCGCGCTGAGCAGACCGGTCTGCGCGGCGACCGGCCAGCCCGTGGCAGGGTCGATGAACTGCGGGAACAGCGAGAAGTACAGCAGCAGCGCCTTCGGGTTCAGGCCGCTGATCCCCGCCCCCTTCAGCATCACCTGCACGCGGGAGGCGCCCGCACTCTCTCCGGCGGCCGCCGGTATGGCCGGCTGCCGCAGAACGCCCCAGCCCAGCCACAACAGGTAGCCCGCGCCCGCCACGGTCAGGGCGGTGAGCGCGGCCGGGGAACTCGCCACGATCACCGCCAGGCCCGCGACGGCCACGAGCGCATAGGCCGCGTGGCCAGCGATCAGTCCGGTGACGGCTGGGACGACCGAGCGCCCCCGCAGCCCGGCGGAGATCGCATAGGCCCAGTCCGCACCCGGAGTGAAGACCAGCAGCAGGTCCACAGCCAGGAAGGCCGCCAGCGTCGTCGTGTCCATCGATCGTTCCCTCTCACATTTCTTGCCCTGGAGGGAAGGCTAGGCCGGATTCGCCCGAAGGTGTTTGCGTCTTTACCCCATGATCGCGCAATGTGAGGGAGAATCTTCTCCATGGACGCCATAGACCGGAAGATTCTTACCGAGCTGCAGCTCGACGGCCGCCTGACGGTCACCGAGCTAGCCGCCCGTGTGCAGCTCAGCGTCTCGCCCTGCCACCGCCGACTGCGCGACCTCGAACGCGAGGGCGCCATCCGCGGCTATCGGGCGGTGGTGGATCCGGCGGCCGTCGGCCTGAACTTCGAGGCCCTCGTCTTCGCCACCCTGCGCTGGGAGACCCCCGACACCGTCACCGCCTTCGAAGAGGCCGTGGCCGCCGTCCCGCACGTGCTGCAGGCGCAGCGCCTGTTCGGCGAGCCCGACTACCTCCTACGGGTCGCGACCGCGGACCTGGCCGCGTTCCAGCAGCTCTACGACCAGCAGCTCGCCCGGCTCCCCGGCGTCCAACGCCTGACCTCGACCCTTGTGATGAAGAACGTCGTCCAGGACAGACCGCTGCCCGAATAGCCGCACCCGCCGGATCCCCGATCGCCCTCCCTCGTCACGCCCGTGGAGGAGATCCTCGATCTGAACACAAGGACTTGACTGGGAAGGAGGGCGGGCTGCGGGCGCTGTGGTCCACGGTGCTCCGCAAGGAGGAGCAGGTGCACACGGCGTACGCGATGGACGCCGTGGCCCAGGAGGTCATGTTCACCGTGGGGCCGCTGCTGGTGACGCTCTGCGTGGCGCTGTGGTCCGCGTCGGCCGCGCTCGTCGTGCTGAGTGCGATCGGGGTGCTGGGGGCGCTGTGGGTGGTCGTCTCGCCTCCCTCGCGGGCCTGGCGGTCCGCCCCGCGTGAGGCGCACTGGCTGGGAGCGCTGCGTTCGCCCGGGTTGCTGGCGCTGCTCGGCGCGTTCTTCTTCGTCGGAGTCGCGCTCGGCTCGATCACCGTCGCGGCGGTCTCGTACGCGGACGGCCACGGCGGGGACGCGGTGTACGGCTGGCTGATGGCGGGTCTCGGGCTGGGTGCGCTGGTCGGCGGCACGGCGTACGGAGCGCGGCGGTGGAGCGGGGCGCCGGAGCGGCGGCTCCAGGTGCTGGTGGCGCTGCTGGCGGTGTGTTACGTGCCGCTGACGCTGATGCCGGGTCCGGTGGGGATGACGGGGCTCACGACGCTCGCGGGGGTGTTCCTGGCGCCGTCGATCGCCTGTGTGTTCGTCCTCGTCGACCGGCACGCCCCGCGGGGCACGGTCACGGAGGCGTTCTCCTGGATCGTGACGACGTTCACGGTGGGCCAGTCGGTGGGAACGGCGGTGGCGGGGCCGGTCGTGGAGTGGGGCGGGACGCTGTGGGGGTTCGTGGTGCCGGGCGCGGCGGGGGCCGTGTCGTTGCTGGTTCTGCTGGCGACCGGGCGGGTTCTCGCTGTTCCCTCCGAGGGTGCGGTGGTTGCGGTCTCATCGGAAAATGATCCAAACCGTGCTGCCGAACCCCGTTTCAGCTCGGTGGATCGGGCGTAATGTTCAGTCATGGACCGCCGCATTTTCGGGCTGGAGAACGAGTACGGCGTCACGTGCACGTTCAGGGGACAGCGCCGTCTGTCTCCTGACGAGGTGGCGCGGTACCTCTTCCGCCGTGTCGTGTCATGGGGCCGCAGCAGCAATGTGTTTCTGCGGAACGGGGCCCGCCTCTATCTCGACGTGGGCTCACATCCGGAATACGCGACACCCGAATGTGACAACGTGACCGAACTCGTCACTCACGACAAGGCCGGCGAGCGCATTCTCGAAGGACTGCTGGTCGACGCCGAACGCCGCCTGCACGAGGAGGGAATCGCGGGCGACGTCTACCTCTTCAAGAACAACACGGACTCGGCGGGCAACTCGTACGGTTGCCACGAGAACTATCTGGTGGCCCGGCACGGGGAGTTCTCCCGTCTCGCGGACATCCTGATTCCGTTCCTGGTCACCCGACAGCTGCTGTGCGGCGCGGGCAAGGTGCTGCAGACGCCGCGTGGTGCGGTGTACTGCGTGAGCCAGCGCGCGGAACACATCTGGGAGGGCGTCAGCTCGGCGACGACGCGCTCCCGGCCGATCATCAACACCCGGGACGAGCCGCACGCGGACGCCGAGCGGTACCGCCGTCTCCACGTCATCGTGGGCGACTCGAACATGTCCGAGACGACCATGCTGCTCAAGGTCGGTGCCACCGACCTGGTGCTGCGCATGATCGAGGCGGGCACGGTCATGCGTGACCTGACCCTGGAGAACCCGATCCGGGCGATCCGCGAGGTCAGCCATGACATCACCGGCCGCCGCAAGGTGAGGCTGGCCAGTGGCCGGGAGGCGTCCGCGCTGGAGGTGCAGCGCGAGTACTACGAGAAGGCCGTGGACTTCGTGGAGCGCCGCGGCATCCGTACGGGCACCGTCGAGCAGGTCCTGGAGCTGTGGGGCCGCACGCTGGACGCGATCGAGGCGGAGGACCTCGACCGGATCGGCACCGAAATCGACTGGGTGATGAAGTACAAGCTCATCGAGCGGTACCGCGCCAAGCACAACATGACCATGTCGCATCCGCGGGTCGCGCAGATAGACCTCGCGTATCACGACATCCACCGCCGTCGTGGCCTCTACTACCTGCTGGAGAGGAAAGGTCAAGCCACCCGCATCTGCAATGACTTGAAGATCTTCGAGGGCAAGTCGGTTCCGCCGCAGACCACTCGGGCCCGGTTGCGCGGTGACTTCATCCGGCGCGCTCAGGAACAGCGCCGGGATTTCACGGTCGACTGGGTGCATCTCAAGCTCAACGACCAGGCACAACGCACGGTGTTGTGCAAGGACCCGTTCCGTTCGGTGGACGACCGGGTGGAGAAGCTGATCGCCGGAATGTGAGCCGGAATGTTCCGGCCCGGATAGTCGGAACGCAACGCGGGGCGCCGTACGTTTGCCGTACGGCGCCCTTCGCACGCCGTAGAGTTGCGCGCACGCCATCCGACAAGATCGACCGATACGAGGCCTTCACCGTGCGCCGACGCTCACTCCTCATCGCTGTCCCCGCTGGACTGGTCACGCTCGCCGCCTGTGGTGACGGCGAGTCCGACTCGGCCAAGGCCAGCAGCAGCCCGTCCGCGTCGGCGAGCGGCGCGGCGAAGCCGCCGAAGATCGTGGACGGTCCGCTGCCGGCGATCACGGCCGGTGCGAAGTTCGACGAGAAGCCGACCGTCGCCAAGGGCAGCGGTGATCCGTCGAAGGACCTGGCGGTGAAGACGGTCATCGCGGGCAACGGGAGGACGGTCGCCGAGGGCGACTACATCCAGGCGAACTACCTGGGGCAGATCTGGTCCACGGCGAAGGTCTTCGACAACTCCTACGACCGCAAGACGCCGCTGGTCATCCAGCTCTCCCCGCAGGGCATCATCGACGGCTGGCGGTACGCGCTGACCGGCAAGAAGGCCGGCAGCCGGGTCGAGATGGCCGTGCCGCCGACCTGGGGCTACGGGACGAACGGCAACCCGCAGGCGGGGATCAAGGGCACCGACACGCTGGTCTTCGTCGTCGACATCCAGAACACCTTCAACGCCAAGAGCTCCGCCAAGGGCACGAAGGTCGCGCAGGACGACGGGAACCTGCCGAAGGTGGGCACCAACACCGACGGCAAGGCGCCCTCCATCGAGGTGCCGAAGGTGGACCCGCCGAAGAAGCTCGTCGCGAACTACATCATCGAGGGCGACGGCCCCGAGGTCGGCGCGGACGACAGCCTGTTGGTGCAGTACAAGGGCGTGCTCTGGGACACCGGCAAGGAGTTCGACTCCTCGTACAGCCGGGAGGCGCTCAGCTCGTTCGGGCTGAAGCAGGTCGTCAAGGGCTGGTCGCAGGGCATGACCGGCAAGAAGGTGGGCAGCCGCCTCCTCATCGTCATCCCCCCGGAGCTGGGTTACGGGGACACGCCGCCGAGCGGCAGCGACATCAAGAAGGACTCCGTGATGGTGTTCACCGTGGACATCCTCGCGAAGATGTGAACCCCGGGATGCGAGACTGTCCGCGTTGCCTCGTACGTACACAAGCAGGAGCCTGAAGACGTGAGCATTGACAAGCCCGAGATCGACTTTCCCGAGGGCCAGCCGCCGGCGGACCTGGAGATCAAGGACATCTGGGAGGGCGACGGTGAGGTGGCCCAGGCCGGCCAGACCGTCACCGTGCACTACGTGGGTGTGTCCTTCTCCACCGGTGAGGAGTTCGACGCCAGCTGGAACCGTGGGACGCCGTTCCGCTTCCCGCTCGGCGGCGGTCGTGTCATCAAGGGCTGGGACCAGGGTGTGCAGGGCATGAAGGTCGGTGGCCGTCGCCAGCTGACCATTCCGGCCCACCTCGCCTACGGGAACCAGAGCCCGACTCCGGCGATCAAGCCCGGTGAGACGCTGATCTTCGTGGTCGACCTCCTCGGGGTCTGATCCGACGGATGCCGGGTCCGCGGTGATCGTGCCGTGACCGGTCCCGACTGTCTGGGGTCCATGCCTTTTCGGGCATGGACCCTCGGCTTTTGCCGCGACGCTTCGTAGCGGTACGGTCGTGCCGCGGAAACACCCGGAGGAAGGGCGTCGATGGCCATTGCCAAGGCCGAGCGGTTGATGAACCTGGCGCTGTGTCTGCTGGGGACGCGCCGGCCGCTCAGCAAGCGGGAGCTGCGGGATTCGATCGAGGCGTACGTCGAGGCCGCCGGATCGGGCAGCGGCGCGGCCGGCAGCGACGATTCCTTCAACCGCATGTTCGAGCGCGACAAGGACGATCTGCGCGAACTCGGCCTGGTCATCGAGACGGTGGAGAACCTCGACGGCGAGGTCGGCTATCTGGCGCGCCGCGACAGCAACAGCCTTCCGCCCATCACCCTGGACGCCGAGGAGGCCGCGGCCCTCGGGCTCGCCGCGAAGGTCTGGCAGCAGGCCCGCCTCGCCGGGGCCGCGAGCGGCGCGCTGCAGAAGCTGCGTGCGGCCGGACTGCCCGAGGACGTCGACCCGTACGAGGCCCATGGGGCGCTGGAGCCGCGCATCCCGGTGCACGAGGCCGCGTTCGAGCCGCTGATGCTGGCCTGCCGTGACCGGCGCCCGGTCGTGTTCGAGTACCGCAAGGCGACCGCCGCGCGCCCAGAGCCCCGCCATGTCGAGCCGTGGGCGCTGGAGTGCTGGCGCGGTCACTGGTACCTGGCCGGCTTCGACCGGGACCGGGGTGCCGAGCGTGTCTTCCGGCTCTCCCGCATCACCGGCAAGGTCCGCAGCCGGGGGGCCGCCTTCACCGCCGAGGTCCCCGACGTCGTCACCGTGCGGGAGACCGTCGCGAGCTGGGCGGGGGAGACCGCCGACCGCTCCGCGCTGATCCGGCTGCGCTCCGGTGCCGGCTACCCGCTGCGTGCGAGGGCCTCCCTCGTCCGGGAACTCGGGGACGGCTGGGACGAGTTGGAGATTCCGTACGGGCACGGTCTGGATGCCTGGCTGGTGGAGTTCGGGCCCGACGTGGTGGTCCTGGAGCCCGCCGAGCTGCGGGCCGACGTGGTGGACCGGCTGCGTGCCGTGGCCAAGGGCTGAGGGGGACGTAAGAACGTGGTGGGAAAACCGGCCCGGCCGGCGAACGCCATCGACCAGACCCGGCGGATGCTCTCCCTGGTGACGTATCTGCGGGAGCGGCCCGGGGCCCGGATCGAGGACGTGGCCCGAGCCTTCGGGATCACCGAGGACGAGCTGGTCTCGGACCTCGATGTGCTGCCCATGTGCGGGACCAGCTTCCGCGGCGGTGATCTGCTGGACATCGACACCGACGGCGAGCGCATCTGGTGGCACAACCCGGCCGCCCTGGGCGCGGAGGCCGCCGAGCCGCTGCGGCTGGCCGCCGACGAGGCCACCGCCCTGCTGGTGGCCGCGCGCGCGGTCGCCACCCTGCCCGGGCTGCGGGAGAGCGACCGGCAGGCCCTGCTGCGGGCCACCGCCAAGGTCGAGACCGCGGCCGGGGAGGCGGCGGGCGCCAGCTCACGTCTGTCGGTCACCTTCGAGGCGGAGGGCGGGGTCTTCGCGGACGTGGACCGGGCCATCTCGGAGCGCCGGCGGCTGTGGATCCGCTACTACTCGCCCGCCCGGGACGAGGTCACCGAGCGGGAGATCGACCCGATCCGCCTGGTCAGCGTCGGTCACACCTACGTCGAGGCCTGGTGCCGCCGCTCCGAGGCCCGGCGTACGTTCCGGCTGGACCGGGTCGCCGAGATCAAGATCCTCGACGAGCCGTCCGCGCCGCCCGAGATCGAGCTGCGGGACCTGTCGGAGGCGCTGGTGCAGCCGGCCGCCGAGGACCCCGAGGTCGTCGTCGAGGTCGGTCCCGGCGGGCGCTGGGTCGCCGAGTACTACCCGCACGACAGCGCCGAGGAGCTGCCGGACGGCGGGCTGCGCATCAGTCTGCGCACCCCCGAGCCGGCCTCGCTGCGGCGTCTGGCGCTGCGGCTCGGGCGTGACGGCCGGATCGTCTCCCCGCAGGACCTTGCCGACAGTGCCCGCCGGGCGGCGCGGGAGGCGCTGGCGGCCTACGACGAGGCCGACGTGACGACCAGGCCGTGACGACCGGGCCGTGACGGGCGGCGGCGTGACCGGGTGACTTCGGGAGCGCGGGGCCGTCACGGCGGGGCACGACGACGTACGACCGGAAAAGGGAGATGCGAGGGCTGTGAGCGGCAGGTCTGTTGTGTCGGGTGTGAAGGCCGGTGTGAAGTCCGGGGTGCAGGAGATCCAGGAGATCCGGGAGATGACCGTGGCGGTCGCCTTCGCGGGGATGAAGAAGGCCGTCGACGTGGTGTTCCGGGCCGGCTGCCCCGACTGCCGGGCCAACTTCGAGCTGGGCGCGAGCGCGTTGCGCCTCGCCATCGGCGCCACCAGCAAGACGACCTTCTACTCCTTCACCTGCCCCGAGTGCGGCACCGCCGTCCGCAAGCCGGCCGGT
The DNA here is from genome assembly GCF_014930365.1 of Streptomyces caniscabiei. Taxonomy (GTDB): domain Bacteria; phylum Actinomycetota; class Actinomycetes; order Streptomycetales; family Streptomycetaceae; genus Streptomyces; species Streptomyces caniscabiei. The sequence continues at coordinate 302,182 of NZ_JABXWI010000011.1, read as the reverse complement.
GAGCGCATCGTGGAGCTGCTGACCGGGGGCGGGGTGCGGACCCTCAGGCTGCATTCGGCGGGATAGGGCCAGGGGCTAGGGTCGGCTCATGTTCTGGGCGATGTTCGCGGTGGCTGTCGGTTTCGTGGGGCTGGTCGTGCTCGGGGTGCTGGCCGTACGGGTCTTCCTGGAGGCCAGGCGGCTCGGTGCGCAGGTCACGGAGTCGGCGCGGAGAATCAGCCGGGCCGCGGAGGACCTGGAGCGGGCGACGGCGAGCGCGGCTCGCTCCGCGGACGCACTGTGAGGTACGGCCGAGGCTCCTGTGACTTGACCGCGCGGTGCGTTTTGCGCCACTTCGCCCTGTCACCTTCTCACCTTCGGCAGGTACGCTGCCTGTCGCGGCACGGAGAACGAGGCCCGGGTCGCGGAGCGGGAGTACGCACGGGGATTGCCCAGCGTTTACCCCTGAGCGTTACGATCGCTGCCAGTACGATCGTTCGGACACCTGTCCGACCGGTCGGACAGCCACCACCCGCCGCCTCGGTGAAGAAGGTAGACAGCTATGGGCAATCTCGGTCCCACCGAGATCATTCTGATCCTCGTCGTGGTCATCCTGCTGTTCGGTGCGAAGAAGCTTCCGGACATGGCGCGCTCGCTCGGCAAGTCCGCCCGCATCCTCAAGAGCGAGGCCAAGGCCATGAAGTCCGACGGCCAGGACGACACCCCCACGTCGGCCCCCTCCAGCGCCGAGGCTCCGGCACAGCGCACCATCCAGGCCGCTCCCGGCGATGTGACCAGCTCCCGCCCGGTCGCCGAGCCCACGGACACCACGAAGCGATGACGCAAGGCCGGACCGGACGTCCGGCCTGCCGCACGAGATGAGGACGTGGGTTGCTCAAGTCTGCCCGCAAGACGGAGAAGGACAAGGATCCCGAGGGGCGGATGCCCCTCGCGGAGCACCTGCGCGAGCTGCGAAACCGCCTTGTCAAGAGCCTGCTGGCCATCGTCGTCACGACGGTTCTCGCGGTGATGTTCTACAAGGACATCATCCAGTTCTTCACGGATCCCATTCTCCAGGCGGTGGGATGCCAACACAGCTTCGCCGAGCTGGCGGAGGACACCAGCCAGGTCAAATGCGCGCGCATCGTGCAGAACGGTCTGCTGAGCCCGTTCACGCTCGCTCTCACGGTGTCGCTTTCGTCGGGCGTGGTGCTCGCCGCCCCGGTCTGGCTGTACCAGCTCTGGGCGTTCGTCGCTCCAGGTCTGCACCGCAACGAGAAGAAGTACAGTCTCGGCTTCGTGGCGGCGGGTTTCCCGCTGTTCCTCATGGGCTCGTACTTCGCCTACTGGTCGCTGCCCAAGATGGCGTCGGTCATGCTCCAGTTCTCGATCATCGGAAGCGACAACCAGCTTCCCCTCGATGATCTGCTGAACCTGATCATGCGGATGATCGTCGTCTTCGGCCTCTCCTTCGAGCTGCCCCTGCTGCTCGTGATGCTGAACTTCGGCGGCGTCCTCTCGGGCAAGAAGATGGCCGGCTGGTGGCGGGGCATGATCCTCGGCATCACGCTCTTCGCGGCGATCGCCACCCCCAGCACCGACCCCATCTCGATGCTGGCGCTGGCGGGCCCCATCTGGGTCCTCTACTTCGTCGCGTCGGCCATCGCGCTGACCAACGACAGGCGCCGGGCCCGCGTCCAGGCGCTGCAGCCGGACGACGACGAGGCCTCCGAGCTGGACCTCACCCCCGAGGACATCGGCGAGATCGAGACCGTGTCCGCGAGCAAGGCGCTCCCCGCGCAGGCCGAGCCCGAGCGGGAACGGATCAACGGGTACGACGACGTGACCTGAGCACCGGCACACGGCACGCGGCGGAGCCCGCACCGAGCGGGCCACGACGGCGTTGGGCCCCACCCGGCATCCCGGGCGGGACCCACCGCCGTCGTCGTGCGTGCGTTCGCCGGGATTCGTTTTCGGACGGTGGACGGTCCTGATCTCGACGGTGCCACGATCCGGATAATGATCGTCCTGTTGTCAGTGGGGCCCGGTACGCTCGAAAGCACGATGACAGAGGATCTCTCACCGGCCGAGCGGTACGCGGCAGCACGCAGGCGCGCTGCCGAGCAGGCCACCGCGCTCGCCTCCTTCCGCGAGATGTACGACTTCGGTCTCGACCCCTTCCAGATCGAGGCCTGCCAGGCGCTGGAGGCGGGCAAGGGCGTCCTGGTGGCCGCCCCGACCGGCTCGGGCAAGACGATCGTCGGCGAGTTCGCCGTCCACCTCGCCCTGCGACAGGGCAAGAAGTGCTTCTACACGACACCGATCAAGGCCCTGTCGAACCAGAAGTACGCCGACCTGTGCCGCCGTCACGGCGCCGACAAGGTCGGTCTGCTCACCGGTGACAACAGCGTCAACTCCGAAGCCCCCGTGGTCGTGATGACCACCGAGGTGCTGCGGAACATGCTGTACGCGGGCTCCCAGACCCTCCTCGGCCTCGGGTACGTGGTCATGGACGAGGTGCACTACCTCTCCGACCGCTTCCGGGGCGCGGTGTGGGAGGAGGTGATCATCCACCTCCCCGAGTCGGTCACCCTCGTCTCCCTCTCCGCCACCGTGTCGAACGCGGAGGAGTTCGGCGACTGGCTGGACACCGTGCGCGGCGACACCGACGTGATCGTCTCCGAGCACCGGCCGGTGCCGCTGTTCCAGCACGTGCTCGCCGGACGGCGGATGTACGACCTGTTCGAGGAGGGCGAGGGCAGCAAGAAGGCCGTCAACCCCGACCTGACCCGGATGGCGCGGATGGAGGCCAGTCGGCCCTCCTTCCAGGACCGCCGTCGCGGCCGCTCCATGCGCGAGGCCGACCGTGAGCGCGAGCGCAGACAGCGGTCGAGGATCTGGATCCCGAGCCGGCCCGAAGTCATCGAACGGCTCGACTCCGAAGGCCTGTTGCCCGCCATCACCTTCATCTTCAGCCGCGCCGCCTGCGAGGCCGCCGTCCAGCAGTGCCTGTACGCGGGACTCCGGCTGAACGACGACGAGTCGCGGCACAAGGTGCGCGCCCTCGTCGAGGAGCGCACCGCCTCCATCCCCCGCGAGGACCTCCATGTCCTCGGCTACTACGAGTGGTTGGAGGGCCTGGAGCGCGGCATCGCGGCCCACCACGCCGGCATGCTGCCGACGTTCAAGGAGGTCGTCGAGGAACTCTTCGTACGCGGCCTGGTCAAGGCCGTGTTCGCCACCGAGACCCTCGCGCTCGGCATCAACATGCCCGCCCGCTCGGTGGTGTTGGAGAAGCTCGTCAAGTGGAACGGCGAGCAGCACGCCGACATCACCCCCGGTGAGTACACCCAGCTGACGGGGCGTGCGGGCCGGCGCGGCATCGACGTCGAGGGCCACGCGGTGGTGCTCTGGCAGCGGGGCATGAACCCCGACCACCTCGCCGGGCTCGCCGGCACCCGTACGTATCCGCTGCGCTCCAGCTTCAAGCCGTCGTACAACATGGCGGTCAACCTGGTCGAACAGTTCGGGCGGCATCGCTCGCGCGAGCTGCTGGAGACCTCCTTCGCGCAGTTCCAGGCCGACAAGTCGGTCGTCGGGATCTCCCGGCAGGTGCAGCGCAACGAGGAGGGCCTGGAGGGCTACCAGGAGTCCATGACCTGCCACCTCGGGGACTTCGAGGAGTACGCGCGCCTCCGGCGGGAGCTCAAGGACCGCGAGACCGAGCTGGCCAAGCAGGGGGCCGCGCAGCGGCGCGCCGAGGCCGCCGTCGCGCTGGAGAAGCTCAAGCCCGGGGACGTCATCCATGTGCCGACCGGCAAGTACGCCGGGCTCGCGCTGGTGCTGGACCCGGGGCTGCCCGCCGGGCGGTCCAACGGCCACCGGGGGTTCGAGCACCACGACGGGCCGCGTCCGCTGGTGCTGACCGCCGAGCGGCAGGTCAAGCGGCTGGCGTCGATCGACTTCCCGGTGCCGGTGGAGGCGCTGGAGCGGATGCGCATCCCGAAGTCCTTCAACCCGCGCTCGCCGCAGTCGCGCCGGGATCTGGCGTCGGCGCTGCGCACCAAGGCCGGGCATCTGGTGCCGGACCGGCACCGCAAGCGGCGGGCCGCCGCCGCGGACGACCGCGAGATCGCCCGGCTGCGCGCCGCGCTGCGGGCGCATCCCTGCCACGGGTGCGACGAGCGCGAGGACCACGCGCGGTGGGCCGAGCGGTACCACCGGCTCAAGCGGGACACCGCGCAGCTGGAGCGGCGTATCGAGGGCCGTACGAACACGATCGCGCGGACCTTCGACCGGATCGTCGCGCTGCTGTCCGAGCTGGACTATCTGCGGGGTGACGAGGTCACCGAGCACGGGAAGCGGCTCGCCCGGCTGTACGGCGAGCTGGACCTGCTCGCCAGTGAGTGTCTGCGGGCGGGTGTCTGGGAGGGGCTCGGGCCGGCGGAGCTCGCGGCGTGCGTCTCGGCGCTGGTCTACGAGGCCCGGGTGGGGGACGACGCGATGGCGCCGAAGCTGCCGTCCGGGAACGCGAAGGCCGCGCTGGGAGAGATGGTGCGGATCTGGGGGCGGCTGGACGCGCTGGAGGAGGAGTTCCGGATCACGCAGAGCGAAGGGGTGGGGCAGCGGGAGCCCGATCTCGGCTTCGCCTGGGCCGCGTACATGTGGGCTTCGGGGGCGGGGCTCGACGAGGTGTTGCGTGAGGCGGAGATGCCGGCGGGGGACTTCGTGCGGTGGTGCAAGCAGGTGATCGATGTGCTGGGGCAGCTTTCGGCGGCGGCGCCGGCTGGGTCGACGGTGGGGAAGAGTGCGCGTAGGGCGGTGGATGGGGTGCTGCGGGGGGTTGTGGCTTACTCGTCGGTCGGGTGAGGGTGGGGTCGCCTGCAGTGGGTTCGCTTGGGGTGGGTTCGCCTGGGGTAGGGGTGAGCTGGGGTTCGTGGGCGGGTGCGGGTGAGTGGGGGTTCTCGCGCAGTTCCCCGCGCCCCTAGACCGGTTGGGGTTCTCGAGTCGGTTTCCCGCGCCCCTAGGGCCTGTTATGGAAGTCCTGGTCGCGCGGGTCTCGCATCGATGGGGGCGTCGTTGTCAGTAGTGCTGTGCATGATCGGCGCGTCAGCTTTCGCGGAGGTAGGGAAGCACCATGCCGATCACAAACCAGCAGGTAGCGGGACACACGTTCCTGCAGCAGATGTACGACGACTCGTACTTCCCTGATCACGTGGTCGATCGGGGGAAGGCGATCCTGCTGCGGCTGTGCGAACGCGTGGAGGTCGAGCAGCCGTCGGATCTGGAGACCTTGTATGCGCTCACCCAGGCTGCAACGGAGGAGTTCAACCTGCTGGACAGGGAGTTCGTGGCGGCCGGGAGCGGGATCGAGACGGTTGCGCGTGAGTGGATCTGTGACGAGTTTTGCTTTATCACGTCGGCATACGGGTTCATGGACGCGGATGCGGAGGAGCTGACCTCAGGTCGGGACTGGTGAACGAGGACGGGCAGGCCGACTTCGGTCAAAGCCATTCGTTGATGGCTGCGATCAGCACGGTCGCCTCGTAGCGGACGGCGAGTTTGATGCCCCTATGGATGTCAATCGGCAGGGGTTGGTGTCGATCGCCTCTTGGATGTGTGGAGGGCTTGGTAGATCTCGCGGGCCACGTAGCGTTTGAGGCATCGGATGGCTTCGCGTCGTGTCTTGCCCTCGGTGACGCGTCGTTCCACGTAAGAACGGGTGCGAGTGTCCCGGCGCGGACGGGCGATGACGATGGTGTAGAGCGCTGAATTGGCCTGGCGGTCGCCGCCGCGGTTGAGCCTGCGGCGCTGGGTCTTTCCAGACGATGCTTCCACGGGGCTGACACCGCCCAAGGCGGACCCCAACATCCTCACAGTCGTATCGCGTGGCGACAGCGCGGTGTCTCTTGAGGCGGTTGATCCCGCACTCGACCGCATGGCGCTCGCGGTAGTCGACCGGGTCGAAATGCGGCGGGCGGCCGCCGCGGGAGCCGAGCTTTCGGCGGTTGCGCGCATGGTCGGCCTTGTCCGGGATGGTGCAGCGAATCCCGCGGCGACGCAGGTAGGCGCGGTTTCTGCGGGAGGCGTAGGCCTTGTCGGCACGCACCCGATCGGGGCGGACGCGTGGCCGGCCCGGCCCGATGCGGGGCACGCGGACCTTCTCCAGCACCGGTTCGAACTGCGGCGAGTCCCCGCTGCCCTGCCGTCACCACGATCGACATGGGCTTCTGACCCTGCTCGACGGCCAGGTGCAGCTTGGTGGTGAACCCGGCGCGCGACCTACCCAGCCCGTGATCACGGGGCTCGGTGAAGACGCCACCTGGTGGTTCTTTCTGCAGGTCGCCTTGGTTGCGAGCCCCGGCCGCATGCTGATGGGCGCGGCACACCGTGGAGTCGACGCTCAGGTCCCACACGATCGCGCCCTTCGCGTCGGCCAGGGACTGGAGCCGGGTGAGGATCCGCTGCCATGTGCCGTTCCGCTGCCATCGGCGGAACAGGTCGTAGATCCGGCTCCACGGTCCGTACTCGACGGGGACGTCCCGCCATGGAACACCGGTCGGACCCGGAACCGTATGCCGTCGATCAGCTGCCGCCGAGGCCAGACGGGCGGCCGCCCTGCCCTGGCCCCCTTCGGCAACAACGGCTCCAGCACCGCCCACTGCTCGTCCGTGAGATCTCCCCGACCCATGAACCGTGATTCATTCACAGTCCATGATCCACTTTCGATACACGGCCTAGGACCGTTGGGGTTCTAGAGTCGGTTTCTCGTGTCCCTAGGACCGTTGGGGTTCTAGTGTCGTTTCTCGTCCCTGAGCGAGGGCCAGGCTTTTGTTCAGCGTGTCAGGTAGTTCCTCCAGCCGCCGTGTCCCGTGATGTCCTGGGCGTTCTGGAGGGCGGCGGGTTCGCAGAGGAAGCCGGGGGTGCGGGTGCCGTCGGAGAGTTGCACGGTGCCCAGGGTCATGGGGCGGGGGAGGGTCGTCAGGAGGCGGCCCAGGCCCGCTGCCGGGAGGCGCCAGATCTCGGTCTCGATCGGGGCGCCGCCGTCGCCCACGTACACCAGGCCCGGCTTGGGCGGGGTCGTCCGCAGGGCGTGGAGGCGGTAGACCGGTGCCGTCGTGGTCGTGCGCTCCAGACGGGCGCCCAGGGACAGCAGTTGGGGGTTCAGGGGCTGGCCCGAGAGGTGGGCGCCCACGACCGCCAGCCGGGTCTCCGGTGGGAGCTCGGCGGCCACGCGGGCCAGGCGGTCGTCCGTGAAGGCCGGGCCGATCAGCATCACGCCGAAGGGGAGACCGTTCACCTCGCCCGCCGGGACGGCCACCGCCGCCAGGTCGAACAGGTTCGTGGAGTTGGTGAACCGGCCGAGGCGGGCGTTGGCGCCCAGCGGGTCGGCGGCCACCTCGGCGAGCGTGGGGTGGCCGGGTGCCGTCGGCAGCAACAGGGCGTCCGCGTCGGCCAGTTCGGCGAGCGCGCGGGTGCGCAGCGCGGCCAGGTGGTCCTGGTCGGCGAAGAGCCGGTGCGCCGGGATGTCCCGGGCCCGGGTGATGATCCCCGCGACCGTGGGGTCCAGCCCGTCGACGCCGTCCGCGATCGCCTTGTCGACGAAGGCGCCGACCGCGGTGTAGCGCTCGGCCACGAAGGCGCCCTGGTAGAGCATGGCCGCCGCCTCGGTGAAGGGGGCGAGGTCGAGATGGCGTACGTCCGCGCCCGTGGCCCGCAGACGGGTCACCGTCGCCTCGAACGCCTCCGCCCAGCCCTCGTCCAGTTCGCCCAGCTGTTCGGGCCGGGGGATCGCGACGCGCCAGGGGCCCGGGGTGCGCGCGGGGAGCGGCGGGAGGGCGCGGGCGGCCGGGGAGGCCATGTGGGCGAGGGCCTGTTCCGCCTCCGGGAGGGTGCGGGCGAACACCGTGACGCAGTCGAGGGAGGCGCAGGCCGGGACCACGCCGGTGGTGGGGACCAGGCCCCGGGTGGGCTTCAGGCCGACGATGCCGTTGAAAGCGGCGGGCACCCTGCCGGAGCCCGCCGTGTCGGTGCCGAGGGCGAGGTCGACCAGGCCGAGCGCCACCGCCACGGCCGAGCCGGAGCTGGAGCCGCCGCTGATGCGGGACGGGTCGTGGGCGCCCCGGACGGCGCCGTACGGGGAGCGGGTGCCGACCAGGCCCGTGGCGAACTGGTCGAGGTTGGTGGTGCCGAGGACGAGGGCACCGGCGGCGCGGAGGCGGGCGACGACCGGGGCGTCGGCGTCGGGAGTGTAGGCGTAGGCCGGGCAGCCGGCGGTGGTGGGGAGACCGTGGACGTCGATGTTGCCCTTGACGGCGAGGAGGCGGCCGGCGAGGGGGAGGTGGGCGCCGGCGGCCAGACGGGCGTCGATGGCCTCGGCCTCGGCCTCCACGTCGGGCTGGGGGCGTAGGCCGATCCAGATCTCGGGGCGGTCCACGGCTTCGATGCGGGCGTAGGCGGTGCGGACTCTGGTGAGGGTGGGGGAGAGGGGCATGTGGGCTCCTGGGGGCTGTGGGTGGGGCGGGGTGCGCTTCAGGGGTTGTTCGCCCCCGCCGCCCCTTCCCGTCCCGTCCTCCAGGGGCTGCGCCCCTTCGACCCCCTTGGGCGCCTAAGGGGGGAGGGTTCGGAGTCGTCGGCGGGTGCGGGTGCGTGGGGGTTCTCGCGCGGTTCCCCGCGCCCCTTACGGGGCGGGTCAGGTGTTGTCCGGGGTCAGGATGATCAGGGGGGTGCCTGGGGCCACCTGGGTGCCCGGGACGGTGAGGATCCGGTCTATGACGCCGGCCGTGGGGGAGGGGACTCGGGACTCCATCTTCATGGCCTCCAGGGTCAGGAGGGGCTGGCCGGTGGTCACCCGGTCGCCCGGTCGGACGTTCACCTGCCAGACCGACGCCGTGAACTCGGCCTCGATCAGGTGGGCGCCTTCGGGCACGTGGACCTCGGCGGGCGGTACCGGCTCGGCCGTCCCCGTCTCCGCTCTGTCGAACTCGCCGGCGGCCTCCCAGGCGGCCCTCTCCGCCGCGAACGCCGTCTGTTGCCTGGTCCTGAACTCGGCTATGGAGTCGGCGTGTTCGGTGAGGAACGTCTCGTACGCGGCCAGGGAGAACGTGCCCTGTTCCACGCGGGGGACGAAGCGGCCCGAGACGATGTCCGCGCGCAGGGCCATGAGTTCGTCGGCGTCCACCGGGTACCACCTGATGCGGTCGAAGAAGCGCAGCAGCCACGGGGAGCCGGGCTCGAAGGCGCCGCGCTGCTGCCAGGGGGACCAGACCTGGGTGGTGCGGCCGACGAACTGGTAACCGCCGGGTCCCTCCATGCCGTAGACGCAGAGGTAGGCGCCGCCGATGCCGACCGAGTTCTCCGCCGTCCAGGTGCGGGCCGGGTTGTACTTCGTGGTCACCAGGCGGTGGCGGGGGTCCAGCGGGGTCGCCACCGGGGCGCCCAGGTAGACGTCCCCGAGGCCCAGGACCAGGTACTCGGCGGCGAAGACCGTGTCGTGGACGTCGGCCACCGTGTCCAGGCCGTTGACGCGGCGGATGAACTCGATGTTCCAGGGGCACCAGGGGGCGTCGTCGCGGACGCCCGCCATGTAGCGGGCGATGGCCTCGCGGGTCGCGGGGTCGTCCCAGGAGAGGGGGAGGTGGATCGTGCGGGAGGGGACGACCAGTTCGTCCGTCGGGGGGAGGGACGCCACGATCCGGCGTACCGCCGTGAGGAGTTCGGGCTGGGGGAGCAGCGCCGGGTCGATGCGGATCTGGAGGGAGCGGATGCCCGGGGTGAGGTCGGCGACGCCGTGCGGGCCCGCCTCGGCGACCGCCTCCATCAGGGCGTGGACGCGCATCCGCAGGGCCAGGTCGAGCCGCATCGGTCCGAACTCGACGAGGAGGTTGTCGTCGCCGCTGCGGCGGTACGTCACGTCGCCGTCGCGGGCCAGGACGCCGCCGTCGACGATCGCGGGGCGGGGTGAGGCGTCGTCCGAGACGGGGAGGAAGCGGACGGTGTCTCCGGGGCGCAGCTGGCCGAGCTTCCAGCGCTCGGTGGAGACGACCGTGGCCGGGCAGACGAAGCCGCCGAGGGAGGGGCCGTCGGGGCCGAGGAGGACCGGCATGTCGCCCGTGTAGTCGACGGCGCCGACCGAGTACGGGGTGTCGTGGATGTTGGAGGGGTGCAGGCCCGCCTCGCCGCCGTCGGCGCGCGCCCAGCGGGGTTTGGGCCCGACGAGCCGTACGCCGGTGCGGGCCGAGTTGAAGTGGACCGTCCAGTCGGCCGCGTAGAACTCGTGGATGTCCTCCTCGGTGAAGAACTCCGGTGCCGCGTGCGGGCCTTCGAGGACGGCCACCTGCCAGTCGGCGGGGAAGGAGGGGCGGTCCTCCGGGGGGACGGGGCCCGTGCGGTCCGTGACCTCGCCGCCGTGCAGGACGTCGCCCGTGCGCAGGGCACGGCCGCCGTGGCCGCCGAAGCGGCCGAGGGTGAACGTGGCCGCGCTGCCCAGGAACGACGGGACGTCCAGGCCGCCGCCCGCGACGAGGACGTAGGTGCGCAGTCCGTGTTCCGTGGGCGCGCCGACGGACAGGACGGCTCCGGCGGGTACCCTCACCGGTTCCCAGCGGGCGATCGGTGAGCCGTCCACGGTCACCGGGGCGGGGGCACCCGTCACGCAGACGGTGGTGGCGTGCGTGAAGCGCAGGGAGGGGCCCTGGAGGGTGCATTCGAGGCCCGGGGCGCCCTCGGGGTTGCCCAGCGCCCGGTTGCCGAGGCGGAAGGACAGGTCGTCCATGGGGCCGCTGGGCGGGACGCCGACCTGCCAGTGGCCGGTGCGGCCGGGCCAGTCCTGGACGGTGGTGAGGGTGCCGCCGGAGAGGACCTCGATGCGGCGGGTCGGGTCGGTGACGGCGGCGAGGGTCGCCGTGGAGTGGGTGGCCCGCCGGACGTCCGGGTCGGTGAGGGCCGCCCGGAGCTGGCCCAGGTTCGTCTCGATGCCGTCGACCCGGGTCCTCGCCAGCGCCTCGTCGAGCCGGCGCAGGGCGTGGGCGCGGTCGGAGCCGTACGCGACGATCTTCGCCAGCAGCGGGTCGTACGACGTGGTGACCTCGGTGCCCGTCTCCGCCCAGCCGTCGACGCGGACGCCCGGCGGGAACTCGACCCGGGTCAACAGGCCCGCGCTCGGCCGGTGTCCACGGCTGGGGTCCTCGGCGTAGAGCCGGGCCTCGACGGCGTGGCCGCGCGGCGGGCCCGGGGCGCGGACGACGGCGACGTCGCCGCGGGCCAGCCGCAGCATCCAGGCGACGAGGTCGACGCCGTAGACCTCCTCGGTGACCGGATGCTCCACCTGGAGGCGGGTGTTGACCTCCAGGAAGTACGCCTCCTCGCGCGCGGCGTCGTACACGAACTCGACCGTTCCGGCGGAGCGGTACTCGACGCTCGCGCACAGATCGCGGGCGGCGGCGGTCAGCCGTGCGCGGACGTGGTCGGGCAGGCCGGGGGCCGGGGCCTCCTCGACGACCTTCTGGTTGCGGCGCTGGAGGGTGCAGTCGCGGTCGCCGAAGGTGACGACGAGGCCGTCGCCGTCGCCGAAGACCTGCACCTCGACATGGCGGGCCCGCTCGACGAGGCGTTCGAGGTAGACGCCCGAGGAGGACGCCGTGGCGAAGGAGGCGGCGGCGACGCGCCGCACCCGGTCCCAGGCCTCGGTGAGTTCGCCCGCGGATCGGCATGCCGACATGCCGATACCGCCGCCTCCGCCGCTGGCCTTGAGCATCACCGGGTAGCCGATGGCCGCGGCGTGGGCGAGCGCCTCGTCGAGCGAGTCGAGCAGGTCGGTGCCGGGCAGGAGGGGCACGCCCGCGGCCTCGGCCGCCGCCCGCGCGGTGTGTTTGGCGCCGAACAGCTCCAGTTGGTCGGCGGTGGGGCCGACGAACACGAGATCGGCCTCCGCGCAGCGGCGGGCGAAGTCGGCGTCCTCGGAGAGGAACCCGTACCCGGGATGGACGGCACCCGCGCCGGTGTCCTTGGCGGCCTTCAGGATCAGGTCCGCGTCGAGGTACGACTCCTTCGCGGGCGCCGGGCCGAGCCGTACCGCCTCGTCGGCGAGCCGCACGTGGGCGGCGGCGCGGTCGGCGTCGGAGTACACCGCGATCGTGCGCAGGCCCAGTTCGCGGGCGGTGCGGATGATCCGGACGGCGATCTCGCCCCGGTTCGCGACCAGCAGGGTGTCGAAGGTCATGTGCCCGTCCCGGTGATCGTCATCTCCACGGCCGTCGGCTCGAATCCGTTGCAGGGGTTGTTGATCTGGGGGCAGTTGGAGACCAGGACCAGCACGTCGCGTTCGGCGCGCAGGGTGACGGCGAGACCGGGGGCGGAGATCCCGTCGACGATACCGAGGGTGCCGTCCTTCTCGACCGGCACGTTCATGCACCAGTTGATGTTCGACACCAGGTCGCGCTTGCCGAGGCCGTGCCGGGCGCACTCGGCGAGGAAGTTGTCCACACAGGCGTGCTGCGACCAGGTGTGGTGCCCGTACCGCAGGGTGTTCGACTCCTTGGAGCAGGCGCCGCCGACGGTGTCGTGCCGGCCCACGTCGTCGGCGGTCACGGTCATCAGCGGGGTGTGCTCGTTGGACATCAGCACACTGCCGGTGGTGAGGAAGATGCCGCCCTGGGCGTGGATCGTGTCGGGCGCGCTGTAGCGGACGGCCGTGTCGTGGGCGTCGTACACGAGGAAGTCGACGGCCTGGTTGCCGTGCAGGTCGGTGAGGGTGAGGGTCTGGCCGGCGCGGATCACCGACGACCAGGCGGCGCGGGCCGCGACCACGGTCGTCGTGCTCATGCGCGCCCCCTCGCGGTGAGGAACTCGGCGGTGTTCAGGAAGGCCCGGCGGCCCTCGGGCGAGGCGTCCCACAGGGGGTCGCCGGGGCGGGTCGGCTCGGCGCGCCAGGCGAGCACCTCCAGCGGGGTGCTGACGTACTCGGGGCGCGGGTCGGCCGGGTGGGGCACATTGGCGATCAGCACGGTCACGTCCTGCTCGGTACGGAGGGTCACGGCGGCGCCGGGGCCGGCGGAGCCGGTGAAGTCGAGGGTGCCGTCCTCGTGTACCCGGACCCCCTGGAAGAAGGAGAGCGAGGGCGGCAGGTCCCGGGGTTCCAGGCCGTTCTTGGCGGCGGCCAGCTTGAACAGTTCACGCCCGGCGGGGGAGGCGGAGTGCGGGGTGCCGTCCCCGTACCGCTCGGTGTTGCGCGCCAGGGTGGAGGTGCCGCACAGGGCGTCGTGGCGGCCCGAGGTGTCGGCGACCACCGAGGCCAGGACACGGCCCTGGTCGGACAGCAGCAGGACGCCCTCGCCCAGGTAGGCGTTCCACTGGACCTTGACGGTGTCGGCCACGTTCAGCCGCTCCCAGGGGCGGTCGGCGTGGTGCAGCAGCAGATGCGCGCAGGCGTCGCCGCGCAGGTCGGTCAGCCGGACCTCGGTGCCGCGGGCGAGCACCCGGTGCGTGTAGCTGCCGCCCGCCACGGTCTCCGCCCAGACCAGCCGCTCGGGTTCGCAGGGAGGGGAGGGCCAGTCGGTCGCGGGCACCACGGGCATGGACTCGGTCCGGGCGCCCTCCTGTGCGCGGGCGTGATCACGTGCTCCGTACGTCGTCGATGTCGCCATCGTGGGACCTCCGGGTGCGGCGTGTATTTCTGTCGTGCGACAGAAATTAGGAGCGGGGCGCGTCGACGCCATGTCCCTCGCGTTGCCGGGTGGTTACCGCTCTCTCACGATGGTCGGGCCTGGCCGGGGGCGGGGGAACAGGGCGTCGGGTCTCGCCGGTGGCCGGGTGCCGTGTGCGAGGATCGAACACATGGGAAGCGCGGGTGGCGGCGGTGGCCGGCGGGTCGGCAGACCGCGTGCCGAGGGCCGGCCGGAGAGCGGGCTGTCGCCCAGGGACGAACTGCTCGCCGCCGCCGCGGAGTTGTTCACGACGCGGGGGTACGCGGCCACCACCACCCGTGCGGTCGCCGAGCGCGCCGGCATGCGGCAGGCGTCCATGTACCACTACGTGTCCGGCAAGGAGGAGCTGCTCGCCGGGCTGCTGGAGTCCACCGTCACGCCGTCGCTGACCTGTGCCCGTGACCTCCTGGCCCGGGACGCCGTCCCCGCCGAGGAGCGGTTGTGGGAGCTGTGCCGCGCCGACGTGGCCCTGCTCTGCGGCGGCCCGCACAACCTCGGCGGCCTCTACCTCCTGCCGGAGGTCCGCGCCGAGCGCTTCGCCGGCTTCCACGCCGTACGGGCCGAACTCAAGGACGCCTACCGGCAGTTGATCGCCGCGACGGCCGTGGGCGGGACGCTCGCCAAGAGCGAGCTGGAGCTGCGGACGGATCTCGTCTTCGGGCTGATCGAGGGCGTCATCCTCGTCCACCGCTCGGAGCCCGACCGCCCCGTCTCCGCCTTCGCGGAGGCGACGGCGGACGCGGCGCTGCGCATCGCCGGGGTCTGACGGACCGCCTCGGTCTCCTTCCCGGAGGTCGATTCACCCTGTCAAGAGGCTTTTCCCGTACGCCCGTTCGCCGTTACTCGGCGTGTACGAACGGCGACCCGGCGTGTAAATGACAGAGCGTACTCCTGTCGCGAGGGTGATTTCAGTCGGTTGCTGAATATGACACAGCGATGATCCGGTCGGACTAAGCTCGCCCGCAGCGCACCGAGTTGAGATGTATTCGGGCGCTTGTTCCAAAAAATACCGAAGAACCAGTTTGACGCATGGATGAACCCGAGCAACCTCCAGCAACTCCCCGCCAGTCCCCCGACCATCAGCCGAACCGTCTTTAGAGGGCATACATGGTGAGTGTTCAATCGCCTCCCGGTGGCCGTGAACTTCCCTACGCGCGCGTGCTGCCGCTACCGGCGATACTGATGGCCGCGGCGACCGGGACCACCGTCTCCCTGGTGACGGGACCGGCCCGGCTCGCCGTCGGCTTGTGCGGAGCCGTCGCGACGCTCCTGCTGCTCACGGTCGCCGTCGTCGCCGTGCGCGGCGGCCGCCGTACGGTCCGCGAACTGCGCGCCGAACAGCAGCGGCGGACCGCCTTCCTCGAGCAGCGGATCGCCGCCCACGACCAGGAATTCATCCGGTTGGGCAAGGAGATCCTGCCCGCCGCCCTGTACCGGCTGCGCACCGGAGAATCCCCCTCAGAGGTGATTCGTCACGTCGTCGACGGTGACGCCGAGTGGCGCGAACTTCCGGAATCCCAGCGCGACTTGCTGCGCACCCTGCTCACCATCGTCGACCGCGAGGAAGCACTGCGCGACTCCTCGCAGCGGTCGTTCGTCAACATCGCCCGCCGCGTCCAGGCGATCGTGCACCAGCAGAACAACGAACTCCGCGAGATGGAGGAGGACCACGGGCGCAACCCCGAGGTCTTCGACGACCTGCTGCGCATCGACCACGGCACCGCCCTGATCGGCCGCCTCGCCGACTCCATCGCCGTCCTCGGCGGCAGCCGCCCCGGCCGTGTGTGGTCCCGGCCCGTCCCGCTCTACAGCGTGCTGCGCGGCGCCATGTCCCGCATCCTGGAGTACCGCCGCATCGAGCTCGAATCGATCGCCAAGGTCAACGTCAACGGCGTCGGCGTCGAGCCGGTCATCCACGCCTGCGCCGAACTCCTCGACAACGCCACCCGCTACTCGCCGCCCCACACCAAGGTGCACGTCACCGCCGTGGAGGTGCAGACCGGCATCGCCATCGAGATCGAGGACGGCGGCATCAGCCTCAGCGAGGAGAGCCGCGCCAAGGTCGAGGACATGCTCGCCAAGGCGCAGCAGGGCGTGGACATCCAGGAGATGGGCGACACCCCGCGTCTCGGCCTCGCCGTCGTGGGCCGTCTGTCGACCATGTACAAGATGCACGTCTCGCTGCGGCCCTCCGCCTACGGCGGCGTCCGCGCCGTGATCGTCGTGCCCCGCGACCTGCTGACCGACGAACCCGCCCCCGGCCTCGCGCACGGCATCGGCGCCGGCGCCGTGACGACCATCGACAACGGCGGCGTCGCGGGCCCCGACCGCAAGCCCAAGCGCCGCCGCCCCACCACCGGCCCGCGGATCCCGAGCTCCGCGGAGGAGATGAGCCGGGACATGGAGGACGACGTTCCCGTCGTCACCGAGTGGACCGCCAACGGCCTGCCGCAGCGCCGCAGCCGCAGCAAGATCCCGCTGAGCCAGCGCTACGCCGAGGCCGCCGCCGCGGAGGCCGCCGCCGAGGCCGCCATGGCCGCCGCCCCCGTGTGGCAGCCGGAGCCCGAACCGGAGAAGGAGCTGCCGCCGCCCGGCATGTGGGTCGAGGCGTTCATGGCCGGGCTCAAGGGCGATCCCGACCCGAACGCCCGACGGAACCCGGACGACCCGACGGCGTCCACCGCTCTCACCGCGAACACCGAGCCGGCCCGCACCGAGGCCGACGACGAGGGGGACCTCAAGTGATCCAGCAACGAGCCAATTTCGACTGGCTGCTGAAGGATCTGGCCGACGGCGTACCCGGTATCCAGCAGATCGTCGTGCTCTCCGCCGACGGCCTGCGGATCGCCCGCCACGGCGGCGACCCGGACGCCGCCGACCGGGTCGCCGCCGCCTGCGCGGGACTGCAGAGCCTGGCCGGCGCCGTGGCCGGTGAGATCCCGCACAGCGACGGCCACATGCGGATGGTCATCATCGAGATCAACGGCGGCTACTTCTACATGATGGCCGCCGGAGCCAACGCCTATCTCGCGGTGCTCGCCAACGAGGTCGCCGAACCCGGCCTGATGAGCAACCGCATGCGCGACCTCGTCGACCGGATCGGCTCCCACCTCACCAGTCCGCCGCGGCGGAACGGGCAGACCGTATGACGCCTCCGCAACGCCGACGGCGCCAGCCCAAGCACGAGCCCTCGCCCCCGCCACCCCTGCCGTCCTCGCCGCCGTCGCCGTCCTCGCCGTCCGAGGGGGAGGACGCCGGCGGCGGGTCGGGCGGCCGGCCGCCCGAGCGGCTCTACATCCTCACCGGCGCGGACGGCGAGCGAGCACCGATCGACCTCGTCACGTTAATCGTGGCGCGTGCCGATCCGCCGCCGTCCGCCGCTCCGGAGCAGTCGGCGTTGCTGCGGATCTGCCAGGCCCCCCTGTCCGTGGCCGAGATCTCGGCCTATCTCAACCTGCCGATCAGCGTGGTGACCGTCCTGCTCACCGAGCTGCTGACGGCCGAACTGGTTCAGGCGCGCGCACCGGTCGTCAAGCAGGCGCGGGCAGACCGTTCCCTCCTCGAAGCGGTGATGCATGGACTTCAAAAGCTCTGACACCATCACGGGTCCACGGACCGAGGACCACCTGCCGCACACCGCACAGGCCGCGGCGAAGATCGTGATCGTGGGCGGTTTCGGCGTCGGCAAGACGACCATGGTGGGGTCCGTCAGCGAGATCAGGCCGCTGACGACCGAGGAGACCATGACCCAGGCCGGCATCGGGGTCGACGACAACTTCGGCTCCAAGTCCAAGACGGCCACCACCGTGGCCATGGACTTCGGCCGCATCAGCATCACCGACGAGCTGGTGCTCTATCTGTTCGGCACCCCCGGGCAGGAGCGCTTCTGGTTCCTGTGGAACGGCCTGTTCGAGGGCGCCCTCGGGGCGGTGGTCCTGGTCGACACCCGCCGGCTGGAGGTCAGCTTCGACGTCATGGGCCGCCTGGAGGAACGCGGTGTGCCCTTCGTCGTGGCCGTCAACGACTTCCCCGACGCGCCCCGCTACGCCGTCGACGAACTGCGCCAGGCGCTCGACCTGGCCGCGGAGATCCCGATCATCCGCTGCGACGTCCGCCGCCGGGCGTCCAGCCGGGACGTCCTGATGACCCTCATGACCTTCCTGCACTCCCTGGCCATGTCGGGGGCGGCGGCACCGGGGGCGGCCACGGCCTGACCGGCGCGCGCGCCCCCGCGCGCGTGCCGCGGAGCCCGCTCCGCATCCCCGCGCTCCCCCATCACCTCAGACACCGGATCCACCTCAGTTCGAAAGCGATCACCGTGACGCCTGAATCGAAGTCCCTGACCGGCACGGACGACCCCACGCTCGGGCCGCCCCCGGGTTGCCCCGCCCACGGCGCGGGCGCCGACGGGCTCCGCCGCCTGTACGGCCCCGAGGCAGAGGACCTGGGAGCCGTGTACGAAAAGCTCCGCGCGGAGCACGGCTCGGTGGCCCCCGCCCTGCTCCACGACGACGTACCCATCTGGGTGGTGCTGGGACACGGCGAGAACCTGCACATGGTGAGTACGCCGTCGCAGTACTCCCGGGACACCCGTCTGTGGAACAAGCTCCAGGACGGCACGTTCAAGCCCGACAACCCGCTGATGCCGCACATCGCGTGGCAGCCCATCTGCTGCCACGCCGAGGGCGACGAGCACCTGCGGCTGCGCGGCGCGGTCACCGGCGCCATGTCGACCATCAACTTCCGCGGCATCCGCCGCAGCATCAACCGCTACACCCAGCAGCTCGTCAACGAGTTCTGCGAGGAGGGCGAGGCGGACCTCGTCAGCCAGTTCGCCGAGCATCTGCCGATGGCGGTGATGTGCGAGATCCTGGGCATGCCCGAGGAGTACAACGACCGGATCGTGCACGCCGCCCGCGACATGCTCAAGGGCACCGAGACGGCGATCGCCAGCAACGCCTACATCATGGAAGCCCTGATGGGACTCACCGCCCGCCGCAGGGCGAACCCGCAGGACGACTTCACCAGCCACCTGATCAACCACCCGGCCGGGCTCAACGACGAGGAGGTGAGCCAGCATCTGCGCGTCGTGCTCATCGCCGCGTACGAGGCCACCACCAACCTCCTCGCCAACGTGCTGCGCGTGGTCCTCACCAACCCCGGCTTCCGCGCCCAGCTCAAGGGCGGCCAGATGACGGTGCCCGAGGCGGTCGAGCAGTCCCTGTGGGACGAGCCCCCGTTCAGCACGCAGCTCGCCTACTTCGCCAAGCAGGACACGGAGCTGGGCGGCCGGCGGATCCGCAAGGGCGACGGTCTCCTCTTCGGCATCGCGCCGGGCAACGTCGACCCGCGGGTACGGCCCGACCTCACCGCCAACATGCAGGGCAACCGCTCCCATCTCGCCTTCGGCGGCGGCCCGCACGAGTGCCCGGGCCAGGACACGGGCCGAGCGATCGCCGATGTCGGCGTCGACGCCCTGCTGGCGCGTCTGCCCGACATCCAGCTCAACTGCGAGGAGCACGAGCTGCGTTGGCGGGCCTCGATCTCGACCCGTCACCTGGTCGCGCTCCCGGTGCGCTTCGAGCCGAAGGAGAAGGAAGTCCTGGAGCCGCGGCCCCTGGGCCGTCCCGTACCGGCACAGCGTGCGGGACAGCAGGCCGCCACGGCGTGCCCGGTGTCCGGCGCCGCCCCGTCCGGGACCGCGCGGTCGGCGCCGACCACGGCCGAACCGCCCGCCCGGCCCGGTCTCCTGCGCCGTGTGCTGCTGTGGATGAGCGGCCGATAGCCGAACCCTCAGGCCCGGGCGTCGTACGGGGTGCCCGCCCATTCCTCGTACGACGTCCACGCCTGGAGCACCCGCCCGCTCATGAACCGGTGTTCGCGCCCCGTGACCGGATCGGTGAACCGCAGGGCCCGCGCCAGCAGTTGCAGCGGACGTCCGAAGTCGTCGGCCGGCACGGGGTCCCGCACCTCCGGGTAGAGCGGGTCACCGAGGATCGGCACGCCCAAGGCGGCCATGTGCACCCGCAGTTGATGCGTCTGCCCGGTGCGAGGTGTCAGCCGGTAGCGGGCCAGGCCGTCGTCCCGCCGCTCCAGCAGCTCCACACCACTGACCGCGTTGGGTTCGCCGTCGACCTCCCTGGCCGCCATCACCCCGCGTTCCTTCACGATCCGACTGCGTACGGTGCGGGGAAGGGCGAGCGCCGGGTCGTACGGGGCGACGGCCTCGTACTCCTTGGTGACGAGCCGGTCGCGGAACAGCGACTGGTAGGCGCCCCGCTCCTCGGGTCGCACCGTGAACAGCACCAGCCCGGCGGTCAGCCGGTCCAGGCGGTGGGCGGCGCCCAGCGAGGGCAGCCCCAGCTCGCGGCGGAGCCGGGCCAGCGCGGTCTCGGCGACATGGCTGCCGCGTGGTGTCGTGGCCAGGAAGTGCGGCTTGTCGACCACGACGACATGCTCGTCGCGGTACACCACGTCCAGCGCGAACGGCACCGGAACCTCGTACGGCAGGTCCCGGTGGAACCACACGTACATGCCCGGCACATACGCCGTGTCACGCCCCACGGCCCGCCCGTCGACGTCCACGACCAGCCCCGCGTCCAGCATGCCGTCGATCACGCCCGGCCCGGGCGCCAGCCGCTGCACCAGGTGATCACGCACGGTCGCCCATGCCGCCGCCTGCGGCAGCCGGACCCGTACCGGGTCGACCCCGTCGCGCTGCGGCAGGGGAGAAGGGGGGACCGGACTTCTGCGTCTCATCACGGTCAAGCGTACGAGGGGACCGGCGGCGCGGGCGCCGTCCGGTTCCCCTTCCGAGCGGGCTCGGGGCCGGTCGCGTCAGGCGGCGCACCGGTAGCGGTCGGTGGCCTCGTGCCAGCGGTAGGAGCCCGCGGCCCAGCCCTGGATGGCCCTGGCATGGCGGAGCACCGCGCGCTGGGTGTGCTGGCTCGTCCGCAGATCGTGCAGGGCCTGCGGGAGGTCCGACGCGACCGTCTCCTCCAGGGTCCTGACACGGCCCGTCAGGATGTGGTTGACGAGCGAGACCGCTTCACGGAGGGGGAGGCCGTGCAGTTCCTGGGTGACGCGCACGATGTTGTTCCTGGCGACACCTTCGCGCACCTCCTTGGGGTAGGACACGATGTCGTTGTGCAGGTCGACGGTGTCCCGGAACGCGTTGATCAGTACGGTGAAGGGGCGGGTCGCGCGGATGTCCTCGGTTATCTCCCAGCCGAGCGAGTGCTCCATCAGCAGGGCGCTGCATCCGGCCGCACCGTAGTCACGGCGCATCTCCGTCTGCTCGATGAGGTCGGGGAACCGATGGCGGGTCAGGTTCTCCGTCTCCCACAGCGAGGCTTCCAGGAACTGGCGTATGGACCTGGTGTACAGGAACTGCCACCCGAGGGACGCCGCGGGTGCGGTGCGCCGCCACAGGTCCGCCAGCGCGTGTTCCAGCGGCTCCTTCGGAGTCGGGCCCGAGTCCGGTGCGTGCGCCGTCACCGGCAGGAAGGACATCAGACGCTCTATGCGGTCGAGTATCTGCTCCCGCTTTCCGAGCGCCTCGCACCACGGCAGGAAGATGTCGTCGAGGCACCAGATCACACTGTGCCAGCCGGACAGCAGTTCCAGCTCACGGGCCGACGCGTGCGGATAGGTCAGGGCGGTGAAGCGCGTGAAGTCCGCCCGGTCGAAGATCTCGGCACTCCACCCGCCGTGGTGCGAATCGGTGTGCTGCGGTTCGAGTAATCCCATGGAGTGGGCCCACGCGCGCACGCGTGGACGGGTCTCGTCCAAATGAGGGTTCACCCTGGCCGGGAACGGCATGTAGAACGAGGGTATCTGGAAGGTGTCCGCCACGGCTGCCTCCTGTCTGTGACGACGTGCCTCTGCACCGCCCTCTGCCCTGTGTCGACGGCGTGCGGCCGCCACCAGGTCACGAATGACGCGCTGTGCTCCCTACGCTGCCACCGCGGCACCGCCGACCTGCGGACGTACTGGGCTTGCGGCTTGCTGGGCGGAACCGGTCGAACGGGGCCTCGTTGCCTGCGTGCCTGGCGGTGTCGTCGGCCATGACCGCCGAGGTGACGTACGGACGGTGCAGAAAATCCGTGATCACCACCGCCGCGGCCGAGCCGCCGACGACCGGGCCGTGAATCGCCCCCGCCTTCCTCTGGACGCTCTCCGGGTAATTGACCTTCCAAACCACCATCCGCTCCACGCTGTCCTGCGTCAACCTCGGCGGACCGTCCGGCAGGACGGGCGGGGAAACCCTATGGGGATTTGTCAACCGTTTGGCTTGAATTTAGGGCGACACAGGTGAAAACAGGCCACTCCCCTGCGAAAGGTGTACGAGCCACCGTTGGACGCTCTCTCACCCCGGCCCCCTGTCGCGACGGCAACCCGCCCTGACGACCCACCACTTGGCACCATGCGATGGCCGCGGTGCGGCCGGAAAGGGCGTGCGACCCCGGCGCGTGGAGCGGCCCTCCGGCCCGTTCTGCCCGGCGCGCCGTCCGTGCCGGGCCTGTGTGCCGGCCGAGCAAGCGGCTAGCTGCCGAGGCGGGATGTGGTGGTGGTACCGAGCGAGGCGCGCGTCACCGGGAGCGCGTGCGGTGGCGGTGCGTGAGGCGGTGGGCGAGGCCCGCGGTGACGGTGACCAGGAGGAACAGCACGGTGAACCACTGGAACCACCAGTGGCCGCCGGCCGGGTCGTAGACGGCTGCTCGGGGCCAGGCCAGGTTGACGGTCATGAAGAGGCCGTAGAGCAGGGCGAGGGCGTTGACGGGGACGCCCCAGCGGCCCAGGGAGAAGAGGGGCTCGCCGGTCTCGTCGGTGCCGGCCGAGGGGAACCCGCCCTTCAGACGCCGTATCAGCAGCGGGCCGGTGACCATCGCGTACGCCAGGTACAGCATCACGATGCAGGTGGTGCCGATGGCCAGGAACGCCTCCGGCGAGGCGAAGTTGAGGAGCAGCAGGGCGGCCGCGAGGACGCCGACGACCAGGGCGGGGGCGGTGGGCATGCCGGTGCGCGGGTTGACCTTGGCGAGCCGCCCGGCGAAGGGGAGTTGACCGTCGCGGGCCATCGAGAAGAGCATGCGGCAGGCCGACGTCTGGATCGCGAGCGTGGCCACGGTGATCGCCACCACCACGTCGGCGAGCAGGAAGCGGCCCACCCCGTCACCGAGGCTGCTGGTCAGCACATAACTCAGGCCGTCCACGCCCAGCCTGCCGTCGGTCAGGCTCGGCGCGGCGAGCAGACCGCCGAGGACGAGCAGACCGCCGAGCAGACCGGCCGCGCCGAGGGCCGTGAGGATCGTGCGGGGTGCGGTCCGGCGCGGATGGCGGGTCTCCTCGCTCATCTCGCCCGCGCTGTCGAAGCCGATCATCACGTACGCCGCCATGAACGAGCCCACCAGCAGGGCACCCAGCAGATCGGTACTGCCCTCGGCCATGTGGAACGTGATGCCGGGGGAGCGTTCGGAGTGGGTGAACAGCAGGACGACGATCAGGACGGCGCCGATGATCTCGGCGGTCACGCCCACCCGGTTGACCACGGACAGTACCCGGTTGTCCAGGACGTTCACGAACGTCGTGAGCACCAGCAGGAGCACGCCCAGGACGGCCGCGTTCGCCGCGCCCGTCGGCGAGGTGGGCGTCGGGTCGCCGCCCACGAGCTGGAAGCCCGACCAGATCGCCGGCAGCACCATCTGGAGCGCGAGCGCGGCCGCCGCGACCACCACGATCTGCCCGATCACCATGATCCAGCCGGCGAACCAGCCGAAGGTCCGGTTCGACAGGCGGGTGGACCACTGGTAGATCGAGCCCGATATCGGGTAGCGCGCCGCGAGTTCGGCGAAGCAGGCGGCCACCAGCAATTGACCGACGAATACGGCGGGCCAGGTCCAGAAGAAGACCGGGCCGCCGAACGCGTAGCCGAAGGCGAAGAACTGGAAGACGGTCGTGAGGACCGAGATGAAGGAGAAACCGGCGGCGAACGAGGCGTATCTGCTCAGGCTGCGGTGCAGCTCCTGGGGGTAGCCGAACTCGGTCAGCGAGCGGTCGTCGGGGGAGTGGGGCGGCTCCGGACGGAGGTCGGGGGCAGTGCTCGTCATGGCGGCAACCTGCTTTCGCACAAGCGGCGCGAGCATTCGCGCACGAGCGGCGCGAATTCCTGTCGGGCGACAGAAATTAGGGGAGGCCTGTGTCGCGCGGGTCACACGACCGTGTCCGGGGGGAGCCCAAATCCTCACGACCATGGCAGGGGTGGGTGGTTGCGACAAGGCGCGACCGAGACAATCTCGAGAAGGCCGACGGTCGGCGCCCGAGGAGGCCGACGGCAATGCTCGAAGAGGCCGGAGCACGCCCGTCGCGCCGGGATACGGTCGGGGACCGACCTCCGACGACCCCGGTGAGGAACCTCCGGATGAACGACGTTTCGCCGTCGCCCGAACCGCCCTCCCATCGGCTTCTTCCCGGCGCGTCCGCGTCGCCCGTCCTGCTGCATGTGCCGCACAGTTCGCGGGTGATCCCGGCAGCCGTGCGGAGCGGGATCGCGCTCGACGACGCCGCGCTGGAGCGGGAGTTGGACCACATCACCGACGCGTACACGGACCAGATGGCCGAACGGGCCGCCGGCCGGGCGGCCGTGCGCCCGTGGCGGTTCGTGAACCGGCTCTCCCGGCTCGTGGTCGATCCCGAGCGCTTCCCGGACGAGCGGGAGGAGATGCTGGCCGTGGGCATGGGGGTGGTCTACACGAGGACCACGCACGGGGAGGTGCTGCGTCCGGCCGGCCACGACGGGCTGCCCCTCGACGGCAGCGCGCGGTCGCTCGTCGACGGCTGCTTCCGTCCGTACGCCGACGCCATGACCGACGCCGTCACCGACCGGCTGGCGGCCGTGGGACGGGTGGTGGTCGTCGACGTCCACTCCTACCCGAGCGAGCCTCTGCCCTACGAGCTGCACGGCGACGGGCCCCGGCCGCCGGTCTGTCTGGGCACCGACCCCTTCCACACACCGGCCGAACTGCTCGCCGCCGCCGAGGAGGCGTTCGCCGGGTTCGGTGGGACGGGCGTCGACAGCCCGTTCGGGGGCGCGTACGTCCCCCTGACGTACTACGGGCACGACCCCAGGGTGACCGCGCTGATGATCGAGATCCGCCGGGACGTCTACATGACCGAGCCGGGCGGGGCGGCGGGCCCGGGGGTGGAGAGGCTCGCGAAGGCGCTGGCACGCCTGGTGGACCGGCTCACGGACGTCTGAACGTTCCCAGGCCGTTCGCGTCGAGCGCCTCGATCGTCACCGACGTCGCCCGGCCGTTCTCGTCGCCCTTGAAGGTCACGCCGGAGGGGCCGGTCGCGTTCTCGCCCACCGTCTCGTAGAAGAAGGTGTCGCCGTCGTAGTGGGTCAGACGGAACGTCATGGGACGCGGGCCGAGGCGCAGCGTCAGGTCGCCGCCCGTCTCGGTGACCGTGAGGGGGCCGTAGTACGGGTTGGCGTAGGTGCCGGTGTAGGTGGAGTCGGCGCGGGCGTCGGAGGCGTCGTCCGGGGGCTCGGAGTAGTCCGTGGGCGAGCGGAGTTCGTCCTCCTCGTGCTCGTAGATCCCGGCGGCCAGTTCCAGCCAGTCCTCGGTCGGCTTGCCGTGCTGGGCGGTGTCGAAGAAGTCCAGGGCGACGGCGTCCGCGAGGCCGACCGGTGCGCCGTTGGTGAGGACGACGATGCCGAGCTGCTCGCCGGGGAGCATCGTGACGTTGGTGTGGGCGCCGAGGGCGAAGGCGCCGGTGTGACTCAGCCGGAGGCGGCCGAGGTCGTCGTAGGAGACGTTCCAGCCGAGGCCGTAGAAGCCGGTGCGGCCCGCCGGTGCGGGGGGCGGCTGCGAGACGATCTCGGGGAGGTGGGTGCGTTCGAGGGGGTCGGCCGCGATCACGCGGTCGCCGTCGAGTTCGCCGTCGGCGAGCTGGAGCCGCAGCCAGCGCGAGAGATCGCGGGCCGAGGAACTGGCGCCGCCCGCCGGGGCCTGGGCATCGGCGTCCCGGACGTACCGCGCCTCCCAGTCGGCGGGGTCCCCGCCGTCCGATCCCTCTTTCTCGACGTGGGCGAACGCCTTGTTGTTCGTGCCCTCGTAGTCGCTGAAGCGGGAGCTGGTGGCGTCCATGCCGGCCGGCTCGTAGAGGACGTCCTCGGAGAGCTTCTCCCAGGTGGTGCCGGCGGCGTCGGCGACGGCCTCACCCGCCGCCGTCAGACCGAAGTTGGTGTACGCGTAGCTCGCGCGGAACGGCGTCAGGGGCTCCAGCCGGAGGCGGTCGACGATGTAGTCGCTGTCGTAGCCGAGGTCCTCCAGGAGGTCGCCGGCGTGGTCGGGCAGACCGCTGCGGTGGGAGAAGAGGTCGGCCACGGTGACGTGGTCGGTCACCCACGGGTCCTTGAGGGCGAAGCCGGGGAGGTGTTCGGTCACCGGGTCGTCCCAGTCGACGGTCTTGTCGCCGACGGCCCCGGCGACCACGGTCGACGCCAGCGGCTTCGACAGGGACGCCAGCTGGAACACGGTGTCCGGATCGACCGGTGCCTCCTGGCCGACGTGCCGCTTGCCGTAGCCCTCCAGATGGACCACCCGGTCCTTGTGGACGACGGCCACCGCGACCCCCGGCACCCCGGTGCGGTCCATGCCGCGCTCGACGATGCCGTCGACGGCCTCGACGGCCCGGTCGACGTCCTCCTGCGTGAGCTGGGGCGGCGGCTGCGGCGGGGGTGCGGCCGAGGCGGTGCCGATGCCGTACGGGACACCGCCGAGGACCAGGAGCGAGGCCAGGGCGGTCGCGGCCCGGGCCCTGGTTCCGGTCCCGGCCCGGATCCTGGTCGCTCCTTGGGCCTTGCCTCCGCGGCGTGCCGTCTGGTGCCGAACAGCCATGTGTTCATTCAAACGGGTGAGCCACGCTTTGTCCTGACGAAGCCGCGCGCCTCGCCGTCCTGGCGAAGTCGCGCGCCTCGCCGTCCTGATGAAGCCGCGCGCCTTGCCGTCCTGGCGAAGTCGCATGCCCCCGTCCGGGCAGGCGTGGCCGAACGCGCGCACCCGGCGGCGCGCCGGTCCGGGCAGGGCGTGCCCGCCCGGTGTCAGGGGCGCCGGATCAGGCCGTCGTCGCGGCGCTCTCCTGCTCGGACTCCACGCGGGCGTTCCAATCCTTCTTCGCGGCCTGCCAGCCGTCCTCGTCGTGGCCGAGGCGCCAGTAGCCGGAGACGGACAAGTCCTCGCGGGGGACGGCGAGTTCGACGCGGAGCAGGCGGCGCAGCTCCTTGACGAAGCCGGCCTCGCCGTGGACGAAGGCGTGCAGTCGGCCCTCGGGGAACTTGAGTGCGCGCACGGCCTCGACGAGGGCAGCGCCGACGGGTCGGTCCCCGCGGTGCAGCCAGACCACCTCCACGTCGGAGTTGATCTTCTGCTCCTCCTCGGCGCCGGCGACCTCGACGAACGCGTGCGCGCGGGCGCCGTCGGGAAGGGCCTCCAGCGAGGCGCCGATCGCCGGTAGGGCGGACTCGTCACCGACCAGGAGATGCCAGTCGGCCTCCGGGTTGGGCGCGTACGCGCCGCCGGGGCCCAGGAAGCGGACCAGCTCGCCCGGCTGGACGCGGGTGGCCCAGGGACCGGCGATACCCTCGTCGCCGTGGAGCACGAAGTCGATGGTCAGCTCGCGCAGTTCGGGGTCCCAGGCGCGCACGGTGTACGTCCGGGTCACCGGCCACTGGTCCCGGGGGAACTCCGCGCGGATCCGCTCGATGTCGAAGGGCTCCGGGTAGGTCACGCCCTCGGGCCCGAACAGGAGCTTCACATAGTGATCGGTGCTGCCGCGCAGGGCGAAGTCGGCGAGGCCGTCGCCACCGAGTACGACGCGCTGCATGTGCGGAGTGAGCCGCTCGGTGCGGACGACTCGCGCGGAGTGGGGCTTCGGGGTCCTGCGTACCGGACGCTCTGCCATGACGGCCTCCCAAATACCTAGCTAAGGCTTGCCTAAGTTACCATCTCCCCCTTGTCGACACCCCATGCTCGGAGCGAAGACGAGGACTTCACGATGTGAATCGCGCCTCAGACCCCTCACCACCGAGTGTCACCCCACCCACCGGCGTACGCCCCCTCCGCCGGGCGTACCTCATCACGTCCCGAGCGTCGCCAGCAGTCGCTGCAACGATCCGCCGAGCCCCCAGCGCGCTGCGAGCGCCTCCAGCGCCGCCGGATCCCGCGGAGCGCGCGGGAGCGCCGTGTCGACGTGCGGCAAGGGTACGTCCGCCGCCACCAGCACCACCTTGGGCGCCACCGCGACATAGGCCCGTGCCTCGTCGAGCCTCTTGCGCTGCGACGGGGTCAGCTTCGCCGCCGGGTCGTCGACGGCGGCCATGATCCCGGCCAGGTCGCCGAACTGGTCGAGCAGCTTCGCCGCCGTCTTCTCGCCGATGCCGGGCACCCCCGGCAGGCCGTCGCTCGGGTCGCCGCGCAGCAGGGCCAGGTCCGCGTACCCGCGCCCGACCACCCCGTACTTCTCGCGCAGCCACGCCTCGTCGGTGAGCTGCAGGGTGCCGACGCCCTTCAGCGGGTACAGCACCCGCACCTCGCGCTCGTCGTCGACCAGCTGGTACAGGTCGCGGTCGCCGGTGACGATGTCGACCGGCTCCTCCGCCCGTGCCGTGAAGGTGCCGATCACGTCGTCCGCCTCGTACCCGGCGACGCCCACGCGCGCGATGCCGAGCGCGTCCAGCACCGCCTCGATCACCGGTACCTGCGGGGAGAGCGTGTCCGGCACCTGCTCCTCGTCCGGCCCGGCCTCGTGCTCCTCGGCGACGCGGTGCGCCTTGTAGGAGGGGATCAGGTCGACCCGCCACTGCGGGCGCCAGTCCGCGTCCATGCACGCCACCAGGTCCGTCGGCCGGTGGTCCTTGACCAGCCGGTCGATGAATTCGAGCAGCCCGCGCACGGCGTTCACCGGGGTGCCGTCCGGGGCCTTCACGGATTCCGGCACCCCGAAATAGGCGCGGAAGTACAACGAGGCGGTGTCGAGAAGCATCAGGCGTCGGGTCACGTCCCGCATCATGCCGTACCCCACGGACACCCGGCCGCCGACGCAGCAGCGCGCGGCTCTCCCCGCACCGGCGCGCGGCACTGTCCGTACCGGCGCACGGGCCCCGCCGTACCGCCGCACGGGCTCCGGCGTACGGGCTCCGCCGTACCGGCGTGCGGCCCTCGGCGGGGCGGCCCGCGTGTCCCCTCGCGACAGCGCGTGCGCCCCGTGGAGGTGTTCCGTGAACGCCCCTGGCCTGCGGTGAATGCCCTGTGAAGCGGGCCACGGTCGCGTTTCGCCCGGTAGGGCCGGGGCAGGCGCGGGCCCGGAGCAGCGCCGGTCGTGGTGTCGACACCACGGGCCGGGCGGGCCGATCCCGCCGCGCTCCACGGCCGGCCTGCGGGCGGGGGAGGCGGGCCGTTTCGTAGCGAACCAAGAGGTGCATGTGTCAGCCAGGGAGTCATCCAGACTCGAAGCCGAGGGCCTGTTCAAGGTGTTCGGCAGACGACCCGACGACGCGGTGGACCGGCTGAGGGCCGGCGCCGACCGCGAGGAACTGCGAGCCGAGGGCACCACCGCCGCCGTGATCGACGCCTCCTTCACTGTGGAGCCGGGCGAGATCTTCGTCGTCATGGGTCTGTCCGGGTCCGGCAAGTCCACACTGCTGCGCATGCTCAACGGGCTCCTGGAGCCCACCGCGGGACACGTCCGCTTCGGCGGACGGGACCTGACCGCGATCGACGACCGCGAACTGCGGGCGGTGCGCGCCACCGGCATCAGCATGGTCTTCCAGCACTTCGCGCTCTTCCCCCACCGCAGCGTCCTGGAGAACGCCGCGTACGGCCTGGAGGTCCAGGGGGTGCCGCGCGCCGAACGGCTGCGGCGCGCCACCGAGGCGCTGGCCCTGTGTGGCCTGGCCGGCTGGGAGAAGTCCTGGCCCGACGAGCTGTCCGGCGGGATGCAGCAGCGCGTGGGCCTGGCCCGCGCGCTCGCCACCGACGCCGACGTGCTGCTGATGGACGAGTCGTTCAGCGCGCTCGACCCGCTGATCCGCCGTGACATGCAGGACCAGCTGCTGGAGCTCCAGCAGACCCTGAAGAAGACCATCGTCTTCATCACGCACGACCTCAACGAGGCCATGCGTCTCGGCGACCGCATCGCCGTCATGCGCGACGGCCGCATCGTGCAGACCGGCACCGCCGAGGACATCCTGATCCGTCCCGCCGACGACTACGTGGCCTCCTTCACCCAGGACGTCGACCGCTCCCGGGTGCTCACCGCCCGAGCCGTGATGGACACCGCCGTGCGCGGCGACGAGGCGGACTGCGGCTGCGGGACCGCGACGCCCGACATGCCGTTCGCGGACCTCTGCGCGCTCAGCGCCCGGCTGTCCCACCCGGTCGCGGTGCTCGACGGGAAGGGCGTCCTCGTCGGCGTGGTGCCGCAGCGGCGCCTGATCGGCTTCCTCGGCGACCGGGACGGCCGGTACGACCGGGACGGTCGGCCGGACCCGCAGGGCGCCGCGCCCGTGCCCTGTGACGCCCCGCGCGACAAGGCCGTACGGGCGGTGAAGGCCAGTGCCTAGGGTTCACCTCGGCGACTGGGTCGCCCACGGCGTCGACTGGCTGCGGGACCACCTCGGGCCGCTCTTCGACCTCGTCAAGGTCGTCGTCGAGGCCATGTACGACGCGGCGAACGCGGTGCTCACCGCCCCCGACCCCCTGCTGCTCGCCGGCATCCTCGCCGTGCTCGCCGTCTGGCTGCGCGGGCTGCTCCCCGGTGTGCTGGCCTTCGCGGGCCTGGCGCTCATCGACTCGATCGAGCAGTGGGAACCGGCGATGAACTCGCTCGCGCTGGTGCTGGTCTCCTGTGTGATCATCTTCGCCGTCGCCGTGCCGATCGGTGTCTGGGCGGCCCGCAGCCGCGCGGTCAGCGGCGCGATCCGCCCCGCGCTCGACTTCATGCAGACGATGCCGGCGATGGTCTATCTGATCCCGGGCATCTTCTTCTTCGGCGTGGGCCCGGTGCCCGGCATGGTCGCCACCATCGTCTTCGCGATGCCGCCCGCCGTACGCCTCACCGAACTCGGCATCCGGCAGGTCGACGCCGAACTCGTCGAAGCGGCCGAGGCGTTCGGCACCCATCCGCGCCGCACGCTGTGGCGGGTGCAGCTGCCGCTGGCGCTGCCCACGATCATGGCGGGCGTCAACCAGGTGATCATGCTGGCCCTGTCGATGGTCGTCATCGCGGGCATGGTCGGCGGCGGCGGACTCGGCTCCACCGTGTACGACGGCATCAGCTCCGTGGACGTCGGCCTCGGTTTCGAGGGCGGTATCGCGGTCGTCGTCCTCGCGATCTACCTCGACCGGATGACCGGCGCCCTCAACCAGCGCGTGTCGCCGCTCGGCCGCCGCGCCCTCGCCAAGGCGCACACGGCCGTCGGCGGCCTCGGCTTCCTGCGCTGGAAGCCGGCCACCCCCGTCGCGATGGTCGGTGTGGTCGTCCTCGCGCTGGTCGCCGGCGGTCTGAACGTCTTCGGCCGGTCGGACGACGGCACCGAGGTGACCTCGGACGTCGGCAAGGGCCGCCCCATCAGCATGGGCTACATCGACTGGCCCGAGGGCGTCGCCTCCACCTACCTCTGGAAGGAGATCCTCCAGCGGCGCGGCTTCACCCCGCAGACCAGGTCGCTGGAGGTCGGCGCCCTCTACAACGGGCAGGCACAGGGCAGCGTCGACATCCAGACCAACTCCTGGCTGCCGGCCACGCACGCCTCGTACTGGGCGAAGTACAAGGACCGGCTGGAGGACTACGGCAGCTGGTACGACAAGACCTCGCTGGAGATCGCCGTCCCCTCCTACGTCAAGGGCGTGAAGTCCCTCGACGACCTCAAGGGCAGGGCCGACCTGTTCAAGGGGAAGATCTACGGCATCGAGCCCGGCGCGGGCGAGACCAAGCTCTACGAGGACGAGGTCCAGCACAGGTACGGACTCGAGGGCGAGTACCAGCTGGTCAAGTCCAACACCTCCGCGATGCTGGCCCAGCTGGACCGTGCCTACCAGAAGAAGGAACCCGTCGCGGTCACGCTCTGGTCGCCGCACTGGGCGTACGACAAGTACGAGCTGACCAAGCTGAAGGACCCCGAGGGCGCCTTCGGCGCGGGCGACGGGATCCACACCCTCGGGCGGAAGGGCTTCGCGAAGGACGAGCCCCAGGTCGCCCGGTGGCTGAAGGACTTCGAGCTCGGCGACGCCCAGCTCACCTCCCTCGAAGGGGCGATCCAGGACGCGGGCAAGGGGCACCAGGAGGACGGCGTCCGGGCCTGGCTGAAGAAGAACCCCGGGATCGTCGACAAGCTGGCCCCGGTCGCCGGGTCCCACTACGAGCGGGGCAGGCAGGCCGGTGCCGCGCCGGTCATCGGCTACCCGGCGTGGGACGAGGGCGTCGCCGTCACCCATCTCTGGGAGAACGTCCTGGAGAAGCGCGGCTACCGGCCGAAGAAGACCAAGCTCGACATCGGTCCGCTGTACACGGGCCTGTCCACCGGGCAGGTCGACGTCGAGTTCGACGCCTGGCTGCCGGTGGCGCAGAAGTCGTACTGGGACAAGTACCGCGCCGATCTCGTCGACCTCGGCGCCTGGTACGACAGGACGTCACTGGAGATCGCCGTCCCGTCGTACGTGAAGGGTGTGCGCACGATGGACGATCTGCGGGCGCACAAGGACGAGTTCAAGGGCCGGATCGTCGGCATCGAGCCCGGCACCGGTCAGATGGTCCGCCTGGAGAACACCGTCATGCCGGCCTACGGGCTGTCGGACTTCAAGCTCACCGAGGCCGGGACGAGTTCGATGCTCGCCGAGCTGGACCGCGCCTACGCGAACAGGGAGCCGATCGCCGTCGTGCTCTGGTCGCCGCACTGGGCGTACGACGCGTACGACCTGACGCGGCTCGCCGACCCCGAGAAGACCTGGGGCGCGAACAACCAGATCCGTACGCTCGCGCACCGGGACTTCCCCGAGAAGTACGCCGAGCTGAACGGCTGGCTGAAGAACTGGCACATGACCCCGGACGAGCTGATGAGCCTGGAGCAGGCCGTCCGGAAGGCCGGGCGGGGCCAGGAGGACGAGGGCGTCGAGAAGTGGATCGACGCGCACCCGGGGATCGTCGACGAGATGGCCCCCGTGAGGTAGCAGGTCGCGACGGCCCGAACGTACGAAGGGGTTCGCGTACGGGCGTACGAGAAAGATCCGGACAACCCTGGGGCGGTCCGCGTCCACCCGGTTCCGCCGCTCGGCGGCCGGGTGGTGCGGGCCGCTCCCGCGTCCCCAACTCCTCTCCGCAGTCCCTGACTTGGCGGGACGGCGAGCGGCCGCGCCGAGCGCCAGGGACGATGTCGTGGCTGCGCGGGACGGCTACGGCGGTCGGCGGACCCGCACCGGCGGCGTGGTGACACGGTGTGCCGGAGGGGGTGCTCCGCGCGGTCGCCGGGGCCGCGACGACCCTCGCCGGGCGGTGCGACGAGGCCGCGAGAACGGAGGCGGGGTGGTGGCCGCGCTGGCGAGAAGTGTGAGCATGGACCCCCTGCCGTTTCACAGGGATGTGACGGGCGCGTGAAACGGTTTGCCGAACATGCGTAGGGTGCAGAGAACTCATCAGGACAAGCGCGCCCGATGAGTGCCGGACGGGTGGGCATCCGTACCCGGACCAGTGAGCGTTCGCGGACCCGCCCGACGGGAGTCCGCGAGCCGACCGACGAGCGAAGGAGGGAGCCGGAGCGATGGGCGACCACAAAGAACAGCCCCTTCGGGTGGGCGCGGCCGTCCGGCGGCGGCGCCGGGCACAGGAGCTCACCCTCGCCGCCGTGGCCGAGCGCAGCGGCCTGT
Organism: Streptomyces caniscabiei; assembly: GCF_014930365.1. GTDB lineage: Bacteria > Actinomycetota > Actinomycetes > Streptomycetales > Streptomycetaceae > Streptomyces > Streptomyces caniscabiei. The sequence continues at coordinate 268,578 of NZ_JABXWI010000011.1, read as the reverse complement.
CGGTCCCCTTCCTCAGCCAGGTCGAGAACGAACGGGCCCGCCCCAGCAGGCCCTCCCTGGAACGCATCGCGGACGCCCTCGGCACCACCGCCGTCGAACTCCTCGCCGCGGCCGACCCGGCGTGCAGCGTCGACGTCGTGCGCGCCGCCGACGAGGACGGCTTCACGCCCCCCGACGCCTCCTCGCGCTCCCTGGTGCGCGGTCACCACCAGTTGCACGCCATGGAGTTCACCGGCGACCACGACGAGGGCCGCGAGGTCCAGCACCGCAACGACGAGCTGATGTACGTCGTCGACGGCGCCGTCGAGGTCGAGGCCGAGGGCCGTGCCCACCGCCTCGGACGCGGTGACACGCTGTACATGTCCGGTGGCGTACGGCACCGCTGGCGGGCCACCGAGCCCGAGACCCGGGTGATCGTGGTCGCGGTCGCGGACCACATCGAGGCCCTGGAGGACCGCCACCGCAAGGGCGCGTGAGGTCGTGCCGCGCTCCCTCCCCCGGGTCGTCTCCCTCGTCCCGTCCCTGACGGAGGCCGTCGCCGTCTCGCTGCCCGGCGTGCTGGTCGGCGCCACCGACTGGTGCGCCCACCCGGGTGATCTTGACGTGGTGCGGATCGGCGGCACCAAGAACCCCAGGACCGACGACATCGTCCGGCTCGCCCCCGATCTGGTCATCGCCAACGAGGAGGAGAACCGCGAGCCCGACCTGGCCGCCCTGCGCGAGGCGGGTGTCGAGGTCCTCGTCACCGAGGTACGGGACGTGCCGGGAGCCTGCGCCGAACTGGACCGGGTGCTGCGCGCCTGCGGGGCCCGCTCCCGGCCGCGCTGGCTGGACGAGGCGGAGTCGGCGTGGTCCCGGCCGCCGGGCGCCGCCGACGGTCCGCTGACGCCGGGCCGTAGGACGACCGCCGTCGTGCCCGTCTGGCGGCGGCCGTGGATGGTCCTCGGCCGGGACACCTTCGCCGGTGACGTGCTCGCCCGGCTCGGTGTGGACCACCTGTACGCCGGGCACGCCGAACGCTACCCCCGGGTCCCCGTGGAGGAGCTGCGGGCCGCCGCGCCCGACGTCGTGGTCCTGCCCGACGAGCCGTACCGCTTCACCGCCGACGACGGCCCCGAGGCCTTCCCCGGGCTGCCGTGCGCGCTGCTCAGCGGCCGGCACCTCACCTGGTACGGGCCGTCGCTGGCCGAGGCTCCGCGGGTGCTGGACGCGGCGCTGCGGGCAGCGCGCCGCTGACCAGACCGCGCGCGGTGCACACGGCGGCGGTGACCCAGGCCGTCAGCAGCAGCGCGTACAGCGCGACGGCGAGGACGTCGAGGGCGACGAGCCCCGTGTGCCGGGCCAGCCCCGTCGCACCCGTCGCACAGGTGCCGACCGGGAAGGTGAACGCCCACCAGGCCATCGAGAACCCCATCCCCCGCCGCCGGGCGCGGACCACCAGGGCGGCGGCGAGCGCGAGCCAGAACAGCGCGAAGCCCAGGACGGGCACACCGTAGAGAACGGCGAACGGGGCGAAGGCGTGCGCGTACGAGGCCGGTACGGCGCCGGGGGCCGCGTCGGCGAGGTTGCCGACGGCGGTGGTCGACTGCCCGAGCGGGCCCAGGACCAGGAACAGGCTCGGTGTGAGCGCGAGCGGCAACGGCCCCGCCGCGACGAGCCGGCCGCACACCGCCGGCAGCACGACCAGGGTGGCCAGCAGGCTCAGCCCGAACAGCGCGAGACAGCCGAACAGCAGCGTCTGCCGGGCCTGCCCCGGCGGCAGATACGTCACGAGCAGCGGACCGAGCGCGGCGGAGACCATCGGGGCGACGAGGGGGAGCAGCAGGGCGGGGGTGACCCGTTCCGCGTCGATCCGCTGCCGGACGATCATCAGATACGGCACGACCACGGCGGCGAGAACGCCCGCGACCGTCCCGGCGCCGAAGAGCACGACGTCCAGGGCGACGGCCGCCCGCACGCCGATCCAGTCACGGCCGACGACGAGGGCACCGCCGCCGACGGCCAGCAGGGCCATGGAGAGGCAGCCGTGGAAGGGGGCCACGGCCGGGTCGAGGAGGTCGGCGCGGGCCTGGTCGCGGTGGTGGGTCCAGTGCAGGGCGCGGGCGCCGAGGACGGCGACCAGGGCGACGAGCGCGAGCGCCCACACCGCCGCACAGGCCGTCCGCAGACCCGGGACGCCCACGGGGAGCCCGGCACCGGCGGAGGCCACGATCGCGGTGCCCATGACCGGGGCGTACCAGTTCGGACCGAGGTGGCGGAGCGCGGGGAACGGGCGGGGGCGGGAGTGGGAGGGCGGCGTGGAAGCGAGGACTGGCTGGGGTGGGCGGACTGCGGTGGCCATGCTGCGAGCGTCCCGCTGCCGGGCGGGGCCCACCAGGGAGTTCGGCTGTATGGGGACATAAGCTGGGGTTATGAGTGAGACGAGCGGGGAGCGGGGCGGACTGGCCCACCGGGTGCCGGACCTCGGGGCGCTCGAACTGCTGCTGGCCGTGGCCCGGCTGGGTTCGCTCGGGCGGGCGGCGCGGGAGCTGGGCATCACCCAGCCCGCCGCGAGCAGTCGTATCCGCTCGATGGAACGCCAGCTGGGGGTCGCGCTGGTGGACCGGTCGCCGCGCGGGTCCCGGCTCACCGACGCGGGAGCGCTCGTCACGGACTGGGCCCGGCGGATCGTGGAGGCGGCCGAGGCGTTCGACGTGGGCGCGCAGGCGTTGCGGGACCGGCGTGACTCGCGGCTCCGGGTCGCCGCGAGCATGACCATCGCCGAGTATCTGCTGCCGGGCTGGCTCATCGCGCTGCGCGCCGAACGGCCCGACACGGCGGTGTCGCTCCTCGCGGGCAACTCGACGGTCGTGGCGGAGCGGTTGCTGGCGGACGAGGCCGACCTGGGGTTCGTCGAGGGGCCGACCGTGCCGGCCGGGCTGGACGCGGCCGTGATAGCGCACGACCACCTGATCGTGGTGACCGCGCCGAGCCACCCCTGGGCGCGCCGCCGCAAGCCGCTGGAGGCGGCCGAGCTGGCCTCCACGCCGTTGATCCTGCGCGAGAAGGGGTCGGGGACCCGGCAGGTCCTGGAAGCGGCCCTGGGGGGCCTCGCCCGCCCTCTCATCGAGCTGTCCTCCACGACGGCGGTCAAGTCCTCCGCGCTGAGCGGCGCGGGCCCGGCGGTACTCAGCGAACTCGCCCTCGGCGAGGAACTCTCCGCCCGCCGCCTGGTCCGCGTCCCCGTGAACGGGGTCCGCCTACGGCGCGCCCTCCGAGCGGTCTGGCCGACAGGCCACCGCCCGGCCGGGCCCGCGCGGGATCTGTTGGGGTTGACGCGAGGGGTGGGGTGACCGGGGTTCGCTGCGCGGCCGCGGGCCGGTGGGGCTTCTCGCGCAGTTCCCCGCGCCCCTGAAAAGCAGGGGCTGCGCCCCGCGCTTTTCGGGCCCGCAGGGCTGTGGTCTTTCAGGCCCGCAGGGGCCTGGTCTTTCAGGGGCGCGGGGAACTGCGCGAGAAGCCCCACCGGGCCCGCAGCCGCCAGATCGCCGTCCCCCCCACCTCAGGAGGCGCCCCCCACCCATGTGGCGCCCCTCACACTCAGACCGCCGCCGCGCACACAAGCGCCCGCATCACCCGCACGTCCTCGCCCATCTCGGGATGCCACTGCACGCCCAACACCCACGCGGGGTCGGCGAGTTCGATCGCCTCGACCGTGCCGTCGGAGGCGTACGCGGAGGGGAGGAGGCCCGTGCCGAGGCGGTCGACGGCCTGGTGGTGGTAGGTCGGGACGTCGGCCTCCTCCGCGTTGATGTCGGCGTACCGCGTGCCCGGTACCGGCTTCACCGCGTGGCGGCCGAAGACGCCGACCCCGGCCATGTGGTCGTCGATGTGCTGGATCAGCGTGCCGCCGAGCGCGACGTTCAGCAGTTGCATGCCCCGGCAGATGCCCAGCAGCGGCGTCCCGGCGTCCAGCGCCGCCCGGATCAGCGCCAGCTCCCACGCGTCGCGTGCCGGCGCGGCCGGGCCGCAGCGCGGGGAGCGCTCGGCGCCGTAGCGGGCGGGGTCCACATCGGGCCCGCCCGCGATGACCAGGCCGTCGAGACGGGCGACCGCCGCGGTGGCGTACGACGGGTCGTCCGGCGGCAGCATCGCGGCGATGCCGCCCGCCGCCTGTACGAGCCGGGGGTAGCCGGCCGGCAGCAGGGCCGCCTCCAGCTCCCAGACACCCCAGCGCGCGCCCGACTCCAGATACGTACTCACACCGATCAACGGCCTGGTCACACATGCTCCTCACGTGTGGAAGTCACGAAAGTCCCGTTCCACGGAACCCGTGGAACGGGTCGTTCAGTCCCGTGCCAACTCTGCCTCGGCCGCGGCCAGCGCGGCGAATTCCTCCTCCGGCGCCTTCGCCACCAGGTGCTTGCGGCTGTAGAACCCGAAGTACGCCGCCGCGACCGCGTACACGCCGAGCGCGATGAGCGCCGCCGTCACGTCCACCAGGAACGTCGCCACCAGCGCCGAGCACGCGAGGACGAGGGCGACCGAGGAGGTCAGCACGCCGCCCGGCGTGCGGTACGGCCGCTCCAGCCCCGGCTCGCGGCGGCGCAGCACGATGTGCGAGAGGGACATCAGCGCATAGCTGATGGTGGCGCCGAAGACAGCGATGTTCAGCATCCGGCCGCCGTCCCCGGTGGCCGCGGCCAGCGCGAAGCCGATCGTGCCCGGCACCAGCAGTCCCAGGTAGGGGGCCTTGCGACCGCTGGTGAGGGACAGGACGCGGGGCAGGTAGCCGGCCCGGGAGAGCGCGAAGAGCTGGCGCGAGCCGGCGTAGATCAGGGAGAAGAAGGAAGCCACGAGGCCCGCCAGACCGGCGTAGTTCACGAACCGGCTGAGCGCCGTCGCCTTGCCGTCCGGCTGGAGCGCCTCGACCAGCGGATTGCCGGCCGCCTGGATGGCGTTCGAGCCGCGCGCGCCGGCCGCGGCGAAGAAGGTGATGACCGCCAGCACCACCAGGACGCCCATCGACCAGCGGATGGCCTTGGGGAGCGTACGGGCCGGGTCCCTGGTCTCCTCGGCGGCCAGCGGCACGCCCTCGACGCCCAGGAAGAACCACATGCCGAACGGGAACGCCGCCCAGATGCCCAGCAGCCCCATGGGCAGCCAGGAACTCGCGCCGAACGCGGAGGAGTCGACCGGGATGTCGTCCAGCGCGGAGACGCTGAAGTCGGGCAGCGCGCCCAGGGCGAACACGATCAGGGCGAAGACCGCGATGCCCGTGACGACGAAGCTGGCGATCAGCGCCTCACCGACGCCCCAGAGGTGGATGCCGATGAAGATCGCGAAGCAGACGAGGTAGACCGGCCAGCCGGACTCCAGACCGAACAGGCCCAGCGATTCGACGTAGTCACCGATGAAGATCACGATCGCGGCGGGGGCGAGCACGTACTCGATCAGGATCGCCGTGCCGGTCAGGAAGCCGCCCCACGGGCCGAGCGCCCGGCGTGCGAAGCCGTAGCCGCCGCCCGCCGTGGGCAGGATCGCGGACAGCTCGGCGAGGGCGAAGACCATACAGGCGTACATGGTGCCCATGAGCACCGTGGCGATCGCCAGACCGCCGAAGCCGCCCTCCGCCAGGCCGAGGTTCCAGCCGGAGAAGTCGCCGGAGACGACATAGGCGACGCCGAGGCCGGTCAGCAGGACCCAGCCGGCGCTGCCCCGGCGGAGCGTCCGGCGCTCCAGATAGTCGTCCGCCGCGTCGGCGGTGTCGGTGGCTTTCAGGGACATGGCGCACTCTCCCCACTCAAAGGAATGGATCCATACCTTTGTGGGGTGGGTGGCCGAAAAGCAATACCCCTGCGTTAAGCGAGCGTAAATACGTGCTCATCCGGCTCATCCGAGGAAGCCGCGCAGCAGGGCCGCCGTGCCCGAGCAGTGTTCCCGCATGATCTCCCGCGCCGCCTCGGCGTCCTCGTCGAGGACGGCCTCCACCAGGGCCGTGTGCTGCTGCTGCGAGTGCTCCAGGTTGCGCACCAGCAGGGGGATGCAGTCGAGCAGGTCGTTCACCCCGGCGCGTACGCCCGCGTACTGGGCGGCCAGCGAGGGGGAGCCCGACAGCTCGGCGAGGGTGAGGTGCAGCAGGGTGTCCAGCCGCCGGTACTCCGCGAGCGGCGCGTTGTGGGTGCGCGCCAGCGCCCCGCGCAGCCGCTCCGCCTGCTCGCCGGTCAGGCCGTGCGCCGCGCACAGCCCCGCCGCGCCCACCTCCAGCACCTCACGGAAGCGCAGCGTGTCCTCGACGTCGATGCCCTTCAGGCGTCGGCGCAGCTCGTCCTCGTCCGGCGTGGCGACGCGGGGCAGCACGAACGTGCCGCCGTACCGCCCGCGGCGCGCCTCGATCAGGCCCTGGTCCTGGAGCACCTTCAGCACCTCGCGCAGCGTCACCCGGCTGATGCCGAGCCGCTCCGCCAGCTCGCGCTCGGCAGGCAGCCGTTCGCCGCCGGGCACCAGGCCGAGCCGGACCACCTGGAGGATCTGCTCCAGCGCCTCCTCGAAGCCGTTGCCCGCCCGGACCGGACGCAGGACGGACGCCAGTCGGTCGTCGGCCCACGGAGTCTCCGGTTCCGCCCCTGTCCGCGACATGTGACCGTTCCCCCTTCCCAACTAATGGTTACGGGTAATACCTTATGGCTCCCGGATGGCTGAATGGCTCCGGGGTGGCCGAAGAAGCTTCTAGGAGGCTTTCCCGTGGCAGACCGCACACCCCCGCTCTCCGTCGAGGAACTCCACACCCTCGTCGCGGGCGGTGAGATCGACACTGTCGTCCTGGCCTTCCCCGACATGCAAGGGCGCCTCCAGGGCAAGCGGTTCGCCGCGCGCTTCTTCCTCGACGATGTACTCGCCCACGGCACCGAGGGCTGCAACTACCTCCTCGCCGTCGACACCGAGATGAACACCGTCGACGGCTACGCGATGTCCTCCTGGGACCGGGGCTACGGCGACTTCGCCATGCACCCCGACCTGTCGACCCTGCGCCGGGTGCCGTGGAACGAGGGCACGGCCATGCTCATCGCCGACCTCGCCTGGAACGACGGCTCACCGGTCGTCGCCGCGCCCCGCCAGATCCTGCGCCGCCAGCTGGAGCGCCTCGCCGAACTCGGCTACACGGCCAACGTCGGCACCGAGCTGGAGTTCATCGTCTTCAAGGACACCTACGAGCAGGCCTGGGACGCCGGCTACAAGGGTCTGACCCCGGCCAACCAGTACAACATCGACTACTCGGTCCTCGGCACCGGCCGCATCGAGCCCCTGCTGCGGCGCATCCGCAACGAGATGGAGGCCGCCGGGCTGACCGTCGAGTCCGCCAAGGGCGAGTGCAACCCCGGCCAGCACGAGATCGCCTTCAAGTACGACGAGGCCCTGGTCACCTGCGACCAGCACGCGATCTACAAGACCGGTGCCAAGGAGATCGCCTCGCAGGAGGGCGTCTCGCTCACCTTCATGGCGAAGTACAACGAGCGCGAGGGCAACTCCTGCCACATCCACCTCTCCCTCGCGGACGCCGACGGCACCAACGTCATGGCCGACGGACAGGACATGTCCCAGGTCATGCGGTACTTCCTCGCCGGACAGCTGGCCGCCCTGCGCGACTTCTCGCTGCTCTACGCCCCCAACATCAACTCCTACAAGCGGTTCCAGCCGGGCTCCTTCGCCCCGACCGCCGTGGCCTGGGGCTACGACAACCGCACCTGCGCCCTCAGGGTCGTCGGCCACGGCCGCTCGATGCGCTTCGAGAACCGGCTCCCCGGCGGTGACGTCAACCCGCACCTCGCCGTCTCCGGACTGATCGCGGCCGGCCTGTACGGCATCGAGCAGAAGCTGGAACTGCCGGAGGTGTGTGCCGGCAACGCCTACGCCGCCGAGTACGACCACGTGCCGACCACCCTGCGCGAGGCCGCCGAACTCTGGGAGAACAGCCCCATCGCCAAGGCCGCCTTCGGCGACGAGGTCGTCGCGCACTACCTGAACATGGCCCGCGTCGAGCTGGCGGCCTTCGACGCCGCCGTGACCGACTGGGAGCTGCGCCGCTCCTTCGAACGTCTGTGAGGCACCCCTTGTCCCAGCACCACATCCTGGACGTCCTCAACCCGGCGACGGAGGAGGTGATCGCCGCCGTCGCGGGCGCCGCCGAGCAGGACGTCGACACGGCCGTGCGCCGGGCGGAGAAGGCACAGCGCGCCTGGGCCGCCGTCGCCCCCGCCGACCGGGCCCGGCTGCTGCGCCGCTTCGCCGCCGTCGTCGACGACCACATCGAGGAACTGGCCCTGCTGGAGGTCCGCGAGGCCGGACACACCCTCGGCAACGCCCGCTGGGAGGCGGGCAACGTCCGGGACCTGCTCGACTACGCCGCCGGCGGGATCGAACGGCTCTCCGGCCGGCAGATCCCGGTGCCCGGCGGCCTGAACGTCACGATCCTCGAACCGCTCGGGGTCGTCGGCGTGATCGCGCCCTGGAACTTCCCCATGCCGATCGCCGCCTGGGGCACCGCACCCGCACTCGCCGCCGGCAACGCCGTGATCCTCAAGCCCGCCGAGACCACCCCGCTCACCGCGCTGCGCCTCGCCGAACTCGCCCTGGAGGCCGGGCTCCCCGAACACCTCCTCCAAGTGCTGCCCGGCCGCGGCGACATCACCGGCGAGGCCCTCGTCCGTCACCCCGGCGTCGCCAAGATCGTGTTCACCGGCTCCACCCGGACCGGCAAGCGCGTCATGGAACTCTGCGCCGACCAGGTCAAGCAGGTCACCCTCGAACTCGGCGGCAAGAGCCCCAACATCGTCTTCGCCGACGCCGACCTCAAGGCGGCCGTCGACCCGTTCTCCTTCCTCGACAACGCCGGCCAGGACTGCTGCGCCCGCACCCGCGTCCTGGTCCAGGAGTCCGTGTACGACGAGGTCAAGAGCCTGCTCGCCGAGTCGTTGGCCGGCGTGGTAGTGGGCGACCCCGCCGACGAGAAGACCCAGATGGGCCCGCTGATCTCCCGTCAACAGCTGGACCGCGTACGGTCGTTCGTGCCCGACGACGCCTCCGCGCTGCGGGGCGAGGCCCCCGAGGGCCCCGGCTTCTGGTTCCCGCCGACCGTCCTCACCGGCGAACTGCCCGACTCCGCCGCCGCCCGCGAGGAGATCTTCGGCCCGGTCGCCGTCCTGCTGCCCTTCACCGACGAGGCGGACGCGATCCGGCTCGCCAACGACACCCCGTACGGCCTCTCCGGCTCCATCTGGACCCGGGACGTCGGCCGCGCCCTGCGCGTCTCCCAGGGCGTCCGCGCGGGCAATCTGTCCGTCAACTCCCATTCCAGCGTCCGCTACTGGACCCCCTTCGGCGGCTTCAAGCAGTCCGGCATCGGCCGTGAGCTGGGCCCGGACGCACTCGCCGCCTTCACCGAAACCAAGAACGTCTTCATCAGCACGGAAGGCTCCGCACAGTGACCTCGACGACCCCTGAGAACATCTGCCGCCGCCTGGTCGGCCGCACCGCCGTCATCACCGGCGCCGGCAGCGGCATCGGCCTGGCCGCCGCGCGCCGGCTCGCCTCCGAGGGCGCGCGCATCGTCTGCGGCGACGTGGACGAGGCACGCGGCAAGGCGGTCGCCGAGGAGGTCGACGGAATCTTCGTGAAGGTCGACGTCACCGATCCCGAGCAGGTCGAGGCGCTCTTCAAGACCGCCTACGACACCTACGGCAGCGTCGACATCGCCTTCAACAACGCGGGCATCTCACCGCCCGACGACGACTCCATCCTGGAGACCGGCCTGGAGGCCTGGAAGCGGGTCCAGGAGGTCAACCTCACCTCCGTCTACCTGTGCTGCAAGGCCGCGATCCCCTACATGCGCCGCCAGGGCAAGGGCTCGATCATCAACACCGCGTCCTTCGTGGCCCGGATGGGCGCCGCCACCTCCCAGATCTCCTACACGGCCTCCAAGGGCGGTGTGCTGGCGATGTCGCGGGAGCTGGGTGTGCAGTTCGCCCGCGAGGGCATCCGCGTCAACGCGCTCTGCCCGGGGCCGGTGAACACCCCCCTCCTCCAGGAACTGTTCGCCAAGGACCCGGAGCGGGCCGCGCGCCGGCTCGTGCACATCCCGGTCGGCCGGTTCGCCGAGGCCACCGAGATCGCGGCGGCCGTCGCGTTCCTCGCCAGCGACGACTCGTCGTTCGTGAACGCCACCGACTTCCTGGTCGACGGCGGTATCTCGGGCGCCTACGTCACCCCGCTCTAGGCGGTACGTCCGCCTGCGTCACCCCGCTCGGGTGGTACGTCCCGGACCCGCGCGGGGCGCTGTCCCCCGGACCCGCGCGGGGCGCCGCCTCCCGGCCACCGGAACACCGACCCCGCCGGTGTGATTAGAGTGCCGGGATGAGCAGTTCGCCGCCGCCCGGCTGGTACCGCGACCCGTCCTTCCCGCTCACCGAACGCTGGTGGGACGGGACCACGTGGACCGACCACCGGCGCCAGCCGGAACAGCCCGTGCCACCGCTGCCCCAGCCCGGGTCGCCCGCGCGCCGGGGTCCCGGCCGCACCAAGGTCGTGGCCCTGGCCGCCGTCGGGGCCGTCCTGGTGGCCGGGGCGGTCACCGGCGGTGTCCTGCTGCTCGGCGAGGACGGCGACGCCGGCCGGGAGACACGGACCACCACGGCGTCCCCGACCTCCGAGGCCGACGGGAAGGACAGCCCTGCCCCGACCGAGTCCGCCGGCCCGTCCCCCTCCGGGGACGCGAAACTCGTCGTGGACGACCTCAACGGCATCACGTTCCCGATCCCCGACGGCTGGGAGAACGGCGACCGCTCCGGTGAGGACGACGCCGTCCTGGTCACGGACGGCACCTTCGACTGCCCCGGCGAGGGCAGTGTGTGCCGCGGTGGCGTCGTCGTCTCGCGCACCGTCACCGGCAGCGACGAGACCTCCCCGAAGGTCCTCGCCGAGAACGACGTCGAGGACGCCGCGAAGGACGCCTTCGACCGCAACGGCCTGGACCAGCAGCCGTACGACGGCATCACCGGCCACGAGGTCGTCGGCTCCGGTTCGGTCGCCGTCGCGGGCCGCGCCGGCTACTACGTGCGCTGGCGGGTGACGACGGGGGCAGGCTCCGGCGGCTACGTCCAGTCCCTCGTCTTCCCCTCCAGCAGTGGCTCCGGGGCGCCGGTCCTCGTCCGCTTCGCCCTCGACGCGGGCGCCGAGGGCCCGCCGCTCGACGACATCGACGAGATCGTCGAAGGCATCCGACCGGCGGGCGACACGGACTCCGAAACGGGCGGGGGAGTGGGCAGCAGCCTCGGCCCCTCGTGACCCGCGCTACCGGAACGCGCTACAGGAACGTGTGACCCTCGCCGCGATACGTCGGCACCGTCGCCGTCACCTCGTCGCCCTCCACCAGGTGCAGCACGTCGAACCGCTCGCACAGCTCACCGGCCTTGGCGTGCCGGAACCACACCTTGTCGCCGAGCAGGAGGTCGTCCGCGGGCGCGCCCAGCAGCGGGGTCTGCACCTCGCCGGGACCCTCCTGCGGGTCGTACTTCAGCCCCTCCGGCAGATACGGCACCGGCAGCCGGTCGCGGCCCGGCGCGCCGGAGGCCGGATAGCCGCCGCCCAGGACGGTGACGACCCCGACACCGGGGCGCCGTACGACGGGCATCGCGAACAGCGCGGCCGGACGCCCCGTGAACGAGGTGTAGTTGTCGAAGAGCCGCGGCACGTACAGCCCGGACCCGGCGCCGATCTCGGTGACCGCGTCCTCGGCCGCCGTGTGCTGCACACTGCCCGTGCCGCCGCCGTTGACGAACTCCAGGTCCGGTGCCACCCGCCGGACGGCGCGCACCACTTCGGCCCGCCGCGCGGCCAGCTCCTTCTTCGCGGTGGCCTGCATCATCCGCACGGCCCGAGACCGCAGCGGCCGGCCGGCCACCGAGTCGCCGACACCGGCGATGTGACCCTCGTACGCCATGATCCCCACCAGCTTGAACCCCGGGCGCTCGGCCACGGCGCGCGCCATGTCGGCGACCTGCGCGGGGGAGTGCAGGGGGGAGCGCCGCGCGCCGACGCGCACCCGTCCGCCGAGCAGCTTCAGCGAGGTGTCCAACTCCAGGCAGACCCGGACGACTTCGGTGCCGCCGCGGCGGGAGTTGTCGATCAGCTGGAGCTGGGCGGGGTCGTCGACCATCACGGTCACCGCCGCGGCGAGCTTGGGGTCGCCCGCCAGTTCGGCGAAGGCCTCGTGGTCGGCCGACGGGTACGCGAGGAGGACGTCGTCGAACCCGGAACGGGCCAGCCACAGCGACTCGTCGAGCGTGAACGACATGATGCCCCGGAAGCCCTCACGGGCCAGGACCCTCTCCAGCAGGGCCCGGCAGCGAACGGACTTGCTCGCGACGCGGATCGGCTTGCCGCCGGCCCTGCGGACGAGGTCGTCGGCGTTGGCGTCGAAGGCGTCGAGGTCGACGATCGCCAGCGGGGCGTCGAGATGTGCTGTGGCCCGGTCGTACCGGGCCCGGTCGGCGGCGCGCGCAGTCATGCACGAAGCCTGCCAGACATGATTACCGCAGGGTAGGGGGACGTTCCGGGCTAAAGCCACGGTCCCGCGGACTGGTTCCCGTTCGACCGGGGCCAACCCGTAGAGTGACGCGCACGCAGGGACGACCTCGACGGGGATGCCGATCCGCTGCCACGGGTATGGCTTGCCCGAGGTGTCGGCGGGCCTGGCGAGCGACACCCCCGCTGTGCGCGACGGCCGCTCCCCACGGGCGGCGGGCCACCCGGACGACCTCGGGATCCCGGTCCGTACGGACGACGACCCTCGGGTCGGCAGGAAACGACGACCTCCGGGTCTGCACGGACGAGGAAACGGGGGGTGCATGAGCACGGAAGCGCGCCGCGCCTCCATTCCCCCACGCCCCCCGGTCCCACCCCGCCCCTCCATACCACCGGGCCAGGACCCGTCGGCCCCGGCACCGGGCACCCCGACGGACACCCCGCCCCCGACCACCCCGGCGGCCGACACCGCACACCCGGCGGACCCGACCCGGCCGCCGTCCCGGGACACCGCGCCGGACCGGGAGACACCGGGCAGGCGCCCGCACACGACAGACGGCCCGGGTCCGCGGCCGTCCGCCGGTGGCGGCCCGGGCCCACGGCCGGCTGGTCCGGACCGGTCGGCCTCCACGACGCCGGGGCCGCTTGCCCCACCCGGTTCCGGTCCCCGGGGCGGTTCCTCGGCCCTGCCGCCCCGCCCCGATCGCGCGCCCTCGGCCGGCGGGCCCACCGCGCCCCGTCGCCCGCAGCGTCCGCCGGAGGCCGGTGCGCCCGCGCGACCCACCACCCCGCCCCGCCCGTCCACGGCACCCTCGCCGACACCGGGCGCGGCCCGGGACGTACGGCGTCCCGGTGCCGCGGACGCGCCGAACACCCCTGCGAACAACCGGAGTTCCGGTGGTCGGGGTGAACCCGCGTCCTCCCGTGGCCGCGCTTCCGGCCCGGTCGCCGGGCACACCGACCCCTCGCGAGGTTCCCGACAGCCGGCCGCCCAGCCGACCCCTCCGCCGACCACCCAGCGGCCCGCCCACGGCTCCGGCCAGGCCAACGGGCGCAATCCGGCGCGCGGTTCGGGCGAGGCGACGGAGCGGACTCCCGCGCGGGGTGCCGGGCAGACGGCCGCCGGTCGTGGCCCCGGGCATGATGCGGGACAGAGCGGCAACGGGCGTGGCCCCACGCGGGGTTCCGGCCAGTCGTTCGGGCAGAGCGCGGGCCGTGGTCCCGTCGTGGACGGCGGGGGCGGGCGCCGCGCCGAACACCCGCGCTTCTCCGACTTCCGGCGCGCCGCGAACCAGAACGCCGGCACCTCCGCCACCCCGCCCCCGCCCCCGGCGGCCTCCGCCCGCTTCCCGGACGCGCCTCCCCGGACCTCGGCCCGTCGCCCGGAGACTCCTCCCGCCGCCTCGGCCGCCTCCCCGGACGACCGACGAGCGACCTGGACCCGCTATCTGAACACCCCGCCACCGTCCGCGACCCGGTTCCCTGACGTCCCGCCCGTGGCGTCGGCGCGTTTCCCGGACGAGCCGCCGACGGCGTCCGCCCGCTTCCCGGACGAGCCGCCGACGGCGTCCGCCCGCTTCCCGGACGAGCGGCCCGCCCCCCGGCGCGCGAACGACACCCCGCCCCCGGCCTCGGCACGCTTCCCCGACGCCCCGCCCGCCGCGCACGACACAGGTCGGCGTACGGGACCCGCCGCGCGGGCCCCGGGTGCCCGGACCGGTGACTCGGCCGCGCCCCTCGGCGACCGCGCGCCCCGGCCCACGGGTTCCTCGGCACGCTCCGCCGACGGGGCACCACCACGTCCCGCCGGACCGGCCCCCGGCGGCGACGCGTCCCGGCCCACCGGCTCCGGCCCGCACGACGCGACCCCCCGCCCGACCGGACGGTCCTCGGCGTCGGCGGCGTCGACACCGCGCGACCGCATACCGGCGTCCGGCGGCACCGTGCCGCCCCCGGTCTCGCCCCTGCGACGTCCACTGCCCGAGGAGGCCGGCCCCGAGGGGACTCCCCGCCCGCGGCCCCTCACCCCCGAGCGCCCCGGCGGCTGGCAGCCGCCCTCGGGTCCCTCACGGCGCTCGGCCGAGGCCATCGACGGCGTGCTCGGCACGTCCCAGGGACGGCCCTTCGTGACCTTCGCGCAGCCGGACACGTCCGCGTGGACGCCGCCCGAGCCGCACGACGGACGGCGCAGACCCCGGCCCACCAAGGCGCGGGCGGCGGCCGTGGCCGCGTGCGTCGTGCTCGGCGTCGGACTCATCGGCGGTGCGGCGGCCGGGAGTTGGCTCACCGGGGACTCCGGCGCGGACGACTCCCGCAACTCCTTCGCCGCGGCCGGCGACCTGTGGCACGGCGTGCCCGTCGACGTCCTGTTCCCGCCCACCGTCCAGGGCGAGGGAGCCGGACCCGGTGGCACCGACCGCACCTGGACCCGGATCGCCGTCGCACCCGACAGCGGCTGCGCCGACGCCTTCGACCCGCTGCTGCGCAAGGCCCTCGCCCCGGTCGGCTGCCTGCGGCTGCTGCGCGCCACCTACACCGACGCGACCCGCAGCAACGTCACCACCGTCGGCCTGCTGTTCACCAGGACGGACGCCGCCGCCATGACCGCGCTCAGGGCCCGCTTCACCCAGGACGGCCTCGACCGCCGGACCGACGCGATGCCCCGCCCGTACGCCGCCGAGGGGACGGTCGCCGCCGGCTTCGGCGACGACCAGCGGGCCTCCTGGACGATCTCCGTCCTCACCGACGTGCCCGTGGTCGTCTACGCGGTCTCCGGCTTCGCCGACGGCCGCACCGTCACCGAACCGCAGGCCGCCGAGGACGCGATGAAGCCCGGCGCCACCACCGCCCCCGCCCAGTCGGGCCTCGGCCACGAGGCGAAGGGCCTCGCCGACCGCATCGAACGCGGCCTGCGCAAGACCGCCGCGTCCGCCACGGAGCAGCCCTCGTGAAAGCCGACGCACCCGAGACCACCGCACCCGCCCACCCGGACGGGCCGCCCGAGGCGGCCGCTTCCGTGCACGCCGGACACGCGCACACCGCTCCTGTCACGCACGACGCCCAAGCGCCCGCCGACATCCCCCCGCGTGCCTCCGGAGCCGACCGCCGGCGGCGTCTGCGGAGCGGTCTGCTCAGTGTGCCCCTCGCCGCCTCCCTGGCCCTCCTGCCGTCCACCGCCGCGCACGCCGACGGCATCCGGGACCAGCAGTGGGCGCTGGACGCGATGCGTACGCAGGAGGCGTGGCGTACGACGAAGGGCGCCGGGATCACCGTCGCCGTGCTCGACACCGGCGTCGACGACGAACACCCCGACCTGGCAGGCAACGTGCTGCCGACGAAGGACATGGTCGGCTTCGGGGCCTCGCGCGGCGATCGCTCCTGGGCGCGGCACGGCACCGCCATGGCCGGCATCATCGCCGGACACGGCCACGGCGTGAACCGCTCCGAGGGCGTCCTCGGCATCGCCCCCGAGGCCAGGATCCTCCCCGTCCGCGTCATCCTCGAGGACGGCGACTCGGCCCGCTCCAAGGCCCGCAACACCCGGGGCAACGCCCTCGCCGACGGTATCCGCTGGGCCGCGGACCAGGGCGTCGACGTCATCAACCTCTCCCTCGGCGACGACTCCGAGTCCGCCCACCCGGAGCCCTCCGAGGACGCGGCCGTCCAGTACGCCCTCGCGAAGGGTTCGATCGTCGTCGCCTCGGCCGGCAACGGCGGCGAGAAGGGCGACCACGTCTCCTACCCGGCGGCCTACCCGGGCGTGATAGCGGTGACCGCGGTCGACGAGGACGGCGACCGCGCCCCGTTCTCCACCCGCCGCTGGTACGCGACCGTCAGCGCCCCCGGCATGCACGTCGTCATCGCCGACCCCGACCGCAAGTACTACGAGGGCTGGGGCACCAGCGCCGCCGCGGCCTTCGTCTCCGGCGCCGTCGCCCTCATCCGGGCGGCCCACCCCGCCCTCACCCCCGCCCAGGTCAAACGCCTCCTGGAGGACACCGCCCGCGAGGCGCCGGTCGGCGGTCGCGACGACTCCCGGGGCTTCGGCTTCGTCGACCCGGCCGCCGCCATCGCGGAGGGCGGCAAGCTGAAGCCCGACGATCTCAAGGCCGCGTCGCACGGCGGCAAGTACTTCGGCTCCGGCCCGGACCCGGTCGAGGAGGAGGACCCCACGGCCGGCTGGACGGCCCCCGCCGCGGGCGGCCTCGGCGTGCTCCTGCTGATCACCGCCGTGGTGATCTGGCGCGGGCGGGGCCGTGGCCGCCCCGATGAGTTCATCGTCTGACACCCGCGCCTACGAGCTGGTGGCCACCCGCGCCGCCGCATCCGCCCCTCCGGAGGCGTCCGCCCCCTCAGCCGCACCCGCCTCCTCCGCCGAACCCGTCGCGTCCTCCGCGTCCGCCGCGTCCGCCGTGCCCGCCGCGTCCGCCGCGTCCGCCGTGCCCGCCGTGCCCGCCGTGCCCGCCGTGCCCGCGGTGTCCGCGAAGACCGACACCGCCGCCTTCGCCGCCGCCTCGACCGTCGCGATGCCCTTCGCCTTCGTCGGGTGGCCGTCGGACACCACGGCGACCAGGTACGCGCGCCCGTCCACCGAGACCCGGCCGACACTGTTGATGTCCCACAGGCCGGTGGCGGTGCGGGGCAGCCAGCCGTTCTTCAGGGCGAAGCCCGATCCCGCGGCTCCGCCCGTCGCCGCGGCCGAGACACCCCAGTCCTGGCCCTCGGCGATCCGCGCCAGCAGATCCTGGACGTAGGCCCGCGCGTCCGCGCTCAGTACGGAGGTGTCGTCGTCCCCGAACACCTGCCGGAGCAGGGCGAGTTGATCGGCCGCCGTGGTCAGGGTGAGGCCCCAGTACAGCCCGTCGCCGCCCTCGGTCGCCGTCAGCCCGAACCGCTCGTTCGCCGCGTCCAGGCCGGCCGCCTGCCCGATGACCTTCCACAGCGCGGTCGCGGAGTCGTTGTCGCTGTCGCGGATCATCGCCGAGGCGTACGTCCGCTCCTGCGCGGTGAGCCGCCGGTCCGCGTCCTCGGCCTGGAGCAGCAGCGCCGCCAGGATGTCCAGCTTGACGATGCTCGCGGTGTCGAACCGGGCGTCCCCGTACACGGCCGAGTCGCCGGACGCCACGTCCAGCACGGCCACGGACACCGCCGCGCCGTCCTCGACGGGCAGCTCCGCCAGGGCCGTCGCGAGCCGTTCGTCGTGGTCCACCTCGGGCACCGCCACAGGTTCCACCGAAGCCTCCTCAGCGGCCACCGACGAGGGTGCCGACGGCCCCGACGACGATACGGCCGAGGCGCCGCGGTCCTGTGCCTGGGCCCGCACGAACACCGTCCCCGCGGCCGTGCCGCCCACCAGGACGACGGAGGCGAGCGCGAGAGGGAGGAACGGACGGCGCCCGGACGTACGGGCGCGGCGACGGGCTCGGCGAGAGGACATGCCGCGATGCTTCTGTGCCGGGCTGTGCGTGTGGTTAGGCGATTGTTAGATGGTTGTCAGGGTCGGCTGAGAAAACCGTGAGCGAGGTGACGAACACGTTTCCGGCCCGCCGAACGCCCAGGAGACTTCCCCCGATAGGGTCGACGACCGTGGCGAACAAGAACATTCCCGACCCCGGCTTCTCCGACGACGACGGCTCCGCCGACCCCCGGCTGAGTGCCGCGCTCGCCGCCTGGGCCGACGACCGCACCGCCGTGGGCCCCGTCCTCGAAGCGCTCAGGGGCGCCCGGCTGCTCGTGCCCGTCGTGGCCGTGCTCGGGGAGGTCGAGGTGGATGAGAACGGACTGCGCCGGGAGAAGACCAGCGACATGGCCGTCCCCACCCTCAAGGCCGGCGGCCGCACCGCCCTGCCCGCCTTCACCTCCACCGAGAGCCTCGCCCGCTGGGACCCCGCCGCCCGCCCCGTCGCCGTACCGCTGCACCAGGCGCTTCAGGCCGCCGCGCACGAGAACGCCGACACGATCGTGCTCGACCTGGCCGGCCCCGTCCCCTACGAGCTGACCGGCCGCGCCCTGCTCGCGCTCGCCGAGGGACGCACCACCACCGACCCGCTCGCCGACCCCGCCGTCCTCGACGCCGTACGCGCCGCCGTCGCCGCCGAGCCGGCCGTGCTCCGCGCCCACCTCGGCCCCGGACAGGCCGACGGCACCCTCGCCCTGGTCCTCGACGAGGCCGCGCCCCAGGCCGAGACCGCGCGGTCCGTCGCCGGGCGCCTCGCCGCCGACGAGACACTGAGGGCCCGCCTGGTGCGCGGCCTCGACCTGGCACTGCTGCCGGCCGGGGCGACATCACCGGGCGAGCCCTTGTACGTACGGGCGTAGCCGTCGGAAGGGCCCTAGCCGTAGATCGGGCCCGTGTACTTCTCGCCCGGGCCCTGGCCCGGCTCGTCCGGGACGAGCGACGCCTCGCGGAACGCCAGCTGGAGCGACTTCAGGCCGTCTCGCAGCGGGGCCGCGTGGAAGGAGCTGATCTCGGTCGCGGAGGCGTCCAGCAGACCGGCGAGGGCGCTGACCAGCTTGCGGGCCTCGTCCAGGTCCTTGTACTTGTCGCCCTCCTCGGTCAGACCGAGCTTCACCGCGGCGGCGCTCATCAGGTTGACGGCGACCGTCACGATCACCTCGACCGCGGGGACCTCGGCGATGTCGCGGGTCATCGAGTCGAAGTCGGGGTTCTCAGGAGGGGTCTCACTCATGCCCCACACGATAGGCCCCGGCACGTGCCTCCCGGCCTGCGGGAGTCGCCGCAGCTCGATTGGCACGTCAGGTTTGGACCCGGTATGGTGGTGTCAACGACCGGCTGGACACCTGTGTGTCCGGCCCGCAAGTGGAGGCTCCGCACTCCCACCTGACTGTCCTCCGGGACGGCAGGTCACCCGGTCAGACGGCCCCCACCGTTCCGTACGGACGGTGGAGTCGTCCGATATTGCGCCCCGCGGCACACCCGCGGCGGTGCTCCGGCAGTTCATGGAGCCCCGCCTGTGTTCCGTCCGGGGCATTTTTCGTGGCTCCCGGTGGTTGGTCCAGATGTCAACCAGACATGACGCGGCGGTCCGCCAGACCGTCGTGTGGTGCTACCGAGGAGGATCCATCAGCGCCGAGCCCCGCATCAACGACCGGATTCGCGTTCCCGAGGTGCGACTTGTCGGTCCCAGCGGCGAGCAGGTCGGGATTGTTCCGCTTGCCAAGGCCCTGGAGCTTGCGCAGGAGTACGACCTCGACCTGGTCGAGGTGGCCGCGAACGCCCGTCCGCCGGTCTGCAAGCTCATGGACTACGGGAAGTTCAAGTACGAGTCGGCCATGAAGGCCCGTGAGGCGCGCAAGAACCAGGCGCACACGGTCATCAAGGAGATGAAGCTCCGGCCGAAGATCGACCCGCACGACTATGACACCAAGAAGGGTCACGTCGTCCGGTTCCTCAAGCAGGGCGACAAGGTCAAGATCACGATCATGTTCCGTGGTCGCGAGCAGTCCCGGCCCGAGCTGGGCTACCGACTGCTGCAGCGTCTCGCGTCGGACGTCGAGGACCTCGGGTTCGTCGAGTCGAACCCGAAGCAGGACGGCCGAAACATGATCATGGTCCTCGGTCCGCACAAGAAGAAGACCGAGGCGATGGCCGAGGCCCGTCAGGCGCAGGAAGCCCGGAAGGCGGAAGCGAAGGCCAACCCCGGCAAGTCGCAGAACGCCGCCGACGCCGAGCACTCCGACGTGGAGCACGTCGAAGCCGAGGCGCCGGCCGAAGAGCCTGCCGAGGCGTAAGTCCCCGGGACGCGAGTCCGGGGGAAGCCCTGGACACCGGTCCAGGGTGCCAACCGAAAGAAATGACGTTCCGTCGTGCCCGGTTTAGCGACCGGGCACCGGAGCGCCACTGACGAGGAGAGAACGGCGCTATGCCGAAGAACAAGTCGCACAGCGGTGCCAGCAAGCGCTTCAAGATCACCGGCTCCGGCAAGGTGCTCCGTGAGCGCGCCGGCAAGCGCCACCTGCTCGAGCACAAGTCGTCCCGCGTGACGCGTCGCCTCACCGGCAACGCCGAGATGGCCCCGGGCGACGCCGCGAAGATCAAGAAGCTTCTCGGCAAGTGACGTACCCGGCGCCCCTCGTGAGCGCCGTACGTCAGGACCGGGACCCCATCGATTTCGGGTCGTGTGACGACATCCACGGCCCCGCTACAAGGAGTTAACAAGTGGCACGCGTCAAGCGGGCAGTCAACGCCCACAAGAAGCGCCGGGCGATCCTCGAGCAGGCCTCCGGCTACCGCGGTCAGCGTTCGCGCCTGTACCGCAAGGCCAAGGAGCAGGTCACCCACTCGCTGGTCTACAACTACAACGACCGCAAGAAGCGCAAGGGCGACTTCCGTCAGCTGTGGATCCAGCGCATCAACGCTGCGGCCCGCCAGAACGGCATGACGTACAACCGCCTCATCCAGGGTCTGAAGGCCGCGAACATCGAGGTCGACCGCAAGATCCTCGCCGAGCTGGCCGTCAACGACGCCCCCGCGTTCGCCGCGCTCGTCGAGGTCGCGCAGAAGGCGCTGCCGGCGGACGTGAACGCGCCCAAGGCGGCGTGACGCTCGCGCTGGCCTGAGCCGCGTATGACCCGGGCCCGCAGGTGCAAGATGCCTGTGGGCCCGGGTTTTTTTTGGGTGCGTTGTCGGGTGCGGGTGCGGGTGCGGGTGCGTGGGGGTTCTCGCGCAGTTCCCCGCGCCCCTGAAAGACCAGGCCCCTGCTTTTCAGGGGCGCGGGGAACTGCGCGACCAGCCCCCACGCACCCGCACTCGCTGACGCACCGAACCCCCCCGAGCTCTCCGATCCAAAGGTGACCCATGCCCGCCGTTCCCGAGTTGATCTCCCCCCGGTCCGCCCGCGTCACCGCGGCCCGCCGGCTGGCGAAGCGGAACTTCCGGGGGAAGGAC
This sequence comes from Streptomyces caniscabiei, assembly GCF_014930365.1. Lineage (GTDB taxonomy): Bacteria > Actinomycetota > Actinomycetes > Streptomycetales > Streptomycetaceae > Streptomyces > Streptomyces caniscabiei. The sequence goes on along the minus strand of NZ_JABXWI010000011.1, from coordinate 247,115 downwards.
CGGCTGTTCCTCGCGGAGGGCCCGCAGGCTGTCCGCGAGGCCACCGGGCGCGCGGACACCTTGGTCGAACTGTTCGTCACGGTCGACGCCGCGGAGCGCTACGCCGACGTCGTCCAGGACGCCCGCACCGCCGGCGCCCGCGTCCACCTCGCCGACGAGGCAGTGATCGCCGACATCTCCACCACCGTCACCCCCCAGGGCCTCGTCGGGATCTGCCGGTTCCTCGACACCCCCTTCGACGAGATCCTCGCCGCGCGCCCGAGGCTCGTCGCCGTACTCGCCCACGTCCGCGACCCCGGCAACGCCGGCACCGTGCTGCGGTGCGCCGACGCCGCCGGCGCGGAAGCCGTCGTGCTCACCGACGCCTCCGTGGACCTCTACAACCCCAAGGCCGTGCGCGCCTCCGTCGGCTCGCTCTTCCATCTGCCGGTGGCTGTCGGGGTGCCCGTGGAAGAGGCCGTCGCGGGGCTCAAGGGCATCGGCGTACGTGTCCTCGCCGCCGACGGCGCGGGGCAGGACGACCTCGACGACGAACTCGACAAGGGCACCATGGGCGGGCCCACGGCCTGGGTGTTCGGCAACGAGGCCTGGGGGCTGCCCGAGGAGACCCGGGCGCTCGCCGACGCCGTCGTGCGCGTACCGATCCACGGAAAGGCGGAAAGCCTGAACCTGGCGACCGCCGCCGCCGTATGTCTCTACGCGTCCGCCCGTGCACAGCGCGCCTTCGGAGGGTGCCGCACCGTCACGCCCAGCTAGTAGGGTGACGGGCTCGGGGGCCCACTGCACAACGCGAGAGGTGGGGTACGGGGATGAGGGTCGGCACGAGCGGCACACCGGTGGCACGGGACGTGCTCGCCACATCCGCGGCCCGGCAGGGCGACCTCGCCGACCTGGGCATCGACCCCGACGACCTCCCCGACGGACTGGTCGTGGCCGACGAGAACGGCCGCGTGATCTGCTTCAACGCCGCCGCCGCCCGGATCACCGCGATCCCCGCCGCCGACGCCCTCGGCCGCCCTCTCGAATGGGCCCTCCCCTTAGAAGACCTCGAAGGCCGCCGCTGGTGGCAGCTGACCGACCCGTACGGAGGGCTCGCCATCCGGGTCGGGCAGCCCGAGCGGAACCTGCTGCTGCCCGGGGCGCGCGAGATCCTCGTATCGGCCCGTTACGTCCGGACGGAGCCGACCGGGCCCGTCCGCCGGGTCGTCGTCTCGCTGCGCGACACCGAGGCCCGGCGCCGCACCGAGCGCAGTCACGCGGAGCTGATCGCCACCGTGGCCCACGAACTGCGCTCCCCCCTGACGTCGGTCAAGGGGTTCACCGCGACGCTGCTCGCCAAGTGGGAGCGGTTCACGGACGACCAGAAGAAGCTGATGCTGGAGACCGTCGACGCCGACGCCAACCGGGTCACCCGGCTCATCGCCGAGCTGCTCGACATCTCGCGGATCGACTCGGGACGGCTGGAGGTGCGGCGGCAGCCCGTCGACATGGGCGCCGCCGTCGGACGGCACATCCAGGCCTACGTCGCCGCCGGACAGCCCGCCGACCGGTTCCTGCTGCGGATCGGGCAGCCGCTGCCCGCCCTGTGGGCCGACCCGGACAAGATCGACCAGGTGCTGAGCAACCTGCTCGAAAATGCGGTGCGGCACGGCGAGGGAACCGTCACGATTGACGTCACGCCCACGGCGTCCCCCCGCGAAGGGGAGGACACCGGCACGTCGGTCACGGTGAGCGACGAGGGCAGTGGCATCCCGGAGGAGTCCATGAACCGCGTCTTCACCCGCTTCTGGCGGGGCAGCAAGCGCGGTGGCACCGGCCTCGGGCTGTACATCGTCAAGGGCATCGTCGAAGCCCACGGCGGCACCATCACCGTCGGACGCGCCCACGGCGGCGGCGCCGAGTTCCGATTTACGTTGCCCGTGGCGGCGCCGGCCTACCTGGCCTGAGCACCACGGGCGCGTTCGCAACACCTCCACCCCGTTAGACTCGGCCTTTGGCACCTTTGTGTCCCAAAAACCGTGACGATCCGTCCACGAGTCGGTACGGGGACCATCCGCCAGCCAATCGGAAGCACGGGAAGAGATGTCGGCACCGAATAAGTCGTACGACCCTGTAGAGGTCGAGGCCTTGAAACCGGAAGAGATCGAGCGCATGCGGGACGAGGCGCTCGCCGCCTTCGCCGCCGCGGACTCCCTCGACGCGCTCCAGGAGGCCAAGGTCGCCCACACCGGGGGCACCTCCCCGCTGGCCCTCGCCAACCGCGAGATCGGCGCGCTGCCCCCGCAGGCCAAGGCCGCCGCGGGCAAGCTCGTCGGACAGGCCCGGGGCGCGGTGAACAAGGGCCTCGCCGCCCGCCAGAGCGAGCTGGAGGCCGAGCGCGACGCCCGGGTGCTGGTCGAGGAGGCCGTGGACGTCACGCTGCCCTACGACCGCGTACCCGCCGGCGCCCGCCACCCGCTCACCACGCTCTCGGAGCGCATCGAGGACATCTTCGTGGCCATGGGCTACGAGGTCGCCGAGGGCCCCCAGGTCGAGGCCGAGTGGTTCAACTTCGACGCGCTCAACATCGGCCCGGACCACCCGGCCCGCGGCGAGGCCGACACCTTCTTCGTGCAGGGCCCCGAGGGCGGCACCGAGTCCGGCGTCGTGCTGCGCACCCACACCTCGCCCGTGCAGATCCGCTCCCTGCTGGAGCGCGACCTGCCGGTGTACGTGATCTGCCCCGGCCGCGTGTACCGCACCGACGAGCTGGACGCCACGCACACCCCGGTCTTCCACCAGGTCGAGCTGCTCGCCGTCGACGAGGGCCTGACCATGGCCGACCTCAAGGGCACCCTCGACCACATGGTCCAGTCGCTGTTCGGCGAGGGCATGAAGACCCGGCTCCGGCCGAACTTCTTCCCGTTCACCGAGCCGTCCGCCGAGATGGACATGCTCTGCTACGTCTGCAAGGGCACCTCCGTCGGCAACCCCGACAACCCCTGCCGCACCTGCTCCAGCGAGGGCTGGATCGAGCTCGGCGGCTGCGGCATGGTCAACCCCCGGGTGCTCACCGCCTGCGGCGTCGACCCCGAGAAGTACAGCGGATTCGCCTTCGGGTTCGGCATCGAGCGGATGCTGATGTTCCGCCACAACGTCGAAGACATGCGAGACATGGTCGAGGGTGACGTCCGGTTCACCCGGCCGTTCGGGATGGAGATCTGATGCGGGTCCCGCTTTCCTGGCTGCGGGAGTACGTCGACCTGCCGGCCACCGAGACCGGTCGTGACGTCCAGGCCAAGCTCATCTCGGCCGGTCTGGAGGTCGAGACGGTCGAGCAGCTCGGCGACGGCCTCAAGGGCCCCCTCGTCGTCGGTCAGGTGCTGACGATCGAGGAGCTGACGGAGTTCAAGAAGCCCATCCGCTTCTGCACCGTCGACGTCGGCACGGCCAACGGCACCGGCGAGCCCCAGGAGATCGTCTGCGGCGCCCGCAACTTCGCCGTCGGCGACAAGGTCGTCGTGGTCCTCCCGGGCGCCGAACTGCCCGGCGGCTTCGCCATCTCCGCGCGCAAGACCTACGGCCGCAACTCCCACGGCATGATCTGCTCCAGCGACGAGCTGGGCATGGGCGACGACGGCACCAAGGGCATCATCGTGCTGCCGCCGGAGACCGAGGTCGGCAAGGACGCGATCGAGCTGCTGGAGCTGGTCGACGAGGTCCTCGACATCGCCGTCACGCCCGACCGCGGCTACTGCCTGTCGATCCGCGGAGTCGCCCGCGAGACCGCCATCGCCTACGGCCTGCCGCTGCGCGACCCGGCGCTCCTCGACGTACCGGGCCCGAACGCGTTCGGCCACCCCGTCCAGGTCTCCGACCCGCTCGGCTGCGACCGCTTCACCGCCCGTACCGTCACCGGTCTCGACCCCGAGGCGCGCTCCCCGATCTGGCTCAAGCGCCGGCTGCAGAAGGTCGGCATGCGCCCGATCTCCCTCGCCGTCGACATCACCAACTACGTGATGATGGAGCTGGGCCAGCCCCTGCACGCCTACGACCGCTCCCTCGTCCAGGGCACGATCGGCGTCCGCCGGGCCGAGGAGGGCGAGAAGATCGTCACCCTCGACGGTGTCACGCGCACCCTGCACGCCGAGGACCTGGTGATCACCGACGAGCGCGGACCCATCGGCCTCGCCGGTGTCATGGGCGGCGCCGACACCGAGATCGCCGACCACGACGCCGCCGAGAACGGGGGGAACGCCTCCAGCGACGTCGTCATCGAGGCCGCCCACTTCGACCAGGTCGCCATCGCGCGCACCGCCCGCCGGCACAAGCTGTCGTCGGAGGCGTCCCGCCGCTTCGAGCGCGGCGTCGACCCGCTGGCCGCGGCCGCCGCCGCCCAGCGCACCGTCGACCTGCTGGTGCTCCTCGCGGGCGGCACCGCCGACGCGGGCGTCACCGAGGTGATCGCCCCGTCCGCACCCCGCACGATCACGATCCCGGCGAACCACCCGGACAAGGTCGCGGGCGTCGAGTACGGCCGCGAGACCGTCGTACGCCGCCTCCAGGAGGTCGGCTGCGACGTCTACGGGACGGACGAGCTGATCGTCACCGTTCCGTCCTGGCGGCCCGACCTCACCGACCCGAACGACCTCGCCGAAGAGGTCATCCGGCTGGAGGGCTACGAGAACCTGCCCTCCACACTGCCCAGGCCCCCGGCCGGGCGCGGCCTCACCCACCGGCAGCGACTGCACCGCCGGGTCGGGCGGGCGCTGGCCGGCGCCGGATTCGTCGAGGCGCCGAACTACCCCTTCATCGGCGAGCAGGTCTTCGACCAGCTCGGCCTGGAGGCGGACGACCCGGCCCGCCGTGTCGTCCGGCTGACCAACCCGCTGAGCGACGAGGAGCCCGCGCTCCGCACCTCGCTGCTGCCGGGTCTGCTGGCCGCGCTGCGGCGCAACGACGGCCGGGGCACGCACGACCTCGCCCTGTTCGAGACCGGCCTGGTCTTCCTCCCCCGCGCGGAGCAGCGTGTCGCCGTCGCGCTGCCCGTCGACCGCCGGCCCACCGACGAGGAGATCGCGACGCTGAACGCCGCGCTGCCCGAGCAGCCGCGCCACGTCGCCGTCGTCGTCGCCGGGGCCCGCGAGCAGGCCGGCTGGTGGGGCAAGGGCCGTCCCGCCGACTGGGCCGACACCGTCGAGGCCGGCCGCGCGGTCGCCCGCGAGACCGGTGCCGAACTGGTCGTCCGCAAGGGCCAGTACGGTCCCTGGCACCCCGGGCGCTGCGCCGAGTTCGTGGTCGTCGCCGACGGCACCGAGCGGGTCGTCGGCCACGCCGGCGAGCTGCACCCGCGTGTCCTCAAGGCGCTCGGACTGCCGGCCCGGACCGCCGCGATGGAGATCGACCTGGACGCCCTGGAGCAGGTGGGGGACGGCACCCCGCAGGCGCCGAGCATCTCCACGTTCCCGGTCGCCACGCAGGACGTCGCGCTCGTCGTCGACGCGTTCGTGCCGCACGCCGACGTGGAGGCCGCGCTCCGTGAGGGCGCCGGTGAACTCCTGGAGGGCATCCGGCTGTTCGACGTCTACGAGAACGCGGAGCAGCTGGGCGACGGGCGGAAGTCGCTGGCGTACGCGCTGCGCTTCCGGGCCGCGGATCGCACGCTGACCGTCGACGAGGCGTCGGCGGCCCGGGACGCGGCGGTCGCCCTCGCGGGCGAGCGTACGGGAGCGGTGCTGCGTAGCTAGGGCGCCTGAGGGGTGGGGAACTGCGGTTGTGCGGCGGCTGCGGGTTGTTCGTGGCTGGCCGCGCAGTTCCCCGCGCCCCATGGGGGCGGGCCCCGATGCCCCCTCAAGGCCCCCGTGTGGTCACCTCACTCATTCGGGTGACAATGGTGGGTGATCGCCCCCATCCGGGCGTGCTGTGGACAGAATCAGACCGGCCTTTCTGGGCCTCACGCGCTGTCCGGGCCTGATGGGGGGCCAACGGCATGATTCGAGTCAGGGCTGGGCTTCCTCGCCGGACATGGTCCCGGGGGCGAGGGCTCCTCGGCCGGCGGTCCGTCCGTGCCGGTGCCCGGATGGCGGGTGGCGCTGTGTGCCTCGCCGTCGGCACCGGGCTGATGCTGCACGTCAGGCGGGTGATGCTGCGGGAAGTGCGGCAGGCGCGCGCGGTCGCGGGCGCCACGCGGAGCGTCCTGCTCAGGCCGCTGCCCGCACGGATCGCCGGGCTAGCCACCGCCGCCGTCCAGCTCTCCGCCGACCGGGGAGCGACCGTCGGCGGCGACCTGTACGAGGTGATCGCCACCGAGCACGGTGTACGGGTGGTGATGGGCGACGTACGCGGTCACGGCCTCGCCGCCGTCGGTACCGTCGCCGCCGTCCTCGGCTGCTTCCGCGAGGCCGTCCACGACGAGGCCGACCTCGCCGGGGTCCTCGCCCGCCTCGACCGTGCCCTCGCCCGGCACCTCCGCGCCCGCGCCGAGGACACCGAGGACTTCGTCACGGTCCTCCTCCTGGAGATCACCCCCGACGGCGAACTCCACGCCCTCAACTGCGGCCACCCCTGGCCCTACCTGCTCGGCGTCGACCGAGCGACACCCCTCACCCGCGCCGACCCGCTGCCCCCGCTCGGCCTTTTCCCGCTCCCCGCCGAACTACCGGCCACGGCCTACGGCCGACTCCTCCCGGGCGAGGCCCTGTTCCTCCACACGGACGGCGTGGAGGACGCGAGGGACAGCGAGGGCCGCTTCTTCCCTCTGGGGATCGCGCTGGCGGCAGCCGTACGGCGCCGCCCCATCTCCCCCCAGTCCGTTCTGCGGGCCGTCTTCGCCCAACTTCTCCGCCACGCGGGAGGAAGACCCAAGGACGACATCGCCATACTGGTGCTGCGCAACGAACGTCCACTTGCCCTCAGGGGCGCGGGGAACGGCGCGACCAGCCACGACGTACCCGCAGTCGACAACCCGCCTGTCGTCCCCACCCGGTAGTCGCCCCAGTTGCGCCCGGACGGGCCACCGCACTGTACGAGGGGGAGCCGGCGGCCCGGCCGGCCTCTTGGCGAGGGATCCCAGTCAACCTGTCCGGAACTCTCTGCGACAGCGCGCACACAGCCCGAATTCGGGCGTTCCCGTCACACCCCGTGTGAAGAGGGAGGCGCTACGCTGCGATGCGCCGGCACCGAGCCACCGGAGGGCCTCCATGCAGCCCAACACCCTGCTCGACGCGATCCTCGACGAGGCCGGTATCTCCCACGCCGGTCTAGCCGCCCACGTCAATCAGGCGGGACGGGCCCGGGGGCTGGCGCTGAGATACGAACACACCGCTGTGGCGCGGTGGTTGAAGGGGCAGCGGCCGCGCGGACAGGTGCCCGACCTGATCTGCGAGGTGCTCGCCGGGCGGCTGCGCCGCACCGTCACCCTCGACGACATCGGGCTCGGCGTGCCGGGCGAGGCGGCCTCCCCGCACGGCGCCGGGCTCTCCGGGTTCGTGGAGCGCGCCACCGCGCTGTGGCGCTCCGACGAACAACAGCGACCCCATGTCCTCGGCGCCCCCGCCGTCACCGGGACGCCCGCCGTGATGCCCGTCTGGGAGTGGGAGAACCCGCCGGAGGACGTCGACGTCTCCCGCGGCGGACGGCATCGCGTCAGCATGGCCGACATCGAGATGCTGCGCGCGGCCCGGACGCACTACGAGCAGATGTACCGCAAGGCCGGGGGCGTCGCGACCCGCACCCGGATCGTCGGGTTCCTCAACGCCGAGGCCGCGCCGCTGCTGCGGGGCAGCTACACCGACGCCACCGGCCGCCAACTGCACCGGGCGACGGGCGGGTTGGTCGCGATCGCCGGGATCTGCGCGTACGACTCCGACGCCCACGGCCTGGCCCAGCGCTACTTCCACCAGGCGCTGCGGCTGGCCAAGGCCAGCGGGGACCGGGGGCTGGGGGCCTATGTGATCGCGCTCCTCGTCAACCAGTCGCTGTTCATGCGGGAGCACCGGCAGGCCGTCGCCTTCGCCGAGGCCGCGCTGCGCACGGCCGGCCCGCACATCACCCCGGCGCTCGCCTCCGACCTGTACGCGATGCAGGCGAAGGCGTACGCGCACCTCGGCGACGGCACGAGCGCGCTGTCCTGCATCCGGCGGGCGGAGCAGGCCGCCGACCGCATCCGGCGCGGGCACGAACCCGATGAGACCGGCTATGTCCAACCCGGTCTGGTGAACGTACAGGTGGCGGAGGCGCTGCTCAGCCTCGGCGACCTGACGGCCGCGGCGGAGCACGCGGCGGCGGCCGTCGACACCCCGGCGCACGACCGGGGACGGGTGCACCGGCTCGCGATGCTCAGTCAGATCGAACTGCGGCAGGGAAACGCGGACAAGGCGGTGGCCACCGCGGTCGAGATGGCCGAGCGGGCGCGCGGAATGGAGTCCATGCGCCTGCGTGACAGACTCCGGGCGGTACGCGAGCACCTCGTGCGCAGCGGCTGCGCGGGGACCTCCGAGGCCGCCGAACTCATCGACGGGGCACTGCGCGTACCGCTCTGACACCGTCCCGGGGGCGCGGCCGTGCACCGGCTGTGCGCCTGCTGTCACCTAGCTACTGCTGCGATATTGCCACTTACTCGGCGGAAGGTGGCAGAACCGTGCAGTGGACGAAACAGAGCGAACAAACTGTGTACTCGAACCGCTGGTTCAGCGTCAATCTCGCGGATGTGGCGTTGCCGGACGGGCGGCACCTCGATCACTTCCTGATACGGCTGCGGCCTGTCGCCGTGGCCACCGTGGTCAACGAGGCGAACGAGGTGCTGCTGCTGTGGCGGCACCGCTTCATCACCGACAGCTGGGGCTGGGAGCTCGCGGCGGGCGTCGTCGAGGACGGCGAAGCCATCGCCGAGGCGGCCGCCCGCGAACTGGAGGAGGAGACCGGATGGCGGCCGGGACCCCTGCACCACCTGATGAGCGTCGAGCCCTCCAACGGGCTCACCGACGCGCTGCACCACGTCTACTGGGCCGACGAGGGCGCGTACGTCGGTCACCCCGTGGACGACTTCGAGTCCGACCGCAGGGAATGGGTCCCCCTCAAGCTCGTCCCCGACATGGTCGCCCGCGGCGAGGTCCCGGCCGCCAACATGGCGGCCGCCCTGCTCCTGCTGCACCATCTGCGGCTCGGGCAGGACACCAAGCCCTGAATTCCCGCGCGTCCCGCCCGAGGGACCCTAACGGCCCAGCGCCTGCCAGATGGACACCACCAGGGCGCCCAGGGCGGTGAGGGCCGCCACCGCGGGCAGCGGCCAGCGGGCGTGCTCCAGGGTGACGACCCGCGTGTTGAGGTCGTCGAGTTCCTTGGCGCTCTGTTCGGCGCGGTGGCTCAGCAGGGTCAGCCCTCCTTCGACGCGTGTGTGCGCCACATCCAGGCGGCGGCGTAACTCTGCGAGTTCGCCGTGGTGCACCGGATGCTCGGGGTCGATGGCCACGAGTCCGCTCCTTTCTGTAGTCGTCCCGTCCCTTGCGTGCGCACGTGAAGTCAACTCGCCTGGTGGGCGCGTGAGGAGAGTGTGCGAAGGGCATATGCGTGTCCGCCGCGCACACGGTGTGTGAATACGACGGGCCCGGCACCCAGGAGGGTGCCGGGCCCGTACGCGTGAGAGAACTGACGGTGCGTAGTCGGACCGCCGGGAGGTCAGGTGTACGCGTAGAAGCCCGACCCCGACTTCCGGCCCAGCCGCCCCGCGTCCACCATGCGCTGGAGCAGCGGGGGAGCGGCGTACAGCGGCTCCTTGTACTCGTCGTACATGCTGTTGGCGATGGAGACGATGGTGTCCAGACCGATCAGGTCGGAGAGCTTCAGCGGACCCATCGGGTGGGCGCAGCCCAGCTCCATGCCGTTGTCGATGTCCTCGCGGCCCGCGATGCCCGACTCGAACATCCGGATCGCGGAGAGCAGGTACGGCACCAGCAGCGCGTTGACGACGAAGCCCGAGCGGTCCTGGGCCCGCACGGGGTGCTTGCCGAGGACCTTCTCGGCGAACAGCTGCGCCCGGCTGAGCGTGCCCTCGGAGGTGGTCAGCGCCGGGATCAGCTCGACGAGCTGCTGCACCGGGGCCGGGTTGAAGAAGTGGATACCGATGACATGGTCCGGCCGCGAGGTGGCGACGGCGAGCTTCACCAGCGGGATCGAGGAGGTGTTGGAGGCGAGGATCGCGTCCGGGCGGGTCACCACCTGGTCGAGCACCTGGAAGATCTCCGTCTTCACCTGCTCGTTCTCCACGACCGCCTCGATGACGAGGTCACGGTCGGCGAACTCGCCGAGATCGGTGGTGAAGCTCAGGCGCGCCTGGGTCCCGTCCCGCTCGGCCTCGGTGATCTTGCCGCGTTCGGCGGCCTTGGCAAGGGAGTTGAACAGCCGGGTGCGGCCGATCTCCAGGGCTTCGCCGGTGGTCTCGGCGACCTTGACGTCCAGTCCGGCGCGGGCGCACACCTCGGCGATGCCCGCTCCCATCTGGCCGCAGCCCACGACTCCGACGCGTGCAATGTCTCCCGCCGGGATGTCCGTCACATCGTGCCTTTCCATGGTCCTCGTGCCTGGCAGATACCCCGGGTGGAGGCCTGCGCCAAACCTGCACGTTACCCGCGACGCCTACTGATCAGTATTCCGGGTGTCACATGGAAGGCTGGTCCGGGATCGGTCCGCGACGGCGGACACGCGGTAGGCGGAGGTACGAGGAATGCATCGCAAGCCACGGATGTCACGGCGGGCCTTCTGGGCGACCGCGGCGGCGACCCTCGTGGCGGCGGGCGGGGTGGCGGCGGGCACCGCCATCGCCGGCGGCGAACCGAGCCCGCGCCGCAGGGCGGGCGAGGGCGAGCTGCGCGGCATGTGGCTGGCCACCGTCCTCAACCGGGACTGGCCCTCGAAGGCCGGACTGACGGCGGCCGAACAGCGCGCCGAACTCCTCGCCCGGCTCGACACCGCCGTGGACCGGCGCCTCAACGCGGTGTTCTTCCAGGTGCGCCCCAGTGCCGATGCCCTCTGGCCCTCCCCGTACGAGCCCTGGTCGCAGTACCTCACCGGCACCCAGGGCAAGGACCCCGGCTGGGACCCGCTGGGCACGGCCGTCCGGGAGGCGCACGCCCGGGGGCTCGAACTGCACGCCTGGTTCAACCCGTACCGGGTCGCGATCCACAGCGACCCGAGCCGGCTGGTCGCCTCCCATCCGGCCCGGCAGCACCCCGACTGGGTCGTCCCCTACGGCGGCAAGCTCTACTACAACCCCGGCATCCCCGCCGTCCGCGCCTTCGTGGAGAAGGCCATGCTCGACGCCGTCCACAAGTACGCCGTGGACGCCGTGCACTTCGACGACTACTTCTACCCCTACCCGGTGGCCGGCCAGGTCTTCGACGACGACGCGGCCTACGACCGGTACGGCGCGAGCTTCCCCAACCGGGCGGCCTGGCGGCGCGACAACATCGACCTGCTGGTGCGCGAGACGGCGGCCCAGATCAAGGCGATCCGCCCCGGCACCCAGTTCGGGATCAGCCCCTTCGGCGTATGGCGCAACGCGGTGACCGACGAGCGGGGCTCGGACACCCGGGCGGGCGTGCAGACCTACGACGACCTGCACGCGGACACCCGGAAGTGGGTCCGGGAGAACTGGATCGACTACATCGTCCCGCAGCTGTACTGGAACATCGGCTTCGCCGCCGCCGACTACGCCAAGCTGCTGCCCTGGTGGGCGGAGACCGCCCGGGGCAGCGGGACGCGGCTGTACATCGGGGAGGCCCTCTACAAGGCGGGTGACCCGGCCCAGCCCGCGGCCTGGCAGGACCCGGCCGAACTCTCCCGGCACCTCACTCTGGCCCGCGACGTCCCGGAGGCACGCGGACACGTCTTCTTCTCGGCCAGGGAGGTCGAGCAGGACAAGATCGGCGCGATGGCACGCGTGGTCGCCGACCACTACCAGCGGCCGGCGGAACCACCGCGCTGACGGAGACCCGCTACTCGGTGTCCCCGAGGTGGCGGACGACGGTGTCCGGGCCCGGGGACATCAGCGCCTCGTGCCCGTCGTCGAACCGGACCCGGTAGGGCGGATTCCCGTTCTGGCCGAGCACCTCAAGGACCTCCGCGGTCCGGTCGTGGTGCCCGACGGTCCTGCCGTGCACCAACAGGGTGTCGCCTTTGGCTGCCTGCATCGGGGGCCTCCTCGTCTCGCACGGGAGTGGCGGTCCGTGACCGCAGTCTATTGCGGGCGGCGCCGGTTGCACCGGTCGCGTACGGGCTCAGGCGGACGAGCGCTGGGTGACCGCGATGCAGACCAGTACCGCGGCCGCCGTCAGGGGCGCGGCCGGGGTGAGCTGCTCGCCGAGGAGCAGCACCGACCACACCAGTGTGAGCAGCGGCTGCGCCAGCTGCAACTGGCTGGCCTTGGGAATGCCGATCGCCGCCATGCCCCGGTACCAGACGACCAGCCCCAGGAACTGGGATCCGGCCGCCACCCACACCAGCCCGGCCACGCTGTGCGCGGTCAGCCGCGCCGGTTCGTACGACAGGGCCAACAGCGCGCCCGGCACGCTCAGCGGCAGACAGAGCACCAGAGCCCAGCCGATGACCTGCCAGCCGGGCATCACCCGCGCCAGCCGGCCGCCCTCGGTGTAGCCGGCCGCGCACACCAGCAGCGCGCCGAAGAGGTAGAGGTCGGCCGTGGTGAGCGAGCCGCCGCTCTGCGTCACGGTGAACGCGAGCACCGCGGCGGCTCCGGCGAGGGCGGCTGCCCAGAAGGTGCGTGAGGGGCGGGTGCCCATGCGCAGAGCCGAGAACAGGGCGGTCGTCAGCGGGAGCAGACCGACCACGACGGCCGCGTGCGCGGTGGTGGAGGTCCGCAGCGCGAGCGTGGTCAGCAGCGGGAAGCCCAGCACGACCCCGGCGGCCACGACCGCGAGCCCCGCCCAGTGCCGACGGTCCGGCAGCGGCACCCGCAGGACCAGCAGACACACCCCCGCGAGGACGGCGGCCAGCGCGCTGCGCACGGCGACCAGCGACCAGGGGCCGAAGCCCTCCAGGCCCCAGGCGGTGGCGGGGAAGGTGAGCGAGAAGGCGGTGACACCGAGGGCCGCCAGGAGCGTGCCGCCGCCGGAGTTGCGGGTGCCGCGGATGTCGGCACCGGCAGCGACACCGCTCGCCGGGGCGGCCGGGCGCGGCCCGGTGTCCCGTCGTCGGCCGGTGCCCGCCGCTGCCGAGGTGCCGGTGTCGCCCGCCACGGATGGGCCGGCGTCCACCGCTACTGATGTCTCCGTGGTAGCGCTACTCTCTACTCTCATGCATGAGCGTAGCAGTGGTGCGGAACTGGCGGAACAGCTACGGAAGGAGCTCAACCGCTACTCGGTCGGTGGAAAGCTGCCGTCGAGCCGGGCCCTCGTCGAGCGGTTCCGGGTGAGCCCGGTGACCGTGTCGCGCGCGCTGGCGCAACTGGCCGCCGAGGGGCTCGTGGTGACCCGGCCGGGGGCGGGCGCCTTCCGGGCCGCCCCGCGCGAGAGCGGTACGGCACCGGTGGGGGACACCTCCTGGCAGGAGGTCGCGCTGAGCGCGGACGGCAGCGCCGAGCCCTCGCCCCGCACGGTGGACGCTTCCGGGGTCCTCGTCTCGCTCGCCTCCCCGCCGCCCGGTGTCATCGAGTTCAACGGCGGCTATCTGCACCCGTCGCTCCAGCCGGAGCAGGCGATGGGCGCCGCCCTGTCCCGGGCGGGGCGGCGGCCCGGGGTGTGGGCGCGGCCGCCGGTCGAGGGGGTGCCGGAGCTGCGCGAGTGGTTCGCGCGGAGCATCGGCGGGGCGATCACCGCGGCCGAGGTGATCGTCGCGGCGGGCGGCCAGTCCGCCCTGACCACCGCCCTGCGCGCTCTCGCCCCGCCCGGGGCGGCCGTGCTCGTCGAGTCGCCCACCTACCCCGGCATGCTGGCGATCGCCCGGGCGGCCGGGCTGCGCCCCGTGCCGGTCCCGGTGGACGCGGACGGCGTCAGACCCGCCCTCCTCGCCGACGCGTTCAAGGCGTCCGGCGCCCGGGTCTTCGTCTGCCAGCCGCTCTTCCAGAACCCCACCGGCGCCGTCCTGGCGGCCGACCGCAGGGGCGAGGTGCTGCGGATCGCCCGTGCGGCGGGGGCCTTCGTCGTGGAGGACGACTTCGTACGCCGGCTCGTGCACGAGGACGCGGGGCCCCTGCCGCGGCCCCTGGTGGCCGACGATTCCGACGGCGTGGTCGTGCACGTCTCCTCGCTGACCAAGGCGACCTCGCCCAGCTTCCGGGTCGGTGCCCTGGCCGCGCGGGGCCCGGTCCTGGAGCGGCTGCGCGCCATCCAGGTCGTCGACACCTTCTTCGTGCCGCGCCCCCTTCAGGAGGCCGCCCTCGAACTCGTCGGCTCGCCCGCCTGGCCCCGCCATCTCCGCGCCGTCTCACGGGAGTTGAAGCTCCGTCGGGACGCCCTCACCTCCGGGCTGCGCTCGCGCCTGCCCGCACTCGCCCTGCCTCACATCCCCTCCGGCGGCTACCACCTCTGGCTGCGCCTCCCTGACGGCACCGACGAGCCCGCCCTGGTCGCCGCCGCCCTCCGCGCGGGTGTCGCCGTCACCCCCGGGCGCCCCTACTTCAGCGCCGAACCCCCGGCCGGCCACCTGCGGTTGAGCTTCGCGGGGGTCGCGGGCACGGGCGAGATCGCGGAAGGGGTACGGCGCCTGGAGGAGGCCGTAATCGGTTCGACAGGGGGCGCCCGGCCTGCGAACGTCCTGCCATGAGCGACGAGTCGAACCCCGCCGTGCCCACGGGCTACGAGATCTCCGACGATCCCGGACGCATCGATGTCGGACGGGTCCACCACTGGCTGTCCACCGATGCCTACTGGGCCCTCGGCCGCGCCCGCGAGAAGCAGGAGAGCGCGATCCGGGGATCGCTCAACTTCGGTGCGTACGAGGTGGGTTCGGGGGAGCAGGTGGCGTACGCGCGGGTGGTGACCGACCGGGCCACGTTCGCCTGGCTCTGCGATGTGTACGTCGCCCCGTCGGCGCGCGGGAAGGGGCTCGGCACCGCGCTCGTCGCGGCCGTGTGCGAGCACCTCCGGGCGTACGGGCTGCGGCGTGTCCTGCTCGCCACGCACGACGCGCACGGCGTCTACGCGAAGCTCGGGTTCGAGCCGCTCGCCAAGCCCGACCAGTGGATGGCTCTGGTGTTCGAGTGAGGGGCAGGGTGCGGCGCCGCGTGCCCGGAGTGCCGGACGCGGTACCCCCGGTAACTCCTGAGTAACGCCTCTTGACCTGCGGAGAACCCCGTTCCACCATCGCCGCATGCATCTTCGGGTCACGTTCGTCGCCGCCGCGCGCTGCTCCTCGCTGCTCGCGGAGCGTTTCGAGGACGACCGGCCGCTGGACCAGGCCGGCTGGGACGAAGTGCAGCGCGCCGCCCACGAGCTGGTGCCGCTGGCGGCGGCCGAGCTGCGCTACTGCTCACCCACGCCCCGCAGCCGGGCCACCGGGGACGCCCTCGGCTACGCGCCGCTGGCCCAGCCCGCGCTGCGGGACTGCGACATGGGCCGCTGGCGCGGCTTCACGCTGGGCGAGGCCATGGCGCGCGAGCCCTCGGCCGTGGACGCCTGGCTCGCCGACCCGCACGCCACCCCGCACGGCGGCGAGTCGCTGATCGGGTTCATCTCCCGCATAGGCGGCTGGCTGGAGACCCGTCCGGTGGGGGAGGGCGGCCGTGTCGTCGCGGTGGCCGAGCCGTCCGTGCTGCGCGCCGCCCTGGTCTACGCGCTGAAGGCCCCGCCGTCGTCGTACTGGAACATGGACATCCGCCCCCTGTCGACGGTCACGGTCGCGGGGCACGCGGGCCGCTGGAACCTGCGGCTGGGCGCCGCGCAGTAGGAGCGGGGCCCCCGGCCGACCGGTCGCGGGTGTAGTCGGTGACCAGGAGCAGATCCTTGGCGGGGCCGCCGACCCGCCAGGTCGTCCGCCAGCGGTCCTCGTCGTACACCTCGAACTCGCCCCGGTAGAGGTCGGCGACGCAGGGGTGGTCCGTGTGCCACCGGCCGGTGGTCAGGTCCAGGTCGTGGAAGGGGCGGTCGTCCGCGAAACGGACGTCGGCCGTGCCGGGCGCGGCGCCCGGGAGGAAGCGCAGGGTGCGTTCGGCGGGGCGCGGGACGTCCTGCCAGACGAAAGTTCCGGCTTCCCGGTGCAGCAGCCCGCCGTCGTCCAGCGGGCTGAAATCGGTCGTCCCCGAGAACTCCCCCTCCGCGCCGCTCGCGAGATCCCGCACGGACCGCAGGACCCGCCATCCCCCGACGAGATGCGCCAGGACATCGGGAACTGGCAGGAAAGTGCTCATCCGTCCTTCACTTCCGATCACTTCCGACACTTTCGGTGCCGTGCGACCCGTTGACGCTGTCTCGGTCACCTCCCTATCTTGCCGTTCGACGTGCTGATCATTGTTCAGCACGTCGAACAACTTCCTTCCGTCCATGTAACTCCCTGCACCTCACGACCCCCACCCCGAGCCGCGGAGTATCCATGTCACGCAGTAGCCGTACCCGTTGGAGACTCGGCCTCACCGCCACCGCCTTCCTGGTGGCCGCCGCCTCCGTCCCGGCCCCCGCGCACGCCGAGGACGTCACCGACTACGCGATCACCGTCGACCCGGCCGCCAAGGGCGCGAAGATCGACGACACCATGTACGGCGTCTTCTTCGAGGACATCAACCGGGCCGCCGACGGCGGTCTGTACGCCGAGCTCGTGCAGAACCGGTCCTTCGAGTACTCGACCGCCGACAACCGTGCCTACACCCCGCTCACCTCGTGGACCGTGGACGGCACCGCACAGGTCGTGAACGATGCCGGCCGCCTCAACGAGCGCAACCGCAACTACCTCTCCCTGGGCGCCTCTTCGGCCGTCACCAACGCGGGCTACAACACCGGCGTCCACGTCGAGGAGGGCAAGAAGTACGACTTCTCGGTGTGGGCGCGTGCCGACTCCCGCACGGCGCTGACCGTCACCCTCCAGGACGCCGACGGCGCGCTCGCCGAGGCCCGCCGCGTGAAGGTCAAGGGCGGCTGGGCCAAGTACCGGGTCTCCTTCAAGGCGACACGGACCAGCTCCCACGGCCGTCTGACCGTCGCCTCCGCCGGCGCCGTCGCCCTCGACGAGGTGTCCCTCTTCCCCCGCGACACCTACAAGGGCCACCGGAACGGTTTGCGCAAGGACCTCGCCGAGAAGATCGCCGCGCTGAAGCCGGGCTTCGTCCGCTTCCCCGGCGGCTGCCTCGTCAACACCGGGTCCATGCAGGACTACAGCGAGGCCTCGAACTGGGAGCGCAAGCGCTCCTACCAGTGGAAGGACACCATCGGCCCCGTCGAGCAGCGCGCCACCAACGCCAACTTCTGGGGCTACAACCAGAGTTACGGCCTCGGCTACTACGAGTACTTCCAGTTCTCCGAGGACATCGGCGCCATGCCGCTGCCCGTGGTGCCCGCCCTCGTCACCGGCTGCGGCCAGAACAAGGCCGTCGACGACGAGGCCCTGCTCCAGCGGCACATCCAGGACACCCTCGACCTCATCGAGTTCGCCAACGGGCCCGTCACCAGCACGTGGGGCAAGAAGCGGGCGCGGATGGGCCACCCGAAGCCCTTCCACCTCACCCACCTCGGCGTCGGCAACGAGGAGAACCTGCCGAACGAGTTCTTCGCCCGCTTCCAGAAGTTCCGGGCCGCCATCGAGGCGAAGTACCCGGACATCAAGGTGATCTCGAACTCCGGCCCCGACGACACGGGCACCACGTTCGACACGGCGTGGCAGCTGAACCGTGAGGCGAACGTCGACATGGTCGACGAGCACTACTACAACAGCCCCCAGTGGTTCCTCCAGAACAACGACCGCTACGACTCGTACGACAGGAAGGGCCCGAAGGTCTTCCTCGGCGAGTACGCCTCCCAGGGCAACGCCTTCAAGAACGCGCTCTCCGAGGCGGCGTTCATGACCGGCCTGGAGCGCAACGCCGACATCGTGAAGCTGGCCTCCTACGCGCCGCTCCTCGCCAACGAGGACTATGTGCAGTGGCGCCCCGACATGATCTGGTTCAACAACCACGCCTCGTGGAACTCCGCCAGCTACGAGACGCAGAAGCTCTTCATGAACAACGTCGGCGACCGTGTGGTGCCGTCGACGGCCACCGGCACCCCGTCACTGACCGGCCCGATCACCGGCGCCGTGGGCCTCTCCACGTGGGCCACGACGGCGGCGTACGACGACGTGACGGTCACGGCCGAGGACGGTACGAGCCTGCTCAGCGACGACTTCAGTGGTGACGCCTCGAAGTGGACCCACACCGGCGGCGGCAGCTGGAGCGTCCAGGACGGCCAGTACGCGCAGACCGACGTGGCCGCCGAGAACACCATGGTCACGGCCGGTGACACCGCCTGGCACGACTACGACCTCAAGGTGAAGGCCACCAAGAAGTCCGGCAAGGAGGGCTTCCTCGTCGCCTTCGGCGTCAAGGACACCGGCAACTTCTACTGGTGGAACCTCGGCGGCTGGAACAACACCACCAGCGCGGTCGAGCAGGCCGTCGACGGCGGCAAGTCCTCGCTGATCTCCAAGCCGGGCACGATCGAGACCGGCCGCACCTACGACATCGAGGTCGAGGTGCGCGGCCGGAAGGTGACCCTGCTGCTGGACGGCAAGGAGTGGGGCAGCTTCACCGACGACAAGCCGGCGGAGCCGTTCCGGCAGGTCGTGACGCGGGACGCGAAGACGGGTGACCTGATCCTGAAGGTCGTCAACGCGCAAGGGGTGGCCGCGCGCACGGCCATCGACCTCGGCGGCGCGAAGGTGCGCTCCAAGGCGCGGGTGACCACGCTGACGGCCGCGCCGGACGCGGTGAACACGGAGACGGCTACGCCGGTGGCGCCGGTGAAGTCCACGTTCAGCGGGGTGGCCAGGAAGTTCAGCTACACGTTCCCGGCGAACTCCGTGACGTTCCTGAGGATCAAGAAGCGGTGACGGGGGGAGCGGGCCGGGCTTTGTGAGCCGGGTGCGGGTGTGTGGGGGCTGGTCGCGCAGTTCCCCGCGCCCCCCGCGTGTGGCCTGCGGCCCATCTATGAGCGGCGGCGGGGCTTTCCGGGCCTGCCGCCGCTCTTGGGGTTCCTGCCGCCGGAGGAGCCGCCCCGGGGGGTGCGGGCGGCCGGCTTGCCCGTGCCCGTGCGCTTGGGCTTCTGCTGCGGCTTCTTCTCCTCCGCGGGCTTGGCGCGGCCCCGTGAACTGTTGACCGTGCGGCCCCGGACGATGCCGATGAAGTCCTCGACCATGTCGGTGGTCGCGTCCTGCGGCCAGGACAGGGCGACACGGGACTCGGGGGCGCCCGTGAGCGGGCGGTAGGTGAGGTCCTTGCGGTGGTGGAGCCGGGCCAGCGACTGGGGGACGACGAGCAGTCCGATCCCGGCCGCCACCAGCTCGATCGCGTCCGCCGTGGTGGCGGGGCGCTCGAACGCCGGTTCCCCCGGCGGGCGCTCCCAGTCGAGGGTGTCGTCCAGGGGGTGCAGGACGACCTCGTCCGCCAGATCCTCGGTGGTCACCTCGTCGACCGCCGCGACGACATGGTCCTTCGGGACCACGACCACCGTGGTCTCGGTGTAGAGGGGGATCGCGCTGAGATCGGCGTCGTCCACCGGCAGCCGGACGAAACCGGCGTCGGCACCGCCGTCCCGGAGCACGCCGAACGCCTCGGCGGCGGACACCTGGAGGAGGGTCAGGGGGATGTCGGGCAGCCGCTCGTTCCAGATCCGCACCCACTTGGCGGGCGTCACCCCCGGCACGTACGCGAGCCGGAACGAGGGGAGCGAGGAGGATGCTTCCGAGCCTGTCACGTCACCAGGCTAACGGGCGGCCGGACGGGCCCGGTCGCCACCGGCGGGGAGCCGCGTGGTCGGCGGTCGCGCAGGCGCTCGATACCCTTGACCCCATGACGTCGCACCAGACCGCCCAGACCATGAAGCCCGCCACCGCGGCGAAGAAGCTGGGTGTGTACCTCCAGGCCACGCCCGCCGAGTTCCAGGAGGGCGTCGTCTCGCGCGCCGAACTGAGCGCGCTCCAGACCGACCCGCCTGCCTGGCTGGAGGAACTGCGCCGCAACGGCCCGCACCCCCGCCCGGTGGTCGCCGAGAAGCTGGGCGTCTCCATCGCCGGGCTCGCGCGCGGCGGAGTCACCGAGCCCCTCACCACCGAGCAGATCGAGGCCCTGAAGCAGGACGGCCCTGAGTGGCTGCGCAAGGAACGCGCCACCCAGGCCGAGGTCCGCAAGGAGGGCGCCCGCATCAAGAAGCGCAACGCCGAGCGAGCGGACCGATCGGACGACCGGAACTAGCGCGGACGGACGAGGACGAGGGCCGACGCCGACGCGGGTGACCGGCTGACGTAGGTGACGGCCGACGTTGACGCGGGCTGACGCCGATGCAGGGGGGCTCGGCCAGTTCCCGGCCGGGCCTGCCGGTGGCCACGGGCCGGCGCGGCGGCCGACGGATAGGGCCGCGACCGACGCGTGCGACGGCTGACGGACGAGAGCCGCGACCGACACGCGTGCGACGGCTGACGCGACGCGGGTGACCGGCTGATGTAGCTGTTAGCCGACGCGGACGCGGGTGGCGGCCGATGCCGACGTGGCCGACGTGGCCGACGGGGCGATGTCGCCGCAGGCCACGGTCGCGCGGTGAAAATCGTGGGCCGTGGGGCAGGGGGCCGGGGCAGGATGCTCCCCGTGCATCCTCTTCTGCGTGGGCTCGCCGCCAATCCGGCTCTGCCGGTCGCGCTGATCGACCGGCTCCTCGCGCTCGCGGACGCCGACATCGACGACGAACTCGCCTGCCGCGACGATCTCAACCGGGCGCAGGCGATCACGCTGGCCTCGCGGGACGAGGGCAACGGGGTGCGCCTGGCGTACGGAGGCACGCTGACCGCCGCCGACGTCGATCCCACGGCGTGGCCACGCGTCGCCCTCGCCCTGCTGGACGAAGGCGTCGGCGACCCGGCGTGGGCTCGCCTCCTCGCCACCTCCGAGGGCGTCGAACTCCGGGAGAGACTGGCCGCCTGCCCGGGCCTGCCGCCGGACGTGGTGGAAACCCTCGCCGCGGACCCGGACGTACGCGTCGTCGCGGAGCTGGCCCTGTGGGCCGGGCCGGACATGGCCGCCCGCCTTGCCACGCACCCGCACGCCGAGGTCCGCCGCGCGGCGGCGGCCAACGAGGCGACGCCACCGCAGGCGCTGGCCGCCCTCGTCGGCGGCGAGGTGCCTCCCGCCCGGCACTGCCTGGTCTGCGACCGCGAGGACCCGCCCTTCACCCACGCCCCCGACTGCCCGCGGCTCGACTGCGATCTGCGGCCGGGCGCCTCCTGCGACGGCTCCCACGAATCCACCGCCCTCGACATCCTGCGGGCGGCCCTGGAGAACCCGGCCACCCCGGCGGCGGCGGTCGCGGACTTCGCCGACCACCCCTCCGCGCTGCTGCGCTGGGCGGTCGCCGCCCGTCCCGGCCTGCCCCCGCAGGCTTACGCCCGGCTCGCCGCGGACCCCACGCCAGGGGCGCGCGCCGACCTCGCCGCGAACCCCTCGATCGACGACACCGTGGTCCGTGCGCTGGCCCACGACAGCTCCCCCGATGTGCGGCGCGCGCTCGCGCACAACCCGCGCGTACCGCTCGACGTCCTCACGGAGCTGGTCGCCACCACCCGGATCGGTGCCGTGCCGCTGCCGCGGATCGCCGCCGCCACGGCCGCCGAGATCGAGGCGCTGCCCCGGTCGCCGCGCTCCGGCGTACGCGCTCTGGTGGCGAGACGGCGTGATCTGCCCGCCGGTGTCCGGGACGCGCTGGCCGACGATCCCGACGCCAAGGTGGTCACGGCCGTCGCCGCGCACCCCGGTCTCTCCGAGGCCCGGCTGCACGCCATGGTCGACCGGCACGGCGTCCGGGTCCTCACCGGCGCGGCGGCCAACCCGGACGCGACCGGGGCGTTCCTGGAGCGGGTGGCCCGGCACCGGCCGCCGGTGCGCAAGGCGCTCCGGGAGATCGCCCGGCACCCCCGGGCGACGGCCGCCGCGCTCCTGCCGTGCCTGGCGGACGAACGGGCCCGGCCCCTCGCCGCCGGTCACCCGGCCCTCCCACCGACGGTCGTCGTCGAACTGCTCTCCGACCCGGCGGACGTGGTGGTGGAGTCGGCGGCCGCCAATCCGTCCCTGCCGCTCGCTGCGATGGCGAAGCTGATCGAGGGCGTGACTCGAGGACGTGATGGAGGAGCTGACCGGTAGGGGGTGATGAGGGGGCGGCGGGGCGACGGCCCGGGGGCGGGACCGGCTTCCGCGTCAGGACGGCGCGAGGACGCAGAACTCGTGGCCCTCCGGGTCGGTCAGGCAGGTCCACGGGACGTCGCCCTGGCCGATGTCGAGGTCGGTGGCGCCGAGGGCACGCAGCCGGGCCACCTCCGCCGCCTTGTCGTCACCGGGCGACGGCAGCAGGTCGAGGTGGACGCGGTCCGGCACGGTCGCCGCGTCGGCCGTACGGAGGAACTCCAGGTGGGGGCCGACCCCCGCGGGCGAGCGCAGCGAGGCCTGCGCGTCGGTCACCTCGTGCGGGGCCCAGCCCGTCGCCTCGCCCCAGAACCGGGCCATGGCCCGAGGGTCCGCGCAGTCGACGACGACCGCCGCGATGGGCCCGGTGTCCCGGTAGACCTCCCGGGGCTCCAGCACACAGAACTCATTGCCCTCGGGGTCGGCGAGCACGGTCCACGGCACGTCGCCCTGGCCCACGTCGGCGGGCGTCGCGCCGATCGCCCTGAGCCGTGCGACGAGCTCCGCCTGATGTGCCTCGGAGGTGGTGGCGAGATCGAGGTGCGTACGATTCTTCGTCGCCGTCTTGCCTTCCGGGACGGGAACGACGTCGACACCCAGCACGACCGGGTCCGGCCAGACGAGACCGCCGGCGGGCCCGACATAGGTGGTCACGCCGGGGCTGTAGGCGGTCCAGCCGAGCGCCTCCGCCCAGAACCGGCCGACTGCCCCGGCGTCGAGAGCCTTGATGTTCACTTGGACGGGTCGCAGCGCCATGCGGGCGATCCTATGCGCCCGCGCGGCAGACCACGGCTGGGCGACAGAGGCCCTCGTCCCCCACCAAAGATTGCATAAACGTGCAGCGAAACGTATAGTCATGCCATCCAAGAGGAGGGTTCCATGGCGGTACGTGTGGCGGTGGCGGGAGCGAGTGGTTATGCGGGCGGCGAAGTGCTGCGCCTGCTGCTCGCCCACCCCGAGGTCGAGATCGGTGCACTGACCGGCAACTCCAACGCGGGACAGCGCCTGGGCTCGTTGCAGCCGCACCTGCTGCCGCTGGCCGACCGGGTGCTCCAGGAGACGACCGCCGAGGTGCTCACGGGCCACGACGTGGTCTTCCTCGCGCTGCCGCACGGGCAGTCCGCGGCCGTGGCCGAGCAGCTCGGCCCGGAGGTGCTCGTGGTCGACATGGGCGCCGACTTCCGGCTGAAGGACGCGGCCGACTGGGAGAGGTTCTACGGCTCGCCCCACGCCGGGACCTGGCCCTACGGCCTCCCCGAACTGCCGGGTGCCCGCGCCGCGCTGGAGGGGTCCAAGCGCATCGCGGTACCCGGTTGCTACCCCACGGCCGTCACGCTGGCCCTGTTCCCGGCGTACGCGGCGGGCCTCGCCGAGAACGAGGCCGTGATCGTCGCCGCCTCCGGCACCTCCGGCGCAGGCAAGGCGCCCAAGGCGCATCTGCTGGGCAGCGAGGTCATGGGGTCGATGACCCCGTACGGCGTCGGCGGCGGCCACCGGCACACACCCGAGGTGATGCAGAACCTCGGCGGTGTCGCGGGCGAACCGGTCACCGTGTCCTTCACACCGACCCTCGCACCGATGCCCCGCGGCATCCTCGCCACGTGCAGCGCGAAGGCCAGGCCCGGCGTCACCGCCGAGACCGTGCGCGCCGCGTACGAGAAGGCCTTCGCCGACGAGCCCTTCGTCCACCTGCTCCCCGAGGGACAGTGGCCGGCGACGGCGTCCGTCCACGGTTCCAACGCCGTTCAGATCCAGGTCGCGTACGACGAGGCCGCGGGCCGCGTCATCGCGATCAGCGCCATCGACAACCTCACCAAGGGCACCGCCGGTGGCGCCATCCAGAGCATGAACATCGCCCTCGGACTCCACGAGACGACGGGGCTTTCCACGATCGGAGTCGCACCGTGAGCGTGACGGCAGCCAAGGGATTCACGGCGGCGGGCATCGCCGCCGGGATCAAGGAGAACGGCAACCCGGACCTGGCCCTCGTGGTCAACACCGGGCCCCGCCTCGCCGCCGGCGGCGTCTTCACCTCCAACCGCGTGAAGGCCGCACCGGTCCTCTGGTCCGAGCAGGTGCTGAAGGGCGGCCGGGTCTCCGCCGTCGTCCTCAACTCCGGTGGCGCCAACGCCTGTACGGGCCCCAAGGGCTTCCAGGACACCCACGCGACCGCCGAGAAGGTCGCGGACGTCCTCGGGCACAGCGCCGGCGAGATCGCCGTCGCCTCCACCGGCCTCATCGGCGTGCTCCTGCCGATGGACAAGCTGCTGCCGGGCGTGGAGACGGCCGCCGCGCAGCTCTCCGAGCACGGCGGCGAGAAGGCCGCCATCGCCATCAAGACCACCGACACCGTGCACAAGACGTCCGTCGTCACCAAGGACGGCTGGACCGTGGGCGGCATGGCGAAGGGCGCCGGCATGCTCGCGCCCGGCCTCGCCACCATGCTCGTCGTGCTCACCACCGACGCGGACCTGGAGAGCGAGGTGCTCGACGGCGCGCTGCGGGCCGCCACGCGGACCACCTTCGACCGGGTCGACTCCGACGGCTGCATGTCCACCAACGACACCGTGCTGCTGCTCGCCTCCGGGGCCTCCCAAGTCGTCCCCGACCACGCGGAGTTCGCCGAGGCCGTACGTGCCGTCTGCGACGACCTCGGACAGCAGCTCATCCGGGACGCCGAGGGCGCCAGCAAGGACATCAAGGTCGAGGTCGTGAACGCGGCGACCGAGGACGACGCCGTCGAGGTGGGCCGCTCCATCGCCCGCAACAACCTCCTCAAGTGCGCCATCCACGGCGAGGACCCCAACTGGGGCCGTGTCCTGTCCGCCATCGGCACCACGTCCGCCGCCTTCGAGCCGGACCGCCTCAACGTCGCCATCAACGGCGTCTGGGTCTGCAAGAACGGCGGCGTGGGCGAGGACCGCGACAACGTCGACATGCGCTACCGCGAGGTGCACATCGTCGCCGACCTCGCCGCCGGGTCCGAGACCGCCACGATCTGGACCAACGACCTCACCGCCGACTACGTCCACGAGAACAGCGCCTACTCCTCATGAGCACCACGCGGAAGCACACCGCCCTCCCCAAGGCCCAGATCCTCATCGAAGCGCTGCCCTGGCTGACCCGCCACAACGGCAAGACGGTCGTCATCAAGTTCGGCGGCAACGCCATGATCGACGAGGACCTGAAGGCCGCCTTCGCCCAGGATGTCGTCTTCCTGCGGCACGCCGGGCTCAACGTCGTCGTCGTGCACGGCGGCGGCCCGCAGATCAGCGCCGCCCTCGACAAGCACGGCATCGTCAGCGAGTTCAAGGCCGGCCTGCGCGTCACCACCGAGGACGCGATGGACGTCGTCCGCATGGTGCTCGCCGGGCAGGTGCAGCGCGAGCTGGTCGGCCTGCTCAACCAGCACGGCCCGCTCGCCGTGGGCCTCACGGGCGAGGACGCGCACACCATCACCGCCACCAAGCACCAGCCCGAGATCGACGGCGAGTTGGTCGACATCGGGCGGGTGGGCGAGATCACCGCGATCGACACGGGCGCGATCGAGGCACTGCTCGCCGACGGCCGCATCCCGGTCGTCTCGTCGATCGCCCGTAGCCAGGACGACGGACATGTCTACAACGTCAATGCTGATACGGCGGCTGCGGCACTCGCTGCTGCTCTGGGCGCCGAGACCCTCATGGTCCTCACCGACGTCGAGGGCCTCTACGAGGACTGGCCGAACAGCGACGAGGTGATCAGCCGCCTCACGGCTTCCCAACTGGAGAAGCTGCTGCCGGAGTTGTCCTCCGGCATGGTGCCGAAGATGCAGGGCTGCCTGCATGCCGTCCGGGGCGGCGTCAACACCGCCCGCGTCATCGACGGCCGGGTCCAGCACTCGATCCTGCTGGAGATCTTCACCGACGAGGGCATCGGCACGATGGTCGTGCCGGATGCGGAAGAGGGGGACGCCGAATGACCGCCAACGAGGAGCTGACCCAGCGCTGGCAGGGCTCGCTCATGAACAACTACGGCACCCCGAACCTCTCCCTGGTCCGCGGTGCGGGCACCAGGGTGTGGGACGCCGACGGCACGGAGTACGTCGACTACGTCGGCGGCATCGCGGTCAACGCGCTCGGCCACGCCCACCCCGCGATCGTCGAGGCCGTCAGCAACCAGATCGCCTCCCTCGGCCATGTCTCCAACCTGTTCGTCGCCGAGCCGCCCGTCGCGCTCGCCGAACGGCTCCTGGAGCACTTCGGGCGCGACGGCAAGGTCTTCTTCTGCAACTCCGGCGCCGAGGCCAACGAGGGCGCGTTCAAGATCGGCCGGCTGACCGGGCGGACCCACATGGTCGCCACCGAGGGCGGCTTCCACGGCCGGACCATGGGCGCCCTCGCCCTCACCGGCCAGCCCGGCAAGCAGACCGGCTTCCACCCGCTCCCCGGTGACGTCACCCACGTCCCCTACGGCGACGCGCAGGCCCTCGCCGCGGCCGTGACCGAGGCGACCGCCCTCGTCATCATCGAGCCCGTCCAGGGCGAGAAGGGCGTCGTCGTCCCGCCGGCCGGCTATCTGAAGGCCGCGCGGGCCATCACGGCCGCCACCGGCTCGCTGCTGGTCCTCGACGAGGTGCAGACCGGCGTCGGCCGGACCGGGCACTGGTTCGAGTACCAGGCCCATGAGGGCGTCCTGCCGGACGTCGTCACCCTCGCCAAGGGCCTCGGCGGCGGACTGCCGCTCGGCGCGACGGTCGCCTTCGGCCGGGCGGCGGACCTCCTGCAGCCCGGTCAGCACGGCACGACCTTCGGAGGGAACCCGGTCGCGTGCGCCGCCGGACTCGCCGTCCTGGAGACCATCCGCGCCGAAGGGCTGCTGGAGAACGTCAAGCGGCAGAGCGAGAAGCTGCGGAACGGAATCGAGTCCCTCGGCGACCCGATGATCGACCACGTCCGTGGCGCGGGTCTCCTGCTGGGTATCGTGCTCACCGAGCCGCTCGCGCCCCTGGCGCAACAGGCCGCTCAGGACGCCGGTTTCCTGGTGAACGCGCCCGCCCCCGATGTCGTACGGCTGATGCCCGCGCTCAACATCGGTGACGCCGAGGTGGACGCCCTCCTCCAGGCGCTGCCCGGCATCCTCGACGCGGCGCGGGCGGCGCACGAAGCCAGTGGGGACGGACGAGCCGGAGAATGAGACGACGATGAGCCAGGCGCAGGAGCACGACCAGGCGGGGCCCGCCGTGCCGCAGACCCGCACCGCACGCCACCGGCGGATCGTGGACATCCTCAACCGGCAACCGGTGCGGTCGCAGAGCCAGTTGGCGAAGCTGCTGTCCGACGACGGGCTGAGCGTCACGCAGGCGACACTCAGCCGGGACCTGGACGAGCTGAACGCGGTGAAGATCCGCAACAACGACGGCGACCTGATCTACGCGGTGCCGAGCGAGGGGGGTTTTCGGACCCCCCGGGCGCCGCTGGGTGAGTCGGCCAAGGAGGAGCGGATGCGGCGGCTCTCCGCGGAGCTGCTGATCTCCGCGGAGGCCTCGGCGAACCTGGTCGTGCTCCGCACCCCGCCGGGCGCGGCCCAGTTCCTCGCCTCGGCCATCGACCAGGCGGAACTCCACGACATCCTGGGCACGATCGCGGGCGACGACACGTTGCTGCTGATCAGCCGGGATCCGGTGGGCGGGCAGGCGTTGGCGGACCATCTGCTGCGGCTGGCCCAGAACGGCAACGGCCACGTGCACTGAGCCGACGGGGGGCGGCTACGGGGAGGGGCGGTTCGCGGGGACGCCGGGTGCGGGTCGTCCGTGGCCGGTCGCGCAGTTCCCCGCGCCCCTTTGGCGACCGGTGGCTTCCAGTGGCTCCACCCCGCCCCTCTCGACCCGGGCCCGTTCAGCCCAGGCGTGCCGCCAACCCGCCCGTGCAGCGGACCTCGTCGCCTGCCGTGATCAGCAGGGCCTCCGCGTCCTCCAGGGACTCCAGCCAGGCGAGGCCCGCACGGGAGCCCATGGCGAACGCGGCGGTGGCCCAGCAGTCCGCCCAGGTGAGGCGGGGGGCCACGACCGTCACCGAGACCAGGTCGGTCACGGCGGACCTACCCGTGCGCGGGTCGACGATATGCGCGCCCCGCTCCGCCGTACCGGACGTGGCGACGGCCAGGCGATCCGCGCCCGCGGCCGTGACGACCGCCGCCAGCCCTCCGGGCCGGAGCGGATCCGCGACACCCACACGCCACGGCCGGTCCGGACCGGGCACACCGCACAGCTGCACATCACCACCCCCGTTCACACTCACCCCGACCGCGCCGGCCTCGACCAGCCGCAGCGCGGCCCGCTCGGTGGCCCACCCCTTCACCAGGCCGGTCGGGTCGAAGCGGCCCTCGTACGTCGCGCTGAACCAGCCGTCGCTCGACCGCTCGGCCTCCGCGCACAGTTCGAGCACCTCGGCGACCTCGGGAGCGCACTCCTCGATCGTCGCCTCGCCCCGGGCGAGCCGGGAGATCTGGCTGTTCTCGCGGTAGGTGCTGAACACCTCGTCCACGGCGTGGAGTCCGGCCACCGCCTCCTCCAGCGCGGCCTTGACCGCCCCGGGCTCGCCTCCCCGGACGTCGAAGGAGAAGACGGTGCCCATGACCTCCTCGACGTGCCGCAGTGGCGACGGCGCGGCCCCGGCGGGTACGGCCACCGGATCAGCCGGCCTGGTCCAGAGCGGACTGGAGGGACTGCTTGTAGCCACCGCTGGTGTACGTGGCGCCTGAGACAGCATCGATGTCAGCGCTCCCTGCCGAGACGGCGTTCTGGTTGAGCTTCGGGATGGCGGTACCGCTGATCTGGGTGGAACGGCCGCCGGTGGGCTGCTGCAGCGCCTCGGCGCCTGTGATCTTCCCGTCGGTGACCGTGACCCGGACCTGCACCGGCCCGTAGTCCGTCTTGATGGCGGAACCGGTGAGCACCTGGGTGCCCGTCACCTGCCCGGCCCCGGCTCCCGCCCCGGCCCCGGAGTCCCCGCCGTCCTCGGCGCCGCCGCCCGCGTCCTGCGAGCCGCCCGCCTCGACGTCGGAGCCGGAGCCCTGCGCGTTGCCGGCCTGGTCGAGCGCGGACTGGAGGGACTCCTTGTAGCCGGCGCTGGTGTAGGTGGCGCCCGAGACCGCGTCGATCTCCGCGCTGCCGGCCGCCACGGCCGCCTGGTTGAGCTTCGGCACCGAGTCGCCGGTGATCTGGGTGGAGCGACCGCCGCTGGGGGCCTGGATCGCCTCAGCGTTGGTGATCTTCCCACCACTGACCGTGATCCTGACCTGCACCGGCCCGTAGTCGGTCTGCACGGTGGTCCCCGTCAGCACCTGGGCGCCGGAGTCCTGCGCGTTGCCGGCCTGGTCGAGCGCGGACTGGAGGGACTCCTTGTAGCCGGCGCTGGTGTACGTGGCGCCCGAGACCGCGTCGATCTCCGCGCTGCCGGCCGCCACGGCCGCCTGGTTGAGCTTGGGGATCGCGTCGCCGCTGATCTGGGTGGAGCGGCCCCCGCTGGGCTGCTGCACGGTCTCGGCGCCTGTGATCTTGCCGCCGTTGACGGTGATCCGGACCTGGACCGGCCCGTAGTCGGTCTGGACGGCGGTGCCCGTGAGGGTCTGCGCGCCCGCCGCCACCCCGCCCTGTGCCGAAGGAGCGCCCCCTGCCGCTCCGGCCTGTACCGAACCGGCCGGGTCGGAGGCCGGCTTCAGCGACAGCAGCAGCACGATGCCGGACACGGTGGCGGCGGTGGCGAGCAGGGTCCGCCGGATGGGGTGGCTCTTCTTCATCGCTCCTTCAGCTCCTGAAGTGTGAAGTCTCGCGGGGGAGACCCGGGGCGAACCCACGGGAAACCATGGTCAGAAGTCGGGGTGGGGCAGGTCGTGGTGACCGACGGCTGGAGCGGTCGGCCGGGTGGGGATCCGTGACGAGCGGTCCCGTCGCTCACATCTCGAACGACTCGTGGTGGATGCGCCGGGTCGGGACACCCGCGCCGCGCAGGGCCTCGTACACGCCCTGGGCGAAACCGGGCGGACCGCACAGGAAGACGTCGTGGCTCTCGATGTCCGGGATCTTGCGGCGCAGGGAGTCCGGCGAGATGTCCGGGCGCTCGCCGTCCGGGCTGTTCACCGCGTACATCAGCCGCGCCCCGCGCTCCTCCGCGATCTGCGCCAACTCGTCCCACAGCGCCAGGTCCTGGGTGGTGTTGGCCCGGTAGAGCAGGGTCAGGTCACCGGCCGCGCCGGGCAGCGTCTCGAACAGGGCTCTCATCGGGGTGATGCCCACCCCGCCGGCCACCAGCAGCACCTTGCCCCGGCTGCGCTTGCCGGCCGTGAGCGCCCCGTACGGGCCCTCGGCCCACACCCGGGTGCCGGGCTCCAGATCGCGCAGCGCCGTGCTGTGGTCGCCGATCGCCTTGACCGTGATGCGCAGCATGTTGGGGCGGGGAGCCGCCGACAGCGAGTACGGGTGCGAGCTGAACCGCATGCCGGGGGCGAGGAACCGCCAGCGGAAGAACTGGCCGGCCTCCGCGCCCATCCGGTGCAGCTTGCGCCCGCTCATCAGCACGGAGACGATGCCGGGCGACTCCTCGATGACCGCCTCGACCCGCAGCCGGTGTCGCATGTTGAGCCGGATCGGCGTGATGATCCGGTACCAGACCACCAGCGCGGTCACCGACCCGTACAGCGCGTACCAGCCGGTCTTCGCGGCGGGCGTGACGGCGAACTCGTTGCCGGTGGAGATCTGGTGCCAGAACGTCAGGAACGTGGCCGCGTACGTCAGCAGGTGCGTGTGGTACCAGAAGTCGTACGGGATCCGCTTGCGCACCGGACCGATCGACATCAGCCCGATGAGCACCAGCAGACCGGTGCCGATGGCGGCCTTGCCCATGTCCGGCAGCTGGTTGATGGAGTCGATGGTCTGCTGCACGATCGCGGTGTGGGTGAGACCGGCCTGCAGCGCGTACCCGTACATCGTGAGGACGACGTGGGCGACGACCAGGCAGAGCGTGTAGCGGCCGGTCATCGCGTGCCAGCGGGCGACCCGGTCGGAGCCGACCCGGCGTTCCAGGGCGGGCACCCGGGCCATCTGGAGGACCACCAGGGCCATCATGTAGCCGCCGAGCAGACCGGTGATCCGGCCGGCGTTGACCATCTTGCTGCCCTGGTCGGCGATGGAGGGCGTGTTGTCCCACCACAGCCACACCACCGCGGCCACGCCCGCAAAGAAAACGATCAGCAGCGGGACTGCGGGGGAGCGGCGAGGTCGGATGCGGCGCATCGTCTGGCGGCGCGCGGCGCGACCTCCGGCGATCGTGGACACGGTTCCTCCGTGGTGGGCTGGACCCTTGGCCCACACGTACGTGCAGCGAGTGCCGTGTGTTCAACCGTGTGAACAACTGTTGCGCGGAACGATCCGTACCGGAGGGCGCGCCCGCGTCCCACGCCGTCAGACGGCGGACGGCGGCAGCGGCAGTGGCAGCCCCGGGAGGCCGTCCATGCTGGTCGCGATGTGTTCCTTGGAGCTGAAGTAGGCGCTGAGCGACGCGTCGTCCTCGCGCGCGAAGCGCCGGCCGTGCAGGTCGCGCTCCTCCTCGTACGCCATGAACGGCACGGCGTAGCCGCAGCTGTCGCGGATCTGGCGGGCGCGGACCACGATGATCGCACGCAGGCCGTGCGCGGTGGGGTCGATGTCGGGGAAACGGGCGAGGAGTTCGGCGAAGCGGTCGTCGTCGCGGAAGACGGCCTCGCCCGTGCCGTGCACGCGGACGATGGTGGGCGGGCCCTGGAAGGCGCACCACATCAGGGTGATCCGGCCGTTCTCGCGCAGATGCGCGATGGTCTCCGCGTGGGACCCGGCGAAGTCCAGGTAGGCGACCGTCAGTTCGTCGAGGATGACGAACGAGCCCTTGAGGCCCTTGGGCGAGAGATTGACCGTGCCGTCGCCGGCGAGGGGCGCCGAAGCGGTGAAGAACAGCGGCTGTGCCTCGATGAACGTACGCAGGCGGCCGTCGATGCGCTCATAAGTCTTTCCCATGTCTAACGATTATCGACGGAAACGCTTCGGCTGTCTAACGAATTTGGCGCCGGTACGCGAATTCCGGGCGGACCCCTCCATGGGATCCACCCGGAACCAGGTCTTCCATGCCCGCCCCGGCCGGCGCGCGGGGCGGACACGGCCCCTGTCGCCCACGAGGAGCGCAGGAGGTCACTCGCCGACCGAGGGGGCCCGTCGCGGACGGCTCATCGCGACGGGCCCCCTCGGTTCGACGGCCCTTCGGCAGGACCGGCCCTCCGACAGGACCGGCCCCTCGGCTCGACCGGTCCTCATGCGACCGGCGAGCTCCGCCGGTCCCTCGACTACTGGTTGAGCTGGCAGGGGGCGAGGGCTTCGAGGCCTTCGGGCTTGGCGGCGGCGCGGCCGATGGCGGTCTCGATGCGGTTGAGCGTGGCGACGCGCTTGTCCTCCAGCGGGCCGAGGATGGCGTTGTTGACGAAGTT
>NZ_JABXWI010000011.1:0-214192 GCF_014930365.1 Streptomyces caniscabiei | reverse complement strand
TCCTGGATCTGGGTGTCGAGGAGTGCGAGGTTGCGGTCGACCTCGGCCTTCGCGGAGGCCGGGATGGCGGGGAGTTCGCCCTCGACCTCGGGGCAGGTGATGGTCCCGGCGGCGCCGGCGTTGCCCGCGTCCGCGGCACCCTCGCCCGCACCGGCCTCGGCTCCGGCCTCCTCGCCGGCGCCCGCCTGCTCACCGGCGCCCGCGGCGCCGCCCTGGTTGAGCTGGCAGGGGGCGAGGGCTTCGAGGCCCTCGGGCTTGGCGGCGGCGCGGCCGATGGCGGTCTCGATGCGGTTGAGCGTGGCGACGCGCTTGTCCTCCAGCGGGCCGAGGATGGCGTTGTTGACGAAGTTGGCGCCGCCCTGGCCGACGGTGTCGATCAGGCGCTGGTTGGCTTCCTGGATCTGGGTGTCGAGGAGTGCGAGGTTGCGGTCGACCTCGGCCTTCGCGGAGGCCGGGATGGCGGGGAGTTCGCCCTCGACCTCGGGGCAGGTGATCGTTCCGGCGGCGCCGGCGTTGCCCGCGTCCGCGGCACCCTCGCCCGCACCGGCCTCCGCCCCGGCGCCGGCACCGGCGCCCGCACCTGCCTGCGCCTCACCGCCGGCGGCCGCGCCACCCTGGTTCAGCTGGCAGGGGGCGAGCGCCTCCAGGCCCTCGGGCTTGGCCGCGGCGCGGCCGATGGCGGTCTCGATGCGGTTGAGCGCGGCGACGCGCTTGTCCTCCAGCGGGCCGAGGATGGCGTTGTTGACGAAGTTCGGACCGCCCTGGCCGACGGTGTCGATCAGGCGCTGGTTGGCTTCCTGGATCTGGGTCTGCAGCTGGGCGAGGTTGCTGTCGACCTCGGCCTTCGCGGAGGCCGGGATCGCCGGGAGGCTGCCTTCGACGGCCGGGCAGGTGATGGTGCCGGGGGAGGCGTTCCCCGCGGCGTCCTCGTTGTTGGCACCCTCACCGGCGAGGGCGGAACCCGCGATGACCGCTCCGGAGAGCACGACCGCGGCGGCGCCGCCGATGATCCCTACGCGACGCTTGTTGTACTTCGGAAGAGCCCTGGACATGCGGATGCCTCACTCGGGTCGGGTGTGGTCGGTGGTGATGGACGCGGCGCCTGCGTTCGGTGTGAGTTACGGGAAAGCGGTTTCGTTTGTTCAAACGTTTTTCGGCGTCTCTCAAACTTCTCTCAGATTGACGATTCATGCAGAGTTCTGCATACTCATGCATGGCAGTGAACGCAGTAAGCGGAGATCTAGGAGCAACGCGAGTGAGCAGCAACAGCGGTGACGTACGGCTCTGGGGCGCCCGTTTCGCCGACGGTCCCGCCGAGGCCCTGGCGAAGCTGTCCGCGTCCGTCCATTTCGACTGGCGGCTGGCCCCGTACGACATCGCGGGCTCCCGCGCCCACGCGCGCGTGCTGCACAAGGCGGGCCTGCTCACCGAGGACGAGCTGTCCCGGATGATCGCCGGCCTGGACCAGCTCGAGGCGGACGTGGCGTCGGGGGCGTTCGTCGGCACCGTCGCCGACGAGGACGTGCACACCGCCCTGGAGCGCGGTCTCCTGGAGCGCCTCGGCCCGGACCTGGGCGGCAAGCTGCGTGCCGGCCGGTCCCGGAACGACCAGGTCGCGACCCTCTTCCGGATGTACCTGCGGGACCACGCCCGCACGATCGGCGGTCTGATCGCGGACCTCCAGGACGCGCTGATCGGTCTGGCGGAGGCCCACCCGGACGTGGCGATGCCCGGCCGCACCCACCTCCAGCACGCCCAGCCGGTCCTCTTCGCCCACCACGTCCTCGCCCACGTCCAGTCCCTCTCCCGGGACGCCGAGCGGCTGCGCCAGTGGGACGAGCGCACCGCCGTCTCCCCGTACGGCTCCGGCGCCCTCGCGGGCAGCAGCCTCGGCCTGGACCCGGAGGCGGTGGCCGCGGACCTGGGCTTCGAGCACGGCAGCTCCGCGAACTCCATCGACGGCACCGCGTCCCGCGACTTCGTCGCCGAGTTCGCCTTCGTGACCGCGATGATCGGTGTGAACCTCTCCCGGATCGCCGAGGAGATCATCATCTGGAACACGAAGGAGTTCTCCTTCGTGACTTTGCACGACGCGTTCTCGACGGGCTCGTCGATCATGCCGCAGAAGAAGAACCCGGACATCGCGGAGCTGGCCCGCGGCAAGAGCGGCCGTCTGATCGGCAACCTCACGGGCCTGATGGCGACCCTGAAGGCGCTCCCCCTCGCCTACAACCGCGACCTCCAGGAGGACAAGGAGCCGGTCTTCGACTCCATCGACCAGCTGGAGGTCCTCCTCCCCGCGTTCACCGGCATGATGGCCACGCTCACCGTCCACCGCGAGCGCATGGAGGAGCTGGCCCCGGCCGGCTTCTCCCTGGCCACGGACATCGCCGAGTGGCTGGTCAAGCAGGGCGTCCCCTTCCGGGTGGCCCACGAGGTCGCCGGTGAGTGCGTGAAGGCCGCCGAGGCCGAGAACAAGGAACTGAACGACCTGACGGACGACCAGTTCGCCAAGATCTCGTCCCACCTCACCCCCGAGGTCCGCACGGTCCTGAACGTCCCGGGCGCCCTCGCCTCCCGCAACGGCCGCGGCGGCACGGCCCCGAGCGCGGTGGCGATCCAACTGGCGGACATCAAGAAGGACGTGACGGCCCAGCACACGTGGGCAACGGCGAAGAAGGCCTGACCGCCTGCCCCTGAATGGGCCGCAGGCCCTTCAAGGGGCGCGGGGAACTGCGCGAGAAGTCCCACCGGACGGACGCCTGGGGGTCGAAGGGGCGCAGCCCCTTGGTGGGGGCACCTCCCGCTCGAGCGAAGCCGAGAGTGGGGGAGGGACGGGTAGGGGCGGTGGGGGCGACGAACTCCCCGCCCCACCGCCCCTACCCGTCCCACGAAGGTCATCGAGGGTTACGTTGGTCGGAAGCCCCAAGGATCCGACCGAACGGAGCCCGCGATGCCCTTCGCCCGACTGGCCGCAGCGACCACCCCCACCTGCCACCTCGGCTTCGGTCTGGCCGCAGTCGCCCGCCCCGGCTACATCACCCTCGGCCGCGACGCCGACCTCGGAGAGACCCGCACCGTCGAAGCCCTCCGCACCCGCACCCACGAACTCCTCGACGCCGCCTACGCCCAGGGCGTCCGCTACTTCGACGCGGCCCGTTCCTACGGCCGCTCCGAGGAGTTCCTCGCCGACTGGCTCCGCGCCCGCCCCGGCCTCGACGACGTGGTCATCGGCAGCAAGTGGGGCTACACCTACACCGCCGACTGGACCACCGACGCCGAGAAGCACGAGGTCAAGGACCACAGCCTCCCGACGTACGAGCACCAGCGCGCCGAGACCGCCGAACTGCTCGGCGACCGGCTCGACCTCTATCAGATCCACTCGGTGACCCCGGACAGCCCGGCCCTCACCGACAAGGAACTCCACGCGAGGCTCGCGGAGGCGGCCGCCCAGGGCGTCACCGTCGGCTTCTCCACCAGCGGTCCGGCCCAGGCGGACGCCATCCGCACCGCCCTCGCCGTGACCGTCGACGGCGAACCCCTCTTCCGAACCGTCCAGTCGACGTACAACGCGCTGGAGACCTCCGCCGCCCCCGCCCTCGCCGAGGCGCACGACGCCGGTCTGACCGTGATCGTGAAGGAGGGTATGGCCAACGGCCGGCTGGCCGGTCCGCACGCCCCGGCCGCGCTCAGGGCCGTCGCCGAGGCGACGGGCCTCGGCTGCGACGCGGTCGCCCTGGCGGTGGTCCTGCGGCAGCCGTGGGCGGGAGTCGTCCTCTCCGGCGCCGCCACCACCAACCAGCTCGCCTCCAACCTGCACGCGGCGGTCGTCGACCTCGACGACGACCAGGTGGCCCGCCTCGCGGACCTCGCCGAGGACCCGCGCACGTACTGGGACACGCGCGGCAGCCTGCCCTGGCACTGAGCACTACGCCTCTTCCCCGAGACGCGTGAGACAACCATAGCCCACATGAGACAAGGATGTCTCATGTGGGCTATGGTTGTCTCATGGCCGTCGATCGTGAACACGTGCTGCGCAGCGCAGCCGCCCTGCTGACCCGCAAG
This sequence comes from Streptomyces caniscabiei, assembly GCF_014930365.1. Taxonomy (GTDB): domain Bacteria; phylum Actinomycetota; class Actinomycetes; order Streptomycetales; family Streptomycetaceae; genus Streptomyces; species Streptomyces caniscabiei. The sequence continues at coordinate 210,127 of NZ_JABXWI010000011.1, read as the reverse complement.
TCCACCGCGACCATGGACGAGGTCGCCAAGGCCGCCGGGATCAGCCGGGCCACGCTGCACCGCCACTTCGCCGGACGCGACGCGCTCGTACGCGCGCTGGAGGCACTCGGCATCGCGGAGTGCGAGGCCGCGCTGGACGCGGCGCGCCCGGACGAGGGCCCGGCGCGCGACGCCGTCCGCCGGCTGGTGCGCGAGATCGAACCCGCCGCGGGCCTGCTCGCCTTCCTCTACACCGAGAACCAGCTGTTCGAGGGGGAGGGGCAGCACGAGGGCTGGGCCCGGATCGACGCCGCTATCGCGACCCTGTTCAAACGCGGCCAGGCGGCGGGCGAGTTCCGTATCGACCTCACCCCGGCCTGGCTCACCGAAGCGCTCTACGGCCTGCTGGCCTCCGGCGCCTGGGCGGTCTCGGAAGGCCGCGTGGCTCCCAACGACTTCACCTTCATGATCACCGAGCTACTGCTGGGCGGCGCACTGCGCCACCCCGAACACCCACGGGACCCCGAACACCCACGTAGCCCCGAACACCCACGTAGCCCCGAACACCCGCGTCATCCCGAACAACCGAGAGAGGAATCATGACCAGCACCCTGCGGCCGGCCCGCACCGTCGAGGTGGAGAAGAGGCCGGGCCGCTGGCTCGCGCTCGCCGTCCTGGTGCTCGCCGTGCTGCTGGTGGCCGTCGACGCGACCGTCCTCGGTCTCGCGACCCCCTACATCAGTGAGGACCTGAAGCCCTCCGGCACCCAGCTCCTGTGGATCGGCGACATCTACTCGTTCGTCATCGCGGGCCTGCTCGTCTCGGCTGGCAGCCTCGGCGACCGCATCGGCCGCAAGAAGCTGCTGCTGATCGGCGCAACCGCGTTCGGCGCGATATCCGTCCTCAACGCCTACGCGACGACACCCGAGATGCTGATCGTCGCGCGAGCCCTGCTCGGTGTCGCCGGCGCGACCCTGATGCCCGCCACCCTCGCCCTGATCCGCAACCTCTTCCACGACCCGCGCGAGCGCAGCCTCGCCATCGGCGTCTGGGGCGCCACGGCCTCCGCCGGTACGGCAGTCGGCCCGGTCGTCGGCGGCTTCCTGCTCGAACACTTCTGGTGGGGCTCGGTCTTCCTCATCAACCTGCCCGTGATGGCCGTCCTGGTCCTCGTCGGCGTCAAGCTGCTCCCCGAGTCCCGCCACCCGAGCCCGGGCCCGTGGGACATACCCAGCGTCGGCCTGTCTCTGGTCGGCATGATCGGTGTCGTGTACGCGGTGAAGGAGACCGCCGCCCACGGTGTCGACGGCAACGCGCTCGCCGCCGGTCTCCTCGGCGTCGCCGGGCTGTTCTTCTTCGTACGCCGTCAGCTCACCCTGCCGCACCCGCTGCTGGACATGCGGCTGTTCCGCCACCGGGGCTTCTCCGGCGCCGTCCTCGCCGACCTGCTGACCATTCTCGGCCTGTCCGGTCTGGTCTTCTTCCTCTCCCAGTTCCTGCAACTGGTCCAGGACCGGCGCCCGTTGGAGGCGGGACTCGCCGAGCTTCCGGCGGCGATCGGAGCGGTGGCCGCCGGACTGGTCGCCGGAGCGGCGGCCCGCCGCTTCTCCGTCCGTTCGGTGGTGGCGGGCGGCCTCGCGGCCATCGGCCTGGCCCTCGCCCTGCTCACCCTGGTCGACCGTTCCACCGGCTACCCGCTGATCGGCGTCGCCCTGCTGGTCGTCGGCGTCGGCGCCGGCTTCTCCTTCACCGTCACCGCCGACGTCATCCTCTCCAGCGTCCCGAAGGAACAGGCGGGCTCGGCCTCGGCGGTCTCCGAGACGGCGTACGAGCTGGGCGCGGCCCTCGGCATCGCGGTCCTGGGCTCGATCGTGACAGGCGTCTACCGCGACTTCGCGGCCCCCGCGGGCACCCCGGAAGGGGCGCACGAGTCATTGGGCGGCGCGGTCGAGGCGGCGGCCGGAATGCCGCCGACCACGGCCGAGGCCCTGCTGTCCTCCGCGAGGGCGTCCTTCGTCGACGGCCTCACGATCGCAGCGGGCGCGGGCGCGGCGGTCCTCCTGGCCACGGCGGCAGCAGCCTGGTTCATGCTGCGCGGCCAGCACCTGGAAAGCGCCGCCTAGGGCCAGCATGGCCAGGGGCGCGGGGAACTGCGCGACCAGCCCCCACCGCCCCGTACCTGACCACCAACCCAAGCCCTCGGCATCCCCCGCCGCCGGCGCTCGGAGGACCCCCGCTCAGCGACAGCATGCCCAGGGGTGCGGGGAACCGCTCGAGAACCCCCACGGACCCGCACCCGACGAAACAACTCAGCGACAGCAAGGTCAGGGGCGCGGGGAACTGCGCGAGAACCCCCACGGACCCGCACCCGACGAAACAACTCAGCGACAGCAAGGCCAGGGGCGCGGGGAACTGCGCGAGAAACCCCACGGACCCGCACCCGACCAGACAACTCAGCGACAGCATCCCCAGGGGCGCGGGGAACTGCGCGACCAGCCCCCACCGCCCCGCACCGGACAAACGACCGAACCCGGCCCCCAGCGGAGCTACGCCGCTTCCTTCGCCTTGGATGCGTACATGTCCACATACTCCTGCCCCGACAACCGCATGACCTCGGCCATCACGGAATCGGTCACCGCCCGCAGCACGTACCGGTCGCGATCCATCCCCTCGTACCGGGAGAACTCCATCGCCTCGCCGAACCGCACGGTGACCCGGTGCGGCCGCGGCAGCCCCGCGCCCCCGGGCTGGATCTTGTCCGTGCCGATCATCGCGAACGGCACGACCGGCGCCCCGGTCATCAGCGTCAGCCGGGCGATGCCGGTACGGCCCCGGTACAGCCGGCCGTCGGGCGACCGCGTCCCCTCGGGGTAGATGCCGAACACCTTGCCCTCGTCCAGGATCCGACGGCCGGTCATCAGCGCCGCGACCCCGCCCCGGCCACCGTCCCGGTCGACGGGGATCATGCCGACCCCGGTGAAGAACCAGGCCATCAGACGGCCCTTGATCCCCTTGCCGGTGACGTACTCGTCCTTGCCGATGAAGAAGACCTGCCGGTCGCAGACCAGCGGCAGGATCATCGAGTCGATGAAGGTCAGATGGTTGCCGGCGAGGATCACCGGGCCGTCCCCCGGAATGTGCTCCGCGCCCTCCACCCGGGGGCGGAACATCAGGCGCATGATCGGTCCGAGCACTGCCTTGATGAGCACGAAGCGGGACAACGGGCCCTCCCATGTCAAGCGTTCCGGTACAAGTCTGTGCAGGTGAGGACGATACTCCCGGCCCACGGCGCGGCGCACGTCGGGTTCACCGAGTGGATACCAACTGTTGACGCTGTTTTACCTGCGGTGACGCTGTGATGGCGGGTTGTCACCCGAGCGCCACATGTGACGGACATCGCGTCACCGAACCGACACTCCGTCAAATTCCGCCTCCCGTGCGACACAAGGCGTCTTCCGCGTGTTCGGTCCCAGGTCTCCCACCGGTCACCTCAGGACACCTACGATCGTCCCGCTTTGACAGGTGCAGGGCATCACGGTGGAGGAGCCGTTCATGGGGACGCAGGAGTCGCGGCAGTCGCAGGACGCGCACGAGCAGGGACGCGGAACGGGCCGACGGGCGCTGCTCGGTGCCGCGGTGCTCGGCGCGGGCGGAGCGGTCCTCGGACCGCCGGCCGTGGCGAGAGCCGACGAGGCCACGCCGGACGCCAGGGCGGCCGGCCGCTCGGGCGGCTACCGGAGCCTGCCGGTGCCGACGATCATCGCGCACCGCGGGGCCAGCGGCTACCGCCCGGAGCACACGCTCGGCTCGTACCAGCTCGCCCTCGACATGGGCGCGCACGTCATCGAGCAGGACCTCGTGCCCACCAAGGACGGCCATCTCGTATGCCGTCACGAGAACGACATCACCGCTACGACCGATGTCGCGGCCCACCCCGAGTTCGCCGGCCGGAGGACCACCAAGGTCGTCGACGGCGTCACCTACACCGGCTGGTTCACCGAGGACTTCACCCTCGCCGAGCTGAAGACCCTGCGCGCCAAGGAGCGCATCCCGGGCAACCGTCAGGAGAACACCCTCTACGACGGCCGCTGGGAGATCCCCTCCTTCGAGGAGGTGCTGCGCTGGGCCGACAGGGAGGGCCGGAAGCGGGGCAGGCGCGTCTGGCTGCACGTCGAGACCAAGCACCCCACCTACTTCCGCAAGCTGGGCCTCGGGCTGGAGGAGCCGCTCGCCAAGCTGCTGCGCAAGTACGACCGGCACCGCAAGAACTCGCCCGTCTTCCTGCAGTCCTTCGAGCCGAGCAGCATCCAGCGCCTGAACCGGCTGGTCGACAGCCCGCTCGTCGTCCTGCTCTCCGGCGCCGCCACCCGCCCCTGGGACTTCGTCGAGGCGGGCGACCCGCGCACCGTCGCCGACCTGGTCAAGCCGGCCGGGCTCGCCTGGATCGCCTCGTACGCCAACGGGATCGGCCCCACGCTCGACCTCATCATCCCGCGCGACTCGGGCGGGAACCTGACCACGCCGACCACCCTCGTCGCCGACGCACACGCCGAGGGCCTGATCCTGCACCCCTACACGATGCGCAACGAGAACACCTTCCTGCCCGCGAACTTCCGCAAGGGCACGGACGCCAACGCCTACGGCGACTCCTTCGGCGCGTTCAAGGTGTACTTCGACACCGGCATCGACGGCATCTTCACCGACAACCCGGACACCGGTCTGCTGGCCCACGCGGACTTCGTCGACGACTGACCGAACGAGACGTGCGTTCGAACGTCAACGATTGAGCCCCGAGCCCCGGTTGGGGTGACTCCCGTCCGCCCCGGCAACCCCCGCCGGGGCGGCGGCGTCCCGGGGCATATGACACACGACATGCTCGCCGAGCTCCGCCCCCTGCTGGTCGCGGAGGCCTCGGCGGAGGCGTACGCGGCCGGGGCCGAGGCGGGGGACCTGGAACAGGCTGTCTGGCTGCGCCTGCTGGAACGGCTCGACACCGACGGTCCGCCCGCGGACCCCGAGAGCTGGCTGCGCAGTGCCGTCCGCTTCGAGGCCCGCCTCAGCCGCCGTACGGCCCGGGTCGAACAGCCCTACGCCGCCGAGCCCGCCGACGAGCACGTGCCCGGCCCCGAGCAGATGGCGCTCACGTCGGCCCGCCGCCGCGCCCTCCACGCCGCCGTGCGTCGGCTACCCGGCCGCTGCCCCCGGCTGCTCGGCGCCCTGCTGTCCCCGAAGGACCTCACCTACCGTGAGATCGCGGGCGAGTTGGGTATCTCACAGGGCAGCCTCGGTCCGGAACGTTCCCGATGTCTGGGATGTCTTCGCCGATTGCTGACGACGGAGGTTGCGGCACGCGAACCACGGGGATAGGAGTGAAGGACATCGGGTGAGCAGGTGAGCGGGAGGCGTGCACACATGGGCATGAGCGTGACCATCTCGGTGGCGACCGAGCAGGACGCCGAGCAGATCTTCAAGCTGCAGTACCTGTGCTTCCAGAGCGAGGCGGCGCTGTACGGCAACTACCGCATCGATCCGCTCGTCCAGAGCCTCGACTCCGTCCGCGCCGAGGTCGCCTCGGACTGTGTGTTCGTGGCCAGGCTCGGAGACGAGGTGATCGGCTCCGTGCGCGGCGCCCTCGACGCCGACGGCATCGCCGCCATCGGCAAACTCTGCGTCCACCCGCGCCTCCAGGGGCACGGCATCGGCGCGAGGCTCCTGCGCGCCGCAGAGTCGGCCCTCGCCGAGGAGCGCGGCGCCACGAGGTTCCGCCTCAGCGCGGGCCACCGCAGCGAGGGCAACCTGCGGTTGTACCGCCGGGTCGGCTACGAGACGGTCGGCACCAGCCAGGGCCGGGACGGCGTACCGATGGTGGTGCTGGAGAAGCCGGCGGAGGCGTACGCGACGACAGCGTGAGGAAGCGTGCCGCGCCCCTAACGGGGCGCCCGCGCACCCTTTCGCAGCCAGTACAGCGCCGTGATCGGCAGGATCACCGGAATGAACAGGTACCCGATCCCGTAGTCCGACCACACGGTCTTGTCCGGGAACGCCGACGGCTCCATCAGCGTCCACGTGCCCACGATCAGCACGCCCGCCAGCTCCACCGCGCAGCAGATCCGCGCGGCCCGCCGGGCGAACTCCCCACCCCGCACCAGCGAGTACGTGATGAACCCGTACACGACGCCGGCGAGCGCGGACAGCGAGTACGCGAGGGGCGCGTGCTCGAACTCCGTCGAGATCTGCACGGCGGACCGCGACACGGCCCCGACGACCATCACGCCGTACAGCCACACCAGCAGCATCCCCGGCCCACTGATGAGCCGCGCCCGCTTCTCCCGCTGCGGCACGTCGTCCGTGGCGGTCACCTCAGCCTCCCCAGATGTCGTAGAGCCGCACCTGGAGCACGGCGAGCACCACACCCCCGGCAGCGACGGTCACGCTGCCCCAGCGGGTGCGCTCCGCCAGGGACATGAACCCGGTGACGGGCACACAGGCGAACGCCCCGAGGAGATAGGAGACGAAGATCGTGGTCCCCTGCTCCGGCTTCTCACCGCGCGCCAGCTGCACGATCCCGACGACCAGCTGGACGAGTGCCAGCACCGACACCACGGCCATGCCGATGAAGTGCCAGTCCTTGGTCGGCTGATCGCGATACGCGGCCCAGCCGCACCACGCGGCGAGGAGAAGCGCGGCGACGGCGGTCGTCACCGTCAGGGCAACAAGCATGCCGCGACCCTATTACGGCCCGGAATCCCGCCGCGCCCGGCCCCGGACCGGGAGACCCGTGGGGCGCTCATCGTGGCCTTGGCCACAACGCCGGATGCCCACAGGGTGGACGGCACCACACTTCACCTGCTCATACGCCTCTCGGATCCGTCCGCCATACGGACAGCCCTCTCTCACCTGCTACATACATCTGCTTTACTGATCTCATGACCACGACGAGCTGCCGCACCCTTGCGACCGAGGCGACGATGACGCCCGGTGCTCGTTGTATGTGTCGAATGTGCGCCTTCTAGAAGGCCCCGCACGCCACCGCGCGTGACGGACCGAGCCTCCCGCGCACCAGTTCTCCTCCGGTTCCATCGCCACCGCGAGAACCGTGTCGCGTCCCTGACCGCTTGCACCCGTGCCTGGGCACACCCACGCCCGCGCACTCGACAGTGACGGAAATCCAGTGATCACCACATCGGGCCTGACCAAGGTCTACCGAGGTCGTGGCCGCGAGGTCACCGCCCTCGACGGCGTCGATCTGCATGTACGCGAGGGCGAGGTGTACGGCGTGATCGGCCAGTCCGGCGCCGGGAAGTCCTCGCTCATCCGCTGCGTCAACCTCCTCGAACGCCCCACCTCCGGAACCGTGACCGTGGCGGGCCAGGACCTCACCGCCCTGGCCGGGCGCGGCCCCCGCGCCGGCCGGCAGCTCCGGGAGGCACGCAGCCGGATCGGCATGGTCTTCCAGCACTTCAACCTGCTCTCCTCCCGCACCGTCCAGGACAACGTCGAGCTGCCGCTGGAGATCCTCGGCAGGTCGGGCCAGGAGCGCTCCCGCAAGGCCCTGGAACTGCTCGACCTGGTCGGCCTCGCCGACAAGGCCAAGGCCTACCCGGCCCAGCTCTCCGGCGGCCAGAAGCAGCGCGTCGGCATCGCCCGCGCACTGGCCGGCGACCCCAAGGTCCTCCTCTCCGACGAGGCCACCAGCGCCCTCGACCCGGAGACCACCCGCTCGATCCTCGCGCTGCTGCGCGATCTGAACCGGCAGCTGGGCCTGACCGTCCTGCTCATCACGCACGAGATGGACGTCGTGAAGAGCGTCTGCGACTCCGCCGCCCTGATGGAGAAGGGGCGCCTCGTCGAGTCCGGCACCGTCAGCGAGCTGCTCGCCACCCCGGGGTCCGAACTGGCCGCCGCGCTCTTCCCGGTGAGCGGCGAGGCCACGGGCGAGGACCGCACCGTCCTCGACGTCACCTTCCACGGCGAGGCCGCGACGCAGCCGGTCGTCTCGCAGCTGTCCCGCACCTACAACATCGACATCTCGATCCTCGGCGCCGCCATCGACACCGTCGGCGGCCTCCAGATCGGCCGGATGCGCATCGAACTGCCCGGCCGCTACGAGGACAACGTGGTTCCCGTCGGCTTCCTGCGCGAACAGGGCCTCCAGATCGACGTGGTCGGCCGGGACGCCCAGGCGTCCGCGCCGTCGTCCGCACCGGCGCCCGCGCTGTCGTCCACGCCGGTGAAGGAAGGTGCCAAGTGACCTGGTCCGAGATGTGGCCCCTGCTGGAGCAGGCCTGTTGGGACACCCTCTACATGGTCGGCTGGTCCACCCTCGTCGCCGTCGTCGGCGGACTGCCGCTCGGCATCCTGCTCGTCCTCACGGACCGCGGCGGCCTGCTGCAGAACGTCCTCGCCAACAGGATCGTCGGGCAGATCGTGAACATCGCCCGCTCGATGCCGTTCATCATCCTGATGGTCGCGCTGATGGGCTTCACCCGCTGGGTCACCGGCTCGACCATCGGCCGCGAGGCCGCCATCGTGCCGCTCGCCATCGGCGCCATCCCGTTCTTCGCGCGCCTCGTCGAGACGGCCGTCCGCGAAGTGGACCACGGGCTGGTCGAAGCCGTCCAGGCGATGGGCGGCAGCACCTGGACCGTCGTCCGCAGCGTCCTCGTCCCCGAGGCCCTGCCCTCGCTGATCTCGTCCGCCACGACGACCGTCGTCGCCCTCATCGGCTACTCGGCCATGGCCGGCACGGTGGGCGCGGGCGGTCTCGGCGACATCGCCATCCGCTACGGCTACCAGCGCTTCGAGACCGAACTGATGTGGATCACCGTGGCGGTCCTGGCCGTCGTCATCTCCGCCATCCAGTTCGCCGGCGACTACGCGGCCCGCGCCCTGCACCGACGCGGCGGCCGGTCCGGCCCCGCACCGGCACTCCGGCTGCTGAGGGCCAAGGCCGAGCCCACCAAGGCCTGACCGCGCCGCTCAGCACCCCACAGATCTCCCGTCCCACCCATGACGGGACCGCTGCACCCACGAGGAAAGGCACTTTTCGTGCGTAACACCGCCAAGCTCACCACCGCCGTGCTCGCCGCCGGAGCCCTCACCCTCGGGCTCACCGCCTGCGGCGCGGACAAGGCCGACAGCGCGTCCGGCACGAGCGGCCCGCTGGTCGTCGCCGCCAGCCCCACCCCCCACGCCGAGATCCTGAACTTCGTCAAGGACAACCTGGCGAAGGACGCGGGCCTCGACCTGGAGGTCAAGGAGTTCACCGACTACGTCCTGCCGAACACGGCGACCGAGGACGGCTCCGTGGACGCCAACTACTTCCAGAACCAGCCGTACCTCGACGACTTCAACAAGAAGCAGGGCACCCACATCGTGCCCGTCGTCACCGTGCACCTGGAGCCGCTCGGCCTCTACTCGAACAAGGTCAAGAGCAAGGACGACCTCAAGAGCGGCGCGACCGTCGCCGTCCCCAACGACACGGTCAACGAGGCGCGTGCCCTCAAGCTCCTCGACTCCGCCGGGATCATCACCCTCAAGGACGGCGTCGGCACCGACGCGACCCCCGCCGACATCACCGAGAACCCGAAGAAGCTCAAGTTCAAGGAGCTGGAGGCGGCCCAGACCCCGCGCTCCCTGGACGACGTCGACGCCGCGGTGATCAACGGCAACTACGCCCTGGAGGCCGACCTCGCGCCCGCCGACGACGCCCTCGCCGTCGAGCCCGCCAAGGACAACCCGAACGGCAACTTCCTCGCCGTCAAGGAGGGCGACGAGGACGACCCGCGAGTGAAGAAGCTCGCCGAGCTCCTCACCTCCGACAAGGTCAGGAAGTTCATCGAGGACAAGTGGAGCAACGGCTCCGTCATCCCGTCCTTCTGACCGCCTTCCGATCCGTCTTCTGACCGCCTTCCGATCCGTACATATTCCGACCGTACGTATACGGCGTATCGCCACGCATGGGGTCCGCTCCCTCACCGTGAGTGGACCCCTGTGGTGCGATTCAGTGCTTTCATGCTGCATGCTGGGCAGTTCAGCAGGCTCTCAAAGTTTTCGAAGGTTACGGAGCGGCGCATGACGAGCACCTTTCCCGACATCTCCATCAGCACGGATCGGTTGGTTCTGCGCCCGTTCGACGAGGACGACATCCAGGCGTTCACCGAGATGATGAACGACGAGCAGGTGATGGCCTGGACCGACGTCCCGCAGCCCTTCACCGAACGCGAGGCGCGTACCTGGATCGCCGAGTACGCGCCCACCGAACGCACCTCCGGACGCGGCCTCGACCTCGCGGTCACCGAGTTCCTCACCCAGCGGCTGGTCGGCGTCATCCAACTGACCAGCACCGACTGGCACGTGCGGGCCACGGAACTGTCGTACGTCGTCGCCCCCTGGGCGCGCGGCGAGGGCTACGCCTCCGAAGCCGCCCTCGCGACCGCCCAATGGCTGTTCCGCGAGCAGAAGTTCGAACGCATCGAGCTGCGCACCGCCGCCGACAACACCGCCTCCCAGCAGGTCGCGCAGAAGATCGGCTGTATCAGCGAGGGAGTGCTGCGCAACGCCTGCATAGCGCGGACCCGCACCGCCGAGGACGGCTGGACCGAGATCCGTACGGACTTCATCGTCTGGAGCCTGCTCCCCGAGGACATCGAGGGCGTCAGCGAGGAACTGGCCGGCAGCGGTGGTTTCGGGTCCTACCCGGACTGGAACTGAACAACCCACGGGTACGCGCGAGGCCGCCGCCCGGCCGCCGGGGCCCACCCCGTCACCAGGTACTCTCACGGGACCCCGAGCGGGCTGACCGACGACCTGCGAAGACCCTCTGGAGACTGACGACGATGGCCGACCGGGTCACGGTGATCGGCTGGGACGGCTCCCCCCTGACCGCCGCGGCGCGTTCCGCCCTCGCCGCCGCGACACTGGTGGCCGGCGCGGCCCACCACCTCGCCCTGCCCGAGGTGCCCCCGGCCGCCGAACGCATCCGCCTCGGCAGTGTCGCCCTCGCAGCCCGCCGTATCGCCGGCCACCGCGGCACCGCCGTCGTCCTCGCCGACGGCGACCCCGGCTTCTTCGGTGTCGTCCGCACCCTGAGGGCCCCCGAGTTCGGCCTGGAGGTCGAGGTCGTCCCCGGCGTCTCCTCCGTGGCCGCCGCCTTCGCCCGCGCGGGCATGCCCTGGGACGACGCCCAGGTGGTCGTCGCCCACCGCCGTACGCTGCGCCGCGCGGTCAACGTGTGCCGCGCCCACACCAAGGTCGCCGTCCTCACCTCGCCCGGCGCGGGCCCGGCCGAACTCGGCCTCCTCCTCGACGGAGTTCACCGCACCTTCGTGATCTGCGAGGAACTCGGCACCGCCCGCGAACGCGTCACCGTCGTCACCTCCGACAAGGCCGTCGACCACACCTGGCGCGACCCCAACCTCGTCATCGTCATCGGCGGCCCCGCCACCGCGGCCGAGGGCGGCGGCTGGCTCGCCGGCCGGGACCCCGGCGCGGGCCCACGCGGCTTCGCACTGCCCTCCGGTGTCTACGGCGCCGCCATGGGCGAGGGCGAGGCCGAACTGCTGCGCTCCTCCCAACTCGCCCGCCTCGGCCCCCGCGTGGGCGACCTCGTCTGGGACATCGGCTCCGGCAGCGGCGCCTTCGCCACCGAGGCCGCCCGCTGCGGCGCCGCCGTCATCGCCGTCGACCGCGACCCCGAGGCCTGCGGGCGTACGACCCTCGCCGCCCGCCGCTTCGGCGTACAGCTCCAAGTCGTCCACGGCGCCGCCCCCCACGTCCTGGAGAACCTCCCCGAACCGGATGTCGTCCGCGTCGGCGGCGGGGGAGCGGCGGTGGTCTCCGCCGTCGCCGACCGCCGCCCGCAGCGCATCGTCACGCACGCGCTCACCCGCCCCGCCGCCGAGCGCGTCGGCCGCGACCTCACCGAACACGGGTACGAGGTCCGCTGCGAGTTCGTCCAGTCCGTCGAACTCGATACAAGGGCCTGGACGGAGAGGGAACGGAGCGTCGCGTTCCTGCTCAGCGGGACCCTGCCCGAACGTTCCCAGTGATCCGGTTGTCGTACCGGCGCGGTAGGCTGGCCGACTGTTGTACCGCACTTCGACACCCGGCACTTCGTCGGTCAATGTCCTAAAAACGCGCCCGTTTTGAGGGCGTGTGTGGTACAGCGAAACGGGGAGGACGCGCAACGTGGCGCAGTCCACAGCGGACCGGCGCGGATCAAGCTGTCGCGACGGGGGTACGACCGCGACAATGGCCATTCAATGGCTTTGTCGACATGCAGGCGGGTCGTCACGTGCCGCTGGGCACGCACGCTCGTTCTCCACAGCAGTGGGGCGGTAGGTGCGCCGTTCCCGGGCCAGCTGGCATGGAGGCACTAACCGATGGGCGAGGGGTACGCATGACCGACACCGGCCAGGTCCCGGGCGAGGGACAGCCGGAGAGCGCAGGCATGGTGGAGCAGCCGGGCGTCCCTGCGCCGGGTGCGTACACCTACCTCTCCGAGACCGCCGCCGAGGACGAAGACCTCCTGCTGCCGGGCGCCCAGGGCGCATGGGGCAACGAAATGCCGCCGCCCGCCCCCGAGCCCGTCGTCCAGGTCGTCCACGAGCCCGGCCCGCACGAGATCTCCGGCCGCGACAGCGGTTCGCACGATCTCAGCGCCGTCCGCACCCCCGTCGCGACGCCCGTCCCGCAGCCGCCGGTGGCCCGCCGCCCGCTGCACCTCGGCCCGCCGACCCCCGACGCCTCCGCCAGCCCGGTCCGCTCCCTCGCCGACCGTGGCCCGGCCGGCGCCCCCGTACCGCCCGCCGCCGCACGCCACGCCGGTCCGTCGACCGCCGGGCCCGAGTACCTCGACGTGCCCCAGCAGCCCGTGTCCCAGTGGGTCGGCGCCCCCGCCCAGGGCGCGCCCGCGCCGGGAGTCGCCGCAGCGGGAGGGACCGCAGAAACGGTCGTTCCGCAGGAAGCCCACCTCTCCGTGGCCGTGGCCGTGGCCGAGGCGCCCCTGGCGGCGGAGGCCGCACAGACCGCCGAGGCCCCGGAGGAGATCCAGGACCCCGAGGCCCTCCACCAGGCACAGGACGCCGCCTACGCCCTGGCCCAGGAGGCCGCGGCCGCGCAGTTCCGCACCCCGGAGGCGGTCGGGACACCGGTCGCCGCACACCTCCAGGCCCCCGAGGCCGAGGAAGCGCCCGGTGTCGTCGAGGAGCAGCTCCCGGAGGCGGCCGAAGCGCCGGCCGCCGAGGTTCCGCCGGCGGCCGAGGCGTCGCCCGTCGTCGAGGCCGAGGCCCCGCAGCCGGTCGACGCGGCGGCTGCCGTCGAGGCCGCCCAGGTGCCGGCCGCCGACGCGGCTCCCGCCCCCGAGTCCGCGGCGGAGCCCACGGCACCCGCGGCGGTTGAGGCGGCTGGGACGATCGAGGCTGCCGAGACCGAGACCGAGACCGAGACCGAGACCGAGACCGCGGCCGTAGCCGTCGAGGAGGCGGCGCAGGCTCCGCAGGCTCCGCAGGCTCCGCAGGCTCCGCAGGCCGAGACGCAGCAGCCCGACCCGGCCCTCGCGACTCCCTCGGCCCAGCCTGTCGAGGCCGAGACCTCCGAGGCCCTGACTCCCGAGACACAGGCCCCCGAGGCCCAGGCGCCTGAGGCGGCAGCCGCGTCCGCCGCCGAGGCCGCTCAGGCGCCGGAGGCGACGCCCTTCCCCCCGGCCGCCCAGGACCCCGAGCCGATCGCGGCGCAGACCGCGGCCGAGGCGCAGGACGTCCCCCAGGTCACGCAGGAGGCGGAGGCCGTCGCCCTCGCCACCGCACCGGCCCAGCCCGCCGACGCGGCCCCGCTCGGCGACGCGGCTCCGCCCGCGCAGCCCGACGCCGCGACCGCCGCAGCCGCACCGGCCGACCCGGCGGCGACGCCGGTCGTGGCGGAGCCCGAACAGGCCACCGCCGCCCCCGAGCAGCAGGCGCCGGCCACCGTCGCCGACGCGGCCGGGGTCACAGGGGAGCAGGTCTTCACCGACGCGGCGGGCCCGCAGGCCGCGACCGTCGCGCCGGACGAGGGGAACCCCGAGAACCCCGAGAACCCCGAGAACTCCGTCGCGCCCCCGGCCCGGCAGACCGCCGAGGTCCCCCCGTCCGCCGCCCCGGACACCGACCCCGCGCAGGGCCCCGTGCCGTCGGAACCCCCGGCCGCCGAGGAGCCCCAGCCGACGGAGACGGGTGCGGCCGAGCCCCTGACCCAGGACGCCACCGCGACGGAGGCCGCTCAACCCCACCCCGAGGCTGTCGCCGAGGGTGTGCAGCCGACGGAGACCGACCAGCCGGGCGCCCACCCCACGGTTCAGGCCCCGCAGGCCGACGAGCCGGCCGCAGCCGCCGCCGAGGACGTGGTGACCCAGGAGCAGGAGCAGGAGCAGGACCAGGACCAGGACCAGGACCAGACCGCTGTTCAGCCCTCCGCGCAGACGCCTGCTCAGGACCCCGCGCAGGACCAGGACCAGCTCGTGGCCGCGCAGAACACCGTGACCGCCCCGCAGCCGGAGCCGGCACAGCTCGTCACCGCCGACGCGCTCGTCGAGCCGGGGCCCACGCACGCGGACACGGCAGCCGAGCCGACCGACGGCACGGACGCCCAAGCACCCGCCCCCGCCGAAGAGTTGACCGACGAGGCCCCGCCTCCCGCCGACCCCGTCGAGCCGACGGCCGACCCGGCGTCCGTGGACCCCACGACCGCCGAGCCGCTCGCCGCGGACACCCCGGCGGCCCCCGCCTCCCGGATCGACGCCCCGCAGGGCGCCGTCATCCAGGCCCAGCCCCAGGCCGAGCCCGACGCCCCGCCCCTCGTGGCGACCTCCCAGGAGCCCGCGTCGGAGGCCGACGCCGACCGGCCGGCCCCGCCCCAGGGAATGGTCGTTCCGCCGCTCCCTGAGGACGCCGGGCCGACGCCCGCCCCCGTGGAGTTCCCGGCGGCCGAAGGACAGACGGACGTGGCCGCGGCCGGCAGAGACGCGGCCGAGGACGGCAGAGAACCGGCCGGCGAGCCCGTGGCCATGGTCCCCGCCCCCCGTGGCTCCGAGGCCGAGACGATCGTCGTACCGCAGCCGCTCGCGGCGGCGGCCGACGCCCACCCGGAGGTCGTCCAGAACGCCGAGGACCTCGACACCAGGGCCGCCGACCAGGAGGACGGCGAGACGACGGCGCCGGAGGCAGAAGCAGTGGAATCAGCAGCAGCCGAAGAGAGCACGGCCCCGGTGGACGAAGCATCCGAAGACGTGAGGGACGACGTACGGCAGCCCACGGGCCCGGCCGCGCCCCCCTACGACGACGCCGAGCGCGAGGCCGTCCTGAAGGTCATGCGGGAGCGCCGAGACATCCGCAACGGCTTCCGCGACGACCCGATCCCGCATGACGTGCTGCTCCGTGTCCTGGAGGCCGCCCACACGGCACCCTCCGTCGGCCACTCGCAGCCCTGGGACTTCGTGGTCATCCGCTCGGCCGAGACCCGCCGCACGATGCACGAACTGGCCCAGCGCCAGCGCGAGGCGTATGCGAAGTCGCTGCCGAAGGGCCGGGCGAAGCAGTTCAAGGAACTGAAGATCGAGGCGATCCTCGACACCCCGGTCAACATCGTCGTCACCGCCGACCCGACCCGCGGCGGCCGTCACACCCTGGGCCGTCACACCCAGCCCCAGATGGCGCCGTACTCCTCCGCCCTCGCGGTCGAGAACCTGTGGCTCGCCGCCCGCGCCGAGGGTCTCGGCGTCGGCTGGGTCAGCTTCTTCGACGAGCGCGAGATGGTCCGCGCCCTCGGCCTGCCCGAGCACCTGGAGGTCGTGGCGTACCTGTGCGTGGGCTACGTCGACGAGTTCCCGGAGGAGCCCGAGCTGATGCAGGCGGGCTGGGCCAAGCGCCGCCCGCTGTCCTGGGTCGTCCACGAGGAGACGTACGGCCGCCGCGCCCTGCCCGGCGCCGAGCCGCACGACCTGCTCGCCGAGACCGTCGCCGGCATCCGCCCGCTGGACGCCAAGGCGCTCGGCGAGGCGTGGGAGCGCCAGAAGCGCATGACCAAGCCGGCCGGCGCCCTCGGCATGCTGGAGATCATCTCCGCCCAGCTGTCCGGGCTGTCCCGTCAGTGCCCGCCGCCGATCCCGGAGCCCGCGGCCGTCGCGATCTTCGCCGGTGACCACGGTGTGCACGCCCAGGGCGTCACCCCCTGGCCCCAGGAGGTGACGGCCCAGATGGTCGCCAACTTCCTCGGCGGGGGAGCGGTCTGCAACGCCTTCGCCGCCCAGGTGGGCGCCGAGGTCTGCGTCGTGGACGTGGGCGTGGCGAGCGACCTCCCGGCCACCCCCGGGCTGCTGCCGCGCAAGATCCGCGCCGGTACCTCCGACATGACCACCGGCCCCGCGATGACCCGCGAGGAGGCCAAGCAGGCCATCGAGGTGGGCATCGAGACGGCCCGCGACCTGGTGGCGGCCGGCAACAAGGCCCTGCTCACGGGCGAGATGGGCATCGCCAACACCACGGCCTCCGCCGCCCTGATCGCCGCCTTCACCGGCGCGGACCCCGCCGAGGTCACCGGCCGGGGCACCGGCATCAACGACGAGACCCTCGCCCGCAAGACCGAGGTCGTGCGCCGGGCCATCGAACTCCACCAGCCGGACCCCGCCGACCCGATCGGCGTCCTGGCGGCCATCGGCGGCTTCGAACATGCCGCCATGGTCGGCCTCCTCCTCGGCGGCGCCTCCCTGCGTACGCCGGTGATCCTCGACGGCGTCAGTGCCGGCGCCGCCGCGCTGGTGGCCCGTGCCATCGCCCCCGAGGTCCTCGCCGCGTGCATCGCGGGCCACCGCAGCGCCGAGCCGGGCCATGTCGCGGCCCTGCAGAAGCTGGGCCTGCGCCCCCTGGTCGACCTCGATCTCCGCCTCGGCGAGGGCACCGGCGCCCTGCTCGCCCTGCCGGTCGTCCAGAGCGCGGCCAGAGCGATGCACGAGGTGGCGACGTTCGACTCCGCGGGGGTCACCGAGAAATAGGGGGAGCGGGCGCCGGGCGCGTCACCGACCGGTGGGGTGCCCGCGCCCACCGGCCCGCACCCCGTGCCCGCGGCCCAGCCGGTGAACCTGCTGAGCCGCACCCCCCGTCCGCCCCTTAGAATCCGCACGTCAGGGCCTACTCCAAAGCCGCAGTGGCCCGCCTCGCACGCCGCCAGCCCGAGGAGCCGCACCCTCATGGCCGAACACCCCGCCTACCCCGTAGGCCTCCGCCTCGCCGGCCGCCGAGTGGTCGTCATCGGCGGCGGCCAGGTCGCCCAACGCCGTCTCCCCGCCCTCATCGCGGCAGGCGCCGACATCGTCCTCGTCTCCCCGTCGGCGACCCCGTCCGTGGAGGCGATGGTGGACGCGGGCGAGCTGACCTGGGAGAAGCGCCGCTACGCGGAGGGCGACCTCGCCGAGGCCTGGTACGCCCTGATCGCCACCACCGACCCGGCGGCCAACGCCCGCGCGTCCGCCGAGGCGGAGCGCCACCGCATCTGGTGCGTGCGCTCCGACAGCGCCGAGGAGGCCACCGCCTGGACCCCGGCGACCGGTCACAGCGAGGGTGTCACCGTCGCCGTCCTGACCGCCCGCGCCGAGGGCCGCGACCCCCGCCACACCGCCGCCATCCGCGACGCGGTCGTCGAGGGCCTGCGCGACGGAACCCTCGTCGCCCCCCACCACCGCACCCGCACCCCCGGCGTCTCCCTCGTCGGCGGTGGCCCCGGCGACCCGGACCTGATCACCGTGCGCGGCCGCCGCCTCCTCGCCGAGGCCGATGTCGTCATCGCCGACCGCCTCGGCCCCCGCGACCTCCTCGCCGAACTCCCGCCGCACGTCGAGGTGATCGACGCGGCGAAGATCCCGTACGGCCGCTTCATGGCGCAGGAGGCCATCAACAACGCGCTGATCGAACACGCCAAGCAGGGCAAGTCGGTCGTCCGTCTCAAGGGAGGTGACCCGTACGTCTTCGGCCGCGGCATGGAGGAGCTCCAGGCCCTCGCCGAGGCCGGCATCCCCTGCACGGTCGTCCCCGGCATCTCCAGCTCGATCTCCGTCCCGAGCGCGGCCGGCATCCCGGTCACCCACCGGGGCGTCGCCCATGAGTTCACCGTGGTCAGCGGCCATGTGGCCCCCGACGACGAGCGCTCCCTGGTGGACTGGCCCGCCCTCGCCCGCCTCACCGGCACCCTGGTGATCCTCATGGGCGTCGACAAGATCGGCCGGATCGCCGAGACCCTGGTGGCCAACGGCAAGTCCCCGGACACCCCGGTCGCCCTGATCCAGGAGGGCACCACGGCCGCCCAGCGCCGGGTCGACGCGACCCTCGCCACGGTCGCCGAGACCGTGCGGACCAGGGAGGTCAAGCCGCCGGCGGTCATCGTCATCGGCGAGGTGGTGAAGGTGGGGCCCGGGATCGAGGAGTGACCCCGGGAAACGACCCGGACCCTGGCGGAGCGGAACCGTAACCACCGGTAACCCAACCCGTCCCAAGCCGTTGGCACCACACCCAGGACAAGGCAGTATCACCCTGTGGCCGATCTCATCACCGTTGAGGACCCCGACGACCCGCGCCTGCGCGACTACACCGGCCTGACCGACGTGGAGCTGCGCCGCAGGCGCGAACCCGCCGAGGGCCTGTTCATCGCCGAGGGCGAGAAGGTGATCAGACGGGCCAAGGAAGCCGGCTACGAGATGCGCTCGATGCTGCTCTCCGCCAAGTGGGTCGACGTCATGCGCGACGTGATCGACGAACTCCCGGCCCCCGTCTACGCGGTCAGCCCCGAGCTGGCCGAACAGGTCACCGGCTACCACGTCCACCGGGGCGCCCTCGCCTCCATGCAGCGCAAGCCCCTGCCGACGGCCGACCAGCTCCTGGGCGCCGCCCGCCGGGTCGTGATCATGGAGTCGGTCAACGACCACACCAACATCGGCGCGATCTTCCGCTCGGCCGCCGCCCTCGGCATGGACGCGGTCCTGCTCTCCCCGGACTGCGCCGACCCGCTCTACCGCCGCAGCGTCAAGGTCTCCATGGGGGCGGTCTTCTCCGTCCCGTACGCCCGTCTCGACACCTGGCCCAAGGGCCTCGACGCAGTACGCGACGCCGGCTTCACGCTCCTGGCCCTCACCCCGGACGAGAAGGCGAAGTCACTCGACGAGGCCGCCCCGCACCGTATGGACCGCGTGGCCCTCATGCTCGGCGCCGAGGGCGACGGCCTCTCGACCAAGGCCCTGGTGGCCGCCGACGAATGGGTCCGCATCCCGATGGCCCACGGAGTCGACTCCCTCAACGTGGGCGCGGCGGCGGCCGTGGCCTTCTACGCGGTGGCGACGGGCCGCCCGGCCCCGTAAGGGGCGGGAGCCCCGCAAGGGGCGCGGGGAACTGCGGGATCAACCACGACCCGCAGTGAACAACCAAGAAGCGGTCCCGGGCTCCATCTTGTCGCTCTTGTGGCCCTCGTCGCCGACGTCCGTCAGTCGCCGCGCAACTCCACCACCGCCCGCTCCGGCCGGAGGCCGTCCCCGCCGAGCCCCCGCGGCGGCCCCTGACACCCCTGCGCCGTGGCGATCCCGAGCGCGGCCAGCAAGGTCACCACGACGAACACGAACAGCCGCTGCCGCAGCAAACGGGGATTGGCGGGCCGCCGCCCCGTCCCGTTGGTCCTGGGCCCCGACCGCCCCGCGCCACTGCGCGGAGCGGGCCGCTTCCCCGACCCCGAGGTGTTGCGGGCGGGCGCGGGCCGCGCCCCCGGCCGTGAACCGCCCCCGGTCCGCGCACCGCCGGCCCCACCGGTCCGGGAGCCACCCCCGGTGCGGGGCGACGGCGTACCCGCCGCACCCGGCTGCGCCCGACGCGTCTCCGGCGGCTGCCGCAGCGTCCGCTGCTCGACGTACTGCTCCGCGAGCCGCCCCGAGGGCCGGTCCGGATCGCCGCGCGGCGCGGGCGGCCGGACATCGGCCAGCCCCTGCGCCTCGCGCGCTGCGATCTCCTTGAGCCGCAGGGACAGTTGGAGGGTGCTGGGCCGCTCGTCGGGGTCCTTCGCGAGGCAGGCGCGGACGAGCGGGGCGAGCGCGTCGGGCACCCCGCGCAGCTGCGGCTCCTCGTGCACCACCCGGTAGAGCATGACCTCCGAACTGCCGTGTCCGAAGGGCGAGTCGGAGGTCGCCGCGTAGGCGAGGGTGGCCCCGAGGGAGAAGACGTCCGTGGCCGGTGTGACCGCGGCCCCGCGCACCTGCTCGGGCGCGAGGAACCCGGGCGACCCCACGGCCGTCCCGACATGGGTCAGGGTGGAGGCCCCGGTCGCCCACGCGATGCCGAAGTCGATGATCCGCGGCCCCTTCGGGGACAGCAGGATGTTGGACGGCTTCAGATCCCGGTGCACGACCCCGGCCTCGTGCACGGCCACGAGCCCCTCGGAAAGGGCGGCGCCGACGGCGGCCACGTCGGCGGCCGACATGGGCCCCTCCTCGGCGACCTTGTCGTGCAGCGAGGGCCCCGGCACGTACTGCGTGGCGAACCACGGACGGTCCGCCTCCAGATCGGCCGCGACCAGCCGGGCGGTGCACCCGCCCCTGATCCGCCGAGCCGCCGACACCTCGCGCGCGAACCGCGACCGGAACTCCTGGTCCTCCGCCAGATCCGGCCGGATCACCTTGAGCGCGACGCGCTGTCCGCGCCGGTCGGAGCCCAGGTAGACGACGCCCATTCCGCCCGCGCCGAGCCGTCTGTGGATCCTGAACGAGCCGACGACGCGCGGGTCCTCGCGCCTCAGGCGCATCATCGCCATGTTCATCCCCGCTGCCCGTTCCGTCTGACGAGCCACAGCTTACGTTTCCACGGCCGGGCGTGCGCAGAGGCCGCGCCCTCACGACCCGATCGATTGTCAGTGCCGGGTGGGAAACTTGAGGGGTGGTCAGGGAACAGGAGTTCGGGCCGGTGTTGGGCTGCCTGTGATCCCAACCACCCACCACAGAAGGGGGATTGAACCCGTGAAGGGTGACCGCGTGGAGATAGTCGTCGACGCCGGGGACACGACGCGCACCTACGAGGTGATCGCGAGCAGGGCGGGCCGCCGGGTGGAGACGGCGGTGCGCCGAGGCGTAGTGGAAGTGAGCGAAGTCACGCGTAACGGCTCGGTCGTACGGACGGCCAGGTTCATGGCGAACAGGGTCCTGGCTCTCGTCGAACTGCCGGTGCCCCGTGAGGACGGCTCGGAGCGAACGGCCTGACAACAGGGGGCAGACCGGACGTCCCCTCGGGGAAGACCCCGAGACCTAGGACCCCGTCTCCACCCTGGGGAGTACGCCGCAGGTCACCGCTCATCCTCGGGGAGGCCCGCCAATCGGTACGAGGGCATGACGACCCACACTCGCCGCGCGCCTAGATTTGAGGTCAAGCGGCGGGTGCAGCACTCGTCCCCCGAGGTCAGGCACCCGCCGCTGCCAACGACAACGCAAGACCGACAAGAAGGTCAGAGGAGGGACCATGGCCCACACGGCACCGCGGCCCGCGATCCGCACACGGGAGCGCAGGACGTTCACCGCCGACCGCCGTTCGGGTCGTCGCCACCCCTTGGTCGCGACCGCGATGGTCCTCCCTCTGGCGGCCCTGCTCGTGTACGCCTTCGGCGGCTGGGAAGCAGTGGTCACACAGGCGTCGTCCGTGGGTGTGATGCTGGGGCGCTGAGCGGCGACCCCAGGCCCGGAAGAGCGGTCCGGGCGGGGACATCCATCCATGAAACCCCGTGGGGACGGGGGTGCGGCGGACGGCAAATAGACGCCCGCGCAGCTGGGGAGCTGCGCGGGCGTTGTCGTGCCCGATCGGCCCTCCCCCACTGCGGGCAGTCGTGCCGCCGGGGCGGCACGGGTGGGCGCGGGCGGCACCTCGTGACCGCCGAGCAGCGGAACATCCCCAGGTCCACCCCGCAGGGAGGCGCACCCGAAACGTAGGCTCGACGCCAGCGCCGTACGACACCGGCCGTACGCCCACGCAGGGGGACCCATGACCACCGACACAGCCGACCCCGCCGTCCTCCCCGCCCTCAAGGCGAAACTACGCGGCACGGCTCACCCCGGACCCACTCCCTGCGCCCACCCCGACACGGTCCTGGCCGAACGCGCCGACGGCACGGTCGTCCGCCACGCGGACACGGTCGCCAAGGCGCACGCTCCCGGCACGGACCCCACCCGGCTGGCGCTCCGCCTGACCGTCGCCGTGTCCCACCCCGAGATCCTCCTGGCACCCCTCGACACCACGCCCACCCCGCTCCACGGCCGCCTCGTCACGTTCTGGCCGTACGGCACCCCGGTCGACCCCGACACCCCGGAGGCCGCCCCCTGGGAGGAGGCCGCCACCCTCCTGGCCCGCCTCCACCGGCAGACCCCGCCCCCGGGTCTGCCGCCCATGCGCGGCCCGGCCAAGGCCGCCCGCGCTGTCGCCCGCCTCGAAGCCGCGGCACCCGACCACCCCGCCACGGCCTCGATACTCCGCGCCTGGCGCACCCTCCCCGCCTGGGCCAGGTCCGAGGCCCCCATGCCGGACACGACCACCGTCTGCCACGGCGATCTGCACCTCGGCCAACTGGTCCGCCACCCCGCGACCACCGGCCCCTGGCGCCTCATCGACGTCGACGACCTCGGGGTGGGCGTCCCCGCCTGGGATCTCGCCCGCCCGGCCGCCTGGTACGCCTGCGGCCTGCTGCACCCCGACGAATGGATCCGCTTCCTCACCGCGTACCGGAGGGCGGGCGGCCCAGCGGTACCCGTACACGGCGACCCCTGGCCGCAACTGGACGTAGTGGCCCGCGCACTCACCGTGCAGACCGCGGCCCTGGCGATCGCGAAGTCCACCACCGCCGGACACCCTCTCGACGAAGCGCAGCAGTCCGTTGTGGACGCATGTGACCGAATGGGAAGCATCCCGCCGGAGTTGGTGGGGCCTTTCCCGAAGTAGGGTGCAACCGACCGTCGCCGGACAGTGTCTGTCCAGGCGTAACGCGAAGCAGGACCGAACGGCGAGGAGTTGAGCCGAACCATGCACATGCAGTGTCCGAAGTGCCATGCGCCGATGCACACCTACAACCGCAGTGGCGTACAGATCGAGCAGTGCAGCGGCTGCCGCGGGATCTTCCTCGACTACGGCGAGCTGGAGGCCCTGACCCGCCTGGAGGGCCAGTGGGCCGGCGGCCCCGGCGTGCCCCCGCCGCCGGCCGCCCCGCAGTACCCGGCGGGCGGCGGCCACAACGCCCCGGCCTGGGGTGCCCCGCACGGCGGTCACCAAGGCGGGCACCACGGCGGCCACCACGGGGGTCACCACAACCGAGGCTTCGGCCACATGCTCTTCTCCAGCTGAGGCGCGCGGGGCGCACCCGCGCCCTCCGCTCACACGACGAAGCCCCCGGCCGTACGAGACGGCCGGGGGCTCGGTGCGTGTGGACGATACTGGGATTGAACCAGTGACCTCTTCCGTGTCAGGGAAGCGCTCTCCCGCTGAGCTAATCGTCCTAGGGATCACAGCCCGGGAGCTGTGGATCTTGCGTGCGCGATACTGGGATTGAACCAGTGACCTCTTCCGTGTCAGGGAAGCGCTCTCCCGCTGAGCTAATCGCGCGGGGTGAAGCCGTACGGCTCCAGAAGCCGTCAGGCCTCAGTGGACGATACTGGGATTGAACCAGTGACCTCTTCCGTGTCAGGGAAGCGCTCTCCCGCTGAGCTAATCGTCCTTGGAGGTGGAGACGGGATTTGAACCCGTGTAGACGGCTTTGCAGGCCGTTGCCTCGCCTCTCGGCCACTCCACCAGGAGTGCGGGGGGTCGGGAAGATCCCCCACGTTCCTGCGAGCGGACGACCAGGTTCGAACTGGCGACCTCAACCTTGGCAAGGTTGCGCTCTACCAACTGAGCTACGTCCGCTTGTCGTTTCCGTTGCGCTTACGCGTCCCGGCGACGAGTTGAACTCTAGCGGATTCCGGTGCCAGTACAAAAACGCGTTTGTGCAGCGTGCTGCGGTGCGTCCAGTCCGGGACCCGGCCGGGCCCGCCCGCGGGGCACCCGTCCTAGACTCGACTGCGTGCCCGACCTCCCTCCGCTCGCTCGCTTCGGCAACCTCGTGGCCACCGGTCTCACCGATGTGACCAGCGACGCCGCCGCCCTGGACTCCTCCGGCTTCTGGGCCGTGTGCGCGGACTACGAGGGTGGTCTGGTGTGCGCGCGCTTCAGTGACGTACGTCGCGAGCCCGCGCCCGCCCCCGTGCCGGGGAAGTGGCGCGGGCCGCGCCCCGACGACTGGACGTCCTCGCTCGACCGCACCGCGTACACGGCGGGCGTACGCCGGATCCGCGAGCACATCGCCGCCGGCGAGGTGTACCAGGCGAACCTCTGC
This sequence comes from Streptomyces caniscabiei, assembly GCF_014930365.1. Lineage (GTDB taxonomy): Bacteria > Actinomycetota > Actinomycetes > Streptomycetales > Streptomycetaceae > Streptomyces > Streptomyces caniscabiei. The sequence goes on along the minus strand of NZ_JABXWI010000011.1, from coordinate 185,743 downwards.
CGGGTGCTGTCCGCGCCCGTCGCGCCGGACGCCGACGTGGACGCCCTGACCGCGCTGCTGGCCCGCGGGAACCCGGCCCCCTTTGCAGGAACGATTCGCCTCCCGGATCACGGCGTCGAGATCGCCACCGCCTCCCCGGAGCTGTTCCTGCGCCGCGACGGCCGGATCGTCGCCTCGGGACCGATCAAGGGCACCGGACGCACCGAGGCGGACCTGCTGGAGAAGGACTACGCCGAGAACGTGATGATCGTCGACCTGGTCCGCAACGACATCGGACAGGTCTGCGCCACCGGGTCGGTGACCGTGCCCGACCTGTGCGTCGTCGAGAAGCATCCGGGGCTGGTCCACCTGGTGTCGACGGTGCGCGGTGAGCTGCGGGACGGCACCGGCTGGCCCGGACTGCTCGCCGCCGCCTTCCCGCCCGGCTCCGTCACCGGGGCGCCCAAGTCGAGCGCCCTGCGGATCATCGACGCCCTGGAGACCGCCCCGCGGGGCCCGTACTGCGGCGGCGTCGGCTGGGTCGACGCCGACCGGGACACCGCGGAGCTGGCCGTCGGCATCCGCACCTTCTGGATCGACCGCGCGGCGGGCGAGCTGCGCTTCGGCACCGGCGCGGGCATCACCTGGGGGTCGGACCCCGAGGCGGAATGGCGCGAGACCGAGCTGAAGGCCGCCCGGCTGCTCGCGGTAGCGTCGGGGACGTACGAGGCGAGTGGGAGGACCCTTACGTGAAGATCTGGCTCGACGGCGGACTGCAGGACATCGACTCCGCCCGTGTCTCCGTACTCGACCACGGACTGACCGTGGGCGACGGCGTCTTCGAGACCGTGAAGACGGTCGAGGGCCGGCCGTTCGCGCTGACCCGCCACCTCGACCGGCTGACCCTCTCGGCACGCGGACTCGGCCTGCCCGAGCCCGACCTCGACGAGGTGCGCCGTGCCTGTCACGCCGTCCTGGAGGTCGAGCCGGTAGCGCTCGGCCGGCTGCGCATCACCTACACCGGTGGCCTCTCCCCGCTCGGCTCCGACCGCGGCGACCACGGCCCGACCCTCGTCGTCGCCCTCGGTGAGACCACCCGGCGGGCCGACTCCACCGCCACGATCACCGTGCCCTGGACCCGCAACGAGCGCGGCGCCCTCACCGGCCTGAAGACCACCTCGTACGCGGAGAACGTCGTCGCCCTCGCCCGCGCCCACGAACAGGGCGCCACCGAGGCGCTGTTCGCCAACACGGTGGGGCAGCTCTGCGAGGGCACGGGCTCCAACGTCTTCGTCGTCCTCGACGGGGAGATCCACACCCCGCCGGTCGCCTCCGGCTGCCTCGCCGGCATCACCCGTGCCCTCGTCGTCGAGTGGACCGGCGCCCGCGAGACCGACCTGCCGCTCGACGTCCTGGACCGCGCCGACGAGGTCTTCCTGACGTCGAGCCTGCGCGACGTGCAGTCGGTGCACCGCGTCGACGCCCGCGACCTGTCGGCCACCCCGGGCCCGGTGACGGCCAAGGCGATGCGCGTCTTCGACGAGCGGTCCGGCGACGACCTGGATCCGTGACCGTGATGTGGGATGCGGGTCCGTGATGTGGGATCCCCGATCCGCAGCCGGAGTCCGTGATCCATGATCCGGCGGCGATCGCTGGAGATATTGGGCAGACTCCGCGCCCCGTGGCGGGTAGAACACCCCTGATGACCACCACCCTGCGGCCCATCGAGCCGCTTCAGCACGCCGCCGACGGGACCCGCTCGCGCCGCTACCAGGTGTGTGTCAACAGCCGCCCGGTCGGCGAGATACACCTCGGCACGCGCCCCGACCCCGGGTCGACGGCCGCGCGGATCCGGGATCTGCGGATCGACGAACCGGACCGGCGACGCGGCCGGGCCACCGTGGCGGCGCTCGCCGCCGAGGAGGTGGCCCGCGGCTGGGGCTGCCGGCGGATCGAGGTGTCCGTCCCGGCCGGCGCCGAGCCCGCCCTGCGGCTGGCCCAGACGCTCGGCTACGTCCTGCGCAACCGTGGCATGAGCAAAGCCCTCGACGGCACCCCGCCCGAACTGCCCGAGGGCAGCAGGGGCCGGCCCATGACCGAGGCCGAGTACGGGCCGTGGAAGGAGGCCGGGCTGGAGGGCTACGCCCAGGACTGGATCACCCGTGGCATGCCGGAGGCGGAGGCGTACGCGAAGGCCGCGTTGGACTACGAGCGCTGCCTCCCCCAGGGGGTGGCCTCCGCGAACAACCTGTGCAGCGTGCTGGAGCACGAGGGTACGAGGGTCGGCACCCTGTGGCTGTGGCTGACGGACGACAGAGCCTTCGTCTACGACGTCGAGGCGGACGCCGCCCACCGAAGCAAGGGACACGGCCGCACCCTCATGCTGCTGGCCGAGACCCAGGCGATCTCGGCGGGGAAGCCGACCATCGCGCTCAACGTCTTCGCGGGCAACTTCCGGGCCGAATGCCTCTACGAGTCCCTCGGCTACGAGACGACCGCCCACCACCTCTCCAAACCGCTGCTCTGAGGCTGCGGGGCGAGGGGAGTGTCGGCGGCTGGGGGGGCTTGCAAGATCCGGAGCCTGTTGGGCGCGCGGTTCCCGGGGCGGTTGCTGGGCGCGTGGTTCCCGGCGGCTGTGGCGCGCGTGCGCCCCGGGCGGCTTGGGGTGCTTGGGGGCCTGCGGCGGCTGCGGGCTGCGCGGTGTCGGGGTCGGTCGGCGGAGCCGATGGTGGCCCGGTACCCCGGCCGCCGGGAGTCCACGGAAGCCGAGCGGGACCGGCTGCTGGGAGCCCACGAAACCGGGCCGACCCGCCGGGAGCCTACGAAAACCGGGCCGGACCGGTCGCCGGCCGCAGCCGCTGGCCCGCGCTGGTCAGGCGTGCTCGGCCAGCAGCCGGTCGGCGATCTCCTCGATCCGCTCGCGCAGGCCCTCCTGGCTCTTGCCGCCGTCGAGACGCTCGCCGCCGATGACGTACGTCGGCGTGCCCGTCACGCCGATCGCCTTGCCCTCGGCCTGGTCGGCGTCGACGATCAGGATGTGCCGGCCGTCGATCAGTGCCGTGTCGAACTCCTCGGCGTCCAGACCCAGTTCACGGGCCGCCTCCACCAGGAACGGCTCCCCGGTCCGGCCCAGCTCCTCGACCCGGCCGAGCACGGCCTCGACGTACGGCCACGCCTGCCCCTGCTCCGCGGCCTCCTCGGCGGCCTGCGCGGCGGCGAAGGCGTGCTTGTGCTTCTCCAGCGGGAAGTGCCGCAGCCGTACGTCGAGCCGGTCGCCGTAACGGGCCCGCAGCGCGCGGATGTCGTCGAGGGCGCCGCGGCAGTCGGGACACTGGAGTTCGCACCAGACGTCCAAAACGACGGCGGACGGCACGGGGGAGGAGTCGCTCATGGGATCAGTCTTCCAGCTTCCCGGGCGGGGCCCGGACCCCGAGACGACCCGGAGATGTCCCTGAGGTCTCCCAGGACCATGGCATATCGGACGCGTGGCGGTGCAGGATGGAAGGGACGCAACGCGAACGCCCGACCGAGCACCGCCTGGAGGACCGGATGATTGCCGAGACAGTCTGTGCCGCCGTCTCAGCGGCAGGCCTGGGCATCGCCGCGATCACGGCGTACCGGAAGCGGTTCCTCAGGGCGGCCCGTATCGCGGCCTACTCGCTCGTGCCGCTCGGTCTGGTGATGACCGGGGTGGTCGAGTGGCTGGCCGACACCGCGTTCAGCCCGACGGCGTGGGCCGGTTTCGGTGTGCTCGGCGCCGCCTGGTTCCTGTTCATGACCACCCGCGCCGTGGAGCGGCGCCGAGGGGTCACCGGCAAGGAGCGCAAGGAGGCCAAGGCGTCCCGTACCGAGGCGATAGCCCCGGCGGCCTCGGCCCCCTCGCTGGGTCAGGGCGCACGGCCGACGGGCCGCCCGGCGGCGGCACCTCGGTCGGCGGGCTCCGGTGCGTCCGGCGCGGACGATTTCAGCGACATCGAGGCGATCCTGAAGAAGCACGGCATCTGACCCGCGGCCACTGACCCACGGCATCCGACCACGGCACCCTGCCCAGGGGTGTCCGATCACAGCCGCGCGGCCTCCGGGCCCTCCCAAGGGCCCGGACTGAAACGACACAGAAGGTCGGCCGGCCGCGCCGAAGTGATCACGTTCGCTCCGTACGGTGTGGATATTGGCGAACTCTCCGTCAATCCGGGTGGGTTGATCGCGCGGAGGGCATCCGCTGCGTCATCATCGCGGCGAGATGCTGGACACAACACAGAGCGACACCGTCGCCCCACCGGAGGAGCGGCGAGGTTGTCTCTTCGCGCTCTCCCAGCCACCGCTGATGATCTTCCTAGCGGTGATCGGCTGCCTGCTGCTCATGGCGTCACTGCACGACCTGCTGATGCTGTGAGCTGAAAACGGAGCCCCTGACGTCACCCGTCGAGGGCTCCGTCAGCCCCCGTACGCGCCCCCTGGCCGTTGCGGTCGGGCGAGATGCCGGACCGGCGTCCCGCTCAGCCCGCCGCCTCCTTACGGCGTGCCCGGTAGGCGGCCACGTGCAGGCGGTTGCCGCAGGTGCGGCTGTCGCAGTAGCGGCGCGAGCGGTTGCGGGAGAGGTCCACGAAGGCCCGTCGGCAGTCGGGCGCCTCACAGCGGCGCAGCCGCTCCTGTTCCCCGGCGACCACGAAGAAGGCGAGCGCCATGCCGCAGTCGGCGGAGAGGTGGTCGGTCAGCGACGCGCCGGGCGCGAAGTAGTGCACGTGCCAGTCGTAGCCGTCGTGATCGGTGAGGCGGGGGGTGGTGCCCGCGGCGGCGACCAGCTCGTTGATGACCGAGGCGGCCGCGGCCGCGTCGGGGGCGGCGAAGACCTCGGCGAACCGGCCACGGATCTTGCGCACCGCCGCGAGGTCGAACTCCGACAGCACACCGACCTCGCTGATGTCGTGCCTTCGTACGAAGTCGGCGAGCGCCGCGACAGTCGCGAGCCCGTCCGTCGCCGTGTCGTTCTCCGGCGCGGTGTTCACCAGATCGACCACGGCGTCGAGAGAACACCGGGTGTCGTGGGTGATCAGCACGTTTCGCTCCCTGGCCTGCGAGGGTCGGGCGGGCGCCCGCCGATGCTGGCCGATGGTAATGGCTCGGCGCGGCGGCTGACCGGTGTGGACCGTCCTGGAGCACCCCTGTAGAGGCGGAACGGCCCAGGGGACCGATTGGTGCCCGGGCCCGCTTCGGGTGGCCACGCATGGCGACGCCGCCGCGCGGAGGTCCGCGACGACGGCGTCGTCTGGTCGGCCTGAAGCCGTATTCGGTTGTCCGGGCCCGAGCCGTCTCCCCGAGTGGACGGCGCCGGGCGGCTCTGTGAACCTCGCTCCCTAGCTTTCCGCCAGGATGTGCGACAGCTCCTGGTCGAGGTCGAAGTGCCGGTGTTCCGTGCCGGGCGGCACGGCGGCGTCTGTGCGCTTCAGGAAGGACTCCAGGGCTCGCGCCGGAGCTTCGAGGAGGGCCTCGCCCTCCGGGGAGCTCAGGGCGATGCACACGACGCCCTGACCGTGACTGCGCGACGGCCAGACACGGACGTCGCCGGTGCCGGTGGGCCGGTGCAGGCCCTCGGCGAGGAGGTCGCGGGCGAACACCCATTCGACCGTTTCCTCTGCTCCGGTGTGGAAGGTGGCGTGCACGGCGTAGGGATCGGCCGTGTCATACCGCAGTCCCGCGGGAACGGGCAGTGAGGACTCGCTCGACACAACGAGGCGCAGGTGCAGCTCGCAGCTGACCGTGGTGTTCATAAGCGCCAAGGCCTTTCGCTCAGTGTGCGCTCGGGGATTCGCACGTCGGCGAAATCGACATGCCACCTACGGTGCCGTTGTAAACCCCTCTGGGAGTTTTGCGTCGCTTTTGGTAGCTCATCCGGCCGAGACCGTCTTCTGTCGGTACGACCATTCCGGTGACGGGTTTCTCTCCGGTAGGGTTTGGCCGTATGGATACGGGGAGTTACGGAATGGGGGAGGCCGCCGTGGCGGCCGACGGTACGAAGAGTGACCTCGATGTAGCGAACAGTGAGGCCGATGTGGCCAAGGACGAAGCGCCGCTGGGATCTCGTGCGCCGGAGTTCGTCAGAGCGCGGCGGATGCTGCACCTGAGCTGGCAGGTGGCCATCTTCGTCGTCGGTCTGGCGGTCGTGGTCGCGGGCGTGATCATGCTTCCCCTGCCCGGTCCCGGATGGGTCGTGATCTTCGGCGGCATGGCGATCTGGGCGACCGAGTTCGTCTGGGCCCAACTGGTGCTCCGCTGGACCAAGCGGAAGGTCACCGAGGCCACCCAGCGCGCCCTCGACCCCAAGGTGCGGCGACGCAACATCATTCTGACGTCGATCGGCCTGGTGATCGTGGCCGGCCTCGTCGGTTTCTACGTCTGGAAGTTCGGCTTCGAGATGCCCTGGAACATCAAGAACCAGTGAGCCCCGCCGGGATGCCGCCGGGATTCCAGGTGTGGTCGGGGGCACCCCCTGACATGGGGTAATGTTCTTCCTGCGTCCGGGCGATTAGCTCAGTGGGAGAGCGCTTCGTTCACACCGAAGAGGTCACTGGTTCGAACCCAGTATCGCCCACCGGATGATGGCGGCCCGGTCCACGGAAACGTGGACCGGGCCGTTTTTCGCGGTGCCGGAGCGAGGGTGTTCGACGCGGCGGCCCGGATCGCTCGCCGCTTCCGCGGCGAGGGTGCTGCGGCCTGTGGCCTGCGAGGGCGTGCAGCCGAGGCGACGCCTCGGGTTCGTTCTTCATCTGGCCGGATTCGGCCCCTCTCGTTTTCCCGCGCGGCGCTCGCGCGCGGTCGGGCGGCCGCGCTCCGGAGGTGCTTCGGCGGCGGTCCGGGGGCAGTCCGAGGGTGGCGGACGGCCGTGCCCCACTGACTCCTTTCAGTCTCGTGTGCCAGCTCCTCGGCGGCCCTCGTGACGTTCGGCCCGTCGACCGCAACTCGCCTACCTGCGCTTTCAGTTGACCGGCCGTCACCTGCGGTGCCGTCTCGCCGGGCGCGGCGGTGACTCCGCTTTCCATCAATTCCTGTCCGAATCATTGACGTCTCCTGAGGCGCTCCGTACCTTGTGCCAGCAAGCGCTTACTTGAAACGATTCATGGCGCGGGACGCAGCGTCGCGGGGAGGCTCAACCATGCAGCAAAACAGGAACGTTGAGAGGCGGACGGTCCTCAAGGCGGCCGGAGCCTCACTGGCCGTCGTGGGCCTCGGGGCCACGGCCACGGCCTGTGGGGGCGACAGTGGGTCGTCGGGGGACGGGACGGTGACGATCCGTTACGCGTGGTGGGGCGCCGAGGACCGCGCCGAGCGCATCAAGAAGAGCATCGCGCTTTTCGAGAAGAAGTACCCGAAGATCAAGGTGAAGACGGACTTCCAGCCGTACCTCGACTTCTGGAAGAAGTTCAACACCCAGGCCTCCGGTGGAAATCCGCCGGACGTCTTCCAGAATGCCATCGGCTTCCTGCGGAAATATGACGCCAAGAATGTGCTGCTCGATCTCAAGCCACAGGTCGAGGCGGGCAACCTCTCCCTCGACGGCTTCAGAGCCGGCCTGGAGAAGTTCGGCGAGGTCGACGGAAAGCTGCTCGGGGTCCCGGTCGGTTCCAACTCGATGGCCCTGGTGATCGACAAGCCCGTCTACACCAAGTCCGGTGTGAAGCCGGAGCAGGGGTGGACCTGGGACGACTTCGACGCGGCGATGAAGAAGATCCGCGACAAGGCGGGGCGCGCCGGCGACAGCGGCATGTACGGCGTGATGTACCTCTACGACCTCTACCTGCGCCAGAACGGCAAGGCGTTCTTCACCGAGGACGGGCTGGGCTTCACCGAGGCGGACCTGAAGTCCTGGTGGTCGAAGGCGGAGAAGGGCATCAAGGAGGGCTTCTACGCCGACCCCAAGAAGGTCGCGCAGATCAAGCCCAAGTCCGCGGTCGCCGCGGAGCTCGCCGCCGGTGAGTTCACCTGGGACAACTTCACCGTCCGCTACACCGCCGAGGGCAAGAGCGAATACGGTCTGGCGCCCATCCCGACCACCGACGGCAAGAAGACCGGCCAGTACCTCGGCTCCCTCATGCTCAGCGCCTCCAAGCGCACGCAGCACCCCAAGGAGGTCGCGCAGTTCATCGACTTCATGGTGCACGAGCCCGAGGTCGCCAAGATCATGGGCTACGACCGCGGAGTGCCCGCGACGCAGGCCCAGTACGACGCGTTCAAGCCGACCGACCCGGTCAACAAGGCGATCGCCGAGTACGAGGAGTCCCTCGTCGCGGCGGGTGTCCTGGAGCCCATCACTCCGCACCCGAACGGCGCCGACATCTGCGAGGCCGCCTTCCTGCGCATCGCCGAGGAACTGGGTCTCGGCACCCGCACGGTCGACGACGCCGTCAAGCAGTTCTTCACCGAGTCGAAGACGGCTCTCGGCACCTGATGGGAACCACCGTGACACACGCCCCTGCGACGGAGGGCCTGTCCAAGGACCAGCGCTCCGAGCCGCGGCACGGTCCGGCCGACGCTCCGAACCCCGCCGCACGTCTGCGGCGGGGCCGCCGGGAGAACCTGGCCGGCTATCTCTTCATGTCCCCGTGGATCGCCGGGTTCCTGCTGCTCACAGCGGGCCCGATGGTCGCCTCGCTCTACTTCGCCTTCACCGACTACAACCTGTTCGACGCGCCCAAGTGGATCGGCCTGGACAACTTCTCCGAGATGTTCGCCGACCCGCGCTGGCGTCACTCGGTGCGGGTGACGCTGTGGTACGTCGTCGTCGGCACGCCGCTCAAGCTGCTGCTGGCCCTCGGTGTGGCGCTGCTTCTGGCCCAGAAGCGGCGCGGGCAGGCCTTCTACCGGGCGGCCTTCTACGCGCCCTCGCTGATCGGGGCCAGCGTCTCCATCGCCATCGTCTGGAAGGCGATCTTCTCCGACGACGCGATCGTCGACCGGACGCAGCAGATCTTCGGCATCGACGTCGGCGGGTGGACCGGCGACCCGGAAATGATCATCTACAGCCTGGTCGCCCTCACGGTCTGGCAGTTCGGCGCTCCGATGGTCATCTTCCTCGCCGGCCTCAAGCAGGTGCCGCGCGAGCTGTACGAGGCCGCCGAGGTCGACGGGGCGGGCAAGTGGCGGCGGTTCTGGAACATCACCCTGCCGATGATTTCGCCGGTCCTCTTCTTCAACGTCCTGCTGGAGACGATCCACTCGTTCCAGATCTTCAGCTCGGCGTACATCGTCGGCGGCGGCGCCGGAAGCAACGCCTGTGGTCCCGCGGACGGTTCGATGGTCTATACCTGTTATCTCTATGTCCAGGGCTTCGAGAACAGCCGGATGGGTCTGGCCTCCGCCATGGCGTGGCTGCTGCTGGTCGCGGTCGCCCTGGTGACGGCGGTGCTGTTCTGGTCCCAGAAGCGCTGGGTGCACTACGAGGAGGGTGCCTGATGAGCGCACAGGCCACCGAGATCACCCCGGCCCCGGCCCCGTCCGGGCGCGCGGGCGCCCTGCGGCGCAAGCTGCCCGGCTCCCTCGCCTGGCACATCGGGTCGCTCGCGATCCTCGCCGTGATCCTCTATCCCGTGATCTGGGTCGTGGGAGGCTCGTTCAAGAAGAGCGAGGACATCATCGGCAGTCTGGACCTGCTGCCGACCGACCCGATCACCGGCAACTACGCGCGGCTCGCCGACGGCATCGCCGACATCCCGATCTCCACCTTCTTCGTCAACTCGCTCACGCTCGCGCTCGGTTCGGTGGTCGGGATCCTGGTGTCCTGCTCGCTGACCGCGTACGCCTTCGCGAAGATCAAGTTCGCCGGCCGCAATCTGCTCTTCACACTGATGATCGGCACGCTCCTGTTGCCCTACCACGTCCTGCTGATCCCGCAGTACGTGCTGTTCCGCAACATGGAGATGATCAACACCTACACCCCGCTGCTGCTGCCGAAGTACCTGGCCACGGAGGCGTTCTTCGTCTTCCTGATGGTGCAGTTCATGCGGAACCTGCCCAAGGAGCTCGACGAGGCCGCCCGGCTCGACGGCTGCGGGCACTTCCGGATCTACTGGTCGATCGTGCTGCCGCTGTGCCGGCCCGCGCTCATCACCAGCGCGATCTTCACGTTCATCAACTCCTGGAACGACTTCATGGGCCCGCTGATCTATCTGAACGAGCCCGACAAGTACACGGTCTCGCTGGGTCTGAAGATGTTCGTGGATCAGGACGGCGTCGCCAACTACGGCGGCATGATCGCGATGTCGCTGGTGGCCCTGCTGCCGGTGCTCGCCTTCTTCCTCGCCTTCCAGCGCTATCTGATCGACGGCATGGCCACGTCCGGTCTGAAGGGCTGAGGTGAACCCCATGGCGCTCGCCCGCCCCCGTACCCGGACGCGCGACCGTACGAAGTCGGCCGCGCCCCGTGAGGAGTCCCTGCTCGCCGCGCGGTTCGCGCTGTTCGCCGAGTGTCTGCTCACGGGGGTGTGGATCGCGCTGGCCTCGCTGCCGCTGGTGACGTACCCGGCCGCGTTCGCCGCGGGCTCGCGGCATCTGCGACGCCGTACGGCCCACGAGGGCGGCGGCTGGCGGGAGTTCGTGGTCGACTTCCGGTCGGCGGTGCGCGGCGGCTGGCTCGTCGGGCTCGCCGGGTGGGCGGCGCTCGCGGCGGTGTGGGTGGATGTCCAGGCCGTGCGCGCCGGGATTCCGGGCGGGCCGCTGGTCGGCGCGATCGGGGTCCTCGCGCTGATCGGTGCCGCCGTCGCCGGACTCCGCGCGGCGGCGGTCTGGCGGCCCGGCGCCACCTGGCGGGCCCTGTTGGGCGCGGCCGGACAGCGGACCGTGCTCGACCCCGCCGGATCCTTTCTGCTCGTCGGTGGACTGGCCGTGGTGGCCTGCTCCGCCTGGTTCGTCGCGCCGTTGGCGGTCCCGGTGCTCGGGGCCGTGGCGGCGGCGGCCGTCGCCGTGGAGGAGCGGTACCGGCGCCTCCGCTGACCGAAGCGGCGATGCATCGCACCAGGTCGGCGCCTCCGGGGCGCCGCACCTCCCTCTGCCATGCCCCTGACTACCCGCACGCATGACTTCCCGTTCGGAAAGGAAAGGCCATGTCCCCCATCGACCGCAGGTCCCTTCTCAAGGCGGCCGCCGTCGCAGGAGCCGCAGCGCAGGTCAGCTGGGCACTAGGGAGTTCGAACGCGCAGGCCGCGCCCAGAGCCGAGGCCGCGGAGGCGGACCCGGTGGCCCTGGACTGGCTGGAGGACGGCGGCCTCGGCGCCGCTCCCGGCTCCACCGTGGGTGTGCCGTGGCCGAAGGGCGCCTACGAAAAAGAACAGTCGTTTTCTTTGACGGACGCGGACGGCAAGAACATCCCCGTCCAGTCCTGGCCCATCGGCTACTGGCCCGACGGCTCCGTGAAGTGGACCGCGCACGCGGTCGGCGCGGGCGCCGGCTCCGGCAAGCTCACCCTCGCCGCCGGCACCCCCGCCGCGCCGGAGAAGAAGGTCACCGTCGACAAGAGCGGCGGCACCATCGACGTCTCGACCGGCGTCATCACCGCCAAGATCGGCAAGTCCGGCTCCACCCTCGTGAAATCGGTACGGCGCGGCTCCACCGAGATCGCCCACACCGGCCGGCTGGTGCTGCTGCGCCAGCCCGAGATCGAGGACGGCGACCAGGGCGCCGAGAAGTACGAGCGCTTCGAGAGCGTCATCGACAAGGCCGAGGTCGAGCAGGAGGGTCCGGTCCGCGCGGTCGTCCGCATCGACGGCAAGCACCGCAAGGGAAGCCGCAGCTGGCTGCCGTTCTCGATCCGCCTCTACTTCTACGCGGGCGCCGAATCCTTCCGCATGGTGCACACCATCACCTTCGACGGCACCCAGGACCCCGGCAAGGCCAGCGGCGACTTCATCCGCGGCATCGGGGTCCGCTTCAAGGTGCCGATGCGCGACGCCGCGTACGACCGTCACATCCGTATCGGCGGTGAGGGCACCGGTCTGCTGCGCGAGGCGGTCAAGGGTGTCACCGGACTGCGCCGCGACCCGGGCGCGGCCGTGCGCACCGCCCAGTTCGACGGCAAGAAGCTGCCCGACCCCTCGACGTGGGACCAGCGGGTCACCACCCGCCTTCAGTACATCCCCGAGTGGGGCGACTACACGCTCTCGCAGCTGTCCGCCGACGGCTTCGCCGTCCGCAAGCGCACCAAGAAGGGCCACGGCTGGATCCCGGCCGGCGGCGGCCGCAGGGCGAGCGGCTTCGGGTACGTCGGCGGCGCGTCCGGCGGGTTCGCCTTCGGCCTCCGGGACTTCTGGGAGAAGTTCCCCGCCCAGCTCGACATCCGCGACGCCCAGACCGACACCGCCGAGGTCACCCTCTGGCTCTGGTCGCCCGAGGCCCAGCCCATGGACCTGCGCTTCTACCACGACGGCATGGGCCAGGACACCTTCCCCGAGCAGCTCGAAGGCCTCAACATCACCTACGAGGACTACGAGCCCGGCTTCGGCACCCCCTACGGCATCGCCCGCACCAGCGAACTCCTCTTCTGGGCCCACGAGTCCACCCCGAGCGCCGAGGACATGGCCAAGCAGGTCGAGGCCGTCCGCACCCCGCCGCAGCTCGCCGCCCCGCCCAAGCAGCTCATCAAGGCCGGCGTCTTCGGCAAGCTGTTCTCCGAGCCCGACCGGTCCACCGCTTCCAAGGCCAAGATCGAGGACCACCTCGACTTCCTCTTCACCTACTACAAGGACCAGGTGGAGATGCGCCGGTGGTACGGCTTCTGGGACTACGGCGACATCATGCACAGCTACGACCCCAGCCGTCACCAGTGGTGCTACGACGTCGGCGGCTACGCCTGGGACAACTCCGAGCTCTCGCCCGACCTGTGGCTGTGGTTCGCGTACATGCGCTCCGGCCGCGCCGACATCTTCCGCTTCGCCGAGGCCATGACCCGCCACACCGGCGAGGTCGACGTGTACCACCTCGGGAAGTGGGCGGGCCTGGGCACCCGCCACGGTGTCCAGCACTACGCCGACAGCGCCAAGCAGCAGCGCATCGCCAACACCACCTACCGCCGCTACTACTACTTCCTCACCGCCGACGAACGCGTCGGCGACCTCATGCACGCCAACGTCGACTCCGACGAGACATTCCTCGTCCTCGACCCCATCCGCAAGATCCGCACCGAGCCCTACACCCCCGACCGCAACGCCCTGTCGATCGGCTTCGGCACCGACTGGTCGGGGCTGGTCTCGGCCTGGCTGACCGAGTGGGAGCGGCGCGGCCCCAAGTGGGAGAAGGCCAAGGCCCGCGTGCTGTCGACGATGGAGACGATCGCGGCCCAGCCCAACGGCTTCGTCCAGGGCACCGGGCTGTACGACCTCGACACCGGCAAGTTCGCCGTCGCCGACAAGCCCGTGGTCGGCGTCTCGCACCTGTCGGCGATGTTCGGCCTGGTCGAGATGTGCGCGGAACTCCTCGACCAGATCGAGATGCCCAAGTTCAAGGAGGCGTGGCTCGACTACTGCCGCTACTTCAACGCGACGAAGGCGGAACAGGCCGCCCGCTACGGCTCCAACTTCGGCACCCTGCTGCTCTTCCAGGGCCACTCGCGCCAGGACGCGTACGCGGCCGTGCAGTTGAAGGACGACAAGCTCGCGGCCCGCGCGTGGCGGCAGTTCTACAACAGCGCCGACACCTGGGACTACAAGGAGTCGACCGACTGGACCACGAAGAAGATTGAGGGACCGACGGCGCTCGTACCGGGCAGTGAGGCGGCGTGGGTGTCGACCAACGCGACGGCGCTGTACGGGCTGGCGGCCATTCAGAACCTGGCGTTGGTGGGCGACAAGATGCCGTAGCGCTCCGCTGGGTTGAGCGGGGGGCTTGGGGTGGCTGGGGTGGTGGGGAACTGCGGGATCGTTGTGGCTGATCGCGCAGTTCCCCGCGCCCCTGGCGGGGCGCGCCTCAGCTCAGCTTTCCGAGGAGGTTCCGCACGCGTCGTGCGTCGCGCAACCGATGCTCGTACGTGGCGCCCAGGGCGAGCAGGGCCAGGCCGGCGAGTGCCGGGGGTACCCAACGGGGGAGGGCGTCCACGACCTGGGCGATGTAGGGGGCCAGTTCGTGCAGGGCGACCAGGGCGAGGGCGGCGCCGCCGAGGAGCAGCGGGGCCTGGAGGCGGTGGCGGGCGCCCAGCAGGGTGACGGCCAGGGAGGCGAGGCCCAGCAGCAGGGGGCGGAGCCAGTGCGTGTCGCCCCACGCCGCGACGAGGCTCGGGACGAGCGTGACGGCGAGTCCCGGGCCGTACGCCGTCCAGGAGGAGACCGTCAGGTCCCGGCGTCGGCGCAGCAGGCCGACGACCAGGGCGGGGAGGGTCACCGGCAGGGTGTACGCCTCCGGTGAGCCGACCTCCCAGACCGCCAGCCGCACCCAGGAGGCCGTCACGAAGAGCGCGGCGGCCACGTAGCCGAGGTGACGGCGGTCCGGACGTACGGCTCTGCCCGTGACGATCACTCCGCAGAGCGCGAGGGTCAGGGCCAGCAGAGGCGGGTGGGTGGCCGAGAGGGCGATCGCCAGGAGGCCGGCCGCGGCGCCGGTCGCCTCGACCGGGATCGTCATGGGGGAGTCGCCGAGGCGTGCCGCGAGCAGGGCCGCGAACGCCGGGACGGTCAGGACGAGCAGCGCGGTGTGCTGCGGCTGCCAGCCGACGGACGCGCCGATCGCGCAGGTCAGAGCTGCGGCATGGACGAGGGAGGCGGGCGCGGCGAGGGGGCCGAGGCCGGTGCGCCATGCCGCCGCCGCGAACAGGACGGCCGAGGTCGCGAGGACGATGAGGGTCGCGGGTTCCGTGGCCAGGGAGTGCAGGACCAGGTTCACGGAGGTGACCAGGGCCAGGAGGATGCCGGTGAGCGGCAGCGGCGACCGCAGGCGGTCGAACGCCGTGGACGGCCGGGGGCGTTCCTCGGTCGCCGGCCGCGTGAGCCCGGCGAGGGCCAGAGCGGCGGCCACCAGGAGCCCCTGGGCCACCAGCCCGGCCGCGTACGGCAGTCGCAGCACCGCGGGGAGGACCAGGAGCGTCGCCCAGGCGAGGACCGAGGCACCGACCAGGCCCGGGGTCCGCCACGGGGCGGTGCGTCCGGTCAGGACGAGCACGCCGGCGACGGCCGCGAGCACGAGGGGGACGGTCGCCGTGTTCGGGGGCCAGGGGAGGTCGAGCGTCACCGCAGCGCGGGCGTCCGAGGGCGCGCCGGACCAGATCCGCTCGAGCACACCGACCGGCCCCAGCAGCGTGATCGCCACCACCGGCACCGTGGTGGCCAGCGCCAAGGCCTGGACGACGGCGGAGGCGTGGACGAGACCACGCCGTACGGGCTCGGGGGCCTGTGCCCGTACGGCTGTCAACAGGGCGAGCCCGCACGCGAGATGGGCCGGGACCGTCCACACCTCGGGCAGGATCGCGCGGGCGATGCCACCGAGGCCGACCACCGTGAGAAGTCCGGCGGTGACGGCGGCGGCGAGGGCCGGGGCGGGCTTCGGGGTGAGCCAGGCGCTCGTGAGGGCGATCGCCGCCGCGAGGGCGAGGAGCGCCGCCGCACGGGCGGCGGCGCTCGGGCCGGCGGCGGCCCACGAGAGCCACCCGGCCGCCAGTACACCCCAGAGACCCCAGCCGATCGCGCCGACCACGGCGACGATCCGTACCGGCTTCAGGGATCCCCGGAGCGCGATCGCGGTGTCGGCCGCCGCTGTCACCAGCAGTACGGCCGTGACCGTCTCCACGCTCGCGTTCACCGCGAACGACCAGAGCAAGAGCGGGAGTTGAGCGGCGACCAGGGCCAGCGGGAGCGGCAGGCCCAGGGCGGTGCGGGGCGCCGTCGAGCCGGGCTCCGACGCCCCGGCCGGCAGCGCGCCGAGCCCCAGCCCGTACGCCGCCCACACCGCCGCGAGCACCGCCGCCGCGTACGCCGCGTACGCCGTACCGTCCGCCCCGGTGAACGCGACCTCGTGCAGGGCGTACGCGTCCAGGACGGTCAGGGCGAGGCCGAGGCCGGCCACCGCCTCGGCCGTGGAACGCAGGCCGCGCCGCAGGAGCGGTACGGGAGTGCCGAGCGCGGCCACCGTCACCGCGCCGAGCACCAGCGCCCGGCCCGCGATGCCCATGCTCCCCCAGCTGACCAGTGTGAACGCGATCGCCGCGACGGTCAGCAGGACGCCGCCGAGGACCAGCAGCACGTTCTGCACGCCGGGCGCGGTCGCCTCGGGGCGCCGTACGGACGGTGCGGCGGCCGTCGGCCCGGGCGCGGCGGCGTACAGGGCGCCGACCAGCCACGCGCGACGGTTCAGCAGGAAGGCGCGGCGGGCGTCGAGGTGCCGCAGCTCGGCGTCGAGGACCCGCAACTCCTCGGCAGGGGACGGAAAGGACGTCATGCACCGGAGTGTGGTCCGCGTCACGGCGTACGACATGAGTGCGCATACTCAGGACGTACTCAGTTCCCGCACGAACCGGCCATGTGCGGGCACAATCCGACCATGGACTGGTGCCACTACCGCTTCCGCAGCCTCTGGAACCTGCCCGCCCGCCCCACCGCCGTGTACGACGTCCTCCAACGCGCCGACGACTACCCGCACTGGTGGCCGCAGGTCCGCGAGGTGACCCGGATCGACGACACCACCGGTGCCGTCCGGATCCGCTCGGTCCTCCCGTACGACCTCTACTTCACCGCGCGGGAGGTGTGGAGCGACCGGGCGGCCGGCGTCCTGGAGATCGAGATGACCGGAGACCTGGACGGCTGGGCCCGCTGGACGCTCACCGCCGACGAGACCGGCACGCTCGCCCGCTACGACCAGGAGGTCGACGTCCGCAAACCCCTGCTGCGACGGCTCGCCGTACCGGGACGGCCCGTGTTCCGCGCCAACCACGCGCTGATGATGCGGGCGGGACGACGAGGCCTCCTCGCGTACCTCACGACGGACGGGCAAGCGGTTTGAACGAGACCCGTCGGGACCTGTATTGTTCACTCCGTTCCCGGGCGATTAGCTCAGTGGGAGAGCGCTTCGTTCACACCGAAGAGGTCACTGGTTCGAACCCAGTATCGCCCACCGGGAAAAGGCCGGTCCGCAGCAGCGGACCGGCCTTTCTCATGCCGCCGCGGCCGGCAGCTCCGGACGCAGCGGCCACGCCGGGTCCACCGCCTCCTCCGTGCCGCTGCGGGCGAACCAGGCCTGGAGGCCACGGGCCTGGGCCGCGTGCCACACGGCTTGCAGGGTGTGCAGTTCGGCGGGGGACAGGCGGGCCAGCCGGGTCGCGAAACGGTGGCCCACCGCGCGGACGACGTCCATCGCGGCCTGCGCGTCGGCCGCCGCGTCGTGCGCGCCGTCCAGGGTCACCTCGTAGTGCGCGCACAGATCGGTCAGTGTGCGCCGACCCTTGCGATAGCGGTCCAGATGCTTGTCGAGGACCCGCGGATCGAGGACCCGCAACGGCGTCGTCTCGACATAGCGATCCAGCGACGAGGCGCGGTGCCGTCGCAACTCGCGGTCCAGCAGGGTCAGATCGAACGGCGCGTTCATCACCACCAGCGGACGGCCCCGCACCGCCTGCTCGGCCAGCGCCCTGGCTATCTCCTCCATCACCGGCGCCGGCCAACGGCCGTCGCGCTGCAGCTGCTCGTCCGTCAGCCCGTGCACCGCCGTCGCCGCGGCGGGCACCGGAACGCCCGGGTTCACCAGCCACCGGGTCACCCGGGGACGGGTACCGGGCGCGTCCTGGACGACGACGGCGGCCGACACGATCCGGTCGTTCTCGACGTCCACGCCCGTGGTCTCCGTGTCGAACGCCGCCAAGGGTCCCTCGTACCAACACGTCATGTGTCCACAACTCCTCGTTCACCCACGGCAGCTGACGTCCCGTCTTCTGCCAGTTTGGTGATACCCGGGCTGTTTGCGCCGTACGCCGGACGGAGACAACAGAAGTACGGGTCTGCGCAGTTCAGGGGCTCGGCACGGGGAAACACCTGTAGGGGAAGGCTGTTGGTCATGGCCATAGCGCAGCCCGAGCGGGGCGGGCTGCTGCCCGAGCACGCGGCACCGCTCCGCGGCTCCCTCGCCACCACCGCCTGCATGGAGACCTTGCAGGTGGGCTATCTGCACGCGGTGGCTGCCGCCGCCGGCTGCTCCCTGTCCCAGCCCTTTCCGGACAACGGCATCGACTGGCACGTCAGCCACGGCTCGTCCGGTCACACCGTCGACGACGAGGTCACCATCAAGGTGCAGCTCAAGGCCACCTACCAGCTCGCGCCGCACCCGCCGGGCCGGTCCTTCTCCTTCACCCTCGACAACAACCACCTGGCGAAGCTCGCCCGCACCCCCGTCTCGGTGCACAAGATCCTGGTCGTGATGATCGTCCCCAGGTCGCAGGAGCAGTGGCTGCGGGCCGGTCACGACCGGCTCGACCTGCGGCACTGCTGCTACTGGACCAATCTCGCCGGACACCCGATCACCGGTCGGCGCCGCACCACCGTGCGCGTCCCGACCTCGCGCATCTTCGACGACCGAGCGCTCTGCGAGATCATGACGCGGGTCGGAACGGGAGGCAGACCGTGACCCACGGCCCCATCGACGACACCCCGCGCCGCCCCATCAACCGGCCCGCGGGCCCTGCGCGCCCCCACCCCGTCGAACCCACCTGGACCCAGCCGCCCGACCCCGCACAGGTGGACCCCGCCGTGCTGGGCGCCCTGCTGCGACGGCACGGCTGGCAGCGGCGCGGCGGAGCCGCCGGGCGGTACGGGCGCTGGACCCCGCCCGAGCCGGCCGGGCGGGCCATGAGCCTGCTCGTGCCGGAGAACCGGGCCTTCCCCGACAGCGACGACCTGCTCGGCGAGGCGCTCACGGCCCTGTCCCGCAGCGGCTCGCCCGCCGCGCGGGACGTGCTCATCGCCCTCACCCTGCCCAGCGACGAGATCCACTGGTGGCGCGACGTCCCCACCGGCCCCCTCGGCACGGCCTCCTGGGTCGTCGAGGACCAACTGCGCTCCGCCGCACGCCAGATGCTCCTCGCGGCGGCCCTGGCCACCCGCGCCCGCGCCGGCTACCACGGCGCCCGGCATCGCCTGCCCGCCGCCGCCTCCCTCGACGGTGTCCTCGTCGGCGCGGCCCCCGGCGGCCGCCGGCTGACCGCCTTCGTCCCCGTCGCCACCGGCCGCCCCCTCGCATTACGACTCCACCAGGCCCTGTACGCCGCCCGCGAGGCCATCGACTACCAGCGCGCCACCGGCGGCATGGACGCCTTCGACGGGGCCGTCGAGGCCGGCGTCAGCCACGAGCTGACCGAGGCCCTCGTCGCCCTCGTCCGCGGCACCGAGGGCGCCCGCGTCGCCGTCGACTGGGCGCCCGCCGCCGGGGTCCCCGAGGGCGGTGCGACACCGGCCGACCCCGTCGAGTTCTCCCCGGGCGACCTGCCCGTACTGCGCGAGGCCGGGGCCCGCTACCTCCGCGCGGAACCCCCGATGCCGGTGCGGATCACCGGGGCCGTGGTGCGGATGCGCCGGTCGGCGGCGCGCGGCGAGGGCACGGTGAGGCTGCGGGTCATCGCCGGCGCCGCGGTCCCGCACGTCCGGATGACCCTGGACGAGGAGTCGTACCGGATCGCCGGACAGGCCCACCTCGTCGGTCTGCCCGTCCGGGTGCACGGCAGGCTGGAGAGCCGGGGCGGCTTCCGGCGGCTGACCGACGCCGACGGCATCGCACCTGTGCAGGTCGACGAGGCCGAACGGGACCGGCTGATGAAGTCGCTCCAGGAGACCGCGGAGATCACCGCCTTCTTCGAGGAGGCGTGCGGCGGGGAGTGACCGCGTCCGCCCTTAACCGTTTCGCAGAGGGCACCCCCGGCTCGGTACGATTCGGGGACCGCCTACGGAAATCCGTACGTGGTCCCCTTCAGTCAGGAGAGACCGGTGTCCGACGTCCGTGTGATCATCCAACGCGATTCCGAGCGGGAAGAGCGCGTGGTGACGACGGGCACTACGGCCGCCGACCTCTTCGCCGGCGAGCGCACCGTCGTCGCGGCCCGCGTGGCGGGAGAGCTGAAGGACCTCGCGTACGAGGTGCGTGACGGCGAGACCGTCGAGAGCGTGGAGATCTCCTCCGAGGACGGCCTCAACATCCTCCGCCACTCCACCGCGCACGTCATGGCCCAGGCCGTGCAGGAGCTGTTCCCGGAGGCGAAGCTGGGCATCGGGCCGCCGGTGCGGGACGGGTTCTACTACGACTTCGACGTCGAGAAGCCCTTCACGCCCGAGGACCTCAAGGCCGTCGAGAAGAAGATGCAGGAGATCCAGAAGCGCGGCCAGCGCTTCTCGCGCCGCGTCGTCACCGACGAGGCCGCCCGCGAGGAACTGGCGAACGAGCCGTACAAGCTGGAGCTGATCGGCCTCAAGGGCTCGGCCTCCTCCGACGACGGCGCGGATGTCGAGGTCGGCGCCGGCGAGCTGACGATCTACGACAACCTGGACGCCAAGACCGGTGACCTGTGCTGGAAGGACCTCTGCCGAGGCCCCCACCTGCCCACCACCCGCAACATCCCGGCGTTCAAGCTGATGCGCAACGCCGCCGCGTACTGGCGCGGCAGCGAGAAGAACCCCATGCTCCAGCGCATCTACGGCACCGCCTGGCCCTCCAAGGAGGAGCTGAAGGCCCACCTCGACTTCCTCGCCGAGGCCGAGAAGCGCGACCACCGCAAGCTGGGCAACGAACTCGACCTGTTCTCCATCCCGGACGAGATCGGCTCCGGCCTCGCCGTCTTCCACCCCAAGGGCGGCATCATCCGCCGGGTCATGGAGGACTACTCGCGCCGTCGGCACGAGGAGGAGGGCTACGAGTTCGTCTACACCCCGCACGCCACGAAGGGGAAGCTCTTCGAGGTCTCGGGCCACCTGGACTGGTACGCCGACGGCATGTACCCGCCCATGCAGCTCGACGAGGGCGTGGACTACTACCTCAAGCCCATGAACTGCCCGATGCACAACCTGATCTTCGACGCGCGCGGCCGCTCTTACCGTGAACTGCCGCTGCGCCTCTTCGAGTTCGGGACGGTGTACCGGTACGAGAAGTCCGGCGTCGTGCACGGCCTCACCCGCGCCCGGGGCTTCACCCAGGACGACGCGCACATCTACTGCACCCGCGAGCAGATGGCGGACGAGCTCGACAAGACGCTCACCTTCGTCCTGAACCTGCTGCGCGACTACGGCCTCACCGACTTCTACCTGGAACTGTCCACCAAGGACCCGGAGAAGTTCGTCGGCTCGGACGAGGCGTGGGAGGAGGCGACCGAGACGCTCCGCCAGGTCGCCGAGAAGCAGGGCCTCCCGCTGGTCCCGGACCCGGGCGGCGCCGCGTTCTACGGTCCGAAGATCTCCGTCCAGGCGAAGGACGCGATCGGCCGTACCTGGCAGATGTCCACGGTCCAGCTCGACTTCAACCTGCCCGAGCGCTTCGACCTGGAGTACACCGGTCCGGACGGGTCCAAGCAGCGCCCGGTCATGATCCACCGCGCGCTCTTCGGCTCGATCGAGCGGTTCTTCGCCGTGCTCCTGGAGCACTACGCGGGGGCGTTCCCGGCCTGGCTCGCGCCGGTCCAGGCGGTCGGCATCCCGATCGGTGACGCGCACGTGGAGTACCTGCAGAAGTTCGCCGCCGAGGCGAAGAAGCAGGGTCTCCGCGTCGACGTCGACGCCTCCTCCGACCGTATGCAGAAGAAGATCCGCAACGCCCAGAAGGCGAAGGTGCCCTTCATGGTCATCGCGGGCGACGAGGACATGGCGGCCGGTGCCGTCTCCTTCCGCTACCGCGACGGCTCGCAGGAGAACGGCATCCCCGTCGAGGAGGCCATCGCGAAGATCGCGCAGGTCGTGGCGGACCGCGTCCAGATCTGAGGCGTACCCGCACCGAGGTGAGGGCGAGGCCCCCGGAGAGTTCAGCTCTCCGGGGGCCTTGGCTCGTCCTCCCGCGCGAAGACCTGCAGCAGCCACGTCCCGAACGAGCCCGTCACCGTGCCGAGCAGGGCGAGGCCGCAGGCCATGAGGAAGACGGCGATCGTCCGGCCCATCGGGGTCACGGGGGTGACGTCCCCGTACCCCACCGTGGCGAGTGTGGAGCAGGTCCACCACACGGAGTCCCCGAAGGTCAGGATCGTCGCGCCCGGTGCGTCGTGCTCCTGCTGGTAGACGGCGAGGGCGCCGGTGAAGCCGAGCAGGGTCACCGAGAGGCCCGCGTAGACGGCCACGCGCGCGTGCAGGGAGAGCCGGGGCCGTTCGTGGCGGCGCTGCACGGCGTCGTGGATCTGCACCACCCGCAGGGGGCGCAGCAGGGGCAGCACGAGCACGATCGTGTCCAGCCAGTGGAGGCGCACGAACTTCGGGCCCAGCCCGCTCAGCCGCCAGCGCACCGCGTAGTCGAGGACGAAGATCGCCCAGCACGCCATGGTCACCGCGAGACAGAGGTCGAGCCAGACCTGGGGGAGATCGTGGGCCAGTACCCGCACCGCGTACGAGGCCAGGAAGAGGGCCGACGCCCCGGCGAGGACGCGTCCCGTGCGGCGTTCCCAGCGGAGCGCGAGGCTGTCGTGGTCCATCGCCTCAGCTTCGCCCCGGCCGTCCCGCGCCGGTACCCGGCGACACGCCGCGAACGGGCGAAGCCATATGCTGCACTGCATGACGAGTGAGCCGGAGCAGCAGATCGGAGTGGGGACGCAGGACGCGTTCCAGCGCCTGTGGACGCCTCATCGGATGGCGTACATCCAGGGTGAGAACAAGCCGACCGGCCCCGGGGCCGACGACGGCTGTCCGTTCTGCTCGATCCCGGCGAAGTCGGATGAGGACGGCCTGGTCATCAGGCGCGGGGAGCACGTGTACGCGGTGCTCAACCTCTACCCGTACAACGGCGGCCACCTCATGGTCGTGCCCTACCGGCACGTCGCCGACTACACCGACCTGACGGCGCCGGAGACCGCCGAGCTGGCCGAGCTGACCAAGCAGGCGATGACCGCGCTGCGGACCGCCTCCGGCGCGCACGGCTTCAACATCGGCATGAACCAGGGCTCGGTCGCGGGGGCGGGCATCGCGGCCCACCTCCACCAGCACATCGTTCCCCGTTGGGGCGGCGACACCAACTTCATGCCGGTCGTCGGCCACACCCGGATCCTGCCGCAGCTCCTGGCCGACACGAGGAAGATGCTGGCCGAGGCGTGGCCTACGGCGTAGCTGCCGGGTCGGGTGCGTGGGGGGTGGGGGCCGTTTTCGTCCGCGGGCCCGGTGGGGGCTGGTCGCGCAGTTCCCCGCGCCCCTGAAGGAGCCTGCGGCCCTTCATCAAAAAGCCAGGGGCGCAGCCCCTGCTTTTTGAGGGGCGCGGGGAACTGCGCGAGAACCCCCACCGGGCCCGCGGACGAAAACGGCCCCCACCCCCCACGCACCCCCCGTCGGCCAAGGCCAGCGCAGCGCTCACGCGTCGTAGAGGTCAGCCTTCCGCGGCGTCGGATCCTGTACCGCCCCGCTGAGGAAGCCGGCCCGGGAGCCGAACTTCTCCGTGTCCACGCCGTTGTCCTTGAGGACCTTGATCGCGGCGTTGTGCACCACGCGCAGTACGGGCGTGGCGGCGCGCAGCGCGTCGTCGGCCATGAAGCGGTGCCGCCACGGCTGGTCGGCCCAGGCGTGGCGCAGACCGAACGGCTCGGGCAGGCCGATGGAGCCGCCGAGCCAGTTGAGCAGCGGCGGGTACCAGGTCAGCGGGGCGCGCGCGGCGAGCCGTACGACCTCGTCGGTGTCGACGAGGGGGAGCTTGATCTTGCGTGTCTCCCAGAAGCGCAGTGACTTCTGGACTTCCTTCTCCTTGGCCGCGGGACCGGTCGTGAACAGGCCGTGCACCGGCCCGAGGGCGTGCCCGGTCACCTCGATGCGGAGCGTCTGGTGCAGCACGGTCACCGTGACCAGCATGGTGATGATCAACTGCCCGTCCCAGAGAGTCCATTGGACCCCCAGGTAGTGGCGGTTGCCGCTGCCGAAGTGCTGCTTGTTGCAGATCTCCTGTATGGCGTGGGTCTTGTACTGGTAGGCGTCCACGTCCGTGCTGTCGGGCCGGGCCACCGCGCCGGCGCCCTCGCCGATGGGGCTCACGATCCAGTGCTTGATGGAAGGGGCCGTGAAACCACCGGTGTTGAGGGGGGTGCGCTCCAGCATGCGCAGCTGGTCGTGGATGGCGCGTATGACGTCCCAGCTGCGGAACGGGTGGATCTCCTTGCCCGCTTCGGCCGGCACGAGGTCCTCGGCGAGCTGCCAGCTGCCCCAGCGGGTGCCCATGCCGAGGATGCCCTTGGGACCGGCGTAGAAGACGAGGTTGGAGCGCTGCTCGGCGCTGAGCCGGGCCAGCTCCTTGCGCAACTGCTCGGCCTTGGTCTCGCCGGGGCTGCCGGGCACGGCCTCGGGGATCTTGGCGCCGATGCCGCCGCCCGCCAGCAGGCCGGACCAGCGGTCCCGCAGGTCCTTCGCGGCGCGCTCACAGATCTGCTTGGCCCAGAACCAGCCGACCACCGGCAGCACCACGCACGCACGCGCGTACCAGGCCCAGAATCCGTCGAAGGGCATCTTGAGCAGGAAGATCACGGCGAGGGCGCCCACCGCGACGAGCAGGGTGGTGCCGAGGGCGCCCGCCCGCTTGTCGTCGCGCTTGGCGACCGTCGTACGGATCTGGAAGACCAGCAGCCACAGCAGCAGCCCGGGAAGGAAGAGCAGGCCGCACAGGACCATGATCGCCGAGAGCCAGTTGTCGCGCTCCCGGCGGATGTTGTTCGCCGCGAGGCAGTGCTCGACGACGACCTGTGGCTCCATGCCGAAGGACTGGATGAGGGGTTTGCGGCCCGCGCCGACCATCCGGTCCCGCACCGCCAGGGAGAAGGCCTCCCCGAGGTTGGGCCGGAAGATGGTGGCCCACTTGCGGCCCGGTTTGACCGAGGACTTGTGCCAGTCGTTGTTGGCCTTGAGGATCTCCGCGATCTCGTTGTCCCGGTAGGCCGCCGACGCCAGGGCGTACGTCGCCGCGGTCTGGCCCGCGGCGCCCGTCAGCGGCACCTGTGCCCCGGGAGTGAAATCGAAATTGTCCGCCACCGCCGCCGCCCCCATCGCCGCACACTCGCTCCTGCGGCTCTTCCCGACTTCCGTGCTCCGCACACCTGTTGATCAGGTCATAGCCTGATCTGGTCCTGATCGAGCCATACTTGGCGATCAGGTGATCAGCGTATCCGTAGCCATGGACATCGCGCGGCGCCGAGAACGGACATTCACGGAACCCACCGGTGGACGGCCGCGGCCGCGCACCGGTGACCTCCGTCCCCGCCGCTCAGTTCTCCCGGGCCTGCTCCCGGAGCTTCTCGGCGACATGGGACGGCATCGGCTCGTGCCGCGTGTACCGGCGGCCGAAGCGCGCGGTGCCGTGGGAGAGCGAGCGCAGATCGACGGCGTACCGGTCGATCTCGATCTCCGGCACCTCGGCCCGGACGAGGGTGCGTCCGCCGCCCGCCTGCTCGGTGCCGACGACCCGCCCGCGCCGCCCGGACAGATCACTCATCACCGGACCCACGTACGAGTCCCCGACCAGGACGGACACCTCCGCCACCGGCTCCAGGAGGTGGATCTTCGCGTCGGCCGCGGCCTCCCGCAGCGCCAGCGCGCCCGCCGTCTGGAACGCGGCGTCCGAGGAGTCCACCGAGTGCGCCTTGCCGTCGCGCAGCGTGATCCGGACGTCGATGAGCGGATAGCCGGCCGCCACACCCTTCGCGGCCTGCGCCCGCACCCCCTTCTCGACGGACGGGATGAACTGCCGGGGCACCGCGCCGCCGACGACCTTGTCGACGAACTCGATGCCGGAACCGCCGGGCAGCGGCTCCACCTCGATCTCGCAGATCGCGTACTGCCCGTGTCCACCGGACTGCTTCACGTGCCGACCCCGGCCCGCCGATCGGTCGGCGAACGTCTCCCGCAGGGAGACCAGGTGCGGTACGACGTCGACCTGGACGCCGTAGCGGCTGCGCAGCCGTTCCAGCGCCACGTCGGCGTGCGCCTCGCCCAGGCACCACAGGACCACCTGGTGCGTGTCCTGGTTCTGTTCGAGCCGCATCGTCGGGTCCTCGGCGACCAGCCGGGCGAGGCCCTGGGAGAGCTTGTCCTCGTCGGCCTTGCTGTGCGCCTGGATGGCGAGCGGCAGCAACGGGTCGGGCATCTCCCACGGCTCCATGAGCAGCGGGTCGTCCTTGGCCGAAAGGGTGTCGCCGGTCTCGGCGCGGTTCAGTTTCGCCACACAGGCCAGGTCGCCCGCGATGCAGTGCGTGAGGGTCCGCTGCTGCTTGCCGAACGGGGCGGACAGGGCGCCGATCCGCTCGTCGACGTCGTGGTCCTCGTGCCCGCGGTCGGCCAGCCCGTGCCCGGAGACATGCACCGTCTCGTCGGGGTGCAGTGTCCCGGAGAAGACCCGGACCAGGGAGATCCGGCCCACGTAGGGGTCGCTGGCGGTCTTCACGACCTCCGCGACCAGCGGCCCGTCCGGGTCGCACGCCGACGTGATCTCGCGGGGGCGGCCCTCCGGGGTCGTCACCGCGGGCGCCTCGCGCTCCAGGGGGGTGGGGAAGCCGCCGGTGATCAGTTCGAGGAGTTCGACCGTGCCGAGGCCCTGCCTGGCGCCCTCGGCCGCCGGCGCCGCCGCCAGCACCGGGTGGAAGACCCCGCGCGCGACGGCCCGCTCCAGGTCGTCGACGATCGTCTTGACGTCGATGGCCTCGCCACCGAGATAGCGGTCCATGAGGGTCTCGTCCTCGCTCTCGGCGATGATCCCCTCGATGAGCCGGTTGCGGGCCTCCCCGATCGCCGGCAGCTGCTCCGGGCCCGGTTCCGACTCCTTGCGCTCGCCGGAGGAGTAGTCGAACAGCTTCTGCGACAGCAGTCCGGTCAGCCCGGTCACGGGCGCGTGCCCGTCCGGGCCCTGGGGGCCGTGCAGCGGCAGATAGAGCGGAAGGACGGCGTCGGGGTCGTCCCCGCCGAACGTCTCCGCGCAGATCCGGGTCATCTCCTCGAAGTCCGACCGCGCGGCCTCCAGATGCGTGACCACGATCGCCCGCGGCATGCCGACCGCCGCGCACTCCTCCCACACCATGCGCGTCGAACCGTCGACGCCGTCCGAGGCCGAGACGACGAAAAGGGCCGCGTCCGCCGCTCGCAGACCGGCCCTGAGTTCCCCGACGAAGTCGGCGTATCCGGGAGTGTCCAACAGATTGATCTTGCACCCGCCCCATTCGACGGGGACGAGCGAGAGCTGTACCGAGCGCTGCTGCCGGTGCTCGATCTCGTCGTAGTCGGAGACGGTGCCGCCGTCCTCCACGCGGCCCGCCCGGTTCACCGCTCCCGCCGTCAGCGCGAGAGCCTCCACCAGCGTCGTCTTGCCCGAACCGGAGTGGCCGACCAGCACCACATTCCGTACGGACGCGGGGTGGTCGGCCGCCGTAGCCCTGCCGGCGGCTCCGGGATGTGCGTTCGCCTTGTCGCCCATGGTCCTGCCTCCCGTGCACGGTGAGGTCACTGTGGGCGCGGACATACCGATCCGCGTGCGGTGCGGCTCCGGTGACGCCCGCGGTGTCTTCGAGCTTTGCACTCGCGTCACGGTGCGTCCATACGAAGGACGTGATCGCTCCTCACGGCCCCGGTCCCGCCCGGGGGACACGGCGGGCTGGTGCCCGACGGTCGCACACGCGCGCGCGTGGCTACGATGGGCCAGCCGGATGGCCAGCAGGGGCCACGCGGCGACACCGACCCTCGGGAAGGCCATGCTGAACAAGTACGCGCGTGCATTCTTCACGCGTGTCCTCACACCGTTCGCCGCGTTTCTGATCCGCAGGGGCGTCAGCCCCGACACGGTCACCCTGATCGGCACCGCCGGAGTGATCGCGGGCGCGTTGGTCTTCTACCCCCGGGGCGAGTTCTTCTGGGGCACGATCGTCATCACGCTGTTCGTGTTCTCGGACCTCGTCGACGGCAACATGGCCCGCCAGATGGGCCGCTCCAGCCGCTGGGGAGCCTTCCTCGACTCCACGCTGGACCGGGTCGCCGACGGCGCGATCTTCGGCGGGTTCGCCCTCTGGTACGCGGGCAACGGCGACGACCTCGCCCTGTGCGCCGTCTCGATCTTCTGCCTGGCGAGCGGCCAGGTGGTCTCGTACACCAAGGCGCGCGGCGAGTCGATCGGTCTGCCGGTGGCGGTCAACGGGCTGGTGGAGCGCGCCGAGCGCCTGGTGATCTCGCTGGTCGCGGCCGGACTCTCCGGCCTGCACGCGTTCGGCGTGCCCGGGATCGACGTCCTGCTGCCCATCGCCCTGTGGATCGTCGCCGTCGGCAGCCTCGTCACGCTGATCCAGCGCGTGGTCACGGTCCGCCGCGAGTCCGCCGAGGCCGAGGCGGAGGCCGCCGCCACGACCGCCCAGGACACCCCGGACACCGCCCGCAACAGCGAGGCGACCCCGTGAGCGTGCTGCGGGAGCGGTTGACCGACGGGCTGTACGGCCTGGGCTGGGGCACCGTGAAGAAGCTCCCCGAGCCCGTCGCGGTACGTCTCGGGCAGACGATCGCCGACGCCACCTGGAAGCGGCGCGGCCCCCTGGTACGCCGGCTGGAGAACAACTACGCGCGCGTGGTGCCGGGCGCGAGCCCGCAGCGCCTGTCCGAGCTTTCCCGCGCGGGCATGCGCTCGTACCTGCGCTACTGGATGGAGTCCTTCCGCCTGCCCGCCTGGAGCGAGGAGCGCGTCAGGACCGGCTTCGCCGCCGAGGGCCTCCACCACCTCACCGACGGCCTCGCGTCCGGCCGCGGTGTCGTCCTCGCGCTGCCGCACCTCGCCAACTGGGACCTCGCCGGAGCCTGGGTCACCACCGAGCTGAAGACCCCGTTCACCACCGTCGCCGAACGTCTCAAGCCCGAGACGCTCTACGACCGCTTCGTCGCCTACCGCGAGGGCCTCGGCATGGAGGTCCTGCCGCACAGCGGCGGCTCCGCCTTCGGCACCCTCGCCCGGCGGCTGCGCGACGGAGGCCTGGTCTGCCTGGTCGCCGACCGCGACCTGTCAGCGTCCGGCGTCGAGGTCGACTTCTTCGGCGAGCCCACGCGGATGCCCGCAGGACCGGCCCTCCTCGCCCAGCAGACCGGCGCGCTGCTGCTGCCGGTGACGCTCTGGTACGACGACTCGCCCGTCATGCGGGGACGCGTGCACCCCCCGATCGAGGTACCCGGGACAGGTACCCGGGCGGAGAAGACGTCTGTCATGACACAGGCGCTGGCAGACGCCTTCGCCACCGGCATCGCCGACCACCCGGAGGACTGGCACATGCTCCAGCGCCTGTGGCTCGCGGACCTCGACCCCGCGCGGAGTCCCGACGGCCC
This sequence comes from Streptomyces caniscabiei, assembly GCF_014930365.1. Taxonomy (GTDB): domain Bacteria; phylum Actinomycetota; class Actinomycetes; order Streptomycetales; family Streptomycetaceae; genus Streptomyces; species Streptomyces caniscabiei. Next base: position 156,323 of record NZ_JABXWI010000011.1, on the reverse strand, counting down.
CACGCCACCCGCGCCGAGACCGGCGACGGATCCCGTGAAGGACTCCGTGACGGACTCCGAGAAGGGACGCCCGTGAAGATCGGGATCGTCTGCCCGTACTCCTGGGACGTGCCCGGGGGAGTCCAGTTCCACATCCGCGACCTGGCCGACCACCTCATCCGCCTCGGCCACGAGGTGTCGGTCCTCGCCCCCGCCGACGACGACACACCCCTGCCGCCGTACGTCGTCTCCGCGGGCCGCGCGGTCCCGGTGCCCTACAACGGATCCGTGGCCCGCCTGAACTTCGGCTTCCTGTCGGCGGCCCGGGTACGGCGCTGGCTGCACGAGGGCACGTTCGACGTGATCCACATCCACGAACCGGCCTCCCCCTCGCTCGGCCTGCTGGCGTGCTGGGCCGCGCAGGGCCCGATCGTCGCCACCTTCCACACCTCCAACCCGCGCTCCCGGGCCATGATCGCGGCCTACCCGATCCTCCAGCCCGCGCTGGAGAAGATCAGCGCGCGGATCGCGGTGAGCGAGTACGCCCGCCGCACCCTGGTCGAACACCTGGGCGGCGACGCGGTCGTCATCCCGAACGGCGTCGACGTCGACTTCTTCGCCCGCGCCAAGCCCAACCCGGACTGGCAGGGCGACACCCTCGGCTTCGTCGGCCGTATCGACGAGCCCCGCAAGGGGTTGCCGGTGCTGATGAGGGCCCTGCCGAGGATCTTCGCCGAGCGCCCGCACGCCCGGCTGCTGGTCGCCGGGCGCGGGGACGAGGAGGAGGCGGTCGAGAGCCTGCCCAGGGAACTGCGCTCCCGCGTCGAGTTCCTCGGCATGGTCAGCGACGAGGACAAGGCCCGCTTCCTGCGCAGCGTCGACCTCTACGTCGCCCCCAACACGGGCGGCGAGAGCTTCGGCATCATCCTCGTCGAGGCCATGTCCGCCGGCGCCCCCGTCCTCGCCTCCGACCTCGACGCCTTCGCCCAGGTCCTCGACCAGGGCGCCGCGGGCGAGCTCTTCGCCAACGAGGACGCCGACGCCCTCGCGACAGCCGCCGTACGTCTCCTGGGCGACCCGGCCCGCCGCGCCGAACTCCGCGAGCGGGGCAGCGCGCACGTACGCCGGTTCGACTGGTCCACCGTCGGCGCCGACATCCTCGGTGTCTACGAGACCGTCACGGAGGGCGCGGCGTCGGTGGCGGCGGACGAACGGGTCGGACTGCGGGCCCGGTTGGGGCTGGCCAAGGAATGACCCCAGTGGGCGCGGGGGCCGCTCGCGCGGTCCCCCGCGCCTCTGGCGCCGGGCCGAACTCGGACGCGGCGGTGGTGGGCACCGGTAGTAGCCTTGCCGCCCGTGACTTCGACACTCATCTGGATCGCGGTCGTCCTGTTCGCGATCGGCCTCTATCTGAGCTGGACCGCGGGACGCCTCGACCGGCTGCACGCGCGCATCGACGCCGCCCGTGCCGCGCTCGACGCGCAGCTGCTGCGCCGCGCGTCGGTCGCCCAGGAGCTGGCCACCTCCGGAGTGCTGGACCCGGCCGCCTCGATCGTGCTCTACGAGGCGGCGCACGCGGCCCGGCAGGCCGAGGAGGAGCAGCGCGAGGTCGCCGAGAGCGAGCTGAGCCAGGCGCTGCGGGCCGTGTTCGCGGACGCGCAGCAGGTGGAGGTGGTCCGCGAGGCGCCGGGTGGTGAGGACGCGGCGAACGAGCTGGCCCAGGCGGTTCGGCGGGTGCCGATGGCGCGGCGCTTCCACAACGACGCGGTGCGGGCGGCGCGGGCGCTGCGTCGGCATCGCAAGGTGCGCTGGTTCCGGCTCGCCGGGCACGCGCCCTTCCCGCTGGCCTTCGAGATGGACGACGAGCCGCCGGCCGCCCTGGCCGACCGGGCCACGGCCTGACTTCTGGGTGCCTCATGGGCAGGGGCTGCGCCCCGTGCTTTTCAGGCCCGCATGGGCCTGGTCTCTCAGGGGCGCGGGGAACTGCGCGAGAAGCCCCACGCACCCGCACCCGACAACGCACCCCCGAACGCCCCCCGAACGCACCCCACAAAACGATCCACCGCCTCCCCATTGGCCCTTGCAGTGGCCCGCCCCCCTCGCGTTTCCTCGGTGTTTGCAGAAACCCCCTTCCCGAGCGAGGTCAAACCCGTGTCCAGCACGCTCTCCAACTCCGCCGCCCAGACCCCCGAGACCGGCACCGCCCGCGTGAAGCGCGGCATGGCCGAGCAGCTCAAGGGCGGTGTGATCATGGACGTCGTCACCCCGGAGCAGGCCAAGATCGCCGAGGACGCGGGCGCGGTCGCGGTCATGGCCCTGGAGCGGGTCCCCGCCGACATCCGCAAGGACGGCGGCGTGGCCCGGATGTCCGACCCCGACATGATCGAGGGCATCATCGAGGCCGTCTCCATCCCGGTCATGGCCAAGTCCCGCATCGGCCACTTCGTCGAGGCCCAGGTCCTGCAGTCCCTCGGCGTCGACTACATCGACGAGTCCGAGGTGCTCACCCCGGCCGACGAGGTCAACCACAGCGACAAGTTCGCCTTCACGACCCCCTTCGTCTGCGGCGCCACCAACCTCGGTGAGGCCCTGCGCCGCATCGCCGAGGGCGCGGCCATGATCCGCTCCAAGGGCGAGGCCGGCACCGGCAACGTCGTCGAGGCCGTCCGCCACCTGCGCCAGATCAAGAACGAGATCGCCCGCTTGCGCGGCTACGACAACAACGAGCTGTACGCCGCCGCCAAGGAGCTGCGCGCCCCGTACGAGCTGGTCAAGGAGGTCTCCGAGCTGGGCAAGCTCCCGGTGGTCCTCTTCTCCGCCGGTGGTGTGGCCACCCCGGCCGACGCCGCGCTGATGCGCCAGCTCGGTGCCGAGGGCGTCTTCGTCGGCTCCGGCATCTTCAAGTCCGGCGACCCGGCCAAGCGCGCCGCCGCCATCGTGAAGGCCACCACCTTCTACGACGACCCGAAGATCATCGCGGACGCCTCCCGCAACCTGGGCGAGGCCATGGTCGGCATCAACTGCGACACCCTCCCCGAGGCCGAGCGCTACGCGAACCGGGGCTGGTAAGCACCCATGAGCGACACCCCCGTCATAGGCGTCCTGGCCCTCCAGGGCGACGTACGGGAGCACCTCGTCGCCCTGGCCGCGGCCGACGCCGTGGCCAGGCCGGTGCGGCGCCCCGAGGAACTCGCCGAGGTGGACGGCCTCGTCATCCCCGGCGGCGAGTCCACCACCATCTCCAAGCTGGCCGTGCTCTTCGGCGTGATGGAGCCCCTCCGCGCCCGTGTGCGCGACGGCCTGCCCGTCTACGGCACCTGCGCCGGACTGATCATGCTCGCCGACAAGATCCTCGACCCGCGCTCGGGCCAGGAGACGATCGGCGGCATCGACATGATCGTGCGCCGCAACGCCTTCGGACGCCAGAACGAGTCCTTCGAGGCGGCGGTCGACGTGAAGGGCGTCGAGGGCGATCCCGTGGAGGGCGTCTTCATCCGCGCCCCCTGGGTCGAGTCCGTGGGTGCCCGGACGGAGGTGCTGGCCGAGCACGAGGGCCACATCGTCGCCGTACGCCAGGGCAACGCCCTCGCCACGTCCTTCCACCCGGAACTGACCGGCGACCACCGGCTGCACGCCCTCTTTGTCGACATGGTGCGCGCGAACCGGGCGGCGGAGTCCTTGTAGGATCTCTGGGGTTCGTACGGAGTTGGGTAACGCGAAGGAGACAGGCAGATGTCCGGCCACTCTAAATGGGCTACGACGAAGCACAAGAAGGCCGTGATCGATGCCAAGCGCGGCAAGCTCTTCGCGAAGCTGATCAAGAACATCGAAGTCGCGGCCCGGATGGGCGGCGTCGACATCGAGGGCAACCCGACGCTCTACGACGCCATCCAGAAGGCGAAGAAGCAGTCGGTCCCGAACAAGAACATCGACTCCGCGGTCAAGCGCGGCGGCGGCCTGGAGGCCGGTGGCGCCGACTACGAGACGATCATGTACGAGGGCTACGGCCCGAACGGTGTCGCGGTGCTCATCGAGTGCCTCACCGACAACCGCAACCGTGCCGCCTCCGACGTCCGGGTCGCCATGACCCGCAACGGCGGCTCGATGGCCGACCCGGGCTCCGTCTCCTACCTCTTCAACCGCAAGGGCGTCGTGATCGTCCCCAAGGGCGAGCTGTCCGAGGACGACGTCCTGGAGGTCGTGCTCGACGCGGGCGCCGAGGAGGTCAACGACCTGGGCGAGTCCTTCGAGGTGCTCAGCGAGGCCACCGACCTGGTCGCGGTCCGCTCCTCCCTCCAGGAAGCGGGCATCGACTACGACTCCGCCGAGGCCAACTTCGTCCCGACCATGCAGGTCGAGCTGGACGAGGACGGCGCCAGGAAGATCTTCAAGCTGATCGACGCCCTGGAGGACAGCGACGACGTGCAGAACGTCTTCGCCAACTTCGACGTCAGCGACGACGTGATGGCCAAGGTCGACGCGTAGCGCTGCCGCGAACCGAGCGGATCCGGCGGGCCGGTGGGACACGTCCTACCGGCCCGCCGCTGTTGTCGGTGGCAGCGGATAGCCTGACGGCAGTCAGTGATCGCCGCCCACGGGCCGCAACCATCGATTGAGGACCCCGATGGTGCTCAGCCAGGTCCGCGAGAGCGGCGGCGGTTCAGCCGCAAAGAGGGGAGGGGGCGCGGTGCGCGTACTCGGGGTGGACCCCGGACTCACGCGGTGTGGCGTGGGCGTTGTCGAGGGCGTCGCCGGACGGCCGCTCACCATGCTCGGTGTCGGAGTCGTCCGGACGCCCGCCGACGCCGAGTTGGGCCTGCGCCTCGTCGCGATCGAGCAGGGCATCGAGCAGTGGCTCGACGAGCACCGCCCCGAATTCGTCGCCGTGGAACGGGTGTTCAGCCAGCACAACGTACGCACGGTCATGGGCACCGCCCAGGCCAGCGCCGTCGCCATGCTGTGCGCCGCCCGCCGCGGCATCCCCGTCGCCCTGCACACCCCCAGCGAGGTCAAGGCCGCCGTCACCGGCAGCGGCCGCGCAGACAAGGCCCAGGTCGGGGCCATGGTCACCCGTCTCCTCCGGCTCGACGCACCACCGAAACCGGCGGACGCCGCCGACGCCCTCGCCCTCGCCATCTGCCACATCTGGCGGGCCCCCGCCCAGAACCGCCTCCAGCAGGCCGTGGCCCTGCACGCATCGAAAGGCCGTACGTCATGATCGCCTTCGTCAGCGGCCCGGTCGCCGCCCTCGCCCCGGACTCCGCGGTGGTCGAGGTGGGCGGGATCGGCATCGCGGTCCAGTGCACGCCCAACACGTTGTCCGGGCTCCGCATGGGCAAGCCGGCCAAGCTCGCCACCTCCCTGGTCGTCCGCGAGGACTCGCTGACGCTGTACGGCTTCGTGGACGACGACGAGCGCCAGGTCTTCGAACTGCTCCAGACCGCGAGCGGCGTCGGACCGCGCCTGGCCCAGGCGATGTTGGCCGTGCACAGCCCCGACGCCCTGCGCCGAGCGGTCGCCACCGGCGACGAGAAGGCGCTGATCGCCGTCCCCGGCATCGGCAAGAAGGGCGCCCAGAAGCTGCTGCTCGAACTGAAGGACCGCCTCGGCGAGCCCGTCGGCGCCCCCGCGATCGGCGCCCCGGTCACCCAGGGCTGGCGCGACCAGCTGCACGCCGCCCTGATCGGCCTCGGGTACGCCACCCGCGAGGCCGACGAGGCCGTGTCGGCAGTGACCCCCCAGGCCGAGGCCACCGAAGGCACGCCCCAGGTGGGCCAGTTGCTGAAGGCGGCACTCCAGACCCTCAACAGAGCCCGCTGACCGCCCTGTCGAGACCTCGTGCGCCACCCGCACGATGCCGCACCACCCTTCGCTCCATCCGACCGCGACCCGCGAGGCACACGCAATGAACTGGGACGACACGACCGACGACACGGCCGCCGACCGCCTGGTGGGCTCCGTCGCCGACCGTGAGGACCAGGCCGTCGAGGCCGCCCTGCGCCCCAAGGACCTGGACGAGTTCATCGGCCAGGAGAAGGTCCGTGAACAACTGGACCTGGTCCTGCGGGCGGCACGCGCGCGCGGCGCGACCGCCGACCACGTCCTGCTCTCCGGCGCCCCGGGCCTCGGCAAGACCACCCTCTCGATGATCATCGCGGCCGAGATGGGCGCCCCCATCCGCATCACCTCGGGCCCCGCCATCCAGCACGCCGGCGATCTCGCCGCGATCCTCTCCTCCCTCCAGGAGGGCGAGGTCCTCTTCCTCGACGAGATCCACCGCATGTCCCGGCCCGCCGAGGAGATGCTGTACATGGCGATGGAGGACTTCCGCGTCGACGTGATCGTCGGCAAGGGCCCCGGCGCCACCGCGATCCCCCTCGAACTGCCGCCGTTCACCCTGGTCGGCGCCACCACCCGCGCGGGACTGCTGCCGCCGCCGCTGCGCGACCGCTTCGGCTTCACCGCGCACATGGAGTTCTACGAGCCCGCTGAGCTGGAGCGGGTCATCCACCGCTCGGCGAACCTCCTCGACGTCGAGATCGACACGGCCGGCGCCGCCGAGATCGCCGGCCGCTCCCGCGGCACCCCCCGTATCGCCAACCGTCTGCTGCGCCGCGTCCGGGACTACGCGCAGGTCAAGGCCGACGGCGTCATCACCCGCGACATCGCCTCGGCCGCCCTCGCCGTGTACGAGGTGGACGCCCGTGGCCTCGACCGTCTCGACCGGGGCGTCCTCGAAGCCCTGCTCAAGCTCTTCGGCGGCGGACCGGTGGGCCTGTCCACCCTCGCCGTCGCCGTGGGGGAGGAGCGCGAGACCGTCGAGGAGGTCGCCGAACCCTTCCTCGTCCGCGAGGGACTCCTCGCCCGCACCCCCCGCGGCCGGGTCGCCACCCCCGCCGCCTGGACCCATCTCGGACTCACCCCGCCACGCGGCACGACCGGCGGAAACGGACAACAGGACCTGTTCGGGGCGTGACCGTCTCGTGACGGCGCGGTACTCGCCCGGCATGGAACCCCGGTGACATGCTGTGCGTTGTTCCATCACGGTGGACTCGCTTAGACTCCGCCGATGCCGCCCTTGTCGGCAGCACACATACCCCCAACCATCAGGCCGCTCGCCATCGCGGTCGTGTGAAGGAAGTTCCGACCCGTGAGTCTCGTGACCCTCCTCCCGTTCATCGTGCTCATCGGGGCCATGATCCTGATGACCCGATCGGCCAAGAAGAAGCAGCAGCAGGCCGTCGACATGCGGAACCAGATGCAGCCCGGTTCCGGCGTCCGCACGATCGGGGGCATGTACGCGACCGTCAAGGAGGTCAGCGAGGACACGGTCCTCCTCGACGCCGGGCCGGGCGTCGAGCTGCTGTTCGCCAAGAACTCCATCGGTGCCGTCCTCAGCGACGAGGAGTACAACCGCATCGTCCACGGCATCGAGCACGACCTGAAGTCCGACGTCGTCCCGGACGACGCCTCCTCCCTCACCGAGACCGACGAGCCCTCCGACGACGCTTCCGCCGCTTCCGACGACAAGCCCATCGACCTCGGCAAGAAGGACGCGTCGGACGACGCGACCGACGAGACCGCCGAGGCGAAGGCCGACGAGGCCAAGGCCGACGAAGCAGAGCCGAAGAAGACCGACGGCGAGTCCGACGCGAAGTAGTCACGTCCCGGGAGTGCGAGCGAGAACCGCCCGCGTCCCGGGCACGTGCCGTTTTCGCCGGATTCCCGACACAAGTCATGGCCGTCCCCGCGCTGACCCCGCGCACGGCGGCCCGAGAGGGAGTACGAGAAGGTGGCAGCACCGAAGAAGGGCCGGAGCGCGAGCGCCCAGAGCAAGCCTGGGCGCGCGCTGGCCCTCATCCTGATCGCCCTTGTGGCGCTCACCGGGGGAATGTTCGCCTCCGGACACACCACTCCGCGTCTCGGCATCGACCTCGCCGGTGGTACGAGCATCACACTGACGGCGATCAACGAGCCCGGCCAGCCCAACGCGATCAACAAGACCAACATGGACACCGCGGTCGAGATCATGAACCGCCGTGTCAACGGTCTTGGCGTGTCCGAGGCCGAGGTCCAGACGCAGGGCCGTGACAACATCATTGTCAACATTCCCAAGGGCACGGATTCCGAAGAGGCCCGGGAACAGGTCGGCACCACCGCGAAGCTGTACTTCCGTCCCGTCCTCGCGAGCCAGGTCGGCACCGGTGCGACGGAGAACCCCACCGCCTCGCCGAGCACCAGTGGCAGCGGCTCGCCGAGCCCGTCGAGCTCCGACGGCAAGGACGCGGCCACCGAGCCCGGCGCCGGTGACTCCGCGAGCCCGTCGTCCAGCCCGTCGTCCTCCGCCACGTCGCAGGGCCGCGCGCTCACCGACGCGCTGAAGGCCGACCCCACGCCGTCGGGCAGCGGTTCCGCGTCCGCCAAGGCCTCGGACAGCGCCTCCCCCTCCGCGGCCCCGAGCGCCGACAAGGCGACCCAGGCGCTCCAGGCCAAGTTCACCGCCCTCGACTGCAACGACCCCAAGCAGCGCGCCGAGGCCGGCAAGGGCAAGACCACCGACACCGTCGTGGCCTGCGGCCAGGACAACGGCAGCTGGAGCAAGTTCATCCTCGGCCCGGTCGGCGTCGACGGCACCGAGGTCGACAAGGCCCAGGCGCTGCTCGACACGCAGAGCGGCACCGGCTGGCAGGTCGTCATGGACTTCGACTCCAAGGGCGCCGACAAGTTCGCCGACATCACCGGCCAGCTGGCGACGCAGACCTCCCCGCAGAACGAGTTCGCGATCGTCCTCGACGACGAGGTCGTCTCCCACCCCTACGTGCAGGCGGCGGTCACCGGCGGCAAGGCCGAGATCTCCGGCAGCTTCACGCAGGAGGAGGCCCAGAACCTCGCCAACATGCTGTCGTACGGCGCGCTCCCGCTGACCTTCAAGGAGTCCAGCGTCAGCACCGTGAGCCCGGCTCTCGGCGGTGAGCAGCTGCACGCCGGTCTGATCGCCGGCGCGATCGGCCTGGCCCTGGTCATGATCTACCTGGTCGTCTACTACCGCGGCCTGTCGCTGATCGCCATCGCCTCACTGCTGGTCTCGGCCGCCCTGACCTATGTGATCATGGCGCTGCTCGGCCCGACCATCAACTTCGCGCTGAACCTCCCGGCGGTCTGCGGCGCGATCGTCGCGATCGGTATCACCGCGGACTCGTTCATCGTGTACTTCGAACGCGTCCGGGACGAGATCCGCGAGGGCCGCACCCTGCGTCCCGCCGTCGAGCGGGCCTGGCCGCGCGCCCGGCGCACCATCCTGGTCTCCGACTTCGTGTCGTTCCTCTCCGCCGCGGTGCTCTTCATCGTGACCGTCGGCAAGGTCCAGGGCTTCGCGTTCACGCTGGGTCTGACGACCGTGCTCGACGTCGTGGTCGTCTTCTTCTTCACGAAGCCGCTGCTGACGCTGCTGGCCCGCACCAAGTTCTTCGGCAACGGCCACAGCTGGTCCGGCCTGGACCCGAAGCGTCTGGGCGCCCGGCCGCCGCTGCGCCGCACCCGCCGTCCCGCCGTCCCCGCCGACCCGAAGGAGGCCTGAGATGTCGAAGCTCGGTGACCTCGGAGCCCGACTCCACCGCGGCGAGGTCGGTTACGACTTCGTCGGCAACCGCAAGATCTGGTACGGCGTCTCGATCCTGATCACCATCACGGCCATCGTCGGCCTGGCGGTGCGCGGGCTGAGCATGGGCATCGAGTTCCAGGGCGGCGCCGTCTTCACCACGGGGAAGACGAGCGTCTCGGTCAGCCAGGCGGAGACCTACGCGGAGAAGGCCTCCGGCCACGACGCGATCGTCCAGGAACTCGGCAGCGACAGCCTGCGCATCCAGATCTCCGGTGTGGACACGGCGAAGTCCGACGAGATCAAGCAGGAGCTCGCCAAGGACCTGAAGGTCGACGCCGACTCCATCAACGCGGACCTGGTCGGCCCCAGTTGGGGTGACCAGATCGCCAACAAGGCCTGGCAGGGCCTGGCCATCTTCCTGGTCCTCGTGGTGATCTATCTGGCGATCGCGTTCGAGTGGCGGATGGCCATCGCCGCGTTCGTCGCGCTGATCCACGACATCACCATCACGATCGGCATCTACGCCCTCGTCGGCTTCGAGGTGACGCCGGGCACGGTGATCGGTCTGCTGACCATCCTCGGTTACTCGCTCTACGACACGGTCGTCGTCTTCGACAGCCTCAAGGAGCAGACGAAGGACATCACCAAGCAGAACCGCTGGACGTACGCGGAGATCGCCAACCGCTCGATCAACAGCACCCTGGTGCGGTCGATCAACACCACCGTGGTGGCGCTGCTCCCGGTCGCCGGCCTCCTCTTCATCGGCGGCGGTGTCCTCGGCGCCGGCATGCTCAACGACATCTCGCTGTCGCTGTTCGTCGGTCTCGCGGCCGGTGCGTACTCCTCGATCTTCATCGCCACGCCGCTCGTCGCCGACCTCAAGGAGCGCGAGCCGCAGCTGAAGGCCCTCAAGAAGCGCATCCTCGCCAAGCGGGCCCAGGCCGAGCACGACGCGGAGACGGGGACAGACGGCCCGTACGACGACGAGCCCGAGGACGCCACCCCCGCGGTGGTCGGCCCGCGCGCCCAGACCGGGAGCCGCAGCCGGGGCCGGGGCGGGAAGCGGCGATGACCGACATCAAGGAGCTGCTGCTCAGCCGCATCCGTGACGTCGCGGACTACCCGCAGCCGGGCGTGATGTTCAAGGACATCACCCCGCTGCTGGCCGACCCGGCGGCGTTCACCGCGCTGACGGACGCGCTGGCCGAGCTGACCGTGCGGCACGGCGCCACGAAGGTCGTCGGCCTGGAGGCCCGGGGCTTCATCCTGGGCGCCCCGGCCGCCGTCCGCGCCGGCGTCGGCTTCGTCCCCGTACGCAAGGCGGGCAAGCTCCCCGGAGCCACCCTCGGCCAGGCCTACGACCTGGAGTACGGCTCCGCCGAGATCGAGGTGCACGCCGAGGACCTGAGCGCGGGCGACCGCGTCATGGTCATCGACGACGTCCTCGCCACCGGCGGCACCGCCGAGGCCTCCCTCCAGCTGATCCGCCGCGCGGGCGCCCAGGTCGCCGGCCTGGCGGTCCTGATGGAGCTGTCGTTCCTCCCGGGCCGCAGGCGCCTGGAAACCGCGCTGGCGGGTGCCCCGCTGGAGGCCCTGATCACCGTCTGACACACGGCACAGAGCACACGACGGGCGCCCCGGGATCCTCCCGGGGCGCCCGTCGTCGTAGATCCCCTTCAACACGACCGGCCCGCACCCAGCCCACCGCGCAGGCCCCCAAGCCCCCCGGCGGGACCGCCGCGCTCCCGAAGGGGCGCGGGGAACTGCGCGAGAAGCCCACCGGAGGCGCACCCGACAAGGCACCCCGAGACGGCCTCAGGAATCCGTCGCGCACCCCTCGTGTTTCATGGGTCGACCGCCCTCACTGTGGCCTGAAGGCGATCCTGGGGCGCGGGATCGCTACCATGGGTGCTCCGGAGCCTGACCGGGACCCGGATCGCGCACGAGGAGCCCTCTTGGCAGACGAGGCCCAGCACCTGACCGCCGCCAAGCCCGAGTCCGCCTCGGGCCCCGCGGCCAAGCCCGCGCAGAACGCGACGAAGGCGAACCCCGAGAACACCGCCACGTCCGCGCAGGGCTCCGTCGAGCACGCCCAGTCCGCGCCCGCCGAGAAGACCGACGGCCCGTCGCGCCCCAAGCCGGCCCCGCCCGAGCGCCCCGCACCCGCGCCCGCCCCGGCGTCCCCGGCCCGCCCCGCCACCACGGGCCAGCCCGCCCGCTCCGGGTCCTCCAACCGCGTACGGGCCCGGCTCGCCCGGCTCGGCGTGCAGCGCTCCAACCCGTACAACCCGGTGCTGGAGCCGCTGCTGCGGATCGTGCGCAGCAACGACCCGAAGATCGAGACGTCCACGCTCCGCCAGATCGAGAAGGCCTACCAGGTCGCCGAGCGCTGGCACCGGGGCCAGAAGCGCAAGAGCGGCGACCCGTACATCACGCACCCGCTCGCCGTCACCACCATCCTCGCCGAGCTGGGCATGGATCCGGCCACCCTGATGGCCGGTCTGCTGCACGACACCGTCGAGGACACCGAGTACGGCCTCGACCAGCTCCGCCGCGACTTCGGCGAATCCGTCGGCCTCCTCGTCGACGGCGTCACCAAGCTCGACAAGGTCAAGTTCGGCGAGGCCGCCCAGGCCGAGACCGTGCGCAAGATGGTCGTCGCCATGGCCAAGGACCCCCGCGTCCTGGTCATCAAGCTCGCCGACCGCCTGCACAACATGCGCACCATGCGCTACCTCAAGCGCGAGAAGCAGGAGAAGAAGGCGCGCGAGACCCTGGAGATCTACGCGCCGCTCGCCCACCGCCTGGGCATGAACACCATCAAGTGGGAGCTGGAGGACCTCGCCTTCGCGATCCTCTACCCCAAGATGTACGACGAGATCGTGCGGCTGGTGGCCGAGCGGGCACCCAAGCGCGACGAGTACCTCGCCATAGTGACCGACGAGGTGCAGCAGGACCTGCGGGCCGCCCGCATCAAGGCGACCGTCACCGGCCGCCCGAAGCACTACTACAGCGTCTACCAGAAGATGATCGTCCGCGGCCGTGACTTCGCGGAGATCTACGACCTGGTCGGCATCCGCGTCCTGGTGGACACCGTCCGTGACTGCTACGCGGCCCTGGGCACCGTCCACGCCCGCTGGAACCCGGTTCCGGGGCGGTTCAAGGACTACATCGCGATGCCCAAGTTCAACATGTACCAGTCGCTGCACACGACGGTCATCGGACCCAACGGCAAGCCCGTCGAACTCCAGATCCGGACGTTCGACATGCACCGCCGCGCCGAGTACGGCATCGCCGCGCACTGGAAGTACAAGCAGGAGGCCGTCGCCGGTGCCTCCAAGGTGCGTTCGGACGCACCCCGGACCACCGGCAAGGACGACCACCTCAACGACATGGCCTGGCTGCGGCAGCTGCTGGACTGGCAGAAGGAGACCGAGGACCCCGGAGAGTTCCTGGAGTCCCTGCGCTTCGACCTCTCCCGCAACGAGGTCTTCGTCTTCACCCCGAAGGGCGACGTCATCGCGCTGCCGGCCAGCGCGACCCCCGTCGACTTCGCGTACGCGGTCCACACCGAGGTCGGCCACCGCACCATAGGCGCCCGGGTCAACGGCCGCCTGGTCCCGCTCGAGTCCACCCTCGACAACGGCGACCTGGTGGAGGTCTTCACCTCCAAGGCGGCCGGCGCGGGCCCCTCCCGCGACTGGCTCGGCTTCGTGAAGTCGCCGCGCGCCCGCAACAAGATCCGCGCCTGGTTCTCCAAGGAGCGGCGCGACGAGGCGATCGAGCAGGGCAAGGACGCCATCGTCCGCGCGATGCGCAAGCAGAACCTGCCGATCCAGCGCATCCTCACCGGCGACTCGCTCGTCACCCTGGCGCACGAGATGCGCTACCCGGACATCTCCGCCCTCTACGCGGCCATAGGCGAAGGCCATGTCTCCGCGCAGAGCGTGGTCCAGAAGCTCGTCCAGGCCCTCGGCGGCGAGGAGGCCGCGACCGAGGAGATCGACGAGTCCGTACCGCCCAGCCGCGGCCGCAGCCGCAAGCGGCGCGGCAGCAACGACCCCGGTGTCGTGGTCAAGGGCGTCGACGACGTCTGGGTCAAGCTCGCCCGCTGCTGTACGCCCGTTCCCGGCGACCCCATCATCGGCTTCGTCACCCGGGGCAGTGGCGTATCGGTTCACCGCAGCGACTGCGTCAACGTCGAGTCGCTGTCCCGGGAGCCCGAGCGCATCCTCGACGTCGAGTGGGCCCCGACCCAGTCCTCGGTCTTCCTCGTCGCCATACAGGTCGAGGCCCTGGACCGCAGCCGCCTGCTGTCGGACGTCACCCGTGTCCTGTCCGACCAGCACGTCAACATCCTCTCGGCCGCCGTCCAGACCTCCCGTGACCGCGTCGCCACCTCCCGCTTCACCTTCGAGATGGGCGACCCGAAACACCTGGGCCACGTCCTGAAGGCCGTACGCGGGGTGGAGGGCGTCTACGACGTGTACCGGGTGACATCGGCACGCAGGCCGTGACCGCGCTCGCGCACATGTGAGAGGGGCTCCCGTACGAACCGTACGGGAGCCCCTCTCACAGGTGATGGGCGCTCGGCGTCAGCCGCCGATCAGCCGCCGAACTCCTGCAGACCCTTCAGCGCCTGGTCCAGCAGCGCCTGGCGGCCGTCCAGCTCGCGCTGGAGCTTGTCGGCCTTGGCGTTGTTGCCCTGCGCGCGGGCGGCCTCGATCTGGGTCTTCAGCTTGTCCACGGCGGCCTGGAGCTGACCCGTGAGGCCGGCCGCACGGGCACGGGCCTCCGGGTTGGTGCGGCGCCACTCCGCTTCCTCGGCCTCCTGGATGGCCCGCTCGACCGCGTGCATCCGGCCCTCGACCTTCGGACGGGCGTCACGCGGGACGTGGCCGATGGCCTCCCACCGCTCGTTGACGGAGCGGAACGCGGCACGGGCCGCCTTCAGATCCGTCACCGGCAGGATCTTCTCCGCCTCTCCGGCCAGCTCCTCCTTGAGCTTGAGGTTCTCCGTCTGCTCCGCGTCACGCTCGGCGAACACCGAGCTGCGGGCGGCGAAGAAGACGTCCTGGGCGCCGCGGAAGCGGTTCCACAGGTCGTCCTCGTGCTCGCGCTGGGCGCGGCCGGCGGCCTTCCAGTCGGCCATCAGCTCGCGGTAGCGCGCGGCCGTCGGACCCCAGTCCGTCGAGTTCGACAGGGCCTCGGCCTCCGCGACCAGCTTCTCCTTGGTCTTGCGGGCGTCCTCGCGCTGCGCGTCGAGCTGCGCGAAGTGGGCCTTGCGACGCTTGGAGAACGCCGAGCGGGCGTGCGAGAAGCGGTGCCAGAGCTCGTCGTCGGACTTCCGGTCCAGCCGCGGCAGCCCCTTCCAGGTGTCCACCAGCGCCCGCAGCCGTTCACCGGCGGACCGCCACTGGTCGGACTGGGCCAGCTCCTCCGCCTCGGCGACCAGCGCCTCCTTGGCGTGCCGCGCCTCGTCGGACTGCTTGGCCCGCTGCTGCTTGCGCTCCTCGCGCCGCGCCTCGACGGTCTCCACGAGCTTGTCCAGCCGGACCTTCAGCGCTGCGAGGTCACCGACCGCGTGGTGCGCGTCCACCTGCTCGCGAATGTGGTCGATCGCGGTCTGGGCGTCCTTCGCCGACAGGTCGGTGGTCCTGACGCGCTTCTCGAGGAGGCCGATCTCGACAACCAGGCCTTCGTACTTGCGCTCGAAGTAGGCCAGAGCCTCCTCAGGGGAGCCGGCCTGCCAGGAACCGACGACCTGCTCGCCGTCGGCCGTACGCACGTACACGGTCCCCGTCTCGTCGACGCGGCCCCACGGGTCGCTGCTCACAGCGCCTCCTCCACATGATGCCTGCAAGGGGCCTCAGTGCCCCCGGGCATCGTCCACAGTTTCGTCACGGCCAACATAGGCGACCGGCGGGTTGCCTGTCCGCATCCCGCGCGACCGAAATTTCGCTGTTGGTGGTCAGGACTTCTTGACAGTCGCCTTGTTGATGACCACGGTCGCGTTGGGTGCCGTGTTGCCGGTCTGAGGGTCCGCGGGCTCGGCTCCCGCGTCGGCGATCTTCTTCAGGACCTTCATGCCCGCCTCGGAGACCGTGCCGAACGGTGTGTAGTTGGCCGGCAGCGGACTGTCCTGGAAGACCAGGAAGAACTGGCTGCCGCCGCTGTTCTTGCCCTCGCCCGTCTGCCCGTTGAACTGGTTCGCCATCGCGACCGTGCCCGCCGGGTACACATCGCCCTTCAGACGGGAGTCCTTCAGGTTCTCGTCCGGGATCGTGTAGCCGGGACCGCCCATGCCGGTGCCCTGCGGGTCACCGCACTGGAGGACGTAGATGCCCTCGGTGGTCAGACGGTGGCACTTCGTGTGGTCCAGGTATCCCTTGTTCACAAGGAAGTTGAACGAGTTCACGGTGTGCGGTGCCTTCGCCGCGTCCATCGCTATGTCGATGGCACCACAGGTCGTCTGCAGATCCATCGTGTACTTCGCGGTCTTGTCGATGGTGATCGCGGGTTCCTTCTTGAAGGTGAGTTCCTTCACCTTGCCCGCGGCCGCCTTCTCACAGGGGTCCGGCGCCTTGCTGGGCGAGGTGCTCGGGCTCGCCTCCGCGCTCACGTTGTCCTTCTTGTCGTCGCCCTTGAGGACGTCGGTCGTGTAGAGCGCCACACTGCCGACCAGGATCACACCGAGCACCGAAGCGATTGCCGCGTTGCGGACTCGTGCCTTGCGTCGCGCGGACGTACGCCGCTGCTGCTGCCGCAAGAACTTCTCCCGGGCGAGCTGACGCCGCCGCTGATCCTGGCTGACCACGGGGTTCTCTCCTCATGCGTCTCGTACGTCGACGGGTGCGTCGCGCGTCCGTTGAGTGGACTGATTGCGTGTGACCCGTACCGTATATGGGTTCGCTGAGGAAACGGCAGCGCCGGTAGGCTCTGAGCCACAGCAACCCACCACCCTCGTACGCCACAAGAAGGACGATCGTGCTCATTGCCGGGTTCC
Organism: Streptomyces caniscabiei; assembly: GCF_014930365.1. Lineage (GTDB taxonomy): Bacteria > Actinomycetota > Actinomycetes > Streptomycetales > Streptomycetaceae > Streptomyces > Streptomyces caniscabiei. The sequence goes on along the minus strand of NZ_JABXWI010000011.1, from coordinate 139,737 downwards.
CCGCCGGGGCCTGGGGGACCAACTGTTATCTGGTCGCCCCCGCCGCCGGTGAGGAGTGCGTGATCATCGACCCGGGCCACCAGGCCACCGAGGGAGTCGAGGAGACGCTGAAGAAGCATCGCCTCAAGCCCGTCGCCGTCGTCCTCACCCACGGCCACATCGACCATGTGGCCTCGGTCGTCCCCGTGTGCGGCGCGCACGACGTTCCGGCGTGGATCCACCCCGAGGACCGGTACATGATGAGCGACCCCGAGAAGGCGCTCGGCCGTTCCATCGGCATGCCGCTCATGGGCGAGCTGACCGTGGGGGAGCCCGGTGACGTCAAGGAGCTGACCGACGGCGCGAAGCTGGAGCTGGCCGGTCTGGAGCTGGCCGTCTCGCACGCGCCCGGCCATACCAAGGGGTCGGTGACCTTCCGGATGCCCGAGAACACGGAGATCCCCTCCGTGTTCTTCTCCGGGGATCTGCTGTTCGCCGGCTCCATCGGACGCACCGACCTGCCCGGCGGCGACATGGCCGAGATGCTCGACTCGCTGGCCCGCGTGTGCCTGCCGCTCGACGACTCGACCGTGGTGCTGTCCGGCCACGGCCCCCAGACCACCATCGGCCAGGAGCGCGCCACCAACCCGTATCTGCGGCAGGTGGCCGCCGACGGCCAGGGAGCGGGTCCGACGACCCCTCCCCGACGAGGAATGTGACGAGAGACCTTCCGTGAGCACCTTTCAGGCACCCAAGGGCACGTACGACCTGCTGCCCCCGGACAGCGCCAAGTACCTGGCCGTCCGCGAGGCCATCGCCGCCCCGCTGCGCGACTCCGGCTACGGCTACATCGAGACGCCCGGCTTCGAGAACGTCGAGCTGTTCGCCCGCGGTGTCGGTGAGTCCACCGACATCGTGACCAAGGAGATGTACGCCTTCGAGACCAAGGGCGGCACCAGGCTCGCCCTGCGCCCCGAGGGCACCGCGTCCGTGCTGCGCGCCGCACTGGAGGCCAACCTCCACAAGGCCGGCAACCTCCCGGTCAAGCTCTGGTACTCCGGCTCGTACTACCGCTACGAGCGCCCCCAGAAGGGCCGCTACCGCCACTTCTCCCAGGTCGGTGCCGAGGCGATCGGTGCCGAGGACCCGGCCCTGGACGCCGAGTTGATCATCCTGGCCGACCAGGCGTACCGCTCGCTGGGCCTCAGGAACTTCCGCATCCTGCTCAACAGCCTCGGCGACAAGGAGTGCCGTCCCGTCTACCGCGCCGCGCTCCAGGAGTTCCTGCGCGGCCTGGACCTCGACGAGGACACGCTGCGCCGCGCGGAGATCAACCCGCTGCGCGTCCTCGACGACAAGCGCGAGTCGGTGCAGAAGCAGCTCGGTGACGCCCCGCTGCTTCGCGACTACCTCTGCGACGCCTGCAAGGCGTACCACGAGGAGGTGCGCGCCCTGATCACGGCGGCGGGCGTCGCCTTCGAGGACGACCTCAAGCTGGTCCGCGGCCTGGACTACTACACCCGTACGACCTTCGAGTTCGTCCACGACGGCCTCGGCTCGCAGTCCGCGGTGGGCGGCGGCGGCCGCTACGACGGTCTCTCCGAGATGATCGGCGGCCCCGCGCTGCCCTCGGTCGGCTGGGCGCTCGGCGTCGACCGCACGGTTCTCGCCCTGGAGGCGGAGGGCGTCGAGCTCGAACTCCCCGCCGCCACCAGCGTCTTCGCCGTCCCGCTCGGCGACGAGGCCCGCCGGCTGCTGTTCGCGAAGGTCACCGAGCTGCGCAAGGTCGGCATCGCGGCCGACTTCGCCTACGGCGGCAAGGGCCTGAAGGGCGCGATGAAGAACGCCAACCGCAGCGGCGCGCGGTACACGATCGTGGCCGGCGAGCGCGACCTCGCCGAGGGCATCGTCCAGCTCAAGGACATGGAGTCCGGCGAGCAGGTCGCCGTCGGCGTGAACGAGATCGTGGCGGAGCTGGAAGCCCGGCTGGGCTGAGTTCGAACCGTTGTCGCCCTCGTCGCCCGTTACGGGTGGCGGGGGCGACTTTTACGTCCAGTGAACGGTCCGGGCGCGAGGGTGTACGGCACAATGACCGTGCCCCAGCGGCCCCTTCGACGCTACGGAATCGACGGAATCGACGTGATGAGCAAGACGACAGTCAGGGACGTCCCGACCACCGACCGGGAACACGGCGAGGCCCCGCGCACGGTGGGCGGCAGCCGTGCCTTCGCGATCCTGCTGCTGATCACCGGCGCGGCCGGGCTGCTCGCCTCCTGGGTCATCACGCTCGACAAGTTCAAGCTGCTGGAGGACCCGAACTTCACCCCCGGGTGCAGCCTCAACCCGGTCGTCTCCTGCGGCAACATCATGAAGAGCGACCAGGCCTCCGTCTTCGGGTTCCCCAACCCGATGCTCGGCCTCGTCGCCTACGGCATCGTGATCTGCGTCGGCATCAGCCTGCTCGCCCGCGCGACCTACCCGCGCTGGTACTGGCTCACCTTCAACGCCGGCACCCTCTTCGGGGTCGGCTTCGTGACCTGGCTCCAGTACCAGTCGCTCTACAACATCAACTCGCTCTGCCTGTGGTGCTGCCTGGCCTGGGTCGCCACCATCCTGATGTTCTGGTACGTCACCTCCTCCAACATCCGCAACGGCTTCCTGCCGGCGCCCGGCTGGCTGAAGAGCTTCTTCGGCGAGTTCACCTGGGTCCTGCCCGTGATGCACATCGGCATCATCGGCATGCTGATCCTGACCCGCTGGTGGGACTTCTGGACCAGCTGACGGGTCCACGGCCTCCCGGCGGCCCAGGCGGCCCAGGCGGCCCAGGCGGCCCCGGACGGACTGTCGGTGGCGTGACATAGGGTTTTCGGTGTGGAGCCCGATCTGTTCACCGCAGCCGCCGAAGAGCGCCAGGAGAAGGACCCGGCCGCCAGCCCCCTGGCCGTACGGATGCGTCCGCGCACCCTGGACGAGGTCGTGGGCCAGCAGCATCTGCTGAAGCCCGGCTCGCCGCTGCGCAGACTGGTCGGCGAGTCCGGCGGCGGCCCCGCCGGACCCTCCTCGGTGATCCTCTGGGGCCCGCCCGGCACCGGCAAGACGACCCTGGCGTACGTCGTCTCCAAGGCCACCAACAAGCGGTTCGTGGAACTGTCCGCGATCACCGCCGGGGTCAAGGAGGTCCGCGCGGTCATCGAGGGCGCCCGCCGCGCCACCGGCGGCTTCGGCAAGGAGACCGTCCTCTTCCTCGACGAGATCCACCGCTTCAGCAAGGCCCAGCAGGACTCCCTCCTCCCGGCCGTCGAGAACCGCTGGGTCACCCTCATCGCGGCCACCACGGAGAACCCGTACTTCTCGGTGATCTCCCCGCTCCTCTCCCGCTCCCTCCTCCTCACCCTCGAACCGCTCACCGACGACGACCTGCGCGGCCTGCTCAAGCGCGCTCTCACCGACGAGCGCGGCCTGAAGGGCGCCGTCACCCTCCCCGAGGACACCGAGGCGCACCTCCTGCGGATCGCCGGGGGCGACGCCCGCCGGGCCCTGACCGCGCTGGAGGCAGCGGCCGGCGCCGCCCTCGACAAGGGAGAGGACGAGATCGGTCTCCAGACACTGGAGGAGACCGTCGACCGCGCCGCCGTCAAGTACGACCGCGACGGCGACCAGCACTACGACGTGGCCAGCGCTCTGATCAAGTCCATCCGCGGGTCGGACGTGGACGCCGCGCTGCACTACCTGGCGCGGATGATCGAGGCCGGCGAGGATCCCCGGTTCATCGCCCGCCGCCTGATGATCTCCGCCAGCGAGGACATCGGACTGGCCGATCCGAACGCCCTGCCGATAGCCGTGGCCGCCGCCCAGGCCGTCGCCATGATCGGCTTCCCCGAGGCGGCCCTCACCCTCAGCCACGCCACCATCGCCCTCGCCCTGGCGCCCAAGTCGAACGCCGCGACGACGGCCATCGGCGCCGCCATGGAGGACGTGCGCAAGGGACACGCGGGACCCGTGCCGACGCACCTGAGAGACGGGCACTACAAGGGCGCGGCCAAGCTCGGTCACGCACAGGGGTACGTCTACCCGCACGACCTGCCCGAAGGGATCGCGGCCCAGCAGTACGCACCGGAGGAGCTCAAGGACCGGGAGTACTACACCCCCACCCGCCACGGCGCCGAGGCGCGGTACGCCGACGCGGTGGAGTGGACCCGTCAGCGCCTCGGTCGTAAGCGGTCCTGAGCAGCCTGTAGACTCGGTCGAAGTGCTGTGTCCCGTGCAGTCAGAACGGGACGGTCAGCCGGAACCCCTCCGGGGGTTCCAGGAGCGTCGCGCACCGTTCGAATGGTGTCGCGGGCAGCCCACCACCATCCGTCGTACGACGGGACCGGTCGGTGGGCCACTCGCGTGCTGCACGTATGTGCCCAGACCAGGGAGCGGCTGCCCATCGGGTCCCTAGCGGAGTCGGCGGGTTTCCCCGGCTGCGGATGCGACCTCCCTCAACCCTGACAAGCCGAACACCCAGAAATGAGAGATCGTGGCGAACCAGTCCCGCCCCAAGGTCAAGAAGTCGCGTGCCCTCGGCATCGCGCTGACCCCGAAGGCCGTCAAGTACTTCGAGGCCCGCCCCTACCCGCCGGGCGAGCACGGCCGCGGCCGCAAGCAGAACTCGGACTACAAGGTCCGTCTGCTCGAGAAGCAGCGTCTGCGCGCGCAGTACGACGTGTCCGAGCGCCAGCTCGTCCGCGCCTACGAGCGTGCCTCCAAGGTCCAGGGCAAGACCGGTGAGGCCCTGATCATCGAGCTCGAGCGCCGTCTCGACGCGCTGGTCCTGCGTTCGGGCATCGCCCGCACGATCTACCAGGCCCGCCAGATGGTCGTCCACGGCCACATCGAGGTCAACGGCCACAAGGTCGACAAGCCGTCCTTCCGCGTCAAGCCGGACGACGTCGTCATGGTCCGTGAGCGCAGCCGTCAGAAGCCGCTGTTCGAGGTCGCCCGCGAGGGTGGCTTCGCCGCCGACGGCGAGACCCCGCGCTACCTCCAGGTGAACCTGAAGGCCCTGGCCTTCCGCCTGGACCGCGACCCGAACCGCAAGGAGATCCCGGTCATCTGCGACGAGCAGCTCGTCGTCGAGTACTACGCCCGTTGATCCTCTTTCGACGGACGTAGGACCCACGCACCGAGCGTCAGCCCGTCGTTCCCCCGCCTTCCGAGGCGGGGGAACGACGGGCTGACGTCTTGGTGCGGTAGGCATTAATGCGGTACTGAGCGATCGCTGCGGCGCGATAGGCTCGGGACACGACTTTCGACGTTCAGGCATGTTCCAGGGAGCGGGTGCAGACAGTGTCCGGTGGAGAGGTGGCCGGGATCCTGGTGGCCGTCTTCTGGGCGATCCTGGTCTCCTTCCTCGCCGTCGCGCTGGCGAGGCTGGCCCAGACGCTCAAGGCGACCACCAAGCTCGTCGCGGACGTGACCGACCAGGCCGTCCCCCTCCTCGCCGACGCGTCCACCGCGGTCCGCTCCGCGCAGACCCAGATCGAGCGGGTCGACGCCATCGCGTCCGACGTCCAGGAGGTCACGTCGAACGCCTCGGCGCTCTCCACGACCGTCGCGTCCACCTTCGGCGGCCCCCTCGTCAAGGTCGCCGCCTTCGGCTACGGCGTGCGCCGGGCCATGGGCGGCCGCCGGGAGGGCGAGCCCACCAAGGAGCCGCGTCGTACGGTGATCGTGGGGCGTACCGTGCCGGGCACGCGCCGGAGCAGGCGTGGCACCCGTGGAAAGAAGGACTGACCGAGCGATGTTCCGTCGTACGTTCTGGTTCACCACAGGGGTCGCCGCCGGTGTGTGGGCCACCACCAAGGTCAACCGCACACTGAAGCAGCTCACCCCCGAGCACCTCGCCGCCCAGGCGGCGAACAAGGCGGTCGAGGCGGGCCATCGGATCAAGGACCGGGCCGTCGGCTTCGCGCTCGACGTCCGCGACAACATGGCCCAGCGGGAGGCCGAGTTGGGCGAGGCCCTCGGTATCGAGGCCGACCCCGATCACCTTCCGGAACTCCCGGCCCCCCGGCGCGTCGTCGCCATCGAGAGCAGCAACACCCAGAAGTACAGCAGGAATTCGAGGTACGCGGACAACTCGTCGTACCCGTACAACCGGAATGAGGACCACTGATGGAGTCGGCCGAGATTCGTCGCCGCTGGTTGAGCTTCTTCGAGGAGCGCGGTCACACCGTTGTCCCTTCGGCGTCGCTCATCGCGGACGACCCGACTCTGCTCCTGGTCAACGCGGGAATGGTCCCCTTCAAGCCGTACTTCCTGGGTGAGGTCAAGCCCTCCTTCGACCGCGCCACCAGTGTGCAGAAGTGCGTCCGTACGCCGGACATCGAAGAGGTCGGCAAGACCACCCGGCACGGCACGTTCTTCCAGATGTGCGGCAACTTCTCCTTCGGTGACTACTTCAAGGAAGGCGCCATCCAGCACGCCTGGGAGCTGCTCACCAGCCCCCAGGACAAGGGTGGTTACGGCCTGGAGCCGGAGAAGCTCTGGATCACCGTCTACAAGGACGACGACGAGGCCGAGCGCATCTGGCACGAGCAGGTCGGCGTGCCCAAGGAGCGCATCCAGCGCCTCGGCAAGAAGGACAACTACTGGTCCATGGGCGTCCCCGGCCCGTGCGGCCCGTGTTCCGAGATCAACTACGACCGCGGCCCGGAGTTCGGCGTCGAGGGCGGCCCCGCCGTCAACGATGAGCGGTACGTGGAGATCTGGAACCTGGTCTTCATGCAGTACGAGCGCGGCGAGGGCACCTCCAAGGAGGACTTCGAGATCCTCGGCGAGCTGCCCAGCAAGAACATCGACACCGGCCTCGGCCTGGAGCGTCTCGCCATGATTCTGCAGGGCGTGCAGAACATGTACGAGATCGACACCTCCATGGCCGTCATCGACAAGGCCACCGAGCTGACCGGCGTCCGCTACGGCGACGCCCACGCCTCCGACGTCTCCCTGCGCGTGGTCACCGACCACATCCGCACCGCCGTGATGCTCATCGGCGACGGCGTCACCCCCGGCAACGAGGGCCGTGGCTACGTCCTGCGCCGCATCATGCGCCGCGCCATCCGCAACATGCGCCTGCTCGGCGCCACCGGCCCGGTCGTCCAGGACCTCATCGACGTCGTCATCGGCATGATGGGCCGGCAGTACCCGGAGCTCGTCACCGACCGCAAGCGCATCGAGACGGTCGCCCTCGCCGAGGAGGCCGCCTTCCTCAAGGCCCTCAAGGGCGGCACCAACATTCTCGACACCGCCGTCACCGAGACCAAGCAGGCCGGCGGCCAGGTCCTCTCCGGCGACAAGGCCTTCCTGCTCCACGACACCTGGGGCTTCCCGATCGACCTCACCCTGGAGATGGCCGCCGAACAGGGCCTGTCCGTGGACGAGGACGGCTTCCGCCGCCTGATGAAGGAGCAGCGGGACCGCGCCAAGGCCGACGCCCGCGCCAAGAAGACCGGCCACGCCGACCTCGGCGCCTACCGCGAGATCGCCGACGCCGCCGGCGAGACCGAGTTCATCGGGTACTCGGACACCGAGGGCGAGTCCACGGTCGTCGGCATCCTGGTCGACGGTCTCTCCTCGCCCGCCGCCACCGAGGGCGACGAGGTCGAGATCGTCCTCGACCGCACCCCGTTCTACGCCGAGGGCGGCGGTCAGATCGGCGACACCGGCCGGATCAAGGTCGACTCCGGTGCCGTCATCGAGATCCGTGACTGCCAGAAGCCGGTTCCGGGCGTGTACGTCCACAAGGGCGTCGTCCAGGTCGGCGAGGTCACCGTCGGCGCCAAGGCCCAGGCCTCGATCGACGGCCGTCGCCGTACGGCCATCGCCCGCGCCCACTCGGCCACCCACCTGACCCACCAGGCCCTGCGCGACGCCCTCGGCCCGACGGCCGCCCAGGCCGGTTCCGAGAACCAGCCCGGCCGCTTCCGCTTCGACTTCGGCTCCCCGTCCGCCGTCCCGACGGCCGTGATGACCGATGTCGAGCAGAAGATCAACGAGGTGCTCGCCCGCGACCTGGACGTCCACGCCGAGGTCATGGGCATCGACGAGGCCAAGAAGCAGGGCGCCATCGCCGAGTTCGGCGAGAAGTACGGCGAGCGTGTCCGCGTCGTCACCATCGGCGACTTCTCCAAGGAGCTGTGCGGCGGCACGCACGTCCACAACACCTCGCAGCTCGGCCTGGTCAAGCTCCTCGGCGAGTCCTCGATCGGCTCCGGTGTGCGCCGTATCGAAGCCCTCGTCGGTGTCGACGCCTACAACTTCCTCGCCCGTGAGCACACGGTCGTCGCCCAGCTCCAGGAGCTGATCAAGGGCCGTCCGGAGGAGCTTCCGGAGAAGGTCTCCGCCATGCTCGGCAAGCTGAAGGACGCCGAGAAGGAGATCGAGAAGTTCCGCGCGGAGAAGGTGCTGCAGGCCGCCGGTGGTCTCGCCGAGTCCGCCAAGGACGTGTCCGGCGTCGCTCTCGTGACCGGTCAGGTCCCGGACGGCACCACCGCCGACGACCTGCGCAAGCTGGTCCTCGACGTGCGCGGACGCATCCAGGGCGGCCGGGCCGTCGTCGTCGCCCTCTTCACCGTCGTGAACGGCAAGCCGCTCACGGTCATCGCCACCAACGAGGCCGCCCGTGAACGTGGTCTGAAGGCCGGCGACCTGGTCCGTACGGCCGCCAAGACGCTCGGCGGCGGCGGTGGCGGCAAGCCGGACGTCGCCCAGGGCGGCGGCCAGAACGCGGCCGCCGTCGGCGAGGCCGTGGACGCGGTCGAGCGCCTGGTCGCCGAGACGGCCAAGTGAGCACCACGGATCACACGAGCGAAGGCGACGGTCCGGCCATGCGCCGTGGCCGTCGCCTCGCGATCGATGTCGGGGACGCCCGGATCGGGGTCGCCTCCTGCGACCCCGACGGGATCCTCGCCACCCCGGTCGAGACGGTTCCCGGACGTGATGTCCCGGCCGCTCAGCGGCGATTGAGACAACTGGTCGACGAATACGTACCTATCGAGGTAATCGTCGGGCTGCCACGCTCTCTGAAAGGCGGAGAGGGCCCGGCGGCCGTCAAGGTACGGGGTTTCGCCCAGGAGTTGGCTCGCATGATCGCGCCCGTTCCGGTCAGACTCATCGACGAGAGGATGACCACGGTGACGGCCGGTCAAGGACTGCGTGCCTCAGGTGTGAAATCCAAAAAGGGCAGGTCGGTCATCGACCAGGCAGCAGCCGTGATCATCCTGCAACAGGCGTTGGAATCCGAACGGATGTCAGGCAAAGCTCCGGGCGAGGGCGTCGAAGTGGTCATCTGATCGCGATACGGTAACGTTCCGCGCGATGTGGTGGCCTTCGAACAGCCACCGCACAAAAAGAGGCGGGGACGACAGCCGAGCCACAGGCCCCGCGTGACCGCCGCCTCGCGGCTCTAGGGGATCGATGACTGAGTATGGCCGGGGCCCAGGCTCCGAACCGTGGCATCCGGACGACCCGTTGTACGGGGACGGCGGATGGGACGGACAGCAGGCCCAGGGAGGCCAGCAGTCCGCCTACGGCGGCCAGCCGCAGCAGCACTACCCGGAGCAGCAGCAGTACCAGCAGCACTACGGCAACGGACACGGCGACGGCAACTGGGGCAACGGCCACCAGGACGCCTACGCCCAGCAGCAGTACCAGCAGGAGTACGGCGACCCGGGCCAGCAGTACGCCGGCCAGCAGCAGCCCCAGCACCACCAGCAGCAGTACCCCGGACCTGGTCAGCAGCAGTACGACCAGGTCAACGGCGGCTGGAACGACGGAACACACCAGCACCAGCAGGGCACTTACCCGGGCGACCCGAACGACCCCTACGGCGGCCAGCAGCAGGCGATGGCCTACGGGGGCGGCGACCAGCAGGACTTCTACGGGACGCCCGACGCGTATCCGCCGCCGGAGCCGCCCGCCCGCCGCCGCGCGAACACCACACCCGCGCCCGCTCCGGAGCCCGAGCAGCCGGCCGCCGAACGGACCGACTGGGACCCCGGGCCGGACCAGGGCGAGCACGCGTTCTTCGCCGGCGGCGCCGATGACGACGACGAGGACGAGTCGGAGGGGCGCGCCGGCCGCGGCGACCGGAAGGGCCGCGGCGGCAAGGGCAAGAAGCCGGGCAAGGGCGGCAAGAAGCGCCGCAGCGGGTGCGCCTGCCTGGTGGTCGTCATGGTGTTCGGTGGTGGCTTCGCCGGTGTGAGCTATTTCGGGTACCAGTTCTTCCAGAGCCGCTTCGGTGAGGCTCCCGACTACTCGGGCAACGGAACGAACGAGACCGTCACGATCACGGTCGCCAAGGGTGAGTTCGGGTCGGACATCGGGCAGAAGCTGAAGGCGGCCGGGGTCGTCAAGAGTGTGGACGCCTTTACGGCCGCTCTGGCGAAGAACCCCAAGGGCATTCAGGCCGGCGTTTATCTCCTCAAGAAGGAGATGTCTGCTGAAAGCGCTATCGCCTTGATGTTGGATCCGAAGAGCCAGAACAACTTCACTGTCACCGAAGGTGAGCGGAACAACTCGGTCTACGCGAAGATCGATAAAGAGTTGGGCCTCGACAAGGGCACGACCGAGGATGTCGCCGAGAAGAAGTGGGACTCACTCGGGCTGCCGAAGTGGGCGAACGACAACGACGACATCAAGGATCCGCTGGAAGGATTCCTCTACCCGTCCACCTATCCGGTCGCGAAGGGGATGAAGCCCGAGGCGGTCCTGAAGGAAATGATCGATCTCTCGAAGGCGAAGTACGAGCAGTTCGATCTGGAGGGTAAGGCCAAGGGCCTCAAGCTCGAAAGTCCGCTTCAGGTGCTCACCGTCGCAAGCCTTGTGCAGGCTGAGGGAAACAACAAGAAGGACTACAAGAAGATCGCGCGGGTCGTCTACAACCGTCTCGAACCCAACAACGCGGAGACGGCCGGTCTGCTCGACTTCGACTCGACGGTCAATTACCTGCGCGGTGAATCCAAGTTGGCGACCGGCTCGGTCGACTCGCTGCGGCGGATCGACGACCCGTACAACACGTACAAGGTGTATGGATTGCCGCCCGGGCCGATCGGTAACCCCGGCGACGAGGCGATCGAGGGAGCACTCAAGCCGGCCAAGGGTGACTGGTACTACTTCGTGTCGATCAGCGAGGACGAGACGCTGTTCGCCGTCACCAACGAAGAGCACAACAAGAACCGCCGGAAGTACCAGGAAGCGCAGAACGCACAATGAGCCGCACCGCCAGCAAGAACCGCGCCGCCGTACTCGGTTCGCCCATCGCCCACTCGCTCTCCCCGGTGCTGCACCGGGCCGCGTACGCCGAACTCGGGCTCAGCGACTGGGCGTACGACCGTTTCGAGGTCGACGAGGAGGCGTTGCCCGGGTTCGTCGAGCAGCTCGGGCCGGAGTGGGCGGGGCTCTCGCTGACCATGCCGCTCAAGCGGGCGGTCATTCCGCTGCTGGACGAGATCAGCGAGACGGCGACCTCCGTCGAGGCGGTCAACACGCTGGTGTTCACCGAGGGCGGACGTCGCGTCGGCGACAACACCGACATCCCCGGGATGGTCGCGGCCCTGCGGGAGCGCGGTATCGAGCAGGTGGAGTCGGCGGCCATCCTCGGCGCGGGCGCCACGGCGTCCTCCGCGCTCGCCGCACTCGCCCGGATCTGCACCGGTGAGGTCGTGGCGTACGTCCGGAGCGAGGCGCGGGCCGCCGAGATGCGGCAGTGGGGCGAGCGGCTGGACGTCGAGGTGCGGACGGCGGACTGGGCGGAGGCCGAGCGCGGGCTGAGCGCTCCCCTCGTCATCGCCACGACACCGGCCGGGGCGACGGACGCGCTGTCCGGTGCGGTGCCGGAGCGGGCGACGACGCTGTTCGACGTGCTGTACCACCCGTGGCCGACGGAACTCGCCGCGCGCTGGTCGGCCTACGGCGGCGCGGTCGTCAGTGGGCTCGATCTGCTCGTCCACCAGGCGGTGCTCCAGGTCGAGCAGATGACCGGGTGCAAGACGGCGCCGGTGGCGGCGATGCGGACGGCGGGGGAGCGGGCGCTGGCCGAGCGCGGCTGAGCGCGGCGGAGACAGGGCGGGCATCCCGCGTGTGCTGATCCTGTGAACCCCTTGTACCGAGGGGTAACCAGCGGCGATCATCGCCGGGCGGCCCGGCGACGCAGGCGGGCCGTCGAACGGAGCCCCCATGTCACGTCACTCCCGGCGCAGGTTTCTCACGTATCTGGTGGCCGCGCCCACCCTCGCGGTCGCGACCAAGATCGGCCTGGACGTCTACGAGCCCGGCAGCGCGGAGGCGGCGATCCCCACACTGCCCGCACCGGCGGATCTGGTGGACCTCGGTGATCTGCTGATCCTGGCGGGGACACCGACGGCGCACATGCTGGTGCTGAGCGTCGACGAGAAGGGCGTGGCCCACTTCCGGCTGCCGCGCGAGGAGGTCGGGCAGGGGCTCACCACCGCCGTGGCGATGCTGGTGGCGGAGGAACTGGACACTCCGCTCGACCGGGTCAGGATCCAACTGGACGACGCACGGCCGGAGTTGCTGTTCAACCAGCTCACCGGCAGCTCCAACTCCGTCCGCTCGCTCTACGATCCGGTCCGGCACACGGCAGCCGCCGCACGGGCCCGCCTGGTTGGCGCCGCCGCGAAACAATGGGGAACACCGGCAAGCGGGTTGACGGTGCGTCAGGGTGTCGTCGTCGCGCCGGACGGGCGTACCGCCTCCTACGGCTCGCTCTCGGCGGCCGCCGCCTCCCTCGACCTCGGCTCCCTCACCGTCACGCCGAAGAAGGAGGCGGAACACACCCTCGTCGGCACGCCCACCTCACGCATCGACGCCCGCGCCCTGGTCACCGGAAAGCAGGCCTACACGCTCGACCTCGACGTCCCCGGGGCCAAGCCGTGCATGGTGCGCAGGCCGCCGACGATCAACGGCACCGTGAAGGCGGTGAACAACGAGGCGGCCGTACGGGCCATGCCCGGCGTGCTCGACGTGGTGACCATCGACACGGGCGTCGCCGTCGTCGCGGAGACGTTCGGACAGGCTCTCGACGGCAAGGAGGCGCTGGACGTCACCTGGGGCCCGGGGAGCGTCGACACCCTCTCGGACGACGGCATCAGGGCGAAGCTGAAGGCGGCCACGCCCTCGCTGGACGTCCTCGGGCTGCTGGTGAAGAAGGTGGAGGGCGAGTTCGACTTCGCGTTCGCCAGCCACGCTCCGCTGGAGACCAACTCGGCCGTCGCGGACGTACGGGAGGACCGGGCCGAGATCTGGTCCGGGCTGAAGTCGCCGATCGTCGCCCAGGCCGCCATCGCCAAGGCCGTCGGGCTTCCCGTGTCCAAGGTCGAGGTGCACGTCGTCCAGTCCGGCGGCTCCTTCGGGCGGCGGCTCTTCTACGACGCGGCACTGGAGGCCGCCGTCGTGTCGAAGAAGAGCGGGCGGCCCGTACGGCTGATGTGGTCCCGTATCGACGACATGCGGCACGGGCGGATGCGGCCCGCCACCCACCACCGGGTCCGGGCCACCTACGCGGCCGGGCAGGTGCTCACCTTCCAGCACCAGGTGGCCGCCGTGGAGACCGACTTCCGGCACGGCCTCGGCGACGCGATCACCGCCGCCGCGGCGAGCCTGCCGTCCGGCATCGGGAACGCGACCTTCGCCCAGACCTTGTTCCTGACCACGGTGAAGTCCCCGTACAACTTCGGCGTCACCACCCAGACGCTCACCGAGGTACCGATCAGGATGCACACCGGGTCGTGGCGCTCGGTGTACTCGGCCAACAGCCGCGGCGCCGAGGAGATCATCGTCGACGAGCTGGCGGCGAAGCTGGGCAAGGACCCCGTCGCCTTCCGGCGCGAGTTCCTCAAGACCGCGCGGCAGCGGGCCGTGCTCGACAAGGTCGCGACGGAGGGGGACTGGGGGCGGAGCCTCCCCGACGGCTGGGCGCAGGGCGTCGCCTTCCACGACGAGTACAAGGCCTGCACGGCCTGTCTGGTCGAGATCGACGCGACCGATCCGAAGAAGCCCCGGGTGACGAAGGCGGTCATCGCGGCCGACGTGGGTCGGGTCATCAACCCGCGCGGCCTGGAGGCCCAGCTGCTCGGCGGGCTCACGGACGCCATCTCCACCACCTTGCGGGCCGGCCTCCACATCGACGAGGGGCTGCCGCTGGAAGGCAGCTACTCCCAGTTCCACTACGCCCGCCAGAAGGACTCCCCGAAGGACGTAAGGATCTTCGTCATCGAGGGAGCCGACGAACCCGGCGGCGCGGGCGAACTCGGCGTCCCCGCGGCCGTCGGCGCCGTCGCCAACGCCTACGCGCGGGCCACCGGCACCAAGCCGCGCAGCTTCCCCGTCAATTTCGACGTCGACTTCACGCCCTTCCCCCGCTGAGCCGGCCGCACGATCCAGGAGCACCTCGATGCCCTCCCACACCTTCACCGTGAACGGCGAGACCGTCACCGTCGACGCCCCCGACGACCTGCCCCTGCTGTGGGCCCTGCGCGACCTGCTCGGTGTGCGCGGGCCCAAGTACGGCTGCGGCATCGACGTCTGCAAGGCCTGCACCAGCCACCTCGACGGCGAGGCCGTCCGCCCCTGTGTGGTGCCGGTCGCCGAGGCGGCGGGCCGCGAGGTCACCACCATCGAGGGCCTGGCCGACGGCGACGAGCTGCACCCCGTCCAGGAGGCCTGGCTGGAGCAGGACGTGGCCCAGTGCGGCTACTGCCAGCCCGGACAGATCATGGCCGCCGTCGCCCTGCTCAAGCGGACCAGCGACCCCACCGACGCCGACATCGACGAGATCGCCAACGTCTGCCGCTGCGGCACGTACTTCCGTATCCGTGAGGCGATCAAGAGCGCGGCGGCGAAGATGCGCTGACCCGCCTCGGTGCCCCGTCCCGCGCGCCCGGCCCGTCCGTCTGCTGGACCTGTGACCGGCTCCCGCCCCGGACGTGGGAGGATCGGAGGTGGCGGGCCGGGGCCGCGCACCCGGTAGCCGTCGCCGTACGCGAGGACGCGCGTACACGCAGGCAGGACGCAGTACCGGGCGCGAGCACTGAGGAGCACCGTTGAGCAGGTTGCGCTGGCTGACCGCGGGGGAGTCCCACGGTCCCGCACTTGTCGCGACGCTGGAGGGCCTTCCCGCCGGCGTGCCGATCACCACGGAGATGGTGGCGGACCACCTGGCCCGGCGGCGCCTGGGCTATGGACGCGGTGCCCGGATGAAGTTCGAGCGCGACGAGGTCACCTTCCTCGGCGGTGTGCGCCACGGCCTCACCATGGGCTCCCCGGTGGCGATCATGGTCGGGAACACCGAGTGGCCGAAGTGGGAGCAGGTCATGGCGGCCGACCCGGTCGACCCGGAGATCCTCGCCGGACTCGCCCGCAACGCGCCGCTGACCCGCCCCCGGCCCGGCCACGCCGACCTGGCCGGCATGCAGAAGTACGGCTTCGACGAGGCCCGCCCGGTCCTGGAGCGCGCCTCCGCCCGCGAGACCGCGGCCCGGGTCGCCCTCGGTGCCGTCGCCCGGTCGTACCTGAAGGAGACGGCCGGCGTCGAGATCGTCAGCCACGTCGTCGAGCTGGCCGCCGCGAAGGCCCCGCAGGGTGTGTACCCGACCCCGGCCGACGTGGAGAAGCTGGACGCCGATCCGGTGCGCTGCCTGGACGCGGACGCGTCGAAGGCGATGGTCGCGGAGATCGACCAGGCACACAAGGACGGCGACACCCTCGGCGGCGTCGTCGAGATCCTGGCCTACGGCGTGCCCGTGGGCCTCGGCTCGCACGTGCACTGGGACCGGAAGCTGGACGCCCGCCTGGCCGGCGCGCTGATGGGCATCCAGGCCATCAAGGGCGTCGAGATCGGCGACGGCTTCGAGCTGGCGCGGGTGCCCGGCTCCAAGGCGCACGACGAGATCGTGAACACCCCCGAGGGCATCCGCCGGGTCTCCGGCCGCTCCGGCGGCACCGAGGGCGGGCTCAGCACCGGCGAGCTGCTGCGGGTCCGCGCGGCGATGAAGCCGATCGCGACCGTGCCGCGCGCCCTGCAGACCGTCGACGTGACCACGGGCGAGGCCACGCAGGCCCACCACCAGCGCTCCGACGTCTCCGCCGTGCCGGCGGCCGGCATCGTCGCCGAGGCGATGGTGGCCCTGGTGCTGGCCGACGCGGTGGCCGAGAAGTTCGGCGGCGACAGCGTCCCCGAGACGGCCCGCAACGTCCGCTCCTACCTCGACCACCTCGCGATCCGGTGAGCCCGGTGCCTCTGGTCGTCCTCGTCGGCCCCATGGGCGTCGGCAAGTCCACCGTCGGACGGCTGCTCGCCGAGCGGCTCGGTGTCGCCTACCGCGACACCGACGACGACATCGTGGCCGAGCAGGGCCGCGAGATCGCGGAGATCTTCGTCGACGAGGGCGAGCCCGCCTTCCGCGCCGTCGAGAAGAAGGCCGTGCACACGGCTCTCGCCGGTCACGACGGTGTCCTCGCCCTCGGCGGCGGCGCGATCCTCGACGCCGACACCCGGGCTCTGCTCGTGGGACACCGCGTCGTCTACCTGTCGATGGACGTCGAGGAGGCCGTCAAGCGCACGGGCCTCAACGCCGCCCGCCCCCTGCTGGCCGTCAATCCCCGCAAGCAGTGGCGGGAGTTGATGGAGGCCCGGCGCCACCTCTACGAGGAGGTCGCCACGGCCGTCGTCGCCACCGACGGCCGCACGCCCGAGGAAGTCACCCGAGCGGCCCTGGACGCACTGGAGTTGAAGGAAGCATGAGCGAGACAGTGACCCGTATCCAGGTCGGCGGCACGGCGGGCACCGAGCCGTACGAGGTCCTGGTGGGGCGTCAACTCCTCGGCGAGCTGGGCGGGTTGATCGGCAACCGCGTCAAGCGCGTCGCGGTGATCCACCCCGAGGCGCTGGCGGACACCGGGGAGGCGCTGCGCGCCGACCTGGCGGAGCAGGGCTTCGAGGCGGTCGCGATCCAGGTGCCGAACGCGGAGGAGGCCAAGACCGCCGAGGTCGCCGCGTACTGCTGGAAGGCCCTCGGCCAGTCCGGCTTCACCCGCACCGATGTCATCGTCGGTGTCGGCGGCGGCGCCACCACCGACCTGGCCGGCTTCGTGGCGGCGACCTGGCTGCGCGGAGTCCGCTGGATCGCCATCCCGACCACCGTCCTGGCCATGGTGGACGCGGCGGTCGGCGGCAAGACCGGCATCAACACGGCCGAGGGCAAGAACCTGGTGGGCTCGTTCCACCCGCCGGCCGGCGTGCTGTGCGACCTGGCCGCGCTCGACTCGCTGCCGGTCAACGACTACGTCTCCGGACTCGCCGAGATCATCAAGGCCGGCTTCATCGCCGACCCGGTGATCCTGGACCTCGTCGAGGCCGACCCGCAGGCCGCCCGCACCCCGGCCGGACCGCACACCTCCGAGCTGATCGAGCGGTCGATCCGGGTCAAGGCCGAGGTCGTCTCCGGCGACCTCAAGGAGTCCGGCCGCCGCGAGATCCTCAACTACGGGCACACGCTGGCCCACGCGATCGAGAAGAACGAGCGCTACCAGTGGCGGCACGGTGCGGCCGTCTCCGTGGGCATGCACTTCGCGGCCGAACTGGGCCGTCTGGCGGGCCGGTTGGACGACGCCACCGCGGACCGTCATCGCACGGTCCTCGAGTCGGTCGGGCTGCCGCTGCACTACCGCTACGACCAGTGGCCCCGGCTGCTGGAGACGATGAAGGTCGACAAGAAGTCCCGGGGCGACCTGCTGCGCTTCATCGTCCTGGACGGACTGGCCAAGCCCACCGTCCTGGAGGGACCCGACCCGGCGATCCTGCTCGCCGCCTACGGCGAAGTGGGCCAGTAACGCCCGCTCGGGCACCACTTGCCCGATTCGCCTTGTGTCCATGGCCACTTGGGCACTTCGGGCTGCCCCCGGCCGTTCACCAAACGGCGGCCGGGGACGGTACCGTTCGGTAAGGGCGGGGTCGCGAGACCCCGCTCGCCAGTGTCGATGTGACTGTACGAGACGGAGTGGCACCGGATGCAGCACGCAGTGGGAGCTCCGCTGCCGCCGCCCCATCGGCCGGGGCAGGACCCGGCGGCCCCCTGGTCGCCGACCGCGAACCACCAGGGACACCCGGCACCCCCGCATCCGGGAGCGCCGGGCGCCAACCCGCCGGGACACCCCGGTGCGGGCCACCCGGTCCCCCCGGGCTCGCACCCGGGCCCCGTGCCGCCGCCCCCGCACGCACCGGCGGCCCCGCCCACGCCCGCCGCGCCCCCCGTCTCGGCACCCCCGCCCGCCCCTCCCGGTTCGGTGCCCCCCGCGCCGGGCTTCGCCGGCGGCCCCGGGCACCCGCACCCCTCCGCCCCGCAGCAGACCGGGATGCCGAGGGACACCACCGGGCATGTGCAACTGCCCCCGGGCGGTCCCGTCACCATGCCGCCGCCCGCCACCGGCGCCCCCGACGTCACGACCACCACGCTCGCGGTGCTGCTCATCGGGCCCGCCGGGGCCGGCAAGACCAGCGTCGCCAAGTACTGGGCGGACCACCGCAGGGTGCCCACCGCGCACATCAGCCTGGACGACGTGCGCGAGTGGGTGCGCTCGGGCTTCGCGGACCCGCAGTCCGGGTGGAACGACAACTCCGAGGCGCAGTATCGTCTCGCCCGCCGCACCTGTGGCTTCTCCGCCAGGAACTTCCTGGCCAACGGCATCTCCTGCATCCTCGACGACGCTGTCTTCCCCGACCGCCCGGTCGTCGGCCTCGGCGGCTGGAAGCGCCATGTCGGTCCGGGTCTGCTGCCGGTGGTCCTCCTCCCGGGCCTGGAGATTGTCCTCGAACGCAATGCCGAGCGCTCGGGCAACCGCCGCCTGACCGACGAAGAGGTCGCCCGCATCCACGGCCGGATGGCGGGCTGGTACGGCTCGGGCCTGCCGATCATCGACAACTCCCAGCTGGACGTCCCGGCCACGGCCCGCGTCCTGGACGAGGTCCTGGCACGGTCGATCGCGAGCCCTCCGAAGTGGTAGCGGGACACGGGCGGACGGCACCGATGGCCCCGGCGGCCTGAGCCGACCCTTCAGGGGCGCGGGGAACCGCGCGAACAACCCCACCGGCGCGCACTCGGCTCACAGCCTCAAGTACGTCCTCCGTTCCCGTGGGGCGCCCCCCACTCGGCCCCGCTCGACCGGCGGCCGTCCGGCGAAGCTCATACGCTCGGCACATGTCTGAGGTCTACGCGGCCCGCCGAGCCCGGCTGAGAGAACGCTGCCAGGCCGGCGGCAGCCCCACCGCACTCGTCACCCGCCCGGCGAACGTCCGCTACCTCGCGGGAGCGGCACCGCGGGGTGCGGTGCTGCTGCTCGGGAGGGGCGAGGACGTCCTGCTCTGCGGCGCACCGCCGAGCGGCGAGATCGGCGAGGGCCGGCCCGACGACGCCGTACGCGTCCAGGTGCTGCCGCGGCCCGGCGGCGACCCGGCGGTCGCGGCCGCCGACCTCGCCACCGCCCTGGGCGCCGACTCCCTGGCCGTGGAGGAGCACCACCTCACCATGGCCCGCGGCCGAGCCATCCGCTCGGTCGCGCCCCGGCTGCGGCTGGCCGACCTCGGCGGCGCGGTCGAGCAGCTGAGAGTGATCAAGGACGAGGACGAGATCTCCTGTCTGCGGATCGGCGCGGAGATCGCCGACCAGGCGTTGGGCGAACTCCTCGAATCGATCCTCGTCGGCCGCACCGAGCGCCATCTCGCCCTGGAACTGGAGCGCCGCCTCGTCGACCACGGCGCGGACGGCCCCGCCTTCGCCACCTCCGTCGCCACCGGCCCGAACTCCGGCCGTCCCCGGCACGTCCCCACCGACCGCCGGGTCGAGGAGGGAGACTTCCTCTCCGTCTGCCTCGGCGCCACCTATCGCGGCTACCGCTGTGAGATCGGCCGTACGTTCGTGATCGGAACCTCGCCCGCCGACTGGCAGATCGAGCTGTACGACCTGGTCTTCGCAGCCCAGCGGGCCGGACGGGAGTCCCTGGTCCCCGGTGCGGCCTACCGGGCCGTGGACCGCGCGGCCCGCCAGGTCCTGGACTCCGCGGGGCACGGTGAGGGTCTCCCGGTGCTGATGGGGCACGGGGTCGGACTCGAAATCGACGAGGACCCGCAGTTGGCCCCCGCGGCCATGGGTAAACTGGACGCTTGCGTGCCGGTCACCGTCGAACCGGGGGTCCACCTCCCGGGCCGGGGCGGAGTCCGGATCGATGACACGCTCGTCGTACGCCCCGAGGCGGACGGCGGACCCGAGCTACTCACCATCACGACCAAGGAGCTGCTCGCGCTCTAGCTCATCGGCTGGGCGCGTGGCCCGGGGTCGTCCACGTCAGTCCAGGAGATTCCGCAACCGTGGCTTCCACGAACGACCTCAAGAACGGCCTGGTGCTCAAGCTCGAAGGCGGCCAGCTCTGGTCCGTCGTCGAGTTCCAGCACGTCAAGCCCGGCAAGGGCCCGGCCTTCGTGCGCACCAAGCTCAAGAACGTGCTCTCCGGCAAGGTCGTCGACAAGACGTTCAACGCCGGCGTCAAGGTCGAGACGGCCACTGTCGACAAGCGCGACATGCAGTTCTCCTACATGGACGGCGAGTACTTCGTCTTCATGGACATGGAGACCTACGACCAGCTCATGGTCGACCGCAAGGCCGTCGGCGACGCCGCCAACTTCCTGATCGAGGGCTTCACCGCCACCGTCGCGCAGCACGAGGGCGAGGTGCTCTTCGTCGAGCTGCCGGCCGCCGTCGAGCTCGTCATCCAGGAGACCGAGCCCGGCGTCCAGGGCGACCGCTCCACCGGTGGCACCAAGCCGGCGACGCTGGAGACCGGCCACCAGATCCAGGTGCCGCTCTTCATCACCACCGGCGAGAAGATCAAGGTCGACACCCGCACCAGCGACTACCTCGGCCGGGTGAACAGCTAACCGTGGCTGCCCGTAACACGGCCCGCAAGCGCGCCTTCCAGATCCTTTTCGAGGGCGACCAGCGCGGGGTCGACGTCGTGACCGTCCTCGCGGACTGGATCCGGCACGCCCACAGCGACACCCGCCAGCCGCCGGTCAGCGAGTACACCATGCAGCTGGTCGAGGGGTACGCCGAGCGTGCCAAGCGGATCGACGAGCTGATCGCGCAGTACTCGGTGGGGTGGACGCTCGACCGGATGCCGGTGGTGGACCGCAACATCCTGCGGCTCGGCGCGTACGAGCTGATCTGGGTCGACGCCACCCCGGACGCGGTGGTGCTCGACGAGATGGTGCAGCTGGCGAAGGAGTTCTCCACGGACGACTCGCCGTCGTTCGTGAACGGGCTGCTCGGTCGGTTGAAGGACCTCAAGCCTTCGCTCCGCCGGGAAGCCGAGTAAAGAGCGGGGGAGCGCCGTCGGGGTGCTGTGCGGAGTCGGCTGCGGGTGATTCGTGGCTGGTCGCGCAGTTCCCCGCGCCCCTCCGGGGGCGCTGCCGCCGCTCCTTCCGTGAGGACGTACCGAAAAACCGCCGGGGTGACCTCGAACCATCAGGTTCGAGGTCACCCCGGCGGCACGTTTCTGCTGATGTTGCCCGAGGTGTCAGTTGTCCTCGTGGGAGACCGCGCGGCGCGCGTCCGCGTCGAGGACGCCCCAGCTGATCAGCTGCTCGGTGAGGACCGAGGGGGACTGGTCGTAGATGACGGCGAGTGTGCGCAGGTCGTCCTGGCGGATCGAGAGCACCTTGCCGTTGTAGTCACCGCGCTGGGACTGGATCGTCGCCGCGTAACGCTGGAGCGGGCCCGCCTTCTCGGCCGGCACGTGCGCCAGACGCTCCAGGTCCAGGACCAGCTTCGGCGGCGGCTCGGCGGCGCCACCAGGGGTCGTACCAGGAAGCAGCTCCTGCACGGGGACCCCGTAGAAGTCCGCCAGCTCCGCGAGGCGCTGCACGGTGACGGCGCGGTCGCCGCGCTCGTACGAACCGACCACGACCGCCTTCCAGCGTCCCTGGGACTTCTCCTCGACTCCGTGGAGGGAAAGGCCCTGCTGGGTGCGGATGGCCCGGAGCTTGGCCCCGAGCTGTTTGGCGTATTCGCTGGACATATAGCTCCCCGGACGAAGGCTGGTGACTCACTGTGAGGTTACGCAGCGTGACTCTGCCCCGTCAAGCCGAATGGTCCGGACCGACTCTTCCGTGGTAACCGCGTTCTGTTGGGCCAGGGGGGTGATCAGGGGCGTTTCGAGGGCCTGCTAACGTTGACGGCGCAAATCCGACGTCCTTTAAGGTCCGTCCCGTGAGGCGGAGAAGGAGGTCCGTTTCGTATGGACACGCAAGACGCGCAGGACCTGCCCCAGAACCCGCAGTCGTCCGATGCCCGGCCCGTTCTCGAAGGCCCCGACATCGCACGCGTACTGACCCGCATCGCCCACGAGATCGTCGAACGCGCCAAGGGTGCCGACGACGTGGTGCTCCTCGGCATTCCGACCCGGGGCGTCTTCCTCGCCCAGCGGCTCGCCGCCAAGCTCGCGGAGATCACCGACCGCAAGATCCCGGTCGGCTCGCTCGACATCACCATGTACCGCGACGACCTGCGCATGCACCCGCCACGTGCGCTGGCCCGCACCGAGATCCCCGGTGACGGCATCGACGGCCGCCTGGTCGTCCTCGTCGACGACGTGCTCTTCTCCGGCCGCACGATCCGCGCGGCGCTCGACGCGCTGAACGACATCGGCCGCCCGCGCGCCGTCCAGCTCGCGGTCCTCGTCGACCGGGGCCACCGCGAACTGCCCATCCGCGCCGACTACGTCGGCAAGAACCTCCCCACGTCGCTGCGGGAGACGGTCAAGGTTCAGCTCGCCGAGGAGGACGGTCGGGACACCGTTCTGCTCGGCGCGAAGCGGACCGCCCAGCAGTAGCACGCGCGCGTGCGGCCTCGTGCCGTACGTCCCTCCGCGATGCCCCTGACTGCCCGTAATCTCCCGAACTGCCTTACGGAGCCTGAAAGATGCAGCGTCATCTCATCTCGGCCGCCGACCTCACCCGTGACGACGCCGTCCTGATCCTCGACACCGCCGAGGAGATGGCCCGGGTCGCCGACCGGCCGATCAAGAAACTGCCGACCCTGCGCGGCCGCACGATCGTCAACCTCTTCTTCGAGGACTCCACCCGCACCCGGATCTCCTTCGAGGCCGCCGAGAAGCGCCTCTCGGCGGACGTCATCAACTTCACCGCCAAGGGGTCCAGCGTCTCGAAGGGCGAGTCTCTGAAGGACACCGCCCAGACGCTGGAGGCCATGGGGGTCGACGCCGTCGTCATCCGGCACGGCGCCTCGGGGGCCCCGTACCGCCTGGCGACCTCCGGCTGGATCGACGCCGCCGTGATCAACGCCGGCGACGGCACCCACCAGCACCCCACGCAGGCCCTGCTGGACGCCTTCACGATGCGCCGCCGCCTCGTCGGCCGGGACGCCGGGCTCGGGCAGGACCTGTCCGGCAAGCGGATCACGCTCGTCGGCGACGTCCTGCACAGCCGCGTCGCCCGCTCCAACGTGGACCTGCTGCACACCCTCGGCGCCGAGGTCACCCTCGTCGCCCCGCCCACCCTGGTCCCGGTCGGCGTCGAGACCTGGCCCTGCGAGGTCTCCTACGACCTCGACAGCACGCTCGCCAAGTCCGACGCGGTGATGATGCTGCGCGTCCAGCGAGAGCGGATGAACGCCGCGTTCTTCCCCACCGAGCGCGAGTACTCGCGGCGCTACGGCCTCGACGGCGACCGCATGGCGCGGATGCCCGAGCACGCCATCGTGATGCACCCCGGCCCGATGGTCCGCGGCATGGAGATCACCGCCGAGGTCGCCGACTCCGACCGCTGCACCGTCGTCGAGCAGGTCGCCAACGGCGTCTCCATCCGGATGGCCGTGCTGTACCTGCTGCTGGGCGGCAACGAGCCCGCCGTGACCCACACCCGCACCACCGAGGAGAAGTAAGTCCATGAGCAAGATCCTGATCCGTGGTGCGAAGGTGCTGGGCGGCGAGCCGCAGGACGTGCTGATCGACGGCGAGGTCATCGCCGAGGTGGGCACCGGGCTGTCGGACGAGGGCGCGGTGGTCGTCGAGGCCGAGGGCAAGGTGCTGCTGCCGGGCCTCGTCGACCTGCACACCCATCTGCGCGAGCCCGGACGCGAGGACTCCGAGACCGTGCTCACCGGCACGCGCGCCGCGGCCTCCGGCGGCTACACGGCCGTCTTCGCCATGGCCAACACCTTCCCCGTCGCCGACACCGCCGGTGTGGTCGAGCAGGTCTACCGGCTCGGCCAGGAGCACGGCTACTGCGACGTGCAGCCCATCGGCGCCGTCACCGTCGGCCTGGAGGGCAAGAAGCTCGCCGAGCTGGGCGCCATGCACGAGTCGGCGGCGGGCGTCACCGTCTTCTCCGACGACGGCAAGTGCGTCGACGACGCGGTGATCATGCGCCGGGCCCTGGAGTACGTGAAGGCCTTCGGCGGGGTCGTCGCCCAGCACGCGCAGGAGCCGCGCCTCACCGAGGGCGCCCAGATGAACGAGGGCATCGTCTCCGCCGAGCTGGGCCTCGGCGGCTGGCCGGCGGTGGCCGAGGAGTCGATCATCGCCCGGGACGTCCTGCTCGCCGAGCACGTCGGCTCCCGCGTCCACATCTGCCACCTGTCGACCGCCGGGTCCGTCGAGATCGTCCGCTGGGCCAAGTCCCGCGGCATCGACGTCACCGCCGAGGTCACCCCGCACCACCTCCTGCTCACCGACGAGCTGGTGCGCTCCTACAACCCGGTCTACAAGGTCAACCCGCCGCTGCGCACCGAGCGCGACGTGCTGGCCCTGCGCGAGGCCCTCGCCGACGGCACGATCGACATCGTCGCCACCGACCACGCCCCGCACCCGCACGAGGACAAGGACTGCGAGTGGGCCGCGGCCGCCATGGGCATGGTCGGCCTGGAGACCGCGCTGTCGGTGGTCCAGGAGACGATGGTCAGCACCGGTCTGCTCGACTGGGCGGGCGTCGCGGACCGCATGTCCGTCAAGCCCGCCAAGATCGGACAGGCGTCCGGCCATGGACGTCCCGTCTCGGCAGGTGAGCCCGCCAACCTCACGCTCGTCGACACGGCATACCGTGGGTCGGTGGATCCCGCGGGCTTCGCCTCGCGCAGCCGCAACACCCCCTACGAGGGCCGCGAGCTGCCGGGCCGTGTCACGCACACGTGGCTGCGGGGCAAGGCCACGCTCGTCGACGGGAAGCTCACGTGACACCTGTAATTCTGCTGGCCGCAGAGAAGGAATCGGCCGAGGTCACCGACTGGGCCGCGCGCATCGGCTGGGTCGTCGGACTCGCCCTCTTCGTCGCGCTCGTCTACTGGCTGATGCGCGAGGGCTGGAAGTGGCGCGGCACGCTCCAGAGCGACCTCCCGGAGCTGCCCGCCCGCCCGTCGCCCACCACCACCCTCAACGGAGGCGGCAAGCCGCCGCTGCCTGGAATGCCGGACGAGCCCGGTGAAGCCAGACTGAGCATGAGCGGCCGCTACCACGGCTCCACCACCGCCGGGCAGTGGCTCGATCGCATCGTCGCGCACGGCCTGGGCACCCGCAGCCGGGTCGAGCTGACGCTGACGGACGCGGGCCTGGACGTCGTACGCCCGGGGGCGACGGACTTCTTCGTCCCGGCCGACGCCCTGCGCGAGGCCCGGCTCGACAAGGGCATCGCCGGCAAGGTCCTCACCGAGGGCGGGCTGCTGGTCGTCACCTGGGAGCACGGCGGCAAGCTGCTCGACTCCGGATTCCGCTCCGACCGCGCGGCCGAGCACAACGAGTGGGTCGAGACCCTGAACCAGATGATCAACAAGACGGAAACGGAAGGCGCACGATGACGACCTCCACCCGGGGAGCCACCAGGGTTCCCGCCGTACTCGTCCTGGAGGACGGCCGGATGTTCCGCGGCCGTGCCTACGGGGCCGTGGGGGTGACCTTCGGCGAGGCCGTGTTCTCCACCGGGATGACCGGCTACCAGGAGACCCTCACCGACCCGTCGTACCACCGCCAGGTCGTCGTCATGACCGCCCCGCACGTCGGCAACACGGGCGTCAACGACGAGGACCCCGAGTCCAAGAAGATCTGGGTCGCCGGATACGTCGTCCGCGACCCCGCGCGCGTGCCCTCCAACTGGCGCTCCCGGCGCTCCCTGGACGACGAGCTGCGCGCCCAGGGCGTCGTCGGGATCTCCGGCATCGACACCCGCGCCCTCACCCGCCACCTCCGTGAGCGCGGCGCCATGCGCGTCGGCATCTTCTCCGGCAACGCGCTGCCCGACGAGGGCGTCATGCTCACCGAGGTCCGCGAGGCGCCCGAGATGAAGGGCGCGAACCTCTCCGCCGAGGTCGCCACCAAGGAGACGTACGTCGTCCCCGCCATCGGCACCAAGAAGTTCACCGTCGCCGCCGTCGACCTCGGCATCAAGGGCATGACCCCGCACCGGATGGCCGAGCGCGGCATCGAGGTGCACGTGCTCCCGGCCACGGCCACGGCCGAGGACGTGTACGCCGTGAACCCCGACGGCGTGTTCTTCTCCAACGGCCCCGGCGACCCCGCCACCGCCGACCACCCCGTCTCCGTCATGCGGGCGGTCCTGGAGCGCGGCACCCCGCTCTTCGGCATCTGCTTCGGCAACCAGATCCTCGGCCGCGCGCTCGGCTTCGGCACCTACAAGCTGAAGTACGGCCACCGGGGCATCAACCAGCCGGTGCAGGACCGTACGACCGGCAAGGTCGAGGTCACCGCGCACAACCACGGCTTCGCCGTCGACGCCCCGCTCGACGAGGTCTCCGACACCCCCTACGGCCGCGCCGAGGTCTCCCACGTCTGCCTCAACGACAACGTGGTGGAGGGGCTCCAACTCCTCGACCGGCCGGCTTTCAGCGTCCAGTACCACCCCGAAGCGGCAGCGGGCCCGCACGACGCCGCCTACCTGTTCGACCGCTTCGTATCCCTGATGGAGGGCCAGCGTGCCTAAGCGCACCGATATCCAGTCCGTCCTGGTCATCGGCTCCGGCCCGATCGTCATCGGCCAGGCCGCCGAGTTCGACTACTCCGGCACCCAGGCGTGCCGCGTGCTCAAGGCCGAGGGCCTGCGCGTCATCCTGGTCAACTCCAACCCGGCGACGATCATGACCGACCCGGAGATCGCCGACGCCACCTACGTCGAGCCGATCACCCCGGAGTTCGTCGAGAAGATCATCGCCAAGGAGCGCCCGGACACCCTCCTGCCCACCCTCGGCGGTCAGACGGCCCTCAACACGGCCATCTCGCTGCACGAGGCCGGGACGCTGGAGAAGTACGGCGTCGAGCTGATCGGCGCCAACGTCGAGGCCATCAACAAGGGCGAGGACCGCGACCTCTTCAAGGACGTCGTCGAGGCCGTCCGCGCCAAGATCGGCCACGGCGAGTCCGCCCGGTCCGTTATCTGCCACTCCATGGAGGACGTCCTCGCCGGCGTCGAGACGCTCGGCGGCTACCCCGTCGTCGTCCGTCCCTCCTTCACCATGGGCGGCGCCGGCTCCGGCTTCGCCCACGACGAGGAGGAACTGCGCCGCATCGCCGGCCAGGGCCTGACCCTGTCTCCCACCACCGAGGTGCTCCTGGAGGAGTCCATCCTCGGCTGGAAGGAGTACGAACTGGAGCTGATGCGCGACAAGCACGACAACGTCGTGGTCGTCTGCTCCATCGAGAACTTCGACCCGATGGGCGTCCACACCGGCGACTCGATCACCGTCGCGCCCGCGATGACGCTCACCGACCGCGAGTACCAGGTGCTGCGTGACGTCGGCATCGCGATCATCCGCGAGGTCGGCGTCGACACCGGCGGCTGCAACATCCAGTTCGCGGTGAACCCCGAGGACGGCCGGGTCATCGTCATCGAGATGAACCCGCGCGTGTCACGGTCCTCGGCGCTGGCCTCCAAGGCGACCGGCTTCCCGATCGCCAAGATCGCCGCCAAGCTGGCCGTCGGCTACACGCTCGACGAGATCCCCAACGACATCACCGAGCAGACCCCGGCCTCCTTCGAGCCGACGCTCGACTACGTGGTCGTCAAGGCCCCGCGGTTCGCCTTCGAGAAGTTCCCGTCCGCCGACTCCTCCCTGACCACGACCATGAAGTCGGTCGGCGAGGCCATGGCGATCGGCCGCAACTTCACCGAGGCGCTCCAGAAGGCGCTGCGGTCGCTGGAGAAGAAGGGCAGCCAGTTCACCTTCGTCGGCGAGCCCGGCGACAAGGCCACTCTCCTCGAAGAGGCCGTCCGGCCCACCGACGGCCGCATCAACACCGTCATGCAGGCCATCCGCGCGGGTGCCACGCCGGAGGAGGTCTTCGAGTTCACCAAGATCGACCCGTGGTTCGTCGACCAGCTCTTCCTGATCAAGGAGATCGCCGACGAACTGGCCGCCGCCGAGAAGCTCGACCCCGAGCTGCTCGCCGAGGCCAAGCGGCACGGCTTCTCCGACCAGCAGATCGGCGAGATCCGGGACCTGCGCGAGGACGTGGTGCGCGAGGTCCGCCACGCGCTGGGCGTACGCCCGGTCTACAAGACGGTCGACACCTGCGCCGCCGAGTTCGCGGCGAAGACGCCGTACTTCTACTCCTCCTACGACGAGGAGTCGGAGGTCGCCCCGCGCGAGAAGCCGGCCGTGATCATCCTCGGCTCCGGCCCGAACCGCATCGGCCAGGGCATCGAGTTCGACTACTCCTGCGTCCACGCCTCCTTCGCCCTGAGCGACGCGGGCTACGAGACCGTGATGGTCAACTGCAACCCGGAGACCGTCTCCACGGACTACGACACCTCCGACCGCCTGTACTTCGAGCCGCTGACCCTCGAGGACGTGCTGGAGATCGTGCACGCCGAGTCGCTGGCCGGTCCGATCGCGGGCGTCGTCGTCCAGCTCGGCGGCCAGACCCCGCTGGGTCTGTCGCAGGCGCTCAAGGACAACGGCGTCCCGGTCGTCGGCACCCCTCCGGAGGCCATCCACGCCGCCGAGGACCGCGGCGCCTTCGGACGCGTCCTCGCCGAGGCCGGCCTCCCCGCGCCCAAGCACGGCACCGCGACCACCTTCGCCGGCGCCAAGGCCATCGCCGACGAGATCGGCTACCCGGTCCTCGTCCGCCCGTCCTACGTGCTCGGCGGACGCGGCATGGAGATCGTCTACGACGAGGCCCGCCTGGAGTCGTACATCGCCGAGTCGACCGAGATCAGCCCCTCCCGGCCGGTCCTCGTCGACCGCTTCCTCGACGACGCCATCGAGATCGACGTGGACGCCCTGTACGACGGCCACGAGCTCTACCTCGGCGGCGTGATGGAGCACATCGAGGAGGCCGGCATCCACTCCGGCGACTCGGCGTGCGCCCTGCCCCCGATCACCCTCGGCGGCTTCGACATCAAGCGCCTGCGCGCCTCCACCGAGGCCATCGCCAAGGGCGTCGGCGTGCGCGGACTGATCAACATCCAGTTCGCGATGGCCGGGGACATCCTCTACGTCCTGGAGGCCAACCCGCGTGCCTCCCGCACCGTCCCCTTCACCTCGAAGGCGACCGCGGTGCCGCTGGCGAAGGCCGCCGCCCGGATCTCGCTGGGCGCCACCATCGCCGAGCTGCGGGCGGAGGGTCTGCTTCCGGCCAACGGGGACGGCGGTGAGCTGCCGCTCGACGCGCCGATCTCCGTGAAGGAGGCGGTCATGCCGTGGTCGCGCTTCCGCGACATCCACGGCCGTGGCGTCGACACCATCCTCGGCCCGGAGATGCGCTCCACCGGCGAGGTCATGGGCATCGACTCCGTCTTCGGCACGGCGTACGCCAAGTCGCAGGCCGGCGCGTACGGGCCGCTGCCCACCAAGGGCCGCGCGTTCATCTCGGTCGCCAACCGCGACAAGCGATCGATGATCTTCCCGGCGCGCGAGCTGGTCGCGCACGGCTTCGAGCTGCTCGCCACGTCCGGCACCGCCGAGGTCCTCAAGCGCAACGGCATCAACGCCACCGTCGTGCGCAAGCAGTCCGAGGGCACCGGCCCGAACGGTGAGAAGACGATCGTCCAGCTCATCCACGACGGCGAGGTCGACCTCATCGTCAACACCCCCTACGGCACCGGCGGCCGTCTCGACGGCTACGACATCCGTACGGCCGCCGTGGCCCGCTCCGTGCCGTGCCTGACGACCGTGCAGGCCCTCGCGGCAGCCGTCCAGGGCATCGACGCGCTCAACCACGGTGACGTGGGCGTGCGCTCGCTCCAGGAACACGCCGAACACCTGACCGCGGCCCGCGACTAGCAGCCGAGAGGGGGACACCGGAAACGGTGTCCCCCTCTTCATGAGGACACCACCATGTACAAGCTCTTCTTCCGTCTGGTCTTCAAGCGGATGGACCCGGAGGAGGCCCACCACCTGGCCTTCCGCTGGATCCGCCTCGCCGTCCGCGTCCCCGTGCTGCGCACCTTCCTGGCGGCGGCCCTCGCGCCCCGCTACGAGGAACTGCGTACGGAGGCGTTCGGGCTGCGGATGCACGGCCCCTTCGGACTCGCCGCCGGCTTCGACAAGAACGCGGTCGCCGTCGACGGGATGTCGATGCTCGGCTTCGACCACGTCGAGATCGGAACGGTGACCGGCGAGGGCCAGCCCGGCAATCCCAAGCAGCGGCTGTTCCGCCTGGTCGCCGACCGCGCCCTGATCAACCGCATGGGCTTCAACAACGAGGGCTCGCTCGCCGTCGCCGCCCGCCTCGCCTCCCGCACGCCGGTCTTCAGGACGGTCGTCGGGGTCAACATCGGCAAGACCAAGGCCGTTCCCGAGGAGGAGGCCGCGGGGGACTACGTGAAGTCCACCCAGCGCCTCGCCCCGTACGCCGACTACCTCGTCGTGAACGTCTCCTCGCCCAACACGCCCGGCCTGCGCAACCTCCAGGCCACCGAGGCGCTGCGGCCCCTGCTGACCGCCGTCCGCGAGGCCGCCGACCGCACGGTCCGCACCCGTCGCGTGCCGCTGCTGGTGAAGATCGCGCCGGACCTCGCCGACGAGGACGTCGACGCCGTCGCCGACCTCGCCGTGGAGCTGGGCCTGGACGGGATCATCGCCACGAACACCACCGTCGCGCGCGAGGGCCTCGGACTGAAGTCCGAGCCCTCCCTCGTGAAGGAGACGGGCGGCCTCTCCGGAGCCCCGGTCAAGGACCGCTCCCTCGCCGTCCTGCGCCGCCTCTACGCGCGCGTGGGCGACCGGATCACCCTGGTGGGCGTCGGCGGCATCGAGAACGCCGAGGACGCCTGGCAGCGCATCCTGGCGGGCGCCACCCTGATCCAGGGCTACAGCGCCTTCGTCTACGAGGGGCCCTTCTGGTCGCGCGCCCTCCACAAGGGCCTCGCGGCCCGCCTGCGCACGAGCCCCTACGCCACCCTCGCCGACGCGGTCGGCGCCGATGTGAGGAAGACGGTATGACCGAGCCCTTCGGCGCCCGCCTGCGCCGAGCCATGGACGAACGCGGGCCGCTCTGCGTCGGCATCGACCCGCACGCCTCCCTGCTCGCCGACTGGGGCCTGAACGACGACGTCGCGGGCCTGGAGCAGTTCAGCCGCACGGTCGTCGAGGCGCTGGCCGACCGGGTGGCCGTGCTCAAGCCGCAGAGCGCGTTCTTCGAGCGCTTCGGGTCGCGCGGCATCGCCGTCCTGGAGAAGTCCGTCGCGGAGGCGCGGGCGGCCGGCGCGCTGGTCGTCATGGACGCCAAGCGCGGCGACATCGGCTCCACCATGGCCGCGTACGCCGAGACCTTCCTGCACAAGGACGCGCCCCTGTTCTCGGACGCGCTGACGGTCTCGCCCTACCTGGGCTACGGCTCGCTGAAGCCCGCCGTGGACCTGGCGCGCGAGAACGGGGCCGGACTGTTCGTGCTGGCGCTCACCTCCAACCCGGAGGGCGGCGAGGTGCAGCACGCGGTGCGCGGCGACGGGCGGAACGTCGGCGCGACCGTGCTGGCGCACCTGGCGGCCGAGAACGCCGGAGAGGAGCCCCTGGGGTCCTTCGGCGCCGTCGTCGGCGCCACGCTCGGTGACCTCTCGTCGTACGAGCTGAACATCAACGGACCTCTCCTCGCGCCGGGGATCGGTGCCCAGGGCGCCACACCGGCCGATCTTCCGGCGGTCTTCGGGAGCGCTGTGCGTCAGGTGGTCCCGAACGTCAGCCGAGGTGTCCTTCGTCACGGTCCCGACATCGTCGCGCTGCGTGACGCCTCGGTTCGTTTCGCGGACGAGATCCGCTCCGCGACCGCGACCGTCCGAGACCTCCGATGAGTGCCGGGGGGCAGTTCCCGGACGACTTGAGTCTGAATACATTCTCAAATCCGGGGCATTATGCGGCTTATGTCCGAGTCCATGGAGGCTGACCAGGACTTTTCCGCTGTTCTCGCTGACTCCGGCGGACTTGGCCGCTAGTCTCCGAGCAGGGTCAACGGGCAAGCGTGTTGCTCGTGGCACCCCAGGTGAGGGGCGACTAGGTTCCTCACCGGTCCGTATCCGACAGTTCGACATCCGAGGTGACGTAGGCGTGGCTCTTCCGCCCCTTACCCCTGAACAGCGCGCAGCCGCGCTCGAAAAGGCCGCCGCGGCTCGCCGGGAGCGGGCCGAGGTCAAGAATCGACTCAAGCACTCCGGCGCCTCCCTGCACGAGGTCATCAAGCAGGGCCAGGAGAACGACGTCATCGGCAAGATGAAGGTCTCCGCCCTGCTCGAGTCCCTGCCGGGCGTGGGCAAGGTCCGCGCCAAGCAGATCATGGAGCGTCTGGGTATCTCCGAGAGTCGTCGTGTACGCGGCCTCGGTTCCAACCAGATCGCCTCCCTGGAGCGTGAGTTCGGCAGCACCGGTTCCTGATCCCGCCTCCTGACGGGAAGGGAGTCCCGGGCACTCCGGGATTGCTGGAATAATCGCTGCATGGCTGCAACATTCCGGGGGACGACCCCCGAGCCCCCGGACGTACGTCCGCGGCTGACCGTGCTCTCCGGCCCCTCCGGGGTCGGCAAGAGCACGGTCGTCGCCCATATGCGCAAGGCGCACCCCGAGGTCTGGCTCTCGGTGTCGGCGACGACCCGTAAGCCGCGCCCCGGCGAGCAGCACGGAGTCCACTACTTCTTCGTCACCGACGACGAGATGGACAAGCTGATCGCCAACGGTGAACTGCTGGAGTGGGCCGAGTTCGCCGGCAACCGCTACGGCACCCCCCGGGCCGCCGTGCTCGAACGCCTGGAGCGGGGCGAGCCGGTCCTGCTGGAGATCGACCTCCAGGGCGCGCGGCAGGTCCGCGAGTCCATGCCGGACGCCCAGCTGGTCTTCCTGGCGCCTCCCTCCTGGGAGGAGCTGGTGCGCAGGCTCACCGGTCGGGGCACCGAGCCGCCCGACGTGATCGAACGCCGCCTGGAGGCGGCCAAGATCGAGCTGGCGGCCGAGCCGGAGTTCGACGTCACCCTGGTCAACACCTCCGTCGAGGACGTGGCCCGCGAGCTGCTAGCCTTGATGGATGTTGTGTGATCACGGGTTCTGTCCTTTTTCTGTGATCACGACCGATCTTTTCCCATCCATCGGAAGGTAGAGCGTGTCCTCTTCCATCTCCGCGCCCGAGGGCATCATCAACCCGCCGATCGACGAGCTCCTCGAGGCCACCGACTCGAAGTACAGCCTCGTGATCTACGCGGCCAAGCGTGCTCGCCAGATCAACGCGTACTACTCGCAGCTCGGCGAGGGTCTCCTCGAATACGTCGGTCCGCTCGTCGACACCCACGTGCACGAGAAGCCGCTCTCGATCGCCCTGCGCGAGATCAACGCGGGTCTGCTGACCTCCGAGGCCGTCGAAGGCCCCGCGTAAGTCATATCGGCAGATCGCAGTAGGTTTTTCCACAGGCCCGGCAGGGGGCACCTCCCAGCGTTAGCTGGGGGAGCGACTGCCGGGCCTGTGGTGTGTCATTGAGGCGTCACGCAGGGGCGTACACATCCGAGTGCGGGGAGGCACGGTGGGCAAGCCGAAGGTCGTTCTGGGGGTCAGCGGTGGGATCGCCGCCTACAAGGCGTGCGAGCTGCTGCGTCGGCTGACCGAGTCCGGTCATGACGTACGGGTCGTGCCGACCGACTCCGCGCTGCACTTCGTCGGCGCCGCCACGTGGTCCGCGCTCTCCGGCAACCCGGTCTCCACAGAGGTCTGGGAGAGCGTCCACGAGGTGCCGCACGTGCGCATCGGGCAGGAGGCCGATCTGGTCGTCGTCGCCCCGGCGACCGCCGACATGCTCGCCAAGGCCGCCCACGGACTGGCCGACGACCTCCTCACCAACACCCTGCTCACCGCTCGCTGTCCGGTCGTCTTCGCCCCCGCCATGCACACCGAGATGTGGGAACACCCGGCCACCCAGGAGAACGTGGCGACGCTGCGCCGCCGGGGCGCCCTCGTCATCGACCCCGCCGTCGGCAGGCTGACCGGCGTCGACACCGGCAAGGGCCGGCTGCCGGACCCCGCGGAGATCTTCGAGGTCTGCCGCCGCGTGCTGGCCCGGGGCGTCACCGAGCCGGACCTCGTCGGCCGGCGCGTCGTGGTGACCGCCGGCGGCACCCGGGAGCCCCTCGACCCCGTCCGCTTCCTCGGCAACCGCTCCTCCGGCAAACAGGGGTACGCCCTCGCCCGTACGGCGGCCGCGCGGGGCGCCCGGGTCACGCTGATCGAGGGCAACACCGGGCTGCCGGACCCCGCAGGGGTGGACGTCGTCCGGATCGGCACGGCGGTCCAGCTGCGCGAGGCGGTGCTCAAGGCGGCGCCGGACGCGGACGTCGTGGTGATGGCGGCCGCGGTGGCGGACTTCCGCCCGGAGACCTACGCCACCGGCAAGATCAAGAAGAAGGACGACCAGGGGCCCGAGCCCATCGTCCTGGTGCGGAATCCGGACATCCTCGCGGAGATCTCGGCGGACCGCTCGCGCCCCGGCCAGGTGATCGTCGGCTTCGCCGCCGAGACCGACGACGTCCTCGCCAACGGTCGCGTCAAGCTGGCCCGCAAGGGATGCGACCTCCTGGTGGTGAACGAGGTGGGGGAGCGCAAGACCTTCGGCGCCGAGGAGAACGAGGCCGTGGTGCTGGGAGCCGACGGCAGCGAGACGCCGGTGCCCTACGGCCCCAAGGAAGCCCTGGCCGAAACGGTGTGGGACCTGGTGGCGAGCAGACTCGTATGACAGTGGATTCGCGTCACGCCTCACTCGAACCACGCACATTCGGGCGTGGCGACCCTGGCGGACAGCGACGGCCATTGGGCAGAATGCACGTGCCGCAGGTCACAGGGCTCCCGAGAGGCGAGACAGGTGAGCCGGTGGCCGAGCCCGACCGATAAACTGTTCTCGGACGACGCCGGGCGCAGCCCCCGAGCCCGTCCGCCCATGATCAGCCAGCAGCCGCTGCAACCCCAGGGAGCGTTGTGTCCCGTCGTCTGTTCACCTCGGAGTCCGTGACCGAGGGTCACCCCGACAAGATCGCTGATCAGATCAGCGATGCCATTCTCGATGCGCTCCTGCGCGAGGACCCCACGTCCCGTGTCGCCGTGGAGACGCTCATCACGACCGGCCTGGTGCATGTGGCCGGAGAGGTCACGACCAAGGCGTACGCGCCGATCGCCCAGCTGGTGCGCGACACCATCCTGGACATCGGCTACGACTCGTCGAAGAAGGGCTTCGACGGCGCTTCCTGCGGTGTGTCGGTGTCGATCGGCGCGCAGTCGCCGGACATCGCGCAGGGTGTGGACACGGCGTACGAGAACCGGGTCGAGGGTGACGAGGACGAGCTGGACCGTCAGGGCGCCGGTGACCAGGGTCTGATGTTCGGTTACGCGTCGGACGAGACGCCGACGCTGATGCCGCTGCCGATCTTCCTGGCGCACCGCCTGTCGAAGCGCCTGTCCGAGGTCCGCAAGAACGGCACCATCCCCTACCTGCGCCCCGACGGCAAGACGCAGGTCACCATCGAGTACGACGGTGACAAGGCGGTCCGCCTGGACACGGTCGTGGTCTCCTCGCAGCACGCCAGTGACATCGACCTGGAGTCCCTCCTCGCCCCGGACATCCGCGAGTTCGTGGTGGAGCCCGAGCTGAAGGCCCTCCTGGACGACGGCATCAAGCTGGAGACCGAGGGTTACCGCCTGCTGGTCAACCCGACCGGCCGTTTCGAGATCGGCGGCCCGATGGGTGACGCCGGCCTGACCGGCCGCAAGATCATCATCGACACGTACGGCGGCATGGCCCGCCACGGCGGCGGCGCCTTCTCGGGCAAGGACCCGTCCAAGGTCGACCGCTCGGCGGCGTACGCGATGCGCTGGGTCGCCAAGAACGTCGTCGCGGCCGGCCTCGCCTCCCGCTGCGAGGTCCAGGTGGCGTACGCGATCGGCAAGGCCGAGCCCGTCGGCCTGTTCGTCGAGACCTTCGGTACCGCCAAGGTCGACACCGACCGGATCGAGAAGGCCATCGACGAGGTCTTCGACCTCCGTCCGGCCGCCATCATCCGCGACCTCGACCTGCTGCGCCCGATCTACGGCCAGACCGCCGCGTACGGCCACTTCGGCCGCGAGCTGCCCGAGTTCACCTGGGAGCGCACGGACCGCGTCGAGGAACTGCGCAAGGCCGCGGGCCTCTGAGCCCTCCGGCTCACCACCACTCCGGCTGATCGACGAGGCCCGGTGTCCCCACGGGGGCGCCGGGCCTCGTCGTGTTCCTCGACTCCCTGGCCGACGGACCGCCGGGCGGGACCCGGAGAGGCCGGCCGCCCGCGTAGGGCCTGTCGTTCGGATCACGCCTGGGCCGCGGGGCGTGGCGCGCACATCTGCCGCGTTGTCGTCGGTCCCCAACGCTCCGCGTTGACTCCCTCCTCCGCCTTGCAGCTGCACGCGCCACGCCCCGCTCACCGGCAGCCACCAGGAGCCGTCGCCCGCAATCGGCATGATCCAAACGACAGGCCCTAGCTCTCGGGCGGCGTCCGCTGTCAGTGGGGTTTGGGAGGATGAGGGTGTGAGCAGCGAGGATGGGACCAGGGGCGGAGGCGCGGCGGGAGGCGGGGAGCCGGAGCAGCTGGCGCTGGTGCGGGAGGCCGTCCGGAAGGCCAAGGTGCCGCGGGCGAAGCCGCGGACCTGGCGGGGGGCGGCGCTGGCGAAGGAGCTGCCGGTCGCCCGGGTGCTCGTCGACAAGGGCGTGCTGCATCTCGACCGGTACTTCGACTACGCGGTGCCGGAGGAGTTGGACGCGGACGCCCAGCCCGGGGTGCGGGTGCGGGTGCGGTTCGGGGCCGGCGGGCGGAACGTTCGCCAGGGGCGGCGCGAGGGCGGCTCGCTGATCGACGGGTTCCTCGTCGAGCGGGTCGCCGAGTCGGACTACTCAGGTCCGCTGGCCGCGCTCGCGCAGGTCGTCTCCCCCGAACCGGTGCTGGGGCCCGAGCTGTTGGGGCTGGCACGGGCCGTGGCGGACCGGTACGCGGGGAGCCTCGCGGATGTGCTCCAGCTGGCGGTTCCGCCTCGGCACGGCCGGGCGGAGGCCGTGGAGATGGGCGAGCCCGCGCCCCCGCCCGCCGCTCCCGAGCCCGGGTCCTGGCTGCGGTACGGGCGCGGGGAGGGGTTTCTGCGGGCGCTGGCCGGCGGGGGAGCGCCCCGGGCCGTGTGGACCGCCTTGCCGGGGCCGGAGTGGGCCGAGGAGATCGCGCGGGCCGTGCAGGCGACGCTGGCGTCGGGGCGCGGTGCGCTCGTGGTCGTACCGGCCGGGCGGCCCGCGGCTCGGGTCGACGAGGCGCTCGGCCAGTTGCTGGGGGAGGGGCGGCACGCGCTGCTGACCGCCGACGCGGGGCAGGAGAAGCGCTACCGGGAGTGGCTGGCCGTGCGGCGGGGTGCGGTCCGGGCTGTGGTGGGGACCCGGGCGGCCATGTTCGCGCCGGTGCGGGACCTCGGGCTGGTCGTCGTCTGGGACGACGGCGACGCCAGTCACAGCGACGACAACGCCCCCTTTCCCCATGTGCGCGAGGTGCTGGAGCTACGGGCGACCCGGGACAAGTGCGGCTTCCTGCTGGGGAGTTGGAGCTGCACGGTCGAGGCCGCCCAGCTCGTCGAGAGCGGCTGGGCCGCGCCGATCGTGGCCGGGCGGGAGCAGGTGCGGGCCGCCGCGCCGCTGGTGCGGACCGTGGGGGACACGGATCTCGCGCGGGACGAGGCGGCTCGGGCGGCGCGGTTGCCGAGTCTCGCCTGGCAGGTCGCGCGGGACGGGCTGCGGGACGGGCCCGTGCTGGTGCAGGTGCCCCGGCGTGGGTATGTGCCCCGGATGGCCTGCGCGCGGTGCCGGGAGCCGGCCCGGTGCCGGCACTGTGCGGGGCCGCTGGCGGCGCAGGACGGCGCCGGGGCGCTGCTGTGCGGATGGTGCGGGCGTGAGGAGGGCGGCTGGCACTGCCCCGAATGCGGGAGCAACCGGCTGCGGGCGCAGGTCGTGGGGGCCCGGCGGACAGCCGAGGAGCTGGGGCGGGCCTTTCCCGCCGTGCCCGTGCGGACCTCCGGCCGGGAGCAGGTGCTCGACACCGTGCCGGGGACGCCCGCGCTGGTCGTGAGCACGCCCGGGGCCGAACCGGTGGCCGAGGGCGGATACGCGGCAGCCCTGCTGCTCGACGGCTGGGCCATGCTCGGACGACCCGATCTGCGGGCCGGGGAGGACGCGCTGCGGCGCTGGATCGGCGCGGCCGCGCTCGTACGGAACCAGGGGGCCGGCGGCACGGTCGTGGTGGTCGCCGAGCCGACGCTGCGGCCGGTGCAGGCGCTGGTGCGGTGGGACCCGGTCGGGCACGCGGTCCGGGAACTCGCCGAGCGGGCCGAGCTGGGGTTCCCCCCGGTGTCGCGGATGGCGGCCGTCTCGGGTCCTGTCGAGGCCGTGGCCGACTTCCTGGCGGCGGTCGAACTGCCGCCGGACGCCGAGGTGTTGGGTCCGGTGCCGGTGGCCGGGCCGGCGGTCCCCGGCACCGGGGCGGGGCCTGCGACGGGTGGGGGGAGAGCACGGCGGCCCGCGGTGTCGGCGGCTGGGGCCGGCGAGCCCTGGGAGCGTGCGCTGATCCGGGTGCCGCCGGGGAGTGGGGCGGCGCTGGCCGGTGCGCTGAAGAGCGCGCAGGCGGCGCGGATGGCGCGTGGGGTGAACGAGGGGGCGCGGGTGCGGATCCGGGTGGATCCGTTGGACATCGGCTGAGTGGGCTGGGCCGAGGTGGGCTGGGCCGAGGTGGGGTGGGCCGGGCCGAGTGGATTCGGGCGGGTAGTGGGGCCCGGCTGGAGAGTGCCGCCCGGCGCAGGGTGCCCAGGCATGGGGGCGGCTTTCCGGGGTGCGTCTGCCGTCCGGCGTCCGGTGGGGAGGGCGCCTCAAGGCAGGGGCGCATGAGTCTGCCTCCCGGTCGGACACCGGGAGGCAGAGGTGCGTGTGGTCAGCCGTTGCGCGGGCCGGGGAAGGCCGTGGGTCTCACGTCGTCGCGGAGGGTGGGGCTGCCCGACGTCGGCTGGGTCGGCATGTGCGCGGGCACCGGTGCCGGGAGGGGGGCGGGCATCGAGCGGGCCGCCGGGACCGTGGGGATGCCGGAGCCGACGTTGACGGTGCGACTGCCCTGGGGATCACCCGTGCGTTCCGCTTCCGCGGCGGCCTGGGCGGCTGCGCGGCGGGCGCCGTAACGGCGGTGAACGGCCTGCTTGGTGACTCCGAGGGCCGAGCCCACCGCGTCCCATGAGAAACCGAGCGAGCGGTCGAAGTCCACGGCTGCCGTGACCAGGGTCTCGACACTGTCCCGCAGTTCCTGGGCGAGGCGGACGGTCGGGGCGGGGGCACGTCCGTAGACGACGAAGCCCGTGGAGGGGCCGGAGCGGCGCGGGCGGTAGACGTTGCCCAACTGGGCGGTGAGGGTGCGCAGTGCGTCCACCTGCCGGCGGACCCGCTCGATGTCCCGCACCAGCAAGTGCAGGCTGGCCCGAGCCTGGGCGTCGTGGGTTGCGTGGTCGGCCATGAACAAGCCTCTCGAACCGGCGTTGAAATAAGGGGAGGTGCCGCGAGTGCGGCGCGTATCGGTCAACTCTTTCTTGACCAACGCGAATTCGCTCCGCTGGTAACGGGGTGGGGGCGTGGGGGCATATGCGTGGGGCGCGTGGGCGGGGGTGCGCCCCCGCTGCGGCTGGGGTCCGGACTGGTCGGCGACCGCGGGCCGTCCGTGCGTGCCGCGGGCCGTCGGGGTGGTGAGGGTGGAACATAGACTGGGGTGTTGTCCCCGTGGTCGCGTGGGGCGTAGAACTTTCGTCCGAGAGGCCGTCAGACATTCATGAAGCTCGTCTTCGCCGGTACCCCAGAGGTCGCTGTTCCCGCGTTGGACGCGTTGATCGCGTCGGGGAGGCATGAGGTGGCCGCGGTCGTGACGCGGCCGGACGCGCCGGCGGGGCGGGGGCGTCACCTGGTCGCGAGCCCGGTGGCCCAGCGGGCGGAGGAGGCCGGCATCGAGGTGCTGAAGCCCCACCGGCCGCGGGACGAGGAGTTCCTCGCGCGGCTCCGGGAGATCGCGCCCGACTGCTGTCCGGTCGTCGCCTACGGCGCCCTGCTGCCCCGGGTGGCCCTCGACGTGCCGGTCCACGGCTGGGTCAACCTGCACTTCTCCCTGCTCCCCGCCTGGCGCGGCGCCGCCCCCGTGCAGCACTCGATCATGTCCGGGGACGAGATCACGGGAGCCTCCACCTTCCTGATCGAGGAAGGACTCGACTCCGGGCCGGTGTACGGGACGGTCACCGAGGAGATCCGGCCGACCGACACGAGCGGCGACCTGCTGACCCGGCTCGCCTTCGCCGGCTCCGGGCTGCTCGCCGCCACGATGGACGGCATCGAGGACGGCGCCCTGAAGGCCGTGCCGCAGCCCGCCGACGGGATCACCCTCGCGCCGAAGATCACCGTGGAGGACGCCCGGATCGACTGGGCCGCGCCCGCGCTGCGCGTCGACCGGGTCGTGCGCGGCTGCACGCCCGCGCCGGGCGCGTGGACGACCTTCCGCGGGGAGCGGCTGAAGCTCGTCCAGGTCGTGCCGGTGCCGGAGCGGACGGAGCTCGCCCCGGGCGCGCTCGACGTCGGCAAGAAGCACGTGCACGTCGGGACCGGGTCGTACGCCGTGGAACTGCTCTGGGTGCAGGCGCAGGGCAAGAAGCCGATGCGGGCCGCCGACTGGGCGCGCGGGGTACGGATCGAGCCCGGAGAGTCGGTCGGAGACTGACCGAGTGGCTCGATCAGAGGCGGCTTCTGTCCGGCCTCGTCGCCCCCTGCCCGTGAACCCACGCGGCCGACGTCCTGTCCTCCGCGCCCGCGGCGTACCCTGGCCGTGGTATCTCGTCCCGTATCCGGAGCACCTTTTTCGTGAGTGAGCAGTCCCGTCCGCGCAAGCCGGGCAAGCCGTACCGCCGTCCCCAGAAGGACCCCGTCCGTATGCTCGCCTTCGAGGCGCTCCGGGCCGTGGACGAACGGGACGCGTACGCGAACCTCGTTCTGCCGCCGCTGTTGCGCCGGGCGCGGGAGAAGGAGGGGCCCGACAAGTTCGACGGGCGGGACGCGGCGCTGGCGACCGAGCTGGTGTACGGGACGCTGCGCCGGCAGGGGACGTACGACGCGGTCATCTCGGCGTGCGTGGACCGGCCGTTGCGTGAGGTCGACCCGCCGGTGCTCGATGTGCTGAGCCTCGGTGTCCACCAGCTGCTGGGCACCCGGATCCCGACGCACGCCGCGGTGTCGGCCTCCGTGGAACTCGCGCGCGTCGTGCTCGGCGACGGGCGGGCCAAGTTCGTGAACGCCGTGCTGCGCAAGGTCGCGCAGCACGACCTCGACGGCTGGCTGGAGCGGGTCGCGCCGCCCTACGAGGACGACCCCGAGGACCATCTCGCGGTCGTGCACTCGCATCCCCGCTGGGTCGTCTCCGCGCTGTGGGACTCCCTCGGCGGAGGGCGCGCCGGGATCGAGGATCTGCTGGAGGCCGACAACGAGCGGCCCGAGGTCACCCTCGTCGCCCGGCCCGGACGGTCCACCGCCGAGGAACTGCTCCGGGAGGAGTCCGCGGTGGCGGGGCGCTGGTCGCCGTACGCCGTGCGGCTGGCCGAAGGCGGGGAGCCGGGTGCCGTGGACGCCGTACGGGAGGGCCGGGCCGGTGTGCAGGACGAGGGCAGCCAGCTCGTGGCGCTCGCGCTCGCCAACGCCCCGGTGGAGGGACCCGACAAGGCGTGGCTCGACGGGTGCGCCGGGCCGGGCGGCAAGGCCGCGCTGCTCGCCGCCCTCGCCGCCGAGCGCGGGGCCGTGCTGCTCGCCTCCGAGAAGCAGCCGCACCGGGCCGGGCTGGTCGCCAAGGCCCTGGACGGCAATCCGGGGCCCTACCAGGTGATCGCCGCCGACGGGACGCGCCCGCCCTGGCGGCCGGGGGCGTTCGACCGGGTGCTGATGGACGTGCCCTGTACGGGGCTCGGTGCCCTGCGGCGGCGCCCCGAGGCGCGCTGGCGGCGGCGGCCCGAGGACCTGGATGGGTTCGCCCCGCTCCAGCGGGCGCTGCTGCGGACCGCGCTGGAGTCCGTGCGCGTCGGCGGGGTCGTCGGCTACGCCACCTGCTCGCCGCATCTCGCCGAGACCCGCGCGGTCGTCGACGACGTGCTGAAGAGTTACGGCGACGCGGCCGACCTGATCGACGCGCGGCCGCTGCTGGCGGGCGTACCGGCGCTGGGAGAGGGGCCCGACGTCCAGCTGTGGCCGCATGTGCACGGGACGGACGCCATGTATCTCGCCCTCATCCGCCGGGTGGCGTAGCCGCTGGTTCCTTCGGCGGCGGGGCGGCGCCGCCGTCCTCGCGGGCCAGCCGGTGGGGCCACCACACCTTCGGGCCGACGTCCAGGAACAGGGCCGTGACCAGCACGGAGCGGACGATGAAGGTGTCCAGGAGGACGCCCAGGGCGACCGCGAAGCCGATCTCCGCGAAGGCGACCATGGGGAGCGTGCCGAGGGCGGCGAAGGTGCCGGCGAGGACCAGGCCGGCCGAGGTGATCACCGCGCCCGTCGTCGCGAGGCCCGTCACCACGGCCTTCCGGGTGCCCTGGTGGGTGGCCTCCTCGCGGATGCGGGTGGTCAGGAAGATGTTGTAGTCGATGCCCAGGGCGACCAGGAACACGAAGACGAACAGGGGGAAGTCGGTCGACTCGCCCGCGTAGTCGAAGAGGTGTCTGAACGCGAGCGCGCTGATGCCGAGCGCGGCGGCGAAGGACAGGATGACCGTCCCGATCAGCAGGAGCGGCGCGATCAGGGCGCGCAGCAGCGCACAGAGGATCAGCAGGACCACGATCAGCACCAGCGGGATGATCAGGATGTTGTCGTGGGTGGTCGCCTCGTCCATGTCCAGCAACGCCGCCGTACCGCCGCCCACCTGGGCGTCCGCGTCCGGCACCGCGTGGACGGCGTCCCGGACCCGCTCGACGGTGTCCTTCGCGGCCTCGCTGTC
Source organism: Streptomyces caniscabiei (assembly GCF_014930365.1). Lineage (GTDB taxonomy): Bacteria > Actinomycetota > Actinomycetes > Streptomycetales > Streptomycetaceae > Streptomyces > Streptomyces caniscabiei. The sequence continues at coordinate 96,166 of NZ_JABXWI010000011.1, read as the reverse complement.
GGCCGGGTCGGACATGGTCGCCTCGAAGAGGACCTTGCCGTCGTTCGCGGGTTTCGTGCCGGGCGGCAGACCGAGCGAGTCCGCCACGACCCCTTCCGTGTCGGCGACGGCCCGGCCCACCTCCCGGGCCTGCGCCTGGTTGCTGATGATCACCAGGGGATCGCCGCTGCCCGCGGGGAAGTAGCGTGCCGAGACCTCCTGGCCGACGATCGAGTCCGGTTTGCCGGTGAAGGCGTCCGCGTTGCTGATGCCTTCCGCGCGCAGCTGGATCAGGCCCAGCGAGCACAGCGCGAGGGCGGCCGCGGTCGCCACCCAGACCGTGCGGGGGCGGCGGGAGAAACGCCGGCCCATCCGGGCCCACACACCCCGTTCGGTCGGGTCGGCGCTGCCGAGGTGCGGGATCACCGGCCAGAAGATCCACCGGCCGAAGATCACCAGCAGGGCGGGGAACAGCGTCATCATCGCCAGCAGCGCGATCGCGACGCCGATGGCCGCCACCGGGCCGAGACCGCTCGTGGAGTTCATCTCGGCGGCCAGCAGCACCAGCATGCTCAACACGACCGTCGCGCCGGACGCCAGCACCGCGGGGCCGGCCCGGTGCAGGGCGAGGGCCATCGCCTCATGGCGGTCCTCGTGACGGCGCAGTTCCTCGCGGTAGCGGGCCACGAGCAGCAGGGCGTAGTCGGTGCCCGCGCCGAAGACGAGGACGGTGAGGATGCCCGCGCTCTGGCCGTTCACGGTCAGGCCGGCGTGTTCCGCGAGCAGATAGATCAGGGCCTGCGCCGTGAACAGGGCCGCGATGACCGCGAGGAGCGGCACCAGGATCAGGGTCGGACTGCGGTAGGTGAGCAGGAGCATCACGATGACGACGGCCATCGCCGACATCAGCAGCGTGGAGTCGATGCCCTCGAACGCCTCGGAGAAGTCGGCGGACGTACCGCCCGGGCCCGTGATGTGCACGGAGAGCCCGTCGCCGCCCTCACCCACGTCGTCCCGGATCGAGTCCACCGCGGGCGCGATCCGCTCCCAGCCCTTCTCGTCCATCGTGATCGGCACGTAGACCTGGGCGGCCCTCGGGTCGACCGCGCGGTCGTAGACGGGACCACGGGTCTGATCGCCGATGATCTTGTGGGCGGTCAGCTGCCTGAGCTCCCGTACGTCCGCCTCGATCGTCGCCCGGTCCTCGGCGGTCAGCCCGCTCTCCCGGGCGTAGACGACCACGGCCGGGATCTGCTCGGGCCGGAACCCCTCGGAGATCTCCAGCACCTGCGTGGACTCCGCCGAACCCGGCAGCCACGAGGCGGCGTCGTTGTCCTGCGCGTCGGTGAGCTTGGTGGCGAACGGCGCCACGACGAACAGCAGCACCAGCCACAGCCCCAGCACGACCCACTTGGCGCGCCGTCCGCAGACGAGGTGCCCGATGCCCCGGTTGCCTGTCATGCCCACCTCCAGGGTCGTGCCCCGTGAGGGGCGCGGGGCAGAGACATATGCGGCTCCGCCGCGTGGGCGCGAGCAACCACGACGGGCCCGCGGCCGACGAACCACCGTCTACACCCCGGACCGATGCCCGCAACCCCCGGAGGGCATGGCAGGCTTGGCCCATGGCCGCGCAGATCAACCCCAGCATCCTGTCCGCCGACTTCGCCCGTCTCGCCGACGAGGCGAAGGCGGTCGAGGGAGCCGACTGGCTCCATGTAGACGTGATGGACAACCATTTCGTCCCGAACCTCACGCTCGGTGTGCCGGTCGTAGAGTCCCTGGCCCGTGCGACGGAGACGCCGCTGGACTGCCATCTGATGATCGAGGCCCCCGATCGGTGGGCGCCCCAGTACGTGGAAGCGGGTGCCGGTTCCGTCACCTTCCATGTCGAGGCGGCTGCCGCACCGGTGCGGCTCGCCCGCGAGATCCGTGCCAAGGGGGCCAGGGCCTCCATGGCGCTCAGGCCTGCCACGCCGATCGAGCCGTACGAGGACCTGCTGCCCGAACTCGACATGGTGCTGATCATGACCGTCGAACCGGGCTTCGGGGGCCAGGCCTTTCTCGACATCATGCTCCCCAAGATCCGCCGGACCCGCGAGTTGATCAGCAAGCACGGCCTCGACCTGTGGCTCCAGGTCGACGGCGGCGTCGCCGAGTCCACCATCGAGCGTTGCGCCGAGGCCGGCGCGGACGTCTTCGTCGCCGGTTCCGCGGTGTACGGGGCCGAGGACCCGGCCGAGGCGGTGCGGGCGCTGCGGGCGCGGGCGGACGCCGTCACGGCGACCGCCGGCTGGGCCTGCGGCCACTGAACCACCGGGGCACGGCCGTGCGAACGCCGAGGCCGGCGGGGCACGTCGTGCGTCCAGAGGGCCAAGGAAACGTGAACGGCTTTCCTTCGGGCTGATCGAAAACGCCGGATCTGCAAGGATGAACGGCGTATCCATGTGTGAAGAGCAGTGAGGAGATGACCGTGTCGGGTATGTCGGCGGGCCGGTCAGCCATGCGGATGGGACCCGCTGAGCTGGTTCAGGCGGCGGCCATGGCACGCCGTTTCTACCTCGAGGGGAAGTCCAAGATCCAGATCGCCGAGGAGTTCGGCGTGAGCCGCTTCAAGGTGGCCAGGGTCCTGGAGACCGCCCTCGAGCGGGATCTGGTGCGGATCGAGATCCGCGTCCCCGCGGAACTGGACGCCGAGCGCTCCGACGCGCTGCGCGCCCGGTACGGCCTGCGGCACGCCGTGGTCGTCGAGTCCCCGGCCGACGCCGAGGAGTCACCCGACCCGGAGAACCTCGGCGAGGTCGCCGCGGACCTGCTCGGCGAACTGGTCAACGAGGGCGATGTGCTCGGTCTCGCCTGGGGCCGCTCCACCATCCACATGGCGGCGGCGCTCGACCGGCTGCCGCCGTGCACGGTGGTGCAGCTGACCGGGGTGTACGACGCCGGGACCGCCGAGCGCGGCTCGGTCGAGGCGGTACGGCGGGCCGCGCAGGTGTCGGGCGGCGACGCCCACCCCATCTACGCGCCGATGCTGCTGCCGGACGCGGCCACCGCGGCCGCGCTGCGCCATCAGACCGGGATCGCGCGGGCGTTCGAGCACTTCGACAAGGTCACCGTCGCCTGTGTCTCCATCGGCTCCTGGGAGGCCGGTATCTCCACGGTGCACGACATGCTCAGCGACGAGGAGCGGGGGCACTACGCCTCCCTCGGTGTCGCCGCCGAGATGTCGGCGCATCTCTTCGACGCCGACGGCCGCCGGGTCGGGCGGGACCTCGGCGAGCGGTGCATCACGGTCAAGGCCGACCAGCTCCGCCGTATCCCCGAGGTCGTCGCGATCGCGGGCGGGCAGCGCAAGGCGGCCGCGATCGACGCCGTGCTGCGCTCGGGACTGGTGACCAGCCTCGTCACCGACACGTCGGCCGCGGACTATCTGCTGACGGCCGGCCAGATGCCCAGGCCTGCGCTCAACAGGGCCGACCCGGACGGCGTCTGACGATCCGTCAGGCCGGTTCGGGGGTGCGTCCGCCGGGGTCGAGGGTGCGGGCGCCGAGGCCGAGGGCAGGGCCGCCGGGTCGGGGTGGGTGGGCAGCCGCTGGTTCGTGGGGGTTGATCGCGTAGTTCCCCGCGCCCCCTCCGGGGCGCGGGCCGGTGACCGCTACGAGACGTGCAGGACGGTGTCGGGATGAGTGACGCAACCCTTGCCGAGGTGCTGAGCGCCGGAGGCTGGACGTATGTCGAGCTGGACCTGACGGGTGTCACCGACAAGCCCGCCTTCATGGAGCGCTGCGCCCGCGCCTTCGATCTGCCCGCGTACTTCGGCCGTAACTGGGACGCCCTCGCCGACTGCCTCACCGACCTGTCGTGGGCGCCGCCCGTGCGGGGGCGTCTCGTCGAGGTCACCGGCTGGCAGGGGTACGCCGGGGCCGAGCCGAACGACTGGAGCATCGCGCGGGAGGTGTTCGCCGACGCCTCCGGTCGCAGCGTGCTCACCGGCATCGAGCTGCGGATCGTGCTCGCGCTCGGAGGATCCTCCTAGGCCGCGCACCCCCCTCTGGACGATCCGTCGGGGCCGTTCACACCCGCCGACATGGGACAATGAAGTACGTGCTCTTCCCCTTGGCGGTCCTGTCAGGGGGTCACCTCTGATCGACTGGGATGTGCGGCACGTGCGTTTCCTCAATGACATCCAGCCCGCGTACGACCTGACGTACGACGACGTCTTCATGGTCCCGAGCCGTAGCGCCGTCGGATCGCGGCAGGGCGTGGACCTGGCCTCCCCGGACGGCACGGGCACCACCATCCCGCTCGTCGTCGCCAACATGACCGCCATCGCCGGCCGCCGGATGGCCGAGACGGTCGCCCGCCGCGGTGGCCTGGTGGTCGTCCCGCAGGACATCCCGATCGAGGTCGTCACCGACGTCATCTCCTGGGTGAAGAGCCGCCACCTCGTCCTCGACACCCCGATCGTGCTGAACCCCCACCAGACGGTCGCCGACGCGCTGGCGCTGCTGCCGAAGCGCGCGCACAACGCGGGCGTCGTCGTCGACGAGGCGCTCCGGCCCGTCGGAGTCGTCACCGACGCGGACCTCACCGGCGTCGACCGCTTCACCCAGCTCGAAGTCGTCATGTCCCGGGACCTGTTGCTCCTCGACGCCGACATCGACCCGCGTGAGGCCTTCAACCGGCTCGACGCGGCCAACCGCCGCTACGCTCCCGCCGTCGACCGGGACGGCCGTCTCGCCGGCATCCTGACCCGCAAGGGCGCGCTCCGCGCCACGCTGTACAGCCCCGCCGTCGACGCGAACGGCAAGCTGCGCGTGGCCGCCGCCGTCGGCATCAACGGCGACTTCGTGGACAAGGCGAAGCAGCTGCTCGCTGCGGGCGTCGACACGCTCGTCATCGACACCGCGCACGGCCACCAGGAGTCGATGATCAACGCGATCAAGCTGGTGCGCGATCTCGACCCCCGGGTGCCGATCGTGGCCGGCAACATCGTCGCCGCCGAGGGCGTGCGGGACCTGATCGAGGCCGGCGCGGACATCGTCAAGGTCGGGGTCGGACCCGGCGCGATGTGCACGACCCGCATGATGACCGGGGTCGGGCGGCCGCAGTTCTCCGCGGTTCTGGAGTGCGCGGCCGAGGCGAGGAAGTACGGGAAGCACGTGTGGGCCGACGGGGGTGTGCGCCACCCCCGGGACGTCGCCATGGCACTGGCCGCGGGCGCGTCCAACGTGATGGTCGGGTCGTGGTTCGCCGGGACGTACGAGTCGCCGGGCGATCTCCAGCAGGACGCCGGCGGGCGGCTCTACAAGGAGTCGTTCGGGATGGCGTCGGCACGGGCCGTTCGCAACCGTACGAGCGAGGAGTCGGCGTACGACCGGGCGCGCAAGGCGCTGTTCGAGGAGGGCATCTCGACGTCGCGGATGTTCCTGGATCCGGCGCGGCCGGGGGTCGAGGACCTGATCGACTCGGTCATCGCGGGGGTGCGGTCGTCGTGCACGTACGCCGGGGCCGGGTCGTTGGAGGAGTTCGCTGAGCGGGCGGTCGTGGGGATTCAGAGTGCGGCGGGGTACGCGGAGGGCAAGCCGTTGCATGCGAGTTGGAGTTAGGACGGGGCGCCTGAGAGCTCGGGGGGAGCTGTGCGTCGGCGGGTGCGGGCTCGTCGTGGCTTGTCGCGCCCACGCGGCGGAGCCGCATATCGGATGCAGGCCCGCGCCCCTGGCCATGGCTGCGGTTCGCCCCTTCCTGAACAGCGTGCGCAACAGTCTGAAACCCGTCGTGCAACGAAGCTTCGCGCACCCGTCGGTAACGCAACGATCTTGCGTCGGCGCGCAAGGTTGCCGCATTACGCTCGTGAAGCTCTGGCTCATAGGGTCATGCGCTGTACGTGGCGTGGCGGGGACCTCCTGCTCGGTGGCCCCCTGCTGTTCGGTGCTGTCGGTCCTCACCCGCCCTGACCGGCAGCGATGAAGGAGCCACGCGTGCTCGACCAAGGCGCACCCCCACAGCACGAGAACCAATCCGCCCCGCCCGCCGCGGGTTTCGGGGCGCGGCTGATGCGCCGCAAGCCCGTGGAACGCCTGGTCGCGGAGGGTGGTCAGGGTGAGGGAGGGTCGCTGCGGCGGTCCCTCGGACTGTGGCAGCTGACGATGATCAGCATCGGCGCCACGCTCGGCACCGGTATCTTCGTCGTCCTCGGCGAGGCCGTCCCCAAGGCCGGACCCGCCGTCACCCTCTCCTTCGTGATCGCCGGTCTCACCGCGCTGTTCTCCGCCCTGTCGTACGCGGAACTGGCCGGCACGATCCCCGTCTCCGGGTCCTCCTACTCGTACGCGTACGCAACGATGGGCGAGCTGGTCGCGTGGGTCTGCGGCTGGTGTCTGGTGCTGGAGTACGGGGTCTCGGTGTCGGCGGTCGCCGTCGGCTGGGGCGAGTACCTCAACGAGCTGCTGGACGGGACCCTCGGCGTGACCATCCCGGCCGCGCTGTCCGCGCCGCCCGGCGACGGGGGAATCTTCAACCTGCCCGCGCTGATCGTCGTCCTGCTCGCCATGGCGTTCCTGCTGGGCGGCGCCCGGGAGTCCGCGCGGGCCAACACGGTCATGGTCGTGGTGAAGATCGCCGCCCTGCTGCTCTTCTGCCTCATCGGCCTCCAGGGCTTCCGCTCCGGCAACTACGAGAACTTCATGCCCCTCGGCATGGCGGGCGTCAGCGCGGCCGGGGCCACGCTCTTCTTCTCGTACATCGGGTTCGACGCGGCCTCGACCGCCGGCGAGGAGGCGAAGAACGCGCAGCGCGACCTGCCGCGCGCCATCATGCTCTCGCTGGTCATCGTCACCGCGCTGTACGTGCTGGTCGCGGCCGTCGCGATCGGGGCGCGGCCCTGGGAGGGGTTCGGTGAGTCCGAGGCCGCGCTCGCCGGGATCATGAAGGACGTCACCGGGGACGCGTTCTGGGGCACGCTGCTGGCGGGCGGGGCCGTCATCGCCATCGCGAGCGTGGTGCTCACCGTGCTGTACGGGCAGACCCGCATCCTGTTCGCCATGTCCCGGGACGGGCTCGTGCCCAAGGTGTTCTCGCGGGTCCACCCGAAGACCGGTACGCCGCGCGTCAACACCGTGATCGTCTCGCTGTTCTGCGGTGTGCTCGCCGCCGCGATTCCGCTCGGGCAGCTGGCGGACGCCACGAGCATCGGTACGCTCTTCGCGTTCGCGCTGGTCAACGTGGCGGTCGTGGTGCTGCGGCGGACGCGGCCCGACATGCCGCGGACCTTCCGGGTGCCGCTGTCGCCGGTGCTGCCCGCGCTGGGATTGGCGTTCTGCGTCTGGATGATGGGCAGCCTCTCCACCGTGACGTGGGTCGTCTTCGGGGTCTGGATGGCCGCCGGGCTCGTGTTCTACTTCAGTTACGGCCACCGCCGTTCCCGTCTCGCGACTCCAGAGAAGTGATCCACCCGCAGTGCTGAACGATCTCGACGAACGCATCGTGCACGCCCTCGCCGAGGACGCCCGTCGCTCCTATTCCGACATCGGCCAACTCGTGGGGCTCTCCGCGCCCGCGGTGAAGCGGCGGGTGGACCGGCTGCGGGCGACCGGGGCGATCACCGGATTCACCGTCCGTGTGGACCCCGCCGCGCTCGGGTGGGAGACCGAGGGGTTCGTCGAGATCTACTGCCGACGGAACACGTCGCCGGAGACGATCCAGCGGGGGCTGGAGCGGTATCAGGAGGTCGTGGCCGCGTCCACGGTCACCGGGGAGGCCGATGCGGTGGTTCAGGTGTTCGCTTCTGATATGCGGCACTTCGAGCGGGTGTTGGAGCGGATCGCGGGGGAGCCGTTCGTCGAGCGGACGAAGTCCGTGCTCGTGCTGTCTCCCTTGCTGCGGCGGTTTTCTTCCGGGTCGCCCGCCTGAGAGCTCGGGGCGGCCGGTTCGTCGGCGGGTGCGGGTGCGGGTGCGGGTGCGGGTGCGTGGGGGTGGGGGTTGTTCGCGCAGTTCCCCGCGCCCCTTCAGTGCCCGGGGTTCTCCAGTTGCTCCGGGGTCTTCCTCGCCAAGGCGTTGTTGCCGATCGAGTTGTGGACGCTGAAGCTCACCGCGTCCGGGCGGTAGCGGTCGTCGGACCATTCCACCGGGCGGCCCTCGCGGGTCGTGGTGATCCGCCGGACCCGCAGGAGGGGGCTGGTGCGGCGCACGGTGAGGAGCTCGGCGTCCCTGGCGCCGGCCGCCACCGCGTCGATGACGTGCTCCCCGTAGGCGAAGACCAGACCCGTGTCGTCGAGCAGGCGCTGGGTCACGGAGGGGCAGTCCGCCTCGATGGGCTCGACGGCCGGGGAGATCCAGTCGGCGTACACCGTGCGCTCCAGCAGGACGGGCTGCCCGTCGAGCCCGCGCAGCCGCAGCACGCGCAGCACCCGGGCGCCCGGGGCGAGCTGGAGGCGTACCCGGTCCTCGGCGGTGGCCGTCCGGTACTCCTGGGCGATCACCCGGCCCGTCGCCTCGCGGCCCATCGCGCGCGCCCACTGGGCGAAGCTGCGCAGCTCCGCGAAGCTCTGACTGCGGCGGCCGGCCAGGACCACACGGCGGGCACCCTGCCGTGACCCGATGAGGCCCTCGGCGGTCAGGGTCGCCACCGCCTGGCGGACGGTGCCGCGCGAGACGCCCCAGCGGGCCGCGAGTTCGGTCTCCGGCGGCAGCAGACTGCCCACCGTGTACTCCTCACGGTCGATCGCCCGCCGCAGCGCCTCGGCGATCTCCTCGTGTCGCGCCGCCATGATCCCCCTCCGCTCGTCCGGTCGCTCGCTGTGTGCAGCGCGACCAGCCTAACCAGGAGGGGAAGAGGTCGCGGAAGCACGGCCCTCGGCCCGTGTTTGTGCGGGAAAACGTGCACGAGTATTTCGCCGCCGTTTACGTGCGTGATATGAAGCGCGGACCTAATGAGGCCAACTTGTTCAGACAAGTGCTCCACCCAGATCGTCCCTGCGCGTACCCCTGGAGAGCCCCGTGACCCTCTTTCCGCCGAGAACCGCCGTCATCGGCGGCGCCCTCGCCGCCGCAGTACTCACCCTCAGCGCCTGTGGCGCGGCACCCGAGACCACGACCACCGACGACGGCGTCAACGCGGCCACCGCGACCTCGGCGAAGGACTTCGGCGGCATGGACCAACTGGTCGCCGCCGCCAAACGGGAGGGCAAGCTCAACGCGATCGCCCTGCCCCGCGACTGGGCCAACTACGGCGCGCTGATCGACGGCTTCGAGAAGAAGTACGGGATCAAGATCGAGGTCGAGAACCCGGACGGCGCCAGCCAGGACGAGATCAACGCCGTCACCTCCCGCAAGGGACAGGACCGCGCGCCCGACGTGCTCGACCTCGGCAGCTCCTTCGCCCTCAGCGCCGCCCAGCAGGGGCTGCTCGCGCCCTACAAGGTGGCCGCCTTCGCCGACATCCCCGAGGGCCAGAAGGACCCGAAGGGCCAGTGGTACAACGACTACGGCGGCTACATATCCATCGGGTGCGACGCCAAGCGGGTCAAGGAGTGCCCGGAGACCTTCGCCGACCTGCTGCAGCCGAAGTACAAGGGGCAGGTCGCCCTCAACGGCAACCCCACCAAGTCCGGTTCGGCCTTCGGCGGTGTCTGGGCGGCGTCACTCGCGAGCGGCGGTTCGTTCGACGACATCCAGCCCGGTCTCGACTTCTTCGCCAAGCTGAAGAAGAACGGCAACTACACGCCCGTCGAGTCGACCCCGGCGACCGTCGAGAAGGGCGAGACGCCCATCAGCATCGACTGGGACTACCTGAACGCCGGGTACGCCGACGAGTTCAAGTCCAAGGGCGTCGACTGGAAGGTCGTCGTCCCGGAGGACGGCAAGTTCTCGCAGTACTACTCCCAGGCCATCAACAAGGACGCCCCGCACCCGGCCACCGCCCGGCTCTGGCAGGAGTACCTCTACAGCGCCGAGGGCCAGAACCTGTGGCTCGCCGGCTACGCCCGTCCGGCCCTGATGCCCGCCATGGAGAAGGCCGGCACGCTGGACGAGAAGGCCGCCGCCAAGCTGCCGAAGGTGTCGGGCACCCCCGAGTTCCCGACCGAGGAGCAGCAGACCAAGGCCAAGGACGCGCTCGCGCAGGGCTGGGCCAAGGCGGTCTCCGGGTGACCGCCGTCGCCACCGGGGCCGACCCGGCGCTCGGGGCCGCCGCTTCCGTGAAGCGGCGGCCCCGCCGCGGCGGATGGCTCGCCGTGCTCCCGCTGCTGGCCTTCGTCGCGATCGCCTTCGGGCTGCCCGCCGTCGCCATGCTGAACGGCGCGTTCACCGTCAAGGACCCGGCCACGGGCGCCACCGCGTACACCACGGCGAACATGACGGCCTCCGTGCGGGGGGCCTACCTCACGGCCATGCTCGGCAGCGTGAAGCTGTCCGCCGTCGCGGCCGGGCTCGCCGCCGTCCTCGGGCTGCCGCTCGCGCAGGCCGTGGTGACCTCCCGCTTCCCTGCGCTGCGTGAGGCCGTGCTCACCGCCTCCGGAGTACTCGCCAACTTCGGCGGGGTCCCGCTCGCCTTCGCGTTCGTCGCCACCCTCGGCAACTCCGGGGTGCTGACCCGGCAGTTGGGCCTCACGGACAAGGGCTGGGACCTCTACAGCTTCTGGGGCCTGGTCATCGTCTACCTGTACTTCCTGATCCCGCTGATGGTCCTCACCATCACCCCCGCCCTCGACGGACTGCGCGTCCAGTGGCGGGAGGCCGCCCAGAACAACGGTGCCACCGGCCTCCAGTACTGGCTCCACGTGGCCCTGCCCGTTCTCGCGCCCTCGCTGCTCGGCGGGCTGGTCCTGCTCTTCGGCAGCGCCTTCGCCGCGTACGCCACCGCCGCGGCCATGGTGGGCAGCTCCATCCCGCTGGTCACGCTCCAGATCGCCGACGCCATCTCCGGCAACGTCCTCGTCGGCCAGGAGAACGTGGCGCTCGCCCTCAGCCTCGACATGGTCCTGATCGCCGGGCTGGTCATGGCCGTCTACCTGCCCCTGCAACGACGGAGCGCCCGATGGCTGGCCTGAACCCGGGGCGCCCGGCCGCGCGCCGCCCCGCCCTGTGGCGCCCGCTCGTCCTCGCCTGCGCCGGGCTGTACTTCCTCGTCCCGCTCGCCGCCTCAGTGATCTTCACGGTCGACGTGCCCGGCGAGGGCCTCACCTTCGACGCGTACACGCAGATCATCGGCACCGACGGCTTCGTCTCCAGCCTGCTGCTGTCGCTGGAGCTGGCCGCCGCGACCATCGCCGTCGTGCTGCTGCTGATGGTGCCCGCCATGGTCGCGCTGCGGCTCGGCGCCCCCAGGCTGCGGCCCGTCGTGGAGGTCGTGTGCTCCCTGCCGCTGGTGGTGCCGCCCATCGCGTTCGTCGCCGGCCTCGGCACCGTCCTCAAGTGGGGGCCCGAACACCTCTCCCGCACCCCGCTGTTCCAGACCTTCGTCGCGGTCCAGAACCCCGACTTCCCCGTGGTGCTGGTCCTCGCCTACGTGGTGATGGCGCTGCCCTTCGTGTACCGGGCCCTCGACGCCGGGCTGCGCGCCATGGACGTCCGCACCCTCGTGGAGGCCGCCCGCAGCTGCGGGGCGAGCTGGCCGCAGGCACTGGTGCGGGCCGTCCTGCCCAACCTGCGCGGGGCACTGCTCAACTCCGCCTTCCTCACCCTGGCGCTCGTGCTCGGCGAGTTCACCGTCGCCCAACTGCTCGGCTTCCGGCCGTTCGCCGTGTGGATCGTCAACGTCAGCGGCTCGCAGGCCCAGCTGTCCGTGGCCGTCTCGGTGCTCAGCCTCCTCGTCACCTGGGCCATGCTCCTCGCGCTCGCCTCCTTCGGCGGACGTACCCGAACCGCTTCCGCCTCCCGGGGATGAACCATGACCGTGCTTGAGAAGACCGCCACCGAAACCGCCGCCACCGTCGAGTTCCGGGGGCTGCGCCGGGAGTTCGGCGCCACCGTCGCCCTCGACGGCCTCGACCTGACCGTGCGCCCCGGCGAACTGCTCGCCCTCCTCGGCCCCTCCGGCTGCGGCAAGACCACCGCCCTGCGGATGCTCGCCGGCTTCGAACACCCCGACGCCGGCGAGGTGCTGGTCGACGGCGAGGACGTCACCCGCGTCCCGGCCCACCGGCGCGACGCCGGGATGGTCTTCCAGTCGTACAGCCTCTTCCCGCACCTCAGCGCCCTCGACAACGTGGCCTTCGGGCTGCGCATGCGCAAGGTGCGCACCGCCGAACGCCGGTCCCGCGCGGCCGAGTTGCTCGACCTCGTGGGCCTCGCCGACAAGGGCGCCCAATACCCCCACCAGCTCTCCGGCGGCCAGCAGCAGCGCGTCGCCCTCGCCCGCGCGCTCGCCCTGCGCCCCCGCGTGCTGCTGCTCGACGAACCGCTCTCCGCCCTCGACGCCAAGGTGCGGCTCACCCTCCGCGAGGAGATCCGCCGGCTCCAGCAGGAGCTGGGCATCACCACCCTCTTCGTGACCCACGACCAGGAGGAGGCCCTGTCCATGGCCGACCGGGTCGCCGTGATGCACGCCGGACGGCTCGAACAGTGCGCCACGCCGGTCGAGTTGTACGGCCGCCCGGCCACCGCCTTCGTCGCCGAGTTCGTCGGCACCATGAGCCGGATCCCCGGACGGCTGGACGGGACGACGGTCGAAGTACTGGGCCTGCGGCTGCCCGTCGACGGGACGGCGCCCACCACCCCCGAGGTCGACGTCCTCGTCCGGCCGGAGGCGGTCGCCGTACGGCCTGACGACACCGGTGACGCCCGCGTCGTCGCCACCGCGTTCCTCGGCGCCGCCACCCGCCTCACCGTACGGCTCGCCGACGGCACCGAGGTCAAGGCCGATCTGCCCACCCACGAGGCGGCGGCCCTCGGCGCCGGAAGCACCGTCACGGTGAGCCTCCCCGAACGGCCGGTGCTCGTCGCCGCGCGCCCCACCCGCTGAAACACGCGCTCCAACCGCTGAGACACGGCCGCCCGGCCCTCCCACGGCCGGGCTCCCGCCCCGACACCCCCACGGAAAGAGAGTCCCTTGTCCCGATCCGCGCTCCAGGCCGCCCTGTTCGACATGGACGGCACGCTCGTCGACACCGAGCGGCTGTGGTGGGACGCGGTGGCGGAGGTGGCCGCCGGCCTCGGGCGCGCGCTGACCGAGGCCGACCAGCCGGACGTCCTCGGCCGCCCCGTCGAGCACACCGCCGCCTGGCTCGCCGGCCGCACCGGCGCCGACCGGGACGCACTCGCCGCCGAGCTGCACCGGGAGTTCGCCGACCGCGTCCGCACCGGGACCGTGCCCCGCCCGGGCGCGCTGGAGCTGCTGCGGGCCCTGGCCCGTGAGGGCGTCCCCACCGCCCTGGTCACCGCGTCGCCGCGGGCCGTCGCCGACACCGTCCTCGACGTCCTCGGCCGCGACCTGTTCGCCGTCTCCGTCACCGCCGACGACACCGAGCACACCAAGCCCGCCCCCGACCCCTACCTCGCCGCCTGTCGCGCCCTCGGCGTCGACCCCGCCGCCTGCGTCGCCGTCGAGGACACCCGGACCGGGGTCACCTCGGCGGAGGCGGCGGGCTGCGTGGTCCTCGCCGTCCCCTCGCTCGCCCCCATCGAGGAGGCCCCCGGGCGGACCGTACGGGAGAGCCTCGCGGGCGTGACACCGGCGAGCCTGCGTCTGCTCGTCGCGCCCGACGGTCCCGCCCTGCGGGTGATGACCTGGAACCTCTGGTACGGCGGCACCAAGGTCCGCGACCACCGCGCCAAGCAGCTCAAGGTGATCACCGAGACCGGTGTCGACGTGGTCGGCCTCCAGGAGACGTACGGCACCGCCGCCCAGGAACTCGCCGAGGCCCTCGGCTGGCACCACCACCGGGCCGGCGACAACCTCGGCATCATCAGCCGCCACCCGATCACGGCCCGCCTCGGCGACCCCGACGTCGGCTTCTACGGGGCCGCCGGCGTCCGGATCAGGACCGACTCCGGTACCGAGGTGGACATCTGGACCGTCCACCTGGACTACACGCCGTACGGACCCTACGAGGCCGCCTTCGACGGGCTGCCGACCGCCGAGCTGATCGCCCACGAGCGGGTGCGGCTCGCCCAGCTGCGGGACTGTCTGCGCCGGATCGACGACACCGCGCCCGGCGCGCCCGGTGCGACCGCCGTGCCCGTCGTGCTCGTCGGCGACTTCAACAGCCCCTCGCACCTCGACCGGCCGGACGTCGACTGGCCGGTGACCAGGGCCGCCGAGGCGATCGGCCTGCGTGACTCCTACCGCGAGGCCCACCCCGACCCCGTACGGGAGCCGGGCCACACCTGGTCGCCGATCCACGCCGAACACGAGGACGGCAGCGGCCGGCCCGAGCCGCAGGACCGGATCGACTTCGTGCTGCACCGGGGCCTCGCCGTCCTCGACTCCCGCACCCATGTCAGCGGCACCCCCCGCCCCTGGCCGGACGTCGAGGACAACGACTGGCCGTCGGACCACGCCGCGGTGATCACCACGTTCGCGCTGGAGCCGGGCGCCCGCGAGTGATCCCCGATATCCCCTGGGCCGGACGGGGGCGGCCCGGCTAGCATCGGTGCCATGACCTGGCGACATTGATCCACCCGCCGTGCCTCCCGAGGACCGCCTCGGACGCCGTACCGACGACGTCCGATCCGCTCCTTCGGGAAGGCCTCATGACTCTCTCACCCGCGCGTGCGCCCGGTGTCGCGACCCGTGATGTCCGACGGCTCACGGCCACGCTGTACGGCTACGCGTTCCTCGACGACTTCGTGCTGCTCTACCCGGTGTACGCGCTGCTGTTCAGCGACACCGGACTGTCGATCTGGCAGATCTCCTCGCTGTTCGCCCTGTGGTCCGTCACCGGGATCGTGCTGGAGGTGCCGTCCGGTGCCTGGGCCGACGCCGTCTCCCGGCGTCTGCTGCTGTGGGTGGGGCCGCTGCTCACCGCCGCCGGCTTCGCCCTGTGGGTGATCGTCCCCTCGTACGGGGCCTTCGCCCTCGGCTTCGTCCTGTGGGGCGTGCGCGGCGCGCTCGGTTCCGGAGCCCTCGAAGCGCTGGTCTACGACGAACTCGAACGGCTGGGCGCGGCCGACCGGTACGCGCGGGTCGTCGGCCGGGCCCAGGCGGTCGGGATGGTCGCCGTGATGGCCGCGATGGGACTGGCCGGTCCGGTCCTCGACCTCGGCGGATACCCGGCCGTGGGCGCGGCGAGCGTCCTGGTCTGCGTGCTGACCTCGGTGATGGCCACACGGTTCCCCGAACACCGGGAGGCGGTGCCGGGGCCGAAGCACGCCTCCACCCTCGCCACCCTGCGGGCCGGGCTCACCGAGATCCGCCGGGACCGTTCCGTGTGGGGCGCGATGCTGCTCGTGCCGGCCGTCGGGGCGGTCTGGGGCGCGCTCGACGAGTACACGCCGCTGCTGGTCCGGGACACCGGCGTGGCCGAGCAGACGGTGCCGTATCTGCTGCTGGTCATCTGGGCGGGACCGGCGATCGGCAGCCTGCTGACCGGGGCGGGGGAGCGGATGGGCTCCGCCGGGCTGGGGGTGGTGCTGGCGGGCTCGGCGGTCGCGCTGGCCGTGGGGGCGCTGATGGGGACGCCGGCCGGGATCGGGCTCGTCGCCGTCGCCTTCGGGGGGTTCCAGCTGGTCAACGTGCTCGCCGACGCGCGGTTGCAGGACCGGATCGACGGGGCTCGGCGGGCGACGTTGACGTCCGTCGCGAGCATGGGGACGGAGACGGCGACGGTCGCCGTCTTCGCCGCGTACGCGGTGATCGGGGCGTCCTTCGCCCATGGGATCGCGTTCGCCGTGTTCGCGGTGCCGTATCTCGTGACGGCGGGTGTGTTGGTGGCGCGGAGGGGCGCGTAAGGGGGTGGGGCGCGGGGTTCGTGGGCGGCCGCGGGTCCGGTGTGGCTGGTCGCGCAGTTCCCCGCGCCCCTTGAGGGGCGCCTGGGGCGCCCCTCCTCAGGTGCGCAACGAATCGTTGTCGACCCCGTCCCGCGCGCAACGAATCCCCCATCGGTGCGCAATGGCCGCCGCTTGTCCCGTTCGGCGCGGCGGCCGTACCGTCTTTCTGGCCCCCGAATCCCCCTTTGTCCCGGTGAGGAACACGCATGCGTACCGCCCTGCTCCAGAGCTCCGGCCGCCCCGGCTCGGTCGTCGGCAGCCTGAAGGTGCTCGACGAGGCCGCAGGGCGGGCCGCCGAGGCCGGGGCGGGGCTGATGGTGGCGCCGGAGATGTTCCTGACGGGGTACGCGATCGGCGACGACATCGAGCGGCTCGCCGAGGCGGCCGACGGCGACTCGGCCGACGCGGTCGCGGAGATCGCCGGGCGCCACGGGATCGCGATCGTCTACGGGTACCCGGAGCGAACCGGCGAGGCGGTCCACAACTCGGCGCAGCTCGTCTCCGCCGACGGCGTCCGGCTGGCGAACTACCGCAAGACCCACCTCTTCGGCTGCTTCGAGCGCGACCACTTCATGCCGGGCGGGCGAAGCGTCGTCCAGGCAGACCTGGGCGGCCTCCGCGTCGGGATCATGATCTGCTACGATGTGGAGTTCCCCGAGAACGTCCGCGCCCACGCCCTCGCCGGCACCGATCTGCTCGTGGTGCCCACGGCCCAGATGCATCCGTTCCAGTTCGTCGCCGAGTCGATGATCCCGGTGCGGGCCTTCGAGAACCAGATGTACGTCGCGTACGTCAACCGGGTCGGCCGCGAAGGCGAGTTCGAGTTCGTCGGGCTCTCCACGCTGGCAGGGCCCGACGGGATCGCGCGCACCCGCGCCGGACGCGAGGAGGACCTCGTCCTCGCCGACGTCGACCCCGCTGTCGTCGTGGCCTCCCGCGAGGCCAACCCGTATCTCCGGGACCGTCGCCCCGGGCTCTACGGCTCCCTCGTCTGAGCCCCGCCCCACCCGAACCCCCGTTCCACCGCAAGGAGTCCGTACCCCATGACGTCCACCGTGCCCAACGCCGTCGAGCACGCAGACGAGCAGCAGCCGCCGATCACCATGTTCGGTCCGGACTTCCCTTACGCGTACGACGACTTCCTGGCCCACCCGGCCGGTCTGGGCCAGATCCCGGCCACCGAGCACGGGGCCGAGGTCGCGGTCATCGGTGGCGGGCTCTCCGGCATCGTGGCGGCGTACGAGCTGATGAAGATGGGGCTCAAGCCGGTCGTCTACGAGGCCGACCGGATCGGCGGGCGGCTGCGGACGGTCGGCTTCGAGGGGTGCGACCCCTCGCTCACCGCCGAGATGGGGGCGATGCGCTTCCCGCCGTCCTCCACGGCACTCCAGCACTACATCGACCTGGCGGGCCTGGAGACCCGGCCGTTCCCGAACCCCCTGGCGGAGGCGACGCCTTCGACCGTCGTCGACCTCAAGGGCGAGTCCCACTACGCCGAGACCGTCGACGACCTGCCGCAGGTCTACCGGGACGTGGCCGCCGCCTGGAAGGCGTGCCTCGAAGAGGGCGCCGACTTCTCCGACATGAACCGGGCGCTGCGCGAGCGGGACGTGCCGCGCATCCGGGAGATCTGGGCGAAGCTCGTCGAGCGGCTCGACAACCAGACCTTCTACGGCTTCCTCTGCGACTCCGAGGCCTTCAGGTCCTTCCGGCACCGCGAGATCTTCGGTCAGGTCGGCTTCGGCACCGGCGGCTGGGACACCGACTTCCCCAACTCCATCCTGGAGATCCTGCGTGTCGTCTACACCGAGGCCGACGACCACCACCGCGGCATCGTCGGCGGCAGCCAGCAACTCCCGCTGCGGCTCTGGGAACGCGAACCCGAGAAGATCGTGCACTGGCCGTACGGGACGTCCCTGAGGTCCCTGCACACGGAGGGGGAGCCGCGACCCGCCGTGACCCGGCTGCAGCGGACCGCCGGCAACCGGATCACCGTGACCGACGCGAACGGCGACATCCGGACGTACCGGGCGGCGGTCTTCACGGCCCAGTCCTGGATGCTGCTGTCGAAGATCGCCTGTGACGACTCGCTCTTCCCGATCGACCACTGGACGGCCATCGAGCGGACCCACTACATGGAGTCAAGCAAGCTCTTCGTGCCCGTCGACCGGCCGTTCTGGCTGGACAAGGACGAGGTCACCGGCCGGGACGTCATGTCGATGACGCTCACCGACCGCATGACGCGCGGGACCTATCTCCTCGACGACGGCCCGGACAAGCCCGCCGTCATCTGCCTCTCCTACACCTGGTGCGACGACAGCCTGAAGTGGCTGCCGCTGTCGGCGAACGAGCGGATGGAGGTCATGCTGAAGTCGCTCGGCGAGATCTACCCGAACGTCGACATCCGCAGCCACGTCATCGGCAACCCGGTGACCGTCTCCTGGGAGAACGAGCCGTACTTCATGGGCGCCTTCAAGGCGAACCTGCCCGGCCACTACCGCTACCAGCGGCGCCTGTTCACCCACTTCATGCAGGACCGGCTGCCCGACGACAAGCGGGGCATCTTCCTCGCCGGCGACGACATCTCCTGGACGGCCGGCTGGGCGGAGGGCGCGATCCAGACCGCGCTCAACGCGGTCTGGGGCGTCATGCACCACTTCGGCGGCGCCACGGACGCGACCAATCCCGGCCCGGGAGACCTCTACGACACGATCGCTCCCGTCGAACTCCCCGAGGACTAGGGCGGTTTCGAGGGGGACCCCCGGCCGCACGAGCCGGGGGTCAGCCGCGAGGACGGCAGTCGGCCCGCTCGGGCATCGGCGTCAGCAGCATGCGGCCCGCGAGGCCCACCGCCGCGTCCAGCCGGTGGGCGAACTCCTCGGCCAGATCGGGCAGCCCACGCAGCGCCCACAGCGCGCGGGCGGCCGACCAGCTGGCCTCACGGGCGCGTTCCAGGCTCCACGCGCCGAGCAGATGGGTCAGCGGATCGGCGATCTGGAGGAGATCCGGACCCGGCATCAACTCCTCGCGGATACGTTCCTCCAGCGACACGAGGACGTCGCCCACCTGCTCGAACTCGTCCTCCAGCTCGGCCGGTTCGCAGCCGAGCGTACGACAGGTGTCCACGACGGCCAGCGCGAGGTCGTGCCCGATGTGCGCGTTGATGCCGCAGAGGGCGAACTGCAGCGGCCGTACCCCGGGATGGCGCCGGAACTGCAGCAGCGGCCGCCAGCAGGCGGGGGCGTGGCCGCCCTCGGCGACCCGCAGATACCGCTCGGCGAAGAGCACGTCCAGGGTGATCGCGGCCTTGGCGTCCGGGAAGTGACCGCTGTCCAGACGCCGTCCGACGGCCTCCGTGACGGCGAGGTACACACCGTTGAAGACGGCGATCCCGTCCCGCTCGGGAAGGACCGCGTCCAGGGCCCGCATACGGGAGACGACCGTGTCCACCGCGTCGGCCCCGGCCGCCTCGTCCGCCCGGTCCACCGCCGCCACCACGTCCACCAGGGTGTCCGCCGAGTCCACGGAATTGGTGAATTGTTCCCACTGCGCCATAGGGGGCAGCGTCGCAGGCCTACGCTGACAGCGGTGCCGCCGTGCCCGGCGCGTCCCCGGAACGGGGTAACGCGGGCGCGGCGGGAAGTACCGGGAAACCGACGGAGCGCGGTCCCGGGAGCAGGGGGGAGCACCACGTGTCAGGCTTACGAGCCCAGCGGCTGGCCGCGCGCCGGGCCGAGCGCCGGCGGGCGGCGAGGCGCGGTGCCCTCATGGCCGCGGTGTCGCTCGTGGCCGTCGTCGGGACGATCACCGGCATGGTGGCGGCGATGGGCGGTGAGAGGGGCGCCGGCGAGGCCCGGCCGTTGACGAGCCCCCCGGGGGGCCGCCAGTCCGGCCCCTCCGCCTCTTCCGGCCCATCGGGCCCGATGGGAAAGGCCGGGCCCGCCCCGGACGGCTCCTCGTCACGGCGCACCTCGCCCTCCGCGTCGCCCTCCGACGCGCCCGGCCCCTCGGTGAAGGCCGGAGTGCGGCCCTCGGCCGAGCGGACCGACCGGCGGGCGGCACCCGGCACCGGCCCCGGCGAGCTGTACCGCCACCCCGACTCCCAGGTCCTCGACTGGGTCCGTGACCACCCCGGCGACCCGCGCGGCGCCGCCATCGAGTCCGGTATCGCCGACCGCCCCGCCGCCGTCTGGTTCACCGACCCCGACCCCGCCGCCGTCACCTCGCGGGTCGCGGCCGTCGCCGCCGGGGGCGCCGCGCGGGACGAGGTGCCGGTCCTCGTGGCGTATGCGATCCCCGACCGCGACTGCGGCGGTGCCTCCCAGGGCGGGGCGCCGAACCTGGACGCGTACGACGCCTGGATCGACGCGTTCGCCGCCGGGCTCGGCTCGGACGACGTCATCGTGATCCTGGAGCCGGACGCGATCGCCCAGTCCGACTGTCTCTCCGCCGCCGGCCGCGCCGACCGCTTCGCCTCGCTCGCCCGCGCGGGCCGGGTCGTCAAGGCGGCCGACCCCGCCGCCCGCGTCTACTACGACGCCGGGCACTCGGAGTGGAACGCCCCGCACCAGCAGGCGGCGCTCCTGCGCCAGGCGGGCGCCGCCGCCCCCGCCGGCTCGGACGGCGTCTTCAGCAACGTGTCGAACTTCAACAGCACGGAGGCGGAGATCGCCTACACCCGCCGGGTCCTCGACGCCCTCGGCGCTCCCGCCGGCCTCGGCGCCGTCATCGACACCAGCCGCAACGGCAACGGCGCCCCGGCCGACGGCGAGTGGTGCGACCCCGCCGGCCGAGGCCTGGGCCGCCCGCCCACCCTCAGCACCGGCGAGCCCCGCGTCCACGCCTACCTGTGGGTGAAACTGCCGGGCGAGTCCGACGGCTGCCGGGGGAGGGCGGGGTCGTTCTCACCGGCGTACGCCTACGAGCTGGCGCGGGGCTGAGCCAGGCGTCGCGGGCGGCCGGATCAGGCCTTCGGGCCGGGCAGCGTCACCTTCGGCCGGGACACCCGGGGGCGGTCGCGGTCACTGGTGCGCAGCACGCCCGCGAAGGCGACCAGGCCGCACGCCAGCACGGTCACCAGGCCGAACGAGACGACCAGGCTGGTCAGTTGGGCCAGCCCGCCGATCGCGCTCGGCGCCACGAGCCCGGAGGTGTACGTGATGGTCGCGACCCCCGCGATGGCCAGGCTGGGGTTGGGCCCGCTGCGGCCGGCGGCGGCGAAGCAGAGCGGTACGACGACCGCGATGCCGAGGCCCATCAGGGCGAACCCGGTCATCGCGACCGCCGGCGCGTTCGCGACGACGATGAGGACGCCGCCGACCGCGGCCAGCACACCGCTGGCCCGGACGGTGCGGACCGAGCCGAAGCGGTTGACCACCGCGTCGCCCGCCAGCCGGGCCACCGCCATGGTCAGCATGAACCCGGTGGTGCACGCCGCGGCGAGCCCGGCCGAGGTCTCCAACTGGTCCCGCAGATAGACCGCCGACCAGTCCAGGGCCGCCCCCTCCGCGAACACCGCGCAGAACCCGACCGCGCCGATCAGCAGGGCCGACCTCGGCGGCAGCGCGAACCGGGGCGGCGGCTCCTCGTCCTCGGTGGGCCGCAGATCCAGCACCCACCGGCAGACGATCAGCCCGAGGGCGGTGAGCACGGCCGCCGCGAGCGCGTGGTGCAGCCGTGCGTCGGACCCGAGGTGCGCGGCGAGGGTGCCGGCGGCCGAGCCGACGAGGGCGCCCGCGCTCCACATGCCGTGCAGACCCGACATGATCGACTTGCCGAGGCGGCTCTCGACCTCGACGCCGAGCGCGTTCATGGCGACGTCCGCCATGCCCGCCGACGCGCCGTACACGAACAGCGCGAGGCAGAGCGTCCAGAGGTTCGGCGAGAGGGCGGGCAGGACCAGCGCGAGCGTCCACAGCGAGAGCAGGCCGCGCAGCGCGGTACGGGCGCCGAACCGGTGACTGATCCGGCCCGCGAGCGGCATCGCCAGCGAGGCCCCGATCGCGGGGAAGGCCAGGGCGAGTCCCAGTTGGCCCGCGCTGACCCCCGCGTGGTCCTGGATCCACGGCACGCGGGTCGCGAACGAGCCGGTGACGGCGCCGTGCACCGCGAACACGGCCGCCACGGCGTACCGCGCCCGCCTCACCTCGCGCTGCTCGTAGAACACCGCACTCATTCTCCGCCTCCCTGAATCCTCAACCGCCCCCGCTCCCGACCCTCCGGGTGGCCCCGATGCCCTCGGCCCAACCAACTCCGTAGCGCTGACGTAAACTATCAGGAACCCTGCCTGATAGATAGGGAGCGGGGTGGGGAGCAGGCGCCCCGGGGTCAACCGCCCCCCCGGCGCCGCCTATCTGGGAGGATCCCGCCATGCCCGCATCACCCAGCACCGCCCGAGCCATCAACGACCGGCTCGCCCTGCGGCTGCTGCAACAGGAAGGGCCCCTGACGGCAGGGCAGTTGAAGCAGCTCACCGGTCTGTCCCGGCCCAGCGTCGCCGACCTCGTGGAGCGCCTCACGGCCGCCGGGCTGATCGAGGTCGTGGGGGAGTCGGGGGAGCAGCGGCGCGGGCCCAACGCCCGCGTCCACGGCATCGTCGCCGACCGCGCCCACCTCGCCGCCCTCGACGTGCGCACCGAGGGGGTCTCGGTCGTGGTGGCCGACCTCATCGGTACGGAGCTGGCGCGGGCGTCCGTCCCGATCGCGGACGACGCCGGCACGGGTCCCGCGGTGGAACAGGCCGTCGCGCTGGTGGAGCGGACCGCCAAGGAGGCGGGCGCCGACCGGCTGCACACGGTGGCGATCGGCGCCCCCGGCCTGATCGACCCGGCCACCGGCGAACTCCGCGACTCCAGCGGCCTCCCCGCGTGGCATCGCCGTCTGGTCGCCGCCCTCGGCGAACGGCTCCCCGCCCGCGTCCTCGTCGAGAACGAGACCAACCTCGCCGCGCTCGCCGAACAGCGCGACGGCGCCGCCCGCGACCGCGACACCTTCGTCCTCCTCTGGCTCGGCCTCGGCACCGGCGCCGCCGTGGTCCTCGACGGCCACCTCCGGCGCGGTGCCTCCGGAGGCACCGGGGAGATCGGCTTCCTCCCCGTCCCGGGCACGGCCACGGTCCCCTCCGCCGTCGACTGCGAGGGCGGCTTCCACTCCCTCGGCGGCGCGGCGGCGGTGGTCGCCCTGGCCACCGCGCACGGCCTCACGGCCGAGGCGGCGGCGCACGAGCCGTACGCGGCGGCACTCGTGCGCGCGACGGCGACCGCCCTGGCGACGCACGGCGCGGCGGCCTCGTCGCCGCCTGCCCCCCACGCCGCCTTCCTCGACGCCCTCGCCGACCGCGTGGCCATCGGCGTGGCCTCGGTCGTCGCCGTGCTCGACCCCGGCTGTGTGGTGCTCGGCGGCGAGGTCGGCCGGGCCGGCGGTGACCAACTCGCCGGCAGGGTGGGGAGGCGGCTGGAGGCGATGTCGCCGTTGCCGACCGAGGTGCGGGCCAGTGGCCTCGGCGGGAGCGCCGTCCTGCGCGGCGCGCTGCTCATGGCCCGGGAGGCGGCCCAGGACGACCTGTTCGGCTCGCCCGCGCGGTAGCCCGGGCACCCCTCGCCCTCACCCCTTGCCCGGCGCCGCCCCGAACCGCTGCTCCAGGTACTGCGCGAACGTCACCTTGCCCACGGCGTGCGTCGGCGCGAGATGGCCGCCGGCGCGGAAGCCCCGGTAGGCCCTGCCGAACAGCGGGACGTTCACGAGCGGGCGGCGGCGGCCGGTGGCCGACAGGTAGGCGCGGGCCAGCCCGGGGAAGCCGAGGACCTCCGGGCCGCCCAGGTCGTCGACGCGGCCGGCGGGGGCGCCCGCCGCCAGCTCCGCCAGCCGGTCCGCGACCTCGGTGACGGCGACGGGCTGGTCGCTCACCCCTGCGGGGAGCATCATGACCGGCGGCTTGGAGAGACTCTGGAAGAGCAGCACGACCAGGTCGTGGAACTGGGTCGCGCGCAGGATCGTCCAGCCCAGCCTGGACCCCTCGACCAGCCGCTCGACCGCCAGCTTGGACCGGTAGTAGCCGAGCGGCACCCGGTCCACCCCGACGATCGAGATGTAGACGAGATGGCGCACCCCGGCCCGCCGCGCCGCCGAGATCAGGTGCTCCGCCGCCTTCTCGTCGCCCCCGCGCGGCGACGTCGCGCAGTGCACGATCGTGTCCACCCCCGCCACGGCCGCGTCCAGCCCGCTCCCGCCCGCGACGAGGTCGACGGCGTACGGCTGGGCGTGCCGGCTGAGGACCCGTACGTCGTGTCCGGCCGCCCGCAGCCGCTCGGTGAGGGGGCGCCCGAGGACGCCGGTGCCTCCGGTCACCAGGATCGTGGTCATGCTGTTTCCCTCGCGTCGGCGAGCGGCGCCACCCCGCGTGGCTGCCGTCCCGCGACCTCCAGCCTGCGTGTCGCGGCCCCGGTCGGCAGGGCGGGGGACCCGGCGGCGGGGCAAGGGCCGTCGTCACCGCCGCCGGGCCGTTCGAGGCGGGTACCGCGACCGCAGACTTTAAAAGGACTAGACCAAGCAGGTCAATGGGTCGCGGGGCCCACGAGTGGGGCCGTTGTGACGGAAGTTGACCCTTGGTCAGTGATAGCCGAAACCCGTCGGTGCCCGCCGGAGAAGTCCAGAGATGCCTCCTGTGAGCCACCCCACAGCCCTCACCCGCATGGGTGCCTACCCGGCGTGGCACACTGGCCATGTACCAGAAGCAGCGCACTCCGGGGTCGGTGAAAGTCCGAACCGGCGGTTACAGTCCGCGACCCGGTCGCTTCCAGCGGCCGGTTGACCAGGTGAAATTCCTGGACCGACGGTTAAAGTCCGGATGGGAGGCAGTGCGCGGCGGGCGGGCATTCGTGCGCGCCGCCGTCTGTTTTTGGCCTACCTCACCAGGGGTGGGTCTTCAACGCGGCGTCGCCCTGTGCCGCGGTCCGCTCTGTCTGTCGTCTTCGACAGCCCCGGAGTCCGTGCCCTACGAGGCAGGAGGACCCGGGAAGTGTTCACCGGAATCGTCGAAGAGCTGGGTGAGGTCACCGCCGTCGAGAATCTCGGCGACTCCTCCCGCTTCCGTCTGCGCGGCGCCGTCGTCACCGAGGGCGCGAAGCACGGCGACTCCATCGCCGTGAACGGTGTCTGTCTCACGGTCGTGGAGCACGGGGACGACTGGTTCACCGCCGACGTCATGGCGGAGACCCTCGAACGCTCCAGCCTCGGCGCCCTCGGCGTCGGCTCCCGCGTCAACCTCGAACGCCCGATGGCCGTCGGCGATCGCCTCGGCGGGCACATCGTGCAGGGCCACGTCGACGGCACGGGCCAGGTCATCGAGCGCAAGCCCTCCGAGAACTGGGAGATCGTCAAGATCTCGCTCCCGGCGGACCTCACCCGGTACGTCGTCGAGAAGGGCTCCATCACCGTCGACGGCATCAGCCTCACCGTCGTCGACGCGGGCCCCGACTACTTCACGGTGAGCCTCATCCCGACCACGCTCGACCTGACCACGCTCGGCCGCAAGCAGCCCGGCGACCCGGTCAACCTGGAGGTCGACGTCATCGCCAAGTACGTCGAGCGCCTGCTGGGCAGCCAGGGCGGCGCGAACACCCAGGGAGCGGGACGGTGAACTCCCTGAACACCGTCGCCTTCACGGCCTTCGGCCAGCAGATCCTCTGGTCGGACATGATCGGCAACGTCCTCGGGCTGATCGCCCTCGCCCTCGGCGCGATCCGCTCCCTCTGGAACTGGCCCGTGCAGTTCCTCTCCGGCCTCGTCCTCTTCGGCGCCTTCGTCGGCCACCTCACCGGCAGCGCCGGCAAGCAGGTCATCGTCATGGCCGTCGCCGCGTACGGCTGGTGGCAGTGGAACCGCACGAAGGGACGGTCCGCGGACGGCGCCATCACCCCCCGCTTCGCCACCTGGCGCGAGCGCGGCTACCTGATCGCCGGCGCCGTGCTCGGCACCCTCGCCGTCGGCGGCCTCTTCACCGCCTTCCCGACCCTGTCCTGGGACCCCTGGCCGGACGCGTACATCTTCACCGGCACCATCGTCGCCATGTACGCCCAGGCGCGCGGCATGGTCGAGTTCTGGTTCGCCTGGCTGCTCGTGGACCTCGTCGGCGTCCCCCTCAACTTCGCCAACGGTTACGCGTTCTCCGGATTCGTCTACATCATCTACGGCGCGCTCGTCCTGTGGGGCATGCGCGACTGGTGGCTGCGCTCGCGCAAGCCCGCTCTGGAAGGAGCCCCGGCATGACCACGGCGCCGATCCTCTACAGCACCGACGACATCGAGGACTTCGGGCTCGACCCGGTCGAGCAGGCCATCGCCGACATCGCGGCGGGCCGCCCCGTCGTGGTCGTCGACGACGAGAACCGCGAGAACGAGGGCGACCTCGTCATCGCCGCCGAGAAGGCCACCCCCGAGATCATCGCCTTCATGATGAGCGAGTGCCGGGGCATGATCTGCGCCCCCATGGAGGCGGACGAGCTGGACCGGCTCGAACTGCCGCAGATGGTGCAGCAGAACACCGAGTCCATGCGCACCGCCTTCACCGTCACCGTCGACGCGGGCCCCCGGCACGGCGTCACCACCGGCATCTCCGCCTCCGACCGCGCCACCACCCTCCAGCTGCTGGCGAGCGGCACCGCCGAGCCCGGCGACTTCGTCCGCCCCGGCCACATCTTCCCGCTGCGCGCCCGCTCCGGCGGGGTGCTCGTGCGCGACGGCCACACCGAGGCCGCCGTCGACCTCGCCCGCCTCGCGGGCCTGCGCCCGGCCGGCGCGATCGTCGAGATCGCCGGCGAGGACGGCCGTATGCTGCGCCTGCCCGAGCTGATCCCGTTCGCCCGCAAGCACGGCCTGACGATCATCTCCATCGAGGACCTGATCGCCTACCGCCGCAGCTCCGAGCCCACCGTCCGGCGCGAGGCGAAGACCCAACTCCCCACCGCCTTCGGTGACTTCACGGCCTACGGCTACCGCTCCACCGTCGACGGCGTCGAACACGTCGCCCTCGTCCACGGCGAGATCGGCGACGGCGAGGACGTCCTGGTCCGCGTCCACTCCGAGTGCCTCACCGGCGACATCTTCCACTCGCTGCGCTGCGACTGCGGCCCCCAGCTGGAGACCTCCCTCGAACGCATCGCCACCGAGGGCCGGGGCGTCGTCGTCTATCTGCGCGGCCACGAGGGCCGCGGCATCGGACTGCTGTCCAAGCTGCGCGCGTACGAACTCCAGGAGCTCGGCCGCGACACCCTCGACGCCAACCTGGAGCTGGGCCTGCCCGCCGACGCCCGGGACTACGGGGCCGGGGCGCAGATCCTGCGGGACCTGGGCGTGCGCAGCCTGCGCCTGATGACCAACAACCCCGAGAAGACCGACGCCCTCGTCCGGCACGGCCTCGACGTCACCGACCGCGAGCCGATGCCCGTCCGCGCGGGCGAGCACAACCTCCGCTACCTGCGCACCAAGCGGGACCGGATGGGCCACGACCTGCCCTGGCTGGACGCGACCACCACGTCCACCTGCGGTAATCAGTAACCCGGCAATCGACCGGCACGACCGCCCGTACGGCACCTCGTACGGGATCCAGAACCAAGGAGCAACGTGAGCGGCAAGGGCGCACCCGAACTGTCCGTACGCAACTGCGGCGACCTGCGCGTCGCGGTCATCGCGGCCCAGTGGCACGAGAAGGTGATGGACGGCCTCGTCGAAGGCGCCCTGCGCGCCCTGCGGGACCTGGGCATCACCGAGCCGACCCTGCTGCGGGTGCCCGGCAGCTGGGAACTCCCCGTCGTCGCCAAGGTCCTGGCCGGCCGCGGCTACGACGCGATCGTCGCCCTCGGCGTCGTCATCCGCGGCGGCACCCCCCACTTCGAGTACGTGTGCCAGGGCGTCACCCAGGGCCTGACCCAGGTCTCCGTCGACACCGGCGTCCCCGTCGGCATGGGCGTACTGACCTGCGACACCGAGGAGCAGGCCCTGGACCGCGCCGGTATCGAGGGCTCGAACGAGGACAAGGGCCACGAGGCGGTGACGGCGGCGGTGGCGACCGCGGCCACCCTCCGCTCAGTATCTGAACCCTGGCGCTGAGACACGGCCGGTTGCGCGTAGGCTGACCTCACCATGTCCAAGAAGACGTTCGAGGAGCTCTTCACCGAGCTCCAGCACAAGGCCGCCCAGGGCGACCCCGCCACTTCCCGCACCGCAGAACTGGTCGAGAAGGGCGTCCATGCCATCGGCAAGAAGGTCGTCGAAGAGGCCGCCGAGGTCTGGATGGCCGCCGAGTACGAGGGCAAGGAAGCCGCCGCCGAGGAGATCTCGCAGCTGCTGTACCACGTCCAGGTGATGATGGTCGCCCGCGGTATCTCCCTGGACGACGTGTACGCCCACCTGTAAGCCAGCCCGTCCCGCACCTCACCTCTCACGCAAAGGAAGCTCGCCTCATGCTGCGCATCGCCGTCCCCAACAAGGGTTCCCTGTCCGGCCCTGCGGGGGAGATGCTGCATGAGGCGGGCTACCAGCAGCGCCGGGAGTCCAAGGAGCTGCGGATCGTCGACCCGGTCAACGAGGTCGAGTTCTTCTACCTCCGCCCCCGCGACATCGCGATCTACGTCTCCTCCGGCCGTCTCGACATCGGCATCACCGGCCGGGACCTGCTCATCGACTCCGGCGCCAACGCCGAGGAGATCCTCCCCCTCGGCTTCGCCCGCTCCACCTTCCGCTTCGCCTCCAAGCCGGGCACGGCGAACGGCGTCGCGGACCTCAAGGGCAAGACGGTCGCCACCTCCTACGAGGGCATCGTCGCGGGCCACCTCGCGGACAACGGCATCGACGCCTCGGTGGTCCACCTCGACGGCGCCGTCGAGACCGCCATCGAACTGGGCGTCGCCGAGGTCATCGCCGACGTCGTCGAGACCGGCACCTCCCTGCGCAACGCGGGCCTGGAGGTCTTCGGCGAGCCGATCATGAAGTCCGAGGCCGTCGTCATCCGCCGCGTCGGCGCCGACACGGCATCGGATTCCTCGGAGTCCTCGGAGCACGAGGCCAAGGTGCAGCAGTTCCTGCGCCGCCTCCAGGGCGTCCTGGTCGCCCGGACCTACGTGATGATGGACTACGACTGCCGGGTCGAGCAGCTGGAGAAGGCCGTCGCGCTCACCCCCGGCCTGGAGTCCCCGACCGTCTCGCCGCTGCACAACGAGGGCTGGGTCGCCGTCCGGGCGATGGTCCCGGCCAAGGAGGCCCAGCGGATCATGGACGACCTGTACGACATCGGCGCCCGGGCCATCCTGACCACCGCCATCCACGCCTGCCGCCTCTGACGGCCGGGGAGTCGTACGCCATGCCGGACCAGCCCTCCCTCCCCGCCCTGCCCGTCACTTTTCGGCCGGGCCGCACCCGGGCCGTGCTGCTGTCGGCCGCGGGCGCGATCTTCGTGGTCATCACGGTCGTCGCGCTGCTGCTGCCCACGCTCGGCCCCGGGGAGCGCCTCAGCTTCGTCTTCACGGCGGCCATGCTCGCCGGGGTGCTGTGCCTGCTCTCCCGGCCCAAGGTGGTCGCCGACGATTCCGGTGTGACCGTGGTCAACATCACCGCGCGGCGGCAGCTGGGCTGGGCCGAGATCGTGCAGGTGAACCTGCGGGTCGGCGACCCATGGGTCTTCCTCGACCTCACCGACGGCACCAGCCTGCCCGTGCTCGGCATCCAGCCGGGCATCGCCAAGCAGCACGCCATCGAGGACGCCCGCACCCTGAGGGCGCTGGTGGAGGCCCGCTCGGTCGCCGGGCCCGAGCAGCATCAGGGCTGACCCGACCCAAGATCAGGGCCGACCCGATCGAAGATCAGGGCCGACTCGGGGCCGTCGCCCCTGCCGCACCGGCCCCTGTCTTGATTAATCTGTTGGCGGAGGCGTTTTCGTCGCGCCTCCGCCTCTGTCGTTCCACCCCGGAAGGCAGGGGCTCCCTGCTATTCGAGGAGTGACTCCTTCCAGCGATGGACGGATCGTCCTGTAGTACCTGCGCCGCCCCCTCCCGAGATACCGAGGCGGCGGCATGACCATCCCCTTGCTGCTCCTCGGAGCCGCGTTCCTGCTGATCCTCGCCAACGGCTTCTTCGTGGCCGCCGAGTTCGGCCTCGTCACGGTCGAGCGACCGGAGGCCGAGAAGGCCGCAGCCGAGGGCGACCGCCGCGCCCACAAGGTGGTGGGCGCGCTCAAGGAGCTGTCCTTCCAGCTCTCCGGCACCCAGCTCGGCATCACCATCACCTCCCTCGTCGTCGGCATGCTCGCCGAACCGGCGCTCGCGGAGATACTCCACGGCCCCTTCACCGCCATCGGCATACCCGAAGGCGCCGTGTCGGGGGTGTCCGTGGTCGTCGGCATGCTGCTGGCCTCCGCCGTGCAGATGGTGATCGGCGAGCTGGTCCCGAAGAACTGGGCGGTGTCGAAGCCCATGCAGGTAGCCCGCTTCGTCGCGGGCCCCCAGCACGTCTTCTCCCGCCTCTTCCGCCCGGTCATCGCCGCCCTCAACGCGGTCGCCAACCGCCTGGTCCGCGCCTTCGGCGTCGAGCCCACCGACGAGCTGGCCTCTGCCCGCACCCCGGGCGAACTGGTCTCCCTCGCCCGGC
The DNA here is from genome assembly GCF_014930365.1 of Streptomyces caniscabiei. Classification (GTDB taxonomy): domain Bacteria; phylum Actinomycetota; class Actinomycetes; order Streptomycetales; family Streptomycetaceae; genus Streptomyces; species Streptomyces caniscabiei. Next base: position 65,627 of record NZ_JABXWI010000011.1, on the reverse strand, counting down.
ACTCGGCCCAGGCCGGCGCCCTGGAGCAGGACACGGCCGACCTCTTCGTCCGCACGCTCTCCCTGGGCGACCTGACCGCGGAGAACGTGATGACACCCCGCGTCAAGGTCAGCGCCCTGCAGTCCTCGGCCACCGCCGAGGACGTGGTCAACCTGACCCGCGCCACCGGCCTCTCCCGCTTTCCCGTCTACCGGGAGCGGATCGACGAGATCGTCGGCATGGTCCACCTCAAGGACGCCCTCGCGATCCCCGCCCACGACCGGCTGCACACCCCGGTCGGCCGTATCGCGAAGGCCCCGCTGCTCGTCCCGGAGTCGCTTCCGGTGCAGCCGCTCCTGGCCCGGCTGCGCAGCGAGCAGCCCATCGCCGTCGTGGTCGACGAGTACGGCGGTACGGCAGGCGTGGTGACCCTGGAGGACATCGTCGAGGAACTGGTCGGCGAGGTGCGCGACGAGCACGACAGGCACGAGCGCCCCGAACTCGCCGCCGCCCCGCCCGAGGACGGCCGCCTCGCCTGGGACGCCGACGGCAGCTGCCGGGTCGATGTGCTCCAGCGCATAGGCCTCGACGTCCCGGAGGGCCCGTACGAGACGGTCGCCGGCCTCGTCGCCGACCTGCTCGGCCGTATTCCGGCCCCCGGCGACCGCGCCGAGCTGCCCGGCTGGCGGCTGGCGGTGCGCCAGGTCGGCCACTACCGCGCCGAGCGCGTACGCCTCGTCCGCACCACTCCCGTCACGGAGACCACCCCCGTCACCCGAGCGGTCCGCGCCACGGGGCCCACCCCCGTCACGGGCCCCGCCTCGGCCGTGGAGGCAACCCGATGAGCGTGCTCCAACTCCTCTTCGCCCTGCTCCTCGTGCTCGCCAACGGCTTCTTCGTCGGCGCCGAGTTCGCGCTGGTCTCGGTCCGCCGCAGCCAGATCGAACCGCTGGGGACGACCAGGGCCCGCCAGGTCCTCTACGGCCTGGAGAACCTGCCGCAGATGATGGCGGCGGCCCAGTTCGGCATCACCGTCTGCTCGCTCACCCTGGGCGCGGTCGCCGAGCCGACCGTGGCCAAGCTGCTGGAGCCGCTCTTCGAGGCAATCCACCTGCCGCACGGCATGATCCACCCGCTGGGCTACGTCATCGCGCTCGCCGTGGTGGTCTTCCTCCACCTCGTCATCGGGGAGATGCTGCCGAAGAACCTCGCGATGGCGGCGCCGGAGAAGACGGCGCTGTGGCTGAGCCCGGCGCTGGTGGCCTTCGCGCGGCTGTGCAAGCCGGTCACGATCGGTCTCGGCGCCTGCGCCCGCGTGGTCCTGCGGCTCTTCCACGTCGAACCCAAGGACGAGGTCGAGGCCGTCTTCACCAGCGTCCAGCTGGGCCGCCTGGTCGAGGACTCCGGTCAGGCCGGGCTGCTCGACCCCGAGGAGCAGGAGCGCCTGGAGGACGCGCTGGAGCTGGGCTCCCGCCCGGTGACGGACGTCCTGCTCAAGCGCGACACCCTGGTGACGGTGGGCCCTTCGGTGACCCCCGCGCAGGTGGTGGCGCTGACGGCCCGCACGGGATACTCCCGCTTCCCGGTGGTGGCCGAGACCGGCGCCTTCATGGGCCGCTACCTCCACGTCAAGGACGTCCTCGACCTGGAGGACTCCGACCGCGCCGTCCCCCAGCAGATCTGGCGCCCCATGACCACCCTCCGCGCGGAGCTGCCGCTGGACGACGCGCTGACCGTCATGCGGCGGGCCGCCACCCATCTGGCCCAGGTCGCGGACGCCTCCGGCAAGGTGCTGGGCCTCGCGGCCCTGGAGGACGTCCTGGAACTCCTGGTGGGCGAGGTCCGAGACCCGGCCCACCGCGAGCCCCGGCCGGTCCGGCTGACGGAACCGAGGGGCGCCGAATCCCCGAAGGAGGCCCTGGCAAGCTGAAGGGGCCGCGCGCCGCCTTCGACCCTTGGCCAAAAACTCGGGGCTCCGCCCCGGACCCCGTTCCCGCAGTTCTCCGCGCCCCCGAAAGGGGCGCGGGGAACTGCGCGAGAAGCCCCACCGGACCCGCGGCTGGGGGTCGAAGGGGCGCAGCCCCTTCAGGATGGGACGGGTAGGGGCGGCGGGGGCGAGAAAACCTCACATGGCCGAAGGCTCCCCCGGCCCCCGCCCCGACAAGACCTCCCCGTACGCCTGCATCAAATCCGGCAACCGAAGCGTCGACAGATCGTCCCGCGTCGGAATCGACGGATACCCCGACAACCGCAGATCCCGATACGCACAGCTCTTCTCGTACAACGTCCGCAGGAACCGCCCGTTCCCGAGCTCGTCGATCCACCCCTGGTCCACCACATGCCCGGAGACGGACCGCAACTCGTCCAGCGCCTCCTCGTCCCACACGTCCCCGTTCTCCGCCGCGAGCACCTCCCCGATGGAGGTCAGCTCCAGCGGCCGGTACGAGGGAAAGTCCACCCGCGTCGTGAACCGGGACGACAGCCCGGGGTTCGCGGCCAGCAGCCGGTCCATCCCCTCCGGATAGCCGGCCAGGATCACGACCAGATGATCCCGGTTGTCCTCGGCCCGCTTCAGCAGCACCTGAAGCGCCTCGTCCCCGTACGCGTCCCCCTTGCCGTACCCGGAGTTCGACAGGGAGTACGCCTCGTCCACGAACAGCACACCGCCGATCGCGGAGTCGATCAGCTCGTTGGCCTTCACGGCGGTCTGCCCGAGGTACTCGCCCACGAGATCCGCGCGCTGCGCCTCGACGAGGTGATCGCCGCCCAGCAGCCCGAGCGCGTAGAAGACACGGCCCAGTATTCGCGCCACGGTCGTCTTCCCGGTCCCCGACGGCCCGGAGAAGACGAAGTGCCGCTTGGGCGGCTGCACGGGCAGCCCCTGCCCGGCCCGCAACCGTGCCATGTTCAGCTGCGCGGACAACGCCTTGACCTGCCGCTTCACCGGTTCGAGCCCGACCATCCGCTCCAGCTCCGCCAGCGCCTCCTCCAGCAGCTCCGGATCCGTCGGCCCCGCCGGCAGGGACAGCGGCTCCACCGGCACCACGGACTTCTCCCGGACGAAGACGTCGCCGGCCTCGGGAGGCAGCCCGCCCGACGGCGGCCCGGGATCGGAGACCTTGAGGTCCCGGCCGTCGGCGTCGAAGAACGGCTCCAGGCCGTCGCCGTCGAGCACGTCCTGCCCGATCCCGGCGAGCGCGATCGCGGCGAAGTCGCTCGCGTCGTCGTCGTACCCGTCCCCCTCGGCGATCGCGGCCAGCCGCGCGGAGGTGTCCATGAAGGCGGGGTCGACCCGGTGCACGGCCCGGTACAGCGGCAGCGCGGCCGCGCTGCGCCCCGTGCCCTCGTGGGCGCGGGCCAGCCAGTACCGCAGCTCCTTGCGCTGCGGCTGCTCGCTGCGGCAGCGCATCAGCGCGGCGGACAGCAGCGGCTCGGCCTGCCCGTACGTCTCCAGCCGGACCCGGGCCATCCCGCCGAACAGGCCGGCCTCGATCCCGAGCAGGGGATCGTCGAGCAGCGGATCGGTGTGCCGGACCAGCTGCTCCCAGTCCTTGACCAGATAGGCGCGGCAGGCGTGCAGGAACCGCACCTGGTGGTCGGCGTCGACCGGCGGCAGCCCCGCGAGCGCCCGGTCCAGCTCGGGCACATGGCGCCCGTCCAGCCAGTGCGAGGCGTGCGCGAGGAGCAGATCACGCGGGCTCTCCAGCACCGGCTGCACCCACCAGCCCAGCCAGTACCAGGAGTTGAGCGTCCGGCGGTGCCGGGAGCGCTGCTCCCCGAAGCGCTCCCTGTGCCGGAACATCCTCAGCAGCGCGGTCGTCGTGTCCACCCGCAGCGCGTGCAGCCCGAGCCAGCCGTCGGCCATCCCCGGATCCATCCGCACCGCGGCGCGGAACTCCTCCTCCGCCTGCGGATAGGCGCCCATCGTGTAGGCGTCCACGCCTCGCAGCCAGGCGAGGTCGGCCGGGGCCTCGGGGCCCCGCGAGCCGAAGTCCATCACGTCCCCCACAAACCGTGCCCCCGCTGGAAACCGAACGGGCCGGTGCCCGTCGGCAGCCTTCGTCGAACCGCTGTGCCGCGGACGGGAGTTGTGCCGGTGTGCTGCTGCAGCCGTCCGAAGGTCGCACCCTGGGCATCGTACCTGCGGGTCCCTCGCCCTTCGAAGGGTGCCGCAGCCCTCGTCCCACGAGGTGGGAGCAGACGGGGCGCATTGCGGACGGTGACCGAGCGTGAAGGAATGGTGTCCCAGGAGTTCCGGAAAGCCGCGAAAAAGGCAGAACGAAGCCCCCGATCACGGGGGAACAATCGGGGGCTTCGCGTATTCGGGCGGTATCGAATGACCGCACATTCAGAACGTAAGACCTGTACGGCCCCCCGGTCAAGCCGAGTTGGAGCACTCGGGCAACTTCTCGGACGGGCGTCTTCACAAGTTCAGCACATTGCGGATGGGTCGTCACCCTGAGTGAGGTGAGGTGCCGATCCGGGAGTCGTCGCAGGTCCCGCCAGCACCTCGTACCCCCTGTTTCCCGGCCGAATCAGCAGATCGGCGAACGGCCGAGATGGATCCTCGGCGAAATGCCGACGCTCCGCCCTGACCCACCCGCCCCAGAACGCGCTCTGCTCCGCCCCGTCCCGCGCCTGCCCCCGCGCCCAGGCATCCTCCCGCGCCATGTCCATCCACACCAGCAGCGCCAGATGCGGCCGCAACGCACGCCGGCCCGCGCCCACCCCCTCGACGACGACCACGGGCGCGCTCGGCAGCCCCCGCGCGGGACCGAAGCGGCGCTCGCGCCAGTCGTACGGGGCATAGCGCGCGCTCCGCCCGTCGCGCAGCGGTTCGATCACCTGCTCCAGCAGGCGGTCCGTCCACGCGAACAGCTCCTCGTGCGTGGCGATGTCGTCCAGGTGCAGGACGGGGGCACCGCCGAGCGCGTCGGCCAGCCGCCCGGCGAAGGTGCTCTTCCCGGAACCGGCGTGCCCGTCGACCCCCACCAGCCGGACCGGCCCGCAGGAGGGCGGCAGCCGCCGCAGCCGGGCGACGAGCTGGTCGAGGGCGGGGTCCTCGGGAGCGGGGGAGAGGTGCATACGGGGATTGAACACCGTGCGCGCGGCCTCGGGATACGCCACTGGTGTCGACCAATATTGGCGGGCGTGGCGCGGTGCGAGGTGCTGGCAGAAGTCGTTCCCCGGCGTCCATAGTGGGCGAACAGCCGTGCGTCTGAACCGTTTCTTCCGGACCACTGGGGGTCACCCGCAGATGACGAGCCTCTCCGAGCCGTCCCGCAGGACCGTCCTGACCGCAGCCGTCGCCACCGCCGCCGCGGCGGCCGCAGGAGCGACGAGCCAGGCGGTCGCGGACACCAAGAGCGGCCGGGGCGCAGCCCCCGCCCGCCCCGCACGAGCACCGGAACGCTCCACCGACCACCGCGCCTGGACCTCGTACACCGACTGGTGCTCGGGCAGTGCCCGGGGCACCGTGGCGAAGGCGGGGACGCGGCCGGGGCTGGTGATCGGCGCCCCGCTCGGTACCGCCGACTACACCGACCCGCACACCGGGCGCACGGCCGCCTGGGAGTACGCGACCTGGACCTCCCCGGTCCACCCGCTCACGGTGCCCGCCACCGAGGCCGTCGCCTCCTGGAACGCGCACACCCCCGACGGCACCTGGATCGGGATCGAGCTCCAGGGCACGTACTCCGACGGCACCGACACGCCCTGGTACGTGCTCGGCCGGTGGGCGGCCGGTGACCGGGACATCAGACGCACCTCCGTCGACGGACAGAAGGACGGCAGGAGCAGCGTCTGGACGGACACCTTCGCGATCGACGACCCGGCGACCGGCCTGCGCCTGGCCTCGTACCGGCTGCGCCTGACCCTGTACCGCACGCCCGGCACCCGGCTCACCCCCACGGTCTGGCGGCTCGGCGCCATGGGCTCCGACGTCCCCGACCGCTTCACCGTCCCCGCCTCGACCCCGGGGATCGCGCGGGAGCTGAACGTCCCGCGCTACTCGCAGGAGACGCACAAGGGCCAGTACCCCGAGTACGACAACGGCGGCGAGGCCTGGTGCAGCCCCACCTCCTCGCAGATGGTCATAGAGTTCTGGGGCCGGAAGCCCACCGCCGCCGACCTGGCCTGGGTCGACCCGGCGTTCGCGGACCCGCAGGTGTGCCACGCGGCGCGGTTCACCTTCGACTACCAGTACGAGGGCTGCGGCAACTGGCCCTTCAACGCCGCGTACGCCGCCACCTACCAGGACATGCAGGGCGTGGTGACCCGGCTGGGCTCGCTCACCGACCTGGAGACGCTGATCGCGGCGGGCATCCCGGTGATCACCTCCCAGTCGTTCCTCGCGGAGGAGCTGACGGGCGCGGGGTACGGCACCTCCGGGCACCTGATGACGGTGATCGGCTTCACCGCCGACGGCGACGTCATCGCCAACGACCCGAACTCCCCGACCAACGAGGCGGTGCGCCGGGTCTACCGCCGGCGCGAGTGGGAGAACATCTGGTTGCGCACCAAGCGGTACAACGCCTCCGGCAAGGTCGTCTCCGGCACCGGCGGCGTCTGCTACCTGTACTTCCCGGCGCGGCCCACGGCCCGCCAGCGCGCGGCGCTCGCTGCGGTGGGCATCCGCTGACACGGCCGACCGTGCGGTGCGGCCCCCGGGCGACCGGGGGCCGCACCGACGTGTGACCAAGGTCTCGGCCGCGAACCGCCCAAGCGGTGGCAAGGTGGACGCGGCGGTGGGGGGAGCCCACCGCTTACCGATCACACCAGCGAGCTGCCATGACCGCGACCTCCGCCACCGCCACCCGCGTCCGGACCCGCACGGGCGGGCCCGAGGACGACGGCCCGAAGATCGTCGAGCACGTGATGGGCTGGACCCTGGTCGTGGTCGTCGCGATGCTGGTGGCCCAGCTGGGTCTGCTGTGACCTGAGCCGCCGGTCGATTCTGTCGATCAGAGTCGAACAAGCTGGTGGTGAGCGTCTGCGATACTGCGGTTGTCCCGCTGGCAGTTGGAGACCAGGACCGAAATTGAATAGCAGTCAACAGCGTGGAGTCGAGCCGCCGCGGGCTCGTGGCACCGACCGTTCGCTGGCGCGCCGCGCCGAACTCATCTCCATCGGGCGCAAGTTGTTCGCCGACACCTCGTACGACACGTTGTCGATGGACGACATCGCGCGACAGGCGCACGTGGCCAAGGGACTGATCTACTACTACTTCAAGTCCAAGCGCGGCTACTACCTCGCGATCGTCGAGGACTCGGTGGCCGACCTGATCACCTTCGCGGCGAGCGGACTCCAACTGCCGCCCGTGGAGCGGGTCCACCGGACCATAGACTGCTATCTGCGGTACGCGGAGGACAACCAGGCCGCCTACCGCACGATCGTCAGCGGCGGGGTCGGATTCGACACCCAGGTGCACGCCATCCGGGACGGCGTCCGCGAGGCGATCGTCGCCACCATCGCCGAGGGCGCCTACGGCAGGACCGACATCGAACCGGTCGCCCGCATGGGCCTGTTCGGCTGGGTGTGCGCGGTCGAGGGCGCCACCCTCGACTGGATCGACCGCCCGGAACTGCCCCGCGAAACCATGCGCGACCTGCTCGTCAAGATGCTGGGCGGCTCGCTGCGCGCCATCGAGGAACTCGCCCCGGCGTATCTCGCGCCGGAGCCCGCCCGCCGGGACATCTGAGCGCCCGCACGGCCCGTGCCACCCGGGAACGCGCCCGGGGTGGGGGTCCGCCGACCGACCCCCACCCCGAGTCCCCCGTCGCGGCGGTTACTTGATCGCCTTGATCAGCTCACCGTCGGCCGTGTCGCCGCTCAGCTCCCAGAAGAAGGTGCCGCCGAGGCCCTGGGCGTGCTGGTACGCCATCTTCCCCCTGATGGTGCGCGGGGTGTCGTAACTCCACCAGTCGTCACCGCACTTGGCGTACGCGGTGCCACCGACGATCCCGTTCGCCGGGCACTTCTCCTTGAGCACCTTGTAGTCCTCGTAGCCCGCCTCGTACGTACCCGCCGCCGGGCCGGTCGCCGTGCCGCCGGGCGCCGACTGCGTGACGCCGGTCCAGCCGCGGCCGTAGAAGCCGATGCCGAGCAGCAGCTTGGAGGACGGGATGCCGAGGCTCTTCAGCTTCTGGATGGTGGCGGCGGTGTTGAAGTGCGGGTCGGCGATGCCCGGGTACGGGTACAGCGGCGAGTGCGGGGCGGTGGTCGCGTCCCAGGAGCCGAAGTAGTCGTAGGTCATCGGGTTGTACCAGTCGACGTACTTGGCCGCGCCCGCGTAGTCCGCCGCGTCGATCTTGCCGCCGGGCTTGGCGTCGGCCGTGATGGCCGCGGTGACCAGCTCCTTCTTGCCGAATCGTTTGCGCAGTGCGGCCATCAGGTCCTCGAAGGCCTCGCCGCCACTGGTGTCGCAGGTCAGGCCGCAGGCGTTGGGGTACTCCCAGTCGATGTCGATGCCGTCGAAGACCTCCTTCCACCGGGAGTTCTCCACGAGGTCGTAGCAGGAGTTCGCGAAGGCCTCAGGATCCTTCGCTGCCTCGCCGAAGCCGCCGGACCAGGTCCAGCCGCCGAACGACCAGACGATCTTGAGCTTCGGGTGCAGCTTCTTCAGCTTGAGCAGCTGGTTGAAGTTTCCGCTCAGCGGCTGGTCCGCGGTGTCCGCGACGCCGTCCACGGACTCCTCGGCGGTGAAGGGCTTGTCGGTGTCCGCCCAGGAGTCGCCGAGGGCGCACTTGCCGTCGACGACGTTCCCGAAGGCGTAGTTGATGTGCGTGAGCTTCTTCGCCGAGCCGGACGTCTCGATGTTCTTGACGTAGTACTTGCGGTCGTAGATGCCCCAGTCGATGAAGTAGCCGACGACCTTGGACGGTGCCGCGCCGGGAGCGCGCTGCGGGGAGCCGGGCTGTGCGGAGGCGGGCTGCGCGGAGGTGGCGGTCGCGGTGCCCGCTCCGGCGAGGAGCCCGCCGCCGAGGGCGGCGCAACACGTGGCGGCGACAAGCGTCCTGACGGGGACGCGGGGGCTGTGCGGTCTGAGCATCGTGACTCCGGGGGAGGGGAGCTGGGCGACGGATGGTGCTGCCTGGACCTGCTGTGCCGGGGGGTGTGGACGCGGTGTCGCGTCGATGGGGGAGAACGTAGAGGACTAGACCATTGTGGTCAATGGTTCGGACCAATTCCGGCTAGAGCGCGGCGGTCTTCGAATGTGTCCTAATGAACGGTCGTTAACTGGTGACTCGCTGCTCCGGATCGGGCATACTCCAAGCGCCACCGCCGCTGATCAGCGGCTTCCGTGATCCGGAGGAGGACCATCGGCCGTGGCACGTGAGACCCGGCGGCACCACCTCATCCCCGGTGCGTGTCCGCCGCAGTGCCCGACAGGGAGGAGAGCGTCGCCATGCCCGACCGCGCCGCGCAGCCGGTGGACCGTCAACTGCCCACGGAAGAGGCCCGGGATCTGATCTCGCTCGTCCGTGAGATCGCACAGCGGGAGATCGCCCCGCACGCGGCCGAGGAGGAGGACGCCGGCCGCTTCCCCCGCGAACTCTTCGGCCTGCTCTCCGGGTCGGGACTGCTCGGCCTGCCGTACGACGCGGAACACGGCGGCGGCGACCAGCCCTACGAGGTCTATCTCCAGGCGCTGGAAGAGCTGGCCATGGCCCGGCTCACCGTCGGCCTCGGGGTCAGTGTCCATACCCTCGCCTGCCACGCCCTCGCCAACTACGGCACCAAGGAGCAGCAGGTCGAGCACCTGCCGGCGATGCTCGGCGGCCGTCTGCTCGGCGCGTACTGCCTCTCCGAGCCCTCCTCCGGCTCGGACGCCGCGTCCCTGCGGACCAAGGCCGTGCGCGACGGTGACGACTGGGTCCTCACCGGCACCAAGGCCTGGATCACCCACGGCGGCATCGCGGACTTCTACACGGTCATGGCCCGCACGGGCGGCGAGGGCTCCGGCTCCCGGGGCATCACGGCCTTCCTGGTGCCGGGCGACGCCGAGGGGCTCAGCGCCGCGGCGCCCGAGAAGAAGATGGGCATGAAGGGCTCACCCACCGCGCAGCTCCACTTCGACGGGGTGCGCGTCGCCGACAGCCGGCGGATCGGCGAGGAAGGCCAGGGTTTCGCCATCGCCCTGTCCGCGCTCGACTCCGGGCGGCTCGGCATCGCGGCCTGCGCGATCGGCGTGGCCCAGGCGGCACTGGACGAAGCGGTCGCCTACGCCACCGGGCGGCAGCAGTTCGGTCGGCCGATCTCCGACTTCCAGGGACTGCGCTTCATGCTCGCGGACATGGCGACGCAGGTGGAGGCGGGCCGCGCGCTCTACCTCTCCGCCGCCCGGCTGCGGGACGCGGGCAGGCCGTTCTCCAAGCAGGCGGCCATGGCGAAGCTGCTGTGCACCGACGCCGCGATGAAGGTCACCACGGACGCCGTCCAGATCCTCGGCGGGTACGGCTACACCGCGGACTTCCCCGCCGAGCGATACATGCGCGAGGCCAAGGTGCTCCAGATCGTCGAGGGCACCAATCAGATCCAGCGGATGGTCATCGCCCGCCACCTCGCGGGGCCCGAGTCACGCTGAACGAACCACGGAAGAAGTCGGGCGCCGCGAAGGGTCCGCGGGGGTGCCGAACTGGTCGAGGCCGCTCGGCGGCGTCGCCAGTCGCACCCACTCCGGATCGTGACGCCCCGGCAGAGTGCGGCCCCGGTCGGCCCATGTACGCATCAACGCCCGGTAGATGGGCGGGTCCTGCTGCTGGGCCGACCCTTGCGGAAGCGATTCTGCCGAAGCCGGCACGTAGATGTGACGCCGACTCCCGGTCACCGAAAAAGTAGGGGTCATACCGGGCCAACGCGCACGAGGGCGAGCCGGTCACCGTTCTCGGGAATCGTGTCTGAGTTCGCGCCCGAACCGAACGGGGCAGGACGGACCTGCCCGCCGGGGCACGGACGTGGTGGGCCCGACCGGGCCCGGAATCAGGCGGCCTGGCGCTGATCGGCCTGGCGCGGCTCGGGCTGCTGACGCCGCATCACCGGCACGCGCATCGGGCGCGAGCCCGGGCCGCCGACGTGCGAGAAGGGCTGGGTCCGCCAGTCGAGGCCCTGAGGGAGCGTCAGCAGAAGCGCGGTCTCCTGCTCCTGCGGCTCCACGGACTCGTCCGCCGAGCGGGCCTCGCTAGCCGAACGGCCGGTGCCGGCGCAGGCCGTGAGCCCGAACGGGTTCCACGGCGACAGGACGCGCGCGTGCTCGGGCAGGCTGTCCTCCTCGGACAGCAGCGCGATGGGCTGAGCGCAGTCCGGGCAGATCACCCGGTACATCTCGAAGGTGTCGTACGCGTCGAACTCGTCGTCCGGTTCGACGCCCTCCGGCTCGGGCTCGACGACCGCCTGGAGCCGCTTGGGTGCGGTACGACCAGGGCGCTTAAGACTCTGCATGGGATTCTCCCCCTCGGGCTGGGCCGTGACGGCACTGCGGCCTCGACCACAGCAAGCACTTCCCGTCCCGTCTCGGAGGTAATCACGAGATCATCACGAAGCCTGTTCGGGTGCTGTGGTCTTCGTCACATGCCGCTCGCAGGTGCCCCACATGGTCCGGCTGTCACCCGTATGGCTCACAGTCGGCTCTCAGGCACATCACGAACCGGGCATGACCTGCGCCGCTCAGGTACCGGAGGAGATCAACCGCCCTGTAGGTTCTTGCGCCATGGAGGAGCTGGACCGACAGATCGTGCAGCTGCTCGTCGCGGACGGGCGGATGAGCTACACCGACCTGGGCAAGGCCACGGGCCTGTCCACGTCGGCGGTGCATCAGCGTGTGCGCCGACTCGAGCAGCGTGGCGTCATCCGGGGCTACGCCGCGGTCGTCGACCCGGAGGCCGTCGGGCTGCCGATGACCGCGTTCATCTCGGTCAAACCGTTCGACCCCAGCGCCCCCGACGACATCGCCGAACGCCTCGCGGGCGTACCGGAGATCGAGGCCTGCCACAGCGTCGCCGGCGACGAGAACTACATCCTCAAGGTCCGTGTGGCGACCCCGCACGAACTGGAGGAACTGCTGGCGAGGCTCCGGTCCCTGGCCGGCGTCTCGACGCGGACGACGGTCGTCCTGTCCACGCCGTACGAGGCGAGGCCCCCGAGGATCTGAGCGGCGCGGTGCGGGCGGCGGAAGGCCGTCGGCCGTTCACCACTGTGGGCAATCGTTCCGCAGGGCGATGGGGGCACCTCCCGCTCGAGCGAAGCCGAGAGCGGGGGAGGGTGGGCACAGCCGACAGCGCCGGGTACCCGGAAACCGCGGCCCACGTGCATCGCGGCACCTCGCACACGCGAGACTGTCCCCATGAGTGATCGCGCCGCCCCGTCGAAGACCGTCCTGCTCCGCGGTGGAGAAGTCCACAGCCCCGCCGACCCGTTCGCCACCGCGATGGTCGTGGAGCACGGCCAGGTCGCCTGGGTCGGCTCCGAGGGTGCCGCCGACGCCTTCGCGGCCGGCGTCGACGAGGTGGTCGACCTCGAAGGTGCCCTGGTCACCCCGGCCTTCACCGACGCCCATGTGCACACCACCGCCACCGGCCTCGCGCTCACCGGGCTCGACCTCTCCGCCGCCCCCTCCCTGGAGGCCGCGCTCGTTCTCGTACGGGAATTCGCTGCCGCCCGCCCCTCCGACCGCGTCCTCCTCGGCCACGGCTGGGACGCCGCCCGCTGGCCCGGGGGCCGCCCCCCGACCCGCGCCGAACTCGACGAGGCCACCGGCGGCCGCCCGCTCTACCTGAGCCGGATCGACGTCCACTCCGCGGTCGTCACCACCGCCCTGCTGGACCTGGTCCCGGGCGTCGGTGCCGTCGAGGACGGCCCGCTCACCCGCGACGCCCACCACGCCGTACGCGCCACCGCCCTCGGCGCCATCACCCCCGCCCAGCGCACCGAGGCCCAGCGCGCCGCCCTCGCCCACGCCGCCTCGCTCGGCATCGGCTCGGTCCACGAGTGCGCGGGCCCCGAGATCTCCTCCGAGGCCGACTTCACCGATCTGCTGCGGCTCTCCGCCGAGGAGCCCGGCCCGCGCGTGGTCGGCTACTGGGCGGAGCGCGACGTCGAGAAGGCGCGCGCCCTCGGCGCGGTCGGTGCCGCCGGGGACCTCTTCGTCGACGGCGCCCTCGGCTCGCACACCGCGTGCCTGCACGAGCCGTACGCCGACGCCGCCCACACCGGCACGACCTACCTGGACGCCGACGCCGTCGCCGCCCATGTGGTCGCCTGTACCGAGGCGGGTCTCCAGGCGGGCTTCCACGCCATCGGGGACGCCGCGGTGGCCTCCGTGGTGGAAGGCGTGCGCGCGGCGGCCGAGAAGGTCGGCCCGGCCCGGGTGAAGGCGGCCCGGCATCGCGTCGAGCACGCCGAGATGCTCACCCCGGACACCGTCGCCGCCTTCGCCGAACTCGGTCTCACCGCCTCCGTCCAGCCCGCGTTCGACGCGCTGTGGGGCGGGGAGGAGGGCATGTACGCCCAGCGGCTGGGCGTCGACCGTGCCCGCACCCTGAACCCGTTCGCGGCCCTGCTGCGCGCCGGTGTGCCCCTGGCTTTCGGTTCCGACAGCCCGGTCACGGCCCTCGACCCCTGGGGCACCGTCCGCGCGGCCGCGTTCCACCGCACGCCGGAGCACCGGATCTCCGTGCGCGCCGCGTTCACGGCGCACACACGGGGCGGCTGGCGGGCGATCGGACGCGACGACGCGGGCGTCCTCGTCCCGGGCGCCCCCGCGGACTACGCGGTGTGGCGCACCGGCGAACTCGTCGTCCAGGCCCCCGACGACCGCGTCGCCCGCTGGTCCACCGACCCCCGTTCCGGCACCCCCGGCCTGCCCGACCTGAGCCCCGGCTCCGACCTGCCCGTCTGTCTGCGGACCGTGGTGGCCGGGCGCACGGTCTTCGTACGGCCGGGCGAGTGATCTCCCGGGACGGCAGGAAGCCGATCATGGCCCGCCGGCGCGCCGCGCGACCTGCGGATCCTCCCCGCCGACCAGGTATTTGAGGATATCGCCGCAGGTCAGGCGGCGGTTGACAGTTGACGGCAGGGGGCGGGTAGGTTCTGCCGGGTCCACCACCGGACGTCCGACCGGGGAACTTCCGCGCGGTCGTCGAAGCGCCGCTGGGTCAGGGGCGGTGTGCCGCACCGGCGCACCACCGCTGGGAGCCAGGCCCAGGGTTCGCGCTCCGGCGAGGGAACGTTCCGGCCCGGTCGGGTAGGTGCGACCCGGGTGGGGCCCGGACGCTCAGTAGACAACGGCTTTCGGTCGACCCGCAGCCAGCGGGCCCCAGGTCGGCCCGAAGGGCGTCGGGCCCCCATCCGCAGTGGTCTCCCCGCTCCGCTGCCCGGTGCCGGGGCGGGCGAGATCTTCCAAGGCCGCGCACAGGCTACGCAGAGCGCGCTCCCGCACACCCCCTGTTGAATCGGCACCCCTCTGGACACCGGTCGACACTCCATCGCAGGCCGTGGCCACTATGGTGGTCCCCTGCGTACGGAGGACTTGAAGGGGCAGCAGTGAACGACGGCGACGGGACCCTCGCGGCTCAAGGCCAGGAGAGGCGGTTCGGCCCGCTCGGCACTGCCTTGGTGATCATCCCGACCTACAACGAGGCGGAGAACATCAAGGCGATCGTGGGCCGGGTGCGCAAGGCCGTTCCCGACGCGCACGTCCTGGTGGCCGACGACAACAGCCCCGACGGCACCGGCAAGCTCGCCGACGAGCTGGCCGTCGAGGACGAACAGGTCCAGGTGCTGCACCGCAAGGGCAAGGAAGGACTCGGCGCGGCCTATCTCGCGGGTTTCCGCTGGGGCATGGAGAACGGCTACGGCGTCCTCATCGAGATGGACGCCGACGGCTCCCACCAGCCCGAGGAACTGCCCCGGCTGCTCACCGCGCTCAAGGGCGCCGACCTCGTCCTCGGCTCCCGCTGGGTGCCGGGCGGGCGCGTGGTGAACTGGCCCAAGTCCCGCGAGTTCATCTCCCGCGGCGGCAGCCTCTACTCCCGAGTGCTGCTCGACGTCCCCGTCCGTGACGTCACCGGCGGCTACCGGGCGTTCCGCCGCGAGACCCTCGAAGGGCTGGGCCTCGACGAGGTCGCCTCCCAGGGGTACTGCTTCCAGGTCGACCTCGCCCGCCGCGCGATCAAGGCGGGCTACCACGTCGTCGAGGTGCCCATCACCTTCGTGGAGCGCGAGCTGGGCGACTCCAAGATGAGCCGGGACATCCTCGTCGAGGCGCTGTGGCGGGTCACGGCGTGGGGTGTGGGGGAGCGGGTCGGCAAGGTCCTGGGGCGGGACGACAAGCTGGGACGGAACGACGGGGCGCCGGGACCGGACGACAAGAAGGTCTGATCATCCCCTTATCCCGTGCTGAGCCCGGGCCAGGCACACTGGGAGCATGACGACTGGCGTTCCGTCCTCGACCCACCCTGCCCGGCCCCGGCGTTCCCGGCTGCGCACGTTTCTGCCGCTGGGTGTCGCCGCGTGGCTGGTGCTGGAGATCTGGCTGCTCACGGTGGTCGCGGGCGCGGCCGGCGGGTTCGCGGTCTTCCTGCTGCTCGTCGCCGGGTTCGTCGGCGGCTCGGCGGTGGTCAAGCGAGCCGGGCGGCGGGCGTTCCGGGCACTGTCCGAGACGCTGCAACAGCAGCAGGGCGGGGCGTTCGAGGCCGAGGCCGGGTCCGGATCCGGGTCGGGCTCCGGGAAGAGCGAGGGCAACGGCTTCCTGATGCTGGGGGGTCTGCTGCTGATGCTGCCGGGGCTGGTCTCGGACGTGGTGGGGCTGGTGCTGCTGATTCCGCCGGTGCAGAAGGCGTTGGGGCGGTATACGGAGCGGACCTTCGAGCGGAAGATCCGTGAGGCCGGGGCGGGGAGTTTCGGGGACGCGTTTCAGCAGGCGCGTATGCATCGGCCCGACGGGAAGGTCGTGCAGGGTGAGGTGATCAGGGACGACGCGCCGTCGGCCGGGCCCTATCCGCCGCTGGACCGCTGACGGGTTTTCTCGCCCCCGCCGCCCCTACCCGTCCCTTCCTCCAGGGGCTGCGCCCCTTCGACCCCCAGGCGTCCGTTCGGTGGGGGCTGGTCGCGCAGTTCCCCGCGCCCCTGAAAAAGCAGGGGCTGCGCCCCGTGCTTTTTCGGCCCGAAAGGCCGTAGGCCTTCAGGGGCGCGGGGAACTGCGCGACCAGCCCTCACTCACCCGCACCCGACCACGCATGACAAAGACCGCGGGCGCCGTACATGTTCGTACGGCGCCCGCGGTCATCGGTTGCGCTGTGTTGTCCGCCCGGCCCCCGGAGGGGCTACGCGGACTTGCGGCTGTCTCGCGGATGTACCGCGATGTTCATCGCGCCGGAGCGGAGAACCGCCAGGCGCTCTTCGAGGACCTCTTCGAGTTCCTCACGGGTGCGCCGCTCCATCAGCATGTCCCAATGCGTACGCGCGGGCTTGGCCTTCTTTTCCTCAGGGCCGTCGCCGTCCACGAGGAGTGCCTGGGCCCCGCAGACCTTGCACTCCCACTCCGGCGGAATCTCCGCCTCGACCGAGAAGGGCATCTCGAAGCGGTGCCCCTTCTCGCATGCGTACTCCACGGCCTGGCGCGGAGCCAAGTCGATGCCGCGGTCCGTCTCGTAGCTGGTCACCACGAGGCGCGTGCCGCGAAGAGCTCGCTCACTCATGAATCGTGCCTCCCGGGCTTGTCGCCCACAGGACAGGTGTCGCTGTCGTCGTCATCCGGTCAACGTCCGGTCGGCGGTAAAGATTCCCGTTCCGTGTCCCGTTCCGGGTCATGCGTCGCCAGTCGTAGCCGCCCTTGTTGTACCCACCCGCGCCCGGTTTGTCACATCTGACAGCAGATGTCACCCAGCGTTTCGGCATCTTTGACGCGCAGTAACGGTACGCCTGGCAGGCCAAACGCGTACACTACAGCCCTTTCGCTTCCGGCGCTAAATCCTGTCCGGCACCGGGTTGCCCGCGTCGCCGATCGCCCGGCGCACCGGAACCCTCGCGAGCAGGGCGAATCCCAGGACGAAGAAGGCCACCAGCGAGATGATCGCGTCCCGATAACTTCCGGTCAGCTGGTAGGTCACGCCGAACAGCAGCGGGCCCAGCCAGCTCATGCCGCGGTCGCTCATCTCGTACGCGGCGAAGTACTCCGCCTCCTTTCCGGGCGGGACGAGGTGGGAGAAGAGGGAGCGGGACAGGGCCTGGCTGCCGCCGAGGACCAGGCCGATGCCCGAGGCGAGGACGAAGAACCACAGCGGGGCGCTCGCCGGGAGGAAGTAGCCGGCGGTGAGGATCAGTGTCCAGGCGACCAGGGAGCCGAGGATCGTGCGCTTGGCGCCGTAGCGGCGGGAGAGACGGCCCATGCCGAGGGCGCCGCCCACCGCCAGGACCTGCACCAGCAGAACCGCCACGATGAGCGTGGACTGCTCCAGGTCGAGTTCCTCGGAGCCGTACACCGAGGCCTGGGAGATCACCGTCTGGATGCCGTCGTTGTAGACGAGGTAGGCGAGGAGGAAGCTCAGGGTCAGCGGGTGGCGCCGCATGTCACGGACGGTGGCGGCGAGTTGACGCAGCCCCGGGGACGTCGCCCCCTCCGCGCCCGCGGACTCGCCGGCCGGGCGGCGCCGGTCGCGCAGGCGCTTGAGTGGGATCAGGGTGAAGGCGCCCCACCACAGGCCCGCCGAGGCCAGACAGATGCGGACGGCCATGCCCTCGGAGATGCCGAAGGAGTCGTGGGCGGTGAAGAGGATCAGGTTCGCGACCAGGACCAGGGAGCCGGCCGCGTAGCCGAAGGCCCAGCCGCGGGAGGAGACGGCGTCGCGTTCCTCGGGCGGGGCGATCTGGGGCAGGTAGGAGTTGTAGAGCATCATCGCGACGGACTGCGCCGCGTTCGCGACGACCAGCAGGACGCCGCCGAGCAGATAGCGGTCGCCGTCCAGGAAGAACATGCCCGCGGTCGCGGTGGCGCCGACGTAGGCGGTCGCGGCCAGCAGGGGCTTCTTGCGGCCCGTGCGGTCGGCGGCCGCGCCCACCAGCGGCATGATCACCACGGCGACGATCACCGACAGGGACACCGAGTACGCGAAGAAGGAACCGGCGCGGACCGGTATGCCCAGCGGATGGACGTAGCCGTCCGGGTCGGCGGCGGACTTGGCGACCTCGGTCAGATAGGGACCGAGGAACACGGTCAGGACGCTGGTCGAGTAGACGGAGCAGGCCCAGTCGTAGAAGTACCAGCCGCGCTGTTCGCGCCGTCTGCCCGCGGCGTCGTCGGCCGCGTCCGTCCGCACGGTGTCGGTGCCCACCCGTGCCCCTCGCTTCCCCGTGAACGGGCCGCGCGAGGAGGTCAGACCCAGGTACCCCGGTCCTCCAGCACCTCGCGCAGCGTGTCGATGTGATCGGTCATGATGCCATCGACGCCCAGGTCCAGGAGGCGGTGCATGCGTTGCGGTTCGTTCACGGTCCAGACGTGCACCTGGAGCCCGCGCGCGTGGGCCGCGCGCACGAACCGGTGGTCGACCACGGGCACCCCGGCGTGCGACTCGGGCACCTGTGCGGCGACCGCCGAGCGGCGGACCGTGGCGGGGGCGCCCCACGACCGCAGCCGCAGCCCCAGCACACCGCTCGTGCCGTACGAGGTGGCCAGGCGCGGACCGGCGAGCCGCCGTGCGCGGGCCACCCGGGACTCGGAGAAGGAACCGACGCAGACCCGGTCCCAGGACTCGGTCCGGGCGATCAGATTGAGCAGCGGGTGCAGCGCGGGCTCCGCCTTGACGTCGATGTTCCAGCGGACGTCGGGGAACTCTTCGAGCAGCTCCTCGAAGAGGGGGACGGGCTCGACGCCCGCCACGCGCGCGTGGCTGATCTCCTTCCACATCAGGTCGGCTATCCGGCCCGCGCCGTCGGTCATCCGGTCCAGGGTCGCGTCGTGGAAGGCGACGAGCCTGCCGTCGCGCGAGGCGTGGACGTCGGTCTCGATGTAGCGGTAGCCCGACTCCACCGCCCGCCGGAACTGGGCCATGGTGTTCTCCAGGCCGTCGGCAGCCCCGCCCCGGTGGGCGAAGGCGATCGGGCCCGGATGGTCGAGGTAGGGGTGGCGTACGAGGGCGGTCACCCGGGCAGTATGGCTCGCTTCGATGGACCGGTGGTGGCAACGACCGTGCTGCCGGATGCCGAGGGCACGGCGAACACCCGCAGGAAGAACTGGGCGAGCGGGCCGATGCAGAGGGCGTAGAGCAGGGTGCCCGGCCCGACCGTGCCGCCGAGGGCGAAGCCGGTCGCCAGCACCGCCACCTCCACGGCCGTCCGCATCAGCCTCAGTGAGCGGCCGGTACGCCGGTGCAGCCCCGTCATCAGGCCGTCGCGCGGGCCCGGGCCGAAGCGGGCCGCGATGTAGAGGCCGGTCGCCGCGCCGTTCAGCACGATCCCGGCGGCCAGCAGGGGGATCCGTACGGCCATGGTGTGCGCCTCCGGCACCAGGGCCAGAGTGGCGTCCATCGCGATGCCCACCACGAAGACGTTGGAGACCGTGCCGAGGCCCGGTCGCTGGCGGAGCGGGATCCACAGGAGCAGCACCACCGCGCCCACGACGATCGACACCACCCCGATGGTCAGCCCGGTCAGCTCGGCCAGGCCCTGGTGCAGCACGTTCCACGGCTCCAGGCCGAGGCCCGAGCGTACGAGGAGCGCGGAGCTGGCGCCGTACAGCGCGAGCCCGGTGTAGAGCTGGACCAGTCGGCGGCCCGTGTGCGTCTGTGGCTCGTGCTGCGGCTCGTGCTGTGCGGGCAAGATGTCCCCCTGGTGGTGCCGGTGGCCTGACGCATGACACTCTGTGGCTTGGAGAGAGATGGCATCCATGGCCAATTCGCGGAAGGTGGACTGGAATCATGGCGCAGTGGACTTCGGCGGTCGGCGCGGCGCAGCTCGCGCGGCTGCTCACCTCGCAGCAGGAGCGTCCCGCCGGCCCCGGCACCCGCCGCCCGCCCGCCTACCGCGCGCTCGCCGACGGGATCCGTCTGCTGGTGCTGGAGGGCCGCGTGCCCGTCGCCGCCCGGCTGCCCGCCGAGCGGGAGCTGGCGCTCTCCCTCTCCGTGAGCCGTACGACCGTCGCGGCGGCCTACGAGGCGCTGCGCACCGAGGGGTTCCTGGAGTCCCGGCGGGGAGCGGGCAGTTGGACGGCCGTCCCGGCGGGGAAGCCGTTGCCCGCGCGTGGTCTGGAGCCGCTGCCGCCCGAGGCGCTCGGTTCGATGATCGACCTGGGCTGCGCCGCCCTGCCCGCGCCCGAGCCGTGGCTCACCCGGGCCGTGCGGGGCGCGTTGGAGGAACTGCCGCCCTACGCCCACACGCACGGCGACTACCCGGCCGGACTGCCCGCCCTGCGCTCCATGCTCGCCGACCGGTACACGGCGCGCGGCATCCCGACGATGCCCGAGCAGATCATGGTGACCACCGGCGCGATGGGCGCCATGGACGCCATCTGCCATCTCTTCGCGGGGCGCGGTGAGCGGATCGCGGTGGAGTCGCCGTCGTACGCCAACATCCTCCAGCTGATGCGGGAGGCGGGGGCGCGGCTGGTGCCGGTCGCCATGGCGGACGGGCTCGCCGGGTGGGACATGGACCGGTGGCGGCAGGTGCTGCGGGACGCGGCGCCCCGACTGGCGTATGTCGTCGCCGACTTCCACAACCCGACCGGGGCGCTCGCGGACGAGGACCGGCGGCGCGGGCTCGTCGACGCGGCCCGGGGCGCCGGGACGGTGCTCGTCGCCGACGAGACGATGAGCGAGCTGTGGCTCGACGACGACGTGGAGATGCCGCGGCCCGTCTGCGCGTTCGATCCGGCGGGGTCGACGGTGATCACGGTCGGGTCGGCCAGCAAGGCGTTCTGGGCGGGGATGCGGATCGGGTGGGTGCGGGCGGCGCCGGATGTGATCCGGAGTCTGGTCGCGGCCCGGGCGTACGCGGACCTGGGGACGCCGGTGTTGGAGCAGCTCGCCGTGAACTGGCTGATGAGCACGGGGGGTTGGGCGCAGGCCGTGGGGGTGCGGCGGGAGCAGGCCCGGGAGAACCGGGACGCCCTGGTGGCCGCGGTGCGGCGGGAGTTGCCGGACTGGGAGTTCTCGGAGCCCCGGGGCGGGCTGACGCTGTGGGTGCGCACCGGGGGGCTGTCGGGGTCGCGGCTCGCCGAGGTGGGTGAGCGGGTGGGGGTCCGGGTGCCGTCCGGGCCCCGGTTCGGGGTGGACGGGGCCTTCGAGGGGTATGTGCGGCTGCCGTTCACGGTGGGCGGAGCGGTGGCCGAGGAGGCGGCGGCGCGGTTGGCGGCGGCGGCCCGGTTGGTGCGGGACGGGGCGCCCGGCGGGGGCGAGGGGCCGCGGACGTTCGTGGCGTGAGGGCGGGTGAGTGGTGTGCGGCGGCGGTCGCCGGGCCCCGGCGCTCGCCGGGTGCCGCCGCGCGCCCACCCGTGCCGCCCGCACGACTGACCGCGGGGGGTCTCACGTCTCCGCCGGGGCCGCTTTCGTGAACGTGTCCGGTGAGGGTGTGTGGGGCGGGAGCAGGTCGAGCACCGCCTGGCGGTGGGGCTCCGGGGTGGTGTCGTCGTAGGGGTCCGGGGTGGTGGGGACCTGGAGGCGAAGCGCGGGGGCCGGGCCCAGGCGGGCGTAGCCGCGGCCCGGGGGCATGTCCGGGGTCGGCGTGGTGGGGGGCGCGGCGCCGAGCACCGTCTCCACCTGCTCGGGGGAGGCGGGGCCGAGGACGACACGCGCGCGCGTGTGCTGACGTACGGCGTCCGTGAGGGAGTCCAGGTGGTCGAACTGTTCGGTGATCACGACGGCGACGTCGACCGCGCGGCCGTGTCTGAGGGGGATCTGGAGGAGGGACTGCGGGTCGGGCCGGCCCTCCGCCGCGGCGAGGTGGGAGAGCACGCTCGGGCGGTCGAGGAGGAGCCAGAGGGGCCGGCGGATGTCGTCCGGCGGTGGCTGGCCCGCCTGGCGGGCGCGGTTCTGCGCGATCAGCCGGCGCTCCGTCTCCTGGGACGCCCATTCCAGGCTCGCCAGGGCGCCGGAGAGCCCGCTCTCCACCGCGAGCACCCCGTCGCGGCCGGTCAGGCACGCGTACTCGCCGCTGCCGCCGCCCTCGACGATGACGACGTCACCGTGCTGGAGCGCCTGGAGGGCGATCGAGCGGAGCAGGGTCGTGGTGCCGCTGCCGGGCTCGCCGACGGCCAGCAGATGCGGTTCGGTGGACCGGACGCCGGTGCGCCAGACGACCGGCGGCACATCCCGCTGCTCCTCCCCGGAGGAGAGGGGGAGGGTGCGCTGGACCTGGGTCTCGTCGGTGAAGCCGAGGACCGTCTCGCCCGGTGCCGTCACGAAGCGCTGGGCGGTGATGTCGGTGGCGAGCGGGGGGAGGACGGCGACGGTGAGCTCGTTGCCCTCCTCGTCCCAGCTGAAGCGGTACTCGCGGCCGCGGCCCGCCTTGGTGTGCAGCAGCTGCTCGACGCGCCCGCGGGACTCCGCCTCGCCGTCCGTGAAGTACGCCGGGTAGCGGATCAGCAGATGGCAGACGCGGCCGGTGCCGTCGAACGCGTAGGTGGGGAAGGCCTTGTCCCAGGCGCCGCCGTGCGCGTAGAGCGGCTCGGGGTCCTCGGCGGCCGAGAAGTAGGGGACCAGGGCCTCGTAGAGGGACCGCAGGCGCTGGGTCTGCGATTCGTCGGGGCCGGCCGGCTCGGCGACGGCGCCCTCGCGGCCCGCCCAGGCTGCCGCCGCCATCAGGGCGATGACGGCGAGCAGCGGGCCGTACGGCACCAGGGTCACGACCAGGACGATCGAGGCCGCCAGGAAGAGCAGCGACCCGCGACGGTCCTTCGGGGTCTCTGCCCATCTGCGGCGCCCGGCGGCGACCAGCCGGCGCAGTCCACGCGTGATCGTGATCAGTGGGTGGAGGACGTCGGTGGCGCCGTCGGCCGCGGTCCGGGCCAGCTCCCGGCTCCTGGCGAGGTGCGCGCCACCGGTGCTCAGAATGCGGGGGAGGGGGACCCGGGCCACGGCTGTCTCCTGAGGGTGCGTGCGGATGGGGGCGGGGTCAGAACTTGATCCCGCCGAGGAGGCTCGCGAGGCTCTCGCCGCCCGCTGTGATGCTCGGGGCGATGCCCGTGCTGGCGAGGTAGAAGCCGAAGAGCGTCACGACGATGCAGTGCGACGCCTTCAGGCCGTCCTTGCGGAAGAACAGGAAGACGATGACGCCGAGCAGGACGACGCCTGAGATGTTCAGGATCATTTGGGCTCTCCTGGTTGATGGGGACAGTCACCATGAGTTCTTCCAGGGTCACAGGATGTATCCATACGATAAAAGGTGCATACGGGTGAAATTCCGAAGATTTCGCCCCGATGGTCGAATCAAGGCTCGGCCGTCCGAGCTGGGCTGTTGCGCGCGACGGGACTCGGTGTGATCTTTGCCTCGGCTCCGTCCACTGATGTGCGCGTCGAGCCAGTACCCTGACGATTCACCCGTTCGGCTCGAAGTGTGTAAGTGAGAGGTGGTCCCGGCGATGAGCGAAGCCCCCGACCCCGAGGTCGTGGAGCTGGCGACCAGGATCTTCGATCTGGCCCGGAGGGGCGAGACCGAGGCGCTCGTGGCGTACGTCGACGCGGGTGTGCCGGCCGACCTCACCAACGACCGCGGCGACTCGCTCGTGATGCTCGCCGCGTACCACGGCCACGCCGACGCCGTACGGGCCCTGCTGGCCCGTGGCGGGGAGGCCGACCGGGTCAACGACCGCGGTCAGACTCCCCTCGCCGGGGCGGTCTTCAAGGGGGAGGAGAGCGTCATCCGGGTCCTCCTGGAGGCCGGGGCCGACCCGGCCTCGGGTACGCCGAACGCGGTCGACACCGCACGCATGTTCGGAAAGATGGAACTGCTCGAACTGTTCGCAGCACACTGATCAACATGTTCTGACCAGGCGCAACACGAAAGACGGGGGAGGCGGTACGGGGCCGCCGGATATTTCGGTCGCGGCAGCGAGAACCGCCGGGTCATCATGACGTCGTGATTCACGGACATGATGGCTGGGCAGGTGTTGCCGCACCGCGTGGGCCGTGACGCGGTCCGCATGGGCCACCGACGAGAGGCAGAGGAAGATGGTCTTCAGCAAGCAAGAGACGGCGGGCGCTCCGACGTGTTGTCACGCGGCCAGGTAATGCAGGATCCCCGGTTGCGTCGACGCTTGATGTGAGGCTGTTTCCCATGTTCGAACCGGTCATAGCGCCCAGCGGTACGCTGCTCGGCCTGCTCCAGCGGGGCCGCGGCGACGGCACGCTGCACGCGCTCACCGCCCCGCGGGCCGAGGCGCTCGCGGCACTGAACCACTGTGTACTGAGCGACCCCCGCCACGACTGGCAGGTGGAGAACCGCTCCCTGTACTACGCCCGTCTCTACCTCGACCTGAGCGGTGACCTCGACGAGATCGAGCGGCACCTCTTCGACGCCGAGGACATCCTCGACACCGACGAGTCGCGCACCGGGCTGGCCCTCGCGGTCCTCGGGCACCTCGCCTCGTACGGCAGGCGGGACGCACTCGACCTGCTGCGCAGGTACGCCGCCGTGGGCACCAGCTGGGCCTGGGCCCTGGACGAGCTGGCCCTCAGGGACGACGACGAGGGGCTGCGCTCCCTCGCCGAACCCGTTCTCGCGCGGTTCACCACCGATCCGGAGGGCGAGGCCGAGCTGGCCGCCGCCGTCCGTGACGCCTTCGAACCCCGGCCCTGGCGGCTGTGGGCCGACGATCCCCGCGAGGCGATCGCCACCCGCGTGCGGACCGCCCACGAGACCGGTTGTTTCGACCGCTGGCAGCGGCAGATGCGACCGAGCGGGCCCCGGCCCGGTTGGAGCGTCAGGGCCGTGTTCGAGTGGGCCCAGCAGGGCATCGAACGCGGCGCGGTCCTCCATGTGCCCGCCGCCCGGTGTCTGACCGCCGTCGCCGGCCCCGAGGACCGGCCCGAGATCCTCGTCGCCGCCCGCTCGGGCGACGACGGCGCCCGCTGCACCGCCTTGCGCTACCTCGCCGACGGCAACGATCCCGACGCCCTCGACCTGATCGAGGGCGCCGTGGCCGACGGCACGACGATGGTCGTGGAGGCCGCCGTCGATGCCTTCGAACGGATGCGCAGCATGGCCGCCGTCGACCGGGCCCGCGGCTGGGTGCACCGGCCGGACGCCCTGGGCGCCGCCGCCGGACGCATGCTCGCCTGCCTCGGCGGGGTCAAGGACAGCGACCTGGTGCTCGGCGCGCTGCGCGAGGCCGTGCGCGGCGAAGGACCGGACGCGCCGACCCTGTGGACCCTCGTCGACGGTGCCGGACGCCTCGGCATCGTCTGCGCCGCGCCCGTCCTGCGCCATATCTACCGGGAGACCGCCTCCTCCCATCTCCGCGGCCGCGCCGCCCGCGCGCTCGCCGCCACCGACCCCTCCTTCGCGGCCGGCTTCGCCGTCGAATGCCTCTGGGACTGCGAGGAGACCACCCGCGAGATCGCCGCCCGGCACGCCGAGACGGGAGACGCGCGCGTCGTCGACCAGCTCCGCAGGCTCGCCGCCGACCCGGCCGAGGAGGCCGAGGTCCAGACAGCCGTACGCAGCCGAATCGGTCCTGACATGCCCGCAATGTGAACACCCCGTGACCCGGAGGTCAGGAGGGCATGGACACGGTCTGACCTGGACATGTGTGCAGCGCAACGCTCATGGGACGTTCCTCGTCCGGAAAGATCCACGTTGACGCGGCCACGTCCGGCACGACGACAACACCGGTATGCGTGTCGTCATAGTGACCGAGTCCTTTCCCCCCGATGTGAACGGCGTGGCCCACTGCGCCCTGCAGACCGCGCGGCACCTCGTCGCGCGGGGGTACGCCCCGCTCGTCGTGGCCCCGGCCACCGCCCAGGGAACCGGAACCGGAGCCGGAGCCGACCTCCAGGCACCGTGCCCCGTCGTCCGCGTCCCCTCCCTCCCGCTCCCGGGCTACCCCCAGGTCCGTGTCGCCCTGCCCAGCCGCCGGGTCGCCGCGGCGATCGTCGAGCACCGGGCCGACATCGTCCACCTGGCCAGCCCCTTCGTCCTCGGGGTGCGCGGCATGGCGGCCGCCGCCCGCCTCGGCGTCCCCGCCGTCGCCATCTACCAGACCGACCTCGCGGGATACGCCCGCACCTACGTCCACGCCGGTGAGGCGGCGGCCTGGCGGCGCATCCGCTCCGTGCACGCCGCCGCCGACCGCACCCTCGCCCCGTCCGGCGCGGCCCTGCGCGACCTGGAGGCACACGGCGTGCCCCGGGTCAGGCTGTGGCCGCGCGGCGTCGACACCGTCCGGTTCCGCCCCGACCTGCGCGACGAGTCGCTGCGCCGCGCACTGGCGCCGAACGGTGAGCTGATCGTCGGCTACGTCGGCCGTCTCGCCCCCGAGAAGCAGATCGAACTGCTCGCGGGCGTGTGCGCCCTGGAGGGCGTGCGCGTCGTGGTCGTGGGTGACGGACCGAGCGAACCGGGGCTGCGCGAAACTCTGCCGGGCGCCGTCTTCCTGGGCCGCCGTACCGGCGACGAACTCGCGCGGATCTTCGCCTCGCTCGACGTCTTCGCCCACACCGGCCCCTACGAGACCTTCTGCCAGACCGTGCAGGAGGCCATGGCCAGCGGGGTGCCCGTGGTGGCTCCCGCCGCCGGGGGCCCGCTGGACCTCGTCGCCCACGGGCGCACGGGGCTCCTGGTCCCGCCGCGCGACGCGGCCGCCGTACGCGACGCCGTGTGGTCGCTCGCCGCCGACCCGGCGCTGCGGGCCGCCTACGGGGCCGCCGGACGGGCCATGGTGGAGGGGCGCACCTGGGCGGCCGTCGGCGACCAGCTCATCGGGCACTACGCGGACGTGCTGACGGCACGGACGGCGGTGGCGGCGTGACCGGGGCCACCGCGGGGGCACGGCGGGACGGTGCCCGGACCGGGCTGCGGATCGTACGGCTCGCCAACTTCGTCGCGCCCTCCTCCGGGGGCCTGCGGACCGCGCTGCGTGAGCTGGGCCGCGGGTACGAGGCGGCCGGGCACGAGGCGGTCCTGGTCGTGCCAGGGGAGCGGTACACCGACCGCGCGACCGAACAGGGCCGGGTGATCACCCTGCCCGGACCGCTGCTGCCGGGCACCGGCGGCTACCGGGTCCTCATGGACAGGCGCCGGGTGGCAAGCCTCCTGGAGTCGCTGGAGCCCGACCGGCTGGAGGTCTCCGACCGGACCACGCTGCGCTGGACGGGGAAGTGGGCGCGGCGGGCCAGGGTGCCCGCGGTGATGGTCTCGCACGAGACCGCCGACGGGGTGCTGCGGACCTGGGGGCTCTCCGAGGGCATGGTCCGACGGGCCTCGGACGCCCTCAACGTCCGTACCGCCCACACCTACGCGCGGGTGGTGTGCACCACCGAGTTCGCCGAACGGGAGTTCGTGCGGATCGGTGCGCGCAACGTCGTCCGGGCACCCCTGGGCGTCGACCTCGTGGGACGCCGCCCCGGCCTGCGCGACCGGGGGCTGCGGGAGCGGCACGCGCGCGGGGACGAGGTCCTGCTGGTGATGTGCTCCCGGCTGTCCGTGGAGAAGCGGCCCGGCACGGCCGTCGACGCCCTGGAGGCGCTGCTGCGGCGCGGGCGGCGGGCCGTGCTCGTCGTCGCCGGGGACGGCCCGCTGCGCGGCAGGCTCGAACAGCGGGCCGAGGGGCTGCCGGTGACCTTCCTGGGCCACGTGGGCGACCGCGAGACGCTGGGCGCGCTCCAGGCCTCCGCCGACGTGGCCCTGGCCCCCGGGCCCGCCGAGACGTTCGGGCTGGCCGCTCTGGAGGCCATGGCCTGCGGTACGCCCGTGGTGGCCAGCTCCTCCTCCGCGCTGCCGGAGGTCATCGGCTCGGCCGGCGCCACGGCGGCCGACCACGGGGCGTCCTTCGCCGACGCCGTCGAACTGCTGCTGGACCGGTCCGAGGGCGAGCGCAGGGAGGCGGCACGCGCGCGTGCCGAGTGCTTCGGCTGGCAGAGCGCGGTGGACGCCTTCCTCTCCGCGCACGACGCGACCGCCGGGAGCCCGGTCCGGGAGGGCGTGGGATGAGAGCCCGGCGATTCGTGGCCCTCGGTGACTCCCTCACCGAGGGCGTGGGCGACCGGGTCGAAGGCGGCTGGCGGGGCTGGGCCGCGCTGCTCGCCGAAGGGCTCGGCGCGGACGGCGTGCCGGGCGCCGGGCCGGACGCGGAGTTCGTCAACCTGGCGGTCAGCGGCTCCCAGACGCGCGACGTCCTGGAGCGGCAGCTGCCCGCCGCGCTCGACCTCAGCCCGGACCTCGCCTCCGTCGTCGTCGGCGTCAACGACACCCTCCGCCGCACCTTCGACATCCACGCCGTCGCCGCCCGCCTCGACACGGTCTACGGGGCGCTCCGGGAGCGCGGGGCGGTGCTGCTCACCGCCTGTCTGCCCGACCCCGGGACGATGCTCGGGCTGCCCGGGGTGCTCGCCCGGCCCCTCGCCCGGCGGCAGAGGGCCGTCAACACCGTCGTGCACCACCTGTCCGAGCGCCATGGAGCCGTCCATCTGCACGCCTCGGAGGGCGCCTGGCTGACGGACCGCGCGATGTGGAGCGCGGACCGGCTGCACCCCGGCGAGCGGGGGCACCGGCAGTTCGCCCTCCGCTTCCACGCCCTGCTCACCGAGGCGGGACTCGCCACCGGCCCCACGCCCTCCGCCGAGCCCGAGTCGCCGGCGCCCGGCCGTGGCGCCGCCGTCCGGTGGCTGGCCACCGCGGGCACGGGCTGGGTCGCCCGGCGCTGCACCGATCTGCTCCCGCAGCTCCTCGCCCTCGCCGTCGCCGAGGTGCGCCACGAGGCGCGCGGCACCAGCGCCCGGCTCGACCTGTCCGCCTCCCACGCGGTGGCGTCGGCCCTGGCCGCACTGTCCGTCGCCGAGCAGCGGCCGGAGGTGGCGTGAGGCTCCTCCGGGCGACCGGCCCGACGCCTGGGGCCACCCCCGGTCAGCGGCGGTGCCGCACGACGACGAAGCGCACCGGCGTCCCCGGCGTGGCCTGGGCCGCGCCGGGCAGGTCCGCCGGGTCGACGACCGCGATCACCGGATAGCCCCCGGTGGTCGGGTGGTCGGCGAGGAAGACCACCGGACGGCCGTCCGGCGGCACCTGGACGGCACCCAGCACCATTCCCTCGCTGGGAAGTTCACCCGGCCGGGAGCGCTCCAGGGCGGGCCCCTCCGTGCGCAGCCCGATGCGGTTGCTCGCGGACGACACGGCGTAGGGACGCCCGGTGAGGGTGCGCAGCGCCGTGTCCGTGAACCAGTCGTCGCGCGGGCCCGGCGTGACACGCAGCACCAGCTCCGAGGGCGGCGCCGGGTGCGGGACGACGTCCACGCGCGCGTGCGGGCGGGCCGGGCGGCCGAGGGGGAGCACGGTGCCGTCCGTCAGCGGGGGCGGACCCAGGCCCGACAGCAGGTCCGTGGAGCGGCTGCCGAGCACCGGCTCGACGGCCACACCGCCGGAGACGGCGAGATAGGCGCGTACGCCGGAGCGAGCGGGGCCGATGTCGAGGAGGGCCCCGCCGGGGACGCGTACCGGTGCGCCCCAGGGGGCTGGACGTCCGTCCACGGTGACCGGGCCGGGGGCGCCGCCGACGGCGACGGTGACCGACGAGCGCGGACGCACGGAGCAGCCGGTGAGGGTGGTCTCCAGCACGGCCGCGTCCGGGGAGTTGCCCACCAGACGGTTGACCAGGGCGGCCGCCGGCGCGTCCAGGGCACCCGAGCGCGGCACGCCGAGATGGGCGTGACCGGGGCGGCCCCGGTCCTGGACGGTGGTCAGGGCGCCCGCGCGGACCACCACGAGGGCATCGTCCGTCACGGCGCCTCCAAGGGGGTGAAGCGGACCCGGGTGCCCGGGGCCAGCAGCGCCGCCGGTACGCGCGTGTGGTCCCACAGCACGACGTCCGTCGTACCGATCAGCTGCCAGCCGCCCGGGGACGCGCGCGGGTACACGCCGGTGTACGGGCCGGCCAGGGCGACCGACCCCGCGGGGACCGACGTGCGCGGGGTCGCCCGGCGCGGGACCTCGCGGGGCAGTCCCGTGAGATAGCCGAAGCCGGGCGCGAAGCCGCAGAACGCGACGCGGTACTCGGCCCCGGCGTGGACACGGGCCACCTCGGCCTCGTCGACACCCCAGTGGGCGGCGACGTCCGGCAGGTCGGGGCCGTCGTACCGTACCGGGATCTCGACGACGTCCTCGGTGCGTGGCGGGACGGGCGGGATGTCCCACGAGGCGAGGCGTTCGGCGAGGCGGGACGGGGCGTCGAGGCCGTCCAGGAGGACCGTGCGGGCCGCCGGGACGATCTCGGTCGCCGACAGGTCGCCCGTCGCGCGGCGGCGGAGCAGCTCGGCGTGCAGGGCCGCGGCCTCCTCGCCCGTCCCCACCTCGATCAGCAGGGCGCGGTCGCCGACCGGCAGGGCTCTCATGAGAACGCCTCCACGCGCACGCCGGAGGCCGCCAGAGCGGCCCGCACCCGCCGGGCCAGCTCCACCGCGCCCGGTGTGTCGCCGTGCAGGCACAGGGAGCGGGCCCGGACGGGGACGCGTGCGCCGGAGTGGGACACGACCGTGCCGTCCGTGGCGAGGCCCACCGACCGTGCCACCACCGCGTCGCCGTCCGTGATCACGGCGCCGTCCTGGCCGCGCGGCACCAGCGTGCCCCGGTCGGTGTACGCGCGGTCCGCGAACGCCTCGGTGACGGCGGGCAGCCCCGCCCCTTCGGCCAGCGCGAGGAGACGCGAGCCGGGGAGGCCGAGGACGGGCAGCGTGACGTCGGCGAGGAGCACCCCGTCGACGACCGCCGCCGCCTGTTCCTCGTCGTGCACGACGCGGTTGTAGAGCGCGCCGTGCGGCTTCACGTACGACACGCGCGTGCCCGCCGCGCGTGCGAAGACCTCCAGGGCACCGATCTGGTAGGCCACCTCGGCCGCCAGTTCGGCGGGCGGCACGTCCATCGCGCGCCGCCCGAAGCCCGCCAGGTCGCGGTACGAGACCTGGGCGCCGATCCGGACACCGCGCTCGGCCGCCAGCTCGCAGACCCGCCGCATGGTGACCGGGTCCCCCGCGTGGAAGCCGCAGGCCACGTTGGCGCTGGTGACGACGGACAGCAGCCGCTCGTCGTCGGTCAGCGTCCAGCGGCCGAAGCCCTCGCCGAGGTCGGCGTTGAGATCGATGGAGCTCATGAATCCCATTCTCCTGCTGGTGTGTCAGAGCACGCGGTACTGCTCGTCGCGGGCGTCGGTCAGGAACATCTGGCCCGGGGCGTGCGTGAGGGCGAACGGCGGGCGTGAGGCCATCACGGCGGCCTGGGGCGTCACCCCGCAGGCCCAGAACACCGGGATGTCGTCCGGTGCGGCGTCGACCGGGTCGCCGAAGTCCGGACGGGACAGGTCCGCGATGCCGAGGCCCGCCGGCTCGCCGCAGTGCACCGGGCCACCGTGCACGGCCGGCAGCAGACTGCTCTCCCGGATCGCCGCCGCCAGATGCTCGGGCGGCACCGGACGCATCGACACCACCAGCGGGCCGCGCACCCGCCCGGCGGGCCGGCACTGGCGCGCGGTGACGTACATGGAGACGTTGCGGCCCTGGTCGATGTGGCGCATCGGGACGCCCGCACCCGTCAGCGCCGACTCGAAGGTGAAACTGCATCCGATCAGGAACGACACCAGGTCCTCGCGCCAGACGTCGACCACGTCCGTCGGCTCGGCCACCAGCTCGCCGTGCTCCCAGACCCGGTAGCGCGGCAGGTCGGTGCGCAGGTCAGCGCCCCGGGCCAGCGGGGTCGTCCACGCGCCGGCGTCCGTGACGTCGAGCACGGGACACGGCTTGGGGTTGCGCTGGCAGAACAGCAGCATGTCGTACGCCCAGTCGGCGGGCACCGAGATCAGGTTGGCCTGGGTGTGCCCGGCGGCCACGCCCGCGGTGGGGCCCGCGGCGCCCGACCGGAACCGGGCGCGCGCCTCTTCGGGTGTCCACGCGTGCGCGCGGGGATCGAGGGAGGTGAAGGGACGGTCGTGCGGGGTGGTGGCCGGGCCCGCGTCCCGCGCGGTCAGGTGGTTCACAGGAGTTCCCTTCCGCGCGTCTCCGGCAGACCGAGCAGGGCGACGGCCGCCAGGCCGTAGCCGATAGCGCCGAAGACCAGCGCGCCGCCCACGCCCCAGCTGTCCGCCAGGAACCCGACCGTCGTCGGGAAGACGGCGCCCACCGCGCGCCCGGTGTTGTACGTGAAGCCCTGCCCGGTGCCGCGGACGGCCACCGGGTACAGCTCGCTGAGGTACGAACCGAAGCCGCTGAAGATCGCCGACATGCAGAACCCGAGCGGGAAACCGAGCACCAGCAGCAGGGTGTCCGCGCCGCTCGGGATGTTCGCGTACGCCAGGATGCACAGCGCCGAGAGCACGGCGAAGAGCCATATGTTCCGGCGGCGGCCCAGCAGGTCGGTGAGATAGCCGCCGGTGAGGTAGCCGATGAAGGCGCCCGAGATCAGGAACGTGAGGTAGCCGCCGGTGCCGACGACCGACAGACCGCGTTCCGTCTTCAGATAGGTGGGCACCCAGGTCGCCAGCGTGTAGTAGCCGCCCTGGACCCCGGTCGAGAGCAGCACCGCGAACAGCGTGGTGCGCAGCAGTCCCGGCGCGGCGGCCGTGCCCGGCCGGAAGATCACGGCGAACGAGCCCTTCTCGGCGCTCCGCTCGCGCGCGGCCGCGGCCTGCGGGGCGTCCTCGACCGAGCGGCGCACCCAGATCACGAGCAGGGCGGGCAGCGCGCCGGTCCAGAACATCACGCGCCAGGCCAGGTCGTCGCCGAAGACGGAGAAGACGATCGTGTAGACGATCACGGCCAGACCCCAGCCGACCGCCCAGGAGCTCTGGATCGCGCCCAGCGTGCGCCCCCGGTGCTTGGCGCTCGCGTACTCCGCGACGAGGATCGCGCCGACCGCCCACTCGCCGCCGAAGCCCAGCCCCTGGAGGGCGCGGAAGACCAGCAGCGTCTCGTAGTTGGGCGCGAAGCCGCAGGCCACGGTGAACACGGCGTACGTGATCACGGTGATCATCAGCGCCTTGACCCGGCCGATCCGGTCCGCGAGCACGCCCGCGGCGGCTCCGCCGATCGCCGAGACGACCAGGGTGACCGTGGTGAACAGCCCGGTCTGACCGTTGTCCAGGCCGAAGTAGGCCGTGAGCGCGACCATGCTCAGCGGCAGCGTGAAGTAGTCGTAGGAGTCGAGGGCGTAGCCGCCGAACGCGCCGCCGAAGGCGCGGCGGCCGCGCGGGCCGAGGGCCCGCAGCCAGCCGAGGGGACCGTCGTCGTCGGGACGGCCGTCCGGGGCGGGTTCGCTCGTGGAGGTCGGGGCCGGGGAGGGACGATTCGTGCTCATGGGCACCTCGCGGTGAGGGGGAGGGTGCGTGAGGACCGAGCCGTGGTGAGGGGGCTTGGGGAAGGGCGCCTGTCCAGCAAGGTAGAGGATCGTTGAACGATCCTTCAATACCCCTGTTGTTTCGTTCTCCTCTCTGCGATTGAATTCCGTGCATGGCCGCCGAACTGACGGGACTTGCCGACGACCGCGCCCTCCTGGGGCGCACCAGCACCGCCGAGCGGGTCTCGGACATCCTCCGCAGCCGCATCGCCGACGGCTTCTTCCCACCCGGGACCCGGTTGTCCGAGGACAGCATCGGCGGCGCCCTCGGCGTCTCCCGCAACACCCTCCGCGAGGCGTTCCGCCTGCTCACGCATGAACGACTCCTCGTCCACGAGCTCAACCGGGGCGTCTTCGTACGGGTGTTGACCGTCGAGGACGTGGCGGACATCTACCGCACCCGCCGCCTCGTCGAGTGCGCCGTCGTGCGCGGGCTCGGGGAGCCGCCGTACGCCGTGGAACGGCTCGCCGAAGCCGTCGCCGAGGGGCAACGGTCCGCCCGCGCGGGCGACTGGAAGGGGGTGTCCACCGCCAACATCCACTTCCACCGCGAACTCGTCGCCCTCGCCGGCAGCGCCCGCACCGACGAGCTGATGCGCAGCGTCTTCGCCGAACTCCGGCTCGCCTTCCACGTGGTGGACAATCCCCGTGAGCTGTACGAGCCGTACCTCGCGCGCAACCTGCTCATCCTGCGCACGCTGCGACGGGGGGAGCGGGACGAGGCCGAGCGGATGTTGGCCGAGTATCTCGACGACTCGCTCCGGCGACTGGTCGAGGTCTACGGGCGAAGGGTGCGGGACGGCGCCCCGTGAGCGGCGCCACGGCCCGTCCGGCGGCTCGGGGGCTCGTCCGGCGGCGCGTTTGGGTCGATGTCAGCCCCAGGACCTAGTCTGTGCACCGTGACTTCACCCGCATCGACGGACAGTGTTCCGCCCCAGCTCAGCGCGGGGCCGCGCCCCGCGCAGGGGCCGGCCGCCGACGAGGGCCTGGCGCGCCGGCTGCGCGCGCTCGCCTGCACCGCGCCGCTGCACGACCTGGACGCGCGCAAGGCGAACCTCGCCGGTGAGTACACGGTGTACGGCATGGCCGAGGTCGCCCTCGCCGCCATCGACCTGGTCACCCTGAACATGGACTTCGACACGGGCGCGGACCACGACCAGATCGTCGCCCGCCTCATCCCGCGCATCGCCGCCCAGGCGCCCGGCCGGCCCGTCGAGGAGCACGAGCGGGTGGCCCGCTGGGTCCTGGAGAACCTGATCAACGTCGGCAGCGTCGACCGCGGCTTCCGGGCCGTCTACGGAACCTTCGCGCCCGACGGCACCTATGTCCGACGCGACTACGACTTCAAGCTGATCGAGGAGGTCCCGGGCTACGGAGGCGGTGTCTACCTCCGGACGACCGACGAGGCCGTCAACGTGCTCGTGGGCGCCCTCGACACCGATGTCACCAGCGCGCAGATCGCCGCCGAGGTCAAGCTGGAGGTCCTGATCAGCCGGGGCCGCCTCGCCGACGCCCAGCTCGCCGCCGAGCAGGCCCGCTACCGGACCGTGCAGTACTCGGAGACCCTGCGCAGGGCCCTCGACGCCACCCGGCGCAACGTCCGCGCGGTCGACTGGCTCCAGACCGTGCCCGACATGATCGCCGAGGCCCTCGACCACGTCGCCGACCGCTACCGCCACGAGAACGCGATCCTCACCAACATCCGCAAGGCCCGCGACGAGTCCGAGGACCCTGAGCAGAAGCGGCGCGCCGCCGAGCTGGTCGACATCGTCAAGGACTGCATCCGGCGGCACACCCAGTTGCAGTCCCGCCTCCTGGAGGCCGGGCCGCTGTTCCGTGCCGAGCAGGACCGGCAGGCCTTCGCCACGCCGATGACGACCTCCGGGACAGACCTGTACGGGCATCTCGTCGCACCACTGCTGCCGCTGCCCGTGGAGCGGGCCCGACGGGTGACCGACGCCTTCTTCGCCCACGGCACCGGCCTGCGCACACCCGGGTCCGTCCGGGTGGGGGACCTCGTGGAGCTGCTGTTCACCCCGCCGGTCGAACGGGAGCACCTCGGGGCGGAGATGCCGGAGCCCGACCTGATCGCCACGCCCGACGACAGCCGGTTCAGCGAGGAGCAGCTGGCGGCGGCGAAGGAGCTGCTGGACCTCCCGGCGGACGCGCCCCGGCGGCTGTCCGGGCTGCTGGCGGAGGCACGGCTGCAGGATGCCGAACTGCCCTATCTGGTCGCCCTGTTGGCCGTCCACGCGGCGAGCCCCCCGGTCGGTACGGCCTATCGGCAGGGGGAGGAGAAGCTGCTGTTCGCCGTGGACGACGGGACGGAGCTGGACGATCCCGAGTTCGGCGGGGCGGACCTGATCGTGGGGATGGCCCTGCTGGACTCCGCGGGGATGGCAGCGGACAGGGAGGCGGCGTGAGGACGCCGTGTCATGAGATCGAGGAGTTCTTGTCGTGAGTGAGCATGTCGAGTGGAGTGAGCCGGAGACGGCAGCGGCTCCGGTGGCGGCCGCCCTCACTCCCGCCGACGCCGCCGACGCCGCTCGGCTCGTCTCCTTCGGGCTCCAGCCGAAGCTGCAGCCGGCCCGTGACCAGGAGTACGGCGAACTGCTGCGCCGGTACCGCGAGGATCCGGCGTTCGCCCGGCTCGCCGACGCCGTCGCCACCGGGCTCGGGCTGGTCGTGCTGGAGGTGTCGCCGCGGGCGGGGATGGCCGTCACGGCGGCCGAGGACTCGGTGTTCGCGGTGCGCATGGGCGACTACGCCCGGCGGACGTCGGCGGACTCGGTGGATCGCTTCCTGCACGGACTGGCGCATCTCGCCGTGGCCGCGATGGCCTTCCCCCGTCCCGAGGACCTCGCGGACGACGGATACATCGGCCGGGTCTCGGTCCACGGCGTCGACGCCTTCGTACGGCAGGCCTGCCGGCGCCTGGAGGAGCGCGCCGAGGAGCAGGGCGAGAACACCGACCCGGCGACCGACGCGCCGGGCCTGGAATCGGCCTGGCGGATCTGGGCGAGACGCAGCTCCACCGGCGCCACCAAGGACGCCCGCCGGCTCGCCGGGTCCACCACCGGCATCATCGGCAAGGCGGTCGGCTTCCTGACCGACTCGGGCTTCCTGCAGCGCACGGGCGACGAGAACGGCGGTACGTATCGCACGACCGCGCGTTATCAACTCCAGGTGCGGGACATGGCGGGCAGTGCCGCGATGGCCGAGCTGCTGGAGCTGGGCGTGGTCCCGGTCACCGACGGATCGGCCACACTGCTGCCCCCCGAGGACTCCGACGACCTGGAGCTGGTGGCCGACGCCGGACTGCCGTTCCACTCACCGTCCTGACCCCGCGACCGCCCTGATCTCACAACTGCCCTGATCCCCCCGCACGATCCACCGTCACCACCGCGAAAGTCCGCCGCCATGTACGAGCTGTCCCGGGTCCGCCTCTACTCCATCGGGCCGGCCGGTGCGCGCTACGCCGACACCGTGCTGGACCTGAGAGGTGTGGGCGACTACGTGCCCGATCCCGCGCCGCGGCAGGCGGAGTTCTTCCAGGACGAGCCGACCGAGCCGCCGCGCCGGCCCGCGCCGGCCGGGGTGCTCTTCCTGGAGAACGGCGGCGGCAAGTCCGTATTGCTCAAGCTGATCTTCTCGGTGATGCTGCCGGGCCACCGCAACACCCTGGGCGGCGCCAGCTCCGGAGTGCTTCGGAAGTTCCTGCTGGCCGACGACTGCGGGCACGTCGCCCTGGAGTGGCAGCACACCCTGACCGGCGAGTGCGTGGTCGTGGGCAAGGCGAGCGAGTGGCGGGGGCGGCAGGTCTCCAACGACCCGCGGAAGTTCGCCGAGGCCTGGTATTCCTTCCGGCCCGGACCGGGGCTGAGCCTCGACAATCTGCCCGTCGCCGAGTCCACCGCCGTACGGCCGCCCGTCGAGGGCGCGTCCGGCGCGCAGGGGCGGCGGCGGACCATGAAGGGGTTCCGGGACGCCCTCACCGAGGCGGGCAAGGCGTATCCGCACCTCGAAGTGCACTGGGAGGAGATCCACGACCGCTGGAACGAGCATCTGACGGACCTCGGCCTCGACCCCGAACTCTTCCGCTACCAGCGCGAGATGAACGCCGACGAGGGCGAGGCCGCCGGCCTCTTCGCGGTGAAGAAGGACTCCGACTTCACCGACCTGCTGCTGCGGGCCGTGACCGACACCCGGGACACGGACGGACTGGCCGACCTCGTCTCCGGGTTCGGCAACAAGCTCGGACGGCGGGCGGAGCTGATCGCCGAACGGGACTTCACGGCCGGGTCCGTCGATCTGCTGAACCGCATCGTGGAGGCGGCCGAGGGGCGCTCCCGGGCCCGGGACGTCCACACGGCCGCCGAGCGGCGCACCCGCACCCTGGCCCGGCGGCTCTCGGCACGCGCGACCCGGGAGCGACTGCGGGGCACCGACCTCGCCCAGCGGGTCACGGCCGCCGCGTACGCGGTCACCCACTCCGAGGCCGCCCGTGACCGCAGCGCCCTCATCGCCGCCGAACTGGCCTACCGGCACGCCTCGTTGGCGCTCGCCGCCGCCGAGAAGTCGGCCGCCGCGCAGAAGCGCGAGCTGGCCGACGCGCGCACACTGCACTCCGCCTGGCAGGCCGCCGAGGCCGTGCTCAGGCACCGGGCCGCCGCCGACCGCGCTGCCAGGGTGGCCGCCGCCATCCAGGAGGCCGAACGGGACGCCGCCCCCGCGCTCGCCGCCCGCGCCAAGGCCGCCGTCGACCTCGTACGCGCCCTGCACGCCGCCGCCGAGAGCGCCGAGAACCTCGCCAACGAGGGCGAGGAGAAGTCGTCCGCCCTTCAGGAGGTCGGCGAGGCCGCCCACCGGGACTCGACCGTCGCCGCCACCGAGGCACAGCGCGCCCGCAGCGAGATCGGACACCTCAAGCAGCGGCTCGGCGAGGTCGAGCAGGAGACCGCCGAGGCGGTCCGCGCGGGCTGGCTGGACGACAGCGCGCCCGACGCCGACCCGGCCCGGGCCGCCCTCGCCGCCAGCGACGCCGAGAAGACGGCCGTCGCCGCCTGGGACACCGCGCGCGAGGCCGCGCGCCGTGCCTCCGAGCACGCCCGGGAGGCGGCCTCGGCCGAGTCCCGCGCGGAGCTCACGGCCGCCCGCGCGGCCGACGCGGCTGTCGCCGCCGAGCGCGCCTACGACGGGGAGCGACGCACCGCGGAGGTCCTCGCGGGGGAGGAGCGGCTGGCGGAGCTGCTGAGCCTGCCGGGTGCCGTGGGCAGGGCCTCGGGAGGGGTGCCGGGGCCTCGCCGGGGCGGGTCCGAGGCCGGCGCCGACGGCGCGACCGGTGTCGGCGCCACCGCACGGGCGGCCGGCGCGGACGCCGTCGGTGGTTCGGGCGGGGTGAGGGGCTCGGGCGGCCAGGCCGCGTCGAGCGGCGTGGGGGGCGCGGGCGGTCCGGGTGAACGCGATCTCGCCGAGGGCCCCCTCACCCCCGAGGAGCTGGACCGCTTCGCCGACGAACTGCGCGAACTGCTCGACGAGAACGTGTCGTCCGCCGAGCGGCACCTCTTCGAGCTGCGCACCGCCGCGGCCGACGACTCCCGCATCCTCGGCGCCCTCGGCGACGGCGGACTGCTGCCGCCGGGCCCCGACGTCCTGGCGACCGTCGAGTTCCTCGGTGAGCACGGCATCCCCGCCCTCCCCGGCTGGCGCTACCTCGCCCAGGCCGTCGACCCCACCGACCACGCGCGCGTGCTCGCCGCCCGCCCCGAGCTGGTCGACGGTGTGATCATCACCGACCCCGACTCGCACGCCCGGGCCCGCGAGGCGCTGAGCGAAGCCGCCCTGCTCCCCAGGTCGGCCGTGGCCGTCGGCACGGCCGCCGCCCTGCTGGCGCCGACGCCGCCCATGGACGCGGGCGACGGCGCCTCCTCCGACGTCTTCCTCGTCCCGCCGAACCCGGCCATGCACGACGAGCACGCCGCCGACGAGGAGCGTCAGGCGCTGCGCGCGCGGGCCACCGCACGCGACGAGGAGATCCGCGAACTGGCGGCCCGGCTCGGCAAGGACCGGGAGCTGGCGGCCCGGCTCTCCTCCTGGCGCACGGGCTGCCCGGCGGGACGGCTCACCGAACTGGCCGACGCCGCGCGGGACACGCGCGCGTTCGCCGAGGAGGCCGAGGCGGAGCTCGCGGAGGCGCGGACGGTGCGGGCCGAGGCCGACGAGGCGGCCGCCGAGGCCGCCCAGGTCCGGGACGAACGGCAGGAGGCCGCACAGAAGTCCCGCCGTGCCGCCGACGCGCTCGCCGGACTCGCCTTCCGGCTGCGCGAACGGGCCGGCTGGCAGGCGAAGCTCCGTGAACTCGCCGACGACGCCGCCGAGTCCGAGGCCCGCGCCCAGTCCTGCCTGGAGCGGGCCCGCGCCGCCGACGAGGACCGCCGTGCCACCCAGCGCGGCGCGGACGACGCCCGCCGCACGGCGCGAGCGCTGCGCGCCGAGCGCGCCGAGATCGCGGGCGCCCCCGACGACGTACCGCAGACGGACTCCGACGCCCCCAGACAGCCCCTCGCGGCTCTCCGCGAGGCCTACCGCGCCGCGTCCCAGGTGTACGAGAAGGTCGGCGTCGATGCCGATCTGCGGGCCGAGCAGGCGCGGGCCGAGAGCGACGAGAGCGCCGCGATCGCCGACCTGGACCGGCTGACCAACAAGGTCCGCAACCGCGCCGAACAACTGCTCCAGTCGCCCGACGGCTCCGACGGGCCCTCACGGCAGGCGGCGGCGGCACGCGCCGAGGAGCTCGTCCAGTTGCTGGAGACGCGGATGTCCACCGCGAGCGAGCAGCTCGGCCGGTTGCGCGGCGAGGCCGAGCGGCACGCCCCGGAGGACGGCGAGACGCACACCGAGCTGCCCGAGGAACTGCTCCCGCGCGACGCCGACCACGCCCAGGCCCTGCTGCGCACGGCCACCGCCGAACTGGCCTCGCGCGCCGAGGCGTTGACCCAGGCCCGCGAGGCCCACGCCGAGCTGCTGGAGTCCCATCGCGCCTCCGAGGACGCGGCCGGCGGCTTCGACGAGACCGCCGCGCTCCTGCGGGACCTCCTGCGCGACCACTCCACGGACGACGAGCAGGACGAGCCCGAGGCCTACCCCGGAGGGCTCGAGGAGGCCCGCAGGGCCGCCGCGGAGGCCCGCCGCTCGCTGCGCGGCTGCGCCGCCGACCTCTCCGCCGCCGAGGGCTCCGTGCGGGAGGCGAGCGACGTCCTCGTACGCCACGCCAACTCCACACGCTACGAACAGGTCCGTACCCCGGCCCGCCAGCAGATCCGGGAGCTGCCGGCCTCCTCGCTCCCGGAGCACGCCCAGAAGTGGGCCGACGCGTTCGCGCCCCGACTCCGGGTCCTCACGGACGAGTTGGCCCAGCTGGAGCGCAACCGGGACTCGATCGTCGACCGGCTGCGGGGCCTCGTGGAGTCGGCCCTCGCGACGCTCCGCTCCGCCCAGCGGCTCTCCCGGCTGCCCGAGGGCCTGGGGGAGTGGTCCGGCCAGGAGTTCCTCCGGATCCGCTTCGAGGAGCCCGACCAGGCGACCCTCACCGAACGTCTGGGCGAGGTCGTCGACGAGGCGACCCGCGCCGCGGTGAAGAAGAACTCCGACATGCGCCGCGACGGTATGTCGCTGCTGCTGAGGGGCGTCAGCGCCGCGTTGCAGCCCAAGGGCGTCGCCGTGGAGATCCTCAAGCCGGACGCGGTGCTGCGGGCCGAGCGCGTCCCCGTCGGTCAGATGGGCGACGTCTTCTCCGGCGGTCAGCTGCTCACCGCCGCCATCGCGCTGTACTGCACGATGGCCGCGCTGCGCAGCAACGACCGGGGACGGGACAAGCACCGCCACGCCGGCACCCTGTTCCTGGACAACCCCATCGGCCGCGCCAACGCGACGTACCTGCTGGAGCTCCAGCGCGCGGTCTCGGACGCCCTCGGCGTCCAGCTCCTCTACACCACCGGCCTGTTCGACACGACGGCTCTGGCGGAGTTCCCGCTGGTCATCCGCCTTCGCAACGACGCCGACCTACGAGCGGGCCTCAAGTACATCAGCGTGGAGGAACACCTCCGCCCGGGACTGCCGCAGCAGCCCCGGGCGGGAGAGACGGTGCACACGGAGATCACGGCCACGAGGATGTACAAGAGGCCGACGCCCACCAGAGCCTCGTAGAAGGGGCTCTGCCCCCGAAAGGGGCGCGGGGAACCGCGCGACCAGCCACGACGGACCCGCAGTCACCCCACGCCCCCAGGCGCCCCACCCCTCAGACGTCGGCCTTCAACAGATCCGCGCACTTCTCGCCGATCATCATCGTCGTGATGCACGGATTCACGGTCACCAGATCCGGCATCACCGACCCGTCCGCCACCCGCAGCCCCTCGATGCCCTTGACCCGCAGTCGCGCGTCGAGCGGAGCCGAGGCGTCGTCGTCCGCGCCCATCTTCACCGTGCAGGCCGGGTGGTAGACGGTGTTGTGGGTCTTGCGGATGTAGTCGAACAGTTCCTCGTCGGTCCGTACGTCGGGCCCGGGCGCCAGCTCGGCACCGGCCCACCCGCTCAGCGCGGGCTGCGCCGCGATCTGCCGGGCGAGCCGCAGCCCGTACGTCATCACGCGCACATCGTGCTCGTGCGTGAAGTAGCGCGGGTCGACCTTCGGCTTGTCCCGGTAGTCGCGGGTGCGCAGCCGCACGGTGCCCCGGGACTTCGCCCGTGTCACGTTCGGCGTCAGACAGAACGCGTTCTCGGACGTGGGGTAGCCGTGCCGAGCCGTGTTCATGTCGAACGGCACGGACCCGTAGTGGAACATCAGGTCGGGCCGGTCCAGGCCCGGTTCGGTGTCGTAGAAGATGCCGGCCTCCCACCACTGGTTGGACGTGGTGGGCATCGGCTGCGCGGCCTCCCACATGATGACGCCCTCGGGGTGGTCCTGGAGGTTCTCGCCGACGCCCGCGGAGTGCACGACCACGTCGACGCCGACCTCGCGCAGCTGTTCGGCGGGGCCGATGCCGGAGAGCATCAGGAGCTTCGGGGTGTCGATGGCGCCGCAGGAGACGACGACCTCCCGCCGCGCGCGCACCGTCCGGGTGTGGATCAGGTCCGGGTCCAGATACTCGGCGCCGACGCAGCGCCGCCCGTCGAGCACCAGCTTCTTGGCGCGGACCCCGGTGCGCACCTCCAGATTGGGACGCCGGCCCATGATCGGGTGCAGATACGCCACCGACGAGGACTGGCGGATGTTGTTCTCGTCGGAGTTGATCTGGAACCAGTTGGCGCCCCGGACCACCGTCGTGCCCGTGTTGAACGGCGTCGTCGGGATACCCGCCTGGGCGCATGCCTCCAGCAGGGCGTTGCCGCAGGGGTCCTCGCTCTTGATGGTGCGGAGCTTCACCGGACCGCTGCGGCCGTGGTGGTCGCCGGGCGCGTCGTTGGTCTCCAGCCGCTGGTAGAGCGGGAAGAGGTCGGCCGCCGACCAGCC
The DNA here is from genome assembly GCF_014930365.1 of Streptomyces caniscabiei. Lineage (GTDB taxonomy): Bacteria > Actinomycetota > Actinomycetes > Streptomycetales > Streptomycetaceae > Streptomyces > Streptomyces caniscabiei. Next base: position 22,624 of record NZ_JABXWI010000011.1, on the reverse strand, counting down.
CGTACAGCCCGCGGCCGCCCAGTCGTCCAGGTCCTCCGCCGGTGCCCAGAAGGCGATGCAGGAGTTGTGGGACGAACAGCCGCCGAGGACCTTGGCCCTCGCGTGGCGCATGAAGCTGTTGCCGCTGGTCTGCGGTTCCACCGGGTAGTCCCAGTCGTAGCCGGACTCCAGCAGGCCCATCCAGCGTTCCAGCTTCAGGACGTCGTCGTCGCCGACGTCACTGGGGCCCGCCTCCAGGACGCACACCGTGACCGACGGGTCCTCGGAAAGTCTGGCCGCCACCACGTTGCCCGCGGTTCCGCCGCCGACCACGACATAGTCGAACTCGTCTTCGATCATGGTGAGTTGACCTCCTGGGTGCTGTGCTGTCGAGCTGCTGTGCTGTGCTGGATGATGGGCTGCCGTGCCGCGCTGCCGTGAGCCGCCCGGGATGGCTCTCAGTCCGCTGCGGGGCCGACGAGCGGGGCGGCGGGCGGTGCGGCCGGCGTGGTCCCCGCCTCGGCGGCCACGCGGTGTTCGGCGAGCACGCCCGTCCGGTGCCGCTGGACGAACCAGTAGTAGGCGAAGCCGCCGCCGGCGATGATCCCGACGAAGAGGACGGCGCCCCACTGCAGGTACCAGTGGAAGGGGGCGGCCGCGTTGTAGACCGCGGCGCGCGGCCAGATCAGGTTGAGGGTCATGCCCGCGCCCCACAGCACGGCGAGGATGTTCACCGGCAGGCCCCAGCGGCCGAGCGAGAACCGGCCGTCCCCGGCGGGCTGCCACCTGCCGCGCAGCCGCGCCACCAGCATCGGCACGGTGACGCCCAGATAGGCCAGGTAGATCATGATGATGCCGATGCTGGTCACCACGGTGAAGATCTGCGGCTGACGGATGTTGACCACCAGGATCGCCAGCGCCAGCACCCCGATGATCACGGTCGGCAGCACCGGCGTCTGGAAACGCGGGTGGATCTTGGCGAGCTTCGAGGAGGCGGGCAGGTTGTTGTCCCGGGCCATGGCGAAGGTCAGCCGGACGGCGGCGGTGTGCACGGCCAGGGCGCACACGGTGACCGCGATCAGGACGCACCACAGCATCGCCTTGCCGGCCGTCGGGCCGAGCACGTTGAGCACGACGTACTGCAGGCCGTCCGTCGACAGCTGCTCGCCCTTCAGGCTGGAGACGCTCATCAGCGCCAGCAGCAGGATCAGACCGCCGAGGACGAACGAGGCGACGATCGCCCGGATGATCGCACGCGGGGCGTTCCGGGTCGGGTCCAGGGACTCCTCACCGAGCGAGGCGGCCGTGTCGAAGCCGTACATGACGTACGCCGACGCCAGCGACGCCACGAGGAACGCGCCCAGATAGCCGTTGCCGTAACTCGCGCCGGTGCCGTTGGTCTCCAGGACCACCTGCGGGCCGCGGGTGATGTGGACGGCGAACAGCACGATCAGCACGACGGTGGCGATCAGCTCGATGAACACGCCCGCCGTGTTGATCCGCGCCATCAGCTTGACGCCGAAGGCGTTCACCAGGGTGGTGAACAGGATCAGCACCGCGGCCAGGATGACCGCGTTGGTCGCCACGTCGTACGTGCCGGTGCCGTCCCCGACGATCTGGAACACGTCGGAGATCTGCGGCAGCGTCAGCTGGTAGGCCAGCGCGACCGCCGCGATCGACACGATGGAGGCGGTCAGCATCATCCAGCCGGCGAGCCAGCCCAGGTGCGGGTTGCCTATCTTCTTCGACCAGTTGTAGACCGAACCCGCGACCGGATAGCGGGCCGCCAGCTCGGCGAAGCAGAGCGCCACCATGAACTGGCCGACGAACACCATCGGCCACGACCACCAGTAGGCCGGGCCGCCGCTGGCGAAGCCGAAGTAGAACAACTGGAAGGTACCGGTCAGGATCGAGATGTAGCTGATCCCGGCGGCGAAGGTGTGGAAGTTGCCCAGGGTGCGCTTGAGTTCGGGCTTGTAGCCGAACTCGGTGAGTTCGGTGTCGTCGGACGTGTTCTTCGGTCCGGTGGGTTGCTCAAGGGTCGTCATGAGCGGACTCCTGAAGGGCCGTGGGGAGGGGAGGGGGAGTGGCTCTGCGGGTGCCGGGAACGACGGACTAGGCGAACCAACCCTGCGGTGCCGGGGCGGTGTTGCGCCAGATGTGCTTCGCCTCGCGGTACTCGGCGAGCCCCGCGGGCCCCAGCTCACGGCCGAAGCCGGACTGCTTGTAGCCGCCCCACTCGGCCTGCGGCACATACGGGTGGTAGTCGTTGATCCACACCGTGCCCATGCGCAGCCGGGCCGCCATCCGCTGGGCCTTGGCCTCGTCGGTCGTCCACACGGCACCGGCCAGACCGTAGATGGTGTCGTTGGCCAGCCGGACGGCCTCGCCCTCGGTGCTGAACCGTTCCACCGTCAGCACGGGCCCGAACGACTCGTCCTGGACCACGGACATCGTGCCCGTGCACTCGTCCAGCACGGTCGGCAGGTAGTAGAACCCCTTGTCGTACGCCTCGCCGCTCGGCCGCTCGCCACCGCAGCGCAGCACCGCGCCCTCGGCGAGGCCCCGGGCGACGTACTCCTCGACCTTCGCGCGGTGGGCGGCGGAGATGAGCGGGCCGGTCTGCGCCCGCTCGTCGAAGGGACCGCCCAGCCGGATCTCCCGCGCCCGGCGGACGACCTCGTCGACGAACCGGTCGTGCAGCGAGTCCTCCACCAGCAGCCGGGCGCCCGCCGAGCAGACCTGCCCCGAGTGCAGGAAGACGGCCGTCAGCGCCATGTCGACGGCCGTGTCGAAGTCGGCGTCGGCGAAGACGATGTTCGGGTTCTTGCCGCCGAGCTCCAGGGCGACCTTCTTCACGCTCGCGGCGGCGTTGGCCATCAGCCGGCGGCCGGTCTGCAGGCCACCGGTGAAGGAGACCAGGTCCACGTCCGGGTGGTCGGAGAGCGGTGCGCCCGCCTCGGGCCCGGCGCCCAGGACGAGGTTGGCCACGCCCGCGGGCACCCCGGCCTCCGCCAGCAGCCGCATCAGATGGATGGCGGTGTGCGGGGTCAGCTCGCTCGGCTTCAGCACGAAGGTGTTGCCGGCCGCGAGCGCCGGGGCCACCTTCCAGGCCGTCTGCAGGAGGGGGTAGTTCCAGGGGGTGATCAGCGCGCAGACCCCGACCGGCTCGTACACGACCCGGCTGTCCACGCCCGGCTGACCGGTGTCGACGACGCGGCCCGTCTCGGCGGTCGCCGCGCGCCCGAAGTAGCGGAAGCAGTTCGCGATGTCGTCGATGTCGTACTCGCTCTCCACCAGTCGCTTGCCGGTGTCGAGGGACTCGGCGCGCGCGAGCGCGTCCTTGTCGCGTACGAGGAGGTCCGCCACGCGCAGCAGCAGGTCACCGCGGTCGGCGGGCGAGGTGGTGGGCCAGGGGCCCTCGTCGAAGGCGCGCCGCGCGGCGGCGATGGCCTCCACGGTGTCCTTGGCGCCGGCCTCGTCGACGACCGCGACCAGGCTGCCGTCGGCGGGGCAGCGGATCTCACGGGTTCGGCCGTCGAGCGCGGACCGCCATGCGCCACCGATGAAAAGTTCGGGCATGTCTCTCGTTCCTCCTGGTCAGCGCCGTGCGACAGGCGCCCTCGCGGCTGAGCGCCTAACCGGAAGACCGTGTTCTATGCCCAAGAGGGGGTCAAATGTGACAGCCGACACGCCTGGTCGGAGCACCGCCCCTGGTGAGAGAGGCCAGGAGGAGGCGGTGAGAGGCGTCAGGAGGGGGCGGTGCGAGCCCGCCGGGGGAGGGCGGCCGTCATCGCCGCCCGGAGGGGCGGGCCCTTCTCGGAAGGGCCCGCCCCCGGCCGTCCTACGGGTGCGACAGCTGCCCGGCGCCACCCCGACGGCGTATTCGCTCTTGCGTACGCTCCGCCGCCCGCGCCTCGCGGCGGGCCCGCCGCCGCTCCCGGCGCAGGGAACGCGCGGTGCTGCTGGGGGCGGAGACCACCCCGTTGCGCTGCTTCCACACCTGGCGGGTCACCCAGACGTCCAGGACGCCCCAGGTCGCCGCGATGGTGCTCGCCACGCTGCTCAGCACCATGGGGAACGCCAGCCAGGAACCCGCGAGGGTGCACAGGAACGCCACCATCGCCTGAAGCAGTGTCACCGCGATGATGATGACCGCACGCACCGCCGCCGTCCGCACCGGATCGGGCAGCCGCGGCCTGCGCGCCGGCTCCTCGATCCACAACGGCCGGTAATACACCCGCTCTTCGTCGCGACGCGCGGAGAGCCCCCGTTCTTCCACCGCGACGCCGCCCCCTGTCAGGAGGCCGCGATCCGGTGCCTGAGCGCTTCGCGCCGCCACCTCGGGCGCCGCCGCTCCGTCCCCGGACGCCGCGCGCCGCTCCGCCGTGCCCATCAACTCGTCACTCCCCACCGCCGGTGGAACCAACAGATCCGGATCCGTGGACCCGGCCCCCCACTGGTGCCCGACTTCCTCTGGTTTACGCCGCCTGGGAGCGGCCTGCGGGACCTGTGGCCCATTCCGCCCTCAATTCCCGTACAGAAAGACGATCGACGTGCACCGAAGATTCCCGCGGAACGAAAAAATCCGGCCAACCGGCAGACTTCCCCGACGGGATGTCATTGGTTCAAGTGCCGGACAGGGGGCGGCAATCTCCCCCAATGAACGGACAACTCCCCCTGTCCGGTTCGCTGCTGGTACCACGGGTGCCCGGACCGCTCTTCGAGATACGTGCGAGTCGGTAGTAGGCTCACGCCGTTTGTTGACGCACATGTGTGCCCCCGGGCCTGGCGGGGGTCGAGCTGGGGGAGGCCATGCGCTTTCGCGGGAAATCGATCCGCCGGAAGATCGTGGCGCTGTTGCTCGTGCCCTTGGTGGCCCTGACGGGTGTCTGGACGTTCGCCACGGTGCTGACGGGCCGCGAGGCGAGCGATCTCTTCAGAGTGGCGGACATCGTCGAGGAGGTCGGCTTCCCCACCGAGGACACCGTCCGTGTGCTCCAGCAGGAACGCCGCCAGACCCTCATCTACCTGGCCGACCCCGATTCCTCCGACGCGGTCACGGCACTCGACCGCAGCCGCACCGCCACGGACAAGGCCGTCAAGGAGTTCCGCAGGCACGCCGGTGACAGCGACCTGCGGGACGAGATGGGCGAGGCCACCTCGCTGCGGCTGACGACGATCCTGGACGCCCTCGACACCCTGCCCTCCCTGCGGACGACCGTCGAGAGCGGCACCGTCACCGTCGCCCAGGCCCTCGGCCACTACAACGAACTCGTCGACCCCTGCTTCACCCTGCTGTCCAACCTGCCCGCGCTCGACAGCGTGGAGATGGACAAGCAGGGCCGCGCCCTCGTCAACGTCGGCCGCGCCCGCGAACTGCTCTCCCGCGAGGACGCCCTGCTCAGCTCGGTGCTCGTCGCGAACCGCATCACCCAGGACGAGATCCGCGACTTCTCCGACCTCGTCGCCCAGCGCACCCTGATGTACGACATCAGCCTGCCGCAGCTGCCCACCGCCGACCGCGACCGCTTCGCCGACTACTGGAAGGGCGCCAGCACCGCGCCCCTGCGGTCGGTCGAACAGGCCGTCATCGCCTCCGACCCCGGCCGGCCCACCAAGTTCACCGCGAAGAGCTGGGACACCGCGGTCGAGCCCGTGCTCGCCGACCTCCGCGACCTCAGCATCGAGTCGGGCGACCACTACCAGGACCGGGTGCGCCCGCTGGTCACCAGCGTCATCCTGAAGGCCGCCGTCGCCGGTGTCCTCGGCCTCTTCGCCCTGCTCGTCTCGCTCTTCATGTCCGTCCGCATCGGCCGCGTCCTCATCCGCGACCTGCGCCGGCTCCGCCAGGAGGCCCACGAGACCGCCGGGGTGCGGCTGCCCAGCGTGATGCGCCGGCTCGCCGCGGGCGAACAGGTCGACGTGGAGACCGAGGTGCCGCACCTGGAGTACGACAAGAACGAGATCGGCGAGGTCAGCCAGGCCCTCAACACCCTCCAGCGGGCGGCCGTCGAGGCGGCCGTCAAGCAGTCCGAACTCCGCAGCGGCATCTCCGAGGTCTTCGTCAACCTCGCCCGCCGCAGCCAGGTCCTGCTGCACAAGCAGCTCACCCTCCTCGACACCATGGAACGCCGGACCGAGGACACCGACGAACTCGCCGACCTGTTCCGTCTGGACCACCTGACGACCCGTATGCGCCGCCACGCGGAGGGCCTGGTCATCCTCTCGGGCGCCGCCCCCTCCCGGCAGTGGCGCAAGCCCATCCAGCTCATGGACGTCGTCCGCGCGGCCGTCGCCGAGGTCGAGGACTACGAGCGCATCGAGGTCCGCAGGCTGCCCCGGGTCGCCGTGACCGGCCCCGCGGTCGCCGACCTCACCCACCTGGCGGCCGAACTCCTGGAGAACGCCACGGTGTTCTCGCCCCCGCACACCGCGGTCCAGGTGCACGGGGAGCGGGTCGCCAACGGCTTCACCCTGGAGATCCACGACCGGGGCCTCGGCATGTCGGCCGAGGCGCTCCTGGACGCCAACCTCAAGCTCGCCGAGACCCCCGACTTCGAACTCTCCGACACCGACCGGCTCGGTCTCTTCGTCGTCAGCCGGCTCGCCCAGCGGCAGAAGGTCCGGGTCTCCCTCCAGCCCTCGCCGTACGGCGGCACCACGGCCGTGGTGTTCATCCCCGACGCCCTGCTCACCGACGACGTCCCCGACACCAACGGCATCGGCTTCCGACTCGACCGCGCCCACCCCACCCGCGAGGCCGAGCTGGAGGAGGAGCGCAACGCGGCGCTCTCCCAGGTGCCGGTCCGCCTGCCCGGGCTCACCGCGGGCATCCTGGACGGGCCGGTCGAACTGGAGGCACCGGTCGACCTGGAGCCCCTGGGCGGCTTCCCGGGCGCCCTCGGCGACGAGGAGGCCGAACAGGGCGGGCTGTTCCGGCCCCGCCGCTCCCTCTCCGGCGTCACCGACGAACAGCGGCAGCCGGTGCGTGACGGCGAGGGACGGCAGGCACCGCTCACCGACCCCGACCCGACGCTCGGCCCCGTGCCGCTGCCGCAGCGCCGGACCCCGCATCTCGTCAGCTCACACGGCCGTTCGGTGACCGGCGGCAGGGCCAGGCACCCGGAGGACGAGCCCGGCCAGGACGGTACGGCGGGCCCCGAGGGCTTCGCCGACCCCCGGCCGCTCACCGCCCTGCCCCCCGGTGGGTTCGACGGCCCCGCGCTGCCCCAGCGCCGCCGTACGACCCCGCCGGGCGGCCCGGCCCCGACGACCTCGCCGTACGGCGCGGGTGAGCCCACCCCGCGCGCGGACATGACGACCGACCAGGCAGAATCAGCTGCGAGCCCGCTGCCCCGTCGCGTCCGACAGGCCAGTCTGGCACCGCAGTTGAAGGACGGCCCCGACCGGCGTACCGAACGTGAGAGGTCCCGCCCCGACCGGCACCAGGACCCGACCGAACGCGACGCCGACGAGGTACGCAGCCGTATGGCCTCGCTCCAACGGGGTTGGCAGCGTGGCCGCGAGGAGAACGACGAGGGCGACGGCGCCCAGGGCGTCTCAGCACCACGAGGAACGACTAAGGGGGACGGTCGATGACCGCACCGAAGGCCGAGAGGACCGCGACGGGCACGTCCGGGGAGCTGAACTGGCTCCTGGACGACCTGGTGGAGCGTGTCGCCAGCATCCGCAAAGCGCTCGTGCTCTCCAGCGACGGACTGCCCACGGGCGTCTCCAAGGACCTCACCAGAGAGGACAGCGAGCACCTGGCCGCCGTCTCCTCCGGATTCCACAGCCTCGCCAAGGGCGTCGGCCGCCACTTCGAGGCGGGCAGCGTCCGGCAGACCGTCGTCGAGCTCGACGAGGCCTTCCTCTTCGTCACGGCCGCCGGCGACGGCAGCTGCCTCGCCGTCCTCGCCGACTCCGACGCGGACATCGGCCAGGTGGCCTACGAGATGACCCTCCTGGTCAAGCGGGTCGGCGTGCACCTGGGATCGGCCCCGCGCACCGATCTGTCCCAGGGCGGGTAGTGGGATGGCATGAGCGGAGACGGTCAGGGAAGAAGCCACTGGTTCGACGACGAGGCCGGACCGGTGGTGCGTCCGTACGCGATGACACGCGGCCGGACCAATCACGCGATCCAGCACCGCCTCGACCTGATCGCCGTGGTCGTCACGGAACCGCACGTCGACGACCCGGAGGAGGACCACTCCCTCTCCCCTGAGCACGTCCGTATCGTCGAGCTCTGCCGCGACAACCCGCAGTCGGTGGCCGAACTGGCCGCCGACCTGGACCTCCCCGTCGGAGTGGTCCGCGTCCTCGTCGGAGACCTCGTGGACGAGGAACTCGTCCACGTGACCCGCCCCGTACCGCCTGCCGAGCTGGTGGACGAGAGCATCCTGCGCGACGTCATCAACGGCCTCCGGGCGCTCTGAGCGCCACGGAGGCGGAGCGAACACGTGACAGACAACCCATCCAGCAGGAGAAAGACCGATGATCCTCGGGCGCTCTGAGCGCGGCACACCCCCGGTAGAGCCCGTCACGCTCAAGATCCTCGTGGCCGGTGGCTTCGGTGTGGGCAAGACGACCTGCGTCGGCGCGGTCAGCGAGATCAAGCCGCTGCGCACCGAGGAGGTGCTCACCGAGGCCGGCCGCCCGGTCGACGACACCAGCGGTGTGGAGCACAAGACGACCACCACCGTCGCCATGGACTTCGGCCGCATCACCCTGCGCGAAGACCTCGTCCTGTACCTGTTCGGCACCCCCGGCCAGGACCGCTTCTGGTTCCTCTGGGACGAACTCGCCTCCGGCGCCCTCGGGGCCGTCGTCCTCGTCGACACCCGCCGCCTGGAGGACTGCTTCGCCGCCGTCGACTACTTCGAGCGGCGTTCCATCCCGTTCGTGATCGGCGTCAACTGCTTCGACGAGGCCGCGCGTTACCCCGCGGAGACGGTCCGTCAGGCCCTCGACCTCGACCCCGACATGCCGGTCGTCCTGTGCGACGCCCGGCAGCGGGACTCCGTCAAGGACGTCCTCGTCGCCGTCGTCCGGCACGCGATGGCCCACGCGTCGGGGCACCGCCAGGCCGTCACCACGTGAGGCACGGCCCGTACCCCCGCCGACAGGGGTACGGGCCGTGGCTTCATGGGCACGCGCGCGTGGTGCCCCGTCCGACGCCGTACGCGCGCGTGGGTCCCGCCGCCTGCTCGCGCAGTCGGCTCGCGTCCTCAGCTCGCGTCGTCCTCGTGCCAGCCGAGGCTCTTCTCCACCGCCTTGCGCCAGTTGTGGTACTCGCGGTCCCGCACGGAGGCCTCCATGGTGGGCGTCCACTCGACGTCCCGCTGCCAGTGCGACTTCAGCTCGTCCAGGTCGTTCCACACCCCGGTCGCGAGACCGGCGGCGTACGCGGCCCCCAGGCACGTCGTCTCCGAGACGCGCGGCCGGATCACCGGCACGCCCAGGACGTCCGCCTGGTGCTGCATCAGCAGGTTGTTCTTGGTCATGCCGCCGTCGACCTTGAGCGTCGTGATGGTCACGCCCGAGTCCTGGAACATGGCGTCCACCACCTCCCGCGTCTGCCAGCTCGTCGCCTCCAGCACCGCGCGCGCGAGGTGCGCCTTGGTGACGTACCTCGTCAGCCCCGTCACGACACCGCGGGCGTCCGAGCGCCAGTAGGGGGCGAACAGGCCCGAGAACGCGGGCACGATGTACGCCCCGCCGTTGTCGTCGACGCTCGCCGCCAGCGGCTCGATCTCGTCGGCGTCGCGAATGATGCCGAGCTGGTCGCGGAACCACTGCACCAGGGCGCCCGTGATCGCGATCGACCCCTCCAGGCAGTACACCGGCGCCTCGTCGCCGATCTTGTAGCCCATGGTGGTGAGCAGCCCGTTCTTCGACGGCACGGGCCGGTTCCCGGTGTTGAGCAGCAGGAAGCTCCCGGTGCCGTAGGTGTTCTTCGCGGTGCCCACGTCGTAGCAGGCCTGCCCGAACACCGCCGCCTGCTGGTCGCCGAGCGCCGAGGCGACGGGAACACCGGCGAGGGGGCCCACGGCGGTGCCGTACACCTCGGCGGAGGACCGGATCTCCGGCAGGACCGCCTCCGGCACGTTCATCGCCGAGAGGATCGAGGCGTCCCACTGGAGGGTCTCCAGGTTCATCAGCATGGTGCGCCCGGCGTTGGTGACGTCGGTGACGTGCCGGCCGCCGTCCGTGCCGCCGGTCAGGTTCCAGATCAGCCAGGAGTCGATCGTGCCGAACGCGATCTCGCCGCGCTCGGCGCGCGCTCGCAGCCCCGGCACGTTGTCGAGCAGCCAGGCGGCCTTCGGCCCGGAGAAGTAGCTGGCCAGGGGCAGACCGGTCTGCTCACGGAACCGGTCCTGCCCGTCCGTGCCGCCGAGTTCGTTGCACAGCGCCGAGGTACGGGTGTCCTGCCAGACGATCGCGTTGTGCACGGGTTTGCCCGTGGCCCTGTCCCACAGGACCGTCGTCTCCCGCTGGTTGGTGATGCCGAGCGCGCTGATCTGCTCCGCCCGCAGGCCCGCCTTCGCGATGGCCCCGGCGACGACCGCCTGCACCTTCGACCAGATCTCCGTGGCGTCGTGCTCCACCCATCCCGGCTTGGGGAAGATCTGACGGTGCTCCCGCTGGTCGACGGCGACGATGGCGCCGCCCTGGTCGAAGATGATGCAACGGCTCGAAGTGGTGCCCTGATCGATGGCGGCGACGTACTTCTGGGCGTTGTCCGGCATGACATCCCCTCACGTCTTGCGTCGATTCGCGTCTTACGGCGGTTCACGTCCTACGGCGGTGGGTCAGAAGGCTGCGTTGTAGACGAGGCCGGCGAGGACCCCGCCGACCAGGGGGCCGACGACCGGGATCCAGGCGTAACCCCAGTCCGAGGTGCCCTTGTTGGGGATCGGCAGGAAGGTGTGCACGATGCGCGGGCCGAGGTCGCGGGCCGGGTTGATGGCGTACCCGGTGGGCCCGCCCAGGGAGAGGCCGATACCGACGACCAGGAACGACACCAGCAGCACCGAGATGCCGGAGCCGTAGATCCCGGCCTCCTCGCCGGGGATCTGGCCGATGCCGATGCCCGTGTTCCGGCCGAAGGCGAGGATCGGCAGGACCAGGGCCACGGTCGCGATGATCTCCGTGATCAGGTTGGCGACCGGGTTCCGGACCTCCGGGATGGTGGAGAAGATCCCGAGGGTCGGTGTCGGTTCGTCCGCCGTGCCCTCCGTGGTGCCCTCCTTGCGGACGTTCGCCTGGAACTGCGCGAGATAGACGAGATAGGCGAGAACGGCGCCGAGCATCGCCCCGACCAGCTGGCCGAGCAGATACACCCAGACCTTGTCCCAGACCCCCGTGTCGACCGCGATCCCGAGGGTCACCGCCGGGTTGAGGTGCCCACCCGACAGGGGAGCGGCGGTGTAGGCGCCCGCCAGTACGGCGAAGCCCCAGCCGAACGCGATGACGATCCAGCCCGAGGCCCTCGCCTTCGAGAACCTGAGAGTGACGGCGGCGCACACGCCGGCGCCGAAGAGAATCAGGATCGCCGTACCGATGACCTCACCGACGAATATGTCTCCGTTGCTCATGGCGGCTCCTTGGCCCCGGCCCGGAGCGATCGGCCCCGGACCTCCGTGACGAGCGTGCCGTCGCGGCCGCATCGCCCGTGGGGGATGGCCCGTTGCAGGCGGGGAGCCCGAGCGGCGCGGTGCACAAAGACGCCCGAATCCGGCGATGCCGACCGACACCGGAAGTGTTCACCGGCACCAAGGGGGCGTCAAGAATCCGCACAACAACGGTTGAAGGCGCCTACCGGGCGCACACGTCGGCGCGAACGGCCCGGCCGGCCCGGCGAGCGCCGACCGGGCGCTTCCCGGAGCCGCCCGCCCGACGCATCCCGAGCCGATGCGGATCAGGCAAGCCCGGCCACCGCAGCACGGTCTCCGCACCCGCGGTACCACCCCTCGGTCACCGCACCGCGATCACCGCGGACCCGTGCCCGAACAGCCCCTGATTCGCGCTGACCCCCACCCGCGCCCCCTCGACCTGGCGGTCCGTCGCCTCACCCCGCAACTGCCGGACCAGCTCGCACACCTGGGCGATCGCCTGCGCCGGAACCGCCTCCCCGAAGGAGGCCAGCCCTCCGCTGGAGTTCACCGGTGTCCGGCCTCCAGGCGCCGTCACGCCGTCCCGCAGCAGCTTCGCGGCCTCGCCCGCACCGCACAGCCCCAGATCCTCGTACCACTGCAATTCCAGCGCCGTGGACAGGTCGTAGACTTCGGCGAACGAGAGGTCCTCCGGCCCGACCCCCGCCTCCTCGTACGCCGCCCGCGCGATCGACGCCCGGAACGTCTCGTCCGGCGGCGCCACCGCGACAGCCGAGTCCGTCGCGATGTCCGGCAGGTCCAGCACCGTGTTGGGATAGCGGGGCGTCACCGTGGACACCGCCCGTATCCGCACCGGCTCGGCCACCCCGTGCCGCCGCGCGAACTCCATGCTGGACAGCACGAGCGCCGCACCCCCGTCCGAGGTCGCGCAGATGTCCAGCAGCCGCAGCGGATCGGCGACGACGGCCGAGGCCGCGACCTCCTCGGCGGTGACCCGCTTGCGATAGCGCGCGTACGGATTGAGCGCCCCCATCGCGGAGTTCTTCACCTTGACCCGCGCGAAGTCCTCCGGGGTGTCCCCGTGCACGGCCATCCGCCGTCGCGCGTACAGCCCGAAGTACGTCGGATTGGTGGCCCCGAGGATCCGGAACCGGAGCCAGTCCGGATCGTCCGCCCGCTCCCCGCCCGCCGGGCGGAAGAACCCCTTCGGAGCCGAGTCCGCACCCACCACCAGCACCACGTCCGCCAGACCGGCGAGGATCTGGGCCCGGGCGGTGCCGACCGCCTGCGCCCCGGACGCGCAGGCCGCGTACACGCTCGTGACCCGGGCGCCCTGCCAGCCCAGCGCCTTCGCGAAGGTCGCCCCCGCCACATAGCCCGGATAACCGCCTCGGACGGTGTCCGCTCCGACGATCGAGCCGACTTCCCGCCAGTCGAGCCCCGCGTCGGCCAGTGCCGCCCGCGCGGCCACCGTGCCGTACTCGACGAAACTCCTGCCCCACTTGCCCCACGGGTGCATGCCCGCGCCCAGCACCGCCACCTCGCCCGTCATGCCCTCACCCCCGTCGGCCGCCACTGCCAGGTCGTCCAGACCGTCTCCGCGTCCTCGTTCAGAACGCCGGGGACGACCTCCACCTCCATGCCCACCGCCATATCGGCGACGGTGACGCCGGGAACCGCCTGTCCCAGCACCACGAGGCGCTCTTCGGCCAGTTCCACAGCGATCAACGCGTACGGCTCCCACGGAAGTTCCGGATCGGACACGTAGGGTGACGGAGGCCGGTACCGGCCGTCCGTGTACGACCACACCCGGCCCCGGCGCGACAGCGGGACCTCGCGCAGCTCACCGCCCGGACAGCCCGGATTGCGGCAGAAGACGTCCGCCCGCGGGAAGAACACCGAGGCGCACGCCGAACAGCGCGTGCCGAGCAGCCGAAAATCCTCGCCCTCCCCGGTGAACCAGCCCGCGACCACAGGTGTGCGACTCCGTGCCAAGACCCCTCCCCGAGTACAGATCTGATGAACCGTCAGGAGTCTGGCACGGGCCTCCCGAATTGGGCAGGCCCCGGGAGAACCAACGAGCCCCGCCCGGCGTCGGAGTATCCGGGAGGGCCGGCCGGGGCCCACGGGGGTGGTTCCGGCCGGCCCTCACCCGTACCGGCGCACCCGTGGCATGGCGCATCGAGCCGCCCCGACGAGACGACCAGCAGATGATCGGATACAGTCCGCCGCGTGTCCGCGAATCAACACCCACCCGCCAACTCCGCACCGGACTCGCATTGTTCGAGCTGCGGAGCGCCCTACGGAGAGGGCGTTTCCGGCTGGCCTCGCACCTGCGAGACCTGCCGGACAGTGGCCTACCGCAATCCGCTCCCCGTCGCGGTGGCCCTCCAGCCCGTGTACGACACCCAGGGCACCGCCCTCGTGGTGATCACACGGACCATCGCCCCCGCGCGCGGGGGCACCGCCCTGCCCGGCGGCTTCATCGACCACCGGGAGGACTGGCGGCACGCCGTCGTCCGTGAACTCAAGGAGGAGACGGGCATCTGCGTGGCCGACCGCGACGTACGCCTCGCCGACGCCATGAGCTCGCCCGCCGGTCATCTGCTGCTCTTCGGGCTCCTCCCGGAGCGCCCGGCCGCCGGACTCCCGGCGCCCGTCCCCACCGACGAGACGGAGGGCTGGCACCTGCTGCGCAGACCCACCGAACTCGCCTTCCCGCTGCACACCCTGGCCGTCCAGGCGTTCTTCGACGGCCGCTACATCTGAGTCACATCCGAGCCGTATCCGGGCTCACTCCCGGTCGAGCCCGCGTACCCGCACGGGACGCGCGGGCTCGACCGGACCCTCGTCCCCCTCCCGCTCCACGACCAGCCGCGGCCCCTCCCAGCGCGCCGTGTACTGCTCGACCTCCGGCTCGTCCCAGCCGTCGCCCGCGTCCGGCACCACGAGCCCGCCCCCCGTCCACCCGCGCGCGGGTGCCCACACCTCCAGCTCCAGGCCGCCGTCGGCCCCCAGGACCGGCAGCACGGCACCCGCGCGCGCGAGTACCGGGACACGCGAGAGCGGCGCCTCCACCACGACCTGCCCCGGCCCCTCGTACGCCCGCCCGGTCGCCGTGTCGTACCAGCGCCCCCGCGGCAACTGCACCGCACGCCGTTCCACGCCCGCCTCCAGCACCGGCGCCACGAGCAGACAGTCACCCAGGAGGAACGCGTCCTCGCAGTCGCGCAACGCCCGGTCCTCGGGCACGCCCCACCACAACGGGCGCACATAGGGCGCCCCCGTACGACGCGCCAGATGAGCCAGCGTCATGAAATAGGGCGACAACCGCCGCCGCTCCAGCAGCGCCACGCGCGCGTGCCCGACGATCTCGTCCCCGAACTCCCACGGCTCCCGCCGCCCCGCCCGCAGACTCGCGTGGGTCCGGAACAGCGGCAGATACGCGCCGAGCTGGAACCACCGCAGATACAGCTCCGGCGACGGACTCCCGTCGAACCCGCCCACGTCCGGCCCCGAGTACGGCACCCCGCACAGCCCAAGCCCGATCACCAGCGAGAGCGACGCCCGCAGCCCCGGCCAGCCCGTCGCCACGTCCCCGGACCACGTCCCGCCATAACGCTGCACACCGGCCCACCCCGACCGCGAGAAGACGAACGGCCGCTCCTCGGGCACCAGCTCACGCAGCCCCTCGTACCCTGCGCGGGCCATGCAGAGCGCGTACACGTTGTGCGCCTCGCGATGATCACCGCCCCGGCCGTCCAGATCGTGCCGGGCCGACCGGGGCAGGGTGTTCTCCCCGAACGCCGTGAACGACGTCGGCTCGTTCATGTCGTGCCAGAACCCGGCGAAGCCCTGCGCCAGCCGCTCCTCGTACAGACCACCCCACCACGCGCGCGTACGCGAACGGGTGAAGTCCGGGAAGACCGACGCCCCGGGCCACACGAGTCCCTCCACGACCTTCCCGCCGGCGTCCCGCACGAACGCGTCCTCGGCCGTCCCGCTGTCGTACACCGCGTCGCCCGGCCGCGCGCCGACCGCCGCGTCGACGATCGACACCAGCCGGATCCCCTCCCGCCGCAACTCCTCGGCGAGCACCGGCAGCTTCGGGAAGTTCTCCGTGTCGACCGTGAAGACCTGATGGGCGTCGTAGTGGTCGATGTCCAGATGGATCGCGTCGAGCGGCAGACCGTGCTCCCGGTAGCCGGCGACGATCCGCCGCACCTCCCGCTCGCTCCCGAAGCCCCACCGCGCGTGATGATGGCCGAGCGCCCACGCCGGCGGCAGCGCCGGAGCCCCCGTCAGCGCGGCCCAGGCATGCAGCACGCGCGCGGGGGTGCCCACTATCACCCAGCAGCGCAGCGGCCCGCCGTCCATCCGCAGCTCGGACGTGCCGGCCCGGTCGTGCCCCGACCCGGCGCCCTCCTCGCCCTCGCGCAGCGTCACCGTGCCGTCCCACGTGGTGTCGTGGAACACCAGATGCGTCGCCGCGTCGGCCACCACCATCTGCACCGGCATCGTGATGTACAGCGGATCGTCACCCGGTGCGAATGTATGACCGGGGTCCGTGTTCCACAGCCGGTACGTCCCGTCCCGCAGCCGGGGCCCCGACGCCCGACCGCCCAGACCGAAGAACCGCGCGTCCGCCGTCACCTCCGAGCGCTGCGTCCACCGCGCCTCGCCGCCACCGACCGGCTCCCACCAGCGGGGCGGCAGATCACGCCGCAGGACCACCCCACCGGGCGTACGCACCTCCACGGCACCGAGCCGCGACACGACGACCGTCACACGCTCGGCCACGACCCGCCAGGCGCCGTCCTTGTCCGGCTCCAGCACGGCCCGCGGATCCGGCTCGGGAGACCGGCCCGCCAGCGCGTACGACGGCTCCGGCCCGGCCCCGTCCCAGCCCCAGAAGACCGCGCCGTGCACATCGACGGTCACCCGCAGCTCGGATCTGCCGAACCGCACGATCCCACCACCGGGCCCCGGCTCCACCCCCACCACCGGCCCCGGCACCCGGGCCCGCTCGGCACCCCGCGCCGGCAGCGCGGCGGCGTCGGCACGCCTCCTGCGCCACGCGGCCCGCACGGTGCGCAGCCCCTGAGCCACCCCCGCCGAACCGATCGCTTTCACCGAACGCACCAGGTCACGACCGTCCATGTGGCTCACCATGCCATTGACCGGCCGATTCGTGTGAACCGTTCAACTTCCGTTCACCCATGGTGCCGCCACCTGTTCATGTCGCCGTCCGACAGCGGCTCACCCTGGTGCGGAAGTCGATCACATGGCATCGTCCGTGTCAGCCGCGTCACGCGCACACCCCCGCCCGTGCGCGCCCGACGCCCACCACGCGCACAGTCCCGGGAGCCGCCCCATGACCTCAGCGAACCCCTCGCCGCTCTGGCAACCCGACGCGGAACGCATCGCCCGCGCCCAGATCACCGCGTTCCAGTCCTGGGCGGCCGAACACCACGGAGCCCCCGCCGAGGGCGGATACCCGGCCCTGCACCGCTGGTCCGTCGACGAACTCGAGACGTTCTGGAAGGCCGTCACCGAGTGGTTCGACGTACGGTTCTCCACCCCCTACGCGCGCGTGCTGGGCGATCGCACCATGCCCGGTGCCGAATGGTTCCCCGGAGCGACCCTCAACTACGCCGAACACGCCCTCCGCGCGGCCGACACCCGCGCCGACGAACCGGCCCTGCTCCACGTCGACGAGACCCACGAACCGCGCCCGGTGACCTGGTCCGAGCTGCGCCGCCAGGTCGGCTCCCTCGCCGCCGAACTGCGCGCCCTCGGCGTACGCCACGGCGACCGCGTCAGCGGCTACCTCCCGAACATCCCGCAGGCCGTCGTCGCCCTCCTCGCCACGGCCGCCGTCGGCGGCGTCTGGACCTCCTGCGCCCCCGACTTCGGCGCCCGCAGCGTCCTCGACCGCTTCCAGCAGGTCGAACCCGTCGTCCTGTTCACCGTCGACGGCTACCGCTACGGCGGCAAGGAACACGACCGCCGCGACACCGTCGCCGAACTCCGCCGCGAACTGCCCACCCTGCGCGCCGTGGTCCACATCCCCGTCCTCGGCACCGAAACCCCCGAGGGCGCCCTGGAATGGTCCGCCCTGACCTCGGCGGACGTGACGCCGACCTTCGAACAGGTCCCGTTCGACCACCCCCTGTGGGTGCTCTACTCCTCCGGCACCACCGGCCTCCCCAAGGCCCTCGTCCAGTCCCAGGGCGGCATCCTCGTCGAACACCTCAAACAGCTCGGCCTGCACTGCGACCTCGGCCCCGAGGACCGCTTCTTCTGGTACACCTCCACCGGCTGGATGATGTGGAACTTCCTCGTCTCCGGCCTCCTCACCGGCACCACCGTCGTCCTGTACGACGGCAGCCCCGGACACCCGGACACCGGCGCCCAGTGGCGCGTGGCCGAACGCACCGGCGCCACCCTCTTCGGCACCTCCGCCGCCTACGTCATGGCCTGCCGCAAGGCCGGCGTCCACCCCGGCCGCGACCATGACCTCTCCCGCGTCCGGTGCGTCGGCACCACGGGCTCCCCGCTCCCGCCGGACGGCTTCCGCTGGCTCCACGACGAGGTCCGCGAGGACCTCTGGATCGCCTCCGTCAGCGGCGGCACCGACGTGTGCTCCTGCTTCGCGGGAGCCGTCCCCACCCTCCCGGTCCACATCGGCGAACTCCAGGCTCCCGGCCTCGGCACCGACCTCCAGTCCTGGGACCCCAGCGGCAAACCCCTCACCGACGAGGTCGGCGAACTGGTCGTCACCAACCCCATGCCGTCCATGCCGATCCACTTCTGGAACGACCCCGACGGCACCCGCTACCACGACAGCTACTTCGACACCTACCCCGGCGTCTGGCGCCACGGCGACTGGATCACCCTCACCTCCCGAGGCTCCGTCGTGATCCACGGCCGCTCCGACTCCACGCTCAACCGCCAAGGCGTGCGCATGGGTTCGGCCGACATCTACGAAGCGGTCGAACGCCTCCCCGAGATCAAGGAATCCCTCGTCATCGGCGTCGAACAGCCCGACGGCGGCTACTGGATGCCCCTCTTCGTCCAACTCGCCCCAGGAGCAACCCTCGACGAGGCACTCCTCGCCCGCATCAAGCGCACCATCCGCGAGCAGCTCTCACCCCGGCATGTCCCCGACGAGGTCATCGAGGTCCCCGGCGTCCCGCACACCCTCACCGGCAAACGCATCGAGGTCCCCGTCAAACGCCTGCTCCAGGGCACCCCGCTGGAGAAGGCGGTCAACCCCGGCTCCATCGACAACCTCGACCTCCTGCGCTTCTACGAGGACCTCGCCCGCAGACGGGCCTGACCCCTTCCCCCGACCCGTTGTCAGTGCCCTCGATTACTGTGAGTGAGCATTGATCGACCGTTCGCACAGGGGGAGACCATGGCACGCACCGACCACCAGAGCATGCGACGCGTCCTGCGCCGCGAGATCGCGGGAACCATCGGCCTGCTGGCCGACGAACACGACTTCACCGCCATGCGGCGCTACCGCAGCTTCGCCTTCGACGACCACCCCACCTACCTCCGCCAAGTGGAAGCCCTGCTCAGGACACTCGCCGCGCAGGGCAACCACACCACGGTCGCCCTCTTCGACCCCGAGGAGTACGCCGCGTTCTGCGCCGACACCGGCCTCGAACCCGACACCCCCTCCAGCCGCACCCGCTTCACCGCCGAACTGGCCGCGACCGGCGCCGCCCTCCCGTACGAGGGACAGCCCCTCACCGAACTCGTCCCCGACCTGATCGACGAAGCCGTCCGCCTCGCCACCTGGGAGTACGCCACCACACGCCTCGCCCAGATCGGCGACTGCGCCTCCTGCGGCGAGGACATCGGACGCGCGGCCTTCTCCCGCGCCATGGACCTGCTCAAGCGCATCCTCGACACCGCAGCCCCCGGCGAACGCCACCTCGTCTGCAGCGTCTCGGCCGAACCCCAGCCCCTGGCCGCCGTCCTGCACGCCGACCGGACCACCGAAGGAGCCACCCGGCTCGACGAGTCCGAAGCCCTGGAGTTCGCCACCGTCCTGGCCCTCGGCATCGCCACCCGCTGCCCGGGCGGACTCGTCATGCGCACCACCGGCCCCGACCGGACCGACCGCGTCTACGGCTGGCGCCTGCGCGGCGACAACCTCGCACCTCTCACCGCCGGTGAGGTCTTCGACGCCTACTGCACCGACAGGGAATCCGGAGACCTCGTCTCCCCGGAGTCCGGCGTCGACTACTGCACCCCGCCCGATCTGGGGGACGACCTCGCCGAGGGAGGCCGGGACACGCACGGCCACACCCACTGAACGGGCGAGGGGCGCCCCACCCGAAGGTGGAGCGCCCCTCGACACCCGCCGATCGCCGCGCGACTACTCGCCCGACAGCACCGCCTGCGCCGCGCCACGCGCCTCCTCGGCCGTGTCCGCAGCCCGTGCGGCAGCCGCCGCCCGCTCGCACTGCGCCAGCGTGTACTTCGCCAGGTTCGCCCGCACGTACGGGATCGACGCCGCACCCATGGACAGGGAGGTGACACCCAGACCGGTCAGCACACACGCGAGCAGCGGATCCGACGCCGCCTCACCGCAGACACCGCAGCTCTTGCCCTCGGCCTTCGCCGCCTCGGCGGACAGCGCGACGAGGTCGAGCAGCGCGGGCTGCCACGGGTCCTGCAGCCGCGAGACCGCACCCACCTGCCGGTCGGCCGCGAACGTGTACTGCGCGAGGTCGTTCGTCCCCAGCGAGAGGAACTCGACCTCCTGAAGGATCGACCGCGCCCGCAGCGCCGCCGACGGGATCTCCACCATCGCCCCGAACTTCGCCCGCAGCCCCGCCTCACGGCACGCGTCGGCGAACGCCTTCGCGTCCGTGCGGTCCGCCACCATCGGCGCCATGACCTCGAGGTGGACCGGCAGACCCTCGGCGGCCTTCGCGAGCGCCGTCAGCTGTGTCCGCAGCACCTCGGGGTGGTCGAGCAGCGTCCGCAGGCCACGCACACCGAGGGCCGGGTTCGGCTCGTCGGCCGGCGTGAGGAACTCCAGAGGCTTGTCGGCACCCGCGTCGAGCACCCGTACGACCACACGCCCCTCGGGGAAGGCCTCCAGCACCTGGCGGTACGCCTCGACCTGCTTCTCCTCGGACGGCGCCTGCTTGCTGTCGTCCAGGAAGAGGAACTCGGTCCGGAACAGCCCGACACCCTCGGCCCCGGCCTCCACGGCCGCCGGCACATCAGCGGGACCGCCCACATTGGCCAGCAGCGGAACCCGGTGCCCGTCGGAGGTCGCGCCGGGCCCGCTCGACGCGGCCAGCGCGGCCTTCCGCGCCGCCGCGGCGGCCTCCAGCTCGGCCTTCTTCTCCGCACTCGGGTTCACGAAGATCTCACCGGTGCTGCCGTCCACGGCGATCAACGTGCCCTCGGCGAGCTCCCCGGCCCCGGGCAGCGCGACCACGGCCGGCACCCCGAGCGCCCGCGCCAGGATCGCGCTGTGACTGGTCGGCCCGCCCTCCTCGGTCACGAAGCCGAGGACGAGCGTCGGGTCGAGCAGCGCCGTGTCCGCCGGCGCGAGGTCACGAGCGATGAGGACGTACGGCTCGTCGCTGTCCGGCACCCCAGGCATCGGAACCCCGAGCAGCCGGGCGACGATACGATTCCGCACGTCATCGAGGTCGGCCACACGGCCCGCGAGGTACTCACCCGCTCCGGCCAGCAGGGCCCGATAAGCGGCGAAAGCGTCGTAGACACCACGCTCCGCCGTGCTCCCCACGGCGATACGTCGCTCCACATCCGCCATCAGCTCGGGGTCCTGGGCCATCAGCGCCTGGGCCTCCAGCACGGCCTGGGCCTCACCACCGGCCAGATTGCCGCGCGCCATCAGATCGGCGGCCACCGCGTCCACGGCCTTGCGGGCACGTCCCTGCTCGCGCTCCGCGTCCTCCGCCGGAATCTGCTTGGCGGGCGGCTCCAGCACCGCCGTTCCCATGTGCCGAACCTCGCCGATCGCCACACCGTGGCTCACACCGACGCCTCGCAGCGTTGTCTCCATCTCACCTGTCTCCGTTAGTGCGGCGGGTCCCGCCGCCGCGGTGGTTGTGGAACTAGCGATCCGATACGGCCGCGAGGTCACCGCCAGCCGAAGAGCGTGTCGCCCCCCTTGACCTCACCGTCCTCGCGGAGCTCGGTGAGGGAGTCGGCCGTGGCCTCCAGCGCCACCACGGGGCAGATCGGCGACTTGCCCGTGGCCTCCACGGCGGCGGGGTTCCAGCGCACCACGGCCTGACCGCGTCGCACGGTGTCGCCCTTGTTCACGAGCAGCTCGAAGCCCTCACCGTTCAGCTGCACGGTGTCGATACCGAGGTGCGTCAGCACACCGTGCCCCTCGCCGTCCACCACGACGAAGGCGTGCGGGTGCAGGGAGACGACGACCCCGTCGACGGGAGCGACGGCGTCCCCCGCCTCACGCACGGGGTCGATCGCCATGCCGGGGCCGACCATCGCCCCCGAGAAGACGGGGTCCGGTACCGCGGCCAGTCCGATGGCGCGTCCTGCGAGCGGGGACGTCACGGTGGTCATGGGAAGCCTCCCAGGTGGGGATCTATGAGGACACCGTCCCGCTTGTCCCGGGACGGCGCGCTGAGCAGCAGGGTAGGTCGGTTGAGGTACCCATTCCGCACCATAGCTCCGCATGAGAGGTCTAGACCACCCCTGCAAGCGATTTGCACGGGCTCCGCGGCCCGATGTAGAGTCTTAGACCTGCCTCGGGGCGAGCGGCACTTTGTGTCCGACCCCGGCAGCACCGAACTCGTTCAGATCGTTGAGATCCTATCCCGGGATCATCTTCTGCATGCCTGCAGGATGGTGGTCAGGGGGCCGGAAAAACACTGATAGAGTTTGGAACACCGAAGGGAAGCGCCCGGAGGAAAGCCCGAGAGTAGCTCGGGTGAGTACAAAGGAAGCGTCCGTTCCTTGAGAACTCAACAGCGTGCCAAAAATCAACGCCAGATATGTTG
>NZ_JABXWI010000069.1 GCF_014930365.1 Streptomyces caniscabiei | reverse complement strand
GGATGTGCTGCCCCAGGTGCCCGGGCTCGCCGGGCACTGGGGGCACAGTGTGGTGCACTGCCCGTACTGCCACGGCTGGGAGGTGCGCGACGAGCCCATCGGCATCCTCGCCACCGGCCCGGTCTCCATCGACCACGCGTTTTTGTTCCGTCAGCTGACCGAGGACCTGACCTACTTCACCCACGGCACCGACCTGGACCAGGACAGCCGCGCCCGCTTCGCCGCCCGCGGCATCCGCGTCATCGACACCCCCATCACCGAGGTCGTCAACGACGCCGGCGGTGCCCTCGCCGGGGTGCGCCTGGCCGACGGCCAGGTCGTGGCCCGCCGCGTCCTCGCGGTCGCCGCGCAGCTGCAGGCCCGCACCCAGGGCCTGGAAGGTCTGGGCCTGCCGGTGCAGGACCTGCCGAAGGGCCGCGGGTTCGCCTCCGGCACGGCCGGCGCCACCGAGGTGCCGGGCGTGTGGGTGGCCGGCAACGCCACCGATCTGGTCGCCCAGGTCGGTGCCTCCGCAGCGGCCGGCGCACTGGCCGGCGCCGACATCAACAGGACGCTGGCCATCGCGGACACCGACACGGCCCTCCACGCCATCACCGAGGGAAACCCCAAAGCGGCCACAGGATGATCTCGAAGCCCTGAGATCCCAGCCCGTCACCCACTCGCCTCACCTCCATCGGTGAGGAAAGCGACCTGCTTTC
>NZ_JABXWI010000010.1 GCF_014930365.1 Streptomyces caniscabiei | reverse complement strand
TACTCACCCGAGCTACTCTCGGGCTTTCCTCCGGGCAGTTTCCCTTCGGTCTTGCTGTCTTGCGTTTCCGACTCTATCAGATCTTTTTCCGATCCGATTTCCTCGGTGCTTTCCAGGTTTCCGCTTCCGCGTTTCCCTTTCCGGCGGTTCCGACTTTATCAGAAGTTCTGAGTCGGAATTTCCACCCGGTCCGGAGTGGCTCCTGGCGCATCAGTTGCGCCGGGTTCCCCCCTGGGCGGAGCCGTAAACGTACTGGAGCGGGGCGCCCCGATGCAAATCGAGGAGCCCCGCTCCGGAGCAGGCGCTGACGGTGGGTCAGACCTCAACCACCACAGGCAGGATCATCGGCCTGCGGCGGTAGGTGTCGGAGACCCACTTGCCGAGGGTGCGGCGGATGAGTTGCTGCAGCTGGTGGGGCTCGACGACCCCGTCCTGTGCCGACCGCTCCAGGACCTCGGTGATCTTCGGCGCGACCGCGCTGAACGCTGAGTCGTCGATGCCGGAGCCGCGGGCCTGGATGTGCGGACCGCCGGTGATCTTGCCGGTGGAGGAGTCCACGACGACGAAGACGGAGATGATGCCCTCGTCCCCCAGGATCCTGCGGTCCTTGAGCGCCGGCTCACCCACGTCACCGACCGAGAGGCCGTCGACGTACACATAGCCGGCCTGGACCTTGCCCGAGATTCTGGCCTTGCCCTCGATGAGGTCGACGACCACGCCGTCCTCGGCGATGACGATGCGGTCGTGCGGGACGCCGGTCAGGGCGCCCAGTTCCGCGTTGGCGCGCAGATGGCGCCATTCGCCGTGCACCGGCATCAGGTTCTTCGGGCGGCAGATGTTGTAGAAGTACAGCAGCTCGCCGGCCGAGGCATGTCCGGAGACGTGGACCTTGGCGTTGCCCTTGTGGACGACGTTGGCGCCCCAGCGGGTCAGGCCGTTGATGACGCGGTAGACCGCGTTCTCGTTGCCGGGGATCAGCGACGAGGCCAGGATCACCGTGTCGCCCTGGACGATGCGGATCTGGTGGTCCCGGTTGGCCATGCGGGACAGAGCCGCCATCGGCTCGCCCTGTGATCCCGTGCAGACGAGGACGATCTCGTGGTCCGGGAGGTCGTCGAGCGTCTTGACGTCCACGACCAAACCCGGCGGGACCTTCAGATAGCCCAGGTCCCTCGCGATGCCCATGTTCCGGACCATCGAGCGGCCGACGAAGGCGACCCGGCGGCCGTACTCGTGGGCGGCGTCGAGGATCTGCTGGATGCGGTGGATGTGGCTGGCGAAGCTGGCCACGATGATCCGCTTGCTGGCGCCCGCGAAGACCTGGCGCAAGACGTTGGAGATGTCGCGCTCGGGCGGAACGAACCCCGGCACCTCCGCGTTCGTGGAGTCCGAGAGAAGAAGATCGATGCCCTCTTCACTCAGTCGTGCGAACGCGTGGAGATCTGTGAGGCGGTTGTCCAGCGGGAGCTGGTCCATCTTGAAGTCGCCCGTGTGGACCACCATGCCCGCGGGGGTGCGGATAGCCACGGCGAGGGCGTCCGGGATGGAGTGGTTGACCGCGACGAACTCGCAGTCGAAGGGGCCGATGCGCTCGCGGTTCCCCTCGGCCACCTCCAGGGTGTACGGGCGGATGCGGTGCTCCTGGAGCTTCGCCTCGATCAGGGCGAGGGTCAGCTTGGAGCCGATCAGCGGGATGTCGGGCTTCTCGCGCAGCAGATACGGGACCGCGCCGATGTGGTCCTCGTGCCCGTGCGTGAGGACGATGCCCTCGATGTCGTCGAGGCGATCCCTGACGGACGAGAAGTCCGGCAGGATCAGGTCGATTCCGGGCTGCTCCTCCTCGGGGAAGAGCACCCCGCAGTCGACGATCAGCAGTCGGCCGCCGTATTCGAAGACGGTCATGTTCCGGCCGATCTCGCCCAGGCCCCCCAGGGGGGTGACCCGGAGGCCACCTTCCGGGAGCGGCGGCGGCGGGCCGAGTTCAGGATGCGGATGACTCAAAAGACTCTCCTCACCACGCACGCCACGTACCTCTGTGGCACGTGGCGCGCATGACGTTCGTGCAAAAGCAGTTGTGGATGTGGATGCAGGCGCTTTCGTCCTGCCTATTCAGTTGTGAAGTCTGGTTGTCGCGCGTGGCGAAGTCCGGTGTTAGAGCTGTACCCCGCCGGCACCAAGATCGATCTTGAGCTGGGCCGTCTCCTCGGGCGAAAGTTCCACCATGGGGGCGCGCAGCGGTCCGGCGGGCAGGCCCTGGAGGGTGAGCGCCGCCTTGGTGGTCATCACGCCCTGGGTGCGGAACATGCCGGTGAAGACCGGGAGCAGCTTCTGGTGGATCTCGGTGGCCTTCTGGACGTCACCGGAGACGTACGCCTCGACGAGGGCGCGAAGTTCGGGGGTGACGACGTGGCCGACGACGGAGACGAAGCCGACCGCGCCGACCGAGAGCAGCGGAAGGTTCAGCATGTCGTCGCCGGAGTACCAGGCGAGGCCGGAGCGGGCGATGGCCCAGCTGGCCCGGCCGAGGTCGCCCTTGGCGTCCTTGTTGGCGACGATGCGCGGGTGCTCGGCGAGCCGGACGATCGTCTCCGTGTCGATCGGGACGCCGCTGCGGCCCGGGATGTCGTAGAGCATGACCGGGAGGTCGGCGGCGTCGGCGATCGCCTTGAAGTGGCGGTACAGGCCCTCTTGCGGGGGCTTGTTGTAGTACGGCGTGACGACGAGGAGGCCGTGGGCGCCGACCTTCTCGGCGGCGCGGGCCAGCTCCATGCTGTGGTGCGTGTCGTTGGTGCCGACGCCGGCGATGATGTGGGCGCGGTCGCCGACGGCTTCGAGGACGGCTCGTACCAGGTCCGATTTCTCCGCGTCACCGGTGGTGGGGGACTCGCCGGTGGTGCCGTTGATCACCAGGCCGTCGTTGCCTGCGTCCACCAGATGGGTGGCGAGCCGCTGCGCGCCGTCGAGGTCGAGTGCGCCGTCCGCCGTGAAGGGCGTGACCATGGCGGTGAGGACCCGCCCGAAGGGGGTCTGCGGAGTCGAGGTCGGAGCCATGGGTAACACGCTACTCGCTGCTCAGGACGCGGTCTGCCCTCGGGGGGCAGGAAAAGTCAGGACAAATGCGGAGCCCGGCACTGCCTGCTCGGGGGTTCAAGCAGTGCCGGGTCCGTTTGATCAGGCTAGATGAACTTCGCGAAATGCCGCAATACGGACACTTCGCTCGACTGACCCGCACATCTGTGCCTGGCCGAAAGTCGACGGCTCGCTACGGCGCGACCCGGCCGTTCGCGTTGAACGCCGCGTGGGTGAGCGGCATGAGCCTCGCCCACTCCGTCTCCATCCGCTCGCCCACCATCTCGATCTCGCGCTGCGGGAAGGACGGGACCTTGGCGAGCTCGTGCTGGGTGCGCAGGCCCAGGAAGTGCATCAGCGAGCGGGCGTTGCACGTGGCGTACATCGAGGAGAAGAGTCCGACCGGGAGGACCGAGCGGGCCACCTCGCGGGCGACCCCGGCGCCCAGCATCTCCTGGTACGCCTCGTACGCGTGGACGTAAGAGTCCTCCATGACCCGCCCGACCAGCTCCTGCTGCGCCTGGGTGCCCTCCACGAAGACGTACTTGCCGGGACGGCCCTCCTGGACGAGCTTGCGGGCCTCGTCCGGGACGTAGAAGACGGGCTCGAGCTCCCGGTACCTCCCGGACTCCTCGTTGTACGACCAGCCCACCCGGTGGCGCATGAATTCGCGGAAGACGAAGATCGGGGCGCTGATGAAGAAGGTCATCGAGTTGTGCTCGAAGGGGCTGCCGTGCCGGTCCCGCATGAGGTAGTTGATGAGGCCCTTGGAGCGCTCGGGGTCCTTCTGCAGCTCCTCCAGGGAATGCTCGCCGGCCGTGGAGACACGGGCGGCCCACAGCACGTCCGAGTCGGCGGCGCTGTGCTTCACCAACTCGACGGTGACATCGCTGCGGAAGCTGGGCTTGAGATCGTCGACGGGGGTGTCGGTCACGGCTCGGAGGGTCCTTCCCATGGCTGCTCTCGGGCGGCGCCCACTCTACGGGCCGACACCGACAGGGGGCCCGGATGCCCCGGGTTGCACCCTCTTGTGCCCCCGTTGGACCCCCGCGAGTGGTGGGGCGGGGTCCGGCTCGGTAGCCTCACCCGGCGATAACTGTGCGTGGATCGAGTGAGGATCAGCCGTGCCCCTGCCCTTCCTGACCGCCGACCGCGCCTTCGACCAGGTGGTGGACGAGGCGCTGCCGTTCGAGGACCGCGACCGCTGGCGGCGTCCCTACCGGCCCGGCCCGTGGCGGGTCGGCGCGGCCGCGCTCCTGCTGCTGCTCGCCTCGTACGTGCTGGTCGCCGCGGTCATCATCGCGGCGGCCGAGACACCGCAGGCGGGCGCGATCTGCTTCGGGGCGGCGCTGCTCATCATCGGCTGCGCCCTGCGGCTGCTGCGGGTCGGCATCTGGGTGAGCGCCCGCGGCGTACGGCAGGTGAGCTTCTTCCGCACCCGTACGGCGTCCTGGGAGGCGAGCGTCTCGGTACGCACCGTGCAGCAGCCGGTGCGCTGGCTCGGACTGCCGCGCTCCGTGCAGGGGCAGGCGCTGCTCCTCGTCCGCAGGGACCGGGTGCAGGAGTACGTGACGCCGCTGATGACCACCCACAACGCCGACTTCCTGGCGCGTACGGAGGCCTTCGAGCGGGCGGCCGACACCATCGAGGCGTGGGCGGCGGAGTACGGGCCCGCCGCGTAGTCGCACGCCGAGGTCATCGAAGGGTCGATGACGGCCGTGAGGGGCCGGTCCGCGG
Organism: Streptomyces caniscabiei; assembly: GCF_014930365.1. GTDB lineage: Bacteria > Actinomycetota > Actinomycetes > Streptomycetales > Streptomycetaceae > Streptomyces > Streptomyces caniscabiei. Next base: position 441,243 of record NZ_JABXWI010000010.1, on the reverse strand, counting down.
GTGCGGACCGGCCCCTCACCGCTGTGCGGAGGTGCGCCGGGTCAGGCGGTCGGCGCCGGTCTGCCGTCGTGGAGGGCGATGGCGCGCTGCATGGCCTTGCGGGCCCGGGGTGTGTCGCGGGCGTCGTGGTAGGCGACGGCGAGCCGGAACCAGGTGCGCCAGTCGTCGGGCGCGTCCTCGGTCTCGGCCTTGCGCTGCGCGAAGACCTCGTCGGCCGAGTCGCGGTCGATGCGGCCGCTCGGGGTGCGCTTCAACTCGTCGACGGGGAGGCCCCCTTCGGCGTCGAGTTCGGCGGCGAGCTGGTTGGCCCTGCGGACGAACTGGGTGTTCTTCCAGAGGAACCAGAGACCGATCCCGGGCAGGACGAGCACGGCGACGCCGAAGGCGATCGTGACCGGTGTGCCGGTCTCTATGAGCAGGATCCCGCGGCTGCCGACCAGGACGAAGTAGACGACCAGGACGGCTGCCGTGACGGCGTAGGTGATCTTCGCGCGCATGACGTTCCTTGGGCCCGTCAGCCCAGGTCGAGGAAGTGTTCGAGGCCGAAGGTGAGGCCCGGGGTGGTCACCACGCGGCGGGCGCCGAGCAGGATGCCCGGCATGAAGCTGCTGTGGTGCAGGGAGTCGTGACGGACCGTCAGTGTCTCGCCCTCGCCACCGAGCAGGACCTCCTGGTGGGCGAGGAGGCCGCGCAGGCGTACGGCGTGCACCGGGACACCGTCGACGTCGGCGCCCCGCGCGCCGTCCAGGGCCGTGGCCGTGGCGTCCGGCGCCGGGGCGGTACCGGCCGCTCGGCGGGCCTCGGCGATGAGCTGCGCGGTGCGGGTGGCGGTGCCGCTGGGGGCGTCGACCTTGTTCGGGTGGTGCAGTTCGACGACCTCGACGGACTCGAAGTACGGGGCGGCGATCTGCGCGAACTTCATGGTCAGGACGGCGCCGATGGAGAAGTTGGGCGCGATGAGCACACCGGTCTCCGGAGAGCCGGCCAACCAGCCGTTCAGCTGCGCGAGGCGCTCGTCGGTCCAACCCGTCGTACCGACGACCGCGTGGATGCCGTGGCGCACGCAGTAGTCGAGGTTGTCCATGACCGAGGCGGGGGTGGTGAGTTCGACGACCACCTGGGCGCCGGTCTCCGCCAACGTCTCCAGCTTGTCGCCCCGGCTCAGGGCGGCGACCAGCTCCATGTCCTCGGCGGCCTCGACGGCCCGTACGGCCTCGGAGCCGATACGGCCCCGGGCACCGAGGACCGCCACGCGCAGCTTGCTCATTGCTTGGTTCCTTAACTGGGGTTAGGCGACGGCTTCGTGCAGACGGGACGCCTGTTTGTCCTTGAGCGGGCCGATCACCGACAGGGAGGGGCGCCGGCCCAGGATCTCGCGGGCCACGCCACGGATCTCGTCCGGGGTCACCATGGCGATCCGGGTCAGCATCTCGTCGACGGACATCTGCTCGCCCCAGCACAGCTCGCTCTTGCCGATGCGGTTCATGATCGCGCCGGTGTCCTCCAGACCGAGGACCGTGGAGCCGCGGAGCTGTCCTATGGCACGCTCGATCTCCTCGTCGGGCAGCCCGTGCTCGGCGACCTGGTCGAGTTCGTCGCGGCAGATCTTGAGCACGTCGTGGACCTGGGACGGGCGGCAGCCGGCGTACACCCCGAAGAGGCCGCAGTCGGCGAAGCCCGACGTGTACGAGTACACGCTGTAGGCGAGGCCGCGCTTCTCCCGGACCTCCTGGAAGAGGCGGGACGACATGCCGCCGCCCAGTGCCGTGTTGAGGACGCCGAGGGCCCAGCGGCGGTCGTCGGTGCGGGAGAGGCCGGGCATGCCGAGGACGACGTGCGCCTGCTCGGTCTTGCGGCCGATCAGCTCGACACGGCCCGCCGTACGGAGGCTGCGGCTGCCGTAGCGCGGGGCGATCGGGGTGGCGTCGGCTCGGGTGAGGGCGCCGGCGCTCTCGAAGGCGGCGCGAACCTGGCGTACGACCTTGTTGTGGTCGATGTTGCCGGCGCAGGCGACCACCAGGTGGGTGGGGTCGTAGTGCTTCTTGTAGAACCGGCGGATGCGGTCGGCACTGAGGGCGTTGACCGTGTCGACCGTGCCGAGGACCGGGCGGCCGAGCGGGGTGTCGCCGAACATGGTGTGCGCGAACAGGTCGTGCACACAGTCGCCCGGGTCGTCCTCGGTCATCGCGATCTCCTCGAGGATGGCGCCGCGTTCGACGTCGACGTCCTCCTCACGGATGAGCGAGCCGGTGAGCATGTCGCAGACCGTGTCGATGGCCAGCGGCAGGTCGGTGTCGAGCACCCGCGCGTAGTAGCACGTGTACTCCTTGGCCGTGAACGCGTTCATCTCGCCGCCGACCGCGTCGATCGCGGACGATATGTCGAGCGCGCTGCGGCGGGCGGTGCCCTTGAAGAGCAGGTGCTCCAGATAGTGCGTGGCGCCGTTCAGCGCGGGTGTCTCGTCGCGGGAGCCGACGTGCGCCCAGATGCCGAAGGTGGCGGAGCGCACGGACGGCAGGGTCTCGGTGACGATGCGCAGGCCGCCCGGGAGGGTGGTCTTGCGGACCGTGCCGATGCCGTCTCTGCCCTTGATCAGGGTTTGGGTACGGGCGACGGCCCGCGCCTCCGTGGAGGTGCGGGCCGTCGCCTTGGAGCTACGGGACGTCACTTGTCGCCGTCGTCCTTCTTGTCCTCAGAACCTTCCTCGCCCTCGATCACGGGGATCAGGGAGAGCTTGCCGCGCGAGTCGATCTCGGCGATCTCGACCTGGACCTTGGCGCCCACGCCGAGGACGTCCTCGACGTTCTCCACGCGCTTGCCGCCGGCGAGCTTGCGGATCTGCGAGATGTGCAGCAGACCGTCCTTGCCCGGGAGCAGCGACACGAACGCACCGAAGGTGGTCGTCTTCACGACCGTGCCCAGGTAGCGCTCGCCGACCTCCGGCATGGTCGGGTTGGCGATGCCGTTGATCGTGGCGCGGGCGGCCTCGGCGGACGGTCCGTCGACCGCGCCGATGTAGATCGTGCCGTCGTCCTCGATCGTGATGTCGGCGCCGGTGTCCTCCTGGATCTGGTTGATCATCTTGCCCTTGGGGCCGATGACCTCGCCGATCTTGTCCACGGGGATCTTGACGGTGATGATCCGCGGGGCGTTCGGGGACATCTCGTCCGGCGTGTCGATCGCTTCCATCATCACGTCGAGGATGTGGAGGCGGGCGTCACGGGCCTGCTTGAGGGCGGCGGCCAGGACGGAGGCCGGGATGCCGTCCAGCTTGGTGTCGAGCTGGAGGGCGGTGACGAACTCCTTGGTGCCGGCGACCTTGAAGTCCATGTCGCCGAAGGCGTCCTCCGCACCGAGGATGTCGGTGAGGGCGACGTAGTGCGTCTCGCCGTTGATCTCCTGGGAGATCAGGCCCATGGCGATACCGGCGACGGGGGCCTTCAGCGGCACACCGGCGTTCAGCAGCGACATGGTGGAGGCGCAGACCGAACCCATGGACGTCGAGCCGTTGGAGCCGAGGGCCTCGGACACCTGGCGGATCGCGTAGGGGAACTCCTCGCGCGTCGGCAGGACCGGCACGATCGCGCGCTCGGCGAGCGCGCCGTGGCCGATCTCGCGGCGCTTCGGGGAGCCGACGCGGCCGGTCTCGCCGACGGAGTACGGCGGGAAGTTGTAGTTGTGCATGTAGCGCTTGCGCGTCACCGGGGAGAGGGTGTCGAGCTGCTGCTCCATGCGGAGCATGTTGAGGGTGGTGACGCCCAGGATCTGGGTCTCGCCACGCTCGAACAGCGCCGAGCCGTGCACGCGCGGGATGGCCTCGACCTCGGCGGCGAGCGTACGGATGTCCGTGACGCCGCGGCCGTCGATGCGCTTCTTCTCCTTGATGACGCGCTCACGGACCAGGGACTTGGTCAGCGAGCGGTACGCGGCGGAGATCTCCTTCTCGCGGCCCTCGAACTGCGGGAGCAGCTTCTCGGCGGCCAGACCCTTGACGCGGTCCAGCTCCGTCTCGCGCTCCTGCTTGCCCGCGATGGTGAGGGCCTGGGAGAGCTCGTCCTTGACGGCGGCGGTGAGCGCCTCGAGGACGTCGTCCTGGTAGTCGAGGAAGACCGGGAACTCGCCGGTGGGCTTGGCGGCCTTCGAGGCGAGGTCGGCCTGGGCCTTGCAGAGCACCTTGATGAAGGGCTTCGCGGCGTCCAGACCGGCGGCGACGACCTCCTCGGTCGGCGCCTCGGCGCCGCCCTTGACCAGCTGGATGGTCTTCTCGGTGGCCTCGGCCTCGACCATCATGATCGCGACGTCGCCGTCCTCCAGGACGCGGCCCGCGACGACCATGTCGAAGACGGCGTCCTCGAGCTCGGAGTGCGTCGGGAAGGCCACCCACTGGCCGTTGATCAGCGCGACGCGGACGCCGCCGATCGGGCCGGAGAAGGGCAGACCGGCCAGCTGCGTGGACGCGGAGGCGGCGTTGATCGCCACGACGTCGTACAGGTGGTCGGGGTTGAGCGCCATGATCGTGGCGACGACCTGGATCTCGTTGCGCAGGCCCTTCTTGAAGGACGGGCGCAGCGGGCGGTCGATGAGGCGGCAGGTGAGGATGGCGTCCTCGGAGGGACGGCCCTCACGGCGGAAGAAGCTGCCGGGGATCTTGCCGGCGGCGTACATCCGCTCCTCGACGTCCACCGTGAGGGGGAAGAAGTCGAGCTGGTCCTTGGGGTTCTTGGAGGCGGTGGTGGCCGACAGCACCATGGTGTCGTCGTCCAGGTACGCGACGGCGGAGCCGGCGGCCTGCTTGGCCAGACGGCCCGTCTCGAAGCGGATGGTGCGGGTGCCGAAGGAACCGTTGTCGATGACGGCCTCGGCGTAGTGGGTCTCGTTCTCCACTAGCAAATTCTCCTCGTCTTCGTCCCTGGTCCCGCCCGTGTGGCAGGGGGACGGTGGCGGAGAAGCGCGCCGTCTGGTGCGGGCCGGTCTTCGATCGAAGCCCTCGGGGTCGCAATTCCCCGGGGGCCACTACCGAGGACCGGCGGCGGCGAGGTGCGCTTCTCCTCGTTCGGTGTGCGTGGAACGCCCGTGCCCGGGCGTCCTCACGCTGTGTCGTGCCTCTTGCGTTGTGCTACCACACTACAAAGGGGTGGTGACACTCCGCACGTTTCCGCCCGTACGTCCCGCGTACGGCGGGGCCGCGCGCCCCCTTCCGGCGTGATCGCGCCGGGGGCCGGCGGTGCCGTGCGGATGCGTACAGCAAAGGGAGCGGTCCCCATTCTCCCGGGAACCGCTCCCCTGCACGGCGTCCTACTTGGCGCCCGCCGCACCGCGGCGGATGCCGAGGCGGTCGACCAGCGTACGGAAGCGCTGGATGTCCTTCTTGGCGAGGTACTGCAGCAGACGGCGGCGCTGACCGACCAGGATCAGCAGACCACGGCGGGAGTGGTGGTCGTGCTTGTGGGTCTTGAGGTGCTCGGTCAGGTCCGAGATACGGCGGGAGAGCATCGCGACCTGGACCTCGGGGGAGCCGGTGTCGCCCTCCTTGGTACCGAACTCGCTGATGATCTGCTTCTTCGTAGCGGCGTCGAGCGACACGCGATACTCCTCATGAGTCTCGTTGATGCCACCGAGTGCCCCTGGTCTGCTTCTCAGGGGGGCTTACGTGACTCTGGTGGCGGGATCCGTCGGCGCGGTCTCCGAGCCCCTGAAGGGAGTCCGGGTGCGAACACAGACGGCCGCAGCAAGGGTACCAGGCTGGTGGGACGCTCCCGGCCGTGCGGTCGGGCTCCCTCAGCCGGTCAGCGACCGGACCGTCGTGAGGACGCCCAGGACCGCCAGGCACAGCGGGACCAGGGTGAGCAGGACGAACGCCTCGGCGACGTCGAGGAGGCGGCCCCAGAAGGGGGAGAGTCCCTTCTGGGGGATGATCAGGCCGATCGCGGTGAGCAGCGCGGCTCCCGCGACGACGGCGGCCGTGAGCCAGATCGTGCGGAGGTCCAGGGCCCCCCGGTCGTCGTGGAGCACGAACTCGGTGAGGGCCTTGGCCGGCGGGTTCAGCGCGAGCCCGGCCAGCAGGAGCGCGAGGGCCGCGACACCGGCGACGAGAGCGCAGACGACCTGCGAGGTGTAGCGGAACAGACGGGCCCGGATCAGCATGGCGAGACCGGCGGCGAGGCCCAGGAGCTGACCCCACAGGTCGTTCGAGAAACCGAGCACGGCGGTGGAGGCGACCACCACCGCGGATGTGCCGCCGACGAGGCCCAGCAGCATCTCGTGTCCGCGCCGGGCCTGTGCGGCGATGCGCTCGGCGTCGAGGGGCTCGGTGTCCGGGCCCTGGGCGGGGTCCGCGTCGAAGTCCTCGTACGCGGCGGAGCGCGGCGAGGCGTAACCGATCGGCAGCCGCGCGAAGCGGGCGGAGAGGCCAGGGAGGAAGGCGACCAGGCCGATGGCGAGCGGGGCGCACACCGCGGCGATGTCAGTGGCGGAACCCCCCGTGACGATCGCGACGAAGGTGGCCAAGGCGCCGACCGCCGCGGCGAAGGTGCCGGCGACGAAGGCGGCGTCGCCGCCGGGGGCGAGTGCGACGAGCACGACGGACGCGACCAGCACCGCCACGCAGCCGAGCATGAACTGGAGCCTGCCCGGCCCGTGTCCGTCCGCCGGGCCGACGATTCCAGAGCCCGCGAGGAGGAGCAGGGGCAGAGCCGCGAGTCCCATGGCCGCCGCGGCGACGCGATCGCCGTACACCCGAGTGCGTACGGCGGCGAACGCGGTCAGGAGCACGCCGAGGACGCCCGCGACGATGCCGGGCGTGCCGCTCATGTCGTGGCGGACCGGGTCCGCCTGCCGGAGCAGGAAGGCGACGAGCAGCAGGAGCAGGGCGCCGCCGATCAGCCCGGCGACGCGCAGCAGGTCGTCGCTCCACAGACGGCGGTCGCGGACGACCGCGGAGGCGACCGCGTCGGAGACGTCGTCGTGGACGGTCGGTGGCAGCGACTCGGCGAAGGGGCGCAGGCTCAGGACCTCGCCGTCGAGCACCCGTTCGTCGGCCAGTGAGCGGGCGCCGTCGAGAGCGGTGCCGTCACGGCGCACGAGGTGGTACCCGGTGGGGGTGCCGACCGGCTGGGTCTGGCCCGTCAGCCGCAGGATCTCCGGGTAGATGTCGGCGATGGTGATGTCCACCGGGAGAGCGACGTCGATACGGCTGTCGGGTGCCACGACAGTGACTCGGCAGAACCCGGTCGTCGCGGTCGTACTCACCTTCACTGACCCCCTGCTTCGCGGATGCGTACGCTGCGGGCGTCACCCTACCGGGAGGCTCCGTCAGTGGTGACAAGTAGGATCGCCGGCTAGCGGAGGGCGACCGTCACCACGGGGGTGCCGGTACGAAACTGCTCGTCCGTACAGGGGGATTGATGCACCGGTGAGCCAGATCGTCATCAAGCGCCCGCCTCGTTCCCTGCCCCCCGAGGTCCCCTCCGACGAGCTGCGCCTCGAGCCTCCTCCGGAGCTGCCGCGGGGTCAGCAGGAGGGCATGCTGATGCAGATCCTGCCGACCCTCGGCATGGGCTCGTCGGTGGTGTTCTACTTCGCTTCCCCGAACGCCCATCCGTTCATGCGGATCATGGGTGTGGTGATGCTCGTGTCGACGGCCGCCATGGTGATCGCGCAGATCGTCCGACACCGCCGGGGTACGCAGGGGCAAATGGCCGATGTGCGCCGGGACTACCTCAAATATCTCGCGCAGACCCGGCGTACGGTCCGCAGGACCGGCTTGAGGCAGCGCGACGCGCAGTTGTATCTGCACCCCTCCCCCGAGCAGTTGTGGTCGGTGGTCGCCGAGGGCAGCCGCGTGTGGGAGCGCCGTGTCGGGGACGCGGACTTCGGGCAGGCGCGGATCGGCCTGGGCCCCCAGCAGTTGGCCTCTCCCCTGGTGGCTCCCGAGACCGCACCTGTGGACGAGCTGGAACCCCTGTGCGCCGGCGCCATGCAGCGCTTCCTCGCCGTGCACGGGCAGCTGGACGGGCTGCCGGTCGCCGTGTCGATGCGCGCCTTCTACCACGTGACCGTGTCCGGGGAGCCGCAGAGCGTCCAGGCCTCGGCGCGCGCCCTGGTCGCCCAGCTCACCACGCTCCACTCCCCCGACGATCTGCTGCTGGCCGTGGTCGCCGCGCCGAACGCGGTCGGCCGCTGGGACTGGACCAAGTGGCTGCCGCACAGCCAGTTGACGGGGCAGTTCGACGGCGCCGGCACCCGGCGGCTGTTCGGTGACGACCTCGGCGAACTGGAGCAGTTGCTGTCGGCCCGCCTCGAAGGCCGCCCCCGCTTCAGCCGGGACGGCCAGCCGGTGCTGGACCAGCCGCACATCGTGGTGGTGCTCGACGGTGGCATCGTGCCTCCGACCTCGGCCTTCGCGGCAGCCGAGGGCCTGCAGGGCGTGACTATCGTCGAGGTGGTCCCGGGCGAGCTCGACCAGCCCCGCGGCGGCCTCTCCATCGTCGTACGACCGGACCGGCTGTCGCTGGACGCCGGTGCCGGCGTCGTCTACGAAGGCACGCCCGACGGACTGTCCCTGCCCGCGGCCGAGGCCCTCGCCCGGCAGCTGGCCCCCCTGCGCATGGGCGGCGGGAACGACGACGAACCGCTGCTCGCCAACCTGGACTTCACCGATCTGCTGGGCCTCGGCGACGCCGCCTCCGTGGAGGTCACCCGCACCTGGCGGCCGCGGTCGACGCCGGAGCGGCTGCGGGTGCCCATCGGGGTCGGCGAGGACGGCCGGCCCGTGATGCTGGACCTCAAGGAGGCCGCGCAGGACGGTATGGGCCCACACGGCCTGTGCGTCGGCGCGACCGGGTCCGGCAAGTCGGAGCTGCTGCGCACCCTGGTGCTCGGTCTCGCGGTCACCCACTCCTCCGAGACACTGAACTTCGTCCTCGCGGACTTCAAGGGCGGCGCCACCTTCGCCGGCATGTCCCAGATGCCGCACGTCGCCGCCGTCATCACCAACCTCTCCGACGACCTGACCCTCGTCGACCGCATGGGCGACGCGATCCGCGGCGAACTCCAGCGCCGTCAGGAACTGCTGCGCTCGGCGGGCAACTACGCGGGCATCCACGACTACGAGAAGGCGCGGGCGGCCGGCGCGCCGCTGGAGCCGCTGGCCTCGCTCGTCCTCGTGATCGACGAGTTCAGTGAACTCCTCACGGCCAAGCCCGACTTCATCGACATGTTCATCCAGATCGGCCGCATCGGCCGCTCCCTGGGTGTGCATCTGCTGCTCGCCTCGCAGCGCCTGGAGGAGGGCCGGCTGCGTGGGCTGGACACGTATCTGTCGTACCGCATCGGCCTGCGGACCTTCTCCGCCGCGGAGTCGCGGGCCGCGCTGGGGGTTCCGGACGCCTACCACCTGCCGTCCGTGCCCGGTTCCGGGTATCTGAAGTTCGGTACGGACGAGATGACCCGCTTCAAGGCGGCGTACGTGTCCGGTGCGTACCGAGCCGCCGGCCCGGAGGTCTCACGGGACCGGATGCCGATCGAGCGGCGGCCCGCGCTGTTCACGGCCGCGCCGGTGCCGGTGGTGTACGCGGCCCCGGACCCGGCCCGGCCACCGGCCGCCCGCCGCCAGGAGGACGACGCGCTCGCGGACACCGTCCTCGACGTGATCGTGCAGCGGCTGGAGGGGCAAGGGGTACCCGCCCACCAGGTGTGGCTGCCGCCGCTGGACCGGGCACCGACGCTGGACCAGCTGCTGCCGGCGCTCGCCTCGACGCCCGACCGGGGGCTGCAGGCCGCCCAGTACACCCGGCTCGGCGGGCTGACGGTCCCCCTCGGTCTCATCGACAAACCGTTCGAACAGAAGCGCGAGGTCCTCTACCGGGACTTCTCCGGGGCGGCGGGCCACATGATGGTCGTCGGCGGTCCGCAGTCCGGCAAGTCCACCCTGCTGCGCACACTGATCGGTTCGTTCGCGGTGACCCACACGCCGCACGAGGTGCAGTTCTACTGCCTCGACTTCGGCGGTGGCGGTCTGTCCTCCCTGTCGGACCTGCCGCACGTCGGCGGGGTCGCGTCCCGGCTGGACCCCGAGCGGGTCCGCCGTACGGTCGCGGAGGTGGCGGGCATCCTCAACCGCCGCGAGCAGTTGTTCCGCACGAACGGCATCGACTCCATCGGCACGTACCGTCGCAGGCGCGCGGCGGGCGAACTGCCCGGCGAGGCCTGGGGCGACGTCTTCCTGGTCATCGACGGCTGGGGCCACTTCAAGGGCGACTACGAGGGTCTCGAAGGCATCGTCCACGACATCGCGGGGCGCGGACTCGGCTACGGCATCCATGTCGTCCTCTCCGCCTCGCGCTACATGGAGGTGCGGTCCGCGCTCAAGGACCAGATCCTGGGCCGGCTGGAGCTGCGCCTCGGCGATGTCATGGACTCGGAGTTCGACCGCAGGGTGGCGGCGAACGTCCCGGCGGGTGTGCCGGGACGTGGTCAGGTGGCGGAGAAGCTGCACTTCATGACGGCGCTGCCGCGTATCGACTCCTCGTCGGACGCGGAAGGCCTGTCGGACGCCACGGCCCAGCTGGTGCAGGCGGTCAAGGGCAACTGGCAGGGCCCCGCGGCCCCGACGGTCCGTCTGCTGCCCCGCAGGCTGCCGGCCGACCAGCTGCCCAAGGGCTTCGAGTTCCCGCAGCACGGCATCGCGATCGGTATCGACGAGGCCAACCTCGAACCGGTGTTCATCGACTTCGACACGGACCCCTTCTTCCTGGTCTTCGGGGAGAGCGAGTCCGGCAAGACGAACCTGCTGCGGCTGATCGCGAAGCAGATCGCCGAGCGGTACACGCCCTCGGAGGCCCGGATCGTCGTCGGTGACTACCGCAGGACGATGCTGGAGGCGGTCTCCGAGGACCATTTGCTGGAGTACGCGCCGATGGCGTCCGCGATGGACGTCCACATGGATGCCATTCGGCAGTTCATGCAGATGCGCGCGCCCAAGCCCGACATCACTCCGCAGCAGTTGCGCGACCGCAGCTGGTGGAGCGGTCCGCAGCTGTTCGTCATCGTCGACGACTACGAACTGGTCGCCACGAACTCCGGGAACCCGCTGTCGGGCCTCGTGGAGCATCTGCCCTTCGCCCGTGACGTGGGCGTCAAGTTCATCATCGCCCGCAATGCGGCGGGGGCCTCGCGTTCCATGTACGAGTCGTTCATGCAGCGGGTGAAGGAGCTCGGCGCGCAGGGGCTCGTCCTGTCCGGCGATCCGATGGAGGGCGACATCCTCGGCAACGTCCGCGCCCGGCCCATGCCACCGGGGCGGGGCACGTTCGTGTCACGGAAGCGTGGCGCCCCGCTGGTGCAGGTGGGCTTGCTTCCGCAACGCGATTAGAGTGATGAGCAGTGGTGAACTGTGCTGAATCGAGCCTTGGTTGACGCGGGTGAACGGGGAGAGCGGGGCGAACGGGGAGGTGGCTGAGGTGAGTTCGGACGGGGGCGGCAACGGAGGCGCGGGCGGCGGGGGCGGCGGCGACGCGCCGGACACCGGGAAGTCCTTCGACAGCCTGTACGGCGTGAACCCCCAGATGGCGCTGGACATCCAGCACGACGCCATGAAGGACTTCAAGAAGCGCGTCGACAACCTGCTGATCGAGCTGGGCAGGTCCGAAGCCTCTCCCGACAAGGTCGGCCAGGACCGCCTCGCCCGTGCCCAGCTGGGGTCCGCCGACTTCAAGGAAGCACAGTTCCTCTACGAGTCGTACGCCATCGTCCACGACGAGTTGGAGAACCTCTCGAAGGCGCTCAGCGCGCAGATCGAGGGAGTGGGACTGGCCGTGCACGCGTCCCGGGTGGGTTTCGAGAACCTGGACGAGGACATCAAGGCGCGGATGCGGGAGGTCAACGCGGAGGTGGACAAGCACTACGACGTGGACCGGGATCCGTATGCGCGACGCCAGGACAAGCCGGTCGCTGAGATCTCCGAAGAGGAGAAGGGCCTGTAATGAGCGAGCAGCCCGCGCGCAAGCAACCTGTGCCCCAGCACACCGACTTCGAGTCGATGACCCACGCCCAGCTGGTGGCCATGCTCAACTCGGCGAACTCCGAGAGCGCCTACGACCTCGCCGCCAAGCTCTCCAAGGCCGCTTCGACGATCACCAAGATCGGCGACGACCTGATGACGTACGTCAAGGCCCTGGAGTGGCAGGGCGAGGCCGGCGACACCTTCCGCGAGTGGGGCGGGCAGACGGCCAGCGCCACCTTGCATCTGGGTGAGTACGCCGAGGTGGCTTCCCGGTGGATGGGCATCGTGTCCCAGGCGATCGCGGAGGCGAAGGCGGTCATGCCGGACACCTCCGAGACCACGGCCGCGCAGGCGGACCTGCGGACCGCGGAGAAGTCCCTCGCGGCGACGAAGGAGCCGGGCGCCCGCAACGACCCCGACTCCCGGAAACTGGCCCAGACCGCCCAGTCCGACGCGACAGCGGCACAGGGCCGCATCGACGCGGCGCGGTACGAGGCGGCCCAGCAGATGCGGAAGCTGGCGCAGACTTATCAGCAGTCGGCTTCGCAGGTTAATTCTGTGGAGCCGCCTACGTTTGTGCCGCCGTCAGAGCGTCTGGATCCCGAAGGGTGGCGCAGGAGCGAGTATGTATCCGCTGTCGGCCCCCGAGGCGCATCCGGCAGCAGCACAGTCGCTTTCACGCAAACCGGGCACGGAAGCGGCACCGGTCTCCATTCCACCACCCAAGTGGCCCCGCAAAGGCACACTCAAGGCCCCGTCGATCGCTCTGAGCCTGTCTCCATGGGAATCGACGGCCTGTCCACACTCCCCGATTCATCAACGCCCAGCCTTCCCGTACCGCCTACGAACGGACCCCCCCAGCGCCCTGAGGCCCCACCTCTCACGCAGCCAAGTCCGACTGCTCACTCCTTCAACGGCGGCGGAAGAGGATCGGGGCAGCCCACTCCCGGGCGTGCTCCCTCAACCACGCGGCCTCCGCTCCTGTCTGGGCAGGGATCTACTATCAGCAGTGGGGCCCGTATTCCGCGCGAGACTGGAATCATGGGGGGCCGTCCGGTGCCCCCTGCTTCCGGCCGTACCGTCGGCCTTCCGCGCGGGACCGTCATCGGTGGCGGCGGCACACAGGGCGGTACGCCGATGGGACGCGGTGCGACACCCGGAATGTCAGGTGTTGGCAACGCCAATGCCCAGCAGAGCGGCGTAGTCGGAAGTCGACGTCTCGCCTCTGAAGGCGGCGGAGTCGTCGGCGGTCGCCCAGCCCAAACTGGTCGCTCCGTCACTCGCCCATTCACACCAGGTGGAGCCGGTCTGATCCGTGCCGCCAACGCCCCCGATCCGGCGCACGGTACGACGGTCGGCCGCCAAGGAGTACCTCTCCAACAGGGCCACACCTCAGAGACCCGTCGAAATCAGTCACAGGGCGAACGTCCCGACTACCTCATCGAAGACGAAGAGACATGGAAGCGTGGCAATCGCCACGCACTTCCACCTGTTGTCGACTGAGGCCATAACAACTCCCCAGGAAGGCACATGCTCTCCAGCAGTAAGCGAACACTGTGGCCGGTATCGGCCCTGTCGGCTGTTCTTGGCCTACTGCTGGTAGGCATCACCGCAACTGCCGCCCAGGCAGAGTCGATCCGTGCCCGGCAATGGCACCTCGATGCCATGCATGCCGAAGAAATGTGGAAGGTCAGCACCGGTCGAGGTATCACGGTCGCCGTCATCGACACCGGCGTCGACAATTCCTTGGCCGACCTCAAAGGACAGGTACTGGACGGCCAGGACTATTCAGGCCTGAAGGGCGACGAACATACCGATGCTGACGGCCACGGCACCAACATGGCTGCCCTCATCGCTGCGACTGGTGGGCGAGGAAGCCTGAATGGCTCATATGGTCTTGCACCAGGCGCCAAAATCCTCCCCGTCCGTTTGGCACTCAGCAACGGCGAGAGCTTCGAAAACATCAAGTCCGGATCCGCATATGCCGCGCAAATGTCTACGGCAATTCGATACGCGGCGAAATCCGAGGCTCAAATCATCAACATCTCCGGAGGAAGTTTCAAAGAAGACGCCAATACCCCTGAACTCGCCTCATCCGTCAAATACGCCCTTCAAAAGGGTAAGTTGATTTTCGCTGCGGCCGGAAACGAAGGCGACAGGGCCAATCTACCCGGTTACCCGGCAGCGATACCCGGAGTGGTCGCTGTGGCATCGATCAATGAAAAGATCGAACGAAGCTCTTTCTCCCAGTCGGGGCCACAGATTGATATCGCCGCTCCTGGAGAAGACATGCTCAGCGCCTGCGGGGGTGGTACGCAGATCTGCATGTCCGATGGAACCAGTAGCTCCACGGCGATTGCTTCCGCCTCCGCCGCCCTCATCTGGTCGAAGCACCCGACCTGGACGGGCAACCAGGTCCTGCGTGTCTTGATCAACACGATGAAGGGCAACGAGAAGAAGTGGACCTGGAACAACGCCATCGGTTACGGCATTGTCCGTCCGCGCGTCGCGCTGCAGAGCCCGGGCGACCCCGGGCCCGCCGACAAGTATCCCCTGCCCGACCTCGCTGCGGTCGCTTCGGCTTCTCCCTCGCCTGAAGCACCGAAGCCTGGGGGTTCACCTGACGACAGCAAGGCAACGGATAGAGCAGATGACACTCACTCGGCTGCGTCTACCTCGGGCGATGGCAACACCGCCCTATGGGTCGGTCTAGGAATTGGATTCGCAGGTCTACTGGGGACAGCAATTACCGTCGCCATGATCCGCACCCGTAGCCAACGCTCATCGGCACTCGCCGCCCCAGCAGTGGCACCCGAGTACACGCAACAACCGGCCGAGTACCCCCACCAGAATTACGGAACGTACGGTCCGCCCCAGGGAGTCTCAGAGTCGCCCTACGGACAATCACCCGGACCAGGTCCGTCTTCCTGAACTCGTCTGCCCTGAGCATCACCCGTATCGTCCGATGCGAATGGCGGGGTGTGGCCACGCCTGGCCAGGTACAGGTCGTCAGCGGCGTCATCGAGAAGCCGGACTCGTCCACGAAGAGGATCCACGCTTCGAGCGCGCCGCGGTCCTTCCACCCGTTGGCCGGGGCTCCCTCACCCAGCTGCGGACCGCCCTCCCAGCACGTTCGACGGCTCTCCTCCCCGGGATCTGGCCAGGCTTGCCCACCCCTTGCAGGGTGTAGCTCTTGTGGCAGGCCTTGGGCCAACTCTGCTTTCAACTGAGCGAACGAGCAGATCGCGATCTGCGTAGTCACGAACCAGATGGCGGCCGAGATCGCCTACGCACTCACGCAGAACGGCGTTGACTAGGTGCAGATCCGTTCCGAAGGCATGCACATCGGCTCGGCATTCCGGTTCTGAGGCCCGGAGCACCAGTGAATGACCATCGCAGGTGTGGCGGACGGCCTCGTGCCACGCGAGGCCGTCCGCTGGCAGTGCGGCAGAACGCCCTGGAATACAGCCGGGCAGCAAGTGCCATCTGATCACGGTCGTTTCCGCGTACGCCAGGGACTACGCGGGATCCAGCACGGGCTTCGTGGGGAGCCCGCCGTTGTTCTTGCAGCGCAGTTCCTTGGCCATGGCCAGCGAGACGGAGTGGGCCACGGTCGCGTAGGCGTCCTTCAACGCCTTGGTGTCACCCTCGGGTTCATGAAACGGATCCCGGTGCTCCACGCCGATGACAATGTGAGTCGCCGCCGTCGGAGAGAAGAGCTTGTCGCTCTGGCACGCGAAGTAGATGTATGCCTGGTCCACTGCTGCCAGGGTTTCCTCCCCCATCTTCAGCACGGTGAACTTCGAGGCCGCCGGGTCGTCCGTGGGGGCGCTGTCGTCAAGCCTCCAGGTGATTCTGAGCTCAAAATCCGGCATGTCGCGGGGCGTGTAGACACGACAGGCATCCTCGGTCGTGGTGGGAGCGAACGCCTCGACGAGGTCCGTCGCAGCCTGCCCGATGGTGTACCTCTCTGCCGACGCCTCGAACCGCGACGACCCCGTAATCACCTTCAGCGCCTTGGCCGCGTCGGCAGATATGGCATCGCCACCGCAGAGTTGCGTCCCCGCTACGACCTTGTAGTCGTCCGGAACCCCGTCCTCATCCCCGTCCCCTCCACAACCCGTGGCACCGACAAACAACGAGCCGGCCACGGCTGCGGAGAGGAGCGTCCCGCGTACTGACCTACGACTGATCACTGTCCGTAATCCTTACGTGTCCTAGGCCGTCCACTGGCCTCAGCCCGTCTCCGGGGCGTTGCCCTGCTGGTTCTCCCGATCGTTGCCGACCCCATAGCCGATCACCATCGATTCGTACAGGTCCTGCGCGAACACCTCCTTGCCGGGGTCTATACCGTGATGGACCAGGAAGTCCTCCATCGGGGCCTCGGCCATGCTCTCACCGGCGGAGTAGATCGCCTTCTTCTCCGTGTCGGTGAGGTCCTCCATCTTCTCCTTGTGCTCATCCACAGATTTCTCGGACATGTCGCCAACCATCTGACCGACAACCTGTGACGCAGCGCCGGCGGCGGTATCCGTCGCCAGCGGGATGAGCACTGCGGCCGTGCCCACGGCCGCGGTCGCGGGAAGAAAGGCGACGCCCGCCGCGATGCCCGCCGCAGCCCCGAACTGGACCCAGCCCGCCCGCTTGGCCACCGCCTTCTCGTAGTCCTCGTGGGTCTTGAGATTCGTCGCCTCCACCTGGTCCGCCCGGGACTGGTCGAGCATCCCCTGCACCTCGGCGCCCGTACGCACGGTCGCCCTGGCAGCGCCCTCGTTGATCTTTCCGTCAGGGCCCACTGTCCCTTCCAGCGCACTGCGGGTATAGACCTGCTCCGCGGCCGAGACCGTCGCATAGGCGTCCGGGTGCTGACCCAGGGTGCTGAGGAAACCGCGGACGATGCTCCGCCCGTTCCCGTCGCCGGTGTCCGCGAAATCGATGTGGCCTTCCGGGTTCTTGCCCGGCGCGAACACACTCTCCGGGTGGTTCTTGTCCAACGCCCAGTTGATGTCGTCGATGTAGCCCCCGCCCATGACGCCCAGGCTGTCGGCCAACGCCTCGTGGTGCTCCTTCAGCAGGCCGGGGTCCGCACCGTACTTCTCCATGACCTTCTGCATGACCGCGGCGTTGTCCGCGTCCCGCACCACGCCGGCGTCCGGGTGTCCGGCCGGGTAGCCGAGGGTCGCTGCCTCCAAGGCGTGGCCAAGAGCGTCAGGCATCTGGTTTAGGGCTGCCTCGTGCTCGTCGACCGAGTTGACGTCGGGGAAGGACTCCCACTTCTCGTTGCCGAAGAAGTCGAAGTAGTTGTCGATCGCCTGGCCGTCCTTGTCCTTCCCGAGGTCGGCCGTGGCACCGCGGTCGACCGTGCCGTCCTCGTTGTACGCGGTCGGCGGGTCGGTGAAGAACTTTTTCGCCGCGTCCGGACTGTTGCCGAGCGCTTCCAGCATGGCGGTGGCCGGGTCATAGCCGGCCCCGTTCACGCCGGAGGGGTTGTACGGGTTCTTGAACGGACTGTTCACCGTCTTGCTCTCGGCGAACATGTCCGGGTCCTTCGCGTGCAGCTGCGCCACGTGTTCGGCGATCGGGTTGAGGAACTTCGCGTCGTAGTTCCCGTACCGCATGATCCCGCCGAGCAGCTGGTATCCGAACGAACCGCCGTAGTCGTGCTTGAACAGCGGAATGCGCTCGGTACCCAACTTGCGGAGCTCCGGACCCCACTTGTCGGTGAATTCCTTGTCGTGAGAGGCGGTGGCCAGGTTGAGGCCGAGGTTCTCCTGGAGCTGCTGGACGTCCTTGAGGCGCTGCGAGTCGACCTTGCCCAACTCGTACGTGTCCGCGGAGAGCTGGCCGAAGAACGCCAGCGACTTCTCGGGGCCGAGCTTCTCGTAGAAGCCCTTGGAGAATTCCAGCGACTTACTGTTGTCCTTCAGTAGTTCGTTGAGCTGCTGAAGTTCGGAGTGTGTGAGGTCCTTGCCCTTGCCCGCCAGAGCGGCGGCGCGGGCGGCTTCCTCCTGGTCCAGCTTCGTGTACGTCGGAGCGCTGAAGTCCTTGCGGTCGGTGACATTGGCCTGAAGGGCGTTTTTGAGGGCGACGTCGGTGTCGTTGCAGTTGTCGACGATCAGGTCGATCCTCTTCTGCCACGACTCGATGTTCCGCGCCTCCTGCTGCAGGGGCTCTTTGTAGTCGGGGTCGCGCAGCGCCCCGGGGACGTCGGACAGCGGGTTTTTCGCCGTGACCTTGCCCTTGCCGTCCACCCGGATGCCGGCCGCGGGCCCCTCGTGGTCCCGGATGTTGAGCAGGTCGTCCTTGGCCTTCTTGATGGCCGCGTGACCCTCTTCCAGGATCTGTTTCACGCCCTTGGCCTCGGCCGCGGCGTCCGCGAACTCCTTGGCCGCCTTACCGATGAACGCCTTGGTGACCCCGGCGTTGACGCCCGCCCAAGAGGCTTTGTCCGCCTTTGCCTTCATCCCGTCGTTGGCGTCCGTGGCGAGGGTGTCCAGCTTCTTCGCCATCTCCGACCAGTCGTCGACGGCGGCCTTCAGCTTCGCCACCGGGGCGTCGATGATGTCCTCGTACTTCAGCAAAGTGTGCGCTCCCCCGAGCCCTATTTCATGTATTCCGTGAGCGCGGATACCCGGGTCAGATCTCCCACGATCTTCACCTCGTCCTTGGCGTGCTGGGCCTTGCTGTAATCGAGGTGATTCGAAATCTGAGCGCAGGCGTCCAGCAGGGTCCTCAGGTGGGTCTGCCAGTAGTCATGCACCTTCAGCACGGCCGAACCGCTCACGAAGTTCCCGTTGGTCAGCGCTATCGCCGCGTCGAACGTGGTGGGGCGGGCGATGTCGCCCTCCTTCGCCAGCCGACCCAACAGGTCATACGCGTCATTGCCGATAGCGCCGAGGTCGTCCCGATTGACCTCCAGGTCTTTCCCGCCACCACCTCCGCCGCCTTCGGCAGGAACGCTGTTGATCTGCATGGCAGTCCGCTCGGCCGCCGCCGCGCGCAGCTCGGCCCAGTCTTGCTCGAACGTCATGAATTCCCCAAGTTCCTACAGGCAGGCCACCGCAGCGTACGTGCGGCCAGCAACACGGGGGAGGCAGCGAATGCCGCTGTCTCCCCCGTCCCTCAGTCGTATGTCAGCCCATCAGCATGCGGATGCGCTTCGCGCCGTCCAGGTCGGTGCCCTGGTAGCCGACGACGGACCTGTCCAGGAGGGTGGCGATGAAGTTGAGTTTCTCGGTCATCGCCTGCATCTCGGTGGTGTTCTTGCGCTGGATGTCCCCGTACGCCGTCTTCGCCTCCCCCTCCCAGGTCTCGGCGACGCGCTTGACCTCCTGCATGAGGGCTTCGAGCTCCTGCGTGAGGTCCGTGGCGGTCTTGCGGACGTCGCTCGCGGCCTGGGTGACTGTGGCGTAGTTGATCGCTGTGCGGTCGTAGCTGGTGCTCATCGTGGGTCTCCTCCGGGACTCAGGCGAGGCTGGTGATGCGGTCGGTGGTGTACGTCTGGCCCCTCATGCCCGCGTCGGCCTGGGCCTGGGACTCCGAGGAGTTGTCCACCTTCCGGATCTCCGCGATGCGCTCCTGCTCGTGCTCGTCGAACCCGTTGACGGCCATGCGCATGACGTCTTCCAGGTCGACGAGGTTGTCCTGGAGCTTTTTGAGGTGAACGTTCACCTCTCGCTGCACCCTGTCGTACTCCTGGCTCGCCGCGCCCTGCCAGCCGCCCTGGATCATGTCCACCACGGTGTTGAGCGACGTCACACGACGGCTCACCTCGACGTGGAAGTTCTGGATCTTGTTGGCCAGCGCGATGAGTTGGTCGTTCTCGCGTTTCTGGTCCGCAGCCCCACTCACAGGTTCCACCCTCCTCTTGATGTGGCCCAGATGGCCAAGGCGGGCAAGATTCACCGCGATCACCGCGCGACGCGCGGCCACAGTGCAACACCGCCCCCGTGCGGTACCACCCACGTGATACCGCGAGCCACTCTAGTCACCTGACATGACGCTTCCAACTGCAAAGGCGTAATGGGGCAGTTCACGGGCGGCAGGAGGGACGAGCCGTTCACGGGACCGGAGCCGTACGGGAGACTCAGGTCGCCGACACGGAGTGACATGTGGATCGCGGGCTGTGACACGGCGCAGTTCCGTTTGTCGGTCACGGGTGTGGCACCGCGCAAGTACTGTGAGTCCGTAGCTCGTTCGTACGTCGGGAAGGGGCCTCGCCGTCATGGCCGATGGGCTGGACAAGGATGCCGAGAAGGCACTCAAGGAACGCAAAGAGCGCGAGAAGGACGAGCTGTACGCGCTCGACATCTCGGGGGTGGAGTGGCACAGCGCACCGGGTACCGAGGAGCACGAGGAGCGCGTGGAGATCGCTTATCTGCCCGAGGGCGCCGTGGCCATGAGGTCGTCGCTCGACCCTGCCACCGTGCTGCGGTACACCGAGGGCGAATGGCGGGCCTTCGTGCTCGGGGCGCGGGACGGGGAGTTCGACCTGGAGCCGGCGCCGCACGACGGCGGGCTCGATCAGCAAGGCGCCGACGCGCCACACTGAGACGCGGCGCCACACTGAGACGCGTCGCCCAGGGCCCCCGGCCTCATACGTTCCCTCCGCGACGCCTGCGGCGCAGATCGCGCAGGACGACCGCCGTGCCGGCGATGACCGTGACCACTGCCCCGGCGAGGCCGAGGGCGTAGGTGGCGTAGCGCTCGTCGCGTTCCTGGGAGGTCTCGGCGAGCGAGAAGCGGGCGGTGTCGGGGGCCGGGGCCCTGGACATACCGGGGTCCGGCGTCGGGGACGAGGGTGGGTCGGCCACGTCCGACTGCTGGACGGCGCGGACCGGGTCGACGACTCCCCAGCCGACGAAGTTGTCGTGGCCGTTGACGGAGCGTTCGGCCGTCTGCTCGATCCGGGTCACGATCTGGGCGGTCGACCAGTCCCGGTGCTTCTCCTTGAGGAGCGCGGCGACCCCGGCGACGAACGGCGCGGAGAAACTGGTGCCGTTGTCCGTGCACTGGCCGCCGCCCGGGACCGTGGACACGATGTCGACGCCCGGGGCCGCCACGCCGACGAACGCGCCCGCCTGGGAGAAGGACGCGCGCTCGTTGTTGCGGTCGGAGGACGCCACCGCGAGGACGCCGGGGAAGGCGGCCGGGTAGGTGTTCTTGTAGGTGCCGTCGAGGCCGTCGTTGCCCGCGGAGGCGACCACGACGACGTCCTGCTCGATGGCGGCGCGAACGGCCTGCGCGAGCCTGGACGTGCCGGACAGGGGCTTGGTCGTGTCCTGGGAGATGTTGATGACGTCGGCGCCCCGGGAGACGGCGTAGGTGATCGCCTCCGCCATGGAGTCCGAGTCACCGCTGTTCTCGGCGTCGTTCTGGCGGATCGGGATGATCGTGGCGTTCGGGGCCAGACCCACGAAGCCCGTGCCGTCGTGCGGCCGCGCCGCGATGATGCCCGCGACCTTCGTCCCGTGTCCCTCCCGGTCGTTCGTGGGGTCGGCGCCCTTGCCCTCGGCGAGGAAGTCACGGCCGGCCGCCTTGTCGACAGCCCCCTTCAACTGTGGGTTCCGGTCGTCGACCCCGGTGTCGATGACCGCCACCCGGATGCCCTTGCCCTTGTCGGTGCCCTGCCAGAGTTCGTCGAGGAGCACGCGTTGCAGCGCCCAGGGCGTGCCCTTGATCTGCTTGGCCGGGAACGTGCACGCACCGCTGCCGTCGAGCCGCATGCCCGCGTCGGACGTACGGCTCGACCGCACGCCCGCGTCGGACGTGCCTCGCGTCTCAGGGCCGGTCGCCTCCGCTCCGGCCCCGGGCGCGGCGGTGCTCAGCACCGTCAGTATTGCGGCCACGGCCAGCAGAGTGATCTTCTTCGGCGACACCTGTACGTCGCTCCCGTCCTTGTGTGCTGTGGAGCCGCTACGGGGGTGGTGCGGGGGTGCTGCGCAGGCGCTCGCGTTCACGAACCCTGCGGCTGGCGTGCGCTGTTGGTGTCCAGGCGGGGGCCCTTGGCCAAAAACTCCGACCAGACCAGGGGGACCTTCGCCGGCCGGACGTTCTCATAGCCGAGCTTCACCTGGGCCTCGCTCGGCTCCGGTGTCCCGTCCGACGTCCCCTTCTTGCCGTCCGCACCGACACCGGACCGCTCGCTGTCGCTGTCGCCGTTCGCCTGGACTGCGTACCTGAGCCCGGTGTCCGTCACCAGGAAGAGCGATCCCGAGTCGCTGTCGGTGCCCTGGATCTGGGTGTAGAGCAGCCCCGTACCCGGGGTGACGTACGTGCTCGTGCCGCCCGCGGCGATCTCGGCGGGGTACTCGGTGCCCGCCCAGGTCCGGAGCGTGGTGCCGTTGTCGTCGTCGACGCCGCTCAGGACGTTGCACACGGTGTCGCGACCCGAGTTCGCGGAAGCCGAGTTGACCATGGAGGCGCGCCGGGTCGGCCAGTCCGACGGCTGACCGGCGAAGGGGGTTCCGTCGGCGGTGAAGTCCTGGAGGCCCACCTTGGACGCCTCGCCGTTCATGTCGAGGACGGCGGACTGCGGCGAGTTGATGAGCAGCCAGGCCGTGAACGCGCTGACGGGCTTCACCTCACCCGGCAGCACGACGTAGTACTTCTCGCCCTCGCCCGTCTCCGTCACCAGGATCATGCCGACCCTGTTCTCCTCGTCGGAGAGCTGCCCCGGCACCCGGGCGGGAGAACCGACTCCGGCCGGGAGCCGGGGGAACGAGATCGGGTCGCCCCGGTGCAGGGTCCCGATCCACTCCTTGGTGACGAGCTGGGGCTGCTTGGAGCCGACGAGCGTCTCCGTCAGCTTCTGGTTCTCCACGTCCGTCGCCTCGCCCGCGACGGGATACGCCTTCCCGGAGGCGTCCACCAGATAGCGCTCCCCTGCGCGGGTCCTGACGTACAGCACCTCGCCGCCGGAGAGACGTTCGGAACCGTCCGTCCTGCGCACATCCCGGTCGGCGAGAACGAACATCGCCTCCTGAACCGTGGTGCCCTTGCCGCCGGGCTGCTCGCAGACCGCCCAACGCTTGGCCGTGCCCGCCTCGTCGGGGGTCGGCAGCCGGTCCGGCGCGTAGGGGATGCCGAGGATCGGGCCGCGGGGCGGCTTGCCCGAGTCGAGGATCTTGTCACTGATCTGGACGACCTGGTAGTCGGCGCCGTTCATCAGCAGCCGGGCGGAGGCCAGGTTGAGGACCGGGTGGAGGCGGGTGGTCCCGTCCGTCTTGAGGACGACATAGCGCGTCGTGGACTGCTTGCCCACGATGACCCGGGTGCCCGGGGTGTTCCAGTCCTTGGGCGCGGCCGGCTGGAACATGCCCCAGGCGCCGAACACTCCCAGCACGAGGGCACCGGCGATCAGACTGGGCACGACCGCCCGCAGCGGTCTGGGGGCGCCCTCCTCCGAACCCCACGGCGACGGCTGGAGAAAGGCCGCGAGAGTGCGTCGCTTCGCGAACGTGTAGGCGTTGAGCTCATCCCGCCGTGATGCCATGAGTGCCTGTGTCTCCCCGTACCGCGCCCGGGGGCCGTCGCCCCCGCCCTCCGCTGTCAGACCGGCCCCTACTATGCCCGTTGGGCCGTCGCGCGCGTGGGGCGGGTAGGGTGCCTTCCACATCGAGGCCGCTGTCGAGTGGGTCGTTTCAGGTGACTACGGGGGGTTTGCAGCAATGGCTTCCGCAAGCCGGGCGCGATCACGATCGCGTGCACCAGCGGCCGATGCGCGTGCCGCTGCCACCGGCTCCTCCCCGTCGCCGTCCGTGCTCTCGCCTTCGCCGTCCGCCCACCCGTCCGTGTCCGCCCACCCGTCCGTGTCCTCCCACCCGTCCGCGTCCGCGCCTTCTCCGCTCTCCTCGCCTCAGCCTCCGTCCTCGTCCTCGGTGACGACGCCGGCGCCCGGTGCGTTCGCGCCGCATCTCAAGTCCGGTTCCGGGCACTTCGGGGCACTCCGGTTGCGGCAGATGTTCCTCATCGAGGCTGCGGCCGCCGTGTTGCTCGTCGGCTGGGCCGTGCACCCGATCGCTCTCGTGCCCGCGGCCGTGGTCGCCGTCCTGCTCGTGCTGCTCGCCGTGGTACGCCGCCGGGGACGCTCTCTGCCCGTGTGGCTGGCCACCGTACGGGGGTTGAAGGCGCGGCAGCGCAGGGCGGCGGCCGCGGTGATACCACCCGGGACCGAACCGGGACTCGCGCCCGCGGTGGAGTGCGACCCCACGTTGCGGACCTACGCGTACGGCGGACGGGACCGGCGGAGCGTCGGGATCATCGGGGACGGGACGTTCGTCAGCGCGGTGTTGCAGGTGGAGGCGGACGCGACGGCGCTGCGCGCCGATCGGAGCCGCCAGCCGTTGCCGCTGGGCCTGGTACGGGACGCGCTGGAGGTGGACGGGATCCGGTTGGAGGGGGCGCAGATCGTGCTGCACACCCAGCCGGCCCCCGCGATCCACCTGCCCCAGCAGTCGGTGGCCGTCAGCAACTACGCGCCGCTGCAAGCCCGGACGGGTACGCCGGCGATACGGATCACCTGGATCGCGCTGAAGCTCGACCCCGAACTCTGCCCGGAGGCCGTGGCGGCGCGCGGAGGCGGCCTGGCGGGGGCACAGAAGTGTGTGGTGCGGGTCGCGGACCATCTGGCCAGTCGGCTGACCGGTGCCGGGTTCCGCACGACCGTGCTCGACGAGCAGGAACTGATCTCCGCCGTCGCCACCTCCGCCTGCGCCAACCCTCTGGTGACGGCCGAGGCGGGGCGGACGGAGACCCCGCAGCGGCGCACCGAGGAGTCCAGTCGCAACTGGCGGTGCGACAACCGCCGGCACACGACGTACTGGGTGCGCCGATGGCCGCAGTTGGGTGGTCGAGGGCCATCGCTGCCGCAGCTCGTGGGGCAGTTGACGGCGCTGCCGGCGCTCGCCACCACCTTCAGTCTGACCCTGGCGCGCGGAGTGCGGCAGGAGATGGCGGTCACCGGACACGTACGGGTGACGGGACGCAGCGACGACGAACTCGTCGCCGCCCGGCGGGCGTTGGAGCAGGCCGCACGACAGGCCGGAGCCGGGCTCGCACGGCTCGACCGTGAACAGCTGCCGGGGGTCCTCGCCACACTGCCCCTCGGAGGTGCCCGCTGATGAGCACGATCGGAGATGTCCGCTGTTGAGCACGAGCGGTACGGGCCCGTACGCACCCGACTCCGGCTCGGCGGCCCCCGGTTCGGGTGCCCCTGGGCCCGCTTCCCCTGCACCCTCCGCGGGTGAGCGGGTGCGCGAACGGCTGCGTGCCGGGTTCGGGCTGATCGGTCCCCGGCACGGACGGCACGCCCTGTCGGTCGAGCAGTTCGACTCGCTCGCGCTGCCCGTCGGGGACGACGGCGTCGTCATCGGCGTCGATTCCGAGAACCGGCCCGCCGTCCTCGGGATCAACCGGCCCACTCCCTACGACGTCGTCCTGATCGGCGGACTGTGGACCGCCCAGGTGCTCGCGCTGCGCGCGGCGGCCACGGGGGCACGGGTCGCCGTGGAGACCGGCAGGGCGCAGGCCTGGATGCAGCTGGTGCACGCCATGGGCGGCGGACAGAACGGCCTGGCCGTGTACGACGTCGGGCGGGTTCCGCCGCAGGGTGCGTCGGCCGGCGGTCCCGTGCTCGTCGTGCGCGACTGCGGTATGCGTCCGCCGCGCGGCCGGGTCGTCGCCGGTCCCTGGCAGGCCGTGCTGACCCTGCTGCCGTACCTCTCCCCCGTCGCCCCACGGCTCATCCGGCAGGCCCGGCTCGTCGGTGTGCAGCGGGTCTCGCCCGACGAGGCGGCGGAACTGGGGCGCACCATGGCTCTTCCCCGGACGGACGTCGAGGCGCTGCCGACGCTCGCCGACGGTGTCACCCTCTGGTGCGCCGACCGCGACCGGCAGTATGTGATGACCCAGCCGACCGACGCCGAGACGGGCCTGCTGGGCACGCCTCGCCGAATGGACTGACGGCCCCGGCAACGGTACGGGGACGGACTGTTGTCGGTTTGGTCTCCCTCCCCTTTCGCGCCGTTCACCTTCAATGCCCCTTTCGTGCGCACTCGTTGGGGATGTGGCGCCATCTCAGGGCAGGGTGTGACGGAGCGGGCGGGCGCGGAGGGGTGGACGGGCCTGCCGTCGTCGCGCTCGTGGTGATTAGGCTGGGACCGGGGGCGCGCATCACGACGTCACGACGACACGGCTCGAACGACCAGAACGGTCGGCCCCGGCACGCTTTGAGGGCGCTCGACCACACCAGGAGGAATTGTGAACAGCGATCGGGACGGGATCCGCGGGGGCTGGGCCACACCCGGCGATGACCAGTCCGACGCGGAGTCCGCCGTCGAGGCGACGGGCGAGTTCACCATCGACTACGCGCCGCCCGCCTGGTACACGCAGAACGCCTCGCCGTCGGGAGGGCCGGCTTCAGGACCGGGTACGGGTACGGATCCCCATACCGGGGCGGGTACGGAACCCGGGGCCCCGCCGGCCGCCGGGGGCGTTCCGGGTGGTGCGCATCCGGCCCCGCCCTGGCCGCCGGTGGCTGCCGCGCCCGAGGCCGGTGCGGAGGGCGGGGACATCGAGAGTGGCGCGACCATGCGGATCTCCGCCGCCGCGTTGAAGCGGGAGATCTCGGGCGCAGGTGCGGTCGAGGGTGGCTCGGCCGAGTCTGCGGGTGCGAGTGCTGGTGCTGGTGCGGGTGCCCCCGTGCAGTCTGCGGATGCTTCTGCCGCCGAGGCGGGGCAGGGTGCGCAGGGCGGCGCTGCTCAGGACGGCGACGGTGGCGGTGCTGCCGCTGCGGACGGTACGGCTGCCGTGGCTGCGTCCGGCGAACCCGGACCCGGGGCCGAAGCCGCTGGGGCCGAACCGTCAGTCGTCGACAGCATCCCGGGCTCCGCTTCCGTGGGGACCGAGCCGACGGGAGCGATCCCTCAGGACGCCGCGTCGCAGCAGGACTCCGTCCCGCAGGAAGCCGCCGAGCCTGGCCCCGCTTCCCAGGGCGCCACCCCGCAGGGCGCCGCGCCCCAGGGTGATGACGCACCTCAGAACGCCGCAGCGCAGGACGCTTCTCCCCAGAGCGCGACGACCGACGACGTCCACAGCAATGCGGCCGCCCCCTCGGCCGAGGCCGCCGCAGTGCCTGAGCCGGGTACGCCTCAGCCCGCGCCTCAGACCGGTGCGCCCCAGGACACCCCGCCCGCTCCGGACGCCCCCGGTGGCGCGCCTCAAGGGGCCTCCGCCTGGACTCCCCCACCGGTGCCGCACACTGCGATCCCGCCGTTGCCGCCCGAGTTCCAGCTCGCGGCGCCTGTCGCGCCCGCGCCGGCGGCGCAGTGGCCGCCGTCCGTGCCGGCGGCCGACGCGGCGCAGGGGGTTCCCTGGACGCCGGAACAGCAGGCCGCGCCCGCACAGGGGGGACAACCGCCTGTACCTCCGCAGCAGCCGGCCCACCCGCAGGTTCCGCCGGGTGCCCCTGCGGCTCAGGGTGCCCCTGCGGCTTGGGGCACACCGATCGACGCCGCGCCCGGCGCCCCCGTCGGGCCGCCCCCCGCGGCTGCCGTTTCTGCGCCCGGCGAGCCCGCCGCCCCTGGCGTGGCCGGTGCGCCGGAGGTGCCCGCCGCCGCCCACGCACCCGACGCCCCGGGAACACCCGGAACTCCCGGCACCGACAGCGCTCCGAGCGAGCCCGTCACAACGGGCACCCCCGACGCCACGGGCGCCCCCAGTTTCTCCGCTGCGCCACCGGCACCCACGGCACCCCCAGCTCCCAACATGCCCGCCTCTCCCGACGCACCCCACGCCTCGGCCGCCCCGGTCACCCCGGGCCCGACGCCTCCGCAGGGGCAACCGGTAGCGCCCCCACAGGACTCCGGCCTCCCCTCCCCGGCCGGTTACGGCTTCCCGCCCGCGGGCGCACCCGTCCCCCCGCAGGCACCCATCCCCCAGCAGAGCGGCTACGGCTTCCCCCAACCCCCCGCACAGCCCGGCCACCCGGCCCAGCCTGTCGCCCCCCAGCCCACCGCGCCGCAGCCCCCGCAGCCCACCCCCGGTTACGGCTTCCCGCCCGCCGGCGCACCCGTCCCCCCGCAGGCACCCATCCCCCAGCAGAGCGGCTACGGCTTCCCCCAGCCCCCGGCCCAGCCCGGCCACCCGGGACAGGCGGGACAACCGGGACAGGCGGAGCAGCAGGGGGCTCCCGGCGCCCCCGTGCCTCAGCAGCAGGGCTACGGCTTTCCTCAAGGGGCGCCCCAGCCCGGCCCCCAGCACCCCCCGGCCCCCCAGCCCGGCTACGGGTTCCCGCCCACAGGAGTCCCGGGCGCTCCGGCACCGACCCCGCCCGGGCAACCCAACTCCCCCGCCCCGCAAGGCGGTTACGGGTTCCCCCAGCCCCCGGCCCAGCCGGGACAACCCGGTCAGCCGGGGCAGCCTGCACACCCCGGTCAGCCCCACGCCCCCTTCCCCGGGCAGCCCGGAGGCCCTGGGCAGCCCGCCCACTCCGGCCAGCCGGAACACCCCGGTCACCCGGAGTACACCGGTCACGCCGGCCAGCCCGGCCAGCCCGGCCAGCCCGTTGGGCAGCCTCATCCCTCCGCCCCCGTCGACCCCCGCACCGGTGCCGCCTGGCCTCAGGCCGTGCAGCACGATCAGCGGCAGCCGACCAACCCGGGTGTGGCACCGCTCGGTTACACGGCCGCCGTGGAGTTGTCGTCCGACCGGCTGCTGAACAGCAAGAAGCAGAAGGCGAAGAGCAGCCGTCCGGCCTCGGGCGGCGGGCTGTTCAAGCTGGGCGGCAAGAAGGAGGAGGCCGAGCGGCAGCGGAAACTGGAGCTGATCAGGACGCCGGTGCTGTCCTGCTACCGCATCGCGGTCATCAGCCTCAAGGGCGGCGTCGGCAAGACGACGACCACCACGGCCCTCGGCTCGACCCTCGCCACCGAGCGGCAGGACAAGATCCTCGCGATCGACGCCAACCCGGACGCCGGCACGCTCGGCCGTCGTGTGCGGCGCGAGACCGGGGCGACCATCCGCGACCTCGTCCAGGCGATCCCGTACCTCAACTCGTACATGGACATCCGGCGGTTCACCTCGCAGGCGGCCTCCGGACTGGAGATCATCGCCAACGACGTGGATCCCGCCGTCTCCACGACGTTCAACGACGAGGACTACCGGCGCGCGATCGACATTCTCGGCAAGCAGTACCCGATCATCCTCACCGACTCGGGCACCGGTCTGCTCTACAGCGCGATGCGCGGCGTGCTCGACCTCGCCGATCAGCTGATCATCATCTCGACCCCGTCCGTGGACGGCGCGAGCAGCGCCAGTACGACGCTGGACTGGCTCTCCGCGCACGGCTACCAGGACCTGGTGGCCCGTTCCCTCACGGTCATCTCGGGGGTGCGTGAGACCGGCAAGATGATCAAGGTGGACGACATCGTCTCCCACTTCGAGACGCGCTGCCGGGGTGTCGTCGTCGTGCCGTTCGACGAACACCTCTCCGCGGGCGCCGAGTTGGACCTCGACATGATGCGGCCGAAGGTGCGGGAGGCGTACTTCACGCTCGCCGCGATGGTCGCCGAGGACATCGCCCGTCATCAGCAGTCGCACGGCCTGTGGACCTCGGACGGCAACCCGCCGCCGGTCGTCGCCCCGCCGATGCCGGGTCAGCAAACTCCCGGACAGCAGGTACCCGGTCAGCAGCCGTACCAGCCGCACTATCCGCAACAGCAGAATCCGCAACATCCGCAGCAGGGGCAGCAGCCGTACCCCGGTCAGCCCTACCCGGGGCAGCCGACCCCCGGCCAGGCCCCGCAGCCCTACGGCCACCCCGGTCAGCCCGGCCAGCCCGCACCCGGGCAGCCGTACCCGCCGCAGCAGGGTCCGCCGCAGCAGTAGCCCGCACGGCAGCCGACGGTACGACCGAGGCCCGTGTCCGTTCACGGATCGTGAACGGACACGGGCCTCGGTCCGGCAGAGCTACCGGGGCTGCTACCCCTCGTCGCCACCGTCGTACGCGCCGATCAGCTCGCGGCACCTCTTCACGTCCTCGGCCATCGCCACGAGGAGCGCGTCCAGCGAGTCGAACTTCGCCTGGCCGCGCACGAAGGCGAGGAAGTCGACGGCGACATGGAGGCCGTAGAGGTCGAGGCCGACGCGGTCGATGGCGTACGCCTCGACCGTGCGCTCGGTGCCGTCGAACTGCGGGTTCGTGCCGACGGAGATCGCGGCGGGCATGGCCTCGCCCTCGACGTGCAGCCAGCCGGCGTAGACGCCGTCGGCGGGGATCGCGGTGTGCGGGAGGGTCTCGACGTTGGCCGTCGGGAAGCCCAGTTCGCGGCCGCGTTGGGCGCCGCGCACGACGACGCCCTCGACGCGGTGGGGGCGGCCGAGGATCTCGCGCGCACCCTCGACATCGCCCTCGCCTACCAGCCGCCGGGTCAGGGTCGAGGAGAACGGCTGACCGCCGCCCGCCTCGCCGGTGACGAACAGGTCGACGACCTCGACCTCGAAGTCGTACGTCTTGCCCTGCTCGGCCAGGAACGCCACGTCCCCGGCGGCCTTGTGCCCGAAGCGGAAGTTGGGGCCCTCGACGACGGCCTTGGCGTGCAGCTTGTCCACCAGCACCTTGACGACGAAGTCGGCCGGGGAGAGCCGCGAGAACTCCGTCGTGAAGGGCAGGATCAGGACGGCGTCCACACCCAGCTCGGCCATCAGTTCGGCGCGGCGGTGGTGCGGGGCGAGCAGCGGGGGGTGCGTGCCGGGGCGCACGACCTCGCTGGGGTGCGGGTCGAACGTGACGGCGACGGTGGGAACGCCCAGCTCACGCGCGCGTTCCACGGCGTGGCTGAGGATCAGCTGGTGCCCGCGGTGCACCCCGTCGTAGGAACCGATGGTGACGACGCTGCGCCCCCAGTCCTCGGGGATGTCCTCCAAGCCACGCCAGCGCTGCACTGTGACCGCTCCTCGTCGAACCCGTGTCCGTATTGACGCCTTACCTTGCGCAGGTCTAAGGGTGCCATGCCCGATGCTCTCCGCCCGCATCGGCATCCGGGCTGTGACCCGGAGCACGGATCCCGGGCCGCGACCGGTACGCGCCTCCCTCCTCACGCGGGCACCCGCACACCCGGCACCCCCGCCAGGTTCTCGATCATCCGGCGGGTGCTGGGACCGACCACCGCTGCCCACTCCTGGGGCGTACCGGTGAGCCAGTCGGCCACCAGCTCCGCGAAACCGGGCACGTGGCGGGCCAGGTCGACGAGCGCCCAGTCGAACCGGGTGGCCCCTTCGGGCGTACGGACGAGCAGCAGACCGATGCGGTGGACAAGCACCCGGACGGCCGTGCCCGCGCCCTCGCTCGAACCCGCCGTACGCGCCGTGCCCGCCCCGTCCGCCCTCCCCGCCCCATCCGCCCTACCCGCCGTGCCCGCCGTGCCCGCGACGACCGCTCGCAGCAGCGCGTCGAGGACGGACGGGTCCCGCTCGGTCGCCATCAGCAGGTCGAGCAGTTCGCGCCGCAGCGGACCGGAGACGGGGGTGCCGGGCTCGGCGAAGACCGCCGCGAGGGCCGCGCGCACCTGGACGGGGCCGTCGACGATCAGGCCGCTGACCAGCGGGAACAGTACGACGCGGGTGCCTGGGCCATGTTCCAGTCGGCGGTCGACGTACACGGCGACGTGCCCGGCCACCTCGGGGCGCAGGGCGACGACCTCCCGTACGAGGGCGGTGACGCGGCGCGCGAGGCCGGGGGTGGTGACCTCGGCGAGCGTACGCAGGGCCTCCCCGTCCGAGCATTCGGCACCCTCCGCGCCTTCCGCGCCCGGCGAGCGCAGCCGCGCCCGGAAGGCGTCCAGGACCGGATCGGGGTGGGTGGCGAGAGCCGTGACGACGGCGCTCGCGGGCAACTGCGGGTCACCGGCCGCGAACCGTTCCAGCGCCTGCGGCAGATACCGCGACCTGGTCAGCGGATCCCGTACGAGCAGGGCGAGGGCGCCGCTGTGCAGGGTGACGTCGGAGGGGCGGCCCAACAGGGCGAACGCCGCGTAGCGCAGGAGCTCGCGGTCGGCCTCCGTGCGTACGTGCGGAGCGGTCCGCAGCCCGTACGCGAGCCCCGCGACGCGCCGGGCCGGACGCTCGTCGTGCGCCCACCTGTCGACGGCCCGGCACACCGCCGAGGGTTCCTCCTCGGACAGCACCGCGAGGAGTTCGTCGCCGCGGCGGTGCGCGCTGTCGACGAGCGCCTCGGTCAGGTCGTCCAGGGCGCACCGGCGATGGGTGTGCAGCAGGGCCTGCGCGGCCGTCGCCACGGTGGCGTCCGGGGTCGCGACCAGCGGGGTGTCGTCCAGGAACCAGCGGGTGAGCAGCGGTTGTACGGCGACGGGGGCGGCCGCCAGCAGCCGGGAGACCGCGTCCAGATAGCGGGGTCCCTCGTCGGTGGCCGGGTCGGCGACGACCAGGCGTCGCAGCAGGTCGAACCGTTCCGCCTCGGGCAGGGGCAGCGCGGCCCAGAAGTCCGGGCCGAACTCGGGCGGCACACCCCGGCCCTGCGCACGCCAGGCGCCGATCCGCTCGGTGAGGAACCGCAGCACCCTGGTGTACGGCGTCGCGTCGGGCACCTGGAGCAGGACCTCGGCCAGGAGGCGGGTGGCCCACCAGGTGGGGTCGTCCGGGGCGGGGGCGCCCGGGGGCAGCAGGGCGTCCAGCGCGTCGAGCAACTCCTCCAGGCGTCCGGCGAGTTCGGTGGGGCCCTGCTGCCGGCCGAGGAGGAGCAGGGCGTGGACGACGGGGCCGATGCGGTGGCGGGGCACGGGGAGGTTGCGGGTGGCGCGGCGGGCCTGCCTGCGGACGCGGGCCTCCGAGGGCATGGTGCCCCAGCCGCGCCGTGACTCGGCCTGGGCGACCCAGCCGCGGTGCACGAGGGCGTGCAGGGCTGCGTCGAGGTCCAGGTGCGCGCCCTGGATCCAGTCGGCGAGTTCCTCGTGGGCGAAGCGGTAGCCGTCGCCGGCCGGGACGAGCAGGCCCTCGGTGAGTACAGCCGAGGCCCAGCCGGTGGTGCCGCCGAGCCGCCGCCCCGGCACGGGTCCCCACGGGAACACGGCCTCGAACGCCGCCCGGTCCAGCTCTCCCTGCCCGGGGCCGAGACAGCGCCGGGCCGCCTCGTGCACCTGCCCGGCCACCTGCGCCGCCAGCCGCCGCACGCCGGCCCCTCGCACCCCGTTCACAGCGGCGAGCCGCACGGCGACGCGCAGACACATGAGATCCAGATAGGCGGCCAGTACCTCGTCCCTGCCGGGGCGGGGGGAGGGAGTAGGGGGTGGGGTGGGGCCGGAAGGGTGCCAGGTCGGGCCGGTGGGTGGTGGGGTCGTGCCGGGGGTGCAGGAGCGGAAAAAGGGTCCGGCCGGGTCGGTGGAGTACGGCTCGGGCCCGGTGGGCGGCGCCGTCCGACCGGACGGGTGGCTACCGGCGCCGGGTCCCCCGGGAACGTACGGAGCGAACGGAGCGGAGGCACCGCCCGCCGTGGGGTCGGCCGTGGCGGTGTGCCCGGCCGAAGGGCCCCCGGCGCCCGCGTGCGCGGTACGGAGCCAGTGATAGCCGGGCTCGCCACCCGGGCCCTGGGCGTCCTCCCAGCCCGGTACTACCGGGCCGTACAGCCCCTGCCCGTGCCCCTGCCCCTGGCCCTGCCCCTGGCCCTGCCCCTGCCCCTGCCCCTGGCCCTGCTGCTCCGGCCGCCCCCAACCGTCCGGCCACTCCGCCTGCGGCGTCCAGCCGTCCCGACCCGGACGCTCAGGTCCCGAGCCGTGCCGCCTCTGCTCCTCCCAACCCCCGCGATCGCCCGAGACCCCGCCCTCCGGCCCCGGACCGCACCAGCCCTGCCCCTCCGGCCCCCGATCACCCCAGCCCGGCTCCTCCTGTCCACCACGATCGCCCGAGGCCCCGCATTCCGGTCCCGGACCGCGCCAACCCGGGCCTTCCGTCTTCCGTTCGCTACGACGCTGATTCCCGGCCCCGGGGCCACCCGGCGCCCGGTTCTCCGGCTCTGTCTCGGGTCGGCTTGACCGAGCGGTCCCTGCCGCTTGCTCGTCGGGTGGGCCGGCGGGGGCGCCATCCTCGCCGGGGCGGCCGTTCGAGGGGGACGGCAGGGCCGCTCGGATCTCGGACAGGAGGCGCAGGGTGAGGGGGTGGCGGGCGTCCGCGGCGGTGAGCGCGTCCTCCGGGATCCCGTACCGCAGGCGAGCCCGCCGGGCCTCGCTCTCCGTCAGGTCGCCCAGGCGCACACACGCCGGCAGCAACTGCCCCTCCGCGCCGGGAGCCTCCCCGTACAGCAGCTCCGCAGGAAAGTGCGCCCCGGCCCGCTCCCAGTACTCGGCACGGCAGGCCACCACGAGTCGCGCCCCGTGCGCCCGCAACCACTCGGCCGTCCCCGCGGTCCACTCGGCCAGCCGGTGCGCGAGCGTCGGCGGCATCTCCTCGGGCCCGTCGAGCAGCAACAGCAGTGGCCGCCCCGCCTCCTCCGCGAGCCGCGCGAGCCGCTCCGGCCGGATGTCGCCCAACTCTCCCTGATAGCGACCGGGCAGCCACGGCCGCCCGACCCCGGCCGCCGAATGGCCCTGCGCCTGGGCATCGCCCGAGGAGTCGTCGCCGCAAGCGCCTGCGGAAGCGGCGAAGGCGGCCGAGAAGTCCGACGCGGCCCACCCACCCGACGCGACGCCCCCGCCCGCCGCCCCGGCTCCAGCTCCGGCCCCGGTCGTGGACCCGACAGACCCCGGCGACCCGACCGCCCCGGCGGCCCAGCTCGCGCCGGCGGAACCTGCGGCGCGTCCGGCTGCCCGGTCGCCCCCTCCCCCCTCACCGGCCTCCTGCGAGTCCGGCGAAGCGGCCCCGTTCCTGCACGAGTTCGACGCAGCAGAGGCTTCGCCCGCGGCAGCGCCGACGCCGCCCCCGGCTCCACCCGCCCCCGCCCCGTACCCCCACTCCTCCGCCGCCCACTCCGGCACGTCCGACGCCGCCACGATGCGTCCCGCCCGTTCCAGCGCGCGGCAGGCCGCGTCGGCCACGGAGGTGTCGGCGGAGAGGAGGTCGGCGCCCCGGAGCCAGAGAGTCGGGGCGGGGGCCGGACCCCTGCCCCGGCGGGCGGCGAGGGCGGCCAGTTCCGTCGTACGGCCGCTGCCGGGCGGGCCGACGAGGCCGAGAACGGTGGCGGGGCCCTCGGAGAAGGCAGTGAACTCCCGGACGACATCGACTCGTTCGACGGGCTCGGCACCGGCCGCCGCCACTGCCCCCGCACCCGCCCCCGGCCCCGGCCCGTCCGAGCCGACCGTCGTGGCCGTGAGCTCCAGCACCCCCGCCAGGTTCAGATCCGTCCCGTACGCCGGTACGGTCGCCGCGTTGCGTGCGAGCAGCTCGGCCAGCGGCCGCTCGACGCGCCATCCGCGCAGGGGCACGGCGAAGCCGGTCGCCCGGTGCTGTGCCTCCAGGGCCGTGCCGAGGACGCCCACGACGGCGCCCGTGGTCATGTCGAGCACGGGTCCCCCGGCCGCGCCGCCGCCCAGCCTCAGCGCCTCGCTGCCGGCGGTGCCGATCGCCAACTCCAGGGCGCCGCGCAGCAGATGGAAGCCGTCGGTCGCGGTGTACGTGACGTCCGCCGTGCCCAGCACCCGTGCCTCACGCCAGCCGCCGGCAGCGATACGGACGTACGCGCCCGTCGCGACCTCCTCCCGCAGGGCGAAGGGCAGCGGGTCCACGCACAGCCCCTGGGTGCGGATGAGCGCGAGATCGAGGGCGGGCAGCGGGGTGACCTCGTCGGACGTCACCACGCAGACCTGGTCGCCGGTGGCGCGCACCACGATGCGGGCCAGCCCGTCCACCGCCTCGTGGCTGGTGACGACCGTGCCGTGGTGGTCGGCGACGAAGCCCGTGCCACGTGGTCGTCCCGCCAGATCGCCGACCCGCACCAGGACTTCGTCCCGCGCCGCCCGGCGGCCGTCGTCGGTTGCCCGACGGCCCCGTACCGCCATGTCCTGACCTCCCCCGTCGTACCTGTGTTCCGACGGTAGGCACGTGAAGATCAGCGGAACAGATCTCGCGGCGAACGCGCCCCCTTCCGCTCCCTCGGTTCACTCCGAGCGCCTGCACGAAGGGGTGAATAGGCCCGGGCGGATGGATACACCTCTGGGTGGGGGAACCGAGGGGGGACCGTGGAGCGGCGGGAACAGTGACCCCGTGACCGCCGCTCCACACTCCGCTGGGTGGGGCCGTGGGGTGCCGGGTGCCTGCGGCACCGGCCCGGCCAGGGGCTGCGCCCCTGACCCCCGCCTGACAGCTCGGGTGGTTGCGCTGGGTTCTGCGGGTGCGGGTCGTGCGTAGCTGATCGCACAGTTCCCCGCGCCCCTGAAAAGCCCGCAGAGCCCCGCGCGCACAAATGCCCGCAGAGCCCTGGGGCCCCGGGGCCCCAGCCGGAAGTCAGCCGAAGACGGCCAGGCTCTTCGCCTTGCCCTTGTGGCTCTCCACCAGGGCCAGGAAGCGGCCCGTGGGGTCGAAGACCGCTGTCGCGCCGCGGGCCGTGTACTCCTCGGGCATGTCCAGGCGGACGCCGTTCAGCAGCAGTCGGGCGCGCTTGTCGTCCACGTCCCAGCGGGGGAACGCGGCCGCGGCGGCCTCGGCGACCGGCATGACGGTCAGCTCCTGCTGGAGCTGGTCGAGGGTCCGCGCGGAGTCCAGCTTGTACGGGCCCACACGCGTCCGGCGCAGCGCGGTCAGGTGGCCGCCGACGCCCAGGCCGGCGCCCAGATCGCGGGCGAGGGCGCGGATGTAGGTCCCGGAGGAGCACACCACCGACACCACCAGGTCGAGGACGGGGGTGCCGTCCTCGGCGACGGCCTCGCGGACGTCGTACACGGCGAAGGAGGAGACGGTGACGGGCCGGGCGGGGATCTCGAAGTCCTCGCCGTCACGGGCCCGTTTGTACGACCGCACGCCGTCGATCTTGATGGCGCTGACCTTGGACGGCACCTGCATGATCTGGCCGGTCAGCTCGGCCACACCGGCGTCGACCGCGTCCCGGGTGACCTTCGACGCGTCGACCGACGCCGTGATCTCGCCCTCGGCGTCGTCGGTGACCGTCGTCTGTCCGAGCCGGACGGTGCCGAGGTACTCCTTCTCCGTGAGCGCGAGGTGACCGAGCAGCTTGGTCGCCTTCTCCACCCCCAGGACGAGCACTCCGGTGGCCATCGGGTCGAGCGTCCCCGCGTGCCCGACCCGTCGGGTCCGGGCGATGCCCCGCATCTTGGCGACGACATCGTGCGAAGTGAAGCCCGACGGCTTGTCGACGATGACAAGGCCGTCGGGCGTGGTGTTCTTCTGGCGCTGCTGGGTCATTCGGCGGCGGCATCCTCGTCGGCGTCGTCCTCGGCGTCGTCGCCCGGCTTGCGGTAGGGGTCGGCCTCACCGGCGTACTTGGCGCCCGAGGCGCTCTCACGCACGGCGGCGTCCGAGGCCCGCGCCTTGTCGAGGAGGTCGTCGATGGTCTTGGCGGTGTCCGGGAGGGCGTCGGCCACGAAGGTGAGGGTCGGTGTGAACTTCACCCCGGCGGCCCGGCCGACCTCGGAGCGGAGGATGCCCTTGGCGCTCTCCAGCCCCGCGGCGGCGGCCGCCCGCTCCTCGTCGTCCCCGTACACCGTGTAGAAGACGGTCGCCTCCCGCAGGTCCCCGGTCACCCGGGTGTCCGTGACGGTGACGTGTGAGCCGAGCCGCGGGTCCTTGATCCCGCGCAGCAGCTTCTGGGCCACCACCTCTCGGATGAGGTCCGCCAGCCTCTTGGCACGCGCGTTGTCGGCCACTGGTCCGTCTCCTAGCTCGTTCTGCGTGACTACTGCTTTTCAACTGTCCCCGGGCCGCCGGTTCAGTCGTCGTCGCCGTGCAGGCGGCGTCGTACCGACAGCAGCTCCACCTCGGGACGTCCGGCGACCAGCCGCTCGCAGCGGTCCAGTACGTCGGTCAGGTGCCCCGTGTCACCGGACACCACCGCGAGGCCGATCACGGCCCTGCGGTGCAGATCCATGTGGTCGACCTCCGCCACGCTCACCGCGAACTTGCGGTGCAGCTCGGCCACGATCGGGCGGACGACGGAGCGCTTCTCCTTCAGCGACCGTACGTCGCCGAGCAGGAGATCGAAGGACAGAGTCCCCACGTACATGTGTGTATCCGGTTCACCCGCCGGTACGGGATCGATGGCCCGCCCGTAGACCGGGCGGGAACATCAGAACCGTACATCGAACCCGGTGGGGGCTCGATCGCTTTTAGGGGCGCGGGGAACTGTGCGAAGGGGGGCCCGGGGGCAGAACCCCCAGGAACGGCCACACCGGCCGGGGGTACCGAATGGCACCCCCGGCCGGCATGAACCAGCGGCTGCTACGACCGCGGCTTCTCGCGCATCTCGTACGTCGCGATGACGTCGTCGACCTTGATGTCGTTGAAGTTTCCGAGGTTGATACCACCCTCGAAGCCTTCGCGGATCTCGGTGACGTCGTCCTTGAAGCGACGCAGACCGGAGATGGTGAGGTTCTCCGCGATGACCTTGCCGTCGCGGACGAGGCGCGCCTTGGTGTTGCGCTTGACCTCGCCCGAGCGGACCAGGACACCGGCGATGTTGCCCAGCTTGGACGACTTGAAGACCTCGCGGATCTCCGCCGTGCCGAGCTCGACCTCCTCGTACTCCGGCTTGAGCATGCCCTTGAGGGCCGCCTCGATCTCCTCGATGGCCTGGTAGATCACCGAGTAGTACCGGACGTCCACGCCCTCGCGCTCAGCCATCTGCGCGGCACGACCGGCCGCGCGGACGTTGAAGCCGATCACGATGGCGTCGGAGCCCATCGCCAGGTCGATGTCGGACTCCGTGACCGCACCGACGCCGCGGTGCAGGACGCGGATGTCGACCTCTTCGCCGACGTCGAGCTGGAGCAGCGAGGACTCGAGAGCCTCCACCGAACCGGACGCGTCGCCCTTGATGATGAGGTTGAGTTCCTGCACCAGACCGGCCTTGAGCGCCTCGTCCAGGTTCTCCAGGGAGAACCGGACTCCACGCCGGGCGAAGTTGGCGTTGCGCTCGCGCGCCGCCCGCTTCTCGGCGATCTGACGGGCCGTACGGTCCTCGTCGACGACCAGGAAGTTGTCGCCGGCGCCCGGGACGTTGGTGAGACCCAGGACCAGGACGGGGGTCGACGGACCCGCTTCCTCGACGTTGTTGCCGTTGTCGTCGAGCATCGCCCGGACTCGGCCGTACGCGTCGCCGACCACCATCGTGTCGCCGATGCGCAGCGTGCCGCGCTGGACCAGGACCGTCGAGACGGCACCGCGGCCGCGGTCGAGGTGGGACTCGATCGCGATGCCCTGCGCGTCCTGCTCCGGGTTGGCCCGCAGGTCGAGCGAGGCGTCCGCGGTCAGGACCACGGCCTCCAGCAGGGAGTCGATGTTCAGCCCCTGCTTGGCGGAGATGTCGACGAACATCGTGTCGCCGCCGTACTCCTCGGCCACCAGGCCGTACTCGGTCAGCTGACCGCGCACCTTGGTCGGGTCCGCGCCCTCGACGTCGATCTTGTTGACCGCGACGACGATCGGGACGTCGGCCGCCTTGGCGTGGTTGAGCGCCTCGACCGTCTGCGGCATGACGCCGTCGTTGGCCGCGACGACCAGGATCGCGATGTCGGTCGACTTCGCACCACGGGCACGCATGGCGGTGAACGCCTCGTGACCCGGGGTGTCGATGAAGGTGATCCTGCGCTCTTCGTCGTTGACCTGGGTGGCGACCTGGTACGCACCGATGTGCTGCGTGATACCGCCGGCCTCGCCCGCGACGACGTTCGTCTTGCGGATGGTGTCCAGCAGTCGGGTCTTACCGTGGTCGACGTGACCCATGACGGTCACGACCGGCGGACGCGCGACGAGGAACTCCTCGCCACCCTCGTCCTCGCCGAACTCGATGTCGAAGGACTCGAGCAGCTCGCGGTCCTCCTCCTCCGGGCTGACGATCTCGACGACGTAGTTCATCTCGCCGGCGAGCAGCTGGAGGGTCTCGTCGGAGACGGACTGCGTGGCGGTGACCATCTCGCCGAGGTTCATCATCACGGCGACGAGCGACGCCGGGTTGGCGTTGATCTTCTCCGCGAAGTCGGTGAGGGACGCACCGCGCGACAGGCGGACGGACTGTCCGTTGCCGCGAGGCAGCATCACGCCGCCGACCGACGGGGCCTGCATGGCCTCGTACTCCTGGCGCCTCTGCCGCTTCGACTTGCGACCGCGACGCGCGGGACCGCCGGGACGGCCGAAGGCGCCCTGCGTGCCACCACGGGCACCCGGACCGCCGGGACGGCCACCGAAGCCGGGACGGCCACCGCCGCCGGCACCCGGACCGCCGGGACGACCGGCGAAGCCGCCACCGCCACCGGGAGCACCGGGACGACCGGCGAAGCCGCCGCCACCGCCGCCACCCGGACGACCGGCGAAGCCGCCGCCACCCGGGCGACCGCCGCCGCCACCACCGGGACGACCGCCGCCACCGGGACCGCGGCCACCGGGGCCACCGCCACCG
Organism: Streptomyces caniscabiei; assembly: GCF_014930365.1. Classification (GTDB taxonomy): domain Bacteria; phylum Actinomycetota; class Actinomycetes; order Streptomycetales; family Streptomycetaceae; genus Streptomyces; species Streptomyces caniscabiei. The sequence goes on along the minus strand of NZ_JABXWI010000010.1, from coordinate 400,672 downwards.
GGACGCGGGCCGGCCGCCGGACGCTGCGGCATCATGCCGGGGTTCGGACGGGGACCGCCGGGGCCGCCGCCGGGACGGGGACCGCCGCCCTGCGGGCGAGGCATGCCGCCCGGGGTCGGACGGGCGCCGCCCGGAGCCTGCGGACGGGGACCGCCGCCGGCACCCTGCGGACGGGGCGCCTGGCCGGGAGCCGCGGGACGCGGACCGCCCTGGGCACCGCCGGGACCGCCCTGGCCGCCGGGACGCGGGGCGCCGCCGGGACGGGGGCCCTGCGGGCGACCCATGCCGGTGGAGCCACCGGAGGTGAAGGGGTTGTTACCGGGACGCGGACCCGCGGGACGGGCACCGCCCGGCTTGGGCGAACCGGGACCACCGGGACGCTGACCACCGGGACGCGGCGCCTGGCCACGGTCCGGACGGTCCTGGCGGTCCTGACCGGGACGCTGCTGGCCACCGGGGCGCGGCGCACCCGGGCCGGGACGGGCGCCCGGACGCGGGGACGACGGCGGAGCGGACGCGGCGGCCGGAGCCGACGGGGGCGCCTGGAACTCGGGCACGCTCGGGGCCGGGGAGGCCGGAGCGGGCTTCGGCGTCGGCGGCTTGGGACCGGGCGTCGGGCGCGGACCCGGGGCCGGAGCGGCGGGCCGCTCGGCGGCGGGCGGCTTCGGCGCGGCCGGGCCGGGACGAGGCGCGGCCGGACGTGCGGCCTGCGTGGGAGAGGGGGCCGCCGGACGAGCCGGGGCGGCCTTGCGCGGGGCGGGCTTGCCGCCGCCGCTGCCCTGCTGGAGGGCGTCTGTCAGTTTACGGACAACGGGCGCCTCGATCGTCGAGGACGCCGAACGGACGAATTCACCGAGCTCCTGGAGCTTGGCCATGACGACCTTGCTCTCAACCCCGAACTCCTTGGCGAGTTCGTATACCCGGACCTTAGCCACTTCGCTCCTTTTTAGGTCCGGGTGCGTCCGGACCGTCGCTACTTCATGGGCGTACTCATCGCGTGCTCATCGAGTGCTCATCGCAATCTCGACCTACTTCCAACTCGCGGGGTACCAGGGCCGCACGGAGGCTCCGTGCGACACGTCTTACGGTGTTGCCTGCTCGGCAACTGTTGTCTGCTCCACGTATCGGCGCAACGCCTTTGTGTCGAGCGCTCCCGGGGCGCGCAGCGCCCGCGTGAACGCCCGGCGGCGTACGCCCAGGTCGAGACAGACCTGAACGGGGTGTACGTACGCACCCCGGCCGGGCAGCGTACCGCGAGGATCGGGGACGCATTCGTCCTCGATCGCCACGACGCGCAGCAGTTCGGTCTTGGCCGCTCGCTGCCTGCACCCCACACAGGTGCGTTCAGGGCATGCGCGGGCACGCGTCCGGCCAGACACTGCTAAGTCTACCTCCCCGCGGCGACCTCACCCCTTTGGGGCAAGAATCGAACAGTTGCCGCGCATATAACTGACGTGATCTGAGCGACCTGCGGCCTGGATCTATTCCCTGCCACCACGACGCCTACTGCGGCGCCTGCTCCGACGGCTGTTCGGTGTCCGGGCGGATGTCGATCCGCCAGCCGGTGAGACGGGCGGCGAGGCGGGCGTTCTGGCCCTCCTTGCCGATCGCCAGCGACAGCTGGTAGTCGGGCACCGTCACCCGCGCGGAGCGGGCCGCGAGGTCCACCACGTCGACCTTGGAGACCCGGGCCGGGGAGAGCGCGTTCGCCACCATCTCCGCCGGGTCGTCCGACCAGTCGACGATGTCGATCTTCTCACCGTTCAGCTCGCCCATGACGTTGCGCACCCGGCCGCCCATCGGGCCGATGCAGGCACCCTTGGCGTTCAGGCCGCTGCGGGTGGAGCGGACGGCGATCTTCGTGCGGTGCCCCGCCTCGCGCGCGATGGCGGCGATCTCGACGGACCCGTCGGCGATCTCCGGCACTTCGAGGGCGAAGAGCTTCTTCACCAGATTGGGGTGGGTGCGGGAGAGCGTCACGGACGGACCGCGCACACCCTTCGCCACCCGTACGACGTACGACCTGAGCCGCATGCCGTGCTGGTACGTCTCGCCGGGGACCTGCTCCTGCACCGGCAGGATGGCCTCCAGCTTGCCGATGTCGACGAGCACGTTCTTCGGGTCGCGGCCCTGCTGGACCACACCGGTGACGATGTCGCCCTCGCGTCCGGCGTACTCGCCGAGCGTGGCGTCGTCCTCGGCGTCCCGCAGTCGCTGCAGGATCACCTGTTTGGCGGTGGTGGCGGCGATGCGCCCGAAGTCCGACGGGGTGTCGTCGAACGCGCGCGCCTGCTGCCCCTCCTCCAGGTCCTCGGGGTCCTCCTTCGCCCACACGGTCACATGGCCGGTCTCCCGGTTGAGCTCCACGCGCGCGTGACGGCGGCTTCCCTCGGTGCGGTGGTAGGCGATGAGGAGGGCCGCCTCGATCGCCTCGACGAGCAGGTCGAAGGAGATCTCCTTCTCCCGTACCAAGCCCCGCAGGGCGCTCATGTCGATGTCCACGGCTACGCCTCCTCCTCTTCCTTCATGTCCTTCTTGTCCTTGCGGTTGAATTCGACCTGGACGCGGGCCCTGTCGATCTCCGCGAAGGCGAGCCGGCGGGTGGTGGCCTTGCGGCCCTTCACCCCGGGCACTTCGAGGTCGAGGCCGTCGTCGTCCACGGTCAGGATTCTGGCGATGAGTTCCCCGTCCTCGCGGAGCGCGAACTTCACCAGACGGTCCACGGCACGGCGGTAGTGACGGTGCTCGGTGAGGGCGCGCTCGGCGCCCGGCGTACCGACTTCCAGGGTGTACTCCGCCTGGCCCATCGCGTCCGTCTCGTCCAGCTTGGCCGAGACGGCGCGGCTGACGTCGGCGACGGTGTCCAGATCCGCGCCCTCGTCCGAGTCGACGACCACCCGCAGCACCCGCTTGCGTCCGACCGAGTCCACTGCGATCTCTTCGAGATCCAGGCCCTGGGAGCGTACGAGCGGTTCCAGCAGTTCTCGCAGCCTCTCGCTCTGGGTGGTGCTCATCCGGGTGACTCCTCGGCCGCGTGTGCTGTTGTGGGTAGGGCGCGTGTCAGGTCAAAGGGTAGCCGCTCCGCTGGGGTGTTGCCGTCCACGAGTTCCCCGCGCCCCTGGGGCAGGTCCTAGCGGGGTACAGCGCGTTTCACGGGTACGGTGATCGCACCGCTTCTTTGTTCGTACGACCCCCCGAGGACGTCTGCTGTGTCGTTCAGCCTGTCGTCGCGTGCCCTGTCGGGGCCGCGCAGAAGGAGTTTGCTCGTCGGGGCCGCCGGTGCGGGGCTGCTCGCGGGGTGCTCGTCCGGGGGCGGGGTGTCCGACGGCGGGGGCGACGCGTCGCGGGTGGAGCGGACACGCGCGCGGGTGGCACGGGACAGCGAGGGGCTCGTGGAGCGGTACGACCGGGTGATCGCCGCCCATCCGGATCTGGCCGCGCTGCTGACACCGCTGCGGGCGGAGGTCGTACGGCACGCCGAGGTGTTCGGGGGCGCGAAGGGCACGGGCAGGGCGGGCGCGGGTGAGGCGAGCCCTTCCCCCTCCGGTTCGCCCTCCTCCTCCTCTGCTTCCTCCTCCCCCTCCGCATCGGCTTCGCCCGACCCCGTGCCGGAGGACCCCGGGGCGGCCCTCACGGAACTGGCCGCCGCCGAGCGGGCGCTCGCCGACAAGCGGGCCAAGGCGTTGCTGGAGGTGCCGGGCGAGGTGGCACGGCTCATGGCGTCGGTGGCGGCGGCGGGTGCGGGACACGCGTACGTGTTGACGGAGGGTGCGAAGTGAGCAGCGGGGAGCTGAAGGCGGTACAGGCGGCGCTCGGGGCCGAGCACGCCGCCGTGTACGGCTACGGCGTCGTCGGCGGAAAGATCGGCGAGGCACGGCTGCGCGAGGCACGGGAGGCGTACGACGCGCACCGGGCCCGCCGGGACACGCTCACCCGGGCCGTGCGGGACCTGGGCGGCAAGCCCGCCGTGGCGGCCGCCGGGTACGCGTTGCCGTTCCAGGTCGTCGACTCCGATTCCGCCGTGCGGCTCGCGGCGGAGCTGGAGGAACGGGTGGCCGGGGTGTACTCGGATCTCGTGCGGGCCGCCGAGGGCGAACGGCGTGCCACGGCCGCCGAGGCGCTGCGGGAGGCGGCGGTGCGGGCGGTGCGGTGGCGGGGCACGAGCGTAGCCTTCCCTGGTCTCGCCGAGCGGACGGCCGCGGCCGGCCCGTCGGCGACACCGCACACCTGATCAGGCTCCGGAAGGGAAACGACTCGCCCATGGCGCGCATGGCTTTCGAGGACTTCGAACCGCCGCAGCGGCTGGTGCGAGCGCTCGCCGAGACCCGACGGCCGGAGGGCGGTGACGGGGTCGGCGAGTGGCTGGAGAACCTCCCCGAGCTGGCCCGACAAGCTCTGAATCTACGCGAGTTGAGCGTCGAACGGGTGCAGGCTCCGGGTGGCCGGAGCAGTCTGGTGCTCCTTGTCCGGCTCATCGACGGTACGCCCGCCGTGCTCAAGCTGGCACCCGAACGGGCCCGGCCGGAGAGCGAGCGGGCCGCGCTCGCGCACTGGGACGGGCGCGGCGCCGTCCAGTTGCTGAACCCCGGCGACAGTCACGGTGTGCTGCTGCTGGAGCGGCTGCGCCCCGATCTGTCGGTGCGGTCGCTGCCCGAGGCGAAGGCGCTGCTGGAGGCCGCGGCGACCCTGCGACGGCTGTGGATCGAGCCGCCGCAGGCGCATGTCTTCGAGACCGTGGCGGAGCGGACGGGCCGGCAGTCGGAGGCCCTGCGGGCGGGCGCCGAGGCGGACTCCGAGGTGCGGGGGCTGGTCGACGCCGCTCTCGGCGTTCGTGCGGAGCTGCTGGACTCCGGGCCCGAGGAGCGGTTGCTGCACGGGACGTTCCGGCAGAGCAAGGTGCTGGCCGGGGAGCGGCTGCCGTGGCTGGCGGTGGGGCCGGACCCGGTGGTGGGCGAGTGCGCGTTCGACCTGGCCCGGCTGGTGCGGGACCGGGTGGAGGACCTGATCGCCTCGCCCTCGGGGGCGGCGATCACTCGGCGGCGGGTGAAGAAGCTGGCCGAGTCGCTGGATGTGGACCAGGAGCGGTTGCGGGGGTGGACGTTGTTCCGGGCCGTGGAGTCGGGGGTGCGGGCTCGGCGGGTGGGACGGCCGCGGGACGCGGAGCTGTTGCTGGAGTTCGCCGGCTGGCTCTAGGGCCCTTCTGATGGATCTCCGTGGGAGAAGGAGCGGCGTCGTGGGGGTCCCTCCCGCTCGAGCGGAGCCGAGAGTGGGGGAGCGTGCGCTCGGCGTGCGGCGTGGAGGGTCTTGTGGCGGAGCCACCTGGCCCTTCGCGGCGTGCGGCGAGCGTGCGTGCCGGACGCCGCGACGCCGCGGAGATCCATCAGAAGGGCCCTAGCTCCCAGTCGTCCTGACCGTCCCCCTCCGTAGTGGCGTGCGGTCACGTCCTACGGTCGGGGAACGGTCCGGGAGGGGTCGGTGAGGCGGTCCTACGCCTCACCGGAACTCTCTGCGAGGTTGCTCAGACCGTCAGGCGGGCGATCGCCTCGTCGACCGTCAGCTCCTCGCGCTCACCGGTCCGGCGGTCCTTCAGCTCCAGGACGCCCTCGGCGGAGCGGCGGCCGGCGACCAGGATCTTCGGTACGCCGATCAGTTCGGAGTCGGTGAACTTCACGCCCGGGGAGACACCCGCGCGGTCGTCGACCAGGACGCGGAGGCCGGCGGCCCGCAGCTTCTCGGAGACGTCGAGGGCCAGTTCGGTCTGGAGGGCCTTGCCCGCCGCGACCACGTGGACGTCGGCCGGGGCGACCTCGGCGGGCCAGCACAGGCCCTTGTCGTCGGCGGACTGCTCGGCGAGGGCGGCCACCGCGCGGGAGACACCGATGCCGTACGAGCCCATGGTGACGCGGACGGGCTTGCCGTTCTGGCCGAGGACGTCGAGCTTGAGGGCGTCGGCGTACTTGCGGCCGAGCTGGAAGATGTGGCCGATCTCGATGGCGCGGTCCAGCTTGAGGCCGGTGCCGCACTTCGGGCAGGGGTCGCCCTCCTGGACCACCACGACGTCGACGTACTCGGCGACCTCGAAGTCCCGGCCCGCGACGACGTTCCTGGCGTGCGTGCCCGGCTTGTTGGCGCCGGTGATCCAGGCGGTGCCGGGGGCGACGCGCGGGTCGGCGATGTACGTGACCTTCTCGCCGAGGCCCTGCGGGCCGACATAGCCGCGGACCAGGTCGGGACGGCCGGCGAAGTCCGCCTCGGTGACCATCTCGACGGCCGCCGGGGCGAAGTGCGCCTCGACCTTGCCCAGGTCGACCTCGCGGTCGCCGGGGACGCCGACGGCGACGATCTCGCCGTCGACCTTGACGAGGAGGTTCTTCAGGGTGGCGGAGGCCTCGACACCGAGGTACGCGGCGAGGCTCTCGATGGTCGGGGTGTCCGGGGTCGGGATCTCCTCAAGGGCGGGCACGCCGTCGGCGTCCACCGGCTTCAGCTCGAAGGTGATCGCCTCGGTGTTGGCCGCGAAGTCGCACGCCGGGCAGTCCGCGAAGGTGTCCTCGCCGGCGCCGGCCGGGGCGAGGAACTCCTCCGACTTCGAGCCGCCCATCGCGCCCGCCGTGGCGGCGCAGATGCGGTAGTCGAGGCCCAGGCGCTCGAACACCTTCTGGTACGCCTGGCGGTGCAGGGCGTACGACTGGGCGAGGCCCTCGTCCTCGGTGTCGAAGGAGTACGAGTCCTTCATCAGGAACTCACGGCCGCGCAGGATGCCGGCGCGGGGGCGGGCCTCGTCGCGGAACTTCGTCTGGATCTGGTAGAGGATCACCGGCAGGTCCTTGTAGGAGGACGCCTGGTCCTTCACGATCAGCGTGAAGATCTCCTCGTGGGTGGGGCCGAGGAGGTAGTCGCCGCCCTTGCGGTCCTGCAGACGGAACAGCTCGGGGCCGTACTCGTCCCAGCGGCCGGTCGCCTCGTACGGCTCCTTCGGCAGCAGCGCGGGGAGCAGTACCTCCTGGGCGCCGATCGCGTCCATCTCCTCGCGGACGATGCGCTCCACGTTGGCGAGGACCTTCTTGCCGAGCGGCAGCCAGGTCCACACGCCGGCCGCGGTGCGGCGGACGTATCCGGCGCGGACGAGGAGCTTGTGGCTGAGGACCTCGGCGTCCGCGGGGTCGTCGCGCAGCGTCTTCGCCATCAACTGGGACATGCGCTGGACCGGTGCGTTCGCCATGGTTGTCGTACTCCTGCCGGGGTTTGGTTGATGGCAGGAGGTTAGCCGGGGGGCGGGTGCCCGTGGAAATCCGGTGGTGGCGGTGGGGGTCGGGCCGGCTACCGGCGGCGCAGGGGCAGGGGCGCGCCCATCACCGCGTACGGCTTGGGGGCGCTGGGGAAGACGACCCGGCGGGCCAGGTCGGTGTAACCGAGGGAGTGGTACAGGCCGCGGGCCGGGCTGTCGACGTCGATCGCGGAGAGGATCGAACGGGGTTCGACGGCGCTGTCGGTGATGGTGGTGATGAGGGCGCGGCCGACGCCGTGGTTCTGGTGGCGGGGGTGGACGTGCAGTTCGGTGATGACGAAGGAGTCGTCCAGCCAGTGGTCGTGGCCGAGGGCGCGGAGGTAGGGCTCGACGACGGTGGACCACCAGTGGGTGCGGTCGTTGGGCATGCCGTAGACGAAGCCGACGAGCCGCCCTTCGGACGTGGCGCCGAGTGCCCTCGCCCCCGGGTACGTCATGTGGCGGAGGACGATCTGGCGGCGGACGGCGACCTCGTCGGGGCCCAGGCCGAAGGCTACGGCTTGGACTGCCAGGGCCTCGTCCACGTGGGCGGAGAGGTCCAAGGGGCCGATGACGAGGTCCATGGCCGGGAGCCTACAGGGGGGTGCGTGTTGTCTGCGGGGTGCGGGTTGTTTGTGGCTGGTCGCGCAGTTCCCCGCGCCTATGGGGGGCGCGATCCTCGTCCGGAGTCCAGAAGTTGAGCCCTCCGCAGCCGATCCCTCAGAGCGGCTCGCTCTTGAATCAGAACAGGACGCTCATGAAGGCGCCCACCTCTTGGAAGCCCACTCTCTGGTACGTGCGCCGTGCCGCCGTGTTGAAGTCGTTGACGTAGAGGCTGACCAACGGGGCCACGTCGGCGAGGGCGTAGCGGAGGACCGCTGCCATGCCGGGGGCCGCGAGGCCCTGGCCACGGTATTCGGGGGCGACCCAGACGCCCTGGATCTGGCAGGCCTGGGGGGTGGCGGCGCCGATCTCGGCCTTGAAGACGACGCGGCCGTCGGCGTCGAGGCGGGCGAAGGAGCGGCCGGAGCCGACGAGTTCGGCGACCCGGGCCTGGTAGAGGAGGCCGCCGTCGCCGGCCAGGGGGGAGACGCCCACCTCCTCGGTGAACATCGCGACGCACGCCGGCATGATCGTCTCCATCTCGTCCTTGCGGATCCGGCGGACGTACGGGTCGGGCGTGACCTCGGCGGGGTCGGGCAGCCGGTCGGTGACCATGAGGGGCTGGTGCGAGCGGACCTCGCGGGCCGGGCCCCAGCTGGGTTCGAGCAGGCGCCAGAGCTGGGCGGTGGGTTCGGCGGGGCCGACGACCGAGGAGCAGCGGCGGCCGGCCCGGCGCGCGCGGTCGGCGAAGGCGCGCACGGCGCGGGGGGTGGCGCAGATGGGGACGAGGTTGGCGCCGGCGTAGCAGAGGGAGGTCAGGGCGCCGTCCTCGTACCAGCCCCACATCTCGCCGCCCAGCCGCCATGGGTCCAGCCCGGCGACCTGGACACGGGAGGTCACGAAGGCGTTCGCGACCGGGTCTCGGTCCAGGACGGCGAGTGCGGCGTCCAGGTCACTCGGTTCGAGGACCCTGGTGGTGGTCTGGGTCAACACGTGCGGGGGCCTCACCCTGGGGTCTGCGCTGGTCCTGGCACGATACCCTGCCGGGCTGTGGCGGGGGCGCCTCGGAACTCGGGGGCTCCTGTGCATTGGCGGGTGCGGGTGCGTCGTGGCTTGTCGCGCCCACGCGGCGGAGCCGCACATCGATACAGCCCCGCGCCCCTGAAGACGGCCCTGACGGGCCTGTCTTCAGAAGGCGCCGAGTCCTCCTCAGCCCGCCACCGCCACCGTCGGTTCGCCCGAGGTAATGCCGTCTGCCTCCATCTGTTCGGCGATCTTCATCGCCTCCTCGATGAGAGTCTCGACGATCTTGGACTCGGGGACGGTCTTGATGACCTCGCCCTTGACGAAGATCTGGCCCTTGCCGTTGCCGGAGGCGACGCCGAGGTCGGCCTCGCGGGCCTCGCCGGGGCCGTTGACGACGCAGCCCATGACGGCGACACGGAGGGGGACCTCCATGCCGGTGAGGCCGGCGGTGACCTCTTCGGCGAGCTTGTAGACGTCGACCTGGGCGCGGCCGCAGGAGGGGCAGGAGACGATCTCCAGGCGGCGCGGCTTGAGGTTCAGCGACTCCAGGATCTGGTTGCCGACCTTGATCTCCTCGACCGGCGGGGCCGAGAGGGAGACGCGGATCGTGTCGCCGATGCCCTCGGAGAGGAGCGCGCCAAAGGCGACGGCCGACTTGATGGTGCCCTGGAAGGCGGGGCCCGCCTCGGTGACGCCGAGGTGGAGGGGGTAGTCGCACTGGGCGGCGAGCTGGCGGTAGGCGTTGACCATGACGACCGGGTCGTTGTGCTTGACCGAGATCTTGATGTCGCGGAAGCCGTGCTCCTCGAAGAGGGAGGCCTCCCAGAGGGCGGACTCGACCAGCGCCTCGGGGGTGGCCTTGCCGTACTTCTGCAGGAGGCGGCGGTCCAGGGAGCCGGCGTTGACACCGATCCGGATCGGGGTGCCGTGGTCGTTCGCCGCCTGGGCGATCTCCTTGACCTTGTCGTCGAACTGCTTGATGTTGCCCGGGTTGACGCGGACGGCGGCGCAGCCGGCCTCGATCGCGGCGAAGACGTACTTCGGCTGGAAGTGGATGTCCGCGATGACCGGGATCTGCGACTTCCTGGCGATCACCGCGAGGGCGTCGGCGTCGTCCTGCGTGGGGCAGGCGACGCGGACGATCTGGCAGCCGGAGGCCGTCAGCTCGGCGATCTGCTGCAGCGTGGCGCCGATGTCGGACGTACGGGTGGTGGTCATCGACTGGACCGACACCGGGGCGTCTCCACCGACGGCCACGGACCCGACCTGGATCTGCCGGCTCTTCCGGCGTTCGGCGAGCTTGGTCGGAACGGACGGCATGCCGAGAGAAATCGCAGTCATCTGCTGTGCAACCCCAAGTTGTGGATCAGGATCGGGTCCCGGTACGGGCGGGCTCCAGGCTTCGAGATTACGGCACCGGCAGGCTCCCGAGCACATCACCGTCCCCGGCGGCCGGGCTCCACCGTGTGAGTGTGCCCGGCCGTCGTGAACGTCGGGTGGCTACGAGATGCGTACCGGGTTCACGAGGTCCGCGATCAGGACCAGGAGGGTGAAGCAGACGAAGATGCCGGCCACGACGTAGGCGACGGGCATCAGCTTCGCCACGTCGAACGGGCCGGGGTCGGGCCGGCGGAGCACCTTCGCCGCGTTCCGGCGCAGCGACTCCCACAGGGCGCCCGCGATGTGGCCGCCGTCGAGCGGCAGGAGCGGGAGCATGTTGAACAGGAAGAGGGAGAGGTTGAAGCCGGCCAGCAGGATGAGGAAGCTGGCGAGCTGCTGGGTGGCGGGGATGTCCATGGTGAAGATCTCACCGCCGACGCGGGCCGCGCCGACCACGCCCATGGGCGAGTCGGCCTCGCGTTCGCCGTCGCCGAAGGTGGCGTCCCACAGGGCGGGGACCTTGGCGGGCAGGGAGAGCAGGGACTCGACGCCGTTCTCCATCATGTCGCCCATGCGGTCGACCGACTCGCCGAAGGAGAGCGGGACGATGCCGGAGGCGGGGGTGAAGCCGAACCAGCCGGCGGAGACGTACTTGTCGGCGACGTAGCCGCCGTTGCCGTCGGTCTTGCTGACCTGGTTCTTCACCAGCGTGGCGGTGAGGTCGAGCTGCTTGCCGTCGCGGTCGACGGTGACGGTGACCTGCTGGCCGGGGTTGGAGCGGATGTCGGACTGCAGGGAGGCCCAGTCGTCGACGGGCTCGCCGTCGAACGCGACGATCTTGTCGCCCGGCTTCAGGCCCGCGGCCTTGGCGGGGGCCTCCTCGTCGCCGGACCGGCACTTGGAGCGGTTCTCGCTGGCCTCGATGACGCAGTCCGAGACCTTGCTGACCGTGGTGGTCTGGGTCTGGGCGCCGAAGGTCATCATCACGCCGACGAAGATCACGACGGCCAGGATCAGGTTCATGAAGGGGCCGGCGAACATCACGATGACGCGCTTCCAGGGCTTGCGCGTGTAGAACAGGCGCTTCTCGTCGCCGGGCTGGAGCTCCTCGAAGGAGGCCGCGCGGGCGTCCTCGATCATCACGCGCCACGGGGAGGTCGAGCGGCTCTCGATGCGGCCGTCCTCGCCGGGCGGGATCATGCCGATCATGCGGATGTAACCGCCGAGCGGGATCGCCTTGACGCCGTACTCGGTCTCGCCCTTCTTCTTCGACCAGATGGTCGGGCCGAAGCCCACCATGAACTGGGGCACCCGGACGCCGAAGAGCTTGGCGGTGGAGAAGTGGCCCAGCTCGTGCCACGCGATCGAGAACGCCAGGCCGATCACGAAGACCACTATGCCGAGGATGAACATCAGGGTCGTCATGCACGGGCCTCCGCGGTCGTCCGCTCGGTGGGTTTGCCTGTCGAGGTGGTCGAGTTGGTCAGTTCACGGGCCCTGGCGCGCGCCCAGGTCTCCGCTTCGAGGACGTCCGCCACGGTCAGGGAAGTTCCCGCGGCGGGGGTGCCGTGCTCCTGGACGACCCGTGTGACGGTCTCCATGATCGCGTCGAACCGGAGACCCCCGTGCAGGAACGCGTCGACGCACTCCTCGTTCGCCGCATTGAACACCGCCGGGGCGGTGCCCGCGAGCTCTCCCACGTGCCGGGCGAGCCCGACCGACGGGAACGCCTCGTTGTCGAGGGGGAAGAACTCCCAGGTGGACGCCTTGGTCCAGTCGAAGGCGGGCGCCGCGTCGGGGACGCGCTGCGGCCAGCCGAGGCCGATGGCGATGGGCCCGCGCATGTCGGGGGGCGTCGCCTGGGCCATCGTCGATCCGTCCGTGAACTCAACCATCGAGTGGACATACGACTGGGGGTGCACGACGACCTCAATGCGGTCGAAGGGAATGTCGTAGAGGAGGTGCGCCTCGATGACCTCCAGGCCCTTGTTGACGAGGGTCGCGGAGTTCACGGTGATGACCGGACCCATGGCCCAGGTGGGGTGCGCGAGCGCCTCGGCGGGCGTCACATCGGCCAGCTCCGCCTTCGTACGGCCGCGGAAGGGACCCCCGGAGGCGGTGACGACGAGCTTGCGCACATCGGCGCGGGTGCCGGAGGCGAGGGCCTGGAAGAGGGCGGCGTGCTCGGAGTCGACCGGGATGATCTGGCCGGGCTTGGCCACGGCCTTCACCAGCGGGCCGCCGACGATGAGCGACTCCTTGTTGGCGAGCGCGAGGGTGCGGCCCGCCTCCAGGGCGGCGAGGGTCGGGGCGAGGCCGATGGAGCCGGTGATGCCGTTGAGCACGGTGTGGCAGTCGGAGGCGGCGAGAGCGGTGGCGGCGTCCGGGCCGGCGAGGATCTCGGGCAGCGGCTCCCCGGCGCCGTACGCCGCGGTCAGGGCCTCACGCAGGGCCGGTACGACGTCCTCGCGGGCGACGGCGACGGTCCGCACCCGCAGGCGGTGCGCCTGCTCGGCCAGCAGCTCCACCCTCCCTCCGGCGGCGGAGAGCCCGGTGACGCGGAAGCGGTCCGGGTTGCGCAGGACGAGGTCGATGGCCTGGGTGCCGATCGATCCGGTCGATCCGAGGATCACTGCGTCCCGTACGCCGTCGACCGGGTCGTAGACGAGATGCGGATCGGCGAGAGGGGCTGGACTGTCGCTCATCCCCCCATTGTGGCCGCATCCGGTACCCGTCAGGACCGCGCATCCCCCTGATGACCCGCTTCGTGCCGTCTGTGATTGACGGTGCCGTTTCTCCGTTTGTGAAGCACGCGTGAAGAAGGGGTGATATGACTTCTGACCTGTTGATCCGATTGTCGGATCAATCGACGTGAACGAGGACCCTGGGGGGACCCATGCACAAGCGCATACGCGCTGCCCTGCCCGCGCTCGCCGGAGCCGTCGCCCTGACCGGCACGCTGCTCAGCAGCCCGGCCGAGGCCGCGGGCGGGGTGATCATCTACCGCGTGTACTTCGACAGCCCGGGCAAGGACACGCGGACGAACGCGCAGTACAACGCGGAGTGGGTGCAGATCAAGAACACGAGCTCCTCGGCGATCTCGCTGAAGGGCTGGGTGCTGAAGGACCTCGACAACCACAAGTACACGTTCCCGAACATCAAGATCGGGGCGAAGAAGTACATCAAGGTCCGTACGGGGTCGGGGACGGACACGACCGCGACGAAGTACCAGAACCGCAAGGCCTACGTCTGGAACAACACGAGCGACACGGCGAAGCTGACGAAGGCGAGCGGGTCGAAGGTGGATTCCTGTTCGTGGACGACGCGCGACGCCAGCGACAAGTACTGCTAGGGCCGTGATCGCGTAGGTTCGCCGGGGCGGCGGTCGTAGCGATCGGGCGTGTGGGTGACGAGGACACCGTCCGGGCTACTTGACCAGCCGGAAGGCGGGGTGCCCGACCCAGGCCCGGAGGAACTCCGCCGTTCCCAGCGCCATCCAGTCCGCGAACCCCAACACCCCCGGAAGTCCGGCGACGACCGACTCCTGCCCGTCCGGCAACTCGGCTTTGGCCACGCCCCCGATGACGTCCATGACAGCGGCGGTCAGCAGGGCCGTGGCCACGTGATCGATCTCGCGATTGCAGCAGGCGCTGACGTTGACGGCATGAGTCGGCCTGAAGCCGAGGAGGGCCTCCGCCTCTGGCTCCTCCTCGTGCTCAGCCTCGAAGATGCTCTCGTCGCCGACGCCCGGCCCCATGAGGTAGACCAGGAAAGGCCGGTCCCGGTCCTCGCGCTGCGGACCGAACCCCACCAGGGCCGTGAGCTCCTCGTCCGCGGAGGCGTTGCCTAGTGCCGCGTCAGGCAACGTCTGCCCGTCAAGGAGCGGCGTCCGGTGCGTGCTCTCGGTGTGTCGGCCGAAAGCCCTCGTACTGGATGTACTTGGGTTTTCGGCCGGTGCGGCGAGAGGGCGTGCCGGGCGTCGCGACGGGGCGAACGTTGCCTGACGCGGCACTAGGAGCGGAAGCGGGAACGGCTTCCGCCAGTCCTCCTCTCGCCTGTCCTCGACGCCCAGTCGCTCCGCGGGCACGTTGACGTCGAAGAACCCGGGCCGCTTCTCCGCGAAGCGGGAGGAGAGCCCCACCATCAACGCGCGGAACTCCCGCAGCTGAGCCGGGGAGAGCGGCTCCGCCAAATCGATCACCAACGTCGGACCGGACATGCCGGGAGCCTAGTTCCTGGCGTACCCCGGACTGTCGTCGGGCGGGGCGGCGCCGCATGTCAGCACAGTCCCGCGCCCCTGGAAGGGGCGCGGGGAACTCGTGCGGCAGGTCAGCGGATGCGGCGGTGGACGTTGTCCTTCTCGGTCTCGCCCGGGGTCGCGTCCGCGATCCAGGGGCCCTCGCCCGAGGGGTCGATGACGCCCTCTTCCAGCCACTCGTAGGCGCCGCCCAGGACGCCCTTGACGACCTTGTGGTCGATGTCGTCGGTGTTGGTCCACAGGCGGCCGAAGAGTTCCTCGACGCGGATGCGGGACTGGCGGCAGAAGGTGTCGGCCAGTTGGTAGGCCTCGCGGCCGTGGTCGGTGGTGGTGCGGAGCAGTTCCGCGCGCACGACGGCCGCGCTCATCGCGAAGAGTTCGGCGCCGATGTCGACGATCCGGCCCAGGAACCCCTGCTTGGTCTCCATCCGGCCCTGCCAGCGGGACATGGCGTAGAAGGTGGAGCGGGCGAGCTTGCGGGCGCCCCGTTCGACGTAGCGCAGGTGGGCGGCGAGGTCGGGGTGGCCCGCCGGGTGGAAGTCGCCGTAGGTGCGCGGGAGTTGGCCCGGTCCCGCGACCAGCTTGGGCAGCCACTTGGCGTAGAAGACGCCCGCGTTCGCGCCCGCCTTCGCCTTGTCGGTGAGGGACTTCTCCGGGTCGATGAGGTCGCCGGCCACGGTGAGGTGGGCGTCGACGGCCTCGCGGGCGATCAGCAGGTGCATGATCTCCGTGGAGCCCTCGAAGATCCGGTTGATGCGCAGGTCGCGCAGCATCTGCTCGGCGGGGACGGCCCGTTCGCCGCGCGCCCGGAGCGAGTCCGCCGTCTCGAAGCCGCGGCCGCCGCGGATCTGGACCAGCTCGTCGGCGATCTTCCAGCCCATCTCGGAGGCGAAGAGTTTCGCGAGGGCGCCCTCGATACGGATGTCGTTGCGGTCCTCGTCGGCCATCTGCGAGGACAGGTCCAGCACCGCTTCCAGGGCGAAGGTGGTCGCCGCGATGAAGGAGATCTTCTGGCCGACCGCCTCGTGGTGGGCGACCGGCTTGCCCCACTGCTCACGGGCCGCCGACCACTCACGGGCGATCTTCAGGCACCACTTGCCGGCGGCCACGCAGGACGCGGGCAGGGAGAGACGGCCCGTGTTGAGGGTGGTCAGCGCGATCTTCAGGCCCGCTCCCTCGGGGCCGATGCGGTTGGCGGCGGGGACCCGCACCTGGTGGAAGCGGGTGACGCCGTTCTCGATGCCGCGCAGGCCCATGAAGGCGTTGCGGTTCTCGACGGTGACGCCGGGTGAGTCGGACTCGACGACGAAGGCCGTGATGCCACCCTTGTGGCCTTCCGACCTGGGCACGCGTGCCATGACGACCAGGAGGTCGGCGACCACGCCGTTCGTCGTCCACAGCTTCACGCCGTCGAGGATGTAGTCGTCGCCGTCGGGGACCGCCGAGGTGGCCAGTCGGGCGGGGTCGGAGCCGACGTCGGGCTCGGTGAGGAGGAAGGCGCTGATGTCGGTGCGGGCGCAGCGCGGGAGGAACTTCTCCTTCTGCTCGGGGGTGCCGAACAGTTTCAGCGGCTGCGGTACGCCGATCGACTGATGCGCCGAGAGCAGCACACCGATGGCCGGGCTGGCCGAGCCGACCAGGGCCAGGGCCTTGTTGTAGTACACCTGGGTGAGGCCGAGACCGCCGTACTTGGGGTCGATCTTCATGCCGAGGGCGCCGAGTTCCTTGAGACCGTTGATCACCTCGTCGGGGATCCGGGCCTCGCGTTCGATCAGGGCGCCGTCGACCTTCGTCTCGCAGAAGGCGCGCAGCTTGGTCAGGAACTGCTCGCCGCGCCGGACGGCCTCGTCGGTGGGCAGCGGGTGGGGGTGGATCAGGTCGAGGCGGAACCGGCCCAGGAACAGTTCCTTGGCGAAGCTGGGCTTGCGCCAGGCCTGCTCGCGGGCGGCCTCCGCCACCTGGCGGGCCTCACGTTCGGTGACGACGGGCTTCTTGAGGGGTGGGGCGGACATGAGGGTCACCTCGCCGCGAATCGGGATCTTGTACCGGATGGGTACCTGAATGGTTACCGATGGGTGCTACTCGATCGTTGGTACCCGATCCGGACCGACCCCGCCACCCCTCGCGTGCGCGCTCAGCCGATGTTCACCGAGTACGCCTTGGTGTCCAGGCGCCCGGTCCCCTTGAAGACCTCGGTGCCCGCCTCGATGCCGGAGACGTACTTGTCGTTGCTCAGCAGCTTGCGGCGGACCAGGGCCTGGGTGAAGTCGTCCAGGTTCAGGTTCGCCTTGGTGGTGTTGGTGCGGCGGACGAAGGAGAACACCTTCCAGCCGATGTCACCGGTGTAGATGTCCCACATGGCCCCGCCGAGGCTGACGCTCCCGTACTTGGTGCCGAGCGGGCCCGCGCCACCCTGCCGGTTGAGCCAGATCATGACCTCGTCGGTGGGCTGGTCCTGCCAGTCGGCGGTGTTCTTGGAGTGCAGCCACAGGTCGTAGGCGACGTTCATGGTGCCGGGGTTCGAGCTGACCGAGAACTCCCAGCCGGTCCGCACCGGCTTGCGGTCGCCGACCCGGACGGGCAGCTGGGTGGCCGCCTTGTCCACCTTCCAGCCCCAGTGCCAGCCGAGCACACTGCTCGCGTAGGACTTGACGTCGTAGTCCTTGCCGGCGCCGCTGTTGGCCAGGCTGTAGCTGGTCCCCCACGAGATCGTCGATCCCGAGCGGGAGTTGTCCCAGACGCACTGGGTGCCGGTGGCCTTCTCGCGGTTCCAGACGTTGTTGTTCACGTAGTACTTGCCGAGCGTGATCGTGTCGAAGTCCGTGCACTTCTTGGCCTCCTCCCCCGCCATCGCCACGGTCACGGAGGCCCCGACCGCGAGCGCGGTGACGACGGCCGCGCCGATCTTGGCCGTACGGGTCAGGCGAGGACGACGGTGTTGCATGGCGGTTCCTTCCGGGGGCGGTGCGGTTACGGGTGCTGGTCGCCGCCGCACCCTCGGAAAGTTGCCTCCGAGTTCTAAACTGGGGCGACAACAGCGCCCTGAAGGGCGCGGGGAACCGCGCGAGAAGCCCCACCGACCCGCGGTCGCCACCCCACACACCCCCACCACCCCCCAAGGCGCACGGCGAATAATCGAAGCGCTTCGACAACCTATGGACACCCACCCAGCGCCGAGCTACTGTCGAGCCACCCTCACTCGCCTTTGTTCAGAGACAGCGCGCTGTCGAAGCGCTTAAACACGCTTGGAGAGCTGGATGGTCACCCTCGCCGAGGTCGCCCAGCACGCCGGAGTCTCGGCGAGCACGGTGAGCTATGTCCTCAGCGGCAAGCGGTCCATCTCCGCCGGCACCCGGCAGCGGGTCGAACGGAGCATCCAGGAGCTCGGCTACCACCCGAACGCGGGGGCCCGCGCCCTGGCGAGCAACAGGTCGAACATCGTCGCCCTGATGGTCCCGCTGCGTACCGACATGTACGTCCCGGTGATGATGGAGATCGCCATCGCGGTGGCCACCACGGCCCGTACGTACGGCTACGACGTGCTGCTGCTCACCGGTGAGGAGGGCCCGGACGCGGTGCGCCGGGTCACGGGCAGCGGGCTCGCCGACGCGATGATCCTGATGGACGTGGAGCTCGACGACGAACGGCTGCCGCTGCTGCGCGGCACCGACCAGCCGTCGGTGCTCATCGGACTTCCGGCCGACACCAGCGGCCTGACCTGCGTCGACCTCGACTTCGGGGCGACGGGCGCACTGTGCGTGGAGCATCTGGCGATGCTCGGCCACCGCGACATCGCCGTCGTCGGCGAGGCACCCGCGGTGTACGAACGGCACACCGGGTTCGCCGAGCGCACCCTCGACGGACTGCGTTCGCGCGCCAGGGAGCTGGGCCTGCGTGTGCTGCACCGCCCCTGCGAGGGCGGCTACGACGCGATGGCCGCGACCCTGGCCCGCATCTTCGACGAACGGCCCGGCACCACGGGGATCGTCGTGCAGAACGAGTCCGCGGTGGAGCCGCTGCTGGCGCTGCTGCGGCAGCAGGGGCGCGCGGTGCCGGAGGACGTCTCGGTGATCGCGGTCTGCCCCGACCAGGTCGCCGTGCAGGCCTCGGTGCGGTTGACGTCCGTGGCCATCCCCGCCCAGGAGATGGGCCGCCGGGCCGTGGAGCAGCTGGTCGCCAAGCTGGAGGGCCGGGACACCGACGAAGTGGTGCTCCTCGCCCCCGAGTTGACGGTCCGCGCGAGCACGGGACCGCTGTCCCCCACCGGCTGAGCCGACGTCGTGGTTCCCCTTCCGCCTCCTCCTTCGCTCCGCCCGCCTTTCCTCACTCCTCCCTTCCAGGAGACCTCTCGTGAATCAGCCTGCCGAGAACCAGACCCCGACGGGCGCGGTCAGCCTCGCCCAGTCCTCCCCCACCGTCGGCACGTTCCGTGAGCGGGACGGTGCCCTGGAGTGGAGCGGACGTCAGGAGACCCTGCGGATCGAGCCCTGGGGGCCGGACGCGGTCCGGGTCCGCGCCCGCCTCGGCGGCCCGGTCCTCGACGGGCTGCCGGGCGCCCTGCTCGACGAGGCCGAGTCCACCGAGAGCAGCGTCAAGATCGAGGACGGGCTGGGGCGGCTGATCGTCGGCGCGCTGACCGTCGAGGTGAACGCGGAGGGCCTGATCCGCTACAGCCGCACGGCCGACGGCGGCGAGCTGCTGTCGGAGGCCCGCGCCCACTTCTGGTGGCCCGGCCCGCGCCTCTACACGGCCGTCGGCAACGGCTACCACCGCCTGGAGCAGCGCTTCGCCGCGTACGACGACGAGAAGCTGTACGGCCTCGGTCAGCACCAGCACGGGCGGCTCGACCAGAAGGGGCTGGTGCTGGACCTGGTGCAGCGCAACGCGGAGGTCGGCATCCCGGTGCTCACCTCCAGCCGCGGCTACACCCTGCTGTGGAACAACCCGGCGATCGGCCGCGTCGAGCTGGCCGGCAACGGCACCCGCTGGGTCGCGGACTCGGCCCGGCAGATCGACTACTGGATCACCGCGGGCGATCCGGCCGAGGCGCAGCGCCGCTACAGCGCGGCGACGGGCCGTACGCCGATGCTGCCGGAGTGGGCGGCCGGGTTCTGGCAGTGCAAGCTGCGCTACCGCACCCAGGACGAACTCCTGGCCGTGGCACGGGAGTACAGGCGGCGGGGCCTGCCCCTCGATGTCATCGTGTGCGACTTCTTCCACTGGACGCATCTGGGCGAGTGGAAGTTCGACCTCGACGAGTGGCCCGATCCGGCGGCCATGGTCCGTGAACTGGACGAGCTGGGCATCAAGTTGGTGGTGTCGGTGTGGCCGTCGGTGTCGCCGCTGAGCGAGAACCACCCCGTGATGGAGCAGCGCGGGTACTTCATCGGGACGCAGTACGGCCCGATGGCGCACGCCGACTGGCCGGACAAGGAGGTCGCGTCGACGGTCCAGGTGGCCTTCTACGACGCGACGAACCCGGAGGCCCGGGAGTTCGTGTGGTCGCGGGTGAAGGAGAACTACCTGGACCGGTACGGCATCGACGCGTTCTGGCTGGACGCCTGCGAGCCGGAGCTCAAGCCGGGCTTCCAGGAGAACCTGCGCTACTGGGCCGGGCCCGGTCTGGAGGTCGGCAACATCTATCCGGCCGAGAGCGCGCGCACCTTCTACGAGGGGCTGCGGGCGGCCGGCCGGGAGGAGATCGTCTCCCTCAACCGTTCGGCGTGGGCGGGCAGTCAGCGGTGGGGGGCCGCGCTCTGGTCCGGTGACATCGGGACGGACTTCCCGACCCTGCGGCGGCAGATCGCGGCGGGGCTCAACACGGCGCTGTCCGGCATCCCGTGGTGGAACACCGACATCGGCGGCTTCCACGGGGGCGACCCCGACGATCCGGCGTACCGCGAGGTGATGGTCCGCTGGTTCCAGTTCGGGGCGTTCTCGCCGCTGATGCGGCTGCACGGGTTCCGGGAGCCCGGGATGCCGCTGGGGCCGGACATGACCGGCGGGCCCAACGAGGTGTGGTCGTACGGTGAGGAGGCCGGGGCGATCCTGGAGTCGTATCTGCGGCTGCGGGAGCGGTTGAAGCCGTATGTGCTGCGGGTGATGCGGGAGGCCCACGAGGAGGGGCTGCCGGTGATGCGGCCGCTGTTCCTGGAGTTCCCCGAGGACGAGCGGGCCTGGTCCGTGGACGACGCGTATCTGTTCGGGCGGGATGTGCTGGTGGCGCCGGTGCTGGAGGCGGGGGCACGGCGGTGGACGGCCTACCTTCCGGCGGGGGCGCGGTGGACGGACGCGTGGACCGGGGAGACGTACGAGGGGGGTACGTCGGTGACCGTCGACGCGCCGTTGGAGCGGATCCCGGTGTTCCTGCGGGACGGGGCGTCCCTGCCGATCGCCGGGTAGCGCGCCCGTGGTGGGGGCGGGGTGGGTGGGGTTCCGCTGCTCGGCGGTCGCGAGGTGCCGCCTGCGCCCGCGCCCACCCGTGCCGCCCCAGCGGCACGATTGCCCGCAGTCGAGTCGGCGGCGACGCAGGCGACGGCACCCTGGCGGCCCGGTCTACGCTATGGCGCCACGGCCATCCCATGATCCTCAGGGGGTGTGCGCGACCTCCGAGTGAGTGGAGATGACAGAGGATGAGCAGCCGTACGGGAGACTCCCGCGCAGTACGCGGGGGACGGCCCGGTCGTGGGCGCGGGCCCGCGCGCAGACCGGTTCATCGGACGCGTACGACGATACGGACCACCGGCGGGTACGCCGGGTCCGGCGGGTACGTGGAGGTGCCGAGGGCGGTGCCGACGCCCTCGGAGCCGGTGGCGCCCCGGGGGTTCCTGCCGGGGCCCGCGCGGCACATCGCGGTGTGGAGCGCGCTCACCCTGCTGGTGACGGGTGTCGTCTACGTGGGCGTCTGGATCTGTGTGACGTTCCAGACGGCGGTCACGCCCCTGCTGATCGCGCTGCTCGGCACGGCGTTGCTCGGCCCGTTGTACCGGCGGCTGGTGGCGATGCGGTTCAACAAGTCCCTCGCCGCCGGGCTGACCTGCGCGGCCGTGCTCGTGGTGATGGGCGGGGCCGCGTACATCGTGGTGGCCGCGCTGATCGACACCGGTGACCAGATCATCTCGTCACTCAGGGACGCGGCGAAGTCGCTCAGCGAGGAGTTCGGGCCGGCGGGGACGTCGTTGGACGACCTCGCGAAGAACGCCAAGGAGCTGCTGTCGAAGTTCGGCGGCACCGCGGCCTCCGGGGTGCTCACCGGGGTCAGCGCGGTCGGTGGGTTCGTGGCCAGCGCGGTGCTGGCGATGCTGCTGATGTTCTTCTTCCTGCGGGACTCCGACAAGGCGGTCGCGTCCCTGCACTCGCTCGCGCCGCGCGGCTCCGGTGACACCCTGGAGGTGATGGCCCGGCGCGCGTTCCGTGCGATCGAGGGCTATATGCGCGGGACGACGCTCATCGCCTTCATCGACGGCGCCCTGATCGCCGTCGGCCTGCTGATCCTTCAGGTGCCGGGGGCCGTGGGGCTGGGCGCGCTGGTGTTCGTCGGCGCGTACATCCCGTATCTCGGCGCGTTCCTCTCCGGCGCGGTGGCGATCCTCGTCGCGTTCGCGGACCGCGGTCTGGTGACGGCGCTGTGGGCGGTCGGGGTCGTCTTCGCGGTGCAGTTGATCGAGGGGAACGTGCTGCAGCCGATGATCCACAGCCGGACCGTGCAGATGCACCCGGCGGCGATCCTGCTGGCCCTGACGGCGGGCGCCTCCATCGCCGGCATCCTCGGCATGCTCCTGGCGGTGCCGCTGGTCGCGGCGGCCACGGGGGTGCTGTCGGAGCTGCGGACACGGTACGGGGACGGGCAGGGGGCGGCCGTCCCGGCGGAGTAGGCGTACGCGACGGTCCCGGGGCCCGCGTCGGGCACCGGGGCCGTCGGCGGATGCACGGTGGCAGTTAAACGGGGACCACTCCCTGTTTATGCTGGGGGTCCCAGCCGGTCCGACGAGACGCGCGCCGTCCGTCGTTTCCCCGGAAAGGACACACCTGTGCCCTCCACGCCGTCCGCCCTCGCCCTGGCCAACCTCCTGCTCCGGCCCACGCTCCGTTCCCGTCGCGATCCGGACCGGGTCCTCGCGCGGATCCTCGACCGGGCCGGGTGGGCGGAGGGCGACGAGGAGTTCGTGGACGGCTTCCGGTTCCTGCTGCGCCAGTGGGCGCGGGACCCGGACCTGTCCCCGGTCGGCTGGCAGTCGGCGCAGGCCCACGCCCGCCGGCATCTCACCAACCGGGCCCGGATCCGGCGGCTGATCGCCGAGAACCCGGCCATCGAGGAGGAGCCCGTCGAGCGCCCGGTGTTCGTGGTGGGGCTGCCGCGCACGGCCACCACGCTCACCCACGGCGTCCTCTCCCTCTCGGACGACCATCGCTGCCCGCGGCTGTGGGAGTTGCTCGCTCCCGGTCTCGAACCGTCGCCGGAGCAGCGGCGGAAGGCGATCACGTCGGCGCGCCGGATGCTCGACGGCACCCATCGGCTCGCTCCGCGCTTCCGTGAGATCCATCCCATGACCGCCGAGGGCCCCGAGGAGGACACGTTCCTGCTGCCGCACGCCCTGGTGCCGCTGTCCCAGGCCCAGCTGCCGCGCTACCACGCCTGGCACTTCGAGCGGGACTTCCTCCCCGACTACCGCCACCTCAAGCAGTGCTTCCAGGTGCTCCAGTACGGCCGCCCGCGCCGCCGCTGGATCCTGAAGTCCCCCTTCCACACCGGCAATCTCGACGCCCTGCTCTCGGTGTTCCCGGACGCCACGCTGGTGTGGACGCACCGTGATCCGGTGACCGCCGTCGCCTCGTTCTGCAGCCTGGTCGAGGTGGGCATGGTCCTCTCCCGCCGGACGGTCGACCCGCACCACCTCGGCGCCACCTGGCTGGACCTGCTGAGCCGGTCGGTGCGGCGAGGCCTCGCCGCCCGTGCCGGCCTCCCCCGCGAGAGGCTGGTCGACGTGCCGTACTCCTCGCTCGGCACCGATCCGGCCGCGGGCGCCCCGAAGCTGTACGAGGCCGTCGGCGCCCGCTGGACGGAGGCCGACGCCGCGCGGCTCCCGGCGGCCGCCACCCACTCCAGGGGCAGCCGGCCGCACCGCTACGACCTGGCCCGCTACGGTCTGACCCGCGAGGGCGTCGAGGCCGAGTTCACGGAGTACAACGCGCTGCGGGCCGAGGTCGACCGGGCCTGAGGACGGTGAACGCGCAGGGCCTCGGCCACCGACGGGGGAAATGCTCCCCCACCGGCGGCCGAGGCCCGGTGTCCGTCCTGGCCCACGACCCGGCTAGCCCACGACCCGGCCGACCTCGATCCGGTCGATGTTCGGCGCCCAGGCGCCCGCGTTGCCGAAGGTCACCGTGTTGGCGCCCTTCTTCAGGTCGACGGGGACGCCCACGGTCCAGTAGTCGTCCCAGCCCCAGGTGTTCTTGAAGGTGACCGTGCGCGGTGCGCCGTCCCCGACGGTGATGTCCGCCGTGCGGGACATGATGTCGGTGTTGTAGGCGTGGCCGTTGTCGCGGCGGTCGTTGTGCGCGTAGTGGACGACCAGGACATGACGGCCGGACGTGGGTGCGTCCACCGTGAACTCGGCGGTGGAGTCCGCGCCGTTGCCGAGCCAGCCGATGTACGAACCGGCGGAGGCGTGACGGGAGTCGACGAGCCTGGCCCCGCCCGCGAGCGTGGCCGTGGCGCCCTCGTAGTTCAGGGTCCCGGTGGTCGAGCCGGCGCCCGTGACGTCGAGGGCGCGGACGGCGGTGTGCTTGGCGGTCGCGGTGATCCGGTTGTTGCCCGCGACCAGGTAGAGCCGCAGCGGCCGGTCGGGCACCGCCGCCACCGACTGGCCGTGCAGGGCGAGCGTCACGGGCGCCGACGCCCGGGGCACCACCCGGTAGTAGCCGTCGCGCGGGGCGTACACGTCGAAGACCGCCTTGTCGCCGGGGCGCAGCACGAGCGCGCCCGTGCCGACACCGGCGGAGGACGAGTAGTCGTACGACGGCTTCCCGCTGATGTCCGCGAGGGTGGCCTCGTAGGAGGCGGCGGGCTCGGCCGTGCGGGCGGTGAGGTCGATCCGGTCGAGGGTGACCTCGGTGTCGCCCTTGGCCAGGGTCAGCCGGTGGGTGCCCGCGGTGAGCCGGACGGTGAGGTCCTTCTTGGCGCGGTAGGTCCAGTTCTCGGTGGAGGGGTAGGTGACCGTGACCGGTTCGCCGCCGTCGACGGAGAGTTTCTGGGTGGCCGGGGTGCCGGACTGGTTGCCGTAGAGGACGGCCAGGTCGTAGGTGCCGTCCTTCGGGACGGACACGGTGAAGTCGACCTTGCTGCCGGGCTGGTTGAGCGAGCCGACGTCCTTGGTGCCGGAGGCGGCGTAGCCGTTGGCGTTGCTCACCGTGCCCTGGGTGTAGACCTTGCCGTCGGTGATGGCGGCGTCCTCGGCCTCGTAGGAGGCGGTCCAGGGGACGGAGGGCGCGGTGGGGGTGCCGGTGCCGCCCGGGGTGAGGACGACGCGGTAGGCCGACATCTTGTGCAGGCCGCGCAGCGGGACGGTCACCGTGCCGTCCTCGGCGATCCGCACCTTCGTCCGGGTCAGGACGCGCGGGGCGGCGTGCTGTCCCTCGTAGCCTGACCAGGCGGCCTCGGCGACGGTCGCGGTGACCGTACGCCCGAAGAGGGAGCGGGGGACCTTCCGGACCACGACGTCCGTGTCACCGGCGGAGCCGCCGAGGACGACCTGGGCCTGGCGGCGGGAGGTGTCGAGGGAGGCGAGGCCCTGGAGGGTGTCGATCGTGTCGGCCTGCGGCGGGGTGACCCTGACGGTGTCGCCGGTCAGGCCCGCGTACCAACGGAACAGCCACCAGCCGCCGTTGGGGATGTTGGAGCGGACGACGTTGCCGTCCATGTTGCCGGCGGCGTCCCAGTAGGCCTGGTTGGCGTACACCTTGTTGCGCTCGAACATCGAGACCCACTGGACGAGTTGGCCCGGGACGGAGAGGTCGCGGCGGTTGGCGTACTCGTCGATGTTGATCTTCAGGGGCTTGATGCCCAACTGCCGCTCGATGGAACGGTAGTTGTCGTAGTGGCCCTGGAAGTCGCGCAGCGAGCCGGAACCCAGCTCGTGCCAGGTCATGACCTGCGGCAGGACGTTCTCGCGCTGGGCGAAGGCGAGGAAGTCGGTGATCAGGCGGGTGTGGTAGGCGGCCTCGTTGGGGCCGGCGATCCGGGCGTCGGGGTCGATGGCGCGGATGCGCTGGTAGACCGTCTTCCAGTCGCGGAAGAAGCGGTCGCGGTTGATCTCGTACTGCGCCTGGTCGGCGACGTCGAGTTTGTACCAGATCTGGTCGGGCTCGTTGAAGGGGATGTAGACGAAGCGGTCGCCGTTGGGGTCCGCCGACACCTCCTTGACGATCTTGTCGACCTTGGGGAGGTAGTCGTCGATGCCGAGGTCCTCGTAGGGCCACTTGGCGTAGATGTCCTGCATCATCACGTTGATCTCGCCGCCGCCGTTGCGGAAGAACGACTTGGAGACGGTGAGCGCGTCGCCGTTGGGGTGCTGCGCACCGCCCTCCGGCTTCTGCGAGATGCTGGTGATCTTCAGCGGCGCGAGGGCCGCGTCGCTGGGCACGCCGTCGTCACTGAGCCCGTACAGCGCGCCGTTGGCGCCGCGCATCACCGGGCCCTCGGAGGCGGAGAGGTCGACGGTGAGGCGCTGCGGGTCGGCGGCCGCTGCCGCTGCCGATCCGGTGGCGGGGAGGGTGCTGCCTGCCATGGCGGTGACTCCAAGTAGTGCTGTGACCAGGGCGGTTCTCGTTCGGGACCTGGTGCGGTGCCGGGTGCGGGCTTTCGTGCGGGTGGGGGTGATCACGCGGCTGGACCTCCGGTCATTTGACGGCTCCACTGGTGATTCCGGACACGATCTTTCGCTGGCCGACGAGGAAGACGGCGACCATCGGCAGGCTCATCACCACGACGTACGCGAAGACGAGATGCCAGTTGTTGAGGTAGAGCTGGGCGCTCGCGACCTTGTAGAGGTTGAGCGGGAGGGTGGCCCGGTCGCCGCCGCCGAGGACGAAGAAGGCGTAGAAGATGTCGCTCCAGGCGTAGAGCATCACCATGATCGTCGCGGTGGCGATGACGGGCCGGAGGAGCGGGAGGACGATCCGGGCGAAGATCCGCAGCGGCTTCGCGCCGTCGATGCGGGCCGCCTCCTCCAGCTCCATCGGGATGGCGCGGATGAAGCCGGTCATGAAGAAGATCGACGTGGAGAGGTACATCCCGGTGTACACGGCGATCATCCCGGGCCGGGTGCCCGCCAGTCCGAGCTGCCGCAGCTCCATCACGATGGTGATGACCGCGGGCGGCAGCAGCAGTCCGCTGATGCACAGCGCGTACGCCGCCGAGACGAGCCTCGACTTCCGGCGGGCGAAGACCCAGGCGGCGCCCGCGCCGAGGATCAGCACGAGGACCACCGAAGGGACCACGACCAGCAGGGAGTTGAGCAGGCCGCGCAGCATCTCGCCCTGGGCGACGGCGTCCTCGTAGTTGGCGCCGGGCTGCCAGTGCGCCGGCGCGTCCAGGTTCGGCCTGATGGCCTCGGCCTGCGGCTTGGCTGAGGTGACGAGCACCAGCCACAGGGGGACGCCGACGGCGAGCCCCGCGAGGAGCAGGACCAGGGCCGGACGGCCGTAGCGCCACAGCACCGCGCTCACAGCAGCTGCTCCCTTCGGCGCAACCCGATGACCAGCGGAATCGCGACGGCCACCACGATCAGGAAGAGGACGAGGCTCATCGCCGAGGCCTGTGCGTACAGGCCCTGTCCGAAGATCCGGAACATGTAGATGTTGAAGACCTCGGTGGAGGCGGCCGGGCCGCCGCCGGTGGTGGCCTGCACGATGTCGAAGGTGTTCATCGAGCCGATGAGCGCGGTGGTGACGTTGAAGGTGAGGGCGGGGGCGAGCATCGGCCAGCGCACCGACCAGAAGGTCCGCCAGGGCCCCGCCCCGTCCATCCGGGCGGCTTCGAGCATGTCGCCCGGGATGCCCTTCAGCCCGGCCAGGTAGATCAGCATCGACAGGCCCATCCACTTCCAGCCGTGGATGACGGTGACCACGACGAGGGTCCAGGTCGTCGAACCCAGCCAGGGGATGTCGGTGCCCAGGACCGCGTTGACGGCGCCGTCCTGGTCGAGGAGCGCCTGGAAGACGTACCCGGTGGCGAGGGCCGAGATGAGCACCGGCAGGAAGAAGACGGCCCGGAAGAACCGGTTGAAGCGGGTGTCGTCCTCCAGCAGCAGCGCCAGCCCCAGCCCGAAGGCGTTCTGGAAGACGGCCGCGAGCAGCGCGTAGAGCAGGGTGGTGCGGATCGCGCGGACGAGGGTGCCGTCGTCGGCGATGGTCGTGAAGGTGTCGAGGCCGGTGAAGGCGATGTCCGGGTGGTACGAGGACCAGTTGGTGAACGGGTAGTAGAAGTTGAGCAGGTTGGGCACCAGGAAGAAGCCCGCGAAGACGACGATCGCGGGGAGCGCGAACCACCAGGGGTGGTGCACGGCGGCGCGGGGCAGCCGCCCCGCCTTCCGGGATGCGCCTCTCATGGGCGCCTGTGCGCGTGTACGTACGGCCGTGTCCGCCATGGTTGAGCCCTGTCTCCCGCCCGCTAGAAACCGGGCGCGCCCTGGGCCTTGGCCACCTGCGCGAACTGGTCCTGGATGGCCTGGGCGACCTGCTGGGGGCTCTTCTTGTCGAAGAGCATGTCGGCGAGGTAGAGGTGGGCGTCCGGGGCGACGATCGCCTTGGCCTGGAAGACGCCGATGGCCGTGGGCAGGGCGGCGACCTGGGCCTTCGACGCCTCGGGGAGGCCGTCCGGGGTGGGCACGGAGGGCTGCACGGACGGGATCTTCATCGCCTTGATGTAGTCCGGGTAGTCGGGGCCGAGCCAGAAGGCGAGGAACTGCCGGGCCGCGTTCTGCCGCTTCTCGTCACCCGTCCGGAACGCGACGACACCGTTGGTCTGGTCGGGCGAGTACAGGCCGGTGGCCGCCGAGTTGGCGACGGGGAACCAGCCGATCCTCTGGTCGATCTCCGCCGTGGAGTACTTGGCCTGCAACTGGCTCTGGAAGGAGGTGACGTTGAGGACCATGCCGGCCTCGCCCTTCCACAGCGCGTCGGCCTGCCCGGTGAAGGTGCCCGTCCGGTAGTTCTTCTGGGCGAGCCCGGCGTCGAGCAGCTTCTCCTTGTACTTCTTGATCGCGCCGACCACGACCGGGTCGGTCCACTTCTCCTTGTTCGCGTTGAGGTCCGCCCACCACTGCTGGTCGAGGTCGGTGAGCTGCACCTGCATCTGCCACTGGAGGGGCCACTTGTCGCCGCCGGCCTCGTAGAAGGCGGCCGCGTCGGTGTCGTCGACGACCCGGTGGCCGAGGGCGAGCAGCTCGTCGTAGGACTTCGGGAAGTCCTTCTCGGCGATGCCGGCCTTCTTGAAGACGTCCTTGTTGTAGTAGACGCCGAGCATGGCGGGGCTGGTGACGACGGCCGCGTACCGCTTGCCGTCGATGACGCCGAGCGACTTCTCGGTGTCGCCGAGCCGGGAGACCCACTTCTCACCGTCGAGGGTGAGCAGGTTCTGCTGCGGCTGGACGAACGGGAGCGTGGAGACGGACGGCTGCCAGAACATCAGGTCGGGGCGGTCGCCGGAGGCCAGCTTGGTCGGCACGTTCGACTCGTAGGGGTCCGGGATCGCCTGCGTCTCCACCTCGGCGCCGGTGGCCTTCTCGAAGGCGTCGATGACCTGCCGGGGCGCGCCGACCGTGTTCTGCGCGGTCCACATGGTCAGCTTCACGCCGTCGAGCCGGGCGGTGGGATCGACGGCCGTCCGCCCGGTGTCCGAGTCCGCGCCGGAGGCCCCGGCCGTGGGGTCACTGCACGCGGTGGCGGCCAGGCCGAGGGCACATATGAGGGCCAGCGTCGGAAGAGCTCTTGTTTTCATCACGTGCCTTTCGAGAACAACAGGTGGTTCAGGGCAGGGCAGGATGCGGAACAGCGGTGCGCGGTCGAGGAGTTCGGGCGGGTGTCCGTGGGTTGCGGGGAGTTCGGGTGGGGTGCCCGTGGACGTCGGGCGGAGGGTCCGCGCGGCCAGGGGGCACCGGGAGGTTCAGGGCCGCGCGGGCGGGGGCCCGACGCTCTCCCGCACCACCAGCTCCGGTACGGAGACGGGGTGCGGGGCGATCTGCGCGGACTCCTCGACCACCCCGTGCAGCAGGGCGAACGCGGCCCGTCCCAGGCCGGTGAAGTCCAGGCGCACCGTCGTGAGGGACGGGGTCAGATAGGCGGAGTGCGGGGCGTCGTCGAACCCGGCGACGCTGACCTCGCCGGGCACGGACCGGCCGGCCTCGTGGAGCGCGCGCAGCACACCGAGCGCGAGGTCGTCGTTGCCGCAGAGGATCGCGGTGACCGACGGGTCCCCGGCCAGGGCGAGCCCGGCCGCGTGGCCGCCCGCCGGGCCCCAGCTTCCCTGCACCGGACGGGGTTCGGGGGCTCCCGCCTCCTTGAGCGCCTGCTGCCAGCCGGTGGTACGGGCGCTGGTGCGCCGGGTGCTGGACGGGATCGCCACGTAGTGCACGGTCTCGTGGCCGAGGGCGAGCAGATGCCGGGTCGCCTCGTAGGCGGCCGCGCGGTCGTCAGTCCACACCCAGGGGCGGTCGCCGCCGGGCGGGGCCGCGGGTGTCTCCACCACTCCCACGACGGGCAGGGTGGCGGGCACGGCCCCGAGCGCCGCGACACCGGCCGGATCGTAGGCGATCACGATGAGACCGCCGCCCGCGTCCGCCGCCCGCTGCACCTCGGCGGCGACCGCGGCCTCGTCCGGCGACTCCAGGACACCGATGCCGACCGCGTACGACGCCGCCCGCGCCGCCTCCTCGACGCCCTGGAGGATCGAGGCGTAGCCGTAGTGCGTGGTGTTCGCGGTCAGGACGGTCACGGCCCGGCTGCGCCCGCTGGCCAGCGCGAGCGCGGTGGCGTTGCGCCGGAAGCCCAGCTCGTCGATGGCCGCCATCACCCGTTCCCGTGTCGACGGCTTGACGCTCGGGTGGTCGTTGATCACCCGCGAGACCGTCTGGTACGAGACCCCGGCGGCGGTCGCGACGTCCCGGATGCTCGCCGGGCGCCTTGTGTGACCGGTCACATTCATGCCAGGATTGTGACCGGTCACACAGCGGGCGTCAAGAGAACGTAACGGCGGATTCACGCGGGGGCCTCCGGCTCCGGACGCGCGGGCGGGATGGTCGGGGCCCATCGTCGGGGCCGATGGCCGCGGCCTGGGCGGCTCGGCCTTGGGCGGTTGGGCCTGGGGCGGCTGGGACGGCTGGGGTCGGCTTGAGGCAAGGTGGCTCGGGACGGCCGGAGCGGCTCAGGGCTGCTCGCAGGACGGCGAGCAGCAGCTCACGCCCGGCGCCGGCCGCCGCGGTGGCTCGCGGGACGACTCGGGACGACTCGGGACGGCCAGGACGGCTCAGAAGGGGAAGCGACGTGGACTCGGGTGCGAGCGACTTCGGCGAAGGCGGGCCGGTGGGTGGGCCGGCGGGCGGCGTGGCGGGTGGGCCGGTGGACGGCCCGTCAGGTGGGCCGCAGGGCGACGCGGTGGGGGGTGTGACGGGTGGTTCGGCCGGTGGCGACCGCCTGGGCGCGTCCTTCACCTGGGGGCATCCCGGTGTCGAGAGCGTCTTCGCGACGGCCTCGGACGGGACGCTGCGGCTCGTGCGGCTCGGGCCCTCCGGCGACACCGTGGATGTCGAGACCGCGCTGCCGCTCATCGAGTTGACCGCCTTCGGGCACGGCAGTGGCTGGTCCGGGCCTCGGTTCACGGGGACGGCGTTCGGGGCGCGGCTCGTGTACCGGGGGCACCGGGATGACACGGGGGTGGGTGACGGTGGCCGGGGCGGTGGCGGCGCGTGGGCGCGGTTGACCGTCGAACTCCACGATCCCGCCACCGGGTTGACCGCGCTCGTCGAGCTGTCCGCCCCCGCCGGGGTCGCCGTCCTCCGCTCCCGGGTGCGGCTGCGCAACGACGGGGCCGAGCCTCTTGTCGTGCAGTCCGTCAGCAGCCTTCTCCTCGGCGGGCTGCCCTCCCCCGACCTCCTGGACGTGCACCGGGCCCGCAACGACTGGCTCGCGGAGTGCCGTTGGTACGCCGAGCCGCTGCGGTCGACGGTCGCCGACATCAACGTCGGCGCCCATCAGCACGACAGCCGGGCGGCGCTCGCCCTCACCGGACGCGGGAGTTGGCCCACTGACGGGCATCTGGCGATGGGGGCGCTCACGGAGCGAGGAGGGGACCGGGCCTGGGTCTGGCAGGTGGAGTCGCCGGCCGGTTGGCGCTGGGACCTGGGGGAACGCGAGCACGGCACATATCTCGCGCTGAACGGGCCCACGGACGCGGAGCACCAGTGGCGGGTGCGGCTCGCACCGGGCGACACCTTCACGACCGTGACGGCGGCGCTCGCGCTGGGGGCGCGGCGCGGCGCGGGGCTCGACGACGCGTGGGCGGCGCTGACCGCGTACCGCCGTGCCGTCCGCCGTCCCCATCCCGACCACGACACGCTTCCGGTCGTCTTCAACGACTACATGAACACGCTGATGGGCGACCCGACCACCGCGAAGCTGCTGCCGCTGATCGACGCGGCGGCGGACGCGGGCGCGGAGTACTTCTGCATCGACTCCGGCTGGTACGACGACACGGTGGACGGCGGCTGGTGGGACGGCGTCGGCGCATGGCTGCCGTCGGCGCGCCGGTTCCCGACGGGCAGTGTGGAGGGCGAGGCTGCGGTGGAGGCGGGGGAGTACGGAACTGCGGCCGGAGCCAAGGCCGGAACCGAACCCGAGGCCGGAACAGCCGCCCCCTCCGGCGACGGGATCCGGGCCGTGCTGGGCCGGATCCGGGAGCGCGGGATGGTGCCCGGGCTCTGGCTGGAGCCCGAGGTCGTCGGCGTGCGCAGCGCGGTCGCGGTGGAGCTGCCGCCGGAGGCCTTCTTCCAGCGCGACGGGGTGCGGCTGACCGAGCAGGGCCGTCACCAGCTCGACCTGCGCCACCCGGCGGCCCGCGCCCACCTCGACAAGACGGTGGACCGCATCGTCGGGGACTGGGGCGTGGGCTATCTCAAGCTCGACTACAACATCGTGGTCGACCCCGGTACGACCGCGCCGGGCGACCTCTCCCCCGGCGCCGGCCTCCTGGGGCACGCCCACGCCTACCTGGGCTGGCTCTCCGACGTCCTCGACCGCTACCCGCACCTCGTCGTCGAGAACTGCGCCTCCGGCGGCATGCGCATGGACGGCGCCACCCTGGCCGTGGCCCAGCTCCAGTCCACCAGCGACCAGCAGGACCCCCTCCGCTACCCGCCGATCGCCGCCGCCGCGCCCACGGCGGTCCCCCCGGAACAGGGCGCCGTGTGGGCCTATCCGCAGCCCGAGTACGAGGACGAGCTGATCGCCTTCACCCTCGGCGGCGCCCTCCTCGGCCGTATCCATCTCTCGGGACACCTGGACCGTATGACGGAGGCTCAGCTCGGTCTCGTGCGCGAGGCGGTGGGCACGTACAAGGCGATCCGGGGTGACCTGGCCCGGTCCGTGCCGTTCTGGCCGCTCGGCCTGCCGGGCTGGACGGACGAGTGGCTGGCTCTGGGGATGCGCGTGGCGGGCCGGGACGGGCGGTCGTACCTCTCGGTGTGGCGGAGGGGTGGTGAGGCCGAGGTGCGGCTGCCGGTCGCGCACCTGGCGGGCCGGGGCGGCGCGGTCCGCGCGGAGATCCTGCACCCGTCCGCCGCGCGGGCGGAAGCGACAGCGGTCTGGGACCCGACGGCCGGCGAACTGCGGGTGTCGGTGCCGCGTACCCCCGCCACGCTTCTGCTCCGCCTGACAACGGAGGCCGGGCCGGAGGACTAGGACGACCCGAGCCGGTGTCGCGTGGGGGTGCGGCACCGGCTCGGGCTTGTGTTCTCCGTCTTCGCGCCTGGCTACGGCTCAGTGGCCGTCGGAGATCAGCTGCTGCTGACCGTCAGGTTGTTGGTGACGAAGTCCAGGCCGCCGGAGGACGAGGTGATCTCGAACCCGAACTGCACGTCGCCGATGGTCTCGTTGCCCATCCAGCCCTTGGTGTCCTTGATCCACTTGAGGATGGGGAGGATCTGGACCGTGCCGGAGTTCGAGTCCGAGGTGCGCAGGAACGAGAAGACCTCGTTGGCTCCGTTGCTGCCCTTGTAGACGCTCCAGGTGTGACCGCCGAGCGTCACATTGCCCTGGGCGGTGCCGAGCGGACCGACGGCCCCGTTGTAGTTGACCCAGAGCATGATCTCGTAGTCGTAGTCCGTGTCCCAGATGTCGTACGAGGTGTTGTACGCGCCCGAGGACGGGACGGTGACGTTGTAGCTGCTGTTGAGCGAGCCGAGCGAGGTGATCGTCTTGTTGATCACCTTCTTGGAGTCGGGGTACGACTTGATGCCGCCGGTGTTGGGGTGGTTGGCCCAGACTCCCCAGTTGGTACCGGAGTTGGCCCAGATGCACTGGCTGCCGGCGCCGGAGCCCCAGATGTTGTTGTAGAGCGTGTAGCCGTTCAGGCTGGTGTTGCCCCACTGGTCGCAGGAGTTCCAGACCGCGGCAGAGGCGGGGGCGGAGGCGAGGCCGATCGTGGCGCCCAGCGCGAGCGCGGGGGCGAGCAGGGCCTTGCCGATCCGGCCCAGGGTTCGGGTGCGTGTTGCCATGGGTGTCGGTTCCTTCCATGGGTGGGGGGAAGTGCGGGGTGGGGAGCTACCGCGGCCTCGTGGGGAGGCCGCGGTCTTCTCCGACGTCGAGGCCGATCGCCGCGGACGTTCGTCCGATCGCTCGTCCGATCGTTCGTCCGACCGCTGCGCGGGACCCTGCGCCGGAGAAAGTCATGGGCACGGCTTCAGTACCGCCACGCCGTACCGGCCGAGCGTCAGCGATCCGGTGACGGTCGCCTCCGTCAGCAGGTCGCGGTGGGTACCTGGTACGTCGACGGTGACCTCGTCGCGGCCGTGGTTGAGCACGAACAGCGCCTCGCCGCGCCGCACCGCCTCGACCCCGCCGGGCAGTCCGTCCAGGACCGGCCGTACCCCGGCGTCGGCCGCGATCCGCCCCAGCAGCCGGCGCAGTTCGTCCGGTTCGGGCAGTGTGGAGAGGTACCAGGCGCGTCCCTTGCGCAGCACCGCCGGCAGGCCGTCGAGCTCGCCGCCCTTGTAGGGGACGACCTCGTCGGCGTCCGCCGCCTCGATCTCCTCGGACCACAGCGTCCCCCGGAAGACACCCCGGGCGCCGTCGCACTCGACCTCCTCCCCCGCGTCCAGCGGCCACCACTCGTGCAGGGTGCGGATGCCGAAGAGGTCGCGGAGCCGGGCGTCCATGCCGCCGGGGCGCACCCGGTCGTCCTCGTCGGCGACGCCGGTCAGGAAGCCGCTGACGAGGGTGCCGCCGCCTCGTACGTACGCGAGGAGGTTGTCGACGGCCGCGTCCGTGAGCAGGTAGAGCTGGGGGACGACGACGAGCCGGTGGGCGGAGAGATCGTGCTCGGGGTGGGCGAAGGCCGTGGTGAGGTTCGCCTCCCACAGGGCGCGGTGCCAGGAGCGTACGACCTCGGGGAGATCCACCTCGGACGACAGCCGGCCGTCGTGGGCGCCGGCCCACCAGGAGTTCCAGTCGAACAGCACGGCGATGTCGGCGTCGAGGTGCCGGCCCGTCACCTCCGGCCCGACGACGGCGAGTTCGCGGCCGAGTTGCTTCACCTCCTGGAAGGTGCGGCCCTGTTCGCCCGCGTGAGAGACCATGCCGGAGTGGAACTTCTCCGCGCCCTGACGGGACTGCCGCCACTGGAAGTAGCAGACGGCGTCCGCCCCCCGGGCGACGGCCTGGAAGGACCACAGACGGTTGAGCCCACGGGGCTTGGGATGGTTGACGCCGCGCCAGTTGACGGGTCCGGCGGCCTGCTCCATCAGCATCCACGGGCCGCCACCCGCCTGGGAGCGGGTCATGTCCTGCACCAGGGCGCCGTGCTGCGCGCCGAGCGGGTCACGCGGGTCGGGGTAGATGTCGACCGAGACGACGTCCTCCTCCTCGGCCCACCGCCACGCGTCCTGGCCCACCCACATCGGCATGAAGTTGGTGGTGACCGGCAGGTGCGGGGTGTGCCGGCGGACGATGTCGCGCTCCATGACGTAGCACTCCAGGAGCATGTCGCTCGTGAAGCGTTTGAAGTCGAGCACATGGACCGGGTTCTTCATGTAGTGCGCGCGGCGCGGCGGCAGGATCTCGTGCCAGCCGTCGTAGCCCTGGCTCCAGAAGGCGGTGCCCCAGGCCTCGTTGAGCGCGTCGAGCGTCCCGTACTTCCGCTCCAGCCACGTCCGGAAGGTCCGCGCCGCCTCGTCGCCCCAGTCGTAGGTGCAGTACTCGTTGTTGATGTGCCACATCGTGAGGGCCGGGTGGTCGCCGTAGCGGGCGGCGAGATCCTCGGTGATGGCGGCGGCGTGACGGCGGTACACGTCGCTGGAGTGCGAGAAGTGCTGCCGGGAGCCCCACCACTCGACCTGGCCGTTCTCGTCGCGCGGGAGTGTCTCGGGGTGCAGGCGTCCCAGCCACGGCGGCGGGGAGGAGGTGGGGGTGGCGAGGACGACGCCGACGCCGCCCGCGTGCAGCAGGTCCATCAGCCGGTCCAGCCAGCCGAACTCCCGCGCGCCGGGCCGGGGTTCGAGCTTCGCCCAGGAGAAGACGCCGACGGTGACGGAGTTGACGCCCGCATCCCTCATCAGGCGTACGTCCTCGTGCCATGTCTCCTCGGGCCACTGCTCGGGGTTGTAGTCCCCGCCGAAGAGGATCCGGCCCCGGGTGGCGTCGGCCAGGCTCGGCCGTGCGGGACC
This sequence comes from Streptomyces caniscabiei, assembly GCF_014930365.1. Lineage (GTDB taxonomy): Bacteria > Actinomycetota > Actinomycetes > Streptomycetales > Streptomycetaceae > Streptomyces > Streptomyces caniscabiei. The sequence goes on along the minus strand of NZ_JABXWI010000010.1, from coordinate 364,206 downwards.
GGCCATCAGACCGGGTCCCCGTACTGGATGCCGCGCCCGTTGGTGGCCAGGTAGACGCGGCCGTACACGCGCGGGTCGCCGACGACGACCTCGCCGGTCCAGCCCCACTGGTGGGCGTCGTCGTTGATCCGGGTCCAGGTCTTCGCGCCGTCGTCGGAGCGGAGGACGGCGGTGCCGGTCCCCGTCGAGCCGACCTGGTAGATCGCCGGGTAGTCGGCGCCGGCGGCGGCCTTGCCGAAGCCGAGGGTGTGCGAGGCCCGGCAGCTGTCGACCTTCACGAAGGTGACCCCCGCGTCGGTGGACCGGTACAGCCCGTTGTCCTTCACGCTCAGCCACAGGTCCCCGCCGCGTCCGGGGGCCGCGACCAGCTTGAACTGGCTGTCCCCCCGCGGCAGTCCGGTCGCCCGGGCCACGAAGGAGACGCCGCCGTCCGTGCTGGCGTACAGCGTGCCCGTGTCGGTGTCGTAGGCGTAGAAGCGCGTCCGGTCGACCGGGTCCGCGACCGGTGTGGCGCCCTTCGGGAAGGAGTCGATCTCGGTCCAGGTCGCGCCGTGGTCGGCGGAGCGGTGGGCCGGGTACTTCGTGCCGTCCCAGTGCACGAAGGACCACAGCAGCACACTGCCGTCGGCGTTGACGGCGATCGGCCCGGGCGCGTCCTTGGCGATGGCGGGCTGGGCCACGAAGGGGGCCCAGGTCCGGCCGCCGTCCTCCGAGTGGGCGCCGTTGCCGTGGTCGCCCCAGCCGCTGCGGACCACGTACGACGGCTTCGCCGAGGCCTGCGCGAGTCCCGTCGACGACCCGAACACCGGGTTCGACGCCATGCCGCGCGACGGGGACGCCGTGAGGCGTTCGTGGTACATCGTGCCGATGTCACCGGATCCGCTCAGCAGATGCGCCTGCCCGACCGGAGGCGAGATCAGCTGGCGTACGGACGTCTCCTCCAGCCCTCGGATCTGCGGCGCCCAGTGCTTCAGGTCCCGGGTGCCGTAGAGGGTCGCGCCGGTGCCGTACACGAGATGCCGGGAGTCGTACGGGTCGAGGGCGAGCGCCTGGATCCACCAGCCGAACTTCGGCTTGTCGGCACCCCACTTGAGATAGGGGGTCTCGGACACGTCGAGGACCGCGGAGTCCTTGAGGGACGTCCAGGTGCGGCCGCCGTCCGTGGACCGGAACAGGGTGTCGATCTCGGCCCAGCGGTTGTTGGTGGACACGACGACCGTGCCGGGACGGCGGGCGTCGACGGCGACCCCGCCGTAGCCGAAGGTGTCGCTGCCGCCGTCGGTCGTGGTGCCGCCCGGCTTCACCGGGGTCACCTCGGCCCATGTGCCGGTGGTGGTGCGGAGCTTGTGCACGCTGCCGTCGGACTGGCCGTTGGGACCGGGGGCGTCGGCGTACGTCACGTACAGCTCGCGGGTGTGCCGGTCGTACGCGGCGCGGATCGGGACCCTGGCGGCGGTGCCGGTGGGGCGGCCGGGGACGGCTTCCCAGGTGGTGCCGTCGGTGGTGCGGTAGAGGTTCGCCGTCGCGGAGGTGCCGTCCGCGTCGCCCCAGCCGGCGTAGAGGGCGCGACCGGCGGCCACCAGCAGGGTGACGCCCTGGCCGGAGCCGCTCGGGGTCGCCGGGAAGCCGGTCGCGGGCGCCCAGGTGGCGCCCCGGTCCGTCGATCTGAGCAGGCCGTCGTGCCGGGTGCCCAGCCACAGGGTGTCGCTGTCGCGCGGGTCGACGAGGAGACGCTCGCCGGCGCCCCGGCCGTCCTCGTTGGCGCCGAGCTTGACGGTGAGGTCGCTGCGGGCCCAGGTGGCGCCGCGGTCGTCGGAACGCAGGATCGCGCCGTTGCCGGCCCAGGGCTGGGCGTAGGTGCCGAGGGCGAGGTAGACGCGGTCCGGGTGGGCGGGGTCGAGGGCGATGGCCTCCACACCGAGGAGGTTCCAGTCGTCCCAGCCGAGGTGGTCCGTCAGCGGGATCCAGCGGGCCCGGCGGTCGTCCCAGCGGTAGGCGCCGCCGATGTCGGTACGGGCGTAGGCGAGCCCGCGCCTGGCCGGGTGGAAGAGGACGCCGGTGACGAATCCGGTGCCGCCGATCACCGCGTTGCGCCAGCGGTAGCCGCCGGCGGTTTTGCGGGTTGGGGCCGCGGTGGTGTGGGGCTCCGCGTGGGGCTCCGCCGCGAAGGGCTCCGCCGCGTGGGCCGGGGTGCCGAGGGTGGGGAGGGCCGTGAGGGCGGCGGTGGTTGTGGAAGCGGCGAGGACGGTGCGGCGGGTGGGGTGGGGGGTGTGCATGGGATACCTCGTTCGTACGGGGAGGGGGTGGGTGGGCGCCTGATGACTCGGGGGGCGGGCGGTGCGAGGGCGGGTGCGGCGCGGTGGGGCTTCTCGCGCAGTTCCCCGCGCCCCTGAAAAGCAGGGGCTGCGCCCCGTGCTTTTCGGCCCGAAAGGGCCGGAGGCCCTTTCGGGGGCGCGGGGAACTGCGCGAGCAACCACGAACCACCCGCATCCGCCGACGAACCCGAACCCCCGAGTCCATGGGCGCCCCGGTCAACCCTTGACCGCGCCGGTCAGCATCCCCTTCTTGAAGTGCTTCTGGACGAAGGGCGAGAGCACGGCGACAGGCAGCAGGGCCATGACCATGACCGCCATCTGGATGGCCAGCGGCGAGAGTTGGCCGGTGTTGATCTGGGCGGAGAGCCCGACGGGGCGTTCCTGTTTCTGGACGAGCTGGATCATGACGTTCTGCAGCGGCATCATGTCCTGGTCGGTGAGGTAGATGGAGGCGTTGAACCAGGCGCTCCAGTAGCCGACCGCGTAGAAGAGGGCGATGACCGCGAGGACCGCACGGGAGAGCGGCATCACGATCTGCCACAGGATGCGCCAGTCGCCGGCCCCGTCGATGCGGGCGCTGTCGATGAGTTCCTGCGAGATGCCCATGAAGAACGCGCGCAGGACCAGGATGTTGAAGACGCTCACCGCGCTGGGGAGGATCAGGGCGAGGTAGGTGTCGGTGAGGCCGAGGCCCTGGACCAGGAGATACGTGGGGATGAGGCCCGCGCCGAAGAACATCGTCGCGAGCAGGGTCATCAGGATCCAGCGGTGGCCGAGCGAGCCGACGCGGGAGAGGCCGTAGGCGCACAGGACCGAGACGGTCATGCTGAACAGGGTGCCGACGAGGGTGATGCCGACACTGACCAGGGCGGCCCGCTGGACCTGGCCGCCGCTGAGGAGTTCCTGGTAGGCGATGAAGGTGATGCCCTTGGGGACGACGACCAGACCGCCCGCGTCGTCGATGGTCTTCTTCGTCTGGAGGCTGGTGACGATGACGATCCACAGGGGGAAGAGGATCGCGAAGCAGGCGAAGCCCAGGGCGATGCCCTTGCCCGCGAGTCCCGCCTTCGCGGGTTCCTCCTCCCAGACCGGGCGGGGCGGCGCGGCCCAACGGCTCGGCTTCGGCGCCGTCGGCCGCCGGTCGGCCTGCTCGGCCGTCCTGCCCGTCTCGTCGACGAGTGCGCTCATTTCTTGTACACCCCCTGCTCACCCATGAGATGGGCGACCTTGTTGGCGGTCAGGACCAGCGCGAGGCCGACCACGCCCTTGATGAGTCCCGCGGCGGCGGCGTAGCTGAAGTCCTGGTTGCGGATGCCGTTCCACCACACGTAGGTGTCGAGGACATCGGAGGCGTCGACGCCCACCGCCTGCCGTTGCAGGAGCAGTTGTTCGAATCCGACGGTGAGGGCGTCGCCGACGCGCAGCACCAGCAGCAGGGCGATCACCGGGCGCAGGGCGGGCAGGGTGATGTGCCACATGCGCCGCCAGCGGCCGGCGCCGTCCATCGCGGCGGCCTCGTACAGGTCGTGGGAGACGGAGGAGAGCGCGGCGAGGAAGACGATGATGCCCCAGCCGGCGTCCTTCCAGATCATCTCGACCGTGACCAGGTACTTGAAGATCTCCGGGTTGGTCATCAGGTCGAAGCCGTCGTAGCCGTGCTGGCGGAGCGTCTGCGCGATGACGCCGGCCCCGCCGAAGATCTGCATGAACACGGTGACGACGAGGACCCAGGAGAAGAAGTGCGGCAGGTACATGATCGCCTGGGCGACCGCCCGGATCCGGGGCCTGACGATGCTGTTGATGAGCAGCGCGAGCAGGATCGGGATGGGGAAGAACAGCACGAGTTGGAGGAAGAACAGCACGAAGGTGTTCTGCACCGCGTGCCAGAAGGCCGAGTCCGCGAAGATCCGTTCGAACTGCTCGACGCCGACCCAGGGGCTCTGGAAGATGGCGACGAAGCCGTTCTCGCTGAGGTACGGGTCGTAGTCCTGGAAGGCGACCACATTGCCGAGAATCGGTATGTAGTTGAAGACCAGGATCAGCAGGACGGCCGGCAGCGTCATCAGGATCAGCGTGCGGTCGCGCCGGAATCTGAGGCGAAGGCCCCGCTTGCCCGCGCGTCCGTCTCCCCCCGACGGGGGCCGGGCCCTGGACCCGGCGGCGTCGTCGGACGCCACCGGGGTCGTCTCGGGGGTCTTGGCCCCGGCCCTCGACCGGGGCACCGTGCTGTGGGACACGGCCTTCTCCTTGCCTCGGCCCCGGGTCAGTTCGCCGAACCGGTGTCGTCGAGCAGCTTCTTGTACCAGTCGCGCAGGCCGTCGCCGCCCTTGCTCTTCCAGTCGGACACCGCCTGCTGGACGTCGCTGATCTTCTTGCGCCCGCGCACGACGTCGTCCTCCAACTGCTCGAAGTTGTCTGCGAGGTTGGCCCAGCGGTTCGGCTCGGTGATGGTCAGCCCGAAGAAGGAGGTCTTCTTGGTGAAGGCGCCCATGCGCTGCTGCCACTCGACCATGCCCTTGGTGACCTCGGGGAAGTCGGGGTAGGCGACGTACGGGGCGGGGTTGCCGGTGTAGTCGTATGCGCCGTTGACCTCGTTGACGCCCTGGGTGGTCTTGACCGGCAGGCCCTTCTTCGTGTCGTAGTCCGTGCCCTCGACGCCGTAGGAGGTGAGCATGAACTCCTTGGTGCCGTAGGGCGCGGCGCAGTAGTTGGCAAGGGCGAGGAAGTCCTTGATCTGCTGCTCGGTCGCCTTCTTGCTGACGAAGGTGAAGATGTTGGCGGGCTGCACCGCCCACAGGCTGGGGTCGCCGCCGTCGGGGCCGAAGATGTCGAACGCGGCCATGTCGAAGTCGGAGTTCTGGGTGGCCTGTTCGGAGACCGAGCCCCACCAGGCGGAGATGTTGTCGTTGAAGACCAGGGACTGACCGGCGGTGAACCGGTTCCTGGCGCTACCGCCCGCCTTGCCGGAGACCGCGTCCGGGTGGACCACGTCGGCGGCGTAGAGCTTGCGCACCCACTCCAGGGCTTCGAGGTACTCCTCGGTCTCGACGCGGTTGACCAGCTTGCCGTCGACCATGTTCCACCACAGCGCCTTGTCGCTGCCGGGGAAGACGCTGTAGATGTTGAACGCCGTCCACTTCATGTCGTCGCAGGCCCACACCTTCGACTTGGCGTCTGTGGCCTCCTTCGCCCAGGACAGGAACTCGTCGGGACTGGTCGGGACGCTGTAGCCCTTCTTCTCGAAGATGTCCCGGCGGTACATGGGCGCGATGTCGGTGACGTACGGCGCGGGAAACGGGATCGCGCGCAGCTGGCCGCCGAAGATGCCGCGCTGCCAGGCCTCGCTGGGGACGGCCGCGAGGTTCGGGTAGTCCTTGACCTTGTCGCCGGAGAGGTACGGGCCGAGGTCGGCGAACTTGGCGTTGATGGCGCTGGGTATCTTGCCCATCAGGTTCCAGCCGGGGACGACCACGACGTCGGGGATGTCGCTGGAGGCGAGGACCGCGCCGAGCTTCTGGTCGTAGGTGACACCGTCCTGGTTCTGCCAGGTGACCTCGACGCCGACGGCCTTGTTCATCGCCGTGTAGTAGGGGTTGTCACCCTTCGGCGGGGTGCCCCAGAACGGTGCCATGACCTTGAGCCTGCCGCCGCTGCCGAGCGCCTTCGGGACCGAGGTCTTCAGGTCGGCCGTGGCGATGGCCTTGCTGAAGCCGGCCGCCGAGCCGTTCTTGGCCGGGATGTCGGGCGCCACGACGGTCGACGCGACGAACGTCGGAAGGATCTTCTGCGCGTCCTTGCCCGACGTCGTGCCCTCCTTGCGGCCTTCCTGCGAGCCGCCGCAGGCGGACAGCAGCGGCACACCCCCCGCCACTACGGCGGCGGCGACCGCCGTGGAGGCGAGGAAGCTTCTCCGGCTGGGCGCGGCGGAGGTGGCGGAGTTCGGCGTCATTGCGTCAACCCTTCATGGCGCACACCAGGACACCCGGCGGTGGCCGTCGGCTGCGGTGTCTGAGTGGATCTGGCTGTGCTGAAGCGGTGAACCCTCGGGCGGCGGAGGGAGGTGAGCACGCGAAGCGTTTCCCTCCACAGTCGAAGCGCTTCGATGTTGCTGCGAGGTTAAGTGAACGACCGGGGGTGCACAAGGGTCGATTCCCAGATTCCTCGGCGGTGCGGACGACCGGAACACCCCCCTCCGACCTTCGATATCTCGGCCTGTATGACGGCGAGGAAACGGATCTGTTGCGCCTTGGTCTCTTGACACCCACCCCACGGTCGAATGAGCATCGAAGCGCTTCGAAAGCGCCTCGCCGCTCCACCGCAAAGGGATGCCCAACGTGACCGCACAGACGACGCCCACGCCGCCTTTCCGCGATCCGCAGCTGCCGCTCGCGAAGCGCATCGACGATCTGCTCCAGCGGCTCACCCTGGACGAGCGGATCGCGTTCCTGCACCAGTTCGCCCCCGCCGTCGACCGGCTCGGGGTGGCCGCCTTCCGCACCGGCCAGGAGGCCCTGCACGGCGTGGCCTGGATGGGCCCCGCGACGGTGTTTCCCCAGGCGGTGGGCCTCGGCGCGACCTGGAACGACGACCTCGTGCGTCGCGTCGGTGAGGCGGTGTCCACCGAGGTCCGCGCGATGCGGGCCCGCGACGACCGCATCGGCCTCAACGTCTGGTCCCCCACGGTCAATCTGCTGCGCCACCCGCTGTGGGGCCGCAACGAGGAGGGCTACTCCGAGGACCCGAAGCTGACCTCGGCGATCGCCACCGCCTACACCCGCGGCCTGCGCGGCGACCACCCCACGTACTGGCGCACGGCCCCCGTACTCAAGCACTGGCTGGCGCACAACAACGAGACCGACCGCTCCACCACCTCCTCCTCGGTCCGCCCACGCGTCCTGCACGAGTACGACCTGCGCGCCTTCCGCGAGACCGTCGAGGCGGGGGCCGTCGCCGGCGTCATGCCCGCGTACAACCTGGTCAACGGCCGCCCCAACCACGTCTCGCCCTATCTGGCCGAGCATCTGCGCCGTTGGACGGACGAGCATCTGCTGGTCTGCTCGGACGCGGGCGCACCGTCGAACCTCGTCGACTCCGAGCACTACTTCGCCACCCACGAGGAGGCGACCGCCGCCTCGCTGCGCGCCGGGGTCGACAGCTTCACCGACCACGGAACCGAGAGCGCGACGATGACCGGCCGCATCCGGGGCGCCCTGGACAAGGGCCTGTTGACCGAGGAGGACATCGACGAGGCGGTCCGCCGCCAGCTCTCGGTCCGCTTCCGCCTCGGCGAGTTCGACGGCGACGCCGACCCGTACGCCGGGCTCACGGACTTCGACACCCCGGCCCACCGGGACCTCGCGCGGGAGGCCGCCGAGCAGGCGGTCGTCCTGCTGAAGAACGAGGGCGACCTGCTGCCGCTCGCGGCCGACACCCGGATCGCCGTCGTCGGGCTGCTCGCCGACGAGTGCAAACTCGACTGGTACAGCGGCACCCTGCTGCACCGTTCCACCCCGCTCGAAGGGCTGTACGACCGTTTCGGCGCCGAGCGCGTGACGTTCGCGGAGGGCGTGGACCGCGTACGGCTGCGGGCGCTGTCCACCGGCGCGTTCGTCGCCGTGCCCGAGGCCGCCGAGGCCGACGACGAGGTACGGGGCGCGGAGGGCGCCCTCGACCCGGCGCTGCTGGCCGGCCGTACCGACCTGCCGCCGCTCACCACCGACCCGGACGGCACCGAACTGGCCCTGGTCGACTGGGGCGAGGGCGTCCTCACCTTCCGCGCCCCCGACGGCCGTTACCTCTCGGTCGCCGAGGACGGGTACCTGCGCGCGTCGGCGGACCAGCCGGGCGGCTGGATCGTCCAGGAGACGTTCAGCCTGGAGCCCTCCGGATCCCACGGGAACGGTCACCTCCTCAAGCACACAGGGACGGGCCGGTACGTCACTGTCGGCACCGACGGCGTGAAGGTTGCCGACGAGAATCCGGAAATCTTCGAGCTCATGGTGGTCCAGCCCGGCGAGGAGGCCGTCACCAGGGTCGCCGCCGAGGCCGACGTGGTCCTCGTCGTCGCGGGCAACGACCCGCACATCAACGGCCGCGAGACCGAGGACCGCACCGGCCTCGCGCTCCCCGCCCACCAGGAGCGCCTGCTGCGCGCGGCCCGCGCCGCCAACCCGAACACCGTGCTGGTGCTGGTCTCGGCCTATCCGTACGCGGTCGACCCCGCCGACCTGCCCGCCGTCCTGTGGACCGCGCACGGCGGCCAGGCCGTCGGCACCGCCCTCGCCCGGGTCGTCGCCGGCGACGTCTCCCCCGCCGGCCGCCTCCCACAGACCTGGTACGCCTCCGACGCGGACCTCCCCGGCCTCCTCGACTACGACGTGATCGGCGCCCTTCAGACGTACCTCTACTTCGAGGGCACCCCGCTCTTCCCGTTCGGCCACGGCCTGTCGTACACGGAGTTCGCGTACGGAAACCTGGTCGCCCAGACGGGCGATGACGGCCTGACGGTCTCCTTCACCGTCACCAACACGGGAGCGGTGACCGCCGACGAGGTCGCCCAGCTGTACGTCCGCGCCGCGGACCCGTCGGTCCCCCGCCCCCGCCGCGAACTGGCCGGCCACCGCCGGATCACCCTGGCCCCCGGCGACTCGACGGAGCTGACCTTCCGACTCCCGCTGTCCGTCCTGGAGTTCTGGGACGTGGCCCACAGCACCTGGCACCTGGAGCCCGGCGCGTACGAACTCCTCGCCGGCGCGTCGAGCGAGGACATCCGCCTCCGTACGACCGTCACGGTCGAGGGCGAACCGGTGGCTCCCCGCCCAGTCGTCACCCACGGCCTGGACGCGGCGGACTTCGACGAACAGCGGGGCACGGAGATCGTCGACCGCACCAAGGTGTCGGGCGACGCCGTGACGCCGACGGACGGCGGCTCCGGTGAACTGCTCTTCCGCAACTGCGACTTCGGCGCGGGGATCACGTCCGTCGAGGTGGAGGTGTCCGGGTCGGGCACCGTCGAGTTCTCCCTGGTCGGCGGCCCGGTCCTCGCGACACTGACCCCGGAGCGCCCCACCGGCGACCCGTACGCCTACACCACGGCGCGCACCGGCGTGACGGCCGCCGGCGTGCACGACGTCCACCTGAAGCTGCGCGGCCCACTGCGGCTGGCGCACGTCGGCTTCTCCGGTTGAGGGTCCGGAAGCAGGCCGACACACAGAAGGGGCCCGGCACCGGAAGGCATCGGTGCCGGGCCCCTTCATCCCGGGATCTGCCCCCAGGCTACCTGAAAACGATTGTCAGATGCTAGGGGTGGGGCGGGGTGATCTCAGTGGTGCGTCAGAGCTGGATCCCCGTGAGGACCATGACCCGCTCGTAGGTGTAGTCGTCCATCGCGAACTTCACGCCCTCGCGCCCCACTCCGGACTGCTTCACACCGCCGTAGGGCATCTGGTCGGCCCGGTAGGACGGCACGTCGCCGATGATCACGCCGCCTACCTCCAGCGCGCGGTGGGCTCGGAAGGCGGTCTGCAGGTCGTGGGTGAAGACGCCCGCCTGGAGTCCGTACTTGGAGTCGTTGACGGCGGCGAAGGCCTCGGCCTCGCCGTCCACCTTGCGCACGGTGAGGACGGGCCCGAAGACCTCCTCGCAGGAGACGGTCACGTCGGCGGGCACGTCGGCCAGGACCGTCGGCGCGTACGTGGCGCCGTCGCGCTTGCCGCCGGTGAGGAGGGTGGCCCCGGCGTCGACCGCCTCCTGGACCCACGCCTCGACCCGCTGGGCGGCGTTCTCGTCGACCAGCGGCCCGACGTCGGTGGCGCCGTCGGAGGGGTCGCCGGTCACCTGGGCCTCGACCGCGGCGACGATGCGCGGCAGCAGCCGCTCGTACACGGACGCGTCCGCGATCACCCGCTGCACGGAGATGCAGGACTGGCCTCCCTGGTAGTTCGAGAAGGTCGCGATACGGCTCGCGGCCCAGTCGAGGTCCTCGTCGCTCGCGTAGTCGGCCAGCACGACCGCCGCGCCGTTGCCGCCCAGCTCCAGGGTGCAGTGCTTGCGCGGCACCGAGTCCATGATCGCGTAGCCGACCTTCTCGGAGCCGGTGAAGGAGATCACGGGCAGCCGCTCGTCCTGGACGAGGGCGGGCATGCGGTCGTTGGCGACGGGGAGGATGCTCCAGGAGCCGACGGGCAGGACGGTCCCTGCCGCCACTCCCGCCACTCCCGTCGCGCTCGCCGTGTGGGCCTCGGCCTCGGCGAGCAGCTCTCCGATGATCAGACCGGAGAGGGGGGTGGCCGGGGCGGGCTTCAGGATGATCGGCACGCCGGCCGCGATCGCCGGGGCGATCTTGTGAGCGCAGAGGTTGAGCGGGAAGTTGAAGGGCGCGATACCGAGGACGGCGCCCTTGGGGAAGCGGCGCGTGAGGGCGAGGCGGCCCTGGCCGCCGAGGTCGGTGTCGAGCCGCTGCGCCTCGCCGCTGTTGAACCGCCGGGCCTCCTCGGCCGCGAACCGGAACACGGACACGGCCCGGCCGACCTCGCCGCGCGCCCACTTGATCGGCTTGCCGTTCTCGGCGGAGATCAGCTGCGCGATCTCCTCGGTCCGCTCGACCAGACGCCTGCTGACCCGGTCCAGGACCGCGGCCCGCACGTGCGCCGGCGTCGCCGCGAACTCGTCCCGCACGGCGTACGCGGCGGCCACGGCCTCTTCGACCTGCTCGTCCGTCGGCACGCTCACCCTGCCGACCGACCGGCCGCCCCAGGGCGACGTCACATCGAACGTGGTCTCACCGCTGGCCTGACGGCCGGCGAGCCAGAAGGCGTGAGTGGCGGTCATAGTCGTTCCCGGCCCTTCGATAAATGACACTTCGACGTCCGCTCCACGGTAGGGCCGACACGGCCGGGGGTCGCTTGTCCGGCACGTATGAGAAGGGCCGGGTGTTACGCCAGTTTGGACGGGTGGGGGGACTGCGGCGAGCGGATGAGGGGCAAGCGGGGCGCCTGGGGGCATCTCTCCGCCATGCCACCTGCGACGATTTCCCCGTGAGCCATGACCTTGCCGTGTGGGCCGGTGCGCGCCCGCTCGACGACGACCGGGCCGGCGCGGTCTACGACGAGCTCTACGAGCGCTACCTCGATTCGGACGACGAGGTCGTGCCGCCGGCCCCGCCCATCGTGGCCTACGTCGAGGCGCTCCTGGAGCGCTACCCGGATGACATCGACGGCGACATCGTCTGGGCGTCCCCGCCGGTCATCAACGAGGCCGCGGGACCTTTCGTGTACCTGCTCATGTCCTACAGCAGGGCCGAGGAGGTCTCCGAGTACGCCGCTTCGGTGGCACGCGCGCACGGGCTCGTCTGCTACGACCCACAGGGAGAACGCCTGCTGACGTGAGCCGCCCGCGCGGTGTCGCCGCTCGGGCTCAGGTCAGGGCCGCGACCAGCAGGGTGAGGGCCGCGACGATGACGGCCACGCGGGCGTAGTGGAAACGGTCCCAGCGGGCCGCCTGCTGTTTCCAGTCCTCGGGGCGGTTCTCGGGCGTCCAGGTCCTGCCCCGGTTGTTGATCGGGACGAGCAGCAGCAGCGACATGATCACACTGACGATCAGCAGCCCGCCGGCGGTGACCACGAGGCCCGTGCCGTCGTGCTCCCGCCCGGCGACGGCCCAGACCCCGACGAGGACCAGCGAGGTGATGTACCAGACCGGCATCACCGCGCCCAGCATCCGCCCCCCGTGGGCTCGGCCGAGCACCACGCTGTCGTCGGGGAGCGCGTTGAGGATCGGGTTGATGACGAAGGCGACCGAGAACTCCACCCCCACCATCAGTCCGGTGACCACGATGGTGAACACCGCGAGTGCGTCGAGCATGACGAGCCCTCCAGGAATCTAGCGCCGCTAGCTGATGAGGCAACGCTAGTACTGCTGCTGCTCGATTGTCTAGCAGTGCTAGAATCGGGTCATGTCGGTACAGGAACGCAAGGAGCGCGAGCGGGCGGGCCGCGAGCGCCTCATCGTGACCACGGCCCGCGAACTCGCCGAGCAGCAGGGCTGGGACGCGGTCACCACCCGTCGGCTCGCCGAGCGCATCGAATACAGCCAGCCCGTCCTCTACAGCCACTTCCGCGGCAAGCGCGAGATCATCGGTGCCGTCGCCCTGGAGGGCGCAGCCGAGATGGCGGCGGCGCTCAGGGCAGCGGCCTCCGCCGCCGACGGCCCCCGCACCCGGGTCACCGCCCTGGCCCGCGTCTACCTGGACTTCGCCGAACGCAACCCGGCGGTCTACGACGCCATGTTCCAGCTCGACGGCGGCCTGGCGTTCGCGCAGGAGGACACGCCCGAGCCGCTGAAGGACGCCTTCGCCGCCCTGCTGGAGAACCTCAGCGAGGTCGCCGGGGAGGGAGTCCACCCCGCCCTCTTCACCGAGATGTTCTGGGCGGCCCTGCACGGCCTGGCCACCCTCACCCGGGCGCGTCGCCTCCCGCCGGAGGACACCGAACGCAGGGTGGAGCTGCTGGTGGACCGGCTCGCCATGTTCTGACGGCGGGGGGGACGCGACCTACCACCTGCCGCAGCCCACCCCCTGCCGGGTGGGCTACTCCCCCGCCGCGGCCGTCGCCTTCAGCGCCAGCCACAGCTCCATCCGTACGTCCGGATCGTCCAGGGACCGGCCGACGATCTCCTCCACCCGGCGCATCCGGTACCGCAGCGTGTGCCGGTGCACCCCCAGGTCCGCAGCGGCCGCGTCCCACTGTCCGTGGCGCGACAACCACGCCCGCAGCGAGGCGACCAGATCCCCCCGCCCCGTCGCGTCGTGCTCCCGCAACGGGCGGAGCAGGCTGTCGGCGAAGGCCCGTACGGCGTCGTCCCCGAGCAGCGGCAGCACCGACCCCGCCGCCAGCTCCTCGTGCTCGACCAGACAACGCCCCCGGCGCCGAGCCACGGACAGTGCCTGCTCGGCCTGCTTGTACGCCGCGGCCGCCGCGATCGGCCCGGCGGGCGCGGACAGCCCGACGACGAGCTCCTCCTCCTCGACCGGACCACCGGCGGCAGCGGACCCGGGCACCCCGGCCCCGGTGGACGACGCGCCGGCGGACACCGGATCCCGCCCCGCCGCCCTGGCCGTCTCCAACGCCACCGCGAACTCCCCGCACGCGGCGACCGCCGCACCCCCGTCCACGGCGAGCACGACGAGCCGCTCCCCGTCGGGCACCACGAGCACCGCCTCCCCGGCACGCGCCGCAGCCGCCTCCACCACCTCGACGAGCTGCCCGAGCAGTTCCCCGCCCGAGTCACCCCCGACGGCCCCGCCCGCCGAGACCCGTACGACATCGGCGGCCACGCCCGCAGCCGCACCCCCCGCCCCGGAGGCACGGGCCCCTTCCCTGCCCCTGCCCCCGCCGGCGACCGCGGCCCGAGCCTCTTCCCCGGCCACCCCCTCCGCGGTACTCACCGCACCCACCGCCCCTTCCACCCGCGCCCGCGCGGCCGAAGCCGACGCCGCCTCCGCGAGGATCAGCCGGAACGGGGCGTCCAGGAGGTCGCCGTACAGATCCCCGGCGACGGCACGCGCGTGGTCGCACTCCCCGGCCAGCAGCATGCGCAGCACCGCCGCGCCGATCCGCTGCTCGGCGGCGTACAACGGGCGCGACCGTTCCGTCGTGAGGGTGAGGAGGGCGATCGCGGAGTGGACGGCGTACCGCTCGGCCGTCCCGAGGGCCGCCGCCGTGCCGACGGCGAGGGCGGCACGGGCCCGGCGGCCGGTGCCGAGGGAGTGCAGTTCGACGCGGTCCTCGCCGCCGACGACCGCGCTGGCCGGAGCGGGCCGGTCCCGCAGCCGTTCGACGTCGGCGACGAGCCGTCCGGCCCGCCGCTCCGCCCACTCCGGCGCCACCGCGACGACCGCGCCGGAGGCGTCGTACAGCGCCGCCCACCCGTCGACCTGCCCGGCGAGCGCGCCCAGCAGCCCTTCGGGTCCGGCGGTCAACGCCTGTCTGGTGAGTTCCCGCTGCGCGGCGAACCCGGCCGTCACCGCCCGGTACTGCTCGGCGGCGATCGCGGCCGACACCGCCTTGCTGATGGCCAGGAAGGGCGTACGCCGGGGCACTTCCAGGAGGGGCAGCCCCTCCCCCGAGGCCGCGTCGACGAGCGCCTGCGGGATGGCCTCGTAGTGCACCCCGACGGCGAACCCGAGCCCCACGACCCCGGCGCCCGCGAGCCTGCGCACATAGCGCCGCATCGCCTCCGGATCCTCCGCGTCCAGCTTCAACGCGGTGATCAGCAGCAGCTCCCCGCCCTCCATGTACGGCACGGGGTCGGCCAGCTCACTGGCGTGCGCCCAGCGCACCGGCACGTCCAGGCGGTCCTCGCCCGCCCGCACGGTCAGCTTGAGCGCGGAGTGGTGGACGAGCGAGGCGAGCGTCGGGGGCATGGGACCTTCAGGTCGACGTCGGAGGCGGAGGGAAGGGCGGCCGAGGGACGGGCCACACCTTTTGGCCGCCGCGTATGAACGGCCTGTCCCGATTCTGCCTCACCGTACGATCACAAGTCCCACGCACCGCACACTCAATGGCTCAAATCGAACGGCGCCCGGACGGCCCGGCGCGCCCCGGGCCTCCTCGGACCCGGGCCGCTCCGCTCAGCCCCGCAGGTCCACCAGCAACGGCGGCGCGTGCTCGCCCCGCACGTTCGTGAGCGACAGCACCGCGTGCCCCGGCGGCACCCCGTGCGCCAGTTCGGACGCGGACCACCGCTCCCGCTCCACCTGCCGTACGGTCACGGCCCGCGCGGTGGGGGCGTGGCCGGTCATGACCCGGCGCAGCGCGTGCCAGGCCTTGCCCGCCGGGGAGTCGGCGATGATCTGCCGGTCGGTGACGTCCCGCGCCTCGGTCCACTCCTTGCCCCAGACCTCGGCGAAGTCCTGCCCGTCCCACGGGGTGAGCCCGGACAGCGCCATCCGGCAGCCGGTGGCGCCGAGGAGCGGGCCGCGCAACGGCCGGGGCACGTCGTCGAGGGTGCGCAGGGTGAGGACCGCGCCCGCGTTGGTGGACCGCAGCCGCTGGATGCCGCGTACGGCCTCCGGCGTGACGACACCCGTGGCGTCGTCCAGCACGAGACAGGCGAACAGCGACCGGTCCTCCCGTACCGCGACGCTCGCGGTGAACTGCGCGAGCACCAGCCGCGCCAGGATGCGCGAGGCGTCGGCGTGACCGCGCTCGGGGAGGTCGATCCGGACCCGTACGGGGTGGTCGAGGGCCCGCAGGGAGAAGGGCCGGGACTGGCCGGAGGTGTCGAAGAACCCGGCGAAGGCGGGCCGGTCGAGCAGGGCGACCCGGTCCGCCAGGACGGCCCCGACGTCCCCGGGGTGCCCGAGCTGGCGTTCACGCGCGTCCAGCTCCCGCAGCAGCGACTCCTGCCCGGTGTCCTGGAGGCCCTCGCGCAGCTCGCCCAGCGGGCCGGGGGCGCCGTCCAGCAGCTGCCGCAGCTGCGGCACCGACGGGAACCGTCCGTGCACCGCCTTGAACGGGCCGAGCAGCTGGGCGAGGACCGTGGTGGAGCGCCGGCTGTCGCCGCCGGGGTGCGGGTCGGCGAGATCGCCGACGAGCGCCTCGGCGAGGACGGCCGCGGCCTCGTCGGGATCGGTGGTCCCGCCGTAGAGGTCGAGGTCGTACACGGACTCCGGGTTGCCGATCCGCACGACGACGTCGTACGCGTCGGCCGGCCCCAGGCCCGCCCCGGCCGCCCCCACGACCACGACGGCGGCCCGCCCGGCGAGCGCGTGCAGACACAGCGACTCGGCGACGGGCCAGACGACGCTGCCGGTCTTGCCCGACCCGGCGGGCCCGACGGCCAGCAGGGACGTGCCGAGCAGCTCGGGGCCCAGGGCGAGGCCCGTGCCGCGGTAGGCGTACGGGTTGCGCGGGTCGTCGACGGTGCCGCCCAGGCGGACCTGCCCGGTGACCAGGTCGTGCCTGGCGAGCCGGGCGGGCAGGTCACGCTCTCCGGAGGGGTGCAGGCACGCGGCCGCCCCGTCCTTCAGCACGGCGCCGGTGAACGTCGCCAGGCTGTGCCGGCCGCTGCGCACGCCCTGCCACGCCCGCATGATCCGCGCGTGGTCCACGTCCCGCATCAGCCCGGCCCCCGCCTCGGCCACCAGCCGCTCGGCCGCCTCCCCGGCCCCGGCCTCCCGAAGCTGGTTCCACTGGGCGGGGTCGTCCTCGGGAGCTGGAGTCGCCGGCTCAGGTTGCCGCTCGCGGAAGCGGGGAGCGACGAATCGGCGCCACACCTCGCCCCAGCGGCCGAGGCGGGCCACCGCCGCCAGGATCATCAGTGCGACGAGCAGCTCATAGCCGCGGTACAGGATGAATGTGCCGACCTGACCTCCCGCTCCCGAGCCGCCCTGCCAGGAGTCAGGGGCGATCAGGTCGAGCGGGATCCACCACCAGTAGCCGAGATAGCCGTTCTGCAGCAGCGACCAGACGAGCCAGCCCACGAGGAATGCGATCAGCGCGCCTCCGAGAAGCTGGCGTTTCGGGATCTCGTCGGGCTCCTCGTCAGGGCGCGGGGTGTGCCCGAACCGCCACACTCCTGGTGCCGCGTCCGGTCGCGGTGCCCTCAGCCAGGCGAGGAACGAAGAGCCGTCCGGCATGGGAGGGGCTCCCGGTGCGCGCGCCGGCCGGGGAGGCGCCGTCGGCATCTCCGGCGACCCCGCCGGACGCGGCACAGGATTCGCATGTGTCCCCCGCGCGTCCCGCGTCCCGTCGCTGTTCATCGCGGTTGCCCCCTGACCAGCCGTTCCGTCCACCATCAGCGAGCCAATCTAACGCTCCCGCATGGGGAGTTCACCGTTTACGCGGCCGGGCGAACCCGTGGGCTCACCGTATTACGCGGCCGGGCGCACACCCGTGCCACCGTTCCTCCATGTCCAACCCGGACAAGACGAACACCCGACAACGCCCACATGGAGCATGCCCACCCAGCGGCCCCCGCCCTAGCCTGCGAGAAACGAGACAAGCCGTCCGCACCACTCCAGGAGCCCCACATGAGCGCACTTCCCCAGGAGCGCCGCGTAGTCACCGCCATCCCCGGACCGAAGTCCCAGGAACTGCAGGCTCGCCGTGTCGCCGCCGTCGCGGCGGGCGTGGGGTCGGTGCTGCCCGTGTTCACCGCGCGCGCGGGCGGCGGCATCATCGAGGACGTCGACGGCAACCGGCTGATCGACTTCGGCTCGGGCATCGCCGTCACCAGCGTCGGTGCCAGCGCCGAGGCCGTCGTCCGCCGGGCCACCGCCCAGCTCCAGGACTTCACGCACACCTGTTTCATGGTCACCCCGTACGAGGGCTACGTGGCCGTCGCCGAGGCCCTCGCCGAGCTCACCCCGGGCGACCACGCCAAGAAGTCCGCGCTGTTCAACAGCGGCGCCGAGGCCGTCGAGAACGCCGTGAAGATCGCCCGGTCGTACACCAAGCGGCAGGCCGTGGTCGTGTTCGACCACGGCTACCACGGCCGAACCAACCTCACGATGGCGCTGACCGCGAAGAACATGCCGTACAAGCACGGCTTCGGTCCGTTCGCGCCCGAGGTGTACCGCGTGCCCGTCGCGTACGGCTACCGCTGGCCGACCGGTCCGGAGAACGCGGGCCCGGAGGCCGCCGCGCAGGCGATCGACCAGATCGCCAAGCAGGTCGGCGCGGAGAACGTGGCCGCGATCATCATCGAGCCGGTGCTCGGCGAGGGCGGCTTCATCGAGCCGGCCAAGGGCTTCCTGCCCGCGATCCGCGAGTTCGCCGCCGCCAACGGCATCGTCTTCGTCGCCGACGAGATCCAGTCCGGCTTCTGCCGCACCGGCCAGTGGTTCGCGTGCGAGGACGAGGGCATCGTCCCGGACCTGATCACCACCGCCAAGGGCATCGCCGGCGGTCTCCCGCTCGCCGCCGTCACCGGCCGCGCGGAGATCATGGACGCGGCGCACGCGGGCGGCCTCGGCGGCACCTACGGCGGCAACCCCGTCGCCTGCGCGGGCGCCCTCGGCTCGATCGAGACGATGAAGGAGCTCGACCTCAACTCCCGGGCCAAGGCCATCGAGGCGACGATGAAGGCGCGGCTCACCGCCATGGCCGAGAAGTTCGACGTCATCGGCGACATCCGCGGCCGCGGCGCCATGATCGCCATCGAGCTGGTCAAGGACCGTACGACGAAGGAGCCGAACCCGGAGGCGACCGCCGCGCTGGCCAAGGCGTGCCACCAGGAGGGGCTGCTGGTCCTGACCTGTGGCACCTACGGCAACGTCCTGCGCTTCCTGCCACCGCTCGTGATCGGCGACGGCCTCCTCGACGAGGGCCTCGACATCATCGAGCAGGCGTTCACCCACATCTGACACACGTCCGGGACTGTCGGACGGGTGTGCGAGGGCCCCGTTTCGCGGGGCGCTCGCATACGGAACCCCCCATCCGTCCCCGACGTCCCACGCTTCCCGGAACCGGAATCCGCCCCCGGATTCCGGTCCCTGTGGACAAGCGTCGGAGCACGTGAAGAAGGTGTGCAAGGTGCATGTCGGGTCGCGATTGCGCCTGTCGTCGCCGCGTTCCCTGCCGTAGGTTCTGATGCAGATGAGAGATACACCCCGCCCACAGGGGACTGTGGGTGACACCGGGTCGGGGCCTCCCCAGCTTCGCCCTGGTCGTGCCCTCGCGCACACACCCGGAGCTTCCGGCTCCGGATCTCCTCACCGATCGGATGGCCGCCCGCCCCAAACCCCCCGGGGCGTGCGGCACACCGATCAGGTCGGCCGTCCTCGAACCACCCCCCCTGTTCGAGGACGGCCGACCACCCCCTCCGGTCGCAGCGCCGCCCTCCTCCTTCTCGGCGGCGCCCCGGCCGTCCTCTTCGCGCTGATCACCTGGCAGGTTCTCGCGCGCGGCCCGCTGGCCCGCCTGGACGAACGCCTCAGCGACTCCCTCGTCCACCGGGCCGCCCCCACCCAGTTCCTCGCCGACCTCGGCAACATCACGGTCGCCGTCCCGGTTCTCGCCCTGGTGCTCCTGTTCGTCGCGTGGCGCACGCGCGCCACCGGTCGGGACCACTGGTGGCGGCCGTCCGCCGCCGCGGCCCTCCTGATGGCCGCGGTCCCCCTCTGGGTCGTCCCGCTGAAGGAGCTCATCGCCCGGTCCGGCCCGCCGGTCATGGGCCCGGGCACGGGTTTCTACCCCTCCGGTCACACCGCCACCGCCGCCGTCGCGTACGGCGGCGCCGTGCTGCTCCTGCTGCCCTGGCTGCGCGGCGTGCTCGCGCGCCGCGCGGCCGTCGTCCTCGCGGTCGTCGTGAACATCGGGGTCGGCTTCGGTCTGGTGCGCCAGGGCTACCACTGGCCGCTCGACGTGGTGGCGAGCTGGTGCGTGTGCGCGCTGCTGCTCTCCTCGCTGTGGTTCCTGGTGCGGCGCCGTCCCGGATGACGTCCGCGTCGGCCGCACGGGCGGCCGACGAGCGCGGTGCGGCCGGGGGGACGGCCGCTCGTCACGAGACGGGGCGGTGGGCCCCGGCTACCGGTCCTCGTCCCTCGCCAGGTTCGCCGCCGCCTCGTGCATCGCCAGTTCGAGGAGCGCCGGGTCGGTGAGGGTGCCGCTGCCGTCCGGCGGGACCAGCCAGCGGACGCCGCCGGTCTGCCGACCCGGGTACGGCACCACGATCCAGGTACCGCCGCCCGCGCTGCGCACCCCCGTGCCCAGCCACCGGGTCGCCGTGCCCGGCGGGACGAAGAACCCCATGCGGTCGTCGCCGAAGTCGACGAGCACGGGCCCCGGTTGATCGATGATGCGGGTCAGGACGTCGAGCGTGGGATAGCCGAGTTCGCCCGGCAGGATCAGCACGTCCCAGGCCCTGCCGGCCGGAAGCAGGGCGACCCCCAGGGGGTTGCGCTCCCACTCCCAGCGGCAGGCCTCGGGATCCGGTGACACGGATGCCAGCCACTCGACCGCCGTCTTGGCCCCAGTCATGACAGGGACCTTCCTCTCTCTAGAGCTCCTGCGGACGCGTTTTCGCGTCAGGAGCACAGACAGAGGTTCGGGCCGGGCATTACGCGGGTTCCGACCACTTCTTGGTGGTGAATGGGGTAACCCGGTCCGACAGGGCGTACGCCTGTTGATCACATGTGCGCCCGCACGCCCCGTCGGCCACGGTGCCGGGTGCTCGCTCCGTCAGCTGTCGAAGCCCAGCCCCAGCCGGTCCATGGCCTTCAACCACAGGTTGCGGCGGCCCGCGTGGGAGTCGGCCCGGGCCAGGGACCACTTGGTGAGGGCGATACCGGTCCAGGCGAACGGCTCCGGCGGGAAGGGCAGCGGCTTCTTGCGCACCATCTCCAGCTCGGTGCGCTCGGTGCGCTCCCCCGCGAGGAGGTCCAGCATGACGTCCGCGCCGAACCGCGTGGCGCCCACGCCCAGCCCGGTGTAGCCAGCCGCGTAGGCGACTCTGCCCTGGTGGGCGGTGCCGAAGAACGCGGAGAAGCGGGAGCAGGTGTCGATGGCGCCGCCCCAGGCGTGGGTGAAGCGGACGCCCTCCAGCTGCGGGAAGCAGGTGAAGAAGTGCCCGGCGAGCTTGGCGTACGTCTCCGGCCGGTCGTCGTACTCGGCGCGCACCCGGCCGCCGTACGGGTAGACCGCGTCGTAGCCGCCCCAGAGGATCCGGTTGTCGGCGCTGAGCCGGAAGTAGTGGAACTGGTTGGCCGAGTCCCCGAGCCCCTGCCGGTTCTTCCAGCCGATCGACGCCAGCCGGTCGGCGCCGAGCGGTTCGGTCATCAGGGCGTAGTCGTAGACGGGGACGGTGTACGCGCGGACGCGCTTGACCAGGCTGGGGAAGATGTTGGTGCCGAGCGCCACCTGCCGGCTGCGGACCTGGCCGTAGGGGGTGCGGACGGCCATCCCGGTGCCGTACGCCTTCAGCCGCAGCGCGGGCGTGTGCTCGTAGACCCGGACGCCGAGGTTCAGACAGGCCCGCTTGAGGCCCCAGGCGAGTTTGGCGGGGTGCAGCATGGCGACGCCCCGGCGGTCGTACAGGCCGGCCTCGAAGGTGGGTGAGGCGACCTGGTCGCGGACGGCGTCGGCGTCCAGGAACTCGATGCCGTCGGCGAGACCCTTGCGGGCGAGTCCGTCGTACCAGTCGCGCAGCTCCCAGGCCTGGTACGTCTCGGTGGCGACGTCGATCTCGCCGGTGCGTTCGAAGTCGCAGTCCAGGCCGTGGCGGGCGACCGCCGCCTCGATCTCGTCGAGGTTGCGGGCCCCCAGTTCCTCCAGCTTGTGGATCTCGTCGGGCCAGCGGGCGAGGCCGTTGGCCAGCCCGTGGGTGAGCGAGGCGGCGCAGAAGCCGCCGTTGCGGCCGGAGGCGGCCCAGCCCACCTCGCGGCCTTCCAGCAGGACGACGTCCCGTCCCGGGTCGCGCTCCTTGGCGTTCAGCGCGGTCCACAGTCCGCTGTAGCCGCCGCCGACGACCAGCAGGTCGCAGGTCTCGGCGCCGGTGAGCGCGGGCTCGGGGTGGGGCTTGCCGGGGTCTTCGAGCCAGTACGGGACCGGCTGTGCGTCGGAGAGAGACTTTGTCCAACGGTTCATGGCGCTCGGGGCCATGATTTCAACTCCCCACAGAGTCGTCGAAACGAGCGGCATTCATGCCTTCTGCCGCTTTCTGCGATTTCCGATGGCCATTCCGGCCACCACGAACAGTACGGCGACCAGGAACATGGCCGTACCGATGACATTGATCTGGACGGGTGTGCCGCGTTGCGCCGAACCCCAGACGAACATGGGGAAGGTGACGGTCGAGCCCGCGTTGAAATTCGTGATGATGAAGTCGTCGAAGGAGAGCGCGAAGGCGAGCAGCGCGCCCGCCGCTATTCCGGGTGCGGCGATCGGCAGGGTGACCCGGACGAAGGTCTGCACGGGCCCGGCGTAGAGATCGCGCGCGGCCTCCTCCAGCCTCGGGTCCATCGACATCACCCGTGCCTTGACGGCGACCACGACGAAGCTGAGGCAGAACATGATGTGCGCGATGAGGATCGTCCAGAATCCCAGCTGCGCACCCAGATTGAGGAACAGGGTGAGCAGCGAGGCGGCCATCACGACCTCGGGCATCGCCATCGGCAGGAAGATCAGCGAGTTGACGGCGCCGCGCGCCCGGAAGCGGTACCGCACCAGGGCGAAGGCGATCATCGTGCCGAGGGCGGTGGCGCCGAGGGTCGCCCAGGCGGCCAGCTGGAGGCTGAGCGAGAGCGAGCCGCACAGGTCGGCGACACCGCACGGGTCGGTCCAGGCGGCGGTGGAGAATTCCTGCCACTCGTAGTTGAAACGGCCCTTCGGCTGATTGAAGGAGAAGACCGTGACGACGATGTTCGGGAGCAGGAGATATCCAAGCGTCAGCAGTCCCGCGATGACGACGAGTCGGCGCTTGAGCCAGTTGACGAAGGTCATTTAAACCAGGTCCTCCGTCCCGGACTTGCGAATGTAGACCGTGACCATGAGGAGGATCGTGGCCATGAGGATGAAGGAGAGCGCCGCCGCCGTCGGATAGTCGAGGATGCGCAGGAACTGGCTCTGGATGACATTGCCGATCATCTGGGTGTTGGTGGAGCCCAGGAGTTCGGCGTTCACGTAGTCGCCGCTGGCCGGGATGAAGGTCAGCAGGGTGCCGGAGACCACGCCCGGCATGGAGAGCGGGAAGGTGACCTTGCGGAACGTGGTGAACGGTCGGGCGTACAGGTCGCCGGCCGCCTCGTGCAGCCGTCCGTCGATGCGTTCGAGGGAGGTGTAGAGCGGCAGGATCATGAACGGCAGGAAGTTGTACGTGAGGCCGCAGACCACGGCGAGCGGGGTGGCCAGCACCCGGTCCCCGGCGGTGAGGCCGAGCCAGCTGGTGACGTCGAGGACGTGCAGCGAGTTGAGGGCGCCGACGACCGGGCCGCCGTCCGAGAGGATCGTCTTCCAGGCCAGGGTGCGGATCAGGAAGCTGGTGAAGAACGGCGCTATCACCAGGATCAGGATCAGATTGCGCCAGCGGCCGGCCCGGAAGGCGATCAGATACGCCAGCGGATAGCCGAGCAGCAGACACAGGACGGTCGCCGTACCCGCGTAGAGCACCGAGCGCAGGGCCTGCGGGTAGTACTCGCTCAGCGCGTCCCAGTAGGTCGCGACATGCCAGGTGACCCGGTAGCCCTCCTCCAGGGAGCCCGTCTGCACGGACGTGGAGGCCTGGTAGACCATCGGCATCGCGAAGAAGACCAGCAGCCAGATCAGCCCGGGCGCGAGCAGCAGGTACGGCGTCCAGCGGCCCCTCCTGCGGGGCGGCTTCCCGGTGGCCGGGACGGGCGCGAGGGGCGGTGGCGCCTCGGCTTCGGTGAGGGTCGACATCAGGCGGCCGCCCCTTCGTCCACACCGGCGTCCACGCCCGCGTCGATGTCCTGGGCGGCATCCAGCCCGAACGTGTGCGCGGGGCTCCAGTGCAGGACGACCTCGGCGCCGGGCACGAGCCTGGTGTCGCGGTCGATGTTCTGGACGTAGACCTCGAACTCCGGGCAGACCGAGCTGTCGATCACGTACTGCGTGGAGACGCCGATGAAACTGGTGGCGGCGAT
This sequence comes from Streptomyces caniscabiei, assembly GCF_014930365.1. GTDB lineage: Bacteria > Actinomycetota > Actinomycetes > Streptomycetales > Streptomycetaceae > Streptomyces > Streptomyces caniscabiei. The sequence continues at coordinate 340,290 of NZ_JABXWI010000010.1, read as the reverse complement.
CCGGCCGGTGATGCGGTTGCGGCCGGCCGGGATCTCCCCGGCGTCGTCGGCGTGGGTGAGGGTGATCTTCTCGGGGCGTACGCCGACGAGGACCTTGCCGCCGGTCCGGGCGGGCGCGGAACAGCGCGTCTCGGGGAGGACGAGCTGGTGGGCGCCCGCCTTGAGGACGATCTCGCCGCCGCTCCTGGAGTCGACCTCGGCCTCGATGAGGTTGGAGGTGCCGAGGAAGTTGGCGACGAAGGTGGTCCGCGGGTTCTCGTACAGGTCGGTGGGCGAGCCGAGTTGCTCGACGCGGCCGCCGTTCATCACGGCGACCGTGTCGGCCATGGTCATGGCCTCCTCCTGGTCGTGCGTGACATGGATGAACGTGATGCCGACCTCGGTCTGGATGCGCTTGAGCTCCAGCTGCATCTGGCGGCGCAGCTTGAGGTCGAGGGCGCCGAGGGGCTCGTCGAGGAGGAGCACCTTGGGGTGGTTGATCAGGGCGCGGGCGACGGCGACGCGCTGCTGCTGGCCGCCGGAGAGCTGGTGCGGCTTCTTGCGGGCCTGCTCGCCGAGCTGCACCAGTTCCAGCATCTCCTCGACCTGCTTCTTCACGCTCTTGATGCCGCGCCGGCGCAGACCGAAGGCGACGTTCTCGAAGATGTCGAGATGCGGGAAGAGGGCGTACGACTGGAAGACCGTGTTCACCGGCCGCTTGTACGGGGGCAGGTCGGTCACGTCCTGGTCGCCGAGCCGGACGCTTCCGCAGGAAGGTTCCTCCAGGCCGGCGATCATGCGCAGCGTGGTGGTCTTGCCGCAGCCGGAGGCACCGAGCAGGGCGAAGAAGGAACCTTCCGGCACGGTCAGGTCGAGCGGGTGCACGGCGGTGAAGGAGCCGTAGGTCTTGCCGATGCCGGAGAGACGGACGTCGCCGCTGCCCTCGGCTGTGCTCTTCTTGCTGGTCATCGTCCTCGTCACGCCCCTGTCAGCTTCGCGAACTTCTCTTCGTACGCCGTCTCTTCCTTCTGGCCGAGGGAGCGGAAGGCATGGGACTTGGCCGCCATGGCGGCGTCGGGAATGATCAGCGGGTTGTTCGCCGCGTCCGGGTCGATCTTGGCCAGCTCCGCCTTCACACCGTCGACGGGGCACACGTAGTTGATGTACGCGGCGAGTTCGGCGGCCGGCTTCGGCTCGTAGTAGTAGTCGATGAGCCGTTCGGCGTTGGTCTTGTGCCGGGCCTTGTTCGGGATCAGCAGGTTGTCGGTCGAGGTCATGTAGCCGCTGTCGGGGATGACGAAGTCGACGTCCGGGGAGTCGGCCTTGAGCTGGACGACGTCACCGGCCCAGGCGATACAGGCCGCGAGGTCGCCCTTGGTGAGGTCCGAGGTGTAGTCGTTGCCGGTGAAGCGGCGTATCTGGCCCTTGTCGACGGCCTTCTGGAGGCGGGCGATCGCCGCGTCGTAGTCGTCGTCGGAGAACTTCGCCGGGTCCTTGCCCATGTCGAGCAGGGTCATCCCGATGCTGTCGCGCATCTCGGAGAGGAAGCCGATGCGCCCCTTCAGCTTGGGATTGTCGAGCATGTCGGAGACGGACCGCACCTCCTCGCCGTCCAGTGCCTTCTTGTTGAAGGCGATGACGGTCGAGATGCCCTGCCAGGGGTACGAGTAGGCCCGCCCCGGGTCCCAGTCCGGGCTGCGGAACTGCTGGGAGAGGTTCATGAAGGCGTGCGGCAGGTTGGAGGGGTCGAGCTTCTGGACCCATCCGAAGCGGATCAGCCGGGCGGCGAGCCAGTCGGTGACACAGATGAGGTCGCGTCCGGTGTCCTGGCCCGCGGCGAGCTGCGGCTTGATCTTGCCGAAGAACTCGACGTTGTCGTTGATGTCCTCGGTGTAGTCGACCTTGATTCCGGTGCGCCGGGTGAACTGGTCCAGGCTGGGATGGTGCTTGCCGCTGTCGTCGACGTCCATGTACTCGGTCCAGTTGGAGAAGTTGACCTCCTTCTCCTTGGCCGAGTGGTCATCGGACGAGCCGCCCGAGGTGCTCTTCGCCGCGGGGATGCCGCAGGCGCTCAGCGCCCCGAGCCCGCCGGCCGCGAGTGCGCCGCCCGTTGTGGCGCGCAGCAGTGAACGACGGCTGAGTGCGGCCCTGCCGGCGGTGAGGCTGCGCCGCACGGCGGCCGCCCGGGCCGGTGAGAGGCGGTCGGGCTCGTACTGCTCCATGCGCGTGGTGCCCTTTCGGACGTGCCCTTTCGGGAGGGTGGGCGGGGACCGGCCGGGGGTCGGCCGGCCGGTCCCCCGGGCTGACTAGCGGTCCCCGAAGATCGTGCGGTGCCAGTCCTTTCTGGCGATCGCCGTATTGTCGAACATGACGTGCTTGATCTGCGTGTACTCCTCGAACGAGTACGCGGACATGTCCTTGCCGAAGCCGGACGCCTTGTAGCCGCCGTGCGGCATCTCGCTGATGATCGGGATGTGGTCGTTGACCCAGACGCACCCGGCCTTGATCTCCCGGGTGGCGCGGCCCGTGCGGTAGACGTCCCGGCTCCAGGCGGAGGCGGCGAGGCCGTACGGGGTGTCGTTGGCGAGGCGGATGCCCTCGTCGTCGCCGTCGAACGGCAGGACCACGAGCACGGGGCCGAAGATCTCCGACTGGACGATCTCGCTGTCCTGCGCGGCGTCCGCGATCAGCGTGGGCCGATAGTACGCGCCGTTCGCCAGCTCGCCCCCGGGCGCCGCACCGCCGGTGACCACGCGCGCGTACGCACGTGCCCGCTCGACGAAGCCGGCGACCCGGTCGCGCTGGACGTGCGAGATCAGCGGGCCTAGGTCGGTGCCCGGGGCGAAGGGGTCGCCGAGCCGGACGGTCTCCATCAGGGCGGCCGTCCGCGCCACGAACTCCTCGTAGAGGGGCCGCTGCACGTACGCGCGCGTGGCGGCCGTGCAGTCCTGGCCGGTGTTGATGAGGGCGCCCGCGACCGCGCCGTGGACGGCGGCCTCCAAGTCGGCGTCGTCGAAGACGACGAAGGGCGCCTTGCCGCCGAGCTCCAGATGGATGCGCTTGAGGGTGGCGGTGGCGATCTCCGCGACGCGTCTGCCGACGGCCGTGGATCCGGTGAAGGAGGTCATGACCACATCGGGATGGCCGACGAGGTGCTCACCGGCCTCCCTGCCCGTGCCGGTGACGATGTTGACCACTCCGTCGGGGAGGCCGGCGTCCGTGGCGGCCTGCGCGAAGAGCAGTGAGGTGAGCGGGGTCAGCTCGGCGGGCTTCAGGACGATCGTGTTGCCCGCGGCGATCGCCGGGAGGATCTTCCAGGCGGCCATCTGGAGCGGATAGTTCCAGGGCGCGACGGACCCGACGACCCCGAGGGGCTCACGGCGTACGTAGGAGGTGTGGTCCCCGGAGTACTCGCCGGCCGACTGGCCCTGGAGGTGGCGGGCGGCGCCCGCGAAGAAGGCGGTGTTGTCGATGGTGCCGGGCACGTCGAACTCGCGCGTCAGCTTGAGCGGCTTGCCGCACTGCAGGGACTCGGCCCGCGCGAACTCCTCCGCCCGGTCGGCCAGGACGGCGGCGAGACGGTGCAGCGCGTCCGACCGCTCGCCGGGCGTGGCCGCCGCCCAGCCGGGGAACGCCGCGCGGGCGGCGGCGACGGCCGCGTCCACGTCGTCGGGGCCGGCCAGCTCGTAGGTGAGGACCTCGTCGCCGGTCGCCGGGTCGACGACCGCGTGGGTACGGCCCGACGTGCCCTTGGTCGGGCGGCCGGCGACGAACTGCGCGCCGACCGCGAAGCGGTCCTGTGCGGGGAATCGGTCCGGGGTCGCGGTGCCCGGGTTCTGCATGTCGCTCTCCTCCGCCGGTGCCCCCTCTGTCCTCGGGGGCGGGTGGCGTAGCTCCAGCTCGATTTGAGTGCCGATCCTGACAGAGCCATGCGGCACCAACAAGGGATTCCGTTGTTGCCTTTTGGTTACGCAACGGAATCTGTCGACCAGGTGTCCAGTCGGCACAGGAAATCGAGGACGGAGTGTCAGTGGTTCCTGCCAGACTCGTCGGCATGGAGAAGATCGATTCCTGGGACACGCTGACGGAAGCGGTCCGCGCGGGGGCGAGGGTCAAGTACCTGCACTTCTGGGGGCACCGTCCCCTGCCGGACGGCCGGATCGGCGCGAGCTGTCTGAGCCAGTGGTGGCCGTCGCCGTTCACGGTGGACGGCGTGGAGTACGCGACGGCCGAGCACTGGATGATGGCCGCCAAGGCCCGGCTGTTCGGGGATCCGGAGGCGGAGCGCAAGGCCGTGGCCGCGTCGGGCCCCGCCCAGGCCAAGAAGGTCGGGCGGCTGGTGCGCGGCTTCGACGACGCCGTGTGGGAGCGCGAGCGCTTCGGCATCGTCGTCGAGGGCAGCTTCCACAAGTTCGCCGCCCACGCCGACCTGCGGGCGTTCCTGGTGGGTACGGGCGGCCGGGTGCTCGTCGAGGCCAGCCCCGTCGACCGGATCTGGGGCATCGGCCTCGCGGCGGACGACGAGCGCGCGATGGACCCCGCGCGGTGGCGAGGTCCCAATCTGCTGGGCTTCGCGCTGATGGCAGCCCGGGAGCGCCTGTCGAGCGGGGGCGCTCCGCTGCCTGCCGGGGGCGCCGTCCGGGAGTGACACGGCGGTGGGCGGGCGACTGCGGGTGCGTTGCGACTGGTCGCGCAGTTCCCCGCGCCCCTTTCGGGGCGCTCCTTCCCAGCGCTACGGGGCGGCTTCTCCCCTCGGCAGCACCAAGGACAGTGAGGTCGAGTAGCTGTCGTCGAAGGGGTCGGTGTCCGAGTCGTAGCCGTCGCTCTCGGCCGCGATGACGAGGAGGACGATGAAGCCGATGCCGAGCAGGATGCCGACGACTCCGCAGATGATCCCGGCCAGCGCGTGCCCCGGGTTCGTCGCCTCACCTCGGCGCGCCTTGGCCCGCCCGATGAAGCCGAAGATCATGGCCATGACCCCCAGCAGGATCGCGAGCGGCCACAGGCAGAAGAGCACGGCGGCGCAGATGCCGAGCACCATCGCCGCGATCCCCATCCCGTTGCTCGGCGGCGGCGCCGCCAGCGGCCAGGCGTACCCCGCGCCCGGAGCGGGGTAGCCGGCGCCGGGCTGCGCGTGGACGCCCGGGTACGCGGGGTACGGGGAGTAGCCGTACGGGACCTGCCCCGGACCCTCGGGACCGATGGGCGGAGGGGGTACGGCAGCGCCGGGGGCCGCGTAGGGCGCTGAGGCCGCGGGCGGCGGGTAGGACGCGTGAGGTGCGCCGGGCGCGGGCGGCGCGAACGGGTTGGCGGCGGGGGCGGGCGCCGTCGCGGGCTGCCGGTCCCCCGGGGGTGCGAACGCGCCGGGACCCGCCCAGGGCTGCGGCGCGGGGGTCGGCGTGTGCGCGGGGCTGCCATGGGCCGGGGTGTCGGCCGGTGCGGCCCAGGGGTCGTACGGAGCCTGGGGTGCGGGGGCGGACGCGGCCGTCGGGCTCGGCGCGGTCGGTTTGTCGAGGGCGACCGTCGGGGTCGGTGTCACCCCGGGTGCCGCGGCGAGCGTCGGGGACGGTATCGCGTCCTGGGGCTGCGGGACGGCGTCCGGCACGACAGGCAGGGGCACGCCCTCGGCCACCGTCAGCAGTTCGGCACCGCCGCCCGGCGCCGACGGCACGGCGTCCTCGGTGACCGTCGGCAGCGCCGCACCGTCCACCACCGTCGGCGGCACGGCGTCGTCGATCATCGTCGGCAGCTCGGCGCCGTCGACCACCGTCAGCGGGGCGGCGTCGTCGGTCACCGTCGGGAGGGTGGCGCCGTCGACCACCGTCGGCGACAGCGCGGCGTCGCCCTGTGGGGGCGCCCACGCGCCCGGCGGTGGAGTGGTCGGTGTGTCCGGAATCGGTGCCTCGTCGGCCGGCATGAGCGGTCCCCCTGTGACGTTCCGTGCCGTTCTGCGTCGTCTTTTCCGACGTACGCGATCAGCTGTACGTTCGGTCATGCTAAGGCCCGGGGATCGGAGAGCGGACGGCCGCCTACGATGATCTCCGAGTCATCGATCAGCCGATCACCCGCGTCCCCCGCAGCAGTCCACGGCTCGGGGCGGACGCCGTTCCCGGGGAGGAACCTTGACCGACCACCGCACCACGCAGGGCGTGCCCCTGAGCCCCGCCGTCGCCGACACCGCCGCCGCTTCCGGCGCCCGCGATCTGCACGCGTTCATCGCCGGTCTGCCGAAGGCCGAACTGCATGTGCACCACGTCGGCTCCGCCTCCCCCCGTATCGTCTCGGAACTGGCCGCCCGCCACCCCGACTCCCAGGTGCCCACGGACCCCGAGGCGCTCGCGGACTACTTCTCGTTCACGGACTTCGCCCACTTCATCCAGGTGTATCTGTCCGTCGTCGACCTGATCCGCACCCCGGAGGACGTCCGTCTGCTGACGTTCGAGGTGGCGCGGGACCTCGCCCGCCAGCAGGTGCGCTACGCCGAGCTGACCGTCACGCCGTACTCCTCCACCCGTCGCGGGATCGAGGAGCGGGCCTTCATGGACGCGATCGAGGACGCCCGGAAGGCGGCGGAGGCCGAGTTCGGGACCGTACTGCGGTGGTGCTTCGACATTCCCGGCGAGGCGGGTCCGGCCGCGGCCGACGAGACCCTACGGCTCGCCACCGAGGACCCGCTGCGGCCGGAGGGGCTGGTGTCGTTCGGTCTCGGCGGGCCCGAGGTCGGCGTACCGAGGCCGCAGTTCAAGCCGCATTTCGACCGGGCGATCGCGGCCGGGCTGCACTCCGTGCCGCACGCCGGCGAGACCACGGGGCCCGAGACGATCTGGGACGCGCTCCACGAACTGCGCGCGGAGCGCATCGGCCACGGCACCAGCGCCGCCCGTGACCCGAAGCTGCTGGCCCATCTCGCCGAGCGGCGGATCGCCCTGGAGGTCTGCCCGACCTCGAACATAGCGACCCGCGCGGTCCGCACCCTCGACGAGCACCCCATCAAGGAGTTCGTGCGGGCCGGTGTGCTGGTCACCGTCAACTCCGACGACCCACCGATGTTCGGCACCGACCTGAACACCGAGTACGCGGTCGCCGCTCGCCTCCTCGACCTCGACGAGCAGGGCGTGGCCGCGCTCGCGAAGAACGCGGTGGAGGCGTCCTTCCTCGACGAGCCCGGCAAGGCCCGGGTGAACGCCGAGATCGACACCTACACCTCGGCCTGGCTGACCCCCTGATCCGATCGGCACCGGAAACCACCACCATGCGCACCGTGACAGCCGTCGCCCATCGCGGCGCCCCCTACCGCCACCGTGAGAACACGCTCGACTCCCTGCGGGCCGGCCTCGAACTGGGGGCGGACGCCGTCGAGTTCGACGTCCGGACGACCCGTGACGGGGTACCGGTCCTGCTCCACGACGCGACGCTCGACCGGCTCTGGGAGGTGGACCGGCCGCTGGCCGCGCTCTCCGCCGCGGAGCTGCGCGGGCTGACGGCCGAGGGGGTGCCGACGCTGGCCGACGCGCTGCTCGCCACCGAGGGCAACCGCGTGATGGTGGACCTCCCGGGGGCGGTGAACCCCCGGGCGGTGCGGCAGATCCTCGGCGTCGTACGCGAGTGCGAGGCCGAGGACCGGGTCTACTACAGCGCCGATCCGCGGACCGTGCTCGCAGTCCGCACCGCCGCCCCCGCTGCCGAACTCGCCCTCACCTGGAAGACCTCCGCTCCGCCGCGCCCCGCCCTCCTCGACGCCATCCGTCCGCGCTGGCTGAACTACCGCTTCGGCCTCCTCACCCGCCCCCTGGCGGACCGCGTCCACCGGGACGGCTACCTCCTGTCCGCCTGGACGCCGGACACCCGGCGCTCCATGCGCCGCCTGCTGTCCTGGGGCGTCGACTCGATCACCACCAACCGGATCGACGCCCTGTGCGAACTCAGGGCCACGGGCAACGGACGGCCGGCCCTCTGAGGGAGCGCGGGGACCCGCTCGATCGGCCCCCACCCGCACACACGCGACCGCTACACCTCGGACCGCTGAGCCACGGTCGCCGCGTCGGCCGGCTTCTCGCGGGTGACGTACTGCGGCACCGGCGCCGAGTCCTTGCCGTCGTCGCGCACGAGGCCGTAGCGGATGACCCCCCGTTCGGGGCCGACGGTGATGTCCTCGGTGACGGCGTCCCAGGAGGAGGGCGCCACGGTGATGCCGTAGTCGGCGCCGCGTTCGTTCTGGATGAGGGTGACGGTGCCGTCGAGGTAGAAGTACTCGTTCTGCCACATCTGCTGGGTGCCGTCGGGCAGGACGGTGTAGCCGGTGTCGGGGCCGCCCATGCCCGAGGCCCTGCCGTCGGCGGAGGTCGGGTCGTCCATGCGGCGGCCGCCGCCCGAGGCGACGTGGAAGAGCTTGCCGTCGAGGCCGGTCCAGGCCGGCATGACCAGACCGCCCGCCCGGTACTGGGGCGAGATCTGCCAGCGGACCAGCACGTAGCCCCGGCCCGTGAACGTCACCTGGTCGCCCCGGTGGTTCATCACGGTCCGCGCCCCGCCGCTGCTGGTGACGCCGGACTCGGGCCGGCGTGGGAGAGCGGCGGGCGGGGTCTCCGGGTCCGGTGCCTCGTCCGCCACGTCGACGACGGTGCCGTACAGGTCCTTCGGAGCCTTCTTCTCCGTCGCCGACGGGGAGGCCGACGGTGAGGGGGACGACGACGGCGACGAGGAGGGCGACGGGGGGCGGGGCGCCGGGGCCGCGGGGTCGCGGGCCGTGCTCATCGCCGACGGGGCCGCCTGCGCGGGCCGATCGGCCGGGGGCTGCGTCACGACGTACGCGCCCCCGGCGACGATCGTCGCGCCGGCCGAGACCGCGACGACCGGCTTGGTGAGGGCACCGATCACCTTGGCGGACCAGCCCACGGAGGCGGTCGCGGCGGTCGCCGCCACGGCCGTCTTGCCGCCGAACGCCAGGGACAGGGTGAAGCCGACGGGGACGGGAACCAGGGCGAGCCCGACCAGGAGGCGCTCGGCGGGGACGACGACCTCGCCGGGGCGGCCGTGACCGTCGCAGCGGGCGCAGCCGCGGATGTGCCGGGCGATGCGCTTGCGCCACACCGAGTCGGGCTGCCCGCTCCAGCGCGCGGTGACCCGGCCGAGGTCGGAGCAGGAGGAGTCGAGGGCGCGGACGATGCCGCGCGCGGTCTCCAACCGGGCCTTCATCCGCTGCACGCGGACGGCGGCGTGCTGTCGGCTGATGCCGACGGCGGCGGCGAGTTCGCGCCGGGTGAGTTCGCCGGCGACCTCCAGCCACCACAGCGACAGCAGCTGTCGGTCCTCGTCGTCGAGCCAGCGGACCGCTTCCGCGACCTCCTTGCGCTGCCCCTCCAACTGGAGCCGCAGCACGGTCAGTTCGGCGAAGTCGGCGGCGCCGTGGGCGTCGTGGTCGTCGAGCTGGTCGGCGGTGCGGCGGCGCGCCCGGTCCCGTATCTGCCGCATGGCGATCGCGACCAGCCAGGACCGGAAGCTGTCCGGATCGCGCAGCGTGTCGAGGTTGTCGACGGCGCGCAGCATGGTCTCCTGCACGACGTCGTCGACGTCGGCGTGACCGTTGAGGGCCCGGCCGACGATGTTGTAGACGAGCGGCAGCCAGCCCTCGACCAGCTCGTCGAGGGCGCGCCGGTCCCCCGCCTGCGCGGCCGCGATGGTGGACCGCCACTGCCGCCCGTCCACGTACGTCCCCTTCGATCCCGCTGGGCTCACCCTGTTCACTCGGCTGTGTTCCGTACCTTCTCAGCCATCGCCCCGACCTGGGGAACCTCCGAGGCGGAGATCACACTGCGCACACTGCTCATACGGCTCGCTCCTGCATGTGGGGAGACAGGGGTGCCTACGGAGACGGTGTGGAGGCGGCCGGGATAACAGTTTTCCGGTCCCACCCGCCGGTGAGGGCCTCCAGCCGCTTGATCCGCTGTCGTACGACGTACAGCGGGATCACTCCGAGGACCCCGAACGACATGTCGATCACGGTCCACCAGAAGGGGATGTCCCGGATCGGCCCGCAGATCAGGGCCAGCGGGACGATCCCCGCGCAGGCGATCATGCCGAACTCGATGACCCAGATGTTGCGGACCGGGTCGCGGTAGGGGCCGTAGAACGACACCGCGATCACCAGGTGCGCGAAGGCCAGCCAGTCCGTGCCGTACAGGAGGAACGGGTACTCGGCGTCGGCTTCGTCGAGCCCCGCCCGTACCCGCTCGATCCACTCGACGAGCGTCGGCAGGTGGTCGCCGACGGACCACGACCGCAGCAACTCCTCGGTCCAGCGCAGCTCGTGGACCAGCGGGAAGGCTGTGGCGCCGCTCAGCACCAGACAGACGACGAAGAAGACCAGCCACGCACGGATGCCCTTCAACAGGGCGGCTCTGTCGCTCATGCGGTGAGCGTACGCCCTCACTTGAACGTGTTCAAAAGTGGGGGCCCGGCAGTCGCCGGGCCCCTCGGGAACGCGACGGACCGTCAGCCGCCGGGGATCGAGCGGATCGCGGCGATGTCGAACTGCAGGCGCACCTTCTCGCTCACCATGGCGCCGCCCTCCGCGAGCCGCTGGTTGTAGGTGAGGCCCCATTCGGAACGATTGATGGTGGTGGTCCCGTCGAAGCCGACCCGCTCGTATCCGAACGGGTCCATGACGTGTCCTATGTAGGTGAGTTCCAGATCGACGGGACGGGCGATGCTCTTGATCGTGAGTTCACCGGCCATGCGGTAGACATCGTTGCCGACGAGACGCACCGCCGTACTGACGAAGCGCATACGCGGATAAGTCGCGGCATCCAGGAAATCGCGACCCATCAGATGGGCGTCGCGCTGTTCCACTCCGGTGTCGACGGACGTGGTGGACAGCACTATCTCGGCGCGTGAACGCGAGGGATCACGGCCGTCGAAATAGAGCCGGCTCTGATACTCGGTGAACGCCCCGCGCACGGTCGTGACCAGGGCGTGCCGGACGGAGAAACCGATACGGCTGTGCGCCGCGTCGATCATCCATTCGCCGGTCAGCATCGTGAGTGCGGGGTCGGACATGCCGTCGGGAGCGAATGCCGCGGACTCGTGGGGGAGTTGAGCGGCTGTGGGGGCTGCCGGGCGGCGCAGGGACGCAGCACGGGTGAACAGGTTCATGATTCACGTAACTACGGCACGACGGGATGGGCCGCAACCCTTCGTCGGCGAATCCACCAGGTCCGAATCGACGGCGAAAGGCCGATAAAACGCCACCGCGCGGCGGACAATTGCACGATCTCCACAAGGCCCCCACGAATTTCCCGCCGCAATGCGTCTCGGAAACGGCCTGAAGTGAATCGGGGCCGTCCGGGAATCAGGTCGTGCTCTTCGGCAGCAGTCCACGGGCGAGGGTGTCGCGGGCGGCTGCCAGATGCCGCCCGGCCCGCGCGAGCGAGATCTCGTGGTGGCCGGGGAACAGCGCGTCCACGTCGAGCGCCGCCAGCCTGTTCAGACTGGCCGCGTACTCGGGGACCCGGCAGTCGTGCAGGTTCTGCAGTGAGACGCGGCCCCCGGTGAAGACACAGTCGCCGGAGAAGAGCGCCCGGTGGCCGGGGGTGCGCAGGTGGTAGCAGAGGTGACCGTCGGCATGACCGGGTGTCGCGACGGCACGCAGGACCACTCCGCCGCCGAGGTCGATCTCCTCGCCGTCGGCCAGGGCCTCGACCTGGGGGCAGGGGGCGAAGGTGTAGTCGGCCGGGTAGTAGCCGGACGCCTTTCCCCTGTCCAGACTGACGCCCGCCTCGTCGCCCGTCGCGATCCACCCCGTGGCCTCGGCACCGGCCAGCACCCGCAGTCCCGGCAGCCGTTCGGCGAGCGCGGCGGCTCCGCCCGCGTGGTCGGCGTGACCGTGGGTGAGCAGCAGACGGCCGGGGTCGGCGCCGCCGGCACGCACGGCGCGCACGATGCTCTCGGCGGACCGGCCGGCCCCGGCGTCCACGAGCACGCTGTGCCGGGCGCCCCGCACCAGGTAGACGTGGCAGTCCAGCGGGTCGCTGAGATCGAAGCCGTACGCCCCGCTGGCGACGAGCGTGACATGGTCGGTCAGCCGCATGACGGCCCTCCTGCGTTCGATGCCGACGGGGACGACGAGGCCCTCCCCCGCCCTCCCCAACGCCGACACCACCCCCGAGGTGACCCTCCGCCCCGCCCGGAGCGCTCCCGGTCTCCCACGGCGCCCCCAGCGCGCTCCCCGGCGCTCCGGGGCGCGCCCTGCCACACCCTCGGCGCCCCGGGCGCACCCCACCCGTCCCCCTGCTCTCCGACTCCCGCAGTCGCGCCCTACAACCCGACGATCCCGTTCCACCGCCGCGCGAACTCACGCCGTTCCCCGGAGGTGATGTCCCGGGCGACGGCGAGCCGGGCCCGCATGGCGTCGTCGGGGAAGATCAGGGGGTCCTCGGCGAGGGCGGCGGTCTCCTCGTCCTTGGCGGAGGCCAGGACGTCGCGGGCCGCCGGGACGGGACAGACGTAGTTGACCCAGGCCGCGAGTTCGGCGGCCACCTCGGGGTCGTAGTAGTGGTCGATCAGGCGCTCGGCGGCGGCCTTGTGCCGTGCCAGGTTGGGGATCATCAGGGACTCGGACCAGAGTTCGGCGCCCTCCTCGGGCACGACGAACCGGATGTCCGGGTCGTCGGCCTGGAGTTGGATGACGTCCCCGGAGTAGGCCTGGCAGGCGAGGACGTCTCCGCCGGCGAGGTCCTTGATGTAGTCGTTGCCGGTGAACCGGCGGATGTGGCCGGCCCGGACCCGGGAGGCGACCTGGTCGCAGACGGTGTGGAAGTCGTCCGCGGTCCAGCGCGTGACGTCGACACCGTTGCCCTGCATCAGCAGCGCGAACGCCTCGTCCAGCCCGGAGAGGAGGGTGACGCGCCCCTTGAGGTCGTCCGCCCACAGGTCCGCGACCCGGCGGATCTCACGGCCCACCCTCCGCCGGTTGTACGCGATACCGGTGATCCCCGACTGCCACGGCACGGTGAAGGCCCGGCCGGGGTCGAAGGCCGGCGACCGGAGCTGCGGATCCAGCCGGCGCCCGACGTTCGGCTGCCGGGCCCGGTCCATCTCCTGCACCCATCCGAGCCGTACGAAACGGGCGCACATCCAGTCGCTGACGACGACGAGGTCGCGGCCGGTCTGCTGGTGGTTCATCAGGGCAGGGCTGATCTTGCCGAAGAACTCGTCGTTGTCGTTGATCTCCTCGACGTAGTCGACGGTGATCCCGGTGCGCTCCTCGAACGCCTCCAGGGTCGGCCGCCGGGTGTCGTCCTCGTCGTCCGTGTCGATGTAGAGCGGCCAGTTCGACCAGCTCAGCCGCTTGTCCCGGGCCGACAGGTCGACTCCGGCCCGGTCGCCCGGCGCCACGTACGCGGCGGGCACCCCGCACCCGGCGAGCAGGCCGGCGGACACGCCCGCACCCAGCAGGGAGCGACGCGTGAACACGGGCACCCCCGCGCCCCGATGGGCCGAAGGCCCAAAAGGGGCGCGGGGAACTGCGCGACCAGCCACAACCAACCCTCAGCCGTCGACGACCCCTCAGTCCAACGACGTCATCACGTGCTTGATCCGCGTGTAGTCGTCGAACCCGTAACCCGACAGGTCCTTGCCGTACCCGGACTTCTTGAACCCTCCGTGCGGCATCTCCGCGACCAGCGGGATGTGCGTGTTGATCCACACGCACCCGAAGTCCAGCGCCTTCGACATCCGCATCGCCCGCCCGTGGTCCTTCGTCCACACCGACGAGGCCAGCGCGTACTCCACGCCGTTCGCCCACTCGACGGCCTGTCCCTCGTCCGAGAAGGACTGCACGGTGATGACCGGCCCGAAGACCTCCCGCTGGATGATCTCGTCGTCCTGCTTCAGCCCGGAGACGACGGTCGGCGCGTAGAAGTACCCCTTCTCGCCGACCTGGTGGCCACCGGCCTCGACCTTGGCGTGGGCCGGCAGCCGCTCGATGAACCCGGCGACCTGCTTGAGCTGGTTGGGGTTGTTCAGCGGACCGTACAGCACATCCTCGTCGTCCGGCTGCCCGGTCTTCGTCTCGGCCGCCGCCTTCGCGAGCGCGGCCACGAACTCGTCGTGGATGCCCTCCTGGACGAGGACACGGGTCGCGGCCGTACAGTCCTGCCCGGCGTTGAAGAAGCCCGCCACCGAGATGTCCTCGACGGCCTTGGCGATGTCGGTGTCGGCGAAGACGACGACCGGCGCCTTGCCGCCCAGCTCCAGGTGGACCCGCTTGAGGTCCCTGGACGCGGACTCGGCGACGGACATTCCGGCCCGCACGGACCCGGTGATGGAGGCCATCGCCGGGACCGGGTGCTCGACCATCAGCCGGCCGGTGTCACGGTCGCCGGTGATCACGTTGAAGACGCCCTTGGGCAGGATCGACCCGATGATCTCGGCGATCAGGACGGTCGACGCGGGCGTGGTGTCCGACGGCTTCAGCACGACCGTGTTGCCCGCGGCGATCGCCGGCGCGAACTTCCACACGGCCATCATCATCGGGTAGTTCCACGGCGCGACCTGGGCGCAGACGCCGACCGGCTCACGGCGGACGATCGAGGTCATGCCCTCCATGTACTCGCCGGCCGAGCGCCCCTCCAGCATCCGCGCGGCGCCCGCGAAGAAGCGGATCTGGTCCACCATCGGCGGGATCTCCTCGGAGCGGGTCAGCCCGATCGGCTTGCCCGTGTTCTCCACCTCCGCCGCGATGAGTTCCTCGGCCCGCTCCTCGAAGGCGTCGGCGATCTTCAGCAGGGCCTTCTGGCGCTCGGCCGGGGTCGTGTCACGCCAGCCCGGGAACGCGGCCTCGGCGGCGGCCATCGCCGCGTCGACGTCGGCCTGGCCGGACAGGGGCGCGGTCGCGTAGGCCTCGCCCGTCGCGGGGTTGACCACCTCGGTGGTCCGTCCGTCGACGGCGTCACGGAATTCCCCGTCGATGTAGTTGCGCAGACGACGCAGCTCGGTGCTCACTGCCGGCCCTCCAGGTTGGGTGTCCAGGTTGGGGTGTCCATCCTTTGAGACACCACCCTAATCCGCCGCCCCACGTTTTCAACACCCCTGACACCTCGCTGACTGCGAAATCCGCAAGCTACGACCCCGTAAACAACGAATTTCATCGGTTCAGCCTTGCGTAACTGTCGAGACGTCGTGCACAGTGAGGCCGTGGCCAGTCGAAGCGCAGACCAGAAGGACTCCAGGGACTCCCGGGAGCCCAGGAACGGCACCCCGCAGTTGGACGCCGTCTCCCTCGCCATCGTCGAGCAGCTGCAGGAGGACGGCCGTCGGCCGTACGCCGCGATCGGCAAGGCCGTCGGCCTCTCCGAGGCGGCCGTGCGCCAGCGCGTCCAGAAGCTGCTCGACCAGGGCGTGATGCAGATCGTCGCCGTCACCGACCCGCTCACCGTGGGCTTCCGGCGGCAGGCGATGCTCGGCATCAACGTCGACGGCGACCTGGATCCCGTGGCGGACGCGCTGAACGCCATGTCGGAGGTCGAGTACATCGTGATCACCGCCGGCTCCTTCGACCTGATGGCGGAGGTCGTCTGCGAGGACGACGACCACCTCCTGGAGGTCATCAACAAGCGCATCCGGACCCTGCCCGGGGTGCGGTCGACCGAGAGCTTCGTCTATCTCAAGCTCAAGAAGCAGACCTACATGTGGGGAACCCGATAACCGTGAGGACGCGATACCCGTGAGCCCCAAGGACCTCAGCCAGACCGCGTACGACCACCTGTGGATGCACTTCACCCGCATGTCGTCCTACGAGAACTCCCCGGTCCCCACCATCGTCCGGGGCGAGGGCACGTACATCTACGACGACAAGGGCAAGCGGTACCTCGACGGTCTCGCCGGTCTCTTCGTGGTCCAGGCGGGCCACGGCCGCACCGAGCTGGCGGAGACGGCGTTCAAGCAGGCGCAGGAGCTGGCCTTCTTCCCGGTGTGGTCGTACGCCCACCCGAAGGCCGTCGAACTGGCGGAACGTATCGCCTCCCACGCGCCCGGGGATCTGAACAAGGTCTTCTTCACCACCGGCGGCGGCGAGGCGGTCGAGACCGCCTGGAAGCTCGCCAAGCAGTACTTCAAGCTCCAGGGCAAGCCGACCAAGTACAAGGTCATCTCCCGCGCCGTCGCCTACCACGGCACCCCGCAGGGCGCCCTGTCCATCACAGGCCTGCCGGCCCTCAAGGCCCCCTTCGAGCCGCTGGTGCCGGGTGCGCACAAGGTCCCGAACACCAACATCTACCGCGCCCCGATCTTCGGCGACGACCCGGAGGCCTTCGGCCGCTGGGCCGCCGACCAGATCGAGCAGCAGATCCTCTTCGAGGGCCCGGAGACGGTCGCGGCCGTCTTCCTGGAGCCGGTGCAGAACGCCGGCGGCTGCTTCCCGCCGCCGCCCGGCTACTTCCGGCGGGTCCGCGAGATCTGCGACCAGTACGACGTCCTGCTGGTGTCGGACGAGGTCATCTGCGCCTTCGGCCGGCTCGGCACGATGTTCGCCTGCGACAAGTTCGGCTACGTCCCGGACATGATCACCTGCGCCAAGGGCATGACCTCGGGCTACTCCCCGATCGGCGCCTGCGTCGTGTCGGACCGCATAGCCGAGCCCTTCTACAAGGGCGACAACACCTTCCTGCACGGCTACACCTTCGGCGGCCACCCCGTCTCCGCCGCCGTCGGCATCGCCAACCTCGACCTGTTCGAGCGCGAGAAGCTCAACCAGCACGTCCTCGACAACGAGGCGGGCTTCCGGTCCACGCTGGAGAAGCTCCACGACCTGCCGATCGTCGGCGACGTCCGCGGCAACGGCTACTTCTACGGAATCGAGCTGGTCAAGGACAAGTCCACGAAGGAGAGCTTCGACGACGACGAGACCGAGCGGATCCTCTACGGCTTCCTGTCCAAGAAGCTGTTCGAGAACGGCCTCTACTGCCGTGCCGACGACCGCGGCGACCCGGTCGTCCAGCTCGCGCCGCCGCTGATCTCCGACCAGTCGACCTTCGACGAGATCGAGCAGATCCTGCGCGCGACGCTGACGGAGGCGTGGACCCTGCTGTAGTCACAGCGCCGCGGTCCTCCCCGATGCCGTGCTCTTCCGGCGGCAGGGCCTGAACGCCTTTCGAACGGCCCGGGGCGCCCCCATCCGAGTGAGATGGGGGCGCCCCGGGCCGTGTGCTGTCCGCCCCCTGCCGCCCCGACTCCCTAGCGTGCCCCTGTAACCGATCGGCCCTGCCTTCGTTCCCCGGACGGGGGGCTCCCCCGGCAATCCTGATCCGAACCGAGGTGTACGCCCATGGTGGCCCCGCCGGACAACGACGTGCTCTGGGCACGTGGTCTGACCTACGCGCACGACGGCTCGCCCGCGCTGCACGGTGTGTCGCTGGGGGTCCGGGAGGGCGAGATCCTCGCCGTCACCGGCCCGCGCGGCAGCGGCAAGACCACGCTCCTGCGGTGCCTGTCCGGACAACTGCGGGCCCAGCGGGGAGAGGTCTGGTTCAACAGCGTCCCCGTGCACACGATGGGTGCGCACGCCCGGGAACGGCTGCGCCTGGACCGCTTCGGGTGGATCGACCCCGAGCCGGTGCTCGTCCCCGAGCTGAACGCCTGGGAGAACACCGCGCTGCCGCTGATGCTGCGCGGCACCGGGCGCCGAGCCGCCAAGGCCGCCGCCCTGGAGTGGCTGGAGCGCCTCGACATCCGGGACACGGCCCGCAAGCGCCCGCACGCCCTCCTCCAGTCGGAGCGCCAGCGCGTGGTGGTGGCCCGCGCCCTGGTCTCGGCCCCCACGGTCCTCTTCGCGGACGAACCGACCGCCCCGCTGCACCGCGCCGAGCACACCCATGTCCTCCGCACCCTCACCACGGCGGCCCGCTCCCACCGGATCACCGTCGTGCTCGCCACCCACGACCCCGACACGGCGGCCCTCGCGGACCGCACGGTGACCCTCCTGGACGGACGCCACGTGAGGACGGTCCTCTTGCCCGCCACCCCGGCGCCCGAGAGCCGCGCCCCGGCCGACCGACCCCACCGCGCCGGATCCAACGCCGGCTCGAGCACGGGGCGCCCCGGCCCGGAGGCGGCGGCACCCGCCGCCGCGCCGGAGGGAGCACCGACCGCCACCCCGGAAGCGGCACCGACCGCCACCGCGAAGGCGAGCCGCCCCACGCCCCGAGAACCCCGACGCCCCACCACCCCGGAAGCGACGGACCCCCCGGCCCAGTCGGCCCACCCCTCCGCCGCCACAGAGGTGGGCCGCCCCGCAGCCGAAGGCGAAGCCCGAACACCCGCCGACGCAGCACCCCACCAACCCACAGAAACCACCGACCGACCGGCCCCCGCCACAGAAGTGGGCCGCCCCGCAGCCGAAGGCGAAGCGCGGCCACCCACCGACGGGAAGGCCCAGCCGCCTGCCGAGGCCGACGGCCGGGCGGCCGGGGCGCGCTCCTCCTCCGCCGCCGACGGGGAAGGCCGGGCGGCGTGCTCGCTCTCCGTCTAGCCCGCCGGGCCCACCCCGTGGTCCAGTTCCGTCGGCTTCTCGTGGCCGCGGCCGCCGGCGGCACCGGCTTCCTGCTGCTCTGCGCCCTCGGGCACGCCATGGCCCATCCGCACGCCCCGGCCGGCTCGGTGCTCCGCCTGGCCTGGTGCGTGGCCCCCGCCGCCGCCACCGTGTACTTCGCGGTGACGGTGGCCCGCACCGACCCCGGCACCCGCCCACGCCCCGGCCTCTCCGCGATCGGCCTCGGTCCCGGCCGGCTCATGGCGATCTCCGCGGTCACCACGGCCCTGTCCACCGTCCTCGGCTCCCTCCTCGCCCTCCTCTTCTTCCTCCACCTGCGCGGCGACCTCACCGGCCTGCCCTTCGACGGCACGGCCGCCGACGTCCTCGCCGCCGGGCGCCCCCTGCCCCTCCCGGCCGCCCTGACCCTCCTCTCCCTCGTCCCGGCCGCCGCCTCGGTCACCACCGCGCTGGTCCTGCGCCCCAAGGGCAGCGAAGCCAAGCCCACCGGCCCCCGGACCCGGTTCATGGCGTACGACACCTTCGCGATCGCCCGGCGCACCGCGCCCCCGGCGGGAGCCACGAGGTACGAGGAGGAGGCGGGCGTGGAGGCGGACGAGGAGGCCACGGCCGCCGCCGAGTCCGCCCAGGCGCCGCCGGAACCACCGGCTCCGCGCCCCGCCCCCGGCGGCCTCCCCTGGGGCGTCGCCGTACTGGCCGTGGGCCTCGCCTTCGAGACCTACGCGGGCCAGTCGAACGACGGCTCCGGCCTCACCCTCCCCGGCGGCTTCGCGGACAGCCCCGCGGGCGTCCTGGGCGGCTGGCTGCTCACCGCGCTCGGTCTGATCCTCGTAGGGCCCGGCCTCACCCATCTCACCGGGCGCCTGCTCCAGTCCGTACGCCCCGGCGCACTGCGCCTCCTCTCCGGGCGCGTGCTCCAGGAGGAGGCCCGGCGCATCGGGCGCCCACTGGGCGTGGTGTGCGCGGTGGCCTCCGGCGCGTACGCCATGGTGGCGCTGTCCTCGGGCGTGCGCCCCACCGTCGGCCCGCTCACGCTGCTGGGCGCGCTCGTGGTGGCCGGCTGCGCCGTGCTCACCCTCGCGACAGCCGCCGTCGAGGCCCGGCGGGCGCACGCGGACACCACGGCCGCGCTGTTGCGGATGGGGGCGCCCCGCTCACTGCCCCGGCAGGCGGCCCTGCTCCGCGCGGCCGCCCTGCTCGCCGTGTTCGGCCCCCTGACCTTGACGCTCGCCCAGCTGGCGGCGCTACCGCTGGCCGCCTGAGAACTCGTACGAAAAAAGTTCGCGCGCGGCGATGAGTTTCGCGGGGACCCCCGGTCTACCCCTGCGAACAGACCGAAACGGATACGACGGACTACGGGAGCGACCTCGCCATGTACCAGCAGATGATCTTCGTGAACCTGCCCGTGAACGACCTCGACGCCTCGAAGAAGTTCTTCACGGAGCTCGGCTACGCGCTCAACCCCCAGTTCAGCGACGAGAACGCGGCCTCCGTCGTGATCAGCGACACCATCGTGGCGATGCTCCTCACCAAGCCGTTCTACGCGACCTTCACCCAGAAGGAGATCGCGGACGCCAGCAAGACCAGCCAGGTGCTGCTCTGTCTGAGCGCCGAGAGCCGCGCGAAGGTCGACGAACTGGTCGAGAAGGCGGTAGCCGCCGGCGGCACCGCCTCGGAGAAGGTCCAGGACATGGACTTCATGTACGGCCGCGCCTTCGACGACCTCGACGGCCACACCTGGGAGGTCGTGTGGATGGACCCGTCCGCGATCGAGGGCTGAACCACCCGCAGCCCGCCCCGCGCCCCGTCAGGGGCGCGGGGAACTGCGCGAACAACCCCCACTCACCCGCAGCCGCGAAGCGCAATCACCCCCTCCCCCATAGGCGCCCGGCCCGCCCAACAGAGCGCAATAGCATGGGCGGGTGCAGACGATGCCCTCCCACGCGGCCCACCACGACGACCACGAGATCGAGACGATCGAGGAGTTCGACGCGACCGTCTCGGCGCGCGGCACACTCGCCGGATACCGGGTCCAGGCCGTCGATCTGACGGACCGTACACGCGAACTGCTCGCCACCGACACGGCGCAGGCCGTCTTCCTCGGCTGCCCGATGCGTCCGGAGGCGGCGGCGAAGATACGCACGGACGGCGCCCTGGTCTTCCCGCCCGTCCCCGGCCTGCCCTTCGATCCGTACCGGGGGCTGCTCTACTCCCCCGACGAACTCTTCGCGTCCCTGTCCGACGGCGGCTACGAGGCCACACCCGACGCCCGCGCGTACGCCTGGTTCCAGCGCACCAAGGCCGACCGCGACGTCTACGCCTCCATGCTGCGCGCCGTCCACGACGACTCCGTCTCGGACGCCCTCGACGAACTCCTCTCCGGCGCCCGGGTGGTGGGCGTGATGGGCGGCCACGCGATGGCCCGCGGCACCGAGGCCTACGAGGGCGCCGCCCGCCTCGGCCGGACCCTCGCCCGCTCGGGTCTCACGGTCGCCACCGGCGGCGGCCCGGGCGCGATGGAGGCGGCGAACCTGGGCGCCTACGCGGCCCCGTACGACGACGAGATGCTCGCCGAGTCGCTGCGACTGCTGGCCGGCGCGCCGAAGTTCACGCCCTCGATCACCGACTGGGCGAGCGCCGCCTTCGAGGTGCGCACCCGCTGGCCGAAGGGCGGCACCTCCGTCGGCATCCCCACCTGGTTCTACGGCCACGAGCCGCCGAACCCGTTCGCCTCGCACATCGCCAAGTACTTCGCCAACGCCACCCGGGAGGACGGTCTCCTCGCCCGCTCCGGTGCCGGCGTCGTCTTCCTGCCCGGGGCCGCCGGAACCGTGCAGGAGATCTTCGACAACGCGACCCCCAACTACTACGAGTCGCGCGGCGAACCGACCCCGATGGTCCTCGTCGACCGGGCCCACTGGACGCAGACGCTGCCGACCTGGCCGTTGCTCAACTCGCTGGCGCGGGGCCGTTCGATGGAGGCCCGTATAGCCCTCGTCGACCGGATCGAGGAGGCTCCGGACGCCCTGGCCCGTCTCGGGGACCGCCCAAACACTTCTTCGGATTGACATTGCTTATGGCGCGCTTATAAACCTGTGAGGCACATGGGGAGCCGCTCCCCCGGCGGCCCTCCGTCACCCCCACTCCCCTGTGCTTCCCGTGAAGGGCAAACGTGTCCATATCTCCTCGCAGTGCGCGGACTTCGCGCTCCATCGGTGTTGCTCTCGCGTCCGCCGCGCTCGTGCTCGGCGTCGCGGGCAATGCCATGGCCTGCAGCATCAAGGACTTCTCCGCCGTCGCCGAGTGCGACGGCGGCAACGGCGTCATCCGGGTGACCGACGTGGACCCGCTGGGCGTCAAGGCCGAGATCACGGTCTACCTGGAGAACAACGGGGCCGACCTGCGCATGGTCGGCAGCCGGACGATCGAGGACTCCACCGCCAAGGGTGTCACCGTCACCTTCGACGAGGACTGGGAGCCGAACGCCGAGTACCGCATCCACGTCGAGGCCGAGGACTACGTCAACGAGGACCTGCCGATCCTGGTGGCTCCCGCCGACGCCTGCACGGTCGACGCCATCACCCCGCCGGCCGCGTCCAAGGCCCCCGGCAAGTCCGCCGACAAGGGCAAGGAAAAGGACAAGGAGAAGGAGAAGGAGACGGGGAACGGGAACGGGAAGGGGCAGGACGACGAGCCGTCCCGGACCAAGACCTCCCCCACCCCGTCCGCCTCCGAGGGCACCGTGCCCGCGGGCTCGAAGGACGACAACGCACCCTCCCCCGAGGGCGACTCGGGCCTCGCCGAGACCGGTGGCGACTCCAACACCGGCACGATCGCCGGTGCCGCGGCGGCCCTGGTCGCCCTCGGCGCCGGTGCCGTGTACTACAGCATCCGGCGGCGTGGAGCCTCCACCCGCTGACCCCTGTCCGTCAGGGCCGTGGCCCGTACCCCCGCACCAGGGAGTACGGGCCACCCGCTGTTCCGGGCCCGCTCACCCGAACGTGGCCCGCCGCAGCCAGAAGTCGAGCAGCTCCCGGTCCCCCAGCACCTGCAACTCCCCGCCGTCCGGCGGCATACGGCGGTAGAAGGCGAGCAGCACCTCGGTGAGCGGGCCGCGCAGCGCCACCGTCGCCTTCTCGTGGCCGCGCCGCCGGCGCATCACGTCCTCGGTCAGCTCGATCACCCTCCCCCACCCTTCGGGCGGGGGGACCCCCATGTCGCTCCGCTCGGCGTCGGCCTCGGGGGGCGTGTCGGTGGCATGCAGATGGATGGTGCGCCCTGGGCCACGCAGTTCCGCCGCCTCGTCGTGCGGCATGGTGCGCTGCACGAACTCGACGATCTCCAGCCACTCGTCGATCGTGTCGGCGGCGATCTCCGGTGCCACCTCGACCGCCCGGCCCACGGTGAGTGCGGCATCGGCTCCGTGGACGACCAGTTCGTGGGCCATCCGCCGGGCCCAGAACCCCGCGCTGTGCTCCCACCCCCACGACCACACGGGGGCATCGGGGCCCGCCTCGCGCAGTGCGGCCACGGTCATCGCGCCGCTCTCGGCGAGCCACGCGTCCAGCGCAGCCGGGTCCCCCTGCCCTTCCGGCCCTCCGTACAGCGGGACGTCCGCCTCGGGGAACTCCTCCTTCGCCCGGGTCCGTACGTTCGCCTCGACCCAGCGCAGAGCGCCGCCGATGTGCCGCAGCAGGTGTTCCAGCGTCCAGTCGGGGCAGGTCGGCACGGTCGCCGTCAGATCGGCGCCGGAGGTCACCAGCTGCCGCACCTTCTTCACCTGGAGTTCGATCTCGGCACAGTAGCGCTCATGTCGCGGCCCGGGTTCTTGCACAAGAATCGCCATGGTGCCGCACCTTATGCGGCCGGAGCGGCTCCCAGCACGACGATTTCCGCCCCGTCGAAGCTCACGCCGACCTCGTCCCCGGGCTCCGGCGCGTCCCGCAGCGCGCACGCCGCCTCCAGTCGCGGTGCGCCCTCCGGCTGGAGGTGCAGGGCGACATGCGTGCCCCGGAACGTGCGCGCGGCCACCGTGCAGCGCAGCCCGTCGGCCGGATCCACCAGCCGTACGCCGGCGGGCCGCACGAGCAGCGCGCACGCCCCCTGCGGCGCTCCCTTCGGCACCGGCACCTTGCCCCACACGGTGTCCGCCGCCTGCCCCGTCACCGTCGCCTCGACCACGTTGTCGAAGCCGAGGAAGCGGGCCACGAACTCGTCCGCGGGCCGGCGCCACACCTCAAGGGGCGTACCGGACTGGGCGATCCGGCCGTCCCGCATCACCACGACCCGGTCGGCCAGCGCGAACGCCTCACCCTGGTCGTGGGTGACCGCCAGCACGGTCGTCCCCAACTCCCCGAACAGCTGCCGGAGTTCGACGACGAGGCGCTCCCGCAGCGACCGGTCCAGCTGGCCGAGGGGCTCGTCCAGCATCAGCAGGCGGGGGCGCGGGGCGAGGGCCCGTGCCAGCGCCACCCGCTGCTGCTCACCACCGGACAGCTCCCCGACGCGCCGGCGCGCGGCACCGGGCAGTCCGACCAGCTCCAGCAACTCCCGGACACGTACGGCGCGTTCGTCCTTCGCCGCGCCGTGCATCCGGGGGCCGAAGGCGACGTTGCCGGCCACGTCCCGCTGGGGGAAGAGCTGGTGGTCCTGGAACATCAGGCCGACACCGCGCTTGTGGGCGGGCACGCCTCGCTGGTCCCGCCCGTCGAGCGACACCCGTCCGCCGTCGAGGGGTTGCAGCCCGGCGACCACCCGCAGCAGCGTCGACTTGCCGCTGCCGCTGGGCCCCAGCACACAGACGATCTCGTGCTCGGCGACGTCCAGATCGACGCCGTCGAGCACGGGCCGGCCGTCGAACCGTACGGTCGCGTCCTCAAGGCTGAGCAACATCAGAACTCTCCCGTGCGATCGGTACGCAGGCGCTCCAGCACCAGCAGGGCCACCGCGCACACCACCATCAGAATCGTCGAAAGGGCCATCGCCTGGCCGTAGTTGAGTTCACCGGGCCGTCCGAGCAGCCGTGCCACGGCGACCGGCAGCGTCGGGTTGTCGGCACGCGCGATGAACACGGTCGCCCCGAACTCGCCGAGCGACACGGCGAAGGCGAACCCGGCCGCGACGAGCGACGCCCGTCGCACCATGGGCAGATCGACCTCGCGCCAGACCCGCCACGGCGACGCCCCGAGCACGGCCGCGGCCTCCCGCAGCCGCTCGTCCACCGCGCGCAGCACGGGCAGCATGGTCCGCACGACGAAGGGGACGCCGACGAGGGCCTGGGCGAGCGGCACCAGGATCCAGGACGACCGCAGGTCCAGCGGCGGCTCGTCCAGCGCGATCAGGAACCCGAAGCCGACGGTCACCGCGGACACCCCGAGCGGCAGCATCAGCAGCGCGTCGAAGCCCCGGACCAGACGGCCCGCGCGGCGGGTGAGCGCGGCGGCGGCGAGTCCGCCGACGAGCAGGGCGATGACGGTCGCGGCGGCCGCGTAGCGGAGCGAGTTTCCGACCGCCTCGATCGGCGCGACCAGGAAGATCCCGCTCTCGTCGCTGGTCAGCGCCTTGTAGTAGCCGAAGCCTGGCGCGTCCAGCGACCGCTCCACCAGCACGCCCAACGGCAGCAGGATCAGTACGACGACGGTCACGAGGACCGCGCCCAGCAGCGCCCACTGCCCCGCCCCGCGCGGTCGCCGGGCGGTGAGCGAGGCGTCCACCAGGCGCAGGGCGGTCTCCCGCCGCCGTACGGTCCACGCGTGCACGGCGAGGATCAGCCCGACCGCGACGAACTGGACCAGCGTCAGCACGGCGGCCGTGGACAGGTCGAAGATCTCCGAGGTCTGCCGGTAGATCTCCACCTCCAGCGTGGAGAAGGTCGGTCCGCCGAGGATCTGCACCACCCCGAACGAGGTGAAGGTGAAAAGGAAGACCATCAGCGTGGCGGCGGCCACCGCGGGCCCGAGCGCGGGGAGCGTCACCTTCCGCCAGGCGGCGAACGGAGACGCCCCGAGCATCCGCGCGGCCTCCTCCTGCCGCGGGTCGAGCTGCGCCCACAGGCCGCCGACGGTCCGGACGACGACCGCGTAGTTGAAGAACACATGAGCGAGGAGGATCGCCCAGACCGTGGTGTCCAGCCGCAGGCCCCACAGTTCGTCGAAGAGCCCGCCGCGCCCGACGAGGGCCAGGAACGCCGTACCGACGACCACGGTCGGCAGGACGAACGGCACGGTCACGACCGCCCGCAGCACGTCCTTGCCCCGGAAATCGAAGCGCGCGAACACATATGCGCCGGGGAGCGCGATCAGCAGCGTGAGCGCGGTCGAGACGAGCGCCTGCCAGGTGGTGAACCAGAGCACGTGCCGGATCCCCGCGTCCCCCAGCACCTCCCCGATCCGCCCGAGGTCCCAGCTCCCGTCGGCCTTGAGCCCCCGGGCGACGATCGCCGCGACGGGATAGGCGAAGAACACGGCGAAGAACGCGACGGGCACCGCCATGAGCCCGAGCCGGGCCGCGCCCCCCGTTCGACGGGGGCCGCGCGGCACGGTCTCGGACGACGACTTCGCTACTTCAGTACGAGGGAGGTCCACGACTTGACCCACTGGTCGCGGTTCTCGGCGATCTTCTCCGGCGCCATGGTCTCGGGGTCCTTCGCCGCGGGCCCGTACTCGGTGAACTCGGCGGGCACGGACGCCCCCTCGACCACCGGGTAGACGAACATGTTGAGCGGCATGTCCTCCTGGAACCGCTTCGAGATCAGGAAGTCGATCAGCGCCTTGCCGCCCTCGGCGTTCTTCGCGTTGCTCAGCAGCCCCGCGAACTCGATCTGCCGGAAGCAGGTGCCCTCGGCGACCCCGGTCGGCGCGGTCTTCGGCCGCGGCTTCGCGTAGACGACCTCGGCGGGCGGCGAGGAGGCGTACGACACGACGAGCGGCCGGTCACCGCCGGCCTTCTTGCCGTCCGTCGACCCGGAGAACTCCTGGTAGTACGCCTGCTCCCAGCCGTCGACGACCTTCACGCCGTTGGCCTTGAGCTTCCCCCAGTAGCCCTCCCAGCCGTCGTCGCCGAACTCCGCGGCCGAGCCGAGCAGGAAGCCGAGCCCCGGCGAGGAGGTGGAGGCGTTCTCGGTGACGAGGAGATCCTTGTACTCGGGCTTGATCAGATCGGCGTAGGTCCTGGGCGGCTCGATCTTCTTCTCGGCGAAGTAGGCCTTGTCGTAGTTGACGCAGATGTCACCGGAGTCGATGGGCGTGACCCGGTGCTCGTCCTTGTCCAACTGGTACTCGGCGCCGACCTTGTCGAGCCCCTTCGCCTCGTACGGCTGGAAGAGGCCGTTGTCGAGCGCGCGGGAGAGCAGCGTGTTGTCGACGCCGAAGAAGACGTCGCCCTGCGGGTTGTCCTTGGTCAGGATCGCCTGGTTGACGGCCTGCCCCGCGTCGCCGCTCTTGAGCACCTTGACCTGGTACCCGGACTCCTTCTCGAAGGCCTTCAGCACGTCCTTGGAGTAGGCGAAGGAGCCGTGGCTGACGAGGGTGACGGTCTTGGAGCCGCCGGAACCGCCGGAACCGGCGTCGTCCCCCGACGAACCGCACGCGGACAGGGTGACGAGCCCGAGGCCGACGGCGAGAACCGTCGCTCTCCTGGTGATGGTGATGCCCACTGGATTCATTCCTCCTGGAGGTGACCAGGAAGAGACGCGGCCCTGCCCGGGGCTCTCGGCGTTCCGAAGGCTCCCGGGCAGGGCGCAACAGCTTGAGTGATGACCGAACTTCCTACCCAGAATGACCTGGGCGAGGTTCAGAGGGTCTGCGGCCCGGATGCCGCACTCTCAGCGCTGTGGCGCTCCCCTGTCGGAATATGAATATGTACGTACGGGTCTCAGACTACCTCTCGGTCGCCGCGAGCTGACCGCACGCCCCGTCGATCTCCTGCCCCCGGGTGTCCCGGACGGTCACCGGCACGCCGTGGGCGGCGATGGCCTCGACGAACGCCTTCTCGTCCTCGGGCCGGGAGGCGGTCCACTTGGAGCCCGGGGTCGGGTTCAGCGGGATCAGGTTGACGTGCACCGGCTTGCCCCTGAGCAGCCGGCCGAGCCGGTCACCGCGCCACGCCTGGTCGTTGATGTCCCGGATCAGCGCGTACTCGATGGACAGCCGGCGCCCTGACCTCGCCGCGTACTCCCACCCGGCGTCCAGGACCTCGCGCACCTTCCACCGGGTGTTCACGGGGACGAGCGTGTCACGCAGCTCGTCGTCCGGGGCGTGCAGGGAGATGGCGAGCCGGCACTTGAAGCCCTCGTCGGAGAACCGGTGGATGGCGGGCACCAGCCCGACCGTCGACACGGTGATCCCGCGCTGCGACAGCCCGAGCCCGTCCGGCTCCGGATCGGTCAGCCGCCTGATCGCCCCGACGACACGGTTGTAGTTGGCGAGCGGCTCGCCCATCCCCATGAAGACGATGTTGGAGAGCCGAGCGGGCCCACCGGGGATCTCCCCGTCCCGGAGCGCCCGCATCCCGTCGACGATCTGATGCACGATCTCGGCGGTGGACAGGTTCCGGTCGAGCCCGGCCTGTCCGGTGGCGCAGAACGGGCAGTTCATCCCGCACCCGGCCTGCGAGCTGATGCACATCGTCACCCGGTCCGGGTACCGCATCAGCACGGACTCGACGAGCGTCCCGTCGAACAGCCGCCACAGCGTCTTGCGCGTGGTCTCCTGGTCCGTCGACAGATGCCGCACGACGGTCATCAGCTCCGGAAGCAGCGCCTCCCGCAGCTTCGTCCGCGCACCCGCGGGGATGTCGGTCCACTGCTCCGGGTCGTGCGCGAACCGCGCGAAGTAGTGCTGCGACAGCTGCTTGGCACGAAACGGCTTCTCCCCGATCGCGGCAACAGCCTCCTTCCGCTCAGCAGGCGAAAGATCAGCAAGATGCCGCGGCGGCTTCTTGGCTCCGCGGGGGGCGACGAATGTGAGTTCTCCGGGCTTCGGCATAACCCACCCAGTGTCGCAGATCAACTCGGGTGACCCGTCCCCGTCAGGAAGGCGCGGGAGCACGGGCGCGGGCCCCCGCCCCGGAGAACCAGGACGAGGGCCCGTGTGCGGCGCGTGCGGGCGCGGGCGGTCGGATCAGCCGGAGCCCACGAAGAGCACCAGCAGGAGCCAGACCACCGGGGCGGTCGGGAGGAGGGAGTCCAGGCGGTCCATGATGCCGCCGTGGCCCGGCAGGAGCGTGCCCATGTCCTTGATGCCGAGGTCCCGCTTGATCATGGACTCGCCGAGGTCGCCCAGCGTGGCGCTGGCCGCGACGGCGAGGCCCAGGAGCAGGCCCTGCCACCAGGCGCCGTCGTCGATGACGAACTCCATGAGCAGCGCGCCCGCGACCATGGCGAAGGCGATCGCGCCGAGCAGCCCCTCCCGGGTCTTGCCGGGGCTGATGCGCGGCGCGAGCTTGTGCGTGCCGAACCGCCAGCCCACGGCGTACGCGCCCGTGTCGCTGACGACGGTCAGCAGCAGGAACACCAGGACCCGCTGCGGCCCGTCGTCGGCGGTGAGCATGAGCGCGACGAACGTGGCCAGGAACGGCACGTAGAAGGCCGCGAAGACCCCCGCGGTGACGTCCTTGAGGTAGTTCTCCGGTGGTTCGGTCATCCGCCAGACGAGGACGGCGAGCGCGGTGAGCGCCATGGCCACCCACGCGCCCTCCGGCCCGCGCACGTATCCGCTGACGACCATGGCGGCACCGCCGACCGCCAGCGGCACGAGGGGCGCCTTGATGCCCTTGCGTTCCTGCAGGCGCGAGGTGAGCTCCCACAGACCGACGACGACGGCGACCGCTATGACGCCGACGAACGCGGCCTTGACGATGAACAGCGACGCGACGATGACCGCGCCGAGCGCGACGCCGACCCCTATGGCGGCGCCCAGGTCACGGCCCGCGCTCTTCTTCTGCGGGGCGGGCTGCGGGGCGTCGGGCATGGGCTCCGGCTTCTGCGGCGCGGCCCCGTGGGGCTGCGCCGACGGCATCTCGTCACGGAACGGGGGACCGGCCTGCCGAGCGGCCCCCCGGTCGTCGTCCTGGTTCCCGCCATGCGCGGGTACGTCGGGCACGATGGGCATGGGGCGAGTCTGCTGGGCCTCAGGCGCATCGTACGTGGGACCCGCCGGGGCATGCCCCTGGACAGGTCCCCGGTCGGTCGGCGCCCAGTACCCGGCTTGTGGCGGCGCTCCCCAGGAAGAGTCGTTCATCAGACCTCGAGGAGCTCCGCTTCCTTGTGCTTGAGCAGCTCGTCCACCTGGGCGACGTACTTCGCGGTGGTGTCGTCGAGCTCCTTCTCCGCACGGCGGCCCTCGTCCTCGCCGACCTCGCCGTCCTTGACGAGCTTGTCGATCGCGTCCTTGGCCTTGCGGCGGACCGAGCGGATGGACACCTTGGAGTCCTCCGCCTTGCTCTTGGCGACCTTGATGTAGTCGCGGCGGCGCTCCTCGGTCAGCTCGGGGAACACCACCCGGATGATGTTGCCGTCGTTGCTCGGGTTGACGCCGAGGTCGGAGTCGCGGATCGCCTGCTCGATGTTGCGCAGGGCGGTCTTGTCGAACGGGGTCACCACGGCCATGCGCGGCTCCGGCACCGAGAACGAGGCGAGCTGGTTGATCGGCGTCAGTGCGCCGTAGTAGTCGGCCACGATCTTGTTGAACATCGCCGGGTGCGCACGACCGGTGCGGATCGCGGCGAAGTCGTCCTTGGCGACCACGACGGCCTTCTCCATCTTCTCCTCGGCCTCGAGGAGGGTCTCTTCGATCACCACTTGCTCCTGCGTGTCTTGAGTAGGCCCGGCAGCTGTTCTTGGTCAGGTCGGCGGCCGGCTGCGTCGCGTCTTGTTCCTGCACGGTTCCCGACCGGCAGGACATTGTCCATCCCCCGGTCAGGCTCCGTCCCCCGGGCAGGGGAAGGACCCGGTCAGGCCCGGCTTCCCTGATCACCCACGAGAGTGCCGATCTTCTCACCCTTGACGGCCCGCGCGATATTGCCCTCCTTGAGAAGCTCGAACACGAGGATCGGGAGCTTGTTGTCACGGCAGAGCGTGATCGCGGTGGCGTCGGCGACCTTCAACTCGCGGGTGATGACCTCGCCGTAGCCGAGGGAGTCGAACTTGACCGCGTCCGGGTTGGTCTTGGGGTCGGAGTCGTAGACCCCGTCCACACCGTTCTTGCCCATCAGCAGCGCCTCGGCGTCGATCTCCAGGGCGCGCTGGGCGGCGGTGGTGTCGGTGGAGAAGTAGGGCATGCCCATACCGGCGCCGAAGATGACCACACGGCCCTTCTCCAGGTGGCGCACGGCGCGCAGCGGGATGTACGGCTCGGCGACCTGGCC
Source organism: Streptomyces caniscabiei (assembly GCF_014930365.1). GTDB lineage: Bacteria > Actinomycetota > Actinomycetes > Streptomycetales > Streptomycetaceae > Streptomyces > Streptomyces caniscabiei. The sequence continues at coordinate 309,404 of NZ_JABXWI010000010.1, read as the reverse complement.
CATGGTGATGGCGGTCTGGACGCGGCTGTCGATACCCTCCTTCTCCAGGAAGTCCTGGAGGGCGAGGCAGTTCATGACGGTGCCGAGCATGCCCATGTAGTCGGAGCGGGCCCGGTCCATGCCGCGCTGCTGGAGTTCGGCGCCGCGGAAGAAGTTGCCGCCGCCGATGACGACGGCGATCTCCGCGCCGTCGCGTACGACCGCCGCGATCTCACGGGCGATCGCGTGCACCACGTCGGGGTCGACGCCGAGGCCACCGCCCCCGGAGAACGCCTCTCCGGACAGCTTCAGCAGAAACCGGCCGCTCAATTTGCCGTCGTCGCTCTTCTGGGGCTTGGTGGTCATGGGATCTCGCCTCTTCACGTGTCGCACATACGAAGAAGGCCATTGCCGGTGGGGTGGTGTTCGCATCCCATGCGCGGCAATGGCCTCCTCGTCAGATCTGCTGTCGTCCGTATCGCGTCACGCGCGCACGGGGCGGCGTACGCGAACGACTGCACTCGACCCTATCGGGGCCGGGCGCTGGTCGCGTAACGGACTCAGATGCCGACCTTGATGCGCGTGAAGCGCTTCAGGGTGACACCGGCCTCGTCCAGGACCTTCTGGACGGACTTCTTGTTGTCCAGCGCGTAGGGCTGGCCGAGCAGCGTGGCGTCCTTGAAGAAGCCGTTGAGGCGACCCTCGACGATCTTCGGCAGGGCGGCCTCGGGCTTGCCCTCGGCGCGGGTGGTCTCCTCGGCGACGCGGCGCTCGGACTCGACGACCTCGGCCGGCACGTCCTCCTTGGAGAGGTACTTGGGCGCGAAGGCGGCGATGTGCTGGGCGATACCCTTGGCGACGTCGGCGTCGGCCTTGTCGAGCTCGACCAGGACACCGATCTGCGGGGGCAGGTCGGGCATGGTGCGGTGCATGTAGGCGAAGACGAAGCCGTCGGCGAACTGCGCGAAGCGGTCGAGGACGATCTTCTCGCCGAGGTTGGCGTTGGCCTCGTCGACGTACGCCTGGACGGTCTTGCCGGCCTCGATCTCGGAGGCGAGCAGCGCGTCGAGGTCGGCCGGGGAGGTCGCGGCGACGTGGGCGGCGATGGCGTTCGCGGCGGCCTGGAACTTCTCGCCCTTGGCGACGAAGTCCGTCTCGCACTTCAGCTCGACGAGGACACCGGAGGTGTTGTCGTCGGCGATGACGGAGACCACGGCGCCGTTCTCGGCGGAGCGGCCCTCGCGCTTGGCGACGCCCTTCTGGCCCTTGATGCGCAGGGCCTCGACGGCCTTGTCGACGTTGCCCTCGGCCTCGTCCAGCGCCTTCTTGCAGTCCATCATGCCGGCGCCGGTGAGCTCGCGGAGCTTCTTGACGTCGGCGGCGGTGTAGTTCGCCATGATCTGTGAATCTCTTCTCGGAGTTCGAAGTCTCGAAGTCGGCGTCCGCCGCCGCTCGTAGGGCGGGCGCCCGCCGAAGATCTACGGGCTGTGGGTGAACGGCGGGTGGCGCGTTCGGCGCCACCCGCCGTCATCCCGACAGCTCTACGACCGTGAAGGTCAGGCCTGCTCGGCGTCCGCGGCCGGAGCCTCGGCGGCAGCCGGAGCCTCCTCGGCGGGAGCCTCGGCAACGGCCTCGGCCGGAGCCTCGGCGGGGGCCTCGGCGGCAGCCGGAGCCTCAGCGGCGGCCGGCGCCTCGTCGGCCTTCTTCTCGCCCTCGAGCAGGTCGCGCTCCCAGGCGGCCAGCGGCTCGCCCGCGGCCTTGTCGCCCTTGCCCTCGGTGGCGACACGGGAGCGGGAGATGAGACCCTCGGCGACCGCGTCGGCGATCACACGGGTGAGCAGCGTGACGGAGCGGATCGCGTCGTCGTTGCCGGGGATCTTGTAGTCGACCTCGTCGGGGTCGCAGTTGGTGTCGAGGATGGCGACGACCGGGATGTTGAGCTTCCGGGCCTCGCCGACCGCGATGTGCTCCTTCTTGGTGTCCACGATCCAGACGGCGCTGGGCACCTTCTGCATCTCGCGGATACCGCCGAGGGTCTTCTCCAGCTTGGCCTTCTCGCGCGAGAGCACGAGAAGCTCCTTCTTGGTCAGACCCGACGCGGCGACGTCCTCGAAGTCGATCTGCTCGAGCTCCTTGAGGCGCTGCAGACGCTTGTAGACGGTCGAGAAGTTGGTGAGCATGCCGCCCAGCCAGCGCTGGTTGACGTAGGGCATGCCGACGCGGGTGGCCTGCTCGGCGATGGCCTCCTGCGCCTGCTTCTTCGTGCCGACGAACATGACCGTGCCGCCGTGGGCGACGGTCTCCTTGACGAACTCGTAGGCGCGGTCGATGTACGACAGCGACTGGAGCAGGTCGATGATGTAGATGCCGTTGCGCTCGGTGAAGATGAAGCGCTTCATCTTCGGGTTCCAGCGACGGGTCTGGTGACCGAAGTGGACGCCGCTTTCCAGCAGCTCCCGCATCGTGACGACGGCCATGGCCGTTCTCCTTGAATTTCTCGGTTGTGCCGCGAGAACCGGACGGCTCCCGCGCCTGACGCCCGCGATGCGCCGTTGCCACGAAGGACCGAGGGGCGCTGATACGGACCGTCCGACGAATCTGACGGACCTCGTACCGGGGCGTGCGAAGTCGACCCGGTGACCCGGATCGCCACCAGAAGTGTACGGGACCCGCGAGGCCCCGGGTGACGCCGATATCCACAACCGACGAGTACTCCACAGATCCCGGCCATGATCGCGCCACTCGCGGGACGCTTCCCCCATGTCCGACGAGATGACTCACGGGGGCACACCCCCACGACGTGCCCGCACATGGCCCGCCCTGCTGCTGTGCCTGATGTCGGCGCTGCTGCTCACGGCCTGGACGACGGCACCCCGCGCGGCTCCGGGACGGGCCGCCGCCGCCCCGGCACCGCCTGCGGCCGAGGAGCCGGTCCCCGCCGTGGCCCGCGTCTGGCCCGTCGGGCTGCGCCCCCTGGTGGCGCGGGGCTGGGAGCCCCCGCCGACCCCGTACGCCCGGGGCCATCGAGGCGTCGATCTCGCCGCGCCGGCCGGGTCCCCGGTCCGCGCGGTGGCACCGGGCCACGTCGCGTTCGCGGGCCGGGTGGCGGGCCGAGGAGTCGTCTCGGTCGAACTGACCGGCACGGGCGACTCGCCCCTGCGCACGACCTACGAGCCCGTCCGGACCTCCGTGAAGAAGGGCGACGAGGTGACGACGGGGACACCCCTGGGCACCCTGGAGGCCACCCCTTCCCACTGCCCGACGGCATGCCTCCACTGGGGACTGCGCAGAGGGGACACCTACCTGGACCCGCTCACGCTGCTCCCGCCCTGGCTCCTCCGAAGGGGCCCGTCACGCCTGCTGCCGGTGCCTGCGTAGCCATCCCGGCTGCCCCTTGGACGAGCGAGGCGGGGTCGGGTGCCGGGCGGCGCGGTCTCAGCCCCGCACACCCCGCAGCGCCATGCCCACGGCCGCCTCCGTGATCGCGGAGGGGTCCTCCGCGGCCCCGAGCTCGATACGCCGCACAGCTGCGTCGACGACCCCCTGCAACAGCATCGCCCCCAGCCGGGGTTCCCCCTGCCCGAGGTCCGCCAGGGCTTCCACGATCATCGCGACGAGCCCACCGTGCGCTGCCCGGATCTTCTCCCGTGCGCCGGCGTCCAGCTCGCTCGCCGAGATCGCCACCACGGCCCGGTGCCGCCGGTCCCCGACCAGCTCCAACTGTTTGCGGACGTACGCCTCGACCTTGTCCTCGGGCCGCTCGACCGCGGCCATCGCCGCCTCGACCTCCGCCGCCCACACGGGAAAGTCGACCTCGCACAGCTCCTCGACCACGGAGGCCCGTGACCGGAAGTACTCGTACACGGACGACCTCGCCAGCCCCGTGCGCTCGGCGAGCGCGGGGAACGTCAGCGCCTCCGTCCCGCCCTCGGACAACAGCGAGCGAGCCGCGTCCAGCAGGGCGGCTCGCTGCATCGACCTGTGCTCGGCCACGGAGGCCGCTCGAATCCTTGGCACGTCATCCACTGTACGGACGGACCGCCACCCACGGGAGTGCCTTCCACCCACGAGCCCCCGGCGAGCCCCGCCCTGCCCCTGCCTCCGTACCCGGCCAGCCTCTGCCTCCGTCCCCGCCCGGCCCCCTTTCGGCATCCGGCCGGATCGTGGCGGTCAACGGCCGAAACTCGCCAGCTTCGCCCGCAGCTGCAGCACCGACTTCGTGTGGATCTGACTCACCCGGCTCTCGGTCACCCCCAGCACGTTCCCGATCTCCGCGAGGGTGAGCCCCTCGTAGTAGTAGAGCGTCACGACGGTCTTCTCCCGCTCCGGCAGCGTGTTGATGGACCGCGCCAGGAACCGTCGCAGCTCCCGGTCCTCGGCGACCTCGACCGGATTGTCGGCGGCGGTGTCCTCCAGCGTGTCCATCAGGCTCAGCCGGTCGCCGCCCTCGCCCCCGACATGCAGCAGCTCCTCCAGCGCCACCACATTGGCCAGCGACAACTGGCTGAAGACCGAGTGGAGTTCGTCGACCGCGATACCCATCTCGGCGGCGACCTCGCCCTCGCTCGGCGTGCGTCTGAGCCGCGACTCCAGCGTGGCGTAGGCCCGCTCGACGTTGCGGGCCTTCTGCCGCACCGACCGGGGGATCCAGTCCAGGGCGCGCAGTTCGTCGATCATGGCGCCCCGGATCCGGGTGATCGCGTACGTCTCGAACTTGATCTCGCGGTCGATGTCGAACTTCTCGATCGCGTCGATGAGCCCGAAGACCCCGGAGGAGACGAAGTCCGCCTGTTCGACGTTGGTCGGCAGGCCGACGCTCACCCGGCCCGCCACGTACTTCACCAGCGGTGAATAGTGCAGGATCAGCTGCTCGCGCAGCCGGTCGTCGCCCGTCGTCTTGTACGTCCGCCACAGCTCGTCGAGTGTCGAGGGGGCGGGTGGGCGCACGGTGCCGCGAGCGGCGGTGGGTACCGCCGCCCGGTCAGACCCGGAGGTGTGCTGGGGCATTCGTCGCCTTGTGCCGTTCTGCCGTGAACTGGGGATGCCTGGGTGAGCTGTCGGTCTGATGTCGAGTTGCCTGTCCTGAGTCGGAATCCTCGTGAGCGTAGCGTGACTGAGGAGTCGCAGTGCGCGAAGGCCGAGCGATCGCCGGTGCGCAGATACGTTCCGCTGGACGCGCCGCCGGGTCGCGGCCTTCGCGGTGCGGATGCGATCGGGCGCGCCAACTGCCGGGAACCGTAAGGCCGTCGGCGTTCCCCCGGACGGCCGAACAGGCTTCGTCAACCCGTCCTCCGATCGGGCGAGACGGAGATCATCGCCTGGCGTGTCAACTTCCAGCCGTCGCCGTGTCGTTCGACGTAACCGAGTGCGCGCAGTTCGTACAGTCTCCCGACCGCGTCGTCCACGGTCGTGCCGGCGCCGCGCGCGACCTCCTCGGGTGCCGCGGCCCCTCGCGCCGGCAGGGCGGCCAGCACCTGCCGCGCGTCGGGTTCCAGCAGGTCACGGGGGAGAACGGGGCCCCGGCGGTCGGGCGCCAGCTCGCCCATGTCACCCACCAGCTCGACGACTTCGGCGGCGTCTGAGACGAGGACGGCGTCGCCCCGCAGCAGGTCGTGCACGCCGGCCGAGAGCGCCGAGGTGGCGGGGCCCGGCACCCCCATGGTGAACCGGCCCAGCCGCTGTGCCGCCCGGGCCGTGACCAGCGCGCCGCTGCGGTGGGCCGCCTCCACGACCACGGTTCCCCTGGTGAGCGCGGCGATGACCCGGTTGCGCAGGATGAACCGGCTCGGCGTCGGGTGCTCCCCCGGCGGCAACTCCCCCACCACGAGGCCCTGTTCCGCGATCCTGCCGATCAGCTGGACATGCCCTCGGGGATAGGGCCGGTCGACCCCGCAGGCCAGCACGGCGACGGTCGCCCCGCCGGCCCCGAGCACGCCCCGGTGCGCGGCGCCGTCCACGCCGTACGCGCCCCCGGACACCACCACCCACCCCCGCTCGGCCAGCCCCGCGCCCAGTGTCGCCGCCATGTGCGCCCCGTACTCCGTGCAGGCCCGCGCGCCCACGACGGCCACCGACCGCAGGGCCCACATCCGCACATTCGCCGTCCCCCGCACCCACAGCCCCACAGGCCGCCCGTCCCCGAGATCATCGAGCTGCCCGGGCCACTCCCCGTCCCCGGGGACGAGGAAGCGGACTCCGGCGTCCCGCGCCTGTGCGAGGTCGCCCGCGGGATCGGCGCGTCCGGCTCGGGCGCACAGGCCCGCCCACCGCTTCTCGGAGGCCTTCGGCAGTGGTCGCCCGCCCTCGGAGAGCCTCCGCACCACTTCCCGGGCTCCGTACTCCCGCAACCATCGCCCGCCCAGTTCGTCGCCGGGTTCGAGGACACGGGCCAGAAAGGCCCGGTCGAGCCGCTCGCCGTCCGGTGCCCCTCCCTCGCCCGTCACGGCGTGCCCGCCGACGGACCGCGCGCCTCGGGCATCACGTCAGCGCGCCGATCGCCATCGGCACCCCGCGCGGGACCCCGGTGCGCAGTTGCAGACCCAGGTTGACGTCCGTCGCGTCAGGGCGGTCATGGCCGACGAGGTCGGCGATGGTCCAGGCGACCCGGAGCACCCGGTCGAGGCCGCGTGCGGTCAGCACACCCCGCTCCAGGCACCGCTCGGCCTCGTCCATCGCGCCCGGGGCGGGATGCCATCGGCTGCGCAGTTCGCGCCCCGGTACCTCGCTGTTCGTCCGCCAGGGTGTGCCCAGCAGGCGTTCGGCCGCCCGTTCCCTCGCCGAGCGCACACGGTCGGCCACCGTCACCGTGGACTCGCCCCGGGCCCCCCGCCCGGCGAGTTCCCTCCGGGTCACCCGGTCGACCTCGACCCGCAGGTCGACCCTGTCCAGCAGCGGACCGGAGAGTCGGGCCTGGTAGCGGCGGATCGACGCGGGTGGGCACTCGCACAGGTCGTCCGTCCGCGAGAACCGACCACAGGGGCAGGGATTCGCGGCGAGGACCATCAGGAACTTCGCCGGGAACCGGACCACTCCCGCGCTGCGCGCGATCACGACGTGACCCGCCTCCAGCGGCTGCCGCAACGCGTCCAGGGCCTGGCTGCTGAACTCAGGCGTCTCGTCGAGGAAGAGCACTCCGCGGTGGGCGAGAGAGACCGCTCCGGGGCGTGCGACGCCCTGCCCCCCGCCGACCAGGGACTGCATCGTGGCCGAGTGGTGAGGGGCACAGTAGGGTGCGTCGTCGACCAATGGCTTCCCCGGCGGCAGCAGACCGGCGATCGAGTGGACCGCCGTGACCTCGAGCGACTCCTCCCTCGCCAGCTTGGGCAGGACGGTCGGCAGCCGTTCGGCGAGCATCGTCTTTCCCGCCCCCGGCGGCCCCTCCAGGAAGACGTGGTGTCCGCCTGCCGCGGCGACCTCCACGGCGGTCCGGGCCGCGAGCTGACCGACGACATCGGCGAGGTCATGCCCCTGATCCTGCTGCGCGGCTCCCGACGTGTGCATGCCGGTGGCCGCCCCGGTGCCCGGAAGGCGGAGTCCCGCCATGAGCGGGTCCGGGCGCCCCTCGTCGGTCTCCTCGTCCGGCACGGGTTCATCAGTGAGCACGGCGATCAACTGCCGCAGGGTGCGCACACCCAGTACCGAGACACCGGGCACCAGCGAGGCCTCCGCGGCCGCGCACTCCGGCACCACCACCTGCTCGTATCCGGCCTCGGCAGCGGCCAGCACCGCGGGCAGGATGCCCCGCACCGGCCGGACCCGGCCGTCGAGTCCCAGTTCTCCGATCATCACGATGTCGGACAACACCCGCGGATCGATCCGCTCGGAGGCGCCCAGGACCGCGCAGGCCACCGCCAGGTCGAAGCCCGGTGAAAGGCAGTTTTAAAGCCGCAGGCTGTGTGCCTGCGGCTTCAAAGTGTGGGGGGTTGGGTGGAGTCAGTTGGCGTCGGGCCAGTCCTGCGGCCACCAGCCCTCTCGCACGATCCGCTGGAACAGCTCGACCAGCTCATCCCTGGCCTGCTCGCTCACATGCTCCTTGGATGCGAGCAAGGTGAAGGAACCTTCCTGCTGCACTCCTGCGATGACTCGCCCGCCAGGGAGGCTGCCGACCAGTTCCATCCGGATCTCCGGCTGCGGCCGTTCCTCTTGTGACTCATCGTCACCCTGCCGGGTTCCCTCGTCCGCCATTCGCGCTCGCCTCCCTACTCACAGCCAGGCGCTCGCTCATGTGTACGAGCGCCCAGCTGAGGTGATCCCTTTGCGCCCCCCAGGCGGATCACCGACTGTGTCACACCGATCAGCCTGTGACCAGAGAGAATCAGCGGGTAACAGAAAGTCGTACTATTCGCCCGACTTACCGTCACTCTGCGTACGCCTGCGGGCAAAGGTTTCTGCGATGGCGGCGAACTGCTGCCGCTCCTCCTCCGTCATCTCCTCGGCGCGCGCGACGATCAGACGGGTCGTGAGATCACCACTCCACACGACCGACGCGTCGGCAGCCGGGTCATAGCCGAGGAACTGAAGGGCGGCCGCGCGCTGGAGCTCCTTCAAGGGGAGCCCATAGCCGGCCTTGAGAGCCTTCAGCCGTTCCACCTTAGGTGGGTCAACCGGCTTACCGAGTTCGACCTTGGAGAGCCAGCCGAACTTGGCCTGCTCGCCGCTGTCGGGGTCGATGCAGAGCTTTTCCATCTCGCGCAGGCTCTTGCCGAGCTCGGCGCGCCGAGCCTTCAGCAGGTCGGCGAAGTCTGTCCGCTGCTCAGTCATGGCGTGCATTGTGCCCCTTCGCTGGCTTTGGCGTGACGCCTGATGTCTACGTTACGGCTTTTGATCACTGATCAAATGCCAGGTCAGCGGACGCAACCGTGCGTAACCCTGCACAGAGTGTCTACGGAAACACCCCTTCCGCGCTATCCCCTCCGGGCGTGACGACCGAATCTCACTGCACTGTGCGTTTCCGTAGACACCCCGTCTACAGACGTGTACTGTCGGTCTTGTTCACGGAAACGCACACCACGTCTACGGAGGTAGATACGTGCGCCCCCAGCAGGAATACATGGTCCTCGTGAGCCGCGACCTCCTGGTCATGCTCATGGAGCGCACCGGAGACGGGCGCGAAGTCAGCGTCCGAGAACTCGCCGACGCAGCCGGATGCCACCCCAGCAAAATCGATGCCCTGCGCAACGGACGCCGCGAGAAGTCCCTTTACTCCGAGGCACTGGCAATTGCCAAACGGCTTGGAGTGGACCTCCTCGTTCTCTGGGCCCACACCGGCCGCACCGTCGAAGCGCCGGTCGAACTCGACCACCTCGCCGCGGTCTCCGCATGAGCGCGGAACCGGAGTTCTCCCGCGAGAAGGCGGAACGACTGCTCGGGCCGGCGGCTATCGCGAGGGCCCGTCAGATCGTCGACGCTGCGCCTCCTCTTAGCCCGGAGGTTCGGGAGCAGTTGCGGGCGCTGTTCGCGTCGGCTCGTACCGCTCCGCCGGTGTCGCCTTCGAAGGCCGCCTGACCTCATCAAACGCCGAAGGGCCGCCCCCTTGCCCGGATGACGGCCCAGCGATCGGCGACCCCTACACACAGAGAAAGAGAGGCCTCAGATGGCCACAGTCTTGCAGACCAGCAGCGAGGTCAGGTCGCTGCCCAAGCCGCCGTTGCCGCGTCGGAGCCCGTTGTCGGCGGTGTTCCGTAAGGCGGCCCGCATCATCGCGGCGAACGGCCACTACCAGGGCGACTACCTGCCCGACCCGTTCGACCGGGAGATGTGCATCCCGCACTTCCTGCGGCCGATGTCGATCGTGGCCGCCGTGAAGTGCGCGGTGTCGGGTGACCCGCACACCCCGTCGCTGCTGGCCGATTCGGCGATCGCCCGGTTGGCGCTGCGGTTGGACGGCGGCCCGGAGTTCGGCGACATCTTCTCGCTGGAGTCGCATGTGGACGAGTGGGGTGACGTGCTGGGGCGTACGGCCGAGGAGGCTGTGACGCTGCTGGAGTCGGCCGCTGTTGAGGGCGGGGTGGCGGCGTGAGCGCCCCGGAGACGCGCGATCCGCGGTTCGTGAACACGAAGGACGCGTGTTGGGTGCGGCGTGCGGTGACGTCGGATGGCCGTGGCTTGTATGCGGTGGAGGGCTCGTGCCGGTGCCCGGAGTTTCTGCTGGTGTCGCTGGCTGAGTTGGCGGCGGTGGGGATTGTCGGGTCGGCGGATGTGGTTCCGGCGCCTTCTGTGTCGTTCGCCGAGCGTGCGGCGGCGGAGTCGGATCCGGCCCGTCGTGTGGCGTGGCGGATGCTCGTGGAGCCGGAGCCGGAGTTTCACGCCTGGCTGCATCACGAGAACCGGGTCTCGCACGACCTGCCCGAGACGGGCGGCGCGGACCCGGAGGAGCGTCTCCTCGACGGGGACGACCTGAAGCGGGCAGTGCGCGGCCACCTCTTCGGCGGTGGCGCCTCGTGAGCCAGACCCATGACCTTGCCGAGTGGGCGGCGTTCTTGTCGCTCGGTGTCGGTGTCCACGCGTCGTTCTCCGTCTTCTGGTTCCTGCTGGTCGACGCGCACCGCACGGACTTCGACCCGCGTCCGCTGCTGGCCCGCGTGCTCGGCTCCGAGGCCCTGTACCCGCTGCTGCGCGAGTGGGACATCGCCCGGCATGCGTCCCGTGAAGCGCTCCGGGATGCCGCCGCTCTCCTTCTCCTCCTCACCACCTCCCCGAAGGGGGCCCTTCGATGAACCGCGTCCGTCTGTACCTGCACCGTCTGTTCCGTCGCCCGGCGATCACCGGCCCGTACCGCGTGTACGTCCGTCGTATCCCGACCGGCGTGACGCTCGACGTGTCGGACTACCTCGTCGCGATGATCGAGACGATCGCCGACAACCCGGACCTGATGGACCTCTTGTCGGAGATCGAGGAGGACCGCAGGACCGCGCACGCCCACAAGCACGACGGGTGGGAGCCGGAGGCGCTGCTGGTCGAGCAGTTGTGTGCGGCGCTGGGCTTCGAGCTTCCGGTGTACGGGGCGGGGGTGGCGTCGCTCGCGGATCGGCTGGGGGCGCTGGCTCCGAAGCTGTCGACCGTCCTTCCCGCGCAGCGCACCCAGGGCGGTGCGGCATGAAGTGCGGCGAGCCGAAGCCCGGCGGCAGCTACCAGGACTGCGACCGCGACCTGAAGCACCCCGGCGACCACGCCTACCTGGGCCAGCGCTGGCCGCGCCTAGTTCCCGCCGAGCCGAACCGGGAGGTGCAGGAACTCCTCGACGACACCGCGCCGCGTAACGCGTGGGGGTTGCAGGAGCGCAGCTTCCCGATCGTCGTCACGGAGACCATCACCCGCGTGATCTGGGTGGACGCCGAGAACGAGGACCAGGCGCTCGCCTACTGGGCTGACGACTACTGCGACATCCCCCTCAAGAACGCCGACGTCATCGACGGGTCGCTGGACTTCGAGCGGCCGGACGAGTTCCAGCGGCAGGAAGCCTTCAAGGCCAACCGCTTCGAGCCGAAGATCGGCCCGCTGATCCCGTGCCCGGACTGCGGGAAGGAAGCGTTCCGGCGGGAGTGGATGCACGACCCGTACCGGAAGTGCCACGGCCCGATCGTGTGGAAGTTGCTGCCGGGCGCCAAGCGTCACCTGCGGGACTACCAGCAGACGCCCGCGTACACGGGGGTGACGGGATGAGTGTCGTCCGTTACCGGAAGCGTCCCACCGTGGTCGACACCATCCAATGGACCGGTACCAACGTCGACGACCTGATCGACTTCACCGGCGGGAACTTCCTGCTCCCCGACCGCTGCGAGCAAATCTTCTCCCCGGAGTTCACGGCGAAAGTCTGGGACGCCATCCACGACACGTGGGTCCGGATGAAGACCGGGCAGCACGTCGTGCGCGGTATCCAGGGCGAGTTGTACCCGATCGCGGAGGACGCCCTCGCCGAGACGTACGAGCTGGTCGACGGCGCGTTCTTCGAGCCGGGCCGCTCGTACACCAGCATCGGCCCGCGTGACAGGTGGCTGCGGTTCGTGTGCGAGCACGTCACCCGCGACCCGCAGACCGGAGTACGGGAGGCGTGGGGCTGGCTGCACCGGGCGGACGGCACCCGCCGGATGGAGCGCGCGTGGGACTCCTCCTACCCGCAGTGGACCGCCGAGGCGGGTGACGGTCGTGGCTGATCAGATCACCGTCCGCCGTCAGCGTCTCCTCGCTGAGATCCGCCGCGTCGGCGGCCGCTACACCACCGGGCAGGCGCACCGCTTCTACCAGGCGACCGGCTGGGGTCCGTGCCGTACGACCGCGCGGAAGGACTTGCAGTGGTGGACGCGGCGCGGGGCCCTCGTCGAGACGGGCACGGTCAACAACCGCGGCTACTGGATCGCCTCGTGACCGCCCGTCTGCGGGCCGTTGCCCACTGGTCGGCCATCACCGCCTTCCTCCTCCTCTTCGCCCAATGGGGCCCCTTCGACGGCTGGCAAGCCACCGCCACCACCGGCGTCATCGCCGCCGGAGTCGGACTCATCGGCCTCGCCACCGCACCACACCCAGGAGCACGCACATGACGATCGTCGAGCAGGCCGGGGCACAAGCCCCGGCCGCCGGCCCCACCGTCCTCGGATGGTTCGAGCCGGGCAGCCCCGAGTGGCACGCCGCCCGCGCGCCCGGGATCTGCGGCAGCGAGATCGCCGCTGTCATGGGCCTGTCCCCGTACGAGTCCCGGTTCTCCCTCTGGCACCGCAAGAAGGGACTCATCGGGCCCGTCGAGGAGTCCGAGGAAATGTACTGGGGCAAGGAGCACGAGCCTGCGATCTGCCGCCGGTTCGCCCGCCTCCACCCTGACCTCAAGGTCACAAGCTCGCCCACCGTGGCCGCTCACGACCGGCCGTGGCAGATCGCCAACCCGGACCGACTGATCTGCACCCCCGAGCAGCCCGTCCCGCACGCCGTGCTGGAGGCCAAGACCGCCCGCGACGCCGAGGGATGGGGCAAGGAAGGCACCGCAGAGATTCCCGTCCACTACCGCGCCCAATGCCTCTGGTACATGGACGTGATCGGGGTGCGCCGCTGCCATGTGGCAGTCCTGATCGCCGGGTCGGAGTACCGCGAGTACGTCATCGACTACGACCCCGCCGACGCCCTGCGCATGCGGGACGCGGCCGCCGAGTTCATGCGCACCCTCGCCGCCGACGAGCGCCCGGACATCGACGGCCACTCCGCCACCTACCAGGCGATCCGTGAGATCCCCGAGGGCCTGGACCCGGTCGACGTCGAGATCCCGACCCTGCTGCGGGACCGCTTCCACGCGGCGCAGGACGCCTTCTGGGTGGCGGAGGACGAGCTGACCGCCTGCAAGGGCGAACTCCTCGACGCGATCGGTACCAGCCAGCGCGCCGTCTGCGAACGCCGGCGTATCGCCACCCGCACTGTCCGCAACGGATCCACCTACTCCCTCATGCCCGCACGCACCCGAAGGAACGCCGCATGACCGACAACACCGTCTCCAACGCCGTCGCCGTCCGTGACGCCGGCCCCGGCGCCATGGTCGAGCAGTACCGCGAGGAGTACGCCGCCCTCGTTCCCTCCCACGTCAACGCCGACCAGTGGGTCCGCCTCGCCGTCGGCGCCATCCGCGGCAACCGCGACCTGGAGCAGGCCGCGAAGACCGACATCGGCGTGTTCCTGCGGGAGCTGAAGATCGCGGCCCGCCTCGGCCTGGAGCCCGGCACTGAGCAGTTCTACCTGACGCCCCGGAAGTCGAAGGCCCACCGAGGCCAAAAGATCATCAAGGGGATCGTCGGCTACCAGGGCATCATCGAACTGATCTACCGGGCCGGTGCCGTCTCCTCCGTCGTCGTCGAAACCGTCCGCGCCAAGGACTCGTTCCGCTACGTCATCGGCCGCGACGAGCGCCCCGTCCACGACGTCGACTGGTTCGGCGGCGACCGCGGCAACCTCGTCGGCGTGTACGCGTACGCGGTCATGAAGGACGGCGCCACCTCCAAGGTCGTCATCCTCAACCGCGACCAGGTGATGCAGGCCAAGGCCAAGTCCGACGGCCGCAACAGCGAGTTCTCCCCGTGGAACACCAACGAGGAAGCGATGTGGCTGAAGACAGCCGCCCGCCGTCTCGCCAAGTGGGTCCCGACGTCCGCCGAGTTCATGCGTGAGCAACTCCGCGCACAAGCCGAGGTCGCCGCCGAGTTGCCGACCGGGTTCGCCCCGGCGCTCCCGCAACCGCAGGCCGACATCCCCGACGACGGCGACGACGCCATGGACGACGACGGCCCGATCGAAGGCGAACTCGTCGACGAGCCCGCGGCCGGCTGGCCCGAGGCAGCGCAACCCGGATCAAGGGCCTGACCCGCACGCAGGTGGCCGCCCCGCCCGCCGGTAACAGGCGGGGCGGCCTCCCCCCAGCACACCACACCAGCCCTGAACGGAGAACCCGCCATGAAGCGGTCATCGCTCTCCCGCCGCCAACACGATCAGATCCTCGCCGAGCTCCAGCGCAAGCACGACGCCGAGACCGCCAGCCTCAGGGCCGACGTCGCCCGGCTGCGGGGCGAGCGGGACCAGTTCGCCAAGGACCGCGACGCCATCCAGGCCACCGCCCGACGTGACGCGGCCGAAGCCAACGCCACCATCGTCCGCCTCCGCGCGGACCTCGACGAGGCCTCGGTCGGCGGGGACAGCATCCCGGCGCTGCGCCGCCAGCTCAGGACCCTGCAGAAGAAGTACGACGACGCCGTCGGCCTCGGTGGCCGCCGGATCGAGGACAGCAGTCGCTGGCAGCCCGGCTACAAGACCCCGGAGAAGGCGTCATGAGCGACTACCTGACCGCCCTCACCGGCGCTGGTACCGCGGTCGCGGTCGGCACGGTCATGGTGGCCCGCTCGTGGCCGCTTCCGGCCCGGCACAGGGGTCCGCGGCGTGTGGCCGAACTGCTGGCCGACGCCGAGCTCGTGTCGCTGGACGAGTTGCTGACGGCGGAGGCCGAGTTCGACGCCGAGTACGGGGAGACGTTCGCGCCCGACTGGCGGCACTGCCCCGGCCACGGCACGCCCACGGGGGACGGCTGGGTGTGCCCGACCTGCCGCCTCCCGATCCCCACCCGCACCACCACGACCATCGGGGGGACCCACTCATGACCACGCACATCTGCGAGGCTCCGGCCACCGGGTCGACACCGGCCCGCCCGGACCTCGAGTTCACCGTCACCGACCACCGACCCGCACCACAGGGCAGCAAGCGGCACGTCGGCCGGGGCCGCCTGCTCGAGCAGTCCAAGCGCGTCGCACCCTGGCGCGAGGCCGTCGACACCGCCGCTCGAGCAGCGGCGCTCGCCCGCCACATCCTCGAGTACGGCGGCCGCCCCGCTCCCGGCGCGGCCCCTGCACCGCTCGACGGACCGCTGTCGCTCGAGGTCGTGTTCACCGTCCGCAAGCCCGCCTCCGCGCCGAAGACTCGAGTTACCTGGCCGACGACCCGCGACAGCGGCGACATCGACAAGCTCCTCCGCTCCACCTTCGACGCCCTCACCACCGCGGGGGCCATCGCGGACGACTCGAGGATCGTCGAGATCACCGCCCGCAAGGTGTTCCCCGGCGAAGGCCTCGACGCGCTCGAGACGCCGGGCGCCGTGATCCGTGTGTGGCGCCTCGCCGAGGCGGTGGCCCGGTGAGTGTGCCGACCGTCTGCACCATCGTCGTCCTCGCCGCTGTCGGCGCCGGATGCTGCTTCCTCCAACTCCGGCGCGCCGTCCGCGAATCCCGTAACCGCGACCGCACCGCCGACGCCCGCGCCCGGGTCGGCCTGCCGCCCGCCGCCGACGACAACGTCCCCGGCACGCACCTCGCCGACCTCGACGCATGCGAACTCATCTGGGCCACACCCAGCCCCGACGACGCGGCGGCCGCAATCGACGAGGGCCTGACACGCCTGTTCGAACGGCTCGGGCCGCCCGCCGACGCCCCGGAAACCGACGCCGACTGGCTGCGCGACGCAGTCCGTGACGCATTCCGCGACGCACTCCGCGAACACCGAGGGGAGGACCCGGCATGACGCGCACCGCTTCCGCCCACGGCCTCACCTCCGAACCGGCCGGCAAGTGGGCCAAACAAGCCGCCTGCCGCGGCGTCGACCCCGACGTCATGCACCCCGGCAACGACGAGACCGAGATCCACCGCGCCAAGCAGGTATGCGCGCGCTGCTGGGTCGCACGCGCCTGCTTCTGGGACGCCGTCGCAACCGGCGACATGGAACACGGCATCCGCGCCGGACTCCGCCCGAACGAGCGCCGCGCCGTACTGAAAGAGATCAACCGGCGCAAGTCCGCACCAGTGGAACAGGCGGCCGAGCAGACGACCGACCCCGCCGAGGCGCCCCGGCGGAAGCCGTACACGGACCTGCGCAGCCTCTTCGACGACAACACCAAACGCATCATCCACGGACACCTCGCCTGGACCGGACCGTCCAAACCGTCGTTCAAGGGCCGCGCCTACAACCCGAAACAGATCGCCTACCTCCTCGACCGCGGCCGCACCCCAGTGGGTCGGGTCCTGACGACGTGCAACCTCACCGGATGCGTGCTGCCCGCACACATCGCGGACGACGAGGAACGCGCACAGTGCGGCACCAGGGCGGGCTATCAGCGGCACCGCCGTCTCGGTGAGACGCCGTGTGACCCGTGCAAGCAGGCCAACACGGACGCCGACAACCGGCTCCGCCGCACCGGCACCACGAAAGCCGCCGTCTGATGCCCGGACCAAAGGGCGCCCCCCGCGCCGACATCCTCCGCCTCCTCGCCACCGGCCACTCCGACCGCGCCATCGGCCGGCAACTCCACACCGCCACCAAACGCGTCCGCCGCATCCGCGAAGAACTGTCCCTGCCGCCCGCCAAAACAGCCAGTGTGCTCACCCTCGAACAGAAGTGGGCCACCCACGCCACCGCGGTCGACGGCGGCCACCTCCAATGGTCCGGTCCCCGCGGCCACTACGGCACGCCGATCCTCTGCCACGGCAACCGCCGGTACCAGGCGCGCGCTGTCGCCTTCCGCCAGCAGTACGGGCGTGAGCCGGTGGGGCAGGTGCGGCCGGGCTGCGGGGAGGCCTGGTGCGTGGCACCGGCGCACGTGCTTGACAGGCCTGGTCGGTCGCGTCTGGAAGGGCAGTACGCGGCGATCTTCGGAGCCACGCCGTGAGCGGCGGCCCGTGGCGTGGCGGGATCACGGTGCGCGGCCTGGGACGGGGCGGCCTGCCGGTCGCGGATTTCCTGTGCGCGCTGTGCCTGCATCACCGCCGGGTCACGGGCCGCCAGCTGGTGCGGGATTTTCTCGCCTCCGACCCCATCGGCGCACACCGCACCGTGTGCACCGCCCGAAAGGACATCCCGTGACCCACTTCACGACCGGCCTCCTCCTCGGCGCGTCCGCTGCCGCGATCGCGTACGCGTCGGGTGCGAGCCCGCTGTGGATCGCCGTGCTCGGGATGGCTGCCGGACTCGGGTGCTGGCTCGGCTCCCGCAACGACCGCCACCGCTGACCGAGCGCCCCGCCTCACGCGAATTGAGGCGGGGCCCCACCAGAAAAACACACCACCGAAAGAAAGGACCCACCCCATGTCGACCAGGGGCTTCCTCGGCTTCGTCGCCAACGGCCGCGAGACCATCACCTACGTCCACTACGACGCCTACCCCGGTGCCCTCGGCGCCGACGTCCTCAAGTGGGCCCGCAGCGTCACCGACTGGAACGCGGTCCGCGAGCAGGCCGCCGCGCTGGTCCACATCGACGGCGACGTCATGCCCACCCCAGAGCAGCGGACGGCGCTCGCCCAGTACGAGAAGCCGAACGCTGGCGGATCGAAGGACGACCCGGGCGAGGAGTGGTACCGGCTCCTCCACGGAACGTTCGGCGACCCGGCCGCCACCCTGGCCTGCGGTCTCGCCCCGCACGCCCCGGAATGGCCGGGCGACTCGGTGTGGTGCGAGTGGGGCTACCTCATCGACTGCGACGAGAAGCGGTTCGAGATGTACCAGGGCTTCCAGACCCGGCCGCACAAGGGCCGCTTCGCAGACCGCCCGGCCAACGAACGCAGCGGCTACTACCCGGTGAAGCTCCTCAACTCCTGGCCGCTGGACGCCCTCCCGGACGACGACGCCTTCCTCGCGTCCGACGACTGACCACCTGACCGGCGGCCCTTCCCCCTCAGGCCGCCATGGGCCCGCCCGACCTCCCCCAACGGGCGGGCCCACCCCAACCACCGAGAGGAGCCCTCGATGAGGGACTACACCACCGGCCTCATCCTCACCGGCAACGCCCGCCAAACCACCCGCACCCGCGCCGCCGACCTGTACGCGCAGGGCTGCACCATCCGCTCCGTCGCACGACAGATCGGCCGCTCGTACGGCGGGACACGAGCCCTCCTCCTCGAAGCCGGCGTCACCCTCCGCGCACGCGGTGGACGGCTCCGGAAGGCAGGCGTCTGATGGGCCTCCAGCACTCCACCTACAAGGCGTACGGCTTCGAAATCCCGGCCACCACCGACTTCGACGCCATCGACCAGGCCATGGCCGACCAGCCCGAACAACCGCACGGCGGCGTCCACCACCAGTACCTCGGCGACTTCGAACGTCTCTTCCTCCTCGTCGCCAGCGAAGAGATCGAGGAGAACACCGCCTCCGCCATCACGGCCGCGGACTTCGCCCGCTACGAGATCCCCGTCTGGACTGCGGCCCTGCATCGAACGGCGGTCCGCCTCGGCCACGAAACGCACCCAGAACCCGCGTGGCTGGTCCTCCACGACCACAGCTGACCGCAGCACGAAGGCCCCGCACACACCGTGCGGGGCCCCGGAGACGACAGAAGGAGGAGCGGTGTCAGGAGTCCACGGCCAGCGCAGCCGAGTGCAACGCCTCGCGGATGGTGCGGGACGTGACCGCGTCGTAGGAATCGGCGCCGGCACCGGGTGTCTCGGTACGTCGGTGCAGCTCGTCGATGATCGCCCGGTCGCGTACGGCCCGTTCGTAGAACTCGGGTGGCACCACCATCGCCACCCGCTTGCCGCGCTCCGTGAAGGCCCCCGGCCTCTGCCCCCAACTGACCTCGCGGATCAGCGACGTCAGCGCGGCACGCGCGTCGGTCATCGCCACCTCGGCGACGCCGTCCTTCTCGATCTCGATCTTCGGGTGCAGGGCCATGGCCAGAGTGTAAGTCATTGCCAATCCTTCCATTCTTTCCAATCTTTAAAGTAGTATGGCAGGGCCAGGTCAGCACTGCCAAGACCTCGGAACCAGCCACGCCAGCAAACGAAAGGAGGACCGAGTGAACGACATCACACTGCCGACCGAGCAGGATGCGCGTGCCCTCACCGACCGCATCAAAGTGGCAGTCGAAGGGACATGGCTCCTCATCCAAGAGGCCTACACATCCCGCGCATGGGCAGCCCTCGGATACGACACGTGGGACTCGTACTGCGCCGCCGAGTTCGGCACCGCCCGGCTCCGGCTCCCGCGCGAAGAACGACAAGAAGTCGTGGCCTCCCTCCGCGAATCCGGGATGAGCCTCCGCGCCATCTCATCGGCCACCGGCATCTCCCCGGCCACCGCCATGCGGGACGCACGTGTTTCAGATGAAACACCTGCCGTAATCCTCGGCACGGACGGCGGCACGTACGCCGCGGCACGTCCGGCCCCCGAACCGCCCACCGACGACGCCCTCCTCGCGGGCGACGACTGGGTCCAGCCCGACGGCCCCGGCTTCGAAGCCGCCGTCACCCCACCGGCCGCCGCACCCAAGCCCAAGCGGCGCCCCCTTCCTGAGGCCCTCACCGAAGCCAGCCGCGACTACGTCCGCGCCGCCGAACGCCTCGCCCGCCTCACCGAAGACGACCGGTTCCCCAAGAACCGGGACACCACCCAGCTCCCCGAACTCCTCGGCGCGCTGGACACCACCGCCCGGTACGTGCAGGCCCTCCGCCTCGACCAGGCCCAGACAACCGAAGAGGCCCGCCGCTGGTGGGCGACGAGCCTCCACAAGATCAGCGACGCCCTCACCGACGTCGCCAACTCCCTCGAACAGGAGAAGTAATGACCCAGCTCAGCGTACCCGCCACCGACATCCCCCAGGTCGAGATCATGGCCGTCACCCCCGAGCTCGCCGCCAAGTGGCTCAAGCAGAACACCCGCAACCGCAACGCCCGTAAGCGCGCCGTCTCCGACTACGCCCGCGACATGGCCGCCGGGCAATGGCGCCTCAACGGCGAATCCATCAAGTTCGCCACCGACGGCACCCTCCTCGACGGACAGCACCGCCTCATGGCCGTCATCGAAGCCGACGTCGCCATCCCCCTCATGGTCGTCACAGGACTCCCCAACGACACCCAAGAGACCATGGACGCCGGCCGCAAGCGCACCACCGCCGACGCCTTCAGCCTCCGCGGCGAGACCAACGCCGCCGTCCTCGCCGCGGTTCTGAAGAAGGTCTGGCTCTGGGACCAGGGCGACTACAAGTTCGGCCAGAACTACAGCCCCACCACCGCCGAGTGCGCCGCCCTCCTGAAGGAGCGCCCCGAGATCTACCGCTCGGTGGAGATCGCCGCCCGCGTACACCAGGCGTTCCGCTACCTGCCGAAATCCGTCGTCGGCACCGCCCACCACATCCTGTCCCGCATCGACGTGGACGAGGCCGTGTGGTTCTTCTGCCGCGTCGGAGACGGTGCCGAGCTCCCCGTCTCCCACCCGGTCCTCGCCCTGCGGAGCAGGGTCATGACCGACCGGGCCGAGAACCGCAAGGTGCCCGACCACCAGCACATGGCGTACCTCATCCGCGCCTGGAACGCCGTCCGCAGCGACCGGCCCCTCACCCGGATCCAGCAGCCCGCGGACGCCCCCATGCCGCTGCCCAAGTAGCCCCACCGCGGGGCCGTCCACCACGGCGGCCCCGCCCTCTTCGCCGATCAGCACGAACGTAAGGAAGTTGAATGCCGCGCATCCGCACCGTGAAGCCGGAGTTCTGGGAAGACGAGCTCCTCGGCGTCATGCCGCGCGACGCGCGGCTCCTCTTCATCGCCACGTTCAACATGGCCGACGACGAAGGCATCCTGCGCTGGACGCCGGCCTACATCAAGGCCCAGGCCTTCATGTACGACGACGACCTCACGATCGGCGACGTCGGCAAGCTCATGCAGTGCCTCACCGACACCGGACTGATCTTCCCGTACATCGGGGGAGCGGCCCGCCAGCAGATGGCCGTGGTCGTCAACTTCCGCAAGCACCAGCGGATCAACCGGCCGCAGAAGAGCAAGCTCCCGCCGCCCTCGATCGGCGCGTGGCAGGCCCGCGAGATGTACGCCCGCCGCGACGGCTGGACGTGCCAGCTGTGCGGCGGGGAGATCCCTCAACGTCTCGTCGTGAACGACGACCACAACTTGGTCATCGACCACATCCGGCCGGTGGCCGCGGGGGGCACCGACCATCCGTCCAACGTCCGGGCCGCGCATCAGGTGTGCGAGCGGAGCCGACGCGGTTGCCCGGACGATGAAGGGTTCGTTCCGCCCGCCGGGCTCGCAGGGCTTGAAGACTCACTGAACGATTCACTGAACCATTCAGTGAATGACTCACTGAACAAAGTTCACGCTGAGTCGACTTTCGGCGCTCCGACGGATGCGTTGCGTGACATTTCTTCAATGAACCATTCACTGACGGAAGGGAAAGGAAGGGAAAGGAAAGGAAAGGAAGGGAACCCCCCCCTACCCCCCGTCGAGTCGCCCCGCGAAGCCGCCGTCGTGCAGACGGGCGAGAGGCCACTCCCGGACCGGATGACGGACGCCTTCCTCGACCGCTTCGCCCGCGGCAACTCCTACAAGCGCCGCCAAGTCCGCACCGTTATCGCCGACGCCCTCGCGAACGACACGGACTCCAACGAACTGTGGCGCGCCATGGAACGCCTCGGCGAAACCAGCAAGCCCGTCACCGCGAACACCCTCCAGTTCGCCTTCTCAGACATCCGCCGCGCCAGCAGCGCCTCGAACGTCATCGCCCTCCCCGGCCAGCAGCAGCCGCTCACCGGCACCGACGCGAAAGTCGCCGGCTGGCTCGCCCTCGCCGAACAACTCCGCCAGGAAGGAGATCCCGCATGACCCCGAACGAGGCGGCTGAACTCCTCGCCCACGCCTCCAGCTTCGACAACCGGCAACCCTCCCTCGCCGCCGCCACCGCATGGGCCTCCGCCCTCGACGACGTCCCGCTCGACGCCGACGCCAAGGCCGCAGTCGCCGCCTACTACACGACCCCGCCGCAGAACCCGAACGAACGCCTGTGGATCCTGCCCCACCACATCCGCACCCTCCGATCCAAGATCCGCTCCGCCCGGCTGGTGAACTTCCAGTACGAACCCATCCCGGACGAGACCGTCGGCGAGTTCATGGCCCGACTCCGCGGTCAGACCCAGGCAATCGCCTCCGGCCGCGTCCCGGCACCCGTCGGCCGGCTCGCCCTCGAAGCCGACCCGAAGCGGGACCGGGAGTTCGTCAAGGAGCTGGAGGCCCGCGGCTGGGAAGGCAACCGCGCCGTGCCCGGCACTGACGAGGAAGCCGAAGCCGACACCGTCCGCCGTGCCGGGCCGCTCAGTGTCGAATGCCCCACCTGCCGGGCAGCCCTCGGGCACCCGTGCAAGAGCCCGGGAGCGTCCGCGAAGCGCCCGTTGGGGAAGCCCCGCCCCAAGCCGCACTCCGCCCGCCTGCGGGCCGCACAGGGCGTCCCCGAGCAGACCGCCGCCCAGCGGGCCGCCGAGGAGCAGGCGGTCAAAGCGCGGGCCGCCCAGCACTTCGCCCGCAACGACGGCCACATCCACGACGCCGACATCATCGAGGAGCCGACCCCATGAACCTCGCCGACGAACTCCGCACCGCCGCACAGACGCTGCGGTCCCTGGCCACCCGCACCACCACCACGCTCACCCGCCACGAAGTCGAATGGACCGACCTCACCGTCAGCGACACCGCCGCCCAGGCCAAAGGCCGCCCGATGGTCTGGTCGCAGTACGCCGCCGCCATGAACCCGGCCGTCGGCACCGCGCTCGCCAGCCTTCTTGAGGCCGAAGCCGACGTCGTGGCCGCCCGCACCGCCCAAGACGGCACCGAGGACTACGCCCTCGACTACGGCAGCGGCTACCTCCTCGACGTCGCCCGCCTCATCAACGGCACCGAGACGTGACCAAGCCGGCCGAATGGTCCATCCGCTGCCCCTGGTGCCAAGCCGCCCCCGGCAACCGCTGCACCAGCCCCCGCGGACGGCGCCTCGCAGTCGACAGCCACGACGCACGCATCCAAGCCCACACCGCACGCACCCGCCAGCAGACCGGAGGCACCAAATGACCGGCATCCCGGACGGCTACTACGCCACACCCGACCCCGACAACGCCGACACCATGACCTACTGGCGGGCCCGAACCGGACGTATCGAACGCTGGCCCGCCAAAGCCTGGTACGGCCCCGCCCGACTCCTCAAGCGCGACGCCCCTACCGACCGCGACGCCAAGATCGCGTGGATGCGGGCCTGGAACAAGCGCTATCTCGCCTGGCTTCAGCGAACCACCGAGGCGATCGGATCCGACCCGCAAACCGGCCGAGCCGTCTTCGCCGCACTCGCCGTCCGCTGCTGCGACTGCGGCCGCGCACTCACCGACGCCAAGTCCAAGACCCTCGGCGTCGGCCCCGAGTGCCGCCGCGGATACGACGAGGCATGGCTCGCCGCCACCCTCACCCCCGCCATCGCCGAAGCCCACGTCACGTACACCCAGCAGGCAGGAGCCGACCAGTGACCAGCCTCCAGACGTTCGCCGCCTACCTCCGCGACCGTGCCCACGACACCGGTTACCGGGTAGACCGCAGCCGCGGACAGCGCGCCCTTGCCCGCGCCGCAGGCATGTCGTACGACGACCTCGACCGCACCCTCGCCGGCCGCCACTGCCCCGACCCGTACGAGCTGGAGCGCCTCGCCGACGCCCTCGGCGTACCGCTGGTGACGCTCCTCGTCGACTCCGGCTTCGTCCGCCCCCGCACCGACCCGGGCACGCCGTGAGCACCCCGTACGAGCGCCTCCTCGCCGAGACCATCCCCACCCGACCCGCACCCGCCACACCCCGCTCCCGCCGTATCCCCGTCGGCCACCACTGGACGACCGCCGAACGCGACGCGCACTGGCAGGCCCTCTGCGAAGCCGTCGGCGCCCCGCACGAGGAACGGCCCCGACTGCGGGCCATCCGCCCGGCCGCCTAACGGATCAGCACCGCGCGCGATCCCATCGCCACTGCCCGCCATCACCACAAGCTAGGACACGACATGACTGAACGGGACACAACCGCGCAGGCCGGACTTACCGCCGGACGGCTCGACGAGATCGAAACCCGCCACAAGGCCGCCACCCCCGGACCGTGGACCGCCGTGGAACTACCGCCCAACGAGCACCACCCCCGGCCCGCGTACTGGGTGAACGCCGACTACACCGACACCGACGACTGCCGCACCCACGAAACCGTGGCGGACTGCCCGTGGCGCATGACGGACGCCGCGTTCATCGCCCACGCCCGCGAGGACGTGCCCGCCCTGCTCGCCGAAGTCCGCCGCTTGAAGGACGAACTCGCCGAGACCAAGGCCGCGAACGACCCACGGCTGCGCGGCCTCCTCGTCAAAGCCGCACCCGACAAGGACCTGTACGTCCACTGGTCCACCGTCTGCGACATGCCCGGCGGCGTGTTCAGCCGCGAGACCGCCCTGGAGTACGGGTTCCCCCGCTCGAAGGTCGACCACGCCGACGAGCACGGCAGCAGTTCCCGTATCGGTGACGGCGCCTGGGATGACAAGGGCTGGGTCGCGGAGCAGCGCGGCTGGCTGCGTCGGGACCTGATCGGCGAGTACGCGGTCGAGTACCTGACCGGCGATCGGGAGGCCGCGTACCGGCTGCTGGAGCCGTTCGACGACGACCCAGCCGTCTCGTCTGTCGTCTGACCACCCACCACCAGGAGACCCACGTGACCACCGACCGCCGCCTTCACCTCGTCATCGACCACCCCGCCCCCGGCGAGTGGTACGGCCGCCTCGACGTCGGAGAAGCCCTCGAAGCCGCCGGCTGGACCACCGACCCGGCGTCCGGCGTGCTGCGCCACCCGTCCGGCGCCGTCTGGACCGTGGTGAACGACTGCGACGACTCCGGCCTCGGCTGCCCGAACGGGACGGTCATCGAGTTCCCCGGCAGCACGCCGACCGTCGTGATCGTCGCCGCCTGCCTCGCCGCCGCCGCCTCGCCTGCTGTGTGAGCCCCGCCCCCGCACCCCACCCCAACCCGGACACCAGCCACACCACGGAGCAGACCATGACCCGCCGTCTCCCGCCCGGAACGCCCGTCGCCTACCACCCCGGCGACGGACACCTCCCCGAATCCCACTGGCACGGGATCGTCCTGTTCCACCACGACAACGGCGTCGGCGGCCTCCTCGGCCTCACCGACATCGAGTGCACCGACCCGCACCAGTTCCTGAACCAGCGGCCTGGACACGTCACGACGGTCGAGACGAAGAAGCTGCGGATCGTGGAGGCGCCGGCCCCGGAGTCCGGGCAGGGGGCACTGTTCGACCCCGCCGCGCCCGTCTCGTGAACGCAGGCGACCCCCGCCGGTGATAGCGGCGGGGGTCGTAGGCCCAACCCAACCACAGGCCGTCCTTGGGTCGGCCGGCACCCACCGAGGAGCACCGATGACCGACACCACCGAGACCGCCCGCCTTCACGACGAGATCCTCGGCCTGCGAGCCGAACTGGCGACAGCGCGCGATCTGCTCCGTTCGGAGAACCAGCGCGCGAACGCGGCGATTACCCGTGAGGAGACCGCCGAGGAGGCCGCGCTCGAAGCGCACGAGCAGGTACGGCGGTTGAGCCTGATGGTCGACGAGTACGGCGCCGGGGCCTCGGCGCTGACCGACAAGCTGCGGCGGGTGCGGGAGCTGCACCGCAAGGCGTGCTTGGTCGCTCAGTGCAAGGTGCCGCCGACTGCGTTCACGTGCGGGCTGTGTGACGTGCTGGACGCGCCCGCTTCGGCTGTTGTGCCTGCCGCAGACCGGGCCGCTCCCGAGCTGACCGCCGAGGAAGCCCGCGACCTTGCCGAAGACCTCGGCTACCAGCTGTACCGCGCCCAGGACGCGTTGGCGTTCGTCGGGGAGTGCTGCGACATCGCCGACCGGGAGCAGCGTCCGGTGACGACGGCGGATGTGCGGGAGTGGCTGAAGGGCGCGCGCTGCGGGCGGCAGCTGCTCGCCGAGTCTGCCGTCGTGGATCGGGTGGCCGCCGAGACGGAGGCGCACCCGGCCGAGCACACCTGGGCCGCCGAGCTGCACGACCCGCTCGCCGACGAGTGGGTGCCCGGCACCCGGTACCCCGTGCGTGACCGCGCCGTGAACGCCCTGAACCACGCCAAGCGCCTCGGTCCCACGTGGAAGGACGGCACGCTGACCGAGCGCCGTCTCGTCCGGGCGACCACCACGTACACCGTCGAGGAGCCCGGCCCGGTTGTTGAGGCGCAGCCCGGCAAGGACACCGAGACGCCCCAGCCGAAGGAGGCCTGACCGTGGCGACCTTCGTCATCCGCGCCGAGATCGAGATCGACGGGGTCCGGTACACGCACCACTACGGCATCCCCGCCCGCTCGTGGGAGGTCGCCGACGACGTGATGCGCGCCGCGTTCCGGGAGGGCGCCCGCGACGGTCTCGCCCAGCATCTCGCCGAGACGCTGCCCATCAAGATCACCGAGGTGGGTGTTCCCGACCGCCCGTCGTGACGCTCGTGTTCGTGGCCGCCGTGACCGTGCGGCGGCCCGTGCACCCACAACAGGCCCGCCCCGCGCCCACAGTCGTCGCTGTGGCGCCTCGGAAGTGCCCGATGGGGGAATTCCTCTGCCGGGCTCTCCCGTCGCCTCCTAGGCCCCTTCTAGCCCTTCGAGTTGACCGGAGACCCGCATGACCGCCCTCCCCGACGACGGCACCCCCAACGAGATCTGCATCTGGTGCCCCGGCCATCCCCGGATTCCCGCCGCCCAGTTCGACGAGCACCTCGACCGCGTACACCCATCCGTCTCCGACCCCCGCACGTCCACGTCCTGCTGGTCCCGCGCCGAGGTGTGCACCCCCGACGCCGTGATCCACGAGATCGCCTGCGGCCGAGGACGCCACCGCTGGGGCAAGCACCGCAACGACGACGTCCGATGGGCCTGCCCGCCCCGCTGCGGCTGCATCCGGCACACGAACCCGATCAAGGAGAACCAGTGAAGCCCACCGAATCCCTGCCCGACGGCATCGTCGGCGACATCACGATCTACTCCGTCGGCCTCCTCCACGACCTCACGCTGTTCATCCACAACCCCGACCGGCCCACCGCCCGCCGCACCCTGCGCGCATCCCTGCACCGCGAGTGGGACCGGATCAAGGCCCGCAAGTGGCGAGCAGCGAAGAACTACTTCAACGGCTACCTCGCCGAACACGCCACGCTCGGCACCCGCTGCGGCACCGGATGGACACGCGGCCGGGCCTACCGGGACCTCGCCCGCCACCTCCACCGCGATCCGCGCGACGGCGCCTGACGGCCCCGCAGCACCCCGACCCACCCCAACCCAACCACCCGGCCCGACAGGCGCCACACGGGCCTCACACGCCCACGAAGGAGCAACACATGACCGACCCGTACCGCGTCCTCGTCACCGGCAGCCGCGACTGGAACAACGACGTAGCCGTCCAGCGTGCGCTCCAAGACATCGCCGCCGAGCACCCCGAGGACGGTGAACTCGTCCTCGTTCACGGCGCCTGCCGCACCGGCGCCGACTTCATCGCCCACGAATGGGCCGTCAAGTACGGCTGCCTCATCGAGGCGCACCCTGCCGCCTGGTGGAAGTACGGCCGCGTCGCCGGGCCCCGCCGCAACAAGGAGATGATCGATGCAGGGGCGGACGTCTGCCTGGCGTTCATCCGCAACAGCAGCCGGGGCGCAACGCACTGCGCAGACCTCGCCGAGCGCGCGGGCATTCCCGTCAGGCGGTTCACCGCATGACCAGCCTTGTCCGGGCCGACTGCCCCGGCTGCGGTCAGCCCCGGCAAGTCACCGTCGCCGGGACCATCCGCCGCCACCGCCAAGGCGGCACCACCTGCCCCGGCGCCGGACAACACCCCGCCCAACCCGTCACCCCACCCAAATCCCGGCGAGGAGCATCCGGCCTCACCGGACCCCCACCACCCGACGAACCCGCCGACGGCCGATCCTGCGACGCCGGACACTGCGACCGCCCCTCGATCGGCTGGCGCCTGTTCCGAGGCCAGCGCGAATGGCTGCCCGTCTGCGGCCTCCACATGGACGGACCCGCCGGACGAACCCGCATCCACGACCCCGCCCCGCCCGTGCAGTGCCCGGCACCCGAGAAGCAGCCGTGACCGCGCCCGTCTGCCAGTGGTGCCACCACCCCACCCCTGACCCCGGCTGGTGGGACGGACAACCCCAATGCCGCGACCCGCACGCGTGTGCACGCCGCATCCCCAAGACCCGCCGTCAGGAGCAGCAGTGAGCATCTACGCCAGCATCGAAGGCATCGGCGGCGACGGCGACCCCGAACACCTCGGCCAACCCTGGACCTACCGCGGCAGCCACCTCACCCCCGCCGAAGACGACCCCCGCGACGGCGCCGTCGGCCTCGCGCTCATCCCGTCCCACATCACCGCCGACGCCCGCGACGACCAGCCCGCAGACGGCCCGCCGTGGCCGTGGCTACGCCTCGACCTCACCGTGGACGGCGACGACCCGTGCGTTCTGATCAACCCCGCGCAAGCCCGACACCTCGCCGAGCAGCAGCACGCGTGGGCCGACCAAGCCGACCCGCCCGAGTTCGCCGGCGGCCACCACTGGTGGATCCACGCCCGGTTCCCCGACGGCGGCAGTCTGTGCGGGCCCGGCAGCAGCGACCGCGACGCCGTCGTCACCCAGCTGGCCGAACTCCGGGCCGCGCACCCCGACACCGTGTACCGGCTCGTCTGCGAAACCACCCGCAGCACCGTGGAGGACGTGTGACCGACCAGCCCAAGGAGCGGGACGTCGTGCGCGCCGCACGCCTCGACAGCCTCAGCGTCCTCCTCACCCGCATCGCCAACGGCCGAACGCTCACCCCGGAAGAGGCCCGGCTCCTGGTCGAGCACGTGGGCACCGAAGTCAGCGAGTCCACGACCGCACGAGCCGCTGCCGCCGACCTCGCCCAGCGTCTCGACATCGACGACGCACAAGCCTGGTGCAAGTACTGCCGCCGCGCCTGGAACAGCCCCGCACACCGCTGCGAGTCGGACGCCGAGCAGCGGGTGCAGCGGATCGCTGAACTCCGCGACCAGTGGCTGATGGCATGGCCGCCGGTCGGGCAACCGATCAGCCGGTGGGTGGATGCCCGGCTCGCCGAACTCACCGCCGTCCTCAACGAGGAGCAGCCATGACCGTCCGACTCCAGCGGAAGATCCGCCGCATCACCAACACCCTCGACCTCACCGGCCGGCCCGTCACCGCCCTCGACCTGCAACGCGTCACCTGCTACGGGCCCGCCACGATCTACCCCGCGCTGCACCGGCTCCTCGCGGCCGGCTGGATCGACTGCGTGGGCGGGCCGCGCGGGGTGGCCGCCTACGAGCTGACGGCGCGCGGGCGCGCGGCGGCAGGGCTTGGCCGGGCGGGCGTCAGATCGACGAGTTGAACTCGCCGGCCCGCCGCTTCCTCGTCTGCGCGAGGAGTCGGGCGAGTGTCGGCGACGGGCGTCGTGCGGCGAGTTGGGCGAGCGGGATGCGGGGCGGTTGGCTGGTCATCGGAGTCTCGCTCTCGGTCGTACCGGTACTGCGCTGACGGTAGCGGGCGCGGCGTGGCATCCTGGCCCAACGGCATGACGCGAACGCCGGAGCCGCTTGACGGCCAAGGTCTCTTGGGACCCGCGTAGGAAGTTGCTGGCAACAGGGACGACCGAAGGCGGTGCGCGCCGCCCGTGCCGGAAGGCCAAGGGTCACAGACTCCGCGCCCTGGGCGTCCGTTCACCCCGAGCGGACGCCCACTGTCGTACACGCGCGCTACCCTGAGCGTGTTGGCCCGTCGTCCTCTGCTCCGGCAGGCCAGCCTGCTACACAACACGACGCCCCCTCCCGACAGGTGCGGAAGGGGGCGTTGCTGTTCGAGGGGTTCAGCCCCACGCGGTGTCGCTCACGGCCGCCACTCCTCTCGGTAGCCGGGCCGGTCAGCGTACGGGACCGCAAGCAGGCGGAGAACGCCATCCACGCCTGCGAACGGATCGTCTACCTGACCAAGTAGATGCTCGATCGCTCCGAGCACCCGCCTCTTGCTGTCGACCTCCCGCAGCACCCGCGCCGGATCCCACGCCGCAATGTGGGCGGCGTCCTCATCCGACTCAAACACGGACGCCTCACCGCCCCACCGGCCGCCCGCCACAACGTCCGTGCCGCTGGCCGAACGGATTGCCTCAGCGTGCGACTCGCTGTCCACCGTCCACGGGCCGGGCGTCGCCGCCCGCGCCTTCTCCGCGTCGGTGTCGAGCTGGGTGTTGAGCCAGCGCACAAGATCCTCCACCACTACCCCTCCTCAGGACGCTCGGCCGACTGCCGCAGTGCTGTGGCGATCGCCTTCACCGCCGCGTTCCACGTCTGGTCCTGGTCCGAGTCGGTGATCCCGTCGAGGAACTCCTGCTCGACTGCCTCGGCAGCCAGGCGTAGCACCTTGGCCCGGTAGGCGGCGAGCATCTTCACCGCGTCGTCCCACGGCACGCAGCGCGTCTCGGTCACCTCGTTGTACGGCGGATCGGACAGGTCGGACAGGATCGCGATACGCGGATCAACGGTGGTACTCACGCTGGCTCCTCAGGCTCAGGCTTCTTACGGGGCCGCTTCGGCGGCGGCGGGTTCTTCTGCGTCCTCGGGTTCGTCACTCCGGTCATGATCTGTCCGACGCGCGCGACGCTGATGCCGAACTCGGCAGCGATCTGCCGATAGGTCATCCCATCGTTATTGAGCTCCTCGAACGCGGTCTTCCGCATCGCCCTGATCCGGGCGTGCTGGTCGGGCCACTGGTCCAGAAGCTCCGACAGATCGTGAGCCCTCTGCTTCGGGTCCGGGATCTCTCCGAGTGCGTCGATGGCGTCGGTCACCCGCTCGACCTCCTCACTCGACACGGCAGCTCCCTCTCTGCGGAGCGCCTTTCCATCCTTGCGTGTTCAGAGTACTCTGAACAACGCGATGGAGGAAGCAGCTCCGCCGTCGCACCAACAGAAGTGCCCCGGTCGGAAGGTCAGAGCTCCGGCCGGGGCAAGCCATCCACCTGCTGCGAACAGGAAGGACAGCCGTGCAAGAGCGTAACGGCCAACCCCAAGACCGGCCCACCCCCGCGCTGGATGCCTACGCCCAAGCCGCCCAGAACTGCCGCGACATCGCGCAAGAGGTCGGCATCCGCAACTGCGACGACGACCTCAACTGGCGCGCCGCCGAACTCGTCGCCAACACCCGCTACGACGAAGCCATCGCCGCCGGACACAGCGCCGACGAGGCACTGAAGGCGGGGCGGAAGAAGTGACACAGCAGCCCAACCTCTCCAAGCTCGCCGACCAAGCACAGACCGCAGTCCGCCTCGGCGACGCCCTCGGCAAGACCGACGACGAAATCCGCGCCGACGTCAACGCCATCGTCGGCCACCTCCCCGAACCCCAACTCGAAGCCGTCAGCCGGATCGTCGCCGCTGACACCGAGGCCCCGCAATGAGCCGCCCGCCCAGCCGGGCCACCATGCGCACCCTCAGCGTCCTCGCACTCCTCGCCACCTGCACCGCACTCGCCGTCGCCCTCAACATCCGCTGAACCCACAGACCGCCGCCTCCGCGTACAACCCCCGGCGCGGAGGCGGCACCCCTGGCCGCACCACCCCAACCCCTCACAGGAAGGCACCCCCCCATGAAGTTCAAGGTCACCGCCACCGCCACCGAAGTCCGCGCCAACACCCGACACGAAATCACCGGAACCATCCACGCCGCATCGGCGAGGGCAGCCCGGATCGAAACCATGAACGAATGCGCCCGCCACGGCTACGAAATCAACGGCATACCCGAGGTCGAAGAACAGCACTGACCGGCTGACCGGTAGCCCACGGCCCACATCCCCACCGGATGCGGGCCCTGGAAATCCACCAGCCACCCACACCGCCCCGAAAGGAGCACCCGCCGTGGCCACCCCCACCCGCCAGCCCTGCCCCACCTGCAAACGCCGCCGCCAACGCCTCCGCGCCCGATCCCCCCTCGCCAACACCCTCTGCGCACCCATCTCCCGCTGGGGCTTCACGCTCCTCACCATCGCCGCCCTGTACGCCGAACTCACCACGCCCGCCCTCATCGCCGGCGGATTCGCCGCCCTCGCCTGGCGCTACCGCTAGCCACCCCCACGGAGCCGTCACCGTGAACAAGAAGCTGAGCTGGGGACAGAAGACCGTCCTCGTCCTCGCCACACTCCCGATGATCGCCGTCGGTGCCGTCGGCGGCTGGGGCACCTACACCAACATCGTCGCCGAGTTCGGCCGCGCCGCCACCGCAGCCGGAGCCGTCGCCGCCGGCGAAGGCGTCACCCTCGTCGCAGCCCTGGTGATGCTCGTCCTCACCATGCTCGGCCAGTCCTCGCCCGCCGTCGTACGCGTCTTCCTGTGGCTCGGCCCGCTCGCCGCCTCCACCATGGGCGTAGCGGTCGCCGACACCCCCACCGAGCGGATCCTGTACGCGCTCATGCCACTCGGTATGTGCGGGGCTGCGGAAGGCGTCGGTCTCCTCGCGCGCCGTGTCGTCGTGTTCCGCACCGATGTCGACGTGGAGGCGCAGCGCCGTAACGCCGCCACGCTACGGCGGATCGCTTTCCACCGGGCGCGCGCCGAGCGCCATCCGTGGCCGTGGGTTCAGAAGGTGTCGGAGCTCGTGGCGTGGCGGCTCATGGGCCAGCTCGGCCACGGCGACGCCACCCTCGGTAGCGCCCTCACCGACGTGCAGAACATTCGCGTCGTCGAAGGCGCCAACACCGCTCTGGCCGCCATGCTCCACACCGGCCACGAACTCCCGCCCGCCACCCCCCGCCACCCGGTAGCGGCCGCGACCGCCACCCCCAGGGCGCCGCGCGCCACCGTCACCGCGAAGACCGTCACGCCACCCGAGGCCGAAGCCACGCCCGCGCCGACCGCCGCCCCCGAGCAGCCAGTCGTCTGCTACGAGCCCGGCACCCCCCAGTACGTCGTCCGCGAACTCTGGCTCCGCCTCAACCACCAGCCCATCCAGTCCGACATCGTCACCGCCCTCGGCGCCGCCGGCCTTGCGAACAGCGAGCAGCAGGCCCGGAAGATCCGCTCCCAGGTCCGTAAGGAGAACCCCGGCCTGCCCGGCCCGCGTGCCGCCTGACCGTGACCGCGGCTGCAGCCGTACTGCAGTCACACCCCGAACCGCCCCCTGAACAGCACGAACCACCCCGCCCCGCCGCCGGAACGACTGCAGTCACAGTTCCAGTCACAGTGAGGAAGACCCCCGTGGCCCGCACCAAGACACCCGCCCCCGCACCAGCCCCGACCACCCCCGACGCGCCGCCCGATCCGCCGACACAGGAGCAGGCCCGCCCGTCCCCGGTCCTCGCCTGGCCCGCCGAGTGGCCCGTCCCCGAACCCCCCGCCGTGGAGAAGCAGCGCCGCACGCGAGGTCTCCCCATGGGCCCCGTGATCGCGGGCGCCGGAAACGTCACCACCCTCAGCGCGACCGCCGCCTACAGCGCGGGCGGGCCGGTCGCGCTGGCCGCCACAGGCGTGGTCGTGGCGGCGGGAGCTACGGCCGCGGTGCTCCGCCGACGGGCCGCCGTCCGTCGTGGCGTGGCAGCCCGTGCCGGTGGCGCCAGTACGCCCCGGGGGTCGCGTGGCGGTGGCGGTGGCGGCCTGCGTAGCGGCTCCCCGGGAGGGCTACGGAAGGGTGGTAGCGGCCTTCTCCGTAGCGCCAGTGGCGGCCGTAGCGCGGCCGGTAGCGGGTCCCGTAGCGGCCTCGCCCGTAGCGGCAGCAAGCCGCCCGTCGGCCCGTCGGGTAGCGGATCTGGCAGCCCGCTCGGTGGCGGGAAGCCCGGCTTGCGTGGCGGACTGTTCGGCCCGAGCACCGGACGCCACACTCCGCCGGGCCGCCACCGCCCCGGCTCCGACAAGGTCTCCCGGCGCCAGCAGAAGAAGGCGGCCGCCGCTACGGAGAAGGCCGCGAAGAAAGCCCTGAAGCGCGCGGCGAAAGACCTCGCCACCAAGACCAGCCAGGGCAGTGGCGGAAAGCCCGGCGGGAAGGCGCAGACCCTCAAGGCCGCCGCCGGCCGCCTGGCGCGCGCCGTACAGAAAGCCGCCCGCCCCTACACCGCCGCCGTCCGCCAGGCGGTAGCCCGCGAGGCGAAACGGGCTCGCGGCGCCCTCTGGGACGGGGTATGCGCGCTCGCCGCCGGGGCGTGGGCGCTCATGACCCGTGGCCGTCACGGTGCTCTCGACCGGCTGAAGAACGTGTGGAAGCGCCGCCGCAAGACCCGCACCGAGACCGACGACACGCCAGCCGCCCCGTCGGTCGCCGACACCGTGCGCCGCCCCACCAACACCAACCCGACCCGCCCCAACACAGGAGGACCCGCCATGCCCGGTGGAGGACACCACTTCATCGCCGCCGCAACCGAGATGGCCCGCGCCGCCGCCGCCTACCAGCCCACCGGCATGCTCCAAGTCGGCGCCGACTTCGCCGGGCTGGAGGAAGCGCTGCGCCTGCACGCCGAGGCGATGAAGACCACCGTCGAGAACGCCGACGCCAACCAGCCGCTGCACCCCAACATCATCGAGATCATGCGGCAGGTCCACATCCTGCAACTCAAGGCCGCTGAACTCGCCGCCGAACTGACGCCCGCGTTCCGTCAGCTCCACGACGTCGACATCGCCCGCCTGGAGAACCCCCGCACAGGCGAGCGCATGTGGGACGTCTCCACCAACCTCTGATCAGGAGCACGCTCGTGAAGCTCGACTGGGACGCCAAGCACGGCCCCGTCACCGGCCCCATCAACACCGGCATCGCCGCACTCGCCGTCGGCTACGCCGGCCACGCCTTCGGCATGCCGTGGGAATGGGCCGCCCTCACCGCCGGCGCCGGTCTGCTTGGCACGCACGTTGCCGGGCGCCGCCGTAAGGTCACCCCGGCCACCCTCGCGCTGAGGGCGGCCGGGTGGCTGGGTGCGGGCGGCTGGTGCTCGTGGGCCATCGCGACCGGGCCGTGGTCGCAGACCATGCTCGGCAGCCTCACTGCGGGAGCACTCGGTCTGGGCGCGGCGATGGCTGGCGCGCACCACGTCGAAGCGAAGGCCGAGGAGAAGCGGGCCGAGCAGGAAGCCGCAGCCCGGCGGGCGACCTTGGACGGGAAGCGGCAGAAGATCGCCGACGAATGGGAGGACCGCATCGTCCGCGTGTGCGCTGGCGCCGTCGTCCAGATCGTCGGCGTCGAAATGTGGGAGTCCGGCGGCGGGTTCAGCCTCGACGGGGAATGCGGGGCCGGCGGCACCCGCTGGAAAGACATCGGCGTCTACAAGGAGCAACTCGCCTCCGACGCCCGCCTCCCCGAAGGCTGCGGCGTCGAGGTCGGGCCCGGCGCGCACCGCGGCGCGGTTCTCCTCCACGTGTCCACCGTGAACCGGCTCGTCGACGACGTCGACTACCCCGAGGACTACTCGCCCCTCACCGTCAACGCGCCGGCCCCGATCGGTGTGCTCCCGGACGGGACGGCGGAGGGGCCGGTGAACCGGCAGACGTCGATGCTCCTCGTCGGCAGGCGTGGTTCCGGTAAGACGAACCTGATGAACGTCATGATCTGCAACCAGTGCCGCATGACTGACTCGATCACTTTCGTCATCGACCTCAACGGCGGTGGGCTCGCCCTGAAGTGGATGCGGGCCTGGCATGCGGCAGGCAGGCCCGGCCGTCCGCCGATCGACTGGGTTGCCGACACCCCGCAGAAGGCGCTTGCTATGGCGCTCGCACTGGTGCGGATTGCGAAGGCCCGCAAGGTCGGCTATCAGGACCGGGAGATCGCCGCGAACGACGACAAGCTGCCCGTCGACCATGAGGTGCCGGAGATCCGGGTGTTCAACGACGAGGGCGCGGAGATCTTCTCGACCCGCTCGCGGCGCGACGAGACTCTCCGGGGCATCGCCGACAATCTGGTGCAGACCCTGGAGATCGCCCGCGCGGCCGCAGTGAACGAGACCACGTCCGGGCTGCGGGCCACCCAGGATGTGATCTCCGATCCGCAGATCCTCAAGCAGTCGGTGTTCAAGGCTGCGATGAAGGTCGCCGACGATGCGGAGCTGAACTACTTCTTCGGCTACAACCACAACGCCTCCGCTGAGGACGCCCCTTACCCGGGGTGCGCGCTGGTGCGGGACGACGAAGGCCAGGTCCACCCGATCAAGGTGTATCGGGTGAAGCCTGCGCAGCTCATCGACATTGTCAAGGCGACCGCCGACCGGCGCCCGGAACTCGACGGGCTGTCGCGGCGTGCGGCCGGGGAGGCGTACGAGCAGCGGTGGATGAACACCGACCACCTCTTCGGCGGCCCGATGCCAGCGCCTGCGGAGGAGGAGCCGCCGTCCACCCCCGTGACGGAGAGGAAAGGCCGCGGGGTGACCGCAAACTGGGGCACGACCCCGGCCGGCGGGGACGCTCAGGCCGCGATTGACCAGGCGGAGGCGGCGCGGCGTCGGCTGCACGAGGCGATGAACGAGACCGGCCAGCGCGATGGTGATCTGGACGCGCAGTTCATGGACATCCTCGCGGGCGGCGGCGTCACTTGGAAGGCGCCGACCGCAGACGCCCCGCCCCCGGCGGGCCAGCAGGGCGAGGATGGTGACCCGCGGCGGGAGTTGGTGTTTGAGATCGTCGCCAAGTCCGGCCCGGATGGGATCGGCCCCGAGGCGATCCGTGACGCGATTGGCCGCCTGTACCCCGGTGTTGAGGTTCCCCATGCGGCGACGATCGGCCGCTGGCTCGGCGCCGACCCCCGTATTCACAAGCCCAAGTTCGGCCGCTACGCCGTTCGCCCTGACCAGCCCTGAGGAAGCCGCCATGTCCGTACCTGAGCGGTACCAGAGTTACGCCCAGACCGGGCGCTTTGTGCAGCCGTCCGAGGTCGAGTTGTACGACGAGGCCGATCCCGTCGTGTGGATCCCCGGCGCGTACAAGGAGATGGTGCCCGTCCGGAAGTCTCAACTGCCCGCGCCGGTCCCGGCCGCCTCCGCCCGCGATCTGTCCCCGCAGCCGTTGTTCGATCCGCTTGCGCAGCGCCTGGCCGGCGCGGGTATCGGGGCCGGCGTGGCGGGGGCCGGTATCGGCTGGGGTGTCGGTCAGGCCGCGGCCGGGATTGCGGCGGTCGGGGGGTCGACGGCGGTGGTGGTGATGCTGGCGTTGTGGCTGCTGGCCAGGGCGGGCCGGCCGTCTGTGCATGTCCGGCAGGAGGTTCACAATCACTCGTCCTGGTTCGGGAGGAACACGACGAACCTGTGAGCCGCCTGCCACACTGAGAGTTGAAGGCCCTGCCGCGTCCCCCCGTCGCGGCGGGGTCTTCACTCGTTCGGGTGACTGGCGCCGAGTCTGGTGTGGGTCTACGGTCGGAGGCCGGGTCGACTGCGGGGGCACAACTGCGTGTTCGCAGCACGCAGCGGGCTGGCCGAGCTGCGACGGCTTCCCCGCCGGCGGTCGATCCAGCGGCGGCGCCCCTGTCTTCGGATGGGGGCGCCGCGTTGCGTGGGCCCCGCCGTTTCCGGGCGGGGCCTTCGTCATGCGGTGGGCTTCCGGTCTTGCAGCATGAACACGATCGCCACCCCAGCGGCGGCGGCCGGGAGTTCGGCGACGATCAGCGCCCAGCCGACCCATGAGTCCGGACCGACGATGATCGCGGTGAGGGCGCAGATGAGGGCGGGGACGGTGAGCCCGATCAGGAATCTGTAGCGCATCTGGCGCTCGGTGGCTGCGTGTTCCTGCTGGCGGGCTTGGGCGCGGGCGCGCGGGCTGGGGTAGTGGTCGCTCATGGTGTGGGCTCCTCGTCCTGGCTCTGCCACTCGGGTGGGTTGTCCACGCAGTCCTTGGTGTGCTTCATCGCGACAGGCTTGCCGTCCGGGCCGGGGGCGATGATGCGGACGTCCAGGTTGTCGAACGTGGCGTGGCAGTGTGGGCAGTCGACGTCGCTCATTGGTTACGCTCCTCGTCCGGGCGCACCGGGCCCGCGTCCAGTGGCAGGCCGGGGAACGGGCGTCCAACGGGCAGTACCCGCGCCTTCGGTTCCAGTGACGGACCGGCTTCGACTGTGAGCGCGAAGTGCTCGGCGTCGAGGTAGAGGGTGTCGACGGTGCTGGGCTGCTGCTCGCTCATGTGGTGGTCTCCTCGCCGCCCACCGGGCGCTCCCGACGCTTCCGGTTGATGCGGTCGTGCATCAGCTCGATCAGCACGTCGGACCGCGAGCGCCCCTCCTCGATGGTGGCGTCGAACTCTTTGAGCAGTTGCTGCGGCGGTCGGAACGAGATCGGTGGTGTCTGGCCGGTCTTGGGCCGCGCCATGGGTCCTCCTTGGATTCCGTATTACAGGAACCACTATCTATCTGCGCAAGCCTGTTGACAACCCTGCCGGTCCGGGTGCATTCTTGTATTACAGAAACGGGCGGCGAGCAGGGAGCGGGCATGAACACCACCTCCGGAGCAGGCGAGGTCTACGAGCGCACCGAGGATGGATCCATCACCCACGTGAGCATCCGCGAGGGCCTGGACGAGATCAACCACGCGCAGATGACCGGCAAGCGTGACGTGAAGACCATGTCCTCCATCACCCGCACGGACTTTGCCATCGAGTACAAGGACGGCCGCAAGGTCCGCCTGGTCCGGGTCGACGCGCCGGCTCCGGAGGGATACGCGCAGGGTCAGGCGGTCGTCGTTCGTCGCCCTGGCCAGGCCCCGGTCATGGGCACCGTGGCCCACATCCACACCGCACCGGGGTACGTGGCCGTGATGGACGACCGGCACCGGGCCGTGTCCAGCTACCCCGCGCGTTTCGTGTCCGCAGTCGAGACGGCCGAGGAAGCGCGCGCCGAGCGCACTGCACTGATCCAGCGTCACGCCGACGGTAACCACTCCAGGGGCCGTGTGATCACTGTCCGGGGCAAGGACTACGTGGTGACCCCGGTTGTTCCCGCCGAGTCGCAGAGCACCAAGCACGCGCCGAAGGGCTGGGTCCCGAAGGCCTACGTCACGTACTGGTCGGTGCGCAACGGGGAGCGCTTCGGCTCCACCCGGACCGCCGGACCTGACGACAAGCCGGGCACCGTCGGCTGCGCTGTCTGGGATGCGGTGAACGCCCCCTCCGTCTGACGCCGCTCACCCTGCCGGCCCCACCTGTCACAGGTGGGGCCCTCTCTGTGCGCGCGAGACGTATTACAGAAACCCGGACTGAAGTGGGCGAGAGTCTTGACAGGCGTGCATCGCTGGGCCATTCTTGTAATACAGAAACCGCGCAAGACCAGGGGGACCCCGAGATGACCGCCGCCACCCGCACCCGCCGCAACACCCTCCGCACCGCCACCACCACCAGCCGCGCCCTCGCCTACCGCACCCTCTCCGGCCACATCGCCGCAGCCGTCGAAGCCGGCCGACTCATCCGCACCGGAGACTTCCTCCAGCGGGTCGGCGGCAGCAACCTCCCCGACGGCCAGCAGTCCTGGTACGGCCGCCACGTCGCCAAGGCCTACCGCAAGGCCACCGGCACCGAGCCCCTGCGGGTATGGGCGCAGCACCGCACGACGGGCCGCTGGATCCACGTGTTCGTCTACGGGCCCATCGACGACGCCCTGTACGAGGGTCTCCACAGCTACAAGGCCACACGCAACCTGCTCGCCGCCAACTTCACGGAGGCCGCCTGAGACCAGCTCCACGACGCAGCAGACGACCCCGACCACCCCGCCCCGACAGGAGCCCCGCGCATGCTCGGCATCATCCCCACCGCGACCGTCCTCGACATGCTCACCGTCGACGACGACGACACCCCCGACGCTCTGTACGTGCGGGACGTCCTCGACCACAAGCGCCGCTCCGAGCACTACCCGCACTTGCTGGAGGAGATCCGCCAGGACGGCCTCGCCCTCCCCATCATGATCCGCACCTACAACGGTCGCCCCTGGCTCGTCGACGGACACCACCGTGTCGCCGCCGCCATCGACCTCGGCATCACCAGCCTGGTCTGGTCCGACCTGCCGGTCGAACTGGAAGACCGCCCGCACAACCCGATGATGCGGGGAGGCTGGGGGCCATACCGGCCCGCCGCCTGACCGCCCGACCCACGCTCAACCCATCACCACCGAAAGGAACCCGCCGTGGCGAACCGCACCCACTTCGGCATCGTGATCGCCCGCTCCACAGAGTTCACCTACATGGCCGCCCTCGCCGCCTCAAGAGACTGCCGATTCCGCTGCACCGCATGCCAGGCAAAACTCTGGGCCATCCAACGCCCCCACGGCCACACCGCGTGGCTCTGCTCGCGCTGCACCGACCTGAAACAGAGCGGCCAGGAGCCCGGACCCAGGCCCTTCAACACGCAACCGCCTCGGCAACTTGCGATCGGTGAACGTCTCCGCGGCCCGAACGGCATGTGGACCGTCACCACCTCGCAGCGCATCGACCGCTTCGAGAACGGCGTCCGGGAGCAGGGGGCCGAGTACGTCCTCACGCGGGACGACGGTCATGAGGAGAAGTTGCGGGGCCGCGACATGCTCGACTTTCATCTCATCCCGCCTGCCGAGCAGACCACGATCGCCTGACCCAGCCGACCAGGGAGACACCACATGCCCTTTCATATCGGACAGCGAGTACGAACGACCGTCGACGCCCCTGCCGCGTGGGAAGGCGCCCTCGGGGCGCCCGCCGGAACGCTTGGCACCATCACCGGCGCGCCCGGCCGGTACGGCGGGTATGGCGTCCTCCTCGACGGCGACCCGGACCGGCTCCCCGCCGACTTTGGCGAGGCTGAACTCGCCCCCGCCTGACCGCCCGACCCGACAGGAGCAACCACATGCGCTTGCGTCAAGCCCACGCCATCCTCGAAGCCGCCACCGCCCTCGAAGCCACCGGGCTCGGCTTCGAACTGTGGCCCCTCCACCACGACTTCCCCGGCAACACGGTCCGCAGCGCCCGTGACCGGATGAGCGGCGGCACCGAATTCTCCGACCCGGACATGAACGGACGCGAAGCCCGCGTCTACAACATCGACATCCTGCCCGGCCCCGACGACGACCACATCGAAGCCCACCTCACCCTTGGCGTCGGACCCGACCCGGAGCCGCTCCTGTACTCCAAGTACAGCGTCGCCATGGACGCCAGCGAGGCCGAACGCTTCCGGGGGCTGGTCGGCGCGACCCTCGCGGAGAAGATCGCCGACAAGGTCCGCGAGCACGAGCAGCCATACCGCGCCGCCTACGAGCGCCGCCGCAACGCCTGACCCCGCCCGCGTGTCTGAGGCTCTCCTCCCCGCCACCAGGGGAAGAGAGCCTCACCCGTTTCCACCCAGATCGGTAACAGAACGGAACAACACCTTCACACCCCGCCCACATTCGCTAACGTCCCCCATCTCACGAAACACCATCCCAGGGGGGACCATGCGCCACACCCGCACGACCACACTCGCCGCACTCACCGCCGCCACCCTGCTCGCCCTCGCCGCCTGCACCCCAGAAGAGAGCGTCAACACCACGCCCAAGGCCGGCACCTCCAAGTCCGCGAAGAAGACCACCGAGGACAAGACCGAGGAACCGCCCGCCAAGAAGACAGCGGCCGTCGGCGACACCCTCACCCTGAAGGGCATCGAGGACGGTCAGCAGCTCGACGTCACGCTGAAGAAGTGGCTGCCGACCGCCGAGGGCGCCTCCGAGTTCGACACCCCGCAGGACGGGAAGCGGTGGGCGGCCGCGCAGTTCGAGCTGGTGAACACCGGGTCGAAGGTGTACGCGGACAGCCCGCAGAACGGGGCGAAGGCCGCCGACTCGCAGGGGCAGCGGTTCGACTCCTGGTTCGGGGAGATCAAAGCCGGGCCCGGGATGTCGTCGGACGTGAGCTTGCCGAAGGGTGAGAAGGCGCTGGGCTGGATCGTGTTCGAGGTCCCGAAGGACTCGAAGATCGTCAGCGTTCAGTTCGCGATGAACTCCGGGTTCTCCGACCAGACCGGGCAGTGGTCCGTGAAGTAGCTGACTGGCGTGACATCCTGATTGCGCGGGACCGTGTCTGCTGCTCTGGCGCGGCGCCTGGTGGGGAGCCCTCGCGGCGTAAGTCCCATCGCGCGGCGTTGAGACTCCGGCGGTCCCGCGCTCAGTGCCCCGGAAGATCATCGAGCGGTGGCGCGCCACACTAGCCCTCATGAGCAGCTACCCGGCGCGCTGCCCCGCCCGCAACCTCAACGGCCGCCCCTGCGCCAACCCCGCCGGACACGGCACCCGCCACCCAGGCCTAGGCACCTGCATCTGGCATCGGGGCGGACAACAACACGCCGAGGAGGCATGGGCCATGGCACAAGAACTCGCCGCCGAACGCGACATCACCCCACACGAAGCACTCCTCAGCCTCGTCCGCACCGCCGCCACCCGCGCAGCCTGGACCGACAGCGTCATCGTCAACGCCATGCGCGAACACGTCGACAACGGCGGCGACCCACTCAAGCCGCCAACCGAACTCGCGCCATGGCTGAAGCAGTCCCGCGAAGAACGCAAACTCGCCGCCGCCACCGCGAAGCAAGCCGTCGACGCCGGCGTCATGGCAGCGTTGGAACGCCGCCTCGACCTCGAAGGTGAACTCGTCGCGACCGTCCTCGGCGGAGTCCTCGACTCCCTCAACCTGGACCAGGAGCAGCGCATCGCCGCGCTCGGCACGGCGCAGCAGCTCCTGCTGGAAGCAGGCGCTCCAGCTGCGGGCTGACCGCCCCGGAATGATCATCAGGGAGGCGCTGGCACCCTCCCGCGCATGCGCATCCTCCTCACCGGGGCAGCAGGGTTCGTGGGCTCCCACGTCCTCGCTCACCTCCTCGCCCACACCGACGCCCACATCGTGGCCCCGTGGACGCTCCGCCACCACGGCAACAGCCAACGCCTCGCCGCAGCCATCGACCAGGCGCCCGAGCCCGGAGCCTGGAACGACCGCGTCACCACCGTCATGCACGACCTCGCCACCCCGATGCCAGCCACGCTCATCGACGAGATCGGGCCCGTCGACTACATCCTCAACATCGCCTCCGAGTCCGGGGTCGAGGAATCCATCGCCGACCCCACCCGCTTCACCCGCAACAACGTCGAACTGATGCTCAACATCCTCGACGTCACCCAGCAGATGAAGCCGAAGATGCTCCTCCACATGGGCACCGACGAGGAATACGGGCCAGCCCCCGCAGGCCACGCCCACCGAGAGTGGGAGACCGTCCTCCCCTCCAACCCCTACAGCGCATCGAAAGCGGCACAGTCCGCGCTCGCGACCGCATGGTGGCGCACCTACAGCCTGCCCGTCGTCCTCACCCGGACCATGAACCTGATCGGCCCAGGACAGACCGGCATCAAGCTCGTGCCCACCGTCATCCGCAAGGTGCTCGCCGGGGAAACCGTCCCCATCTACGCCAGCGCCGACGGCGAGCCCGGCTCCCGGCACTGGATCGACGCCCGTGAGTTCGGCGCAGCGTGGCTGCACCTGATGCACACCCACGCACCCGCGATGTACCCGGACGCCGACCGGCCCAGCATGTTCCACATCGTCGGCGAGGAACGCTCCAACCTCGAAGTCGCCCACATCATCGCCGACCTCATCGGCAAGCCACTCAAATACGAGCTGGTCAACTTCCACGCCTCCCGGCCCGGCCACGACCTGAGGTACGCCCTCGACGGCACGAAGCTCGCCGAAGCCGGGTGGCGCCCGGCGCGGAAGCTGGAGGAAACCCTCGCCGACATCGTCGCCTGGTACCTCGACCACCCGGCGTGGCTGGAACCCAAGCAGGACACGGCATGAGGGGCGTCATCCTCGCCGGCGGCCGCGGCACCCGGCTCGGCGACAGCACGCGGGTGGTGAACAAGCATCTGCTGCCGGTGTACGACGAGCCGATGATCTACCGGCCCATCGCGACGCTGCGCGGCATGGGAGTGACGGACATCCTTGTCGTCACCGGTGGCGAGAACGTGGGCGGCTTCGCGCAGCTGCTGGGTTCCGGTTTCACGTACCGGGTGCAGGAGCAGCCGGACGGTATCGCCGGGGCGCTGGCTCTGGCCGAGGGCTATGTCGATGGGCTGTTCCCGGTGGTTCTCGGGGACAACTACTTCTCGGCGACGATCACCATGCCTCACCGGCCTTCGATCTTTACGGCGCGCACCGAGCGGCCGGAAGCGTTCGGGATCTACGACCCGAGTGCGGGCCGGATCGTGGAGAAGCCGAAGGACCCGGTGTCGGATCTCGCGGTGACGGGGCTGTACGTGTTCGACGATCGGGTCTTCGACTGCGTTCGCGGGCTGGTCCCGTCGGCGCGCGGCGAGCTGGAGGTCACGGACGTCAACAACTGGTATCTGCAGCACGGCCTCATGGACGTGCACAAGGTGCCGGGGG
Source organism: Streptomyces caniscabiei (assembly GCF_014930365.1). GTDB lineage: Bacteria > Actinomycetota > Actinomycetes > Streptomycetales > Streptomycetaceae > Streptomyces > Streptomyces caniscabiei. The sequence continues at coordinate 264,722 of NZ_JABXWI010000010.1, read as the reverse complement.
TGTGGTCCGACATGGGGACACCGGATTCGCTGCTGCGCGCGGCCATGCACGCGCAGGCCGCAGCGTGAGCGCGGGAACGCCCAGCCGCGGCGTGTACGGACAGCACGCCAAACGGGCCCTCGATGCGGCTGAGACGGAGATCCGATCGATCCCCGTCGGGGAGATCCGTGCCGATGTACTGGCGGCGCACTCAGCCAAGGCTCAGGTCTTCACGAATGCAGCCATTGCGCACGCGCTTCTGGAGATCGGTGACGTTCTACGCGGCGCCCTTACTGGCATCAACCCAGAGGAAGGCGGGCAGCCGTGACCGTCAAACCGACGCCGTTCATCAGCGCCGCATTGATCGTCGCGGTTTCCTTCGCGCAGGTCGCGGCCATGCGTCTCGTCATTGGGGCGTGGCCGCCGCTGTGGGCCATGCTCGCCGCAGCTGGCTTTACTGTCACTGCTGCGGCTGGCGGCACGGCAGTAGCGCAGCACCGGGCGGGCCGATGAGCGCCCCGTTCCGCACAGTCGTGATCCCGGCCCGGGACCGGCACGACCTCCTCGCCGACTGCATCAACTCCGTCGTGGACCAAGTCGACAGCGTCCTCGTCGTCGACAACCTCTCCACCCCGCCGATCGATCCCGGGCCGTGGCACGGAAAGGTCGGCGTCGTATCGGTGCCCATCGACCCGCCGAACATCAGCACCCTGTGGAACGTCGGCATCTCCCTTGCCGACGCGCAGGCCCATCGAGCCGACGCCGGGCAGTGGGACATTGCCGTGCTCAACTCCGACACCGTCATCCCCACCGGATGGATGGGCCACCTGTCGACGGCGATGCGATCGACCCCTGCGGTCCTCGCCTACCCCGACCAGAACGGCGGACAGCAGCAGATCCTCCACACCCGCGCCGAGCCGATCGACCTCCGGCAGCGGATCACCGGCTACGCGTACATGCTCCGCGGCGAAACGGGGCTGCGCCTCGACGAGTCCCTCGCGTGGTGGTACGGCGACGACGACCTCGACTGGACTGCCCGCGAACGCGGCGGCGCGCTCCTCGTGCCCGGTATCCCGGTTGAGCACCGTTGTCCGAACGTGTCCACGAACGAACGCCCCGAACTGGCCGAACAAACCGGCCGCGACCGGGAGACCTTCCGCAAGAAGTGGGGGCGGACCCCATGGTGAGGAGCCACATGAAGATCGCAATCACCGGGGGCAACGGCTTCCTCGGCCAAGCCGCCCTCGCCGCCGCAGAGAAAGCCGGGCACGCCGCATGGTCCTTCGACCGCGCGCACGGCGACGACATCCTCGGATCCCTCGACGGCCTCCACGAAGCCGACGTGGTCATCCACCTCGCCGGAATGCTCGGCACATCCGAGCTGTTCGACGCGCCCGAAGGCGCCGTCCACGCCAACGTCATCGGCACCCTCCGCATCCTGCGCTGGTGCCACGACAACAACGCCGGATACGTCGGCATCGGCATGCCCGACGTCTTCCCGTCCGTGTACACGGCGACGAAGATGTGCGCCGCACGCCTCGCCACCGCCTGGCACCAGGCCTACGGACTCCGCGTCGCCCACGTCCGGGCGTTCAACGCCTACGGCGCCGGCCAGAAGTACGGCCCCGGGCACCCGCAGAAGATCCTCCCGACGTTCGCGCGCGCCGCGTGGGCCGGTCAACCGTTGCCGGTGTGGGGTGACGGCGAGCAGACGATGGACCTGGTGCACGCCGACGACGTGGGCCGCATGCTCGTCGACGCCGCCCAGCACGGGGACGACGTCACGTTCGACGCCGGCACCGGTGTGGCCGTGACGGTGAACGAGTTCGCGCAGATGGTGCTGGACATCACCGGGTCTCGGGCGGGTGTGGAGCATCTGCCGATGCGGACGGGTGAGACGCCGACGCGGATTGTCGCGGAGGGCGATGGCTGGGATCGGCTGGATTGGAAGCCGGAACACGATTGGGCGCGCGTGGCGCAGGCGGTGGAGTGGTATCGGTCCACGGTATGAGCGATGTTGCGCTGATCACGGCGATCTACGACTCCTACGATGAGCTGAAGCCAGCCATGCCGCAACGCGGCGTGAGCGTGGACTGGGTTCTCGTCACCGACGACGAGACCCTCAAGGACGAGGGCAGCGTGCGGGGCTGGCGGGTGGTGTTCGGGCCGCGTCCGGGGGTGCATCCGAATCGGGCGGCGAAGCATCCGAAGTACGAGCCGTGGAAGTACACCGAGGCTGAGGCTTCGGTGTGGGTGGATGCGTCGTTCCGCATCGTGTCCGAGAAGCTCGCCGTGGAGGCTCTGGCGTTCGCGGATCCGATCGCGCAGTTCGCGCACCCGTGGCGGGACTGCATCTACGCGGAGGCCAAGGAGTCGGCTGGGCTGCCGAAGTACGCGGGCGAGCCGGTGCTGGAGCAGGCCGACCACTACAGCGAGCTGGGCCACCCCGAGAACTGGGGGCTGTGGGCAACCGGGGTTATCGCACGCCGTCACACGGACGCGGTTCGGGAGCTGGGTGCGCGCTGGCTGGCGGAGACGTACGAGTGGTCGTTCCAGGATCAGATCTCGCAGCCGTTCGCGCTGCGGGAGACAGGGCTGCGCCCGATGGCGTTGCCGGGGAACCATCTGGCCACGCCGTGGCTGGCTTATGAGGGGAGTGCGAGGCACGGATGAGTGAGCAGATACCGAGCGTGGGCAGGATCGTCCACTACGTGGGCCACGACGACAAGGAGTGTCGGGCAGCGATCGTCACGGAGCTGACCGGCGATCCCGAACACCCGGAGCAGGTGGGACTTGCCGTGCTCAATCCGACCGGCGCCGACTTCCACCGCACGGTCCCGCATCACGGCGGTGCCGAAACTGCGGGCGCGCCTGACTGTCCGGACGCCGAGGCGCACGGTGCCCCCTTCCGTTACTGCGCCTGCGGGTGGGTCGAGGCGTCGCCCGTCGTCGGCACCTGGCACTGGCCGGAGCGTGTGTGATGACGAGCATCGAGATAGGCGGCGGCCACCTGGTCCAGGCCGGGTGGACCAACCTCGACCCGACCCACGGCGTCGGCGACTGGAAGCGGCCCGCGCAGGTCGTGCCGTGGCCTGCCGCTGATGGCAGCGTGCACGCGATCCGCGCGTCGCACGTGATGGAGCACATTCCGGCCGGGCAGCCCCGCATCGACGTGATGAACGAAGCGCACCGCGTCCTCAAGCCGGGCGGCGTGTTCGAGATCCGGGTGCCGAACGCCCTGTCGGGGACGTGGCACGCCTTCGCCGACCCGACGCACGTCAGCTTCTGGTGCATCCCGTCGTTCCACTACTTCGACGGCAGCTTCGCGGCGAACGCCGACTACGGGATCAAGTACTGGACCACGCACGAGCTGCTGATCCAGGGCGACAACGAGATCCTCTGGAAGGGCACACCGCGATGAGCGCCCGCAACAGGCTGTTCGACGACATCTGGGACATGCGCTCGGCGAAGGAGAAGAACGCCCTCATCGACGCCCACCGTGATGAGGTCACGCTGGAGATCGGCCGCGACGCGTTGAGGGACGGCTTGGTCCCAACTCTTGTCCGGCTGGTCGGAGAGGCGAACGCCGCAAAGCTGCTGGCCGACTACCGCGACACCATCGCGGGCGACCCCAAGACGACGGACGACGCGTGACACCGGGCGTCACTGTCGTCACCCCGTTCCACGAGCAGCGGCGCGCGAACGGGATGCTGGAGCGCGCCGCCCGCTCAGTCCGCGCCCAGACCGTCCCCGTTGAGCACATCCTCGCCGAGGACATCCACCACCTCGGCGCCGCCATCACCCGCGCCCACGGCCTCGCGCTCGTCGAGACGGAGTGGACCGCATTCCTCGACTCAGACGACGAGATGGACCCCGACCACATCGAGCAGCTGCTCGCCTGCGCCGAGGACACGAAGGCCGACTACGTGTACCCGTGGTTCCGCGTCGTCGGCGGCACCGACCCCTTCCCCATGTTCTTCGGCCGCCCCTTCGACCCGACGTGCCCGAACTCCACCACCATCACGATCCTCGTACGCACCGAACTCGCGAAGCAGGTCGGATTCGCCGCCGACCCCACAGTCCAAGTCGCGGGCGAAGACTTCCTCTTCACAAAGGGCTGCATCGCCGCCGGAGCAAAGATCGTGCACCTACCCCGCCGCTCCTGGACCTGGCACCACGGCCCGCAAAACACCTCCGGACTCCCAACCCGCGGCGACGCCCGCCGCTGACCACCGGAACCCGACAGCCGTCCAACAGCCGACAATCCGGCCATGGGAACCGACGACCGGGCAACAGTGGCAGCACGCGCTGCCGCCCTCCTCGGCGCCCAGTTGGAGCCCCGCTGGCAGCCCCAGCCCCACCAGATCCCACCCGACGGGAACTGGACCGGATGGCTCCTCATGGCCGGACGAGGCGCCGGAAAATCCAAAGCCTGCGCCGAATACGTACGGCAGCACGTCAACGGACCGCCCTGCCTCCCCGGGCCGGTGCCGCACTGGATTGCGATCATCGCTCCAACCCTCGGTGACGGCGTCACCTCCATGTACGAAGGCCCCGGCGGCATCCGCAACGCCGACCCCGGTGCCCGCCTCGTCCAAGCGCCCGGCGGTACGGTCATCCGCTGGCCCAACGGCTCACAGGCCAAACTGTTCGGATCGCACACGCCTGAAGATGTCGAGCGGCTCCGGGCCGGTGGCAACTCGTGCGTCCGGGAAGGCACGCTCGTCCGCACCGAGCACGGGCCGCGCCCCATCGAGGACATCCTTCCCGGCGACCGAGTCTGGACGCGCAACGGGCTACGGCGTGTGCTGCACGTCTGGGACAACGGCGTGAAGCCAGTGCAGAGATTCGACCACTCAGCAGGGCACGTATGGCTGACACCGGACCATGAGGTGTGGACCACAAGGGGATGGACGGAAGCACGTCTCGTTAAGTACAGCGATACAATCGCTACATGGGATCACCAGCAAAGTTCGTCATCTATGACGGCGTCAGATGGCACGAGCGCAAGAGCGGCTACTACTCGAACGGCCAGAGAGGCCTGCTGCACCGATGGGTGTGGAGACTGGAACGGGGAGACATCCCGGACGGGATGCAGGTCCACCACATCAACCATGATCGTGGAGACAACCGGGTCGAAAACCTGGAGCTCGTCACCCAGGCCAATCACCTACGCATCCACTCGCGAGACGCCGAGTGGCATCGCAAGGGAGCTGAAGCCGCTTGGAAGAACGCAAAGTGGCGCGACATCACATGCGAGCTCTGCGGAGGAACGGGAAGAACGAGGGTCCCTTGGAAGGTCAAGTACTGCTCTGACCAATGCCGTAACGCTGCGCCACGAACGAAGGAGCGGCGGCTGTGCTGCGTGTGCGGCTCTGAGTTCGAGTGCGTCCCCTCAGCCGCTACCCGCACCTGTTCGCGCCGGTGCACTGCAACCTACGCCTACACGCGACGTGGCAAGGGTGTACGACCTGACGGTGGAGCATGACCACGAGTTCTTCGCTGGCGATCTCCTTGTAGCGAACTGCCTCGCCGTCTTGGAGGAGTTCGCGACGTGGCGGTACATGGAGCAGACCTACGACCAGCTACGGTTCGGTCTTCGCTCCGGGCCGCGCCCGCACTGGATCGCCGCCACCACCCCCAAGCCGCGGCCTCTCCTGAAGCGCATGCTGGCCGGTGAGATCGCTGGCATCGTGCACACGCACGCCACGATGTACGACAACCCGCACTTGGAGCAGTCCGTCAAGGACGCCCTGGAGGACACGTACGCGGGCACCGACATCGGCGCGCAGGAACTCCACGGGCGCCTGATCGATGAGGTTTCCGAGGCGCTGTGGAAGCGCGCCACGCTGGAGGAGACCCGCGTACGCCCCGACGAGGTTCCGGAACTGAAACGGATTTCGGTCGGTGTTGACCCGTCCGGTGGTGCGGGCGAGCAGGGCATCGTCGTCGTCGGGAAGTCCGGCCTTGTACTGCCCGGAGACGGCGGCCGGCCGCAGCATCACGGCTACGTCCTCGACGACCGGTCGTGCAAGCTGTCGCCGGACGAGTGGGGGCGCCGTGCGGTGCAGGCCGCGATCGACTGGGACGCCGACGAGATCGTGGCCGAGACGAACTACGGCGGGGCCATGTGTGTGGCGACGCTGCGCACGGCGGCCGAAGCGCTCGGCGTGGACATCCCGATCCGCACGGTCACGGCGACGCGCGGCAAGGTGGTTCGGGCCCAGCCGGTTGCGGCGCTCGCAGCACAGAACCGGTGGCACATGGCTGGGGTGTTCGAGGAGTTGGAGGATCAGCTGGCCACCTGGTATCCGGAGTTGGGTTGGTCGCCGGACCGGTTGGACGCGATGGTGTGGCCGGCCTGGCAGATGAAGCTGGTGGGGACGGCTCCCCGTGGGCAGGGCTCGTTGGGCGGCGGGTTGGCCAGAAAGCAGATCGTTGGCGGGCGGCTACGGTGACGGGCATGGACCTGTGGCTGCTGCTGATCGTGATGTCGCTGGCGACCTACCGTGTGACTCGGCTCGTCGTGGCCGACACCTTTCCGCCAGTGCTGTGGCTGAGGGACAGGCTCGTCGGCGGGTGGCGTGAGCCGACGATGAAGGAGCAGCACCATGAGCTGTTTCCGACCGGCGAGGTTGAGGAGCACACGCTCAAGTCGGTGCCGGGCCTGGGGATGTTCCAGTTGGTCGATGATGAGTTGTTCATCTATGCCCGTCGGTGGAAGCGGTCGCCGTTCTGGTTGGCGGAGTTGCTGTCGTGCCCGTGGTGTGCGTCCGGCTGGATTGCGCTCGCGGTGACGGCTGGGGTGTGGGCGGTGGCGGGTTTGGCGATGCCGGCGCTGGTGTGGTTGGCGGTTTGGGCGGCCGGGGCGTTGCTGGCCGGACAGGAGTGGGCGTGAGAGCCCGTAGCATCGGCGGGTGGTGAGCGGAGCCTTCGGGCTCCGGGGTGGCAGAGGGCCGTTCGCAGTGGGCGCCGCGGACGGCCCTTCCCCTTGCCCGGAATGATCTTCGTGAGGCTGCTCCTACCGTCACCCGCACACCCACCCCACGGGAGCAGCGGGAGACACGATGGCCTGGTGGAGCGCCTTCACCCGACGCGGCATGCCCACACCCAAGCCGCTCCCGACGCAACCCGAACCCAACGCCCTCACCGCCGCAGCCGCCCCCGTCACCAGCCCTCGCACCGAACTACTCCGCACCCCCGACACCTGGCAAAACGAAGCCTGGGAGTACTACGACACCCTCGGCGAATTCCGGTACGCCGCCGACTGGGAAGCCAACATGCTCTCCCGCATCCGCTTCTACGCCGCCAAACTCGAACCCGGCACCGACGAACCCGTACGCCAAGACGCCGGAACCGCCGTCGAGCTGATGACCACCTTCGCCGGAGGCGTCGCCGGACAAGCCCAAATCATGTCCGGCCTCGGCACCCAGCTAGCCGTCCCCGGCGAGGGCTACGTCATCGTCGAGAACGTGGACGGCATCGAGAAGTGGGCCGTCCGGTCCATCGACGAAGTCCGCGCCGCACGCGGCCACTACGAAGTCATCGACGAGAACAATCCCCGCGACGGCAACCAGTGGCGGCCCCTCGCCTCCGACTCCATGGCGCCGATCCGGGTGTGGCGGCCGAACAAGCGCTACCACCATGTTGCCGACAGCCCCGCCCGCGCGGCGCGTTCGACGATGCGCGAGTTGGAGTTGGTGAACCGGCACATCCAAGCCCAGTACCTGTCCCGGCTCGCGTCTGCGGGTGTGGTCATCTTCCCCGACGAGGTCACCTTCCCCGTACGCGAGGAGTTCGCCGATGCGGCCGATCCGTTCGTGGAGGAGTGGATCGAGAACGCCCGGACCGCGATCGGCACGCCGGGTACGGCGGCTGCGGTGGTGCCGATGCCGATCAAGGTTCCTGCCGAGTACGTCGACAAAATCGCGCACATCGACTTCACGTTGAAGATCGACGACAAGATCATTGAGAAGCGCGACTCGGCGATCAAACGCCTCGCCTCCCAACTCAACGTCCCGCCGGAAGTCCTCCTCGGCATGGGCGACCTCAACCACTGGAACGCCTGGGCCGTCGACGAAACCAGCCTCAAAGTCAACGTCGCTCCGGACGCCGAACTCATCGCCGCCGCCCTCACCACCGGCTACCTCCAGCCCCGCCTGAAAGCCTCCCGCGTCGAAGACTGGGCACAGTGGGTCGTCTGGTACGACATGTCCGAACTCACGCTGCGCCCCGACCGCAGCGACGACGCCGTCCTCCTCTACGACCGGCTAGAGATCAACGGTGCCGCGCTCCGCCGCGAAACCGGCTTCAACGAAGACGACAAGCCCACCGACGAGGAACTCAAGGAGCAGGCCCTCAAGGTCATCATCAAGACACTCCCCTCCGGCGCCGGATCGGCCCTGTCCGAACTCACCGGCGACCAAGTCACCATCACCCCCGTCGCCGCCGCACCGCCAGGCGAGACCCCGCAGACCGACACGACCCTGGAACCGCCACCCGAGGACAGGTCCCCACCGGACGAGGCCGCCGCGCGCGAAGCCGCCACCGCAGCCCGCTCGGCACGCCTCATTCAGCAGTCCCAGGCCATGCACGCCGTCCGCTGGGGCGCCGGCAGGGAGCCCGAGCTGCTGCACCCGGCGCTGTGCTCGCAGCACGCCTACTCCTGCCCGTTCACCCATGCCGCGATGAAGCTGGCGACGTTGCCTCGGCCGGGGATGTCCGGGACGTACGAGGCGCGGCTGAGCCCGTTCGGGCAACTGGTGATCGGCCAGCGGTCGCCCCACCTGGATACGACCAGCTTCCTGACCACCGCCTCTCCTCGGAGTTCGAATGGCTACGCTCACGGCCGCCGCTGACGGCTCGCACATGCAGGGCGCGATGATTGCGTTGATGCCGACCGTGGAGGATGCGGAGCGGCTGGCGATCGAGGGCGGGGAGGACGCGGAGCAGCTGCACCTGACGCTGTACTACCTCGGCAAAGGCGCGGACTTCAGCGAGGAGCAGCGCACCGCGCTGATCGACGCCCTGCGCCAGTCCTTCGCCGACGACGGAGTGGCGCCGATGCGCGGCCGGGTGTTCGGCGCGAACCACTGGAACGGCAACAGCGACGAACCGTGCTGGGTGTACGCCGTTGGTGATCTGCCGATCGAGGAGCGCGAGGATGGCGAGTGGCCGCTGGACTACGTCCGTGCCTCGGTGACCACGGCTCTCCATGACAGCGGGTTCCTCGCCACGATCCCGGCGCCGCATTCGCCATGGGTGCCCCACGTATGTGCTGCATATTCGAGTGAGCTAGACCTGGTCATCGCGTTGGAGGAACGCCTCGGCAAGGTGACCTTCGACCGGATCAGGGTGGCGTTCGCCGGGGACCACACCGACATCCCCCTCAGCGAGACCGTCACTGCGGCGGCCGGGCGGCTGCGCCGCAAGCCCACCGAGCTGGAGATCCGTAGCCGCGTCGACTTCGCGGAGATGGACAAGGCCTGGCACGACGCCGTCGACGCCACCGTCGAAGCGTGGGCCGACATCCAGACCGCCCAACGCGAGAAGATCACCGCCGCCGTGCAGGCCGCAGCCGAAGCCGACGATCTCGACCGCCTGAACACTCTTGCCGTCGACAGCAGCGACGGCGCCCGGCTCCTCATCGCCCGCATGATCGCCTACGCGCGGGAGGCAGGCGAGCAGCAGCAGGCCGAAGCCGAGGCGCAGGGCGTCAGCGTTCCTGAGTGGTCGCTGGACGACGAGGCGCTCACCGCCGCAGCGATCCGCGACCGGCTACGCCAGATCGGCAGGACAGCCGCTCGGGTCCTCGGTGTCGGGCTGGTGCAGTCCGCGGTCCGGCAGGCGATGCGGGTGTGGGGCTCCGGCTCGGCGGCACAGGTGGCCGCACAGGTTGACGAGCACCTCGCCTCCCTGTCGGGTGCGGCGGTGGAGGAGCAGGTGGGGGCGGCGATGACGGCCGCTCAGAATGAGGGCCGCATGGCTGTCCTGGCGGTCGCTCCGCCAGCCGAGTATGTGGCGAGCGAGGCGCTCGACAAGAACAGCTGCAAGCCGTGCCGGGACATCGATGGCACCCGCTACACCACGCTGCCCGACGCCCGCCAGGCATACCCGACCGGCGGCTACACCGGATGCCTCGGCGGCGCGCGCTGCAGGGGCACGCTCGTGACGGTGTGGCCGCAGGCAGACGAGCAGGCAGCAGCCGCCGGAATGATCTTGGCTGCGAGCGCGGACACAATGCCGCCGCAGACCACCGAACTGGAGGACCCGATGCCGTATCGCGTCGAGCAGGATCACCCGGACTGCGGCGCCGATACGCCGTGGGCCGTAGTGAAGGAAGGCACCAACGAACTCATGGGCTGCCACGAGTCCGAAGCCGCCGCCCTTGAGCAGCAAGCCGCCCTGTACGCCGAGGAGAACGACGAAGCCGCCGACGACGGCGACGAGAGCATGGACTACGCAGGGGCGACCGCTCCCTGGCGCGGCCCCCTCGCCATCGAAGGCCAGGTCACTGGCGACGGCCGCGAGTTCGCCCCCGATGCGCTCACGTGGGCCGAACTGCCCGTGCCGCTACGGTGGAACAAGGAAGACTCCCACGGCGGCGAACCGAAGACCGTCGCTGTCAACGTCGGCCGCATCGACAAGATCTGGCGCGACGGCAGCCTCATCATGGGCGAAGGCGTCCTCGACCTCTCCGACGACGACGGCCAGCGCGTTCACGCGAAGATCGAAGGGAAGTTCCTCCGCGGCGTGTCCATCGACGCCGACTCCATCAGCGACGCCGACGTCGAGTTCGTGTGGCCCGAAGACGCCAACGCCGGCACCGAAGACGGCGGCGAGGACGACCTGTTCGAGATGCTGTTCGCGCAGCCGGAGAAGGTCATCTTCCACGGCGGCCGCATCCGCGCCGCGACGTTGGTCGACATCCCCGCGTTCGCTGAGGCCTACATCGCACTCCTCGACGAAGCCGGCGCGGTCGTGGCCGGCGGGCAGCCGGTCGGCGCCGAGGTGATCGAGGCAGCGGTGGTACGGGAGCCGGCCCGGCCGCGGGCGGTCACCGCGTCCGTGACGGAGCTGTGGCGGCCGCCCGCACAGTGGTTCTCGGACCCGAAGCTCAGCCTGCCGACCCCGATCACCATCACCGACGAGGGCCGCATCTACGGGCACGCCGCACAGTGGGGCACCTGCCACATCGGGCAGGAAGGCACGTGCATCCAGCCGCCGCGCGAGGACGAGCACCCGTACTACCGCACCGGCGAGCTCGTCTGTGAGGGAGGCGAGCGGATGGCGGTCGGTCAGATCACCGTCGGCACCGGGCACGCGCCGCTCAACCTGGGTGCGTCTCCGGCGGCCGAGCACTACGACAACACCGGGGCTGCGGTCGCGGATGTCGCGGTCGGCAACGACCAGCACGGCATCTGGATCGCGGGCAGTGTCCGGCCCGGCGCGGATCCGCTGAAGGTGTACGAGTTGCAGGCGGCCGGGCAGGTGTCGGGTGACTGGCGTCGGATCGGTGGCCAGTTGCGGCTGGTGGGTCTGCTGGCGGTGAATGTGCCTGGTTTCCCGGTGCCGAAGATGCGCGCGAGGGTGGCGTCGGGGCAGCCTCAGGCGCTGGTGGCGGCGGGTCGTCCGCAGGTGGCGTGGAGTCGGCCGCAGGCGGATGTGGAGCAGGAAGCGGTTCGGGTCGTGATGCGGATGCTGTCGCGTCGTGTCCACCCCGGAGGGAGGTGACAGGGAATGTGCAGTTGCAATAAGCGGCGCCGTCCGCCGCCCCCTCCTCCGCCGCCTTCGGGTGCTTGACCTTTAGGTTTACCGCACCAGTCAACCAAATTGACACATTGTCGGACCGTGTGCTATGCGCTAACCTCCGTGATCAAAGGGCGTTGAAGAGCCCGAACCCAACCCTTCGATCACGGAGGAAATCGTGGCCGACGAGCTGTTCAACGCCCCGTCCGACCTCACCCTCTCCAGCGACACTGAACTCGCCGACCTCGAAGCACGAGGCGTCGCCGAGTTCGAACGCGTCCGCGCCCTCGACGGCGTCGACCCCGAGAACCTCCAGTACGCGATGCGCCTCGCCGACGACCTCGACCGCATCCGCGCCGAACTCAAGGTGCGCGAGGTCCGAGCCCAGGCCAACGCCGACCTCCAGCGCACCCGCGTCGGCGAGCAACTCGCCGCCCTGGAAGAGCGCGTCAACGGCACGACCGCCGACCCGACCGCCACCGCCACCGCCGTTGTCGACACCGGCGCGATCGCCGAGGCCACCGCGCAGGGCGTCACCGCCGCGCTCGCCACCTTCATGCTCGACCGCAAGGGCAACGGAGCAGCCCGCCCCGCCGAGATCGCCCGCCGCGCCACCGCCTCCCTCGCCGAGACCGCCCGCCACGCACCCGCGCCGAAGGTCCCCGAGAAGCGCCTCGCCGTCACCGCCTCCGTCGACATCCCCGGCGTCGCCCACGGCAGCAACCTCACCGGCCTCGACGCCCTCACCGACGTGGTCACCCGCAAGGCCAAGAGCATGCCGGTCACCCGCGGCAACCCCAACAACCAGCTCGTCGCGAGCGTCCGCAACGACTTCGAGCACACCCTCGACGAGCGCTCCAGCCCGGCGCAGGTCAAGGAGTTGTTCGACTACCTCACCGGCCCGGACAAGCAGGCCGCGCTCGTGGCCGGCGGTGGCTGGTGCGCGCCGTCCGAGATCCGCTACGACTTCTTCAACATCGCCTGCTCGTCCGGGCTGATCGACCTGCCGACCGTCGGTGTTACCCGCGGTGGGATCCAGTTCCCTGTGTCGCCGTCGCTGGCGGACACGGTCAACTCGATCGCGTTCGGCGGGTTCGCCGTCACGTTCAACGGCGATTCGGTGCCGTGGCTGTGGACCGAGGACGACGACATCGCCGCCGCCACCGGCTCCCCCACCAAGCCGTGCGTCCGCGTGCCGTGCCCGACGTTCGACGAGGAAAGGCTGGAGCTGTACGGCATCTGCCTCACCGCGGGCAACCTCGCCGACTCCGCGTACCCCGAGGCGACGCAGCACATGATCCGGCTGCTCATGGCCGCGCACGACCACGCCATGAACGCCCGCCTCATCCAGCTCATGGTCGCCGCATCCTCGGCGGTCACCTCCATCACCGGAGGCGCGTCCACCGACGCCGCAGCCCCGCGCATCTACAACGCCGTCGGCCTGGCAGCCACGGACTACCGCGAGCGGTTCGGGATGTGCCTCGACGACGTCCTCGAAGTCGTCCTCCCCGCCTGGGTCCGCGAGGTCATCCGCGCCGACCTCGCCTGGAAGGCCGGCGTCGAACTGCAGGCCGTGCCCAACTCGGAGATCGACTCCTACTTCACCGCCCGGAACGTGCGCGTGCAGTGGGTCGACGACTGGCAGGTCCGCGGCTCCAGCCAGTTCGGCAACGCCACCGCGATGACCGCCTGGCCGACCACCGTGGACTTCCTCATCTATGCGGCGGGGACGTTCGTCCACGGCAACGGCATGAGCCTCGACCTCGGCGTGGTCCGCGACTCGGTCCTGAACGAGACCAACGACCACACCGCCCTGTGGTCCGAGGAGGCGCACCTCATCGCCCGCGTCGGCCACGAGTCCCGCCAGTATCGCGTCGGCTTCAACGTCAACGGCTCCACGTCGGCGCTGCTGTCCGGCACCGTCCGCGCCTGACCCCGACCAGCAAGCGAGTGAGAAAGGGGTGAGCGCCGGTGGCCGGAGCACGCCAGATCGTCGACCCGCCGGCGTTCAGCCTGTTGCCCTACGGGCTCTGGGACGCCACCCAGACCCGGGGCGCGGACAGCCCGCACTGGCAGAACGGCGTCACCTGGCAGGAACGCTGCCCGGACGGCGGCACCACCTACGACGAATGCCTTTCCGTCACCGGCACCGGCGGGCCCCCGCCCGAACCCCCGGCCAAGTCGGACAACGTCGACCAGACGTTTCGGGGTGCCACCCCGTTCACGGTGGTCGCCGAGTTCGACTGTTCGCCGGTCGGCCTACGCGACGCCGAGACGGTCGCCTCGGATGCGCTGGCCCGGATCGAGCAGCAGCAGGTCGAGGCAGCGTTCTGGACGGGCGTCTCCGGCGGCCAGGAAGTAGTGTTCCCGCATCTTGCCGCTGACGCGGAGGTAGTGGACGCGCAGGACATTGTTCTGCAGACCACCGCCACCCCTTGCGTCACTGGCGCTGACGCGGCCCAGGCTTTGGGTGAGCTGGAGGACTGCCTGGCGGACTGCTACGCCGGGCAGGGCCTCATCCACATCCCCCGCAGTGTGCTGCCCACGCTGGCCGCCTGGAACCTCGTCACCGAACGGGACGGCCGCCTGTACACCACGGCCGGAAACCTGGTCGTTGTCGGCGGCGGCTACACCGGCAGCGGCCCCGACGGCACGGACCCCGCCGACGGCACCGCTTGGATCTATGCGACCGGGGCCGTGTTCGGCTACCGCGGCGACGTGCAGGTCCGATCCCCGCGGGAGTCCATCGACCGGTCGGCGAACACGATGCGAATGATCGCCGAACGCACCTATGTGATCGGTTTCGAGTGCTGCCTGCTGGCTGCGCACATCGTCCTGGGCGTGCCCACCGAATAGGAGTATCACCATGGCAGCTACGTCGACGTGCGCGACTCCCATCAAGGGCACGCACATGCGGATCATCGCTCTCGACGCGTGCGGCGTGCCGGTCACCGGCGCGTCCGGTCTCGTCGCCGTCTCGTCCGGGTTCGTGCAGGTCGAGATGGAGCCCGACTATGAGGACGGCGAGGAGTTCTTCGAGCGCACTGCCAGCGGGCAGCCGTGCGTGAACCAGAAGGACGACCCCACCCTGAAGCGCCTGGGCCTCACGGTCCAGATGTGCGAGGTGAACGTCAGCATGCTCGCGTTCATTCTCAGCGCCCGCGAGCTGACCACCGGCACACCGACGACCGGCACCGGCTTCGCGGTCGCGGAGGGCAACCCTACGAACCGGTTCAGCCTGGAGGTGTGGCAGGAGGTCGCCGGTTCGGGTGCGTGTGACGCGTCCGGTAACCAGCGGTACATCTACAACGCGTGGCCCAACGTCGGTGCGACGCAGCTCGGCTCCTACACGATCGAGAACGCGCGCTCCACGCTGGAGTTCACGTCCGAGACACGCGGCGCTGGGCCTACGTGGGACACGCTCGTCGGCGACGACTTCCTGCCGTCCGGTGAGTCGGTGGAGACGGATGAGCACTGGGTGTGGAACGTGACCACGACCGCGCCGCCGACGGTAGCGTGCGACCCGACCACACTCGCCGTCTAGGCCCGTAGGTGGTCGCGCAGTTCGGTCCCTGCTCGGATTGGCCGGTTCAGTGGACGTGCGACGTGGACACCCTCAACCCCGCAGTCACGGGGCTGGCGGTGTCCATGGCCACGGAGACGCTATGGGCATTGACCGGCCAGCGGTTCGGGCTGTGCGAGGTGACGCTGCGCCCGTGCCGCCGTGACTGCGGGACCGGCTCCTTCTTCGACGACTTCGGTCCGCCGTGGAGCGGTGGCCGGTCGTATCCGCAGCCTGCTTTGATCGGCGGGCAGTGGTTCAACCTGACGTGCGGCGGCTGCGCCGGGGACTGCTCCTGCTCGTCGGTGGCGGAGGTACTGCTGCCGGCGCCGGTACTGCGGGTCGTGGAGGTGAAAGTCGACGGGACGCCGCTGGTGACGGGCGCGTACCGGGTCGACAACAACCGGCTGCTGGTGCGGACGGACGGCGGGGACTGGCCACGCTGCAACGACCTCTCTCTGGCAGACAGCGAGGTCGGCACGTGGTCGGTGACGGCTGTCTACGGGGAGGAACTTCCCGACGGAGCCGAGCTGGCCATGGGGCAACTCGCCTGCGAGATCGCGAAGGCCGCTGCGGGCGGGGACTGCAAGCTGCCAGCCGGTCTTCAGCAGTTGGTGCGGCAGGGTGTGACCATCAGCTATCCGGACGTCGGGGAGTTGTTCCGGCAGGGGCGTACGGGGCTGTATCTGGTGGACATGTTCGTCAGCACGTGGAATCCGTACGGGCTGCGGCAACGCTCGCGGGTGTACAACGTGGACCGGCCGTCGGTGCGTAGAGCGGGGACCTGACATGCCGATGATCACGGGCCCGCTGAAGTGGCACACCGTCGCCTCCACGATCGAGCAGGCGGTGTACGCCGAGCTGACCACGAAGCCCGACCGGCACTCCGTGGTGCCGGGTGCGATCGCGTGGGATGAGTGCGACTGCGGGCTGTTGGCCGTCAGCGTCGCCCGGATCTTCCTGACCGAGACGTTCCCCGACGAACTGTCCCGCCGTATCGGCAACGCCTGCGACGCCCCGTACGAGGTGGGCGAGGTCGTCATTCAAGTCGTGCGGTGCGCGCCGAACCCGGACGACCCGCTGACCGCGCCCACGACCGCCGAACTGGACGCGTCCGCGCGCGAAGTGCTGCGGGACGCGTACGAGATACTGAAGGGCACCTCGGTGAAGCTGTGCGAGATGAACCGGGACCGAGAGATCGCCGATTTCATGCTGCGCCCGCTGACTGCGCAGGGCCCGACGGGTGGCTGCGTCGGCAACGAGTTGCGGGCGTACGTCGCCCTCGGCCGGAACTGACCGGGAGCGCCGATGTTCACGGTGTCCACCAGCTTCTCCCTCGACCGGGGCCGCATCGAACGGATGCTGCGCCTGCCCGGAGGTCTCGTCTACCGCAACATGGAACGCCGCGCACGGCGGGTAGAGGCCGAGGCAATCAACCGCGCTCCGGGCAGCGTGGGGCAGGGCATCCGCGTGTCGATCCTGCGCGGACCCGGCGGCGAGTTCCGTGGGGTCATCCGCTCCACCCACCCAGCGAGCATCTACCTCGTGAACGGCACACGCCCGCACATGATCTTCCCTCGCAGGCCGGGCGGGGTGCTCCGGTTCACGGTGGGTGGACGCGTCGTGTTCGCGCGGTACGTCAGCCATCCCGGCACGCAGCCGAACAACTGGCTCAGGGATGCGCTCCGCGCTGCTCTCTAACCCGCCGGAATGATCTTCGCGTGGCGGTACCTACCGTCCACACCATGACCCAGCCCATCCCCACCGAAGCCGCACCGGTCAAGGACTTCAGCCGCAAACGCGAACGGCTCCTCTTCCGCATCGACGACGACGTCTTCGAAGCCGCCACCGCGCTGCCCGGTAAGACCCTCGCCCGGTTCGCCACACGTTTCACCGACATCGAGAAGACCCCCATCGGCGAGCAGCTGAACGTCTTCGCCGACGCCCTCGGGATGGTCCTGCTGCCCGAGTCGAACAGCCTCTTCCAGAAGCGCCTGGACGACCTCGCCAAGCCCATCGAGCTGGAGCAGGCGTCCGACGTCATCCAGTGGCTGCTGGAGGCCTACGGGCTCCGCCCTACCGAGCCGTCCTCGGACTCGTCCACTGGGCCTTCCAGCCCGGCATCTGGCACGAACTCGACGGACGCGCAGCCGCAACCGGCATCGATCCCGGCGACCTTCCAGCCGACCGGTTCCTGAACTGGATCTACGCCGAGATGCTCACCCGGCTCCCCGTCCGGGACAACGAGAACCCCGACCGGGCCCGACAGCGGTTCGACGGGCAACTCGGCGTGCGCAACTGGCCCCTCCCCGGAAGCGAACCCAAACCGGCGGACACCAACCGTGACCCCAAAGCGCCCTGGTGGTGGGACAACGCCGAAGACGCCAGCCAGTCCTTCCTCCAGTCCATGGGGGTGAACCTCACATGAGCACCCCCGCAGGCGACGACCTCGTCGGCAATGCAACCATCCGCGTCGACGGCGACACCGACCCGGCAACGCGTGCCCTCGCCCGCTTCTCGCGCGACGCCCAAGGACGCCTGCGTGACGTGCGCGGCCGGTTCGTCTCCGAATCCGCTCTCATCAACCGGACCGTCACCAACAACACGCCCACCCTCACCATCAACACCGGGCCCGCCACCAACGCCCTCAACCAGTTCACCCGGGACGTCAACGGCCGACTCCGCGACGTCAACGGCCGCTTCGTCGCCAGCGGCAACACCATCAACCAGACCCTCACCCGCACAGCCGTCAACGGCAACCGCTTCACCCTCAGCCTGAGAGGAATTGCCAACGCAGCAGGCACCGCCGCCGGAATTCTCGGGAAAGTAGGCATCGGCGTCGGCGCCATCGGCGCGGCAGCCGGAACCGCCGCGCCGCTCCTGGCGGGAATCGTCACCACGCTGGAGAACGTCGCGCCGGCCGGGGCTGTGGCCGTCACCAGCATGCTCGCGATCACGCAGGCGCAAGCCGCGATCCGGCTCGGCATGGTCGGCGTGGAGGACGCTGTCACGGCCGCGTTCGACAGCAGTGCGGCCGGGGCGAAGAAGTTCGACGAGGCTCTGAAGAAGCTGTCGCCGTCGGCGCGCGCGTTCGCTACCGAAGTCCGGTCGATGGCTCCGGGCCTGCGGGAGTTCCAGCAGTCCATTCAGGAGCGGCTCTTCACCGGCCTAGACGACGTCCTGAAGCAGCTCGCTGCCTCCGCCGGGCCGACGCTGCAGAAGAACCTGAAGACCACCGCGACGACGCTGCGGACGATGGCGGTAGAGGCCGCCGGGTCGGCTGGCGCACTGGCAGAGGACGGCACTCTCGGCAAGGCCATGAAGGGCGCCAACAAGGGCCTGCTCAACCTGGCGACCGCACCCGCCCGTATCGTCACCTCGCTCGGCCAGTTGGCCGCAGCCGGAGCGCCTGCCTTCGACCGCTTCACCTCTGCGATCACCCGCACGGTCGACCGGATCAGCGAGAAAATCTCGACGTCGTTCCAGAGCGGGAAACTGACCGGCGAGGTCAACGCGGCGGCCGATGTGCTGGCCGATCTGGGCCAGGTCGCCGAGAACGTGTTCGGGATCCTCGGCAACGTCATGCGCCCGGTGCAGGCGGCCGGCGGTGGCCTGGTCGGCACGCTGAAGGAGATCACGGGGACGCTTCGGGCCGCGACGGCGACGGAGGGTTTCCAGTCTGCGATCAGCGCCGTCTCCCAGGTGATGGCCACCTTGGCGCGGACTGCGGGGCCGCTACTCAGTCAGGCGCTGGCCGCGATCGGCCCGATTTTCACGACTTTGCAGGGGCCGGCCACGACCTTGATCAAGTCTTTGGGTGCTGGGCTTTCACCGATCATCGTCGGGCTCGGTCCTGTGCTTCAGTCGGCGGCTGCCGCCGTCGGGGTACTTGTCAAGGCTGCGTCACCTTTGCTGCCCGTCGTTGGGAAACTAGCGGCGAGTCTCCTGCCTGCCTTGATCCCGATCCTGGACGCCGCGCAGACCGTTTTCGCTGCACTTGCCCCAGTTGTCCAGACTTTGAGCAAGACCCTTCAGGCGACGCTCGCCCCGATCCTCGCTCAACTGCCCGCGATCATCGGCCCGTTGGCAGACATGCTGGCCGGGCAGCTCGTCATGGGGATCCAGCTCCTCGGCGGCATGCTTGTCAAACTTGCCCCAACTTTTGTCAGTTTGGGCACTTCTGTCGGTCAACTCATGGCGCAAGCCGCCCCGTTGATCAGCATGGTCGCCGGGCTCAGCACCCAACTCATGGGCGCCTTGCTTCCCGCCATACAGCCCGTGATCAACGTCGTCGTCGCACTGGCGTCCGCACTCGCCGGGCAACTCGCCTCCACCCTGACCAACCTGGTCATGCCCACGCTGCGGCTCGTGACGGACCTGCTGCGCGGCGACTTCTCCGCAGCCTGGACCTCGCTGAAAGCGCTGGTCAGCGGCGTCGTCGCCCACTTCACCGGCACCCTGTCGCGGATCGGCAGCGTCGTCTGGTCCATCGTCCAAGGCGTCGTCGACCGCTTCACCTGGCTCTACAACATCCTCATCGGCAACAGCATCATCCCCGACATGATCAACGGGATCGTCAGCTGGTTCACCCGCCTGCCCAGCATGGCCTTCTCCGCCCTCGCCTCCCTCGCCGGAGGCATCGCCCGTATCGCCACCACCGCCCTCTCCCGCTTCCGCGCCGCGATCGTCTCCGGCGCCAGCACCGCCATCGGATTCGTACGCGGCATCCCCGGACGGGCCCGTGCCGCCCTGTCCGCACTCGGCGGGATGATCGCCTCCGTCGCCACCGCAGCTTTCAACCGCTTCCGCTCCGCGGTCACCTCCGGAGCGAGCCGCGTCGTGAGCACGGCCCGCACCATCCCCGGCCGGATCAAGGGCGCCCTCGGCAACGCGGGCAGCATCCTCTACAGCGTCGGCCGCAACGTCATCCAAGGCATGATCAACGGCGTCAAGTCCATGGCCGGATCCCTCGTCTCCGCAGCCAAGGGAGTCGTCGACGGAGCCGTCGAAGGAGCCAAGTCCCTCCTCGGCATCTCCTCCCCATCGAAGGTGTTCGCGGAGATCGGACGTGACACCGGCCGCGGTTTCATCAAGGGCCTCACCGGCACCGAAGCACAGATCAAATCCACAGCCGAAAAGATGGCCGCCTCCATCACCAAGGCTTTCCGAGGGCGGCGCACCCGCGTCGACGACCGGCTCGTCACCCTGGTGCAGTCAGGCAACCGGCGCCTACAGTCCCTGGCCGGGCAGCGGGACTCGATCGCCAAGCGGATCGCCGACGCGCAGAAGTTCGCAACGGACCTCACGTCGAAAGCCCGCGCCACCGGCAGCCTCTCGTCGATCATCTCGGAGGACTTCTTCGCACCGCGCTCGGTCGAGAAGCAGATGAAAGCGTCTCTCGCTCAGATCAAAGCCTTCACCACAAACATCACCAAGCTGCAGAAGAAGGGCCTGTCGAAGGATCTGCTGCGGCAGATCCTGGAGATGGGACCGGAGGCCGGATCCCAGTTCGCGGCGTCGCTGGCCGGGGCGGACCAGGCCACCATCAAGCGGTTCAACAAGCTGCAGTCCCAGATCGGCTCCGCTTCCAGCAAGCTGGGCAAGCAGGGCGCCGACCTGCTGTACGACTCCGGAAAGAAGGCCGGGCAAGGCTTCCTCACCGGCCTGAAAGCCCAGCAGAAGAACATCGAGAAGCTCATGCTGTCCATAGCGAAGGGCATGCAGAAAGCGATCCGCAAAGCGCTCGGCATCAAGTCCCCGAGCCGAGTGATGGCATCCGTCGGCCGCATGACCGTCCTCGGACTCGAAGGCGGCATCACCCGCATGGTGCCCGCCGTCGACCAGGCCATGGCCCGTGTCGCCCAGGCCGTCACCGCAGGCGCGCCCACCATGCTGCCGACCGGACTCGGCGGCACCGGCATGCCGGCCCTGGGAGTTGGGGCGGTCCGCACTGCAGGCGTGCCGGCTGCAGGCGCCACGCTGAACGTCACGGTGAACCTGACCAACCACGGGGTGATCGGCTCCCGGATGGAGGCGGAGAACTTCCTCGCCCGCGCCCTCGTCAACCTCGACCGAACCGGCCGCCTCCCCAAGTCACTGAGGGCGGCCTGAGATGCCGCTGACCGGGGAACTCCGCGACTCCTTCAACGACAACACCGTCGACACCGTCAAGTGGCCCAACAACTACAACACCGGCGCCTCCGGGCTGCCCACCGAAACCGGGGGCCGCGCCCGCGTCCCCTGCGACACCGGCTTCGCCGCCTACTCCTCCGACACCATCTACACCCTTCAAGACAGCACGGCCCGCGTCCGTATCTTCCCGCCCGCCGACGGCGGCGCAGCCTCCGAGGCATGGGCGCAACTCCTGGTCGCCTCCAGCACCTCCGGCACCGACGCCGTCATCGAAGTGAACGCCGCCACCGGCACCATCACCTTCGCCAGCCGCACCGGCTTCGCCGACGCAGGCGCCGTCACCCTCATCTACAGCACCACCAACCACGCCTGGGTGCGCATCCGCGAGGGCGGCGGAACGCTGTTCTTCGACACGTCCGCCGACGGCATCAACTGGACCAACCAGCGCACCACCGCAGCCCCCGCCTGGGTGTCGGACACCGATATCCAAATCCAGTTGCTCGCTCACCGCGACGCAGGCGTGGTGGACTTCGCCGAGTTCGAGAGCTTCAACATCACCCCGTCCACGGCCGTGTTCGCGGACCTGACGGACGACTTCGACGACAACATCGTCGACTCGGTGAAGTGGCCCGACAACTACAACACCGGGCCCGGCGGACTGCCCACGGAGACCGGCGGCCGCGCGCGCGTACCCGCCGACACCGGGCTCGCCGCGTACGCGTCTGAGCCCATCTACCGCCTCGAAGCCTCCTACGCGTTCGTGCAGGCGTTCCCACCCCCGGGCACCGGCATGATCGAGGCGTACTGCCAGCTCCTCATCGTGTCCAACGTCGACGGCACACAGATCGTGTTCCAGATCGACGCCGTCACCAGCCTCGTCCTCATGACCGTCCACGTCGACTTCGTCGACGAAGGCGGCGCCACCATCCCCTACGACCCCACCCAGCACGCCTGGATCCGCATCCGCGAGGACGCCGGCACCCTGCACTGGGAGACCGCGCCAGACGGCCGCACGTGGACAAGCCGGCACTCCGATTCTGCTCCGTCGTGGGTGTCGGACAACGACCTTCAGGTGCAGCTCCTGGCGCACGCCAGCCCTGTCGTGACCGGCTCACCGACGGGCGCGTACGCCGAGTTCGACAACTTCAACATCGCACCCACGCTGCCCGACGGGTACACCGTCGCCGTCGACTGGAACAACGACGGCGACTACGACGACACCGCCGAGAACGTCACCGAAGACGTCCTCGCCTCCGGGCCCGTCACCTTCCAGTACGGCCGCGACCAAGCCCGCGCCCTGTCCCCGCCCGCCGTCGGAACGCTGGGCTTCACTCTGTGCAACGCAGACCGGATCTACTCACCCGAAAACCCCGACAGCCCCATCGCCGACGACATCGCACCCGCCGCACCCATTAAGGTCGAAGAGGTCATCGACAACGTCCTCTACCCGCTGATGACAGGCCGCGTCGATCTCTTCGACATCCGCACCGACCGCGGCGATCGCTCTGCCGTCATCACCGGCCTCGACGGACTCGCCCTCCTACGGGGCGCGAAAATCAGCACCGAACTGTACGAAGCGCAGCGCACCGGCACCCTCGTCGGCGTCATCCTCGACGCGATCGGCTGGACCGCGCCCCGAGACCTCGACCTCGGCGCCACGCACGTGCCGTGGTGGTGGGCCAGCCAGCAGGACGCCTTCGACCTCCTCGCCGAACTCCTCGCCTCCGAAGGACCGCCATCGATCGCGTACGTCGCCCCCGACGGCACCTTCGTCTACCGCGACCGCCACCACCGGCTGCTCCGCGCAGCCTCCCTGACCTCACAAGCCATGTTCAGTCAGACCCGCACCCCTGAAGAGTGCTGCGACACCGACGGCTTCGGCCAAGGCGGCTACGGCGACTGCGGATACGGAGGATAGACCGTGACGTTCACCCCCATCACTGCCGGAACCCGCGACTGGGACGTGCCACTGAACGCCGCCCTGCAAGACCTACAGGACCAGATCGAGTCCTACGCCCTGTTCCGCCCGGCCGATCACAACCTGCTCACCTGGACGATGGACCCGGCCCTCACCCAAGGCGGCACCATCCTCACCGCCGGGGTGCTGTACCTCTCGCGGATCAAACTCCCCGAGGACAGCACCGTCACCAACCTCATCACCAGCGTCACCACCGGCGGCGCCACCCTCACCGCAGGCCAGAACTTCGGCGCCCTCTACACCTCCACCGGCACCAGGATCGCAATCACCGCAGACCAGTCAGCCTCATGGACCGGCGCCGGAGCCAAGACGATGGCTCTCGCCTCAGGGCCGTACGCGCTGACCGCCGGAACCTATTACGCCGCCCTGCTGGCCAACGGCACCACGCCCCCGCAGTTCCTGCGCGGCCACGGCGTATCCACCTCCACCCTCAACATCGGCGTCACCGCCGCCGCGGGCGGACGCTCCCTCACGTCCGGCACCAGCCAGACCACACCACCGGCATCGGTCACCCTCTCCTCCGCCAGCCTGGACTTCAAGGCCTGGTGGTTCGCCCTCTCCTAGGAGACCCCTGTGGCCTTCGACTTCATCGAGCCGTTCGAGTACAGCCACGGCTGGCGCGACATCGTCAACGACGTCGTCTTCCCCGTCGAGGAACGCCACCCCGACGCCGCCCTGTCCGCCGTCTGGGAATCAACCGCCACGATCTCCCTGGCCATCGGCCAGTCCATCACCGTCGACGTCCAAGCCAGCGACCCCTTCCTCGACGCCCAAGACATTGCTGACGGCACCGACATCATCTACAGCGGCGCCGGCATCCCCTCCGTGCTGCTGTCCCGCCGCTCAGGCCAGTCCACCGCGATCACGATCACCGCCGCGGGCGGTTCCCTCACCATCACCTACCTGCGGCTGCGTGCCCGCTCCGTGCCCGTCGTCCGTACCGTGCAGGTCGGTGCCACGGATTCCACGTCGATCGCCCGGCACGGCCAGCGCACCTACCCCGAGGAAGCGCCGTGGGCGGGGACGAACGACGCCTTGGCCGTAGCGCAGCTGCTGCTCGCCGCCTACTCAGAGCGCAGACCGACGGTGTCGCTGCGGATCGTGTCCTCGGACCTGGCACATCATCTGCAGATCGTGGAACGGCAGATCTCCGACCTGATCACGATCCGCCACGGCGAGCTCGGCCTGTACAGCGACTTCTACATCGAGAACATCAGCCACACGCTGGCCCGGATGGCGCCCGAGGACGACTGTCCGGGCCCGGTGCACTATGCGACGTTCGGCTGCGAGCGGTCCGGTGTGGTCGTGCCCGACAACCCGTTCACGTTCGACGTGGCGGGCGCCGGGTTCGATGACGGCGTGTTCGACCCGACAGCAGCCGACAACCCCGAGAACGTGTTCATCTTCGACCACGCCACCCAGGGCCAGTTCGACTTCGGACGGTTCGGCACCTGACCCCGGAATGATCTTCGGGCGTGGGTGCCTACCGTCCCCCTCATGGCCCCACTCCTCGCCGCCCGCGCCCGCGCCCGGGTCAACCACGGCCGCTGGATCGCCGACTGCCCCCGCCGCTACTGCGCCAACGCCGTACGCCTCACCCCCCGGCAGGGCACCTTCCACTGCGCCGGCGAAGGCGGCTGCCAGATGGTCGCCCCCATCGACTGGCCGACGGACGCGGACGAGATCTGGGCCGTGCTCCTGGAGCGGCCGGTTCCGGGCACGCGGAACTGGTATCCCGACGGGCATATGGAGGCCGTCCGCTTGGGTCTGCCGCACGGGCAGACACCGGCCGACCTGCTGGAAGAGGCGCGCCGCTACGAGGCCGAGGAGGCGATGTAGGTGGCCTGGTCAGCGCCGATGACAGCGGTCGCCAACTCCACCTTCACGGCCGCCCAGTTCAACCAGTACGTCCGCGACAACCTCAACGAAACCGCGCCCGCGAAAGCCACCTCGGCCGGCTCCTACTTCGTGGCCGACGGCGTCAACAGCATCGCTGAACGCACCCCGAACGGTGTCGGTGTCCTCACCTCGGAGACGACCACGTCAACGTCATTCACCGATCTGGCCACCATCGGACCGTCTGTCACCGTTGACACCGGCCCGTACGCCCTCGTCCTCACCCACTGCCAGGTAGGAAACTCCGGCGCCGGATCCGCCTACGCGGGGGTGGAAGTCACCGGCGCCTCCAGCATTGCCCCCGCCTTGAACCGGTCGATCAACGTGATCGGTGCCGCGGGCGCCACTGTCGGCGCGGGCACCTCCGTGCTGCATGTGGGAGGTCTGGCCCTCACCCCCGGCTCCAACACGTTCACGATGAAGTACCGGGTGTCCTCGGGGACCGGCACGTTCGCAGACCGCCGCATCAGCGTGATGCCGCTCTAAAGGGGGAACGACATGGCCTGGACGGCACCCATGACCGCGGTCTCCGGATCGGTGTTCACCGCAGCCCAGTTCAACCAGTTCGTGCGGGACAACCTGAACGAGACCGGACCGGCGAAGGCCGCAACGGCGGGCGGCTACTTCGCTGTGGACGGCGCCAACAGCATCATCGAACGCAACCCCATCGGCCTGCTCGACACGGGATCCGGAACCACCACCTCCACCAGCTTCACAGACCTCGACGCCCCCGCACTCGTCGGCCCGTCGGTGACCGTGACTACCGGGGTGGCCGCTGTCGTCGTCGTGCACGCCACCCTCTCCAACTCCGGTACGGGCTCATCCCGGATGGCCTACGACATCTCCGGGGCCGGGGCTGTCGCTGCGGCGGACAACCGGGGCATCGGCATCTTCGGTGTCGCGGGCACTGGGCTGGTGGCGGGCACAACGGTGCTGCACATGTCGGGTTCTCTGACGCCGGGTGTCAACACGTTCACGGCGAAGTACCGGGTGAGCTCGGGCACGGGCACGTTCTCCTCCCGACGCATCGCCGTCTTCCCCCTCTGACTAGGAGATCTACATGGGTGTGCGCATCTGCTCGCTGATCTGCCCCGAGTCTCAGACCATCCCGGCCGGGAACGATTACCACCTGCTGAAGTTCCCGTTCGGCGGTGGCGAGTCGTACGACGCGTGGGGCATGCACCAGATGGCGCAGCCCGACGGCTACCAGATCACCGACTGGCGCACCGATGACCGGGCCGGGTTGATCTGGCCCTCGAAGAACGGATGGGGCACCGTGCATGGCCTCGTCTACTGGGGGGCTGGCGGCTACACCGAGGTCCGGTCGCGAGTCGTACGCGATCCGCTGGGGGTAGCCACGGGCTACGACTCCACGTGCACCGAGGACCACGTCGCCAACCCAGGCGGCCAGTACCGGGCGAAGACGTGGGGGCTCTTTGTGAAGCCCACCACCCCGCTCGGCTTGATGGTGCGCCACAACGCCTCGTCTGCGCAGACGGTCACGCTCGCCGAGTTCAAGGTCATCATCGCTGACGTCGAACACCCCGTAGAAGGGACATGACCATGGCCGTTCCCCCAAGACCGTCCGTGTTCGCCCAGATCCTCCGCGACGAGGGTGTGACCGTCGTCGAGGTCGGCGACTGGGAGGACCACAACCGCAACCACATCGGCCCGTGGGGGCCCGTGCACGGCGTGATGATCCACCACACCGTCACCTCCGGCTCGGCCCGCACAGTCGCGATCTGCCGCAACGGATACGAGGGCTTGCCCGGGCCGCTGTGCCACGGCGTCATCACCAAGGACGGCCGCGTCCACCTGATCGGCTACGGCCGCGCCAACCACGCCGGCCTCGGCGACGACGACGTCCTGAAGGCCGTCATCGACGAGAAGGCGCTGCCCGCCGACAACGAGGCGAACACCGACGGCAACCGCCACTTCTACGGCTTCGAGTGCGAGAACCTCGGTGACGGCGAGGACCCCTGGCCCGAGGCCCAGCTCGAAGCGATCGAGAAGGTGTCGGCCGCGATCTGCCGCCACCACGGCTGGAACGAACGCTCGGTGATCGGCCACCTCGAATGGCAGCCCGGCAAGGTCGACCCCCGCGGGTTCACCATGGCCAGCATGCGGGCCCGGGTCCACGACCGGCTCACCCCGACGGTCACGTACACCGTGCGTGCGGGCGACACCCTCTGGTCGATCGCGGCCAGCGCGCTCGGCGACGGAAATCGGTGGCGGGACATCGCGGCTCTCAACTCTCTGGCCGACCCGGACGAGATCACGCCGGGCCAGACCCTCAAGCTCCCGAAGAAGTGAGGACCCTCATGAAGATCTCGAAGTACGCCAAGGCCGTCGTCGCCGCGCTCGCCGCCGGAGCGGGGTCCCTGGGCGCCGCCGTCACCGACGATGTCGTGACCGCTGCCGAGGGATGGACCGCGCTGACCGCGGTCCTGGTGGCGCTCGGCTTCACCTGGGCGATCCCCAACAAGCCGAAGGAGCCGACCGTATGAGCGCCCTCGATGGACGCATCCGCCACCTCGCCCGCGAGGAAGCCGCAGCCCTCCTTGACAGCATCAAGTCGCCCAGCGTCGAGATGGCGGCGGCAGGCGGCACGGACAGGGTGGCCGAGCTGGAGAAGCAGGTCGCCGACCTCACCGCACGCCTGGCCAAACTGGAGAACGGGACGGAGACCGCCTCTGCGGAGGCACCGAGGACGCGCCGCTCCCCGCGCAAGACGGCGGAGACCAGCGAGTGAAGGTCATCGTGTACCCGGCCGACGCCTTCGGCTGCGGCTCCTTCCGCATGCGCTGGCCCGGCGAAGCCTGCGCCGCGGCCGGGCACGACGTACAGGTGGTCGAGCCCAAGGACCGCAGGATTCGGGTCGTCATGGAGGGCCACACGGTCCGCGACGTCCTGGACGTCGACGCAGACGTCGTCGTCCTCCAACGCGTCACCCACGCCTACATGGCCCAGGCCGTGGGGGTGATGCGCGCCAAGGGCATTACGGTCGTGGTCGACGTCGACGACGACCTGTCCTCCATCCACCCGTCCAACCCAGCATGGGCCGTTCACCGTCCCGGCGCCGGACTGCACTCCTGGCACAACGTCGCGCTGGCATGCCGCACCGCCAGCCTCGTGACCGTCTCGACGCCGGCACTGCTGGACGTGTACGCCCGGCACGGGCGCGGACACGTCCTGCCGAACTACCTGCCCGACATGTACTACGGGCTGCCGCGGGTGGACTCGGACACGATCGGCTGGCCCGGCTCCTACCACTCCCACCCCAACGACCCCGAGTCCGTCGGCGGGGCGGTCGCTCGGCTCGTCGACGAGGGCGCGTCGTTTGTGATGCGCGGCGACAGCACGGGCGCCGGGCGGGCGTTCGGCCTGGCGGCGGACCCGCCGGGCGGGGCGGTGCCGATCGAGGAGTGGCCGCGCGCGGTCGCGTCGCTGGGGATCGGGATCGCGCCGCTGGCCGACACGAAGTTCAACCGGGCCAAGTCCTGGTTGAAGCCGCTGGAGATGAGCGCGACGGGCGTCCCGTGGGTCGCGTCACCGCGCGCCGAGTATCAGCGGCTGCACAACCTCGGCGCCGGCGTGCTGGCCGACCGTCCCCGCGCCTGGTACCGGGAGTTGAAGCGGCTGCGGGAGTCGGCCGCGCTGCGGCAGGAGTTGAGCAACACGGGCCGGGCGGTCGCCGGGCAGCTGCGTCTGCGGGACAACGCGTGGCGTTGGCAGGAGGCTTGGGCCAGGGCGTACGAGATGCAGCGGGCTACGCCGCGCACGGCGGTCCCGGCTTAGCTGGCGTCAGTCTCGGGGCTCACACCGGATGCCTCCGCACAAGGCCAGGTAGACGCGGACCTGGTCCATGAAGCGCGTGACGTCGTGCCATTCGTCGTGGTGTTTGTGTAGGCACCAAGGGAACATGCTGGGCTCCTTTCTACGCCGCTGTCTGCGGTAGCGGTGTAGCGACGATCGGTTCCTCACGGACATCGCGGATCCAGGAGATCCCGCAGGCCAGGCAAAGTTCGTGCGGGTCGTCGTAGACGAGCGCGGTGGACAGGCAGAGCGGGCACTTGGCGCGGGTGCGCACGCGGATCAGCTGCTTGCGCTGGTAGGTGGTGGTGCCACCCCAGTAGCCTTCGGCGCCGTGGAGCATGGCCCACGCAAGACATTGGGTGCGGACGTCGCAGGTGCGGCACCAGCGCTGCGCCTCGTTCACGCCCTCCTCGGTTTCGACGTCGGGGATGAAGTCGAAGTCTGCGGTGGCGCACGGCGCGCCGGTCTGCCACGCGGTGCCTTCGGCACTGACAGCGTCGAGGATGCGCTTCTCGATGTCCCCGACCGGCCACCCGGTCACGGGCAGGGGGTGTTGTCGGCGACGGACCAGACGATCGCCCCACGGTCGAGGCACTGCCGGATACGTCCGGCCTTCTTCAGTCGCTGCACGGACAGGGCGATGGTGGGCCGGTCGAGGCCGGTGGCGGTGGCGAGTGCGCTGCGGGATGCGGTGCCGTCAGCGATGAGCTGGTAGATGCGTTCGTCGCGGGCGATGACTTCCGGGCTGCGGGGGCGTCCGGGGCGGCGTGCGGTTTGCTGCATGGCGGATGTCCATTCAGTTGGCCGGTCGGCTGAAATTCATTATGCAGTCAGGTGTCAAACGGCATCCGGGACGGAACGGCCGCGCGGTCTCGGATGCCAGACTGCCCGTTGGCGGGGCACGGTGATCGGAGGGGCGGATGCCAGACGAGCCGACCCTCGGCGAGGTCGTACGGCGTCTTGAGGCCGTGCACCAGGACCTCAAGGACGACTTCCGTGACGTCGCCGGGCGGCTCGACAGCAAGGTCTCCATCGAGCGCTACCAGTACGAGAAGGAAGCCGCCGCCGAACGCGAGCGGCTGATGACGGAGCGGATCAGGGCGATTGAGGACGCGCGGGACAGGGAGGCGCGGGAGAAGCAGGAGGCGGAGCAGAAGGCCGCTGACCGGCGGGCCTCTGACCGCAGGCTGATCTTTTCGGCGCTGATCGCTCCGGTGCTGATGCTGCTGCTGACGCTGTATCTCACCAGCCAGGGGGCCGGGTCATGACGGCGGGGCATGCGAGTCAGGTGCAGCGGCATCGGCGGGAGGACGCGAAGTTCGCGGTGTTCGCGGTGTTGGTGTTGGCGGGGTTTGTGCTGGTTGCGTTGTGGGTGCAGGGCTTGGCGCAGGATCGGGATGCTCTGGCGCGGCAGGTGCAGGAGTTGGGCGGTACGCCGGTGGCTGGTCCGCCTGGGTTGCGGGGGGAGCCTGGCGAGCCTGGTGTGGGGGCGACGGGTCCGCCTGGTCCTCAGGGCGTGCCGGGGGTTGATGGTGAGCCGGGTGATCCGGGCCCGTCGGGGAGTCCCGGGAAGACCGGTAGAGACGGCGTCGATGGGACTGACGGATCGGCTGGGGAGCCCGGTCCTGTCGGCGCTTCGGGTCCGGCTGGTCCTGCTGGTCCACCAGGTCCCCAGGGTGAGCCGGGTCCGGCTGGGCCTCAGGGTGAGCGGGGTGAGCCGGGCGCGGATGGTGCCGACGGCGTGGATGGGCAGTCGTGTCCGGAGGGGTACTCCTTGCAGGCGCCGTCGTGGGATGCGGATGCGCTCGTCTGTCGGAAGGACGGGGCGCCGGAGCCTGAGGAGCCGTCTGGTCCGCAGGCGGAGGGTGCGTTGGATCCGCACCGCAGGGTGTACGCGTAGGCGCGGGTCAGTCTGCGGGCTCGTCGAGCGCGCCCCGTTCGCGGCGGCGTCGGTTCACGTAACGGTGCAGGTCGCTGACGATGACGTCGGTGAGCGTGCGCCCTTCCGCCTTCGCCTCTTCCATGGCTGCGGCCCAGAGCTCGTCGGGCACGCGGATGTTCCGCAGCTTTGTCTTTCCGGTGGCTGGCCTTGCCATGATTCCCCCTCGGGTCTGTAGGTACAGAAACTAGCATCCATCTGCGCGACTCGCTTGACAAGGGGTCCGCGTGCCGTCATTCTGTAGGTACAGAAACAAGCGCCGAACAGGGAGATCAAGTGAGCGTGATGACCGAGAACCAGGAATCGGCCAAGCTGCCCGTCGCCTTCCAGGACGTCCACGAGGGTGACGCCCTCAGCTTCTCCCGGCGGGACAACGGCTTCGGCGGCAGCGGCGACATCTTGCACCTCTCCGGCACGGTCACCAAGGTCACCGACAAGACGGTCACCGTCGAGATCACGGGCCACAACCCGTTCGCCGAAGACGTCTTCGTGGGTGGCAAGTCCCGCAGGCTGGGCCGCACCGCCTGCCTGCGCCGGGCCAACTGGCACGAGCGCGACGTCCACCGGATCGCGAAGGCGACCCGCCGCCCGTTCAACGCCGAGAACGTGCAGTACGTCGACGAGGGCAACTTCGTCACCGCCGTGTGGTGCTCCGACCCGGCCATCGACCCGAAGACCGCTCTGGACAACATCCTCCGCTCCTTCGCGGAGGAGGTGCCCTACGAGGTCGTTCAGATCGCCGAGGCCACCCGGCACTACAAGCGCGAGGGCGCCGACTTCTCCGGCTGGATCATCAGCCGGGGCAACGACTACAGCACCGAGGCGATCGCCCAGAAGCGCGACGCGGTCAAGGAACTGCGCGGCTGGGTCGAGGGTTACTTCACCCGTTGACCGGACCGAACGTGGTGGTGCCCCGGCTGAGGAAAGCAGCCGGGGCACCACCGCTACACTCTACGCAGGCGCTCGCGCCGAAGGACTCCCACATAAATAGCAGGGGCGTCCAGGGATGGGAGCCGGTCCGACCCTACGGGGCGAGATCCGGCGAGGCTGCCGCACTACGGCCTGAACGCGGACCCTGCCGCCCCGCCCGCAGGAAACCGAAGCCCCGCCACCACGCGGGGCTTCGGCGCATCTACGCCGCCTCCACGACCTCGGCCCGTCGCGCGTCCGCCCACTCCACGCACAGCCGCTCATACTCCCGCCGCTGCTCATCCGTCAGCCGCACAGCAGGGTCCCGCCACAACGCCCGAATCTCGGCGTTCACGGCCGCAGCAGAGCGCACGCCACCAGAGGCGGAAGGGTTGGGGGACATGCTGTCAGCCTATCGAGCGAGCCCGCGAAACACGCATGGCCGCCCACGAAAAAGGCCCCGCCCCATACCCTGACAGTGACGAAGCTGTTCAGAGAGGGGCGAGACCGTGCCTACCGATGCTACCCCCGACCCGTACGCTGACCCGCTGCGCTTCGGCCAACGGGTGCAGATCCTCCGCGAGCGCCGGGGAATGACCCAAGCGCAACTCGCCGACCTCATCGGCGTCTCACCCCACACCCTCCGCAAAATCGAGAACGGGCAGCAGAAAGCCCCCGACCTCGAACGGGTGATGCTGATCGCCGAGGCCCTACGGGTCCGTGACCTCGCCGACCTGACAGGCCACCCCGACATGCACGTTGATCTATTCATCGGCCCCGGCCACCCCCGCCTCGCAGAGGTGAAAGCCGCGATCGACTCGTTCCAACTGTCCTCCAGCGTCGAACCACCACCCGTCGCCCACCTTGAGGCCCGACTGCACGCCGCATGGAAGGCCCGGCACGCGGCGAAAAACCACCGCGAAGCCATCGGGAAGCTGCTGCCCGACCTCGTCCGTGACGCCCAAGCCCTCGTCCGGCACGCCGACACCAGCAACGAACGCCGGCGCGCTCAGGCCCTCCTCGCGCAGACGTACAGCCTGAGCCAGTTCTTCATCGCCTACCAGCCCGACAGTGCACTGCTGTGGCGCGTCGCTGAGCGCGGCATGGTCGCAGCCCAGGACTCCGCGGACCCGCACGCCATCGGCGTAGCCGCCTGGCTGCTGGCACAGGCGCACCGCGACTCCGGCCGCCACCACTTCGACGCCGCCGACGCCATCAACCTGGAAGCGCTCCGCTTCCTGGAGCCGCTCCTGCCCGAAGCCGACGATGACGTGCTGGCGATCGCCGGCGCGCTGCAGTTCGAGCTCGGGTACACCGCGGCTCGGCGCCGCGATACGGGCGTGGCGTGGGGACATTGGGACAAGGCCAGGGCCATGGCGGCCCGCCTGCCTGCGGACTACTACCACCCGATCACGAGCTTCTCGCGGGCCATCATGGGCGCTCACGCCGTGACCGTGGCGGTGGAACTCCACCAGGGCGGGGAGTCTGTACGGCAGGCGGCCCGCGCGGACGAGGCCACGATCCCGTCCCGGCCGCGCCGGGCCCGCCACCGCATCGAGGAGGCGCGCGGCTACCAGCTGGACGGGCAGCCCGACGTCGCGATTGCGACGCTGGAGAAGGCGCACCGGGCGGCCCCGGACACGATCCGCTACAACGGCTACGCCCGCGCCATCATCCTCGAAGAGGTGGAGTCGACGCAGGCCGAACGGCGGCGACGGGCTTCGGACTTGGCGGTGGAGATGGGGCTGCTGGCGGCTTGAGGGTGCGACCGGATTCCGGTCGGCGGTCGGGTGGGGCCCGCCTTACGGTCCTCGTGTGAGACAGATCACCGGGACCGTGGAGCGTGATGTCAGCGATGGATAAGGACGTGCTCGACCGCTACATCACCACGTGGCTCGCCCGCGCCCATGACCACCCCGAAACCGCCCACAACGAGTGGACCAAACACGGCGTCGCCCTCCTCCCCCTCGGCCGCCGCTACTCCGCCGTACGCCTCCCCGGCAGCCTCGTCACCGCCGCCGTCGGCACCACAGACATGAAGGCCATCACCGCCGAGCTGGAGTTCCGCCTCGACGGGCCCGTCATCCACGACAGCCTCGCCATCGGACGCCCGTACTACGCGCTCATCCAGTGGCACGCAGGCGTCGTATGGGACGGCGGCGAGGACACGCCCTGTCTCGGCGACGGCGTACACCTCGGCGTGCCCCGGATCCAGCGCGTCCAGCCGCCCGGCACGTACTGGATCGTCCGGCCTCGGCGCGAGGGCGACCTGTGCCGGCCGGAGGCTGTGCAGCGGCTGATACGGGACGGGCGGGCCGCGCTGGCAGTCGAGCAGGCGGAGGTGACCGCATGACCGCCCGAGGTCCGGCGGAACGCGCGAGCCAGGCGGCACGGTCAGCAGGCAGGGCAGCAGGCTACTGCTGGCGGGAACACCCCGCTGGGAACGCGTTCTGCACCCGGCAGCCTCACGCCGACGCCGAGCACGTCGACTACTACACCGGCCGCCAGACGGTGACGGCCACCGCGGGCGTCACGTGGCGGGAGTAGCCCCCTGAGCCCCTGCCGGTGGGCGCCACGGACATCGGCCCGCCCGCAGGTGTCGCCCCGTGCCGTGGGGGCGACAGGTGACCCGCAGTCCGGCCACCCCCGAGCCGACTGCGGGTCACCGCACCAGATCCGCCAGCGGCACGCCGAGAGCGTCGGAGATACGGATCAGGTTGTCGATGATGGCCGCCTGGTGCCCCTGCTCGATGCGGTTGATGGACTGCCGGTCCATGCCGGATAGGTCGGCAAGCTTCTCCTGGGTGAGGCCAGAGGCAAGGCGGGCGGCGCGGATGTGGTCGCCGATGGCCCGGCGTCGTTCGAGGACCCGGTCGGGCGGTGGGGCGGATGGCATCCTGCCCACGCTGGCGTGATCAACATCGGGTGTCTGTATCGTCGAACGTACATTTGTGGATCATGTGCAAGACGTGCACGCCATGAGGAGATGTGTCACCCGAACCGGTGAACGATGGTCACGATGCTTGTTCACGGTAAAGAGGAAACCAAGGGTGTGAATGCGCCCCCACCAGACGGCCGGCCGCTGATTGCCCCCCAGGCGTCGGCGGCCCGGCCCCAGCACCCCCAGCCGACGGGCTGGGGGTGCTGTCACTTCCAGTCGATCTGGATCGACTCCGTGTCGAAGTACACCCCACCGGGAAGTCGGCCCCGCCGGGCCGGGTGCACCGTGACCGTCATCGCAAAGTCGATCGCCGCCCGCTTGCGAGACAGGCTCAACGTCTCCCACACGGCATACGGATCCTCGGCGCCCACCAGCCCGGCCACAGGGTTGGCCTCGACCGCACGCGACAGGCTCTCCTCCGCGCGTTCCTTCCTGGCACGGGCAGCCGCCGACGCCACCCGCCACTCCTGAAGACCCATCTGCCCCGCACCCAGCTCCTGCGCCAACTGGTCGAGCATCAGCCGGGCCTCACGCAGGTCGCTCTGCACACCCCGCACGTCAACCGGATCCTCGCGGGCCGCCAGCAGATCAGCCGCGTCCGGCCGCGAGACCCGCTCCATGAGCAGGTACACCACATACTGGTCGAGAGGCTCAGCCTTCCGCACCACGTGCTTGCTCACCCGGCAGTTGTAGGCGGCGAAGTACTTCTTGTCGGCCCGCCGGTTGCTGGTGCCGCACCGCATCGTGGACGAACACACCCCACACACATAGAGGCCCGACCCGAGGTACTTCCGCTCGTTGCCGGGCGTCGTCCGCCTCGACGGATCATCGAGAAGCGCCACCAAGCTCCGCCAGGTCGCCTCGTCGAGCGGGGCGGGCCAGTTGCCCGGCCCGGCCTCCTGGCGCCGGTGTACGAGGATTCCAGCGTTACGGGGGCGCCGGAGCATCCCGCCGACCTCCGGGCCCTCCCAGCCCCCGCCTGTGCTCGTCAGGACGGGCGGCTCCATGGCGTTCCACTCGGCGGCGATCGACCGGAGCGACGCCCCGGCAAGGACGGATTCCGCTGCCTCGCGGATGCGATGGAACTCGCTGCCGTCGACCATGCTGGCCGGCGTAGAGCAGCGCTTGCACTCCGCCCACACGTGCCGGCCGTTCGATGCCTTGCAGCGGGTGCAGGCCCATCCCTGGATGCCGCCTGCCGTACCGCACTCCTGGCAGGTGATGACGATGGTGAAGTCGTCCGGGGCGTCGCGGGCGCAGCCGAGGCAGATGAGCGCGCGGGGAGTGACGCCGTCGGATTCGAACCCGAAGGGTCGGCGGCCGCCGAAGAACTTGCCGTGCTCGGCCATCTCGTCCCGCTTGCGTTTCTGCCGCTCGATCATCCGCTCGACCTCGTAGCGGGCCTGCACACCGAGTTGCCGGGCGATCATCCGGCCGGTGGCGGTGGTGAGGTCGAGATGCCCGGCCTTCACGGTGCGGGTCTGCACACGCCGCGGCTCGCACACGTCGATGTACTCCTCCAGCTCCGCGGGCGAGCGGTGGAGGCGGTCGGTGTGCCAGGCCAGGACGGTGTCTGCGCGACCCGCACGGAGGTCGTCAAGGAGTTGCAGGTAGCCGGGGCGCGGCTTGCCGCTGTAGGCGCTGAGATCGTTGTCTGTGTGGATGGCGACGACTTCGATGCCGAGCTGTTTGGCGAGGGCTTCGCAGTCTTCTCGTTGGCGGTCGACGCCGAGGCCGGCGCCTTCGCGGTCTCGGCTGATGCGGCAGTAGATGATGGCGCGGGTGGGGATGCCGGGCGGGTCGATGGGCATGGCTCAGCGTGACACGCTAGAACGGCTCTTGTCTCGGTTTCGCTAGGTCGAAACCACTGCCCGCCTTCGGCACCGACGCCGGGCTGAGCCCCACCGTCAACTTCTTCTGCGGCCACTCGGCGCCCGAATTGACCACCGCCGCCCTGACCCGGTCCTTGCTCTCCGTCAGGCTCTTGTCCGGCAGGCCCACCAGGGTGAACGCCGCCACGCCCGGCTCCAGGTCGGCCTGGACCTCGACGACGACTCCCTCGACTCCGACGAGGGCCACGGAGCATGTGCGGGCGAATCCCATCACGCCACCCCCCGCACGTGCTCCACGACGGGGGCGCCGCGGTCGGGGACGACGACCCCGACGACGTCGATGCGGACGCCGCCCGGCGGGCTGCCCCCGTGTTCCTGGAGCCAGCGTTCCGCGAGGCCGCGCAGTCGTTCGGCCTTGGTCGTCGTGACGGCCGCCATGGGATGTTCGAACGGGCCGGCCCGGCGGGTCTTCACCTCGCAGACGACCAGCGCGTCCCCGTCCCGGGCCACGATGTCGATCTCACCGGTCCTGCCGCCGCGCCAGTTGCGCTCCAGCACCGTCATCCCGGCCGCGACCAGCCGCCGCGCGGCCAGTTCCTCGCCGTATTTGCCGAGCGCGCCCCGGGCGTTGTTGCCGCGGTTGCCGCCGTCTCGTGCCTCGCTCATGTCGGCACCACCTCCGGCGCCAACACTGAGGGCAGCTCAGCCCGCTAGTGGATCTTGGTGGACAAGCAGCCGATTGTGGACAACTTCGTCACCCACACGAAGGACGGCCCGGCCCACCCGCGCGTCGGGCTCAGCTGCCCGGCAGCTCCAGATCGCTCTTGTTCAGCTCCTCGATGTTCACGTCCTTGAACGTGAGCACCCGTACCTGCTTCACGAAGCGGGCCGGCCGGTACATGTCCCACACCCAGGCGTCCGCCATCGACACCTCGAAGAACACCTCACCCTGGACCGAGTGCACCTGCATCTCGTAGTCGTTGGTGAGATAAAAACGCCGCTCGGTCTCGATCACGTATTTGAACAGACCGACGACATCGCGGTACTCCCGGTAGAGCTTCAGCTCCATCTCGGTCTCGTACTTCTCGAGGTCCTCGGCGCTCATGGCATGTTCCCCTTCAGCCGTGCGATCCCACCATTGTGCGCCAGTCCCGCGAGCCCCTAGACAATTTCGGTGTCGAGGACCACGGGTCTGGCGGGGGGACCCTCGTCGAGCAGTGTGCGAAGCAGTTCGGCGAGTCTGGTCGGATACACCGTCTCATGCGTCCGGGCCAGTTCCCCGCACGTCCACCAGCGTGCTCCGGCCACACTGCGCCGTTCCAGCTCCGTGAGACCCGCCGCGACGGGCGCCGCCCGGTGCGTATCGGGGGTCCGGGCCAGGTAGTACCACTCGTCCTGGTCCCAGCGGCGTCCGGCGAAGGGGAAGGAACACCTCCGCCGCCAGAGCACGGGGCCGAGTTCCACGTGCGTGATCCCGGTCTCCTCCTCCAGCTCCCGCAGGGCGGCCTCCTCGCGGGTCTCCGTGCCCTCCACACCGCCGCCGGGCGTGAACCACCAGTCGTCGGTCGGATCGTCCGGCTCGTGCCCGTGCAGCAGCAGGATGCGGTCCCGCGGATCCAGCAGGATCACCCGGGCCACCCTGCGCAGCCCACCCTCGTAGGTGTCCGCGTACGAGCCCCCGGACGTGCCCCCGTCCGCGTCCTCAGGCGACACCGGCCGGCTCCGACCGCGTCGTACGGCCGCCGCGTCCGCCGAGCCGCTTGGCGACGGGCCCGTAGGCCGCGCCGCCCAGCACGAGCACCATGCCCACGACGAGCGCGGCGGTGATCAGTCGCAGCGGGCCGGGAGAGGAGAGCGCGCCCAGCTTCTCGAAGCCCGTGGGGCGGGCCAGCATGCCGTCCATGGGCCAGACGACGGCGTCCACGCGCGCGTCCACGTGGCCGCGCGGCACCGTGCCGTTGCCGGCCTCCGTGAGGTGGGCGGTGGAGTCCAGGGAGCCGCTGCGCTCGTCACCGAGGAGGAACAGGCGGCCCTTGGGGACGGTGATCTCCGGGATGCCGGTCAGCTCGGCCTGCTGGCCCGCGGGGAGGTACCCCTCGTCGATCTGCTTGCCGTTGACGGTCAGCTTGCCGTCGGTGCAGCAGGCGACCGTGTCCCCGCCGACCGCGACGACCCGCTTGACCATGGGGGCGTTGCCCCAGGTCTCCTGCCGGAAGACCACGACGTCACCGCGCTTGATCTCGGAGCCGTCCACACGCTCGGCGAGTATGCGGTCGCCGGAGGTGATGGTGGGGGACATCGAGTCGGTCGGCACGGTGTAGGGCGCGTAGGCGACGGCGCCCCAGAGGAAACCGCCCAGGAAGAGCACACAGCCGAGGGCCACGGCCAGTCCCGACAGCTTGCTGCCGAGCCGTCCGTGGCCCTCGTCCGTACTACGCGTGGTCCCGCTCATCCCAGTGCTCCCCCAGGTCGGAGAATCGACCGTCCGGGCCCCGAGCGGGCCGCGGAAGATCGGCGATCTGGGACGGCACCCTACCCGGCGGTACCCGTGCCAGAAACCCTCGGGCTTTCGGTGGCCAGAAGGCGGCGCCTGCGCCACAGCACCAACGGCACCGCGCCCGCGAGGCCGAGCGCGCCGGGGGCGGCGGCGCTCAGGTTCTGGTCGAAGGTGTCCGGAATCGGCAGCGTGGACCAGCGGGTGGGAGGCCAGGCGACCACGATGGCGCGGCCCACGACCTGGCTCACCGGGACCATGCCCTTGTTGCTGTCGTTCTGGTGGTAGCGGGAGTCCAGCGAGTTCTGCCGGTGGTCACCCATGACCCAGATTTTGCCCTCGGGCACCTTCACCTTGAACTGACCGCCGGTGTCGTCGACGGTGCAGGGGGTGTTGCCCGGGTACACGTACGGCTCGTTCAGTGCCTTGCCGTTGACCTTGAGCGGGCCCGTGCCCTTGCACTCCACGGTGTCGCCGGCCACGCCGACGACCCGCTTGATGAGGTCCTTCTCCTCGGCGGACGGCATCAGGCCGATCCAGCCGAGGACGCGCTGCACGGCGTTGGGTTCCAGGGTGGGCTCGCCGTCCAGCCAGCCGTCCGGGTCGTGGAAGACGACGACCTCGCCGCGCTCGGGCTCCGAGCCGAACCACGGGGTGAGCTTGTCGACCAGGACCCGGTCGCCCTCCTGCAGCGTGTTCTGCATCGAGTCGGAGGGGATGGAGAACGCCTGCACCAGGAACGTCTTGATCAGCAGCGCGAGCACCAGCGCGATACCGATCAGGATCGGCAGTTCCTTCCAGAAGGAGCGCTGCTTCTTCCCGGGCCGCTCGTTCTGGTCGCCGTCACCGTCGCCTTCGTCGGCCGAGGTCTGGGCGCCGTTCTCGCCGTCCGTCGTGTCGCCGTCCGGGGAGTCACTCCCGGAGCCGACGGGACCCTCGGAACGCACGGCGTTCTCCACGTCCTCCATGTTCTCCGCGGCCGGGGAAGCCGCCTCGTCGGATCGCTCCGGCCGTTCTTCGGAACCACCGTGTCCGGACCGTGCGCCGACCGCCAAATCCCCCACATCCACTCCTCACTCCGTACCGCCGCCCGCGCCACAGCCGGTGCAGGCCCACCACTCCCATAACGAGCGGGAGTTCCGCAGGGGTCGGGAGGGGGATCAATCCATTTCGATCCGCGGGGGCCACCCTATGCGAAGCGCCGAGGGCGATGGTCGACCCGCTCGGCACGGCGGAGAA
This sequence comes from Streptomyces caniscabiei, assembly GCF_014930365.1. GTDB lineage: Bacteria > Actinomycetota > Actinomycetes > Streptomycetales > Streptomycetaceae > Streptomyces > Streptomyces caniscabiei. The sequence goes on along the minus strand of NZ_JABXWI010000010.1, from coordinate 224,257 downwards.
CGTGTCAGGCTCCTCCAACTGCCCCCAGTGGCCCACCGGCCAGGCGATGACGACGGCCCGGCCCACCACGGATGCCTCCGGCACCGTACCGGCGAACTGAGCCGTCTTCGAATCGTCGGTCTGATGGGCGCGCGAGTCGGCGGAGTTCTCCCGGTGGTCGCCCATCACCCACAGACGGCCCTGCGGCACGGTGACCTCGAACCGCTGGGTCGAGGGCTGGTTGCCGGGGTGGATGTACGCCGCCTCGTCCAGGGGCATGCCGTTGACGGTGACGCGGCCCTGGGTGTCACAGCACTTGACGGTGTCCCCGCCGACCGCGACGACGCGCTTGATGAGGTCCTTCTCGTCGTCGGACGGCAGCAGACCGATGAACTGCAGGCCTTCCTTTATCTGCTTGATGACGATCGGGTCCTCGGTGGTGGTCGTCGTCTGCTCGTCCTCCAGCCAGCCGCCCGGGTCCTTGAAGACGACGACGTCCCCCCGGGTGGGCTTGGAGCCGAACCAGGGCGTGAGCTTGTCGACGAGGACCCGGTCGCCGATCTGGATCGTCTGCTCCATGGAGCCCGACGGGATCACGAACGCCTGGACGAGGAAGGTCTTCAGGACGAGGGCTATGAGGACGGCGACACCGACGAGGAGCGGGATCTCCTTGACCGCGGAACGACGTCTGCGCCGCTTGATCTTGCGGGCCAGCTTGCGCCGCTCGACCCGGCTCGGCCGGGCGGCCCCGCCGGACCGCCGGGAGCCGGTGGGCAGCAGGTTGGCGGCCGCGGTGGCGGGGGGCGCACCGCGGGGTTTGCCACGGTTACCCATGCGCACCGCCGACGGCGGCGGGCACGCGCGCGTAGGCGTCCGGACGGTCCAGCCGCGTCCAGTGGTCGGCGGGCCAGGCGATCCATTCGGCCCGGCCGATCACGGCGTCGAGAGGGACCATGCCGCCACCGGGGGACCCGAGGTGGTCACGGGAGTCACTGGAGTCACTGCGGTGGTCGCCGAGGAGGAACAGTCTGCCCTCGGGGACGACCACGTCGAAGGGTACGTTCGACGGGCTGTCTCCCGGGTGCAGAAACGACGACTCGTCGACCCACCGGCCGTTCACCTCAAGCCTCCCCTCCTGGTCGCAGCAGACCACCCGGTCTCCCCCCACGCCGACAACGCGCTTGACGTAGTCGGCGTTCCCGAAATAGCCGGTGCCGTCGAAGACGACGACGTCACCGCGCCGCGGCTCAGATCCGAAACGGTACGCCAACTTATTTACGAGAACGCGGTCCCCGATCCTCAATGAGTCGGCCATGGAGCTGCTGGGAATCTGGAACGGCTGCATCACGAAGTTGCTGAAGAGCGCCAGAAAAAGCAGGCAGATCAGCACGGTCAGGGTGTATCTCCCGCCCGGCACCCACGCGCCGGCGCGGTCCACCCATGCGAAACGCGACCGCTCCTCCGACCCTCCTGTGTCGGAGATCTCCTCGGAGACCTCGACGCCGGAAGGGCGGGGGGAGCGGTCGCGCTCCATGTGCTGCTGTGCTTCGGTGTCCATCGGGGCCAGATGGTATCCGGCCCCGATGTGACGACCTCTTGTGACTCGAACGCGCGATCAGTTGTCGCGCTTCTCCTTGATCTTCGCCGCCTTGCCGCGCAGCTCGCGCAGGTAGTACAGCTTGGCGCGACGGACGTCACCGCGGGTGACGAGCTCGATCTTCTCGACGATCGGGGTGTGCACCGGGAAGGTGCGCTCGACGCCGACGGAGAACGAGACCTTGCGGACCGTGAAGGTCTCGCGGACACCGGCGCCCTGGCGACGGATGACCACGCCCTTGAACTGCTGCACACGGGAGCGGTTGCCCTCGATGACGCGCACGTGGACGTTGACGGTGTCACCCGGGCGGAACGCCGGGATGTCGCTCCGCAGCGACGCGGAGTCGAGGGAGTCGAGCAGGTGAGACATTTCGTCTGCTTTCTTCGCCCATGCCACAGGTCATAGGCGGGAGCTAGGTGTTACGAGAGGATGCTGTCCGGGTCGGGGCGGGCGTCGTGTCCCCCTGTGGCAGGGGCGCGCGCCGGACGACGCACAACAGCGGCCTATTGTTCCACGCCCTCGGGCCGCCGCCAAAATCGGCCGAACGGCGCACCCTCCGGATCCGGGGCCCAGCCCAGGATGGAGAGCATCTCGCGGTCCTTCTTGTCGAAGGCCTTCGGGTCGCAGCGCTCGATGAGGTCGGGCCGGTTGGCGGCGGTACGCCTCAGCGCCTCGTCCCGCCGCCAGCGCGCGATCCTGCCGTGGTGGCCGCTGAGCAGCACCTCGGGGATGTCCCGGCCACGCCACTCGGGGGGCTTGGTGTAGACCGGCCCCTCCAGGAGGTTGGCCATGGCCCCGGGCGCGAAGGAGTCGTCGCGGTGGGACTCGGCGTTGCCGAGGACGCCGGGCAGCAGCCGGGCCACGGCCTCGGTGACGACGAGGACGGCCGCCTCGCCGCCGGCGAGGACGTAGTCGCCGATGGAGACCTCGTACACCGGCATGCGGGTGGCGTACTCGTCGATCACGCGCCGGTCGATGCCCTCGTAGCGCGCCGGCGTGAAGACCAGCCAGGGGCGCTCGGAGAGTTCGACGGCGAGCGCCTGGGTGAAGGGGCGGCCGCTGGGGGTGGGGACGACGAGGGCGGGGCCGGCGGATCCCGTCTCGTAGCCCTGGGCCAGCACATCGTCGAGGGCGTCGCCCCAGGGGGCGGTCTTCATGACCATGCCGGGGCCGCCGCCGTACGGGGTGTCGTCGACGGTGTTGTGCCGGTCGTACGTCCATTCCCGCAGGTCGTGGACGTGCACGTTCAGCTGTCCGCGCGCACGGGCCTTGCCGACGAGCGAGACGTTCAGGGGTTCGAGGTACTCGGGGAAGATCGTGACGACGTCGAGCCGCATCAGACCTCGTCCCGGGAGGACGCGATCTCCGCCTGGTCGTCGATGAGACCGGGCGGGGGGTCGATGACCGCCTTCTGCTCCTCCAGGTCGATCTCGGTGACGATCTCGCCGACGAACGGGATCATCACCTCGCTCCCGTCGGGCCGTTCGACGATGAACAGGTCCTGGGAGGGCAGGTGCGAGATCTCGGTGATCCGGCCGACCTCGACGCCGTCCTTGGTGACCACGTCCAGGTCCATCAGCTGGTGGTCGTAGTACTCGTCCTCTTCCTCCGGCAACTCCTCCGGGTCCACCTCGGCGATCAGCAGGGTGTTGCGGAGGGCCTCGGCGGCGTTGCGGTCCCGGACGCCCTCGAAGCGCAGGAGCAGCCGGCCGCTGTGGACCCGGCCGGACTCGATGGTGAGGGGGCCCGTCGAGGCGGGGTCCGTGAGCAGGACGGCGCCGGGGCCGAGCCGGAGTTCCGGTTCGTCGGTGCGGACCTCGACGGTGACCTCGCCCTTGATGCCATGGGCGCGGCCGATCCGTGCGACTACGAGCTGCACTGTGCTCGATCTCCTGTCATACGACTCATGCAACGCATACAACACGCATAAAACTCATGCACCGCATACGGGCTCACACAGCGCATACGGCTGATGCGACGGATACGACTACGGGCCGGGGACGGCCCAGTGGCCCTCCCCGGCCCGAGCCGGTGCTGCGGATGTTCGTCAGCGGACGTGGTCCACGTCGACGAGGTCGACACGGACGCCGCGGCCGCCGATGGCACCCACGACGGTACGCAGGGCGCGGGCGGTACGGCCGTTACGGCCGATCACCTTGCCGAGGTCGTCGGGGTGGACCCGGACCTCGAGTACGCGCCCGCGGCGCAGGTTGCGCGAGGCGACCTGCACGTCGTCGGGGTAGTCGACGATGCCCTTGACGAGGTGCTCGAGAGCCTCCTCGAGCATGCTCAGGCCTCGGTCGACTCGGACTCGGCGGCAGCCTCGTCCTTCTTCTCGGCCTTCTTCTTCTGGGTGATCGCCTCACCCTTGCCCTCGTCGTCGCCGCCCAGAGCCTCGAACGACGGGCGGGAGGACTTCGGCTGAGCCACGAGGAGCGGCGCCGGAGCGGGCTCGCCCTTGAACTTCTGCCAGTCGCCGGTCTTCTTCAGAATGGCGAGCACGGGCTCGGTCGGCTGCGCGCCGACACCCAGCCAGTACGCGACGCGCTCCTCGTCGACCTCGATGACCGACGGGTGGTACGTCGGGTGGTACTTGCCGATCTCCTCGATCGCACGGCCGTCACGACGGGTGCGGGAGTCGGCGACGACGATGCGGTAGTGAGGCGAACGGATCTTGCCCAGACGCTTCAGCTTGATCTTGACTGCCACGGGAGTGGGTTCTCCTGGATTTGACGTGGTTGGGCACGGCGAGAGAGCCGCGTGGGGTTGCGGTACCCGAGTGCCCGATGGACGCGTCAGCCGGAGGAGAGAGGGGTCCTGTGCGACTGTCGAGTACAGCTAGCCATTGTGCCACACGCTGCGGTTCACCTCTGACCGGGCTGCACGGAGCCATGCCGAAGCGGCACCCGGCGCCAGGGCTTTCGCTCACCGGCGCTCGCCGGGTGCCGCCTGCGTCCACCCTCCCCGCTCTCGGCCTCACTCGAGCGGGAGGGGTCCCGTCGCCCAGCGGCACGACTGCCCGCGGCAAGGACGGCCACCGACCGACCACGAGCCCGACACGGCTGCCACGAGCAGCCGTCTGTTCAGCTCGCCGTCTCCTCGGCTCGCCCTCGTCTCACGCCGCGCCCACGACCTCCGGGATCCGGAAGGGCTTGCCGCAGCCGCCGCAGACGATGGGGGCCTGGGCGAGTACGGACGGGACGACGCGGACGTTGCGGCCGCAGTCGCAGACGGCCTTGACGCGGACGCCGCCACCGGAGGAGCCGTGACGGGCGGCCGGGCCCCGGAAGCTGCGGGCCGTGTCCGCGGAGGTCGCCGCGGTGTGGGCCTTGAGGGCGCGCTGCAGTCTGTCGATGGTCGGGCGGTAGCGACGCTTGGCCTCGGGGTTGAGCGTGACCAGCGAGAAACCGCTGCTGGGATGCGGTTCCTCGGGGTGGTCGAGGCCGAGCTCCTCGGCGATCGCGAGGAATCTGCGGTTGTGGTACCGGCCGGCGCGGGAGGTGTCGCGGACCCCGCGCGCGGCGGCGATGCCATGGACTGCCTCATGGAGCAGTCGCTCGAAGGAGAGCTCGTGACCGCAAGCGGACGACGACTCTCCGATCAGGGACTCGGGAGCGGCAAGATCCGGCAGCTCGGGGTGGTGCCGTTGAATGTCGGCCCACGCCTGTGCCAGTTCTGCGGCGAGAACAGGTGGTGTCTGTGTCGTGCTCACGTAATGACAACGAGCCTGAGTGCCGCTGTGTTCCGATTCCGGGCCATCCCAAATAATTTGCACGTACCCGTCAGTTGCCACTAGTGCGTCCTGACGAGGGCGGGTGCGCTGATCTGCGGAGAAGCCTCACAGCTCGCCACAAGGCGGTACGTAGTAACACGTACGCCCCGGCGCGTAGACGAGGTCCGCGCGCCGGGGCACCTGGGTTCGGCAGATGCGCAAGGGACGTTTCGGTCGCTCTCCCTGCGGAACGGAGTGCTCTAGTAAGCGCGCGCCACGACGGCGACGTTACCGGGTGCGTCGTAGGAGTCGGGCACCGACCCGTCCTCGGCGACCAGACACCTTACGGTCACCGCGTGCTCCCCGAGCCTGTTCTCGCCGTCCTCGCCCAGCGTCGACCAGGGGATCCGCGCCCAGCCGCCGGCGGTGGCCGCCTCGATCGCCTCGTCGAGGGTGGACACCTCGGCCGTACGGGACTCGCGCCGCTCGCGCGACTGCTTCAGCAGGAGCGCCTGGTCCTCCTCCAGGACGGCGGGGAGCAGGTTCGCGAGCGAGTCGAGGGCGACCGGCTCCTTGCCGCCCGGGATGCGGCGGACGAGCATCGCGGTGCCGTTCTCCAGGTCACGGGGGCCGACCTCGATGCGTACCGGGACGCCCTTGAGCTCCCAGTCGACGGCGCGGCGGCCGAACGGGACGTCCGTACGGTCGTCCACCCGCACGCGGACGCCCGCCGCCTTGAGCCGGGCACCGAGTTCGCGGACCTTGGCCAGAACCGCGTCGTCCCCCTTGATCGCGACGACGACGGCCTGGACCTGGGCCAGCCGGGGCGGCACCCGGAGGCCGTGGTCGTCGCCGTGCATCATCACCAGGGCGCCGATCATGCGGGTCGTGGAGCCCCAGGAGGTCTGCCAGACCAGTTCCTGTGTGCCGTCCTTCGACAGGTACCGGGTGTTGAAGGCCTTGGCGAAGTTCTGGCCCAGTTCATGACTGGTGGCCATCTGCAGGGCCTTGCCGTCGCCCATCATGCCTTCGAGCGTGAGGGTGTTGATGGCTCCGGCGAAGCGCTCCTTGACGGTCTTGCGGCCGGGGACGACGTCCATCGCGAGGACGTTGACCATGAAGTCCTCGTAGACCTCCCGATGGATGTGCGCGGCGAAGTCGCGCGCCTCCTCGTACGTCGCGTGCGCCGTGTGGCCCTCCTGCCAGAGGAATTCGCTGGTGCGCAGGAAGAGCCGGGGGCGGAGTTCCCAACGGACGACGTTCGCCCATTGGTTGATCAGCAGCGGCAGGTCGCGGTAGCTCTGCACCCACTTCGAGAAGGAGGCGTTGATGATCATCTCGGAGGTGGGGCGGACCACCGCGGGCTCTTCGAGGTCCTTGCCGCCGCCGTGCGTCACGACGGCCAGCTCGGGCGCGAAGCCCTCGACGTGCTCGGCCTCCCGGGTGAGGTACGACTGCGGGATCAGGAGCGGGAAGTACGCGTTCTGCGTGCCCGTCTCCTTGATCCGGGCGTCCATCTCCTGCTGCATCCGCTCCCACAGGCCGTACCCGTACGGTCGGATGACCATGGTGCCGCGCACCGGGCCGTTGTCCGCCAGTTCGGCCTTGGTGATCAGATCCTGGTACCAGCGCGGGAAGTCGTCCGCGCGGGGCGTGAGTACGGGTGCCTTTGCCATGGCGGAATGGTACGGGGGCATATTGCGTCGATGTGAATTCTTTTTTCCTTCCCTGGACAGTTCGCAAACCGGTGTCCGCGACCCCTGGACGACTCGCCGAGTGCGGAGTTACCTGGCATACGGGGGGAGTGCGAGCGCGCACTGCCACGGGGGCCAGTAAATCCGGCAACGGCAACTCACGGCGGATTGGGGCGCTTTCGATATGACACCTACGCTCGTGCGGCAGCAACTGCCTCGCGCGGGGACCGCATCCCGCGTGGACCGGTGTGCACGCGCGCGTGACTGGGCGGAGATCCAGGAACGGATGCTGGTACCGCTGTACGAGGCCGTGTACCGGCGGCTGGACGTCGGCACCGGGACGCGGCTGCTCGGCCTCGGCTGCGGGTCGGGGCTCGCGCTGCTGATGGCGGCGGGGCGGGGAGCCGCGGTCACCGGCGTCGACTCGGCGGCGCCGGAGAGAGCGGCACTGGCCCGGGAGCGGCTGCGGCCGGAGTCCTGGGGCACGCGCGCGTGCGCCGGCGCCCGGGTCGTCGAGGGTGGCCCCGAGGACGTGGCCCGCGCGCCCGGTGAACCGCTCTACGACCTGGTGACCGCCTTCGAGCCGATCGGCTGTCTGGCCGGTGACTCCGAGGGTCTCGGTGAACTGCTCGCCGCGGCGACCCCGCTCGCGGAACGCGGCACCCCCGTGGTCCTCGCCGGCTGGGGCCCACCGGAGCGCTGCACCACGTCCGGCGTGCTCCGGGTGGCCACGAAGCTCGCCGATCCGCTGCGCAGCGCCGGCAGCTGGCGCCCGGCGCTGCGGGACGACCTGGAGGAGGTCGCCCAGCGGGCCGGCCTGAGGCCGGACGGCTCCGGGCGCGTGGCCTGCCCCTTCGGGTACGCCAACGTGGACAACGCCGTACGGGGGCTGCTGTCGACCGGCCTGTTCGACGCGGCGATCGGGGCCACCGACCAGGAGCAGGTGGACAAGGAACTCACCGAGGCACTGCATCCGCACCGCCGCCGGGACGGGACGGTCTGGATGCCGAACGTTTTCCGCTACCTGATCACGCGGACGCCCTGAGGAGGTCTTCGCATCTTCCGACGCGGGTGTGAACGGTGTTGTGAATGGCGTGAAGAAAGCGGGCGGGTAACGCTTTCTCATGGGCAAGCGCCGCGCCACGCGCCTAACCTGACGCATCGTCCAGGGGAACAACACATCCGCGTACGGGAGTTGCCAGCGGGAGCACCACGAGCGACACCACACCCTGCCGTCACGCACACGGCATCCGGCGCCGCGCGCCCGGCCACACCCCCCGGCCGGTCACGCGGCGTCCGCCGTAGGTCCCCGCGGAACCGCGGTCAGCCCATGAACTTCTTGAACTCGTCCGGCAGCTCGAAGTCCTGAGGGGTCTGCTGGCCCGGCAGTCCGAGGGCGCCGCCCTGGGCCGCGGCGGCCCGGCGCGCGGCCTCCTCCTGCTCCTGCTGCTTGCGCTTCATCGGGTTGCCCGAGCGCTGCTTGCCCTTGGCCTGCTTGGGCTGCTTCTTGCTCCGGCCGGGACCGCCACCCATGCCGGGCATACCCGGCATCCCGGGCATACCGCCGCCCTGGGCCATGCGGGACATCATCTTGCGGGCCTCGAAGAACCGCTCCACGAGGTTCTTCACCGCGCTGACCTCGACACCGGAGCCCTTGGCGATACGGGCGCGGCGCGAGCCGTTGATGATCGTCGGCTCCTGGCGCTCGGCCGGGGTCATCGACTTGATGATCGCTGCCGTGCGGTCGACGTCGCGCTCGTCGATGTTGTTGATCTGGTCCTTGATCTGCCCCATGCCGGGCAGCATGCCGAGCAGCTTGCTGATGCTGCCCATCTTCCTGACCTGCTCCATCTGGGCCAGGAAGTCGTCGAGCGTGAAGTCCTGCCCCTTCTTGGACGCCAGCTTGGAGGCCATCTTGGCGGCCTCTTCCTGGCTGAAGGTCTTCTCCGCCTGCTCGATCAGGGTGAGCAGGTCACCCATGTCGAGGATGCGGGAGGCCATCCGGTCGGGGTGGAACGCGTCGAACTCGTCGAGCTTCTCGCCGTTCGACGCGAACATGATCGGCTTGCCGGTGACCGAGGCGATCGACAGGGCGGCACCACCGCGGGCGTCGCCGTCGAGCTTGGAGAGGACGACGCCGTCGAAGCCGACGCCGTCGCGGAAGGCCTCCGCCGTGTTGACGGCGTCCTGACCGATCATCGCGTCGACGACGAAGAGGATCTCGTCCGGGGAGACCGCGTCCCGGATGTCGGCGGCCTGCTGCATCATCTCCTGGTCGATGCCCAGGCGGCCCGCGGTGTCGACGACCACGATGTCGTGGACCTTCGACTTCGCGAACTCGATGGAGTCCTTGGCGACCTTGACCGGGTCGCCCACGCCGTTGCCCGGCTCGGGGGCGTAGACCGCGACACCGGCGCGCTCGGCGACCACGCTGAGCTGGTTCACCGCGTTCGGGCGCTGGAGGTCACAGGCGACGAGGAGCGGCGAGTGGCCCTGCTCCTTGAGCCAGCGGCCCAGCTTGCCCGCCAGGGTCGTCTTACCCGCACCCTGGAGACCCGCGAGCATGATCACGGTCGGCGGCTGCTTGGCGAAGCGCAGACGGCGGGTCTCGCCGCCGAGGATGCCGACCAGTTCGTCGTTGACGATCTTGAGGACCTGCTGGGCGGGGTTGAGCGCCTTGGAGACGTCGCTGCCGAGTGCCCTTTCCTTGACGTTCTTGATGAACGCCCGGACGACGGGCAGCGCGACATCCGCTTCGAGGAGCGCGATTCGGATCTCCCGCGCCGTGGCGTCGATGTCCGCCTCGGACAGGCGCCCCTTGCCGCGCAGGTTCTTGAACGTCGCTGAGAGGCGATCGGAGAGCGTATCGAACACGGCGGTGTCGGTCCTCGGAGTCGGGGGCGGTGGGCTGCCCTCCAGGGTATCTGTCTGGGTGCGGTCGGGTCTCCACCCCTGTGGATAGTGGTGGCGGAGCCCGGCCGCGTCGGGTACGGCACCGGACGGCGCCGTACCCGACGTGCTCAGCCGCGCAGGGTCTCCTCCAGCTTCCGCGCCACCGAGACCGCCTCGTCGCCGGGCAGCGGTGTCCCCGCCGGTCCGGTGACGTAGAAGGCGTCCACGGCGTTGGCGCCCAGGGTGCTGACGTGCGCGCTGCGCACGCGGACGTGCGCGTCCTCCAGAGCCCGTCCGATCCGGTGCAGGAGCCCGGGGGCGTCCTGGGCGCGGACCTCGATGACCGTGGCGTGCCGGGACGCCGCCGCGGCCACCGTGACGCGCGGCGGGGGCGCGACCACGCCGCGCCGCCGGGGGTAGGCCGCGTCGCGCTCGGCCAGCCGTCCGGCGATGTCCAGGGAGCCGTCGAGCGCCCGTACGAGGTCCGCGCGGAGCCGGGCGGCCTGCGGCAGCGAACCGTACTCGGCGGCCACCCGCCAGTTCAGCAGCAGGACCGAGCCCTCGACGCCGTCCGGGAGGTCGAAGGTCCGCAGTTCGGCCGTGCGCACGGTGAGCCGGTGCATCGCGAGCACGCCGGCCACCGCGGGCAGGACGCCCGCCTGGTCGGGCACGGCGATGAGGAGTTCCACACCGAGCGGCTCGGGGTCGGCCTTCTCGTCCTTCTCCTCGGTGGCGACGACGGTCTCGTCCGGGCGCGCGCGCAGCGACAGCACCGGCCCGCCCGTGCGGAACGCCTCGATGGCGAGCCGCTCCTGCTCGGCGCTGGTCTCGCCGGGCTCCGGCTCCTCCGGCTCGTCGCCGGCGAACAGGGCGTCGACCCGCTGGACCAGTTCGGTCACGAGCGAGGCCCGCCACGACGACCAGGCGGCGGGCCCGGTGGCCAGCGCGTCCGCCTCGGTCAGCGCGTGCAGCAGTTCGAGCGTGCCCGGCGATCCGACGGCGTCGGCCACCGAACGGACGGTGGCCGGGTCCTCCAGATCGCGCCGGGTGGCGGTGTCGACGAGCAGCAGATGGTGCCGGACGAGGGTGGACAGGACGGCCACGTCGTCGCGGTCGAAGCCGATCCTGGCGGCCACATCCTTGACGATGATCTCGCCGGCGACTGAGTGGTCGCCGGGCCAGCCCTTGCCGATGTCGTGCAGCAGAGCGGCGACGAGCAGCAGGTCGGGCCGGTGCACCCGGCGGGTCATCTCGGAGGCCTGGACGGCGGTCTCGATGAGGTGCCGGTCGACGGTCCAGATGTGCACGGCGTTGCGCTGCGGCCGGCAGCGCACCCGCTCCCAGTCGGGCAGCAGGTGGGTGATGAGGCCTTCGGCCTCCAGCGCCTCCCACACGTCGACCGTCGGACGCCCGGAACCCAGCAGGGTGACGAGCTGTTCGCGCGCCTCCGCGGGCCAGGGCGTGGGCAGCGGCCGGGCGGTCGCCGCGAGACGGCGTACGGCGTGCAGGGACAGCGGCAGTCCGGCCTGGGCGGCAGCGGCGGCGGCGCGCAGGGGCAGTACGGGGTCCCGGTCGGGCTTGGCGGCCCGTGCGAGCACGACCTCGCCGTCCTGCTCGACCACGCCCTCGGCGAGCGGCGACCGCTCGGGGGCCGGCTTGCCCCCGCCGAGCATGGCGCGCAGCCGGGGCCGCACGGCACGCGACCGCAGCACGCGTCCCACTTCACGCCAGGTCACATCGCTGGCGTACGAGATGACCCGCGCCGCCTCGTACACCTGGCGCAGCAGGGTGTCGGCGTCCAGCAGCCCCAGCTCGGCGGCGACCTGGTCCTGCTCCTGGAGCGCGAGGCGGTCGGTCGCGCGCCCGGTGGTGAGATGGAGCGCGTCCCGTACGTCGAGGAGGCGGCGCCGTGCGTCGGCGAGCCCCTCGCGCGGGGCGTCCGCGAGCCAGGAGGCGGCGACGGCGCGCAGGGCGGTGGCGTCGCGCAACCCGCCGCGCGCCTCCTTGAGGTCGGGTTCCAGCAGGTACTGCAGCTCGCCCTGCCGCTCGGCCCGTTCGGCGCACAGCTCCTGGAGCTCCGGGAGGCGTTTGGGCGCCTGGTTGCGCCAGTCGGCGAGGACGGAGGTCCGCAGCCCGGCGGTCAGGCCCAGATCACCGGCGATGTGGCGGGCGTCCAGCAGCCCGAGGTGCACCTTGAGGTCCTCGCCGGCCGTCTTGCGGGCCTCGGCGGGGGTGCGCACGGAGTGGTCGAGGGCCAGCCCCAGGTCCCAGACGGGATACCAGATGCGGTCGGCCAGCGCGGCCACCGCCGCGTCGTCGGACCCGTCGTGCAGGAGCAGCAGATCCAGGTCGCTGCGGGGCGACAGCTCGCCGCGCCCGTATCCCCCGACGGCCACGAGGGAGACCCCGCGCGGCTCGGCGGTCCCCGCTCCGAAGAGGCCGGCCAGCCAGTCGTCGGTCAGCTCGGACAGGGCCGAACGGCGCGGCGGCCCGGACTGCGCCTCCTCCTGGAGGAGGCGCAGCCGGGCCGCCGCATAGCCGCTGGGTCCCGAGTCCTCTGCATCCGTACGTACGTCCGTACTCGTCACCCAGTGACTCCTGTTCTTCTCTTGGTCAGAGCGCGTCCGGGCCGCGCTCGCCGGTCCGGACCCGTACGGCCGTCTCGACCGGGAGGGACCAGACCTTGCCGTCACCGATCTTGCCGGTGCGGGCGGCCTTGACGATGACGTCGATCAGCTGCTCGGCGTCGTCGTCCTCGGCCAGAACCTCGATCCGGATCTTGGGAACCAGGTCGACCGTGTACTCGGCGCCGCGGTACACCTCGGTGTGTCCCCGCTGCCGACCGTACCCACTGGCCTCGGTCACCGTAAGTCCGTGCACCCCGAAGGCCTGCAGGGCTTCCTTGATCTCGTCGAGCCGGTGCGGCTTGACGACCGCGGTGATCAGCTTCATGCCTCGACCTTCTTGCTCTCGGTGGCGGCAGCGACGCTGCTCGTGGTGCTGGCGGAGATGTGCGAACCCGCGGCCGAGCTGAAGTCGTACGCGGTCTCGGCGTGCAGGGTCTGGTCGACACCGGTGACCTCGTCCTCCTCGGACGCCCGGAAGCCGATCGTCTTCTGGATGGCGAAGGCGATGAGCCAGGTCACCACGAAGGTGTAGCCGATGACGGAGAAGGCGCCGGTGGCCTGCTTGCCGAACTGGTCCCAGCCGCCTGCCTCGGTGGCGAGGAAGCCGACCATCAGGGTGCCGATGACACCGCCGACCAGGTGGACGCCGACGACGTCGAGGGAGTCGTCGTAGCCCAGCTTGTACTTGAGGCTGACGGCCCAGGAGCAGACCGCGCCGGCGACGACACCGATCAGGATGGCGCCGAAGGCGTTGACGTGACCGCCGGACGGCGTGATCGCGACGAGGCCCGCGACGGCGCCGGAGCAGGCACCGAGGGTGGTGAACGCACCGTGGCGGATGCGCTCGTAGATCAGCCAGCCGATGATGGCCGCGGCGGTGGCGATCTGCGTGTTGATGGCCATGCGGGCGGTGGTGCCGTCGACACCGAGCCAGGAGCCGGCGTTGAAGCCGAACCAGCCGAACCACAGCAGGGCGGTGCCGATCAGGACCAGCGGCAGGCTGTGCGGCCGCATCGGGTCCTTCTTGAAGCCGATCCGCTTGCCGACGACGAGGACCGCGGCGAGCGCGCCGATACCGGCGTTGATGTGGACCGCGGTACCACCGGCGAAGTCGATGACGCCCATGTCGAAGAGCCAGCCGCCCGGCGCCCAGACCCAGTGCGCGACCGGGAAGTACGCGAGGGTGACCCAGAGCGCGACGAAGATCATCCAGGCGCTGAACTTGACACGGTCGGCGAGCGCGCCGCTCATCAGGGCCGGGGTGATCACCGCGAACAGCATCTGGAAGAGGATGAACGAGAACGCGGCGATCTGGTGCGGCTCGCCCTTGGCGTTGGTGACGAAGCTGTCGACGGTGCTCGTGACGTCGATGCCCTGGAGACCGATGGCGTCGAGGTTGCCGATGAAGTGGCCGACGTCACCGCTGAAGGCGAGCGAGTAGCCGTAGAGCACCCACAGGATGCTGACGATGCCCAGCGAGATGAAGGACATCATCAGCATGTTCAGCACGCTCTTGGCACGGACCATGCCGCCGTAGAAGAGCGCCAGGCCCGGCGTCATCACCATGACGAGCGCCGCACTGATCAATACGAATCCGGTATCTGTGCCGTTCAATGCCGGTATCTCCTCGTGGTCGGAACGGCCCGTGCGGATGCTGAAGCTGGGGAGCTATCGGGGAGGGCCGACTGTGCTGAGGAGACTGACGCAGCACCGTTTCGCCGGGAGTTTGGAAATGTTTCCCGGAGGTGACGAAGGCACCCATCACGTTACAGACAGGTGAAACGTGAATCGCGGAGGACGCATCCCGTGTGGGGCCCAGCCTCTGCGGGGCCCTCGGCGGATAACGGTTTCGTATCCGATGGAACTTCCGAGGGAATCTCCGGTGCGATGCCCCGAACGGACCGACCGCGGCAGGCCATCCGATGACCTGGCATGGGGGAGCCGAGTCGGGCAGTTCGGGATGGCCGGCCGCGGGCGGCGTGGAGGGGGCCCGGCGATGTGCCGGAGCCGGGTCAGACCGCTTCGGCGGTCTCGGGGAGGTGGACGGCGAGCTGGTCCGTGAGGTCGACGACCTCCGCGAGACCACCGAAATCGCGTACGGCCGTGTCCACCGTCTTGCGGATGCGGGTGTTGACGCGCTCGGAGCGGACCTTGCGCGCGACGTCCATGGCTTCCTTGGCCATGGCGGCGCCCTGCTCGGGCTCGCGCTGGAGCAGATGCACGGTGGCCATGCCGATGAGGTTCAGCGCGTACGACCGCTGGTGTTCGGTGTCCGTGGCGAAGAGGTCGACGGCCCGGCGCATCACGGGCTCGGCGAGCGAGGCGTACGTGGGACTGCGGCCGGCGACATAGGCGAGGTCGCGGTAGGAGTGGCTGTTCTCGCCGTGCAGTTCGGCCTCGTTGAAGAAGCGGATCCAGTCGGGATCCGGGTCGTCCCACTCCTCGGCGTCCGCGAAGACGTCCTCGGCCATCCGCACGGCCCGCTTGCACTTTCCGGGCTGGCCCATGTTGGCGTAGGCGCGGGCCTCCATCGCATACAGCATCGACTGGGTGCGCGGACTCGCGCAGTCCCGGCTGCCGTACTGGGCGAGATGGATCAGTTCGAGGGCGTCGTCGGGGCGGCCGAGGTGGATCATCTGCCGGCTCATGCTGGACAGGACGTACGACCCGAGGGGCTTGTCGCCGGCCTCCTTGGCCGCGTGCAGGGCGAGGACGAAGTACTTCTGCGCCGTGGGCTGGAGGCCGATGTCGTAGCTCATCCAGCCGGCCAGCTCGGCCAGTTCGGCGGCGACCTTGAACAGCCTCCGGGTGGTGGCCTCGGGCTGCGGCTCCTGGAGGAGGTCGGTCACCTCGTGCAGCTGGCCGACGACCGCCTTGCGGCGCAGACCGCCGCCGCACTGGGCGTCCCACTGCCGGAACATCACGGTGGTGGATTCGAGGAGGTCCAGCTCCGGCTGGGAGAGCCGGCCGGCGCGGCGCGCGGCGGCCGACGGCTCGGGCTCCGCGCGCGGGGCGGCGGGCGCGGGGACCAGCCAGCGCTGCATCGGCTCGATGAGGGCCGGGCCCGCGGAGAGGGCGAGCGAGCTCCCGAGGAAGCCGCGCCGCGCCAGCATCAGGTCGCTGCGCGAGAACTCGCTGATCAGCGCCACGGTCTGCGGGCCCGTCCAGGGCAGGTCGACACCGGAGACGGACGGGGACTGGTGCGCCGCGCGCAGCCCCAGGTCCTCGACGGCGACGACACAGCCGAACCGCTCGGAGAACAGCTCGGACAGGATCCGCGGGATCGGCTCGCGCGGGTTCTCCCCGTCGAGCCACCGGCGTACGCGGGAGGTGTCGGTGGAGATGTGGTTGGCGCCGAGCTGGCGGGCCCGTCGGTTCACCTGCCGGGCGAGCTCGCCCTTGGACCAACCGCTGCGGACGAACCACGAACCGAGCAGTTCGTTCGGGCGTTTCTCAGCGTTCGTGCCGCTTCCGCCGTTGCCGCCCACTGGAACGCCCCCATCCCTGAAACCACCTGTGCGCTGTGTGCGCCAAGCCCTACCAGAATGCCGGTTACCGCGCCGTACGTCCGACCCTCGTCACCCATCGAACGGAAAGACGACTTGCCTCCGGCATACCCACGAGCGTGTTCGTCCCCAGGTCCCGTGCACTCAAAGTAATCCTACGATCACGCGTCCGGCCACGGCGATCCCGGAAACGCCACCATTCGCCACCCCTTCGAATGAACTAACGGTCGCCCGTCCGCGATTCACTTGACACATGACGGCCGGGAGCGGGCGGACGGATGCATTCAGGGGCGCGCATCGACACCCGCGCCACCCGGGGTGTCGCAGCGCGCCGCCCGCGCGGAAGCAGAGCGTCGCATTCCGACTCCGTCGCGTAACCACCCGCGCGCTGGACCCGTTGGAGGGGGCATGGGCTTCACGATCGGCGGCATCCGGGAGATGCGATCCGGCACGCGTCGACGCGGCCGTACCTCGGAGTGCACGGCCGTGGCCGAGTTCACCGGCCTCTGGGGATGGGATGTCGTCCCCGGCGCGCGGGCGGCTTCGGGCGCGTGCTCGTGCGGCAGGACCACCTGCCCCGCGCCCGGCGCGCATCCTCTCGGCTTCGCGCCTCCCGTGCGCGCCGGAGCGACGCTCGACGAGGTGACCGAGGCCTGGGCCGAGTTCCCCGGCGCCTCCGTGATGCTGCCGGTGGGCCGCTCGTTCGACGTCATCGAGGTCGCCGAGTCGGCCGGGCGGCACGCGCTGGTCCGTCTGGAACGCATGGGCCTCCCTCTCGGCCCCGTGACCGCCACCCCCGAGGGCCGCGCCCACTTCTTCGTCGCCCCCGGCGCCGCCGCCGAGCTGCCCTCCCTGCTCTACCGCATGGGCTGGGACGACCCCTCCGCCCTGGACCTGCGCGGCCTCGGCCCCGGCACCCATGTCACCGCCCCGCCCTCCGACCGCGGCGGCCTCGGCCCGGTCCGCTGGCTCCGCTCCCCCGCGCTCGACTCGGCGACCAGGCCACCGGCCGCGCGCCTGCTCCTCGGCACCCTGGCCTACGTGGCGCACCGGTCCCGGGCCTGACCCCGGCCGCCGCCCGCACAGCGAAGTGCCCGTCCCCGACTGCACCTCGGGGGCGGGCGCTTCTCCGATGCCACTTCCGAAATTTCGGAGGCTCTCGCGGCCTCAGTCGCCGATAAGCGCATCCACGAACGCCTCCGGCTCGAACGGCGCCAGGTCGTCCGCACCCTCTCCCAGGCCGACGAGCTTGACGGGCACACCCAGCTCGCGCTGCACGGCGATGACGATGCCGCCCTTGGCGGTGCCGTCGAGCTTGGTGAGGACGATGCCGGTGATGTCGACGACCTCGGCGAAGACGCGCGCCTGGACGAGGCCGTTCTGGCCGGTGGTGGCGTCGAGGACGAGCAGGATCTCGTCCAGCGGCGCGTGCTTCTCCACGACGCGCTTGACCTTGCCGAGCTCGTCCATGAGGCCGGTCTTGGTGTGCAGCCGGCCGGCGGTGTCGATGAGGACGACGTCGGCGCCCTCCTCGATGCCCTCCTTGACCGCGTCGAAGGCGATCGACGCCGGGTCGCCGCCCTCGGGACCGCGCACGGTACGGGCGCCGACGCGCTCACCCCAGGTCTGGAGCTGGTCGGCGGCCGCGGCGCGGAAGGTGTCGGCGGCGCCGAGGACGACGTTCTTGCCGTCGGCGACGAGGACGCGCGCGAGCTTGCCGGTGGTCGTGGTCTTGCCGGTGCCGTTGACGCCGACGACCATCACGATGCCCGGGGTGTCGAGCGGCGATTCGGTGTGGACCTCGCGGTCGAACTCGGGGACGAGGATCTTCAGCAGCTCCTCGCGCAGCAGCGTGCGCAGGTCCGCCGGGGTGCGGGTGCCGAGCACCTTCACCCGCTCGCGCAGCCGCTCGACCAGTTCCTGGGTGGGCTGGACGCCGACGTCGGCGGTGAGGAGGGTGTCCTCGATCTCCTCCCAGGTGTCGTCGTCGAGGTGCTCGCGCGAGAGCAGTGTGAGCAGTCCCTTGCCCAGCGCGTTCTGGGAGCGGGAGAGCCGGGCGCGCAGCCGTACCAGACGGCCGGCGGTCGGCTCGGGGATCTCGATCTCGGGGGCGGCGGGCGGTTCCTCGACGGCCACGGGCGCCGACGCCGAACCGTCCGGGAGATCCACCTCCTCGATCGTCCGGCGCGGTTCGTCGCGCGGTGTCTCGGCCTCGTCGCCGACATGCGGCTCGGCCGGGGGTGCGGTGATGTCGGGTGTCGTGGGGGGAGCCGGGGGCAGCGGCTTCTTCCTGCGGCTGCCTACGACGAGCCCGCCCAGCACGCCGAGCACGACCACGGCGATGACTACAGCAAGGATGAGTTCCATAACGGGACCAGTATGCGGGACCACCCCCCGACGCGTTCGATCGCCGTACGGGGGGACACGGCCCTTCCACGACCCTGGCCACCTGACGAGCCGTCAGCTAACGTCCCCCTCCACAGCCGCCCGAAGGGGGTCCCATGCCCGTCACGGTCGTCCGTTTCAATCTGGTCGAGCCCGGCGCCACGCCCGCCTCGCTCCGGGCCCGCTACCGGGCCGCCGTCGAGATGGCCGCGTACGCCGACGAGCAGGGCATCGGCACCGTGCAGACGGAGGAGCACCACGGGGTCGAGAACAACTGGCTGCCGTCGCCGTTCGTCTTCGCGGGGGCCGTGTTCGGGGCCACCCGGCGGATCGCGGTCACGGTGTCGGCGATGATCGGCCCGCTGCACGATCCGCTGCGGCTGGCGGAGGACATCGCCGTACTGGATCTGGTGAGCGGTGGCCGGCTGGTGACCGTCGCCGGGATCGGGTACCGGCCGGAGGAGTACGCGCAGTTCGACGTGGACTGGAAGGAGCGCGGCAGGCTCCAGGACGAGGTGCTGGAGACACTGCTCCAGGCGTGGACGGGTGAGCCGTTCAGCTACCGGGGGCGCACGGTCCGGGTCACCCCGCGTCCGGGCACCGAGCCGCATCCGCTGCTGCTGGTCGGCGGTTCCTCGAAGGCGGCGGCCCGCCGGGCGGCCCGTCTCGGGCTCCCCTTCTTCCCGAGCGCGCATCTGCCGGAGCTGGAGGCGTACTACAAGGAGCGGCTCGTCGAGTACGGCACCGAGGGCTGGACGATGATGCCGGCCGCCGAGACGCCGCTGCTGCACGTGGCGGAGGATCCGGACCGGGCGTGGGCCGAATACGGCGGGCACTTCCTGCACGAGGCCCGGACGTACGCCTCCTGGCAGTCGGCCGGCATCCGGTCGGCCGTGCGGTCGGGGGCGTCGACGGTGGCGGAGCTGCGCGCGGAGGGCGTGTACCGGATCGTCACGCCGGACGAGTGCGTGGCGCTGGGCCTGGACAACTACGTCCTGCATCCGCTGGCCGGCGGGATGCCGGTCGAGGAGGGGTGGCGGGGGCTGCGGCTGTTCGCCGAGCGGGTGCTGCCGCGCCTCGCGGGCTGACATTCGTCCACCCCGGCGAACCGCTGCCCCGGCCCGCTCGGCGGTCGGGCCGGGACGGCGGTGGGGTACCGGCTAGCCCATCTCCTCCAGCGCCTTGCCCTTCGTCTCCTTGACGAACTTCAGGACGAAGGGGATGGAGAGCGCGGCGAAGACCGTGTAGATCACGTACGTCACGGAGAGGTTCCAGTCGGCCAGGGACGGGAAGCTCGCGGTGATGGCCCAGTTGGCGATCCACTGGGCGGAGGCGGCGACGCCCAGGGCGGCGGCGCGGATCCGGTTGGGGAACATCTCGCCGAGCATGACCCAGACGACGACGCCCCAGGAGAGCGCGAAGAAGAGGACGAAGACGTGCGCGGCGATCAGGGCGATCCAGCCCTGGGTGGCGGGAAGCTTGCCGTCGACCAGGTCGTAGGAGAAGGCCCAGGCCTCCAGGGCGAGGCCGACGACCATGCCGACGGAGCCGATGAGGGCGAGCGGCTTGCGGCCGATCCGGTCGACGAAGATCATCGCGATGACGGTGCCGACGATGTTGATGATCGAGGTCGTGAAGGAGTAGAAGAACGACTCGCTCGGGTCGACGCCCACGGACTGCCACAGTGTCGCGGAGTAGTAGAAGGCGACGTTGATGCCGACGAACTGCTGGAAGACCGACAGTCCGATGCCGATCCAGACGATCGGCTTGAAGAGGAAACTGCCGCCGAGCAGGTCCTTGAAGGTCGACTTGTGCTCGCTGTGCATGGCCGACTCGATCTCGGCCACCCGGGCGTCCAGGTCGACGTCCTTGCCCTCGACCTCGGCGAGCACCTCGCGGGCGCGCTCGCGCCTGCCGACGGAGATCAGGAACCGCGGGGACTCGGGGATCGCGAAGGAGAGCAGGCCGTACAGCACGGCGGGGACGACCATGACGCCGAGCATGATCTGCCAGGCCTCCAGGCCGAGCAGCTCGCCGCGCTGGTCTCCGTCGGCGGCATTGAGGATGCCCCAGTTGACGAGCTGGGAGACGGCGATGCCGACGACGATCGCGGCCTGCTGGAAGGAGCCGAGCCGGCCGCGGTAGGCGGGCGGGGCGACCTCGGCGATGTAGGCGGGGCCGATGACGGACGCCATACCGATGGCGAAACCGCCGACGATCCGCCAGAAGGCGAGGTCCCAGAGCGCGAACGGGAGCGCGGAGCCGACGGCGCTGACCGTGAAGAGGGCGGCCGCGATCTGCATGCACCGGATGCGGCCGATGCGGTCGGCGATCCGGCCCGCGGTCGCCGCGCCGACGGCACAGCCGATCAGGGCGACGGCGATGACCTGTGCCAGGGCCGTGGATCCGATGTCGTAGCGGTGGCGGATGGCCTCGACGGCGCCGTTGATCACGGCGCTGTCGTAGCCGAAGAGGAAGCCGCCCATCGCGGCCGCCGCCGCGATGAAGATCACGTGGGAGAGATGGTCGGGCTGAGCGCCGACCGCTCCCGCCCTGGGCTGCGCTGTGCTGGTCACGTCTGTACTCCTCGGCGGGCACGTCGCCGATGTCGGGGAAACGGGCCTGATGATCTGCTGGACCAGCCCCGCCTACCCCCGCTCGGAAACACCTAACGCAGCCGCTGGCTGATCACCTTCGAGACGCCGTCGCCCTGCATGGACACGCCGTACAGCGCGTCGGCGACCTCCATGGTCCGCTTCTGGTGGGTGATCACGATCAGCTGCGACGCCTCCTGCAGCTCCTGCATGATCCGGATCAGCCGCTGGAGGTTGGTGTCGTCGAGCGCCGCCTCGACCTCGTCCATCACATAGAACGGGCTGGGCCGCGCCTTGAAGATCGACACCAGCATGGCGACGGCGGTCAGCGACCGCTCCCCGCCGGAGAGCAGCGACAGCCGCTTGACCTTCTTTCCGGGCGGCCGGGCCTCGACGTCGACGCCGGTGGTGAGCATGTTGTCCGGGTCGGTGAGGATCAGCCGTCCCTCCCCGCCCGGGAAGAGCCGGCCGAACACGCCCTCGAACTCCCGCGCGGTGTCCCAGTACGCCTCGGTGAAGACCTGCTCGACCCGCTCGTCGACCTCCTTCACCACCTGCAGCAGATCGGCTCGGGTCTTCTTCAGGTCCTCCAGCTGCTCACTGAGGAACTTGTGCCGCTCCTCCAGCGCCGCGAACTCCTCCAGCGCCAGCGGATTGACCTTGCCGAGCTGCTGGTACGCCCGCTCGGCCGCCCTGAGCCGCTTCTCCTGCTCGGCGCGGTGGAACGTCCTCGGCTGGTTGCGGGGGTGCTCCGGGTCCTCCGGCAGTTCCTCCCCCTCCGCCGGCGGTGACGGCGGTACGAGCTGGTCGGGCCCGTACTCCGCGATCAGCCCCTCCGGTTCGACGCCCAGCTCCTCCAGCGCCTTGGTCTCCAGCTGCTCGATCCGCATCCGCTTCTCGGCGCCGAGCACCTCGCCCCGGTGCACGGAGTCGGTCAGCTTGTCCAGCTCCGCCTTCAGGCCGCGCCCCTGGTCACGGGCCTGCGCGAGCTCCTGCTCACGGCGTGCCTTGGCCGCGTCGGCGGCGGTGCGTTCCCGCTCCGCGCGGGCGAGGGAGACCTCGACATGCCGGAGCAGCTGCCTGGCACCGGAGGCGACCGCCTCGGCCACGGCCGCCTCGTGCCGCAGCCGCGCCCTGCGCTGTTCGGCCCGCGCCCGCGCCTCGCGCTCGGCGCGCGCGGCCCGGTCGAGCGAATCCGCGCGCCCCGCGAGCCCCTTGACCCGCTCCTCGTGCGTGCGCACCTGGAGCCGGGCCTCCATCTCGGTCTGTCGCGCGTTGGCCCCGTCCGCCGCGAGCCGATCCCGTACGAAGGTGTCCGGCTCCTCCTCGACGGGCATCTCCTCGGCCACCGCGAGCCGTTCGGCCAGCTCCTCGGCGTCCTGTACGGCCTTGTCGAGCGCTTCCTGGGCGCGTGCGGCGGCGGCCGTGGACCGCTCGGCCTCCCCGGCGGCGCCCCGCGCCTGCCCGGCCAGGCGCCCGAGCTGCTGTGCGACCGCCGACTTCTCCCGCTCGCCCGCCCGGCGCCGCTCCCCCAGCTCCTCCACGATCCCGGCCCGCTCCCGGCGCAGCTCGACCGCGTTCTGCTGGGCCTCGGCCAACTCCTCGCACCGTACGGCCAGCTCCTCCAGCTCGGCTTCCGCCTCGTCGACGGCGGCCTGCACCTCCAGCAGGCTCGGTGCCCCTGCCGAGCCGCCGTGGGCGAAGTGGGCCCCGAGCAGGTCGCCCTCGGCGGTGACCGCGGTGAGGTCCGGGCGCGCGTAGACGAGGGCCTCGGCGTCTTCGAGGGTGTCCACGACGACGATGCGGTGAAGGAGGCGGCGGACGGCGGGGGTGAGGTCGGAGGGGGCTCGCACCAGGCGCTCCGCGGGAATCCCCGGGTGAGGTCGTTGTTCGTCCGCGGGTCCGTCGTGGCCGGTCGCGCCGTTCCCCGCGCCTCCCAGGGGCGCGGCCGTGGTCACCGGCGTCAGATCGTCCGGCCCTCCCGCCGTCAACAGCGCCGCTCGTCCGGCGTCCTGCTTGCGGAGCAGCCGGATCGCCTCCGCCGCGGCGGAGGGGGAGGTCACCGCGATCGCGTCCGCCGCAGCGCCGAAGGCGGCCGCGAGGGCGACCTCGTGTCCCGGGGCGACCGTCAGCAGTTCGGCGGCCGGGCCCAGTACCCCGCCGAGGCGGTCCTTCGCACCGAGAAGCGCGCCCGTGCCGTCCTTGCGGCGCAGGCCGAGGGCGAGGGCTTCGTGGCGGGCCTGGGTGGCGGCGCGGCGCCGTTCGGCGGTGGTCGTGGCCTCGCGGGCGGCGGCGAGGGCGGTCTCGGCCTCGGCCAGTGCCCGCTTGGCGGCGTCGTGCTGTTCGGCCAGGTCGGAGTCGTCGGCGTCGAGATGGTCGACCTCGGCCTTGAGTGCCTCGTACTCCTCCTGGGCGGCAGCGGCACGTTCCCGCGCCTCGTCGCGGGCGGCGGCGAGGCGGTCGATCTCGGACTGGGCGGAGGCCGCCCGGGAGCGGGCGGCGTTGACCTGGCCACCGAGGCGAGCGAGGCTCTCGCGGCGGTCGGCGATGGAACGGGCGACGTCCTTCAGCCGGCGTTCCTCGACCATCAGTTCGCGCTCCAGCTCGGCGCGGTGCTCGACCGTGTCCTCCAGGGCGCGCTCGGCCGCTTCGAGAGCCGCTTCGAGTTCGGCCTCCTGCTCGCGGATGCGGGCGGCCTCGCGTTCCATGTCCTCGGGGTCCCGGCCGCGCCGTTCCTCGGGCGGTGCGGAGGTGGCGCTCTTGATCCGGGCGTCGGCGAGCGAGATCGTGCCGCGCACCCGTTCGGCGAGCTGCGACAGCTCGTACCAGGTCTCCTGGGCGCGCTGGAGGCGCGGGGTCAGCCGGCGCACCTCGCCCTCCAGATGCGCCTCGCGCTGGAGCGCCTGCTTCAGCTCGGCCTCGGCGGACTCCTTGCGCTGCTTCAGTGCGGCCTCGTCGGCGACCTCCGTCCGAAGTGCCGCGTGCAGACGTACGAGGTCGTCGGCGAGCAGGCGCAGGCGGGCGTCGCGCAGGTCGGCCTGGATGACGGCGGCCCGGCGGGCGACGGCGGCCTGGCGGCCCAGCGGCTTGAGCTGGCGGCGGAGTTCGTCGGTGAGGTCCTGGACGCGGGCCAGGTTGGCCTGCATGGCGTCCAGTTTCCGGAGCGCCTTCTCCTTGCGCTTGCGGTGCTTGAGGACGCCGGCGGCCTCCTCGATGAAGGCGCGGCGGCCCATGGGGTCGGCGTGCAGGACGGAGTCGAGCTGGCCCTGGCCGACGATGACGTGCATCTCGCGGCCGATGCCGGAGTCGGAGAGCAGGTCCTGGATGTCGAGGAGGCGGCAGGTGTCGCCGTTGATCTGGTACTCGCTGCCGCCGTTGCGGAACATGATCCGCGTGATCGTGACCTCGGAGTACTCGATGGGGAGGGCCCCGTCGGAGTTGTCTATGGTCAGGGACACCTCGGCGCGGCCGAGCGGGGGACGCCCGGTGGTGCCGGCGAAGATGACGTCCTCCATCTTGCCGCCGCGCAGCGACTTGGCGCCCTGTTCGCCCATGACCCAGCTGAGCGCGTCCACGACGTTGGACTTGCCCGAACCGTTGGGCCCGACGACGCACGTGATCCCCGGTTCGAACCGGAGCGTGGTCGCCGATGCGAACGATTTGAACCCACGGAGGGTCAGGGCCTTGAGGTGCACGGCGCTGGACTCTACCTTCCGGCCTTGTCTCACTCCATGAACGCGCGGTTTCGCCCATGAACGTGCAGGGCACATCAGACGTTGAAGAGGGTGACAAAGGTCGGGGACCGAGACGGGGGCTCGGGGACACGGGACAGCTCGGGACCTACAGCCCGGTACACGGGGACAGAAAGAAGGGACGCCTCGTGAGAAGGCGTCCCTTGCAGATCTGACAACTTAGCGGTTGATACGGGCAGCCCAACCACTGCTGTCTGTCGTGGTGCGATGCAGTGATCAGGTGAGCGCAGGCTCCGCCTGGCGTGCGTCGAGCTCCATGAGCGAGTCGTGAGAAGCGGCAGCCGTCAGCGCGTCGTTCTCCGCCTGGATGCGTCCGAGCTCGGATTCCAGGTCCTGGACACGCTGCTGGAGCCGTCGCATCTCGGCGAGGAGTCGCGGGTCGGAGCCGCCGACGTAACCGAGAAGCGCCTTTGCCATGATGGATGGTCCTCCACAATGAGTGACCGACCGAAGCGGTGTGGGTCGTGAGGGAATCGCACCCGCCTTGCTTGGCACTGTTGAGTTTTTGCTGCCGTCCTCATGCCAAACAGCTAAGGTGCGCGGGGTTGCTTTTAGCGTCTCACCAAAAAGTTTGACGGTCAACACGATCACGCCGCGCTTTGGCGGGCATCCCTCTGCCGCGCGGCCCCGATCGGGCGACGCTGCGGCGACTGCGGGGCCTCTCCTGGCCGGCGGAGCGAGGGGATCATCCGTTCTTCGGAGCCTGCCATGACTGACTCGTCTTGGCAATCACCTGCACATTTCTGGTTTGTGCATGCTTCTGGCATATGCCGGTGGCGCTCCCCTCCGCTCTCGCGCGCTCGTCCCGCTGATGCGCTCAGCGGATGGCGAAGCCCTCGTAGCCCCCTCGGGGTGTGTCCCAGATCTCGGTCACACCCACCACGCGCCCGGGCGTGTCGTCTCCCTGGAGCCACTCCAGGAGCCCCTGACACGCCTCGCGCGGCCCCTCGGCGACCACCTGGACCCGTCCGTCGGCCAAATTGAGAGCAAAACCACTCAGGCCGCCGATCTCCAGGGCCCTGGCCCGGGTGAACCAGCGGAAACCCACACCTTGCACCCGTCCACGCACCCAGACGACCAGCCGTACATCCTCGCTCATGCCTGCACGCTAACGGGCCAATGTCTCCCGGGCCTCTCCCTCCCCTGGCGCCATGCTGTACCGTCCGGACCCAATGAATCTCATATGAAACTCACTCCTTCGTGTGAGATTCGTGAAGACGACGACCACAACGTTGACGAACTCCCCAACGTTGACCGCAGGACACCGCAAGGACGAGGAAGGCCAAGACATGGGACGCCACCGACGCTCCGCCGCCGGCCGCGCCGCCAGGGGGGGCCGCGCCGCCGGGGTCACTGACAGGGGCTTCGTCTCCGATGAGCCGCACTACGGTCCGGAGAACCTGTACGGATTCGCCGAGTTCCTGGAGGCCGACGCCAAGGCCTCCGCGCGGAGCGGTGGCTCGCGCCGCCGCAAGAAGAAGACCGTGACGCCTGTGAAGACCGGTCTCCTCGGTGTCTCGGCCGCCGTCGCCCTCGGCACCGTCGCGGTGGCCACCGGGGTGCTGCCGGGTGGCGACCAGTACACGATCAGCGGGGGCAACGCCAACGAGACGGTGGTGCCCGCCGGCTCGCCGACGGGTGCGGCGACCCAGCAGGGCGGGACTGACGGCGCCGCGCAGGGGCAGCAGCAGCGCGAGGACGAGTCCACCAGCCGTGACGCCGAGCGCGAGGCCACCCCGTCGAACACGCCGGCCCCCTCGACGCCCCCGTCCGAGGAGAAGCCCGCCGACGAGGCGGACAAGGGCTCCGGCTCCCAGAAGACCAGGACGCCGTCCGACAAGCCCATCAAGGAGAAGGAGAAGGGCAAGGAGAAGGACACCACTTCTCCGGCGGAGCTCTCCTCCGAGACCCAGGCCGAGGCCGCGGTCCTCCTGCTGGTCAACGAGGAGCGGGCCAAGGCGGGCTGCGAGCCGGTGGCCGCCAACAGCGATCTGGCGAAACTGGCCGAGGCGTTCAGCGAGGACATGGCCCTGCGCGGCTTCTTCGACCACACCGACCCCGACGGCTCCGACCCCTGGGACCGCGCGGCCGCCCTCGGCATCACCGGCCTCGGCGGCGAGAACATCGCCCGCGGCCAGGCGACCGCCGAGGCTGTCATGGAGGCCTGGATGAACAGTCCCGGCCACCGGGCGAACATCCTGAACTGCGACTTCAAGACCCTGGGTGTCGGCGTCGTCCTGGGCGACGGCGGCCCGTGGTGGACACAGGACTTCGGCTACTGAGCGGACCCCGACCTACGGTCGTCCAAGTTCCCGGTCGTCCTCGCCGCCGGGGCCGACCGTGACGGGGTCGACTCCGTGACCGGCGAGATGCCAGGACGCGAAGTACGGGTCGGGGCCGATCCAGAGTCCGGCACCGGCGTGGAAGTCGATCACCAACGTGCCGTGCTCACGAACATCGACCGCTGCGACGGACTGCCCGAACAGGGCGAGGACAGGGGTGGGGCTCACCCCCGTGCCCGGGTCGAGTTCGTGCCACTGACCTTCCGCGTCCCACAGCAGGAACGGTGTCTCCAGGATCAGCTCGGCATCCAGCCGGCAGCCCTCGTCGCTCCGCGCTAACCGACAGTTAGTGCAATCTTCTGGTCAGCGCTGTGCCGGAGTATCCTCGGGGTATGGAATCAGCCGCGCAGACCGGTGTGGCGCCCGTGCGGGAGGCCGCGGAGGCGGGTGTCGTGGACGTCGATGGGCTGGCCTTCGACGTGTTCGCCAGGAACTGTCCCTCGCGGGGCACCCTGGAGCACGTCACGGGTCGCTGGGGCGTGCTCACCATGGGCGCGCTGTACGACAGTTCGCTCCGCTTCAACGAGCTGCGCCGCCGTGTGGACGGCGTGAGCGAGAAGATGCTCTCCCAGACGCTGCACGCCCTGGAGCGCGACGGCCTCGTCCACCGCGACGCGCAGCCCACCAACCCGCCCCGCGTCGACTACAGCCTCACTCCGCTCGGCCGTGAGGTCTCCGCGCGTCTGATGTCCCTCATCAGCTGTGTGGAGGACCGCATGGAGGAGGTGCTCCGGTCCCGCGAGCGCTACGACACGGAGCGCGGCGCCCGCTGACACGTCGGGCAGAAATAGCTGGACCGGTTCATCCAGGGACGCCGCCGCATGGGCGTGGCACAGCGGCGACAGGGCAGGCCCTCACGGCCGTACGCGTCCAGGGAGCGGTCGAAGTACCCCGACTCACCGTTCACGTTGACGTAGAGGCTGTCGAAGCTCGTGCCGCCCACCGCGAGGGCCGCGTTCATCACGTCCCGTACGTGGCCCAGGAGTTCGGTGGTGCGGGGGCGCGTGAAACCGGCGGTGGGGCGCTCGAAGTGGATCCTCGCCCGCCAGAGCGCCTCGTCCGCGTAGATGTTGCCCACTCCGCTGATCAACGACTGGTCGAGCAGGGCCCGTTTGATCGTCGTACGCTTCCGCCGCAGTGCCTGGTGGAAGGCCTCGGCGTCGAACCGCGGGTCGAGCGGGTCGCGGGCGATGTGCGCGATGACGTCCGGCAGGCCGTCGGGGGTGGTGTCGTGCAACGACAGTCCACCGAAGGTGCGTTGGTCGACGAAGCGCAGTTCGGTGGCGAGGTCGTCCGCGAAGCGGACACGGATCCTGAGGTGCTTCTCGTCGGCCGCGTCGTGCGGCTGCACGAGCAGTTGGCCGCTCATGCCGAGGTGCGCGAGGACGGCGATCCCGGTGTCCTCCACGGGGAGCCACAGGTACTTCCCGCGTCGGCTGGGCGCGCCGATGCGGTGGCCCTTGAGCCGGTGCGCGAAGTCCTCCGGGCCGGCCAGGTGCCGGCGGATCGCCCGGGGGTGCAGCACCTCGACGTCGGCGACGGTCCGGTGCGCCACCCAGCGCTCCAGACCACGCCGGACGACCTCGACCTCGGGCAGTTCGGGCACGGGGTCCTCCGGAGGTTGAGCGGGGGGCATGAGGGGGTGAGGTTGGGGGGCGGGTGCGGGTCCGGTGGGGCTTCTCGGGCAGTTCCCCGCGCCCCTGAAAAGCAGGGGCTGCGCCCCGTGCTTCTCAGGCCCGCTGCCGGTCGCCTCACAGGCTGCGGGGCCTGGTCTTTCAGAGGCGCGGGGAACTGCACGAGAAGCCCCGACCGCCCGCACTCGGGAACGCACCGAAGCCGCCCCCTCACCCCCTCACGGGGGCTTCGGGGGCGGCAGCCCTCGGCGTCAGGCGGGGGCGGTGTCCGAAGGAGTCTCGGCGGTCGCTTCGGCGCGGGCCGCGGCCTCGGCCGCCGCCTTCGCCCGCTCGTCCGCCGCGGCGCGGATCGCACGCCAGGCGGACTCGGCCGCCTGCTGCTCCGCTTCCTTCTTGCTGCGGCCGGTGCCGGTGCCGTACGAGACGCCTCCGACGCGGGCGGCAGCGGTGAAGGTCTTCTCGTGGTCGGGGCCGGTCTCCGTGACCAGGTACTCGGGCACGCCGAGCCCCTCGGTCGCGGTGAGCTCCTGGAGGCTGGTCTTCCAGTCCAGGCCGGCTCCGAGGTTCGAGGACTTCTCGATCAGCGGGTCGAACAAGCGGTGCACCAGCTCCGCCGCCGAGTCGAGCCCCTGGTCGAGATAGACCGCACCGATCACCGCTTCGAGGGTGTCGGCGAGGATGGATGCCTTGTCCCGGCCACCTGTGCCCTCTTCACCGCGGCCGAGCCGGATGAAGGAGCCGAGGTCGAGCCCGCGGCCCACCTCCGCCAGCGCACGAGAGTTGACCACCGCGGCCCGCAGCTTGGCCAGTTGGCCTTCGGGCAGGTCGGGGTGGGTGCGATACAGCGTGTCCGTGACCACGAGGCCGAGGACGGAGTCCCCGAGGAACTCCAGGCGCTCGTTGGTCGGCAGACCGCCGTTCTCGTACGCGTACGAACGGTGGGTCAGCGCACGCACCAGAAGGGCGGACTCGAGCTGGTAGCCGAGCCGCCCTTCCAGAAGCGTGTGGGACGAGGCTGCGTTCTCCGCCTTTTTCTTGGCGTTGGTCTCCGCCTTGGCGTCAGACATAGAGCCTCTCACCAGCCGCTCAGACCTCGAGGACCTGGCGCTTGTTGTAGGTGCCGCAAGACGGGCACGCGATGTGCTGCAGCTTGGGCTCGTGGCAGCGCTCGCACGCAACCAGGGTGGGGACCGCAGCCTTCCACTGCGACCGGCGGTGGCGCGTGTTGCTGCGCGACATCTTCCGCTTCGGAACAGCCACGGCTACTTCTCCTGCTTCTCGTCGACACCGGGTTCGGCGCCGCTCATCTCGTCCTTCTCGCCGTCTTCGAGTGAACCGGCGAGTCCCTGCAGTGCCGCCCAACGGATGTCGACGGCTTCGTGGTGGTGGTCCGGGTCGTCCGCGAGCCGGGCTCCGCACTCGGAGCACAGGCCGGGGCAGTCGTCCTGGCACACCGGCTGCATCGGCAGTGCGAGCACCACCGCATCACGCAGCACGGGTTCGAGGTCGAACAGTCCGTCCTCGAGCAAGAGCCTGTCCTCGTCGTCCTCGGCGTCGCTGTCGGGTTCCGCGATCACGCGGCCCCGCTCATCGGCGTCGGGGTACGAGAACATCTCCTGGAAGTCCGCTTCGAGCTCCAGCTCGACCGGCTCCAGACACCTTACGCACTCCCCCTTGGCGTCGGCACGGGCGGTGCCTGTGACGAGCACCCCTTCCATGACCGACTCCAGACGGAGTTCGAGCTCCACCGGGGCACCTTCCGGCACTCCGACGACCCCCTTGATCCCGAGGTCCTTGGGAGCGTCGACCGAGCGCGTCAGGCGCTGCTGCGCACCGGGCCGCCGGCCCAGCTCGTGCGTGTCGAACACGAGGGGGTTGCGGTGGTCGAGGCGGGCGTTCAGAGCCATTTCTGCTTTCGATCTTCGGAACTCGTCAGGAGGGCGCCGCCCCCTGGTGTTCCGGGCAGCGCTCGATCGCGGGCGTCTGTTGCGGACAGCATGAACGCACGCGCGACCGAAGAACCAGGATACTGGACCTTTCGCTGTCGGCCCAATCCGCTGTCAGCGGCCCTGCTCGTAGCGGCGCAACTGCTCCGCCGTGATCATGGTGGTGTCGAAGAGGCTGGTCTCGTCGAGCGTGTTCGCCTGCGGCTGCGCGTACCCCTGGTGCCCCTGCTGGTCCTGCTGTCCCTGCGGGTCCACGTGCCCCTGGTTCGGCTCGTACGACGGCTGCTGCGGGTAGCCGGCCGCGTACGGGTCGGCCTGCTGGTAGCCGTAGGGGTCGGCGGACTGCTGGGGCTGGGCGTACTGCTGCTGGTAGCCGTACGGGTCCTGCTGGTACGCCGTCGCCGCGTAGGAGTCCTGCTGCTGCCCGTACGACTGCTGTCCCGGCAGGGACGGGGTCTGCTGGGCGGGGCTGTCGGCGAGTTCGGCGAGGCCGGCCAGGTAGTCGGCGTCGCTGGTGGGCTGCGGGGAGGTGCCGTCGTCGTTCAGGGCGAGGGCGCCGAGGTCGTCGGTGGCGATCCGGCCGTGGAGCTTCTGCCGGCCTCGGCCGACGGCCTCCAGCGTTTTGGCGAGGACGGCCTCGAAGGCGCCGAGCTTGGCGTCCACGTAGGCGTCGGCGTCGCGGCGCAGGGTCTCGGGGTCGTGGCTGCGCTCGGGGGCGTCGTCGTCCGCGTAGCCCTGCTCGTCGAGGCCGGGGCCCGTACCGAGCAGCTTCTCGCGGCCGCGGCCGACCGAGCCGAGGGTCTTGGTGAGGACGACCTCGAAGTTGGCGAGCTTGGAGTCGACGTAGTCGTCGGCCTCGGCGCGGACCTCCTCGGCCTCCTGGCGGGCCTCGCCGAGGATGCGGTCGGCCTCGTTCTGGGAGCGGCGGGCGACCTCGGTGTCGGAGATCAGGGAGCCGCGCTCGGCGTGCGCGTTCGCGACGATCCGCTCGGCTTCCTGGCGGGCCCGCTCGACCATGTGGTCGCGGTCGCCGATCAGCTCCTGCGCCTGGGCGAGGGAGTCGGGCAGGGCCGCGCGCAGTTCGTCGAGCAGGGAGAGCAGTTCGGCGCGGTTGAGCACGCACGAGGCCGACATGGGCATGGATCGGGCGCCGGAGACCACCGAGACGATCTCGTCGAGCTTCTTCTGCACGTCCACCGTGTGGTCCACCGTGTGCTCGCCACTCTCTACAGCTGTGTTGGAGACGGTCGGGTCGACTGTACGGCCAGCGGGGGACGTTCGTCCGCTCAGTCGCGCTTCAGTCGCTCGGCCAGCGCTTCGAGGACCAGCGGCGGTACCAGGTGGGAGACGTCGCCGCCCCAGGTCGCGACCTCCTTGACCAGGGAGGACGACAGGAAGCTGTAGGTGGGGTTGGTGGGGACGAAGAGGGTCTCCACGCCCGACAGGCCGATGTTCATCTGGGCCATCTGCAGCTCGTAGTCGAAGTCGCTGACCGCGCGCAGGCCCTTGACGATGGCCGGGATCTCGCGCTGCTTGCAGAAGTCGACGAGCAGTCCGTGGAAGGCCTCCACCCGTACGTTCGCGTACTCGGCGGTGACCCGGCGGATCAGCTCGATCCGCTCGTCGACCTCGAAGAGGCCCTTCTTGGACTTGTTGATCATCACCGCGACATAGACCTCGTCGTACAACTTGGAGGCGCGGCCAATGATGTCGAGATGTCCGTTGGTGATGGGGTCGAACGACCCGGGACAGACGGCACGGCGCACTTGGGATCCCTCGCTCTCCGGTCCGGTCATCGTGCGTCTTCGCACGTAGAGGCGGCGCGACCGTACCAAAACGTTCCCTCGCCGTAGCGACGGGCCCTGATGGCTTCGAAACCGGTCGGCCAGGCGAATTCACCGCCTCTGGTGCTGCGCTCCACGGTGACGAGGGCTTCGTCGCCGAGCCAGCCCCCGGTACGGAGTGTGAGCAGGATCTCCCGAAGATCGTCGTCCGAGACGGCGTACGGCGGGTCCAGGAAGACGAGGTCGTACGGCTCGTCCGGCGCCGGTCCCTGGATGATCTGCTCGGCTTTGCCCGATCTCACCTCGGCGCCGGGGAGGCCGAGCGTTCTGACGTTGTCCCGGACCGTTCTCGCGGCGCGGGCGTCGGCCTCCACCAGCAGGGTGTGGGCCGCGCCCCGGGAGAGTGCCTCCAGGCCTACGGCGCCGGAGCCGGCGTAGAGGTCGAGGACGCGTTCGCCGTCCAGGGGGCCGCCGAGGAGGGACTGCCAGGTGGAGAAGAGGCCCTCGCGCGCGCGGTCGGAGGTGGGGCGGGTGCCGTTGCCCGGCGGGACGGCGAGGCGGCGTCCGCCGGCGGCGCCGGCGATCACGCGGGTCATCTTGGGTCCTTGTTCGAGGGCGTGGTCACAGGTCCAGTCTGGCAGTCGGAGGAGTGGGGTGGTGAGGGCCATGGGCGACTGCGAGAGCGTCGTGGTCACTCGCGCAGTTCCCCGCGCCCCTGAAGGGCTCGCTGCCCTCAGCCCTTGTCCAGGTACTGCTCCCTCTCCTCGTCAAGCAGGGCGTCCAGGGCGGTCCGCAGCGCCGGGAGGTGCTCCAGGTCGGGGTCGGCCGCGACCACCGCCGCCGCTTCCTCCCTCGCCTCCGCGATGATCTCCTCGTCGTCGATGACGGTGAGCATGCGCAGGCTGGTGCGGGCGCCGGACTGGGCCTGGCCGAGGACATCGCCCTCGCGGCGCTGTTCCAGGTCGATGCGGGAGAGTTCGAAGCCGTCGAGGGTGGAGGCGACGGCGCCCAGGCGCTGGCGGGCGGGGCTCGCCTCGGGCATCTCGGTGACCAGGAGGCACAGGCCGGCGGCGGAACCCCGGCCCACCCGGCCGCGCAGCTGGTGGAGCTGGGAGACGCCGAAGCGGTCGGCATCCATGATCACCATCGCGGTGGCGTTCGGGACGTTCACACCGACCTCGATGACCGTGGTGGCGACCAGGACCTGGGTCTCGCCGGCGGCGAAGCGGCGCATGACCGCGTCCTTGTCGTCCGGGTGCATCCTGCCGTGCAGGACCTCGACCCTCAGGCCCTGAAGGGGACCCTTGGCGAGTTGGTCGGCGATGTCGAGGACGGCGAGGGGCGGGCGCTTCTCGGCCTCGTCCTCCGGGGACTTCCTGGCCTTCTTCGGGTCGCCGGGCTCGTCGATGTCATCGCCGATGCGCGGGCAGACGACGTACGCCTGGTGGCCGTTCGCCACTTCCTCGCGGACGCGTTCCCAGGCGCGGGCGAGGAAGTGGGGCTTGTCGGCGGCCGGGACCACATGGCTGGCGATGGGTGAACGGCCCGCCGGGAGCTGGTCCAGGACCGAGGTCTCCAGGTCGCCGAAGACGGTCATGGCGACCGTGCGCGGGATGGGGGTGGCCGTCATGACGAGGAGGTGCGGCGGCTGCTTGCCCTTGCCCCGCAGGGCGTCGCGCTGTTCCACGCCGAAGCGGTGCTGCTCGTCCACCACGACCAGGCCCAGGTCGTGGAACTGGACCTTGTCCTCGATCAGCGCGTGCGTGCCGATGACGATGCCGGCCTCGCCGGTGACCAGGTCCAGCAGTGCCTGCCGGCGGCCGGCGGCGCCCATCGAGCCGGTGAGCAGCACCACCTTGGTGGCGTGCTCGGCGCCGCCCAGCATCCCGCCCTCGGCCAGCTCCCCCATCATCTCCGTCACCGACCGGTGATGCTGCTGGGCCAGCACCTCGGTGGGCGCGAGCATGGCCGCCTGTCCGCCCGCGTCGACCACGGCGAGCATGGCGCGCAGGGCCACCATCGTCTTGCCGGAGCCCACTTCTCCCTGGAGCAGCCGGTGCATCGGGTGCTCGGTGGCCAGGTCGTCGAAGATCTCGCGGGAGACCTTCTGCTGGCCGTCGGTGAGGGTGAAGGGGAGGCGGGCGTCGAAGGCGGTGAGGAGGCCTTCGGGGGCGGGGCGGCGGGCCACGGCGGGGAGTTGGGCGTCGGCGTGGCGGCGGCGGGCGAGCGCGACCTGGAGGACGAAGGCCTCGTCCCACTTGAGGCGGTCGCGGGCGGACTCGATGTCGGCCTTGGTGTGCGGGCGGTGGATCTTCAGCAGGGCTTCGGGGAGGGTGGCCAGGCCCCGGCCCTCGCGCAGGGAGTCCGGGAGGGGGTCGACGGCCTCCTGGGCGCTCGGCAGGACCGTCTGGACCGCCTTGGCGATCTTCCAGGACTCCAGCTTGGCGGTGGCCGGGTAGATCGGGATGAGGGCACCGGCCCAGGTGTCCACGGCCTCCGTGTCGTCCTCGCCGCGCAGCAGTTCGTAGGCCGGGTGTGCCAGTTGGAGGCGGCGGTTGAAGAGGGAGACCTTGCCGGCGAAGAGGGCGCGGGTGCCGGGGAGGAGGTCCTTGTGGGGTTTGTGCACGCCGTTGCCGAAGAAGACGAGCTGGAGGCGGCCGCTGCCGTCGGTGATGGTGACTTCGAGGCGCTGGCCCTTGCCCCGGGGTGCCTTGGCGGAGGCGAAGGTGTGCAGGCGGGCGTCGGCGACCTGGGCGACCACCGTGACGTGCTCGTCCATCGGCAGGTCGGCGAGGTGGGTGAGCTGGCCGCGCTCCTCGTATCTGCGGGGGTAGTGGTGCAGCAGATCGCCGACGGTGTGCAGGCCGAGGTGCTCGGCCATCACCTTCGCGGTGGCGGCGCCGAGCGTGTTCTTGAGTGGTTCTTCGAGCGCGGGCACGAGATCCATTGCACACCACGCCACTGACAATCCCGTATACGTCCTTGAAATCCGCTGGTCAGGCGGGTCGTTCGCGCCTAGGATGACGCACTCCCGGGCCCAGCAGTCGGGCCCTGCCTCCTCCGTCCGCGGTCACCGTCCGACGGGACCGCCCGACCCCGCCGCCGTCGCCAGAATCCCCTCCCCACCGGCGCTGCGACGATGGATTCAATGACCTCACAGTCATCCCAGGCACCCCAGACTCCGCAGGCACCTCAGTCGCCTCACACGTTCCAGGTCGATCTGCGTGGCCTGGTGGATCTGCTCTCGCACCACCTGTACTCCAGTCCGAAGGTCTATCTGCGCGAGCTGCTGCAGAACGCGGTGGACGCGATCACCGCGCGCCGCGCCGAGCAGCCCGACGCGCCCGCCCGGGTGCGGCTGTTCGCCGAGGGCGGCACGCTGCGGGTGGAGGACTCGGGCATCGGGCTCACCGAGGCCGATGTGCACGATCTGCTCGCCACGATCGGCCGCAGCTCCAAGCGCGACGACGGGGGCATCCAGGAGGTCCGCTCGGACTTCCTGGGCCAGTTCGGCATCGGGCTGCTCGCCTGCTTCGTGGTCGCCGAGCGCATCCGGGTGGTCAGCCGCAGCGCCCGCCGGCCGGACGCGGCGCCCGTGGAGTGGACGGCTGCCGACGACGGCTCGTACACGGTGCGGACGCTGCCCGACGAGGCGCGCCCCGAGCCGGGCACGACCGTGCATCTGGTCGCGCGGCCCGGGGCGGCCGAATGGCTCTCCCCCGCGCGCGTGCTGACGCTGGCGCGGGACTTCGGGTCGCTGCTGCCGTACGACGTCCGGGTGGGCGAGGAGGCGGTCACCGAGCTGCCGGCGCCCTGGGACCGGCAGTACCCCTCCCCCGCCGGCCGGCGGGTGGCGCTGGCCCGGCACTGTCACGACCTGTTCGGGTTCACACCGCTGGACTCCATAGAGCTGGACGTGCCGCTGGCCGGGATCCGGGGCGTCGCGTACGTCCTGCCGACCGCCGTCAGCCCGGCGCAGCGGGCGAGCCACCGGGTGCATCTGAAGGGCATGCTGCTCACCGAGCGGGCCGAACAGCTGCTCCCCGACTGGGCGTTCTTCGTGCGCTGCGTCCTCGACACGGACAGCCTGCGGCCCACGGCGTCGCGGGAGTCGCTGTACGAGGACGAGACGCTGGCGGCCGTGCGGGAGGCGCTCGGCGAGCGGATCCGGAGCTGGCTCACGGGGCTCGCCGCGGGTGATCCGGAGCGGCTGGCGGCCTTCCTGTCCGTGCATTACCTGGGCGTGAAGTCGCTGGCGCGGCACGACCGGGAGATGCTGCGCACGATGCTGCCGTGGCTGCCCTTCGAGACCACCGACGGACGGCTGTCCCTGGAGGAGTTCGCGCAGCGGCACCCGGTGGTGCACTTCACGCGGACGGTCGAGGAGTACCGGCAGGTGGCGCCGATCGCGTCCGCGCAGGGCGTCGGGGTGATCAACGGCGGTTACACGTACGACAGCGAGCTGGTCGAGGCGCTGCCGTCGGTGCGTCCGGGGACGGTGGTGGCCGAGCTGGACGCCGACACGGTGACCGCGCACCTGGACGTGCTGGACCCGGACGACGAGCTGGCGCTGGCGGGCTTCCTGTCGGCCGCGCGGGCGAGGCTCGACCCCCTGGGCTGCGACGTGGTGCTGCGGGCCTTCCATCCGCTGTCGGTGCCCGCGCTGCACCTGGACGACCGGTCCGCCCGGCACGAGCAGGCCCGCGCGGAGGCGGAGGAGCAGGCCGACGACCTGTGGGCGGGCATCCTCGGTTCGCTGCGGGGCAGCGCCCCGCGCGCGCGGCTGGTGCTCAACCACCTCAACCCGCTGATCCGGCGGATCAGTTCCCTGACCGACCGGGAGCTGATCGGCACGGCCACGGAGTCCCTGTACGGGCAGGCG
Organism: Streptomyces caniscabiei; assembly: GCF_014930365.1. GTDB lineage: Bacteria > Actinomycetota > Actinomycetes > Streptomycetales > Streptomycetaceae > Streptomyces > Streptomyces caniscabiei. The sequence goes on along the minus strand of NZ_JABXWI010000010.1, from coordinate 186,931 downwards.
CTGCTGATGGCCCAGCGGCCGCTCAGGCCCGCGGACTCGGCGCTCCTGAACCGCGCCTTCATCGGCCTGCTGGAGTGGGCCACGCACACCGAGGGGAACGGCCGCACGTGACGGACGCCATGGACTTCGACGAGCTGCGCCGGGCCATGGCGGAGAACTACGAGCAGCCCGAGGGCCCGGCGCGCAACGCGCGCGCGGAGCGGCTGCTCGCCGAGGCCGAGAAGCTGAACGTGCCGCTCGCCGTGATCGAGGCGCTCGGGCACCAGCTGAAGGTCTACAACTACAGCTCGGAGAAAGCGAAGATGTTCGTCCCCTTCGCGCGTCTGCTGCGCATGTGGGACGAACGGCCGGAGGACTTCGACGAGTACGAGATCCACTCCCTGCACTGGGTGTTCAAGTGGATGACGGCCGGCATGCTCAACCAACCGCACATCCCGCTGGCCTCCATCGAGAAGTGGCTCGGCGAGATGGAGCACCGCTACCGGCTCGCCGGGCACTCGGAACGGGCCGTGCGCAGTGCCGAGTTCAGTGTGGCCGCGCACATCGGCGACCTGGAGCGCGCGGAGCGGGCGTACGGGGCGTGGCTGGTCGCCGACCGGGACACGATGGCCGACTGTCACGCGTGCGAGCTGCACGGGCAGGGCTGGTGGCGGGCGCGGCGGCGCGAGGACGCCGAGGCGCTGGAGCTGTGGGCGCCGGTCCTGGAGGGCGAGTACGTCTGCGCCCACGAGCCGCACACCGTGCTGGCGTCCTCGCTGGTGCCCCTGCTGCGCCTGGGGCGCCCGGACGAGGCCCGGGCCCACCACCTGCGGGGTTTCCGGTTGGTGCGGGCGATGGAGAGCATGCGGGGCGCGTACGCGGACCATGTGGAGTTCTGCGCCCTGACGGGCAACGAGGCGCGCGGCCTGGAACTGCTGGCCGAGCGCCCGGCGTACTTCACCGATTCCGGGGACCCGCGCAGCAAGCTGGACTTCCTGAGCGTGGTGGCCCTGCTCATGGACCGCCTCACGGCGCGCGGGGTGGGCGAGCAGGCCGTGCCCGGGCCCGCCGGCCGCGAGTGGACCGCCCGCGAACTGGCCGCCCACGCGCGCGAGGAGGCACTGTCGCTGGCCGCGCTCTTCGACGAGCGCAACGGCACGGCGTACGTCAGCACGCATGTCCGGGAGCGGATGGACCAGCGCCCCCTGCTGGACCGGCTGCCGCTGGGGGTGCGCGCGCAGCGGGCCACCGTGACGGTGCCCGCGCCCCGGCGGCCCGCCGCCGTGGAGACGACGGGGACCGCCGCGGCCCCGGAGGGCCTGCCCGCCCTCCTCGCCGAGGCGCGGCGGCTCTCCGCGTCCCTGCATCCCGGTTCCGTGGAGGCCTGGGCCGCCGTGGCGCGTGCCGCCGAGACGGAGGGCGCGGAGCTGGAGGCCTGGGACCGCGCGGAGATCGTCGACCACGAGGCGATCGGCCTCGGGCCGGAGGGCCTGCCCCTCTTCGAACGTGCGGCCGACATGTACGAGGCCGCCGGGGACCCCGGCGAAGCACTGGCGGCACGCGCGCGTGGGGCGCACGTGCACGCCCTCACGGGCCGCGTGGATGCCGCCCTGGAGCTGTTGGCCGAGCCGTACGAGCGGATACTCGCCCTCTGGTCGAACGGCGGGACGGGCGCGCGGCAGACGGCGTCCGTGCTGATCGGGCGGGCGCGGATACTCGTGCGGCGGATGCACGAGGCCGATGACGCCGACGCCGACGCGGTGGCCCTGGCCGAGGCCGCGGTGCGGGAGCTGGCGGACTTCGTCGAGCCGCGCCGCTCGGAGGACGTACGGCTGGCCTCGCGGGCCGCGGAGGCGCGGGCGATGCTCGGCGAGCTGGCCGCGCACAACGGCGACGCGGAGGCCGCCGCCGAGCTGTTCGCGGAGGCCGCGCGGCGGTATGTGGCGGCCGGGTTGCCGTGGTTCGCGGTGCAGTACGAGGCGCGGCTCGCCGGGCTGGCGCAGCACCTGGGAGACCTGGAGACCGCCGAGCGGGCGGCCCGTGCGGCGCTGGAGCACGGCGGGACGGAGCTGGAGTCGGTGGGCCACGCCCAGCTGCGCCTCCAGCTGGCGGAGCTGCTGGGCGCCGGGGAACGGGTCGAGGAGGCCGCCGGGCACGCCCTGGAGGCGGCGCACTGGGCCGACGAGGCGGGTGAGGGTCCGACGCTCGGCGCCTGGGCCCGGCATCTGCTGGGTGGGTTCCTGCTGCGGCTGGGGCGGTGGGCGGAGGCGGCCGAGGTGCTGGAGTCGGCGCTGCCGGATCTCACGGCCGAGACACACGGGGACGGGGCGGTCGCGCAGACCCTGTGGTGGCTCGGCGACTGCCACACCGAGCTGGGTGAGCACCGCGAGGCGGCGGAGCGGTGGCTGCGGGCCGCCGACATCGCCCGGCACTGGCCCGAGCAGCAGGACCACGCGATGCTCGCCCATCTCGCCGCGGAGGCGCTCGCGCGCGCGGGACTGCCCGCCGACGCCGACCGGGCGTACGCGCGCGCGGTCGACCTCTGGGGCGAACTGGGCAACGTCCACGGGTACGTCCGGGCGCTGCGGGCGCGGGCGTGGTACGCGGCGCGGGAGAGCCGCGCGGCTGCGGCGCCCGCCTCCCTGGACGGGGCCCGGGAGCTGATGGGGGACGCGGTCGCGGGCTGCGAGGCGGCGCTGTCGGACGTGGCCGGTGAGGAGCACCGGCGGCGGATCGTCGCGGAGCTCGGCGAGACGTACCGGCAGTTCGGCGATCTCCTCGCCCGGTCGGTGGCCGAGGACGCGGAACTCGACTCGTTCGGGCCGGTGTTCGAGGAGGCGCTGGGGTTCGTCGAGCGGGCGGTGTCGGTGTACACGTCCCTGGGGCCGGACTTCCTCGACGCGCGAACCGCCGCGGAGCTGGCCGCGGGCTGGTTGGAGGTGGATCTCCGGCGGGGTGGGGCGGCTGCCGGGCGGGCGCGGGGGGTGCTGACCGTGTACGCCGACGGGGGTGACGAGGACGAGACGGTGGTGGCTCGGCGAGTGGAGGCGGGACGGCTGCTGGAGGCGGCGGGGCTGAGCTGAGCGGCAGGGCGCATGCTCGGGGTTCCTCGCCCCCGCCGCCCCTGCCCGTCCCATCCTGAAGGGGCTGCGCGCCCCTGCGACCCCCGCGTCAAAGACTCGGGACTCCGCCCCGGACCCCGTTCGCGCAGTTCCCCGCGCCCCTTTAAGGGGCGCGGGGAACTGCACAAGAAGCCCCACCGGACGGACGCCCGGGGGGCGAAGGGGAGCAGCCCCTTCAGGATGGGACGGGCAGGGGCGGCGGGGGCGAGGAGAATCTCTACTCCACGCCGATCAGCAGCAACGCCCCCTGACGGCCCCCCCGGTACACCACCGTGTCCACCGCCAGATACGCCTCCCGCACCCGGGCCTCCACCCGCTCCACCACGTCCTCCGGCGCCTCGTCCCCCAGCACCAGCGTGACCATCTCCCCACCGGCCGCCAGCATCCGGTCCACCACCGCCGCCGCGGTCACCGTGACATCCGACCCGATCACGGCGACGTCCCCGTCGACGAGCCCCAGGACGTCCCCGGCCTGGCAGATGCCCGCCATGGTCCAGGACTGCCGCTCGGCGACGACGACCTCGGCGTAACGGGTGGCACCGGCGGCGGAGGTCATCGAGACGACGTCCTCGTCGAAACGGCGGCCGGGCTCATGGACGGCGAGGGCGGCGATGCCCTGGACGGCGGAGCGGGTGGGGATGAGGGCGACCCGGACCCCCTCGGCGCGGGCCTGCTCGGCCGCGGCGGCCGCCGTGTGCCGCAGGTCCGCGTCGTTGGGCAGCAGCACCACCTCGCGCGCGTGGGCCCGCCGTACGGCCTCCACCAGCTCCCCGCTGGCGGGCGGCTCCCCGGGCCGGGCCAGCACCGTGGTGGCGCCGGCCTCGGCGTAGAGCCCGGCCAGCCCCTCCCCCGGCACGACGGCCACCACGGCCCGCCCGGCGCGTTCACGCGGCTGCCGTCCGGCCTCGCCGGTCATATGGGCGTCCTCGGCCCCGAAGTGGGTGATCCGGATCCGGTAGGGCCGCCCGGCCTCGACCCCGGCCTCCACGGCGGCGCCCGCGTCGTCGACGTGCACATGGACGTTCCACAGCCCGTCCCCGCCGACCACGACGAGGGAGTCGCCCAGTTCGTCCAGGCGCCGCCGCAGACGGGACACCGCCGTGTCCCCGGCCTCCAGGAGGTAGATCACCTCGAAGGCCGGGCCGCCCGCGTCGGGCCGGTCGTCCCCGTCGCACACCTCCGCCGCGGCCCCGGCGGCGGCCTCGGCGACGGCCACGCGCGCGTGCACGGCGGGAACGGCCATCGCCCTCGGCGCCTCCCCCGTGAACGTCTCCACCAGCGCCGCCAGCACCGCCACCAGCCCCCGTCCGCCCGCGTCCACGACACCGGCCCGCGCCAGGGCGGCCAGCTGGGCGGGGGTCGCCGCCAGGGCCCTCCCGGCGCCCTCGTGGGCGGCACGGGCGACGCTCGCGCAGTCGTCCTCGGCGTCGCCGGCCGCGTCGGCGGCGGCGGAGGCGACGGTGAGAACGGTGCCCTCGACGGGATGCGCGACGGCGTCACGGGCGGAGTCGGCGGCGTGCCGCAGGGCGAGCCGCAGTCCCCGGCCGTCGGTGCGGGGCGTCCCCCCGTCGTCGGCGAGGACCTGGGCCATGCCCCGCAGGAGCTGCGCGAGGATCGTCCCGGAGTTCCCCCGGGCGCCGATCAGCGCGCCGTGCGCCATGGCCCGCGCGGCCTCGGCGAGCGTGGGCAGTCCCGCTCCGGCCGCCGGGCCCGCCGTCTCGTGGCCCGCGAAGACCGCCTCGACGGCCGCCGCGGCCGACTCCATCGTGAGATACAGGTTGGTGCCGGTGTCGCCGTCGGCCACCGGGTAGACGTTGATGGAGTCGATCTCCTCGCGCGCGCGTCCCAGCGCCGCCAGCGCGAGTCCGCACCAGGTGCGCACCGCGAGAGCATCGAAGAATGTCTGCGGCACCTGCGGCACCTGCGCCTCCTTGAGCTGCTGGGACTGGGACGCAGAGTAGACCTTGGAGGGGTGTCCGCCGGAAGGGGGCGGAGCAGGGCTCCTGAGCGGCCATGGTAGTTTCGTTGTGCTGGCGCAGTCGTTGTATGCTGCTCCGGTTGCCCGATCCACATCGGGCCATTCCCCTGGCAACGCCACTCAGATCTCTGATCCTGTGATCATGATCCCGGCCTGCCGGGATCATCCGTAAGTGCATCTGAAGTCTTTGGAGTGACCCGTGGCTGCCAACTGCGACGTCTGCGGCAAGGGGCCGGGCTTCGGCAACAACATCTCGCACTCGCACCGCCGTACGTCCCGTCGCTGGAACCCGAACATCCAGCGCGTCCGTACCGTGGTCGGCGGGACGCCGAAGCGCGTGAACGCCTGCACCTCGTGCATCAAGGCCGGCAAGGTCTCGCGCTGACGCACAGCTAAGCGCGCGGCCACTGCTGGTTCGCTGCATCGAGCCGGTCCACCTGGAGTGGACCGGCTTTTTGCTGTCCCCGGCTGTCCCCGGCGGCGTCCGTCTCAGGCCGCCGGGGTACCCGGGCCGAGCGCCCACCCGTGGTCCACCGGCCCGATGCCCCCGCCGAGCGCGAAGCCGGCGGCGATCGCGCCCGTGACGTACTCCTTGGCCGCCGCGACGGCCTCCGGCACGGTCCGGCCCCGGGCGAGGTGCGAGGCGATCGCGGAGGCGAGGGTGCAGCCCGTGCCGTGGGTGTGCCGGTTGTCGTACCTCGGGGCCCGCAGCCAGTGCTCCTCGGAGCCGTCGGTGAGCAGATCGACGGCCTCCCCGGGGAGATGACCGCCCTTGATCAACGCCCATCGCGGCCCGTACGCCAGCACGGCCTCGGCCGCCTCGCGCATCCCGGCCTCGGACTGGACCCTGACCCCGGTGAGTTGGGTCACCTCGTCGAGGTTCGGCGTCGCCACCGTGGCCACCGGCAGCAGCAGCGTGCGTACGGACTCCAGGGCGGAGGCCGCCAGCAGCGGGTCGCCGTGCTTGGAGACGCCGACCGGGTCGACGACCACCGGCACGTCCGTGGCGGCCAGCAATTCGGCGACGGCCTCGACGAGTTCGGCGGAGGCGAGCATGCCGGTCTTGACGGCCTGGACGCCGATGTCGTCGACGACGCTGCGGTACTGGGCGCGCACCGCCGCGACGGGCAGCTCCCAAGCGCCCTGCACACCGAGGGAGTTCTGCGCGGTGACGGCCGTGACGACGCTCATGCCGTGCACCCCGAGCGCCAGCATCGTCTTCAGGTCGGCCTGGACGCCGGCCCCGCCGCCCGAGTCGGACCCGGCCACGGTGAGGACCCGTGGCGGCGCCGCGCGCACGGCCGGGCTCATGACTCGATGTCCCCGAAGTGGTCCCAGCCGCCCTTGCTGGTCCAGGGCGCGCCGTCGACGGTCACCTGGGGCAGCGCGGACGGGTTCTGGACCTCGCCGATCACCTTCCACCGTGCGGGCAGCTTCACGTCCTGCGGGAAGGTGGCGACGATCGCGTGGTCCTCACCGCCGGTGAGCACCCACTGGAGCGGGTCGACGCCGACGGCCTGGCCGATGTCGTGCATCTGGGTGGGGATGTCGATCGCGCCGGAGCGGATGTCGATCCGGCACTTGCTCGCCTCGGCGATGTGCCCCAGGTCGGCGATCAGTCCGTCGCTGACGTCGCACATGGCGGTCGCGCCGAGCGAGGCCGCGGCCGGGCCCGCGTGGTACGGCGGCTCGGGGCGCCGGTGGGCCTCCACGAAGGCGCGCGGCGAGCGGAAGCCCCGGGAGAGCACGGCGTGCCCGGCGGCGGACCAGCCGAGCCAGCCGGTGACGGCCACGACGTCGCCGGGCTGGGCGCCCGCCCTGGTCACGGGCTCATGGTTGCGCAGATCACCGAGCGCGGTGATCGAGATCATGATGGTGTCGCCGCGGACGACATCACCGCCGACCACGGCCGCGCCGGCCACCTGGCACTCGTCGCGCAGCCCGTCCATCAGCTCGGTGGCCCAGGTCACCGGCAGGTCGACGGGCGCGACCAGGCCGAGCAGCAACGCGGTGGGCACGGCACCCATGGCGGCGATGTCCGCGAGGTTCTGCGCGGCGGCCTTGCGCCCCACGTCGTACGCCGTGGACCAGTCGCGCCGGAAGTGCCTCCCCTCCAGCAGGAGGTCGGTGCTCGCCACGACCCTGCGGTCCGGCGCCGCCACCACGGCGGCGTCGTCGCCGGGGCCGACCCGGACCGCCGGGGTGGTGGTGAGCCGGGAGGTGAGCTCCCTGATGAGCCCGAACTCCCCCAGCTCTCCCACGGTGCCCTTCATCGTCGTATCGCCCCTTCTCGTGCCGCTTCCAGTGTCACTCGCGCCCGGTCGCGGGCCGTTGTCGTCCTCGGTACGGTCGAGTGGACCGTCAACTTCCGTAGCCCCCGCACCCCGGTGCGTGCGGCGCGGCCTCCGGGGGTCTCCCCCTGGTGCTCGGCGACGCGATACCGTGGCGTTCCTTTTCCCGACATGATCCACATGATCCTCGTGGCCGCCCTGGAGGTTCCGTGGTACAGGCGTACATCCTGATCCAGACGGAGGTCGGCAAAGCGTCGACCGTCGCCGACACGATCAGCAAGCTCCCTGGGGTCATCCAGGCCGAGGACGTGACGGGCCCGTACGACGTCATCGTGCGCGCCCAGGCCGACACCGTCGACGACCTCGGCCGGCTGGTGGTCGCCAAGGTCCAGCAAGTGGACGGGATCACCCGCACCCTGACCTGCCCGGTCGTTCACCTGTAGCCCCCGTCTACCCTTGCCCGGTGAACCCGTTCCGTCACCGGCGCCCCGCTCGTCTCGGGCTGCCCGTCCTGGCCGTCTCGTTGATCGCCGTCGCGGGCTGCTCCTCAGCAGACGACAGCGGCTCGGTGGCGGTTCCCGGCCCGGGGGCCGCCGCCACGAAACTGTGCCGGAACCTGGACGAGGTGCTGCCGCGGAAGGTGGACGGTCTCGACCGCCGGGATCCTCAGCCCGCCTCGACGCTGACGGCGGGCTGGGGCGACGCGGTGATCATACTGCGCTGCGGGGTGCCCCAGCCGCCCAAGATGGTCGACCCCGGGGTGGCGGAGGGGCGGGACGCCGACGCGGTGGCCGGGGCCGTCGACGGGGTGGACTGGCTGATGGAGAAGCGGGACGGGGGCGCTTACCGCTTCACGACAGCCAATCGCTCCGTGTACGTGGAGGTGTCCGTGACGGCCGAGCGGGCCGCGGAGGATACGTCGCCGATCCTGGTCGGCCTGGCGCCCGCCATCAAGAAGGCGGTTCCTGAAGGGGTTGCCTCCTGAGGGGGTGCCTCAGGAGGCCGTCGGGAGGCTGCGACGCCTTCGTGGCTGGTCGCGCAGTTCCCCGCGCCCCTGACGGGGCACGTCTCAGCGCAGGCCCGTCGAGCGGTGCAGCGCCGCCTGGATCAGGCGGTCCACCAGCTCGCCGTACTCGACGCCGCTCGCCTTCCACATCGCCGGGTACATCGAGATCGGCGTGAAGCCGGGGAGCGTGTTGATCTCGTTGATCACGAAGTCGCCGTCCTCCGTGAGGAAGAAGTCGGCGCGGACCAGACCCTCGCAGGAGGCCGCGTCGAAGGCGTCGACCGCGAGCCGCTGGACCTCGGCCGTCTCCGCCGGCGTCAGCGGGGCCGGGACGATGCCGGGGGTCGAGTCGATGTACTTGGCCTCGAAGTCGTAGTACGCGTGAGCCTCGGGCGGCGGGATCTCGGCGGGGACGGAGGCGCGCGGACCGTCCTCGAACTCCAGGACGCCGCACTCGATCTCCCGGCCGCGCAGGGCCGCCTCGACCAGGATCTTCGGGTCGTGCCGCTGGGCCTCGGCGATCGCCTCGTCGAGGCCGTCGAGGTCGTCGACCTTGGTGATGCCGATGGAGGAGCCCGCGCGGGCGGGCTTCACGAAGAGGGGCCAGCCGTGCTCACCGGCGAGGTCGATGATCTTCTTGCGGGCGGCGGACTCGTCGAGCTGCCACTCGCGCGGCCGGATCACCACGTACGGGCCGACCTTGAGCCCGAACGAGGTGAACACCCGCTTCATGTACTCCTTGTCCTGGCCGACGGCCGAGGCGAGGACGCCCGAGCCGACGTACGGGACGCCGGAGAGCTCCAGGAGGCCCTGGAGGGTGCCGTCCTCGCCGTAGGGGCCGTGCAGGACGGGGAAGACGACGTCGACCTCGCCGAGGGCCTTGGGCACCGAACCGGGCTCGCTGTAGACGACTTCGCGGTTGGCGGGGTCGACGGGCAGGATCACGCCGCCCTCGCGGGACTCGGCGAGTTCCTCGACGCTCGGCGTACGGCGGTCGGTGATCGCCATCCGCTCCGGTTCGTCGGCGGTGAGCGCCCAACGGCCGTCCCGCGTGATGCCGATCGGCAGGACGTCGTACTTCGTCCGGTCGATGGCACGCAGTACGGCGCCGGCCGTGACCACGGAGATCCCGTGTTCCGAGCTGCGGCCGCCGAAGACGACGGCCACGCGCGGCTTGCGGGACTGCTGCTCAGGGCTCTGGGGGAGGTTCTCGCTGCTCATATCGCGACGAGAGTACCCGGTGGTAGGGCGCGCGTCAGTGCCCGAACGGTCGCTTTCGCTCAGCGTCGCTCCGGTTTGGCGCTGCGCGACATCATCTCCTTGAGGGCGACGACCGGCGGCTTGCCGTCGTGGACGATGTCGACGACCGTCTCGGTGATGGGCATGTCGACGCCGTGCCGGCGGGCCAAGTCCAGTACGGACTCACAGGACTTGACGCCCTCTGCGGTCTGCTTGGTGACCGCGATGGTCTCCTGGAGGGTCATGCCCCTGCCGAGGTTGGTGCCGAACGTGTGGTTGCGGGAGAGCGGCGAGGAACAGGTCGCCACCAGGTCGCCGAGGCCCGCGAGTCCGGAGAAGGTGAGCGGGTCGGCGCCCATCGCGAGACCGAGCCGGGTCGTCTCCGCGAGACCGCGGGTGATGAGCGATCCCTTGGCGTTGTCGCCGAGGCCCATGCCGTCCGCGATGCCGACGGCGAGACCGATGACGTTCTTCACCGCGCCGCCCAGCTCGCAGCCGACGACGTCGGTGTTGGTGTAGGGGCGGAAGTACGGCGTGTGGCAGGCGGTCTGGAGCTTCTGGGCGACCGCCTCGTCGGTGCAGGCGACCACGGAGGCGGCCGGCATGCGGGAGGCGATCTCACGCGCCAGGTTGGGGCCGGAGACGACGGCGACGCGGTCCTGTCCCACCTTGGCGACGTCCTCGATCACCTCGCTCATCCGCATGGCGGAACCGAGTTCGACGCCCTTCATCAGCGAGACGAGGACCGTGCCGGGCGCCAGCAGGGGCGCCCATTCGGCGAGGTTGGCGCGCAGGGTCTGGGAGGGGATGGACAGGATCGTGAAATCGGCGTCCGCGGCGGCCTCTGCCGCGTCCGTGGTGGCCCGCACGTTCCGCGGGAGTTCGAGGCCCGGCAGGTAGTCGGTGTTGGTCCGCGTGGAGTTGATCGCGTCCGCGACCTCCGGACGGCGCGCCCACAGGGTGACCTCGCACCCGGCGTCGGCGAGCACGGTGCCGAAGGCCGTACCCCATGAACCGGCGCTGAAGACGGCCGCCTTGACCGGCTTGCTCACTTGCCCTGCCCCTCTTCCTGATGTTCCTGGGCCCGCTGGACCGCGCTGTGCTCCTGCCGCTTCCCATTGTCGACGACCGCACGCGCGCTCCTGCGCCGCTGCTCGATCCGCTCCCGCTTGGGGTCGTACGGCGTCGCGGGGGCCTTCTCGCCGCGGATCTCCTCCAGCTGGTGGGTGACGGCGGCCATGATGACCTCCGTCGCGTCCTTCAGCAGGTCGGGGCTCATCTCCCGGCCGTAGAAACGCGAGAGGTCGACGGGCGGGCCGGCGAGCACGTGGTGGGTCTTGCGCGGCAGGAGGTGGGGCTTCTTGGCGTACGGGGGCAGCAGCTCGTTGGCGCCCCACTGGGCGACCGGGATCACCGGGCACCTGGTCTGCAGCGCGACCCGCGCGGCACCGGTCTTGCCGGTCATGGGCCAGCCGTCCGGGTCGCGGGTGAGGGTGCCCTCGGGGTAGAAGGCGACGCACTCTCCGCGCTCCACGGCGTCGATCGCGGCCCGGAAGGCGCTCAGCGCGTCGGTGCTCTCGCGGTAGACGGGGATCTGGCCGGTGCCGCGCATGACAGCGCCGATGAATCCCTTGCCGAAGAGGCCGCTCTTCGCGAGAAATCGCGGAACACGGCCGCTGTTGTACTGATAATGGGCGTACGCAAAGGGATCGACATGCGAATTGTGGTTCACGGCGGTGATAAATCCACCCTCGGCCGGAATGTTCTCCATTCCACGCCAGTCCCGCTTGATCAGCACCACCAGGGGTGGTTTGGCGATCACCGCGGCGAGGCGGTACCAGAAGCCGATTCTCCGGCGGGGCACGCGGACACCTTCCTCTAGGACTTCCCAGGGCCTGTTCCGGGGGCCCGGAGCCGCACAAGTGTCGCCCCGGGCTGCCGGTCTGTCGAGAACACCGTACGCCCCGCCCTGCGGCCGTCCTTTGCGCCCAGGTGACAATGGCCGCGACAAGAGAGGGACGGAACGCCCGTGCAGTGGACCCTGGTCGTACCCCTGAAGCCCCTGGCGCGGGCCAAGAGCAGGCTCTCGGACACCGCCGACGACCGGGTGCGCCCCGGTCTGGCCCTGGCCTTCGCGCAGGACACGGTGGCCGCGGCCCTGGCCGCCGCGGCCGTCCGGGGTGTGGTGGTGGTCACGGACGACCCGCTGGCCGCGCGCGAGCTGGCGGCCCTGGGCGCCCGCACCGTTCCCGAGAATCCCCACGAGGGCTCCCGGGACGGCCTGAACGCCGCTCTGCGGCACGCGGCGGGCGTCGTACGCGATATACGCCCGCAAAGCCCCGTGGCGGCCCTGAACGCCGATCTGCCCGCTCTGCGGCCCGGGGAATTGACCCGCGTCCTGGACGCGGCCGCCGAATTCCCCCGCTCTTTCCTCGCCGACGCGGCGGGCACCGGGACGACCCTGCTGGCCGCGACCGGCGGCCATGACCTCTCCCCCGTCTTCGGCCCGGACTCCCGGCGGCTCCACCGCCGCTCCGGCGCGGCCGAGCTCGCCCTGGCCGACGTCGTCTCCGTACGCCAGGACGTGGACACCGGGGACGACCTGCGCACCGCCCTCGGCCTCGGCGTCGGCCCCCGGACGGCCGCGGCGGCCGCGCGCCTGCTGATCCCCGGCCAGTAGGCTGCGGCCATGCAGGCCACCGCGTACACCTACGACCCCGCCACCCGCACCGGCCAGGTCCTCCTGGACGACGGCACCCCGCTCCCCTTCGACACCCCGGCGTTCGACGCGGGCGCCCTGCGGCTGCTGCGCCCGGGTCAGCGGGTGCGGATCGAGACGGAGGGCGAGGCGGAAGACCTGCGCATCACCCTGATCACCTTGCAGACGTTCTGAACAGACTCTCACCGAGGCCGCGCCCGTAAGGGGCGCGGGGCTGTGTCGATTTGCGGTTCCGCCGCGTGGGCGCGATCAGCCACGATCGGCCCGCACTCGCCCACGAACAGGATCCCCAACGGCGGGCAGGCACTGAGAAGTCCCGAAACACGCCGCGGGCCGGGCTCCCCATTCAGGAACCCGGCCCGGTGCGTGTGAGTACCCGGCGTTCTAAGCCTGACGCGCGGCCGTCTTCTTCGCGGTCGTCTTGCGAGCCGTCGACTTCTTGGCCGGCGCCTTCTTCGCGGTGGCCTTCTTGGCCGGGGCCTTCTTCGCCGCGGTCTTCTTCGCCGCCGCCGTCGTCTTCTTGGCGGTCGTCTTCTTCGCCGCCGCCGTCTTCGAGGTGGCCTTCTTGGCGGTCGTCTTCTTCGCCGTGGTCTTCTTCGCCGTGGCCGTCGTCTTCTTGGCGGCGGGCGAGGTCGTCTTGCGGGCGGTCGTCTTCTTGGCGGCCGTCTTCTTCGCCGCCGCCTTCTTGACCGTCGCCGAAGCGCCACCGCTCAGGCTGCCCTTGGGCGCCTTCTTGACCGCGACCTCACCACCACGGGGAAGCTTCTTCGAGCCGCTCACCAGGTCCTTGAAGCCCTGGCCCGCGCGGAATCGCGGCACGGAGGTCTTCTTGACCCGAACCCGCTCACCCGTCTGCGGGTTGCGGGCGTAACGGGCAGGCCGGTCGACCTTCTCGAACGAACCGAAGCCGGTGACCGACACCCGGTCCCCGCCGACGACCGCGCGGACGATGGCGTCCAGAACGGCGTCGACAGCGTCGGCGGCCTGCTGACGCCCGCCGACCTTGTCCGCAATCGCTTCTACGAGCTGCGCCTTGTTCACGTCTTCCCCTTCGGAGACATCGCCCGAACGATAGTGTTCAAGCTTTTTCGCACGTTAGGCAGATATATACCGCAAATCAAACACGAAACGGGCTTATCACCCTTGTGCCGCAACGAACTCGGACGGTCATGGAGTTCCTTCAGCGTTCCTCCGCGGGCATTCGCCCCTCGTCGAGGTCCGTCGTGAAGCTCTCCAGACGCCTTGCCGCGTCGGCGAGATCGTGCTTGGCCACGGCCGTAATGACCAGCAGCTTCCGGGTCAGCGCCATGCGTACGCCCTCCGGGACTTGCAGTGCGCGCACCTTTGCGTGCGCTTCCTTGAGTTGGCCCGCGACCGCCGCATAGAGCTCGAGTTGGCCGTCGTGTTCCATGCACAGATTGTGCCATCTGGGGCGAGTTGTCGCCTGCGCAGGGGGCAACTGCCGTCTCCCCGGGGCCCTCGGGGCACCCCGGGCAGATGCCACACCATGATGCGCGTACCCCGGCAATCACCTTTGTAACTAGGGGAGTTGAAACCTTTCTGCACATGACTTCGAAGGTGCCCGGACCCGGACATGGAGGTACCCCCAACCGTGCACGATTGGGGGTACCTGGGGGTGTCGCGGTGGCTGGAATCCGCCTTGCGCGGCCCGCCCGAGGGTGGGTCCGCGCCGACGGATCAGACCTTCAGCGTCCTCGGCTTGTACGACGGCCGCTTGGCCTCGTACGCGGAGATGTCGGCCTCGTTCTGGAGGGTGATGGAGATGTCGTCCAGCCCGTTCAGCAGCCGCCAGCGGGAGTTCTCGTCCAGCTCGAAGGAGGCGGTGATGCCCTCGGCGCGCACCTCGCGGGCCTGAAGGTCGACCGTGATCTCGGCCTGCGGGTCGTTCTCCGTGAGCTGCTGCAGCGCGTCCACGATCTTCTGCTCCAGGACGACCGTGAGCAGGCCGTTCTTGAGCGAGTTGCCGCGGAAGATGTCGGCGAAGCGCGAGGAGATGACGGCCTTGAAGCCGTAGTTCTGCAGCGCCCACACCGCGTGCTCACGGGAGGAGCCGGTGCCGAAGTCGGGGCCGGCGACCAGAACGGTGGCGCCCTCGCGCTCGGGCTGGTTGAGGACGAAGGTCTCGTCCTTGCGCCAGGCCTCGAACAGCCCGTCCTCGAAGCCGTCCCTGGTCACCTTCTTGAGCCAGTGGGCGGGGATGATCTGGTCGGTGTCGACGTTGCTGCGGCGCAGCGGGACGGCCCGGCCGGTGTGCGTGGTGAATGCTTCCATGGCTGTTCAGACTCCAGCGGGCGCGGGGGTGTCGGTCAGGTCGGCGGGGGACGCCAGGTGGCCCAGGACGGCCGTCGCGGCGGCGACCTGCGGCGAGACCAGGTGAGTACGCCCGCCCTTGCCCTGCCTGCCCTCGAAGTTGCGGTTGGAGGTGGAGGCGGAGCGCTCACCGGGGGCCAGCTGGTCGGGGTTCATGCCCAGACACATCGAGCAGCCCGCGTGCCGCCATTCGGCGCCGGCCTCCTTGAAGACGACGTCCAGACCCTCGGAGACGGCCTGCAGACCGACCCGCGCGGAGCCGGGGACGACCAGCATCCGTACGCCGTCGGCGACTTTGCGGCCCTTGACCAGCTCGGCGGCGGCGCGCAGGTCCTCGATGCGGCCGTTGGTGCACGAACCTACGAAGACGGTGTCCACGGTGATGGACTTCAGCGGCTGGCCGGCCTCCAACCCCATGTACTCCAGGGCCTTTTCTGCGGCGAGGCGCTCCGAAGCGTCCTCGTACGAAGCCGGGTCGGGGACCGAGGCCGAAAGCGGCGCGCCCTGGCCGGGGTTGGTGCCCCAGGTGACGAACGGCGACAGGGAGGCGCCGTCGATGATCACCTCGGCGTCGAACTCGGCGTCGTCGTCCGTCTTCAGCGTCTTCCAGTACGCGACGGCCGCGTCCCAGTCCTCGCCCTCGGGGGCGTGCGGGCGGCCCTTGAGGTAGTCGAAGGTGGTCTGGTCGGGGGCGATCATGCCCGCGCGGGCGCCGGCCTCGATCGACATGTTGCAGATGGTCATGCGGGCCTCCATCGAGAGCTTCTCGATGGCTTCGCCCCGGTACTCCAGGACATAGCCCTGGCCGCCGCCCGTGCCGATCCTGGCGATGATCGCCAGGATCAGGTCCTTGGCGGTGACGCCCTCGGCCAGCTCGCCCTCGACCGTGATCGCCATGGTCTTGGGGCGGACCAGCGGCAGCGTCTGGGTGGCCAGCACATGCTCCACCTGGGAGGTGCCGATGCCGAAGGCCAGACCGCCGAAGGCGCCGTGCGTCGAGGTGTGGGAGTCACCGCAGACGACCGTCATGCCGGGCTGGGTCAGGCCCAGCTGCGGGCCGACGACGTGCACGACACCCTGCTCGACGTCGCCCAGCGGGTGCAGACGCACACCGAACTCGGCGGCGTTCGCGCGCAGCGTCTCCAGCTGGACGCGGGAGACCGGGTCCGCGATGGGCTTGTCGATGTCGAGGGTGGGGGTGTTGTGGTCCTCGGTCGCGATGGTCAGGTCGAGCCGGCGAACCTTCCGCCCGCTCTTGCGGAGACCGTCGAAGGCCTGGGGGCTGGTCACCTCGTGCAGCAGGTGCAGATCGATGAAGAGGAGGTCGGGCTCGCCCTCGGCGCGCCGGACGACGTGGTCGTCCCAGACCTTCTCCGCGAGTGTCCTACCCATCGCTTTCCCTCCGGCCGACGCGACAGCGCGCCGACCCAACTAGAGATCTCGGAGGTGGCGAGCGCGCGAATCCCCTCGTGGCGCGCCGGCCGCCGGGCTCGTCGGTCCGCGAGCCGTTGTTGTTCTGCTTCCAGAGTGGCAAGGTCCACGCGAAATTGAACTTGCGTTTCACAGAGTGAGACGCGAGTATCGTTGCATGGACAACAGTAGCGGCGTCGGCGTTCTGGACAAGGCGGCCCTGGTCCTGAGCGCTCTGGAGTCCGGTCCGGCCACCCTCGCGGGTCTGGTCGGAGCCACCGGACTCGCACGACCCACGGCCCACCGCCTGGCCGTGGCTCTGGAACACCACCGCATGGTGGCACGCGACATGCAGGGCCGTTTCATCCTCGGCCCCAGGCTTGCCGAGCTGGCCGCGGCCGCCGGCGAGGACCGCCTCCTCGCGACGGCGGGCCCGGTGCTCACCCATCTACGGGACGTGACGGGCGAGAGCGCGCAGCTCTACCGCCGCCAGGGCGACATGCGCATCTGCGTCGCCGCGGCGGAGCGCCTGTCCGGCCTGCGGGACACGGTCCCGGTCGGTTCGACCCTGACGATGAAGGCCGGCTCCTCGGCGCAGATCCTGATGGCCTGGGAGGAGCCCGAGCGCCTGCACCGCGGCCTGCAGGGCGCCCGCTTCACCGCCACCGCCCTGTCGGGTGTACGGCGCCGGGGCTGGGCCCAGTCCATCGGCGAGCGGGAGCCGGGCGTGGCCTCGGTCTCCGCCCCCGTGCGCGGGCCGTCGAACCGTGTGGTCGCCGCGGTCTCCGTCTCCGGCCCCATCGAGCGGCTCACCCGCCATCCGGGCCGTATGCACGCCCAGGCGGTGATCGACGCCGCGGGCCGCCTCTCGGAGGCCCTGCGCCGCACCGGCTGACCCCTCGAAGCGTCCGTCCCACCACGAAGAAGGCCTGCCTCAACGCCGCGGCAGGCCTTTTCTCGTGTCGTCGAACTCATGGCCCGGCAGGCCGAGTTGGACATGACGAAGGCCCTCCACCAGAGGTGGAGGGCCTTCGTCGGACGTACCCCCGACCGGATTCGAACCGGCGCTACCGCCTTGAGAGGGCGGCGTGCTAGGCCGCTACACAACGGGGGCGTGGAGCCTGCGGGCGTTCAGTACTGCACCGCCGCAGGTCCGAGCTGGTCTACCTGGACTCGAACCAAGACTAACTGAACCAGAATCAGTCGTGCTGCCAATTACACCATAGACCAATGTGGTTTAGACCAGTCAGTACCCCCGACCGGATTCGAACCGGCGCTACCGCCTTGAGAGGGCGGCGTGCTAGGCCGCTACACAACGGGGGCCCTAGCGATCCTGCATCGAGGTGAGCGGGTGCGACCCGAACTCTCCCCGCGGGAAGGATCTGTACCCCCGACCGGATTCGAACCGGCGCTACTGCCTTGAGAGGGCAGCGTGCTAGGCCGCTACACAACGGGGGCTTCGCGGAGTTGATCTCCGCCTGCAGATGAGCTCTGCGAGCTGGCCTACCTGGACTCGAACCAAGACTAACTGAACCAGAATCAGTCGTGCTGCCAATTACACCATAGGCCACTGGAACGCAAGCCCCTGAAGGGATCTTGTTCTAGTGTGCCCCGTCGGTTCCGGCCTTTCGGCCCGCTCCCCGGCGGCGCAGAAAGAACATTACCCGAAGGTGGACGGCGCTCCAAAACGGGTATCCGAGCCGAGGATCGCGGGGAGTTCGGCGAGGGTGGCGATCCGGTGCGGGCCGACGGGCGGGTCGACCGTCGCGTGGAGATCGCCGCGGTCGATCCAGACGGAGAGCAGACCGGCCTCGGCGGCGCCCCGGCCGTCGATCTCCGGATGGTCGCCGACGTACGCGACCTCGTGCGGAGGCAGCTCCAGGGCCTCGCAGGCCACGTGGAACGCCTCCGCGGCCGGCTTGTGGACCCCCAGCTGCTCGGCGCACAGCACCGTCTCGAAGCGGTCCCACACGCCGAGGGTGCGCAGCTTGCGCTCCTGGACGGGGAGGCTGGAGTTGGAGAGCACCGCGTGCCGGTGGCTGGCGGCGAGGGCGTCCAGGACGGGCAGGACGTCCGGGAAGAGGGCCCAGGCACGCTCGTAGTGGGCGACGTACCGCTCGAACCAGGCGTCCGCCTCCGGGTCGGTCAGCGGTTCGCCGAGGAAGTCCCGGACGCGGTCGCGCCGGGTCGCCTCCCAGTCGCCCTCGCCGGCCGCGTAGCGCCGCCAGTGCAGGCTGGTGAGGTCCTTCCAGCGGGTGATCGCCTGATCGACGGAGGCGTATCCGTGGAGGAGTCCCTCGACGCCCAAGTGGGCGCGCATTCCGGCGCGGTCGGCCGCGGTGTAGTCGAAAAGGGTGTCGTCGACGTCCCAGAGCACGGCCTTGATGTTCATGGAACCGACCGTAACCCGAGGTCGCTCCCCGTGTCCGGGGGATGAGGAAGGGGCGGCACCCGGGGTCCCCGGGTGCCGCCCCTCACGCACCGTGCGTCACACCGCGAGCTTCGCCAGCGCCGCGTCGATCCGGGCCAGCGTCTTCTCCTTGCCCAGGATCTCCAGGGACTCGAAGAGGGGCAGGCCGACCGTGCGGCCGGTGACGGCGACGCGGACGGGGGCCTGGGCCTTGCCGAGCTTGAGGCCGTGCGCCTCGCCGGCGGCCAGGACGGCCTCCTTCAGGGACTCCGCCGAGGTCCAGTCGGCGGACTCCAGCTTCTCGCGGGCCGTGCGGAGCAGGGCGTCGGAGCCCTCCTTCATGGCCTTGGTCCAGCTGGCCTCGTCCTCGACCGGCTCCGGCAGGAACAGGAAGTCCACGTTCTCCGTGATCTCCGAGAGGACCTTCAGACGGGTCTGCGCGTGCGGGGCGATGGCCTCCCACTTGGCCTCGTCGAAGTCCTCCGGCGCCCAGGGGGCGAAGGGAGCCTTCAGCCACGGGGCGCAGCGCTCGGTGAACTCCTTCACATCCAGCAGGCGGATGTGGTCGGCGTTGATCGCCTCGGCCTTCTTCAGGTCGAAGCGGGCCGGGTTGGGGTTCACGTCGGCGATGTCGAAGGCGGCGACCATCTCCTCGATCGTGAAGATGTCCTTGTCGGCGGAGAGCGACCAGCCGAGCAGGGAGAGGTAGTTGAGCAGGCCCTCGGGGAGGAAGCCGCGCTCGCGGTAGAGGTTGAGCGAGGACTGCGGGTCGCGCTTGGACAGCTTCTTGTTGCCCTCGCCCATCACGTACGGCAGGTGCCCGAAGGACGGGACCTCCTTGGCGATGCCCAGCTCGATGAGCGCCTTGTAGAGGGCGATCTGGCGAGGGGTGGAGGAGAGCAGGTCCTCGCCGCGCAGGACGTGGGTGATCTCCATCAGGGCGTCGTCGACGGGGTTGACGAGCGTGTAGAGCGGGGCGCCGTTGGCGCGGACGATGCCGTAGTCCGGCACGTTCTCCGGGGTGAAGGTCAGTTCGCCGCGGACCAGGTCCGTGAAGGTGATCGTCTCGTCGGGCATCCGGAAGCGGACGATCGGCTCACGGCCCTCCGCCTCGTACTGCGCCTTCTGCTCCGGGGTGACCTCGCGGCACTTGCCGTCGTAGCCGGAGGGCTTGCCGGCAGCGCGGGCGGCGTCGCGGCGCTCCTCCAGCTCGGAGGCCGTGCAGTAGCAGGAGTAGGCGTGGCCGGCGTCCTTGAGCTTCTCGGCCACCTCCTGGTACGTCTCCATGCGCTGCGACTGGCGGTACGGCGCGTGCGGGCCGCCGACCTCGGGGCCCTCGTCCCAGGTGAAGCCCAGCCAACGCAGGGAGTCCAGGAGCTGCTCGTAGGACTCCTCGGAGTCGCGGGCCGCGTCGGTGTCCTCGATGCGGAAGACGAACGTGCCGCCGGTGTGGCGGGCGAACGCCCAGTTGAACAGGGCCGTGCGGACCAGGCCCACATGGGGGTTGCCGGTCGGGGACGGACAGAAACGTACGCGGACGGAGCCGTTAGCCACGCTTGATCACCTTGTTGGTGAGAGTGCCGATGCCTTCGATGGTGACGGCGACCTCGTCGCCGACGTTGAGGGGGCCGACCCCTGCCGGGGTGCCCGTGAGGATCACGTCGCCGGGGAGCAGCGTCATGGCCTCGGTGATGTTGACGATCAGGTCCTCGATGGAGTTGATCATCTCGCTCGTCCGGCCGAGCTGGCGCTGGTCGCCGTTGACGGTGAGCTGGATGGTCAGGTCGCCCGGGTCGAGGTCGGTCTCCACCCAGGGGCCCAGCGGGCAGGAGGTGTCGAAGCCCTTGGCCCGGGCCCACTGCTTCTCGCGCTTCTGGACGTCCCGGGCGGTGATGTCGTTGGCGCAGGTGTAGCCGAAGATCACGTCCTTGACGCGTTCGCGCGGGACCTCGCGGCACATCCGGCCGATGACGACGGCCAGCTCGGCCTCGTGGTGGAGGTCCTCGGAGAAGGACGGGTACTGGATCTCGTCGCCGGGCCCGATCACCGAGGTGGCCGGCTTGAAGAAGGCGAACGGGGCGTCCGGGACCTCGTTGCCCAGCTCGCGCGCGTGTTCGGCGTAGTTGCGGCCGAAGGCCACGACCTTGTTGGGGAGCACCGGCGGCAGCAGCCTGACCTTGTTGACCGGGACCTTCGTACCGGAGAGCTCGAAGTCCGTGAACGGGATGCCCTTGATGATGTCGAGGACGAGCTCGTCCGGCTTGTCGCCCTCGACCGCGCCGAAGGCTACGTTCCCGTCGATGGAGAACCTGGCGATGCGCACGGGTTGCCTGCGCCCCCTTGACTGAGCTGGCTGGAGTCTGACGGTCCAGGCTAACGCGGGGCGGGGTGCCCGCCTCGCGCATTGAAGCGGCGGGCATGGGGAAGGGCGCCCGGCTCGTGCCGGGCGCCCTTCCACCGAGTCCTCACGGAGATCCGCCGATTCCTCACCGGAACCGACTTGAGTGATCGACGGATTCCGCGCGTACTTGAGCGTGCAACTACTCCGCCGCCTGGACCGGGACCGTCATCAGGATCGTCCGGCGAGGGTTGGCGGTCACGGAGGGGAGGTCGACGGAGTGCTCCTGCTCCGGCGTACGCAGGTCCTCGGCGTCGGCGAGGTGAGCCAGCGTCGTGCGCCGGGGGTTGGCTATCGTGCGGAACATCGTCGTCGTCTTCACTGTTGTCCTGGACCTCGTCGTGTACGGGCGCCGGGCGGGCCGCAAGGGCCGTCCCACAAGCGCGGGTTGTCGGATTCGCCATCCCTGTAAAGCGTCAGGCTAAACATCCGATTCCCGGGTCAAGACGTGAAGAAGGCATGATCGGCGTGTGAGTTTGCTCACTCAGTCATGGGCAAAACGGGCAATCCGCGCCATCAAGTCGTGCCCACTAAACGGACATTAGCGACCTGAAGCCCGCATTCCGCTCCTGATCATGGCGACTGGGACACCCCCCTCACGCCCCTGTATCGCACGGGTATGTCCGTAATGAACGGAAACACCTTCCACGCCTGGTGACGTAGTCCTCACATGCTGTCACAGTGAACAGACCGTTACCCATTGGCCTTGTTGGAGATCCGGCACTGTGCTGGAATTCCACGGACCGCCGCAGGATCGTGCCGGCGCGCAGGGGCGCAGAGAAGAAGCGCCTGGCGGCGGTGGAAGGGGGAGCCAGCGCCGGTCACTCACGACCACCAATTGGGGACGTATTCAGGGCGCCCCCGAAGACGCCGACACCGTCCCGCCGTTCACGCGGTGGGGCGCCTGGTCCAGAGGTTGCGACGCTAGTGCAGGGACGTTTCAAGAGGGATGGCAGCGCTTCGGCGGAGCCGGAGCCACACATCGGAGCCGGCAACGGTTCCTCCCCCCAGCACGCCCAGAACCCGGGTCCGGCGGAGATCGGCGACGGCGGGGAGCGCTCCGGGCGCCCCGGCGCGTCAGTTCCTGCCGTGCCGTCCGGGAAGCCCAAGGGCGGCACCAAGGCGGGCAGCGGCAGCGGCTCGCGAATAGCCCTGCGCAACTGGCGCATCTCGACGCGTCTGGTGTCGCTGCTCGCGCTCCCCGTGGTGGCGGCGACCTCGCTCGGTGCCCTGCGTATCGGCGACAACGTCGACGACATCCAGCAGCTCGACAACATGCGGCTGCTGACCGACATGACGAAGCAGGCGACCGAGCTCGCCGCCGCGCTCCAGCAGGAGCGCGACCTGTCCGCCGGTCCCCTCGCCCACGGTCTGGACGCCACCGACTTCACCGTCAAGGGCACCCGCGAGAAGACGGACCAGGCCCGCGTCCAGTTCACGGACGCGACGCAGGCCGCCGAGACCGCGAACACCACCGCGAAGATGCCCGGCGTCCGCGACAGCCTCGTCCGCGTGGTGCGCGAGCTCTACAACCTCAGCAGCATCCGCAAGAACGCCTACGTGGACCCGAAGAACTCCACGCAGACGGTCGAGGCCTACCACCGCCTGATCTCCCAGCTGCTCGACCTGTCCACGGACATGGCCGAGGCCACCAGCAACCCGGACATGATCAAGCGGACCCGTGCCCTGGCGGCCTTCTCCTCCGCCAAGGAGTACGCCTCCATCCAGCGCGCGGTCATCGCGGCGGCCCTGCCCGCGACCGACGACAAGGCCGGCAAGCTCTCCGAGAACGACCGGCTCTACGCGAACTCGGCCCTCTCCAACGAGGAGTCCGACCGCAGCACCTTCTCCGACATCTACGGCACGGGTGCCGAGGAACTCACCAAGCCGATCGACGACGCGAGCCCCACCATCGAGGCCGCCGACGTCTACGCGGACCGGGTCCTCGCGAGCGCCGGCGGTCTGGGCGGTCAGGACAACCGCTCGTACAAGGACTGGACCGACGACTCCTCGGCCAAGATCGAGCAGATGAAGAAGATCGAGGGCTCGCTCCTCGAGCAGATGGAGCAGACCGCTCGCAACCTGCGCGCAGACGCCGAGCAAGAGGCGATCATCTCCGGTGCGCTGATCCTGCTCGTTCTCGGTGTCTCCCTGGTCGGCGCCTTCGTGGTGGCCCGGTCCATGATCCGCTCGCTGCGGCGCCTCCAGGACACCGCGACCAGGGTCGCCCAGGACCGGCTGCCCGAGCTGGTCAAGCAGCTCTCGGAGTCGGACCCGCAGGACGTCGACACCTCCGTCGAGTCGGTCGGTGTGCACTCCCGGGACGAGATCGGCCAGGTGGCCGCGGCCTTCGACGACGTGCACCGTGAGGCCGTCCGCCTCGCCGCCGAGCAGGCCCTGCTGCGGGGCAACGTCAACGCGATGTTCACCAACCTCTCGCGTCGCTCCCAGGGCCTCATCCAGCGTCAGCTCTCGCTCATCTCCGAACTCGAGTCCCGCGAGGCCGACCCGGACCAGCTGTCCTCCCTCTTCAAGCTCGACCACCTCGCCACCCGCATGCGGCGTAACGGTGAGAACCTCCTCGTCCTCGCCGGTGAGGAGCCCGGCCGCCGCTGGACCCGTCCGGTCCCGCTGGTCGACGTGCTCCGCGCCGCCGCCTCCGAGGTGGAGCAGTACGAGCGCATCGAGCTGGCCGCCGTGCCGACCACCGAAGTGGCCGGCCGTGTGGTCAACGACCTCGTGCACCTGCTCGCCGAGCTGCTGGAGAACGCCACCTCGTTCTCCTCGCCGCAGACCAAGGTCAAGGTCACCGGTCACGCGCTGCCCGACGGCCGCGTCCTGATCGAGATCCACGACACCGGTATCGGCCTCTCCCCCGAGGACCTCGCGGCGATCAACGAGCGGCTCGCCTCGCCGCCCACCGTGGACGTGTCGGTCTCCCGCCGCATGGGTCTGTTCGTGGTCGGTCGTCTGTCGCAGCGCCACGGCATCCGTATCCAGCTGCGTCCGTCCGACTCGGGCGGTACGACCGCCCTCGTCATGCTTCCCGTCGACGTGGCCCAGGGCAACAAGAAGCCCACCCCGGGCAAGCCCGGTCAGGGCGGCCCGTCCACCGGTGGCCCCGCCGCCGCGCAGGCCGCGGCCGGTGCCGCCGCCGCGCGCCGCCAGGCGGGCAACCAGTCGGGTCCGCCCCTCGGCGGCCCCTCCGCCGGTGGCGGACTGCTGGGCGGCGCCCCGCAGCGCGGGCAGGTCGGCGCGGGCCAGGGTCCGCGGGCCGCGCTCCCCGGCAACCCCAGTGGTCCGGGTGGCTTCGGTAACCCCGGCGGCGGCCCGCGTGGCCCGCAGGCCGGTCCGCCGGTGCCCCCGCAGGGCGGTCGTCCGGCTCCGGCCGGCGCCGGTGCCGGCGGGTTCGGCGGCGGTCAGGCGCCGGGTGCCCCGCAGGGGCTGCAGGCCGCCGGGACCGGTGGTCCGGGCGGGTTCGAGAGCTTCGACGACTCCGGACGCCAGGGCGGCTTCCCGACCGGCTCGGGCCTGCGCCCGGCCGGCGGTGCCGGTGACCCCGGTGCCGGACGGCAGGGCGGGGCCGACAACGGCCCGGGCGCCGTGCCGCCCAAGCAGGGCAAGGAACGTTCCGGCAGGCGTCGCCCGCAGCTGCCCGGCCGCGGTGGCCCGCGCGCCGAGCTGCCCGGCGGCAACGCCCCGGCACGGCCGAGCTGGAGCGACGACAACGCGCAGCCGCCGGTACCGCGCGCCTCGCTGGACGCCCCGCGCGGCCACGAGGAGCAGCCGGACGTCACCGCGCCGATGCCGCGTGTGGACCCCCACCAGGCTCCGGGTTCGCCCAACGACTTCTCGCGCGCCCCGCAGGGCGACTTCGACAGCCGGAACCCCGGCGCGGGCACCCCGCAGAACGGCACCGGGTCCTATGTCCGCTCCGACGTGTTCGGCGGGGCCGGTGCTCCGCCGGCGCCCACCGGCCCGTCCCGCGGCGCCCCGCAGGACCCGTCCTCGACCGGCCAGTTCGCCACGCAGGGTTACGACGGCTCCGGCACGGGCCAGTTCCCGGCGCCGGGTCGGCAGAACCCGCAGGACACCGGCCAGTACGGCTCGCCCGGTCGGCAGAACGGCCAGGGCACCGGGCAGTACGGTGCTCCGGGTCGGCAGAACCCGCAGGACACCGGCCAGTTCGAGCGGCCGCAGGTCAACGGTGAGAGCTACGGCGCGCCCCGCCCGCCGGTGCCGCCGCAGCGTCCGCCGGTGCCCCCGCAGCGTCCCGCGCGGCCGCAGGAGCCGGAGGCACTGCCCCCGGCGACCGGTCCGATGGACGGCCGTACCCCGCTGTACGACACGCTGGAGACCAACTGGTTCCACGGTCAGGGCGGCCAGAACGGCCAGCAGCAGGGCAACGGTTCCGCTCCGCAGCACACCACGCCGCAGCACACCGCTCCGGCACCCCAGACTCCGGCCGCCCCCCAGCGTCCGGCGGCTCCCGCAGCGCCTGCTTCCTCCACCTGGCGCAGCACTCCCAACGACGACCTGGTCCGCCAGGCCGAACGAGCCCGTCAGCCTTCGGCGGGCGGGGTCACCACCTCCGGCCTGCCGCGCCGGGTCCCGCGCGCGAACCTCGTGCCGGGCACGGCTCAGCAGCAACAGCACCAAACCGGTCCGCAGGTCTCGCGTTCGCCTGACGACGTACGCGGCCGGCTGACCAATCTCCGTCGGGGCATCGCGCAGGGTCGACAGGCCGGCAACGGCCAGACCGGCAGCTTCCCGAGCCCCACTCACCAGCAGGAGCGTTAGTTGAGCCAGATGAGCCAGGCGGCACAGAACCTCAACTGGTTGATCACCAACTTCGTGGACAACACCCCCGGGGTGTCCCACACCGTCGTCGTGTCCGCCGACGGTCTTCTTCTGGCGATGTCGGAAGGCTTTCCGCGCGACCGTGCCGATCAGCTCGCGGCCGTCGCCTCGGGACTCACCTCGCTCACGGCCGGGGCCTCCCGGATCTTCGAGGGCGGGGACGTGGCCCAGACGGTGGTCGAGATGGAGCGCGGTTTTCTCTTCCTGATGTCCGTCTCCGACGGATCGTCCCTGGCCGTCCTCGCCCACCCCGAGTGCGACATCGGCCTGGTCGGATACGAGATGGCGCTGCTCGTCGACCGCGCGGGCGCCGTGCTCACGCCCGACCTGCGCGCCGAACTCCAAGGCAGTCTGCTCCACTGACGCCTGCGGATCCACAGAATTCATCACATCACCGTCCGGCCGACACATTCCCCCCACCGGCCCCCGTCAGACGGCACGACTGACCGACTTGCTGTCCCGCTCGGAGGATCAATGACCCCGCCCACCGCTCCTCACGATCCGTACGCAGAGCCGTACGGAGATGAGGGCGACCAGCCGCTGGTACGGCCGTACGCCATGACCGGTGGCCGGACGCGGCCGCGTTACCAGCTCGCCCTCGAGGCGCTGATCAGCACGACGGCAGACCCCGCGCACCTGATGGGGCTGCTCCCCGAGCACCAGCGGATCTGCCACCTGTGCCACGAGGTGAAGTCGGTTGCCGAGGTGTCGGCCCTGCTGTCCATGCCGCTCGGTGTGGCCCGGATCCTGGTCGCGGACCTCGCCGAGGCCGGACTCGTCGCGATCCATCAGCCCGGTGGCGACGAGAACGCCGGTGGCGCGCCGGACGTGACACTGCTGGAAAGGGTGCTCAGTGGACTTCGGAAGCTCTGAAGCGGGACGGGCCACCACCTCCGCGAAGATCGTGGTGGCGGGCGGTTTCGGCGTGGGCAAGACCACGTTCGTCGGGGCCGTCTCGGAGATCAACCCGCTGCGTACCGAGGCCGTGATGACGTCCGCGTCCGCGGGCATCGACGACCTCACCCACACCGGGGACAAGACGACCACCACGGTCGCCATGGACTTCGGCCGCATCACCCTCGACCAGGACCTGATCCTGTACCTGTTCGGCACCCCCGGTCAGGACCGCTTCTGGTTCATGTGGGACGACCTGGTCCGCGGCGCCATCGGCGCGGTGGTGCTGGTCGACACCCGCCGGCTGGCCGACTGCTTCCCGGCCGTCGACTACTTCGAGAACAGCGGCCTGCCGTTCGTCATCGCCCTCAACGGCTTCGACGGGCACCAGCCCTACTCGCCCGACGAGGTGCGTGAGGCGTTGCAGATCGGGCCCGACACCCCGATCATCACGACGGACGCCCGCCACCGCTCGGACGCCAAGTCGGCGCTGATCACCCTGGTCGAGCACGCGCTCATGGCACGGCTGCGGTAGTTCCGCGGGTCGGAAGCACCACGACTGGGGCCAAAACAGGACCCAAGTCCACAACCGCATACGGCAGTTGTCGTAGTTACACCGGAGCCGGCTGTGTCCTTTGACACGGTCGGCCTCGGTGTTCATAACGTTTCGACAGAGAAATAGGGTGGTACGACCACGCGTCGCGGTCGATCGGTGCCGCTGCGCTCACAATGCCCCCGCTTTTTGCCGGGGCTCGCTCTTTATGACCGTTTTATCTGGGACTTACATCACGCGGAATCGTTGCCTCCCAGTGTTTGGAAGTCCTCAGCGTGACGTGCTGGAATGCCTGAACTGCCCATTAGTCAAAGACGTACTAGGGCGTGGAGTCACCCGCGGCACGACGTAGGTGCCGGCGCCGAGAGGTTGTTGGTCGAGTGAGGCGAAGCAAGAAAGGTCCCGAGCCGTCGGCGCGGGGCAACTTCACCCCGCCGCCGCGCGGAGCGGCACCCGCACAAGTGACCGGACCGGAGCCGACGGCAGCTCCCGCGCCCAGCGGTAGTCGTCTCTCCCCTCGGAACTGGCGCGTACCCACCCGCCTGAACGCGATCCTCCTCATACCCGTGCTGGTCGGCCTGATCATGGGCGGCTTCCAGGTGAAGGGCTCGATCGACACCTGGCAGGAAGCGAAGGACGCCGAGAAGGTCGCCAAGATCGTGGCCGCCGCCGGTATCTACGCGGAGGCCCTCCTCAACGAGCGTGACCTCTCCGCCCAGCCTCTGCTGGAGGGCGACCGCGACAGCGACGTCGTCAAGGACGCCCGCGCCTTCACCGACGAGAAGGCCGACGCCTTCCACGCCGAGGTCGTGGGGATGCCGGCCGGACAGGGCCTGGAGCGCCGGCTGCGCCTGGTGGAGGAGGCCGAACCGGCGCTGGAGAAGCTCCGGCAGACCGCCTTCACCCGCGCAGCCGACCCGGTGCAGACCGAAGAGGGCTACGTCACCGTCGAGCACCTCCTGGCGGAGTTCTCCAACGAACTCGGACTCGGTACCGGCAACATCACCGCGTACGGCCGTACGGTCTACGCGGTCACGCTCGCCAAGGGCGCCGCCTCTCTGCAACGCTCGATCGGCACCCACCTGCTGGTCCGGCCCAGCGAGGACGAGCGGGTCTTCCGCCAGCAGGTCACCGCGTTCACCTCGTACGCCTACCTGGAGAACATCGCCGTCCAGGAGTACATCTCCGGTGGCACCGAGGCCGACGCCGCGCGGCTCGAGTCGGTCATGGCGCAGAAGACCGAAGAGGGCAAGAAGCAGGCGGCCGAGGCCGCCGCGAAGGACCCGGACTACGTCGCGCCGCCGGACACGATGCTGAAGATGATCCAGGCGATCGGCAGCGGTGCCTCCCCCACGGATCTCGCGAAGCAGGGTGTCACCTACCAGAACTGGATGGCGGCCTCCACGCTGAAGTTCGAGGGCTACAGCGAGGTCGAGACTGAGCTGATCAACCGCGCGGTGTCCGAGGCCGGCACGATCGCCTCCGACGCCCAGCGCGACGCCTACATCAACGGCGCCATCGTCATCGTCGCCCTGCTCGCCGCGTTCATCATCGCCGGGATCATGGCCCGCCAGATGAGCCGCTCGATGCGCCAGCTGCGCAACGCCGCCTTCGGCATCGCCGAGCAGCGTCTGCCGATGCTGGTCGACCAGCTCTCGCGCACCGACCCCGGCCGGGTCGACACCCGGGTGGCACCGATCCCGATCACCTCCACGGACGAGATCGGCGAGGTCGCCCGCGCCTTCGACCAGGTCCACCGCGAGGCTGTCCGGCTCGCCGCCGAGCAGGCCCTGCTGCGGGGCAACATCAACGCGATCTTCACCAACCTCTCGCGCCGCAATCAGTCGCTGATCGAGGGCCAGCTGACCCTGATCACCGACCTGGAGAACAACGAGGCCGACCCGGACCAGCTGGAGAACCTCTTCAAGCTGGACCACCTGGCGACCCGTATGCGCCGCAACGGCGAGAACCTCCTGGTCCTCGCCGGCGAGGAGCCCGGCCGCCGCTGGGACCAGCCGGTCCCGCTGATCGACGTGCTGCGCGCCGCCTCCTCCGAGGTGGAGCAGTACGAGCGCATCGAGCTCTCCGGCGTCCCGGAGGCCGAGATCCACGGCCGCTCCGTGACCGACCTCGTGCACCTGCTGGCCGAGCTGCTCGAGAACGCCACCACGTTCTCCTCCCCGCAGACCAAGGTCCGCGTCACCGCGACGCGTCTCCCCGACGGCCGTGTGATGATCGAGATCCACGACAAGGGCATCGGCCTCACCGCCGAGGACTTCGCGGACATCAACCACAAGCTGGCCAACCCGCCGACCGTGGACGCCGCCATCTCGCAGCGCATGGGTCTGTTCGTCGTCGGCCGGCTGTCCGACCGGCACGGCATCCGCGTCCAGCTCCGCCCCTCGGGCGAGCAGGCCGGTACGACCTCGCTGGTCATGCTCCCCGACGTCATCACCCACGGTGGCGGTGGCGAGCAGCCGCAGGCGGACCAGTTCACGGTCTCGCAGATCATCCCGGAGCAGCAGCACTCCTTCCAGCAGCCGGGCCTCGCCCCGATGCGGACCGCCGCCGAGCTGGGCTTCGACGACAGCCGGTACGAGGTTCCGGACGACATCCGCGACCTGGACCCGGTCGGCCGCTCCCTGATGCGTGAGGAGCGCCGGGCGGCCCTGGAGTCGCAGGCGCACCAGAACCCGCAGCTGCCCGCGGGCGAGGTGCCGCGCTACGGCGACGACTTCCAGTCGCCCGAGCCGTCCTACGACAACGGCGCGACCGCGTACGCGGACCCGCAGCGGTCGTACGACCAGCAGACGGCGTACGAGGAGCCGCAGCAACCGTCGTACGACGAGGCGTACTTCGGCCAGGGCAACGGCCTGGCGAACGGCAACGGGCACCTGCCGGGCGGGAACGACGCGTTCACCGCTACCGGCGGTTACCCCGAGCCCGCCTATGCGGAGCCCGTCCAGGAGGACCACACGGCGGCCGCCGCGAACGCCCCGGAGACGTACACGGGCTTCGAAGAGCCGTCCTATCAGGACGACTGGCCGCAGCAGCAGGACTACCAGAGCTCGTACCGCTCCGAGTACGCTCCGGAACCGGAATCTGCGCAGGCCGCTGACGTGACGGAGCCGGACCGCGTAGGCTTCGACCGTCCGGGACCCACCCCTTCCGCCGGCCACGCGCTGACCGACGCCGGCCTGCCCCGCCGCGGCTCCACCGCGAGCGCGGGCGGCACGAGCGCGGGCGCCGTGAACGGACGGCAGGAGGTGGCCCAGGACCAGCCGACGGCCGGGGGACCGAACGGCGACTGGCGCTCGGCCAACGACGAGCGCTGGCAGCAGGCCTCCCAGCTCAAGAAGCCCAAGGCAGGCGGGGTCACCTCCTCCGGTCTGCCGCGGCGGGTGCCCAAGGCCAACCTGGTCGAGGGCGCTGCCACGACGACCCCGCAGGGAGGTCCACAGATCTCCCGCGCTCCCGAGGACGTCCGGGGCAGGCTGAGCAACCTGCGCCGTGGGGTCCAGCGGGGACGCAGCGCCAGCAGTGAAACGAACGGTCAGGGCTTCGGTTCTGACAGCACCTACAACCAGGAGCGTTAGTGTGAGCCCGATGAGCCAGGCGGCACAGAACCTGAACTGGTTGATCACCAATTTCGTGGACAACACCCCCGGGGTGTCGCACACGGTGGTGGTCTCCGCCGACGGACTCCTTCTGGCGATGTCCGAAGGGTTTCCCCGCGACCGTGCCGACCAGCTGGCGGCCGTCGCGTCGGGTCTGACCTCTCTGACCGCGGGTGCCTCCCGCATCTTCGAGGGTGGCAGCGTCAATCAGACAGTTGTGGAGATGGAGCGGGGATTCCTCTTCATCATGTCCGTTTCCGACGGTTCCTCGCTCGCCGTTCTCGCACACCCGGAAGCCGACATCGGTCTCATTGGGTACGAGATGGCCCTTCTGGTGGACCGTGCCGGGTCGGTCCTGACACCCGATCTTCGTGCGGAGCTCCAGGGCAGCCTGCTCAACTAACAGTCAGACGGTGCGTTTTGGCGTCCCGGGGCCGTAAGGTTTCGGGACGCGGCTTCCAATGAGCCATGGATGCCAGCACAGTCGGAGGAGGAGAGAACGTGGCAACACCCCCAGGCGGTTCATCGTCGGGCAACTGGTCCTACCCTGGCCAGGGGCCGGGCCAGGGTGACCAGAACCGGTACAACTTCCCCTCCGCACCGAGCCGCCAGCAGCCGTACGCACCGCAGGGCCCCGGCCCCTCGCCGTACGACCAGCCGCCGGCGCCGCGCATCCAGCCCGTGCAGCCGCAGCGCCGCACCCCGGAGCCGTCGCCCGCCGGCGCCGCGACCAACCCCCTGGTGCGCCCGTACGCCATGACGGGCGGCCGCACCAGGCCGCGCTACCAGCTCGCCATCGAGGCACTGGTGCACACCACCGCGCAGCCGCACCAGATGCAGGGCCAGTTGCCCGAGCATCAGCGGATCTGCAACCTCTGCCGAGAGATCAAGTCGGTCGCCGAGATCTCGGCGCTGCTGACCATCCCCCTCGGCGTGGCCAGGATCCTCGTCGCCGACTTGGCGGAGGCGGGCCTGGTCGCCATTCATCAGCCCGGCGGCGACGAGAGCGCCGGCGGCCAGCCAGACGTGACACTGCTCGAAAGGGTGCTCAGTGGACTTCGCAAGCTCTAGCGGCGGTCCTTCCCGCTCCACCACCTCAGCGAAGATCGTGGTGGCGGGTGGCTTCGGCGTGGGCAAGACCACGTTCGTCGGGGCCGTCTCGGAGATCAACCCGCTGCGTACCGAGGCCGTGATGACGTCCGCGTCCGCGGGCATCGACGACCTCACCCACACCGGGGACAAGACGACCACCACGGTCGCCATGGACTTCGGCCGTATCACCCTCGACCAGGACCTGATCCTGTACCTGTTCGGCACCCCCGGTCAGGACCGCTTCTGGTTCATGTGGGACGACCTCGTGCGGGGCGCGATCGGCGCGATCGTGCTGGTCGACACCCGCCGTCTCGCCGACTGCTTCCCGGCCGTCGACTACTTCGAGAACAGCGGCCTGCCGTTCGTGATCGCGCTGAACGGGTTCGACGGTCAGCAGCCGTACAACCCGGACGAGGTCCGGGAAGCTCTTCAGATCGGTCCGGACACCCCGATCATCACGACGGACGCGCGGCATCGGTCCGACGCGAAGTCGGCGCTGATCACCCTGGTCGAGCATGCGCTGATGGCCCGGCTTCGGTAGCCACGAGGTCATGAACAGGGACCCCTTCCTTTGTGGGAGGGGTCCCTGTTCGTTGTCGGGTGCGGGTGGTTCGTGGCTGGTCGCGCAGTTCCCCGCGCCCCTGAGAAGCAGGGGCTGCGCCCCGTGCTTCTCAGCCCCGCAGCCCCGTCGCTTTTCAGGCCCGCAGGGGCCTGATCTTTTAGGGGCGCGGGGAACTGCGCGACCAGCCCCCACCGGACCCGCGGCCGACGACGCACGCAAAGGGGCCCCCTCCCTGAAGGGAGGGGGCCCCTTTCAAGCCAGGGCTCAGCGCCAGCTGTGCGGCGCCCGGAAACCCGGCTCGCGCTCCAGGCGGCGCCAGCCCGCGCGGAGGCGGCCGCGGTGGGCCGGGAGGGTCTCGGTCGGCTGCGCGGCCGCCCGGGCGAGCAGCAGCGCGGTGATCGCGGCCACTTCCTCCGGCTCGGCGTGGCCCTTCTCGACGCGAATATCAGGCAGCTTCATGGGTGTCAGTCTCCGTGAGAGAGGTTTCCGCAGAGGAACCGCGGAGGAACTGTCGGGTTACTGCGGCGGGTTGCCGTGCTTGCGGGACGGCAGGTCCGCGTGCTTGGTGTGGAGCATCGCGAGGGAGCGGATGAGGACCGCGCGGGTGTCCGCGGGGTCGATCACGTCGTCCACGAGGCCACGCTCGGCCGCGTAGTACGGGTGCATCAGCTCGGCCTTGTACTCCTTCACCATCCGGACCCGCATGGCCTCGGGGTCCTCGGCCTCGGCGATCTGGCGGCGGAAGATGACGTTGGCGGCACCCTCGGCGCCCATGACGGCGATCTCGTTGGTCGGCCAGGCGTAGGTGAGGTCGGCCCCGATGGACTGGCTGTCCATGACGATGTAGGCACCTCCGTAGGCCTTGCGCAGGATCAGGGAGATCCGGGGCACTGTCGCGTTGCAGTAGGCGTACAGCAGCTTCGCGCCGTGGCGGATGATTCCACCGTGCTCCTGGTCGACGCCCGGGAGGAAGCCGGGTACGTCCAGGAGAGTGATGATCGGGATGTTGAAGGCGTCGCACATCTGCACGAACCGCGCGGCCTTCTCGCTGGCCTCGATGTCGAGCACGCCCGCGAGGGACTGCGGCTGGTTGGCGACGATGCCGACCACCTGGCCGTCGAGCCGGCCGAGGGCGCAGATGATGTTGCGGGCCCAGCGCTCGTGGACCTCCAGGTAGTCGCCGTCGTCGACGATCTCCTCGATGACCTTGGCCATGTCGTACGGCCGGTTGCCGTCGGCCGGGACCAGGTCGAGGAGACTGTCCGAGGTCCGGGTCTGCGGATCGGTGCACGCCACGCGCGGCGGGTTCTCGCGGTTGTTCTGGGGCAGCATCGACAGGAGGTAGCGCACCTCGGCGATGCAGGTCTCCTCGTCGTCGTACGCGAAGTGCGCGACGCCGCTCGTCTCGGCGTGCACGTCCGCGCCGCCGAGGCCGTTCTGGGTGATCTCCTCGCCGGTGACCGCCTTGACGACGTCCGGGCCGGTGATGAACATCTGCGAGGTCTCACGGACCATGAAGACGAAGTCGGTCAGGGCGGGGCTGTAGGCCGCGCCGCCCGCACACGGACCGAGCATCACCGAGATCTGCGGGATGACACCCGAGGCCCTGGTGTTGCGCTGGAAGATGCCGCCGTACCCGGCGAGGGCGGAGACGCCCTCCTGGATACGGGCGCCCGCGCCGTCGTTGAGCGAGACCAGCGGGGCACCGGCCGCGATGGCCATGTCCATGATCTTGTGGATCTTCGTGGCGTGGGCCTCGCCCAGCGCGCCGCCGAAGATGCGGAAGTCGTGGGCGTAGACGAAGACCGTACGGCCCTCCACCGTGCCCCAGCCGGTGACGACACCGTCGGTGTACGGCTTCTTGGCCTCCAGACCGAATCCGGTGGCCCGGTGCCGGCGCAGCTGCTCGACCTCGTTGAACGAACCCGGGTCCAGCAGCAGCTCGATGCGCTCCCGGGAGGTCAGCTTGCCCTTGGCGTGCTGCGCCTCGGTCGCCTTCTCGCTGGGGCCGGCCAACGCCTGGGCACGGATCTCGTGCAGTTCGGCCACTCGCCCGCGCGCGTCCGTCGGCTCACCCGGTGCCTCATCCAAAACGGTCATGTAGTGACCTTACGAAGCCGAGCGAGGAAAGCGGTCCGTCGACTCCGTACAGTCTCCGGCGTGTTTTCCTGGTACCCCTGAACAGAACCTGGTCGGCATGCAGTCGAACCGACTGCTCAGGGGGTGCGCGGCTTGTAGGGGTCACACAAAAGCGCCGCTCTCCCTCAGGGGAGAGTCAGGTCACAGGTGTGGGTGGCGCAGGCCGTGCCGGGCGTGACGCGGAGCCGTAGGCGTCCCGGTGCCGACTCCAGCACCTCGACCGTGTCGTCCGCCCGGCCCACCCCGCGGAACGGGCCGTTCCAGGTGATCTCCATCGGCTCGCCCGTGCGCGGCGGTTCGCTCACGCAGAGGGTAGCGGTCCTCCCCCGCCGGCGGACCAGCACGCTCGTCCCGGCGGAGGCCGTCAGCGGGCCCGCCGTACCGGGCTGCCAGAAGTTCGCGCCGAACAGCCCCAGCGAGGGGACGTGGACGGCCTGACACGTGCTGTCGTTGGCGTAGATCGACAACCAGCGCCGGTCGGCGGCACGGGCCTCGACGGCGTGGCGGGAGGCTCCGGGCATGAGCAGATAGGCGTAGCCGGCGTTCACCGGATCGGTGCCGTGGTCCAGCCAGAGGGTCTGCCAGCGCCGGGTGCGGCGTTCGGTCGTACTGCCCGTGTTGACGTCGGACCAGGCGCCGGTGCGGTCCTCGCGCAGGGTGCGCAGGGCGCCGTCCGTCCGTGCCTCGGGGAAGACCCAGCCGCCGTGGCCCGCGAGGTGCGCCCAGCGTCGGCCCCGCAGCAGGGCCCGGGGGGCCGTGGCGGTGGTCTCCCCCAGGTTCCGGTTGTCGACCACCGTCTCCACCGGCACCCCGTCCGCGCAGCTGATCCCCGCCCCGAGGCAGATGACGGCGTCCGCGACGCAG
This sequence comes from Streptomyces caniscabiei, assembly GCF_014930365.1. Classification (GTDB taxonomy): domain Bacteria; phylum Actinomycetota; class Actinomycetes; order Streptomycetales; family Streptomycetaceae; genus Streptomyces; species Streptomyces caniscabiei. The sequence goes on along the minus strand of NZ_JABXWI010000010.1, from coordinate 151,467 downwards.
AACCACGACTTGTGGGCCCGGAGGGTGGAGCCGAGCCCGGCGAGGTGCTGGCCGACGGCCGCGTACTCGCCGTCGGTCGTCCCGCCGACCCAGCGGACCGCGGGCTTCGGCGCGCCCCATTCGCCGCCCTCCCGGTCGGCGAGCCGCCTGGTGGAGACGGTGGTGCCGGGGAGGCGGTACCAGTCGACGGTGGGCCAGAACCAGTTCGTGTACTGGTCGCCGTGTCCGTCGGCCCACCACAGGGTCGTCCCCGAACCGGTGTGCCAGCCGCGTGGGTTCTCGCCGTTGCCGCACTCGTAGTGGGCGATGCGGTCGGAGGCCATGGCGATGTTCACCGTGAAGGCGGGCCGGCGGTGGACGGCTCTGTCCATGGCCGGGAAGAGGCGGTGGCCGACCGGTTCGGGCGCGGCGGCGACCGGGGAGGCGGCGACGGCGTGCAGCCGGGCCAGGTCCGCGACGCCGAACTGGCGCGCCGTGAGGATCGGTGTCACCGTGTCGCGTTCGATCCACCCCTTGATCCGCCCGTGCCACCGCCCGTGCCACCGCTCGCGCTCGGCGGCGGACGCGCCGAGCGCGAGGAGCGCGATCGCGGCGATGAGGCCGTGTCCGTGGAAGTGGTCGCTCCGCATGATGTGCCGGTCGTCGCCCTTGAGGTAACCCCGGCTGATGGCACGGCCGTTGACGCTGTCCATCACCAATCCGTCGTGGATGAGCGGGGCGTAGGCCCGCTCCACGCCGTCGAGCACGAGCTGCCGGTTCGGATCGGTGACCGCCCAGCTCGACCCGGTCAGCAGGGCGAAGAGCCGGCCCAGTCCGTCGAGCATGACCTGCCCGTACGTTCCCGAGTAGGCGACCCAGGTGTGCTGGACGAACGAGCCGTCGGCGTAAAGGCCGTCGCCCCGGGTGACGTACGGGAAGACGGGCGAGAGGGCGTCACGGGCGAGGGCGATCTTCTCGGGGGCGCGGCCGAGGATGCCGCGCAGGGCCACGGAGCGGCAGAGGTCGACGCGGTTGGCGCCGGTGGAGGTGCCGGTGTAGTCGCGGAGCATCGCGTCGGGAATGAAGTGGTCGATCGCCGCGCAGGCGGCGGCCCGGCGGGCGGGGGTCAGCTCGTCGTACAGGGCGGCGACGATGTCCAGCAGGAGGCGGGGGCTGCCGATCTGCCACTCCCACCAGTTGCCGTAGCGGGTGGTGCCGGGGTGGTAGACGGTCGTGGTGAGGTGGTCCAGGCCGCGCAGGACGTCGGCGAGGAGGGTGCCGTCGCCGGTGCGGCCGGTGCCGGGCTGGGCGTACGCCTGGGCCATCGTCCACAGACGGCTGTAGCTCTGGGTGATGCCGGCCGGCGGGTCGAAGCGGTGGCCCGGCCAGAGGGAGTTCGGGGTGGGCGCCATCGCCGCGCGGAAGGCGTGGGCGAGGTCGCCGGTCTCGCGCAGACGGGTGGCGTAGGGCTCGGCGGCCGGGTCGTAGCCCTCGCCGAGCGCGATGGTGAGCCAGCGGTGGCGGAGGCTGTCGTACTCGTCGTCGGCGTGCGCGGCGGCGCGCGTTCCGGGGCGTGCGGAGGGGCTGGGGGCGTTCGCCGCCGCCAGGGTCGCGGCGGCGAGCAGGAGGGTGCGGCGCGTGGGGGTCATGCCCATGCCGTCTATCACTCGGGCGCGGCGGGATCAACAACGCGTGACACGACGATCACCGAACCGACACGGTTGAAAATTGAACGGAATAGGTCTACGGTGGGCCGTGTTCAGTTCGTTGAACATTGAACGACATCACTCAAGGAGCACGTCATGGGCATCTTCGGCCGCACCAACTCGACCACCGAGACCGCCACCACCCCGGCGACCGTCTCCGCGGTGAACCCCGACCTCGCCGCGCTGACCGGTGACTACGCGATCGACGCGTCCCACACCACGATCGGCTTCACGGCCCGCCACGCCATGGTCACCAACGTCAAGGGCTCCTTCCTCGACTTCTCCGGCAGCCTGCACCTGGACGGCACGGACCCGTCCCGGTCCACCGCCTCCATCGACGTCAAGATGGAGAGCATCGACACCGGCAACGCCGACCGTGACGGTCACCTGAAGAGCGCGGACTTCTTCAAGACGGAGGAGTTCCCGACGATGACGTTCCGCTCCACCGAGGCGGAGGCCCTCGGCGGCGACGACTACCGCATCACCGGCGATCTCTCCATCCTCGGCACGACCAAGCCCCTCACCATCGATCTGGAGTTCAACGGCGCCGCCAAGGACCCTTCGGCAACGAGCGCGTGGGCTTCGAGGGCAAGGCGGAGATCCTGCGCTCCGAGTGGGGCCTGACCTGGAACGCGGCGCTGGAGACCGGCGGCGTCCTGGTGTCGGACAAGATCAAGCTCACCTTCGACATCTCGGCGATCCGCAACGCGTGACGGCTTCGCCGGCGACGCCACGCGTCTCCGACGCACCGCTGAGCACCCCCGCTCTTCGACTGCCCGATGGGCAGGAGGGCGGGGGTGCGGCGCGTCCGGGGCCCGCCTCCTCCGGTGCCGCCGTCGCCATAGCTGTCGCCGTCACCGTCGCCTCCAGCCTCTCCACCGCCGCGGCCGACCGAGCCTCGCGCTGATCCGGGGTGCGCGCCCGCAGCACGCCGAGCATGGCGAGGTACCGCTCCGTCCTGCCGAGTCCGTCGAAGGCGGCCTTCGCGCGGGGGTTCCGCGCCAACGCGGCCACGAGGGCGTCGGGGACGACGGCGTTCTTCTGCGACTCGTACGCCACCGCCCACCGGCCGTCCGCCCGTGCGGCGGCCACCTCCGCGAGACCACCGGACCGCATCCGCCCGGCGGCGGTCAGCTCCGCCACCCGCCGCACGTTCACCATCGACCAGTCGGCGCCCGGCCGGCGCGGGGTGATCCGCTGGAGGAAGTACAAAGCGTCGAGACGGCGGCGGCTCCCGGTGATCCACCCGTGGCAGAGGGCGACGTCATTGACCTCCCCGGCGCCGACGGAACGGATCCCGGCCCCCTTCCTGGCGACCTTGACCCAGAGGCCGCCGGAGGACGGGGCGGGGTGCGCGGCCAGCCAGGCGTCGAGGTGGTCGGCGTCGGGGAAGGCGTGGACTTCCAGGGCTTCGGGAGCGGTCATACCCGCACGGTAGACAGCATCTAGGACGGCTTCGGTCCTAGATGTCCCTCGTGGCGCTGGATGGTCCTCGCGGTCCTGGAGGGCTCCCGGTGCTGGACGACCGCGTCCTCCATCACCTGGTCGAGCACTCGGCGCTGTCGTCCCTCCGGGTCCGGGCTGGACAGGCCCGCCGTGCTCACCAGGGCCTTCCACAGTGCCCAGCCCCGGGCCCGTCGCCAGGCGTCGTCGGGGAGGCCGACGGCCTCGCGGAAGACCTTCCGTTCCTCGGCGGTGAAGTGGTTCCAGGCGATCACGAGGTCGCAGGCGGGGTCACCGACGCCGGAGGAGCCGAAATCGATGACGGCGGAGAGGACCCCGTCCGTGGTGAGCAGGTTGCCGACCGAGACGTCACCGTGGAACCACGTCGGCGGGGAGGGCCAGGCGGACGTCAGGGCCTGCGCCCACACGGCCCGGCAGGCGGCCACGTCGACGGAGTCCGCCAGCCGCTCCAGGGCCGCCTCGACCTCGTCGCCGTAGACGCTGGGATGACAGCCGCGGAAGTACGAGTGCCGTCCGGCGGCCGGGCCGCGTCCGACCGGCGCCTCGCGCAGCCGGGTGAGGAAGTCGCCGAGATCACGGGCGAGCCGCGTCCGGTCGACGCCCGTCGCGACCTCGACCGTCTCCCCCGGCAGCCACCGCCGCACCGACCACGCGAACGGGTACCCCGCCCCGGGCGCCCCGACGGCGACCGGCTCCGGCACGGGCAGCGGCACATGCCGGGCCAGCTCGGGCAGACAGCGGTCCTCCTTGGCCACGGCGGCCACGTACCCCTCCGCGCTCGGCAGCCGAACCGTCAGTTCGCCCCCGAGCCGGAAGGTCCGGTTGTCCCATCCCTGCCGGTCGACGGCTCTGACGGGAAGATCCCCCCACTGCGGAAACTGGCTGGAGACCAGGGCGCGTACGAGTTCCGGTGAGATGTCGATCACCGGGTCAGTGTGCGCACTCCTCCAGCGCGGCCGCACTCCCTTTTCCCCGGGACGATTCCTCGGTCGGCAATGAAGCTGGCTGGTTCGCGCCTCTTGTGCGGGGGGTTTCGGCGTTCTCATAATCCTGCAACAGAAATTGACCTGGGCATGCCATCCAAGGTGATTTCCTGGCGCCTTATTGGCATGCCTGCGTCATGTTTGCGGTTCGGCAGTACGCGTCATCGAACGACTCATCGCATGTCAACCCCCCACGGAAGGCATCACGTTGAAGCGACTCATCACCGCCCTGAAGAGATGTGCGGCTGTCGGCGCCGCCGCGCTCGCGATCGCCAGCCTGCAGCCCCTGTCGACGGCGACGGCCGCGCCGGCGCCCGTGGTCGGCGGCACGCGGGCCGCGCAGGGCGAGTTCCCGTTCATGGTCCGGTTGTCGATGGGCTGCGGCGGCGCGCTGTACACGCAGCAGATCGTGCTCACGGCCGCGCACTGTGTCGGCGCGACCGGCAACAACACCGGCATCACGGCCACGGCCGGCGTCGTGGACCTGCAGAGCACCAGCGGCCGGGTCCAGGTCCGCTCGACCAAGGTGTACCGGGCCCCCGGCTACAACGGCGACGGCAAGGACTGGGCGCTCATCAAGCTCGCCTCGCCCATCAACCTCCCGACGCTGAAGATCGCCACGACCACCGCGTACAACTCCGGCACCTTCACGGTCGCCGGCTGGGGCGCGGCGACCCAGGGCGGCGCCCAGCAGCGGTACATGCTGAAGGCGACCGTGCCGTTCGTGAGCGACGCGACCTGCCGTTCCTACAGCGGCTACAGCGGGCTCATCGCCGGTGAGGAGATCTGCGCCGGTTACGCGGCGGGTGGCGTCGACACCTGTCAGGGCGACTCGGGCGGTCCGATGTTCCGCCGGGACAACGCCAACCAGTGGATCCAGGTCGGCATCGTCAGCTGGGGCATAGGCTGCGCCCAGCCCAACGCCCCCGGTGTCTACACCGAGGTGTCCACCTTCGCGTCCCAGATCGCGTCGGCCGCGGCCACCCTCTGAGCGAGGCACCGCTCCGCTTCCGTACGACGAGCACGGGCCCGGCGGCTCCCAGCGCCGGGCCCGTGCTCGTGTACCTGCTCACCGGCCGTTGTCCGCGGCTTGCGGCTCACGGACCGTTGTTCGCGCCGTGCGGCCGGTCCGCGTCGGGGCGGGGTCACACAAGCCGGCCGGGGTCTCAGAAGCCGACCCGCGGTCTCAGAAACCTCCGCCGAAGTCGCCGCCTCCCCCGAAGTCGCCGCCTCCGCCGAAGTCCCCACCGCCGAAACCGCCGCTGAAGTCGTTCGTGTCGAAGTCGCCGCCCGAGACGTCCCCGCCGCCGTAGCCGGAGGCCGCGCCGAAGTCGCCGTAGCCGGAGCCGTACATGGCGGCGTACGAGGGGGTGGCCATCATGCTGCCGAGCATGGTGCCGACGAGGAGGCCGGGGAGGAGGCCGCCGCCGAAGTAGCCGCCCGCCCAGGGGCCGTAGGCCGGGCCGGCGTCCCAGTAGGGGCGGCGGGCGCCGGACACCGTCTCCACCTCGCGGACCATGGGGTCCTGGCCGTCGGCGAGGCGGGCCCGGTCGGCGGCGCAGACCGGCACCTCGCGTGCGGTGCCGACACCTGGGGCCCACAGGACGTCCGCGACCGACGGACCGTGGCGGGGGTCGAAGAAGCAGGGGGAGCGGCGCTCCGGCAGGGGGCGGCCCTCCCTGCGGGCGGCGAGCTGGGCCAGGCAGAAGCGGCCGTCCTCCAGGGTCTGGGTGACCGTGCGGACCTCCTCGGGGCGGGTGGTCGCCGCCATGAGGGACTTGGCCTTCTCGTAGGCGTCCAGAGCCCGTTCGTAGTCGGCGCGCATCGCGTCGTCGGCGCCCGCCTCGGCGGGGTGGAAGTCGAGGCGCTCCAGTTCCTCGCCGAAGGCCGTGATGTCCTCGTCCACCACCACGGCGAGCTTGGCCAGCGCCTCGCGGCGTTCCTCCTCCTTGCGGCGACGGTTGCGGCGGACCAGCGCGTACGCGCCGACGCCGCCCGCCGCCAGGACCACGCCCGTCGCGGCCAGGGTCCCCACGTCCACGCCCGCGCCCGCGCCGTCGCTCCAGCTCGACGGGGCCGAGCCGCCCGGGTTGCTGCGCAGGGCGTCGTCCACGAAGTCGTTGAGCTGGGCCTTCGGGTCGCCGGCCCCCTGGACGGCCGTGACCAGGTTGGCGACGGTCTCCTGGCTCAGGACACTGCTGTCGGCCCGGGCGTCGAAGCGGTCGCCGAGGCGGACGCCGTAGAGGCCGGTCACGCCCGTCTCGGTGCGGAGGTTCTGGAAGAGGTCCTCGGTCGGGTAGCCGGCCGGGAGGACCGCCACGAAGATCGGCTCGTCCGCGTCCTCGATCTTGTCGGCGAGGGCCTCGGCGTCCGCCTCGGAGAGGAGGTCGGTGGCGGCCGGGTCGACATAGACGGGGGCCTCGCGCAGGGCCGCGGCCACCGTGGACAGGTCGGTGGCCGCGTGGGCGCTCGGCGCACCGACCGACAACACCGCCAGGGCCGCCGCGGCGAGCGGCGCGATCAGCAGGCGGAGGAGGAGAGGACGTCGACCCGGTACGCCTTTCATACTTCGAAGCTACCTCGATCGTCACGAAAACGGACGATCCGATCAATGCGGGTACGGAGAACCGGTACCGCTCCGGTGACGGCCCTCCCTTATCCGCTTTGTGACTTGATGGGAGTCGTCCGTCGACTTGGGTGGGCGTCGAGGTGGCTGTACAACCGTTCGGGAGGGGCGGGTCACGCAGGGCGACAGGGAGACGGGGGGCGAGCGGGATGTTGCGGAGAGTTCTCGGTGCGGCCGGTGTGCTGGCGGCGTCGGTGGTGCTGAGCGGTTGCAGTCCGGAAATCCTGCCGTTGGCCGCCGTGGCGGTGGACGGCGACGGGACGCCGCGTGTGCTGGTGCGGCCGTGCGGCGACGACACCTATGCGCAGCCGATGGTCGAGGGCTGGGCCGGCTCCTACGAGGAGAAGCCCGCCGCGGACGACGCGGACACCACCGTCTGGGAGACGGACGGCGCGTGGTCGGGGGACGTGGAGTTCCCGCTCTTCTCGCCGCCGGCCGCGTGGAAGGCCGAGGCGAGGGGGGAGCAGCGGTTGCTGCCGGGGCACACGTACGCGTTCGTCTTCTACGGGCACACCGACGACCAGGCCAACGGTGAGGTCAGCTTCACGGCGGCGGATCTGGGGCGGCTGGAGCGGGGTGAGGTGTGGGCCGACGATCGGGTCATGGGGGCGGACGAGTTCGAGGAGCTGGCCGAGGGGGCGTGCTGACGGCTCCGCCGTAGGGGCGGGAGGCCGGGTGCGTTGTCGGGTGCGTTGTCGGGTGCGGGTGGGTGGGGGCTTCTCGCGCAGTTCCCCGCGCCCCTGAAAGACCAGGCCCCTGCGGGCCTGAAAGACTACGGCCCCGCGGGCCTGAAAAGCACGGGGCGCAGCCCGTGCTTTTCAGGGGCGCGGGGAACTGCGTGGGCAACCCCCACTCACCCGCACCCGGCGGTGCACCTGGCCACCCCCGGACCTACTCCGCCGGCTCGACCCCCGCACGCAGCAACCCGTACGTGTACGCGTCCTCCAGCGCCTGCCACGACGCGGCGATCACGTTCTCGGCCACGCCCACCGTGGACCACTCGCCCGTGCCGTCGGTCGTGGAGATCAGCACCCGGGTCGTGGAGTTGGTGCCGTGCTTGCCCTCCAGGATGCGGACCTTGTAGTCGACCAGCTCCAGCTTCGCGAGCTGCGGGTAGATCTTCTCCAGGGCGACGCGCAGAGCGCGGTCGAGCGCGTTCACGGGGCCGTTGCCCTCGGCCGTGGCGACGATGCGCTCGCTCTTGGCCCACAGCTTGACCGTGGCCTCGTTGGCGTGGCTGCCGTCGGGGCGGTCCTCGACGATGGCCCGCCAGGACTCCGTGCGGAAGTACCGCTGCGGCTTGCCGGCGACCTCGTCGCGCAGCAGGATCTCGAAGCTGGCGTCGGCGGCCTCGTAGGTGTAGCCGCGCAGTTCGCGCTCCTTGACGCGCTCGACGACCCGGCCGACCAGTTCGCGGTCGTCGCCGAGATCGACGCCCAGTTCCTTGCCCTTGAGCTCGATGGAGGCGCGGCCGGCCATGTCGGAGACCAGCATCCGCATGGTGTTGCCGACCTGCTCGGGGTCGATGTGCTGGTACAGGTCCGGGTCGACCTTGATCGCGGAGGCGTGCAGGCCGGCCTTGTGCGCGAAGGCGGAGACACCGACGTACGGCTGGTGCGTGGAGGGCGTGAGGTTGACGACCTCGGCGATGGCGTGGGAGATCCGGGTCATCTCGCGCAGGGCGCCCTCGGGGAGGACCTTCTTGCCGTACTTCAGCTCCAGGGCGGCGACGACCGGGAAGAGGTTGGAGTTGCCGACGCGCTCGCCGTAGCCGTTGGCGGTGCACTGGACGTGGGTGGCGCCGGCGTCGACGGCGGCCAGGGTGTTGGCGACCGCGCAGCCGGTGTCGTCCTGGGCGTGGATGCCGAGACGGGCGCCGGTGTCGGCGAGGACGGTCGCCACGACGGCCTGGACCTGGGCGGGGAGCATGCCGCCGTTGGTGTCGCAGAGGATCACCACGTCGGCGCCGGCCTCGGCGGCGGCGCGGACGACGGCCTTGGCGTACGTGGGGTTGGCCCGGTAGCCGTCGAAGAAATGTTCGCAGTCGACGAAGACCCGGCGGCCCTGCTCGCGCAGGTGGGAGACGGTGTCGCGGATCATCTCCAGGTTCTCGTCGAGGGTGGTGCGCAGGGCGAGTTCCACATGACGGTCGTGGGACTTCGCGACCAGGGTGATCACCGGGGCGCCGGAGTCCAGCAGCGCCTTGACCTGCGGGTCCTCGCTCGCCTTGCCGCCCGCGCGGCGGGTGGCGCCGAACGCGACCAGCTGGGCGTGCTTGAAGGCGATCTCCTGCTGCGCGCGGGCGAAGAACTCGGTGTCGCGCGGGTTCGCGCCGGGCCAGCCGCCCTCGATGAAGCCGACGCCGAAGTCGTCCAGGTGCCGTGCGATGGCCAGCTTGTCCGCGACGGTGAGGTTGATGCCCTCGCGCTGGGCACCGTCGCGCAGGGTGGTGTCGAAGACGTGGAACGAGTCGTCGAGTTCGCTGGTTTCCGTCATGGTGTCAAGGCTCCTGCTGTTGGATCCCGCTGGATCTCGGTCTGTACCGGAATGACCGGCTCCACCGCCCCCAATGGTCCCTCGCGCTGCGCTCCCGGCTGAAGGTGGGCCAGAAAAGCGAAAAACCCCTCGCGGGTGCGAGAGGTCTGCGCGCGGGTCGAGGACGACGGTGTCCGCCCGTACCTGGTCGTACGTGGCGGTCACTGCGGACCGGCGCGCCTGCTGCCAATAATCATGGCGAACGAGAGCACGGGGGCAGTCTGGCACAGACCGTCCCCGTGCTCACCGTCCGTCTCAGGATGCGAACAGCGCGCTGATCACCTCGTGGTCACCGTGTGTGGCGTACGAAGACGTCCAGGGCGTCGTTGGTGTCGCCGCCCGGGATCAGGGCGGGGTCCCCGGACGTGAAGGCGACCCGGCCGGCGCCGTCGGCGATCGCGCCCGGTTCGACGGACGCGGTGGCCGTGCCGCCGGTGGGGTCCGGGGTGAGCAGGACGGTGGTGCCCCGCTTCAGGTCCCGCAGGTGGACCGGGTGCCGCGAACCGCCGCCCGGCTCCTCCACCCATGACGTGAAGGTGACGTGGCGCCCGTCGGCGCTGACCGCGGGGTTACGGGTGTGGGCGTTGCGCGGTCCGCCGTGGGCGGCGTGCAGCCGCCGGTTCTTGCCGGTGGCGACGGTGTGCACGAACACGTTCCAGCTGCCGTCGCGGTCGTTCGGGACGAGACGGGTGTCCCGGGACTCGAAGACGACCGTGCGTCCGTCGCCGCTGATCGACGGTTCCAGGGACTCCCGCTCGGTCGGGGAGCCGTCGTGGGAGCGGTCGATCCGGGTGCGCTCGCCCGTGGCGCGGTCGAGCATCCAGATGTCGGCCCAGTCGTCGCCGCGCGGCCCGTTCGCGTAGGTGTACTGGTAGACGACCCGTTCGCCGTCGTCGCTGACGGTCGGGGCGAAGGCGTCGCGCGGCTCCCAGGTCGGCCTCGGGTGGCTGATCCGCTCGGTGGTGCCCCGGTCCCGGTCGCGCAGGAAGACGACGTGGCCCTCGTCGGCCGAGGCGACGAAGACGGCGTAGCGGGCGTCGGCGCTGAGGGAGAGTTCCCCGGAAGGGGTGAACCCGTCCGGGAGGCCGGTGTCGAGGCGTTCGATGCGGCCGGTGCGGCGGTCGTGCAGTCGGAAGGTGCTGCCGACGGCGACGTACCGTCCGTCGGCGCTGATCGCCGGGGCGGCGCCGGCCGCGACGCGCTCCAGCCTCCCCGTGCGCAGGTCGCGGACGAAGACGCCGCCCGGCTTGCCCGGGACGAGGTCCGTGGCGGTGGAGGAGAAGGCCACGTGGCGGCCGTCGCGGCTGATGACCACGTGCTCCGAGGCGCTGTCCCCCGCCTTCCCTCCGGGCGTGACGCTGATCGGTTCGGTGCGCGGAGCGCCGGGCGCGGCGGTCGAGGCCGGCCCGGTCAGGGCGACGGCCGCCGCGACGAGGGCGGCGGCGAGCGCGGTGCGTGTGCGGGCGTACAAGGTCTGGTCCCCCTGTGCACTGGTCCGTGGGACCGGCGGTCAGCGGCCCCGTCGGGTGAACACGGCCGCGACGGGGTTGGTGGCGTGGGCGACCCCGCCGCCACCCAGGGGGGTGAACACCACGGCGTGGCCGTGACGGGGCACCGCGAGGACGCGGGGGCCGACCGGAGGTTCGCGTGTCGCCCTCACCCCAGTGATTCGTCGAGGAACTCCCGTACGGGGGACAGGATCTGGTCGCGGTCCGTGCCCCGCAGTCCGATGGCCACATGGATGGAGAACCCGTCGAGCAGGCGCGATTGAGCGGCACTCTGAATGTCGCTGCCCGAGGACGCGGCAGGGCCGCCGCGGACGCGGTGTCCGCGGCGGCCCTGGTGGACTTCGGGCGGCCTCGAAGAGTTCCGGCGGCCCCCGGAAAACTACGGGCGGTGTCAGCCCAGCTCGTGCATCCAGCCGTGCTTGTCCTCGACCGTGCCGCGCTGGATGTTCAGCAGCGCCTCGCGGAGCTTGAGGGTGACGGGGCCGGGCTCGCCGCCGGACTGCTGCCAGGAGGCGCCGGTGCGCTTGACCGTGCCGACGGGGGTGATGACGGCGGCCGTACCGCAGGCGAAGACCTCGGTGAGGGCACCGCTCTCGGAGTCGGCCTGCCACTGGTCGATGGAGATCCGGCCCTCCTCGGCGGCGTAGCCGAGGTCGGCGGCGACCGTCAGCAGGGAGTCACGGGTGACGCCCTCCAGGATCGAGCCGGTGAGGGAGGGGGTGACGATGCGGTCGCCGTACACGAAGTACAGGTTCATGCCGCCGAGTTCCTCGACCCACTTGCGCTCGACCGCGTCGAGGTAGCAGACCTGGGCGCAGCCCTCGGCCGCCGCCTCGGCCTGGGCGAGGAGGGAGGCGGCGTAGTTGCCGCCGGTCTTGGCGTCACCCATGCCACCGGGCACCGCGCGGACGTGGTCCTCGGAGACCCAGATGGAGACGGGCTTCACGCCGCCGGGGAAGTAGGCGCCGGCCGGGGAGGCGATCACCAGGAAGAGGTACTCGTTCGCCGGCTTGACGCCCAGGCCGACCTCGGTGGCGATCATGAAGGGGCGCAGGTAGAGGGACTCCTCGCCGCCGTGGGCCGGGACCCAGGCCTGGTCCTGCCGCACCAGTGCGTCACAGGCCTCGATGAAGGTCTCGACGGGCAGCTCCGGCATGCCGAGCCGGCGGGCGGAGGCCTGGAAGCGCCTGGCGTTCTTCTCCGGGCGGAAGGTGGCGACGGAGCCGTCCGGCTGCCGGTAGGCCTTCAGGCCCTCGAAGATCTCCTGCGCGTAGTGCAGGACCATGGTGGCCGGGTCCAGGGAGAGCGGCGCGTACGGAACGAGCTGGCCGTCGTGCCAGCCACGGCCCTCGGTCCACTTGATGACCACCATGTGGTCGGTGAAGTGGCGGCCGAACCCGGGGTCGGCCAGGACCGCCTCGCGCTGTGCGTCGGTAAGTGGCGAGGCCGAGGGCTTGAGCTCGATCGTGGGCGTCGTCATGAGTGGTTGTCCTTCACCGGTTGTGTGTGACGGGCCGCGCTCACGCCCGCACTGCCGGTGGCGAGTGCTAGGACGTCCGAGCATTGCCTCATTCGGCGGCTCCGCGTTCGATTATCGCAAGCGGAGTCGGCGGACGAAAACGGCGTGAATGCGACCCAGGGATGATGGTGACACCCGGCGGGACCATGGGGAAGCCATGCGGAAGCCGCCGGGTGCTGGTGCGACCCGGCGGCTTCGAAGGATTCGAGTGGCGCGGCGGGTCAGCCGGCTACTCGTACGGCGAGGGCGTCGCCGATCTCGGCCGTCGAACGGGCCGGCTTTCCGACGCGCTCCGCGAGGTCGGCGGAGACGGCCTCCTCGATGCGGGCGGCCTCGGCCTCATAGCCGAGGTGGCGCAGGAGCAGGGCGACGGAGAGGACCGTGGCGGAGGGGTCGGCCTTGCCCTGGCCGGCGATGTCCGGGGCCGAGCCGTGCACGGGCTCGAACATGGACGGGAACTCGCCGGAGGGGTTGATGTTGCCGGAGGCCGCGACGCCGATGCCGCCGGAGACGGCCGCGGCGAGGTCGGTGATGATGTCGCCGAAGAGGTTGTCGGTGACGATCACGTCGAACCGGGCCGGGTCGGTGACCAGGTAGATCGTGGCCGCGTCGACGTGGATGTAGTCGGTGGTGACCTCGGGGAACTCCTCGGCCACCTTGTTGAAGATGTTCGTCCACAGGTGACCGGCGAAGGTCAGCACGTTGTTCTTGTGGACGAGGGTGAGCTTCTTGCGCGGGCGGGCCTGGGCGCGGGCGAACGCGTCCCGCACGACTCGCTCGACGCCGAAGGCCGTGTTGACGGAGACCTCGGTGGCGACCTCGTGCTCGGTGCCCTTGCGGATGGTGCCGCCGTTGCCGGTGTACGGGCCCTCGGTGCCCTCGCGGACCACGACGAAGTCGATCTCGGGCTCACCGGCGAGCGGGGTGGCGACACCGGGGAGCAGCTTCGACGGGCGCAGGTTCACGTGGTGGTCGAAGGCGAAGCGGAGCTTGAGCAGGAAGCCGCGCTCCAGGACCCCGGAGGGGACGCTCGGGTCGCCGATCGCGCCGAGCAGGATCGCGTCGTGCCGCTTCAGTGCGTCGAGGTCGGCGTCGGTGAGGGTCTCACCGGTGGCGTGGTAACGCTTGGCGCCGAAGTCGTACTCCTGGGTCTCCAGCTTCACATCCTGCGGAAGGACGGCGGAGAGGACCTTGAGCCCCTGGGCCACGACTTCCTGACCGATGCCGTCACCGGGGATCACTGCGAGATTGAGGCTGCGAGACATGACGGCACCGTACTCCTTGTCCCACGGGATGACACGGGCTGTCCGCGATACGGACGCCCGGTCGGGTGACGCTGCCCACACGTCACCACGCGTTCACCCGTACGGGGGGCGGGTGTTGGGATTCGCTGGGAAGTTCGACAGCATGACCCACCCTTCCAGGGGGACACCCCCCGGACCCCCCGTCCTCGACTTCGGCATCCCGCCGCAGCTCGCGCGCCGGATGAGCATGGCCGAGCAGCACGAGTACCTGCGCACGAAGCTGTCGCGGCGCCGCACCCTGGTGACGGCGGGCTCCCTTGCCGCAGGCGGGGTGCTGACCGGCTGCGGCGGCTCCGACTCGTCGGCCTCGCCGAACGCGACGACGTCAGCCCCCTCCCCCGCCACCTCCAAGGCGCCCGGCTCCGCCGTCACCCCCTTCGGCCGTCATCTGGCGTTCGGCGCCGACCCGAAGACACAGATGCGGGTCTCCTGGCAGGTGCCGCTCGCGGTGAAGAAGCCGTATCTGCGGGTGGGCCTGAAGCCCGAGGAGCTGACCCGGAAGGTCGAGGCGGAGGTCCGCGACCTGCACACACCGGGGGTGAAGGGCGTGCGGCTGGAGCTGGAGCAGTACTACCTGCACGCGGCCCTGGACGGCCTGCGTCCCGGCACGACGTACTACTACGGCGTCGGCCACGAGGGCTTCGACCCGGCCGCCCCGGCCCACCGCTCCACGATCGGCACCTTCCGCACGGCGCCCGCCGCACCGGAGACGTTCGTGTTCACCGCGTTCGGCGACCAGGGCGTCGGCAAGGCCGCGGCGGCGAACGACAACCTGATCGTCCGCCAGAAGCCCGCCTTCCACCTGCACGCCGGCGACATCTGCTACGCCGACGGCAACGGCAAGGGGGTGGAGTCGGACGGCTACGACCCCGGGTTCTGGGACCTGTTCCTGAAGCAGAACGAGCCGGTGGCCAGGTCCGTGCCGTGGATGGTGACGACCGGCAACCACGACATGGAGGCCTGGTACTCACCGGACGGCTACGGCGGTCAGCTCGCCCGCTGGTCCCTCCCGGACAACGGCTTCGACCCCCGCTCGGCGCCGGGGGTGTACGCCTTCACCTACGGCAACGTCGGCTTCGTGGCGCTGGACGCGAACGACGTCTCGTACGAGATCCCGGCCAACCTCGGCTACTCGGGCGGCCGGCAGACCGAGTGGCTGGACGCGAAGCTGAAGGAGCTGCGGGCCGCGAAGGGCGTCGACTTCGTCGTCGTCTTCTTCCACCACTGCGTCTACTCGACTTCCTCGCACGCCTCCGACGGCGGTGTCCGCGACGCGTGGCTGCCGCTGTTCGCGAAGCACCAGGTGGATCTGGTGATCAACGGCCACAACCACGTCTACGAGCGGACCGACGCCGTCAAGGACGGCGAGGTCGGCAGGCCGGTGCCCGTGGGCGCGTCCACCGACCCGACCCGGGACGGGACGGTGTACGTCACGGCGGGCGGCGGCGGACGGGATCTGTACGGCTTCCCGTCCGGCGTGAAGGAGAGCTACGAGGGACATGTGACCCGTCACGACGCCGTCGAGACGTTCGCGTGGACGAAGTCCCGCAGGGCGAAGACGGAGACGGTGGAGTGGTCGCGGGTGCGTTACCGGGGGTTCTCGCTGCTCTCGGTGGAGGCGGTCGGCGGCGCGCGGCCGGCCCTGAAGGTGTCGGCGCTGGCGCAGAACGGCGACCGGGTCGACCACTTCGAGGTGCGGCGCGGCGCGTGAGACGTCCGCTCACGGCCGCACCGCACCCCGAACGGGTGCGGCTCCCGGCTGGAGGGGGCACCGAAGTGCCCGGCGCGCGGGCGGCTCAGTGCCCGGTGGAGCCGCCGTTGTCCCGGCGGTCGAGGGCGCGCTGCAGAGCGGCTGCGGCGTTCTTGCGGTCGGACTCGGTGGTCCGGGAAACGTGACGGACTCGGCGGCGGACGGTCGTCTCGGCCATGGGGAATCGACTCCTTCGAGGCAATCCGGAGTACGGAAACGGGAGGGTTACGAGACGCCGGAAGGGGCGGGGAGCGGGGCCGCAGGGGTTGCCTGCCTAGGGCTCCGGCTCACGACCGCCATTCGCTGGATCGAGCGAGACGTTCGGCTCCTACAAAGCTAGGTGAGCGGAGCGCATCTGTCTCCACAATTAGTCGGACTTCCTACTATCTGAGACGGTGGAATGGGTCACACCCCACTGACCTGCGGTTTCCTCGATCTCCCCGAACGCGGCGGCGCCCGGCCCCTCCATGACGGGAGGGGCCGGGCGCCGCGACGGTGGCCGGTGTCAGCCCATGTGCGGGTACGTGTAGTCGGTCGGCGGGACCAGCGTCTCCTTGATGGCGCGGGTCAGGGTCCAGCGCATCAGGTTCTGCGGGGCGCCGGCCTTGTCGTTGGTGCCGGAGGCACGGCCGCCGCCGAAGGGCTGCTGACCGACGACGGCGCCGGTGGACTTGTCGTTGACGTAGAAGTTGCCGGCCGCGTAGCGGAGCTTGTCCATCGTGTACGCGGTGGCCGCGCGGTCGCCCGAGACGACCGAACCCGTCAGGGCGTAGGCCGACACCGACTCCATCTGGGTCAGCATCTCCTCGTAGCGGTCGTCCTCGTAGACGTGCACGGCGAGGAACGGGCCGAAGTACTCGGTGGTGAAGACCTCGTTGGCCGGGTCGGCGCACTCGACGACGGTCGGGCGGACGAAGTAGCCGACCGAGTCGTCGTAGGAGCCGCCGGCGACGATCGTGCAGGTCGGGTCGGACTTGGCGCGGTCGATGGCGGCCTTGTTCTTGGCGAAGGAGCGTTCGTCGATGACCGCGCCGATGAAGTTGGACAGGTCGGTGACGTCACCCATGGTCAGGTACTCGACCTCGGCGGCGAACTCCTCCTTGAACCCGGAGTTCCAGATCGACGCCGGGATGTAGGCCCGGGAGGTCGCGCTGCACTTCTGGCCCTGGTACTCGAAGGCGCCGCGGGTGAGGGCGGTCTTGAGCACGGCACGGTCGGCGCTCGGGTGCGCGACCACGAAGTCCTTGCCGCCGGTCTCGCCGACGAGGCGCGGGTACGACCGGTACTTCTCGATGTTCGCGCCGACCGTCTTCCACAGGTACTGGAAGGTCTTGGTCGAACCGGTGAAGTGGATCCCGGCGAGGTCGCGGTGCTCCAGGGCGACGTTCGACACCTCGATGCCGTCGCCGGTGACGAGGTTGATGACGCCCTTGGGCAGGCCCGCCTCCTCCAGCAGTTGCATGAGCAGCACGGCGGCGTGGGTCTGGGTGGGGCTCGGCTTCCAGACCACGACGTTGCCCATGAGGGCCGGGGCGGTCGGCAGGTTGCCCGCGATGGCCGTGAAGTTGAACGGCGTGATCGCGTAGACGAAGCCCTCCAGCGGACGGTGGTCGAGGCGGTTCCACACACCGGGCGAGT
The DNA here is from genome assembly GCF_014930365.1 of Streptomyces caniscabiei. Classification (GTDB taxonomy): domain Bacteria; phylum Actinomycetota; class Actinomycetes; order Streptomycetales; family Streptomycetaceae; genus Streptomyces; species Streptomyces caniscabiei. The sequence goes on along the minus strand of NZ_JABXWI010000010.1, from coordinate 134,455 downwards.
TGGCCGGGGGCTGCTCGGCGAGCAGGTCACGGGCGTACTTGACGTTGAAGCGCCAGAAGTCGACCAGTTCGCAGGGACAGTCGATCTCGGCCTGCTGGGCGGTCTTGGACTGGCCGAGCATGGTGGAGGCGGCCAGCGTCTCGCGCCAGGGGCCGGCGAGGAGGTCGGCGGCGCGCAGGATGATCGCGGCGCGGTCGTCGAAGGACATCGCCCGCCAGGCGGGCGCGGCGGCGAGGGCCGCGTCGATGGCGTCCTGCGCGTCCTGCCGGGTCGCGTCGGCGTAGGTGCCGAGGCGGGCCTTGTGGTTGTGCGGCTGCACCACGTCGAAGCGGTCGCCGCCGCCCATCCGCTTCTCGCCGCCGATGGTCATCGGCAGGTCGATCGGGTTCTCGGCCAGCTCCTTCAGCTTGACCTCCAGCCGGGCACGCTCGGGCGAGCCGGGGGCGTAGCCGTGCACCGGCTCGTTGACGGGGGTGGGGACCTGGGTCACAGCGTCCATGGGTTCCGTAACTCCTAACTGAGCGGTGTGTGGCGAGCCGTTGTGTGGGGCTCAGCCCTTGCTGACCATGGCGCGGAGGAAGAACCGCAGGTTGGCGGGCTTCTCCGCGAGGCGGCGCATGAAATAGCCGTACCAGTCGGTGCCGTACGCGGTGTAGACCCGCATCCGGTGCCCTTCGGCTGCCAGCCGCAGGTGCTCGTCGCCGCGGATGCCGTACAGCATCTGGAACTCGTACTCGTCGAGCTTGCGTCCGGCGCGGTGGGCGAGTTCCTGGGTGATGGAGATCAGGCGCGGGTCGTGGGACCCGATCATCGGGTACCCCTCGCCGTCCATGAGGATCTTCAGGACGCGGACGTACGCGTGGTCGATCTCGGCCTTCTGCTGGAAGGCCACGTCGGCGGGCTCCTTGTAGGCGCCCTTCACCAGCCGCACCCGGCTGCCGGCGGCGGCCAGGCGGCGGGCGTCGGCCTCGGTGCGGAAGAGATAGGCCTGGATGACGCAGCCGGTCTGCGGGAAGTCCCGGCGCAGCTCGTCGTGGATGGCGAACATCGAGTCGAGGGTGGTGTGGTCCTCGGCGTCGAGCGTGACGGTCGTGCCGATCGCGGCGGCGGCCTCGACGACCGGGCGGACGTTGGCCAGGGCCAGCTCGTGGCCGCCGGCGAGCGCCTGGCCGAAGAGGGAGAGCTTCACGGACATCTCGGCGCGCTCGCCGAGCTCCAGCTCCTTCAGCCGGTCGATCAGCTCCAGATAGGCGTCGCGGGCGGCGGCGGCCTGCTCCGGACGGGTGATGTCCTCGCCGACGACGTCCATCGTGACCTCGAGACCGCGGCCGGTGAGCTCACGGATGACGGGGACGATGTCGTCGACGCGTTCACCGGGGATGAAGCGGTCGACGACCTGCTTGGTCACGGGCGCCGCCGAGATCAGACGTCGCATCCGGTCGCTGCGCGACGCGGCGAGAATCACGGGACCCAGCACGGGGCACCTCCACAGACCAGCAGATAGAACCACCGTGAAACCTAAGGATCCCTCCGTTCGCCGACCATCGACAGCTGTCACGTATCCGTGCCGCAGATCTCAGACAGATGTATGAAGGCCGGTCCGTGCGGAAGAATGCCCGCGTGACGCCGGAATCCGCATCGCCCCGCCCCCTGGGTGGTTACCAGGACCTCGTCGACGAGATCTCCGCGCTGCTCGGCGCCCCGGCGACGCTGGAGAACCGCGACTTCGAGCTGATCGCCTTCGGCGCCTACGACAGCGAGGGCGAGCTGGATCCCTCGGCCCTGGACCCGGTCCGCACCCGCTCGATCCTGACCCGCCGCTCGACGACGGCGGTACGGGAGTGGTTCGAGGGCTTCGGCATCACCCGCGCGACGGGCCCGGTCCGGATCCCCCCGACGCCGGAGGCCGGGGTGCTCCGGGGGCGGGTCTGTCTCCCGGTACGCCATCGGGGGGTCGTCCTCGGTTACGTCTGGCTCCTGGACGGCGACCCGGGCCCGACCGACGCCCAGCTGTCCGCCGCCATGGCGGTGGCCTCCCGCATCGGCGCCCTCCTCGCGGACGAGGCCCAGGCCGGCGCCGACCTCACCCGGGAGCTGCGCGCGGTGCTCACCGCCGGGCCTGACTGGGAGCGCGACATGGCCGTGGCGGAGCTGCGCGCGGCCCTCGGCCCCCGCGGCGACGGCGTCCACACGCTCGTGTGCGTGGCGCCCTGGCCGTCCGCCGACCCCGACGACGCCCCCTCCTTCCGTACGGTGCCGGGGGCGACCGCCCTGTGCACGGTGCCGTGGGACGAGGCGGACCAGGGCCTCGCCCTGCTCGTGCGGCTGCGCTCGGCGGACGTGCCGGCCCCGGCGCTCACGGCGGCCGCCCGGCTGCTGGAGCGCGCGGGCGCGCACGCGGCGGCGGGGGTCTCGGGGGCCCGCGCGGGCCTCGCCGAACTGGGCACCGACTGGCGGGAGGCCTCGGCGGCGGCCCGGGCGGCGCTGGCTGAGCCGCGGCTGGGTCCGATCGCCGAGTGGCGCTCCATCGGCCCGTACCGGCTGCTGACCTCGCTGCCTCCCGGCCTCCCCCAGGACCCGGCCGTCCGCACCCTCCTCACCCCCGCCCACCGTGAACTCGCCCGCACCGCCGAGGCCTTCCTCGACCACGCGGGCCAAGCCGGGCGGACGGCGGCCGAGTTGGGCATCCACCGTCAGACCCTCTACTACCGCCTCTCCCGCGTCGAGCAGCTCACGGGCCTGCGCCTGACCGACGGCGAGGACCGCCTGCTGCTGCACATGGCGCTGAAGGGCGCCCGGCTCTAAGGCCTTTGGGGAGCGTCCATGAGGCCTTCGGCAGGCGTCGGCTCGACGGGAGAGCCGGTAAGCGTCGGCTCGACGGGAGAGCCGGCGGGCGTCAACTCGCCGCGGGGAGCGGGAACAGCGCGCTGAGGCGGGGCAGACGGCGGTGCGACTCGGCGTCCTCGCGGGCGTCCCAGCGTGCGCCGGCCGGGTCCGCGAGTTCGTCGTCGTCACCGCCGAGGCTCTCCATGGCGGCGTAGAAGTCGTCCGCCGCGCGGCCGGTGACTCGTGCGTAGGCTCCCTCGGCGACGTAGTCCAACTCCTCCCACTCCAGCCATTCGTCCTCGTCCCAGACGTCCGGCGAGCGGCCCACGAGCCGCCGCACGGCGGGCACGTCGGCCAGGGCGTCCGGGTCGCGGACGACGCTGTCGAACCCCTCCCGGCCCAGGCCGACCAGCCAGAGCCGGAAGTAGAAGAAGCTGTCGTCGGAGCACCAGCCCATGATCCGGTCGGCGGCGCCCCACAGGTCCCAGGTGAGGGTGGGGGTCAACACCCGGTCCAGGCCCGCCTGGAACCCCAGGATCTCGGGCTCGGTGCGGCCCGCCAGCCGCTCGCGCAGCCACTCCAGCCGCTCGTCGGGGCCGGCCGCCGCCCGGCGGCAGCCCTCGATCAGGTCCCAGAAGGTCTCGTCGTCCACGGCCCCACCATGACAGGGGGCACTGACAACACCCTCCGGCCTGTGTGTTCGGGGTCGCGTGGCGGCATCGTGGTGGCGCAAAACCACGCTTCTGAAAATGATTGTCATCGTGCTACGGTCAGGCACGTTGAATCTTTGACCACGCCTTTACTCGGAGTGTCCCGTGCGCGTCCCGGCCCGTTTCGTCCCGCTCACCGCGGTCACCACCGCGACCTCGGCCCTGCTCACGGGCTGTTTCTCGGCAGCGGGCCCCGAGGAGGCGGGCGGCGAGGGCAAGCGGATACGGATCGCGATGATGCAGCCGCCCCGCTCGGGCCTGTCCCCGCTCTCCGACGACGCGTTCAAGCTGTCGCGCTGGTCGACCGCCGAGACCCTGGTGAAGCTGAACGCGGAGGGCGACGCACAGCCCGCGCTCGCCACCGAGTGGAAGCGCTCGGGCAAGAAGTGGACCTTCACCATCCGGGAGGGCGTGACCTTCCACGACGGTACGAAGCTGACGGGTGAGGCCGTCGTCAACTCCCTCACCGAGGCGGCCACCGCCTCCCCCAAGCCCCGCATCCTCGACGGCGTGGACCTCACGGCGAAGGCCGACGGCGACACCGTCACCGTCACCACGGCGGTCGAGGACCCGCTGGTCCCGCAGCGCCTCAGCTCACCGCAGCTGTCGATCCTCGCGGCGAAGGCGTACAAGGGGAAGACGGTGAACCCGCTGGGCGCCGGCACCGGTCCCTTCGAGCTGACCGAGGTCAACGGCACCGCATCCGCCGCCCTCGACCGCTACGACGGCTACTGGGGCGACAAGGCCAAGGCCCCCGGCATCGACGTGCGGTTCGTGCCGGACGGCACCGCCCGCGCGGCCTCCCTGCGCAGCGGCGAGGCCGACATCGTCGAGGCGGTCCCGGTGTCGCAGGCCGCCGTGCTCGACCAGGACCTGATCACCGAGGTCCCGATGCCGCGCACCAACACCCTCTATCTGAACACCGAGAAGGGCGTGTTCAAGGACGCCTCGCTGCGCGCCGCCGCCCGCGAGGCCGTCGACGCCGAGTCGATCGTCGAGGGCGTGTACGAGGGGCGCGCCGACGTGGCGAAGGGACTGCTGGGGCCGGCGCTGCCCTGGGCCGCCGACCTGCGCTCGACGGTCGAGCGCGCCAAGGCCGGTGACCCGTCCGGAAAGTCGATCACCATCGGCACCTTCACCGACCGCGCCGAGCTGCCCGAGGTCGCCGCGACGCTGCAACAGCAGCTGCAGAAGGCCGGGTTCAAGGTGAAGCTCGACGTGCGCGAGTACGCCAACATCGAGTCCGACGCGCTCGCGGGCGAGTTCGACGCCTTCATCCTCTCCCGGGCGACCGTCCTCGACTCCGGCGACCCGGCCGCGTACCTCTACAGCGACTTCGCCTCCGACGGCTCCTTCAACATCTCCCAGCTCGCCGACAAGACCGTCGACACGGCCCTCGACCGGGCCGCCGACGCCGCCGCCGGTGACGCCCGCCGCCGGGCCGTCATCGACGCGGAGGCCGCCGTCCTCACCACCGACGCGGCCGTGCCGATGCTGCACGAGCGCGTCATCCAGGGCGACGCGTCCGGAGTCGTGGACGCGGCCCACGACCCGCGCGAGCGGGAACTGGTCACGGCGGACACGTACATCAAATGAGCACGTCCGCAGGCGAACCGACCGCCGGAACACGCGACGTCCGAAGCGCCGCCGAGGCGGTCGGGGCCGTTCGGTGGGCTCGAGGGGCCGGAGTGAGCGGGACCGGGCGGGCGCGGCGGTTCGCCAGGGCGCTGGTCGGGGCCGCCGGGCTGACCCGTCTCTGCTGTCTTCTCGGTGTGCTGGCCGTCGTCGGTCTGTTGCCGTGGCTGTCCGGCCGTGATCCCGCGCTGACCGTGCTGCGAGCCCGGTCGGCCGAGCAGGAGGCGACCCCCGAGGCGCTGGCCGCGATACGCGAGGACCTGGGCCTGGGCTCGGGTCCCCTGTCCCTGCTGGGCAGTTGGGCCTCCGGGCTGGTGCGCGGCAACCTCGGCACCTCATGGGTGTCCGGCACGGACGTCCTGCCCTCGGTGGTCTCCGGCCTCCAGGTCTCCCTCGCCCTGATGGGCACCGCCTTCGCCGTCGCGCTCGTGCTGGCCGGAGCACTGATCGCCCCGGTCCTCGTCCGGGGCCGGGGGTCGGCCGGCGCGTTCGCCGCGATGCTCGCCGCCGTCCCCGAGTTCCTGCTGGCCACGGTGGCGCTGCTGGTCTGCGGGGTCTGGCTGGGCTGGCTGCCCACGTCCGGCTGGGCGGGCCCGGAGTATCTGGTGCTGCCCGCGATCGCCCTCGGTGTCCCGGCCGGCGGTCTGCTGGGCCGCCTGGTCGCGGACGCGCTGCCCGCCGTGCTCGACGAACGCTGGGTCGAGCTGTGGCGGGGCGCGGGCGTCGGCCGGGCCCGGGTCTCGGCGGCCGCGCTGCGCCGTGTACTGCCGCCCCTGGTACCGCAGTTCGGCATGGCCGCCGTGGGCCTGACCGGCGGCGCCGTCGCCGTGGAGACGGTCTTCGCGGTGCCCGGCATCGGCCGTACCGCACTGGGCGCGGCCAAGTCCCAGGACCTCCCCCTCCTCCAGGGCGCGGTCCTCGCCCTCCTCGCCCTGGGCCTGGTCGCGGGCGCCCTGGCCGCCCTCGTCCGGCGCCGGCTCCTCGGCCCGGCGCTGCGCGACGCGGGCCTCACCCTGCCGCCGGCCCGGCCGGTCCGCGCCCACCCCGCGATACCGCTGACCCTCGCGGCCGTCCTCCTCGTCACCATCGGCTGGGGTCTGCTGCGCGACCCGTACGCCGTGGACACCACCGCTCGTCTCCTCCGGCCGTCCTGGGTGCACCCGCTCGGCACGGACGGGCTCGGCCGTGACGTCCTGGCCCGCCTCGGCCACGGCGCGGCCGCCACGGTCGGCACGGCGGCGGCGGTCTGCGCGCTGAGCCTGCTCGTCTCCCTGGCACTCGGCTTCCTGCCCCGGGTCGCGGCGGGCGCGGCGGACATCGCCAACGCGCTGCCCCCGGTGATCGTCGGCATCCTCGTCGCCGCGGCGGCCGGCCCCGGCACGGGCGGCGCGGCCCTCGCCGTGGCCCTGATCTCCTGGCCCGCCCTGTCCGCCCACGCGGCGGCGCTGGTGCAGGAGGTCCGTGCGTCCGCGTTCCTGACCGCCCAACGGGCCATCGGCGCGAGCCCGTGGTGGATCCTCACCCGGCATGTCCTCCCGTCGGTCGCCGCCCCCGTCGCCCGCCACGCCGTCCTGCGTCTGCCGGGCATCGCCCTGGCCCTCGCCTCACTGGGCTTCCTGGGCCTCGGGGCCCAACCGCCCACGCCGGAGTGGGGGTTGCTCCTCGACGAGTCCCGCGCGTACGTGGAACGCGCCCCGTGGGCGGCCCTGGCACCGGCGGTCGCCCTCGCCCTGCTGGCCGCTCTCGCCGTGTCGGGCGCGGCGTACGCACGGTCGAGGACGGGCGCGCGGCGCACGCGCACTCCCGGCCGAACGCACCGTACGAAGGGAAAGGCATCCGTTGAAGCCGCAACCGAGGTCTGACGTGCCGCCCACGGACGCGCCGCCTGGGGACGCGCCGCCCGCCTCCGACGTCCTGCTCTCGGTCCGCGGGCTGCGGGTCGCGTTCGGCGGGGTCGAGGCCGTGCGCGGGCTGTCCTTCGACGTGCGGCCGCGCGAAGTGCTCGCCCTGGTCGGCGAGTCGGGCGCGGGCAAGTCCCTCACGGCCCGGGCGCTGCTCGGGATGCTGCCCGAGGGCGCGACGAGCAGCGGCACCGTACGGCTGCGCGGGGAGACCGACCTCGCCGCCCAGCGCGGCCGGCGTATCGCCCTGGTCCCCCAGGACGCCTTGTCGGCGCTTTCCCCCGTGCACCCCGTGGGCGACCAACTCGCCGCGGCCGTACGGTCGGTGGCGCGCGTCTCGCGCAAGGAGGCCCGTGCCCGGGCGGTCGACGCGCTCGATCGGGTGGGCATCCCCGACGCCGGGCGCAGGGCGCGGGCGTATCCGCACGAGTACTCCGGCGGGATGCGCCAGCGGGCCGTGATCGCCATGGCGACGATCAACGAACCGGACGTGGTGGTCGCCGACGAGCCGACGACCGCGCTCGACGCGGAACTCCAGGAACAGGTGCTGCGGGTCCTCGCCGCACAGCGGGAGGCCGTCGGTGCCGCGCTCGTGCTGGTCACCCACGACCTGGAAGTGGTCCGGGAGCACGCCGACCGCGTGCTGGTCATGTACGCCGGACGCCAGGTCGAACAGGGCCCGGCGGCGACCGTGTGGTGCCGCCCCCGCGCGCCGTACACGGCGGGCCTGCTGGCGTCGCTGCCACCGGACGACGCCGACGACCACGGCAACGACGACGACAGCGGCAGCGGCAGCGGCAGCGGCAGCGGCCACCGTCCGCGCCCCGCCGGTCGTCGTCGCCGGCGGCTGCCCTCCATCCCCGGGTCCCCTCCCGCCCCCGACGCCCGCCCGCCGGGCTGCGCGTTCGCCCCGCGCTGTCCGCTCGTCGAGGACCGCTGCCGCCGCGAGGAACCGCGGCCGTGGGCGGCCGGGGACGGCCATGAGGTCTCCTGCCACCGCTGGGACGAAGTCCCGCACCCCGCGACCGAGTTGTTCCTGGAGCGCGTGTGAACCCGCAGACCCCCCTGCTCGACGTGCGCGACCTGGTCGTCCGCTACGGCCCGGTCACCGCCGTCGACCGGGTGTCCTTCACGGTGGCCGCGGGCGAGACCGTGGCGCTGAACGGCCCGTCCGGCTGCGGAAAGTCCTCCACGGTCGCCGCCGTGCTCCGGCTGCGCCGCCCGGACGGCGGCGAGGTCCGCTTCGAGGGACGGGAGCTGACGTCGCTCTCCGAACGCGAGCTGCGCCCGCTCCGGCCCCGTATGCAGCCGGTCTTCCAGGACCCGTACGGCTCGCTCAGCCCCCGCCACCGCGTCCGCGAGGCGGTCGCGGAACCCCTGCGCGTGCAGGGCCGCTGGGACGCCACCGGCCCCGACCGGGTCGCCGGGCTCCTGGACCGGGTCGGTCTGGACCCGGCCCTCGGCGACCGCTTCCCGCACGAGCTGTCCGGCGGTCAGTGCCAACGGGTCGGCATCGCACGGGCGTTGGCGTCCGAGCCGCGTCTGCTGGTCCTCGACGAGCCGGTGTCCGCCCTGGACCCCTCCGTCCGGGCCGGCGTCCTCAACCTGCTCGCCGACCTCCAGGACGAGCTGAACCTCGGGTACCTCTTCATCTGCCACGACCGCGCGGTCGTACGCCACTTCGCGGACCGCTCGATCGAGATGCGCGCCGGGCGGCTCGTACCGGACGGGTCCACCGCGGTCTAGGCGACGCCGCCCCGGTCCCGCGCGGGCAACGCGTCCTCGGAGCCGAGCCGTGGGTCAGGTCGGCGAGCCGGTGGTGATCAGCCCCTGCCGGTAGGCGATGGCCACCGCCTCCGTACGGCTCGCCGCCCCCAACTTGGCCAGGATGTTGGACACATGGACGCTCGCCGTCTTCCCGGTGATGAACAGCTCCTCGCCGATCTGCCGGTTGGTGCGGCCGAGCGCGAGCAGCCGCAGGACATCGCTCTCCCGCGCGGTGAGGGCGGGCACGTCCCCGTTGCCCTGCGCCTCGCCCAACCGCCCCCGCCGCACCAGCGCGTCCAGGGCGGCCCGCAGCGGCACGGCGCCCAGCCGGTCGGCGGTCTCCGCGACCACGCGGGCCTCGGCCGCCGCCTCCTCCCGCGCCCCCGCCGCCAGCAGCGCCTCCGCCAGCCGCAGCCGGCCCCGGGCCGACTCGTACGGATCGCCGAACGCGAACGCGTCCACCGCCCGGCGCCAGACCTCCACCTCGGGACCGGTCCGCACCCGCGTCCACTCCGCCTCGGCCCGCGCCAGCCAGGCCAGCCCCTCCGGCCCCTGCCCAGCGCCGTCCTCCCCCACGGCTGCTGTGTCCCGCGCGGCCCGCACCAGCTCCTCCCCCGTGGCGGCCCAGCGCCGCACCTCCTCCTCGTCCCCGGCCGACCGCCGCTCGGCCACCGCGTCCGCGACCGCCCCGAGCGCCAGGGCGGCGAGCCGGACGGTCGCGTCGGGCCGGGCCCCGACCTGCTCGGTGAGGAGGGAGACACTCTTGCGGAACTGCGCGACGGCGCCGTGGGGATCGCGCCGCAGGAGCGCCGCCTCGGCGAGGGTGATGCCCGCGACCAGGGCCGCCATGAAGTCGTAGCGCCCCTCCAGGAGCGCCCGTGCCCGGTCGACCGCGCTCTCGTCGCCCCGGGCGAGGGCGACGTACAGGGCGGGACCGACCGCGTATCCGGCGTCGGCGGGCAGCCGGTCGGCGTCGGCGGCCGAGCGGACGCACTCGTCCCAGCGGCCCAGGGTGTAGAGGCACAGGGAGTGGAGGTAGCGCATCTCCACCGGATACGGGGAGGAGAGCAGGCCCGCGCGGCCCGCCCGCTCCAGCCCCTCGGCGAGCCAGGCCCGGCACGCGTCGAGGTCGCCGGATTCGAAACAGCCGACGGCGAGGTTGAACAGGGCCCGCATCTCCACCGGGACGTTCCCCGCGCCACGGGCCAGGTCACGGGCGTCACACAGCCGCGCCCGGCCCGGCGCCGTACGCCGGTTGGTCCGGGGGTCGAGGCCCACCACGGAGATGATCAGGTCGGCCCGCGCGTCGGCCAGCCCGAGCCGCTCGGCCACGTCCAGCGCCTCCCCGGCCACCCGCCCGGCCTCCTCGTCCTGCCCCACGTACCGCGCCGCCATCACATGCGTGGCCGCCGCCCACACCCAGGTACGGGACGGCGGCTCGACCGGGATCATCGCCAGCGCCTCGCTGCTGTACCGGAACGCGGCCTCCAGATGGTCCACGCGCATCAGGTCACCGGCGAGCGTGTAGCGCACCCGGGCGGCCAGCTCGGAGTCGGCGTCCGGGCCCGCTCCGGCGAGTGCCGAGCGGGAGAGGGAGACCGCGCGGTGGTTCTCCCCGGCGCGCGCGGCGGCGGCCGAGGCGCGCAGGGTCAGGGTCACCGTGTCCAGGTCCCGGGGCCGGGCCCCGGCGTCCACGGACGACCACAGCTCCAGTGCGCCCTCCAGCTGCCGCAGTTCCTCGGCGGGCGCCCCGACGCCGTGCGCGTGGTCGGCGGCCTCGACGGACGCCGTCAGCGCGTCGGCGAGGTCGTGGCTCTCGCGTGAGTGGTGGGCGCGCTCGGCGCTCTCCCCCGCCCTCCCCCTGCGGGCCAGCAGCTTGGCGAACACCCCGTGCAGCCGGACCCGTTCGCCCGGCAGCAGATCCGCGTAGACGGCCTCCCGGGTGAGCGCGTGCCGGAACTCGTACGTCGATCCCTCGCCCGGCAGCAGCAGTTGGCGGCCGACCGCCTCGCGCAGCGCCGACTCCAGCTCGTCGTCGGGGAGTTGCACGGCGTCACGCAGCAGGTCGTGCTCGCCCCTGCGGCCCGCGACCGCCGCCGTGCGCAGCACCTGCTGGGCCGCGCCGGGCAGTTGCTCGATCCGGATCAGCAGCACATCGGCCAGCCCGCTCGGCAGCACCGCGCCCGGCTCGTCCGCCGTCGCGGCCAGCAACTCCTCGGCGTAGAAGGCGTTGCCCTCCGCCCGCTCGACGATCCGGCCCACCGTGGCCTCGGGCAGCGGCTCGGCGCGCAGCGAGCGCACCAGCCGGGCCACCTCCGTGTCCGGCATCGGCCTCAGCTCCAGCCGTTCCACGGCGGGCAGCCGCACCAGCTCGGCGAGCAGGGGGCGCAGCGGGTGGCGACGGTGCAGATCGTCCGCGCGGTACGAGGCGAAGACGGCGAGCCGGTGGACCGGGGCGCCGGGGGTGGGCCGCTGGAGCACGGCCCGGCTGAGCAGGAAGCGCAGCAGGTCCCGCGAGGACTGGTCGGCCCAGTGCAGGTCCTCCAGCACGAGCAGGACGGGCGTCGTGCTCGTGAGGTCCGTCAGCAGCGCGGCGACGCCCTCGAAGAGCTGGAGCCGGTCCCCGCCGTCCGCTCCGCCGCCGAGGAGGCGGCCGGTCGCCGGGTGCGCCTGAAGGAGCGGAGCGAACCGCTCGTCCGCGGCCAGTGCGCCGAGAATCTCGGTGAACGGCAGATAGGGCAGACCGACGTCGCCGAGGTCCACGCAGTGGCCGGTGAACACGACGGTGCCGTTGCGCGTCGCGTAGGCCGCCGCCTCCGCGAGGGTCCGGCTCTTCCCGACCCCCGCGTCCCCCGCGACCAGCACGGCCCGGGGCTCACCCCCGCCGGCCCGGTCCAGCACGTCCCGCAGCCGGGCCATCTCTGTGTCCCGCCCGACGAACGGCGCGTGAACGATGCTCTGAGCCACGCCGCCATCCTGGCACGCCCACGCACGCCCTCCGGGGTGCGGTGCGTTGTCGGGTGCGGGTGGGTGGGGCTTCTCGCGCAGTTCCCACCGGAGGGACGTATGGGGGTCGAAGGGGCGCAGCCCCTTCAGGATGGGACGGGTAGGGGCGGCGGGGGCGCCAAAGGCGGGGCCCAGCCACCCACAGGTGACCAGGCCCCGCCCCGGCGGAACAGTGACCTCAGACCAGGTTGACCGACCGCGCCGACGTCGCGCCGATCTCCTCCGCGACCTCGGCAAGCACCGCCGGGGGCACGGTGTCGTCCACCGTGAGCACCGCCAGCGCCTCCCCACCGGCCGCGGACCGCGCGACCTGCATACCGGCGATGTTGATCCCGGCCTCACCGAACACGCGACCCACGGTGCCGACGACACCGGGCCGGTCGACGTAGCTGAGGACGACCATGTGGTCGGCGAGCGCGAGGTCCACGTCGTACTCACCGACGGCCACGATCTTCTGGTGGTGCTTCGGCCCGGCCAGCGTGCCGGAGACCGACACCTCCTCGCCGCTGCCGAGCGTCCCGCGCACGGTGACGACATTGCGGTGGTCCGGCGACTCGGACGAGGTCGTCAGCCGCACCTCGACGCCGCGCTCCTGCGCGAACAGCGGAGCGTTGACGTACGACACCGTCTCGTCGACGACGTCCTCGAAGACGCCCTTGAGCGCGGACAGCTCCAGCACCTTCACGTCGTGCTGGGTGATCTCGCCGTACACCTCGACGTCGAGGCGGACCGCGACCTCACCGGCCAGCGCGGTGAAGATCCGGCCGAGGCGCTCGGCGAGCGGCAGGCCCGGCTTGACGTCCTCGGCGATGACCCCGCCCTGGACGTTCACCGCGTCCGGGACCAGCTCGCCGGCGAGGGCGAGGCGCACGGAGCGCGCCACCGCGATGCCCGCCTTCTCCTGGGCCTCGTCGGTGGAGGCGCCGAGGTGCGGGGTGCAGACGACCTCGTCCAGCTCGAACAGCGGCGAGTCGGTGCAGGGCTCCTTGGCGTACACGTCGAGGCCCGCTCCGGCGACGCGGCCCTCCTTGAGCGCCGAGTAGAGCGCGGCCTCGTCGACGATCCCGCCGCGCGCGGCGTTGACGATGCGCACCGAGGGCTTGACCTTCTGGAGCGCCTCGGCGCCGATCAGGCCGACCGTCTCGGGGGTCTTCGGCAGGTGGACGGTGATGAAGTCGGAGACCTCGAGCAGCTCGTCCAGCGACAGGACCTTGACGCCCATCTGCGCGGCGCGCGCGGGCTGCACGTAGGGGTCGTAGGCGACGACCTTCATGCCGAAGGCGGACATGCGCTGCGCCACCAGGGCGCCGATGCGGCCGAGGCCGACGACGCCGAGGGTCTTCTCGGCCAGCTCCACGCCCGTGTACTTGCTGCGCTTCCACTCGCCGTTCTTCAGCGCCGTGTTCGCCTGCGGGATGTGGCGGGCGGTGGCGAGGAGCAGACCGCAGGCCAGCTCGGCGGCGGTCACGATGTTCGAGGTGGGGGCGTTGACGACCATCACGCCGGCCTTGGTGGCGGCGGAGACGTCCACGTTGTCCAGGCCGACGCCGGCGCGCGCGACGACCTTCAGCTTCTTCGCGGCGGCGATCGCCTCGGCGTCGACCTTGGTGGCCGAGCGGATCAGGATCGCGTCGACATCGGCGATGGCGGGGAGCAGTTCGGCTCGGTCCGCTCCGTTGACGTTCCGGATCTCGAAGTCCGGGCCCAGCGCGTCGACGGTGGCGGGCGACAGCTCTTCAGCGATCAGTACGACTGGTTTCGAGCTCACGTGAGTCCTCACAAGTCCAATGCTGCGGACGGCCGTCCCGACGGCCGCAGGCGGTGGAGGGGAGTGACACCCGGAATTCCCCGGTGTCGCTTGGCCGCGTGGAAGACGCACGACGCTGTGGGCCTGACGCGTATGTAGTGCAGCAGTGTAGTGGCGCCGGGGGCGTCGTCCCACGCCACCACGGAAAGGTCACCCGGACGTGAGAACGAGGCCGGTCGCGGCACCGGGTGAACCCCGCCGCGACCGGCCCCTCGGATCACGCCTCTTCGTCGTTGACCCAGCTCATGAGCTTGCGCAGCTCCTTGCCCGTGGTCTCCAGCAGGTGCTCGGAGTCCTGGGTCTTGTACTCGTTGTACTTCTTCAGACCGCCGTGGTACTCGTCCATCCACTGCTGGGCGAAGGTGCCGTCCTGGATCTCGGCGAGGACCTTCTTCATCTCGGCCTTGGTGGCGTCCGTGATGATGCGGGGGCCGGTGACGTAGTCGCCCCACTCGGCGGTCTCGGAGATCGACCAGCGCATCTTCTCCAGGCCGCCCTCGTACATGAGGTCGACGATCAGCTTCAGCTCGTGCAGGCACTCGAAGTACGCGATCTCCGGCTGGTAGCCGGCCTCGGTCAGCGTCTCGAAACCGGCCTTGACCAGGGCGGCCGTACCACCGCAGAGAACGGCCTGCTCACCGAACAGGTCGGTCTCGGTCTCCTCGGTGAAGGTCGTCTTGATGACACCCGCGCGGGTGCCGCCGATGCCCTTGGCGTACGACAGGGCCAGCGCGAAGGCGTTGCCCGTGGCGTCCTGCTCGACGGCGGCGATGCACGGAACGCCGCGGCCCTCCTCGTACTGGCGGCGGACCAGGTGGCCGGGGCCCTTGGGGGCGACCATGCAGACGTCGACGCCGGCCGGGGGCTTGATGAAGCCGAAGCGGATGTTCAGACCGTGGCCGAAGAACAGCGCGTCGCCGTCGTTCAGGTTGTCCTTGATGTGGTCCTCGTAGACCTGTGCCTGGATCGGGTCCGGGACGAGGATCATGATGACGTCGGCCTCGGCGGCGGCCTCCGCCGGAGTCACCACGCGCAGGCCCTGCTCCTCGGCCTTCGCCTTGGACTTGGAGCCCTCGTGCAGACCGACGCGGACGTCCGCACCCGAGTCGCGCAGGGACAGCGCGTGGGCGTGGCCCTGGCTGCCGTAACCGATGACCGCGACCTTGCGGCCCTGGATGATGGACAGGTCGGCGTCGGCGTCGTAGAACAGCTCGGCCACTTTGGGTTCTCTCCTTGAGTGCAGGTGTTGCGTCCCACCGTATGACGGCGGGCGGGATGAAGGTCCGCGGGTCTCGGCATACGGGCGGCCGCGCGTCGTCGGCCGCCCGTGTCGTCGTGTCAGGCCGAACGGTCCAGGGCGCGCAGCGAGCGATCCGTGATCGAACGGGAGCCGCGGCCGATCGCGATCGTGCCGGACTGGACCAGTTCCTTGATGCCGAACGGCTCCAGCATCTTGAGCATGGCGGCCAGCTTGTCGCTGGAGCCGGTGGCCTCGATGGTGACGGCCTCCGGGGAGACGTCGACGGTCTTGGCACGGAACAGCTGGACGATCTCGACGATCTGGGAGCGCGTCTCGTTGTCGGCGCGCACCTTCACCAGAACGAGTTCCCGCTGAACGGCGGAGGCCGGCTCCAGTTCGACGATCTTCAGGACGTTGACGAGCTTGTTGAGCTGCTTCGTCACCTGCTCCAGCGGCAGTTCGTCGACCACCGTCACCACGATGGTGATACGGGAGATCTCGGGGTGCTCGGTGACGCCGACCGCGAGCGAGTCGATGTTGAAGCCGCGGCGGGAGAACAGGGCGGCGATCCGGGCCAGGATGCCGGGGGTGTTCTCCACCAGGACGGAGAGCGTGTGCTTGGACATGGTGGGGTTCCTTTACCTACGGCTCTCAGTCGTCTTCGTTGTCGCCGAAGTCGGGGCGGACGTCCCGGGCGGCCATGATCGTGTCGTTGGATGTGCCGGCGGCGACCATGGGCCACACCATCGCGTCCTCGTGGACGACGAAGTCGACGACGACCGGGCGGTCGTTGATCGAGTTCGCCTCCTCGATGACCTTGTCGAGGTCGTCCGGGGACTCGCAGCGGATGGCGTAACAGCCCATGGCCTCCGACAGCTTCACGAAGTCGGGGACGCGGGTGCCGCGGGCGTTGGGGTTGACGTCGTCCGGGCCGCTGTGCAGGACGGTGTTGGAGTAGCGCTGGTTGTAGAACAGCGTCTGCCACTGGCGGACCATGCCGAGGGCGCCGTTGTTGATGATGGCGACCTTGATCGGGATGTTGTTCAGGGCGCAGGTGGTCAGTTCCTGGTTGGTCATCTGGAAGCAGCCGTCGCCGTCGATCGCCCAGACGGGCCGGTCCGGGGCGCCGGCCTTGGCGCCCATGGCGGCCGGGACCGCGTACCCCATCGTTCCGGCGCCGCCGGAGTTCAGCCAGGTGGCGGGCTTCTCGTACTGGATGAAGTGGGCGGCCCACATCTGGTGCTGGCCGACGCCCGCCGTGAAGATCGTGCCCTCGGGGGCGAGCTGTCCGATGCGCTCGATGACCGCCTGCGGGGAGAGCGAGCCGTCGCCCGGCTGGTCGTAGCCGAGGGGGTAGGTCTCGCGCCAGCGGTTGAGGTCCTTCCACCAGGCGCTGTAGTCGCCCTGTCCGCCCTCGCTGTGCTCCTTCTGCACCGCCTGGATCAGGTCGGCGATGACCTCGCGGGCGTCCCCCACGATCGGCACGTCGGCGGCGCGGTTCTTGCCGATCTCCGCCGGGTCGATGTCCGCGTGGACGATCTTGGCGAACGGCGCGAAGCTGTCCAGCTTGCCGGTGACACGGTCGTCGAAGCGGGCGCCGAGGGCGACGATCAGGTCGGCCTTCTGCAGGCCGGTGACGGCGGCCACCGAGCCGTGCATACCGGGCATGCCCAGGTGCTGCGGGTGGCTGTCGGGGAACGCGCCGAGCGCCATCAGGGTGGTGGTGACGGGGGCGCCGGTCAGCTCGGCCAGCACCTTCAGTTCGGCCGTGGCCTGCGCCTTGAGGACGCCGCCGCCGACGTACAGCACGGGCCGCTTGGCGGCGGTGATCAGCTTGGCGGCCTCGCGGATCTGCTTGGCGTGCGGCTTGGTGACGGGCCGGTAGCCGGGCAGGTCCATGGCGGGCGGCCAGCTGAAGGTGGTCTTCGCCTGGAGGACGTCCTTGGGGATGTCGACCAGGACCGGTCCCGGGCGGCCGGTGGAGGCGATGTGGAACGCCTGCGCGATCGCCCGCGGGATGTCCTCCGCCTTGGTCACCAGGAAGCTGTGCTTGGTGATCGGCATGGTGATGCCGACGATGTCCGCCTCCTGGAAGGCGTCCGTGCCGATCGCCTTGACCGCGACCTGCCCGGTGATCGCGACGAGCGGCACGGAGTCCATGTGCGCGTCCGCGATCGGGGTGACCAGGTTGGTGGCGCCCGGTCCGGAGGTCGCCATGCACACCCCGACCTTGCCGGTGGCCTGCGCGTAACCGGTGGCCGCGTGGCCGGCGCCCTGCTCGTGGCGGACCAGCACGTGGCGCACCCGCTTGGAGTCCATCATCGGGTCGTACGCCGGCAGGATGGTGCCGCCGGGGATGCCGAACACCGTGTCGGCCCCGACCTCCTCGAGAGAACGGATGAGGGACTGCGCACCCGTGACGTGCTCGACGGGGGTGGTCGGTCCTCCGGATCGGGGCCGCGGCTGCGGATGGTGGGCCCCGGTGGCCTGCTCGGTCATCGGCATTCTCTTCTCGATGCTGAGGGTGTTTTGCGAGGTTCGTGCGGTGTGCGGCTAACGCCGACTGGTGCCCGTGCAACAAAAAACCCCTCCTTGCCACGAGGCAAGCGAGGGGAGCGCGCCGGGTACGGTCGCTGGGGATTCCGGATCATGGCCCGGTGGGTCCCAGCTTCAGCCGACGCGCTTTCCAAGTACGAGGATTCGGGTGCGCATGGCACTGACCCTCCCCCTCGCGCGCACCACGTGTCAAGCGGGTGGGACGGGAGTCTCATTATGTGAGCGAAGGGCACTTCCGCCTCCGTAGACAGCGGGTACACCACTTGTGTACACCCCCGCGCCTCGCCACGCCCGCTCACCCCCGACGCGTCCCTCGGGCTCTCGCGCGCCACCCGCGAACGCGGGTTCAGCGGCGCCTCCGGGCACCGGGTAGTGCCCGAGGGAGAGGGCCCGGCGGAGCCGGTACTCGTCCAGCGGTCCGGAGAAGGCCGCGCCCTGGCCGTGGGTGCAGCCCATCGCGCGCAGGACGATCACCTGCTCGGGCAGATCCACGCCGTCGGCGACGGACTGGAGCCCGAGGTCGTCGGCGATGCGCAGCAGCCCCCGGGTGATCTTGTGCAGCCGGGTGGACTCCACGATGCCCTCGACGAGGCTCCGGTCCAGCTTCAGCACGTCGACGGGGAGACGGCGCAGCGCCGTGATGGCCGCGTGGCCGCTGCCGAGGCCGTCCAAAGCGATCCGGACACCGAGGCGCCGCAGATGGTGCAACCGGCGCTCCAGCTCGTCGAGCGGGCACTTCAGCTCGGTGTCGGAGAGCTCGACGACCAGGGAGCCGGACGGCAGCCCGTGACGGCTCAGGAGCGCCTCCAGCGAGCCCGGGGGCAGTGAGCGGTCCAGCAGGCGCCGGGCGCTCATCCGGACGGAGACCGGTACGTTCAGCCCGTTGCTGACACGGTCGGCGGCCTGCTCGACGGCCTGCTCCAGCATCCAGCGGCCCAGCTCGGCGGTCTTGTCACTGTCCTCGGAGACCCGCAGGAACTCGGCGGGTGTGAACAGCACCCCCTGGGAGGAGCGCCAGCGAGCCGCCGTGGCGACCGACGAGATCCGGCCGGTCTCCAGCTCCACCACGGGCTGGTTCAGCAGCATGAACTCGCCGTCGTGCAGCGCGGCCCGCAGCCGGGTGGCCAGCTCGGCCTTGCGTACGACGTCCTGCTGCATCTGTGGCTTGTACAGCTCGACGCGGCCCTTACCGGACGCCTTGGCGCGGTACATGGCGAGGTCGGCGTTGCGCAGCAGCTCGCCCGCGCCGAGGCCGGGCTCGGCGAAGGAGACCCCGATGGAGGCGGCCACCCGGACGTCGTTGCCGTCGATGGTGTACGGCTGCGAGAGGGCGATCCTGAGGCGGTCGGCGAGCTCCACGATGTGCTGTTCCCGGGCGGCGCGGTCCCGGGAGCCGTCGCCGACGATGAGGGCCGCGAACTCGTCGCCGCCGAGACGGGAGGCGGTGTCCCCCTGCCGGACGGCGTCCTGGAGTCTGCGGGCGGCCTGGACGAGCAGTTCGTCCCCGGCCTGGTGGCCGATGGTGTCGTTGACGGCCTTGAAGCCGTCGAGGTCGATGAAGAGGACCGCCGTGTTGCGCAGGGCGACGCCCCGGTCGGAGGAGCGGCGGCCGGAGAGCGCCTGCTGGACACGCTTGGTGAACAGGGCGCGGTTGGGCAGGTCCGTGAGCGGGTCGTGCTCGGCGTTGTGCTGGAGCTGGGCCTGCAACCGCACTCTTTCGGTCACGTCCCGGCTGTTGAAGATGAGGCCGCCGTGGTGGCGGTTGACCGTGGACTCCACGTTCAGCCAGCCTCCGTCGCCGGACTTGAAGCGGCACTCGATGCGGGTGGTGGGCTCCTCGGCGGGGCTGGCGGCGAGGAAGCGGCGCACCTCGTGGACGACGCAGCCGAGGTCCTCGGGGTGGATGATCGAGGCCAGCTCCTTGCCGACGAGGTCCTCCGCGGGGCGTCCGTAGACCCCGGCGGCGGCCGGGCTGACGTAGCGCAGGATGCCGTTCGGCGCGGCGATCATGATGACGTCGCTGGAGCCCTGGACCAGGGAGCGGAAGTGATTCTCCTTCTGGGCCAGCTCCTGGGTGAGCGTGATGTTGTCCAGGAGCATGATCCCCTGACGCACGACGAGCGCGAGCACGACCGTGCAGGCGGTGATCAGTACCACGCGGTCGACGCTGCGGCCGTTGAGGACGTTGTAGAGGATGCCCAGGGTGCAGACGGCGGCGGCCAGGTACGGGGTGAGCGCGGCCAGGGATCCGGCGATGGGGCGGGTGGCCGGATACCGACTGTGACCTCCTCCCTGGAGGAGCACATGGACGTGCCCTGCCTGCACGACGTCATGGCGGTGGCCGGGCTGTGCCTCGTGGCGGTGGCCCGGGTGCGCGTCGTGCCGCTGACCGGGGATGTGTTCGTGCACCACGCGCCCGTGCCCGCCCTCGTCCCCCTGCCCGCCCCGCTGGCCGGCCCAGGGGGCGTAGGCGAGGAGCAGGGAGCCCGCGAACCAGCCGGCGTCGAGGAGCTGACCGGACTGGTAGCTGGTGTGCAGCAGGGGCGAGGTGAACAGGGCGTCGCACATCACGGTGAGCGCGAGGGCGCCGATCGCCGTGTTGACCGCGGAGCGGTGCATCGAGGAGCGGCGGAAGTGCAGCGCGAGCACCATGCTGACCAGGGCGATGTCGAGCAGCGGATAGGCCAGCGAGAGCGCGGTGTGCGCGGTGTTGGAGTCCTCCAGCTGGGCGTTCTGGGCGAGCGCGAGGCTCCAGGAGAGGGTGACGAGGGACCCGCCGATGAGCCAGGAGTCCAGGGCCAGGCAGACCCAGCCGGCCCTGGTGACGGGCCTCTTGGCCAGCACCAGCAGGCCGACGATGGCGGGTGGCGCGAAGCAGAGGAAGAACAGGTCGGCGTAGCTCGGCTCGGGCACGGGCCGCTCCAGGACGACCTCGTACCACCCCCAGACGCCGTTGCCCAGGGCGGCCATGGCGGAGGAGAGGGCGAACAGCAGCCAGGCGGGTCGAAAGCGGCTGCGCCGGGTGCGCGCGTAGCGGAAGCAGGAGACGGCCGCGGCCGCTGCGGCGGCGCTGAGCCCGAAGTCGCCCATGACGAGGGCGACTTGCTCATTGCCCCAGCCGAACGCGGCACCGACGGCGTAGGCCGCGCAGAGCAGGGCGAGGACGAGCTGGGCCCGCAGGCTCCCACGGCCTCGGGCGGACGCCCGCCCACCGGGCGACTGCGGTCCGGGCAGCGGCTTGGCGGCCCGGAGCGTGGGGTCCAGCGTGGAGGCGGAGGACGGGCGGGTGCTCACGGGGTCTCCCCGGTGAGCACCGCTCCCGTGTCCCGCCGGTCCCGCCGCGTCGGGTGGGTGTGTTTTCTGCGGCTGCTGTGCCTGCGGTACTGACCGTGACCGCCGCGTCCGCCGTGGCTCCCGTGCGGGTGCCTCCGCGTCGCAGCTCGCCAGGGCCGCCGTCGGCGGCTCCGCCGCGTCGGATCGTTCGTCCATAGGCCGTGCATCGCCCGTCGCCCCCCTCGCTGTCTCAAGTCCGTCCCCGGCGCCGAACGGTGCGCGGCGCAGCCCCTGTCGGGGACGATACACCAGTCTCGTCACTCAGGGACATAGTTCCTCTACGCTCAGTGACCACCTGCGGCAACACGAGCACGTTCCGCTTCCGAAGGAATGCGGAGGGTGCCCGAAGTGGATTACGCGTCGTCCGTCTCGCCTGTCGTAAGGACCACGTTGCGCAATGGCTCCCGGTTCACGAAACGCCCCAACTGGTCCACCAACAGCCTTTTCGCACGCGGCAGGAAGGCCGACGTGGGGCCGCCGACGTGCGGGCTGATGAGGACCCCGGGCGCGCGCCAGAGCGGGTGGCCGGGCGGCAGCGGCTCGGGGTCGGTGACGTCCAGCGCCGCGGTGATGCGGCCGTTGTCCAGTTCCGCCAGCAGTGCCTTGGTGTCGACGACGCCTCCGCGGGCAACATTCACCAGGAGGGCCCCGTTCTTCATGTGGGCCAGGAACTCGGCGTTGACCAGGCCTTTCGTCTGTTCCGTGAGAGGCGTGGACAGGATCACGACATCCGCCTGCGGCAGCAGGGAGGGCAGTTCGGTGAACGAATGCACCGGTCCGCGCGCCGTGGTGCGCTCAGAGCGCGCGACGCGCGCCACCCGCGCCACCTCGAAAGGTACGAGCCGGTCCTCGATGGCCGCGCCGATCGCGCCGTAACCGACGATCAGCACGGTCCTGTCGGCGAGCGCGGGGCGGAAGTCGCCCTCCCAGCGCTCCTGTTGCTGGGCCCGGACGAAGTCGGGGACACCGCGCAGCGAGGCGAGGGTCAGGGTCAGCGCGAGTTCGGCCGTGCTGGCCTCATGCACTCCGCGGGCGTTGCACAGCTGGACACCGGGAGCGACCACGGACAGCCGGGCCGTGATGTCGTCGACCCCTGCCGTGAGCGTCTGGACGACCCGCAGGTTCCGCATGGCCGCCAGCGGGTTGCCCGCCACCCCCCGGCGCTTCATGTAGGGGACCACGTAGAGGACGCAGTCGGCGGGGTCGCCCGGATAGGGCTGCGTGCCGTCCTCGCCCCCGTCCCAGAAGAGGTAGTTGGGGCCCTTGGGGAGCCCTTCGATCTCGTCCGGCGGGATCGAGAGCCACACGTCGGCGGTCACGTCCGGGGCCGGGTGGGCGGTCGCGTCAGCAGTCATGCTCCGGAGGCTATGTCAGGTACCCGCTACGGCAGAGGTTAGGTTGGGGGTTCGGGAGAGGGAGGGTCACGACCAGGTGGAGCGCAGGACGATCGGCGCGGCGACGCTCGAGGTGGGGGCCGTAGGACTCGGGTGCATGCCGATGAGCTGGGCGTACACCGGGTCGCGGCAGCGGGGCGACGAGTCGATGCGGACGGTGCACCGGGCCCTCGACCTCGGCACCACGCTGCTGGACACGGCCGACATGTACGGCCCCTTCACCAATGAGCTGCTGGTGGGCCGGGTACTGAAGGAGCGTCGCGCGGAGGCGTTCGTCTCCACCAAGGTGGGCCTGCTGGTGGGCGAACAGCACATCGTGGCCAACGGCCGCCCCGGCTATGTGAAACGTGCCTGCGACGCCTCGCTGCGCCGGCTCCAGACCGATGTCATCGACCTCTACCAGCTCCATCGCGCGGACCCCGAGGTCCCCGTGGAGGAGACGTGGGGCGCGATGGCGGAACTCGTACAGGCCGGGAAGGTGCGGGCGTTGGGCCTGTGCGCGGTGGGCGCGCGGGCGGGCCGCCGGCCGGGGGCGGGGGTCCACGACACCACGCTCCGCCAGCTCCGGCGCGTCCAGCAGGTCTTCCCGGTGAGCGCGGTGCAGGCGGAGCTGTCGGTCTGGTCGCGGGAGGCCCTGGACGCCCTGCTCCCCTGGTGCGTGGCCCGCGGCATCGGCTTTCTCGCGGCCATGCCTCTGGGGAACGGTTTCCTCACCGGCACCCTGACCCCCGGCGGGGGCTTCGAGCCGGACGACCTCCGGGCCCGTCACCCCCGCTTCACCGCCGAGATGATGGCGGCCAACCAACCCCTCGTCGTCGGCCTGCGCCGGATCGCGGCCCGCCACGGGGCGACGGTGACCCCGGCCCAGGTGGCCCTCGCCTGGATCCTGTCCCTCGGCCCCCACGTGGTCCCGGTGCCGGGCACGAAGCAGGCACGGTGGGTGACGGAGAACGCGGCCGCCCACGCGCTGCGCCTGACGCCGCAGGACCTGGCCGAGGTGGCGGGCCTGCCGCCGGCGCGGGGATCCTGGGACTGAGGGAACGCGGCGCCGAGGGACGTACGCCTCGGGGAGCGGCCGGCCGAGGCCCGCCGCGCGGGCCGGCACCGGCGAAAGATCCGCTGGTTCGGGGCGAAAGATCCGCTGGTTCGGGCGGAGGCGGAACTTGTGGGGCACTCGCGGTGTAAGACAAGTAGAAGCTCCACGCCGAAGGGATCGTGATGGTGCAACGTCGAGTGGTGACGGCCGCGTTGGCCGCCGCCGTGCTCCTGGTGACGGCCGGCTGCTCCTCCGACGACGGAGAGAAGACGGACGCGGCCGGCAGCCCACCCCCGAGCAGCAGCAGTGCCGGTTCGTCCCCGCCGGGCAAGGCGACGGACGAGCCACCTCCCGCGAAGGGCTCGGTCAAGGTGGTCCGCACCGTCGCCGAGGGCCTCGACACTCCCTGGGGCCTCGCGCCCCTCCCCGAGGGCGGCCTCCTCGTCTCCTCCCGTGACGGGGCCACGATCAGCAGCATCGACGAGAAGACCGGCGAACGGACCGAGCTCGGCGAGGTCCCCGGCGTCGCCCCGGCGGGCGAGGGCGGCCTCATGGGCATCGCCGTCTCCCCGGAGTACGCCTCCGACCACATGATCTACGCGTACTTCACCTCGGAGTCCGACAACCGCATCGTGCGGATGCTGTACGACCCCGAGAAGCCGGCCGGCGAACAGCTCGGCGCCCCCGACACCATCCTCCGGGGCATCCCCAAGGGCACCAACCACAACGGCGGCCGGCTCGCCTTCGGCCCCGACCGGATGTTGTACGCGAGCACGGGCGAGCGGTACGAGGGGCCGCTGGCCCAGGACAAGGACTCCCTCGGCGGCAAGATCCTCCGTATGACCCCGGAGGGACAGCCCGCCCCGGGCAACCCCTTCGACGACTCCGTCGTCTACTCCTACGGCCACCGCAACGTCCAGGGCCTCGCCTGGGACCCCGAACAGCGCCTGTGGGCCTCGGAGTTCGGCCAGAACACCTGGGATGAGCTGAACCACATCCGCCCCGGCGGGAACTACGGCTGGCCGGAGGTGGAGGGCAAGGGCGGCGAGTCCGGCTATGTAGACCCGGTGGCCGTGTGGAGCACGGAGGAGGCCTCCCCGAGCGGGATCGCCATAGCGGAGGGCTCGGTCTGGATGGCGGGCCTGCGCGGCCAGCGTCTGTGGCGCGTCCCCCTCGACGGCACGAAGACCGCCGCCGACCCCCAGGCCTTCCTGGAGGGCGACTACGGCCGACTCCGTACGGTGGTCTCCGCCGGCGGCGACAAGCTCTGGCTGGTGACCAGTGAGACGGACGGACGGGGCTCCCCGGAGGACGGCGACGACAAGATCCTCGAGCTGGAGGTGACGTAGACCTCCGCCTACTCCTCGGCCGCCGTGGCCGGCTCTGCCTCCTTCTCCACGGGCTCGGGCGGGCGTATGACGACCTTCCCGGACGCGAGGTCTATCGGTCCGCGTCCTGGATCGTTGTCCCCGACGTCCTCGCGGGTCAGTGCCAGCCGGTTCTCCTCGTCACGGGTGTGCTTGCGGCCCGGTGCGAACAGTTCCTCGAAGGCGTTGAACACTGTGTTCCCTCCCCCAGGGCCACGAGGCGGCGGGCGGTCGGTCCCTGTCGAACAGCGGAGCCTCGGTGGTCCTCCCTTCCATCATCCCGCTGCCAGCCGTTCTCCGGCCCCCGTCGGCGCCAGGCCCACCCGGTGGGCCACCGCCGCGGCCTCGCCCCGGCTGGAGACGCCGAGCTTGGCGAGGATGTTGGAGACGTGGACGCTCGCCGTCTTGGGGGAGATGAAGAGTTCCTCGGCTATCTGACGGTTGGTGCGGCCGGCGGCGACCAGGCGCAGGACGTCGTCCTCCCGGTCGGTGAGGCCGAGCGCGGCCACGGGGTCGGCGGCGGGCGCCGGCCCGGGTGCGCGGCTCAGGGTGAGGCGGGCTCGGCGGGCGAGGAGGGCGACCTCGTCGGCGAGGGGGTGGGCGCCGAGGTGGTCGGCGACGGCGGCGGCCAGCCGCAGCAGTTCCGTCGCCCGGTCCCGGGCCTCGTCGTCGGTGCCGGCGGCCAGCAGTGCCTCGGCGAGGCGGTGCCGGACGCGGGCGAGGTCGTAGGGCCGTTCCAGCGGCTCGAAGGCGTTGACGACGTCGGACCAGGTGTCGGGGTCCGTCCTGCCCTCGGCGCGCTGGAGTTCGGCGCGGACCCAGCGTTCGTGGGCGAGCCAGATCGGTGAGCCGGTGGTGAGCTTCCTGGCCACGGTGAAGATCCGGTCGAGGGTCTCGGCACGGCCGGGCCCGGCGGCCGGGAGGGTGCGGGCGTCGGCCTCGGCGGTGGCGGCGGTGAGGAGCAGGGGCCAGGCGTAACGCTGGGTGCCGACGGAGAAGCCGGTGTCGAGGACGCGGGCCAGTTCCGCGCGGGCGTCCATGAGGCGGTCCTCGGCGGCGGCGATGCCGAGGGCGAGGAAGGAGAGCGGCAGATCGTTCTGCGGCATGGGGTTGTGGTGGCCGTAGTGGCCGCGGGCGGCGGCCAGGTGACCACCGGCCTCGGCGACGTCGCCGCGGGCGAGGGCGATGAAGGCCTGGATGAGCGTGCTGAGGCCTCGGGGCTTCTGGCTGGAGGCGACGCTCTGGGCCATGGTCACCGCTTCGAGGGCCTCGTCCCAGCGGCCGAGGGAGAGCAGGGACTCGGCGAGGTTGCCCCACACCCAGGCCTCGGACTCCAGCAGGCCCCGGCGCCGGGTGATGTCGATGCCCTCCTTCAGCAGGCGCACGGCTTCCTGGGAACGGCCGATGCCTTCCAGGCAGGACGGGATGTTCACATAGGAGCGGCCCACGACGGCGGCGGGGCCGCGTTCCAGGGCGCGGCGGCGGACCTCCTCCATCACCGCGATGCCCGTGTCGACGTCGCCGGCGTCGACCATCAGGCCGCCGAGGGTGAGGCGGGCGTTGAGTTCGATGTCCTCGGCGCCCACCATGCGCGCGTAGTCGACGGCGCGCTGGGCGTCGGAGAGCGCGTCGGGGCCGGGGGCGTGGAGCATGGACCAGCCGGCCACCCGGGAGAGCACTTCGGCGTGGACCTCGGAGGGCGGCAGTCCGCGGACGAGGTCCTGGGCGGTGGCGAGTTCCTTCCAGCCGTCGCCCCGGGCGAGACCCTCGGTGAGCAGGGAGCGCTGGACCCAGAACCAGGCGGTGCGCAGCGGGTCGCCCCCGTCCGCGAGCAGGTCCAGTGCGCGGCGGGTGATCCGCATGGCCCGCTCGCGCTCTCCGCACAGCCGTCCGGCGACGGCGGCCTCGGCCATGAGGTCGAGGTAGCGCAGCGGGGTGGTGGCGGGGTCGCAGCCGCAGGGAGGGTAGACCTCGGTGTAGTCGACGGGGCGGAGGGCGGCGCGGACGGCTTCGGGGGCGGTGTCCCACAGCTCCATCGCCCGTTCCAGGAGGCGGAGTTGCTCGGCGTGGGCGTGCCGGGAGCGGGCCTCGGCGGAGGCGTCGAGGACGGCGGGCAGGGCCTTGGCGGCGTCGTGGGCGTGGTACCAGTAGCTGGCCAGGCGGGTGGCGCGGCCGTCGGTGGGGACGAGGGACGGGTCGGCCTCCAGGGCCTCGGCGTAGCGGCGGTTGAGGCGGGAGCGTTCGCCGGGCAGCAGGTCGTCGCTGACGGCCTCGCGGACCAGGGAGTGCCGGAAGCGGTAGCCGTCGTCGCCGGGGGCGGCGAGCAGGATGTTGGCGCCGACGGCGGCCCGCAGGGCTTCGATGAGGTCGTCCTCGGGGAGCCCGGCGACCGCGGCGAGCAGGGCGTACTCCACGGTGGAGCCGCCCTCGGCGACGAGGCGGGCGATCCGCTGGGCGTCCTCGGGGAGCCGTTCGACGCGGACGAGGAGCAGGTCGCGCAGGGAGTCGGTGAGGCCGGGGCAGCCGCCGTCGTCAGCGGCGACGGCGAGTTCCTCGACGAAGAAGGCGTTGCCGTCGGAGCGGTCGAAGATCTCGTCCACGCGCTCCGGGTCGGGTTCGGTGGCGAGGATGCCGGCGAGTTGGTGGCCGACCTCGGCGCGGGTGAAGCGGGGCAGTTCGATGCGGCGGACCGTGCGGAGGCGGTCTAGTTCGGCGAGGAGGGGGCGCAGCGGGTGGCGGCGGTGGATGTCGTCGGAGCGGTAGGTGGCGAGGACGACGAGGCGGCCGGTGCGCAGGGTGCGCAGGAGGTAGGCGAGGAGGTGGCGGGTGGAGGCGTCGGCCCAGTGCAGGTCCTCCAGGACGAGGACGATCGTGCGGTCGGCGGCGAGGCGTTCCAGCAGGCGGGCGGTGAGTTCGAAGAGGCGGGCGGTGCCCTCCTCGTCGTGCCGTGCGCGTGGGGTCTCGCCCAACTCGGGCAGCAGCCGGGCCAGTTCCTGTTCCTGTCCGGTGGCCGCGGCGGCCAGTTCGTCGGGCAGCCGGCGGCGCAGCGCCCGCAGGGCGGTGGAGAAGGGGGCGTAGGGCAGGCCGTCGGCACCGATCTCGACACAGCCGCCGAGGGCGACGACCGCGCCCCCGCGCGCGGCCTCGCCGGTGAACTCCTCGACCAGGCGGGTCTTGCCGACCCCGGCCTCACCGCCGAGCAGCAGTGCCTGTGGGCCGCCGCCCCCGTCTCCCCCGTTCCCCGCCGCGGCCGCGGCGCCTCCCCCGGCGCGGGCCAACGCCTCGCGCAACACCTTCAGTTCGTCGGTACGACCCACGAACACCGGACTGACGGACCTGGTCTCCACAGCGCCGAGCATCGCACGGCCCTCGGCCACTCGGGCACCGAATATCCGCGGCCCCCGGGCGGCCGGGAGGCGATCGTCCGCCCAGGGGGCGGCGTCCGTCCCGGCCCGGGCGGCCCTCCCCGTCATGCGGCGCGCGGGAAGCGGAGTCGGCGCGGGCGGCGGTGTGGCACGCTTCCCTCCGGGTCCTGTTCCCCGTCCCCCGAGGCGGACCTCGCCGCGGTCGTGGAGTCGTGTGCGGCCGCGCGGCGGGCGCGGCGGGCCTCGCGCACCTGGCGGTACTGCTCGGCCTCGCGGATCAGCTCGGCGGAACGGATCTGCTGGAGCTCGTACTCGAACATCTCGTACCCCTCGTGAAGAGTCGGTCTCGGCTCGCTTGCTGCGATGCCTCAACCTTCGTCTCCGAGGCGGGTGCGCCACATCGGGAGAGTTCCGCATCTTGGACGCGGCGAGGGGCCTTAGGCCCGTCGTAGGGATGCCTACGACGGGCCTAAGGCCCCTCAGAAGCCGCTGGGTCCGCCCGGTCGGGCGGGGGCGTCAGGTGCTCGGCAGTGCCAGCAGGATGTCGGAGTACTTCAGGGCGGCCAGCACCAGCCCGATGAAGCCGACCGAGACACCGGCCCAGGCCACCGACTTGATCCACGGCGCCTGGACCTGGTCGGGGTCGCCGAACGCGGGCCGCACCAGCACGGCGACGCCGACGATCAGGCCGACCAGCGCGAAGAGGCCGCTCCAGAGGGCGGAGGCCTGCCAGGCGTCGCCGTAGACGGCCTGGAGCTGGGTGGCGACGGTCGCGTTGGTCGCGGCCTGCATCTCCAGCTGTCCGGTGATCTCCTCACGCGCCGAGGCGACGGTGCCGACCCAGCCTCCGGTGAGGGAGACGAGGCCCAGGACCACGGACACGATGCCGGCGGCCCCCTGGCCGACGCCCGGCGTCGCCTTCGCGGCGGCCGGCGGGAACTCCTCGTCTGCTGCCTCGGCTTCCCCGGCCTCGTCGGAGGCGTCGGTGCCCTCGGTCTCGACCGAGTCGTCGGCCCCCGTCGCGGCGTCCTCGCGCGCCGCGTCCTCCTTGGTGACGTCGGTGCCCTTCACCGACTCGTCGTCGTTCCTGGCCTCGGCGCCCGTCTCGGCCCCGGTCTCGTCAGCTGTCTTGGTTCCCATACCTCGCACCGTACGAATGTTGTCTGAGAGGTTTCTTAACGATCCTTGTGAGCGCTGCGGGCGCGTGCCGCACGCCATTCGGGCGCCAGGACGGACCATATCTCCAAGTCGTGCCGTATCCCTCGGTGGGGATATCTCTCGCGCTGCACACCGTCCCTGACCATGCCGAGCCGCCGTGCCACATCGAGGCTCGGGGTGTTGCCGGAGGCCGCGATCCATTCGACCCGGTGGACGGCGCGGACGTCGACGGCCCAGTCGATGAGGATCCGCATGGCGCGGGTGACGAGCCCGCGCCCGGTGCCGGCGGGCTCCAGCCAGCAGCCGACCTCGCAGTTGGCGTTCTCCGCGTCGAAGTTGAGGAAGAGGACCCCGCCGACGAGTGTGCCGTCGAGCCAGATGCCGTGCAGGGAGCCGGTGTCGGCGGCGCGCATGTCGGCGTACCGCTGGAGGACGGCGCGGGCGCCGTCGACGTCCGTGGCGCTCTGGCCGAAGGGGACGTACTGGTTGATGAAGTCCCGTCCCCGCTCCAGGTGGGCGAGGAACTCCTCGGCGTGCCAGGGCTCCAGGGGCCGTAGTTCGGCGCCGTCGTCACCCAGGGATATCGCGTACATCCTCCGGCCGCTCCTTCTCCAGATCTTCCACCAGGACGTCCGCGAGCCTCTCATGGGCGGCGCGGGTCTCGGGCGGTTCGATGCTGATGCGGGGCATGCGCCGGTCGAGCCAGCGGGGCAGCCACCAGTTGGCGCCGCCGAGCAGGTGCATGAGGGCGGGGACGAGGAGCGTACGCAGGACGAAGGCGTCCAGGGCGACGGCGGCGGCGAGCGCGATGCCGAACATGGCGATCACGCGGTCGCCGCTGAGGA
This sequence comes from Streptomyces caniscabiei, assembly GCF_014930365.1. Classification (GTDB taxonomy): domain Bacteria; phylum Actinomycetota; class Actinomycetes; order Streptomycetales; family Streptomycetaceae; genus Streptomyces; species Streptomyces caniscabiei. Next base: position 104,509 of record NZ_JABXWI010000010.1, on the reverse strand, counting down.
CGAAGGCGAGGAAGACGGAGATCATGATGACCGCCGCGGAGTTGATCACCCGGCTGGTCTCGGCGAGGCCGACGCGGACCGCGCGCCGGTTGTCGCCGGTCTCCAGCCACTCCTCGTACATCCGGCTGACCAGGAAGACCTGGTAGTCCATGGAGAGCCCGAAGAGGACCGACACCATGATCACGGGGAGGAAGGGTTCGATCGGTCCGGCGCGGCCGAGGCCCAGCAGCTCGCTCCCCCAGCCCCATTGGAAGATCGCGACGACCACGCCGAAGGCGGCGGCGACGGCGGCCACGTTCATCGCGGCGGCCTTGAGCGGTATCCCGACGGACCGGAAGGCGAGCAGGAGCAGCAGACAGCCGAGGCCGATGACGACGCCCACGAACAGCGGGAGCTTGCCGACGATGACGTCCGCGAAGTCGTCGTACCCGGCGGTCACCCCGCCGACGTGCACATCGAGCGTGGTGCCCGTCTCGGCGCGCGGCAGCACCTCGTCGCGCAGCCGTTCGACCAGGTCGCTGGTCCTCGCGGACTGCGGGGAGGAGTCGGGGACGACGGTGAGGTACGCGGTGTCGCCGCCGGTGTCGTACGTCACCGGGGTCACCGCCGAGACGCCCTCGGTGGCCCGGAGCGTGGTGTCGAGGTTGTCGAGGGCGAGCTTGTCGGCGGCGCCGTCGACCTTGGTGACGAGGGTGAGCGGGCCGTTCACGCCCGGGCCGAAGCCGTCGGCGAGCAGGTCGTACGCCTGGCGGGTGGTCGTCGCCGCCGGGTCGTTGCCCTGGTCGGAGGTGCCGAGGCGCAGTCCGAGCGTGGGCAGGGCGAGGAGGGTCATGACGACGAGAGCGATCGCGCCGAGCTTCTTGGGGTGCCGCTCCACGAAGGCGGACCAGCGGGCGGCGAAGCCGGTGGGCACCTCGGGCTCGGGGCCGTGCTCGGCGAGACGGCGGCGCTCGCGGCGGCTGAGCGCCCGCATGCCGATGAACGACAGCAGGGCCGGCAGCAGCGTCACCGAGGCGGCGACGGTCAGGACCACGGTGAGGGAGGCGGCGATCGCGACGCCGTTGAGGAAGCCGAGCCGCAGGATCAGCATGCCCAGCAGGGCTATGCAGACCGTGGCGCCGGCGAAGACGACGGCCCGTCCGGTGGTCGCGACGGCACTGCGCGCGGCCTCCTCGACGGACAGGCCCCGCTTCAGCCCCCGGCGGTGGCGGGTCACGATGAACAGCGCGTAGTCGATGCCGACGCCGAGGCCGATGAGGGTGCCCAGCATGGGCGCGAAGTCGGCCACCGTCATGGCGTGCCCGAGCAGGGTGATCCCCGCGTAGGCGGTGCCCACGCTGACCAGGGCGGTCGCGATCGGCAGCAGGCTGGCGGCGAGCGAGCCGAAGGCCAGGAAGAGGACGACGGCGGCGACGAGGACACCGACGATCTCCGCGAGGTGCCCGCCGGAGGTCTCGGTGAGTCCGATCGAGGTGCCGCCCAGCTCCACCTGGAGCCCGTCGCCCTCGGCGGCCTTCGCCGTGTCGACGACGGCCTCGGCCTGCGCCTCGTCCACGTCCTCGGCGGGCCGGTCGAAGGTGACGGTCGCGTAGGCCGTACGGCCGTCCTCGCTGATCCGCCCACCGTCGGCGCCGTCGTACGGGTCGGTGACGGCGGCGACGCCCGGCAGCTCGGCGATCTTGTCGAGGGTCTTCGTCATGGTCTGCTCGACGGCGGCGGCCCGCACGCTCGCGGTTCCGTCGCTCGCGGTCCCGTCGCTCGTGTGCCAGACGACGGTGGCGCTGTCACCGCTGATGCCCGGGAAGCCCTCGTTCAGCAGTTCGGTGGCACGGCTGGACTCGGTTCCGGGGGTCTTGTAGTCGTTCGAGTACGCGGCTCCCGCGACGGCGGCGCCCGCGGCCGTACCGGCGAAGGCGAGAAGCCACAGTAGGACGGCGACGAGACGGTGCCGGACACACCAGCGCGCGAGGGCTGCCACGGATCGTGCTCCTGAGGGGGGAGGCGTGAGCGATTCCTGGCAACTGTTGCACCACAATGTGATCGTTTGGCCCCTTTGAGGGTCTCCTCACAGGGGATGGGAGACACCTCACAGGACAAACGACGGCACTCTGTCGCCCTCCGTCACGGCCGTACGCACGCCCGAGGGCGACGCATCGCGGGGATGCGCCGCCCTCGGGGATACGCGGAGAACCGCCGTCGCGTTCAGCCCTCGCCGACGCCCAGCTTCTCCAGGATCAGCTCCTTGACGCGGGCGGCGTCGGCCTGACCGCGGGTGGCCTTCATGACCGCGCCGACCAGGGCACCCGCCGCGGCGACCTTGCCGGAGCGGATCTTGTCGGCGATGCCCGGGTTGCCGGCGATGGCCTCGTCGACGGCGGTGCCGAGGGCACCCTCGTCGGAGACGACCTTCAGACCGCGCTTCTCGACGACCTCGTCCGGGGGGCCCTCGCCCGCGAGGACGCCCTCGATGACCTGCCGGGCGAGCTTGTCGTTCAGGTCGCCCTTCGAGACCAGCTCGGTCACGCGCGCGACCTGCTCCGGCGTGATGGCCAGCTCGTCGAGCGCCGTGCCCGACTCGTTGGCGCTGCGCGCCAGCTCGCCCATCCACCACTTGCGGGCGGAGGCGGCGTCCGCCCCGGCCTCGATGGTGGCGACGATGAGGTCGAGGGCCCCGGCGTTGAGGATCGCCTGCATCTCGGTGCCCGAGATGCCCCACTCCGCGAGGAGCCGGTTGCGGCGGACCAGCGGCAGCTCGGGCAGCGCGGACCGCAGCTCCTCGACCCACTCGCGCGAGGGGGCCACCGGCACGAGGTCCGGCTCGGGGAAGTACCGGTAGTCCTCGGCCTCCTCCTTGACCCGGCCCGAGGTCGTGGACCCCGTGTCCTCGTGGAAGTGGCGGGTCTCCTGGATGATCGTGCCGCCGGACGAGAGCACCGCGGCGTGCCGCTGGATCTCGAACCGGGCCGCACGCTCCACGGAACGCAGCGAGTTCACGTTCTTCGTCTCGGAGCGCGTGCCGAACTTCTCGCGGCCGTGCGGGCGCAGCGACAGGTTCACGTCGCAGCGCATCTGGCCCATCTCCATCCGGGCCTCGGAGACGCCGAGCGCCTTGATGACCTCGCGCAGCTCACGGACGTACGCCTTGGCGACCTCGGGAGCGCGCTCGCCCGCGCCCTCGATCGGCTTGGTGACGATCTCGATGAGCGGGATGCCCGCGCGGTTGTAGTCGAGCAGCGAGTGCGAGGCGCCGTGGATACGGCCGGTGGCACCGCCGACGTGCGTCGACTTGCCGGTGTCCTCCTCCATGTGGGCGCGCTCGATCTCCACGCGGAAGGTCTCGCCGTCCTCCAGCTGCACGTCGAGGTAGCCGTTGAAGGCGATCGGCTCGTCGTACTGGGAGGTCTGGAAGTTCTTCGGCATGTCCGGATAGAAGTAGTTCTTCCGGGCGAAGCGGCACCACTCGGCGATCTCGCAGTTCAGCGCGAGACCGATCTTGATCGCCGACTCGACGCCGATCGCGTTGACGACCGGGAGCGCGCCGGGCAGGCCGAGGCAGGTGGGACAGGTCTGCGTGTTGGCGCCCTGACCGAGTTCGGTCGAGCAGCCGCAGAACATCTTGGTCCTGGTGCCGAGTTCGACATGGACCTCGAGGCCCATGACGGGGTCGTACGACGCCAGCGCGTCCTCGTACGACACCAGGTCGGTCGTGGTGGTCACGGTGGAAACTTCCCTCTCAGCCCAGCAGGACGTCGTCGTCGCCCAGCCGCTTCAGTTCGCGGTAGAGGACGGCGAGGCCGGTGACGATGCCGATGGCGGCCACGGACGCGTCGATCAGCCGCAGCGTGTCCTGATCGGCGCGGGCCTTCCTGATCCGCTTGGCGATGCCCCACGCGCCGAAGGCGGTGGTGGCGATGGACACGTACGTACCGGACTTGGACTTCTGGAAGTCCTTGGCCTTGGACAGTGCGTTGGTCACAGCGACGGAGCCTCCTCGAGGAGCGGGTGCCCCCACTTTTCCACGAAGGCGGCCTCGACGGCGGCGCCGACCTTGTAAAGACGGTCGTCCTTCAGCGCCGGGGCGATGATCTGCAGTCCGACCGGCAGTCCGTCCTCCGGCGCGAGGCCGCAGGGCAGGGACATCGCGGCGTTGCCCGCGAGGTTGGTCGGGATGGTGCAGAGGTCCGCCAGGTACATCGCCATCGGGTCGTCGGCGCGCTCGCCGATCGGGAAGGCGGTGGTCGGCGTGGTCGGCGACACGATGACGTCGACCTTCTCGAACGACTTCTCGAAGTCCCGGGTGATGAGCGTCCGGACCTTCTGGGCGCTGCCGTAGTACGCGTCGTAGTAGCCGGAGGAGAGCGCGTACGTGCCGAGCATGATGCGGCGCTTCACCTCGGGGCCGAAGCCCGCCTCACGGGTGAGGGAGGTGACGGCCTCCGCGGAGTTGGTGCCGTCGTCGCCGGTCCGCAGGCCGTAGCGCAGCCCGTCGAAGCGGGCGAGGTTGCTCGAACACTCGCTCGGCGCGATCAGGTAGTACGCGGCCAGCGCCAGGTCGAACGACGGGCAGTCCAGCTCGACGATCTCGGCGCCCAGCTCCTTCAGGAGGGCGACGGACTCGTCGAACCGCTGGAGCACACCGGCCTGGTAGCCCTCGCCGCGGAACTGCTTGACCACACCGACGCGCATCCCGGCGACGCTGCCGTTGCGGGCGGCCTCGACGACCGGCGGGACCGGCGCGTCGATGGAGGTGGAGTCGAGCGGGTCGTGGCCGGCGATCACCTCGTGCAGCAGCGCCGCGTCCAGGACCGTACGGGCGCAGGGCCCGCCCTGGTCGAGGGAGGAGGAGAAGGCGACCATGCCGTAGCGGGAGACCGCGCCGTACGTCGGCTTGACGCCGACCGTGCCGGTGACGGCGGCCGGCTGGCGGATGGAACCGCCGGTGTCGGTGCCGATGGCGAGGGGCGCCTGGTAGGAGGCGAGGGAGGCGGAGGAACCGCCGCCGGAGCCGCCGGGGATACGGGTGAGGTCCCACGGGTTGCCGGTCGGGCCGTACGCGCTGTTCTCGGTGGAGGACCCCATGGCGAACTCGTCCATGTTGGTCTTGCCGAGGATGACGACGTCCGCGTCCTTGAGCCGCTTGGTGAGCGTGGCGTCGTACGGCGGGATCCAGCCCTCCAGGATCTTCGAGCCGACGGTGGTGGGAACCCCGACCGTGGTGAAGATGTCCTTGAGCGCGAGCGGGACGCCGGCGAGCGGGCCGAGCCGCTCGCCCCTGGCCTTCTTCTCGTCGACGGCACGGGCCTGCGCGAGGGCGCCCTCGCGGTCGACGTGCAGGAAGGCGTGCACCTTCTCGTCGACGGCCTCGATCCGGGCGAGGTGGGCCTCGGTGACCTGCACGGCGGTGAGTTCACCGGCGGCGATCCTCGCGGCGATCTCGGCCGCGGTGAGCTTGATGATGGCGTCGGTCATGACGTGATCAGTCCTCCCCCAGGATCTGCGGCACCTTGAAACGCTGCTGCTCCTGGGCCGGGGCGGCGGACAGCGCCTGCTCGGGGGTGAGCGACGGACGGACCTCGTCCGCGCGCATGACGTTCGTCAGCGGCAGCGGGTGCGAGGTCGGCGGTACATCTTGGTCGGCGACCTCGCTGACGCGGGCGACCGCGCCGATGATGTCGTCCAGCTGACCCGCGAAGTGTTCGAGTTCTTCGGGTTTCAGCTCCAGACGCGCCAGCCGTGCGAGGTGGGCGACCTCCTCGCGCGTGATGCCAGGCATGCAGCGATCCTCTGGGGTGAGTGTGTGTGGTTTGGCGCCAATCCTATGGGGCGCGCGCCGTTGTCCGCGCACGGGTTCTTCGCCCCCGCCGCCCCTACCCGTCCCTCCCCCACTCTCGGCTTCGCTCGAGCGGGAGGTACCCCCACCAAGGGGCTGCGCCCTTTCGACCCCCACACGTCCGTCCGGTGGGGGCTGGTCGCGCAGTTCCCCGCGCCCCTGAAAGGCCTACGGCCTTTCGGGCCGAAAGCAGGGCGCAGCCCGCTTTTTCAGGGGCGCGGGGAACTGCGCGAGAAGCCCCACTCACCCGCACCCGCCGACGAAACCCGCACTCCCGAGCTGTCAGGCGCCCGCGTCACTCATCCGCCGTCGCCGCCGGCAATGCCGCGGCCGGCCGCTGCCACCCCCGCGACCCCCGCGCCCGCAGCCACGCCGTGGCCTCCTCCGGTGGCATCGCGGCGGCGACGAGCCACCCCTGCACCGCGTCGCACCCGAGATCCCGCAACCGCTCCCACGTCTCGTCGTCCTCGACGCCCTCCGCCACGACGAGCAGCCCCAGCGAGTGCGCCAGATCGACCGTGCACCGCACGATCTCCGCGTCCTCGTTGTCGATCGCCAGCCGCGCCACGAACGACCGGTCGATCTTCAGCTCGCTCACCGGCAGCCGCCGCAGATGCACCAGCGACGAGTACCCCGTCCCGAAGTCGTCGAGCGACATCTTCACCCCGTGCCCGGTCAGCCCGGCGAGCGTGTCCGCCGCCCGCTGCGGGTCCTCCAGCAGCACGTGTTCCGTTATCTCCAGCTGCAACGCCCCGGCCGGCACCCCGTGCCGGGCCAGCCGCGCCGCGACCGCCCCCGCGAACCCGGGGGTGTGGACATCGCGCGGGGACACGTTCACCGCGACCGGCACGTGCAGTCCCTGCGCCCGCCACCGCGCCACCTGCCCGAGCGCCGTCTCCAGGACGTACTCCGTCAGATGCGGCATCAGCCCGGACGACTCGGCGATCGCTATGAACTCGTCCGGCGGCACCTTCCCCCGCTCGGGGTGCACCCACCGCACCAGCGCCTCCAGACCGGCGACCTGCCCGTCGAAGCGCACCTTCGGCTGGTAGTGCAGCTCGACCTCGCGGGCGTCCAGCGCGCGCCGCAGGTCACCGAGGAGACCGAGCCGGTCCGGGGTGTTGGAGTCCCGCTTGGACTCGTAGACCTCGACGCCCGTGCGGTCCCGTTTCGCCTGGTACATCGCCACATCCGCCCGCCGCAGCAGCCCCTCCGCGTCGAGCGCGTGGTCGGGGAAGACGGCGAGCCCCGCGCTGGCCTCCAGGACGAGGGTGAGGCCGTCGAGGTCGAGCGGTGAGCCGAGCGCGGCGACGAGGTTGCGGGCGACGCGGGAGGCGGACGTGGTGGAGTCGGCGACGGGCAGCAGGACGGCGAACTCGTCGCCGCCGAGCCGCGCGGCCTCCGCTCCGCGGGGCAGGGCGACCCGCAGCCGGTCGGCTATCTGCAACAGCAACCGGTCACCGGCGAGGTGCCCGAGCGTGTCGTTGACGGACCGGAAGCGGTCGAGGTCGATCAGCATCAGTGCCGATCTCGCCCCGATGCGTTCGGCGTCGTCCAGGGCGGTCCAGGTGCGCTCCAGCAGCCACTGCCGGTTCGGCAGTCCGGTGAGCGGGTCGCGCAGCTGTTCCTCGGCGCGGGCGCGGGCGATCCAGAGCGTGGAGTCGAGCGCGATGAGGGGGATGGCGAAGAGCGGCAGCAGCAGCGGCTGGGCGAGGGCGACGACGCACACGAGCGGGGCGATGCCGAGCAGCGCGACGGCGACGAGGCCCTGTCTGACCAGGGCGGTGCGCGCGACGGTGGGCAGACCGCCGCGCGGTGCGGCCAGGTACCAGAGCAGGACGCGGCTGACCACGAGGTAGGCGATGGCGACCAGGGCCACCTGGGGCGCCGAGTAGAGGTTCCAGCTGTCCGGGTCCCAGGGTTGCTCCACGGAGGGGACACGGCCGAAGACCCGCAGGACGAGCGCGCCGGCGCCGATGCCGAGGATGTCGACCGCGCCGTGCAGCACGCCCTGCCGCCAGCGCCCCCGGCGGGCGACACCGACCAGCACGACGACCGTGAGGCTGACCATCCCGGCGGCCACCCAGCCGTAGAGCAGCAGGACGGCGAGGGTGAGGGCGGCGCCGGAGCCGGTGCCGCCCCACCAGCGGGCGCGGCCCATGGCGACGAGGTGACCGACGATGATGCCGGTGAGCAGGGCGAGGGACCAGCCGACCGCTCCGGCCGGGAAGAGGGCGCTCTCTCCCGTGAAGGCACGGTAGAACCCGGCGCCCAGGATGGCGCCGGCCAGGCCCACGATCACGGCGGGCAGTGCGGGCCAGGACAGGTGCCGGTCGGCGTCGTGGCCCGAGAGGTCGTGGCCGCGGGCCTCGCCGAGCGCGCCGGTGAGGGCGGGTGCCCCGCCGGTGCCGACCGCGGTGCCGGAGGTGAGCTGTGCCGGGCCCGGCAGGAGCGGGCCGCGTGCGCTCGCGCCCGCACGGCCCGGCGGCCAGGCGCTCCCCGCCCGGGACTCCGCGGCCGTCGTCCGACCGGGTCCCCGCTCCGCACCTCCCGGTTCACGGCTTCCGAGCCCCCGGCTTCCCGGCTCCCGGCTTCCCTCGAACGGGCGTACCCCCATGAGCAGGGAGCGTCCCCGTCGCCAGGCCCCGGAGACCCGGCGCAGGCGCAGCCGCGAGTCCGGGGCGACGCTCTCGGTCGGTTCCATTCCCGTCCCTCTCACAGCCGGCGGTGCCCACGCCACGCGGCCCGTTGCTCCCGGACGATCCGGGGCGGCACCGCGTCCGAGAACCCGCCACGCGTCCGGGCACGGCAGGCGCACACCTCAACAGTAGGCCGCACAAGGCTTCCACGGGCAGCGGTCGGTGTCGGTTGCCCGAATGCGACCGGCCACCCGTATGCATCTGGTATGCGCCGAACGGGTGGCCTTCAACCCCTACTCCTCGATCGGGAGCGCGACTTCCGCGGCCGCGTCCGGTCCCTGTTCGAGCAGGACGGCGAAGCCGTCCTCGTTGAGGACGGGGACCTTGAGCTGCATCGCCTTGTCGAACTTGGAGCCCGGATTCTCACCGACCACGACGAAGGAGGTCTTCTTCGACACCGATCCGGTGACCTTGGCGCCCCGGCTCTGCAGCGCCTCCTTGGCGCCGTCCCGGGTGTGGTGTTCGAGTGTTCCGGTCACCACGACCGTCAGCCCTTCGAGGGGCCTCGGGCCTTCGTCCTCGCCGGAGCGCTCGTCCTCCAGACGGACCCCGGCCGCCTTCCATTTGCGGAGGATCTCCTGGTGCCACTCCACCGCGAACCACTCCTTCAGGGAAGCGGCGATGATGGCGCCGACCCCGTCGGTGGCGGCGAGCTGCTCCTCGCTCGCCTCCCTGATGGCGTCGATGGAGCGGAACTCGCGTGCCAGCGCCTCGGCGGCCACCGGGCCGACGTGCCGGATCGACAGACCGGTGAGAATGCGGGCGAGCGGCCGGTTCTTGGCCGCCTGGATGTTCTCCAGCATCGCGACCGCGTTCTTCCTGGGTCCGCCTTCCTTGTTGGCGAAGACCATGGCGTGCTTCTCCTCGCCGGTCTCCGGGTCCCGCTTGGGCAGACCGCTGTCCTGGTCGAGGACGTACGCCTTGATGGGCAGCAACTGCTCGATGGTGAGGTCGAACAGGTCGCCCTCGTCGAGGAGCGGCGGCTCGGACGGCTCCAGCGGCTTGGTGAGCGCGGCGGCGGCGACGTAGCCGAAGTGCTCGATGTCGAGGCACTTGCGGCCGGCGAGGTAGAAGAGGCGCTCCCGCAACTGGGCCGGGCAGCTACGGGAGTTGAGGCACCGCACGTCGATGTCGCCCTCCTTGGCCGGGGCCAGCGGCTCGCCGCACTCCGGGCACTCGGTCGGCATCACGAACGGGCGGGTCTCGTTCTCCTTGCGCAGCGCCACGACCGGCCCGAGGATCTCGGGGATGACGTCGCCGGCCTTGCGGATGACGACCGTGTCGCCGATGAGGACGTTCTTCGCCTTCACGACCTCCTGGTTGTGCAGGGTCGCGAACTCGACCTCCGAGCCGGCCACCGTGACCGGCTCGACCTGGGCGTACGGGGTGACGCGGCCGGTGCGGCCGACGCCCACCTTGATGTCGATGAGCTTGGTGTTGACCTCTTCCGGCGCGTACTTGTAGGCGATCGCCCAGCGGGGTGCGCGGGCCGTCGACCCGAGACGGCCCTGCAGCCGGATCTCGTCGAGCTTGACGACGGCGCCGTCGATCTCGTGCGCCACGGAGTGGCGGTGCTCGCCGTAGTAGGCGATGAACTCCCGTACGCCGTCGAGGTCGTCGACCACCCGGTTGTGCTCGGCGGTGGGCAGGCCCCAGGACTTGAGGAGGTCGTAGGCCTCGGAGAGGCGGGTGAAGCCGCCGTCGAAGCCCTCCAGGGCGCCGATGCCGTGGACGACCATGTGCAGCGGCAGGGTGGCGGTGACCTTGGGGTCCTTCTGACGCAGTGAACCCGAGGCGGAGTTGCGGGGGTTGGCGTACGGCTTCTCACCGGCCGCCACCCGGCGTTCGTTGAGCCCCTGGAAGGCCTCCATCGGGAAGTAGACCTCGCCCCGGATCTCGACGAGCCGCGGGACGCGGTCGCCCTTCAGCCGGTGCGGGATCTCGGCGATGGTCATGACGTTGGGCGTGATGTCCTCGCCGGTCCGCCCGGTGCCCCGGGTGGCGGCCCGGGTGAGCCTGCCGTCCTCGTACGTCAGGTTGACCGCGAGGCCGTCGATCTTGAGCTCGCACAGCAGGTGGTAGTCGGAGGTGCCGACGTCCTTGGCGACGCGCTCGGCCCAGGCGGCGAGGCCCTCGTCGTCGAAGACGTTGTCGAGGGAGAGCATGCGCTCGCGGTGCTCCACCTCGGCGAGGTCGGTCTCGTACTCGACGGCCACCTTCTGCGTCGGCGAGTCCGGGGTGCGCAGCTCGCTGTACTCGTCCTCCAACGCCTCCAGCGTGCGCAGGAGTTCGTCGAACTCCGCGTCGCTGACGATCGGGTCGTCCTTCACGTAGTACCGGAAGCGGTGCTCCTCGATCTGTTCGGCGAGCCGCGCGTGCTTCTCGCGGGCCTCGGCGGGCACCGCTGCCTCGGCGGGTACCGATGTGGGCTGTGCGTCCTTGTCGCCGGCCACCGTGTTGTCCTCCGTCACTCTGGGTTGTCCGCCAGGGATCTCGCCGCCTTGACGCAGTGGGCGAGGGCCCGGCGTGCGTACGCCGGGGAGACCCCCGCGAGCCCGCACGTCGGCGTGACCGTGACCGCCTCCGCGAGCAGCCCCGGATGCAGCCCCAGCCTGCGCCACAGCGTCCTGACCCCCATGACGCTACCGGCAGGGTCTGACAACGCCCCCTCTGTCGTCGGCACGACACCGGCGAGCAGCTTCGTGCCCCCTTCCGCCGCTTCCCCGATCATGTCGTCGTCACGCTCAGTGAGCAAGGTGAAGTCGAACGAGATACCGGTGGCACCGGCGCGGCGCAGGAGCGCGAAGGGTACGTCGGGGGCGCAGGAGTGCACGACGACCGCTCCGTGCTCCGTGTGCACGCCGATGACGTCCCTGAGGGTGGCCTCGACGAGCTGGCGGTCCACCGCGCGGTGGGTGCGGTAGCCGCTGGCGCTCTTGACCTGGCCGCGCAGGACGGCGATCAGGGACGGCTCGTCGAGCTGGAGCACGATCTTGGCGCCCGGGACACGCCGCTGGACCTCGGCGAGGTGCTGGCGCAGGCCCTCGGCGAGCGAGCCGGCGAGGTCGCGGCAGGCGCCGGGGTCGGAGAGGGCGGCCTCGCCGTTCTTCAGCTCCAGCGCGGTCGCGAGGGTCCAGGGGCCGACGGCCTGGACCTTCAGCGGGCCCTCGTACCCCTGGGTGAACTCCTCCAGCGCGTCCAGGTCCTCGCCGAGCCATGACCTGGCCCGCTTGGTGTCCCGTCCCGGTCGGTCGCCGATGCGCCAGCCGCTGGGCTCCACGCGCGCGTACAGCTCGACCAGCACGCCCGCGGTTCTGCCGATCATGTCGGCGCCGGGGCCTCTGGCGGGGAGTTCGGGGAGGTACGCCATTCCTGTCTCCGGCCACTCGAAGGTGCCGGTGACGGTCTTGGCGGCTTCGCGGGCGTCGCCGCCCGGCAGGGACCCGACGCCGGTGGCAGGGCCGAAACTGAAGTCTTCACTCACGCCGTGAAGCCTACGGTTCCCTTGAGGGTGGGTTGTCGGGTGCGGGTGAGTGGGGGCTGGTCGCGCAGTTCCCCGCGCCCCTGAAAGCTTCAGGCCCCGGCGGGCCTGACAAGCACGGGGCGCAGCCCCGGCTTTTCAGGGGCGCGGGGAACTGCGCGAGAAGCCCCCCGGGCCGGCAGCCGCCCACGCACCCCGTTCGGCAGAGCCCTCACGCGCCAGGGCGGACCGTCAGGTCGTTCACCTCCGCGTCGCGGGGCAGATCCAGGGCCATGAGGATCGTCGTGGCGACCGACTCCGGCGCGATCCAGCGCGAGGCGTCGTACTCCTTGCCCTCCTGCTGGTGCACCTTCGCCTGCATCGGGCTGGCCGTGCGCCCTGGGTAGACCGTGGTCACCCGCACCCCGTTGCCGTGCTCCTCCCAGCGCAGGGAGTCGGCGAGGGCCTTGAGCCCGTGCTTGGAGGCCGCGTAGGCGGACCAGTCCGCGTGCGCGTTGAGCCCCGCGCCGGAGTTGACGAACACCACATGGCCCCGCGCGGCGCGCAGTTGGGGCAGGAAGTGCCGGGTCAGCTCGGCGGGAGAGACGAGGTTGACGTTGAGCTGATGCCGCCACGACTTCGGCGTCAGGTCGCCGACCGCGCCGAGGTCCACCACGCCCGCGATGTGCAGCAGCGAGTCCACCCGGTCGGGCAGCGTCTGATGGGAGAAGGCCCAGGACAGCTTGTCCGGGTCCGCGAGATCGCCGACCAGGGTCCGCGCCCCCGGGAACTCGGCCGCCAGTTCCTTCGCCCGCCCCGCGTCGCGCGCGTGCAGCACGAGGTCGTCGCCGCGCTCGTGCAGCCGTCGGGCGACGGCCGCGCCGATGCCGGAGCCCGCCCCGGTGATCACATGAGTAGCCATGCGGTCATGCTCGCATCACGGGAGCGGGACGGAAAACGGCTCAGGCGACGCCCCGGCTCTCCTCCAGGTACGCCATCGCGCCCACCGGCTCCTCCGCGAAGAAGACCAGGTCGGTCAGGGGGCGGGGCAGGAAGCCCTCGTCCTCCATGCGCCGGAACTGTTCCTTCAGCCCGTCGTAGAAGCCGGCGGTGTTCAGCAGGACCACCGGCATCTCCGTGTGGCCGTGCTTCTTCAGCTCCAGGATCTCCGTCGCCTCGTCGAGCGTGCCGGTGCCGCCGACCATGATGACGACCGCGTCGGCCTTCTCCAGGAGCAGCCGCTTGCGCTCGGCGAGGTCCCGGGCGACCACCATCTCGTCGGTGCCGGGCCGCGCCTTCGCCGAGAGGAACTCGACGGAGACGCCCAGCAGTCTGCCGCCCGCCTCCTGCACCCCGTCGGCGACGACCTTCATCAGCCCGACGTCCGAACCGCCCCACACCAGGGTGTGCCCGCCCTTGCCGATCAGCTTGGCGAACTCCTTCGCGGGGAGCGTGTAACGGTCGGCGAGGTCGGCGGCGGAGAGGAAGACACAGATGTTCATGCGTCCACGTTAGGGGGCGGCACCGACATCGGGGTCCGCTCGTCCGCCGGGGTCCTCCGCCACCGTCGCGCGGATCTTCGACTGGCGGTGCGGCAGGTCCTCCCAGTCGTCCATGAGACGGGTGGACAGACCGTGTTTCCGGGCGAGTTCGACGAGGGTCTCGGTCCGGTAGTAGAAGTCCTCGTGCAGCACCTGGTGTTCGGGGCCCTCGGTGCGGCCGAAGGTGAAGTCGAAGAAGCCGCCGGGGGCGAGGACGCGGCCGACGTGGGCGAGGCACTGCTCGATGACGTGCGGCGGGGAGTGGGAGAACACGCTGTGCGCGTGGACGACGTCGAAGTACCCGGCGGGCAGGAAGGAGAAGGTGAGGTCGGCGACGAGCGCGAGATGCGGGAGTTTGGCCTGGAGACCCTCTCGGGCGAGGGTGCGCTGGGCCTCCATCAGGATGGCCGGCGAGATGTCGATGCCGTAGTAGTTCCCGGTGTCCAGGTGGTCGATGAACAGCCGCCCGGCCCGCAGATTGCCGCAGCCGATCTCCAGCATCCGGTGCCGTGGCTCGAGACCGTGCCGCAGGAGGTAGTCGAACTGCATCCGGCCCAGGCGCTCCCACTTCTCGGCCGACGGGTTGTGCCCGACGGCGGCCTCCGGGCTGCGCGCGGTGTCGGCGGCCATCACGGCCCGGTAGTAGGCGATGTGGTCGCGGTGCTTGAGCTGCAACCAGGTGTCCCGCGCCACCCGCCGGGCGTGCGCGGGCACCCGCCGGGGATGCCGCAACGCGTACCGCACACGGTGACCGAGACCGCGCCGGTTCCTGGTCGGGTCGCTCCCGGAGCGCCCGGCCGAACCCGTGGCTGTCATGACGACCTCCTCTGGCCTTCCGCGCCCGCCTGGAAGAACTCATCAGCAGCCTGCGCCGTATCGGAGGAGATGGCTACCCGAGGCGCGTCGATCGTGACTGAAGGGTCTCCGGCGTGCGTGCCCTGACGTTCACCACCCCCTCGTTGACTTTGAACTTCAAGTCTGCAAGATTAACAGAGCAACGTCAGCCAACGGAGGTGCCCATTCCCAAGCTCACGCGGACCATCGAGATCGACGACGAGGTCTTCGCCTGCCTGCAGCGTCTCAGTGAACCGCTGGTCGACACGCCCAACGACGTCCTGCGGCGGGTGCTCCTGAAAGGCGGGGCGGCTGCCGCGGCGTCCGCCGACCCGGCCGGCACCCGGCGCGCCGGATCACTGAAGCCCCTGATCGAAGCCGGTCTGGTCGCCGCCGGGGACAAGGTCCGGCACCACCAGTCGAGACTCAAGCGCACCCATGAAGCCGTCATCACGACGGACGGGTGGATCGAGATCCCGGACGGGCAGGCATTCCCGCGCCCCTCCCCCGCACTCAAGGCGCAGACCGGCAACGAGATCAACGGCTGGGGCCAGTACATCCACGTGCCCAGCGGTCGCCGGCTGCAAGAACTACGGGAAGAGGCCGCGGGCTGACAGGCGCGGCAGCGGCGTCTAATCTGCCCGAGGGGCTCACAAACTTTACGTCAAAGTTTGTGAGTCCCTCGGAAAGTCAGCAGACGGCTGCCGGGCGCCCGGTCGGAGCCCGCTCGACGATCGCTCAGGCGACCGGGCTCGCCGCCCGTCGCGTGGACGCGATCGTCGCCGAGCCCACCACGCGCGTGCCGTCGTACAGGACGATCGCCTGGCCGGGGGCGACGCCGCGGACCGGCTCGGTGAAGCGGACCTGGAGGGTGTCGTCGACCAGTTCCGCGTGGACCTCGGTCTCGCCGCCGTGGGCGCGGAGCTGGGCCGTGTAGGTGCCGGCGCCGGCGGGGGCCGCGCCGCACCAGCGGGGCTTGATCGCGGTCAGGGCGTCGACGTCGAGGGCGGCGGCCGGGCCGACCGTCACCGTGTTGTTGACCGGCGAGATGTCGAGGACGTAGCGCGGCTTGCCGTCGGGGGCGGGCGTGCCGATGCGAAGGCCCTTGCGCTGGCCGATGGTGTAGCCGTAGGCGCCCTCGTGGGTGCCGAGGACGGCGCCGGACTCGTCGACGATGTCGCCCTCGGCCTTGCCGAGGCGGTTCGCCAGGAAGCCCTGGGTGTCGCCGTCGGCGATGAAGCAGATGTCGTGGGAGTCGGGCTTCTTGGCGACGGCAAGGCCCCTGCGCTCGGCCTCCGCGCGGATCTCGTCCTTCGTCGTCACCGTGTCGCCCAGCGGGAAGAGCGCGTGCGCGAGCTGCCTGTCGTCCAGGACGCCCAGGACGTACGACTGGTCCTTGGCCATGTCGGAGGCCCGGTGCAGCTCCCGGGTGCCGTCCTCGCCCACGATCACCTGGGCGTAGTGGCCTGTGCAGACCGCGTCGAAGCCCAGGGCGAGCGCCTTGTCGAGCAGGGCCGCGAACTTGATCTTCTCGTTGCAGCGCAGGCAGGGGTTCGGAGTACGTCCGGCCTCGTACTCGGCGATGAAGTCCTCGACGACGTCCTCGCGGAAGCGCTCGGCGAGGTCCCAGACGTAGAAGGGGATGCCGATGACGTCCGCGGCGCGGCGGGCGTCCCGGGAGTCCTCGATCGTGCAGCAGCCGCGCGCTCCGGTCCGGAACGACTGCGGGTTCGCGGAGAGCGCCAGATGGACGCCCGTCACGTCGTGCCCGGCTTCCGCCGCTCGGGCGGCGGCCACGGCGGAGTCGACCCCGCCGGACATGGCGGCGAGGACACGGAGGGGGCGGGTCTGCTGCGAGATCTCAGTCATAACCCTTCCAGGGTACGGGTCTCCGGGAACCGGAACCCGCGAGTATCCGTTGACGCTCTCGTGGGAACGAGAAGGGCTTCGAGGAACGGGTCCGGGGCCGGCGGCGCGAGCGCCTCGGGCGGCAAGGACGCCGACCGCCGCGTCGGCCGCCGCGCGCTGCTCATCGACACGGCCGTGGCCGCCGTCGGTACGGCCGTGGTGGCGCGGGACGACCTGACGCGCGCGTGGTGGCGGGTGCCGGGGGTCACGAAGCCGCGCAAGGAGGGCGAGGTCGACTACACGGGCGCGAAGTGGGTCGCGGCGTCGGACGCGAACTGGCGGCTGGCGGACCGGCCGGACGACTTCGGCATAGACATGGTGATCATCCACGTCACCCAGGGCAGCTTCGACAGCGCGGTGAAGGTCTTCCAGGACCCGGAGCACGGCGCGGCGGCGCACTACATCGTCCGCAAGGACGGCCATGTCACGCAGATGATCCGCGAGTTGGACGTGGCGTACCACGCGGGCAACCGCGACTACAACGAGCGCAGCGTCGGCATCGAGCACGAGGGTTTCGTCGAGAAGCCCGAGGACTTCACCGACGAGATGTACGAGGCCTCGGCGCGGCTGACGGCCCGGATCTGCGCGCGGTACGACATCCCGCTCGACCGCGAGCACATCCTCGGCCATGTCGAGGTCCCCGGCACGGACCACACGGACCCCGGCGAGGGCTGGGACTGGGACCGCTACATGAAGCTGGTGCGAGCGGCGGCGAAGGCCGGGACGTCGACTCCCGCCTGACCTTCGACAGCCGGGCCACAGGGGTGCGAGGGGCCGGGGACAGCGCCACCACAGACCTCCGGTTCCGTGACGGGCATCACACGCACGAGTGTCGACGCCACCCCTCCCTCCGACGCCCGTCCGATACGTCCCGCGCCACGGATGCGACCTGCGGCGTCCTCAACTCTTTTCCCTCACGCAGGAGTTGAGAGGGTTCAGCGTGCACGGCGGCCTCACAGCCCACTCGGCCCGCTCCAATTTTCGCCCCAGTGCTTACACAGCCCTTAGCTCAAGCATCCCGGCTCATGACGAACAACACGGAGCACAGGGGCAGTCACCGGGGCAGCGGCAGGGGCGGCAGGGGCAAGGGGCTGCACCGCCGTAAGTTCCTCGGCGGGATGGCGGGGGCCGGGCTGGCGGCGGTCGCGGCGGCCGGGACGGCGTTCTCGCTGCTGACCGACGCCAAGGGCAACAAGGCGGGGGCGGCGACCGACACGGCCACGCTGAACATCCCTGACCTGCTGGAGGGCACCACCTCCGACGGCACGACCACGTTCACGCTGACGGCGGAGACCGGCACGCACGAGGTCCTCAGCGGTGTCACCAGCGACACCGCCGGCTACAACGGGTCCTACCTCGGCCCGACCATGAAGTGGACCACCGGCTCCACGGTCCTGCTGGACATCACCAACGACCTCGACGCCGACACCAGCGTCCACTTCCACGGGGCGCACATCCCGGCGGACATGGACGGCGGCCCGCAGAACGCCTTCGCCGCCGGCGAGACCTGGTCCCCGACCTTCGAGATCCTCGACGAGGCCAAGACCCTCTGGTACCACCCGCACGCGCTCGGCACCACGGCCGAGCAGGTCGTGCACGGCCTGGCCGGTCTGATCATCGTGGAGGACGAGAGCGACGCGTCCGCCGCGCTGCCGAGCGAGTACGGCGTGGACGACATCCCGCTCGTGCTGCAGTGCCTGGCCACGGACAGCGCCGGCGACATCAAGTACGACCTGACCGGCTATCTGCGCAACACGCTCAGCTATCCGGTGCTCTGCAACGGCACCAACGTCGACGACACCACGCTGACCTTCACCGCCACCAGGACGCGCACCCGGTTCCGGGTCCTGAACGCCTCGCCGTCCGACATCATCACCGTCCAGCGGAGCGACGGGGGCACGCTCACCCAGGTCGCCACCGAGCAGGGCTATCTGACCGGGGCGACCGAGGTGAAGTCGATCCGGCTGGTCGCGGGCGGGCGCGCGGAGTTCGTGCTGGACCTCGACGACGCGGTCACCCTCCAGGCCGTCGTCACGACCGGGTGGGTCCGGGGCGGCAGCGGTACGTACGACTTCCTCACCGTCACCCCCGACGCCTCGGACACCCCCGACGAGTTGCCGTCCTCCCTCAACACGATCGAGCGGTACGACACGTCGGACTTCACCGCGCGGGAGATCACGCTCGACCAGGACGGCCTGGAGATGGCGATCAACGGGGCCGTCGGCACGACCATGGACTCCATGGCGACGATCATGACGACGCTCGGCTCCAAGGAGGTCTGGACGATCACCAACAACACGATGCTGGAGCACTCGTTCCATCTGCACGACGTGCCGTTCCAGTTGATCGAGATCAACGGCGAGGAGCCGACGGGCGCCGATCTCGGCTGGTTCGACACCTACGAGGTGGTCGGCGGCGGCTCCATCAAGATCGCCATGGAGTTCACCGACTTCGCGGACGACACGTACATGTACATGCTCCACTGCCATCTCCTCCAGCACGAGGACGAGGGCATGATGGCCGGCCTGATGGTGATGGAGAGCTAGGGCCCTAGGCCCGGGTCCGTCCGCTCAGCTCAGACCCGCGTTGCGGGCGCGTTCCACCGCCGGGCCTATCGCCTTCGCGACCGCCTCGATGTCCGCCTCCGTGGAGGTGTGGCCGAGGGAGAAGCGGAGGGTGCCGCGGGCGAGGTCCGGGTCGGTGCCGGTGGCGAGGAGGACATGGCTGGGCTGGGCGACACCGGCCGTGCAGGCGGAACCCGTGGAGCACTCGATGCCCTGGGCGTCGAGCAGCAGCAGCAGCGAGTCGCCCTCGCAGCCGGGGAACGTGAAGTGCGCGTTGGCCGCGAGGCGCCCCGCCGGGGACGGGTCACCGCCGAGGACGGCGTCCGGCACCGCCGTACGCACCGCCTCGACGAGGGCGTCGCGCAGGGCGCCGATCTCCCGGGCGAACCACTCGTGCTGTTCGGCGGCGAGCCGGCCGGCGACCGCGAAGGAGGCCACGGCCGGGACGTCGAGGGTGCCGGAGCGGACATGGCGCTCCTGGCCGCCGCCGTGCAGCACGGGCACGGGGCTGTACTCGCGGCCCAGCAGCAGCGCGCCGATGCCGTACGGGCCGCCGATCTTGTGGCCGGAGACGGTCATCGCGGCGAGCCCGGAGGCCTCGAAGTCGACCGAAACCTGCCCGAAGGCCTGCACCGCGTCGGCGTGCAGGGGGACGTCGAACTCCGCTGCCACGTCGGCGAGTTCGCGGATCGGCATGATCGTGCCGATCTCGTTGTTGGCCCACATCACGGTGGCCAGGGCGACATCGTCGGGGTTGCGGGCGACGGCCTCACGAAGGGCTTCGGGGTGGACCCGGCCGTACGCGTCCACCGGAAGGTACTCGACGGTGGCGCCCTCGTGTTCGCCGAGCCAGTGGACGGCGTCGAGGACCGCGTGGTGCTCGACGGGGCTGGCGAGGACCCGGGTGCGGGCCGGGTCGGCGTCGCGGCGGGACCAGTACAGCCCCTTCACGGCGAGGTTGTCGGCCTCGGTGCCGCCGGAGGTGAACACCACCTCGCTGGGGCGGGCTCCGAGGGCCGCGGCGAGGGTCTCGCGGGCCTCCTCGACGGTCCGCCGCGCTCGGCGGCCGGAGGCGTGCAGCGAGGAGGCGTTGCCGGTGACGCTCAGCTGGGCGGACAGGGCCTCTGCCGCCTCGGGGAGCATCGGGGTGGTCGCCGCGTGGTCGAGGTAAGCCATGGTGAGCCGATTCTACGGGGCCGTGTCCGGGCGACCTCGGGGTGCTCCGCTGAACCGGGGTTTTCCGGCCTGCCTCAGACGCTCCAGGAGACCGTGTTCGTCGTCTGCATCAGGGTGGCCAGGACGATCAGGTCGGCGACGCCCAGGCCGAGGCCCAGGAAGGCGCGGCCCCGGCGGGTCGTGCCGCGCTTGAGGGCCACCGCCGCGAGGACGATCGCGATCGGGCCGAGGAAGAGGTTGAGCACGAGGAGGCCGAGGAGACCGAGGACGAAGGAGGCGACGGCCATGCCGTCGGCGTCACGGCCCCGGGGTCGGGCGGTGGTCGTTCCGGTCTGCTGGCGCGGGGCGGTGAGCTGCATGTCGGTCTGCTCCCAACGGGTTGGCGGTGGCGGACGGTCAGTGCGTGCGGTGACCGCGGCGGGCGTGGCGCTCGCGGTAGGCGAAGATCGCCAGCCAGAGCGCGATACCGACGGCCAGGACCGTCGAGACGGCCGGCGGCACATGGGCCACGGTGCCCAGGACGACACCCAGCAGCAGAAGTGCGGCGACGAGGAACAACATCGTGGAATGCCTCCGTGACAGTTGGGTGAACGGTTGTAGTAACAGTTGTTCACTGACTCCCAAGTCTAGCGCGCCACCCGGCTTTGCAATTACGGAGAACAGTTGTTAACTGCATGGCATGAGTCACACTTTCGGCGTCCGGCAGGTGCAGAAGCAGAAGACGCGGCGGGCGCTCATGGACGCCGCCCTCGCCCTGCTGGAGGAGCAGAGCCTCAGCAGCCTCGGACTTCGCGAGGTCACCCGGGCCGTGGGGGTCGCCCCCACCGCGTTCTACCGGCACTTCCGGTCGACCGCGGACCTCGGCGTCGCGCTGGTCGAGGAGGCGCTCGGCAGTCTGCACCCCGTGCTCGGGGATCTGATGTCGGCGGTGGGCGACAGTGACGAACTCGTCGAGCGCGCCGTCGAGCTGATCGCCCGCCATGTCGACGGGTACCCCGCACACGTCCGGTTCATCGCACGCGAACGGCACAGCGGGGTCCAGCCGGTGCGGGACGCCATCCAGGGGCAGCTCACCCGGTTCACCGAGGAGGTCCGCGGCGAGCTGGCCAAGCGGCCCGAGACCGCGGGGTGGACCGACGACGACCGGCTGATGCTCGCGGGTCTGTACGTCGATCAGATGCTGGTGACCGCCTCGCTGTTCCTGGCGGCCCAGGACGAGCCGGAGGAGGAACGCCTGCGGGTGACCCGGCTGGCGGGCCGCCGGATGCGGCTGATCAGCATCGGCTGCCGCCACTGGCTGGACTGATCCCCCGCGCACACGACAGGGAGGGCGCGCCCGAACACCTCGGGCGCGCCCTCCCTGTGGTCGACTGCGCCGGTCAGCTGTCCTTGGACGCCGACGCCGAGGCCTCCTGGCTCGGCGCCCCGCTCGGCGCCTGTCCGCCCTGGCCACCCTGGCCACCTTGTCCGGGCTGACCGCCACCGGGACCGCCGCAGCCGCCACCGGGTCCGCCGTTCTGGCCGCCACCGCCCGGAGCGCCGCTGGGCGCGCCGGACGGCTGCCCGGAGGGGGCACCCGAGGGGGCACCGGACGGCGCCTGCCCGCCCGCCGACGGTGCGCCCGAGGGAGCGCCGGAGGGGGCACCCGAGGGTGCCTGACAGCTCTGCTGCTGACCCGAGTCGCCGTTGTTCGAGGTGGACGACGACGAGTCGCCGGAGCCGCACGCCACCAGGAAGAGGGGTGCGGCCGCCAGCAGGACGACACCGGGGACGAGACGTGCACGCTTCATGAGAGACAACTCCAAGAACGTCGAGGGAGTTCGTGAGCGGCATCGAATCAACTCAGCTTGGGGCTCTCTTGGGTTCGCGCTGTGTCAACCCTGTGCGAACGGCAAAGCGATCACCAACGTCCCCCCGGCGCCCGGCACTCGGCGTCTCAGTCCGACAGTCTGGCCCTCGCCAGCTGGCGCGACTGGGCGACCAGGCGGTCGGCGCTGTCCCAGACCTCGGCGTCCTCCTCCAGGAAACCCCCGGCGAGATTGCGGGTGGTGATGGCGACCCGGAGCGGCCCCGGCGCCGGGCGGCACCGGATGTGCACGGTCAGCTCGACCGTCGGGACCCAGCCCTTCAGGCCCATCTCGAACGCGGTCGGCGGCAGCGCGTCCACCGCGAGGAGCAGGGAGAACGGGTCGGCGTCACGCCCGTCGGCGAGCCCGAACCAGGACCTCATCTCGCCCTTGCCGGAGGGTGCGCCGAGGGCCCAGCCGAGCGTCGCGGGGTCGAGCTTCAGGAACAGCCGGTCGGCGATGGCGGAGCCGCCGGGGACGGGGCCGGGCGCGTCCTGCGGGCCGAAACACTCGTCGATCGGCGGCATCGCGGGCGGCTTCGCCGTCGTCCGGACGTCGGCCGGGAGGGAGTCCAGGTCGCCGTAGGAGGCGAGGACACGGATCCGCTCGATCTCGCGGCCCTCGTCGTCGTACTGGAAGAGGGAGGCCTGGCCGGTCGAGAGGGTCCGGCCGGTGCGGACGACGTCCGTGCGGACGACCGCCGGGCCGGGCTGGGACGCGGTCAGGTAGTACGCGGAGATCGTGAACGGGTCGTCGTGCGGGAGCGCGTCGGCGAGGGCGCGGCCGAGGACGGCCAGCAGATAGCCGCCGTTGACGGCACCGATGATCGTCCAGCCGGCGGAGAGGTCGATGTCGTAGACACCGGGGGCCCGACGGGTGAGCGCGGTGTCCCGGTCGAACTCGCTGTCGCCGACGGTGGCCTGTACGGAAGCTGCTTCGGGCATGGATGAACCGTACAACAGCTCATTACTAAGCGGTAGCTTTATGCCTCGCACCTCGCGCCCCGCACCTCACGCCCCGCACCTCACGCCTCCTCGACGGCGGCGGACCGCCTGTTCCACGCGCGCGGCGCCCGCCAGTGGTACCGCATCGCCAGCAGCCGCAGGACGAAGGCGGTGACCGCGGCGAGGGCCGAGGTGACGGGGGTCAGGGCGTCCAGGCTGATGCAGAGCACGACCAGCCCGGCGCCGACCATCGCGGGCACGGCGTACAGGTCACGGTCCCAGCGCAGCAGCGACGGCACCTCGTTGGCGAGGACGTCGCGCAGCACACCGCCGCCGACCGCCGTGGCGAGGCCGAGGGTGGCGGAGGCGGTCAGGCCGAGACCGTAGTCGTACGCCTTCGTCGTGCCCGCGACGCAGAAGAGGCCGAGGCCGGCGGCGTCGAAGACGTTCACCCCGGTCTGGATGCGCTCCACGTGCGGATGGAGGAAGAAGACGAGGAGGGCGGCGAGCAGCGGGGTGAGGAAGTAGCCGAGGTCGGTGAAGGCGGCCGGCGGTACGGCACCGATGACCAGGTCGCGGAACAGGCCGCCGCCGAGCGCGGTGACCTCGGCGAGGACGGCGATGCCGAAGATGTCGAAGTTCTTGCGGACGGCCAGGAGCGCGCCGGAGATGGCGAAGACGAAGATGCCGATCAGGTCGAGCGGGTAGGGGGACACCCGTACATTCTGCCCTGAAAACAAGTGTGCGCCTTGCATTGCAAGGCGCACACCGTCCGACGTCAGTCTTTACCGGGCTTCTCGGGGCGCTCGGGCTCCTTGGGCGCTTCGGGTTCCTTGGGCGCCTCCGGCTTCTCGGGAGCCTCCAGTACCGCAGGGGCCTCAGGCACCTCCGGCACCTCCGGCTCTTCCGGCACCTTCGGCTCTTCCGCCTTCTTCACCGCGTCCGGTACCAGCTCGCCCGCCTCCTTCGCGGCCGTCAGCAGGACGACGTCCTGCGGCTGCTGGTCCTCGAAGTTCTCCGGGTGGTGGCAGGCGACCCGCTGGCCCGGCTTCAGCTCGGCGAGGGGCGGCTCGGTGGTCTTGCAGACCTGGGTGGCCTTCCAGCACCGGGTGTGGAAGCGGCAACCGCTCGGCGGCGCGATCGGCGAGGGCACGTCACCCTTGAGCAGGATGCGCTCGCTCTTGGCGCCCCGGC
Source organism: Streptomyces caniscabiei (assembly GCF_014930365.1). Taxonomy (GTDB): domain Bacteria; phylum Actinomycetota; class Actinomycetes; order Streptomycetales; family Streptomycetaceae; genus Streptomyces; species Streptomyces caniscabiei. The sequence continues at coordinate 80,512 of NZ_JABXWI010000010.1, read as the reverse complement.
GCGAGGGGTCCGGGATCGGCACGGCCGACAGCAGCGCCTTGGTGTACGGGTGCATCGGCGCCGCGTACAGGGAGTCCCGGTCGGCGAGTTCGACGATCTTGCCGAGGTACATCACGGCGATGCGGTCGGAGACATGGCGGACGACGGAGAGGTCGTGCGCGATGATCACGTACGTCAGGCCGAGCTCGTCCTGGAGGTCGTCCATCAGGTTGACGACCTGGGCCTGGATCGACACGTCGAGCGCGGAGACCGGCTCGTCCGCGACGACCATCCGGGGCTTGAGGGCGAGCGCGCGGGCGATGCCGATGCGCTGGCGCTGGCCGCCGGAGAATTCGTGCGGGTAGCGGTTGTAGTGCTCGGGGCTCAGGCCCACCAGCTCCAGCAGGCGCTGGACCTCCTTCTTCACCCCGCCCTCGGGCTCCACACCCTGGAGCTTGAAGGGCGCGGAGACGATGGTGCCGATGGTGTGCCGGGGGTTCAGGGAGCCGTACGGGTCCTGGAAGATCATCTGGATGTCGCGGCGCAGCGGGCGCATCCCGGCGGTCTTCAGATGCGTGATGTCCGTGCCGTCGAACTCGACCTTGCCGCCGGACGGCTCCAGCAGGCGGGTGATGAGCCGGCCCATGGTCGACTTGCCGCAGCCGGACTCGCCCACGACACCGAGGGTCTCGCCGCGGCGGACCTCGAAGTCGATGCCGTCGACGGCCTTGACCGCCCCGACCTGCCGCTGGAGCAGGCCCTTCTTGATGGGGAAGTGCTTGACCAGGCCCTCGACCCTGAGCAGCGGTTTCTCGTCGGCGTCGGCGCGCGGGGCCGGCACGGCGGCCCGGGTCTCAGTCTCACTCACAGCTTCGGCGCAATCTCTTCGGTCCAGATCCGCGTACGGTCCTCCTGCGACAGGTGGCAGGCGGTGAAGTGCCGGCCGCCGACCTCGCGCAGGTCGGGGCGCTCGGTGCGGGTGATGTTGTCCTTGGGGACGTCCGCGTAGGGGCAGCGCGGGTTGAAGGCGCAGCCCGAGGGGACGTTGATGAGGCTCGGCGGCTGGCCCTTGACCGGGATGAGCCGGTCGGTCTGGGCGCGGTCGATGCGGGGCATCGAGCCGAGCAGGCCCCAGGTGTAGGGGTGCTGCGGCTGGTGGAAGATGTCGTCGACCGGGCCGCGCTCCACACAGCGCCCGCCGTACATCACGAGGATGTCGTCGGCGATCTCGGCGACCACGCCGAGGTCGTGCGTGATGATGATGACCGCGGAGCCGAACTCCTTCTGCAGGTCCCGGATCAGGTCCAGGATCTGCGCCTGCACGGTGACGTCCAGGGCGGTCGTGGGCTCGTCGGCGATCAGCAGTTCGGGGTTGTTGACCAGGGCCATGGCGATCATGGCGCGCTGGCGCATACCGCCGGAGAACTCGTGCGGGTAACCGTCGACCCGCTTGTGGGGCTCCGGGATGCCGACGCGGTCGAGCAGTTCGATGGCGCGCTTGCGGGCGACCTTCTTGCTGACGTCGTGGTGGACCCGGTACGCCTCGACGATCTGGCTGCCGACCTTGTAGTACGGGTGCATCGCGGAGAGCGGGTCCTGGAAGATCATCGCCATGTCGCGGCCGCGCAGCCGGCGTACCTCGTCGGGGCTCGCCCCGACGAGTTCCTTGCCGTCGAGCCAGATCTCGCCGGACATCCGGACGTTCTTGCCGCGGGCGCCGAGCCGGTGCAGGCCCATGATCGCCAGCGAGGTGACCGACTTGCCGGAGCCGGACTCGCCCACGATGCCGAGGGTCTTGCCCTTCTCCAGCTGGAAGGAGAGGCCGTCGACGGACTTGACCACGCCGTCGTCGGTGGGGAAGTGGACCTTGAGGTCGCGCACTTCGAGGAACGCCTCGGGGGCGTCCCCCGCGCGTGCGGGCTCGCCGACGGCGGCCCCGGTCTTGGACAGTTCGGTCACGAGAGCCTCACCCGCGGGTCGATCGTGGCGTACAGCAGGTCCACCACAAGGTTCATGAAGACGACGAAGAACGCCGCGAGCAGGGTCACCCCGAGGATCGGGGGCAGGTCGTTGGCGCTGATCGACTGGACCGCGTACTCACCGATGCCGTGCAGGGAGAACACGGTCTCGGTGATCAGGGCGCCGCCGAGGAGCAGCCCGAGGTCCATGCCGAAGACCGTCACCAGCGGGGTCAGCGCGGCGCGCAGGCCGTGCTTGACGACCACCTTGCGCTCGTGCAGGCCCTTGGCCCGCGCGGTGCGGATGTAGTCCTCGTTCATCGTCTCCAGCATGCCCGAGCGGGTGAGCCGGGCGTAGATGGCCGAGTAGAGGAGTGCCAGTGAACACCACGGCAGGAAGAGGGTGTTGGCCCACTGCGAGGGGTTCTCGGTGAAGGGGACGTAGGTTCTGCCGAAGATCTCCAGCTGGTAGCTGAACAGCAGCAGGGCCAGCTGACCGGTGAAGAACATGGGCAGGGAGACGCCGGCGAGCGCCACTCCCATCGCGGCCCGGTCGAAGATCGACCCGGGCTTGAGAGCCGAGATGACACCGGCCGCGATACCGCCCAGCAGCCACAGCACGGCGGCACCGGACGCGAGCGAGATCGTCACGGGGAGCCGGCTGGTGAGCTGCGGCCAGACCTCCAGGTGGTCCTTGAAGGAGTAGCCGAAGCAGGGCGCGTCGCAGCGGACCGTGGTGGGTCCGAGGTCGTACGTGGCACCGGAGACGATGCCCTTGATGAAGTTCCAGTACTGCTCGTAGACCGGCTGGTCCAGGCCCAGGTTCCGCTTGACCGCCGCGATGTCCTCGGGCGTGGGGTTCTTGCCGATGTACTGCTGTGCCAGCTGGTCGGCCGACTGCCCGGCGAGCTTCGGCAGAATGAAGAAGATGCCGAAGGTGACCGCGGTGACGACGAGCAGCAGGATCACCGCCGCGATCGTCCGGCGGATGATGTACGAGATCACGAGGACCGGCGCCGGCGCCCGCGGGTGTGCTCACCCGCGGGCGCCAATGCCTTCACCTGCCTTCCGGGGCTACTTCTTTTCCGTGGTACCGATGTTGAGGTAGTCGTACTGACCGCTGAAGGCCGCGGACGACACCAGGTTGGTGGCGTACGGCGAGCGGTACAGCAGGACCTTGAAGTAGGTCAGGGGCACGATGGCGGCCTGCTCCATGACCTTCTTGTCGACCTCGGTGTACGCGGCGGTGCGGGCGGCCTCGTCGGTGTTGCCGATCGCGTCGTCGAGCAGCTTGTTGATCGCCGGGTCGTTCAGCTCGGACAGGTTGGTGTTGCCGGACTGGCCGATGGCCTTGCCGTGCACGATCTGCTGCAGGAAGCCGTAGCCGGTGGGCCAGTCGGCGCCCCACTGCATCATGATCAGGCCGATGTCGTTCTTCTTGTTGAACGCCGGCACACCCGCGTAGTCGGAGAAGTACTTGCCCGACGGGTACTGCTTGATGTCGGCCTCGATGCCGACCTTCTTCAGCGCCTCGACGATCGCGGTGGCCGCGTCGACCTCGCCCTGGCGGTCGGTGCGGGCGGAGATGGAGGTCTTGAAGCCGCCCTCCTTGCCGCAGGCCTTCAGGTGCTCCTTGGCCTTGGTGACGTCACCCTTGTTGTCCGGGGTGGCGTACGTGTCGGCCTTCTCGTAGCCCGAGACGTCGGTGGGCAGGACGGTGGAGGCGATGTCACCGCGGTACGGGCCACCCATCGCGGTCTGCACGGCGACCTTGTCGATCGCGTACTGCACGGCCTTGCGGCAGTCGACGTTGTCGAACGGCGCCACCTTGGTGTTGATGGCCGTGTAGACGAGACGGCCGCCGGGCGTGTTGTCCGTGTTGGCGAGCTGGTCCTTGTCCTTCAGGATCGACGCCTGCGTCTGCTGGTCGACACCGGTGCCCTGGATGTCGATCATGGTGTCGCCGGCCATCACGTCCTTGTCGATGGTGGCCTTGTTGACCTTCAGGTTCACCACGATCTTGTCCGGGTACTGCTTGCGCAGCGGGTCCGTCTTGGCGTCCCACTCCGGGTTGCGGGTGAGGACGATCTGCTTGCCCTCCTCGTACTTCTCGAACTTGTACGAGCCGGTGGAGACCACCTTCTTGGTGTAGTCGACGCCGGTGTCCTTGGCCCGGGGAACCGGAGCCGTCTGCGGCATGGTGGCCAGGTAGTCGAACTCGGAGAACGGCTTGTTCAGCTTGAAGACGATGGTCTGGTCGTCCGGGGTCTCGATGGACGAGATGCCCTTTTCGCTCTTGTCCTTGTACGGGCCCTTGTACTTGCCCGGGTCGTCCAGCATCTGCTGGAAGTAGTTCGGGCCGAGCGAGAGCACGTCACGCGCGAAGTTCGAGCGCTCCACGGCGTACTTGACGTCCTTGGACGTGACCGGGGTCCCGTCCTCGTACTTGACGCCCTGGCGGATCTTGTACGTCCAGGTCTTGCCACCGTCGCTGGGCGTGCCCTTGCCCTCGGCGAGGTCCGGGACGATCTCGTTGCCCGCCTCACCGGCGGCCGGCTTGAACGTCATCAGCGGACGCGCGTAGAGGCGGCTGAAGTTGAAGCCGTACGCGTAGTACATGTTGCCCGGGTCGAGCGACTCCGGGGCGTCGGAGCTGGCGTACGTGACCGTGCCGCCCTTGTGGGTGGACTCGTTGACGACACCCTTGGTCGCGGCGTTGGCGCCGGCGCCCTTGGGTGCGTCGTCCGTGCCGTCATCCGCCTTGCTGCACGCGGACAGAAGCAGTCCGGCGGCGCTCGCAACCGCGACCGCGGCCATTGCTGACCTTCGCATGATGGTCGGTTTCCCCTTCGTAGTTGGACAGTTGTGTGGGACGACAGACCGCAGACGTCAGCGGCTGCGGGGGTCGAGGGCGTCCCGGAGGCCGTCACCGAGGAGGTTGAAGGCCAGCACCGTGATGAAGATCGCGAGGCCGGGAACGATCATGTACTGCGGGTCGACCTCGAAGAAGTCGACCGCCTGGTTGAGCATGCCGCCCCAGGAGGCCTGCGGCGGCTGGATCCCGACCCCGAGGAAGCTGAGCGACGCCTCGAAGATGATGTTGGTCGGGATGAGCAGCGTCGAGTAGACGATGATCGGCGCGACGAGGTTGGGCAGCAGTTCCTTGAACAGGACGTACGGGCCGCCCGCTCCCATGCCGCGCGAGGCGTCGATGAACTCCCGCTCGCGCAGCGCCAGGGTCTGACCGCGCACGATGCGTCCCATGTAAGGCCAGTTGAAGAAACCGATGACGAAGATCAGCACCGTGATGTGCAGCGGCAGTCCTTCGAGACCGAAGGCGCCGCCCTGGAGCGTCGCCGAGATGGCGATGGCGAACAGCAGCAGCGGGAACGCGAGGAAGGTGTCCATCAGCCGGCTCACCACCGTGTCGACCCGGCCGCCGTAGTAGCCGGCGACCAGTCCGAGCACCACGCCGATGGCGTTCGACAGCAGCGTCGCGCCGAAGGCCACCACCAGGGAGACCCAGGAGCCCTCCAGGATGCGGGCGAGGATGTCGCGGCCGAACTTCGGCTCGACACCGAGCGGGTGGTCCCAGCTCATCCCACCGAAGTCACCCTTCGGCAGGGAGGTGTTGGGGTCGATCAGGTCCTGGTTGAACGCGTTGGGGTCGAGCCCCAGCAGCGCCTGCAGCGGCCGGGAGAGGGCCGCGATCAGGATCAGCAGGACGACGATGATGCCGCCGGCGACCGCCACCTTGTCGCGCTTGAAGCGGGTCCAGGCGATCTGGCCGAGCGAACGGCCCTCGATCTTCTTGGCCTCGACGCCTTCCAGCACGGCCTCGGGCTGTGCCTCGGCCTGCGATCCGGTCGTCTCAATGGGTGCGGTCATCGTCCCTCGTGCTTGCCCGTGCCGGTGGTTGCCGACTGTGCCTGGCGGCCGCCCGGGTCTGCGGTGCGGTCCGTCACCACTACTGCTCTCTTGCTCTGTGACTACTGCTGGGTACGAGAGGGAGGTACGGCACCGAACTTCACCGCATGAACAGCGTGTTCGCCGGATCCCCCCACTGCTCTGGGGGAGTCTTCAACGGTCGCGCGATCAGGCACCAGACTTGACGGCGAATGTATGCGCAACCGTGATGTGGCCAGCAGGGTTCCGCTATGCGGACGTGACGCTCTGTTGAGCGGTGGAAACCACTCACCCCGGCTCAGTAGCCGCTCGGGTACCCGTATCCGCCCGCCGCCGGGGCCTGGGCGGGCGCCGCGTGGGCATCGCGGTCGTAGAAGGGGCGGGCGCCCGCGCGCAGCCACATGGCGACCGGGTCGTACTCGTCGGACATGGCGACGGTGGAGACGGGCAGACCGTCCGGGACCGCGCCGATGGACTGCTGCATCATCGCCCGCACCGAGTCGACGGCCGGCGGCGAGGTGTCGTACACGTCGAGGCCGATCGCCAGGTACGGCGCGCCGAGCGCGGGCTGCACCCAGGCACGGCGCAGGGACCGCACGGCCGGCGTGCGGTGGGCGTTCTGCGTCAGCAGGGCGTAGAACTGCGGGATCTCGATGGCCGGCTCGGAGAGCCTGAGCGGGCCCGCGGGCTGCCGCTCCAGGCCGGTGGCGATCCGGCGCAGGTCGAGCCAGGGGACGCCGACACCGCCGCCCGGCGCGTGCGGGTTGAGCCAGAGGCCGTAGTGGTCGGGGTAGAGGGTGCGGGCCACGTCGAGGCCGTCGACCACCTCGTAGCTGCGGTTCCAGCCACTGGCGGAGAGCTCCTGGGCGGAGGTCACGCACGGGGCGTAGTTGAACCCGTCGACCTCCATGTTCCCGTACTGGGCGTCGGGGGAGCCGGCCTGGCCGTGCCAGAGCAGCATCCAGATCTGGCCGGAGGACGGGGTGGCGAGGGCACGCAGCAGCGCCTCGTAGGCGTCGTAACGCCCGGGCGTCACCTGCCGCAGCATGTGCTCGACCTGCCCGGTGGCGATGCTGCCGCTCACGTTGGCCGTCCTTCGTGTTGGACCCTGGTTATAGGAGACAGCTTAGGTGGTGCGCTGGTTGAGCCGGTGAGGGCTCGGGGGTTGCCGTGCGTCGCGGTGCGCGGGCGCGTCGTGGCTGGTCGCGCCGGTCCCCGCGCCCCTTGCGGGGCACGCCGATCAGTACCCCTGTTGGTAGAAGGGCCGTACCTTCTCGCGGAGCCAGTCGCCGACCGGGTCCTGGGCCACGTCCAGGAAGACCATGTTGACCGGCCAGGGGACGGGGGCCTTGGTGAGGGCCCGGCCGAGGGCGGCGAGGGGGAGGGAGCGGTCGGCCTCCCAGGAGGCCAGTTCGACGCCGATGAACATGACGGGGTCGGCGGTCTCGATGGTGGCGAGGCAGCGGCGGGCGGAGAGCACGACCCCGGTACCGGCGAACTCGGCGGAGGCCGCGGCCAGGAAATCGACCGGGTCGTCCTGCCAGTCCGGTTCGTAGAGGCGGACGCGGGCGCCGCTCGCCGATCCGTCCAGCGGGGTCCGGCCGGCCCGGCACAGCTCGGCCACGGCGGGCGGCGGCAACGGGATGCCCACGACGCCGTCGGGGTTGAGGGCGAGCCCGATCTGCGGGGGCAGGCCCCGCGCGAACTCGACGGCCGGGGCGATCGTGTACGACATGTGGTTGCCGACGACCTGGCGGAACTGCTCCTCGGAGCTGAAGACCGGCACGTACGCCTGCCCGTCGAACTCCATCGTCGGCAGGTCGAGCTGACCGCTCTGCGGGCCGCCGCCCTCCGGCAGCGGCACCCAGACGAAGCTGCGGGCCAGCACCTCCACGATCCGCGCCCCGGCCTGGGGCACACCGAGCGAGGCGGACAGCACCTCCTCCAGCTCGTTGCCGGGCCATCCGCCGTGCCCATGGGGATACGCCTGTGCCGGAAAGTCCGCCGGGAAGTCCATCTGCTGCCTACCGCTTTGCTCCGTGATGCTGTTGTCCCTGCACCTTAATTGCTTCCGGGGCGGGGGCGCGCCCTTCAGGAGCGCGGGAAGTGGATCCGCTTCAGGACATCGGCGGCGGCCCGGTCGATGAGGACGGCCGCCCCGCAGCCCTCGGGCAGCCTCCCCTTCTCCACCGCCCGCAGCAGCCGGGTCATCGCCCCCCTGTGCCGCGCGAACGCGTACCGGGAGACGCCCCGTCCCCGCTCCCGCTGGCCGTCCCGGGCCTCACCGGGAGTGACGTCGAGCAACAGCAGGTGAAGCGTCCCGCCCCGGCGGCGGGCCTCGCGCGCGAGCCAACTGCGCACCCATGCCTGTGCCCCGCAGTCGTGCACGACGACGCCCTCCCCCGAGCGGAGGGCGCGTCGCAGCGCGGCGTAGTGCGCGAGGCGCACGAAGGGGCGGTAGACCGCGTACGGCAGCTGACGGGCGAAGCGGGCGTCGAAGCGGTCGCGGGTGTCCTGGGAGTCGATGCGGACGCCGGGCACCGCCCGCCGCATCAGGGTCGACTTGCCGCTGCCGGGGAGCCCTGTGACCACCACCAGGTCGTCGGGCCCGAAGGTCAGCTCATGGGGGCTGCGCCCGGAACGCGCCCGGAGGTCGCGGACGACCGCCCTCGGGAACGGGCCGCACGCCGCGCCGGACGGTGCGACGGGCTGCTTGGGCATCGCGATGCCCGACGTCGTCGCGTACGCCGTGGTCCTGTTCACCGTGATCGTCCTCCCCAGGGGCATGGAGGTCCCATCCCCACAGACCGTAAAGAAAAGGTAATGCCCGATCCCTCCTGATTCAGTCCTCGTATCGCCACAAGAGTGCTACGGACCGCTGTGTCTGCCTTGAAAGCTCCCCCTGCCGCACCACGTCGATGCGTGCGATGATGTCCGCGCCAACTGCATACCGGCCGCTTGAATCCGCGCGGGAGAGTTCCCGGCAGCACATCGCTGGGGCGCCGAAGGAGCAAGTCCCTCCCTTGAATCTCTCAGGCCCAGATACCGCGCGGGCGAGGCACATCTGAAAAGCGGGCCGTACCTCCTCTTCCACGGGGGCGGCTCCACCCACGGTGCAAATCACGACCACCGGTACGTACGGTCGTGGTGAACCTCTCAGGTTCCGATGACAGATGGGGAGGACTTTCCTCACCTGTCATCTGTCATTCCCTGGGAGCAGAACCGATGAGCAGCAGCCCCACCACCGGACCGCGCCGGACCGCGCTCGATGCCCTGCATCGCTCGCTCGGCGCGACGATGACCGACTTCGCGGGCTGGGACATGCCCCTGCGCTACGGCTCCGAGCGGGACGAGCACATCGCCGTCCGCACGAGGGCCGGCCTCTTCGACCTCTCCCACATGGGCGAGATCGCCGTCACCGGACCGCAGGCCGCGGCCCTGTTGAACTACGCCCTCGTGGGCGACATCGGGAGCGTCGGCGTCGGCCGTGCCCGCTACACCATGATCTGCCGCGAGGACGGCGGCATCCTCGACGACCTGATCGTCTACCGGCTCGCGGACACCGAGTACCTGGTCGTCGCCAACGCCTCCAACGCCCAGGTCGTGCTGGACGCGCTCGTGGAGCGGTCCGCCGGGTTCGACGCCGAGGTGCGCGACGACCGGGACGCCTACGCGCTGCTGGCCGTGCAGGGCCCCGAGTCGCCCGGGATCCTGGCCTCCCTCACCGACGCCGACCTCGACGGCCTGAAGTACTACGCGGGGCTGCCGGGCACGGTCGCCGGCGTCCCCGCGCTGATCGCCCGCACCGGGTACACCGGCGAGGACGGCTTCGAGCTGTTCGTGAAGCCGGAGCACGCGGTCGAGTTGTGGCAGGCGCTGACCAAGGCGGGCGAGGGCGTCGGCCTGGTCCCCTGCGGACTGTCCTGCCGGGACACCCTCCGTATGGAGGCGGGCATGCCGCTGTACGGGCACGAGCTCTCCACGGCGCTGACCCCCTACGACGCGGGCCTCGGGCGGGTGGTGAAGTACGACAAGGGCGACTTCGTGGGCCGCGGGGCCCTGCGCGAGGCCGCCGAGCACGCCCACCACGAGCCGCCCGTCCTCGTCGGCCTGATCGCCGAGGGCCGCCGTGTCCCCCGCGCCGGGTACGCCGTGGTCGCCGAGGGCAAGGTGGTCGGCGAGGTCACCTCCGGCGCCCCCTCTCCCACGCTGGGCCGGCCGATCGCGATGGCGTACGTCGACGCCATGTACGCCGCGCCGGGGACCCCCGGGGTCGGCGTGGACATCCGGGGCAGCCATGAGCCGTACGAGGTCGTGGCGCTGCCGTTCTACAAGCGGCAGAAGTAGACACTGGGCGCGAGGTCGCCCGCCCCGAGCGTGACACTGGGCACATTCGCGCTGCTCAACAGCGGTTTCAGCAGTCCCCCATTCATCACCACTCCCTCGCGTACAGGAGAATTCAGGCCATGAGCAACCCCCAGCAGCTGCGCTACAGCAAGGAGCACGAGTGGCTGTCGGTCGCCGAGGACGGCGTCTCGACGGTCGGCATCACGGAGTTCGCGGCGAACGCGCTCGGCGATGTCGTCTACGCCCAGCTCCCCGAGGTGGGCTCCACGGTGACCGCGGGCGAGACCTGCGGCGAACTGGAGTCCACGAAGTCGGTCAGCGACCTGTACTCGCCGGTCTCCGGTGAGATCACCGAGATCAACGAGGACGTGGTGAGCGACCCGTCGCTGGTGAACACCGCCCCGTTCGAGGGCGGGTGGCTGTTCAAGGTACGCGTCGCGGAGGAGCCGGACGATCTGCTCTCCGCCGACGAGTACGTCGCCCACACCGCCGGCTGAGAACACGAGGTCGTACGCATGTCGCTTCTGAACACGCCCCTGCACGAGCTGGACCCGGACGTCGCCGCCGCCGTCGACGCCGAGCTGCACCGCCAGCAGTCCACCCTGGAGATGATCGCCTCGGAGAACTTCGCTCCGGCCGCCGTCATGGAGGCGCAGGGCTCGGTCCTCACCAACAAGTACGCCGAGGGCTACCCGGGCCGCCGCTACTACGGCGGCTGCGAGCACGTCGACGTGGCCGAGCAGATCGCCATCGACCGGGTGAAGGACCTGTTCGGCGCCGAGTACGCCAACGTCCAGCCGCACTCGGGCGCCTCCGCCAACCAGGCCGCCCTGTTCGCGCTGGCCCAGCCCGGCGACACGATCCTGGGTCTGGACCTGGCGCACGGCGGCCACCTCACCCACGGGATGCGGCTGAACTTCTCGGGCAAGCAGTTCGAGGTCGTCGCCTACCACGTGGACACCGCGACCGGTCTGGTCGACATGGCGGAGCTGGAGCGCCTCGCCAAGGAGCACAGCCCGAAGGTGATCATCGCGGGCTGGTCGGCGTACCCGAGGCAGCTGGACTTCGCGGAGTTCCGCCGGATCGCCGACGAGGTCGGCGCCCATCTGTGGGTCGACATGGCGCACTTCGCCGGTCTGGTCGCGGCCGGGCTGCACCCCAACCCGGTGCCCTACGCCGACGTGGTCACCTCCACCACCCACAAGACCCTCGGCGGACCGCGCGGCGGCATCATCCTGGCGAAGAAGGAGTTCGCCAAGAAGCTGAACTCGTCCGTCTTCCCGGGCTTCCAGGGCGGTCCGCTGGAGCACGTCATCGCGGCCAAGGCGGTCTCCTTCAAGATCGCGGCGTCGGAGGAGTTCAAGGAGCGTCAGCGGCGCACCGTCGAGGGCGCGAAGATCCTCGCCGAGCGGCTGACCGCCCCGGACGCCCGCGAGGCCGGCGTCGACGTGCTCTCCGGCGGCACCGACGTCCACCTCATCCTCGTCGACCTGCGCCACTCCGAACTGGACGGACAGCAGGCCGAGGACCGCCTCCACGAGGTCGGCATCACCGTCAACCGCAACGCCGTCCCCAACGACCCGCGCCCGCCGATGGTCACCTCCGGCCTGCGCATCGGCACCCCCGCCCTGGCCACCCGCGGCTTCACCGCCAAGGACTTCACCGAGGTCGCCGACGTCATCGCCGAGACCCTCAAGCCGTCCTACGACGTGGAGGCGCTCAAGGCCCGGGTCAAGGCGCTCGCCGACAAGCACCCGCTGTACCCGGGGCTGGGGAAGTAACCCGGGCTTCACCGGACCGTAGTCCCGCTTTTCCGGGGTACCGCGCACACTGGGGAGTGAGCGCGGTGCCCCACCCCCTGCACAACCCTCCCCCGTTCTGAGGAGTCACCGTGGCCATCTCGGTCTTCGACCTGTTCTCGATCGGCATCGGCCCGTCCAGCTCCCACACGGTCGGCCCGATGCGGGCCGCCCGGTTGTTCGCCCGCCGGCTGCGCAACGAGCAACTGCTCGCGGGCGTCGGCTCGGTGCGCGTCGAGCTGTACGGCTCGCTGGGCGCCACCGGCCACGGCCACGGCACACCCAAGGCCGTGCTGCTGGGTCTGGAGGGCGCCTCGCCGCGCACGGTCGACGTCGAGTCGGCCGACGACCGGGTGGCGGCGATCAAGGCATCTGGGCGCCTCCGCCTCCTCGACGACCACGAGATCCCCTTCGCCTTCGACGACGACCTGATCCTGCACCGGCGCAAGACGCTGCCGTACCACGCCAACGGCATGACGATCTGGGCCTACGACGCGGACGGCGCCGAACTCCTGTCCAAGACCTACTACTCGGTGGGCGGCGGCTTCGTCGTCGACGAGGAGGCGGTCGGCGCGGACCGCATCAAACTCGACGACACGGTCCTGAAGTACCCCTTCCGCACCGGGGACGAGCTGCTGCGGCTCACCCGGGAGACCGGCCTGTCCATCTCCGCGCTGATGCTGGAGAACGAGCGGGCCTGGCGCACGGAGGAGGAGATCCGCTCCGGGCTCCTGGACATCTGGGGGGTGATGCAGGCCTGCGTCTCCCGGGGCATGACCCGTGAGGGCATCCTCCCCGGCGGTCTGAAGGTCCGTCGCCGCGCGGCTGTCTCCGCCCGTCAACTGCGCGCCGAGGGCGACCCGTTGGCCCACGCCATGGAGTGGATCACGCTCTACGCGATGGCCGTGAACGAGGAGAACGCCGCCGGGGGCCGGGTCGTCACCGCTCCGACCAACGGCGCGGCGGGCATCATCCCCGCCGTCCTGCACTACTACATCAACTTCGTGCCCGGCGCGGACGAGGACGGCGTCGTGCGGTTCCTGCTCGCGGCCGGGGCCATCGGCATGCTCTTCAAGGAGAACGCCTCCATCTCCGGCGCCGAGGTCGGCTGCCAGGGCGAGGTCGGCTCGGCCTGCTCCATGGCGGCGGGCGCGCTGGCGGAGGTGCTGGGCGGCTCCCCCGAACAGGTCGAGAACGCGGCCGAGATCGGCATGGAGCACAACCTCGGCCTCACCTGCGACCCCGTGGGCGGTCTCGTCCAGATCCCGTGCATCGAGCGCAACGGCATGGCCGCGGTGAAGGCCGTCACGGCGGCCAGGATGGCGATGCGCGGCGACGGCACCCACAAGGTGTCCCTCGACAAGGTCATCAAGACGATGAAGGAGACCGGCGCCGACATGAGCGTGAAGTACAAGGAGACGGCGCGGGGCGGCCTGGCGGTCAACATCATCGAGTGCTGAGGGGGCGCGTGGTCCTCAGCAGCGCCAACTGTTGGAGAAGACGCGTGGCGCCGTCGGCGGATTCGTGATCCCCGTCCCCCGGGACAGGGAGAGCCTCGTTCCGGAGTAGTTCGGCGCGGACCACAGGTCCGCCGTGCAGGCGACCGCGTTGTTGTAGAACGACCGCGCACAACTCGACCAGTCTCCGGCAGGACAGTCCGGGCCGGACAGCGCGGACCAGTTCGGGATCGAGGTCCGCTCCGCTATCCGGCCCGGTAGGCCGGTGAAGTTGGGCCCCGACCAGACACAGAGGTACCCCACCGAGCAGCCCGGCGGCGCCACGGCTTCGGTGTCGGCCACGGCCGTGCCGGTCGCCGGGCCGCCCAGTGAAACGAGCGCCCCTGCCACGACAGCGATCAACGCCCTGCTTCTCGCCCTCCTCCTGGCCCCGGTCCTCCGCCGCTCCTTCGTCCCTGTCCTCGTCCTTTTCTCTGTTCGCACTGCGGCTTCCTCTCACTCGGTCAGCTTGCGGGCCTGTGCGGCAGCGGCCTTCCATATGTCGGCGAGTTGGCGGAGATCGCGTTTGTCGGCGGCGGGCAGGGAATTTGCGTACTGCCTTCTGAGAGAAAGGACGGTGTTCGGCACGTGCGTCTGCCGGGCACAGGTGCCGTCGTCCGTCGCCACCTCGATCTCCCGCTTTCGCATGTCCCGGGTGGCGCCCCGCTCTCCGTACTCGTCCTTGAGTTTCCGGTACGCGTCCTCGGGATCCTTGTAGGAGTATCCCTTCGCGGCCATGCACTCTTTCCATTTCCGCATGACGGCCGTGTACGCGGGATCCGCTGTCACACGGCCCGTGAGCGAGTTGTTGAGGATCTGCGGAACATGTTCGGAGGCCGCCCAGTCGTCCAGACTTCCGTACAGTTCCTCCCGGCTCACCGCCTCGCACCCTTTACCCGAAAAAGTGATCCTCTGGTCGTCCGGGAGCCGCATCTCACGGCGGTCGGAGGCATTTCCGCGTAGCGCGTGCACATACTTTTCCGCTTCCGCCTCGGGCAACCGGGCCACATAGGCGTCATTCTCCATCCCCGGCGGGAGGGGCTCGCCGCCCTCCCGTTTCTCTCCGGATCCCGGAGTATCCACATACTGTGCATGGAGGCCGTACCCTCGGGTCCGCCGCTCGTCCATGCCCAGCAGTTGCTCCTCGAAGGACATGGGTGCGGACGCGGATGTCCCGGCCCGGTACGGGAAACCCTTGTCCGCCATGCAGACCGTGATGAGTTCCGATTCGGCCCTGCGCAGCGCGCGTTCGTCCTGGACGTAGGAGCCGGATCGGGTGAGCAGTTCGAGTTCGGCCGAGGTGAGGCCTGTCGTCCCGCCCTCGTCGTCCGTGGCGTCCGGCGCGGCCACTCCACATGCCGTGAGCAGGAGAAATCCCGCCAGCGCGCAGGAAATCGAAACGCCACCACCAGGTCTTGGGCCGCGTGCCATCCGGGTGCCCCTCAGTAATCAGTAAGTGGTCGGTGCGGGCTCGCAGGTGAGCAGGGGCCGGCGTCCGTGAATCGGCGCTCCCGGACGCCGGCCCCCGTGATCGACCGGCTCAGCAGCTCCAGTTGTTGGACGATATGGCGTTGTTCATCGTGGAGCTCAGAGCCGTCTGGCCCGAACCGATGCCGAGCGTGAGCCTTGACCCGCCGTAGTTCGCGGTGGTCCAGAGATTGGCGCTACAGCTGGTCCCGTTGTTGTAGACCGAGGAGGCGCAGTCGTTCCAGGTGCCGGTCGGACAGCTGGAGTGCGAGAACGCGGTCCAGTTCGAGTTCGACCCGGACAGTCTTCCCGGGCCGTCCGAGTAATTGGTGCCGTTCCAGAAGCACACGTTCGTCGCCGTGCATCCGGGCGGTGCCGCGGTGATCGCGTTATCGCCGGCCGGTGCCGCGGTCGAGACATAAGCGGTGTTCTTGACCGAATCGCTCGCCGAACTGGCCGTGGCCGTGCCCGCCAGTCCGCCCACCGGCAGAACAACTCCCGCCGCGATGGCCAGAATCCGCTTGGTCGCCTTGTTCAATTGATCTTCCCCTCGCAGTGGGCCGACATCCGTGCGTGCCTGATCGAGCCACAATGCGCGTCCACGGCTCGATCCGCGTGTTCCACCATTGCGGAGAAGTTGACACCGAGCCATGCTGTTGCGGCTGACCGCAAAAGCTGAGCTCATCGGGGGAGAACGAGATGCTCCGCATACATTTCAGCGACGCCGATCTGGCCAGAACTCGCTTGTCCGCGACCCCTAATCCGTTCTGGGAGATCGTCGCCAGCCTGCACCGTTTCCAGACCCGGCAGGGCCGCTGGGCCTACGCGGAGTGGTTCCGCACCGTCCGCCACCGGCTGCGGGAGAAGAAACTCGATCGTGCTCTGCACACCCTGCTGCTGCCGCTGCTCCCGAGGGCCTCCTACTTCCCGGATTTCCTCACCCCGTTCGAGGCGTCCGACGGTTTCGACGCCGGGCTGGAGGCCGTTCTGGCCACGCCGGCGAGCCGGGTCCTGGAGGAATTGGACATGCTCGACCGCGTCGTGGGAGCCCCGTCATGGGCCCCGCGATTAGCCGAGGCACGGCCTCGCCAGGAGCTCGTGCGGGTGCTGCGCGCCTACTACGAGGTCGCCATCGCCCCGTACGGGGAACAGATGCAGTCCCGCATCGAGACCGAGCGGGCGATGCGGTGCCGCGGGCTGCTGGACGGCGGTGTCGAGGGCATGCTGGCCGGTCTCGGCCCCACCATGTGCTGGGAGGCCCCCGTCCTGCGCGTCGACTACCACCCCGCCGTGGACCGCGATCTGCACCTGGGCGGCCGCGGGATGCTCTTCGTCCCGTCGTACTTCTGCTGGCACCGCCCGGTCGGGCTCGCCGACCCCGGGCTGCCGCAGGTGCTGATGTACCCGCTGCTGCACGAGCAGCCGTCGGCCTCGTCACCGCAAGGACGGCGCGTTCTGGACGACTCCCCCGAGGCGTCCCTGACCACTCTGCTCGGGCAGACCCGGGCCACCGCCCTGTGGGCCTCGGCGGCCGGGGCCACGACCGGGGAGATCGCACGGGCCGCCGGGGTGTCCGCGTCGTCGGCCAGCCGGCACGCCAGCGCGCTGCGGGACGCGGGGCTGATCACCAGCAGTCGGCACGCGACGACGGTGCTGCACACCCTCACGCCGGCCGGTGCGTCCGTGCTCCGCGCCTGTGCGCGCGGGGCGTCGGCGGCTCGGGGCACATCACGGACAGGTGGGGGGCTCTGACGCGGGCAGGAGAGGCCGGCAGGGGTGTTCGGTCGGCCCGGTCGGGGTCGGGGTCGGCCAGGCGCGCAGGGCGGGGTCGAGCAACAGGTCGAGGGAGTCTTGGGTGGGGTTCTCCTCGGCGGTCGCCGTGAGGAAGTCGGACTCGACCGGCGTCAGGGCCGTGATCAGGGTGTCGAGCGGGTAGGTGCCGACGAAGCGCGCCCGGGTGTCGCCCACGAGCAGGACCGCGAGGGGCTCGTCGCCGGGCATGGGCAGGCCGGGGTGAACGTCGCCGCCCCAGTACAGGACCGGTGTCTCGGTGCCGGGGTGGGCGAAGCGGCCCGCGCCCGCCAGCATCAGCAGGGTGGTCTGCGTGCCGCTCGCCTCGCCGTGGTAGTCGTACAGATACACCTCCAGGGCCTCGTCCCGGTGGCGGATCAGGTTGTAGCCGTGGGCGCGGGGGGCGAGCAGGTCCAGGGGGGTCCGGGTCCGGTCGGCGCGGATCGCGGCCGCCGCCTGCGGGGAGCCGGCGGCGAGTCCCGTCAGGTCCCAGTCCGGGTCGGCGCCGTCGAGGGCCCATCCCGTGTACATCGCCGACGGGTTGTCGATGACGGCGAGGTCCGGCAGGGGGGTGCGCAGCCATGCGTCGAAGCCGTCGCGCGACATCGGTGTCCGGGTGGCGAGCATGAACGAACGGGCGCCCATCGGGTGCCTCCTCGGGCGACGGCAGCGGCGGTGCCCCGCACGATGCCACGGTCGCGGGCCCCGTTCGCGGGCCCGCGCGCCCGCGCGGCGAAGGTGCGTGGCGGGTTACGTGGTTCCACGTACGGGGCGGGTGCCGGCCGCACGGCCGGTGAGGCCCGACAGGGCCAGGGCGCCCGGGCCGGCGAAGACCAGCAGGAGGAAGCCCCAGCAGAAGAGGACGGGGGCGAGACCGCCGTTCTGGAGGGGGAAGAGGCCGTCCTTCTGGTGTTCCGTGAAGTACGCGAAGGCCATGATGCCCGAGCTGAGGAACGCGGCACCGCGCGTCGCCACGCCGAGGAGGATCAGAACGCCGCAGGTCAGCTCGATGACTCCGGCGTACCAGAAGGGCCGGTCGCCGACCGGGCTCGTCTTGCGGTCCAGGACGCCGAAGACCGTGGCCGTGCCCTCGCCGGCGAACAGCAGGCCGAGGGCGATGCGGAGCAGCCCCAGCACGAGGGGTCTGCGGGCCGCCGGCCAGTCCTCCAGGCGCGGAGGGCTGCTCATGGGTGCTCTGCGGATTTCGGCACGAAGGGCGGACGCGCCGTCTCGGGTGGGTCAGGGGGTCTCCCCCGAGTTCGCCAGCGCCGCGCCGAGTTCGGATCTGCGTCGGATGCCGAGCTTGCGGTAGGTGCTGGTCAGATGGGTCTCGACGGTGCGGCGCGCCAGGTGGAGGAGCTGTCCTATCTCCGTGTTCGTGCGGTTCTGGGCGGCGAGTTCGGCGATACGGCGTTCCCCGGCGGTCAGCGCGGCGGGCCCGGTGAGCGCGGTAGCGGTACGGCGGGCGCCACCCTCGCGCAGCGCCGACTCCGCGATCGCGCGCAGGCGGTGCGCGCCCAGTCGTTCGGCGCGTTCGGCCGCCTCCCGGAAGGCGTCCCGGGCCCGCGCCCGCTCCCCGGCGGCGGCGAGCTGCCGCCCCTGCGCCAGAAGCGCCGGTATCAGCTCGACCTCGACCGGCGCACCACCCGCCCCCGTCGTCCCCCGACGGGTGCCCGCCGCCGCCCCGCCGTCGATCGACCAGAGCGTGGGCGCTCCGCCCGCCGGCCAGGTGCCCACGGCCAGCGCCGGGCCCCCGCCCAGGGCCCAGCCCCGCATCGCCGTCACCCTCACGGGCGCGCCGGCCGACGCCGTGGCACTCCAGAGGGAGAGCGCTCCCTTCGTTGCCGCCGCACCCCGCGCCGCCGTCGCGGTCGAGGCCGCTCGTATCGCCGCCGCCGCCGTGGGCCCGGCCTCCCCCAGGGCCCCGGACACGTCGCGGGAGTCGGCGTCGACGCCGTGGCGCAGGAGGTGGACCGCGCGGTCGGCCAGGTGGAGGCCTCGGCGGCCGCGGGTGGCCGTGGCCAGCGTGGTGAGGGCGCGGCCGACGACCCGGGGGGTGTTCCAGACGGTGGCCAGGGAGAGTTCCTGTTCGGCCAGGGCGAGGGCCTCGTGGGGGCGGCCGAGAGCGAGGTGACACTCGGCGGCGGCGGTGCGCCAGGGGGTCACGACGGGGCTCGCCACGTCCCGCGCCGACTGACGCCGGCCGCACTCCAGGAAGTCGTCGAGGGCCGCCGCCTGGTCGCCGGTGGCGGCGCGCAGGACGCCGCGCGCGTAGAGGAAGCGGTTCAACTCCCAGGAGTCGTGGGCGTTCTGGAGGTCGAACGCGTCGGCGAGACGCGCGGCCTCGTCGGTGCGGTCGGTCTCCACCAGGGCGACGACCGCGTGGGCCAGCGCGTTGGCGGACTCGGGGCGGCCGGCGACCGCGCGCGCGACCTCGGGGTCGGCGAGGACGTCCTCGTGGGCGCCACGCGCCGCGATGATGTCGACGCGGACGTTGCGCAGGGCCAGGTGCATCGGGTGCAGCAGGGAGATCCGCCGGCCGCCGAGCCCGCGGTGGACCAGCCGTTCGGCCTCGTCGAGCTGGTCGGCCCACTGGGCGACCGCGGCGGCCGTGCCCAGCAGGAACACCTCGTCCGTCGGGTCGACGGGCTGGGCGAGCAGGGCGCGGATGCGGTCCATCGCGGTTGCCGCCGAGGTGAGACCTGCGGTGGCCTCGTAGCGCACCAGGAGGGCCTGCCCGGCGGTGCCGACCAGGTGGGGGGTCTCCTCGGCGGCTTCGCGCAGCCGGCGGTAGACCTCCTGTCGTACGCCCTGGTCGTGGTCGGAGAGCAGCGCCGAGGCGGTGCGGACCGTGCGGATCAGGTCCGGATGGTCCGTCAGGTGCTCGTCGTGCAGCCCCCGCAGCACGTCGACGGCGGCGCGGGCCTCGCCGCGCCGCGCCAGGGCCGTGCCGAGGGCGACCGCCGCCTGGACGCGCTCGCGGGGCGGGCCCGGCCGGCGCATCGCCTCGACCAGCCGGGGGATGCCCGCGCCGGACCGTACGGTGGCGTACTCCAGGGAGCCCAGTTCGGTGAGGACCGCGGTGCGGCGGGCGGCCGGCATCGGTTCGTCGAGGGCGCGGCGCAGCAGGGCGAGGGCGTCGTCGTCGCGGTCGTCGCGGACGGCGAGCTCGGCGGCGTCGAGCAGGGCGCCGGTCGCCCACGCCTCGCCCACGGGGCCGCAGCGCAGCAGTTGGGCGGCGACGGCGGTGGCGCTGTCGCCGCGGTGCAGCAGCGCCTCGGCGGCCCGGCGGTGGGCGGTCTGCCGGTCGGCGCCGGCCCAGCCGCCGAGCACGGCGTCCCGCAGCAGCGGGTGGGCGTAGCGCGGCCGGCCCTCGGCGTCGGGGCGCAGCAGACCGAGGCCGGTCATCGCGGTGAGCCAGCCGGGGACGCGGGCGGGGTCGACACCGGCCGTGCGGGCGAGCAGGTCGGCGTCGATCGGTACGGACGTGTGCGCGTCACCCCGTACGGGGGCGTGCCCGTCGGCCGGTACGGAGGTGCCCGGGTGGACCGGGGCGGGAGCGTGCGCGTCGGCCTGCGCGAAGCCGTGCGCGTCGGCCGGTGCGGGGGTGGCCGCGTCACCCTGCGCGGGAGCGTTCGCGTCGTCGAGGGCGGCGAGGGCGCGGGCGACCTCGACGGTCGCCGGGCCGGCGCTGTCCAGCCACCAGGACACCGCGGCGGCGTAGGTGCCCGGGTAGAGCGCCGCGCAGGTGTCCGGAAGGGCAGCCGGGAGGGCCCCGGGGTGCGTGGTACGGAGGTCGGACAGCAGGGCGCGCAGCAACAGCGGGTTGCCCGCGCCCGCGCGTAAGCAGGCGTCGATCCCTTCCGGCGGGGCACCGGCGTGGACGGTACGGACCAGGCGCGCGGCCGCGTCCGCGCTCAGCGGGGCAAGGGTGCGGGTGTGCACGAGGGCAGGCGAGAGGGCGTGCGCGAGACCGTCCGCCGGGGGGTCGATGTCGTACTGGCCGCGCTCGGTGACCACCAGGAGGACCGGCAGCCGGTCGATGCGGCGGACGGCCTCGACGAGCCAGCGGCGGGAGGCGGGGTCGGCGGCGTGCGCGTCGTCCACGGCGACGAGGAGGGGGGACTCGGCCGCGTAGGAACGCAGCAGGCGCCACAGCCGGGCGGGCCTGCCCCGGTGCGGCGGGGTGCCCGGCGGGTCCGGCGCCTCCCCGGCGATCTGGTCGAACTCCGTTCCGTGGGAAAGGAGTTGGAATACCGTGTCGAACGGTACGGAGGTGTGCTCGGGCGAGCAGCGGGCCCGCAGGACCCGCATGCCGTTCGCCGCCGCGTGGTCGGCCGCCCACTCCAGGAGCGCGGTGCGGCCGGTGCCGGTGGCGCCCCGGAGCAGCACCAGGCGGCCCGAGCCGGTCCGGGCACGGGCTGCCTCCGCGGTCAGCAGCTCCATGGCCTCACGGCGTTCGAGAAGCGGTTCCGGCGGGCACATCGCTGTCTCCTTCGTGGAAGGTCGTTTTCCGCTTCCGTAGACGGGGCAGGGCCCGTCGAGGTGCACCGTTCGCGGCCGGTCGGCGTGAAAACGCCGTGGCCGATCCCGTGGCGAGTGCCACGGTCGTCCCGTGGTGGTCCCGTGGTCAGGTCCCCGGGGATCTCGTGGTGTGTCTCGTGGTCCTCCACGATTGCGCAGCGCACGCGTCACACAGAAGTGTGAATCGAGCCCATCGGCCACTCCCCTCACAGGAGTGGCGTTTTCGTGCATACGGGAGAAACGGTTGCGCAGCACATTTCGCACCACGGACACGGCGACGGCCACCGCCGCGGCGACCGCCGCGTCGGAGCCCCAGGAGACCCGGCGCCGCATCCCGGTCGTGGTCCACACCCCCGACCCCCTCTCCCGCGCCGGCGTGCTCAGCCAGCTGCGGGGGCACCCGGTGATCGACCTCACGGACGACGCCGAGGTACGGCCGGGCACCGTGGCGGTGCTCGTCGGTGACACCCCGGACGAGTCACTGCTCTCCGTGCTGCGCCGGCTGGTGCGCAGCGAGGGGGCGCGGGCCGTGCTGGTGGTGAGCATGATCCGCGAGACGGAGCTGCTCGACGTCATCGAGTGCGGGGTCGGAGCCATCGTGTGGCGCCACGAGGCGACCGCGCACCGGCTGGCGCAGGCGGTGCTCGCGGCCTCGCGCGGCGACGGTGACCTGCCCGCGGATCTGCTCGGCCGGCTGATCAACCAGGTGGGGACGTTGCAGCGTTCGGTCGCCGGGCGCACCGGGGCGCCGCTGTCCGGCCTGGTACCGAGGGAGATCGACGTCCTGCGGCTGGTGGCCGAGGGAATGGACACCGGCGAGATCGCGAGCAAGCTCTCCTACTCCGAACGCACCGTCAAGAACGTGATGCACGGACTCACCACCCGACTGCATCTCCGCAACCGGGCGCACGCGGTGGCCTATGCCCTCCGTGAAGGCTACATCTGATCGAACGGGCAGCCGCACCCGCCCACTTGGGCAGCGCACTGTGCCCGCGGGTCGTCCCCGGCGCGTCTACGGGCGCGGTGCCCGCGCGGGGCAGGATTCGGCGCAGAGACGTCCGGGACGACGGCGGGCAGACGTCCGACACGGCGGCGGACAGACATCCGACACCAGCAGGAGCACGACCGTGATCCACGAGGTGGACGAGGTCCTCAAGGGACTGATCGGCGGTGGTGCCCTGGCCGGCTCCGGCATCGACGTCTCCTTCGAGGCCCCGACCCGCGACTGGGCGGCCCGGCGCAACGCGCCCGCCGTCAACACCTATCTGTACGACATCCGTGAGGACGTCTCGCGCCGCCAGCGCGGCCACATGCCGGTCCGCGACGAGCGTGACATCGTCGTACGCCGCCGGCAGCCGCCCCGCTGGTTCCGGCTGTCGTACCTGGTGACGGCCTGGACCAAGCAACCCCAGGACGAACACCGGCTGCTCTCGGCGGTGCTCGCCAACCTGCTGACGCGCGAGCTGCTGCCGCCGGGTGAACTCCCGGCCGCGCTCGGCGCGCTGGGGCTGTCCGTGCCGCTGTCGGTGGCGGGGCTGCACACCGAGTCGCGGTCTCTCGCCGAGATCTGGTCCGCGTTGGGAGGCGAGCTGAAGCCGTCCCTCGACCTCGTGGTCACCGCACCGTTCCCGGCCTTCCCCGAGTACGACGCCGGTCCCCCGGTCACCGAGGGTGCGGCGATCCGGGTGCGCGGCATCGACGGCTCGCCGGAGGGCTCGGAGGAACGCGCCCACCGACCGGGGCAGTTGGCGTCGGCGCCGGTCACCGAGGAGCGGCGCCGGTGACCGTGCACGTAGGCGCGGACACCGAGGGGCTCCTGATCCGGCTGGCCCGACTGCGGGGACGTGTGGCCGAGTTGGTGGCGGAGCGCGGCGCCGGTGATCCGACGGCGAGCGATCCGCTGCGGGGCCTCTACCTGTCCGAGGAGGGCGTACGGCACCTCCTGGAACCGTCCACGCGCCCGCACCCGTCCGTCTTCGCCGACCCGGAGCACGACCCGGACCCCGGCCGGAGGGCCGCCCCGGACGATCCGTTGGAGGCGCTCGCGGGGCGGCTGGGGCTGACCGAGCTGGACACACGGATCCTGCTCATCGCCCTGGCGCCCGATCTGGACCGCTCCTACGAGCAGTTGTACGGCTATCTCAACGACGACGTGAGCAGGCGTCGGGCCACGGTCGGGCTCGCGCTCGATCTGTGCGGGCTGCCCGTGCATCTGGCGCGGGCGCGGGCCCGGTTCCGCCCCTCGGCACCACTGAGCGCGCTCGGACTGCTGACCGTCGAGGACCCCGAACGCCCCTTCCTCGGACGCGGGTTGCGGGTGCCGGACCGGCTGGTCGCGCATCTCCTCGGGGACGACACGCTGGACCCGGCGCTGGTCGGCCATGCCCGTCCCTTCGGGTCGCCGTCGCCGTCCGCGTCCGCATCGGCGTCGGCGGTAACTCCTGGCGCGCCCTCGTCCGGGGAGGACGGCGGGTTCACGGCCCGGCTGGCCGCCCGGCTCGCCGCCGCTCCGGTCACCGTGCATCTGCGGGAGCACCGCGAGGGCGACGGCCTGCTGCGCGCGGGAGCCGCCCTGCGACTGGCCGGGACGGACGCGCTGCACTTCACGCCCCCGGCGGCCGAGGGCGAGCTGTCCGCGCTGCTGCCCCGGCTGCTGCGCGAGGCCCGGCTGCGCGGGTGCGCGGTCGTGGTGACGCCGTTGCCGGAGAAACCGGGGCCGCTGTTCCGGGCGTTGACGGCGGCCGACGTGACCGTGCTGTTCGCGGGGCCGCAGCCGTACGACCCGCAGTGGTGCGACCGTGATCCGCTGGTCCTCGACGTGCCCCGGCCGCCCACGGGCGCGGTGGACGCCTGGGCGGCGGCGCTCGGCGCCGGGACGGACGGGCCCGGGTTCGACCTGGCGGCCACGGTCGCCCCGTACCGGCTCGGCGGTGACCGGATCGAGCGGGCGGCCCGGGCGGCCGTGGACCTCGCGGCGTTCGACGGCACCGAGGTGACCGCGGCCCATCTGCGGCTCGCGGCGCGTCTGCAGTCCGCCTCCGGGCTGGAGCGGCACGCCCGCCGGATCCGCCCCGACGTCGGCTGGGACGACCTCGTGCTGCCCGACAAGCCCCTCGCCCAGCTGCGGGAACTCGCCCTGCGCGCCCGGCACCGCGACCGGGTGCTCGGTGACTGGCGGCTGAGCGCCGGGGGCGGCCGGG
The DNA here is from genome assembly GCF_014930365.1 of Streptomyces caniscabiei. Lineage (GTDB taxonomy): Bacteria > Actinomycetota > Actinomycetes > Streptomycetales > Streptomycetaceae > Streptomyces > Streptomyces caniscabiei. Next base: position 56,045 of record NZ_JABXWI010000010.1, on the reverse strand, counting down.
GCCGGGGGGTGCTCGGGCTCTTCGCGGGCGAGTCGGGCACCGGCAAGACGCTGTCGGCGGAGGTCGTGGCGGCCGAACTCGGGCTGGACCTCTATGTCGTGCAGCTCTCCTCGGTGGTCGACAAGTACGTGGGCGAGACCGAGAAGAACCTGGAGCGGATCTTCACCGAGGCCGACCGCACCGACGCCGTGCTGCTCTTCGACGAGGCGGACGCGGTGTTCGGCAAGCGCTCGGAGGTCAAGGACGCGCACGACAAGTACGCCAACATGGAGAGCGCCTATCTGCTCCAGCGGCTGGAGTCCTTCGACGGGATCGCCCTGCTGACCACGAATCTGCGGGCCAACATCGACGAGGCGTTCACCCGGCGGCTGGATCTCGTGGTCGACTTCCCGTTCCCGGACACCGCGCAGCGGCTGGCCCTGTGGCGGCACAGCCTGGGGGCCGTGCCCCGCGCCGACGACACGGATCCGACGGCGGTCGCCCGTGACTTCGAGCTGGCCGGCGGTTCCATCCGCAGCGCGGTCGTCACCGCCGCCTACGCCGCCGCCGGACGCGGCGGGCCCGTCACCACCGCCGACCTGCGGGAGGGCGCGGAGCGCGAGTACCGCAAGGCCGGACGGCTGGTGCCGGGCGAGGGCAACTGGTAGGCAGCCACGGTGGCTACTTCACGCGCCACTTCTGGTTCGGGGTGCCCGCGCAGGTCCACAGCTGGAGGTCGGCGCCGTTGCGGGTGCCGTTGTCCTTCACGTCGACGCACTTGTCGGCCTGCGGGTTGACCAGGTCGCCCTCGGTGCTGAGCACGAACTGCTGGGCGGGGTTGCCGCTGCACCGGGCGAGCTGGATGACCGCGCCGTCGTCCCGGGAGCCCCACGCCACGTCCATGCACAGCCCGAGGGAGCGCACGGTGCCGTCGCCCCGGAAGTCCCACTTCTGGTTGGCCGAGCCGGCGCAGTCCCAGATCTGGAGCGGGGTGCCGTCCTTGCCCTTGCCGTTCTGCGCGTCCGTGACGTCGACGCAGCGGTTGGAGCCCTTGCCGATGATCGCGAACCCCTTGACGGCCGACGGCTTCTTCTTCGGCGTCTCCTTGGTGTCCGGTTCCCGGTCCGCCCCGGAGCCCGAACCCCCGGAACCGGAACCGGAGCCGGAGCCGGAACCTGAGCCCCCGCCCGAACCGGAGCCGGGGCCCGGGTCCTCCTCGGGCTGCTCCTCCCGCGGGGGAGCCTCGGGCGTCTCGGAGGGCAGCGGCGCCGCGGAGATGGTGGGTGCCGGGGCCATCGCGGACGGGCTGGCGCTCGGCAGGGCGGTCGTACCGGCCTGCTGGAGGTCGCTCGCGGCGCTGACGACCTTGGGCTGGTAGGCGAACCACAGCGTCACGAAGGTGATCGCCAGCGCCACGGCCACCCCGAGGCAGGTGGCCAGCCAGCCCGGCAGGAATCCCCGCTGGACATAGGTGCCGTCGACGGACTGCGGTGCCACGCCCGCCCGTTGCACGGCGAGCGCGTACGGTCTCTCCTCCTTGGACCCGAACCAGATGATCTGCCGGGGCTTCAGCGTGGCCTTCACGAACGCGGCACGGCCGGGCTCGATCTGCACATTGCTCGGATGGATGTCGTACGACAGCTGGTCGCCGTTGTCGCTGCCGCCGACCGAGGCGGTCACCTTGGTGTTGCCGAGGTTGTCGATGGCGAGCTTCGGCCGCCCCCGCAGGCGTCCCTTCACGGTCGGCGGGACGAGTTCCGCCCTGACCTCCGTGAACGGCGTGATCGTCAGGTTGCCCTCGGGGACGGTCGTCGCCTCCGGGTGCTGCGTGGGGGTGATGCGCACGGCGTACGGGTGGGGCCCGGCCGTCGCGTCCGGGGTACGGGGCGGCGCGAACGTCAGCTCCACCGTGCCCGTCGTGCCCGGGTAGAGCCGCAGGGTCTGCGGCTCCACGGTCGTCCACGGCGCGACATCGCCGACGGGCTCGAACCGGTACTCGTCGACCACGTCACCGGTGTTGCGCAGGCGCAGCCGTACGGTCGTACTGCTCCCCGGGTCCACGGTCGCGGAGGCGGGTTCGAGCGAAGTCCAAAGGCTCACGGAGGGACGCTACGCGACCGGCCGCGTACGGTCAGGAGTCGCCGGGGCAGGACCGGCTGCCCCGACGGCCACCCGACCCCGCCCCAACGGCCTTGTCACACCGTGAACTTGACGGCTTCCAGCCAGATGCCGTTGTCGAGGGTGCCGCCGAAGATGTAGCGCTCCCCCTCGCCGGGCTTGTCGCAGGCCAGGTTCTGCCAGCCCCGGTCCTTCTGGTGGACCGACTGGCAGACCCCTCGGGCGCCCTCGTCGACGTTGACGGTGAAGCCCAGCATGGCCGGGGCGTCCTTCTTGGAGTCACCGACGTAGTTGTCCAGGCCGTCGGGCGCGCCCGACCAGGGCTCCACGTAATGCCCCTGACCGTTCGTCGAGCCGGGGTTGTGGACGAAGGCGGCGCTGGCGGTGCCGCCCACGCCGGCCACCGCGATGTTGAGCGCGGTGAGCGGCCTGCCCTGGCCGACCGTGCCGGCCGTGTCTCCGTCGCACTCGGGGGCCGTCCAGCCCTTGCCCTTCACGAAGGCGCGGTAGCAGATGTGCCGGCCGCCCGGGTCCGAGGCGGCCAGCTGCCGTACGGCGGTCGCGGCCGTCGGCGCCTTCTTCGGCTTCTCCTCGCCCCCGCCGCCGGATCCGCCGCCCCCGTCGTCACCGCCGCTCCCGCCGTCGCTCTTCGGCTCCTCCGTCTGCGGGGGCGCCGAGGAGACAGCCGGCGGGGAAGGCGTGGGCTCCGCGGGGGCGGACAGACTCGGCGAGGGAGAGGGCGGCAGCGTGCTGACGGCGGCCTCCCGCAGCTCCGTGGTGGCGCTGACCACCGGGGGCCGGTACGCCAGCCACAGCGTCAGGAACGTGATCGCGAGCGCCAGGAAGATGCCGAGGCAGGTGGCGAGCCAGCCGGGCAGGAAGCTCCGCTGCACATAGGTGCCCTCGACGTCGAGCGGTGTCACCCCCGACCGCTTCACCGCGAAGGTGTAGGGCCGCTCCTCCTTGGACCCGAACCAGATGATCTGCCGGGGCTTCAGCGTGGCCTTCACGAACGCGGCACGGCCGGGCTCGATCTGCACATTGCTCGGATGGATGTCGTACGACAGCTGGTCGCCGTTGTCGCTGCCGCTGACCGAGGCGGTGACCTTGGTGTTGCCCAGGTTGTCCACGGCGAGCTTCGGCCGCCCCCGGAAGCGGCCCTTGACCGTCGGCGGGACGAGCTCCGCCCGCACCTCCGTGAACGGGGTGATCGTCAGGTTCCCCTCGGGGACGGTCGTCGCCTCCGGATGCTCGGTCGGCAGGATCCGCACGGCGTACGCGTTCGGGCCGGCCGTCGCGTCCGGGGTACGGGGCGGCGCGAACGTCAGCTCCACCGATCCCGTCGTCCCCGGGTACAACCGGAGCGTCTGCGGCTCCACGGTCGTCCACGGCGCGATGTCACCGACCGGCTCGAAGCGGTACTCGTCGACCACGTCACCGGTGTTGCGCAGGCGCAGCCGTACGGTCGTACTGCTCCCCGGGTCCACGGTCGCGGAGGCGGGTTCGAGGGAAGTCCAAAGGCTCACACCGGGACGCTACGGCAGTGCCCGGCGGCGGGTCAGAGACGCCGGGGCAGCCTTCCCTGCCTCAAGGGGCAGCCTCGCACAGGGTCGTCAGCCCTTGCCCTTGACCCTCGTGACGTTGGCGTTCGAGAGGTCCACGGAGTTGGGCAGCATCGCCTGCGGACGCAGCAGGTCCCGCAGCAGGAAGTCCATCAGCTCGGCCCCGCTCATGGCCTTCAGCCGCTGGGCCAGCGGCGGGTTGGCCTGCTCGAAGCGGATGATCTCCACGATCGCGCGCTCCACCAGACCGGGGACGATGTCGGCGCCGGTGAGGATGTTCTTGTGCAGGAGTTCGGGCCGCTTGACCTCCTTCTCCGGGCCGTAGACCATCTCGTCGCCCGGCACCATGTGCGCGAACTGCCGGGCCAACGTGAGCGCCTGCTTCTGCTCCGGGTCGGTGATGTGCTGGAAGGCCGTCATCGAGTTCATCATGTCCTCGCCGTCGATCTGTCCCCGCCGGAACTCACGGACCGACTTGTGTCCGGCCTGCTTCGCCGCGGCTTCCCGCTGATCCGACTTCGCCTTGTGCTCCGTCAGGTCCGGCCGGTCCGCGGGGGCGACGAGTGCGGGGTAGTCGCGCTGGATGAAGTCGCTCAGCATGATCCATCCCTCGCTCACCAGCCGCTCGATGCCGAGTTCCAGCCGGATCTCGCCGAAGCGCGGAGCGCGGTCCGTCTTGCCCCGGGGCTCGATGTAGAAGAAGACGAAGCCGTCGTTGCCGAGGACCAGCTCGTCGACGTTCATGGTGTTGTTCTCGGCGTCGCCCAGCTCCGACTTGGGCTTGAGCTTCTTGTCCGAGCCGAGCATGGCCTGCGCCCGGTGCTCCTTGGTGTAGTGGGCGAGCACGCTGTCGCCCAGCGCGTTCTCCAGCTTGGCCCTGACGTCCCTGACCCAGGCCTTACCGCCGGCGCCGCCGATCTCCTTGGTCAGCTCCGCCCGGTTCATCTCCGACATCTCGCGGACGTAACTGGCGCCGGACATGTCGAAGTTCACGGTGCTCTGGGCGAACTGCTCATCCTTCCACATGGTGCCCCGGTCGGTCATGGCCTTGTACGGCGCGGCCGCCGACTCCGGCATGCCCGCGTCGCGCGCGACCTGCCCGCTCACGACCTCCAGCTCGGCGCGGACGGCGGCGATCACCTGGTCCAGGTAGCGCAGGTCGCCGGGGAGCGCGCCCTCGCGCAACGGCATGGCGAGCACCTGGAGGTCCGCCAGCTGGTTCATGCACTGCTCTGGGTCACGGACCGTGGAGCGGTCGTAGGCCAGGACGGCCGCCTTGACCGGTGCCACCACCTCGGAGGCGGGCTTCTCCTTGATCCAGCCGGCGAGCCGGCCGGCCAGCGTCGTCGCGGGGGCGTTCGCCACGCTCTCCAGCGTCTCGTGCCCCTTGCGCTGGACCGTGGGCCCGCGCCGGCCCGAGGGCGCGGCCGCCGCGCTCGGCTCTTCCGCGCGCGGCGGGCCGTCCGTCGCGCGCTGCACGGGGGCGGGCCCGCCCATCACCTGCCGGGCGGTGGTCTCCGCCTCCTGCTCCGCCCAGTCGGAGGGGTCGGAGACCTTCAGACCGGAACCGTTGTCCGTGCCGGGCACGGCGCCCTGCCGCTGCTGGCGGACGTGGTGCAGTTCATGGGCGAGGGTGTGCTTGTCGCGGCCGTCCCAGACCACATGGGACCCGGAGGTGTACGCCCGTGCCCCGATCTCCGCCGCGGACCGCTGGGCCACGGTGTCCGTGTGGACGCGGACGCCGCTGAAGTCCTCGCCGTCGAAGCGGCTCTCCATCTCGGTGCGCAGCGACGGGTCCAGCGGCGTTCCCGAGGTGCTCAGGACCTGGTGCACGGCGGAGCGCTGCACCGGGGCGTCGTGCCCGCAGTCCGCGCCGTGCCGGTGGCGCTCCTCCTCGACGGCGCGGGCCACCGCCGCGTTGCCCGCGGCGCGTTGCAGGGCCAGGAACGCGGCGGCGGTCCCCTGGAGCGGGACGCGGCCGGGCCCGCGGTCGCCTCCCGCCCGGCCCCGCTCCATGCCGTTCGCTGCCTTCTGCGCGCGCACCGGTTCTCCTCGGCTCGACGACTGGTCGGGGCGATCAGGCTTACCGGACCGGCGCCCGCCGCGGGAGGTACTCGGGGGCAGCCCCGGGGGCAGAGCGGGCCGCCGTTGCCCTCCGGTGTGCCCCTGCGGGCAACGGCACTGCCCCCGACCCGGCCCTCCGGGACGTTTCGAGGGACGCGCTTCGCGCGTGAGGGTGAGAGGCGACCTGTCTCGTACCCCAAGGAGAGCAGAGCATGCCGTCCTACCTGTCGCCGGGCGTCTACGTCGAGGAGGTGGCCAGCGGCTCGCGTCCCATCGAGGGTGTGGGCACCTCGGTGGCCGCCTTCGTCGGCCTGGCCCCGACCGGTCCGCTGAACGAGCCGACGCTGGTGACCAACTGGTCCCAGTTCGTCGCGGCGTTCGGCGAGTTCACCGACGGCTACTACCTCGCGCACTCGGTGTACGGGTTCTTCAACAACGGCGGCAGCGCCGCGTACGTCGTCCGTGTGGGCGGCACGGCCCAGGACGGCGCGTCCGCCGGCTCCCCGGCCGCCGTGACGGGGTCCGCCGCGCCGGCCGCGCTCCCGGCGGGCGAGCCGAAGCAGCTGGGCACCTTCAGTGTGACCGCGATCGCGGGCGGTTCGCTGAGCGTCGAGGTCGCCGACCCCGAGGGCGAGGGTCCCGCCGAGCGCTTCAGGCTGATCGTCAAGGACGGCGACAAGCCGGTCGAGACCTTCGACGTGACCGCCAAGAAGGGCGGCCGCAACTACGTCGTCACCCAGGTCAAGGAGCGCTCCAAGCTGATCACGGTCCAGGAGACCGTGCCGGCCGCGCAGCTCGTGCGCCCCGACAACCAGACCGTCGCGCTGGCGGCCCCCGCCGCCCCGGCCGCCGTCGCGCCCGCCGGCAACGACGACGCCCACCCCGGCCCGGCCGAGTACCTCGGTGACTCCGCCGACCGCACCGGCTTCGGCGGCCTGGAGGCCGTGGACGAGATCTCCATGGTCGCGGTGCCCGACCTGATGGCCGCCTACCAGCGCGGCGCGATCGACCTGGAGGCCGTCAAGGCGGTCCAGCTCGGTCTGATCGCGCACTGCGAGCTGATGGGCGACCGGGTCGCCGTCATCGACCCGCCGCCCGGCCTCAACGCCCGCCAGATCCGCGTCTGGCGCCAGGAGACCGCCGGCTACGACTCCAAGTACGCGGCCCTCTACTACCCCTGGATCAAGGTCTTCGACCCGGCCAGCGGGCAGTCCCGCGTCATCCCGCCGAGCGGCCACGTCGCCGGTGTCTGGGCCCGCAACGACTTCGAGCGCGGTGTGCACAAGGCCCCCGCCAACGAGGTCGTCCGCGGCGCGGTGGACCTGGAACTCCAGATCACCCGCGGCGAGCAGGACCTGCTCAACCCCATCGGCGTCAACTGCATCCGTGCCTTCCCGGGCCGCGGCATCCGCGTCTGGGGCGCCCGCACCATGTCCTCCGACCCGGCCTGGCGCTACCTCAACATCCGCCGGTACTTCAACTACCTGGAGGAGTCGATCCTGATCGGCACCCAGTGGGTGGTGTTCGAGCCGAACGACCACGCGCTGTGGGCCCGGATCCGGCGCAACGTCTCCGCGTTCCTGGTCAACGAGTGGCGCCAGGGCGCCCTGTTCGGCCAGCGGCCCGAGGACGCGTACTACGTCAAGTGCGACGAGGAGACCAACCCGCCGGAGTCGGTGGACCTCGGCCGGGTCATCTGCGAGATCGGTATCGCCCCGGTGAAGCCCGCCGAGTTCGTGATCTTCCGGCTGGCCCAGTTCTCCAGCGGCAGCGGCGAACTGGAGGAGTAGGCCGTCACCGGCCCGCGCCCCCGTTTTTCGCTGAAGCCCCTTGCCCCTCCCTGCCCTTAGAAGGACACAGAACAGATGAGTCTCGCGCCGGGTGACGCCCTTACTTCACACAATTTCGGCCTGCAGATCGACGGGGTGATGGTCGAGTACCTCGCGGAGGTCAGCGGCCTCACCCTCGAACAGGACGTCATCACGTACCAGCAGAACTCCGCCCAGGGCCGGCCCGAGGTCAACCTGCTGCCCGGTGTGCAGAAGAACGGGCAGTGCACCGTGGTCCGCGGCATGACCCAGTCGGCCGCGTTCAACACGTGGATCAACGACTCGATCAACGGTCAGATGGGCTCGGCGCGGAAGAACGCGTCGATCATCATGATGGATTATCAGAACAACCCGGTGAAGCGGTACAACATGCGCAACGCCTGGTGCAGCAAGATCGACGCGAGCACCCTCAAGGCGGGCGAGGCCTCCGCGCTCACCGAGACCGTGACGATCGTCTTCGAAGAACTGGTCATCGAGTAATGCGGCGCACGGCTGGCAGGTCGGGCGCGGGCTCGATCGTGGACGTACCGGGCGCGGGCCCGGCGGCGGGTCCGGTGCCGGGACCGGAGGGGGCCGGGGCTCCGGCGGCGGGCTTCGCTCCCGCCGCGCCGGGACCGGTGCCGGGCGCGGCGCCCGCCCCCGCTCCGGGTCCCGCCCCCGCTCCTGCTGTCGCGCCGGTGGCGCAGCGGCTGCGGACGGAGTTCCCGTTCGAACTGCCGCGCGGCTACGTCGACGAGGCGGGGAACGTCCACCGGGAGGGCGTGATGCGTCTCGCCACCGCCCGGGACGAGCTGATCCCGCTCCGCGACGTCCGGGTCCAGGAGAACCCGGCGTACCTGTCGGTCGTGCTGCTCGGCCGGGTCATCACCCGGCTGGGCAATCTGCCGATGGTCCACGACGGGATCGTGGAGAACATGTTCGCGTCCGACCTGGCGTTCCTCCAGGACTTCTACCGGCAGGTCAACGCGGAGGGCCACACCCGCGCGGCCGTGGAGTGCCCCCACTGCTCCGAGCCCTTCGAGGTCGAACTCGGCGGGAGCCGCCTGGGGGAATCGTGACGTACGCGACCGACCGGCTGCACGAGGAGATCGCGTACGTCGCCTTCCACTTCCACTGGAGCTTCGAGGAGATCCTCGACCTCGAACACCACGACCGCCGCCGCTACACCGAACAGATCGCGTCCCTCGTGACACGGGGCGGGTCGGAGGGCTGATCACGTGGGGTTCATGGATCGCCTTCGGGGCGCCGCCGGGTCGGCGGCGCGCCGGGGCGGGGTCGACGGGCGCGCGTTGGGCGACGGGGCCGGGGGTGCGTCGGGCGGAGAGGCCGGGGGCGCTTCGGGTGCTGGGGTCGGTTCGGGCGCCGAGGGTGCTTCGGCCGTTTCCGGCGGTGGGGGTGCTCTCGGCGGTGGCTGGGAAGGGCTCGGGCCGATCCAGCGGGCCCTCGGGGGGTCGGCCGCTGTCGCGGACGCCGGGTTCAGCGGGCGGTTGAGCACCTGGCAGAACCCGTCCTTCACCGGGACCCTGTCCCACGCCGTGCTCCCCGGCGCGCCGGGCGGTCTGGTCAAGAACGTCCTCACCACGTCGGCGGCGCCCGTCGCCGGCCTGGAACTGCCGTCGCGCACACTGCCGGTGGCGTACGAGGAGCCGGAGGCCCCGGTCGCCCCCTCCGTGCCCCCGTCCGCCGCCCCTGGGCCTGTGCAGCGAGCGCCGTACCGGGTCACGCCGTCCCGTCCGGCCGGCCCCCGGGTCACCCCGGCACGGCCCCACGCCACCCGTCCGGCCCCGTTGACCAAGGCCGCCGCACCGGCCGTCCAGCGCCGGACCCTGCCCGCGTCACGGCCACAGCCCTCCGGGCCCGCCGGGGCGCCGGAGGGTACGGCTTCGGGTCCGACGCCTTCGAGCAGCGCCGCGCCCGGGCGTACGGTGCCTGCGGCGACGGCAGCCGGGGGTACGCCGCCCGGACGTACGGCAGCGGACGGCTCCTCGTCCGGTCACACGGCTTCCGGTGGCTCGTCGGCGCCGGGTCCGGTATCGGGTCGTACGGCGTCCACGGGGAGCGGGGCGGGCTCGGCGAACTCGGGTACGGGCCCGGTCGGCGCGTCCGGCGGCACCCCTCGGGCGACGGCGCCTGCCGCGACGCCGGCCGGGGCCGAGACGCCTGCGGTCAGCTCCACGAGCGCGGCCGAAGCTCCCTCCGGCAACAGCGCCGCCGCTCCCGCTGACACGGGTCCGGCCATCCAGCGGGCGACGCCCGACCCCGCCGCCGGGACGACACCCGACTCCGGCGGTACGTCGGCGACCGGCGACCGGAGGGGGCCGAACCCTGTCGGGGATGCGACGCCGAGGCCCGGCGGTACGACACCGAACTCCGCCGGTACGGCGACGAGTCCCGCCGGCACGACGGCGAGTCCCCATCGCGGGACGGCGGGTCCCGGCCGCGCGCCGTCGAACCCGGTCGGCGCGACGCCAACTCCCAGTCGTACGACGCCGCCGCCCAGCCGTACGAGCACGAACTCCGCCGGCACGACCACGAGTCCCGGCCGTACGACGTCGAGCCCAGTCGGTCCCGCCACGACGAGCCCCGGCCGTACGACGTCGAACCCGGTCGGTGCCGCCACCACGAGCCCCGGCCGTACGACGTCGAACCCGGTCGGTGCCACGGCGAAGCCCGGTGCCGCGGCCACCGACTCCGGCCGTGTGGCGGCGAATCCCGCCGGTACCGTGCAGCGCGCCGCCAGCACGTCAGGGGAGCCCCGACGCGCAGCGGGCGACCCGGCCGGAATCACGCCCCCGTCCGACCCCACGGGCAACCAGCCTGCGGGGAGCCCCGCCGCCCCCGGACGGGGTGAGGTCAGCGTCCAGCGGGCGACGACCACGTCCCACGCCGCGACAGGCGAACCCGCAGGTACGGGCTCCGCCTCCACCCCCGTCCCCTCCGCCTCCGTACGCGGCGAGGTCGGTGTCCAGCGCGCAGCGCCCGGCCCCGGCGCCCCCTCGGGCCGTTCTCTCGGCGCCGGCACCGACTCCGGCGTGCCCGGCGGCTTCAAGGGCGACGTCCAGCGGTCCGCGCCCGAGGCCGGTGCCACGGCACCCCACCCCGCCGATACGGCCGGTCCCACCGCCCCGCGCACCGCCCCGGTCCGCACCCCGGCCACCCCCAGCCCTGCCGAGCGCGACGTCCAGCGGACAGCGACCGGTCCCAGCCGTACCGCGGCGGCCACCACCCCCACCGCGGCATCGGGGGGCGCTCGCGCAGCATCCGCCCGCCCCGGTGGCACGTTGCCCGGAACCAGCGCCCCGGCGGCCGTCAGCCGACCGTCAAGGGCAGGTCTCGGCACCCCGGTGGGCGACGCCGCTCCCCGGCCGGCGACACCTCACGGCACCACCCCCACCGGCCCCGCCACGCCCCGCACGGCCCCCGGGACAACGCCGCACGCCTCCGGTTCTACCGCCGTGCAGCGAGCGACGGCAGCCCCCAGCCGTACGGCAGCCACACCGCCCGGGACCGGCGCCTCGGCCACATCCGATCGCAGCGCGACGCCAACGGGCCTCGGCGCCACGCCAGTTGGCCCGAGCGTCTCCGCCTCCGCGACCGCCGCCGCCCCGCCCGCCCCCAGCGCGGCCGACGCGATCCAGCGGACAACCTCCAACCCCCGTGGCACGGCGCCCACCCCCGGCCCGATGTCCACACCCGCCACCACCAACTCCTCCCCCACCCCCCGGCGCATGGGCCTCGGCACCCCCACCTCCGGCCCTGTGCCGCCCGCCGCCGCCAGCGCACCCGCGCCCACACCCCCGGCGCCGACGACGCAGCCCACCGTCGCCCCCACCCCGACCTCCACCCCCCGCCAGCGCCCCCTTCTCGGCGCTCCCCTCACCACCCCGCCCCGCGACACGCAGCCCCTGGTCGGACGCCCGACCCCCGGCGCCCCGAGCCCCCTCGCCCACCCCTCTCCCGTACAGCGGGCAACGGCCCCCACCGGCCCGGCCCAACGCCGCCCCGAAGGGCCGCGGGCAACCGCGCGACCAGCCACGTACGGCCCGCAGCCGCCCCACACCCCGACCCGGCACAGCACCGGACGCACCACCACCCCGACGGCCCCCACAAAGCCGCAGACCCCCTCAGCCCTGCCGATGTCCGCCGCCGCCCTGCCCCTGTCCGGCGCCCTGCCCGTGTCGTCCACCCTGCCCACCCCCTCCGCCCCACCCGCACTCACCACCACCCCCGTGCGCCCCCTCACCCCCACCCGCGCCCTCACCACGGCCCTGCCGACCCCGGCCCCGCCCCCCGCGCTCCAGCGTCAGACCCCCGGGTCCGCCGTCCCCCTGCGCCGCCCCGCGACCCCCGGCACCGGCACCGGCACCGGCACCGGCACCGCCGTACAGCGCCTCACCACGAACAAGCCCGCCTCCCCCACCACCGTCGCCCCCACGACGCCCCCGCACTTCCAGCACGCACCTCAGAAGCCGACCCCCCTCCCCGCCCTCCCGGTGGTCCAACGCCGAGCGCCATCCCCACCCGCACCGCCCGTCACCCCCCAGGCACCCGCCCCACCCCTGCCCTCACCGCCCCCCGCACCCGCACCCGCACCCGCCCACATCCAGCGAGCCCCAGAAGCCCCTCTCCGCCCCACCCCCGCCACCACAACCACTGCCACCACCACCGCCACAGCTCACCGCACCGCGTCCGCCAACCCCCCGCCCTCCTCCACCCCGGCGGACACCGGAGCCCAGTTCGACCCCCGCTCCCTCACCGACTTCCAGCTGGACGAGCTGACCCACAAGCTCATCGGCCGCATCACCCGCCTCGTCCGCACCGAACTCCGCCTGGACCGCGAACGCATCGGCAAACTCCGCGACCCCCGCCACTGACCCCGACTCTGCCCCCCCCAACCGCAACAGACCCCCGTCCGCAGAAAGGCCCACCCCGATGCCCCGCGATCTCGACCCGGGCTCCACCATCTACTTCACCCTGACGATCGACGGCGAGAGCCTCGGGTACTTCAACGGGTGCGAGGGGCTGTCCTCGACGGTGGAGATCGAGCACCGCCAGGAGGGCGGGAACAACGGGTTCGTCTGGCAGTTCCCGTCGCGCGTGACGTTCTCGAACATCCGGCTGACGAGGCCGCTCACCCCGGACACGGCGAAGGTCGCGGCGTGGATCTCGTCCGTGGCGACGGGCGTGAAGCGCCCGACCGCCCAGATCGCGGCGCTGCGCGCGGACGGCTCGGAGGTGGCCCACTGGGGGCTGATCGACGTCCTGCCGGTGAGCTGGCAGGGGCCGTCCCTGGACCCGTCGAACCCGAGCGTGGCGACCGAGGTCCTGGAGATCACGCACCACGGATTCACGGACTGAGGGCGGGGCACGGATCATGGCGAAAGGCAGCAAGGGCGGCGCGGGCAAGAGCCTCGTGCGGGCCACCCTGGCCATCCACGAGCCGCCGGTCGGGACGAGCACGACCCCCGGCGGACTGATCAGGACGTTCAGCTTCGAGTTCAACCCGGCGGAGCTGACGCTGCGCCAGGGCGCCCAGTGGAAGACCACGATCAGCGCGGCCGTGCGCGACGGTGCCCTGCCGGAGTTCATGGGGCCGGAGGCCCGGCAGATGAACGTCGAGATCTTCCTCGACTCCTCCGCCCGGCCGAGCGGCACCACGGTCCTGAAGAAGGTGGAGTCGCTGCTGTCGTGCTGCGAGGTCACCTCCAAGAGCCTCGCGGCGAAGCAGCCGTCGCCGCCCTGGGTGGTGTTCCAGTGGGGGTCGTTCTCGACGGCCCGCTTCACGGCGTACGTCAGTTCCGTGGATGTCACGTACTCCCTGTTCGGGACGACCGGCGTGCCGATCCGGGCCACCTGCCGGCTGTCGCTGCACGAGATCCCCAGCAACACCAAGGGGCAGAACCCGACGTCCGGCGCGCTGACCGCGCGGAGTGTGCACCGGGTCGTCGCGGGCGACTCGTTGCAGTCGCTGGCGTGGCGGGAGTACGGCAACGCGTCCGCGTGGCGGGCGATCGCGGAGGCCAACGGCATCGACGACCCCACCCGGCTGCCCACCGGCATCGAACTCGTCCTCCCGTCGGCCGGAGAGGTGGGCTACTGATGGGCGGGTCCCAGGCCGGAAACCCGTCCTTCTCCAACGTCATCCAGGTCACCGTCGACGGCAGGCAGCTGCCGACCGACTACGCCGACCTGCTGGTCGGCGGCTGGGTCGACCTCGGGGCCGGGGTGCCCGGCGCGTTCCGGCTCACCTTCCGGGATCCGCACGGGCTGCTGCTGGGCAAACTGAACGTCAAGTTCGGCTCCGCTGTGGTCATCTCGCCCGTGGCCGGCGGGCAGGGCGCGGGGAACCCGGTGTTCACCGGCGAGGTCACCGGGATGGAGACCGACTACGACGGCACCGGCACCTTCACCGTCGTGCGCGGCTACGACGCCGGGCACCGGCTGATGCGGGTGCGCAGGGTGGCGGCGTACCGCAATCAGACGGCCTCCGACATCGCCCGCAAGCTGGCCGCGATGAACGGCGTCCCGGTCGGGCAGGTGCAGTCCACCAAGACCGTCTACGACTTCATCAGCCAGTCCAACGTGACGGACTGGGACTTCCTGGCGCGGCTCGCCGACGAGAACGAGATGGTGATGTCGCTGGACGCGAAGGGGAAGTTCCAGTTCGTCAGGCCGAAGCCGGCGTCCGGCGCCCCCGCGTCGAGCGCCCCCGGCCGGAAGAACCCCTTCGAACTGAAGGCAGGCCTCGACATCCTGCGCTGCCGTGCCGCCGTCACCGCCTCCGACCAGGTCGGCAAGGTCGAGGCGCGCGGCTGGAACGTCACGACGAAGAAGAAGCTGACCGCGACGACGCAGGCGGACGCCAACCCCGGTATCGCCATCGGCACCACCCCGCAGAAGGCGGCGAGCCCGTTCAAGGCCGCCAAACTGGTCGAGACGGACACGCCGTACGACCTGCAGAGCGAGGTCACGCACGCCGCCGGCTCCCTCGCCGACGACATCACCTCCGCCTTCGCCGAGTTGGAGGTCACGGTGCGCGGCAACCCGCTGCTGCGCCCCGGTGTGCCGATCACGCTCTCCGACGTGGGCGCTCCCTTCGAGGGCAAGTACACCTGCACCTCCGTACGGCACACCTTCGGCGACGGCAGCCACTACGAGACGTGGGTGACCGTCAGCGGCCGGCAGTGGCGCTCGCTGTTCGGGCTGACGTCGGGCGGCGGGACGGCGGCCCCGCGGCTGCCCAGTGTCGCCAACGCCCTCGTCACCGACGTACAGGACCCGCTGAAGCAGGGCAGGGTGAAGCTGCAGTTCCCGTGGCTGGACGACGCGTACGTCAGCGACTGGACGCGGACCGTGCAGATGGGCGGCAAGGGCGGCGGCGGGATCTTCCCGCTGGACGTCGGTGACGAGGTGCTGGTCGCCTTCGACCGGGGCGCGCTCGACCACCCGTTCGTCATCGGCGGCCTCTACAACGGCGTGGACAAGCCGACCCCCGTGAAGGACGTGCACCTGCACGACCCGGTCAGGAAGAAGGCGATCCGGCACACCCTGTCCGACCGGGAGGGCAACCGGGTGGACCTGCTCAGCCAGCAGACCGGCCTGCGCAAGCAGGGCGTTCGCCTCGCCACCGGCAACGACCGGCTGATCATCAACCTCGACCGGACGAAGACCGAGATCACCGTGGACAGCAAGGGTGCCGTCAGCATCACCGGCGGCACCTCGGTGTCGGTGAAGGCCGGGACCGATCTGACGCTGAGCGCGCGCCGCTCCGTGACCATCCGCAGCGGCGGCCCCCTGAACCTCCAGGGCCAGGGCATCGTCGGCCTCCGGTCGCTCGGCGGCGCGGTCAACGTGAACGCCGTGGGCGCCCTCACCATGAGCGCGGCCGGCGCCGCGACGATCAGCGCGGCCGGGACCGTGCAGATCAACGCCGTCGGGCAGGCGGCGCTGCGCGCGGCCAACGTCGACATCACGGGCATCGTGCTGGTCAACAAGAAGCCGTACCCGATCCCATGACGGCCGTCGTCCGCACCTCCCTACCTCCACACGTCCACATGTCCGCCGAGAAGTCGTACGTACCAGAAAGAGGGGTGGCCCGCTGATGGCCGAGCAGTTCGTCGGATCCGGCTGGGCGTTCCCGCTGCGCATCGGGCCCACCGGGGGCATCGCCCTGGTCAGCGGGGAGCGCGAGGTCGAGGAGGCCATCCGGCTCGTCCTGGCCACCGCGCCGGGCGAGCGGCCGATGCGCCCGGAGTTCGGCTGCGCCATCCACGACCTGGTGTTCGCGCCGGTCAACGAGGCCACCGCAGGCCGGATCCAGCACGAGGTGTACGCGAGCCTCGACCGCTGGGAGCCGCGGATCGAGGTGACCGACGTCGAGGTGACGGCGGGCGCCGACCAGGGCGTCCTCTTCATCGACGTCCGCTACGCGATCCGCGGCACCAACAACCCGCGCAGCCTGGTCTTCCCGTTCTACGTCATCCCCTCCCACGACGAGCCGGACCTGGCCCCCGGGGGTTCCGAGGGCTCCGACCGTCCCGACTTTCCCGACCGTCCTGAAAGCGACCGCTGATGGCCCTGCCCTCCCCGAACCTCGACGACCGCCGCTTCCAGCAGTTCGTCGACGACGCCAAGCGCTACATCCAGCAGCGGGCCCCGGAGTGGACCGACCACAACGTCTCCGACCCCGGCGTCACCCTGGTGGAGACGGTCGCCCACATGGCGGACCAGATCGTCTACCGGCTCAACCGGGTGCCGGAGAAGAACCATCTGGCGTTCCTGGACCTGGTGGGCATCACCCTGTTCCCGCCCTCGGCCGCCCGTACGGACGTGACGTTCTGGCTGTCGGCGCCGCAGGAGGAGCCGGTACCGCTGCCGGTGGGCACCGAGGTGGCGACCGTGCGCACCGAGAGCGAGGAGGCGGTGGTCTTCACCACCGAGCGCGAACTGGACGTCGTCCCCTGCGCGTTGCGGAATCTGGTGACCCAGCGCCCCGGTGAGCCGGTGGCCGACCGGACCTCCGACCTCGCCGAGGGCAAGGACCTGATGTGCTTCGCCGAGTCCCCGCGGCCCGGCGACTGCATGCTGTTCGGGCTGACGGCCGCCGTGCCGCACTGCGCCGTCGTGCTGGAACTGGACAGCGTGGTCGACGGTGTCGGCGTGGACCCCCGCCAGCCGCCGCTGGTCTGGGAGGCGTGGACCGAGGACGGCTGGACCGCCTGCGAGGTCGACCGCGACGGCACGGGCGGCCTGAACCGTCCGGGCGAGGTCGTCCTGCACATGCCCGGCGGGCACACCCTGTCCCGCACCGGCGGCCAGGAGGCCGGCTGGCTGCGCTGCCGGGTCACCGAACCCCTGCCCGGCCAGCCCTTCTACACCACCTCGCCGACCGTCCGCGCCGCCGAGGCCTTCACCATCGGCGGCACCACCACCGTCGTCCACGCGGAGACCGTGTACGACGAGGCGCTCGGCGAGTCCACCGGCCTGCCCGGCCAGCGGCTGCGCCTCGCGCACTTCCCCGTGGTCGGCGACACCCCGCCCGTGCTGCTCCAGACCGCCGAGCACGACGGCTGGACCGACTGGGACGTCGTCCCGTCCTTCGCCGCGTCCACCTCCTACGACCGCCACATCACCCTGGACTCGGCCACCGGCGAGATCGCCTTCGGCCCGGCGGTGCGGGAGCCCGACGGGAGCCTGCGCCAGTACGGGGCCGTCGCGCCCAAGGGCGCCGTCATCCGGGCCGTGCGCTACCGCACCGGCGGGGGCAGGGCCGGCAACGTCGCCCGGGGCGCCATCCGGGTGCTGCGCACCTCCGTGCCGTACGTCTCCGAGGTCGTCAACCGGGAGGCCGCACGCGGCGGTGTCGACGCGGAGACCGTGGAGGAGGCGAAGGTCCGGGCGCCGATCACCCTGCGCGCCCAGGAACGCGCGGTGACCCTGCGCGACTACGAGGAACTCGCCCGCCGCGCGGCCCCCGAGACCGCCCGCATCACCTGCCTGGAGGGCGAGGAGGGCGATCACGGGGCGTACGCGGTACGGGTGTTGGTGGTGCCCCAGGCGGTGCCGGACCCGGGCGGCCGACTCCGCTTCGAGCAACTCGTCCCCGGGGATGCCCTGTTGCGCCGTATCACCCGCCACCTGGACGAACGCCGCCTGATCGGGACGCGGTTGGCCGTCGGCCCGCCCTTCTACCAGGGCATCACGGTCGTCGCCACGCTGCACGCCTTCCGGGGCGTGGACACCGACCGCGTCCGTCGTCAGGCCCACGACGCGCTCTACCGCCACCTCGACCCGCTGACCGGCGGCGCCGACGGCCGGGGCTGGCCCTTCGGCCGCCCCGTCCAGTCCGGCGAGGTCTTCGCCGTCCTCCAGCGCGTCCCCGGCGTCGAACTCGTCGACGACGTCCAGCTCCACCCCGCCGACCCCCTCACCGGCAAACGCGGCGACCCCACCAACCGCATCGACCTCTCACCCCCGTCCCTGGTGTTCAGCTTCGACCACCGGGTCCGCGTGATCGGGGACAAGCAGTGAGGTCCTTCAACGGGGCGCAGCCCCGTCAGGGGCGCGGGGAACTGCGCGAGCAACCACGAACTACCCGCAGCCGCCTTACGACAGCACCCCCCGAGCTACTGGGCGGCCCATCATGAGGGGCTCCATAGACGGCCTCGGCTCCTCGCACCCCATCGCCACCATGCTCCCCGCCGTGTTCGCCGACGACGACCTCGCCCAACGCTTCATCGGCGGCCTCGACGACGTCCTCGCCCCGATCCTCTCCGTCCTCGACTGCCTGGACTCCTACTTCACGCCGTCCCTCGCCCCCGTGGACTTCACCCAGTGGCTCGCCGGCTGGGTCGGCGCCGAGACGGACGGCACGGAGCCGGAGGACCGCCTGCGCGCCGCGGTCGCCGCCGCCGCGTACCTGCACCGGGTGCGCGGCACCCGGCGCGGCCTGTCCGAGGCGGTGCGTCTGGTCTTCGGCGTGACCCCGGAGATCACCGAGAGCGGCGCCGCCACCTGGGACGCCCGCCCCCTCGGCCCGGTCCCGGGCGAACCCCGCCCGCGCCTGCACGTGGCCCTGCGCCTGCCCGACCCCACCCCGGCGGACGAACACCGGCTGGACAGCCTCGTCGCCGCCGCCCGCCCCGCCCACATGCCGTACACGGTCCAGGTGACCGCCGCCGAAAGGATCCCCGAGAGATGACCAGCCCGACCCCCGGCACCGGCCAGGCCCAGAGCTGCGCCGAATGCGGAACCCGCGGGGAGCCCGGCCAGTCCTTCTGCGACGCCTGCGGCGCGGTACTCGGCTGGTCCGGCACCGGCGCCGCCAGGAGCGAGGCCGCGCCCGCGACGGGCGACGCCCCGGCCGACGGCACCCGCACGCCGGACGCGCCCCCGAACCGCCCCGCCCCCGCGGTCGCGCCCGGCCCCGGCCACCCGAGCCCCGAAGCCCCAGCTCCCGCGCCGGCGCCGGCTGCCGCGGCGGCCACCACGCCGACCCCGGCGGGCGCCGACCGCCCCGCCACCGGCGGCGAACCCGGCTGGGACGCCTTCGCCCACCCGGGCGCCGGAACCGGCACGGCCCGCACCGCACACGACACGGCCCAGGCTGGAACGGCCCCGGCGGGTACGGCCCCGGCCGCCGCCACCGGCGTACGCGACCCGGACCCCGGCACGACGGCTCACCCGGACGCACCCTCCCCCGCCACCGCCCACCACGCGACCGCCCCGGCGACCCCCGCCGCTCCCGCCGCTCCCGAGGCCCGGACCCAGCCCCAACCCCAGATCCAGCCCCCGGTCCAGCCCCAGGCCCAGGCCCACCCGGTGGCGGCCCCCCACCCCCACCCCGGCGACGAGGACCCCACCACCCCCCTCCCCACGCACCCCTCCCCGGCGCCCGCCGCTCCCGCGCCCTCCGCCGCCGACCGGGCCAGGTCCCTCCTGGTCCCGGTGGCCGACCCCGAGCCCCGCGCGCCCGCGGAGCCGGCCGTCGCCCCCGTGCTGCCGGGCCGCCCCGATGTGCAGCGCCCTCAAGTCCGCGCCCCGCAGCCGGAGTTCGGCACCGAGGGCGGTGTGCCCTGCCCGTGGTGCGGGACCCCCACCCGGCCCGACCGGCACTTCTGCGCACGCTGCGCGATGCCGATGGCCGGCCGTACGGAGGCACCGGCCCGGCTGCCGTGGTGGCGCCGGGTGCTGACCGGCCGCAACACCGAGACCCCGTGGGCGGGCGACCGCCCCCGGCTGCGCCGCGGCTTCGGCCAGATCCTCAGCTGGCTGGTCGGCGCCCTCGTCCTGACCCTGATCGTCACCCTCGCCTTCCAGGCCGACGACGCCTACCAGGCGACCCGTGACCACTTCGCCAAGCGCGCGTCGGTCGTCCCGGACAGCTTCAAGGCGTCCCGTTCGTTCCCCGGCCACAAGCCGCAGCTGGCCTTCGACACCTACAGCAACACGTGGTGGGGTCCGGGTGTCACCCAGTCCGGCGAGGGCGAGTGGATCGAGGCCCGCTTCGAGGAGCCGACGCGGCTGCTCGACGTGGTCATCACCCCGGGCGTCTCCAAGAACGCGGACCAGCGTGCGGAGTCGGCGCGCCCGCACCGTATCGAGGCGAAGATCACCGCAGCCGACGGTTCGGTCTCCACCAAGACCCTCGTCCTCGACCAGAGCGCCGGCGGCCAGCGCCGCAAGTTCCGGGTCGGCGAGGCGGAGACCGTCCGCTTCACCGTCCTCTCCGCCTACGGCGCCGACGCCAAGAAGCAGGTCGCGATAGCCGAGATCGAGTTCTTCGGCCGCTCGGGCGGCACCAGCTGAGACCCGGCGCGGCCACCTAGGGCCTGTCGTTTGGATCATGCCGACTGCGGGCGACGGCTCCTGATAGCTGCTGGTGAGCGGGGCGTGGCGCGTGCAGCTGCAAGGCGGAGGAGGGAGTCAACGCGGAGCGTTGGGGACTGACGACAACGCGGCAGATGCGCGTGCCACGCCCCGCGGCCCAGGCGTGATCCAAACGACAGGCCCTAGCCGCCCGCCCCGTCACGTGACGATCGCCAAGGCCCCTCCTAGGGTGGGCACTTCGGACGTGAGAGGGGCGGGCGGTGGGCATGGGAGCGGACCAGCCGGTGGGTGCCGAGGTCGTGGCGGAGGTGCGGCGCGTCTTCCATGACGGGCTGCTGAGCGGGAAGTCGGCGTTCGCGCCGGAGACGGACGCCTGGACCGAGGCGACGGCATCGGATCTGCGCGCCCGTTTCGTGGACCGGCCGGACCAGTCGTCGGACACGTTCCTGGTCAAGCTGAGCCGCCAGCTCGACGGCGCACCGGCCGCCACGATCGTCCTGGCGGCCGAACTGCTCTTCGTGAACATGGCCCCGCTGAAGCCCGAGCAGATCGGCCTCAGGAAGAAGCTCCAGATCCTCGGCGAGGTCGTCTCCTGGGCCGGCCTCGACCGTCTGGCGACCCCGGAACACATGGAGCGGGGCCTGACGGGGTTCCTCAACGGCGGCCAGGGCTTCCTCAACTACCGCTGGGCGCAGTTCCAGATCCTGGTCCTGCTGGTGGAACGGCTCGCGGGCCTGCCCCACGCCGAGCGCGCGGCCGTGCTGCGCGACCCGTGGCGGTTCCGCGAGGAGTGCCTGGACGTCCAGCGCTCCGTGGGCCACAAGAAGGGCCGCGCGCAGATCCACGTCCTGCTGTACTGCCTCTTCCCCGACGTCTTCCAGCCGATCGCCAGCGCCCACCACAAGCAGGAGATCGTCAAGGCGTTCACCGACGAACTGCCGGAGGTCACCGGCGACGACGACCGCGACCTGCTGGAGCTGCGCAGGGTCCTGGACGCGCGCAGCGGGGAGCGGGTGTGGTTCTACGCCGACCCCTGGGTGGGCCGGTGGCGGCACACCGCCGTCGAGCACGAGCAGCGGGGCTGGCTGGTGCGCGGCTTCAACGTCGACGGACGCAACTTCGTGCCGGACTGGCTGGAGCGGGGCTACTGCTCGGTGTCCTGGAAGGAGCTGCCGGACATCCCGGCGGGCACGGCCAAGCAGGAGATCCAGCGGACCGTGCTGGACGGACTCCCCGACGACGGCACCCAGTCGCGCGGACAGTCCGTGTACCAACTGCACGCCTTCCTCACGCTGATACAGCCCGGCGACCTGGTGGCCACCGTGACCGCGGACGAGGTCCACGTCGGTACGGTCGAGGGCCCGGCGGTGTACGACACCTCGGACGGCCTCGACAACGCGCGGCGGCTGCCGGTGCGCTGGGCCACCGCCGAACGGCCGCTGAGGCGCGCGGAGCTGCCCCAGGCCGTGCAGAGCCGTCTGACCCGGCCCCCCACGGTGTACGACATCAGCAGCGTGGCCGCGGAACTCGCGGAACGGGCCAACCTGGAGGGCAGCGTCGCCGAACCGCTGATCACGGCCGATGTCACCAAGCCCCTCGAACTGCCGCCCGTGACACAGGATTTGGCCGACCAGCTGTTCATGCCCCTGCCCTGGCTGGCGGAGACCGCCCAGCAGCTCCAGGAGCAGCGCCAGCTCGTGTTCCACGGACCGCCCGGTACCGGCAAGACCTATCTGGCCCGGGCCCTGGCCAGGCATCTGGCGGGACCGGACCGGGTGGAGCTCGTCCAGTTCCACCCCTCCTACACCTACGAGGACTTCTTCGAGGGCTTCCGCCCGGTACCCGGCGAGGGCGCGGCGGGCGGCTCGGGCTCGGTGGTGTTCGACGTCGTCCCGGGCCCGTTGAAACTGCTGGCCGAGCGGGCGCGGAAGGACCCGGCCAACCCGTACGTCCTGATCGTCGACGAGATCAACCGGGCCAACCTGGCGAAGGTCTTCGGTGAGCTGTACTTCCTGCTGGAGTACCGCGACGAGCCGGTCACCACCCAGTACAGCCCGCACGACCCGTTCCATCTGCCGGGCAATCTGTTCCTGGTCGGCACGATGAACACGGCGGACCGGTCGATCGCCCTCGTCGACGCGGCGATGCGCCGCCGCTTCGCCTTCCGCCGGCTCTCCCCCGAACGGCCCCCGGTGCACGGCCTCCTGGACCGCTGGCTGCGCCACCACAAGCTGTCGGAGCTGCCCGCCCGCCTGCTGGACGAGCTCAACCGCCGCCTCGGCGACGCGGACCGCGCCATCGGCCCGTCGTACCTGATGAAGCCCGGCGCGGACCGCCCCGAGGTGCTCGACCTGATCTGGCGCACCCAGATCCTGCCTCTGCTGGAGGACCAGGAGTACGGCACGGGGGTGAACGTCGAGGAGGAGTACGGTCTGGCCGCCCTGCGCGCGGCGCTGGGCTCATGACGACGGCGCTCCCCGGAGGCGGAGCGGGAGCCGGAGCCGGGGCGGGAGCCGGAGCGGCGGGAACCGGACCCGGGGCGAGAGCGGGAGCCGGAAAGGCCGCCGCTCCCTCCCTCCGGCTCACCGTCGACGAGACCGGGCCCGGCGCCGTGCGGGAGCTGACGGCCGACCAGGTCGCGGGGCTGCTGTCGGCCCCCGGTGCCGTACGGCTGACCCCGGCCCCCGGCGGTCGCTGGCGGGTGGCGGGGAAACAGAAGGTGGGCCTGGTCCGGCTGCGCACTCCGGCGGGCGAGGCGATCGAACTGCTGCTGCGGCCCAAACTCCCGGTCCGTGACCTGCTGTTCATGCTCTCCCACTCGCCCACCGACCCCTGGCACGCCGAACGGGAGCAGGTCACCGCGGCGACGGCGGACGAACTGCTGCCCGCCCTCGCGGACCTCCTGGCCCGGGTCGCGCGCCGCACCCTGGAGTCCGGCGTCCTGCACGGCTATCGCACGGTCGAGGAGGACCTCCCGCTGATCCGGGGCCGGGTCCGGACGGCGGACCAGCTCCGCCGCGTGGGCCTGCCCCTCCCGGTGGCCGTCCGCTACGACGACCACACCCCGGACATCGCGGAGAACCGTCTGCTCCTGGCCGCCCTCCGGCTGGCCGCCCGGCTGCCGGGTGTGCCCGCCCGCACCCGCTTCGCCCTGCGCCACCTCGGCGACCACCTGCGCGGGGTCCGCCTCCTCCACCCGGGCGCACCGCTCCCCCGCTGGACCCCGACCCGGCTCAACGCCCGTTACGCCCCGGCGCTCCGCCTGGCGGAACTGCTCCTCAGCCACCGTTCTGTCGCGCCGGAGGGCGGGACCCCACTCCCCACCGACGGCTTCCTGCTGGACATGCCGGCGGTCTTCGAACGGTTCCTGACCGTGACCCTCACCGCGGCCCTCGCCCGCCACGGTGTGCGCTGCGCCGCGCAGGAGACGCACCACCGGCTGGACGAGGCCGCCCGTGTCCCGTTCCGCCCGGACCTGGTCCTCTACCGGGGCGGCCGGCCCGTCTCGGTGGCGGACGCGAAGTACGCGTACGTCACCCCCGCCGCCCCGCCCACGTCCCACCTCTACCAGCTGCTCGCCTACTGCACGGCCCTCGGCCTCCCCCACGGCCACCTGATCTACGCGGCCGCCACCCCCGCCGCCGGCCTCGGCCCCGCGCCGCACGTCGTCCGCCGGTCCGGCATCACCGTCACCGCCCACACCCTCGACCTCGCCGTGCCGCCCGCCACGCTCCTCGCGGACGTCACGACCCTGGCCGAACGCATCGCCGGTGAACAGATCGCCGGTGAACGCGTCGCCCCGGGGCGGACCGCCACCGCCCCCGCACCCGACTGACTCCCCCCACCCCTCCCGGAGACCCCATGCTGCGCGGCATCGACGTCAGCTCCTACCAGCCCTCCTCGTACGACACCACCGGCCTCTCCTTCGTCTTCGTCAAGGCCACCGAGGGGCGCTCGTACACCAACCCCAAGCTCGCCGCCCAGACCAGGACCGCCCGCGAGGCGGGCCTGGTCGTCGGCTTCTACCACTTCCTCTGGCCGGGCAACCTGACCGCCCAAGCCGAGTACTTCGTCAGCAAGGCGCCGGAGCGGGCGGGTGACATCCTGGCCGTCGACTGGGAGACGACGGGCGAGGGCACCCACGCCACCAACGCCGAGAAGGACCGCTTCCTGCGCACCCTGAAGAAGCTCCGCCCGAACCACCGGGTGATCCTCTACTGCAACCGCCACTACTGGCTGACCGTCGACGCCACGTCCTACGCCGCCGACGGCCTCTGGATCGCCGACTACGTCACCGCGGGCAAACCCCGCATCAAGGCCAAGTGGCGCTTCCACCAGTACACCGACAACCCCCTGGACAAGAACGTGGCGGACTTCCCGACCCGCGCCGCCCTGCGGGAGTGGGCCGGCGGCTGACGGGCCCCGCCGGTCCGTGGTGGTGGACTAGCCCCGGAAGTCCGGTGTCCGTTCCCGGGATGCCTCGGCGAGGGCCTTGGTCACTGCCTCGGTTCCGGCCTGGAGGCCGTAGACGGGGGTGTCGGGCTGCTGGCGCCAGGAGTCGTCGAGGCCGCCGGCGTCGACGGTGTCGAAGCCGAGTTCGTCGATGAGGGAGCGGATCTTCTTCTTGGCCGCCTCGTCGTCGGCGGCGACGGGGAGGGCCATGCGGTCGGGGGCTCCGGCGGGGCGGTGGCGGTCGAGGATGTCCTGGGCGTAGGTGCCGTTGAAGGCCTTGACGACCGTGTGGCCCAGCTGCTGTTCGATCCAGCGGCTCTCGGTGAGGCCGTCGTCCTCGATGGCGGCGATCCTGCCGTCGCGCTGCTGGGGGTAGTAGTTGTTGGTGTCGATGACGGCGACACCGTCGGCCGCCTCGGCCAGGAGGCCGGACGGCAGGTCCGGGACCGCCTTCAGCGGGACCGTGACCACCACGACCTCGGCGCCGCGCGCCGCCTCCTCCACCGGGACGGGGGTCGCGCCCGTCTCCTCGGCCAGTGCGGTGAGGGTCTGCGGGCCCCGGGAGTTGGCGACGGAGACGTCGTGGCCGAGGGCGGTGAGCCGTCGGGTGAGGTTGCCGCCGATGTTGCCCGCGCCGATGATGCCGATCTTCATGTCAGGCCACCTTAATTTTGATGCATACGCATGTATTGCTGGGCTCAACCCCCGTCCGTTCTTCGCTATTCCCCCTCCACCATCCCCCCGCCCCGGCACGACGAAGGGGCGCCCCCGTCGCACATGACGGAGAACGCCCCTCGGCCGCTCGGCTCACTTGTTCAGGTGGGCCCAGAACTCGTCGAACGACAGGAGCTTGTCGCCGTTGAGGTCGCGGGTGCGGATGATGACCTCCGCCACGGACTCGGTGACGTTCCAGTCGCCTTCCTGGGCCAGGGCGGTCTTGAACTCGGCGGCGGTGATGAACCCGTCACCGTCCGCGTCGATCCGCTGGAACTCCTTGCGCGCTGCCTCGATGTCCGCCACCGATCCGCCCCTTCTTGGTGCTCTGCCACTTCCGGGCAGTCCTGCCGACAGTCCTACTGACGCAGGTCAGATTAACCGGCCTCCCGAGCACGCAGTGCGGCGACCACCCACGCGAACTCCTCGGCGTGCGCCGACAGCGGCTCCAGGCCCCGCACCAGCGCGGCCGGCTCCCAGAACCGTTCGATCATGTCTGGGAGTCTGGGCCTTCCAGCGGGTGGAGACTCAAGGAGCACGGCGGCGATGGAGAGCTTGCGGGACATTCTGGACGCGGCGGCCGCGGGAGTCTTCCCGCCGGCGGACGGCGGTACGACGGTCGTCGCCCAGCACTCCCCCCGGGACGCAGGGGTCCTGTGTTTCACGGCGCACTCCGTCGTGTTCACGGACGAGGACCCGCGGTGGGTGCGCGAGAGCCTCGCGGCGACGGAGTGCGACGCGCTGTCCGCCAGCATGAACCCGCGCTTCCTCGCGGCCCTCATGGAGCGGACGGGCCGTACGTCCGAGACGATCGACGCGATGCTGGTCGCCTCGCCCCTGCCGGGCGAACCGCCGCTCCCGCTGCGGGAGATCGAGGACCCCGGGCACCCCCGGGTCGCGTACGCGCGGCTGCGCCGTGACGACGTACGGGTCTGGACGGTGGACGGCGGCGTCCTGACGACGGGCCGGGGGATCGCCGGGCGGCTGGAGGTCTCGGTCGAGGTGGACGAGGACGCACGGCAGCGGGGGCTGGGCCGGGCGCTGGTGCGCGCCGCACGCCATCTCGTCGCCGAGCCGCTGTGGGCGCAGATCGCACCGGGGAACGCCCGCAGCGTGCGGGCGTTCCAGTCGGCGGGCTACCGGCCGGTGGGCTCGGAGATCCTCCTCATCCCCCGACAGCCGCGCGGAGGCCGGTGACCGCGCGGGGGCCGGCGGGGCGGCCGTGTCAGTGCCAGGGCTCGTAGCGCGGGTTGCTCACGCACTCGCTCATCTTCTCGGTCTTGGTCTTCTTGTCGACCGGGCAGACGCCGATGATGAACTCCGTCCTGATGCCGCCGGGGAAGGCGACCTCGACCTGGTCGGCCCATTTGTGCTGGTCACCGATGGTCCTGTTGACGTCGACGCCGCCGGGGGCGTCGATGTAGTAGTTGTAGCCGGACTTGTACCAGGTCTTGTACAGGTCGTGGTCGTAGGTCGTGGAGACGTACGGCGAGGGCTGGTTGACCAGGACGTACTGTTCGATGTCGTACTGCCCGTCGATGACGTCCCTGGGGTGGAAGCCCTGCTCGAAGACGACGGCCGGGCCCCGGCTGTCGCTGCGGTAGAGCGTGCCGCAGGTCGTGCGCCAGACCGGCTCGGGGGTGATGCGCTCGACGTCCACACGGCGGTCGACGGCGGCGTGCACCGGGTCCTCGAACCGGGGGCAGGTGGGGGCGGCGGCCCGCGCGGACGCGGCGGCGGGCGTCGAGGCGGACGACTGTGCCGGGGCGGTCGCGGCGGAGGTCACGAGGACGGCGGAGAGGGACAGGACGACGGCGGCGGCCCGGCGCCGCACACGAGAAGTGATCATGCGAAGCACGATCTCGGCTGTGCGGCACCGGGCCGGGGACCCTCACTCGTACGGAGGCGTGTCAGCCCGCCCGGTTGTCCTGTGTCACCGGTAGGTGCCGGGGTGAGACCGCGAGTCGCCTGTCGTCACCGGAAGACGCCCGTGTGCCCGAGGGAGTAGCGGCCGGGCTGCGGGTACACCGCGAGGCCGTGCGGGCCGCTGCCGACGGGGACGCGGGCGAGCTGCTTCCCGGTGCGGGTGTCGATGGCGTACACCTCGGAGTCGTAGCGGCCGGAGAGCCACAGGACCTTGCCGTCGGCGGAGACACCGCCCATGTCGGGACTGCCCCCGTCGGGCAGGTGCCACTTCTCGGTCAGCTTGTCCTGGGTGAAGTCGAAGACCGAGACGGTGCCCTCGCCGCGGTTGGAGACGTACATCTCGCGGGAGTCCCGGCCGACGTAGAGGCCGTGGGTGCCCTTGCCGGTGGGCAGCAGCTTCGGCTCGTCGAACGTGTCGCCGTCGAGGACCCACATGCCGTCGGCCATCATGTCGGCGATGTAGAACCGCTTGCCGTCCGGTGAGATCTTCACGTCCTGTGGCATGGCCCCCTCGAACGGCAGCTTCAGCTGCCCGATCACCTTCATCCTCGCGGTGTCGACCTTGAGCAGTTCGCCGCTGAACTCGCAGGACACGATGAAGTACGTGCCGTCGAGCGAGAAGTCGGCGTGGTTGACGCCGTAGCAGGACACGGGCTCGGTCCTGATCCGCTTCATGGTGTGCGGGTCGCGGAAGACGAGTTCGCGGTCGAGGGAGGCCATGACGACGGCGTACTTGCCGTCGGGGGTGAAGTACAGGTTGTACGGGTCGTGCACCTCGACCGGCTTGCCCGCCTTGCCGGTCCTCGGGTCGATGGGGGTGAGGGTGTGGCCCCGGTTGTTGTTGACCCACAGGGTCTTCAGATCCCAGGAGGGCACGACGTGCTGGGGCTGGCGGCCCACCGGGATCGTCTCGATGATCTTGTACGTCTCCGGGTCGATGACGGAGACCGTGTCGGACTCGCTGTTCGGGACGTACACCCGGGACGGGAAGTCCTTGACCACCGGGGAGAGCCGGTTCGGGCGGTCGGCGGCGTAGACGTCCTCGGGGTCGAGCACGGGCGGCATGCCGCGCAGCCCCCGGACCGCCGGCCGCTGTTTCTTCTTCCGCTCGGCGGCCTCGGCCTCGGCGGCCCGGTCGGCTCGGGCGCGCTGCTCCTGCTCGGTGGTCCCGGCCTCGGAGCCGCACGCGGCCACGGCGGCGAGGACGGCGGCCGCGAGAAGGGCGCGCTGCACGAGGGTGCGCTGCTTGAGGGGGGTGCGGGGCGTGGTCACGCGACCTTTATAGGAAGGTTCGCCCCGAATACCGGCGATTCGCCCGATCGACGGAGGTGCGCGCGGAGGTCCGGCGGAGGCGCGGCACGGGTCCGCGCGGAGGTCCGGCGGAGGGGCTCTAGCGGTCCGCGACCCGCATCTCGAACCAGGTCGTCTTGCCTCGCGGCAGCAGGTCCACGCCCCATCGATCGGAGAGTTTGTCGACCAGGAACAGGCCGCGTCCGCTGATGTCCATCTCCTGGACCGGGATCAGACAGGGCAGCCCGCGCGAGGGATCGCGGACTTCGACGCGGATCCAGCCCGGTCGGCGGCGCATACGGAGTCCGAAGACGCGGGCGCCGGTGTGCCGCACGGCGTTGCCCACGAGTTCGGAGACGAGTAAGACCGCGTCCTCGGTCATCTTCGGCGACAGGCGCCACTGGCGCAGGACGACGACCTGGGCGAGCCGCCGCGCGGTGGCCGCGGATTCGGGACGGGACGGGAGCGGAACCTCTCCCTCGGTGGGGTTGCCGAACAACTCCAGTGCCTTCTGCGCCCGTTCGTCCTCGATCGCAGGTGACCAACGCGCCGCGGTCGCACTCCCGTGCCGCCGCGGCTGTTCGATACCCTCCAGCCCCGCCATGCCCCCATCATGGCCGCCCAGAGCCCCCCGCGGGGCCGTTCCGCAGGAATACAACCCCCGGAACCAACCATTCCGGGGGTTTCGGTTGACATATGCCAGTGGCAGCAACCTGGCTGCCGCAGCCCGTCCGACCTGCGCGAACCGGCTGAACTTCGGTCAGGGTGAGGCCTCTTGGGCCCGCCGCCCTTAAGGCTGCCTTAAGGCTCGGACAAACCGCTCCTTCGGGGGACGCGGGTAAGACACGGCGTCAACTGCAAGAGGATCAGGAGAACTTGTCCACCGGATTCCGGGGAGCGCCGACCGGGCCCGCACGGCGTGACGGCAGGGCGTGACGACCCCGGTGCCGCCGCCGTCAGACGAACTTCGCCTTGCCCGGCCCCTCCTCCACGAAGCTGCGCATCCCGCGCTCCCGGTCCTCCGTGGCGAACAGCCCCGCGAACCAGTTCCGCTCGATCGCGAGCCCGGTCTCCAGGTCGGTCTCCAGGCCCGCGTCGATCGACTCCTTGGCGGCCCGCAGCGCGATCGCCGGACCCCGCGCCAGCCGGGCGGCCCACTCGTGCGCGGCGGAGTACACCTCGTCGGCCGGGACGACCTTGTCCACCAGGCCGAGCGTGAGGGCCTCGTCCGCCTTGACCATCCGGCCGGTGAAGATCAGGTCCTTGGCCCTGGAGGGGCCGACCAGGCGGGACAGGCGCTGGGTGCCGCCCGCGCCCGGGATCACCCCGAGCAGGATCTCCGGCTGGCCGAGCTTCGCGTTCTCCCCGGCGATCCGGTAGTCCGCGCACAGCGCCAGCTCGCAGCCGCCGCCCAGGGCGTAGCCGGTGACGGCCGCGACGACCGGCTTGGGGATCCGGGCCACGGCGCTGAAGGAGTCCTGGAGGGCGCGGGACCGGGCGACCATCGCCGCGTGGTCCATGGCCTGCATCTCCTTGATGTCCGCGCCGGCCGCGAACACCTTCTCTCCTCCGTAGAGGACGACGGCACGTACGTCGTCCCGGTCCGTCGCCTCCTCGGCGAGTTCCTTGAGGCGGTCCTGGGTCGCGATGTCCAGGGCGTTCATCGGGGGGCGGTCGAGGCGGATGGTGCCCACGCCTTCGGCGACTTCGAGATGCACGGTCATGCTCCGCAGGTTAACCGCCACTAACGGCGACGGCCCCGGTGCCGTACATCACACCGGGGCCGTGCGTCAGTTCCGCGGGTTCTCAGGCGGTGGCGGTCACGCCTTCCACTTGTCCCACGACATGTTCCAGCCGTTGTAGCCGTTGTCCGGGTCGACGATCCGGTCGTTGGAGTTCTTGACGACCACGACGTCACCGACCATCGAGTTGTCGAAGAACCAGGCGCCCGGCGCCTTCCGGTCCCAGCCGCCGCGGGTGTCGCGCAGGCCGATGCAGCCGTGGCTGGCGTTGTAGTTGCCGAAGGCGTCGCCGCCCCAGTAGTTGCCGTGGATGAAGGTGCCGGAGTTGGTCAGCCGCATGGCGTCCGGCACGTCCTTGATGTCGTACTCGCCGCCGTAGCCGACGGTTTCGCCGTTCATCCGGGTCACGCTCAGGCGCTCACTGATGACCATCTGGCCGTTCCAGGTCTCCATGCCGGGCTTGCCGGTGGTGACCGGGATGGTCTTGACCACCTTGCCGTCCCGCTCGACCTTCATGGTGAGCTTCTTGACGTCGACCGTGGAGACCTGGCTGCGGCCGATGGTGAAGGAGATCTTCTTGCTCTGCTCGCCGTAGACGCCGTCGCGGCCCTCGACACCGTCGAGGTTGAGGTCGACGGTGACCTTCGTGCCGGCCTTCCAGTACTTCTCCGGGCGGAAGTCGATGCGGTCGTTGCCGAACCAGTGGCCCTCGACCTCGACGGCCGGCTCGGTCTTGATGGTGATGGCCTTCTCGACGTCCTTCGGCGCGGTGATGCCCCGGGTGAAGCGGACCGAGAACGGCATGCCGACGCCGACCTTCGAACCGTCCTCGGGGGTGAAGATGCCGACGAAGGTGTTCTGCGGGGTCAGCGTGGTGAAGGACGAGTCCTCGGCCGCCTCACGCCCCTCGGAGTCCTTCGCGACGGCGTGCACCTTGTACTCGGTGGCCGAGTTGAGGTGGATGGACGGCTTCCAGCTGGAGCCGTCCGCGGCTATCTCACCGGCGATCTTCTCGCCCTTGTCGTTCTCGACCGTGACCTCGGACAGCTTGCCCTTGGCAGCCGTCACCTTGAGGGCGCCGCTGGTCGCCACGGCGTCGGCGCCGTTCTTCGGGGCGATGGAGACCACCGCTTCCGAGGGCCCGGTGGCCCCCGCCTTGTCGGAGGCGGCCTTGCCGGAGCCCTTCCCCTTGTCGCCGCCGGAGCCGGAGTCCGAGTCCCCGCCGCCGCACGCGGTGACGGCGAGCAGCATCAGGACCGGCAGCATGGCCAGGGCCCCCTTGCGCCGCCGTGTCCGCGCGCCAACCGACGCCCCCGATATCGGTCGCCCGTTCAACTCTCTGTTCTCCCCTCGCACGGCCTGAGCAGGCCCGCACCCCAACGCGCAGCGTGCGCGTCCGCACGTACATTAACCAGATGATCGGGATGATTTGGCCTCGGTGAATGTCACCGTTCAGTCCCAAGTTGAATCATCACGCGCGCTCCCCCTGCCGGTGCCGGGCGAGGTGTCATGTCGTCGCTATGTCGGTCTACTTCACCGCGGCACCCGCTTTCCATTCCTTCCACCCCATGTTCCACCCTCCGAGGCCATTGTCGGGAGCGACCTTTTTGTCGTTGCTGTTCACGACCTCGACGACGTCCCCGACGAGGCTGCGGTCGAAGAACCAGCCCGCGGGGGTGCCGGAGTCGCCGCCCTTCACATCGCGCAGGCCCACACAGCCGTGGCTGACGTTGGCCCGGCCGAAGGCGTCCGGGGCCCAGTAGTTGCCGTGCAGGAAGGTGCCGGAGGTGGTCAGGCGCATGGCGTGCGGGACGTCCGGGATGTCGTACTCGCTCTTGCCGTTCGCCTTCCGGAAGCCGACCGTGGCCCCGTTCATCCGGGTCACCTCCAGCATCTCGGTGACGACCATCTTCCCGTTGTACGTCGTGGTCCTGGGCGCCCCGGCGGTGACGGGCAGCGTGGCGAGCACGCCGTCGCCGCGTTCCACGCGCATGGTGTGCCGGGCCGCGTCGACCACGCTGATCTGGTGGCGGCCGACGGTGAACGAGAACGTCCGGTCCTGCTGGCCGTAGACGCCGGGCGCGCCCTCCACGTCCCGCAGCCGCAGGGCGACGGTGACCCGGGTGCCCGGCCTCCAGTACCGCTCGGGGCGGAAGTCGAGGCGGCCCCCGCCGAACCAGTGCGGGCGGACCTCGACGGCGGGCTCGGCGGTCACCTCGACGGCGCGTTCCACCGCCGCGCGGTCCTCGATCACCCGGTTGAACTCCAGGGAGACGATCATCCCGGTGCCGACGGTGGCCCGGTTCTCGGGCTTGGCGTACGCGATGAAGCGCTCGTCGGGGACGTGCGTGGTGAAGGTGACGTGCCGTGCCGAGCGCCGGCCGTGGCCGTCGAGGGCGACGGCGTCGACGGTGTACCGGGCGGCCAGCGCGAGCTTCGGTGAGCCGGTGGGGCGCCAGGTCAGCCCGTCGGCGGACATCCGGCCCGGCACGCGCGACTCCTGCGCGTCCTGGGACTTCACCACCTTGACGGACTCCAGGCGCCCACTGGGCACCCGTACTTCGAAGCGCTGCTCCGGGCGCACGCCCTTGCTGCCGTCCTCCGGAGTGACCCGGATCGTGTCGCCGGGAGCCTTTCCGCTGGTGAGCGGCGGTCCGGCGGAGCATCCGGCGACCCCGGCGAGCAGGCCGGCCCAGGTGAGCGCGGCGGCCAGGGCGGCCCCGGCGCGGCGCGCGTGCTTCTGTGCGTGGTTCACGTGCGGCCCAACGACGGCGCACGCCCCCGGGAAACGTGAGTGCGAGGCGTGCTCTGGGCAGAACCCTTGGGAGGACGACGCGATGGGGAGCGGTGACGGGACATCTCGCTCCCCTTCTCCGTCGCCCCACCGAGCCGCGGGAGGCCTGAGGTGTCGAGCGCAGCCGAGCAGGAGGAAGTACAGGGGACGCGGGGGGTGCCGGCCGCGCGGCCGGCCACCGAGCTGAACGGCGGCCGGCGTGCGGAGGCCGCGCCGGACCTCCGGCCCGTGTGGCCGGGGGCGTCGACACCGCTGGGCGCCCGGTTCCGGGTGGGCCCCGACGGGGTCGCCGGCACCAACTTCGCGCTGTGGGCGGGCGGGGCGGAGTCCGTCGAGCTGTGTCTGTTCTCGGCGGCGGGCGAGGAGACCCGGCTGAGGCTGACCGAGCTGACCCATGAGATCTGGCACGGCTTCGTGCCGGGCATCCTGCCGGGTCAGCGCTACGGCTACCGCGTGCACGGCCGCTGGGACCCGTGGACCGGCGCCCGCTGGAACCCGGCCAAGCTGCTCCTCGACCCGTACGCGCGTGCCGTGGACGGGGAGTTCGGGCTGCCGCCGGAGGTGTACGCGCACGTCCGGGACTGGCCGGAGCAGCGTGTCGCGGACACCGTGCGCGACGAACGGGACTCGGCGCCGCACGTCCCGAAGGGCGTCGTCGTCCACGATGACGACGACTGGGCGGACGACCGCCGCCCGAAGACGCCGTGGGCGGACTCGGTCATCTACGAACTGCACGTACGCGGCTTCACCATGACCCACCCCGGCATCCCGGAGGAGCTGCGCGGCACCTACGCCGGTCTCGCGCACCCCGCCGCGATCGAGCACCTGGTGCGGCTGGGGGTGACGGCGGTGGAGCTGCTGCCCGTGCACCAGTTCGCCCACGAGGACCATCTGCTGCGCCGTGGCATGCGCAACTACTGGGGCTACAACTCGATCGGCTACTTCGCCCCGCACGCGGCGTACGCCTCGTCGGGCACGACCGGGCAGCAGGTCGGGGAGTTC
This sequence comes from Streptomyces caniscabiei, assembly GCF_014930365.1. Lineage (GTDB taxonomy): Bacteria > Actinomycetota > Actinomycetes > Streptomycetales > Streptomycetaceae > Streptomyces > Streptomyces caniscabiei. Next base: position 21,745 of record NZ_JABXWI010000010.1, on the reverse strand, counting down.
AAGCGGATGGTGCGGGCACTGCACGCGGCCGGCATCGAGGTCGTCCTCGACGTGGTCTACAACCACACCGCCGAGGCCGACGAGCGCGGCCCGAGCCTGTCGCTGCGCGGCATCGACAACCGGGGCTACTACCGCCTGCAGAACGACGCGCGGCGCTACGCCGACTACACGGGCTGCGGGAACACCCTGCACGTGGTCCAGCCGCACGTGCTGCGTCTGATCACGGACTCGCTGCGCTACTGGGTGACGGAGATGGGCGTCGACGGCTTCCGCTTCGACCTGGCGGCGGCGCTCGCCCGCTCGATGCACGACGTCGACATGCTCTCCCCGTTCCTCGCGGTCATCGCCCAGGACCCGGTGCTGCGGCGGGTGAAGCTGATCGCCGAGCCGTGGGACGTGGGCTCCGGCGGCTACCAGGTCGGGGCGTTCCCGCCGCTGTGGACGGAGTGGAACGACCGCTACCGGGGCGCGGTCCGGGACTTCTGGCGGGGCGCGTTGCCGGACGTACGGGACCTCGGCTACCGCCTGTCGGGGTCGAGCGACCTGTACGCCTGGGGCGGCCGCAGGCCCTACGCCTCGGTCAACTTCATCACCGCGCACGACGGTTTCACCCTGCGCGACCTGGTGTCGTACGAGCGCAAGCACAACGAGGCGAACGGGGAGGGCAACCGGGACGGCTCGGACGACAACCGGTCCTGGAACTGCGGCACCGAGGGCGAGACGGACGACGAGCGCGTACGGGCGCTGCGGCGACGCCAGTTGCGGAACCTGTTGACGACGCTGCTGCTGTCCACGGGCGTGCCGATGCTGGTCGCCGGCGACGAACTGGGCCGCACCCAGGGGGGCAACAACAACGCGTACTGCCAGGACAACGAGATCAGCTGGATCGACTGGGGCCTGCTGGAGGACCCCGCATGGAAGGCCCTCTTCGATCTCACGTCCCGGCTGATCGCGCTCCGCCACGCGCACCCTGTCCTGCGCCGCCGGGCCTTCTTCTCCGGCCGCCCCCACTCGGCCGACGGACTGCGGGACCTGGCCTGGTTCACCGCCCGCGGCACCGAGATGACCGAACGGGACTGGTACGCACCGGCCGCCACGCTCGGCATGTATCTGTCGGGGCGGGACATCCCCGGCCGGGACGCCCGGGGCGCGCCCGTCCTGGACGACAGCTTCCTCACCGTCCTGCACGCCGGCGACCGCCCGGTGAGCTTCGTCCTGCCGGGCACGCCGTGGGCCGGGCGCTACGAGGTGGTCGTCGACACCTCCCGGGAGGAACAGCGGGAGGGGCCGGGGGTGGTGCACCGGGCGGGGGAGGCGGTGACGGTGCCGGCGCGGTGTGTGCTGTTGCTGCGGGTACGGGACTGAAGGGGGTGGTCGTAGGTCTCAGGACGGAGCGCGGTCCGGCCAAAACTCGGTGGGCGATGTCAGTGGCGATCCGTAGGCTCGCTGCTGATGCCCACGACACGTGCAACCGCAGAGGAACCCGACCGGACCGAGGAACCGGGGGCGGCCTCCGGGCCCGCCGAACCCGAGCGGGCCGAGACGCCCGGGAAGTCCGCGGGGCGGTCCGCCGTACGGACGCTGCTGAGGCTGTGGCCGTATGTGCGGCCCGTGCGGGTACGGCTGTCCGTCGCCGCGGTGGTCGCGATCGTCGCCTCCCTCGTGGGCCTGTTCATCCCGCTGGTCCTGAAGTGGCTGGTGGACGGCCCGGTCGCCGACCGGGACCCGGCCGGTGTGTGGCTCGGCGCGCTGTACCTGCTGCTGCTCGGGCTCGCCGAGGCCCTGCTGTTCGGCTTGCGGCGCTGGCTCGTGGCGCGGCCCCTCGCGGGCGTCGAGGCGTCGATGCGCGCGGATCTCTACCGCCATCTGCAGCGCCTCCCGGTCGCCTTCCACGACCGCTGGGCCTCCGGCCAGCTCCTGTCGCGCGGGACGACCGATCTGATGCTGCTGCGGATGTTCCTCGCCTTCCCGCTGACGTTCCTGCTGGTCAACGCGGTGACCATCGTCGTCGGTGTGATCATCATGCTCGCCCAGGACTGGACGCTGGGGCTCGTCATCCTCGGGCCCGTGGTCCCGGTGATCGTGACCTGTGTCGTCTTCGAGCGGAAGTACAACGCCGTCGCCCGCCTCGCGCAGGACCAGGTCGGCGACCTGACGACGGTCGTCGAGGAGAGCGTGCTCGGCATCCGGATCGTCAAGGGTTTCGGACGGCACCGCAGCCAGGCGCGCGCGTTCCGTGAGCTGTCCCGGACGCTGCGCGGCACGGAACTGCGCAAGGCCCGTCTCCTGTCGGCGATCTGGGGCGTCATCATCACCCTCCCCGAGATCGCGATCGGCGCGGCGCTCGTCCTTGGCGTCGTCCAGGTCGCCGACGGCGTGCTGTCGGCGGGCACCCTGGTCGCCTTCCTGTCCACCGCGCTGGCGCTGCGCTGGCCCGTCGACTCGATCGGCTTCCTGCTGGCGATGAGCCAGGAGGCGGCGACGGCGACCGAGCGGTACTTCGAGGTGATGGACGAGAAGCCGGAGTCGTCGACGGCACCTGCCGGCGCGCGGCGCCCCCTCCACGACAGCGCCACCGGTACCGGTACCGCGCAACAGGGCGGGCTCCGCTTCCACGACGTCACGTTCCGCTACCCCGACGCCGGTCCCGACACGGCCCCCACCCTCGACCGCGTCACCTTGCACATCCGGCCGGGCGAGTCGATGGCCCTGGTCGGCGCGACGGGCTCCGGCAAGACCACCCTCACCGCCCTCGTCCCCCGGCTGCACGAGGTGACGTCCGGCCGTATCACGCTGGACGGCGACGACATCACCGAGATGGACCGGGACACCCTGCGCTCCCTGGTCGCCGTGGCCTTCGAGGAGCCCACCCTGTTCTCGGCCACCGTCGGCGAGAACGTCCTGATGGGCGCCCCGCCGGACGCGGGCGAGCCCGAGCTGGACCGCGCCCTGGCCATCGCCCAGGCCGAGTTCGCGCACGCGCTCCCGCAGGGCACGGCCACCCAGGTCGGCGAGCAGGGCCTCAGCCTCTCCGGCGGCCAGCGGCAGCGGCTGGCGCTCGCGCGGGCGGTGGTCGGCAGACCCCGCTTCCTCGTCCTCGACGACCCGCTCTCCGCGCTGGACGTGCACACGGAGGCCGCGGTGGAGGCCGCGCTGCGCCGCGTGCTCGCGGAGACGACCGCGCTGATCGTGGCCCACCGCCCGTCGACCGTACTGCTCGCCGACCGGGTGGCCCTGCTCTCCGGCGGCCGCGTCACGGCCGTGGGCACACACCAGGAACTGCTGCGCACCAACACCGAGTACGCGCATCTGATGTCCGGCACCGAGGAGGACGAGCGATGACGGCGCCCCTGACCACCGCGCCGGGCAAGGAACCGAACGAGGAGCCGGACGGCGTGGCGAACGGGCAGTCGGCGGGCCGGGCGGGCGGGACGACCTCCCTGGAGAAGGCGCCCGACGACGGCGACCAGTCCACCACCGCGCCCCCCACACACCAGGCCCCCGTCGACGACCCCTTCGACCACGACGACCTCCCCACTCCCCCGGGCGCCACCCTCGCTCTGCTGCGCTCCCTGCTCGCGCCGATGCGGGCCCGGGTGGTCGTGGCGAGCGTGCTGCTCCTGCTCCAGCAGGCCGCGGTGCAGGCGGGCCCGCTGCTGGTGGCGTACGCCATCGACAGTGCCGTACCGGCGCTCCGGGACGGCCGGCACGGGCCGCTGATCGCGGTGGGGGCCGGCTATCTGGCGTGCGCGCTGGCGGCCGGCGGGCTGCAGTTCCTGTTCATCGGGGCGTCCGCCCGGGTGAACCAGGACGTGCTGCTGGATCTGCGCGGCCGGATCTTCCGGCACGCGCAGGCGCTGAGCATCGACTTCCACGAGCGGTACACCTCGGGCCGGCTGATCTCCCGGTCCACCACGGACGTCGAGTCGCTGCGCGAACTGCTCAACGAGGGCCTCCAGGAACTCATCGGCGTGATCCTCGCCTTCGTCTACATCTCGGCGATGCTGCTCTGGCTGGACCTGGGGCTCGGCGCGGCGGCGCTGGCGTCGTTCGTGCCGCTGTACGGATTCGTGCGGATGTACCAACGGCGTGCGGCGAGCGTCTACACCGCCCGGTCCAGCGCGATCGCCGCGGTGATCGTGAAGTTCGCGGAGACGATGAACGGGATCCGTCCGGTGCGGGCGTTCCGCCGGGAGGCCGCGAACGACGCCGAGTTCGGCGCCCTGAACCGGCACCACGAGCGCACGAACGGCGACGCGATCCTGGAGATGGCCCGCTATGTGGTCTGCTCCCGGGTGGTCGCCAACATCACGGTCGCGGCGATCGTGCTCTGGGGCGCGTACCGGGTGGCGTCGGAGTCGCTGGCGCTGGGGGTGCTGGCGGCCGCGGTGCTGTATCTGCGGCGGCTGTACGACCCGATCGACCGGCTCGGCATGTTCCTCAACTCCTACCAGTCGGCGGCGGCCTCGCTGGAGAAGATCGCCGGCCTGCTGGCCCAGGCCCCGTCGGTCCCGGAGCCCGCCGAGCCGAAGGAGCTGCCGGTGGCGGACCGTGAACTCCCCGGCCGCGAGGTCGTGTTCGACGGGGTCCGGTTCGCGTACCGCACCGGCGGCGAGGTGCTGCCCCGCTTCGACCTCACCCTCGCGGCAGGCAGCACGGTGGCGGTGGTCGGCTCCACCGGCGCCGGCAAGTCGACCCTCGCCAAGCTGGTGGCCCGCTTCTACGACCCCTCGTCCGGGCGGGTCCTCCTGGACGGTGTCGATCTGCGCGACCTCTCGGTGCCCGAGCTGCGGCGCGGGGTGATCATGGTGACGCAGGAGTCGTTCCTGTTCTCCGGCACGGTCGCGGAGAACATCGCGATCGGCCGCCCCGACGCCGGCCGCGAGGAGATCGAGCGCGCCGCGAAGGCGATCGGCGCCCATGACTTCATCAGCGCCCTGCCCGACGGCTACGACACCGACGTACGCAAGCGCGGTGGCCGTATCTCCGCCGGTCAGCGCCAGCTCGTGGCGTTCGCGCGGGCGTTGCTGGCGAACCCGGCCGTCCTCATCCTGGACGAGGCGACCAGCTCGCTCGACATCCCGGGCGAACGGGCGGTGCAGCGCGCGATGGCGACGGTCCTGCGCGGGCGCACGGCCGTGGTGATCGCGCACCGCCTCTCCACGGTCGAGATCGCCGACCGGGTCCTGGTGATGGAGCACGGCCGCGTGGTGGAGGACGGCGCACCGGCGGACCTGATCGCCGGCACGGGCCGCTTCGCGGACCTGCACCGGGCCTGGCGGGACAGCCTGGCGTAGGGGCTGGAGAACCGGCCCGCAGGGCCGTTCTCCAGGGGCGCGGGGAACTGCGCGAGAAACCCCACCGGCCCGCACCCGACATCGCACCCACCCGTTCCTCATCCACGTCCACACAGAAACCGGGGCCGATGATCAACGCGTACGAGGACCCCGGCACACCCGACCGCCGGGGCGGCGCCCACTACCTGTGGTGGCTGGTCAAGCAGCAGGCCGGCCGCTCCGCCCTCGGTTCCCTCATCTCCTGCGCGTGGATGGTGCTGCTCGCCGCCACCCCGTACCTGCTCTCGCGCGCGATCGACGACGGTCTTGAACCCGGCGACCACCGGGCCCTGGCCGGCTGGACGGCCGCCCTCTTCGGTTGCGGCGCCTTCAACGCCTGGCTGAGCATCATGCGGCACCGCACGATGACCCGGGTCCGGATGGACGCCAACTTCCGCACGGTGAAGGTCGTGATGGCGCACGCCGTCCGGCTGGGGGCGGAGCTGCGGCGCCGGGTCGGTGCCGGGGAGGTCGTCACGATCGGTGTGGGGGACGTCCAGACGATCGCGGGGTCCCTGACGGTCATCGGGCCGGGGGCGGGGGCGCTCGCCGCCTACCTGGTGGTCGCCGGACTGCTCATGTCGGTCTCCCTGCCCATCGCGGCGGTCGTGCTGCTCGGGATGCCGCTGATCGCGGTGATCGTGGGGCCGTTGATGCGGCGGTTGCAGGGCACGGAGACGGAGTACCGGGAGCGGCAGGGCGTGCTGACCGCGCGGATCGCCGACCTCGCGGGCGGGCTGCGGGTCCTGAACGGGCTGGGCGGCAAGGGGCTCGTCGCCGACGCGTTCCACCGCGACTCGCAGCGGCTGCGGGCGCAGGGATACCGGGTGGGTGCGGTGACCAGCTGGATGCAGGCGCTCGGGGTGGGGCTGCCGACCCTGTTCCTCGCGGTGGTGACCTGGCTGGCGGCCCGGCTCGCGGCCCAGGGGGCTATCAGCGTGGGCGAGTTGGTGTCGGTGTACGGGTACGTCACCGTGCTGGTGCGGCCGATGTCGTACTTCGTCGACTGGGGGTACGAGGTCAGCCGCGGCCTGGTGGCGGCGCGGCGCGTCATCCGGTTCCTGAACCTGGAGCCGCTGCCGGACCACGGCACGACGGACGCCCCCGCCGAGCCCTCGACGCTGCACGACCCCGAATCGGGGGTGCGGGTGCCGCCCGGCCGGCTGGTCGCGCTGGCCGCCGACCGGCCGGCCGACGCGGCGGCGGTGGTGGACCGGCTCGGCCGGTACGCGCCGACCGCGGTGACCTGGGGCGGGATCCCGCTGGACGCGATCCCGCTCGCGCAGGTGCGGGCGCGGATCCTGGTCGCGGACCATGAGGCGGACCTGTTCGCGGGGCGGCTGAGGGAGCTGCTCGGCGGGCACGGGGACGTCGACGACGAGACCGCCGGGCGGGCGTTGCGGGCCGCGGTGGCCGAGGACATCGTGCAGGGCCTCCCGGACGGCCTCGACTCGGCGATCGACGCGCAGGGCCGCAATCTCTCCGGCGGTCAGCGGCAGCGGGTGCGGCTGGCGCGGGCGCTGGTGGCCGACCCCGAGATCCTGCTCGCGGTGGAGCCGACCTCGGCGCTCGACGCGCACACCGAGACCCGTGTCGCCGGCCGGCTCCGCTCCGCCCGCACGGGCCGCACGACCCTCGTCACGACCACCTCCCCCTTGGTCCTCGACCACGCCGACACCGTCCTCCACCTGGTGAACGGCAAGATCACCGCCACCGGCACCCACCACGAACTCCTGACGAGGGAGCCCGCCTACCGGGCTCTGGTGGCCCGGGACGCGGGAGAGCAGGGGGAGACACGAGGCGGGGGCACCCACGGCCCGGTGGCCGCGCCCGAGGCGAACGGTTCCGGTGGCGGCGAGCGTGCCGGTGCGGAGGTCGTGCGATGAGTGTGACGGGGGCGACGACGGGCAAGGCCGCAGCGGGCGGCGGTGGGCCCGCGCCCGATCCCTCCGGGCGGCTGCCCGTCGCCGGCGCGGCAGCCGTGCGGCGGGCGACCGTGCGGCTGGTGCGGGCGGACGGGCGGGCCTTCCTCGCCGTGCTGGCGCTGAACGGCGCGGCCGCCGCGACGGGACTGGCCGGCCCGTGGCTGGTGGGCCGGATCATCGACGAGGTGCGCGGCGGGGACGGCGTCGGGGCCGTGGACCGGCTGGCGGCGGCGATCCTGCTCTGCGCGGTGGCGCAGTTGCTGCTGGCGCGCTGGGCCCGCTACGTGGGGCACCGGTTCGGCGAGCGGACGCTGGCGCGGGTGCGTGAGGAGTTCGTGGACCGGACGCTGGCCCTGCCGGCGTCGGTCGTGGAGCGGGCGGGCACCGGCGATCTGACGGCGCGCGGCACGGCCGACGTGGACGCGGTGGGCAAGACCCTGCGCGACGTGGGCCCCGAGCTGCTGATCAGCTCGGTGCAGGCGCTGTTCCTGATCGGCGCGGTGTTCGCGCTGGACCCGCTGCTCGGGGCGTGCGCGCTGGTCGGGCTGAGCGGCATCGGGGTGGTGCTGCGCTGGTATCTGCGCCGGGCGCGCACCGGCTATCTCGCGGAGGGCGCGGCCGGTTCGGAGGTCGCGGAGATCGTCGCGGCGACCGCGTCGGGGGCCCGCACGGTCGAGGCTCTGCGGCTGGAGCGACGACGGATCACCGCGAGCCGTGACGCCCTGGAGGAGTCCCGGCGCCGCCGCTTCCACACCCTGTTCCTGCGCACGGTGTTCTTCCCCGGGGTCGAGATCTCGTACTTCGTGCCCCAGGCGCTCGTCCTCCTCGTCGGCGGCGTGCTGCTCGCGCGGGGCTCGGTCACCCTGGGCGCGGTGGTGTCGGCGGCCCTGTATCTGCAGCAGCTGAGCGGCCCGCTCGACGAGATCCTGATGCGGGTGGAGCTGTTGCAGAGCAGCGGCGCCTCCTTCGCCCGGGTGGAGGGGCTGGCCGGGGCGCCGCGCACCGGCTCCGCCGCCACCCCGGAGCCCGAGGACGACCGTATCGACGTACGGGGGGTGCGGTACGCGTACGAGCGGGGCGGCGAGGTGCTGCGCGGGGTGGACCTGACGGTACGTCCGGGCGAACGGCTCGCGGTGGTGGGCCCGTCGGGCGCCGGGAAGACGACGCTGAGCCGTCTGCTGGCCGGTATCGACGCGCCGACCGCCGGCACGGTGACGGTCGGCGGTGTGCCCGTCGTGGACCTCGGCCCGGAGCGGCTGCGCCGCCAGGTGGTCCTGGTCACCCAGGAGCACCACGTCTTCCTGGGCACGGTCCGCGACAATCTCCTCATCGCCGAACCGGCGGCCACGGACGAGGAGTTGTGGGCGGCGCTGTCGGCGGTGGGCGCGGACGGCTGGGTCCGCGACCTCCCCGACGGCCTCGGCACCCGCCTGGGCGAGGGCGGGCGCCGTACGGACGGCCCCCAGGCCCAGCAACTCGCCCTCGCCCGGGTGGTCCTGGCCGATCCGCACACCCTCATCCTCGACGAGGCCACCGCCCTGCTCGACCCCACCACCGCCCGTGACACCGAGCGTGCCCTCGCCGCCGTCCTCGAAGGCCGTACGGTCATCGCCATCGCCCACCGCCTCCACACCGCCCACGACGCGGACCGCGTGGCGGTCATGGAGGACGGCCTCCTCACCGAACTCGGCACCCACGAGGCCCTGGTGGCAGCGGACGGCGCGTACGCGGCGCTGTGGCGGCGGTGGCACGGGGAGGGGGCGGGGTGACAGGACTGCCGCACCGTGGCCGCTCCTGATTGAATCAAGGTGAACCGACGGGGGTCGTCATGGAGTTGGAGACCGTGCTCACGGTGGCCGGGCTGCTGGTCACCGTCGTGGCGATGCTCGTGGGCGTCGCGCTCGCCTACGCGCCCCAGCGGTTGGCCAGCCGGGAACGGAGCGTCGCGCTGTTCATCCGGACGCGGCAGCATCTGCGTTTGCGGAGACCGGAATTGACGACGGCGTGTCTCGGTGTCCACGCGGAGCACCGGGCCGACACCGAGCTGCCGCTGTTGACACGGCCCGGCTGGATCCCGCCCCGGCCCCTCCCGCTGGACGCCGTCCGGCTGACTCTGCGGGAGGCGCCGTCCGACGAGCGGGCGGCGAGTGCGCACACGACGCTGCGCCGTTACTGGCCCCACAGTGGGACCGCGGGACGCCTGACGGCGTACTCGGCGGCGATCGAGGCGTACGACCGCCCCGCCGTCTGGTTCAACGGGCCCTCGTACCGCCTGCTGGAGGTCGCCACGCGACCGGCGGGCACCCCGGAGGCGGGGCTCGACCTCACCCTTTCCCTGAGCCGCTACTTCGACGGTCTGGACACCGGCGAGGCCCTCGCGTACGAGGCGGCGCTGCGCGATCTGCGCGGCAGGGGCGGGGGCCGTCCGTCGGCCGGGCCCTACCGGCGCGGCCTGGGTGGTCCCTTCGCGCTGGGCGCCCGGGCCGCGCTCCCGGGAGTCAGCACCCTGACGATCCGGGTCGAGGACGGCCGGCCGTACTTCTTCCTGCACCGGCGGGAGGCGGGCAGGGTCGCGGTGGCCACGGGCATCACCCACGTCGTCCCGGCCGGTGAGTTGCAGCCGCACACGGACACCCTGCCCGTCTGGCGTTCCGACCTCGACCTGTGGCGCAACACGATGCGCGAGTACGCCGAGGAGTTCCTCGGCGCGGCCGACGCCACCGGCGACGGCGGAGTGACCATCGACTACGAGCGGGACCGACCGTACGCGGACATGCAGCGGGCGATGCGGGAGGGTCGGGCGCGCGTGCGGTTCCTCGGGCTCGGCCTGGACCCGCTGCCGTGGAAGCCCGAGATCTGCCTGGTCTGCGTCTGGGACGCGGACGCCTTCGACGAGATCTTCGCGGGGATGGGCGAGCGCAACGAGGAAGGTGTCCTCGTGGTGGGCACCCGCACCGGTGCGCACTACCAGGGCATCCCCTTCACGGAGGAGAACGTCCTGGGCTATGCGAACCACCTCGGCACCCTGGCGGCGGGGCGTACCTGCCTCGCGCTGGCCTGGCGCTGGCGACACGAACTGGGCCTGGGCTGACGGGGGCCCGGCGCCGCCCGGATCGACCCGGCAAGACCGAACACGCCTACGACAACGAGGAGTTCCCCGCCATGATGCCGCCGATGTGTGCCGTCTGCCCCGACACGCCGCACGCGGACAAGCCGCTCTCCAGGTTCACCCTGGTGTACTTCCGGGCGACCCGGACGTACGACGACGACTGGGTCGGTCATCCGGAGAACGCCGTCTGGTTCTGCGACGACCACGCACACCTGGCCGAGGGGCTGACCGACCTGACAGCCCCCGAAGCCCTGGCACGGATCCCCGCCAGGTGAACGCTCCGTATATCGAACACGATCAACCGGGCAACGGACCATTTCCGGCCAACTTATTGACGCGCTCCTGACAGGAAGCGCAATCTCCTGCAACGCTGCCCACAACCGCGGCACAGCAACCTCACAAGTAGCGCTCTCCCGTGCCGCGCGGCACCCCTCACGCATGTGGTTTCCCGTTCGTCAGTGCACACCTTGTTCTGCCCGGACGGCCACCAGTCGTCCGGTCTCCCCTGGCCGTGCGAACCGCGGCCACGCAGAAGGAGTCAGTGTTGAGACGTCAGTCCCACAGACGCACCTCCCACACCGGTAACACCTTCGGCCGCACCGCCCGTCGGCGCACGGCCGCCGGCGCGCTCGTCGCCGTCACCGCCCTGTTGGCCGCGGCCGTCCAGTCGGGCGCCGCCACCGCCGCCCCGGAGAAGGCACCGTCGGCAGCGGGCAAGGCCACCGGCACGGCCTCGGTCAAGCTCACCCCCGCCCAGCGGGCCGAGCTGATACGCGAGGCCAACGCGACGAAGGCGGACACGGCCGAGGAACTGAACCTCGGCGCCAAGGAGAAGCTCGTCGTCCGTGACGTGGTCAAGGACCGCGACGGCACCGTGCACACCCGCTACGAGCGGACGTACGACGGCCTCCCGGTCCTCGGCGGCGATCTGGTCGTCGAAAGCTCGAAGGCGGGCGAGACCGAGGGCATCGTCAAGGCCACCAAGGCGAAGATCTCCGTCCCGTCGCTGACGCCGGCCGTCAGCAAGGGCAAGGCCGAGAAGCAGGCGCTCGGCGCCGCGAAGGCCGAGGACGCCAAGAGCCCGGACATCAACCGCGCGCCCCGCAAGGTCGTCTGGGCCGCGAGCGGCAAGCCGGTCCTCGCCTACGAGACGGTCGTCGGCGGCTTCCAGCACGACGGCACCCCGCAGGAGCTGCACGTCATCACGGACGCCACCAGCGGCGCCAAGCTGTACGAGTGGGAGGCCGTCGAGACCGGCACCGGCAACACGGTCTACAGCGGCCAGGTGACCCTCGGCACCACCCAGTCCGGTTCGACGTACAACCTCACCGACGGCACGCGCGGCAACCACAAGACGTACAACCTGAACCGCGGCACCTCCGGCACCGGGACCCTGTTCTCCGGCCCCGACGACGTGTGGGGCAACGGCACCCCGTCGAACCTGGAGTCGGCCGCCGCCGACGCCCACTACGGCGCGGCGCTGACCTGGGACTACTACAAGAACGTGCACGGCCGCAGCGGCATCCGCGGTGACGGCGTCGGCGCCTACTCGCGTGTGCACTACGGCAACAACTACGTCAACGCGTTCTGGCAGGACACCTGCTTCTGCATGACGTACGGCGACGGCTCGGGCAACGCCAACCCGCTGACCTCGATCGACGTGGCCGCGCACGAGATGACCCACGGCCTCACGTCCAACACCGCCGGTCTGAACTACAGCGGCGAGTCCGGCGGTCTGAACGAGGCCACCTCGGACATCTTCGGCTCCACCGTCGAGTTCTACGCCAACAACTCCTCCGACGTCGGTGACTACCTCATCGGCGAGGAGATCAACATCAACGGCGACGGCACGCCGCTGCGTTACATGGACAAGCCGAGCAAGGACGGCTCGTCCAAGGACTCCTGGTACTCGGGTATCGGCTCGATCGACGTGCACTATTCCTCGGGCCCCGCGAACCACTTCTTCTACCTCCTCTCCGAGGGCAGCGGCGCCAAGACCATCAACGGCGTCAGCTACAACTCGGCCACCTCGGACGGCCTTCCGGTGACGGGCATCGGCCGCGACAAGGCGGAGAAGATCTGGTTCCGCGCGCTGACCACGAAGTTCACGTCCACGACCAACTACGCGGCGGCCCGCACCGGCACCCTCGCGGCCGCCGGTGAGCTGTACGGCACCACGTCCGCCGAGTACACGGCGGTGCAGAACGCCTGGGCGGGCATCAACGTGGGCACCCGGCCCGGCGGTGGCGGGGGCGGCGGTACGTCGTTCGAGTCCACGACCGACGTATCGATTCCGGACAACGGGGCGGCGGTCACCTCGCCGATCACGGTCTCCGGCCGGACCGGAAACGCACCCTCCAACCTCGCGGTCGCCGTGGACATCGTCCACACCTACGTCGGTGACCTCCAGGTCCAGCTGGTCGCCCCCGACGGCACGGCGTACACGATGAAGGCGTACGGCACCGGCGGCAGCTCGGACAACCTCAACACCACGTACACCGTCAACGCCTCCTCCGAAGTGGCCAACGGCGTCTGGCAGTTGAGGGTCCAGGACAACGCGGCGCAGGACACCGGCTACATCAACAGCTGGAAGCTGACGTTCCCGTAGACCGGCTCGGGCGCACGCGCGGGTCACCCCCGCGCACCCGCCTCCCGTTCCTGAAAGGCGCCGCCCCGGTGGGTCGATTCCCGCCGGGGCGGCGCCCGTTCATGTTCCCGCAACATTCACCGGACAGTTGACTTTCGGCCAACATCATCACCCCCTCCTGACATGAACACGACTCAGGTGTCACTCTTCCTCCACCCGCCGCACCAGCATCCCGGCAACTCCCCCACATAAGGAGCTCGTGTGACTCCCCGACGTCCTCTCTACGCGCGTCACAAGCGCACCACGCTCGCCGTCGCGACCGCCGTCGCCGCCGGCGCGCTCCTCACCACCGGCCTCACCTCCGGTGCCACCGCCCAGCCCGCGCCGGTCGCGGACAAGGCCAAGCCGGCCGGAGCCCCCGTCCTGCTGACCCCCGCCGCGCGCACCGCCCTGATCAAGGAGGCGGACGCGGCCACGCCCGAGACCGCCGACGAGATAGGCCTGGGCGCCAAGGAGGAACTGGTCGTCCGTGACGTCCTCAAGGACGCCGACGGCACGGTCCACACGCGCTACGAGCGCACCTACGGCGGCCTCCCGGTCCTCGGCGGCGACCTCGTCGTCCACGAGTCCAAGGCCGGCGACATCAAGAGCGTCAGCAAGGCGACCACCGCCTCCGTCAAGGTCTCCGACCTGACCGCGGACGTCACCAAGGCCACCGCCGAGAAGCAGGCGCTGAAGGCCGCCAAGGCCGAGGGCTCCACCAAGACGGCGGCCGACAAGGCCCCGCGCAAGGTCGTCTGGGCCGCGAGCGGCAAGCCCGCCCTCGCCTACGAGACGGTCGTCGGCGGCTTCCAGCACGACGGCACCCCGCAGGAGCTGCACGTCGTCACCGACGCGCAGACCGGCAAGAAGCTGTACGAGTGGGAGGCCGTCCAGACCGGCAGCGGCAACAGCCAGTACAACGGCCAGGTCACCATCGGCACCTCGCTGTCCGGCTCGACGTACCAGCTGAACGACGCCTCGCGCGGCGCCCACAAGACGTACAACAAGGCGCGCGCCACGTCCTCCTCGGCCGGCACGCTCTTCACCGACGCGGACGACGTCTGGGGCACCGGCACCGCCACCAGCTCCTCCACCGACCAGAACGCCGCCGTGGACGCCCACTACGGCGCCCAGGTCACCTGGGACTTCTACAAGAACGTCCTCGGCCGCAACGGCATCAGGAACAACGGCGTCGCCGCGTACTCCCGGGTCCACTACGGCAACGCGTACGTCAACGCCTTCTGGTCCGACAGCTGCTTCTGCATGACGTACGGCGACGGCGCGGGCAACACCAAGCCGCTCACCTCGCTGGACGTGGCCGGGCACGAGATGACCCACGGCCTGACCTCCAACACGGCCGGCCTGAACTACAGCGGCGAGTCGGGCGGCCTCAACGAGGCCACCTCGGACATCCTCGGCACGGCGGTCGAGTTCTACGCCGCCAACGCCAAGGACCCGGGCGACTACCTGATCGGTGAGAAGGTCGACATCCGCGGCAACGGCACCCCGCTGCGTTACATGGACCAGCCGAGCAAGGACGGCTCGTCGGCCAACTACTGGTCGTCGTCGCTCGGCAGCCTGGACGTGCACTACTCGTCGGGCCCGGCGAACCACTTCTTCTACCTCCTCTCGGAGGGCAGCGGCGCCAAGACGATCAACGGGGTCTCGTACAACTCCCCGACCTCCAACGGCGCCACGATCACGGGCATCGGCCGCGCCAAGGCCGTCCAGATCTGGTACAAGGCGCTCACGACGTACATGACGTCGACGACCAACTACAAGGGCGCCCGCACGGCGACCCTGAACGCGGCCTCCTCGCTCTACGGCGCGAGCAGCGCGGAGTACGCGGCGGTGAACGCGGCGTGGGCGGCGGTCAACGTCACCGCGTGACACACGGCTGACCCAGGGGCGGTACCCGGCGAGAAGGCGACTCCGGGTGCCGCCCTAGTCTGTGCGCCATGCCCGAAACCACCGGCCCGCTCCCCGAGGGCCCCTTCACCTACGAGGCCGTCGGCGCGACCCGCGAGGGCCACTGCCCGCCCGACTTCAGCCCCCTCCACGTCCGCTCGCGCATAGGCGAGGGCACGGACGTGTTCGAGCGCGCCGCGCACGCCGTCCACACCTGGGAGATGCACCGCGCGCTGGGCGTCGGCATAAGCGCCTCCGCCCCCGAGGCGGCCCCCGGCGTCGACGTGACGGTCACCCTGGGCGGCGTGATCAAGGCCCCCTGCCGCGTGGTCTGGACGGTCGACGAACCCCGCCGCAAGGGCTGGGCCTACGGCACGCTCCCGGGCCACCCCGAATGCGGCGAGGAGTCCTTCGTGGTCGACCGCACGGGCGACGGCACGGTCTGGCTGACGGTGACGGCCTTCAGCCGCGGCGCGAAGTGGTACGCACGGGCGGGCGGCGCGGCGACGCGGGGGCTGCAGCACGCGTACGCACGACGGTGCGGGGTGGTGCTGCGGAGGCTGGCGGGGAACCTCAAGGACTGAGGCGGGCGTCTCAGGCACCGGGGCGCGGCAGGTGACCCTGAACTCCGCTGGACAGCGTACGTACGGGGGTGTCGTGAGTCAGGTGCGGTACGGCGAACGGTCGAGGAATCCGCTGGCGCGGACCGTGGAGTTGACCGAGGAGCATCTGCGCAGGGGCGGCAGGACCACGCCGCTGAGCGAGCTGAACCTCGGCGCCATGGCCGAGGCGTTCCAGCGCGGGTACTGGGTCGGGGGCGGCGGGACGGAACGACCGCTGACGCGGCTGCCGAACGGCCCCGGCGTCGTTCCGGTGACCCGTGTCACCGGTACCTCCACGCCGGTGAAGGTGCGGCAGGCCGCCGAGTTCGCGCATCGGCTGGGGGAGTTGGCGGTACGGCGATGCGGTGGACCGGCGCAGGTGGCCGCCCTGGCGGACCGGGCCCGGGCCGAGGGCGTACCCCTGTGGATCGCGCGGCGGTACGCGGCGGGCCCCGCCGGTCCGGTGACCGTCGCCGTGGACCGGCGTCTCGTACGCGTCGACGTGTGGGGGCCGCACGCTCCCGTCGTACGGATCCGGGCCCCGCGCGGCTTCCACAGCGGCGCCCCGGAACCGTCCAAGGGCCTGCTGCTGACCGTCGGCGACGTCACGGCCCCCCTCGTCCTCACCAAGCGGCTGCGCAAGTCGAAGAGCTCCGTGGACGTGCGGCTGCCCGGCGGCCACTGGGTGCTGCGCCGGGAGAGCGGGACGAGTTCATGGCTGCTGCGCGACGAACGCCGCGTCGCCCTGCTGACCCGTCCACCGCGCCGCCAGGTGCTCGACCCGGGCGCGGTGCTGCTGCCGCTGGCACCCGTGCACCATGAGAGCGCCGATCCCCTGGACGCCGTCATGGCCCATGTCTTCTCCGTCGCCTTCGGGCTCGGGGACACGACAGGCCTGGCCCGCTTCCCGGCGAACCGCAAGCGCCCGGCGCGCGAGAGCGAACCGATCGCCCTCGACGAATGGTGGGACCGCACCTGGTTCAGCAACCTAGGCGACAGCAGCGACGACAACGAGCCCGGCGGCGGCGACGGCTGGGGCTCGGACGGCGGAGACGGCGGAGACTCGGGCGGCGGCGACGGCGGGGGTGGCGGGGACGGCGGCGGGGGTGGCGGGGGCGGCGACTAGGTGGCCGACCGGCTGAACGGACTCGATCGCTCTGTGAGGCCGCAACTTCAGTCCGGCTCGCCTTCGTCTCCGATGAGCGACGTCACCATCGTGTCGAGGCGCTCGTCGCTGACCTGAGGAACAGTCCAGTTGTTGCTGCGCGCGTGCGCGACGAACGCCGGGTCGAGCTCCACGTGGTGGCGACCCACGTAGTGGGCCAGGTCGGAGTACCACAGCCAATGTCCGTCGGTGAGCAGGTGCAGGCCTCCGATGAACGCGCCTGTTTCGCTCAGCACGTCAGGCACGGCTGAAGGCGTGGCGATCACAGTGGCGCCGGCACGCAGGTACCGAACCAGATCGCCTTCACCCTCCGACGGCGCCAAACGCGCAGCAGCTCGGATCGACGGCCCGTCCGGACTGCCGTACTCCAACTCCCTGAAGCCGCCGACGAGAGGGAATTCGTCGGAGATCACCCGGCCGAGCCTAGAGCACCCTTCGAGAGGCTACCGACCCAGATCTCAGACGCGGCCTCAGCGGCGCGTTTCTCGGTCGCTTCGCCGGTCGGCGGCGGGCGAGGTGGGGCGTGCTCACCTCGCCCGCTCGGGTCACCGCATCAACACCCCCGCCCCCTCCCCCAACTCCTCCGAAGGCACCACCAACAGACCCAGTTCGGCGGCGGAGGCCAGCAGGCGGTGGGTCGGGAGGATGCGGACCGTGTAGCCGAAGGAGCCCGTGCGGTCCAGGGAGAGCGGGCCCTCGTAGATCCAGCGGCCCTCGTCGTCGGGGCCGCTCGCCGGCTTCAGCGGGACGCAGGTGGCGTCCGTGATGCGGTCGTCGGTGTCCACGCGCCCGGAGACCGCCTGGACCTCGACGTCGTCCGGGACCAGGTCGCCGAGGCCCACCCGGACGCGCAGCACCAGCGTCGCGCCCAGCTCGGCGGCCGTGCTGAGCGGGGCCGCCGAGGTCTCCACGTGGTCCACGCTCACCCGGTGCCAGGCGCCCCGCACCCGCCCCTTCCACTCGGACAGTTCGCGGGCCGTGTCCGGGGTCAGGGCGCGGTGGGCGCGGGCGGCCGGTGTGTAGAGGCGGTCCACGTACTCCCGCACCATGCGGCCCGCCAGCACCTTCGGCCCCAGATGCGTGAGCGTCTCGCGGACCATCTCGATCCAGCGGTCGGGCAGGCCGCCCTGGCCCCGCTCGTAGAAGCGGGGGGTCACCCGCTGCTCCAGCAGGTCGTAGAGCGCCGCCGCCTCCACGTCGTCCCGGCGGTCCTGGTCCTCGTCCGTCGCCGTACCGTCCGCCGTCGGGATCGCCCAGCCGAAGTCCGGCCGGAACCATTCGTCCCACCAGCCGTCCAGGACGGAGAGATTGAGACAGCCGTTCAGGGCCGCCTTCATGCCGGACGTACCGCACGCCTCCAGCGGGCGCAGCGGGTTGTTCAGCCAGACGTCGCAGCCGGGGTACAGCTTCTGCGCCATCGCCATGCCGTAGTCGGGCAGGAACACGATCCGGTGGCGGACGCGCGGGTCGTCCGCGAACCGCACCAGCTCCTGGATCAGGCGTTTTCCGCCGTCGTCCGCCGGGTGGGCCTTGCCCGCGATCACGATCTGGATCGGGCGTTCCGGGTGGAGCAGCAGGTCCATCAGGCGGTCCTGGTCGCGCAGCATCAGCGTCAGACGCTTGTACGAGGGGACGCGGCGGGCGAAGCCGATCGTCAGGACGTCCGGGTCCAGCACGCCCTCGATCCAGCCGAGTTCTGCCGTACCGGCGCCGCGCTGCCGCCAGGAGGCGGCCAGACGTTCCCGGACCTCGACGACGAGTTGCTCGCGCAGGTCGCGGCGGAGGTCCCAGATGTCCTGGTCGGGGATGTCGCCGACGGCGTCCCAGCGCTCTGAGCCGCCGACCGACATGGCGTCCTCGGTCCGTTCGGCGCCGATCTGGCGGACGCCGAGCCGGAAGACCTCCGGGGCCACCCAGGTCGGGGCGTGCACCCCGTTCGTCACCGAGGTGATGGGGACCTCGTCCGGGTCGAAGCCCGGCCACAGGCCGGAGAACATCTCCCGGCTGACCTGCCCGTGCAGCAGCGAGACCCCGTTGGCGCGCTGCGCGAGCCGGAGCCCCATCACCGCCATGTTGAAGACGTTCGGGTCGCCGCCCGGGTACGTCTCCATGCCGAGCCCCAGGATGCGGCCCACGTCGATGCGCGGGAGTTCGGCGTCGGGCCCGAAGTGGCGGGCGACCAGCTCACGGTCGAAGCGGTCGATGCCGGCCGGGACGGGCGTGTGGGTGGTGAAGACGGTGCCGGAGCGGACCGCCTCCAGGCCGGCGTCGAAGTCGAGCCCCTCGTCGCCGAGTTCGGCGATGCGTTCCAGGCCGAGGAAGCCGGCGTGGCCCTCGTTGGTGTGGAAGACCTCGGGCCCGGCGTGGCCGGTGAGACGGCAGTACGTGCGTACGGCCCGGACACCCCCTATGCCGAGCAGCATCTCCTGGAGGAGCCGGTGTTCGCTGCCGCCGCCGTAGAGCCGGTCGGTCACCCCGCGTTCGCCGAGGTCGTTCTCCTCGACGTCCGAGTCGAGCAGCAGCAGCGGCACCCGGCCCACCTGGGCCTCCCAGATCCGGGCGTGCAGCCGGCGGCCGCCGGGGAGCGCCAGGCCGACCTGCGCCTGGCTGCCGTCGGCCTCCTGGAGCGGCACCAGGGGCAGTTCGTTCGGGTCGAGCACCGGGTAGTGCTCCTGCTGCCAGCCGTCCCGGGACAGGGACTGCCGGAAGTAGCCGTGCCGGTAGAGCAGGCCGACGCCGATCAGCGGGACCCCGAGGTCGCTGGCCGCCTTCAGATGGTCGCCGGCGAGGATGCCTAGGCCGCCGGAGTACTGCGGCAGCGCGGCCGTGATGCCGAACTCGGGCGAGAAGTAGGCGATGGCGGCCGGGAGTTCGGAGTTCTGCGCCTGGTACCAGCGGTCGCCGCCGACGTAGTCGCGCAGGTCGTCGGCGGCTGCGGCCAGCCGGCGCAGGAAGCGCCGGTCCTCGGCGAGTTCGGCCAGGCGCCGGACCGAGACGGAACCGAGGAGCCGCACGGGGTCGCCGCCGGAGGCGGCCCAGCGCTCGGGGTCGACCGACTGGAAGAGGTCACGGGTCTCCGGGTGCCAGGACCAGCGCAGATTGCGCGCCAGTTCGCTGAGCGGATGGAGGGGTTCGGGCAGGACGGGTCGGACGGTGAATCTGCGGATGGCCTTCACAGAGGATTCCACCTTCGCGCCAGGACGTACGGGCCGGGGGACGCACTCCGCTGTGCGCCGTTCGTCACCCCCCGACGGTAGCGGCGCGGGGGCCGTGGCAACTACGGCGCGTCCCTCCGTATGCGATTACGGCGCATCCGTACCCCGGCCGCCCGGCGGGGCAGTCCGGTCCGGGCCGTTCAGTCCTGAATTCGCCGCAACCCGGCAGCAACCTTCACATGTACCCCACGGGTGATATTGGCCGATTCCACCCCTCTGCGCGGCCTTGTGGCGCTTCACACCGCACGAGAGGCTTCCGGTGAACCCCGGTGTGGGAGCGCCGGGTCGAGGAGGGGGTTCTCAGACATGCACCAGCCGGCAGAGGCGAGAATCAGGCGTGCGCGCCGGGCGGGCGGGTTCACGGCGGTGATGACGGCCGCGGTTCTTTCGGCCATCACCCTGCCCGCGCACGCCGCACCGGAGGGGTACGTCCACGGCGCCGGTGACCCCGGCTCCGTCAACGGCAGTTACATCGTCACCCTCGAACCGGGAACGAGGGCTCCGTCGACGGCGGGAAAGCGCATAGCGTCGAAGTACGGGGCGAAAATACGCCATATGTACAGCGCCGCCCTGAACGGCTACTCCGTGACTGTCGGTGAGAGGCAGGCCAGGCGGCTCGCAGCCGACCCCCGTGTGGCGTCGGTCGTCCAGGACACCCAGGTCACCCACGACGGCCGCCGGACCGACCCGCCCTCGTGGGGCCTGGACCGCGTCGACCAGCCGGACCTGCCCCTCGACAGGAGCTACACCTGGCCGAGGTCGGCGGGCAGGGGCGTCACCGTGTACGTGATCGACACCGGGATACGGGTCACCCACAAGGACTTCGGCGGACGGGCGGGCAACGGCTGGGACTTCGTGCAGAACGACCGGACGGCACAGGACGGCAACGGCCACGGCACCCATGTCGCGGGCATCGTCGCCGGCACCGCGTACGGCGTCGCCAAGAAGGCGAAGGTGGTCGCCGTACGTGTGCTCGACGACGCGGGCGGGGGGACGACCGCGCAGGTCATCGCGGGTATCGACTGGGTCACCGCGCACGCGAGGAAACCGGCCGTGGCCAACATGAGCCTCGGCGGCCCGGGCAACGCCCAGCTCGATGCGGCCGTACGCAACTCCATCGCCTCCGGGGTCACGTACACGGTGGCCGCGGGCAACGACGGACGCGCCGCCGGCCGCTACTCGCCTGCCCGCGTCAAGCCGGCGATCACGGTCGGCGCCACCGACCGAGGGGACGCCCGCGCCGACTTCTCCAACTGGGGTCCGAGCCTGGACCTGTTCGCCCCCGGGAGGTCCATCACCTCGACCTCCTACCGGAGCGACACCGCGAAGGAGACGCATTCCGGTACGTCCATGGCAGCGCCGCACGTCGCGGGCGCGGCGGCCCTGTATCTGGCGGACCGGCCGCGGGCCGCCCCGGCGGAGGTGGCCGAGGCGTTGGTGGGGGGTGCGGTTTCGGGCAAGGTCAAGGACAGATATCCGGGTTCCCCGAACAGGCTTCTCCTCGTCGACAACCTGTAGGGGCCCGTAACACCACTGGTGAACGGCTCTTTACCGAGAGCGACTACAGTGACCGGCCTCGCCCCCTTCGGACGAGGCCGGTCTTGTGTGTAGACATACGCGTGAGTAGTTAACAAAGTGCCGGAATGCCCACCCGCACTGTGTGGGAAGGCTCCACCGGTACGTCCCGCTGGCCCCACCTCCCCACACCCTCATCCGCCCACCCACGTTGACGCGGACAGGAGCGGTCATGCCCGCCACGCACCACTCGTCACCACCCCCGACGACCAGTACCACCCCCGCCCCACCCGACGGCACCGCCGCGCAACCGGCCAGGCCGCCGGCTGCCGGGTGGGGTG
>NZ_JABXWI010000068.1 GCF_014930365.1 Streptomyces caniscabiei | reverse complement strand
CACACGACCGCGGGGAAGCTCGCGGATCTGCAGCGCCGGATCCACGAGGCGACGCACGCCGGCTCCGAGCGCGCGGTGGAGAAGCAGCACGCCAAGGGCAAGCTGACGGCCCGTGAGCGGATCGAACTCCTCCTCGACGAGGACTCCTTCGTGGAGTTCGACGAGTTCGCCCGGCACCGCTCCACCGACTTCGGCATGGAGAACAACCGCCCCTACGGCGACGGAGTCGTCACCGGCTACGGCACCGTCGACGGCCGCCCGGTCGCCGTCTTCTCCCAGGACTTCACCGTGCTGGGCGGTTCCCTCGGCGAGGTCTTCGGCCAGAAGATCATGAAGGCGATGGACTTCGCCCTCAAGACCGGCTGCCCCGTCATCGGCATCAACGACTCCGGCGGCGCCCGCATCCAGGAGGGCGTCATGGCCCTGGGCATGTACGGCGAGATCTTCCGCCGCAACACCCACGCCTCCGGCGTCATCCCCCAGATCTCCCTCGTGGTCGGCCCGTGCGCCGGCGGCGCTGTCTACTCCCCCGCCATCACCGACTTCACCGTGATGGTCGACCAGACCTCGCACATGTTCATCACCGGCCCGGACGTCATCAAGACCGTCACCGGCGAGGACGTCGGCTTCGAGGAACTCGGCGGCGCCCGCACCCACAACGCCACCTCCGGCGTCGCCCACCACATGGCCGGCGACGAAAAAGACGCCATCGAATACGTCAAGCAGCTCCTGTCCTACCT